>CAWCPP010000033.1:0-40490 GCA_963797295.1 uncultured Planctomycetaceae bacterium
GTTAGCGGTGGCGGTCTAGACGCCGAGATCGACCTGGACCGTTCCGGGCGGTCTACATCCCCGCATGGCCGGCATCATCACCGGGCCGGGTTATCCCCGACCGTCGGCCATTGGTAGACCCAGGTGTAAGTCGAGAAGACCGTCTCGGGC
The DNA here is from genome assembly GCA_963797295.1 of uncultured Planctomycetaceae bacterium. Lineage (GTDB taxonomy): Bacteria > Planctomycetota > Planctomycetia > Isosphaerales > Isosphaeraceae > Aquisphaera. The sequence goes on from CAWCPP010000033.1 coordinate 151, forward strand.
GGGTTCCCCTTCATCTTGCCGTCTTTCGACGCGTCTTCCGTCTCACCGCACCGGCAGGTCAGCCGCAGCCCAGACCGGAAGAACACCGGGTCCTGGTCGTGGAACCGATACGCGGAGAACGTGCGGGCCTTGGGGTCGAAGTGGGTCAGTCCGGCAAGATCGTTTGCGTAACGCCCCCGGTTGAAGTAGTACGTCCCGAGGAAGTAGTCCTCCAGCCCCGACGAGAGGAGCACGGGCTCGGTCGAGCCGTCGAGGTAGGCCCGCAGGCAGGCTTCCAGGAAGCTCAGGCTCGTCCAGTCGCCCCGGTCCTGGAGCCCCCGACCGGCGATCGTCACCTGATACAGGGAACCCGAGCCCTTCTCATCGCAGAGGTTGAACTCCTCCAGCGGCTTCGCCGTGAAGCTATCCCGGCGGTGGAGCCGGAGGCGCGCGCCGTCCGGCAACCGCACGCCGCCCAGGGTCACGAGGAGGTTCTCCGTCCCCCGCACGATCCACCAGAAAGCGGCGTCCGGCAACCCCTCGGGCCGTTGGGCCGTGACCCGGACCCCCGAGCCGAACGGGATCCGGTACGCGTTGTAGACGCCGCTGGGGTGGCCCGTCTTGCCGAGCCGGGCGGCCCCCCATGGGGCTGCGGCCTCCCCGAACCCGACGCCATGGCCGAGGCCCATCTCCATGTCTATCGAGGGCGTCCTCTCCCCGTCCACGTAGACCCATTCGGGTCTTCTCGTAGCCGGGCCAGTCGCCTCCGAACCACATGTGGGTCAGGCATCCCTTACCGTCGTGACGGAGCAGTTCCGCTTCCCGGCCACCGTCGAGTGCCCGGGATTCCTTGCCGATCGAGGAGAACGTTTTCAGCACCGGAGCCTCCTCGGCGGGGGCGACCCGAGCGGTGCAGGCCGAGAAAAGGACCACGGCCGCTGACGTGCAAAATCGATGAAATCTTCCCATCAGCGGAGGGCTCCGGGCTGGAGAGTGTGTCTTGGATACATCGGTGGCATTATGCGCGACCCCAGGTTCGGCCACAAGTCGTCGGGCGCTGCGGCTCATCGACGATCACGTCGGGCGACTTGCCCTGGGACGTGCGGTGGCCTTGGTCACAGGCTGGCATTCGAGTGGGATGATCGTCTCCTCCTACAGAAGCGCCGGGCTAGATGGGGCGGGCTAGCTGGGGGCTAGCTGGGGGGCTAGCTGGGGCCATCCACTTTTCGGGCTAGCTGGGGCCATCCACTCTTCGCGGGCTAGCAGCACCCCGGACCGGCAGAGCCTCCCAGGGCCGCACGGCCAGAGGCCGTGGGTTTATCTCGTACTGACGACCGAACGTGCTTCAATGCTCGCTCGGCCGCAGAGCAGACCTCCGACCTCTCTCACAATCACTTGGTGAGTTCAATTCCCGTCGCCCCGACCATTCTCCTTGCATCGTTGTTTTGTGGCTCTTTTTGGGGTATTACCTGGTTCAATCGCAAAGCTGAGTTTTCGCTATTTGTAGCACAACTCGGCACAACGTCTCTCGACGTAGTAACATGGCCAGTTCAAATCCTGTTGCCTGTTCAGGCAAGGCGAACCCGGCCGGAAGATTTTTTCGACGATCTGTCGAAGTCCGGACCAGCCGTTCGACTAGCGAGTGAATGCAGGGCAATTGGCCCGCCCGTAGACCATTACTTAAAGGCAGCATTGTCAGCGACCCTGCGGGAGACCTATGCGGAGGTGTGAGGGAATGGGAAAGCTCGTATTCGGAATGATGCAATCGCTCGACGGCTACGTCGCGGGCGTCGCGGGAGGGCCTGGATCGGACGGCTACGTCGCTGGCCTTGCGGGCGGGCTGGAATTGCCGCCGCCCGATGTTTCGCTGCATCGTCATTTCAACGATCACGTCCGCGGTCTGGCCGGCAGTTTGTACGGTCGTCGCATGTACGAAGTGATGCGTTACTGGGACGAGGATCAGCCGGACTGGGAGGTGGTCGAGCACGACTTCGCGGCGGCGTGGCGGGCGCAGCCGAAATGGGTCGTGTCACGATCGCTCAAGTCGGTTGGCGCGAACGCTACGCTCGTGGCTGGCGAAGTCGAAGCGTTCGTGCGCCGGCTGAAGGCGGAAGTCGAGGGCGAGATCGACGTCGCCGGGCCCGAACTCGCGGGGTGCCTCACCGACCTCGGTCTAATCGACGAGTATCGTCTCTACTTCTGCCCGTTTGTGCTTGGTGGCGGCAAGCCGTACTTCGCCGGTGCCAGGCCGCCCCTCCGACTTATCGCCGCCGATCCCATCGGCGAGGATGCGGTTAGGCTGACGTACGTCCCTGCTTGATCACGCTCTCCTCCCCGGCCCAGTGCAGTCGGCCTCGCCTCAAACAAGGAGAATAGACATGCGTTTCATCAGCATTTTAACGCACAACCCAACGAATCGCCTGCCGACAGAGGCCGAGATGGCGTCCATGCGCAAGCTCATAGTAGAGGGCATGAAGGCGGGATGACTGCTCGAATGCGAGGGCATGCACTCTGGCACCACAGGCGTTCGCATGCACAAAGCTGCCAGCGGCAAGGTCACGGTCACCGACGGCCCTCTCGCCGAGACTCAAAGGACGACAAGACCCGACAAGAGACCCGACAAGGGCCACCCACATTGCTTGACCCGACAGACCGCCATGCGGGTTTTGGGACGGGAACGTGAGCGCGCACCACATCCATGCTCGCACTACTGCGAGTTCGTGGGATACATTTGACCAGGCAACGACAGGGCCAAGTGTGCCACTTCTGTCATAAACAATGGATCACATCTCGCCATACTGGTACATCAGGGGAGTGACCCCACGCCGCCGTATCAGGCGTTGGTGATCCGACAGAGCGCCACGCTTTAGTCAAAGGCATCGAGTGCCACGGGGACACCAGGCGTTATTCGGCTCCTCGGCCCGTGCGGTCACGTGAGGTCGTTCTCCCCCTTCACACTCAAGTCTACAGGATTCACCCCCAGCTTCGCCAAGACTACGGGCAAAATCTCCCCCAGCCGGCGCGGCCCGCATTGCTCTCGGCGGGGACTCGGTTGCAACTCCTCGTAGAGGCTCTTGGCCTCCGAGGCGTGCTCGCTCTTGGGAATGTGGTCCGCGGCCGCTTGTAGATCGGCCATGACCTGAGCCATCGAGCTGCCGTGCTCGGCGTGGAAGAGCGACAGCTTGCGGAGGATCGCGTCACGCTTCTGGCAACTGGGGTGCCGGAACACCTGGCTGCCGGCAACCATCTGATAGGCGATTCGACAGAACCGCTTGGCGACGCGGACGCACATGGCCTGTTGTCTCATCCCCGCGGCCATCCAGGGCACCTTGAGGGCTTTGAAGAACCGGTTACAGCTCAGCAGATTATCGGCGATCATCATGATCACGGTGCGCAGCTTGCGGTTGGCGCGGCGCACCAGCGGACCGTCGCTGCGGTCGACCTTGTCGCTCTGGTAGCGGGAGGGATAGATCCCGGCGCGACCGGTAATTGCCTGATCATTTGCGTAATTGGCGATCGGACCCATCTCGCCAGCGAATTCGGCGGCCGTCACGATGCTGATTCCGGGAATGCTCAAGAGCACCACGTATGCGGTGCGCGCCAGGAATCCGGCCATTTCCTGCTCCAGCTTGGCGATATGCTGAAGTCGGCCGCACCGCTCATCGTCAAGATGTACCATTATTGTATGGTACATCTGAGAATACTCTGTGGTATTCTCGATCCCATTGGCCCAGTCCAGGATTTTGTTCAGGGTGCGGCGTTGATAGCGCACATTCAACGCCTTGAGGATCTGGGCCAGTCCTTCGCTGCCCAGTTCGCGAACCTTCGAGGCCGACTGCACACTGCGGGCGATGGTGATGGCTGCCTGGTTGTTGAAAACGTCGTCGAAGAGACCGGTATACCCCGGCAAAAGAACATCAAGAAGCGCAATAATCTGATTGCGCAGTGAGGCGTTCTTGCGTACCAGATTCCGCCGGTATCGCTCCAGCAACTGGAGTGGCCCGTGAACCTCATCGAGGGGCAACTCGATGAGACCGAAGCCGTTGGTGGTGGCGCGATGAATGGCGAAGAGGTCGGTGTCGTCGGTTTTGTTTCCCGGATCGGCGGGCAGGCGGTATTGCTTGGTGGTCAGTGGGTGGACAATTCGCGTGTCAAAGTCATTTGATACGCACACACGTTTAACTGGAAGATGATAGATGCCCGTGCGCTCGATGGCGACGAGCAGATCTCCAAGGCCGCGACTTTCGATCGCGCCGCGGATCTCGGCGATCATTGAGTCGAAGCCCTGCTTGTTGTGTTCGACCACGGTGGGTGGAACGAGGATGCCTCCGTAGAAATCGGCGAGCATCCACTTGGAGCGAGCCTTGGCACAATCCACGGCCACGATACCGAAGTGCTCGGGACCGACCTTCTGAACCCGCGGGTGGAGCGAGCCGGAAGGCTTGACAATCGTGAGATAGCCACGCGAGCGACGAGCTCTTGACTTGAATTTGGTAGCCATGCGAACACCTCCTGGACAAGGGACTGGAAAAGTCCCAATTGCCGCAGAGTAGTCCGGATGGTGCAGAGAGAAGAAGAAATTCTCTCAAGGAAACCACATACCAGGGGCCACCCACATTGCTTGGACCCGACAAGACAAGCAAGACAAGGGCCACCCACATTGCTTGGGCCCAACCGAGATAATCTCGCTCCCGAGCTACCGCGAAAATGTGGATGGCCCCATCTAGCCCAAAATGTGGATGGCCCCATCTAGCCCATCTAGCCCCCCATCTAGCCCCGAGCTACCGCGAAAATGTGGATGGCCCCATCTAGCCCATCTAGCCCCCTCGGAAATAGATCGGGTGCCGCAACGCCCCATGCGAGACTAACACCGATTTCTCCGGCACCCCGGGGCAGGATTGCGAGTAGCGGGCGGGGATTGGGTCGACTAAGATGGCATCGAAGAGTTGGGCACCGCACCTGACGCGGGCCGGTCATCCACGATTCCGAAATACCGAGCTTGTGAAGGTGACCCGGGGCAGGTGCGGTAGTATGGCTTCGAAGCGGCTATTCGCGGCGGACCTTCCGATGCGGGGAATTCTGAAATATGACGGTCCAGGAACTCGGCAAAATCCGGAGAGTGTTCAAACCTGCACTCGAGAACGTCATAGCCGGGTTCATCATCGGTCTGCTCATGGTCGGCGGTGGGTGCGGTGCAGTGTATCTTGCGGTCAATGGCGTGATTGAAAGTCGCGGCAGACTTCCGTTCTGGGCAGAAAAAGGATGGTGTTGGGGAGCAATTGGCATTTGCGGGATAGTCAGTAGTTTCCACGAAAAACCGCACAATCGTGTCTCTGCGCAGACCAGCCCCGTGGCTCTCGTGGCCCCGCTTCGCCACCGAGCGTTTTTCGCTCCTCCACCAGCTGCGGGAGCACCTCTCGATGCCCGCTGAGCACCCTCTTACACCCCGTTCATGCCGCGTCTCCCTTGCGAATTCCCTCACTTCTTGCCCACTTCGAGAGAAATCGCTGAATTTGCACCCGATGTCGCCGCATCAGCCGCAGCCCGTCCAACACACTGGGATGATCCTTCTTCTTGTTCCACGGTGGCCGGAACCACCAGCCCTCCTTCCCAGACGCCGTCAGCCGGAATTGCAACAACCGTAGCAGGCTCATCGTCACCCACTGCGCCTGGCTGGTCCGCTCGATCGGGTTCTTGGTCCACGCCCGGCACTCCTCCCAGCCCAGCCGCTGCTTCAGATCGCGGAAGCCGTCCTCTTGCCGAAACCGAGCCGCGAACAGTTCCACCATCTGCAGCCCTGTCAGCTCGATCGCCGAGGTCACCAGGGTGAACCGTTCTTTGTACCCCTCGACGAAGGCAACGATCGCTTTGACCGGCACCTCCCAGCCCAAGACCCGCCACAGGCAGTCGATCTCCTTCCATCGGATTGTCCGCTGCCGTCCGTAGACGAAGGCGGTCCCGAGTTGCCACTTCGCTTTCCACCCACTGGCCCGGCGAGGCGGCTCCAGGTGCGGACCCCAGTGAGGCTTTGGTCCCCGCTTCCCCTTGGGCCGCTGCTCGGCGGGCAGGGGCAAGGCAAACAGCCGAGCGTCGCACCGCAACCGGGTGAGGAACTCGATCCGGGGAGCTCCAACTTCAGGCAGTACCAGTGGCCGGACCACGCTCCTCAAGGCGTAGCCGCCATCGAAAACGGCCAGCTGCTTGCCCTTGGTTATGCGGCCTGCTCGCGGAGCAGTTCGACGGCCAACTCGCACTTGGTCCGGAACTTCACGATGCCGTCGGGCCCGACCGGCAACTGCGACTTGCGGAAGTAAAGCCGACCGGAGATCGGCAGGAACCAAGCGGGCTTCTCGGGTTCGTGAAGCAACGAGCCGAGGACGACCCAGTTGTGGGCGCGAACCGTGGTGGCCCGATTGGGACAGCGCGCGGTGTACTCGTGGAAGGTGCAGGTACCCCAGACGTGGGAACTGGAGCGATGGACCTTGGTGTCATCGACGGCCGAGATATGGTAGCCATGCCAGTCCCAGCCCGGGGCGGTCGCGATCAGATGAGTGAGGCCCTGAGTGACGCGGTTGTCGTGCCAGGCGCCGTATTCGGCGAAGGATTCCAAAGCCTTCCAGTCGGCGGCCCGCTCCAGGGCCAGGACCGACTGGGTGATGGTGTGTTCCTCGACGTTGATTGCCATGGCGGTGATCCACTCGGCGAAGCGATGGAAGCCGCGGCGAGTAAAGGCCCACGCAAAGGCGTTGAGCAGGGCTTGCCAGATGGACCAAGTGAGCTTAGCTTCGGTCATCATGCGTCTCCTGTGCCGGGGCCAGTTGCGGTTTTCTCACCACCTGGCAGGTTCCGACCAGGAGACGCTGCATTTCAATACGGTACACCCGTTCAGAATTAATACAGTTTTTCGTGGAAACTACTGGCTACGGGGATGCGAGTGAGATGTCTGGAAGACGCTCACCTGCTCCTGTGTGACGAAAATTGATTCTGTGAAGCACAGGAGCGAGTCAATCATCTGGCTCCGACCCAGACAGCGTGATGGAGCGCACCACCTTGCCTCTCCAGGAGTTCCGCGAATAATGACGGTGAGGTCCTCCGTGGTTTCTTGGATCGGAGGCGTGATGAGGGGGACGAATGACACCTGAAGTCTCGCGCCAGATTGATGATTTGTTCGCGGCCGTGGCGGAGCTGGAGCCGGCCGAGCGATCGGCCTGGCTACGAAGCGCCTGCGGCAACGACCAGAAGCTCTGGGCCGAGGTCAGCCGCCTCCTGACCGACGGCGAGCAGGCAGCGCCAGATGAGTTTGTGACGCCGCCCGGACCGGGGGTCGGGTCGTTGGAAGGGACAAGCAGTTGGCCCCGGGGGAAGGATCTCCATCAATCAAACAGTAGCGATCTCGCGGACCAGCCCGCGGCCATTGCGATCAACGATAACGACTGCTTTTTCCCCAAGGCGGCGATCGCGGCGGGCAGCGGCTCGAGTCACGCGTCGGAAACCGGTTCGGTGGTGCGTGCCCGGCTCCTCGAACTGCCGGTGATCTACATCGTGATCCTGACGATGACCATCTTCTGGACCCATGTCGTCCTCGGGGATGACGCTCTGACAACCCCAATCCTCGGCATGAACGCGATTGTCATCGTGGCACTGGGGGGCATCGTCGCTCTGCTCGCGAGCCGGCGGCCGATTTCGCTCAATGGACTGAGAGTTGTTGAGCTGGTAATGGTCGCAATGCTCGCAAGCTTGGGCACGTTCGTCCAGTACCAACTGATGCTCATGTATTCTGTCCGGGACGACACGATGATGGCCCAGTTGACCATGAAGAACTGCGTGCTGTTCACCTCGATCCTGATCCTCACCTATGGGCTCTACGTTCCCAAGAACTGGCGACGAGCCGCCCTCGTGGTCGTGCCGCTCGCGCTCCTGCCCTTCGTCACGCTGGTGGTCCTGGGCCTGCGCCAACCTGAGGTGATGGGTTGGCTCGGTCGCGGGTGGAGGAAGGGCGATACGCCTCGCCTTTTGCTTTACAGTTTCGATGCCATGGTCTTGCTGATCCTGGCCGTGGGCTCCACCTTCGGCGCCCGCACCATCTACTTGCTGCGGCGACAGGTTGCCGAGGCCCGACAACTGGGCCAGTATCACCTCCGCCGCAAGATCGGCTGCGGAGGCATGGGAGAGGTCTACCTGGCCGAACACCAGCTATTGAAGCGTCCCTGCGCCATCAAGCTGATCAGGGCGAATCATGTTGCCGACCCGAAGGCCCTGGAGCGGTTCGAGCGCGAGGTCCGGCTCACCGCCACACTTTCCCATCCCAACACCGTCGAAATCTACGACTATGGCCGGACTGAGAAGGGGACGTATTACTATGTGATGGAGTACTTGCCTGGCTTGAACCTGGCAGAGCTGGTGGAGCGGCACGGCCCCGTGCCGCCCGGTCGAGCCGTGCACCTGCTGCGGCAGGTTTGCATGGCTCTTCGCGAGGCACATGGGGCGGGGCTGATCCACCGGGACGTCAAACCGTCGAATATTATCGCCGCCCGGCGCGGGGGGATGGACGACGTGGCCAAGCTCCTGGATTTTGGGCTGGTTCAGCCCCCGGCGACACCGGCTGCGGCCGACCTGAGCGGCGAGGATAAAATCGTGGGCACGCCGCATTTCATGTCACCCGAGCAGGCGCGGGGCAGTCGGGAACTGGACGAGCGGAGCGACATTTACTCGCTGGGCGCGGTTGCCTATTACCTGTTGACAGGGCGACCGCCCTTTGACGACACCGATCGCATCGGGATCATCATCGCGCAGGTTCGCGATCCCGTGATACCCCCATCGCAGCTTCAATCCGATATCCCCAACGACCTGGAGCAGGTCGTCTTGCGCTGTCTGGCCAAAGACCCGGACAGCCGGTTTCCGGATGCCGAGCACCTGGATCGAGCGCTCGCCGAGTGCGCCTGTGCGACCGAGTGGAACCCTGCGAGAGCCGCCCGCTGGTGGCGCAGTGCATGGGCTCGCCGGTTTGGTTCCAGCGCTTGAGAACGCAGGGGATTGTCCGCTCGCCGAGAATGCGAGGCAGTGGCCGCCCAGGGCGATGCCGTGGCGAGGAACCACCGAGTGTCCAGGGAAGGGAGAAGGCCCGACAACATTTTTTTGCGTTTAAGAGTCATCCGTGATTTCTGAGGAGATTGCCGAGGCCGCTTCCCCGCGATACCCTGGACCTGAAGTGGAATCACCTGGCTCTGACTTGCGGAATCCGTCCTCTGGCCAGTCCGGAATACCGAGAAATATGCGCAACGTCCTACAGACACTGATCGAAGCCCTGGAAGCGGGACACGAGCGGATCTTCTGCCAGGTCGTGGAGACGAAGGGCTCAACGCCCCAGAAGGCCGGTGCAGTCATGGTCGTCGATCCCGGCGGGCGGCCAGACCGGAACGCTGGGCGGCGGGTGCGTCGAGAACGAGGTCAAGCAGTTTGCCATCCGTCAGATCAACAACGTGGGAACAAGCTTGCGGTCATTCGTGCTGGACCACGATTACGCCTGGGCCGACGGGCTGATCTGCGGGGGAAAGATGGTCATTGCCATCGAGGCCCTCCGCGGAGCGGGCCCGCTGCCGTACTTCCGCACCCTCCACGGCCTGCTCGAAGCCGGAGAGGGGTTCACCGAAGCCGTGATTGTCAACCCCGAGCGAGTCGAGAGCGAAAGCGAGACCGGAGGCAAGAATAAGGGAATCGCGACCGGCCGCCGATTTCTTTTCGGACCCGATGGGCTCATCAGGGACAGCTGGCCGGCCGGTCCCGTGCCAGCGGCTATCTCTGAGGGAGTTCTGCCTCTGCTGGACCGTCCCAGGCCGGAAGTCCGCAAGGGTGTGGCGTGGATGGCGACAGTGCCTCGGGTCCGGCTGGTGATCGTCGGGGCGGGGCACGTCGGGCAAGCCGTGGCCAGGCTTGCGGCGGAAGCCGATTTTGATGTCTGGGTGGTCGATGACCGCAGCCTGTACGCCAATCCTGAGCGATTCCCGACCGCCCAGCAGATCCTTGTGGGACCGATCGAGGAGGTGCTGGCTTCCCTTGACGTCACACCCCATACTTACGCGTTGATCGTAACCCGCGGCCATGGGCACGACCAGGAAGCCCTGTATCACCTGGCGCCCACGCCGGCTCCGTACGTCGGCCTGATCGGCAGCAGGCGGAAGATCAAGCTGATTTTCGAGAGCCTGCTTGACGCCGGCATCGCTGATGCCGACCTGGCTCGAGTGGCCGCACCCGTCGGGCTGGACATCGGGTCGCAAACCGTGCCCGAGATCGCCATCAGCATCGTGGCCGAACTGATCGCCCGCCGTAGCCTTGGCCCCAGGGGTCAGGCGACCCGGCCAAGCGTCGCGAGCCTGTCATGAGCGCTATCACCATTCCCGCCATCGTGCCGGCCGCCGGGGAGAGCCGGCGGATGGGCCAGTCCAAGATGCTCTTGCCGTTTGACGGCCAGCCGTTGATCGGCCGCGTGGTCATGGCGCTGCGAGCAGGTGGTGCCGGCCCGATTCTCGTGGTCACTCCACCAGCTCAGGCACCCGAAGGACCGCCCATCGCTGAAGCCGCCAGGCAGGCCGGGGCCGATGTCATCACGCCCGCCCAGCGGCCCGCCGAGATGCGCGAGTCGGCCGAGATCGCCATCGAACAGCTCAGCCGCGAGGGCCCGCCCAGCCGGTTCGCACTGACACCCGGAGACAGTCCAGGCATCACCTCGGAGATCGTCCGGCAGATTCTGGAGCGATCGGCAAGGGAACCCGACTCTATTGTCGTTCCACGGACAGCGGGACACCGCGTTCATCCGATTGTTCTGCCCTGGGACCTCGCCCGGCAGATCCCGCAACTACCGAGAGATCAGGGAATCAACGCTCTGCTGTCGGCCCACCCCGAGCGTGTCGTCGAGATCGAAGTTGCCCACCCTGAGCTTGCTGACGAGCTGAACACGCCAAGAGATCTCGAGCGGTGGCGGCAGCGGTTCAGGTCCGGATTAACAGTCCGCCTTTTTGCCGTGGCCAGGGAGCGGGCGGGACGTGCGGCTATCGAGATCGACCTGCCCTTGCCGGCGACCGTCGGTGATCTCAGGCTCATCCTCGCCCTGCAACACCCCGAGCTCGCTGCGCTGGCACCGAAGGTCTCGATCGCCGTGGATTCCGAATACGCAACCGACGCCACGCTGATCTTGCCTGGCGCCCAGGTTGCGATCATTCCTCCGGTCAGCGGAGGCTGGCGCCCATGAGGAATTATCGATGATCGATATCACCGAAGCCCCGATCGACCACGCAGAACTGACCGAGCGGGTTCGTTCCAATCGCGCCGGTGCGGTCTGCACGTTCCTGGGCACGGTCCGCGAGATGACCGGCGACAGGCAGACCGTGGCACTGGATTACGAGGCCTATCCCGAGATGGCATTGAAGAAGCTGGCCGATCTCGAATCCGAGGCCCGCCACCGCTGGCCGATCATCGACGTTGCGATTGTTCATCGGGTTGGTCATCTCGACCTGGGCGAGGTCAGCGTGGTGGTCGCCGTGAGCTGCCCGCACCGCAACGAAGCTTTTGAAGCCTGCCGCTGGCTGATTGACACTCTGAAGCAAATCGCGCCGATCTGGAAACGCGAGACATGGGCCGATGGCAGCCACGAGTGGGTTCACCCGGGGTTGAGCGGAGCGTAGGTGGTCCGCAGGGATGGCAAGTCCGATTCGGTCGACTTGTTCCTGCCTGCGACGGTGCACCTTCGTTACCACGATTCTCGATCTCTTGTAGATGGCCTTCCTCAAGGATCTGTTCGCACGTCGAGGACGTTTTCGACGTCACGTTGTTTGGACGAGATCAACAGCCAAGCTTCATTTTTCTCCAGTTGCATTCCCTCGTCGTTCGATGTCGGCTTGACCCATTGATTCACGACCGAGTTCCGCGTCGGTTCAGTTTCAGTTTTCGGGCTGAAGAGTCTCATTGAGCGGTCTTCTACCAAGGCGGCCGTCTCGTCGGCGATCGCAACCGGCTGATCACCCACGACGATCCCCCGATCCTCAAGCAAGGTTCCCGCTGCCTTTTCCAGGCCGGCCAGTGCGATAACGTAGAGTGACTCGAAATGAGCCTTCTCCGCTGCCGTCTCAACGGTTTCCCGAAGCGCATCCATGACGCGATCGACAGTGGTATGCCCCTCCGCGTAAAGTGATCGCTGCCTCTCCAGCCGCTCTACTGCACAATGGTTTCGCCTGACAGATGTCTTGTATTGCACGTAACTGGCGTCGACCTCCTGGAACGACCGCGCCAGCGAAACCTATCGTGCCGCCTTCGGCGGCACCCTCGCGTCCCGTGAACTTTGGTTCGGGAGATCTGGCTCTGAGTGCCGTTTGGCTTCATTCTGGAGTCTGGTGACGCGTGTCTGCGGCCGTATTGCCTTTGGTGCTCCTTGCCCGCAGCGAAGCTTGGCCCGAGAGGCTTCGACCTTTTCTTTGGTGACTTGCCATGTCGGGTCCTCCCGTCGTGGTACTGATCCCGTTGGGGAGACTTCAAACGTCCTCGATACCCCTCTTGGCACGCGGCACCTTGTTCTTACACGATCCGTATCGTCCAACCGGAGACATCCATGGTCGTCCCAAACCAAGAGCCGAAGAAGCCTGCCAAGCCGGGCAAGTCAAGTGAGCGGTCATTTCCCGTTCCCGTCCCCGCTTCGGCGGCGGCGCTGATGTCATCAATCCGGACGCGGCCGGAATCGACGTTCATTCCAACATGCATATGGTCTGCGTCCCGGCGGACCGTGATGCCGACCCAGTCCGCCAGTTCGGTGCCAACACCGCCGACCTTCACGAGATCGTCGCATGGTTGAAGAAGTGTCGTATCAAGACGATTGCTTTGGAGTCCACCGGAGTCTACTGGATTGCCCTGTTTGAACTCCTCGAATCAGAGCGTTTCGAGGTCCATCTGGTGGAACCAGGGCAGCTTTCACGTTGCGGTGCGCGGCCGAAGACCGACGTGCTGGACGTCCAGTGGATTCAACGCTTGCATTCCTACGGTCTCTTGCGCGCGTCGTTCCGGCCTCCCGATTTCGTGCTCGCGGTGCGTGCCTACTGGCGGCTGCGTCAGATGCAGATCCGCTACGCCGCGCATCATGTCCAGCACATGCAGAAGGCCATGGAGCAGATGAACGTCAAACTGACGGAGGTCGTCAGCAACATCACGGGGCTTACCGGCATGTTGATCATCAGTGCCATCCTGGAGGGGCAACGCGACCCCAACGAGCTGGCTAAACTGCGTCATCCACAATGCCATCGCAGCCAGGAGCAGATCGCTCTTGCCCTGGACGGAACATGGCGAGCTGAACATCTCTTCGAGCTTCGGCAGGCATACGAGCTGTACCAGTTTCATCATCGCCAGATCGCTGAGTGCGACCAACAGATCCAAGCAGAACTGGCGAAGTTCCCCAACCGGGCAGGGGAGAAACCACACACGGCCAAGCCTGCGCAAGCGCAGGTGCAAGAGCAACGACGTCGGCTTCGAGGCGACGGGCCCACTATTCAAGGCCTTGGGCGTAGACCTGACCTTGATCGAGGGGATCGACGTGGGAACGGCCCTGGTGATCTTGGCCGAGATCGGTGTAGATGTCAGTCGTTTCCCCACGGAGAAGCACTTCGCCAGTTGGTTACGGCTTTGTCCCCCGCAGAATGAGAGCAACAAGACGAACCGACGTCACCGTAATCGGAAGGGTACCAGCCGAGTGACCATCGCGTTACGGATGGCTGCGCAGTCGGTGGGTAGGACGATGACGCCGTTGGGCCTGTTCTACCGCCGCATCCGCAGTCGGATCGGCGGCCTCGGAGCAGTTAAAGCAACCGCGCACAAGTTGGCATGCTTGATCTACAGGATGCTCAGGTACGGCCAGGAGTACGTGACGCAGTCAATGGAAGAGTACGAGGCCAAGATGAAGGACAACATGTTGAAGGCGCTGAAACGGAAGGCGGCGGCAATGGGCTTCCAACTCAGTCCGCTGCCCGCTCAGTAAGTGAGTCGACTGAGGCGGTCGCCGTCACGTGACACGCCGCTGGCCATGCACAACGATAGAAGCCAGAGCCTCCGGTATCGGTTCACGATTCTGGGGTAAGGGGGTATTACCTGCTGCGTCCAACGCTCCCGACAGGAAAAGCCGCCGGACGACCCGCCGACACCGTGCGGCCACGGTGGGAGTTCATGGGGAGGGATCGTCTGGTGAACGATCTCCGCGAGACAGCCACGTTGCTGTCGCAGGACGTACTGCGCGTACCGTGTGTTGATAAACAATGACCTCCCGGTTCCCATGGGTATGGGAATCGAAACCCCAATTTGCCATCGAGGGAAGTTGCTGAGGAGAGGGAGACACGGGTGCAAGAGCAAAACCCTCTCAACGGCGAAGATCGGGTCGACAAGGCGGAACATCCTCGCAGTCTCTGCGTCGAGCAACCGATCCCGCTTTTCCCCCAGACCAAGGTTCGTCCACTGATTGACAATATCGAGGCTCAGGACTGGAACCAATTGATTCCGAGCGACTGTGAGCTGCAATTCGGCGAGCCGGATCATGAGCTGCTGCTGGATGATGTCGGGCTGATGCTTGCTCATCTCGCGGAGGCAGCTCTGCCAATCGAACGCGACCCGTTCCTTCCTCGGTACCGTCGTCGGATAGATCCGATGATGATCGGTGGCAGGTAATCGCATCGCTTGCCGCAGTTCGCGCTCAGCGGTGAGGACGTCGGTGGCTTTCTGAGCGAGGTCCAGGCTCAACCGGTCGAGATTCTGTTGGATGTCGCCCATCCCCGCCAGCTTGTCCGGGCATTGTTTCTGACCGAGGGCCTGCTCCCTGAGAAACAACTCGCTGGCCTCGTGGACTGCCAGTTGCTGGGCCTGCAGCACTTTCTGCCGCTCCGCCAGGTTCCAGTACTTCTGCTCGACCGAATAGACCAGCCCCAGGATCTCGGCATTGAACCGCCAGATGGACGTGTTGGCATCTCGCGGACCGATCACGATCATCGGGCTGCACGCTTTTCTCTTGTCGTCGCATGGAGTGCCCGTGCTTGCGCAGAACGAAACGACCCGAACAGACTCACAATGCGCCAGGGCGGTTCCAATCGCCTCGGACAGGCTCAGTCGCCAGGTCCCGGCCGCGTCGCACACAGTCTCAGGTTCGGACAAAACCGCCCAGCAACTTGCTGGGGTAGCTGAGCCCAGAAGGGCCAACGCCACAGCAGTCCATGCCAAGTTCATGAGCAAAGTGCCTCCATGCACGAACCAGGGGGACAGATGCCAGATCGAAGCGCGACGTTGGTCGATCTCCCCACATTCAAAGGGACGGAGATCAGAATCGTCTTCCCGATCAAGGACAAGCCCAGCCACCTATCGGATCAAATTACTCGAACAGATCGGAGTGCGAACCGGTACGGCCGAGTTGTAATCTCACGTCGTCCTTCCGGTAGATCAAGACCCAGTCGGGCTCGACGTGGAGGTCTCGCCAACCTCTCCACTCTCCACTCAGGGGATGGTCTTTGAGCTTTAAATCGATCGGCCGGCGATTGCGCAGGGTCTCAATGATCTCATGGAGCTTGTCCAGGGATTTGCCGCGTTTCTCCTGACGCTTCACATCCCTGTCGAATTGCGTCGTTGTGTCCAGGATCAAAGGAGGGGGCGGTTCGGGAGTCTTGGGCTTAGCTTTGGCCACCCTTGACACCCAGTTTCCGGAACATGTCGTCGGCGTCGGCGTAACGCGTCAGATTCGTGCCAGCCTCTGCTTCCCGCAGAGCCTTGCGGGTCGTCGCGTTGGGAATGTGCGCTGGGAACGGCAGCCCGTTGCAGAGAATGATTTGTCGATAGAACATCCGGATGGCATCACTCGCACTCAGACCAATCTGGTTGAGAATATCCTCCGCCTCGACCTTCAAGCTGGCAGAGATTCGGGCACGAATCATTCCCGTTTGGGCTACCTCAGCCGCCGCCAGGCCTTTTTCCGCGGCAGGTCCGGACGCTGTCGTCTGCGCTCTCAGCTTCTTCGTCATCGCTCGACCTCCCAGGTATCACTTCGTTGATTGTATCCCGTTCGTAATACAAAGCAAGAGGGGTATGGAGGATTCAGGGTCATGGAAATTCAAGTTTTCATCGACCCCTTACGTCCAAAACTGTGCCCGAAGTTCCGCCTTCAACGCGGAAATCCCGCTGCCAACCGGCAAGCATGTGGAGTGGATATGCTCTTCTGAGAAAATCGGGATGATCAGGAGAGCCAGTCCAGGTACAGAGGTCCATGCCCAGGCGGAACTGCCCCGATCCACCGGCCTGACCGTCCATTGAGGAGCTTTCTTATGAAACGTGTGATGATACTTGCCTTCGTCTTGTGCTCTTCCACTTCGGGAAACGCAGTGCTCAAACTGGAAGAAATACGCACCTCCTCGAACAACGTGCTCGTGGCCTATTTCAAGAGCACGACTATCAAGGCCAACGAGGTGGACACAGCCGATCTGGCTGCCTGGAAGCTCAATGACCTGCCGGTTGCGGCGATCAACATGTTCGTCACCGAGGCAGACGCCTGTGATCACCACATCTACCTGCAAGTTCCGCCGCTCCGCAACGGAATGCAGTACACGCTGCAAACTCCTCATGGCAATGCGAGCTTCGTGTTTGACGACCACAAGATCTTCTGCGAGTCGATCAAGACCAATCAGAGCGCGTACTCCGGCCTTTCCAAGGTCCGCTACGCCAATTTCGCCATCTGGCTGGGCGACGGCGGCGCCAAGCCGATCAGCGGAAGCCTGCCCGGGTATTCCGTGTTCAAGCTTTCCGGCGGCGAGACGATTGCGCGGGGAACGTTACAGGAGATCGGCAAGGACGCTTCCTCCGGCGATTTCGTGTACCGCATCGACCTGGCGACGGTTCCCGAGGGCGGACCTTACAAGATCGCCGTGGACGGCTACGGGTGTTCTTATCCTTTCGGGGTCGGCGACGATTTCTCGCGAAGACTGGCTTATGTCTCGTTCCGCTCGCTTTATCACCAGCGGTGCGGTTGCCCGATCAAGGCCCCGTTCGCATGGGACATCAAGATGAATCCCTGCCATACGACCATTTACAAGACGAACCAGCCTATCGGTGAAGTGCGCCTGATCGTCACGGGAAACGAACCCACGTTCACGGCGTACGGCGGTTATCACGATGCCGGCGACGCCGACCGTCGCACTTATCACATGGACGTCACCGCGACCTTGCTGACGACCTACGAGGCATTCCCCCAGTTATTCACCGATGACCAGTACAACATTCCCGACAAGTTCGACGAGAAGTACAACATCCTGGGTAAAGGCAACGGAATTCCCGACATTCTCGACGAGGCCGAATGGGGCGGGATGTTCTGGGAGTACATGCAGGAGAGCACCGGAGAGATCCACTGGGGCACCGAGACCCAGGGCTATTCTCCCTTCACGACCTACGACCAGGAGACGAAGCGATTCGGCACCGAGGTGCTCGACAAGCGCACGGCGGGGTTCGCGGCCGGGATGTTCATGCACCTTGCCCGCCTGATCAAGCCCTACAAGCCGGAGCGTGCCGAGCAGTTGCAGAAGCACGCCGAGATGGCGATGGCGGCGGCCGGAACCGCGGCGCGGCCGACCCACCGGCTTTACTTCGCGGTGCAGAAGTACCTGTTGACGGGTGATGAAGCCGCCCATCAAGTCGTGAAAGACCTGTCGGCTAGCGCGAGCGCCTATGCCAGTACCTATAACGGTCCGCCCGAGTCATTCGCCAGTAACGGCTGGCTGGCGTCGTTCTTCTACTCGTACATCATCGAGAAGAACCGGCCCACTGACCCGGAGGTCGTGGCCCGCTTCAAAGCGGCCATCAAGGCGGCCGCGGATAAGGAGATCGAGTACCTGAACGCAAACGCGTACCCGGTCGGCACTCCGCCCAATCTGCGGTGGTGGGGCAGCAACGCAGCGCAAGGGCAGTACGCTTATCCCTGTCTGCTCCAGTGGGCACTGACGAAGGAACAGAAATATATCGATGCCGCAAGCCAGCTAATGGACTACGATCAGGGTCTCAACCCGATCGGCAAGTGCTACATGTGCGGGATCGGATTCAACAGGGTCCACAATCCCCACGATCGCGAATCGGCCTACACCAAGAAAAAGGGCTGGGGGCCACGGCCGGGAATTCTCGTTTTCGGACCCGGCGGATCGGGCAGGGGGGTCTCGGTCCCCGCGGTGGCCACGCTCCCACGCGAGCGCCGGTATATCGATAATCTCGGTTCCATCCAGTGGAGCGAGTTCACCGTCTATCAGAGCCTATGTTTTCCCTCGGCCGTCTATCCGGTGCTGGCACAGGGCGGCAAATGGGACGAAAGCAAAGACCCGTTCATGGTGCGGCCCAGTGCCTCTCCGTGATACAGCTCCGGTCACCTTGAGCAGGGCTACCCTATGAGGCGGGGTGAGTCTATGCGTCTTGGCATTGCCGTCTTCGGGAAGGTCAAGCCGGACGCAAGACCGACTTCGGGCTGAAGGTGGATTCCCGGAAGTGGGGATCACGGAGGACGCCGCAAGTGGGGCTTGGCTGTTTCCTGGAATATGCAATCCCTTCGACCTCGACCGGCAGCTCGGGGAGGCACACATCGGCGACCGTATAGAGCGTCGGCACCAGGCCCAACCGCCCGGAGCAGGCTGCCTGAACGTATGGGCAATCCCCACTTCAACGCGCTTGACGTAGACCCGCACCTGGGCAAGGCCTTCGAGCGAGCTGCCAAATCAAGCCAAACCATGCCGGCCCAGATCGTCCTCGGAGCTCAAAGCCTCGGTGTTCTCAAGCGATTCATCGGCCTGGGCAACCACGTCGCCCTCGTGTCGCGACTCCGAGTTGGTGATGCTCGCCGTGCTGGAGATGAAGATGGTCATATCCTGGCCGTGCCCTGTGGATTGCTCAGGCTCGGGAAGTGCGAGAACACGTGATGGAGTACTTGAATCGCGACCGCCTCGAGCGCGTCTCCGACAAATTGTTTCAAACCCGGCAACCGTACCCCTGGGTCGACATCGACGGGATCTTGACCCCCGAGGGACATGACCTGCTTCGCCAGAATCTGTTAGATTCCTCTCAAGTACACCGACACACCTCGGTCCATTCCAGCCTGACAATTCACCGTGGCGTTTCACGAGGAACTAACCCGTCGGGCCGCACTCGATGACAAAGCGGCCCGACGGCGACCGCCCAGACGCCCGGATTTCCAGCCCGGCAGCTTGGGCCAGTTCGCGGAACTCCCTCAGGTTCCAGCCCTTGCCTCCCACCAGGACCATCATCAACAATTCTGGAGTGGGGCCGTCCTGTTCATCGGGGGACACACCGCCGAGGACGACGACGCGGCCCGCGGGTCGAGCCGCTTCGGCACAGCGACTGAGGATGGCCGTCGCCTCGCGATCGGGCCAGTCGCCGAGGACTTTCTTCAATAGATACAGATCGGCCCCAGGCGGAAGCGGGTCGAAGAAGCTTTGCCCCACGGCGGTGACACGGTCGGCCACGCCGGCATCTTGAAAAGTTTGAGCAGATCGAGCGACGGTGCCGGGCAGATCCACCAGAATGCCCCGAACCGTGGGCCTTGCTCTGAGGATTTCCGCCAGTTGGGTTCCCGTCCCACCACCCACGTCCACCACAGTGCGGACCGAGTCCCAGCCGCCTGAGACCAGCACTTCCGGGTCGGGTACTCCATGGCCCTCAGGCCCCATCAGGGCATCGAAACTCGCGGCCACATCGGGATGGGCCTGAAGATCCTCCCAGAAGGGTCGGCCGAACACTTCGTGATAAGCTGGAGCACCCGTATGTACCGCGCTCAGCAGGCTGCCCCAGGCATGTGCCATGCGACCGCCGATTCCGTTGAGATCCAGACCAATGAGCAGCGACGGATTCAGGAGCCCGCTTGCCGGCTCGTTCAGTGCGAACTGGCCGGGCACAGGCTCCTCGAACACGCCCTTGCCGACAAGGTGCCTCAGAACCCGATGCAGCGACTCGGCATTGCTTGCGGAGGCTGCGGCCAGCTCGTCGATTCGCGTCAGCCCGGCCTTGAGATGGTCGGCGATCCGAAGTGTCGCAACCACGTGAATGCACCACGGAGTACAAAGATCGCAAAGCGTCCAGAGATCCACCTGGTCCGGATCTGGCATTGGAACACCTCAAAGTGTGAGCGGCATCTGGGCTGCACCTGTATGATCCGCACAAGATAGCAGAACCCAGGCACTGAATCCCAATGGGTTCCGTGGTTCTCCGGGATTGGCCGTGAGCCCTTCAGAAATTATCCCAAACAAGTCCTCTGGCTAAAGGTACTGGACCAGACGATAGAATCTGTTGAAGATTTCGGGAATGTATGCCAAACCCCTGGAAATGGTTTCCATGACCTCCAGCACGGATCGACTCATTGACTCTTACGGCAGGGTGCATAATAACCTGCGGATCAGCGTCACGGATCGATGCAATATCCGCTGCGTCTATTGCATGCCCGAGAACCCTGAGTTTCTCCCTCGCAATCAGCTTCTCAGCTTCGAGGAGATCGAGCGGTTCGTGCGGATCGTGGTGCCTCTGGGGATTGACAAGATCCGCCTGACGGGCGGTGAGCCGCTGGTCCGTAGAGACCTGGAATTGCTGGTCGCAAACCTCGCCGCAATACCGGGGATCAAGGACATCGGGCTGACGACCAACGGGATATTGCTGGCACCGCTTGCCCGCGTGCTCTGGAACTCCGGGCTGCGACGAATCAACGTCAGCGTAGACACTCTGGACCCGGAGCGGTTCCAGCAACTGACGAGGAGAACCGGCCTCGATCAGGTAATCGAGGGGATTCACGCGGCCAAAGCGGCCGGATTCGATCCCGTCAAAATCAACGCGGTGGCCATGAAAGGCTGCACCGAGGCCGATATCGTGCCGCTCGCCCGGTTCGGCAGGGAACTCGGCCTGGAAGTGCGGTTCATCGAATACATGCCGCTCGATGGAGGCTTGTGGGAACGCGACAAGGTGCTCCTTGCCGCCGAGATCCTCGATCGGCTGACACAGGAGTTCGGACCGCTGGTGCCGTCTCCCGACCAGGACCCCCGCGCTCCAGCGCTCGACTTTGACTATTGCGACGGCCGCGGACGCGTCGGCATCATTGCTTCGGTCAGCCGTCCTTTCTGCATGAGCTGCAACCGGGTCCGCCTGACCTCTGACGGCAAGCTTCGCAATTGCCTCTTCTCACTCGAAGAAACCGACATCCGCGGCCTGCTCCGCGGCGGTGCCTGCGATGAGGAAATCATCCATGCCATCCGCGAGTCCGTCGCCTCCAAGTGGGAGGGGCACGAGATCAACTCGGCGCGGTTCATCCAGCCCGGACGCTTGATGCATGCGATTGGCGGGTAGCTGGCAAAGCGGGTGCATCCCGCCGGGTCATGTTCATCTCGAACGGCGGCGCGATGTACTGGCCCTATTCGAAATGGGTCTCGACTTTCGCTCCGTACGGTTCGATGCCTGACCGGGCGAGCCAGGCATCGCGCAGGGCCAGCACACAAACAAGGAAGACACCTGTACCCGCACCCAGGAAAAGGCCACTCACGATTCCGAGTCCGAAACCGAACTCGGTCGGATCGATCTGTGCCCCGGCTCCTCCCGGTGAGCAAAGCCAGCGGACGAAGCCCGGTGCCAGCCTGCCCACGGCGGCCCCGACGATGCCGCCGGCCACGCCGGCCGCCAGCGTACACGACATCACCGCGACGATCGCCTGCGAGAGTCTGATCATGCCTGTTGCTCCTCGCGTTCAGAGGTCCAGTCGATAGATACGGAGGGCATTATCGTGAAACAGCTTTCGCTGATCGGCAAGACTGCGGTCCTGGACAATCTGGTGCAGCGCACCGACCCACTGGGCCAGTGGAGCGCCCAGGGTGCAGACCGGCCAGTCGCCGCCGAAAACGACGCGATCGGGTCCGAATTCCGCGAGCACATGGTTGACGATCGGCGCCAGGTTTTCGGGCTTCCAGGATCGCCCCTTGGTCGAGGCCACGATTCCCGAGACCTTGCAGCTCACGTTGCGATGTCGGGCCACAGCGGTGATGCCCCGCTTCCAGGGTTCCAGATTGGCGGCAAAGACCTCGGCGTTGCCGCAGTGGTCGAGGACAAAGCTCGTACCGGGACAGGCTTCGATCAGCCTGGCTCCATCGCCGAGCTCGGCGGGCCGCATGCAGAGATCGAAGCTGAGGCCAAGCTCGCCCAGGAGCCGGATGCCGCGGATAAACCGATCGTCGAGGCAATAGCCCGGCGGCGTACCCGAGCCGTGCAGCACCTGGCGTAGTCCTTTGATCCTCGGCTCCCTGGCGAAGGGTCTGATATACTCCGCGAACCACTGCGAGGCGGGCCTGCCGGAGATCACCGCGGCGGCAAACACAGAATTACCGCGGCGGCAGAGCTCGGCCACGGTCCGGGCTTCCTGCTCTTGCTGGTCTGGTTCAACGTCCACTTCCATGTAGATCGCATTGACGACATCCAGCCCTTCGGCGGCCCGGCGGTAGTCCTCGAGCGTGTAGTTGCGGTGCAGTGGAGCTCCTTTTTCGAGCCAGGAAAGCCGGAACCGGCTCAGGTCCCAGAGGTGGACGTGGGTGTCGATGATCGGCAAAGTCGCGGGTTCCGCCATTGCCGCCGGGGTTGCCGAGGCAAGAATCGCTCCGGCGGTGCCCTTGACAAACTGGCGTCGCGTGGCCGAGGCGTTCATCGGAATCTCCTGGATCATCAACCGGATGTTCGAGTGGTGAACTCGAGCTGGCGTACCTGGTAACGGCGAACCTTGGCCGCATCGACCTGGAAGCCCACGCCCGGCCGGTTGGGTACGCTGAACAAGCCCGGGGCCGAGAGCTCGAGCGGAGGAACGACGTAATCGTCGACAAACCACCGTGCGGAGGGCTCGATATCGGCGGGATACTTGCAGTTGGCCAGCGTGGCGAGGTGAATGCCAAACGCCTGTCCCACGCCCAGCTCGGGCATCGAGCCGACCCAGCAGGCAACTCCATGCTGATAGCAATAGTCGTGGATCTCGCGGGCCGGACCCAGCCCGCCCACCCGCTGGAGCTTGAGATTCACGATTCGACACGCTTTTCTGCGAATCGCCTCGATGGTCTGTTCCAATGTCTCGGCCGTCTCGTCGAGGCAGACCGGGGTGGAGACCGCCTCCTGGAGCCGGGCCAGCCCGTCAAGGTCCGCCGCTCTCATGGGCTGCTCGAGCATCAGCAGGTCAAACTCGTCAAGTTCTCGGAACACGTCGATGTCGGCGGCAGTGTACGCACCGTTGCCATCGACCATGAGAGGGACCTCGCCGAAATGCTGGCGGACCGCCCGGACGAGCTCGACGTCGCTTCCGGGCCGGATCTTGATCTTCACCCGCCGATAGCCCTCGGCCAGATGACTCTCGATGGCCCTGAGCAGCTCGACGATCGACGGATAAAGGCCGACAGCCAGGCCCGACTGAACACCCAGGCTGATCTGCTCGTCGATGGCCCCCAGCATCCCGGCGACCGTCGCGTGGTGAGCCTGGCCCAGCAGGTCCCAGAGTGCGTTCTCCGCGCCCGCGATCGCGAATCGGCTGCCAGTCCAGGTCGAGGCGAGTGATGCGATCTCGGCGGTCGACTTGACCGTCTGGCCAAGCAGGCTGGGAACGACCTTGTTCCGAAGATCGTCCCAGCAGCCGTCGGGAGTGTCGTTCGAGTAGCCAAAGCTGGCAGCCATCGGCGAACTCTCACCCTGACCAATCCCCGATGAGGTTTCCAGGGTGACCAGGATCGCATCCTTGATCGCCACCTCACCACCGGAGATGCGGAACGGTTCCTTGAGCGGGATTTGGAGATGGGTCAAGACGACTCTCTCGATCGGACACGTCGCTGTCATCATGATGATCTCGCCCTCCGCAAACCTCGGGCTTCGCACCCGGCTCTCCTGGCTTCTTCCTTCTTACCATATCACACAACCCCTGGAATTTCAGCAGGTTGGAACCAGGCGAACATTGCCGCGGCCAGACTGGGTTGATAGACTGCCTGTGACTTACGCGGCAGTGGCGTGTGATTCAACGCTCAGAGGAAGATGCCATGACCCGATCCCGCTCCGCCTTGCCATGGTATCACGAGGGCCTGGCGTTCTCCTGCACGCGGTGCGGGGCGTGCTGCACGAATGCACCGGGATACGTCTGGGTCGATCTCGAGGAAATCCAGGCCCTGGCAGAGTTTCGAGGCGAAACCGTGGATCAGTTCTCGTCCCAGTTCGTCCGCCAGGTTGGCAACCATTACAGCCTGACGGAAAGGAAAAACGGCGATTGCATCTTCTGGGACGCACAGCAGGGGTGCACCGTCTATCCCGCCCGTCCCATCCAGTGCCAGACCTGGCCCTTCTGGCCAGAGAATGTCGAATCGCCCAAGGACTGGGAGGGGATCACACGGGTCTGCCCGGGCTCGGGAAAGGGTCGTCTTTACAGCGTTGAGGAGATCGTGGAGTCGATCGGGAAAGTTCACAAATGACGGCTCCCCCCGAACTAGCGCCGAAATCTCCGCCCGATGTGCTTGCCGCGGTCCGCGACCGACTCATGCCGCTGTACCGTGAACTCGACGCCGCGGTAGCCAAAGCGGGCCCGGTCTGCCAATTAAGCGGTCGCTGTTGCCGGTTCAAGGAGTATGGACACACGCTTTTTCTCTCGGCTCCCGAGGCCTTGTTGCTGGTTTCTGACGCGCCCCAGCCTCCTGGACAGCTCGACGACGGCGAATCGTGTCCCTGGCAGGATGAAGGCGGCCGCTGCACGGCTCGCGACGCCAGACCGCTCGGTTGCCGGGTCTTCTTCTGCGATTCATCGTTCGAGACGGCTGCCCCCCAACTGTCCGAAATCTTTCTGTCCCAGCTCAAGCAACTGGCCCGTCAATTCGACTGGCCATGGAACTATGCTCCGCTCCATCACCACCTGAGGCAGGCCCAGGTCGAGGGCCGGCTCATGGTACCAGCCGCAACACCTTTTGAACCTCTGAAAAGTACCCCCGCCCGGGATCCGGGGATTCTTTTTTCTTGACATTAACCCATGCTGCAAATACATTTGAGCCATTCGCCTCGCGCCATGGGCTGACCACGCCTTCATGGAGATTGTCAACGTGACAAAGAAAGAAATCGTCAAGAAGATCTCGGAAGATATCGGCCTGACCCAGCTCAAGACCAAGGACATCGTGCAACGAACTCTCGACGCGATCATCCAGACTCTGGTGACGGAGGGCCGGATCGAGTTACGCAATTTTGGAGTCTTCGAAGTCAAACGGCGTGCCCCTCGTAAAGCACGCAATCCGCGGACTGGAGATAAGGTTTACGTTCCCTCGAAGAACGTGGTCACCTTCAAACCCGGCAAAGAGATGGAAGAACTGGTACGAAAGATGAATCCGGAAAATCTTCCGCTATTGGAAGAGGGCTCGGATGCCGATGATGAAAATAACGGACCCGTTGAGCCTGTCGCCGAACCGCATGCCCAGACGTCCGCCGACTAACCAGCCAGTAGCCGCTCGATCTGACGCGGTCTCCTGGCGGCGTGCACGGGCGATCAAAGCGACGGCGGTCGGGAAGATGACAACGCGTTGGGAGCTCGATGGTCTATGCGGCCGGCATGAAAACCATGCCGGAATAGGACTTCGGCTCGAGCCGAGGACAAGACTCGGCAGCGAGTCCCCCGGATCAGACCCGCTCAAGGACTGGGCGGATAGACTGGTCCGAGTGATATCGAAGGCGGGAGGAGCCCGAAATGCGGAAACTCGTGGCGGCCCTGGCAATCATGGTCGCTTCCCTCGCGTTGTTCGAGGGCTGTGCACCAATTCCTTTGCCGCATTATGCGGCCTATAAGCCGAGGCGGGTGGAAGAACTGCTCGTCGATTCGGAAAACCTCCGGCAAGCTGGAGACGATTGGGAGCGGTTCTGGCTCCTTGATCAGCCTTCCCACCTGACGCCATTCCGCACTCATGGCGGCCTGGGGCCCTGATCCGGCCGAATCCATCAGCCTATCCATATACCGGCCGGCCCGGCGATCTGTTCGCCCTGCCGGCCTTTGCTTTTTCACGACCTTGCCGCGTGAACGCTGATGGGGCGGTTACGGGCTGAGGTGGTCCTGAAAGAAGTCTTCGATCAGCGACACGTAGGCCTCCGGGTCGGTCTGATAGGCCCTGACGTGTTCCACCCCCGGCAGCATCAGTGTCGAGCATGAAGAGCCCGCTGCATCGGCAAGCTGGTACGCCTGGCTGACGGGAACAATCGAGTCGGACTCGCCGTGAATCAGGAGCAACGGCCGGTTGCCCCAGTAGCGAGCCGCCTTGATCGGCACAAGGTCATCGGTGCGAACGCCGTAAACCCAGCGGGCCGCGGTCAGGATGCCGGGGTTGAACCAGCCCGGGAGGTGACTGTGCTTGCTCAATTGACGCCCGAGCAACTCGGGCAGGTTGCCGTACGGGCTGTCCATCACCACAACCTGGATGCCGGGATTCTGAGCCGCCTCCAGCAGTAGCGTCGAGGCTCCCATGGAATAGCCCAGCCAGCCGATCCGGTCCTGCGTGAACCCCTCGTCGCGGGCCCAGCTCATCACCGCACGGATATCCGCGCGCTCTCTGCGACCCAAGGTGAGGCGTGACGGATCACTCTGACCGTGCCCACGCAAGTCGAAGAGCAGCACGTCGTAATGGCCACGGTGCAGGTCGCGTCCCAGCGCTGCCATCTCGAGCCACGAGCTCCACATCCCGTGAACCAGCACGATCAATCGCCGCCGCTCGGAGGTGGGCAGATACCAGCCTCGAAGCGTCAGGCCGTCAGTGGTCCGGACCGACCAGGGAAGGGCATCGGCGCTGAGCCAGCGGGGGTCGACCCGCAGCCGGTGATTGGTGGGGTGTGTCAACCGTTCCGCGGTAAAAAGGGAAATCGCCACGTAACCGGTAACCAGCAAGAAACTGACGCCAAGCAATATACCCAGCACCAACCGCCGGATTCGAGCTCGAGAGCTCATGCCACCTCCATGAATGGATTTTGCCGATCGATGGGTTACCCGCTCTCACAGAATTTGGCGTAGCCTATTCTATGGATTTTGGCAAGTTAAGGCCAAGCGTCAATCGCGGCGGGGTAGGCCGCGTCCTTCGCCGGCCATCGTCACTGACGGAGACTTGGTGCCCGGCGGACCATTGCTTCCCACTTCCAAGTCGCCCAGCAGACTCCCCCCAGCCGGTAAAGAGCGACGCGCCTGCGCCTCCCTCACGAGGCGATTTTTCTCATCCACCGGCCTCTTCCATCCGATCTGAATTGAGTGGACAGGATGTCCATCAATGCCCGCCGGCCAGGAGGATCATGGCAGATGACGCTGCTCTATTCCGAACTCATTCATCCGACCGCCGTCATCGACACCGAAGCTGTGATCGCGCCTGACGTGCAGATCGGAGCCTACGCGGTCATCGAGGGCCCGGTGCAAATCGGTCCGGGGTGCGTGATCGAGGCCCACGCTTGCCTGACTGGCCCCCTGATCATGGGGCGAAACAATTTTATCGGTCACGGATCGGTGCTGGGCAAAGGGCCGCAGCATCGCGGCTACCGGGGCGAGCCCACGGCGGTGCAGATCGGCGACAGCAACGTTTTCCGCGAGTTTGTGACCGTTCATCGCGGCACCGTCCAAGGCAATGGTGTGACGGTCATCGGCGATCGGAACATGTTCATGGTGGGCAGCCACGTCGGCCACGACGTGCGAATCGCCAACGGCTGCACCGTGGTCAACAACGCACTGCTCGGCGGCCACGTCACGCTTGACGACGACTGCATTCTCTCCGGCCACACGGCCGTTCAGCAGCGGGTGCGGATCGGCCGGCTGGCCATGCTCGGCGGTACCGGCGGCACCAGCAAGGACGTTCCTCCGTTCATTCTTCAGCAGGGCTACAACTGCGTGACCGGGTTGAACATCATCGGTATCCGCCGGGCCGGCTTCTCGACGCAGTCGATCGACGCCCTCCGTCAGGTCTTCCGCATCCTCTACCGTGAGGGCCGGCCGCTCTCCTCGGCCCTGGAACAGATCGAGACCGATTTCGGCAACATTGCCGAGGTATCCGAATTCGTCGCCTTCGTCCGCCTGTCGAAAACCGGCATCAATCCCGCCCGCTCGGCGGATCGTCAACACTTCGACATTCACTAAATTCAGACGATGCTTTGACCTTCAGGACGATCGCGCCTCGCCGGGCGGCTCCGGGGGCTTCGACGATTTCGCGGCCGGGACGGCTGAGGTCGGATTCTGAAGCCGATTCAGGACCCTTGTGTATTCTTCCTCGTCAAGCTCGCCCTCGGCACGGGCTTGATCGAACGCCGCAATCAGCTCATCGGGTGTCGCCGGGGCGATCTCCTCGTTGACTTCAGTCCACACCCGGTAGGCCAGCACGGCTGCGATCAGAAGGGCGATCAGCACGACCACCAGGCCGATGTTGTACCATGCTGCTGGTGATATTGCGGCGTGGCAAACCGTTTGTTCGAAGCCGAAATCCCCCATCGCACGAGCCCTCATTTCCAGGCAAAAACCATCCGCAACCTCTGGTCGCACGCACTCTCGCGCTTCGTTTCGCTTTGATTCCCGCAACGTCTTGATTATAATGATTTCGCCTGTCGTGTCGCGTCGTCGAGCAAGCCCTTTGTGTTTCGGCTCGTGTATGGCAGCGTCACGATCCGAATTCACGTGTCAGGGAAAGGAATTCCGCTCTTTATTCGAGGAAGGTGGGACCCTATGAGCCGGCTTCTGCACCGATTAACCGCGTTTCTCCTTCTAACTGGTTTGTGCCTGCTGCTGACACCCTCGCTGGCTCACGCGCAGGCGACGGCGGTGGGCGGCGTGGGATTGAACAACATCATCCAGGACCCGTTCACGTTCTACTACGCGTATTACCTTCCCAACCAGCAATTGCAGGCCATGCGGCCCTCGCCCAGCGACACGATCAACCAGGTCGCGGTCAATCGCCAGTACTATGCACAGACGGACAGGCAGTCGCTCTACAACCCGATCTCGCCTTACGCTCAGGATTATGACCCGCTTCGCCCCTACTCAAGGCAGCAGGGCAACGAGCGTATCGCCCGGCCGTACCGGTTCGCCCAGAATTCATCGAACCACGACGGCTCCGGGCCTGCCCTGTACTACAATCGGGCTGCCCAGTATTTCACGGGCCTGAGACGAGGCCGCGGCCCCAATGCCAACGTGGCCCGGGCCCGGTACAGCCGATATGGCAACGGTGGTGGCATGGGCGGCATGGGCGGCGGCGGCATGGGCGGCGGCGGGGGTATGCCGGGCATGGGCGGCATGGGTTGATCAGCGACGATCCGGGCTCACGGGCGAGGCGGACGAAGGGAACAGCGGTATGGCGGTCGGGCCCGAGCAGCGACTGAATCCCGAAGAACGGGCCAACCTGACCGCCTATATCGATGGCGAGCTGACCGACAACGAGTCGCGAGTCATCGCCACCAAGCTCAGTCTCAGCCCCACGGCTCGCCGTGAGCTCGACTCTCTGAAAAAAACCTGGGAACTGCTCGAAATCCTGCCCCGGCCCAAGGCTTCTCTGATCTTCTCCGAGCGGACGCTGACCTCGGTTCGCGCACTCGAATCGCGGGCCGACTCCTGGAACCGGAGAACCGGAACCTGGTTTGCCCACGCGCTCAAGATCGGCGGCTGGCTGGCGATCGCCGCCACGTCGTTGGCATTGGGTTTCGCTCTGGCCCGCTGGGCCTGGCCCGACCCGACGGCCCGCCTGGTCCGCGACCTCTCGCTCGCCGAGCACCTGGACGAATACAAGGAGGTCGGCACCTTCGACTTCCTCGAAGAGCTGGCGAAATCCAAGGACTTTGGTGGTCCTAGACCCAAACACTGAGGCGGCACGGTGGGTCCTTTTCCGCGATCGCTGCTGCCCCGGATGCTGGCCATGTTGGCGGCTTCCCTGGTCGTCGTCCTGGCGCTCGGCGCAGCAGATACCGCCGATGACGCGCGGGCCCGGCTCCAGAACATGTCGGCCCAGCAGCGTGCCGAGCTGACCGAGTCCCTCAAGCAGTTCGAGCTCCGGCTGCCCCCGGACCAGCAGAATGCGATCCGCGACCTCGACCGCCAGCTCAACGACCTCCCTCCGGAGGATAAAGTCCGCTACCTGACCGCCCTGCGACGGTATCACAACTGGCTCGATTCGCTGCCGGAGACCGTGCGAGACAACCTCCAGGCCAAGCCGCCGGGCGAGCGAATGGCCCAGATCAAGACCCTGCTCTCACGCTATCCGCTACCGTCCGAAGTGACTCCCGAGTGGATGCAGTTCGCCGACGTCGCGGGCATCGCCCCGTTCGAGCTGGCTGCCATCATCAAGGCCTGGCAGCAAATCACGCCCAAGCAGCGGCAAGAGGTCGAGGCCATCACTGGCCCCGTTCAGCGCCGGCTGAAATTGATGGAGTACGCCCGCGAAGCTCAGTGGCCCAGGGAGCTCAGGCCGCCCGATTTTCATGTCGAAGATTATGTCTCCAAGGTCGAGGCCAGGATCGCCGAAGTGCAAACCGTTGATCCCGAGCTCAAAGCCGCACTCGACAAGGCGGAAAAGGCCGCCGCTGAAAAGGCTGAAAAAAACGGTGCAGGGAAGTCAGACACGGCAAAGCGGAAGATCGAGGCCAGGGTGAAGACCAACCGATTCATCTTCTCTCCGCTCTTGCGACGGCTGGCAATCAACGTTTACTACCTGGAACATCCCCCCAGGCCGGTCGATTCGGACCACCTTGCCCAGTTCTTCGCCGCGATGCCTCCGTGGATTCGACCCTCCTTCAATGCCTACCCTCCGGACGAGGCCCGGCGCCGCCTGACCATCATTTACCGCCTGCTTTACCCAGATTCGGAATTCGGAGCACGGAAACCGGAGACCGAAATAAAGGGCCAGATCTCTCCACCGCCCGCTCCGACCGCCCCACCCCGCATTCCCGCGAAGGAGCGGCCCAAGGATGCCGGGAACTCTCCATTCTGACTACCCG
This sequence comes from uncultured Planctomycetaceae bacterium, assembly GCA_963797295.1. Lineage (GTDB taxonomy): Bacteria > Planctomycetota > Planctomycetia > Isosphaerales > Isosphaeraceae > Aquisphaera. The sequence goes on from CAWCPP010000033.1 coordinate 31,147, forward strand.
ATTCCCGATCGCGACTGCCGCGGTCCGATGATGAACCTGGCCCTGGCCGAGGCCGAACGCGGACGGGGTGCCGTCGAGCCCAACCCGATGGTCGGTGCTGTCGTCGTTCGCGGGGGGCACGTGGTCGGCCGGGGACATCATGCCCGGTTCGGGGGCCCCCATGCTGAGGTCGTGGCCCTGGGAGATGCCGGTGAAGCGGCCCGCGGGGCCACGCTCTACGTCACGCTCGAACCGTGCTGCCACCACGGCAAAACACCTCCCTGCACCGACGCAATCCTCCAGGCGGGGATCGCTCGGGTCGTCGCCGCGATTCGCGACCCGTTTCCCCGCGTGGACGGAGGCGGACTGGCTCTGCTGAGAACGGCGGGGGTCGCGGTCGAACTCGGGCTCCAGGCCGACCTTGCGGCCGAGCTCAACGCGCCCTACTTGAAACGTATCCTCACAGGCCTGCCTTACGTCACGGCCAAGTGGGCCATGACGCTCGACGGCAAGACGGCGGTCGCCACCGGGGATAGCCAGTGGATCTCGTCGCCCGGCTCACGCCGCCTGGTCCACTTGAAGAGGGGCCAGGTCGACGCGATCGTGGCGGGCATCGGCACCGTGATTGCCGACAACCCCCTGCTCACCGCCCGGCCCCCCGGCGCCCGCACCGCCGTCCGGGTCATCCTCGACAGCTCGGCACAGATCCCACTGACCAGCCGGCTAGTCGAGTCCTCCCACGAATTTCCTGTCCTGGTTGCCGTTACCGGGCGAGCCCCAGCCGACCGGATCGCCGACCTGCAAGCGCAAGGCTGCGAAATCTTGGTCTTTCCCGACGATCTTCGCATACCCATCCTGCCGCTCCTGGTGGAGCTTGGCCGCCGGTCGATGACCAATGTCCTGGTGGAAGGAGGCGGCCAGGTACTGGGCGCGTTTTACGAGGCCGGCCAGGTCGACGAGGTCGACGCCTTCATCGCCCCGATCCTCGAAGGCGGCGATCACCCCCGTACTCCGCTCCGCGGCCCGGGGCTGCCGCGGATGAGCGACGCCGTCCGGCTCGGCAATCTGTCCTACACCATGGTCGAGGGCGACATCCGGGTCAGGGGCACCCTGGACCGTCCCTGGCGATCGAGCCTGGGCGAGCTTGGCCGCGAGCCGGGGGCGAAAGGCACTTGACCGCACTGCGGTCCGGGAATTACAGTAAACGTGTTGATGGCATGGATTTCGCTGTAATTGAGCGATCCGGGAGACTCTCCTCGTGAAGGAGCCGCGAGCCGAGCTCGAGGGAGTGAAGCGGACCCCCAAGGCAGTGGTGGGGCGGGTGAGTCTTTACCTCCGCCAGCTCGAGACATTTCAGGCCCAGGGCTGTGCAACCGTCTCGAGCAGCCAGCTTGGCGAGCCCTTGTCGATCAAGAACGCCCAGGTTCGCAAAGATCTGGCTTGTTTCGGACAATTCGGCTACCCCGGCATCGGCTATCGCATTGACGAGTTGATCTCGGCCCTGCGGCAGGTCCTGGGAATCGACCGCGACTGGCCCATTGTTCTGGTGGGCCTGGGCAACCTGGGCCGGGCCCTGCTCAAGTATCGGGGCTTCCGCTCGCGGCGGTTCCACATCGTGGCGATCTTTGACAACGACCCCCGCAAGGTCGGCCAGTCGCACCAGGGCTTGAGGGTCGAGCCGATCGACGCGATGCGGAAGACCGTGGCCACGCACAAGGTTCGCCTGGGCCTGCTCTGCGTCCCGGCCGACTCCGCCCAGTGGGTGGCCGACCAGATGGTGGCCAGCGGCATCACGGGCATCCTCAACTTCGCCCCCGTACCGCTGACCGTCCCCCCGGGCACCAGCGTCGTGCCGGTGGACCTCAGCGTCCAGCTCGAAGCCCTCGCCTACCAGGCCCAGAAGGCCCAGGCCCGCGAGAACGGCCGCGTGAGCGGCGCCGAACGACGCCCCCCTCATGCAAAACCGTTCTGTGCCGGCTAGTCTAGCCGCTGACCCGACGGCTCGGTACACTACAATGCAGTCACGTTTACCCGGTGGTGAAACGGTATCACAACAGGTTTTGGTCCTGTTTTTCCAGGTTCGAATCCTGGCCGGGTAGCTTTACCAAGAGCGGGCGGAGCAGCAGCGGCTGATTCAACCCCCGCCGATGGCACTATTCCCTGGGGACGAACCCGTCCCTTTCAGGTTCTCACCACGGCGACGGCGTGTAGATCAGGGTCGTGATGTTGCTACCGTTGCCGCCGATCACGGCGATCTCGCCGGTCTCCGGGTCCGGGACGACCATCGGCCGAGGGTCGTTGATGTACGGAGCCAGGATCGGCACCAACCACTCGTCGAAGGACAGGCGCTCTTCACTGCCGCTCCAGCCATAACGGCTCATCCGCAGGGCGAACATCAGGTAGCTCTGGTTCTCAGTGATCTCCAGCGTGATGGTTCGGTCCGGGCCCCGCAGTATGTGCGTCTGCTTGCGCTCTCTCGACTTCTTCGGTGCGGGTTTGCTGTGACTCATGGTCGGCCTTTCTTGGAGGATTTCCAGCGTCGGAGGTCGTGGATTCCGCTTCGGACGTCGTCGGTTCCGCTTGAAAAGTTGTCGTCTTTGGGTCGGATTGAGTGGTTCCAGCGTCGGCCCTGCTCGATGTCGGCGCGCGTGGGCAGCGATTCAAATTTCGGGAACCCGGGGCACCATGGACGGTCCGGGTTCGCCCTGGCGATTGCGGCTCTGGATATGGCGATCCCAGCGGGTCTTGAAGCTCCTGCCAGCGGGTGAGGGTAGGCTTTTGAAATCTTCGAGGGTGCCGGTTGGCTGGAGGCCCGGGTCAGTCGATCCTGGAAGGAAGTGATGTCGTCCACTCAATTCCCCCCTTCCGGGACGACGGCATTGGTGTGGAACTCGTCAGTGAGACGGCGGCCGTGCTCCGAGTCGGCCGGTACCTCCTGGCAGACTACCCAGCCGGAGACTTCGAGGATCGCCAGGATTCGGGCGACATCCTCGCGATCGACCAGTCCTTTCCTCCAAATGTCCGGCCTGAATTCGTGACCATACTTGAAAACCTGGCCAATTTCGCCTTGAAAGGCGTGATGGTCCTTGCCGTTGCGTTGACCATTACACTGGTGATGGCTCTGGAAAGGCCCGGTCATTGCAGCGGTCCTTTTCGTCTCCTGCCCAAGCCGCAAAACGCTGGACTTCCTAGATTCTAAATGCGCTATAATTCGCCTCTTCTTTGACACAATTTTGCGACTTATACGCAATTTTTATTGCAAGTCCAGGAAATACTTGAGGATAAAATTTTCCGCGAATGGATAAGCGGAGGGGATTTTGAAATGGAGGTCGCCAGTATTTCCCCGTGAGGAAGAGGAGATGGGAGTTCGGGCGGAGTGACCGGAGGCCTGCGAGTGGAAGGGCAGATCGTCGGGACAGTAACTCGGTCGGTGCGCAAGGAGACAGATCAGGCTGGAAAGCCTGAGCTACGACAGGGCGGGGGGCAGGAGGGAATTCGAGACGGGACGAGAGTTAGCTCGCTCAGGCCAGTATGGGCACCACCCGTTCTTGCAGGCCGCCAGTGACGTGGACGACAGAGTCGGAGTCGACGAACACGTTGATCTCGCTGCGGACGCCAAACTCGGACTGGTAGATGCCGGGCTCGACCGAGAAGCAGGTCCGGCGCAGTACCCGACGCTCCTCGTGGGTCTCCAGATTATCCATGTGGGCCCCGTTACCGTGGACTTCCTGGCCGATGTTGTGGCCGGTGCGGTGAATGAAGTACTTGCCGTATCCCGCATCCACAATCACCCGTCGGCAAGCGTCGTCCACCTCCCATCCTTGCAAGGGACGGCCGGCGGCGAAGGCCTCGCGAACACAGGAAACCGCCGCGTCGCGGGCCCTGGCTACGATCGCGAAGATCTGCTCGTACTTGTCGGGAACCTTCGATCCCGTGTAGCCCACCCGCGTCAGGTCGCTGTAGACCGCTCGCGGTCGGTCGAGCTTGCACCAGAGGTCCACCAGCACGAACTGCTCGGCGCCGATCACTCCCGATTCGCCGGGCACCGGCTCGTAATGCGGGTCGCCGCTGTGCGGGCCAACGCCGACGATCGGCGGACTGTACGTCGTCATCCCGTGGCGGTGGAAGTGGTCCATGATCGCCGCCTGGACCTCCAACTCGTGGATCGTCCGGCCCACCTTGATCCGCTCGGCGATCAGGCTCCAGACCACGTCATACGCCGCGGTCGTGCACGCCTCGGCCTCGCGGTGCATCAGCCACTGGTCGTCGTCCCAGGTTGCCTCGAACTCCTGGATCAGGTCACCGCTGGAAACAAGGTCCACGTCGCAAGCCCTGACAGCTTCAATGGTTCCGGCATCCACCTTAGAGACATACGGGTTTGAGACTCCGGGGGCGAACTCCATGGCGATACGGGTGTCGCCGCCAACGATATGGGCGATACCGTCTTCCAGCTCTTGCCAGGTCAGGTAGACTGCCTTGCCGCCTGGCAGGTGGTCAAGCGCTCGGTCTCGATCCGGTGCACAAGCTTGGTCGGCTCACCCAGAGCGGGGATGAAGTAAAAGAACCGCCGCGAGCCCACCGGTTTAGTCTCCATGTCCAGCACCCGCCTGGCCAGAACGTTGCTTCCCCGAAAGTCATAAAGCAGCCAGCCATCAATGTCGGATTCGCGAAGGCTCTGCTGGATCGCATCGAGGTTGAACATGGCTGGGTTCCTTGGGGTTGAGGTTGGTCAGGTTTTCCGGACAAACGGCTTGTCATTCTCAGGGGGAAGCTTGACTGGCGAACTGATTGGATGGCCCGCTCGCTCGTACAGGGTCTTCGTGAGCGACCAAGCGTCTCCCCAGGTGCTGATCAGAGTCAGCCGGCGGGGGGCTAGCAGGCCAAGCGCAGCGGGAGTATCGAGCACGCGGAGGACGTTCAGGAAGATCGGACCATCCTGGTGGGAGGCGACGGGGTCGAGAATCATCACCTCCGTCTGTGCCCGGCTCGAAGAGGGCGGCGTAGGCCGCGAGGATTCCCGCTTGCCGGCTACCGGCCAGCCGCCAGGTTCGCGTCGAACCAGGGTCGGTCGCCTGAGCTTCGGCCAGCCATCGTACCACGGCCGCGGCGTCCCGGACGCGACCCTCATCGACGCTCCGTCCCAAGAGAGCGTGCGATCGGGCCACGTAGTTGGGCGGCGATTTCCGATCCCAGGCCGTTGGACCCCACCCCGCGGGGAGCCAGGAGTACCACGGCATCGTCGGGGCCTGGCATCGTGCCTGCCCACTCGGGGATATCATCCAGGCTTTGGCCTTCGTTGAGGACCATCAGCGTGCCCCGTTTCGCATGCCTGTTGTATGGCTGCAAGAAGCGAACCGCCACCTCGATGCCGGGCTCGGTCTCCAGCCAGGTGAGGTTCTTGGCGGCTTCGCTGCCGGCATGGTCTCGCGGCCGAGCCGGCGGAACGCGGTCCGGCAAGTTGCGGAAAGAGAGGCCGCAGGGCGGCCAGCTCTCGGCCTGGAACTTGGCCCAATGTTGGGGGGCGGGAGGCGTGATCCTGGCCCGGTCCACGAAGGCCTCGTCGATCCGCGAGTTCCTGGCGTCGGTGGGCAGGTCGCGATCCTCGGGAAGAGCCGAGGCGCTGCCCTCGATCGGCGGGTGGTGGCATCCTTGACATTGTCCGACTTGTGAGGTGCCTGTTCAGCCATGGAAGCCCGTCACTCGCAGGTCCGCCCGGTAGTCGTGGCCGCCCGGGCTGACGTAGTCGGCGATCAGCTGGACATGCCCATCATTCCGTAAAAGTTGCGGAGCCGCTCGATCACCCGGTTGTTGCCGTCCATCGGAAAGATGATGTCGTGTTCGGAATTGGCGAAGAGCATCGGCCGGGACGCGACCATAGTAGCGATGGTGGTCCACTCCCACCGAAATGTGTTGATCATGAACATGCAGTCGCAGTGTCCGTTGATGACCTTGTTGGTGACGTAGGTTTCCAGGTCGCTGATTCCGCTGACAGGTACGGCGACCTCGACACGGTCGTGGCGCGCGATCCAGTAAGGTGCTGTGCCGCCGCCCGAGATGCCGGTGACGCCGATGCGGTCGGCGTCAACATCGGGACGAGAGACCAGGTAGTCGATCGCCCGGACGCCGTTCCAGCACTCGACCCCCGCGGGCGTGTAGCCAGCGACTGCCACCACAAGCGATTGAGGTTGTAGGTGCCATGGTGTGCCCGGCGACCTCGCCCAGCTGCAGCGTGTCGATCAGGAGGCGACGTAGCCGTTTCGGGCAAACCACATGCCGTGGTCCTGAAATGCCGTCTTGTTGCCGTCGCGGCCCCTGCCGCTGTGCCCGCAGACATAAAGGATCGCCGGGCGCTTGCCCAGTGTGTCCGGGGGCCGGTAGAGGTTGCCCGTGAGTACAGGCCGGGCCGGCTCTGGAAGTGCAGTTTCTCGATGACCACGGCCCTTCGCGTTCGGGCGTGCCGGTGACCTTGACGCTCAGCGGCGTTTTTTCGGGCACCGGCCAGAGACCCAGCATCTGGAAGAGCTTGGCCTTGAGCCGGTGCCGGATGGCCTCCCAGGCCTCCCGCGTCGCAATGGACTCGAAAAGCATGCGTCCGCCCAGCAGGTCCACGTCGCGGGCCAGGTACTTTTCGATCATCGCATCCCCCGTGGAGGGGCTCGGCTGATCCTGGCCGAGGCTGGGGTCGCGATCACCGGCTGGGAGGCAAGCCGTGGCAACGGCAGGGAGGAGCAGGCGTGGCGGCCTCATGCGGCTGTCCCGAAGATTCCGGGCTCCTGGTCTCGTTCACGGTCAAGGACTTCCGAAACAGTTGCCTTTTACCGCCCAGGCGGCCTCGGTTCAAGACGCGAGCGGCAAGGCCCCGGAGCATTCCCTGATCGAGATCGGGGAAAGCCTCGGGGCATTTGCACTATCGCTGGCACCGCCAGGGTCGCTCTTACTGGCCCAATTCGCCGACGTTACCTCTGATCACCCAGCAAGCCGGATTTCTTGACCCAGGAGGCGAGTGTCGCGGCCTGGGTGATGAGACCGCGGTAGACTCCGGAGCTTGCTGGAGTCAGCGGCCGATTTGGTCGTGATCCCACGCTCTGGCCTGGTGTGGTGGTCGGGGCGGAGCTCGGCATCAAGACGCCCATCCGGATCGACGACTCGACCGACGACGGGACGGCCGAGATCGCGCTCTGGAGACCGCCGAGCGCGACGAATGGTCCCTTCCGCGGCGCGAGAGCCGGCGGCGAGCCGCCGGAGCCCGACGACGGTGCAAAGGCGACATCCGCCCAGAAGTTCATCCCGTTGCCATTCACATTCGGGAAAGGCCCTAGTGACGCGCTGTACACCCCATCACCCCCGGAGGGGGATTGGCCAATGCCTCGAAGCGGCCCGTTGCTGACGCCGCCATGTGTTAAAAGAAGCCGGTTGAGATGCCGAAATAGCCTCCGCCGGTGGAGAACGAGACGATATAAACGGTATTTGCCTGAATCGCCACCGGAGCGGGCGAAGTTGACTTTCTGCTGCCAACCGGAGCCCGATATCTCGTCGGGAACGTGGCAGCGGCCAACAGGACCCCGGTCGATGACCAGAGGTGGCCGACGTGGGTAAATCACCCGCTCATCTATACGACTGCTGGTAGAACCGGGCACCAGTCACAAGGCCCGCCACGCTCGCCGTGAACTTTACACCCACCTCATCCGACCCGACGCTATAGGCGTTTTCCGACGGGACGTAAGAGTTGCTCAGCCAGATACTTTCTACCGGGCTTTATGTCGCGACTTCGTTATTTACTAACTCGTCGTCGCGGTGCGGCCACGTTGCTGTAGAGACAAATCAGAGATTTCCAACCGCGGCGGCGACACGGTAGTAGTAAGTCGTCGCGTGGGGGCGAGGCCCGTCTTTGCTGGACATGTTGGTGGCGTTACCCGCAGAGTGCTCCCGACCTGAGTCCAGCCGGTGCTGCCATTCAAGCCCCTTTGCCGATGTACTTGGTGGCCACGTTGCCGAAGGGTCTTCCGCGGTCAGGTTAGGCTCTGGACCACCCCGGCGGTGGCGGCCGAGGGCACGCCCAAAAGGACGAAACTGGTGGGGGCCGCCGGGATGACGGTATACCCGAAGCTTGCCCGCGTTTCCCGGTACACCGTATCCGTCGCGGTAACCGATCGGTACCGGCGGTCTTGAGCGTGACCGTCAAACCTGTCTGTGCCGTCGGCGGGCGCGGTGAACGTATAGTTGGCCGGAAGCCCGGCCTGAGCGTCGCTACTGGTAAAGTGGATCGTGCCAACATAGCTGGTTCGTCCCCCCGCCCGATTTTACGGCGGTAACGGTGAGGCTGAATGACATCCCGGCGGTCTCGCATGTGACTGCCGACAGGGCCAGCGTGTCATGCGAGGCAGTCGGGGTGCCGTTAGCGAGCCGACCACGAGGCTCGCCATCGGGGGTCCCAGGCCGGTGACATAGTCAAAGCCGGGCCCGGCCGAATAGTTGGGGGTGCCGGTACTCGTGCCGCTCGTGATATCGTGGAAGTCGGCCGGGCTCTTGTAAAGGAAGGTCTTCACTTCCCTCGGACTTGCGCTGTCCAGTGCCGGCTGGCACGGCCGCGCGGGCCTGGTCGGCGATCGCCAGAAAGGCCGACCATTGCGGACCGCCCCGCTGGTGCCGCCGACTTCAATCCAGCCGAGGTTAAACCGTTGTATCTGACCGAGTCGTACACCGCGAGACCGGTCGAAAGGGGTCGCGTCGTAGGCGACGTCCGGGTCGGCACCGCGACTTTTGTCTGGGTCACCACGCCCGGCTGATAAGAGGGTTGGCACGTTATAACTAGGGCCGCCGCCGCTGCCACTCCAGCCGACTTCGCTGGACCAGTGGTTGCCCGAGCCCAGTGTCAGGGCCGTTCCACCGACCGAAAAACGTTGGGTGACGACGCCGGACACAACACCTGGGTCTCTTGTCGCCCAAGGACGCCACGAATGCCACGCCGGCGTAGCTAAAATATTCCCTGTCGTCCCCCTTTTCACCCGCGAACTCGCTGCCGCCCCAGCTCATCGACACGACGTTCGCGTGGGCCGCCGCGAATTTGACAGCGGCCAGCAGGTCGTGAGATGGTCGCGCTGGCCTCGACCAGAATGATGTTCGCCCGGGCGCCACCGCGTGCGCCCATTCGACGTCGAGCGATTCTTCGAGTTCCCACCCGCCGGTCGAATCGCTCGCAGGTAACTCCGCTCCCCTGTCTCGTTAATAACGGTGACGGTCGTGGCGGGCAGCCCAAACTGGGAGTCGAATGCGTTCAGATCGGTCTGGATGCTCGGGTCGTTATAGGCATCGACGATGGCGATCGTCTGGCCCTTGCCGGTCGCGAGTGTGCCGTTGATAAGAAT
>CAWCPP010000034.1:0-522212 GCA_963797295.1 uncultured Planctomycetaceae bacterium
AGAGTTGAGGCTTGCCACTCAAGCCCCTAGGAAACCTGACAATGCGACTGCCCCGATTCCGTCTCATCACGCTGATGTTTGTCGTGGCGATCTTAGCGATGCTACTGGTTGAATTCCGGCCCAGCCTCTCGTGGTGGGGGGTCAAGCCACTTATGTACTTTGTCCTGATACCTGTCGTCGCTGCTACTCTCGCCATGCGCGACCAGCATCGCTTTGTGATCGTCCTTGCCACGGCTGTGAACACCTTGCTGTTGCTAGCCTGGTACGAACTGAGAAGACCGCTCGAAGGGATACTGATCGGGGGCGAAGACCCAGAATACGTTAGAGATATGCTTGCCTTATGTTATTACACAACCCTTTATAGAGGAATGACTTATACCTTTCATTGGGTGGTCAGAAAGGGTACGTTTGCGGATTTGCTGTGGCTGATGGGTTCGATGCTCATGCTAATGGCGATGCTCGTCCGGCCGGTTTCCTTTCGCGCAAGAATTTCTGGGGCGTTGAGTCTGACTCTCCTTGCGATTTATGGTTGGGCGACCTCGAAACGATGGGGAGGCAGCGACGACTCTTTCGATTGGTTGGCGTGGTCCGACTGGTCCTTCGGCGACAAGACCCCGATCCACCTGTCCCAGCACTGGCTTCGACAATGGGACACGTTATCAATTCTGTGGAGGGCTATCGGCGTGGTCAGAGCGTTGGAGTTGCTCGTGTTAGCGATTGTTGTCGCGTCCTTGATAGCTGTCGGATTGCATGCAGTCCTTATCCATGAGACCAGACCTTCCGGCCCTACGCATGTGTAAACGGTGACTCATAGTTGGGCAGCGCGTGAGTGCGTGGGGTGGCGTGCGGATGGAGAACTGGCTGCCTGGTCACAGGTGCCCGACACTGTGACGGGCAGTTACGCGGATGGGCTGTATGCGGCGTTGGCTCCGATTTAGTGTGCGGACACTCTTGACCCTCGTGGTCTTTAGTAGGCCTTGCGCTGGGCTGGGCCGTCCGCCTTATCGACTGCGCCCGAGCACAGCGTGACGCGGCGGCGGCAATCAAGAATGCAGGAGGATCGGTGGCATATGATTGGGAGATCAATCATGGCAAGACAACCGGGCGACGAGAGCCTTCGGGGCCGAAATGGCTGGTGGACTTGATTGGGATTGACTTCTTCGGCCACGTCACCTTTGTATTCCTACCGGAGACGGCACCAGACGAGGTCCTCGTCCACGTTGGGACATTCAGCCGACTTGACATTCTCTTAAATCGTTCGACGAAGATCACCGATGCTGGACTGGCCCACCTGCACGGCCTAAAGGCCCTGAGGCTGCTGCAGCTGCGGAAGACCAAGGTTACCGACAGAGGGCTGCTCCACCTGCCTAGTATGTGTAGCCTGCAATCTCTAGACCTCAGGGGTACCCAGATTACAGACGATGGGCTGGCTCACCTAGCTGGTATGGCCAGTCTGAAACATCTAGACCTGAGATATACACGGGTCACGGACGGTGCGCTACGTCACCTGACTAGTCTGGTCAATCTTCTGCGATTGGAACTGGAGGATACTAAGGTTACGAAGGCCGGGAAGGACTGGCTCCAACCGTTCCTTCCTAACACGACGATAATCCAGGGCTACTAGGATTGGGAAGGACGAGCGGTATGGATGAGTGAGGGTTACTGCACCGGTGTTGACTCGCGATGCGTAGTGCCGACACTGCTTTTGCTACCCGCCATATGATTGCAGCAGGCGCATCGTGTGAACTATAGTTGAAACTTTACACTTGAGCATTGACCCGGCAGAAAAGCGCAAAGCGTGAACTAGAAATCAGAGTTGACAGACTGTCGCGAGATAGCGTTGCTCGAGCAATGTGCACGGCTTGGGGGAATGGAGTGCAGGGGTTTCTGAGAGTCTTCATCCTCGTCTGGCTTCCAGTGTTCGCTTTTGTGTCCCTGCGCATCTGGAAGCCTGCATCTCCTCCGAAAATCGGGAGGTCGGTCCCCGATCGCCTCGCCTGGACATTGTTCGCCTTAGGCATCTGCTTGATGTTTAACATGGTCCTGTGGGCCGCCTTGTCGGAGGACGGGGCCTACCGTTCCTTGGAGACGATCCGCCTACATAAGAGACTGTTCCTTGGGTTCGGAGTAATCGCAGTAATCGGCCCGTTGATTCTCTTTTCGTTGCAGACCAGGAAGCTGCATACCTTCGAACCGCCGTGCAAGAATCTCCCTGGAGAAGACTTCGACTTTTCCGTCTCTCCAGAAGACTGAAATGAGTGGTCCATAACTGAAACCTCACACACCTCTTGTGACCGGAAGGGGAACCGATGCCTGAGACGACGATCAAGGACGAAGCCCGCCGCTTGGTGGAGCGTCTGCCGGAGGATGCGACCTGGGAAGACCTCCAGTATGAGATCTATTTCCGCCAGGCGGTCGAAGCGGGGCTCAAGGATTCTCGCGACGGGCGCACGGTGTCGCTCGAAGAGGCCCGGCGCCGGTTCGGGATTGACCGGACATGAATGTCCGCTGGACCGAGGCCGCGCTGGCGGACCTGCAAGCCGCGGAGGCGTACATCGCCCGGCGTTCGGAACATTACGCCAGTGTGATGGTCGAGCGGATCTTCGATCGGAGCGAACTCCTGGCCTCGCAGCCCCGGCTCGGACCCGTCGTCCCCGAGTACGAGGATGAGACGCTCCGGGAGTTGTTCGTGGACCCGTATCGGATCGTCTATTAACGAGACTTTACAGAGGTATAGGTGTAGGGTCTGCTGTGCGGACCGTGATGATGGAAGATGCGACAGGTCCGCAGAGCCGAGGCTGCATGGCTGAGAGGTTCAGCCGAGTGAGGAATCCCAGATGACCCACGGCGATAAGGAGCAACGGCGGTGAAGCTTGCCACGTATGAGGCCACGGTCGAGAACGGCCAGATCAGGCTGTCCGAGCCGGTGCGGCTGCCGGAACGTGCGAAGGTCTACGTGCTCGTCCCAGGCGTCGAGGAGGCTCCTCGAGTTCACTTGGCCAGCCCCCGGCTCGTCCGGCCGGAACTCGCCGCCGACTTCGTGAAGGAGGTCACCGAGGAATCGCGCAATGCCCCCCTATGACGACCGCCTCTTCCTCCCTCCCGCCCCGCTCGCGCGGCTCATCGTCCGCCATCCGGAGCGCGAGCAGAGCGTCGACGACGTGCCGATGTTGATCGATTCGGGCGCCGACGCGACCTTGCTACCCAGATCGGCGGTCACGTCGCTCGGGCTCGAGGGGACCGGGGAGCGGTATCAACTCGTGGGGTTCGACGGCACGGTTAGCGAGTCGGAAGCCGTGAGTTCCGGGGACAAGTTCCGGGGACACCATACAGAATTCATTGGGACTGAGTTCCGGGGACACCATACAGAATTCATTGGGACTGACGCCGGGAATTGCGTATGTTGTCCCCGGAACTGATGTCCCCGGAACTGAGGCACCCGCATGGATCGCCTCTCGTAGGTCGGAACTCGAAAGCCTCGATACTGGACCACCCTTTACGCCTCGGGCCATCATCCCGCGCCCGACTGTCCGCCCCAACTAGTATCGAGGCTTACCAGTCTGGCGGCGCGGAGGGATCGGCCTATGCAACTGCCCCGGATGACGACGCTTCGTTGGATGCCGGCTTGGCGCCAAGTGAGCGTTCGTGGTCTCATGATCTGGGTCGCCATCGTCGGCACGGGATTCGGCTGGATCGGTCACCGCGCCCGCATGCGACAACACCTCGTGCATGCGATCGTCCGAAGCGGCGGCCAGGTCCGCTATAGTGAGCGTGACTGGGCTACCAGGTTCGCGTGGACTCGCGGCCCCATTCTCGGCCGTTCGTTCTGGCGGCTCTACGACGACTGCTTCCGAGAGGTGGTCGGCCTTAGGCTCCGAGGAACCCTCGATCGAAGTGCGCGCCTCGAAGCGCTCACCACATTTACGCGCCTCAGCCGTCTGTATGCACCAGACATCGAACTCACCGACGCCGAGCTGGCAGCCGTCTCCAACCTCCGAGATCTTCGCGACCTCGACATCCATCAGACGCTGATCGATGATGCGGGCCTCGCTCACCTCGCCGGGCTAGGCCAGCTCCGCTCACTGAATCTGGCTGGGGCCGACATCACCGACGCCGGACTCGCCCATCTCGGCGGGCTCAGCCGTCTCGCCGAGTTGGACCTCTCGGAAACGGAAGTGACTGACGCCGGGTTGATCCACCTGGCCAAGCTGCCCGCCCTCAGGATCTTGACCCTGCATTCGACCGCTGTCTCCAGCAAGGGTCTGAGGGCACTCCGCCTGCACCCTAGCCTGCGATGGCTCGAGATCCACTCGGAGAGCGTCGGCGACGAGGACATAGCGGAGCTTCGGCGTGCTTTTCCTACGCTTCAGATCAACACGAATCCCTTGCGATAGTCCCGCGGTCGCCAGTCAGTAGGCGTCGCCTAGCCTCGCGCCGCACGGGACCCGGTCCGCTGATGGATGCGTAAACGGTGATTCATAGTTGGAATTTTACACTCCGGCCTCGGCCCGGCAGAAAAGCGCAACGGGTGAACCATTAACGAGAATTTACATAGGTGTAAGACCTTGCGGTCTAACCCCGCGATGAGATAGGAGGGAGGCGCTCGACTGCGACCCCTACGGGACTATGCTGCTCATGCTCGAAGACAGCCACGAGCGGATCGAGCGATTCCGGAGGGCCATCGAGTCGCTCGATCCAGCGATGCCACTCATCGTTTGGCGAAGCGCCCGAAAGATGATCGCCGAGGTTGAGAGCTATCTCCCGAGAGCGAGCCTCATCTCGCTGGATCACGACCTCGAGCCGGTCGAGGGCGAGACGGAGGACCCTGGGGACGGGATCGATGTCGCTCGATTCCTGGCGGAGCGGACCCCGGTGTGTCCGGTCATCGTTCATTCGAGCAACGGCCAGCGCCTCCGACTGGATGTTGGGCGAATTCGAGCTGGGTGGCTGGCAATACAGACGTGTCGCTCCCATCGGTGAGGACTGGATCGAGGCGTACTGGCGTGCCGTCGTCCGCAGCCTCCTTAAGCTGTAACCCTTGGGGAAGGGGAAAGGGCTCATCACTGAATAGCCATCTGCTACGCCTCGAACATTCAATATCAGTGATGTGCCTTTTTCTGCCGTCCCTTTTTCTGCCGTGCTGTCTTTTTCTGCTGTGTCTTTTTCTGTGTTCGGAACACTTGGTGAACGCCGCCGGCAGCTCCAGGGGACCTTGCACCGGTTTCCTGGTCCATCGCTACTCACGGGCCGAGCGCAGCCGCCCGCCTGGCCGGCTGCTTGCTTGGCAGGATCGGCCCGGCGTGCTAAGATGTCAGCCAGAGGGGAAATTCCATGGCATATAATGATTTCAATGAGCTAAGGCACGTCGTCATCGCCCTGCCGCCGGAGCAGATGCGGCAGCTCCGCGATGAGCTCGACCGGAAGCTGGCCGAATCCGCCGCGGCGGAGCCGCCCGGCGACCAGGGCGAGCTCGACGCCGACCCGCTCCTCGGGCTCTGGCGGGATTATGCCGACGAGATGGACGAGATCGTTGCCGATGCCTACCGCAAACGGCGAGAGGAAAAATGGCGGGAATTTGACCTTTGAATAAAACCCTGATCGACACCGACATCCTCTCCGAGATCGGCAAGGCGAAGGACGCCACCATCGCCGCCAATGCGAAGACCTATCGCCGATCGTTCGGCCACTACACGTTCTCCACCATCACGGTCATGGAGATCGTCAGCGGCTTCCAGAAGACGCAGGCGACCGGCCGCCTGAACACCTTCCAGGCGACGCTCCCCCAGATGGAAATCCCTACCCTCGACCAGCCGGCGGCCGAGCTTGCCGGCCGCATCGGCGGCGACCTGGAGCGGATCGGGCAGCCGATCGGCGTGGCGGATACCATGATCGCCGCCATCGCCATCGAGAACAGCCTGGAGCTGGTGACGGGCAACACGTCGGATTTTCAGCGGGTCCAGCGACTCGGCTATCCGCTCACGCTGGTCAACTGGCGTTAGTGACCAGTAGAGGCTCAGTTTGAAAATCATCCGGTCAGACGCCCCTGAGAGCCAACGAGTCCATCCCGCCCCGAGTAATGCGTAGAGGATTGATGGAATCTCTCTTCAGCGAGATTGAATCCGAGGGGGGCGATTCATGAGATCGCGGCGTGATGGGAATCCGCTCGTATTGAGTTTCTCGTTTGATCGATTGGTCCGGCCGCTCATGGCTCTGCTGATTGCCGTGCTGAGCGGCTCGGTGGTCGCGGCAGCAAGGACCGAAGGCCGGCGAGACGGCCCCGCCATTGTCGGTGGAGAGGTTGCTCAATGCCCCCGAGGGGGCGTCGGCCAGGTGGGGCGACTTGAGAGGCAAAGTAGTCATCGTCGAGTTCTGGGCTACGTGGTGCGCGCCCTGCATCGCCAACATCCCGCATCTTAATGAGCTAGCCGAGCGGTTTCGCGGTAAAGATGTTGTGTTCATTTCGCTGACCGCGGAGCCGCGAGAGACCGTCGAGGCGTTCCTGAAGCGGAAGCCGATCAAGGGCTGGGTGGCGCTCGATACAGACGATCGGGCCGGCAAGGCTTATGGGGTCAGCGCCATCCCCTACACGTTCGTCATCGGCCGTGACAGCAAAGTCCTGGGCGAGACGCATCCGGCCGACCTGGACGTGGAGCACATTGCAAGGGCTTTGCGGGGCGAGCCTCTGGGCATAAAGCCGGTTACCCGAGGCGAGACGTTCGGAGGCGCCGGAGTCTCCGTGCCTCGCAAGCCAACCTACGGCGGCTCCTTTGCGCCCGGCCGCTTCCCCGTGGTGGGGTCCGGAAGCGATGGTCTGCCCGAACCGCTGGCTCAGGTCGTCGTTCGCCCCGCGCTCGAACCTGAGGGCGGCTCCTCGGGGGGGTCGGCCAAGAATCGCCAAACGTGGCTCAACTTCGATGCCGCATCCGTGGTCAAGTCTGCGTATAGCCGGGCCTACGGGGTACCGGACAGTCGGGTCGATGTGAAGGCCACACTGCCGCAGACGAGACTCGACGTGGTCGTCTGGGCACCACCGGGCGACATCCGCCGATTCCGCCGACTGGTAGAGGCCGGCCTCGGCGGTGCTTTTGGCCTCGCCGCCCGAGCTGAAGATCGGCAGGTCGATGTGCAACTGCTCAAGGTCCGGAATGCCGGGGAACTGAAGCTCACACCAACTGCCAGCACCGGCGGCTCCATGATGAATACGAAGGGTGGGCCGAGTCGAGTGACTGCGACGATGATCAATCAGACGGCCACCGGATTGGCGAGCGTTCTCGAGCCATGCCTCGGCGTGCCGGTCCTCGATGAGACGGGGCTGACCGGAGGGTACGACTTCGAGATCATCCTCCCCAAGGACCTCAAAGAGGCGCGGGAGTCGCTCCGGCCACTCGGCCTGAGCTTGGAGCCCGCGCGACGCAATCTGAGTTACCTCGTGGTGGAGTCGGTTGGCACAGACTAGCTCCCATCCGATGGGAACCTGAGGTCAAGGCGATCCCTACACCCGATGGGTCAATCGAAATTCGCGCAAGCTCTGAAGTAGAGTTGAAACTCTCCACTCGGGCCTTGGCCCGCCAGAAAAGCGTAACGGGTAACATAGTATCCGGATTTGCCACTCGGGCCTCAGCTCAATGGCAGATCGTGAACGGTGATCCAGACACGACCCTTGTCACATCCAAACTGGAGCAACGCCGAGCCATGCAACAGTCTCGCGTCCGATTCACGATCCGGGGCATGATGATCGCGGTAGCACTCGTCGCTTTGTTCCTGCGCGGCGGACCAGGGTTAGCTTCCCTTGTGATACTCCCGGTCTATATGTGGCTCCCCCGGGAGCGGGCTCAGAAGCGCGGCGCAGCATTGAAACTCCAGATCCTCAGGCCAGGCTTGAAGAGATTGGAGATGGCTGCCATTGTGCTCTGGACAATGCTCGTAGGCGGTTCACTCAGTTACCCCGTATTGATCGGGATGCCTCCCCCTGCAGGCTATCGGCTGTTGGAGGCCTCATGGTTCGGTTATGCGTGGATTGGTCTCTTCTACTGGCCGTGCTTCCGGTGGAGGCACATTGAGTTCCGCGAGCGCGGGCTCGTCCACGGCCTCAAGTTCTGGCCCTGGGAGAACATCAGGTCCTGGGATTGGAGGGACGGAGGATCCAGTCTACAGTTGACACTCCCGTATCGGATAAATACGTATGGCATCGCACGGACGGACAGGGAGAGGATCCAGGTCATCCTTGAAAATCACGTTGGAGCGGAGAAGCCGCGCTCGACAAGGTTTTTGAAGATGACGCCCGAGTGTTATGCCTGAATTCTAATTAAAGCGCCTGGCGTGATTCATCGTCGAGCCGGACAGACGCACGCGGGACAATGGCGGACCGTGGAAATAGTAATCCGGAGATGAGAAATGAAAGGATGAGGCAAGATGCCAGACCAAAGCCTGCCAACTTCCTGGCTTCATCGTCTCCGAGTCAGAGTTCGGACTCTGATGATACTCGTCCTCGTGCTCGGCGGTTGCTTCGGCTGGTTCGCCCACCTCGCCCGTCAAGCCCGAATCCAGCACGATGCGGTGGCCGCGATCACGATGGTAGGTGGCTCAGCCATCTATGACTGGCAGTTCGAGGGGGATCATTTCAGGTTGAAGAAGGGCACCAACATCATCTTGAATGACGTCCCGGGGTGGCCGAAATGGCTGGTAGATCAAGTCGGAGTCGACGCCTTCGGCTCGGTTACGCAGGTCTCGTTTCGCCGACTGCCCGTGATGCCATCCCCCGAAGAGTTTGACGGAGTGCTCGCCCAGATCGGCCATCTGAGCCGACTCAAGCAATTGACTTTTATCCAGGCGCCAGTGACCGACGCCAGCCTGGCGCACCTGAAACGGCTGTCGAACCTGGAATCCTTCATGATCCGGGGTCGCAACAAGGTGAGTGATGTCGGGGTGGCCCACCTGGCGAGGATGATCAGCCTCAAGGGGCTGTACCTCGAAGACTCGCGGATTAGCGACGCGGGCCTGGCAGACTTGAGGGGGCTGACTGGTCTCGAAACGCTCAATCTCGCGAGAACTCAGATCAGTGATGCGGGCTGAACTCGATAACCCGGTGGTGTGCAATGTGCGCAGGCGGGCGTCTGCAAGCGGCCGCAGTCCGTCGTTGGGAAGGGGGACCTCGTTGGTCTGTTGAGGTTATGGGTTGGCGAGATCAGCGGCCTTTCGTCGGATCAGGTCGGCCAGCGGAGGGATGTCGTGGAGGCCCTGTATACGATCCTGAAGATAACGCCAGAAGGTAATGCCAAGCTTCCGGCAGGTCGTCTTCAGGCTGAGGAAGGTGTCCCGGCAGCGGGGCCCGCATCACTCCGCGTCCCGCGCTGATCTTCCGCTTCTTCACGTACTGCCGGATATCGTTCTCCGACAGATTGTTGTGCAGCGGGATTTCCGGGTGGTCGAGAACCAAGAGCAATTCCGACTTCTTGCCGTGAATCTTTCGCAACAGCTCGTTCAGTTCCGGCCAGCGCGTTTCCTTCAGGAACAGCCGGTCGAAGCCAGCTTCCAGGCGTGCCCGTTGCGAGGGTGTCGGCGATTCACGATAGGCCTTCAGTCGCTGGTAGTAGTCCCAGATCGCATCCCGCGCCGCTTCGTGTGCGGCACGCTGGTCGTCGGTGAGCGGGATCAGTTGCGCGACATGCCGCTCCATATGCACCAGCACAACGCGTGCAGGAACGCGAGCAGCTTGAACTGAGCGGCATCGTCGCTGACGAACACCAGATCGCTGTAGAGGTCGTGCGCGAGCAAGTTGGCCCACAAGCCGCCCTCGGTCAGCAGTCGCCGGTGTTCCGCCGAGGTGATCTGCCAGGCATCGAGCCGCGCTGCAGGATTCGTCGTCTTCGTAGAGCCAGCCCGTCTCAGCTCTCAATCGCGCGAGGAGTTTTTGGGGTAGCTCGAAACATTCGAGGTAGAACAAGGCGTCGTCGTTGAACAGGTAGCCCTGATGAGGCGTGAGTAGAATCTTCAGGAAATTCACGCGGCTCTTGGTGTTGGTCGTGAAGAACGAGGCGAACAAATCGTTGCCGATGTGCAGTGTGTGCCCGGCTTTGCCCTGGTGCCTGGCGGAGGTATCGTCGGTTTGTAGGTACGCGAGACCTCGCGGGCGGCCGGCAGCAGATCGTCTTTCTCCTGGTAGAACGCCTCGTGTCCTTCGGTCAGCAAGCGATTGATCTGGCCGGCTGAGATGCCACCCCCACTTCCAGCAATCCTCGTGCAGCAGCGGCTGGGTGACGTGGTTGTGAAAATGCTGGTAGAGCGCATATTGCCTGAGCGTCGGACCGAAATGCGACTGACGTCCGGTGGCAAGGGAGCGGTGATGACCGTTCCGTCCGGCAGTTGGTAGCGGGCCCGGCGGTAGCGCGTGTTGTACGGCTCGAACCGCAAGTCTTGGACAATGAAATCCAGATAGCCGAGGAACCTGGTGCCGTCGGGCAGGCTGTTGAGCCGCAACGGCTCGGTCTTATGGATCGTCAGTTCTCGTGTCTTGCAGCGTTTGGCGGAGCCGGGCCGTTTGCCGTCGGGCGTATTCGGTTTCTTCTTCTCAGCGGAAGCCGATGGCGGGCCGCTGGGGTCGTTCAGCGGGCTTGGCCCCGGCTTGCGTTTCGGCTGATCCGGCAATCCCTTCAGCCGCCGGACTTCGTCTTCAAGTCGGTCGATTCGCAATTGCTGTTGTTCGACCGTCGCCCGCAGTTGCGCGTTTGCTGCCTCCAGTTGATCAATCACGCGCAGCAGCGCTTCAACCAGCGGAGTCCGCTCCTCCGGCCGAATCTCGACGCCGCAAACAGTCTGAGTACCAGGCTTCCGTTCCATGCACAAAAGGAAGCATCATGCCGGCTTTTCGTAAAGAGCAAGTTCACCGGGTTATGAGAACTGAGTGATGCGGGCCTCGCGCATCTGGATCGATTGACCCGCCTCGAAAACCTGGGCCTCGACGGTGCCAAAGTCACCGACGCCGGACTTGCCCCCTTCTTGAGCGGCCGGGCCATTCTCAAGGCTCTTTATCTCGATAACACCCAGATCGGGGATTTCGGATTGGAGCCTTTGGAAAGCATGACTGGTCTCGGTTGGCTGTCCCTCCGCAACACCCGCATTTCCGACGCTGGCTTGGTCCACATTCGGGGGCTAACTAAACTCCAGTCTCTCGACCTGTACAACACACGAGTCAGCGACGCTGGGCTGCCCGACCTGAAGGAGTTGAAGAGCCTCCAATATCTGACCCTCGACGGCACCAAGATCACGGATGCCGGCTTGCCGTACCTCAAAGGATTAACCAGCCTGAAGGAGTTGCGACTCCTCGATACTGGGGTCACCGGTACCGGGTTGGGAGAATTGCAGAGGACGCTGCCGGGCCTGACAATTCAGCACTCGATTCAACCAGGCTCACGACCGACCCAGCCGTAAAGCCTGAACTATCATTGAATTTTTCCACTCGGGCCTCCGCCCTGCAGAAAAGCGAAACAGGTGAACTGGTAACGAGGCGATGAGACGGTGGGATAGCCAAATGCGTGCTCGCTTCAGATTGCGCTTCTCTGTCTTGACTCTCATGATCGTGATTGCCCTTCTGGCGGTCGGACTAAGTAACTGGCTCAACACTGCTACGCGGCCGTAGTTTGTTCACCCGGCGATACCATAACAACGCACAGGCCAGCTGTATTAATCCAGGTAGTTAAAGTCATTCTTGTCGTAGCGGATCAACAATGCTCGGCATTTCGACAACCAGGCCAGGGTTCGTTCCACCACCCAGCGGCGGGGCTTTCTTCGGCCTGGTCGACGCTTGTCGCGAAGATCCTCCCCGATGGGCCAGAGGTGGGCCACATAGCATGCCGTTGGGTTACTTCATGTCCGGACGGGTTGTCATACCCCTTGTCGAGGCACAGGTTCTGCTCAAGCTTCTTGGGGTCGGGGCGTTCGACCACGATTGCATCGATCGTGGCCTCGAGCAGTTTCTGATCTACTACGTTGGCTCCAGCGATCACTACCGCGAGTGGTCCCCCGTCACGCTCGACCAGGACCGACTGCTTGGTGCCGTTCTTGCCGCGGTCGGTGGGGTTTTTCCCCACGTTTTGGCCGCCGAATCGAGCTTTGCCAGTCGACCGTCTGCTGCTTGCCAGCGCCAATGTACGGCTCCGAACTCGCCGCACTCCTCCACCAAAACAGCCCAAACCCGCTCGAAGATCGCGTTGCGGCTCCAAAGCTGGAACAAGCGATGGACCGAGCTATCGTCGCCGAAATGCTTCGGAAGTTTGTTCCACTGACATCCCGATCGGAGGCGGAAGATGACGCCATTGATGGCCGTTTGCCAGTCGATTCGGGGGGGAGCGTCCATGCGCTGTTCAGAGGCATTGCCGGAGCATACCTCCCAGAGGACGGCCTTGAAATCGCTGGCCTGAGCCGTCTCGATCTCGCAGATGTATAACTGGCCTTTCCTGATTGTGGGGCCGTCCCATCCGTGTTGCTCCTAGCGCAAAGCTGACCGAGGCCACAGGTGGACTTGTACTTCAGCCCCGACGGGATGACCTTTGGTTCGCGGCAGCACGTCCCCAACAGAGTGGGACATTAGGCTCTGTTGGGGGTTGGACAAAAGGGCTGGGGGTTACCTTGTACACTATGTTGACCTCGTCAGCACCAACCTCGATCTGTTTGACGAGTGTACTAATGATTCGCCTTCGGGTCGCCATGTCACCGGCATCGAGCCCCTGCCGGGCGCTCTTTGCGAACTCCTCGATCTCACCAATCAGGAGTCGCAATTCTCTTTGCTCTCCGTCTTTCTCCATCTCGATCTGACGCGCCTGCTCGAACTCGGACAGCCGTCTCTTAGAGAAATGCACATCTTTCTGAAACTTGTCTTTGTCTATGTATCCGTCGGCATACATCTCCACCAACCGCGCCACCCGCCGCTTCAGTTGGCTGATCTGTCGGTCCAGGGCTTGAAGGGTTCGTGCCACAGTGGTTGTCTTCGCATCCCCATGGAATCGTCGCTCGAATTCCTGTGCAAACCGCTCCGGTTCCAGCAGCAATGCTGTGACATCGTTCCAGACCGCCTCCTCGAGAAGCGGTGCCTGTAGCGACGGATTGGAGCACACCTTTTGACCATGGAACCGCCCGGCGTCGACACCCAGACAACAGTAGTAGAGCTTTCCCGCTCCCTTCGGTCCAGACCGATGGGCGACGTAAGCGTAGCCGCACTTCTTGCAGACTACCAATCCCGATAACAGATGTGCTGGCCGTGGAGCGGTTTGACCAGGGTGCCTCTTGTGCTCTGCCAGACATTCCTGGACGGTCGCGAACAAATCGGACTCGATGATCGCCGGTACCGCGATGGGAATCTGCTCCTTTGGGTCAGTTGACTGCAGCGCAGAATGACGCCGGGGATACTCCGGCACGCCACGGCGGGGACGAAGCCGGGGTTGAGCCGGAACGACCCTCTCCTTGCCGAATCGGGCTTCCCCCATGTAGGCCGGATTCCGTAACATCCCTACGAGAGTCGCACGATCCCAATTGGATCGCCCCTTCCGTGTGAGAACTCCTTGCTCTTTCAATCGCCTGCACACCTGAGTTAATGAACATCCTTCGATTCCGATCCAAAGAAAAATTTCGCGAACAACCGCAGCTTCTGCCAAAACGACGATATACCGGGCTTCCCCGCCTCCTTCACTTTTCGTGACGTAGCGGTATCCGTAGGGCGCGACGCAGAGGGCTGAGACCCGTCCGGACCGAGCAGCGAAGAGCCGGCCACGGCGACAGCGTTCGCGGATTTTGGTCCGTTCATATTCGGCGATCATGCCCTGGACTTGGAGTAGTAATCGGCCTTCTGGTGTCGCATCGAGATTGAAGTTGAGAAAGATGATCTCAACCCCGTGGGAATTCAGTTCGTCCATCAGGACCATCTGATAAGGATAATCACGTGCGAGGCGGTCGGGGGACTCGACGTAAAGCAGATCGATTGCTCCGGCAGCAGCAGTGTCCCGCAAGCGTTCCAAGCCGGGGCGTCCGAGGGTTCCACCGCTGTAGCCGTCGTCGATGAAGCGGAGTTCGGGTGCCACGAAGCGACCGTCGGCCAGAATGCGGCGGTCGAGGAGATCGAGCTGGCTGGCAATAGTCTCGATAACGACCTGGTGTTCCGAGGAAACCCTGGCGTAGAGACTGGTGTGGTTGCGATCCTGGTCTTTCATGATCTACCTCCTGAAGCACACTGTGATTTAGAGATGGCGATATCATCGCATGCAATGACATGATATTGAGAATCTCTCGGGAGCTGTCTCCGGACAGCAGGAAGGGCCTACGCAAGGCGTAGGTCAGGACTTGACCTCGAGCCCCGACGGGGCGAAACTGCGATGGATCAGAGGACAGAGAATCCTCGGTGAGGAAAGGCGAGGCATGTCCGCTCTCCTTGATAGGACATTGATCGAGACTGCACCTCCAAACAAGGAATCAACCATGCTTCAAGGGTGGCGACGACGCGCTCGCAGCGTAGTCACGGAAATGACAGTATCAGGGATCAGATGGCGATGTCCCACTCTGTTGGTAACGCTAGTGAAAAGCCAGTGGGCGTAAGCCCCTGGTATGAGGCGAGTCCCACCTCCCTTCGGCCAACCCCGACGGAGGGGCAGTCCTACGGTCACTGCCACCCCGTTGGGCTTGTGAGGTTCGCTGTCCCCGGGCTTTCCAGGGTCTCACGACCCTGGCTATTCACGACCGCCCCTCCGGGGCTCGAAGATAACCCGGTAAGCTTGCTGGAGACTCTTATTGTCGGGGCTTTACACTGGGGCCTTGACCCGGCAGTAAAGCAGCAACGGGTGAAATGGGAATGAGACTTTCCGGAGGCTCGGCGGGCCTGGTCGCTGAACCTGGGTGTCAGTCAACAGAGAGTGCGTCCATGTGGCCATTCCCGAAGCAGCACTTCGAGTGGTGGGAACCGAGAGAATTCCGTCGATCACTCAAGGCATGGGAGGCTTCGAAGACTCGATGGTGGACCAAGCCGTTGGCAGGATGCGTCAAGTCCCGCACCTTTCTGGCGATCTGGGCGATGGCGAAGCTCGCGGGAAGCGAGCAGGCGCCCTCCCTCGGGGTGGCCGTCTTGATCTCGCTCCCCGGCGGATTATTCCTGGTCTACTTCCCGTCGTGGGTTTATCGCATCCTCCCTTCGTCCGTGATGATCACGGATGATCGGGTCCTCCGCATCGTCGGCAACAGTGCAAGAGAGTGGAAGTTCGCGAACGTTCAAAGTTTCGCATTGATGGAATGGCCGGAGTCTCGAGTCCTTGCAATTCTCCTGGGGGATGGTAGTGAACCATTGATCGGTGTCGCGCCCCATCTCAATCTATCCGCCTTGGAGACCTTTCTTAGCAGAAGGGGACTGAAACAGACCCTGTCAAACCGACGCCACAGTGTATCCGAACCGATGGGTAGGGCGTGAACGGTGATCCATGATTGAAACTTTCGACTCGGGCTTTGGCAGGGCAGAGATGCGAAACGGGTGAGTTAGTAATGACCATTTCCAAGCAATCGGCGGACTGCGGCACAGTTTGGGTGTTCGACGGAGAAACGCACGGTGGCTCTTGTTGAATTCGATGGATGCATCTTCGACCAGCATCAACTTGACCTCTCTCGCGGCTTCGAGTCTCTCGATCCGGTGGCGCGCGAAGCGTTCGTTAACCATCTCCATATCGACGGTGAAGACCGGCACACCGCCGCCGACCGGATCATTCGGTTGTGGGCTGCCGAGATGCAAGCCCGCTGGCCGGACCGGGTGTTCCGGATCTACAGGCAGTCCGAACCATCCGATGTTACCATCCGCTTCCACATGGTGCGCCCCGAACTGCCGAACTGGTCCGATAGTTGCCTGGACATTATCGAGATCAGTTCACGTTCATAGCTTGCGAACAATCCTTTGCCTCATGAGCCTGATATCTGGTTCTGCTGGTGCAATCGTCGGTAGTGTCGTCGTCCGCCTCTGCGGTGCCAGAGGCCTGCGGTGCCAGGAGCAATGAACACAGGAGAAGGTTGCCGATGAATCACGACGGTGGTTTGTGACAACGGTCAACTATCGATGGATTCCACACCAGAGTCAGCGTATCCATGCAGTCTCAGAATGCCCCCTGGAAGAACCGATCGCCGCATCCATCGTCAGCATCATCAAAGATTGGTCGAAATCGAATCCGCTGGTCCTGCGAAATCCGGGGATCCCGGCACTTGCGTTGGAACCGAAACACAGCCCCTGAAGCTGATCGAAGTCGTCCAAGGGATCGTGCTCCTGGCCTCCCCATGAACTTCCACCGTGGCCGCACGGTGTCGGCGGGTCGTCCGGCGGCTTTTCCTGTCGGGAGTGTTGGACGCAGCACGTAATACCCCCTCACCCCAGAATCGTGAACCGATACCGGAGGCTCTGGCTTCTATCGTTGTGCATGGCCAGCGGCGTGTCACGTGACGGCGACCGCCTCAGTCGACTCACTTACTGAGCGGGCAGCGGACTGAGTTGGAAGCCCATTGCCGCCGCCTTCCGTTTCAGCGCCTTCAACATGTTGTCCTTCATCTTGGCCTCGTACTCTTCCATTGACTGCGTCACGTACTCCTGGCCGTACCTGAGCATCCTGTAGATCAAGCATGCCAACTTGTGCGCGGTTGCTTTAACTGCTCCGAGGCCGCCGATCCGACTGCGGATGCGGCGGTAGAACAGGCCCAACGGCGTCATCGTCCTACCCACCGACTGCGCAGCCATCCGTAACGCGATGGTCACTCGGCTGGTACCCTTCCGATTACGGTGACGTCGGTTCGTCTTGTTGCTCTCATTCTGCGGGGGACAAAGCCGTAACCAACTGGCGAAGTGCTTCTCCGTGGGGAAACGACTGACATCTACACCGATCTCGGCCAAGATCACCAGAGCCGTTCCCACGTCGATCCCCTCGATCAAGGTCAGGTCTACGCCCAAGGCCTTGAATAGTGGGCCCGTGGCCTCGAAGCCGACATCGTTGCTCTTGTGCCCGCGCTTGCGAGGCTTGGCCGTGTGTGGTTTCTCCCCTGCCCGGTTGGGGAACTTCGCCAGTTCTGCTTGGATCTGTTGGTCGCACTCAGCGATCTGGCGATGATGAAACTGGTACAGCTCGTATGCCTGCCGAAGCTCGAAGAGATGTTCAGCTCGCCATGTTCCGTCCAGGGCAAGAGCGATCTGCTCCTGGCTGCGATGGCATTGTGGATGACGCAGTTTAGCCAGCTCGTTGGGGTCGCGTTGCCCCTCCAGAATGGCACTGATGATCAACATGCCGGTAAGCCCCGTGATGTTGCTGACGACCTCCGTCAGTTTGACGTTCATCTGCTCCATGGCCTTCTGCATGTGCTGGACGTGATGCGCGGCGTAACGGATCTGCATCTGACGCAGTCGCCAGTAGGCACGCACCGCGAGCACGAAATCGGGAGGCCGGAACGAACGCGCAAGAGACAGTAGGAATGCAAGCGTTGAATCCACTGGACGTCCAGCACGTCGGTCTTCGGCCGCGCACGCAACGTGAAAGCTGCCCTGGTTCCACCAGATGGACCTCGAAACCCTCTGATTCGAGGAGTTCAAACAGGGCAATCCAGTAGACTCCGGTGGACTCCAAAGCAATCGTCTTGATACGACACTTCTTCAACCATGCGACGATCTCGTGAAGGTCGGCGGTGTTGGCACCGAACTGGCGGACTGGGTCGGCATCACGGTCCGCCGGGACGCAGACCATATGCATGTTGGAATGAACGTCGATTCCGGCCGCGTCCGGATTGATGACATTGAGCGCCGCGCCGAAGCGGGGACGGGAACGGGAAATGACCGCTCACTTGACTTGCCCGGCTTGGCAGGCTTCTTCGGCTCTTGGTTTGGGACGACCATGGATGTCTCCGGTTGGACGATACGGATCGTGTAAGAACAAGGTGCCGCGTGCCAAGAGGGGTATCGAGGACGTTTGAAGTCTCCCCAACGGGATCAGTACCACGACGGGAGGACCCGACATGGCAAGTCACCAAAGAAACGGTCGAAGCCTCTCGGGCAAGCTTCGCTGCGGGCAAGGAGCACCAAAGGCAATACGGCCGCAGACACGCGTCACCAGACTCCAGAATGAAGCCAAACGGCACACAGAGCCAGATCTCCCGAACTAAAGTTCACGGGACGCGAGGGTGCGCCGAAGGCGGCACGATAGGTTTCGCATTCGCTATGCCCGCGCTCCTCTTATCCACGGTAGTATCGACGGGTGCGTGCGAACCGCAGTGATCGCTTTACGTCTCTTTTCTGAAGCTTCGAGGAGACCATGTCATGACTTGGGGATACCGAGTACTCATCGCCAGCGTGGCCCTGATGGCTCTGGCTGGATCCGGTACTGCACAGGACACGGGCCTTGATCCGAATGTGCAGCCGCGTCTCACCCTGGCTGGACATGAGGCGGGGGTGTGGTCGGTCGCATTCTCCCCCGATGGCAAGACCATCGCCTCGACCAGCGGAGGCACGCTGGGGAACCCGGGCGAATTGAAGCTCTGGGACGCGGCGACGGGACGCGAACTCGCCAGCGTCAAGGAGGCCTGGTCGATCCGGTGGGTCGCGTTCTCGCCGGATGGCAAGTCCATAGCCACGGCAGAACATGATAACACCGCAAAACTCAGGGATGCCGCGAGCGGGGCGATCTTGCGCAAGTTCACCGGCCATGGCGCTGGCATCGATACCGCGATCTTCTCCGCGAATGGCAACATGCTGGCGACCTCGAGCTGGGACAAGACGGTCAAGCTCTGGGACGTCGCGACCGCCCAGGAGATCAAGACGCTCCAGGGACACCAGGGCGACGTCTTTTCCGTCGCCTTCAGCCCGGACGGTCGAACGATCGTCTCCGGGTGCAAGGACGGGACGGCCAAGCTCTGGGACGTCGCGACCGGGACGGATCGCCTGACCCTGCGCGGCCATGCAGACCTGGTCCACTGCGTGGCATTCTCGCCCGATGGCAAGGTCGTGGCGACGGCGAGCTGGGACAGGACGGTCAAGCTCTGGTCGGTGTCTTCCGGCGTGGAGCTGACAACCTTGAATGGACACACGGTCCAGGTTCTGGCCGTGGCGTTCTCGCCGGACGGTAAGACTTTAGCCTCGGTGAGCGGCCGATGGGGAGACGGCAATTACGCCCCCGGCCCCGGCGAGATCAAGCTCTGGGACACCACCTCCTACAAGAACCTCGCCACCGTGCGAGGCCACACCGATCGGATCTTTTGCGTCGCCTATTCCCCCGACGGCAGGACCCTGGCGACGGCAAGCTGGGACGGCACCGTCAAGCTCTGGGACGTCGACAAGCTGCTCGCGCTCAGGCCGGGAAGCTAGTAACGACAGTCTCCAGATCGGCGGCGGAGATTTTACTGTGGAGTACGACGACGCGCGGGAACTGACTCGCTACGTATGGGATTACTACCCTCGGCTGATGACCAAGTTCGAGCAGCGCGTCGGCTGGGCGCATCTGGCCGAGGGGAAGGCTGCCCTCGGGCATCCTGAGGTAGCAGAATTCGTCCTGCGCCGCCACGGGATCGCCGGCGACCCGGAGGCCGCAGCGGCGCTGGCCGATGGCGTTGAGACGTTCCGCCGACGCGTTTGCCGACGGGTGCTGGCCGATCACGGGGCGGAGGTGTTCGTTAACCGCTGTCCTGGTTGCGGGCGGGTGGTCCGCAAGCCACAAGCGAAGCAATGCTTGTGGTGCGGTCATGACTGGCATGGGTGACTCATTGACCAGACTTTCCATCTTGGATGTAGGCCGGCTTGGGAGCGCGATGTAGCAAAGCTGGGTGGCCCCATTTGCTCTCGGAGCACGAGTATGCGTGTGCCTCAGAATGTGGGTAGCCCTGATTGATCCTGTCTGATTGATCCTGCGCGCTGAAGGTCCTGCTCGACACCAACGTGGTCCTCGACCTTCTACTTGTCCGCGAGCCCTGGCGGATCGAGGCCAAGGCAATCGTTGCTGATCGTTCATCATGCAAGGTCAAGCTTGCGGCAGCAGGTCGGCGACGGCGATCCGGCCGAACGAGGGGAACCCTGCTCCCGGGGTCGGGCTGGCGATCACGACATCCACGGACTCGGTCTCGAGCAGGACGCTGTGTACGAGGTACGCGCCGGCGACCGGATTGGAGTAGACGTCGAGCCGGCGCAGGTTCAGGTCGAGGATCCAGTATGGAGGGAAGTCGGCGGTGGCGTAGCCCGTGAGCTTGACGGTGCGGTCCTGGGGGGAGTTCTCGCAGACCTCGGCCAGGAGCACGATGTCGGCGGGGCCGGGGTGGCGGTACTGGTAGCGCCGAGGTGGGCCATGCAGGACGGTCAGGTCCGGCTCCGGCCACCAGTCCTCCCACGGCTCGACGGATTTCTCCTCACGGACGATGAATCCGTTCGGCTCCAGGGGCGGTCGGAGGGACCGGGCCAGGGCGTCGACGGAGTAATTGTGGGGCGGGCTCTTGGTCACTTCGTACAGCTCCCCATCGAGCAGCTCGACATGCTGGCCTTCGAAAACTCCGGCCTCCTGCATCCGGCCGAATTGCTCGGCCGAGATCCGCAAGAGGTTAGGCGGGCGGGTGATCGTGGTCATGGCTGGTCCTTATGCAGCAGATCGCTCCTGGCACCGCGGCGGCGCCATCGCCCGATCGAACCGGTCGAATACACGGTCGGGGACTCGGGATCGACGGCCCAGGTAATCAGCCACGGCCTCTCCCTTGTCCCAACCCGCCACGAGCCCAGCGTAGAATGTGGGGCGTGAAGCGTCGAGCGGTTCACGAAGTGGCGCGTGATGAGTCCCAGGCCGATCAAGGCCGCCCATTATCTAGCATCCCCCGAAGGTGAGTGGCCCCATTTGACCTCCCCGGCCAGAAGTGAGTAGCATGGAAAAAACTGGCTGGGTGGGATACATTCTTGGTTTACGGCTTGGACCAGAAAGCCAGGGTAACTCTGTCCGCTTCTGTCCACGCGGCGTACTGGGCCCGACGCTGCTTCAGGTGGGAACCTCAGGGCGGCTTCGGGCTGTTCCGGCCGATGAGCTTGTTCATCGGGAATCAACATCTTTATTATTTGCTAATATCTATGGACGAGCATACCAAGCTTCTCGACAAGATCCGGCTCATCCAGGCTCTGCATGCCGGCGCGACCACCGATGGCGAACGCAACGCGGCGGCCGACGCTCTCCGCCGCGTCTCCGAGCGCCTGGCCTTGCTCAAGGTCACCGACCCGCCGACCGAGTTTCGCTTTTCGTTCCACAACACCTGGTCACAAAAGCTCTTCCTGGCACTGCTCCGGCGCTACGGACTCCAGCCGTATCGTTATTTCCGACAGCGCCGGAACACGGTCATGGTGAAGGTCCCCCCGTCGTTTGTCGACCCGCTCTGGAAGGAGTTCGTCGCGCTCGACGAGGTCCTGTGCGAACACCTCAACGCAGTGGCCGAGAAGGTCATCGCGGAATCGATTTCCAGGGACACCTCCGACGCCGAAGAGGTCGGCGGACAGCTCACGGCGTAGATAGACCGCGGGCTCTCTGCTCCTGGTGCGGCGTCACGCCACGTCACGTCACGAGAGCCGCTTGAAAAACGAGTGGTTGCAGAGGCGATTCATCGCTCAATTCCTCTGCCAGACCGTCCCCACATTGCCGTTCTGAATGAAGCCCTCGCCGTGACCTCCAAGGTCGTGGACAAGTTCCTTGAGCGCGGCTTCGAACATCGTGTTGCTGGTGATGACGGTCTGGGCGCAGTCTTTGAGGACCATGGCATAATCGGGTGAGTAGGTGCCGCGACCGCCGTCGCCGCGGCCGACGTTCATGGAGTTGCCCGTGAAGGTGATTCCGCGCACGCCTTCGAAGCGGATGTGCGTGCTCAGGTTCGGGTCGGTAATCGTCCCCCAGTCGGGGGCACCGCTGCGGTAAAGGAGGTTGCCGGTCAGGGTAATGACCTTGCACGGCGAGTTGCCGTTCGCCAGCAGGGAGATGGCCGGGCCGCCCGATCGGTCAAAATAATTCCCTGTGATGTTGTAGTGGTTGCCGCCCTTGAAGAGGATCCCGCCGTGGGCATTCCACTCGATCCGGTTGCCGGTGATCGTGCACGACGCATTTTCTTCATAGGCGCCGATGCCGGCTTCGTGGTTGCCGGCAAACCAGTTGTCGAGCACAAAGCCGTCCCAGCCGCGGAATCGCAGGCCATTGCCGCGATTGCCGCTGACCATGTTGTGCCGGATGGTGAAGAGCCAGACGCGGGACAGATGAATGCCGTCGCCGGTGAAGTTGCTGATGCGGCAGTTCTCGATGAAGAGCGTGTCCTCGCGGCGGCCGTAGTCGGGCTTGTTCAGGAGGACGCCGTGAACCCCGCTTCCCAGCCCTCGGCCGTCGAGCGTGAGCCCGACCAGGCGGACGCCGAAAGCACCCGTGATGTCGATCAGGCACGAAGCCGATTTGTCGCAGAGCCGTAGGGTCGCCCCCGAATCACCATGGTAGTCCCAGGTCGGATTGCCGCAGAGACTCACGTGGGGCGGCATCTTGAGGGTCGAGCAGCAGAAGACGCCCTCGGGAATGTGAACCGCCTCCTTTTTCCTGGCCGCCGCGTCGAGCGCCTTCTGGATCGCGGCCGTGTCGTCCGCCTTACCGTCGCCAACCGCCTTGTAATCGCGGACATCAATCATCGTGGCCGCCAGCGCGGCCGTCGTGGACTGACCGGTCACGGCCAGAAATCCCCTTCGATTCAGACCAAAGTCCATGGAACTATCCTTCTCTGAAAACCGAGCAGAATCTCGACGGGCCAAGAACCACCCTGCAAGATACAGCCCCACCCGCCTCGCCGCATCCCTCTGGAAAAGTTCTCAATTCCGAGGTGCGGAACCAGGGCCCAACGCAAGGTATTCACTGGCGTTTCGATTCGCGATCCGCGATCCTGGAGTTCGATCCCAAGAGCCTTCGTCCAGAACCTGCCAATCATGTGGATTCGACTTCAAGGAGCGACCGAAGATGGCGTGCATCATCAAGAGTCTCGGCGGCGTGAGCGTGGCGGTCATCCTGCTTGGCCTGGGATCGCTGGGTGCGGCTGAGCCGGCGAGCGGCTGGAAAGCCGGCGTGGCCCGCGTGGATACGACTCCCGCGAAACCGGTCCGGATGTCTGGCTATGCCTCGCGGACCACACCTTCGCAAGGCGTGGCGCACCCGCTCGCGGCCAAGGCGATCGCGCTGGCGGATGCGGGTGATCACAAGGTGGTCTTCGTCACCTGCGACATCATCAATTTTCGATGGTCCTTCACCCATCGCGTGACCGAACGCGTCAAGGCGAAGTATGGACTGCCGCGCGAGGACGTGGTCCTGTTCGCGTCGCACACGCACGCCGGCCCGACACCGGTCGAACCGAGGTCCGATGACAGCAGTGCCGCGCACGATCCACCGCGCCCTGGTTTCGAGAATAATCTGGAGTACACGATCGACCTCGAAAACAAGATCGTCAATCTGATCGGCGAGGCGCTCGGCAAGATGCAGCCAGCGAGCCTGTCGTACGGGATCGGCCGGGCCCATTTTGCCCTGAACCGGCGCGAGCCGACGGGCAACGGTATCAAGCTGGGCAAGAACCCCGCCGGCCCCACCGATGAGAGTGTGCCGATCCTTCGGGTCCAGACCGACACTGGCAAGCCCATGGCGATCATCTTCGGCTATGCCTGCCACAACACGACGCTCCGTCCCGACATGATGCAGATTGCCGCCGACTACGCCGGTTACGCTCAGGACCGCATCGAGGCCGAAAACCCCGGCGCCGTCGCACTCTTCGTCACCGGCTGCGCGGGCGATGCCGATCCTCATCCCTTCGGAACCTTGAAGATGGCCGAAGAGCATGGCCAGGAGCTGGGCGAGGCCGTGAAGTTCGTTCTGGATCATCCCAGATGGATGATGAACCTGACCGGTCCGCTGCGCACGGCCTACACCGAGACTACGGTCCACTTCGCCGGCCCGACCGACCGCGCCTCGTACGAAAAGATGTTGACCGATCCCGACCGCGGCCGCCAGCAGCACGCGAAGCGGATGATCGAGCACATCGACCACGGCCGGCCGATCCATGCGGAATATCCTCACTACTCGGTGCAAGCCTTTGCCTTGGGCGATCAGTTGACCTTGGTCGCTCTCTCCGGCGAAGTGGTCGTCGACTTCGCAATCCGCCTGCAAAAGGAGCTTGGCGGCGAGAAAACACCCCTCTGGGTCGCCGCCTACGCCAACGACGTGATCGGCTACATCCCCTCAGTGCGCGTGCTCAAGGAGGGCGGCTACGAAGGCATCGAATCGTTCTACGGCAGCACCTGGCCCGCACCGTTCGCCGAGGATATCGAGGCGACCGTGATGGGCGCTGCACATTGACGTCGTGAACAAGGTGCGCGGTAACATCGGGCAGCCGATAGCAGGGAGAACAGATCGTGGTAACACGCTCAGTTCGCCAGTGGGCTGTCCAGATTTTTTTCAATTTCTTTTCTATTATGCACGTGACTCACGGCACACGCAGCTCCACATGCAGGTTCTCAATGATAAGTGGCCGCATGCTATTTGCATCTACGTCGAATATGCATGCGCCGAGTTTTTTGGCGTCAGCGCATCTTTGTGACCTACGATTGTTTGAGGTTCACAAATCGTATTCTGTTCGTCGAATTGCGTCACGTTGAGGTGGTCGAACGATGGACCAGTGGGAGTACAAGGTCGTTGTTCACAAGCTCCTGACCCAGGTTCCGAACGGCACTTTCACGTCGGATCTGGAGCGGGCGAGCCTGCTCAACACTTACGGCTCCCAGGGATGGGAACTGGTCGGTGTGATGAACCAGAGCTATCGCCGTGAGTCCGACCCCACGGCGCTTTATGGCTACACGATTGCCAGCTACTTCCTCAAGAGACCAGCCGAGTGTGCGTCGGTTGAATCGAGTCCTCAGCACCGCATGGAGAATCACCAGGATCGGGCCCGTTCTTGAGCGGGACCTGCCCTGCCTTACGGGGCAGAAATATCTCTGGCCCCGGCTCGCGAGAAGTCCCGCGCCCCTAAATCCGGCCTTCGGCCCGACCCCGGCTCCCCGTCGGTGAAGAAGGATCGGTGGTTCGTCTCTCCACAGTCCCTCAACACAAGCGCTGAGATCGCCTTCCCAGGGCATCAATCTGTTCGCAATTCTGACCCCGGGCCTGGCCCGTCACATGTGCCCGGTACGCAGATAGCGCACGTGCCAACTAAGGGCCTCCTCCAGCAGGTGCGGGGTCTGCTTGCCAGGCGAGAGCTCGCGGGCCCTCCGGTAGTACTCCCGCAGCCCAGACTTGAAATCGGGGTGGGCGCAATTCTCGATAATCTGCACGGCCCGTTGTTTCGGTGAGAGTCCCCTCAGGTCGGCCAGCCCTTGCTCGGTCACGATCACCTGGACGTCGTGCTCGGTGTGATCGACGTGCGACACCATCGGGACGATGCAGGAGATCGCCCCGCGCTTGGCCTGAGACGGCGTCATGAACATCGAGATATAGGCATTTCGCGCGAAGTCGCCCGACCCGCCGATGCCGTTCTGGATCGAGGTGCCCATCACGTGGGTCGAGTTCACATTACCGTAGATGTCGGCCTCGATCATGCTGTTCATGGCCAGGCAGCCAAGCCGCCGGACGACCTCAGAATGGTTGCTGATTTCCTGCGGCCGGAGGATGATGCGATGGCGGTAATCGTCGAGGCTGGCGTTCAAGGTGGCCATCGCTTCCGTGCTGAGCGAGAACGCCGTCGCCGATGCCTTCTCCAGCTTCCCCGATTGCATCAGACCGAACATGCCGTCCTGGATGACCTCGGTGTAGGCATTCAGCCCATTGAATGGACCTTCTTTCAGACCCTCCATCACGGCGTTGGCGATGTTGCCGACCCCGGACTGGAGCGGCAGCAGGTGTTCGGGCAGCCGGCCCTTCTTCACCTCGAACGCCAGGAAATCGAGGACATGGCCGGCGATCTTCCGCGAAACATCGTCGAGTGGCATGAACGGGGTATTGCGATCCGGGGAGTCTGTCTGCACGACCGCCAGGATCTTCTCCGCAGGACAGCGAAGGTAGGGTGTACCGATCCGGTCGTCGATCTTCACGATCGGGATCGGCTTGCGGTTGGGCGGCAGGTCGGTCCCGTAATAGATGTCGTGCATTCCCTCGAGCTTGGGGCTCTGCCAGGAATTGACCTCGAGGATCACCTTATCGGCCTGGTCGAGCCACGTCTTGTTATTCCCCACCGAGGACGACGGGATCAACCGGCCGTCTTCGAGGATGCCCGCCACTTCCACGACCGCGATGTCGAGCTTGCCGAGGAACCCGAACCAGACGAACTGCGCCACGTGGCCGAGGTGGATGTCGAGGTATTCCATTTCTCCCGCGTTGATACGCTTGCGGCAGGTCGGGTCGGATTGGTAAGGCAGCCGCAACTCGACTCCCTCGACCATCGCCAGCGCACCGTCCAGCTCGGGCGCAGTGGACGCCCCGGTCCACACGCCGATCTTGAACTTCTTCCCTGCCAGGTTCGCGTCCATGATCCGGCGAGCGAGCGCCAGGGGCACGGCTTTGGGGTAGCCGGCGCCGGTGAAGCCGCTCATGCCGACATTGACGCCCGAGGGGATCAGGGCCGCCGCCTCGTCGGGCGACATGACCCTGTCGAGCAGCGCGGTGCAGTGAATTCGCGTATCGTCTGGCATGTCCCTATGCTCCCGCCCGACAGTCAGCGTCGGTTCAACGGAGGGGTGAAAGGTGGGTGGCCGCTGAAGAAGGCGGCTTAATAATGATGATAGATCGGGCGGGGCTCACGTGCAATGGGCAAGCCGAAGGCAACGCCGGCTCGTCCAGGCCGAGTGGCAAGTCATCGTGCTTGTGCTCAACAACATGGTAGGATTCAGGGTTTGGAGACGATCAGGCTACTTTCCGAGAGAGCTTATGGACCCACGACTTCGTAGGATCGAGATCATCGATGATCGAATGGCCGCGGTGCTTCGTAACAAGACCGAGGCCGAGCGCTTTGCCATGATCGACAAATTCTGGCGGTTCGCACGCCAATTGATCCAGGCGAATACCGTTCATGAGCATCCGGACTGGTCGGAGGAGCAAGTGCGAAAGGAAGTTGCTCGGAGAATGTCGCATGGAGCCGTCTGAACTACTCCAATGGTTTCTCGGGCGTAATCGACACATAAAGAGCGACTACCGCGTTGCGGGGTAGGAAAGGCCAGCCAATCGCTTCGCCAGGAACTCGCAGTTGATCACCTTTTCAACCAGGTCAAGCGGCATGTAGTAGTACTGGTTGGACGCTTCGAAGCCGATCCGCGAGTCGTCGAGAGTCAGGTCGTAGAGAGATCGCGCAAGCTCTGCCTCGCCGCGGGCGATGCTGGCCATCTCGTCGCGGCGGCCGGCGGTGCGGGCGAGGACGAAGCGGGCCTGGTTGGCGACCGACGCGAAGTGAAGGCCGGCCGCCTGGGCCAGTCGCAGATCCTCGACGGCGGTTGAACCGGAGACGGCCTTCAACCTGGAAACCCCCTCTTGCCAGCCACGGGCGACCTTCTCGAACTGGCTGGCGAAGACCTCTGCGGGGTACGGTCCACGCCAGGCGTTCAGGTCGTCGTAGGGGAAACCGACCATCGTGGCGTGGTAGCCGGTTGGGCGCGCGAAGAGCAGGTTCGCGGGGCCGAACTGCTGCGGTCCGTTGTAGAGCACTGCGCCGTCATAGGGAAACTCCCGGAAGGCCGTGCTGAACGCTTTCCAGGCCACGCGGACCTGGGCGACCTGTGCCGCACCGTCGCGCCGGGCTGCGATCTCGTAGAGGACTGCGTCAGGCGTCGCGTTCGGATCGCGGGCAAATCGCTCTGCCACCAGCAGGTTGGGCGAGGGGTAGCCGCCGAGCGACCAGCTCAGCATCACGCCGTCGATCTTTTGCTTCGCCAGGCCCGCACAATGTTCGGCGACAAGATCGAGCACCGGCAGCCAGGGAATGGCCGAGAGCTCCCAGGTATTATTGATTTGCAACTTGGCGGCCGTCTTCAGCCCGCGCTCGCGGGCGAGCTTCCAGTGGGCCGTGGCGCGCGGACCGGGCCCGGGCGCCGAGAGCGAGTACTCGCCGACGGTATTCTTGATGCCTCCCCGTTCGATCGGCAACGACCACTCGCTGACCGACATCAGCCAGACGTCGCGGGGCAGCAAGCCGATCGCGTCGGCGTCGGGCCAGCCCCAGTCCCAGGCAAGCACCTTCGCCCGCGGGCTGCTCCGATGCACGCCCGCGGCGATCGCGGCGTTGACTTCGGCAATAATCTCGCCCGGTTTGCGGCTCTGGCAGCGCGGGCATCCGGCCTGCTGGCCGTGCGAGGCGCAGCTCGTCAGGTTCTCAGAGGCTGTGATCGTGAACACGCCACCCAGGCCGGGAACCTCGTGGAATACATGGGCAAGCGCATCGCTGATCCAATAACGGACCCGGGGATTGCTGGTGCACAAGGTTCGGTATTCGCCCTCGCGCACGCCCGCCATGTCGGGCCTGCCGGCAAAGAACGTCTCGGGCATGGCCCGGGGTTCGTTCATGTAAAGATAAATATCGATGCCGAAGCGATGAGCCCGATCGACGAGCTTGCGGAGATTGGCCAGGCGCTGTTCGCACCCCGCGCCGAACTCGGGAAAGTCAGCGCCTCCCGGGGCAAGTTGCCGCAAGACGACGTGCAGCCAGACTCCGTTGACCCCGCACTCGGAAAGCCTCGCCAGCAGGCCGTCGGGATACGAGTCCGGAGCATCGTCGGCCAGGGGGTCGCCATAGCTGCCGAAGTAGGAGTACAGATAACGTGGACCGTCGTTCTCTCGGCGTGGCGGAGGGCGGTAAGCGTCGGGGATCTGGGCGATCCGGTCAACGAACGCGAACCGCGGCTCGCCGCGACGGCCGATCGCGGGTCCGAAGCGTGACGCGACGATCGCCCTGATCTCGGCGGCCTGGGTGCGCGCCGCGGTGTCGGGTTCGGTGTAGCGCACGGGAGCGCATTGCGGCTTGAGATTGCCGAGCTTGATGAACAGGAAATCATCCTCACGGAGCGAGTACGCGAGCTCGGCGCACGACATCCCGATCAGCGGCAGGAGCTGCTCGTAGGGCAGTAGGTGCCAGTTGCGCCTGAGCACCGTGATATAGGCGCGCCGGGCCAGGGCAGGGGGGACGTCCGGAGCCGGGGGAAGGCCCATCGACCCGGCCAGGTGCGTGATCCGCTCTTCGGTCGTTCCGAGCACCTGCGCCAGGACCGACGGACGGACGAGCTGCCAGTTCCGCCAGACGACCGCGTGCAGCCGGTCGGGAAAGTGGTCGAACGTGATCGGCGGTGGGGCAGAGCCGACCGGCAAGTCTTCAACGGCAGCCTGAGCCGTGGCCAGTGGCATGCAAGCGACGGCCAGCAACAATGCGCGAATCATGGAGTCGTTCCTGGTGAGTCGGCGTGCCTGCCCGGCGACGGGCACGGGCAAGCGGGAGTCCTCATTGCTCGGTGACATCGGCCAGTCCGACGTCGATGCCCTGGCCACCTTCGGTTTGTTGACAGTGCACCGCAATCAATAGCTTCGCGCCCGGCTTCAGCGCGCCCGCGCCTGACGAGACATTTGCAGCGGCATGTAGCTGGTCGTGAAACCACTTTCCTCAGCCGCGAGGATTCCATTCACATAAATCTCCACGTCTTCGTCGTGATAGGCGACGAGTTGCAGATTGGGGTGCGTGCCGTCGGGAAGGGTGATCTCGCGGCGGAGCCAGATGTCCTTGCCGGTCCACTCGGTATGGGTCACGAACCCCGGCGGACTGGTGCCGAACCCGGCCTGACCTTGTTTCCAGCCGGTGGCGTCAAACCCGGCTTCCATCCAGTCCTTGCCCGGGTTTTGCGTCGTGTAAAGCCACGTTTGCCCGGTGGGCACAACCATGCTGATCCGCGGCGGCGTGGGGAGCGGAGCCCAGTTCGCAGGTTTCAGAGTGTCCCTGGAGGCCCACTTCTTCCAGAGCGCGCGGTCGCTGAGCATCTTGATGAAGAACCCGCCCACCACCGGCCGCGCGTGCATTCCGCCGCTGCGGACGTTGTCGGTCACGTAGGAATCGGCGACCGGGTCACGAGTGGTGGTCGCATTCAAGTAGTCGTAGATCGGCGCGATGAAGGCCTCGAAGTCGGCCTGGTTTTCAGCGAGCGTGGCGGTCCAGAACGACCAGTCGGTCTTGGTCAGGCGAGTGCGCGAATCGAGCGGCACGCCGTAGCG
Organism: uncultured Planctomycetaceae bacterium; assembly: GCA_963797295.1. Taxonomy (GTDB): domain Bacteria; phylum Planctomycetota; class Planctomycetia; order Isosphaerales; family Isosphaeraceae; genus Aquisphaera. The sequence goes on from CAWCPP010000034.1 coordinate 30,246, forward strand.
GAGCATCATCTTCTTGTAGTGTGCGACTTCCTTCCGTGCGACGGTGGCCGGGAAGACATTCAGTCCAAGGATGCGGTCCCAGACCAGGTTGTACTTCTGGCTCCAGGTGCCCGGCTTGTCGAAAGCCAAACGGTAGTGATCTCCCTCGGCCGCGACTTCCATCCAGTGCCTGGCGTCATCGCGCGCCATGGCGAAATATTTCTCCGCAGACTCGTTCTCGCCGCGAAACCGGCACAGATCGCCATACGCGGCCAGGCCGAGGATTGCCTTCACGGACAGGTTCGCATTGTGCGCGAGGTGGCCCATGAAGTCGTCGGTGCAAAGCTGCTCCTCGGGGTCGAGGCCGTATCTTTCCAGGTACTTCGCCCACTGGGTGAGCTGCGGCCACCAGGGCGCGACAAAGTCCGCATTGCCATCGGAGTGCGCGATGGCATCGCAGAGGATCAGCATGTTGCCGCTCTCCTCCACGGGCATGCCCTCGCCGCCGTCATCGCGGCCGGTGACGAACGGATACGTCCCCAGGTCATGGGGCGCATTGGGAAACTTCCAGTGCGCTGAGGCGGAATACATCAGCACGTGAACGAGCGATGCCTTGGCGAGCGATGGGCTCAGCAAGATCCAGATTGGCTCCATCGGGAAAAACACATCCACCGTGGCAATATCGCCGTTGCTCGTGTTTTCCTTGGTGAAGAAGAGGGGTTGCTTGTTGGCGTCGGCCGCCAGACCGTTGGCGGCGACGCACTCGCGATAAGAGAGTGCGGTGATCCTGGCATACTTCTCACCGCCGGCCCAGGTCAGGTCGGCCATGAGCTCCTTGTCGAAGGCTTCGCAGCGCGCCAGAAGATTCGGGTAATCGTGGGCCGCGGTCTGCAGAAGGTCGGCGGTTTTCACGCCGTTTCTGGCCCAGTAAGGAAGCAGCCGCTTGCCGAAATACTTGATCGCGAAGATCTCGTCATAGGCCACGATCACCTGCCTCTGAACGGCCTCGGCTCCGACGCTTCCCAGGTCGAAGGCGAAAGCCATCACGGGCTCGGCGTCGCGGACCGCGCGGGGCATGCGCGGGTCGTCCGCGGGAGGGAGACCGCCATTGTTCATGAACGACTCTTCGAGGGCAGGCCCGGCGCCGATCGCCGCCCTGGAATGCCCGCTCGGAGCGGCGGCATAGGCGTAGCCCCAATTGATGCGGTGATCATCGCCGCATGACCCGAGGACATTCTGCGTCTGGGTGCCGATGCGCAGGAGTGTGAGCTCGCCGGCCGTCTGCCGCGACCATTCCACGGCCTCCGTCGTCTTGTTGACGGCGAGTTGTGAGCTGCTGCTGTCGTAGAGCTGAACCTGGTGCTTCGCGCCGTCGGACGAACGTACTTTCCAGGTGATATAACTGAGTGGCCAGGAGTAAGCGTCGAGATCGTCCGGCAGCGCGGGTTGCATGAAGGTCAGCGTCACGTGCACGCCAGCCTCCTCGAACTCGAAGATGCTCCGCGTTGGCAAAACCTCGACCGATTTTTGGGTGAACTTCGGTGTCGATCTCGGTTCCCCGCCCATCAGCCGGTACGTCTTGCCGTCGACGCGGATCAGGCTCACGAGCGAATGATCATGCCTGGTCCAGTGTTTGGTGGTTGCGTCATTCAGATGGTCGGCTTCCGACCAGATGCTGAGGAACGGGTTGTACGTGACAAGCGGAACCGCGGGCGGGCGAAAGTCGGCGGCGGACGCAGCGAACGTCGTCGCCGACTGAGTGCCCAGAACGAGTACAAAAGCAATAAAGTTTGAGTTGATTTTGTATTTCCGCATTCGAGCATGCCTTTCGATGATGCCGGCCACTGACCGCGTTCGCGAGACCGATTCCCTGATCGTGGAACAGTACACGCGGGTTGTCAAGGGCGTGACAATGCCGCTCGGGTCTGGTACGGTCGACGGGTTGATCGAACAGACAGGGTTTCGGGTCACATCCTTGACGGAGGATCTCAAATGACCCTGCCGGGATTACTTGTCACCGTTGCCGGGTTACTTGTCGCCGCGGACGATCCATTGAAGATCGAGCTCGGCAAATATCAGGGGACCTGGGTCTTGATATCCGAGGAGTATGAGGGCGAGGCGGTGCCGGACACCCAGCTTCGAGATCTCTCGTACACCGTCGTCGGCAACAGGGTGCTCTTCACCTCGAATGGAAAGGACCACTCAGCAACTGTCAGGATGGACCCGAGCAAGACCCCCGGCACCTACGATCTGCTGCGGGATGACGGCCGGGTATCCATGGCAGGAATTTACACGTGGGATGGCGAGAACATCAAGATTTGCTCGGCAGACGACCAGGGAGACCGGCCCAGGGCGTTCAAGACGGAACCGGGCAGCAAGAATCGCATCAGGGTATGGAAACGAAAGAAATGAGCTGTGATCCGTCTCACGTCCCAGGCGCTGACGATGCCGCCTCCTGGATCGGCAATGCCTGCCAGCCAACAACACGCGCGGCGAACCTATCATGAACCAACTCAGAATACTGACGCTTCTGGCGGTTTTCGGCGTCCTGTGCAGTCTGGTGCCCGGACTGGTGCGTGCGGACACGCCCGCGCAGTTCGATCGGCTACTTGATGGACTGCCCATCGTCGACGAGATCGATGCGGCGGCGCAGCCTCCGGTGCACCAGTTTCCGGAGAATGCCAGCCGCGTGGAAACATTTCTCGACCGGCCGGCCCGGGTGCTACCGACCGGCGATGTGCCGAAGGTCATGGCCTGGGTGATCGGCCGGGGCAAGGGGCTGAAGCCAGGCGCTGCGTATCTTCTCGAGGTGGAATATCCCGACGATCTGCCGCGCACGCTGTTCATTGCCAACCGGGGTGCCGATCTGGTCCGCGGCTTCGCGACCGGGTCGGCGACGGGCGACTGCCGGCAGCAGTATGTGCAGCCGTCGCTCGAGTCGCTCGATTATCCTCAGACCGGGCACTGGCAGCGGCACCGGATGATCTTCTTCTTGCACGATCGGTTCCAGGGCCTGTACGCTCAGCGTGATTCGCGGCCGGGCGGCCGTCCCTTCGGTCCTGCCAACGGCTTTCACGTGGTCATCTTCCAGAGCAAGCGGCTCAACGATCCCCGCTCGCAGGGTGCGGCTGTGGGCCGAATCCGGCTGCGCGGTGCCCAATGTCGCGGCGCTTGATGCCAGGGTGGAATTCCCTCCGGACGATCTGCCCCAGAGACGCGTGTTCTGGCGGGAGGAGATGGCCGACGAGGCCGTGCAGGCGCGCGCGGTCAATGACCGCGGTGTGGCCGATCCGCTCGACTGGCTGCTGTTCAAGGCCCGGATGGCGCGGTTGCTGGCGATCAACACCTTCACCAAGGACCTGTTGGAGTTCGGTTTCAATCAGGGCTGGCAGAGCGGTGACCCGAACTGGGTCAATAACGCTCAGCCGCCGATCACCGATCTCTGGGACCGGGCCGTCCCGCGGATCGCGGCCGAGGGCCTCGATCTCTTGCCCTACTACGAGTACAAGGGAGCCATCGGCCTGAACGAGGCCAGGCCATTGAGCCTGGGCTGGCAGCGGCGTGCGGAGAAGCTCTATCACAAGCTTCCGAATACGCGGTACACGCCGATCTGGTGGACCGAGGACCATAACGCGGATCTCACCGACCCGGATACGCTGGCCGACGCTCTTCAGGTGCTCGATCGCACGATCATCGTCCACAAGGGAAGGGCCCGCTTCGCCGGAGCGTGGTTCCGCGTGCGCGACAATCATCTGCCGATCAGCTTTGCCGACGCCACCGTCGCCCGGTTTCGCGCTGCGCATGTCGGCGATTCGCTCGCCCGGACCGCGTCCCGCCCGGCGCTCATTGCCTCGTATGAGAGCGATCACCGGCTCTACGATCGTTACATCAACTGGTGGCTGCGCGAGCGAGCTCGGTTTTTCGAATCGCTCGGCCGGCGTCTTGCCGAAGGTCTCGGCGATCCCGGGGTCCGGATCTTGTTCACACCGTGGACGAGTGAGCAGATTCCAATGCTGCGCGATCCGGCCTCGGGCACGAATGGCCATCCCGTGCAGATTGTCACCGACGATCCCTCCTGGTGGGATTCGCTGTCCCGCAAGCAGCCTGACTCAAGCTGGTTCCGCTGGGCCCTGGTGCCGACGTCGTTCGACAAGGTCGTCCGTGAGAACGTCTATGGACTGAGCCTGGCTTTCCGGGAGCCGATCTCGCCGCCTCCCGATCGAACCGAGTCGTTTCATTCGGCCCCGGGAGCCGATCCGGCGGAGTACCGCGACAGCCGTCGCGTCATGCTGACGTATCCGATCGGCCGACTATTCACGGTCGCCAGGCCAGAGTTGATGGAGAGCTACCGCACCGGCGCGGGGCTTACGGTGGTTCGCCACTACACTCTCAACGAAGACGATCACGATCGAGCCAAGGGCCCATCGAATCTGCCGTTTGACGGGCAGGTAGGCTATATCTCGGTGGATGTTGACCGCGCCGGGCCGTTCGTGCGGCTGCTCGAGGCGAGGACCGTCGCCGCTGCCGATCCGACCAACCTGGGCTACCTTTGCGCCTCCAGCTTCTGTACGGGCTCTCCAGAGTATGTGCGCAGTTTCAACCAGGCTTTCCTCTCCGTACCGGCACTACCATCGGCAGTCGTGAAAGGGGCATCAGGCGACCCGATGGTGGTCGTTCGCGAGATCCCCACCCAACATCACGGCACTTACTACCTGGTGGTCAACACCTCGATGCGGCCCACGAAGAACTTGACTGTCGCTCTCCCTGCCCGGGGAGCCGTGCGCGACCTGGTGGAGCATCGCGACGTGAAGGACGGCATTCTGCAACTGAACTTGGAGCCGGGTGAGCTCCGCAGCTATCGAGTGGCTCCCGCAATGTAGGGAATCAGAAAGGACGCGACGTGGATCCAGAGCGTGGTCGCTCCCGGATCAAGCCGCGTCCATTGCATCGCATTGCGTTTCGGTTCACGCCAGGAACTTGTCGACCTTGGGGAGCAGTTTGGCGAAGTCGAGGTGGCTGTGGCAGGCCTCGCGGGCGGCTTCGAGGTCGGCATCGTGCCATTCGCGTTCCTCGTCGGTCAAACCGGCGTATTCCTCGCGGGCCATGACGCGGGCGCCGTGGTGCTCGTGATAGGTCAGCATGCGGGCGAGGTCGCCGAGGCGGGCCTTGGTGCCGCCGGCCCGACCGCAACTGCCGTCGCAGTTGGCGCACATGGTGGGCCCGGCGGCCAGAACGGCATCGCGGAGCTGGAGGATTTCCGTCGTCTTCAGGGGCTCGAACTTGTGAGCCGCCTCGATGTTCTGGCGAACCTGGTCGGTGTTTACCATGGCCGTGCAGACACAGGCGAGTCGCTGGTCGGTCCAGGCCGCATGGAGCAGCGCCTGGTGCGGGTTGAGCCCGCGATCCTTGAGCACGGGAGCTTTCTGATACACGTCTCTGAGAGCGCCACGGCCCGCGAACAGTTTCATGGCCACCAGGCCGATCTCTTTTTTGAAGCAGGCGTCCATGGCCTTATTGAGAGCCGAGTCCTTGGCAAGCCAGGGTGCGTAGGAGAACATGATGGCATCGACGAATCCTCCCTTGGCCGCCGCCTGGAGCTGCTCGGCCATGGAGCCGTCGTGGGTGGTGAAACCGACGAACCGCACCTTGCCGGTCTTCTTGAGGGCTTCGATCTCGTTTTTCATCTCCCGGCTCTTGACCCAGTCGATCTGGCCGCGGCCCAGGCCGTGGTAGTAAAGCAGGTCAATGTAGTCAGTGCCGAGCGCGGCGAGCCGCTGGTCGACGTTCTTGAGAGCGTCTCCCAGATTTCGAACCGGTTCCTTGGTGGCCAGGAAAATCTCCTTGCGCACCTGGGGCATTTCGGCGAACCATTTCTTGAAACCCGGCTCGGTGCCATACACCTTGGCCGTGTCGAAGAACCGGACACCATCGGTGTAAGCCATGCGGAGCAGCCGGTCCATGAACCCGGCCACTCGCAGGGTTCCCGCATTGAGGATGGTCACCTCGATCCCTGTCTTGCCGAACATCCGCTTGGGGAAGGCCGGAGCACCGGTGGAGGCCTTGTTGGGTGGGTTGGCCCCGGTCTGAGCCTCGGCCTGTCCTTGTCCGAGGCTCGCCAGAGTGACGGCGGCGGCGGTTGCGGCGGCGCTGGTTTGTACAAACTCGCGTCGTTGCATCAGGGATGAATCACGATCTGCCATCGACGGATTCTCCTGGAATATGGGGAGGGAATGAGTGAGACGCAGGGCCTCACTGGGGGGAGTTTCTCCTTCCAGGATAAGCTCACCTTTGGGCACTGTCGAGAAAAATCGCCAGGCACTCCGGCCCTGATGATTCATGGCGGTCTTCCGCGTCCCGCGTGTATGGACGCTGTGTGCGCAATCCGCCCGGGCCGAAGGAAGCGGTTCGCCGACACAAGGCGGCGGGCACTGGGAGACTTCCTGGCTGCCTGCGGCTTTGGCCTTACTATTCCTACTCTGCCGCTCACCAGTCTGCTGGTTTCACTTGACCTGGCCGGAAGCATGAGGCAGGCTCATTTGTGGAAACTTTTCATCGGGTCGCTCGCCGGAAGAATCAAGCACATGAGTTCTGTAAGTTCAGGCCGCGGTGTTCTCGTGACGGGGGCGACCGGGCTTCTGGGCAGCCATATTGCCGAGCGACTGATCAACCAGGGATACCGGGTCAAAGCCGTGATCCGTTCATCCAGCGACATAACTTTCCTCGAAAAGCTGGGGGTTGTGACCGAATCCGGGGATCTCGCCGATCCGGCTGCCTGTGAACGGGCGGTACGCGATGTTTCGCTGGTCTTCCACTGTGCCGCCAAGGTCGGCGACTGGGGAAGCTGGAAGGAATTTCAAGTTGGCGGGATCGACGCCACGCGCACGCTCGCCGAGGCCGCGGCACGCGCAGGAGTCGATCGGTTCGTGCATATCAGCTCGACGAGTGCTTACGGTCACCCGCCCGATCAAGTAACTCCGATCGACGAGACGGCTCCGCTGGGTCAGAACATCTGGATGCTCGATTACTACACACGCAGCAAGGTCGAGTGCGAACGAATGCTCTGGAAGATGGCCGGTTCGGGAAGGCTTCGCCTCACGGTTATCCGGCCGAGCTGGCTGTTCGGCGAGCGTGACCGGACAACGATGCCCCGCCTGATCCAGGAATTCCGCTGGAACCGGGTGTCGATCGTCGGCAAGGGTGACAATCCGATGAGCGCCGTGTATGCCGGCGTGGTGGCCGACGCGGCCTTGATGGCGGCGACTGATCCGAATTCGGCCGGGGAAGCGTACAACATCACCAGTCATAGCCGGATCACCCAGCGAGAATTCATCGACATGCTCGCCGACGCCCTTGGCGTTCCCCGGGTGACCTGGCATTATCCCTTCTGGTATGCCTTTTACGGAGGTCTTTCGCTCGAACTCCGGGAGCGGTTGCTACGCAGCAAGAAGCCGCCGCGGGTCACCCGCTACGGTGCCTGGCTGCTGGGGCGTCATCTCGAGTACAGCACCGAAAAGGCGCGTCGCAGGCTGGGCTGGGCTCCGGCGCTGAGCTATCAGGAAAGCATCGAGCGGACGGTTCGCTGGTTCATGGACGACGTGGCGGCACGCGTTCCTCATGATCCCATGCCGCCCCTGGTGCGGATCGGCTCATTAGTGAGGGATCTCAGAAAGGTTCAGCCGATGGCGCGGCATTACCCGGGCGCGGTCGGTTCGACGATGGTTGACCAACAGGCGCAGGTCCAGGAGGGCTTCCGGCCGCCGGGCGCCCGGACTGACGACAACGCCCTGGTTTTCAACGGGCAAGACACACCGGAACCCGACGTAGCTCAACCGCTTTTCCAGCGGGATTCCTTGCCTGGCCGAGGCGCTGCCGGTCTTCCGCTCGCCCTTGACGACGAGCTCCATGGATCTTGGCTTGGTGGCCGGTCCGGTAGGGTTGGCGGTCGGAGGATTGAAAAGCTGGTGGTAGTATTTCGAGTCGTACCAGTCCTTCGTCCACTCCAGAACACTTCCCCCCAGGTCGTGAACACCATACGCAGACACGTCCTCGGAAACTGTCATGACCGGTTCGAGCTGGCCCGCGGCGCGCGGCTTTGCCTGTTTGATAGGCTCGGAACCCCAGGGGAAGAGCCGGCTGTCGGTCGACCGCGCGGCCATCTCCCATTGCGCCTCGGTGGGGAGCTGCTTCTGGGCCCATTCGGAATACGCCTGCGCGTCGCGTGCATTGACCATCACCATGGGGAGCGAGTCGGATGCGCTCTGCCGGAAATCTTCCGACCAGCTTCGCGGTGGCTGGCCGCGGTAATGCGCTTCCGCGAGGAAAATCCGGAACTGGCGGACTGTCACCTCGTGTTGATCGATGTAGTAGGTGGACAGCGAGACCTTATGGGCGGGCGATTCCGCCGCCGGGCCATCGTCGTTGCCCATGGTGAAAACCCCACCCGGGACAAGCACCATGGGTGCGCCGTTGCGCTTCCCCACGATGGCCAGCGGCCAGCCAGAGCTGTGTACGGCGGCGTCGGCCTTGGCCACGAATCCGGCGGGCAGAGCGCGGACGGTTGTGGGCGTCCTGGGAATACCCGGGGCGCCGGTAGCCATTGCCAGAGCGGTGGGCTGGGTCGGCGTCGCCTCGGCCGGATTGGCCGGCAGCGTCAGCGTGGCATTGCCGGTCGTCTGCTTCGGCTGGGCGTTGACGATCTGCGGGGGGGCGGGAGCAGGGGTAGGAGCAGGCTTCGGGGCGTTCTCGGCCTGCATGGCCGGCCGATCCAGGAAGAGAGGAAGGTTCTGGTTGGGACGCTCGAGGGCCTTCTTCGCATCGGTCGCCGACCTGGTTCCGGGATAAGACTTCACCACGGTTTCCAGCAGCTTGACGGCCTGGTCGGTATGTCCAGCCTTGGCAAAATCCTGCGCCCGGACCAACAAGCCGTGGGCTTCAGGGTCCAAGTCCTTCTTGGGCGGCGGAGCGTTGACAACCTGGGGTGGTGGTTCCTCTCCCGAGGTGACCAGGATGGGGTTGGGGTCGTAGATGAAGAGACTGTAGATGATCCAGACAAAGATTCCGATGCAAGCCGCGATCAGACCACCGATGATCCATCGCCCGCGCTGGCGAGCCTCGTAGGTGTCGAGAGCCGGGGTGTCCTCGACGAGGACTTTTTTCTCCGCACCCTCAGCCACAGCCGGCTTTTTGGGCTCCTTGGCTTTCGCTTTCCTCGCCCGAAAGCGAGCCTCGGCAGCTCGAGCCGCTTCCTCGGCCGACTGCTCGGCCGCAGCCTGCTTTTTCTTCGCCTCGGCCGCTTCTCTCAGTCCTTCTTCCTCGTCCTCATCCGGCTCAGTCTTCCAGAGCCGCGGCAACGGCTTCACGGACTTGTTTGGCGCCTTGGGTTGCCGGGGTTCCGGCTCCTCCATCAGGTCGTATCCACCTTCATCTTGATCGCTCATGGCTGGAGTTTCCCTGCCCAATCCACGCCATCTGTTTCACCCTGCTACAGCGTAGCCTCTTCTTCTTACGTCGCCCAGACCCAACTTGTGAGCCCTCATCGCGGTTGAGCAAATCCCAACTTCATGCATGGTTTATTGCTCGCCAGGTGCCGGAAGGCACTGGATCATGGTGACCCCTCGAGTTCGCCTGGTAGACTGGAGTCGTCAAGAGTGGAACCCTGAAAGGGAGCAATCGATGATCTGTCGCATTTTCGGCCGGACGGGCTGGTCGGTCAGTGAAGTTGGCTATGGCATGTGGGGTCTGGCGGGCTGGACCGGCTCGGATGAAGCCGAGACCCGGGCAACCCTCGAGCTGGCCGTCGCGCAGGGCTGTAATCTCTTTGACACGGCCTGGGCCTACGGTGACGGACGGAGCGAGCAGATTCTCCGCGGCCTCTTGAAAGACCATCCCGACAAGGCGCTCCATTTCGCGACCAAGATTCCGCCCAAGAATCGGCAATGGCCCTCGCGGCGACACTCGAAGCTCGACGACGTTTTCCCGCCCGAGTACATCCGCGAATACACCGAGAAGAGTCTGGAAAACCTGGGCGTTGCCGCGATCGACCTGCAGCAGTTCCACGTCTGGGAAGACGCCTGGGCCCGCGACGACCGCTGGCAGCGAGCCGTGGACGACCTCAAGCGCCAGGGGATGATCCGGGCGATCGGCATCAGCATCAACCGGTGGGAGCCGGCCAATGCGCTCGAGACCTTGAAAACCGGGTTGATCGACGCGGTTCAGGTCATCTACAACATCTTCGACCAGGCCCCCGAGGACGAGCTCTTCCCGCTCTGCCGCGAACGGAACATCGCCGTCATTGCGCGCGTGCCCTTTGATGAAGGATCGCTCACTGGCACGCTCACCAAGCAAACCCGATGGCCCGAGGGCGACTGGCGGAACACCTACTTTGTTCCCGAGAACCTGGCGGCGAGCGTCGATCGCGCCGAGGCACTGAGGCCTTTGATCCCTGCTGGAATGACCATGCCCGAACTCGCCCTGCGGTGGATCCTGGAGAACCCGACGGTCTCCACGACCATCCCCGGAATGCGGAAATCCAAGCACGCCGCCGCCAACATGGCGGTAAGCGACGGCAAACGGCTCGATCCCAAGCTGGTACAGCAGCTCAAGGCGCACCGCTGGGATCGAACGCCGACGGAATGGTCGCAATGACGCCGGATCCAGGCTGGAGTAAAAGAATCGCTCATGGCGACTGCCACCAGGCTCGGGAGAAAAACTGATGAGCGGGGTGATTCTCAATGATTTCTCCTGGGAAAGGATGATTGCCGCCGTGGAAGACGTCCGCGAACGCGCGTGTCGAGCGACGGGCGCGTTGAAAACCGCCGAAATTCCCCACGTCATCGTGGGCGGACATGCCGTGGCCGCCTGGGTCGCCCGGGTTGATCGGGAAGCGGTGCGGAATACGAAGGATGTTGATCTTCTGGTCCGGCGGCTCGACTTTCCCGCCGTCATCAAAGCCCTTGAGTCGGTCGGCTTCGTGCACCAGTACGTCGCGGGCGTTGACATGTTCCTGGATGGCCCGGAGGGATCGGTCCGAAGCGCCATCCACGTGGTCTTCGCTTCGGAAAAAGTTCATTCCGACTATGTCGCTGCCATGCCCGAAGTGACCGAGTCCGAGCCGGGACCCGACTTCCCGGTGCCCACTCTCGACGCCCTGGTGCGGATGAAGCTCACCTCCTTCCGGATCAAAGACAAGGTTCACCTCATGGACCTGCTTGATGTCGGACTTATCGATCAGGCCTGGTGCGATCGTCTGCCGGCCGAGCTTGGCATCCGACTCGAAGCTTTGATCGAGGAGCGGGAAAGGGAACGTTGAACGGTTGAACTGGTGCCGCTTCCTTCGTAGTCGTCCGGCGACGCGGCCAGCCCTCATGCCACCCGGACGGCTTGAGTGCAGGCCGGTTCAGGCATGCTGGGGCGGTCATTACTCACTTCCAGTATCCGTCGCACCGTGGCCCGACAGATCCCCGGTCGCGAAATCGGCGCGTGACACGCCCGGAATCAGCGGGATTCGAGCAGCGCCCTTAGGGTCTCTCGTTGGCCGCTTCCGGCGGGGAGTGACTCGCCATAGGCTCGCAGTTCTTCGCCGTGCTTGCGCACTATCTCTTTCGGATACTTCTCGGAGAGGGCCCGGAGGAGATGGTGACGCCTCTCGGTTTGTGCCGTGCTGCCTCTAGATGACTGCTGCAGGTACGTCCGCGGGGCGACTATCAGCTTGACGATCGTCACCAGAGCCGTCTCCGACGGGGGCATCTGACAAAGGATGTCGATCAACCGGACCTGGTCGTCGCCCTGCGCCTGAAGGCACGATTGACAGAACGTGGCCGTGCCTGGCTCGTCCCCCAAGACCATCAGGACCGCCGCGGCCTCAAGACGATTCTCAGGCGTCCCGCCCGAAAGTCGGCTCCTCCAGCGGTTGAGTCGCTGCGACCGAACGAGCATTCGATAAACGTCGAGCACGTCAGAGACCGCCACATACCCGCCTGATTGGGGGTTCTCATAGGCGGCGAAGAGCAGGTCCTCCAGTCCAGACGCTGTACCGGGGTCTTCCCGCCTCAGAACTTCCTGGTAAGGCGGGGATCCAAGCGGTGTGACCGGGATGCCGAGGATGACCGTGCTCACCGGTTCGTTGATCCCAAAGTCCAGACTAAGAAAAGGCACCGTGAGCGCCTTGCTCCCCTCAGAGGAAAACCGGCCGTGCGAGATCTTGAGCTGGATCAGATCTTCTTTCCATTCCTTGCGGAAGTCGGTGACTTCGACGGCCTCGATTCTACCCGCCTCGATGCGGATGCTGTGGCCGGTGGCCGGGATTAACTCCGCCGCCTGACCGGGACGGATCGTGCCGCGTGAGAACCCTGCAATGACACCGGTTTTCTTATCGATCGCCCAGACCAGGAGAAGGTGGCCACCATAGCTTGGCATGGCAGAGTCGCCGGACGCCCTTAGCCGGGCGATTGCGAGGCCGGCAACCACAATCGCCGAGACAACAACAAGCCCCGCGACCTTTCGTGGTCTCGACTTTGCCATGGTCAAAAACCTCATTTGCCTGATCATCCGTGTCTGACGCCAAGAATCTTGGCTTACTGCCCGAGCTTATCATCTACCTTCAGAGAGATTCAACCGACGCCCGGAAGCTGGAAGTCGCCGAGGGAATCCGGAGCGACGCTTAGGGCCCACCCACAAATCGCTCCGGCACCGACGTTTGGGGGGTGGCCCCATTCGCTCCCCGGGCCGTTGGCCAGCAGCCGCAAGTTATTGAGCGGGCAGAAGTTCTCTTGCGCCTGGATCAAGAGAAAGGAGGGATAGCCGTGCAGCCTCGCGATCTCGGCCTCGATCTGCACATTGTTCAGACCGGCAAGCTCGCATTTCGGATCGGCCTCGATCGCCTCTCGCCAGTCCTGCCGCGCCTCTTCGAGCCGACCTTCAAGCGCCGCCAGCGCGGCCAGGTCGTTCTTGATCAAGGCACGCAGTCGCGCGTCCGTATAGGTGGTCGCACCGTCCAGCTCGCCATACAGCCGCCGGGCTACATCCTAGCGTTACCAACAGAGTGGGACATCGCCATCTGATCCCTGATACTGTCATTTCCGTGACTACGCTGCGAGCGCGTCGTCGCCACCCTTGAAGCATGGTTGATTCCTTGTTTGGAGGTGCAGTCTCGATCAATGTCCTATCAAGGAGAGCGGACATGCCTCGCCTTTCCTCACCGAGGATTCTCTGTCCTCTGATCCATCGCAGTTTCGCCCCATCGCGGCTCGAGCGTCAACTCCTGACCTACGCCTTCGCGCAGGCCCTTCCTGTTGTCCGGAGACAGCTCCCAAGAGATTCTCAATATCATGTCATTTCATGCGATGATATCGCCATCTCTAAATCACAGTGTGCTTCAGGAGGTAGATCATGAAAGACCAGGATCGCAACCACACCAGTCTCTACGCCAGGGTTTCCTCGGAACACCAGGTCGTTATCGAGACTATTGCCAGCCAGCTCGATCTCCTCGACCGCCGCATTCTGGCCGACGGTCGCTTCGTGGCACCCGAACTCCGCTTCATCGACGACGGCTACAGCGGTGAAACCCTCAGACGCCCCGGCTTGGAACGCTTGCGGGACACTGCTGCTGCCGGAGCAATCGATCTGCTTTACGTCGAGTCCCCCGACCGCCTCGCACGTGATTATCCTTATCAGATGGTCCTGATGGACGAACTGAATTCCCACGGGGTTGAGATCATCTTTCTCAACTTCAATCTCGATGCGACACCAGAAGGCCGATTACTACTCCAAGTCCAGGGCATGATCGCCGAATATGAACGGACCAAAATCCGCGAACGCTGTCGCCGTGGCCGGCTCTTCGCTGCTCGGTCCGGACGGGTCTCAGCCCTCTGCGTCGCGCCCTACGGATACCGCTACGTCACGAAAAGTGAAGGAGGCGGGGAAGCCCGGTATATCGTCGTTTTGGCAGAAGCTGCGGTCGTTCGCGAAATTTTTCTTTGGATCGGAATCGAAGGATGTTCATTAACTCAGGTGTGCAGGCGATTGAAAGAGCAAGGAGTTCTCACACGGAAGGGGCGATCCAATTGGGATCGTGCGACTCTCGTAGGGATGTTACGGAATCCGGCCTACATGGGGGAAGCCCGATTCGGCAAGGAGAGGGTCGTTCCGGCTCAACCCCGGCTTCGTCCCCGCCGTGGCGTGCCGGAGTATCCCCGGCGTCATTCTGCGCTGCAGTCAACTGACCCAAAGGAGCAGATTCCCATCGCGGTACCGGCGATCATCGAGTCCGATTTGTTCGCGACCGTCCAGGAATGTCTGGCAGAGCACAAGAGGCACCCTGGTCAAACCGCTCCACGGCCAGCACATCTGTTATCGGGATTGGTAGTCTGCAAGAAGTGCGGCTACGCTTACGTCGCCCATCGGTCGGGACCGAAGGGAGCGGGAAAGCTCTACTACTGTTGTCTGGGTGTCGACGCCGGGCGGTTCCATGGTCAAAAGGTGTGCTCCAATCCGTCGCTACAGGCACCGCTTCTCGAGGAGGCGGTCTGGAACGATGTCAGAGCATTGCTGCTGGAACCGGAGCGGTTAGCACAGGAATTCGAGCGACGATTCCATGGGGATGCGAAGACAACCACTGTGGCACGAACCGTTCAAGCCCTGGACCGACAGATCAGCCAACTGAAGCGGCGGGTGGCGCGGTTGGTGGAGATGTATGCCGACGGACACATAGACAAAGACAAGTTTCAGAAAGATGTGCATTTCTCTAAGAGACGGCTGTCCGAGTTCGAGCAGGCGCGTCAGATCGAGATGGAGAAAGACGGAGAGCAAAGAGAATTGCGACTCCTGATTGGTGAGATCGAGGAGTTCGCAAAGAGCGCCCGGGAGGGGCTAGATGCCGGTGACATGGCGACCCGAAGGCGAATCATTAGTACACTCGTCAAACAGATCGAGGTTGGTGCTGACGAGGTCAACATAGTGTACAAGGTAACCCCCAGCCCTTTTGTCCAACCCCCAACAGAGCCTAATGTCCCACTCTGTTGGGGCCGTGCTGCTCCCGCTATGCGGCTGGGAAACCGCCCATAATTTACACCCTGTGAGTCCGCGGTGGTGAGTTGCTCGCGGTCGACGCAAACGAAAACCGCGCTAAATGCAAGGCACGAACGCCCCGGTTCGCAGGTGCTCTTTTCGACAGAGCCCTGATTTCTTTCCCGGCAAGTGATCAGTCCGTGTCTGTGATGAACACCGCCGAGAAAGTTCTTAAGGAATTAACTTGCGAGCGCGGTCAAACTTCGACTACAAATGTCTCATCAAGGTTATCTCCGGTTCATAAGTCCAAGTTCACGGGCCTCATGGATCAGGGGTCTTTTGTTTCCTCTCATAGTTCTGGCTGGCGATCGCGCCGAGCACGCCGGCCTTCGACCAACTCTAGTTTCGATTTACTGAGATGATCGTAATTCGCCTGACGATCTTGATGCTCCTTGTCTTGCCGGCTCTGGCAGTCGGTCAGAACAAGCCGGAAGACGAGGACAAAGTTTCGAACGACAATCCGGCGCGGCCCTTGCAAATGCCGCCGGCGTCGACCGAGGTGAAGGAAGCGCTCGATGATTTCGACCGGTTCCAGCGGCGCGGGGCGTGGGAGCGCGCGTTCAAGGCGCTCTACACGATCCCCGAGGACCAGACGCTTCGCCTGGTCGACGGCGAGAACGGCTTCATCATTCCGGTCCAGCGAAAACGCCGCTCGATCCTCACCGCGTTGCCTCCCCAGGGCCAGGCGGCCTACCGCTTGTTCTACGACGCCGAGGCGAAGAAGCTGCTCGACGAGGCCGAGGGAGCTAACGAACTGAAGAACCTGGAGCGCGTGTTCTCCGCCTATTTCACAACGTCTGTGGGGGACGACGCCGCCGATCGCCTGGGAGATCTCTACTTCGAGATGGGACGCTTCGATCGCGCGGCCGATTGCTGGCTGGCGATCCTCCGCGACCGCCCTGACACGGACTTATCGCCCGCCTTGATCTCGGTCAAGACGGCCTTGGCACTGGCTCGGGCGGGACGCCACTCCGAGCTCGAGCAGGTGCGCAGCGAGTTATCCAGCCGCTTCAGCGATGAGCGATTGACCCTTGGAGGACAATCCGGGGCGCCGGCGGAATTGCTTCGCCGCCTGTTGGCCGAGGAGCCGGCAGCGAGTGAAACTTCCAGGCCGGAGGCACATCGTTCGGCCCTTCCAGGCCCCGATCTCAGCCGTCCTGTCGACCCGGCCTGGCAGGTGCGGTTCGCCGAATCCATCGAGGCCGGGATGACTCGCCTGGAACTGACCCAGTGGGAATCCAACTCGCTAAGCAGCGCCGTCCCGGCGGTGACAATCGACGGTACGAACCTGTTCGTGAACTTTCTGGGTTACATTCTGGCGATCGATCTCGAAAGCGGGAAGCTGCTCTGGCGCACCGGGTCGTTCCATCATCTGGAAGTGCAGGCCATGCAGCCGGCCGCGCGAATGATCGATCCGGCGCGATTCGCGATCGTGGCATCCGGGGAATACGTCTGGAGCCTGGCACGCGATATCAAGGATCAGAATTTCATGGCGCCCTACCAGTTGACCTGCCGGCGAGCCGACAACGGCGAGGTCCTCTGGAAATCGTCCGACCTGCCCGACTATGCCCAGTTCGACCTGGGTGGGTTACCGCTGCTGGCCGACGGCAAGCTCTTCATCGCGGCCAGAACCCAGGCAAACCCGCAGCAAGGACAGAACTTGCCCCAACAGTTTGTCCTGGCGATCCAGCCGCACGACGGCAAGCTGATCTGGAAAACCGAAGTCGCCACATCGCGCCAGGGCCGGCCAATGTACATGTACTACAACCTGCGCGACACGACGCCTCAGCCGAGATTGATCTACAGCGGCGGCGCAATTTACATCGATACCCACCTCGGTGTGCTGGCCCGTCTCGACGCGGAATCGGGAAACCTCGAATGGGGCTACGGCTACAAGACCGATCCGTTCAAGGGACAGACCTACTTCTTTTATGGCTATGAACCCACCGAGCCGCAAGCCGCCGGCAGTGCACCGCTGGCGATGAGCGAAGCGTTTCTGATCAAGGGCATGCAGTCCGAACGCCTTTATGCCGTGGACTTCAATCGCATGAAGGTCCTCTGGGACCGGCCGATCACGAAATCATCACGGTTGCTTGGGGTCGACGACCATGCGGTCTACTTTGGCGGAGCCGAACTGAGTGCCCTGGATCTGCGGTCGCGCCAGCTTCTCTGGGCGACACGCTTGCCGGGTGGCAGCCTGGAAGGGCATGTTCTGGTCAGGCCAGACGGTCTCTGGCAACTGACACCTCGCGGCATCTTCGAGATTGATCCAAAATCGGGCGAAGTGCGGCGGATCTTTCGGGGCAAGGATCTGGGAGCTTCATGGGGCGACCTGTCGTTGACAGATCGGTGGCTCCTTGCGATCTCCAATCGCACGATCTCCGCCTACCCACGCCGGGCGAGCGCGACCGAGGTTTCCCGCCAAAGTGACTCCGCGACCACAAAGGAAAGGGCTTCGAGATGATGCGCACCCCTGCGATGCCGCAAACCGTCGAGCATCGAAAGCTTGCCATCGGGGCAGTCGTTCTGGCGATGGTCGTGATGGTTCCAGGTCGCCCGGGCCGGGCCCAGTTTTTTGACGGGTCGGGGAGTTCTCCGCCCGCCCAGCAAAACATCGAGGGATTCACCGTCACCGGGAAAGGATACGCCGCGGCCAGGCCAGACCTGGTGGAGATCGACCTGGACATTTCCGCTTCGTCGGAGTTGACCGCGGACGCTATCGTCAAGTATCGCGACGCCAAGAAGCGGATTCGCGATGCGTTCTCCGCACTCAAGCTCTCCAATGTGGCCGTGGACGAGCGCGGACTGCTCGTGGACCAGAAGGGGCAGGCGCAGAACTACTACTACTTCGACTATCAGCCCAACACGCGCACCAAGACCGAGGTACAGCTCTCGCGGAAACTCGTGATCAAAGCCTCGCAGATCCGCAAGCTGGACGAGGAGAGCGTGCTGCAACTGGTCGGCCGGCTGCTGGACGTCGCGCAGGACGCCGGCGCCCATGTCGGATCCACAAACAACTACTCGCCCTACTATTATTACCGCTTCGGAGGCAGCCCCACCTCGGGCCTGGTCCGATTCGTCCTCGAGGATTTCGACAAGCTGCAAGACGAAGCCTACGAGAAGGCCATCGCCGATGCGCGCACCCGGGCCGAGAGGCTTGCGCGGCTGAGCCGCGTGGACCTGGGACCGATCGTCGCGGTCCGCGAGATCAGCGTACCCGGCGATAAGTCCTCCGGCTCGGATGACGAGGCACCTCGCAAACGGCTGGAGATGGCGAAGTTTCAAGAGATCCCCGTCCGCGTGGAACTGCTGGTCCGCTTTGAAGTTCATCCCAAGGCCAACGCCAAGGGGGGCAATGCCCAGCCATGAGCATTCCGGTGAACCACACCAAGCGGACAGCTACAGCCAGCATGAATCGCCGCGCCTTCCTGCGACAGGTCGGTCTTTGCGCCGCGGGAACATCAGCGTTGGCAATCGATCCCGGGCTGTTTGCCGGCCCCCGATCATGGGCGGCGGAGAAGGAAGTGCTGCCGAAGCACGTGACTCCCGAGACGATCCGCGCGGTGGTGAAGGGGCTCGATTTTCTGGCTGGGCAACAGGCCGAGGACGGGTCGTGGATCACCGGCGGAGGCCAGATGTATCCGGTGGCGATGACGGGACTGGCGGGCACGGCCATTCTGGCGCACGGCGATTCGCCCACGCGCGGGAAGTATGCCAAGACCGTGCAGGGCACCGTCGAGTTCCTGGTTCGCTGCGCCACACCAACTGGGCTGATCACCGGGCCTTCGCAAGAGGGCGGCATCCCGATGCACGGCCACGGCTTCGCCCTGATGTTCCTCGCGTCCGTCTACGGCATGATCACCAAGGAATCACTTCGCAAGCAGGTTCAGGTTGCCGTTCGCAAGGCAGTTGCCCTGACGAGCCAGGGTCAAAGCGGAGCGGGGGGGTGGACCTACACGCCCGGCTCCGGCGACGAGGGCTCGGTGACGGTCACCCAGGTGCAGGCCTTGCGGGCCGCACATAATGCGGGCTTCCTGGTACCGCGAGCCGTGATCGAGGAGTCGGTGAAGTACCTCGAGAAATGCCGGACTCCGGAAGGCGGGATCCAGTATTCTCTGTCTTCTCCTACCGGCCCGCGACTGCCGATCTCGGCGGCGGCCGTCGCCACGCTCTACAACGCGGGACAATTCGACGGAGCGATCGCGACCGACTGCCTGAAGTACGTATGGGATCAATTCCGCGCCAGCGAAAGTTGGGACAAGGGAGGCGGTCATGCCTTCTACACGCACCTTTACGCGTCGCAAGGGTTCTACATGGCGGGCGATCAGTACTGGGACAAGTACTTCCCCGCGGCCCGCGACCAGTTGCTGGGCATGCAGGCAGCCGACGGCTCGTGGCACGGCGACGGTATCGGTGAAATATACGGCACCGCGATTGCCGTGATTATCCTCCAGCTACCGTTCAAGTTTCTCCCGGTTTTCCAGCGCTGAGGTCACGGCTCGCGGCAATCTTGAGCCGCTGGCTGCCAGCCTTGCAAAGAACCATCGAACCGAGGAAAGGGCAGGATTTTGAGCACAACGACCGAAGCCGTAGATCTGGCCGAACTGGAAGAACTACAATCGGCTCACCGTCAGATCCGCGAACAGATCTCCAGGCAGATTGTCGGTCAGGACGACGTCGTCGAACAACTGTTGATGGCCGTCTTCGCGCGTGGGCATTGCATCCTCGAAGGAGTCCCCGGGCTGGCGAAGACGCTGATGGTGCACTCGCTGGCGCAGTCGCTCTCGCTCGACTTCAACCGGATCCAGTTTACACCCGACCTGATGCCCAGCGATATCACTGGCACGGAGGTGCTCTACGAGGACCGGCACAGTGGCGCCCGGGAATTGCGATTCGTTCCGGGGCCGATCTTCGCCAACCTCATCTTGGCCGACGAGATCAATCGCACCCCGCCCAAGACCCAGGCCGCCCTGCTGGAGGCGATGCAGGAGCGGCAAGTGACCGCGGGCGGCCACCGTCATGCCTTGCCGAACCCGTTCTTCGTGCTGGCCACCCAGAACCCGATCGAGCAGGAAGGCACTTATCCCCTGCCCGAGGCCCAGCTCGACCGGTTTCTGTTCAAGATCTTCATCACATATCCCAAGCCCGAGGAAGAGCGGCGGATCTATCGCCTCACCACGGGCGCCGAGGAGCCCGAGATCACCCCCGTGCTTTCTGGTGAGCGAATTGCCGAGTTGCAGCGGTTGGTGCGGCGAGTGCCGGTGTCGGACCACTGCATCGATTACGCGATGGACCTGGTCCGGGCAACGCGGGGTCCCGAGCACGGCGGACCCAAGTACATCGGCGAGTGGATCGCCTGGGGTGCCGGCCCACGAGCCGGGCAATCGCTGATCGTGGCCTCCAAGGCGCGAGCCGCGCTGGCGGGGCGGCCGAGTGTCTCGGTAGACGACATCCGCGCGATCGCGCTACCGGTCCTACGCCACCGCATCGTGATCAACTACAACGCGCAGGCCGCCGGCGAGACAAGCGACTCGATCATCAAGCGGGTGCTGGCCGACGTCCCGGTCCGGAAGGGAGCCTCTGATGCCGCCGTCGCAGAAGTATTCCGATCCTGACGTCATCGCCCAGATCGCGGACCTGAACCTGCGATCTCGGCGGCTTGTCGAGGGCGCTATCAGCGGCCAGCACCGCAGTCCCTTCCACGGGTTCAATGTCGAGTTCGCCGAGTACCGCGAGTACACCCCGGGCGACGACCTGCGCCGGCTCGACTGGCGGGTTTTCGCTCGCTCCGACCGTCATTACATCAAGCAATACGAGGAAGAAAGCAACGTCCGCGTGACCTTCCTCGTCGACGCCAGCGCGTCGATGAATTACAAGGGCACCGGCGCCGCGCTGTCCAAGTTTGACTACGCCTCCACCCTGGTCGTCTCTCTGGCGATGCTCTTGACACGCCAGCAAGACCCGGTGGGCTTGGTTCTCTTCGACGAGTCCGCCACCACCATGCTGCCACCGAGCACGACCCAGGCACAGATCCAGGTGATCACCGACTTGCTGGAACGATGCCGGCCGGCCCGGAAGACCGAGCTGGGAAGCCTGGTCCACTCGCTGGCAAGCCAGTTCCGACGGCGTAACCTGTTGGTCATCGTTTCCGATCTCTTCACCGACCTGGAAGCACTCTATGACGGATTGAACCGGCTGCGGTTCAGCGGGCATGAGGTACTCGTCATGCAAGTGCTTGACCGTGACGAGATGGAACTCCCCTTCGACGGCCCGACAATCTTCCACGACATCGAGGGCGAGGAAGAACTATTCGCCGAACCCTGGGCCTTCCGACGCTCCTACCAGGCCGCGATGAACGATTTCCTGACCGAGGTGCGCAAAGAATGCGGTGCCCGGGGATATGATCATGTGCGATTCTTGACGTCCGATTCGCTCGGCGCGTCGCTGAGCTACTTCCTGCATTCCCGGCAAGCCAGCGAGGGAGCGATCCGTCGTTAGGAGCTGTTGACCACTGACCTGGAACTACCGACCAACGATCACTGACCAAGAATGCCAACTTTCCTCAGTCCACTGCTGCTCTGGGGGACCCTGCTGGGTGCCATCCCACTGATCATTCACCTGCTCAACCGGCGACGGTTCCGGCGGGTGGAATGGGCACCGATGCGCTATCTGAAGCTGACCATTCAGCGCAATCGACGGCGGATCCAGCTCGAAGAGTTGTTGCTGTTACTCTTGAGAATGGCGCTGCCGGTCCTGCTCTTCTTCTTCGTGGCTCGGCCGGTTCTCAACCCGACCGGGCTCGAGCAGTGGCTGGGTGCGGGCGGCCGTTCCAGCCAGGTTGTCTTGATTGATGATTCGTTGAGCATGGGCTATGGAGTCGGCGAGGCCGCGGCCTTCTCTCGAGCGCAGCAGGCGGCGTCCGCCTTGCTCGGTTCGGTTCGTCCCCAGGACCACTGCACCCTGGTCACAAGCTCGGCGCCGCGTCTTCCGATCGTCCATGACGTGGAAGGGTCCCGCCGGGAGGAACTCTCGGCCGCGGTGGCCTCGGTGCCGCTCTCCGCAACTCACGCCGCCTGGCCGGCGGTTCTGGAGGGAATCGACGAGGTTCTGCGAGCGTGCACGTATCCGACGCGGCAGCTCACGATCCTGACCGACCTGCGCAAGAGCGGCTGGGAGCGCGGCGTCGAATCGGTCGCTCGGCGCTGGAACGAGGAAGGTGTCCGCGTGCGGGTCGTGGATGTGGGGAGCGAGGAGGCCACCAACGTCGCACTCCAGGAATTGCTACCGATCGACCGGACAATTCTTTCCGGCACCCCGAGTGCCTGGGAGGCGGTCATCCGCAACGACTCGCCGCGCACGCTGTCTGGAGCCAAGGCGATCCTCCGCGTCGATGACAGGCCTACGGAGATCTCACTACCCGAGATCGCGGCTCATCAAACGGCACGTGTTCCTCTGTTGATTCCATTCCCCGGTTCCGGCCCGCACGACGCAGCACTCGAGCTCCCCGACGACGAGTTGCAGGGTGACAACCGGCGCTGGGTTGCCGTTCCGGTCAAGGACTCACTGCTGATTCGCCTGGTGGACGGCGAGCCTTCCGCGGAGCCGTTCGGCTCCGAAGTCGACTATCTTGCCGCTCCGCTTTCGGTGGGAATCGGGGCGGCGGAAGCCTGGCGGGTCGAGGTCGTGCAGGAAAACGATTTTCTCTCCCAGCGACTGGAACCCGCCGACGTGCTGGTTCTGGCCAACGTCGCTGCGCCGACGTCCGAACAGGCCGAGCGCCTTGGGCGGCTGGTGCGTGACGGCCTGGGTCTGATGATCTTCACCGGAGCCAAGATTGATGTCGGCCTTTACAACGATCTTCTGCACCGGGCCGACAACCGGGTCTTACCGTTGCCTCTCAAGGCGACTCGTTGACGAAAATATTCGCGGACTGATCATCGAGCCGTTGCGTCCCTCGCCGTTGGAGAAGCTACTTGATCTCAAACCCTCGGCGCTCGAACGAGTCGTGGCCCGCCAAATCATGACGGTGGATGATCGGGGCGAGGCCAACCAGGTGCGCGTGCTGGCGCGGTGGAACAACCCGGGCCGGTCACCGGCGGTGGCCGAGCGAGTAACAGGAGATGGCCGCGTTCTCTTGTGGACAACCACGGCCGATCGCGCGGGGAACGACTGGCCGATCGAGCCGAGCTTCGTATTGGCCGTGCGCGAAGCGGTCCGAGGCACGGCGCGGCCCACCCGGTTCGACAACACCATCACCGCCGGCGAACCGATGCGCAAGGTCGTGCATACCAGCCACCAGATCGCCAATGCCCGGTTGACTCCTCCCGGCGGCGGCGAGCCGCAGTCCCTGCGGAGCGAGCCTCTAGCCGACGAGCCCGGCGACCGCGGACCGGCAATCGAGATGATCGTCCCCGACACGCGCCGGGCGGGGGTCTATCGCGTCGCCTGGGACGAGGGTCCGCTGGGAACGCAAGAGGACCTCTACGCGGCCAACCCCGACCCGCGTGAGAGCGTCCTGGAGCGAATCACGGGTGAGGAATTGAAGAAACTTCTGGAGCCGCTGGATATCGAGATCGCCACGGCACGCGGCGATGGCGGCAGTCTCTTCTCGCCGACCGGCCGCGAGATCTGGCGCGACCTGGCGAGCGTGCTCTTTGTTCTGCTGATCATCGAGGCCATCTTCGCGACCTGGGTTGGCCGCTCCCGTTGAGGCAATCGCACGATCGAATATCATTATCATGAATAGATTCTGGCAAATGCTTCTGGGAATTGAACGGTCGTCCCCCGGCGTCGTGCCGGGCGGGCGGGCGCGGCTCGAATTGGCGGCCTTGCCCAAAGGCACCGGGGCGATTGCCGTGATCCTCGGATCGGTGCTCCTTGTGGTCCTGCTCTGGGCTCTCTATCGTCTGGAAAAACGCGGGCTGTCGCGGGCTGTCCGGGCGCTGCTGGTCGGGTTCCGGATGCTGACGCTTCTCACGGTCGCGATCATGCTGCTTGAACCGGTGCTCGTATCCAGCCTCCGCGAGACGGTACCTTCGCATCTCCTGGTCGTGGCCGACGATTCGGAGAGCATGAAATTCTCCGACCCCTACACCGACAGCTCGCGTGCCGCGGAGATCGCCGCCAGCTTGAAACTCGGATCCGAGGGGGGCAAGGCCCCCGTGGACCGGCTCCGCGAAACGCCCCGGCTCGAACTCGTGAAGAACGTTCTCAATACTAACCTGGAGGCACTCTCGACCGGACGTGAGCTCTTTGTGTACGACCTGGAATCGGCGGCCCGGCCGGGTCCGCGTGGCTCGGCGCGATCCCGCAAGGTCGATGACATCCAGGCCAAGCGTCCGGTCTCTCCCCTGGGCGACGCCCTGCGCGGAGCCCTTGCCGCGCATCGCGGTCAACCGGTCGCAGGAGTGATCCTGGCGACCGATGGTCGCTCCAACACGGGCGAGGACCCGCTCCGCGTGGTCGAGGCGGCTGCCAGGCAGAACATTCCGATCTTCCCCATCGCGGCCGGGGCCGATGAAGGCCCTCGGAATGTGCGACTCGCGGAAATCGAGGTCAGCCCGGTCGTCTTCGTTCGCGATCCGATGCCCCTGGCGGTCGAGATCGAGGCCCGCGGCCTGCGTGATGCCGAAGCCACGGTGATCCTGGAACAGCGCATCAACGAGGGAGCCTGGGAGCCTGCCGGCTCCCAACGGATCGTTCTGGGTGAAGATGGAATCCTCAAACGCGCCGCGTTTCGGATCACGCCGCGAGTCGTCGGCCAGTATGAATTCCGGGCGCGGGTTGACGACGCCGGGCCCGAGCTGACCCATGAAGACAATGTGGCCACCGCAGCGGTCAAGGTTGTCCGGCAGCAGGTTCGCATTCTCTTGATTGCGGGCGAGCCGTCCCCCGAGGTCCAGTTTCTGCGCAACGCGCTGATGCGCGATCAGCATGTCGAGTTCGCCGGCTGGATCCAGCACGCCGACCCCGGTTTCCGCCAACCCGGCGACCGCCCGATCACACGGCTGCCGGCCAATGACAGCGAGCTTCGCCATTACGACGCGCTCCTGCTCGTGGACCCGGATCTGCGGGCCATGGGGGCTGCCTGGCCGGCGATGATCCAGAATTTCGTCGGTCAGGAGGGCGGCGGCTTGATCTTTGTCGCAGGGGAGCTTTACTCCCAGCAACTCTTTGAGTCGGCCGATCCCAAGGCGCCCGGCGGCGACTGGACGCGTATCCTGCCCGTGGTTCGTGATCCCGGCCTTTACCGCAGCGAGGCTGAAGTCCGGCTCAGCTCGCAATCGACTTATACCCTGGATCTGACTCCCGAGGGACGGGGCGACCCGATCTTCGAGTTCAATCCCGATCCGATTCGCAACCGTGCCATCTTGACGAGCTTGCCGGGAATGTACTGGAGCTTCCCGGTCACCCGCGCACGCCCGGGCGCGACCATCCTGGCGCGCCACGGCGACCCGCGGATGTCAAACCAGCACGGCCGCCACGTGCTGCTCTGCTCGCAGCTTTACGGCCCGGGCCGCACCGTGTTCATCGGCTTTGACAGCACGTATCGCTGGCGGTATCTGGCGGAAGATTATTTCGACGGATTCTGGGCACGCCTGGTTGACCGCGTGGGTCGCAACAAGGCGCTGGGGGGACGCTTCCCATTCCAGGTGCATCTGAGCAAGGGTGTCTACCGCGTCGGTGATCGGGTCTCGGTGGGCGTTCGCTACACCGACCCCGCGGCGCTTGCCGAATCGTCGGAGCTGACCGCCGAGCTCGAGATCGCCGGTCAGCCTCCGGAGCCCTTGCACTTCGACAAGCAGGCCGACGATCCGGGCTTGCTGACAGCGAGCTTTCCGGCTCAGCAGGCGGGGGCTTATTCGCTACGGATCGTCCCGGTGGCGGCGGGCGACCTCGGCTCCGGCGTTCGCGTCTCCACTACGACGTTCCGCGTGGAGCCGCCGCGCCGCGAGATCGACGAGCCCGCCCTCAATCGCCCGCTGCTTGCCGATCTCGCCCGGCTCACTGGGGGCCGGGTCTTCGAACTGGCCGACGTTCACCAGCTCGATAGCGCCATCCCGATGCGCGAGGTAACGCGAACCCTGGAAACGCGTGACGAATTGTGGGACGCTCCGCTCTTATTCGGCGCCTTGATTCTCAGCCTGACCGTCGAATGGGTGCTTCGGAAGGTGTACCGGATGGTATGAGCGACTGGCCAGGAGCAACGAGCCTTTTGATTGAATTGACACTTTCAGGATCAGTACCTTGGCGACCGTGACCGACTTGCCGACCTTGGATTCGCTCCGCGACGAGCAACGGTCCTTGCGCGCCCAGCTCGCGCGTCTGAGGACGCGCCTGCACCTCGAGCTGGCGATGGAGTTCGCGGCCGAGGCGGCGGTGATTCTGGCTCTGACTGCTGCGGCACTCGTCCTGCTCGACTGGTGGTTTCGCTTCGGCTTGCCCGTTCGTATCGTCCTGCTTGCCTTGAGCGTCGTGGCGGTTCTGGCGTGTCTCGTTATCCGCGCCGTGAGACGATGGCGGTCGGCCAGGATCGACGAGCTCTCGCTGGCAGTGGCCCTGGACCGCTACCGGCCCGGTGTGGGCCAGATGGTCGCCGACGTGCTCCAGTTACCGGACCTGCTGGATGAGTCCGGTGCTTCGGCCTCGCCGGAAATGGTGCGGCTGGCTGTCAGCCAGGCAAGTGCAGCACTTTCCGGTTCCGACTGGCGATCGCTCTGGAACCGGAAGCGAACCTGGCTTCATTCGGGTGCTTTGGTCTGTAGCCTTCTCGTCCCTTTGCTCTTTGGCTGGTTGGCCCCCCATGCGGCCCGCCTGAGCTTCGCGCGCTGGCTGCTTGGCTCGTCCGAGCGGTGGCCGCAGCAAACCTATCTCACCGTGACGGGACTGGACAGTCGCGGCCGTCTGCTCGCCCCGCGCGACGAACGATTCTTGATGGAAGTCCGCTCCGACCTGCCGGAGATTGAATCCACCGCGGGGAAATGGGTCGTGCACGGCCGCGGCGAACCGCTCTCGCTGTCCTGGAAGCCCGATCGACTGCGGGCTCCCGAAGCCGTGCAGGTGCGGGAGAGGACTGCCGATGGGAGCATCCGAGCGGGGATGATGATCGGGGCCGATCCGGTCCGGTTCCGCTATGAGTTTCCGGCCTCGCCGGCGTCGTCAACATTCGAAATCAGCGGCGGTGACGACTGGCTGGACCCGTTGCGTCTCGAACGCGTCGATCGGCCCGCTCTCGCGGCCACGCGACTCCGCGTCAAGGAGCCGGGACCGAACAGTTCGGGATTTCGCAGCGTCGAGGAATCGCGCCAGCACTTGCTTTTCCTTCCCGACACCGAGGTGGAATTGACCCTCGAGGGGACAGAGAACCTTGCCGAGACGCAGTTGAAGGTGCATCCTGGCGATCCTCCGGCCCTGAAGCGAATCGACTCCAAAACGTTCACCGCGCAATGGACCCTGCGCGAGGCCACAACCCTGGAGATTCTGCTCAAGTCGGCCGAGACCGGGTTGGAGTCGCGGCCCGCTTTTCTTTCCATCGGCACTCTCAAGGACCGGGAGCCGCGAGTGACATTGCGAGCCCAGGGAGTCGGCGGCCACGTCACTCCGGTCGCCACGATTCCACTGACCCTTGCCGCGACCGACGATTTCGGCCTGGCAGCCTTACGGTTGCAAATCGAGCGAACGCTGAGCGTCGAGGAGAAAGAGAAGATTGAGCGGAAGACCCAGGCCGCCACGGTCGCGCTGCCGCTCAATTCCGACCCGGCGCGGCCCGCTCTCGATTTTCAAGGCCGGCATGACGTTGCCCTCCAGACGAATCCGCCCCAGGTGGGAACATTGCTTCGTTTTGTCGGCGAGGCCGATGACCGCTGCGCCCGCGGCACCCAGACCGGCCGGTCGAGTGCGCTGGCGTTGCAGGTCGTCTCGGCCGATGAGCTGTTTTATGAGATATTGATTCGCCAGCGGGCGGAACGGACCAAGTTCCTGGCCGTACTCGAGACCGCGGAAAAGCAGACCCCGGTTCTCGCCGGAAGTCCATCGACCGAGGACTTCCTTCGCGTGATGCGCCTGGAACACGGCGGATCTCGCCAACTCGATCAGATCTCCGGACGGATCGCCGACACTCTTCAGGAGATGAGGCTCAATCAGATCGGCTCGGCAAAGTCGTATCACCTCTTGCAAGATGGCGTTATCGACCCGATGCGAGCCTTGACAGCCGGGCCGATGAATCAATTGCGCAGTACACTCCAGGCACTTGCCGGCGTGGCTTCGAGTCCCGGGGCCAGCAAGGAGGCCGCTCGACGACTGCACGAGGAAGTTGTTACAAAGATGAGGAACATCCTCGAGCAGATGTCGCAATGGGAAAGCTTCGTGGATGTGGTGAACCAGGTCGCCGACGTCATCCGCATGGAACAGAAGGTCCTTCAAGAAACCGAGAAAGCCCGGGAATCGCGAACGAAGGAGATCTTCGATGAGAAGCCCTGACAGGCCACCTTCGCGGGCGACCCGGCTGCGACCTTGCTCGGCCGCCGGTAGCCTCATCCTCTTTGCCGCTGTCGGGGTTGTACTCGGCGGGCCAAAACCGGCCCGTGCGCAAGACTGCGCCGGCCCAGGGAAAAGCGGCGGGTGTGTTCGACGAGGAGACCAAGAAAGTCGAGTCGAAACCCGCCGACCCGACGCAAGCGGCGGCCGCCACCGATCGCGACACGATCGGCTTCACGCAGCAGAACGTCGCCGCCCAGATGACCGAACTGGAAGAGCGCATGTTCCGACTCTCCGAGGCTCTCCGCAGCCTCGAGCCAGAGAATGCCTCGCGGCTCCGCCTGGCTCTGAAGTTTTCGCGCGAGGAACTCGTCCTCCAGCAAATGAAGGAAACCCAGAAGCTCATGAAGGAGGCCCAGCTCAGCAAGGCGGAGACGGAAGTCCGCGAACTGCTGGCCAAGCTCGAGCACCTGCGGAACCTGCTCCTGGCCGAGGATCTCGACTTTCAGATGAAGCTGGCGCGGCTGCGTCAGATGCGTGAGTCACTTGGCCAGCTCGAACGGATCATCAAAGAAGAGAAGCGAGAACTGACCTGGTCGCGACAGGCCGAGGAGCAGCAGGCCGAGCTGGCGCGGCTGAAGCAGCGGCGGACGGAACTGGAGACCCTCGTGCGGGATCAGAAAGCCGTGGTCCGCGACACGCGTGAGGCGATGCCCAAGACGGGCGGCGCGGTACCCAAGGATACTCGGGAAGCCATCCGCTCTCGTGAAACAGCGGTGCGGAAAACGACGGCCGGAATTGCGGCTGACCCCTTGTTCGCCAGTCTTCAACCGGCCTATCTCAAGCAGGCCGATCCCCATCTGGGCGACGCCGAGACCCACCTGGGGACGAGCGATTCCCAGGCAGCCGTCGCCGCCGAGGAGCAAGGGCTGGAGTTGCTCCAGAAAGAGCTCGCTCGACTGGTCGATCGGATCGGCAAGATGGAACAGGGCATCGCACTGGCCGAATTCCGGCGTTTTGAGCAGGACCAGGCTCGCAACCGCGCCGCGGCCGATTCGCTCGGCATCGCCTCGGCCCGGCTGGGCGATAGCGGCGTCGCCCTTCAAAAGGACCTGATCCGGGCCGGTGGCGCCATGCAATCCGCGGAAGGCGAACTGGAAAAGACCTTGGCCAAGCCCGCCGCCACCGATCAGCTCGAGGCACTCAAGCATTTAACGAAATCGCGCGACGACCTGGGCAAAGCCGTCGAGACCCTGCTCGTTGAACTTCGCTCCGAACTTCAGACGAAGATCCTTTCCGAGCTGACCGAGATGCACGAGATTCAGGTAACGATTCGCGAAACCACCGAGGCTCAGGCCCCGCGTGTCGCCCAGCGATCGCGTACGGCCCTGGTACTAGTTACCAGCCTGTCCCAGAAGGAAGCCGAGTTGGTCGAGCGAACCGACCATCTGCGAGCGCTGACGGAAGAAACCGAGTTCGGCATTGCCTTGCCCACAGCACTTCGCGTGGTGGCCCGCGAAATGAGCAAGGCGCAGGAATGGCTCAAGGAGGGCGATGCCTCGGCGCGTACCGTCACACTTGAGAAGCGCGTCGAGGAAGACCTCCTGGCCTTGCTCGAAGCGATGCGGCGGCTGCCGCCCACAACGCCGCCGCCGCCTGGTCCCTTGCCGACCGAGCTGAGAGCGCTCGAGCGGGAATTGAACCGTCTCGTCGCGGAGCTCAAGATGATTCGCCTGCTCCAGAGCCGGCTCAATGATGACACGACCGGAGTGGACAAGGGCCGGCCGCAGGCGGCGATCCTGCCGCCCGCCCTCCGACGCGAGATCGAAACGCTGAAATCCGCACAGGAAGAGATTCGTGATTCCCTGGCCAAGATCTCGAGCCGGCTGCCGTCGTTCGATGGCTCCGGCGACGAACCGGGCCAGGTTGACCGATAAACCCAAGGCCACCGGAAGTTGATCCGGCAGCCTGCAAGTCTGATTCAAGAGTCGTTCTTCGTTTTCGTTAAATCGTACTGCTCGCTTTCCTATGGGGGATGTCATGACCAGAATGTCGGACCGTCTTGGTGCGATCGCCGTGGCGGCGTGCCTGTCTTTGTCCAACATGGCAATCGCCAGCGGGCCGACTGAGCCCGCGGCGCTGCCCACGATTCCAGAGATCTCCTCGAAGATGACCACGGTCGTCGGCGATCTGGCGAAGACGCAGACCGGCCAGCCGGTCCAGGATCAACAAAAAAAGATCGTCAGCGATCTCGACGAATTGATCGCGGCCCTGGAAAAAGCCTGCCAGGGCTGCCGTAACGGAATCGCCCGCAATAATCCTCGCCGTCCCGCGCCCGACTCGAACCCGCATGGCGGCACCGGCGGCATCGGCGACCTTGTCGATCCTCACCAGAGCGAGAAAGATTGGGCCAAGCTTTCGGCCCGGGAGCGCGACCGAATCTTGCAGTCGATGTCCGAAGGATTCCCGCCCGAGTATCGGACGGTGCTCGAGCGCGATTATCGGCGGCTCGCCGAGGAGAAGACAGCCGCGACAGGCGGCAGCCAGGCCCAACCGAAACCGGCAGCGGAATCGGACAAGCCCTGAGCGGCCCTGGACAGTGGCTCTCACGGAGGCAGTGCGATGCACGGCGTGGTTCTCCTGATGATCGGCCTCCTCGGCGCCGGGGGCAGTGCGCAGTATTCGCGCCCGCTCGGCGCCAGGAGCCTCGACCAGGCGACACTGGATGCGGAGGGCTACGGCGAGAAAAAGGCGTTCCACCGTGAAGACGACGGCCTACGCATCACCCTCAGTCCCGGCGACCAGGAGACCGGCTGGAAAACGCCGCAGCAGATCAGGATCGGCGGTGATTTCACGATCTCCGCGGAATTCGTGATCAAGAAGCTGCCCAAGCCCGCGATGGAAGACGGGGCCGCAGTCGGGCTGGCGATCGCGTTCAACGACATCAATCAGCCCGACGTGACGCTCGTACGCCTGCTGGAAACGAATGGCTCGGATGTCTACCGCCCCGTTGAAAAGCAGGGCGGCGGCCCGATGCCGATGATGGCACAGACACGCGCTCAAATGCGTATGCAAATGATGGCGAAGGGG
Organism: uncultured Planctomycetaceae bacterium; assembly: GCA_963797295.1. Lineage (GTDB taxonomy): Bacteria > Planctomycetota > Planctomycetia > Isosphaerales > Isosphaeraceae > Aquisphaera. The sequence continues at coordinate 61,854 of CAWCPP010000034.1, forward strand.
GGGATGGTGCAGCCGGGTGGCAAGCCTCCCAAACCCCCACGCCGGACTTTTCCCGCGGCAGGGGACCTGGTCCGGATCGAGCTCCAGCGGGAAGGCTCGACGATCCGCTTTCAGGTCGTCGACAAGAAATCGGCCAAAACGCGCTACCTGGGCCAAGTCGAGCTGGGAGCTATGGATGTTGCCGCGGTCAAGCTGTTTGCGACCAATCGCAACGGTGCCGAGGCCGTGAATGTACTGCTCCGCGACTTGACGATTCACGCCGATCGGATCAATGGCCTGGGCACCATGGTTCGCACCGTGTTCGATGAGGTGATCTATAACGAGCCCACCTCGCTCGACAACGGCGTCTTGACCCTCGGCGGCCCGCCCAAGGTGCCCGCAGCTAATCTGCCCGATCTGCCCGATGATGTCTTCGACAACGACAAGCCCCGGCCGACTCCGACGCAGAGCTCGACAACCGTGGCAGCAACTACGGCGGCCGCTGCTGCTCCGGCCACGGCTCCAGTTCCCGCACCAGCCGCTCGGGTGGCGAACGCGCAGGTCGTCGTCGCCGCGATGCCGGCAGGCGCCATGGTGGCCGGTCCCGTGGTGATGACTCGTGTGGCAGCCGGCCGGGTTGTCGCCCGTCGTGTAGTCGCTGACAGCGTTACAGCCGTCGCTGCCGCTCAGCCGCAGCAACCCGGTCCGCCAAAACCGAAAGTGCGGATGCCGCTCGACGAGATCGAGAGTATCCGCTTCGAGCGCACACCCGCCATGTCCGCTCGTTTCGTGGGTCAGCCCAATCTCGACTTCACCATGCCCGGCCGCGCGGCAGCCAAGGTTGAGGGCAACAAGGAAGACCCCAAGAAAGAAGTCGCGAAGACTGCTTCCACGGGCGACAAGAAGGGCGATGCCAAGAAGGGCGGCGACAAGAAGACCGAAACCAAGCCTGCCGAGATCAAGAAGCCTGCCGCGTTAGCCAAGGACGACGTCAAGAAGACCGACGGAACCGACGACGTCCTCGCCCCTCCGCCGGGAACCGCGGCGCCCACGAAGATTGCCAAGGTCGAGCCCAAGCCAAACGGGATCCGCGATCTCTTCCTGACGCTCTCCGGACTGCGACCGGCCAAGATCCGGCAAATCACGGTGAACTGTCAAACCGACAAAGGACAGGCAGCGTGGCGGCTCGACACATCAGACTCGGAGGACGCGCCCCTGGTGATCCGCCGCTCCGGGACCGAAGCTTCGGCAGACCTTTTCCTCGAGCCCCCGGCCGGCGACTGCCATCAAAAAGACTTCACGGTGATGGTCAACTATGAGGATGGGCAGGCCGCGAACACGAATGCCAAGGCCGGCGAACACACCAGTTCCACCCTGCCGGTTGACCCCAAAACGCCAGGCGTCGCCTGGCCCGACGCCTGGGTCTACCTGACGGACGATGAAAAGCTGTTCGGCAAGCTCGAAGGTATTGAACAGGAAAACCTGCGGCTGACGACTCCGTGGCAAGATCATCTCAGCGTGCCGCTAACGCGGGTTCTTGGCATCCACGTCGGCCTCCTCGACCGCAAGGAGACTCCCGAGTCCTTCGCCAAGCGTTTGAAAACCCGCGGGTCGGAGGATCTGCTGCTCGCCCAGACAAAGAAGGGTGAGGTGATCGCCATTCCTGGGATCATGGAAGGGACCGACCTCGACAAGCTCCGTTTCCGGTATCAGAACCGCACCCGTACACTGCCGCTCCAGCAAGTCGAGGGACTGGTGCTGGCGGCCAGGCCGGACTCGCGGCCGGACGAGGAACTCCGTCCGACCTTTGCCCTGCTGGGCGGGGCCAGAATCTCCGGCCGCTGGAAGGACCTCGACAGCACCACCTGGCAGATCGACACGGCCTGGGGGCAAACCTTGAACCTGCCCGCCACGGAGGTCGAAACGGTCCATCTCCGGGGCGGCAAGATGTCCTACATCTCGGACCTCAAGCCCGGCAAGGTGGAGGAGACACCCTACTTCGGTCATCGGCTTTCGTGGCGCAAGGATGTCAATCTGGTGGGTGAGCCGTTGCGGATGAACGGGTTGACCTACGAGCATGGTGTAGCTGTTCACTCGCGGTGCAGCCTGACCTACGACCTGGCCGGGCGCTACTCCACCTTTGAAACCCTGGTCGGCTTTGACGACGCCGTGAAGGGCAGGGGCCGGGTCGATTGCCGGGTCATCGCCGACGGCAAGGAACTCTACGCCAATCCCGATCTGAGGGCGGATGGCCCGCCGGTGAGGTTGAAGCTCCCTGTCGCGGGCATCGAGCAACTACGGCTGATTATCGATTTCGGCCGCGGTCAGGATACGGGCGACCGGGTGATCTGGGCGAACGCCCGGCTCTATCGCCCCTCGCCATCGAAAACCGCAAACCGCTGAACGACCCGATCGAGAGTCTCGAGGAATCGCGATCCATGCCAAGCTTCCATGCGAAACTCTCGGGGGTCTCATTGACGCTGGTTCTCGTCCTGTGCACGGCGTTTCAGACGTCGGCATTTGACGACAAGGACGCCAGGAAAGAGAGTGCCAAGGATCAGCCTCAATCACCGATCGAGGTCTACGAGTGGTCGATCTGGGTCGGCAATCCGGCGCAGACGACACTCAACACGTCACGACTCTACCGTAACGCGATGCCCAGTGTCGTCGGTACCAGTCGGCCAAAGTTCGAAGATAAAGAGCTGGCCGGCAAGTTCCCGATAGCACCGGTTTCCGTTGTCCAGTTCTTCGGCGAACCGCGCCGAGATGTCGACGTCGATCTCCGCGCCAAGAAAGGAACTTTCGTTGCCCACTGGCCGGCCAGCAAGGAACACACCGGCAGACTCCAGTGGTTCGGCTCGGATCTGGCAACGAGTCCCCCTTCCGACATCCCCCAGAGTTATCTTCCGGAAACGCACTGGCTTGAAAAACTGCGCGAGAACAAGTCTGCCCTTTACCTCAAGCATGAGTCACATTTTGATCGCTTTATTGCCTATGACACCGAGCTGACGCTGCCGATCCCGGTGCGCATGCGCGGTGGTCCCGACGAATACACCTTGCAGAACTTGACGGATCGCCGGCTCCTGGACGTCGCGGTCATTGCCCCTTCCGACCAAGGGTTCCGCGTCGGCTGGCTCGATGAGTTGCCCGCGGCCGCGGCCGAGAAGAAAGACAAGGAAAAAGAGAAGGAGAAAGACGAGTCCACTCCCAAGAAGCCCGTCGATCCCAAGCAGCAGGTCGCCGAGCAGAAGAAGAAGGCCGACGAGCTGTTCACTGACGCGGAGTCGAAGAAGACGAAAGAGGAGGCGATTCCACCGCTGCCGGCCGAGGGCGACGCAACCATCCGTGCGCGGGTTGACCAGTTCCTCAATCAGTCGGTCACTCTGAACGTCGAGCAAGCCCCCCGTCGTGAGCTGCTGAACCTGATCACCAACCAGGCCCGCCTGCGATACGAGGTCGACGACAGGACACTTGCCAAGGAGCAGATCGACCTGAACCAGCCGGCAAGCTTGAAAGCCAGCGGCATGGCGGCACGCGACGCGCTGGCCGACTTGCTGGGAACCCTCGGGCTCAGCTACCGTGTCACCGAGGCAGGCCGGTTGTTCATCACCACGGCCGCGCGGCTTGCGGAAGATTCGGGCAAGAAGGGCGGCGTGATTGAGGGGCCGCCCGTGAAGCTGGTCATGTCGCAGCCGCGAAAGCCGGCTGATCCCTCGTATCGAGAGCTCACCCGTGACGCGTTCATCAGGCGATTGACCGGGCAGGGCTTGCGCGACGACATCGTCCAGATGCTCCTCTCACAGTACGGTTCACTCCTGTTCGAGCCGGGAGAGCTGATCGTGCTGGCTCATTACACGCGCGAGGCGATCGACGAGGCGGTTCTCCTTGACGTCTTTCCTCCGCCCAAAAAGTTTGTCCGCACGGCACTGCTGGTCGTTCATGGAGTCGACCCACGTCTTCAAGACCGTGCTCGAACTCTGGTGCAACAGCTCGGCGACAAGTCTCACAAAACGCGCGAGTCTGCGGAGAGCCGCCTGTTCGAGATGGGGCCCGTGGCGGTTCCGGCCCTAGAAGATGCCCTGACTAACAAAGATGTGGAGATCGTCTTCCGCGCCGAACGCGTATTGCTCAAGCTCAATCGTCCGGTGCCGTAACCGTGATGGAGCGAGCAACACGTCAGTCCGACGGTGGGCTGGCCATTCGACCGAATAGGCGATTGAGTCGTGAAAGCCAACTGACCTCCGGCCTCTCGGACGAATGGCTGCACCGTCTTGCCTCCGTTCATTCACGGCGATGTCCGCGTCTCCGAACTCGCGGCCGCCGTGGTCGATCTCAAGCACGAAACGATGGGCTTCCGTTTCCCTCGCCCCACGATCGCCATCGATACAGGAATGTTGCGTACTCCTGCCGGAGGCAAGGTGATCGGAAAGCCTGTTTGGTCGATCTTGCGGCAGGAACCATTTCCGTCGATCCTGTGAACGGTCCCACTGGATGCGACTCTCCACGGCCACACCGGAGCGATCGTTTGGATCGCCTTCTCACGATCGGGCCGCACCATCTTCGCCGGCAGCCGTGACACCACCTTGAGGGTCTGGAATTTCCCCGCATCGCAACCCTGACCGGCACCCACGACCGCAAGGACCGATCGCAAGTCGCGATTGCATTATTCGTGACTTTGGAATGGTTCGGAGTCGCGCTCATGCGTATGCTGGAACTTTTCTCTGTGCCACTCTTTGCCCGTTTCAAGAGGCTTGCAATGCGACGTATTCTTCTCGGTTTTTCATGCTTTCTGATGGGCGTAACCTTGAGTGGATATCCGCAAGCAGGCCAGGAAATCCAGGCTGTCACGGATGAGCTGGCGCGGATCGAAGGAAACTGGCAGCTTGTTTATGCCGAGACAGATGGCAAGACGACCCCCGGTGAGAAGATTCAAAACATCCGAGTCGTGATCAAAGGCAAGAGCCACTCGGTCTTCGTTGGCGACAAAGAGGTTGCCCACGACGTCAGCTTCACGATCGACCCGACAGCGAATCCGAAGACAACCGACGACACGCTGGAAGATGGACCCGACAAGGGTAAGCAGATTCACGGTATCTATGAGCTTGGGGGCGACACGTTAGCGTCGTGCGTCGCGAGTATCGGGCAGGAACGGCCCAGGAAGTTCGCGACCACACCCGGCTCGGGCCACACTTTTCGCGTGTTCAAGCGCGTTCGACCGGACGAGGACCCCAAGGAAAAAGCCATTCGCGACGAGTTGATCCGGTTTGGCGGGGTCTGGCTATTTGCAACGCTGGAGATCGACGGCACGAAGGTTCCAGCCGACAACTTTGCGGCTAACAAGCTGATCCTCCAAGGCGACCGCTTTCTTGCGACCGATGTGAATGAAACCGCCGCAGGTTATTACAAGATCGATCCCACCCGCGTTCCCAAGACGATTGATATCATCTTCACTTCGGGCGCGCTCAAGGGCACCAGGGTGCGCGGAATCTACGAGCTAACCGACGACACCTATAAAACCTGCATCACTTCGGATGATTCGCCGCGTCCCGAGAGATTCGAGAGCACTCCCGGCAGCAGATATGCTCTCGAAGTATTGAAAAGAGACAAGCCTTGATTGCTCCGGTCGGCACACGGGCTCAATATCGAAGAGTCCGGTCCTTCACAGTTCATCGCCCAGTTCCAATACGCCATCTTCAAGCAATTGGCCGGCTTCGCGGATGAGCTGCTGGCGCAAGGCTTCGAGTGGTTGCGGCAGGGAATCCTCCGCGATCTGCTCGAGAACTTTCAAGGCCCGAGCTGGTCGCTGTTGCTTCTGCACCAAGAGCTGGCCGAGCTTGAGACGGATTCGAGCCGAAGGAGCTTCCACGTCCTTGACATAAATCTGCATCAGCGCAACGGCTTCGTCCCAGCTCTGAGCCTTGATCAGGCCCTGGATCAGCTCGACCCATTCCGGCGGGGGCGGCCTCCAGCCGGCAATTGCTTCCCGCGTCTGGCGGTAAACACCCAGTGCGGCCTCGATTTCCTGAAGTTCCAGATGCCCGCGCAACTTTCGTATCGCGGCCGCCGAAGGGTCTTCGAAAGGTACTTTACCTGCGGGCGGCTTTGGCGTGTTCATGGCCAGATCCTGTACTCCCCCTCGCCACCCACAGTGAATTTGTCACCAGTACTTCCATTCTTTGGTGGCCAGAACGTGCAGGCCCAAGGCAAGATTGGCGACCGAGTGACTGAGCACACAGGCAGACAGCGACCCGGTCTGCCAGAGCAACCATGCCCAGAGCAGACCAGTCAGCAACGCGGGGAGCCATTCCGGATGTGAAAAAGCAAAGAGAACGGACGTCACTCCCGCGGCCAGGGGAGTCATGCGGCCGATCGGCACTTTCCAGAAATCCGGGTCGATGACCCAGCGAACCAGGAACGATCTCCAGAACAACTCTTCAATCAAGGGGACCAGCAGCACGAGACCTGTAAGGCGGATCACAAGGAATGCCCACTTCCAGCTCCCTCTCAGTGCGGAGGGGTCAAATCCGGTTCGCTTACCCAGAAAGCTCAGCTCGGGGTACCAGCCGTCGAGTCGGACCCAGAGCACGAACACAATAAGGCCGACCATCGTCGCCAGCAACAGCGACGAGACAGAGGGCATCGGCGTCAGGTCCGACCAGTTGGACCGGAAGTACCAGGCAACGATGGCCACGATCAGCACCTTGGCCGCGTAAACCGGCGGATACCAAGCCGGTCCGGGCAAGTAGCCTTCCAGGTACGTGAGCAGCAAAAATGTCAGCATGGGAACAAGGTAGGGGACCATCTCGCGCGACCCGCCGGCCTGATCTGGCTCCGGAATGCTGCGATGCGGCCCCTCCATATTCGGATTGCCTGTTTTCATGCTCAGATCCTTACCTGTTTAACACGCAGGTCCACGCAGATTTTGCAGCTTTCCGCTCGTTGGTCTCATTTGAGGGGATCGAGCAGATTCAGGATCGCCGGGTCATCGAGCCGGGTGACGAGCATGTTCGCGGCATCCAGGCCGGCAGCGGGGCTATGCTCGTGGGGAACTCCGACCACCAAGGCTCCCGCCTCGACGCCCGCCGCAACGCCCGCCGGACTATCTTCCAGGACCAGGACCGACTCGGCGGGAACATCCAGCCGCTCGATTGCCCGCGTATAGATCTCGGGATCAGGCTTGCCGCGGGTAACATCCTCCGAGCCCAGCACGAACTTGAACCGATCGAGCAGACGATGCCGGTTCAGGAGCCGCTCGGCATAAGCGCGTCTCGACGAGGTCGCAACGGCAAGAGGCAGGTGATTTTGCCGCAACCGATCGAGGAGTGTGAAGAGCCCGGGTGCCGGGTGAACGGCCGTATCAAGCTCGGCGAAGAACCGTTCTCGCACTTCGGCGAGGAGCACATCCACGGGCTCGTCAAGGCCGGTCATGGTTTTGAGGGCATGGCCCGCGTCCACGGAGCGACGGCCGATCATTGCTGTCATGATCTCGGGAGTGAATGTCTTGCCCCGCGCGGTCAGCATGTCGGAAGAGACCCGGAAAAACAGAGCCTCGGTATCAAACATCAAACCGTCGAGGTCAAAAACCACAGCGCGTATGAGGGCAGGCATCGGCAGTGACGGTCCTCTGCGATCGTGACTCGCGTCTTATTTCACACCTTGTATTCCACACGGTCGCCCGTCCGCTCTTCAATGACTCCGGGCCGTGCACCCGCTTGGGTATGACCGTTGCCGGCCGAGCCTGCGCGACGGCCTCGCACGCTTTCGGGAAAGAGGCGTTCTTGCTCAAGATTGCCGGCCGCGTTCAGTGGAATGGGTTGAAAATCGGTCTCGAAACGGAGTTCCGGGTGCGCCTCAACTTCGGCGGCAAGCGGTCGCGTGACCCACAGAGAGGTCAGTTCCAAAGTATTCGGGACGAATACCATCCGGGCCTCGTCGGAGTTGATCCGCCAGCAGGTGTCCAGGCAGGCGGAGAGCACGTCGCGATCGGTCGGCAACGACAATGGGACGCGCGATCGGGTCAGGAAGTTGGTGGTCAAGCTGTTGACCCGCATGGGCACGGGATCAATGGCACGGACCAGACGGTCCGTGGTCAGGTCGGCAAGCCCGATGCCCAAGGCGTTTCCAAGTGTCTCGACAGATAGGTCAAGCACGGCCAGACGGGTGATCACCGGACGTGGGAGATCGGGCATGGTTTCCACTCTCTGTCGGCCGATCACGTTTGGGTCGAGTCCGGTGCCGCTGTAATTCTTGCCCAGTTCTCCGACAACCAACACATCGATCTGGTCGAAAGGGAGCCGACCCATCAGATCACGCGCCTCGTCGAGCAGTCTGGGCTCGACCTCGAGCAATTCCTCGGGCTCGACAGCGACAATCCGCGCGGTGTGCTCGAACGCGTTCTCGAGGATTGCGATCCCCAGCGCGACAGGCGTGCGCTTCAGGAGAAAGGCGCCCACTTCGGGGAGTAGCTTCTTCAGTCCGGGCAATCCCAGCTTGTGAACCTGGGCCGCTCCCTCTCGTTTGCCCAGCCCGATGGTCAACATCTTCAGCAGTCCGCTCTCGTACGACCCGGTGAATGAGGTATGCGGCTTGACTCGGTTGAGAAGGATGATGCCGTGGGCGTCGAAAGCGTTCTGGTCGAAGTGAATGGGCAGCCCGAAGGAGTTGGTTCCGAGAACCACGGTCTCCATCTCGCAATGCACCGGACAGCCCGCCGTCCGTTCGTCGACTCCCAGTTCGGCCAGAAGTTCGCGTTGACCCTTGGGCGTCCCGCCGCCGTGAGATCCCATGGCGGCAACAACAAAAGGTTGAAACCCCAAACCGCGGACGGCCTGCGCAGCGGCGTGCACCATTCGGGGCAGGCCGGCAATACCCCGGCTACCCACGGTGATGGCAACTCGTCCGCCGGCAAGCACACGGCTCGCCAGGTTGCTGGTCCGGATCGCTTGCGCGACATCGGCTGCCGGATCCTCGACCTCGGGCTGTACAAACTGACGGCGAACACGAGCAATGGGTGGCAGGTTCATCGGTGCTAGGCCAGAAGTCCTGGGGGAAACGTTATCCGAGGCGGAGCACTGCGTCTTGTCGGACCGGTCTGCAAGAACCGGCTTCGGCAGCAAGATCGGTGACGCCGTCAAGCCACCACTATACCGGATTTCTTTCGAAGCACCAAAGCCCCTGGCGACCGGCTGAGCGGTCGTCGGGGCCAGATAATGAATGTACAGATAGGTCGGGACGGAGACGACGGATCGAGTATTCCAAAGGCGTCAGACAGTCTGACGCGCTGAGTTTCCGCCACTCACACCGCTTTGCGACTCTTGCGGACTTGCCGGACGAGAGCCACGGCGCCGATCATGCCCGCCCATGCCAGCGCCGTCGTCGGCTCGGGCACGGGCACTTCCTGGATCACCCCGCCCTGGGCGGAGTAAGCGGTCGGATAGGTGATTTGGGGATCGGCGTTCTGAAGGCTAACCGGCTGCGTTGTGTAAGGCTGGGTCGTCAACACGACGATAGTCGCACTGTTGGCACCCGCTTGCAACGGGCCAGTGTTCTGGGCTGCATCAAGATACTGGAACGTCAGGGCCCCGGTCTTGGAACCGGGCATCCAGGCCACCGAGGTCGGGGTCTGGATGACGCTGCCCGGTGCTGCCTGGGGAAGGTTGATCCCACCGACCTGGCCGTCGGAGACCACATAGACTGCCGATTTTGTGCCACCAGCACCGAAAGGCGCCAGCGTTGGTGTTCCATTGAACGACAACGAGGCACTGTTGACAGAGGATGTTTGGCCGCTCGTGTTCGACACGTTGTTGACGGCGATCTGGTAGGCATAGGCGTAAAGGCCGGCGGCGGCGCCTGTGCCCTGGAACACCTGAGACTCGACCACGCCCGTCGTGGGCGTGTTCATAAACTGGTAAGGCTCCACAATGGGAGCCGCGCCGGAGATCGGTTGAAACAGACTGTTGAACTCGGACGCCGTCATCGAGGGCGTGGCGAGCTGCTGGACGACGGGAGCGGCGATTGCAGATGCATGTACGGAAGGGCCGGCCAGGCTCAGCACAAGACCAGCACCCAGGGTGAGAGCGAAAGTAAATTTGTTCATTCGAGCGATCTTCCAGGGTTGATCCGGGGATTCACCGGGGCAGTGAATTCCCCCGTGCGAGTTGATCCTTAACTCGCCGGCCGGAGAACGTCTCCGGACGGGGCCCTCGGGCGCTCTTCATCTCACGTCCGAGGGTTGAGGAAGCATTCATCAATTTAGCAAGCCACGGCTTCCTCAGCTGGAACCGCTGTCCCGAACAACTGATCGGTGATTTGCGACCCCAAGCCGCCCAACATTCCTTGAGGCGGTGACGCTTCAACGATCGGTCATGCCATTCCGGCGAGAACAACGACTCCGTCATGTCAAGCATGCCCTGGCCAAGTGATGGGACTGACCAAGGCAGCGGAAAAGTATCAGGAATCGTTCAATCGGTCAACTCGATTTTGGGCAACGCCCACCGCATCGGGATGGCCATGGATCGCTGACGATTTCGAGTGAACCTGCGGCGTTCCGAGTTCAACGGCCGAAGCCCCTTCTGGCAAAACGGAACCATGCTGGCACGTGCTGTTCTCGACCGCAGCATGGGTTAGCGCAGGGGTGCACGGCGGGGAAAACGATGGGGTGGGAAACGGCCGGGGTGGTGCCAAAGACATCCGGCCAGGCGGCTTCATATTGTGCTGGGACTCACTCTTGCGCTGCGCCTCGCTGGCCTGTGCCTGGAGGTCGTCTGGCGGTAGCGGGGGTTCCTCGTCAACGAGCACGGGAGGACCCACAGGAAGGCCGGCTCGCTTTCGACCTTTGTAAAAGCGATAAGACAGCCAGATGGCCACGCTGCCCCCCAGAAGCACGGTGAACCACTGCTGCATCTCGCGGATTCCATTCTGGATCTGGTGGGCGAAGATATATCCCAGACCAAACATCAAGAAAGTACTCAGCGAGGCGGCAAACAGATCCGTGAAAAACAGCTTCAGCGGCGGTAACTTCAAGATTCCCGCGGTGATATAGGCGGCCGTGCGAAAGCCCACCGCGAACCGCCCGAGCACCAAGATCTTGAAACCGTGCCGGTGGAAATAACCCTTGATCTGAGCTTCCCGCGCGGGTGAGCAACCGCCGCGTCACGGGAAGGCTGAGCACCTTCTCACCGTAGAAGTAGCCCAGGAAGTAGACGACGAAATCGCCTGCCAGAACGCCCGCCAGGCAGGTCACAAGGGCCAGAACCGGCAACATCTTACCGTTACGCGACAGGACGGCCGCCAGAATAACCGGCGCCTCTTCCGGGATCGGTAATCCTAATCCTCCCAGGATGAGGATCAAGGCGATCCCGACATAACCGAGATGTCCGACAATCTGCTCCGTCAATCCGAACTCCTGGAGCTAGCGTGCCTTCCGCGACAGATCAGGCGTGTTTCGCTTCCGGCTTATGGTCGAGATTCGAGGCGAATCGACCCTACGGGGCAGGTCGGCCAATCATGACCCCGTTCCAAGACTTGGTATCATAACCTGCCAGCCTCGTCGAGGGGCACCTTTTCCCGATAGGCCGAACCCTCGCCCACATCATTCTAGTCATTTGACCACTCATCGCCGCTGCCACCTGTGACTTGGCTCGACTTTTTCCAGAGGCATGTCTGACAGCGACGTCCTCTGGCAATCTCCTGATAGCCCCAGACTGATTGACAGTGCCGGGACGCCCCAACGCGGGGGAACTGAAAAGAGCCATCGATCCTGATTCCCCTTCAGGCACCGAGCCAAGGCGGGATCGTGGCGGCTCGTGGTCAGTATCCGTCTACCTACTTCAGGGAGCTCATCCAATGATGCTAGCAAAACGATCGAGTCGGAGTCGGAGTTTCGTTCCGGTCATGGGCGCGCTTGAGGAGCGGGTTATGCTCAATGCCGCGATGCCCCACGACCTGCATAATCCTCACCTCACCGCCGAAGTCAAGGTTGAGGGACACCAGAACCACAAGTCGAAGCAAAAGCTACCCGGCCCCAGCATCACGTACTTGAACCAAGTCAGCGCCGGCGGCTTTCTGTTTACCAATTTCAACGGGCCGACCGCGGGCACCAATGCCGGTGCTGGAACCAACCAGAACGGCATTTCCAATTCGGGCAACTCGGTTGGGTTTACCATCGACAACGGCGGGAACTTTCACAACTTCACTGTCAATCCCCTCAAGTCTAAGACCGTGAGAATTCTAAACATCAACGGATCGACTACGGCGATGGCATTTGGTACCAACTCCTCGGGTACCGTGGTGGGCACAGACGGAAATGGTAATGCATTTACCTTGTCGTCCCAAGGTAAACTCAAGACCTTCATACCACCCGGGGGCTCGTCCGCGACCGCATTTGGAATCAACGACAAGGGAACGATCGTCGGTCAGGACGTGGTGGGCAACACGACACCGGGTTTCATCAGGGTCAATCCCAAGACTTACGTCACAATCAATTCACCTTCGGGTCCGGATATCGTCAACGCCCAGAGCATTAACAACAAGGGGCAGGTGGTCGGCTTTTATGTCGGCACGGATGGTCAGGATCACGGGTTCATGGCGAACCAGGGTTCCGCGAAGAATGGTGTACTTACCGGCACGGCGATCGCCGATCCGACCATCCCGAACGTTGCTGGAGAGCCGGGGGCCACGTTCGTCTTCTCGCAGATTCTCTCGGTCAACGACCACGGCATCGCCGTGGGCTACTATGGCGACTCCACGACCAGTCAGCATGGCTTCATCTACAACACAAACACGGGGAAGTACACGTTCCTGGATGACCCGAGCGAAGCGTTTAACAACGGCGTCGAGGTGACCCAGATCACCGGCATCACCAATTCGGGCGAAATCACCGGCTTCTACTCGGATGCCAGCGGCGTCTTCCACGGCTTCGTCGCCAAGTTGGGCTGAGATCGCGGCAAGTGGCGATCGGCAAAAGATCTCGGAACCGCGATGGTTCCGAGGTCTTTTTGGAGCCCAGTCCAAGCGCCCTTCCCTCGAAAAATCCTTCCTCCAGTATCGACATCGCGTTGGCGAGAAAGGCCAAGCGTCTCCGCCCGGCTGACCTGACCACGCCCATGGCCAATCCAACACCTTCGCGTCCCTTGAATTCCACTCTGCAATTGATTCCAATTCAACTAGATCCTTGGGACAGGCCAGCGACCGGTGCAACCATTGCCGGTTCGACTGCCCGCAGTTTCTCCAGACCGCATTGTCTCGAGTCGGCGGAAGGGTCGTGCTGCAGTATCTCGGTCTCATCCACCAGGTCCTCGGTTTTATCTTGCTAGGCTGCGCATTTCTCGTCTATCGGTGGACGTGCGGCAGACCAATCTTGGATCGCTTGAGCTGGGCGATGCTTCCGTTCATGACCGTTGTCGTCGTCTGGCACTGGGTCGTGGACGTGTCAATCCGGCCCGTCGTGAGCAGTTGGAGTTCCGCAAGATTGCTCCCAGCGATGGCCATCCGGTACGGCTACGATCTCTACCATCCGGCCGGCACAGGACCTGTCATCGGCTGGATTTACCCGCCAGGCTCGGCACTGGCGTACTTACCAGCCGCGCTCTTCCAGGACCCCGTCAGTGCCTTGCTACTCGGCCGCTGCCTCAGCCTGGTGTATTATTACGCACCAGTAGCCTGGCTGCTGCTTCGCGATGGGGGCCGTTCTCGTGCTAGTCACTGGCTTATCCTGATCACTTTCGCACTCCTGACATGCTACTCCCGCCCGCTCCGCTATGCTTCGACCGAGATCCATGCCGACGCTCCTGCACTGGGCCTGGCAGCACTTGCGGTCGGCGTCATGAGCCGCGCGCGAAAGCCTCGGGAGCAATGGGTTGCCATTCTCCTGGCGACGCTCGCCATCTGGGCCAAGCAATTGACCATACCTATCCTGGCCGTCGTGCTTCCAATCTGGGCCTACATGAAGGGGGGCTTCCGCGGATTCTTGCAGATGCTTGTGGCCACGGGAATCATCGCTTCAGGCGTTCTACTTACGGTCCTGGCCTGGATTGACCGCTCGAGTCTTTTCTTTAATGTTCTGACCATTCCGGTTCGCCACCCCTGGCGGTTCAAGTCGCTTCGACCCTTCGACGAGTCGATCGTGAGGCTTGAGCAATCGCAAATCTTCCTGATCGCGCTTCTGGCGATCGGCGTCCTGAGCGTATTCGTTGACTGGCTCGCGACTGAGGACACAAAAGAGGTCAAGCATTCCACCTCGGGCGACTGGGCAATTTTCCTGAGTGTCAGCCTGGCCGAACTCCCGTTTGCACTAATGGCCTACGTGAAGGTTGGCGGCGACGATAACAACCTGGCCTACTTCTTGTATTTTCTGACGATCACGTGCGTCTTGTTGATGGCAAGGATTCTTGACGGTGAGGCTGAGATTGCGGCAACTCGCCAGAGCAACGTGGCCCTCGGATCCCCGTTCACGCTGGTCATTCTCGGGGTGAACCTGGCACTCGCCCTCGTCACACACCAGATGCTCGGGCTCGCGCTCGTCTCGGGTGAGACGTCGTATGGCGAGACTCTCCAAGCCATGCGCTACCTTCGCAAACACCCGGGTGAGGCGTACTTTCCATGGAATCCGCTCGAGCACCTGATGGTTGATGGTAAGCTTTACCACTTTGAGTACGGTGTCTACGATCGTTCGCTCGCAGGCTACCCGCTCACGGAGGAAGAGTTCCGCAGACATGTCCCGTACGGAATCCGCCGGGTCTGCTATCCGCCCACACCCTATGTCGTCGGCGAGCAGTTGACACTCTGCCACATGAAGGAGTTCGATCGGCAAGTCAAAGTGCCCGAGCTTCCCGACTGGAAGTGCTATGAGAAAGCCGAGCCCGTGGGGACAACGAAGAACCCAAAGAGTGACGGGGCGTCTGACTAATGACCGAATCGCCAGAATTTGACATCTGCGTGGTTGGAGGGTGCGGCCATGTCGGACTGCCGCTTGCAATCGCGTTTGCGCATCAAGGCCTGAAAGTTGGCATTCACGACATCGACGAAAAAGCCGTCGAGACCGTCCAGGCCGGACGGATGCCCTTCCTGGACGAAGGGGCCGAGCCGCTCTTGAAAGAGGTGCTAGGCAAGACACTTGCTGTCGCCAATGACCCAGGTCTTGTCAGACGATCACAGTACGTCATTGTGGTCGTAGGCACCCCGGTCGACGAGCACTTGAACCCCAGATTCCACGCGATCCGCCGATTCTTTGCGAGCCTCCTCCCCGATCTTCAGGACGGTCAGTGCCTTGTCCTTCGGAGTACCGTTTACCCCGGCACCACCGAGAAGATCAACGAAATGGTCCGTGCGGCAGGCAAGCACCTGCACGTGGCCTTCTGCCCGGAGCGCGTCGCTCAAGGGAAGGCCCTGCGCGAACTTGGTGAACTACCACAGATTATCTCTGGATGTGACGACACGGCCGTCGAGATGGTCGGCGCACTGTTTTCGCGCGTTGCCAGATCGATCATCACGATGTCACCGCTCGAGGCAGAATTGACGAAGATTTTTACCAATGTCTGGCGGTATATCCAGTTTGCCACGGCCAACCAGTTCTTCATGATCGCAGCCGACCAGGGCGTCGATTTCTATAAGATTCATGATGCGCTGACGCGCGATTACCCGAGGATGGCCGGGCTTCCAAAGGGCGGGTTCGCCGCGGGGCCTTGCCTGTTCAAGGACACGATGCAACTTGCCGCAGCCAACCATAACTCGTTCTCGCTGGGCCACTCGGCAATGTTGATCAACGAGGGGCTCCCCGATTTCCTCGTCCGCCACGCCAAGCTGCGGTATGATCTCAGCCGGAAGAGGGTCGGCATCCTGGGGATGGCTTTCAAGGCCGACAGCGACGACTCGCGCGAGTCGCTCAGCTACAAACTCCGGAAACTTCTTCAGTACGAAGCAGCCGAAGTCCTGCCGACCGACGTTTACATCAAGAACCCTTCATTTTTCCCTCTCGAGGAAGTCGTGCGACGGGCCGATTTGCTATTCGTCGGGGCACCTCACCGTGAGTACCGGGATCTCGAGATCCCCCATTCGACTCCGGTGATCGATGTCTGGAACTTCTACGGCAAAGGGGTATTTCCCTCGTGAGAACGCTCGTTACCGGCTCGGCCGGGTTCATCGCCGGTTACCTCATCGAGCACTTGCTTGCGGTCGGCCACGAGGTCGTCGGGATCGACAACTTCTCCAAATACGGTCCGATCCAGCGAGCGTTCGACGAGCACCCCCGCTATCATGGTCTTGCCGGCGACGCGAAGGACACCTCATTACTCCTTGAAGCGCTAGAGGGTTGTGATCACTTCGTCGCCGGGGCGGCGATCATTGGCGGAATTACTCTCTTCCACGAGCGCGCCTACGACCTGATCGCCGAGAACGAGCGAATCACCGCGGCCGCTTTTGATGCCGCGATCCAGGCTCATCGCCATGGTCAGCTCAAGAAGATAACTGTCATCTCCTCGTCGATGGTTTATGAGAGCGCGACGGTCTATCCGACCGCCGAAGGAGAGCAGCGCAGGTGCCCGCCTCCTCGATCGACTTACGGCTTTCAGAAACTGGCGACCGAGTACTTCGCACAGGGTGCTTTTGAGCAGTATGGCCTTCCCTACACAATTGTCCGACCATTTAACTGTATCGGAGTTGGCGAAAAGCGTGCTGTTTCGGACCGAGAGATTCTCTCCGGCAACGTCAAGCTTGCCATGAGCCACGTCGTGCCCGACCTTGTCCAGAAAGTGTTGAAGCACCAGGACCCCTTGCACCTTCTCGGTGACGGCCGGCAGATCCGGCATTACACGTACGCCGGTGACCTCGCGCAGGGCATCCGCCTCGCGATCGAGTCGCCCGCGGCAGTCAACGAGGACTTCAACCTGTCGACCGACGTCTCGACGACCGTGCTCGAACTCGCCACGCTCATCTGGAAGAAGATTCGGGGGGACGAGCCGCTCCGTGTGGTGTCGGATGAGCCCTATCCTTACGACGTCCGCAAGCGCGTCCCCTCCGTGGAAAAGGCGGATCGGCTTCTCGGCTTCCAAGCCACAACTTCTCTCTCCGAGGCTCTTGACGAGATCATCCCATGGGTTCGCAGGCAGATTGAGATTGGCGGCATTTGACCTGCTCGAGAGACCACGATCCGCCGAGGCCACCCGGATGACAGCGTCTGTTCCTCCCGACGTCGATTTCGTGATGCCCGTTTACAATGAGGGCGCGAACATTACCCATGCGCTCGAGGAGCTGGACCGCCATGTCCCTGATCCGAAACGTGTCCTGATCGTCTATGATTCTGACGAAGACGACACACTCCCGGTCGTGCGAGGGCTCTTGCCACGATATCCCTGGGTCGTACTGCACAAGAATTCGCTCGGGCGCGGCGTTTTGAACGCGATTCGAGCGGGGATTGCCGCGACCTCGACCGAGGTAGTCTTCGTGGTGATGGCCGACCTGTCTGACGACTTGGCGGTTGTTCCCTTGATGACGAAGCTCATACGGAATGAGGGTTACGACATCGTCTGCGCCTCGCGATACATGCGGGGCGGGCGACAAGTTGGAGGGCCCTGGCTGAAAGGCCTGATGTCGAGATCAGCCGGAGTGAGCCTCTACTGGCTCGCAGGCTTCCCCACGCACGACGCCACAAACGCCTTCCGGGCTTACCGCCGGAGCGTCCTCATCGAATTCCCGATCGAGAGTCGAGGCGGCTTCGCCTATTCGCTGGAGATCACGGCAAAGGCTCGCGCCGCAGGGCGGAAGATCACCGAAGTTCCCTCCACATGGCGCGATCGATCCGCGGGCGTTTCGCGATTCAAGCTCCGAGCCTGGCTCCCGCACTATCTGCGATGGTATTTCTACGCTTTGACACATCGCCCGAGGCGAAGGTAAGACCGGTCGATCTGCGTCGTCGAGAGCCCGCGGAGAGATCACGAGAGGGTCAGAAGGTCGAGCCATGCGCGTCGGTCGGGACAGCCGATGTTCAGCGGGGAACTTGGACTCTCCGGCATGCGAGATAGAGCGGCCAGAGATGCAGCGAGTCTCGAGGCTCTGAGGGCGCGGTCTCTCCGTGTTCGAGTCTCCATGCGTCCCAGGAACTGATCGTCTCGAGTGGAAGAATCATCTCCATCGAGAGGCGATAACCGCGACGGACCATCCAGGTGAGGTGGCGCACAATCATCGGCGGATCGAGCCCCCGGATTGCGGCGGCCTCGGCGATGCTGAAACCTTTATCGATCAGGCGCGAGGTCCATTCTTCCGTTGCCACGTAATCCGGTGACCGCACGGACGTGGAGTGCGAGGCAGCAGGACCCGTCAAGACGGCCGAAGCGGCTGGTGGATCAGGATCGCGAGGCTCACGGTGGGCACCGCCGGGGTCCTGCATCTCGGCCGGTTCAGGCTTTAGAAGAAGCGGAGCGGGACCTGCCTGAGGGAAGTCGGCGACTGCTCGCAGAATTGCCTCACCATGGCGCTCAATGCGGGACCGTCCCAGGCCTTTGATCCCAGCGAGTGCGGCCGGAGTCGTGGGTCGATCTCGAACCAAAGCGTCGATCGTTTCGTTGCTGAAAATGCAGTAGGTAGGTTGCTTGAGCTCGTGCGCGAGGTCGGAACGCAATGCCTTGAGTCGATGCCAGAGTGGATCGCTCTCAATTTCAGGATTCGCGGTCGATCCCGGGTCGGGTGCCACTCCTGGCAGCGAGGGTCCGGCCTGCTGAGAGCGTGATCCTGGTACCCGCTCCGGCAAGTCTTCCGGATCGCGAACAGCGTTGCCGCCACGCCGTAGTTTGCCCACCAGGTAGTCCGGCAGATCAAGAGTCAGCCCGTCCCGCTCCTTGCTACGGAGCCAGCTCCAGCCTGAGTCGGTGAGAATGACGACCGGTTTGTATCGGTCGACATCCTGGGTTTGCACGAGCCCTGCTCCTGCCAGGGCGTCGATGATCTCCGCGAGTTCGTTCCTCGTGAATCCGCAGTCCCGTAAAATTCCGAAGGTCGTGAGCTGGTCGAGCTTCCAGCGCGTCATCCGTTCGGAACTTGACCCACTGAGCATCTGCGCGATCGCGATCTTGCCGAAGCGTCCCTTGGTCCGAGCCACGCCGGAGAGAATCTTCAGTAGAATCTCCTGACCGCCCGGGGTGTCGATCGGAGTGCGCGCGGGGGCGGCCAGTGTAAGTTGACCCGCGGGAACACAATTATCACATCCCCCGCAGTGGATCGATCTGGCATTTCGCTCGCCAAAGTACTCGAGGATGTGCGACCGCCGACACTGACGACTGCGACAGTACTGGACCATCCGCTCGAGTTTGGCGTATTCGTTCTGCTTCCGCTTCTCGAGTGTGGCAAAGTCGATCTTCAGGTGATGAGGCTTGCGTGAACGGTCGATCACGCGGATGGCATTGCCGCGAAAGGGAGGGATATAGTCGATCGGCAGTTCGGCGATCAACGACTTCAGCGCGAGACAGGGCAGGGCGGTCCAGTCCAAGAGCCAGGGCGAACTCGTCCGGCCGAAAGTAGACCGGCTCGCCCAGGCGATCCCTGACCATCGCCTCCAATCCGGTCAAGACAATCCGTTGCACGCTCGCCTGCGGGCTGAGCCGATCAACAAGGCTGGTGTTTGCACTCGACTCATCGGACTCTCCGTGAATCCGGATGATGGCCATGTTCTCCCGCGGCAGAAACTTCTCGATCGCCTCGAACTTGTCGAGAATCTTCAGAATCGTACCGACCGCGGATTCGTTGAGATCGAGGTTGGCCGCCGCGCGAATCTCGGCATGTGTCATCTGGATCGGGTCGTCGTCAAGCCGACGGAGGAATTCGTAGACCTGATAGATGGCTGCTCGCGGTGGATACTCATTCTCGATGAACAGCTCTTGGAGAAATCGGTCCGAGTTCGAATGAAGCAGCAGGCAAAGCGCGGGGAGGCTGTCCCGGCCTGCCCGGCCGGCCTCCTGGTAGTAGGCCTCCAAGGTACCCGGCATGTTAAAGTGGATCACCGACCGGATCTGGGCCTTGTCCACTCCCATGCCAAACGCATTGGTCGCCACCACGATCTCGGCCTCGCCGCTCATGAATCGATCTTGCGCGGCGGTGCGCTGCTCGCGTGTCAGACCCGCGTGATACACCACGGTCTCACGTCGCAGCTCGTCGCTCACGAAAGCCGCGACGGCCTCACACCGGGCCCGGCTGGAGGCGTACACGATGGCGGGACCGCGGTTTTGATCAAGCGCACGGCTCAACTCCTGAAGTTTGACCTCGTCGCGACCGGCCTCGATTGAGGCGTACCGCAGGTTGGGCCTGTCGAAGCCCGTGATAAAAAGCCCAGGATCGTTCAGCGAGAGCTGATCGGCGATGTCGCGGCGAACCGCGTCGGTCGCCGTGGCCGTCAATGCAATGCAGGGGGGCGAGCCAAGAAGTCGGCGTGCCTGCCCGAGCCGCGCGTAATCAGGGCGAAAATCATGTCCCCATTCGCTGATGCAGTGGGCCTCGTCCACCGCTAGCAAGCTTGGTTTGACGCGTGCCATGACCGCCAAAAACCGGGGACTGCGGAAGCGCTCGGGCGCCACGTACACAAGGCGGTAGCGGCCAGCCTCGACATCTTGTATACGGGCCCATTGCTCGGCTTGGTCAAGCGTGCTGTTGATCAGCGTTGCGCAGCCCGCGCTGATTGAGCACATCCACCTGGTCTTTCATCAGGGCGATTAGCGGACTGATCACCAGGGTGACCCCAGGCAGGAGCAAGGCCGGCAGTTGATAGCAAAGACTCTTCCCTCCTCCTGTCGGCATCACGCAGAGTACGTCGCGGCCATCAAGGACGCGCTCGATCACCTCACGCTGCCCGGCGCGGAATTGCTCCAACCCGAACTGGTTGCGAAGAGTATGTTCGAGGTCGATCGCGCTTACGGCAAGACTCATGGACAAGGGTCCCTCAAACCTCTACGTGGAGATTGCATTATAGAGGTTCGCAGGCAAGAGGGGCAGGTGTCGCCGTGCGGCGGAGACGAACAACGAATGTACTCCCCGAACCAGGTTCGCTGATCACCCGAAGTTCCCCTTGGTTACGTTCCAATAGGGAGCGAGAAAGTGACAGCCCCAATCCCAGGCCGTGGGATTTGGTCGTGAAAAAAGGTTCAGTAACCCGCGTGATCTGGTCGTCGGACATCCCCGGACCGGTGTCGGTCACCTCAACCTCGATGTGAGTTCCATCAGTTCGGCCGGTGATCGTCAATCGGCCGTGGCCGGCCATGGCCTCAGAGGCGTTGCGGATCAGATTGCTGAAGACAATCTGAAGCTGACCGGGATCTCCGGCAACCGGGGGAAGCGCATCGAGCCCGAGCAATGTCACCGCGATGGTCCCGGGTAGACGGGCATGATTCAAGGGTTCTTGAATGCAGGACACCACGGAGACTGACCGCGTTTGCGGTGTCGGAATGTGCGCGAAATCAGCCAGCGCCGTGATCACATTATCCGCCAGTTCAACATGGCGTTCGATGCGGCTGAAGTGCTCGATCTTCTTCTCAGCCGAGGCATCGGCCGCGGACTGGAGGAAGTAGACCGAGGTCCTGATGACGTTCAAGGGATTCCGTAATTCATGAGCAACACCGCCGGCGATCTGACCCAAACCAGCCATGCGCTCGATTTTTTGTTGTCGGGCGAGGTACTCGGTCGCGTAAGCCTCTTCGATCAATGCCAGATCCAGGTCGATCAGCTTGTTCAGAGCCAAACTTGCAAGCTGTAGCTCGCCGTGCTCGCCATCCCAGCCCCGAGCCAGAGCATCCAGCAGCCTGGTGCGTATCCGGGCCATCGCCATGTTGCAGAAGACCTGGTCGAGGCCGATCTCAGCGTGGCGAAGCCCAACGCTCCATCGACGCTGCACGTAGCCGACGTCATAATCACCCTGAAACAGGTCACTTAACCAGTAAAACAAGCTCTTCTTGAGTCGTAACACCTGGGCTTCTCCACCCGAAAGTACCTTCCTGGCTTCCGGGTGCCGATCAATCTCATTGTAGAAATCTTCGACAACGTCGTTGAAACTGGGCTCCAGCAGCCCCGCGATCGCCCGGATTAACTGGACGTCGGCATCAGTCCAGCCCACATACGTTTGCAACTCCTGGAAACGTTCAAAGAGAGGTTTGTCACGCATGGTCTTGCTCGAACGAGCAGAGTTGGAGGAAAAGCTCACCTTATCGAGTCACCTCACGAAAGCACATGCCTATCTGGAGTGCTCTCGACGGCTAAGAATCGCCAACAGAACAGGCGGTTGCTGCACACTATCGCGGCAATTCTTCTTCGGGCACGCCGAGTCAACAAATGACATTCCAGAAACTGCAATGAAAGTCTTTCCAAAATCCGATAAAAAGCCCTTAATCAACTAGGATATCTCGGTTGACAGTATCGCGCCCTTTGTTTAGACTCCTCGATTGAAGTGCCTGACTCATGACGGGTCAGGAGACGCTGGCTAAGGCAGCCCTGTTCAGGTGAAAAACGCCTGATCAGGGTTTTTTTGTCTCGACCTCAATCGAATCGACTGCCAGATTGGAGCCGGTCAAGCATACGTCGTGGCATCAGTCGTTTCTTGCTTGAATCAGCCCTGACTGGAGTTTGAAGTTTCCCGAGTAATCTCAGCAAAGTTTCTCCTTCCTAGCATATGTAGGTAACGATTGGGCAAGTGATTGATTGGCTTAGGATTCCGTCGATGAGCTTGCCAATCACGGGTCGAACATGGATTTCGTCGCGAGTTCTCTACACAGGGAGGTTTCACCATGTTGGTCCTGAGCCGCAAGGTCAATGAGCAGGTCGTCATTGGCGATAACATCTGGCTGACCGTGGTTTCAATTCGGGGCAACCAGGTGCGTATCGGTTTTGAGGCCCCGCCGAGCATATCGATCTTTCGTGAAGAGCTGCATCATCAATGCACGCCAGCTACTAGCTCGGAAACTCCGCCTCCCGCATGTCTTCACTCGACCAGACTCCGAGATCAAAACGCGGTTAGCAAGAGCTAGTGTTGTTCGATCGGATCCGGTCGTACGCGACAAAGTGCAATGCGGCCCGGAATTTGCAGTCACACGTTGGTCTCGCCCTTTCACGAGTGCCTCTGGACTTAACCTCGTTCGAGAAGAAGACAGTTATGAACCCCACAGCGGTTTCTCGAACCGATGGATCTGCTCGAACTGCCGTTCGCGAACAAGCCGACTTGCAAGAATCGCGACTATGGGACCGTGCGCGGCTCAACCTCATGCTCCTGTATGGCGGCCATAGAGGTAGCACCTCCGGTCAAGGCAACGCGAGCGGTGGATCGACCTGCCCTTTCGGCAATAGTACGGTAGAAATCTGAACTGCAAAACGGCCGCCAATCATCTTCATTATTGAATGGATTGGTTGTCAGTACCATTTTTCGCCCAGGTCACGCTTGGCTCGTTATATCAAGGTGTTCATGCCCAAAAGCGGTCAATGAATCGCCTGAAAACGGGTCAACTCATGCTGTTTATTTGCTGAATCCTGGAGGATGGGACCCGCTTCCGGAGGGGATGCTTCGGAGCGGAGTACTTTCCCGGTAGCTCCGAATCGGTAGTTGCCCATCGAATCTCTCTCAGTTGTATTGCGACTTGCCAGGGGACGGATTCACATAGACCCAGGAATTCCCACGTTTGCTAACGACATGAGCCGCTTTCGAGAGACGCAGGCAATAAGCCACGCGCTGGGCTAGCCAAAGTGGGCGGTCAATCCGCAGGGCGATATCTGCCGTGGTGAATGGTTCCGTCCAGTCGTGACTCTCTGGAAGCAGTTTCCAAAGATCATCCGGACGCTTGAGGCTGAGTTTTCCGAGAATCTTCACCAGGCTGCGATCGACGACCCGGTAGCCAGGCCATCGACGACGAGAGACCCGGATCTCATCGATCGAGACCGGCAGCACCTCGATCTCCAGGTTTGGCTCCGGCAGAAAGCGGGCCAGGCCAACCAGATCTACAAAAAAATCGACGACGGCACCTCGCTTGGGAGATCGTCGGGCTGACAGATCGGGGCCGTCGGTTCGCGCTCGCTTCACAATGCGGCGCTCCAGGATCACAGGCTTGACCACCCGTACTCGATATTCGGGCAAGAGTCGCTTCAATTTGGATTGCAGCGGACCCAGGGGTCCTGATTGGACCTCCACGAGCCGTCCTGCGTCATCCACAGCGTCAATCCTGAACCCCATCAATGCGACTTCGGAACGTCCTCCCGCCCCGGTGCCGTACTGATCCTTGAGTGAACGATGCAGGCTGGTCTCCATCGCAGATCATCCTTGAGAACGAGAGAGACTGAAGTTCCGTCAATGCGATTGGCGCCTAGTCGGCTTTCAGTGGCTCGACTCCAAGGTCTCTTATGGTGAGCAGAGGACGGAAATCCAATCCACGTGACTCGAACGCCTGAGCGGCACCCTCGAGCCGATCCAGAACAACGGCAACCACCGCAACCTTGCAACCGAGCGACTCGACCGCCTCAATGGCCTGAATGGATGACCCACCCGTCGTCGCCACATCGTCAACGATTGCGACCAGGGACTCTGGCTCCAGGGGACCTTCGACGAGGTTTCCCGTGCCGTGGGTCTTGGCTTGCTTGCGCACCAAGAAACCCTTAAGAGCGGGACGCCCATAGGAAGCTGCCAGACCTAGGACGGCTCCTACGATAGGATCAGCCCCCAAAGTCAGCCCGCCAACTGCTGCGACATCGGGATAGTCGGCCAGAATGTCAAGTATCCCACTCGCAATCAACTGAGAACCCTCAGCCACTAAAGTGACTTTCCGCCCATCGATGTAGTAATGCGAGGACCTGCCACTGGCCAGGGTGAAAGTTCCCAGACGCAGGGCATCGCGCCGCAACAAATCGACCAGCCGCGCCCGCTGTTCCCCTTTCCAGGCCTGCGTCATCTTCCCGACACATCCTTCCTGCGCTTGCCCGGGCCCACCACGCGGCCGATGCAGCGGCGATCTTGTTCGCACCTTCCATCCAAATGATCGGCCAAGCAAGGGCTTCCGGAAAATCCGTTAACACACTACCAAACCCAGACTGGTTCGCCAAGCGATCGAAACGAAGCCTGGGCTTCTCTCCTATCAGGCAACCACATAACGTTCATGCAAGAGAGGTAAAGTGGTCAAATCGTTTATCACAATGAAAGTCTGATTGGACGAGGGATTGAAATAGATCAGCTAGACAGCAACGGGCTAAGAAATTTTCGAAAGAATTGAACTAAACCCTTTTCATTGGGCGAGAATCCGGTAGAATGAAATCGTCCAAAGCGTTCGATCCGCCAGGAAATCGTTCATGACTCAGCCCGACGATCATCTGAAAACTCAAGCAGTAGCCAAGGTCCTTGGCTTGAGCGTGAGCACGATCAAGCGGTGGGTTGATTCAGGGACAATCCACGCGGTCCGGACTGTAGGTAAGCATCGATTGATTCCGAGATCCGAGGCCATTCGGATGGCTCGTGAGCTCGGTTTGGACAGTGCGGAGATTCACAAGATCGCCGGTATTCCTTCCGGCGAGCTGGCAGGGTTCGATGATCACACTTGCGACCGGCTTTGTTGTCTGCTCAGGGATGGCCAGGTCCAGCCGGCCAAATCGCTCATCGAATCGATCTACTTTTCAGGCTGTAAAGCTGTCTCGCTGGCGGACGATCTGATTCGCCCCGTGATGGCTCGAATCGGTCACGGCTGGATGGTCGGGTCGCTCGATGTTTATGAGGAGCATCAGGCATCTCACATCATGGCCACGGCCATCCTGGACCTGATTGACCGTGTGACCAGGACACGGAGGCCATCGGGTCCAGTTGCCTTGTGTGCAACTACCGAGGGGGATCCTTACGTCTTGTCTTGCTTGCTGGCCGAACTTGTCTTGCGGGAAATGGGCTGGGATGTTCGCAATCTGGGCGTCAATCTCCCCCTCCGATCTCTGGCCAATGCGACCGTTCAGTACCGTCCCCAACTGGTCGTTCTTTCAGTGAATTTCCTGCGAGATCCTGATCATTTTATCCGCGAGTATTTGTCGTTCTACGAGACGGCGACATCGACAAATGCTGCGGTCATTCTGGGCGGACAGGCTCTCGACGTGGAGCTTCGTTCCAGGCTGCGGTACGCGGCATTCGGAGACACGATGGTCCACCTCGCTGAGTTTGCGCGTCGACTGGGTTTCTCATCGCGTGTGGCCGGACAGGTAGTCGCTCCCACCGGCAGAATCAGCACCCCGGTCCAGGGGCCTTCGCAGATTTCGTGACAGTGACACTTTCACCACGGTCCACGAGCCGGAGAAAGGAACCGCAATGCGTAGCAGGCAAGAATTGTCCGACAGCGATGGCTTTGCCAGCCTGGAGAGTTCCGATATTGAGGTGCTCAGCACACAAGATGAGCGTTCCTTGCTTCAGCAGCTTGCAGCTTGTAAATCAAAGCTGGCACGGTCTCTGGCAAGTATCGAGGGTGTGCAAGACTTTGCCGCCGCGGACGACCCTCAGACACTGGCGCATTATATTGCCGCGGCCTATGTCAATGACGGCGCCACGGGTGCGCGTCTGGGGGCAACTTATCGCAAGTACTCCGATCTGCGGGGCAAGCTGGCTCTGGCCAACTTGAGGCTCGTTGCTCATGTTGCCAAGCGATTTCGCGATCGCGGCATTCCCTACGGCGACCTGCTGCAAGAAGGTTTCTGCGGTTTGCTCGAAGCGATCGATCGTTTCGACTTGAATCACGAAACCAAACTCGCCACGTACGCGACCTGGTGGATCCGCCAGGCGATGCAACGAGCCGTGGCCTCGGGAGCATACCCGGTCCGACTCACTCCGCGACATTTGCGACAGCTTGCTCAGAATCAGGAAGAGCTTGAGCGACAAGAGTACTTGCATGAAACCGCGAGCCCAGACGATCGCGGTGATCTGGCAATGAGCGAGATGATCCACCGGATTCACACGGCCACCCGCCCCACAATCTCGCTTGACGCCAGTATCGACCACGATTCCAGCTTCAACCTGCTGCAAACCATGAGCGATCCGGAGGCTGATCATACCGCCGAAATCGATTCCGACGAGGCCGTGCAAAAGTTGATCCGGTCGCTTCGCCCCAGGGAGCAACAGGTTCTCGCCCTTCGCTTTGGGCTGGGCGGACGGGAACGTTTATCGTTAAGCCAGGTGGGCAAGGAACTGAGCGTATCCAAGGAAAGAGTTCGCCAGATTCAAGACCGTGCCCTGAATAAACTGCGCGTGATGGCAAAGCAAGAAAACCTGGAAAACCAGTTGGCCCTCACTTGATGGCCGCAAGTGCCCCATCAGATGCCATGCACTCCGGCGACTGATGGAGATCAAGCTGGAACCAAGTGATTTCCGATGTTCCTTACAAGCGGCCTTGCTGCCGCCACGTACATAATCGGGAATCAAACTCTGGCCGGGGCTTCATGGCAAAAACAATCTATCGGCCCGATCCGGATCGTGATCCCGTCGGGCCTTTCTTGCATTACCTGATGGCCGAATGTGGTGTTTCTCCGCACACCCTCGCAGCTTACCGGGCCGATCTGATGTGCTTTCTTCGGTGGCGCAAAACGCACGCGCCTGGGCCGCTGGGAAGATTGGACGTTGAGATTTTGAGCGGGTACGTCACGGAGCTTGGCCATGCCGGTCTCGCGCCAAGCAGTGTCTGCCGGCATATTGCAAGCCTGTCGACATTCTTCCGATTCCTGGTCTTCGAGGGAAAGCTCTCGGACAATGTCGCCAAATTGCTTGTGGCCCCATCGATCTGGGATCGCCTGCCAACGGTACTGGCACCCGGCGCTGTTGACCGGCTGCTGAGTGCTCCCAGGGCGGATACGCGACTGGGCCGGCGTGACCGCGTGGCACTCGAGACTCTATACGCAACGGGTTGCAGGGCCTCGGAGGTTGTCAACTTGCGACCTTCCGATCTGGATTTGAAGGCGGGATTGGGCCGGTGCGTCGGGAAGGGAAACAAGGAAAGATGGGTTCCGCTGGGAGCTCGGGCGGTTGCGGCAGTGTCGGAATACTTGGCGAAAGACAGACCATTGCTGGTTTCTCGACACCCCGAGACCGAGACGATGCTCGTCTCCAGATCGGGCCGCCCACTCTCCCGGATCGGGTTGTGGAGAATCGTCAAGCAGCATGCCCGGGCGGCTGGGTTGAAGGCTGATGTCAGTCCCCACACGTTGCGGCACAGCTTCGCCACGCACCTGCTCGCCGGAGGTGCAGATCTTCGCGCCGTTCAAGAGATGCTGGGGCATTCATCGATCGCCACGACCCAGATTTACACCCGGGTTGAGCTCAGTCGACTGCAAGCAGTCCATGCGAGGTTTCATCCGAGGTCTGATCCTCGCAGGGTGAATTGATCGGCTCTTGGTCGTCAGGAGTTTGAAACCAAGGCTTCCTCGACGCCAAAACACGCGTTGAGCTTCTCCAGGATCGATGGCCGGTAGCCCATCGGGTCGGTTCCTTTGGGACTGGCGATACCGATCCCTGTGCACTCCTCGATTGGCATGATTCGCACAATCTTGCGATCCTGATCAGCCAGCAGAGCGACCCGGATCGAGCCGATCAGTGCGGTATCGTTCCAGTGACATCGGCAGGCTGATCCATCGGGCAAGTAGAGCATGACTTCAGGCAGACCCGCGTCGCGGAGGGCGACCCAGACTTGCGTTATCAGATCCGTCATCGCGAGGACTCCAGTTTTTCCCTGGCTGAACTCGAGCCGCGTTGAGCTCGATCACTCCTGGAATTCTAGGACATGGCTATTCAGGAGGGCCGGTTTCGCCGCAAAGGAGCAATGGGAAGATGGCGTTGTTGATCTTGATCGCTTGCGCAGCGGCGACCTGGTTCATGACAGGTCTGATCTGGTTCGTCCAGGTGGTCCACTACCCGCTCTTTGCTCATGTGGGACCGGACGAGTTCGCTGAATACCATTCAGCCAATACACGACGGACAACATGGGTTGTCGTCGGACCGATGGTCACGGAACTGGTAACCGCGGCAGTTCTGGTGGCGCGGCCGCCAGCCGGCGTGAACATTGGACTCTCGTGGCTTGGCCTGCTATTGATCACCGTTTGCTGGGCATCAACGGGATGGATTCAGGTACCCCTGCACGGTCGCCTGGCATCAGGTCATGATCTGAAGTCCGTGCAGCGTCTCGTGGACACCAACTCTGTGCGCACAGTGGCCTGGACGGCACATGCCCTGATCGTGCTCGTCATGATCGGTCAGGCAACTCGTATCGGTTGACCGCGGGCAGCACACAACGACGGGCGTGGTGATATTCTTACCTAATATTGTAATTATCGGCTCAACAGCCCATCCCTGACTCTTTGCCTCAATGTCTCAAGCTGTGCTGGGTTCTGGTGCTCCACAGAATGCGCCTTGCTGAACGCACTCAAGAGGTCAAATACCTGTTTGGCCTTCTGATAGGACGAATGGGCCTGTTCGTTTCGTCCCAGCTCTTGAGCAGAGTCAGCCAGGGCGAGCCAGGTCTCCGTTGAGATCCAGTAGAATGCATACACCCGTTCAGCCGCGAGCTTGAGCTTATCTGGAGTGACCGCGAGATCAGCGACGTCTCGTTTCGATTCAGCAAGCGCGCTGGCGGCCTGCTCGTTCAATGCCAATGCCCGCTGAGTGCTGGCGGCATCGCCGCCGCGGCGAAGCTGGGCAGCCCAGCGCAATTCGATCCGGCTTCTGCGCATGATCCAGTCGATCAATTCATTGCGGTCATAGCGATCGCCACGAGCACGTGTTTCGTCGATGAGTTCGGTCAGCCGTCGATGGGCGGACTCAAAACTCTCGTTGAACTCCTCCACAATTGCCGCCTGGGTGCGAATCGTCGTTGACTTGGGGTCGACCTTCAGAGCCAGCTCCAGCGCTTTCATCATGGTTTCAAAATAGCGACGCTCGATCGCGTCCTCTTCCGGCCCCGGCTGCGCCAAGTCACCGGCGTTCCTTCTGCGGGCGAGGTCGGTTTTGTGCTGGACGAGCTTATCAATCCGAGAGCTGACGAACGATTGAAGTTCTCCTGCCAGGGAAGGGTTATCGCGTGCCCACACGAGAAGAGTGGTTTCGGCGCGGGGAAGACTGAGCCCAGCGCTCATTGCGTTCTGTGCATCGTCTTCCAGCAGACTATTCGATACGCCCTGCGCGATTGCCAGAAGGGTAAGCGGCAGAGGGTGGCCGGGGTATTCGAGCACCACGCCGCGAAGAGGGGCGACCGCTTTCTCGGGGCGACCCGCATCGATATCCTTGACGGCTCGACGAATCACTGGAAGCTTCGCAGGGTCGGGCTTAAACATTGGAGCAACCCAGTGGTAGCCAAGACTCCCGATCAACAGAAGATAGACTGTGTTGGTCGCGAGCCAGCCTCGATTTCGGACGAGCCAGTTGCAAGTTCGTTCGCGCCGCGAGGGATTGACGGCCAACAGCAAAGGCTTGCGTGCGAGGAAGCGAGCAAGGTCTTCGACTAGCGACTGGGCATCGGGATACCGGTCGCCAGGATTAAAGCAAAGGCATCGCTCCACAATCGCCTGGAGCGCGTGTGGAATCTGCGGATTCCACCGCCGAAGGTCGGTCGCCAAGAGCATTCGGCGGTCCAGTAACTCACTCATCGCGCGGGCAGGAGGAATCCTCTCGTCGGGCAGATCCGGAGCTTGCCCTGTCAATAGTTCCCGCAGCACCAATCCAAGAGAATAGATATCGGCCCTGGCACCGACTTTTCCCCACAGATCGGGATTGAGGAACGCCTCGATTTGCTCCGGAGCCATGTACGGCAGAGTTCCTCCCAGCACGGCAGACTCAGCCTGATGAGCCGAGTGCGGCGACTCGGCAAGGTTAAAGTCCAGTAATTGCGGTCCGTGATTCAGGGTAAGGAGGATATTTCCTGGCTTGATGTCACGGTGAAAAGTCTGCATTCCGTGGGCATAATGTAGCGCGCGAGCCAGGATCAGGGCGATCCAGGCGACCCCTTGAGCATAGGTTCCATTCGCTGGAAACCCGTTCCAACCATCACCGGAGGGGCCTTCTCGACGTGCCAGATCCAGATTCTCGGGAAGGCTTGACGGCGGGTGGATGAGAGTACGATCGGTGATCACGTCCCAGAACACTCTGGCCAGTCTTGGACGCTCGCCGGGTTGGATGCGTTTGACGACCTCGTCGAGTGGCAACCCGGGACGATAGGGCATCGATAGCCCGCGTAGTCCTCCGTCGGGCTGGAAGGTCACGGCATTGACCGGGACAATATGGGGATGATCGAGCGCCCCCTGAGTTTTTGGTTCCTGACCACGATCAAGCGAAACCTTGAGGACCACGCGTTTACCGCCGAGCGAAAGGTCCCTGGCGATAAAAACGCGAGACGAGCCACCCTTGCCTATCTGAGAGACAAGCTGGAATTCCTCGAACTGGTCGCCGGCTTCGGGGAAGTGTACCTTCGACGTCGTCAACCCCGCGGCCTGGCTCAGAATATGGTGGTACTGCAGTTGTGAGAGCAGCGAGTCTTTCCAGGCTGGATAGCGCGCACAAAACCCTTGAACATCCAGCGCCTCGCCGTTCTCCTCGCGCAAACAAAACTCTTCGTAAATCAGGCTGATAATCCGACTATGAGCCTGCCCAAGATCGGGAAAACGTTCGAGATAGTCAGTGACCTCCGCAGTCTGGCCCCGTTCAAACTTGCACCGCAGGTCCGACTTGATCAGGGCGGCCAGACGCGCGATGCGGTCCAGCAGACTCTCCGAGTCTTCGGCTTCGCAGTTCTGCCAGAATTGCTCCAGGGACACATCGCCGTGTCTCTGCCATTCCGTTCTCAGCCGGTCCACGTCGCGGCTCACCCGGTCCAACCCGCTCGCATGACGGGCTGTGGCGAGTAGAGATTTCATGATCATCCTCCTGAATCATGGAGGGAGTCATGAAGATCCTTGAGAAATCGCTGTACTTTGCGAACGTTCCAGCCAGTCTTATCGGCGATATCGGCGGTGGAATATCCCTGGTGCTTGAGGTCAATAATGGTTCGCTCATCTTCGTCCTGGCGGTTCAGAAGCCAGGCCTGAACCTCATTGGCCTGTGCTTGCTGGCTCGCCGTTGGCTCGGCGGATGGCAGTTGTACCGTGCCGGCATCATTTTCGTCGGCAGAGAATCGCCGTTCTCGTGTCACATCACGTTTGAGTGTGTGGCGGCGGCGATGCTCGTCAATGACTTTCTGCTCGGCTACCTGAGCCAAGAATTTGAATAGCGACTCGATGGACACGAAACTCAGTTGATTGAGATTCGCTGCCAAGCTCTTCATTACATCGCTGGCAAAGTCGGTCGAATCGTAAAGTGATCGCATCGAACGATCGAGTTTACGTCGAACAACCCTCCGCACTTTCGGATAACACTCTCGAAAGAGTGCTTCCCATGCCGACTGATCCCCGTTTTGTGCGTCCTGTAAAGTCTGGGCGAGATCGTCCCTTAGTGCCGAATCTGACAGCATCGTCATGACGAGATTCCTCCCCTGATGCGATGGGAGGACCGACGCTCGGGCGAACAGAGTGCAAACAATCAGAGGGGATACAACTTGCCCGAAGCTCCCACCATCACTCCGATTCTAACCCCGGGTTCACGACATGAAAATCCTTTCGCTCAAAAAAACCCGGTGATCGAGTGAGCTTTAAGACGGAATTTGGGGTTCGGTGAAGATAATCGCAAAAAATACAGTCCAAAACGTTGACGCAGGTCGATGAAGACCTGGCAGTTCTTTATCAACTCTCCTTTTTAGGTGGAACAGATCTTCGTTCTCGTGCCTGTTACTCGCCGAGATTGAGGACTCGAAGGAACCTGCGATGACCTGCGCAGCAGTTTTAGCTGGAATCAATCGGTGCGACAGCCCCACGGCGCAGAATGTCGTCCAGTTCTGGACCTGAAGGAACAAGCGAGCCTCGAGTGTACCAGAAGGTTTTACAAACCTCGCCAAGCTTAACAAGACTGCACAGTTGTGGTCGGCGCTGTGTAGGAACCCGGACCGATGGCTGTTGGATCTGACACTGACGGACCACTCTGGGCGCCGGAAAGAGGATCCATCGGGCTGATAAAGACCGTTGGGGAAGGAGTACCGGCACACGACAGCGGGTCCATGGGACTCACCATGACGCCCATGCTGCTCGGGGCTAAACGAACGGGCATGAAGTTAACGCTAGGCTGAAACTGAAGGCGCGCACGCATGAGTGAACTCCCGCCTGGTAGGCGCGAAATAGGAATGGAAACGGGTGTGTTCAGAGAATAGAAGAGTTGGTCGAGGCTGGAGGAAAAGCTTAGCGGGAACCCATTGAACGAATCCGATCCATCTGATTCGTTCCGGGCCATACAAACCTGGACTGCTCACCGCATCGCGAGCGATCCCAGGGTCTTATGGAGCCGGCCTGTGGGTCCGCCTTCTTGTTCTCGGCGGGTACACCCGGCAACTTCATTAGATCTGGAGCTTGATGCATCATGAGTGGTTAACGGATTGCGGAACTCAGGTGCTAAACGCTAGTCCAGGTTTGATCCTAGTTGAACGAGCCGATCTCTCGCGGAAGCTCGTATGTCGATTCGGCTTCGACGCCGCAGTCCGACGCTTCCATTGGATAAAGTTCCGCGGGCAGTAAAGGAAGGCATGCCGATCGGTAAAGAGGGCAGCAATCGTGTTGTTCCATCGCGTTGCGACTGAGGCGTCTGGCGAGATCGGGACGGGCAGCCCGGTGCGCCGCAATGTATAGGCCCAGCGGCGAGAGACGCGCGTTCTGGGACTGAATGATTGTGCGTAAGGCACAGCCCTGGCGGAGCAAGTCTTCAACGAGCTGGACCTCGCGTCTCAACTCGTTACGCAGCCGACGAATGATTCTTCGCACGTTGTGTTTGTATCGCTGACCCGCATCGGGATGAGCAAGAATGCTCCAGGGATCAGCGAAAGCCCCGTCCAAAGGTTGCGATGCGACAAAAAGCTCGGGATCAAGAGGAATTGCGGGGTCCCGGGACTGAGACTCCCAGAGAACCGTCGCGGCCATCGACCAGACCCGCGGCGTGGAACAACCACGGTACCAGTTGCTGTGCCGCAAGGTGAAAGCTCGTTCGATCCGATCTGCCAGGTGATCAAGTGTTTCTTGTGTAGGCAGCACTTTGTTTGACCTCGTCAGCGTCCCAACCTTTTACCTTTTCGCGAGGCCTTAGTCGCTCGATTTTTTGCTTCCTCTTTGGCCTCGATGTCAATAACCGAAATCTCGGCGACCTCGCGTCACGATCCCGGATTGATTTCAGAAAAAATCTCCCTTGAATCCCCCGGGGCACCATACAACAGTTCGCAAATTACTAGCTGATTTCAGTTTATGATTCTCCAGGTGTGTCACTTGGATTGTTTTGCTACCAGAGGAAACAGTTGAATTCCGAGCGATCGATTGGTTAGAGTGATGCATGTGAATGGTCCATTGCTGATTTCCGACATCGTCCACCTTTCATCTTGGCGGATGCTGTCTTTCTCAACATAATGATTTCTCTGTCAGGACTTTCCGTATCCAAACCTGTTCCGTCACTGGTCACCGAGCCGGATGCGCGATGGATAAGTCGATTCCAAACTCTGATTGGCTGGGCATCAAAAACAACCTGGCACGAAGAATTCGTGAGGTGCGACTAGAGCTCTACGGCGAAAATGGCGGACCACTGCTTGCCGAGGCACTTCAGGTCCCGTTCAGGACATGGCTCAATTACGAAAAGGGCTGCACGATCCCAGCCACATCCATTCTTCGATTTATCGAATTGACCGGCACAAATCCACACTGGCTGCTGACGGGGTGTGGTGAGAGGTATTCGACATCGCCCGGGATGGACTGACTCTTCCTGTTCGGTCAAGCTCAGAGCCGACGTGCCGATACGGAAAATGCCCAGATCCGGTCTGATTCCGTGAGAGCGGCGTGATGTTCACGCATCAGAAGTGCCGCGATTCGCGCGTTTGAGAAAGCGCAATTCCTCCCTGAGCCACCATACCCTCGGGGCGAGTCAGCGGCCAGTCACGACGGGAACCTGCACGGAGTCTCCGGTTTTCCACAACAGGATCTTTCCCTTGTGGTCGCACGAGGCGAGTGTCTTGCCGTCGGGCGAGAAGGCGACCGCATTGATGCGGGCCGAATGTCCCAGAAGCGCATAGAATTGTTGCCCCGTCTCGGCGTCCCAGAGCCGCACCTTCTCATCGTCGCAAGCGGTGGCGATGGTTTTTGCGTTCGGCGAAATTGCCACGGAGCGAACAGTCAATGGATGTCCTGTCATCGTCAACAGAAGCTCCCAGGAATTATTCATCGACCACACCGTGACTTTCCGAGGATCTCCTCCCGCAACCATGATCTTGTAGTTATCGGAGAATGCGATGCATCGCATCTCTCCTTCACACTCTATCCGCTTGTCGTATGCCAGGCCTGAGAGCGGGTTCCAGAAGCAGACAGTTTTATCAGCCGATGCCGATGCCAGGACATCGGGGTTTGGCGAGCTGGACAGGGCGTACACTGCACTCCTGTGAGCCTGAATCTCACGGACGATTTTCCGGTTCTCGAGATCCCAGATATGGATCAGGCCTTTCGTGCCTGCCTCGGCCAGATACCGGTTATCTCGCGACAGGCTCACTGCGCAGTTGATCATCGCCAGCGTACAGGAGACTGGCGGTCGCTGAGACCTGACGCCGATCCGGACCAGTTCGCGTCAAGTTCCAGAGGACCACCTGCCCGTCCAGTCCCACACTTGCCAGCCTGTCTCCCACACTTGCCAGCCTGTCACTGTCGTTGAAGAAAGCCAGAGCCGTGACGGTCTGCGAGTGAGCGCTCAGCGTAACCAGCTCACGCTCCGACTCGACGTCCCAGATTTTGATTTTGTGGTCATCCGCCCCCGAAGCCAGCAGCGATCCGTCGGGGGAGAAGGCAATCGCCCACGCTTCGGCCGGATGTCCGGCGAGCGGCCGTTGCAGGTCAGGAGTCTCGACAAACCGCCATACTCTCACCAGTTTGCTCTTGCCGCCAACAATCAAGGAATTGTTGTCGGGAGTAAAAGCGAGCAGGTCAACCTGACGGTAATTGGCCAGGTAGGATCGTTCCTTGAATCCCGAGGTGAGGTTCCAGATCATGACTGGTTGACTCTCTGCGGTTGCTGCCAGCAGCCGGCCGTCTGAAGAGAGGGAGACAGAGTTGATTCGGCTCTCCACTCCGGGCAAGAATCGCCTTGGTCCAGGTTGATCGAGCGGACGAGTCCAGAGAAGTCTTCTGCCTTCGAGGCCGACCAATTCCTTGCCATCCTGGCAAAAACCAAGAAATTCGACAGGGTCATTCTGGTCGGTGTAATGAGCCAGAATGCGCCCGTTCGCGACCTCCCAGACTGTCACGCTACGATCCTGGCGGCCCGCGGCCAGCCGGCGACCGTCGCGTGAAAAAGCCAGAACAAGCACCCGGCCCCCGCCGCGTTGCTCGAGTCTAGGAGACTCTTGAGGTCTTCTTCGATCCTCGGTGGGCTGAAGCCGCACCGTCCCGTCGCCGCGTCCGATGGCTAGAAGTTTGCCGTCTGCTGAAAACGCCTGGCTGGAAGCTCCCGTTATGGTGGCGATCGGCTCGGAGGGTGGACTGGCACCGTCGAGCCTCCACAAATAACACTGGCCCCCCTGCTTGTCAGAGTCGCCGCAAAGGCCCATAAGTGAGCCATCTTGCGAGATCTGAAGGTCGGGCTCCTGGAGCGGCCCGGTATGAAGCGTATTGATCAGAGTCCCCGTGCCCGGATCCCAGAGCTTGAGCTCCACAGGCTGGCCTTTCGATGCGCTCAGACTGGCGACTGTACCGTGGCGGTCTCCCCTGCCGGAAACAATCGCCAGCTTGTTCACAGCCGCGGTATGCTTTCCGTGGCAGTATCGAGGAGTCTCCTGGTTCCGATCCCAAAGAACCACATGGCCAGAAGCATCTCCCGAAGCAAACATCCCGTCCCGCTGAGAGACGGCCAGGCACATCACCTTGGCCTCATGTCCCTTGAGTAACCAGGAGGCGCGCTCGACCAGTTGCTTCAGGTACTGGATCTCAAACTCCGCCTTCGTCTTGTCCGGCGATACGGCAGGGTTACTGAAAACCTGCTGGAACAGTTCCTGGGCAAGCTCAATCTGACCCGATTCTACGTATTGCTTGATCTGAAATAGCTGGGCGTCGTACGCTTGCCGCCGTGCCTTGTCGGCATCGCTCCGAAATCCACTGAGCTGGGCTTCAATCTGGCTCTTAAGATGGATTATTTTTGTGCCGTACAGATCAGAGGCTTTTTTTTGCTCGGTGACGTAAAGACTATAGGCAATGACCACACCAAGCAGAGCGAAAAGAAGAAGGAAGCAAAGCCCCAGCAGCCGGGCAGCCTGTGGCTGGCGACGCGTCCATTGCAGAGCCTGACGCAATCTTGGCGTGCGGCGAGCCCGGATCGGCTGATTTTCCTGGTACCTCCTCAGATCCTCGGCCAGTTCCTCCGCGCTCGAGTAGCGTCGGTCCGAATCGCGCTCCAGGCACTTCAGGCAGATGGTCTCCAGGTCTTCGGGAACCCCGTGACGTAATCGCGAGGGCGGAACAAGCTCTGCCTCCAGGACCTGACAGAGCGTTTCCATCGGGGTAAACCCCCGGAACGGAGCGGCCCCGGTTAGCATTTCGTACAGAATCGCCCCGAGAGCATAAATATCGGTTCCGGGCCCGATGGTCGTCCCATTCCCCGAGACTTGCTCGGGAGCCATGTAAGACGGGGTACCGAGAATCACGCCGTTGAGCGATAAGCCCTTATCATCCACCAAGAACTTGGCCAGACCGAAATCGCTGATCTTGGGTGTCCCATCGAGCGTGATCAGAATATTGCTCGGGTTAAGGTCGCGGTGGACGATTCCGCGCCGATGAGCCTCGTGGATCGCCCAGGCCAAGGTTTCGGTCAGGCGCGCCGACCAGCGAAACGCCTGTGGCATGGCACGCAGCGTCCGCGTCAGATTCCCACTCGCGACAAACTCCATGGCCAGAAAAGGCAATCCCTCGTGCTCGCCAACTTCGTAAATCTGAACGACGTTGGGATGCAATAACTGGGCTGCGGCCTGGGCCTCGTTGCGTAGCCGCGCCCGTTCTCGCAGTCCAGCATGCTCTCCGGCCAGGATCATCTTCAAGGCGACGATCCGGCTCAGATTGGCTTGCCTGGCTTTGTAGACAACCCCCATACCCCCCCGGCCGAGTTCCT
Organism: uncultured Planctomycetaceae bacterium; assembly: GCA_963797295.1. Taxonomy (GTDB): domain Bacteria; phylum Planctomycetota; class Planctomycetia; order Isosphaerales; family Isosphaeraceae; genus Aquisphaera. The sequence continues at coordinate 100,039 of CAWCPP010000034.1, forward strand.
GGAGGATCTGGTAATTGCCAATCCGCAGCCGCAAATCGGGCTGCGACATTGTTCCCAGCTCATGAGAAATGCCAGCCGTGGAGTCCGTCAGCGTCGGCATTTCCGAGTCAAAAGCCGGTCGTAGCGAGACAATCTGCTCCATCCGCGTGAGCAATCGGGGGAATCGCTCTTCCCACTCCTGGAGCGAGGGCCTCTCGCCGATGTCGTTGCGAGTGCTGACCTCGGCATGGATCAACTCGAGGACTGCCTCGTCATTGCGTGCCAGCAACGGATGGCTCTTGAGAAACTCCTCAACTCGCGCGGATTCTCCCGCACGTAGTCGTTCCCGCAACTCTCCGCAAGCCTGGCGCAACTGCTGGAATTCATCTTCCTCCAAAGGAACCGCGTTCATTGACAAACCTGCTCACTAGGATGTCGAATCGGTCCGGCGAAGCGGAAACTCCTTGCAAGCTCACATTCTAGCGGAGTTGCAACTCGCCCGGCAAGTTTTCGGGACGTTTATGAATAACCTGATGATCACTACACCCGGGAATGACGGTCGGCGCGGCCGCCAGGGGTACCGGGATGCCGTCTTGACGAACTATCGTGGACGAGAATCCGGTCTGGTCAAGCCACGAGCCTTTCGCGTACAAATCGAGCCCTGGCTCGATCGGCAGGAGGACCAGGAAGTCGCAGGCACTGACTCCGATCAGGTCCTCACGAGTCTCATGCTCCGATCCATCGCTTGAAAAGGAGTGGCGTGATGCAGGACCACGTCGTCGAGGATATCAACTCGACAACCGGCCAACCATGGCTGGCCCGAGTGCTCGACGCTCTCGGTCTGAGCCGGCCCGAGCTCCGTGCGTGGGCGATGTACGACTGGGCGAACTCGGCAATGGTCTGCACGATCATCACGGCCATCTTCCCCATCTATTACTCGAAAGTGGCCTGCGCCGGGCTGAAACCTAATGTCGCATCGGGAATGCTGGCATTCGCGACCACGATCGGCATGGTCATCATCGCCGTGCTTTCGCCAATTCTCGGTGCCTTTGCCGATTACACGGCCCGCAAGAAGAAACTCCTCGCAATGTTTCTTGGTCTGGGTGTGGCAGCGGTCGCGGGCATGTATTTCATCCACACGGGTGACTGGCTGCTGGCCTCAGTGCTGTTCATCCTGGCCAACATCGGGGCGAATGGAAGCTTCGTCTTTTATGATGCCCTGCTGCCGCACATCGCCAGTCACGACGAGATTGACCGGGTGTCGACCTCGGGCTACGCGCTGGGTTATCTGGGAGGAGGGCTCTTGCTCGCCCTCAACCTTGCCTGGTACTTGAAGCCCGCGTGGTTTGGTCTGCCGGCGGGACCGAATCTCAGTGAGCCGCAGGCCACTCTGCCGATGCGCCTGGCCTTTCTCTCGGTTGCGATCTGGTGGCTCGTCTTCTCGATCCCGCTGTTCCGAACGGTGACGGAGCCCAAGGCCGTACTCGCCCTCGACGAACTCGGCGGAAGGAGCCCCATCGCAGCAGTGATGGCTCGCCTGGCCGAGACCTCTCGAGAGCTCCGCCGCTATCGCCAAGCGTTCGTGATGCTCCTAGCCTTCCTGATTTACAACGACGGCATCGGCACGATCATCCGAATGGCGACGATCTATGGCACGGAAATGGGCATTGAGCAGGGGGCCATGATCAAGGCCATCCTGCTCGTTCAGTTTGTGGGCATTCCCTTCTCGTTTATTTTCGGACTGCTGGCCGGCAAGATCGGGGCCAAGCAGTCGGTCCTCTTTGGGCTTGTTGCTTATACGGGGATCTGCATAGTCGGCTACTCGATGCGTAGCGAACGTGATTTCCTGATCTTGGCGATCCTGGTTGGGATGGTGCAGGGGGGCACCCAGGCCCTGAGCCGCTCACTTTTCGCCAGCCTGATACCCCGTGATAAGTCCGGAGAATACTTCGGTTTCTTCGCGGTGGTCGAGAAGTTTGCGGGCATCTTCGGCCCCGGTCTCTTCTTCGTCATCAACATGCTCTCGGGATCGAGTCGGGGCGCCATTCTGGGCGTGATCGGTTTCTTCGCTGTCGGCGGACTGCTGCTCTTGATGGTGGACGTCGAGGAAGGCCAGAAACAGGCCCAATCCAGTAACGATTCCCGACCGGCTCAGGCTGAATCAGGCATTGCGTGCTGAGCTCTTCCAATCATTCAACGTGACAATCCAGGAGGAGGCCAGGTAGAAGAGCGGGTACGCAAGCGAGGAAATGGCGAGATGATGAATTGACGGATCTTCACGCGGGGCCGCGCTGGCCAGCACGCACCAGAGCAGCCAGCCGCATTGCACCGCCCACACCGCCCCCAGGACCGTGGCGAGCCGGTTCAGTCGCCCAGGCTGTGACGGATAGAGGTACTTGCTGGGCACGAAAGTCAGCACCGCCAGTACCACGATCACGAGAAGGGAGATCCATGGTCCGATAGGTAGTACGTAGAGATAAAGTGCAACGACGTTCCAGAGCGAGGGAAAACCGAGAAAGTAACCATCGTCGGTTTTGACATTGACCTGACAGAATCCATAGATACTGGCCAACAAGGCGAGTATCAGCCATGCCTCCTGCCCTTGCGGCAACAGGTCCGCTCGCCAGATCAGAAGGATCGGCAAGAACGTGTAATTCAAGTAATCGATAATATCGTCGAGCCGCCGGCCATCGAAGCTGGGAACGACTTCCTTGATTCGCACCCGACGCGCCAGTGTTCCATCGGTCGCGTCGACGATGGTCGCCAGGGCCATGAGCAGGAATGACCAGCCGAATGCCTGGGGACCGCCCTGCACCAAAAGCTTTGCGATGATCGCCGCGGCAACCAGCCCCAGCGCAGTGTAACCGTGCACAGACCAGCCCAGGAACTTTTCCAGCTTCGTGGGCGGATGCAAATCCCGGGGCCGTGCCGAACGCAGCTGCTTTCTTGAATCTTCAGGCCTGGATCTCAATTTCAGCATCAGATCAGATCTCAATCAATCCGCGGGGACCGGCAACAACGCTGCGTTGGGCCTACTGGACTCGGTGACCAAGCTATTGCCCACTGCGTGCTCGGCCAGAATGGTTGACTCTCTCCGTCGCATAACCAGGTACAGGACCGCGCCGATGCCGACCAGTCCAATCGTGGCCAGAACCGCGGCGAATCGTCCCCACGGGTCCGAGCCGTAGATTTCCTGACGGGGCCAGCTCATGTTGATGACCACCATCATCCCCCAACAAACCGAAACCAGGTTCAGGGGCAACCCCCATCGGCCCAGTGCGAATGGTCGAGTGGCTGGCGGCGAACCGGCCGTTTCAGTATCCGCCCCGCGATCGCCCGGCCAGCCTCGCAGTCTCGTGAGCAAGAGCGGGAAGGAAACCATCAGATACGCCAGGTTGGCCCAGACAAGGGCCAAGGAACAGAGCGTCTCCATGATCCTGGGCAGGTTCACGTTGATGAGCAAGATGAAAGCGGCCCCTGCACCAGTGATCACGGCTGGGAGGATCGGGGTTTGGGTCGCGTGCTGAACTCGTGCCAGGCTCCGCGCGAACGGGAGTGTGTTGTCGTGCGCCATCGCGAAGATCAGCCGGACAGTGCCAGCCTGGACCGCCAACGCACAGACGGTAATGGCGAAGATGACCACGGTGAGAAAAAGATTGCCCAGCTCGCGACCCAGCGATTGTTTGACGATCAGTGGCAGCCCGCCCGAAATTTCACCGAGTTCGGGCATGGTGGGGTCGCTGGCTGCCAGCAGCCCGGCCACGATGAGCAATGCTCCGGCCAGTCCCGCGGCCGAGATTGCCTGAAGGATCGCCCAGGGCGCTCGCCGTCGCGGATCGTGAGTTTCCTCGGCGAGGGTTCCGGCGGTGTCAAACCCGTAGAGCACGTACGATGGCATGACCGCCGCGGCGAATAACGCCGGGAGCCAGGCGGAAACGCCATGACCGGAATCCATCCGGCCCGCGGTCTGAAGTTGAAAAAGAACCGAAGGACCGCGGCGGGCTCGCATCAACAACAGCACGATGAGCAGCGTAACTCCCAGGAGCTCGGCAAACACCCCGACGTTGTTGATCCGCGCCAGCAGCCGCACCCCGGCCACGTTGATGGCCGTTGTCAAACCGATCAAAACACAGCCAAGGAACACGGCGTTTTTCGCCTGGTCAGTGCGGCTGCCACCGTCCCCGATGAACTGGAAGTAAGGCGAGATCTGAGGCAAGCTGGCCTGAAGCGCCAGCGCCACCGCCGCCAGCGACAGCAGAGAGCTTGCCAGGTAAATCCAGCCGGCCATCCAGCCCAGAGCCGGTGAACCGATCCGCCGCGACCACTGGTAGACACCTCCAGAGAGCGGGTAGTGTGCTGCCAGTTCGGCGAAGCCCAAGGCCACCGTGAACTGACCGAGGAACACCACCGGCCAGGACCAAAAAAACGCCGGTCCTGCCGCGGCGAAACCCAGCGAGAACATCTGGAAAACACCGGTAAGGATCGAGATATACGAGAAGCCGGCCGCGAACGAGGAAAAGCTGCCCAGCGACCGGTCAAGCTCTTGCCGGTAGCCGAAGCCCGCCAGGTCCTGGATGTCTTCGCCTTTCGTCCGCGCCACCGACCCGTCCCCTTGAATGCTCGATTCCATTCGCTCGCACGGTTCCGATCAGGCACGCCTGGTGCCCAGATAGATGCCCCATTTCATGTCGCCGGCATCGCAGAACCGCACCTTCATGGCCCACCGCTCCACCAGATAGTTCAAATCTTCTTCCGAGAAGACCGAGAGGAAATCATCCCGATGCTCGACCAGCCGTTTTGACTCACTGCGAAGAATATCGACGAACGTCTTGGTGGCGTCGTCCACGATCACGTCCTTGAAGCCGGCGGCTTCAAGAAGTTGGCCATATTGCTCGGGCTCGACGACGTGGTAGCCGGTCTTGACGATATAGTCCTCGAAGGCCGGTGATGCCGGGGTCTTCCCTCTGGCGTAGTCGGTGATCACGATCCGGCCCCCGTTCGCAAGCAGGCCGTGAAGCCGGGAAAAGAGTCGGGCCTTGTCGGGAATGTGCATCAGGGCGTCCCGGCTCCAGATGATGTCGAATTGGTCCGGGAACGGCGTCTCGAGGACGTCGCCCAGAATGAAGTTCACATCGTCCGGCACATCCCAGTTTCGCGGCACTCTCAATCCCGATGGCGACCATCTCCTCGGCAAGGTCAATTCCAGTGACCTTTGCCCCGTACTCTCGGGCCAGATGGAACGCGGCCCCGCCGATGCCGCTACCGACGTCGAGCACCCGAGCGCCGGGATGGAGCGAGCCGCCCAGCCGCCGGCACAGATTCTTGGTGGTCTCGTGACCTCCCGTGCTGACGTAGTGCTCACCAAAGATCTTCTCGTACCTCAAGATCGAGGTGCGGCTGTATTGTCCCTTATTGTCAAACTTGGGCTTTGAGGCGGCTGGGGTTTGTGGCAGTGACATTGCAAGTCCATGGGGTAAGGAAACGACCGCGGCTTCCTCGCGATCAGGCGACACGCCTTGGTCGTACGCTGGGAGGGCCGCATCACGCGGTTTAGAATTCGCCATTTTGCGAGAACCTCGCCAGGGTTGTAAAGAGCGAAACCACGAGATGGCACGACGAAACACAGTATCGGCAAGGCCTTGCAACGTGCGGTGTCACGGTCCATTCTGAGAGTCTGGTAATGAGGCATCTTCTCGGAACGACTCGATCTCATCACGGCTCCGGCATCACGATGGCCCGCTCCTGGAGGCTCCGCGCATGACACGGCGTTTATTCCTTGCATGTTCGTCCCTGATCTTGACGTTCAGCGGTGGCTACGCACCGGCGGCGGAGGCCGACACGACCGGTTCCCACGGCGCCCTCTGGCGGGGCGTGCATCTCATGTCTCCCGGCAAGGACGGTATTCCCGCCCTGAAAACGGGCATCGCCGAGGGACTGGTGCCGCTGGGCGTCAACGTCATCGTGCTCGAGGTCAATTACGGGTTCCAGTTCCACTCGCATCCCGAGCTCAGCGAAGGAGCGGGATTGAGTCGGGACGACTGTCGCGACCTCGCCACTTTCTGTCGCGATCGGGGCATCCGGCTAATCCCCCAGTTGAATTGCCTGGGGCACCAGTCGTGGGACAAGACCACGATGCCCTTGTTGAAGAAATACCCTCAGTTCGACGAAACGCCCAACGTGCCTGCCGATAACAAGGGAATCTACTGCCGGAGCTGGTGCCCGTTGCATCCGGACGTCAATCCCATCGTGTTTGCTTTGATCGACGAACTGGCCGATGCTTTCCAGGCCGACGCCTTTCATGTCGGCATGGACGAGGTTTTTCTTGTGGCCAGCGAACAGTGTTCGCGATGTGTAGGGAAAAACCCGGCAGAGGTTTTCGCCAGGGCGGTCAACGACCTGCACTCACACATCGCCGACAAGAAGAAAATGACCATGCTGATGTGGGCGGACCGGCTGATCGACGACAAAACCATGGGTTACGGCAAATGGGAATCCAGTGCCAACGGCACGGCGCCGGCGATCGACAAGATTCCCACCGACATTATCCTCTGCGACTGGCATTACGAGCTGAGAGATCATTATCCCTCCGTCGCTTACTTCCAGCAGAAGGGCTTTCGCGTCTGGCCGGCAAGCTGGAACAACCCCAAGGCCGCCCTGGCGTTTCTGGAAGAGGGCCGGCGAGTCAACACGGGGCGGGTGATCGGCCACCTGGGAACGACCTGGGGAAGCGCTCCGGCATTCTGCAAAGCGCTCATGGAACCAGCCGGCGAGATTCCCAAAGGCCGGCGTGGCGGCGGAGTCCAGGCTGCAGCGCAGGCGCTTCGGGTTTGCATGAGCGCTCTGAACCATCCGCCGACATCGATACCTGATACCCTTCCCAAGGGCAAATGGACCAGCCTGTTCAACGGTAAGGATCTTACCGGCTGGACAGCCAAGCTTACAGGCTATGATCTCGGCGTGAATGCACTGAATACCTTCCGCGCCGAGGACGGGATGATCAAGGTTTCCTACGATCGCTACACCAAGTTCAACGGCGAATTCGGACACCTCTTCTACCAGCGACCATTCTCGAACTACAAGCTGCGAATCGAGTACAGGTTCGTCGGCGAGCAGGTGCCTGGTGGACCAGGTTGGGCCTATCGCAACAGCGGCGTCATGATCCACTGCCAGCCGCCGGAAACGATGAGAAAAGACCAGGAATTTCCTGTTTCGATCGAGGTCCAGTTTCTGGGCGGCTCCGGGCGCGGGCAACGGCCAACAGGCAGCGTCTGCTCGCCCGGCACGAATATCGTGATGGACGGAAAACTGATCACTCAGCACTGCATCGAGTCGAAATCGAAGACCTACAACGGCGACCAGTGGGTCACGATCGAGGCCGAGGTTCACGGCAATGGGACGATCAAGCACTTTGTCAACGGCGAGCTCGTGATCCAGTACGAGAAACCTCAGCTCGACGGCAACGACCAGGACGCTTTGAAGCTACTGATCGGACGAAACGGCAACAAGATGCTCTCCGGCGGCTATATCTCACTCCAGGCCGAGAGCCATCCCGTCGAGTTCCGCAAGGTCGAGATCTTCCCGCTGGACGATTGAGTGTGCTCTTTGAACTCGAGACGTCGTGACGCCAGGACCAGCGCCGTGTTCCCGCCGTCACTCCGGCCGGCGGAGCGGACGGGGGAAGACATCGAGAGGGGAAAGCCGCTCCCAGAGAGTCACGCGCTGGTCGATCGTCAGGTTCCGCAGGGGCGGTCGAACCGGCCCGCAATCGACGCCCAGCATCGCCATGACGCTCTTGGACGCGGCCAGGAAACCGAATTCGCCGAGTGTCTTGATGAGGTCAATCGATTTCCCCTGCTCGGCGCGAGCTGCCGGGAGATCGTGCTTGTCATAGGCCCGCATCAGCCTCTGGTAGACGGGAGCCGCGAAGTTGTAGGTGCTCCCGACTGCGCCTCGGATGCCCAGGCAAAGGCCTGCCAGAAGGCATTCGTCCGAACCGAAGAGGACATCAAACGCACCGCCGTCCAACCGGACGCACTCCTGCAGCTCGAGCAGATCGTCGTTGGAATATTTCAGACCGGTGAGCGTCGGGATCTGGAATCTCGCCTGGTAGAGGAACTCGGACATCTTGAGGCGGACGCCCGTCATTGCGGGAATGTCATAAAAGTAAAACGGCAGGGGGTCCGCCTCGGCCGCGATCGGGGCACAAAAGCTTACAAGATCTTGAATCGTTGACGGTTTGAAGTAGCTGGGCGACATGACAGCCACCGCCACGGCACCGGCTTGCCGGGCGTGCCTGGCCAGCGAGATCGCTTCGGAAAGGCAATTGTGGCCGACATGAACGGCGACGCGAAGCGAGCCGCCCGCGGCCTCGCACCAGCGACCCACCAGGCGCATTCGCTCGTCAAGCGTCAGCGATGCGAACTCGCCCGTTGTTCCTCCCACAAAGACGCCCCGGATCCCGTTTTCGAGAAGCAAGTTCACAGATCGTTCGATCATGCCAAGGTTGAGCTCGCCGTCCGGGGCGAAGGGTGTATAGCAGGCGGGAATCAGTCCGGAAAGCGGGCCAGGCATGCGCGAAGCTCCATGGACGCGAGAGATCAACAACCCGAGAAGGCCTCGGGGCCAGGTCAAACCGGCAACGGTTTGAGGATTCAGGCCAAGTTCAGTTTAGCGGTCCAGGGACCGACCGGCCAACAACTGGTGAGACCAGTGCGAAAAAGCAACTCGGACGACCGATAGAACCGAGCGATCCGTGCCTGTATCGATAGACAGTATCCGCCGCCCGTAGTATAAAATAAGAAGTTGCATGAATCTTCAAAAACCGCAGGCATCGGAGGCGGAGCGCCTTGCTGCGCCAGGAGGGAGGCAACATGAGATCGCCCGTTCGCTCGCTCAGGGGTTTGGTAAAGGCGCTACTCTTGGCCGCGGCACTCGTCTTCACAGCCGGTCCCGCTCGTGCCCAGTTCCCTGGGTACGGCTGGGGCTATGGCATGCCGGGGTATGGTTACGGCATGGGCTATGGCATGGGTTATGGTATACCCTTCTACGGCTATGGCATGGGTTATGGCATGTCGGGGTACGGCTACGGCATGGGCTACGGTATGGGTTATGGTATGCCCTTTTATGGTTATGGAATGGGTGGTTACGGCTATCCTGGTCTAGGAATCTACTACGGCTCTCCGACTTTCGGTGTCTTCGGGTCTGGCAGCCCGGGTGTCAATTCACCCTACCTGAACCCACTCTTCGGCGTGGGCCTGACGCCTCTCGGCTTGCAGAGCCATCTTGTCGAAACAAACTTGCTGGGGCGCGGACAGCTTCAGGCCGCACAGCGTGCCAGAGCCCGCGCACAGCAGGGTAACTATGGTCGATAAAAGAAATCCTGCCTGAGTTAAGACCGACCGGTGAAGCCGGCTTCGCGGCACATCTCCGGGCCAGGTCGGGATTGTGCCGCGACCCAGGGATTACTCCGGTCGAGCATGGCCCTGTTATTCCTGACTGTCGGCAAACTTGCCCGATACAACCGCCACCAGCGACGACAGTTCCAGGGCGGCGGCAGAGGCGGCGATGATTTCCGCGAGTTTACGGGAGTTGTGCGTGCCGCTGCCGCAGCCCATCAACTCCAGGTTACGCCGCTGCGCCGGCAGTTGCGTGCCGCCGCCGACTGTCCCGACAGTCAACGAAGGCAGGGTCATACGAAAGAGCAGTCCGTCGCCACCGTCCGGCAGGGCCTGGCTGTAGGCCACCGCGTTCTCGGCCACGCAGGAGGCGTCCTGGCCGGTGGCGAGATAAAGCGCCGTCAGGGCGTTCGCCAGGCGCAGATTGTTGCCCAGCATCCCGATCGCCTGCGATGTAGTCATCGCCAGTTGCTGAAAGTCGAGTATCGCCTCCTGCCTGACTCCTAACGAATCGAGGATCTGCCCGGAGAGCGAGAACTCCACGGTCACCGAGTGGCCGCGGCCGTTCGTGAGATTGCGCCGGGATGGCTTCCTGTCGCTGCTGAAGCTGGATTCGAGGTAATAGTGAAAACCGGTTTCTTCCTGGATGTAGCGGCAAGCGGCCTCGGTCGCCATGGAAACCAGGTTCTGGCCAGCGGCATTGCCAGTATCGTAAACAAATTCCAGGACAACCCATTGCTGGATCGGACTGGGATCGACCCGCAAGAGCCGTCCATGGCGGGTCGTGCTTTCGGCCGCCACCAGAATCGAATCGGCGTGATTATTGATCCAGTCAAGGAAACTGCCGATCTCGGTGATCGTTGGCAAGCAAAATGCCGGGCTGCGGCTCAGTTCTTGCTTCAGGTGAATCGTCCGGCAACCGCCCGCCGCGGCCATCGCCAGCAACCCACGGTTCATCGATTGCGTGAGCGTTGCCTCGAGGGTGCACAAGGGCACGATGAAATCGCCACGCGCATAGTCTCCATGAATCACCAGCGGCGACGCGATCGACAGCGGCAGCGGCAGGAAGCCCACGTGATTTTCAATTAACCCCTGGATCTCATCCAGCCGGGGTAACGGCATTCCTTTCAAGTCACGCCCTGTCAATCGCTCCACCCAGCGGAGACGACTTTCCGTGTCCTTGGGCTCGAAACCTCCCGGTGGCTTGCCCGGTGTTTCAAGCTGCGTCCGCTCCTTCACCGTACCACGCAGCTTCTGTTGCGAAGAGACAACCTTGGTTCTCATTGATGCAACTCGTGAAGAGAAACGGCAGATCGAACGGAAACCCCATGAAGCGCACGCAGCTTAACCCAAGTGTTGGCGACGTCGATTCTTGCGGCGTACTGCTGAGCAACAAGACCCGATCATCTCAAGGCGGACATCCAGCGGCCGGCAGCACGTATTTATAGTCTAGCCAAACCGCGTCGTCCTGCAAACTTCGGTTATCTAGATAAAATAAGAAGGATGAGGAATTCACTCAAATTTCTTGATGTTCAACCCAGGGTGACGCCGGTGCCAAGCTTATGGGACTCATTGTATCGATTAGACGCACTTTGCCGGCCCTTGAACATCAAGGGTGGTCCCGGCCTTTTGCTTCCACCTGGGCTCCGAATGTGATCAGTTTCTTGATCACATCGGCGCGTGGCGGTTCGCACATTCTCGGTAGATCGACTTGCAACCCGTGCCGGGCGTGGAGGAGCAGGGGACTGCTGGAAGATCGGACGGAGATATCCGGGTTCCCGGGCCGAAATCCGTGCTCGAGCGCGCGGCGCTGGATCGGTTCGCTCATGAGGAAGGCGAGGAACTCCGAGGCGGCAGATCGCTCGATCTGGCGGCTCCAGGGGACGTCGAGGATGTAATAAGGATGCTCGTTCCAGATGTTGGGCTCGGGGTAGTCGACATGCAAGTCGCCCCAATGCTCGCGGGCCGAGAGAAAGTAATCGATAACGAGATTCTCGTAGACGAGCAGGCAGTCGTACTGAGACGGACCGCGCAGCACCATTTCGCGCATCAGGGTTCCCGTGCTATGGGTCAGCGAGCCGCCGGGCCGGGCCACCGCCTGCTCGAATCGACCCAGCCAGTCCACAAATTCCGATTGCTCGACCTGTTCCAGCGACAGGCTTCGTTCCTTGCCGGTGAACTCGTAAGCCATGAGCACAAAGGTCAGCAAGCCGCTGTTGGAACGGTTGGGGTCGGTATGGCCGAACTTGAATCGTCCCCAGGAAGGCTGAGCGGCAATGCTTTCCCACCCTCCCGGCTCCTGCATGGCCTGATCGACGGTCTTGAAGTTGACCCTGCCATATTTCTTGAGGAAAGCGTCGCGACGGTCTCGCCACATCACGAAAACCATCGGCGTCAAAGCCAGATTCTCGGCTTTCACGATCGGGCTTTTCTGATGGTTATTCTTCCATTCTTTCTCGAAGAGGTCGCGATAGGCGCTGCTGGCCGGCGACCAGACGTGGATGGGGACGGGGCTTGGGCCTTCGAGAACCGCCTGGGCGGCTTCCACCGAGCCCATGGGGTGGAGGTTCACCTTGATTCGGCTTCCAGCGGCGGTCTTCGCGAACTCGCCAGTCGCCTCTTCGAGCCACTTCTGTTTCTCGGTTCCGTATGCGATGTGGATCTCTACGGGGTCACTGAGTCCCGCGACGATCGATGCCTGACCCAAGGCGTTCGCGGCCTGACCGGCACCCGCCCCGTCGGATGTGCCGCCCGACGTCGAGCCAAGGCCGGAACGGCTGAGCAAGAATCGACCGAGAGCAAACACTCCAGCGAGAGCCAGCAGGATCAAAACTCCCAATCCAGCCCGGCGCGACCAGTGACGGCTGCTCGAACTGGTCGCTCGTTCCTGCAACAATGAGGACGAGCCATCATCGGGTTTGGGGACGTGGAGCGTTTCGGCTGACGCATCGGGTGGAATCTTGTCGTCCGGCGCGTCGATGATGATGATCGGTGATCCGGCACCGACACTTGCCGGGGCGTGCTCCACAAGTTTCAGTTGCAGCGTGTTCCTGGAAAGAATCTGGACATACGAAACAGCCTGGCATTTCATGCAACGCAGGCGGCTGCCTGCATGCTCTCTTCCGGCAGGAATCGGCGATCCGCATGAAGGGCAGGGAACTCGGCCCGGCTCGCCACGCGACGTGAGCCCGTTGAGCGGTGCAACTGTGGTGCGAGAAGCCTCGACTGGAACGCCCGCCAGCATTTCCTGAGCAAGCGCCGAGCAGGTCTCGAAGCGATCGGCAGGATTCTTGGCCAGGCCCCGCAAGATCGCATCCGAGGTTTGCTTTGAAAGCTCGGGCAGAATGTCGGTCAGCGGAGGTGGAACGACCATTGTCTGGTTGACCACCGTGGCCGATGGCGTCGGCCCTTCCATGCAGTTGTTCCCGGTCAAAATCTCATACGCGGTCATGGCCAGCGAATACTGATCGACACGGCCGTCGGACGCACGTCCCATCACAATTTCAGGAGCCACATAGTTCGGTGTTCCCACCAGAAACCCTGGGGCGGTCAACGAGTTGCCACGGCAGTCGGTCACCTCGGAGGTGAACGCCTTGATGATGCCGAAGTCGCCCAGAAATGCGTTCCCATGACGGTCAAACAGAATGTTCGCGGGCTTCACATCGCGATGGACATGGTGCTGGGAATGAATAAAATCAAGGGCCCGAGCGATGTCGGGCAGCCAGTCCCCCAGCGAGTTCAGTGGCATCGGCTCGAACTCTCCGCGCGATCCTTTCGTGATTCGATCTTTGAGGCTGCCGCCCGCCAGATACTGCATGACCACGAACGGCAGGCCCCGGAATTCGCCCACGTCAATGATCTTGACGATATGCGGATGACTGAGCGTGACCAGCGACCGGATCTCGGCGCCAAAACGATCGAGGAAGGCGCGATTCTCCGTCCCCTGCTCGCCCGAGATGGGAAACTTGAGAACCACGTCGGTATCAAGGTGACGGTCGAAGGCGCAGTAGATGTGCCCCATGCTTCCCTGCCCGATCCTGCCCAGGATCTTGTACCGCCCTTCGGCAATCTCCTGACCGATCCATTCGCTAGTATTGGCTTTCACCTTGAGCGACCTCGGCGGAGGTTGTGGGCTTGCGCACGGCGCGGGGCCGTTCGCCCTGGTATTGAGTGGAACATGAATCTTATCCTGCGTACATGAAGAATTGATGTGTGACCAATGAGCTGACTCGAAAGGTCGAGCTTATGAAGACGCAACTGTGGGCAACCCAGCCGCAACTTCTCAAGTAGCCTGGGCAGCTACTTGCTGGCGGGACCGCTGCAATGTACATTTGTGCGCAATACGTCTCGCTGTACATCGATTGTCATGCGCCTTGCCACGGTTGGCAAGCGGTTATCCGTTGCCGGGGGACCAGGAAGTCATGTTCGACCCGAACGACCCGGGGAGTGCGTCCATTTACCGCAGAGCGTACGGTGAGGCAGCCCGATTGATCGAGATCGCTCGATTCGACCACTGCTTCGGGCGCGACTTCGCCGCGGGCATCGGCGGCAATGTCGAGGCTATTCGCGCCGAGGTGCACAGGCGGATGGGCCGCGAGGCCAGCCCGGAAGCCGTCGAGATGGCTCTCACGGATGCCATGGCCGGCCGCTCGCCGCGGTGGTGATGTGGTCTTGCGAGCGGCCCGTCGATCGAGGCCGCTCGACCATGGTGCTACGTACGGAGTTTCAGGGCAAAACGGAACTGCATATCCTCTTCGAACCACATCCGGAAATTCTCGCCGGTGAGGTTGTTGCAGAGGCAGAAGTGCAATCCGCCGGCCATGTCGGGTTGCTGATTGTCAAAGATCAACAGCGACCGCCTGCCGGGAGCGACCAGGAAGGCATCCTGCGTGTCGAGCTGGAAACCGCCTCGATGATCCTGATACGAGACGCCGCGGATCACACCGTGGAGAGATCGGTTGCCGCCTTTCACGACGTCCAGTGGCGAAACGGCCTGCCCCATCTTGTCCATCGCGAACTGGCCATTCGGGGAAACGGGAGGGGTGAACGAGAACCATAGGGCTTCGGGCAAGCGGCTGGCCGGTTTGTTGAACCATCTCAAGACTAGCTTGATGGTCGGTTCCTGATCTGGCAGGAAAGTCTCTACACTGATCTCCCGCGGGCATCCGGAATCTCCGGAGTCCGGAACCTCCAGCTCCGCGAGAAAACGATGTCCGTCCGGGGTCTTCTCGTGGCCTAGCCGTTTGAGCACGGTGAAATACAGAGCGCTTCTGGCACCGGTTTTTTCAATGCCCGGCTTGCTCCAGCTATCGATGGCCCAGCCCACCTTGCGGAAGTCGGGCGTCACATACTGGTCAACGAAACGATCGAAATCCGGCTGCGAAAAGGTCTGATACGAAAACAGGCCCAATTCGTGGCCAACACCAGCCCATTGCCTTCTGGACTGTTGGTCTTCGAGGAATCGCACCGCGCCGGTCTTCGCGTCGAAACCGATCCGGAAGTGCTCGGTCATGAATAACCCAGCAGGCGATTCAAGCCTCCGCACAGTGCTCCAGTCCGGATGTACCGGCTGAAGCGATTGCAAATGGGACCTGGCTTCCGTCGCCAGTTCCGAGGGCAGCGCGTCGATCGCGGCGTCGAGATTGGCGCACTTGTCCGCCCAGGATTGCTCCATGAGCCGGAACTCGGGGAGGTCTCGCGACGCCCGGAAGACAGCCATGTCATAAGCTTCGTGGTGTTGCAAATGCCCGATCGACAGCCCCCACGTGTGCTCGGGAATGCACAGAAAGTGTTTTCCAAAAGCAACATCGGCGTCACCGTTGGCGGTCAGGTTACCAGCATCTATCCATTTCCTCCGCAACCGCGATATCTCGCGGTACCTGGCCATCAAGCGCGGATCGCTTGCGGGACCGTCAATCCAGGTGTCACCAATCTCTTGGGTAACAACCGGAAGCAGGGGGCGCAGCGACCTCAGCTCGGCGGCCACGGCATTCAGATCCGAGGCAAAGACCTTGGCTTTGGGGAATCGCTTCCGCAGGGTCCCGTAAATCTGTGCGATCTGTGATGGGGTGTGCGGACCCAGATTATCATTCGTGAAATTGACCGAAACGGCAGTCCGGCCGCCCGGCAGCATATCCACATTGCCGTAGCTGTGCTGGTACAGCACCATGAGTTCCGATCCCTCGGGGCTCTTCCAAACAAACAGGGGCGGAACGTCCGGCGCGGTGCTCCCCTCATTCTTGCCGATATGGAGCAGTTCCAGACCCGCCTCGGCCAGGACCGGAACGAGCCCCCGGCTATGGCCGGGAACATCGGTCATCTTCGCGGCGAGCGTATTGCGATGAAAACGTTGATCGAGGCGGGCCGAGTACATGGTTGCGAGGCGGAAGAGGGACCCGTCGATCAGTTCCGTATGGGTCGAAAAGGGAAGGCCATGCCAGACAAAATCGCCGGCCTCGATGGCGCGTTCCATGCGTTTGCGATTCGTGCGAGAGGCCTCTTCGAGATAGCGATAGATCAGCCAGGATCCCGTGGTCCAGATGTATCGGTCCTGGCGATGATCTCGGGCAATCTGTTCTGAGAGGGAAAGGACTGCGGGAATGAAGCGCTCAAAGTAGGTCTGGATCACCCGGGCAACCCGGTCGGTGAACCCGATGTCGAGGTGGGTTTTGAAGATCACATGGACGCGCTCGACCGCTGGCTCGGCGAGCGGCCTTTCTCCACTGAGCGGATGCGGCCGGAAGGCCATCAAGGCGGACGCGGCGCTCGTTCCGGCCAGGAAGTCACGACGGTTCATGATCATGGACTCCGAATCTCGAGTACGCGGATTCCATCGGCGGAAGGCGAATCGTCGGCTTCCGCCCTGCGCAGGGCATTCTGGCCGTCTTGTGACGAGCGAATCAAGGGGTTAGGTTGAACGCCGCTTTCAATTCAGCAGGCCGAGCAACACTTCCGGGTCGGCAGGTTTCACGAGGTGGGTGTCGAAGCCGCTGGCCAGGGCGCGCATGCGATCGTCGTCCTGGCCGTAGCCGGTGACAGCGATGAGGCGGGTTTTGGCGGTTCCCGGGTTCATTCGTATGGCTCGAGCGACGGCATACCCGTCCATGCCGGGAAGTCCGACATCGCAGATGATCACGTCGGGGCGGGCGGTTCGGGCGGCCTCGACACCTTCGGTTCCGGTGTACGCGAGAGCGACCTCGTAGCCCTGGGTGGACAGGAGCATGCGCAGGCTCTCGGCCGCATCGCGGTTGTCCTCGACGACCAGCACCCGCACATTCCTGGTCGTTTTCTTTGGGCCTGGCAGAGACTCCGAGAGTGCCATCGGTTCCTCCTGAAGTGGCAATCTCACCGTGAATTCCGTTCCTTGGTCGGAGCCCGCGCTCCGGGCACTCACGGTGCCGTCATGTAGTTCGACCAGTCGTTTGACGAGGGCGAGGCCCAGACCGAGCCCGCCCCCTCTGCGGTCAAGGCTGCGATCCGCCTGCGTGAACGGCTCGAACAACCTTGGCAAGAGGTCCGGATCAACACCGATGCCCGTGTCCCCCACCCGCAAGACCGCCTCGCGACTGGCAAGATCGGCGGCCACCTCGACCGCGATGCTACCGCCGCTTTGAGTAAACTTTCGGGCGTTTTCCAGCAGATTTTCGAGAACTTGAGTCAGCCGGGTCCGATCGCCTTGCACCCAGACGGGAATGTCGGGAAATTTCGACTCGATCGCGATACCTTGCTGCTCGATGAGCTCGCGCTGATCTTGCATGGTGAGCCGCACCAGACGGGAAAGGTCGGTGCGCTCGCGATTGAGATTGATCGTGCCGCGCGTGATCCGCGAGACCTCGAGCAGGTCGTCCACGAGCCGTCCCATGTGCGTGATTTGACGGTCCATCATCTCACGAACCCGGGAAACCACCGAGGGATCGTCGCCGCGAAGCTGTAACAAGTGAACGGCGTTTCGCAATGGTGCAAGCGGGTTTCTCAGCTCGTGTGCCAGCATGCAGAGGAGCTGATCCTGGTGACTGGCGGAACGACGGATCTCTTTCAGCAAATCCGTATTCTGTACTTCGGCGCGCTTGCGTTCGGTGATGTCGCGCGCGATCTTGGCCGCGCCGACGAGGTTTCCGGCCGGGTCGCGAATCGGCGAGACCGAGAGCGAGACATTGAGAGTCCGCCCGTCCTTGGTTCGGCGTATGGTCTCGTAGTGCTCGACTCGCTTTCCCTGAGCGAGCTGCTCGAGTATCCGCGCCATGTCGTCCGGCTGGCAGGGGACCAGAAGTTTACTGATCGGTTGACCGATCATTTCTTGGGCGGAGTAGCCGAAGATCCGTTCCGCCGCACGATTCCAGCTCGTGACGATCCCGTCCAGAGTCTTGCTCACGATGGCGTCGTTTGAAGACTCCACGATCGATGCCAGAAAACCTTCGATCCTGTCATCCGGCGTCATGAACATGTCATCTCGATTCGACGCTAAACCGCTCATCTCGGAACCTCAACCTCCGTGTCTTCGTTCCACGTGCTGGCTCATCAAGTAAGTTATGCCGGCTTGCTATCTCCAGGGAGTTGTACTTGAGGTCTGTCGCAGGATCAAGGAGGTTGGATCCCCTGGTGAGTTCAAGCCGTTCCGGGGTGAGCAATCGAGAAGAATCTCGGGTGGAGCGATGAGGAAGCAGTACCACGGCTCACGTGCGCCCGATGGCTGACCGGATCCGCATCGCGGGACGGTGTTTGTCACGACCTAGATTCATAAAGGGTCTTGGGATTTACTCTAGCCGAGGGTGCTTGGAATACAAGGCAACTTGCATTAAAACTCATTAACAAGCAACGTAAGGTGCTGAATTTACGGAAAATTTCGTCGATCCTGAGAACCGCTGAAATGGACGTCGGCCCGGCGGTCCGGCGATTCGGTCAATAAATCAGGCAAATCTTACATCAGCACTCAATAACCCTGGGAGCGTTCATGTCACTGGTCCTTGAGGATGTCTTGATCACAAGTAACCCGGCGACTGGTGCCGAGTCAGGGAGAGTTCAAACGACGCCACCAGTCCGGGTCGCCGAACTCGTTGCGCGGGCGAGGACTGCTCAGCAAGACTGGGGGCAACGACCGTGGAAAGAGCGGCGCGAGGTCTTGATCCGGTGGTGGCGAACCCTTTCTCGTGATGTCGACTCCTGGACCGAACTGATTCGCGACGAGATCGGCAAGCCGTCGGTCGAGGCGCTCGCGGGAGACGTGCTCCCCACCCTCGATGCGCTGCGGTGGACGATCCGGCATGGCGAGCGCGCACTCAAGGATGTGCGAATTGGACCGGGATGGCAGCGCTGGCTGCTCATGCCCGCGGCAAGAATGCGCTGGTGCCCCGTGGGTGTCGTGGGAATGATCGGCACCTGGAACTATCCTCTTTTTCTCAATGCTCCCCCCATTGCCCAGGCACTGGCCGCGGGAAATGCCGTGGTCTGGAAGCCTTCCGAACTGGCGGTACGAACCGGCCAGAAGCTCCAGCAAAGTCTTGAGGACAGCGGTATTCCGGAAGGTCTGGTCGCCGCGGTCATTGGCGGCCCCGAGATCGGCCAGGCGATTGTCGAGGCAGACCTGGACAAGGGGTTTTTTACAGGCGGAATCGCCAACGGCCGGCGGGTCATTGCCGGGCTCGGTGCCGCGCGGAGTTCCAGCGGTCGCGGAGCTATCGGGCTTTGATGCGGCCATCATCTTGCCCGATGCGCCCTTGCAGAGCACGGTCCGCGCATTGACGTGGGCCGCGTTTGTCGGATGCGGACAGACGTGCGTCGCGGTCAAGCGCGTCTACGTGGTCGGTGATGCGCGACCGTGGGCCGAGGAGTTCACCAGACGGGCCGAGGCACTTCAGGTGGGTGATCCCGCACGGTCAATGACCGACATCGGTCCCATGATCTCGGCGGGTGCGCGCAGCGTTTCGATCGCCAAATCCAGGATGCCGTTCACGCGGGTGGTCGCGTTCTGGCCGGCGGTACGAGTCTTGACGGACCCGGCTGGTTTTACAGTCCAACGGTCCTGCTTGCCGACACGGCCGACGCAGAGCATGCCCTGGCGGGTGCTTTCGGCCCCGTTGTTTTGATTCGCCCGGTTGCCGACGCGGATTCGGCGGTGGCTGCGGCCAACTCCAGTAACTTCGCACTTGGCGCAAGCATCTGGACCAGAAACTCCAGCGCAGCACGCCGACTCGCCGGACGGCTTCAAGCCGGAATGGTTTGCATCAATGAGGCCGTCACTCCCACCGCCCATGCCGGCGCACCGTTTGGTGGTTGCAAGGCAAGCGGCTTTGGCCGCACGCACGGCGCCCTGGGACTCCGCGAATTCGCCCAGCCGCAGGTCCTCTTCGACCGCAGGCCCGGTGGCTTCCGTCCTCAACTTTTCCCGTACAGCCGGTCGGCCGCAGTGAAGCAATTCTTGGCCGTCTACCGCCGGCTGTTTCACAGCCCGTGAATGGCGCATTCCAACGAAGTGGTCGAACCGGCCCGAATCCGAGATGCGTGAGGGGCACGATTGCCGAACGCGGCATCTCTCCCTATAAAGATAGTAGACAAGCAAGTCGATCTTTCGTCAGCGTGAGGCGTGGTGGAGCCACTTACGATGTCTCGTACAGAAAACGAACAACCACCCAGGATCGCCAAGAGCGACGAGGAGTGGCGCAGTGAACTATCGCCCGAACAATACCATGTCACCCGTGAGAAAGGGACCGAGCGAGCATTCACGGGCGAGTACTGGAACAACAAGCTCCAGGGCGTTTACAAGTGCGTCTGCTGTGGAACGCCCCTGTTCAATTCGACGACCAAGTTCGATTCCGGATCGGGCTGGCCCAGCTTCTGGGAACCCATTGATCCGCAAAGCGTCGGAACCGAGTCCGATCGTAGCCTGTGGATGACCCGGACCGAAGTGCTCTGCCACGCCTGTGATGCCCATCTGGGACATGTGTTCGACGACGGTCCCGCACCAACCGGCTTGCGCTATTGCATCAACTCGGCGGCCCTTGCGTTCGAGGAGAAACCCCCGGCCTCTGGTGAGGCTTCCGGCAAGGATAGGGATTCTCAATAAACGGCTCATCGGACCTCGTCATGTCCTCCAGTCTCTTGTCTGGCCCTGGTCCGCCGAGTAAAATTTCTGTAGAAATCGTTGTTCCAGTCCAACCGGAAGATACCGTGAACCTGACACCGGCCGCTCAGAAGTTCGTGCTTCACTGGGGTGAGATGGGCCAGGCTTGGGGCATCAATCGAACCATGGCCCAGGTTCACGCCTTGCTTTTCGTCTCACCGAATCCGCTCGATGCCGAGGAAATCAGCAAACTTCTGGATGTGAGCCGGTCGAACGTATCGACGAGCCTGCGCGAGCTGATTACCTGGGGTGTGGTCCGCCGGGTACATATCATTGGTGACCGCCGCGATCGCTTCGAGGCGTTGAAGGACGTGATGGAAACGTTTCGCGTCATCATGGCGGAACGCAAGCGGCGCGAGATGGACCCGACCATCGCGCTGCTGGAGAATTGCGTGCGTGAAGCCAATGCCGGCGATCATTCTGAAGAGTACACGCGGGAACAGCTCGACAAGATGCTGGAATTCACGCGGATGGTCACGACCTGGTACGGTTATATTGACGGTCTCTCGACTCCCTCGCTGTTGCGGCTCTTCAAGGGTGGCGCGCTGCTGGCCAAGCTCTTCTCGCGCGGCAAAACCCGCCCCTCCGCGGCGGAGAATGAAACCGCCGAGGCGGGTGCCGTCACAAGCTGACCGGGCGCGTGCACGGGACGCCATCGGCCACGTCAGGTGAGTCTGCTGTCAAAACGGCGTGTTGCTTTTCGATGGGGTCGATGCGGCCTGGCTCGGTTGAGCGGGCCTGGCAGGCTGTGGCAACTGACCTGGAAACGCCGGCTGCCGTGTGGCGGATGGCTCGGACTTGGCGACTTCGCCCGGTGCCGCGGCGGGTGGTGGAACCTGTTTTTTCGCGAGGCTTTTCGTCTTTGCCGCCTCGGCACGCTCTGCTCGCTTGCGTTCCAGCGCCTCGGTGTAGGCCTGGAATGCCTCGTTATCGAGATACCGGTCGACCAGGCCTTCTAGCTCGCTGAAGCGAGCCTGGATGTTCTTGGACAGGACGAGCGCCTTGGATTCGGCCTGCTGCTTGGTGGCCGTCTCCTTCATCTTGCTCAGCCGATCGGCATACTGGTCGCGGCGTGGCAGCAGGACATATTGCTTGAGTGCCTGCTGAAGGCCATCAAGGTCGTCTCCCTGAAGACGCGCTTCCATCCGCTTCTCAAGCCGCGAGCGCTGGGCCACAAGGTCGATGATCTCGTCGCGTAGCGCGTCAAGCTGCACCTGATAGGCGATGGACAGCGGCCTGGGATCGATCGGTATATCGCGCTCCTCGGAGCTCTCTCCAGGCATTATCGGAAACTCCCGCAAGGGTTCGGCAGTTCCCGCCACCAGCCGCAGGACGACAAGGTTGTCGGCAAATCCCGGCTTCAAAGCGATCCTGCCGGCACGATCGGTCATACCCAGCTCGCGCGGCAGGCCATCGGGAACCGCCCGGGCGAATAGCGTGTAGCCCGCGGCTGGCGAGGAATCGGGACTATTCAGGAACCGGAGCCGAAGGGTACTGGTGCCGGGCTTGATCCCTAGCGCCGCCAGAGTATTGGGCAATGCCACGCGCTGGGTCAAGGGATCGCGCCAGGCACTGACGATCGCGCACCGCGCAACCGCGCCTGCGATTTCTTGAACCTGCAAATAGGTCAAGGCAATTCTTCGGACGGCGAGTGAATGATCTTTCATGGTGATCAGTCGGAGGGGAACGAACACCGTCCCTTTGGTGACGATCTTGCCCATCTCGCTGGCCGGAGTGATGGACGCGCCTCGAACCAGAAGCAGCGCCCGGCCGCCTTCCTGGCCGGTGATTAAAGCGGTCGGACTGAAGAGCTCAAGAGCAAACTGAAGCAAGGCCCGAGGTGCGTCGGCCAGCACAAAGACTGTGTGTTCCTGGAGCGGACCGAGCCGCCGCGTGGCTGTGTCGTATTCGCGGCCGGTGAGAATCAAGCCCGACGCCGGCGTGGCGGCGGAGATCCGCACCAGCCAGATCTTGTCGAACGCCGGCTCGAACCTGGAGAAGGCCTCGGCTTCGAGCGACTCGAGATCGCCGCTGGCGAGTGGGCTCGCCGGGGTAGCGACCGTGATGATCCATGGCGGACCCACAAACCGACGCACCTGGGCCAGCCACAGCTTGAGCAATGCCGACCGCCGTGCATTGTCGATGCGGGCCGAGGGATCGAACGCCAGGTGAAGCACGATCCGATAAGGCTGGCGGTCCAGCGCTTCAGGCGTGGCAGGCAGTGGGGCAGCCGGTTTGTCAGTGGCCGATTGAGCAGCCTGCCGCGGGGCCGCCGGAGTCGGCGCCGGCGCCGGAGTTTTCACCTGGCTCGAAGTCTGCGTCGGGGCAGAGGCAGGCGGCGCCTTGGTCTGGACGCTAGCCGGAGGGTCCTCGCGCGGCACGGCACGCGCGCCCCAGGCCAGGGCAATCGCGAGGCCGAGGAGCCATGCAGCGCGGCTGGGATGGTGCGGTGAACGGCGGCGGCCTGGCATCGTTCGCGGTCGACTCACCGGGTTGTCCACGGGTCCCTGGCGATCCATGGTTTGATCTCCCACGATTCGATACCTTGATAGAGCTGGTCGGCACCCTCTCCGGGGCCGGTCAGTCGTGATCTCCAAGCGTAATGATCCACGACCTGCCAGAGCGGAAGTACGGGCAGCTCGTCGCGTGCCTCGCGGTCAATCTGGATGACCAATCCCCGGGCCGTCGGCACATCGGCGGATCGTTCCATCTGGAGCAAGAGCTGGAGAATGCGAGTGCTTGTCGCCGAGGCAAGAGCATCAGCGTCCGGCGGTGCGTCGTACCCGGGGCAGAGCAAAATGCCGGCATCGAGAACCGGCTCCTCGCACCGCAGCGCGCGATAGGCCAGGTCGAAGCGGCGGCCACCGCGGAGCTCGGATTCGAGTTGCGACTCGGGAAGCTCGACGGTCTCGATGCGCACACCGGCGAATCGAAACGCCTCGGCGATGAGCGGCACTGCCGCCTGCGCCTCGGGAATGGCGGGGTACTCGAACTTGAGCTCAATCTCGGCCCCACCGAGTTCCTTACGTGCCGCCGCGACCAGCATCACGGCCAGGCTCGTGCTGTGCTCGAGCGGCTTGACTCCGGGCGCATCGGCGTAGCTGCCCTTTGGGAAGGGGCCATCAGACACGCTGCTCTCAGCGTCCGGACGCCGATGGAGCACTGTTTCCTCGAGAATCACGGGGCGATCGATCGCCTGCGACAGCCCCCGCCGCAGAGACCGGTTCTTGAAGACAGGGTTGCGCGCGTCGAGCGCGATCAGGTGAATGAGCGGTTGACTAAAACGCCCGACTTTGACGTCCGGGGTGGATTGGAGAACGGGTACCTGATCAGGGGGAACATGAGCCGCCATGCTGACCTCGCCCTGCACAAGGGCGCCGATCATGGCTCTGGCGTTGGGATACCGCAACTCCCGGATGCGGCGGATCGCGGTCACGGAGGTGGCCGCTGGCAAAGCGGTGCCCGCACTCTCGGCGCGAATCAGTTCCAGGGATCGGTCCGAGGACGCCAGGTATTGATATGTCCCATCGGTCACGAGCTGACGACGCTGATCCACCGTGGCTACACGGCCGTCAATGCCGGCGTGGGCCGGGCCAACCGGCCATGCAAACCAGGCACCCAGCTTGAAGAGCGGTCGGTTGAGACGAACTTCTACCCGGTTGTCGTCAAGGGATTCGACTCGATCGAGCAGTTCGGCCCACCGCGCCTGGAACTTGGGCGAGTTGGGATCACTGCGATCGATGATGGCTCGCGCCACGTCCGCGGACGTGACACGGCGCGAGCCATCGGACCAGGGCACTCGATCACGCAGCCGGAAGATCAAGCGGCGGCCCAGGTCCGATGATTCCAGGGCTGACGCAAGCTGCCCCGGAGCCTTGCCGGCCCTGGCGTCGTCGCTGTCGGATGAGAGCAAGGGCTGGTAGAGCAGCCCGGTGATCCGCGCATCGGCCGGAGATCGCAACCAGGGGCCCAGTGTCCTGGGAACATCGTTGACCGCCACGTCGAGTGTGGGGACCGCCTCGAAAGCTTTGATGTAGAGGCTCTCGCCGCCTTCGAGCGCGGGCCAGACACGAAGGGCCTCCACCACGGCATCGAGCCGTTGCGGCCCGCTGCGCGACCCGGCATCCTTGACGTGCTGGCTGGCAAGGGCAATGAAGCGGTTGCGGAGGTCCCGGACGAACGGGTGCTCGGGAGCCATCTCCTCGAGTTCGTGCAAGAAACGGCGTCCCTTGGCAAACTTACCGAGTTCGATTGCCCGGCTGATCCATCCCGAATAGGCCGATGCAATCTGGTCCAGCAATCCCGGAAAACCGCGGTCGCGAGCCAGCAACTCGCGCAGCAACCTGAGCCCACGCTCATTGTCGCCGCTAATCAAAGCCCTGCTCCCCTCCGCGAAAAGCAAGCGATTGACATGGTCGTCTAGCCCGGCCCACCCGGGGTTGCGACTCCTCACTCTGAGCAAGCACTCGAAGGCCCTGTTAAAGTCGCGAGCCAGCACCAGCTTGTCCGCCTCGGCCATGAGAAGATCTTCGAAGTACTCGATGCTCTTGATGCTAGTACGTTTCACACTGAAATCGCGGATATCGGCTTCCTGGAGCAAATGGATCTTCACCTTGCCACGTTCGTCCTCATCCGGGTTTTCGGCTCTCCTCTGTTTTGGTGTCTTGAACGCCGATTTTTCTCCAGGCAGGCCGATGTTCCCCTCGAGCGGAATCTCGGTCTTGCTCCCTTTGAGGCGAACCATGGTCTGCGTCTTGGATGGCTCCGGAGCGGGCAATGGGCGCGGGCTCACCGGATCGACGATCAGGATCGTGCCATCAGTCAGCGTCAGCCGATCAAACGGGGTGGAACGGAGCGGGTCATTGATCTCGGGGCCGCCAGCCACCCCGGGCGGTTCCTGCCCGCGGCCGGCACGCGATGCCTGATGGATTGCGCCGGCCAATCCCAGGGCGACGGCCACGGCCACAAGATTACGGCCCAGCAATGAAGGTTTCCTCATGGCAATGGCTCTGCCTTCCGGTTCACGGATTCTCGAGCTAACCGGGGATCCAGCGCGATGAGTTCCACGGTGCCACGCGCGACCGGAACCATGGCTTGAGAACCGACCTGGATCAATCCTCCGCATGGCAGAACACCGAGTTCGACCAGTCCGCGGTCGGCTCCGTCGGCCAGGGATCGCGCATGGAGATGGCCCTCACGATCGAGCACCCAGAGCATGTCATCCTGAATCAGGGGCGATCCGGCTACCGGGGAGTCGAGCTTGATTGACCACAGTTTGTGTCCATCGTTGCCCAGTGCCAGAACTCCCCCGGCGCTGTCGAACACGAAGCAACGGTCGCCCACTCTCATTGGCGATCCCAGCAACGGGGACTCCAGCGGCCAGATTCCGACGGGGCTGAGGTCGCGCGCGGAGAGGGCACGAACGTGCTGGTCCGCGGTGACGATGATCACAGCCCCGCCAGTCGTCGCGGGATCCGCGACGATGCCTTTATCCAGCAGCTTGTCGGCTTCGACGACCAGGCGGGGGACGGGCTTTTCCTGGAGAGAAAGCAGACGCACCCGGCCGGCGTCATCCGCCAGCACCACCGTCGTGTCATTGAGCCGGACCGGGGCTTTCCAGCGGCCTCGTCGCTCACGGTTGAAAACAGGTACAAGCGGTTCCGCCTTGGACTGGGCCGTGACCGGGTCGATCACATAAGCTCTGCCATCGGCCCCGGGAATCAGCAGGTTGCGACCCCAGCTCAGCGGCGCAGCCGCCAGTGCCGCGGGAAGCTCTAGCGGACGCCACCGGCCTTCAGCTTGTGCGTCTTCAACCCAGACGGTAGCCGCCCCGTCATCGGGCACGATCACCTGGTTTTCATGGTGATCCCCCGCGACTGCAAGAACTCGTCCCGAGGGGACATGCGGTTCACCGGGTTGCGGCAAGGGCAGCTCAGCGAACCCGCCGGATCGAAGTTGCTCGAACGTGAGAATTGCCTCGCGACCCGTCTGTCCAAGTGTCTTCACGGCGGCACCGCCGCGCGTCAGTTGCAAAGGCGCCGGCCAGGGGGCCCCCAGAACGGTTTGCCAGGCGACGGAGCCCGCGGTCGGGTTAACGCCGACGAGCAATACACCGCCGACGTGCGGATATTGAAATGTCAGGATCACGCGGCGTGCCGCCGACTGCACCGGCGCCACGGCCGCTCCCGCCTGATCCATCGCCGACTGCACCGCGATCTCGCCGCGATCGGGATCCAGAACGAAGCGGCCGGACCGCCGCGCGGCCAGCCAGAGTTCACGCTCGGAGACGGCCAGGCCAAAGGCCGGGCCCGATGACGCGATTGTGGTCGAGTCGCGCCGGGCCAGCGATCGAAGAGGCGCGTTGCTCGAGTAATCGCCCAGGGCAAAAGCCTCGACTCCACCCTTGTCACCGGTCGACCAGATGACCGAACCCGCCGACGCAGGAATTCCCCAGGTCCAGCCGGGCACGTCAATCTGCTGGATCTGCCGGACTTTTGCACCTTCCTCATCCAGGATCGAAACCCGCCAGCGGCTGTCGGCCGGCCGATCATTCTCGACAACAATCAGGAATCGGCCGATGCGAACCGGAGGGCAGGGGATCGATCCTTCCTCATGCCCCAGGTAATCGACCGCGACACATGCCAGGCCATCACGAGCCAGTACGAACAGACTGTCACGCTGGCCGACGACATAAAGGAACCGGCCCTGCTCGTCGCTCACGGGAGCCCGGGATAGCGGCACACCCAACCTGACTCTCGCCTGTTGTTCACCCGTCTTGAGCGAAACCAGGATCAGGCTGCCGCTGGGGAGTAACTGGAAAAGTTGTTCTCCGAGCACCAGGGGAGGACTTTCGACGGGCTCTCCCAGCTCGAGCCGCCAGATCAGCTTGCCGGTCCGCGCTTCGAGCCTCAAGAGTTCGTAGTGACGCGCGTCGACAACCAGAACCGTGGGATCGCCCGTGATGGGCTGGGGCGCAAACGGAGACGCCAGACCGACACAACGTTGCCAGCGCGGGGCACCCGTCGCGGCGTCGACGGCGTAAGCGAAACCGTCGGCCAGCGCATACGCGATCGTCTCCGGAGCAGGTTCGTCGGCAGGCCGCTCCGTGGTCGAGCGCAAGACCAGGCTGGTCGGCAAGCCCAGCGGCTCGGGCCGGGGAGCTGTTGCCGCCGGCTTGTGCGCGGAATCAACCTTCACCGCGCGGCGGATCAGCTCGTTCGCCTGGGTCATCCGCTGGATCAGATCGCGGTCCTGGGCCAGATCGGCATACCGTTCCACGAGCGAGTCTCTGGCCTTGTAAGCCCCAGATGCCGAGCCGCTCGCTATCGCCTGGTCCATCGCGGCGATCGCCTGCGCGCGAATCCCGGCCTTGCGGACCGCGGCCCGGGCGTCGTCCAGCAGACCGGGCAGCCGCGACCGCTTCAGAAACGCCGGCGCCGGCTCGCCCGCGATCTCGGCATGCAAGGGAATGATCGATTCCGCCTCCTCTAGCGTCTTGGGGTCAGCCGAGTGGCGGGCGCGATCGGCCAGTCCCTCGCCGATCCGGATCACCAGCTCAGCGAGCTCGACGCGCTCGTCGCGGAACTCCTGCTCAGCCCCCACCTCGCGGAACATCTCCTCCGCGGCTTCGCGGGCCGTCGACCAGGTTCCGCCTGTGATCGAAATGTACTGGCGGACGTTGGATAACGCCCGCAGCACACGCGCCTTGCCGACCCGACGATCTTTGGGATGGCTTGTGATGAATAAGTCGAAATCGCGAATCGCCGTGCGATAATCACCGTCCTCCATCAACCGGACGGCCCGGTCGTAGCGCTGAACGGCAAGTGTCTTGATGATGATCGAACGCAAGCCCAGACCCATCAGCACGAGCAAACCGAGGGAAAGCACAAGGCCTACGACGAGCGGGGACGATACGATTCGCTCGCGGCCGGGGGCCCTTGCCCGCTCGTCTTGCAAGTCGCGAACCCAGCCCTGCAGACGTCCCAGCGGACCACTCGGTTTCGGGTTAGTTTTCCCCGAGCCAGCCGACCGGTCTTTGAGGTTTCCCTTCGTCGAGGAATGTCGCCGCGGTTCGACATCCTCGTTCGTGCTGGCCTGATCGACCTTCGTGCCCAGCTCTTTCAGCCAGTCGTCGCGTTCAAGCAGCGAAGGGGCGGGGGCGGGCGTTGGCGTTGAACCGGCCTGTCCGGACGGCGCGGTTCCTCCGGAGGACGGAGCAAAATGCAGATGTGCCGGCCGTTCCAGCACGCGCGTTCGCTCTTCATCCGGGCGTTTCGCCGGCCGAACAGGTGATGGGGGCTCGCCCGTCTCGTCCAGGCGAAGCATGAACAGGCGGCAGCGGCCAACGGTCACCTCGTCTCCCTGATTCATGCTGGAAGACGTCATCTTGTGGCCGTTGATCACGACGTACTCGGCGTCGGGTGATGCCTCGACGCGGTAGCGGCCTTTCTTCCAGCGAATCCGACCCTGCACGGGGGAAATCCCTTCGCCGGAAAGAACGATGTCACATGCGACGCTGGTGCCGAAGAGCACGGGATGATCGCGCGCCAGCTCGATGAAGTGAACCCGTCCTTCGCCGTCGTGAACTTCCAGGGTGGCCATGCGAGAACGGTCAACTCCGCGTACAAGAAAGGTGAGGCATTCGCCGACAGGTCCCCGATCTTCGGGTCCCATCATCGGCAGATCGAAGTTCGCGAATCAACGCAAAGTCTCCTGGGAGAGAACCTGAAAGCCGTAGCCGTCGTCCCTGGGAACCACACCAAACCGGGTCACCCGGATCTCACCCGGCTGGCGGCCACGATAACGCACTTCAAGCTGGGCAAGTTGTTCCTCGGCCGCTTTGGGGTAGAACTGAAGAACCACCTCGCCGAGCGGTACTCCCGCTTTACGAATGAGTGCCAGGTCCGACGCCTTGCGTCCGCGTCCCTCCCAGAGGAAATAAAGGCGGCCGTCGCTCTGGCCCGATCCGTACCGCTGGGTCGGTTCGCTGCTGGACAGATTCGACAGGTAGATCAACTGGTCAGGGCCGGACACGACAGCCAGTTCGACGCCAAGCGCATCGAGCTGACGGGCATACTCTTCAGGAGTCTGATTGGCAGGAAAAATGATGCTCCAGCGCTGCTCGCGGGCAACGCCGCCGTCGCCGGGCCCGAACCCCAGCCCCGGGCCGCCAATGCCCAGCTTCGAGGCCCGCTTGCCGCTGGCGATCGGACCGCCGCTGGGCATCACCGGGCCCAGGTCGACCTCGGCAAGATTTGATCCCGCCTCGGCCGCGGCGTCGATCATTGCCCCGGGCGTTGCCTGGACGGCCGGCTCTTCGAAGTCGCCGGCTTCTTCCTCGTTGTTGGAGGCCAGAGCCGCAGGATCTGCTCCGGGCACGTCGATCTTCTCGGTGGATCCAGGAGTACCCTCCGGGCTGCCGCCTCCCCCGCCTGAGACCTCGATCACCTGGACCGGCGCCGTCACGCGGGAGGCATATGCCTGGTTGGTGATGTAAATCACGCCCATCAAGCCCACGACCATCAACGCTCCCAGCACGACGGCCATCAAGAACGAGGTGACCCGGTCGAGGATCGATTCGCCCAGCACCCGGGCGTCAAGATCCTCAAGGCTGGATTCAGGGCGATCGGCCGTCCTGGATGTCAGTTTGGTGCTCATGGGGAAGGACTCCGTGCGGATTTAGCAGCAGGAGGAGCCGTTGCCCCGCGGCTCGGCTTGCGAATCCCTTCCTCGGAGTCTGCTTCCGAATCGAGCGGCCGGATCGCATCGTACCAGGCTCTCCATGCCTTCGCGGCCAGCTTGCGTTCGTCGGGCGTCGAGGGACTGCGCGGTCCAAGGCTCTCGATTTTCCGGCTCAGAAGCTGAAGCCCTTGCGCGGCGGTGGTGACCACGTTTTCCTCAGGGTCGACCAGGGCGCCGATCAGGTCGGGAACCACGTCGAGATCGGCAGTCCGGGAGAGTGCCCAGGCTGCCACCTGCCGCATCCCGGGGTCCCGGTCGCCAAGCAGCTTGCGAAACCTGTCCTTGAACGGGCGAATCGCGTCCGGGCCTTCGCGCAAGTACGCGCTCGATCAGTCCCGAGACAGCCGTATCAGCCGCCTGAGAGCGGGGATCCTCGAGCACCGCCAGCATGCCCTCCACGGCGCCATTCATGGGCCGGCTCATGACCTTGCCGCCGGCCACCGTCATCGACGTCAGATCCTTGGGCAGATACCGCCCGCCCACGAGCGTACCTCCGCCCAGCCGCTTGAACGCCACCCGCTTGATCGTCTTCGCCGTGGACTTGGTCAGGAAGAGGATCGCCCAGACCGTGTTCAGATCGTCGGCAAACGGCGGAAAGCTCCAGCAGCCGTTCGGCTTTTGCGTTGATCGGATGAAGGCGCGGCTCCGCTCCATCAGGTCCACCCGGCCCATGGTCTGCCGGTCGGCCAGCGCGGACACGCGCTCGATTCCATATAACCCGTAATAAACCGACTGGCCGATCAGCCTGGGCTCGGTCGTCGTGAAGTTCGAGCCCAGCCAGGCCATACCCTTCCTGGCCGCCTGGTCCATCTGGACGAGCGAGGTGGCTACTTCATAACCCTGGGACGGGCTTGCGGCGGTGAGGGCCGTCAGGAGCGGGCTGACAGCCCGCTTGGCTTCACGAAATCGTTCGAGCTGACGCTTGCAGAGCAGCAGGCTGCCCGCCCCCGCGGCGGTCATGGAGATGCTGTCGGCATACTGGGTTTCATCGCGGTGATAATTCCAGCTTCCCGCGGACGACTGCACCGAGAGGTACCAGCCCGCGGCGCGGTCCCAGACGTTGGGAGGAATGTCCACGCCGGCGTTCTCACATTCCCAGAGTCCGAGCAGTGCATATTGAGAGATCGAGCTATCGCCGTGGCCGCGGTGCGTGTAGTCCCATGACCCGTTGACGTTTTGCCGGCCAATCAGGAACGTGGCGATCATGCCAATTTCACCACGGTGGGCATCGCTGTCGAGATTGGACAGAGCCATCGCCACCACGGCGGCCTCGTAAATATCCGTCCCGCCGCTGCGCTGGGGAGAATAGCCGCTACCGGTGAACCGCTTCTGGATCGTGGCGTAACAAGAGGCCACCACCGGGTCGGTCTTGGGAACATCGGCTTTCAGCAGCGCCAGCATGACCATTGCCGTCTCGCCGGCCTGCTGATTCATCGCTCTGCCTCGAAGATACTGAACTCCCGCAAGGACCGCTGGCTCCTGCTGCTCTTGCTGTACCTGTGCGGGGGCTTCCTCGGCGAGACTCATACCGAGCACCGCCAGCATCGCCAGGAATGCATGTGATCCGATTCGCGACATGGTTCAAGTGAAACGTGAAAGGACTCGATCCGACAATAGCTGGCCGACCTGTCTCTACAATTGTACCGCTCCTTGCCGCGAATTTCGAAATCACCGACGATCGAACTCCGAGGTTGACGTCATGAACCTGCACTCTGGCCGGCCATTATTCCAGCGGTCTGACGCGGATGTTCCGGAACGCCACGGGGCCGTGGTCGGCTTGCAAGAGCAGGGGGCCGCGGCGAACTTCGGGCAGCCGCCAGGCGTGGCCGGTAGGCGCCTTGAGCTCCAGGTTCTCCTGGACGACCTGACTGTTCAGCACAACCTTCTCAAACCGGGCGTTGGCTTGCTTCTTCCCGGAGCCATCGAATCGCGGGGCCTTGAAGATCAGGTCAAGCGTTTGCCACTCCCCGGCCGGCCGGGCCGCATTGACCTTGGGGGCATAGCCGTCGTCGAGATGGTGGTATCGCGGCAACATCTCGGCGCGGGTAAATTCCCCCGCAATCGCTGCCGGTCAGCTTCTTCGCGGTCTGGCTATCCACGATCTGCACCTCGTAGAGGCCCTGCAGCTTCACACCGGAGTTCGAGCCGCGCGGAATCAGAAACTCCATGTGAACTTCGATGTCGCCAAATGGCTGCTTTGAGAGCAAGTTCGTGGTGCGACCCTCGGGCCCGTTAATGATCACGCCTTTGCCAGGAACGGGCGCCAGCCGCGTCGGGTCTTTCGGATCCAACTGCGCATCGCCAGCCGCGAGCCAGGCTCCCGTGGGCTTCCGCCAGGCCTCCAGCTCTTGTTCACCGATCAGGCTGATCCAGCCAGCACCTTCCGCGAACGCCGGAATCGGTCGGGCGAGCAAGCAAAACCAGAGGAGGAAAAAACCAACGCGGGGCAGGGGCCAGCGCGTGCTCATGGGCCAGGCTCCATTATCATCAAGAGCGTGCGATCACGACTCGAGCTTGAGCTCGACGGGGTTCCAGTTCATCACCTTGCCCAGGCGCAGACTGTCGTTGCACAGCAGGGCCGGCGCCGCGGCGCGGAGGCCGAAGGTGGCGTTCTCGTAGACCGGCTTCTTCACGCGGATCGAGGTGAAGAAATGAACAAAGTGGTCGTACCGCTCGTCATAGCCCTGCGGCACCACAAACTTCTCGGGCCAGCTCTTGTCGGACGCCGTCCTGGCCGGAGGCGGGTCGATCCGCAAGGTCTCGCCCAGCTCTTTCTGCATCGCGTTGGCGAACGTGGTGACCGAGTTGTAACCCTTGAGAACGCTCTCGCGGCTCGGCTGAACAATTCCCGTCCGGTTCAGCGAGAGCTCGGTGAAGTTGACCTGGATCACTCCGTCGCTGCCCACGAACCGGAAGAGCGTATCGCCGCCGCCGCCATCCTCGAAGTTGCACTGAAGAGCCAGCGTGAAGGCGGGATGCTTGTCGGTCTCGGGGTAATTCATCAGGCCCATGATCAGGTCGTAAACGTCACGGCCATCTTTCCAGTAGCGCTGGCCTCCTGCTCCCGCGATCCAAGTTGGTCCCAGTGAGCCGGTCGCGTGATGGATTCCGGTGAGCAGGTGAACGAACAGGTCGCCGGCCACGGCGGTTCCATAGTCCCGGTAATTCCGCCAGCGAAAGAATCGGACGGCATCGAACGGACGTTTCGGAGCGGAGCCCAGGAACCGGTCCCAGTCGACGGTCTGGGGCGAGGCGTCCGGCGGAATCGTGTATTGCCAGGCCCCGATCGCCGAGTTGCGATTGTAGCGGGCTTCGACCGAATTGATCGCACCGATGGCGCCGGCCTTGATCAGCTCGCGGGCCTTCTCGTAGATCAACGAACTGGCAAACTGGCTACCCACCTGGAAGGTCGCGCCGGTTTCCTTTTCCGCGGCGATCACCTCGATCCCCTCTGGAATCAGCCGGACCATCGGCTTCTCGCAGTACACCGCCTTGCCGGCCTTCATGGCATCGATCGAGATCCGCGAATGCCAGTGGTCGGGGACACAGATCAGAACGGCATCGACGTCGGGCCGAGCGAGAATCTCACGGTAATCGACGTGTGCGCTGACCCGGTCGCCAAAGACCTCGCGGGCGTGGACCCGCCGCCCCTCATAAAGATCAGCGACGGCGACCAGCTCGGTTCCCGGCACCCTGAGCGCCGTGTGCGTGTCGATGAACCCGATGATCCCCATACCGATCGTCGCGATCCTGACGCGGTCGTTCGGGCCGGCGGGCCTCGGCTCTCGCGCTTCTGCCGTCCAGCCAAGCTCGAACGTGTTGCTGCCGCGCGCGGTCGTCATGACCGCGGGCAGGGCCGAGGCCAGGGCCGCCGACTTGAGGAACGACCGCCGCGAGCCCTCATGGGACTGGCCGGTCTGATCGTGGACATGCTCTCGCGTTGTCATGAGCTGCTCTCCCGAAGCCGGAGTCGTGAGCCGGGAAAACCGGGCTGGTTTTTCCTGCTTCCAGGATACGGGCCAGGCACGAGCGCTGGAAGCGTCCACCCAGAGTCAGCAAGGTTCGACTCCACGTCACGCCTGGACACGGGCCCTCCAGAGGCCCAGGCGGCCGAACTCTTCCAATGCCAAAGCCTCCGCCCGGCGAAGGGCAACATGCTACGGAATGCTACGTTTTGGGGCCCTTGAGCGATTTCGCGAGCCTCCAATTTCGACGTAAATAATCTCTGTATAGAGACTTACGTCGAACCCAGTTGCGGCCTGACAGGCTCCAATTTCTAGCCATAACTCTCTTGATAATAAGGATTTATGCTGACCCAAGGACGTACGCCGGAAATCGGGAACAAGCTCATCCGGCTTTGGCAGGTTCTTGAGACGTACCGGCAGAAAAAGACACGGCTACGTCGAGCGCTTCCATGGACGACCCCCTGTGGTAACCTCAGACTGTGGAACTGACGCGGCTCCACCTTGTTTGTGATCGCGGTCCCATGACCCTTCACGGCGAACCGCAACACCAGTGGAGAACGCTGAGATGACCCGGTTCCACTGCTCCACCCTGATTATCTGCCTGGAATTGATAACGATTCCAATGGCAACCGCCGGCGAGCCAGTCGCGGACGACGGCCACCGGGAACATGTGCTCAGCATCCAGGAGCGCGTCCTTTGTTCCGACGACGGGCTCCTGCTCGGCAACGGCGACCTCTCGGTGAGCGTCTACCAGACCGTCGACCGCATCGTCTGGCGATTCGGCAAGGGCGACGTCTGGGATCGCCGGCTTGATCTCAGCGACGACCCCAAGCCGGCGCATATCCAGGAGATCGCCCACGGAATCGAGGTTGAGGGCTGGAAGTGTCCCCCCTACGGCGGACCGGTCGAGGCGACGCGGGGCACATCGAATCCCGGCGCATGAAGGAGCTCTGCCAGGGCACGCCCCCGAGCTATACCAAACGCCCGTTCCCGTGCCCGAAGCCGGTCGGCGAGCTCGTGCTCCAGCTCCCGCCCGATCAGATGGGTCTGAAGATCGACCAGCGGCTGGCGATCGAGCGGGCCACACTGGCGATCGTCTGCACGTGGGAGTCTGGCGTGCGTCTCGAGATCGAGTGTTTCGTCGCGCCAAAGCCCAATGCGCTCGTCATCCGGTGGAAGATCGCGAACTGGAACGAGGCGACGCGGACCGGCCTGCCAGACGCGCCGCCGGTCTGGTTCAGCCTCTTCCGCTGGGCCGACCCGACCCCCGAATTGTTCGGCCGCTCGTTCTTCGCCGATTACCGCCATGGCGCCTTCCAGATTCCCGGCCACCCGAACGTCAAGCCGCTGCCGCCGCCCCACGTGCGCAGCGACGGCGGACGGTTCGCCATCGAGCAGGCGTTCCCGGCCGACCCGCTCTTCCCGGCCGGCTTTCGCTACTTGATGGCACCGTTCACCACCGGCTGTACGTTGAGTGCGGTCGACCCCGGCCCGTCCGGCGAGGCCCGCCTGCACATCCTTCCCTCCGCCAGTGCACGGGAGGGATGCCTTGTTGTCGCGGTTCCGACCAGTCGCGACCCCGGCGGCTGTGACGCCGAGTGGGCCCGAATTCGTCAGGTGGCAGGCGATCGGCCAACCGAGGCGGCCGCCGCATGGGCCGCGGACAACCGCCGGCAGGCCGGCGACTTCTGGGCCCGTTCGCGGCTGACGATCGCCGACCCGCTGCTGGAAAACCTCTGGTACGAGACCCTCCACGCCAGGCGCTGCACCTACCGGGCTGATACCGTGCCGCCCGGCCTTTTCCTGCCCAGCACGGTGCAGGATTACTCGCACTGGCACGGCGACTACCACCTGAACTATAACCTCCAGGAGCCATTCTGGGGGGACTATACGGCCAATCACCTCGACCTGGGCGATGCCTATTTTCAGGCGATGACCTATCTGCTCCAGATCGGCCGTAAGATCGCCCACGACTACTACGGCGCCCGGGGCGTCTTCATCCAGCTCAGCGGCTATCCCGTGCACGCACCCGACGACTATCTCGGCGTGGCCCCGATGGGCCGGATGGCCTACATGACCGGCTGGGCGATGAACCAGTACTGGTTGCGCTACCTCTACACCCTCGATGCCGAATGGCTGCGCGCGACCGGCTACCCCGTGATCCGCGACTGTGCCCTCTTCTACACCGACTTCCTCCGGAAAGGCCCCGACGGCCTCTACCACGCGTTTCCGTCGAATCAGGGCGAGGACGGGTTCAGCGGCGTCGTCCGCGACTACACCGACCGGCGGCAAGTGATGCAGTTCGCTCGCTACTGCCTTCGCGCGGCGATCGGCGCGAGCGAGGTGCTGAACACCGATGCCGACCTCCGGGCCGCCTGGCGGGACAGGCTGGACCACTGCGCCGGCGACGACGGCCAGCCGCCTTCCCGCCTGTCGGGACTCGAGCGGCTCACGGCCGAGGCCAATCCGCCCGAATTCGGCGTCGGCCGCCCCTACCGCCCTCAGCCCGAGTCCTACGCAGGGCCGCCCGGCTCGGCGAACCCGACCGCATGGTACTTCGGCCAGTACCCCTGGTCAGTGATAAGCAGTCTTCGTGGGGGAGAGTTCCTTGCCGTGCGTGACGTCCCATCATTCGCGGCCTGCGTCCGCCGCTGGCGCCATCCCAACGGCCTGATCTGGGGCATGGCGATCGCCGGCTACGGCCACGCCGGGGCCTGGGCCGAGTCGCTCGGCGTGACGGCCCCGCTTCAGGAGATGATGCTCCAGAGCTGGGACGGTGCCTTGCGGATCTTCCCGGCCTGGCCGCGGAACATCCCCGCGCGGTTCACGACCTTCCGGGCCGAAGGCGCGTTCCTCGTGACCGCCTCCTGGTCCGACGGCCGGGTCAGCGACCTGTCCATCCACAGCGAGCGCGGGGCAACCTGCCGCCTCTATCCGCCCTGGCCCAGCGGCATGTCGGTCGTCGACGCCACTGGCTCCTCGATCGCGACCACGGCCGACGCCTTCGGCCGCCTCCAGTTCCCGACCCGCGCCGGAGTCACCTACCGCATCGCCCCAGCCAGCCACTGAGCGAGACCAGTAGCTCTGCCTCCACCGGTGCTGCCAAGCTCTTTGTGTCTGTCCCAGAAGGGCCGCGAGCCCCTCTAGTTAGGGTGGAGGCGGTCGCTCCCGGTTTCCGGGTTCGCGTGCTCCTGATCCAACCGCGAGGAATCTGTCGCCAGCCGCCGCGGGAAGTTAGAGTGGAGGCTGTTGTTTTACAAGAGCCGATTGTCGGGCGACACTCCTGGCAGAATTGGTTCCGACACGCGCTGACCGGGAGGGCGAACATGGCGGGACCATTTCCGGGGATGGATCCCTACGTCGAGATCCAAGCGGCCTGGCCCGATTTTCATAATCGCTTGATCGCTGAGATCTGTAACGAGCTAGGTGCGAGGCTTTCCGATTCCTATGTTGCGCGGGTTGACGAGCGGATCGAAGTTGCGACCTGGGCACTGGAACCGCCGCGTTCGTTCCGTCCGGATGTCCTGGTCGGCCGCTTCGAGAAGAGCGCGGCGAGTTCCGGAGTCGCTTTGGCGACCGCACCAGCGGCCACGCTCGAGCCGAAGCTGGTCGAGATTCTCGACCGCGACCCGGAGGAAGTCCGCATCACCTGGGTCGAGATCCGCGCCTTACCCGATCTGGAGCTGGTCACGGCCATCGAGGTCCTGTCCCCGATCAACAAGTTTGGGCACGGGCGCCAGGTCTATCTCGAAAAGCGTGACAAGCTTCATGGGTCGCGTGTGAACCTCGTGGAAATCGACCTGCTTCTCGGCGGCGCGCCCTTGCCGATGAAGGAGCCGATTGAACCGGGAGCCTATTACGCAATTGTCGCGCGGGCGCGAGGCTGCCGGTGGCGGAAGTGTATCGCTGGACCGTCCGTGATCCCTTGCCTCGTCTCCCAATCCCGCTTCGCGAGCCCGACGCAGACATACGAATCGATCTCGCGGTCCTGGTCGATCGCGTCTACGACCTGGGCCGTTACACACGCACCCTTCGACGCGACGCGCCGCTCCCCGACACCACGTCACTTACGCCCGATGACCGCGCCTGGGTTGAATCCCGGACAGCAGGTGCACGAGAGGACGCAACGGGGTGAATGCCTTTGCCTGCGCCCTTACCGCGCAACAGGCCCTGAACAACTCTCGCAACGATCTCATCGAACAAGCACTGATTCGATCCGAGGCAGTCCGGAAGGAATCGGGCGAGCGATCCTGCCCACGATGCATCGGTCCCGGTTTCCGGCTTCGCGTGCTCCTGATCCGATCTGCGACGAATCTGTCGCCAGCCGCTGCGGGAAGTTAGAGTGGAGGCTGTCGAGTTCCAGGTGCCGGTTGTCGGACGACACTCCTGGCCGATTCGGTCTCAACACGCGCTGACCGGGGGGGGCAAACATGGCGGGACCATTTCCGGGGATGGATCCCTACGTCGAGATCCAAGCGGCCTGGCCCGATTTTCATAACGGCCTGATCGCTGAGATCCGCAACGAACTCGGCGCGAGGCTTCCGGATTCCTATATTGCGCGGGTTGACGAGCGGATCGAAGTCGCGACCTGGGCACTGGAACCGCCGCGTTCGTTCCGTCCGGATGTCCTGGTCGGCCGCTTCGAGAAGAGCGCGGCGAGTTCCGGAGTCGCTTTGGCGACCGCACCAGCGACCACACTCGAGCCGAAGCTGGTCGAGATTCTCGACCGCGACCCGGAGGAAGTCCGCATCACATGGGTCGAGATCCGCGCCTTACCCGATCTGGAGTTGGTCACGGCTATCGAGGTCCTTTCCCCGATCAACAAGTTTGGGCACGGGCGCCAGGTCTATCTCGAAAAGCGTGACAAGCTTCATGGGTCGCGTGTGAACCTCGTGGAAATCGACCTGCTTCTCGGCGGCGCGCCCTTGCCGATGAAGGAGCCGATCGAACCGGGAGCCTATTACACAATTGTCGCGCAGGGCGCGAGGCTGCCGGTGGCGGAGGTGTATCGCTGGACCGTCCGTGATCCCTTGCCTCGTCTCCCAATCCCGCTTCGCGAGCCCGATGCAGACATACGGATCGATCTCGCGGTCCTGGTCGATCGCGTCTACGACCTGGGCCGTTACACACGCACCCTTCGACGCGACGCGCCGCTCCCCGACACCACGTCACTCACGCCCGATGACCGCGCCTGGGTTGAATCCCGGACAGCAGGTGCACAAGAGGACGCGATCGGATGAGGTCGTTCCGGCTCGACCCGGATTCGGTGACCGAGGTCCTGGACTCCTGGCCTGCATACGTGATCGCGCCTCTGCTGGTGTGTCTCTTCGCCTACCTGGGATTCACGCAGCACTGGGGCCTGGTCTGTGCGGTGCTGGTCTGCGGCGTCTTCAGCGGCTATCTGCTTTGCGGCGGCATCACTCGCCGGTACCGTGCGCGGTACCCTGGTGCCCGATGGGTCTGGCTGCTCACCGTCGGGCAGACGAGCGTCGTGGTCGGCCTGGCAACAATCCTGGCGTTGCCCTACAAGCTGGGGACGCTGTTCGACATGGCCTGGACAGGGATGGCGTTCTTCTCGATTCTGCTCTTCGTCCTGATCAACCGGAAGAACAAGGATGTCGTTCGATGAGACAAGGCCGGGCATCGTGAGACGGCGTCTGCATGTCGGGTGCTGAATGACTCCAAAGAAAGACTGCCAGATCTCGGCTGCCCCGCACTCTCGATGAGCTCGGCCGCGCCAGTGGCTGCAACGTCGCGGCCGCCGCCCCTGTCCATAAGGCGCACTCCCGAGGTCGCGGCCATCCGGCGTTCGCTGCAAAGAGATCAGATCGTGCCCATGGGACCGACGCTTGGGCCACCGAGACCTCCGGTTGCTTGGACCTGGAGTACCACATTCGAGACTGGGGGCGCCTGGACGATTGAGTTCTCAGTCTTTTCTCATCCGTTATCAAAATGAGTCGCACGCGACTCTTGCACGCGAGGGCTTTCGGTTTCCGCTTGTTCACTTCGCACACCATCGCAGCAGAGCTCGTTCTCGGCGCGGTCGCGGGTCGGCCACCGGAAGCAACCTCCAGGATGCGACTTGCGCATTTCCAGCAGGAATGCCCATGCCGGTTTCAGAAGCTGGCCGCTGGCTGCGGACCGTGATCTGAGGAGACACGCGCTCCCTGTCTGCAACCGCATGGTGCGATGCCTCAACAGCCAGAGGCTCTGGCATCCGGTTTGTTCTTCCAAGACTTCCGAATGTCTTTCGCATTCGCTGGCCCGAGGGTGGTCACAGCGTTGTGACCTCATCAAGCGGCGGCCGATTGGTGCCGTGACGATTTCCCGTCTTGGTTGGCCAGTGCAATAAGTGGATTCCTCTGTGTTTATTTACCTGTATAAGATTTCCACTTTTCGCTTGGTCTCACACGTCCTGCTCGCTGCTTTCCAGCATAGAGGAGTCTGTAATGTATCTGCCGAATCAAGTTGTCAGAATGCCGTCCATATCTTTCCCCCAGTCGCCCTGGATTGAGGTTGTCTCGGGTTCGGTTCTCGAGCCCGAGTACCGCCATGAGAAGCCAGGGGAGGACTCGGTCCAGGAGGCGCGGCACGGGGCTTTGTCGCCGAACTACCTCTTCCTCAAGTCCACCTTCGACTACATCGTCAGCGCCATCCTTCTGATCTTGCTGGCGCCGGTGATGCTGGTGACGATGCTTCTGGTAAGGCTGACTTCGGCGGGTTCACCCATCTACAGTCAAAAACGTATGGGCCGCGATGGCCGGACGTTCGTGATCTATAAATTGCGAACGATGTACCACGATTGCGAGCGACTGACCGGTGCCCGGTGGGCGACAGCCAGCGACTCGAGGGTGACCCCCGTGGGCCGCTTCCTTCGAAAGACCCATCTGGACGAACTGCCCCAGCTCTGGAATGTGCTTCGCGGCGAGATGAGCCTGGTTGGTCCCCGCCCGGAACGGCCAGAGATCATCAGCCGCCTCGAGAAAGATATCCCTGCGTACCGAGACCGTGAGGCGATGCTCCCCGGAGTCACGGGGCTGGCGCAGGTTCAGTTGCCCCCCGATACCGACCTTGAGGATGTCCGCCGCAAGCTCGCCTGCGACCTCTCTTACCTGGAGAACGCCTCACTTTGGCTCGACCTTCGGATCGTGCTGAGCACAGCCTTGAAAGTGATCTGCGTTCCTCCGTCGATCTCCTGTGCGATCTTACGGATACCCTCGGCGGCGCTGGCTGAATCGCGACCGCGGCCAGAGAGTCGGAAGGGTACGACACATTCCGTGACCTGTGCTGCATGAGCCGGTCTTGCTGCTCATA
The DNA here is from genome assembly GCA_963797295.1 of uncultured Planctomycetaceae bacterium. GTDB lineage: Bacteria > Planctomycetota > Planctomycetia > Isosphaerales > Isosphaeraceae > Aquisphaera. The sequence goes on from CAWCPP010000034.1 coordinate 141,549, forward strand.
ACATGTTCAGTGGAGTAGCCAGGAGATCGACGAGACCAACCTGCTCCACCTCTCGGTCCCGGGAAGCTCCTGAAGGACTCGTAAGGTAAAGACCTATAACGAGAGCGTCCTAGAGTCTGATGGGGGGAATCCGCTGAGCAGCAGGAAGTTGCGTACACCTCTCGGTGGATCGACTTTGGATTCAGTCCTGTAAAATGGGATCGAAGCGAAAGTGGACCGGATTCCCCCCCCCACATATAAGAGCGGCGATGATCAAAAGCGTTCGAGGATCAGAACTCGAATAGGCAAGGATAATGTACGGTCATCTGCAACGACTTCCGGATCTAAGAAACTATCTCAATACCCCCAAAAATCGGCTCAAGGCAGTGAGCAAAACCGGGTTTTGAGATAGTTTCTAGGGTGCCAGCCAATCCACCAACCTCAGGCCGGAAACATTCGCGTAGTCCTGCGTGTTGTGGGTTGCGAGCGTCAGGTTGTGGACGAGGGCTGTAGCGGCGATCATCAGGTCCATCCCGGGAGCTGGAAGGCCGCGATCAAGGAGAGGAGCCCGGATCGTGCCGAAAGTATACGCAACATCATACGTTGCATCGAGAATCGTCGTATCGTTGAGCATTGCCAGCAACCCGGGCAACAAGCGGGATGACGCCCTGATGCTCAACACTCCAGAAAACAACTCGCCCACAGTGAGAATGGAGACGTGGAGCTGACCCCCCATACTGGAGAAAGCGGTTCTGGACATTTCGGTTGCCTTTGAGATAGGCCGAGCAGATATCCGTGTCGAGGAGGAAACTCATAACTCCGGCGACCGCCTCTCCAGCTTGCGCTGGGCTCGGTTCCACTCGAGGAACCGATCCACCTCCTCTGCGTCCTCAGCCCAGGCACCAAACGCCCGACGCAGGCCCTCGCCGGGGGAGAGGTCTTTGACGTCATTCCAGGCTGCCTCCCACCGGGCACGCGCCTCATCCGAGAGGAGTATCGGGGGCGTTGAGAGGCTAGACCCCCGCACCGACTCAATTGTGACCGTGATTTCCTGCCCATCGGGCAGGTCCGGTTCCTGATCAAGCTCAATGAACCTACCGTGGATCACGCCTTTCAGGGTCGAGGGTGTGCTGGTCATGGGATGGCTCTCCGGATCGCTCTGGACCATGAAATGCTCGCATTTGAAGTGTATCACGGCAGCCGGTCGATGAGAATCTGCCGCATGGCCTCGGCGGCAACGCGAAAGAAGTGGCGATGATCGGCGTAGGCCCGGTCGCCGACGATGCACAGCTCGTCGTAAACCAGCGGCAAGAGCTGCGCCGCGGCGTTCGGGTCGCCTTGCCGGGCGGCGTGCAAGAAGCGAGTGACCTCGTTCATGAGGGCAATGATATCCACAAGAAAGGCGGCCGCGAAATGGTGTAACTTACCGAGACTGTAGCAAAGCTACCGGGTGGACTTGTACTACAGCCCCGACGGGGCGGCAGTGAATAGCCAGGGGCGTGAGCCCCTGGTATGAGGCGAGTCTCACCTCCCTTCGGCCAGCACCGACGGGGGGGGCAGTCCTACGGTCACTGCCACCCCGTTGGGGCTTGTGAGGTTCACTGTCCCCGGGCTTTCCAGGGTCTCACGACCCTGGCTATTCACGACCACCCCTCCGGGGCTCGAAGATAACCCGGTAGGCTTGCTATAGACTCAACTTACCTCAGAATTGGAAGAACGAAGCCGCGAAAGCACACGACATTCGCGGCCCCAGGTGATCAGAGGATAGCTCTTCGGTTCCCGAGTCGAAACGCCCACCCTCGGTAAGGAACGATCGCGGTGGAGTCGGACCTGGGGGAGAAGACCCAGCGGTTGCGAGTCTTCGCTCGTCCGCTGTGCCCCGGTCGCGATGCAACGGATTGCGTGTTCCGCCGCGGTCAAGCTGGACCATCAGTTTGGGATTCCAAGAAGCGAGCGGATCAGGCGATGCAGTTGGTCGAGAGTGGCCGGTTTGCTGACGTACTCCGTCGCACCGGATTCCAGGATGCGATCGCGATCGCCGGGCATCGCCAGCGCGGTCAGTGCCACGATCGGGATGGTACTCAGGCCCGCTACGAGGCGGATTCGCCGGATCGCTTCCAGACCGTCCATCCCCGGCATCTGAATATCCATGAAGATCAGGTCGGGGTGGAGCCTTCCGGCTCGCTCGATCGCCGTTTCCCCGTCGGCCACCGTCTCGACAGAATAGCCCTTGAACAGCAGATAATCCTTGAGGCTGCGAACGCTGACGAGGTTGTCATCGGCGATCAGAATCGACGGTGAAGTCTCGGATCCGATTGAGTCCGAGCGGGAAGCGGCAGCGCCCTCGGACTGGGAGATGTCCCCGACTAGCTCGGACACTTCCTGGTTTTCGATCCAGGGCATGACCACGGTGAACCGGCTTCCTTTACCGACTTCGCTATCGAACATCAGCGTGCCGCCGTGCATTTCCGTGAGCCGCTTGACCAGGACCAGACCCAGGCCGGACCCCTCGTACCTCCGGGAGAGCCCCGAATCGAGCTGGACGAAAGGCTGGAAGAGGCGGGTCTGATCTTCGGGGCGGATGCCGATGCCAGTGTCCCAGACAGTAAACCGAACCGTGCGCGCGTCAATGTCGCCCACCATGTCGAGTCCGATCTTGCCGCCTTGCGGGGTGAACTTCACGGCGTTGGACCACAGGTTTACGAGGATTTGCTTGACGCGGCGACGATCGGCGACCATTTGTTTGACCGAACAATCGAGCGCGAGGGAGACGGAGATTCCCTTCTTGTGTGCCGCTTCCTTGATCAGCCGATGGGTTGCCTGGCAAACCTGCTCGACGTCGCAGGAGATCAAGCTTCAGTTCGATGTTGCCGGATTCGATCTTGGCGACGTCCAGGATATCGTTGATCAACGACAGCAAGTGCTGACCGATCTCTTGCCAGGTCTTGCGCGGCATTCTTCTGCCGCGGCGGTGATGTCGCCATAGACTTGCTTCAGCAAGGTTTTGAGCGATGTTCAGCATGCCGTTCAGCGGTGTGCGCAGTTCATGGCTCATACTGGCCAGGAATTCGTCCTTGAGTCGCGCGGCCCTGGCCAGCTCGGCATTCGCCCTGGCGAGCTTTTCCTCGGCCCGCCTTCGGTCCGTGATATCGAGGACAGCGGTTCCGACGTAGATCACCTTTCCTTGAGCGTCGACGACGGGGAAATAGCTCTCGAGCACCTGGCGGCACTCGTGAGGCGGAGTGAACTTGCGGACGTCATGCTCCATTCCGAGGACAGCCTGTCCGGTTTCGAAGATCTCGCGAAGCATCGGCTCGACCTGATCGGCCGATAACGAATTGAGCTCGCGGAGGGTGCGGCCCAGGAACGATTCGACGGGGGCTCCGGTGTATTCGGCCAGCAATCGGTTCACGCGACAGAATCGCAGGTCCCGATCGAAGTAGGCCAGTCCGATCGTGGCGTTGGCCAGCATCGACTCGAGCTCGGCGGTGCGGGTTGCCACAGTCAGCTCGAGACTTTCGTTGAGGCTGCGGATCGCATCCTGGGCCTGCTTCCACTCGGTGATGTCGCGGCCTGCCACCACCGATCCGACGATCACGCCGTTGCTGTCACGAATCGGGGCAAAGCTGTAGCTGCCAACCCAAGTCTCGCCTGTATCCTTGCGACGGAGGATGTATTCGGCGTTCTTGGCCGCCTCGCCGCGGAGGGCGCGGGGCACCGCCCACATGTCCAGCGGAGCCACCGTCCCGTCGGCCATGAAGACTTCCAGGATGTCGGGGTATTCCGCCATCGTCGTGGCGCATTCGTCCTTGTTCCTGAACCTGTGGAAGGTGGCGAACGCATCATTGAACTCGATGAACCGCCCGTGGGCATCGGAAATGAAGACGGCATCCGTCATGCTGGCGAGCGCAGCCTCCAGCTTGGTCCGGCTATCGCGTACCGCTTCCTCCGCGCGCTTACGTTCTGTGATGTCGCGGACGAAAGCGAGGATCCGCCCTCCCGCGCCGGGCCAGTGCGCCACGTTGACCTCGACGGGCCAGATGGTGCCATCCTTTTTGCGCAGCATCGACTCGAACAGATCGGCGCCCTGCTGGCGGATCTTCCGGATATGAATGGCGATATCGTCTGGTGTTTCGCTGGCCTCGAGGTCGGAGATGTGCATACCCTGAAGCTCTTCGCGGCCGTATCCCGACTGGTGCACGATCGCGTCGTTCACCTCCAGGACGCGGCCTTTCTCGTCGGCCATCCAGAAACCGTCGGTCGAGGTTTCAATGACGGCGCGATACTGGGCCTCGCGATTGCGCAGGGCGTTTTCGGCCTCTCGCCGCTTCGTGTCCTGTTCGAGATGATCGAGGGCAAAGGAGATGGAACTGGCGATTTCCTCGAGCAGCTCGATTTCCCTGTCCTGGAAAACGCCGACTTCCCCGGCGTAGACAATGAACACGCCGCGGACCGCGCCGGCGAGACGAAGCGGCAGGGCGGCGCACGCGCAAATTCCATGCTCGATCGCTCGCTCCCGCCAGGGTTCCGTGCGGGTGTCGTTCATGAAGTCGTGAAAGATGCTCAGCTTCCCGGTCCGGAAGCAAACGCCACCCGGGCCCTGGCCTTCCGGCCGGTCGTCGGCAAACACCCTGATGCCGTCCAGGTAACACTTGTGCTCGCCGGCGGAGGCAATCGGCAGGATTGCGTGTGATTTGGCGTCGTGCCAGCCCACCCAGACAACCTCGAAGCCTGCTTGCTCGACGGTTCCCCGGCAGATTTCCTGAAACAATTCCTCGCGCGTCTTGACGCGCACGACCGCCCAGTTGACCGCGCTCAAGGTGGCATAGAGAGCGTTGGTCCGCTCGATTTCCCGCTCGCGAGTCAGTCGCTTGGTCATGTCACGGGCGATTGCAAGGGAAAACTGCTGACCCCGGATCGTGTACCGGCTGAGCGTTAATTCCAATGGAATCCGCGTGCCATCCTTGCGTCGTGAGTGCGCCTGCACGATCATCGCCCGGCCCGTCTCGACGCGGTTCAGCAGCGTCTCGACAGCCTCGCGGTCGAACTCCGGCACCAGGTCGACCGCGCGCATCCCCAGCAACTCAAGGCGCGGGTAGGCCAGCAGCTCGCAGGCCGAGCGATTGACGTCGACAATCAGGCCCTTCTCATCGAGTACGTAGAAGGCCTCGCCTGCCTGCTCGGCCAGCAGACGGAAACGCTCCTCGCTCTCGCGCAGACGCTCGTCTTCGGCTTCCTTTCGGTGAGTGATTTCATGCAGCACAACGACCGCCCCATGAGATACCCCATCTTCATCGACCAGTGGGCGCATCGTGACCGCCAGCACTCTTGGCTCCGCGGATCCAGGACCATGGACGACGAGCTCGACATCATCACTCGATTCACCCTGAAGTGCCCGGGAGATCGGGTGCGCAAGTTCGGGGATCAACATGGTCGTCGCAGCCAGGTGGCTGCCGATCGGATCTTCGCTGGCGCTGAGGTTGACGAATTCTCGAGCTTGCCGGCCAACCGCTCGGAGACCGCATTCGCCAGGATCCGGTTGCCCGCGCGATCGCAAACGATGACCCCTTCGGCCATCGAGTTGAGGACCGACCACAAAACTCGCTTGTCCCGGCGCAGTTCGCCTTCGACTCGAGCCAGCGTTTCGGCCCGCTTTTCAGCTTCTCGGCGAGTCGCTCGGAACGACTCGAGGAGGATGAGGATGGGGATGTTGACCAGCACGAAAAGCCCCAGCCCCAGCAGATCAGGCGCGGTCAGGACAAGAAAGGACCCTCGCGGTGGGACGAAGAAAAAGTCGGCGGTGAGGACACTGAAAGCCAGGCAGACGATCGACGGGCCAAGCCCGCAAGCCCAGCCGGTCACGATGGTCGCCAGGAAGTAGGTCGGGTAGGGTATATGCTTACCCAGGATAGGGTCGAGCGCGTATCGCGCCGCGGTGGCGATCCCGACGAACACACAGGCGAGGGCGTATCGTTGCCAGGAACGTCGCATCACCATGGATCCATCTCGGTCGCCGCCCGAAATTGCAACGATAGCAGCCGCGAAAGAACTCTCGCCTCCGCTACTGGGCCGGGCCGATGCGGAAGGTGGGGGCAAAGTTGCGACCGAGTCCATGAAATTCCGGTGCGCCAGACTGCGGTCGCAACCACCAGAAACTCGGTAGGGATAGGACATCGATGACGTCCTTCTGCAAACCACGTCGTTGTGGAGGCTTGTCTTCGTCTTTATTAACCACATGTTAGCCGCCACCTTAGGCCATTCCAAGATAAATCTTGCCGTTACGACCGGGCTTTGCCTTGGGGGCCGTCACCCAGCGAATCAACGGTCTGCTGACTCCTGTTCGGCCCGGGTGTTCCGACCGAGCCTTCTGCCCGACCGCACGCCGTCGCGTGTAAGGGAAAACCTTACATGCCATCAGGGAATGTCTGAGTAGAAGTAAGTCGCACACTCCATTAAGCTAGCAACCATGGTCAAAGTAGACCGGCTCATCCGAGTGAGTTCTCAGGCCGTCTCGACCGTTTCTGGAAAACTGGTTCCTGGATTGCCTGCGACAAGTCGCACTACGACGTGAGACTGGCAGCACGACGGTCACCATGGATGTATCACAAGCACGCGGCGATGCCGCTGTTCATCACCAGGGACGTCGGCACTCAACCACCGACGTGCCCGCGAATCGCGCGGCTCGAGCCGGTCGTGGAGCGTCACGCTGCAAGCAGCACGAGTGTCCTGACAGGCCTGCTCGTCATGACGAGAAGTGGCCAACTGATCGGACCGAAAACTTTGAGCTCGATCTGGCCCGAGCAGAACCCAGAACGCGCAAGGCGAGGGCATCGAGCAACCTTGAAGAGGGGACCTAGCGATGATTGCTAGTCGCTTGCGAGCAAACGCCGATTGTTACCTGGTCGCCATGCTGGCGGTCCTCTTGACTCTGGCGCTGAGATTGTCGCTCGGTCCCTGGCTTGGCCGCCAGATGCCGTTTTTGATGTTCTTCATGGCGATTCTGGCGACATCGTGTTTGAAAGGGTTCAGGGCCGGGCTGCTGGCGACCATGCTCAGTGCCCTGGCTGTCGATTACTTCTTCATCGAACCGCTCGATTCCTTCTCGATCGGCTGTACCGGCGATTCGTTTCAGTTGTGGCTCTTCGTGATCTTCGGTTGTGGCATGGCGTATTTCGCCGAGATTCTGCTAACCAGTCGGAGCGAGAGCGAACGACAAGCTCGGCTGCTGGATCAGTCTCAAGATGCCATATTCGCCTTTGAACTCCACGGTCCAATCGTCTACTGGAATCGCGGCGCGGAGCAGCTTTACGGCATCGGATCGCGTCAAGCCCTCGGCAGCCTCCCTCACGACCTGCTGGCCACCGAGTTTCCGGAGAGCCACGAAGCCACGCGAAGCGCTCTGGTGGCCAGGGGGGAATGGCTGGGCGAGTTGACGCATATCACGGCCGGCGGCGACAGGTTGATCGTGGAATGCCGCATGGCGCTGATCGAGGAGCCGGACGGCCGTCGGCTGGTGCTGGAATCGAGCCGGGACATCACCAGCAGAAAAGACGCCGAATCCAGGCTGATGGCCGCCGAGGTCGAGCGCGAACAGGAAATTGTCCGCCAGAAACTCCTGGCCGATTCCTTGGGTCATCTTCTGATCAGTGAACCGGAGAAAATGGTTGCCGGCTTGTTCGAACGTCTGTCGGCCACGCTGGGACTCTCGGGATACTTCAACTACATGGTCGACGAGCCGGGAGAATCCTTGCTGCTGGACTCGTATGCGGGAATTCCCGACCAGATCGCCAGAGAGGTCGAGCACCTGCCGTTCAATCAGGCGGTCTGCGGCGTGGTGGCCTCGTCTCGTCGTCCGATCGCGGCCATGGATATCCAGAATTCCGACGATCCCAAGGTTCAGCTCGTCAAGCACCTCGGCTTTCAAGCATACTTCTGCAACCCGTTGCTCGCGGGCGACCGGCTGCTGGGAACCCTCTCCTTTGCCCGGAGCGATCGCGATCATTTCACCGAGCATGAGCTCGACTTCTTGACAACCATCAGCCACTACGTGGCCCTGGCGAAGGAGCGGCAACGGTTGTTGAGCGTGACGCGGCAACGAACCACGCTTCTGGAGGAGAGTGAAGAACGATTCCGGCAGCTTGCGGACAACATCGTGGAAGGCTTCTGGATGCAGGATGTCGCCACAAACCGCCGCATCTACGCCAGCCCTGCGTTCGAGAGACTCTTCGGGTGGTCTACTGACCCCTCGCGATCCTTCAGAAACGACGTCTTCGACGCGGTCCATCCGGACGATCGGGAGCGGGTGGAAAGGGCCTTCCGAGAGAAAGCACTTCACGGGCTGTATGACGAGGAGTACAGGGTCGTTCAACTTGATGGGGCCGTGCGCTGGGTCCGGGACCGAGGCTTTGTCATCAAAGCCGCGGACGGCACAGCCAAACGTCTGGTGGGCCTGGCGTCGGACATCACCGAGCAGAAGCAGGCCGAGGAAGAGCTCCGCCAGGCCAAGGAAGCCGCGGAGGTGGCCACCCGGGCGAAGGATCATTTCCTCGCTGTCCTCTCCCACGAGCTGCGCACTCCGCTCACCCCGATCCTCATGGCCGTCACATCCAGGCTGAAGAATTCCCAGTGTAGCGCCACTTTGCCTCGCACGACGCTGGCGATGATCCGGGACAACATCCTTCTCGAAGTCCGCCTGATCGAAGACTTGCTTGACATCTCGCGACTCGGCCAGGGCCGGATGACTTATCATTTCGAGACCGTGAACCTGCATGCCCTTGTCGAGCGGTGCGTCGATACGCTGAAGCAAGAATTCAACGATAAGAAAAAGCAACTGACGATTGAGCTACGCGCGGTGGAGCACCATGTCCAGGGTGATTCCGTCAGGCTCCAGCAGGTAGTCTGGAACTTGCTGAAAAACGCAATGAACTACACCGCAGAGGGGGGGCGGATCTCGATCCGCACGCGATCGGATCGATGCGGCGCTGTCACACTGGTCGTCGAGGACGACGGCATGGGCATTGATCCCGTGTTACTTCCCCGAATCTTCGAGGCGTTTGAGCGGGGCGACGCGGCAGCGGTTCACCATATAAGCGGCCTTGGCCTCGGCTTGCCGCTCAGCCGCGCGATCGTCCAGGCTCACTGCGGCACACTCGAAGCAGACAGCGCCGGGCCGGGCCAGGGTTCGAGCTTCACGCTCACGCTGGGGACGGTTCCCAGGCCGCATGATCATCGCGGGGCGGAGACTTCGTTTGAAGCCGTTGCAAGCCGCCCGCTCCAGATTCTCATCGCCGAGGACAATGCGGCCACCGCGCAGGTGTTCGCCCTGATCCTTGAAGACAAGGGGCACGTGGTCACCACGGCGAATTCCCTGCGAGAAGCGATCGGGCTCGTCTCGCGGGATCTGGATTTCGACCTATTGATCAGCGACATCGACCTGGCTGACGGCAGCGGGCTGGACTTGATGCGTCTGGTTCGGGCCCAAGGGGATACACCGGGAATCGCTCTCAGCGGCTACGCAACGCGAGACGACATCCGAGAAAGTGAGGCGGCGGGATTCTCCGTTCACCTGGCCAAGCCCGTGACCGTGGATATGCTCGAGTCGGCCATTCACAAAGCGGTGTGCGGGGATGGCATGGCCAGGAACGCGTTATACGCAGCCTCTGGGATGAGCGCGTTGGGATCAAGAAACGCGTTTGGATAACTCCGAGGCATCTGCGGTCACCGGGTGCTGTTGTTTTCCCGTCGTGCTTGCCCCGTAGCTCGTCCCCCGCCAGGTCACGCGCCCGGTCAGGCACATCCAGATTGATCGCAGCAGGATGAAGTCGATCAGCAGATTGCCGACCGGAAACCAGGCGAGGTATCGCGAACCGGGCACGGACGACTCATAGACAAGTCGAAATACCGGAAACATCAAAGCATGATGCAGGAACGCCAGCGCGATCAACCAGACCGGGAACGGCCCCGGATATCTCCCGAGCAGCAAGACAAGCCCCACCAATAGAGCCAGATGGCCGCTCTGGCAGAAGATGATCGGATCGAGCAATCGCAGAGCAAGCCGCCAGGCCTTGCGATCGAGCGCGTCAAAGAGGATCCGGCTCCAGCCCCGGATCTGCTGGCCGAGCGAGGCGTACATCCGGCAGGTCACGAGCTTGCGCACCAAGACCGTGCGAATCGGCAGCCCCAGCGCCTTGACCTTGCTCGCCATGCCGATGTCCTCGACGAACCGGTCGCGGACGGCTGAGTGTCCTCCCGCCGAGATGTAGGCTTGCCGCTTCACCAGGATCGACTGACCGTTGGCGAAGGCGAGCTTCGACCGATCGTCGTTGACCCGGTGCAAGGGGAACGATTGCATCAGCACGATCCCCCCCAGCGGCTGAAGGACCTGCTCCCAGAATGTCTCGCACCGCAGCTCGGGCAAGAGGCTCACGAGTACAGCCTGCTCGGTCCGGGCATATTCGAGCATGACGCGGAGGAAGTCCGGGGCGTGCGTCGTATCGGCATCAAGAAACCAGAGCCAATGGCCGCGCGCCTGGTCGGCGGCCTGCTGCAAGACGTAGGTCTTGCCTGTCCAGCCGGGCGGTAGATGGTCGTTCGAGAGCACGCGCAGCCGCGAGTCGCGCACGGCAAACTCGCGCGCAATTTCCGGAGTACGGTCGGCGCTCCGGTCGTCGATCACGAGAATTTCCAGCTCGGGATAATCTTGAGAACAGACCGAAGCCAGGCAATCAGCCAGGGTCAATTCTTCATCCTTGGCCGGTATGACCGCCGAGACCAGTGGCGCTTTCGACGCATCCAGCCTGGGCGAATCGGGCGTGAGAAATTGCGTTCGAGCGAGAATCGACTTGAGTACGAGATAACGGATTGGCCAGGCGGCGATGATCGCTGAGTAGACCAAGAGGATCGTGATCTGGGCAGGTGTCATTGCGCCAGCTTTCCGCGCAGTTCCATGGGCGCGCCAGGCCCTCGAGTTCGCGGCCCCGGGGATACGCCAGGATCCCGAGGACGAGGGCCGCCAGCCAGAACGGAAGGATGACCTCGAAGCGAGGCGAGACCAGCCAGCCATGGAGCAGCCCGAGGGGCGCTGCCAGGGCGCCGATCGCCGCGGGAACGACGTGCCCCCAGTAGAACCGTGGTCCGCGCCGGTGCGGATCACGCAAGCGGTGCCGAAGGCCGAGCATGCGCCGGCTCGCCGTGCTGGCCACGAAGATGACAATCAGGCAAAGGAACAAGAACTGGTTCAAATGATCCGACACCGGCGCGTTAAAGTCCTGAGCCCTGCGCCGCAGCAAGGCCCCGGAGAGCGCGACGACGGCTCCAACAAGAACCAGCACGTTGAGCACCCCGGATCGCGTCTGCTTCAAGCACTCCATTGCAGCAGGATCAAGAAGGATGTCGGCGGTTTCAGCGGGATCGGGCATGATCGATCGAACCTCGTGAGGAGTGGAGCTTGCGGTAGAGTGCCACGATCAGCTCGACCTGGCCGATCGGCTGGCCGGTCTGGCGAGCGATCTCCGCGGCAGGCACCCCCGCGGCAGCCAGCGTCCAGGCTTCACCGTGCCGCTCGCTGAGCGCGGTTTCCGATTGTCCGTCGGGCTTCGCTTCGCCTGCGCCCAGGTCGGGAACGGCGATCAGGGGCGGCACGATCTTCACAGCCTGATCCGTACCCCCACTCATCAACGAGCGCGGGCGATGAAGTTCATTCGCAGTAGCCGAAATGCCAAGCCCGGGGGGTCTTGGCAGTTCATCGCGGCCCGGCCGCTCGTGGCGTTCCAGATCTTCGATGCGCGATTCCATCATCAGCAAGCGCTGGGCGAGGATCTGGAGTCGCTGCTCGAGCTCCCTTCTCGCCAGCTTCTGTTGCCTGGTCGCGACCAGGCACATGATCACGGACACGACCAGGCAGGCGAGGCCGGCCACGAGCGTGAAGAGAGTCACGAGCAACGACGACGTGGGAAGCATGAAGCGGTTCCTTCCTTGTTTGCAATCCTCGGGGTACGGGGCGGCTCGTGCAGGGTCCTTGGAAAAAGCGCGGCGATCCCGGCGCTGTTTCGCTGTTTCAGTGGGAGGCGGCGTGTGGGGCAGCCGGGGTCTCCGCCGTCTGCGCCGGCTGCTGCTGGGGCGTACTCGCCGCGTGGGCTGCGTGGGCCGCATCATAAACCTCACGGAGTGCGACCCCCTGAGCCGAGGCAATCCGTGCGCAGTCGTCGTACTCGGGGCTGAAGGTCGGAGGGCGGTTCTCGAGCCAGCCAAGCTTCCCGCGGATCGTCCCGAATCGGGTCGAGACCTCGATCGCCTGACGCTTCAGCTTGTGGCGGCTGACGGGATAGCGGCGGATGCCGAGCGTTCCCGTCTCGCGGAAGACGATTTCTTCGAGGGGCGGGATTTTGGCCTCGTCGCAGAGCACGCTCACCATCACCGCGGGGCGGTTCTTCTTCATCTGGATCGGCGTCACAAAGGCGTCGAGCGCTCCGCCTTCCATCAGCTTGATCATGGTATAGCCGACGACCTCGCCGGGCAGATCATCGAGGTTGGTCTCGAGTACCCAGATCCGGTCGCTGGCGGGAGGAAGATCGGCGCTGCCCAGAAAGAGCCGCAGGACATTGGCCTGCTCGGACAGGTCACGGCTGCCGGCGCCCAGGCCAATGCTCTCGATGGTCAGTGCGGGCAGGGGGCCGAATCGCTCGACAACCGTGGTCAAGATCGCAGCGCCTGTGGGCGTGGTCAGCTCCATCTCAACCATCGATTCGGCCAGGGGAACGCCCTTGAGAATCTCGGCCGTGGCGGGCGCCGGGAGGGCCATCCGGCCGTGCGCCGCCTTGATCCAGCCCTTACCCGGCGGCACCGGGCTGGCCTCGAAACGATCCACACCCAGCAAGTCGAGCCCGACGGCGGAACCGACGATGTCGATGATCGAATCAACCGCTCCGACCTCGTGAAAGTGGATCTTGGAGAGGTCGACGCCGTGAACTCGCGCCTCGGCCTCGCCCAGCTTCAGAAAAATGCGCCTGGCCAGATCCTTCTGGCGGGCGCTCAGAATGCTCTTGTCGATGATCGCTTCGATATGGTGCCAGTGCCGGTGAGCGTGCTCGTGCGGGGCGTGGACTCTGGCCGCGGTCGCCCGGAAGCCGCCCTTTTTCACAGTCTCGAACGCCACGCTGCCGGGAAGCCCAAGGCTCGATACGGCCTCCTCGATCGGCCTGGGATCGACCCCGGCATCGACCAAAGCGCCGAGGGTCATGTCTCCTGAGATGCCGCTGAAGCAGTCAAAATAGCCGACGCGCACTCTCTGCCCCTTCACCCGGAGGTCAAAATGGCGAAACTCACATGATTCTAACCGAGAGCGTCCGTCGGGCAAAGACAGAGTGAGACGGGCATAAAACCGGGCCCATCCGTGCATGATGCACATTTCTTGGAAATCCTCGGGATGGCGTGGATCGGCCGTCGTCATCCCTACAGAACGACGAACGGCAGGCGAGACTGAAATCGCAATGGATTCGGATCTGCTCGGCAACCTTCTGGATCAGCATGCCGCCGCGCTGGAACTGTACGCGCGGCAGTGGTGCGACATGCCCGAAGACGTGGTTCAGGAGGCATTCTTGAAGCTGGCAGCTCAGCGAACTTTGCCGGTTAACCCGGCCGCCTGGCTGTTCCGGGTCGTCCGCAACCGGGCCATCGATGCCGGCCAGGCCGCGCGACGACGGAAACGCCACGAGACGGAAGCGGCCACCGGGGTGTTGCCCTGGTTCGAGTCCGATCCGGATGAGCGTCCGGGGGCCATTGATCCTGAGCAAGCCGCCAGCGAGCTTCAGGCGCTGCCGATCGCAGAGCGAGAGATCATCGTCGCCCACCTCTGGGGCGGATTGACATTTGAACAGATTGCCGAGGTTGCCGGTTGCTCTTCGAGCACCGCGCATCGTCTGTACGCACGTGGACTTTTAACCCTGAGAGAACGGTTGGGAGTGTCATGTCGCTAGTTCCACCTGATCCCGAACTGAACTCGATCGAATCGGCGCTGGGACGACTGGTTCCTGCGCGAAGCCGTCTCGATCGCGACCGGCTGATGTTCCAGGCCGGAGTGAATTCCGTGCGAGCCCGGACTCATCGCTCATGGGTCTGGCCGGCAGTCGCGGCATCGCTGGCTGTCGTGGTGCTGTCAGAGTCGGTCGCCCTGGCGGTCCGGCCCGGAGCGAATATCGTTGTCGTCCAGCAGCCAGCTTCCGGGATGAAAGTACCGGCGATCGAGCCAGAGCCGGTCGAGATCCTGATCCAGACACCGCCGGCGCCAGCCGCGGAGCCGGAGCCCTGGACGCTCTCAGGCGGAGAGATGCTCGGCCTGCGCCAGCAGGTGCTCCGGTTCGGTCTGGAAGGTTTGCCTGATGTTCCACCACTGCTCAGTCAGGCCGATGGGGCCGCACCGGCTGCTGGCTCGAACTCCGAGACAACCGGCCCACTGCGTCGTTACGAGTTGAACAAGGTGCTCGACCTGGGAGGTCCTTCATGATCCCTTATGTTGTTGCTTTCCTGGCTCTGGCGGTGGTCCTGCCGCCACGCCCGTTCTCGCCCGCGACGAGTCCGAAGATCCGCCGACGACGGTGATCCTGATCCGACCCGCGGCCAGCCCGATACCCGCCCTCAAGTATTCTCTGCTGCCGGATCGCCGCGACCTGATACCCGGCAACGCCGCGATCTTTTACCATCGCGCCATCGAACACCTGATCCAGTCCGAGAGCGGTCAGCGGATCGAGGCGATGCGAACGAAGACCACTCTGAAACAAGCCGCCGCGGAAGGACAAACGGTCGGTGGCTGGCTCACTCAACCGCTGGCCACGCTGCCCCGCGATGCCATCCGCAAGCATCTGGAAAAGTACACCAACGCTCTGCGGGAAACCGAGCTCGGCGCCCGTCGTGAATACTGCGACTGGGAACTCCAGCGACGTGACGAGGGATTCAACCTGCTCCTCCTCGACATGCAGGAGGCGCGCGGCCTGTGCCGCCTGGTGGTCCTCAAGACACGCCTGGAGATTGCCGAAGGGACGCATCGACTCGGCGATCCACTGGCTGCAAACCGGGCTGGCGCTGGGCCGGCACGTTGGCCAGCATGCGAGTACACTCATCCAGACGCTGATCTCCGCGGCGATCACATCGCAGATGGCCGTTCCGCTCGAAGACTTGATCCAGGCTCCGGGAGCACCCAACCTGTACTGGGCGGTCGCCAACCTGCCGCGGCCGTACCTCGACATCAGCTCCGCCCTGGACAGTGAAAAAATGCTGCTGGAGAAGGAGTTTCCGCAGCTCAAGAACCTGGAGCCCATGCCCTGGAGCATCGAGCAAGCCAGGGCTTTCTCGGATGACTTTCAGAGAAAGATGGCCATGCTGACGGGCGACTGGAGCCGAACATCGAGCCCGTCGTCCCAACCTCAAATGAAGGACCTGGGCTGGCACCTGATCTTCACGGCGCTCGTCGTCCGGGCCTATCCCGACGCCAAGCGTCAGCTCATCGCCCAGGGGCGGTCGGCCGCCGAGGTCGAAGCCATGCCTTCGATCCAGGTTGTCGCGCTTCAATCCTACAGGCTCTATGAGCAGGCGAGGGATGAGATTCTCAAGTGGGCCGGTCTGCCCTACTGGCAAGCGGCCAAGGGGATGTCGGAATCGGAGCGGCACCCGGGCATGGCCTGGGATCAATTGAAAGGCGGTATTCCGTTCGGACTCGTGCTCCCCGCGTTCAACTCGGCGTTCTACGTCCCGGCTCGCGTGGAACGGCGTCTTAACGTCGTGCAGTACATCGAGGCGATTCGCCTCTACGCCGCCAATCATAACGGCACCTTGCCACCCAGCCTGGAAGCGATCACCGAGGCGCCCGTGCCGATCGATCCCGCGACGGGCAAGTTCTTTGATTACAAGGTGGAAGGCTCGACCGCGAGCCTGACCGCGCCGGCGCCGCCGCGATTCGAGCAAGTTCCTCAATACAAGATTCGTTACGAGCTGAAGCTGGCCCGTTGAGTATCGATCCGGTAACAAGTCAATCAGGCCTTACGGCCTGACACGATCACACCGTCAGGCTGGAAACCCTGACCTACTCCAGGAGACCTCTCATGAACCATCTCGTTTTCGCCATAATGCTCTTTGCTCCGTTCGGGCTTGCCGCGGCCCGGGCCGACGATGCCCGGTCGCGGGCAATCGCCCCGTTTCTTGACAACGACGTCTTCGCCGTCGGCCGGCTCGACCTGGCGAAGGTCGATGTGGACAAGCTGGCTCACGGACTGGTCGCCGACCAGGAGCGAGCCGGCGAGCTGGCACAAAAAATCACTCCCTGGTTCTCGGCCTTGCGTAAAGCGGGGGCCAAGGAGCTTTATGTGCTGGGAGTCTTGCCCGAGTTGCTCAGTCCAGGGCGATCACCATTTCCAATCATCGTGCCTCTTGGCGAAGGAGCCGACGCCCAGGCGATTGGCCAGTTGCTCTGCGGCGGTGGCAGCGTGAAGGGTCTGCTGACCTTCCCGACCTGCGCGACCATCCACAACTCCGTCTTCGCCGGTACCAACGAGGCCCTGGAGCGGGTTCGCCAGCTCAAGTCGGTGGAGCGGCCCGAGCTGGCCGCGGCTTTCGTGTCGCTGGGCGACACGGGCGCCGAGCTCGTCCTGAACCCGAGCTCCGACACCCGCCGGGTTGTCGAGGAAATGTTGCCGAGCTTGCCCAAGGAGCTGGGCGGCGGCCCGATCACCGGCGTCACGCGCGGCCTGCTCTGGGCGGCGGTGGGTCTGATTCCAGATCCCGCTCCACGGCTCCAGTTCGTTGTCCAGGCCAAGGACGCGGAATCGGCCCAGAACTTGAATGCACTCGGAAAGAGCATCCTGGAGTATCTCCGTCAGGCAGCCCAATCGCCACGGACGCCACGATATGCCGTTGACATCGCAAAGCTGACCGACGAGCTCAAGTCGGAAGTGAATCAGGATCGGATCACGCTGGCGATCGATGCCCAGAAAGCCAGCGCCCTGGCGTCGGCCCTGGTCTCTCCGATGCGCGAGTCGGCCAGGAGAACACAATGCACCAACAACATGAAGCAAATCGCCCTGGCCATGCACAACTACCATGCCACGCACAAGACCTTTCCCCCGGCTTACACGGTGGACAAGGCCGGCAAGCCGCTCTTGAGCTGGCGCGTGCTGATTCTTCCCTTCCTGGAACAGGATGCACTCTACAAGGAGTTTCATCTCGACGAGCCCTGGGATAGCGACCATAACCGGGCGCTCATCGACAGAATTCCCCCGGTGTATCACTGTCCCTCGGGTAGCTCTCGTCGCGCCGATCAGAGCAAGACGGCCTATCTCACACCGCGCGGCAAGGCGACGGTTTTTCCCGGCTCTGAAGGCGTGAAGCTTCAAAGCATCACCGATGGGACCTCGAACACAATCTTCGTGGTGGATGCCGGCGACGACCGTGCCGTGACCTGGACCAAGCCGGACGACTGGGACGTCGAACCCAAGCTCGAGATGCAAGGCGTCTTCGGCCACCACCCCGGAGGGACCAACTTCGGGTTTGCCGACGGCTCGGTTCGCTTCATCAAAGACAGCGTGTCCGCCGAGCTCATGGGCAAGCTTGTCACGCGCGACGGCGGCGAGGTGATCAGCTCGGAGGAGTATTGACGGGCTGGAGTTCTCCAAAATCCATGCGCAGACTCTTCTACTGGTCAAGATACGCTTCATGCTCGAGACCCTTGATATAGGCAAGAACCTCATCGAGGGTCTCGACGACCATTCCCGGAACCCTTCCGGCGTCGTCAATCTCACGAAGGAGCTTGAGATCCTCGAGATATTCGGAGGCCTCGAGCTCCGCCGGAGCCTTGTGCTTGAGCCCCTTTTCTCGGACGATCAAGAGATCCATGTGGTGGCCGATCAGCCAGAGCGTTCGCTCGGTGACGGCACCACGAACGGCATGGGTTCCGGCCTCCGCATGATCCTGCGCGATCCACCGCCTTGCCCACGTCGTGCAGCAGGGCCGCCAGCAAGAACTCTTCATCATAGGGCCGTGCCTCGCGCGCCAGGTGAAAGACCTGAAGGCTGTGATAGAGCACATCGCCCTCGGGATGAAATTTCGGGTTCTGCTTGATGGCCTCCAGGGGAAGCAAGCGCATCCGGTAAACGGCGAACCGGTCAAGGTATTCGGCCAGCGCGGCAACGCCTTCGCCCTCAGCCGGCTCGGGCATTGATGTCGGTTCGCCGCCAGCATCCTGACCGCGACGCGACCGCCAGAGAATCACAAGCTGATCGCGAACCTCGCTGTCGGAGGGTAGGTCGCCGGGTCTCAGGCGATGGCCAAGCACCGCCGCGGCCTTGCGTTTCGCCACGTAGAAATCGTTCTCACTGGTGCCGTCGAGCCAGTCCAGCACGCTTGCCGTCGCCGGCTCGCTGGCCGCATCCAGCAATCGCCGGGCCGCCTCCAGAGCGATCTGCTGTCTGAGCCGCTCCGTCGCGGCCGGGAGGCGATACTTCTTGCGAAACTTGTCGTGCATGCGTCACCATACCCCTGGCCCGATTCTACGTGGTCGGCTGACTTCTGGGAAGAAGTGATTCATCAACTCGCAACCGCGAGCCGGGGTCGCAGACAATGCTCGTCATCGTCAGCAACACCCCGCGTCGGGCAAACTCGGTCAGGAGGGTCGATTCGGCCTGTTCGTCGATCGCCCGGATCGCATCGACGACGAGTGCGATCCGGCAGCTCCTCTCCAGCAGCCCATGAACCGCCGCGGCCACGCAGTAATCGGTGGCCACGCCGTAGACCACGAAGACCGGTCGGTGCGACGCGTAAAGCGCGATCAGCGCATCGGCGTGAGGATGTGTGAAGAAATCGTACTGCCGCTTGAGCAGCGTGAGATGCGGCGGAACCTCGGTGGGCAGCGGCGCTTGCTCATCGAAGATCTGGCTTCCGGCACGGAACGTCGCCTCGACCCGTTCTTGCCCGGCGGTGCCGATCATGCAGTGCGGTGGGAAGGTTTTCAGCTCGGGGTCGTTGGCAGTGTGAGCGCACGCGGTGGCCAGAATGGGAATCTGCTGGTCGCTCGCAAACCGGGTCAGCCGCGCGAGATTGGCAATGATCGCCGTCGCCCCGTGAACAAAGAGAGCACCCGTCGATTCCAGAAAATCACGCTGGGTATCGATGTCGACAAACACCTGAAGGCCTTCGAGCATGGTCCAGCATCCCGAGCAGACGAGAATCCCGATGAGACCGCGGCCCGGTCGCCGCAAGCGGCCGGCTATCCTGGTCTCATTGTGCAATCGGCTGCGACGATCAGCCAAGAGCCGAGAAATTATTGACGGGTGTTCAGACCGTGTCCCGGGCGTAATAATCATGTCTCGACCGCGAAGACAGAAAAGCAAGGGAAAGGGGAGCCACCCGCGCCCGGGGCACCCGGAAATTCCCGCTATGTTTCGATCCACGGTCAATCGCTGAATTCGCCGCCAAGAGGAGAGATCTTCATGATGAGACCAGGAAAGATCACGCCGCCTGCAATCCATGGTTTGGGGTTGTGCTACCTGGCCTTCGCTTTCGTTCTGGGAGCACCGATGTCCACTCAAGCTGAATTGCCGCCGCTGATTCCGCGAGATGTCCTGTTCGGGAACCCCGAGAAGGTCAGCCCTCAGATTTCACCCGACGGGGCACGGCTGGCGTGGATCGCACCCGACAAGAAAAATGTCTTGCAAGTGTGGGTGAAGACGATCGGCAAGGAGGACGACAAGACCGTCACGGCCGACCCCAAGCGTGGCATCCGGCAGTTCTTCTGGGCCGAGAACAGCAAGATGCTGATCTATCTGCAGGACAGCGATGGCGATGAAAACTTCCATCTCTTCGGAGTGGACCTGGCATCGGACAATGTCCGCGACCTCACGCCGTTTCAGGGAGTCAAGGCCCAGCCGACAGCCGTCGATCCCAACTTTCCCGATACGATCCTGGTCTCCCTGAACCTTCGTAATCGTGCCCTGTTCGACGTCTACCGGCTGGATCTGAACACCGGGGCG
The DNA here is from genome assembly GCA_963797295.1 of uncultured Planctomycetaceae bacterium. Lineage (GTDB taxonomy): Bacteria > Planctomycetota > Planctomycetia > Isosphaerales > Isosphaeraceae > Aquisphaera. Next base: position 161,537 of record CAWCPP010000034.1, read on the forward strand.
CTGGTGCTGGACACAGTCAATCCCGGTGATGTGATGGGCTGGGTGGCCGATCCCCAGTTGCAGATTCGCGCGGCCCAGGCGACGACTCCGGAAGGCGGGGTGGTCATCCGCGTCCGTGATGATGCTTCGACGGCGTTTCGTTCCTGGATCGAGGCCGGCCCGGAAGACGCCCTGCTGCTGCAAGCCCTCGACTTTTCCGCCGACGGCAAGGCGCTTCACCTGATCTCGCCCATCGGCCGGGACAAGGCGGCCGTGGTCAAGCGAGTCATTGCGGGAGGCAACGAGACGGAGCTGGCCTCCTCGCCCGACGTCGATGCCGAGGGCGTGCTGATTCATCCCAAGACCCATGTCGTCCAGGCTGTGCAGTTCGCTCCCGGACGGTCAAACTGGAAGGTGCTCGATCCTTCCATCCAGGCGGATTTCGACGAGATCGCGAAGCTCCACGACGGCGACTTCTCGGTGGTCAACCGCGACAATGCCGACAAGACCTGGCTGGTAGCCTTCTCGTCCGACCGAGGGCCCGTCGCTTACTACTCCTGGGACCGAGCCGGTCGCAAGGGAACATTCCTGTTCGTTCATCAGCCCAAGCTTGAGGGGCTCAAGCTGGCCGAGATGAAGCCGATCTCGATCAAGGCCCGCGACGGCCTGATCTTGCACGGCTATCTGACATTGCCGGTCGGCGTCGAGCCGCGCGGCCTGCCCCTGGTCCTGATGGTTCATGGTGGACCTTGGGGCAGGGACCGCTGGGGATACAACCCCTCGGCCCAGTGGTTCGCCAATCGCGGCTATGCCTGCCTCATGGTGAACTTTCGCTCGTCCACCGGTTATGGCAAGGCGTTTCTCAACGCAGGCAACAAGCAGTGGGGCAAGACCATGCACGACGACCTGATCGACGCCTGCAACTGGGCTGTCGCACAGGGGTACGCCGATGCCAAGAAGATTGCGATCTATGGCGGCTCCTACGGCGGTTACGCCGCGCTGGCCGGCGTCACCTTCACCCCGGACTATTTTGCCTGTGCGGTGGATGTCGTCGGACCGTCCAACCTCAAGACGCTGATCAGCACGATTCCCCCGTACTGGAAACCGATGCGGTCTCTGTTTGACGTGCGCGTGGGCAACGTGGACGATCCCAAGGACGCCGAGCTCATCAAGGAAGCCTCGCCGCTCTTCAAGGCCGATAAGATTCGCCGGCCGTTGCTGATCGGCCAAGGGGCCAACGATCCTCGCGTCAAGCAGGCTGAAGCCGAGCAGATCGTCGCCGCGATCAAGCAGAACGGCGGCCGCGTGAGCTATGTGCTCTACCCGGACGAGGGCCATGGCTTTGCTCGTCCCGATAATCGGGTCGACTTCAACGCCCGTGCCGAGGCCTTCCTGGCCGAAAACCTGGGCGGCCGTTGCGAACCGCTCGCTGGCGAAAAGATTCCCGGTTCGTCAGCCGTCGTCCGCGAGGTCGGCAAGAAACCGGGTTCAACCCAGTGAGAGATTCACTCATCTTTGATCGCTGACGTGATTCTTGGGGGGTTGTGGACCGATGCGCGTGCTGATCACTGGCGGGGCTGGATTCATCGGGTCGCACCTGGCCGATGCCTATCTTGAGCGGGGCGACGAGGTGTTCGTGCTCGACGACCTTTCCACCGGCAGCATCGATAACATCCGCCACTTGCGCGGACACTCGCGGTTCCACTACACGATCGAAAGCGTTCATCATGCCCCCACGGTGGCCGAACTGGTGGACCAGTGCGACGTCGTGTTTCACCTGGCGGCGGCGGTCGGCGTGAGGCTCATCGTCGAGAGCCCGGTACGGACCATCGAGACCAATGTGCACGGCACCGAAGTCGTGCTCGCCGCGGCCAACAAGAAGAAAAAGAAGGTCCTCATCGCTTCCACATCCGAGGTTTACGGGCTGTCGACCGATGTCCCGTTTCGCGAGGATGGCTGCCTGGTGCTGGGGCCGACCAGCAAGGGCCGCTGGAGCTATGCCTGCTCGAAGGCGATCGACGAGTTCCTTGCCCTTGCCTACTGGCGCGAGCGCAAGCTGCCCTCGGTCATCGTCCGCCTGTTCAACACCGTTGGCCCGCGACAGACCGGCCAGTACGGCATGGTCGTGCCCACCTTCGTCAAGCAAGCCCTCACCGGCCGGCCGATCACGATTCATGGCGACGGCACGCAAACCCGCTGCTTCACCGCGGTCAGCGACGTCGTCTCCGCCCTGGTCGCATTGATGGACCACCCTGCGGCCGTCGGTAATGTCTTCAACATCGGCTCCAGCGAGGAAGTGCAGATCGAGGAGCTCGCCCGGCGCGTCAAGATGCTCACCGCATCCACTTCCGAGATCGTCCATATTCCGTACGAGACAGCCTACGGCGAAGGCTTTGAAGACATGCCCCGGAGAGTTCCGGATATCACCAGGATCCAGGCCCTGATCGGTTACCGCCCGCGGAGATCGCTGGACGCGATTCTCGCGAGTGTCATCGATTACTTCCGCGACGCCCCCTCGGCGGCCGGTCGCGCCGAGACCATGCCGATTTGAACTCGCATGCCGGCTCGATGCCCAAAGGAGTCGTTTCACGGGGCCGGGCCTTCGATTCCAGGGGGTTTCGCAATGCGGACGTTGCGGTCACAATAAAGGGTGTAGGCTTTGCAAGTTGCGGCGAGTTTTCGGTCGCGGCTTGCGTTGCTGGTCCGCAGGCCATACAACGATGCAAAATCCGGCGCGAGGAAGCCCGTGGCAACCCAGAGGGTGACTCAAGGGTCGTCCGGTGACGATCGAGGCTGCGTCGGAGTGGACATCACAACTGGAGTGTCGGGGAGACAGACGGATGAGCGAGCAAAACCTCTCTGCGAGTGTGCGCGGGCGCTTGAGGCGGGTGAAGGTATCTTGCGGCTGGCCCCAACCTGGGTGCCCCGGTCGTTCCTGATGCCGGGTGGACGGCTGAAACTTTCACGCGACGACCTGTACGCACTGGGCACCCACCGGGGTGGAATTGACGAGCGCTGGTTCGCATCGACCACTCCCGCGGCCAACGAGGGAGCTCCACCCGATGAAGGACTGAGCTATGTCGTTCACGGCGGCACGAAATTCACACTCAAGGATGCCATCGGATTGCATGGCCCGGAGATGATCGGTGCCAAGCTCTGGGATACTTACAAGAAGTGGCCGGTTTACAGTAAGTTTTTTGACAATCTGGGACCGATCCCGCACCACATGCACCAGAATCAGGAGCAGGCCGCCAAGCTTGGTCGCGAGGGCAAACCGGAAAGCTATTATTTCCCACCCCAGCTCAACTGGACGGGGAATCATTTCCCCTACACCTTCTTCGGACTCGAGCCGGGAACGAAAAAGGAGGACCTCCGCCGATGCCTGGAACGATGGAACGAGGGCGACAACGGAATTCTCGACCTTTCCAAGGCCTATCGGCTCAAGCCGGGCACGGGCTGGCTGGTTCCCCCCGACGTATTGCACGCGCCAGGCTCGCTGGTCACTTTTGAGCCGCAGTGGGGCTCCGACGTTTTCGGTATGTACCAGTCGATGGTGGAGGGCCGGCGCGTGCCCTGGGAGTTGCTGGTGAAGGACGTGCCCGAGCAGTATCACCACGATCTCGACTACCTGGTGAATCAGCTTGACTGGGAGAAAAACGTCGATCCCGAGTTCAAGGCTCACAACTACCTCGAACCGATCGTCCGCTCCGGCAATCCCGCCGACGGTTTTGTGGACAAGTGGATCGTTTACGGAACGGTGGACGGCAAGCAGCTCTTCAGTGCCTGCGAGCTGACGGTCCAGCCGGGCCACTCGACCACGATCAAGGACCCAGGCGCCTACGGGCTGATCGTGGTGCAGGGCAGTGGGCAGATTGGTGCGATCGACGTGGATAGCCCGAACTTCATCCGATTCGGTGAAATCACCAAGGACGAAGTGTTCGTGACGGCGAAACGCGCCGTCGAAGGGGTCAGCTTCAAGAACACCGGAAGCGAGCCGTTTGTCAGTTTGCGTTATTTCGGACCCGAGACTCACCCGAACCTGCCCCGAGTGGGAGATCATCTCAAGGCGAACCGGAACTGAAGGCCGCCCTGGGCATACTGCGAAGAAATCCGGCCTTCCGCGTCCGTCTGACATGGCCAGGCGGGCGCGGAGAGCACCAAGCAACCCACAGGATTGTGCATGATAAGCTGGACCCTGACCCTGATCGTCATCATCTTGGTCCTCGGCGGGCTCTTCTCGGTGCTGGTGATATTCAGCCTGTCGCGGTCGGCGACGGGGGGCGACCTCGACTGGCAGATTGCCCGGTTGGAGCGCAAGGTCGATCTGATTCTCACTCATCTGGGAATCGGTCACGATGAGCATGTGCCCGAACTCGTGGTGAACCTGGCAAGGGAAGGCCGTACGGTCGAGGCGATCCGCGAGTATGTGCGGCTCACCGGCGCGAGCGAGTCCGTCGCCCGACGCGAGGTCGAGTATGTTCAGGAGCGGCTGAAGCAGCAGGTAACCGGCGGAACCGGCAGCGGCTGAAATGACCGATCCTTGGCCTTTACCCGAGGTGCGGCAAATGATGTTCATTCCGTCATGGGATGACTCTGATGAACCTGGTTCGCGGCTGGGCGAAGGGATCTTCGGGCGCATCAAGGCCGAGCTCGATCCGCTGGAATTCTTGCTCTGGGCGGATCGCCCGCAACTGCCCCCGCCGTTGCGAATTCCCGTGGTCCCCGCCATCTTCATCTCGGCGCTGGCGGGTCTCAGCGGGTTTTCCCTGGCGGCGCTGTTCGGGCTGATCGGTGAAGCCTGGCTCGACATGCGGACCCTGGCACTGGCGCTTGGCCTGGGCCCGTGCGTTCTGGGCGGCATGATCTTTGGACATTTGATCTACCTGGTCATTCGCCGCTGGCTGCAGCGTCGGCGGCTGGCGCGGGTGGTCTATGCGCTGACTGACCACCGTGCCATCGTTGCCCAGATCGAGGCCTCGTCCGGAGAGCTTCAAGCATGTTCGCTACGGCCTGGCGATATCAACGATACACGGAGGTTCGAGAATCCGGACGGATCAGGAGATCTTTACTTCCTTGGTCATGAACTCGACCAGTGGTTGCCCATCCGTTTCCTCGAGGTTCGCCAGGTTGGCGTGGTCGAGGCCCTGGTTCGCGACGCGCTGCTGAACGGCGACGAGGACTGGTGGAAGTTCGGCCCGGCCGGCGCTCATTGAGAACGCAAGAAAAGTAAACGTCACAATAAGATTTGATCTTTCTCCCCCGCGAGGCACCTGGACCATGAGCGGCACCCATACCAACAATTATCCCAGGCTGCATAATGCCGCCTGGCCAGGCGTGGTCGGCAAGGGGGGCGAAGGAGCCGAACCGTGCATCGACCTGGCCACGATGCTCGACTTGACCGCCGCGGCCGACGTCGACGGCATCAAGTTCGACGGGTTCGATCTGTTCCTCTTTCTTCCACATATTAATATCGATGCCAGCGACGACGAGATCAAGGCACTGGCCGACATGGCCACGTCGCGCGGGCTGGTCATCGGGTCGGTGGTCGCGCCGGTGTGGGGCCCGACCGGCGGCGGCTCGGCGATGGACGATGGCGAGGGTCGCAAGAAGTTCCTGCAGCAGGTCAAGAAGGGGTGCAGGATCGCCCGGCGGCTGCGCGAACTCGGCGCGCGGCCCCATGGCGTGGTTCGCATGGATTCGGCGTGCAGTCCCAACGACTGGTTCAGCGACCCGGCGGGCAACCAGGCAAAAATCGCCGAAACGTTTCGCCAGGCCGGCGCGATCGCCCGCGACCATGGCGAGAAGCTGGCCGCCGAGGGCGAGATCTGCTGGGGCGGCATGCATTCGTGGCGGGCGATGGTTGACCTGCTGGAGCGGGTCGGAGAGCCCGAGACGGTCGGCTTCCAGGCAGACATGGCCCACACGCTGCTCTATACGCTGGGAGAGAATTCGCCGGAAGACCGCATCCTGCCCGCGAACTTCGACTGGCAAAGCCAAACGGTGCTCGATTCGGCCCTGGTGACGCTGACCGCGGCGCTGCGGCCGTGGACGCTCGACTTTCACGTCGCACAAAACGACGCCACCGTCTTTGGCTCGGGGTCGCACGACCATACCGGCCGCCACTGCCTGGCGAGTGATCCCAACGGCAAGCTGAACATTCCTCATCATGCCGGCTTCTGGATGCGTGACGAGACGGGCAAGCTCACCAAGAAGTTCCGGCATATCTGCTGGGACGGCTGCATGTTCCCCAACGACGTGATGATGAAGCCGCAAACCTGGAAGGATATCCTCGCGGCCATGATCAGCGTCCGCGACGCGCACGGCTGGCAGGAATGATCAAATGAAAAGTTCGACGCGTGAGGCACCTCGAGCGAACTTCCCGGCTCGCGCAAGGGACTGTCACGCCACGGACCTGTCCCACCTCGCAATCAATGAAAGTGACTGGTGATCTTATGGCGCAGCAGAAGCCTCTGAACATCGGACTGATCGGTTACGGCTTCATGGGTCGAACGCATTCAAACGCGTACAAGCGCGTCAACGACTTTTTCGACGTGGGATACCGGCCCGTGCTCAAAGCCGTCTGCGGCCGGACCGAATCGGGTGCCGGTGCATTCGCCGAGCAGTGGGGTTACGAGTCGGTCGAGACCGACTGGCGGAAGATCGTCGATCGAAAAGATATTGACGCAGTCGACATTTGCACGCCAAACAACACCCACGCCGAGATCTCCATCGCCGCCGCCAAGGCGGGCAAGATGGTGCTCTGCGAGAAGCCGCTGGCGATGAACCTGGTCGAAGGCCACAAGATGGTCGACGCCGTGGAGCAGGCCGGGGTCCCGAATACGGTCTGGTACAACTATCGCCGGGTGCCGGCCGTGACGCTTGCCAAGCAACTGATCGACGAGGGACGGCTGGGCCGGATCTTTCATTACCGGGCCAACTTCCTTCAAGACTGGACAATCTCGGCGGACCTTCCCCAGGGCGGTGCTGCGCTCTGGCGGCTGGACGTGGCTGCGGCCGGTTCGGGAGTCACCGGCGACTTGCTGGCGCACTGCATTGACACGGCTCTCTGGCTCAACGGCCACATCAACACGGTTTGCGCCATGACCGAGACCTTCGTGAAAGAGCGCAAGCATATCCTGACCGGCAAGGTGGAGCCGGTGGGAATCGACGACGCCTGCGCGTTCCTGTGCCGGTTCGACAACGGCTCGCTCGGGCTGTTCGAATCCACCAGGTACGCCCGCGGTCACAAGGCCCTGTACACCTTCGAGGTCAACGGCGAGAAGGCCTCGCTGAAGTGGGACCTGCACGATCTGCACCGGCTCGAGTACTTCGACCACGGCGACGATTCCCTGGTCCGCGGCTGGCGCTCGGTGCACGTCACCGACGGCGACATGCCCTACATGAAAAAGTGGTGGGTTCCAGGCCTTCAGATCGGCTATGAACATACCTTCGTCCATCAGGTGGCCGACTTCCTCGAGAATCTGTCCAAAGGCGAGCCCACCGCCCCGACCTTCCGTGACGCCCTGGCCACCCAGGCCGTCTGCGACGCCGTGCTCGACTCGGCCGATCATCACAAGTGGGAGACGGTCGTGCCGGTATAATATCTTCATGTATGCTTTGGCCTTGGTACAAGGAAGTTGAAAAAGGCCTTCTTCGCCATTTCGCGCTAATGGAGATCTTCCATGCCGAAACTTGTTTTCTATCGTCAAAAGAGATACGACCAAGCGGTCCGTACAGGCGTTGAACTCGACGGGGAGACGATCGCGGAGCGTTATGAAGAGGGAGCTAGTGAGATCGATCCCGTGCTTCTATGGTATGTCGATCTTCGATGCGAGGGCTCTCTGATCCCAGACGCTCCAGACGAGGCAACACACTGGCTAATCGATCATGCCGAGACAATCCGTTCCGGCTTTTCCCGGTTCGCCGAGCACCTCAGGGCGGGTGCGGACCCGGACATTTATTCTCTCATCTGGGATAAGTTCGCCGACGTGCCCGAAAACGTCAAGATTTCCATTGCCTGTTCCGCGGCACGGCGGATCGACGCTCGGGAGATGGCTCATAACCTTAAAGAGATTGGCGACAACTGGACAACGATCATCCAGAACCTCGACATCCCACAGGAGGCTGAAGACCTAAGGTGATCCATGCCGAAACGTTTGCTTGATTCGACAATCCTGATTGCTCATTTCAGGCGTCTGCACCCCCTTGCGGAAAAGGGACCCGCGGAGGCACGAAGCTGGGCCAGGCAACTCGTCCAGAACAGAGAGACAAATGCCATTGTCTCACCGGTTGTCATTGAATTACTCGCTGGAGTACGTGATAGCCATGAACTCAGCCTGACCGAGGCTTTTCTCGAGGAGTTCCAGATCATCGACGATCGAAGAATTCCTGCCCAAGACTGGGAGCAGGCTGCGACAATCGCCAAGCGAGTCGTCAAGTACGATCGCCACGTTGCGCGACAAGACCGCAGGCGAGACCGCAAGCATAGCCCAACGAATCAAGCACGCGATCTCGGGGATTGTTTGATCAGTGCGATCGCGGTGCGACTCAATTATGTCGTGATTTCCGATGACCACGGGCTGATCCGACAGGCTGGAAGGACAGGTGGAAAGGCAAGCAAGTCTTAAGTCTGAGACAGACTCGTTGAATTGCCATAGAACATTTAGAGGATGGAGGCGAACCACGTGAAAACCGGCATGAACCTACTGCTCTGGACTGACCATGTGACCGAGGCCCAGGATGGAGTCATCGCAGAGATCAAGGAACTTGGCTTCGACGCGGTCGAGATCCCGATCTTCGCCACCAGCGAACTGGCCCCCTACGAGCGGCTGGGCAAGCGGCTCAAGAGCGTGGGGCTCGGCGCGACCGCCGTCACGGTGATGGGACCCCAGGCCAATCCGATTTCCTCCGACCCCAAGGTCCGCGACGCAGCCGTGGCGTACCTCGACCGGGTCATGGAGTGCGGCCAGCAGTTCGGCTGCGAAATTCTCTGCGGGCCGCTGCACTCGGCGATTGGCGTGTTCTCGGGAACCGGGCCGACCGAAGACGAATTCAAGTACGGCGTCGATACCTTGCAGCGGGCCGCCGAGAAGGCCCAGGCCCGAAACATCATCATGGCGATGGAGTCTCTGAACCGGTTCGAGAACTATTTTCTCACCACCATCGCGCAGAATGTCCGCTTCGTCCGCGCGGTGAATCATCCGTCGTGCAAGTTGATGTACGACAGCTTCCACGCGCACATCGAAGAGAAGAACCAGGCTGAGGCCATCGTCGCGTGCGCGAAGGAAACCATCCATGTGCACATTTCTGAAAATGACCGTGGTACACCCGGCACCGGGCAGGTCGACTGGAAGTCGGTTTTCGAAGGCCTCAAGAAAACGGGCTACAACGGGTACCTGACAATCGAGGCCTTCGGCTCAGCACTACCGGCCCTGGCGGCCGCGACGCGGGTCTGGCGGAGTCTTTTTCCCGACGCGATGGGACTGTGCCGCGAGGGTCTGGCTTTCATGAAGGCGAATGCCCATTGAGACGAGCCTGCACGCAAGGCCGGCCGTACGATGTCGTTGAGGAGTCGCAAGCTGCCTGGCCTGGCGACGGGGACGAGATCTGCCTGGGCAAGCGGCGCCAGACCTCGATCAGGCCGAAGTGTGTGTCCCTCCGATAGTGCTGTTCGATCGTCCGCTTCAGGGGTTGAATTCGAGAGGAGAGCCAGAGGCTGTCGCTGGGGTTCCAGACGACCACGCACTGTTCATTCTGCTCGAGAGCTTCTTCCACCTGACCGACATGTTCAGGAAAGCAATAGAGAAGCTTGTTATCGATCGGCAACGCGGAAAGTCGAGGAATGGCGCCTGCCACGGCGGTGACACTGTCAAAGAGCAAGTTGGCGACCGGCGTAGTTGCCGAGGTTGTCTTTCGAAGATAAGAGACCATGTCGCGAACCTCGAACCACCGATACTTTTGCCTGTCGTCGAACCCCGGAGGGACCAGCAGGGAAGCTTCCCCGCTACGGATCAGGGGAAAAGCCTCGAGAACTCCGTAAGATTGCCAGTCAGGGGGTTCGAGCTTGACGAGTGCGAAGCGTGGACAATGAGGCATCGCGAACATGAAGAGGAGCAGAAGAAGGGCGATCTGAACCCGAGGAGAGGCCGACGTCGTGCGGATCATGCCGGCCATGAATACGATGGCGAGGGTCAGGGTCGCGATCTGGGGAATCTCGTGATAGGCGAAATACACGGGACTGGCCGCTTTGTAGAGGGCAATTCCTCCCAGCGCCACGGCGATCTCGCAGGCACGCCGGAATAGATCGGGGCGGTTCCTGGGGAACAAGAGGCAGACCATGAGCGGGACCAGTACAAACCCCGTGAGACGCGGAAGTTCAAAAAGTGGGTTAGCCGATCGGAAGAGATTGCTCCCGCGGTAGGTCGGCGAGATCGCCAGATCAAGGCTTTTCAGAAAGTCAGGTATCAATCCATCCGCGGCAAGGGGAAGTAAGCCGAGAAGAATGGCTGCGACAGCCCCCACTGCCCATTGCAGAAGAGCCACGAAGGTCCTCCGCGCCGGGCCCTTACTGGACCTGGCACCATGATCGATCGACAGGCAAAGTGCAGGGAAAAGCAGGAGCATCTGAGGGCGGAAAACCAGGCTCAAGCCGAAAGCGGCTCCCGACGCAATTCTGCCGCGGCGATCGGGTAAGATGTCTGACAGGAGCAGGCCCAGAAGCGCGAGAAAAGCGGCGTGCCAGTCTCGTTGAGCGGCGAGGTGATAATCCAGGCCGAGATAGAAGTACAAGAAGAAGCTGTAACCGACCAACCCGGGAGCAATCTGACCGAAGAGCCGACGGCTCCAGAGACTCAAGAGCACGCCAAAAACGACGACCACTATCGCGTCAAACGCGTAGAAGGCGATCGAATTACCCCAGCCGAACAACTTTCCGAGCACCAGAAAAACATAGATTTCGCCGGGAAACTGGAAAGTGAAGACGTCGCGATAGGGACGAGCAGTCCCCGAATTCCAAAGCTGAGCGACCTGCGCGAAGTGGTCATGATCGCAAAACCATGGCCAGGTCACATAATGAGGAATCCAGGTGGCCAGCATGAAGATGCAGACCGAGGACAGGAAAGCCGTCAGCGGCCAGCCCAGAAGCCATGACGCAAGCCGGTCCTGGAGCGTGGACCATTGATCCCAGGGATGCGCCGGAACCGGATCCCGGCCAGCCACGCCATGGCACGATGACATCGATTGGGCCTCGATACGTAAGGGATAATTACCCTGAACAAACATAGAACGCGAAACCAGCCAACTCGGACTGAGAACCCCCGTCCGCGTGAACTCTTTTGCCCGATCGTGGCTCTGAGAGACGTTACACCGAAAGGAGGGCGAAGATGTCGATCCCAATTGTCGGCTGGCAAGGACAGGCTGTTCGGCTGGTCCCGCCGGACCGATCGCTGCACCTGGAAAACGCGTTACGGTGGATGAATGATCCCGAAATCACGGCCACCCTGGAATTCAATCTCGGGTTCAGCCGGAAGCAAGAAGAAACGTTCTTCGATCGGATCGAAGGACCGAGCGATACCGACTTCACGTGGGCAATCCTCGATCAGTCAAGCCGGCATATCGGCTTCATCGGCCTGCACGCGATCAACTGGCGACACCGGGCAGCGACCGGTGGGATCTTGATCGGCGAGCGGACAGCGTGGGGCCAAGGTCACGCCTCTGACGCCGTCCGGGTGCGAACCCACTTTGCCTTCGCCCTGCTGGGCTTGCACAGAATCAACGGACATACCTTCAACCCCGTCATGAAGCGCGTCTACGAGAAATGTGGATACAGCCACGAGGGTACGGCGCGTAAAATGTTCTGGCGTGGCGGGCGATGGTACGACGTCGCGCTCTTCGCCATCCTGGAAGAGGATTGGTTTTCAAGCCCCTGGTCAACAGGCTCGATCTGAAAACATGCCCATCATCGCACCGAACTACTCGACGCTCACGGCGATGATCACGCCCGCGCTCTTCATGACCGCAACCGGATCGCTGATCATCTCGACCTCGAACCGGATGTCCCGGATCGTCGACCGGATCCGCCAGCTCAACGAGCAAGGCGACAGCCTCGACCGTGGCAAGTCCGATCTCGATTTGCCGGCCGAGCGGCTCGAGCATATCGCCGCTCAGCTCGAGCACCTGATCAGGCGGAGCGATCGGATCCGTGAAGCATTGACCCTGCTCTATCTGGCCATGGCCTTTTTCGTGGGCACAAGCCTCACAACGGCGTTCCACGTCCTGATCGGCAGCGACGTCATGGCCCTACCAACGGCCCTGGCCATCGCGGGTGTGAGCCTGCTACTTCTGGCCAGCGTGCAGTTGACACGCGAGGCCCACGCCGCACTGCGGGGCAACCGATTGGAGATCGAGTTCTATAACAGGTTGAGGCGGCGCCGCGCGGACGGTCAGGGGAACCCCGGGCTCTAGCCAAGAACCGATGGGTCAGCCGACCGCTCAGACGCTAACTTTCTTGCCGCCCCCGCGTTCCACGCGCCTGCGTCCTTCTTCCTTGAGCACTTTCTTCCGCAGGCGAATCTTGCTGGGAGTGATTTCCACAAGCTCGTCGGCCTCGATGTACTCCAGGGCGATCTCGAGAGTCAACAGACGCGGCGGTTTCAGCAGGATATTCTTGTCGGAACCGGATGCCCGCATGTTGGTCAACTTCTTTTCTTTGCACGGGTTGACCACCATGTCACCGCTGCGGGCGTTTTCCGCGATGATCATGCCTTCGTAGATCTCGTCTCCCGGCTGGACAAACATGATTCCGCGCTGTTGCAGATTATCCAGCGAGAAGGCCACCGCCGGCCCCGAGGCCATGCTCACCATCACGCCAGTGCCGCGGCTGGGAATCTCACCTTTGAGCGGCCGATAATCGTGAAAATTGTGATGCATGATCGCCTCGCCTTGCGTGGCGCTCATGAGACGATTACGCAAGCCGATCAAGCCGCGAGCGGGGATCAAGAACTCGAGATGGGCGTAGGCTCCCTTGCCATCCATCTTGCTCATCTCGCCGCGACGGGTGCCTACCAGCTCCATGACGGGGCCGATATGGCTATGCGGGACGTCGATTACAAGGAACTCATAGGGCTCGTGGTCCACGCCGTTGATCTTCTTCACGATGACTTCGGGCTTACCAACAGAAAGCTCGAAGCCTTCCCGGCGCATCGTCTCGATGAGCACCGACAGGTGCAGCAAGCCTCGCCCCGAGACCTGGAACGCATCACCGTCATCAGTGGTCTCGACGCGGAGAGCGACATTCGACTCGAGTTCGCGAACCAGTCGATCGTTGATGTGTCGCGAGGTCAGATACTGGCCTTCCCCCGTGAGCGGCGAATTATTGACGGTGAACAGCATGCTCAGCGTCGGCTCGCCAACCTCGATGCGCGGCAGTGCCACGGTTTGCTCGAGCGCGGCGATCGTGTCGCCGATCTCGACGCTGGATAGTCCGACGATCGCCACGATATCGCCCGCCTCGGCCTCGTCAACTTCGATACGGCCCAGCTTGTCAAAGAGCAGCACGCCGTCGATCGATCCGTTGACATTTACCCCGTTTGCCTTCATGAGCAGCGCTTTTTGGCCGCGCCGGACTTTACCTGAAACGATCCGGCCAATGGCGATGCGGCCCACGTACTCCGAAAAGTCAAGCGTGGTGCAGAGCATGGAAAAAGGTCCGTCCGGATCCACCACCGGCCCAGGCACCTTCTCGACGATGAGATCGAAGAGGGGGGCGACGTTTCCGGAGTTCGCCTTCGGGTCGTGCGAGGCAAAACCCGCCTTGCCCGATGCGAAGATGTACGAGAAGTCGAGTTGCTCCTCGCTGGCCCCGAGTTCGACGAAAGTGTCAAATATTTCGTTGAGCACCTCGTTGGGCCGGGCGTCAGGCCGATCCACCTTGTTGATGACGACGATTGGCCGGATATGGCAGCCAAACGCCTTGCGGAGCACGAACTTGGTCTGCGGCATCGGGCCTTCGAACGCATCGACCAGAACCAGCGCGCCATCGGCCATCTGGAGAGTCCGCTCGACCTCGCCGCCGAAATCCGCGTGGCCCGGCGTGTCAATCAGGTTGATCTTTGTCTCGTGATACTGGATGGCGATGTTCTTGGCAAGGATCGTGATCCCGCGTTCGCGCTCCAGGTCGTTGGAATCCAGGATGCGCTCACCCAGAAGCTGCGAGGCCCGGAATTGCCCGGACTGGCGAAGCATCGCATCGACCAGCGTTGTCTTACCATGGTCCACGTGAGCGATAATCGCCACGTTGCGGATGTCATCGCGTCGCTTCATGTAATTCCTGTCCGTCCCAGCGGCGGGCGGGTCTTGCTCCTGAAGGCAGCTAAACACGGGAAACACTAACTCGTGTACAGAGAGTTATTCTACACTTGATCCCGCGATACCGGCAAGACCGGAGTAAATGCTTGCATGCCAACGAGCCTCGTCGCTGAATCGATTTAGAGAGGCGTGAGAGAGCTATTGCGGGGGGGCAGACGCCATTCTGGGAAGCAATTACGCGTACCCGAGCGTGACTCCCGTCCACCGGAACGCCGGATTTCCCGGACGATCCAGCGGACGGATATTCCTCGTGACTACCACGATTTGGCAGCCTGCTCGACCTGTCTTTCAGCCTCCTCCCGGGCGTATCCGTACTTGGCCTGGAGCTTGCCGATCAACTGGTCCTTGCGACCGCCGATCTGATCGAGCTCATCGTCTGTGAATTGTCCCCACTTCTCCTTGATTTTTCCCTGGAACTGCTTCCAGTTGCCCTCGATTTGATCCCAGTTCATGGCAAGTCTCCTGCAATGAAGAACTCTCAACCGTTAATCAACTGACACTTGGCTTCAACGCGGTCATCAATGCGGAGGTCGATGAAAAGTCGTCACTCCGAAAAGTTTCCCCTCTGATCATGAAGTGTCGCAACAACGGTGCCGCCGGACACGCAGCCTGCCGCCATCCTGCATTCAGGCCAAGGGATTCTCACGCCGCCAAACCCACCGTTCATTCCGGTCGCGAGCTTGAGTCACGCACCGGCATTCGGTGTGCAGGGACATGAGGAGTAAGAACGAACCACAATGAACCAGCAGGAACGCTCCGACACCATGGTCATTGAAAACCCGGACCTGCATGGCAACGCACCGGATCAGGCAACGACGGGCCTGCTGTTGATCGACGTGATCAACGATCTCGAGTTTCCGGAGGGCGAGTTGCTGCTGCGGCAGGCGCTGCCGATGGCCAGGCGACTTGTCGAACTGAAGCGGCGGGCGAAGCAAGCCGAGATTCCCGTCATTTATGTCAACGACAACTTTGGACGATGGCGGTCCAACTTCAATACCCAGGTAGAACATTGCATGAAGGACAACGTCCGCAGCCGGGAGCTGGTCGAAGTATTGGTTCCGGAAGCCGACGACTATTTCGTCTTGAAACCCAAGCATTCAGGCTTTTTCTCGACGACACTCGACATCCTGCTCGAGTACCTCGGCGTCAAGACGCTGATTCTTACTGGAGTCGCTGGAAATATTTGCGTCCTGTTCACAGCCAACGACGCCTATATGAGAGATTTCACGTTGATCGTTCCCGCCGATTGCGTCGCGTCGAATACTGCCGAGGAGAACGATTCCGCCCTCGAGCAGATGAGAAGAGTCCTGAAAGCCGACATCCGTCCTTCGACCGAACTCGATCTTGATTCTATGAGTGCAAGAAGGAAGGAGGCTCCGAAACCGCAGCCCCAGCCATGGCAACCGGCAAATTCGTGACGCTCCGGGTTCTCTGAGTGCAAGAATCCCGCCTGAGCCGCCAGATCACGCGATCATGCAATGAAGGCATTACGGATGTCTTGACGTCGCATGCTGGGTTGAAAATCTTGGGGTCGCAACCCAACCGGCGGAAATCGGGTGCATGAATCCGGCATCTTGCCATAGAATCTTCATCTTGCGCAACGATGAGCAAGGTCGGCCGGGATCGCGGCCTGGCGCGGTGAACGTGAGGCACGGTTGATGGAACACCTTGAGGTTTCGCACCTCTTCGGGATGTTGGTTGTCATGCTAGCCGCGGCGAAGATTGGCGGTGCTCTGGCCCACCGAACTGGCCAGCCCGCGGTTCTCGGCGAACTGATTGGGGGGGTGATCGTTGGCCAGTCCGGATTGCATCTGATCGACACCGGGTACGAGACGATCCATATGCTTTCGGAGCTTGGCGTATTCATTCTGCTGCTGGCAATCGGCCTGGAGACCGATCTTCGAATGCTCCTGCGCGTCGGGGCGACTTCAACTGTTGTGGCTCTGGCCGGAGTTGTCTTGCCGTTTGGCATGGGCTACGCGGGATGTCGACTGCTCGGCTTGACGGATCTCGTGGCGATCATGGCGGGAGCCACCTTGACGGCGACCAGCGTCGGGATCACGGCGCGTGTTCTGTCTGACCTGGGACGGCTGCGGGATGTCGAGGGTCAGATCATCCTGGGAGCCGCGGTGCTCGATGATATCCTAGGCCTTGTGATTCTCACAATCGTGACCGGGTTAGCGCGGGGCGACTCCGTCACGATCCGCCACGTCGCGATCACGGCGGGCATCGCCTTCGGTTTTCTTGCCGCGGTCATCATGGTGGGAAGGTTTGTGATGCCCTGGATCTCGCGTGCGACCGCGACGATTGATCTACCGGGAACGCCGACAGTCATGGCCCTGATCATCGCGTTTGGCCTTGCTTGGCTGGCAGACCGGGTGGGCTCGGCAATGATTCTGGGCGCCTTTGCCGCCGGGTTACTTCTGGCAGGTTCATCGCGGCTGCACGACATCGAGAAGGGAATCACGGCGATCGGGCACTTTTTCGTGCCCCTCTTTTTCGTCGCCGTGGGCGCTTCCGTTGACCTGCACACGATGGCTCCCGGCACGCCGGAGGGACGCTTTGCCTTGCTGGTTGGTGGTGTTTTGTGCGTGACGGGAATTGTTGGCAAGCTGTTTGCAGGTTACGTGCCCTTCTGGTTCAAGGGCAACAAGACCGTGATCGGCGTGGGGATGATACCGCGTGGAGAGGTCGGTCTGATCTTCGCCCAGATGGGACTATCCACGGGTGTCTTTCAAGAAGGCCTGTTCACCGCCGCCACCCTGATGGTGCTGGTCACCACGTTTGTCGCCCCGCCGATTCTGAAGGTCCTGCTATCGGCTCGTACGGCAAGGCGGGCCGTGGAGCCACTGGAAGGAATTGAAGACCTCGTGACCGAAGTATGAGTCGTGCGCACAGGGCGCAGAATTGAGTGTCATCACAAATGTGGACCGAGGCAGCACTTCACGGGCTGATCGCCAGTAAGCTGACCGGTCAGCAGATTATTGTTGTCGCCAATCGCGAACCGTACCTCCATCGATTCGCGGGCGACTCCATTGAGTGTACACGCCCGGCCAGCGGCATGGCAGCCGCCCTTGACCCGGTCATGCGGTCGTCGGGAGGCACATGGGTTGCCCATGGGTCGGGTGACGCAGATCGGTTGACCGTGGATGAGCACGATCATGTGCAGGTTCCTCCCGAGAAGCCCAGCTACACGCTCCGTCGGGTCTGGCTCTCGAAGAAGCAGGAGGAAGATTATTATCACGGCCTGGCCAATGAAGGGCTCTGGCCGCTTTGCCATATCACGTTCACCCGGCCCACCTTCGTGGCTAGCCAGTGGGAAACGTACTGCCAGGTGAATGCTCAGTTTGCCGATACCGTGGTGGAAGAGGCGGGAGATGAGCCGACAATCGTCTTCATTCAGGATTATCACTTTGGAATGTTGCCGAAGTATCTCAAGGAGCGGAACCCGAAATTGATTGTGGCGCAGTTCTGGCATATCCCCTGGCCCAACCCTGAAACCTTCCGCGTCTTTCCCTGGACCGAGGAAATCCTTGAAGGGCTACTGGGAAACGATCTGCTTGGCTTTCACCTGCGCTACCATTGCCAGAACTTCCTGACCACGGTGGACCGGACAATCGAGGCCCGCATTGATCAGGAAACCTCGGAAGTGTTTCGGAGCGGCAAATCGACGATGGTCCGGCCGTTTCCCATCAGCATCGACTTCGAAGCCCACCAGGCGCTTGCCAGCAGCCCCGCCGTCGCCGTGGCGATGGAAACCTTCCGGAAGCAACTCCAACTTTCCGGCAAGATCCTTGGCGTCGGTCTGGAACGTATCGACTACACCAAGGGAATTCCGGAGCGAATTCGCGCGATTGATCGATTTCTGGAAGAGAACCCGGCCTATCGCGAGAAACTGGTCTTCGTCCAGGTGGGGGTGCCCAGCCGCCAACTGGTTCCCCAGTACCAGGCCATCGACATCGAGATCGACCGGCTGGTCGAGAAGCTCAACTGGAAATGGAGTTCCGGTCGCTGGCGTCCGCTGTACTATTTCAAGAGGCACTTCAACCCCGTTGAGATGATCGCGCTCCATCGGCTGGCTCAGTTCTGCGTGGTGAGTTCGCTCCACGACGGGATGAATCTGGTCGCGAAGGAGTTTGTGGCTAGCCGCCTGGACCAGGAGGGGGTGTTGCTGCTCTCTCGCTTTACAGGCTCATCGCGTGAACTCGTGGAGGCAGTGCAATTCAATCCGTTCTCGATCGATGAGCTGGCCTCGGCCATTCACCAGGGCGTGGAGATGGAGGCCGCGGAACAGAAGCGGCGGATGCAGCGAATGCAGCAGACGGTAAAGGAAAACAACGTGTATCGGTGGGCCGGCAAGATTCTTTCCACCTTGCTCAGCTTTGACTTTCCAGACTCGACTGAATGATCGGACAACTTGACATGCCGCTTCTTCTGAATGAACATCGATCCGAGGTCGAGGCACAGGTTGCCTCAGCCTCGAGCCTCGTCTTTTATCTCGATTTTGATGGAACGCTCGCTCCGATCGTCATGGAGCCTGATCTGGCTCGGTTGGCGATTGAAACGCGAGCCGTTCTCGAGGATCTCACCAATCAAGAAGGTGTTCTTGTCTGCATTCTGAGCGGGCGTTCTCTTGCGGACATCAAAACGCGGGTGGGACTTTCTGGCCTGGTTTACAGCGGAAACCACGGCCTCGAAATCGAAAGCGAATCGCTCCGGTTTGTTCACCCCGAGGCGGGCTGCTCGCGTGCGGCGATCGACGATCTGAACCGCCGGATGGCCGGGCTTCCCCTGCTGATTCCCGGGGTTCATCTCGAGCTCAAGGGCCTGACCACGACGATCCACTTCCGCCGCGCCGAACCCTCGGCTCGCGAACATATCGGCACCATCATCGGCTCGCTTGTCCCGGACGATCATCACGACCTGATGGTGACTGAAGGTAAGATGAACTACGAAGTGCGGCCCCGACTTGACTGGAACAAGGGATCGGCAGTGCGCTGGATCCACGATCGAATCAAGGATCGAGACGCGCTGGCCATCGTGATTGGCGATGACCGGACTGACGAAGATTCCTTTCCCGCCCTGGCCAATGCCATCACGATCCACGTCGGTCCGGGTAAATCAACGTGCGCCCGCTACTGTCTCCCCGACCAGAGCGATGTCGGCGCCCTGTTGAACCGGATTCTCGGACTTTGGAAGAATCGGATTGGCTCCACGGATTGTGCCTCCCTACCACGAATCAGCCGCCCAACACTCGCACTCAAGGAGGCATCCCCTATTCTCAACGTGCGGTTGAGGAGAGCGGCGGTCGACAGACGGAGGCAAGCGTCACAATAAGTCGCGGGCAGCATCATGTCTGTGGGTATGGTCGCAACAGCACTGCACTCAGACCCCGGCTGATGGCCAGGATCACAGGAGTGGCGAGAACAGGCGCACGATATTCTCGGCCAGTTCGCGCACCCAACCAGGCTTGGGCAGTTCGCGAAGGCAGTCTCCTTGCAGTCGAGTCGCCCATGCAGAGACAGTCTCGACCTGCTCGCGGGTATAAAGAAAAAGAGCGACCTCATAGTTCAGAAAGAGACTGCGATTATCCATGTTGGCCGAGCCGATAATCGCGAACTGGTCGTCGAAGATCACGGCCTTGGCGTGCAGCATAATCGGCTGGAAGAGCAGCACCTGGCCCCCCGCTTCGTGCAGGTCGCGGAGATAACTTTCGCGTGCCAGGTCAGCGGAAATGTGGTTGGACCGGGCCGGAACGATGAGCCGAACGTCCACGCCCCGGCGCGATGCCAGGGTCAAGGATCGCGCCAGCATCTCGTCGGGTACGAAATACGGAGTCACGATCCAGATCCGTTCCCTGGCCGCGAAGATTGACGAGACCAGCGACTCGTAAAGTGGATCGTCGGGCACGTCCGGTCCGCTGGCGACGACCTGCACCATATTGCCGTCAGGCCGCGAAGAGTCAGGCGATGTTTCGGTCGTCTCAGCCGGATCGTTTTGCGGTTGCGTCGGGGCCGTCAGTTTCACTCCCGTCGCGAACGCCCAGTCCGAAAAGAAAAGAGACTCAAGGTCGGCCACCGCTGGTCCCTGAACCAGAACCGACAGGTCAACCCAGCAGCCAGAGTCGGGTGCTGGCCCCATGTAGGGCCGGGCGAGATTCATGCCCCCGGAAAGCGCAATCCGACTATCGATCACGACAATCTTGCGGTGATTACGGAGGTTCGCGCGACCCCGAAAGGGTATGTGCAATACGGGCATGAAAAACGCGACGTGAGCACCCGCTCTGATCAAGGGCGCCAGGTAGCGTCTTCCGATACGCCAGGACCCTACCGAATCGAGCAGCAGACGCACGGCAACCCCGTTTGACGCTTTCTTCGCGAGCAGAGTCATCAGGGCATGCCAACGTCACCGCGACCAAGAATGTAGGTCGTGATGTGGATCGTCGAGGTCGCTTCCTCGATGATCCGGTAGATCCGTTCGAAAGCTTCCTCGCCCCGGGTCAGAAGTTCCACGCGATTGCCATCGCTGGCCGGGGGCGCGCCATAGGACAGCAAGAAACGCTCAGTGTCACTATCAAACTGGCTGGGAAGCCGAGGCTCCCGCCGATCGTAGACCTGGGGCTTCTTGCGGGCCATCCGGATCATCTTCCGGCCACCCAGCATCAGATAAAGAGGCACCCCTACATAAGGCAGAAACAAGACCAGCAACAGCCAGGCCATGGTGCTTGCCGGCGACCGTTTCTGCTGAATGAGATAGGCCAGAAAAACCAGGGCAAGCAGGAACCCGAGATGGGTCGTAATTTCCGGGAGTAACCAGTAATCGGAGTTCCTGAAAAATTCAGACACGGCAGGCAAAGCTCCGGAAGCGGCGAGATTCGCGCACGAGCCGAGACCCGCCAGACCTCGGCGATTCGATCGCGGGTGCCCGGACCACGAGAGACGTTCTCTTGAACCTGGTCACCGGGCGACCAGTCAGCCGACTGGCCTAGCGACGTCCGGTTCAGGGTGCACGCCAGTATCGGTCTGATCGCCGGCGATTGCAACGTGATCCATCACCCGTGCCCGGGATGGACCGGGCAGAGTTCTCTCATCAGGCAAGAATGGCGTGGACTACCTTTCCATGCACGTCGGTCAATCGCCGGTCAATTCCATTGTGGCGGAACGTGAGGCGGTGATGGTCGATACCCAGTAAGTGCAAGATCGTGGCATGGAGGTCATAGCAATAGGTCTGGCCCTCGGCAGCCATCCAGCTCCAGGGGTCGCTTTGACCGAAGGATGATCCACCTTTGATGCCAGCCCCGCAGAGCCAGGTGACGGAGGTGCCACCGTTATGGTCCCGGCCGCTGGCGCCCTGAGTAAAAGGCATCCGGCCGAACTCGGTGCTCCAGACCACGAGCGTGTCTTCGAGCAACCCTCGGCACTTGAGGTCGCGCAAGAGGGCGGCAACCGGGCGATCAACGGTGCGAGCGATCGAGGCCAGTTCGCCGGGGATGTCCGAGTGATTGTCCCAGTTGTTCTTCGGGCCTCCCGCGCCGCTCCAGACCTGGACGAACCGAACACCACGCTCGAGCAGCCTGCGGGCGAGCAGGCAGCGGCGGCCAAAATCGGCAGTCGCCGCATCGTCCAGTCCATAGAGAGATCGGCTCGCCGGCGTCTCCCCGTCCAGCTTGAGTGCCTCGGGGGCCGATTGCTGCATCCGGGCAGCCAGCTCGTAGCTTTTGATCCGTGACTCGAGCCGGCTATCTCCCGGGTTCAGCGCAGCATGACGGCGGTTCATCAGGGCCAGTTGCTCCAGGCCCTCGCGTTGACTGGCGGGTGTGATGTAGCCGGCCGAGACCGGTGCTGACAGGTCGGGAATCGGCCTGGCCGCCGCTGCATCGAGGATGGTTCCCTGGTGCGACATCGGCAGGAACCCCGCCGTGAAGTTCCCCTTGGCGTTGTACGGTAGCCCCTTCGGATCGGGCAAGACCACGAACGTCGGCAAGTTCTCGCCCAGCGCGCCTAGCCCGTACGAGAGCCAGGCGCCGAGTGAGGGGAACCCGGGATTCAGAAATCCTGTGTTCATCATGTAGCTGGCCGGGCCATGAACGTTTGTCTTCGAGCTCATGGCCATGAGGAAAGCCATCTCGTCCACGCAGCCGGCGAGGTGCGGAAAGACGCTGCTGACCCAGCGCCCGCACTCGCCATGTTGCCGGAACGAGAACGGGCTCTTCATGAGCTTGCCGGGCGTGCTGGTGGGAGCCTCGACATGTACGCCCGGATCGAACGGCTGTCCGTCCCTGCGCCCAGCTCTGGCTTGTGGTCGAAGGTGTCCATCTGGCTGACGCCGCCGTTCATGAAGAGCTGGACCACGCGGCGGACCTTGGCCTTATGGTGTATCCCGCCGTTCAGCTCAGGAACAGAACCGATCGCCCGTTGATCGGCAGCGGCCAGCAGTCCCTCCTGACCCAGCAGATGCGCCAGAGCGATGCCACCCAGGCCACCGCCTGAGCACCAGAGGAAATCACGTCGCGTTGGTCGCTGATTCATAGCGAATACTCAAAGTTCGGACGGCCGATGGCACCTGATGCCTGAGCACCCGGTCTCAATTCACGAACAAGAACTCGTTGCTATTGAAGAACAGGCGGCAAAGATTCACAAGACCGTGGCGCTGCGCGTAAGCGCCGAGATCTGCGAGCTCTTCGGGGCTGGGCATTCGGTTGAAAACCCGATCGAAGGCTCGGCGAACCTGGCCCTCGAGACATGGTTCTTCGTGCCTGACCAGCCCGGCCAGTTGCTCGCTCTGGTGCAAGACGAACGGGTTGTTCAAGAGCGCCAGCGCCTGAAGCGGGGTGGCCGATTCGGTGCGCGCGGCCGTGAGTTGCGAGGCATCGGCCTCGTCCAGACTGTCCATGAACGGATCGGGCAAGGTCCGGTACAGGAACCGGTAGATGCTGCGTCGATGAGCGTCGGGACGGCTCCAGTCGTAATCCGTGTAATCGACGACCGGGGTGACGTGAACGCCGGGACTGAGGCCAAACTGGCGGACAGACGGGCCGCTCATGGTCGTGTCAAGGCAGCCGGCGACCCGCAGCATGGCGTCGTGGACCGATTCCGCGTCCAGCCGGCGCCGGTTCATCCGCCAGAGTCGTCGGTTGTCGGCATCGATCTCGGCGGCGCGGGGGTCGTGGAGCGTACTTTGCCGATACGCGGCGCTGGTGACGATCAGGCGGTGCAGCCGCTTCAGGGAACCCCCATCGGCAAGAAATCTGGAGGCCAGCCAGTCGAGCAACTCGGGATGCGTGGGAATGGAGCCCATGCGGCCAAAATCACTGGGTGTGTCCACGATCGCCCGGCCGAAGTGGTGTTGCCACACACGGTTGACGATCGAGCGATAAGTCAAAGGATTGCGCGGGTCGCTGAGCCACGCCGCCAGGGCCGCGCGGCGGGCACCCTCGTTCGTCGAGTTGGCGAGCGAGAAGCGAGCGGGAAGCATCGACAGGCATGTCAGGCTTCCAGGAACGGCCTGAGCACCTGGCTTATGAATATCACCACGCTTGAGAACATGAACGGGCCGTGGTCCCGCGGGTGGCTTGTGCCCGCCGTCGGGGCTGAAGTCGCTCGCAGCCGCGTAGACGTACTGGCGCGGCGGCAGCGCGGCGAGCTGCACCTCCGGGAGCAATGTGGAGCAATTAAAGATCCGTCGATCGAGCATATAAACCTGGCGCAACAGGCTGACCAGCGGGTCCGGATCGTAAGCTCGATCGGCCCGGTCAACTCCGGCAAAGACAGCCTGGAGATCGTAGTAATCTTCCTGGGTAATCGGGTCGAACTTGTGGTCGTGACACCGTGCGCAGTGGACCGTCATGCTGACAAACGTGGACATCACGGTCGAGACCATGTCGTCGCGGTCGATGTAGTGCCCGATCTGACGGTCGATGCTGTCGTCGCGGATGTCCCGTAGCGAACTCTCGTCCCAGGGGCCCGCCGCGAGCATGCCGAGCGCCACGACCAGACGAGGCTGATCTGGAAAGAGCACGTCGGCCGCGATCTGCTCCTCGATGAAACGAGCGAAAGGTTTATCACCATTGAAGGCCGCGATCAGGTAATCACGATACGGCCACGCGTTGGGCCGGATACGATCCTGGTCATGACCGTGGGTCTCGGCGAAGTGAACCAGATCCATCCAGGATCGCGCCCATCGCTCACCGTGATGGGGGCTGCACAAGAGCCGATCGACCAGCCGCTCATAGGCGTCAAGGGCCGTGTCGGCCAGAAAGTCGTCAACCTCTTGCGGACTGGGAGGAAGGCCGATCAGGTCGAAGCACAGGCGGCGTATCAAGGTTCGCCGGTCGGCCTCGGGTGATGGCGTCAACCCCTTCGCCCGCAGACCGGCAATGACGAAGGCGTCGATGGAGTTCCTGGCCCAGCGGGCCTCGCCCGCGCTGAGTCTCGGAGGATCGGGACTGGAAATCGGCTGCAACGACCACCATGAGCCGTCATCCGCACGGGCAGGCGGGGCTGCCGCCAAGCTTTTCGAGTTTGCTGGCCCAGCGACCTGGTTGCTCGCTCGGGGATAGGTCGCCCCCATCTCGACCCAGCGTCGGAAATCCATCACCACTTGCTCGGGAAGTTTCTCCTTGGGTGGCATCTTCGAGAAATCTTCGGTGTGAGCGATCGCCAGGAGAAGCAAGCTTTCCGAGGGTTTGCCCGGCACGACAGCCGGGCCCGAGTCGCCTCCCTTGAGCATGCCCTCGAGACCGTCGAGCCGCAATCCTCCCTTGATCCTGACAGCTCCGGACGAATGACACTTGTAGCACTTTTCAACCAGGATCGGTCGGATCCGGGACTCGAAGAAGGCCGAACTCTGCGGATTCTCCGCCAGAGCACGGGGGGCGTTCACGCAGACGAGCAGAATCGACGCGATCACGACACGTCGCCAAAGCCCTCGCGCATTCCAGCTTCCAGGAAGCCCAGATTCCCGCATTGACGTTCGTCGCATCGCCAAGCCTCATAACCTGGCGGGTGCCTCCTGATCGTTCCCTTCGCCGCGACCCGCCACGAATAGCTTGCCCGATCAAGAACGTTTTAACAAGAGTCGAACATGACCGCGTCGAGCTCGATGTGCGCTGCAATTGCGCGCAAATCTGCTGGCAACTGAAGACCGGGCAGAGTCCTGACGACAATGATCAGTTGACGAGAGTTGAACGACTCTTGGCCCACGGCGCCCTGAATCGACATCGCGCTGTTGTCGTTACACGCGATGATACGTCGAATAGAAACTCGAAAAGTTGTTGTCGAATACGAAGTTCGTGAACGATATTGTGACCGAGGTCTCAACACCCTCAACATAGTGCAAGCACCCGATAGGCAGGAAAAGTATCTCTCCCGCGCACAGCATACATTCCAGAATCTGCGGTTCCTCGCGGCCTGGTTGCGGATTAGGATTGGTGACCCTGCCATCAACCCGGCAGAAGACGTGATAGTCGTTGTTCATGAGAGGCATATCCCATGAAGGTGCGATCTTCACTCGCTTGCGGCCGATGACCTGGGCCATGAAATTGTTGGTCAGGTCGTGGTGGAACGGCGTGATGGTGCCGGGTGGGCCCATCCAAAAAAAGCCGCCGAGCCGGTCCGAGCCGTCAAGATACTCGGGAATCTGGATAATGTCGTCCCATAGTTCGGGCAGCGCTTTCTTGTTGCTGGAGTTGTTGTTGGCCGTCAGGTAAAAATCATTGGTGCCATTTGACGACCGGATCATCTCGATAAACTGCGACATGCTGATCTTCTTGATGAACTTCTCGCGTTCGACCTCGTAGTTGGCGCCGGCGTTTCGCCCCATCTGCACCTCGATGTCCCTGTCGCCGAATTGTTTCTGGAAAAAATCCAGGTTCCATTTTCGCATGGCCGGCCAGTCGTCCATCATTCCGGTGATCACGACCGGACGATTGGTCGTGTAGTAGTCACGAAGAAACTCGTCACGTGACAGCTTGTGGCGACGCTCGATTGCCGATGAGTTCGGATGCAAACGGTTGCTCTTGCGATAGGTAGCGATCAGCCAGTCGCGCTTTTTCAATCGATTACGAAGCAGCTCGGATCCCCTCAGATAAGGGCTTTGCTGAGCAAGCTGAATCTCCCGGGCGGCCTCATCCTGATCGATGCCGGCACCCGTCATCGCGGCGAGCAGATCATTGGGGGCCTGGTCGATCATCAGGTTTTCCGCGATCCAGCGGCGCCAATCGTCGTTGACTTGAACCGCCGTCGCAGCCGAAGGCTGCGCAAGCGCTGGCTCAGGCTCAGTGAGAACAGCGGCCGCGGTGGTTGGTCTTTGAAGCCCGTCATCCATCCCGTCGTTCGATCGTCGTACCTCTGCCACTTCCGCCGCGGTCTGGTGGTGTGCCATGGTCGGATACTCCTGGGACTGGTGGTTGAAGGGGCAAGACGCTGCCTGCGGCTGGGCGGCCGCATTGCCGTTGGAAAGGCTGCTCTCGATCCTCGGTGCGTGCGAGGCCGATGTCCGTTGCGGCGCGGACTTCCCACCCGACTGGTCGTGCGGAAGGAACCGGACCGAGGGTGGCTTGACCTTGGTCATATGCACGGTGGCCGGCGCTTGCCCGAGTGCATCGCGTCCATGAAAATAGTCCTTCTGCCAATCGTCGGGCTTGACCTCTCCTTTGGACTTTTGAACGTGGAAGCTCCGGCGTCCTTCGTTCCAGGCCTGGTACGCCCGGTACACCTCGGGATCCTCGGTCAGCCGTTGATAGGTAACCGAAGCGGTTTCCAGATCCGCGCACACATTACTTACCAGCGGGATTGCCTGGAACAAGGGCTCGCCGGCATCAAATCGCACCGGCTGGTTGGGAAGCACGAGCTTCCAGTTCATGGTGAACGACATGCTCATCCAGTCGCTCTCGATCAGTGCCGTCAGCGGCTGGGCGTAAGTCTTGAACTGATTGACTGGTCCACAGATCAGCAGTCGAGAGCCCTCAGGCCGGGTACGGAAGAGGAACGGCGTGTTCCACGTGATGATGCCGCCGCCAAACTGATCGTTGATCCAACTGCTCCAGGTGTCCGCGGCCTCGTCAAACTGGAAGTCGACCGTACCCGGCAGTGACACCCCGCGCCAGGTCGCGGTGAAACCCACGGGGTTTTTGATCCACCACCCCGTCTGGTTGACGATCGATAGGGGCAAGCAACGATAGGCGAATCGATTGGGAGTGGCGTCCATCCAATCGCGCTCCAGATCCGCCCAGCCCCACTCCCATCCCGTACCATCAGTCCGATTCCTCTTCAGCATCGTGTCGTCCGCGATCTGATAAATCATCACTTCGAGCTGTGAATGATTCATGAGTTGTTTCTCAAATAAAAGAGAGGGAGAGAACCGGTCAAGCCGAGCCTAATGACACATCATCGATCGGGAGCGAAACTCTCGCGTTCCCCGATCCATAATTCGCCAAAAGCAGGTCAGTTGTCGAGCCCAGGTCGCGGGCAAAGCAGCTCTTACCATCTTCCGCGGCGCTGGACCAAACATTCCAGGACGCCATCAACGAAGGGTTTGCTCGCGTCACTGCGAGCTGAAATCGCTTCACTCCTAAACCTGAAGGTTCGAGCAAGGAGTGTCCGAGCCGAGAACTGGTTCTTGAATACCCATCGAAAACGTATTGGCCCTCCCATTTCCCAGGCAGAAAAGCCGGGTCGTCAGGGCGGGGATCAGATTCCCCACCCAGACCCTCCCCTGGCGAAATCACCAGGGGCGGCCAAGGTGGAGACATGTGTTCCTTAAGGAACACATAAAACTCATGTCCTAATCGTTGGTCGTTGGAGTAGGCGTCGGTGTCGGCGTTGGCGTCGGTGTCGGCGTTGGTGTCGGTGTTGGAGTGGGTGTTGGTGTTGGTGTCGGTGTCGGAGTGGGCGTCGGTGTTGGCGTTGGCGTCGGCGTTGGCGTCGGCGTTGGTGTTGGCGTCGGAGTTGGCGTTGGTGTTGGCGTCGGAGTTGGCGTTGGCGTTGGCGTTGGAGTGGGTGTTGGCGTTGGCGTTGGCGTTGGCGTTGGCGTTGGTGTTGGTGTTGGCGTTGGCGTTGGCGTTGGCGTTGGTGTGGGTGTTGGCGTTGGTGTTGGTGTTGGCGTTGGTGTCGGTGTTGGTGTTGGCGTTGGTGTTGGCGTCGGTGTTGGCGTCGGTGTCGGCGTTGGCGTTGGTGTTGGCGTCGGCGTTGGTGTTGGCGTCGGTGTTGGCGTCGGCGTCGGTGTTGGCGTTGGCGTCGGTGTTGGAGTGGGCGTTGGTGTCGGTGTTGGAGTAGGCGTCGGTGTCGGTGTTGGCGTCGGTGTTGGTGTCGGTGTTGGCGTCGGAGTTGGTGTTGGTGTTGGGTCGGTGTTGGCGTCGGTGTTGGCGTTGGTGTTGGCGTCGGAGTCGGTGTTGGCGTTGGCGTCGGTGTTGGCGTTGGAGTGGGCGTTGGTGTCGGCGTTGGCGTCGGTGTTGGTGTTGGCGTTGGAGTGGGCGTCGGTGTTGGTGTCGGTGTTGGCGTCGGCGTTGGAGTGGGCGTCGGTGTTGGCGTTGGAGTGGGCGTCGGTGTTGGAGTTGGCGTTGGCGTCGGGTTGGCGTTGGCGTCGGAGTGGGCGTCGGTGTTGGCGTCGGAGTGGGCGTCGGTGTTGGCGTCGGAGTTGGCGTCGGTGTCGGCGTTGGTGTTGGCGTTGGTGTTGGTGTTGGCGTTGGCGTCGGTGTTGGCGTCGGAGTCGGTGTTGGCGTTGGAGTTGGAGTGGGCGTCGGTGTTGGCGTCGGAGTTGGCGTTGGTGTCGGAGTGGGCGTTGGAGTCGGAGTAGGCGTCGGAGTCGGTGTCGGCGTTGGCGTCGGAGTTGGAGTCGGTGTCGGAGTAGGAGTCGGTGTCGGCGTCGGAGTAGGCGTTGGCGTCGGAGTTGGAGTCGGAGTAGGCGTAGGCGTTGGCGTCGGTGTTGGCGTCGGTGTTGGCGAGATGAAGCTCGATGCCTCAATGAAAACTTGCGCGACCTGTTCACGGCTCCAGCCACGGCGAAGCCGATGTAACCACAGCGCCTCGTTCTGCGTAGAGGGAGTTTGCCCCGCGACGTTGGTGTAGAGTGAGTTAATGAAAGATGTCGGGCTGCCGTACAGGTCCACTCCAAAGCTGAGGAGCAGGTTTTTCCTCTCACTGGAGTTGAGAAGGGCGTTGTCGAAACCCTTGATGCTCATTCCGGCGCACAGCCGATCGACCCAGTAATTCAATTCATTCTGCGAGGGCGACCGCAAGAGAACGCTGCCGTACTCGGCGGTGACATAAAGGGCCGCCGGAGAGTTGGGATCAACGTTGGCTGCTTGTGACGGCCGGACCTTTGTGCTGACATGTGCGTGGGCAACCAAGGCCTGCTGTTTCTCTCCGACGCCTGCCGACAGGAGCTGTCGGTCCTCAAGCTCTGACAGTGACTGCCCCATCGATGGACGGAATTTCCATCGTGGACGTTTAGTTCGAGTCAGTCCTGCCTCACGGAGCGCCTTTCTGAATTTACGGAACATGGGACAGCCTCCTCGGTTGTACACTCGATCAATCAGTTCCGGATGATGCACGATGGACGGGGACCGGATCGGTTAATCCGGGTCGGGTGAGAATCGCGAGTTTATTTCGCAACTCATGTGCCGCCTTGCCAATTCAGGGTAGCCTGGCAAGGAATATCTTCGAACGGCTGAGCATGTGTTTCAGTTCAGGCGGTTGAACCGGACATCCCGGGATGGACATCCCTCAGCCTGTCAAGTCATGAACAGGCCTTAAGGAATCCGACTGCGCATCGGAGAGTGGCGTCGTTCCTGAAAGCGTGGCGAAATGAATGATGGAATCAGTCGTCACAGGATAGGCGATACACCAGCACGCAGCATGATGCGGACGACATTCGTTGCCTGAAGCTTGTGCTCGAGGAACGTCGCGAGCTGTCAACAAGGCAAACTCAGGCAAGTCAAAGCGTGCCCGGATCTCAAAAATGGGGTGGCAGATTCTGTAACCGGTGTGCATCCTATCCGTGAACTTATCAGTCAGAACTTGACCATGGTTGCAGGCAAAGCGTCGCGTTGAAAAAAGCCTGATGCAGATTCAAATTCTTTTCATGAACGGAGCTTCATATTACTGCCGTGCACCAAGTTTACTGTTCGTTATCAAAACCGATCTCGCCAGCGACCCGGAGGGTGTGCCTCAAGGGATCTCTCGAACAATCGATCTGGTTTTCTGTATAGTCCAAACACCAGGCCGGGCTCAAAAAACTGGTCTAGCCAAGAATTGGCTTCATGATATTGTCTGCTCCCAGGCAAGTCTTTTTGAATGTGGTTCAGGCGTGTCACGAACCCTTGCTCACCGAGGGCCGTCGGTTCTCGCCTGACGCTGCATGCCCGCTTCCAACTCTTGAGAAGCAGGCATAACGAAATCAGTGGCAAGAGCGCCAAAAGCGATCCTTCATGCCGGGATCCAAATTGGTCCCGACGCGATCGCGGGATGATTCGATGGACTACACGAGGTGAAGAGGAGGCGCACCGTGGGGTTGAAGTCGAGATACGAAATGCGGAGACAGAACTGCCCCGGGATGGAATCTCTGGAGGGGCGGATCGTCCTCTCGACATTTCATGCGAGCACCGTGACGCAACTGCAGGCTGACATCGCAGCCGTCAACAACACCCCCGGGCCGAATACCATCCTGCTCAAGCCGGGCGTTTACCTGATGACTTCTCCATTGCACATCCAGAACGCCGGGAATCTGACAATCAGACCGGTTTCCACATCATCACCGACCAGCCTGGCCGGGTCGGTGGTGGACAGGGTCCTGGAGATTGACGGCGGCAACGTGACGCTCCAAAATATGACGGTCACAGGTGGCGGTGCAGTCGATCAGGGCGGAGGCATAATGACCCATAACGCTGCGCTGACGCTCAAGATCGTGAAGGTCGCCAGCAATATCAGCAATCAAGCAGGCGCTGGTATCTTCTCGGAGGGCGGCTCACTCACTGTTCTGAATAGTTCCGTGGCGAATAATCGAAGCAGTAGCAACTCGACGAGCCTGGGTGCTGGGATCTTTGCCCTGGATACCAACATCACCATCACGAATAGTTCGGTCAGTCAAAACTCGTTGTATGCCTACAATCAGCAGGCAATGGGTCCGGTGGCAGCCACCGGCGCAGGCATCTTCGCGGAGGGAGGAACACTGACCATATCCGGCAGCACGCTTTCCGGAAACACGATCTATGCGGTCACGACGGGGAGCACCGCGTCGACTGCGGGCGCGGCCGTCAGCACCTATCAGACCCCCGTTACCGTCGCGAATAGCACTTTGCAGTACAACGCGCTCAATCCCATTTCTTATGGCGTCGCCACCACCCAAGGGAGCGTCTTCTCGACAAACGGCGGCAGCTTGAAGCTCGTGAACAGCACACTCGGCAAAAACGCACCAGGAGGAATGTATTCGTTTTCGCATCCCGGCGCGATCGTGACCATCACCAATCTAACCTTGGACGGTCATAAATTCTCGGGCGTGCTCAATCCCTGAAGATGACGTCGAAACACGGCACACGTTGCACGGCTCATCGTCTGCTCGATTCCAGGAAGCGATTGGGCGGGCCCGAACGCTGAGTTGCGAATCCTCACCGAACATCCGGGCACCGGCGCCGGAGACGGGTTTGAATTGACCCGCCTGGAGGTCACGACTTAAATTAGAGCTCTGGCCAAGAAGCGGCATCCTCCCACGAACGGCCCCCAGACGGTCACTCTATCCAAGGTCTGCACTCTCATGGATCTGCCTCCCCTCGCGCGCGTGCGTCAATTGATCCCTCAACCGCGGGTGGAGGATGTACCGGCAACGATTCGCCAGCACATCATGAAAAGCCGGATTCGCGAACGAGTTCCGGCGGGCGGAGCCGTGGCGGTGGGGATCGGCAGCCGTGGGATCACCGGGATTGCCGGTATGGCACGGGCAACAGTCGACGCCTTGAAGGAACTGGGGTACAGACCGTTTATCGTCGCGGCGATGGGGTCGCACGGCGGAGCGACTGCTGACGGCCAGAGGGCTCTTCTGGCAAGTTACGGAGTTACGGCCGAGGCAATGGGCGTGCCTGTGAGGACCGAGATGGATGCAGTCGTCCTGGGAACAAACCCGGTTGGGCTGCCGATCTACTTTGATCGGAACGCGCATCAGGCCGACGGCATCGTCCTCTTGAACCGGGTCAAGCCGCATACCGACTTTCGAGCGACCCACGAATCGGGTGTGCTCAAAATGCTGGTGATCGGTCTGGGCAAGCGCGAGGGGGCCAGCCAGGTGCACAAATTGGGCCTGCGCGGCATGAAGGAGATTCTGCCGGCGGTGGGCCGCTTCCTGGTCGAGAACACGCGGTTCGCGCTGGGGCTGGCAATTCTCGAGAATGCCGATGACGTGACCGCGGAGATCGTCCCCATCGAGCCGGAAACCCTATTCGAGGTCGAACCCAAGCTGCTGGAGAAAGCCCGGCAGCTCATGGGCCGGCTGCCATTCGACCAGATTGACGTCCTGGTTGTTGGCGAGCTGGGCAAGAATTACTCCGGGGCCGGCATGGATCCTAATGTGATCGGGCGCTTGATGGTTGAGACCCAGAGCGATTTCGAGCGCCCGGTGGTCACCCGCCTGGCCGTGCTTGACGTCTCGGACGAGAGCCACGGCAATATCGTGGGAATCGGCTTTGCCGACCTGACGACCGAGCGGCTGGTCGCGAGGATGGACCCCGAACCGTTCCAGATCAACGTCCTGACCTCGTGTTTCTTGGAGCGAGCGCGGATACCGATCACCCTGCAGACTGACCGCGACGTGATCGCGACCGCGATTGAGACCTGCTGGCATGTCAATTCCAGTACGGCCAGGATAGTCGTGATTCCCAACACACTGGAGCTCAAGACGCTCTGGGTTTCCGCTCCACTGGAAGACGAGGTGCGCAATCATCCGCACCTGAAGCGAGAGTGCGAGTACCTTCCCATGCCGCTCTCACCAGACGGAACTCTGGATCAGGCTGCGTTGTTCCCTGAGAGCATTCACGCGCTACGTAAGAAGAGTCGCCGCTAAAGCTGGACTCAGAGGCGGCTCAAGGCGCGGGTTTCGGTTCAACTCCAGAACCAACACGAGGATGCTGCCTCAATCTCTCTTTCTCGATGCTCTGCGCGCTCTTTTCTTTGCCTGAATCTGCCATCGGGGGTGCAACGTAAGGCGGGTTGTCATGAACCAGGCGAACCTTCACTTCGGACCGCTCAGGAACCGCCTTGGCATCCATCAGGTCGAGTGCAACCTGTGTTGCTTTGCGAGCAAAACCTTCAACACTGCGATCGATAAGTCCCTGGACGCGGATCTTCAAGGGAGGAGTTAGCCGTCCGTCACAGGCGTGATAGCCAGCCACCGCGAACGTGCTCGTGTGCGACTTGGCCCACTGCTCCCTGGCGTTGTATGCGCCGGCCACTCCGTAGTCATGGTCGGCGAGAATGATGGCAACCTTGGGATGGGTCTTGAGATACTCCAGAATGACATCGGTCGCTCCTGTCACTTCACCGCTGAAAGACACGGTATCGAACGCTTGGCCGGCGGCTTTCAAGGCACCGGTGAGCGATTCTAGACGGGTTTTGCTGTAAGCGTCCGTGTCGCGGTTCTCGATCACCAGCGTGGTGCCGTCAGCAGGTACTCGCATTTTCTTGGCATCGCTGGCTACTGCCTCAACAAGCTGCTTGGCAGCCTCGGTGAAACCCTGGTAGGTCACATACGGGTAGTGTTTTCCTGGAGATGTCGTGGGAACAGGGGCATCCAAAACGACAATCTTCAAACCTTTGGATTCCGCTTCGTGCAAAGCCTCCCGCACTTCGGGAGCGTCGATTGGCTCGAGAATCAACGCGCCCGTGGATCGATTGGCAGCCGTGCGGATCTCGCTGGCGAGTTGTGCGGCCGAGAGGGCCTTGTCGTCCGTCGGACTCACGGTACGAAACGCACACCTGCTCATCCCGGCATCTCGGCGAATGATCTGCTCG
Organism: uncultured Planctomycetaceae bacterium; assembly: GCA_963797295.1. GTDB lineage: Bacteria > Planctomycetota > Planctomycetia > Isosphaerales > Isosphaeraceae > Aquisphaera. Next base: position 195,874 of record CAWCPP010000034.1, read on the forward strand.
AGGTAGGACTGGTCCAGACTGGCTGGTTGAACCAGGATAAGCTCAATCATCCGGGCCCTTGCCCCCGATTTCGCCAGTGGTACTTCGCCAGGGCTGGAGGGAGCTGGTGCCGCGACCGAGGATGCCGATTTCGAAGCCACGGTGGTCGACCTTGGAGAACTCGTCAGCTCTGGAGGACGGGATGGGACGAATGCGTTCGAATCACAACCCTGCACGCCCCCGAGTGCGGCGATCGCCAGTCCCAGGTAAAGGGGCCGGTAAACACTCTGCCAGCGAGGCTTTCTCTGGCTCAGATGCAAGGCAGGCGTCTTGGTTTTCATCGCTCTGAACGTCTCTCCCATCGGCGTACTGCTCCGGCTTCTCCAGGCTTCTCAGGTTCTTGACGATCTTGTCCCGGGTATTCTAACGTCGATCGGCCCGCAAACCCAATGGGACAACAATGCAGGTTCTCCCAGGAGCTTGGTCTTGGCCGCAATCATCGAGGTACCGTAGGATGATGCGGCCTGAGTGCAGCATCAGGCAAGGTGTCTCGGGTTTGCTCACGAATTCCGACTCGTTCCGTCAAGCTTTCTCCGTTTCGAGAAACCGTCATGGCGAGCGGACCGTTTCGCATTCTTGCCCTCGATGTGGACGGGACACTGCTTGACCCCACGGGCAATCTGCGTCCGCGGACCGCGGCAGCCGTTGCCCGGGCCGCCAGCGCCGGCATTCGCCCGGTGCTCTGCACGGGACGCCGCTACCGTCGCGCCCGGCCCATCGCCACCCAGCTTGCTCTGAATGCTCCGATCGTCTGCAATTCCGGCGCAATCGTCAAGAACCCGCAAGACGATCAAACTCTCTGGCGTGCCGATTTTGATCCTCGACTTGCCGCTACACTGCTGGAATTGCTTGAAGCCGATCAGCGGCCCGCTGTCTCATTCACGGACCGCGGCGCCCAGGAATTCGACTTTATCGTGCCCGGTTTCCCCACCGGCTGGCTACTTTTTGACGACTATGTAGCCCAGAATCGTGACCACGCCGAGGTCAATCCCAACTGGTCAAGCGACCACCGACTGGGAAAAGACGCCTCTTTCCGCGATGCCTTGTTTCATGTCTGTGCCATCGGGTCACGGTCGGAGATGCTAACCTTTCAGCAAACCGTCATCGATCAGTTGTCTGGCCGTGTTCAGACATTTGTTCAGCGCAGTCCGCGCTACCTGGGCACGATGTGCGAGATCCTTCGCAATGATGCCAGCAAGTGGACCGCTGTCTTGCATCTGGCGAAGCTCTGGGACGTTGATCCGGCCGAGATCTGCGCCGTGGGTGACGATGTCAACGATGTTCCCATGATCCGTAATGCCGGACTGGGAGTGGCGATGGGCCACGCTCCCGCTGATGTTCTCGCGGCTGCCGACCTGATTACAGGTAACCACGACGAGGACGGCGTGGCCATGCTTGTCGAGGAGGTCCTGCTGCCGGGATAATGGAGCTTTGTCCCTCCAGACGCGATTGCTTGGCGCGAAGCAGGAGTTCAGAGGCCGTGGCTCAAAATGATGAGGAAACCCCGCAGGCGCAGCCGTCCTGGTTCCGAACTGCAGAAGGCAAGGACGATCAGTTGCTCGAGGAGAACTGGCTGTTTCGCCTGAGGAAGGAACGATTCCAGTCGCGGCATACGGGCAAGGCGCACGATTACTACGTCATTCACCTGGCCGACGCGGTGCACGTGGTGGCGTTGACGCCCGACGATGAGGTGCTTCTCGTCCGTCAGTTCCGGGCCGGTTCGAACCGGGACAGCCTGGAGATTCCGGGTGGGCTCGTTGACCACGGCGAAGACCCATGTGCGGCGGGAGCACGCGAATTACTGGAGGAAACGGGCTATGCGGGTGACGCTCCCGTGTTCCTTGGCGCACTCTGGTCGAATCCCTCGCTGCTGACCTCGCGAATCTCCACGATCGTGATTCGCAACGCCCGGCTGGTTGCCGAACCGGATCCCGACCTGCACGAGGAGCTGACCATCGAGCGAGTTCCCGCCCAGGCGATACCCCGCATGATCCTGGAGGGAAAGATCGATCACGCGCTCGTGGTCGCGGGCCTGCTCTGGTGGCTGGGAACCAGACACTCGGGCTTTTTGAGCAACCCCTAGTCTTTCGCGGCTTGACGGGTAGCAATGGGTACATAGCCCGCCTCAAGGCCCGGCGGCGGGGTCACGACCAGGGCCGGGTCGATATCGGCCAGTTTTCCAACGGTGGGCGGCGGCAGGTAATCGCGGTCTTTCTTCCAGTTCCGGTGGATTTTTTCCACCCGCGCCTGTAGATTTTCCCGTTCTTTATCCGTCAAATCGGCGTTGAGTAACGCCGGCTGGTCGGCAAATCGATACCAGTGGTAAGTCACCACGCTACCGTCCCCCAGATGCGCCTGAAACGGCCCGGCCACGGGTCCGGGCTTCTTCCAAGGGCTCCTGGAGTCATCAGGCGTGACGTAGGGTTCGGGGCGATCCTCACGAGGCCGATGAAATTGAACCTGAGCCAGGCCCGTTTCCGCCGGGACGTCTTTCGGTTGAACTGCAACCCACTCCGCCATCTTATTTGCATTCCTTGCGAGGTGATAGTATTCGGGAAGTGTGGCCAGTGAGCCATCCTTGGTATTGGTCCTTGTCACCAGCTTGTAATTCCAACGGTATCCGTAGGTGTGTGGATCAATTGCCACGGGACTGGCAAACGCGTTCCAGGCGATGGGCACCTTCTTTTCATCGGGGACGTTGGGCGAATAAATCTTCCAGGTTGCTCCTCCTTGCCCCTTGAAGATGTGCAGGCTCGCCCCCCTTGGATCGATCTTGCCGCTGGCCGCGGGCCCGCCTTCAAACCAGGTCTGGACGGCGTCCCAGAGAGCTCGCTTGTTGTATGCCGTGATGCGATGCACGACCAGCGAATCACCCGTCGGGCTTCGGGGGAATGATGGGGGGGCGATCCGGGCGTAGGTCTCTCCCTTGGCGTCAACGGCCTGGACGCTGGGGACATACTGGGTTTCCATTTGCAACGCTTTATTGGGATTCGAGGGCCGGGAATCCAGAAACATTCCACCGAGCCGAGGATCGTCCACAGAGGCCCGGGACCAGAAGAAGGGGGTGAAGAACGCAACCGGTCCCTTGAAGTTCCGGGTGTTCAGAAAGAGTGTCCAGGAGTTGCCACCGGTCGGGACCTTTTTCCCCGCGGTGGTCGTTTTGGGCGAGGTGAACGGAAGCGGTAGATAGCCGTAGCCGACGAGTTCACCGCAGGTCCCTTGTTTCAGATTCAGTCCATCGGGGGGCCACAACAGCCAGGGACTGAGCTGGGCCACGCCGTAGAGGCCCGTGGGGTTTTTCCAATCCCTCCCTTTGCCGGCGCCCGGGCCGTTGGCCCATTCGCTGAAATTCAGGGCCACTCCACCCATGATGAACTTCGGCGTTTTGGTGGCAAAGCGCGTGTCCCGCCACCAACCCAGGCCACCCTCGATATCGGAATAGAAATTTGCCGGTTTCGGGTCGGGATGCTGAGCGAACATCCATGTGCCGAACAGTCCTGTTTGAAAACGATGCCCCGGATATTCTTTCAGCAAGGGCCAGGCGGCCACATACATCGAGAACCCGGCGTCATACGTTTCTGGAACTTTCTCGTGCGGAACAAGCAGGTATCCGGCCATCTCTCCTTCCTGGATCCGATCGTCGGAGAGGACCACGGCTGACTGGAGCAACCAGACCATGAGAGTCATGGTCGACACGAACAGGCTAAGGGGCCGATTTTTCAACATCAGAGAATTACCGGGTACGGGGCTCTTGGACAGCCTGGGTCAACTTGGGCTCGCCTGCTTCAGCGCAACGCCAGAGGGCCATCACGGCAAGGCAGCTTCCGGCGTTGGTGATGTAGTGGGCTTCATCGTCATTGAGCGAGCGGGTGAACCAGCGGCCCGAAGCGCGCTGGTGCGACTTGAGCCAGGTGATCCCGCGCTGAATCGCCGGATCATCCGCCGCGACTCCTGCCTCCCGGAGCACGAACACGACCAGACCGGTGGCATAGCCATCGCTGGCGGAGGCAGGATTGTTGGGCTCTCCGTCGCGTCGCTTCCACTGGCCCAGAGAGGGCAAACACCAACCGCCATCGGCGCGCTGAAGTGCCCGTAGCGAGCGGATCGTGGCGGCTCTTTGATCAGAGTCCATCAGACCATCGAGTCGCGTCGCGGCCCAGAGAAGCATCGCCTGATGGTGCATGTCGGGCGGGGGGGTCTTGCGAAAAAAGCCGCGAAGCCGCTCCAGGCCGGGTCGGGCCGAAGCACTGTGGGCGTAATCGCCGGGGGCATGGCCCACTCCCAGTGCCACGACGATGGCTCCGTAATAATCGTCGTGCTCGAGAGGTGGCCATCCGCATTTGAGCCACTCCCAGCCCCCATGACTTTTCTGCAACGTCCAGATGCGGTCGAGGGCCTGCCTCGTGAGCGGGTGCAGCTTGCCCGTGGCGGCCGCGTCATGAAACGCCAGCACCGAGGCCGTGGAAATGACCTCGGCGTCCCAGCGCGGTTTCGCCGCCTTCGCGGGGTCATCCCAATGTGCGACCCGGTTCTCGAAGAAGGCACGAACCTCGTTCTCAGCGGGGGATGCAAACTCCCTGAGCAGCGGCCGAGCCATGAGATATGGGTAATTGGTGTGGCAGGAACCACATTTGTGCTGGCGGGTCCAGCTCAGGGCAGCCGTGTCCATCTGAGCTGCTGCGCGTCGGAGCGAGAATTGCGCGGCGGTCGGCTCATCGGCAGACGGCCGGGATTGCTTCTCCACAAAGTCGGGAGCTGGCATGGCACCTGCCGGAGGGGATGCGGTCTGAGCCACCGCCAGCAGCGTACTCACCAGAATCAGAGTCAAGGCATTGCTCCCATTCGAGAATCGGGTGTTGTCGGAGAGTCACCGAGCTTTCTTCGCTTCCGCCGCCGCGGGCTGGCCGGGTTGCCGCGGCTCACCTTCATCATCCACAACGCCGGCAACCTGGCCGCGATCATTGATCGCGGTCGCGGAGGTGAAGAAAGGCCCTCCTTCGTCCATCAGGCGAAGCTGGCCAGATTCATAAACAAACGCATTGGGCCCGATCTTCGATCCCGGAGGGCCATCGACCATCCCCACAACGACGCCTTCGTTATTGACGGCATTGGCCTCCGCGTTGACGTAGCCTTTCGGGATCTCGAGTTGCTTGAGCCCTCGATCGCGCACCCAGATCACGGCGTGATTGGGCCCTTCAAGAGAGTGGCAAACTCCGACAACCATTCCGGAGTTGTTCACCGAGCGAGGCGCAAGGGAACCGGGTCCGCCGATGAATTCTTGCGACCATCCTCCCGGTTCGCGCTCCGACCAGAGACAGGGTTTCTCCCCATCCAGCGAGGCGACGAACTTGCCGTCGTCACTCATGGCGACGAACGAGGTGCTCAGGTTGAAAGTGTGCGGCAAGGCGAAACCCTTCCAGCCCGTGCCATCCTTGTCCCAGATACAGGCTCGCATACGGTTGTCACCGACCGAGAAGCCGCAGATCCGCCGGGAGTCGGCTGTGATGTCGCAGCCGAACGAGACAAAATCGTCGGCCAGCAAGCCCAGGCCGCGAATTCCTGACTTCGCATCCCAGACGAACGCCTGGTGCCTGAGCGGGACGCGTCCCGGGGGCGCCGGCTTGCCGACATATCCGACAACGATCCCGTCGCCGCTCACTGCCGCCGGGAAAGTCGCCGTGTAACCGGCCAGCAGAGGCAGGTAGGTGATGGCCTTTCCGCTGGCGAAGAACGGAACCTGCTCGACCACACCAGGGTCTTTCTTGCTCTCGATCCATTCGAAGCCGACGACATCGCCACGTGCGTTGATGCCCGTCGCGATGATGCCGGTGTTCTTGGGCGAGACGATCTGGTACTTCTTCCTGGGTTCGTCGCCAGGAGCATGCCCGGTCAAGATCAGAGTGGTGAACCCGATCAGCCATACGCGGTACATTTCCCCTCACTCCTTGTGAGAGCATGGAATCCAGATCGATGGCGCTCGTCCGATCATCGCAAATCGCTTCATGGGATTGAAGATGCTGGCGAAGTTACAGGCGGAGACACGGGAAAGCTACATTTGGATGTTTGTTCAACAAGCGGTCCAAAACGATTGCTTTTCGGCCAAAGCTATGTTCCGATGGGATGCTCGAATTGTTATCCGTTGCCCGGATTTTCCACGAGTCGATGTTTGAGGAGAGCTTGATGAGAAGTTTGATCTGCACAATGAGTGTGATGTGCGTGCTAGTGATTGCGGGCGTCGCGAGCCGGGGCGCCAGCGACGAATCCCCGGCCACGATCGAAAAGATCATGGACACCTTGCACAAGGGAAAGAAATCCGCCAGTTCCGTACTCAAGACGGCACTGAAGAGTTCGTCTCCCGATTGGGCGACGATCCAGAAGGAAGCGAAGACCTACAGCGAGTACGCCGCCGACCTGCCCAAGAACGACCCGCCCAAGGGTGATGCCGCCGCGCTACAAGAAGCTGGCCAAGGCGTTCGCCTCCAACGCCAAGGCGCTCAACGATGCCGCCGAGAAGGAAGACCTTGCCGCGGCCAAAGCCGCGTTCGCCAAGAACGGCGCATCCTGCAAGACATGCCACGCCGCGCACAAGGAAGACTGACCCTCTGAAGCCACGCGGGCCCAATGGCCGAAATCCGGAGGGCCCGAGTTGATGGATTTGATACCTTTTTGCCACGCTCGGCTTCTTCGCGAGGGTCTTTCGAAGTTCGGAAAGACTTACTTGTCTCACGCCGGATTCACGTCATTCACGCCCCCGTACGTAGCGTCTTGGTGCACGGTGCACCCATCGCGATTAGCTCGCCGTTTTCCGGGCAATCGATCGTCGAGCAGGGCTTTCCCTTGCTTCTGATCCACTGGAACAGTTCCTCTGTCTTGCCGCCTGAGGCGGCGTGGGCGACGAAGATCTCGTCGGCAAGCTGGGCGACAAACCGATTCCGCTCTCGGGCGAGGTCGGCGGTGAGACGGCGACACCCCGGGGCGAACGGCGAAATCACAAGAAGCCGATCATGGCTAACGGCCTCACGCCATTCTGATGGCAGGCGCATTCGATCCAAGCTGCGGGCGGGGCAGACGACGATCGGCTGTGTACCACGCGCGAGGAATCGGAAGAGTTCCTTCTCCATCCGAGAATGGAACCCGCTCACCACCACGATTCCCTGGTCTCGCCAGGTGCGGGCAAGATCGTAAGTTCGTAGAACCACCTCACCCGGGCATCGTGAAGAACAGAACCACGCCATGAGACGCTCTTCAAGGATTTCCAGCTTGCCGACGTGGGACATGCCGGACAGAGGGTAACCGTTCAGACGCCTCCGAAGAATCGCAGGGTAATCGGAAGCTTCTAGCTCAACAGGGTTCACGTTCATGGTTCGCTGTCGACAACCATTCTGGCAAATGATCGGAAGTTCAGCGCATCCGGCACGGGGGAGCCACCTTTTAACTCCTAAGGATTCTTGGATTTGTGGCGATATCCAGGATTTTATCCAGACAGATTCTGGATAGATTCTGGATATCCGCATCAGGCCAGTACATCGCGCCTTGCTTTCCTGATTCCCTGTGGCTTCAGATGTTTGGAATCGCAGAGCCTCTTCAAGAGGTAATACGCTCGGGTTTCATCGACACCGAGCAGTTCCCGGCATTGGCCGTTGGTGATCGAGCCAGCCCTGCGCACGTGGGCTAGAATCTTGTCCTCATCCGTTCTCGGATCGAGCGTCTCGGGCAGCTCGGGCGAGACATTGAGCCGATACGACGTCCAGCGGCCCACTCCCGATTGCTCGACCAATCCGGTGTCGGCCAGCCCGCGTAGCTCCTGCCCGGCGACCAGCGGATCGACGTGGTTGAGCCGGCGGTAGTCACCATTGGTCATCTCCTGGTTTCCGGGCTGCCGGAGGTAGACGAGCGCGAGACGCTGGCGGTCGTTTATCGGGTAGTCTACAAATTGCTTGAGCCATCGGATGGCTTCGGGGTTCATCAACGTATGGTTGAAGAACTTGACCCGGAACGAGTTTCGCGTGTCCTCGAACTTGGGAGGCTCGAGAGACGCTTCGCGAAGAGACTGGAGCATCACTTTGATGCCGGTCCCTCGGTTTTCAACCAGGTGGAGATCTTCCATCATTCTCATCAACCTGACGTTGCGCGTCGAGTGCTGGTGTTCGATGTTGTCGATGGTGACGTTGCCAAAGAGGCCGCCCGGGCTCTCGACTTCCAGGCGGTCTGCGAACATGCGGATCTGGATGTAACTGCCCCGAACGAAGGAGCTGTAATCCCGGTGTGCAACCGCGTTGGCAAGCGCCTCGCGGAAGGCTTCCTGGGGATATCGGGGAGGTCGCGTCGAAAGAGGCCCTCGATCAACGAGGCCTTCCTCATCGCCCCCAGAACGTGGTTCTCGGCGTGCTCGATCATCTCCGGAATGGCGCCTTCAAATTCCTGATTGTCGACGAATCGCTCGCCTCGCGGAGTTCGCTCTGACTCGCTTATGCCGAAATACTGGAGGAACGTGATCCGGAACTGGGGAAAGTACTCTTGCGGGTATTTACGAACATGAGAAGACCGGCCACGGTCGGCCGCAAATGTCACCGTCTCTGCAACAAAGGTGTAAGCGCGTCAATACGTCGGCGTCGGATCCTTCGAGGATTCGTGATCGGGAGCGAGAGCGGCGGATCTTTTGCAGGTAGTCATGCACCAGGTCGCGATCGAGATCTTCGCGTGTCGCCTCCTTGACGGGTTCTTCGTCGTTCCTGGGCTGGCCACGAGAACTGATGTACGTGAAGATCTCGTAATCCGTCATCGGCCTGTCGGTACCGCCCGATCGAAGGTAGGCTCCGCCGTTTCCCTTCAATCCTTTTGCTTTGTAATAGCAGGGCTTCTGTTCGTTGGGGACCTCGGAGACTTCAACAGCCATGACGGTCAGTCCCTCGATCTCGTCGACCGTGAACAGGAGGTTGAGTGGTGGCTCCATCTGGTCGCGAGCACAGTTGGCGATATCCGACTGGACCTTCTGTGTATTGCCGACCCCGACAACGTTGAATCCCTGCCTCTCGTCCAGGCCCAGAAGCAAGACTCCGCCTCCTGGGCGGTTGCCAAAGGCGGCAAGCGAGTCGTAGACCTTGGGTGTGTCAACGTGAGCCGCCTTGACCTCGACCGCGTCCGGCTCCATCTTCCTTTGGCGAACCTGATCGACGAGCCTTCGCAATTCCTCACGCTCCATGATCGCCACTCCCTGCGTCCCGGTCCTCGCGGAGGAAGAGCTGGAGTTGATCCTTGGGGATCTGAACGTCGCCAGGAGGCGCCGGATCGTGTCACGGATCCCGTTGGCCGACAGGTTGCATTCCACGAAGAGGCCATGGTCAACCTGCAAGGCCTTGCGTAATGAGCCAGGGTCATGCGTCACGCTGATGGTGGCCGCGATTGCTGATGAATCAGGGTTGTCGACGAGGGAGCCGAAGCAGCCTGAATCGCGTGATAGAGCTGCCGGCAAACCAGCTCATAGAGCCGCTGCCAGGTGGTGATTCCGCTGGTCGCCTGTCCGGCGAGGATAAAGCCGTGTGGGCGTTTGTATGTGAAGTCTTCATCGAGCGATGGGGCTCGTCGCGGTTGAGCTCCTGGATGATTCTCTCATTTCGCTCGCGGTCTTCGTGTCCCGGTTCCTCGGAGGCTTCGAGCGAAACCTGCGTGTACTGCTGAATGAGCGCGACAGGTCTGCAGCCGATCGGTCGAACTCGGTCATTTACACGACGTAGGAGCGCATGAAGCGAACACCCTTCGTCGAACGCCGCCAGGTCCTGCCGGTCAATTCCGGCCCAGATGTCGTCCGACAGCGCGAGCAAATTCTCCCGCACGGCTTCCAGGTCCTCGAGGATCGCGCGAGTTCGATCGTTCATTGAGCATTTCCCTATGAGCGGATCAGACCTTCTGTCCAGTCACCTGCTCCGCAAATCGACGAACCGTCGCACACCGAAGAAGTCGGTCGAGGTTCTGTAGGCAACGAGCAAACGCAGTTGCATGCTGCACGTCCACGTAACGCCACCCTCGATGTTGACGCAACAGGCTGGTCATGGTGCCTTTGGGATTCTGCATCCGGTGGGGGTTGCGCTGAGAGCCGACCTGGACGGGATGGGCCTCCGTCGACAAGACACTTGACAACATCTGGTGATCGAACAGCAACCAGGATTTCGAACTCACGCTCGATGCAGACCAGATACACGGGGCGATTGGCGACTTCTGCCCGATGCAGGTTGGCAAGAATGCTTTGTCGATCGTTATGCCAGCATAAGGGTTCACCGATTTTCGGCCAGGCCGGTCGCTCATCCCAGAGGATGACGACGCGGCGGCAGCCATCATCCAGCAGGCGTGCGGCGACCGTACCGCAATCCTGGATCAGTCTTGCCTTATTGTCCATGGGAACGATGTCGATCTCAAAGTCGACCTTGATTTGCTGGCGAAGCAATTCGCAAATGCGACGACAAAGTACGTCTTCCAGCCCACCTCGACCGCATTCCACGAGGATGCCCACTCGTAGCGCTCTTGCGCTCGCCATTCAGACGCTCCTCGTCAAACGACCCATCGTGTAAAGCCGTCCCGGGGAGAATTCCTTCGCCCAGTTGGCCAGCTCCTTGACGTCAGGACGATGGAAGACAGGTTCTCCGTCGTGCCGTTCGACGACCACGATGTGAGAGAGGTCGAGCAAGTCGAGCAGATAGGGTGAGTGCGTAGTCAGTATAACCTGAGTAGTTCCCGCGGTAATGGCTGCCCGAATCTCTTCGACAATGAGATGCATGGTGCGCGGATCAAGCCCGTTCTCGATCTCCTCGACGATCAGCAGAGGCGGAGGAGTTGGATGGCGCAGACATGCCAGCAAAGCCGCGGCGCGTAGCGTGCCGGTCGACAGCAACCAACCGGGCACTTTGAATTCCTCCTCGGTCATTTCCAGGTACGCGCGCTGTTCGATCGCGTCTGAGATCGTCGCCTGCAGATCACGTGCGAAGGGCACGACAACACGCAGAGCCTGGAGATAGCCTTCAAACGCATCAACGCTGGCGTCTCGAAGCGAGAGCAGGTACTGCCCGATGTTAGAGCCATCGCGTTCGAGCAGCGGGAATGACCCCATGCTGCGAGTCCGGTTTGGTTTCCCCATGGCGTCGGGATTCAGACGCAGGAACTGCCAGCTCCGGCACAGGTTCGTCCAGTCCTGCGGGCTGGCCGATTCGGTCAGGGCCGCTTTCCGCACCCGCTCCAAGGTTTCGTCATTGAATGCTTCGGCCTGACCCGTGCAGTCGCGCCGGTAAAGACGGCCCGATGGAAGCTTCAGAGACTCCTTCTCGATACGCGTGTGGCCTCCTTCCGCCTGCGGTGCCACTTCCAGCAGGGAGAAGAAAGCACCCCGTCCCCAACGACCTTTGAGGCTCATTGAGATGGGGTTGTCATACGCATCTCCCCGGTCCTTCGTGGATCGTCGACGGTGCAGAACTGCCTTGTTCCATGTGTGACCGAGTCCGAGCCATCTTTCGAACGCGTCGTCGAGCCCCTTGACAACGATGTCGCTGTACACCTCCAGGCCCTCGACGAGGCTGCTCTTGCCCGAACCGTTGTTGCCAATGAATACGGTGAGCGGAGTGAGCTCGATCTCGCCGCTCTCGCGGACTGCCTTGAAGTGCCTGATCGCGATCTTGTTGAGGCTGAATCGTTCGGTCATCGGATAAGGCCTCGCTCCACGTCACGGTACGCGTTCTGGGCCGCGACCTTTACGGGGTCCGGGACCAGAGGAAAGGTGCTCAGGATGTGGGCGAACTCGGTCTCCGTGAGACCGTAGAGATGAGCGATAAGGCCATCTAGCTCGGCCCGAAGCGATGCCCGTTTGCTCGGTTCGGTAACGCCTTGCGTGTGACTCTTGATGCCAACATCCTTTGCCAATGCATCGAATTCCGGCGATGTGCAGATGAGACGAGCCGCACGTTCGACGATTCGGTGGAACGAATCATCGGTCTCGTGGAAGCGAGGCATCGGCAACTGATAGAGTGTTACGAAAGTGAGATTTGTCGTCACTCGCTGACGAACTAGCGAATCGATCACGAAACTATTCATGCAAGCACAGAAAAACAGCGAGCACTTCGGATCAATCGCGTGCTCGTCCCCGCGCGTGACCAGCGCCGTAGGAAGTTTATGGTTACAAAACACGTTCGGCGGAAGCATCGCCATGATACATGTACGCTCATCCGTGTTTCTTGCCACGTCGCGAAAGCCGAGCCGGTACGACTGGTAGTCGATTCGTTGCCCTCGGTCCTCCTCTTTGCCAAGGAGACGTTTTCGCGCTTCTCGTTCGTCGAGCCAGTACTTCGGCGATGCAAAGAGGTGATTGTACTGGTGGATCATCTTGCCTTCGAAGAGTGGCAAGCGACCCCGCCCCTCCGACGTCTTGAACAGATCGCTGTCGTTGGTCATGTCGAACTCGCGGTGAAATCGGACTGACCAGCACGCGGGTTCGTCCAAACCCAACAACGGAAACTGAGAAAGTCGCGATGCAATCCGAACGTCGTCCTCACATTTGAACTCCATAACCGATAGCGATGTTGGAGAGAGGGAACGTATCGTCGCCACCGGAAGGTGTAGGTGATCACTTGGCGAATGGAAGAAGGCCTCGAGCTGCTCCGGGCGCACGGCCTCACGTATAGAAATACGGAACGCGGCTACAAATGACTCGGTGTGCCCACCCTTCTGAAACGTTAGAATGCAGAACTTCTGCCGGTGGTCCACTCCCTCGAAGATGAACCTTTCATTCTGCAGGCCGAATAGCGAGTCGACCTGACAGGACGTGAACAACATATCGCGCAACTGCTTGGCGCCGAGGTCGTTGTATACGCTTCCGGGGGTGATGATCCCACAACGGCCACCATCGCGCAGTAGATTCACGCACTGTTCCAGGAACAACTTGTAGAGGTTGATGTCAGTGCCGGCCCGCTTGCCGTTGATGACGCTGATCTGGTTGCGATACTGGGGTGACGACCGGAAATAGGCCGATTGATGCGGGAACTGACTGAGATAAGCTAAGTACTCCAGGCGAATCGCAGGATCCTCAAGCAGGTGCGAACGCTCCTTCACAAGATCCTCGATCCGCATGAACAGCTTAGTCACTGTCTCCGAGTACTCGGCGAAGAACTCCTTGTCATAGGGTTTAAGTGTTTCCCACGGCGGGTTTGTGATAATGGCGTCGAAGCCCCCGCGCTTGTTTAGAATCTCGTCGAACTCGAAACCCCAGTGAAAAGGATGCAGGGCCTCAATGTCGTCCGGCTTAAGCGCACGCTTCTGGAGCTTGCCTTCGTTCTTTTTCTTCTCATCCCAAGTTGCCTGTTCGTACTTGATGCCCAGTCTTCTGAACTCGTCAAGCAGGATGTCGTTGAGGGTCTCGTACGCCACCTCTTTGCGCTCGGCGATAGCGTCACGCATCGCTGTGAGGTCGTCGGCGTACTCGGTCGCGTGTCGGAAGACCTCAATGAGGCGGTTCTTCTCCTCTAACACCTGCTTGTAGGACTTTCGAAAGAGGTTGCCCTGCTCGTTGCGGCGCTCGAAGTCGGCGTCGTCCACCCGCATCAGCCCGATTAGGGAGTTGCCGGCGAGGATGTTGAAGTCGATATTCGGCAGCGGCTCAAGGTCGTCGACGTTCTGGGCTGAAGCGACCAAGGCGAGGAACAGGCGTAGGCGGGCGATCTCGGTCGCCTCCTCCATAAGGTCAACGCCAAAGAGATTGTCGGTGATGATCCGCTTCTTGATGAAATAGCCAACGCTGGGGTGCTTCACCTCAATGTCTTGCAGCCAAGCTTTCAGGCTCTTGTCGTGGAGGAACTTGATCCGGCCAATGACCGCCGCGTAGATATTGATAAGGGTCTTCATAGCGGCGACGAGGAACGCACCACTTCCGCACGCGGGGTCGAGCAGCCGCAGGCGTGGGAGGACTTCGTGGAGGAGTCGCCGGCACAGCGATGCGTCCAGTCCCAATAAGAGGTCACCCAGAGTAGTGTAGGACCGAACCCTGATCGCGATCGGCGGATGCGTCTTTAGATCATCGGGTGTATTGACCGCATCCAGGATGAGCCGATGAATCGTATGTTCGCAAAGATACTCCGTGATCTGGGTCCGAGTGTAATACGCGCCAAAAGCCTTCTGGTTGATATACTTCTCGAAAATGTAGCCCAACACGTCGGGGTTGATCTCGTCGTCCTTGCCGCCGGGCGTGTCGTCGAGATGCCAGGTGTATCGGTCGAAGAGGCTGAAGAGGTTCTCGAAGGCGCGATCGGGGACGGCGATCTTGAGGTTTTCCTCTTCGATCCGGTGCGGCAGGAATAACCCGCCGTTGAGATACTTGATCTCGCCGAGAAGCTTCCTGGCCTCAGAGGATCGCTTCTCCTTCGGCCTGGCAAAGCCTTCGAAGAAGAGCAACCGGAGAAACTCGGAATAGAAACGGTCCTCGCCTCGGAGTTTGGACTCCTCCAGTTTGTCGCGAAGGTACGCTTGGTTCCCTCCGTCCAGAAATCCCGGCGGCTTCTTCTGGAGGAAGTAAATGAACATCAAGCGGTTCAGTAACACCGAGGCGTACCAGCGTTTATGCCGCTCGTCACTGATTCCAGTAATCAGCTCCAGAAACGCGCCGTGCTGATCCTGAAAATCGCGGAAAAACTTCTTGGTGACGCGTTCGACGTCGAGCGCGGATTGAAGCCGCCTGGCCACATCGACAATGCTGACCTTTCCCTCCGCGTCGAACTCGGCGAGGTCGAAGACCATCTGATTGAGCTTGCCGAGGAAGAGGTCGCCGGGCTGGCCCTTGAAGTAAAGGTGCTCGCGAGGGACTTGCTTGCCGTCCTGACGCTTGACCCAGTACCAGAGACTTTGCGTCCTCTCTCGGTCCACGAAGATCAAGAGGTTTTCGTGGTGCAGCTTGGCGATCTCTTTGTGGACCCCGGCGCAGTGCCTTGGCGTCCGGGATGGAGCCACCGTGTGCTTCCACCTCCATTACTACGGCCCCGGACAACTCGGCAACGTGGCGGCAGACGAATTGCGATTCCTTGACCTCGATGTCGCTTGACGCCTTGCGGATTGGTCGGGACCAACCAAGTTCTTCAATGAAGAGTCGATCAAATCGGAATTCTCTGAGACACTCCCTCGTGCGTTCAATATTCAGAGGCATGTTACAACGCGCGTCTCCGCGGAAGGCTCAGCCCCAGCGAGCAAACAGGTGAGTGTGCCACCCATTGCCAGATCTGGATAGACTTCGCTTCGTCGACGAAGATAATCAGGTGTTCGTGGGCGGACTTGGTAACTTGCTTCTCGATCTTGCGGCGCGTGGCATAGTCGGGAACGCCGCCATCCGCACTTGGCGGGCACTGCAGGATTTGCACGCCGCGCTTTTGCGCTATCGAAAGCAGACGATGCCGATGTCCCGACACCGTGACCGTGACGCTGGCTGCCGGCGGGAATTCCCAGCCCAATTCCTGGGTGAAGAGGCCCGTAAGATCGAAACTCGACAGCCGATCGCGAACAGCGGGTTTATCGATGCTCATGCTAATGAACGGCTTACGCTCGTGTCCTTCTTGTCGACTTGCCCTTGAGGCGTAAATGCGGTAATATGCTTAAGGCGACCAGAGTGGGCCGGCGTCAGTCGACCCTGGACATTGTCCCTGGCCGCTCTTTTATTGCGCTCCTGGTGTTTGCTGCTGGGCGAGCCAGGCCAGGATGTCCTGAAGTGACTCGTTGCCCCGTACGATGAGTGATTCGAGCAGCTTGATTCCACTGTCGTCAATGGACTTACCTGGAATTCCGACCTTCCTCTCCTCCTTCTTCCTCGCGCTGAGCGCACAGACATCACAGAGCTGAAGGGGACGGCTCTTCGACGAGTCGATGAAGAACCCCTTCTCCACGATCTGCGACAGTCGCAGGGCTCCCTCCGCGCCCCGCAACACCTTGATCGATTTCTCCACGTCGCGAACGATCTCCTTGTTTTCGTCCGATATGAACATGCCAAGGGGCTTGCCCGGCAACCCGGCCAGGTGTTCATCGATGACTCGAGCGACCATGGGAAATGCGGCCACGTGGGGATTGATGATAATTCCTGTCCCGAACGTTGCATGCAGCCAGTTCTGGTACCTCCTCTTGACGATTGCCCTGTAAACCACTTTGAGCCCGTGGTTTGCGGCTATCTGTAGCCATTCGTCCCGTAAACCAATACGTGCCTCGACAGAGATCCCTTTGAGTGCACCCCTACCCGATCGCAACTCGGTGGCGTGGACTTCCTGCCCGTCGGTCATTGTGGGGACGTGCCGTGCAATCGCCTGCTCCAAGTCGCCTTCGAGAGGCTGCCAAACTGACTCGGGCACGATCAGCGCAGCGAGGAGGAAGATCGGTTGCTCAGTGTCAGTCAGGTTTGTGCCGGTATTACCGGACTCGTCCAGGTAAACCAGGTGCACTGTCGACTCCTTCAGGAAGAAAGTAGTCCGAGAGAGCAGATGATTCGCGGCTCCTGGGCCTCATCTTCTTCGTGAATGACGCATAGGCGAGCTTCCTCACGCAACTCAACCACCCTTGCAGCCAGCTCATCATCCTGGATACCGCTCCGAAGCTGGCGGTTCAAGGTGTCGACGGCCACCTGGCGGAGAGGGAAGTTGTAGATATCCTCGATCGCCCGGCGCAACGACTGGCTGTCGAAGAGTGTTCCCTGGACTTCCTCGGCGTAGCGTTTCAATCGCTCGTAGGTGCGGAACCTGGCCCCCGAAGGCCGCCCAAGCTGGCCGCCGACGGTCTTCTCCTCGACGGCGATCAACTCCACCCCCTGGCGGACGAGGACGTGATGATCGGGCCGACGAGACAAGGCGGGAGTATTGGGCTCACAGGCCGCGGCTTTCAGGATGGCAAACTGGGATTCGGTGATGCTCTTGCCATTCCGGTCCACCCAGGCCAGGGCGTCGCTGCCCTGAGCAGTACGGACATAGAGGAGCACCCCATCGGGCTCGCGCTCGGTAGGAGTGTGGGAGCGTGTCCCATAAACCACATCAGGAAGATCCTGGATGATCCGCTCCAGGGCTGGCTCCTGGTCGATCGCGTTCTTCCAGATCTGGTAAGCGTACGAGCCCAGGTCGACCTCGGTCTCGGCTTCACCGTCGAGGATGCCCGCCTTCTCGGTGAACAGGTCGCGAATGGCCTGATCGTTGCGGTCGTCCTCGAAGAACGCCTCGTCGGTACCCACGACCTCGGCGTTCTCCTTGAGCCGCTGCCTGACCCGGGCCCGCAGCTTGATGATCCGCTCAACACCCTCGGCCGGCAGGAAGGAGTAGCAGATAATCTTGTCGGCCTTCTGGCCAATCCGATCGACACGGCCCGCCCGCTGGATCAAGCGGATGATGGCCCAGGGAAGGTCGTAATTGACGACGATCGCCCCATCCTGGAGGTTCTGACCCTCGCTCAGGACATCCGTTGCCACCAGCACGCGGATCTCCTTGTCGATCGGTACCTCGGTGCGCTTGCCGTTGCTTTCGGGGCTGAAACGCCAGGCGACCTTCGTCGGGTCATCGGTATCGCCCGTGGCCCCTGCCACCCGGGCGATCCGGCGGAATTCGAGCTGAGCCTTCAAGTAGTTCACCGTGTCCGCGAACTGGGTGAAGATAATCACCTTCTCTTTGGAGTGCTTGCGGGAGAGCAGGTTCGCTAGCCGGTCAAGCTTGGCGTCTCGGCCCGGATCCCACTCGCCACACTGCTTGAGAATATTGAGCATGAGCAGGGAGTCAGCCTTCAGATCCTCTCCAAGCTGTTCAAGAAAACGATTGCTCGGTAACCACTTGAATCGGTTCTTGTGGCGACCGGCATAGGTGGCGTAAATCTCCGCCGCGCGGGTACGAAAGTCGTTCTCCGTATGCATGGGAATGTCGATCTCGCCGTATTCTTGCTGCTCCTCGTCGTCTTCCGAGGCGAAAAGATCGCGGTCCTGATCGTTCAATCGAGAATCAAGCAGGCCGGCGTCCTGGGTTCCGATGGGGAGTGGAAGGCCGTTCTCGATGGCATGAAGACAGACGAAGTTGCGGAGAACGTGCCGTTCCACCGATTGCAGGAAAGCTTGGCCACTGCTTTCGAGCCGCTTGAAGAGGTTGGTGCGGCAGAAACCCATGAGTCGCTTGCCCGCTCGAGACAGGTCGGCGATCACCTTCGCTTCAGCCGTGGTGGGCGGCTGGTGCGGCTTCTCGTCAAT
The DNA here is from genome assembly GCA_963797295.1 of uncultured Planctomycetaceae bacterium. GTDB lineage: Bacteria > Planctomycetota > Planctomycetia > Isosphaerales > Isosphaeraceae > Aquisphaera. Next base: position 214,130 of record CAWCPP010000034.1, read on the forward strand.
GTAGTTGCCCAGCCCGTAGCGTGGTAGTTTGAGCTTGTTGATCGCATCGACGACGGGCTCGGAATAGAGCGCAGCGTACTGGTCGTCCGGGTTCGTCTCATCGATCTTGAAAGTGACCGTCCTGGGCTGGCGGGATGGGAAGTACGACCGCGTGCCATCGGCGAACGTCAGAAACTTTCGACCCGTGGCCTGATCCGTGTCCGCATAGTTCTCCTGGATGAAGGTGCGCGTCCGCCGGACCATGTACAGCCGCATCAGCTCGCGCCAGTCGTCGGCGTGGAGGCTCTTCTCGAACGCGGCCAGCGAGCGAACGAGGCACTGGTGACGGCGAATGAACTCTGTCTCGCCGAGTTCCCGAAGGAGCTGCTCGGGGCGAATTCCGACGTCGAGATCTTCGGGGATGAACAACCGAAGCTGGTTGCCCAGGTCGAGGTAGGTCTTGTTGTAGGGGGTCGCCGAGAGCAGGATGACCTTGCTCTCGTTGGCACGAATGTATTCCTGGATCGCCCTGTAGCGTTTCCCTTCACGATTGCGCAGGTTGTGGCTCTCGTCCAGGAGCACGAGCCGGTAGCGTCTCAAATTGGGCAGATCCTTGGAGACGCGGCTGATGGATCTCACTTGACCACGCAGACGATAGCGCAGTCCGGTAGTCCTCCCACATGGCGACCAGGTTCTTAGGGCAAATGACGAGGGTTTCCAGGTCGTGGTCGTCCTCGAAGATCTTGGCCACTGCCGTGGCCATGAGTGTCTTGCCCAGTCCGACAACATCGCCTATAAGCACTCCGCCTCTTTTATTCAGGTGATGAGCGGCAATCTTGACGGCCGCAATCTGAAAGTCGAACAGCATGTTGCCGAACTCCTTCGGAATGCGGAATTCGGTCAAGCCCACCCTGGCCTCCTTCGACAGGTGGTAGGCCATCTTGAGATAGATGTAGTAGGGGGGGACAAGCTCCTCCCGGGCCCAGCTCTCGTTGATGATGTCGACCAGTTCCTTGGAAATATCGATGCACCATCGATCGTTCCAGCGGTCCTCGAACCACGCGGCGAGTTTCCGGCCGGCGTCATGATCGACCACGTCGACATTCAATTCGCCCTGCTGCGACAGTCCGGCCAGCGTCAAGTTGCTGCTACCCAGATAACCGACGATGGGACTGACCGGGTCCGGCCGGAAGAGCAAGTAGAGCTTGGCGTGCAAAGGATGGCGCAAGAACAGCTTCACGACGACCTTCCTGGCTCGAATCTGCTCGGCAAGCCGGCGCAGGCCCTTCTCGTCGGCGTCGCTGGGTACCCCCACCATCAACTGCTCGCGAAACTCCTCGGCGAGCTGCTTCTTGAGGTGGATGGCCGTCGCGTTATCGATTCCATCAGGGCGTTTGACCAGGCTGAGGGCCTCGCGCAAGTGTCTTTTCGGCAGCTTCTGCATTCCGACCAGGAGACGGCAACAGCTTTTCCGTACCGCCGGCCCATTCCTCGATCCGGGCGTCGAGCCGCTTCCAGCCGCGGAGGTTGAAATAACCAACGCAAAAATCCGCCGCGGTTCGAAAGGTTCAGCGTCTCCTTCAGCGCGGGGAGCAGTTGCTGATCGATGTTGTCAAAGATGCGAGGCATGTCGTCGCCGTCCGTGAAATACGCCCGTCACACCGGCACAACGCACCGAAAGGAGCGTTGTGAGATCAATCACTCAGTTCATCCTGAAAGGATAAGCGGGCGGTGAACCTTTGTCACTACAGTCGTGGTCAGCCGCCCGCGGTATCAACACTCAGGCGAGCCAGTCCCCTCAAAAACTCACGTGCGGAAGTGTGGGAAAGATCGCTGCAACTTCCAGCCGCGCGAACCGGATTATATGGGAAGAGGGCATCGATCATTGCGCTGACGGCTGACGGTCTGCAAGAAGAATTCGAATTGCGCAGGGCATGGAGAACGTAAGAAATGCTCCGAGATGAATACCAGTGCGACGCCGCAGGCTTGACGCGCCATTCGGGATGCACGGTCTCCGCGCACTCAGGGCTATCCCTGATTCGGTTCCACAGTCTGCCATTCCATGTCCGTGTCATCGGTCTGAAGAGGGACGGCCGGGCCGATGAAAAAGCCGTCGTCACTGACGTGTATTCGGCGGGGAAAGGACGCGGGATGATGCCCCTCCAACCGGAAAAGCTCGAAACAAAGCCAATTTTTCTTTCGCCACAAGTTGCTTTTAAAAATAGCCTTAAGTTTGATCGATTCAGAGATGTTGATGCGGAACAGAGCCAATTTCGGCGGGGCAGGGCTCGGCTGGAGCGGCTGGCCGCCGGACGATCAACGCGGCCTGGGTATTCCCGGATGGCCAGATACTGGTCGGAACCGGCCTCAGGAGGTAGCGTAGGAATTCGCCTTGCAGGGATCCCGTTTGGCCTCAGTCGTGGGTGGAGTGCTGATGCAATTCCCTCTCATCGCGGAGAAAGCTTCGAGATTCACGGAAAGCGTGATCCGGGGCATGTCGGTCGAGGCGTTGAAGTATGACGCGGTGAACCTGGCGCAGGGGATGCCCGATTTCCCTGCTCCGCAGATTCTGAAAGACGCCGCCTGTCGCGCGATCCAGGACGACGTCAATCAGTACGCCATAACCTGGGGAGCGCGCAGCCTGCGACAGGCCATCGCCGAACACGCTGGCCTGGCACCTGGGGTTGCATGTCGATCCCGAGACAGAGATCACGGTCACATGCGGCAGCACGGAAGCCATGCTGGTCGCGCTGCTATCGTTGATCAACCCTGGCGACGAGGTGATTCTCTCGCAACCGTTTTATGAGAACTACTGGCCCGACTGCGTGCTGGCCGGCGCGACGCCGCGGTTCGTGCCGGTCCGGCCGCCGCACTGGAGATTCGACCCCGACGAGCTGGCCTCGGCGTTCACCGACCGGACCAAGGCCATCGTCCTTTGCAATCCGAACAACCCCACCGGCGCTGTCTTCTCTCGCGCCGATCTCGAGCCGATCGCCGCGCTCTGTCGCAAGTGGAATGTCATCGCCATCACCGATGAGATCTACGAGCATATCCTCTACGACGGCAGGCCCCATGCGTCGATCGCCACCCTGGACGGCATGTACGAACGGTCCGTCACGATCAGCGGAATGTCCAAGACGTACGCCGTGACCGGTTGGCGGATCGGCACGATCATGGCGCCCGCATCACTCACGAGGACCTTCCGTCAAATCCACGACTTCGTCTCCATCGGCGCCGCCGCGCCGCTGCAAGAGGCGGGCACCGTGGCTTATCGCATGCCGCGCGACTATTACGCCCAGCTCGCCGCCGACTACCAGGCCCGCCGCGACCGCTTCTGTCGCGTGCTCTGGGAGGTCGGCTTCGCGTTCGATCCGCCCGAGGGCGCCTATTACATCATGGCGGGAATTGACGCGTTCGGGGCCGATGACGACGTGGCGTTCGCGCGGCACCTGGTCCGCGACGTGGGCGTGGCCACCGTCCCCGGTTCCAGCTTCTTCCAGGACAAGTCCCTGGGCCGCCGCTACGTCCGCTTCTGCTTCTGCAAGCGCAACGAGACGCTCGACGCCGCGGCGGACCGGTTGCGGACACTGCGGGTTATTGTCTGATTTCCCGCTCATGAAAGTGAGGGTAGGGCTCGAGGTGCACGAGAACATCGCGGACGTTCGCGAACCGGCCCAGCAGCTCATCCTTGACAAGATGGCTGATACGATGGCCCTCGTCGACGGTTTGATTGGCGCATACCTGGATGTGGATATCGACGAGATACTCGAGACCTGACTTCCGAACCCAGGTTTTATCGATCCGCTTGACGCCCGGTACCGTGGCGGCCGTCCGGCGGATCTGATCCACGAACCCGGCCGCGGCCTGAGCGTCCATCAGTTCCTGGGCGCTCGACCAGAGCAGCCGCATGGCGGAGGTGACGATCACGGCGACGACGAAAAGGGCGGCGATCTGATCGGTGGCCAGGAACCGCGGTCCGCCGATCCGGACGAGCGCCAGTCCGACCAGTACGGCCAGGGCGCTGAAGGCGTCGGCCCGGTGATCCCAGGCGTTGGCGATGATCGCGCTTGACCCGGCGCGGCGGCCCAGGCGGATCTTGTACTGATATAGAGCCTCCTTGATCAGCACGTTCGATCCGGCGATGGCCAGCGTCCATGCCGGCGGCACCTTGTGCGGTTGCTGCGGGAATCCCTGGAGAGCACCCCAGCCCACAAGGAGCGCGGAGACAATGACGAGCACTGCGACGTTGGAGCCCGCGATGGCTTCGGCACGCGTGTGACCGTAAGGGTGTTCGGCGTCGGCCGGCTTCTGGGCTACGCGGAAAGCCAGCAAGACCACGACCGAGGTGAAGACGTCTCCCAGCGAGTTGACCGCATCGGAGATCAAGGCGTATGACTGGCCGACCAATCCACCTGCTAATTTGGCGAACCCGAGGAGCAGATTGACCACAAGGCCGAGCCAGGTCGCTTGCACGGCCTCGTGATACAGATGATACTTCCCGGGCCGGTCGCGGGTCATGCAGCATTCTCACCAGGAATCGGCTGACTGGGATTCCGTCGGTCGCGAACGTCCGGGGCGCTACGAGTTGTCGCTGGCTGACCCGAGCAACCCGTCAAATCAGCTCGTGATTCCCTTGGTCAGGTGCATGAAGGCGGTCTCGAGGTTGATCTCATCTTCCTTGAAAAGCGTGAGCTCGAAGCCCTGATGGATCAGCCGGCTCGCGAGGAACCCATACTCGTGGACACCCTCGTTGAGCTTGACGATGAGGACTCCGTTCTTATCTTCGACGCTCTCGACTTCGGGCTGATTCTCGAGAGTGTTGGCGGCGTCGGTCATCCGGCTGGTGACGGCGATGTTCAAGACGATGTCGCTGCGAACCTGCTTCATCACGTCGGTGACCGCCCCATTGACCAGAAGCTTGCCCTGCTCGATGATCCCGATCTTGTTGCAGATGTCGGCCAGTTCGGGAAGGATGTGACTGGAGACGAGAATGGTCTTACCCATCGCACGGAGTTCCTTGAGCAATGCCCGCATCTCGATCCGGGCGCGGGGGTCGAGACCCGAGGCGGGCTCGTCCAGGAGCAGCACCTGGGGGTCGTGAAGCAGGGTCCGGGCCAGCCCCAGCCGCTGGGTCATGCCGCGCGAGAGGCTGGTGACCAGGGCATCGCGTTTATAGGTCAAATCGACCAGCTCGAGCACCTCCTCGCAGATCTTCCGCCGCGCGGGTCCCTTGATGCGGTACGCCGAGGCGAAGAATTCGAGATATTCGATCACCTTCATGTCGTCATAAACACCGAAGAAATCCGGCATGTAGCCGATGACCCGGCGGATTTCCTTGGACCCCGTGTAGATCGAGTAGCCGCAGACCGAGGCCTCTCCCCAGCTCGGGTTGAGCAAGGTGGCAAGAATCCGCATCGTTGTGGTCTTGCCCGCTCCGTTGGGACCGATGAAACCGTAGACATCTCCCTGCTGGAGTGTCAGGTTGAGCCGGTTCAGAGCATAGAGCTCACCGTACATCTTGGTCAGGTCGTTGGTCTCGATCATCGCGGTGCGCCTTGGTGTTGATCGTGCAGAGAACGGTCGTATGGCCGCCAATCGCGGCTCTTCACGGCTGCGTCTTGGCTCGCTTGAGAGGTAGAATGATCCGCATCATGGTCGTCTGATCAATTTTGGGAGGACCGGGCATGTTCTCCAGGATAAGCTGCGCCCCCGGCCGTTTGACCAGGCCCACGAGCATGGGCCGGTCAAGAGCAAGCTGAGCGGACAGATCGAGGTCGTGAAGAGAGACGTTGCTGAGCGATTGCTCGGAGGAACGCCCCGTCTCGCTATTGTGAAACATCAGTGCGAGCAGCAGGTTAGCGCGGCTGATCTTGAAATCCTGGTTCCCCGGCTGATCGGAGATATACGAGGAGGCACGGTCTTTCAGCAGATTGCCAAGGAAGCGGTCACTGGTGAGTTCTACCTTGACGGTTGCCCCGGGCACCAGGTTTCCCAGCATGTAGACCTGCTTTCCAAAGGCCAGAAGTGCATCTTCCAGGGTGAAGTTCTGGCGATTGGTAATCGTTCCGGCCAGTCGGTCCGCGCTGACGGGACGAAGGTCGGCGTCCACGATCGGAGCTGCCGTGCTGGGGCCGGGGCCAAACCAGCGGGCCGTGACGGCCTTGGTGCTCCAGATTGGCACACGCACGTTATCGATCCGTTCCAGCGCTGCGGCCGGCTGGTACGTGTAGCCGCTGGCGGCGAAGCTGAAGCGGCGGCTGGAGCCGCCCATGGCGCCAAACTGCGACTCGGGCACGCTGAACCAGCTTGTCAGAAGCTCGGTGCCAGCCGGGGGCCGGATCGGCTCGCCCGTGGAGCTAGGGCTCGCCAGCGGGTTAACATCATGATCGAGGTTTGGCGGCACGGGTACAAAGCCGATGTTATAGTCGCGGTTTTGCGGGCTGAAGAGGCTCATCACTGTCCGGCCACGCGTCAAGCCCGCGACCTGATCGACATCAATGATATCCACCTTGTTGACCAGCAAGTCGTTGCCTTTGAGTCGGTACGCCGCCAGGTACGCCAGCAAGCTCACAGTCAGCACAATGGTCGGGAAGGTGATCCAGGTCAGCTCCATGCGCCTGAGCACCTTCTTGAGAAACAGGTAGTCCCCCGGGCCGATTAACAGAATGTAGAGGAAGATGAAGAAAGCCACCCAGCCGAATGGAATCAGTTTGACTCCGGGAAACTGTTCCAGGCCAATCCGCAACTGGCTGGCGAGGTCGGAAACCCCCGACTGGTAAAACCGCCCTGGACCACCAAGTCGAACTCCTTTTCCCGCCTGGTCCGCGCACTCGTGGCGAAGATCAATGGCCCGCGCCAGAAGAGTCCCCGGTCCACCCAGTGGCTAAAGATTTCCTGGTCGACTCCAACTCCGATCAAGGTGACCCGACCGAAGCCGTGTGGCCCGCGCACGATCAGAGGCAAGCTTCCTATGAAACTTAGAGGCTTTCCCCCACGCTCGTCGACTTCCTCGAGCTTGGTTACGAGCACGGGCGGTGTGCCGGCCGGAGTGATCGGCTTTGTGGAGCCGGCGAAGCTATCGAGCGAATCGAGCGACGGCACCTGTTCCTGGCCGGCGAGCTGGGCCGGCAAAATCGGGCCGAGAACGCTGTCGCGAACTGCTTGCCAGTTCGCCCCCACGGCCACGACAAGATGCCCTCCGTGCTTCACCCACTCCACGATCGCCTGCCCCCGCAGACCACCAAGCAGTTCCATCGAGGCGCGATCATCGGTGTCAATCACCATGACTTCGACCGCATCGAAACCATACCACCGCCCAGGGATCTGCCCGCTCGCGGGATCGAGGCGGGCAAGGTTCAACTCGGCGCCGCCCGTTCCAGCCGTTCCCCCCGCATCAGCGGTGAAACCGGGGAGAGTGAGCAGTTGATCGACACCTTGCGGTTGCCCAAGCGTGAGAATCAACTTCTCGTCAGGCATGATCACCTTGGGCGGCGTTGACATCGTCAATGCCTGCGGCGCTTCCAGCAAGCGACGGCCCTGGGCCTCAAAGACCCGGATTGTGAATTCCGAGTCGCGCCCGCCAGGCCGGGCATAGGCAGTCAACTGGGTCGTTTCGCCGGCTCCGATCTCCAAGGGCTGGCGATAAGCGGTCGGGGTGCCGTCGTCATCGGCAGCGACGAGTTCCAGGAAACCGGAAACCCGCTGCTCGCCCGCCCTGAGCTGAACGCGGACTGGAGTCCAGCAGCCGATCTTGTAGGCATCCGCCGGGCCCAGGCCGATCCGCACGTTGACGAGCTCGACTGCCGGCGGCGCACCGAACGCGCTTTGCCAGCTTCCCCCACTGGCTGTCAGGGCGAGAAGGCAAAGCCAGAAAACTTTGACGCGGTGGCCCTTTGAGCAGCTTCGTCGACGTTCTCGAGCCGACGCCGTGAGGCCTGGTACCGGATATGTCATCAGCGGCGAAATCATGATGGCCGATCTTGGTTCTCGAAGGAGCAAAAGCAAGGCGATGCAAACAACTTACTTGGAAGCCTGTGGCGTCAGTGACGGTGCGACAGGGACCAGGGCCCGACTCAAGGTTTCTCTGCCGGGTCGCAGACGCATGGGGTACGAGCGCAGCCGGGGCAGCCTTGACCATACTTGAGGCGGACCGCCGAATCGAGGTCGATTCCGCGGATGTTGGCCAGAGTCGCTAACCAGGCCAGCACGTCCGCCATCTCCGCGGCCAGTTCGTCTTGATTGCCCGACCTGAGAGCCGTGGCAAGCTCCCCGAACTCCTCGGCCAACCAGAGGAACGTGGCCGCGTCGCCGCGCACAGCATCCTTGGCACCATACATCTGCAAGATCATCTGCTGAAGCGCGGAGAGAGTCAAACCGCTTCGGCCAGGATCGCTCATGGAACTATCTTACAAACTGAGGATTGGCGCCTGCGAGTGCAGTTGGGAGCGACCACAGATCAGCGGCCTATTCTCGACGAATCTTTCAGGTGCAATGGGCTGGAACTCAGTCGTCCGCTCCGGGACTGGCAAAGACAGGAGTTGCCAGTGCCGTTTCGAAGCGGGGGATTCCGGCGGGATTGGATTCGTCGATCTCAGAGGCCGCGATCAGGCTAATCTCGGTCTCGAAGCGAAACGCCCGGCGGCGATCGGCGCACTCAATCAAGAAAATGGTGGGCTGCCGTTTCTCGACGATCCGGTGGATGACAATACCCTCGGAATACTGCCCGCTCACGGTCTTGAAGCGAACCAGGTCACCCAGGGAAAACGGCCGTTTCATGGTTTCTCCCTCCTGGAGGAAATGGTCACGGCATTAGACTTCTTTGGAATCCTTCCAGATCTCGATCTTACCAGAGAAGTTGCTTCTGTCAGGTCCAATTCTGAGAAAACTGCGGATTCGCTAAAGTTGAAGCAAGGGCGTGAGCGAGAATCCTGCCGGGTCGGAGAAAGCTGCCCAGGTATCAAACGGGCCGAGGATGCGACATCCTCGGCCCTTGGTTTGGCGTGAACGATTGTGTCGAACGGTTTCAGCCTGCCGGTCATTTCACAGTGAAAGCGGTCAGCTTGGCAAGGATTGTATCGAGCACCGGTTTGAGCTTCTCGCTGACTCCTGGAATGGCCAGTACCTTCGTGACCAGATCCTTGATCTGGCCAAGGTGATCGACCGCAATCTTCGTGATGGCGCTCTTGCCCGCGTCGGGCAGCTTGTCCCAGAGTGCCTTGATGCCGTCGAGCTTGGTTGGCAGTTCGGTCAACTTGGGCGCGGCAGTTTCCGCCGTCGGGACATCCTTGACTCCGCCAAGAATATCGGTGAGCGAAGTGAAGATGCCAGTCAGGTCGGTGCCAAGCTTGGCGGTATCGGGCAGAGCAGGCACTGCGACGTTGACTTTGGGTACGTCGACTTTGGGTACGTCGGGCTTGGGCACGTCTGTCCTGTTAACCACGGGCGCGGCGGGCTCTACCTGAACTGCCGGCTGGCCGCCAAAGAAGTACCAGGCTAGTCCACCCAGCAGGGCGAGGCCAACCAGGGGGAGCAGCCAGCCGGGAAGGCCCGAGCTCTCCGCCGGAGCCGTGGAAGCGGCCGGCTTGGGTGCCGTGGTCGCAGTCGAGAAACCGGGAATATTTGCGAGCGAAAATCCTGGGGGAAGCGCGGCATTGATGTGCGGAGCCTGTTCGGCAAAGAAGCCAGAGAGCGTCGCCGGCGTCAGCGACTTGCCGCTCAACTGCTTGGCGATCGTACTCAAGATCAGGGGAGCCAGGAGGCTCAGCAGGTTCTTGGCGGGCCCTGCGGCGATGCCGGCAAACTTGCTCAGCAGACTCAAGATGACGGGAAGAGCGCTCGACCCGAGAAGGATATTCAGCAGGCTACCCCCCTTCTCAAGAACTGCGCCAGACTGTCCCCCCGAGAGGATGTCGCCGAGACCTCCCGATGGTCCCGTGTCAACCTGCTTCAGAGCATTGATCACCTTGTCTGCGCCGCTGCCGCTCGAAGTAAGCTGAGCCAGTATGGCAAGTAGACCGGGTACAGCCGCGGACACGGCGGTCTTGGTCTTGTCTTCGCTCTCACCAACGACGGAACTGAGCTTGCCGAGGATCTCGCCTCCAAGCTGGTTTTTGATTACGTCAACGATGTTCATCCAGTGTTCTCCAGAAGTAATAATTTCTGACGCAGATTCACAAGCGGGCGTCGTCGCTTTGTGTTTCGCACGTTCTCGAATGCTATACCTTCAACGCCATTGAAGCACGTGAAAAGTCGAGAAAATGCAAAAGACACTACAGACCGCAGGAACGGCAAAAAATTGATAGATTTCGTTATCGTTCGGACTGACGGCCAATGGCCAGGCGTTCGTGGTTCACTCGGCCAGGATCGGATCCTTGAACTCTCCCCCCTTGACGCGAAATCGCCAGTACGGGGTACAGCACATCAGCAGCTTGCCCGTGCCCTCGTAAACCCGCTATCTGCCCATGAGGCAAACGCGACAAGCCTTTTCTGAAGCAATTTTCATCGAATGCACTTATTACGCCTTGCAAACCGGCGGAGGTGTCTCGAAGCCTCACGCAGCGGACGCAGCCAAGGCACGGAAGCGATCGCCAACTAAATCATTTGCCCGGTGATCGGTCGATTTGCTGCTTCAGCGCCTTGGCTTCCGGATGATCCGGATCCGTCTTGAGTATGCCGTCAAGCGTCGCCTTCGCCGCGTCACGCTGGCCCAACCCGAACTGGGCTTTCGCCAGCTTGACTTTCAGGTCATCGGGACGTTTGGCCTTGAGCTCGAGGGCGGTCTGGTACTCTTCGATGGCCAGGGCAAACTTGTCGCGGGCCGACAGGGCGTCGGCCAGAAGCACATGGGCCACGGGGTCGTAGACATCGATGTGCAGGCACTCCCCGGCCCATTTCTCGGCCTCGGAGTTATTGTGGCTTGCCAGGTTCCGCTCGGCGAGAGCCTTGCGAACCGCGATGTCGTCCGCATCGTTAGCCGCGATCATTGTGAGATCATCGAGAAACTTCGCCGTTTTCTTTTGCCGCAGATGAACCCGGGCCAGCCCGGCAATCCACTTCGTGTGATAAGGATCGTCCTTGCGCGCGAGCTCATAGAGCGTTTCGGCCTCGTCAAGCTGCCCTGCCTTCATCTTCAACTCGGCAAGCAGGTCGACGACCCGTTCATTGGGCCGCTTCGGGTCCAGCGCCGGTTCCAGAATGGCCAGCGCTGCGTCATCGTCGCCGATTGTCACGAGCAACCGCCCCTTCACATAACTGGCCAGGGGATGGTGCGGCTTGAGCTCGAGCGCCTTCTCGGCGAGGGGTCGAGCTTCCTTGTAATCGCGGCGAGCAAAATGTTCATACGCCATCCGGGCGTTCAGGTCGGCGTCCTCGGGATTTTCTTTGAGCTGCCGTTCGAGCTGAGAGAACTTGACAGGTTTTTCCTCGTTCACTCGGGTGCGAATTGTCTTGATCACCTCGTCGAGGTAGGCAAGGTACTGCTTCTCGAAGTCGGCCTTGTCAACCTGGAAGCATTCACGGATGGCCCGGTCGGTCGTCAACCCTCGGCGATAAGCCATCAACATCTTGATGAGCGCGTCGTCGCCAAAGCGCTTCAACATGTATCTGGCGTAAAGCTGTGCCTGGCAATAGGCCATCTGGCGGTCATCCGGCTCGTTCGGTCGAATGAACCCAAGATTGATCGTATCAAGATTGAGCAGCTTGGACCGGGCGGGAACTCGCTCCAGCAGCAGCTTGTTCCATTCCTGGGGACGGGGGAAGCCCTCGCTTTCGACGGCCAGTGCCTCGGTGTACCAGTGGGGGATGTTGAACTCGGTCTGCTGCAACGTGATGACGTGAACGACCTCGTGCTTGAGCACCCGGGCCCAGTTGAACGCCTGGCGAGTCGATCGCGGGCTGGCCAGCGCAACGACCTTTCCCGTGCAGGCACCCACGGTCGGTATGAACGGCAAGCCGATCGTGCGGCCGCTGAACCACTGATGGTTCTTCATGATCTCGATCTTTGTCTTACTCGGAGGCGCGTACCCGAACCGGCCGGTCAGTTCACCATAGACCGATTCCAGGAAACGCCCCATGTACCTGGCCAGCAGCGTGTCCTGAGTCGGGTCGACCAGTACGCTGTAGTGCTCGGTCTCGACCGGGGTGTACGACGCCATGTGCTTGAGCACTTTCATCATGTTATCAGCGCGGACGTTGAACGGGTCGGCGGCGAACGCCTCGTCAAAAAGGCTGCGTGCCTCGGTCTCGCGGCCGATCTGCATGTAGAGCATGCCCAGCCCGATCGGAGCATCGGCGCGGGTCGGGTCGGCCTGGGCCGCTTGCAGGAAGGCCCGTTCCGCGGCGAGGTACTTACGGCGATCGGCCAGGCGTTCGCCCAGGGCGGCATAGAAAGTGGCCGGTCGCGGACTGAGTGAGAGCACACTGAGCTCGGCAGCCGCGGTGCCGATGGGATCGACCAGGAGCCGGCAGGACGCGGCCAGACGTGCCAGCGCGTCCTCGTCGCGAGGGTTCTCCGCGACGGCCTTCTCGGCCGCCTTCCTGGCGTCGAGAAACCGCTCGTCAGAGATGTTCAGATCGCACAGCAGGACATCGGCTGGACCATAATGCGGATTGATCTCGAGTGCGCGCTCGGCTTTGGACCTGCCGGCGGCCAGCCGATAGCCCTGCAAATCGGCCTGGCCCAGCGTGACCAGAATCTCCGGGGCCAAAGGATTGATCTGCTGTGCACGGGCCAGCTCCTTGGCGGCCGACCGTTCGTTGTAACCAGACAAGAAAAGCTTTCCCTCGAGCCAGGGGGCTTGCCAGCAGTTGGAATCGGCGCGGAGGGCTGCCTCGTAGATCTCGTTGATCACGTCGTTGAGCGAATCGCTCAGCTCTTCACCCCTGGCCGTGGCCCGGTAGTACCGCTCGGCAGCCTGGCCGACGAGCAGCAGATTCCGGGCGTTTCGCGCCAGGTCGGGCGGACGCGTGTTATAGTGGTCCACAAACCACTTGCAGCCCTTGATCGCGTCATCGAGCTTCCCTCGCGACTCGAGCAGGCGAACGGCGATCCACCGTCCCAGGAGATGATCCGGCGTTGCATCCAGAGTCTGCTTGACCGCCGCATCAGCCGACTGCCAATCTCCGCGTGTGAAGAAGAGCTCGGCCAGCCGGCCCGTGACATCGGCATTCTTGGGTTGTCGCGCGGCGATTGTTTTCAGGAGATCGACCGCCTTGCCATACTCTCCCTGACTGGCCTGACATTCGGCCCTTCCCAACGCCAGGTCCGCCTCGAGTTGCGGAGTCTGGCCATCCTTCTGTTTCTTGGCCTCGCTCTCGGCTGCCAGATAGGCTTCTTCAGACTCGGCATAGCGGCCATTTTGCAAGAGCCGTCGCGCCGCTTCCAGGCTCTTCGAGTCCACGGCTTTCTTGTCGGTGGGCCCCGCCCCCGGTTTCTCAGCCGGACCAGCCGCCTGGGCCAGAAGTGCCAGTGCCGCCAACGTGATCGCGTATACCATCTCGGTTTCCTCCGGAGTCCATGGTTTCACGTTACCAAAGTTGGCGTGAAATGGCACGCAAGCACGTGAAACAAGTCGGTGCGCCTCAGTCTTGCGAGCTCGCAGCAACTCCCTGTCGCACCTCGCGAAGCAGGTATGTTGTCTTGGCCTGCGATTCGTAATACGTCCGCATGATCAGCTCGGACTGAATTCCCAGCAGAATGCTCATGCCGCCCGACAGGAAGAACATCACTGTGAGCGAGGGCAGGGGAGTTTGCACGAAAGTCTTTGGGTCAAGATCGGGATCCCACCAGAGCGCGGGCCAGGGAAAGATCCACTTGAAGTAAAGCATGGCAATGAAGCAAACGATCGCCATGGCGAACGACCAGAGGCCAATTCGCCCGAAGAAGTGAATCGGCCGTTGAGCGTAGCGCTGGAGGAAACGGATCAAGATCAGGTCGAGTACCACGTTGAAGGTCCGGCCCAGGCCATACTTGGTCTTGCCGGCGGTCCGGGGCCGGTGGTTCACGACTTGCTCGGTGACCCTCGCTCCTTGCCAGGCGGCAAAGATGGGAATGAATCGGTGCATCTCGCCATAGAGCCGCACTCCCGCAAGCACCCTCCGGCGATAGGCTTTCAAGGTGCAGCCGAAATCATGGAGCGAGACTCCGGAGATTCGAGCCACCAGGCGGTTGGCGATCCTCGAGGGAATCTTGCGGCTGAGGAAGGCGTCGTGGCGAGTCCGCCGCCAGCCCGAGACCACGTCGAAGCCCTGATCCAGGGTCTGGAGCAGCTTGGGGATATCGGCGGGGTCATTCTGAAGGTCGCCGTCGATCGGCACCAGAACTTCGCCTCGGGCCAGGTCGAGCGCGGCGGAAAGCGCGGCGGTCTGTCCGCAATTCCGCCACAGGAAGGCAACGCGCACGTGCTCGGGATCGCCTGCCTGGATGCCCTCGAGCTGAACCGCCGTACCATCCAGCGAGCCGTCGTCAACAAAGATCAGCTCATAACGCAAGGGCAGGGGACCAAGTACGGAAGTGAGTTCGGCATGCAGCGGGCCAACGTTCTCCACCTCGTTGAAAACCGGTATCAGCACCGAAAGATCGATCCGCGGCTCGATCTCTCCGCCCGGCGCGGAGCCGCCCCAGCGCGATCGCTTTTCCTCTCGGCGGATGTCAACTGGGGTGGTCATGCCGCTCTTCTTCCGGGTGCTCGCGGGGATCGCCCGATCACCCTTTCATGAACTGCAAGAGATGCCGCCTGCTGATGATCAGCGAGTCGAGCCGCGAGTCGATGGTTCCCTCGTAGGCTCGGTCCTCGACCTCGATGGCCACATGGCCCGTGTATCCCGCATCGCTCAGAGCCCCGAAAAAGGCGCCCCAGCGGACGTCGCCCAGGCCGGGGATCTTGGGGGTGTGCCAGAGTTTGGGATAAGACAGCACGCCGTGTTGATCGAGGGCTGCGCGGTCGATTCGCGCATCCTTGGCGTGAACGTGGAAGATCCGGTCCCGGAACTCGGCAAGCGGAGCCAGGTAATCCATCTGCTGCCAGATCATGTGCGAGGGATCGTAGTTGAGGCCAAAATGGGCGCTGGGGATGTCGTCAAACATTCGCCGCCAGATCGCCGGCGTTGTTGCGAGGTTCTTGCCACCGGGCCATTCATCTTGAGTGAAGAGCATCGGGCAGTTTTCGATGCCGATTTTCACGGACTTGCTTTCGGCATGCGCGACCAGCGGCCGCCAGGTCTCGAGGAACCGCGGCCAGTTCGCTTCGACCGAGAGCGCGGGGTCGCGGCCGACGAACGAGTTCACCTGCCCCACGCCGAGCGCCGCGGCCGCGTCGATCACGTGATGCAGGTGGCCGACGGCGACCGCGGCCTCCGCACGGTCGGCGGAGAGCGGGTTGGGATAGTAGCCCAGGCCGGAAATCGCGACCTGGTGGATGGCCAGCAGATCCTGGATCTTCTCGATCGCGTCGAGGGATAGGTTGGTCACGTCGATATGGGTGACCCCGGCGTACCTGCGCTCTGCCCTTCCCGGCGGCCAGCACATCAGCTCGACGCTCGAGAAGCCCGCCTTGTGAGCGAAGTTCAGTACTTGCTCCAGTGTGTACTCCGGAACGATCGCCGAGACAAATCCGAGTTTCATGGTCAACAACCCCGAAAAGAATCATCCGATTCGGAAGGAGCTAGAACCGCGACACGCCGAACGCGATACCCACAAGCAAGCCCACCACATGGGCGGCATTGGCGATCGGCCCGAGCAAGCCGGTCATGCAAAGAACCAACCACATGAGCATCGTACTGACTGTGTTGGGGTGCAAAATCATGCCTAGCTCCGGCTGGTATTGACCCTTCATCCATAGGTAGCCGAAAAGCGCGTATCCCACGCCGGAGAGGCCGCCAAACAGATGCAAGCCGTTGGTGCTGAAACGGTCCATGTAGAAATACTGGCCCAGGTTTGACAGCACGGCCGCGACAAGCACCATGATCGCCAGCCGCAATGTCCCCCGCGAAGCCTCGATCATCGTCCCTTCAAGGGTAACGGCCCAGCTATTGAAGAGTATGTGGAGGATCCCGAAGTGAAGGAAGATGGGGGTCACCAGCCGCCAGACCTCGCCCGAGAGAATCCGGTCCAGACCATCGTCGACGAGGCCGTGCTCGGGATCAATGCGGAGCGAGGTGATCATGAGCGCGTTCTCGACCTGAATCATTGAGCCTCGCGAAATATTCTGAAGGACGAAAACGCCCACCGACACAAATACCAGGAGCAGCGTCAACGGCCGCCTGCGCAATCGCAGTCCCGCCCACTGGTCCGTCATTTCGCGAAAGTTCTTGCGATACTCCTTCTCGAGCTTGGCTTCATTTCGGCGCACCTTGCTGGCCGTGCCCGCGGCCTCCTCGAATCGCGGGTCGTCAGGCTGGCGAATATACGCTTCCAGTTCGGCCCTGGCTCGCGGAAGCTGATCCTCGTTGTAGACCCACACAAGCCAGCCGTCGGGCTGCTCGTCAAACCGGGTCTTCATCCCCAGCGCAAGGAGGTGGTCACCGAGTAACTTGGAATCGAGATTCCTGGGCAGTGTTCCGATCTGACGCAACGGTCGGTCCCCTGACGATCCCACGACGCCTGAAAGAATTCGGACCATCCGGCCGGACAACCAGTCGCGTTGGCTCGACGCAATCACCTCATCAAAATAACACAGGATGCACCTCGGTACACCCATCCTCTGCTGGTTCTTGTTCCAGAAGCAGGTCACATGACGCACTCGATCGAGTACTTACCTCTGACAGATGTCTGAAATACGCGCACCGCTTGGCCAGGCCTGAGCGGCCGTGTTAGGATCATTGCGTTCTTCAACTGACGTCTGTTCAACGAGATCGTCTCATGTCCACCGCTCCGGCTCGCAGAAAAACAACCGCCAAGGAATGGACCGTCGCCGACCTGCAACGGCGGTTCGGTCCCATTCCATTCAGCCGGATCGTTCAGAACCCCGCGCCCGGCGCGGCCACCGAAGCCGACGTCGTCTGGCTCAATGACCACGAGGATCGGCTTTGCGAACTGGTTGACGGCATCCTGGTGGAGAAGACCGTGGGACTCGAAGAATCGTGGATCGCGGGATTGATCCTCACGCTGATCAACAACCACGTTCTCCCGAAAAACCTGGGCTTTGCCACCGGAGCCGATGGCATGTACCGACTCTGGCTGGGTCGCGTCCGGATTCCCGACCTGGCCTTTGTTTCCTGGGATCGCATCCCTGACGGCCAGCTTCCGGAGGAAGCGATCCCCAACCTGATTCCCGACCTTGTCGTCGAAGTCATCAGCCGCGGGAACACCAGGAAGGAAATGGAAGAGAAACTCGAAGACTATTTCGGCAAAGGCGTCCGGCTGGTCTGGCTGGTACGACCCCGGACCCGGGTTGTCGACGTCTACACAGCGGCCGATCAGTTCACCCGGCTGACTGCTTCGGCCAAACTCGACGGCGGCGCGGTATTGCCGGGCTTCTCGATCGTCGTCGCCGACCTGTTCCGCAAGCCCGTGGGTCCCGCACGGGGCAAACCCAACGGGAAACGTCGGAAAGGTTGACGGGATTTCCATTTTCAGTTCCTCGTTGACGGGGAGTTCACGCTGGCCATGCCCAACTCGGAACCCCGGTATCGCCTGGTGATCTTCGATGCCATCGACAATCCCCAGGAGCTGCGCCCGATGATCTGCGAGGCCACCGGTATGCACCCGACGGACGTGGTGCAATGGCTGGCCCGATCGCCGGGCGTCTGGCCCCGACCGCTCGACCAGCCGACGGTCCGCAAGCTGCTGGACGGGCTCTATGAATTCCAGGTGGCCGCCGAGGCATGGAGAGTCGACCAGTTCCCCGAACTGAGCCCAGCTCGCACGGTCCATCGCGCGGCCTGCCTGGATGACGGATTTCGCGTCGAGGGACTGCGGGGTGAACCGACTCACTGGGTGCCCTGGGATCGGGTCGAGATGATCTGCGCCGGCAAGGTGACGATCGATGACGAGGTTCGCGACGTCCACAAGCAGCGCTGGCCGTCCGCCGTTGTGGCCGGCATTCGGGCATTGGCCCTGAAGGGTCCGCGTCCGCAGAGCCGCATGTCCCGGGCGAATCGCGTACCGCGTGACCCGATCGGCGAGATCGTGATCGTAAGGCGCGATCCGCGGCTCGCCTTTCGCGTCGTCGAGAACCAGATGAACTACGCCTACCTGGGCGACCGACTCAAGAGCTCGGCGATCGAGAATTTTCCGATCTTTCTGGCCGACCTTTGCGCCCGGGCTGATCATGCCTACCTGCCCCCATCGACTCGCGCTCTGCTGGAACGGCGCGACCTGTCCGAGTCCGAATTCCCCTCGTCGCAGGCCATTCTCGAGTACGCCACGCATCGGTTGCTCTGGAGCTGGTATCGTCGCGACAGCCAGGCCCAGGGGCTGGATCCGGAGCCGCGCGAAGGGGGCACCGACCATGACCTGCCATGAATCCGCGAGATCGAAGTTTCAGCACACCGCTACGGCCGATTCGCTAAAGATCGCAAGTGCAATGCTCATTCAGCTCATGCACTTGCCTCGTTCAGCATTTCAAGCGACGCCGTGTCCAGTTCGAGCCGGTTGGACGCGATCAGGTCCTCGAGCTGTTCGAGGCTGGTAGCGCTCGCGATCGGGGCGGTCACGGTGGGGCGAGAGGCCAGCCAGGCGAGAGCAACCTGACCGGGCGTCGAACCGAGCTGCACGGCCACCCGGTCGAGGGCCTGGAGGATGCGAAAGCCCCGGTCGTTGAGGTACTTCTTCACGGTCCCGGCGCGGAGCGCTGGGCCAGGTCCTGTTCCGATCGGTACTTGCCCGTCAGGAATCCGGCCGCGAGCGAGTAATAGGGAATGACTCCGAGCCCGGCTTGCCGGCAAAGCGGCTCGAGCGCGCTTCGAAGACGGTGCGGTCGTAAAGGTTGTACAGCGGCTGCAGGCACGAATAGGACGGAAGACCCTTCTGCTTGCTGACTTCGAGTGCCTGCGCTAGCCGCTCGGCGGTGTAGTTCGAGGCACCGATTGCACGGACCTTACCCTGCCGGATCAACTCGCCATAGGCGTCGAGGGTCTCTTCAAGGGGAGTCAACGAATCATCGATGTGCGACTGATAAAGGTCGATGTAGTCGGTCTGGAGCCGCTCGAGCGATCGTTCTACCGCTCGGAAGATGTACTGCTTGGAGAGACCCTTCTCGCTCGGCCCCATCTCGTTGCCGACCTTGGTGGCCAGGATGACACTTCCACGCTTGCCGGACCTCTGAAACCACTTGCCGAGGACCGTCTCGGATTCACCCCCCTGATTGCCGGGGGCCCACCGCGAATAGACATCCGCGGTATCGACCAGGTTGAACCCGGCCGCGACAAAGGCGTCGAGCAAGCGGAACGAGGTCGACTCATCGGCTGTCCAGCCAAACACGTTTCCTCCCAGCGCCAGCGGCCCCACTTCGAGCCCCGAGCTGCCGAGCTTGCGCAGTCTCACACCCATGGATTTTCCCTTTGCAAATGGGAGAATAAGAGCCCCTGATGACTGAATCAGACCTCATTCTGTCTCCCTTGTACCTTCGAGCCGTGGAAGTCTCAAGGAACCATGAGCGAGCAGGCTGAGTCCCGGCGGTGTTCCATGATCATGGAAACAGCCCCGCGGCGATTGGTTGCAGCAAATCAGCAACGGTCCAATCCGGCAAACCTGGGCGGATCACCAGTGAAGGGCATTGTCCCAAAGTGGGGTCGACGTGGAATTGTCTCGTTTGACACATGGCGGGCCGTTCATAGTAACCCGAAGCGTGAGCGAGGGTCGACACAAATCCATGCGGGGAAAGGGGAAAGCCCTCGCTGACCCTTCGGGTTGGTATGTCTCGCAGGCTGGGGAAAACCCCTCGCTGACGCTTCGGGTTAGTATGTCCCGCGGGCCTGTGCCTTCGTCAACGCAAGAAATGAGGGTTTGGGACGATGCCCAGTGATGTCCCCGAGATCATGCCGCAACTCTCTGTCAGCATACGGTTCCATCTGCTGACACCGATCGACGGGCAGTGCGGTGACTTTCAATCTGGAACGAATCCGGAATTCGACGACTGCTTTGCAAGCACCTGGCGGATTGCTAGACTTAAAATCTGAAGGTGTAGTGAGCGCCTGCGTGTAAGGGCCGTCGCGATGCGGTGGTCCGGCACGCTTCGCGTCTTGTTCCCACCGCGCCGGCCTGGGTCCTGGCGCCTTGTCATTCGCAAGCAAGCCCTTACTCGGATCAATGAACCGCACCCTTCGCGGGTCAGTAATCTCTGGACACATCGGATCAGTCTCGTAGGAGAGAAGCTCTGTGGCGAACCACGACAATTATCTGTTTACCAGCGAATCGGTGTCGATGGGCCATCCTGACAAGATGGCCGACCAGATTTCCGACGGCATCCTCGATGCCATTCTTTCCCAAGATCCGTACGGCCGGGTGGCGTGCGAGAGTTTGCTGACCACGGGATTGGTTTGTCTTGCCGGCGAGATCACCACCAAGGCCATGGTCGATTATCCGTCGATCGTCCGCCAGGTCGTGCGTGACATCGGCTACACCTCGAGCGAGATGGGCTTCGACGCAACGACCTGCGCCGTGATGGTGGCACTCGGAAAGCAGTCGCCCGACATCGCCCAGGGTGTGGACGAGAATACCGAGAAAGGCAAGGACATTGGCGCTGGCGACCAGGGGATGATGTTCGGTTTCGCCTGCAACGAGACTCCTGAACTGATGCCCCTGCCGATCGCCCTGGCTCACCGGATCATTCACCAGATCACCGAGCTGAGGCAAAACGGGTCGATCCGCTGGCTCCGGCCCGACGCCAAGAGCCAGGTCACGATCGAATACGACGGCTATACGCCCGTTCGAGTCGATACGGTCGTCGTCTCCACGCAGCACGCGCCCGATGTTTCCCACGCCGAGATCGTCAAGACCATCAGGGAGCAGGTGATCGATCCGGTCATCCCCTCGGAACTGGTCAATGGCGGGATCAAGTATCACATCAACCCGACGGGCAAGTTCGTGATCGGCGGCCCGCACGGCGACTCGGGAGTGACCGGCCGCAAGATCATCGTGGATACCTACGGCGGCATGGGCCGACATGGCGGCGGTGCTTTCAGCGGTAAGGACCCCACCAAGGTTGACCGCTCCGCGGCCTACATGGCTCGCTACGTGGCCAAGAACGTGGTCGCCTCCGGACTGGCCGAGCGATGCGAGATCCAGCTTGCCTACGCCATCGGAGTTTCCGAACCGGTCAGCATCCACGTTGACAGCTTCGGTACCGGCCAGCTTCCCGACTCGGCCATCTCCGAGATCATCCGCCGCGGCTTCCCACTCACTCCGTCGGGGATCATCAAGCATCTTGACCTCCGCCGACCGATCTACCGCAAGACAGCCAGCGGCGGCCACTTCGGGCGGTCGGAACCGGAATTCACCTGGGAGAAGACCGATAAGGCGGAAACCCTGCGCGACCTGGCCAACAACCTTGCCAGGCAGAGCAGCCTTGTCTGATCGAGAAATCAGCAAGCAATTTTTATGAGAATCTCTTGGGAGGAGGAGCAGCCGCGGCCGCCGAGAATCTCGAGTTGTCGGGCCGCTCGTCCTTCCGCAGACTGACGACAGGAACAGCCATGTCAATCTCGGGCGAACTGCAAGCCCGCACCACGACGGCTTTTGAGCACGAATTCGGAGTACCCCCCGCCGCGCTGGGCATCGCTCCCGGACGTGTCGAACTACTGGGTAACCATACCGACTATAACGGCGGACTGGTCATGGCTGTCGCCATTGACCGATTCACCGTCGTCGCGGGACGACCGGCCAGCGGGCGCTCCTGCCGCGCTCACGCAGTCAACTTCCAAGGTGCCACTGCCTTTGACCTGGACAATCTCGAGCGCGGCGAGTCGGGAGATTGGCCCAACTATGTGAAAGGCGTTGCCTGGGCGATCGAGGAGTCCGAGCGGGCGCCCCTGGTTTCGGGATTTGACATCGCCATCGCCGGCAACGTGCCTCTGGGTGCTGGTCTCTCCAGCTCGGCAAGCCTGGAGGCCGCATTTGCGTTCTTTCTGCTCCAGGCAGGGCTTGTTCGGGGGCGAACCAGCGGCCAGTACCGGGGAGACTCCGCCGACCCGGAACGGATGGCACTGGCCCAGGTTCTGCAACGATCGGAAAATGCTTTCGTGGGCGTGGCTTCGGGGTTGCTCGACCAGTTCTCGAGCCTCTTCGGTCGTGCCCACCATGCCATGTATCTCGACTGTCAAACCCTCGAATACGCGCGCTTACCGCTCGGGGAGCCCGGTCCGTCAATCATCGTCTGCGATTCCAAGACGTCGCGACGCCTGGCCGACGGGATGTACAACCGCCGGCGAGCCGAGTGTGAGACCGTGGTTACCCATTTCCAGGCGACGCGTGGGTCCGATAAAGTCAAATCACTCCGCGACGTGAACCTCCAGGAACTGGAGGAGAACTGGGACCGGCTTGATCCGGTGGGCCGCAAGCGTGCCCGGCACGTGCTCGGCGAGAACGAGCGGGTTCGCCAGGGTTCCATTGCCCTGCGAGCCGGCAAACTCGAGGAATTCGGCAGGCTTGTCTCGGCGTCCCATGCGTCCAGCCGCGACGATTTCGAGAACAGCTCTCAGGCCCTCGATACACTCGTCGAGGCCGCCGAGGCCAGTCCAGGTTTCCTGGGAGGCAAGCTGTCGGGCGCGGGCTGGGCCGGATGCACTGTCAATCTGGTGCGTGCCGATCAGGCCGAGGCCTTCGCGGAAAGCGTTCGTGCTGTTCACAGCCGCAAGCTCGGCATCACCCCGGACGTCCACATCTGCCACGCCGCGGAGGGGGCACTGGGGTGCGATCTCGCGTGATTGTCTTCGACAGTCTCTCGCTCCCTGATCTTTGACATCGCTTTCGAGAGACTCTTCGCATGCTCTGGTCGCGTATCCTGGCCGATCTGATCGTCGTCTTCCACGCCTGCTACGTCGGGTTCGTGGTGCTGGGCCTGGTCGCGATTCTCTTGGGTGCTGTCTTCCATTGGAGCTGGGTGCGAGATTTCTACTTCCGAGTGATTCACCTGGCGATGATTGCCATCGTCGCGGGTGAGGCCCTGGCGGGAATTCCCTGCCCTTTGACGGTCTGGGAGAAGCAGCTTCGCGTCCGGGCCGGCCAGACGAGCTATCCCGGAGACTTCATCGGCCACTGGGTGCACCGGCTCCTCTTCTATCGAGCCGAGCCCTGGGTTTTCACGGTCGGCTATGTGACTTTTGGCCTGGCGGTCGTCGCCGCGCTTGTGCTGATGCCGCCGCGGCTGCCGGCCGCCAGGTCTCGGACCGTGGACGGAAACCTTACCCCGCCAGCTCGTTGACGGTACGAATCGGGTCATGACCTTCTACACCATCGGTTATGGCGGCAGGGACCCAGAGGAGTTTGTCAACCTGCTCGCGGTTCACGGCATTCGCGCCGTGGCCGACGTCCGGATCCGTCCCGATCGGGCCAGCATGGCGCGTACACTCGTGCAAAATCCAGCGACAAGGGCATCGAGCGATTGCTGAGCGATCGGGGCATCGCCTATCACCCGATTCTCGAGCTGGGCAACCTCTTTTTCGAGATCGAGGACTGGCAAACGCCGTACCGCGAGTTGCTTCGACGGGCCGGAGACCTGCTTGTCACACGTTTGCTGGAGATTCCCACGCCGTTTTGCCTTCTCTGCGCCGAGAAACGCGTGGCCGAGTGCCATCGCCTGATGATCGCGGAACACCTCGTCAGATCCCAGGGCTGGAAAGCGCACCACATCGAATAGAGTGCGAACTGCTGGCTCTTCTCGGTGCCACGCCAGTTCAGCGGTGGCCGATCCGAAGCGCGGTCACCTGCCTGACCCACCGAGCATGCTTTTTTTCGCCGGGAACAATCATCTGGAGCGGGCCTTCGCGTGCGGAGAGTGCCTGCCCGTCGCGGTGGTCCGCCAGCAGGATGACCCGGTCGGTGAACGACGAATCGAGCTCGGCAAGGGCGAAGACCGCGTGGTAGCCGTCCGCTGCTTCGACAACCACGTAAATCGCCACGGCCTTCCCTCTCAGTTCGTTACCGGTCGGCAGACCCGCTTTCTTGAGAACCTCGATGAGTGCAACCCCCTCGTAGCGTGACGCTTTGCCGTCGTGTGCCATTGCCGTGAGAGTCTGTCGTGGAAGCCGGCCCAGCTCCGCCGCGGTCAGTCGCAACGGAGGTGAGACCTCGCCTTCGACCTTGAGAATCACTGGCGCGGCCTGCGCGGACACTGCGCCGGGTGTACCGGGAACCTGACCCCACGTTTCGGGGCCGTGCCCGACCAGACCTGCAACGACCATCGCGACGACCGTAGCCAATGCGATACGGCAAACTTTCAGGGTCGGCTCTCGCTTCATCGCAGTCCCTCTTCGGTTCTTCAATACAACGTGGCGCCGGTTTCATCCTCTGGCGGAACCCTGGGAGGGGGTGTGGCGGACGATGACTCCCTCCTTGAGATAAACGACCGTCTGCGCAATTCCGGCGGCGTGGTCGGCAATTCGTTCCAGGTTCCGCGCAGTATTCATGAGTTCGAGCCAGGCGTCAAGCTGCTCGGGATTCTGGCTCAGACCGGTCTTGAACTGCTTGCGAAGTGCGCGGTATTGAACATCGATGGCGGCGTCTCCACCGATGACCTCGCGAGCCGCCGCGACCTCTCGGCTGGCCAGGGCCTCGTAGCAGGCACGTACTTGCTGGAGCACGTCACGCGCCAGTTGTTTGAGACCCTCGGGCATGGCCATGCCGCCGCCCCGGCTTGAGAGTTTTCGAGCCCGACGCGCGACCCGGAGGGCCAGATCGGCGATTCGTTCCCAGTCTCGGTTGACCTTGAGTACCGTGGCCATACGCCTCAGGTCGGTGGCGACCGGCTCGTAAAGTGCCAGGATTCGCAGGCACTCCTGTTCGATCTCCACCTCGCGGCGATCGGAGTCTTCCTCCTCGGTTTCTAGCTCGCTGATCAGTTCAAACCGTCCTTCGCAGAGCGCCTGAACGCTTTTCTCGAGCGTATTGACAACGGACCCGGCCAGGTCAAGGAAGTTGGTCCAGAGTACGTCCTGGTCTCGTAGCGCATGACGGCTGCCGATCGCCGGTCCAGGAGTCGGGCTCGACACAGGCTTCTCCTTGTCGGGGCGGCTCATTGCCATGGTTAATCTCCTTACCTCGAGGCAGCCTCGCCGGGGCGGCCCGGAAACATGCGATCGTTGAGCGTGACCATTTCATTCTTCTCGCTCTGCACCCAGGTTTCAAGGCCGCGACCCTTGCGGTTGATGCACTCGCGACGGTGATCCAGACAACGACATCGTCGAGAATTACAAACGCCTGTTTGTGAATCTTGGCGGCGCAATCCGTCCCAAATCGTCTTGACATGACGTAGAATAATTGTAGAGAGAGAACCAGATTTGACTCTCCCACACGTGGACCGCGCCGGCGCCACGGGAGTTATGTTGAAGCAGGAGGACTTGCACTGCCGACGAAGACCGACAGGAAGTCTGTCAGTGAATCATGGAAGTCCAAGTAGCCAGGGGATCGAGAACTTGTCCGAGCCATCGCCGCCGACGGGCGAGCGTTCAATTTCACACCAACCCAGATCGGGGCCGGGGACGCGGTAGAGCCGTACGCCCAGACCGGGCAGGCCAAGCTTGACCGGGATCACGACGGTGTCCGCATTCCCTCTATCGACCACGACCTGATCGCCTTTTCGCTGGCTCGCCCGCCAGCCGGCCAGACCCGGCGCCAACTTCGCGGGGCGGCTGTTGCCGCCTCGATGGAACTGAGCAAACCAGTCGATGCTCCGCGCCGAGCGCGCTGGCTTCCTCCGTTTCGAAGCCAAGCAACCGTCCCAGTCGGAGAAAACTCCGGAGCGGGCGAGTTGCCCGCTCTCCCTTCGTTTCGGATCAGTGAGGAGGAACCATGAACCAGAATACGCATGTTCGAATGTGGACGATCTTCGGCACGAACGAGGGCAACGTCGAAGTCTGCGATCGTCACATCGCCCTCCAGGACATCCCGACCGAAGTCATGTGGCAAGCCAATCGCTCCCACTTGAACGGCAATATCAAGGTGGTCAGGCTCACTTTCAATCCAGAAGTGGAGCAACCGCCAGACGGCAAGGACGACAAAGAAACGGAAATCTACCCCGTCTACGGTATGCCCGATCTCAGCAGCTTCTACGACGAACTCTGAGCGCGACCTGCCTACCATAATAAACCCGCCCCCACCGGGCGGGTTTTCTTTTGCGCCCGTCGCCTCCACGCGCCCTACCTGAGTTTTTCCAGATCCTATTGACTTTGCCTACACGCGTCGGTAATTTCACCGACAGTCGTAGGCATTTTTCATTTGTCATTTTCCATGTGGCATTGTCGCCCTTTGCCATTCCTGTCATTTGGCATCCTCCATCCCTGAGATTCCTCGATGCACAACAACTCCGGCGATCTCTCTCCGCTCTCGGAGGCGCAACTGGAAATCATGAATCTGGTCTGGGAGCACGGCGAGGTGACTGTGGCCGATGTCTGGAAGGCACTCTCCCGGCGCCGGTCGGTCGCGCGAAACACGATCCAGACGATGATCGTCCGGCTCGAGGAAAAAGGGTGGCTGCACTGCCAGAGCGAGGGACATGCGTTTCGCTATCGGGCCGCCGTCCCGCGCGAGGCGGTGCAGGGGATGATGGTCCGCCGGTTGCTCGATTCGGCGTTTGGCGGCTCGGCCGAGGGCCTGGTGCTGGCCCTGCTCGAAGGCCGGGGCATCTCCCGGGCAGAAGCCAAACGGGTTCGCACATTGATCGAGCGAGCCGAAGAGGAGCGCAAGGCAGAGGGAGGTCGATCATGAGCCTGGTTGAAAGCTCGATTCCGAATCTGGTTCACGTCTTCGTCGTGGTGACCGGAGTGATCCTGACGGCCTTGCTGATTGCCGAATTGTGCGTGAGACAGGGAGCCGCTGTCCGCCACGGCATCTGGCTCTGCGCCTTGATCGCCACTCTGATCAGTCCGCTGGGAGTCCTTACGGCAAGCCGCGCGGGTCTGAGGGTCGCGACGATTTCCGTCCCCTGGCCAGAGAATAAGCCCCCTGCAATCGCCCCCGCGACGGCTCTTCCCCAGCAAGTCTTCGAGCCCGAAGATCTCCAGCCGCGACGGTTACAGATGCCTCAGTCAGACCCACCAGAATTCACAAATCTGGAAGCAATCAAAACCCAGGAACCAAGCACTAGGGTTCAGGGGACGGGTCGTACCCAGGAATCCTCGGACACGATCCCCGTACAATCGTTGCCCGATGCCGCGCCGAAGTCGGGGCACGCCCGGGTCGACGCCGTACAAAAGGCCGGCTGGCCAGTAAAGCTGATGCGTGCCGGCATCACGGTCTGGGCAGCCGGGGTGTTGTTTCTCCTGGTGCGTTTCCTTCGCGGGTTATACCTCTTACTTATGCTCAGGCGATCGGCTCGCCTGGCCGAGGAGCGCGCGATTCGAGAGTCGCTGGAACAGGCGCAATTGCGCCTCCGCGCGAATTGGCTGCCGCCGATCGCGGTGTCTCCCGAGCTAACGAGCCCGGTGGCGATTGGGCTGATCCGTCCCCTGGTGATCTTGCCTGAAGGATTGATCGAGAATCTCTCTCCGTCCTCACTCGCTGACGTGCTGGTTCATGAATCGGCTCACATCCAGAGGCGCGACCCGCTTGTGGGGCTGCTTCAGCGGCTCGCCGAGATCGTCTACTGGCCACATCCGCTGATTCACCTGCTCAACCGCCGGCTGGCCAGGGCCCGGGAAGAAATCTGCGACAACCACGTCTTGAAAGAGGGGGATGCCTGCGCGTTCGCCCGGACGCTGCTGGCGCTGGCCGAGCGATCGCCCTGCACCGGTCGCCCTGCCGGATCGCTGCCGCTCCTGAATTCGCGATGGAAGCTCGAGGACCGGGTTGCCGGACTATTGGACCCAAGGAGGAAACCGATGACACGAATGAGCCGAGCGAATTTGACGAGTCTTGCCGCGATGATGATCGCCACGGTCACGGCCCTGGCGGGATTGCGGATCGAGGCCGCCGGCCGAACGGAACCAATCAGAGCGGATGTCGAGAATGAACCGAGTCCGTCCATGCGGGTAGTCGAATTGAAGCCAAACGAATACTGGCGGCAGTTTCGCGGCACGGTGGTAGGCCCAACCGATGGCAAGCCTTACAAGAACGCTTCCGTTCGCCTGATTCGCGACTGGAAAACGCGAGGACCGGTGAAAACCGGAGAGGACGGTGCCTTCACCATCGACGTCTGCGGCCCGGTGCTCGGCGATGAAGACCTGATCGCCACGAGTACGGATGGCTTACTTCAGGGAATTGCAACTCTCCAGGAACCGCTCGATAGCCAGGCCAGACCGGCCGACATCCAGATTCGCCTCGAACCCTGCCGGTCGGTGAACGTGCTTGTTTTCGACAGCAAGGGAACGCCGGTTCCCAGCGCGAGGATTGATGTCGTCGCCGATTGCGGCTCGATCGGTTCGTCCGACACCGATTCGCATGGCCGGGCGAAGCTCCGTTTCCCCGCGGGACGAAGCGTCTACCAGATCGTCGCACTCAAGGCGGGGTTTGGGTTCGATTATTTCGAGAACTACCAATCCTGGCCGTCATCGGGAAGGATGGACGTCCCCGAGACAGTCTCGCTCGTGCTCGACGGAGCGCAGACGGGCAGGATCAAGGCGGTTGACTCCGGGGGCAGGGCCGTCCCCGGCGCAGGGTTTTACGTTTTATCAATCAAGAAAAAAGGAAAGCTGTCGTACGCCATGGTGCCCAGTAAAAGCGTGGTCTCCACAACCGACGCACGGGGCATCGCCGGCTTCGACTGGCTCCCCGCCGCCATCGAAGATCCGGTGCAGGCTCAGTTGTGGCCCGGCGACTGGCACGCTCCGATCCGGCCCACGTTTCCGGTCGCTGAGATTCGGGGTGAAACGACGGTTCGTCTGGTCCGCAAGGCAAACCTGCGAGGAAAGGTTCTTCGTCCCGATGGCACGCAGGCGGCCGGAATTCTGGTCCAGGCGGGCGGCGTCGGCAGGGACGTCTCGGACGAGTACGATCACGCCATGGCGCGAACGGCAGCGGATGGCACCTATGCCATCGCCGTCGCGCCGAACCACTCGTACATGGTCGGCGTCTGCGACAGTTCGTGGGCCGCGCCAGCCTCACCAACATCGTCCCAAGGCATGAGGGAGAGGCTCATGACCTTCCCGATCTGCGGCTGATGAAGGGAACGGTGGTGCAGGGCCAGGTGACACGAGGACCGGACAAGCCGCCCGTGGCTGGCGTCTGGGTCGCACTTCACGAGGACGGCGATCCGCTACCGAGCGATTTCAAGCCTTTCACCTGGGAAGGCCGGGAGTGGCTGTCCCGGAACAGTCGAACCGACAAGGATGGCCGCTACTCATTCCGGGTGGGGCCGGGCGAGTACCGGCTGACCGTCAACAATGGACATCCCGAAGCAATCAAGATCGCGTCCGAGGAGACGATCACGCGCGATCATCTTCTGACCGAGAAAGACGAGCCGAGCGAACGCAAGATCGTGGGGTTGGTTCGTGAGAGCGCGGCGGACGGAGCAAGACCCGTGGCCGGCGCGTGGGTCTGGGCGGCGTTTCCTGGTTCCGGCTGGCAAGATTACTCAGCGCGTACGAACGCGGTTGGGACGTTCGTGATCTCGACTCAAAGCGACGTCCTGATCTGCTACGCGCGCAATCCAGACGGTTCGCGCGCCGGGTTCGCCGAGGTGAAGAGCGGGCCAGAGTCCGGGCATCATCGACCTCGACGAGGCATCCTCCGTTACCGGCCGGGTTCTTGAGCAAGGCGATCGGCCGGCTGTGGGGAAACGCGTTCGGCTTCGATCTCCAGCCAGGCATCCAATTCAAATTCTCCGGAAAATTCTCCCTTGAGACCAGAACCGACGCCCAGGGCCGCTATCGCTTCACCGGCGTCTCACCGGGCTCGCGGTGCGTGCTCTCGGTGGAACAGGATGATTACCTTACCGGTTCAATCGAACAGCAACCGTTCGTGGTTCAGAGTACCCGCCCGTTCAGGCACGGCGACATCATTCTGGCGACCAGCGCGAACAAGAAACCGGCGAACGGGAACACCAGCGGACCGGTCCCCGCGGCAGGCGCATCCAGGCCCTTGACGATCCTCAGCGGCCCCTCGCGCTCAGAAATCTCGGATCTTATCCGGGCCATCGGGCGCGATCCGATCTCTGCTGAGCTCGTCGACCGGATCGCGGCGACTTACCATCCCCGCCACTTATGGTCGCTTGATTTCGCCAGGATGATGCAGGTTGCCACGGATCCACGTGGCGGTGAAGCATCTCGACGTGCTGGCGAAGGACGTCCAGGGAAAGCCGCTCGATACCTTCTTGCTCCTCCGACTGGCGATGATTCATCATGTTGGCTACGACGACGCGATGCTGAAGCAGTTTCTCCGCGAATGGATCGCGAAGGAAACGCTGCCCAAAGTGACAATCCGAGGAACCGTACTCGATGAAGAGACCCGGCAGCCGATTCCGTTTCCACGCGTCTATTCCGACAACTCGATGGCAGCGGCCAACGAGCATGGCCGGTTCGAGCTCACGACCCGGAAGAAGGCGGGCGCGGATCATGACCTCGCGCTTTGGGTGGAGGCTGATGGTCATGCTTCAGGCGAGTTCGTGGTGAGGAAGGATGAAGACCTCCGGATCGCTCTCCGCCACGACGTCCCGTTCTTTGGCAAGGTCGTCGATCACGAGGGGAAGCCCGTGGAAGGGGCTGAGGTCCAGGCCAGTGTGCCACGGGTCTTGATGGTGCTGGGCGACACCAAGCCTGAGGAGTTCCGCGGCGGCAGTCATGGCGTTTTCCAGGTCCGCAGCGATCGCGACGGCCGGTTCTCGTTCCAGGGCGTGCCGGCCAGCGATCTTACCGGGGCGCGGGCCCAAGAACTGGAAGCGACTCTGCTTCAATTTCTCAAGACAAATCACGAATTCAACAACCCGCGGTGGCCGTTTGTTATCAAGGTACGGGACGTCGTGGGAAAGACCTTGATCGATGCCACGTTCATGCACCGTGCGAGTAGCAAGCCGGAGAACACCTTCAACGCCACGATCAAGGCCGAACGCGGCGAGATCCACTTTGACCTCGTGAGGAAGATCATCCAGCTCAGGCTGGATCAGGCCGAAGGTCAGTTTTTCGGGCCCGGCGTGCTGAAGGTGGGTCGCAACTCGCCGGGTGCCAATAGCACTTCCCTGGAGTTTCCCCTCCCTGAGAATTCCCTGTTCCTGGCGGGGGAACAGCCGATCCTCCTGGAGGTGACACACCCCAGGTTCCGGACATCCAACAGCCGAACCAGCGCCCCGACCCGTGCCGACGCGGTCCCCTTGATCCGGCTGCAACCGGGAAGCGGCATCACGGTGCAGGTCTTCGACGAGCGAGACAATCCTATCGCCGATGCCATGGTCCAGGTCCGCGATGCTTCTGGCCAATACCTGGCGACAGCATTCACGGACCGCGAAGCAGGGATGTGCCACATTCCGACCATCTTGAAACCGGGCCTATACACGGTCGTTGTCCTGTCGGCGAACCATGCGCCGGCGTGGCGCACGATTGTCGCCGGCGAGGTCCTGTCCACCCACCAGTTCGTCCTCGAGCCGGGCAGCTATCTCACAGGCAAGGTCGTCAACGAGAACGGCGAGCCGGTCGCTGGAGCAGCCGTGGGCTGGGTCGAGCCGATTTCTTCTGAGCGTGAACCTAGTCGGGCACTCGAGCTCAATACCATGACAGCCACCGCGGCCGATGGCACGTTCCGATTGGGGCCATTGCCTCCGGGCGAGTTTCAGATCACGGCCGTTGCCAGTTCACCTCGCCGGACGGGAAAAACCACCGCCAAGGCCGGCGGAACGGCCCTGATCACGGTGAAGCCCGAGTGATTGGTCAGTGTGGAAATCGTGGCAGCGGCCGCGTCATGAGTCCATCCGCACCATGACGGCCTCGCCATTGGCCGTATCCGCCGGGCGCCTGTGGGTGATGGACTTGGGGGGAGGAATCGCACTACCCTGTTCGCCAGGGTGAGAGAGCAGCAGCGTCTGCGAAGGTGGCGCAACCTGAACGCCGAGCCGGGCGGCCTGTTCGAGGATTTCCCGGTTCAGCTCGTCGCGAGCCGCCAGTTCCTCGGTGCTGGTAGCGACGGTGAAGTACACATTCACCAGCAAGTCCACCGTCGCGCTGTTCAGGGTGTGGATGTAGATATCGATTTTATCGGTGCGAACCCTGGGATGGGCCTCGGCATAAGCACGGAGTCCATCACGGAGGGCGATCAGCCGATCGGCGGGCGTCTCGTAGGCGACGCCGACGAAGGTTCGGTACCGGCGCATGTTGCGCGCTCCACGGTTGTCGATCGAGACGTTGGCGATGATCGAGTTGGGTATCGTGATCAACGAGTCGTCCAGGGTACGGATCCAGGTGGAGCGGAAGCCGACGCTCTCAACCACGCCCTCGAGCTTGTTGACGATGATGTAGTCGCCGATCTTGAACGGGTGCTCACCAATCAATAACACGGTCCCGAAAAAATTCTTGAGCGTGTCCTGCGCGGCCAGCGATGCGGCCAAACCGACGAGTCCCAGACCGGCCAGCAGGCGAGTCACCCACTCGCCGTTGCCGACAAGGTAAACCTCCCATGAGATCGCCACCAGCAGCATCCCCAGCTTCAAGACCCGAGCACTGGTGGGCACGATCATGTCGCTGAGATTGCGGCGGTGTTGCAGGTGCTCGCTGTTAGTGTAAACGGCCATCACCAGATCGACCAGCCGGACGGCCATCCAGGCGAAGAGACCAATCCAGAGAAACTTCGTCACCGGCAAGAGCGTGCCCCAGACGACGACCGGCAGGTCCAGCACCGGAAGCTGCACGGCGCCGAGGAAGAGGGCGAGTTGCCAGGCGAGCGGCCGCAGCTTGGCGCGTACAAATTCATCACTCAACTCGAACCGGAATCTGTGCAGAAAGCGGCGGACGACATGATCGAGAGTTCGAAAGACCGTCCAGGCAATTCCGCCTGCCAGCATCAGTACGACGACAAGGCCGATCCACTGATAGAGATCGAGCCCGCCAGCCGACAACTGAGCCCACCGCGGCAGATTCTGGCGTAGCAAGATTCCGACACTCGCCGTGGTCATGGGATCGGAGGAGCCGGCGGATTGTCGTCCCGGCGTAATGGAGCTACGCTCCAGCGCGGCGAGGAACATCGATTCGATCTGGCTTGTCGTCTCCGATGTGAACAGCCAATCCGCATTGTTCTGCCCGGCGGCAGAGTTCTCCAGGCTGATCCGGCCCAGGGGACCACGGTAGAAGACGTACCGTGGACCTTCGATTTCGTTGGGGATTTCCTG
This sequence comes from uncultured Planctomycetaceae bacterium, assembly GCA_963797295.1. Taxonomy (GTDB): domain Bacteria; phylum Planctomycetota; class Planctomycetia; order Isosphaerales; family Isosphaeraceae; genus Aquisphaera. Next base: position 247,504 of record CAWCPP010000034.1, read on the forward strand.
AAGGCGAACGGGGCCGATGTGGTCGATCACAAACTTGAGCTTGCGGGCGAGCATCGGGCCGATGTCGGCACGCGCTCGCACCGGAACGGAACTCAAGTTGATGGCTCGAGCCGCCAGCCGATCATCGCCACGGGATCCTGCTCGCAGGAAGGTCCGCATGGTCTGGCGCGCTGAAGCGAATTGCGAATCCCGATCCTTCCGCGACTTCTCAGCCACGGAGAGCTTGTCGAACATCTCGGGAACGCGTGCGGTCGTTTCGGGGTCAAATCTCCAGCACCCATCCGGTTGCGGTGCCAGTGTCACCTGCCAGAGGGTCTCCTTGCCGAACGTCTGGGGATCGGCTCGCCAGGAATCGGGCACTGTCACGAGGTCAATGTTCAGGTGTTGCAGCACGGCGTCGAGCTTCGCTGCCAGCCGCAGGCCCACCGTGGTGCGGTCGGATTCGGGAACCTCTCCCAGGCTCAAACACGAAAGCACCAGTCTGGTTCTGGCATCGTCGAACTCGACATCGTCCATTCCGTCGAGAAACGTCTGCAAGGTTGCGCGGGCCGAGGCGAGCTCGGGCGGAACTCCCTGTGGCGGAGGTGCCGACTTCCTGTCTCCCTCGGTCAGCAGGTCGGCGTCGATGACCATCCCCACAAACGCGTAGCGGGGGTCGGGCGGAGCGTTGCGGAAGCCCTCGACCAGCGCGTCGAGATTATGCAAGGTACCCCGGCTGAACAGCCAAGCGTCCTTGTCGTCGTTCTGGCGAACCCGGTCGATCATGATCCGTCCGCAGTGGTTGGAATGCCAGATGTAGCGCCAGCCGTTGGGGTCGCTGATGATTTCCTGAGGAAAGACGAACCGGCAGCGCTGAATCACGAATGCGAGCTTGCGCGCCATTTCCGGCCCGCGCACAGCCCGCAGCTTGGGCGGCACGTCACGGAGATCAAGGCAGCGTGCCGCCGCATTGAAGTCGTGTAGGGCCGTACCGACGAGGAACGAGCGCATCGTGGCTTCGGGGTCGGTGCGTCCCTCGGCCAGCTTCATGCGTGATTCCTGGACCTCACGCTGGCTGCGAAAGTTTGCCAGCCGCATCGTGGCAATATGCTTGACGGTCTGAGGGTCGAACCGCCATTTCCCATCCGGCTGCCTTTCGAGAGTAATGTGAATCGGATCGCGATCCGCCAGAACGTAACTTTTCCTGGCCACGTCCTGGTCATCAGGAACCGAGTAGAGCGCAATATCCTGCCTGGTGACGATCGAGTCGAGCTCGTGGGCCATGAGGGCGGCGTCACGCTCGCTGACTTCCTTGCCGACGCCACTGTAATCCAGGCAGTCGATGGCGTTGACAATGAGTTCGGGTGCGAGGTCGTAGCAGAAGATCGCGAAGAAAAAGGTCTCGAGCGTGCGCCTCGGCGTTGTGCGATCGTTCCAGCGGGTAACCTCCACCGCCGAGCGACGAGCTGCGCGTGCCCCTGGTGAGCTTTGAATCTGGGCTTTGGCACTCGCGGATGGCCTGGCCTGCTGCGCGTGAATCTCCATCGAGCACCCGCACATGATGGCCAGGACGGCCAGAACTCGAACTGCGGAGCGAGACTCTGAGACGTGTTCCATAAGGCATCCTTGCCCTGGCGGGTTCATCGCTCATCCTGAATCAACCGAAGGTGACGTGACGCGCCGTGCGCAACGCCACGTTTGCGTGAATCACTCGCAGCATAGGGGCTTGCCGATTTCCAGACAAGGTGAAGTTCACCCGACCGCGCGTAGCTCGGGATCGATCTCGCTGGAACCCGCTCAGTAGTACTCGTCCACAGTCTCGGCACGGTTTTCGGCAGCGTACGCGTCGTCCTCAGGAAGGTAACCCAGGATCTCGGCGGCGTCGGTCAGGTTCCAGCGAGTCCCATGGTTGCGTGAAACGCCGTTGACAACCAGGAACGAGCGATCCTCGATCTCGGCCTCGACAGCAGCATCAAAGAGCTGGATGAGATCGTGGTTGGACAGCCACATCTTCTTGCTCCAGTCGTCAGGCAAGGTTTCGGGGCGATTGCGCCCCTCCTGAACCCAACCGATACGCAGGGCGATGAAGGTCAAATCGAAGGCCCGAGCCAGACTTTGACCCAGCCGCTCGCCAACCAGCTTCAAGACACCATAGGGATTGCCGGGTCGAGGCGGCAAATCGACACCGATGACCTCCTCGTCGCTTTGTCGGTATTCACCCATGACGTGGTTCGAGCTCGCGAAGATGATTCGATCCACGCCCGCCAGCGCCGCGGCGTTGAACACGTTAACCATCGCGTCGAGATTGGGCTGGATCAATTCCTGAAGGGAACAGAGCTCGTTGGAGTTGGCCGCCAGATGAACAACGGTATCAACGCCGTGGAAATGAGTGATCCAATCCTCATCCCAGACGCTGAGGTCCGCCTGAAAGACCTCGTCGTCCTCGCCGGGGTTGGCGTCGATCAAGATGAGGTCGTAAACGTCTTCCCATGCGGCGCGCAACTTGCGACCGATGTTGCCACATGCTCCGGTAATCAGAACGACCCGCGGCTCGCTCTCCACGTCCAGATCGAGTTCCTCATCGTCTTCCGTCTCGTCGTCGTAGTCGTCAAAGTCCTCGTCTTCCTCATCCGGGTTGACGATGGGCAGATCGCTCTGGTGCTCGTGGTGCGCGTGGACCTTGCCAGGTTCCTCTTCATCTTCGGCGGGCCAGTCGGGACACATGGATCAAGTCCTTTCGGCTCGAAGTAAGGTCGGTCGGGCGCGACCAGCTCGCGCAGCCAGGACATAAAGGGGAGTCTACCATGTTTTCGCTCCGTCCACAGGCATCTACCCCCACGACTTTGCACGGTGCCCGCCACGCGCCCCGCATCCAGCGGGCACCTGCATAGCCTAGCTGAGCACCCGCGCAAGGTCGGCCGCGGCGTCGCAGCCGGTCAGCCGGAGGTCGAACTGGTCCTTGAGGATCTGGAAAACCCGAGGCGTCAGGAAGCCAGGCGGATTGGGGCCGATCGAGATTCCTTTCACTCCCAGTGACAGCAGGGTCAGCAAGACGGCCACGGCCTTCTGCTCGAACCAGCTTATGACCAGGGTCAGCGGCAGGTCGTTGACGCCGCAATCCAACGCCTTGGCCAGTGCCAGGGCAACCTGGATGGCTCCGTACGAATCATTGCACTGTCCCATGTCCAGCAGCCGGGGAAGGCCCAGGAGCTGTCCGTAATCATGTCCGAGCAGCCGGAACTTGCCGCAGCCGAGCGTGAGGATGAATGAGTCGTCCGGAGTGGCCTGGGCATAATCGCTGAAATAGTTGCGTCCCGGCTCGGCGCCGTCGCAACCGCCAATCACAAAGAAGCGGCTGATCTGGCCATTCTTGATCGCATCGACAATGGTGGCCGCGAGATCCAGGAGAACCGTCCTGTGATAGCCAACCTGGATCGATCCCTGCACCGCTTTCTTCAACGGCGGGCAAGCGCGAGCCCGGGAAATCACGGGAGCAAAATCGCCATCGGCCAGCCGCATGCCTCCGGGCACGGCCGTGAATCGGGTCGTGAACAGCCGGCCGGCATAGTCGTCGCGAGGTATCAAAACGCAATTGGTCGTCGCCACGGTCGGCCCCGTGAACGCGGAAAACTCCGACTTCTGCTTTTGCCAGGCCCCACCGAAATGGCCTGCCAGGTTGGGATGGTTTCTTAACCGCGGATACATGTGAGCCGGAAGCATCTCTCCATGCGTATAAACCTTGATGTCCGTCCCCTCGAGCTGCGCAAGCAGGTCGCGCAGGTCGGCAAGGTCGTGCCCGGTCACCAGGATGCCCGGCCCGTCGAGCGTCCCGTGAGTCACCATGCTCGGTTCCGGTTTGCCGAATTGCTCGACATGCGCCGCGTCCAGCAGCTCCATGACCCGCAAGTTCTTGCGGCCAAGCTCCAGCGCGATCTCGAGCAAGCTTTCCAGGTCGAAGTTGACGTTCGTCATCGTCGAGAACAACGCCTCTTCGATGAAGGCGCTGACCGACTCGTCCGCCTTGCCCAGCCGCGCGCATGGCAGGCGTACGCCGCCATGCCCTTCAGTCCATAGAGAATCAACTCCTGCACCGCTTGCACGTCCTCGTCCTTGCCACACACTCCGGGGCTGATCACGCAGCCAATCCCTTTGGACGTCTGTTCGCATTGATTGCAAAACATCGGCGTAAATGCTCCCTGACTCAACAAAGCCCGTCCCACGGCCAAACCGATCGGCCATCGTGGTCCAGACCAGATCTAATATGGAGTTCGGGATCCAATTATCCAGAAAAGGTCCGACAGGTCAACATAGCCGACCTTGCCCCGAGAAAAAACCAGCGGGGATTCGCCCGTTGCTGGGTTACTGGGCCTGGCAGCTCGCAGCCTCTCCCATCGTGGCTCCGAGCAGCTTCCGGTTGAGCGTGCCGCCGCTGAAGAGCAGTTCATCGAGGGCCGCGTTCACGTCCTCGATCTCCAGGCGGTCGGTATCCGATCGCTCCAGGTGGAACTGCGCGGACCGGCGCATGAGTTCCTTGATGAACGAGGCGCTGACACCTTCGGTCCGCTTGACGGTCTCGCGCACGACGTCTTCTCGAACCTCGACCTCGCGGGCAGTAGAGACGCACGAGCTTCGTTCGACCTTCGATGTCGGGAAGCGGAAACTCGATGGCCTGGTCGACGCGACCCGGTCGGGATGCGAGCGCGGCTTCGAGTGCCTCGGGACGGTTGGTCGTCAGGACGAACAGAATCTCCGCGTCGGTCCGCAATCCGTCCATCTCGTTGAGCAGCTTGTTCAGAAGAACTTCCTCGCAGGGGCTGCCCATGGTGGTGCGGTCCCGGGCGATCAGGTCCACGTCCTCGATGACGACCATGCTCGGCTGGAGCAGTCGCGCCAGCGCCATGTACTCGCCCAGCAGGCCCACCTGCTCGGCGGTGACCAGCAGTGTCGTATGCCCTTTCAAGGCCTCGGCGAGGTAATGGATCGTATGCGTCTTTCCCGTGCCGGGCGGGCCATAGAAGAGCAGCCCTTTCTTGGTGGCCAGGCCAAGCTTGTTGAGCCGGGGCCGAAGCTCGACGAATCGCACCACGTTCCGTTCCAGCAACTCCAGGGTACTCGACGGCAGGATCACCTGATCCCGCCCGACCGTGGCCAGCCGATGGACCAGAATGCCTTTGGATTTGCCGGAGTAGTCATTTGCCGCTTCGAGCGACAGTATTTTGCCTCGGTACGACTCTGCCTTCTGCACGGCCGCTTCCATGCGGTCAAGAAAGGCCTGGGAAGCTCGAAAGCTTTCGGGGTTGTTGGGTGCCGCAACCTGAACCCGCATTCCCTGGATCTGACGGAACTCGCTGTGCTCTTCGAGGAAGGCGACGAACCGGATGCCCTCCGACTCGAGCAGCCACAACCCGTTCTTGAGGCAGCGAACTGGCTGTTCGTCGCCGATGTCGACCTCCTCGTAAAGCGGCGGAACCGACTCGCAGGGGTTCTGGCGGTTCCTGACCAGCAGTTCCGTCATGCTGATCCCCTCAAACGAGTGTGTCTTTCTTATGCCGCAAAAGAAGGAGACGTTGAGTTCCCCGGCAATGAGAAGATCGACAGCGCGCTGCAGGTCGGCACGGACCCGATGCGGAAAGTTCCGCTCGGTGATCGTCAGATCCTCGACCGGTATCGGATCAAAGTGTGCCTGGATCAGGGAGTGAATCTGCGGCTTTCTCGTGGTCACGGTCACGGCTGCTCCTTTCATTGATTCGTCGTCGCCAAGATCTTCAGCATGCGCATGATCGGCGTCGGCTTCCTCGTATCGATCCAGTGCCTCCCAGGCCGCGGCACGGCCCTTGAAGGCCCCGACCTGGCGGGGGTCAAGCCGGATGGCTTCACCGAAGTCAATCACGGCAGCGTCGAAATCCTCGAGGTGAGCGCGGGCTTGGGCGCGATACAGGTGTGACTGGGCATCGGTCGGGTTCAACCGGATCGCCTCGGTATAACTTTCAATCGCGGATTCGTACTCGCCACTGGCGGCCCGGGCCATGCCGCGGTTGCGGTAAGCGTTGTGGTCATTCGGATCCAGAGCGATCGCCCTGTCGTAGTCGGCAATGGCGGCCTCAAGCTGGTCATCGGCGTGAAGCGCTGCCGCCCGTCCGCCATGAAGCCAGACGATCTGAGGTGCGATGGCGATCGCCCGGTCGTAGTCGGCAATGGCTCCAAAGAGGTCGCCGAGGTGGTGCCGCGTGTTGGCCCGGTTGCCCAGCAAGGTCGGATCATCGGGTTTGATCCGCACTGCCTCGTCCAGATCCCGCAACGACCCGGCGAGGTCGCCTTTGTCTCGCCTGGCGTGTCCCCGTCCCAGGAGAGCCTGAGAATCGTGGGGGTCATGACGCAGCGCGGCATCAAAGTGATCGATGGCCCGGTCAGGCTCGCCCGCGTGCAAGAATTCGAAGCCTTGATGCAGAAGATCATTGGCATCTGTTTTCTCGAGCCGATCCCTCTGCTCTGTGGCTTCCATGACTTAGCGTATCACCTGTTGATGAGTGTCGGAACCTGATGCTTGCCAAGAGCTGCGATTCTGAAGTATTCCAACAGAGTCGAGAGCGGTGGTCAACGACCGCTACACGGTATCGGTGGTTAAAGGGCAGTGACATAGTGGATCGTTCCCCGGGTTAATGCTACGTCAGGGACGCATGAAAATGTCCGAGCAGGGTGTGATCTGGTTGCAAAATGTGAGGCGTAGAATCCGCCGCCGAGGCAAGCACATCCCTTCGGTGATCCGAGTTGCGGCCACATCCTCGGTCGCGACAGCGCTGGTGCTCCTTGGTGCCATCGCCGCCTGGCGGATCAGCGCCGAACAACAGTCAGGACGGATCGAGCTGACCAACGAAGGCAGACCGCTCTCGGTCCAGGTCCTCGCCGAGACGGGCAGACTGCCGATCGGCGAACCGATTGATCTGGTCACACGTACCACGCTGAATTTGCCCGATGGCGATTACCAGCTCCGCGTCAACGGGGTGGGACGCATGGGCCGAACTTATCGGTTCGCCGTCAATCGGGGCGAGAAGCTCGAACATGCGCTCTCGATTGACGCGGGCCGAATGCTCGGCCGATATCCCGACGCGCTCAAGTGGGCCGGGTCCAATACGGAACCGCGGGACGAGCCAATGCCGTTTCCGGTACTGGCCAGCGCACTCGAGCTGACACCGGGAAAATGCGACATCGTGGAATTCACAGGCCGGTCCGTCATCCGACGAGACGCCGTGTCCGGCAAAACGATCTGGGACACAGCCGGCCTCGGCAAATCGTTCGACCCCGGGCACGATCCAGCCCGATGGGTGGGCCAGATTCCTCCTTATCGCTGGGGACTTCACTTCGTCGAACCGGCGAGCGATCTCGATGACGACGGCACCCGCGATGTGATCCTCGTCGTGGGCAACTCCTACGCCATGGTTGCTCTCTCGGGTAAGGATGGGTCGATGATATGGAACTACGTCCCCGACGTCAACGGCCCTGGTGGGCCGCAGGCGGAGGGGCCCAGTTTGCCCGGCCCAATTCGGCAAGCCAGCAGGCCGGGCTCGCTGATTGGTAAGCCGGTAATCGCGGACGTTGATGGCGACGGCACGCTCGATCTGGTTGCCACTCTGGTTTTACACGAGTTTCCCGCCGAGGTCGAGCAGCGGCTGGGAAAGCGGCCGTTGCCCATGGACGCCACATTCTCCAGGCGGCTCGTCCAGGCGATCTCCGGCCGATCCGGCCGCTGCCTCTGGACCCACGCGATCGACCCGAAATTCACGATAAATGAAGACTCAATACTGGGACCGTCCGGCGGCCCTGGTGCGCGGTAGGAAAACCATGAGCGTGGCAGTGCTTGACGGCACGGAATGGACGCCGCTTGACCCGGCCACCGGCCGGCCGCGATCCGAGCCCGTCGAGCTCGGATCGTCGCCTGTTCGCCCGCTCCAGTACGCCGACCTTGACGGCGATGGCGAACCCGAGATCCTGCTGCTCGGCCCGGCGCCGGCGGGGAATCCGTCTGCAACGGCAAACGGCCCGGTGGCGAAGCAATACGCACTGACGGTCTTCTCGAGTACTGATGGAGAACCGCGCTGGACGACCACGATTCGTGGACACTACGAGTGGCCGGGCAGCGTCGGAAACACGATCGATTGGCCCTGGCTCGTCGATCTTGACGGCGATGGGCGGACCGAGCTTGTGGTTCCGGACGCCGGGCCGCTGCCGCCGACCGACGGTTATCGAGGCCTGAAGTTGATCGACGGTGCGACCTGGAAGCCTCGCTGGATCCGTCCCATGCGTCCCGAAACCAAGGCCATTGACGGGCTGAACCACGTTGTCGAAGCACCCGACCTCGACGGCGACGGCCTCCGCGAACTGGTCGCCGTCTCGTGGTTCGACGGCCGCAATCCCCCGCCATCCTACCGAGATCCGCGTCATGAACCTGGCCGCATCTATATGGACGCCCTGTCGGGTTGCGACGGCCATCCGCTCTGGTCATGGCACGCCGAGATCGCGCCGAACAAGGTCAATCGCTTCTGGGCTCCAAGGTGGTGGAGCCGCGGCCCGGACGGATGGCCGATGCTGGCGGTCCCTGTCGGTGGCAGGAACCCCGATGCCAACGAGGGCGGGACGCATTTCTCACAGTTCCTCCCGGCCACCGCTTATGTTCTTGAGGCCTCGACCGGGCGGCTCGTGCACGAGGTCCAGGGGCTGAGCCAGGCCGGAGTGGCTGACCTGGATGGCGACGGTTTGCCGGACCTCTGGGGCGAAGCCGAGGGGCAGCTTCAAGCATTCCGCGGCGAGCCTCCCGAGACGTGGAGAGTGCTCGGGCAGATCCGCCCTGCCTGGAATCCGGATTCTCAACCGAGCGGCAACGTCGAACGCAAGGCCGTCGATCTCGACGGTGATGGGATTGCCGACACGCTGGCCAGCGCGAGTTACGAACCCGGAGATTCGTCGCGCGAAACCAGGGGCAGCCGAACCGCCATGGCCCGGTCGGGCCGCGACGGCCACTTGCTGTGGAAGACTGTGCTCGACCCGCCGCGGTTCTGGTTCGAGCCCGAGCACGGGCGAGGCTACATGCTCTCTGCATATCCCCTGCCCGCTGGAGATCTGGACGGCGACGGCACACCCGATGTGATCGTGCAGAAATACACTCAGGACGAGGCGGAGGTCGGCAGGCGCCCGGCAACCCTGCCAATCCAGGTCCTCTCTGGTCGCGACGGCCGCCTTCTCTGGTCGGTGGGGCCGTTGCCATTGGGATTCGAGGCCCACGGATACAGCCAGGTGACAGAGGTCGTGCCACGGATCATCGAACCGAACGGCCCACCCGACCTGCTGGTGCAGCACCGCAATCCGTTCCTGGCCGCGAACCCGAAGCCGGTGGTGCAATCGCCATGGGCCCCCGCGCAAGAGCGAATCACGCGGATCTCGGGTCGCACGGGCCATATCATCTGGGACGTTCCCCTCAAAGAACAAGCCACTTCCCAGGGATTCGGCCCACAGTCAGGGATCGGGACGAGGTTCGCGGATCTCGACGGCGACGGTAGCCTGGACGCCGCTCTGCTCGTCAATCCGGAGGCAGGCAGCGCCGACCAGAATCACGTTTTGAAGGGGATCGCGCTCCGCGATGGCGCCAGCGTCTGGTCGCGCACCCTTCGGGTGGAGAATCCCGCGTCCGACTCTTTTTCGATCGAAATTGGCAAGGGAACGAGCAAGCAAGGTGCAGCCATTTTTCTCGCCAGCACGCCATCCACCAAAACCGCCAATGAACTGGTGGTACAGGCGATCAATGGCCGCGATGGCAGCACCCGCTGGACCTGGAGCAGCGGTGTCGGCGAGGGCGATCATCGGTTCACTGGGGGAATCGATCCGATCGCTCTCGACGAAAACGAGAAAGACTCAATCTGCGTGACGTATAGCGATTATCGCCGCGAGTGCCGGATCGTGCTCCTGGACTCGCAGGGCCGAGAGCGCGGCAGGCGCGTTCTGCCCCGCGAGCGCGAACCTACGGAGTACTTCATTCCGGTATCTGACCTCATGCTCGATCTTGACGGTGACGGACGGGACGAGCTGGTGGTCTGTTACGACAGGCGGTTTCAGGCCTGGGGACGCGATTTGAAAGAACTCTGGTCCCGCCCCTCGCAGTTCTGGCCGCTCAGCCGGTTTCTCCCGGCCGCCCCGGGGCGTTCGAGCACTCTGGTGATCGACACGGCCACGGCCATCGACGCGATGACCGGCCAGGTGCGCTGGGCTTACAAGGACCCGCCGCGATCGTGGCGGAACATGACGCTGCTGCACGATCCGGGCGGCTCGACGGGACTGCCGCTGCTCGTCTCGATCGACAATCGGTCGGCAGTCTGCCGCTCCGCCTTGCCGACGACGCCCGGCGGCGCATATCTCCCGCCCGCGGGCAAACTCGTCCCGCCGGGACTGACCTGGGACGACCCCCGCTGGACCCGGCCGCTTCCCTGGTCCACACTGATCGTCCGCGAGATCGGGCCGAGGGGATTTCTGGCTCTTGCCGCGCTCGCCCTGGTCAATGTGATCTTGCCGATTGGTCTCTTGAGTCTAACCGCGCGACGCGGCTGGCGAGTGAGCTCCTTGATGGCACTGCCGATCGTCGCCGCAATCCCCCTCTCGATCCTCCAGATCGTCGAGCCCCAGCTACCGACCCAGTTCGGCCCACTGACAGCCTCTCCCCGGTTCGTGTTCCTGCTGGGCACACTCGCCGGCCTGCCGATCGCGATCTTCGTGCTGTTTGCCGTCTGGAGCCTGTTCCGCCGGAAGTGGAAGAGACTCGCCATTCTCATCGCTGCCACGGTTCTGTCCGCCGGGGCCGTCGCCGCCGTCATGGCTCTGGATCGACCACCGCACCATGTCGACCATCGAGCACTACGACCGCTCGACCTGGTACCTCGTCCTGATCCCGGGAGCATATCTGATGGGAATCCTTCTGCCGATCGGGTGGGTACTGCGCCGGGTAGACGGCTGGTTACGAGGTCTCGGCAGGGCGGCCACGTGAACTATCGGACCAGACCGTCATGTCACACTGAGGATTGGGTTCGTTTGCCATCGGCAAAAACAGATGCGTCCCAGTTAAATCTCCGTGATTATAGTGCTTATGGCTCCCATCTTTTGGCTTCCTTCGGCAACGACCCAAAGTGGGGTCAACGTCGACTTCACTCGCTTGACACCTGGCATGCGGTTCATACTAGCTCGAAGCGTCAGCGAGGGTTGACACAAGTCCATGTGGGGAAAGGAGAAACCTCTCGCTTACGGGATTGGCTTGTGCTCCACTTGGGAGAAGCCCTTGACATGGAGCCGACAATCGTATATCGTAGAAATACGATGAGCACGAGACCCTCGCCCGAAACCCGCGACTGTTACCCTTCCGGTGTTGAGGATGCATCTGAGCGCCTGGCCAGTCCCGTGCGCGAGGATCAGCTCCTTGCCACTCTGGCCAAAGCACTGGCGCACCCGGCCCGTGTCCAGATTGTCCGGTTCCTCTTGGCGAAGGATTCTTGTATGTGCGGTGACATCGTCGAGCAACTTCCGCTAGCCCAATCGACCGTGTCGCAGCACCTGAAGATGCTCAAGGAATCCGGGCTCATCCGCGGCACCATTGATGGGCCGCGGGTTTGCTACTGTGTGGAGCCCAAGGCGCTTGAGCGCCTGAAGAGGCTGGTGGCCGGGTTGTAGAAGCGTTTTTTTGCACCGACTGATCGGTAATCGACGATAGACGAAATAAAAGGAGCTACGCGATGACCAAACTTGCCGTCTACGATCCCCCGATGTGCTGTTCCACAGGTGTTTGTGGACCCACCGTGGACCCCGTCCTGCCTCGTTTCTCGGCGGACGTCGACTGGCTCAAGCGTCAAGGCGTTGAGGTTGAGCGACACAACCTGGCTCAACAGCCCGCCGCCTTTGCCTCGAACCCGCTGGTTACGGGAGCCCTGCGGGAGTACGGCAACGATTGTCTGCCGCTCGTGCTGGTCAATGGGCGGGTGGCCTCCCGTGGTACCTATCCCGAACGTTCGGAGCTAGCTCGGCTCGTGGGTCTCGAAGCTCCGGCTTGGGAGGGTATCCCGGCGAAAAAAGCCAGTTCCTCCTGTTGTTCGCCTCCTGGGGGGGTCGCGATCGGTGGCTCCAAGACCTGTTCTTCTGATGGATGCTGTTAACTTAAACAGTAGAGGCATTGACATGGTCATTCGGAATCCTGTTACCAGAAACCTGTTTTTTACCGGCAAGGGTGGCGTCGGTAAGACCTCGGTAGCGAGTGCCACGGCGGTTGGACTCGCGGATGAAGGCAAGCAAGTGCTCCTGGTGAGCACCGACCCGGCCTCGAACCTCGACGAGGTTTTTGGTGTTGAGCTGGGGACGCGTCCGACGCCCATCCCCGACGTCCCCGGCCTCTTTGCGATGAACATCGACCCGGAAGCCGCAGCCCTGGCCTATCGTGAGCGGATGGTCGGTCCCTATCGGGGCATCCTCCCGGATGCTTCGGTGAGGAGCATGGAGGAGCAGTTCTCAGGGGCGTGCACGATCGAGATTGCCGCGTTCGATGAGTTCTCTCGCCTCTTGGGCGACGAATCAGCGACGGCGGAGTTCGATCACGTTATCTTCGATACGGCTCCTACTGGACATACGCTTCGCTTGCTCCAGCTCCCCGCGGCCTGGACGGTCTTCTTCGAGAACAACGTGGGCGGCAACTCCTGCCTCGGTCCTCTCTCAGGGCTCGCGGATCAACGAAAGCTCTATGAGTCAGCGATTGAAGCGCTCTCCAACCCTGAAACAACAACCCTTGTGCTCGTGAGCAAAGCCGAGAAGACAGCCCTTCGAGAGGCGGAACGGACCCGCCGTGAACTTGGGGAGCTGGGCATTCGGAATCAACGAATCGTCTTGAATGGGCTCTTCACCGCAAGCGATACAGCCGACCCGGTTGCCGTTGCACTGGAAAGCCGCTGTCAAGCTGCTCTCGCGGAACTTCCCGCAGGAATCGTCTCTCTCCCGCGTGTCGAAGTTCCCCTTCTGCCTTTTGGCCTCATCGGCATTCCAGCACTCCGGGCACTCAATAACCCCGCACTGGTGAACCTGCATCCCTCGATGGCGCACGCTCAGGAGGAGTTTGATTCGCTTCCTTCTTCCTTGGATTCGCTCATCCCGGATATGGCTCGTACGGGCCATGGGGTGATTCTCACCATGGGTAAAGGCGGGGTTGGAAAAACCACGATTGCCACAAAGATCGCCCTGACACTCGCGAAGCTCGGGCACAAGGTTCATCTCTCAACCACGGACCCCGCGGCCCATCTCGATCTCACGCTTGGAGAACGGATCCCGAACCTCTCGGTAAGTCGCATCGATCCTGTGACCGAGACGCGTGAATACACGGTGGAAGTCATGGCCACCGCCGGTCGTGATCTCGATGAGCAGGGCAAAGCTCTCCTCGAAGAGGACCTCCGCTCGCCGTGCACGGAAGAAATCGCTGTGTTTCGAGCGTTCGCTCGTGTTGTTGACAGGGGGACTGATGGCTTCGTGGTGCTTGATACGGCTCCAACGGGGCACACGCTGCTGCTCCTCGATGCCACGGAAGCCTATCACCGAGATGTGCTCCGGAACCTGAGTGCCATGCCGGAGTCGGTGCGGGAACTGCTTCCCCGGCTACGCGATCCCGAGTTCTCCCGCGTGCTCATCGTGACCTTGCCGGAAGCGACTCCGGTTCATGAGGCGGCGTCCCTGCAACGCGACTTGATGCGTGCAGGGATTACGCCCTATGCCTGGGTCATTAACCAGAGCCTGGCTCCGCTCTCGCTTGAGGATCCCATGCTCAGGTGGCGACGATTTCACGAGCGGCCTTTCCTTCAAGAGGTGAGCGAGGAACTCGCCCCACGCACTGCCCTTGTGCCGTGGCAGGCGGACATCGTAAGTCAGGCTCAAACCACGGTGCTCGAACACGAGTCGCGACCGCTTACCGAGGCGGTCGGATCCGGGAGGCGATGATGAGAATGATCCAGGTGCTCGGAACCGGCTGCTCGAAGTGCAAGACGCTGGCGGAAAACGCCGAGCAGGCCGCTCGCGAGTCGACGATCGAAAGCCAGGTTATCAAGGTCCAGGAGATAGCCGAGATTCTCACTTTTGAGGGCGTCCGAGCACTCCCGGCGCTTGCCGTCGACGGTGAGGTGAAGGTCTGCGGACGGGTGCCGAACGTGAACGAACTCAAGGCAATCCTGGAGCAAACCCGTGTGAACGCGGCCAGCCAAGGAGAGCGAGGACAAGCATGAAGTCAAAAGTCATTGTCACCTGGGGTCTCTTGCTGTTTGTTGCGGTGAGTATCGGGGTGCTCATCGGCAAGGCGAAGGGCAATCGACCGACGACCGCGAGGACGGGCGCGGGCTCTCCCGAAGGCCCCACGGCAAACCCGGCCGGACCTCGGGTCATCGCCTATTACTTCCACGGCTCGGTCCGATGTGTCACTTGTAAAACGATCGAGGCCTATGCGCGGGAGGCGATTGACACCCATTTCCCCGATGCCTTGAAGTCCGGCGTGCTCGAAGTGCGTTCCGCCGACTTCGAGAAGCCGGAAAACGAGCACTTCCTCGACGACTACGAGCTCTCCTCGTCCTCGCTGGTGCTAGTTGATCCCCGTGGGAGCGGGCCTGGCTCCTGGAAGCTGCTCCAGGAGGTTTGGCAGCTCACCGACAACAAACCTGCCTTTGTCCGCTACGTCAAGGAAGAGCTCGACCAGTTCCTCAAGCTGCACGGAGGAGGCTGAGGCGATGGATGCTCTGGGAATCAGCGTCATCACGGCCCTCTGGCTTGGACTTTTGACCTCGATCAGTCCCTGTCCGCTGGCAACGAACGTCGCGGCAATGTCGTTCATCGGTCGGCGGGTGGGCAAGCCTCGCTTGGTAGTCCTTACAGGCCTGGTCTATACTCTCGGCCGGATGACAGCCTACGTTTTGCTGGGAATGATTCTCGTCGCGGGCTTCCTCTCCGCACCGCAGCTTTCTCACGCCCTGCAAGGCTGGGCGGCCAAGCTCGTCGGGCCCTTGCTCATCCTGGTCGGCATGGTGCTAGCGGGTCTACTTACCATACCGGCAGCTAGTCTGCCCTTTGGCGAGCGTCTTCGCGCCCGGGCCGAGTCGGGCGGCGTTCTCGGGGCCGGAGTGCTGGGACTGCTCTTTGCCCTGTCGTTCTGCCCGATCTCTGCGGCCCTCTTCTTCGGGAGCCTTGTCCCGCTCGCCATAAGGCTGGACTCGCGGGTGGTACTTCCCTCGGTATACGGCCTCGGGACCGGCTTGCCCGTGTTTCTTTTCGCCGTACTTATCGCCGTCGGGGCGCAGCGTGTGGGTCGGGCGTTTAATGCCCTGACCGCGTTCGAGAAGTGGGCAAGGACGGTCACAGGCGTCGTCTTTATCGGGCTGGGGATCTACGAATCGCTCCGCTCGATCTTTGAAGTGATATGAACAGCAGCGAAAGAATAGGGCTGGAGAAACGGATGGAGACAGGCTGGAAAGACACGCTTTTGCCACGCATAGCGGCTCAACTCGAGGGGCTGATCACGCCCCTGAGTGAGATCGCTTCGCCGCATCAAGGTGCGGGTCGGCAGCTTGCCCAATGGCGAAGCACACATCGATGGTCTGCGACGAGGCGGATGCGGGCTGCCCCATTGGAGTCGGAGCGGCGAAACGAATCTCGATGCCGTTTCCGGAGCCCAAGGCGTATGACGAAACCGCTCAAGAACACAACGTGACGCGGCCACCCGGGACGCTTTCGGTCGGCTGATGATGGCGGTCCTGGGCCAAGTCCAGAATTGGGTTAACCGTTGAATAGAGGCCAACCAAGATGAGCCAAACATCCGCCAGCTGTCACAGTCGGCCTTCGGGTCGCTTATCGTTCCTCGACAGATATCTGACGCTCTGGATCGTTCTCGCCATGCTGGCGGGCGTCGGGCTGGGCTACTTTTGCCCGTCCGTCGCTCGCGGTATCACGCGGCTGTCGGTTGGTACGACTTCAATTCCAATTGCGGTCGGGCTGATCCTGATGATGTACCCGCCGCTGGCCAAGGTGAAATACGAAGAGCTAGGCCAGGTCTTCCGCAACACGCGGATACTGGCGTTGTCGCTCATCCAGAATTGGGTGATCGGCCCGCTGCTGATGTTCGGCCTGGCCCTCGCGTTCCTCGCGGATCGGCCGGAGTATGCCATTGGCCTCATCATGATCGGCCTGGCCAGGTGCATTGCTATGGTGATCGTCTGGAACGAGCTGGCCAAGGGCGATACCGAGTATGCGGCCGGTCTGGTCGCGTTCAACTCGGTCTTTCAGGTGCTCTTCTACTCGGTCTATGCATGGCTGTTTATCAAGGTGTTGCCACCGCTGCTGGGTGTCCAGTTCGGGGATGTGGACCTGTCGCGGATTACCATCGGGGCGATTGCTCGGAGCGTGCTGATTTACTTGGGTATTCCCTTCTTTGCCGGGATGCTGACGCGGTTCCTGCTGCTCAAGGCCAAGGGCAGGGAATGGTATGAGAAGCGCTTTATCCCTGCCATCAGCCCGATCACGCTGGTTTCGCTGCTTTTCACTATCGTTGTGATGTTCTCGCTCAAGGGCGAAGTCATCGTGCGTATCCCCCTGGACGTGTTGCGGATTGCGATTCCGCTGCTGATCTACTTTGTGGTGATGTTCCTTGTCTCATTCTACATGGGCTATCGGCTGGGGGCCGATTACGCGAAGACGGCAACGCTAGCTTTCACAGCCGCAAGCAACAATTTTGAGCTGGCGATAGCCGTAGCGGTCGCGGTATTCGGCATTGATTCCGGGGCTGCGTTCGCCGCCGTCATTGGTCCGCTGGTGGAAGTGCCGGTGCTGATCGGCCTGGTCAACGTCGCGCTTTACTTTCAGCGGCGGTATTTTGCCACGGCATTGTCGCGAGTGGTTGATGCCCGGGCTGTCTAGAACTGGCGTGCAACGGTCACTCTAGAGGAAATTCGATCATGACGCCCAACGATCATCCGGAGTGCTACGGCACTTTATTCCCCAGTTTGCTGAGTCTCCCAGAGGACCGACCCGCCTCGGGCACGGTCTTTACGGTGTTGCTGGAACGGGCAGGTGGAATGTGGCGTAGCAACCGCTCGATCACGGCGGATATGCAGCGGTGGGACGAGTGCCAGCAGTGTGGCGACTTTGACGGCTGCTACAAGTTCTCGATGGCGAAGCTGGCTTTGGAGTCGGCTATCCAAAATCGCTAATTATCTGTAGCCGCTAAAAAGCGGTGTGGTTACGGGCTTTCGTGGGGCTCATTACGGTCTCATCTCGCAATGTTCAAATTACGATCTTCTCCACGTCGTCGAGCGTGATCTGGTCGCTGGTGCGGTCATAGAGCTTGGTCGTTTTGGGCGATTCGTGATTGGCGATCTGCTGGCGTGCTCGATGGTGCCGCCCTTTTTCCAAGTAGACAGTGATGCCGGTGGCTCGGAAGGTGTGGTTGCAGATGTCCTCGGGCAAGCCAATGGCCTGAGCCCGGCGTTTGATCATCCGCCAGGCGTCGATGCGATGCATAGGCCGGTCGGTGAGCTGGCGGTGCCGGTCGATGGAGCGGAAAAGGAGGCTCCTCTTCTCGCTGGCGATGCCTGCCGCCGTGATGTAGGCATCCAGGTAATCCTCAGCGTTGTGGTGGGCGGGCACCTCGTGCCGCTTGCCGCCTTTCTCGTGCAGGCGAAACCATGTTTAGCAATTCCTGGCCGGTCATTTCTTGGAGGGATATGAGTTCCGAGAACGCTAGAGTTTCGGAGTTCGGCCGTACCTACCAAACTCTCAATAAAGTCGGGATCGACTTTGGGGCCACCCATTGATGTCCAGACAAGCGAGTCCGCGCTGTTCAGTTTGACGCAGTAGGCCAGATTGGGTGGTCCCTTTCGGCCTGCTCGCTGGCTGAAGTCGGACCCTTGCATTTTTCCGAAAAAAAATCCCCGCGGCCGCTGTCCAGGTCACGGAGGACGGAAACCGGAGACGCCGCTGATGCCTGGCTCGGCCCCCGCGAGCGACCAAGACGAGGGCTTAAGACAAGGAAAACTTGATCAGTTGGATGAGGCAAGCCCACCGCAGCGTACGGGTCGGCAAACGCATTCTTGGTCAAGGAGTGATCTCACCAGCCGCCCGGAGGGCGGTGAGGGTCGCCTCCAGCGAGATGGCGTACCGCAAACCAGCGTTGGCGGCATCGGGGGCGATATCCGGGTGGAACACGGTCGCATTCGGGGCGGCAAAGTCCGACCGGTTGGAGCTGACCAGCAGCCGCGAGTTCGGATATCCAGAGGCCGCCAGCAGGGCGCCGAGCCGGAGGGAGTGACCGAGGATGTGACAGTCTTTCACCGTCCCCTTCGCCGACGACGGCTTCTTCTTGGCCGCCACGCGGTCGATCGCCCAGGACATGCCGGCGTAATCCCGCTCGAGTATGTCGGCTGACATCAATAGTTCGTCCGACAGTTGCTGAAGCTCGTCGATCAGGGTTCCGGGAGGGAGTACAGGAAGGGGCGGGGCCGGCAGCCCGAGGTCGGCGGCGATTTGCCAGGTTGCGATGAACGCCCGGACGCCGTCCTCTCCGTCCTGCCGCGCGGCCCGCATGTTATTGAGCCACTCTCCGGGCACGATGTCCTTAACGAAGAGCCGAATCGTCCCGGTCGCCGCCAGCGCCCGTAGCTCGACGCCGGCTCGGACTGATGCGATCAGGTCGCGCAGCGGCGCCCGGACAATATCGAGTAACGTGCATGTATCCAGAAAGAGAATCGGTCGGGGGGCCGCGGTCAAATCGGCCACGGCCTGGGATAGGGTGGTCATGGAGCCATGACCGCCAGCCGCTTGGCCAGCCACTCAGAGTCCGCGAAGAACCGGTCAGCGAGGGCCGTGACGGCATCCTGCTCCCACCCGCTGTCAGCAAGCCACCGCGCGAGCTCGGCCCGGTCGATGGCGACCTGCGCGGCCAGGCAGCAGGAGACGAGCTCGTCCCACAAGCTTTGTGCCCGATCTCTGAGTGGCCACTCCCCGTCGGCAGTGTCCGCGAACCGGGTGAAAAGAATTTCGGCGGCGGGCGTGACGGCGCTCCGCGGGCCGAAGGCTGGGCGCGTGAATCGGATGCCGGCCGCAGTGGCGGCAGGCAGCACGCAGCCATCGGCGAGCTCAACAACCAGCCGAGCGATCCGCGCCGCGTCGCCCGAGGGCGGATGGCGGAGCACCTGGACCGGGCCGCCGCGCACACGCGTTGCACTCACCCGTTGGAGCATCATCCGCAACGCCGCATCCCGGGGCCGGTCAAACATGTAGCAGCGGATGCGGTCCGGTACCGATCGGGTCCGCTCGTACTCCCGGTCGCGAACCCAGCCAGGCGATAACGTCGCGTCGATCCCGGCCAGGAACCGGTCGAGGTTAGCCGGTATGCCCCGGTAGAGCGAGGAACGCCAGTCGCTTAACGAGACGAACGGGTCGACCACGGCCATGTGCGATCCTCCGGAAACGTACACCAGTCACTATACAACACCGGCTCCCGCCGCAGTAGGCTGACCCGTCGGATCGGCCGCATCCTCGCCCCCACCGGGGATTACGAGTTTGGCCAGGACATTTCCTTACAAGCTCTCGATAGGCTCGCTTTCCCTTGGGCTTCCACCGAGTGGGGTCCCGCCCGGGCAATGCAGCGGGCACTCCGTCTTCTCGAGCTGTCCGCCTTTTTTCGTCGAGTCATCGGGTATCAGCCCCTGAGACCTGTGAATGACTGTATAATCCAGTGAAGGTTCTGACTTCGCGCGTGGAGGTCTATCGCATGCAGCAAGATATTTCACTTGTCGATCGTGGCCGCGGTCTCCAGCTTTCAACGAGCCGGATCACGGTGCACGACCTGGTTCCGTACTTTCAGACTGGTTGCTCCCATGAAGAAATCATCCGCTGGATGCCCAGTCTGACGCTCGAGGAGATCCAGGTTGTCGAACAATATTACGAGCAACATAAGGACGAGCTTGACGCGTATGAACGCTGGATTCAGAACTATCGCTCGGAACAAGTTCGATTGCAGCGATTAAGGCTCCTAGAGCGGGAAGATGACCGCCAGGAACGATTGGCTCAAATAAGACGGCTCTTGCAGCAACGACGCGAGGAGAGCAAGGTTGAAAGGACTCGTAGCTGATGCCAACATCCAGGGGCAAGTCGAATACCTGGCGGAGAGCATGCAGGGTGTTGACTGGTCTGACTTCTGGCAGGCCCTTGGCCTTGCGCTTTATCGTTTCGATGAAGTCGGGCTCACGGCATCATCAACCGACCTTGAAGTGTGGAGGGTCTGTCAGACCGAGGGTCTGATACTCATTACCGACAATCGCAACCTGGATTCCGATGATTCTCTGGAGGCTACGATTCGATAGCATAACACACCAGAGTCGTTGCCGGTTTTCACGATCGCCGACATGAGGGAGTTCCGGACAAACAAGTCCTACGTGAAACAGGTTATCCAAGCACTCTACGATTACCTCTTTCGGATTGACGAGGTTCGAGGGACGGGCAGGCTTTATCTTCCCTGAAACGCTGTCTAGCCATTCCGTTAGCCGCGTTCCCGGTTTGTGTTCATGAGTCGTTCATTGGACTGCCCCCACCCAGTACCTTGTCCACGGCTTCCAGAAAGAAAAAGTCCCCCCACATGACTGACTCATCGACACCGAGTTGTTTGTGATAGTGATAGACTCCGTGCTTCAGAACGCCTTCCCAGTCCGGATCGTTCCAGGCGAGGTAATGGTCGGTGCAGAGAGAATCGAGAATCGTCAGCGTTGCCGCGCGGTAGCTGGCGGCAAGGGATGGATCGGTCGCGTCCATGAAGCGGGCGAGCTCCCAGAGCCCTGATGCGGCAATGGCGGCGGCCGAGCTGTCGTCGATGCGCTCGGGGCCCGTCGGGACATCGAAGTCCCACGGAGGGACTAGACTTGCGGGACAGCGCGCCAGGTAGTATTCGGCATTCCGCCGCGCGACTTCCAGGTCGACCGGATCATGGGTGTAGGAATAGACCTTGGTAAAGCCGTAGAGCGACCAGGCCAGACCGCGCGTCCAGGCCGAATCCGCGGCTAACCCTTGATGGGTGGACTGGCGAAGGAACTCGCCGGTTTCCGGATTGAAAATGCCCTCGTGAGCCGTCGAGCCGTCGGGCCGCACCAGGGTCGCCTCGGTGGTCCGACAATGCGCCGCGGCCAGTTCATGCAGGCCGCGATCGTCGGCCTCATGTGCGGCGTGAAAGATGATGGGGACGTTCATCATGATATCGATGAACAGGCTCTCGGGACCAATAAATGAACAGAGATACTTACCCCGGGGATTGAATCGCAGGGCCAGCGTGCGCCCGGCTATGATCAGCACCTCCCGGAGCCGATCATCACCGGTCGCTTCATACCAGGGCAGATAGGTATTCAGGAAGATGAACCCGAGATCGTGTACGTTGCGGTCGTGCTGCCGTTGCTCCAGCAGCCTCGAATGGTGTTCGGCGGTTTTCCGCCACCAGGAATCACCCGTCCGGTTGGCGATCAGCCACATCATCCCGGCGTGAAAGCCCCCGCACCAATCGGTCCAGAGCTCACCGCCATGCTGCCAGTGGCCGCCCACGGTGTAGATCGGAAAGTAGTCGGGAGTGCGTTCGACAGTCCGGCGCACCTGGCGTGCGGCGAATTCGAAGGCCCGCTCCAGCCGAGGCTGGAGTGACGATTGATCGAAGAGTCCGGGTTCGGCCACGGGAAAACCTCCATTCAGGCACACCAAAAGCCGGATCTTACCAGTGGTGTCAACGCGACTCCCAGACGAGATTCGCCAAAACCGCGATGCCACAAACGCACTGGGGTGGATAGAGCCACGGAAGGCAGCCTCGTCCTTCGATCCGCCGCGCTCGGTGCGTGGCTCTTGGGCGCGTGTCGCTTCTCTGATAGATTGACCCCCATGTGCGATTGACGCGGCACCTCCTGGAGCATCTCATGAATTTCGATCAGTTGATCAAGTTCGCCGTGGAACAGAACGCCTCGGACCTTCACTTTCAGACCGGCGCATCGCCACTCTTGCGGATCAACGGCCAGATGCGCAACGTGGAATCGCCGCCGCTTACCGGCGAGGTCCTGCGGCAGTTCATTCTCTCGCTTCGCCCCAGGATGACCGAAGATGAGCTCGAGTTGCGACTCGTGGATGGCCTCGATTTCTCCTATTTTTTGCCCGGGCTGTCGCGGTTCCGGGTGAATGTGTATAGCCACCTGGGCACGCCGGCGATGGTCCTCCGCGTCATCAAGCTGAAGATCCGGACCATTGAGGAACTGCAACTGCCCCCGGTGATCAAGGATATTGCCCTGTCCCATCGAGGGCTGACCCTGGTCACGGGAACCACCGGCAGCGGCAAGAGCACGACGCTGGCGGCGATGATCGACCTGATCAACAATGCGTTCCGTTGCAAGATCATCACGATCGAGGATCCGGTCGAGTACATGCATACGAATCAAAAGGCCCTGATCTCCCAGGTCGAGGTCGGGCAGGACACGCCGACTTTCGAGAAAGGTCTGCGTCAGGCATTGAGGCAAGACCCCGACGTGATCTTGGTAGGCGAATTGCGAGACAGCGAGACCCTGCGAATGGCCCTACGGGCCGCCGATACCGGGCACCAGGTTTTCGCGACGGTGCACAGCTCGAATGCCTCGCAGACGATCGAGCGGATTCTGGCCATGGTTCCACCCGAAGAGCGGCGGATCGCCACGTCGCAGCTCGCCACCGCGCTCGAGGGAGTGATCTCGCAACGCCTTGCGGTAACCCGCGACGGCGCGCGGCGGCCGGTCATGGAAATCCTCCGCGGCGGCCCTGTGACCTCCAAGCTCATCGCCGATAACAAGCTTGGAGATCTGAGCGATTACATCGCCAGCCGTGAGGGAGGAATGCAGCGGTTTGATCAGCATCTTCTGGAACTGTACAACCAGAAGATCATCTCCGGCACCGAGGCCATGAAGCACGCAACCAACCCCGAAGCCGTAGCCCTGGGTCTGCGAGGGATCAAGCAATCGGGTGGCTGAGCTTCCTGGTCTTGTCTTGCCGGAAGTCAGTTGCCAGCACATGGCAGCCCTCCGGATCGCGTGACTCTTGCAGTTGCCCGACTGAACGTGCATGCTGCAAGGCGCGGTGGATACCCGGGCCGAGGCGTCGAGGATGGACTTGCCGTGGAGCTCAGTCATGAATTTTGAAGATCTTCTCAAGTTTGCCGTGGATCAGGGAGCATCCGATATCCATTTTCAGTCCGGATCCACGCCGCAAGTTCGGATCGGCGGTCTGATCCGCAATGTGGAAAGCCCCGCGATCGATGTGACGGCCCTCCGCCAGTTCACGGCCTCCATCGCTCCCCAGGCGATCGCCGAGGATCTCGACGGCGCCACGTTCCGGGGCGCCCGGTTCTCCCACAGCTTCGCCAACCTGGGCCGCTTCCGCTGCAGCCTGTACGGCCAGCGGGGCACAGCGGGGCTGGTCATGCACGCCGTGCCGGCCACGGCTGCCACAATTGAGCAGCTCAACTTGCCGCCGGTGCTCCGCGAAGTCGCACAGACGCGGCGGGGAATCACGATCGTGACCGGGCCCTCGGGTTCCGGAAGATCGACCACTCTGGCGGCCATCGTCGATTATTTGAACGAGACGCTTCTGGGCAAGATCGTGACGATCGAAGACCCGGTCGAGGTCTTGCACACGCACAAGAAGGCACTCATCGCCCAGCGTGAAATTGGCACCGACGTCGGTTCCATGGCCGAAGGCATCGAGCAGGCCATGGTCCAGGACGCCGACGTGATCGTTGCCGGCGATCTGCGCGACGCCGCCACAGTCCGCGCAGCCCTGCTTGCCGCGGAAACCGGCCACCAGGTCTTCGCGACGATGTTCAATCCCAATGCAACCCAGGTGATTGAACGCTTGATTGGCACCGTTCCGACCGATGAAAAACGGGCTGTCACGGGCCAGCTTGCCGAGACGATGACAGGCGTGATCGCGCAGAAACTCGCCATGACCAAAGACGGCAAGCGGCGCCCGGCCGTCGAGATTCTCCGAGGCGGCCAGTACACCACCCGCTGTATCCTGGAGAACCGCTGGAATGACTTGAGCAGTTACCTCGGAAGCCGCCAAGGAGGCATGCAGCAGCTCGAGCAACACTTGCTGGAACTGTACCAGGGCGGCGTCATCAGCGGCACCGAAGCGATGAAATTGGCCACCAACCCGGAAACCGTGGCCGAGGGCTTGCGGGCGATGCGCAGGTCGAACACCGGCGACCTCCGCCCCATCTGATCGCCAATCCATCACTGCACGAGTGTAACTTGGCGGTCTTGATCGCGGGTACTCCAGCCCCATAGAATCGTTTGGTCTCAAGCGAAACTAGGTGCAGACACTGGGTGGCTCGATCAGGCTTGACCCATGCGACCGCCCTGGCCGGAGGATCAGCGATGCCGGAGCCTAGCAGCGTGCCTGAATCCAATCCGTTGCGCCAGGCACTGCCGCGAGCCCGCGTGCCCGAGCCCTGCGCCATTGTGCTATTCGGCGCAACGGGTGACCTGGCCCACCGCAAGCTCATGCCGGCGCTCTTTCACCTGGCTCGAGGCGGAAACCTGCCTAGTGAATGCGCAATCGTGGGCTTCGCCCGCCGCGAATGGACCGATGATGACCTCCGCGCCGACTATGAGAAAACACTCAGCAAGAACGGCGGCTCCGACTTCCGCGAGATCTGGCCCCAGTTCGCCAGCCGTCTTGTCTTCTCCTCAGGGACCTTTGACGATGCCGAAGCTTATCGCAAGCTCAAGGAGAAGCTCGAGGAGCTTGACCGCAGCCATGGCACCCGCGGCAACCGGATCTATTACCTGGCGGTCTCTCCCGAGTTCTTTGCACCGATCATTGCCCACCTGGGCGAGGCCGGCCTGATCCATCCCTGGCAGCAGGAGTCTCCCTGGAGCCGGGTGGTCATCGAGAAGCCATTCGGCCGCGATCTTGCCAGCGCCCTGACCCTGAACCGCGACGTCTCCCGCGTGCTCGAGGAGCGCCAGGTCTACCGCATCGACCATTACCTGGGCAAGGAGACAGTGCAGAACATCCTGGCATTCCGGTTCGGCAACAGCATCTTCGAGCCGATCTGGAACCGCCGGCATGTCGCCGCGGTGCAGATCACGGTCGCCGAGGAAGTCGGCATGGCCGGCGGCCGGGGCACCTATTACGACACAGCGGGCGCCATTCGCGACATGGTCCAGAACCACATGATGCAGCTTCTGTCGCTGGTGGCGATGGAGCCGCCGGTGGATCTCTCGGCGGATGCTGTACGCAATGAGAAGGTCAAGGTGCTCCAGACCTTGCCCGCCTGGAAGCCGGAAGACGTCTATCGCAATGTTGTAAGGGCCCAGTACACGGCCGGATCGATCGAGGGCGAGGAGGTGCCTGGCTATCTTCAAGAAAAAGGCGTCGCCCCGGACTCCAGGACATCGCCTTACGTCGCCATTCGGTTGAAGCTGAACACGTGGCGGTGGGCCGGGGTGCCTTTCTACTTGCGCACCGGCAAGCGGTTACCCAAGCGGGCCACCGAGATCGCGATCCAGTTCCACCGGCCTCCCACCGAGCTATTCGAACACGAGGGCGACGGCCACTCGGGCGCAAACCAGCTCGTCATGCGGATCCAGCCCAACGAGGGCGCCAGCCTTTCCTTCGAGGCCAAGATTCCCGGCTCGCGCCGCAGGCTTCAGGAAGTGCGGATGGATTTCCGCTACGGCACCGCCTTCGCCGTCCCGCCGCCGGAAGCCTACGAACGCTTGCTGCTGGACGTGATGCTCGGCGACCCGACCCTGTTCACCCGCACCGACGAAGTGGAAAGCACCTGGCGGTTCATCACGGCCATCCTCGACGCCTGGCAGCAGCCCGCCGCTCCGCCACCGGTCAATTACCCCGCAGGAAGCTGGGGACCGGCCGAGGCCGACGAGTTGCTTAAGCGGGACGGAATCACCTGGAGGCGGCTGTGAAAACGCGAATCAGGGAGAGAAGCCATGCCCGATACAACGTCTGACGCCTTCCTTCAGGGACAGGGGATTCCCGTCGATCTGCGCGAGATCGAGCCCACCCTTGAGCAGCTTTGGGGACCAGCGGCCGAGGTCGTCGGGGGCCCGCAACCCGAACATCCCAGCCTGACCCGAATCGTCCTGGCCGACCTGGTCGTGGAGCGGCTCTGCCCCGAAGCCGAGTCGCTACGTCCCGCCGTCGAGGAGGTCATCACCCGCCATCCCTGCCGGGCCATCGTGGTGCGCTGCTCTGACGATACCGAGCGGCGGATCACCGCCGAGGTCTCGGCTGTCTGTCACTTGCCCGACCCGGGATTGCCCCAGGTTTGTTCCGAGCGTATCGTCTTGCACGCCGGACCGAATGCCGAGGACCTCGTGGCCGGCGCGGTCCGCCCCTTGCTCGAGGCCGATCTGCCCTTCGTGCTCTGGTGGACGACAGATCCGCGCTCGCACGAAGCCCTGTTTCGCGACCTGGGCGACGAGTGCTCGCGGCTCGTTCTCGACCTGCCCGATCCAGGCACCTCGGTCGCCGCCTTGCGGCTCGGGCTTGACACCGCGATCTGCGCCTGCAGTCGCGACACGGCATGGTACGGTCTGACCCGGTGGCGCGAGCTGGTCGCCCAGTTTTTCGACCCACCCTGTCATCATGAAACCCTCAACCGGGTTGACTCGGTGCACATTGAAGCTCTGTCTCCCGACCCGTCCCGGCCTCCACGCATGGCGATCTGGCTGGCTGCCTGGCTGTCCGGTCAGCTTGGCTGGAAGCGGCAGGGAAAGCCCGTCAACCAGGCAACCGAGTCGGGCAGTTCGTTCCGGGCCGCGTTTCTTGGCCCGCTGGGAACGCTGGGCATGGAGATAATCACCAAGCCGGTTCCCACCGGCATGCCCGCTCGCCCCTGCCTCACAGGGGTCCGAATCACGGCGCGCGGGCCCGAGGGAGTCGAGACCTTTTCTCTCGATCGTCCGACTCCGGATTCGCCCGACGTACGAATCGCGGCTCGGGCGCCCGACTATTGCCGGCTGCCCGGCATGGTCAACGCCGAGGAGCTTGATCCTCCCCGCCGCGTCGCCGCGGCCCTTGAGGTCTCACGATTCGATCAGCCTTTCGATAAGGCGCAGCCGATCGCGCTCTGGCTGCTGGAGCACCTCTGAGATGGAAGGATCGATGCGGCTAGCGGACAGTATCCAGAGCGTATTGATCCTGGACAACACAGGCGCGACCACCAGAGACCAAGCCTTCACGGCGATCCTCGACCAAGTTTCCGCCGATGGTCTCATACCTTCCGCGCTGGCTCCGGACTTGCAGACCTCGCTGATTCGCCGCGACGAGTTGGGGCCGACAGGAATCGGTGAGGGCGTTGCGATTCCGCACGTCTGGCACGCCGGTCTCGACCGGGTGATCGCCGCGCTGGGAGTTTCCCGTCGCGGCCTTGACTATCCGAGTCTCGACGGCGAGCCCGTCCACATTGTCCTCCTGATCCTGACCCCCAAGGGTGCCGCGTTCGAGCCGGCCAAGCGAAGCCTCTTCGAGGCCTGGGTGCGGCACCTGCGTGATCCGGTATTCCGCGCCGGGTTGCGACTGGGGACTTCGGTGGAAGACATCCGGGAAGCGCTCTGCGCGGCGGATCTGCCTTCCCCCTGATACCGCGGCATCGCGACGTCGAAGTCTCCTGGAGCGAGGAGGGTTCTTTGAGCCGATCTACAACGAGCTTTCGGGTTGGCGTGGCACAAGCCGCCTCGATACTCTTCGACCGCGACCGGTCTACCGACAAGGCCGCCGCGCTGATTCGCGAGGCGGGAAGCAGGGGAGTTCGCCTGGTTCTCCTGCCCGAGGCGTTCATTCCAGGCTACCCCCGCGGTCTGAGCTTTGGCATGACGGTCGGCAGCCGCACCAAGCAAGGCCGGGCCATCTGGCAGCTCTACTGGGAAAACGCCGTGGATATCCCCGGTCCCGTCACCGAGGTCCTGGGAGTGGCGGCGCGCCAGGCGGCAATCTTCGCGGCCGTCGGCGTGATCGAACGCGATCTCGAACAGAGTCCGGGCACACTTTACTGCACCTTGCTCTATTTCGGTCCTGACGGCCGGCTGCTGGGCAAGCACCGCAAGCTCAAGCCGACGGGGTCGGAACGACTGATCTGGGGAGAAGGTGACGGATCGACACTGACCGTTCTGCCCACCGAGCTGGGCCAGATCGGGGGCTTGATCTGCTGGGAAAACTACATGCCCCTGGCGCGCATGGCGCTTTACGCCAAGGGCGTCGAGATCTACCTTGCCCCGACCGCCGACGCCCGCGACACGTGGCAGGCCACGCTGCGGCACATCGCCTGCGAGGGCCGGTGCTTCGTCCTGGGTGCCAACCAGTTTGTCACGAAGGACATGTATCCCGCTGAACTGCCTGGCGGCGAAGACCTTGCCGGCCAGCCGCTGGTCATGTGCCGCGGTGGCAGCGCGATCGTCGGCCCGCTGGGCGATGTACTGGCGGGCCCGGTTTACGATCGCGAAGACTTGCTCATTGCCGAGATCGACCTCGCCGAGATCGTCCAGGCGCGACTCGATTTCGACGTCGTCGGCCATTACTCCAGGCCCGATGTCTTTTGCTTGAACATTGATGAAAGACCCAGGTCCGCTGTCCGCTTCGAGACGACCGAACCCGGGAGTGCACCACCTGAAGCTCGACTAGACTGAACCGCGCCTTTGGAAGCAGACTGTTTCTGGAGCTGATCGGCTTTCCGGCTCGCAATCGCGCTCGAACCGACGCCCCGCGTCCACGCCGGCGCACTTCCCGGATAATGGAGGTCGCGCCAGGTTACTGTCTTGTGGTAGTCGCTTCCCGGCTGCCCGGTGCCGGCCCCGTCGATGGCCCGACTCGACGTGTCCATCACAGCGTCCGGTCCAGTCCCCAGGATCGTGACCGTGAACGGGTGATGGAAATTCAAGAGATGGTCGGGGAAGACCGCTACCGAGTTGTTGCTCGGATCGTAAACCACGTGCGAGATTCTCACCTTTCGTCCTTGTGAGTCATAGACAAGATAACTCGCGGGGTCCTCGGCGCGGGAAGGGTCAAGCGCGTCGTTGAACGCGAACACTAAGATCGTCGGCCGCATGTGATAGCCGTAGCGAATCACCGAAGCCACGGTCGGACCGTCGGCTGTGGGCGTCGGGGTCGGGGTCGGGGTTGGTGTTGGCGTGGGGGTTGGTGTGGGGGTCGGTGTTGGCGTGGGGGTTGGTGTCGGAGTTGGTGTCGGCGTGGGCGTCGGACTGACGACAGCCTGATTCATGCCGTCCGAGCTGGGACTGAAACCGGAAGACCCCGAGTAGGAGGCGGTGATGGAGTGAGATCCCGCGCTCAGACTGGATGAGGAGAAGGTGGCCAGATCGGTTCCGCCAACGACGCTTACGGGAACAGGGGCCTGGTTCTGGCCATCGATTGAGAATGTGACCGTGCCCGTGGGCGTACCTCCGCTCGCCGAGCTGACGATGGCCGTGAACGTCACGGACTGCCCCCGGTTGGCTGGGTTCTGGCTCGACGAGATGGTTGTCATTGTGCTGGCAGTAACCCCGGATGGAAGCTGGAACCTGGGTGAGAACTCCGAGGTGGCGCCATTGGGGTCGGTGGCCGTCGCCGTGTAATACTGGCTGGCAGTAAGCGATGTCCCGGGGCTGAAACTGAACGTCGCCGCCCCGGTTGAGTCGGTCGTGACACTGGCCGAGCCGAGGAACGTCTTGCCCTGGGGATAGAAGGACGGGTCCGTGGTCGGCGTGGCGTAGAATTCAAGCCGGTATGTGGTCGAGGGCTTGCTCTTGAGCGAGCCCGAAAGGCTGGTGCTTGAGCCGCTCGTGAACTGGGGTGTGCCGGCGGGGGTAGTGCCGGTTCCCAGGTCGATTCCTTTGAGGGAGTTGCCATAGATGGAGTTACCGAGGATCGTATTGTCCGGGAACGCGCCGCTGTTGTACCCCACGCCAGGTCCGCTCTGGAAGAAGGCAATCGTGTTACCCGCGCCGCCCACCGTGCCGCCGATCGTGTTGTTGTTGCCGCCGACGAGGATTCCCTCGACGCCCCTAGTCCCGAAATCGACCGTGCCCGTCTTGTCCGTGCCGATGAAATTGCCCTGCACAAGGTTACCGGAAGATCCCACGCTAAAGTCGTGCAATGAGAGGCCACCCGCCATGACGTTCCCCGCTCCGCTCGCGGTTCCGCCGATGGTATTGTTTTGACCGTCCTCGAATGCGAGAGAAGTAGGGAGCGTGCTCGAGGTCAACGCCTTCGTGCCCGTGGCGTCGGTTCCCAGCAGGTTACCCTGAATCACGTCTCCCTTCTGGTTGTCCATTCGAACCGCGGTGATGAGGTTCCCCGCACCGGCCACGGTCCCACCCACGGTGGCGTTGAGACCGGCTAGCAGAAACAGGGATTCGCCGCTCGTAAGCTGCTTGGTCCCCGCTGCGTCGGTGCCGAGGTAGTTGCCCTGGATGACGATTCCCGAGGGAGCGACTCCGGGATTGCCGCTGCCGAGCCCGCCTGGATAATCAAAACCGTCCTGCACATCGTCCGGGTTGTTTCCGGCGATGACATTGCGGTCGGCCGGCGTGGTGCCGCCAATGGTGTTGTTCGAGGTTTGGACGAGCACACCGAAGGCGTTCCCCGCAGCGATTTCTCCCGTGGGATCGACTCCGATAAAGTTCCCGGCGACGGTATTGCCTCCGCTTGTCAGCAGGTCGATGCCGCGGCTGACGAAATGATCGATGACCAACCCCCGGATCACGCAGTTGCCGGCTGCAACATAAAGGCCGGTATACGTGAACTGGTTTGGTCCCAGTGCGCTGCCGTCGAGCTGGATCAGCAGGACGGCATTGTCCCCCTGAGCCAGGGTATTGGGGTAGGCGCCCGGCTGGGAGTACCCGTTGATGGTCACAGGGGTACTGACCGTGGGCAGCGTTGTGACCGGCTTGATCGTCTGCACGCCCCTGCCAGGGATGTCGAAATTGATGAGGTTGGGCCCGCTCTGCCCGTTGGAATCGAGGATGGCCTGGCGGAGCGTGCCCGGGCCGCTGTCGCCGGTGCTGGTCACGGTGAAAGTGGCCAGCAACTGTCGGTCTTCCAGCCGCTCGACCAATCCGAGGAGTGCCTTGCTACGGACGCGTGTCTGCGGGAATCGAAATCTCATGTGTCTTCTCCGGTGGTCTTTGAGTCCGCGACGAAGTGCGGTAACGGTGCCGGCGAGTCCGGCGAGGCGAACGATGGGAAGACGCGTCGCGGCTCCGCCGCAGGCGCACCGCGATCAGTGTCCGATCATGCCGGCCTTCGCAAGCTCAACGCGAAGAGTCGTGATCTGCTCGCATTGCTACATAACCGGTGCGGAACGAAAGCTTACGGAGTTTTCATGGCTTTTCTTACGAGTTGTCTGGAAGGTTCACTCCGAACGATGCCCGTCAATCGGCGAACGGCTGGGCCGGGAAGGTGAGGTCGCGGATAAGATCTTGAAAATCCGCCCGCGAACGCAGTGGTTCCAGGGGTGCGGAGCTGGTGTATCTCTCGACCATGCGATAACCGGCGTTGGCAGCCTGCCGTAGAGCAGTCATGGCCTCGTCGAGATGCCGTGCTGCCTCCCCCCGGCGCGTGTCGGTGAGGATGGCAGGCTGGCCATTGATCAAGGACGAAAGACAGGCATGGGCAATTGCAATGTTGAAGAGACTGATCTCGTCTTTGTGAACCAGCAGATCGTGCTCGGCCAGCGCTCGCACGTACGCCTCCTCGGCGTCTGGCTTCTGGCCCTTCTGAGCCAGTACCGAGGCGACCACCATCTGGATGTCGGCCCGCTTGCTTTGATAGTGGTCCACATTCGGATTCTGCCTGACCAGACGTTCAGAGATTTCTTGCGCCCGACGGAGGAATTCGGATGCCTCGTCAAGGCGGCCATCGTCTTGCAGGACATCACCAAGATTCGTCAGGCACATGCATTGATTCGACGAGTATTCGGCGACGCTGGGATGTTCTTGCGCCAGACGATCGAACAGCTTCAAAGCCTCTCGAAACTCATTCAGCGCGTCGGCCTTCCGGTTCACTTTCCGGAGCCACCAGGCAAGGCTCTGGCGAGCACGGCCCAGGTGGAACTGGTATAGCGAGGCGTTGGGCTGATCGGCGGCGAGTTGCCGAAAGATCTCGACGCCACGCTCCAACAACCGGCCAGCGTCTTCCAGCTTGTTCAGGATCGTCGCGCGGTAACCTTGATTCATGAGCAGCCGCCCCATTTTCTCACGTGAGGCCAGATCTCCGGGATCATAACTTACAATATGCTCATAGATTGATTCCGCGTCCTTGGCGTAGTTCAAAGCATCGGCCGTATTTCCCATTTCCTGGGCGATGGTGCCCTGGGTCCCAAGAGCTTCGCCCAGTCCGCGCAAGGTTCCGAGGTCCGCCGGGCCTCGCTTCTCCAAGGTGTTGTAGAGGGCGACCGCGCGCTGGAGTGCCTCTTGAGCCTCTGGCTTGCGGTTCATCCGAAAGCCCAGCAGGTGGCCAAGTTTGCCGTCAGTCCGAGCCAGGCTGACCTGATCACCGACCACTTCAGGATGGTCGTCGGCCAGCCGCTGGCGAATGGCCCGCACCTGCTCCAGGGTTTGTAGCGACTCGGCCGTCCGGCCGATCTCCATAAGAGAGTCACTGACCCTTTCGAGGATGGCGGCGAATGATTCCCGGGCGGGATCACTTCGGGGCTGGAGGTCGGCCAGCCGTTGGCGAATGGCCCGCGCCTGCTCGAGCGCCTCGAGAGCCGCCTCTTGCGAGCCGATTTGCGCCGTGATCTCGCCGACCCGCTCGTACGCGGCCGCCAGCTCGGCCCGAGCAACTCCGCGTGATTCCCCCTCGAGAGAAGCCTGGAGCTTCCTATAGAATTCAAGCGCCGATCCGAGCAACTTCTCGCGCAACGACTTGAGCTGCGGTTCCTTAAGGAGCACGTCCTCGCTGGCCCCGGTGTAGAATCGCTCGATCGCCTCGTTGGCGAGATTCAGTCTCGCCTCGGACTTCCTCAGGTTCGCCTCGGCGCGAGACCACTGGGTTGCGACTCCACCGATCCCGCCCAGAAGGGCAAGGACGATCGCCCCGGCCATCCAAACCTGGACCCTTCTTCGTTTCCGCTCCTCGACCGCTCGGGCCTGAGCCTTGGCACGTTCGAGCTCGGCGGCGTGCAGCCGCTCCTGCACGCCGGTCAGATAGGAAGTAATTGCCTGGGAGACTTCTCCTGCATCCCGTAGCCGGTCGCTGGCGGCTGGTGCCAGACAGCGCCGTGCCAGATCGATCAGTTCGGCGTCATCTCCGCTGGATCGCAGCCGGTCAAAGGCGGGCGACAGGTCCGCATCTGCGGCCATGCGGTGCATCTCGGCATACGTGCCCGACTGGTACGGAGGAGCTCCGGTCAAGATTTCACAGAGCATGGAACCCAGAGCAAAAACATCGGCCCGCTCATTGACCGCGTTAACCTGTCCTCTGGCCTGCTCGGGGGCCATATAAGCCGGCGTGCCGAGCACCGAGCCCGCCCGCGATGCGTCTTGATCCGAGCCGCTCCGCGCGGTTTGGACCTGGTCCTCACCCGAGGCCTCCAGTTCCGGTTTCAGCTCGTCGGCCACACCGCCGCTCTGGAGTACCTTGGCAAGTCCCCAGTCCATCACCTGAACCTCGCCGAAGCTGCCGACCATCACGTTGCTCGGCTTGAGATCACGATGCACCACGCCCCGGGAGTGCGCGTAGGCCATCGTCTGGCAGACCGACTCGAATATCGAGAGAAATCGAGCCCGATCTTGCGCCGGGCTCGACCGAGCCTGGAGCAGCGCCGCCAGGGTCTGCCCCTTGACCAGCTTCATCGTGAAGAACGGCCGCTGATCGGTGAAGCAGCCAAGTTCATAGACCGGCACAATGCCTGGGTGTTGAAGCTGACCGCCAATCTGGGCCTCCTCGATGAATCGGCTGATCAAGGTCATGTCGTTGCGGTGCGACTCGAGCAGCACCTTGATGGCCAGGTCGCGGCCCAGGTCGGTATCGCGGCCCTTGAGCACCGCCCCCATGCCTCCCCGCGCGATCTCGCCCAGAATCTGATACTTCCCGCGTTCCACATCACGACCGGGAATCTCACTGGATGACGGCCGCGAAACCGGGGTCAAGTCGCCAGCCTGGGTGTCCCGCAAGTAGATACGCGGAAACGCTCCCAGCGAACTGGCCAGCGTGGCCTGCACCGAACCATGCCAGGCGGTTTGAGACACGGCGTCCACGATGGCCCCGGGTTCTTCCCAGGGAGCGGGATGCTGCCGCAAGTGCGCGAGGGAAGGAGACTGTGTCGCTCCTGAGCCCGGCACCAGCTCCATGCCTTGACGCAGGAGGCAGCGAGGACAAAGGCCCTTAGGAGCATTCCCGACCAGCTCCTCGCCGCATTCGTGACATCGATCAGCTACCGGCATCGTCGATTCTCCGTCGAAAACCTGAGAGTCGTGCGCACTAATGACCGGAAGACAAAGCTTGCAAGCTCAGCGCATTATCTAACCATCTTTCTTGGAGAGCTTACGCGGTTGCTTCATAAATGGCTAAGGGCCCAGGGCGGCAAACAGCGCGGATCTCATCCTCGACCTCGCCTGGCTGCGCCACGGTCGCGGCAATCTCTTCCCGGAGGATGGTGCCATAGCGCCTTCTGAGCCGGTGCGCGGCTGCCTGTACGGCCCCCTCGGTCATCCCCAGATCAGACGCGATGGAACGGTAGGGAACCGTATCGGATCCAGCAGTCAAAACCTGCTTGAGCCGGTCGAAGAGGATCCCTCGTCCGTCACGCACATACTCGGCGTGGAGTTTGTTCAGCACTTCATCCAGCAAGGTGAGCGCCCAGGCTCGAAGAAAAAGTCGCTCCGGGCTCATCGAGTCGGCCGGTTCCACCGCGAAGCGACCTTCGGCCTGGGCCGCATCGATTGAAAAGAAATGACGATTTCCTCCCCGTTTGAGCGCCCGCCCACGGACGCGCTGGTGGGAGAGGAAGTACTTGCAATCAGCGATCAGGAAGGTACGAAACCTGCCCTTGGCCGGATCGGCCGCGGCAAGGACGCGGCCCCCCAGCAAGCGCGCGAAGTACTCTTGCACAAGGTCGCTCGCGTCCTCAGCGCGATGCCCCCGGCTGCGAATGAAGACAAAAAGAGGATACCAGTACGACGCGCACAGCGCTGCCAGTGCTTCCCTGGTCCCGGGCGACTCGAGATCACCCGCCTGAGCCACGCGACTCCAGTGCGTGCTGGGAAACGGGGCTGAGGCTGGCTGCCTGGGTTGCTCGTCGGTCATGGCACCTCCGTCAGTGAGCAACTCCTATGCTGCGGCGATGTCGACAATGGCTTCGTGCTGTGCTTCCCACATAGGATAAGACGACCGCACGTGGTAATTGCAAATAATTCCCGATCATAAAACATTACTTCTAACGGAGTCGGGGTCGCACTCGGCGTTCTTGTTGGGACGACTGTTATGGCCCGTGGTGGGTTCGACGATCGCAACAAACCCTGGAAGGGCCGCAGTCAAATCGGGATCGTTTGATGTCGAGTTGCCAGGCTTCTGGTCATGGACAGGTCAATCTGGCGATTACTCGAGGCGGGATGCGTGAAACATCCCACCGCAGATTTCCCGCGAGGCAAGCAGGGAGGCTGAAGTCGAAATGATACCCCGCTGGGTCTACTGGTCTCTCGCGGCAACGGTCTCCTTCGGAACATGGGCCGTGCTGTCCAAGCTGATCGGTGGGGCCCTCGCTCCGGCCCACGGCCAAGCCTTTTCGACGCTGGGCATGCTGCCGCTCATAGGGGCTTTGATCCTCTCGAAGGGACACATCAATCCTGGCAGGTGGCATCGAGGCGTCCTGGCTGTCGGTCGCGGGCGGGACAATCGCCTGCCTGGGGAATATTCCGTTCTTCGATGCCCTGAGCAACGCCAAAGCCGCGGCCGTTGTCCCTGTCACAGCGATCTACCCCCTGGTGACGGTCCTGCTTGCGACCGCTCTGCTCAAGGAGCGTCTGGGATGGTTCCAGGTGCTCGGCATCGCCTTATCGCTCATTGCCATCTACCTTCTCAATGCGTCCGGCGAGCGAGAGCTCTGGTCATCGTGGCTGCCACTGGCAATCGTACCGGTCATTCTCTGGGGCGTTGCCGGCCTTCTTCAGAAAGTCTCGACACACGACATCTCTGACCGAAATTCGACCATCTGGTTTCTCGCGGCGTTCGTTCTCGTGGGAGCGATTGTCATGATGGGACGCCCTTTGCCCTCGGCAGTACCCTGGCACCTCTGGGCGACCACGGCTCTCTTGGGCTTTGCGCTCGCCTTCGGAAACTATGCGATCACGGTGGCCTATGCCTGCAATGGCAAGGCTTCAATCATCACTCCGCTCGTCGGCCTGTACCCGCTGGTCTGCATCTCGGCGGCGGTGGTGCTCTTTGGAGAGACTTTTGGTCCTCAAGAGTTGCTCGGTGCCTTGCTCGGAGTCGCTGGCTTCGCCGCGCTGACGCGCAAGCGCAAGTCGGAAACCTCCGTCATCTCGCAACAGTAAAATCCAGAATCATGAAAAACAATCATTGGGCGGTTGCGTCCTGATGTGGTTGTGGGTGACTGCGGACACGTGATCGACCGCCCCTTGACGACCTAGGCAAATTGCCTTACCATCCTCCTAGGCAGATTGACTAGGAGGTGATCGATGGCGCACCGTGCCGCCGACGTGAGCGAGACCGAGCTGGCGATGCTTCAGGTTTTATGGGAGCGCGGGGAGGCGACCCGGCGCCAGGTTGCCGATACACTTTACCCCGGCGGCGGCGAGTCGCATTACGCGACCGTGCAGAAGCTGCTGGAGCGGCTGGAGAAGAAAGGATTCGTCCGTCACGACCGGCGCGAGGGGGTCTTGGTGTTTGAAGTGACCGTCGATCGCGACGAGTTCCTCAGGCGCAGGCTGCAAGATCTGGCGGAGAAGTTTTGCGGTGGCTCCATGACGCCCCTCGTGATGACCCTCGTCCGGGCGCAGCCGTTGGCGGCGGCCGAAGTGGAAGAGTTGTACGCATTTCTTCGCAAGCAGCGTCGGTCGAACCCTCCAGGCAATCCCAAATGAGAGGGGTTGGGACGTGGAGACCTTATTCCTTGAGGTCTTGAGCAATGTCGGCTGGGCGGCCGCTCTGGCCCTGGTCGCGACTCTGGCAGACCCGGTGTTGCGGCAACGCCCCGCCCTGATCCACGGGCTCTGGGTGCTGGTCCTGCTCAAGCTGGTGACCCCCTCGCTCGTGCACCTGACAGCCAATGGGAACTCCACGCCAGCGAAGAAGGAACACGCGGCGCCACAACTTCCGGTAGAGAGCTCGAGTGCCGGCCCTGCCTTGGAGCTGCCCGCGGACAAGGTATCCATGCCGGCCAGAGTTCCAGCGACACTGCCTGTCCAGGGGCAGTATGAAGAAAGGCCTGATCGCGCGAACGTCCGGTCCTGGCCCTGGCTGACGACGGCGGTCGTTGGCTGGCTGGCGGGGGTGGCGGCGTGGTGGTCGGCCGTGTGCTTGCAAATGTACCGTTTCCGCCGGCTGCTTCAGGCGGCCCGACCGGCGCCCGAGGCCCTGGGCGCTCGTACCAGTCGGCTGGCAGCTCGTCTGGATCTCCGTAAGGGGCCGAGCGTCTGGCTGGTACCGGCCAGCGTACCGCCCATGATCTGGGCGCCTATCGGGTCGCCCAGGTTACTCTTGCCTGAAGAGCTTTGGGACCGTCTTGACGAACGACAGCAAGAGACCGTGTTGATTCACGAGCTGGCCCATCTCCGGCGGCGGGACCACTGGGTCCGCCGGCTGGAGGCGGTTGTGCTGGGCCTCTACTGGTGGAACCCTGTTGCCTGGTGGGCCCGCCGCCAGGTCGAGCAGGCCGAGGAGCAGTGCTGCGATTCCTGGGTTCTCTGGACGTTGCCGGGAGCCGCCGAAGCGTATGCCGAGGCGCTCGTGGCAACAGCGGTCTTTCTGTCCGGCCCGCGCATGCCCTGGCCCGTCGGGGCCACAGGCGTGGGTCGAGTCCGCCCGTTGCGAAGGAGGCTGGAAATGATCCTGCACGATCCCGCGGTTGACCTTGGGGTACGATCAGCACCGAGGGCCGCACTGCTCTTGGGAGTCGTTTCGTTGGTGATCTTGCCCGCCTGGGCGACGGGCCGTCCGCCCCGATCGGGCCAGCCGCCCGTCGTTGCTCCGGCGAGCACGTCCTCCTCGCCAGTCGACGGCCAGGAAACAAAAACCAAGGGCATCGCTTCCGGCCCCGAGCAGCAGACCAATACGGAACAACCGGGTCCTGCCCCGGCCCCTACCGCCGAGCGGAAGGTGCAGGTTAGCCAGCCGATCGTCCGCGAGGTGAGCGACTACGAAAACTTCGCGGGACGAGTTGACGCGGCCCAGTCGATCGAGCTTCGGGCCCGGGTCGGCGGCACCCTGGTGAAGGTGCATTACCAGGCCGAACAGACCGTCGAGAAAGGGAGTCCACTCTTCGAAATCGATCCCCGATCCTACCGGCTCGAGCTGGAGAAGGCCGAGGCCGAGGTCATGCGTTCGGAGGTCCAGTTGAAGAAACGGTCTGCGCAATACGAAACCACGAAACGCTTGCGAGCCAACAAGAACGTTAGCCAGCAAGAGGTCGATCTGTATGAAGCCGATCGCGACGAGTCTCAAGCGTCCTTGCGGGCGGCGCAGGCAACGAGCGACCTGGCAAAGCTCAAGCTGGAGTTCACAACGATCACCGCTCCGATTCGAGGTAGACTCAGCCGCCCCCGGCTTGGTGAGGGAAGCCTGGTGGCCGCGGACACAACCGTTCTGGCCACGATCGAGACCTCGGACCCGATGTACGTCAATTTTGATGTCCCGGAGAAAACGGTTTTGAGGCTCGCCCGCGCGCGTGGCCTAGGGGCATCGAAGGCCGCCTTGATGTCGGGACGAGCTGTCCAGGTTCGACTGGCTGACGAAAATGGCTACCCGCACAGCGGGCGGATCGATTCGGAGGACATCCGGCTCGACGTCAACACGGGCACACTCCGCTGCCGGGCCGTTGTCTCCAACCCCGACGGGATTCTCCTGCCCGGACTGTTTGCCCAAGTACGGTTGATTACCAGCGCTCCGTTCAAGGCCATGCTGGTCTCGGATGAGGTCGTTGTGACCGATCAGGGGGAGGAGTACTTGTACGTCGTCAATGATCGGAGCGTCATCGAGCTCCGCCGGGTCAAATTTGGCGAGAATTACGACGGCTTGCGAGCGGTGAAAGAGGGCCTGAATGTGAACGAATGGGTCGTCACCGCTCGCCAGAATAGGGTGTACAAAGGCATGAAGATCGAGCCGGAGAAGGTGGCCATGCCGGATGGCTCTGCGACACCCGGCAATCCGCGTTGATCGAGGTATTTCTTCCCGCCACCTCTTCGCAGTCCGCTTCTGACGCAACACCCTCAACTCGGGTTGGTTGCCCTCTTACCATGCCGTAGAATAAACCAAACGGCCAGGCGGCTCCGGTCGCATAACCAGGGCACAAACGAACGAGGGCGGGATCAATGAATTCCGACAGGACGTCGATGCGACATACGGTCGCGTCACATACGTTGACAGTCATGGCGACCCTGCTCGCAGTCGGCCTTCTCTTCGGCGGCCGTCTGGGACTGGCGCACAAACCGCCAGTTGCGCAGATCCCCTTGGTTGAGCAGGAACCCGAGCCTCCGGCCCCGGTTCCTGTTCCTGTGCCTGTGCCGCGATTCCGACCGGTCGATGCCGAAAGTGCAGGCTGCCGACACGAAAACTCCCGCGCCTCCGGAAGATGTGCTCAAGGATCTCGACCCCGAGGAACGGAACAACGTCCTGGTTTATTCCAGGGTGAACAAGAGCGTGGTGAACATCACAACCGAGTCGGAAGGCTTGGGGTTCTTCGGGGATGAGACCTCGACGGGCACCGGTTCGGGGTTCGTCATTGATAAGCAGGGACACCTGCTAACAAACTTTCACGTCATTCAGGGGGCGGGCGCCGTGCGGGTCACTCTGTATGACGGCTCCGCCCATACGGCCAAGGTCGTCGGTCAGGATGCCTCCAACGACGCTGCCGTGCTGCTGATCAAGGCTCCGGCCGACAAGCTTTTTCCCGTCACTTTCGGCGACTCGTCGCGGGTGCTGGTCGGCCAGAAGATCCTGGCACTGGGCAATCCGTTCGGGCTGGAGCGAACTTTGACCACGGGGATCATCAGCAGCCTGGACCGTTCACTCAAGGCCAAGAATGGACGGATGATCAAGGGGATCATCCAGACCGACGCGGCGATCAACCCGGGCAACTCGGGCGGACCGCTGCTCAACTCGCGTGGGCAGGTGATCGGCGTGAACACGGCCATCATCAGCCAGGTGGGGCAATCGGCGGGGATCAGTTTCGCCGTGCCCATCAATGGGATCACGCGGATTCTGAAGCCGCTCATCGAGAATGGCCGGGTCATCCGCGCCGACCTGGGTATCACCCGGGTCTTGAGCACCGAGAAGGGGCTGCTCGTCGTGGCACTCGTCGACGGCGGACCGGCCGAGCAGGCCGGCATCCAGCCGGCCCGGATCAAGGAACAACGGCTTGGTTTCGGGTTCGTCCGACCGTTCCTTGACGTCGACTCGGCCGACCTGATCGTCGGCGTCGAGCACAAGCGCGTGAAGACCGTGGATGAAATGCTGACCGAGGTGGAAAAACATCAACCTGGCGAGGTGATCCGGGTCACCGTAGTCCGGGACGGCCAGCCGACCGACATCCAGGTTCGACTCGGGGAATCTTGACGAAGTCTGAGGCGCACTCCGGCGCGGTCCGGCGGATGGGCTGGCTGCGATAAGCCCCGACCAGATCGGACTTTTGCAATTCCGGCACCTTGAATTCAAGTACCCTGTTCATAGGCTAGCTCTACGTGAGAGAATCTCGTCTATCCCGTTTGACGATCCGGGAACGACTTACTTCGGAGAGCAACACATGCGTTGGCAAAATGAGCGACGGAGCGATAACGTCGAGGATCGACGAGGGGTCTCGGCGGGCCAGGTTGCGATTGGTGGCGGTATCGGTACGATCCTGATCGTCCTGGTGATGAGCTTTTTAACCGGTGCGGACCCTCGGGCCCTGATGCAGCGCATGCAGGTGGCCCAACCGGGCGGCGCCCAGCAGAAAGCCGCGCCGAAAAACCCCGAAGAGGAACGACAGGTCGAGTTCGTCAAGGCGACACTCGCCATGACGGAGGACGTCTGGAACGACATATTCGCCCAGGCAGGCAAGAAATACCGGGAACCGCACCTTCAATTGTTCACCAATCAGGTCAAAACCGAAGGCTGTGGCCTTGCCAGCACTGCCGTCGGTCCATTCTATTGCCCGGCTGACGAAAGGGTCTACATCGATCTTGCGTTCTATGACGAGCTCAAGCGACGATTCCATGCGCCCGGAGAATTTGCCCAGGCTTATGTGATCGCCCACGAGATCGGCCATCACATTCAGAACCTGCTGGGCACCAGCGAAAAGGTCACCCAGATGCAGCGACAGGTCAGCGATACCGAGGCCAAGAAGCTCTCCGTGATGCTCGAGCTCCAGGCTGACTATTTCGCCGGCGTCTGGGCCCATCATGCCGAGAAGAAGAAGCACATACTCGAGGAGGGTGATATTGAGTCCGGCCTGAACGCGGCAACGGCGATCGGCGATGACGCCTTGCAGAAGCAAGCTCAGGGTTACGTCGTGCCGGATTCATTCACCCATGGCACGTCCGCCCAGCGGGTGAAGTGGTTCCGCAAGGGCCTGGTCACGGGCGACGTCAACGGCGGAAATACCTTTGAAGCCGGGCGCGAGCTCTGAGCCGATCGCCGAATCCGGGTCAACCTGGAACCTGACTGACGCAACGAGCCGACCCTTTCCTGGATCGGCTCGTTCGTTTTTGTCGTGTTTCCACGTGATTCCTGCGGACGCCCCAGGCCGGTACGATCGTTACAATCGCCGCTCTCGCGTCAACCCGTGTTCACCGCACTCCGAGCGGCCGACCGGCCGTCTTTGGGCGTTTGGCCGCTGCTCACCGGGCCGATAATTCCAGCAGTTTGGGATCTGGCTGCGGAGCCGAACGAGGTCCCACGCGCTTGACCCCGGCGAGACCGGGGCGGGTCATCCTCAGTTGACCCGCCGCGCTCGTTCGTATCGTCCGGGAGAGGATGGACAAGCGCCTCTTCTCACGATCAGGAAGGATCGTCGCATGTCGGACTCTCGCACGAAGCGCCGTCGGCCGTCATCACGCGCGTACCGGCCGACACTCGACGGCGTTCTCGAAGATCGCTTTCTTCTGTCAATGACGGTGCACCAGAGAGTGTCACAAGGCCTAAAACTGCTCAAGAACCCGAAAATTGGTGCGGCGTTCCGCGCCAATAACCCGGAATTCACGACGAGTAGTTCTCCTGTGTTCACCCACGGATTCCCGGTCCGTCACGCGGCCATTATCCAGACGACACGTGGCGGTCAGGGTGCCGATGTGATTGCCACGGATGGCTCGTACTTCCGGATCCAGCTCGGGTACATCTCCAACACCGTCGCGACGTCGGCCGGGGATGGAGCCGGGGGTACCTACACGCAGAGCACGCCCACGCCCGCGTCATCGATCAATCAGCCTTCGGAGTACCCGCAGCCTATCGGTACCGTGCGGGTCTATCCAATGCTGAACGGCCAGGTCGGCATCATCGTGGATGGCTCGAACAGTAACACCGAGCTGACGATCAACCCGCTGCCGAACCCGATCCGAAAGGGTAACGCCCATAGCTTCGCCTACGGTCAGGCCGGGGTGACCCATGTCCTGAACATCGGCCAGATCACCGTCAACAGCGGCTCGATCGGAGCAATCGAGGGCTTCCACACCGCGAACCTCGTGGGTCCGCTGGTTGCCGCCGGCACAACAACTGTCGATCGCATTGCCCTCAACTCGATCCAGCCGGGAGCCTCGATCCAGGTTGGCGGCAGCCTGAACACGCTCGACGTTCTTCAGGGTATCACGCTGAATACCGGCACTAGCATCTCGATCGGCCGCGACCTGAACCTGTTGAATGTCGGTCAGAACATCAATCTTTCCAATGGCTCACAGATCCTGGTTGGGCGAGACATCGGTGCCGTCCTTCAGCCGCCCAAGGGAACCGGTACCGGAAGCAATGTGCTGTCGCTCAACCAAGCTTTGATAGGAACCACAACCAACATCTCCGTGCCATCAGTTGGTGCATACATTCAGGGCGGCATTAGCATCGGTGCGGGCAGTGCTTTCGTCGTCGGCCGCAATGTCGCCCAGACGCTCTGGGTTCTCGGCGACGTCACTGGCGCCAGCCGGTTTGTGATCCCCCACTACACGGGGCCTTCCGGTTTCAGTGCGGTGACGAGCCAGGGAACGGTGACCCCCTGAGCGATCTGGTCCCGGAATTAGCCAGGCTAGAATGATAGAGGCGCGCTCCGGACCGCGCTCGAGCGTGCCTCTGTTTTCTAGGTTTGC
The DNA here is from genome assembly GCA_963797295.1 of uncultured Planctomycetaceae bacterium. Taxonomy (GTDB): domain Bacteria; phylum Planctomycetota; class Planctomycetia; order Isosphaerales; family Isosphaeraceae; genus Aquisphaera. The sequence goes on from CAWCPP010000034.1 coordinate 291,036, forward strand.
ACTCGCCGAATTAATCTTCCGGACGCGGACCCGCCGGAGCCCCCAGGGCGCCAGCCCGATTGATCACGGCAACCCAGAGATCGGAATGAACGTGCACCTGGCAAGACAGGCGGATATTGGGTGCGATGTCCCCTTCGGCGCCAATCGTGCTTGCTCGATCTCGGTTTGAGCCCCCGCGTCACCCCCCAGGATCTCCACCCGGCACGTCGTGCACCGCGCATTGCCCCCGCATTTATGCATGATGTCGATTCCTGCGTCCTCGATCGCCAGAACCAGCTTCTTGCCGGGGTCGACCTCGAACGATTTTTCACCGTCAACAGTCACGGTTGGCATGATTTCCTGACTCCTATGGAGCGGTATTCATTGAGCGTTACTCGTGGAAACTCAAATATCGCATAATCCACCGGGTTCAGGGTAAGCAGGGGAAGGACTCGGTGCAAGGCGTCGAGCCTTGATGCATACGTGTCTTTTGTTCAGCGAGCGCCATTGCTTTTGACTCCGTGAGGCTGCTCACCGCCTCACGGACACCCTGCAATGGGCTGCATCAGCCAGCGAATTGGCCCGACAGCTTGACAACAAGAACGATTGGAATGGTGGCACGGGACCGATCAATAGCGGCCGGATACGAGCCTCGTCCGGCTGATTTCAATTCCGCCGAACAGATCGGCAACTGGCTGTCGCTGAATACGCCTGAGCACGAGCTCGGTTTCGGCCTTTCCAGCACGAGGTGCCGCCTCGACGACGGTTCTGCGAGCCAGAACAACTGACGGACCGGGAAGTTCATCCACCCCGATGATTTGCACCATCCAAAGTGACGGGGATGACGCGGGAACGAAAACGCGGCCATGATTGGTCAGAATCGCCAGGGGAAGCCAGACCACAGGGGTCTTGCAAAGGCGCTGAGGCTGTGACATATTTCACGATCTCACCGCGCCCAAGATCTGGTCGCGTCGCGCGCGAAGCGTGGACCGGGAAGGGGATGGTTGAGTCCTCATTCCCGGCAGCAGCATCGTGGTGGCGGGCAGGCGGCCTGGATCAGACTTTGAAACGACCAAGGAACGTGACCTCATGAGCTGGCAGGTTGGTCTCTACGCAGCCGCCGTCCTGATACCGCTGTTCGCGTTTGCCATCGAGGTGATCTTCATAAGGCAGTTGAAGCGGCTCTGTGCCTACATCGCCACCGGCGCGATCGGCCTGTCCTTCGTGCTCAGCCTGGTAGGGTTCCTTGATTATTACCTGGTCGAGGCCCAGGGCGTATTCGCCGAGCACCATGCCGCCTCACCGGCTGAGGCGGGAGTTCTCGGGGAACACACCGCCGAGGCTTTGGAGCACCACGAGGCCCATGGCCCGCATGTCTGGCAGGCCAGCTTTGATTGGGTACTCCTGGGCGGTCAGCAACTCACCGGTCCCAGTGGCGACCCTCTGGCCGGCAAGGCCCTCACCTTTCCAATAGGAGTGTACATCGACAACCTGTCGGTGATCATGTTCCTGATGGTCTCGTTCATCGCCATGCTCATCCATATCTATTCGATGGGCTACATGCACGATGATTCGCGCTATCCTCGCTTCTTTGCCTACCTGTCGCTCTTCTGCTTCTCGATGCTTGGCCTGGTGGCCTCGTCCAACGTGTTCATGATCTTCATTTTCTGGGAACTGGTCGGGGTCTGTTCTTACCTTTTGATCGGCTTCTGGTACGAGGAGAAGGTCAACGCCGACGCGGCCAACAAGGCGTTCATCGTCAATCGGATTGGCGACGTTGGCATGCTGATCGGCCTGGGGATCTTGTGGACCAGCCTGGGCACGTTCAGCTTCCAGGAGATCAGCGAGGGTCTGCATGGCCCGACGGGCGAATTCCGAACCGCGCCGGATTCGAGTGGTCAGGATGTCGTCGAGTTTCATACGGCCGTGGCCGTGCCCGCGACCGAGCATGCGCACCCGATCAGGATGCCCTACTGGCTGCTGTCCGTGGCCGGTCTGGGGGTATTCGCGGGCTGCGTGGGCAAGAGCGCCCAGTTTCCGCTCCATGTGTGGCTTCCCGACGCCATGGCCGGGCCAACGCCGGTCTCGGCGCTGATCCATGCGGCAACCATGGTGGCCGCGGGCGTTTACCTTGTCGGGCGGTTCTTCCCCGTGTTCACCTACCCGGTCTTGCTCTACATCGCCTATACCGGGGGAGTCACCCTGCTGATCGCGGCGACGATCGCCATGGTGCAGACCGACTACAAGAAGGTATTGGCTTACTCGACCGTCAGCCAGCTTGGGTTCATGATGCTCGGACTGGGGGTTGGCGGCCGGGCCGCGGGGCTCTTCCACTTGCTGACGCACGCGTTCTTCAAGGCGCTTCTCTTCCTGGGAGCCGGCAGCGTCTATCACAGCGTGCACACCTACGAGATGCCGGCACTCGGCGGTCTGTTGAAAAAGATGCCGATCACCGCGCTCACCATGCTGGTCGGCACGCTGGCGATCTCGGGCGTGCCGTTCTTCAGCGGTTTTTATTCGAAAGACGCGATCCTGGCCGCGGCGATCGCCCGGGTCGCCGAGGAGCCCCAGCATTTTCTGTTGTTTCTGCTGCCGGCCGTGGGTGCGACGCTCACGGCCCTGTACATGTTCCGGATGTGGTTCCTGACCTTCGCCGGTGAGTCACGGGGATTCCCGCAGGTGGCGCATGTGGCCAGTGCGCACGTTCACGACGAGGAACACACGCTGGCTCAGGAAGAAGTTGCCCACGGCCACGGTGCCGACCACCACGACCTGAATCCGGCCGCGCACGCCCACGAGAGCGAGCCGATCATGACCTGGCCGCTGATCCTCCTGGCCGTGTGCAGCATCTTCCTCGGCTGGACGGTCTGGATCGGCTTGCCGGTGGGCACACCGGTGCTCGAGAAGATGATCGAGTATGGCGAACCCACCACGGTGATCGAATCGCACTGGGCTCACTGGTATGCACTGGGTTGCTCGCTGGGGATCGCGGCGATCGGCATCGGCCTGGGCGCACTGTATTATGCACCGGCCAACCTGCCCTACTTCGTGTCCACGCGGCTCAGCCCCGCTCGGGCCGCCCAGCAGTTTGCTCCGCTTTACCGGCTGTTCAAGAACAAATGGTACTTCGATGAAATCTACTGGGCCGTGTTCGTTCGCCCCTGCCTGGCGCTTGCGCGATTCTGCGGTCGAGTCGACAAGTTCCTGGTTGATGGCCTGGTCAACGGCATGGCCTACCTGACCGAAAGGCTCAGCCACCTTGACGGCATCTTCGACAAGGTCGGCGTGGACGGCCTGGTCAATCTGGTGGGCCAGATGGTCTACGTCGCGGGTGACCGGAGTCGTGCGATCCAGACCGGCAAGTTGCGAAATTACCTGTTGTTCCTGGCCGCGGGGCTGGTGGCCATGTTCTTTGTGGTCTTTGGCTGGGTCTCCGGATAATCGGTGACCGGGCATACCTCGAGGCGAGTTTTTCCTTCATTGCAGATGCGATTGACGAGGCGAGCAAGGAACTACCTGCTCGCGAACTCCTGATCACGAAACTGGTGACCGCGCTATGAGCGACAACCTGCTGCTGACTTCTCTCTGGCTCATTCCCGTGATCGGCATGGTGGCCGTGCTGGCCGTCCCCAGGCGATCGGAAGCGTCGATCAAATATATCGCGCTGGCCGCCACACTGCTGACCTTCGTGGGAACACTGGTTGCCCTGGGGCTGTATGTTGGCGACAACACCGCCAGTGGCTCCCTCCAGGAGCGTGCCTCGCACAACATCCTTCAAAAAGACGACTTCGGAGTTTTGTCGATCGCTAACGAGACGGCGGGCGAGCAAGATCTGGTGGTGCGCAGGGCATGGATTCCTTATTTCAACATCCAGTACTACCTCGGGCTCGACGGCATCAGCCTGAGCCTGGTGGTGCTGACCGGACTGGTCAGCGTGCTGGCTTGCCTGGCCTCGTGGAATATCACCAAGCAGGTCAAGGGCTATTACGCCCTCTTCCTCTTGCTGGTGGCCAGCATGACAGGGGTCTTTCTCTCGCTGGACCTCTTCCTCTTTTACGTCTTCTTTGAGGTGATGCTGCTGCCGATGTACTTCCTGATCGGCATCTGGGGAGGAGACCAGCGCGAGTATGCGGCGATCAAGTTCCTGCTCTACACCCTCTTCGGGTCCGTCTTCATCCTGGTGGCCGTGCTGATTTTGTTCTTCTGGCAGGGCGATGTTACGGGAGCTCAGAGCCTGTACAACGCTACCGGGCAGGCCCAGGCGTTCACGGGCCACTCGTTTGACATCGTCGAGCTGACCGCCATCGCGACCAGGACAGGATTCTACGGGCGTTCGATCCAGTCCTGGGTGTTTGTGCTCTTCCTGATCGGCTTCCTCATCAAGCTGCCGTCGTTCCCGTTCCACACCTGGCTTCCCGATGCCCACGTGCAAGCGCCAACGCCCATCAGCATGATCCTGGCGGGAATCTTGCTGAAAATCGGCGGTTACGGTCTGATCCGGCTGGCCTGGCCCCTGGCTCCGGCAGGTGCCCATGACTGGGCCTATTTCGTGGCAGCGCTCGGAGTTTTCAGCATTCTCTACGGGGCGCTCGTGGCGATGGCCCAGACCGACTTCAAGAAGCTGGTGGCCTACAGCTCGGTCAGCCACATGGGCTACGTCACTCTGGGCATGGCCGCGATGAACTTATCAACCAGCCCGCAATACTACGCCTACGGCGTCAACGGTGCCATGTTCATGATGCTGGCGCACGGGATCACCAGCGCCGGGATGTTCTTCCTGGTTGGTGTGATTTATGACCGGGCGCATACGCGAGACCTGAACAAGCTCGGCGGGTTGAATAACATCATGCCTCTGTACGGCGCAATCTCCTATGTGATCTTCTTCGGTTCGATGGGGTTGCCGGGCCTTTGCGGTTTCGTGGCCGAAGTCTTCGTGGTCCTGGCCGCGTTCAACTACAGCATCTTGCTGGCCGTGCTGTCCGCGACCGCGGTGGTCTTGACCGCCGGCTATATCCTCTGGACCTTGCAACGCGTATTCCTGGGCCGAAGCGAGGCATGGAAGGGATTACCCGACATGGATTTGCGAGAAATCATCATCGCAGTTCCGCTGGTTGTCCTGACCATTGCCATGGGCGTTTTTCCCAACTGGCTGGTGCTCCGCTGGGTGAGCCCTTCGGTCAGCGAAATGGTCAATTCGGTGGTCACGGCCCGAGAGCTCAATGTCCCGGGTGCGAGGGCCGTCGAGAACACGGCGCCCCGAATTCCGGCTGTGCGACCGGCCTCAGCCTCGGTACCGGCTGCGCCTGCCACGGTGGCATCGCGGACCGGCGAATCGCTTTGATCATCGGGCAATCCCTCGTTCTCCGGCTCCGTGCCTGCCAGGTTTCCGCGAACAACAGAACTCGAGCATTTCAGGGATCTGGGTTTTTCAAGCCCCGGAATGCTCTTGCAGGCCGGGACAACCCGGTGTAAGTTGCGGCCCACCTCGGAGACGCCCGCGGGACGAGGAGGAAGTCTATCCTCCCTCCTCGACCAGTTTTCCTGGCAGACAGACTCAACAGATCGATGGGCACTTGGTGCGCCATTGGCTCGTTCGGGGGCTTCGTTCGGCCAGGTTGACGTTCGATCCGGCAAGACGCCAAGGGTTTACCACCCGGTGCCAGGACGGCCCGGGATGGGCCAGCCGATGCGAATCGAAGGAGTCAACCGGCATGAAAGTCAGGTCATGGATGGCCGCGGTGGTGCTCGTGGCGGGGTCGATGGTCTTGCTCGCTGGCATGGCCCGTTCCCAGAAGACCGGTTCCGACACGTCCCCGACCGCTGCAAATCAAAACAGTGGCACAGCGAAGACTCAGCCCGGTCCGAACCCCAGCGATCTGGAAAAACAACCTGCCCCGAAGAGTTCGCCGATCAAGCTGAGCATCATGATCGCCGGCCTGGGACAGGACGGCGGCGAGGTCGAGATCACGCCAGGGAACCAGGGAACCCGATTCAAGCCGCAACGCCTGCGCGTCGATGCGAGAGGCGATGCGCGGTTCGTGATTCAGGATATGGAGGCACGCGGCGCGGATCACAACTGCACTTTCGCAATCACCGTCCGCGAGGCGGGCCAGGCGTCCAGAACCATTTATCGCGGGTTCCGGATGGTTTCCAGGTCGGCCGCCGAAGCCACTAGCCAGCCCGCCCAGTCATTCACCTGCTACATGAATTCCCCGTCCAAGCTGGTGGGATTGGATCAGTCCGACCGCACCAGAAGATGAATGCAACGATCTTGAGAGAAAAGTGATCCGCCGGTCACTAGACAAGCTCAGAACCGGCAGGAGACACTAGCACGGGCAACGCCCCGTACGGCTACTCGATCGGGCAATCGCAGTTCACCTTCTGAGGAATCATCGACGATGCGCAGATCGGTCAATCGCCGCCTTTTTTTGCAGAGCACAACAGTAGCCAGTCTGAGCACTCTCGCGATCGGTGCAGCGCCCGTGATACCGCCGGGAGCGAGTCGGCCCATCGTCGTGGCCAGTGGCAACGGTCTTCGTGCCGTCGAAAAGGCGATGGCGATGATCAAGGAGGGGCATGACCCGCTCGATGCCGCCATCGAGGGCGTGGCCATCGTCGAGGCCGATCCCAAGGATCACTCGGTCGGCCTGGGCGGCCTGCCCAACGAGGACGGCGTGGTCGAGTTGGACGCGGCCGTCATGCACGGACCGACCCACGGCGGCGGCTCGGTGGCCTCAATCCGCAACATCATTCACCCGGCGGCCGTGGCCCGGCTGGTGATGAAGCGAACGCGGCATTGCCTGCTGGTCGGCGACGGGGCATTGCGGTTCGCGCGGGCCCACGGGTTCCCAGAGGTCAACCTGCTGACCGACGAGGCCCGGCAGATCTGGCTGCACTGGAAAGAGACCCACGACCCCCACGACGACTGGGTGCCACCGGCCCCTGAAGCGGTGGCCTCGTTTGTTCACGAATACATCAAGAAGCGAGTGACCGGCACCATCCACTGCTCGGCGCTCGATACTCATGGCAGCCTCGGCTGCACAACGACAACGTCGGGCCTGTCGTGGAAGATCCCCGGCCGCGTCGGTGATTCACCGATCCTGGGCGCAGGGCTATTCCTCGACAACGAGGTCGGTTCCGCGGGCTCGACGGGAGTTGGCGAGGCCAACCTGCTGAACTGCTCCAGTTATCTCGTGGTCGAGGGGATGCGCCGCGGCTTGAGCCCGAAAGACGCGGTGATGGACGCCTGCAAACGAATCGCCACGACCAGCGTGCGCGACCCCAAGCGACGACGCGACGACGGCAAGACCACCTTCAACGTGTCGTTCTACGCCGTGAACAAGGAAGGCAAGTTCTTCGGCGGCTGCATCTACCCCGGCGGCAAGATGGCCGTGCACGACGGCGACTCGGCACGGGTCGTGCCCTGCGAGCCACTCTACGAGAAATGAGCATTGAACGGCTCACCAGAAGCGCCTGAGCAAAGCGGCGGTGTTGCGACGGCCCATTGGCCCCTCCGCTGGTGGCCTTGCTGTCATCATCGCCGTGGTGGCCGCCTTGGCGTTCCTGCCGGGTCTGAACAAGGGTTTTGTCGCATTCGACGATGACAAGACCCGGGCCTCGTGAGCACGAGGCACCGGGTCGTAATGTTTAGCGGGAATGTGCGGCGGCAAAAGCACGGCCGCATCAATACTGATCAGAGGAGAGAACCTCGCCACCCTTGAGTGTTACGAGGCCACGCAAGGTCACGACATTGACAGATTCTTTGATGAAGTGAACACTACCATCACCGAAAAGGGCATTGACGCCGCCCGGATGGAACGAGAACAACTCATCATTGGCGCCGGCGTTGTTGCCCTGGGTCTGCAGTTGACCGGGAGTTGGCCCGAAGGAAACGAGCTCATTCATTGGCCGATACTTGTTATTGGGCGAGCCCGAGACGCCGAAGGAAGTATCGGGTTCGGCCCATCGCCAGTAACAACGAGCCGCCGCAAGTCCACCCGCGGGCCCTTGCTCATAAGGGGGGATAGTCAGGGTTACCTGACCATTATAGTAGCCCTGTGTGTAGGGGCTCAAAAAACGCGGATCGCGGCCAGCGTCCTCACCGATGGCAATGGTATTGCTCAGGCCATCCGTGCACTCCGCGATCCGCGTCTTGCCCACATGCAACAGGCCATCGGCGCGGGAGTACTTGTTGCGATAAGGCGTTGCGGGATACGACTTGCCATCGGCACCGATCTGGCCGAAGGGGTCAATATCGGTGTAGCAGGTCGGGCCGTAGTCATCATAGCCATAGCCCTTACCGAACAAGCTGGTGATCGGGTCGTTGGGGTCCACACCGTCATTGCCACCATCCGGCTGGCGGGTGGCGGACGGACAGAGAAACGAAGTCACCACAGTCAACGCGCCGGTGAAATTCATTCCCGTCGCCTCGTTATATTCGACGTTGAAGTTCAGTGCGTTGAACTGGTTGTTACCTTCGAGGAAAGGCAGGAGGCGGGCCAAGGCATTCCATCCGCCGTCGACGAACTGGGTCGAGGCGAAGGGAGTCGCATTGAAGTTGGTGGATTCACCTGATGGTGGAAAGCAGCTGTTGGCGCTCTCGTAGTTGTGCATCGCCAGACCAATCTGCTTCAGGTTGTTCGTGCACTGGGCACGGCGAGCCGCTTCGCGAGCCGACTGTACGGCGGGAAGCAGAAGCGAGATAAGTACAGCGATGATAGCGATCACGACCAGGAGTTCGATCAAGGTGAAGGCAGATCGAATCGACGCTGATCTCCGTTGAGATCTCATGGACAGTTTCTCCAAAAAAACGAGGCAGTACTGATCGACGCAATTTCGAAAGCGGGTTTTTGAGTCGAGTCACCACGTCCGTGTGCACTTCTCAGAACCAAGATCCAAGACTCAGTCTCTCTTGCCTGGTCCTTTACCATGTGTGGGCTTTGCCGCTGCCGAACCTGGAACCAGTTTGAACGGCTCCAGAGTGTTTTCCGTAGGTTTCACGGTGACGACCAGATCGGATGTCACCTCACTCGCGTACTTCGCGGGAAAAGGGAGATTCGTCGTGCTCCTCGTGCTGCGAGCAGAGTTTCCGCTTCTGGGCTCGGCGTCGATTCGCACCTGATACTCTCCTTCGGGAGCGCCGTCGCCGGCCGGCGTGTTGATTGAGAAATGACCATCCGACTCGATCTTTCCTGGAAACTCCCGATCATCCTTGGTGACCAGCACGACCTGGCCGTTGGTCAAAGGCTTTCCGTCAGCCAACAACACCTGGCCTTTCACGGGATAGACGGTCGGAGGCGCATAATGAGCACCACAGCCAGAGAAACTCGATGTCATCAACGCGACGCTCGCCACCAAACCCAGAACGCGACTCACGCTCCTGAATCTCCGGATCGTCCTCATATTGTCGTTGCAGCTCATGAGTGCAGGCTCAACTGAAGTAGGTAAAACTGAGTAGGAAGGGCGACTTCTGGCCACGTACATCTACCAGGGATTCGAGGAGTCAAAGTCGAACAGCTGGTTCGTGATTCGCGGAGCCCGCGCGGATCAGAGTGATTTCACTCAGGCCCGCGTCCTGACTCTCATAAGTAATATGAGCTTCCGGCTCGGATTCCAAACGAAGTTTTGATGAACTTATAAATGTTCACTCTGGCAAGAAGCGACCCGCGGAGGCAAGCCCCGAAGTCAAACTCCGGGTTACAAGCAGCTTGCTCAAGCGGCGCACAACTTCTCTGCGGCGGGTATGGCGGGAGGAACAACCATTTTTTCTTCTCCGGCCGAGTTTCCTGTGTCACAACCACGTAGCATAATCTAGTAGTATAAGACTGCCTTGAATGGTCGTTGTTAAGATTCGATGAATCTCATGCTTAACTGAGATGAAGGGCGGCCTGGTAGCTCGTCTGGACTCAGTCATCGTCCATTTCGTCCGAAGCGATTTCGTCAATTTCGCTCTCGGAGCTTGGAAGTCTGGATGCCTGGGTCAAAGGCGCGATCTGGGAAGTGGATTCAACGCGCGTTGTTGCACCCCGTTGGCCCAGCAAGCGCACATTGCCAGAGCCGACCACGTCTTCCATATCGGCCATGAGCTGCTCGTTGTAGCGGATGCGAAGTGACGCACCGGCTTTGTAAATGGCTCGGCGGACGTGCTCGATGCCGAAGATCTCGATGTAGAGATCCAGGTGCCCGGGCCGAACGCGAATGAACCGCAGGAGCCGCTCCAGGTCGGACTCTTGATGAACCCCCTTGTGCAGCCGTACAACCACGCCGCGCGCCAGTTCGGCGGCGGCGGTCTCAATTGGCATGATCTTGCTGATGATCAACTCCGCGGGTTCGCGTCGGCGGTCGAGCGTGCCCCTCACGAAGCCGATCTGGTCGTTCTTCACGAGATCGCCGAGCTTGGCGAATTCCTCGGGCCAGAGCATGGCCGGTGTCGAGCCGCTCAGGTCCTCGAAAGTCAGCTTGGCCATCCGCGTCAGGCCCGACCGGCTCTTCTGCACGTTACGCACTTGAACGCTGGTGATCATCCCGCCCAGGATGACTTCGGCCTTGTCGGCCAGCCCGGCCAGGTCGATCACGCGATGACTTGCCAGGGTCTGGAGCAGGGGCGCGTGCCGCGTCAACGGATGATTCGACATGTAGAAGCCGAGCGCCTTCTTCTCGCCGCCCAGAAGCTCGGCATCGTTCAGCTCGGGAACATCGGGGAGGTTGGCCGCGGCCGGGTCATGGCTCGAGCCCTTGCCGTTGCCATTACTGCTTCCATGCCCGTTCGAACCGCCAGCCGCATCAAGATCATCGAAGAGCCCGCGCTGGCCGCGGCGGCGATCATCTTGCTTGGCCTGGCCCCCGAGGATCGCGCGCGGCAGAATCGCCAGAAGCTGCGATCGACGGGCACCCAGGCAGTCGAACGCCCCCGCGCGAATCAAGGTCTCGGCCGCACCACTGCCGACCTCGCGCGTCGAGACCCGTTCAAAAAACTCGTCAAGGCTCTTGAACGACCCACGCTCCTGGCGTTCCTTGACGATCGCCTCGACGGCCTTCACGCCCACCCCCTTGATCGCGCTCAAACCGAAGTGAATCTGGCCTTCCTTATCAACCCGGAAGGCCACTCCGCCCTCGTTGATGTTCGGCGGCAGCACCTCGATGCCCATCCGCCGGCAGTCGTCAATATGTTCAACAAAGAACTTGTCGCGCTCGGCCCCGTCCATCTCCGACGACAGAACCGCGGCCATGTACTCGGTGGGATAGTGGCTTTTCAGATAGGCCGTCTGGTAGGCCACCAGGGCATAAGCTGTACTGTGTGATTTGTTGAACCCGTAACCACCAAAGTATTCGATCAGGTCAAAGATCTTGAGGGCCCGCTCACGATCGAGCCCACGCTCGATGGCGCCCTCGACGAACTGGCCGCGGCTTTCGGCGATGAAATCGGACTTCTTCTTGGAGATAGCCTTGATCGTGGCATAGGCCTTGGACAGCTCGATGCCGCCCAGCCGGTTGAGGATGCGCATCACCTGTTCCTGGTAGACCATCACGCCGTAGGTCTCTTCAAGCACCTCCCTGAGCACCGGGTGAATATAGGTCGCATGCTTCCGGCCGTTCTTGACGTCCACGTACTCGTCGACCATGCCGCCGTTGAGCGGGCCCGGCCGGTAGAGCGCATTGACCGCGATGATGTCGGCGAAGCGGTCGGGCTTCATCTTGATCAGCAGGTCGCGAATGCCCGAGCTTTCGAGCTGGAACACGCCCTTGGTTTCGCCCCGCTGCAAGAGCTCGAAAGCCAGCTTGTCGTCCATGGGAAGCCGGTCGATGTCGACGGGCGCATCGGGATGCCGCTCGTTGATGATCCGCACCGCTGTTTCCAGCGTGGTCAGGTTGCGCAGGCCAAGAAAGTCCATCTTCAGCAGGCCGGCTTTCTCGACGTCGCCCATGTCCCACTGGGTGCAGACGATCTCGTCCTTGTCGCCCCGGCGGATGACCTGAAGCGGAACCAGCGACTCGAGCGGCTGATCGGCGATCACCACGCCCGCGGCGTGCGTGCTGGCATTGGCGCCGAGCCTTCGAGCCGCTTCGCGAACCGGATCAGGCGCTCGATCTCGGCGTCTTCCTCGACCAGCTTGCGTAGATCCTTCTCTTCCTTGAGGGCCTCATCGAGAGTGATGTTCAGTCGGGTCGGGATCAGCCTGTTAATCTGCTCGACGCGGCCAGCGGAATGCTGAGGACCCGGCCCACGTCCTTGATGGCCGCCTTGGCCTTCATCGTGCCAAAGGTGCCAATCTGGGCCACGTTGGCGTCGCCGTACTTCTTGCGGACGTAATCGATCACCTCGTAGCGCCGCTCCTGGCAGAGGTCGATATCGATATCCGGCGCCTCGGACCGATTGGGGTCGAGGAACCGCTCGAACAGCAGGTCGTACTTGAGCGGGCAGACGTTGCTGAGGCGCAAGACATAACTGACCAGCGCGCCGCAGGCCGACCCGCGCCGATGCCGGGATCCCGCGCTCGTGCGCGTACCGGACGAAGTCCCAGACAATCAGGAAATACGAGGCGAAACCCATGCGGTTGATCACGGCCAGCTCGTGGTCCATCCGCTCCTGGGCCGCGGGCGGAGGAGGATCGCCATAGCGATCGCGGAGACCGCGCTCGCAGAGCTCTTGCAGGTAGTCTTCGGAGCTCTTCTCATCGGGTGCCCGGAACGAGGGGAATTGCCGCTTGCCCAGCCCGAGGCTGCTGTAGTTTTCCTCGATTCCCTCGGCAATCCGTGCCGACATCGCCAGCGCCTCGTCCATGCCGGGCAGGAAGTCGTACATCTCCGCGGGACTGCGCACGTGGAACTGGTCGGAAAGCTTGCCGTCGTCGGCCACGAAGTCGCGGCTTGTCGAGCGGCTGATCAATGGTCTTACCGGTGTTGATGCACAGCAAGACGTCGTGGGCCAGGTAGTCATCCTGGGTCAGGTAGTGAGCGTCGCTGGTGGCCACGACCGGCAAGCCGAGCCGCGCGGCCAGGTCGAGCTCGCGCGCCATGCAGTCGCGCTGAATCTGAAGTCCGTTGTTCTGGACCTCGACGAAAAAGTTGCCCTCGCCAAAGGTCTTGTAATACCACATGGCCAGTTTCTCTGCCTCGGTGACGCGATCGCGCAAGAGGAACTGCGAGAACTCGGATCCGACGCATCCTGACAGGCAGATCAGCCCTTCGCTGTGCTGGGCGAGGATCTCCTTGTCGATCCTGGGCTTGTAGTAATAACCCTCGATGTACGATCGCGACGAGAGCCGCAGCAGGTTGCGGAAACCGACGCCATTGTCGCCAGTAACGTCAGGTGATACGCATACCGTTCGTCGCCCGACCCTCCCGAGCTGACGGTCCGGTCGGTCCTCTTGCCGGGGGCGACATAGGCTTCAAGTCCCACGATCGGCACGATGCCCGCCGCCTTCGCCTCGCGCAAAAACTCGATCGCGCCAAACAGATTTCCATGGTCCGTGATGGCCACCGCGGGCATTCCCAGCGTCTTGACCCGATCGACCAGGTCGGGGATCTTGCTCTGTCCGTCGAGCAGGCTGTAATGGCTGTGACAGTGAAGATGCACGAAAGGTTGCGATGACATCGTCCGTCCATTTCCGTCAGGTCGCGGTGGGTTTCCGATCCATCCAATCCACGATGAACCGGCGTCCAGCCTAAGTTATCAAAACACGGTCGCCCCGCCAACGGTGCGCCGGGAGATTGAGCGTTGATACGTTCCTGCTTGTTGCTCCGGCCGTGCCCATCGCCCACTCGGTCACCGGGAAAGCCGGCAGACGCCCATGGGTTGGTGCGACCAGTTAGAAGGTCCCTATTTCTTCATTGACAGGTCCGAGAGATCCTTGTAGGGTCTGGCGCTTCTCGAATCCACGGCTCGTCATTCACTGACTGATACAACAATGATGAACGCACGGATGTTGCAGGGCTTGTCTCAAGCCAGCCAGCTATTGCCATCACACCGGGAGGGATCCGTGATGCCACCCACACTTGGCGCGCCGCGCCTCGGTCTTATACTCCTGAGTCTCCTCATCGCCTTCTCCTCCCGAGCGGCCGCCGGACCGATGATCACGCATTCGCTGGGTGCCTCGACGGCGGCTGGCAGCCTGCTCGATACCGCTCCGGGCGGCACACGGCTTTCCCTGATCGCGGGGCTGACCCGAGTAAATTCTTCGAGCGACGATGTGGCGAAAGCGACGGCCGCAAGTGGTGCCGCCTCGGCGGCTGGCACGGCCGGAGCGCCGAGCGGTACGCCTTCGGAAAACCTGGGCGGGTCCGCCGACATTGCGGTTTCGAATCAAACCGGCGCGGCGTCGGCCGCGGCGCAGGAGACGCCTCAGAGCAGCGACGGCATTTCGTTGGGGCAGGGGCGTGCCGGGCAGGTCGGTTCGGGAAGTTCGGGGTTGCGTTCCATCCTGCCCGCCCATGATCCCACCGCCACTGGGAGCCTCGCCGCCCAAGTTCCTACCAGTTCCGTGGGAGCCGCGGCCCAGGCGAACGGGGATGCCCAGAACGGATCCCACACCCAGAGTGCCACGCAGAGCGCGCTCCTCCTGACCCCGCAGGTTGCGGCGTCGAGCGGACAGGCGGCCGCGGCCTCCGCGAGCCAGGCAAACCAGACGACAGCGACCCTGCAGTCATCCACGCCTTCCTCTTCGTCGAATACCCCCACAGCTTCGTCGAATACCACTCCCGCGTCTCAGGCGAACTCCTCGAGCGTTCCTCAATCATCGCCACCTACTCCAACCCAGGCCCCAGCTTCGTCTTCTGTCCCAGCCTCAGGCTCCACCGGGACAGGGGGCGCGACGGCGACAATTCCGGCAGGAGGCTCGACACCGGCAGCAAGCACATCCGGGACCTCGACCTTGTCGGCCACCCTTCCAACGGGAGGCTCCGCGGTTTCGGCGGGTATGGGGGGATCTTCAGGTACGACGCTCGCGAGTTCGGTTCCGCTGTCCGGGGGTTCGGCTAGCAGCCAGTCGGCTCAGCCCGCTTCCCAGTCCCCGCCCTCGGGTACAACAGCGGCCCCCGCAACCAACCTGGCGGCGCAGCTTATCATCGCCATGTCTCCCAGCCTCAATGCCGTCCTCGGCGGGACCGGTAATACGGCCGGAACGACGACCAGCCCGCTCTCGAGCACGACCAACCCAGCCACCAGCGCTACCGACCCGACAGCCAGCACGAGCACCAGCTCCACGACGGCACTGGGTACCACCGGGACGACCTCCGCGACTGCCCTGAGTACCACCGCGAGTTCTTCCAGCAATGCATCTTCGGTCAATGTCGCGAGTTCGGATCTGCCGGTTCCATCGATCATTTTGCCGACTCCGGTTCTCGCGAGCCCCGCGCCAATTGCCAGTATGACCGGTCCTGTTCTGGGAGCTTTGCCACAGAGCATTCCCGAACCGTCGGTGCTGGTCATACTACTCGTAATTATCTCCGGAATCGGTTTGAAGCATCTATGGGAGCATGGTGTCGCCGGTTGGCGGCCAGCTCGGATTGCTAGTGATTGAGCGCGACGGCAACCTCCGCGGCAAGTCGTGCGTTGGAGACAAGCAAAGAGCGGTTGGCCAGCAGGCTCTTGCCGGCCGTGGCCTCGCGAATGGCGGCGAGCAAGAACGGTGTGATCGCCTTGCCCGTCACGCCTTGGCGGCCGGCATTTACGAGTGCCGACGCGAGCACCTGCTCGACAAGCTCTCGATCGATGGCGTCCCCGGCGGGAACGGGGTTGGCCAGTACAATCGCCCCGGGCAGGCCAAGGCCACGATGAGTGCGAACCACCGCCGCGGCAGCTTCCGGCGTTTCGACGCGGCTCTCGAGAGGCAGCCCGCTGGACATTGTGAAGAATGCGGGAAGCTCGCTGGTACGGTAACCGAGAATGGGTACTCCTCGCGTCTCGAGAGCCTCGAGCGTCGCGCCCAGGTCGAGGATCGATTTGAACCCCGAGCAAACGACGACCGAGCCGTCCGAGCGAGCGAGTTCGTCGAGATCCGTGGATATATCGAAAGTCTCTGATGCCCCGCGATGAACACCCCCCAGTCCGCCTGTTGCCAGCACGCACGGTTTGGCTCCCAGTCGCTGGGCTAGCCAGAGGGTTGCCGATACGGTGGTTGCGGCGGAACCTCGCTGCGCAAGGACCGCGGAAATGTCGCGACGGTTCGCCTTGGTGAATCGTTGGGGACCAGGTTCCTGCGGGCCGGCAACCGTTGCTTGCACCGCCGACTCGGAGATTGCGGCAGATCGGGCGACCAGCTCGACCTCTGCCGCGGTGAGTCCGATCCGGACCACGCCGTCAAGCACACCGATCGTGGCTGGAATCGCTCCCGATTCACGAACCGCCGCCTCCATCGCAAGTGCTGTCTCAAGATTCTCCGGCCAGGGAAGTCCCTGGGCGATCACCGTGGACTCAAGGAAAACGGTCGGACCAGCCATCGACCATTGCGCTCCAGGCCAATCCGGATACCAGCTTCTTGTAGCACTCATGGTGTCGCCAATTTATGGCTTTTCCCGAGATCTGTGTTGTTGGATTTTCGTGTTATACCGCTTGCATCCGGAAATCCTGGGAGACTGGCGTGGTCGCAATGCTTGACATAGACGGGTGATGTATGTGTGTCTGAGTTGGAAAAATCGTCGTTTTCCATAACCTTCCTGTCCGTTCTCGGCAGGTTCCAGGATAGTATATTGGTTCAGTTGCGTGAATCATCGGGATAAGGCGATTTTGTCATGATCCGTTGCTGGGAACTGAGCAAACACCGGACCTGGTTGAATGGATGCGGCAGCGGTCCACAAACCGGAAAAAATCTTGCTTGCGCCTTCCAAGATTCTGCCGCTCTCTACGTATGAGATGCAGGATAGTCAACCATCAAGGCCGGAGAGACGAGCACCATGACGATGGAGTCCATGCTCTCACGGGTGAAATCTTCAGGCGACACCACACGGGTCACACGAGAGTCCCGGAACGAAGCGATGCGAGTGATACTGGAAGTGCTGCAAGGATCACGCAAGGGCCGTTCGTTCATGTTCGACCGGCACGACACATTTATCGTGGGTCGATCGCGCTTCGTTCATTGCTCCATGCCCGAAGACATGGCGCTTTCGCGTGATCACTTCATGCTGGAGATCAATCCGCCGCAATGCGAGCTGCGTGACCTGGGCAGCACCAACGGAACCTTTGTGAACAATCAGCGGGTGGACCGCATTCGCCTCGCCTCCGGTGATCTCATCGCCGCGGGTCAGAGCGTGTTCCGGGTCCGGGTCGATCAGGCGCCGCTTTCAAGCAGTGAAGCCGGTTCGCCAGGCTCGATATCGCGGCACGAGGGTGATGGCATGGTCGCCATCAGGTGCTCCGGCTGCGGAACACCGGCCCCGCAAAATATCACGATCGCCGGCCCGCTCCAGGGCGATGCCACCGAAGTCGTCGAATGGTGGTGCACAGCCTGCCGCTCCGAGGCAGCCGCCTTGCCTCAGCCGGTACCGCACTACACGACCCTGCGCGAGATCGGCCGGGGTGCGATGGGCGTGGTCTATCAAGCCCGGCACAACCAGACCGGTCAGATGGTCGCACTCAAGCTGATCATGCCCGAGACCGCGACAACCCGCACAGCCATCGATCGGTTCTACCGCGAGATGTCGGTGATCAGCCAGTTGAGGCATCCCAACATTGTTGAATGGTATGAGCAAGGGATGACCCGAGGCCAGTTCTGGTTCGCCATGGAGTACGTCGCCGGGGCAAACCTGGAGGCACTCGCCAAGGAACAGCCCGGCTCGTACCCCACCACTCAGGCGTGCCGGCTCACCTGCCAGATTCTCAAAGGCCTGGAACAGGCCCACCGGATGGGCTTCGTCCATCGCGATGTCAAACCGGAGAACGTTCTGATCGCCACCACCCCACAGGGCCTGACTGCCAAGGTCTCGGATTTCGGCCTTGCCAAGAGCTTTCGCGGCGTGGGGCTGTCCGGGCTCACCTTCTCCGGTGAGATGCGCGGGACGGTGCCGTTCATGCCTCCGGAACAGATGCTCGATTTCAAGACCGTCACACCGCTGGCCGACCTCTACGCCACGGCCGCGACGTTGTACTACTTGCTAACATGCAAGTACATCTACGATGAGCCGGCTGGCGGCGGCGATCTGATCCGCATGCTGCTGGAAGAGCAGCCCGTCCCGGTTCGCACCCGGCGGCCCAATGTCCCGCAGCCGCTTGCCACGGTCATCGAGCAATGCCTGGCGCGCGATCCGAAAGAACGCATCACCGATGCCAACTCGATGCGTCGGGCGCTCAAGCCCTTTTGCTGAGCGCCCGCGGCTTCAAACCAGGGCGAGCGTCGACTTGCATTCGCCCAGGATGGGCGTCGGGTCGGCCTTCAGCCAGCGGCGGATGAGTGACGCGTAAACGTCGCGGAAATCGACGCCGAAACAGGGATCGCCAGTTTCGTCGAGATCGGCCAGGTTCGGGTGCGGACCAAACAGGCCTCCGTTCACAGCCCGACCCGCCAGGAGCACCGGCGCGGCCGTTCCATGATCGGTTCCGCCGTTGGCGTTCTCCTTCAGCCGCCGGCCGAACTCCGAGAAGACCAGAACCACCACGCGCTCATCGAGCTTGCGAGATTTCAGACTCGCGAGAAACCCGGCCAGGGCCTTCCCCGTCGTCTCCAGGAGTTGCTGGTGCGTGAACCGCTGAGCGGCGTGCGTATCGAAACCGTCCTGGGCCGTGTAGTAAACGCGATATGGCGTGTCGGCCTCGATCAGCGTCCGGATCGTCTCCAGCCGGCCCTCGAGCGTCGCGGCATCGGCCGATCCGGCCTGCCCCCCACGCAGGCTCGCGATCCGCCGGACGAGCTCGGCTCCCGACATGTCGCGCCGGCGGATTTCGGTGAGCAAAGGGTCGCCCGATCCATTGGGGAATCGCTCGGGGATTTCGGCCCCAGCCGCGAGATGGTAGTCGGCGATGCTCGCCAGCGACTGGGCAGCCACCTTCCGCCCCTGCACGGCCAGCGGCACAGTGCCTTGCCCGACATGACACAGCTCCAACCGGGCGTGAGCATCACCCAACCGTCCCAGCCACCCGGCCGGCGGTGCGAGGCCGACTGTTCCGGTCTGCCAGATCTCCATCGACCGGAAATGCGAACGATTCGGGTTCGGGTAGCCAACCCCCTGCACGACCGCGAGCTCACCGGCCTCCCAGAGTTTATGCAGTTCCTTGAGCGACGGGTGCAGACCCACGCGATCATCGAGCTTGAGAACCTTGCTCGGTTCGACCCGGAGCGTGGGCCGGCTCTTGTGATAAACATCGTCGGCGTGCGGGATGACGGTGTTCAGCCCGTCGTTGCCGCCGCTGAGCTCGAGAACGACCAGGATCGGCCCATCGCTGCGCAGCTCCGCGGCCGTGGCCGCCTGTCGCCACAAACCCGGAGCCGTCGCGCCCAGCGCGCAGATCCCCGCCGATCGATTCATGAACTGGCGTCGTGACAGCATCAGTCTCTGCCCCCTTGAGAAGTTGTGGTTTCGTTGGATCTGCTTCCCGAGAATATGATGCAATGCCAGATGACTCGATGGCAGATGTGAGAGGACATATGCCATCCGTGATCTGTGATCTGCCTTCCTTTTGCCTTTTCCCTTTTTCCTTTTGCCTTCCCCCTCCCTCACCCTACCTGCCCTTCCGGCAGCGACAGCATTCGCGTCAGAATCCGGCCGTGCAGGCGCCCCGGCACAGCCTCTGACCGAGCCGCGGCGAGCAACTCGTGCTTGCTCTCCGCCGCGATCGTCGCACCCGAGAGGAGCACGGCCATCGCATCGAGCCAGGCCGCGGCGTCCTCCAGTCCATGGCTCCGGGCCAGGTCGCGAAAATGGCCCTGGCTCGGTCCCGAAGAAGGATCGGTGAGCCAGGCCGCGAAATTGGCGCGGGCGAGCAGGGTCGACCCGCGCAGCCAGGCGAGCCCGCCCGGCCAGCCTGCGACATTGGGCGGATAGAACAGCCGCTGGCCCATCCGCGTGAGGTGAATCTCCAGGTCCACCAGATCGGGCGGCGGGGCAAACGCCTCACTCGCGCGGATCGCGCCGATCGCCAGGGCCGCGGGGCTCTTGACCCGCTTTGCCCGGCACTCATCACTATGAAACAGGCGCGATCGCAAGACTAGCTCGATACCCTTGCCGACTTCGACATCGCCGGGCACCCGCATCACATCCGCCAGTGCCGCAAGCAGCGCGGGCGGGGGTTCGTCGATGTCGGAGACGAATGTGCGATAGAGCCGCCGGGCGATGTGCGTGGCGGCGGCCGGCTGGTCACAGACGATCCGCACCACGTCGTCACGACCCCAGGGACCGGTCTGACCCAGGATTGTCTTCTCTCCGCCGTCATGGTCGGCCAGATCGAGGCCATCACGCTTATTCAGAAAGTCGAGTTCGCGATAACCCGTCAGCGCCCGCGCAAGTTCGCGGACGTCGCGCTCGGAGTAGTGTCCCTCGCCGAGCGCGAAGAGCTCGAGGAACTCGCGAGCGAGGTTCTCGTTGGGCTGGGACTTGGTGCTGTTCAGCCCGTCGAGCCAGCGGAGCATGGCTCCGTCGCTCAGGATCTTGCGGTGCAACTGGCTGATCGGGGCGTGCCAGAGCTGGCGGAACGCCTGGTTTTGCTCGAGCATGAGCTCGGGCGATTGGACCTTGGCCTGGCTGGTCGCGTAGTGCGAGTGCCAGGCCAGGGTCATCGCCTCGGCCAGCGGATGGGGCGTGAAGATCAGGCGGTAGAGCCAGAGCATCTGCAGCCGCTCGATCGACGGCCGCCGCCGCGCCGAGTCTTCCATCGCGGCCACCGTGTCGGCGAACTCGGCCGCGGGCTGGTCGCCGGGCCCTTTAGGTTCACCCTCGAGAACCCGGCACAGCGACGGCTCGAACCCCTCCGCCAGATCGCGCTGGAGCTGACTCAAGGTCGCACCCAGCCCGGCCCGGCGATGCAGATGGGCCACCCGCGCCGCGTTCCAGGGCGCTTCGGCACACGGTTGGTAAGGCTCCCAGGCCCGCCGCGGGTCATCGAGCGGAAGATCTGCCGACGTGCTCATCGCTGCTCCTCCTTCAAGGTGAGTGTGCCCACGTCGTGAACCTCACCCGGCTTGAGCACAGGCGTCGTGGCTCGGGCCACGCGTCCTCCCGAACTGGCGCTGATCGAGAACCAGGCGCCGGGGACCATCGCCTCGAAGACGAATTCTCCCTGGCTCCCGGGTTCATTCTTGTGGAAGTAGAAATTCCGCTGGCCCAGGAAGTTTGTGTAAAACTGGAGCTTCTCGCCATCGAACAAGTCGTTGCGCGAGAGTTCCTCCTTCTCGGCTCCAAGTGCCAGGAACGGGTTGACCTGCCCGCCTTGCGCGGGGCTGCCGTCGGGATTGACGACCTTGCCCCGGATCGTGGCGGTGGGCTGAAGCTTGAGCTCGATCGGTCCCGGCTTCCTGGGATCATACTTGAACTCGGCGACAGCACCCAATCTCTGCTCGGGCTTGATGAAGAAGACCCGATACGTCTTCTCCGGGTCAGCGCCCTCAATCCGGAAGACGCCGTCTGAAAAGTCTCGCCCCTGGTTCCAGATATCGATCAGCTTGGCGTCAATTCCCGGATACATGGCCGTCACGTCCTTGACGGTCTGGCCGTCCGGACCGATCATTTTCGCCTCCAGGGTCACACCCTTGCGAAGGACGATCTCCACGGGCGGCGGTGTACCGTCCTTGGGGACGTCGATCGCGAGCTGACCGTGAGGATAGACCGTTCGATACACATACTTCTTCAAGGGCGACCGGATGTAGTTCTCGTCCGGTGCCTCGACGGCCAGGATGCCCTGTCCAGCTAGCGTGGTGATGGCGAACCGGCCGTCCTTGTCGGTCAGGACCGTGTTCCGCAGATCATGGCTGCCGTCGTTGTTGGGATTCTTGGGAGCGGGCTGGTAAACGACCGCGGCCCCATGAATCGGCTGCTTCGAGCCCTGGTCGATCACTCGCCCGGAAACGAGCCGTCCCTTCTCCAGTGCGAAGTTGACTTCAAGAGCTTTCGCACCGGCGGGCCAGCCCTGGTGCAGGTCCTTGGCGTCGAGATAACCCGAATTCGCCGGCGGGAAAACCGTCGTGAAATACGTGCCGTCGGTCGAGTGACCGGAGATCCTGTAGCGACCGTCGGCGTCGGTCCGGCCACGGAAAACCATGCCGCCATGACGCCTCATCGGAATCATCTCGACGAGCATCCCGGCCAGTGGTTTGCCCGAAGCCTTAACGGTCACGCGTCCCTGTACGGGCCGGGCCGGCTCGAGCGTGTGCGTGAAGTTCGGCTTCACCGGAACGATCTCGAAGCCCTTCATGGCCGGCGTGATCGTGCCACTCTCGGTCGTGTCCACGGTCACCTCATCGACGGCGTAGTCCGGGTGCCAGAACGTGACACTCACCTGAGGACAGCGGGGCACGCCTTCCAGCGTGAACCGGCCCTCAGCGTCGGTCTGGCGTGGCCTTGGCCAGTAAACAGGAAGCTTGTCGTCCTCTTCCTGAAGGCCAACGTACATGCCTGTCTTAGCAACCTCGTTGTAAAAACCGGCCAGCACGACGCGAACACCCTTCGCCGGCTGACCGGCGGGTGTGAGCAGGCGACCGTGGATCAACATCTCGGTGGGTAGCTGGAGAGTGACATCGATCAGCTCCTGGTTCTTGTCCAGATCCTTCGAAGCCATCCCCGCGCCCGGCGCGATCACGACGAGCTTGCTTTCGATGCCATTGAAACGGGTCAGGTCATCGCGGCCGAGCGAGGCCTTCAGCTCGAACTTCCCCTGAGCATCGGTTTGAGCGCGTGCCAGGGTCTCGACGGGCGGGTTCCTGGTGCGGTCATCGTCTCTGGGAAGCGCGACGTAAGGAACCGGCGGTTTGCGGGTGCCCACCCAGACCACGCTGACATCGCGGGCCGGCTTGCCGTCGGGTCGAAGAATCTGACCGCGAACCGTGTGCGCCATGGTGTTGGCCTTCGAGGAAGGTGCGTCGGAAACGGCCGATGTCGTTTTGCCTTCGTTGTCAGACAGACTGGCGGCCGACGCCGCCGGCCGTGCCTGGGCCAGGGCAACTGCCGATACCGCAAGAGTCATCGCGCCCCCGGTCAAGACGGCCCAGCTCCTGCCGATCCGCGGATTGCTCCGCCGTTCTTCAAGGATGTGCCGGAGTCGATCGACCAGTCCGCCGCGACTGGACACGGCCGCAAGCGCGAGGGCGGCGGCGCGTTGCGGGACCAGCTCCAGCAGCGAGGCCGCGTAGACGGTCCCCTCCGATCCACACGCCAGGACCCAGTCGTCGCAGGCGAGCTCCGCGAACTGGCCCAGCCGGGCCCTGGCCCACCAGGCCAGCGGATTCCAAGGGAGCACGCACATCAGGATCTCGCCGGCCAGCGACGCGAGGTGGTCGAGCCTGCGCCAGTGCGCCAGCTCATGGCTGAAGACGGCGATCCAGTCGATCGCATCGTTGACCGGCAGCGTCGCCGTCGGTACCAGCATGATCGGCTGACGGCTCCAGCACCAGACGGACGGGCAGCGGACGTGCGGGGACGAACGCACTTCGGGTCGGACCGCAAGGCCCAGCCTGGTGGCAGCCTGCGCGACGGCCAGTTGGAAGTCCGGGGCCGCCTCGTCCACGGAACCGCGTACCAGCCGCAATCCCATCGCCAGCGAGACCGCAAACCGCAGGATCGCCAGCCCGCTCAGTGATATCCAGAATATCCGCATCGCCTGCCG
This sequence comes from uncultured Planctomycetaceae bacterium, assembly GCA_963797295.1. Classification (GTDB taxonomy): domain Bacteria; phylum Planctomycetota; class Planctomycetia; order Isosphaerales; family Isosphaeraceae; genus Aquisphaera. Next base: position 314,755 of record CAWCPP010000034.1, read on the forward strand.
CCATGATGGCATCTTCACCGCTGTACTTGAGACAGCCGCAAGAGACTGTCGAAGCTGATCCCGCGGCTGGCTCGTGCCGCTGGCCGCACGGGCGAAATGATCCGGGAAAAACGGTCCCGCGTTCAGATCTGCCTGAGTATCCCCCCGGCCGGGCCACGGATCTGCCAGGCGACCAGGCTCTGCCTGGGTGATCTGTGGCACTATGGGTCGCATCGGTTCACTGACCGCCCGGAACGCCTCGGCCTGCCTGAGAAGCCCCCAGCCGCCATGGCGTATGGCTTGTGCCAGGAGCGGCGTGACGACCGCCGCGGCCATGGCAAGCATCAGAACTCGATGTGCCCGCGCGGGGTGCCTGCGCAGCAACACGCTGGCCGCGAGCCCGAGGGCCAGGAAAACGCTGGACTGCCAGACCAGGTCCCAGGTCAGCGAACGCCCGGGGCTGAACATCTCGAGCATGGCGACGATCCTTTCCTCGCTTGGTGGTACTCAGAAACCTGTAATGATGTGATTCGATGCCAGCCCCAGGTCACGCGGGGCGCCCGTCCTTCCGCCGCTTCCGGTCGAGCATCTTCTTGAGCGCCGAGAGGTCCTCATCGTTCAGAGTTTCATCGTCCAGCAGATGCTGGAAGAGGAGCAGGGGATCACCCCGGAAGACGCGGTCAATGAAGGTGCGCAGCGTCGTGGTCCCGGCCTCGTCGCGGCTGCGGGTGGGAAGGTAGACATAGCTCCGTCCCTCGGCGCGGTGGGTCAGCCAGCCGGCCTTCTCGAGCTTCTGCATGACCGAGAGGATCGTGGTGTAAGCCGGCTGCGGCTCGCGATTCAGCCGGTCGCGCACCTGCCCGACCGTCGCCTCGCCAAGCTCCCAGATCGCCTCCATAACGCCCTTCTGCAATTCCCCGAGGGCATCGATCGATTTGCGGCCCATCCGCGTGGCCCCCCCTGACACACAACCCGGAGACAGATGTCATACTATATCAAGTAGTACGTCGCTTCATAGTAACTCGTCCCGTCCGGATGTCAAGTGTTCGCATGCGAGAATTCGCGGAACGGAAATGAAGCCGTCTCGCATGCGCCTCAGGCCACTTCGCCGGGGCCCGTCATTCCGCGCATTTTCCTGCGCGTTCGAGGCTTCGCCGCACAGTAGTTTGTCGCGGGCATGGCGCGTGGCACTGGCTTCTCTGGTATCATCGAATATGTCGGCGGATCGGTCTGCGGAGTTCCAGTACCAGGCAGAGACGCGGAGGAAAGTGATGGGACGGTTCGTCATCGTGGCCTACTCACCCAAGCCCGGTCTGGACACGCAGCTCATGGTGGCCGTCCGCAAGCACCTTCAGGTTCTTCGCGCGGCAGACCTGATCACGGACCGGCCCGCCTATGTGATGCGGGCCAGCGATGGGACATTGCTGGAGGTCTTCGAGTGGCGGTCCGCCGACGCAATCGCCAGGGCACACTCGATATCGTCGGTGCAAGCCCTCTGGGCGGAGTTCGGCGCGTGCTGCGACTACCGGCCGTTAACCGGGCTTGCGGAGTGTCAGCAACTGTTCGCGGAATTCGAGGCGGTCGACCTGTGATCCGCAATTCGCGCCGGATTGTGATCCAATGCTCGTCTCTCACCGTTTCCAGTTCGTGCCCAAAAGTCTGACATAATCTGACAGCGCCTTCCACGTTTTCCAGGCACCGAAAAGTGGACAGCCACCTGCTTCTGTCGCTCTGGTTGAATGTTCTTTTTGTTGACGGCTGATAGCGGCGCGCCTTTACAATGCGTTTCCACTGAATCTACTTTTACAGCCTGCCTGCGAAGTGATTAGGATGATCTCATGAAAACAGTGGATACTGCACCAGCACTGGACCGGCTAGTTAGCGATCTCAGCGAATGCCTGACCGCCGAGTCGGCTCTGCGGTTGCTTGCCTTGAAAGCAGATCCCAAGCTGCAAGCCCGAATGGATTACCAGGCTAGGCGCTATAGTCAAGGATTGCTCACTCTCGATGAGCGGGCTGAGTATGGCAATTACGTGAGCTTCGGAACGTGTGTCGCCATCCTCAAGTCTAAAGCCCGCCAACGACTGGCCGATTCCCAGGGCCGATGATAAACACCGCTCAACCTCTCTCGATACTGTCGCCCCCTCACGTAACCGCCCCATGCGGACCCCGCGAGCACGACCGCCAAGAACACGGCGACCAGCCGTAGCTTCCAGGTCGGAGAGACTAACCCGACCAAGGCCACGCCGGCGGCGGCACCGAACCAGCCGGCCTCGGCCCCGGGATAGAATGTGATTAACTGGCCGAGCAGGCCGAACACCGCCGCGAGCCCGACGCCAGCCCGGGCGACATGCATCCGTGCCGTTGGTGTCCAGATGCGGGAAAGTGTCATGACCGGGGGTTCCGTCTCACGTCGTTGAGCAATCAGACCAGCCACCTAATTCAGCCGCGCGGGCGGCTCAGGACCAGGATTCGCGATAATCACGTCGATGTCTGGATGGTCGCGCCTCCATTGGAACTTCCGAGCCTGTGTCAGTTTTCTACGAAACTAGTCCCATCGATCGAGTCGATAAGTTTGCTGTGATCCGGACCAGGTGGCTCTAAGCTGAGCGTTCCACGTCAATCCTTTACTCAGCAAGAGGCCGCTTGCCGAGGCTTCTTCTACGCCGGGCAGTTTGCCGGCCTTCGAGAATGCCTCGACCGTCGCCCTGACAGCGTGCAGCTCCGACCGGAGGGTTTCCGGAAAGATTGCAAGCGACGCGTTCCTCAAATCATGGGCTCCGTCGATCACCAGAATCACGCCCTCGCCTTGATGGAGAAGCGGCGTCGGCCCCCACAGATTCGGCTTCAGAGCGAGAGCCGAGACCCTGTGATAACGGCCCGGCCTCAGCCCCCAAGCCGCGGGGATTGATCCATTGGGGTAGATGTACCACGACACCGGGTTGCGGCGGTCCACCCGGTCCCACTGGAGGATCGGGGGCGCGTCGGCGTGGACGGCCGTGACCAGCGCCACGTATCGGTCGGCGGCCTCGCCCACCCAGAGCTCCAGCGACTCGAGCGTCGGCAGGACCGTGGCCGCGAACTTGACCCAGGTCATCGTGACCGGTGGGACGTCGAGCGGCGTGGGTGCCTTGTCTCCCCGGGCAAGCAGTCGCGAGAAGAGCCCCACCCGGTCCGAAACCTCTGGGGCGGGTCGGTGGGTCCAGAGGGTCTCGATCTCGTCGATCCGGGCGAATCGCCTTTCAAACGATCGGGCGATTCCGAGCTGCGCGACGATCTTCTCCGCGTCCGCGATGTTACCGGCCCTCGGCGCGGCCTGCGGGCGCTGGTACTTGAGCGGGTGCATCTTCGCCGAGAACCGTGCGGAGACAGTCGCGAAATCCATCCCGGCCGCGAGGTCTTCCAGCAACGTCCCGATCATCGAGGAGCGGGGGTGGCAGAACCCGGCCGGAGCCGTGGCGACGGCGAGCCAGACGACGTGGTCACGTGCCTCGCCACGAACCGCGTCACGACGGATCTGGAGTTCGCGGAGCCAGCGGGCTGGGCCGGCCACCTTCTCCGAGCGATAGAGTACTTCGGTTTCGAGGAGCCTCAACGCTTGGCGGAGGACCGCGTCGTTGTATTCGGAGAGGGCTCGCGATACCGAGCGGAAGTCCTCTGCCTTCTCGGCTATCGCCTGCTGGGCCGTCAATAGCCGCGACTCGTAAACGGCCGACGCGGAAGGCGTCACGGCCAGGTGCCTCCACTCCCCGGTCACCGGCTTACCCCAGACTTCGCACGAGGAGAGGAAAACCCCCGTGACCCGGGCCCGTCGCACCACCCGGTCGAGGGCGGCGACCGCCGGGGCGTAGTAGTCCGGCGCTTGCAGCCCGTGCCAGACTGCCGGCCGGATCACCCCCTTCGCATCGATGGTAACCAGGCCGCCGAAAGTCTCGAGGAACCGGCGGCACGCGTCGCAAAGATGACTCTGTCGGTCGACGGCAGGAAGGGCATCGAGGTACGACTGGAACAGGCCGGTTGCGTCCGTCGTGAACAGAGCCCCACTGGATTCCAGGCTGGCAAGAAACCGTTCCTGAATGCGCGCCAACAAGGTGTCGTAGTCGCGGTCGATTGAAGGCAACCCGAGAGTCGATTCGTCGCTCATGGTTGTAAAGACTCCGCCTCAATGTTCTCGCGCCGCAACTTCTGCAGTGCAAACGTCGCAAGCCAAGCCACGTTCCGCAAGACTCCTGGCATCGTTTTTCATTCCTGCCTGCCCTCCAGACCGAGGCGGGAGCCTACGAGTTCGCTCTGTCATGGGATTTCGTCGTGCGGAACTCTCACGATGTAAGCGTCGCCAACATAATCGATTTTAGATTCTTGAATGATTATGTGGTTATTTGAAGTTTTGGCGACCACGAGCATCATTTAGCGTGATCGAGCGCGTGCCTTCGCATGACGTGTTCTCTTTCAATGGCTTCAGTCCAAGGAGCACACCATGATGGGGCATGAGATGAAGTTTTTCAAACTCCTGTCGCCAGGCTAAGCGGTCGAGCTGCGGGCCACTCAACAAATGCATACGCGGTTCGCGCGGCTGAAAAGGTCCCAAGTCGGCGCGCGATTGCTGCGAGTTGCCCGTCGCGGCGCTCATAGACCTGACCTCCGGTCGAGGCATGGGTATAATCGCTGCCGGCGGCGGGTGGCGGTCTACGTTGGACTGCTTCCGTAGCGACACGATCTCGGAGGCGATCATGAAAGCGATTCTCTCAATGGCGTTGGTCCTCGCGGTATGCGGCCTGCCGGGCGCGGCGGACGATAAGGTGGTAGATCCGGTCGGGACATGGAAGTGCGAGTATGAGATCGGCGGACAGCAGCGGACATCCACCTTGAAGATCAAGAAGGACGGGGACAACTTCGCCGGGACGATGAGCTGGCCGGACCAGGCCGAGACAAAGCTCAAGGACCTGAAGCTGAAGGACGGTTCGCTGACATTCTCCGCCGAGCGGAAGTTGGCGGGGATGGATGACGGCATCACCGTCGAGTACAAGCTGAAGATTGACGGGGATAAGCTCAAGGGGAAGGGCGAGGCGGAATTCGGAGGCGAGAAGCGGGATTGGGATATCGAGGGCAAGAGGCAGAAGAACGATAAGTAGTATTCACGCAGTCTTGAGGGTTCCGACGGCGGATGGACGAGGCGGGCCAAGCCGGGCCGCCCCGCAAAGTTCGAATCCCGTCGCCAGTCGCTTCCGCAACCAGTGGCGGGATTTGAGTTTGTGAAACAGTCGGGGCGAGAAGACACAGTGAAAACTTTTTGTCGCCGGTGTCCGGGGTTGGGAAGCTACCAAGGTCGGCGGCTGGATCACATAAGTCCTATCGAGCAAATGGCTCAGCGATTCACGATGTCTTTCACTCGCTCGGCCAGCGCCGCTGCGATGGTCCCGCCGCCCGGCGCCATCTTGTTCATCACGTAGGCGAAGGAGATGCGGCGATCCACGTCGATAATCACCAATGAGCCGCCATAACCGCCCCAGGAGCACACCCCGCCTTGCGGGGCAAGGCCATAACCGACGCCCCACTTGATCGGAATGCCTATCACGAGGTCGATCCCGTTGAATTGCACCTCGAAGATACGGGCGATCGTCTTGGGCGAGAGGAGCCGGACGCCATCGACCTCGCCGCCGCACGCCACCGCCGACTGGATGCGCGCCAGCGAGCGGGCATTGCCGTGGCCGTTGGCCGCGCCGATGTCGGCGCGCCGCCAGCGTTCGGTCCAGGTCGTTTCCGGGCTCATGGTCGGGTTGGTCATCGTCTTGAATGCCACGCTGTTGTGGTCCGGTTGCATCGGGTCGGCCGGCGCCGTCGCCGGCGGTGGCACCACGTTGGCAACGCGATGGATCTCCGAGGGCGGCAGGCCGATGTGGAAGTCGGCGCCCAGCGGCCCCGCAATGTGCGCGGCAAAGAACTCACCCAGGCGTTGGCCGGTGATGCGCCGGGTCACTTCGCCGATCAGGTGGCCGTAGTTCAGCGCGTGGTAGCCCGAGGCCGTCCCGGGTTCCCACCAGGGCGCTTGTGCGGCCAGCAGGGCGGTCGAATAGTCCCAGTCGTACAGGTCCTCCAGGGCGATTGACTGGACCCAGCCCGAGACACCCGAGGTGTGGGACAAGAGCTGGCGAACCTTGATCCCCGCCTTGCCCTGGGCCGCGAACTCAGGCCAGTAGGCGGCGACGTTCGCGTCGAGGTCGAGCTCGCCGCGGTCCACCAGCACGAGCGCGGCGAGCGAGGTCATGCACTTGGTGGTGGAGAACACGCTGGCGATCGTGTTCTCGGTCCACGGTACGGTGCGGGCTTCGTCGGCCCAGCCGCCCCACAGATCGACGACCATCTCGCCGTCGATGTTGACCGCGAGTAAAGCGCCGAGGTCTTCGCCCGACTCGAGTTTGGCGGCGAACAGCTCTCGCAGGGGGTCGAAGCGAGCGCTGCTCGTGCCGCCCAGCGCCGTCGGGTAATCGCTCATACGGCCTCCGTTCAGCGGTCGCAGTTGAAGCTGACGCCGATGTGGCATGGCCTGGTTCGATCATGCCTCCCTAGCAACAGCCGCGCTCCGTTCGGACACCATGCGGTTCATCTCTTCATTAGCCGGTCGGATCTCGAATGTGGTCATCCCAAACACCCTGACCGCCGGGTGTTTCGACATCAGCGCGATGGCGTGATTCAGGTCGCGGGCTTCCAGGAGCAGAATGCCGCCGAGTGTTTCCTTGGTCTCGACATAGGGACCATCGGTGACCTGGACCTCGCCATCCTTCCTCCTCAATGTAACTGCGTTGCGGGCGGAATCGAGCGCTTCTCCCCCCAGGAAATGCCCGCCCCGCCGAAGGACGTCGTCGTAGGCAAAGCACTCTTCAAACATTCTCTGTGCGACTTCCTGCGGAATCTGAGCAAACGCCGCCTCGTCGAAGAAACCTAAACAGACGTATTTCATGCGACCCTCCGTTCAAAGACTGCCCTGCTGGATTTGCTCGGCCTTTACGTTGCCGAACTCACACTCATTAGTCAAACGGGCCAGGCGGTAATCGACACGACTCGTCAAGTTTTCAAGGAACTGGCATCAACCGGTCGTCTCCTTGAGTCGTGCCGCCAGAAACCGCTTTTCGTGTTCCAGTCGGGCAAGCTCAATCGCTTGCGGCAAGACGCGAGGGAAATCGTGGTTTACTCTCGCGGCATGGCGTTCTCGGCGGCGAGCGGGACCTGGGGTTGGGACTCAGGGAGTCCAATTAATCATTCGAGCCCGGACGTTGAGGCGCGTTTCCCCTTCAGGCACTGCGGGGTCGATCGCCGCGGCAAGATCTTCCGGTTCGATGAACGGACGAATTTCGACGTCGGATTCTTCAATCATCGGGTTCGGGCATTTCTTCACCCAGTCAATCGCTTCTTGTAGTGAAGAAACCTTCCAGACCCAGAACCCGGCGACGAGTTCCTTCGTCTCAGCGAATGGCCCGTCGGTGACGGTGCGAGTTGAGCCGGAGAACCGAACACGGGCACCGCGAGAACTTGGCGCCAGTCCCCCACCAACGACCATGATTCCCGCATTGATCAATTCTTCGTTGAACTTGCCCATGGCCGCGAACATTTCGGGGGGCGGCATCTTGCCCGCTTCCGACGCCTTTGACGCTTTGATAATCACCATGACTTTCATGACGGAACTCCTGAACTTGGTGGATGGGAATACGATTGAAGTCGGTCATTTTCCGACTTTCACCAATAGTCGAACGAGAATTTCGCCAATCGACAACGGTCTCCGAAACTTCGCCAGAAATCTTTTACCCACGCACTTCGCATAAGAAATTGCGGGCGAGAATCAAATTTCGGACAGTCGCCGAGTCAAAAATCGCCGCTCGGGTTCCTGCCGAGCTAACGATAGTGCTCGCTCATACGAGTTTTTGGCTTCGGACATTTTTCCGGAGCGACGGCACAACTCGGCTCGCGCCGCGTGGGCAAGGTGGTAGTCCACCAGGTCCCCCCGTTTTAGAATCGCATCGATCAGGACCAACCCCGCCTCCGGCCCGTCCCGCATCGCGACCGCGACCGCCCGATTGAGTTCGACGACCGGCGATAAATCGATTCGCTGCAGTACGGAGTAAAGCACGACAATCTGATTCCAGTCCGTCTGGGCGGCGGTGCCGGCCTGGGAATGAATTGCCGAAATGGCTGCTTGGAGCGTGTACGCACCAAACCGTCGCGACCGAAGGGCTTGCTCCACCAGCGCTGTGCCCTCGGAAATCATTGGATAGTCCCAACGGGAGCGGTCCTGCTCTTCAAGCACAATGATTTCACCGTCTTTGGAAACACGTGCGTCCCTGCGCGATTCGTGGAGCAGCATCAGGGCCAAGAGCCCCTTGGCCTCCGGATCGGGGAGCAACTCGAGCAGTAACCGGCCCAGTCGAATGGCCTCGGCTGTTAAATCAACCCGTAAGAGCGAAGCGCCCTGCGAGGCCGAATATCCTTCGTTGAACACCAAATAAATGGCGGAAAGTACCGCGTCCAGCCGTTCGGGCAGGTCCCCCAGAGACGGAACGACATAGGGAATTTGTGCATCACGAATCTTCGCCTTGCCGCGTACGATTCGCTGGGCCATCGTTGCCTTGGAAGTCAAGAATGCGTGCGCGATCTCCTCGGTCATCAGTCCGCAGACCTCGCGAAGCGTCAACGGCACCTGAAGTTTTGGGTCAATGGAGGGATGACAACAGGTGAAGATCAGACGCAATCGATCGTCTTCGATCTCCGTGGCGGCCCGGGCCGTATTTTCATCGGCCATTTCGTCGACTCGCGCAGCGATTTCGGGCCCAAGTGCCTTCAGGCGGCCTTGCCGACGAAGCGCATTGATCGCCTTGAATCTTCCCGTGGAGACCAACCACGCTCTCGGATTTGCCGGCACCCCATCTCGTTGCCAAATCTCCACGGCGGCTGCGTACGCCTCGTGCATGGCATCGTCCGCCAGATCAAAATCCTTCAGCAATCGGACGAGTGAAGCAAAGACGCGACGCGAGTCGGAGCGGTAGAGATCGTCGATCCGGTCGCGGATCGTTACGGAGGCATCGAGTTTTATGTCGATCATTTCATACCATCTCGACCGCGTCCGCGGTCCGTATCGACAAGGGTTCAGACGGCGAGATTCTACCTGATTCTATTCAGATTTTGAAATCCGCCGTTAGAACAACCACTCGCACCAAAGGTTCAAATCCCGTCCGAGGTCGCATTCGCAACCAACTACGGGATTTGATGTTACACGGAGTCAGGGCGATTGAATTCGAACCCCGCGTGGCCGTCTACCTGCTGCCCTATCCTGCTTCGGTCGGATCGACGAATCGCACAAACATAAGCGCAAAATTTTATTGAGAATAAACTTAGGTCGAAAGCCCCTGTTTTGCATAAATGAGCGATAATGTGCTCAATCTATCATCTAACCAAAAATCCTCTTTTTGAAGCCCGAACTTAGACTTCGACTCTCTGCATGTTTGTAAGAATGGGCGACAAGCGGAAGTTGCACCTGCATAGCGGGCCGAGGCAGGCATAGGCTCGACACACCTTACGCACCGCCGCTCCGGTAGCGCTCGATATACTCCTGGCCAACATCCGGCATTGGGGTCTTCTTCCAGCCGACGTACCAGATCTCATTCTCCAACCAGAACCGGCACATGAACGCCTCGAACGACTCCGCGCAGTACACGATCTTGGCTGGATCCGGTAGCTTGACCTCCCCTCGCTCCCCCTCGGTGCCGTAAAACCCGGACGACGAGACAACGGCATGGTCCGATCCGTCCGGAGTCAGGTACAGGTACCAGAACATGCACGCCTGGGAGTCTGCCAGGAAGCGGACCAGGAGACCGGGGCCAATGGGAAGACGCACCGGCTCCGGACACAGGTCGAGAAAGCAGTCGGTGTTCGATCGAACCCGCTGCTGGAGCCTCGGTGACTCCATGAACCTGGTGAACGCCTCCGGCAGATTAACGCCCAGCCGGACGGACGCTTTACGCAGACGGGCGAGCGCCACGGCGTTCTCGGCAGCTTGAACGACAGCTATGGAGTGCCCGGCGTGCTCGGGGGCCGAGGCGAGCCAATCGAAGTCACCCCGCATTTCGTATGGAACCGGCGGTAAGCGGTCAAACTCGTACCGGCCGTATGTGCCGACACGGGGCCGCACCTCCCTCAGCCCGACGTTTTCCAGGTCGGTGCCCCACCAGTGGCACGGAAACGGCGATTCGGATGGCAGCACTTGTGTCTTCCCTCCGCCTGACGGAACTTCGATACGTTCACCATGTGTGACGCTAATCCGTCAGACCCAGAGAACAAAGCAGAAGCAGACAACTGGCACGAACTCACGGAATCGCTCGAACTGCCGGAATACTGGATGAACTTTCGTTTGATCCTGCTGGGCGAAAGCCCGAGTGGAAAATTCCACCGATAAATCAGACTTGTCAGCGGTCAAGGAGTTAGGGCGGGGGGAACGGGTGGGCCAATCGGCCGGATAGGGGCCATATTGTATTTCCGCAGGCTGATTCTGGGCTCACCCTCCGCGTAACGACCAGCTCGACAGGCGATTCCCCTTTCTTGTCGAAGAACACAAGGCTTGGCTCACCGGCTTGATCCACACGAAGCCAGATGCGAGGCCGCTCGTCCGTCGCATTCAAACGGAGACTCGTTGTACCGCCGTTGCCCAACAAGGACATGAGACATGGGCCTTCCTCGCTCATCAGCCCGAAGTATTCCGCCTGGATATTCTTGATGCCAAGGTAAGGCTGAATAGGTAGACGATGAGGCGGGGGGGGTGAGATGAAAAGTAATGGTCCCGGAGGCGCGGCTGGCGCAAGTCCCTTTTCTTCTTGCGCAATGATCGGCCTGAAGCCGAAAACGCCCCAGATCGTCAGGATTACAGCGTAGCAGGCAACCGCGGCACCCACTCGGGTCCGTAGTCTGAATGCCTTCGTGAGACGCCTTTGCTCTCTCGTAAGGAACTCTAATCGCTCAGCGAATGCCTCGATCTTCTGCTCGTCCATCGGAGCCCCACAGTCACTTGAAAGAAAAGTTTTGTTACCAGATCACACGTTGCGATTTTCTGCCGGGCCAAGGCCCGGGTGCAAAGTTTCGATGATCATTCATGTTTTGCTCAGGCGTCGGTGGATCGGGACCGATCGACGCCCAGGGATGAGAGGCCGCCGCCGTGTACTTCCGTTTCAGGATCTCGGCATATTGTATGGGCGCGTTGCATCTCGAGACATCCTGTTCCAGGTATGGGAGGCGTTCGCCAGCAAATATTTTCATGTTGGCATACTTTCCAGTTGCAGCCTCCAGTTCTCTGTGCGTCTGAGTCAAGTCCTTCTCGATCCTCTCAAGGTCCTGTTGAAGAATTGTCTCCATTTCTGCGTACTTCAAGGCCTCAGCCCGGCGAAGTTGAGCGACTTGTCTCAATCGACCGATTTCGATCGGGACAAACAGCAGGAATGCAAAGACTTTCATCCCGATCATCATCGTCCGCACAGTGAACCGCACGCGGGGCACTCGCATGGGTGTAGCCTCGACAGAACTGGCTGGAATTTGTCGTCTCTGGCTCACTCACTGCGCTTTTCAGTCGGGTAAAGGTCCGTTCTATCGGTGTGAGCCTCGTCGATCCTTTCGAGGAAAATGACCTGCCGGGGATGGAGGCGAACCGGCCCAGTGAGAGGCCCCGGCTGACCCGTTCATGGTAACGAGAATTCCCTGACGGGCACACACAGAGACACGCATCAGGCTCATGCCGGAGCGGACCAAAGTTGCCATGACCTCGGCCAACGTTAACGAGAATTGTGAGACTTCTGGCCCAACACCACCACAAGAGCCGGCCCAAGCCGTGATGCAGGAATCGCCTTCCTAGCGGAGCAAGAACTCGAAGACCATCAAGGCAAGGGGAAGCGCGATCCAGCAGAAACCCACGAGCACCCCCAACCGGCTGATCAAGTCGCCTTCGACCCGCCAACGTCCCCGAACGATCACGAATAGCCAAGAGACAGACACTGCGGAGCCAACGGAGTCGGCCAGTACCACGACGCCACAAGGAGAGGCGAGCTCAGATAACCGCCCCCGATCGTGCTCAATATCAAGGGCAGGCTAGCCAGTTCGAGGACGAGTATCACCGCCGCGGTTCCACAGGCAACCGGGCCAGGCTGTCGGGCCAGGACCCACAGCCGAGGGCGGGGGTAGCGCAGATTCATTGCCAGCACCGAAAATGTCCACGGGACCAGAGTGGAGAGAGCCCATCCGGCGACCAGGGTCCTCTGCGTCGCCAGCTCTCGCACGCAGAGTCTGGAAAGTGCGATCCAGCCGGCAAATGCAGCAACCATGATCATCCCATCGAGGACGGTAAGCCGACGTGGAGAGAGTCGCATTGCCCGAGCCCCAAGGGGTCAACCGTCACGACGCTCACGACGATCATATCGGGCGGCACTGTCGCGAGTCCACTGAGCAGAGGGCGATGCCCCCGTTCGAGTAGGCTGAGGTGATCCATATCGAGAGGATAACGGGTCAATCGGGTTGGTCCTGATGGCGTACTTGGCCAACCCGGTCTGTCGCTGGGTGCGGACGAACAACCATGTAGAGCGGACCAACCGGATGTTCCGTCTTTTGGAGAAGGTGCGGTACAAGTGGCGTCGCCGGCGAACGCTGGTGCGCTTCGTGGTCCTGACGTTGGACAGCATCTGGGAGGAATCAACGACAACTCGAGCGAAGGGGACCAGTCAGTCAAGAGCCACCGAACCGAGGCGCACGGAAAATGGCAGGACCAAACGACGTCGGGTCGCCTGAAACTGTGGTGGTGATCGGTGAGGAGTCTCAGAATAGTTCTGACGCCACATTCCTTTTCAATCCCCGGGCGGGGAGCAGAGGCGGATCCCGAGCGGGGTTCGATAATCTTCACGGGAAGTTCATTCGACACACTGGCGCGGACGAATCATGATCGTTTCGGTCCGTTGGTCACGGGGCAGGCTCCGCTGGCCGGGGGCCGGGAGTTATCGACCCATGCTGCATCATCGCGATCATCAATGTGTCCGCCGATCACGGACCTTGCACGGCTTCTTATGGTTGCTCGCCTGCTTCGTCCTCTTCAACTCAAGCTCGGCCCAGCAGCCACCACCCGACGCCACGTGGATGGCCGACGCGAATCTGGATGTTGCGCAGTCCATCACCGATCTCGGACTCGGTGCGATCCAGGGCGTGGTTGTCCGTGATGGCAAGGTCTATGCCTACGGGGATGTCTTCCAGGCCCAGCCACGCACCGGCGTGATTCGCGAGTACAACGAGCGGTTGGAGCCCACCGGCCGGGTCGTCTGGCTTCGCCGTGGGGGGAAGCCGTTGATCATTCATCCCACCGGCCTGACCTGGCACGACGCTTGGGGCACGTTCCTGGGCGACACCATCAAGACAGCCGACCCGGCGCGGTCGCGTGCGGTGATCTACCGGCTGGATTGGGAAAAGGCGTGGAGCAAAGGCGACCTGGATGAGGCCATCCTGAGCGTCATCGAGGACGATGCCGCGATCAACGGCTGTCGTCCCGAATTCGTCAAGATCGCTGGGCGCACGCTCCTGGCGACGGCCGACTACGGCGATGTTCACACTGAGATCCGTCTTTACGACCCGGAGGCCCTGCTGGCTGCGGGACGGTCCAGCGCCGCCTGCCGTCGTCGTCCACCGCGTGCTCTGTGGGCCGTTCAACCAGAACCTGCACTGGGATGCAGCGTCCGGGCAGCTCGTCTGCGTACAAAACGTGATCGCGGGCCGGGGCTGGCGGCTCGATGCACTGGACCTCAGTCGAGCCGTCGCGGATGGGCGTGCCGACGGGCCCGGGGTAAGGGTGCGCCGGCTGACCTTCGTTCCACACGACGAGCTGGAAGGATTCTGGCAGTTGACCGAGCAGCGAGGCTTGTTTGCTGTCGCCCGGCGTCGCGATAATCTGTTTATTGGAACCTACCGCCAGACCGGCCCTTTCACCTCTCCCGAGGCGCCGGGAAACCCCATCACCAAGGCTGCGCCCGCGGCAGCTCGCCCGGGTGAAGGCCATAAATGAAACGACGAGCGACATCGGTTGACTCGAGGGCAAACGCATCGCTCCCGCCACGGACGTCGTCCGTCAGAACATGGCGGTCCCATGTCAGGCGTTGAAACACCGGGCGAACGCCAGCAGCAGCCTGGGAGAGCCTTTCAGGATGACCCGGCGGCGGATCAGTGCCCAGATCAGGCTCCGTTCCTTGCGCACGAAACCGAGCCAGGCTCGGCTGTCGGCGCGGATGTGCAGATCGGGCCTGCCGACGTGACCCGGCTCCGCCCGGACGGCCTTGTCCTGGATCACGACGGTTGCGTTGATCTCCTCCGCGCCCGTGAACGTGAAATGGTAGGTCGCCGAGAACCCTTCTGAGCGGTGCCGCTGGAAGATATGGGGCAGAGCGTCGAGGAACGATCGGATCGACCTGGGCCGTAAGCCGTTGTCAACCCGCTTGATGGTCTTGTGCGGAAACCGCTTGGCCGCATGCGCCTCGGCGTCCGATCCAGGGACCACATAGAGCGTTTCCTGCTTGTCCTGCAACGGGCTGACGACTTCGGAGAGAAACTGCTTGCGGCTCTCGAGAAACGGACCGATCACATCGTCGCCCGCCGGGCAGACCGCGAGGCAGTACGCCGCCTTGTAATTGGGACCGAAGCCAAGGCTCTGCCATACCGAGGCGGTCTCGGCGTCGGTCACGCGGCGGCGGTAGTCGAGGGCGTTCCGGCTCTCGGCAACCTGCTCCACCCAGTTACCGAATCCGCTCATGAACTCCCGATAGTTGTGGGTGTAGCACGCCGAGAAGTCGAAGTGGCCGTCCGCGCCGATCGCTCCGACCGGGCACGCCGCCACGCACAGCTTGCACTCCAGGCAGGGGTTATAGTCGATGGGACGCGACTGCTCGGCGACCTCGGCGTCGGTCACGATCGTCGCCAGGAGGATAAAATTGCCGAACCTGGGGTGGATGACGTTGCGGTGGATCCCCATCCGGCCCAGTCCCGCCGCCACCGCGACCGGTTTGTGAGAGATCACCCAGGCCTTCTCGGGGAACCGGTCCATCTCCATCGGGAAGCCCATCGCCGGGTTCACCGCCCGGACGCCCATCGCATCGAGGGCCGAGACGATGCGGCGGGATGCCTCGTTGGTGTGGTCCCCGGTGTGATGGAACTCCAGGTTGGCAACCGAGCGGGCCGGGCTGCGGATCGGCTCTCGGTTCATCCGGCAGACCACGCTGATGAGCGAGTTCGCCCACGGGTAGAGGGCGAGGATCTCGTCGCGCTGGTCGTCGAGCTCGGGCCGGTCGATCGCCACGAAACCCGCGTCGTCGGCCCCGGCGTCCAGGCAGAGTTGGCGCAGCCGATCCGCATCGAGCGCTTCCGGTGTCGCGCGGTGTGCCGCCGCCCGGTGACGGATCACGGAGGGATGTTCGTTCAGACCTGGCATGATCGCTCCTCGGTTGCATATGCAACGATAGTGAGAAAAAAAAACTCATTTTGCAGGAGGCCCGATGAACTGGAGCCGGTTCGCCATCTCGAGAACGGCGTCGGCCCCGTGGTCGCCGAGGAGTTTCCTGGCCTGTTGCTGCGCGGCTCTCCAGGCGGGGACAACCTGCTGGAGGATTGCGGCTCCCTCGGGCGAGATCTGGACCGGACGGGATCGGCTGCCCTGGGCTGGCACGGTCAGCCAGCCATGACGACACATCACCTGCAAGTCACGGCTGAGCGTGGACTTGTCCATGTGGAGCACACGGCAGAGGTCGCCCGGCTTCGCCGTCCCCATGCGGGCGACGGCGACGAGCAGGTTCAACTGGCCAACGCGCAACCCGTGCGGCCGGAGGGCATCATCGTAGAGGGCGGTCACCGCGCGGTTCAACGCCCTCAGCCGCACGGCCAGGCACTCCGCGGCAATCACCTCATCCGGCGCCTGTGACATCTTCTCCCTCCCAGATAAGTTGTATATGCAACGACACCGGAAGTCAAGGCGGTTTCCTGCGCTGCGTCCAAGAAAACCTCATCCAGGATTTCAGGGAGCCGGAATGAAGGTGGGCCGCTTCGCGTCGATTCCGTATACTTGCATTCGCACAAAAGTTGGTATTCGCTGAACCGCGCGAACTCGAGATGTCTCGGCTTTTGTTTACACATCCGTATTCCATGATCATGTACGACGTGGCGGTGATTGGCGGGGGTCTCTCCGGCATGGCAACTGCGGCCAGGCTGCAAGCGGCGGGACTGACCACCGTTGTGCTGGAGGCTCATGGGCAGCCTGGCGGGTGTGCGGGTTTCTTTCGCCGGCGGGGTTTCGCCTTTGATGTCGGTGCAACGACGCTCGTCGATTTCTCGCCCGAGGGCGTTGGCGGGGAATTCTTGACACTGGTTGGCATGGACAACCTTGATGCCGAGGAGTTGCCCGGCTATGTCGCCTGGCTGCCGGATCGACGAGTGACGCTGTTCAGGGACGTGGCGCGGTGGCGCGGGGAACGATTGAGAATGCTCGGCGACTCTCCCGCCACCCTCCGGCTCTGGCAAATCCTGGATCATATCGCCGGCGTGTTCTGGGATGCGACCCGCCGAGGCTTGAAACTTCCCGCGGACAGCCTGAACGACCTCTGGCGCATCGCCACCGCCATCTCGCCCGGGGATTGGCCGCTCGCTCGTTACCTGCGATGGACCGTGAGTGACCTGCTGCGCTCGCTTCATCTCCGCGACGATAAGCCGTTATGCGGCCTGCTGTCGATGCTCCTGGAAGACACGGTCCATGCGAGCCTCGACGAGGCGCCCCTGATCAACGGCAGCCTGGGCATCACGATTCGCGGCGCGGGGTTGTCTCGCGCCCGAGGCGGCATGTACGGATTCTGGCGGCAGTTTGTCTCGCGATATCGTGCGCTTGGGGGCGTACTCCGCGTGGGCAGCCCGGTGATGTCGGTCTCAAAAGAACGGGGCTTCGTCGTGCGGTCGCAGCGAGCCGAGATTCGCGCCCATCAGGTTGTCAGCGCATTGCCGATCGAACTGACGGCCCGGATCGCGCCGGGTGAGGTCGGGGAGGGGCTGCAGCCATATTTGCGGAGAAACCAGGCGGCAGTCGGCGGGGCGATTGTGCTCTTCCTGGGCGTGCCCGAGAAGGAAGTCGCCGGGCAGGATTTCACGCATCATCAAATTCTCCAGGATTACGACCTCCGGCTGGGCAACGGCAACAACATGTTCATCTCCGTGTCGTCGCCCGGTGATACGGTGTGTGCTCCGGCCAGTTATCGTACGGTGATGATCTCGACCCATTGCGAGCTCAAGGAATGGGAGGGGTTGAGCGAGGCCGAGTATCGGGTACGGAAGCTGCGACTGACGGAGTTGCTCCTGAACCATTCGCGCCGTGTTTATCCCAGGCTCGGGGAGAGCGCCGTGGTGTGCGAGCTGGCCACCCCGCGCACATTCGAGCGTTTCACGAGCCGGCCGCGCGGCGCGGTGGGGGGCTTCCGCCAGTGTCTGAGCAACACGAACCAGCGGGCCGTACCCCATGCGAGTGGCGTGCCCGGCTTCTGGCTTGTGGGCGATACGACCTGGCCGGGTCTGGGGACCGTCGCCTGCGTGCACGCCAGCCGGATCGTCGCGGAGGGGGTTCTGGCAAGACGGCCGAGATCGACCACGAGGCCGCGAACCCGCAAGGAACACGAACATGGTCCCGACCACCTCGCCCGAAAGTCGACCACTCTCCGATAGAGAGCCGCGGCCGTCGCCCGGGTTGCCGACGATCTCGGAGCTGGGTGCGGACATCCTGACGACCACGCCGTGGCAGCGGCGATGGGCCCTCGCGCGGCCGTTTCTGCTTGTTCTCTGCTTCGCGGCGGCATGGCAGGCGCGATTCTGGTGGCTCACTCCGCTCGTGATGTTCCTCTTATTTGTCGCGATCGTCACCGTCACGCACGATGTGGTCCATGGTGTGCTTGGTCTGTCGCCGAGGCAAACGGATTGGTGGCTCTTCTTGCTCGGCGGTGTACTGCTCGAGAGCGGACATGCCTATCGAGCGACCCACCAGCAGCACCACCGCGTATTTCCCGGACCCGACGACCCGGAGGGAGACCCTGCACGGATGAGCTTCTGGACTGCGGTGCTCTGGGGACCGCTGTTCTTGCCGAGACTCTGGCTTTGGGCATACCGGCGCAGTCGGGGACGTGTCGGCGAGCGAAACTGGCTGCTGGCGGAGGCGGCCTGGGCGATCAGCTTTCCTGTCGCGGCCGGGTTGCTGTGGCCGATCACACAGGAGCCAGCAATCTACGCGGTGCTGGCGGTCGTGGGTAGTTGGGTCTATTCACTGCTCACCGTGCACTTGCCGCATCATGGTTACGGTGATGCGCCGCTTTCGCAGACCGGCACGCTCCGCGGACTCATCATTCCGCGGTTATTTCTGGAACTGACCTACCACCTGGAGCACCATCTCTACCCCACGGTCCCCAGCCATCACCTCGCGAAACTCTCTCGGCGGCTGGATCCGACGCTCAGGGCCAATGGCGTCATGCCCCGATGGGTGCCGTAAGAAAAACTCCTAGCAGCAAATCGCCCGCGACAGGCTCTCCCGAATTCTGGCCAACTCGAGGTGGTAGACCAGCGCCGGCATGATGCGGCGCATTACGGAAAGCTGACACCGCTTTTCGCTGAAATGAGAGCTGACACAATTTTCCTCTTCGAAGAGCCGGAAGGGGCGAAGTCCAACTTGCCCGAGAATGCGAGCAACCGCATGACTTGCGAACGATTGCCCAACCGCGTGCAACCGGTTCCAACCAGCGGTTGCGATACCATGCGGCCGCCATCGCGGTGGCGACTGCGCGTAACATAATATCTGGAAAACAGTTGCGTAATTCAAAGGTGGGTCACCAGGAGCTTTCATACCGCGCCGAAAGCCTCAAACCTCAACTTTTCTCAACCACTATTAGAGTTCGAGAGGTATTCGGCTGGTCGATTGCAAGTTCAACCGAACAGGCGATTTCGGGAAAAATCCGAGGAAACGGTAGGAACCGGCCGGGACCTCGATTCCAGCAAATTGGCCCGAAACCCAACCGGTATGGGGCCGTACTGGTTGGTTCCAGGTTTGGCGAACGCATGGCCTCGATGGCCACGGGAGGTTCCTGCCGCCGAGGCCTTCCGAACAGGGTCGAGAAGAATGACGGTGAGACGGCGATCGGCTTTCATTCACGCGGCGGCGGTTTCGCGCCGATGTTAAGGTTGGGTCTTGCGCTCCTCTGCGGGGAGGTGAGCAAGAACCGTCGGCGAGTCGAAGTCGACAGGTTCGCAGGCTCGAACCGGAGTCGCCAAGTCGCCTTGACCCTCCAGCGAGGCCTGCTATAAGTCTGCACAATCCCCTCGCTGCATCATCTCTCGAGTGCGTCGGGAATTGATCCCGTCGCTCGCTTAGCACATCGCGCGTCGTCAGCCGGAAGTCGCCGTACCAGGATGGTCGGCCCGGTCAATGGATCACGGATGAGGAGCCATTCCACGTGTCCGCTCGCAAAAACAAATCGCTGTTCCGACGACTCATCTACTTCGTGGTGATGCTCATGAGCGGCGGCGGTGCCGGCGTCGGCGGCTGGGCTTTCAAGGACCATCCCCGGATGCAGGCCCTGCTGAGCATGGTCACGGGCAAAGCTGAGGACTCGTCGGCCGATGGCGCCGACCTCAAGACCAAACTCGTTTCGGCCGTGGCCGGCGTGCTCCAGGACGACCCGCGCCAGCCGGGACGATTCAAAGTCAAGATCAGCGAGATCCGGCTTGATCCCAAACTCTTCAAGGCCGGTCATACCGTCGATATCCAGACGCGCGTTCTCAAGATCGACGGCCAAGGAAATGACACCACGGTCTGGGAGAGCAAGGCCTACGGCGAGAACCTTGCGGTCGTCGGCAAGGATGACCTGACCGCGGCGTTCGTCAACCGCCCGTTCGAGGTCGATTGGGCACCTGGCGACAAAGTGGTCGTCGAGGTCTGGGACCGTAAGGGAATCCTGTTCGATCGCCGCGAACTGAAGATGTCTCTCCCCGAGCCGGGCGTCTTCCCGCTGGCCTCTGGCACTCATGCCCTGGCGGTTTCGGGGCGAAGCGGCTCGGAGCTGGATTCCGAGCAAAATCGGATTGTTCTGCAAAGTCAGCGCGTCGGTGACGCCCAGGCGAGTCGCAATTCAAATTCTCGGTCCGGCGACCCGGACCAGATCGCAGAGCGGCCTATTGTTATCAAGTAGGCGCCACGGAGACATCGCCGTGACCACCCGCCTCTCCCTCGATCGCTTCGAGGGCAAGAAGAAATCGATCGCCGTCCTCGTGACCGATGACGGCGAGTCCATCAACCTTCCCAGGGCGTTGTTGCCACCCGACGCGAAGGCTGGGGATGTCCTCGCGCTGACGCTTGAGCGTGATCTCGAGGCAACCCGCAAGGTAGCCGAAGAAACAAAGCAGGTCCAGAACGACCTCGAGAAAACCGATCCCGGAGGGGATATCAAGCTGTGAAGCGACGGGGACTGCTGCGCCTTCTGGTCCTGGTCGGGCTGGTGCTTGCCGGCCCAATTTACCCCGCCTCGGCCCAGCTTTTTTCGGGATGGTCGGGCGGGACCGCCAAGCCGGTCGTCGTCGATTTCCTTGACATCGGCCAAGGCGATTCGATCCTGATTCGTTCACCGGAAGGCAAGACGGCCCTGATCGACGCCGGGCCGTCGCGTGACGCCGCGGCCAAATTGCTGAAACGAAAAGGTATCACGGAAATTGATATTATTATCGTGACGCATCATCACAGCGACCACTACGGAGGTATGGACCAGGTCATCCGCAACTTCAAGCCCAAATACTTCATGGCGACGGGTTCATCGCATACCACCAAGGGCTACCTCAAGCTGCTCCAGACCGTGAAGTCCGAGGGAATCACAGCCGTCGCGCCCACCGCCAAGCCGCGCAAGATCGAGCTCGGCTCGGTGCTCCTGACCGTCTTCCCCCAACCACCGCTGGACCACAAGGAAGAGAACAACAACTCGATCGGTGTCCGTCTGGACTACGGCAAGTTTTCAGTCATCATGACCGGCGATAGCGAGACCAACGAACGCAACTGGTGGCTGGCGCATAATCCCAGTCTTGTCCGCGACTGTACCATCCTCAAACTCGCTCATCACGGCAGCCGCAATGGCACCGACCAGCACTGGCTCGATGTCGTTCAGCCCGAAACGGCTGTCGCCAGTCTTGGAACCGGAAACGACTACGGCCACCCCCACGCCGAGACAGTCTCGCTACTTCGCAAGAACGAGATTCCCTTCCTGCGCACCGACCAGCGCGGAACCATCACAATTGTCAGCAACGGTCGGACCTGGAATCTGGTAAACTCCGGCCTGGCTCGCCGCAACAACTCGCGCACCGGCGATGCCGTGGCCGCGAGCTCGAACGATGAGGACGCGGAGACGACATCCTCGTCCCGGTCGAAAATACGACGGCGCTGAATCCGCCACGCACAGCCGGAGCCAATATTTCGCGTTAGGCTATAGGGTCGGGATACGATTGCCCGACTATTGCTAGTATGGTGGGCCGCATGGTTCGATCGCACTTCCCTGATCGGGGGAAGGCCGGTATGATCACGCGCCCAGGAGGGGAGCGCGTCAGCCTCGAACTCGCTCATGGAGGAGCCAGCGATGCCGCTGCCGACCCACTCAAACGTCCAGCGCACCGCCAGTTCGAGCCTTCGGACAGGCTCCGGCGCGGGACCCTTCCGTGACCCGAGCAACTTCAACGAGATCTACCTGGGAATCTTCCGGCGTGATCTCCAGTCGTTCTATCCGGGCAGCCGGATCGAGCGCGAGCCAATCGTGACCCTGACGGGATCACTCCCTCTGGCGACAGCTTCCAGATCCACACAGACCATCGATTTTCAGCTCGATGCGGAGGACACCAATTCTCCTCACTCCGTGCGTGTCGCGCTCTTTGGCGACTGGTACCAGTTGAGCGTTCCCGGAAGCGCGGGCCTTGGGCCCGGCGACCACCACCTGATCCGAGCACTCGGCCGGGTCATGGAGCTTCACCACCAGGTGCTCTTCCGGTGGTCGCGCGTGTCGCTCCTGCAACTGCGCCGGGGCATGCCTGAAGACCATTACGTGGCCGCCGCCGTCGATCCCTCCGCATACTCCTCCGCGGCCGTGGCCCCCAGCCGGATCGCCGAGGCGATCCTGACCTTGAGGACCATGGCTCTCTCAACCTATGAGAATCGCCGCGTCACAACTGGGGCGTTGATTGTCGGAAGTGGTTCCGGCAGCCACGAGGATCCGCCGCAATCTCTCCGCGATACTTTGCCCGACGCTCTCACGTTTGGCATCGAGCTGACCGGGTTGAAGACACTTCACCGCCTTTGCGACGGTCGCAGAACGCTCTTTCTTGTCGATCGGCAGGGGAGGCTCACCGACCTGGTAGACATTCGTCAGTGGGCCACACATCAGTCTCGAACCGATGAGCCTGCGCCTGGAGCTGACATCGAGCAAGAGGCGGATGTTGAAACGGAAACGGCCCTGCCGGTTCCCTGTCCAAGGGTCTACTCATTCCACGCGCTGGCGACACGGAGTGGCGGCCACGTTTGCCTCGTGCTCAGCCCGAACCAGGAAATCAAGGTCTTCGCCGGAGGGGTTCAGGCGTTTGTCTTTGCTCACGGCCGCTGGCGCGTGATCGACCCGGAATCGAAGTTTGCCCTCTGGGAGAAGGCGGTCGGCAATCCCAGGCTTGCCCGCGTGCTCTTCCAGACCGCACTTGACCTTGCTGAAGAGCGGCAGGGAGGCCTGCTCGTGGTCGTCGCCGACACCGGGCGAGCCGTGGGGCGGTTGATTGCCCCCCATGACGTGCTCCAGTTTGATTTCGATCGCGACTCCCAGGCCGTTTCGACTTCCGCGACAGGATTGCTCGATGAGGATTCTCAAGCGTGGCACCTTTCGGTGGTCGGTCCCGACAGCTTGAACGAGATCACCCCCGGCGCGGCGGATTTACCGGACCCCGTCCCGAGCCCGATTCGGTCCTCGAGCGATCCGCTTTCCAAGCGTTCACTCCATTACCTGGCGCGGGGGGCCTCAGTCTGTCAGCTCGACGCCGCCGTGCTTGAGGCTCTGGCTGGTCTTGACGGTGCTCTCGTCACCGATTCCCACGGCCGGCTACTTGCTTTTGGTGCGATCCTTCGCCACGATCTGCAATCACTCGCCGGATCCGACCGCGCCTCGCCTCCCGCCATCGCAGAAGGCGCCCGCACTACCGCCGCCCTCGTCGCCAGCTACTTCGGCCCCGTCCTCAAGATCAGCGAGGACGGCATCGTCTCGTGCTTCCTCGACGGGGCGCGAGTGTGGGATTTGTAAGCTCGGCTTCACGGTCGCATTGGTAATCTTTGAAAATCTGGCCGGTCATACCTGGCCAAGTAATACCACCAGTCTGTATTCTACTCTCCGCAAGTCGATCGAATACGGTCTTCGGTGCGATCCGAACGACCCGGACGGAGAAGCCGTCTCTGCGAAGCAAGGAGGATGCGGATGAGCCTGGGCTCGTGGTATGGAGTGATTTTGCTGGCAGCCGGCATCGGCGCGTGTGGGCATTCGATACGGGCAGCCGAGCCAGACGTGGCCCCCGGCTCTGCCCTGGGAGCTCTCACCGCGAAGTTGCCCGTCGCAAGACCGGACGATGTGAAGCCAGTGAACTCCGTCGCTCAACAACTCGCGGCGATCCGCGCCGAGTTTGACGCGGCCGAAAAAAGAGCTTCCACCGAGGCGGAAAAAGCCAAGTCTCAGTTCGAGGCTATGAAAATCTATGGCAAGTTGTGGCCCGACCCGGCAGCCTTCTCGCACAGAATGGTCGACCTGGCCGCGACCGAGCCCCAGAATCCAGCGGCACGCGATGCGTTACTATGGGTCATCGACAAGCCGGGCATGGGCCCCGCCGGCCCCTACAGTGATGAGTTCATGCGGGCCGCTTGTCTGCTTCTTCGCTACCACGCCAATGAGCCGGAGGTCGCCCGGGTCGGTCTCACGCTCGACAACCTGTGCGCGCCGGCGCGCGACCTCTTCCTCGAGGGACTTTACGTGCGTGCCACCGAGCACGAGACCAAGGGCCTGGCGGCGATTGCACTCGCGCAATATCTCCAGCAGAAAGCCAGGAGCGTTCCGTGGCTCCGCAATGCCAAGGGGCCTGCTCAGACAAAAATGAAGTTCCGTAGCTTCGACGAGAACGGAAAGCTCGTCGAAAAAGAAATGGAGATGCCCCCCGAGCAAGTGGCTTACCAACTGCACCTCCGCATGACCGATCCCGAGGCAGTCCGCTCGGAAGCCAGGCGGCTCTTCGACGAGGTCATCAAGAATCATCCAGACGTGGCCTACGCAACGCGAAGTTTCCGCGATCTCGAAGCCATGCTGAAGCAGCCGACGCCAACCTGGAACGGCAGGCCATTGACACCCGAGGAACGCCAGCAAGCCGAGCGGATGCTGGGTCACAAGAAGACGCTGGCCGATGTCGCCAAGGCCCGGCTTGACGAGATGGAAAACCTGGTCGAGGGCAAGCCGGCACCGCCGATCGAGGGCATCGCCATGGACGGCAAGCCGCTCAAGTTGTCTGACCATCGCGGCAAGGTTGTCGTCCTGGTCTTCTGGGGCACCTGGTGCGGCCCGTGCATGCAGGAGGTTCCCCACGAACGTGAACTTGCCGAACGCTTCAAAAATCGGCCGCTGACCATCCTCGGCGTGGACTGCGAAGCCGACACGGCCACTGCGATGAAGGTGATGAAGGAGAAAGGAATTACCTGGCCCAACTGGAATGACGGCGACCCGGGCGAAGGTCCGATCGCCAGGGCGTACCATGTCCGCGGTTTCCCCACCATCCTGGTCATCGACGCGAAAGGCATCATCCGAAGTCCGAACGCAGCCGGCTCGGGTCTGGACAAGCTTGTCGAGGATCTGGTCAAAGAGGCGGAAACCACAGTGGCGGGCAAGTAACCAGGCTCCGTGTCCGCTCCAAAGCACTGAGACTCTGCCTGCCATTTCAGCTCGTCACCAAGATGGCGGGCGTTCCGCAATCCCGGTGCGCCCGCCACCAGCACGTTGATGAAAGCTCACTGGGGGCCGGCTTGTCGGCAACACACGGCACTTGCCGGAAAGTGTCGAAATTGCATACCGTTAACTCATAGATGACGTAAAACCTGAACAAATTGCATCGACGGGATCGAATGGAAATGGCGGAAGAGCTAAAGCTTGCCGGTGAACTGGAGCTTGTGAAAAATCTGGCGAAAGAGGCCGCGGAGATCGCGATCAGCAGGGCGAAGCGGGTGACGCCCGTCGAAAAAGCCAATCTCAGCTTCGTGACCGATCTCGATCAGGACATCGAACAGTTGATTCGCAGGCGACTGGGCGAACAGTACCCCGACGATCGCCTGACGGGCGAGGAGTACGCGGCCGAGGGGGGCAGCGGGCCGAGGCGGTGGTCGATCGACCCGATCGACGGCACCGGCAACCTTGTCCACGGTCTGCCGCTCTGGGCAATCAGTATCGGCCTGATCGCCAGCGGCGAGCCGGTGCTGGGCGTCATTGCCGTCCCGCCGCTGGGCGAACTGTACTGGGCCGTCAAGGGGCAGGGGGCATGGCTGGATGGACAGCCGCTCCACGCGCGCGATTCCGAAACCATCCACAGTCAGGACAATATCTGCCTCGGCACCAACGCCATGAGGGCGATCGATACGAGGACGTTTCCGGGTCGGATCCGCGATCTGGGAAGCGCCTGTTGCGAGCAGGTATTCGTGGCGGCCAACCGGCTGCAGGCATGTACCTTCCTGGGCGAGGCCGCGCACGACATTGCCGCCGGCGTGGTGATCTCGAGCGAGGCGGGGTGTCTGTTCGGCACGCTGGGCGGCGAGCGGCTCAATCCGGCGGAGATGGTCCGCCGCACGCCAATTACCACGCCGACATTCGTGGCCCCGCCCCGTCGGCTTCAGGCCCTGGAGCGCATGGTTCAAACGCTCCCGCCCCGGGAAGGTCGCCGATCATGAATCGCGTGATCGCTCGCCTGCCCGAAGCGATGAGCGAGCTTTGTCTCGTGCGGCTGGGAATCCAGGTGAAGAGTCCCGGAGCCTGGTTCTTCGCCCGCAGGTTGCGGGCCGCCATCGCGGATGACTCTCGCCGCGCGATCGCGTCGGGAACGGGTCTGCTGAACTCGGAAGCGTACGCGATCACGCTCAACCACTTTGGTATCCTGCAGTACTGGCGCAGCTTCGACGACCTGGAAACGTGGGCCCACCGTCCTCCCCACTCCGAATGGTGGCGATCCGCCGTCGAGCGAATGCGGCTGAAGGAGGACATCGGCATCTACCACGAAACGTTCCTGGTGCGGGCCGCCGATATCGAATCGATCTCCATGAACTGCCGGCCGGTGGGCCTGGAAACCTTTGGTGCCGTGAGCCAGCCGGTTGGGCCCGACACGACCAGCCGGGGCCGGCTGCGACGTACCAGGGCTTGAGGTACCTCATGGGTCATTGGGGAGTCAAGAGTTACGAGAACGACGATGCCGACGATGCACTCGACGGTGGCTTCGAAGCGGTCCATGGCGCGGTTTACGAGGAACTGATGGACGACCGCAATCCGCTCTCTCTCGAGCAGGTCCAGAAACGCCTGGCCGATGACCGAACTCTGGCTGCGGCCGTCGCGGTACTGGAGGAAATGGTCGGTGCCACGCTTGCCGGTGATCCAGAGGATTGGGACGACGAGGCACGTCTGGCGCTTGCGGGCATTGTCGTCCGGCATGCCGAGTGCGGTGTCGCGATTTCCGAAGTGTTCCGGAATCGTGCGATCGAGTGGCTCGAAAACGAAGCGATCGATTGGGAAGCAGAAACGAAACGGCGGCTGCGGCGTGACAGGGAAATCGCGCTTCTTCGAAAAGCCATGACGGCGACCGAGAACAAAGATTGAGAAACCCTGATCGCCCCGGGACCCGGGGGTCAAACTCGAGGGATACAAGGAACACCACATGAGCATCATCATCAAGGAAACCAGAACGGGAACCGTGCTGGCGCAAGGAGAGCAGGGCGGCGACGTGGTCGGTTACGAAGGAAACCTCTACTTCGTGCCATCGGCCGTGAATCAGGCGGTTCTCAAGGTGACCGACCGCACCTATACCTGCCCGATCAAGGGGACCTGCAACTGGGTGGATTATGCGAGTCCCGATGGCAGTGTCGTCCGTGACGTGGCCTGGGTCTATCCCCGCGTCAAGCCGGGGCACGAGTTGATCCAGGGACGCTTCGGGTTCTATGCCGGCTCGCGCGGCGGCACGCGGCAGGAGGGAGCTTGAGGGGTGGGCTGGCGAATCCGAAAAGACCCTCCGCAGAAATCTTGAAGAATCTTGGTGGCGAGGCTTTTCGTGCGTTATAGTCTTGTTAACGAGTTGGGCACAACGTGCCTGGCTGCCGTCGGATCTCCCGGTCTTCGGACCGGGAGCGGGTTGAGCTTGATTTTGGACCTTGCCGCACAGCAGCGGCTGCGATCGCTTCCTCACGCCCACTTGACCGCCGGTGCCAAGATCGGGCGGAAGAAACTTCTGCGGTCGTCAGTCCGGTTGTCACACCTCCCGATCCCGGGCCCCTTGATCCCACCCGGAATGCCTTGTCAAAAGGCAGTCTCCGACAGGACCGAGAGGTCCGGGCTGGCGTTTACGCATCTCGCCGGGCTCGCGGCTGCTCTGAGTGAAGATCCGCATGGGAAACCCGACCGGTGAAGCATCCCTCGGATGCCTCGGCACCTGATGGGCCTCAGTGCCCCCGGCCATCGCCCGGCGATCAGGGTGATCGCAAGAGCCTCTGGGCGGGCTGGCTACTAGCGACTGGCCTGTTGGTGCCGATCCTGATCGCGATCTGGACGGTGCCGGCATTCTCGACCCAGGACGGTCCCACCCATCTCTACAATGCCTGGATTCTCTCGCGCTCATTCCAGCCCGATTCACCCTACCAAGCTTCTTACCAGGTTCGCTGGCAACCGCTGCCGAACTGGACGGGACACCTGGTGCTCGCGAGCCTGCTTGGAGTCGTCTCTCCCGAGACCGCCGATCGGTGCATGATGACGCTCACTCTGCTTGGTTTTGCTCTCGCAATGGTCTGGCTGCGCTGGAAAGTCCGCGGCGGAGCCGCGTTGCCGGGTGCTTGCTTGCTGATCGTCAACCTGTGCCCGAACTTTCTCTGGCTCATGGGGTTCACAAGCTTTCTCCTGGGCTGCTGCCTCGTGCCGGTCACGCTGGGCCTCTGGTGGAGCGGCCGTGAAGACCTGCGCGCGGGACGTCTCGTCGTCCTCGCCCTGCTTCTCGTTCTCGGGTATTTTTGCCACCTGGTCAGCCTCGGGCTGACTGCCACGGGCCTGATCATCCTGGCGATCTTCGCGCCGGACGAAACGGGACGTCTCCAGGCTGGAACCGCTGGCTGGTTCGACTGATCCTTACCGCCGGCAGCCTCGCAATTCTCATCCCGCTAGCGATCCTTTACCTGCGACTCTCCCGCGCGGGAGGTCCGATGCACCCGCTCTGGGCGAACCTGACTCGTCCCGATTTCCTGACCGCCTGGGGGACGCGTCTGGGCTGGGTTGACCCGCTCACTCTTTCGAAAAAGATGGTGTTACCGTTCACGGAGCGCACGAGCTTGCTCTTCGCGGTGTTCGCACCCATTGTCTGGCAGTGCCTGGGACTGTTCATTCTCGTTGCGGGGTTGGTCACGCGCGGCATGACCGGGAGAGCGCTATCTCGCAGCTTGCGACCGACCACGGAGTCGGCAGCCAGCAAGCAGCGTATCGCAGCCCGCGGCGAGCGCGCGGTCTGGCTCTTCTTCGGAGCGATCACGCTGCTCGGGGGATTTTTCGGTCCGGACTCACTGGGTCCCGAGCACGGTCATTACCTGGCCCAGCGCCCTGGCGCTGCTTGGCATGGCACTCGCGGTACCGGCGCTGGATCTCACGCTCGCGACGATCTCGGGACGGTTGGCCACCGGATGTCTGCTGGCCGCTGTCGGGCTTCAGGCATTGACCGTCTGGGATTACGCGATCTACTCCAGTCGGACGGTAGGGCAACTGGTTGCAGCCCGCAATCTTGTCGGCCGATGTCAGAAGGTTGCCCCCCTGTTGACGGGCATTCGCAGCCGCTTCCGCGCCAATCCGCTGCTCCACGGTGAGAGCTGGCTCGGCATCCGCACGGGGAACATTCTCTTGAGCAACTACGAGGCGCGGTATTACTACTTTCCCGTACAGTTTCGACCGGACCTGGATCATCCTGATCCCAAGGACTTTGAGCGGCTAAGCCTGACATCCGACCCGCGGGCAGGGGAAACCTGTGCCCGGTTATGGGAGCGGATTCTCACCGGGTACGCAGACTCGATAGACCGGGTCGTGGCCTGGAAGAGCGATCCCTTGCTCGAGCCCATCACAGGCCGATGGTTCGACCTGGCAGGTCAGCACGGGGATGTTCGCGTCTTCGCACCACGCGCTGCGCGGGTTTTGAAGAAAACTCCCGAGGAGCCCTGATCAGCGACCAGCCGATTCAGGTCCCCGGGAGCGGTTATCTCACCGGCATGTTTTGATCTTTGAAGGGAACTCACCTGGCGGGTATTACCGATCACGAGCAGGCTGACATCAATTCTTGTCCGACTTCTGCTTCTTCAGCTCGAAACGGTAAACCTCGTCCGGCACCCCTTCGAACTCCTTGGGGCGATCATGGCCGGGGATCGAAACGGCGATCACGAGCTTTTCACCGTCCAGCTTGTAGATCGCTTTCCCGGTCTTGCCCTTGGCTTCCTCGGGACCGTCGGAGATCGCGATATCCAGAGTCGAATGAGGCTTGGCCTGATCGTCGACCTTGATCTTGCCTGTGTACTCCTGTCCGTTGACACTGACCTCCACGGAATCTCCCTTGAAGGCCCACTTGGCATCGAGGCTGTCGTTTTCGGATGTCACCCAGGTTCCCTGGATCGCTTTGACGGCAGCCGAAGCGGTCGCGTCGTCCGCCGTCGCACTCACGGTGCCGACCCCCGCCGCGTGGATCAACGAACCGAGGCCGAACGCCATGGCCAACCCCATGAGGCGCTTTGTCATGTTCATAGTCTGGCTCTCTAGTCTTGGACTTGTTTGACATAAACAGGGAGAAAGGTTCTGGAATCTCGGCCCTCAAAACTGCGAGGTACCGACTCACGATCGAATCCGGATTGAATCATTTCGGCGACGCACCTGCAAGGGTCTCTTTCTTTGCCTGGACAATTCTGCCTACGATGAACCATGAGCAAAACAAGTCGGATTCCTGTTGCAGGTGGCTTGCCGCGGGGAACTCAAAGTCGTTAGGCTTAAAGATTAGGCGGTGGTGGAGTCAGTACGCTTTTTTGTGCAATTGCACAATAAGACAATGCTTCTGCCTTGCCGTCCAGGCTCGCAAATCTTCTTCAGTTTGTTGAACCGGGTACACGATTTCTTCTTGACCGGCGGAACAGGGCAGGGGATTCAGATCGATCATGAGCCGAGGCCACCGGTTGATTCGCGAGAAAATGAATGGCGTCCAGCTGATCATTGTGGCCTGGATTGCCCTCGTCTGTTGCCAGACCGGGCAAATGAGCCGGGCAGACGATCTCGGATCCAAGGATCAGCCGGCAACCGAGCAAGCGAAGACCTCCGCCGCGGACCTGGCGCACGCCCGAAAGCGGGCCTTGACACGGTGATCGAGGCCGACAACTGGACGTTTCGGCCGACGGTACTCGTCCGGCGCGGAACTTCTCAAGGCACTGGCACGATCATCGCCTCGGTGGAGCGCGAGACGCTGATCCTCACGGCGGCCCATGTCATTCGCGGACGCGGCACGATCTCGGTGGAGCTCCACCGCTATAACCTGGGAATCGAGCATGAACCATCGATTCCGGGGAAGTGGCCTAAGCGGGCGGTGGCCGAACCCGTGGCGACGGACCCGCTTTCCGATCTGGCCATTTTGAGGCTCCGCGATATGGTTGCACTTCCCTTCGTGGCGCGACTCGGCCCGGAGGAGTTTGAACCAGCCTCCAACGCCGGTCTCACCTCGGTGGGAATCGACCTGGGGAGCAAGCTTTCGAGCTGGAAGACCCACCTTGTCGAAGTTCTCTGGTTCGAGCTCAACGATGGCGGAACCGACCGGCCGTTTCTTGTCACGGCCCGGATCCCCGAGCATGGCCGGTCGGGTGGAGGGCTTTTTGACGCAAGCGGGACGCTGGTTGGGGTCTGCGTAGGACACGCTGAACTGGTCAAGGGAAAGCGAATGGGCGTTTTTTCTTCGATCGAAAATGTCCGACAATTGATCCGGGAGCACGAGCTGACCACGGTCATTGAGCGATCAGAAGCCCGTCAGGCGCACCTGGCTCATAAGACCGGTGCGTCTGGCCGGTCGACCCGTCCCACGCGTTCCATCGTCACACCCACCGAGGCAAACCTCGAACCCCGCATTCCATGACCGCGTTCGAGCCAGCGGCCGTCCTCGTCGGCTTCTTTTCGTTCTGGCTTCACTCCCGGCCTGCTCGGTCTGCGAGATCAACGACCGCGCGGGCTCCTCAAGAGGAGAATGAAGAAAATCGCTGTCATGCCGCCGAAAATCACCAGATTGTGAAAGCTTCGGTCAAGGTAGGCGACAAGCAAGAGAAACGCCGACACAAAAAAGCCGGTTGAGACAATCAGCCGTGTTGTGCCCCACGAGCTGGACTGCCCGACGCGAACCATCGAAGGCTTCGCGCTCGCGGCTTCCGGAACGGATTGCGGCTGTGAGTTGACCAGGAGGTCATCTCGAACTCGGGGCAGACGCGTGGTCGACTGTCTGCTGGCTCGTGGCGGTGCCGGTCGCTCAGGAGGCAAACACGGGAGCCGACAGTCCGGACAGATCACCCAGCCCCGCCAAGGTTTATCGGGAATCGCCAGCGGGACCTGACAGTGCGGGCAGACATAGCTGCCATCAACACTCAATGGGGTCACCACTCTCCATCTCCCTGCCGGGCTCATCCCGACCATCCCTTGCAACAATCAACGAGCCCACGACGCCCGCGTCAGCATCATGATATTGATAACATCAGGCTAAATGAAGCAGCACGCCCAGCGAAGTTTCCAGGATATCGGCGATCTGCGCCCCTCCACCTCCCCTCCGCCATCTCTCGTGCGCCATCGCTATTTGCCATCTCCCATCCGCCTTTTGCCTTTTCCCTTTTGCCCTTTGCCTTTTGCCTTTTTCTCATCCGCCATCCGCCATCTGCTCATTCCCCACCCTATCTCTTTCGGCGCAGCCCTTCGCAACGTACCATGAGATCAACACCGGCTTGACCGACCAGAATAGGTATTCAACCCCAGGCGACAGGTGAAGATGGGCATCGTGATTCGACCTTATCGCGAGACGGACCGTGCGGCCGTGATCGCGCTGACTGTCGCAGCGTTTCCGGGTGTGTCAATCGACCACAACATGGATGATCGTCTGGGTCCGATCGCCGGGCGAGACTGGCGATGGCGGAAAGGGCGAGACATCGAACGCGACATCGACATGCCTGAAACCGAGCTGGCCGTTGCCGAGGATTCCGATACCGGAACAGCCATCGGCTATGTGACGATGGCGTTCGACCCGGAGACGCGGATCGGCTGGATTCACAATCTGGCAGTGCACGCCGACATCCGCGGACAAGGCCTGGGGCGACGCCTGATCGAGCACGCCCTGGACCGCTTTCGTACCGCCGGAATGACGATCGCCAAGATCGAAACCCTCGAGCAGAATGCGATCGGCCGCAATCTTTATCCGTCATTGGGGTTTCTGGAAGTCGCGCGGCAGATCCACTATGCCATGCCCCTGATTCCCCAGGCGCCGGGGATACCGCGCGGCGATCAGAAACGGGCGATTCTTGATGATCTTCGACCTCTTGCCTGTTCCAACCAGCGATTCCCGGAGCGAGCGATGCGATTCATGATCCTGACCCCGATCTTCTGGCTGGGCCTCTCGGTAGCGACTGTCGTGGCCCAGGCTCCGCGGTTCGTTGCCCAGGAGATTGACCACCATGTCGGCAATGTTTGCTACGCGGTGACGGTCGCGGATGTCAACGGAGACGGTAAGTCCGATGTCGTGGCGGTCACGGAGGATTCCGTGTACTGGTATGAAAACCCGACCTGGAAGCGGCACGACATCATCCGCGGCGGCACCGAGAAAGACAACGTCTGCATCCAGCCCCAGGACATCGACGGCGACGGACGGATCGACTTCGCCCTGGGCGCGGGCTGCGCCCCCCCGATACCACCAAGGCGAGCACCTTGCAGTGGCTGGGCCGAGATCGCGCGGGAATCTGGCGGATTCACCCGATCGCGTACCACGAGCCCTCGTTGCATCGCTTGCGCTGGGGCGACATCAAGGGAACAGGCAAGAAGCAGCTCGTGGTGGCGGCGTTGCAGGGTCGCGGAACCAAGGCGCCGGACTGGGGCCAGGGAGAGGGAGTTCACCTGCTCGTCTACGATATCCCCGACGACCCGAGCAAGCAGTCATGGCCTGTCGAAATCGCCGACCAAAGCCTGCATACGATCCATAATCTCCAGCTTATCGATATGAATGGAGACCACCGCGACGAGATCGTGCTGGCCTGCTGGGAAGGCGTTTTCCTGCTGGATCGGGAGGAAAACGGCAAGTGGGTCCGAACCAAACTTGGCTCAGGTAATCAGGAATCAACTCCATTCAAGGGTGCCAGCGAGGTCAAGGTCGGCCGGACAGGACAGGGCGCTTTTTTCATCGCCACCATCGAGCCTTGGCACGGTTTCCAGGCCGTTGTTTATACCCCTACCCAGGGACAGCAGCTCTGGCATCGCCAGGTGATCGCCGAACCACTTCCCTGGGGTCATGCCGTCTGGTGCGCCAACCTTGATGGCGATAAGGAAGACGAACTGATCGTGGGCCAGCGCGACCCGAACACGAAAGCAACGCTGGGCCCCCGCGGACCCGGCGTTTTTGTCTTCGATTTCAAGAAGAACTCGGAACAACCGGACTTCGATCGGATCACCGTCGATGACGGCGGCATGGCCTGCGAGGACGCCTTAGCTGCCGACCTCGATGGTGATGGCCGCAACGACATCGTCGCAGGCGGACGGGCCACGCATAACGTCAAGATTTACTGGAATCACCAGCAGTGATGTTTGGCAAAGGTCAGCTTCACCATGAAAGCCATCGTGATCAGGGGAGTCGGCGGTCCCGAGGTTCTGGAACTGGACGAGGTCGCGACCCCCGAGCCAGGCGGAGAGCAAATTCGCGTACGCGTGCGTGCCTGCGGCCTGAACCGGGCCGACGTCTTGCAGGCCCGAGGCCACTACCCGGCGCCCGCTGGAGTACCGGCGGACATCCCCGGTCTGGAATACGCGGGCGAGGTTGATGCGCTCGGGCCAGACGTGACCGGGCCGCTCAAGGTGGGCGATCGGGTCTTCGGAATCGTGGCCGGTGGAGCACAGGCCGAGTATGTGATCACGCACGAGCGGCTGGCCGTGCCGATCCCCGCTGATCTCGATTTCGTCGCGGCGGCGGCTGTTCCCGAGGTTTTCATCACCGCGCATGACGGCCTGATCACGCAGGGTCGTCTTGGTCCCGGTGAATCGATCCTGATCCAGGCCGTAGGCAGCGGGGTCGGTACCGC
The DNA here is from genome assembly GCA_963797295.1 of uncultured Planctomycetaceae bacterium. GTDB lineage: Bacteria > Planctomycetota > Planctomycetia > Isosphaerales > Isosphaeraceae > Aquisphaera. The sequence goes on from CAWCPP010000034.1 coordinate 349,409, forward strand.
CGCGGCGCAGATTGCTCACGCGATGGGCTGCACGGTATTCGGAACCTCGCGCACGGCAGACAAGCTTGAGCGAGCAAGATCCCTGGGCCTGGATATCCCGATCAATACCTCGGAGCACGACTTCGTCGAGATCATTCGCCAGCAAACCGCCAGTGCGGGTGTTCACGTTGTCCTCGACCTGCTGGGAGCGGGACTGCTTGCGGGCAACCTGAAGGCACTTGCCACCGGGGGAAGGCTCGTAGTGATCGGCTTACTGGTGGGACGCGAGGCAAGCTTGAACCTCGGGCTGCTTTTGAGCAACCGGCTCACCATCGCGGGCATCACGTTGCGTGCCCGCCCCCTGGAAGAGAAAATCGCGGCCACCCGCCTGTTCGCCAGACAGGTCTTGCCCTGGTTGGAACGCGGGGCAGTGCGTCCTGTCGTGGATCAGGTCTTTCCCTGGGATCAGGTGCGGGAGGCCCATACCCGGATGACGTCGAACCAGAGTTTCGGCAAGATCATTCTCCAGCTTTGAGGCTGACGCCGCCGCCGCGGCCCAAGGTGTTGTCGCCGTTGGACCCTCCGGTGCCGTCGCTGCCCAAACCGTTAGGTGGGATCGACTCGGTCGGGAGCGATCCGTTCTTGGGAACAACCAGACCGTCCTGAATCTCCAGCACCAGGTCGTCAGGCGTGATGAAGCGGCGGTCGTGGGTGACCACGACAAGTGTCGTCTGGTAAGTCTGCTGCATCGAGCGGAGAATCTTGTAGATCTCGTCACCCGTCTTGGAGTCGAGCTCGCCGGTCGGTTCGTCGGCGAGCACAAGCAACGGACGCTTGATCAGCGCCCGGGCGATGGCCACACGCTGCTGCTCGCCGCCGGAAAGCTGGTAGGGGTGGTGGTCGGTCCGGTTCCCCAGTCCCACCTGCTTGAGCAGCTCGGTGGCCTGCTGCCTTTGCTCGGCCGTGATGCCGCGGGGCAGGAACGGCACCAGCACGTTCTCCACGGCGGAAAGATTGCTGATCAAGTTGAACGACTGGAAGATGAAGCCGACCTGATCGCGACGGTAGAGGTTCTGCATGCCTTCGGACATCGTGACCAGGCTCCGGCCGTTCACGAGGATTTCCCCGCTCGATGGCCGGTCGAGCGCTCCCAGCAGGTACAAGAGCGTGCTCTTGCCCGAGCCGCTGGGCCCGACGATGAAGGCGAACCGGCCGCGGTCGATCTGACAATGAATTCCGCGCAGGGCTTCCACCGTGCGGGTGCCGCTACGGTAGGATTTCCAGACGTTTACCACTTCTATCATCGGGTGGCCTCAATGTGATCCGATCCGGATGGCTTCCATGGGAACCAGCCGCGCAGCCCGCCAGGCGGGATAAAGACCTCCCAGGGTACCCATGACGACCGAGAGGCTGACTCCCAGCGCCAGCAGCGGCGGATCCACTCCCAGGTGGACGCCGCCGCTGATAAACCGGTTGGCGACCGATGTTCCGATCAGGGCCAGAGCGCAGCCGACGATTCCCGCGAGCAGACCCAGGAAGGCACTCTCCAAGGTGACGAGCGTCAGAATATTCGTTTCCGACCAGCCGTTGGTCCGGAGCACGCCAAACTCCACGAACCGTTCGGTAGTGCTCATCAGCATCGTGTTGATGATTCCGATGATTCCCACCAGGAGCGCCAGGCTGACCGTCATCATCAGCAGCTTGTCAACCTGCCCCATCAGCGAACCGAAATTCGCCTTGACCTCGTTCATGCTGCGGGCGTCAACTCCAGGATTGGCCTTTTCAATCGCGGCCGAGAGCGCGTCATACTCGCTTGAGCTCTTGGCCTCGACGTAGATGCTCGAGATCGAGTCCTTGGCGAAGTTCAGGACACCACGCGCGGTTCCGATGTCCATCACGATCACCACGTCCAGCAGCATGGAGCCCGTTTCATAAAGACCGATGATCGTGTAGTCCTTGTCGGCGATACGCAGCGTATCACCGATTTTGCGCGGGTTTCCCTGGCGGTCGGGAAAGTCGCGTGCGATCTTGCGGCTGATGACGATGTTCTGCTTGCCGACGTCTTCCATCGTCAAGAATCGGCCTTCGCCCTTTTCTTTGAGGGCTCGAGGAAACACAGCGCTGTTGAGATTCATGTGGGCCGCGATATCCTGGCCGGAGATCACCGGCTGGTCGAAGACCGAAGCCGCCATGCCCTTGTTCGAGGTCAAGCTTCGTACGAGCATGCCCCGCCCCTCGATATTCGGGGCGATTCCCCAGACCTCCGGCGCGACGGCTCGAACTTCCGGCAATCGCCGGATATCGTCGGCCAGGCTCACCGGCAGGGTGCTGAAAACGGGACTCGGAACATTCTCCCGGATCACCATCACACCCTCGATCTGGCTGAGAGTATCACCGACCAGATCGCGCAGACCATTCGAAACGCTGAACAGCCCCATCACGCCCAGGATGGGTACCGACAGTCCGATCAGGGCCAGAACGGTGCGAAGCGGGCGGGTCAGCAGGTTACGCCAGGCGAAAAAACCCATGATCGATGTGCCCCGGACTTGGTCAATTCACGACAATCGATCGGTCGAAAACTGCCTCTTGCCCCGCAAACAACCGCGGGCAAGCACGACCAGATCATTCCCAACCCGCAAAAAGGAGCCCCAAGGATCTGGCCAGGTGAACGAATCAGGATATGCCGGCGGGTTCACGTCCCTTGAACACGGCCGGCCTGAATGGATGATGACCTGGAATGATCCCTGCTTGCCTTGATCACGATCGGCCGCGGGTCTCGGTGCCGGGATCTTCCGGCGGGGCGGGCTAACCCGAGGGCGATCGCACCTGAGTCCTCTAATCATCATAGTCGGGCTGACAAGCGTGTGGCACAGGGTCAATCCCGGCCACACGCGCCTGCCACACCTTGCTCTCATTCCGTAGAGTGTTGCGAACACACAACTTACTGTGTCTCGTTCGTTCCGGAGCTAGGTTCCGCGAGCGGCGCGGTCTCTGGCTGGACCGGATCCGCCGGGGAAGAGTTTTCTCCCTGCGGCGGTGCGGTGTCGGACGGCTCAGGCTGATGCAAAGGCTGGCCGGCCTGCGCCGCCGCGTTCAATTCTTCCGGAGTGGGATCAACGCGTGCTTCCCAGAGCTGTTTGAGCTGCCCGAAGCTGCGCAGGGGAACACTACCCGAGAGTGCCTCCTTGGAGAGCGGCGGCGGCGGCGGGCTGGGACGCGAAGGCCGGGAGGGCCCGCGATTTCCTTGAGGCCGCTCTTGCCGTCCCGGTCCTGGGCCCGGCCTGCCTCCTCCGGGTCCGGGCATGGGCGGTCGCGGGCCGCGGCCTGATCCCGGCGGTCCTGGGAAGGCGGCGGGAGGCCTGCTGCCCGGACCAGGATGGGTCGGGCCGCCGGTCGGCCCACCGTGGCCGTGGCCGCCACTCCCCTCCGCGGCAGGAGCGTGGCCCGACGACCCAGGCGAAGGACCACGATCACGATCGGGACGCCGCGATGACGTTTCGGCAAGCGCCGCGATGGGAGCCGCGCCAACCGGTGGCGACGTCAGCGCCGAGCCGCTGGGACGTGGAGGCCGTGGTCGATCACGCCGTCCCTGCCCCTGTCCGGGCTGGCCTTCCCGCTGTTCTCCGCCGCCTTGGCCGCGACGCTGGCCTGCCTGCGGGGCACCACGCTGACGTTCAGTGCCGGGTTTAACCATCGTCAGCGAAACGCGCTTCCGCTCCTGATCGACGCTCATCACCCAAACGGTCACCACATCGCCCACGCTCACCACGTCGTGCGGAGTCTTGATGTAACGGTTGGCAAGCTGACTGATGTGGACAAGGCCCGAGTCTTTCAAGCCAATATCCACAAAGGCGCCGAAGTCGACCACGTTGAGCACGGTGCCCTTGAGCTCCATGCCGGCAACCAGATCCTCGAGCTTGAGGATGCCTTTCTTGAAGATCGGCTTGGGCAGATCGTCACGCGGGTCGCGTTCGGGGCGGCCAAGGGCCTCGATAATGTCCCTGAGCGTGAACTCGCCGACCTGCAGCTCTTTCGCCAGCTCGGACGAAGAGGCGGCCTGGAGCTGTTCATGAAGTTCGGGAAGTTGCTGCTTGTCGCGAACAACCTCCGGACTCTTTCCGAATCGCTCCAGCAAGACGGTCGCGGCGGCATAGCTTTCGGGGTGGACCCAGGTGCGGTCGAGCGGATGAACGCCCTCGGGAATCTTGAGGAACCCCGCCGCCTGGGTGAAGCTTGCCGGGCCGATGCCGTCCACTTCGATCAACTGGTCGCGGGTCGCGAAGTTGCCTTTTTCTTTGCGGTGATCGACGATCCGCCGGGCGGTCAGTTGATTGAGGCCCGAGACGTGCCGCAGCAAAGGGACGCTCGCCGTATTGAGGTCGACACCTACAAAGTTGACGCAACTGGAGATGACGGCCTCGAGCGTTTCCTTGAGCTGCTTGGGATTGACGTCGTGCTGGTAGAGCCCGACGCCGATGTTCTGAGGCTCGATCTTGACCAGCTCGGCAAGCGGGTCTTGCAGCCTGCGCCCGATCGAAATCGCGCTCCGCAGCGTGGCGTCAAATTCGGGCAGCTCTTCCCGACCGATCTGGCTGGTCGAGTAAACGCTGGCTCCAGCCTCATTGACGATGACATACGCAAGCTGAGCAAGCAAAGTGTCGGCGGGATGGGGAGCCGGCGGAAGCTCTGGCGGAGGAGGAGACACGGGCGGCTTGGCCCGAGAGCCCCGAGAGCGGCCTTGGTCATGTTTTCCCTGGCCGCCACGACGCGATTCCTGGCGCGGCTTTTGCTCCGCGTGGGGAGCCGGTGTTTCTGTCGCGGGCTGACCTTCGTGACCACCGGGAGAGTCTGGCGATGCTTCGGCCTGGGCCGTTGAAACCTCTTCCTGAGGCGGGCCGGCGGTGGTAGAGCCTGGCTCCGCGGATTCGCTCGGCGGCTCCGTCGCGACCGCCGGCTCCGCGGATTCTGGAGGAGCTTCCGTCCCGTGCTCGGGTGCCGAGGAGACAGGCTCCGGCATGGCGTCACTCGATTCCGGGGAGTGCCCGGCATGCTCTCCGGCACTGGCGTTGGTGACGACATGAGCTGGCTCATCGGCTCCGGACTCGGGTTTCATGTGCGATTCCGCATGCGAATGCGCATCGGTCTGCTCTGAATGACCGGGAGGCACCTCGTGCGTCGGCCCAGACTCGCCGTCCTCGGGTGTAGGAGCCATTTCAGACTCGGTTTCCGCCTCGGGTAAGGCCGGCTCCGGTGCACCGCCGGTAATCGGAGGCAACGTCTCTTCCCGCAGCTCCGTGACCGCGACGGCGGCCGGCTCGGCCCCATGAGAATTCCCTTCGACGGTCGGCTCGACGGCAACATCCGGCGTGGAGTCGTGGTGATCCGGCGAGGCTGACTCGACAGAATGCTCGTGCTCGTGCCCGACCTGGTGGTGTGACGTCCCATCGCCTGACGTCGCGTGCTCGGCGACCGGTGGGTGGTCCGGCTGGGATGTCGCGGGCGGCGGCTCTGCCGGCGATTGGGGCGTTTCGATTTCGCCGGGAGCGGTTGCGCTGGGCTCGTGATGTGCAACTTCGGCCGGCGCCGCTGAGCCCTCCGGCGCTTGAGATGCCGGCTGGCCCTGGCTGAACTGCGTGCCCTCGGCAATGATCTCGGCGACCAGTTCTTCCGTTTCCCGGCAGGCCGTACCGTTGCCGATCGCAACCACGCCCACCTTGTGACGGCCCACAAGTTCCTTCAGGTAGAGCTTGGTCTCGGAACGACGATTCTGGGGAGCATGCGGATAGACTACCCCCTGATCGAGCAGGTTGCCGTTGGGGTCGAGAACCGCGACCTTGCATCCCGACCGCAGCCCCGGGTCGATCGCCAGCACGACCTGCTTGGGGATGGGCGGCTGGAGCAATAGACTGCGCAGGTTGCGGGCGAATACCTCGACGGCATGCTTTTCGGCGGCATCGGTCAGGTCACGCCGGACCTCACGCTCCATGCTGGGGAGAATCAGGCGATCCAGGGCATCCATGGCCGCTGTCCGGAAAAGTGCAGCCTGGGGATGACCTTCCAGGGGTAGCTGATGGAAAAACGCGGCTTCGAGCTCGGGGCGGGGGACTTCGAGCCTGATTTTCAGCGGTCCTTCCTTGTCACCCCGGTTGATTGCCAGCACGCGATGCGGCGGAACCTGCGAGAGCGGCTCGGAATAGTCAAAGTAATCGCGATATTCCAGGCCCTGACCTTCGGGAATCTCTCCCTTGCTGGTCGCGATCTTGCCGGTCTTCCAGACCACCTTGCGCACGGCGTCGCGAACGGCGGCCATCTCGCTGATGGCCTCGGAAAGAATGTGGCCGACACCCTCCAGCACCTTCTCGGGTGTGTCCAATCCCTTCTCGGCGTTGACGAATTCCTGGGCGGCTGCCTCCAGGTCGGTCAAGTGCTCATCGCGATTCCAGACCCGCACGGCCAGCGGCTCGAGGCCTCTGTCTCTGGCATCCGAGGCCTTGGTTCGCTTCTTGGGCTTGAAGGGAAGATACAGGTCTTCCAGCCGTTTGGGATTCTCCGCCGCACGAATGGCCGCCGCGAGATCGGGGTTGAGCTTGCCCTGGGCCTCGATCGCTTTGAGAATCGTCTCTTTGCGCTCGGCCAGTTCCCGGAGCCGCTGAACGCGGAGCTGGATCTCGCGGATTACGACCTCGTTCAGGTTCCCGGTTCGCTCCTTGCGATACCGGGTAATGAACGGAACCGTATTGCCCTCGTCCAGTAACTGGACGACACTCTCGACCTGAACACGCCGAATTTGCAAATCCTGCGCGACTCGGCCCAGGTCAACCGGAATCGGGTTGTCCATCGAGACTTAACTCTGCACCAGGAATGACGGCGACGACGAGAGGCTGATCCGAAGGCGATCGGCTAATCCCCGCCGCGGAGGCGGCTCGCTCGCGAAGCAATCGATGCGCACGATGACGCCAAGGTCTTGCTACAAGTCCGCCCAATCTAAAGGATCAATTCCCCTGTGTCAAGCACCAGTCAGGTTCGGCGGCCGTTCCCAACTTCCATATCGAACGTACCTTGTGACCGCGATCACGAGATCCTAGGAAAAATAGGAGACCGGGTCGGGCAGCATGCACCCAGATTGCTTGAACTTTGCCACTGAGCAAGTGATTCAAAAAGTTCCCACAAGAAAAAAGATTCAATCTGAACCATGCCCGCAAGGTGGCTTCTTCCGCAAACCGGCGGCAGTGTGGCCGTCACGGTCGAGTAAAACGTCCGTGATGGCCACTTAACCATGTGCTCCGAGGCGGCTGGATCAACCGCCCTTACCCCAGTTGAAGAAGAACGGGTAGGGATAAGGCCCCGGGCCGGGCGCAAACGCGTCGAAATCATAGATTGGCACGTAACTGCCCATGCAATAATACATTCCGACAGGACGGAAGAAGTTGGTCGTGCTCTGCAAGAACCTCGCTGATCGGGGCCAGGGAAGGCATGACCGATTCACCCGGTTCGTGCCAGGTGCCCCATAGAAGAACGGATAGACGCTCTCGGTGCAGTTCGACTTCCAGCCCAGGCCGTAGAGTCCCTGGTCCTTGACCCCGTCGGGGTGCTTGACCAGGCCGCGATCGGCGAACCGCATGTTGTAGAAGTTGTCCCTGAGCGGATCGTGGGGAAGACGTTCCGGCGTACCCACGAATCGCATGAGCAGCCCGCTCCGCTCGCTGAGTTGCGGGACGCGAGGCTCGGGATACTGAGCCCGGGCGGCCGTCGAAAAGACGCAGAACGCCAGTCCCGCGATCAGCCCGGATGCCAGGGGCACGCGAATCCTCAATGCGCCCGGGGGTTTCTCGCTCCGACCTTGCCGATTATTGACATGCATCAGACCATTCTCCTGTTATCCTGGGCCGTGGCCATCCTGGCCAGGAGGTTCGAGACGGAGTGGACAAGGCCCGGAACCGCATGGCGGCGCCGGGCCTTCGCCCCGATGAGCATTCCACAGACATAGATCGTCAAGGATCATTGGGATTCATTGGCGGGAACGAAAAGAAGTCGCGCGGCGATCGCGTGGTTACAACGTACGGCACATAGCCGGGGGTCAGGGGCACCGGACCACCGGCACCTACGAAATAGTCCACATTGTTCGGGTGCAGAAAGCCCGTAAGATGACCGAGCACCCCGTGAGCCTTCGACGCCAGTCCGTGGACGCCATTTCCAAGCCCATGGAGGCAGCTTGCACAGCCCTTGCCGCCACAGAGCGAGCATCCCGTTCCACCGTGCCCGAAACCGTGCTTGAAGAGGCCGCAGCCGCCGCAAGCCCCGCAGCCCGAGCCGCCTCGGCCATGGCCCAGACCGCCGCAAGCCGAGCAAGGATCACCAACCCCCGCTCCACCGCAACCGCCACAGCCGGCGCCACCACAGAGCCGGCATCGCAGGTTGCCCAGGTGCGAATGACGGCCCCCGATGGAGCAGCCCGCCTGCCCGCAGAACGCCTGGCTGGACGGCAAGATCATCGCCTGGCCGGTCGGAGCCTGGCTCGTCGCCGCCACGGTCGATGCGTGGCAAGGCGCAAAGCTCTTCTTGTGACCCAGCCCCGATCCCGCGATCACCGAGCCCGTGCCACAACCCGAGCCAAAACCGCCGTCACCATGATGGAACAGGCCAAGACCGGAGCAGAAGCCGCAGCCGGTGCCACCGGCTCCCAACCCACCGCCATTGTGCCCGAGGCCGCAGCCCGAGCCGTTTCCGCACCCATCACCGTGCCCACAGCCGTTGCCGTGGCCACAACCGTTGCCGTTGCAGCCGTGAAACAACCCTACGGATTTGTCCCACATGTCTTTCAGACATCCATGGAGCTGGCTCCCATAGCCGCTGAGGTAACCCACGGCCATGGCAACCCCGACCTGATCCTTGGCGTAGTGCCCGTAGGGAACCGGGGGAGCGTAATATTCACCACCGGTCGCGTAGTTGTAAGCCGGAACGTCTCGAGGAATTGTGTACGACAGATGCCACCCGTCCGCACGAGCCAAGCTGGCCAGTCCCAATCCAAGCATGGCGGCCAGAGTCAGTGTGAGCGGTGCGCCGCGCCAGTTTCCGAATCGCATGGTCAATCCCTTGCCTATTCTTCCATGAAGCCCTCCTGAAATGTCCGGAACCAAGCGAGCGAGCTGCGGATGTTGCCGGGCTTTCCTGCGCACGGACGACACCATCTGCGCCAGTCAAGATCGAACCGGACCTCAACCCGGTCACCAATATCGGCCTTCGGACAACCGTTCCATTTCGCGCCACTTGCGCGCGGATCGCCGGACCGTCAAAGCTTCCAGGCAGATCATCCGCAAGGGCGCGGATGCAGCCTTCGGTTCTTCGATCTGACCTTGCCTTTGACCATCGACGCCAGGCCCGGTCATTCTCAACGGAATCTCGGCTCACCGGTTACCGAAAAGTCCGATCCCCCGGCACATCCGCAGGGATCGGACCATCTTGACCGATCAATGGCAGCGGTCCTGACGCTCAATGGTCCTTGCCATAGACCACGGAAGCCGGCAACTGGGTGACTGGCGTGGTCGGAGCATCATAGGCGATGGACGCGTGCGCGTCGCGGCCCCTGTCCTCACGCGTATCGCGAATGTGCCGCCGGATCTCGCCGATTCCGAAGAGGTGGGTCAGTATGTGAGGACGGGTCGCGGTCTGGGTATCCAGCGCCGTCTGGGCCGGGATCATGCTCGAAGGCATGACCGAAGGGTCGTAAGCCCCGGCTCCGGGCCGTGGCGGCACGGAGGCCAGCCGGGGATTGTTCCATTGCGCTTGAACCTGAGCCTGGGCCTGAGCGGCCCGGGAGACCCCGACCGGGGTCGGGTCCGCCCCTGCCATGGCCGGCCCACCGTTCATCACGGCATAGCCCGGAGGAAGGTTACCGGCCATCATCGGCCCGCCCACCACCGCTCGGCCCGGAGGGTATGACTCCACGATGGTCACCGGTCCGCCCACCACCGCTCGACCCGGAGGATATGATTCGACGACCGTCACCGGTCCGCTCACGACCGCACCCGCCTGGCAAGCCGCACATGGAACTGCACCATTGTGCTGATGAACAATCGTTCCGTTCATGGGGGCCGCCGCGTAGGGCGACGACGGCGGTGGGGGAACGTCTACCCCGTCACGCTTCCTGGCCATCTCACGCTGACATTCCACGCAATGCCGCCAACCAAAAAGACCTTCATGGTGATGACCGGAAACCTGACCACCCTGCGGTACGACCGTACGGGCGGGCAGTGCCGCGGGGTCCTGTGCTTTGACCACGGCAGTCGTGACGAGCGCCAGGCCGCAAACACCCAGGCCTAACCTTGCAAGGGAACGCATTGAGGGAACTCCTTTCCCAAGTTCGCGCCTTGCGCCACGTCAACAGCCACGGGCGGAGCGCTCGAACCAGTGAAGAATGGCATTCGGACTCGGGCCGGCTGTTTCCAGTCCCACGGAAACTCCAGCCGGCCGGGAGGCTTGTCCCACCCGCGTCCTGACCGCGACAACCGGCGCCACACGCCAGCGCCGGACGCTTGAGCCTCCCGATACATTCCCTAACATCGGCACGACCCGACTGCGGCTTGCGTGAAAAAGGGCGAGCGGCTCCTAACTGAAAAGTTCGCCGACCACCTTGCCACCATCGACCACCTTGAGCGGCCGGCCGATTGGCGTCTGGACTTCCTTGGTGGCGTCGACCTTGAGTGCGTGGCAGAGAGAGGCCATCAGGTCGGGCACGGTGACCGGCTTGTCTTTCACTTCGGTGCCGTCTCCGTTCGAGGCACCGATCACCTGGCCGCCGCGGACGCCGCCGCCCGCAAGGGCCACGTTGAACACCTTGGGGAAATGGTCGCGGCCGGCGTTCGGGTTGATCTTCGGGGTCCGGCCAAATTCACCCATCCAGACGACCAGGGTACGCCCGAGCATCCCTTGCTCCTTCAAGTCGCGGATCAAAGCCGCGAAGGCCGGATCGACGTGCTGGGCCAGGTTGGCCACCTTTTCGTGGTTTTGCTGATGGGTGTCCCACCCGTTGGACCGGACCTCGACAAAGGTCACTCCCGCCTGGACCAGCCGGCGGGCCAGCAAGCAGCCCTGGCCGAACGGGTTATGTCCGTAGATCTCGCGGGTCTTCGGGCTCTCTTCATCAAGGTGGAACGCTCGCATCTGGGGCGAGAGCACCATCCGGGCCGACTGGGTGTACAGGGCGCGATGGTCCTTGACCCGATCGGCACCACCGTCCTGGCTGAATCCCGCCGTCTCGAGGTGGTTGAGCAGCCCGAGCCGCCGCTTGAAGCGGTCAACGGCCACTTTGGGCTGGGTGTTGTCAGGCGGCCGTTCCACGTTCTGGACCACGAATGGCTCGAGCGCCGCACCCAGGTAGCCGGCGCCGATGGTCGGACCGCCGATGCTCACGATGTGCGGCAGGTCGAACTTGCTGTCGCCCAGCTCGGCGGCGATCGAGCAGCCTATGCTCGGATGCTTGACCGTGGCGGTAGGCACGTAGCCGGTATGCAACTGGTAAGTGGCGCGCTGGTGGTTCCCCTCCTTGTTGGTCATCGATCGCACCAGGGCTACTTCTTTCATCACCCGCGCGGTTTGCTCCCAGCCTTCGGCGATGGAGATTCCCGGAACCGAGGTCTCGATGGCCCTGGTCGTGCCGCCGTGTTCCGTGCCGGGCTTGGGGTCGAAGGTCTCGAGCTGGCTCGGACCGCCGGCCATCCACAGCAGGATGCAGGCCATCTGCCGCTTCCTCAACTCGTCGGCCTGAAGCACCATCAGGTCGGTAAAGCTGACCGGCAACGCAGCCAGCCCCGCCGCTCCGGCCGCGCCCAGGCCCAGCGTCTTGAGAAACCCGCGCCGGCTCACCACCCCGTCACCGCTCATTCTCACCTGGACGATGTTCGATTCGATCGGCATGGCTGCTCCCTTGGCTAGCGCCTGGAGATGAACTCGGTCGTGTTGATGAGTGCCCAGTAGATGTCCTCAAACACCTCGACGCGGTTGCCCACCCGGGACAGGTAGGCGGAGCAAACTTCCACCTCCTTGGCGGTCGGAGGCCGCGACAGAACACGCAGATAAATCGCGTTCAAGGCGGCCCGATTGTCTGGTTGAGTCATCAAGATGTCGGCCAGCACCGTCCCCGGCCGGGCCTGAGTCCGGTTGTGGATCATCGGGCCGTTCATCAGGAAAAGCGCCTGGGGAATCGTGCCCATGACCTCGTCGTTGGGAATCGACGGGTCGACGCCGAATAGAGCGTTGAACGCAGTTCGCGGCCCGCCCAGCCGCATGGCCTTGGCCTGGCCCTTGCCTACCCCGGCCGCCGCCGCCAGTCCCGCACTTTCGATGCTCTTCTTGGCATTCTGCGGCTTGTCCTTGTCCTTCTTGCTGGCCTGCGCCTGGGCGCCGGGCGAAAGCTTGCCGGCGGGACCACGATTCATCGCGACGGTCGGGACGGCCGTCAGATCTTCGGGCAACCCCAAGGCCTCGCTCAGGGCACCGACGATCTGGTCGGAACGCAACCGGCTGGGACAGTTCGAGGCGAATGCGGTCTTGCCCGCGGGGGACGCGGTGGAACGCACCCTGCGCTGGTAAGCTTGCGTGTTCATGATCGTACGCAGGAGCCAGCGGATATCGTATCCGCCCTTTTGCCACTGGTCGGCCAGCGTCTCGACCACCTCCGGGGCCTTGGGCGTCCGCTCGGGGCCGATGTCGTCGACCGCGTCATAGAACGATTCGCCCATCAGGGCATACCACATCCGGTTGACGAACGCGCGGGCAAACCAGGGGTTGTCTTGCCCGGTGATATACGACGCCCCCAGTGTCCGCCGCGTCACCGCATCCAGCGTCTCGGGGAGCTTGGATTCGGTTTTCGCCGAGGCGAGGAAGAACTTCGGGGCCATGGGTATTTGCTTGTTCGGGTTGGCCAGGTCGGGCATCGTGTACCGCGGCCGGCCTTGCACCTCGACCTCGAAGACCGGGAGCTGTCCGGGCATGCCGCGGAGGACCGGCTTGGCTCGCGTTCCCGAGAAGAACGCCGCGAACTCGTGGAACTGCTCGCGTTTCCACGAGTCGGTCTTGTGGTTGTGGCACTGGGCGCACTGGATCTGAACCCCAAGGAAGATCCGCGAGATCTCGCCGGCCAGTTCCACGGGCTTGGCCTCGTGAGCCAACGCGAGGCTGACCGCGCCGTTCTCGTCAACCCGGCCGGTGGCTGCAATCATCGTCCGGGCAATCTCATCCCACGGCTTGTTCTGCTGGAACTGGCCGGTCAGCCAGGCTTCGAGAGCGTCGTACCGGACCTGCTGAACGTTCTGGTTCGTGGCGTGAAACCGGATCACATCCTTCCAGTAGTGCGCCCAGTTGCGGGCAGACTCGGGGCCTTGCAACAGGGCGTCGATCAACCGGGCACGCTTGTCTTTCGACTTGTCCTTGACAAACTGGATCACCTGTTCCGGTTTGGGTGGCGCTCCGACCAGGTCGAAATGCGCGCGCCGCACGAACTCGACATCCGTGGTGAGCGGCGCCGGGTCGACCTTGGGATTCGTCTTCTTGAGGTATTGATCGACCAGCCCGTCGAGCTCGGCCGACGTCAACGTGGGCGGTGTGACCGTTCGCTGCGGGCGCTGGGGCAGGGGAGTCTTCGCCGCCTCGGCCTTGTCACCCTGATTGCGCTTCCTGACGGCCGCTTTCAATTGCTGGAGCGATTTGACGACCTCGGACGAGGCCATGGGATCCAGCAGGGAAGGCTTTGCATCGGCTTTGGCCTTCTGGTCGCTTCCCGCCTCTTGCGCGAGCAAGCTGAAGCCCGTCACAAGCGCTGTGGCAAGAGCCATCACGGCTAGCTGACGGAACGATCTCAACCGCGCCGCACTACTCATAAGGTTGCTCCCGCACTCGGTAGCCCGTGTCGCCCCGGATTGTCTGCCCGTCCCAGGATACAAGAACCCGGCATCATTCACGTGTCGCAGGCAATTCAACACCGCCCTGGCTCCCGCGGTATCGAGACTTTGCCGCGGATTGATCACCGGCCCCACCAGCCGCTCGCCCGGTGCGGGGGCTGGCCAGAATTCTCTGCCGGCGAGCAGACAACCCGATGTTCCCGTCGCAACCGCGGCAATCGGAATTCGACTTCTCTCCACTGTAATGGTATCCCGTGGTTTGCATTGTCCCAAAGACCAACCGGTACGGGACGTCGGCTCAGCGGCGATTGCGGCGAACATGCCATCAGAGATTCGCGATCGCAATCGGCTTCGCTTGTCGGACTAACGGTCCGATGTAGGGTGAGTGGAGCGAAGCATAACCCACCGAGGGACATAGACTTGCATCGGCTTGTCGGACTCAGCTCGATTCGCAACCTGGGACGCAAGTACCCGGCGTACCGGGTGCCTGGTATCCTGGGACAAGTTGAACATTCGCGGCACGACGGCGACCTTTGAGACAGGGATATGGAATCCGTCTCAACGACGGCACTTGACCCCCTCCCCTTGCCGGCACCATCGCAAGTGCGGCTCGTCTTTGCTTTGAACGTCAACTCGTATCGTATTGCCTCGAGTCATGAAGCGACTGCTTCACGCGATCAGCCAAGAAGTATCTCGATTCGCTATGACCGGCTGCCGGCCGGAAAAATGCTGGTCGAGGACGTCCTGGGCCACATGGCCGATATTGCTCTGGCTCAGTTTCCCAACTGGTACGGCGCTCTTATCCCGTTCGCGGAGATTGATCGTTGGACCTCACGGTTCGATTCCCTGGTTGCCGACCTGGCGATTCAATACGGGCTCCTGGAGCGTGGTGTTTCCATTCCCTGGTCGAGAGCCGCTCGTAACCTCTGCCATGCGGGTGAGCGCCCGTTGCCAGATGACTTCACCCGATCCGTGCATGCCGCTCAACTGGCGCTCGCGATCGAGCCATCGCCACTCTTGATCGCACTTTTTCTGCACGACTCAAATCCGGACCCCGGCGCGCTTCACGGACTGGCGAGAACCTCAGAGTGGCTTGCAAAAAAGGCCCCGGCCCGCGTTGTCGTTGTTGTTCCAGACGCACTCTCCGCATCCAAGGAACTTGACTGCATCAACTTTGAGGCGGTTCGGCCTTCAGCCCGGCACGATCCTGGCGAATCCCTGCCAGAGGAGGACTCACGAGTCTCGGTCTCCCCGTTGATCGGCCACCCCAACCCGCTGAGCCGAGGCGAGCAGATGCTCGCGAAGCGTCTGGCACAGGACGAGATGCTGACCGGGCTGTTCAAGTTCAACATCCGGGTGCCAACGCTGAGAGGTAATCAATACCTGGTCGATCTGCTGTGGACTGATGGAAGACTCGTCGTGGAGGTCGATGGATACGAGTTCCACTCCGACCGAGTCGCTTTCTCAGGGGATCGTCGCCGAGATTATGACCTGATGATCAGCGGTTACCTCGTTCTCAGACTTCCCCAAGATGAAGTCGTCGAAGACGTCGAGCTGGCAGTCGAAAAAATCCGGGACCTGGTTATCTTTCGCCGCGCGTCTGGCTCACCAAGAAACGAGAGCTTGTCATGAATCATGAACTCAAACCACTTGAAGTGTTATTTCTTTGGCGCCTTGCGGTCGCGGAGGGAGGAGATTGGTTGAAGGATGTCAAACCCGACCCAGCAGCCCCCGCTCGAAAGCAGCTTGAAGCAGACGGAGTGATTGAACAGGAAAAACGGAAGCCCGCCGCCGGAGGTCGCGCATCGCTCTTCGTCTCTTTGACCGACAAGGGATGGGCCTGGCTGGGAAACCATCTCGATGCCGACCTGCACACCAAGAGCCCAGCGGGGACAGAGGTCTTGCGGAGATTGCTTCTCAAACTCAAGACATTCACCGATCAAAAGCAGATCTCCCTGGGTGATGTCATACTTCCGCGTGACACCAGGGCAACTGGTGTCAGGGACGACCTCGAAGAATGCGTGACCAAAGCTTACCTCTCTATCTCTGGAGGGCAGAGCAACGTCCGTGTGCGAATCGCCGACCTGCGTCATCAACTATCGTTCATTCCCCGAGAGAAGCTGGACAAGACATTGCTGGGCATGGCCTCGAGCGGAGAAGCGGCGCTGTACCGACTTGACAATCCCGCCGAGATTCATGAAGTCGACCGCCAGGCCGTCCTGCATACTCTCTCTGGCGAGGAGCGACACGTCCTCTACCTCGGGGGAAGGGGATCATGAACGAGCTCGACGTGATCCGATCGGTCAACTTTGATTGGGCGATGCGGCTCTCCGAGGTCTGGACCTGCACCGCCTGGGACATACCGGAATTGCACGCGAACATCCGAGCCGAGTTCGCTCGCAAGCTTCAGTCGATGCGCGAGAACCCTGGAGCAGGCTCGCCATTGGGATGGGTGATCGTCGGCGGTGGCGGCACCGGCAAGACTCATCTGCTCGGCTCGTTCCGACGCGAGGCAACCCGTCGCAAGTGCGCCTTCGTCCTCGTGGATATGACGGACGTCCGCACCTTCTGGGAGTCTGTCCTTCAAGGTTACATCGACTCGCTCCAGCAGTCCTTTGGAGCTGACGTTTTCCAGTACGAATGGGTGCTCAGAAACATCATCGAGCGACTTGGACCAAACAAGCCGGTCATCCAGATTCTCTCAATTCTGGCGGAGAGGAAAAGCAAGGACTTGCAAGGCGATATTGGAAAAGTGCTCAGCGCGCTCAGCAAGGTCTTCCCCAAAGAAACACTCAAGTATCAGAACGTCGTTCGAGCCCTCATCTGCCTCAACTCCGATGATTTTTCGATCTCCAGCCTCGGCTTGACCTGGCTTCAAGGACAGACCCTTGAAGACGACGAGCGGAAAGCGCTCGGTTTCTCCCTCAACCAGGAGCAGCCGAGCAAAATCGTCGAAGCACTCTCGTGGTTCATGAGCCTGAGCGGCCCGATGGTCCTTGCCTTTGATCAGCTTGATCCGATCGTCACCCAGCTTCACTACCGCAAGCAAGGCGATCAGTCCACGGAGGAGCAAGCAACCGCCGAGGCGATCATCGTCGAGATCGGTAGCGGCTTGGGTTCACTCCGCGACATGACCCGGAACACTCTCACGATCATTTCCTGCGTCGAAAGCACGTGGAACATCCTGGGAGGCACGGTGCTCAGGACCTTCATCGATCGGTTTGAAGACCCCTGGACCTTGACCGCCGTTGGTAACGAGACCATCGCCCAGGCGATTGTGAGCGGACGACTGGGAATGGCATTCCAGGCATCAGATTTCGCGCCAGCTTATCCGACCTACCCCTTTCGACCTCAGGCGTTCAATGACCTGAAGGGTGATACGGCGAGAGAGATCCTGAAGAAATGTGAGAACCATCGGCAACTCTGCTTGAGAGACGGTGCCGTCACGGAATTGAGCTCGTTCACTCTCAATGGCAAGGACAGCGGATCGAACGGCGCCTCGTCAGATAGGCTCGATCGACTGGATGAGGCATTCAAGAAGCACTTCGAAAGCGCGATTCCTGAAAAACTCCTGGAAGAGAAATTCGAGGACGAGCGGCTTGCACCGCTATTGCAAAGTGCCTTGCAATGCCTGCTTCATGAGAGAGAGCTTCCCCCCGACGTGGGTCCATCAGTTGATACCGAATTCACAGGAGGCGCAACGACACGCCCGCTGCACGCCCGCCTGCGCCTGATTTTTCAGAAGCAGAACGAACGGGAAGAGCATTACTGCGTTCGGGCTCTGCAATTGACCAATGCCAGGGCCTACCAGGCCAGGCTCAAGGCGGCGTTGACCCAGTCCGGAATCGATCGGACGCTCAAGTTCCGCCGCCTGACCATCGTGCGGACCAAACCGCTTCCCGGAGGCGCCGAGACCAAGAAGCTGAGCGACAAGTTCACGCAAGCCGGGGGGGTTTTCCACGATCCGACGAAAGCCGAGCTGAAGACACTTCAAGCGACTCACGAGCTCAAGGCAACAGGCGACCCGGATTTCGAGAAGTGGCTCAAGGTTCGCCAGCCGATCTCGAAGCTGAAGCTGATCCAGGAGATCGTCACAAGCGATCTTCTGTTCCAGGAGTCCTTATCGAATGCGAACCCTGCACCCGCTGGAACGGCCTCGGGAAAGGACGGCACGGCAACGGCAGTTTCGGGCGAATCTGGCACCGGAAAGGGTCACCAGAAACCCGCGACAGTCCCATCCCCGGGGCGAATGGCCCGGGCGGCGAGTTCATTACTTCCTCTCGGTCGTCGCATCGTTGCGAACAAGCCGGGCGAGCCGGTCGGCATTCAAATCAACCTCCTCGAAAAACATGCGCTCGTTCTCGCGGGAGCGGGTTCGGGAAAGACCGTCCTTTTGAAAAGGCTGATCGAGGAGGCGCTGATCCTTGGGATACCGTCGATCGTCATCGACTGCGCGAACGATCTGGCGACGCTTGATGAGAAATGGAATCCGCAACCCGCGGACTGGGATGAGGAGGATCGCCGGAAAGCCGAGCTTTATCATCGCAAGAGCGAGGTGATGGTCTGGACGCCGGGAAAGGAAGCTGGGAATCCGTTGTCGTTCGAGCCATTGCCTGACCTTGCTCCACTGAGCCAGGACGAGGACGAGCTCAATACGGCTGTATCCATGGTCGTCGAATCACTGACACCGATTATCGCGCGTGGTCAAACGCAAGCTTCCCAGCAAAAACGGGGCATCCTCTCCAAGCGCTCCGCTACCTTGCCAGTCACGGCGGCGGTCAACTCAAGGCGTTGATTGATCTTCTGGGGGACCTTCCTCCGGAAGCCGGCCTGGGAATGGCCAGCGAGCCACGGCTGGCACTTCAGATTGCCGATGCCCTGAAAGCCGAGCTGGAAACAAACTCACTGCTGAGGTCGCACGGTACGACCTTCGATCCCGCGGTGCTCCTGGGTGACGGCCAAGTGTCGGGGCGGGTCAGAATCTCCGTGATCAACCTGGTGGGGTTGCCCGGTCTTGAGGCCCAGCGCTACTTCCTGAATCAGTTGGCGATGACACTCTTCTCGTGGATCAAGAAAAACCCGGACCCCGGCAAGTGCCCACTCCGCGGTCTTCTCGTGATCGACGAAGCGAAAGATTTCGTTCCGTCTCAAAAGACCTCGGTGTGTCGGGAAAGTCTCTTGCGTCTTACCGCTCAGGCGCGGAAGTATCACCTGGGTCTTATCTTTGCCACTCAGAACCCCAAGGACATCGATCACCGGATCGTGGCAAATTGTTCAACGCATTTTTATGGCAAGGTCAATTCCCCTGCCGCGATCGAGACCGTGCGCGATTTACTACAAGCCAAGGGAGGCTCGGGCGAAGACGTGCCCAGGCTCGCGAGAGGGCAGTTCTACGTTCATAACTCAGATGCCGAGTTTACGTACCCCACAAAGCTGCTTGTGCCGCTCTGTCTTTCCCGGCATCCCAGCAGTCCCCTCGACGAGGCGAGCATTCTCAGAAAGGCCTTGCTCGTGCGCGGCAAATTACAAAATCCGGAGGAGTAATCAATCCGGATCGACATCGACCTCGGTCTCGAGAATCCGCGTGACTCGCCAGAAGGGTGCGAAGAGAGGACGACGCACTTCGACCCAGAGCGCCATCCGGGGCTCCGGGCCTTCGATCTCAAATTCTTGAAAGCGGCCCTGGCTCAACCCGGAGCTCGTGTCCGTATACATCCGGGGCGACAGGTGCTCGGTCCAGCCTTACCATCGATATGTTGATCTTCCCGAGGCTTGAAAATGCAGGGACACGATGACCGTGCCCCGGCGCGTTGCTCGAATTGCGGAAAGTTCCTCGGCCTAGGGTCTTCTCACACCTGGGCCGGTTGCGGATGTTCGAGGCCCCGCGCAACCGCTAGAATCCAGGTGGCTCAACAAGGAGCTCCTACCATGAACAGGTATGTTTACTCTTCCGTAACCCGCATCTCCGACCTGCCGGAGCGCGAGTTCGCCGTCGAGCGGTTGCCGCGCGGGGCGTGGGAGATGGGTGATTATGTCGTTGGCCATGTCGAGGGCGGCGCCGGGGAAGATTTCACCGTCGAGCTGCCCAATGGTCGGATGATCGAGGCGAACCGATCCGACCTGGTTGTCGGCGCATTTGGCAAGCGCCATGCGACCCTGGACGCCACCGGCGATTGGGAAGGCATCGGCCCCGATGACCTGTTTCACGCCCTGACCGAGGGAGGTCTGTTCGGCAAGTGCCTCTCGGTGTCCCCCTACGTCAAGCCCCTCATGTCACTGGTTTACCGCGGGCACGTCCTGCGCAACGGCACCAAGATCCGGATGCGAGATTGCGCGAAGGGTGAAACGGGTGCAGCCTTCACCACGCCCACGGTCCTGCTGATCGGCTCCTCCATGTCCGCGGGCAAGACCACGACGTCGCGCATCGTCATCCGGCTGCTCAAGGCGCTCGGCCGCCGCGTGCTCGCCGCCAAGCTCAACGGTGCCGGCCGATACCACGACGTTCTGACCATGGGGGATGCAGGCGCCGATGCCATTTTCGACTTTGTCGACGCCGGACTGCCCTCGACAGTGTGCCCGGCCGACGACTATCGCCAAGCACTCGAGCCGCTGCTCTCCAGGATGGCGGCGGTCGCCGCGGATGTGGCCGTGATCGAGATCGGCGCCTCACCGCTGGAACCCTACAACGGCGCGGTGACGATCAACGAGATCGGCCGCAATGTGCGGGTGACGATCCTCTGCCTTCAGACCCCTACTCGGTTCTCGGCGTCATGTCGGCGTTCGAGGTTCAGCCCGATCTGGTCACGGGCATCGTGGCAAACACCGGAGCAGGCCGGGAACTCGTCGAAAAACTGAGCAGCGTCCGGACGCTCAACCTCAAGGAGCCGTCGGTGCTCCCCGAAGTCACCGCACTGCTCCAGAACAAGCTCTGGGGAGAAAATCCCTCGTCATTCTCGCCGTGGGTCATTTGGTCGGGATTGTGAGCTCGCATGACCCTATCCATTTTCATGATGACGTGAACATGTGATATGAGAATCTTCAGGAGCTGGCGGCCAGAGATTGGACACCGATCTCCGGAGGCGGAGAGGCCGTTGTCGCGGACCTGGAAGCTTCGGACTCGCAACGTTGGCGAGGAAGAGTCAAGAGCAGAGCCAGCAGGGTGCATCGCTCAATCAGCTTGCGGCAATCAAGGAACTCATGCGCGGCATGAGCACCGTCGCCGACAGCGCCCAGGCCGTCGAGCGTGGCCGTGTACTGGCTGGCGGTGTTGCCGTCGGAGACACCGCCCGCGACCCCTTCCTCGAGTTCCAGTCCGAGCTTCAGACCGGCCTGGCGCGGGCTTCCCAGAGCTGCCGGTTGCGCTCGGTCGGCTCCATCGGCGGGACGTCCATGGTGCCTTCGACGAGGATCCGGGTCCCCGGAACGGTCGGCTTCAAGGGGCGGATCGCCGCTTCGATCCTCTCGCCGTGGCCACTGGTCGGAACGCGAACGTCCACCACGGCCTTGCTGGATGGAGCCACGACATTGGGCCTGACGCCGCCGTCGATCTGGCCCACGTTCACCGAGATGCCGGCCGCGGGATCATTGAGAGCCTGTAGCGTCTGGATCACGTAAGAGAGTTCGAGAATGGCGCCGTGCGCCCGCGCCGGGATCAAGGCCCGCGTGGGCGCTTTGCCCTTCGATCTGAATCTCGAACTGGCCGGCCCCTTTACGCGTGGTCTTGAGCTTTCCGGTCGGACCGAGAGCCGGCTCGAGCACAAAACATCGATCAGCGCGGCGGGCGAAGCGACGAATCCACGGGCTTGATTCGCTGCTGCCGATCTCCTCGTCGGAATTGAGCAAGATCACCGGTGTCACCGGCAGATCAACCCCCAGGCTTCGGAGCGACTTGAGCGCGAAGACGATCTGGACACAGGCCCCCTTTCATATCAAAGGCCCCTGGGCCCGCCAGCGATGCACCATGCAACTCCACCGGCATGCGGCCCAGTGTGCCCATCGGCCAGACCGTATCGGTGTGGCCGATCAGAAGCTGGTAGGGCAATCCTCGTTTGCGACCGCGGGGCGAAGCCTGGAGCAAGCCGCCACTCTTACCCCGGCCGCCGATCAGCCGCACCCGGAACCCATCGTCGCGGAGCGACCCGGCCAGCAGGTCCTGGATTGTCGACTGGCTCTCGGGCACGACCGAAGGCGACTCTGCCCGGAGGAGAGCTTCCAGGAAAGCCACCATCGCCGCCAGGCGGGACCGGATATCTTCACGAAGGTTGCGAACCAGTTGATCACTCATGGCGAACTTCCACCTGGCCTCGCCAGGACCGACAGAAACTTGCATTCCCCGATCACCGCGTGAAGCCGGCGGGGTAGGGGAAGGCGTATCCGTCACGAATCTCGGCGTACCGTCCGGGGCGAGGTAAGCCAGCAGGGGTGCGGCCCGGATCGTCTCGGCGTCATCTCCGTCCGAAAGCCGCATGGCATCCTCGGCAACCTGAGCCGCCACGACACGGCCCGCGACCAGGCTGTTCTCGCCGAAGCCGTCGACAAACCGGTCAAGCCGGCACTCCAGGAACAGGTAGCCGTCCTCAATGAAGACCCCGGCGATCGTCGCCGCCGGGCGGGTTGGCAGCAACGCGAGCGCCGGCTTCACGTCGTCATCATCCCGTGGCACGGCGGAGAGGCTGGTCAGCACAACCTGCGAGGGCCGCGGAAAGGTGACCGTGAATACACCCTCTCGACTGATGTTCTGATACGTCCGATGGCGCGGGGTGCAGACGAATCCGAAAAAGTTTTTCCAGCCCAGCGGGGTCACCATGTGCTTGGGTGCCAGGTCGAACGCGCCGGTCTGTTCCCGAGAGCCGATGATCACCAGTGGGGCCACGGTGAAAAACCGCTCCCAGATGGGCCATCGGGTATCAAGCGATACCAGCGGGACGCTCTTGCCCGCGCCTGGGTTAACATTCCGTTCGGCCTCTGCATTCTCGTGGCTGGACATCGCGATGGCTCCGTCTCTGGCCCGAGTGAGGGCTGCAAGGGACGACGTCGTTCACAGCCCCTTCTACACGTTAACCTACTGAACCGGATCACCGCCCGCAATGCCGCACGCCCGCCCGGCCCGACAATCTGTGCGCGTTTCGGCGAAGTGGCAAGATCAGCAACTCTGTCCCAACGTAGTTCTGAATTGCGAGAATGCCGGGAAGCTGTTGCCGGCTTGTTCATTGCCGTATAGTATCTAGAATCGGTCACACTCTCAGGAAACACGAGGAAAGTATCCAATGGGAAAAACAGTAGTTCTTTTTGGAATGCTTCTGGCCGGAATTGGTTTGTTCGCGATGGGGGTTGTTCGAGGTGATGACAACCTGATCGTCAATGGCGATTTCGAGCGAGCTTCCAGCCTGGCACCGCCGACTGGCTGGACGATGTGGGGCTACGAGCAGTACAAAGTGCCTGCGAATTTCACGCGCGACACGGAGCGTCCGCACTCCGGCAAGGCCTCGTTTCGGATCCACCATCCGGCGGGCACCGAAGGCTATGTCGTGTCGGCCCCCGACCACGCGATCAGCGCCCGGCCCGGGACGCTGTACACCGTCTCGTTCTGGGCACGTGCCGACAAGCCGGGCCGTTCGGTGTTCGCGCTCATGGCCTACCGGTCGCTCCAGGGATTCGTCGATGCGCCTTGGCCCGGCTCGGTGCCGATCGACGTCGGGCCCGAGTGGAAGGCGTACTCATTCAGCTTCCATGAAGGGAGTGATTTCTTCGCCGAGGACAGCCGCTTCCTGCTCCTGGTCTTCAAGGCCACCGCGTCAAGGTCGGAAGAGCGAACTCTCTGGGTTGACGACGTGGTGGTGACCGAGCGGCCGACAACGAAACCGAGGCTGCTCAACCCGGCGAGCCTGCAATACGCGCCCATCGAGCATCGGCTGCTTGCCGGCCCCGACCTTGTGATGTGCGTCGACGCCAGGCGGCCGCTCAAGCCGGTTGTGCCGGAGGTGGCCGGCGTATCGATTCATCGCGTCTCCGGCTGGACGGGCGTGCCGTACAATCGCAAAGGCGAGTACATGCTCCGGCCCGAGTTGGAAGATGCCGTGCGACAGCTCAAGCTTCCCATGACGCGACTCTACGCGGTCGGTGAGGAGCAATTCGGTCTTGAGGGGGCCATCGACCGCGCGGCCGAGCTTTGCGGCAAGTTCGGCATACCCGCGTCGCGCACCGTCCTCGAGTTCGAGATCCAGGACGCGCACCGGAAAGCTCCCGCCCGAAACCTGGGCCCGCGGCGTGCGCCATGCACTCGAGAGTCAGTATGGCTTTCACCACTGGGAGATCACCAACGAGCCATACGTTGGCGATCCCGGCAAGTTGTTGTTCACGCCCGACACCTACGCCGAGCACGTCGCGGAGGTCGCCCGCGCCTCCGCGCTGTGCAGCCGACGGCGCAGATCGGCATGTCGATCAACGGCCCCGAGGTTGGCGGACCCTCGGCGTGGAACAATTACCTTTTGAAGAAGGCGGCCGGGACGTATGACTTCGTGGTGCCGCACTATTACTTCTACGCGCGGTTTGACCGCACACGATTCGAGGACATTGTATTGACGGGGAACTTCGAGATTCTCGACAAGGTCCAGAAGACCAATGCGTTCTTGCGCCTACAACCCGGGACGCACTGTTTACCAGTACGACACCGAGTGGGGACCCATGGGCCGGGATCGCCAGGAGCTGGAGGCCGAGGCCAGCAATCACAACTCGAACATCGTGGGCATGCTCCACCGGGCCGTCCGGCTGATCTATTACATCCGCGAGGCGCCGGTGCGCGGAGCGAGTGCCTGGGAGATGTTCACATTTCCCGACCGACCTGGCTATTCCTTCCTGTCGCGGACGATGCCCGGAAAGCGGGCGATGAATTACTGGCTTTTCTATTACATCAGCCGGCACCTGGGCGAGACCGTACTGGAGCTGTCGGGTACGGCCCCCTACCATGAAGGGACGCTCAACGGCCGCCACTATCGCGGGCCGCTCACGCCCGCGGTGGTGACTGTCACGCACGACGGTCACCGTCTCTTCGCCATCCTGGCGAACGGATCATGGGACCGCGCCGTCCCTTGCCGCATCGAGCTGAAGAACTTCGCGGCGGCCCGGGCAACCTCGGTGCTGCTCTCCCATTCCGACCAGAACGGATACCCGTTCCTGGAGCGGAAAGAGGACCTGGTTGGTGAGCTGCCGATACACGTCAGCCCGGAGCAGTTGACCATGAGTCTGCCGCCCCACTCGGTGGTGTTCGTGACGGTTGAAGCCCGGTAGTCGGACGATGAGGTGCGTGTTGATTCCGTCAAGTGTCTCAGGCTCCATGCGACAACCGCACCGTTTTCTTTTTCCGCTTCTCAACCATTCTTACAATATACTATTACCTGAAGATTACTATACTTCTTTGCCATGCACCAGCTTGGGTTAGCTCAGCTTGCGGCCCGATCCTGACAACGGCTAGACTGACCTTCATCGCACCATCAGGCGTTAAACACTTCGACTTGATGCGCTGGTGAATTGACTGCATGTGTTATGAATAAATTTTAGCCGTTCACCGCGATCATTGTGCGAAACAACACGGAGGCCGACCATGGCATCGAGTGTGCAGGCTCCACGACGTGCGAACGGTACGCGGGCTGGGGCAGAGCCGGTGCCGGGTTATCGTCTGGTCAAGCGGCTTGGAATCGGTGGAGCGGGAGAGGTCTGGCGTGCTGAAGGTCCGGGCGAACTTCCCGTCGCGCTGAAGCTGGTGCAGCTTTCGTGCAAGCTTGGAGGCCAGGAGCGAGAGAATTTGCGCATCTACGCGCGGTCCGCCATCCCAATCTGCTGGCGTACTTCGGTGCCTGGACCACGGACGAGCTTCTGATCATCGGCATGGAGCTCGCGGATTGCTCGCTCTGGGACCATTTCCACCAGATGACCGCGGGGCATCTTGCGGGCATCCCCTTTTCCGAGTTGCTCGACATTCTCTCCGAAGTCGCCAGGTTGGTTGACTTCCTCCATGAACCCCGGCACGAACTCGACGGCAGGCGTGATGTCGCGATCCACCATCGGGACATCAAGCCGCAGAACATCATGCTCCTGGGAGGCGGAGTCAAGGTGGCCGACTTCGGGCTTTCTTGCCTGTTCGACCGGTGCGCGAAAAGCCGAAGTCACGACGGGCTGACCTGCGCCTATGCGGCGCCCGAGATGTTTCGACTCCAGGTCAGCGAGCATTCCGACCAGTATTCGCTGGCAATGACCTACTGCGTGCTGCGGGGCGGCCGCCTGCCATTCGTCGGCCCGCCCGCAAGCGTCATGCACGGCCATCTGTTCGAGCCGCCCGATCTATCGATGCTACCCTTGCCCGAGCAGCCCGTTGTGCACCGGGCTCTTGCCAAGGACGCCGAGGAACGGTGGCCATCTTGCCGCGAGTTCGTCGACGCTCTGCGCGGATGTCGCGACGCGGGTTCTCCCGAGACGATCCCGAGCGCGGATCAGGATCACGACGAAGGTGGAATGCCTCGGTCATTGCAACCAGGAATCTCCGGCGACTGCTCGTTGGCAATGCCCGGCGGCGCGATCGAGTCGTCGGCCGCGGACGGCTGCAGCTCTTACCAGCTTGGCACCTGGACGCCTGCCTCCGGCGAGTTCTCGATTGCTCATCAGTCACAAGCGAGGACGGTGCTTTTACCCGTCGAAGAAAACCAGCGGGCCGGGTCACAAGCAAGGTTCGCACTGCTGCGCGGCGCGCTCGCATTTCTGGTCCTGCTCGGGGTGGCTTGCTGGGCAATCCGCGGCGCCCGGGCTCCGGTGGAGAGAACCGCAATTGTGGAATTGACCGACCACATCAACGCGCCATTTTCCACGGCCCGTACGCATCATGAAGTGGCACAACTGCGCCTACCCGACTTGCCCGCGACCGTTCCGCTCAACCCTCCGCCGCCACTGGAGTCGATGTTGAAATCCGCCGGACAAGACTTCCCTTCAGCCACCGCGTTGGTGCATGGCGTCGGCCCCAGTCGATCTGCACTCACACCGATGGCCGGCAAGATCAGTACCGGGCGCGGTGCGAGACCCCGCTCCGATCGACCGACCCTCGATGAATTGCGGGGACTGAAGGCGCAGTCACTCCGTCTCATTCGCCTGGTGACCCTGGCGATTTGGAATCTGCGAGCACCAGCATTACAAGCCCTGCAGTTGGTCCTCGGCGAACACAGCCGGGTCGTTCGCAGGCCAGCGGCCGCGCAGACTCCTCCAGCGACAGCTATTGGATTAACTCCAGGCAACCCGCGACCAGCCGGTTCCAAGCTGCGCGTTGCTCTGCCCAGCACCATCGAAATCGAGGCCGGACTGAATCGAGAAGTGCCGGTCTCCGCCGACCGTGGCGGGCTGGAAGGTCCTGTCGTGATTCAGATTGAAGGATTGCCCGCCGGTGTTGTCGCTTCACCCGTCACGATCCCCGCTGGAGACGACCGTTCGGTGGTTCTGGTCTGTGCCGAACTCGGGACGCGATCGATGGAACTGAAACTGCGAGTAACCGCACGACATGGATCGCAGCAGACCGAATTGCCAATCACCTTGATCGTTCACGCCAGTCCCTCGCTGGCCTACCGCACCCAGGGAAACCAGCTTCTGGCCCGCGGCAAGCCGGCCGAGGCAATTCGTGCATTCTCTCGCGCTGGAAGTCACCCCAGGAGACCCGATCGCCCTGAATAACCGGGGAGTGGCTCACGCCCTGCTAGGCCAGCATGAGCTTGCCGTCGCCGATTACACGGCGGCCATCCGGCGCAAGCCAAGGGACTTCCTGGCACGCTGCAATCGCGCGATCACCTACTCACGTCAGGGAAACCTCACTCACGCAACTCTTGATTTCGACACGGCGATCAGGCTCAATCCCAACTACGCTCCGGCTTATCGCAGCCGCTCGGAATTCCACGACCGCTTCGGCAACCCGGCACGCGCGGCGGCCGATCGGCTGAAGGCTGACCAGATTGAGAAGACATCCAGCCAACCCGATTGTCACCATCCTTCCGATGTAGGCGTGGAGGAATTATCCTTGAAGGAAGCACTCGATCTGCCACCGGTCCCGGGGAATCACGCGCAAGGCTTTTGAGCCGGCGAGCGGATCCGCGACGGTGTCGCGAGCGCGCAACAGAAAAGCGAGCAGAGTATGCGGAGAGTACAAATCGGCCATGAGGAGCCTACATTTTCATGACGACCGCCGTCTTCATTCTCGCGTGCAATCTGGCTTGTTTCGGGGACGAGCCGACGGCTCGCAAGGAGATGGCCAACCAGCCACACCATTTCCTCGCCGAAGGTCGGCAAGGATTGATCGTCGGCTTGACCGGGCAGCGGGCCGTTCCTGCCGGGCTTGAAATCTTGAAACAAGGCGGCAGCGCGGCCGATGCGGTGACGGCCACGGCGCTCACACAGATCGTCGAGGCGGCCGGGTCGTACGTCAGCTTCGCGGGCATCCTGAGTTTCATGTACTACGACGCTTCCACCGGCAAGATCCATTTTCTGAATGCCGGCTACAACACGCCGCTGGAAGAGAACGACCCGCTGACCATACCGAAGATGGATGAGACCACGACGAAAGGCGCCGCGAGCGGCCGCACCGCGCTGGTTCCGGGGTTCATGCCTGGTATCCAGGCGATTCACGATCGATTCGGCAAGACCCCTCTCGCAAAGCTCTTCAAGCCCGCAACCGAGCTCGCCGAAACCGGGTTCACGGTTGACCCGCTGCTCGACTACTTCCTCAAGTTTCGCAAGGATGTGCTGGGCCGACTTCCAGAGACCAGGCGGCTGTTCACAAAGCAGAGCGGTGAATTCCTCGCAGAGGGCGACCGCTTCCGTCAGCCCGAACTTGCCGCAACCCTGCGCCACGTTGCGGGTGGGGGAACCGCCTATATGATTACCGGTGAATGGGGAAAGCAGTTCGTCGCGGCCGTTCGGCGCGAAGGTGGGCTGATCACGGCCCGCGACCTTGATGCATACCGGGTCGTCTGGGAACAGCCGCTGGAGACGACCTACCGCGACATGAACGTCTTCGCTCCCGGACTATCGTCGACCGGCGGCGTCGATACGCTCGAGGCACTGAACCTGCTCGAACTCGCCGGGCTGGGGCGATCCGGCACGCCTTCCCGATCGGCAGAAAGCCTGTTCTGGCTGATCCAGATCACCGACAATCAGAACCTCACTCTGTACCCGAAGCTGGCCGCCAAACGCTTCCCGGAACAGAGCTTCTCGGCACAGACTCGCGTGACCAAGGAGCACGCGCGCTGGCTCTGGGCCCGGAAGCGAGAAGGGAGCTGGCCCTACGCGGACAGGCCTGCTGGCGCGAAGAACGGTTCTCATCATTCGTCCGGAGTTGTGGCCGTCGATCGCTGGGGGAATGTCGCCGCCTTGACCCACACGTGCAACGCCGTGGTCTGGGGGAATACCGGCATCTTCGTCGCGGGCGTCTCGATCCCCGATCCGGCATCGTTCCAGCAGGAGGCCATCAAGCAAGCCGGACCGGGGAACCGCTTGCCCGATCCGATGACACCCCTGATCATCACCCGCGGTGGCAAGCCCGTCCTGGCAAGCAGCGTCATCGGCGCGGGACTGCACCAGCGGAACGTGCAGGTCCTGGCCAACATCTTCGAGTTCGGTAGGGACGCCCAGTCGGCCGTCGACGCGCCCGCCTTGCTCGCGCCCGAGTGGTCCGGGAACCGGTCTGTCGCGCGCATCGGCGAAGGTTCGTTCGACAAGGTCGTTGTCGAAGGCGTGAGGCGGCTCGGACAGGAGGTCAAGGTCCTGCCGCGGCCCCAGTGCCAGGCATTTGCCGGCTTCTGGGTTGGCATCGAGATCGATCCCAAAACCGGCCTGCTTGGCGCGGCCGGCACGGGGGAGGTGCCCAGCTTCGCCGAGGGGTATTGAAGGGGAAAAGAATGCATCAGAGCCGTATCATGGCTCTCATGCCGCACAAGTCGGAAGGCATGTGGCGGATTCCAGGGCGTGGCCTAACGCCTTACGACACGCTATGCTGCCGGTAGTGGCGTAAAGCCCACGTGCGGCGGTCATATCCACAGAGGTTTTGGCAATGAGCCTGACCCGAATGCGGTTCACGACGTGGTGGCTGATGGCGTTGGTCGCCCTCTTTGCCTTGGATTTTTTTGTCGTGCCAGGCATAACGCGCGTCGCCAACCCGATGACCCGCATTGGGCTTTTTGGGGCGATGCCGATGGTGCACGGGCTTGCCTTCTATTTCGTTCTGCTTGGGGCACGGCTCCGGCGCCGAGGCGAGATCGGACTTCCAAGCGGCGTGTTTCTCCTCGTTGGTGGCGTCGGAGTGCTCGTCCTCGGACTTATCGCCAGCGTCGCACCGCAAGTCCTCAACTTATATGTGGACAACACAGCCGGCCTTTGGATCAGGCCCGGACAAACGGTAGCGGATATTTATCTTTTCGGAATGAACGGGATCGATCCGCTTCTTGCGCTGCTGGTGTTTGCGGCCATGACCCCTCTGCTTGTTATACCGGCGCTGCTCGCGTGCCGAGCGGCACGTGGCTATTGTCTGAGACTTGAGAAGTCGTATGACTGCGGAGGCACACCATGACGCACCTTCGCATCACGGTCTCGTGCTTGATGATTATCATTGCGGTGACCGCCGTGGACCTTGCTGTGCTACTGCTCCTGCGAGGCGGCAACAGGGAGCTTTTCGGCGCAATGCCAATGGCTGACGTATTGGCGGTGCTCCTGACAACCACCGTAGGAAGGCTGCGACGCCGTGGCGAAGCGCCCTTTTCCCACGTAATTTTTCTGCTCTCCGGGGGAATGGCGCTTATACTCTTTGTCTATCTTTTTCATCTGAGACCTGACTTCTTCTACAAATATGTGCTGAACACCGCCGGGCGACTGGGAGGCGAAAATCGCCTGCTCGACGTATTCCTGGTTTGGCTCGCGCTCAGTGTGCCGATCCTCGTTCCCGCACTGTTAGCGGGCTGGGCCACACGCGGCTATCGTCTGAAGTTAACGACCTGTATCGGCGGACGGTGCGAGGAGGAAATGAATGCTCTGGCGGAGTAACGGTCCTTACCCCGGTATTCGGTTCCGTTGCTACACACACTCCGACCCCAGGTAGTCGATCCGGACGCAACACGGGATCAATGGCTCAAGACTCTGCAGGAGTTGCTGACTCACATCCGGATCTGGGTGGACAGGACTGGCTGGAGGGCGCGTTTCATTCAGAGGTCGATGAGAGATTCGGTTCTATGCCGATTCAAAGCGCCAGCCATACTCATGCAGCGAGAAACGATCGAGGTGATTGTCGACCCCGTCGGACGATTCGCTCCCGTGCCGACGGCGTCGTCGACCTTTACTTGTTGCCAGCCAATGACGACATCGCCAGCCTTCGCCTGCTCGGTGGTGCATGGAAATTGAATCATGCGTTCCGTGGTTCCGCGATGGTGGCTGGGATCAAAATGGTGGAATCCATGGTATTGGACGAGGAGTCGTTGAATCGCGTCTTTAACGAGATTGCCGCCCATGCCGCATAGTCGATACGACTGGGCACTCCGCCTCAGAGTTTCCGGGAGCGAAAGGCACCCTCCCGCGTCCTGGTCCCGCTTCTTCCGGCACGGCTTCGTGTGGCCAGGGAGCAAACCGCAAGGCCGCAAGCGATCAGACGACGGAACCCGAGGCTGTCCTCTGTCGCTAATTCTGATCGCGAAAATCCCCTGGTCACCAACCCAGAAAGCCACTAAGCTACCAGAACTTCGCCGGCCGCGCAGGAAGCATGCAGGAATGGACGTGGGCGGCCGCTCGCATCGCTCAACCGGATGGACCCTTGGAGCTGGCTGATGCACCGTTTGTTGAACACCCGCCGGATGGAGCTGATTCTCGGCTCCGCGCTCTTCTCGATCTTCCTTGCCGCCAACCTGGGAACCTCCTCGCGGAGCCCGGTGATCTGGCAAGACGAGGTCATGTTCACCGACCCGGCCGCCAACCTGTACTTCGGCCAGGGGTTCACCACTTCGGCCTGGTTCCAGACCCGCGATACGCTGTTCGCGGGGAATAGTCCGCTCTACTCGCTTTGCCTCTACCCGTGGATCCGGGTCTTCGGGTTTGATGTGGTCTCGGTACGCGGTTTGAATTACTTGCTCATCCTGGCTGTTGTCGCGGTTTGCCTGCTGGCACTGAACCGGCTGGGCCTGGTGCGGTCCACCGTTCCCAGGATCGCCTTCGCGCTGCTTGTGCTTTGTGGCGACGGCGTGACCTATTCCTATCGTAGCGGACGGTACGATTGCCTGGGAATGCTGCTGGTGTCGGGATTGTTTCTCACGCTCACGCTACGACCGAGCAGACTGCGGACAACGGGATCGTTCGTCATCGCCGCCCTCGCGCCCTGGGCCGGGCTGCAATTGCTGCCGTATCTGGCACTGCTGGGCTTGCTGCTCTTGCTGATGCAAGGCAAGACCGCGCTGGGCGATGTGCTCACAGTCGGCCTGGGTTGCCTGGCCGGTCTCGCCAGCCTGGCCGCGCTCTTGCTCGAGAACGGCGTGGGACATGAGTTCTTGAAATCCGTGTCAATTCTCGCCGGCAGCGGACGGTCGATCGCCGAGCGGCTGAGCTCGGCCATGGTTGCCCCGTTCACCGAGCCCAGCAGCATCCTCTTGCTGATGGCGCTGGGGGTGATCCTGGTAGCCACTCTTCGACGCGGGGAGTTCCGGCTCCGCACTCCGCTGGGACTCGGATTGCTGGCGGGATTATTCGTACCTTGTTTTCTGGCGCTGGCGGGGAAGTACGCGCGCTACTACTGCTGGATGGCGTTCATCCCGATGGCCGCCTGCATGGCGGCCGAGCTCCAGAGCTGCCGACTGGGGGCGGTACGCAAGCTGGTCTTGCCGCTGTTGCTGCTGGCCTGCGCCGCGGGTCTTCCCGCCCGGCTGGCCGTCACCTGCCGCGAGTGGTCGCTGCGGGATCCCGCGCCCGTCGACCAGATTGTTGCCGAGCAGATCCAGTCGGGCGACTGGGTCTACAGCGAGTACGAGGCATACTATCCGGCCAAGAAAACCGCCGCGGTCCTCTTTCTGCCGCCTTACGCCGGATTGGTTCCCGGCATGAAGGGACATCAGCCGGCACTCTCGGCGGCCGACCGCGAGCGGGTGAGCCTGCTGATCCTCAAGCCGTCGACCGAACAGGAGACCTTGCAGTTCTTCGGCGGCCGGTGGTCGCTGGTTGGCCACTACGACGCGGCCGGCAGCTCCAGGGGGCACATCGCCGCTGTCCTGGGGAAAGGATCTCCGCCCTACGAGATCCACGTCTACCGCCGCCGGCCCGCAACTGTCGCATTGGCGCGGTAGCTCAAGTTGCTGGCCGGGCTGGCGATCGCTCACTCGGCGAAGAGCTGGATCTTCGAGTAGATGACCAGCACGCAAGAGATCACCCAGAGCGCTCCGGTACCAAGCAGGATGCGGTCCGAGACGAGCAGCTTCTCGGGTGCCTCGCCCTCGCCGTCAACCGTCACGAGCAGCAAGTAACGCGAAACCCCGTACATGACCAGGGGCACGGTCACCACCAGCGAGGCATTTCCGCGATGCCCGGTGACGGTGTAGAGCGCATAGCAAAGGACTGCCAGCGTGGCGGTCATGCCGAGCATGAGGTCGAGAAAGCCGATCCGGTACTTGGAGAGCACGGGGCGGCGAAACGGCTCGTCATCCCCCATCAGGTGCATCTCCCCGCGCCTCTTGGCGAAACCCAGGAACAGGGCGAGGAAGAACATGCAGAGGACAATCCACGAGGTCGGCTTGACCTGGATGGCATAGACTCCGTGGAGCACGCGAAGCACGAAGCCGAAGGCAATGATCAACACGTCGAGCAGCACGGTGTGCTTGAGACGCAGCGAATAGGCTACGTTCACGACCAGGTAAAGCGCAAGCAGCATGAGACAGAGAGGCGCCAGCCAGGTCGTCGTGCAGAGTGCTCCTGCCGCCAGCAGTGCCGCGGCCCCGAGCGCCCACGAGACCGGCACCAGGCCAGAGGCGATGGGCCGGTCGCGCTTCGAGGGATTGAGCCGATCCAGCCGCCGGTCAACCACGTCGTTGAGCAGGTAAACGGCCGACGCGGCCAGGCAGAATCCGGCGAACGCCAGGATCGATTCGACGATCGCCGCCGGCTCGAACATCCGGCCCGAGAAGACCAGGCCGGCAAAGCAAGCGAGGTTCTTGATCCACTGGCGAGGACGAGCTGCCTGGGCGAGAGGAATCAGGCTGCGGAGCCCCGCGCCGGGCTTGGTAAGAATTGCGTCTGCTGTCAGGTTGGCGTCCATGCCATTGACTCCGTGGTGAGTTGCCGGACCATTCCAGAACGCATCGAAGCCGGCCTTGCCGGAACGAAAACAAGCGGACGATGCCCCAGCGAGCCGGGGGAGATTCCCCGTCCTCAGCCGTCCATTGTCGCGCCATACTTTACCTCAAGGGTCGTTTCAGGACAACGCGAACTTCGGCGGGCGATTCCATGACCCCGATAACAAAGAAGGTCTTAAACCTACCTGACGCGTCAGAGAGGATTCAAGGTTTCGCGGGACCCAGGGTGTAAGCGAATGCCCCCAGCAAATCGCCTCGCTCACAGCCGTGGCACGCGATGCACTGCCGGGTGCTGCGAACGGCGCCCAGCATGCGCACGCCCTCCCCACTCTGGCTCGTGAACAGGTCTTCGCCCTTGCGCAACTGGCTCAGAGCAAACGTCTCGAATCCGTCGAGCGGGCGGCTCGGCACGTTGTGGAGCTTGTTCATTTGCGGCAGCCTGGATGACACATAAACTTCCGGTTCCTCATGGAGCAACAGGCTGACCAGCTCGAGTGTCTGGAGCTTCCAGTGTTTGGCGGGTTTGGGCGTCCGGCTGAACTCGTGCACGCGGAACCCGCTCACGTGCCTGCGGTCCTTGAAGTAGCCGAAGCCCTGGTCATTGACGAAGTCCAGAATGCTCTCCTCGAGCAGGTCGCCCAGTGGAGCCTCATCGCCCGCGGGCAGCCGCTGGTGCTCGCCGGGCGACCAGATCGTAAGGAAGCGGGAGCCCGGTTGATCTGGAAGTACTTCCCGACCCCAGTTCGACGCCAGGCTCCATGCGCTGGGATAGGACATACGCGCGATGCCAAAACCCGGGCTATTGACGAACAGATCGACCGTGTGCTCGTGCAACTTCTCGAGCTGGTAGTCCCGGAAACCATTCGCGTGATCGGGAAGTTTCGCCTCCAACCGCGCGAGCCGCACATTGGCCTCGGGAAGTAGCGGGCGGTCCTCCGAACTGGTCCGCGGCCGCGGCAGTCGGGCTTCCATAGACTCATACGGATAGAGAGCGCGAAGCCGCGCGTATTCCCGCTCGGACTGCACCACCAGGATTCCCGCAAGCCCGTAAGCGACCAGCGTGGCCCCACAGGAAAGGGGCCAGAACCGGGAATATCCTCCGTGCGTGACGCGACAGATGATCACCGCGACGCAGAGCAAAAGACCCTGCAGGGCCACCGCGGGCAAGAGACACATCGTGAAAAAAGGCAGGAGCACGAAAGCCAGGCTGGATCCAATGATCGTCGCCGTGGCATTCCCCGAGCGTTTGGCGAGCCAGTTGGCGATCAGCAACAAGACGGTCGATACGATCAACGAGATGTAGAGCACGGCAAGCGCCTCCTGGGTCGATCTGCCGGTCGAAATGCAAAAGCGACGTGACGACTCTACGACACTTGTAACATTCCGGCAGTTCCGCTTCAATGCCATTCCCGTGCCGTCCCCGAGTTTTTCCGCGTGGTGGCGTCGCGGCACGAATTCGGGCCAAGGGGAACGAGCCACTGGTCCGCGGCCTCGGCCAGGGGTATCCTGACGTCAGGTTGCCATTGATGCCAGCCCGCACCCCGTCCCCCGGGGGACCATCCTTGAAGATCCGGAACCCTCCCAGGATCAAAGGAGGAATGAATGAAACTGGTGAACCGCCGTCGGTTCCTTACCGGAGCTTCCGCTGGCTTGGCCGGCCTGTCGGCAGGTCTGGCCAGGGCGCGAAGTCTTTCCTGGACACCAAGATTCTCGGCGTCATCGATCGCCTTTTCCGGGCTGCCGATCGAGCAAGCGTGCGAGCGGATTGCCCGACTGGGCTTCGAGGGCATTGACATCTGGTCGGCCCACGCCGGCTGCCCGCACCTTGACGACGTCCAGCGCCAGCTGGGGCCGGAGGGCCTCAAGACGCTGCTCGCCCGGCACAAGCTCGAGCTCTTTGCCTTCTCGGTCTATGCCGGCGGCTATCCCCGCTATGCCGAGCTCCTGGGGAAGGCCGGAGGCGGCGTGGCCGTCACGGGCAGCGCCGGGCCGTGCGCTCCGGCAGAGCTTGTTCCGCGGATGAAGGCCTTTCTCGAGGGCACCAAGCCTCAGGCCGAGCTCGCCGAGAAGCACCACAGCAAGCTCGCCATCGAAAACCACGGTGCCGCGCTGCTGGACTCGGTCGATTCGATCAAGGCCTTCGTCGATCTCAACACGAACCCGCGGCTGGGAATCGCGCTGGCGCCGTTTCATATTCAGGCGCGCGGCGAGTCGGTCACCGAGGCCATCCTTGCCGCCGGGCCGCAGCTTTTCTTCTTTTACGCCTGGCAGTATGACCCGGCGATGAGCGTCAAGCAGCTTCCGGGGCTGGGTCCCACCGACTGCGCGCCCTGGATCGCCGCGCTGGCCAAGGTCCAGTATCGCGGCTACGTCAACCCGTTCCTGCACGACCAACCGCCCCCCGATACCACTGCCCCGGCCCTGGCCCGGTCGCTCGATTACCTCAAAAAATGCCACCGCAAGGCCCTTCCCGCCTGACCCGCGCGACTTCCCTGCCGCCCTGTCTCGACACCGACAAGCCGAACCGCGTCTTCACCGGCTGATGGGCTGGGCGTCGCTCCGGCATGAACCATCCACTTATCTTGAAACAAGGAACTCACAATGCGATCCACGAATCCTGGCCCCATCGAGCAACCGCAAACGCGGCGCGAGCTCATCAAACGGACTGGCGGCGTGCTGGCCGCGTCGGCGCTTACCGAGATGGCAGTGCCCCTGGTGCACGCGAGGGAGAACAACACGATCAAGCTCGCTCTTGTCGGCTGCGGCGGACGCGGCACCGGCGCGGTGGGCGACGCATTCTCGACGTCGGGCGGTCCGGTCCAGCTCTATGCCATGGCCGACCTCTTCGACGACCGCTTGCAGGGGAGCCTGAAGACCCTCAGCTCGGCGTTCAAGGAAAAAGTCGACGTGACCTCGGAGCGGTGCTTCCTCGGCTTCGATGCCTACAAGAAGGCGATCGACTGCCTGTCACCGGGCGACGTGGTGCTGCTCACAACGCATTCGGCGTTCCGGTCGATGATGTTCGAATATGCGGTAAAGAAGGGGGTAAATGTCTTCATGGAGAAGTCGTTCGCGCCCGATGCTCCCAACACGCGGCGGTTGCTGGCGGCGGCCGCGGAGTCGGAGAAGAAGAACCTGAAGGTCGGCGTCGGCTTCATGTGGCGTCATTCCCAGGCGCGCGAAGAGGCCATCAAGCGGATCCACGACGGGCTGATCGGCGAGCTGCACACGTTGCGCATCTACCGCGTGCACGGCCCCGTGGTCTGCGGGAAGCTCCCTGCCGATGAGAACGAGCTGGCGTTCCAGATTCGCCACGCCACAAGCTTCAACTGGGCGAGTTCGGGATTCTTCATCGACTGGCACTGCCACAACATCGACGTGGCCTGCTGGGCCAAAGACGCCTGGCCGATTGCCGCCCAGGGGATGGGCGGACGGTGCTACGCCGAGGCCGGCAATGTCTTCGATCACTACACCGTGGAATACATCTTCCCGGACGGCGCCAGGCTGTTCTCGTTCTCGCGGCACATGGCCGGCTGCTGGGACACCTACGCCGATTATGCGCACGGCACCAAGGGCTCGGCCGTGCTGATGACCAACCTGTCGACGCCCAACACGCGGCTCTACAAGAGCCAGAACCAGACCCCCGAGACCTTGATCTGGCGGTACGGCCAGGCCGAGATCAACCCCTATCAGCGGGAATGGCAGTTGCTGCTCGACGCGATCCGTCAAGACAAGCCCCACAACGAGGCGCGGCGGGCCGCCGAGGCCAACTTCGCGGGGCTCCTGGGACGAGCCGCCGTCCACACGGGCTCGTTCGTCACGATCGACGAGATCAAGAAATCGAACTTCCAGTTCGTGCGCGATATCGACCACATGACCTTCGACACCCCGGCGCCGATTCACGCGAGCGCCGATGGAACCTACGCGGCGCCCCAGCCGGGGATCACGAAGGAGGTTTGAGGCAGACTTTAAGTGGGCTCACTTTCTTCCACAATCGGGCTGCCCTGCCGGGCCGCTTTCCCGGCAGGGCCGTCATCTCGATCAGTCAAATGAGGACTTCATCATGTGCCGCGATTGCATTCTGAATCGGCGAGAATTTCACGGTCTGGCGGCGGCCGGTCTCGCTGGCAGCCTGCTGGCCGCGCCACCAGACCACGCTGTCGACACTGGCCCGGTCCAACCGTTCCGCTGGGACCCCCGGTTGCCGCTCATCGCTCCAGGCGCCGGGCTCACCGTCCAGCCGGTCCTGATGTTCGTTGTCCAGGAACCCAAGGATGAGACCAGCTATCGAAACTGGGGAACGATCCACACTGTGCCGACCGCGGCGCGTGAGGCAGAGAGAATTCAAGGGGAGCTGAAAGCGCTGTCGGCCGCGGCGGAATTTCCGCTGAACGTCCTGCCGCTGGTCTGCGTCAGCACCGTGGAGCAGGCCCGCGCCGTGCACCAGGGCAAGCACGACGTGGTTCTGATCTATCCCGCAAGCGGCTCACCTGAGCTCCTGAGGGCGTGTTTCGCGACCCAGCCCCGCCAGGACACGTTGATCTTCGCGCGGCATCGCAACGGTCCGCTCTACTACTGGTACGAGGCCCTGAGCACCCGCTTCCTGAGAACCGCGACGGCATATGAACTGGCCCGGAACAACGCCGACAACCACGGCCCGGTGACGGTTCATGATGTGGTCATCGATGATCAAAGCGAATTGATCGGGAAATTGCGGGCACTTTACGGCTTGAAGAATCTGATCGGCCAGAGGATCGTCGCGCTGGGCGGCCCGATGGGCAAGTACGACCCGGAAGCGCCCGGGTTCGCGCGAACGCTATCGGCTCGAGATCATTGACGTCAACTACGACGAGTTCACCCGGCGGATGGCCAGCGCCAGGGCCGACACCGCGCGCGTCGCCCGGGCGGAAGCGTGGACCGACACGTACCTTTCACTACCTGAGACGACGCTGGTGACGGACCGCAAATTCGTGGTCAACGCTTTCCTGCTCCATGCCCTCTTCAAGGAGTTTCTGCACGAGCACGACGCCACCGCCTTCACGATCCAGAGCTGCATGGTCAAGGCCTTGCCGATCGCCAAGACGACGCCCTGCATGCCGCTCTCGTGGCTCAACGACGAGGGCCTGATCGGCCTCTGCGAATCGGACTTCGTGGTGATCCCCGCGGCCATACTCCTGAGGCACACGAGCGGCAAACCCGTCTTCATGCACAATTCCACTTTCCCCCACCAGGGAATGGTCACCTGCGCACATTGCAGCGCGCCGCGACGGATGGACGGCAAGACCTATAGCCCGGTGAAGATCCTGACCCACTGCGAGTCGGATTACGGTGCGGCGCCCAAGGTGGAAATCCCCATCAATCAGGAATTGACCTTCATCGATCCCGAGTACAGCAAGCCGCGCTGGCTGAGCTTCCGCGGCGTTGTGAAGTCGAACCCCTCTTACGACGTTTGCCGGACCCAGCAAGACGTGGCGATCGCGGGTGACTGGAAGCGGCTGCTTCCCGAAGTGCGCGATTCGCACTGGGTCGCGGCCTACGGCAATTACGTCGATGAGGTCGAATATGCCTCGAGGAAGATCGGCATGAACTGTGTCAGGATCGATACCTGACGGTGTCTGGACAACGCGACATGGTGGCCTTACAGGATGGTTTGTCATGAGCGAGCCAGGTAACTCGGCGCCGAGCCGCAGACAGTTTCTCGGTGCAACATCGCTCGTCGGCGCGTCGCTCGCTGCGGTCGACCTGCTGTCCACAAGGGGCAGCGCCAGCGAGCAGCCGGCGAACTCGAAGCTCGAACCCGGCTACAAGCACCGCATCGCCTTTGGCTGCTGGATCAACGACATGCGGAGCCAGGAGCTGCCGCTCCAGCAGTGGCCTGCGCCGCACCTTGACGAGACCACCGTTTCGAGCATCATCGCGGCGCTGGACGTGCAGAGCAGGGCGGGGTTCAACTACCTGGACGCCTGGGGCCTGTTCGCCACCTATGGCTACCCTCCCGACATCATCAGCGCGTTTGCCGACGAGGCCCGCGCTGCCCAGGTGAGGCGATTGATCCGGGAAGCCAGGCAGCGCGGCATCACATACCTGCTCGGCATGGGGCTCTTCAGTTGGGGTTACGATCAGATCATCCGGGCTGATCCTGCGGTCCGCGGCAGGAACAAGGCCGGTCAGCCACTTGACCATGTCATGTGTGGTGCCACGGAAAGGGCCTGGAGTTATGTGGATAAGATTCTCGACACGGCCCTGGCGAACTTTGATTTCGGCGGGGTCCATCTCGAATCAGCCGACCTGGGCTGGTGTGATTGCCCTGCCTGCGGAGGGAAATACGGCACCGTCGGCTACAACTGCCGCCTCAATATCCGGGCCGCGGATTACATCAAGCGCAAGTGGCCGGGAAAGCTCGTGACCAGCATCCCGATCAACTGGCTGGGCGGCTCGGGCCGGAGCCATTTCGATCAGGCTGAACAGGATCAGATTATCGAGCTCAGCAACCACATTGACGTCTTCATGGACCAGGGCTGGAACGGTACGTTCATCGAGGAGGTCGAGCGGAAGGCCTTCATCAAGAAACTGCACTGCGATTACGGGACATCGGGGGGCCTCTGGGTGTATCATTGTGGCCGGTGGGACCGCCTCGCGTATTTCCTGCCGCATCCCAGGCGCTCTGCCGCCGCGATCCGACGCCATTACGAGGATGGTGCTCGAGGGTGCATGTTCTACCAGGGTCCGGTAATCAATCCAGGCGTGGAGCTCAACATCGCCCTCGGCGGGAGGATGCTCGTCGCTCCGCACCGGACCGTCGAGGATGCCCTGGAGGAGTCGCTCGAACTCTATTACCAGCCCCGCAATGCGCATGCGCGCAAGGAGCTTGTGGAGCTGTTCCTCCAGGCCGAGGAGGCTTATTTCGGGCAATGGGATCCTCAGCGATTCTCGGCTCAAGGTCGATCCATGCCGGGCGAGTTGCACCTCACGGATCTCTTCGGAACGTCGCCCGGCCCGGCGCACTTCCTCATGGAGCCGTTCTTGAATTCCGACGGCAGGCGCGACTACAAGAAAGGTCTCCTGGGTATTCTGAAGAATCTCGCGAGCCTCGAGAGCCAGTGTGCAGACGGCGGGCGACTGGGGAGGATTCAGAAATCGATCACAGTCACGCTGATGATTCTCGAGTCGATCCGGGCGGCCAGGAAAGAGAGCTAAATAGCCTTTCGTGAATCCGGGAGACTCGATATCAACAGGGTGGCTGTGGCTGAGCGAAGCGACGCTGCAGGCGCTGGACGCGCCAGGCTCCAGCCGCCATCCCCCGCCTCAGCGCCTGGCGATCTCCTCCACC
Organism: uncultured Planctomycetaceae bacterium; assembly: GCA_963797295.1. Classification (GTDB taxonomy): domain Bacteria; phylum Planctomycetota; class Planctomycetia; order Isosphaerales; family Isosphaeraceae; genus Aquisphaera. The sequence goes on from CAWCPP010000034.1 coordinate 390,952, forward strand.
GACGGCACCCGGTCAAACGGCTTCTCCGCGGGGTTGACCAGGCTGTTGTCATGAGCCAGGACGCCTTCCTTGCCGACGAAGAAATCGTCGCCGCCGGCCAACTGAAGGTTGAACACGTTTTGAACCTTGTCGTTCTGGACCGTACGCACGGTGAGCGTGCCGCCGACCGTGCGCAGCCGGTCGCCCGGCTTCAGGTCGCGGGTCATGACCCAGCCCTGGCCGGCCTTCCAGAACCGGTGAATCCCGGTCGCGACGATCGACTCGCCACCCAGGTCGATGCGAAACGTGGCGTTGGGCGGGTTGTGATAGACGACCAGCACCGGCAGGTAACTGAGCATGCCCGTCGCCGTATCGCGGCTGAGAACCAGGTCCCCAGCGCCCAGCTCCTCGACTGTCCGCAGTCCAGCGAAGGTGCGAACCAGCGTGCCCGCCGCGAAACACGAGTGGCGCGGGACGTTGACGAGCGGGCCCTCGATCGTGTTCAGGACAATCGACGGCTGGGGGGTGGCTGTCAACGGGACCTCTTCGACCACGGTCGGCTTCTCTTCGACCGGAATGCTCGGAGAAACGTAGGCATAGCCTTTCAGGTCGGTGATCCACCGATCCCACGCGGTTCGATCCGCGCCCAAGGATTGCCCGGAGACCTGGTTGAGCACGAACAAGGCACGGCTGTTGGACTCGTTGATCATGGTATTCATATCTTCAATCGACTTGACATCGGTTTCCAGTTGGCGCTGGGCCAGAACCGCCGTCGCCTGCGACGCGGCCATCATCTGACCGATCGGAATCTGCAGATAAGGAACACCGAGCTGGACAGTATCGAATCCATGAGGTGCAGCCGGAGTGGGCCCAGCGTGCTTCATGAGCGACTCGGTCGCGGCCATCTCCGCGGCACCACGGCTGTGGGCATCGGCGGCGATCCTGGCACCGAGCTGCTGGCCCGCGGAGCCGAGCCCTGCGTGCGCCAGCAAGAATGGCAAACGATCGGCGTCGCTCATTTGCGACTGAATCCTGCTGAGGATGCCTTCGCCGCCCGTGGCCGGATAATAGCCCAGGGGATGGAAGACGACCGGCTGGCCGTAAGCATCCGGGAAAACGGTGTCGTTGATGGCGGGGACATATGTGGGCGCGGGCGGCGGACTGTACCGCCGCTGACTGTTCGCGGTGTCACCTTCGATCGTCACGACTCCCGGCGACCCGGGTCCGCCCACGGAATTGACCTTGTACTTGATCCGGTCGCGGATCATCCCGACCAGCAGCCCGGCGAACTCGCGAGGATCGCGGCGGCGAAGAATTTCCACCGTCGAGCCGCGGATCTCGGGGAAGGGGCTGAACAGGCTCATCAAGCAAAGGCCACGCGAGGCGCCCGGGGCGTCAATCTGGCCGAGGACCTGCACGGCGGTTCGCTGGTCGGCTTCGCTGCCCCGGGCCAGAACGGCCCATACCGAGGGCACGGCGCGGGGGTCGGTGATCTGGCCGATCGCCTGCACGGCGAGGGCACGCTTGGCGCGATCGCGGCCGCCCAGGGATTCCCGCAGATGCTCGAGCCGAGGCTTCCAGAACTTGTTGGCCCGCACTTGCGCCTCGAGCTCGGCCTTCTCGGCGATGAGCAATTCGGGTTTTGCCCAGCGGGAGCCCGTCTTCTTGTAACCCAGGCGTCTCCAGGCGGCCTCGCGCCGTGGGTCAAGCTGGACAACCCGGTTCAGATGCGCCAACGCTTGCTCGTTCAGGCCGCTCTGCTCGCACCAGAGCGCCAGCTTCCACTGGTCGTCGGCCTTGTCGGGCGCCTTGGCCCGCCGCCTCATGTATTCCTGCACGAGCGCCTTGCTCGCCGGGTCGGTGGTGACGTCATGGCTGACCTGGTCGGGGCGCTGCCACTTCCCCTGATAGGAGATCAGGCCCAGCAAACCTCGGGCGGCCGTATTCGCCGGGTCGATCAGCGTCGCCAGGCTCAGGTGCTTGATCCGCTCGGCCGTCAACTCATGCGCCTCGCACCAGAGAGCCAGCTTCACCTGGGCATCGGCGTCATGGCCGGCCCTCGACCTAGCCTCCCGGTAGGCAGCCAGATCACCGGCAGCAGGTGCCTCCGCAAGGGGAGGATCAATGGCCGCCCAGAACACGCAACCCAGTAGCCAGGGCAAGATCATTGCGGAGCACTCCCTGGGGAACGGCGCGGAGAGTCAGTAGTCTTTCCCGGTTCGACGGTCATCGAGCCGTCGACAGCGTCGAAGGGAGGTTGCCTGAGGTCGGGCAACGTGTTGTCATGCACCAGCGCGGCGGTCTGGCCGACGAAGAAGTCGGCATCTTCCGCCACGTCGAGATTGTAGACCGGAATGACCTGGCCATCCCCGATTGCGGTGACCTTGACGGTTCCATTCAACGTGCGGATGGAGTCTCCGACCTTGAGGTCGCGCGCCATCACCCAGCCCTGGCCGGCTTTCCAGAACCGATGAAAGTAGCTGCTGACGATGGTCTCGTCGTTCAGCGCGACCCTGTATGTCTTGCTGGGCGGATTGTGATGGGTGACGAGGATCGGCCGGTAAGCCAGTGCGCCCGTCCTGGTGTTCTGGGTCAGCACCTGGTCGCCCAGAGTGAGTTCCTCGATCGGCTTCAGAGCCGTGAGCGTCCGGACCAGCGTTCCGGCGCCAAAGCAACTGATACGGCGCACGCCGATCGGCCCGACAAAGCTTCCGATCGGAACGGGCTGAGGCTGATAATCGAGAGGGACTTGCTCAATAATCGTGGGCGGCTCCGCGGGTCGGGCGGATAGCGCCTGGTACCCGATCAGATCGGTAAACCACTTTTGCCATTCCAGTTGATTCGTCCCCAGGTCGAGGCCGGAGACATCTTTCAGTACAGGCACTACACGGTCGTTGAGTTCGCGGAGCGAGTTGTTGTATGTGCGAAGGTCGTTGACATCGCGTTGGAGCTGTTCGCCGGCGGCCGTGGCCGACTTCTGGGCATCGAGTTCCATACGGCCGATTGGGATTTGTATGCCTTCGGCGATCGTGAAGGAGAAGTGGCCACTCAGGTTGAACGAGGTTGGGTCGTTGAATATCCCTTGCTCCATCGCAAATTGATAGAAGGGGGTAGGGCCCATGTAACTTTGGTTCTGGTAGGCGGAGATCAATTGCTGACCGATTTGTTGAGCCTTCGCGCCCAGCCCACTGTGGAGGAGTAATCCCATGACGTTCTGCTCCTGCTCTTTGCTGATTGCAGGGTTACGCCAGCCCAAGCCAATCATATATAGCGGAGAGATCGCCGCTGATTGCCCCAAGACCGATGTCGGCCGCTGAATCACCGGCATTCCGGCGTCGTCATAGACGACGCGGTCACCTGGCTGCAGCGGGACATCCGGCCCCGGCGGAGGCGCATAGAGTCGTTTCAGGTTGGCCTTGCTGCCGCGTCCCTTGATGAATAGCTCTCCCGGGCTTCCCGGTCCACCGACCGGCTTCACCTCGAAGGCGATCGGCTCCTGGATCATGCTGATCAGCAGGTCGGCAAACTCGCGCGAATCGCGACGCCGGAGGGTCGCAATCGCACTGCCGCGGATCTCCGGGTAACCTGAGAAGACAGCGAGGAGAGCCAGGAAGCGTGACGCCGCGGGCGAGTCGATCTGGCTCAGGGTGGTCAGGGCCACGCGCTGCTGAGGCAGGCTGCCCCGCGCGAAGATCGCCCACACCATGGGCACGGCGCGGGGGTCGGCGATCTGCGCGAGCGCCTCCTCGGCCGCGGCTTTCCGGGTCTTGTCGCGGCCGGAGAGGGACTCGCGCCATTTCTCGAGCTTGGGCTTCCAGCACCTGTTCGCGCGTGTCTGGGCTTCGAGTTCCGTCTTGTGGGCGGCGACCAGTTCCGGCTTGACCCACCGGCCCGACTGCTTCTTGTATCCCAGCCGTTTCCAGGCCGCGTCGCGCCGCGGCTCAAGGCCGATCACCTGTTGAAGATGGGCCCTGGCCTGGGCAGCGAGGCCGTTCTTCTCACACCAGAGCGCCAGGTTCCACTGGTCGTCCGGCTTGTTGGCGGCGCGGGCGCGGCGGTCCAGGTATTCCTTCAAGAGGGCCTGCCGCGCCGGGTCTTCCTTGGCCTGACGGCTGACCTCGTCGGGGCGCTGCCACTTTCCCTGGTACGAGATCAATCCGAGTAATCCACGCGCGGCGACGTGGGACGGGTCGCTGAGCGTGGCCAGCGTCAGGTGCTTGATCCGCTCGGCCGTCAGCCCGTGCGCCTCACACCAGAGCGCCAGCTTGACCTGGGCGTCGGCGTCATGGCCGGCCCTGGATTTGGCCTCCTCGTAGGCCTGCAGCCTGGGGGCATCAGGCGGCGGATCCGCGGCTGTCGCGACGGCGGTTCCAAACAGGCTGCCGGCAAGCAGAATCGACGCGATCATGGCCAGCTCTCTTCCGGTTGAAGCATGATTCGATTCAAGGTACCACAACATGCCCTGGATCAGTAAGCGTCTTGTTGGTTGCCGGTCGCGGCGTCGAGAAACGTCAGGGCGCTGCCATGCCCCGTGATGATAGTCTTCCCGTCGGGAGAGTACGCCACGCCGCCCGCCTCCCTGGCCCGTTCGAGTTCCGCCGTCCAGAGCAAGAGGCCGGTGCCGGTGGTGAAGACGGTGATCGCGCCATCACCGCAGACCGCCAGTGCGCGGCCATCAGGAGAGAAGGCGACGGCCATGGAGTTTTGAGTGTGGACGTCGAAACGAACCTGCGGCCCGCCATTCGCCCGGTTCCATAAAGTCACAAGGCCTCGAGGGGTGCCATAAACCAGGAGGGTCCCGTCGGGCGAGAACCGTGGTGTCAGCGTGAGCGGCTGAGAGCCGCCGTCGACGGCGCCAAGGGCTCGTCCCGCGCCCAGGTCCCAGAGCTGCACTCCGCTGCCCAGGCTCGTTGCCGCCAGGGTCATTCCATCGGGTGAGAATGCGATGCCGCTGATGGGCGTCTCGCCCAGCTTGAGCATCAGGACATCTTCCCCGCTGGCGATGTCCCAGAGCTGAATTTTTCCCGATTCATCGCCCGTGGCCAGGTTCGCGCCTTCGGGAGAGAAGGCAAGACATCGTAGCCCGGATGTCTTGACCTCGATGCTCCGCACCAGTCGGTTCTCGATCCGGTTCCAGATCCAGACGCCCTGGATCAACCGGCGCCCGGAGCCAGCGCGAGCCGTACCCACTCCGGCCAGAAGCCGTCCGTCCGGAGCGATGGCGAAATCGCTCAGCAGGCCCGCGCTTTGATCCAATCCGCCGGACAGAAGATCGATGATGCCGACCTCCTGGTGATTCTGCGAATCGCAGAGCCGGATCATCCCGTCGCCGCGCGCGGCAATGACGGTCTTGCCATCTGGCGTGCAGGCGGCGCCGATGATCGGTGCCGTGGTCCGTTCCGTCATATCGCTCGACGCTCGGACCGGCGGGGGTAGCAGTCCGGCGGAGCGGACGTTCCAGTAGAGGGGAACCGCGGCTGCCGCGGTCGTGAGACCGAAGAGCAGCCACGGCAGAGCCGCCTTGATTCGCCCCAGCGACATCGTCTTGATCACGCCACGAGCCAGCGCCACGACTGTCCCCGAGCCCAGACTGGCCTCGGCCGCGGCGAGGCTGACCGCGGTCGCGGCGCGCGTCGTCTTGAGCAACAGCCCGGCGGACACGCTGGCCGTCGTGGTATGAGGTGCGAGCAACGTTCCCACCAGGGCCCCCGTGGAAGAGAGCCCTCGACGCGCCAACCGGCTACGCATCAGGTCCTTGGCGCGCGCCAGCCGACCCGACACGGTCCCCTTGCTCCAACCGAGTGCTCGGGCGGCCTCTTCTTGCGTCTGCCCTTCCAGATAACACAGAACCACAGGGCGACGGTATTTCTCCGGCAGCCGGCCAAGTTCCTCGTCGAGGATCGAGCGGACCTCCTCCAGGTCCAGGTCCGCGCCATCCGTCCCGGCCAGATGGTGCTCGGTGAGGGGAGTCTCCCGGCGGCGTTGATGCGTCAGCCGCGACCGCCGAGCCACCCGAGCAGAAACACTATGCAACCATGCACCCAGCGATTCACGATTGCGTACCGAATGCGCCTTCAGTGCGAGAACCAGGAAAGTCGCCTGGAACGCATCCTCGGCGGCTTGCCGATCCGCGAGCACCCGGTTGCAGACACCGAGAACCATCGGCCCATGACGGCGGACGATCTCCTCGAACGCGGCCTGGCCGGAATGGCCATTTCCGGCCATGAACCGTTCCAGGAGCTGCTCGTCACTGGTCCCGGCCACGATCCCGACTTGAAACAGCGTCTCGAGATCCCGGCCGACCGTCTCGGTGCTGCGGCTTGGCATGAGAGAGCCCTTCGCGATTTGCGTATCTCTACATGCCTAGTGCACCAGAGGGCGCCGGCGAATACAACTTTCTTGGTTTTCCGGGTGATTTCATGGCCCAAGGCCTGGGCTCCACGTCTTTCTAGCCTGACCTGGACGAACAAAAGGGCATCGTCCCAAACCCTCATTTCTTGAGTTGACGAAGTGACAGTCCGGCGCCGCATATTAGCCCGAAGCGTGAGCGAGGGATTACCCCAATCCCCGCATGATTTGTGTCGGCCCTCGCTGACACTTCGGGCTAGTATGAACGGCCCGTCACGTGTTAACCGAAACGAGTCCACGTTGACCCAAATTTGGGACGATCCCAAAAGACGCCAAGAAAATCGACAACGGTCAGTCTGGAAAGCCTGGCAGCACCTTCGCCGAGAACGTCGCGTCGACCAGTGGCGGCGGCATCTACAACGACGGCGGTGGAGGTTACGGGTCCGGCAGTGTTTACGTCTTTGGAGGCCCGATTCTCCTGACCAACTGCACCATCAGCGGCAATACGAGCCAGTCCGATGGCGGTGGCGTCGATAACAACCCCTATGGCGCACCGACCGGCGGCGGCAGAAATACCCTGACGCTGAACAATACGATCGTCGCGGGAAACACCAGCACCGAGAAGATGGACGGCGATCTTTACGGGAACATTCAGCCCGCGAGCGAGTTCAATCTGATCGGTGATGACGCGGGAATTCTCAACCTATCCGACCTCGTCGCCCCCGCGCTCAACAACCTGATCGGCACGAGCGACAATTTGCTGAATCCGCTGCTGGGACCGCTCGCCGACAACGGCGGGCTAACCCAGACGATGGCCTTGCTTCCAGGCAGCCCGGCGATCGACGCCGGCTCCAATTCACTGGCCGTCGACCCCGCCACCAACCAGATCCTCGCCAACGATCAGCGTGGGCCAGGCTTCCCGCGCATAGTGGGGCAGAGTGTGGAGATCGGGGCTTACGAGTTCAATCCGCTGGGCCAGACGATCAATGCCGGGGCGTTCGCGAGCCAGGTCTATGTCTATGGCGCCGGCCCGATCACGCTTGGCGCCACGGCCAACTCGGGTTTGCCCGTGAGCTTCTCGCTCATCTCCGGACCGGCAACGCTCTCGGCGGATGTCGTGACGATCACCGGGGCGGGTGACGTGGTGGTCCAGGCCTCGCAGCCGGGCAACACCTATTATTCGGCCGCCACCACCGTGGACGAGTCGTTCACGATTGCTCCCGCACCCCGGACCATCACGCCGGCTGCCGGACTCTTCATGGTGTATGGAGGCACGCTGCCGGCGCTGGGCTTCACATACACCGGACTGGTCAACGGTGATTCCACCGCCTCATTCCTGGGGGGTCTGACAACAACCGCGATGTCATCGAGCGGAGTGGACGATTACCGGATCACCCAGGGAACGCTGAGCGCGACCGGCAACTACACGATCGGTACGATGGACGCCGGGTCGCTCGCCGTGACGCCCGCGCCCTTGACGGTCACGGCCAGCAACGCCACCAGGGTGTACGGTGCGGCCCTGCCGGCACTGTCGGCAAGCTACTCCGGATTCGTCAATGGCGACACGGTGGCGTGCTTGACCACGCCGCCGACCTTGACCACCACGGCAACGACGGCCAGCCAGGTGCAGCCTGGCGGATACCCGATCACCGCCTCGGGCGCGGTCGATCTGAATTACACCATCAGCTACGTACCCGGAACGCTCACAGTCACACCGGCACCCTTGACCATCTCGGCAACCAACGCGACCAAGGTGTATGGCGCCGCCATGCCGGCGCTATCCGTCGGCTACAGCGGATGGATCAACGGCGACAGCACGGCCAGCCTGACCAAGCTCCCCGTATTCACCACCCAGGCCTCGGCCACAAGCCCGGTGCGCGCTGGCGGCTACTCTATCATCCCTTCCGGCGCGATTGACCCGGATTATGCCATCACCTACTTGCCCGGTACCCTGATGATCACGCCCGCGCGTCTGACCATCACGGCCGACAACGCCGCCATGGTACAAGGCTCGGCGGTCCCGCAACTTGCGGTCAAGTACACCGGGTTCGTCAACGGCGACACCGCTGCGAGCCTCACCACGCCGCCGATCTTGACCACCACCGCCAGGCCGGCCAGCTTGCCCGGCGTCTATTCCATCGATGTCAAGAACGCGAGCTCGCCGAACTATACCATCAACGACGTGGACGGAAGCCTTGTCGTCATTCCCGCGCCTGTGAGCCTCGTGAGCGTCTCGATCGAGTCCGTCAGGTTGGGAACAAGCAAGAAAACAACACAAGTCGTCGTTCTCCAGTTCAGTGGAGCGCTCAATGCAGGTGCCGCAACGAGCATCAGCAGCTACAGTCTGGTCAAGGTCCCTGCCGGCAAGACGCAAAAGAGCCAGCCGGTGCCCCTCTTGCAATCGCGGTACAACGCAGCGACGAACGCGGTGATGCTGATCACAAGAAGGCTGCTCGATTCCTACGGCCGTCCGCTCAAACTTACCTGCAACACCGCCAGGCTGCTCGATTCCTACGGTCATCCGCTCAGCGGCGACAGGGTGGCAACACTCAGAAAGAGCCGCAGCGCTTCATTGAGCAATTGATTCCCGTCGCACCCACTCGACTCGTGAACCGTGTCCGTTCCTACGCAAACTGCGGAACCTGATGCCAATCTTGCGCGACCGCCGAGTGCGTGAGAGACTCGACGGCCCGCTCGACCTGCTCGGGCGAGATCCGACGCAGACAGAGGAGATCGTGACGGCAGCGATCGAGAAGCAGCCAGCATTGAGAGCACTCGGTCGGCGTGAAGAGATTGACATTCTCTGAATACTTCGAGCAGTCGGGGTGCTCATAGCCGCCGTAGATGACGACCGAAGGTTTGCCGGCAGCCGCGGCGATGTGCACCGGACCGGACATGGGACCGACGTGAAGGTCGGCCGCCGCCGTGACAGCCAGGAACCGATTGATGGGGAGCTTGCCTGTCAGATCGACGTAGTGGGGATGCGAAGGCCCCTCGTGACCCTCCGGCCCGGCCCCGGTTTCGATGATCGTGTACCGGTCCAGCAGGTTGTCGATCAACTGGTCCCAGTGCTCGCTCATCCAGTTCTTGTTCTGGGTGCTCGACTTCCGGTTCACCATGATCCAGGGCCTTGGCAAGTGAGCCCAGGCCTGCTGGTACTCGTGGATCAACGATTCATCAAACACGCAGTCCGGGCGAATGTCGGTCACATCGAGCCCGAGCTGATCGCCGAAGATTCGCGCGATGTGTCTGCGGGGCGGCAGCGATCCTTCGTAGAGCAGCTCGACGGCACCGTCACGGTAGCCGCTCATGACGAACATGTACCAGACGACGCGCGGGGTCGTGAGCGAGCCGAGTGCCGTCGGGTAAGGATACTCATCAGAGTGACGGACCTCATCGAGATACGGCAGGCCCCGAAAAGCGTCGACGAACGGTGTATAGAAGACGATGCGCATTCGCGGCCGGAGCTGCTTGAGCAGGCGAAGCGCCGGGGTGCTCAACAGCGAGTCGCCGATTCCGCCGATCCGCAGGACGTGGATTTCCTTCCAGCGGTGGGGAATCCCCAGACCAAGCGGCCAGCGAATCCATTGAGCGAGGCTGCCGGATCGCGCGTTGACCCGGTCGGCGAGTTGAAAGCGGTAGGCGCGGAGCTTGTGCCTCGTGTAGACCCAGGTTTGCCACATCATGGGATTGAACGATTTCCGCAAAACCGCCAGGTGTGTCATGGCAATAAGGCTCACAAGAGACGGCCAGGCCAACCCGATCCATCGACGCTGACTTGCCAGGCCGTGGTTCGAAAGGGGAAACGCCGCAGAATCGTCCGCCAGTCCGTTTCGTGGTCGCACAGTCAATTTCTCAAGGTCAATCGCTGACCACCTGATCGGCGTATCCAGTGCGAGTGCGCCCGATACCGGGAAGACCAGAATTCGTTGTCTGTTCTCCAAACCGGCGACCGGCGACGGTGAGGGAACCTGTCAGTCGCAAGTAAGGAACACGACACACTCACGTCGGGAACTTGAACCCGTCTCACAGTGCAGCCGATTCCTCTGGCAAAGGCCTTATCCTGTGCTCAACGTGCATGTGTCCAAGCAATTCTACAACGTCTTTCTTGCAAGACTCAAAATGTCTGGATTCGATGATTCCGAGAGTCATCTTACGTTGTTTGGGATGAACTCCAGTGTCCACGAAACCTCAACGCTCTGGTCTGGTTGGTCGATCCACGTACCCGACCTGTCGCTATCTACACCTCCCCGTCCGATCCCACCACGCTCAGGGAAAAACAAACTCTCACCGGTGGCGATGTCCTGCCAGGTTTCCGGCTCCCATTGGGGAATCTGTCTGGTCTTCTGGATGCGATGGATTAACCAAGATCGGCGAGCCGAACGATCTAGCCGGCTCGGCGTCTGTCCTCACAGCGAGCGGATGAGTCGGTGAGGGTCAGGGAAATCACCGAGCCGCTTGCGGGCTCAAGTTGTCTTGGGCTGGTCGCCCGTGCCGATCGTGGTGTCGACATTTCGCGATCGTTTCTTCGGGAAGGCTGCTGCTTCGGCTGGCTTTCTTGCCGCGGCGACATCCAACTCCATTTAAATCACGTTTTCGAAAGCCAGAGACTGCCGAACTAGCAAGTGGTCCGCCGCCAACGACGTTCATTCATTGGGGTCCCCCGCGAGCGCCGAGTCAGTGCAGCGTCTGTCCCTGGACATTTGTCGGTGGTCAAGATAATCGGTGCGGAATCGGCCAGCATCGAGCAACTTGACTGAGACTCGGCCTTGGAACCGCATCAGAGAACGTGGTCGGAATGAATGTCCTCCTACGGTAGCCATTCACAAGTCGAAGGTGACAAGCGTGCAGAGAGCTTTGAGATCGAACACGGGCAATGCACTTGTCAGAGGCAACCGGATGGGGGCGACAACGGCTCCGGCGTGAAGGTGTGCGGTTCAGCCGTCTCCGTTACTCGGGAGAGTCGCCAACTACGGGGCTGCGAATCGTGGCACCCGTTTCAGCCAGCCCCATCTCCCAGGTGATATCGGGAGGTCCATGAACTGCCCCGCGAGGGCATGTCTGATGCTTCGCGCAAATTGCTTCGGTATCGTCGGACGAATGGCACTAGCATAAAACGCAAACCATTATTCCGATGCGAGTTGCGACTTAAATATGGCACCCATTTTTAGTAACATGTGGACATGTAAAATGCTACATCTGGGCTTGAAAAGGACGACCCTTGGTTGCATGACTTTGCGCATTTGAGCGAACGTTGCTGCAAAGACCGTGGTTCTCGACGTAAGCCTATATAAATAAGGGCTTAAGCTTAAGCTAGTGCCATTCGTATCGTCGGACCGACGCGCAAGATCACTGCCGAAGCGGAGTGAGCCGCAAGGTCGCAGCGGGAAGGGACGCATTCAAACCGAAACAGAATGAGCCTTCGTTGACGCATCCTCTGACTTGTCCTCCGATGCCGTCGGACGCTAGGCTGATGTTGATGAACGCCCAACGGACTCCGATATTTCTCGAAGCCCCTTGGTGTCACGGCCATGAACGAGGTGACACAGATTCTCAAGGCGATCGGGGAAGGCGAACGTCAAGCGGCCGAGCAACTTCTTCCCCTGGTCTATGATCAGCTCAGTTGTCGGGTGGCCCAGAAGCCGGCGCACGAGTCGCCGGGGCATACACTCTATGCCACAGCCCTGTTACACGAAACTTACCTGCGGGCGCTGAAACGGCTCAAAGGGATCCTGGTCCGCCTGCCCAGAGGGCTGAAAGAAGTATTACCATGAGCGAATCCGACTCCGGACCGGACTCGTTGAACAAACCGGCTCATGAATTAGCCGACCGCCTCAGTCACGGCGAGCGGCCCAGCCTGCCCGAGTACATTGGAAAGCATACAGAGTGTGACGCTGAGATCCGTGACCACTTCCCCGCGCTGGTGGTAACTGAGGGGTGCGGCTCGGTCGCCGGGCCGCCAACTGGCCAGCACTCTCAGACCTCGACTTCGGATGGAACCGCGCCGCAGCGACTGGGGGAGTACTGCATCGTTCGCGAAATTGCCCGCGGCGGCATGGGCATCGTCTACGAGGCAGTCCAGGAATCGCTGGGCCGCCGCGTGGCTTTGAAGGCGCTTCCATTCCAGAGCCTGCCTGATGCCAATCACCTGGAGCGGTTCCGGCGTGAAGCCCAGGCGGCGGCCAAGCTGCATCACACGAACATCGTACCGGTCTTCGGGGTCGGCGAGTATCAGGGCATCCACTACTTCGCCATGCAGTTCATCAACGGCCAGCCCCTGAACACACTGCTGCACGAGCTGAAAGCCCGGGGCCGCCCCGGTGCGCCTGATCCGGGGGAGCCAGCCGAGTCGCCGAGGTGGCTCCCCGTGGAAGCGAGCGGCCTGGAGCTGACCGTCACCCTGGCCGAGGGGCTGAGGACCGGCCGGTTCCCGGTCAAGGATGAATCGCTCAGCGACCGCACCGAGGATTTGATGCCTCCCCGAACCGACCCGGCCAGCCCCTCTTCCACGCAAGTGGGCGCAGGCCACGCGATGATCCAGGGCGACGATTCCGAACTGGGCAGCCAGTCGAACGCGAAGTATTTCCGCAGTGTCGCCCGGCTCGGGGTGCAGGTGGCCGGGGCTTTGGAGTATGTCCACCAGCAGGGCATCGTCCACCGGGACATCAAGCCGTCGAACCTCCTGCTGGACACGCAGGGCACTGTCTGGATCACCGATTTCGGCCTGGCCAAGGCGGAGGGTACCGTTGAGCTGACCAGCCGGGGCGACCTGCTGGGAACGCTGCGATACATGGCTCCGGAGCGGTTCCAGGGCCAGGCCGACCGGCGCAGCGACATCTTCAGCCTGGGCCTGACTCTCTATGAAATGGTCACATTGCACCCGGCCTTCGAATATGCCGAGCGGGCGCAACTTATCGAGCGGATGCTCCACTCTGATCCGCCAAGGCCGCGCCAGGTCGATCGCCGTATTCCCCGGGACCTGGAAACGGTCATCCTGACGGCGATTGCCAAGGAGCCGGGTCGGCGATATCAGACTGCGGGAGAGATGGCCGCTGACCTGCAACGTTTCCTGAGCGACCGACCAGTCCAGGCCCGGCGCAGCACGGCAATCGAACATTTCGGCCGGTGGTGCCGCCGCAATCCCTGGCTGGCCGGGGCGAACATCGCCGCCGCGGTCCTGACGACCATCGTCGCCATCGGCTCGACGCTGGCGGCCTGGACATTCCACCACCAGCGCGACCAGATCGGCCGGAACCTCCACGATCTCCAGAGCGCAGAGACAAAGGGCCGCGAAAGGCTTCTCGAGTCGCTCTCGGCCCAAGCAGCGCCAAGCGGCATAGTCGCCAGTTGGGACAGCGGTTCGGCAGCCTCGACGCCCTGGCCCAGGCGGCTGCGATCGCCCGGGACCTGAAGCTGCCAGCCAGCCGGATCGATTCACTTCGCGACGAGGCGATCGCCTGCCTGGCCTTGCCCGACTTGAGACCCACCGCTCGAGGAATTCACCGGCCCTCGGGAGCCTTCGATGTTGCCTTCGACCCCACCATGACGCGCTATGCGCTCCTGTTCCGCGATGGGACAATCCAGGTCCGGCTCGTCGCCGACGACCTGGAAGTCGTGCGATTTAGGGCGCGAGGCGATCGAGAGTTCTTCGTCTTCGGCTTCAGTCCTGACGGGCGCTACCTGGCGACCAGGGATTCACAAGGCCATGCCCTGACGGTCTGGGACATCGAGCAGCGCAAGTTTTGTCTGAATGACCCGGGCTACGTAACAGGCTACTCGGCCAGGTTCAGCCCGGACAGTCGGCGAATCGCCCTGGCCCACCTCGATGGAGAGCTCCTCGTTTACGACCTGGCGACCCACGGTGTCAGCCGTCTCAGGCGCGGGCCGGGGCCGGCGAGCGATCTCTCCTATAGGTCGGACGGAGCCCAGATCGCAATTGTTTACCCTGAGAAACAACCGTCCTGCCAGCTAATCGAAGCGGACTCAGGAAGGCTTGTCCGGTCGATTGTGCTGCCGGCGTTGGCAGAGAGCGTCGCCTGGAGCCCCGACGGTGCCACGCTTGCGACGCCGTGTGAAGATCGCAAGATCTATCTCTGGGATGCTGCCACCGGTATCCGGAGGGCAACCCTCGAAGGCTCTAGCAGCCTGGGCTTGCGTGCGGCCTTCCACCCTGCAGGAACATTGCTGGCCAGCAACGGCTGGGAAGAGCAACTCCGGCTTTGGGATCCGGTCCTGGGCAGGCCGGTGCTGAGCGTGACAAGCAACCGCTGGCCTGAATTCAACAAGGAGGGACGAATCGTCATTGCGTTCGAGGACAATCTTACCGGATACCAGGTCGATCCGGCCCTCGAATACCGGACTTTCGCACATGTTTCCGGTGAGCCGATTGATTATCAATCCGCAGCGGTTCATGGAGATGGTCGGTTTCTGGCCGTGGGCACGAACCGGGGAGTGGGGATCTGGGACCTGGCACTCGGCAGGGAGCTCGCCTTCCTACCCATCGGGAATGCCTCGCAAGTGGTATTCGAGGCCTCAGGCGACCTGGTGACTTCCGGCTCGATCGGCGTGCGGCGGTGGCCCTTCCGGCTCGATCTGGAGCGGCGGGAAATCCGCATCGGCCCACCCACTCAACTTCCGTTGCCAGCGGCCGACTGTGGCATCGCCGAGGACCGGATGGGCCGCATCATGGCGTGGGCAGACCATGACCTTGCCTTCGTCGCAACTCCCGAGCGGACAGTCCATGTGGGCCCGGTGGACGACTGCCGCTTCGTCGCTGTCAGCCCGGACGGGGAATGGCTGGCAACCGGCAGTCATGCTCCGACCAAGGGCGCGCAGGTCTGGCGCATCCGCGATGCCGCCAAGGTGGCCGATCTTCCCATCGACTATGGCACGGATGTTGTTTTTAGCCCCGAAGGTGGGTGGCTCATGACGACCAACGCACCCTGCCGGCTCTGGACTGTTGGCACCTGGCTCGAGGCACGGCAGATCGGCGGTGAGGGCCGCTGTTTTTCTCCCGATGGCCGCCTGGTGGTCGTGATGGACGCGACCAAGGTGCTCCGTCTGGTCGAGTGCGTGACCGGCCGTACAATCGCTCGTCTCGAAAGCCCTGACCTGTGCTATGTCCGGACGGCTAGCTTCAGCCCCGATGGGGCACACCTGGTAGTAACCACCAACGACGGTCCTGCCGTGCGCGTCTGGAACCTCCGTGCCATCCGCCGGCATCTCGTTCATATGGACCTCGACTGGGACGCGCTGGCCTTTTCCGATGTCGACCCGGCTGACCCATCGTCACCTCTCCTTCCTCCGCCCCAGGTCGATCTGGGTCCTCTGCCCATCACTGAGTCCCTCGAACCCGGATTCTACGAACCCGTGCTCTTGGACCTGGAAACAGCGCTGGCGAGTAATCCGGACCAGCCCGGCCTCCGCAGAAGGCTGATCCGGCACTGCAACCATTTCGCGTGGAACCTGGCGAACGCGGCCAAATCGAAACGCAACCCGCAGCGTGCGCTGAGCCTGGCCCGACGGGCCGTGGACCTGAGCCCGAATCAGGGCTGTTATCTCAATACGCTGGGCGTCGCCCAGTACCGCGCAGGACGAAATGCCGAGGCCGTCGCAACCCTGGAGCGCAGCCTGGCCGTCAATCACGGGGAGTTCGCCGCCTTCGACCTGTTCTTCCTGGCCATGGCACATCACTGGCTGGGAGACCGAGTCGCGGCCCGCGAGTGCTTCGACCGCGCCGTGCGATGGCTTAGCGAGCAGAAGAGCCTTTCCGACCAGCACATCCACGAGTTTGCGAACTTCCGCGCGGAGGCCCAGGCTCTCCTGGACAGCCCGCCGCCTGCGCTGCCCGCCAAGGTATTCGTCCCTGAGCCGCCGGACCGACCATAAGATCCTGTCCGCACGGACGGCAACACCAGTGAGCGGCCGAATTAATGGACCACGCCAATGCAGCGGCACAGATGGCAGCTCATGACGGATTCGCTACTCTTTGGCCTAAAGTCAGCCTCGTCATCACCGCCTGCTCGCGCGACCTGGTGTAATCGACCGAAATGACTTCGGAGTCGTTGGACGAATGGCACTAGCATAAAACGCAAACCATTATTCCGATGCGAGTTGCGACTTAAATATGGCACCCACTTTTAGTAACATGTGGACATGTAAAATGCTACATTTGGGCTTGAAAAGGACGACCCTTGGTTGCATGTACTTTGGCGCATTTGAGCGAACGTTGCTGCAAAGACCGTGGTTCTCGACGTAAGCCTATATTAAATAAGGGCTTAAGCTTAAGCTAGTGCCATTCGTCGGATCGACCGGAGCAACCCCGGAGCAAGCGACTTCGGTTTAGTCGGATCGACGTACACAAGATCACGCCGCGTTCTCAATGACGCCATTGACTTGATCGGCCTCGCCGGTGCGCTACGCCACGGAATCTGCGAGTCGGCACTCGCCTTCCAGTTGAACTCGTGCCACGTTGAGGTTCTAATCTGGTGAGTCGTATCCGACCCATCTTCCGCGCGCACATCGAGGGGGTTACCCCGGGATCATTTCTCTCGAGGAGCATCTCCATGAGCGACCAACCATCTCTTCAAGGCCCCGGCCCTTCGAGGAAGTTCCTCCCCGAGGTTAAGCCGCTGGAGAGCCGTCTCTTGTTGTCCCGTCAGGTGAGCTTCCCGGATGGCAGCTCGTTCATTTTTCGCACCTTCCTCCATCTTCCCCGGACAGGAGGCGTCTCCGAGCAGAGAGGAACGGTCCTGGGCATCGGCGTCGGCCAGCCGACGACCAACACCGTGCAGGTAACCGAGACCGGCCAGGGGGGCATCCAGGCCCAGTGGAATGGTGGTCCCGTCCACTCGTTCACCGGCATCAGGTCAAGCGTCATCCAGACCGAGAGATCCAGGACCAACCAGATCACGTTCAACCTGACCAGTTCCCGGACGAGTCCGACCGCCCTCGCGGTCGGTTTGCAGGTTCCGACGGCCGCCGTTCTCCCGAGCGTGAGTGCGAATTCTCAGAAAGTCCGAGTCCCCGAGATTCGTCGAACCAGCGGTAGCGCCATCCAGTCCGGCTCCGTCCTGACCGTCATCGTGGACAAGCGCACGATCAATACCGTGGAGATAAGCAACGGGGCGGGCGCTGTTGCGGTGGAATGGAACGGTGGTGCAGTCCACTCCTTCGAAGGGATCGCAACGATCGTCGTGGACACCCAGAACGCTCGGAATGACCTGGTCGCTTTACACGACGTTACCGATTGATCGGGTCGCGCACGGCCAGCCGGTTCGTCCAGATGCCGACATAGGCCGCCTCCAGGTCGCGGGCCAGCCGTTGCGCATCCATCAGCGGCGAGCGACGCATTCGCTCCCGTAATCCAGAGCGTAGATCGGCCAGAAGCGCGAGGCTCGCCAGCCAGTTCGATCGCGATCCGCACGTAGTCTTCGAGCGTCTCCGCGATCAGCTCGTCCAGGCCGACGGTCCGCAGGAACCGCACTCCTTGGCGCGAGACGTTCATGCGGCCGGCCTGGCTGATCACGGGCACCCCCATCCACAGGGCATCACACGTGGTAGTCACGCCATTGTAGGGAAACGGATCCAGGGCGATGTCCACGGCGTGGTACAGCTCGAGGTAGGCGAACCGGGTTGCCGTTGGGCCGGCGAAGCGCAGCCGCTCTGGGGCGATGCCGCAGGCCGTAAGGCGGTCACGGATCCGTTCCTCAGCCGCGCGACCGGCCCCGGTGCGGAGCAAGAGGCGGGAGCCGGGAACAGCCGCCAGCCCACGCGACCAGACGGCCAGAGACCTCGTCGGAGACCTTGGCCGGGTTGTTCAAGCAACCGAAGGTGACCTGGCCGGACTGCCGGGCCGGCGGCTCGGGGCGGACCTCCGGCGCGGGGCCGGGTGCGTAACAGAACCCGCACTCGGGCAAGCGGATGAGCGACTCCTGGTAGTGCTCCTCCGACAGGCCCGGGGGGTCGGCGTGAGCGTCAGTGATGTAGTAGTCCATGGCCGACAGGCCGGTCGTCCCCAGGTAGCCCAGGTAAGACACCTGGATGGGCGCCGGCTTGCGGGCGAACGCCCGTAGCCGGTTCCCGCCCGTATGACCCGCCAGGTCCACCAGGATTTCGATGCCGTCCTGGCGGATCTGCTCAGCGGCCTGCGCAGTCGGAGAGCCCCACCAGCGATCGCCAGCAGTCGGCATAACTCTGGATGCGTTGTGTGATCGCATCGGGTCGCGAGACGTCGGAGTAGCAGAAGATCTCGAAGCGTTGACGGTCATGGGCGGCGATGATCGGCTCCAGGAAAGAAACTACGGGATGCTCCCGGAAGTCGGCCGAGACGTAGCCGATCCGCAGGAGTCGCCCGGCCGCGGACCGGGTCGGGCGCGGCTCGATCGCCCCGGCCTGGGGCTCCGCATGCTGACGATCGTATCGCCGGGCCTCGACGAGGAGCTCCCGAGGATCGGCGCCGGGCTGGTAGTGCATGGCCAGGAGCAGGTTGCTGTGGACGGGTGCGTCATCCGGCCGCGAGGCCAGGGCCTGGCGGTAGTAGGCGATGGCCTCGGCCGCTCGCCCCTGGTCCTTGCAGGCATTCGCGAGATTGGTGAGCGCCCCAAAATGGTCGGGATCGATCTGCACTGCCTGCTCGAAGGAAGCCAGGGCCTGATCGGGCTCCCCCTGGGCGCTGTACGCCAGGCCAAGGTTGTTCCGGGCGTCCACCAGGTCCGGCCGGAGCTGGATCGCCCGCTCGAAGCGCAGCCTGCGCCTCCGCCTCCCGGCCCTGGTTCAGGAGAGCAAGGCCGAGATTGTTGAGCGCCTCGGCCAGGTCGGGTTGGAGGTACAGCGCCTGCTCGAAACTGAGCCGCGCCTCCTCCAGTCGGCCCAGGGCCATCAAGGCCAGCCCCATGTTCGAGTAGGCCCCGACACAATCCGGCCAGAGCCGCAGGGCCTGCTCGTAGCGGGCGACCGCTGCTTCTAGGTCGCCGCGATGCAACAGCATGGCGGCCAGTTCGGCGAGCGGTCCAGGGTCATCGGGACGCAACCGCGCGGCCCTCTCGTAGCAGGACACCGCCTCATCGTGCTGGCCGAGGTCCCGCAGCGCGCGGCCGAGATTCAGCCACGCCTGGTCCAGTTCGGGCCGAAGCCGGACGGCCCTCTGATAGCATTCGACAGCCTGGTGGTATTCGCCCAGTACCGCCAAGGCGTCGCCCAGATGGCATGACGCCACCGGGTCGTCGGGCTGGAGAGCCAGGGCGCGGCGGAAACAGAGCGCGGCCCCATCGGGATCGCCCTGCCTGATCCGGACGATGCCCTGGTTGCGGTGCGCTTCCGGGTAGTCGGGGCGAAGTCGCGTGGCCGCACGCAAGCAGTCGAGCGCCTCATCGAGCTGGCCCTGCTCCAGCAGCGCGACTCCGAGATCGTTGGAGAGGACCCCGTCCGCGGGGTGCAGCGTCAGGGCGCGACGCAAGCTGGTCACGGCCTCGTCGGGCCGGCCGAGGGTCTGGCAGACGCGTCCGAGCCCCGCCCAGAGGTCGGCATCGCCGGGTCGGTTCCGGAGGGCCTGGCGGTAGAGCTGCTCGGCCTGGGCCAGGGCGCCGAAGCGTTGGAAACGGGCGGCGAGAGCAGGAAAGTCGGCTGGAGGTATCATGATGGCACCCGGCGCAGGCCTCCCGAGCAAAGCTCCGACCACAGGCCAGCCATCCGGTCCTCGGCTAGCTGGTCCGCCCGAGTGGTTGTCGTCTTCGCAGATTCGAGCGCTTCACAACTGCATAGTGTACGACGCATGGGACCGGAACCATCCTACGACCGATTCGGAAGTGACGTCATGCAAGGCCAAAGCGAACGCCGGACAGACAGCCTATCGCCAGCGTCGGCCATCTCTCCGGCCGCCTGCCATTCCATCCTCTCTGGCCGCGATCTCGAGTCAAGCGGTATCCCGAGGGGGCTCGTCTCCTTCCCTCAGTCAGACCGATCTAATGCCAGCTCGGAGCGATCCGAGCCACCCTGCTGCGAATCACGATTAACGAACTTCAGCATCTTGTGCCTTGGCTTGGCATGACGGCTTGTCCCGATTCCGGATCTACTTGCACGTGTCGGTCGGATCGACCGAATTGACTTCGGTGTCGTCGGACCGATGTGCGCAGTATCCTGATGAACTACCGGCCGACGTGACCGGCGGACAGGGGACGCCCGTATACACGATTGTCCCTGAAAGACGATGGAGGACCGTCGGGCCGTGATCCCCTCAAGCAAGCTGGGAAAATGTAGTGTGCGGCAATCCGACATTCGTCAAAGGGCGATCCTCTACCATGGTCAAACGTGTAAAGGCTGAATCCTGCCACGAAGGTCCTCTGATTTGGGCCAGCGCGCGACGAGTTACATCCCATCCAGCCGCGTCGAGCAGTAGCCCCGATGCGGGTCAGCAGGTCGAAGTAAGGAGGGTTGCATGTGCGTGTTCAGGATTATGACACTTGGAAGTCTCTTTGTCGTGGCGGCGGGGGCGGCGTTCGCGGAGGAGGTATCGGTCAAGGACTTTGGCGCGAAGGGTGACGGCAAGACCGACGATCGCAAGGCGATCCAGGCGGCCGTCGACGCCGTGAACAAGGCGGGAGGCGGGATCGTGAACTTCCCCGCGGGGGTCTACCTCTTGACCGCCCCGAACAAGGGAACGTGGGAGCCACAGGTGAGGCTCTGCAATAATTTGAGGCTCCAGGGAGATGGGATGCACAAGAGCGTCATCAAGGTGGCAGACAACCAGGGCGCCTACGACGCCATCCTCGCCGGTCAAGGGCTTCATGACTTCTCGATGCTCGATCTCGGGATGGACGCCAACGGCTCAACCAATCCCGTCATCACGACCGCCGACGCTGTGCCGTCGCCCTATCTGCATACGCCGGTCTATCTGCCCGGAGCAAGGAACATCGCCGTACAGCGCTGCCGATTTACGAACTTGAGCGGCGTCTGGGCCCTCTACGCATCTGGCCGCGCGGAGAACGTGGTGATCGACTCCTGCCTTTTCGACAACGTCGGCGGCTACACCAAAAACGACTGGGACCATTCCTGCATCCGCATTGACGGCTACGGCCCGTGCGTGGTCTCGAACAACATCATGACCAGCCGCTTCGGTGCCGGCACATCCGGCGCGGACCGCCGTCGAGATCCACGGCAGCAACCACAAGTTCACGAACAACCTCATCACCGGTTTCCGATACGGGATCAACGTCTGCTCCGGCGGGGACGGTAAGACCACGGAACCCTCGGTCCACCAGTACTACATCGAAAACAAACTGGTCAACGTCGGGTGCGGCTTCTCCATCTGGGGCATCGAAAACCGTAAATTCGACGACTTGGTCTTCGAGAGGAACGACGTCACCATTGATATTACCGGGTGGAAGGAGCGCTATCCCGAATTCTACGGTATCGGCATCGTTTCTTATCGAGGGACGCCTCCTCCGATGCAAGTCGAGAACATGCGGATCGCCGACAACTCCATCACCTACATCAACTCGGAGGGCGGGACGACGCGGAGTTCCGGCATGCGATTTGACTTCGCCGTTTTCACCGATCGCTGGTTGGAGAACCCCTCGGGTCAGATGACGAATGTCCGGATTCTCCGCAACACGATCAGCGGGGCCTATGCGAGCGGAATTGACCTGAATTGCGTTGCGAAAAACGTGGAAATCGCCGAAAACACGATCACCGATCCCACCCAAGGCATAAGCCACAAGGAACTGAAATCCGCCATCCGACTGCGCGGCTCGGTGCGAGACGTGCGAATCGTGAACAACGTGTTCTACACCCAGCAGCCCAAGGCGATCGCTTACGGACTCTACGACGCCGCAAAGAGCTTGGGCGGATGTGTCCAGGCCAGGAATAGCGTGTCGGGCACAGGGTCGGCCGGCGTTCCCGTGTACTTCGCTCACCCGGCTCGCAAGGGCTCCGAATGGAATACGAACGACAAGCCATCGGCTCAGGGAGACCACGACTGACTCGAGTATCGTCGCTGAGGCCCGACTCATCCGACGTGCGGAACGCCTGGTTCTGCCTCACTATTTACTACCTCAGGTGGACAGGGGCTCATGATGAGGTCTCCCCCACTCGCGCGACGATTCGCATCTTGGCTGCGCGTCGGTCACATCGCTCAACGCGCCCAATCGCGTACTCGGTGCTTCGGTAGAGTCGGACCGTCGCGCGGCACAACGCGGCATACTGAACGGGGAATGGATCGCAAGGGGGGAGCGCCCTGACGGGTTCAGATCTCGTCGCCTCGACTACTGCACTCGCATTGGAGTGACGTTGGAGTGGTGCTTGGTTTTTGTCATGGTGCTCGAGCCGAGCGAGGGAGAATAGGAACGGTTTAGTCTGTTCCGTCTCCTTCGTAACTCGTCTCGTTTATTCCTTTTTCTCGGCGAATGACAAAGAGCCGACGACGATCGATATCATCATGAATCATTGACCATCTGCACGTGATCAGCAACGAACCGAAAAGGGCTGTCACCGGTAGTCCGTTTAGCCTGGGACGTTGACCCGACTGTTATTCGAAAAAGAGCCCTTCTGCACCACACCGAAGGGCTTGTTTAAGTGTCGAGACGACGGATCAACTGGCGAGTACGGGGTAACGAATCGATATCGAGCAAGCGATGCACGTTTCCTTCGACGAGGAGTGCTGAAGCACTGAGGGCTTCGCCTCGCAATCTATACCGGCATCACCTACTGATTCGTTACTCCTCGCGCTTTGTTCTCGGCGATCAGAAGTGACGATTCACGCGTCCACGCTCAGGAACTCCGCAAGTTGTTCCAGGGTGCCGGTCCAGCCTTGGCGCATCGAACCGTGGAACGACGTGAAGAAGTCACGTTGTGCGACGGTTTCGTTGATTGGCCGGGCCTCGACGGTGATGACTGTTCCCTTGCTGATGCCGGCATGATCGACAAATGTGACGGTGGTGAGCACTTCCGGCGGAAAGTTTTCGAGGCCCGGAAACGGCGACGGGGAGATTCCACCAAGGGCGTTCGAAAAACTGCTAACAAAAACGAGTTTGTTGGGCCGATCGATCTCACGAAAGACCCAGCGGCCCCAGATCTCCATGCCCTGCCCGCTCATGGAATAATGGAGCGAGCCGCCCGGGCGCAGGTCCAGTTTGGCACTCGCGAGGCTTGAGCCTTTAGGCCCGAACCAACGTTTGAGGTGTTCACACTCCGTCCACGCTTGCCAGACCAGTTCACGCGGCGCGGCGAAAGTTCGGGAGATCACGATCTCCACAGGGGTACTCAGGTTTGCTTCGGTCAGTTGTGGATCAGCCGGCATGAAAAAGCCCCTATTTCCTGTTGGGTGAGTCGGTTTGAGAATCGGTGTTGGTTTGCAACTCTTTGAGGTAGTCGTCGAGACGATCGAAGCTTTCCTCCCAAAACTTGCGGTAGCCCTCGATCCATGAGGCCGCATCCTTCAAGGGCCGGGCTTCTAATTTGCAAGGCCGCCATTGCGCGTTGCGCGAGCGCTCGATCAGGCCGGCCTTTTCGAGCACTTTCAGGTGCTTTGAGACCGCCGGCAGAGTCATGTTGAAAGGCTTGGCCAAGTCCAGCACCGCCGACTGTCCCTCCGAGAGGCGAGCCAGGATCGCCCGCCTCGTTGGGTCGGCAAGAGCTGCGAATGTGACACTAAGTTGATCGATCGGCATAATTTACCATCCGGTTAATTAACTCAGAGGTAAAATACGAGGTACGCTGCCTCTTGTCAAGTTGCGAGTCGACAAGTGTCACGATTGGAATCGCGGTGGTCAGTTGATTGGGCGGCCCGGTGGGACATTTGTAAGTCTGGGGTAGGCTGCATAATTTGGGCAAAAATTAAAGCGTTCGAGACAGGTAAACACCGATCCACTCTCCCGCAAGAGACTCGCTAAGCCAGAATAAGTAGCATCCATGCACGCATTGAAAGAATCTAACGGTGTCTTGTCGCCCCGACTCAACGGAGAACAGAAGCCCCTCGATCAACTTGGTCGAAGGGCTTTTGCTTGGATTCGCGAGGATTTCGCAATTCTCAAGGCGAGTTCAGATCACATCGCGCATTGGAAGAAGCGGCTTCGCCGCGGGATGGTGGGAGCGGTCTGGGTGGGGTGATCGGGTGGGGTGGGCCGGACGTCGACGGATTCTGGCGTGATACCATTGGATTTCCGGCCGTTGTGACCTGTGTTCCTTGGACTCAAAGACGAAAGGGTATCACGATGTCAGAACTCAGAAATCGCATGACCCAGGATATGCACCTCGCCGGGTTGGTCGAGGGGACTCGACGCGAGTATCTGCGGGCTGTTCGCCAATAGATAAGACCCTTCTCATCGGCACGGCGATGAGAAGGGTCTTATCTATTCTCTTCAAGCCGAAGGACGGTGCTCATGTTGAAGGTGCAAGCTTGGTTCGCGACTGTCTCAATGTTCGTGGCTGCTTTTGCAGCCCTGACAAGCGTTTCATATAGTGGTGATGAGAAGAAGGGGCCGTTGCCGGTCGCATACACAAGCACGGGCGACTCCTTGATTCTTCAGAAACAAGGGGGGACCGGCCCTGGGTTCGGCTCATCGGAGTAGGAATTCCGGAATCGCCTGACGGAGCTAAACTTAATGCATTCATAGCCGAAGAAGTCCCGGCAGTTTTGGAATCGTGGACGCGCGGTATTTCGGTCACGCTGGTTGATGATCCGGGCCTCGCACCGGTGCCCGGTGGACGTCGAAAGGTCTACGCTCATAGATCGCCTGATGGCTTGGTTATCGGACTGGCTTTGATCCAATATGGGTTTGCCTATGCTCGAAGAGACTACTCATACGAGCGACCGGCTGCTTACATTGAAGTCTTTCACGATATTCTAGAAGGAGAACCCGAGCAGGGCGCTGGTCAAGATCAAGACCATATACGCGACTGACCTTGAGACGGCAAGGGAGGCTGCTTAGTTGTTGATATTCGACGCGACGAACAGCGTGGCAGTTGTGCTTGCCGTTGTGGAAGACTGAGCGTCCTGTTTGTAGCGTGGGGCCTTCCAACCGGATAGTCTATAAGCGCGTCGATTGACATCGGCCGAGGCGATCCGATCCGCGGGAACTCTCGGCCGTTTTGCTGCGCGGTGAGTTATAAGGGCGGATTTGTCCACATCATGAGCATGTGGAGTCCTCCTGTTGCGCTGCGTCAACGCGATCCTCATCCAGAAGTTGATTGAGCTTCTGGTTGAACGGATGGCCATGACCACGTGCTCATTCGCTCTTGCCCGGCTCGGTCGGCATCGGGAAGCGTTCCTGGATCCACGCTTGCCATGGCGGTGTCTCGCGGGCGACGGTTCCGGCCGCCTGATCGCCGTAATGGTAGAAGTTCAGCGCAACCATGCTCTGGCCGCCGAAGTTGAAGGCGCCAAGGGCGGCTACGCCCGGCCCCGGCTTGTCGAGCCGCAGCAGGGCGTCGTACGGACTCTGGGTGAGATACTCCGCCACGCCGCTGAGCCCCGGGACACCCGCGGGCGCCGTCCAACGCTGCCCGACGCTCACGCCTTTCAGTCCCAATGCCGCGGTCAGCGTTTCCCAGGCCTCCGCTTCGGTTCCCGCGACGGGAGCCACGAACTGCAAGATCGCGGAGCGTTGGCCGCGGAAGTGCGTGAGATAGATCCGCAGGGTGCGGAAGAAGCCGGGCCAGCCGGATTCGGTGCCCTCAAGCTGGTTGTCCCAGTCGTCGGTGCTGGCGAAGAGGCTATTCACCACACGGACGAGGCACACACCACCCGTGCGCGCTTCGACGCTCCACTCGGTTGCGATGGGCGGCGAGCCACCCCAGCCATCGCCCTGCGCGGCAAACATCCGCGGCGGATCCCAGGCTGTCACCACGGCGCGTGACTCCAGGCCCGGACCGAAGTTCATCTTCACCGCGACGGGCTTCCCGTCGCTCTCCTCAAACTCCGTCGGCACAAACCAGGACGAAATCCCCGGCCCAGTCGCGATGGCCTGCCAGACCTCCTCCGGCGTGCCGGGAACCTCGACTTCGACCTGGACGGAACGGCGCCCGGAGGCTTCTTTCTTCACGCTCATGATAGCTCCTTGGGATCGATTTTCTGCGGCAGAGGGTACGCCACGACTACCAGACGATGCGCGCGGCCGCCGGGGGCGGTTTCATCGTGATACTTTGAAACGAGTTTCGTGATGGCCTCGGTGAGTTCGTGGCTGAAAGCCGCCCGGTCCGTGGGCGACCGGAAGCGAACCTCGGTGTCCACCGCCAGGGTCGCCAGGCGTTTTCTCGCCTCTTTCGCACGACGAACGAGGTCACCCACCTCGCGGACGACGCGTGCGCCCAGGGCGATGAGATAGCTCGCGGACAGCCGATCGACTTCCCGATTCGGATCAACGGCGACCGGGCCCAAGGCGCTCGGCGAAACGACGTAGGAAGTGGCCGTCGCGACGAGCAGCCGTTCCGTCAGCCCGCCCCACTTGCGTTCCTGGGCCAGCCGCACCAGCCCGTGCGCCTCCAGCGCGTGCAGGTGGTAGTTGACCTTCTGGCGAGCCAAGCCGACCCGCGTGGCCAACGTCGCCGCCGAGGCGGGCGCGGCCAGTTCGGAAAGGAGTCGGCTTCGTATCGGCTCCAAGGCCACCGTCGCCGCCGCCGGATCATCGATGACTTGGATGTCGAGCATGAGATGAGGATAGCCTTGACAACTATTGTTGTCAATTCTGGATCAGGGCTTTTTCTGCCGGATTCGCGGAGTCGATGGCGTGCCGCGGAATTGTGAAGTTGCGGCGAGGTCTCCTCCTCTGGCCGCTGGTCGGACCGACGCGCGCAACGGCCCGGCGCGCATCGATCTGATCGACGTCTGATCGACCGACGCATCCGAGGAGTAACTTCCCGTCTCGATGTTACCTGACGTTTGTCGCCATCGACTCGCGAACAGTTACCTCCTACGGTGTATGTCGTGTCCTCATCACGAGGAGGGCGGAGATACTTTGAGCTTGGCGTGGCTTCGCCGGCAAGGTGGTTGAGGCTCGACACAGAATGATGTTCCGTGATCAACGGGAGTCTGAGCGAGATCATCGGCTGGCATCTCCCGATGCCGATCGCCTGCCGGTCCAAACCTTGGCCGACCTGGTGGTCAGGGCCTTTCAATCAACCGGCAAGCCCGCACCCGCCCCGTCCTTTGAAGCCGAGGCCGGGTTCAATTTGACCCGAAAGCTCACGCTCATCGCCGCGGAAGAGCGCCGGACTGGCCGGCCCGATAAAGCCCGGCTGACCGTCGACCGGATGCTTGCACTGGGCCTTCTGCTCGCCGCGCGGTACCCCGAGCAGCCAGCCGGGTATCTCGCCGTCAGCGAGGCATACATCAACCTGCACAAGAACGCTTACTGAATTCCCGGCCGGGACGCGATCGAGCCAAACCGTAGACTCTCCCTCAGTGCGGCCCTTCAAGCCCTGGCACTCGATCCTGAGAGTTTGGAGGCTCGGTCCACCGTGCATTTATATCAGGACCGGCTTGATAACCTGAAGGCCCCGAAACGAGAGCCCGACAATCCGCAACACACTTTGATCGTCGCGGACCGCTGATCCTGACGAGAAGTCGATCGACAGCAAGTTCGCCGCGCCTTTCGTTCGCCAGCCTAGACTCGATCCCTCGGGCACGGGATCGGGGAGAAATCGGCTACGTAGCTATTGGCAACGCAAATCCTTTATCATAAGGCACTTGGGCCTTTTTCCCAGGTGCCCCCACCCCACGATCGGCTACGACAAGAATAGACGTAAATCCATTCGAGGAAGTGACTTGCATTAGTACCGAAGCCGCGTGCATTCTCTCCGACTCCCCGAAAACGTAGCATTCTGTAGCATGCTGGCTCCTCCTCGAGGGGAGCGCCGCTACGGACGGTAGGGGCGTCGGTGGACTCCGACGAACCCTGGGGAACCGGGTATAGTAAAACTCTCCATTCCATCCCGATCCATGAGAGCTGGGCACGACATTGGAAACTCCGCGGGATACAAGACGCATGAGATTGTTTCTCAGGCCCGAGAAGTTCTGGACCGAGATCGATCGTATTGAAGGATCGGCGATTCCTTATGTCCTGTGGCGCACGCTGGTTTTCGGCTTCATCGCTTTGCTGGTCACGATCGTGGAAAAGCATCCGGCGTTTCCCAACGTTGCCATTCCGATGGCACCGTACGAGGTGCTGGGCGTCGCGTTGGGCGCCTTGCTCGTGCTGCGGACCAATGCCGGCTACGAGCGATGGTGGGAAGGTCGGAAACTCTGGGGCGGCATCGTCAACCAGTGCCGCAACCTGGTGATCCAGGCCCTGAGCTACGGTCCCGACGACCCGGAGTGGCGACGCCAGTTTGTCGGCTGGACGGCGGCCTTTGTCCACGTCTCGCGCCGCAGCCTTCGTCATCAGCACCATCTGCCTGAACTCGAGAAGCTGATTGGCACGGTCAAGGCCCAGCGGATCGCCTCGGTCGAGCACATGCCAACGGCCGTCAGCCTGGTGATCGGCCAGATGCTTCGCGAGGGTGTCGAGATGGGCATGGATCCGTTTGCCTTCACCCGCGCCGAGGAGGAACGATCCAAGCTCATCGACCATATCGGCGGCTGCGAGCGCATCCTCAAGACGCCTTTGCCAGAGGCCTATTCGATCGAGATCCGCCAATTCATATTCGTCTTCCTGGTGGCGTTGCCATTCGGGATTCTCTTGAAGGTCGACTGGCTAACGCCGCTGGTCACGATGATGGTCGCGTTTCCGATCCTGGCGCTGGATGAGATTGGTGTGGAGCTGCAGAACCCGTTTTCCACCGCGCGCCTCAATCACTTGCCGTTGGATAAGATCTGCCAGGACCTGGAGGCGACTCTGATGTCGCTGCTCGACAGCGTGGAGCGGTCGCGGGGAACAACGATTCCCGACCCGGCCGGCACGCGCGACGCGCAGAAGAGTCCCTGAGCGTTTCGAGGAAGCGATGCTGCTATCCGCCTGTCTCGCGGGTGCGTAGAATGCATGAGCCAGGCAGGCGAAGCGGTATGAGTCCTTGGGAAAGGCATTGCAACCGACGATGTGTGGCATAGCCGGTTTCGTGAATCGAACGGGGCAGGGGGCGGATCGCGCGATCGTCGAGCGGATGACGGCAACGTTGGCGCACCGCGGGCCTGATGGCGACGGCTTCTACTGCTGCCGGCCCGGTGGCCCTGGGACATCGCCGGCTTTCGATCATCGATGTCGCCGGCGGCGCCCAGCCAATGGCCAACGAGGATGGCACGGTCTGGGTCACGTACAACGGAGAGCTCTACAACGAGCTGGAAATCCGTCCCGAGCTCGAGGCCAAGGGGCACCGCTACCAGACCGTTTCCGACACGGAAAGCCTGGTGCATCTTTACGAGGAAGAGGGGGTCGATTTCGTCCGCCGGCTCAACGGGATGTTTGCCCTGGCCATCTGGGACGAGCCACGCCAGCGGCTGGTTCTGGCGCGGGACCGGATGGGGCAGAAGCCCCTGTTCTACGCCGCGCTTCCCGGCGGCGGTCTTGCTTTCGGCTCCGAGCCCAAGGCGGTGCTGCGCCATCCCGAAGTCGGTCATGACCTCGACCTGGACGGCCTGGCTCGTTACCTGTTTTACGAATACATCCCCGCGCCCTACTCGATCTGGCGTTCGCTCCGGAAACTGCCGCGCGGCCACGTTCTCGTCTGCGAGCAAGGATCGGTCACGGTCTCCCGATACTGGAATGGGGCGGCCCTGAGTACGAAGGGCGCGCACGAGTCGTTCGAGCAAGCCAGCGGCCGGTTCTGGGACAGCTTCGTCGCCGCGGTGGCCCGGCATCGCCGGTCGGACGTGCCGCTCGGCGTGTTCCTGTCGGGAGGCGTTGATTCCTCGAGCGTGGCCGCCGCGCTGTGCGAGATCGAGCCACCACGCAACGTCCACACGTTCTCGATCGGGTTCAACGAGCCCGACTTTGATGAGAGCCAGCACGCCCGGCTGGTCGCGACGCATCTCGGCACCGATCACCATGAGCGGACCTTCGCGGTGGCGCAGGTTCATGAGCTCTTGCCCGAAGTGGCCGCCTGGCTTGACGAGCCGTTCGGCGACGCGTCGATCCTGCCCACGCACCTGCTGAGCCGCTTTGCCCGAAGCGAGGTCAAGGTGGCCCTGGGAGGCGACGGCGCTGATGAGTTGCTGGCGGGCTACCCCACATTCACGGCCGAGCGAGCGGCCTGGTTGTATCGCCACCTGCCCCGCCCGGCGCGAGTGCTGGCCGAGGCCGCGGTCGGGCGGCTACCGGTGGATCATCGCAATTTCAGCTTCGACTTCAAGCTCAAGCAATTCCTCAGGGGCGCCGCCGAACCTCTGGCCCTGGCCCACCAGCGCTGGCTGGGTTCGTTCTCCGGCCCCGAGCTGTCCCGGCTGTTGCTTCATGGCAACAACGGCAGATTGCTCGAGGTCGAGGCCGAGCATCGTGCCCTCGCCGAAGTGCTGGCGGCGCGCCCCGGCGCCGGAGCCGGCCCGCTTGACCGATCACTGGCCCTCTATCAGGAGACGTACCTTCCCGAGGACATTCTGACCAAGGTCGACCGGGCGAGCATGGCCTGTGGACTCGAGGTCCGGGCGCCGTTTCTTGACGCCGGGCTGGTGGATTTGGTCCTGAAGCTGCCGGCCGATTTCAAATACCGACGGAACATGACCAAGCGATTGCTCAAGCACGCGGTCTCGGGTAAGCTTCCGTCGTCTATCCTGAGCCGCCCCAAAAAAGGATTTGGCATCCCGGTCGCTCGCTGGCTGAGAGGCGAGCTTGCTCCCTTGCTCGATCGGTTATTCGAGCCCGCAAAGCTGCAACGCCAGGGTTTGTTCCGACCTCAAGAAGTCGCCCGGCGAATCGAGGAACATCGATCCGGCGTCCGCGACCACCGTAAGCCACTCTGGACCTTGTTGATGTTCCAGCTCTGGTACGACACCTGGCTGGCTTGAAGCCGCGTTAACGGACCCGCGACCAGTGCGAGCGGTCCAGAAATTCTCCCCGCTCCGACGTCAAGAGAAGCCCGAGCATGAGGATACTTGTTGTCTCGGACATACACGCGAACTGGCCGGCCCTGGCGGCCATCAACGAGCCCCACGACGTCTGCCTTTGCCTGGGAGACCTGGTCGACTATGGCCCGGACCCGGGCGAATGCGTGCGATGGGCCATGGAACATGCCACGTACGCGATCCGGGGCAATCATGATCACGGAGTCGCCCAGGGTGTACCCGTGACCGGCGACATCGGTTTCCGCTACCTGACCAAGGTGTCTCGCCCCTCGATGTGGGATTCCCTGGGGCCCGAAGAAAGGCGTTATCTTCTGCAACTTCCGGTCACCCAGCGCGTTACCCTGGCCGGCAAACGGTTCTTACTGGTGCACGCGACTCCTCGAGATCCGCTCGACGAATATCTGTTGAAAGACCCGGAAGTGTGGGCCAGGCGGTTGCAGAACGTCCAGGCCGATATCGTCTGCGTCGGGCATTCGCACATGCAGTTCAACCTTCACGTCAACGGGACCGTCGTGCTCAACCCGGGAAGTGTCGGGCTGCCGCGCGACGGTGATCCCCGAGCTGCCTACGCGATCATCGACGACTACCGGATCGAGCTCAAACGCGTCTCGTATCCCGTCGAACAGACGATCGCGCACATCGAAGCCATGCCCTGGTCGCCGCGAGCCAAGGAGATGATGCAGCACGCGCTGCGGTCCGGGCGCCTGCCGGGCGTGACCCCGGATCCCGATGCCGTTGACGATGTCGACCCGGGCGATGGTGCCGGCGACGGCTCGGAGACGGTTCTCGATTCGCCGTAGTGAGCGGGGAGTGCCGCGCAGGATGGACGAACGACAGCGGGTTCCCGCGGGTTACCTCGCGCTCTTCACCGCACTGTACGCGCTTCAGGGCGTTGTCGTCGCCTACTTCTTCAATTTCAACCAGCTCTACATGATGGCCGGCGGCGTGACCAAGGCCAATGCCGCCAACGCGCAGAGCCTGGCGTTGTTGCCGTTCATCCTCAAGTTCCTTGGCGGTCCCCTGTCCGACCGGTTCAACTTCCTCGGCTTCGGTCATCGCAAGCCCTATATCGTGATTGGCCTGGTGGTGCAGTCGCTGGGCCTGGTCGGGTTATCGGTGCTCGATCCCGCCGCGAATCTGGCGGGATTCACGGCCCTGGCCGTGCTGACGGTTGCCGGGCTGGCGTTTTACGACACGTGCTGTGACGGCATGGTGATCGACGTGACTCCTCCAGCCGATCGCGACCGGGTTCAGGGCATGCTCGTGGCCAGCCGGGCCGCGGCCGCCATGCTTTGCACACCTGGCTTCGGGTTCTTGCTGGAGCATACCGGCAATGGCCCCGGCCGCGGCGGCCCGGTGCTCTGGATCTGCGCGGGACTGGGGATCATTCCCTTGGTTCAAGCGCTCCTTGTGCCGGAACCCCTGAGTGCCGCCGACGCCGAGCGGTTTCAATGGCGCGCGCTGAGCGTTCTGGTTCGTCCCCGTTCTCTGGTTCTCCTGGCCTTCGGCGCATTTTACGCGTTGGTGGGGTACGGCGTGGAAATCAACCTCGGCCCGTTTTACCATGACGCCCTTCACTTCCGTGAGCAAACCATCGGAATTCTTGGTTCCTCGCGGTATGTTGGCCGAGTGATCGGTGCAGCGCTCTTGCCGGTGTTCGCTTCGCGACTGGGACGATCGTGGGTTCTCAAAGCGGGGATTGCCGGCCTGGCGGCCTCGATTCTGCTTCAAGCAGGAATCACTCGCCCGATCCCCGCGGGACTGGCCGCGGCGGCCTTCGGCGCGGCCAACGGCTGGACCGACGCGGTTTTTTTCGTGCTGGCCATGGAAGCGTCGGACCCGCGCATGGCCGCCTCAACATACGCCCTGTTCATGGCGGTGACCAACATCAGCGTCGCCGGCGGTTCGCTCTTCGCAAGGCTCGAAGCCGCACTCGGCACACCAGGAGAGTCGGGCTATAGCCTGGCTTTCGTGATCACCGGAGCTTTTGTTTTGCTGGCCTGGCCTTCGATACAACCGCTCAGTCGCATCCCGGACAGGGCGAAGGAACGATCATGAACGGACTGCTCCCGATCGTCGGCACCGTCGCTCTCGTTCTCGTCGTGTTCATTGGCTTTCTACTCTCGTTGCGGTGGTGGGTTCAGCGCTTTGTCCGGATCTTGCTCATGCCGCGCTATCGTCTGAGGATCATCGGCCGAGAGCACGTCCCGCGAAGGGGCGCGGTGTTGATCGCCGCCAACCATGTTTCCTGGCTCGATGGATTCTTCCTGGCGGCTGCCTGTCCTCGCCGCGGCCAAGCACTCGTCAATGCCGCCTACATTGACTGGCCGGTGATCGGCCGGTGGACGCGCTGGATCGGGTTGATCCCCGCGCCGTTCGCTGGACCGAAAGCTCAGCGGACGATGTTCGAGATCTGCCGCGGGGTTCTAGCCAAGGGAGGTGTTCTTGGGCTCTTCCCCGAGGCTCAGATGACCAGGAACGGATTGACGGGCCCGTTCTACCGGGGATTGGAGGTCATTCTCTCAGGAAGGGAGGATACCACGGTGATCCCATTGTTCCTGGAAAACCTGTGGGGCAGCACGTTCAGTTACGCCGACAGGCGCGTTCTGCCCAAACAACCTGAAAGCTTGAGGCGAACAGTCGTCGTGGTGTTCGGCCCACCGGTCTCGCCGCCGTTCACCAGCCATAAAGTGCGGCAGGCAGTGCTCGATGCGGGCGTCAGTGCGCGGGAGGTTCTCGGCGCATCGTCGCGGCCGCTCGATACGATTGATTCCAGCCTGCCGCACCTGGATCATCCCGACCTCGGCCCCTTGACCGGCTCGACCACCAACTATGACAGAAACGGAATCCGCCAGACGGGCCACAAACCCGGGACGCTGGGCCATCCCTTGCCTGGCGTCGCCTTACGTGTCGTCAACGATCAAGGCGACAGCTTGCCCGCCGATGCTCTCGGCCGGCTGCTCGCCCGGGTTCCCGGCCGCGACTGGACCGACACCGGCTACCGGGCGTCGCTCGACCGCGATGGCTTCGTTCGGATCACGGAATGACGCGCGGATCATGCCTGGCTCGCTCAGGCTGAGCTTCCCTTTCGCTTGTCGATCGGCACGTAGTCCATCAGGCGGTTGCCAATGTAAATCTGCCGGGGTCGGGCAATCTTGAGCCGGCCGTCGGCATGTTGCTCCTTCCACTGGGCAATCCAGCCCGGCATCCGGCCGATGGCGAAGATCACGGTGAACATGTTGGTGGGGATGCCGATGGCCCGCATGATGATGCCACTGTAGAAATCGACGTTAGGATACAGCTTCCTGTCCACGAAGTAGCGATCCGACAGGGCTTTCTCCTCGAGCTGCCGCGCCACGTCGAGGAGCGGATCGTTGACTCCGAGCTGGGCAAGAACCTTGTCGGCGGCCCGCTTGAGGATGACCGCTCGCGGATCGAAATTCTTGTAGACCCGGTGGCCAAACCCCATCAGCCGGAACCCGCTCTTGGGGTCTTTGGCCAGTTGAATCGCCTGCTCTGCCGACAACCCGCCCTTGTAGATCTGCTCGAGCATCTCGAGCACGGCCACATTCGCTCCGCCATGCAACGGGCCCCAGAGCGCACCGACGGCCGCCGCGCACGAGGCGAACAGGTTGGCCTGGCTTGAGCCAACAACCCGGACGGTCGAGGTGCTGCAATTCTGCTCGTGGTCCGCGTGCAAGAGCAAAATCAGGTTCAGTGCGTCGACCACTTCGGGGCTGGCGACGTGCTGCTCGTAGGGCATCGAGAACATCATGTGCAGGAAATTGGCGACGTACGGCAGCTTCGGGTCCGGATAGATGAATGGCAAGCCCATGGAGCGGCGATAGGAATATGCCGCGATCGTCCGCACCTTGCTGATGAGCCGCGTCGACTCTTCATAAAACTCCGCCTCCTCGGTCATCGGCTCGGGCTCGTTGCTCCGTCGCGGGAAGCATGAGAGCGTGTTGACCATGGCTGAAAGAATCGCCATCGGCGGGGCATCGACCAGGAAGCCCTCGAAGTGATGCTTGAAGGCCTCATGGAGGGGTGCATGGTAAGTCAATCGTTCGCGATAACGATCAAGCTCGGTACGGGTTGGTAATCGGCCATGGATCAAGAGCCATGCGGTCTCGCTGAAGGTGGAGTGCTTGGCAAGCTCCTCGATCGGGATCCCACGATAACGCAGAATTCCTTTCTCACCGTCGATGAACGTGATCTTGCTTGTACACGCTCCAGTGTTCCCGTATCCAGGGTCGAGCGTGATCAGGCCGGTACGAGAGCGAAGCTCGGCGATGTCCAGCGCCAGCTCCCCTTCAGTACCCTCGATGACCGGCAATTCGATCGTTCGGCCATCGAACGTCAACGTCGCGTTCCGTGTCATCACGGTCGTCTCCCAATCGGTCCGGTCTGCCGCCGGTCAAGAAAATTCAACCCCACTATTCTACACCCGTCACGACAGTGGGTGAATGAGCCGGTGGCAAACGGTATGATTTCGAATGTTCTGGCCCGGATCGCCTGAACTTCGGGTTGACAACGGACCGAAAGCTGCGCGGTGGTACCGGCGAGTACCAAGCAAAGCTCGCTCCCAAGAGCTTTAGAGTCAATACCGTTGAATGAGCCGTAAAGCCCTGGTAGGTCGAGACTTAATTCACCCTCTCCCCTTGCGGGAGAGGGCAGGGAGAGGGGTGATTGATTCGGCCACAGCCCGTGAACCTAGCCATCGGTGGTGCCTCGTCCCCCTCTCCCCAACCTTCTCCCGCAAGGGGCGAGGGAGCCATAAATGCCACCATCATTGTGACTTGTGGCTCATTCAACGGTATTGGCTTTAGAGTCCTCCTTCAATTAGGTCGCGGATCGCCGGCAGGTACTTCTCGGCCGAGGCGGTGTTGACGAGCACCACCCGATTCCCGGGGCGCACGAGGCCGCGGTCGACAAGTTCCGGCAGAACGGCAAGAGTGGCCGCACCCTCGGGCGACCAGGCAAATCGTTGGTCGCGCCACTGCTCGCGGATCACGGTACGAATCGTCTCGTCCGTCACCCCGATCGCCAGGCCGCCGGTTTGCCGGAGAATTCGCAGGACGTTGATATGGCCCAGATTCTGGGCAACATTCAGACCGGTGGCAATGGTGGTGCCGGGTGGTCGGGGCGTGATATCGGCGGCTCCGTCGGCCATCGCCCGCACGATCGGGTCGGTCGCGGTGCTTTGAACGCAGATCATCCGGGGCCGTTCGGGGCCGACCAGTCCCAGCGCCTCCAGCTCATCGAATGCCTTGGCCATGCCGACAACCCCGGTCCCTCCACCCGTGGGGTAGACAATGACGTCGGGCAATTGCCATTGCCGTCGGGCAAGGCGGTCGCCGCAGGGTTCGGCCATCTCCAGACCCATGGTCTTCTTGCCCTCGGTTCTCCAGCCTGGCTCCTGGAAAGTGGCCACGCTGAAGTAGCCGCGAGCCACGTACCATTCCCGCACCCGCCGTCCCGCGTCGATGATCGTGCCGGGCACCAGTTCCAGTTGGACGATTCGAGGATGAAGCTGAGCGTAGGCGGCAACCTTGCCGAGGACGGGCAAGTCGGTATCGGGCGACATCACGATCGCGACCTCGATGTGACCGGCGACGGCGTACTCGGCGAGCGCGTCTCCGGCATTGCCCTGAGTAGGAACGACCAGGCGGTTCAGCCCCAGCGCCCGTGCCATCGACACGGTCATCGCCATTCCCCGGTCCTTGAAGGACAGCGTGGGATTGGCTCCGAAGCCACCATGATGCCGCCCTTCATCCTTGACCTCGAGACGAAAGCCGACGCGATCGGCCAGGGTATGCGGGTAGGGCAGTGACGGCGTGTGGCCCTCGCCGAGGGTGACGATCGATCGGCAATCGTCCGGGTCGTTGACATCCAGAGGAAGCAATCCGCCAAACCGCCAGAGATCGCGCCGGTCAGGATTCCACCAGCCGTCGCGACCCCGCTCGACCATGAGACGGTCGAGATCCATCACCATCTGAATCGGCCGCCCGTCGTGGGGACAAAGATTCATCGGCTCCTTGGCCGAAAATGTGGCTTCACAGGTCGAGCAAGCCAGATGAGAGACGTATCGCATGGTATGCTTTTCTTTCGAGACGAGACTTCAGGACGCACCGTAGTACCGGGATCTTCATTTTTCTGATAACCGGCGAATAGATCAGCCACTCGCGTCGTCTTGAAGATAAGTCAACGATGGCCAAGGTTTTCAGCAAATTGGTTTGATGCGGTTTCACGAGAAGGCGTGAAACCATGCGGCTCGGTGATGAGCACTTTCTCAGGTACCCTCCCCGACCGACTCGCCGGTCGGAATCCCTTCGGATCTCAAGCTCTCAATCGCACCGCGTCAAGAGAACCTCCGCCTGCCCAATGTGACCGATTCTTGATCAATCAATCGACTTAACCTATTGCTTAGTTCAAAGTTCCGCAAGCGGCCTCAAGGGTGGGGACGGCTCGATTTGCCGGCCTGTACCGGCTCGAGCCCAGTGGAAAACCCGGCGCGGCTGGCGGTTCTCGCCTACTTGAAACGGAAAGGTGCTCAATGCGCAAGGCAACAACTCGATACCTGGCCCTGGCCGCCGCTTTGCTTGTCGTGCCGCCAGGTTTGAGCCGGCTATCCGCCGACGATGCCAAGCCTAAATCCAAGGTCAAGGCAAAGACGTCGGCCACGGTCAAGCAGCCGGCGACTGAGGATGAGAACATCCCGACCTACAACTTGCTCGAGGCCATGAACAAAGGGCTGGTTGCCGTCGAGGCCACGGGGCGGGACGATGGTCGCATGACCATCTCCGTCACCAACCACTCCAGCAACCAGCTTCGCGTCGTTCTGCCGCCCGGACTCATCGCCCAAGGTGCCACAGGGCAGTTTGGTGGCATGGGCGGTATGGGCGGTGGCGGTATGGGTGGTGGCGGCATGGGTGGTGGCGGCATGGGTGGTGGCGGCATGGGTGGTGGTATGGGCGGCGGTATGGGCGGCGGTATGGGCGGCGGTATGGGTGGCGGTGGCGGTGGCATGATGGGCGGTGGTATGGCCCGCACCATGCCACCGACCATGGGTATGATGATGCTCTCGCGGCTCATCATGTACCTCTGCGGTGACTACGATAGCTGGGATATGCGTGCCCTCTCCATCGGTATGATGGGCGGCGGCATGGGCGGCGGTATGGGCGGCATGGGTGGTGGTATGGGCGGCATGGGCGGCGGCATGGGCGGCATGGGCGGCGGCATGCGGTCCGTCCCTCCCACCAGCCTTCCCTACGCCACCCTTAAAGTCGGTCAGAAACGCGACCTGCCCACCAGGCTGGTCAGCCTCTCGCAGCCTGATCCCAACTCCGAAACCGGCGTCAGCTTCCCCGCCAAGGACGAAAAACTCCAGCTCGGCGATGTCTCTCAGATCAACGCCGACGAACGTGTCCAGAAAGCACTCAAGCGGCTGGCCGCCGACAAGGCGCCCGCCACCATCTCCCAGCTTGTCATGTGGCGGCTGGGCTCGGGCATGGACTGGGAGCGGATTGCCCAGATCTCTTCACCCTGGGCCAACGCCTATGAGCTGAGCCTGGCCCAGCAGTTCGCCGACCACTTCGACGGCCTGCCGGAATCCGAGTCCGGCACCATCCTCTTCGAGATCCAGTCCACCGGTACAACCGGCGCGGCTCGTGCCCAGGACCTCACCAAGGAGCTCACCGACAAGTACTTCCTGGGCCTGAAGGCCAAGCTCGGTATCCCCGCCCAGCCGGAAGGGCCGGCGGTCGGCTGCCGGGTCAAGTTCACCGATGCCGAGGCCACCGTCCAGGTCGTCTGCAGCGACGGCTCGGCCTCCCGCTGGCTTCCCTTTGGCAAGTTCACCCTGCCGCTGGATGCCGGGGCCGAGAAGTTCCAGGCCGCCAAGTTCGGTGAAGCCCTCGCCGAGGGCGTGCTCAGCCGGATGGTCCGCGCCCAGTACATGCGCGGGCCCAACGTCAAGGGCAAGGCCACTTACCAGGTTCGCATCGACAACGCCTCGCCGCTGGTGCTCAACGGCCTGGCGGTGCTGGGCACCGAGACCAAGACCGCCGAGCAGCCCAAGGAGCTCTCCGGTGTCTGCATCTCGCCCCGCCGGAGCATGACCGTGCCGGCCACCGAGGAGGTTGTCAAGTCGCTTGGCCTACGCAAGGGTATCCGCGTCGTCGCCGCTGACCTCAGCGGACTTTGAGCGACACTCCTCTGCGGACATTCCGACTTTCCCAGCGACCCCGGGCGATTCAATCGCTCGGGGTTTTTTCGTCGACTCACCATTGTCCAACGCAGGTCACGGTGCCACCGCTTTTTCTTGATTCTTCCGGCGAATAGAGACGGTTTTCCATCCGTCTATAAATTCACCGACCGGCTCTTGAGCCGGCGAATAAAGTCGTTCATGACTTTGAAAGCCTGGCTGCCGGAACCGGAAACGTGAAAGCCAAACGTTCTATCTGGAAAGGTACTCCACACATGTTACCTCTGCGTTTTTCGCTCAGTGTCGCAGCGGTGCTTGTCCTGGCCTGCCCGCTGCTTCCCCACGTTGTCGCTGACGATGCCGGCTCTACCAAAAAAGCGAAGAGCAAGGCGCAAGTTATTGATGAAAAAGACATACCGACTTACAACTTGCTCGAGGCCATGAACCAGGGGCTGGTCGCCGTCGAGGCCAGGGGCCGCGGCGACGGACGTATGACCGTCTCGGTCACCAACCATTCCAGCAAGCAGCTTCGCGTTGTTCTGCCTCCAGGAATCATCGCCCAGGGTGCCACTGGTCAGTTCGGTGGAATGGGCGGTATGGGCGGGGGTATGGGTGGCATGGGCGGCGGCATGATGGGCGGTGGTATGGGTGGCATGGGCGGTGGTATGGGTGGCATGGGCGGTGGCATGGGCGGCGGCATGGGCGGCGGCATGGGTGGCATGGGTGGCGGCATGATGGGTGGAGGTATGGCTCGTACCATGCCTCCCACCATGGGCATGATGATGCTCGCCCGACTCATCATGTACCTCTGTGGTGATTATGATAGCTGGGATATGCGATCGCTCTCCATTGGCATGATGGGCGGCATGGGCATGGGTGGTATGGGTATGGGTGGCGGAATGGGTGGCATGGGCGGCGGCATGGGCGGCATGGGCGGCGGCATGCGGTCCGTCCCTCCCACCAGCCTTCCCTACGCCACCCTTAAAGTCGGTCAGAAACGCGACCTGCCCACCAGGCTGGTCAGCCTCTCGCAGCCTGATCCCAACTCCGAAACCGGCGTCAGCTTCCCCGCCAAGGACGAAAAACTCCAGCTCGGCGATGTCTCTCAGATCAACGCCGACGAACGTGTCCAGAAAGCACTCAAGCGGCTGGCCGCCGACAAGGCGCCCGCCACCATCTCCCAGCTTGTCATGTGGCGGCTGGGCTCGGGCATGGACTGGGAGCGGATTGCCCAGATCTCTTCACCCTGGGCCAACGCCTATGAGCTGAGCCTGGCCCAGCAGTTCGCCGACCACTTCGACGGCCTGCCGGAAACCGAGTCGGGCACCATCCTCTTCGAGATCCAGTCCGCCGGTACAACCGGCGCGGCTCATGCCCAAGACCTCACCAAGGAACTCACCGACAAGAACTTCCTGGGCCTGAAGGCCAAGCTCGGTATCCCCGCTCAGCCCGAAGGGCCGGCGGTCGGCTGCCGGGTCAAGTTCTCTGACGCCGAGGCCACCGTCCAGGTCGTCTGCAGCGACGGCTCAGCCTCGCGCTGGCTCCCTTTTGGCAAGTTCACCTTGCCGCTGAGTGCCGGGACCGAGAAGTTCCAGGCCGCCAAGTTTGGTGAAGCCTTGGCCGAGGGCATGCTCAGCCGCATGGTCCGCGCCCAGTACATGCGCGGGCCCAACGTCAAGGGCAAGGCCACTTACCAGGTACGCATCGACAACGCCTCGCCGCTGGTGCTCAATGGCCTGGCGGTGCTGGGCACCGAGACCAAGACCCCCGAGCAGCCCAAGGAGCTTTCCGGTGTCTGCATCTCGCCCCGCCGGAGCATGACCGTAC
Organism: uncultured Planctomycetaceae bacterium; assembly: GCA_963797295.1. Taxonomy (GTDB): domain Bacteria; phylum Planctomycetota; class Planctomycetia; order Isosphaerales; family Isosphaeraceae; genus Aquisphaera. The sequence continues at coordinate 432,297 of CAWCPP010000034.1, forward strand.
CGGCCACCGAGGAAGTTGTCAAATCGCTCGGCCTGCGCAAGGGCATCCGCATCGTCGCCGCTGACCTCAGTGGACTCTGAGGCCGCGATACCTGTCATGCTTTTAGCGGTTCAGCCGATGCCCCGGGCGACTCGATCGCCCGGGGTGTTTTTTTGGGCTCACGGTGAGGCTTTCGAGAAAGATGCACCGCGGTCTGCTACAATTCCAATAGGGTATGGCTGATCTCGAGCGTTGAGAATTGGCCACCGGTGCCGATTCGCTCCCGATCGGGCCTCCAGGAAACTCCCCCGGGCGTCAATCATGCTTTGATTCCCGGACGGACCGTTTTGCCGCCTCGCGGGTGGCTATTCGGAACAAGGTTGGGAGGGTCGCCATGCTGAGCAGCATTTTGGTTGGGCTGGACGGATCAGACTACAGCCACAACGCGATCGAAGTTGGCATTTACCTGGCGCGCAAGACCGGCGCACTGCTGGTGGGTCTGGGAGTCGTGGATGAACCGACCATCCGCGAGGCGGAACCGAGCCTGGTCGCGGCGGGGGTTCCCTATGCCGAGCCGGTCCTCTATCGCGAACGGATCGCCAACGCACGCCGCGAGGTCGAGCAGTTCCTGTCGCACTTCGGCCGTCGCTGTGCGAAGGCGGGCGTCGCATGCAAGGTCCTGGAAGACGTGGGCCTGCCGCACGAGCAGATTGAGCTCCAGGCACAGCGGTATGACCTGATTCTCCTGGGACAGCAGACGCGGTTCCATTTCGAAACCCAGGAAGGCTACGACGACACGGTCCGGCGCGTTTTGAAGAACAGCCCGCGTCCGGTGATCACTGTCCCTGGGCGGCTGAATCTCAAGCCCGACGAACCGGGCCACACCGTTCTTGTGGCTTATGACGGCAGCTTGCAGGCCGCGCGTGCCTTGCAAGCTTTCCAGAACTCCGGACTGGCGGGCGTGTTGCCGACAATCGTCGTGAGTGTGAGCGATGAGCCGCTCGAGGCGGCGCGGATCGCCGAGCGGGCAATCGACTATCTGCGGTTCCATGACATCATGGCCGAGTCGCACCCGATCTCCACCCAGAAGGCCACGGCTCAGGTCCTCCTGGACGCGGCTGCGGAACACCAGTCGGTGCTGATCGTGATGGGCGGCTACGGTCAGCCGATCCTCCGCGAGTTCTTCATCGGGTCGATCACGCGGACCCTGCTGATTGACAGCCCGGTGCCGTTGTTCCTTTACCATTAAACGGTTGCGCGAGCCGCGGCCATCTGAACCTGCAAGACTCAAAGGCGCCGGGGAATCCTCTGCGCCTCAATCAAGCTGCCTGCAGGTATCGACCCAGATGCGCATCGCACGTGCCATCTTGACGAAGAAGCTCTTGAACTCGCCGGCCATCCGCTTGTGGGGCCATTCCGCCGATTCCAGGTAATCCGCCAGCTCGACATAAGCGTCACCATAATTAGAGGCCGTCAGCGTCCAGGAACGCAGGTGCTCGGCAAGCGGGTCGGTCAGGATGATTGACCAGAACTCCAGCTCGAGATCTCCCAGCAGGTTATGGACGTTGCGGCGATGATCGCAAGCCGGACGGCCAAAGGTGACACGATCATCCAGATGGTCAATCAGCTTGCGGGCAAAGAAGCCGGCCCAGATGTCACCATAACGCTCTACCGGAATGCCGCTGACCGGATCTCCCACCGGCACGAAGTAGAACGCAGGCAGAAGGTCGCGGTGGAAGGCGGTGTTCTGGGTATTGATTGGCGCCCAGGTCCCCGGTGCGAGCATGAGGCGGTCTTCTCGCAGGCGGACCGCTCGCGACGGGGTGGTCAGCCGTGTGAGTGAATCCACGTCGGGATCGTCGAGCCACATACCACCGTTCAGCACGACGCGCCCCTCGCTGATCGAAAAGGTCTCCTGGTTGGCAACGTGGCGCTGGGCGTAGGGATAGCCCCTCGCGTAGGTGGGTATCGGCGGGTTCATGTCCATCATCCGGCAGGGATTGAACCAGCCGTTTGCACACGTCACGGTCTTCAAGCTGAGCGTGGCGCCAACCAGGCTATGGCCCTCGTACCAGTCATCCTCAGAGACGAAGTTATCGTCATCAACGGCGACAATGATGTCGGCTCCCCGCTCCTTGGCCATGAGATAGCCGATGTTGCGGCGATTGTCGGAGTTGAAGGGGATCAGCGGCTTCATCCTGGGGAATCGGTCGAGAAAGCGGTCCTGCTCCTCGAGGTCCACGTAGCGGGCATCGAACCCCTGCATGCGGAGATTGGCGGCCAGATCAGCGAGTGCCCCGTGAGGGGTCTTGCGGTCACCGATGATTATCGCGCTGGTCTCGCCGAGATGGCCGAACCGTTCGAAGTTCCTGGCATAGTCCTCAAGCAATCGCGGCACGTTGATGGTGGTGATGACCAGGGTCATGCGGGGCTGAGTCATGGGCGTGCGCCTCCTGGAAATGTCGGATCAACCGGAAGACCATATCTTCGAGACCGATCGCGGGCTCGAATCGGAGAAGTGCCTGGGCCCGATCGATCCGCGTGTAAAGGCTGAACGATTGGTTGGTCGTGGGTCCCGGCCGGTGTCGTCCCGAACCCACGAGCCAGATCGCCATTTCGGCGAGTTCCCTCATCGTGAGTGCCTGGCCCTGGCTGATGTTGAAAACCTCATAGCTCGTGTCCAACCCTCTGTCCAGTCGCTCCACGGCCAGAAGCATTGCCGCGATCACGTCTTCAGGGTGCACGAAATCACGCCGGTGGTCCCCCCCGCCGAAGAGGACGATCTCCTCCCCACGAAGGGCCTTGAGCACGAAATCACCAAGGGCGTGGAGCTCCTTGCTGCCCTCGCCGACCACCAGTGTCGGCCGCAAGATGATCGAACGGATGCCCAGGTGCTGGCTGTAGTCGCGAACCGCGAATTCCGCGGCCACCTTGCTCGCGGCGTAGGGATGCCGGGGGGAGAATGCGGAAGACTCGTCCACGGGGTCTGCCGAGGCACCGTGAACGGTCAGGCTCGAGCTGAACAGGAATCGCTCGACTCCGGCGCGGCGGCATGCCTCGAGCAGGTGAACCGTTCCCAGCGTGTTGACCGCGTAATAATCTGGTGGATTGTCACGGCTTGGAGCCGCGCCGCAAAGGGCCGCCAGATGGCAAACCAGGTCAGGCCGATGCCTCTGGAGAACCCGGTGCACCGCCGCGACATCCGTGATGTCCAGATCTTCCCGATCGAGAGCGACGATCTCGTGCGAACGACGCAGCCGGGGAACCAGGTATCCACCCAGGAAACCCGCCGCACCCGTGACCAAAATCTTGTTCATGAGTCCATACCCTACGGAACAATCAGCCCTGGTTCCTTGCCGTTGATCGATGCTCACGGTACCACCGCAAGGTCTTTGCGAGACCGGCGGGCAGCGAAGTGCGCGGCTCCCACCTGAGATCGGCCCGGGCACGCGAGGTGTCAAAGACGCGACGCGACTGGCCATCGGGCCGCTCGGCCTCCCAGATGACCTCGCCCTGGAACCCGCTGATTTCTTTGAGCGCGTTCACCACGCTGCGGATGCTGGTCTCCTGGCCCGAAGCGAGGTTGACCAGCTCGGACCGGTCGTAGGTCTCCGCGGCACGCAGGATGCCCTCGGCGACGTCTCCCGCATACACGAAGTCACGCGTCGGCGCGCCCGACCCCCAGACCACCAGACGATCCAGCTTCGCCTCGACAGCCTCGACAAACTTGCGTATCAGGGCCGGCACGACATGGGCATTCTCCAGATCAAAATTGTCGTACGGTCCATAGATGTTGCCTGGTACAGTCACGATTACCGGCAGTCGGTGCTGGGCCCAGTAGGCGATCGACTGGACGTGAAGCATCCGCTTGGCCAGTGAGTAAGGAGCACTCTCCGCCTGGGGAAAGCCGTTCCAGAAGTTGTCTTCCCGCGAGGGCAGAGGCGCGTGCTCGGGGTAACCGCACCCCGCGCCGGCGGCCACTACCTTGCTGACCCCGGCTTGCCAGGCGTGGTGCAACGTCAGAGTGTTCATCATCAGGTTCTGGTAGAAGAAGTCGGCGGGTCGAGCCTTGTTGGCCGCGATGCCGCCGACCAGTCCCGCCAAGTGCAGAAGCACGTCCACGCGGTGCTCCTGGAACAGCCGCTGAACATCGTCGGCCTTGCTCAGATCAAAATCGCGATGCGCGACGACCGTGACCTGCTCGCAGCCCGCGGCCCTGAGCTTCTCGACGACGTGAGTACCCAGGAAACCCCGGCCTCCCGTGACCATGACCCGCTTGTTATTCCAGTACGACATGCGAGCGCTCCGATCAATCAGAACTCAAACAAATCTCTGTGTTCCCACATTCCGCCGCAATCTCGGCCATCACGCCGCCGGCCACCGCGTAAGATTCCGGCGTGCCGATGTCGATGAACCTCGCGCGAGTCGTGTAGCCTCCCAGGCCAAGTGCGAGTCCAGGCAGGAAACATCTCGTTTTCCAGCGAGACCGCCCGATTGAGAGGTATCGACTCCACCAGGGTTCGCCGCAAAAGATAGACTCCGCCATTGATCCAGCCCTCCGGGGACGACTCTTGCTTCTCGCGAAACGAACGGATGGCCGCGCGAGGTCCCAGCTCAACGGTTCCGAAGCGAGCCGGGCTGTCCATCCAGGTGAGCAGCAGCGATCCCGGAAATGACGACTCGCGCGCCACATGCCAGCGGTGGAATTCCCCGAGAGGGTTGTCGATGTAGGAATCTCCGTTGAGTACAAGGAGCCGCTCGGCCTCGACCAGTCCAATCGCCTGGCGAATCGCGCCGGCTGTTCCCAAGCGTTGATACTCGGACGAATACCGCAGGGCGAGCTCCCCGTAGCGCGTACCGAACGTCTCGCGGACTTGCTCGGCCCGATAGCCGGTGCAGAGGACGACGTCGCGGACGCCCGCGGCCTCAAGCTGGTGCAGCAGGTAGCCAAGGAACGGGCGGCCCCGCACCGGCGCCAGGACCTTGGGGAGACCGGTCACCACGCCTTCAAGACGCGTTCCCAGTCCACCGGCCAGGATCAAAGCGGGTACATCAAGCATGGCTCTTCCCATCACATCCTCTGAGCTTAGCGCTCATGGCTCCGCCAGATCTGGAGACCTTTGGTTTCGAATGCGAAATCCTCCACGGTTCCGCCCAGCCGCTGGAGCGCCTGCCGTAACTCGAGGTGGCGGCCGGTCTCGCAGTAGAGCAGCAGATAACCGCCTCCACCCGCACCCAGGAGCTTGCCCCCAATCGCTCCATGCTTTCGCGCCTCGGCGTACAGCTCGTCGGCGATGGTCCCCTGCGCAACGTCTGGATTCATCTGCTTCTTGTTGACATAGGCCTCGTGCAGGTACTCGCCGAAATCGTTGAGCCTACCTTCGACGACGGCCTGAGCCATCTCGTAGGCCAGCTCGCAAAGCCGTGACATGCCTGCGAGCGTCGCTTTGCGTCCCTCGTGGTAGTACCGTACCTGTTTCGACACCAGTCCCAGGTTCGCCCGCACGCGACCCGTGTAACACAGCATCAGATGCGACTCCAGGTCGTTGACCAGCTCGGAGTTGAGGTCGACGGTGTAAGAGACGACGGAATCGGGATAAAACTCGATCAGGTTGAACCCGCCGAAGGTCGTGGCGTACTGATCTTGCTTGCCCCCTGCAATGCCCAGGTCGTGACGCTCGACCTCGAAGTTCATCTCGGCCTGCTCGTAGCGATCTAGGTCCCTGTCGATGTAGGCGGCGACCACCCCGATGATGGCTGCCGTCAGTGTCGAAGATCCGCCGAGACCACTGCCCGGCGGCGCCGCCGAACGAATATCGAGGTCCATGCCCCTGCGGGCGCCAAGGCGGTAAACGACCGCTTTAGCGAGATCCAGAACCCCGTCGTAGTTCGGCGGATGGTTGATGTTGAATGTGATGTCATGGCCCAGGTCGAGCGAACGAATGTGGACGAGCGCATCGTCTCTGGGGTACAGCGTGACGTATGCGTAGCGATCGATGGTACTGGAGAAAACCGCCCCCGCGTTTTCGTGATACCAGTGGGGTAGATCGGTGCCACCCCCCGCGAAACTCACTCGCAATGGCGCCTTGGCCCGGACGATCAGGCCCGGGGTGATGGCCGTGCGAGGGCGGAGCAGAAGGTCCGGCATGCGGGAACTGATCACGCGTGCTCTCTCCAGAAAGTGACATCTGAAAGTCGCGTCCGCCTCAGACGTTCATGAACTTTCCCCTGCCCAGCATCTGGTACCCTTTGATCAGCTCCTGGATGCCTTCACCCAGCGACCGCCCAGCCTCGAATCCTGCCTGCCTGAGCCGCTCGCTCGAGACAATGTAGTTCCGCTTGTCCGGGTCGCTGGCCAGTTCGGCCGTCAAGATCGTCAGGTCTCTGACATGCTTGCGTATTTGCAGGGCCAGCTCCTCCTTGGAGAGGTTGGCGGAGTCCAGGCCGACGTTGTACGGCCGGCCCGCCATGCGATCTCCATGGGCGATGCAGTGCAGGAAGCAGTCGGCGACGTCCCGGATATGCACGAAGTTCCGCTTGAAGTCTTTCTCGAAGAGCACGATCGACCTTCGTGTGACGGCTTCGAACACAAAATGATTGACCAGCAGATCGAGCCGCATCCGCGGCGAAGTACCGAAAACCGTGGCCAGGCGAAGGGTGATGGTGTTGGGGCCTTGCAGTACCGCCGCCTCGGCCTGTACCTTGGTCCGGCCATAAAGCGAGATCGGTTCCAGCGGGGTGTCTTCGGTGCAGTATTCGTCCCCTGACGTCGTCCCATACCCGCTGTTGGTCGTCGGATAGACGACGAGCTGCCTCGGGCTGCGATAGCGGAGCAGATGCCGGATGGCATCGAGGTTGACCGCCTGCGCCATTGCGGGGATCACGATCACACGCCGGGGCACCCACAATCGCCGCCAGCGGAATCAGGATGTCCGCCTCGCGGTCAAGCGTCGCAGCAGTGGCTCGTCGCGCACGTCGCCATGCACGAAGCGAAGCGAGGCTCGGCACAGAGATGGAACAGGCTCTGCTCGCCAATAACAGGTTATCCAGGACCGTGACTCGAAATCCGCGCTGCAGTAGGTGAGCGCAGTCAGGATCGAGCCGAGATAACCCTCGCCGCCGGTGACCAAGACGGAATCCGCCATGAAGCCGTGTCCTCTAAAGAGATCGGGCGGCGCCATCGCCGCCCGAGTTGCTGCCGGCGGGCCGGCAAGCCCGTCCAGGAGTATTGTTCCACTCCTTAGTCTAGGACACGCTCGGACGATCGATCCGGAAAAGCTGGGCGGCCCGACCGACTCGAGGATACCGAGAGTCTGGACGCCGGCCTCGCATCGCTCGCTTCGCTTATCCTCGTCGAGGGAGGAGCATGCAACACCTCGGTACAGGATCGACAGTGCCATGCCGACATAACGGAAGTTTCGAGCGAAATTGTTCGTGGAACGACCTTCGGCCCGGGCCTTCCAGGTGGTGGGCACCTCCGAGGCCGGGATGCCCATCCGGATCGGCTTGAGCGTGGTCTCGCAGCCGATCTCATGCAGGGTCGACTTCCCAGGACGATGTTCCGGACTAGCTCGGCCCGCATCAGCTTGAAACCGTACGTCAGATCGTGGAGACGGGTCCGGAAGAGGATGCGGAAAAGCTGCTGGAAGCCCCAGTTGAGCCATCGCTTGGTTCGGGGCTATAGCCGACGAACCCGCCGCCGGGAAGCCAGCGGGAGCCGACCACGAGACCGAAGTTGCTTCGGGCCATCTCGGCGATCATGCGGGGGATCGTGGCCAGCTCCATCTCGCCATCGGAATCGATACTCAAGACCACGTTGCCTCTGGTGCGGGCGTAACCCTTCCCGGAACGCGCGGCCGACGCCGGGGTTTTCCTGTTGCTCGAGGACGCGGATTGACGAATCGGACTGTGCAAGCCCGCTGCAAACGTCTTTTGACGCCCGGGAAGATCGGGCGAGATCACGATGATGATCTCGAGTAACCGGGCTCCGAGGTTGGCGCGCAACCATTCTACAATCGTGCAAACGGTTCCAGTCTCCGAGAACACGGGCATCACGACGGAGATCCGGTAGTCGTCGACCGACAGGCGATCAGGTACGGGATTCATGGTTTGGCGACACTCCAAAAGGAATCCAGAATCTCCCGAGTGCCTGCGCGAACCAGTGCGACCGCCGCGCCGGGGCCATGGGCGATCCGAGATCGAGACCGTCCAGGATGAGCGCCAGCCAGACCAGCAAAACGCTCCAGAACCAGACGCCACCAATGCAAACCGTCGCCAGGGCGGAAGGCTGACCAGACATGGCAAAGCTGATCGGGCAGAATAACCCGATCAGGGCGGCAAGAAACAGGCTCCAGCTCGGCTGGATGCGTGATGGACTCTTTGTGCCAACTTCTCGCATTCGCTGAGCCCACCAGGCTCGAACCAGCGCGGCCATCGGAACCGCGGGTAGCCAGAAGTAGTAGGTCCACCCCAGGGGAGAGAGCAGCAGGGCACTGACCAGGAGGATTGCGAAACGCGCGGTCGCAGTTCTGCTCCGACCGGTCGGTGGCGGTCCTCGAGCAGCGCCGCCAGACCCGCCGGGATTCCCAGGGCGAGCCAGACGGCTCGAACCAGCCCGGGGTCGAGCTCGGTCATCGGGCTGTACCCCGGATTCTTCAGGAGCTGCGGCTCATTATCCCGTACAGCGATGCGTTCATGGGAAGCCAGGCCCATGTCTCGGCGACGGAAAGCACCCGGATCCAGGATCGGTGGTTCTCCGGGCCGAAGACCGCCAAGCCCAGCAGGAAGGCACAGGCGGCCGACAACCCCGCGGCTGCCAGAGCCCGCCAGTGGCCCTTCACGGCGAGATAGGGAATGAAGATCAGCAGAAATGGCTTGATGCTCATGCCCAGGCCCAACCAGGCACCAGCCTGCCACCATCGCCCATTGCGGGCATCGCTCCAGGCCAGTGTGATCAGCAGCATCAGAGGAAATGACAGATGCCCTGTGACCACCGCCGTGCCCATGCCCGTGAACGCCAGTATCCCTAGCACCATCCACCGCTTTTGATCGCGTGTGAGCTCCAGCCCGATCTCGGTGAGGATGATCCGCACCGAGGCATAAAGACAAAGCCCGCTTAGAAGGCACCAGACCAGCAAGGCCAGCCAGGGAGGCAAGACCGCCAGCGGCAAGAGCAAGAGGTGTGCATGAGGCGGGTTCAGATCCCATAAATGGAGAGTCGTCGTCCCCTGGAACAAATAGATCACCGACTCATTGATGGCGTACATATCCTTCCCCTGCAGGAACGCCAGGGTGCCCCAGAACGGTCGGCCAAAGTCGTTCTTCGGCATCGACGCAAACAGCACTCCCAGGAGGAGAGTGTTCCAGCAAAGGCAAAGAAGCAACAGGGCCAACATCGCGACGCGCACGAGGACGCCGCCCCACTGGCCAGACGCGGTCTCTGCGGAGTTCGGTTCCAGAGTCATAGTGGGACACTGAATAGTCGAGTTTCTTGGTGACGGCTCACGCTCATTTGCAAGCTTAGAACATGTTTCGCGAGCCGAGCGATCTGCTGGCCGCCAGGTTCAGCGCATTCTTGATCGGCGGTGAGTTCGCCGTTCCGGCCATCCTGGCTAGGATCGATGCCGGAACACACCTCAATCGCGCTGCAACCGCTCCCGCAGCTCGTCGAACGTCGAAGGGACGTTGCGGTCGAACACGAACTGCGCGGGCAGACCGACGATGCGGCTGGCACCGAGCGCCAGGAGCGGACGCTGGAAGGCGGAGAGCTTGCTGGCGGCGACCAGCGCGGTGACCCGCCAGCCGGGCTGGCCCTGGTCGTCCCAGACCTCGCCGCGGACGAGGTGCTGGGCGCCCTGGTCGCTCAGGTACCGGGCCACCGCCGCGGCCGTCTCGGGGCCGGGACCGGGCGCGGCGGGGTTGCCCACGACCTCGAGATGAAGCAAGCCCTCGGAACGCTTCACGCCGTCCATCGCGTCGAGCAGCAGGGCGAGCGGGCCGGCCTCGCCTTCCTTGACCAGGGCCGTAAGCGACGGCGCATGGCCAATCAGGCAGGCGGCCGAGTCGAGCACGGTGCCGCCCTTGATCTCGCGCAGGCGGTTGTCTTTCAGGGTCGTCCCCGAGCTGGTCAGGTCGACGATGATGTCGGCAATGCCCAGGCTGGGGTGCAACTCGAGGGCGCCTTGCGAGTCGATGATGGTGTAGTAATAGATGCCCCACTTCCGGAAGTATTGCCGGACCACGGCCGGGTACTTGGTCGAGACGCGAAAGGTCTTGCCGGCGAGCTTGAATTCCGTCGTCAGGTCGACAAGGTCCATGATATGGCCGACGTCGATCCAGCTCTCGGGCACCGCGACAACCAGCCGGCAGCCGCCGTAACCAAGATCGGGTATCACCACGGCGGCGTGCTCGGCCTCAAACGCATGTTCGGCGTAGACGTCCATCCCCGTGACACCCAGGTGGCAGCGCCCTTCCTGCACCTGGACCACAATGTCGGTCGGCCGCATGAACACGATGTGGAACCGGGGCTGGCCGGAGATGGTCGCCTCGTATTGCCGGTCGCTGGCCCGCCGCACCTTGTAGCCGGCTGTCTTCAGCAGGTCGACCACGCCATCGTAAAGATGTCCCTTGGAAGGGATCGCCAGGCGGATCGGATCAATCGGTGTCGTCATGTTCGATCGCCTCGAAAGACGGCCAGGCGGGTGCGCATCTGGTCGACCAGCTCGCCTTCCCGGACCGAGCGGCACGTCGCCGTGCTCGAGGTTCCAGAGCTCGATGGTCCGCCCGACCGTGACCACCTGGCCCAACCCTAGCGCCCGGGCCTGCTCGACGGCCGCCTGGAACCCCAGGCCGGAAACGACCACCGGAAGCTGAATACGTTCGCGCAGGAACGTTGCCACGTCGATCACCGCGGGAGGGATCTCGTCCGGCTTGCCGCTGGTGACCAGGTAACCGCGGCTGCCCGGAGTGCATCCCGGAACCGCTTCCGAACGTGCCTGGAGAACCGCGTAGAGCCGTTCCAGCCCAAATGCGAACCCCGCGCCACGGTCGTCGCGCGGACTGCCCAGCACGCGTGCCAGGCCATCGTAGCGACCGCCGCCGCAGACCTCGACCGGCCCGGCCACGGTCGGCACGATGATCTCGAAGATCATCTGAGTGTAGAAGCCGATGCCCCGGCCGAATCCCAGGTCGAGCTCGACGCGCCCGGAGTGGACTCCATGATGCCCGAGCATATCCAGCAGCGAGCGTAGGGCGGCCACCGATTCAGGCGCGAGCGCCGCGTATTCGCGATCCAGACGATCGAGGATCGGTCCGGCCGGTCCGCGGAGGTCGGCAAGCGCGTGCACCTGGTCACGCACGCGGGAGAGGACTTCGCTCAGCGAGTGCCCGAGGTCCCACTTCCGCCTCAGCCGGTCGATGATCTCGCCGGCCGAGCGGCGGCCGGTCACGTCGGGGACAAGCTGCCGGAAGAGGCGATCGACGGCGGGTGCTTCGGCAGGTCCCATGCCAGGCGGCCAGGGCACGGCGTCGGCCTCATCGGTCCGCAGCCAGCCGCCCAGGCGCTCCAGGCCCGACTCGATCGCCCGCACGCTCTGACCCTCGGCCGCGGCCTCGCTGAGCGATTCGACGAGGGCCGAAGTCGCCGCGGGGGGAAGGCCCGACCGGCTCAGGAGCTCGAGAATCAAGCCGACATGGCCGATCCGGATCGACCCATCCGCCAGCCCGAGGGCCTGGAGCGACCAGTCGGCCAGCCAGATCACCTCGGCATCGGCGGCCGGTCCTCCGGCCCCGAGTAGCTCGACGCCCACCTGGGTAAACTCACGGTCCCGGCCCGGTCCTGGCGGCTGGAACCGGAAGACCGGGCCCGACATGCTGACGCGAGCGGGCAGGGGGGGGCACTCGGCGGCCTCGGCATAGGCCCGTACGATGCTGGCGGTCAGCTCGGGCCGCAGACAGATCTCGCCCGTCCCGCCGCCGGAGATCTCGAACAGCCGGGCCACGATCCCCGCGCCGCTCTTGCGCTCGTGGAGCTCGGCAAACTCGAGGATCGGCGTTCGCATCGGCTCGTAGCCCGCCCGCCGGAACTGGTCGAGCAAGAGCCGCTCGAGCGCGGTCAGCCGGGTCAGATCGCGCGGCAGCCAGTCGCGCGTGCCGCGCACCCGGCCAACGGGCCGCTCGGTCGAATCGGCTCCGAGCAAATGCCCGGACTCGATCGTCTTCGGACTCATGACCTCGGTCCTTCCTGGGCGAAGATCTCCAGGGCACTCTGCACCGAGTCCTCGAGCACCGACCAGGAGAGGCCCTTGTCTTCCTGGCGTGACTTCAGATTGCGCAGATTGAAGACTTCGCGAACCGCCTCGTCGGGCCCCACGATCACGGCCAGCTTGTGGCCGCGATTGGAGCCGTAGCCCATCTGCTTGCCGATCTGGATGGGATCGGGATAAACCTCGGCACCGATGCCCGCGTTCCGCAGCCGGGCGGCCAGGCGGAACGGGATCGCGGGATCGGTGCCCGGAAAATTCGCGACCAGGACAGGGGTGGTGGTGGCGGCCGACTTGAGCTGACCGGCCTCGTCGAGCAAGGCCAGCAGTCGATCCAGTCCGATCGAGGCGCCGACGCCGGGCAGCCGACGCGTGGTGAACAGGCTTGCCAGGTTGTCGTAGCGCCCGCCCGAGGCGATGCTGCCGAACTTCTCCCAGCCCTTGACAGTGGTTTCGAAAACGATGCCCGTGTAGTAATCGAGCCCCCGCGCCAATCCCAGATCGATGGCGATCCGCTCTTGTGGAATGCCCGAGACGTCGAGCAGGTCGAGCACGGTGCGCAGGTTGGCGATCCCCTGGCCGGCGTGCGGGTTGGACCCGAGCGCAGCTTCCGCCTCGCGCAGGACCTCGACGCCTCCGCGGCCGGTCTGGGCGAAGTTGACGACCGCCCTGGCCTGGTCGTCGCTCAACCCCGCGCCGCCCTGGTCGGGCGGTTTTTGGAGCTCGTCGACAACGCCGTCCGCTCCGATTTTCGCCAGCTTGTCGAGCGACCGCAGCACCTGGCCGCTGCATCCCGAAAGCTCCAGCGATTCGAGCATCCCGTCGAGGATCTTGCGGTCGTTGAGCGTGATCGTGAAGTCGGGCACCCCCGCGCCTGCCAGTGCCGAGTGAATCACCTGGGCGATCTCGGCGTCGGCCAGCACGCTCTCGGTGCCGATCGTGTCGAAGTCGCACTGGACGAACTCGCGGAACCGCCCTTTGGCCGGCCGCTCGCCGCGAAAGACCGAGCCGATCGCGTACCGCTTGAACGGCACGCCCAGCTCATCCACATGCTTGGCGACGAACCGGGCCAGTGGCACGGTGAGGTCGAACCGAAGCGCCAGCTCACCCGGCGTGCCCCCCTTGTTGGTGACCTCGAAGATCTGCCGGAGCACCTCGTCGGAGCCCGCCCCCTTCCCAGTCAGCACCTCCATGCGCTCGATGTGCGGAGTCTCGATCGGCACGAACCCGAAGCTGGCGAAGGTCCGTCGAAAAACCTCCAGCATCCGCTCGCGAGGAATCATCACCGCGGGAGCAAGGTCCCGCAGCCCGCTGGCCACGCGGGGATCAATCATGGACTTCGCATCCTTTTACATGAGCCGGGGAAACCACAGCATCGATCGCCTGGTTCTCATTGTGGATCGTGATCGATTCTACCATCTCACGTGCCCCTCGGTCGCCACGGCCGTCTTGACAGGGCCAAGGCGCGTCGGCGCAGTACAGAGCAAAACTCGCGACTGCGGGTTCATTCGCACCGGCCGGGTACCCGAGGACCATGCCATAAACCATCCATTGCAATTGACTTACGATAGGCACCCGGAATCCGCTTGGGCTTCTTTGGGCATTGGACTCTCGGGACTCGGGACCATCGATTCGGGAATCGCGCAGCCACGGGGGAATTGTGTTGAGACTTGACACTCGGGCCTCGCGCGTCACACCGACTTCGTTCAAGGAACCGCACGAGAGCCGCCCACGAAAGACAGGGATGCTCCGGGAGTAATCTTTGAGCGACCGCATATCAGGGTTAAGATGATCCCACGCCTCCGGTCAAGCGGGCCTTCCGCAGCTTTTTCTGTCGACAAGGGGTCATGATCATGCGACATGAAGCATTCACCTTGGCAGTCGTTGCTTGCTTGATGAATTCGCCGTCCCCGGCCGACGAGGTGCCCTTTCCGGCAGCGACGGCGGCGGATGTCGGGATCGACACCGAGGCGCTGCAGCGGCTGAAGGCGCGGGCCGAAAAAGCGGGCTCCGACGCCGTCGTGGTCGTCAAGGATGGCAAGCTTGTCGCCGATTGGACTTTCGGCAAACCCGCCGGCCCGATCGAGGCGATGTCCGCAACCAAGTCCATCGTCAATCTCGCCATCGGGCGGCTGATTGATCAGGCCAAGATCCGCTCGCTCGACCAGCCGGTCGCCGACTTCTACCCCGAGTGGCGGCAGGGCCGGAAGCTCAAGATCACAATCCGACACCTTTTGAATCACACCAGCGGACTGCAGAACAACCCGCATGCCGGCGAGATTTATGCCAGTCCGGATTTCGTGCAGTACGCTCTGGCCGCCGAGCTGAGTGACGACCCCGGCGCCCGATTCGCCTACAACAACAAGGCTGTCAACCTGCTGGCCGGGATCGTCAAGAAGGCCTCCTGCAAGCGGATGGACGTTTACATCCGCGAGGAGATCTTCGCGCCGATGGGCATCACCGCCTTTACCTGGTCGCTGGACGATGCGGGCAACCCGCACGGCATGGCCGGGCTACAGATTCGGGCGATCGACCTCGCCAAGATCGGACAGATGATGCTCGATAGTGGGACATGGAAGGGACAAAGGTTGGTCAGCCCGGAGTGGGTCAAGCTCTCGACCAGTCGACCCGGTCAACCCTACGATCCGAACTGCGGCTTGCTCTGGTGGCTGATCCACGGGCATGAGGCGTTCGTCATCGATGACGCGATGGTGGCCGATTTCAAGGAGTCGGGATTGAACGAGGCGTCGGTGAAGAAAATCGAAGCCTTGAAGGGAAAGGAATTTGACAGGGAGGGTGTCTGGGCGGCCATAAGGCCGATTCTTCATCAGGATGAACTGGCGCGGAGCAAGCTCAAGGAGATCGACGACCGGATCCGCAAGACGGGACGGCCCAGACCCAAGCATATCCTCACTGAGCCGATCGAGGGTTTCAAGGCGGAAGGATATCGTGGGCAGTATCTGGTTGTCATTCCAAAACACCGCCTCGTCGCAGTCCGCCAGCTCCGGTCGCCGATGCTTGAAATGCTGAAGACCGACGACTTCGCTGAATTTCCGGAGATGGTGCGGGATCTCGTCCCTTCAAAGCCTGGCCCGCAGGAGCGTCCGGCGCGTCCTTCATGAAAACAGTATGGAAGCTTCTAAGGCGAGATACCGGCTTGGCAAGGAGCGGTTCACAGTGGCGTGGATCATGGTTCTCGTGTTGATGCTAGCCGCCGGGCTGACCCTCTTAAGTCACGCAGTTGCACGCTGGGGCTCGAGCGAAGCCATCACCTTGGATTTGCTTATCCTCCTGGCGGCAACCGTTCCTGGGCCTTGTCCCGGAGCGGTCGCAGTCGTGTCTTTTGGCTGGGATTTGGACTTTGCGGCTGGGCTTACCTGGCGTTATCACTTGCATCCCTTCTGGCGGAGCACCTGCCGACAACGCGGTTCCTGGATGACCTTCACAACCGGTTTTCGACCACGCCGCCGCGCCCGGTGTACCAGGACTTCGGCGCGGGGATGGCCTTGGCTCGAATCCATGCCGAATCGTTCAGACGTGCCGGGCACGCGCTCCTCGCCCTGCTGTTCGCGCTTCTGGGTGGTGTTGGTGCGATGGTCGTGATCCCGGCCAGAAATAAAGCGAGATTCATTCATCCGCCGGATGGTTCACTCTTGAAGCCCGGATGGCAAGATGAGATGGTCGGACCATGGGAACGCGAACGGCCTTGACTCTCGTCCGGTGATGGCGAACACGGGCGTAGCAGTCCGGATCTTGAGAGCCTATCCATGAATCCGCGGCCTGCTCCACAGCGCACCTTCACGCTTGTTGACCTGGTGATCCTGGGAACCGCAACGGCTGCGGGGTTTGCCATCTTCCGGGCGCTCCGGATCGATCTGCCGATCCACGATCGGCCCCTGGGAGAGAGCTGGCCCAGCCGCATCGCCGACCAGGGGCTTTTGGCCTTAGTTCCATTCCTGATCACCTGGACCCTGGCCTTCCCGCTGATTCGCCTGCGTTCGCCACGGCGGCCGTTTCGGAGACTGGTCCGCCAACCGGGGATGGCTGGTTGTCTCGCCGCGGCGGCCGCGATCCTCTACGAGTTCGGGTGGTATGCGCTCGTTGCCCGTGTCCGGGGTCTCCAGATTGCGATCGGCACGGGTCATCTGCCCAATTTCGGTCCATTCTTGAGGTTCTATGGAGACCTGGTGAGCCTCTGGGTGGCCGCGGCCTGGATGGTCCTTGCCCTGGGACGCTGGTGGCGCCCCGAGCGCGGCTGGGTCGACTCGCTCGGCAGGCTGCTGTGTCTGGCCTGGTTTGTGATGAAACTCATCGAGATCGCCTTCTACCATGTCCCCTGAGCGATCCCGCGGCTTTCGAGAAACAGGTCATAACCCATGCCCGATGATTCCTCCCCGATCCTGACTGAACAGAAAGCTTGCTCCGAGACGAAAGCTGCGCCCCGGGCCTTCATGCTCTTCGACGCCCTGGTTCTGATCGCGGCGACAGCGTCCGCCCTGGCTTTGTACCGGAAGATGGAGAACGATCACCAAATCAGACGCGGTTGGTTCCGGATTGCCTTGATCGTCCAGCATGGGGCCCAAACACTGATCCCTGTGCTGACGATGGGGTCGCTCGCGTTCGCGGCATTGAGGTTGCGGCAGCCCAGGCCACCGTTCCGCAAGCTGGCCCGGCAACCGGGCATGATCGCCTCCTGCGCGGCAATGTTGACTCTGATCATCGAGGTTCTCTGGATCATCCTCGGAGAGATCGTCCTGCCGCCGAACGCACTGGTCATGCGGACGATACCGCCTTTCCTCAAGCTATCCCTTCCCGACAGGATCCTCCATGACGTCCGCGGGACGGCCATCCTGCAAGCGAACGCGGGCGGGGCTGTGGCCGCGGCGTGGTTGATCCTCGCGCTGGCAGGCCTCTGGCAGGCCGAGCGAAACTGGATCGACCGACTCGGCAGAGCGCTGGGGATCGGCTGGATCATCGTGAACATCATCATGCACGCGGCGCTCCTACTCGTTTACGATACTAAAAGGCCCGAGAGTTCGGCCCTCAGGGCAGGGCCATCGCGTTCATGAGGGCTTCCCCCGGTATGCTTCTGATCCTGACCCGCGAATTCTTCGATCCATTTCTCCGGCAGCTTCTGGGAAGGACGAAACTCGGGGCTGGACACATAGTGGAAAAGGCTGCGGCGGAACTGGCGGGCGGCGAGGCGGTGATCGAGATCGGCGTCGAGATCATATCCGCACACCAGCAGCGAGCCCGGGCCGACCTTCGCCTCGAAGACCTGGGCCAGAAGCGTGTTGAAATGAAAGTCCGGCACGAGCTGGATCACTGGCCGGAAACGGCGCGGGACGCCCGCGAGGTGGAACGTGGTGGCCCCCGCGCAGAGGTCGTGCCACTGCCAGTCGCTCGAGCCGTCATTGGGAAACTCGCGGAGAGCGGGATGGGCCGCGTCGCATAGGACGCCGAGCGCGGAGAAGGGGCTTCCCCACCATCCCGCGGACCAGTAAACCGAGGCGAAATCAGTCTTCGCGGCCAGCGGGCTCTCCAGGTCGTGGGCCAGCCAGAGAACCCTGGCACCGCGCCGCAGGGCCTGGCGCGCCGGGGCGTCGAGCGTTCGCGTCACCAGCACGCCCGTCGGCTCGGGCTCGACCGCGTGCGCGGGATAGACCCAGAAGTTCCAGCGGTTCTGGATGTCGCCCAGCCGGACCGAGAGTGTAAGAGCGGACGCAGCCTGAACCGCGGCAAGACGGGCGACAGCATGGCCCAGGCTACTGACCTTACCCGTCTCGATCGCGTCAATTTCACGCTCGCCGCTGGCGATCGTCTGGCCCTTCCGGGTCGTGATCGTCCAGAACAGGCGCGAAGCCGGCAATCTGTCCGGGCCGAAATGGGCGACCTCGAGCCGGGCATCGAACGTTTCGTTGCAGGTCCATACGTAGCGGGGAAATCGGGCAAGCAGTACGGTCGAGTTGTTCCAGGCGCGCACATCGTCCGCATTCACGACGCCCTTGGATTGCCAGAACGGATCGAGGACGCCCACCAATGCCTCGCTTTGACCCGTGAAGTCGTTGAGCATGAGAAGCTGGTATCCCGCCAGCCCGCGGGTGCGGAGCATGGCCTCGTGCTCGGCCTTATACTGCACAAGCTGAAACCGCGCCGAGGCCCGCACGAAGTCGTGAAGCTGATCGTCCATGCCGGCGACTGCGAGTGCACGTCGATAGGCATCCAGGTTGAGTGGGAGCAATGGGCCGGTGAACTTCGGCAACAGCGTATCGTAGTCGGGGAAGACGGGCCTCTGACCGGTCTCGTGGGCGATCACGGGCACCGGTGAGGCCGCCACGGCACGCGCGAAGTCCCAATCGGTGCGCTCCGGGCCGATGCCGCGGGTCGGAGCGCCGCTGTCATGAGTGACCCAGTAATCGTCGGCGGCCAGGTGGCGCCGGGCGGTGCAGCCGCTGTAGAGCCGTCGCGGATCGAACGAGCGGCTCTCCGCGACCATGCCGTCCACCCAACCCCAGCGCGTATTCCGCTCGCCGAATTCGTTGCCGAGAGTCAGCATGATGAATGACGGGTGGTTGCCATATGCGCGCGTGAGCCGTCGCATCTCGGCCCGCAAGAACTCGACGACGTCCGGATCACTTCCCACACCTTTTGGTTTGGTGACCGTCTCCACACCCCAGTCGTCAACCCAGGCCGGCAGCTCGGGCTGGAGGTAAACTCCCAGCCGATCAGCGGCCTCGAAGGCGGCCTCGGGCGGACACCAGGTGTGAAAGCGAACGTGGTTGAACCCGTACCGCTGGATCACGCTGAGCACGCGCTCCCACTCGTTCACGCTCATCGGCGGGTGCCCCGTGGCGGGATAGACGCAGCAATCGAGCGTCCCGCGCAGGAAGACACGACGCCCGTTGATCCGGATCTCCTGGCCCAGGCGCTCGATCTCGCGAAAGCCGAAGAGGATTTCCTGCTGATCCGACCGTCCTTGCCGGTCCTGGAGACGGACCACGGCACGATAGCGCCGGGGAGAGAACTCGTCCCAGGGCATGGCAGGGCTCGGCCAGCGAACCACAAGCTCCTGCGCGCTTGGCCCCGGGGCAGTGCTGACCTCGGACCGACTTTCAGCGAGCACTCCGCTCCTTGCGATGGGAAGATGCGGACCCCGATCGAGGCCGGAGCGGGGCCGCCCGTCGTGTTTTGAAGTTCGACCTGCACACGTGCCGAGCAGCGATCGGCCGCCGGAAAGACCTGAACCGATTCCAGGGAGACCGGTGGCCTGGCGATGAGCTCGAGCTTGCCGATCATGCCGTTCCAGCGCGATTGCGTTTCCGGTCCATAGGCATGGGTGATCGTCGACAGGTTGTGGATCATCCTGTTGTCGACGCGCACCGTCAGCCGGTGATCGCCGGGCGAGAGCGGCCCGAGTTCATGAAAATGGTCGGCCACCAGTGAGTCGCACGAGCCCGCTTTGCGGCCATCCACCCAGGCTTCGGTCTTCCAGATTGTCCGCTCGATCCGCAGGAGGACGATGCGACCGGCCCACGGTTCGGGGATCCGGATCGTTCGCTCATACCAGGCCGGACCCACGAACAGATGACGCCTGACGAGGTAGCCGCGTTGATCGGCGCGGGTCGGTTCCTTCACACCGGGGAACAGCGTTGTCACCGGGTAGGGGCAAGGGTAACTCATCGTTTGCGGATCGAGCGGAACACCCAGGCCCGCGCGATCCGTCGTGTTCGGCAAGTGGATCGATCCGGGCTCAAGTAGCGCATTCGCTGACCATCCCGAACGCAACCCCTGATCTTCCGGATCGAGCCGCAATCGCCAGTCACCGGAGAGGTCGAGGGTATCATCGGCTGTGGCCGTGGTGACGGCAATCAGCAAAATCCCAAGCATGGAAAGCAGCGTCTTCATGGTCTCGGCTTGCTCCCAGATTGTGCGATCGGGGAAGTCATGGAGTCGGCGAGGAACGCTTTCGGGTCGCAAGAGTCACAGGCTGGGCCGCGTTGGCCGGGGCCGGCGGAATGATTGCGGGCTTTTCCAGCGTTGCCTCGAGGATCTCATCCTTGCGCAGGCGGACCTCGAAGCGGTTCCCGGTGCAGGTCACTCCATCCCGGCTCCAGCGGGGTGTCCGGCGTCCGAAGTTGTCTCGGATTCGGATCACGCCGTCATGACCGGCGACGACACGCAACCAGGTGGTCGCGTTGTTCTCGCGCCGGGCGGACACACGATGGCCGCCCTCGGCGCGGAGATCGTCGAAGCGGGCCTCGTGCCAGCGCCAGGGTGTCGCGGGGAAAATGCGAATCACCTCGGTGTCGCGCTCGCCGGGGGTGGGGCTCCAGCTTTGCAGGAGCATCTCATGGACGGCCGCGGCGGCGAGGAAGTTTCCTTCCAGAGTGAACGGGCGATAGGTGAAGCCGCTGAAGCCGCGGCCCGACTGGTCCCCGTTGGCATGGAACCCGTTCCGGAGCAGGAACGCCTTGACGAAGATGTCGAGGTTGCGAACCGCGGACTCGGAATCGCCCACGCGAGCCCGCAGCGCGGACATCCAGGAGAAGGAGTAGCCGCACCAGGCTCTTGTGCCCAGCCGATCGTATTGCTCCAGGGTCGCCTTGATGATCTCCCGATCGTGGTCATCGCCGTCGATCGTGATCAGGTTGAAGGGATAAAGCCCCATCAGGTTGGAGAGATGGCGATGGCTCTCGCGCAGAGCTTCCTTCGCGTCGAGCATGAGCACATTCTGCGGGCTGACGTGATACGGCCCCAGCGCAGCGGCCAGCTTCGCCCATTCGCCGGCCTCGCTCGCCTCTCCGGAAGCCCCGGCCATCTCACTCAGCGCGAGGAAGAGCATTTTCACGCAGGACAGGTCGTAATTGCTGTTCGGCTCGAGCCAGGCGGAGAGACTGTTATCGTGAATCTCGGGCGAGGCCGAAAGCGGCAAGACGAGCCTCCCCTGGGCATTCGGTTTGAGGAGCGCCTGTAGCGAGCGGCCGATCTCGCGGCACCAGGGATAGGCGCGCTCGTGGAGAAATCGTTCATCGGCCGTGTACCGCCAGTGCAAGTAGAACAGGTGACCGATCCAGGCTCCCGCAGTCGGCGAGAGTGAGTACTGCGGCCAGCCGGTCAGCGGGTCTCCGCTCAGGGACATGACGCCGGGAACACTGGCGCCGGGCGTGCCGAAGAAGTCGCGAGCGAACCGGCGATAGCGCGGCAACAGGTTCCAGTTGAAGTCGAGGAAACAGCGGCCGGCGTCAAACTGCCCCGCGCCCTGGTAGCCCATGTAGGTCATCTGAGTATTCAGGTCGTTGTGGTAATCCCCTTTCCAGGGCGGCAGTGAACCGGCGTCGGCGGTCCACACGCCTTGCAGCGGAACGGGAGGTGCCCCCGGCCGCGAGGCCGCGCCGTGGAAGTATTGCACGAGGTTGTACTGGCGGAGAATCTCTGGCTCCGGCACGCTCACTCGCGACCGGGACCAGAAGTGATTCCACCACTGGGCATGGGGCTTCAGCAGCGCGTCATAATCTTGCCCCAGCGCCTCGGTCAGTCGCCTGCGGGCCAGGGCGAGCGGGTCCGGATCATCGGCCGTCGTCGTGACGGTGATCGCGACCAGCGTCGAATCTGCACCTGATTGAGACTGAACACAGACGCAATACTTCAAAGGACCCGCCGCTTGCTGAATGAACCACCGCGTTGATCCATCCGCGCCGATGGCCGCCGGTGGGTAGCCGAGGGCCGCCACCGCATGGCTGTCCGGACCGGTCGAGCCGCCGGATCCGCCGCCAGGGATCCGGAGGCGGATCTCCTTCGGCGCCGGCCCCGGAATGCGCAGAATCCGACAGGCGCCACGGCGCTGAGGAAGGCATCGATCCGGCCGCCGTCGTCCAGTTCGACCCGACCTTCCGCGGTGGCCAGGTTCAGCTCAAACCGCCTGGCCGCGCGCGAAGGGTCCAGGATGATCTCGACCCGGCCCGCCGGGATCTTCGTCGGAGTGGAATGACCGTAGGGCGCCTCGAAGAGGCGGTTGATCTCCCCCTCATTGCGGCTCCGGACCAAATTTTGAAGATTTCTATAAGTGAATCCCTTCTCACTAATGGTTGCTGGGATTCGCAAGTCCCAGAGATCTCCCCGATCGAGCGACAGGCGAATCGTGTTGCCTTCACCCCAGAGCAGGCCGCCGAGCAACCCGTTGCCCAGCGGGATCGCCTCGTCCCAGGTGGTGATGGGGGCGTCGAGGACGAGGTTGAGCTCCGGGCCCGGCAGCCGGGAATCCGTCTTTTCCGGTTCGGCGTTGGCCGTCAATGTCAACGCGAACAGCGCCAGTCCCAGGTAGACCGGTCGTATGAGGCGAGGAGACTTGCGGTTCATTCGGCTTGCATTCTCGCAGGGAGGAATCCGAACCGGGCGTGGAGTCAGCGACTCGAGAGGCCCTCGATGGCCTCGGCAACCACCTTACGTACCCGATACACGGCCTCGGGATCGGGCAGGATCTTGGTCGAGTAGCGGCCGCCCGCATTGGGAATCGGAACGAGCCGGGCGGCTTGCGCGAGTGCCTGCTCAGCGGCCGCACATTCCCGGTGCGCGGCGTGCTCGCGATCGACGAGGCGGCGGAGAAGTTGCAAATACTCATAATCTTCCACGCCTTCGCGCGCCTGTTCCAGGCGAACCGTGCTCACCGGGTCGGACGCACCGATGGGGCCTCCCGGATAGAGCAGGAAGCCGTCGCCGTTGGGATACCGGATCCAGTACGACTGCCCCGGCTGATCGGTCTGCGGAATATACGCGTGCCAGCCGAACCGGTACGGATCGTGGGTCAGCCAGGCGATGCCCCAGAACTCGTAGGCCTCGGCGCCGTAGTGGAAGGCGAAGTGCGGCAGCAGCCGCTCGATGGCACAGTATGGCGTATCGATGCACATGTGGCCGTCGGTCGTGAACCAGAGCTTGGCGCCGCCCGCCCGGATCTCCTCCAGCTTCTTCACAGGAACATCGCCGTACATCCCCAGGCCCCAGATGTCGAGCGATCCATCCCAGTCCGGCACATGCTGCCAGGTGCTCGAATAGATCGGGATCGCCCGATCGACCTCGTGAATCATCGTGCACAGCGCCTTCATCTGCTGGCGGATTCGCTCTTGCTGATAAAACGGCTCGTCGGAGATGTAAAGCACGAACCGATCCTGCCACCCCTTCGCCTTGACGTGCTCCCAGAAGAGCTTCAAGCAGGCCTGGTAGGCGCGCTTGTACTCGGCCCGGAGCACGGTGCGGTCTGCATTCTCGAACGGAGGACGACCCGCGAACGGATTCTCGCCGAAGACGTCCTTGGGCGGAAAGCCCCAGCCGAACAGGTAAAACAGGTCGGGCATGTAGGCATGAGGAAACTTCCATTCATCGAAGTAGACCCGGGCCGCCCGGTCGAACGCTGAAAAGTCTGCCGAGGCACGGCCGTTCTCGTAACGGAAGGTCGGGTCAGGCAGAATCCGATTCGGGCAGGTCCGCCGGGCGGCCATGGCTCGGGCGATCTGAGGGTAAGCCTGTTCGTGCGTCTCGTTCCAGAGCGCTTCGCCGCCTGGGCCGAGGCTGATGTCGTAGATCGCCTTGAAGCGTGAGTGCTCGGGGATCGCGAAGTTCCAGACGTGGACCGTGTAGGGAACCGTCGCCAGCACTTCCTGATCGCAGACGAGCCGGACCGTCCCACGGTAATCACCGGCCGGGGCGTCCTTGCCCACGTGCACGGTGATCCAGATGGGTTGGGTGCTGCCGGCGGCAAGATCAAAGTGGTCGCGCGGCAGGAGCGGATCGGGCCAGAGCCCCGGCCAGCCGTCTGATTGTCCCGCGGATTCGGGAACCTTGCGGTACCATGCGGGGCTCTTCGACTGATAGTAACCGGTGGGATAGTCCACCGGCACGAAGCCCACGACAGCCACCTCCAAGTCGGTCAGCGCGGCGCCCGTGGGACCGACGGGAGGATCGGCCACGAGGCGAACGCCCTTCCGGGCTTTGCCGCTGGAGATGGCAAGCTGCAGCGGTTCGCGTTCGTTGCGGGCCGCGGCAATCCCGACGGGGGTGATCTGTTCGGGTGGTGCGGTGTCTGGAAACACCTTGATCATGGCCGGCACCTGCCAGACCTGCACGTTCTGCCCTGCGTCGGGCCGGCGCAAGTGGCGAACCGAGGAAGGGGGTACGACCTCGACGACCGCAACCGCGTCGTGCCAGACCGTTCCGGACTGGTTCATCGTCAGATGAATCTGGAGCCGGGCCGCGTCGACGGGGGCGGTGAGCGTGCCCGAGACGAGCGTCCAGTCGGTTGTGCCGTGCAGTCCCGGTCCCACGCTGGTCATCGCGTTCTGCAGGCAGAGGTTGCCGTCGGCCTTACGGAAATGCACATGCACAAGCACCTCGCCCGACGGAATGTTCTGGCATTTCACCTCGGCCGCCAGCAGATAAGTATGACCTGGACGTATCGGCACATCCTGCTGCCAGCCCCGCCACGCTGATGGAGCTGTCGCCGGGACGTGCATGCGCAGGCTCCGCCGGCCGAGATCGGTCCGGTGCGGATCGTCCACGCCGAAGGTCACGCCATCGCCCGCACTCGCTCCCGAATTCGTCCAGTGCGCCGGTTCCTGCGTGCCCGACTCGATCCCCGGATTGTGAACCAGGTTCCCTCGCAAAACTCCCGCCGTGTGTCCGCGCTGTTTGTTCGCGCTCCCGGACGACTCGCCGGTGAAGTCGAGATAGCATGTCCACCCGGTGCGCGGAGGAAGGTTGACCGGGAACAACAACCGATCGCCCAGGAATGCGTGGGGAATCGGATTACCGTTAAAGTTCAGCCGCAGTGAAGAACGGTCCAGTGGCCCACGGGTCCGTCCTTCCAGCGTCGAGAGTTCAAGGCACGCCTCGGCCTGGCTGGAATGATCGCGTGAAAGATTGATGATTTTCACCTCAGCGCGGTGCAGCGGAGCCTCGGGCCAGGGCGGCCGGGTCCCAACCTGCTTGAGATCGAGCCGCTCGACGGGACCAGGCGTTGCTTTGACGGTGCTCACGGCATCGAGGCATTCGAGCGTCACGTGATCAAACCAGGCCGTGCCAGTCCCGCGGAGGACCGTACCCAGATCGGCCCGGTCGGCGGACGCCGGTGCCGTGAACCCGGCACTGACTTTCTTCCATTCAAACGTGCCGCGTCCGGCGTTGAGCATCGGGCTGATGAGCATCGGATTGTCCGAACTGCCGAGGTGTATGTACCATCCGGCCTCGCCCTCGACATCGCGCGCCCTGACCCACGCCGTCATCACATAGCGGGCACCGCCCTGTATCCGCAGACCTTCCTGGCGGGTCGAGATCCATGTGGGGTCCGCGCCCGCGGCGACCACCGTCTTCAAGCAGCGCTTCCCCGACTGCGGGTTTTCGCCGGTCCAGGCGACGCTATGGGTCGCGTCGGACATATCCTGCTTCCACCCCGCGGGCGTCGCGCCGGCACCCGACTCCAGGTCGCCGTTGATCAGGGTCGTGTGATCGGTCAGGAAATCGGCCAGCTCACCGGCAGAGGGATTGTCGAAGTAGATGTACGATATCGCCGTCTGGCGGGCCGCGCATTCGACCGGAATGGTGAGATAACCCGACGCGGGGACGGGCCCCTGAGTTACCGGCAGCCCCTGATTGTCCACGAGGGCAAAGAGCAGTTCTTGCCCCCGGGAATTGCAAACCCGGACCGCATCGGCCGTCCCCGTCAGAGAAATGCCGCCAGCCCCCAGCGCGACTCGCACCGGAACGCCCTCAACGGCCTGATCGGTCGGATTGGCCACCGTGATCGCAATCCGCTGTCGCCAGAGTCCTCCACCATCTCTCGTCAGCGGATGGTGCCACTCCACGGCCAGACCCGGCCAGCAAAGGAAAAAGAACAGCCCAGTCCCGATCAGTCCGCTTCGACGCGCGCGCATGATACGCCTCCTATCCTCTTCATGATCCTCGGATCGACGCTCGGATCAATGGGGGACCGGACAGGCGCGTGCCGGAAGTGACCTGCCACAGGTTCCGCAACGAGTGCGGTTGCACATATTCAATAAGTCAGAGATTTCAATCGCTCGGCGAAGTCGGCTGGAAGATCGGCCAGCGGCTTCGCACTCTTGCTGGCGGCGAAGCGGAGCATGTTCCGGAGCAGCCGCTCGGCCTGGGGGACCGTGCCCAGGTTTTCGCGGATTCGCAACGTGTTGAGAAGGAAGCGGCCCGCACCAAAGTCATAAACCCCGACGATCAACCCGGACTGATAGCCCCACGACGCGTTGATGCCGCCCGCAATCGGTTCGGTGGCCGGTTCGATGCCCATGAAGACCACGTCCGAGATCAGGTCGCGGTACTGGCTGTAATCGAGCAGGCCGCCCGCCGGTAGCCCCTCGAAGATCGGATGGCGTCTGGCCCATTCGTCGGAGTGGTAAAGCCAGCGTGCGATCGGGCTCACACTGCCTTTGGTCTTCAGTGGCAGCCAGGCGGTCGAGTCCTTGCCGCGTGAGTAGGTATCGGTCGTCAAGAAGATCACCGTCGAGCCGCGAGCGATCCGCCGGGCAAGGTCCGTGAAGGTTGCTGCGGGATCACCGGCGAGTTTCCCGGAAGCCAGGATCACCTCACGGCCGGTTTGCGGCTTCCCGGCGACGAACGGGCGGTTCTTGATGCCGTGGGCGGTGAGCCAGCGAGAGAGCTCGCCATCGGAACCGAGCACGACGACCTCGCCTTCGACCGCAGGCATCTGGGACGAGGGAACATCTACCGAGAACTTGATCTCTTCGCCACATGCCGCTGCCCCGCGCTCGAAAGTGGCGAGGAAGCGATACGTTCCGGGAGGGCCATCGATCACGACATTCTCGGCGAATACCGGAATGGCCATCGGCGACTCGGGCTTGCCGCCAGGATTCCCGATCTTGACCTGTATCGTCTTCTCGAAGACGCGAGCCAGGTTCGGCCCGACGACCTGGATGCGGACGGGATACTCACCCGGAGCCAGCACATCCTCGTTGGCCAGCACGGCCTCAAGATGCACCGGCGTTCCTCGGTAGATGTTCGGCGGTTCGGCGAAGAGGCACCAGCGCAAGGGGGCCCAGCCGTCAAAGATGGCGTCGGTGGCACCTGGCTTGAGCTCGCGAAATGTTGTCCAGACACCCTCGGCGGTCATGCCCTGGTCGAGAGTTCCGGTCAGGCTGTGGCCAATGACGTTGGGGTTGGAACGGATGGCATTGAGGCCGAGTAGTCGCTGGCTGCCCATCCGAGCCAGCGACTGGGCAAAGAAGTCCTCGGGACGATCAAAAACCTCAACGAGCCGATAAGCCTTCCAGTCCGCCAGGAACTGGTCCCGCCAGGACTGGTAAAGCCGGGCGTCTTCCACATCGGTCTTGCCAATCTGCTCGTACCAGCGACAGATGCGCAACAGATCCATGGCGCTGCCGATGCCGTATTCGGAGAGCCAGACGGGGTTGCCCGTGCGGCCCAGGGTCCGCAGTGTGTGGATGATGCTCGCGGTATGCGGAACCCGCTGATAAGGATGCAAGTCGCTCAGGAGGTCTTGCCAGGCTAGGTCTCCCGGATTGCTGATGCTGCCAATAGATGACGTTGCCGATCGGGAGGTGAACCGCGCGAACGACCCGCAGTCGGGCCTGTCGCCCGGCTTGAGCGTTCCGTAGCTCCAGACCCCGGCCGGATTCTGGGCGCTCGAGAAGTCGCGCCCCAGCTCCCAGTTTGAGCCCGACCTCGACCTCACGGCAAGCTTGAGCGCGGTGGTGTCGGCACCGTAGTCCTTGTTGCCCCAACCGCAGATCGAATCGATCGTATCCCCGGACTTGACATCGATCGCGGCGGTGAACTTCGTCTCCGGTCCCTTGCCATTGAGGTTGATCGCATCATCAAAGAGTAATCGGCCGTTGTGCGCGACATGAACGTCCGTCGTGGCGGCCTCGGCGATCGACTTGAAGTTGGCGGCAAAGTTGACCGTGTCGTCGGCCGGCGCCGTCCAGCGCACCACCGCGTATTCTCCGTGAGGGCCCGGATGAAATGCGACCTGGCCGGGTTGCCAGGTGATGCCCAGGCCCGTCGAGACATGATCCGAGCTATTCCGGGTCACGCACGGCTCGGACCGCTCGCTGTCGCGCCAGGCTTCGATTCCAGGGATGCCCCAGGCATTGTCGAAGCGTCCGCTGTTGAGCATGATCACGCGGGTGTCGTCGAGCTTGCGCACCTCGGGAAGGACCTCGACGGCATGGCGGAAGACCGGGCCGTCGACCGTTTCATTGAGCAGGCCCCAGAATGTGACCGACGGATGGTTGCGGTCGCGGAGAATCATCCCCAAGACCGACTCGTTGTAGCGTTCCTTCGTCTTCGGCGAGTCGCCGAGCAGCCAGGCGGCGTTGGATTCCTCGTAGACCAAAAGCCCGATCTCGTCGGCCAGGTCAAGCTGATACCGCTTGGCGACGCCGGCGATGAACCGGATGGCATTGAATCGCATCATCTTTTGATTGATCAGGTCGCGCCGCAGGTAATCGGGATCGTGGGGCATGTTCAGGCCGACGGGGCAGCAGTTGCCCGTGTGCGATGAGCGCACGTAAATACGCTTGCCGTTGAGGCGAAATGCGCCACGATCGAAGCGGAAGTCGCGAAAGCCGCAGCGGACGGTTTGCTCATGGAATGCGTCCGGGGTATTTCCCGCGCTGGCGGGGTCGGTGCTGACCCGCGCGGTGACCCGGTACAGGTACGGATCGTCCAGACTCCACAACCGGTGCTGCGTGACCTGCAAGGTGGTTTCGATGAGGTTTTCACCGATCCGGAATTCCTGTCCCAGGCGGCGGGCCGCCAGTGTCTCGCCCGAGGCGGCAGGCGCAACGGTAAGCAGCAGTTCGCCCTGCACGGGGCTCGGGCAGGTATTGCGGATTGTGGTCTGAATGTGGATCTGACCGGTCCTCCAGTCGGGCCGGACAAACACGTCGTCGATGCGCACAGGCGGCACGATCAAGACTTCGACCGAGTCGCAGATGCCCCCTTGATCCCAGGCGCTTCCGGAGGTGTAGGGGAGAGCTTTGTTGCAGTGTGGGGTCTCGTTCAGAACGATCTGATCGATGGGCTGATGGGTCGGGTTGAGCACCCGCACGGCGAGCCGGTTTATCTGGCCCGGCAGGATCACCTTGCTCACGTCGAGCACAAACGACGATTCGCCCCCCTCGTGCGAGCCGACGGCGGTATCGTTGAGCCAGACATCGGCCTTGTAGTCAACCTGCCAGAACCGCAACAGCGCCCGGTCGCTGGCACCGAGGTTGGCCGGCCCATCGAACTCCTTCCAGTACCAGGCCACACCGTGATACCCCGGGAAGGCATCCTGAATGATCCAGGGAACCTTGGTCTTCCTGGCCACCGACAATGGCGCGTTCCACCACATCTGCTCGATCCCGCGATTCTCGGGATCGGTCGCCAGCAGCCACTCGCCATCCAGCGACACAACGGCTGCCGAGCCAGTCGCCGTAGCCAGCAGCAGTGCACCGACGGTCATGACAACCCGCCCCAACGTCCTTCGTTGGTGAATCATGGGTAGTGCTCCAAGGAAAGAGGGTGGGGACTCAGGTTCGCCAGGACGAGCCCGGCGACACCCGGAGCGGCCGTTGTACGCAGAGGCAAGCCGTCGTTGGCCCGCTTCGCTCTGACTGGATCGTGAGACTTTTCAGCCTGATTCGCAAGTGGGTGATCCGAGTGCGGAACCGCTTCAGCCTATCAGAATCCCTATCTGGCTCGAGCCCACGCGTGCGACGTTTTGATACAATGAATGAATCATGACAGTTGCCGCACGCACTGTCTGAACCTCGACTCAAGGCGCGCGCAGAATTGGTGATCTCGAGATTCCAAGGAAAATGGGTACTTCGGCCTGACGGAGCCCTTACTTTAAAAGAAGCCAAGGTATTCGTCCGATCGCGAGGTGTTGTGATACCGCGATACCTGCTCTGGTTCATCCCCCAGGATCAGGGCCTTACCCTGGAAGAATCCGGACTGGCCAACGCGGACGCAATCTACTTTCGCACGGACCAAGCTCCTCAGAATGTGGAATTTCCGATCTACTGGAACGAACTCTTGACCAAACGAGGTCAAATCCCTGTTTTTCTGAGGAGAGAGGTCTTGCAGAGCGATGAGCATTGCCTCTACGTATTTGCTCATGAGGTATTTGAGATCCGCGAACTGAAGAACATTTTTCTGAAGAGCGGCGGAGCATTGTCGTTTCGTCGGCTGTGCAACCTCATCGAGCCTCGGTTCAACGGGGCGATTCACGAAGCCGCGGTTCTTCACGCCGACACGCTGGTTGAAACTCTGAGGAAGGAGCGAGGTGTCTCGTGATGACCATCGAACGGATGAATGATCTGTACAGCAAAGGGCTGTATTCACCGATCAACTATTACCTCGGCCTTCTCGCCATTCTCAAAGATGGCGCGGACCTTGAAGCCGTCATGCTCAAGGTTCCGAAGACTCTGCTAGAAACTATCCTGGCCGTTGCGGCAAGACAGCGAGAATCAGAAGACCGGATGAACGACCCAGAAGAGAACACGATCACCGGCAAAATCCACGCATGGGGAGAATTGCACTCACTCGCAACCAAACGTTAGTAATTGAATATTCATTCCAGCACAAACGACGATTCGCCCCCCTCGTGCGAGCCGACGGCGGTATCGTTGAGCCAGACATCGGCCTTGTAGTCAACCTGCCAGAACCGCAGCAGCGCCCGGTCGCTGGCGCCAAGGTTGGCCGGCCCATCAAACTCCTTCCAGTACCAGGCCACACCGTGATACCCCGGGAAGGCATCCTGAATGATCCAGGGAACCTTGGTCTTCCTGGCCACCGACAATGGCGCGTTCCACCACATCTGCTCGATCTCGCGATTCTCGGGATCGGTCGCCAGCAGCCACTCGCCATCCAGCGACACAACGGCTGCCGAGCCAGTAGTCGCAATGAAACTTGGCAGGAAGACCGCGACGATCATGACCAGGTGTAATGATGTTCTTGGTTGCTGATTCATGAGCGCCTTTCCTCGAGAAGCCGTGGGGAACCGCGTTCGCCCAGCGGACCTCAGGGTATCGGTTGCAGCCGTGTCACGAAGCCGTCCTCGCCGTCGCCGACCAAGGCGGCACTGACTGAATCGTTAGGCCATGAATCGCGTACGGCAAGAGGGGGCTGCCTGGCGCATTAACATTTCTGCCCGTGGTCACCTTTCTACCAGGGGGCCCTCTTGATCGAATCGAGTCAAGTCCTACTCCCGTCGCTCGGGCAAAGAGCACGTGGGCTCTCCTCTCTGTAAACGGACACTTGGGAGGTTGAATCCGGCTCTGCTCCGTTGCACCGCCCTGGCTGTAAGCGAGCCCCCGATCAAAGGGTTCCCTGGCCTGTTTGAATTTCAGACTGTCAAACGTTTCAGCACCTGCACGCATCAGCTTTCTCATGATCATTTCTCCTTGGTACAGGATCGAGCCCCTCTGGAAGGGGCTTCGCTCTCAGGCCGCTCGTCAGATCCGGCATCCATTACACGGGTCTGAAAACCAAAGATTGCGCGAAATCCGCCGAACCGCCACGCGCGCCGGGACTGCGGCCGGAGACCCCGTGAACGACCGAATCAGAAACCGCCAGCCAGGCCGATAACTTCATACATTCTGATGTGCGTGGAGTTCCCTGGCCGCGACTGCGGCTGGAACCTGTACACGTCGAATGCCGCGTTCTCAGAAGAGATGAGCTGGAGGCATCGGCCGCGGATACGAGTGGGTTGAGACGCTCGTGGTTGAAAGCGGGTAGGTAGGGCGGATTCCGTGTCGGATGACCACGACATCGGCACGGATCGGGTTGACGGAGTCATCATTGAGCACGACGTCCCAGGGGCGGCCGATGCACTGCTGCGCAATGAGGCCCTGTCCCTGCGTCGTCGGGCCGGCATCAAGAAGGCGGGTCACTTTCGCTGGGCTCCGGACCTCGACCGAGTCGCGGACGGCGGAGTCGGGGTGGAGCCGCAGGGCCTCGATCACAAGAAGCGAGAGGATCAGATTGAGAATATACGCGCAGGGGAAGTGGTCGAACTCGGAGACCAGAATTGTCTTTCCAGGACGGAGCGATAAGTAGCTATGAATACGCTTCATGAAGTTTCTCGAGAGCATCAGGCGCACTTCTCTACGGCACCTTTCATGTCGCTCGGACAAGTACGAGTCGAGTGAAAATGGGTATGTTCCCGGCTTACCTTGTGGCTGCCAGGCCGAGGCACGCTCGAATCGGTGCTCGAGCGAATGAATCCGGTCAAGCCGGATGCCACTGCCACCCAGGTCTAGATCCTCGTAGATTTTCCGCGCCGAGGACTTCCTCGTCATTACCCTGAGAAAATCCTGCAAGCCGCCATCGCTCGTTCCCGAGATGAGGACCGTTTCTTGCCTCGGCTCCATGTTGCCGTCGTAAGTCCAATCTTCGAGCGGGTCGGTCTCCCAGAACATGTAGCCAGCGAAGTTAGAACCTGGAACCCGACAGGTCTCGCGGCCGAAGCCATGCGCCAGGATGACGGCGGCGTACGTTCCCCAGTAGACTTCGCGCGGCTGATGGTCGCGGAGAACCGCGACGACGTGGTCGTCGGCATCGAGGCTCGGATGCTGATACAGCGCCCGGCCCCAATGAAACAGCATGTTTCGGCCGTACGCTTCATTGAGATGATCAGCGAGGTCCAGGTCCCAATGGTTTTTTACCAACGCGTTGCAGGCCTTGGCGGTACACGGAAAGGGGATAGGATCGCGGGCGCGATACGACGGGCCGTCCCACGGAAAGGCACCGGAATCCCAATGATCCATGGGCCAGTCATACTGGAGGACGTCAAGGAAGCGGGACGCGCAGTTGCGTTGAAGTTCGAACGGAGCGCCGGCCGGATCGACGACCTCCGTTCGCAATCCCTGCTTGGCCAATGTCAATGCGGCCGTCATGCCGCAGGCGCCGCCGCCAACGACCAAGATGGGGAGGTCGGGCGTAAGCCCGCCATGCCGCTCGCGCACCCAGACGGGCAGGGCGCGCCCGACCATCACCGCGCGGACCATCTGGTCACGTACCGAGATCGTAGCGAGGTTTCGAGTTAAATCGAAGACACCGCTAGCGCCATACTGCAAGCTCGCAAGAAGTGTATCCATCGAATTGACTGTTACGTTCGACGGCGAGAATCCGCCAGATGATGAAGAACGTACTCCGGAGCCCGGACCCAAGATCTGGACCCCCAGAGTACATTTCCCCACCAGAGGTTGCAAGCGCCGATTCACGGCATGATGTTCGGCTCATCTCCTCCACCGTTGGTAAGCTGGTCCATCTTCGCCCGCCACTCCTGCCGCTCCCCCTCGGAGAGTGTGGACTCGATGGACCGGAGGTTTTTCGGCAGCGATCGCCGAGGCCTCTCCGGAGGAGTAAATGCACGCCGGAGCGTTTCGTCGACGAACCGTGTGTAAAGCACGTAGGCGTCCTCCCCGTTCGGCTCGGTGGGCAGGCATGTCACGTCGCCGAACATCAGGGTGTCTTCATGGAACTCCGCGGCAACCCCGGGATTGGCCAGGACCACCCGGCGCGGCTCGTACAGGCCGACATCCCGGGGCACGTCCATGGCCGCTTGCGGTCCGTCGATCGTCACGGACTCGGGTGTGTTGGTGTCGGACAAGCACGCATCGAACCTCCGCAGCCATTCACTGATCACGTCGACTGCTCTGACCCGCCGCGCGTCAATGCAGACGACCGCACAGCGCTCAATCCGGAGGAACGCTGCGACCTTCTCGGGATCGGGTGCGTCATCACCCCCCAGGAGGACGCAGTGGAACTCCGCCTTATCCAATGGAGACAAGCTCAATTGGTACACGGGAGGAGCTCCTTGGCCCGCATCCTGATCACCGACAGAGGGCCCGTGCGGATTGCGGAGTAGTTCCAGGGCGATCTTCTTGCCGATCGCCGCGACCCACGACTCCAGCGATTCATTGTGAGCGTCGAGTGTTCGGATCTTGGCAAAACAAATGTCGCGGAGCCGATCCATGTACTGGAGGTCGGGATCGAGATCAAATCGCGCAGCGATGTCATCGCCGACCTTACGCACGATCGCTTCCAGTTCTGGCCAATCGACGTGGTCCCTGGAGCCCGGGTCGGCTCCGGGCTTCGAGACAGAGCGTGGGGCCGTATCGGCCGTCCGGGCTTTCTTTTCGGTGCTTTCAGGCCCTGAGGTCGCCATCGGTATCTTTCCTCGCGTGAAGTTACGGCCCGACCGGCTGTCGGGAGGAGACGCGGATCCCGTCGGAACGGAGATTGTCACTCTACCGATCCGAACTCCAGCACATCGCTCAGGATGCGAACAAGTTCTCCCAACGCAGGTGGGGATAATCGGGACAATAGCTGATTCCATCTTTCTCCGTCTTCGACGGGCGGCTCCCCTTGCGAAGGGCAAAGGAGGACCTCGGTCAGGACTCCCTGCAAACGAAGGAGAGCCTTTTGCTTCAAACGACTGGCGTGGCCGGGGACGACTCCGAGCTTGCGGGCGACAGCCACGTTCGGCAGCTCACACACATAGGTCATGACCAGGATATCGCGATCCTCCGGATCGAGTCTGCCGAACGCTCGCTGGAGAGGAACCCGCAACGGCTCGAACGGCCGGCCGCTTTGCCCCGCGATACCGAGCTCGGCCGCATCGCGCAGCGGCGACGGCCGAGCGGCATTCTGTTCGGCGAAGTGCCATTCCGCACTGCGGCGCGATTCCATCCGCCGCCAGAGGTCCCGCAGGAAGTTCCGCACGACAGGGCGCAGCCAGTGACGGAGTGAGCCATAGCCGCGATAATACGACAGTGGCGGTTCGGGTCGCCTCCCGCTACGGGGAAACAGCAGGCGGCTGACCAGATCCTCCCACTCGGCCGGTGGCGTGCCGTGGCCCAGGAGCAGCCGTGCCTCGGCGTCGAAGACGCCCCGGTATTCCTGGTAAAGGCGATGCAACGCCCGGTCAGCCCCGGCAAGAGCCAGCACGGTAAGTACCAGATCCCGCAGCGGGTCGCCCCCCATGTACCTGGGAGTGGTCGCGACAGCCGCTGGGGTGGTCGGCCGCTTCCCGTCGCGAAGGGTTACCACCACCCACTCCCCACTGACCTCGCCGTGTCGGCGGGTTGTCTGGGTCGTGGTCGAGGTCTCGGCATCGGTCGCAAATTTCCAGGCGGAACGCCAGTGATAGAGGATTGCACTAGCAATCGGGCTTCTGCAGATGGTGATGAACTGGTCATGGTGAGCCCCTTCGGCGTAATCTTGAACGTACTCGTACGCGCTTGTTCTGACAATTCTCTCAAACCAGTTGAGGCCCCGTTCCCACTCTCCGCGGAATTCCGGCTGAAGGGCGAGCCAGGATCGCTCGGGCGCGAGCAGAGCCTCGAAGCCGTTCATTCTCAACTCCAGAAAGAGGGAACCTCATCGAGACGCCGTCACGAACGTGTCGTTCGATCCTAACCCCCGCTGAATGCCTCCGGCCAGGAGGGTTGCGCAGGATCTTGGAAGACCCGGCGCTGCCCGCCCGGCTTGTGTTCTAAGACGACGGAACTCGCTCTCGCAGATTGCGCCGAGTTCCTGAAACCCGGGCGAGTGCTCCAGAATAAGCCAGCAATCGACATCAACCTGCTTAGCTAAAACGACTTGCGGCTCAGAAGGTCGAGAAGCTACAAGCCGATCCAAGCGGGCACTGATAGAGCGAGCCGGAGCCGGCGAGAACGATGGCCGGCGACGACCCCCGTCCTTGCAACAAATCACTTGACACGCGACTTGAAACTGTGATCGCACCCGAGGCAACGACCCGCACCGCGGCTTCCGGAACAGGGAAAGTCATTGATGGCAGAGCTCAACCCATCGGCACCGCCAAGGTCCGGCGGCCCTTTTGAGATTGGACTGGTGCTTTCGGGGGGAGTCTCCGCGGGAGCCTACACAGCAGGGGTCGTTGACTTCCTGATCCAGGCGCTCGACGCCTTTCAGGAGGCCAAAGCATCTCGAGACCCGAACTGCCCCGATCACGACGTGCGGCTGAGGGTGATTTCCGGCGCGTCCGCAGGCGGCATGACCGCCGCGCTCTCCGCTGGCATCTTGTTTGAAAATTTTCAGAACGCAGTTGACTCAACCACGATCAGGCCAAGGAACAACACGCTCTTCGACGCGTGGGTGAACCAGATCGACGCGACCGAGTTCCTCAGCCTGTCGGACTTGAAGCTGCAACGGGAGGTGCCGTCGATTCTCAACTCGACGGTTCTTAGCGGGATCGCCTCCAGAGCATTCGAGTTCGAGGTTTTCGATAATCCACCGGTGCGGTCTTACGTGGCCGACCCCTTGGAGATCCTGCTGACCGTCACGAACCTCCGCGGAGTGCCCTACGCGGTGAACTTCGCAGGCTGTCCGGCGAACATCATCATGACACTCCACGCCGACTGGATGCACTTCGCAGTTGGCAATAACTGTCCAGCAGACAAAGTCGAGATCATTTCTCTGAAACCACGCCAATACCGATCGGAAGGGTGGGATACCCTCCGCGAGGCCGCAATCGCCACTGGCGCATTCCCTTTCGGATTGGCGCCCAGATCGCTCCGCCGCTCGAGCCGCGACATCTACGCCAATCGGTTTACCAACATCAGCCCTTGCTGGCCGGAGGGGATGCTGACCGAATACCTCTTTCAGTGCGTGGACGGCGGCGTGATCGACAACTCTCCGATGACCCTGGCCCGGCAAGTGCTGGCCAGACACGCGGGTGTCAACCGGCGCGAGGGCCAGATCTCCGATCACGCGCTGATCTTGGTCGAAGCTTTCCCGAGCACGGCTGAGTTTGTCCGGAGTGATGACTTTCAGGGGCGGCCCGATCTGTTCGCACTCGCCGGCAGGCTCGTCGCTACGCTACTCAACCAGGCCAGGTTCAAGTACGACGACCTGCAATCGGCCGAGGACCCGGCCGTCTTCAATCGGTTCATGATCGCCCCCCTGCGGCGTCAGGGAGGCGACCAGGGAACGCCTGCGGATTACCCACTCGCCTGTGGGTCGCTTGGGGGATTCGGCGGCTTCCTTGACCGCGATTTCCGGCGCACGATTTCCAGCTCGGCCGGAGAAACTGCCAGCGGTTCCTCCAGCGCCATTTCGCGCTACCATCCGAAGGACCGCTACGGAACCCCCTCTTCGACACCTGGCCGGATGCTGCCAGACGACGATTTCGCATCGAACGTACGCGGGACCAATATCAGCCGCCACAACGCGGCGAAGAAAGTCAAGTGCTCCTGCCGATCATCCCCGTCATGGGAGATGCGGTTAGACACGCCGTGGAGCTGCAATCCTGGCCGATGATCGACCCGGGAAAGTCAGGGCGTCTTGAGACACTTCTGGCGAGACGCGTTGACGCGGTCGTCCAGCGTTTGATCGATACCAGGGTCTCTGGCTGGTTCTTCCGGCGTATCCTCTCGAACGCCTGGTGGCTCAAGAAGGGCGACGTTTTGAAGCGAGCGACGGACCTCATCCACCAGGAGCTCAGCGAACGGGGGCAGTTGGAGACGTGAGCCGCGAAGCCACCAACGCGAGCCGCGTGGTTGCCTAGGCCCGAGTCCGCGGGGCGTTCGAACGGGGTTTCCAGGCGCCCCACGGATCGGTCTTTGCCGCCGGAGCGCCAGGCTCGGAAGTTGCCATCTCGGCCAGCACCCGGCCGATCAGGCAAGAAAACTTGAATCCGTGGCCACTGCACGGACTGGCGACGATCACGTCGGAGCGGCCGGGAACAAAGTCCACGACGAATTGCTCGTCGGGCGCCATGGTGTAGAGGCAGGTCTCGGCCTGATCGATCGGCGCGACGGCCAGGGCGGGGATGCTGCGCGCAGAAAACCGCGGACGACTTCCCGATAGCTGTCTTCCACGGCACGCTCATCAACGTCGGGGTCGGTCTCGGGTCCGTAGTGGCGGGCGACCTTGACCCCAGTGCCGAATAAACCGGGCATCCCATAAAACGCGTCTTCGTCGCCGCATCCCTTGTAGATGAAGACCGGGAACCGGCCGATCTGGAACGGGACCGGGTCGGCGGGGCGAAAATAGAGCACCTGCTGACGGGTCGCCACGAGCGGGACGAGAAGCTGGGGCAAGAGGTGCTTGACCCACGCGCCCGCGGTGACGATCAGGCGATCGGCGGTGATCGTCAGCTCATCGGTCACCACGACCGGCCGTGCGGCATCGAGGTCGATCCGCCGCACTGGCGTTGAGGGCATGACCTGGGTTTTCTCTCCGCCGTGGGCGCGGGCGAGTTCAAGTTGAAGGGTCAGCGCACGGGCGGCGGCCAGCATGCCGGCGTCGGGCTCGAAGACGACATCATGCGTCGCCGGAACCGAGAAGGCGGGATTGGCGCGATTCCAGGCCGTGCCGGACATCTTGCGATGGGGAATGCCCATCGCCTCCAGGTTGGCCGCGACACGCGCCACGTAATCGACGCCCGCGGGGCTGATCGAGACACCTCCGGTGCGGATGTAGACGGACTGCCCGGCGTCGGCCTCCAAATCTCTCCATGCCTGGAAGGCCGTGGGCATCAGCCGCGCGTAGGACGGCTCGGAATAAGAGTGGCGGGTAATCCGTGCCGCACCGTGCGAGCTGCCCCGGTCATGACCGGGTGCGAACTGCTCGATCAGGAGCACGGGCTCGCCCCGCCGGGCCAGGTGATATGCGGCGGCCGTCCCCATAGCCCCCGCACCAACGATCACATTCCTGGCGGTAAGATGTTGCATGCGATCCAACCCGAAGCGTCTCTGGGCGAACGGATAGTGCACCGGTCGAGCGATGCCGTCAGCTTACCAGAGACGCAACGAGCCGTCTTCCCCGCACGGCCGAGCCGCCATCGAGCCCGGTCTGCTCGACGTCAAACGATTGTGCTACGGCCATCCCGGGCCGGAACACGCGGCCGCACCGACGGTCTCACATGCTGGCTAGCCCGCGATATTGAGACCTGAGTCTGGCCCCTCACGCCAAGCCGCGACGCGAGACGTGCGTTGATCACGGGCGTCGCAGTGACAACCGGCGCCGTGTTCCCTGGTAGCGTGGTCGTGAGGATCGTCGAATTGATCGTCGAGCTCGTCGTTATCGTGGTCGAGCGACTTGCCGGGCTGGTGGCCTCGGCTTGTGAAGCGACGGCTAATGCCGGCGTGGCCGTCACGCCCGATCCGGCGGTGGACAGGCTTGTGGCCAGGGGCGTCAGCGTGCCGGCGAGCTTGAGAGAATCGGTCTCCACGGGCGTGCCATACACGTTGAAGTCGTAAAGCGAGTAGTTGTCCGACCCCGCGCTCGTCTGGGTGCAGTAGATCCGCACGTAACGTCCGGTCCCCGACAGACCCGTGAAATCGACCACGGCCTTGCTCTGGTTGTCGGTGACATTCTGGATGGTGGTCCAGTTCACCGCGTCACTGCTGACCTGGATCTGGTAATTGACAGCGTAGGCGGTCTCCCAGTTGAGCCGGACCTCCGAGATCTTGTAGGTCGCTCCCAGGTCCACAATGATCCACCCGACATTGCCGCTCTGCATCCACTGGCCGCTCGACCACCGCGTCGAGCTGTTGCCGTCAACGGCCATTCCCTGTGCGAAGCTCGAGCTCTCGACGGATGAAGCGTGGACAGGTCGATTCAGCGCCAGGTCGGTAATCGGCGTGCCATAGACGTTGAGGTCGTAGAGCGAATAATTGTCAGACCCGGCACTCGTCTGGGTGCAGTAGATCCGTAAATAACGACCCACTCCCCTCAGACCCGTGAAATCGGCCACACCCGTGCTCTGGTTGCCCGTGACGTTCTGGATCGTGGTCCAGTTCACCGCGTTGCTGCTGACCTGGATCTGGTAGTTGACGGCGTAGGCGGTTTGCCAGTTCAACCTGACTTCGGAGATGTTGTAGGTCGCTCCCAGGTCCACATACACCCAGCCGACATTGCTACTCTGCATCCACTGGCCGCTCGACCACCGCGTCGAGCTGTTGCCGTCAACGGCCATGCTCGGAGGATAGTATGAGCTCTCGACGGATGAGGCGTAGACAGGCCGATTCAGGGCCAGATCGGTGACTGGAGTGCCGTACACGTTGAAGTCGTAGAGCGAGTAGTTGTCCGACCCCGCGCTCGTCTGGGTGCAGTAGATCCGCACGTAACGTCCGGTCCCCGACAGACCCGGAAAGTCGACGATGCCCGCGCTCTGGTTGTTGGTGACAACCTGGATGGTGGTCCAGTGGTCGCCATCGTCGCTGACCTGGATCTGGTAATTGACGGCGTAGGCGGTCTGCCAGTTCAGCTTCACTTCGGAGATGTTGTAGGTCGCTCCCAGGTCCACGTAGATCCAGCCGGTGCTGCTGTTCTGGAGCCACTGGCCGCTCGACCACCGCGTCGAGCTGTTGTTGTCGATCGCCTGGTCCGGCAAGTAAATGGAGCTTTCCACACTCGAGGCATAGGCCTGTTTGCCAACGGCGAGGTCGGGAGTGGGAGTGACCTCGATCCCACTGACCTTCGCGTTATCGCGAATCGAGACGAACTGGATGACGACCTGCCCGGCGCTGCTGGACTGGCACGCGAACCGGCGCGAGATGGCGATGTCCTCGCCTCCCGCCTGGGCGAAAACATCAAAGTTCGTGAGCACCGGGTCGCCATTGATCAGGACGTTGAACAGCCGCTCGTTGGGCGCGTTCCAGTAAATCTCGGCGAAATCGAGGCGGACGGTATACGGCGAATCGGGAACGAGGTTGGGGACCGTGTAGCTGAAGTTGCCGAAGCGCTCGGATTGATACACCTGCTGTGGCGCGGGGTCCGCCACATTGCTCGTGCTGATCGCGCTGGTTGTCGAGTAGGTTGAGCCTCCGCTGTAATACGCGTCAGCGGAGTAGCTGCCCGCCGAGCCTCCTCCGGCGTCGATCATGGTCCCGGATGACAGCGCCAAGGCGACAGCGCCCGCGGGGTTGATCACTCCCCCGGTCGTGCTCCAGGCCCCGACTGATTGCGCATGGGGTGTGACTGTATTGTCGATCACATCAATCACTTGCTGAGCCGTGTGGTCCGAAGGCAGCAGGGCGGCGATCACTCCGGCCACGCCCGACGTGTAGCCGGCCGAGTACGAAGTGGCACCCTGCGAATTCGTATAAGCACCCAGAGTCACGTGCTCGGGGCCCCAGTTCGAGACGGAGGTCAAGTTGCCCGAAGCATCGACGGCCGCCGCGACGATCACGTTGGTCGGCACTGGATTGGAGGTGGAGTAAGTGGGGTCAGCCGCGAACGCCGGATAGAGCACGAGCTTGTCGATGTTCATCGCGTTGTTGCCCGGTCCGGTGACGACAATGGCTCCCTTCGTCTGCGCGTATTCGATGGCCTGGGACAGGGTGGCCCCATTATGCGGATCGCCCGGATCGGTGAGCACCGGGTCGGAGTTCGACTCCACGCTCAGGTTGATGACCGTGGCGCCGTGGTTGGCCGCCCAGTAGACTCCCCGGATCAGGGCATTACTGTCGATGTTCAAGCCGCTCGACGTGTCGCGAATGGGCATGATCTGCACATTCGCGCTAGCCGCGCCGGGCTGGGCCTCGGCGGCCTGAATTCCCGCGACAATCAGGTCGGCAACCGTGGAGCCGTGGCCGTGCTGCAAGCTCGTATCCTGGACCACCTGGTCGCCATACTGAGCCGCAGTCTCCTGATTGTATGCATCGTAAGCGCTCGTGAAGTTATAGTAGGGGCTATCGGCGGAAGCCGAGAGGTCCACGCCCGAATCGACAAGGGCGATCAATGTGGAAAGAAGTGTCCGAGCTTCGAGATGATCGAACGACGTAGGATTCAGGGATGGCGTGGTTTTGCGGCGCATGGTCGTACAACCTCTGCATGAGGACGACTCCGTCGCCGTAAATCCCCGGGATCGATGGCCAGGGGAGATCCAACTGGAATATAGCAGCCATTCCTCCGGATGAGGCCGCGTTCAAGAGTCGATGTCTCCGGGATTTCTCGTGCTGCACCGATCACGCAAGATTGATGGAAAACTCCGGTTTGACGCCCGCCATCACCAGAGGGCGAAAGGACGGTCGCCCAGGTCGTCAAGCCGGGGCCTCCTGCCGCTCTCCGGGATTCGCTGGCGGCAGGCTTCCAACCCAGGCATCGACGTCCAGGTTCGCGGGCACAGGAGCCGGCACGTGTTCTCGTCCGACCGGCTGTTCTGCTAGAGTCGGAATGAGCGGCCCAAATTCACTTCCTGTTCTAGACTTGCGGAGCTTTTCGCATTTCCGCAGGGTCCGTCGCGAGGCTCGATGAAAGGAAATGGTTCAGAGTGCGTTGAAAATTCCATGAGAACACCATCGCTCGATTGACACTGATTCAAGGCACTCGTAAAGTGTGGTGAGATAAAGTCCTGAATGTACAGTACTGATCTAATTCACCGTATCTTGCCTGAAATTTCGGGGTTCCTTAAATCCTGCTCAGCGATAAATTGCTTTCTCAATTCGTGAAGCGAGACACGTGAGGAAGAGCACACTCGAGAGCGCGGAACGTGACAAAAGAAAATGCCCTGATCATGAGAGGCGCCGAGCTCTATGATCGCTTTGTGAACTGGCCGAACCCAATGCACCTGGCTGCGTTGTTCGTGCTGGCCGCCTTGCTGATCATGCTCGCGACGGTGTTGCTCTCTCTGGGTAAACTCAGGATCTTCGCGCGGGTGCTTGGCATAGTTGCCGTAGTTACCATCATGCTGGCGCTGTTTATCATTCACGAACAAACGGTACGCATGAAGTACGGTGAGTACATCACTGTGACCCGATCCCGGTATCCGCAGACGACCCGGTTTCAAATTCGCGTGGCCCTGCTTGGACTGCCGGCCGCCGCCGCCATGGTCATGATCTTGGTTCGGAGCTCCACGATCCGTCGGCTCAGGGCGACCGTGCCGTTCCACCTGAGAGAAGGCCGAAAATTGCTAGGTCAGGGTTCCTACCCGGCGGCCCTGGTCGAGCTAAACACGGCCATTGAAATCTCTCCCTACCTGGCCGAAGGTCACTATTACCGCGGGTGCGTCCACGAGGCCAGCGGAAAAATCGACGAAGCGCTGGCCGATTTTGATCAGGCCCTTCGTTGCGACCCGCAGCATGCGCATGCCTACCTGCATCGCGGGCGGATCCGGAGCGAGAAGGGAGAGCTGGATGCCGCTCTTGCCGACTTCGATCAGGTGATGATCATACGCCCCAACGATGCCGAGTGCTACCTCAACCGCGGAGTCTGCCTGGCAAGGAAAGGCGTCATCAGCGATGCGATCCTCGATTTTCATCGCGTTCTCAAGCTGACCAACCACTCGGATTTTTCGGAACCGGCCCGGTTCTATCTCAAGCAGCTCAATTCCGAAGAGTCCGCGTCACTTCCCGCGCCCGGGGCCAATGGCAGCGACCATTCCGCAGACTCGAAAGCCATTCAGCCGACCGGCCAGGACTACATACTTTGATCGACGACCCCGGACGTCACCCGATCCCCTGCCGGAGGCACTTTGAAGGCATCTCTTCAAGGGCCGGAACCAGGCTGAAAAGCCGATGGTCGAGGTTGGTTCGCGGCCCGATCAGAATTGATCTACTTGTAAGCTCTTCCCGCACTGTCACTCAATCGTGCCGGGCGTCGGCCGTCATGACGGCGCGATCACACCTTTCTTGATGATGAGATTGCCGTAAAGCGCGGTCTCGCCGGTCGCCACCACGCCGAAGGTCTGCTTGGCGCGCTCGTAGAAGGCAAACCGTTCCACCTGTTCGATGGCGATATGCCGGCCCTCGGCACTGTCGAGCAACCGCTGGTATTCGTTCCAGATGGGTGCCGGGTCTCCCGGCTTGTCCACGCGCCGCATCACCGCGGCCGGCTTCTCGACGTAGCTGTCCAGCGGATAGAGCTGCAAGATCGCTTCCAGGATGGCCGGCACGCTATGCCCGTCGGCGCGCACCAAGCGCCTGGCATTGGTCACCGCCGGGAAATTGGCGTCGGCGATCACCAGCTCATCCCCGTGCCCCATCTGGGCAATCAGATAAAGAAGCTCGGGAGAGAGAATGCTCGGAATGCGCTTCAACATGGTTGTTCGTTCCTCGATCGTGGAGTG
The DNA here is from genome assembly GCA_963797295.1 of uncultured Planctomycetaceae bacterium. GTDB lineage: Bacteria > Planctomycetota > Planctomycetia > Isosphaerales > Isosphaeraceae > Aquisphaera. The sequence continues at coordinate 476,619 of CAWCPP010000034.1, forward strand.
ACTCTGACCCTTGCAGGGTCGTTCGAAGTAGCCCTCAGAATAACCCGCCGGCGCACGAAAGGCATCCGTCCAGCAGGGAAACTCCGATCAACTCCTACCTGGGGAGATAGTCGACACCCGGCCAGCATCCGGCTCGCCTGGTCATGGCTTGCCCTGCAGGAGCGCGTGGAGCTTCAATATGGTCGCCCAGTTCCGCGAGGTCACCGCGCCGCCCAGCGCCCGCTCGACGGCCTTGAGCAAGCGGCTCTCCAGGATGCCGCCGGCACACCACACGTAGGCGACTCGGGACCCGATAGCCAGCGCATCCCCGCCCCAATCTTGCTCGAGCAGCGGTTCGAGCCGGGCTCGATCGATCGGATCATTAAGAACCGCCACCAGGAACCGCGAGGGATTGTCGGCGATCTCGAGCAAGGGGTTCTCGACAACGATCGCGGCGAGTTCCGGAGCTGTCAGCGTCGTCACCCGGGCAGAGACCCCGAGCGTCTTCGCCAGCGCTTCTTCGATGCGGGCCGCGGCATTGCTCGCGGTTGCTGACGTGGCGCTGAAAACCGCGTTTCCGCTATTCAGCAAGGTTCGCACATCGCCATAACCCAAGCCCTCGATGAGCACGCGCAAGTCGGCCATCACCACACGCTTGGCCTTCCCGACGTTAATGCCGCGCAGGAAGGCTACGTGCCAGGTGGTTTTCACACGGCATCCTTTTCTGACGGACCCAGGTTTTCGCCCATTCCGCGCCGCGTGCCGAGATTCACTCCGGTCGCGGCGGTCGCTTCATCATACCAATTGCGATGGAGCAAGGCGAAACCTCAGACCAGAGCCATGGCCTCCACGGCCCTCCTACCAGGTTCTCGGTTTGGTGCCTCGACGAGGTAGGGCGTATAAACACTGGGGATGACCCGCACTCCCTTGCGTACATAGTCGTGAAGGCGATGCCAACCGTCATCCAGAGCTTCATTGTCACGGTGGTCGATTGCCAGCCACACCGGCCACAGCGGTTTTGTGATGTCGTGATCGGGCGTGGTTCCAAAGCTCATGTACCAGTTATGATACGTCTTCCAATCGCCGTGGAATCCTCCCACCTGAAAACCCTGCATGATCCGAGGCAGAAGTTCGGTCGTCGGAATGCTCACCTCCCCGAATACTTCCTCACCGTACCGATCCAGGAACCAGGGCATGTGCTTGGCAAGTTCCGCAGCCAACGGTGCTCGCGTCCCCTTGTGTCTGCTGAGCCAGCTCCATAGTTCGAGGGGTGCGTTCCATGAGACCTCCGCGATACTACAGTACTGCGCGATCGCCATTTGATGGGCGAGCGGTAACACCCGATATGGGAGTACTCTGCCGCCGTGCCGCTCGATCAGTGCACGCATGACTTCTGGCCTTCTCATCAAGCAGTCATTGCTTGAGGCAGGTTGCCAGGATGCGGGAGCGCCGCCTGGCTCGAAATACGACATCGCCTCAGAAACCCGCCTATTTATGAGAGACTCTAGAACAGTTTGGCGAAGTAGTAACTCGTTTGCTGGTAAATGCGAGCATTTTTCGGAGGTATGCGTGTATGGTGCAGATAGTCCGCTCCCACATGGGAGCTCACATGGACGTTTGATAGCGAGTAGCTCGTAGTTCGCCCACTCATGGTCACAATAACGTACATTCGAACATATCAGCATCACTTCCCGATGCAAAACCGCAGGAAGATGCGGTCGAGGATATCGTCAGTGACAACTTCGCCGACGACCTTTCCCAGTTCATCGAGAGCAAGCCGCAGGTCGACAGCCACGAGTTCCTCACCGCCGCCGGCGCGGAGGGTCTGGGCCGCCGAGCCGATCGCAACCTGGGCACCGGCCAGGCTATCTCGACAGCGTGCGCCCGTGCTGGTGGTTGAGTCGACTTCAGCACTCATGGCACCCACCATGCGAGCGATGATCGTGCTCAGCTCATCGAGCCCCTCGCCGGTCGCTGCACTGGTGACGATTGCCGTGTCGGCCTCAACCCGATCCGGCCGGCCCAGGTCGCACTTGGTCCAGACGGGCAAGATCGGCGTACCGTTGTCAGGAAGCTCGCCGTGGGTGGTCTGCGTATCGACCGAATGGCACATCAGGACAAGGTCGGCCAGATCGGTCTGGTCGGCCCGGTGCGCCTGGGCCTGGGTCTCGATCGGGTCGCGTGGCAAGTCGAGGCCCGCCGTGTCGATCAGCTCGACGATCATTCCTCCCAGGTCGCAGAGGGCGGTGAGGTAATCGCGGGTGGTCCCCGCGCGGGGCGAGACGAGCGCCCGGTCCTGCCCCACAAGTGCGTTGAAGAGCCGGCTCTTGCCGGCGTTGGGCGGACCGGCCACCACGACCCGGGGATTGCCCGCAGGCCGGTTGCGGCGGCTGAGCCGGTCGGTCAGTAAGGCCAGCGTTTCAGCGGCGGCCTGGAGCTCATCGGCCAGTGCCGTCCGGCCCAGCTCGTCGACGTCGGACTCGTCAACGAAGTCGAGGTTCGCCTCAAGGTGTGCCACCAGGTCGAGCAGACGATCGCGAAGGTCGTGGATGGGCCGGGATAGGCCGCCGGCAAGCTGCCTGAGCGCCGAGTCGAGCTGGGCCGGGTTGCTTGCGTCGATCACGCCGAGAACGGCTTCGGCTCGGGTCAGGTCGATCCGGCCGGACAGAAACGCACGCAGGGTGAACTCGCCGGGCCGGGCGGCGCGTGCCCCGCGTCTCAGACAGCTTGCGAGCACCTGCGTCAATAACGGCAGCGAGCCAACCGTGTGAATCTCGGCAACGTCCTGCCCGGTGTAAGTCTGCGGGCCTGGCCAGAGAGCGATCATCACCGGCAAGGGCAACCGCAAGCCGTCGACCGCAAGCAGTCCGTGACGGACCTCGGCCCGCCGAGGCAGACCCGCGTCCGGCTCGGGCCGAAAACCCTGAAGCGTGATCCGCCAGGCATCCCGTCCGGAGATCCTGACCAGACCGCGAACCCCGGGCCCCGACGGGCTGGCCACCGCCGCGATCGTCTCCTCGGGGTCAAGCTCGGCCAGCACGGGTCGGCTCCGGCAGATGCGGTACGAGCATTCGTCTGGACCTGTTGACTGCCGTCAGCTTCGTCCTATTTTCTCCCCGGCCGCGCCCGGGGCTTGCCTCGGTCGCGATCGCGGCGGTCGCCCGGATCGGACTTGTCGTCTTTGTTCTTGCCATCGCGCTGGTCGACGGCTTTGCGGTAGGTCGGGTCCTTGCGGGCCTCGTCGAGGATCTTCTCCATGAACTGGCTGAAGGCGCCCTGAGGCTTCTTGGGCGGAGCGGGGCCGTTGCCGCTGGAACCACGCCGGGCGCGTGCGGCCGCGTCGGCCGATCGGCTCGCGTCGGCCTCGTCTTCGGCATCCTTGTCCGGGGTCGCGTGCGTGATCTTGGGCAAGAGCAGGCGCTCGCCGATCGACCACAGGCTGCTGGTGATGAAGTAGATGCCCAGTCCGGAGGGAACCTTGTAGAACATGAATGCCATGAACACCATCATGTACTTCATGGTCTTCTGCTGCATCTCGGCCTCGGGTGTGGTCGGCGGCGGCGAGAAGAGCTTGGTCTGGAAGAGCATCAGGCCGACGACCACGATCGGCAGCAAGTTGAACCAGTGGCCCAGAAAGGTGACCTCGAACGGAAACCGGAAGAGCATGTCCGGGGCGGCCAGATCGTTGATCCAGAGGAACGACGCGTGTCGCAGCGCCACGCTGGTGTTGAGCGCCTGCCATAGCCCCACGAAGATCGGCAACTGGATCAGGGCCGGGATACAGCCGCTGACCGGGTTCACGCCGTGCTTCTTGTAGAGCGCAAACGTTTCCTTCGTCTGCCGCTCCTTGTCGTCCTTGTATTTCTCCTGGATCTGTTTGAGATGAGGCTGAAGTTCCTGGGACCGCTGAGCCATCAGCGCCTGCTTGCGGCCGAGTGGGAACATGATCATCTTGACCAGCAGCGTCAACAGAATGATTGCCAGGCCCCAGTTGCCTTGCTTGGCGCCGATGAGCGCGCCCACCTGCATGGTGACCTGGTGGGTGAACGACAGGGTCGGCGTGATCAGGTAGCGGGCAACGTAGGGAGCGCCGGGGATGTAACTGCTCTTGCGATAGTATGCCAGCGACGCTGCGTTATACGGACTGAGCGCTTCCTCGGTCTTGGGCCCGGCAAAGAACCGGTAGGTGTGCACTTGATGCAGGTTCGGCCCTGCGGTCACCGGCCTGGACGACATCCGCATCCCCACATCAGCCTTTTGAAGGGCCTTGGGGTCTTTGTGGAGGACGATCGCGTGAGTCTCCCGGTCGAGACGCTCCTCATCATTTGTGGGAGCAGGGTAGGGGGCAATCAGGGCGGCGAAGTACTGGTTCTCGACGCCCGTGAACCGCAACGGTAAGGTCGTGCTCTCGAATTTCTTGTCGCCTTTGGCAATGTCGTACGCGGTATGCGAGTCGACCTTGATCTTGCCCTGGTTGTAGGTGCCGAAGAAGACCTCGCGGAATGTCCCTGTGTACCACTCACCCTCGATCGGAATACCGTGCGGGCCAATCAGGTTGTAAGAAAAAGTCCGCTCCCGGTCGGGGCTGTCGAATCGGAGCTCGAACTCGAGGCCATCGGTTGCCTTCCAGAGCCGGAACGTCTTGGTGATGATCACCCCGTTGCTGGCCGTGGCGCGGAATGTCACCTGCTGGCCTTCGATCGGCTGGTGGGATACGGGATCCTCGCCGGTCAACGGCACAATCGTCCGCCCCGCCTGGTCGCCTACAACCTCCCAGAGTTCCGAGTCAAGAAGGTCTTCGGTGGGAGGTGCCGGGTTCGGCAGCGGGTCGACGCCGGGTTCCTGCTCGTCCTTCGCCGCCTTATCCTCGGTGTTACCGTTGGCGTTGGCATTAACGTTGGCGTCGGCCGGCTTTGCCGGGTCAACGCTCATGGTCAAGGCCAGCGAAGGCGGCGCCATGACGTCGCGGCGGATGATCTGTAGCGGCAGATGCGGGTTGACGCGTCCCTCGAACTCGGCGTCGTACCGTGACGACAGGACCGACTCGACACCTGCGCCCTTCTGGTCGAGCTGCACTTCCAGACGGTAGCCGCCGGGCGTCTTGTCGGTGGCCGAGCCCATGATCAGCTCTTTGTAGTCCACCGGCGTGACCGCGTTTGGCTTGGACTTCTCGGCGGCGGGCTTCGTGGCCTTGTCGTCGGCCTTGACCGCGGCCTGCGCGTGCGCACCCTTCGCCGCATCGGCCTCGGGTGCCTCGGCCTTCTTGTCGGCCAGACCCTCGGCGGCGTTCTTGGCAGACTTGAGCGCGTCGGCGGCGGCCTGGGCCGGAGCTTTCCTGGCGGGTACCGGCGGCAGCAGCCCGAGCGAGCGAAACAGGCTCGGGGCAATCGTCACCCAGCCAAAAATCAGGATGATGCAAAGGACAAGGCGTTTCTCGTTACTCATGAAAATGCAGATCCTGGGGCCGCGGGCGTGTTGCTGCTGGGGCTCTTGGTGGAATCATACGCTCGCCTGGTTCTCAGGCGGTCCGATGCATTCCCTCAGCGATGCTCGTCACCGGCCACTGCCGCGACGCTGGTGATCCAGCTTGAAACGGACAGGATTCGGGTTCGACATCGCACCGACCGGAAGCTCGGGCGAGCGAGGACGCGGCGGCCGAGACGACCCGTCCCTCGGGGTTGGATGCACGTATTAACGTCCTTGCCGGAGCCGATCACCCAGGAACGGCTCGAGATCGGGAATGGCGTAAATCTTCTGGATGGTCTTTTCAAAATCATAACTCAGGCGGCGAAAAGTGATTCGCGGCGTGGATTTGGGTTTCGCCTCCACGTCCGTGTCATCGCCCATGCCGTCGTCGAGTATCATGTAGCAAGCCCGGTTGTCACCGTCGCGCGGCTGACCGACCGATCCCACGTTCACCATCAGCTTCCCTTCGCCCATCGTGTACTCGTTGTCGATCTCCTCGGGGGCAAAGAACTGGAAGCTCTCGGTGAAGATCCCGGGTACGTGCGTATGGCCCTGAAAACAATAGCGATCCACAAGCTGGAACAGTCGCTCCATCTTGCGATGGTTGTAAATGTCTTCCGGAAAAATATACTCGCTCAACGGATTTCGCGGCGAGCCGTGCACAAACAGATACGATCCCATCTTGTAGGAACGCGGCAGTTCGGCCAGAAAATCCCAGCGCCGCTCGTTGTTCGCCTTGTCAAAGGGGCTCTCGAGCTGGTTGCGCGTCCAGAAGATCGCCCGCTCGGCGCCAATGTTGAACCCATCGGGATCGAACATCGCACCCTGATCATGGTTGCCCAGCAAGGTTGTCTTGCAGGTGTCCATGACCCGGTCGATGCACTCGCGCGGATTCGGCCCATAGCCGATGATATCGCCCAGGCAAAAGATTTCCGAGACCCCCTGGGTCTGGATGTCGTCGAGCACAACCTCCAGCGCTTCCAGGTTGCCATGTATATCGCTGATCAGAGCTCGCCGCACCGAGGAGAATCCTCCGACCGATCGGGCCCGGATGGAGGCGGGTCACCTACGGTCCATTGGTTGACGCGCGGAACGATGCGTCATTAAGACTCATATTAGGGTCGCGCGGAATTATATCCTAAAGAATAGAACGAAGGTAGGGAAGGGGTCAAGTCCACGAATCCATGGTCTCAGTTGACCGAAACCACCCTTCCGCCGCCTCTTACTTACAAATCGGAATTCCGGACCCCCGACCCGCACATTCCAGGCGGTTCTCCCCGATTTGTCTCGCACGATCATGATCGCACGGCAGCGAACTGCGGTTGCGGGCGGAAGTCGGTGCGATCATCATGAACCGTGTGCGACCCCGACCCACGTTCTTGACCTTCACTCCGGCCCTGCCATTCATGACGGCTGAAGCGATCAACCTCCTGATGATCGACACTTCGACTGAACAGCCCGCGGTGGGACTGAGCGCGGTGGACGGACGCATCCACGTGTCTTCCAGCCTGGCGACGGCACGACATGGCCGCGACCTGATTCCCCGCATTGGCGAACTGCTCCGCGTGGCCGGCCTGAATGTCAACGATTTGACCGTCGTCGCCGTCGGACTGGGGCCCGGCTCGTTCACCGGCCTGCGCATCGGCCTGACCGCCGCACGCATGCTCGCCTACACCGCCGGCGCGGACCTGCTCGGACTCGATAGCCTGGAAGGCTCGGCGCGAACCGCCCCTCCCGAGATTCTTCGCGTGCACGTGGCCGCCGACGCCCAGCGCGGCGATGTCTATGCCGCCGACTTTCTCCGTGAAGCTCCTGCGCATCCCTGAAGCCGCTCTTCGCCGGCCGCATCGAGCCCTTTTCCGCTTGGTCGCAACGGCTTGACCCGCAAGGACTTGTTGTCGGCCCCGGAACCGAATCGCCACGCATCCGGGCCGCAATTCCCGCCGGAACGCCGATCGCCACGCCAGGAACCGACGACCGCCGGGCCCAGGCCTTGCTCGGGCTGGCGCGAGACCTCCACGAAGCGGGTCGGCGCGACGATCTCTGGACCCTGGAGCCCAACTACCTGCGCCGCAGCGCCGCGGAAGAGACCGCCGACGCCCCCGACGCCCGTCCTTCACCTTCATGACGCCAGACGCCGGCACTGCACGCGTCTCTTGCTCGTGACCGACGAGTCTTGCTCATGACCGATCCGTCCGACAACTCGCTCGACCCCGCGGCCAGTCGTCCGGACCTGGCCCTTCCGCCACCATCGCTGCCTCCACGGCTCAACGTCGTCCTGTTCGAGCCCGAGATCGCGGCCAACACGGGTGCCATCGGCCGAACCTGCGTGGCGGCGGGTGCCCGCCTCTGGCTGGTCCGCCCGCTCGGCTTCCACCTCGACGACCGCCACCTCCGCCGCGCCGGGCTCGATTACTGGGAACATCTGGACCTGATCGTGGTGGACGACCTCGCCCAGGTAGTCAGCGCCCTGGGCCGCGACCGGCTCTGGTCGTTCAGCACCAAAGCCAGCCGGATCTACAGCGAAGCGCGTCTCCAGCCCGGCGACGCCATCGTCTTCGGCCCCGAGAGTCGCGGCTTGCCGCGCCCCTGGCTCGAGGAACGCCCGGACCACTCGCTGTGCATCCCGATCCTGCCTGCGGCGCGGAGCTTGAACCTGGCCAACGCCGTGGCCATCGCTCTGTTCGAGGGCGTACGCCAGCTCGGCTTACCCCCGGCGGCTACGGATACATGCTGAAACGCGGGCTGCTCACCGCGGCTTTCGCCCTCTCGCCTGGCGGTTTTCTCAATGGACACCGATGACGCCGACAACCACCAGAATAAGCACGATCAGCACCAGCAGCATCATCGTCAGGATCGCGCGGATGCCCGTGGAACCGAAGATCGCCCTGGCGTGATCGAGCATGCCGGCAAGCCGTTCGAGCCAGAGATCGGCAGCGTGCTCGGCGTGCTCCCAATCGGGCGGAACGATCGGCTGCGATGGTTCATCGAGCAGCACGATTTCCGGATCCCAGCCTGGATCAAACGGCTGGGCCGGGCGCGGGGGTTCGTCGTGGAGCACCATCTCCGGGTCCCAGTCGGGAACGGGCGCCCTGGCGGCGCGGGCGGGTGGCGGAGCTGTGCCGAGCACGATGATCTCGGGGGCCCAGTCGGCATCCTCCGAATACGCCGGAGCGTACGTCCCGCGGCCCGCGGCAGAGCTGCCGCCCGCCGGCCACGGCCTGGGAGCCGGCGCAAGCTCGAGCTCCCGAAGCACCCGCCTGTAAGCGGCCTCGAGCTCGATGAAATCCTGGTCGCTGCCCCCGTGATCCGGATGCATCTGCCACGCCTTGGCCCGGAACGCGGCCTTCGCCTCCTGGCGCGTACAGCTCCTTGTGATGCCAAGAATGCGGTAGGGATCCATATTCCGATCGGGACCATCAAGTCGCCCGGCGCCCGGCCTGCACTTTCCGCAGCGTAGGCCAACCGCCTGCACAAGATTTGACCAGCTTACCGCAAATCAAAACCCGATACCCAAGAATCCGCGAGGAATTCCGGGCTCCTGACGGTTCTGTAAAGGCGAAATACCCGTCTTCTTGCGTTCGATTACCCTCGATCCCGGAGAGCTCGCCACAAACCCCGTCAACGAAGCACCTTTCGGCTTCCTCTCCGGTTCGAGGAGACGGCCCGGAGAAGGGGGCTGGGCATGACCACGCGACCGATCCGACGCTCGCGCTGACCGGCGATCCCCGCCCGCGTGATTCGCGACTGAAGGCCGTGTGCCGTGGCCGAGCAGTCGGCCGCGGCCAGCACGAGTCAAAGTACGATGAGGATTAAGAGCAGGAGGAGAGCCGAAGCCACCAGAATGTTCGAGTTGCGTGCTGTCAGTCGTTCGACGGCAAGTTGATCAACAAGGTGGACTGCCTCGATCTATGCCGACAGAGCAAATCGCATGCTCGGCGTCTGATCAGGTGATCTCCGGAACCACAAACGGCGCGCGATACTGGCGTCGAGACAGTTTGTTGGCGGCGTCGGCGAAGTCCTGGACGAATCGCCCCTCATTGGGATCAAAAGTGACCCAGGGACCGAGAGTGGCCCGGGTGGCATCGAGATCAACGCCGTTCTCGCGCAGGTAGGTCTGGCAGCGCTCGAACGCGTCCGTCATTTCCTGGCTCCCTGCGATGCTCGAGTGTATCGATTCGGGTGGCGACTCTTTCCCCAACCGATGCGAAACGTTCGCCATGTGGCAACAGGCCGCCGAGAGGTGTCCCTGCAAGGCCTCGGCCGCCAGCGCCTGGACTCGCGACTGCGAACGGCGGCTATGAAATTGGCGAGATGGGTGGTTTCCAACTGCTGGGGACTGCCGTCGGTCGGCATACTCTTGATCTTCTTTCCCGCCTTATCAAAAAACGCGCCCGCGGCGGAGTCGCCTGCGAAGTAACCGCCTTCGCAGTCCACGACGATACCGTGGTTCTGGTGGCGGAACCTGCCCATCGGGGCAACGCCCTTGGCAACGCTCACATTGCGGATTTCACAAATCAAGGGCGCAGGCTGGTAATCGAACAGCGCGATCTGCGTGTTGGCCGTCTCGCCGCAATCGTTGAAACCAAACCGTCCACCGATGCTCATGGCGCGTGGAGGGGGTTGGTTGTGTGCCAGACCCCAGCGGCACACGTCGATGACGTGGATCCCGTTATTACCGATCTCGCCGTTGCCCGTGGCCCAGAACCAATGCCACTCGTAGTGCAATTGCTTACGCATCAGCGGCGGCCTGGGAGCCGGGCCGCACCAGAGATCGTAATCCAGGTTGGCTGGAAGCGGCGTGGGCGCGTCAACCTTGCCGAGACCGTCGCGAGCACGATACACAAGGGCGTGGGCGTAACGGATCGCACCGATCTGGCCGCCGCGCAGATCCTCAAACGCCCGGCGCAAGAGGTTACTGGAACGACTCTGGGTGCCCACCTGGACCATGCGGCCATGTTTCCGGGCCGCCGCCACCATCTGCTGTCCCTCCCAGATGTTGTAGGAAAACGGCTTTTCCACGTAGACGTCTTTACCGGCCTGGCAGGCCCAGATCGTCGCCAGGGCATGCCAGTGATTGGGCAAGGCAACGACGACCGCGTCGATGGTCTTGTCATCAAACACCTTGCGGAGGTCCCTGTAGGTGGCGACCGTTTCCCCCCGGTCCTTGAAAGCCTGGACTTCGCGGTCGAGGTGAGCTGGGTCCACGTCGCACAACGCGACGATCTTGGTACCGGGGATCTCCTGAATCCTGGGAATGAGCTGATGCCCTCGCCCGCCCACACCGCCGACGGCCGTGGTGGATCCAAGTCCGATCACGGCGACACGAATGGTTTCGTTGGGACTTTGAGCCTGGGACGATCGCTCGCCGCAGATCAGCAACCGCGGCATTCCCACCGTCAGCCCGGCCGTCATCGAACTTCTCAGAAAATTCCTGCGCGTGCTCGGTTTCATGGATCTGCTCACGATCGATCGGTGAAGGAGTGGTGATCGAAACTTGCGGTTACCTGGCATGATCTCAGCAAATCCTCGGGATCCTGCGGCAGGCACCTGATTACGGAGGATACGGCATGCTCAGGAAGAAATCGACCGAGAGCCGACCAAAAGACTTCTTCAAGCTGAGGATCATGTCCCGGAGATGACCCATCGTCGCTCGGAGAACGGCAGGTCGGCTTGCTGGTCCCGGTCGCATCGTCGACGGCGGGGCATTTCGCTTGCCTCTGGTAGCGGTTTGCCACGGCTTGACCATGGTACCTGGCAAGACATAAGATAAGGGTTCGTAAGGCTGCGGGATCTTGCCGGGGCGTGGTCAAGCCTCGTTGACGCCAGCCGGCACGGCTCCCGGGCGAGCGCATGTCCTCCGATCGCGCATCGAGCATCGACATTGCTATTATCCGTTGCGGTTTATTGAGCCGGAGTCTTGCCATCATGTTTCGGTGGGCAGTTTTATGTGTGGTCGTGGTCGTTCTGGCCGCGGCGGCGACCCTTGTGGTTCAGTATGGGCCGGGTTCGAGTCCGAGCTGGTCGCTGCCGACAGGCGGTGTCAAGAAAGAGGGACCTCAGCCCAAGGTCGAGATTGAAGGTCCGCTCACATACGAGTTCGGTGAGATGACCACTCAGAAGACGAAAACACGGAGCTGGAAAGTCAAGAACATTGGCGAAGGTGATCTCGAGATCTGGCTGCTCGGTTCCACCTGCACGTGCACGATTCCCAAGCTCAGGACTCAGGGATCGCGCGAGGTCGTCAAGCCGGGAGATTCGACGGACATCGAGCTCGAATGGAAAAGCCGGGAGTCGGTCGGCGAGTTCGGTAAAGGGGCGACGATCGGCACCAACGATCCGGATCGGCCCGAGTTCATGCTCAAGGTCCACGGCATGGTCAATCAGCCGATCGTGGTGCTGCCCGCTCCCCAGGAAGGGGTGATCGCGGTTGGAGATGTCTCCACCGACAAGGCCAACGAGATCTCGCTCGCCGTGTTCTCTCCCGAGTACCCCAAAATGCAGATCAAGAGCCTGATCACCTCGAAGCCGAATCTGATCATCGCCAAGCCGGTGCCGCTCTCCGCCAAAGAGATGGGGGAAATCCGGTCCAAGGGGGGTTACAAGGTGATTCTCGAGGTCAAGCCAGGCTTGCCCTTGGGAAGCTTCCGCGAGGAACTCGTCATCGAATCCGATCATCCCGACCAGCCCAAGCTCACACTCATCCTCGCGGGCAACGCGTCCGGCCCGATCAGCCTCTTGCCCCAGATTTTGCGCTTTGTCGCCAACAGTAAAGAGGGTGCATCGGGACAGATGACCATGCTGATCCGGGAAGGCCGGCCGACCAATTTCAAGGTGCTCCGGAAACCTGAAAAACTCGAAGTCGCGGTGACACCGAACGACACACCGACCCTCAAGGGTCGATACCGGCTAACCGTGACTGTGCCACCTGGCACGGCACCCGGACTCATCGACGACGAGATCATTTTCCAGACCGACCACCCCAAGGTCAGCGAGCTCAAAGTTCCCGTCAATATCGTGGTCGGGTCGGGTTGAGGATCGGTTGTGCGCGGTGAGATCTCGACCCCGGCATTCTTGCCTTGACGTACCGCCCGGTGGCCATAGTCCTGCTGGGTGAATTGATAATTGGCCTTACCCGAGTTGTTCAGGAAAGCTAAACTTCGCTGTCGGAAGGATCCAGGGGCCGCGAGCCAAAGACGGCGGTGCGCCCGAGTGTGCGATGGGCCGGCCGAAGATCCGGGAAACGACCCGCGTGGCCTTGACCGCGGGTCGTCCCATCCTGCTTCCGGATCAGGAAAGGAACGCAATGTCGCAGTTTTCCAAGAGAGTGTGCCTGGGCGTGCTTGTTGCCGTTACTGTACTTTCCTACATCGGATGCGGCACGTCGAACACACCTTCTCCGGCACCCTCGACTGCTGCGCCGTCCGCAAAAACGGGGGCACCGACCAGCGCCGAGACTGCCCGCCCTAGCAAATTGCTGGCCGATTGGCCGACTCCGCGTGGCGTACTGATCGTATCCGGGCAGATGGACGGATATCTCGAGCCCTGTGGCTGCACCCAGGGTCAGCAGGGCGGCTTGATTCGCCGCTTCGATTTCGTTCAACGGCTGAAGGCGCAGAACTGGCCCGTTGCGCTCATCGACCTGGGTAGCTTGATCAAGGATCCGAGAGCCGCGCGGGGAGGCGTTGAACAGGCGAAAATCAAGTTTGCCATCGCCCTGAAGGCGTTCAGCACGCTGAAGTATGACGCCGTCGCGCTGAGCGCCGAGGATCTCAAAGTCGGTATCGGTGAGGCGTTCGCACAGTTCCTCAATGGCCTGGGAGATTCAACGAAGATTCTTGCGGCCAACATCGAGCCCGGCGCGGGGTTCGAGTCGATAATCCAGAAGAGCCAGATCATCTCGGCGGGACCGGTCAAGCTCGGCGTGACGGCCGTGGTGGATCCGGAGGCGATCGCCAGGCTGATTGATCCGGACAAGGCCGACTTGCTTCCAAAAGTCGATCGGCCCGATGATGTGCTGGGTGCCGCCCTGGCCAGCATGGAAGGCAAGAGTGAATATCAGATCTTGATGGTCCAGGCTCCTCCCGAGGAGGCGAAGCGGCTGGCCACGGCCTATCCCGGTTTTGACGTGGTCGTCTCGACTTCGCAGTTCGCCGACCCCCTGGATCGCGAACCGCTCATGCTCAATGGCGGCAAGACCATGCTGCTGACCGTCGGCCGGCGTGGGAAATACGTCGGTGCGATCGGCTTCTTTGCCGATGCCGCTCAGAAGATACGCTACTATCCGGTCACCCTCGACCATAAATATGATGGCCCGGGCACGGAGATGAAGAAAGTGATCGAGGACGAGTATCGCAGCATGCTCAAGGGGGCGGGCGTGGTTGAGAGCTTCCCACGCCACGATTTCACGGGCGGCACAGCCGGAGCGTCCTACGTCGGTGCGGAGACCTGCCGCCAGTGCCATCCCAACACGTTCGCGAAATGGTCCACGACCAAGCACGCCCATGCCTTCATCGCCCTCGAGCAAGATCCCAAGCCCAATACCATCTACGACGCGGAATGCATCTCCTGTCACACGACGGGCTTCGAGTACACGTCGGGCTGGAAGTCCGCGGCCGCGACGCCCAATCTCAAGGGGAACCAGTGTGAGAATTGCCATGGCCCCGCGTCGAAGCATGTCGCCGATCCCAACAACGGGGCGTATCGCAGTCCGCTCAGGGTGAGTGCCGAACAGGCCAACAAGAATCAGATGTGCACGCACTGTCACGACGAGGACAACTCGCCGAAGTTCGAGTTTGCCACGTTCTACAGCCAGATCGTCCACAGGGGTCTGGACGATTACACCGACCCCAAGGTACACAAGGGAATCGTCCCCAAGGTCGCCCGGTCGTCCGGTGCCAGCGCGGACAAATGAACCGAGCCCCGGAGAATCTTCCTGTCCATGAGCAACCCGGAATCGCCGACGCTTCCAACGCTCGAGCCAGCCGCCAGCTCGCGGTTCGATCGGCTGGTTGTGCGATATCATGAAGACCATTCCAACCCGATCAACCACTTTCTCCACGTCGGCGTAGGTTGGCCGATCATGGCCGCCGCCGTCGTGCTTGTGCCGTTCCGGCCGCTCTGGTCGCTTGGCCTGTTCGTTCTCTCATACGCGATCATGTGGCTCGGCCATTTCGTCTTCGAGCGCAATTTGCCCACGATTTTCAGGCACCCCACCACACCATTTGTCATGGCCTGGGTGGTGAGCAAGGACCTCTGGCACCGGTTGGTTCGCCGGCTGCTTCCCCGACGATCATAGCGACTTGCTTTGCTGGGTGTTCCCGCATCGCCACGGCTTATGCTCCACGCGGCTCCAGACTGTGCTTTCAAACGAATCACGTAGATTTATCAGGAATTCTCGACGATGGCCGATGTGATCGCCTACGAAGATTTCGCCAAGCTTGAACTCCGTGTCGCCAAGGTCCTCGAGGCCAGGGCTCATCCCAACGCAGACAAGCTCTTGCTGTTGCAGGTTGACCTGGGCGATGAGCAGAAGCAGATTGTGGCCGGCATCCGTCAGCATTACACTCCGGAGCAGCTCGTCGGCAAGCTGATCGTGATCGTCAACAATCTGGCGCCCGCCATGCTCCGCGGCGAAACCTCCAACGGCATGCTGCTGGCCGCGACCTCGGGAGACAAGGTCATCGTGCTCACGCCGGACGATCCGGAATGCGTGCCAGGAGCCAAGGTGAAGTAGGTTAGCAGCCAGTGCCGCGAGGCGGCGGAAGCGGCTGGGACCGCGATGGAACAGCTTGAACACCAGCGAGGGGATCTGGGCGATTTCCAGACCCCGCGCAACCTGGTGGACGCGGTACTGCGTGCTCTCGGGCCCGTCGCTTCACGCTCAACCCGCATCCTCGAGCCAACCTGTGGCCGCGGTGAATTCCTCCGGGCACTCCTCGAGCAGGAAAGACCCCCGCGCGAGCTGATCGGTATCGAGATTCAAGAAACCTACTGGTCCCAGGCTCGCTTGCTGGCCGCCAATCGTCCCGGCGCGTATTTCGAGGTGCTCCACGCCAATCTCTTCGATCTGAACCTTCGGGGCTTGCCCTGGCATGATCGCGGCCCTCTCCTGATCGTGGGCAACCCTCCCTGGATCACTGCCGCCGCGCTGGGCAAGCTGAGCAGCCGCAATTCTCCCCGCCGGCGAAACCTCAAGGGGCTGCCGGGCCTCGAGGCGCGTACGGGGAGCTCGAACTTCGACATCGCCGAGGCGGTCTGGATCAAGCTCATCGAAGAGCTGGCCGAGGAGCAGCCGACCATCGCCCTCCTGTGCAAGACCGCGACGGCGCGTGCCGTTCTCGAGTACACGCACCAACAAAGCCTGCCGGTTGCCGAAGCCTCGATTCATGAAATCGACGCAGCCCGCTGGTTCGGCGCGTCAGCGGGCGCCTGCTTGCTGCGAGTGACCCTCGGTCGGCCGCCGGAAAAACGGCCCATGACAGTTCCCGTCTTCGCCCGGCTCGACGCCAACCAGCCGCGTGAATCGCTCGGTTTCTTCCAGGGCCGGCTGATTGCCGACCTGCACGCGGTCTCCCGGCATGCCTTCGCCCTGGGGCCTTGCCCGCTGACCTGGCGGCAGGGAATCAAGCACGATGTTGCCGCAGTGGTGGAACTGATCGCTGACTTTCGGTCGCCGTGTTATCGCAACCGGCTGGGCGATGAGCTGGACGTCGAGCCGCAGTACGTTTATCCGCTGCTGAAGGGAACGGATCTTCGCAAGGCCGCTGTCGATCGCCCGCGCCGTGGTCTGATCGTCACCCAGCAGCGAATCGGCCAGCCGACTCAGATCCTCGAGCAGAACGCTCCCAGGCTCTGGAGCTATCTTCAGAGCCATGAGCCTCGGTTTGCGAGCCGGAAATCGTCGATTTATCGCGGTCAGCCCCCATTCGCCATGTTCGGTGTGGGGCCTTACAGCTTCGCCCCCTTCAAGGTAGTCGTGTGTGGGCTTTATCGTAATCCGGTTTTCCGGGCTCTGGGACCCGTGGAAGGCCGGCCGGTCATGGTCGACGATACCTGTTACTTGCTCCCTTGCGAGTCGGCAATCGAGGCCGCTGTGCTGTGCGCGACGTGCCACGATCCGACGGCGCTCGCGTTGATCCGAAGTCTAAGCTTCGCCGACGCCAAGCGGCCCGTGACCAAAGGGCTGTTGCAACGCATCGATCTCTCGGCCATCCTGAAGCAGGCTGATCGGCGAGATCTCGTGGAGCGGGCCCGGATCGTGCTCGCCGAGCTCCTGGACACCAGCCTTGCCGACGTCACAACGATCGAAGCAGAGATCGACCGTCTTTGCGAGAGTTTCCAGTCCCACGTCACGTTTCGGCGTGATCCAAGATGAGGTAAGCCCATGGCGTTCGCCCGGATCAATTATCATAGCCGTTCGCTCCAGAAAGCGTCTTCGGTCAGCGTGGTCTTCCCGGATGATCCGGCGATCCCCAGGCCATGGTCGGTCTTTTACCTGCTGCACGGGCTTTCCGACGACGACACGATCTGGGTGCGGCGGACGAGCATCGATCGCTACGTCGAAGGATTGCCGCTGATGGTGGTCATGCCCGACGGCGGCCGGGGTTGGTACACCAACGCGGAAGTCGGCTATCTCTACGAGGACGACCTGATCAAGGATGTCGTCGGCCTGGTCGACCGCACCTTCCCCGTCAAGGCCGAGCGATCGGGCCGGGCGATTGGCGGCCTGTCGATGGGGGGCTATGGAGCTGTGAAAGTCGGGCTGAAACACCATGAGATGTTCGCCAGCGTCAACTCCCACTCGGGTGCGCTGGCGATCCTTCAGGAACCTTTCAACTCCGAGAACATCCGGGACATCGGCGCCGAGCTCACGCGAATCTTCGGTAAGACGGCACGGGGGGGTCCGGAAGATCCCTTTGGTATCGTCGAGAAGCTCGATCACGGCCGGATTCCAGCCATGCGCATCGACTGCGGCAAGGGCGATTTCCTGCTCGAACAGAACCGCGGCTTCCACCGCCATCTCGACTCGATGCATATCGCTCACGAGTACGAGGAGTTCGTCGGTGTCCACGACTGGGAATACTGGGATCTTCACGTCCAGGAAGCGATCGCGTTCCACGCCAGGAACCTGAAGATCAAGTCCTGACCTGACCGCGCGGCTGGCATGTCCCCGCCCGGGCGGACCACCTGGGTCGGCCGGATCTTGATGCCGCGGGGTTTCAGCGTCTGGCCCAAGGATCGTAAAATGAAAGCTACGAACCGGTTGGTAACGGGGCGGCGGACCCGCGATCGGAACGGATCCGACCAGGGTTCGGAGGCCCTTCGTCCGTGTTGCGAGAGCTCTCGGTACAGAATCTGGCATTGATCGAGGACGTGCAGGTCGAGCTCGAGAGTGGTTTTTGCGCCTGGACCGGGGAGACCGGCGCGGGCAAGAGCTTGCTGCTCACCGCACTCGGGCTGGTGCTGGGCGGGAAGGCCTCGGCCGATCTGGTGCGTACGGGCAAGGCGGAAGCTCGAGCTTCAGCGGTCTTCGAGATCGACGACCAGGCGATCCGCAAGGAACTTGAGACCATTCTCGGCGGCGTTCTCGACGACGAGGCCTTGATCGTGACCCGGCGCGTTTCCTCCCAGGGGCGAAGCTCGGCCCAGGTTAACGGGATACCCGTGACCATCGCAACGCTTCAGCGACTTGGTGAGCAGATCATTGACATCCACGGGCAGAACGAGGGACGGGCCTTGCTTGATCCCGATCGCCAGCGTGACCTGCTGGACGCCTTCGGCGCGCTGGACGAGCCGCTCGAGATCTATCGCCGGGCCCGTTCGGCCCACGACAGCTTGCGGCGAAAGCGTCAGGCTCTGCTTGACGCAACGCAGGCCCGCCAGCGCGAGCGTGCCCTCCTCGAGTTCGAGCGCGACGAGCTGGCCAGTGCCGAGCCCAGGCAAGGTGAGCACGACGAGCTGGTGCGCGAGTCGCACCGGCTGGCCAACGCGGAGTCATTGCGCACAACATCGACGGCGGGCTACAACCAGCTCTACGAGGCCGATCACTCCGCGCAAGAGATTCTCAAGCGGGTCGCGCGTAGCCTCGACCCTCTGGCCGACTCTGCGCCCGAGCTGGCCGCGGCCGTCACGACGCTCGAGCGGCTCGCCGACGAGACGCGCGAGGTGGCCTATAGCCTGCGTGATCTGGGGCAGGGCTGGGAGGACAATCCGGGCCGGCTCGAGGAGATCGAGGCTCGGCTGGCGCTCTACCGTCGCCTGGCGGCGCGGTTCCATTGCGCGGTCGACGAGCTGGCCGCGCGGCGCGTCGAGACCGAGACCAAGCTCGCCGCGATCGAGCGCGACGACGACGAGCTGGAGCACCTCGACGCACCCCTGGCCAAGGCCTTCGACGCACTCAAGTCGGCCGCGGCTTCCCTCTCGACGGCGCGAAGAAAGACGGCTCGAGATTTCGGCCGGGCAATTCAGTCGCGGCTCAAACCGCTGGGCCTGGAGAAAGCGAGGCTCACGGTCGAGGTCGAGACGCACGACCTGGGCGACGACCCGACCGTTTCCTCGCCCCCCGAACATGGTGCCGACTGCGTTGAAATGGTCTTCCTCGCCAACCCCGGCGAAGTGCCGCGGCCGCTGCGCAAGATTGCCTCCGGGGGCGAATTGTCGAGGGTCACACTGGCCGCGAAGACGGTTCTTGCCTGCACCGATCGCGTCGCAACGCTGGTGCTCGATGAGATCGACTCGGGAGTTGGCGGCCGGCTGGGCGCGGCCATGGGCAAGATGCTCTCCGAGTTGTCGCAGCACCACCAGGTCGTCTGCGTCACTCACCTGCCTCAGGTCGCCTGCTTCGCGCGGCGTCAGTGGGTCATCCGCAAGCAGACCGAGCGCGGACGTACGACAACCTCAATTACCCCGCTGAATGACGTCGACCGCGTGAACGAGCTGGCACTCATGCTCCGCGGCGCTTCCGCTGCCGAGGGCACGCGTCAGGAAGCGCTGGCCATGTTGCGTGAAGCCCGGGGTGTTCAAGATGCGGAGATCAGCGGCAACGGCCGCTCGAAGCGCCGGTGATTGGCGCCGGCTAACAAACGTGCATACGATCGATTCTTCGGGGAGTTTGCAGTTGCTGACGGCCTCCAGAAACGCGACAAGCAAGCCGGCGGCCAAGCCCGCGCTCGACTCGAGCACGGGCGGCTCGTGGCGTTGCGAGCCCGGAACGGGGCTGTTCGTCTGGACGATCTGGGCGCTGCTCTTCGGCATCGCCGCGATCTACGTGATCCGCTTCGGAGCGGATGTTCCGGTCTGGGACGACTACGCGGTGATCCCCGAGGTAACCGGTGCCAGACCGGTGACGCTCGGTTGGTTGTGGTCGCAACATAATGAGCATCGAATCCCGCTCACGCGGCTCATCTTGCTGGGCATCTTTCGTCTCGATGGCGCCGATCCTCGTCCGGTCATGCTCTTGATTGTCGGTTTGCTGGCGTCTCTGGCCGCCATGCTGGTACGGGCGGCGTCTCACGCGCGCGGCGGTTACCATCACGCGGACGCTTTCCTACCGGTTGCACTGCTCAACCTGGGACATCACGCGAACCTGCTCTGGGGTTTTCAGATCAACCATGTTCTGAGTTTACTCTTGCTGGGAACGGTCCTGGCGCTGGTCGTGCGCAGCCGTGGTATTCCGAGCCTGGCCACTCTTGCCGTTGCGGCTGCGTGCGTGTCTCTCATGCCGCTCTGTAATGCCGGCGGACTGGCATTCATCCCCGCGCTCTCATTTTGGTTCTGGGTGCTCGCCGCTCGCGTTTTTTTTGAACGGGGTCCGAACGGATTGCACGCTTTGAGAATCGTGACGCTCTCGTTGCCCGCATTGCTCCTCCTGGCCCTCTATTTTCGCGGTTACTCGGCTCCGAAACACCACGCGGTGCCGGCAGGGGCGTGGGCCGCTCTGCGAACCACGGCTCAGTTCTTGGGGATGAGCCTCGGTGATCCCGGCGCACGCCTCTGGCCGGTGTCGGGCCTCGTGGTCATGGTCTTGTTATTGGGTGCGGTCGGGGTTCTGGTGCTGAGCTGGCTTCGTCAGCGCGGCGAACGAGCGAGGATCGAAGGGATCGCCTGCGTGCTGGCCGCCGTGATCTCTCTGGCACTGGGCACGGGCTGGGGACGATCCGGAGAGGATGAGCTCGCTGGGCTCCAGGCTCGGTACACGACGATTGCCATACCGGCGCTTCTGGTGATTTACTTCGTATTTGCGAGTTACGGACCCAGGTTCACAAGAAACCTCGTTCCGATGCTGCTGTTCACGGGGGTTTGCGTCTTGCTCTGGCCGAATACCGAGGAGGCATGGGCGGCCGGTCGGCTCTCGCGCCCGAAGCCGAAGCGTTCGATCGCGATCTGGCGACAGGCACTCCCGTGTTCCGGCTGGCACGCCGGTACACGCCGTTCCTTCACCCTTCGCAAGAAAGCTTGCACAAGGCGCTCGGGCTACTCCACCGGGCGGGAATCGGCAAGTTCCGCTCGCTCCGAGACGACCCGGTTTTTCAAGAGCAGGCCATCAAGCTGGCGCCTGCCGAGCTTCGCCTGGCTCGGTGGAATGACGGCCACGTCGAGATCACGGGAATCGACCCGTGGCTCCGCTTCGATCTCCCTTCGCCGGTGTTCGTCTGCGGCATCCGCTTGCGGTATTCGCACTCCGCGACGGACGGCTCTCCCGCCCATTTTCGGCTAGCCTGGCGCAGGCCCGGCCAGCGAGATTTCCCGGATGAGCAGCAGTACGGCAACTGGAATCTGGCCACCGGGACAAATCTCAGCACGACGATCTGGGTCGATGATCAGGTGGCTCAGATCCGGATCCAGCCAGATAACCGCCCATGCGAGTTCACGATCACCGAGTTGACCCTCCTGGTGTCTCCCCAAATCGACCTGAAGAGACCTTGAAGTGTCGAAGCGCGCGGAATCCCTGACCGGATCGCCCACGATCGCCTGGCTCGATCGACCTGTCAGCCGTGCGGCCACGGTATTGCTGGTGGCACTCATCGTGGTTGCGCCAGGAGTATTGTTCTTTGGCCCGATTGGCGGTTTCGGCCGTTCGCACATCACGCGTGATCCCTCCGCAATCTATCGCCTTTACAGCGACGACTTTGCCTACGTGGCAGCATCGCGAACCCTGCCCCGAACTCTGGCAAACCTGTTCGAGCCGCACAACACCCACATCGTTCCTGCCTGGCGGATATTGACCTGGGTGCTCGTGGCCCTGGCCGGTTCATTGGTGCGGTTGCCCCTGGTACTGGCCTCCGCGGCGTACAGCATTCTTGTTGTTGTGATGCTTATGACCGCCCGGCTGGTGGCCCGGGAAACGCGGCGTACGGGACTGGGCCTGGCCGCGATGGCGGCCGTGGGAACGACGTCACTGATGGCGTCTCCCGCAACCTGGTATTCCTCCGGGCAAACGTTGTGGGCCGGTTTTGGCATCCTGGCAAGCCTCTGGTATGCCCAGTGCTGGCGCAGGCAGGCCTCGGCCATGGCACTCGGCCTGACCGCGATATCGACAGTTCTTGCCTGCTGGTTCTGGACAATCGGGTACCTGGCGGGTCCGGTCACGGCCGTTTATCTCTGGATGGACGGCCGCCGCCGCTGCCGCATGGCCGCCCCAGTGCCTTTGTGTGCGTCGGTCGTGGCGCTGCTTGCGGCCATGGCCCTGGGCGGAAAAAAGGTCGAGAACGCAGCGAGTTTCCATGGGCTGACACCCGGCCAGGCGGCACGCCCCGTCGCAGGCTTGTTCCATACCGCTCAGGCAATTCCTGAAACGCTGATCCTGGCAAACCTCGGGATCAACGCTCATACGACCGCCGCCCAGGGAGTGGTGATCACCTTGATCTTGCTTGGTACCTGGGCTTACCAGCGCGGCCACGTTCGAGGGTTCAGCGGCTTCAACCCACTGGAATGCGCCGGTGTCACCTTGATGCTGGGAAGCTATCTCATTGAGTGGACCGTTCGCGGTTACTTGCCGTTTCGATTGCTCAGAACAATCAACCTGGGCATGATCGTGCCCTGGTATGACGTCGTGCCGCAGATCGGGGCTGTGCTCTTCCTTGTCGGCTGGTGGTCCGGTCCGCGCTCGCCCGGCAGTCGACCATCAATGGTGCAGCCAGTTCGTCCGGTCAGCCGGTCAGGCGTAATCGGACTCATCGGATTGGTTGTCGCGCTCATGGTACTTCATCGTCCCCGGGTCGATATGCTCTGGCGAAACTGGGTGCCTCCGCTGACGCCCACGGAGCAGAAAGAGTTTCCCATTCTCGCGTTGCAGTCGATGCGCGCTCATGTGCTGTTATCTGATCGGGTGGAATGGCAGCGTAGGCACCTGAAGCGGCTGGACCAGGCCCAGGAAGTTGCGTCGCGAATGGGGATCGGCCTCGACGGTGTCCGGGCGGCATTCGGCCGCCTGGATATGCCCGAACTGCCATTGGTCTACGATGCCGCCGGCTTGCTCGCACTTCCCGAGCACGGGCGGCTCACGGATCCCATCGCGATTCGCCACGCGCTGGGGCCCTATGTGTCCATGGAAGTTCCGCCCAGACCTGCCTGGCTGCCTGCCAACGAGCCATGGCCGCCGCGCGACCAGCCGCACTGGTCCGAGTCGGAAGTCGATGACTCGGAATGAGCCGAATCGGAAGCCACGAGTACCGCGCTCAGTACGGGCTGCCCTCGTCAATGGGCGGCTCGGCCATGGTGGAGAGGTTCTCGAACCGGGTCAGATTCTTGAGGAAGGTCAGCTTGACGCTGCCGGTCGGGCCATTGCGGTTCTTGGCCACGATGATCTCGGCCAGGCCAGGCTGGTCGTTCGTGTCATAGTAGTCGGGTCGATGGAGCAAGAGCACCATGTCGGCATCTTGCTCGATCGCTCCGGACTCGCGCAGGTCAGCCATCCGGGGCCGGCGGTCTTCGCGGCTCTCCACCGCCCGGTTGAGCTGCGACAGCGCGATGACCGGCACGCGCAGCTCGCGCGCCAGGGTCTTGAGCCGCCTGCTGATCTTGGCAATCTGTTCCTGTCGGCTATCGCGTGATTCCTCGGCGTCGATGAGCTGGATATAGTCGACAACGATCAACCCCAACCCCTTGCGCAGCTTCAGCCGGCGGGCCGAGGCCGTGATCTGAAGCATGTTTCTCGCGGGCGTCGAATCAATGAACATCGCGGCCTTTTCGAGCTCGACGTACGCCTTGCCCAGCTTGTTGAGCTCGCGATGATCCAGACCGAAGCCTTTTCGCAGCTTGTGACTGTCAACCCGCGACCGCGACCAGAGCAGGCGTTCGGTGACCTCGATATCCCCCATCTCCAGGCTCACCATCAGGACCGGCACGTTCTGGTTCAACGAGGCATATTCGCAGATGTTCAAGGCGAGGGCCGTTTTGCCCATGCTCGGCCGGGCGGCGATGATGATGAGCTGGTCGGCATGGAAGCCGTTCGTCAGGTCGTCGAGATCGAGAAAGCCCGAACCGACCCCAGTCACGGGATGCTTCTCGACAGCCCGCTTCTCGATCAGGTCCATCGCCTTCGCGAGAACGTCCTTGAGCTCGTGCGTTTCTCCCCGGGTCTGGTCCTCGGCGATGGTGAAGATCTTCTGTTCGGCCGACTCCAGAAGCTGCTGCGCGGTGAACAGGTTGGAATAGCCTTCGCGAATGATCTCCGTGGCACCCACGATCAACTGGCGGCTGATCGATTTCTGGCGGACGAGCTCGGCGTGATACCTGGCATTCGCGGCGTGGGGCACGCTGTTGGCGATCTCGAGCAGCATCTCATCGCCGCCGATCTGCTTGAACTGATCACGACGGGTCAGTTCGTCGGCCAGCGTCACCGCGTCGACGCCCTTCCCGGCGCTATACAGTTCGCTGATCGCGCGAAAGATGATCTGGTGCGCGTCGCGGTAAAAATCGTCGGGCGTCAAGAATTGGGCGATGTCATGGAGAACATCGTTGTCCAGCAGGATTCCGCCCAGCAGGCTACGCTCGGCCTCGAGGTTCTGAGGCGGCAGGTGATCGGACAGACTACTTCCGCCGGCGGTTGAGAACGGACCACTGCCGTTCGCTCCGCTTCCTCCCTTACCGTTGCCAAAGCCAGGTGTTTGAGAGGCCATGCCCCGCGAATCTCCCAGGGATTCCCAGCCACACGGAACTCCAGACCTGAAGCGGTATGCTGGTCCGGCAAATCCCGCGGATCCATTCTACCCGAATCGGAACGACGAGAGCGCAGGCTTGAGACCGAATGCTCGGTCCGCGGCCATCATCGCTCTGAACAATCGTATCGGTTCGTCGGGACCGCTGGGTTCGACAAAAAGTCGTAAAATTCGAGGGGAAGGGAGCTTCTTGTCGTCGACTTGCCTCGTCTCCAGTTAGAGTTGCGGCCTGAAGAATTCTTCCGATGAGCCTGCCTGGAACGCGCCTGAAGACAGGTGCACGAAAGCGGCCACGTCCCTGACCCGATTTTCGGGGCATCATGGTCGAGACCCATCGCAGGAGGGGCTGTTGAATGAACAACGCAACATATCTTTGCCGCTTGTCGTGAAGCAGATGCCAATAAAAAAAGAGCGGGCTGGTGACCCGCTCTGGCGTGAGATTCCGGTGTGGCTGGGGCAGCGATCTGGTCAGGCCGAGGGTGCTCCCTCGTCGGAGTGGGTGGGGACGACCCACAGCTTCACCTCGGTAGCGACGTCTTGCCCCAAGTGTACCTTGATGGTGTAAAGCCCCAGGTCCTTGAGCGGCCCCTCGATGCGGACCGATTCGGTCTCGATCGGGAATCCCTCGGCCTTGAGCGCGGCGGCAATCTGGTCGGCGTTGACCGAACCGTAAAGGTGCCCCTCTTCGTTGGCGTTGGCCTCGATGGTCAGCGATCGCTGGGCCATCTGGTGCCCCAAATTCTGAAGATCAGCCCGGCGCGCTTCTTCCTGTTTCTTGAGGCGCTCGCGGTGCTTTTCAATGATTAGAAGGTTGTGCGAGGTAGCAAAGGTGGCCAGTCCCTGCGGGAGCAGGTAATTGCGGGCGAATCCGGGACGGACATGGACAAGTTCGCCCGGCTGGCCGAGGTGCGGGACGGCGTGCGTCAGCAACACGTGAATGTGCCCGTTCTTGGCTCGCAACGGATGATTCTTTCGCCTCTCCACTCCCGGCTGACGCGGCGGGCCGGCCGCTGCCTGCTTGGCCTTGAGCGTATCGGCAGCCTTGGTTCCGGTCTTCTTCTTGGACGTTGCCCTGGCCGCGGGTTTCGCGGCCGGCGGCTTTGTTGTCTTGGCCATTACAGAGCTCTTTCTCAAGCGTGGAGGCGGGCGAGAACAATTTCCAGGTGAAGCCAGCTTCTCCAGACCTGTCGTAGAAGAAAAATCACATTAAATCGGATCTCGGCATTCCGGCCAAGTGGTGCATTTGTGCGCCAGATTGTTCACCTCGGCAAGGCGAGTCGCCGCACGAGTGATCCTCCGAGCCAGGGCAAGGCGCCGCCGGGCGCCTCGTGCCATTTCAAAACGGGATATCTTCCTCGTCGCGTTCCTCGGGTTCAGCCGCGGGACGGGTTCGCGGGGCCGGCGCTGCCGGATAGGCCGGCCGGTTTGGCCCCGCGCCGTTGCTCTGGCTGCGCGGTTCGCTCTGGCTGGGCGCCGGGGCACGCCGCGGAGCCGATTCACGGGCGTAGGCCGGCGAACCGCCCACCTCGTCGTCACCCGCACCACCGGCATCTCCGCTCTCACCGCGGCGGGAGTCGAGAAACTGAACGCGATCGGCATGCACACGCACTTTCGACCGCTTTTCGCCCGTCGTCTTGTCGTCCCAGGTATCCATCCGCAACGAGCCTTCCACATGCACGGAACTGCCCTTGCGCAGGTACTGGCAGCAGTTTTCCGCCTGGCGATCCCAGACGGTCACATCGATGAACAGCGTTTCCTCCCGGCGCTCACCGTCGCGGCCGGACCAGGAACGGTTCGTGGCCATGCGCAGCTCGGTCACTGCCGTGCCGTTGGGTGTCCTTCGCAACTCGGGGTCGAACGTCAGACGACCCATCAGGAAAACCTTGTTCAAATCGGGCATCGCCTGGATCCTTTCTCGACCTGGAATTCAACGATCGCTCGCATCGGGGCCACAACCTGGCGGAAGCAGGAAAACCGGACCGATCCGGCCAGCCGCGCCGGAATTCGAAAACCTGCTGGCTCTGTCAGTCCCTCATCATAAGGTAAACGGTTGTTCCCTAGCTTGCAAGCTGCGACTCAAGATTCTGCGACGATTTTCGTACGGACCGGCGGAGCCCTGCGGATCAGTCGTCGCGGCGACGGCGGCGGGGGCGATCGTCCAGCTCTTCCTCATGTCCCGAGGCGTCTTCCGCATCGACATTGGGCGTGGAGGTCATGGCTTGATTGACGAGCTGAACCTCCAGCTTGGGGTGCACTTTGAGAATGAGCTCGCGCAAGATCAGGTCGCTCAGGTGGCAATCGGCAACGATATCATGGAGCTTCGTGCCGTCGGTCTTGAAGTAGGTCAGAAGGTAGGTCGCCTTCTTGTGGCCACTGATCGGATAGGCAAGCCTGCGCTCGTCCCACTGGCGGCTGGCCACGATCTCCGAGTTGTGCTTGGTCAGGATGTCATGCACGTGCTTGACGGTGTCGTCCCAGGCCGCCGCGGCCTTGGTGCTGTCGAGGAGAAACATCCCCTCGTAAGTATTGGCTGGCAAGTTCGAGGTCCTCCGCGGTACGAAACAACAATCACACTGAGTCTTGGAAACGCTTGACGGTTTACTTCGGGCTCACGGGTCCATTGAACCGGTTCATGGCGGCGTCGATTCCCTGGGTAACCCAGACGGCGACCGCCTGGCTGGCGAGAATCAGGCTGTCGTCAATGACCGATCGCTCCGGACCGCGGAAGCGGCTGAGCACGTAATCGACGGCATCCATGTCGGCCTGGTCGCCGATCCCGATCCGCAGCCGCGGATACTGGTCGGTTCCCAGGTGTGCCGTGATGTCGCGCAGGCCCTTCTGTCCTCCGTCGGACCCGCCCGGGCGGATCCGGATCTTTCCCACCGGCAAATTCAGGTCATCGCAGACGGCCAGAATCTCCTGCGGTTCAATCTTGTAAAAGCGAGCCGCCTGGCCCACGGACCGGCCGCTCAGGTTCATGAACGTCTCGGGCTTCAACAACAGGACGCGGCGATAATCAATCTCGGCCTCGGCCACCTGGCCATCAAACTTGCGGCTGAAACTGGCCCCGCGTCCGCCGCTCGCCAGCCGGTCGACCAGCTCGAAACCAATGTTGTGGCGAGTGCCCTGGTACTTCGTACCGGGATTGCCCAGACCGACGACCAGCTTCATCATCGCCAAGGCAGTCGCTCGCAACTAGGGAAGTGACGCCGTGACCACCCACCACGGAGGGGCCGGATCGATCCGCCGCGCCCTCGGTCCGGACCGCTCGCGGGCAGCCGCACTCACTCGCCCTTTTCTTTTTCCTTGCGTTCAGGCTTGATGACTTCGGGCTGGGTGGCGGCCTCGCCGGCGGCGGCTTCGGCCGTGGGCTCGGCGGCCGTGCCGCGGATGACGACGTGGGCGATCAGCAGATCATCCTCGGCGTCAACCTTCACGCCCGGCGGCAGGGCGATGTCGCGCACGTAGACGCCGTCATCGATGTTCAAGTGGCTGACGTCGACCCGGATCGAATTGGGGATCGCACCCGCGGGGCACTTGATTCGCAGCGAGTGCACCAGGTGCTCGAGAATGCCGCCCTCGGCAATGCCCGGCGCCTGGCCGCGGATCTCGATATTCACATCGGTCTCGATCTCCTCCTCAACGTTCACGCGGGCGAAGTCGAGATGAAGGATCTCCTTGCCGAGATTATCCCACTGGACATCCCGGATCAGCACCGTCTCGGTCTTGCCTCCGAGATCGAGCTCGGCCAGGCGGCTGGCGGCCTTGATCATACTCCAGACGTCATCGTGAGACAGCGTGATCGGCACCACGTCCAGCTTGTGCCCGTAAATCACGGCCGGAACGCGGCCCTCCTTGCGGAGCTTCCGGACCACCCGCGTGCCGGTCCCCTTGTTCTTTGCCGGGTCGCGCGGCTCGACCCGTATCTTCAGTGCTTCCGCCATCGCTCGATCGCCTTGACCGACCTCATCACGCGACGAGGTCCGCATAACAGGAATAAGGGCCAACGTGGGGCCACATCGACCCGCACGCGCACGACCTGGGACCGGCCATCCCGACCCGAGACCACCCGTCTCCGGCCGTGGCAAAACGAAAAGCGGTCTCGAGGACCGCGCAATACGACATTATGAGATTTTCCGATCCAGCCTTCAAGCCCTTGTCGGATGACGCCTCACACCTCATGCCCCCCCTCGTACCCCCCCCGGTCGCTCGAGCCACCAATCCGGTCGCCAGAAGCCGCCAATCGATCGATTCCGGTCGCGGACTACCCCAAACCCGCCCGGCACGCTCCCTGGCGTTTCCCACTCAAGCCGCCCCGGAGCAACAGGTTACGACACATCTCCCGAACCGGCCCAGGGCCCCCAGACCGGTTCAGAAAAGTTGAGGTTGAAGGCCTTTGCGCGCCGGGACACCGGCTCCGCGATGTTGCTAGTTTTGACATAACTCCCTATGAATCAAGGCTTTACGTATTAACATTCAAGTGTTTGTGGATCCATTTCACCCGGTCAACCCGGTTGAGCCGGTCGCTGACCGATCGCATCGTCCGTTCCGGCGCCCGGCGCCCGCCCGTTCCGGCGGCCGGCTCGCCCGCCTGACGTGTGCAAGCAACCAAGAATCCCGGCTCGTACGGCATCGCCCGTCTCCCCGGCGAATTGACGGAGCCCGAGCGCCTTCGCAGGAACGCAGATCCCATCCTGCACGGGCCGGACCCCGAACGCAGACCGGACATGGCCATCTCCAGCCGTCTCACCCACGTTCTCGTTAACGTTCCATCCCGCCAGCCTCCCGCCCGCATTCCGACCCGCGCAAAAAATTTCCGAGGGTGCGTCCATCGATGTCGTACCCCCCTCGCCAGGATGCGCAGAGGCGGGCGAGGAAATGCGGAGATCGGCAACCACGAAAGGCACGAAGGACACGAAAGAGTTCCATGACGCGAGACTCCACGACCTTCAGGTGGGAGCTCCGCATCCCGATGCTCGTGCTCGGTCCTGTGTCGGACCGTGGATTTTCCGTCGTTGATCGGGTGGCCGTCGAACCGAGACCCGTCTGGTTGGCTGCCGGGCGTGGAACGACCGCGTAGGTGAGGCTTTCTAGCCGGCGGTCATCGTGATCAATTTTTGGCCGCACCGGCGACGCAAGCCGAATACAGGGCCTTCTCGACGAAGCCGGCTGACAGCCGTGCACTGCACCATGCCTTTGGCCGACGAGATCCGCGACCTGGCCAATGGGATCCTGGGGCGCCTCGATGAAGCCCATGAATTCTACCTGCATACCGCACAAGCCTGGCGAGTTGTTCAGCAAATCGCCCATGCGGGCCGCTCGGTCAGTTCAAACTTCGGCTGGCCCCTTTTCCCGCTTCTTTGCCCTGCTCGTAGAGACCGGCACGACGGCACTGCCGCAGCCAGTCGAGCAAGTCAAAGCGCTACCTGGACGAACGTTGTCCCGAACTGGCACGCCGTCGATCAGGGCGTTGGCGAACCGCTTGATCCGCCGCAGAGTGCCGGTCTGACGCAAGGCAGCCTTCTGCTCTCGCTCTTGCTCGTTGACGGGAGGACGCCAGGTACCATCGGTTGTCTTGAAGAAGTATTCGAGCAGCCAGTCGGCCAGAAGTCGCCTCGGCTTATCGGTGACGGGGAGGCATTACAATGCATGTACTTTTCCTTCACAGGATGATGAGGGGCACGTTATTCAGGGGATAGAGCTGGTCGATGACCCAGGACACGATCATGAGTAGCCCGTTGGCTCAGGGCGTGAGCCAGTCCTCCAGACTGAGACCGGGGATCTGCCGAAAGTGCCGGGTATTGTGTGTCACAACAGTCAGGTCATAAACAAGGGCTGTTGCACCAATAAGTAGATCCATGTCGTCGACGCTGATTCCCTGCTGCCGGAGGTCCGCTCGCACGCTTCCGAACTCTTCGGCGCGATCAGCGTCGAAAGGTATCAGGCTCACTTCGTATGTTAATAGCCTCTGAAGGGAAGCACGGAGTGGGTCGGGATCGCGGCGGCCGTTCACCCAGTCGTACAGCTCCGCCAGCGACACGCTTGAGGTGTAGAGCCGGCCCGAATGCTGGAAGAAGCGATGGGCCAGACCGGCCGGTCGCCGGAGGTGCGCCGAGAGAATGTTGGTATCCAGGAGGAAGCTCACTCTGGGAGCTCCCGCGTCGAAGGCCGATGGCGATCTCGCTCGATGGACTCGAGAATCCGGTCATCTTCTTCGGTCCAGTGCTCCGCCATCATGCCGGCGGCGGTCTCCGTGCTCCCTGGCCGCCATCCGGGCGGCGGCCCCGGCAACCGCCTCCTGGGACGGATCATCTTCATCTGGACTTCAACTTCTTGCCCATCGACGAGACCCAGGTCTTCATCGAATTCGATGGTTTTGCCGCGGACTTTCCCGTGGAGTGTCCTCGTCATGATTCCTCCTCGTGCTCGCTGTCAGATTTGATTCTACGCGGGTTCCTCTTCGGCTTTGCTTTCTCAGTGCTACCACGCCGGACGCAGATCCGGTAGTCGTCCTCAGCCTCGATCTGCTGCTCGTCGGACAGGTGAGCGAGGTTCAGACCGCCGGTTCCGGCCGCCGGCTCGCCCGCCTGACGTGTGGAAGCAACCAAGAATCCCGGCTCGTACGGCATCGCCCGTCTCCCCGGCGAATTGACGGAGCCCGAGCGCCTTCGCAGGAACGCAGATCCCATCCTGCACGGGCCGGACCCCGAACGCAGACCGGACATGGCCATCTCCAGCCGTCTCACCCACGTTCTCGTTAACGTTCCATCCCGCCAGCCTCCCGCCCGAATTCCGACCCGCGCAAAAAATTTCCGAGGGTGCGTCCATCGATGTCGTACCCCCCCTCGCCAGGATGCGCAGAGGCGGCCGAGGAATTGCGGAGATCGGCAACCACGAAAGGCACGAAGGACACGAAAGAATTGCATGACGCGAGACTCCTCGATCTTCAGGTGGGAGCTCCGCATCCCGATGCTCGTGCTCGGCCCTGTGTCGGACCGTGGATTCCCGGCCGTTGATCGGGTGGCCGTCGAACCGGGACCCGTGTGGTTGGTTGCCGGGCGTGGAACGACCGCGTAGGTGAGGCTTTCTAGAGCAGAAAGCCGCACCGCCCAGCGATCGCGTTCCCGATCGAGATGATCCATTCACGAGCGATGTCCAGGCCGATCTGAGCGTCCAACTCGTCTCGGATTCCCATGGCCAGGTCGTCGAGATCGCCCCTCGGCCTGAGCGACGGAGTTTTCTCGGTAGTGCGGGACGCCTGTCGCGAACCGGCAGACCCGGAAGTCACGAGGAGTGATCAAGAGCTCGAGCCTGAGTTCCTGGGATAACCTGTGTTCTTTGATTCTTCCTGGAATCGACCCGACTCCGATTGCTCCCCGCGATTCTCCTCGATCGGCCCAGAACCCAGGCGACGGTTAATCTGCACGACTCCCGCTCCCCGCCTCGTGTGGAACTGTTTGGCATCGTCCCAAAGTGGGGTCAACGTGGACTTGTCTCGCTTGACACTTGGCGGGCCGTTCATACTAGCCCGAAGCGCCAGCGAGGGTCGACACAAATCCATGCGGGGAAAGGGGTAACCCCTCGCTGACGCTTCGGGTTGGTATGTCGCACCGGCCTGTCAGTTCGTCAACGCAAGAGAGGAGGGTTTTGGGACGATGCCAAGTGTTTTTGGATTTTTCCGGGGGGGGTGTCCATCAATGTCACCCACTCCTGTTATGATTGGAGCAGTCTTGCCTTGATTCTTGGATGAGGGCAATGGCAGCCACGGTTCGTGTTTCGGACCGACGGATCGGATTGGAACGGAGAAGGGCTACGATGCTGCGTGTCA
This sequence comes from uncultured Planctomycetaceae bacterium, assembly GCA_963797295.1. Taxonomy (GTDB): domain Bacteria; phylum Planctomycetota; class Planctomycetia; order Isosphaerales; family Isosphaeraceae; genus Aquisphaera. The sequence goes on from CAWCPP010000034.1 coordinate 509,052, forward strand.
GCCCGGCCGGTTCTCGAGAGGTTAATGCTGATCGACTCGGCAGTGCGCCGACGGACGTGGCCGAACGCCCGGTCACTGTCTCGCCAATTCGAGATGGCACGCCGAACGATCCAGCGCGACATCGATTTCCTGCGCACTCGACTGCATGCGCCGCTGGAGTTCGACCCCATACACAACGGATATTATTACACCGATCCCAACTTCAGGCTTTCCTTATTTGAAGCGACCGAGGGTGAGTTGGTCGCCCTGCTGGTTTCCGCCCAGGTGATGGACCACTACCGAGGGACACCTTTTGAGCTGAATCTGAACAAGGCGCTGGCCAAGATCTCCAGAAGCCTTCCTGAGACGATCGAGATCCCCCTCGACGAGCTGAGCTCATACCTTTCGGTCCTGCCCCGCGTTCAGACAACTTACAATCCCGACATCTTTCGGGTTCTCATGATGGCGGTGTGCCATTCCCGGCGTGTGGTCATGACTTACTGGACCGCCGGCCGCAACGAAACCCAGCAGCGGACCGTCGACCCCTATCACCTGTTTCTCGCCCCCGACGACGACTGGTGTCTGGTTGGCCACTGCCATTTGAGAAACGCGATCCGGCTGTTCAAGGTCCAGCGGGTGCGCTCGGCAGAGGAAACGGGCGCGGGCTTTCTCCGCCCGGCCAGTTTCAGCGCCGGTCGTACATGGCCGAGAGCTTCGGCACGATCCGGGGCGACGGCGACTTCCACGTCGTGCTCCGGTTCAGCCCAGCCTACGCCGGCCTGATCGCCGAGAAGCGGTGGCACCCCAGCCAGGTCGTCGAACCCCAGCCCGACGGCAGCGTGATCCTTCGGCTCCATGTGAACGACCTACGCCTCGTCAAGCGCTGGGTGCTGTACTGGGGAGCGGAGTGTGAAGTGTTGGAGCCCGGAGATTTGAGGCGATTGGTTCTTAATGAAATAGTTGATATTCAACGTAACTATCTCGCACTAGATGACATGCGTCTGACTCTTGTCGTCTCTGGTGAAAAAATTTGCCGCTATTTGGTCGAGAATAAACGTTAATTTATTAGGAGGGGAATACGCTTGCTTATAGTTTCTAGAGCGCTGGAGGCGAAGATGCCAGTTGAAGAGTCCGATCGAGCGAAAAGAATCGGGCGAAACAGTATCGAAATCTGGAACCAGATCGTGCGGTTTCTTAAGGAGCGAGGCATCAACAGACAGATCTCAGAGGATGTTTCCAGCGACATGATCGAGGGCTTGGTACGGCGAAAACCTCCCTTGCTAGTCAATTACCAGTGCGGGCGACTGCCCAGGGAACTCCAGTCCGAAGCTTTGAGAAGGTGCTTCAGCCAACCCAAATCCGAAATTCGGACGATACCGCTAGATCAGGTGGAAACCGACTCGCCGAGGCTGGCCCGCCAAGAAACTGAATGCGACCAAGACGATCTGCTGGAACCAGTGAGGAGAGTATTGGGCGCCGACAGAACCGGTCGACTTTTGGAGCTGTGTGAGCAAGGGAATCCGAGGAAGTTCGGAAGCTTGCCCGAGCTATCGGGATGTCCGACAGGCAATGGCGGCTCACATGGGCTAAATCCCGAACCCATCGCGCCCGTTCCAACATAACAAGGATTGAAATCTTATCGTTTCGAAAGCGACCCGAGGTGGCCGCGGCCGCGTTCGTTCTGGATCGCCCGTGTACCAGGTTTTTCCATGACGCAAATCTACTAACGCGAGGTGTGAACATTGATCGAAACATGCCACAAGAAGGTTGACTTCACCTGTATCGAGCATGACGTTGGTCTTCACCTCACGATCGCCCATGCTCGCTGGCTCAGGGGTTCCGTAGCCTGTCGAATTAGACGCCCCGAGTTTCACCAGCATGGCGGCGAAGGGATCATTTATCGACACCCACTTATCCGATACGACGTCAGCACGGGCCATGCGGAAATTGCCGGCTTGGCCGAAGGGGCACTGTTGCTCCGCTCGATCCCTGCTTTCGATGCATTTGAATTGGGGAGGGACCGGTTGAGGGTACGTCAGCGTTCGATACGCACGGAAAGGGTAACCATTGGTCCGAGCGCAGACCTCATCACATACGTATTCCACACACCTTATCTCGCCTTGAACCAGGAGAATTTCCAGAACTGGGAAGGCAGTAATGAGGTGGAGCGAAAACGATTACTTAGCCGGATCGTGGTCGGGACTCAACTCTCTCTCTGTAAGGCGATCGGACTTCACGTCGCCGAGCGGTTCCGGCCGAAGTGGACCTTCGCCCTTGCGGCTTCCAGACGCTCAAACCTGGTATCGAGCTGTTGGGCTTCCTGGCTCGTGACCACCAATTTTCAATTGCCGGGGCGATGGGGGATTGGCAAGAGCAGTTCGCGAGGCTTCGGCACTCTGACAGTGCGGGAGAACCAGAATGGGTAAACGCAAGACAGGAGGAGAGGCCACTGGAAACGCTCACGTTGAATTCCTCCGCACGGGCAACCCCTGGATCGACGCGGGTATCGTGGGCCTTTACCGGCTCCTGAACGCGAAAGCCACCATGTCGACCCTCCCGCCACATTTTGATCGATCTGCTCAAGCAGAATTCCCCAATGTTGATGTCGCGGGCTTTCTCCCGACCGATTGACGATTACGGGGCCAGCGGACCAGGTGCAGGCATGTCTCGAAGCCGCGTATGACGTCTCATCGCTCCACGTATTCAACCTCTCGAGTAAGAAGCAACGCGAGGAGAAACGTACTACAATTTCTATTTCGATCGGCCGCGCAAGCAGTTCATGACTTTTCCCCAAGACGAAAGGCGGCCCGCGCCGCGTTGCTGCTCTTCGACAAGGCAGCACGGCCGGCTCGCGAACAGCTTCAGTGGGGAACAGCGCCGACGCGAAAGGTAAGCTCGTCCCAACGGCGGGGCGAATGCCACAGAAGCTCAAGCAATATCAAGGCGAACTCGACCGTTTCATGGCCGTAAATACCCTGAAACCGGGCCCTCCGGCGGGCCTGCTCATCGATGGGCCGAACCAGGTGTGCCCAAGGTCGATATCCGCGGTGACGCGATCACTCTCGAAGGCCAAGGCCATCTGCTTCATAACTGGCACGCCCTCGGCTACGTTCGTCGAGGCCGAGGAACTGCCTTTCCCCTGTGGAGGAAGCCGATCGTTCATTAACGGCGTCGCGGATTGGCCCAGGATGGGATGGAAAACTGACTTGGTAGGGAAGTTTGTCCCAGCCGTTTCGTTCTTCTATCTCCAGGGAGACAACATCCACGTCTTCTTCCCGGAATCGACCAACCTCCGACGCATCGACGCACTGGCCGACATGCTGGCCGGAATGATCCAGCTCGAACCGAACCTTTATCGGAATCTCGAACTACGGCTGAGCCCACCGAAGCTCCGCCCCTTCTTCAGGCACCGCTCGGAAGTGGCCCTTGGGTTTCTCTACAGCGTGTTCATCAAACTCAGCGAGCATCAATCACTGCCGATTGACATGAAATATGACTCAAGCCGAAATGACAATCATCTGGTATCGTTTGACGACGACCCCGAAGGCACCGAGGAGACGGCAGAGACCGAAGAATCGCCGATCTCGGTTGATGCGGTATTCGATGCCCTTCGGCGGGAGGGTTCGACCAGTTTCTCTGTGGTCTCCGCGACGAAGAAGGGGAACGTCTGGATGGCCCGCGACTTCTCGACGTTTCGCGACATCGACCGCCTGGCGCGGCTCTTTGCCCGGATGCAGAAACGGGTCGGGATGGAGGGCGGGCTCGGTCGGTATGAATGCGACCCCACGAAGCTTTTGACGGCCCTCATCGACTTCGAAGCCAAGGCCGAGGCACGAACCTTGCCTTCGAGACGAGTCTGCGAAGCCGTGCTTCAAGGCGAGGGCGTCCTCCCACTGTTGGAGCCACACGCCTTCCACGTCAACACGCATGCCGATACGGTCAAGTCGCGTAGCGTGGCCCCGCTGCTCGACTTTGCCCCGGCTCTACGAACAAGAACTGCGTAGGGGAACCGAAATGGAAGAGAAATACACGCAAATGGTGAAAACCGCGACCTGGCTCGGCGACTCGATAGGCAAAGCGCTCGCCCATGCCGTCCTGGGAGGCGGTGACGACCAAACCGAGGATGGCTCGTCCAGAGAGCCTCTCCAGAAAGAAAGCCCGGGAAGGGCCAAGGGCGGGCTCTTTCGTCTCCGGAAGACCCGCAGCGTTGCAGATTTTGTCAACGAACTGGCGCGGCTCCAGTTCCGATACAAGATCGATGTTCCCAAGGACGTGCTTGATGGCGATGTCTTTTGCCCCGAGCTCTTCGAGGAATTTCGTGGATTCTGCGTCGTCTCCGCGTTGAACAAGTTTCTTTACCTGACCCGCAGGCGTTCCGAGGCGTCCAGCAAGGCTAACTGAGGAGACTTCAACCATGCCGACCATTCAGCAAGCCAAGGCCCTAACGATCACCTTCCTGACTCCAGTGTCGCTCGGTTCCCTGAACGGCAGCGACAAGGAGGCCGACAATCTGAGCAGCATCAAGAAACTGACGAGGGGGCCGAAGACATACCCGTACGTGTCGAGTCAAGCCCTACGCCGTGCCCTTCGCGACCAGCTAGGCGTACTCGGTCATAGCCTGTCCGAGGGACAGGCTGCCAAGGAAAAGAAAGGGGCGGCCATCACGAAGTGCCTGCCCGCTGAGTATCTCGATGACGATCTGTTCGGCTTCATGGATGCCACGAAGGGGGGACGCACAAGCGAACAAGTCCCGTTCGGGTCTCTCCCATGTTCGCATCTGATCCTTATGAGGGCGACCTCGACTTCGGGACAAATTACATGAGCGTTGACTCGGGAGGCACGCCCAACATCTTCGAGACAGAGATCCACGGCGGACTCTATCGAGGCACGATGCTCATCGAGTTGGACGCCGTCGGCGAGTCGCGGATCGGCGAAGGGATCTCGGCCACACAAATCGACAAGCCTTGGAACCTGAAGGCGGCCGAAAAGGCCCGACGGGTTGCAGCCTTGCTCTCGGCATTGCAGCACCTCTGGTCAAGCGGGCGGCAATCGAGGTTTCTCGCTGATATAAGCCCGAAGTTCGTCGCTGCGGCGACACTCACCGCCAAGGTTCCCCTCTTTCTGGAATCAGTCACCGTCCGTCGTGACGGGCCGGGTGGAGACTCCAGCATCGACCTTGCACCCTTGCCGAAGCACTTGAAGACGCGAAGGAGATCGTGGTCACCCACTGTTTCGGGGCGCACTCGGGGCTCTTTCGACAGGTCCCGGAGGACTGCTTGACGATCGGCCAAGCGTTCGAGGCAATCCAGGGCTGGGTCAAGGACCATTACGGAGCGTAAACCATGCCCGTCGTTGTCATCGAGGCGGCTGCCCCAGTAGGTAGCTGGCGACCGCCGGAGGCGCTTACTTATCACCGAACGCTTCCTTTGCCCCCCTACACGACTTTGGTGGGTTTGCTAGGTGCTGCGCTCGGCATGGCACTGCCCGACGCGTACCGTTTCGTCGACGAAGGGGGCCTGCGGGTCGGTGTAGGGGGCTGGCATGAAGGGGAATTGCGCGACCTCTGGAAGTTCCAGAAGCTCGGCGATAAGGAAGTCAAGGCAGACGTTCTGCTGCGCGAGTGCTGGACTGATGTGCGACTGGCAATCGTCGTGGAGACACTTGAGGATAAGACGGCAACGACGATCGCCAGCGCTTTCACTTCCCCGGCTTATCCCCTGACCGCCGGACCGAGCGACGCGTTGTTGAAGGCCGTAGCAGTTCGGGTCGAGGACGTCCAACCAGTTTCAACCCGCGTTTTAGTTCACGCCCTCATCTTCCGGGAGATCAGTCCCCAGTACGAGCTTCACGAGTCGCCGCAGGAGATTCCTTTCCATCGGACGATCCGGGCTCCAGCCATCGAGCGCCTTTCCGGTAGGCTTCATGTTCGATCCGGACGGGCGCCGGCGGCTAGTCGGTCGCGACGTGGTTTCCTTCGTCGACGACGCCATCAGGCTGGCGGAGGATGACGAGGCAATCATGGGCTATCTCGTTGAACCACAGTCTCAGATCCTTCGCCGCAGCCGGACTTTTTCGACCTGGAAGGACGGGCTCAAGTGGATAATACCCGTGCATCGCTACGACTTGACCCCCACGCAGGTGGAAGGCTCCTCGACGAAGCACTCGCCAAGCGGCCAGACGCTCAGAGGGGGCAGAAAGGACAAACCTATCGAGAGCACCTGACGGCCGTCTACGACGCCTGGTGCGGCCTCATCGTCGAGCATCGAGCACTGATCGACCGTATCGCCGCCCGGCACGGTCTAACCGTCGACCGACTGCTGAAATCATCGTTGCTCTCTGTGGCGCTTCACGATGTCGGCAAGCTAACCACGAACTTCCGAAGTATGATGACGGCGCTTGACGGCAAGGCATATCGCGACGCCTTGAAACGCAATTATCGCCATGAGATCGCAGCTCTCTGGTTTATCGAAGAGACGGCAAAGGCCCTGTCTAGAGCCAGCGGCCCAATCCCTGGTGACGGCCGTCTCGAAGTGCTGGCCGTCGCTGGCCACCACAAGTACCTTGCCGACGACTACCTCTTCGACGAATCAAAGTTCCAAAATCGCATCGACTGGGTTCCCGATTCTTTCAGCCGTCAAGGCCGCTTATTCTCTGGCCAAGGAGATGTTCCGGGCTCAGGGCTGGATGCTTCGGCTTCCCAGTTTCGACATCGAGCAGGTCGAGAGGATGCTCACAAATCATGATGGAAGTTCCAATTATCCCTTTCTCCGAATGATGGAGGCAAGTCACGCGCTGAGTGTGGCCGCCGCATCGGAAAAAGCCCGCTATCGCGATCTGTTCATTCTCCTCAAGGGCCTGCTCATGACTGCGGACTGGATAGCCAGTGGCTCGCAGAAGGAGAGAAGGCATCAGACGTCTCGGGACACTTCCTTCATCTCAGCTCTGACTCCCTCCCTGACCACTTGCCGAAGGTGGAGCGGGATCGCCAATCACGAAATGACCCGACACCTTACGAGGGATTCCTCCCATTCCAGGAAGAGTGTGGCCGGGCTGAAGGGCATGTCCTGGCGATCCGCCAACCGGCAGTGGCAAGACCGAGGCCGCTTGCCTCTGGGCACTGGGGCAGGCTGAGCAGGGGCGGGCGCAAAGCTCTTTTTCCTTCTGCCGACAATGGTCACCGCCAATGGCGTACAAGGGCGACTGAAGGAATTCTTCGATAGGGGGCAGGGCCATCGCGTGGGGCTGGTCCACTCGACGGCCGAGCTAATCAACAACGGGATGGAATGCGACGATGCCGACCGCTCCGACGTGCGGGCCGGATACCTTGGCGAGTCTCACTTCTTTCCGCCCGTCGTAGTGGGCACTGTCGATCAACTCCTCGTTACTCTCTTCCACGCCGGGCGCTGGGCGATGAAGACCTTGGCTTCCGCTGACGCAGCCATCGTTATCGATGAGGTACATGCCTACGACCCGTATACCACGGGCCTCTTGGTTTTGCTGATCGAGCAGCTACGAAATCTCGGAGCACGGTTCCTTGTCATGAGCGCGACGATGCCAACGGACCTGCAAACGACAATTCGCAAAGCCCTCGAAGGTCGTGATGGGTCGAGCGGCTCATCGCCCTCGGTTACGCTGGTCGAGGATAAGAAATACACAGCTTGCGCTCGGAACGTCTGGAGCGCTTGCGAAACGCCGCTTACCGAGTGGATGACGACCATAAGCCGGGACGGGCGTCCGATTCCGTCCGACCGGTTTCGTAAATTATGGGACGAAACCAGCGAACTCGGGAAGCCAATCAAAATCCTGATCGTGGTCAACACAGTCAAGCGCTGCCAGGATCTCGCGAGAAGCCCTTCGGATGTTTGATCCCGTGTGCTATCACTCCAAGTTCGTCTTCCTGGATCGCTACAGAAAGGAAAAGCATATCCTCGACGACAAACCGCGCTTGCTCATTGCCACCCAGGTCGTGGAGGTATCGCTCGAGCTCGATTACGACGTGATGCACACCGAATGCGCGACCTTCGACGCCCTCGTGCACGGCGCTGGCGCGTCAACCGTTTTCGTCGTCCTGTCATGGGGAGAATCGTGGTCCACGCGGCTGAGGCGGGAAGTGAGAAGATCTACGGCGAACCTGCAGGTGTCCTCGAAGCTTCCTGGAATCTCTGCCGCGATCACCCCGCGCATTAAAGGAGGGCGAACTCATTCAATTCGTGGAGCGGGCGTACGGCGGACACATGCTGTCTGAGGCAGACGCTTTTCGCGACATTCAGGCCCGAGTGAAGGACCAGCAGGGACGCCTGGCTGGCGTACTCGATAATCCCAAGCCCGACGAGGAGGGCCTCAAGACGCGGCTTGAATCGTACCCGCAAGTAAGTGTGATCCCCGAGGTCTTTCTCGAAAAAGTGATGCGTGAGCGAGATCCCCTCCAGCGACGGCTGTACGAGTTGAAGGTGCCCGTTTGGTATGCCCGGGCACACAAGTACAAAGGCGACAACCCCGAAGACCTGCCGATCTGCCTTATGCAGTACGACCCGGAATACGGCGGTCAACTTCACGCTGCCCGAGCCATCCCGAGCCTGGACACGAAATCATCTGAGGTGACACCATGCAACTCATCATCAACACCTACGGCGCCAGCTTGCGGAGGAAGGACAAGATGTTCCAGGTCAAGGCGGGGGAACGGAAGTTCCTGATGTCGCCCCGCAAGGTGCAGACGATCTGGCTGGCGACGGGTGTCATGCTGACGACAGACGCGATCCGCCTGGCGCTCGAACATCACGTTGACATCGCCCTGCTCGACAAGCATGGACAGCCCTACGGGCGGTTCTGGCACAATCGCCTGGGTTCCACAAACCTGCTGCGAAGGCGATTGCTACAAATCGCCGATACCGAGGACGGGATTGTCCTGGCCGCGGAATGGACCCAGACCAAGATCGGCCACCAGGCCGGACTGCTGCGCGAGCTTGCCCGCACGCGTGTCGATCGGACGGAAGCTGGAAGCCACCGCTGAGCGGCTCGACAAGATGGCCGATATCGTCGCCGGGCTCAGGGGAGACGCGATTGAACAACTCCGAGGTTCCCTGATGGGTCTTGAAGGAGTCGCGGGACGGGAGTACTTCGCCGGGCTCAGCCTTGCCTTGCCCGAACGGTTCCGGTTCCAGGCGCAGCCGATCTCCCGCCAAGGACGAGTTCAACTGCCTGCTCAACTATGCCTATGGCGTCCTTTATTCCCTGGTGGAACGCGGCTGCCTGCTCTCGGGGCTTGACCCATGCATCGGGCTTATGCACACCGACAACTACAACAAGCCCTCGCTAGTCTACGACCTGATCGAGCTTTTCCGCGTTCACGCGGAGCGCGTGGTTGTCAACCTCTTCGCCGCGGAAGGTCAGGCAGGAACTGTTCGACCAGGTCGAAGGGGGATTCCGGCTCAACGCCGAGGGCGCGCTGCTCCTGGCGCTCTGAACGACCACCTGGACCAATCCAAGCAACACGGCAGACGACGGCTCAAGGTTCGCGACACGATCGTATACGAGTGCCAGCGCCTGGCCGGCCGCCTGATCCGCGGCCTCGACACCGAGCACGAGGTCGACATGAGCGTGTTCGATCTGGCCGCCCAACTCGACCTTCCGGAAGCGGCGTCGGCCGATGAGGGGACAGCGTGTGCAGACGACGTGGTGCCAGCAGTTCCCGACGAAGCCACCCGGCGAGCTTCTGCTCGGCCTCAATGGCTGCAATTGTTCGGGGTGCGGTTCTCCGGTGTTTTCACCCTGAACTTAGGAACGGTTGTTACGACCATAGATCCCTCCGCGACTTACACAGCTAGCTTCAGCAGTTCAACCAGCAGCTCGCTAGTTACCACGACATCCTCCCCAACGGGAACGTCCGCGACTACCTCCCCTACCCCCAGCCCAGCACCAACCCACGGCATCGCCATCGGTGTTGGAGTTCGTGTCGGCGCATGGTCGGCGTAGCTGCGTTCGCAGGACTAGGCTACTTTTTCTTCCGTCGTCGACAATCGAAATCGAAGGCCTCGGAGTTGTCAGCCGGGCCAGGTTCTCAACCTCCGCCGTTTCAGGAATACTATAACCCGCCAGGGGGGCAGAAGCCGCAAGGAGGATACCAACAGCAAGAATACCCGCAAACGCCGATGACCGAGTTACCGGAGGGTGCAGACTCTTACCAGCCTGTGGGAGAGTTGCCGGGTCATGGGAATTACTGAGCGTATCGTTGTTTGGCGTTGTTTGCTAAACGGAGCCAGAAGCATAGAGGAAGAGATGGGCACCTTTGGAAACGTCGACCGAATTGAATATGATTCTTGTGGGAAGGGAGGATTTGAGGCTCAGGAGCTTCGCGTCGGCCGTCACTGATTAGAAGTCCGAGAGAAGGAAACGCAAAGAGGAAAGCGAAGGAAGGCCGCGAGAGCGTCGAAAGACATCAGGGTCTTGGCGGAGACATTGTGCATTAGTGGCGGAAGCTTCGAAATAAGCTTTCTTGGCACGTTGAGGGGCGAGGGAGGGCGTATAATTTGATCTACCCTACCCACCTGCTGTATTAAGCTAGCCAGTAGATTAATCGCGATTTCTTAAAGATCCTTATAGCGACTTTCAGGGCACGTATCACTATCCTGTAGCGTATGTACTACTAAATTTTAGCATACCCCTCACCAAGTTCTGGCGTATTATGCCCCTTTATCTCATTGCAGAGTTAGGGTAGTTAGGACTCCCCGGGGATCTGGGGGGCAGTGAGAGCTCCTAGTATATATATATCTTATAGAAGTTAGGTATAAAGAGGGTAGGTTATAACTAAGGATATGCTTTTTGCGCTGTGACTTAGCGGAAGGAGTGCTAGAAGCTGGCGAGGTGGCCTTACAAATTTAGTGAAAGGTGCGCTGGAAGGCTCTGTGCTAGGTGGAGTTGTTTTCATTGGCTTAATTAATGCGGGGTTGAGTAAGGGTAGATCAAATTCAAAGATAACAGAGCAGGGTCCATCAAATTATACGTCGCGAGGAGGGAGGTTGCAAGGGCGTCAAGCACCCCCATTCTATGGTCCCATCCTGATTAAGAATCAACCCTAAAAACTTTTAAACCCCATTTACGTTTTTCTATTAATATTTTCCATACCGTGGCTCCAGAAAGTATTCAGAGTAGCGATTTGCTTCAATTGCCTTTTAGTGAAGGGTCCACTCGCATTCGCTTGTTTTTGAATCCCAGTTCAAAACGTCTCTCGATTTTTCAAAGAAATGGCTTTGAAAGGACTTTCGGAATCGGCCGGATATTACAGTTGGATGATCAAGGGAGCAGGGCGAAAGCGTTGAGGGCTTTAAAATAAGAACGTAGTAAGAACGTTTGAGTGAAGAGATGGTAGGTTATCCTGAGAACTGTGGTGCCGTGTTTTGTAAGATGCTGAGTATAAAAACATAATCAAAAGGTTTTGGCAATTGAGAGATTCGTGCAAGGGTCTTGAGAAACTTGCACTAGATGGATGGGTCCTAGAAGGGAGGAATGAGTGGTGGGAAGCAGTACTCCAAAGGGACTAGGTTGATTGTTAATGTTTGGAGTATTGTGTCCAACTTGTAAAGTCTTTTCTTGCTCTGAAGTACAAACAACAACTGGGAAGTCTCTTTAGCCAAGTTTGCACCGTCCCCAGGCCTTGCTGGTCGAGCGTCACGCTGCTGCTGTCCAGGTCCCGGCTAAGTCACGCGGCAGGCACGCTCCACTGGAGGTTGCCGTCGGTCAGGGTTGGGTCGGAGAACGGACCACCGTTGTCCTGGGCGGCACCGTAGAACAACGCATCGGCGATCTCGGTGGCCGCGTTGGTGCTGGGCTGGGCCACACCATGAAATGAGCGAGCTGAAGATTGCCGTTGCGATTGGTGTCGGGGGTTGCATCGGAATTGCCGATCGTTGTTTCAAAAGTTCCGTTATTATCAAGGACGCTCCAGACGCCCTGGCTATTACCGAAGATGAGCCGAGGGAGCCCGGTCGTCGGATCGACCTCCGCGACGGCGGTATACTGATAACGGTCCCGGGCATGTCGAATGGAATCCATGAGACGCCGCCCCGTTGTTGGTGAACGAATTGTAGTTGTTCACGAGCAGAGTCGAGTTCGACAGGAAGGGGGCGTCCGGATTGCGAATGAAGTTCTCATACGACGTGGTATTAAAAAGGAAGAAAAGAGGCGGGGTCCCCACAGGTTCGAGCCAGATCGGAGTATCCGTAACGAGGATGGTCCGGTGACGAACTGCTCGAGGTTGTCTGGGAAATCAAATCCACCGCACCGCTGTCAGCGGTGAAATTGGAACCGGCGACCAGGGAGTGAGCATCCCAGATATTGGTCGGTCGACACGGATCAGGCCGGTGCCGCTCGGGTAGTTGTCGCCTCCGAAGCCTCCCAAATAGACGATGTTGGGATTGGTGGGATCAGCGGTCAGGGTGAGATACAGGTTCCCGAGGACCTGGATGTCGATTGGGTATTGCTCTTGACTGATGTCATTGGTGGGAATGGCGGGCTGATAAGCCGCGGCTCCCGTGCCGGTGTTAGGTAACGTGATCAGGCCTACCTTCGTCCAGTTCTCACCAAAGTCCTTGGTCACGAAAAGGCCGTCGAAGCTGCCCGGGCTGGTGAGATTCGGGGCGGTGGTAACCGCGGCGTAAAGCCAACCAGAGTAGATCGCGTCTTGAACAGCATCACCTGTCGGGGCAGGGACAGTCAGGACGATCCGCCCCCAGCGCATTGGGTGTCGGGTTGGTGACGGGGTTGACGTTCAAGTTGTTATATGTGTTGACGATCAGCGGATTGCCCACCCCGCCGTTCATCTCGGTCCAGTACGTGCCCTGGTTGGGGCTGATGTAGACGCCCGCTGCCGTCGTCTGCGTCCCTGTCGGCGTCGCGAACCCGGCATAGACGATCTGGAGGTTGCCCTGGACCTCGGTGTCGGTGTCTGGGTCGAGGACCGTGCCGCTATCCGCGTCGAGAACCACGGCGGTGGCATTGCCCGAGAGCAACAACTGCCAGGTCTGGCCTGTATTTTAGCTCCGCCAGACGCCGCCGTTGGTCCGGCTCAGCGCAGCATAGATAATCACCTGGCCGGTCGGTGACAACTGGGGATCGACGACGACCTGATTCACAATCGAGCCGACGAACTCGCGGTCGCGGGTCGCCGAGTTGATCGGCAACAAGTTG
>CAWCPP010000035.1:0-514366 GCA_963797295.1 uncultured Planctomycetaceae bacterium
AACGGATTGGCATCGCCTGCTGGAAAAATCTAGGGTGCTGACCGACACACTGATCCTTGATGAGGATGGGCTCTATGATCCGCGATATTTTAACGATCGCCTATTGCTTGGTTTGAAAGGAACCTTATCCGAGGCAGAGCTCCATGTCCTCCTGCGGCCCGCTTGCTGGGCGGCATCGAGAGCAAGGCACGGCGTGGTGAACTGCGAAAGCCATTGCCTGTGGGCCTTGAATATGGTGCGCAGAACCGCGTCGTCCTTGATCCAGATCAGCAGGTCCAACAAACTCTCGCCACATTTTTCCAGGAGTTCGAGCGGATTGGTACGGCAATGGGAGTCGTGCGGTATTTCCGCGCCCAGAAATTCCAGTTCCCGCGCCGGGTGCGGCGCGGCCTCCGCAAGGGGCAACTCGTTTGGGCGCCTCTCACGCACAGCTTGGCTTTGAAGGTACTGAAGAATCCTCGCTATGCCGGCTGTTACGTGCATGGCCGATCGTGCTTGCGAAGACGCCAGGCGGTAAGCTTCTCGTTCGTCGTTTGCCCCAAGAGCAATGGGACACGATTCTCCCCAATGCCCATCCGGGTTACATCACCTGGGAACAGTATCAGAGTAATGGACGACGCTTACTCCAAAACGCTATGGCGAACGGCGGTGGTGGTGAACGTCGTCATCCACCGCAAAGGCCCGGCACTGCTCCAGGGGCTGGCCCTCTGCGGTCTATGCGGCCGGCGAATGTCCCTTCGTTACCATCATTACAAAGGAAATCTTCGTGTGACTTATATGTGTCAACGCGACGGCATCGAGCACGGGCAAGGTTTCTGTCGACGATCGCCGGCACGGAAATCGATCGTGAGATCGGTAATGTTCTTCTGGAGATGATCAAGCCGGCGACCCTCGATCTGTCCCTGGCCGTGCAGCAAGAGCTGCAAGGTCGGTTAGGCGAAGCCGACCGCTTGCGCAAGCAGCAGGTCGAACGTGTCCGCTACGAGGCCGAACTTGCAAGGCAGCGTTCATGAACGTCGATCCCAACAATCGCCTGGTTGCCAGTACTCTGGAGGCAGAGTGGAACGAACAGCTCCGGGCCCTAACGGATGCTCAGGAGCAGTACGAGCAACAGAATCCTCGACCAAAAAGTCCTGGACAAGGAAAGCAACAAACTCGTTCACTCGCTAGCCAGCAGCTTCCCGAGGATGTGGAACGATCCGCAGATCTCACACCGCGACCGAAAGCGGATGGTGCAACTCCTGATCGGAGACGTGACCTTAATTAAGGGCCAGCAGATTACTTGTCATATCCGCTTCAAAGGCGGAGTCTGTCAAACACGAACCATGCCTCTGCCAACGCCGGCGTGCAGGACGTGGGAGACGACCCCAGAGATCGTCCAACTCATCGACAAGTTGCTGGACAAGCATACTGACAAGCAGATTGCCAAGATCCTCAATGACAGGAGACACCGATCGGGAAAGGTGGCTCGTTCACGCGCATGACCGTCCGCAACGTTCAAACGTCCCATCGACTGAAGAGCCTGTGGACACGACTGAAGGAGCGTGGCCTGCTGACCCAAGAGGAGATGGCCAAGCGTCTGGACGTGACCGCAGGTACAATCAATCGCTGGCGGAGGCACGGCTTGTTGAACGCCCACGTCTATGACGACAAGAATCGCTACCTGTATGAGCCTGTCGAGGCAGGAGCCATCCTCAAACATCAAGGGGTAAAACTGGCCGATCCACGGCGATTCTCGAGCTTTGCTCACACGAAGTGAAAGGAGTGCAGTATGAAGCCTGTTCCTTTGACTCTGGGTCGCGCCGTTCGCAGGCGATCGGCTGCAAGCAAAAGTAGCCACACAGTGCCACAACTCGGGATGGAAACAGGCTGACCGACCCGAGCCGTTGATCACGCCTGCCTTCAAGTTGTCGAAGATGATGGCACGGGGCCGGCCACCAAAGAATGTGAGAGCATTCACAATCCCGCGGTAGAACTCCGCTTTGCGCTGCGAGAGCGTGAATTCGATGAACATCAATCGGCTATAGCGGAGCACGCCACGAACACCGAGACCTTGCGTGTCGTGTCGCCGACTTGCACGCGGCCGCACTCGCCCCAATCGACCTGCATCGCCTGGGCCGGTTCGTAGTGGACTTCCTGGTAGACCCGTCCGCGTGCCGGCCGAACCGTGCGCAGGATAGCGGCGAACAGTGTACGCGCTGCCGGTATAGCCATCGGCGCGATCACACAGGCGGCACTAATCGATGGCTGGTCGCAGCCCGGTTTCGCCGGTACACCCTTGGTCCAGATCGACGGCGTACAGGCGGGTTATGCGGGCGGGCTGATGATCACGGGATCGAACGTCACCGTCCGCGGGCTGGATATCCGCGACTTCGCCCGGAGTGCAGCCATTCATATCACCGGACCCAATGCCAGGAATAACTGGATTTACGGCGACTTCCTGGGCACCGATCCGACCGGTACCCAGGCATTGCCGAACAATGAGGGCGTCGAGATTGACGGCGGTGCCACGAACGATCTCGTCGGGACCAATGGCGACGGAGTCAATGATACGGCCGAGCGGAACCGCTCAGCGGCAACCTGTTCGCCGGCGTCTGGATTACCGGGCAGGGCACCACGGGAAACGCCGTGGCGGGCAACTTTATCGGCACCGACGTCACGGGATCGTCGCGCTCGACAATGGTACCCAGCCGGTGGTCGACTCCCTCGGTAACTACTTCGGCGGCGGCGTGGCGATCCGGGCTGGCGCTTCGGGCAACCGGATCGGCACTGACGGCAATAGCCTTGACGACGTCGGCGAACGGAACGTGGTTGCGGGCAGCGACAACGATGCCATCGATATCTACGGCACCGGGACTGAAGACAATGTTGTCGCGGGGAACTTCATCGGGACGGACGTCACCGGAACGTATTGGCTGGGTGTCGCTGGCGACGGCGTCTTCCTCGCCGAGGGCGGCTCGTCAACTGGATTGGGGTCAACCCGTCGGGTGGTCAGGCGTTTCATGACGAGGGCAATCTCATTTCCGGGAATGGCGAAGGCGTGCAAATATTCGACAGCGCAGTTTCAACGTCGTCGCCGGGAACAAGATGGAACGGACGTCTCGGGCACCGTCGCACTCGGCAACTGGTACATCGGAGTCGAGATCTATACCGGGTGCATCGGTAATACCATCGGCGGGACGACCTCGGGCGCTGCAACGTAATCTCGGCAAACTACAGCTACGGCGTCCACATCACGGGGGCGGGCACGACGGGCAACCTTGTCCAGGGCAATCACATCGGCACCGACATCACCGGGACTGCCGCGCTCGGAAACGAACTCTCCGGCGTCCAGATTGACGGTGGCACGGTGAATAATACGATTGGCGGAACGGGATCCGGTGCTGGCAACATCATCTCGGGAAATAACAACGACGGCGTCCACATCACGGGGGCGGGCACGACGGGCAACCTCGTCCAGGGCAATACGATCGGCACCGATATCACGCGGACCCTCGCCCTCGACAACAAGCAAGCAGGCGTCCAGGTCGATAACGGTGCGACGAACAATACGGTTGGCGGTCTGACCGCTAGTGAGGGCGTCTTTCACGGCTTCGATTTCACGTCTGCAACATCGCCGGCCGCCTCGTCCTTCCAGGGGAACCTTACCGGCCCGCTGCAAGGGCAAACCAGCGGTGGCCCGACCGCGGTCTACCGGATCGATATTGAGGCGAGCGGAGAACTGATGGCGATCGTGCAAGCCCAGGGCTTCACGGCCCGACTCCTCATTCTGGACTCGCAAGGCCGGGTGCTCGTCCAGAGCGATGGACTCTCGACCAGCGATCCGGACTCGGTGATCGATCAGTATCTCGCCGCCGGGAGTTATTCGCTTGTGGTCGAGAGCACGGGCCGTGCAGGAACCTACGCGTTGACGACGACGCTAATGCCGGCGTCTGCTCCCTTTCAGCCCATCCCGGTGGGGGGGTGGGCATTATCCATCGTCTCAGGCGACTTCAACGGCGACGGCCGCACCGACCTCGCCGTCGCAAACGGCGGTTCCGACACCATCTCGGTGTTGCTGGGCAACGGCGATGGCACGTTCCAGCCCCAGGTTACCTACACGGTGGGGTCGAACCCCGAGGCGATCGTGTCGGGTGACTTCAACGGCGATGGCCGCACCGACCTTGCCGTCGGAAACGGCAATCCCGACACCGTCTTTGTATTGCTAGGTAACGGCGACGGCACCTTCCAGTCACAGGTCACAAACCCGGTGGGGGTTGGGTCCACGGCAGCGACTTGTTGCGGGTGACTTCAACGGCGACGGCCGCACCGACCTCGCCTTCAACGGCGAACTCACGTATGACAACACCGTCTCGGTATTGCTTGGCAATGGAGATGGCACGTTCCAGCCCCAGGTCGCCTACACGGTGGGGCTTTACCCTAAGGACATCGTTGCGGGTGACTTCAACGGCGATGGCCGCACCGACCTGGCCGTCGCAAACGCATATGACAACACCGTCTCGGTATTACTGAGTAACGGCGACGGCACGTTCCAGCCCCAGGTCACCTATACGGTGGGTCGAACCCCGAGGCGATCGTTGCGGGTGACTTCAACGGCGACCGTCGCACCGACCTCGCCGTCGCAAACTCGAACAGCGGTACTGTCTCGGTATTACTGAGTAACGGCGACGGCACGTTCCAGCCCCAGGTCACCTATACGGTGGGGCTATATTCCGGGGCAATCGTTGCGGGCGACTTCAACGGCGACGGTCGCACCGACCTCGCCGTCGCAAACTCATACGACAACACCGTCTCGGTATTGCTGGGTAACGGCGACGGCACGTTCCAGCCCCAGGTCCCGTATGCAGTGGGATCAGCACCCGAGGCGATCGCTTCGGGTGACTTCAACGGCGACAGCCGCACTGACGTGGCTGTCATCCAGGGTGGTAATGTATCGGTGCTCCTGGCCAACGGGGACGGCACGTTCGCTGCTGCCGGACAGTTCGTCACCACACCTCATGCCACTCCCCTGGTCGCCGACGTTAACGGTGACGGCACCAAGGATGTGCTGGTCATCGACGGGTCTGGCAACATCCTCTATCGCCAGGGAATCCCGGGGCAGCCTGGCTCGTTTCTCCCGCCCGTCACAGTCAACCCCGGCAATCCGTCGCGGGACATCGCCTGGGTGACGAACCCGGGCCAGGCTCCGGTTCTTGCGAGTGTCGATGCTCACAATAACGCGGTCACGCTCTATGCCTACCACAACGGTGGGTTCGTGATTGTCGGCTCGCTGGCGACGGGCGCGCTGCCCGCGCAGATCATCGCCGCCGACCTGGACGGCAACGGCCACACCGGCCTGGTCGTCCGCAATGCTGGCGACGGTACGCTCTCGGTCTTCTACTCGGTCGAGCCCAGTTTCTTTCCCCCGCAATTCTTGCCAGCTTTCACCATTCCCGTGGGCCTGGGCGTCTCCGACGTGCAGGCGGTCGATACGACCGGCGGCGGCCGGCTTGACCTCGTGGTCTCCAACACGCTGACTGCGCAGGTTGGCATCGTGCCGAACCTGGGCGGCGGGGACTTCGGGCCACTCGAGCCCTATCGCGCCGGGACCGGGCTCTCGGCGATTGACCCCACGGGCTCGCCCGAGGGCACCAGCCTGGAGGCGACGGCCGGCGTCGCCGCCGGGCCGCTCACGCCGCGCGGGCCGACCGGCCTGGTCACGATCAACCCCGGCTCCAACACGCTCGACGTGCTGACCAACCTGGGAGGCGGCCTGTTCTCCAACCCCGTGACCATCCCGACCCAGCAACCCGCGCAGATCGTTCGCATGGCCGACCTGGCCAACGACGACATCGAGGACCTGATCCTCCTCGGCACCAGCCAGGTCACCATCATGCTGGGCAACGGCCAGGGCGATTTCCAGAAGCTCGCCAGCTACAACGCGGGGCCCGAGCCCGATGGCCTGACAATCGCCGATATCAATGGCGACGGGATCCCCGACATCCTGATCGGCAACGCGTACGGCGATTTGCTCATCTTGCAGGGCAACGGCAACGGTACCTTCCGCCCCTATCGCGAGGCCAACCAGGACGTGGCGCTGGCGGTGGCCGACCTGACCGGCAACGGCAAGCCCGATTTCATCTACGCCGACCAGAGTCTCGATCGCGTGGTTGTCCAGTATGGCACGAGCCAGACCGCCGTGCTGGCCGACCAGTCTACCGGCCTGCTCAACCCCGGCGCCGTCGCACTGGCCGACCTCAACGGCGACGGCATCCCCGACCTGCTCGTCGCCAACAGCGGGTCGAACAACGTGCTGGTTTATCCCGGGCTGGGCGACGGCCAGTTCGGCCCTGCGACCAATGGCGGGCATGGCTACTTCGTGGGCACCAACCCGACCGGGATCACGGTCGCCGACCTCAACGGTCAGCCCGACATCATCGTCGCCAACAACGGGTCGAACGACGTGTCGATCCTGCTGGGCCAGGGCTCGGGCGCGAACTGGACACTCGTGCCCGGACCGCGGATCAGTACCGATGCCGGGCCCGTGGCCGTGGCCGTGGGCAACATCCTGGGCAACGCCACCCAGGACCTTGCCGTCGCCAACCAGCAGGCCAACAACGTCCAGGTCTTCACCAGCGTCGGCAAGCGGGTTCTTCAGCCAGAACGCAAGAACCTACCCCGTGGGGCAGGCGCCCGACGGCCTGTTCCTGGGCAATTTCAACGGCTCGGGCACGCAGATCGCCACGCTCAATGGCGGCTCGAACTCGATCTCGCTGATTAACCCCAGCGCGGGCGGTGTGACCCAGACGATTTCAACAGGCGGCGTGTACCCGAGCTCGGGGTTTGCGGGGGATTTCACTGGGAACGGGTACAGCGACCTGGTGGTCGGCAACACCGCCGACGGTCGGCTCGCGCTGTTCCTGGGTGGCGCGGGGGGGTTGAGTTTGAACCAGACCACTGCCAGCGCCGAGGTGCCGAGCCCGACGTCGCTGAGCTTCGCGGGGGTTTCCGGCGGCGTGCTCAGCTTCTACGCCGCCACCGCCGGCCGCGAGGCGGCCTCGCTGCTGGCCTTCAACCTGGATCAGCAGCAAGGCTCCGATACCGGCTCTGGTACTGGCGCCCTCTCCGGCCAGACGCTTCCCGGTACGGCGGCTCAGTCACCGGGCGCGGTGCTGGCCGCGGCGACGACCGGCGTGTTCCAGCAGGTGGGACTGCTGCTGGGCTCGGGCAGTTCGGCGTTCGACCTGATCGCGCCGCTGTTCACGGTCTCGGTGATCCCTGGTGCCGAGACCTCGGTCGAGCTTTCTGGCGAGGGCGGTGTCGCCCTCCTGGCCAGCTTCTCTCCCGGTGTTCCCGTGGGCCAGTCGCTACGGGGCGACAGCCACGGTTCCTCGGGCGATAACGGTGAAACGAACCCGCCTGGCAAGGAACCGGCCGAGCCCAAGGCGATCGAGGAGGGTCCCACCCTGCCGCTCTGGGCCCGGATCGCTATCGGCCTGGAGCGGTCGTTCGAGCAAGCCCGCGCCGACCTGCTGAAGAAGTCGGGCGCGAGCGAGACTGCCGTCAAGCGTCCGCAGCCGTCCCGTCCCGAGATCCGCAACAAGGCCGACAGGACCCCGACGGTGTCACAGTCCGATGGGAATGCCCGACCCACGAAAACGTCGTTCCACGCCATCATCGACGCGGCGATTGCCGAGCTGGCAGCGGTGAGCCATCTCTGGTGGCAGACCCTGCCCGGCGATTCGGAACCGGGTGACCGCGACGCCGCGAATGCGACCGCCAGCATGAGTGTCCCGCGACGTCTTGTTCCGCCCCTCACCGCGGCCATGCTGGCCTCCGCCGTGGCCCTCACCGGGAAGTGGCAGGTGAAGCGAATTCGTTGGAGTCGAAAGGTTGCGGTAGCCAAAACAAGGAGTTAATGGAATCCTGTTCCCGAGCGCCTTTGTGTGGTAAATTGAGCCGATCTCGGGGCGGAGACGATGCGGGGCACGCATCTGCCCCGGGTGCTCTTGAGACCGCGCTCATGGCCGCCACGAACCCGGACGAGGACACCTCGCTGACTTTGATGATGCGGGTTGGGCAGAGCCCCGCGGATAACGCGGCGTGGGATGAGTTCGTGGAACGCTATCAACCGATGATCCGGGCCTGGTGCCTGAGGTGGGGGTCGCAAGCATCCGACGCCGACGACGTGGCGCAGGACGTCTTGACGAAGCTGGTGACCGCCATGAAAACGTTCCGCTACGATCCCGCTCGCAGCTTTCGCGCCTGGCTGAAGACCGTCACCCAGAATGCCTGGACCGATTTCGCCAAGGACCAGCACCTGCGCCCGGCTGCCGACCCGCACCGCATGCTGGCCATCGCCGATTGCCGCGATGCGCTGGTCGACCTCGAAAAGGAAATGGAGGAGGCCCTCGACCGCGAGCTGTACGAACTGGCCCTCCACCGCGTCGAGAAGCGCGTCAAACCGGCGACCTGGCAGGCATTTCGGGGCACCATCATCGACAACCGCCCTGGCGCTCGACGTGGCCCGAGACCTGGGCATGCAGGTCGCCCACGTCTTCGTCGCCAAGCACCGCGTGCAGAAGATGCTCGAACAGGAAGTTCGGTCCATGCAACGAACCACGGAATACATGAAATAAACATGTAAGAAATTGTATTTCGTGGTTAATTGTTCCCCTTCCGAAAAATCATGGTGTGCCGGCGAGGACCAGAGGGAACGAGACTTCCTGCCCGCCTACCACCGCCTTGACACGACCGGAGAGACGCTGATCTGGTAGCGGGAATGGCGTGGAGGCGAAGCGAGAGGACGTGGCCGGGTTGTCGGCCTGGGGCTCGCTCTTCAGGTCGTAGGGTTGAATGTAATGGTTGGGGAGCGTCCCGGGCAGGCCGAGCAGCGCCTGAACCTTCTCCGGTAGCGGGGTGAGCGGCGTCTTGCCGTCTGGCTGGAGAAAGTAAACGGCGATGCGTGCCGGACTGCCCTTCCTGGAGCCTGCGGCTGTCTTGCGAGCCGACTTCGTTCCCGCCGTCGCCTCCGCAGGAGGCTCGACGCGAGCCTCGGCATAACCGAGACCCCCCGGAATCGGGATGGCGGGCAGTCCGTGCGGACCGGTCACCGCGGGGTTCTTGAGTGTCGGCTCGGCGCTTCCGCAGCCGGCCGCTGAGGCTATCACGATGAGCGAGAATAACAACCGGTCGGGGCGGAGACGAGCGGTTCGCGCCCGGGGCCGCTGTACTGGACCGGAAAGCGCCGGGTTGCCCGGCGCGACGCACATGGATTCAGTAGCCATCACTGCTGATCACCTCCCCGAAGTTTCGGGTCGAGAGCCGCTGATAAACGCCGATAGTAGAGCCCGGGCTGATGCGCCAGGCGTAGTCTGGCGCATTTTGATAAACGCTGGTCGGAGTGTTGTTGGTCGTGAATGGCCAGCTATTGACGGTGTTCTTGATGAAGTGAACCGAGCCGTCGCAGAACGCGGCATTGACCCCGCCGGGGTGCATGCTCGAGGCGTTCGAGTTGTAGTACAGGGTATCGTCCGCGTCGTTATCGAGGTTGGGAGGTCCGCCGATGCTTCCCGAATTCGCCTGGATGTTGGGCGGGTTCCAGGTGTCGTACATCGTGTCGAGCCGCATCCCCGACTGCCAGTGTCCGAAAGCGGCGGCCGGCAGAGTACCATAGCCCGGGTTCTGGAGCAGCGAGGCCGCCGCGGGATTCGTGAGCACGCTATGGGCCCGCTCGCTGAATACCATGGTCTGGCTCAGGCCGTCGCTGACCGCCGCGAGCGTGGTGGCGCTTTCCTGGTAGATCACGCCGTTCGTTGCCGCCAGCATAGCCTGGTAATAAGGCGATGTGCTCATCACGATATTGTCGGCGGTGCCCGCGTTGCCGCAGTAGCTTGTGAACTGCTGGTAGTAGACAACTCCCTGTGACGTCACATCCGCCGGATCGTTATCGTTCCCGAAATACTGGCTGACAATCTTGTTGAAAGCGTCGTAGTCGCTGGGGCACATCAGCGTGCTGATGCCGACTCCGGCAATGGTGTTGTTCGCCGGCATGAACGAATTCAGGTTGAAGTTGACGCCGTTATAGATCGTGGTTTGCTCCTGGTACGGGAGCATCCGCACGAAGCAACTGAACTCCTGCAAGGCCTGGCCACCGGGGGGAAAACAGCCGATGGCCCCGGCGTAATTGCTGGCCGCCAGCGCGAGTTGCTTCAAGTTGTTGGTGCACTGAATTCGCCGGGCCGCCTCGCGGGCGGACTGGACGGCGGGCAGCAGCAGGCTGATCAGCACGGCGATGATCGCGATGACCACCAGAAGCTCGATGAGCGTGAATCCCCGCCGCGCCCGACCGGGGCGCAGCTTCCATCCTGTGATTGGTCGATTGCTCATGATGTCCTCTCCGTTGTCGGCCGGCACGCCCGCAGATCCCCTATCGGGGTAGGTTGGCACCAGCCGTGTCAGAAATCGCCGCAGTTCAATGTCACCGTGAACCGCTTGCAGATTTCTCTGTGGTGGGAACAGTCGGCTGCCCCGGCCTAAGCCTGTCCAGGCCTGCGAGCCAGTGCGGAAGCCACAGGATCACTCGTGCAATCCAGCACGAGCCTAACCAGGCTTGAAAGGTGAGTCAAGCATTTGTTTTAGAGAAGTTAAACTTTCTTGTGACACCAGGAGAGCCGGAAAAACAGCTCTTTGGAACTGGTCGTCGCGCGGTGCCGAATCGTATTTTGTTACGAGATATAGCGGATCACAGATGGCACAGCCTGAGGAAACCTCACGAGATAAGGACTCACAAGCCATGCTGGGCGATTCAGAGAATTGCACAATTATTCGGTCCGCGACGTTGGCTGATACAGCGGGAATCGTCGAGATCTACAACCACTACATCACGCAAACGGTGGTCACCTTCGAGGAAGAATCTGTCACGGATGTTGAGATTGCTCGACGCCTGGAACTTGTCTGGTCCGCGTCGTTTCCCTGGTTGGTTGCCGAGGAGCATGGGCACGTGGTCGGCTACGCCTATGCCAATCGCTGGAACATTCGCACAGGTTATCGCTTCACCGCGGAGGTGACGGTGTATCTTGCCCCCGCACACGTGGGCCGAGGCGTGGGTTCAAAGCTGTACGGTCGGCTCTTTTCCATCTTGCAGAGCCACGGTATCCGTGGAGTGATCGGCGGTATCGCCCTGCCCAATGAGGCAAGCGTCGCGCTTCATGAGAAGTTCAGCCTGCGCAAAGTCGCCCATTTCCAGGCCGTGGGCGTCAAGTTCGATCGCTGGATCGATGTCGGATACTGGCAACGTATCTTTCAGCCTATCGAAGTGCACGCTCCAGATGGTGGTTTCCATGCCGACGCCACCTGAGCAGTAGCCAGGCAAGGACCACGAGTGACGGAACCACGGGATAGGTCCCAACCACCGCGTTGCTCTCGGATCGGACCCCCGCCTCACCGCGGGCTACGGCGATCCCGGATTTGTCGTTCCTCGTTCAGTCGAACGGTGTGCTTCCTGCGGGGTTCTGGGAAACCGCCAGCGTCGATAGGTTTCCAGGAGTTCGCGAGCGGCGGCGGTGCCGCGACTGCGTTCGAGGAGGGCGCCCACGGCCTCGGCGTGGGCTGCGGGCCGGTCGGCATCGGACGGGGCTTCGGGATTGGGGCGGCCCAGGCGCGGGGCACGGGCCAGCGCGGCCAGCAGGCCGAAGACCGCAAGGTGGATGGCGACCCAGCGAAAGGTTTTCAACCGCGCGATTAAATCGAAGAGCGTGGGTGTGTCTTCCGCTTGCTCCTCAACCATCGAGCCTTCGACGAAGGCGACGTGTCGCGGCTGCTTGCCGATCCACTCGACCACGCGTTCTGCGAGCGGCCGCCGGGCTGGGATGGCGAGGGGAAAATTGAGCAGGAACGAGCCGTTGGCGATCGCCAGGATGCGGCCGCCGTGGTCCACCTCCCATTCCATCGCCAGAACATCGCCGTCGCCGGTCAGAAGGACGCTCTCGTCGCCTGGCTTGAGCGGTTCGTGAACCATCAGCGCGGCCTCGGCCGCGTTGATGTCGTCGGCCCATGGGCCGGCCAGGCTCTTGCACTGGCGCGGCGGGTCTGCCGACTTGCCGACGGCAAACCAGATCTGCGGGTCAGAAGCTTTGGCCTCGCGGGGCGGGAGTTGCGAAACCCAGCCTCGCGCACGTTCGAGATTGGTCTCGGCCAGGCTGCGGCGTGGATCTTCGGGCGAGCTGGCCAGTTGATCGATGACGTGCTTCCAGTATTCCTCCTGAGCCTCGTAATCGTGCACCACGTAAATCAAGGAGCGGTTCGGCCGGCCGTCGAGCCACTCGTCGTACCAGTCGGCCTCCTCCGCGCCGGGAGGACCCGGGGCATCGGCAAAGCGGATGATCACGTCGGCCCAGTCAGATAGCTCCTCCGTCAGTCGCCAGGCGGAGCGGACCTCGTGTTTCTCGTTGCGCAAGAGTTTCGCGAGCGCGCGGTCCCGTTGACGCTCGAGCCCCACGCGCGTCCGTAACTGCTATCGACAGTGTGAGCAAGCCCCACGGCGCGGATGACGGTGATGACGAGCAGTGCCAGCAGCAATGCCGTCGCCAGGATCCCTGCAACCATGCCGGCTCGAAACCGGGGTGAGCGGGAAGCAGCGATCATCGCCTCACTCCACCTGGATCGTCTGGAGCCGGCGGCGGAAGATCTCCGCGCGCGACCACAGCCGATCCAGTTCTTCGGGCCCGGGGAGCCGGTGGCCGTAATAGACCTCCTCGAAGACGGTGAGCGTTGTCCGCAACCCGTCACGCAGGATCGTGTCGCTCAGTCCGCCGGCATACTGTCGTGCCGTCCGGCCAGGAATCAAGCGGATCAGCCCGGCTCGCTGCAAGCCCATGAGCTGATCCAGAAACAGCCAGATCACGGCACCAGCGGCATCGCCGGCTTTGCGGCGACGCTCGGCCTCTGCCCAGGGATCCATGCCTTCCAGTGAGACGCCAGGGGCCAGCCCGGCAATCCGTGCCGCATCGCCGATGCGCACGGTCTGGCCCGGCGCTGAGGATGCATCGGGAGTGTAGGTCCGCCAGGATCGCCAGAGCATGATCAACAAAAAGCCCCCGGCGACCATGAGCAAGAACGTGGCGAGAAACCCGCGCTTGCCTCTCCCGCTCGCCTGCGGCTCACCACTCGTCTGTCTGCCAAACACGCGATCGAGCCAGTCGAGGAACGCGTCGAACCGTCGCTGCAGGCCGCCCATCCACGACGAAGGGTCGGGCAGCACGGGTTTCACCCGATCGTTCTCCCGATCGTACCAGGGATAGGCCTGCTCCTTGAGCGCGGTCCGCACCCGGGAGTCGGAACTTGTACCAATCGGCGGCTCAGCTCCGGGAGCCGCGCCCTGAGTTGCGAGGAAGACCAGCGCCAGGGCAGAGAGGCGGACCGCTCTCATGACCGCGCCTCCTCGAGCTCGCGCCCGACATTCTGGAGCCGCAGCCGGAGCTCCCAGCCCTCGGAGCGAATCCGCTGGTCGATGTAGATCAGGAACCGAGTGACGCCGAAGAAGGCGATCGCGATCCAGACGCCCAACTGAAATCTCAAACCGCCGAGATCTCCCAGAAACGGCCTGTACCACGTCATCTGGCTCTTGAAGAGCGCCGAGATCGCCGTGCCGGTACCCATGAAGAAGCAAACGGCAAAGACCACACCGAAGAAGAGCTGGCCCAGCCACTGCATGAAGAATTCGCCCGTGCGGCCGCTGGAAAGTTGCATGCAGCGGCGAAGCGTTCGCAGCCCGTTGGCTTTTTCCAGCAGGATCACCTCGTTCGCGAACCAGAACTGGCCCGGAATCAGCGGGATGAACAGGATGGTCATGGTCAGGAGGCTTCGCACAAACACATGAACCGCAATCAGCGCGGGCAAGGCGCGGATCATCCGCCAGATAATCGTGCCCGGCTGCGGAGGCCGGTCGAACATCAGTCCACCAAGCACCAACGTAAGGGGGACCGTGGCCCACGGTTCTTCCAGGAACAGTACGACCGGCCAGAGCACTGCGGTGTTTCCGGGTTGGAGAAGATCCAGTAGTTGAACGCGGCGAACGGCGCGATACCGGCAACCGCGGCCAGCCCGAGCGTGCGCGGCCGATGCCGAACGACCAGGAGCGCCAGGTCGAGCAGATCGACGTGCGATCGCTCGCGAATCTGAACCAGGGTCCGATCGTTCGCCATGGACGCCGAGATCATCCGGAAGAAGCCGCGATGCTTGCAAGGCCGCACGGCGATCGTAGAGCAATCAGCCGGAACCGGCAAGCGTCAAGCTCCGGTGAAATGATACTGGCTTGGCCTCTGCACTGGCGGCCTTGGCAAGCGAGCCGGTCGATGGGCCCCCTTGACGACCAAGTCCAGTCGAAAGTAACAGATGGAGCCGAGCTGCCCGGGAGCCGAGTCGTCACGTTCAGAAGCGACTGCTCTGACCCTGGCTCACGGCTTTATCGATTGCCTCGATGCCCTGTTTCCTGGTATATTAGATGCACCAAACTGGGCGGGCTTTTCGGTAAGCGAGCCGGCGGTTCGGGCCGATGGAGGCCGGGAGTGGCGGCCGAATGTCCCCGGCGCGCCCTGTTGCCACCTCTTTGCCGAGGTTCGATACGTATGTTTCCGATCGTCGAGGCCGAGTTTCTCGCACCCGATGTCAAACGGTTTGTCATCGAGGCGCCGCGCGTCGCCAAGAAGCGCAAGGCCGGGCAGTTCGTGATCCTCCGGCTGCACACTCATGGCGAGCGTATTCCGCTCACCATTGCCGATTCCGACCCCGAAAAAGGAACGGTCACGCTGATCGTTCAGGGCATTGGCAAGACTACCAAGCTGCTCAACATGCTGGGTGCCGGGGATGTGGTCCTGGATCTGGTCGGGCCGCTGGGCAAGCCGTCGGAGATCGAGCCCTACGGCACGGTCGTGGTCATTGGCGGCGGGGTTGGGGCGGCCATCGCCTATCCCACAGCCAAGGCAATGAAGGAAGCCGGCAATCATGTGATCTCGATCGTGGGTGCGCGGAACAAGGAACTGGTCATTCTCGAAAAAGAGATCAGCGCGATCAGCGACGAACTGCTGATCACCACCGACGACGGCAGTTATGGCCTCCACGGGTTCGTGACCGATCAGCTCAAGGCCCTGATCGCCTCGGGCCGGAAGATTGATCTTGTTCTGGCCATCGGGCCGCCGCGGATGATGCAGGCCGTCGCCGAGACGACCCGGCCGCACGCGATCAAGACAGTTGTGAGCCTGAACTCGATGATGGTCGACGGCACGGGCATGTGCGGCGGCTGCCGCGTGCTCACCACCCAGGGAGCACAGTTCGCCTGCGTCGATGGGCCGGAATTCGACGCTCACGAGGTCGATTATGAGTTGCTCATTCAGCGCAATCGCAAGTATCTCAAGCAAGAATCCGAGGCGCTCAAGCGGTTCCTGGAACACCCTGAAGCGCGACCTCGAACTGGTCCACGAGTCGTGCCGGCTGGAACAGATGCACCCCGAAGTCCGTTGCGAGGCCCACTCGTCATCGAGCGCGAACACACCCACGCCGCCGCTGTCCAACAAGGAGCGGGTCAAGATCCCTCGCCAGCACATGCCCGAGCAGGATGCGGACCGGCGGCGGAGGAACTTCGAAGAGGTAAACCAAGGCCTGACGGTCCTGGGCGCGACCACCGAAGCGCTCCGCTGTCTTGAATGCACCTCGCCCAAGTGCATGGCCGGATGCCCGGTTGGCGTGAAGGTGAAGGATTTCATCCAGCTCATCGTCGCGGGCGACTATCTGGGTGCCGCGGCGAAGATACGCGAGGACAACATCCTGCCGGCGATCACGGGGCGGGTCTGCCCGCAGGAAACTCAGTGCGAAGGTTGCTGCATTCTGGGCAACAAGTTCGAGCCGCTGGGAATCGGCTACCTCGAACGCTTCGTCGCCGATTACGAGCGCGAGTCGGGCCAGATCGGGCTTCCGGAAAGAGCGCCCTCGACCGGCAAGAAGGTGGCGATCGTCGGCAGCGGTCCCGCCGGATTGAGCGCCGCAGGCGATCTGATCCAGAAGGGTCACGAGGTGACCGTCTTCGAGGCCCTTCACGAGATCGGCGGCGTGCTGGTTTACGGCATCCCCGAATTCCGGCTGCCCAAGGAAATCGTCCGCCGCGAAGTGGGCGTCATGCGATCGATGGGCGTCAAGTTCGAGACCAATGTGGTCATCGGCAAGACCGTGACAATCGACGAGCTGATGACCGAAGAAGGTTACGACGTCGTGTTCGTGGCCACCGGTGCGGGGCTGCCGAAGTTTCTGGGCGTGCCGGGCGAGCATCTCAACGGTGTGTACTCGGCCAACGAGTTTCTGACCCGTGTCAACCTGATGCGGGCCAATGATTTCCCTGACTATGACGAGCCGGTCTACGACTGCCGCGGCAAGGACATCGCCGTGGTCGGCGGCGGCAACACGGCAATGGACGCGGTCCGGACCGCTTCGCGGCTGGGCGCGAAGACCAGTTACCTGATCTACCGCCGGTCCGAGGCCGAGATGCCAGCCCGCGCCGAGGAAGCCAAACATGCCAAGGAGGAAGGCATCACGTTCATGTGTTTGACCAACCCCGTGGCCTTCCTGGGCAACAAAGATAACTTCATCGAGGCCGTGCGGTGCATCAAGATGGAACTGGGCGAGCCCGACGCGTCGGGCCGGCGATCGCCGGTTCCCGTGCCGGGCTCCGAGTTTGATCTGCCGATCGATGTCGCAATCATCGCCCTGGGAACCGAGGCCAATCCGCTTGTGCAATCGACCACGCCCGACCTGAAAACGACTCGCAAGGGCTACATCGCCGCCGATCCGGAGACGATGAAGACTTCGAAGACCGGCGTCTTCGCCGGCGGCGACATCGTCACCGGCGGGGCCACGGTGATTCTGGCCATGGGCGCCGGGCGAAAGGCGGCCGCGTCGATCAATCAGTATTTGCAGTCCGGCCAGTGGGACTGATCTGGCCTGCGACCGTGCACAGGCAGGTCGCTGCCAGGCTCGCGCAACACGCAGCCGCGTTCACGGAAAATCTCGTTCCGCAATCGCTGCATGATGGCGATAAATGTTTCGCGCTCCTGCTCGGTGCGGATGCGCGGGCTGGTGCGTTCGATGTAATGGCCGAGATCATTCCACGCCTCGGCGAGCGGAACGCCCGCCGCGCTCGCGGCGCGGGCCAACCTGCGGCAGCTTTTGACGAGGTGCCGCTCGCGCTGAAGGGTCATCCCGGGGAGCGGGACGACAAAAACCCGGGACCTGATCTGGTCAACTAGCCAGTAGTCTTTCATGTTCACTGCTCCACCATCGCGCGTCGTCGCTGCATGGTTATTCCCGCGGGCTGGAAAATGATTCCGCCCCTGAGCAAGCTATGCACTCGGATCCGATCGTGTGAGCCCGGTCGGCGACCGGACGTGTTCCACCGTCACAACATGCAACTCGCAACACGGAGCCGGTGAGCCCGCTGGTCTTTCTCACGGATTGATCATCGGTGGATCTTGGCTCTGCCTGGGAGGGATAGGACCAGGGCCGCGATCCTTTCAGGGCGAGTCCATCATCGATGCCTGCACCGCACCGCCACGAAGCATTGCTGAACTGGGCATATATCATATCGCCATACCGGTTTGCCGTCCACGTCAATCCGGTTCGCTTTTTTGGCGGAGTCTGAAACGTTGGCGCGCCGGCCGGTTCACGAGGCCGGCTGGACAACGGCCGTGGCAGGCGAGGCTGCCACAAGAGCCGCCTCGGGAAGGGGGCGTCCAGGCCCGAGCGTATCCATGAGGGCCTGGATCTGGAGTTCCAGCTTTTCTGTAAGAATCTCGGCGGCATCGCGTAAGCGCCGTCCGCCAGGTCCCAGGTACGATCGAACATCGATCGGCTCGCCCATCTTGACGATGGCCCGCCGGGGACCCCTTGGTGCAGGGTAAGTGACGCCAAGGGCATCCTGCTCGAACTTGGTCATGATCTCGGCCAGCCGCTCAAGAGTCGGGTTCTCGCGCACGTAATCTCCCGGGTAGCTGAAAAGCTGGATGGCGACGAAGAGGCTGTTGAGGTCGCGACGCAGCGTGCGTTTCTCTTCGCGGCCGATGCCCGGAACGGCCAGCGCCTTGAGACAAGCCCGCCGGAGTGCCTTGACGCGAAACGGCACCGGCTCGTCCGACCGTCGGCTCAGGCGTCTGTCTTCCATTTCTTCGAGGATGTGGAACTTGAGCCGAGCGATCCGGTCCTTGAGGGTCCCCGGCTGGGGCGCATTGAGATACTCGAGTTCCTTGAGGGCGAGCATGCCTTCGGCATAGCGGTACAACCGTTCGACGATCGGCCGTCCGCACAGATCCCACCAGGTAAAGCGTGCCTCGAGAGTGTCCATCAGCCGATGGAGCTCGGGGAGCGGGTCATGCTCTTCGAGAAATCGATAGCGGATGGCCGTCGGTATGATCCAGACCGTATGCCCGCTGTCGGCGACCTTTCGTGCGGCCGATAGCGCCAGCGCGGCGGCTCCCTCGCGAAGCGGCGTGAGGCGATCCCCAAGAAAGTAAATCTCGCCTTCGGGGAAGACGACCAGTGGATTCTTGGCCTGCTTCAGGACGTCGAGACCGGCCTGATAGGCCATCCTGTCAGCGCCCTCGCGGTCGACGGGGAAGACACCCAGCCGGGGCAGGATGAATTTCCGCAGCCCCGCATTGCCGGTAAAGATCTGATACGCCGCCATGTAACAGAATGGCAGGCCGACACGCCGGCTGATCTCGAACATGACCGCGGGATCGGCCAGATCGGGATGATTGGGCGTGATCAAAACACCGTCTCCCTTCCCTTTCAAGGCTCTGAGCTGCTCCAGCCCAACGTCCTCGATCTCGCGGACGACCTGGATCCTCCGCAGCAGGTAACCCACATAGAGCCGGCTCGCTCGGACCCAGAACGGGCTGAGCTTCGGCGGCTGGAACTCGTAGGGCAACTCGTCGGGCAGGGGCAGGCGGTGCATGATGCGGACATCCTGTTGGACAGATGCGCGATGTGCCGGGTAATCGATCAGGCAGAGAGGTTCATCGCTAACAGCTCAATAAACTTGCGTGCGCAGCCGGATCGGGGAAAGGAAGTCAACCTGGACAAGAGATTCATGTCCAGCCGGTTTCGATACGTGCCACGGGTTTCTGGTTTTATGAGAAATCGGTCAATTGAACCAATCAAGACCGCCGTCAGCCTTGAGCTCCGCGATCTGGTTCTCGCCGGGAAAGTCAGAGGCACGATGCCGCTCGGGATAGATGTCCAGAGGCTCGAGCAAGTTGCCGAGGATCTCCTCGGCACGCTCCCACCTTGCGGACGCCACGACTCTCTGGCCATCGGGCCGCGTGGGGTCGAAGAAGTAGATCAGGTCGGTCTTTGGCAACAGGCTCTTCATGCCCCTAGCCCACATGCAATAACTGGCGAGTTCACCGGTTTGCGAGTTCCGCCTGGCCAAGAATGTGGCCGCGAGGATTTCCTCGTTCCGTTGTTCGAGGTTTCTGGCCAGAAGCTTCTTCTGCTCCTCGTAGTCTTGCCCCACGGAATGGATCAGCATTTCCTTGAATCGTGGGTATGCCGGCAGTTCCTTGGGAGGAAGAAACGGCGTCCACGATCCGAATTCCAGGCAGATCGGCATGGTATGGATGGGGCGCGGTTGCTGCAGTGCCTCCTCGGCGGCGGCAGCCAGGATCGCCAGACCGGCCTCGTCTTCAGAGCCGGTCAGAAGGAGCGTGTCGCGGTTGGGCACCATCACCACCGGATCACCGTCGACATCGTGCGCGGTGATCAGGTCGAGAAGTAAGAGCCGGGAGGGATCATAATTGTCTCGCCAGGCAGATCTCCATACGCCCGGAGCCAGTCGTGCCAGGCCCCGTTCGCTGATCTTCCGCAAGTTGTCGAGCGCGATATCCATCGCCTCGTCGAAATCCACGCCCCACCGACCGATCTGCTGTCCGTTGATCTGCGACATGGCATGCGGCAGGTCGTAGACCAGCCCCGCACCGTAATGCTCTCCAATCACTCGGTAGGGCCAGTCAAAGTCGGTGTCGCCCTGACACGTCATCTGGAGCTTTAGCAGTTCATAACCTGCCCGGCTGCGGACGCCAGGCAACAAATCGTGGGCCGCATCTTCAAATTCGTCGGGGACACCTTTGCGGCCATCGATCCAGCTTCGAAATGAATCGCGACACGATGACTTCGCGATCCGCCACCGCGGCCAGCAGGTATTCGCGATACGTGTTCGCCAGGTTGACTTGAAGGCTCTCGTCTCCACGAGAAACCAGGCGGAATTGCGAGGGGTCGTAGTGCAGCCCGAGGGGTTCACCGGCTTTCCGCAGCCCGGAGGCGACGAGCCGAGCAAATCTTCTGCGTCGCATGGGGGTCGTGAATCGATCAAGAAATCCCAAGTGTGCCGCTCCTGGCGGATGTCACGGTCAATGTTTCCGAGTTGATCAAAAGTCACACCTTTGACCGGACATCCTGGCGCAAGGACAATCAGTGTACGGTACCCGAACCGGAAGGAGAAGAAGATGTTCAGCCTGCCCGTGATCTGCGTCTACTTGATCGTATCCATATCGACTGCCCCGGCGAAATCGGTTGATTACACGATTCACGATGGCTACTTCGAAAAGAACAACTCCGGACTTGCCGGTGAAACCTCTTACCTGGCCTTCACGAGTCGTGACGCTTTCGACAAGGTGTTCGGCGTGGCGTTCACGATGGGCAAGAAGCCACAAGTCCTTCCTGAACACGCCTTCGAGACACGCGTCGTGGTTGCCGTCATCAAGCGGGGCGGCCGGGTTTGGAATTACAATGTCGAGGGAATCACATCGGAAAACGACGCTCTCACCGTGCGTTACGCGGCGGCCTCGAAGGACGGTGGTGCCGCGCGGTTCGCCTCTCCGCTGATCGTCGCTGTTTCAGGACGATCCTTCAAAAACGTGATCTTCGTCGAGAACGGCAAGGAAGTCGGCAAGGCGACATGCAACGAAGGCCGAGATCGATCGAAACCCGTGTGGACCAGGGTCGGCCCACTCGGTGAGAGACCGCGGCGGGTCACCGACCTGTATCCCCTGTCGGACCAGCAAAACAAGGAGAACTGGT
Organism: uncultured Planctomycetaceae bacterium; assembly: GCA_963797295.1. Lineage (GTDB taxonomy): Bacteria > Planctomycetota > Planctomycetia > Isosphaerales > Isosphaeraceae > Aquisphaera. The sequence continues at coordinate 21,100 of CAWCPP010000035.1, forward strand.
CGAAGTTCGAGCCGTTGAGCGACGAGTTCGAGAGCAAGGATCTCGACTCCAGTAAATGGACTCTCGGCATGAGCTGGTGGAAAGGCCGCCAGCCCGCGCTCTTTGCCGACAGGAACGTCACGGTCTCGGACGGGAAGCTCCACTTGACGATGCGCAAGGAACCGGTAGCCCCTCAGTTCGAGAGGCTTGGCTACCGCGATCACACGAGCGCCGCGGTGCACACAAAAGCGCGATCGAGCTACGGTTATTACGAGGTCAAGGCAAAGGCGATGAATTCCGGCAGCTCAAGCGCATTCTGGTTTCAGCAGGATGAGACACCAGGCTGGCAGACGGAGATCGACGTCTTCGAAATCGGCGGTAATGCCAAGGGCTTCGAGAACAAGTACCACATGACCCTGCACGTCTTCCGAACTCCAACAGAAAGGAAGCACTGGCAGATCGGCGGTGCCTGGCTGGCCCCCTGGCGTCTGGCCGACGATTATCACGTTTACGGTCTGGACTGGGGCAAGGCCGACATCACCTTTTACGTCGATGGAGTGGCCGTGCAAAAGGTGGAGAACACTCACTGGCATCAGCCGCTCTACCTGATCTTCGACAGCGAAACCATGCCCGATTGGTTTGGAATGCCCGCCGACGCCGACTTGCCATCGACATTCAGCGTCGAGTACGTCCGGGCATGGAAACGCAAATAACCAGGCAAGGTACCTCGAGAGCCGTCATATGATGAGCCAGCGCGTCATCTGCTGGTTTTTCGGTGGATTGGCAGGTGTCTATTGCAGGCGTGGCGCAGGAACCCGGAAGAAGTCTCGAAATTGCACCTTTCCCGGGGGCGTAATTCCTTGTCGTAGGCACCAGGTACAGAGGAACTGTCTTGATCCATTCGCAATTCGATTATGATGATCTTCGCGTTGCTCGACGAGGACGGGCCGCCCCGACGATAGTTCGATCGACCTTGAATTGCGATGTCGACCGTCCTAGGATAAATAAAGTATAATAAGATTTCAAAAACCGCGAACGACGCGATCACCGGATCTGGATTTTGAAGTGCTGAAATTGCCTATCTACCTGGACAATCATGCAACAACTCGAACTGACCCACGGGTCGTCGAGGCGATGCTACCTTTTTTCACGGAGGTCTACGGCAACGCTTCCAGCATTTCCCACCAGTTTGGCTGGGACGCCGGCGAAGCGGTGGGGCGCGCTCGCCAGCAAGTTGCCGATGCGATCGGAGCCCAGCCCAAGGAGATCATTTTCACGTCGGGGGCCACGGAAGCGGATAATCTGGCGATCAAGGGGGTGGCGCAGGCCTCGAGACGGAAAGGCAACCACCTGATTACATCCGCGGCCGAGCACAGGGCCGTGCTTGACACGATGAAGCGATTGGGCGCGAGGGATGGGAAGTGACCGTCTTGCCGTGCGATGAAACCGGGCGGGTCGCGGTCGATGCGATTGCGAACGCCATCCGCGAGCAGACTGTCCTGGTTTCGGTGATGGCGGCAAACAACGAGGTCGGCACGCTCAATCCGATCCGGGACATTGGTCAGCTCTGTCACGACCGCGGGGTAGTCTTTCACACCGATGGGACGCAAGCGGTCGGCAAGGTTCCCCTCGACGTCCTGGCGGACCATGTCGATTTGCTCAGCCTTTCCGGCCACAAGATTTACGGGCCTAAAGGTATTGGTGCGCTCTACGTGCGCCGGCGTGACCCCCAGGTACGGCTCATTCCTCAACTCGACGGCGGCGGGCACGAGCGGGGGATGCGCAGTGGAACGTTAGCGGTACCGCTGATCGTTGGCCTGGGCGTAGCTACGGAACTGGCAGTCCGGGAACGGACGGAAGAAGCCGCGAGGCTTCTGTGTTTACGAGAGCAGTTACATGCAGGTATCGCGGGCCGGGTGCCCGACATCTGCCTGAACGGCCATCCGGTCGAGAGGCTGCCCGGAAACCTCAACCTCAGCTTTTCGTATGTGGATGGCGAGGCTTTGATGATGGCCATGCGTGACGTCGCGGTGAGTTCGGGCGCGGCATGCACTGCGGCCAACCCCGAGCCAAGTCACGTCCTTCTGGCGATGGGGCGAGACGAAGAGATGGCGCGGGCGAGCCTGCGATTTGGACTGGGACGGTTCACGACGGCCGAGGAAATCCGCTTTGCCATCGAGTCTGTTGCGGGCGCGGTGGAGCGTTTGAGGGCTCATAGTGCAGCCTGGTCGGCTCGCAACTCAAAAGCGTTTCAGCCTACATCGTGAGGCATTTGACTACTCTTTATGATAGTGTATCGGGAACGGCGTGTTTCCAAGCCTTGATTGTGTTTGAAGACTGAACCTGGACAAGGAGACGATTCGATGGGTGTGACCCTAACCGAAAAGGCCGCGAGCGAGGTCAAGAAGATCATGACCGAGCAGAATCTCCCCGAGGAAGCCGTGCTACGCGTAGGCGTGCAGGGGGGCGGATGCAGCGGCTTTGCCTATAGCCTCAATTTTGACACCAGCACCAGCGAGCGTGATCGGGTCGTGGATGTGCACGGTGTCAAGCTGGCCGTGGACAAGAAATTTGATCCCTACCTCGATGGGACGGTCGTGGATTTTTACGACGGTCTCGAGAAGCGCGGTTTTGTTTTCAATAACCCCAACGTGGTGAAGAGTTGCGGCTGCGGTTCGTCGTTCCAGGTTTGAGCCCGGACACGTACAAGGCCCTGAGCTTGGACACGTATTGGGCGATGGTGGATGGATGGACAACGCAAGCAAGTTGCCGTTCACCATCGCCAGTTCTTATTCACTTCCCCATTGACCACATATTCTGCGGGCCACTGATTATGATAGAGCTGAACAACCGTTGTTGCGGCCAGTTCAGCCATGTCGCTCATCGATTGAAGGTCCGTACCCGCGATATGCGGGCTGAGAACGACATTAGGTAGACCGAGCAGCGGATTCCCGGGTTCCGGCGGTTCATGGTTGAGCACATCCAGACCGGCACCCGCGAGTTGACCCGAGACGAGACTATCGCGGAGGTCGGTTTCCACAACCAGTCCACCTCGGGCGGTGTTGATGAGCAAGCTTCCGGGCCGCATTCTCGCCAAGAAACTCTTGTTGACCATGCCCCGCGTGGTCTCGGTAAGTGGCGCGTGCAGGCTGATGATGTCAGACTTTGCGAGCAGCCCATCAAGGTCGACGCGCTTGATCTGAAGCCGCTCGCACGATCGGTCATCGAGGGCGGGATCGCTGGCGATCAGCTTCATCCCGAAGGCTCTGGCCCGTGTGGCCACTGCCTGTCCAATCCGCCCCAGTCCAATTAGACCGAGCGTCTTGCCCCGTACCGGCGCAACCAATCTGCGATCCCAGCCTTGCGTGTGGATGGCCCGGTCATTCGAGACGATGTTGCGGCACAGGGCCAGGATCAACGCAAAAGTCTGCTCGGCCACGCTGTCGTGATTGGTTCCCGGGGTGATCGTCACAACGATATTGCGATCGGTTGCGGCTTGAAGATCGATCAGGTCATAGCCGACTCCGGTGCGGGCGACGACGCGGAGCCAAGGTGCCAGCTCAAAGAGTTTTGCAGACAACCGTTCGCCTCCGGCGAGCATGGCGTCTGCCCTGGGCAAGTATTGGAGCAACTGCCCCTCAGTGAGTGCATTGTCGCCTTCCGGGTCGATCAACTCGAAACCCGCTTCAGTGAGTATCTTCCGAAATGGTCCCGGCTGATTGCGGAGAAGGTAAGGTCCAATCAGAATCCTGGGCATGGTAAGGCTCTTTACTGGCGGAGGGAACCGATCCCGGTAAATCTCAGGCGGCACCGTTCAAGCAACGACCATAACAGTTTACGATGATCTGCTGGCTCTATGGCCATACGGTCATCCGGTCGCTATTCTAGAGTACTGCGTAATCCCAAGCTTTGCGAGCACGCGGAGGATCGGGCGTGCACCGGGCAGGCCGGACCGGGCGCTTTTCGATTTGGCGCTGGTCTTGGCGGGCGATTGGTTCCTGGTTGCTCTCTGGCCGGCGGGTTTGATAAGAGTCAAGCCAAGATTGAGAATTCATAATCCGAACGCTGGGTACCGGCGGTCCGGGATGGAATAAGCGGCATGGGGGTTCTCAAGTTTCAATTGCCCTCGAACGACCTGGCGCGTCGTCTCCCAAGTTTCCGCAAGGCCTACATCACGGGCCTGGACCGAACTCCCGGACGATTGAGCGTCGAGTTTCGCAACGGGTTGATGACCTGCTTTCGCGAGACCAGCGAGAGCGGACGGCTCTTCGTACCCTGGTCGATCGCCGGATATGGCACGCCGATCGTAGGCACAGCCACCCTGGCTGAACGGACGTCGCCGTATTCGCTGGCCCTCGAGCTAGCGCGGGGTAAGCTGAATGATATTCGCAACCAGATGGCAGATTGGGTTCAGATGGGTTTGCGTGTGTCTCCTGAGCTTATGGAAGTGATGACTGAGGCGCGCCAGGCGTTCATTCAGGCAGCAATCTCTGGCGACGATGCGGAACGTTGCTTGACCGCGTCTCAGGCGAGTCTGGAAGCCTCGAGCCGTGCTGGAGACATCCTGACCGAGGCGTATCTGTCGCAAATCCTCCAAAACCGGCTGGCGTCAACCGGCAAATTGACGACACGTCTGGGCTGCATGCTCCCCATCGAACCCGAGAAAAATCCGGCCGCGGCACAGTGGGGATCGGCGTTCAACGCCACACAGATCGGCGTGTCCTGGAAGCAAGTCGCGCCCTCGGAAGGGAAGTACCGCTGGGATCTGCTGGATGCGCAAATTGCCTTCTGCCGGCGCAACAAGTTGGCCGTTGAGGCTGGCCCGCTCATCGAGTTCCGGCCGTCGGCGTTGCCCGACTGGATCTGGCTCTGGGAAAGAGACCAGGAGACCATCAGCGGGTTTGCCACCGATTTCGTGCGTCAGGCCGTATCGCGGTATCGGGGCAAAGTGCCGCTCTGGCACGTTGTCGGCCGGCCGGCATCCCAGGAGATTCTTGGTCTGACCGAGGAAGAGCAGATCAGGATCACGGCACGAGCCATCCAGGCGGCTCGCCAGGCCGATTCGGCGGCGCAGCTTAGTGTCTGCATTGATCGCCCGTGGGCCGAATGGATGAGCTCCAGCCACTTTCAGCTTGGTCCGCTTCACCTCTGCGATTACCTGCTTCGTTCCGACCTGGGGATCTTCAGTATCGGGATCGAGATCGCGCCTGGGTTCACCAATCCCGGTAGCCATCTCCGCGACCTTTTTGAATTCTCCCGGCTGCTCGACCTGTATTCGCTCTTGAACGTACCGCTGCACGTGTCCATGGCAATCCCTTCGGCCAGTACTCCCGACCCCTTGGCCGACGCGACGATTCAGGTCGACGTCGCCCAGTGGCCGATCCCGCCCGACGAGGCGACTCAGGCCAACTGGGCAGCACGATGGCTGGCACTGGCGATGGCGAAGCCATTTGTCCGAGCGGTAACCTGGCACCACGCGTGCGACCAGCTACCTCACGTTTATCCCCATGCCGGGCTGTTCCGGCTCGACGGTACCCCGAAGCCCGTCTTCCCCTGGTTGCAAACACTTCGCCAGGATGTCATCGTATGAGGACGCGTTGCCAACGTCGAATCACTTTGTTATCCTTTTAGGTTCGCGATTCCGAGTGAGCTGAGCTCGATTGACCATGTTTGACGACCTCCAAAAACGGTTATCCACAGCCTTTCGCCGCTTCAGGGTCAGTGGCATCCTGACCGAAGCGAACATGAAGGAAGGTCTGCGCGAGGTCCGCACGGCTTTGCTCGAGGCGGACGTCAATTTCAAGGTCGTGCAGGAACTCATGGAGCGGGTCGCCGCCAAGGCGGCGGGAACCGATCTGATCAAGTCGGTCCGTCCTGAACAGCAGATCGTCAAGATCGTGCACGACGAACTGGTCGATTTGATGGGCCCGATCGATCCTACGATCCGGTTCGAGAAGACAGGCACCACGGTTTTGATGCTCTGCGGACTTCAGGGCTCTGGCAAAACCACAACCTGCGGCAAGCTGGCCCGCCTGCTCGCCGGTCAGGGGCGGAAGCCGATGCTGGTCGCGGCCGACCTGCAACGCCCCGCCGCCGTTGAGCAGCTCAAAGTGATCGGCGTCCAGCTTGGCGTTCCGGTCTTCAGCCAGGAGAATTCCAACCCCGTCAAAGTTTGCCAGGAGGCGCTCGTCGAGGCCAACCGCCAGGGCTGCGACACGCTGGTCCTGGACACAGCCGGCCGGCTCCACATTGATGATGAGCTCATGGGCGAGCTGGTGCAGATCGAAAAGAAGGTGAAGCCGCACCAGGTTTTTCTCGTCTGCGACGCCATGACCGGGCAAGATGCCGTGGCCTCGGCTGAGGCCTTCAACACGGCCCTCGAGCTGGACGGCGTGATCCTGACCAAGCTGGACGGCGATGCTCGCGGTGGTGCCGCGCTCTCGGTCCGCAAGGTGACTGGCGTTCCCGTCAAGTTCGTCGGCAAGGGAGAAAAGCTAGACAAGCTCGAGGCGTTCGAGCCCGAGCGGTTGGTGGGGCAGATGCTGGGCATGGGCGACATCGTCGATCTGGTGCGCACGGCGCAGCAGAACATCGATGAAGAGGAGGCCCGTCGCCAGCAAGAACGGCTGTCGAAGGGAAAATTCGATCTCAACGACTTCCGTCAGCAAATTATTCAGATGAAGAAGATGGGATCAGTCGGGGAATTGATGAGCAAGATCCCCGGACTGAACCAGATGTCTTCGGATCTCGACAGCATCGACGCCGATAGTGAGATCAAGCGCATCCAGGGCATCATTGACAGCATGACCCAGTTCGAGCGCAGCCGGCCGGATCTGATCGACATGTCGCGGAGGCGGCGGATCGCCGCGGGTGCCGGCGTCGATCCCTCGGACGTTTCCGGACTGGTCAAGCAGTTCGATGCCATGGCAGCCTTCGTCCGGTCGATGTCGCAGATGAGCATCGTCGACAAGTTCCGGGCTCTCACCGGCCTGGGACGAGCCGCGGCCAGCAACCCAGGAGGCCGGCTCTTTGCTCCCAAGGTCGGGACCGGCAAGCGGCTCTCGGCCAAGGAACGTGACAAGCTGCGGAAGCAGCGTGAAAAAGAAGAACGCCGGCGTCGCCGCGAGGAGCGAAATCGACCCACCACCTAGCGACGCGGTTAGCCTAGCTCGGCAACTCAGCCCTGGACAGCCCGGCCGGTTGATTCCGTCAACCGGCTGGCAGACGAGACAACGACGAATTCCATGCTTACGACACCACCGGCTTCCGATGAATCCGGCTGCGAAGCTCAAGAGTCCTGAACCGGGACCTTACCGATTTTCCCCAGCGAGCCCGCCATGTGGCCCGGGCCAGCACAATTTCCCAGAGACGAAAAAGAGGAGAACGCGAGTGGTTCGATTACGCATGAAATCCATGGGACGCCGGCACCGGCCGTTTTTCCGGATCTGTGCGATGGATTCCCGGACTCCCCGGGATGGTCGTTCGATCGAGGAACTCGGGCATTATGACCCGATGAGCTCCAATACCGAAACGCAGACGGTCCTGAACGTGGACCGGATTCGTTACTGGCTTGGTGTCGGTGCGCAGCCTTCGCACAAGGTCCAGGCGTTGCTCAACAAGCACGGCGTGAAGAAGCCGGCGCCGGGCGAGCCCTGGCAGTTGCCCAAGCCGGTGCCAGCTCCAGTGCCCGAAGCGGCCGCGCCGCAGCCCTCGTGAGCGGAAGTGGACCGCCATGTCCCTGCCGGCGCTTCGCATTGATGTACTGACTCTGTTCCCGGCCCTTTTTGACGGTTTCCTGAGTCAGAGCATCGTCCGGCGAGCAATCGACAAGAACCTCGTGGCCATTCACCGGTGGGATCTCCGGGACTGGGCGCCGGGCAAGCACAGGCAAGTGGACGATCGGCCGTTCGGGGGAGGGCCGGGCATGGTCTTCATGGCTCCCCCGGTGGTCGCCGCGGCCGAGGCCGTGCGAGCCAGCGCTGAACCACCCGGTACCCTGATCGTGCTTTCGCCCCAAGGGCCAAGACTTGACCAGCCCCGGGTTACCGAACTTGCTGTCCAGCCGCGACTGATTCTCCTCTGTGGTCGATATGAGGGATTTGACGAGCGAATCATCGAAATCCTCGAGCCTGAGTTGCTTTCGATCGGCGACTTCGTTCTCTCCGGGGGGGAAGTCGCGGCCATGGTCGTGATTGACGCCGTGGTCCGGTTGGTCCCCGGTGTCCTGGGAGATGATCAAAGCGCTGTCGATGAATCGTTCGGGCCCGATGGTGGCCTGGAATATCCCCAATACACGCGTCCCCGGATGTTCCGGGGAAGGGGCGTCCCCGATGTTCTCACGAGCGGCGACCATGCCGCCATCGCCCGCTGGCGCAGGGAACATCGGCGATCGTTGCCCCCTCAAGACCCCGAATTGACCGAACCCTCTTGAATCCAGGTTTGAAACGTCGCCGCAAAGCCGACGATCTCAGTAAAGGAAAGAACAATGCAAAACCGCTTGTTGAGCGTGGTCGAAGAAGGCAGCATGAAACCGACGGTGCCGAAATTCGAGATCGGCGACACGGTCGATGTTCACGTACGCATCCTTGAAGGCGACAAGGAGCGAATTCAGATCTACAACGGTGTCGTGATTGCCCGCTCGGGAAGTGGCACTCGTGAGATGTTCGTGGTCCGACGGATCGTTCAGGGAGAGGGTGTCGAGCGGAAATTCCCCATCCACTCGCCGCGTATCGCCGATATCGTGGTGAAGCGGTCGGGCAAGGTCCGCCGGGCCAAACTCTACTACCTCCGCGAGCGTTCGGGCAAGTCGGTGCGTCTCAAGGAGCGTTTCACGACAAGCGCTTCAGTCACCGAGGCGAAAGCCGCCGCCAAGGCCGAGCGGAAGGCCGCCAAGGCAGCAACCAAGAAAGCCAAGGCCGAGGCCAAGGCGAAGTAACAGCCTCTTCACCGATCTCGAACGAGCGGCAATCGAAACAAGGCGGCCCGTGGGGACCGCGGTATCGACGGTCCATCGCGCCTGATCAGATCAGAGAAGGTTCGACACGGAGGGCGATTGACTCATGGAATCCGAAATCATCATCGTCTCAGGTTTGCCGCGGTCAGGCACCTCGCTGATGATGCAGATGCTTGCTTGCGGCGGAGTTGAAACCGTCACCGACAACGTTCGCACCGCGGATACCGACAACCCACGCGGTTACTACGAGCTCGAAAAGGTCAAGAAGATCAAGGAGGACGCCTCCTGGCTGCCCGAGACAAGGGGCAAATCCTTCAAGATGGTCTCGCAACTACTCTTCGACCTGCCGCCGAACGAGCGCTATCGAATCATCTTCATGGAGCGCGACCTCGACGAGATGGTGACCTCGCAGGAGACAATGCTCCAGCGGCGAGCACGTCCGGCGGCCCCTCGTGAGGACATCAAGCGCGCCTTCGAGAAGCACCTGGAACGGCTCCACGAATGGCTAGCCCAGCAAACTCACATGGCGGTGCTTTTCGTCAAGTATTCCGAGCTAATCAAGAATCCTGACGAACAGGCGCGGCGCGTCAGCGAGTTTCTCGCCGGAAAGGCCGATGTCAAGGCGATGGTCGCCGCGGTGGACCCGTCGCTCTATCGAAACCGCAGCTCGGGGGACGGTCATTCCTGAAAAGCACTTCTGGCCCCTTTCCCCGGCGCAACGCTTGTGATGACCACGTTCAGACCGGCAACATTGTTTCGACGGACGGAAACGCGAATGCGTCTCGACAATGGGGCAATGAAATCGTGATCATCAGACCCGGCCGGGCGTTGCTTGCGGAGATCTTGCCCTGATGAACTTCGACGGCTCGGCAAGCGATGGCCAGCCCCAATCCCACGCCGCCGCTGGTCCGGCTGCGGTCGTCCTCAACCCGGAAGAAGGGTTTGAAGATGTCTGTCAGTAGCTCCTCAGGCACACCGGGGCCTTGATCACGAACCGTGACAGTCACCGTGTCGCCGCGAAGTTCCTGGGCGATCTCCACCGTCATGCCGTCCGGACTATGCCGGATCGCGTTCCGTACGATGTTTTCGACCGCGCGATGGAGAAGTTCTCGCTCTCCCAGGATCATCGCGGGCTGGCATTGCCCGAGCACAAGCTGGCAGCCGCGCGCCTGGGCCTCGAGATCGCAGTCGTTCACGATGTCTTCCAGCAGTTCGTGGATCGCAACGCTTCCCCACTTCCCGGCCGCGGGATCACCCTCGATCCGGGTTAACTGGAGCAGCTCACCGACCAGGGAAGTCATCCGATCGGCTTCCTTGCGAACCCTGGCGAGGGCCTCGTCGCGATCGTCTCCGTCGCGGGCAAGCTCGACCGCGAAGCCCAGTCGGGCCAGCGGCGAACGCAGCTCATGGGAAACGTCCTGAAGTAATCGGCGTTCGGCCGAGAGGAGAGTCTCGATCCGATCCGCCATCTCGTCGAAGGCACGCGAGAGCTCACCGATTTCGTCTTTTCGCGTCGTCCTGGCCCGCACTGTGAGGTTGCCGCGGCCAAATTGCTCGACCACGCGCCGCAGCTTTCGCAGCGGCGCAGCGAGATGGACCGCCAGAATCGACGCCATGCCGCCAATGAGCAGTACGATCACTCCGTAGTAGGGCAGGATATTGGGCGGCTGGTTCCATGGCCGCACGAGGGTGATGAAACGGTAGCGACTTCCCCGTGAAGGGCCGATCATGATCATGCGTCCGTCCGCCATCCGGGGCGGTCCCATCCGCGAGCGAGACGAACGAAGTAGTTGGGAACGATCCTCTCCGGTAACCAGGTCGCGACCTCGCGAGTCCGTCAAGATGTGCTTGCCCGGGAGCGAGGCATCGAGCCGTGCGAGGTGTGTAGCGAGGCGGTCAGGGCCGCCTTCCTCGTAGGCCCGACGGACCTCGTCCTCGACCATCTTGCTCATCCGCCAGAAGGGATCATCGTCATGCGGCCCTCGCCATTCCATTGTTCGCGAGATGGCGCGATAGGCAACCAGCGAGAGGCCGCAGGTCACGAGCGACCAGAGCAAGATCTTCGCCAGGATCGATCGCATTTCATGAGACCTCTTCAGCATCGACGCTCGTGCGGAACAGGTAACCCACACCACGGACCGTGTGAATCAGTGAGCCGCGAAGACCAAGCTTCTTTCTGAGGTTACTGATATGCATGTCCAGAACGCGATCGAAGGGCGTGGCCTGGCGGCGGTAGAGCGCCGCGGTCAGTTCATCACGCGACACAATCCGGCCCGCGGCGCGGATCAAGTATTCCAGGACATCGTACTCGACCGTGGTCACGGCAAGGGGTTTCCCTTCACACGTAACCTCACGCGACTGCGTGACGAGCTTGATAGCGCCAGCCTCGATGATCTCGCCACTGCCGGGAGCACGGCTGGCCCTGCGAAGCACGGCGCAAATGCGCGCCAGCAGCTCGTCGGGACCGAACGGTTTGGGCAAGTAATCATCCGCTCCGGCGTCCAGTCCCGAGATCCGGTCGGCCTCGGCCGTGCGGGCGGTCAGCATGATGACTGGAACCGAGCTCTGCCGGCGCAACTGTCGCAACAATTCAAAGCCATCGAGCCCCGGCATCATGACATCGAGCAAAATCAGCTCGTGATCACCACCCAGAGCCCGTGCGAGCCCCGGGCGGCCGTCATGGACGACCTCCAGGTCGATGCCCCGGCGGGCGAAGAACCGCTGCATCAGGTCGCAGAGTTCGATGTCATCGTCAACAAGCAGGATGGTAATTCTGGCCTGGGCCGCGCCTCCTCCCGTATTCTGGTTCAGAGTGACCGTCATCTTTCCATTCCAGATGGCAAAGCGAATGCCCCGTCCCAATCCGGTCGGGGCATCCGGCATGTGTTCCATGGTCTTACATCGAACGCCGTTTCAGTCTAGTAAACCGGCGCTCCAGGCGCTCATTGGGGCTCATCAGAGCCTGGAGGAGGTTCCATTCCCGGTTCGGTTTCGTCTGTCCCACGCCGGGTGCGTTGCTTTGACTGAGCTTTGGTCCGACTCGTCGAACGAGTGGCGCGGGTCGAGCTTCCGGGGCCGTTGCCAGCTCCTGGGAGTAACAGCGAGAGGTCGAACGCTTTGCCCTGCAGTTTCTTGAAGGCTGTATTCTGATCGGCCGTCAGGACATCGGAAATCTGCTTGGTGGCAGTGGTTCGAATCTTGTCCATCGCCTTGCGCATCTTCTCGAACTGGGCACGAAATTGGTCATTGCCGCCTGGCGGTCCGCCACCGCCTGGAGGGCCTCCCCCCTGGAAATCGCCTTGACCTGGAGGTCCGCCACCTGGGAAACCGCCTTCGCCTGGAGGTCCGCCACCCGGAAAGCCGCCTTGACCTGGAGGTCCGCCACCTGGGAAACCGCCTTCGCCTGGAGGTCCACCACCCGGAAAGCCGCCTTCACCAGGAGGTCCGCCACCCGGAAAGCCGCCTTGACCTGGAGGTCCGCCACCTGGGAAACCGCCTTCACCAGGAGGGCCGCCGCCTGGCGGGCCTCCACCCTGGGCATCCGCTTGGCCTGGAGGACCACCACCCTGCCCACCATTGTCGCCAGCAGCGCCCCGGCGTCGTGGCCCGCCACCAGGACCCCCACCCGCGGGCGGCGCAGGCATTGCCGCCCGCTCGTCCTGTCGCATCTGATCGACGATCGACTTGATCTGCTCTGTCTGGCTCGAGGTAAATTTGAGCTTCTTGGCCACATCGGCCTTGGCGACCGCGAAAATCCCTTCGCGTTGAAGCTCGATCTCGCCGAGCCGGGTCTTCTGCTTCGGCTCGAGAATCTTGGCGATCGAAGACTCTTGCTCGCGTCGCATCGAATCCATCGCCGTTCTCATCTGATCACGATCCCCGTTTCCCTGGCGTCCTCTCGTGAACATCTGCCGGCGCTCTGCGCCATCGTCGTGTCAAGTTTCTTGAGCGCGCTCTTTTGCTTGTCGGTGAGCGCCAGTTCCTTCTGGATCGCCGGAAACATGAGTAAAGAGGGGCCGCCAGGCCCTCCCGGGCTACCCGGGCCTCCTGGCCCCCCAGGCCCTCCGGGTCCTGGCGGTCCTCCCGGCGGGCCTTGGGCACGCCCGGGCGGCGATATCACCGCCAGAACGAGGCAGGCAGCGAACATGTACTTGACTTTTGAGAACATAAGTATCTCCCCGCTTTGATGAGCTCCCTTGAAGCTGTGCCACGAAAGTGTTTCGATGCTGATTAGTCGATGGTAGCACTTTACCCCAAGGAATTCCGTAAAAGATTGTAAAGCGGGTGGATGCCCAGCCGGCCAGGCGACGTCAGTCCGAGCGATGCGATAGCCAGGGCTCAATTACGAAGACTCTCGTGGTGCGACTTGCACACGACGAGTCTCGGGATGGATTACACGATTGTTCCGAACCGATCAGGGAAGACGCTGATGTGGCTTTTCGGTTCGGGTAAGAGCCAGGTGCGGGCGCGGCGGAACAGCGGTCTCCGCGGCGCCCGATGTGACCTCGGCCAGGAGGGCAAGAATTCGGCTGCGGAAGAGGGGCAGCGAGAAGCTTTCGGCGCGGCGGCGAGCTCGCAACGGGTCGTGAGGGCAGCCCTCCGCTTCCCACTTCGCGATGGTCGCTTCCAGGCCCTCTGGCGTCGGCTCGTCGTAAAGCCTTCCGAACGAACTGTCCACGGTCTCCGCCGCGCCACCCTGCCCCAGCGCGAGCACTGGCGATCCGCAAGCCAATGCCTCGACCGGCACGATCCCGAAATCCTCCTCCCCGGGAAACAGAAGTGCCCGGCAGCGGCGGTAGTGATCGCGGATCACCTCATCGGGTTGCCAGCCCAAGAACTGAATCGTGGACCCCGCCAGCTTCTTGAGCCTTTGCTGCTCGGGCCCTGCCCCGATCACGATCAGCGTGCGGCCCAACCGCGTGCACGCGGCTACCGCCTGGTCAATGCGTTTGTACGGAACCAGTGCCGAGACCACCAGATAGAAGTTCTCGCGCAACTGGGAATCTGGAGCCGGGGTGTAATACTCGGTATCGACGGGTGGCGATATCACATGGCTGTCTCGATCATAGCAAGTGGCAATTCGCTCGCGGATCGTCTGCGAAATCGCAACAAACTGGGTTACCTGCCTGGCTGTTATACGGTCCCAGGCTCGAAGCTGGTCGAGCAGCCTGCCCGCCAGAGCCCGGCGGAGCGGCCGGTCAACCCAGCTTTCCAGATACGAGTCGCGCCCTTGCCAAGCATAGCGCATCGGCGTGAAACAATAGCAGACATGCGGAACCCCGCGTGGAACCCGGACGGACTTGGCCACGCAGTGGCTGAGGCTGACAACCAGGTCGACATTCCTGGGCCTCCACGCTCGGGCCGCAATCGGCATCAGCGGCAGAAAGTGTCGATAATGGCGAAAGACCCCGGGCACACTTTGAAGCGGTGAGGTCCGGATGGTCATCGACTCGATCGTCGGGCTCGTCGAGCCCCGCCGATGCAGCAACGTGTACAACGTCGCATGCGGAAAAGCGTGACAGAGCACCTCAAGACACTTCTCCCCGCCCCGCATCCCGGTCAGCCAGTCGTGGACCAGTGCAACCCTGAGCCCCGACCATTCCGGAATGATCGGTGCTGTGACATGCGGCCTCAAGCGGTCGGCTGGATCCATCGCCGCAGCCGCAGCGTCCCTGCCCCGGATGCTGGCGTCCATGCCGGCCTCCATCTTCGGCCTGACCCATGTTCTGGTCAGGGTCAGAATCTGGTGATTTGACCCGTATCTTGGTACTGGCGCAACCTAACTCAGTTCGCTCAAGTGTACAAGGCGGCTATCGGAGCGAGGTCAAACGATAAGATTGTCGAGCGACGCCATCTTGAGTGCTGCCATCACCACATGGGTTCATGCGTGTCCGTAATGTCCTTGTTTGCCACAGAAAGGGCTAAGGAATTCGTTTTGAGTCCTTGGTCACTTGCCATTGGCTAGAATCTGAGATCTCCCGGTTGCCACGCTCACGGTTCCATGAGCCATGACAGTTCCCAGGCGAGAACCAGACCCAGCTCGAGAATCGCATCGAGCATGTAGATTGGTGGGATCACGTTTCGGACCACATACCATGTATCGATCCACGCCAGACCCATGGCCGTCGCGGTGGCCAGAGCGAAGACCTCGACCGAGACGTGGCCCCGAGCGCCGCTGAGGAGTAATACCGCACCGATCACCGCGACCAGCAAGCCCACCGTCTTGACCAGCCAAACATCGACCTTGGGACCGGTGATGACCTCGAAGCTGTGTATGTTCACCAGCGGCCAGACCCCCGCGAGCATGAAATAAATCCCCTGGGTCAGGCAGACGTATCTCATCCTTTGCAGTCCGTGCGCACATTGCCGTTACGAGATTTGAGCACGACGGCCGACGGGCGGGAAAAGTCGATGGAGACGGAAGGGCCATCGATTTCCACGCTCGGGGGCGATGGGTCGGGCGCGAATGACGAATCTTCGGTCGTCAGCACGACCTCCCACACAAGATCATCGGATAATCGAAGTTGTGAGCAAGTGGACAGTTCGGCTTTGCCGGATCCCCGCAGTCTCGCGATGAGTGCCAGTCGGCCCCCACGGTCATCGTCCTGAACCAGAAGCAAGGTATCGGCATCAAGGGCCACCGCCTCGTAGCTTTCGCGACGGTTCGTTCGGAGGGCTTTCTCGTTGCGGCGGAGAGTGAGGAGGGCTTTATGAAGTCTGAAGAACGATGCATGAGGTTCCCGCTCCCGCTCGGACCAGTCGAGCTTGCTTGCCTCGAACGATGAAGCGGCCTGGGGATCGGGAATCTTCTCCCGGGCCTCTGGGTCCGCAAATCCCGGGAAGTGGCGAAACTCGCGCCGCCGACCTTCGGTCACGAGGGCGCCAAGTTCCTCGTCGTGATCAGTGAAGAAGAGAAACGGCGCGCTCGCCGCCCATTCCTGCCCCATGAAAAGCAGCGGCGTCTGCGGGGCACATAGCAGCAGAGCACAGGCCCCGCGATAGGCGGCCTGGTCGATCTGGTGGTGCAGCCGCTCGCCGAAGGCCCGGTTGCCAATCTGATCGTGGTTCTGTACGCAGAACACGAAGCGACGGGGCTCGATCCCCTCCGGGTCCGTGCCGCGTGGCGCATCGAGGTGAATCGAACGCTGCCCGGTGTAAAACCAACCTTGGTTGATCGTTGTCGCGATATCGGCGGTCGTACCGGCATAATCGCGGAAATAGCCCTCACGGTCACCGGCCAGCAGGCGGCGCAATTCATGGTGAAAATCATCAGCCCAGACTCCATCCAGGTCCCATCCTCCGTCCCCCCGAAGACGGACCATCGTGGCGAGGTTGCGGCTGTCTTCGGCGATCAACAAGACCTTTCGGCCGGGGACCGACGCATGCACTCGCTCAGAGAGGACATCGAGGAAGTGTGGCGGCGAGTCGTCGTGGAGCGCGTGGGTGGCGTCCAGTCGCAGGCCATCGAGATGGTACTCGTGGAGCCAGTACAGCGCGTTTTCGATGAAGAACTCGCGGACCTGCTCGCTCCCCTCGCCGTCCAGGTTGATACACGAGCCCCAGTCGCCCTCCTTGTGCGACAGATACCGGTCGCTGAACTGCCCGGTGTAATTGCCGGTCGGGCCAAAATGGTTGTACACGACGTCGAGGATGACGCAGATTCCCAGGCGATGCGCCTCGTCCACAAGCCGGCGCAAGTTATCGGGTGTGCCGTAAACGTGAGACGGGGCGAAGAGGTCCACACCGTCGTATCCCCAGTTCCGTTCGCCCACAAAGTCGGCGACGGGCATCAGCTCGATGGCCGTGACGCCGAGATCGCGCAGGGCCTCATGGCGGCCGGTCACGCCGTCGAAAGTACCCTCTGGTGTGAAGGTGCCTACATGCAACTCGTAGATGACCAAGTCTTCCCGGGCGATGCCCTTCCAGCCCCGGTCGGACCACACGAATGTGCCGGGGTCCACGACTTCCGAGGGGCCGTGGATACCCTCGGGCTGAAACCGGCTGGCAGGGTCGGGGAACATTCCTTGTCCGTCGATTCGATAGCGGTACTGGTCCCCTGCCCTCACGCCGGGAACCAAGGCCGAGAAGTGGTTGTCCGCCGAACGCTCGAGGGCGATTTCAAGCGGCTCTTCACCGGGTCGCTCCAGGATAACCTCGATTTTTCTAGCCTTCGGGGCCCAGACCCGAAAGCGTGTCCCGTTTTCCTCGGGCCAGGCCCCGAGCGCAGGGCTCCAGGTTCGGGGAGTCGTTGCCGGCGCCGTCGTTGCCATTGTCATCGTTGTGCAGCCCTGATTTGCCAGTGTCCAGTCCTGACCGCGCGCACCCGGTCCGAATGACAAATCATCGGCAATAATAATGCCGTGAAAATCTCGCAACAATTGCGGCAGTAGTCGAGGGGATTCGGGCGAGCGTCGTTGAGGGCTTGCACCCGTTGCGCGTAGAGCCCGGGCTCAGGTCAAAAAGTCTTGGCGTCAAGCGACTCCATGGGCGAGCACGTCCAGAAGCGCATCGAGGTCCACGGGTTTGAGCAGGTGGCGGTCGAAACCGGACTCGCTGCTTCTCATACGGTCGAGCTCGCTACCGTAACCCGTCAAGGCCACAGGTTCGGCGCCTTCGACGGCGGGCTCCTTGCGCAGCCTCCGGGCGACCTCGTAACCGTCCATGCCGGGGAGCCCGATGTCCAGTAGAACCAGGTTGGGCCTGAAGGAAACGGCGGCGGCGATCGCCGAGATCCCGTCGTGGGCGACCTCGACCTCGTGCCCGAACCCGCTCAGCAGCCGGGCCAGCGAGTTCCTGGTATCCTGACTGTCGTCGACGACAAGAATCTGAAAAGCGCGGTCGAAGTCCCTCGACCTGGTCCGCTGCGGAAGCATCTGTGCCGGGACACTCGGTTCCTCTACAAGTAACGGCATTTGAACCAGGAATTGGCTCCCTTTTCCCGGACCGTCGCTGTGTGCCACAACGGTTCCGCCGTGCATCTTCACAAGCCGTTTGACGAGAGTCAGGCCGACGCCGAGTCCGCCCTGGGACCGGTCGAGTGAGCGGCTGCCTTGCGCGAACAGGTCTAACACCCTGGGCAGGGTCTCAGGCGCGATTCCTTCACCGTTATCCCGGACCCTGATCCGGCACAGGTTCTTATCGCTTTCAACGATCAACTCGATCCGCCCGCCTTCCGGAGTGAACTTGGCGGCGTTGTTCAGAAGGTTCAGTACGACTTGCGAAAGACGGGTGAGATCACCGCAGACCCGCGCCGGCTCACCGTAGACCATCACGTCCAGTTTGTGTCTGCGCACGTCGATCAGCGGGCGGCTTGATTCGACAGCGGCGTTGATGAACGACGACACCATGAGCGGGGCCTTGGTCAGGGCGACTTTCCCTTGCGTGATTCGCGAGACATCCAGCAAGTCATCCACGAGGTTCGACAGGTGGCGAACCTGGCGATCGATCACCTCATAGGCCCACTGCTGCGTCTCGCGGTCGTTCTCGGTCATGGTCATGATCGTTACGGCATTGAGAATCGGGGCGAGCGGGTTGCGGAGCTCGTGGGCAAGCATTGCCAGAAACTCATCCTTGCGACGGTCGGCCTCGCGTAGAGCTTCCTCGGCCGTCTTGAGGCGGGTGATATCCACGAATGCGGCGATCGAGCCAACCACGTTTCCGATGCCGTCTCGCAGAGGCACAGTGCTGCCGTAGGCGTGCCGGACGTCGCCATCGTTGAACACGAAGGAAAGCTCGGCGCCGTGGACCTCGACCCCATCGCGCGCGGCCACTTGCATCGGCAGGTCTTGCGGCTCGATCGGCCGGCCGTCGCGGTACTCTCGAAACGTTCTCGTCTTGGGCAACTCTCCAGGGGCGGTTGCCGAGACGACACCTCCCTCGGGGGTTTTCAGGAGCTTGAAGGCCGCCGGGTTGCCGGTGATCAGCCGACATTTCCGGTCGTGGGAGATGAAGATCGGGGCTGGAGTCGCGGCCAAGACGGTTTCCAGGATTTTCGCCCGGTCCCTGAAACGCCGGTCAAGTTCGCGGAGTCGGGCCTCCCGGAGTCGGGCCTCGGTCGTCTCGATAATGGCAAAGCCGACGCCGACAACCGCCCCGCTCAGCCGCACCGGGTAGTAATTTGCCAGCCAGCTCCGACGAAACCCCGGGCGGTCGGGGGTCTCGCCCTCCAGCTCGAAGTTGCGAACCGGTTCGCCCGTCTTGACCACTTTTCTGTAGAGCGGTTCCAGGATTGGCCAAAGTCCCGGCAAGACTTCCGCCACGGTGTGCCCGATGTGAGCCTCGAACGGCACACTGTTGGTTGTGGCCACCGCCTTGTTGATTCGCAGGATGCGGAAGTCGGCGTCAACCAGTCCGAGGCCGATGGGCGTCGCAGCGAACAGGGCATCCTGCAGATTCCGCTCCGACACCAGTTGCTCCGAAAGTTGCTTGCGTTGGGAGATGTCTTCCGCAAGGTAGCAGAACCGCATGCGCGAGGACGGGCCGGGGCCGATCGGCTTGACCGTCACCGAAAGCCACCGCCAAGTCGCGGAGGTGCGGTGTTCATACTCGAATTGAACCGGCGCCCCCGCGGACTTGCTCTCCCGGAATCGCGCCAGCCAGAGCGAAACGGCATGGCGATCCGGAGACAGAGCGCTCGCGAGGCGGCCGGACGTCGTGCCAGGCTCGACGCCGAAAAATCGGCAGGTGGCCGAGTTCTCGTAAACGTGAAGCAAGTCTCCGTCGTCAGTGAGTTCGACGATCCCCATGCAGATGGGCGAGTTCTCGTAAAAGGCGCGTAGAGCTGCGTTGCACTCCCTCAATCGTTCTTCGGCCATTCTCCGGTTTTGGATGTCCTCGGTGCTTCCATACCAGCGAACGACCCGGCCCTGAGAGTCTTTTCGTGCGAAAGCCCTCGACCTCATCCAGCGGAATTCTCCGGTCCCCAGCCGGATCCGGTGCTCGATGTCGTAGGGCAGCCCGGTCTCGACCGAATCGCTCCAGGCCTGGACCATGCGAGGCCGATCGTCGGGATGAGGCACGCGGCGCCATCCCACGCCCAAGGCCTGCTCGCGAGTCAAGCCGGTCATCTCGAGCCAGCGCCTGGAGAAGTCGGTGATCTGGCCGTCAGCATCGGCGGTCCACGGCACTTGAGGGTTCAACTCGATCGCGTGCCGGTAGTGGTCCTCGCTCTCGCGCAACGCAGACTCGTCATGTTTCTTGTCCGCGATCTCTGATTCCAGATTTCGGCGAGCCCGGCGCTCTCCTTCGCTGACGGCAATCGCCACCGCGCCGACGAGGAGATAGAGGAACATGCCGGCGATGCGGACGGCGTCCGGGCGCGGCAGCATCGTGTCGGGCCACTGAAAGAAATAAAGTCGCCCCCAGCGAGCCGAGTTACAGGGCCAGGATCGAGGGCCCGAGCCCGCACGCCCAGGCCGTGAGCAGCAGCGAAACGAAGTAGGTGACGAACGGATAATTCGGTCCGAGCAGCGGGTCGATGGCCAGCCGAGCCGCGGTGGCGAGCGCAACGCCGGTGATCGCAAGGACGTAGCACAAAGTGCGCGGTATCGGCGGATTGATCATGGCCAACTTCATCGTCGTGGTATCATCGACGCCGCTTCTGACAGTCTTCGTCTTCCTCTCTCGCCTGATATGTCCTCAAGTATAAGGGGAGTATGAGCCCACGTCCACGGAATGGATGGTGATGGACGCGGCTCAGTGACATTGTCCCGCTGAGGACGGGTGGCCGCGGCAAGACGGGACCGGCCGGACCTCGCCACGAACGAGTTCCCAGCAGGCCGACCGGAAGCTCCGTCATCAAAAGTCAAATGCTGCGTTGCTCACCGCCTCGTGCAAGAACGAGGCGTTCCTCGATGTTTCATTCGGCTCGCCGCAGGAATCACGTGGACCGCCGACCCGCCAACCCAGGCACCTCTTCATGCCATGTCGGACGGCTGTGAGAACGATGGGAGCCCTTGCGCGGCAGCCTCGCCGTCTGCTTGGGTGCACAAGGAAGCCAATTAAGGAATTTCCTGATCTTTGATCCGAAGTATGCTCCGCGAGCCGGAAATCGATGCCACCATGGGGCGCCCGGAGATCCGGCGTGACTGGCGACCCACATCGGTCACGGGCCGCGTTTCTTGCCTGGTCGGCCTTCTTGTTCTAAGTAATGGGCAGTGGAGAGTTCTCCGGACACCGTCGCAATTTCTCGGGTGGGGCGAATGAAAAGCTCATCCCGAATCCCCTGCCGATCAGCCCCGAAGGCCGTGATTGACATCGAAGCCACCGCGCGGCCGCGAGGCCCGCGCGAGGTGGTGGAAGGTTTCATCCAAACTCATCCGGGAAATCCCAGGGAAACCTCTTTCAAGAACCAGGATGAGCCATCATGTTACTTGAATGTGCGAGTCACTTTCGATCGGTAGTCTCAAAGAAACTGACCCATACACGACGTCGCCCTCGCCTTCGCAGCAGTCCGCGCGGCATTGAGCGTCTCGAAACCCGGGAACTGCTGGCTACATTCCTGGTGACAAATCTCCGGAACGACGGTGCAGGATCGTTCCGTCAGGCCATCATCGCTTCCAACATGCGACCCGGGCCGGACATCATCGATTTTGATGTTGCCGGGACGATCCTCAACTGCAAGACGCCGCTTCCCGCGATCACCGGCACGGTCACCATCGACGGCTCGACGGCCCCCTCGTTTACGAGCACACCCGTCGTGACTCTGAACTTCCAGAAGTCCAGCGGACTCCGATTTGCGAAAGGTTCCGATGGATCGATCCTCAGGGACATTTGCCTCGTGAACGCCGGCAATGCGGGAGTCACACTCACCGCCTCGGACATCACGCTGCAGGGCAATTACATCGGCGTTCTTGCCAATGGAATGACCGTCGCAGGCAACCGCGGCGACGGGGTGCAGATCAACGCATCGTCGCATGACGACCTGATTGGCCAGAACAACCCGGTGTCGAGCATCAGCTACTACAACGCCGACGGGGTAAGCGCCCAGCCGGTCTCGGGCTGGCAAGGAATTCGCGGATCCGAGACCAGCGGCCAGTACCTCATCACCGGAACCTCGGCGGTCAACGGCCTGCTCTACGAAGGGCCCATCTCGGGGAGCGGCGGCACGAGTTACCAGGTCAACTACCCGAACGCCACGACCACCAGCGTCTACGGTCCCGATGATCTCGGCGGCAACAGCGTGGGGCTGGTCGGGAGTTACAAGGCCGGTAACGATACGGTCAACGGCTTCCTCTTCGAGGGCACTACCGCTGAACTTACTCAGAGCGCCAACTATCGCACCATCGACTATCCCAACGCGCAGTACACATACGTTCATAGCATGATGGGAAACCTCGCGGTCGGCAACGCCGACGGTCCCGAGGGCAACGCACTCGTCGGAACCGGCCACGCGTTCCTTTACGGCATCTCCCAGAGCTCGATCCTCACCGACATCGTCTATCCGGGGTCAACGACCACCACGGCGTACGGTATCTGGTACAACGGCGGTACCAGCTACACAATCTGCGGCGGCTACGCCAACGTCCTCTCTCCGAGTCAAACCATCAGCCAGGCCTATCTTGTCGACTACGACTCGGCGACCGGGCTGTTCACGAACTGGACGTCATTCGCGTATCCGAACGGCGTGGTCGGCCAAACCTACATCACCCATTTCGAGGGCATCAGCAGCACCGAGAGTGGCGTCTACACCCTCAGTGCCGACTCGGCCCAGAGTGGCTCGAGCAATCCCACGCAGGGCTCATGGGTGACGGTCAGGCGGAATCCGGACGGCTCGTTCGGAGCCGGAGTGTGGGTGAACCTCAACTATCCCGGCGTTGATTCGACCACGGCAATCACCAGTGCCAACTCGGTAACCGGCAACCAAGTGGTCGGGATCGTCATCGGCACCACGGGCACCATTTCGTATCAGGCGACGGTCAACACCGGATTCCAGCTCTCCAACGTCATCAGTGGCAACGGCGGCAACGGGATTGGAATCTACGGGGCCAACGATAACCAGATCGCCATGAACTTCATCGGCACGGACGCCAGCGGCACAGTCGCACTGGGCAACCGCGGAAATGGCATCCTGGTGACCAACGGTGCGGCGCGAAATGTCATCGGCGGTCAGGCGACAGGCGGTAACGACCCCACGGCAAATGTGTTCGTCCGCCCGCCGCAAGGCAACCTGATCTCGGGTAACCGTGGCGACGGCGTGCTCATCACCAATGGTGCCACGCAAACGCTCTTGAGCGGCAACTTCGTCGGCACCACCGCCTCGGGAGATAGTGCCCTGGGCAACCGGCTCGATGGAGTGGCCATCGTGAACGCCAGCGGCAACGAACTGATCGGCTGCACCTTTCAGCAGAGTCCCTTCGTCTTCTACAACGTGATCAGCGGCAACCGCGGTAATGGATTGCGGATCACCAATTCCAACAACACCACGGTCCAGGCGAATTTCCTGGGCGTCGGGGCCAACAACGCCACCATCGTGGCCAACGGCGGCGACGGCCTGCTAGTATCCGGTTCTTCCAAGAACACGCAGGTCGGCGGCGTGATCCCGCTGGGCAATGTGATTTCTGGCAACAATCGCAACGGCATCGAGGTATCGGGCACCGCCAGCGGCTTGACCTCGTTCAATACCTTCGACGGAGTCTTTGCCTTCGGGGGAGCAGCGCCCAATCGGCAGGATGGCACCCTGATCACCTCGAGTGGCGGCAACAACCTGATCCGAACCTGCATCGTCTCGGGCAATCTTGGCAACGGCATCGCGCTGAGCGGTAACGCAACTGGCGTTCAGGTGACCGACACGGCCGTCGGTACGAACACGGCAATCCAGACCGCGATTCCGAATCAAGGCAGCGGCATCGTCATCTCCGGAAACGCTCACAACAACGCCATCGGCGGATTTCAGCCGTCGGTGGAACCGCAAGTCACGGTCTCGTCGAATGGCGGGTACGGCATCAAGATCATCGGCTCCGCGCACAACAACGTCGTGTTCCACACTGTCATCGGCAGCAACGCCCAGGGCACCGGAGATCTCGGCAACACGCTCGGCGGGATCTACCTGGGTCCCGGCACGTCGTCCAACACCATCGGGGGCGAGTCGTCCGAACTGCGAACTCTAATTCTCAATAGCGGCGGTGCCGGCGTGACCATGCAGTCGTCAAGCGGCAACGCGGTATTGGGGAATGCGATCCGTAATAATTCCGGACCCGGCATCGACGTGATCGGCGGCCGGAACAATCTCATCGGATCGGCCTCCGCTGGAAACACTATTGTGGGCAATGTTGGAGATGGACTGGAGATCAGCGGCGTTGTGGCAGGCTCGAGTGCTCAAGGGAACCTGATCAGCTCGAACGCAGGCAATGGCGTGACGCTCGCCCAGGCACAGTACGTGACGATCGGCGGTAGCTTCGCGGAAGCCGGCAACAGCATTGTCGGCAACCAGGGATACGGCGTTTACGCCTATGGCCTGTGCGCCGGCTCCGTGGTGCAATCCAACGTGATCGTGGCGAACGCCAAGGGGAACGTCAACCTGACCAACTCCCGCGGCATCATCTACATTCCGTAGTGTGCTTTACCGGACGAAGTTAAAGGCAAAGCGGAATCAGAGCGGAAGTGACGCCCTACGTACCGTGCTGGTCGCAAACGATCAGGCGCCATGGCCAGTTCATGCCGAGAACGACGATCCACCGCTCCTGACGCCGGCGGCTCTTCTTCGTGGATTGGCGCGTCACTCGGGGGGCTCCAAAAGCCCCTTGAGTGCCGCGGGGAAGAAATCGTCCCAGGTCGTCCGGTAGGTTTCGTCAAGTGGGGCTGGCACGTAAAACTCCGGCTTCAAGAAAAGCGGCATGTCTATTAATGTCTGGCCGACGGCAACAGGCTCGACATAGGCCACCGGTGGGGGCCCCGCGTCATAGGCAGCGAGCGTCAGACACTGATCGCCCGGAAGCTCGAAGTGCTCATCGACGAATTCATCCCAGATTGCTTTATGAATGCCTTGCGGATCGCGCTTGCCGGGGGGGAACAGGTCAATCACCAGCAGGTGGACGCCCTCTGCGATCAGGTCCGAGGTTTTCTCCACGAAGTTGCGAAGTTCATTATTGCTCGACTTCTTACCGGGCGACACAATCTCTACGACAGCGACAATCTGGCCATGACGATGTCGGACCGCGATCCGATCCGCCTTGCGCACATAGACCATCTCTTCGGCCCGCCCGACCAGGCGAGTTTGCGGAGGCGCGGCAGCCACGGCCAGCCCGGGGGTGCTCTCGGTCGGCTCTCCGTGTCTGGGTGATAGTTTCAAGGTCAGGACATCCGGGACAGCCCCCCGGATCGACTGCTCGGGTAATGCAAAGTAATCGGGCGGCAATACTCCCGCGTTCAATGCGCGTGAAAGAGTGATGATCCAGCTCTGATGAAACGCGTGGAACAATCCCGCATCGACTCGGGTCCAGTCGTGGATCGGCATGATGTTGCACTCCGCAGGCGCAAGGGCGATCGACGAATGCGATTGTACCCGCGCACAGGCTTCGAAATCGACGGCTCCGTCGCCGCTCTGATGCACTTCCGTACAGGACAAATGCTTCAGCAATTCGGTGATAGCGCAGCGAAGCGGCAACCCATGTACAGCGACGGGGCAATCCATTCGCCGGTGACCCCTGAAGGTGGATGGCCCCATCAACCAGGCATTTCTTCCCTACATCTCTCGATCTCCAGAGCCGCAAATTCGACAAATCTCCGGCGCTGATTCTCGTGTTTGTGGACTATCGCCTCTGGCTTTTCTTCACAAACGCACAATATGCGACAAGAAGCGAAGAATACTCTCTGCTCAATGACTCTGAAGGCAATTTCCATGGATCATGGAACACCGAGTCCCGGCGTGTATTCTTGGACGGCGGTTTTTCGGTAACTCAGGTGTTGGCTTGCGTAGGGTGTCGCCACGTTTGGAAGGATCTGACAAGCAAATGCAAAAACGAATCATTTGGGCCCTGGCCCTGGCTTTGCTTTTCTCGACCTCCGCTCATGCCCAGAAGGGGCGCAGCGCGAGCCGACCCAGCGGTGGATCAAGTCGACCTTCGGGTGGCGGTTCCATGTTCGGTGGCAGCAAGTCGAGCACAAGCAGCAAGCCGCCCAGCTCGACGACCGGTGCGAAAAGCTCGACCGCTGGCGGCGGCTCGATGTTCGGCGGAAGCAAGACCACCTCGTCGTCGAACAACAACAAGAGCGGGTCAACGACTTCTGGCATGTTCGGCGGCAGCTCATCCAAGACCGCGAGCAATCCGACGAGTTCTCGGCCGGCCGTTGGCAGCACTTCCGTCAAGGCCCAGACCCAGCGCCGAGTGGAGAGCCGCCAGGCATACATCACGACCCAGAGGGCGACGGCCCCTCCCCGGAGCGAAGCCATGGTGGGCGGACATACGGTCAAGGTCGATACCTCGTCTCCCGTTGTGACGCAGCTACGCGAGCGTCCTTCAACCTACATCCAGCCGGCCGTGCGACAGGAACGATTTGTCCAGCACGTGACCGTGTACCACTATGCTCATCCCTATGATTACTACTGGGGTCGACCGGTTGGTTACGGCATCGGACCGTACTCCGGTGGCTTCTGGTGGATGATGATGGAATGGAATGCTCAGCGTCGGGCGGATTGGTTGTACCACAACCAGGCACGGCTCAGCGCAGAGGCCTACGCCGATGGACTTCGTGACGCCGAGGTGCAACAACGAATCGCCGCCCTGGAGGCGCAGAGATTGCCGCGCGATGTGAACTACGTTGATCCTGAGTTCGCTTCCGACCCCACCGACCAGTATGATCAGAACTACGTGGAAGCGGCCTACAACCCAACGGTGATGCCAGCTCAGAGTGGTGGTGGATCAGGTGTCGGGACCGCGCTGTGGTGGCTCTTCGGCCTCGGCGCGGCCGGGGCAATCGCCTATGTGGTCTTCAATGTCCGCTGGGGGAAGTGATGGACGGACCGCACGCCGGACGGCAAGCCAGCTTCACCGGTTAGATCCGACTCTTGCAGTCATCAAGGAGCGTAAGATGAAGTCCGCGAATGGCAAGGGACGTACATTGTTCGAGATGCTCTCTGGCCGGAACAAGCGAGACATAACCGCCCAGGAGCTTCAGGTTCACAACCCGCTGCAAGCGAAGGTCGGCTGGTCCGTCAGTGTCGATTACGAGGCCGACCTGGCTGGCTGCAACTTCTTCGTGGAGACGATCTGGGTATGGGAAACGACGATCGTCGGCTCATCCACGACCCTGCCAAAGACGTTCTACCACACCGACTACAATCTGAAGGCAACAGTGGTAGGTCAGGACAAGCCGATCCGGATCAAGCTGCGGCTGATCCCTGACGACGACGCGTCCAACGAGCTAGGCCACAAGATCCAGGTGCTTCGCCCTTACATGGATTTCGGCTGGAAGTTCGCGGAGGAAAACAACTTCATGGATGTGCTCGCTGATGAGCAAGGTGTCTTCAAGATCCTCGCAGATCGAGACGGCAATCCGATCGAAGAGGACCTACAGCCGACTTACTGGCGCGTCGATGATGTCCGAGACCCCTACAACTGCCGGGTCACGGTTCTCAAGGATCGCGACGGCGACGGCTCGGTTCAGAAGGACGAACTTGAATACGTCAACTACCTCGTCTGGGACTACCATCGGGATACGACGGATCCGGACACCAAACAGACCTATCGTGAATTCCTCAACGTCGAAGAGGAAGTCGAGAACGAAGACGGCGAGCCCCGGTGCGTCTGGTTCACGATTTTCACCGGTCGTGAAGTCGAACCCTACCAGGTTGTGATCTGATCGGGGCCTGACCTGGACCATTGTCTAGCCTGACTGTTCCTCGAGGCCGAGATCGTCGCCGTAGACGATGTACCAGTTCTTGATCGCCTGGCGTCGATTCTGATCGCTCGGAATGAGGTCCGACGACCCTTGGAGCACGCGTTGCCTCAGCTCCTCCTTGTTGAGGTTGAGGGACAAGAGGCGAAAATCATCCAGGTCCTTGGGCCGGGCCGAGAACACCTTTCCACCAATGATGTCCATCGCGTCCACGAGCCTGACATGGATCTTGCCGAATGTGCCAAAGTCGATCGTCCGAGTCTCCCACCCTCGAGGCAAGTAATGGCTCTGGAAGTGGCTGATGCGTAAACCGTAGCGAGCCGAAAGGTCTTGGAGGACTTGTCGCTCCTCACGGATTTCCACCGGAACCTCGTCGACGATGTCCAGATCCTCGGTGGCCCGGGACAGCAGACCTCGCACGACCAGTGACGCGGCTCCTCCCAGCGTGATCGTGGCGGGGGAAGCAATCGAACTACCCAGTTCTCTGAGGAACTGGCGCACCGTGATCGGGCTCAAGTGAGGCATCAGACGTTCCTTGAGCGACGGAAACTTGACATCGCCATGACTGTTCGAGGCATCCACGGTCAGCGATCGAATGGCCGCCGTCATCTGCAAGGCCGTGTGTCCGAACAAGTACTCGTTTAGCAAGCGCTTTTCGATAGACACCTCGAGTGCCTCCCAGCCCTCTTTGACGAGCTGGAGGGTCCTCCAGTCCAGGTTCCGCTCGACCACAACGGCCTCGATGGCGCGGGCGAGAGTCGCCGGATCAACGGTTGGGCTGGCGAGCAAATTCCAGAGAGCATCGACTGCGTCCATGCCGCGGACGAGTTCATGGGCGAGGGATGAGATGCTCATCTTGGGTTCGTTTCCCTCAAGTACTCAGAGTGACTGTCTTGTTCTCACACCCGGGCTCTTGAGTAAGGCACACTAGAAAACCATGGCCTTCTCTGATCCTATCTTATCATCTGGCCTACTCCTGGCCATGCCGTGTATCACTGCAAGAAAGCGAACACCGACAAGAAGGTGACGACTCTCGCCAAGGGATTGGATGGGCCTGCAAATGGGATTGTCAGGGTGAAGGGGAAGGAATTCCTCCTGACGAGCTGGGGCGGCATTGCCTACTATATCCTGGCGGGCGGCTCG
The DNA here is from genome assembly GCA_963797295.1 of uncultured Planctomycetaceae bacterium. GTDB lineage: Bacteria > Planctomycetota > Planctomycetia > Isosphaerales > Isosphaeraceae > Aquisphaera. Next base: position 50,009 of record CAWCPP010000035.1, read on the forward strand.
TACCAGGTGGTGCTCGACATCCGGAAGAAGCGGATCGCCGTCGGCATCAACCTCCATGATCCCAGCAATCGCGTAATGTGCATGACGACCTACAGTCACAACACAGTGATCGTCTGTTCGTTGAAATAGTCGGCCACCGATCGGAACCAACGTCCCTACCGCGGAGATCGCCGGAGTCGAGGAGCCGCGGAACCGCCGGAGGCACGTCCGATGTCTAACGATCGTTGCGGTTGCGTCGGCATTTCACGGAGAACCCGTTGCGGCGGCTTCACGCTCATCGAGTTGCTGGTCGTCATCGCGATCATCGGCGTGCTCGTCGCGCTGCTCCTCCCCGCCGTGCAGGCGGCGCGCGAGGCGGCGCGCCGGATCCAGTGCGCCAACAATCTGAAGCAGATCGGCCTGGCACTGCATAACTACCACGCGGCCGTGGGCAGTTTTCCGGTCGGCTTCCTCTATCCGACCGTGCCGGTGCCGGCCACGACCTCGCCCTTGCAATACCGCTGGTCCGCGCTCGCGCAAATGGCCCCCTATCTCGAGCAGGCCGGCCTCTTCAACGCGTTGAACTTCGACTTTCCGGTCGGCTACAAGCCGACGAGTGGCGCGTCGCTCTTCTGGCCGTTCTACCCGGCCAATACCACGGCGATGGCGACTTCCGTCGCTTCCTTCCTCTGCCCGAGCGATGGGTACCCGCCGCCGATGGCGGGCTCGGGGCCGGTGAGCTACGCCTTCTGCGCCGGCTCGGGCATCGGAGGAGGTGACGCCACCAACGCCGACGGTACGTTCATCCTGGGACCGGCGATGTCGATGGCCAACCTGACCGACGGCGCCAGCAATACCGCTGCCGCCTCGGAGCAACTGCTCGGCATCGCCGGTCCGTACAGCCAGACGACGCCAGTTCCGATCCCCACTCCCGCCTCGCGAGCGATGGCCCGCCTCGCGGCAGGTCCCCTGACCGACGCGGCCTGCGCCGGAGCGCCGTTCGGCTGGCTGCTGAACAAGGGGGCGGGCTGGTGGGACGGGAACTACCTGAACACCCTCTACAATCACCACGAGCCTCCTAACTCTGCCCGATACGATTGCATTACCTACCATAACCCTGGCTGGAAGGCCGCCCGCAGCCTCCATCCCGGGGGCGTCAACGTGCTGCTCTGCGACGGGCACGCCGCATTCGTCAAGAATTCCGTGGACCCGAACGTCTGGCGATCGCTATCCACGCGCTCCGGCGGCGAGGTCGTGTCGTCCGAGGCGTTCTGAGGAAAGCCGATCGTCGCAAGTCGCCCACGCCGTGCAGCCTCGCGAGCAGAGATTCAACCTGACTTCTGCGATTGTCAGTGTTTGTTCGGTCCGATCCCAGAGGCGAACTCACTCAACTTCCTTGCGCGATCGCCATCCCGTCGGGCAGCGCAGTCGCCCGGGCCGAGTACAGCGATACGATCCGCTTCGGTCGGATCGACGAATGGCATTGGTTTGAACAGAATACTTGTCCGCGTCAGGCTCGCGGACAGTTGGTTTGCCGGCTCTTCGGCCCTGATTCCCTGGGGCAGCCGTTCGTGGCGTACTCGGAGTCGAAATCTCGGGCGATCGCGACGAGGATGCGCACCGAGGGCGCAGGAATGTGATCGGGTGGTCCTGGTCTACTCGCTCTCATGGCCCCGTCTTGCGAAATTCTTCGAGCAAGGACGCGAAGCCGGGATCGGCGCGGATCGGGTCGAGATCCGGGTCGGTCGCGACCTCCTCGGCACTCCTCCAGCCGTGCTTCAGGGCGAGGCGCAAGGCGTCGAGGGCCCGGTCGGTGTAATGGCGGGCCAGTTGAGTCGACTCGGCGGTGGCGGGCATCGATGCCGCTGACCCGGCCGAGAGGGCGAACCCGCAGGCGGAGTGAAAATAGATGCGGGCGTCCAGGGGCGGCTCCTTGATCATCCCCTCGGCGATTGCGGAGGCCCTCGCGTGGTCGCCCGTCCTGGCCAGGGCGAGCATCAGGTCCAGCGAGTTGAGCTTGGTCTTCGGGTCTTTCGCCAGCTCCTCGCGGATGTCGCGGCACTTGCGGTAATGGACCATCGCAGTATCGCGATTGCCCGCGCGAAGATCGGCGGTGGCGACGTAATAATGCGCCAGGGCGACGTCCATCTTGGCCTGGACCGACGACTCCTCAACCTTGAGCCGGTCGAGGAACCCGGTGAGGGCGTCCTGATAGTGGCGGTGGGCGGCCTTCGGGTCGCGCGCGTAGATCAGCTCGTGGGTGCCGAGCTTCTGGAGCGAGAGGAGCACGTCGCGATGGGCCTGGGTCTCGTCCGGCTTATCGACGGCGATCTCCTGACGGAGTTTCAGGGCTGCCCGGAAGTGCTCGAGGCCGGCCTTCGGGTCGCCGAGAGAAACGCTCAGGTCGCCGAGCTTGTCGCGAAGCCCGGCGCTTTCGCGGCGAACCTCGATCTGATTGGCCAGGGCTGGCGAGAACCGGTCGCGCAGCTCGATCTCCTCGCGATACAGGGTGCGGGCGCTTGCCGGGTCGCCCAGTCTCAAGCGGGCGCGGGCGAGGGCGCCGAGGATGTTCGCGACGCCGCGCTTCGCCTCGTCGTTGGACGGCTCCCGGGCCTGCCACTGGCGACGGAGGGCGAGCGCCTGGTCGAAATACTTCAGAGCGGCCCCGGCGTCGCCGACCCGGTCCATCTGGAAATCGCCGAGAGTCGCCTTCACGCTGGCCTTGACCTTCAGAGGTTCGAGCGCGTCGGGCTCGGCCGCGGCCAGTTGTTCGGAGAGCTCCTCCATCCGGCGGAAGTAGCGAGTCGTCTCGTCGTACTTGCCATATTCCATGGCAATCAGGCCGGCGCTGATTGATCCCGGCGAGCGTCCGGGTGGCCACCGTGAATCCTTCCTTGTCGCGTGCCACCGTGCCGAGCTGCTCTAGTGAGGCGATCGTGGCCTCGAGGCCGGTCAGCGTCGTGTTGATCAGCTCCTCGCGGAGAGCTTGCGTCCCCGGTATCGACATGAGCCTCTGATTGAGCAGGACGCTGAGGACGCGTTGCGCCTCCAGGGCGTTGCGATTCTGGGCGAACGCCCCCTGGACCAGCGCCTCGGCCTTGGCGCGCGCCTGGTGCTCCTTCTTGAGGGCGTCGGCCTCGGCGTTGCGGGCGTCGATCGCGTCGTTCTTCGCGAGGATCGCCGCCTGCTCGCTCTCCTGCGCGTCCTTCTTCGCCTGTTCCTCCTTTTTGTAGGACTTGGCGAGTTCCGCGTTGAGCGCCTTCAAGGACACGGCGAACGCCACCGACCCGGCCGTGATCGCGATCCCCATCAGCACCACCGCCGCGGCCAGGCCGGCGACGCGGGGGTTGCGCTTGCACCACCGCCAGATGCGTTCCTGGGCGCCTACGGGGCGGGCGAGGATCGACTCGCCGTCGAGGAACCGGCGGAGGTCCTCGGCCATCGCCCCGGCGTCGGCGAATCGCCTGGCTGGGTCCTTCTGGAGGGCCTTGAGGCAGATCGTTTCGAGGTCCTTCGGTGTCCTGGGCTGGAGCCTTGTGGGCGGGACCGGCTCCTGGTTCCTTACCAGCTCCAGTGTCTCGAGTGGAGTGGCCCCCTGGAGCGGAGGTCGGCCGACGATCATCTCGTAGAGGATCGCCCCGAGCGCGTACTGGTCGCTCAGGGGACCGATCTCGCGGGTCAGGCCCCACGCTTGCTCGGGGGCCATGTACGAGGGGGTCCCCATGATCGCGCCGGAGCGAGTCTGCTGGGAGTCGCCCTCCATCTGCTTGGCGAGTCCGAAGTCTGTGATCTTGGGCAGGCGGTCGGTCGTCAGCAGGACGTTCGCCGGCTTCAGGTCCCGGTGAATGATCCCTCGCGCGTGGGCTTCGGCCATCGCGCGGCACAGCGCCATCACCATCGTTGCCGCCACGCGTGGTGCCTGCGGCCTGCCGTTGATGAACTGAGAGAGGCTGCCCCCGGGGACGAATTCCAGGGAGAAGTACGGCAGGCCGTCGAGATCGCCGTCCTCGTGGATCTGGACGATACCCGGGTGCTGGATCCGGGCGACGGCGCGCGCCTCGATGTGGAACCGGGCGATCTGGTCGTTCGAGGCGTGGGCCCCGGCCAGGATCATCTTGAGGGCGACGAGGCGATCGAGCCGGATGTGCCTGGCCTTGTAAACGACGCCCATGCCGCCGCGGCCGATCTCGGCGAGGATCTCGTAGCCAGGGACGGCGACCCCGATCGGCCTCGACCGCCGGATTGTGGCCCCGGCCGGCCTGCGACCGACCTCGGCCATGGGGTCGTCGTCGGTCGTGTGGTCCGCCGCATCTGCGACGGCGGTCTTCACCCGGATCTTCTCCTCGGTGCGGCGAGCCCCGTGCGTCTCCTTCGAGCCTCCCGAAGCGGGCATGTCGAGCGTCGCGGCCTCGCCGGGCGAAGGCATGTCGAGGGTCCCGTCCAGGCTCGAAGAAGGGCTCGCCAACGTGTCGGCGACGACCGGGAATCGCAGGCCCGGCTCCAGTTCCAGAGCCGATGCGGTGGATGGCTCGTTCTCGCCGACGGTAGGGTCCGCCGCGTCGAACTTGATCGGCTCCCCCCCGGGCCCGTCGGTCGGGACGAGGTCCTTGTCGTCCGCTCGGGGGACGTGTGCATCGCTCATCGGGCGGCTCCATGTCGACTCCGGTCTCGCCCCCGACGACGTCGGGACAAGAACAACTTATCCGATTCGAGGCGATTCCATCCAGGAGGAGACCTGTCGATCATCGGCCGGACGCCGTACGTTCGAACAGGGAGACAACTCGGCAGCGTGACACTCAGGGCGTATCGTTCCTCGATCACCGCCGAAGCCTGATCGCCCACCGCGCCATGCGCCTGCGGGACTTGCTGGAGCTCAAGGCCGCGCGAGACGAATTCCTCGGCGTCGAAGCAGCCGGCGAGCCGTCCCGTCTCGTTGACCGGATCGGTGTCGGACGCCCTGCAATGACGAAGGCTGCAATTATCCAGGCCAGATCACGCGGCTGTGCACACTTCGGTCTGCTCGACTGACGGATCGACCGAAAAGACTTCGGCATCGTCGGACCGGAGCTTTCAACGAAGTCGAGAATTGGCCATCATGGTCCGTGAGCTGCGCTCGCCAGGTCTCACGGAAGGCAGTCCCGGAATCGCGCGTGAGACGCGGCCACAACTCGGATGTCCTTTCTCGGATAAAGGAGATCCTTCATGAGTAGCACACGCAAAGTCGCCGTCATCACCGGCGCGTCGCAGGGGCTCGGTGCGGGGCTCGTCCGCGGGTTCCTCGATCGTGGCCGGCGCGTTGTGGCCAATTCGCGATCCATTGCGCCGGTTGACTCGGCGGACCTGCTAACCGTCGCTGGCGACATCGCCGATCCGGTGGTTGCGGACCGGGTGATCAACAGTGCAGTTCAGACATTTAGCCGCGTCGATACGCTGATCAACAATGCCGGGATCTTCATCGCCAAGCCGTTCACCGATTACACCGAAGCCGATTTCACCGCTGGGGAGAATGGGAGAGGTCGAAGAAATTGTCCAGGCAGTGCTTTATCTTGAGGAGGCAACATTCGTGACCGGCGAGACCTTGCACGTCGATGGCGGCGCGCACGCCGGCCACTGGTAATACCGAAAGGAGACTGCCATGCCGATCGTGACGATTCAGATCACGCGCGAGGGGACAACGCCTGAGCAGAAAGCCGCGCTCATCAAGGGGGCGACCGATCTGCTTGTGGACGTGCTGAACAAGCCGCCGGCATTGACGTTCGTGGTGATACAGGAGGTGGAGATTGAGGACTGGGGCGTGGGCGGTTTGCCCGTGAAAGCGTACCGGCGCCTGGCCGAAAGATCAGGCGGTTTAACCGGCGAGAGAAACACATGACGAGCGAGCTAGCGAAAACGATCTCCACGTGCGCAAGCTGGCTGGCGACGGCCATCATATTCATTCTCGGCCTCTTTCGTATGAACAGCGAATTCATCGTGTTTGTCGTGGCCACCGTCGTCATCGCCGGATCTGCTGCGGGGGCGACGGCGCCGTGAGGTACCTTGAGCAAGGCCATTGAGCTGAAAGCTCGAACCCTCCGCTGCGATATGTCTGCACGATTCCGCCCGCCGTACCGTAGACTAATGATGAGAAGTCGCGGGCGTCGCCGATCGTCTCGAACCGGGCCCGAGCCCAAGGGGTTGGTGTCTCCAAGTGCTGGACGAATTCGTGAGATTCTGGGAAGCTTCGATTGGTCCCCCATACACTAAGGATTGGGATCGTGCGAAGTTACCCTGCCAGCTCGCCATAGGGACGTATGTGTGCGTGCCGCGCGGGTCGGAGGGAAGACTGCATGTATGCTTCGGGAAGGTTGGCAATCAATAGCACGAGAAGTGGAAGAACGGATCTGGGCAATGTGGAAAAAGCGCCGAACGAACGGGATTGTCCCAAACCCCTCGTTTCTTGAGTTGACGAAATGACAGGCCGGCGCGACACATTAACCCGAAGCGTCAGCGAGGGGTTACGCCTTTCCCCACATGGATTTGTGTCGACCCTCGCTGACGCTTCGGGCTAGTATGAACGGCCCGCCAAGTGTCAAGCGAGACAAGTCCACGTTGACCCCACTTTGGGACGATGCCGAACGAACCCAATTTGATATGGCTCTTAAGTCCTTGTCAGGGAAGAAGTAAGTGCAATAAAATGAGCGCTGGGGCAGCCCGATCGAACCCAATTTCTGATGGTTGTGGACGGGCGGCCGAAGCGTTTGTGGCCGGGTCTCGGTCTCGCGAAGTCGGCGGGAGACTTGCGCTCGGCCAGACGGCGCGGAGAGGAGACAGGTGCCGAACACGATCAACGGTTCGAAAAGCGGCAGAGCGGATGTGGGTAAGCTGAAAAACGCGCCGAACGAACCCAATTTTCCTCAGCCATTAGTCGTTATGCGGCAAGCATCTGCGGTGAATTTCAGAGCATTTTCAAGCCCGGAACAAACCCAATTATCCTGAGAAGTGGCTGCATCCATTGAGACGGTTTTTTGCCGCGGTCTGGCCGCGCGTTAGCGGATCATGAGTCGAAAACACGACCCCTATCAGTTTGACGTTGTCGTGGTGGGCGCCGGGCATGCCGGGATTGAAGCGGCGTTGGCCGCGGCGCGGATGGGGTTGCGGACGGCGCTGCTGACGCTCAATTGCGATACGGTCGGGCAGATGAGCTGCAATCCGGCGATCGGCGGGGTGGCCAAGGGGCAGATCGTCCGCGAAATCGATGCGCTGGGCGGGGCGATGGGAGTGCTCACCGACGCCACGGCGATCCAGTTTCGCCTGCTCAACCGGGGCAAAGGGCCGGCGATGCACAGCCCGCGCGCCCAGTGCGACAAGAAAGCTTACCAGTTCCTGGCCAAGCTCACGGTCGAGCGTCAGCTCAACCTCACGCTCCGGCAGGAGATGGTCGAATCGATCGAGGTCGAATCGGGCCGGGTCGCGGGATTGATCTGCCGGGGCGGCATGCGATACAAGTCCCGGGCGGTCGTGCTGACGACCGGGACCTTCCTTCAGGCGCTGATGCACACGGGAGAGGTCAAGACGCCAGGCGGCCGGGGCGGTGACGTCGCCGCGAACGGGCTCTCGCGCAGCTTGGTCGATCTCGGCTTCGAACTCCGCCGCTTCAAGACGGGAACACCACCCAGGCTCAATGGCCGCACCATTGATTTCGAGCTGCTGGAGCCGCAACCCGGCGATTCCGACCCCGTGCCGTTCTCGTTTCTGAACGACCGGATCACGCAGGAACAGGTACACTGCCACATCACTTACACCAATCCGGCCGTTCACGAGATCATCCGCCAAAACCTGCACCGGGCGCCGATGTATTCGGGGCAGATCCAGTCGACGGGGCCCAGGTACTGCCCCTCGATCGAGGACAAGATTGTTCGCTTCGCCGATCGTGAGGCCCATCAGATCTTCCTCGAGCCGGAGGGTCGGAACACGCTCGAGTATTACTGCAACGGCATCTCGACCAGCCTGCCCCGTGATGTCCAGGAAGCGATCGTCCCGTTGATTCCGGGTCTGGAACATGCCGAGATCATGCGTTACGGGTATGCCGTAGAGTACGACTACGCGCCGCCCCAGCAACTCCACCTCACGCTCGAGACCAAGGCACTGCCGGGCCTTTACTTCGCCGGTCAGATCAACGGAACGACAGGCTACGAAGAGGCCGCATCGCAGGGTTTGATCGCCGGCATCAACGCCGCTCTCGCCGTCCGGGACCGTCAACCATTTGTGGTCGACCGGTCGCAGGCCTATCTCGGAGTACTGATCGACGATCTGGTCACGCGCGGCGTGGATGAACCTTACCGGATGTTCACCAGCCGGGCCGAGTACCGGCTGCTGCTCCGGCATGATAACGCCGATCTGCGGTTGACCGAGTTGGGACGAAGGGTGGGGCTGGTCGACGACGAGCGGTGGGCGCGATTCGAGCAGCGCCGCGATGCCATCACTCGCCTCCGCGATCGGCTCGAGACCACGCGCGTTCGAGGCGATTCGTTGATTAAGATCTTGCGGCGGACCGAATCGACCTGGGGCGACCTGCTCGCACTCGATTCCACCATTGGATGCGAGCAATTCAGCCAGGACGTGATCACTCAGGTCATGATCGAGGCCAAGTACAACGGGTATATCGGTCGCCAGGTGGAGCAGATCGAGCGGTTCCGCCGGCTTGAGGACAAGCCGATTCCTGTCGACCTCGACTACCGGGCGATTCCCCAGCTTCGGGCCGAGGCACGCGAGAAGCTGGAACGGGTTCGTCCTCGTTCGCTCGGGCAGGCGGGAAGGATCAGCGGCATCAGCCCGGCTGACATTGCTACGCTGCTTATCCAGCTCAAAAGGCGCGGCTCGAGCGAGTCAACTGGCCAAGCCTGTGTCCCGGTTGTCACCACGCCAGCCGATGAGGAGCGTGACGATTCGGGTGGAGAAGCGCCTGCGCGACTCGAAAGACTTGTTTGAGTTTGGATCTGAACCATTCTGCCCGCATAACCAGGCCGCCCGACCGCGCCCGGTTTGCTTGAAGTGCTGAGATCCTGTGCGCTAGCAGAACCAGTTCTCCACCCGGCTTTGACAGTCCAACTGCGATGCCATTCTCTTGTCAAAAAGACCGAGCTTCACCAGCCGCACAAATTCACCGTGGCGGGAACTTCCGTTTTCCCCTATCCTTACGGATTCATCCTTTGTTAGAACAAAACGCGTGTGGCTAACGACTTAGCTTGCCAAGGGAGGAAGAATAGGCGGCTTTATTCTTCATTCCCATTTGGATTGACAATTCCAAGTACTATTTTACAATTGGCTGAATTGGCAAGCTCGGCAATCTCTACAGGCTTCGCAGAATTTGCCGTTTGTGCGACACCTAGGAGATGAGGTGGTTCGACGTGGCAGCCTAGTCGCTCTCAATGTTGTCGAGTTTTAGGCAAAGGAGTGTTGCATGGAGGCAGATCAGGAAAACATCGTCGTCAGACCTGCTGGCTCTTCCGGCCGGATCGGGGGTGCGACATTGTCCTTGATCTCAAAAATCAGGACTCATACGAACATGAAGACAGTTTACACGACTGGCGAGGCGGCGAAGATTTGCAAGGTCAGTCAGCAAACCATCATACGCTGCTTCGACTCGGGTCAGCTCAAGGGTTTCCGGGTCCCGGGTTCGAGATTTCGGCGAATTCCCCGCGAGGCGCTGTTTCGCTTCATGAAGGAGAACGGGATTCCCACGGATGCCCTGGAAAGCGGGCGTCGGCGGATTCTGATCGTTGACGACGAACAGGCCGTGGTCGATTTGATCTCGGAAGTTCTTGCCACGGACGCGCGATTCGAGCAAAAGGCGGTGAACAATGGGTTCGGTGCGGGCATGCTCGCGAAAGAATACCATCCTGACTTGATCATTCTTGACGTGATGCTTCCAGACATCAATGGACAGGCCGTCTGCGAATTGATTCGCCGTGACCCCACGATGTCGGACATCAAGATCATCTGCATCTCGGGAATGGTGGAAGAGGACAAGATCGAAGAGCTTCGCAATTCCGGCGCGGACGATTTTTTGCACAAGCCGCTGGATATCGATGAACTGATGCGCCGGGTTTGCCGACTCTTGGATATGGAGACAAGCGCCATGGGCTGAGCGCCGCTATGCGTGGCTACCAGGCGCTTCCCAACTCGGTGCCAGGTCAACAACGCGTGACGGTTTTCGGTCGCGATCTTTTCTCTGCTTGGATGCAGAGAGTGACAAGGATCGGGAAGGAGCCCGATGGCTGTGCGGGTCCAACCAGGACGGAAAACGGCTTCCGGAGAGCTGCGCTCTCGCGTGGAAGGTCTGGAACACCTTCCCATTCGACCGGTCACGGCCCGGCAGGTGATGAGTGCGGCCGGCGATAGCGACCTTGAGAATGGCTCCTCTGGAACGGACTGGTCGCGGTTGGCGCGGTCTGGGACCTGGATCCCGGTTGGATCCTGAGCGAAAGTAACGCCCAGACCAGTTTTGATCCTATCAAGCTCGTTGCGGAGCGACCCTGGTGGTCGGCGGGAAACCTCAATGGACCCCGTGCGGAGGTCTTTCAGCGCCTCTGGAGGCACTCGGTCGCAGTCAGCGTGGCTGCCCGGTCGCTAGGCCGGGAAGCTGGCGATGTTCAGAGCGACAGGCTGGCTCGCGCGGCACTCCTTCATGGATTGGGCAGGTGGGCGGTGGCCGCGGTCGACCCGGAGTGGATGGTCGGCTGGTTCGCTGAGACCGACGCCTCGGCGCGGCATCAACGGGAAATCGCCCAGCTTGGCACCGACCTGAGCAACCTCGGCCGGCGACTCGCGGAACGGTGGGGATGCGACCCGCTCGTCGCCGACTCGGCATGGCTGCACAGCCAGTCGAGCAACATCTTGAACAGCGCCGCGGCCGATCGGGACAGGCTCGCCTTGATCCAGCAGGCGTTCCGTTGCGCCGAGAAGACGCCGTGGTCGTTGAGTCCTTCCGCCGATCAGGAAAACATGCCGATCGAACCGCGATCACGGATACTCGTTGCCGAGGTACAGTCACGCTGCGGTGCGCTCTTCGCCGCAGCCGACGCCACGACCCATGAAGAACAGATGACCCGCAAAACCGCCCGGCTCACATTGCAACTCGCCGCGGCCATGCACAAGACCGAGACCCAGGAAAGGCTGCTCCAGGCGATTGCCGACACGAAGCCGGCCGAGGCTGTGGAGAACTGGGTGACTCGCGCCGGTATCGTCTGGTGCGCAGAGCCGGAGGTGAATGCTGCACGGGTGATCTGGAAATCTTATGTTGATTCGGAGACGCCTGCTGACACGGTGCCGGCGACAAGCGAGCGATCGGAACCGACGGCGCCGGATCGGCCCGAGAATCGCCCTCCCTCGCTGGTGCTGCCGCTGAATGTCGGCGGTCTGGCCAGGGTTGAAATCCAGTTGTGGTGCAATGCGTCCCAGCCGGTTCTGCAGCATCGTTTGAAGTTCACGCCGGTGCTCGCCGCCTGGGAGGCCTGGGCGTCGCTCGTCGCCGGACAGGCGGTAATCGAGCGGCGGTTGCAAGCGATTGTCTCGGGTGTTCGTGAAGAGCTGGATGGCGACGAGGATCGAGTGCGCGATCAGAAACTTCAGGCGCTCGCCGAGTTTGCCGCGGCGCTGGGCACGAGCTGAACAATCCGCTGGCGGTGATCGTCGGACGAGCCCAGTTGCTTCTGGGACGGTCACAAGACGTCGAGACCAGCCGGTCGCTCCGCATCATCATCAGCCAGGCGCAGAGGACGCATCGCATTCTACGTGACCTGATGTTCGTCGCCCGACCGCCATCGCTTCGGCCCCGCTCCTGCCGCCCGTCGGAGATCCTTCGATCTTGCCTGGCAAGCTTTCGCGAGGAAGGCGAGGCGCGCGGGATCAGCCTCGAGAGCGATCTGGACCCGGTAGAGCCGCAATCGTGGGCAGACCCAGACGCGCTTGGCCACCTGGCGGAAACCCTGGTACGCAACGCCATGCAAGCAACGCCCTCCGGGGGCAAGGTAGAGGTTCGCTCGCGACTCCAAGGCAACGAGATCCGCTGGTGGATCTGTGACAATGGCAAGGGAATCGGTCAGGCCGAAGGGGTTCATCTTTTCGACCCCTTCTACTGCGGACGTCAGGCAGGCCGCGGCCTGGGCCTTGGGTTACCCCGCGCAGCGCGGGTCGTCGCTCTGGCGGGGGGCTCGCTGCACTGGTCGTCGCCCAATGGACAGGGGACGACCTTTCATGTTCAGCTACCCCTGGTCAGTCCTCCGGAACTGGTGAGCCCGGCTGCTCCTGCCGATCGATTTTGCGAGAGCGGGTCGACGTCTCCGCCAATAAATTAGGCACTTTGTGCACTGGCAACCATCACGTCGGCGACCGAGTGGCAATCGGGGCAGAGGAAGGTCACGTTGAGCGGTTCGGCGTAATCCCAGTGATGGCGCTCCAGACGTCCGCGGCGACGACACCAGGAGCAGCATCTGGGGCGGGTGATCAGGCCCAGCATCTCACCCAAAGCCGCGGCATATCTTGCCGACCTTGTCCGGATGCGGCGCGGTCGCAAACTATCGAGGCTGATCTCGACATGCCGGGTCAGACGGGCAAAGAGCGCACGCCGGTGGTCCCGCTTTCGTCTCTTCATGGTTCGCAACCCGTGGTAGGAAGTCCAGGAGCGTCAACAAACCGAAGAAGTCGAGCATGCTGATCCTGCCTACCGGTGGTCTCCGAAGGCGAGTCACAGCACGCCCGGCACGAACCGATGCGTGAAATATTAGCAAAAGCTGTACCGAATACAATATGTCAACGTGAGTCGACGAGCGTCGATCAATCACATCGGCGAAATGCCGATGCCGCCGTGCGATCTGGACACCGCGCGGAAGGCCTCGGTTCGGTAATTTGTGTGGGCCTCGCTCATCACCTCAGAATATGGTGATGCTTGTCTCTAAGAACTGTGCAAGGCATCGTCAGACTTTCAGCGGGCGGGGAGCTGTCGGCATTGCGGTAGCGGTGCGTTCACGTGCGAGCGAATTGCTCGCGGGCCAGCAAGGCAGCGCCAGAATGCCCGCGTCGTCGCCGAGCTCGGCGCGGACAATCTTGATCTGGCCATCGGGGTCGGTGAGGATCTGAGTTCGCGCCGCGGTGCGCGTCGAGTCGACCCAGGGATCGCCCAGGGCGTTGACCACTCCGCCGCCGATGATGACGACCTCCGGGCCGAGGACGTTGACCAGGCTGCCCAGGCCAAGGCCAAGGTAGTGGGCGGCCCGTTCCACGGCCTTGAGTGCCACGGGGTCTCGAGCGGCGATTGCCTCGGCCAGGTCGCCACTCTTGAGCCGTCCGCCTTTGCGCGCCATCTTGTCGCGGAGCAGGGTGGGAACGCCCTTCTGGATGGCCTTGTTGACCCGGCGCTGGATGGCCGTCTTGCTGGCCAGCGCTTCCATGCAGCCTTCAGCGCCGCAGCCGCACCGCGGGCCGCCGGCTTTGACGACCGTATGGCCGATCTCGCCGGCGTTGCCGGTCGATCCGGTGACGATCTCCCCGCCCATGATGATGCAGCCGCCGATGCCCGTTCCCACAAAGGCGGCGATCATGTCGCGGTAGCCGCGCCCGGCGCCCAGCCGGAATTCGGCATAGCCGGCCACGCGGACGTCGTTCTGAACCAGCACCGGGCGGTCCAGGTAGGCGGATAGCTCGGGGCCGATCGGATAGTTCTTCACGTTGAGGTTTGCGCTGAAGAGGATCACTCCCGACTTGACGTCGAGCGGGCCAGGCGAGCCGATACCGCCAGCCACGATCTCTTCACGACGAACTCCGGCCAGAGACAAAGCCTCGTCCACGCAGGCGATCATCTCCGCGAGAATCGCCGGCCCTCCGTCCCGCGCCGGCGTGTTCCGCTTACCGCGTCCGAGAATGCGGTTGTCGGCGCTGACGATGCCGGCCAGAATTTTCGTCCCACCCAAGTCGACACCGACCACGGGCGGCTCACCCCCCTGCCATGTCATGACCTGCGCTCCGAATCGCGGCTGGCTTCTGCGTGGTTTATCCTCGAATCTTCACGGTCAACAGAGTTTACCTGAACCCGGCTGGCTCCGAAACACGCCCATCCGCAAAATACGAACCAGACCCACGGCCCTTCTACTTGTCGCGAGGATCTGTGTTCTGGCCTTCCGATCTCACCAGAATCTGATCGAGCTGGGCGGCATCGATCGTCTCCTGGTCGATCAGGCGAGCCGTGATTGCATCGAGAGAGTGTCGGTGCTCCTGCAAGATCGTCCGGGCCCTGGCCTGGGCTTCTTCGATAATCCGCCTGACCTCCAGGTCGATCTCCCGCGCGGTCTGTTCGCTCCAGGAGAGTTCGGTCCCGGCCTGTCCATTCTGACCCAGGTCCTTGAGATAATTCAGGCGGCCCAGTAGCGGGCTCATACCGAACTCCACGACCATTCGCCGGGCAATCTGGGTGGCGCGACGCAGGTCGCTGGAACAGCCGTCGGAGGCCTCCCCAAGCACCAACTCTTCGGCCAGCGTTCCCCCCAGCAGGCTGCTGACGGCGCTTTCGAGGGAGGTGCGGGTGTGCAAGAGACAATCTTCTTCGGGGCGGTAGAGGGTATAGCCGAGCGCACCGTTGCCGCGACCGATGATCGTCACCTTGTGCACCGGATCAGTCTCCGGAAGCTTTCGAGCCACCAGGGCATGCCCGGCTTCGTGGCAGGCGATGCGTTCCTTTTCCTGGCGGCGAAGCAGCCGCTGCCGCTTCTCGGGACCGGCGATCAAACGTTCGATCCCTTCCTCGAATTCGGGCAGGCCCACCGTCGTCTTGCCGCGGCGGGCAGCCAGCAGGGCCGCCTCGTTGACGAGATTGGCCAGATCGGCGCCGACGAAGCCCGGCGTGATGGCCGCGATGTGCCGGAGATTGATCGACTCCTCGAGCGGAACGGCGCGGGCGTGCACTTTGAGAATCTGCTCGCGGCCGATCAGGTCGGGCCGGTCGACGACGACCTGGCGGTCAAAGCGGCCGGGACGGACGAGCGCCTGGTCGAGAGTTTCGGGACGATTGGTCGCGGCCAGCAAAATGATGCCCCGATTGGCGTCGAAACCATCCATCTCGACGAGCAACTGGTTGAGCGTCTGATCGCGCTCGTCGTGGCCGCCCGGTCCGCCCGCACCGCGTGCCTTGCCGATGGCATCCAGCTCATCGATGAAGATCAGGCAGGGCGCCTTGGTCTGAGCACGAGCAAAGAGGTTTCTGACCCGCGAGGCCCCGACACCCACGAAGAGCTCGACAAAGTCCGATCCGGACAAGGAAAAGAATGGCACGCCCGCCTCGCCGGCCACTGCGCGGGCCAGCAAAGTTTTCCCTGTCCCCGGAGCGCCGATCAGGAGAACGCCCTTGGGAACTCGACCGCCCAGCGAGGAATACTTGGTGGGCGTCCGGAGAAACTCGACGACCTCTTTGAGTTCGGTGACGACCTCGTCATGCCCGGCGACGTCGTCAAATGTCACGCGATGGGCGCTTCCTGTGTAAACCCGGGGCCGGCTTTTTGCGAAGGCCATCGCCGAGCCCATCCCGCCGGAGCGCGAGACGACCCACGAGAGCGCCAGCAGCATGAGCAAGAACAAGGCGCCCGGGAAAATCAACGTCTGCAACGGGGAAGGCCCGCTCTCGGCCTCGTAGTTGCCGCCTGGGATGTGCTCGTCGAGCAGGTGGATCAGGTCCTCGTCGTGTTCCATGCCCACGCGCGAAACCCGGAACCGAACTGGCCGTCCCTCCAGCGGATCGACCGCCATCAGACGTCCTTCAATCACGCTGGGCCCAAGCCGTGCAGAGGCGATTTCACCGCGTTCGAGCTGCTTGCGAAATTGCCCATAGGTCAGAATCTTCACTGGTGCCTGGAGGCGGAATGCCACCAGGGCTCCCAGGGCGAGAGCGAGTCCGCCGCTAACGAGCAGAGCAACAAGCAATCGTTGCCGGTCACGTCGCGACCTGGTGGGTGAATTCTCGCTGGCGAGTAGGGTCTTCAGAAAGCTCATGCCGTCAATCACGTGAGAAGGCCACGATGCCGGTCAGGGTGCGGTTTGATGGCGGAGTCTGGTCAGCAGTCTTGCGGGGTTGGTTGTGCAGCCGGGTCAAGCCGCCTCGCTCGACCACAGCCAGCCGTCTGCGTTTCGCCTCAGGATAGCGTCGGTTTGCGCTCCCTTGGTCGAGGTTGGTCGTGCCCGCCATTGCCGAGCTGCTGGGGACGACCCAGCAGCATGTGCGGAGGCGAGGCATGGGTCTCGATTCGTCGTGCCTTGGAGAGGTCAATCGCCTCGTCAGACACGGCCACGTCATATTTCCGGTTGCCGGCGAGCTGGAGAGGAAGGCGAATCGTGAAAGTGCTTCCCTGCCCGAGCTGGCTCTTGAGCGAGATTTCACCTCCCAGTAATCGCGTCAGCTCGCGAACAATCGACAATCCCAGGCCGGTTCCTTGGTGCTCACGCGTCAAGACATTATCTTCCTGGCCGGGCACCTTGGCCTGCCGGAACTTTTCGAAGACCGTCTCGCGGTCCTCGTCGGCGATACCGATTCCCGTATCCTCCACCTCGAGTACCACGTGACGCCCGTCGGTTCTGGCCCGGAGAGTCACCCGGCCGCCCTCAGGTGTGAACTTGATGGCATTCGATAGAAGATTGTAGAGAATCTGGCGGACCTTTCCAGGGTCTTGCCGCAACAGGGGGATGGCCTCGTCAAGCCGGCATTCCAGCGTGATGTTCTTGCGGTCCGCCATCGGACGCGTCAGGTTCGCGACGGCCTCGCACACGTCGCGGATCGAAAAGTCATCGATCCGGACCTCCATCTTGCCGCTTTCGATCTTGGCGAGGTCGAGGATGTCATTGATCATGCCCAAGAGCATTTTGCCGGATGTCTGGATGTTGCTGGCATAGCGCCGCTGCCGCTCTGCTAGAGCTTCACTGCCGGCAAGCACCTCCGAGAAGCCGATGATCGAGTTCAGGGGCGTCCGCAGCTCGTGGCTCATGGTCGCCAGGAAGTCGCTCTTGATTCGGTTCATCTCGTAAAGCGCCATGTTCGCCTGGGCAAGCTCGTCAACCTTCTTATCGAGGTCGCCGTTGACGTCGCGCAGCTCTTGTTGCATGGCCACCAGGTTGTGCAACATCCGGTTAAATGCGTGCGACAGGTCCTCGAACTCATCTCCGGTTTGAATTTGGCTACGGATGTTCAACCGACCGGCCGCAATGGCGTCCGAGACGTCGCGCAGGTGCTTCACCGGCTTGACGATCACGTAACGAACGATCATGTACGATGAGACCATCGCCAGGATGGCCGTGACGAGCGCCGCGGTGATCAACATGGCCCGGTTGCTGTTGATCGCTCTTTCTGTGGCCTCCATGGGTACATGCACAACCACTGCGGCCGCGAGGTCGCCAGCCTTCGTGGGAACCCAGTGCTGGCCATCGGCCGCCGGGTGCATGAGATGGTTGTCCAGATGTTCGGCACTGTCGTCCTGGCTGTCCTGCCCGGCAGTCTCCGTGCTATGGCATTCCATCAGGCAAGATGACTTGAAGGTCACTGCCTGGATGTATTGATATTCCTTCTTGGCCTTGTTGACGCGCTCGGTCCACATCGGCGTGCCATCGGCGAAGTAGTAGGGCCTTTCCTGTGGCTTTCCGGCTTTCTGAAGTGCGTTTTCATCCCTGGCGGCCTTGACGAACTTCGCCATGGTCGACTTTTCAAAGTCGTCATCGGGCTGCTTTTGGGGATCTTTGCTGTAGGGGTTGAGAACCCAGGGCTCGGAGTTGGGCATGTCGTCGAGCGGTCTCAGGCCGCCCCACAGCACATCGATGATCGACTCGAACTTCTGATTCCCCAACTGCTTGTAGTGAATGTTCATCAAGGTGGGGTTGACGAGCATGCGGGCCGTCTGAGTGGTCTGCTTCTTGACCAGGGCTTCGGTTTTCAGGCCATACAGCAAGAAGCTGACGGTCACCAGCAAGAAAATGCCCAGCCCGAAGATGAAGCGGCACTTCCGCTCCAGGCTAGTTTCACCGAGCAAGTGCTTGAAGCTGCGATAGGACACGGATCGCGGTCCTCACCTTGGATGCCCGCCCGCTGGTGCCCACGTTTGGGCCCACGACGGGGAAGGGCAGCCATAGTCTGCGTTAGCCTCCGCTCACGCCTTCGTCCTGAAAGCACTGTTCACCCTACTCGAAAACGGTAAGCGCGGCCAGACCGAGCCGAAAGAGAGCGGTGTCGGCACCCATCGGATCACATGTCTCGCCGACTTTAACAATCGACGAGTTCCGAACCTCGATGCCCAACCTGTCCCGAAAAAGACTCCAGGTCCCTCCCCAGTCAATCCGTGCGCGGGAGTGCCAGCCGCACAAGCAACTCTTCGAGAACCACGCGGGCGTCAAGCAGAGTGCCCCCCTTGAGATCGAGGTCGGCCTTCAAGAGCATGGCGGGAAGCCGATCCACCCGGGACGGGCCGAGGTGGCTGTGCTGGCGGCGGGTCTTGTCGATGGCGAAGTCGCGAATACCGGCGATCCGGCAGGCCTCGTCGAGAGGCATCCGGAAAGCACGCAGCCGTCCGGCATGGTGGGTCTTCAGCAGCGAAGTGCCCAGGGCGGCCAGAACGCGAACCGGGAATTCGCCGGAGGCCAGAAGCTGGTCCAGGTCGCCGATCGCCTCGGCGGCCCGGCCGGTTGTCGCGTCGTCCAGCACCTTCCACACAGTCTCAATCCGGCCGGCTTCCACCATCCGCGACACATCGCCCCGTCGGATCCGCCGCGCATCGCCCACGTAGACCGCGAGTTTCTCCACTTCGGCAATCAGCAGACCGACCTCGGGGCCGACAAGCTCCAGCATGAGCCGCGCCGCGTCCGTGTCGAGGACCACATCCTGCGTCGATGCGTGACGAATCAGCCAGGGAACCAGTTCCTTTTCGGGCGGACTGCTGCAATCGAGCGGCAGACCCGCCGATGCAACCAGCCGGGCGAGGTTGGTATTCGATGGCAATGACTTGACCATCAGCACCAGAACCCCTGCCCCGCTCGGCTCTCCAACGTAGCCTTCCAGCTCCTTGCGATACTTGGTGACGAAAGGATCTGCATCGGTAACCAAAACAATGCGTTGCCTGGAGAAGAAAGGCAGCGTCCGCAACTCGTCCAGCACATCGGCCAGCGCTGCGCTTGCTCCATCGAAACGACTGACCGCCAGTTCATCGGCTCCCTCGCCTAGGATCGCCCGGGCGATACCTGAGCTGACTTCCCGACGAAGATAAACGTCATCGCCATAGACGACGTAAACCGGTTTTTTCGGCTGGCTGGAAGGATCACGCAGCCATTCTAATGCACGCATGAATTGGCTCTAACAAGGGTCTTGGAATCGATCGCTGTGTAGTGTAACTGCTCAACCACCCTCAATCATCCGCCATGCAAGTTTTTTCTGCGACCTGCCATCTGGCATGTGCCATTTATCATCTGGCATTCCCCATTTCCCTTTGTCATGCGCCATCTGCCGTTTGAAGTTCCCATCCCCCGTCTCCCTTTTTTTTCTCTTCCACACTGCTCGTCCCCGCTCCGCACTCCGCTGCTTCCGCAGCACGTCGAGCGTCCTCTGCAACTCCCGCGTCCTGGCCTACGGGTAGCGCCGGAGCCGCTCGGATTCCCGGCTTCAACCCCGGAACGGTTTCCAGTGTTTGCGGGCCGATCCCGGCACCAGCCCGCAGCGGGCCAAGATCTGGGAATCGAGCGCGGGGTCGACCGGTGCCTTGACCATCTCTCTGCTTGCCCTGTAGGTGGATGAACCGCAGCAAGACGGCCGTCCACTACGCCGTCTGGTCCCGAAGCTAACCCCCGAGATCCTCGCCAGGATTTTTCCCAATATCGAGGCGAATCGCGACAATTGAGGATGACGCCCTGAAGCGGTTGGTCGACGTGCTGGGTTGATTAGGGGAGGGGCGTAGAGGCTCGCCGCCTCTTCGGCTACGGGGAGTTTCCCGTAGCAAGCAATGTGCCCGGGCCTCGGGACGGCCCATGTTGGCCGACTCGGGCCGTGGTTCCGTGAATATACGCTGCCGCGTGGGGGCAGCTAACCCCCCAATCCGACATCGCCGGGCGGACCCTGGAATGCCGATGGAGGGGCGTCAACTGTCCGCACTCCGGCCCGTCGGCGCCAGCCCACGCCCACACGCCGCGACGGGCCCGCTTTTATGGCTTGCTGTAGAGATCCTTGAGGTAATTCGCCCATGCCGCGTTCAGTTCGCCTTTGGCCGCATCGTAATTGAATGTACCACTTGGGTATGCTGCCGTTACTTGACTCTTAAAGTCGTCGCTAACCTTGCTGGGGTCGACGAACCTTCCTTTCACTGTCTGAACACGGCCTCGTACGAAGTCATTGCTCGGCGGCGTATAGGTGGCCTGCGCGGCTGCGTTGCGGTCTTCTTTCCGCTTATTATACCTCTCGACCATCGTCGCAATGACCTTCTGGACGTTGACCCCCCGGAAGTACGCGTTGGCGAGCGCCACCTTGTCGAACCCATGGTCATTCACGACCGCGATGGCGTGGGGCATGTAATTCCCATATCCACCCGTTTCCCACTCATTCAATCCGGCCCGGGTGAAATACTCGGTAACACACTCCCTGCCAATCTCCCGGTCCGGGTCTTTGAAGTCCTTGTCCATCCCGGTACGGAAATCCTCATGGCAGACCCAGTGCAGCATCTCGTGGAAGAGGGTGTGCTCATTGGTCGTGACAGGGAACTCGATCCGGCGATTCCTGGGCGGCTGGGACAGGTCGCCCATGTTGGTCGCGTCCTTCCCGGCCACGACCGTGGGCGTGTATCCGTTGACGTCCGAGGCCTTCGTGCTATCGTCAAGTGCGCCCTTCAGCCGAGTCCCCCATTCCACCTCATCGTGGAAACACCTGAAGCAGCGGGCATCGGCGTCGGTATTGATGAAAGTCGCCTTCAGGGCGGCCATGTAGCTATCGGGTATATACTGCTGATAAGCGGTAATGAGCTTCCCGCAGACCGTCTCGAGGGTCTTCCGCACCTGCGCAGCATCGTCCAGTTTCATCCTCTTCGATTCTTCCTTGGCGAATCGCTCGAAATAATCCAGGAACACGTCCGATTTGATAGCGCTGCGTTGCTCTTTTTTCAAACCTGCATACGTCTTCGTATCATTCATTACCATCAAGCTCGTCTCCAATTTTGAAGGCTCACTCTTGCATTTTTCGATAATTGATGAAAGGTTCTGGAGGGTCGCCTGGTTCCATGCCCCCCTGTAAGCATCGACTGCGGGCCCGACGAACTCCCACCAGGCATATTTCTTAAACTTGACGTGATTTCCCATACGAACGAGCCGCTTGAAATCTGAGTAATCCATCGCATTGCTCCTCCTGGGAAGGTAGGGCGATTCGACATAGGCCGAATTTTCCTCCAGAGTATAGCCAGTGCGACCGCCGATCGCTCGCAAAATGCCGACGGAAGACGTTTCACCTCTGACATAGCACTACTTACCGCGTAATATGTCGGTATGTGTGACTAGAGGAGGATAAGGGCGGCTCGGCTCGACCCAGCCAGAGCCTTCTTGGTCGAACCGAGACCCTTGAACATGCTCCCCGATCAGCACCGGCATGCGGGTCGCTCCTTTCGTGTTGACGCAAAAGTGACTCGCCGGCTCGCAGATCACGTAGACGACGGCCCTGCCCCGCTCGTCGGCAACGAGCAGGCCGCCGATGCCGGCCGCAACTTGTACCACACGCCCCGGCCGTCCAGGGGGTAGCTTGCCGGGATGGTCACCGGGACCGATTTAACGCCGTTCCAGTAGCCCGCCTGGATGGTGGCCAGCCACGTCCATCCTGTCCTGGGCAGGAACCGGCTCTGTCCCCGGCTGTTCCCCCGCCGAGAAGACAATAGGGTCACCCACAAACACCTTTTGATGCTGGGGACGTGACGCTTGGTTGGTGCATTTGACCATCATGACCCAGAACGTGGCTGGCCATGATCGATCCTGCTTGATCGATCCTGCTTTTCATCCCTGATCGGTCTCTGAACGGACCTCATCCAAGGTCAAGTTTGCCCCAGCAGGTCGGCGACAGCGATCCGGCCGAACGGGTGAACCCTGCTCCCGGAGTTGGGCTGGCGATGATGACATCGACGAACTCGGTCTCGAGCAGGACGCTGTGCATGAGGTACGTGCCGGCGATCGAATTGGAGTAGATCTCAAGCCGGCGCAGGTTCAGGTCGAGGATCCAGTACTGAGGAAAGCCGGCGGCGGCGTAGCCGGCGAGCTTGAGCGTACGGTCCTGGGGGGAATTCTCGCATACCTCGGCCAGGAGAACGATATCGGAGGGGCCGGGGTGGCGGTGCTGGTAGCGCCGTGGGGGGCCATGCGGGACAGTCAGGTCCGGCTCCGGCCACCAGTCCTCCCACGGCTCGACCGATTTCTCCTCACGGACGATGAATCCGTTAGGCTCCAGGATTGGTCGGAGGAACCGAGCCGGCGCGTCGACGGCGTAATTGTGGGCCGGGCTCTTGGTCACTTCGTACAGCTCCCCATCGAGCAACCTCGAAATGTTGGCCCTCAAAGACTCCGGCCTCCTGCATTCGGCCGAACTGCTCGGCCGAGATCCGTAGGGGGTTGAGCAAGCGGGTGATCATGGTCATGGCTGGTACTTTTGCATCAGGGCGCTCCTGGCGCCGCCGCGGCGGGGCCATCGCTCGATCGAACCCGTCGAATTCACGGCCGGGAGACTCGGGATCGACGGCCCTGGTGATCAGCCACGGCCTCCCCTTTGTTCGAACCAGACGAGTTCAGTCTAGAATGTAGGGCGTGAAGCGTCAGGCGGTTCAGGAAGCGGCGAATGATGACTAGCGAGAAAACGCCTCCGTATTGAGTCGCTTCTCGCCACTCATCACTCGGCACTATTCCAAGCGCCCCAGGCCTCATGTTTGGGGAGTTCCGGGTACACCATGCCGGGGAGTAAGGCCATCCGTTTTTCTCCTACCGCCTCCTTTTTTCTTCTGCCGATACACGACCTGCAGACTTTCATCTCCCCCTCACGCGAGCATCGAGGCGTAGTCGCTCGCGAACTCCTCGAACCCGCGAGGGGCTCGGCCTAGGGCAGCACGTACGCCCGGTTCGACCCCGGCGGCCTCGCTGCGACGGTACATCGCGAACTCCTCGAGCAAGCCGTCCGCCTGCCAGGGTGGGAAGCCCAGGTCCACCAGCGCCGCCCGCATCGACTCGGGAGGTTCGTCGGCAAACGTGATCGAGCGGCCGATGGCCACCGAGAGTCGTTGCGCCATCTCCGCGAACGTCAGGGCGATCGGGCCAGTGAGCGAGTACGTCTTGCTGTCGTGCTCTGATCCGGTCAATGCCGCGACCGCGACATCCGCCAGGTCGCGCACGTCCACGGCGCTGATTCGGGCGTCGTCGGCCGCCGCGAAGAAAGAGCCCGTCTGCCGGATGCTCTGCCGGAAGTTCAGCAGGCCCTGCATGAAGAGGTTGGGACGCAGGAATGTGTATGCGAGGCCAGACGCCCGGATCGCCGCCTCGACCGCGGCATGATAGCGGAGGAACCGGACGGATGAACTCGCGTCGGCATGCAGTTGCGACAGCTTCACGATGTGGCGGACCCCGCTCTGCTGTGCTAGATGCGTGAAGGCGACCTGCTGCCGCTCCGTGCGTTCGGTTGAGTTAGAAGCCAGGAATGCCCGATCGACGCAGGAACACGCCTTTCGAATCGACTCGGGTTCATCGAAGTCACCACGGATGTACTCGACATGCGGAAGCGGGTTGGCGTCCGCCTTCCGCGGGTCGCGCGTTACCGCACGCACCGCGATGCCCTGCACGGACAATCGCTTGAGGACTTCGCTGCCCACCATACCGTCGGCCCCGGTGACCAGTGTCATTGCTGCCGACTCCTTGATTGACATGAGGCCGACCGGACACGACTGAGAGGCCGACATCGACCAAGGCCGCCCTCGACTGGAGGGTCTGATGATCGGGCTGGACGCTCCCCGGACTCATCATGCCCCCTGATCACGACGGTTTCCAGACATACTCCGCCAGACAGTTGATGTCGGGGCATCGATCAATGATGGATGCCATCTAGCCATACTCATGACTGACGAGAGTGACCCCTCGCCGACGTATCAGGCGTTGGTGACTCGAATCGGGGGACTCAAGGCAGAACCTCGGCTTGATGAGAGAAAACGAGCTGAACAAAGTGCCCAAAGAACGCCCCAGCAAGCCACAGAGAAAATGTTGGTCTTTCGCCCACTCGCCCTTGACGGCTCGCTTGCAGTCCATACACTTGATTGAAACAGTTGTTTGAAACAGTTGTTTGGGTCTGATAGCAAGGTGGCATGGTGGCACAAGATCTCACGAAATCACGATTGCTTGAGGGTGCCGGGCAAGAGTTTGCTGAGAAGGGCTTTGAGCTAGCGCGGGTGCGAGCGATCTGCGACCGAGCCGGGGCAAACCTGGCGGCGATCAACTACCATTTTGGCGACAAGGAGCATCTGTACGTCGAAGTCCTTCGCGAGGCCCACCGTTGCGGCATGGACCCGGGGGAGATCCAGATCGATTCCGGGCTGACGCCGGCGGCTCGTCTTCGTGCGTTCATCCACCACTTCCTGGATCGCGTCCTGTCGATGAATCAGCCGGAGGACTGGCAGCACCGGCTTATGCTGCGGGAGATGTTTTCTCCGACCCGATTCTCGGAGATCCTGGTTCGCGAAGTGATCCGGCCAAGGTTCGAGCTGATCCGCGGGGTGATGCAGGAGATCTGTCCGGAGGCGGATGACCGCCGCCTCAACGCGCTGGTGTTCAGCGTGATCGGGCAATGTCTTCACTACAAGATGGCGCGGAGGGTGACGGAGAGGTTGATCGGCGAAGATGGCTACCGCGCTCTCGACGTCGATTTTCTGACCGATCATATCACCGCTTTCTGTCTTGCCGCTCTCGGGTTAGGGCCTACGCTCAATCGGGCGGGGGAGTCCTCGGGACGGGGACGAAGCGAAGGGCAGGCAGGTGAGGTGTCGTCATGTACTGGATCGCGCTGAAGATGCTGGTCGGCGACCGGGCCAAGTTCCTGGGTATTGTCCTGGGCTTGACGTTCGCCGCCGCACTGATCATGCAGCAAGGGTCGATCTTTTGCGGCCTGATGCTCCGGACCTGCGCAGATCTCGGACATCACCGGGGCGGACCTCTGGGTCATGGAACCGAGCGTCCGGTTCGTGGACGACATCAAGCCGCTGCTCGAGAGCAACCTTCAGCGCGTCCGCGGCGTTCCGGGCGTGAAGTGGGCCGTTCCCCTGTACAAGGGCAATGCCCGAGCCAAGCTCACCTTCATTCCGGATGAGCTGAAAGAAAAGACCTACCCTGCCGCGGAGCTGGAACGCGAGCGGCAGGCCATGGCACAGCCGCCTTCGAACCCGTTCACAAAGGTGCTCGATCTGATCAAGCCCGGCATCGATTACCCGGCTGCGCCGGCAGCTCGCTGGTATGATGCGCGGATTCTCAATGTCATCGAACAGGTGATCCTGATCGGCGTCGACGACACCTCGATGGTTGGATCTCCGCCGCGGGGTTCCATGGTCGGACCACCGCCCAAGGGCCGGATGCTGGTGGGCGATCCCGAAGACATGCGCAGGCCCGACGCAGTCATCGTCGATCGCGTTGGACTGGCCAAACTGTTCCCCGGCTGCCACCTGGAGGAACCTTTCGCCAAGCCCAAGGAATCGGACGAAGCTTACATCGAGCGGCTCCGCAAGTTCGTCCAGGCCGCCCCTGAAATCGAGATGAACGATCACAGGGCGATCATCGTGGGCGTCTGCGAGGCCACCCGCACTTTCCAGTCCAACCCCGTTGTCTACACGCTCTACAGCCGTACCAAGCAGTTCATTCCCATGGAGCGGAAGATGCTGACGTTCATCCTCGCCCAGACCGGCGAGGACGGGAACGGCCGGAAGATCCCTTCCGATGTCGTGGCCCAGCGAATCCAGGACCAGACCGGTCTGGGCGCTCGGACCAGCGAGAACTTCATGTACAAGACAATCAAGTACTACTTGATTTATACGGGTATCCCGATCAATTTCGGGATCACGGTCTTTCTCGGGTTCCTGGTGGGCACGGCCATCGCGGGACAAACGTTTTACAACTTCACGATCGAGAATCTCAAACAGTTTGGTGCGCTCAAGGCGATGGGTGCCTCGAACTTGCGGATCGTGGCGATGATCTTGCTCCAGGCGGCCGTGGCCGGAGTTCTGGGGTACGGCATCGGTGTGGGACTGTCGACCCTGTTTGGATTGAAGGTAGCCACTGGATGGCAGGGGCAGCCAACCGAGCTAGCGTTCTTCACCCCCTGGCAATTGCTGCCCACGGCGGCTGTGGCGATTATTTTGATCTGTGTGCTGGCCAGCTTGCTTTCAGTCCAGCGCGTGATCCGGCTCGAGCCGGCCATCGTCTTCCGGAGCTGATGCCCTTTTTCCCCGTCAGTCGTGGTGCTCTTTATCGACGGAAAACTGGACCAGGTGCCCAGAGCAATGTCTCAGACTCATTTCTCAGTCCCTGTTCAGAACGATCTCGAGCGGGATGGTGTTGCCGTCCGGATCCGCGATCTCACCAAGCATTTCGGCTCTGGCGACCAGCGCGTGCAGGCGCTGGCGGGGATCCACCTCGACATTTATGCCGGTCAGATGTCACTGATCGTCGGGCCATCGGGGTGCGGTAAGACGACCTTGCTCTCGGTGATCGCGGGTATCCTCGATGCCGATGAAGGCGAGGTCTCCATCTTCGGCAACGACATCACCCGGATGAGCGACCGGCTCAAGACCAGGTTCCGAGCCAGGAACATCGGCTTCGTCTTCCAGCAGTATAACTTGCTGCCCGCCCTGACGGCGGCCGAGAATGCGGCGATCCCGCTGGTCATCGCCGGCTGGAGTAAGGCCCCGGCGGTGCGCCGGGCTGGCGAGGTCCTGGCGTCGATCGGTATGGGCAAGAAGATCCAGAGTCTGCCTTCGCAACTTTCCGGCGGACAGATGCAACGTGTCGCCATCGCCAGAGCCTTGACCCACGACCCCAAGCTCCTGGTTTGCGACGAACCGACCGCGGCCCTCGACCACGAGACCGGGCTCACGGTCATGGAGCTGCTTCGCGAGTCGGCGGTGAAGCCCGACCGCGCTGTGGTCATTGTCACGCACGACAACCGGGTCTTTCAGTTCGGCGACCGGATCGCTCACATGGACGACGGAGTTTGCGTGCAGGTCGAGGATCGGAATGCGGAGGCCGCGGCGTGATCGCCCTTTTCACTTCGGATGCAATTCCCGTCATTCCCCGACGGTCGGCTTTACTATCATAAGGTATTATTATGTTCACAAAAATTGCCTTGCCACTCATTGCCTTGCTGGGGATCGTTTTTGGGGTCGGTGCTGTTTATTCCAACGCGAAGAAGGACAAAGAGGCCCCCGTTTCGTTGCCTCTGCTGGACCCTCCCCAGAAGCCCCAGGAGATCGTCCGCGCCATTTACGGCCTGGGGCTTGTGGAGGCCCAGCGCGAGAATATTCCCATCGGCACGGCGGTACCTGGCGTGGTGCTCGAGGTCTATGTTGACGGCAGACCGGGCTACGATCCGCCCCACAAGAAGGTGGGCGACCGTTTGCACAAGGGCGAGCCGTTGTTCCGGATCGATGACCGTGACCTGAAAGCCGAGCTCAAGACCCGAGAGTCCTCACTCCGCTCCGCGGTGGCCCAGCTTCATCGGCTGGAGCACATGCCCCGCGCCGAAGATCTCCCCCCGGCGATCGCGTCGGTCGATGAGGCTCGCGCCAGGCTTTTCGACGCCGAGGCCGCGTACAATCGCGATCTGAATCTGTTCCAGAAGAAGATGCTGGCCGCGTCCGACTTTGACAAGGACAAGTACACCAGGCTGGCCGCCAAGGCAACGCTTGCCAAGGTCGAGGCCGACCTGGCCAAACTCAAGGCCGGCGCCTGGAAGGAAGACATCGATGTACAGCGAGCAGCCGTGGAACAGGCCCAGAGCCAGATCGAGAGCCTTCATATCATGCTCGAGAGGTTGGTCGTCCGGGCCCCTGTCGATGGTGAAATCTTGCAGGTCAACGTCCGCCCCGGCCAGATCGCCACGCTGGCATGGAAAGAGCCCATGATCGTGCTGGGCGAGGTCAACCGGCTCCATGTCCGGGTCGATATCGACGAGAATGATCTCTATCGCTTTCGCGAGGGCATGACTGCCTGGGCCAACGTGAAGGGACGCAAAGAGCCGAGGTTCCCGCTCGAATACGTACGCATCGAGCCCTACGTCATTCCCAAAAAGAGCTTGACCGGCGACAACTCGGAGCGTGTGGATACCCGCGCGCTTCAGGTCCTGTATGCGCTACCGGACCGGCCACCCGCGAAGGTTTATGTGGGGCAGCAGATGGAGGTGTTCCTGGCTCTTGAGGACCAGGAGAAATCCCTGGCCGAGACACAGGCGGTCGCCACGCAACCGCCGCCTGCCGGAGACATCGTGCCGGTAGAGAGGACGCGACGATCCGCGGGCAAAGCGGACGGTTCAGAACGCTGAGGAATCGATCCTGGTGTATACAAAAGCGGCAAGGCTTCACTGGCCTTGCCGCTTTTTTCTGGATGTCGCGGCCAAGACATTGCACCTGATTTTTTTTGGCTTTCCGCATTGATGGTGTAGATTACCTGGTGGGCTGTTAGTAGCCCTCAAGGGACGAAGAAGCTCCGCCAGCCCTGGACCAAAAGAGAACGGTTCATGGGGCAACGGTCTCCTGGTCGGCTGGCGTGTCGTCCTTTGTGAACGCGGCTTGATTTCACGCACGGATGCGCATCTGCTCGCGATATTTGAGTTCCCACGAGCTATATCATCCCAAATGACATGAGGGCACCCATGAGAAACCGCCGACGCGGTCTGCGCCTCCGTCCGCAAATCGATTCCCTGGACGATCGTTGTTTACTCTCGGGGCTGACTCCCGCCCAGGTGACCGCGGCCTACGGTCTGAATGACATCACGTTCACGAATTCGTCTGGAAAGAGCGTCCAGGGCAACGGTTCGGGCGAGACCATCGCCTTGATCGAGGCGTACAACGATCCCACGATTGCTTCCGACCTACAAACGTTTGACAAGGCCTACGGGCTGCCCAACCCCAAGCTCACGGTCGTGAACCAGTCGGGAGGCGCCGTCAGCGCCACCGCTCAGACAAACATCGGCTGGACCGAGGAAGAGTCGCTGGATGTGGAGTGGTCGCACGCCGTCGCACCGGGTGCGAATATCCTGGTGGTGGAGGCCAATTCGCAGAGCATCCAGGACCTCATGGCGGCGGTGAACACGGCCCGGAATCTGCCAGGAGTTGTGGCCGTCTCGATGAGCTGGGGTTTCAGCGAAACCCCGAGCGAGACCTCGTATGACTCCATCCTCACGACACCGAGCGGCCACCAGGGAATTACCTTCATCGTCTCGAGCGGCGATAGCGGTGCCGCCGCCGGCGCATCCTATCCGGCGGCCTCGCCCAACGTTCTGTCGGTCGGGGGCACGACGCTGGCTCTGAGCAGCACCGGAGCCTACCAGTCGGAGGTGGCCTGGACCGACAGCGGCGGAGGTTACAGCCAGTACGAGCCCGAACCGAGCTACCAGGCGAAAGTGCAATCCACCGGTTTCCGGGCCACGCCCGACGTCGCCTTTGACGGCGACCCGAACACGGGCGTGCAGGTGTATGTCACCACCCAGACTTCGCGCAATGGCAGCCAGGGCTCCTGGATGACCATCGGAGGAACCAGCCTGGGAAGTCCGTCTTGGGCCGGCATCATCGCCATCGCCGACCAAGGCCGAGCGCTTGCCGGCCTGGGAAGCCTCGACGGCCCCACGCAAGCCTTGCCGGCGCTTTACGCCGCGCCATCGACTGACTTCCACACGGTCGCGGCCGCGCCCGCATCTTTCGGCGGCGGCGGTTATGGCTACGGCAATGGCTTCGGTTCCGGCTTCGGCTTTGGTCCGTTCTGGTCGTTTCCCTGGACGTCAGGAAGCTCGGGATTTGGGTCCAGCACATCCACGACCACAAGCTCCTCAAGCACCGCGAATACGGCCACAGGGCTGGGCACGCTGATCGGCCCGGCGCTCGTGAGCGACCTGGCCACGAGCACCCTCACCACGCCCCTGACACCGGTCTCAGGTAGCGGAACGACCTCACCGACGCCGAGTCCAACCTCGCCGACGAAGCCGGTGCGCGGAGGTTCGGGGCGTCATCATCGCGCCAGCCATACGGGTAGCTCAACCAAGTCGACCAAGACTCACCCCGGAGCCGCGGCCCACAGCAAGCACGTCGCCCAGAAGCCGGCGACTACCAAGTCATCGGCGATACGCAGTCAGAAAGTCTGAAACCGGCGACCTACTGGCGTCCGCCCTTCTCGCCACGCTAGCGTGAGTACCTTTCTTGGTTGCTTTCGCCAGCGTGGCGAGACCAAGGCCGCTGCGCTTTAATATTCCACTCAGCCCCAGGTGTCGCTGGAGTCGTGGAACCGCAGACCACTCATTGGCTGCATCATTGAACGCTGCCGAACCGATCATGAGAGTTCATTGCGGCCGTGTGCCGTGGCCTGCTAGACTCTAGTTGCGATGACTGCGCTGACTGTATTCTGATTCCCTCGCGAGTGAACTCCGTGCCATCGATCAAACAGACCCTGCCTCGCCTCAAGTGGAACTCCGAAGGTCTCATTCCGGCAATCGTGCAGGAGTCGAAAAGCGGCGATGTGCTGATGATGGCGTGGATGGATGAGTTGGCCTTGCGGAAGACGCTTGAGATCGGCCAGACCCATTTCCACTCCCGGTCGCGCAAGGCCCTCTGGCACAAGGGAGAGACTTCCGGACACGTTCAGATCGTTGAGTCGATTCATGTCGATTGCGACGGCGACGTGCTCCTGATCAAGGTCCGCCAGCACGGCGGGGCTTGCCACGAGGGGTATCATTCGTGCTTCTTCCGGCGCGTCAATGAGAACGGCGAACTGGAGATCGTGGAAAGTCCTGTCTTCAACGCGGAGACGGTCTACTCGCCGCAAGCCGAGTTGACCAAAGATTATGGCTCCGCGTCTGGCCCGTTCTGAAACGAGAAGCCGCGGAAAACTCACGTCAGACGGTCATTCTCGTTTTAGCTTCGGCCGACTAAACTCTACTGGTATCCTGCTCGCCAACCGTGTCTTCCGGCCGATGTTGGAATCGCGTGGTTCCAGCCTTCGCCGGGGAATTGAGGAATTGCACTGATGCGCAAACCGCGACTCATGACGCCTGGTCCCGCGAATGTTCCCGAAGAGGTGCTCCTCGAACTTGCCCGGCCGGTGATCCATCACCGCTCGTCCGAGGCCAAGCAGGTGATCGTCGAGGTGACCGAAGGATTGAAGCACGTTTTCCAGACGCGGAACGACGTCCTGATCCTGACGGCCTCGGGAACCGGAGCCATGGAGGCCGCGGCCGTCAACACGGTCCCTCCGGGAGGCAAGGCGCTGGTTTTGAGCGCGGGTTACTTCGCGGCGCGGTGGGGCAACATCTGCAAGGCCTACGGAATCAACGCCGTGCTGCTCGAGACCGAGTGGGGTCAGCCGGTGGACCCGGATCAGGTCGCCGAGGCCCTGCGGCAGCATCCCGACACGGTCTGCGTGATGGGGACGCTGAGCGAAACCTCAACGGGCACCGGCCATCCCATCGAGGCAATCGGCAAGGTCGTCGCCAGGACGCCGGCTGTGTTCGCCGTTGATGGCATCTCGGGCGTGGGCGCCATGGAGTGTCGGACCGACGACTGGGGCGTCGACCTGCTTTGCGTGGGCTCGCAAAAGGCCCTGATGCTTCCACCCGGCCTGGCGTTCCTGGCAGTCAGCGACAAGGCCTGGGCCAAGATCGACGCCTTCGACTCCCGCAGCTTCTATTTCAATCTCAAGGCCGCGCGGAAGAAGGCCAAAGAGTTCGACACACCGTACACCCCCGCGCACACCTTGATCCTCGCCCTGCGGGCCTCACTCCGTCGCATCAAGGAAGAGGGCATGGAGGACATCCTGCTGCGGCATCGGCGGATGAGCGAGGCTTGCCAGGCAGGCGTGCAGGCCCTGGGTCTGGAACTCTTCAGCGCCCGTCCCGCCGAGGGACTGACCGCCTTCCGAGTACCTCAAGGCATGAAGGATACCGAGATCCGCAACAAGCTGACCGAGCGGTTCGGTATCACGACAGTCGGCGGGCAGGACAAGCTCAAGGGGAAGATCGTGCGGATCGGCCACATGGGCTACACCGACGAGATTGACGTTGTGGCCACCCTGGCCGCGCTGGAGATGGCCTTGGCTGAGCTTGGCCATGATGTCGAGCCCGGCTGCGCCGTGGCCGCGGCCCAGCAAGCGCTGATGGGCCAGCGCACCCCGGCGCCAGTGGGCTGAGACGTGCCGGCGTCAGGGGAAAAACCCTGGCATGGGACGGACCAAGTCTTGAATGGAACGGAGATCGTTGATCGTGAGCTATCGCGTACTGGTGACCGACAAGCTTGCCGAGGAGGGACTGGCCCTGCTTCGTGCCGAGAAGGGAATCGAGGTTGTCGTTGACACGAAGCTGGCCAAGGATTCCAAGGCGTTGGCAAAGGCCTTGAACGACGCCGACGGGATTGCGGTCCGGTCGGGAACGCAGCTCACGGCCGAGGTCTTGCACAACCAATCGAGGCTCAAAGCCATCGTCCGCGCCGGGGTGGGCGTGGACAACATCGACGTGCCGGCCGCGACCCGCCAGGGCATCGTGGTGATGAACACGCCCGGAGGCAACACGGTCTCGACGGCCGAGCACACCATGGCGCTCATGCTGGCGCTGGCCCGCAACGTGGCCGTGGCGAACGACAGTCTCAAATCGGGAAAGTGGGACCGCAACGCCTTCACCGGCACCCAGCTCGAGGGCAAGACCCTGGGCGTTGTGGGCCTGGGCCGCGTGGGACTGGCTGTCGCGCAACGGGCGCTGGGGTTCGGCATGACCGTGATCGGCTTTGACCCGCTGCTCTCGGCCGAGAAAGCACTCGCGAATGGAATCGAGAGTGTTTCGCGACTCGACGAGCTCTGGCCCCGCTGCGACTTCATCTCTCTGCACACGCCGCTCAATGCCGAGACGCGCAACCTTATCGACGCCCGAGCGATCGGCATGATGAAGCCCACGGTGCGGATCATCAACTGCGCGCGAGGCGGCCTGATCGATGAGGCCGCGCTCGTCGAGGCTCTCTCCAGTGGCAGGCTCGCCGGCGCAGCGGTTGACGCCTTCGATCCCGAGCCGCCTCCCGCCGACCTGCCTCTCGTCAAGCATCAGAAAGTCCTGGTCACACCCCACCTCGGCGCATCGACCGAGGAAGCCCAGGTGAGCGTCGCTGTCGAGGCCGCGCGGTTGATCGCTGACTACCTGGTGCGGGGCCAGGTGCGATTCGCGGTGAACATGCCCACGCTCGACCGCGCCGAGCTCGAAGACGTCCGGCTTTATCTCGACCTGGCCTGGCGGCTGGGCATGATCCACGCCCAGATGGACAGGGGCACGCTCAAGAACGCGCGGCTGATTTACCGCGGCGAGGTGGCCCACAAGAACACCAAGCTGATCACGGCGAGCTTTGCCGCCGGGCTGATGGAAGCGGCCCTGGAACAGCCGGTCAATCTCGTCAACGCGATGTCGCTTGCCCGTGAGCGAGGCCTGGAGATCGAGGAGCGCGCGGCCGAGGCCCCGGGCGATTTCGCTACCATGATCCAGAGCGAGGTGACCACCGAACGAAAGACCTATGTTGCCGGTGGAACACTCTTCGGCAAGCAGTTTCTCCGCCTGGTGCGACTCGGCACCTACCTGCTCGACGCCCACATGGACGGTAACCTCCTGATCTTCACTCACCATGACCGGCCAGGTTTGATCGGCTTCATCGGCAAGACCCTGGGCGATGAGGGCGTTAACATCGCCCAGATGAACGTCGGCCGCGAGCAGCAAGGCGGCGAAGCGATCGGCGTCGTGAATCTTGATACCGTCCCCACGGAGACGGCTCTCAACAACCTTCAGAAGCATCCCCATATCCTGAGCCTGAGCGTCATCAAGCTGCCTTCCCGGGGCACTTTGCCCGGGTGGCTGGCCATGTAACGAGGCTGACGAGAACCCATCGGAACCGATCAAGTGCTCCCGCCAGGCGAGACTCATTCATGGATCTGAGACAACTCGACCCGACGAAAAAGGCTTTGTCCCTGTTCGACGAGTTCAAGGGATTTGCCTTCAAGGGCAACGTGGTCGATCTGGCGATCGGCGTCATCATCGGCGGCGCATTCGGCAACCTTGTGAATTCGCTGGTGCATAATGTGATCATGCCCACGATCGGTGTGGTCCTTCCCGGAGACAGGGGCTACGTGGGCTGGATCGCACGGATCGATGGCAAGGAGATTCCCTATGGGAAATTTCTCGGCGACGTCGTCAACTTTCTGATCGTCGCCGCGGCTCTCTTCTTCTTCATCGTGAAATTCCTGGGCTGGATTATGCGGACCAAGAAGGAAGAAGCCAAAGCTCCTCCCGAGCCGAGCCGGGAGGAGCAACTGCTTACCGAAATTCGCGACCTGCTCAAGCAGCAAACCGCGGCTGCACCGGCCTCGGGTCCAGGTGGACATCAATAAGTATGTTCAATCCGCCTTGTATCGCAACGGCGGATTGGACGGCCCGGCGCGGTCGAGTGCCGCGCCAGGCTCACCATTTCCATGATGTTTGATCCGCCTGGCGATTGATCAATCAAGCGCCACCGTGACGGTCTTGTGCTCGGTGTAATTGTCGAGTGCCTTCTCGCCCAACTCGCGGCCGAGGCCGCTGCTCTTGAAACCGCCAAACGGGGCCGCGGCATCGAAGACGTCGTAGCAGTTGATCCAGACGGTGCCCGCCCGCACGCGATTGGCGATGGAGTGAGCCTTGCCGATGTCGCGCGTCCAGACGGCCGCGGCCAGGCCGTAGTCGGTGTTGTTGGCGCGCTCGATCACGTCTTCCATGTCCTTGAACTTGAGAACCTGCATGACCGGACCGAAGATCTCGTCAGTGGCGATGGCCATGCTGTCCTTGACGTCGGCAAAGACCGTCGGCTTGATGAAGTAGCCCTTGCTGCCGAATCGCTCGCCGCCGGCAACGCAACGCGCACCCTGGGCCCTGCCCTTTTCAATGTAAGAAAGGATCTTCTTGAACTGGCCCTCGTCGATCTGCGGGCCCTGCTCGGTGGAGGTGTCAAACGGGTCGCCCAGCTTGCGGTTCTTGCTTCGTTCGGCAAGCTTTTCGACCATCTGGTCGTAGACCGGCTCTTGAACCAGCAACCGGCTGCCCGCGCAGCAGCATTGTCCCTGGTTCAGGAACAACCCGAGCATCGCCCCTTCGACGGCTGCGTCGAGGTCGGCGTCAGCGAAGACGATGTTGGGACTCTTGCCGCCCAGCTCCAATGTCACGCGCTTAAGCGTATCAGCCGCGCTCTTCATGATCAGCTTGCCGGTCGTGGTCTCACCCGTGAAGGCGATCTTATCCACGCCTTTGTGCGCCACGAGCGGTGCGCCGGCGGTCTCGCCGAAGCCGGGGACGATGTTGATCACGCCCGCGGGATAGCCTGCTTCAAGTCGCCAGCTCGCCCATCCGCAGCGCGGTGAGCGGGGTTTGCTCGGCCGGCTTGAGCACGACCGTGCAGCCCGCGGCCAGCGCCGGGCCCCACTTCCAGGCGACCATCAGCATCGGGAAATTCCAGGGGATGATCTGGCCGACCACGCCCACCGGTTCGCGCCGGCTGTAGCAGAAGTAATTGCCGCGAACCGGAATCGTCTCGCCATGGATCTTGTCGGCCCAGCCCGCATAGTAGCGCAGGCAGTCGATTACCAGCGGCAAGTCGCCGTTGCGGCTCTCGTTGATCGGCTTGCCGTTATCCAGAGTTTCCAGCTCGGCCAGCTCGTCGATGTGCTCTTCGATCAGGTCCGCCAGCTTGAACATCAGCCGGCCGCGGTCGCGCAGCGTCCATCTTTTGCCAGGGGCCGCCCTCGAACGCCTTCCGCGCTGCCTTGACGGCCAGGTCGATATCGGCCGCGTCGCCCTCGGCAACCTGGGCGATGACTTCTTCCGTGGCGGGATTGACCGTTGCGAACGTCTTGCCGCTGACGCTGTCACGGAACTTGCCATCGATCAGCAGCTTGGTCTGGAACGATTTGGCCGTCTTGCGGCGCGGTTTGGTCACGGTGGCCATGCGTCAAGTCCTTTCATCGATGCAAATCACGGCACGAACGGGAGAGGTCTGCCGCCCTGCGCGGCCAAGCCACGAGATCTGTCCTCCAGGGGCATCTTACGGATGCTGGCAGGTGCATTCAAGGCAAGGCCGGACCTGGCCGCCATGCAGGACGATCACGCGGAAAGCTGGGAAAAAACTTGGAACCATTGACGAGGGCCATGCACTATAGACGTAGATCACCTATCCGGGAGACGGCTGTCATGGGCCGAGCAATGTTCACTTCGCTGCAGTCTTCGCTGGTGCGTGTGTTCATGGATGGAACAATGACCGGGATGAGTGAAAGCCAGCTCCTGGAGCGATTTCTCACGCAGGGTGATGAACTCGCATTCGAGGCCATCGTGCGCCGGCATGGTCCGATGGTGCTGGCAGTCTGTCGCCGCATCCTCTCCGACCCAAACGATATCGACGACGCATTCCAGGCCACGTTTCTAATACTGGTCGAGAAAGGTCGATCGATACGCGATCACGCCGTGCTCGGGACCTGGCTTCATGGCGTGGCCCGGCGGGTCGCGGTACGCGGCCGGACGAGTTCCCGCCGCAGGCAGACGCGCGAGCGTGCAGGCTCGGATATGACGGCCTGGGAGGACCGCCGTTCGGAAGATGACGATGCGGCGGAGCTCCGCGCGCTTCTTGACGAAGAGGTGGCCCGCTTGCCGGAGCGGTACCGCTCGGCGCTCGTTCTTTGCGACCTGGAGGGCCAGACGCACGAGCAGGCGGCAGCCCAACTACGCAGCCCCATCGGCACGGTCAAGAGCCGCCTGGCGCGTGCTCGAGTCAAGCTGAAATCGCGGCTTGCCCGCCGCGGAATCGCCTCTTCGGCGGCAATACTGGCCCCCGAGTCGGCCCCGGCCGTGACTCCAGAGTTACTGGCCTCAACGATAAGCATTTCGGCCCGGATTGTGGCCGGTCGCCAACTCGCAGCCGGGGCGGTCTCGGCTGCTGTTGCTTCCTTGGTTCATGGAACACTCAGGAGCATGAGCATGAGCGCACTGAAGTTTGCCACGGCGGTCGTGATGGCCGCGGGGGTCATCGCGACCGGAGCGGGCGTTCTCGCCTATCAGGCCCCAGCCAATCGGTTGCCTGATGCTGCCAAGCTTGGTCCCGCAAAGGCTGAGGCAGCGTCGAAGGTGTACCCGGATTTTCCGAAGGACTATCGCCCCAACCCGCTGCCTGCCGACGCAATCACAAAATCGGGTTCGAATCAGAGTCCATCAATCAATGCGCTTGCCCAGGCCCGGTACTCGGCGGCCTTGAAGTCTCTGGAGTGGTCACAGAAGGGTTACAACTCGAATCCCGAAAGCATGTCACGGCAGGGTGTCCATTTGTGGGCGCACAGGGCCCTTGAGGCCCAGTTGGACCTGAACAATGCCAGGGCCAACCAGATCGATGCATTTGAGAAGTACCTCAAGGTCATGAAGGAGGCAGAGAAAGCGGTCAAGCCAGAAGATAAAGACGAGCGTGCAGTGACCGAGTACTATCGCCTGGAGGCCGAGCTCTGGCTGGCACAGGCGAAGGCCGGCAAAGAGCCCAACATCTCTGGCACGGGACGCGGCGACCGGCCTGGCATCGGGAAGAACGCTCAGCCGGGGACGGATCCGAAGTCCCAGGCCTTGCTCGCCCGTCTCGAAGAGTCCATCCCGATGAAATTCGCCAACCCGACGCCGCTTGAGGAAGTCCTGAAATACATTCAGTCCGCCACAGCCGGTGCCCACGGCGAAGGGATTCCGATCTACGTCGATCCAGTGGATTTCAGCGGCAGCGAGGAAAACATCAATATGCATGAGAAGATCATGCAAACCCCCATCACGATGGACCTGGAGGGTGTCCCCTTGCGCCGGGTTCTGAAGCTAATCGCGGAGCAGCTTCAGATGGGCTACGGGATCAGGGATGGGATGGTGACGATGCGGCCGCCCAACTTCAGGGATCGGAACTGGGAGGAGCTCATGGTCATGGAAGAGTCTTTCCCCCTCTCGACGCCACTGGGTCTCGAGGTGCAGAGAGCCAGGCGCGGTGAGCTCACCTCCGCCGAGTTGGAGCAGTTGAACGAACGGTTGCAGGCGATCGAGGCGGTGAGCAAAAGGTACGCGTCGATCCTCCGGCCCGGGACACCGATGATCATGAACGCTGGAGGCATGAGGCCTGGAATGCAGGCCAAGCCCTCAAACCCGAATGGACCGGCCCAGTGATCGAGTCGAAGATGCGGGTAGAGAATGTTCCTCGTTCAATAGCTGCTCGCGCTCACAACTTCACCCTCGGCAATCGTCCCGACCGCCTTCCAGCTCCAGGGGGCGACCGAGTCCTTGACAAAGCGTACAGCTCCATCAATGGTCGCCAAGTTCACTCCTCCCGGATGACGACTCGAGGCAGAGACCACTACCGAGCAGCCGTAATCGCTTGTACCACCGAGCAGGCAGCTCGGCTTGTTGGGCGGCAAGATGTGATTGTAACGCGTGTAGAAGAGTGCTCCGTCGCCCCACCGCTGGCCAGAAAGCTCGTAGGGCACGGCGTAACGGGACGTGACGCCGGGAGTCGCAGCCTGACAGGTAGCGACGTTCGTGCCGTTCATGTAGTAGTCGGCCTTCACATCGGAAGCGTTGGGCGATCCCAGGCAGCGCTCGCTGAAGAGCGCCGAGTTGGAGGTTCCGTCGGTCACTTGTGCGATTCGCACGGCACTCTGATACCAGAACACCCCATTATTGCGGCCTGTGCCGTCGGGCGAGTCGGCGGCAAGATTATAGGGGAGAGTCCCCGCGTTGCCTCG
Organism: uncultured Planctomycetaceae bacterium; assembly: GCA_963797295.1. Classification (GTDB taxonomy): domain Bacteria; phylum Planctomycetota; class Planctomycetia; order Isosphaerales; family Isosphaeraceae; genus Aquisphaera. The sequence continues at coordinate 89,027 of CAWCPP010000035.1, forward strand.
GTAGCTGACATGTCCAAGTCGATACGGGTCGGTCATCGCGTCCGGGTCGGATGGGCACAGAAAGACCGGGAGCGTCGTGGTCAGCGCCGTGCCGTTTTGGGGGCCGAAAACCGGATCGGATAGCCAGGCAACGCCACTGAAATTGAGCGCGTTGAGTACGTTGACCTGGTCCAGCTCGCACAATAGCTGCGAATGGGTCGACCAGCGCGGCACGCGACCCGCGCCCGGAGGTGCCCCGCCCCCCACGCCATACGGATAAACGCCATGTGCCGCCTCATAGCTGGCTACTGCGAGTGCCATTTGCTTGAGGTTACACACGCACTGTGCCCGCCGGGCCGCTTCCCGCGACGCCGCCACGGCAGGCACCATAAGGCTGCAAAGAACCCCGATGATCAGGATCGCGACCATCAGCTCGATCAAGGTGAATCCACGGTTCCGGCACATGATGGGACTCCCGGAAAAACCTCGACGGACGTGACTCATCGCTTGATCTTACAATTGTCGTTGGCGGCGATCAAGACCTTTATTCCCGAATTGTTACCACTTGTCGATCGGGCCGGCGGGGACGGGAATGTGGGCTTCGAAGTGGCCGGGCAGGCTGCTGGAGGGACCGGCCTCGCGAACTGCCGCGAGGGTCTCGTCGAAGAGTGCCGTGCTCGAGAGCTTGATCAGCCGGAGGTAGAGCGGCTTGGGCATCCTGGTGAAGTGATAATACCACTTGAGGATCTTGCGGAATTGGAGACAGGCGTAAAACTCGCCCCTGCGCTCGACAAGTCCGTGGAAATGATCGCGCATCAGGTCGAGCCGTTCGTCGAAATCGGGGGCGGTTCCAGGATCTCCGGTTCGGGCCCACTGGTCGAGCTGGCGAAAGAAGAACGGGTTGGCAAGTGCCCCTCGGCCGATCGAAATCGCCGCGCAGCCGGTTTGCTCGAACATGCTAGCCGCATCGGCGATCGTTCGCACATCACCGTTGGCCACGATGGGAAGACGCTGCACCGCGTCGACCACGGCGCGAATGCCTTCGCGGTTCACGCTGCCCGAGAAGCCCTGGGCGCGGGTCCGCCCGTGGACGATCACCGCGGCCGCGCCCACTTGCTCGAACTCGCGGGCCAGCACAGGTGCTGTCAGAGATTCGTCGTCCCAGCCCAGCCTCATCTTCACGGTAACGGGGATCGTGATCGCCCGCACGACGGCACCTACGAGCTCCACAGCGCGGTCTACCTGACAAAGCAAGGCGGAACCGCCGCCGCTGCGAACCACTTTCCGGACCGGGCAGCCCATGTTGATATCGACGACGGTTGCCCCGTGCGCCTCGACCCAGCGCGCTGCCTGCTCCATCTCGGGGATGACATGCCCGTAGAGCTGGATCGCCAGCGGGCGATCGTCGGTGCAGGTTTCGGCCAGCTCGATGGCCCGCCGCCGGTGCTCGATCAGGGAGCGGGCGTTGACCAAGTCGGTCGTCGCCAGGCCGAGCCCCCCACAGCTTCGCACGGCGAGCCGGAAGGCCAGGCTGGTGTAACCTGCCAGCGGGGCCAGGAAGAATCGCGAAGGGACCGCCACGGCACCGAGCGAGAGGGGCTCACGAACAATCGATGGAACATGCGGGTACAATGCTTGCTGGTCGGGCAACGGACCTTCTCCGGGGGCACGGGACGGGACAATAAACTCATTGTATTCGCAAAGGCCTCGATTCACGATGTCAGTTCTTCCGGACTCCTGCTCCATCGATGACGCCGAAGCCTGGGTCTTGACCGACCCGGCAGGGCAAGAATTGCTGATGGAGGCAGCGAAGATCCCTCAGCCGCGGCCCGCAGACATCGACCGATTGCGGAAGCACGCTCCCCCGCAAATCGTCGCCGCGGCGATCCGTCTGGCTGCCTGCCGCGCCCGGGCTCGCGTAAAGTTCTCTCGCGGCGAGCGGATGTGGCTCGACCCCGTGGGCCTCGAACAAGCCACTTCCGAAGCCGTGGCCCGCCACAAGGCCAGTCGCTTCGCCTGCCCGCTCATCGTCGATCTTTGCGCGGGGATCGGCGGCGACTCGGTGGCCCTTTCGCAGGCGGCCAGAGTGCTGACCGTGGATAACGACCACGGCATGTGCCGTCGAGTTGCCTGGAACGCCGCCGTCTACGAAGTGGCCAATCGGGTTCTCCCGTGCCAGGCGCGGGCCGAGACGTTTGCAATTCCGCCTGGGGCCTGGGTTCATATTGATCCCGACCGACGTGCCCTGGTCAGAGGTAGAGCCAGGCAACTGGCTGATTACACTCCGAATCTGGAATTCTTGCAGCACCTGACAAGCAATTCCCCAGGCGGAGCCATCAAGCTCGGCCCGGCGAGCGACTTCGCCGAGCACTTCACCGCGCCGGGGTTGGAGATTGAACTGATCAGTTTGAACGGCGAGTGCAAAGAGGCGACGGTCTGGTTCGGTGCAGCCGCGACCTGCCGGCGGAGGGCGACCAGGCTTCCCGAGAACGTCACATGGACCGACGTTGATTTTGGCGTCAGCGAGTATTTCCAAGTGCCCGTCGTCTCGGTCTCGGCCTTCGTCTACGATCCCGACCCGGCCCTGCTCCGTTCCGGCTTGCTCGACTCTTTCGCCGCCGCGCACGGCTTGAACCGGATCAAGGCGGACATCGACTACCTGACCGGGGATCGGCTGGTCCGTACGCCATTTCTTGCCGCCTTCGAGGTTCAGAGCGTCCACGGCCTTGACGTGAAGCAGCTCCGGCGACTGGTGGCAGAGCAAGATCTCGGGCCTCTGGAAATCAAGGTGAGGGGACTGGATCTTGCTCCTGAGACCCTACGAGCCCGGCTCCGTCCCGGTGGCTCACACCCGGCCACGCTGATTCTTGCGGGAGGGGCGGGAACCGCCATGGCCATTCTGACTGGGAGAGTCTTGATCACGTAGAAGAATTCTCCTGTGGGTGGGTTGCTTGAGTCGAGATCGCGCTCAAAGGAAAGCCTGGGCTGGCTCCATCGTCCAGGAATGAGGCAATTGTCCAAGAATCGCGTCACCTCCTGTTAGCCGCGGTCGACTGCGAGGACAAGGGTCGGGTTATAATATTGGGAGTTGAATGAACGGGCCCAAGATCTGACCGAGAGGAGATCTTTCTCGTGGCAACCATGACATTCGAGCCACTGGCTATTCCGCTCTACGAGGATGAGTACGGAGCCATCCGAGTGGGCAACACGCGGGTGTTACTGGACCTCGTAATTCATGAGTTCCTGGAGGGCGTCAGTGCAGAGGGTATTGTCGAGTCTTATGAAGCTCTGAATCTGGCGGATGTGTATGCCGTCATTAGCTACTACCTGAGCCACCCCGAGCCGATCGACGCTTACCTGCGGAGGCGTGAGCAGGAGGCCAAGGTGATTCGAGCCAGGATCGAGGCTTCCCAGCCGCCAAGACCTGGCCTCCGAGCCATGTTAATGGCACGCGCCAGGGCGAAGGGGATAGCAGATGCTCAGGCCGATTAGCGATCAGAACTTCAGCGGACGCATCCTTCGTGGAATCGGCCTCAGACTCACGGGCCTCGATCTGGTCCGTGCACTCGACGTAGGACTTGCCAAGGCCCCTGATCCCGTCCTGTTGCAGTGGGCCGCTAACGAAGGGCGAATTCTGCTCACTCACGACATGAACACCATTCCTGGATTCGCCTACGATCGCATTTGTGCTGGTCTTGAGATGCCCGGGGTGTTTCTAGTGAACACTCATATGGCCATCGGTAAGGCGATTGATCAATTGGTCATCGCTATCGAATGCAGCACACCTGAGGAATGGAAAGACCGGGTCGAGTTCTTTCCACTGTGAAGCCCTTCTGCGGATCTCCATGCAGTTGACTTATCGGAGATCGACTCATCGGCCAACTTCTCTTCCCGCGTTGACGGCTGCGGCCTCCGGCCGTACGATCGGGCAATCTTTACAAAGAGGAGCCGAGGCATGGAAGCGATTCATATCGTGGGCGCAGGGGGTATTGGCTGTGCCCTGGGCTATGCTCTCGGGGCGGCCGGCGTGCCGGTGGTGTTCGTGGAGGCCAATCCCCGTAAAATCATGGCGGGGATTCGCGAGGGGGTCCAGGTCGAGGGTCATAAGCCGCTCGAGGCCCGGTTTATGTCATTCGAGAGCTGGAAGCCGCCCGCCAGTGCCACGGTGTTGCTCTGCACCAAGTGCTTCGATAATGAACAGGTCCTGGCACGATTGCCGCGGGGGATCAGCCTGATCCCGGTCCAGAACGGTTTTGACCCGCGGCTTGCCGCCTACGGGCACGAGTTCGAGGGGATCGCGTCGTTCGTCTCGGAGTGCGACGCCGATCGACCCCATACCAGGATCACCCGGCCCGGAGAGCTTCATCTTGGCAGGCGGTCGGCGGATTCCAGGCAGTTGCCCCGGCCAGCTCTGTTCAACGCGCTTGCCGGCTCGCGGCTTTTTCGTGTCGTCGAGGTTGCCGCCATCGAGCCGTTCAAGTATGCCAAGCTGATGTACAGCGCCGCGATCTCGCCGCTTGCGGCCACGGCTGGCATCGACAACGGGGCGATCCTCTCCATTCCAGCAGCCCGCCGGGTCTTCTTCGACTTGCTGAATGAGAACTTCCGGATCCTGTCCGAGGCGGGGCTGCCACTCGAGAAGATCGGGCCGTTTCGCCCGGCCACGGTTGCCTGGATCCTCAGACGCAGGTGGCTGGCCTCTGCCCTGGCCGGGGCGTTCGAGCCCTCGCTTCGCGGGACCTACTGCTCGATGTTTGGCGAGATCGAGAAGGGCCGGACCGAGATCGAGAATTTCAACGGCTATCTCGTTCGCCTGGCCCGCCGCCGTGGTACACCCTGTCCGCTGAACCAGGCGGCTTGCGACCTGGTGAGTCGAATGACTGCCGAGCGAGCCCGTCCAACACCGCTGGCCTGGGAACTATTGACCGCGGCGTGAAGAAAAGAGGCACGCAGGCACCTCGATCTCAATCAAAACGCCTCCGATGCCGGCTCCACTTCTTCCGGGCTGGGGGGCACCGGCGCGACGGCACCGTTTCCATCACCGCTGGATCCTCCCTCGCCCTCGCCGTTAGCTCCATTCGCGCTGATTCCATCACCCGATGGAGCCGCCACGGGTTCGGGTTTGGGCCGAGCGTCAAACCGCTGCTTGACGTGGTTGAGCCACTCCACCTCGGGAAGGCCGTAGGGGCGGAACTTCTCGGTCCGGTTTTCTTCCTCGCTGTAGAAGAGGGCCCGGTTTTCGCCGAGCTTCCCGGCCACCGGCGAGTCGATGAGCGTGCTGCTGTCGTTGGCGCTCATCTGGAAGAGCACGCGAATCTCGAACTCCTTCAAGCCTTGCCGGTCGAACGTCCGGTTCAGGTTATTCACGCTGTCGCACCAGACCAGGGTATGCACGGCGACCGATGGGCCTTCCTTGAGAATCGTCGAGAACGATTTCGAGGCCGAGGCCGGCTTGTCCTCGCCCCCGAAGCTCGAGGAGAAGCCAAAGTCATCGTCGCCCTTGCGAATGTCTCGGAATCGCTGGATGTCGTAGATCAAGAGGTAAATCGGCGACAGGCCCTCGGTATCCTCGTCGCGCCGTCGTTCAATTTCGGTGGCGATATCGCCCAGCACCTTGGCAAGGTCGCGAGGCGTGACGTTCTTGACCGGGTGCGGGATGTAGCGCTCGAGCTTGCCGAGCTCGCCGGCCAGTGCCGAATCGACGGGGCTGCCGTCGAGCAGGAAGAAGCGCAGGCCGCCGGTGGAGCGCGGGGGATGCTGGGCGGCGATGCTCAGTCCCGACATGATCAGCATGGCCAGCGCGGCCTCGTCGTTCTGGCCGATGATCAGCAGGTTGCTGCCGCTCTGGGGACGGAAGACGGCGGACGTGGGATCTTTGATCGCGATCGCGTCGCCCAGCCAGGCCTGCTCGAACCGCGGCGGCTCGGGCCAGGTGGGCGAGTCCAGGAGCGCGTTCAGGAGCGGGTTCTTGCTGGCCACGGCCGGCAAGTTGCCTTCAAACACGATCGGCGTGGCCGGAGGCCGATTTTGCTTGCGGGCGAGCTCCTGGATGTCTTTGAGATACTGCTCGCGTCGGTCGTCATTGAGCCAGACCACCTGAAACAGGTTGTTGCCCTCGATCATACCATTGGCGTCGTTGTAGATCGCCTCGCCAGGGCGGGTAAGCAGGCGGGCTGCCGTATTATCCTCGCTGAGGATCAGGTGGGCATCGGCCTCGCTGCACTGAAGCGCGATACGTATGGCCATCTGGCCGAGCGTGGCCCGTGCCAGCGAATACGCGCCGCCCAGGGTTTGCGAGCCCAGGGTGACGTGAATGCCGAAGGCTCGGCCCTGACGTACCATGCGGTCGAGCAGCAGCGAGACCTCCTGAGAGATCTTGTCGTCCTCGACGAAGAACTCTTGAAATTCGTCGACGATGAACAGGATTCGCGGGAGCGGGATATCGGGACGAGCGTCGCGAAAACCTTTGACGTCCTGCACGCCGACCTCACGGTACAGGTCGCCACGTCGTTTGAGCTCGAGGTCCAGCCGCTGGAGCACGCTGAGCCCGAATTCGCGTTCGCTCTCCACCGCGATGACCTTGGCGTGGGGCAGCTCCATGGCGGCGTAGACTTTGAATTCGACGCCCTTCTTGAAGTCGATCAGGTAGAGCTCGATATCGTCGGGGCTGTACCGCAACGCCGCGTTGACAATCAGCGCGTGCAGCATGGTGGACTTGCCCGAGCCCGTCTTGCCGGCAATCAGCACGTGCTGACTGGTTCCTTTGCCCAGCAGGAGCGATTGCAGCTTGGTGGCACCGGCGCGGCCCAGCGGCACGTCGATGATGGAGCGGCTATCGGAGGTCCAGTAAGCGTCCTTGGGCGGAGCGATGAAATCGAACGGAACCTCGACACGATTGGCATCGCGAGCCTTTTCACCCACGAGATGGAGAAGTTGCGAGAACGTTCCCTGGTCGGGCGGAGCGTCGAGGGTTAGCGGAAACCGGCCAAAGTGAGGATCCCGCCAGGAAAGCCGGTTTTCCTTCCAGTTGATGTTCACGCAATTGGCTTCAAGGTCCTTGAGCTGACAGCCGGAAGGCAAGGGGAGCTTGGTATCCAGCGAAATCAGTGCATAAACGCCGCACCGGGCGCCGGTGCTGACGATGCTCATCAGCCGTCGGGCGGCCGACTCGTTGAAGCTGGTCGGGAAGTTGGCAACAACAAGGATCCGGAAAGGTTCGGCCACCTCGCCAGCAAACTTGTTGTATTCCTCAATACTCTCGAATTCGTTACGCAGGTATTTCTGGATCACGTTTTCCATGTGCGCCTGAAGGTCAGTCAGGCGCTGGTCGAAGTGTGGCGTCTCCGTCCAGATTCTGCTAGTGACGAACAGCTCGTGGTAATCGGCAAGGTGCATGAATGCGGCAAAGTTCTCACCCAGGCCGACCGGGTCGAAGATGGTGAATCGGACCTTGCCGGGCGGGATCGACGTGAGGAACCGCAGCATGATCGCCTGGAGCAATTTCACCGCCTCGGCCTTCCCGGCCTCGGACGTCTTGATCAGGACCGAGGACTGAATCGGAAAGGGGACGAAGGCAGGCAGGTCGAGGCGCGTGGGGCCGGCGTCCTTGAGCCGGGAATCGACGGGCAGGCCGCCCTGGAAGTCGCTCAGCTCGATCTTGAAAGTGCCAAACGGCAGTGCGGGAGGAACTTCGGCCGGTGGAATCCAATGGTCGAGTGCCGTCCGGTTCCAGTCGAGGTACCGCCGCGCCGATTCTTCATTGACTTCCCCGGCAAGGCTTCCCACGCGGGCAAGGCCTTCGGTCCAGTTGCGGATCAGGTTGCTCCAGGCCTCGTCGTACTGCAGCTTGGTGGTCTGAGTCGTCTTCCTGTACGTCTCTTGAAGCTGGCTTGAATCCTGCTCGTACTTCACGTCGAGGGCTTTGATCCGGGGTGGATAATGGTCATCGACGCGTTTCAGATCGGAGTCGCGCTTGCTGGCGACTTCGGCCATGCGAGCGGGATACTTGACGTCGGCTTCTTGCCTGTCGCGCTGCTGCTTCGCCTCGGCATCGGCGACCCGTTGAGCCATGAGGTCGCTGGCCTTCTTGACGTCGCGGTCCCGATTCTGCTCGGCATCGCCCTGCCGACGCTCGAACTCGACCTTGATCCAGTCCTCGGTCTGGCCGAGCAGTTTCTCGGCATCCTCGAGCAACCGCAGGAGCGGGAAATAGTGGCTGGCGACCCGTGAGCGAGCCAGCTTGCTGAGTCCGATCTTCGAGCCCACGGCCACGGCCACGGCGATCACCACGCCCGCGATGGCCCCGCCAACCCAGCCGATCACCAGGCCGAGCCCACCGGTTAGAATCATGCCCAGCAAGAGAAACGGCCAGATGAAATTCTTGATCACAAGGAAGCTGGGAAGCTTCAGTTTTTCGAGCGCCAAGAGCTCTTCATCGGCGCGCTTGATCGCCTCCTGGAGCGTGGTCACCTGCGATTTCTCGCCGGGATCGGTCGCATTGGGATCGGCCGGTTCCGATGGCTGCTCGGGGGCTGTCAGGTCGGTGGTTGCCGGGGCTGGGCCAGCCAGGCCCTGGCACCGCTTGAGAACGGGCTCGGCCGCGTCTTTGAGGGTGTCGTAATCGGTCCGGGCCGCTGACAGGAGGGCTTCATCGCGACTTCCGGGCCTTGACCGTCCCATCGCGCGCGGCCTCATACATCGCCATCGCCTGCCAGCGTACATCTTCGTGAGACTTCTTGGCACGGTTGCGTTCCGTCTTGGCCTGGGCGTCGATCTTCTGCTTGACCTGAGAGTATTCGCCGTTGATGGCCTGATTTTCCCGCTCGAACGATTGCAAGATCCGTTCGCGCGCGCTGATATTCCGCTTCCAGTGCGGCCTTCTCGGTCTTGTAACGGGTTGAAAGCTGACGGGCAGCCGCCTTGAATTCCTGCTCCTCCCGTTCCCTGCGGCGCTGAAAAACCAGCTCGGTCTCGGTTTCGCCCTTGGCCCGGGCGGCAATGATGGCTTCCAGATCCGTGAGCGCGGCGACCTCTTTTTGAATCAGCGGTGACTCAGGCATGTTGGCTCAATCCAGATTTCTGAGAGTGGAGTGCAGATCGACCGAGTCAGTCACCTTCCTGGCACTGGCGACGAATCTTCGCCAGTGTCTCGGAAAGCTTGTCCATTCCCACGATCGTGTGCTTGACCAGGTGATCGACCGGTTCAAGGTGGTGTCGTTCGTAGTCCTGGGCGACCTGGTCCGCCCACGATTCGCGTGCGATATCCCATTTTTCGCGGAGGTCTTTCAGGGCGTGCTGAAGGCGTGAAGAGTGAGCGCTCATGAGCTGTGCTCCTGGCTGGATGGAGGAACCGTCGCAGTCGCGGCAGCCGAAGGTTTTTCGGCTCCATTGGCAGCGGGAGCCGGTGCGTCATCCCCGGCCGATTCCTGATCCGTGCCGGCATTGGCATCGCCGTCACCCGTAGCCGCAACCCCTGCCGCGGAACCGCCGGCTCGCGCGGAGGTCATGCCCGGGCCGGAGCCGCCCGCGGACTCGAGAGGCGGAGCGCTCGGCGCCTTGAGCGCCAGGTAGGATTCGAGGGAATCGATCATCTTCGCAAGGCTGTTCAGAGATTTATCCATGCCACCGGACAGGTGATCCGCCAGGGGCGTTGCCCGGGAGGTGTATTCGGCAGCGGCGTGATGGAAGATGGGTATCAGCTTCTTGACCGCCTCCACCTTCTCCTCGGCCACGCGGAGTTTCTTCTGGGCCTCGCGAAGCGCTTCCTTCTGCTCGGTGTCGGAGATGGCGTCGCTGCCTTGCTGGGCGATCCTGCGGCGATGCAGGTCGGTGCGCGCATTCATCATAGCTTCATGCCGGCGTTTGACCTGCGTTTGCCAGTACGAAAGCTGGTCGCGCTCGAGCCAGTCGCGCATCCGCTTCAATTCCATGTCGACACCGCCGAGGGCATTCCGCGCCTCCTCGGTGAAGGTGATCATCGCGACCCGGAAGTCTTTCAGAGCTTCAACCGACAGAACCTTGGCGGCCTGAGCCATGGGAGAAGTCCCTCGATTGGCCAGTGACCAGCGGCCAGTGGCCGGGAATGGGATTGGGACGATGGTGTGGCGGAAGACCCCTTCTCAGCTTTAACAGTGTATCTGGCTCTGGATTCTGGCCATTGAGGACCGGCCGAATCCAGATCACCTCTGCTGCAAATACTCGTCCGCGCGGTCGGCCTTGCGCATCAGGAAGGGGATGTGCTGGTTGGTGGCGTCGACGAACCGCTTGACGACCTGCATCGTCTGTTCGAATTCCTCGACGAATTTATCATGCTCCCGGTCGCGCCAGGTCTGTCCCAGACCGGAGATTTGACCGTGCAGCACGGTCAACTGGTTCATGAGATCGTTGTTGAACTGTTTCAACCGCGCAGCGAACCGGCGGATTTCCTCTGGATTCACAATGGCCTGTGCCATGCCATTCCTCTTTTCAGAGACGAGTACGGAACCGTGTCGTAACCTTGACCACCACTCGAGCAACCGCACCGAGGAGCCCACAACAGATCACGCAACGCCAAGATTTGTCGTCCTTTAGATTATACGGAGCAACGCGGGCTGTAAAGTCACCGAGTTGCTTCATTGCAGCACACAGATCGCCACCGCCCGATCATTCCGGTACGATCGCAAATGTCTGCCGGCCGCCGATCCGGTTCGCGAGGGAAATCCGCATGACCGAGCTCTTCATTCTACGCCACGGCATCGCCGTCCCTCATGGGACACCGGGATACTCTGATGATGAGCGTCCCTTGACGCCCAAGGGCGAGCGGCGGATGCGGCAGGTTGGTCGCGGACTGACCGCGCTTCAGCTCAACCTCGAGCGAATCGTGACCAGCCCCCTCCCCCGGGCCCGGCGCACCGCCCAGATCGTTGCCCAGGAACTCGGCCTGATCGACAAGCTGGAACCAGCCACCGCGCTCGCGGCGGGTGCCGATGCCCAGAGTGTTCGAGACTGGCTGCGCGAGCGGTCCGAGGATCGCCTGATGATTGTCGGCCACAACCCCGCGCTCAGCGACCTTGTCGGCCTGTTGATTCTGGGGGACGTCGACAAACTCCCGTTCGAACTGAAGAAAGGTGCAATCGCAGCCCTCTCCTCCACGCCCCGCTCGCTGCCCCACTTCGAGCTCGACTGGACGGCCCCCCCGGCGCTATTGCGTCGGCTTGGAGGTGAGCGATAACCAGGGCCCGTCGACACTTCGCGGTGACATCGCTGCGACTCAGGATTCTGCCGTAGGGCCGCCCTCTTGTCTCACTTCTCCGCCTCGATGACCGTCAGCTCCGCCAGTGAGGCGAAAGGCTGCTGATCGAAACCCGACACGGCAATGAGTTTCAGGTATTGCACCGTCACCGGTGAGGGGAAGCGGACGGTTTTCTCTGCGGCCGACCGGTCAAGGGTCCCCCTGAGAACCTGGGTCCACGACGTGCCATCGGGTCCAGCTTCGACGCGAAACTCATTGATCCAGCCGTTGGACAGGTCGGTTCGAGGCTGGAGCCGGAGGCCGGCCAGGCGCGCGGGCTGGTTGAAGGCGATCACCAGCTCGTGTGGAAACGGATCGGACTTCTCTCCGTAGGTGGTGTGCCAGAGTGTCACCGGATCGCCATCAAGAATGTTGGATGCCTCGAAGCCGGGATGTTCGCTGTCGGTCCGTACAATCCGGGCGCCCAGCTTTTGCATCACGTCGCCCTGCCCCAGCGTCAGCAAGCCGTCCAGCCGGCCCGGATCCAGCTCGCCCGTAGGCCGGAAGGCATCAGAGACGGCATAGGACTGAAGACTGCGAAGGAGCTGCCGCGCGGCGGGATTTGAGCCTGCGAGCCGCGGTAGATCGATCGTGCAAACGAGCAGCCGGCCCGAGCCCACCCGCGCCTCGAACAGATTGGCGAGCTTGTGATTGCGGGCGAAGTTGTCGATGACCTGGACGATCGGCTGGAAATTCGCCGGGGTGTCGTCAAGGATCACGCTGCGGCTGTGATCGAGCAGCTCGTACCATTGCCAGTTCGAGTACGAGTCGGTGGGAAACTGCGCCAGGGCTGGGTGGCGAGGATCGCAGAGGATGCCCATCGTGTTTGGTTTCTGGGTGGGGAACCAGACCGGGCTCCAGAAGACCGGCAGGAATCGGCCCGGCAAGGAATGCGAGTTGCCGAGCCGGCGCGGCAAGAGCAAGACCGATTTCCCGGCCGCCAGCGCCGCTCTCGTGACGTCATCCCACTCGCGGCTGACGACCAGGCCCGCCGGTGGCGGCTCGACCGGGCCGGGAGCATAAACCCAGATCTCCCACGAATTGGCGAATTCGGTTCCGCCGAGTGCGAGGGTCACGGTCAAACGACAGGGCGCAGCAGCCGATGCGAATGAGGCGCGGAGCGATCCGAGATGGGTCAGCTCTCCCGTGGGAATGGTTCTTGAATCCAGGCTGCCGCTGGCTACTTCGTTCCCTTGATCGTCGCGGATCGTCCAGGTGGGTACAGCGTCCTTCAGTGGCGCTGGGCCATAGTGCGCAAGATCGGCCTCGGCGATAAACGGCTCGTCGGTCGTGTATGTGCGCCTGGGCATGCGCAACAGCGGCACGGTCGGACCGCAGTAACGACTGTGCTCGGCGGGGGTAATGAAGCCCTTTGTGTCCCAGAACGGATCCAGCAGGCCGATGAGCGCGGTGCCCTGACCGGGATAGTCGTGCAGATCGAGCAGCGAGAAGCCCGCGTACTTCGGAGTCCTCAGCAGGACTTCGATCTCTTCCTTGTAAAGCAGAACGGCATGGCGGCCGGTGGCCTGGACGAAACGCGGGGCCAGGTCGAGGAGATGCTTGGCGTCAAGATCCGCGCGAACAAGCTCGAAGTTCCGCGCGGCGAGCACGCCGGAGTATTTGGGAATCTCTTCAATATTGGGATAAAAGGTCCACTGGCCGATCTCGTGACCCGTGAGCGGGCGGTCGTGGCGCGCGATCTCGGCACCGAAGTCGTGATTGGTGCCCGGTCCCTGCACTCCGCGGGGACCGCCCTCGGTGAACTGGCGGTTGGCGGTTGCCTGACCCGCCGAGGGCGACGCGTAAAGATGCCGGGGATCTTCGTTGCGGAGCATCGCGATCCACCGCGACAGCGTGGCATCCTTGCCGCCGTATTCGTTGCCCAGGGTCATCAAGCAAAACGACGGATGGTTGCCGTAGGTTCGAACCATCCGCAACAGCTCGGCTTCGACGAAGGCGTCGCGGGTCGGGTCAACGCCGGCATCGATATTCGCTTGTGGGCCTTCGGGCTGAACGATCACACCTTCGAGGTCGGCAGCCTCGAAGGCCGCCTCGGGCGGGCACCAGGAATGGAATCGCATGAAGTTCAGGCCGTATGACTTGATCGTCCGGTAGATCCGGCGCCATTCCGCGACGTTGGTCGGCGGGTAGCCCGTGCGCGGGAAGATCGCACATTCCAGCGTTCCCCGCAGAAAGATCGGGCGGCCGTTGAGCGCAAACCGCGTGCCGTCGGCGGCAAACGTCCTCATGCCGAACCGCGCGGCGCGTTCGTCGCGGTAGGTCTTGCCCGCGCTCGTCGCCGTCACGGTGCCGTTGAGTACGTGGAGCCGGGGAGAAAACTCATCCCAGAGCTTGACGTCGGGCCCGAGATCGAGCTCCCGGATGACCTCGGCGGATTGATCAACGGGCACCTCGACTCGGTCACTCGCCAGGAGCTTGCTGCCATTTCGTTCCTTGATCGCGAGCTCGAGAAGGGCCTTCACCGGAGTGCCCAGCGTGTTTGATAATCGGGCGCGAACTTTTGCCCGCTTACGTTCGACGTCCGGGTAAACCTGGAGATCGTCGATCCCTACCGGATCGACCGCGCGTAACTCCATGCCGCCAACGATGCCGTTCCAGTTGGTCTGCGTCCCTTCATAGAGTATGGACACGAACCCGCCCAGATCGATCTTTCGCGTGTTGTCGACCCGGACCGTGAGCCGGTGCGTGCCTGCCAGCTTGCCGAGATCATGAACATGAGGAGCGATCAGGCTGTCTTGGGTTCCAGGTATGGCCTTGCCGTCGATCCAGATTCTCGTTTCCCAGTGCACGCGTTCGAGCACGAGCGAGACCCGCTTGCCTTTCCAAGAACCGGGAATCATCAGGGTGTATTGAAACCAGGCCGGCCCCTCGTAAGGAAACAGCCGGTAGAGGCCGTCGAGCGAGGGTTTGGCCGGGTTCGGCGGGCCAAGCCTGGCTTCGTCGGTTGAACCGGGAAGCTGCATGGATCCGGGCATGTCCCTGTCGTACCACCGCTCGCTTTCACCCACCTTCTTCGGGTCGAGCTGCACGCGCCACTCACCGGCAATCGAGCGCGTTTCGGCGGCGCCAAGGTTCGCTGCGAGAACAGGAAAAGCCATTGTCAGCGCACAGAGGAAAAGGCGAGGTTTCATGGCGTTCATCCGGTGGGTTTGTCTTGGAGGTGAAAACAAGCGGGGGGAATCGATTCCGAGAATCTCTGGACTTCTCTACACGGTGGACCATATCGGCCAAACCTTCTCCCCGGCGGGGAGAAGGTGGCCGAAGGCCGGATGAGGGGGTCGCGGCACCGAATCAGTCTTGGAAACCAGAAGTGCTCGCGACGCGAGCGAGAATTCGCCCTCGGGCTCGCTTTTCTATGGCTTGACCTCATCCTTGCTTATTCACGATGGGCAGCCCATCGCACGCTGCGCTGAAGTATCTCCTGAAAGCTCGGGTGCTTCCAGGCCTCGGCGTCATGGCCTGCCTGGAAGTAGACGACGCGGCTCTTACCGTGCGTGCCGGTCCAGGCAAAGGGGCCGATGTTCTTGGGGTTGTCGGCTTTGAGCAGGACGTGGACCGAGGGCGACACATACGTGTTGCCATAAGTCTCGTCGTGGATCACGAAGTCAGCGATGCCTTTCGTGATCGGGTGGTCCTTGTCGACAACCTGGACGGGGATGACCTGACCATGCTCGTAGGCCGAGGGCCCGTAGTCGCGGCCGTCGATCGAGCACTTGCTGTTCAGCCAGGCACCACCGATCACCTGGTGATATTCGGGCCAATCGGGGTGAGCACCCAGGTTGTGATGGAGTGAAACGACCCCGATGCCGCGATCCAGAACCCCCATCAGCCCCTGCTGCTGGGCCGGGCTGATCTCCTTGATCATGTCGTAAAAGACAATCACATCGTAGTCATTCTCCAGCCCCGGCTTGAACAGATCGGCTGACTGCGGCAGCGGCGCCTTCGTGTACGAGACGCCCGGCATGGCGTCCCAGAGGGCGAAGAATTCCTTTTCCTGGAAGTCGTGCCCGCCGTAAGTCAGCAGCACGCGAACTTTACCATCCGCAGGCGCCGTGCCAGCCGGTTTTGCCGTGAGCAAAACAGCCAGACAGGCGCAGGCGATCATGAGCGGTCGCTTCATCGAGAATCTCCTCGTGTGGTTGATGGCTGACGACAACAACTGCTCACAGCGTCCAGGGCGACCGCATGGGACGGTTCAGCATGCGCGCGGCCTCGGAGTCGCCGACAATGGTCTCCTGCTTCGGGTCCCAGGTGATCTTGCGATCGAGCCGTACGGCGATGTCGCACATGTGGCTGATCAGGTCGCTGCGAACGGCGTCGGGCAACGGGCTAACCGTGGCCGACCGCGACTTCACCGCGTCCACGAAGTTCTGGTAGTGGTTCTCACTCGTGATGAGATGTACGCCACCGGCCCCAGCCGTTTCCTTGAGCAGCGATTTCGGCTCGGCGTCCCAGTTTTCCCGCCAGATGCGAATCCAGCCTTCGGTGCCAATGAACTTGGTGGAATCGCTGCCGGGCGTGAACTTCATGGTCACTCCGTTTGCGAAGTTGAACTTCATGTCCCAGTCGTAGACCGTGTCATAGAGGCCCGTGTCCGGGACCTTGCCGCTGCCTTCAACGCTCCACGGCCCGGCCTTGTCGGCATCGCAGCCCCACACAAGGATGTCGAGCGGGTGGGCGCCCCAGCCTCCGAGGTAGCCGATCGACTGATCGTAGATCCAGTACGTCCCTTGCGGATGGCAGCGATCGGCGGTGTAGGGCTTGGACGGTGCGGGACCTAGCCACATCTCGTAGTCGAAACCGGTCGGCACCGGAGCTTCCTGGGTGGATCCGCCAGTCCCGCCGTTCGGCGCGACCACCTCGAGGGCCTTGATCGCGCCGATCTTGCCGTTGCGCACGAGTTCACATCCGATCCGGCAATGGGCGCTGCTGCGCTGCTGGGTGCCGTACTGGAACACGCGGCTGTGCTCCTGAAAGACCTTGCGGCAGAGCAGATCTTGCTCGGCGCAGATGCCCAGGGGCTTTTCGACGTAGCAGTCCTTCCCCGCGCGGGCCGCCATGATGGCGATCGGCACATGCCAGTGGTCGGGCGTGGCGACAACCACGGCGTCGATATCCGGGCGAGCGAGCAGTTCCCGGAAATCGGCGTAGGCTTTGCCACCGCACTGAGCCGCCCGGCGGTCGCGGTGCTCCGTATAAGCGTCGGCACAGGCCACGCTCTGGGCACCTTTCAGCTTCTGGAACTGACCGAACAGGAAGCTTCCCTGTCCGCCCACTCCAATATGGCCCAGGGTCACGCGTTCGCTGGCCGCGGCCTTCGTCCTGGTGCCGAGTGCGGCCGTGGTGATCACGTACGGAAAAGCCACTGCCGAGGCCGACCCGCTCAAGAAGCCGCGCCGTGTCAGCTTGTGGTTTGGCATCATCCTCTCCTTTGAGAACGGACTGTTGGTAGTGACCTCTTGATTGCGTCGAGGCCATCCTACATCATCGCACCGGAGAACATCGGACTCAACGATCTGGTCCGGCCGCGTCGGCTCGTCCGGTTATCTCACCGCAGTTGGTGGGTCGGGTAGGGATGCGTGCCCGCGAGCGGGTGGAAAGCGAGACTCAAGTTATGACCGCCGCTGTTGGAAGGCTCGACTCGGGAACGCTCGTGCGGCTCTGGACAAGGCTCACTGCGCGCATCGTCGCGACGGGTTTCCGCCTCGAACTCGGAACTCTCGAACGGCCCAAGGTGGGAATCTTCGACGGCCTGAAGATCACGATCGACCCGGCGGTGGATTTTGAGATGCAGTGCTTCCTGCTCCTTCACCTGTTCGGCCACTCGGTCCAGTGGGTCGCCCCGTCGTACCAGCCCGAGACTCTTGGTATTTCGGATCGCGACCTTGAAGTGTACCTCGATGCGCTCGAGAGGTACGAACGCAACGCCGCGCGTTTCGGACTGCAACTGCTGCACGAGGTGGGGATCACCGATCTCGATGGCTGGTTCGCCGACTACGCCGAGACCGACTGGAAATACGTCGAAGCTTTCTATCGCCAGGGAGCGATCCCAGCTTGGGAAACGTGCGTGGTCCATGGTGCCGGGCCGGTCGACCCGCTGCCGATTCCACCGTTTGAACCCAGGCTCGTGGAGGAGCGGTTTGCGTTCTAGCCGGTGTGGCTCGGCCTGGAATGGCTCAAGGCGTGATCAGGACCGAAGGTACGGCCTGGGGGATGGGCCCATCTTCGGCGTGCTCACGGGCGATGTTCTGAAACTCGACCTGGCTTCGAACGACGGGATCTCCGGCTTTCGGCTTGAGCCGGCGATAGGAGCCGTCGGGCTGAAGCTCGCGCGCCTTGAGGTTGTCCGACAGGACGATCGCCAGGATGCGATCGACAATTCGCGAGCGGAGTGCGGGGTCTTCGATCGGAAACATCAGCTCGACGCGACGGCGAAAGTTGCGTGGCATCCAGTCCGCCGAAGAGAGGAAGACCTCGGGCTGATTGTCGTTGAGGAAATAGGTGATCCGGGAATGCTCGAGGTACTTGTCCAGGATGCTGATGACCCGGATATTCTCGGATATTTTGGGAACGCCGGGGCGGAGACAGCAGATGCCGCGGATCACCAGGTCAATCTTCACGCCGGCGATCGAGGCCTCGTAGAGCGATTCGATGATCTTGGGGTCGACCAGCGAGTTCATCTTGGCGATGATCCTGGCCGCGCGGCCTGCCTTGGCGTGCGCGGCCTCGCGTTCGATCAGCGCGGTCAGCGTGCTGGCCAGGTGCATGGGCGCCACGACCAGCTTTTGCATCTGGCCCCCTTGCGAGTAGCCGGTCAGCACGTTGAACAGGGCGCTGGCGTCCTCGCCGTACGCGGGACGAGAGGTGAAGTAAGAGAGGTCGGTGTAAAGCCGTCCCGTGGTGGGATTGTAATTGCCGGTGCCAAGGTGTACGTAACGGCGAATACCGTCGTGCTCGCGCTTCACCACCAGGGCGGCCTTGCAGTGAGTCTTCAGGCCGACGATGCCATAGACCACGTGCACTCCGGCCTTCTGCAGCATCCGCGCCTTATCGATATTGTTTTCCTCGTCGAGCCGTGCTTGAAGCTCGACCAGGGCCGTGACCTGCTTGCCGTTCTCCGCGGCGTGCGCAAGCGCATTGATAATCGGGTTGGAGTCGGCGGTGCGGTAGAGGGTCATCTTGATGGCCAGGATCTGGGGATCCTCGGATGCTTGCTCGATGAACTGGACCACCGTTCCGAATGATTCGTACGGGTGATGGACAAGGATGTCGCCCTCGCGAATGGCGGTGAAGACGTTCTTGCGGGTTGCCATGCAGGCCGGCATCTGGGGATCGAAAGGGGGCTCCTTCAGCTCGCGATAGCCTTCGAGCCGGTACAAGCCAGCCAGCGCGGTCAGGTCTACGGGCCCGGAAACCT
Organism: uncultured Planctomycetaceae bacterium; assembly: GCA_963797295.1. Taxonomy (GTDB): domain Bacteria; phylum Planctomycetota; class Planctomycetia; order Isosphaerales; family Isosphaeraceae; genus Aquisphaera. The sequence goes on from CAWCPP010000035.1 coordinate 107,713, forward strand.
TGTACACATCACGCTCTTCGAGCTCCAGCGCCGCAGACGAGAGGAGCTGCGCAAGAAAGCCCTCGTCGGCGCGTTCGGAGATCTCGAGCCGGACCGGGGCACCCCATTTTCGCTGCCTCAAGGTTTCCTCGATGGTCGAGAGCAGGCTACTCTTGACCTCGTTCTCCTGGATCGACAGGTCGCTGTTGCGAGTCGCGCGGAAGGCCACCCGCTCGATGACACGGTAGCCGCCAAAGAGTGCGTCGAGCCGCGGACCGATCACATCCTCGAGCAAGACAAACCGGCGCTGGGCGTCGCCTTCGTCGGGTAGCGGGACCAGCCGGTTGATGACCGAGGGCACCTGGAGCACCGCGTAAAGGAGTCGGCCGTGCTGGCTCAGCGACTCGATCCGCATCAGCAGATTCAGGCTCTTGTTGTGCACATGGGGGAACGGATGCGCCGGGTCGATGGCCAGCGGCGTCAGGACCGGGTAAACCTGGCTGTCGAAGTAATCGTCAAGAAAAGCATTCTGGGCCGGAGTGAGCTCGCCTGGGGGGCAGATCCGGATGCCGTGCTCGCGGAGTTCCGGGTGGATCTGCTGGAGCCAGGTTTCGTAAAGCCGGGTCACGAAGTCGTGGGCGCGGCGGGCGATTTCCAGAAGCTGGGCGAGCGGCCCCATGCCGTCGGGTGGCAGATCCTGGGGCTCGAGTCCTTCGTAAAGCTGAGCTTGCAGCCCGGCGACTCGGACCTCGAAAAACTCATCCAGGTTGGACGCGCAGATCGCCAGAAACTTGAGCCTGTCGAGCAGCGGGTTGGAAGAGTCGCGCGCTTCCTCGAGAACTCTCTCGTTAAAGTCGAGCCAGCTCAGCTCGCGATTGAAGAACAGACTTGAATCGAAGGCCGGAGACAGCGACGCGGACTGACCGGCGGCGACTGGTGGACCATTGAGCTGCGAGTGAAATGTGGCCACGAAAGATACCTCATCGGCGGCTTCCGTCCGTAACAACCGCGGTAGGCGGACGGGAAAACACCGAATTGCAGTCGATTGAACCTCACAGGGAAATGATCGGCGGAGCGGATCCGGACTCTTCGGTCATGATGCCACGAGCTGCTTGAGGATTCTCAAGTTACGTGCGTCGAGATCCTCGCCGTCCTCGGTTCCCTTGGGCGTTTCCAGGATCATCGGCAAATGACGAAACCGGAGATCATTGACCAGGTGCCGGAACGGTTCCAGCCCCATTTTCCCGACACCGATTCCGGCGTGTCTGTCCACGCGGCTGCCGCACTCGCGGCTGCTATCGTTCAGGTGCCAGACACGCAAACGGTCGATTCCGAACGTTCCGTCCATTTGCTTGATGGTTTCATCGTACCGATTGTGCCCATCCAGGGAATAGCCCGCCGCGAAAATGTGGCAGGTGTCGACACACACGCCTAGCCGCTTCGGATCTGCCACAAGTTCCAGAATGGATTGCAGATGCTCGAATCGGTAGCCGAGCGACGAGCCCTGCCCCGCCGTGGTTTCCAGGTCGATCGTCACGCTCAGATCCACGGTTCGCCGGTGAAGTTCGTCGATCGCCTGAGCGATCCGCCGCAAACCCGATTCCTCGCCGGTTCCCATGTGTGCGCCGGGATGGACGACCAGGTCGCCGATACCGAGCTCATGGCAGCGCTGCATCTCGACGGCCATCGCCGCGATTGACTTTTCCCAGAGCGCGTCGTGCGGGCTGGCCAGGTTGATCAGGTACGAGCTATGCGCAACCGTGTCATGAATCCCGGTACGCTCTACCTCCTGACGAAATGTATTCGCTTGCCCGGACGACAAAGGTGGAGCATTCCACTGGTTGCTGTTCTTTGTGAAAATCTGCACGGCCACGAACCCAACGTCGTGCGCGGCCAGGACTGCCCGCTCGCAACCACCGGCGATTGACATGTGGGCACCGAACTTGCATGCTGGTGCGTTGACGGTCTTACGTGCTCTCCGTGGTCTGGCCATCGACGGCAATTCCTCAGGTCCGTGAACGGGGCGCGGAAAGATCCATGAGAACCGTGACTTGCGTACTCCGAGCCGGCAAATCTAGAATACCTGGGTGGAACACCAATTCACGGACGCGGTGGGAGGCTTGAACATGAGTTGGCTGATCTGGGCTGGGGTTTTGCCCATCTGCCTGATCGCGGCTTTCTTCCTGCTGCATCGCCCTCTTCGCATGTTCTTCGAAGATCTGCACGTGGATCAGGCTCGTGAATCCTTTCACATCCAGCGGGAATGGCTGGAAGCGCGGTTCATGACCGCGCTCAACCGCATTGATCCCGCCGAGGGCGCCCGCTGGGAAGAAGCTCGGTGGCACGATGAAGTGATCTGGGCTCGCGACCGGCAAACCCGCCACTTTCTCGCTCTCGTCTGCGTCCACTTCGACGCCACTTCCTTCGATCCTCTGGCCTCCAACCGCCTGGCCACGGCCGTCTTTGAGTACCGCAAACGGAAATGGTCCGCCACCGGAAAGCGTCTCGATGAGATCCGCCCCGATGAGGTCGTGGGACGGAACCGCCGGTACGAGCCCGTCGTCATTGTTCATCCCAGCACCAAGCGCGCGGTCTGAGGCTTCCTCGTCCCCGAGGCTCGGTTCCTGTTCCCGACCTCACTCGTGGGTTTTGGACTGAAGCCCGATCCGTAGATTGATGTAGCTCTCGAGTGAGAATTCCCGCGACCGGCAGATTTCCAGGAGCGGACGCTCGCGGCGTTCCACCTCGGCGCAGGCCTCCGGCAGTTTCGGCGCGATCTCTTGCGGTACGATGCAAACGCCGTGCTTGTCGGCGTGCAGCAGGTCACCCGAACGGATCGTGACGCCGCCGAGCGTGACGGGCTTGCCGAAATCGACGAGTCGCACATAAGCATGGCTGACGCACGGGTTGAGGCCGAAGAGCTGAAACCCCAGCGCCTTCACCTCATCAAGATCGCGCGGGCAGCCGCTGGTGATATGGCCGACGCAGCCAAGTTTCTGGTGGATCGTGGCTGTCACCTCGCCGAACTGGGCCCCCAGCCCCGGGGGGTCGTCGATATCCTCGGCGACCGCGATCTTCGGGCCCGGCTGGGCCGCGACATATCTCAGGTAATCGGCCAGCAAGTCGGCCTCCTTGATGCCGGCCTCCGGCGGGAGGGCCGTGGTCTGGCTTGTGACGGCATAGCCGACGATGACCCCCAGCTCCGGCAGCAGGCAACGGATGAAGTGGGGCAGAAAACCCGTCTCCCGCGGACGAACGTCGAACAGCTCGATGGCGTTCGACACCGTCGGCGTGTTGTATCGTCGCAGCATCTCCAGTTGCCCGGCGTCCAGGTGCGGTATCGACATCAACGCAGTCTCCACCATGGAAATTGTCTCTCCGGGTTCGATGACCCCGGGAGCTTTATAGAACCATCGAAGTCGCGGGCTCGGCAAAGGCCACGACTCATGTCCAGTTGCCCAGCCTACCCGAACCGCGATGTTCGAGCCAGGGACCATAGCGCAGCGGACACTCGCCCTGGCACCTTGAGGTATTCGTTCAAGGTCCGACTTGGCCGCAAGTCCAGGACTCGCTACCCTGAAAAGATCCAATCCGCAGCGAAACGAAGCTGCTCACGACAGAAGACGGACTGAAGCTCATGGCCGACCCGATCGACAAGCCGACCCAACCAATCAAACCCGGCCCAGGATCTCAACTAGCCCGGGGCAACACCGGCTCGAAACAGGATGACGCCCTCGACGACGCTCTGGAAAAGGCCATGGCCGATGCCCGGCCTGACGTTCGCCCCGAGCTGCCGCTCAAGCGGCAGTGGGATGCCGAACTCGAGGCGGAAATGGAGGCTGCGCTCTCAGGGTTCGACCCCAAGACCTTCGACGTGGCCCGGGAACGGCCCAGGACCGGAGACCGCGCGCAGGCGTCTGGCATGGACCGCGATCGCGATCGTAACCGCGGCCAGGAAGCTCGCAAGGGGACCGCGACAGGCAAGGTCATTTCGATTCGCGGCAAGAGCATGTTCGTCGACCTGGGCGGCAAGAGCGAGGGTGTAATTCCCCTCGACCAGTTCGAGGGCGAGATCCCCGCGCCCGGGGCCCAGATCGAAGTTATCGTTGATCACTTCGACACCAGCGAAGGAATCGTGCATCTGCGGCTCAAGGGAGCCGCCGTCGAGGCGAATTGGGAGAACCTCCGCAAGGGGGTCATCGTCGAGGCCCGCGGAACCAAGGTCATCAAGGGGGGGCTGGAGGTCGATGTCGACGGCATCCGCGGCTTCATGCCGATCAGCCAGATCGACCTTTCCCGGGTCGAGGACGCCTCGGCCTACCTCAACCAGAAGTTCAAGGCGCTGGTCACCGAGGCCAATCAGCGCGAGAAGAACCTGGTGGTGTCGCGCCGCGAGCTGCTGGAACAGGAACGCGCCGAGCAACGCGAAAAGACATGGACCGAGCTCGAAGTCGGCCAGGTTCGCGAGGGGACCGTCCGTTCCATCAAAGACTTCGGCGCCTTCGTCGATCTGGGCGGCGTCGACGGCCTCTTGCCCATCGGCGAGATGAGCTGGTCGCGCGTCCAGAAAGTGGACGACATGGTCAAGACCGGAGACAAGGTCCAGGTCAAGATACTCAAGATCGATCCCGTGGCCAGAAAGCTGACCCTAGGCTTGAAACAGCTCACACCCAGCCCCTGGGATAAAGCGGAATCGAAGTATCCCCGCGGCCTGATGATCTCCGGCAAGGTCACCAAGCTGATGGAATTCGGTGCTTTCGTGGAGCTTGAGCCCGGCGTCGAAGGACTGATCCACATCACCGAGCTTTCCCCCAACCGCGTCCGCCGCGTCGCCGACATCGTCCAGGCGGGCCAGGAGGTCGAAGTCCGGATCCTCAAGGTCGAGCCGGAAATCAAGCGGATCGCCCTCTCTCTCTTGCCCGCCAAGGGCAAGGAAGCGGCCCCCGCGGAGGAAGACGATGACGACGAGGACGACACCCCCCTGCCCCCCAAGCCGGAACGCAAGATTCCGCTCAAGGGAGGGCTGGGAGACAAGGACCCGCGGTTCCGGGGTTTGACACAGTAGGAGCAGACGTGGCCTCGCGCTTGTGAACCCGGTTCGGTCGGGGCTTCAATCTGACTTGTAAATGAGGTTCAAGAAATGGATCAGTCGTCAAAGACTGGAAGTCTAACGGTCGAGGCAGCGGAAGGCATGGCGATCATTCCGATTTCAATCGAGGTGAGCCTGCCAGCGCGCTCCACCGTGACGAGGAGGGCGTGGTCTGGGCCGATGTTCCTGCACTGCCAGGATGCGTGGCAGGCGGAGCCGAGCTCGACGAAGTGCTAGCCAATCTAAGAGAGGCCGCGGAGGGCTGGCTTCTCGCCAAGCATGACGTTGAGACCAAGGGTTGGCCGAACACATGAAGCCCGTTTCCGGCAAGCGCCTTTGCAAGACGCTCGAGCGACACGGCTGGATCCTTTTACGAATCAACGGCAGCCACCATATTTACGCGAGGCCAGACTCGCCATCAATTCTGCCTGTCCCTGTCCACGGCAATGACGATCTACCCATCGGAACTCAGCGGGCTTTGATGCGACTGGCAGGCCTCGTGGACGATGACCTGAATAAGTAGCTGGTGTCCGTTTACTTTTCAGCGAAAAGCGGTGCTACCTTGTTATTGCCGATCCATGGGTCGGCGATGTCAACATCAAGGTCTGCCAACACGCCGATGGGTAGTCGAGAGAACATGAAAGGTCAATTGCCACGAAGCGTCTCCGCCTTCCACAGATAGACGTCGAACTCGCCCAGTTCAGTATCAACCACGATGTGCTCGTCCGGTTTGATGTCGGCCATCCGGTGCGCCGACCGAAATGACACGCGTGCCCGGCGGCAGCTTCCGGAGTTGCGGCAACAATTTGGCGTTGAGGCGCGGCAGCAGGTAGAGCGTGACGATGGTCGGCCCTTTGCTCAGGTCGAGGGTGAAAATGTCGCGGTGTTCAATCCTGACCAGCCGCTCCACCCCATGCGTGCGCACGTTGGCGAGAGATTCCTTGACGCGTTCGGGATCGATGTCGAAACCGCAGGCCTTGCAGGCGTACTCTTTGGCCGCCGTCACCGGGATGCGTCCGTCGCCGCAGCCAAGGTCCCAGACTACGTCCTTGCTGGTGACCCTGGCCAGCCGCAGCAGCGCATCGACCACCTTCTGTGGCGTTGGCTCATATTCGACGTCGGGTATGGGCCGTTTGCCCGGCTCGCGCAGATCGATCGATTCGAAGTCGCCCGGCCGAACGTCGATCTGGCGTGTGACTGTTCGCGGCCCGTGTGTGCCGGGAATGATCGCCTTGATGGTATAGGTGTACTTGCCCGGCGGCAGCGGCGGCGACACGAAGCGGCGCATCAGCCCCTTGGAGCTCGTCTCCTGACCCTCGATAAACAGCCGGGCGTCTTCCGGCAGATAGACCTCGACCGTGACGGTCTTCGGATAATCTTGCGCGAACGCGCCAGTCGGGATCAGGCACGCAAACAGGCCCGCGGTCAGGGTCAATTCTCGCCACATGGAAACACCCCCCCTATTGGGAGTGTACGAAATATGACCCGGTAAGTGTCTCCAAAAGGGCAGTGCGTTCTCTCCCAATAGGCCGAACTATCAATCAGCCGCAAGCCCGCTACCACCTGCAAGACCCCGGCCGCAGGTTGAGTGGCTCGAAGAACGTACCGGTCAACCCGGGGCGCTCGGATTCTTCGTTTGGCCTTGATCGGGCTGGCCATCGTAGGTGATGACCTTGATCGTCTTGAACCCCGCCTTCTTCAGGTCGGGCTCGATGGTCTTGCGGTCGCCGACGACGAGGATGAAGCGGTCGGCCGGGGCGACCACCTCGATCATGGCATTCTGAGTCTCGGCAAGCGAGACCCGCTCGAGGCTGGGCAGGAATGTCTCGAGGTAGTCGCCAGGCAGACCGAACTCGGCCATCTCTGAGAGTGCGGAGGCGATACCGGCAGGCGACTCGAACTCCTCGGGATAGCTTCGCGCCTCGGCGGAGCGGGCCTTGTCCACCTCCTCTGCGGTGATCGGCCGGATCTGTGCGATCGCATCGAGCTCCTTGAGGATTTCCGCAAGTGCCGGAGCCGTGGCGTCGGCGCGAACGGCAGTCGAAACCCTCCAGATGCTCTTGTTGCGGCGGAAGTCAAATGCCGACCTCGCGCCGTAGGTGTAGCCGTGGTCCTCGCGGAGATTCTTGTTCAAGCGGCTCAAGAAATCCTCACCGAGCAGGTGGTTTCCAACCCGCGTGGCCATGTACCGCGGATCGCGCCGATCGACCCAGTGCCGGCCGACGCTGATCACGCTTTGCACCGCGCCCGGCTTGTCCACCAGGTAGACGAGGCCAGGCTCGGGTCTGACGTCGGACGCGGGCCGGGGGAACGGGCCGGCGTTGTTCCCTTGCCAGCGGCCCAGCGTTCGCTCCAGCACCTTCGTCAACTCGTCGACATTCACATCGCCCGTGACGATCAACGTGGTGCCCTTGGGTCCGAAATTTTGGGCGTGGAAACCGCGAACGTCTTCGAGGGTCATTTTCTTCACGGTTTCGGGATAGCCCTGGGCGGGCTTACCGTAGGGATGATCACGGTGGTACATGACGATGGGGAAGGCGCGACGGGCCAGCCAGGTCACCTCATCGGGCCCTTGCAACAGACTGGCAAGCTGCTGGGTCCGCTCGCGCTCGAAGTCTTTGGAATCGAACCGGGGAGACGAAAGCAGCTCGGACAGCAGAGTCAACGTCGGCTCCAGGTTGCGGGCGAGGACCCGAACGGTCACTGCCGTGTCGTCGCGGTCCGGTGCCACGCTGACCGTGGTGCCGAGCTCCTCGAACGCCTCGGCCAGCTCGGTGGCCGTGCGCGAAGTCGTTCCTTGATCGAGCAATCGCGCCATCAACTGCGTCAGGCCCGACTTTCCCTCGGGATCGTCGCCGGTACCGATCGGGACCACGAGGGAGACCTGCACCAGCGGCAGCATCTTCCAGCCAGAGATCCAGAGGTCGAGCCCGTTGGAGAGCGACCGGCGCGCATACCGAGGAGTCTGAAAGTTCAGCGGCGTCGTGGGTCCGGGCAGCTTTGACCAGTCGGGCCCCGCGGCGGGTGGTCGCGTGCTGAGGGTGGTCTTCCTGGCGGTCTCCGGATCGGGACTGCCAGGCGTGGGCTCGGTCTTGGTCTCGCCGGACTTCACCGGACGGACGAGGACCGAAACTTTCGTGTCGGTCAGGTAGCGCGCAGCCACGCGCTGGATGTCGGCCGGAGTGACCTTGAAATAGCGAGCGAACTCCTTGCGGTAGTATTCGGGATCGTCCTTCTGGGCAAACCCCGTGCTGATCGCGATCGCCCGGCCCATGGCCCGCGTCAGCCGCGTGTAAAGGCCGGTCTCGATCCGGGCCAGCACGCGGGCCAGCTCGGCGGAACTCGGCGGCTCGGCGCGGAGCCGGACAATTTCTTTCCGAAACTCGCTCTCGATGTCGGCGGTCGATTTCCCTTCGGCGGCCGTTGCCCGAAGTGTGAACAGGCCGGCGATCTCCTTCGTGTCGCTATCGGCCGTCACGTCCTTGGCCAGCCGCAGGTCGCGCACCAGGGTCTTGTACAGCCGCGATGTCTCGCCGCCGGCCAGCACAACTGAAAGCATGTCGAGCGCGGGAGTGTCGGGATGATCGTCGGCCACCGTGGGCCATGACCAGTGAATTCGCGGCAGCTTGACCTCGTCGGCGAGCTCGACATGTCCGGCGCGGGGCTCGGCCGGCCGGGCCTGGACGGGCGCGGGACGGGGACCGGCGGACAGCGGGCCGAAGAAGCTGCGCGATCAGCTCTTTGGCCCGCGCGGGGTCGAAGTCGCCCGCCAGGCAGAGGGTCGCATTCGCCGGATGGTAGAACTCGGCGAAGAACGACCGCAGATCATCGAGCGAGGCGGCGCTCAGGTCTTTCATCGAGCCGATGACCGACCACGAGTAGGGGTGCCCCTTGGGAAAGACCCGCGATAGAAGCGTTTCCTCGACGAAGCCGTAGGGTACGTTATCGTAGTCCTGCCGCCGCTCGTTCTTGACGACCTCGCGCTCGGTGTCAAACTTCGTCTGATCAAGCGCGGAAGGCAGAAACGCCAGCCGCTCGGCCTCGAGGTAAAGCGCCCGCTCCAGGTACTCGCTGGAGACCGTCTCGAAGTAGACCGTCATGTCTTCAGTGGTAAACGCGTTCGACTGCGCCCCGGTTTCCTGGAGCGGGATATCGTAGTTGGGGACGTTTTTCGTGCCGCGAAACATCATGTGCTCGAAGAAATGCGCGAAGCCGGTGCGGCCGGCCCGCTCATTCTTGGAACCGACATGATAGGCCACGCAAACGATCACGCGGGGCACGCTGGCATCGCGATGGAGCGCAATCTTCAGGCCGTTGGGCAAGCGGTACGATTCGATGTCGAGTTTCGGACCCTTGAAGTCAGACTCTTGACCGAAAACCGTGGCGGCAGTCAAGCTCACGAGGCAGAGAAAAACGGCTCCACGCATAGATCAATTAATCCATATAAATAAGGTCTTGGTCAGCAAACTCGACGAGATTCATTCCCTCGCACTCCGGTCGATGGCCGCGTTCTCAAATCAGCGCGGTGGCTTCGGGGCAACCGAGCATGAGGTTGAAATTCTGCACGGCCACGCCCGCGGCCCCTTTGATCAGGTTGTCAAGGCAGGCCAGGATCACGATCTGCCCGCGGACTACCCGGAGCGTGATGTCGCAAAAGTTCGTGTAGGCAGAGTCCTTGGTGGCCGGCAAGTGTGAGACGACCCGGACGAACGGACTCTGCGCATAGAACGAGCGATAGAGCTCGAGCAGGTCGTGCTCGACGGCCGTTTGCCTGGGGCGGGCGTAGATCGTGGCGAAGATTCCGCGGTCCATCGGCACCAGGTGCGGCGTGAAGATGACCTGCACGGCCTCGCCGCGGCCGCCGGTCACCGTTGTCAGCACCTGGTCGATCTCGGGGGTGTGCCGGTGCTTGCCCACACCGTAAGCCGAGAAGCTCTCGTTGCACTCGGGGAAGTGGAAGTTCAGCTTGGGCGATCGGCCAGCCCCCGACACACCGCTCTTGGCGTCGATGATGATGCCCGTGCGCTCGATGAGATCCTCGGCGATCAGGGGCGCCAGGGCGAGGATGCTTGTCGAGGTGTAACAGCCGGGGTTGGCAACGATCTGCGCCGGAGGGATCTGGTCGCGAAACAGCTCGGGCAGACCGTAGACCGCCTGCTTGAGACCCGGGAGATCGGTGTGTTGATGGTTGTACCAGTCGGCGTAGACCTGAGGATCACTCAGGCGATAGTCGGCGCTGAGGTCGATGATGCGGACATTCCGCTTGCGGAGGGCGGGAACGATGGCCAGGCTGGCCGTGTGCGGCAACGCGAGAAAGGCGAACGATGCGCGCTCGGCGACCTGGTCGGCGTCGAACGGTTCACAGGCCAGGTCGATCCGCCGGGTCAGGCTGGGATGAAGCGCGTCCAGCCGGGGCGCTTCGTCCTGCCGCGAGGTCGCTACGGTGAGCTTCGCGCGGGGATGCCTCAGCAAGATCTGGATCAGCTCGCGCGCCGCGTACCCCGATGCCCCAACGATCGCCACTCCCACGTGACCGCTCACGACTTGTCCTTTCGTCGTTCCCAGACCACGACCGAGCCCACAACCAGGCACCAGACTAACCACGATACCCCGGAGATTGCCAGTCCTTCGGTGACATCGCTTGCCTCGTACTCGAGGTGCAACGTCCAGCGCCCGGGGCCGGGCACGCGAACTCGCTGCCAGCCCCCCGCATTCGGCTTGCGGCGGAATGCCGGCAGGATCTCGGCGGCAGACGCTCCTGTTCCGTCCCTGTCACGCCACCTCGCCCTCCACTGGGGGTCGGCCAGTTGTGAGACGATGACCCACCCCGGCGCATCGGCATCCACCGACACGTCCATCCTCTCCGTCCCTTGAGATTCGTCCTGGAGCGGCACAGCCTGGTCGAAGAGCGCAAGCAGCGGCTCGATGTCGCCATCCCAGCTTTCCAGAATGGCGGGACGCGTCAGGGCGGTCAAGGGGAGGAACCAGGCGCGGTGCGGTTCCGACTCGGGGCGAATGATCTGAAACTGCGACGACCAGGCCTCTTGATCCGGGTTCCATTCGGGTCCGAAAATCCATCTGGCCAGGACCGGATCGTCGATGGTGTCGGAGTCTTCCTGGCCTGGCTTCGACGTTGCCAGCCGGCGCTCGATGGCCGACTCGACGGGATCGAGCAGCCGCACCCCCGCGCCCGCCGCGCGCATGGCCTTCCGCGTGCCGGCCCCGCGCCGATCCGAGCTGAGCGGGCCCCGCGCCAGGTAATTGAGCGGTCCCATGCCAGGCAGGTCGAGGGTTCGGTAAGCGTCGACAGTCCCCAGGCCGATCAGCATCGGCAGGTTGCTGCGCGATCTCTCGATGAGCCTCGTGCCCCGGGGCTCTTTCGCCAGCCGGGCCAGAACGGGGCTCTGGTCCACCAGCGGGCGGAGCGGCCCGACATCAACGAGCCGGTACCGGCCCAGGATCATCAGGTCCACGAAGGTCAGGACCATCAGGCCAGCCGGTAAGCCGGCCCGCCGCGAAGCTGGCGCGGTGGCCATGGCGACAATCAAGATCCCGAGGAGCAGGCCGGCCGTGACGTACAGCTCGCGGAGATAGATCGCGCCGCGGCTCCGCGCGAAAGTCGTCGGCACCGTGGGGCGGCGGGATAAGCCAAGCTGGACAACCTCCGTCGGAATCCTGGACTCGACCACCGGCTTCCGGGCTGCGGCCAGAACGTTCCGGAAGCCGGGATCGTCGGTCCAGGGACGCGTCTGGAAGGCCCTCTCAAAGAGGTCGGCCAGCCACGCGTTGCGGCTCGATGAACCGGCCGCAAGTGCCAGCTCGATCAGCCCGACCACGATGAGCACCCAGAGAACGGAGAGACCACCAAGCCACGCCAGCGACCGTCCCGGCCGCGGCCATTCCAGGCAGCGGTCCAGGCCTTTTCCCGCCAGGATGGCCAGGGCCAGCGCGGCAGGCAAGCTCCACCGCGCTGGTGCCCGGAAGAACGAGAATCCGGGAAGATGGATCAACAACCGGAACCCCGGAACGTAGGGACCCAGGCTGAGAACGAGAGTCACGCCCGCGACGACAGCCAGAATCCGGACCGCGCGATCACGGCGAAACTCATGCGTGATCACCAGGAAAGCCAGGAACAGGGGCACCAGCCCGACGTAGCCAAGCTGCTCCTCGGGCGAGGTGTGAAGCGGATCCCAGACCAGGGGCCGCCAGAGGGGTGAGCGATGAAACAGCCCCGGAGCAACGTAATTCACCAGGTGCCAGGGCGTGGCGGCGAACCCGGATAGGTACGAGTAGTCGCGCTGAGCCGAGGCCAGCCGGGCCAGGCGCGCCGTGGGCCAGACCTGAAGTGCCGCCAGAGGAAAAACCGCGAGCAGGCAAGCACCGATCGCCAGAACGGAACTCCGTTTGAGGACAGTGGGACGCTCGGAAGCGGAATCTTCGATCGTGCCACGCCAGAGAGAGGCCTCGACCACGAACCAGACAAGCATGACCGCGATGCCGAACTGCGTCAGGAAGGCGAGCTGAAAGTGGCCGGGCAAGACTTGCAGGACCAGAACCAGGGTCAGGAGCAGGGCTCGCAAGGCCACACCCGGTCCCGGCACCGTCAGCAGCGACCACGTCAGTCCCCAGGCCCAGGGCATCCACGAACCGGTGGTATAGCCCCAGGGATGAGGCATGTGAATGACGAAGAACCCCGAGGCCGCGAACGCGAAGGCTGCCAGGCTCGAGCCGCTCGGCGAGATCCCAAATCTCCGGGCAGCCCACCAGGCGCCCAGAGCCCCCCAGAGCGTGTGCAAGAGCAGGCTTGCCACATAGGCGTATTCGGTAGGCAAGAAACCGTAAAGAATGAGGTGCGGCGGGTAGTAAACCCCCATCTGGCTCTCGCCGATCCCTGGAAATCCAAAGCCCCAGAGGTCGTTCCAGATCGGTAGCCGTCCCTCCCTGAGCGCAGCGCCAAGCACCGCCATCAGACCGAGGAAAAACTGGGTGACGTCGCCGCCTACCGGCATCTTGCCACCACACCCGATCGGCCAGAGCCAGAGCAACATGCCGACCGTCAGGAACAGAAATGGATAAAGTCGTCCACCTCGCCCAAATCCTGCGGAATTGACCCAGCTCTCAACCTTCATGATGATCCCCGGTCTTCATTATTTTGCCCATTCCATTCAACCTTTCTCGTCGCCCACCTCGCGGATCAAACCGGGAATTGAGCGTTCATGAGCTAAAGGAAATCTTTACAAATAAGGGCACGATTTTACACTTGGCCGGGTGCGGCGACTTGATGCACTTTACAATATCGTCTGTCACGATCCTTCATTAGCCTACACTTGGAACGATTTTGTCGGTTGAGCGAACTGCACCGCTTGTTTGGCATTGAAGCTGCTTAATACTTGGTTGTCGATGTATCGGTGGACGCGTGACGTGCACGCCCCGGTGCGACCTTGACTCGGAAAGGAGGGAGTCATGCTGGTACTGAGCAGGAAGCTTGGACAAAGTTTGAAGGTCGGAGATGGGGTTCGGATTACCGTCGTGAAGATCGATAACAACTCGGTCCGGATCGGGATCGATGCTCCGGAGGACGTGGCCATCCGGCGGCACGAGATCGCCTTCGAGGTCCCCGACTCCGTCACCAAGGAGGCCGCGGAATATCGATGAGGGATCTCTGCAAATTCGAGGCAGTTGCGACGACTCCCGGCAAATCCATCTCGAACCACCAAGGCGATCTCGGGACGAAGTGGTCCCGAGCCGCGATCTGAATCCCTGAGCTTGACAATCCTGCATCAAACCGCTTGGGCTTGCCAACTTTGAAGTTCGGTTCCCATCCTCGACGTTGGACGGGACTTCACCAGGGCAGTATGCTGGCCATGTCCTCGGCGGGCAAGTCGATCTTGTGGGTCGGGCTCTCCAGCCTGACACTCTGCTGCCCGGGTGAGCAGAACGAGCGAGGCTGGACGCGATGCGGATCGTGATAGCGCCGGACAAGTTCAAGGGGAGCCTGAGCGCGCTCCAGGCCGCCGAGGCCATGTCGCGCGGCCTGACCCGAGTGATTCCGGCGCGGAAATCGACCTCGTGCCGATGGCAGACGGCGGCGAGGGGACCGTCGCGGCGCTGGTCGCGGCGACGGGCGGGTCGTATCGCGAGGTCACGGTCACCGGGCCGCTCGGCGAGCCGGTGGCCGCTCCGTTTGGATTGCTTGGCGACGGTCGCACTGCCGTGCTCGAGATGGCCTCGGCCTCCGGTCTCTGGCTGGTGCCGAACGCCCTGCGCGATCCCCTGCGCGCCACCACGCGAGGGACGGGTGAATTGGTTCTTGCGGCGGTCGAGGCCGGTGCCCGCCGGTTGATCATTGGTATCGGCGGCAGCGCGACCAACGACGGCGGAGCCGGCCTGGGCCAGGCTCTCGGCTTCCGGTTGCTGGACGGGCAAGGTCGCGAACTTGCCCCGGGCGGCGGTGAGCTGCATCGGTTGGACCGGATCGAGCGCACCGATCGTGCGGCCATTCTGAACGCAGTCGACATTGCCGTGGCCTGCGACGTGACCAATCCGCTCTGTGGCCCGGAGGGCGCCTCGGCGGTGTATGGACCTCAAAAAGGCGCCACGCCGGATATGGTGGCCATTCTCGATCGCAATCTCGCGCATTTCGCCGACATCCTCGCGCGCGACCTGGGCGTGGACGTTCGCGACATCTCCGGGCTCGGGCGCGGCGGGGGGGCTTGGTGGCGGGCTGGTGGCCTTTGCCGGCGGGCGGCTCGAAGGTGGGGTGAATCTGGTCATCGAGGCCGTGAACTTGCGCGAACGGTTGAATTCTGTGGACCTCTGCTTGACCGGCGAGGGCGCGCTGGATGGCCAGAGCGCCTTCGGCAAGACGGCCGTGGGCGTGGCCCGCCTGGCGCACACGATGGGATGTCCCACCCTGGCGATTGCCGGTACGATTGGTCCGGGCGCCGAGGCCGTTCTCGAGCAGGGCGTCGATGCGTATTTCAGCATTTGCCCCGGTCCCCTTTCGCTCGACGAAGCCATCGCCCGTGCCTCCGAACTGCTCGAAAACGCCACGGCCCAGGTCTTGCGGGCTTTCCTTTCCGGGCGAAAGAAACATTGAAAAGCACGAGGGGTCGTCTAGCCGCTCGGCCAGCTCGGCTTCGAGGAAGTTTTGGTCGCACCGGAAAGAGCCGGATATGGTCCACCACCGTCTGCCCGCCGTCTCCCTTCGGCTGCGGATCGCACGCGCATCGCACCACATACGCGGCCAACGAGCCCTCCCTACCTCGCAGAGCGGGGGCTTGGGGGGTCGCTCTCGCAACGCCCTCGCCACCTTGCAAAGCGGCGGCTCGGGGGGGTGGCTCTCGCATCAACGGGGCCCACATTGAGCCCTCCCCACCTTGCAAAGGGGGAGCTGGGGGGGTTGGCGGGGCGCCACCGGGCGCCTCTGCTGCGCCGCGACCTGCTCCATCGCTCCGCAACCCCTCCAACAACTCCCGCAACTTCTCCCGCTCCAGCGGGTCCACCACATCATCGGCATCGAGCCAGAACGCATAATCACCGGTGGCCCGCGCCAGCGCCGCGTTGCGGGCCGCGGCGAAGTCATCGACCCAGACGAAATCAAACACCCGTGCCCCGAATTACGCGGCGATCTTCCGAGGGGGTCTTTCAACCCCGTGTCAACCGCCACGATCTCATCGAACAGACCGGCCACGGAGGATAAGTATTGGGAGATGTGCTTTTCTTTATCTCGCACGATCCTGGTCAACGACGTGGTTGCCTTGCGAATTGAAGATTCTTGAGCCACCGATGGAACACGGATTCGGACGGGAAGTCGCAAAGGCGGTGGGAGAACCAGCGTCGCTGCCTTTTCGAGCCGCCTGCGCACCGGATTTCCATTCGTGGACACGTGCGTGTTTAGCGGGCAAGGTTAGGAGCGGTGGGGACAGAGGTTGCCGGGGCGTCGAGGGGCAAGCACGCGGCCAGCCAGGAGACGAAATCTTGGGAGAGTTGCTGGCAAGTCAGCTCGCAGTCCCCGGTACTGCAAAGACTACCCGGAGTGCAACGAGTATGATTGTACTCGCAAGGTTCGGTTCGAGGGCGAGCCGTTGCTGTATCATCTCCAACGAACCATCGCGAAAGTGCGTGGTGAGGCGGTTGAGGCTCGGGGTCGTCCTACCCGGTGGCTCGGTTGGCAAGGGCAAGTCAGCACAGGGGAGGATCGGAGAAACCGGGCGAACTCGACCGAGCCCATCTGATCGCCGCTAAGCCATAAGATCGCTCCTGGACAGGGAGGATCTTTCCATCCCGGAATATGATTCCCCGCACCTTTACCTTCGGCGTGGTGTACCTGGCATCACAGGCGAATCGATCAGGAACACGCTTCAGTTCCACGCCCGACTCCTGGGCGATCATCTCGGCCACGATCATCCGGGCTCTCGGCAAAGCTCGAGCCGGTCCGGGCAAGGACGTTGAGCCTGCGTGCCCGATCAAGTCATGCTGGTTCCATTCTGCTCCCTCATTGCCGTGGTGCCAGGATCGTCTGGACGGTAACGTTGGACAACCTGGCTGAATACTCAGCGAGGAGAATCAGTCACCACGCAAGACCGAAGGAAGACGCCAAGACACTGGGTCGGAGTCAGAGCCATGCTGAACACGTTGTCGAGACTGACTCGTACTCCGCGGAGTCAGGCCCGGTTTTCGGTTTTTGCGATGGACAGACGGGTCAAGCCGATTTCATCGCGGAGGCGGAGGAGCTGTCAAGAGGTTGCTGGTCGCGACGAATCAGGTTGCGGACGCTGTCGGGCGGGTCAAGCCAAACGCCTGGGAGAGTTCCGGTAGGGTTGCCGGCGTCAACTCTCGCTCATCGTGCCAGTTCCCTCGAGCCCAGAAAACCGAAAACCGGGCCTGACCCCGCGAAGCCTCCTGACCCCGCGAAGCCTCCGCGATGATCAGGATGCGGCCGATGGCGATGGAGAGGGGCTCCGCGGGGTCAGGCCCGGTTTTCGGTTTTTGCGATGGACAGACGGGTCAAGCCGATTTCATCGCGGAGGCGGAGGGAGCTGTCAAGAGGTTGCTGGTCGCGACGAATCAGGTTGCGGACGCTGTCGGGCGGGTCAAGCCAAACGCCTGGGAGAGTTCCGGTAGGGTTGTCGGCGTCAACTCTCGCTCATCCTGCCAGTTCCCTCGAGCCCAGAAAACCGAAAACCGGGCCTGACCCCGCGAAGCCTCCGCTGGTAGTAGTCCCAGATCGCATCCCGCGCCGCTTCGTGTGCGGCACGCTGGTCGTCGGTGAGCGGGATCAGTTGCGCGACATGCCGCTCCATATGCACCCAGCACAACGCGTGCAGGAACGCGAGCAGCTTGAACTGAGCGGCATCGTCGCTGACGAACACCAGATCGCTGTAGAGGTCGTGCGCGAGCAAGTTGGCCCACAAGGCGCCCTCGGTCAGCAGTCGCCGGTGTTCCGCCGAGGTGATCTGCCAGGCATCGAGCCGCGCCTCCCAGGATTCGTCGTCTTCGTAGAGCCAGCCCGTCTCAGCTCTCAATCGCGCGAGGAGTTTTTGGGGTAGCTCGAAACATTCGAGGTAGAACAAGGCGTCGCCGTTGAATAGGTAGCCTTGATGAGGCGTGAGCAGAATCTTCAGGAAGTTCACCCGGCTCTTGGTGTCGGTCGTGAAGAACGAGGCGAACAAATCGTTGCCGATGTGCAGTGTGTGCCCGGCTTTGCCCTGGTGCCTGGCGGAGGTGTCGTCGGTTTGCAGGTACGCGGAGACCTCGCGGGCGGCCGGCAGCAGATCGTCTTTCTCCTGGTAGAACGCCTCGTGTCCTTCGGTCAGCAAGCGATTGATCTGGCCGGCTGAGATGTCCACCCCCACTTCCAGCAACTCCTCGTGCAGCAGCGGCTGGGTGACGTGGTTGTGAAAATGCTGGTAGAGCGCATATTGCCTGAGCGTCGGACCGAAATGCGACTTGACATCCGGTGGCAAGGGAGCGGTGATGACCGTTCCGTCCGGCAGTTGGTAGCGGGCCCGGCGGTAGCGCGTGTTGTACGGCTCGAACCGCAAGTCTTGGACAATGAAATCCAGATAGCCGAGGAACCTGGTGCCGTCGGGCAGGCTGTTGAGCCGCAACGGCTCGGTCTTATGGATCGTCAGTTCTCGTGTCTTGCAGCGTTTGGCGGAGCCGGGCCGTTTGCCGTCGGGCGTATTCGGTTTCTTCTTCTCAGCGGAAGCCGATGGCGGGCCGCTGGGGTCGTTCAGCGGGCTTGGCCCCGGCTTGCGTTTCGGCTGATCCGGCAATCCCTTCAGCCGCCGGACCTCTACTTCGAGTTGCTCGATTCGCAGTTGCTGTTGTTGGACCGTCGCCAAGAGTTGCGCGTTTGTTGCCAGCAGTTGATCAATCACGCGCAGCAGCAGCTTCAACCAGCGGAGTCCGCTCCTCCGGCCGAATCTCGACGCCGCAAACAGTCTGAGTACCAGGCTTCCGTTCCATGCACAAAAGGAAGCATCATGCCGGCTTTTCGTAAAGAGCAAGTTCCACCGGGTTATTGAGAACTGACCTGCTTTCAACGTCCTTGGATAAGCCACCTCAACGAATCGCTCTTGTGCCGCTTCGATCGTGTTCATTGCCGCATCTCCTGATTGCGGGATGGGTCATTTCCACGACCGCTTCTCCGGTGTCAGTTGATGACGACAGAGTGATATGAATGAAGATAATTAGGTGCGGTCACGCTATGGTCAGTTGGATAGCATTGACATGGGTGGCGAGGGATGGTGAGATCGCCCTGTTGCCGGATCGTTGCGAGGCATCGACTCCTCTTTCGGCAGGTCGCCGTAGTCTTGGCTTACTCGAAGCCAACAGACCATTCATGGAGGTTCAGCCGTGATCGTCCTCCCACGCAGAATGGGCGAGAGCATCGTCATCAACGACGACATAACCCCCACGGTGATCGAGATCAGAGGCGACAAGGTGCGGCTTGGAGTTGAGCACCCGAAAGGGGTCTCAGTTCACAGGCAGGAAGTCTACGAAGCGATAAGTCAGGCAGCCGCATGCACAACAAGGTCATCGTATTCGTGAGAGCCGACGAGCCAGGCTCACATGAGGAGTAAGAAGAGTGGCTGGAAAGACTTGTCCCTTCGATTCATCGACTCCGGTTCGGTCTAGTGGGGACGAGGGAGGCGATGCTGACTATCTCATGCTATGCCTGGAGATGAGACGGAGTTCGTTGTCACTGTGAGAAGCGGATCATAGCTCTCGGACCCTGGGAGCAGTTATTCTACCGAGAGTTCGAGTGCTGGCAAGCAGATCGGGGCAGATCAAGGGCATCAGGGAACAGGAGGAGATTAGCATGGGATGGTTCAAAAAGAAACAGGAACCCCCGCCTCCAAAGAGCGACCGCTACAAGGGTAAACCTCTGTTGATCTTGCTGGAGAGCTACGTCCTTAGTTGCATCGGATGTCTCCCAGAAGAGAAGGTGCCGACCATCACCGGCATCGTTCAAAAGGTCTATGGCGGGGGAGAGGATTGGAAGGCGACATTGCGGTCTACCCTCCATCTTGAAGACGCTCTCGACGAGAACTTGAGGCAGATGTGGCATCGCAATCTAGACATCGCAAAGCAATCCGGAGTGCCACTTCTGCCAGAGGACTTCGCCCGCATGGTCGTGGACGAGAACTTCTCATCGCTGATCGAGTAAGTGAGGAGGACACCTGAGCCAGCGGTTCAGGCACAGCGAATGGCAGTAAGTGGTTTGTCCTCTGTGCCAACGTGCAGATGGCTGAGTCTCCTGGTCGGAGGTGCTGAATGTTCTTCTCAACACCTCTGCCGTGGGTGTCAGCCAGCCATCCGAATCATCTGACTCTGTACCGCTCACAACTCAACGTCTCGCATCGTCGCCTGGTACTTGGCTTCGAGGTCACCGTCCAAGGCGATGTGCTGGTAGACCGCAAGTGTCTCCCTGCGGGCGTGTCCGGTGATCAGTTGAAGTTCGGCATCAGCCAAGCAAAGAAATAAAACAAGAAATAAAAGAAATAAAAGGACAGGCATTGCAGCCTTGACTTAGCGACTGGAACTGGATAGTTTATCCGGATCATCCCAGGAGATCCGTCGATGACGATTGCGCGTGCCCATCTGGTTGATCCGAGCGTGACTCGGTGGTATCACTGCGTGACGCGGTGCGTGCGGCGGGCGTTCCTGCTCGGCGAAGAAGGCTGCGACCGCAAGGGCTGGATCGAACGCCGGCTCGAGGAACTTGCGGAAATCTTCGCGGTGGCCGTCGCTGGGTTTGCGATCCTCGACAACCATCTCCACCTGCTGGTGCGGCTCGATGCCGACGTGGCTAAAGGGTGGTCCGATGAGGATGTCGTACGACGCTGGGGACGCCTCTTCCCGCCCCGCGACAAGGCGCGACAGGCGGTTGCGGTCTCCGACGAGTGGGTCCAGGCTCGGCTCAAGGACGCGGCGTGGGTCGCGACGGCTCGCCAGCGGCTGCAAAGCTTGAGCTGGTTCATGAAGTGCCTGAAAGAGCCACTCTCGAGGCTTGCCAACCGCCAGGAGCAAACCCGCGGCGCCTTCTTCGAGGGCCGCTTCAAGAGCGTGGCGATCCTCGATGAAGAATCGTTGCTGGCGACGTGTGCCTATATTGATTTGAACCCCGTGGCCGCGGGCATCGCCAAGAGCCCCGAGGCCAGCGCGCATACGTCGATCAAGCAGCGGGTCGAGCACGTCCAGGAGCAGGGTCGAGCCGAGGATCTGAAGGCCGCCCAGGCAGGCAGCGTCGCTGGCTCGACGGCTGCGGGGGGCCTGGAGGAAGGGCTCTGGCTCTGTCCGGTCGAGGACCGCCGACGGCTGGATTCGTCACGTGAAGGAATGATCGAAGGATTCTCGCTCGGCAATTACCTGTTGCTGGTCGATTACACCGGGCGGCTGTTTCGCGAGGGCAAGGCCGCGATCTCCGCCGAACTGGCGGGGATCTTCGAGCGGCTGGGCAGCAATGCCGAGAACTGGCAGGCGCGATTGCAGAAGCTGGCCGCGGGCCGATTGCTGGGCCGGTTCTTCGCCGCCAGCCGGGCGCTGTTGCGCGAAACCGCCACGCGTCTGGGCGTGCACCACCTGGCGAACCTGGGCGGCTGTACGGCGCGATGATGACGTGCCGAAGGCCGGATTCCTGGCTCGGCGCCATTCTTCTTGGCTATCAGACCCACAGGAACGTTTGCTGACAGTGATCAAGGGGACGATATGCGCGATCTTGGCCTGCGAAATGACCCTCATCCGGCCGTTCCGGCCACCTTCTCCCGGCGGGAGAAGGACAGGATGTACCCTCGCCTGAGACTCGACGGTGAAACGCGCCAAGGCGTTCTTCTGCAACCCTCCTCCGCGGTTTCAGGCTGGCCGGATGGCCGCCGTAGGTCAGCAGCACATCGGGCCGGAAGCGGTCGAAGACCTGCCCGGCCAGTTCGAGGAAGACGTCCGCCTCCCGCCGATCGGGCGACCGCTCGGCGCGGCTGGAAGCCGTCGGCATGACCGTCACCCGCACACCGTTGACAGTCAGGTCGACGACCTCGGCCGGGTCGCCCGTTGCCAGCTCCGCCTGCAATCGCTGATAGGGCAATTCCAGAGAGGCGAGCACCTCGTCGAGCGTTGTCTCCCGCTCGGGGTCGAGAATTCCCGTCGTTTGTGAGCACCCGGCAATCCACCCCCCGCGCGGCCAGCAACTCGAGCAACTCGCGCGTGTACAACGCCGCCACTGGAGGGGTCCAGGTCACAGTGGATCGAGGAGAAGAGCAATCGCATGGAGCACCGGGGGGAATGCTAACGATGAACGGACTGCTGGCCGGTTCCGGTGAAGAGATCAGATTTTGGGGTTCTTTCAAGATTCGGGTAATCTTGCCGTAAACTGATTATGTCGGGGCAGTGTGGCCGCTCTGAATTACTCACCCGGCTCGCGCCGGGAACCGTTGGAAGAGCGGCAGGAACTGCTCCGCAGAACGCCTTGGTTCCCACCGCTGAGCTTCTTCGCGCGACAGATTGCGATCCGGGATCGCGTCGCGGATGGCGGGCCATCGAGACCCACGGGCCGGGCATGACGCCGGCAGGGAGACACTGATGCGAAGGTCACAGCCGACAGATGCGTGAAAGCCCTGCGATCGACCTTGCTGACGCTTCCAGTCGGTGGCTTTCACCCGAGTTGATCTGCGTTCATCTGCGAAATCTGCGGACCAGGATCTGGATTCAGCTCCTGTCGAACATCGGACCAGCCGTGTCGGCTGGCTGAACGCTTCCGGCTTCCGGAATCTCAAGCTTCATCGAGCCGGAGGTCGGGGCAAGCCAGTATCCTTCCGGGATGACTCGAAGATTCTTGTCCGCAGATTTCGCAGATGAACGCAGATGGGGAAAATCCCAGAGAGGAGAATTCGGGAAGCTATAGCCGCCCGGTTCCTGAGCAGGTGGCAGACGACGGCAATCCCGCGCTGCCGCGCCCTGCCGCATCAACTCCAGGCTGGCCGCATACCCGCCGCTCGGCGCGGCTGGAGGCCGTCGGCATGACCGTCACCCGCACGCCATTCAAAGCCAGGTCGATGACTTCGGCCGGGCTACCTGTTGCCATCTCCGCCTGGAACCGCTGGCAGGGTAATTCCAGAGTGGCGAGCACTTCGTCGAGCGTTGTCTTCCGCTCCGAATCTAGGATTCCCGTCGTTTGTGAGCACCTGGCGATCCATCCCCCGCGCGGCCAGCAGTTCGGGCAACTCGCGCGTACACAACGCCGCACCGCTGGAGGGGTCCAGGTCACAGTGGATCGAGGAGAAAAGCAGGCGCATGGAGCAGAGGCGAGCAGCCGTTTACGTAAGGCGTCGCCTGTTGAGCCGTTCGGGCAAGCCGGTCGAGTCTCCCTTTTCCCGTCAAGTTGCGTCAAGCTTATCGTATACTCACCATGGCGGATTCCTTGGCCAAGCTAGTGCCGAGAATCTCGTCCGAGCGCCTGTAAAGCGGTGTCCGAAACGTTGGAATTGCGTTTAACGATCAGTGGCATTCTCCGCAATTTGCCGAAGGTCCCAGTGATGACGGTCATGCCGATTGTGCAGAAGAGTCTGATCGCGGCCGACGGAGGCGAGCAGACGCCAGTTCCGGGACCGCGAGACGGCACGCTCAACCTCAAAAAGTGCGCGAACAAAGCCGATTTGGTTTTTCCCATTAGTTTAATGAAAGTAAAGAGTTATCGTTGACGGATTCGGAATCACCGATGCGGAACAAACCCAATTCCCCGGGGTGTTTGGACTCAAGTTCTTGGACGGCGGCAGAGGAAGGGCGGCGACCAGCCGGACAGCGCGGGCCGGGGCATGGGAGAGAATGCGGGAGGAGTTCAATCCCGGCGATGCGAGTGCGGATGGGCTCGCAGTGCTCGGTTCCTTCCGGCCCACCTGCGGCTCGGGTCTGAACTAAAGGTCTTTTCCGGAGCGATCATGCAGTCTGTCGAACCGCTCGGTGAATTTGGGCTGATCGACTGGATCCGCCGTCAACAGCCGCAGCGATTGCGGACGGGGACGGTTCTGGGCATGGGAGACGACTGTGCGATCCTCGAGCCCTCTCCCGGATGCCAGCTCCTCGTCACGACCGACATGCTGATGGACGGCCGCCACTTCCAGCTTGATCGGGACGGCGCCGAGGCGGTGGGTTACAAGGCCATGGGCGTGAACCTCTCGGACATCGCGGCCATGGCGGGAGTGCCCCGCGCGGCCGTGGTGTCAGTGGCATTGCCCCGCGATCAAGCGGTCCCGATCGGTCAGGCCCTGAGCGCCGGGCTGAAGCGGATGGCTGACCGGTTCGAGGTTGATTTGATCGGTGGGGATACCAATGCCTGGGACGGCCCGCTGGTGGTAAACGTGGCCGTTCTGGGTGAGACCGTCGCCCACGGTGCGGTCCCCCGTTCCGGAGCCAGGGCAGGAGACCTCATCCTGGTCACCGGCCCGCTGGGCGGTAGTCTCTGGAAAGGACGGCATCTCCGTCCCGAGCCGCGCATTCGCGAGGCGCTGGCGATTTCCGCCGCGGTGCCGGTCCACGCCATGATTGACATCTCCGACGGCCTGTCCTCGGATCTGAATCATATTCTGGAGGAGAGCGGTGGCCTGGGCGCGATCGTCGACGCGGGGGCGATTCCGATCCATGCCGACGCGATCGAGCTGTCCCGGGGCGACAAAGTCCCATCGCTCGAGCACGCGCTTCACGATGGCGAGGATTTCGAGCTCTGCATCGTGCTCTCGGCCGATCACGCGCGGAGCCTGATTACCAATCCCCCCCATCCTGCGCGCGTCTTTTGCGTGGGTGAGATCACGGCCGGGCCGGGTTTGCACGTGCGCAGGGCAGACGGCACCGTCTTACCCCTGGAGCCGCGCGGCTTCGATCACTTCCGGAAGCGGGACGAGAGTTCAAATGAAAGTCAGTCCCGATGAGATAGGACTATCGATCGAGCTGAACTCCGAGCTTGAGACCGAGCGGTTAGGCCAGGCTCTCGCGGAAGTCTGCCGTCCGGGCTGTGTGATCGGACTCATCGGCCCTTTGGGCGCGGGCAAGACCCGGCTGGTACGTGCCGTGGCCGAGGCCCTGGGCGTCGAGCCCCGCGCGATCGCCAGCCCGACGTTCGTCTTGATCCACGAATACGAAGGGCGGATTCCGGTCTACCATTTCGATGTCTATCGCTTGAAGTCGCCCCAGGAGTTTGAAGACCTGGGTGTTGCCGATTACTGGAACGCCGGGGGAATCTGCCTGGTGGAATGGGCCGACCGGGTGGAAGCCCTCTTGCCAGCCGATGCCTGGAAGCTCCGGATCGAACCGATCGAACCGACCCGAAGGCGGGTACACCTCGAGCTTCCACCCTCAGCCGCTGATCTGGCCAATGCGTTGTTGAAATCACTTCGGGAGGCCGAGTTCGATCCCCGGTTTGACGTAGCGGGCCCTGCGACCTAGTTTGCGCGCGGCGTCCCTTCGCGGTTGGGCCGGTCCAGCGCACGGGGGCGGCCGGGTCAGAACGGAGTTGTACAAAGTGAGCCTGTCTGCCCCCTCGGTGCTTCCACCGCTCCTGGATCTGGAAAACTCGAATCGCCGCCAGGCCTTTTACCCCAAGGTTGTCAACACGTTCGAGGAAGCGGGCCTGAGCCATGCCATGGTCGAGAGCCTGATCCTCAAATACCTCTTCAATCTGGGCACGGCCACGGGCCGGAAGATCGCGACCGAGCTGGGATTGCCGTTCGGCCCGTTCCCGGAATATCTCCGGCAGCTCAAGAACCAACAAATCGTCAACTACAGCAGCGCGGGGGCGGCCAGTGACTTTGTGTACTCCCTGACCGATCACGGCCGCGCCCGTGCCAAGACCTACCTCGAGGAATGCACCTACGTGGGCACGGCCCCTGTGCCGTTTGAAGATTACCTCGATTCGGTCTCGGCCCAGACCATCGCGACCGAGCACCCCAAGGAAGAGGATCTGAGGAGGGCGTTCGAGGATCTGCTGATCTCCGAGAAGACGTTTGACATGCTCGGTCCCGCCATCAATTCGGGCCGCGGCCTGTTCCTTTACGGCTTTCCCGGCAACGGCAAGACCAGCATTGCCGAGCGGATCACCCGCTGCTTTGGCTCGAGCGTCTGGATTCCCAGGGTGCTTTGCATCGAGGGCCAGTTGATCAAGGTCTTCGACATGGCCAACCATGAGCTGATCGAGGAATGCCGCCCCGACGGCTTGCTCGATACCGTCGACCACGACCGACGCTGGGTGCACATTCGCCGCCCGACGATCGTCGCCGGCGGCGAGCTGCGGATGGACGATCTGGAAATCCGCTACGACCCGATCACCAAGGTCAGCGAGGCACCGCTGCAACTCAAGAGCAACCTGGGGAGCTTTCTGATCGACGACTTCGGCCGCCAGCGAATGCAGCCCGTCGAGCTGCTCAACCGCTGGATCGTTCCGCTGGAGAAGCGGTACGATTTTCTCAGCCTGGCCAACGGCAAGAAGGTCCGTGTGCCGTTCGACCAGCTCATCATCTTCTCGACCAACCTCGAACCCAAGCAACTGGTCGACGAGGCGTTCCTCCGGCGGATTCCCTACAAGATTCATGCGGCCGACCCGTCGGAAGCCGAATTCCGCCAGATGATCGAGATGTTCGCCCCCAAGCTGGGCTTCGCGACGATCGACCGTGAATCGGTGGAATACCTGCTCGACCGTCACTACAAGCGGTGCAATCGGCCGTTCCGCTGCTGCCAGCCGCGCGACCTCTTGCTTCAGGTCCGGAACTATTGCATCTACAACGACTTACCTCTGGTCATGAAGCCTGAATACTTCGATTTTGCCGTGACCAATTACTTCACTGTCATGTGACGCATCAGCCGGGCTCGATGACGGACCACCCTGGACCTTGCTATCATGGTCAGGCTCCGGGGAGGCCGGTCTGTGGATGCAATTGGAGAGCGGTCGGCGATGCGAGTTTGACGTGGCCGTGCTTGGCGCCGGTGCCGCGGGCCTTTGCGCCGGCATCCGGGCCGCCGAGACGGGCGCCCGCGTGATCGTGCTCGAGAAGAACCGTCGCGCCGGCGTCAAGATCTTGATGTCCGGCGGCACTCGCTGCAATCTGACCAATGCCCGCGGCCTGCGCCGGCTTGACGCCGTCTCGGGACGCATCGATCCGGCCTTTGATCCATCTTTGTGCCGTGGCCCCCGGGCCATCCAGGCCGCATTCGGCAGCGGCGGTGCTTTCCTGGGCCCCGCTCTGCGGTGTCTGGATGTCGACCAGACGGTCCGCCTGTTCGAGGCCGAGGGAGTCGCCACCAAGGTCGAGGGCAACGGCAAGATCTTCCCGGTGACCGATCGGGCCGTGGACGTTCTGGAGGCTCTGCTGCGCCGGCTCGGTCGTAGCGGAGCCGTCTTTCGCGGCAAAGCCCGGTGCACTCCGTCGCACCGATGGACGGCAGTGACGGTTCCGACCCGGGATTCCACATCGCCCTCACCGCCTCGGCGGTCACGGCGCGGCGGGTGGTTCTGGCTGTTGGCGGCAGTCTCATATCCCGGATGTGGGACGGCGGGCGACGGCTATGCGATCGCGCGCGAGCTTGGCCATAGGATCATCGATACCCGCCCTGCCCTGGTACCGATCCGGGTCGCACCGGACTGGGTGTCGTCGCTCCGGGGACTGAGTCTGCCCGACGTCGTCGCCTCGGTCCGGACAGCCGCCGGCCAGACGCTCGAACAACGGCGAGAGGCAATCCTGTTCGCCCATTTCGGTCTCAGCGGTCCGGCGATTCTCGACGTCAGCCGGGCCGTCGCGCGGCATCCTCAGCCCGACGGTCTGGAGCTTCACCTGGACCTTTTTCCGGCGACGGTCGCGCGAGGAC
This sequence comes from uncultured Planctomycetaceae bacterium, assembly GCA_963797295.1. Lineage (GTDB taxonomy): Bacteria > Planctomycetota > Planctomycetia > Isosphaerales > Isosphaeraceae > Aquisphaera. The sequence continues at coordinate 135,134 of CAWCPP010000035.1, forward strand.
CTCGACGGCAAGATCCAGTCCGCGTGCCGCCAGGGCCGTTCGGGCCTAGTCTCGATTCTCTCGGCCGATCTGCCCCATCGCCTGGCCGAATGCCTTCTTGAAGCCGCTCAGATCCCGCGGGGCCGGCTTGGCCCCGATCTCTCACGCCCCGAACGGCTGCGTTTGATTGCCGCACTCAAGGCGCTGGCGTTGCCGATTCGAGGTACGCTGGGCTTCGAGAAGGCCGAGGTCACGAGCGGCGGTATCGCGCTCGACGAGGTGGATCCGCGCACGATGGAGAGCCGGATCGTCCCCGGTCTTCACCTCGCCGGCGAGGTTCTCGATCTCGACGGTTTGATCGGCGGCTACAACTTCCAGGCCGCCTGGAGCACCGGCTGGCTGGCCGGGGAAGCAGCGGCGAGAGTGTTGAAAACATGAACGGCGAGAGTCCAAGTGCTGATTCGGGGAACACGAGTGCAGTTGAATTCCCGGCCGCCGTCACGGACAATTCGGGAACCACGAAGTCAGCCACTTGATTGATTGAGGGTGCCTCGATGTGGTTCTACCTCTTCGGAAAAAATGAGGATTATCCAGAGCCGGTCTCTGAGATCAAGAAATTGGCAGCCCTGGATCAGGCAGGCGAACTGGTTTATCTGAAGCTTTCTTCGAGAGACGATGCTCCTATGAAGAACGCTCAGGAAGGAGAAACCGTCTACCTCTCAACGCGCCAGCATGGTCTGTGGCGGGTGCATGGGGCCGCGATTCTGGCTGGCGCATCGGAACGAGGTGAAACGCCAGACTCGATGTTGTCTCTCTATGGTGCTTCTGATCGGCCGCACTGGTGGAGGCGACTTGAAGCAGTGCGACTCTACGAAGAGCCAAAGTTTGAGACCGAGTTGGGACTCGAAGAGGGAACCTTGCCTGCCGAGGGCCAGGCCCACGTGGTCCATGTCGATAAGGTACCCAACGGCAAGGCATTCAAGCCGACGTCTGATTCTTCTGAGAATCGGCTGGCAAGGCTTACTGAGGTCATGGACGAAACCTGGGAGGCCGGCAATCTAACTCCCGAGCAGATCGAACAGTCGATCCGTCGGTTCCGGAAGGCTCACCCGTATGGCCGATGATCTCCATCAGAGTCCTCGGGCTGTGCTGGACACTAACATTCTGCTGCAATCTCTGCCATCCAAGGGCCGATTTCGCCCGATTATTGAAAGCTTTGAACAGAGGCTTTTCACGATCATTCTTTCCACCGAGATTCTTCTCGAATACGAGGAGGTCCTCAAGGACCTTGGTGGAATTCGAGCCTGGCCGGCGTTTCACGCACTGGTTCACTTGCAGCCAAACAAGCTGCTAGTAAGTCCGACTTACCGCTGGCAGGCGATCGTTCACGACCCCGACGACGACAAGTTCGTGGACGCGGCCGTCGCGGGAGATGCGGATTGGATCGTCACAGAAGATTCGCATGTCGACACCTTAAATCTCGATACGCGGCTGCGCGTGCGACCTCTAAAGCCCAGGGACTTTATCGACCTGGTCACTCACGCCCAAGACGAATAGCTCGAACACTGGGATCCCAGGTCCTCTAGTGCACAGGCTGGCCGGCCGGGGAACCAGCGGCGAAGCGTCCGCGGGCGATTTGATTCAAGATCCGCGGACGCAACGGATGCTCCCAGTGACTTCACTTCGTGCAATCATCGCATGAATGCTGCCGGGTTGCCGGCCAGCCCCGCGAAGCCCACGTTTCTCATGGACGATGCGACGGCTTGCTGGCCGGCCTGCGGCAGTCCGGAAGAGCGAAGGAGCGACTGGCTCGAGTTGACGGCCCGATTGATCTGGCTGGCGTTCAACCGCGCGCCGTTCATCACTGTCTCCAGATTAAGTGCCAGCCGTTCCGTGTTCAGAAGCGCCGTGCTTCGCTGGGGTAGGTAACTGATCAAGTTCCGGGAAAGCTGCTGCACCGAGGTTGAGGCTGGCCGCATTCCACCCTGGGCCAGATTCATCAGGTCATTACGCAAGATGTTGTGCTCGTTCGCCGCCGCCGAGTAGCCGACTGTCAGGGCGTTGAGGTCGCGGACGACGCGCGACAGACGCATCATCCGGGCTGAAGCCATTCCAGAGTTCCGATAGCCATAGCTTCGGTATCCGGATCGGGAGCCGTAATAGCTACGGTGCGTGTTATAGCCCTGATTGACCGAAAGCCCCGACTGAGCACCGAACGGCATGAGCGAGCCATACAAGAGGTGGGCTGCGGCGGGCGTGGTGCTGGCGAGTTGACCTGTGCTGGAACCGGTAGTTCCGGAAGTTCCCGTGGTCTGCCCTCCCGTCAACGAGGTGCCACTTCTCGTCCCAGACCGGCCCGTCGAGCCCGAACTGCCGGTAGTTCCGGTTGTTGTCGTCGTGCCCGTGGTGCCAGTCTGTGTCGGAGTTGTCGTGGTAGTATTCGTAGTAGTCGGCGAGGTCGACCGGGTTGTGGGAGTCGCGGTAGTGGTTGAAGACTGCGATTGAGCGTTCGTTCCCTTCGCGTTGGCTTGCGTGGGGACGTGGGTATTCACGTGGGGTGTAGACGAGTTTGCAACGGCATGCGTCTCTTGTGGCGTCACCGAATGAGCCTCATTCTTCGGCGCGGAGGTATGCTGTGACTTGGAGGTCGTGGAGGCGTGGGCGCGCAGGTGGACTCGGTGAGTGAACGCGTGCCGCGCTCGGCGGCATGGGAAGTCGAAGCATGTGCCTGGCCGCCACTGTGTCCACCGCCACCGCTATGGCCACCACCGCCATGGCCACCGCTACCGTGACCGGCTGCATTGAGTGGCGTACGCGCGAACATGAGCAAGACCGCCACTAACGCCATGGAGGAACGCATGTTTGAAGTCCCCCTGCACTGTCTGAGGCCAACCGACAATGGCGCATTCTTCTGGTTGCCGACCCATTACAAATCCGCTCCGCCACTTATTGAACCACCGAGACGCCCAAGAGTTCCGAAACAGTTCTCGACTTTGCATTACGACTCGGCCGCGTCGCCCCGAGGCCGCCATCGGAATTCAACAGATTCGCGGCAATTCCTTGACGGCGGGTAGGTGGCATCGTCCCAAAACTCTCATTTCTTGCGTTGACGAATCGAGAGGCCGGCGCGGCATAGTAACCCGAAGTGTCAGCGAGGGGTTTTCTCTTTACCAGCATCAATTAGTGTAGGGCCCTCGCTCACGCTTCGGGCTGGTATGAACGGCCCGTCAAGTGTCAATCGCGAGAACTCCACGTAGTCCCCACTTTGGGAAGATGCCGGGTAGGTCCAGCACGAACGCGCTTCCAGACGAAGTTCAGATCAGCAGGCAGCCCGGCGGTTCCGGCAGAACCCGGCCGATTATGACGGCAAGGCACGCGCCTTCATGCACTCGCGCCTCGAGTTGTAAAGATGCTTGCGAAAAACATACTGAATGAACCGCGGCGACATCCGTCCGCCGCCGCAATGCCCGAGCAGGATGCGATCGCTGCTTGCCGGACCCACAGGATTCGCAGATTTCGCGGCAGAATCGCTGGGGGCTGGCATCAATCACCTTGACTGATCGGGCTGCTCGATCGCGGCAATTTTTCCGCGGAAAGACTCTCCTGACGCCTGGCGTGCCGCCTACTCACCGGCGAGTCGCAGTGCGGCCGCCCAGATCTGGCCCACGGCCAGGCCGCCATCGCCGGGTGGGACGCGCCGGTGGGTCAACACCCGAAAGCCATCGCGTTCCAGCAACCCGGTCAGCGCTCGGCCAGCAGCCGGTTTTGAAAGCAGCCGCCGCTCAGCACGATCGTTTCCAGCCCCACGCGCCGGGCGATTTGCAGACTACCCGACGCCATCGCGTTGTGAAAGAACGCCGCCAGGATCGTGGGGCTCTGCCCTTCGGCCAGCCGACGACGGGTCTCGGCCACCCAGGGCCGCCAGTCGAGGCGAAGCAGCCGTTCTCCCTGTGCACTCGTTTCTTCGACAATCGAAACCTCAAAGGCCCCCTGCTCCGACGCGTCGGCCAGGTCTTCGAGCCGCATCGCAGCCTCGCCCTCGTAGGCGGAATGCTGTGCGACGTCCAGCAGAGATGCCCAGGCGTCGAACAGCCGCCCCGCGCTGGTCGTGACCATCGAGGCACTGCTCGACCGCTGCGCCAGAGCAGCAGCGCGTGCTCGGCCGCAGAGAACCCCAGGTCCTCGGGAATCTCTTCACGCGCGGCGAAGTAGACGCCCGCGGCCGAGCGCCTGGGCTCGCGCACGGCGCGGTCGCCACCGACCAGGCGGAACGGCCAGAGCGATCCCACCCGCTGGTAATTCGCTCCGTCGACTTTCAGGAACTCGCCGCCCCAGATGGTGCCATCGTCGCCGTAGCCCGTGCCGTCCCACGCAATCCCCAGCGCGGGACCGTGCTCGGCGTGCTCGGCCAGGCACGACATGACATGGGCGTGATGATGCTGCACGGCCATCCGGGGCAAACCTTGCTCCTCGGCGTACCGGGTCGTGAAGTAGTCGGGATGGGCGTCGTGCACGATCTGTGTCGGCTGCACGCCGAACAGGCGGGTGAGATCGGCCACATTCTCCTGGTAGCGTGCACGTACGGCGGGCGTGTCCAGGTCGCCGATGTGCTGCCCCAGGAAGAGCTCTCTCCCTCGCGTGAAAGCAATCGCCGCCTTCAGATGCCCGCCCGTGGCCAGGCGCAGGGGGCTCAAACGGTAGAACGATCCGCACCGGGGCCAGGCCGCGGCCGATCCGTATCGGCACCGGTCTGCCGCCGATGATCCGGACCACGCTGTCGTCGGCATGCCGGAGAATCCGCCGATTGTGAACCAGGAACGCGTCGGCGATCTGGCCCAGCTCAGCGCGGGCCGCTTCATTCGCAACGGGCATTGGCTCGTCGCTCGCATTGCCACTGGTAGCCACCAGCGGACGGCCCGCCAGCCGCACCAGGGCTCTATGCAACGGCGTGTAGGCGATGAACGCTCCCACGGTGGTAAGTCCCGGTGCAATCTCCTCGGCTAGCGTCGAGCCCGCCCTCCGGCGGAGCAGCAGAATCGGCACCTCGGCGCTCAGCAAGACCTCTCTTGCCGCCTCGTCGAACTCTGCGTGCTCGGCCACTTGCTCCAGATCCTGAAAGAGCACTGCCAGTGGTTTGAATTCACGGCGTTTGCGCCGACGAAGGGTGCGGACGGCCCATGCCGATGTCGCGTCGCAGATCAGGTGGAATCCGCCCGACGCCTTTGACTGCCAGGATCTTGCCATTTTGCAACAGCCGCGACGCTTCCTCGATGACCGGCAAATCCGTGCAGCCCGCACCGGGATATGTCCTATCCACGATGGCGATGAGGTCGCCTCTCATTTCGAGACGGATCCGCGGGCCGCATCGCGGACAGGCGATATTCTGGGCATGGAACCGCCGGTCGGACGGGTCGGCATACTCGTTCAGGCAGTCGGGACAGGGCGGGAAATCGACCATCGTCGTTCGCTCGCGGTCGAACGGTGCCGCCGTCTGGATGCTGAACCGCGGACCGCAGTCGGTGCAGCCCGAGAGCGCGAAACCGTGGCGCCGGTCGTCGTCCGATCCGAACTCACCAAGGCACGTCGGACAGACCGACAGATCGGGCGTGATCACCACGCGTATCGGTTGCGCGGCGGTGCGTCCAATCGCATCGTCGATCCGTTCGCTTGTCCGGATCGAGAACCTGGCGAGATCTTCGGCTTCGGCATTCTCGACGGTCAGCGCATGAATCTCCGCCGCCGGCGGAAGCTGGTGCTCGAGTCGGTCGCGAAAGGCGGGTAGCCGATCGGCAGCTCCTTCGATGTGGATGACCACGCCGTCGGGCGTGTTCTTCACCCAGCCGCCCGCGCCAGGTTTGTGGCCAACCGGACCACGAAGGGTCGGAAGCCGACACCCTGCACCCGGCCCAGCACGGTGAATCGCACCGCGGCGATCGGGGCCGCACGGTCCGGCCGGCCAGCCGGTTGGGAAAGATCCATCCCGCCGCGATCGTCCATTTTCCGGTTCTCCCCAGTAGACCCAGGAACAGCAGCCCGTAAGATGGGCGCCGATGGAGAAATGCAGCCTCGATGCGGAGATAACGACCATGGTACGACGGCTTCCCTTTCTTTGCCTATCCGTCTGCATGTTCTGGCAGGCAACCCCGGCACGTGCCGAGATCCAGGTGGGCGCGGCTTACAGGGTGATCACGCCCGATCCGCTGCTGCCGGTCTCCGGCGGCATGGGAGCACCGAACCCGGCCCGCGAGAAGCGCGGGGAACTGACCGCCCGGGCCATCGTTGTGCGCAAGGGCGAGGTCTCGGTGGCCATCGTCTCGCTGGATCTGCTGGGCTTTCCGTCTGTCCTCTGCGATCGGGTTCGGGCCAAGGTCAGCCGCATTCCTGCCGCCAACATCCTGATCGGCTCGACCCACACCCATAGCGCTCCCGATTGCTACGCCTTTCCCGACGGCAAAGGCGGCCACACCGGCGACCTCAAGTACATGGACCACGTCTGCGACCAGGCGGCAGCCGCCATCAATGAGGCAATCGACCGACTTCAGCCCGCGTGGATCAAGATCGCCACCGGTGAGGCCCACGGCAAGATCGCCTACAACTACTACGCACCCGACCTTTACGATCGGCGCATGAATGTCATCCAGGCGAAAACGCCGCAAGGCAAGACGATTGCTACTCTTGTCAATTACGCCGTCCATCCCGAGGTGCTCGGCAACGAAATCGGGATTTGCAGCCCCGACCTCGTCGGCCCACTCTACGACCAGATCGAGTCGCAGACCGGCGGCATGGGCCTGTTCATGAACAGTGCCCAGGGGGGCATGGTGACCGCCGACAACCGCAATCTTGACCAGCCCAAGGACACCCAGCGCGGATACTGGCACGATGCTCGAAGCTGGGATGAGTGCCTGCGCATCGGCAAGCTCATGGCGGGCGAGGCCCTGAGGATCGTCGGCGACGCCCCCGACCAGAAAGACCCGACCCTCTTCTGCGCCGCCTTGCCCGTACGGTTCCCCGTCCAGTCCGACCTGATGTGGGCCGTCGTCACAGGCTCACCCTTGAATTACCCCCACCACAACGACCGCGCGATCACCACTCGACTCAACCTGGTGAACCTGGGCACCGCCCAGATCCTGACCATCCCCGGCGAGGCCCTGCCCAACATCGGCTTCTATCTGAAGCGGAAGATGCACGGGACGCAAAACTTACTCTTCGGCCTGACCAACGACGCCTTCGGCTACATCCTCACCAAGGTCGATTTCCACAGCTTCCCCCGCTACGATTACGTCTCGCGAACATCGATGGGCGAGATGACCGGAGAGATCCTGATCGAGCGAGCGCTCGAATTCATCAACGTGTCGCCCGCACCCGATCGCTGACAGGACCGCGGGCTGAGACCCCAGGGCGATGAGCTGAACGGTCGCCGCTTCGCGATGCCGGCGACCGGCTTGCCGAAATCGTTGCTTGATGAGACACTGAATCAGCATGGACGGCCGCCTGGAGGCACCAGCTCAAAGGGTCTTGAGCAACGAGGGATCATGTCAACACGCCCAACGCCACAGTTCGAAGAACCGGCGACTCTGCCGTCCGCGCTGGATGCCGAAACCTGGCTCAACGAGCACGGTGATGCACTTTACCGCTATGCAAGGACGCGCGTCGGCAAGTCCGAGGTCGCGGAAGACCTGGTGCAGGAAACATTCCTGGCGGCGCTTCAAGCTCGGAACCGTTTTGAAGGCCGATCCACCGTGCGAAGCTGGCTCGTGTCGATCCTCCGCAACAAGATCGTCGACTACTACCGGCGCGCGGAAGACGCGCGGCTTGCGGCGGAACCGGCGTTGAGTGATCGCGCCGCTCGCATCGCCGACCACTCCTTCACATCCAAGGGCTTTTGGAGAAAGATCGTGTCCTCCTGGAAGTCTCCCGAGCAGGCGCTCGAGGACCGCGAGTTCTGGGACGTGCTCGATGGCTGCTTGCGCAGGCTGCCCCGAGCGTTCGCCGCGGTCTTCGTGCTCCGCGAGCTCGAGGGCCTGGAGATGAGCGACCTCCGCGGCAAGCTCGCCGTGACCGAGGGCAACATCCGCGTTCGGCTCCATCGTGCCCGGCTGCTGTTACGGGAATGCCTGGAGAAGCAGTGGTTCGCCGAGACTCCCGAGGCGCCGGGGAGGCCGCGATGAGAGGCCCCAACCGCATCCTCCAGATCTTCCTGCTCAAATGCCGGGGCGCTTCGGAGCTGGCCTCGCGCGAGCTCGACGAGCCGCTCGGCATACTCGAACGCACAGCGCTGTCTGGCCACCTGCTCGCCTGCGCCTCGTGCCGCCGGTTCCGCGGCCAACTCCGTCTGATCCGCGCCGCGATCCGCCGCCGCAGGGCATCGACACAGATCGCCGGTGCGGACGACGAAACGCTTTCCCAGGAAGCGCGGCACCGCATCGCCCATGCGATCCGTCAGGCTTCGCAGGACGATGCGGGCGGCTAGTGGCCGCGGGGTCAAGGCCCCTGTCACGTCAATCTCGGCGTTCGCTCATCGTCACCGGGCGACCAGCCCCACGGTGCTGGCCGGCAAACCGCCGACCGACCCGATGCGCGTAAGGGACCCATTCCTGTTGATCGAGAACGCTGTGATCACACTTTCCCCCTGATCGTGGCCGGCGGAGAGAACATAGAGAAACGCGTCGCCGACGATGGCCGAGTCGATCGCGGCTCCGCCCGTCACTCCCGAAACCCCGTTGCTGTCAAGGCGTACGAGCGACCCATTGTCCTGGTTACGAAAGCCGGTGACCGAGCCGCTGCCGGTATTGCTGGAATAAGCGTATTTGCCGTTGCTGGTGACGGCTACCCAGCAGGGCGCGGTCTGAAAGGTCGGTACCGATGCGCTCACCACCTGGATCATGCCAGTGCTGGTATTGACCTGGTACGACGAGACGTCGCCTGCGCCCGCTGCCCCGCCAACAGCCTCGGAAACGACAAGGTGGCCCGACCTGGTGAAGGCGAAGCCATAGGGCGTCATGCCCGACGATGCTTGTACATCGATGGTTCCGGCATAACCATGACGATTGACGAGGAATGTGTCAATCTTGCTGGTCATCTTCTCGGTGACAGCCAGCAGTTTGCCGTCGGGACTGAAAGACACCTGTGCCGGGCCCACCGCCCCTGCGCTCAGGTCCCGCGTGGAGCCAGGCAAGTAGACGAGCTGCCGCTTGCGCTCGTCAATCCGAAATCCGCTGATTTGATCGACGTCACCGGCCGCGGAACCGTTATTAAGTACGTAGAGCGTATTCTCTCGAGCGGTCAGGCTGATCGGCTGAAGGCCGGCGGAATCAATCACTTGAATCACCTGGGGCATCTTCCTGCGGAGCGCAAAGGCGGAGAGATTGTGGCTTCCCGCGTTGACCGCATAGAGCACATGCGGGTCGCTGCCGAAGCTCAGGGCGCCCTGGCTGCCCAGACCGCTGCCCAACCCCAACCCACCGGTCGCCACCGCCCCCGCCGCTGACAAACGGCCTTCCTCATCCCGGGCAAACACCACAAGCTCATTGCCGTCAGCCGCGTTGCTCAGAGTACAGACGAGACCGGGCCAATGGTCTTCCGCCCGCGCCGGGGTTCCGGCCCATGTCGCCAGACAGATCCCCGTCGCAAGCAACCACCCAAGGCCGTCGATCCGTGAACCTGATTTCATGGTCATTTCTCCTGAGGAATTCTCCCGCGGCCGCATGCTTCACACGGGCGTCGGCCGCGATGTCCGGCGTATTGGTCGGAGCTCGGGCCGCGGCGTTACAACCCGATCCAATGATTGGTCCGGGTACGGGCAGAATATTCTTGACGGATACAAAAGAACAGTTAGGCTATGTGCACGATATTGATCCGGGCTTCCAACTCTCGTGAGGGCAATGGCATGACCATAATTGCGAAGGACACCAGGGCCACCGTGATTCCATGCCTCCGCTATCGGGACGCACCGGCGGCCATCGATTGGCTGTGCAAGGCACTCGGATTCGAGAAGCAATTCGTCGTGCCCGGCGGGAACGGCACGATCGCCCACGCCCAGCTCAGTTTCGGCAACGGGATGGTGATGCTCGGCTCGGTTGTGGATTCGGAATTCGGCCGGTTGATGAAGCAGCCCGACGAGATCGCTGGCGCCGGAACGCAGAGCATCTACGTGGTCGTCTCTGACCCTGACGACGTCCACCGTCGGGCTAATTCGGCAGGCGCTGTGATCGTGATCGACATCAAGAATGAAGACCACGGTGGCCGCAGCTTCACCTGCCGCGATCCGGAAGGTCATCTCTGGACCTTCGGCAGCTTTGACCCCTGGACGGTCGGCTGATTGCGCAAGGCTTCACACGACCCGGCCTGTGGACTGTCCTGGGCACTTTTGACGAGGCGCGATCCCGGTTGATGATCGATCGGTCGGTTGATTCAAAGGCTCGACCCGTTCACGGACGTCCATGGGCTGAAAGCCCCCACCGCATGGATCTTCACCTTGCGCTTCCAGATGGTGTCGCCGCAGAAGGCAAAGAGCGTATCCATGTCGCGCCCCCCCAGGCAGACGCCCACGGGCCGGCTGTGGTCGGGAAGCGGCAGGATCACCTGCGTGGGTCCGTCATCGGCGCAGACCTGGATGCCCCAGCGGGTGGCAATCAGCAGTGGGCCTTCGCGCGCGTAGCAGACCGACTCGGCGCCGGCGTCGTCTTCCCAGTCGGGGACGTGCAGCCAGAAGAATCGCTCCTTGTTCTCAAGCGTGCCATCCGGTTTGATCTGATAGCTGTACACCCACTTCGAATGCCCGTCTGCCACCGCCAGGAGCCACTGGTCGGGCCGGTAGGCCAGACCGGTCGCACGTTTCAGGCCCGAGTCGACTCGAGTCTTCTTGCCGTCCTTGACGAACCAGACCTCGCCTACTCCTTGGGCCTCATTTCCTTGAGCGGTGACATACAACCCGCCGTCGGGCCTGGCGAGAACATGGTCTCCGCGCAGGCCGTAGACAACCAACGTCCCCGTACCCGAGGCGTCGTAACTCATGACCTTGCCGGTCTTGCTCGAAACGGCGAAAAGCTCACCCTTTGAACCGATCGTCAGACCGTCGGCAAACCCGGCATCCGGCAAGAATGTGTGGATCTTGCCGTCGAGATCGATGCGCCGGACGGCGTTGTCGGCCTGCTCGATGAAGAAGACCTCGCCCCGGGCGTTGCAGGCTGCCTCCTGGGCGCCGTGCCGGTCCTTCACGACCAGCCGCCACGGTTCGCCCGGAACGATGATGTCGCGTACCCGAGGCGCGCTCGGGCCTGCTTGCACCGGCCTGGGCCAGTCTTTCCAGAGGTAGCTCATCGCTTCCGGAAAGTAATCATAATATCCCGCCACGTGCCCGCCGTTGATGATCCGGAAGAAGTAGTCATAGCCCGAAAACTTCAAGGCCTTATCCATTTCCTGATCCAGCACGAACCAGTCCCCCGCGCAATTCTCCATGTCCCTCATGCCGGTCGTGAGATACGCGCGAATGGGCTTCGCCTCGAACTTGCGAATCAGCGTGGGAAACTCGTGCCCGCCGCGGAACGCGACAAAGCTGCCGCTATTGGCATACACGCGGTTGAACGCGTCGGGCCGTTCCCAGGCTGCGTTGAACGCCGCGATCCCGCCGCTACTGCCGCCGGCGATGCAGCGGTCATTGCCGCTGGTTGACAGTTTGAGGTCGTACTGCCTGGCCACGAACGGCAGAAGCTCATCGACCAGGAACCGCACGTTGTTGTCGCCCACGCCGTCGTACTCGAGGCACCGGTTCCGCCGGCCGACCGTGTTCCGCATGGGCGCGGGCACGTTGCCCGGAGTGACGAATACGCCCACCGTCACGGGCATCTCTTTGGCCGCGATCAACGTCTCGAGCACGCCTTTCTCGTGCGGATTGTAACCGTCGGTCTTGACGTAAACGCAGGCGGGCTTCGAGCCGTCGTACTGCGCGGGGATGAACACCGTCACCTGCCTCTGCGTGCCCGGAAAGACGATGCTCTGCGCGAACGTGCAGGTCTTGATCTGAGCTGGAAGAATATTCTTTTCCGGCACCTCGGGCATGACATACGTGCCGGGCGGCGACTCCCCCGCGCCGGCGGCCGCTGTGCTCACGGAGCCGGCCAGTGGCTTGATGAACCATTGAAGGTGCCTATCCCCCGGGACGTCGGTCCAGATGTCGATCTGGGCCCCGGGTTTGGGGTTGCCGCCCAGATGATCCAGGCCTTTTCCCGGGGCATGCTTGGGCAGCAGCGAATAAGATCCGTTTTCATTTTTTCGCAGCGCCCACCGCTGCCATGGCCGCCCCGTATCGGTCTCGAGCACGATCGGCGTACCGATCTTGACGCCCCCCTTGGACGCTGCCAGAACGAGGTTCGGGGCATGGGCCGGACTGACGGAAAACAGGTCATTCCCTCTGGACTGAATCACCCACTTCTGGTTTGCCCCGCCGGTCGGCTTGCCGATCGACACCAGGGCCCCCACATCTGTCCCCGAGCCGACCACCTCCAGCACCAGCCCGCGCGTGCTGGCCGGCACGATCGTGTACGCGCCCCAATCCTCCGCCCGGACCGTGCCTGCAGCACCTGCCGTGAAGAGCAGGCAAAGCGCGGCAATGATCCGCACGTTCTCGCAGAAAATCTGTAGATTCGTGGTGTGCCTCATAGCAACATGCCTTTGGCTTGATCGTCGTTGCTTTGCCCGGGGCTCGGAAAAGCCGGCAGGTGGGAGCGGGATGCCGTGCCAGTTTTCGGCGCGTGACCGCTGACGTCGCTATCGTCCCACGTTCGATCAATGAAGGCAACTCCATGCCAACCGAGGTTGCGGGAACCACGGTCCGTGTGGGGTTCCAGGCGGCGACGACACGGCCGACCGTATTCCTCGCCCGGTCGCCTTTGCTTCACACAAAGATCATGCTCTGCATCAGCGCGTCGGCCACGTCCGGCGAATGGCCGAGGATAGTAGCCCAGTCGTCCTTGGGAAGGAGCTTGGTCTTGCGGCCGACCAGGCTGTAAGTGAGGGGACGCAGCTCTTCGACGAGTCGGGGGTAGTAGGAGCCAGGACAAAAGTGAAACGGGCGCTGGGGCACGGGGCGGGCGGGACGGCCGGGAGAGGGAGATTCGTAGAGGACGTGGGTCGCGTCCAGGCGATTGCGCAGCTTCCAGGCGGCTTCGGTGCGCAGGTTGACGAACGACGCGGCGTCCTGCGGCCTACCCTCGCCGGCATAGGGAATCGCCTTGGTGATTCCCCACCGCGCCAGGTGGTTCGGGAAGTTGCGGCCGATGCCGAGCTTGTCGTACGAGATCCGGTCGTGCGGCACGTTCCATTTTCCCACCAGTCGGTGAATCGCTCCGGCCGCTTCGGGCAGGCCCATGCCGTTGCCTAGAACCACCTCCAGCACGCCCCAGTCGTCCACCACCACGATGCACGTGCTGTCGCGGCCCACGCCTTCGGACAGGTCGCAGGCGATCCGTCGGGTGTAATGGACCGGATGCGTCGGCGCGACTTGCATCCGGGGCTGTGAACTGTGGTAATCGAGCCAGGCCAGCGGGATCAACTGTTCGGCATCGAGATCAGGAATCCGGGCGTCGATGTGCGACGCAACCCACAGCGAGTTCTTGCCGTACTTGCGATACATCGCTTCCAGCCAGGTCCGATCGGCCAGCCCGAACTCGCTTTTTTCCTCCTGGGCGTGCGGCGATTCGGTGCTGGGAATCTGGATCGCTTTGACCGCGAGGTGCGGAGGCACGTTTTCGGCCCGGTCGCGACCGGCCTGACGGATCAGCTCGACGAACCTGCCCTCCGCGCGGATCGGATTGCCGATGCAGACGAGCCGCTCGTAACCCAGGGAGTCGATGGCGTCGAAGACAAAATCCTCCACGCCCGACGCTTCCTCGACCACGGCCAGCAGGTGCCTGGCATGCTGGCCCGACGCACGCTCGACGCTCGTCGTGCTGAACCCCAGGCCTTGCCATCCGGGGGCGATCTCGATCGTCGCCGGGCTGGCCTTGATCCCGTTCGAGAGCTTGCCCCCGAACGGCAGCAAGGCGGTCTCTAGACAGCGGCGGATCTCCTTGAAGGTCACGCTCCCCAGCAGCATCTGCGACGGACCGGTGATGATGCAGAGCGCATCGGGTCGGGTGAGCAGCCACCAGAGAATGATGCCGGCGACCCAGTAATCCTTGCCAACCATGTTGCCCGAATATGCAACCGTCGTCCGGTAATCCAGAACCGAATCGCAGAGCTCGGCCTGACGCGACCAGTAAGGCGCACGCCTCAAGAACATCTCATTGAACAGGATCGGCCTGTCTTTGCAAAAGTCGAGCATGTCCCTCAGCGTATCCTTCATGTTTGAGCCGTTCATATTTTTCTTTCAAACTCTTGGCCACGTCGACCAGGGTGAGTTGGGGTTCGGCATCACGCTTCCAGAGCTTCATGTACTCGCCGAGCTTGATCATCGCGGCCATCCGGGGCTCGAGATCGATCTCCGTGGTACCGTCCTTGCGGATGCGCATGCGCTTGATCAGGTGACCCAGACCAAGCTTCTTGACTCGGTCCATATTCACCGTGACCTTGCCAACCTTGTCGACATCGATGAAGTCCAGCAGGTCGGCTGTGGCGATGTCTGCCAGGCGGGCCAGTAGCTCGCTGGTTGTGAGCGCGGCGGTGGCCACGCGGGCGTCGATGGCGGCCTTGATCTCTTTTTTCTTGAGCAGGCGCGGCCCGATTGTCTGCGGACACCGATATCCGGCCTTGCGCCGCATCGGCGGCCGACCCCGCGCATTCTCCGAGGTAATTCTCGACGAAAACTCTTTGCCTGTAGGTGAGCTGTGCCATGATGGGATAACCTGACAAGAGTACGTTGCAATGTCGTCGCGCGTCGGGATGACGCGAGATCACATGCTCAGATTCGCGCGATTCCGGTCATCGGAAGCACGAATGTGCTCTTCGGAGCTTTTGAGGCCCCACGGAAGGTTGAAACTGCCTGCTACAGTTAGAATACGCGATGATGGGACAATTCGTCGCAAAAACTGAGTCGCAAGACCCGTGTCACTTCGAGAACTGAGTTTTCCACCGGCAACATACCTGTCCAATCTCCCCTCTTTGCAAGGGGGACCGAGGGTCCCTCTGCCCCCGCTTTGCAAGGTGGGGAAAACAAAAAGTTCCTGGCATGGGAAGCTCAGGTCGCGCTGGGAACCCCGGCAACGAATGCGGGCCGCCGCCGCTCGTCGTACACTCCCGGCAGCAGCTCACGCGGCGAGGGCATGGCGACAGTGACCTACCTCTCGGTAAGCAAAAAGCCAGGCCGTACCCCGACGAGCTTGATCAGGCTGGACCCGACCCGTTCGGGTCGACAATGGTCGTGCGCGTTTCACCGGCAGGATCGCGGCGAGGCAGGATCTCGCGGAGGGGGCAGAGGAAGCCCGGGATGACATCCTCGCCGGAGAGGACGTCTTCCTCCTCCAGCTCAGCAGATGGGCAATCGCGGCGGAGGACCTTTGCCGCGCGCAGCTCGGGATAGATCACCCACACCAGGGGCACGCCGGCCTTGCGGTAGTCGCGCAGTTTTTCCTCGAGCTCCTCGGCCGGGTCGTTGGGTGAGACGACTTCAACGGCAAGGTCGGGCGAGATCTTTACCCATCCTTTCGGCGAGACATCCCCGGGCAATCGGCCGCGCCGGATGAACGAGACGTCCGGTTTGCGAACTTTACTGGGCGGCGTGAGGGAAGCACTGGTAGCCGTTGTCGGCCGGCCAGACGATCCCCAGTTCGTGCTCCCGGCAGAACAGGCGGAGCCGGAAAAAGAGGTTTCCCCCGATCTCGCTGGATTCCGCTCCCATGTGTCGCTCCACCAGGTGGCCGTCGACCAGCTCGTAG
Source organism: uncultured Planctomycetaceae bacterium (assembly GCA_963797295.1). Taxonomy (GTDB): domain Bacteria; phylum Planctomycetota; class Planctomycetia; order Isosphaerales; family Isosphaeraceae; genus Aquisphaera. The sequence continues at coordinate 150,982 of CAWCPP010000035.1, forward strand.
CTCTTGCCATCGGGCATGGCCAGCAGGTCTTCGGGCGTGTATCGGCGTGCCTCGGTCACGACGACCGTGCTCATGATCTGGCTCCGTCGGACGGGGGATGCTGGTTGATTTATGGGATTGTACCATCGGTCGAATCGGGCGGCGAGGCAGGCCTGTGTCCAACACTTTGGTCCCCCGGGATTTGATGCGATGTTCTTTGCTTTTCCCACATCCGAGTAGCAAGCCGCGTGGCGTAAGCAGGTGAGTCCTTGGCGACGAAGCTCACGATGTCTCTGAGGTCGTCGAGCGCGGGTTCGGACCAGTGGACTTGACCCATTCTGCAACCCTCCGCTCCGCATCCTCCTGAACTACGAACCGTCCGGACTCGACGGCGGCCAGACCGTTCTCGACCTTCTGGCGAACGTAGAGATGGTACTGGATGTCCTCGATCGAGCAATCCTCGGGCAACGATTGGATCAGCCGGATCGCTTCTTCTTTGACGGCGCTCATGGCACGCCCTACCTCCAGTGGGTCAATCACAGCCTGGATTTCTAGACCTGGCCGGTAATGGTCAGTTGTCGGGCAAGCTTCAGTATACGGTTTCCGACTCTCAATTGGTGCCCTTCCGTCATGCAATTGCAGAAGGAACTTGCGCGGCAAGGGCACCATCTCTTCTCCTGCTTCGGATTCGTTGGCTGGGTTTTCGTGTCGCCCGGTTACTTCGCCCGCTCGGCCTGCCACCGACGGAGTGGCTAGAGTGGAAAAAAGCCTGATAGCCCGGTTGAGAAGCCGGCTGCACGGCTGGTAAGGCCCGAAACCTCGATTCAGGAACCTTCCGGAGCCCGGCTTCCGAAACCGATCATTCGCCGGGTAGGTGGAGACAGTCCTGCTTTGCGGTACGATGGCCAAGAGAGAGGTGGATGCGAACGGGAGCGACTGTTGTTGTCTCCCGGTGAAAGGAAACGATCGTCGTGAGGTGGGCTCTCGTCTCGTGCTTGGTGTTCGTCTTCTTCATCCGCACCGGGTCCGCGGGGGAGCTCTCGACGTATCCAGCTCCGAACGGAGCGCCGATCAGTCCGCACTTCCGAGTCGAGGTGGTACAGGACGGCGTATCTCGACCCAGTCCGGTCTACGTCAGCAAGGCACAATGGAAGACCAACGTTCATCCGGACACCTCGTGGACGAGTTTCTCGTTCGCCGGTACAGTGACGATTCACGTCACTGCGCTGAACGCGAAGCCCTCGCGGGTGCGGGTCTTGCCGACCAGCGCGGCGGTCACTCCAACACTGCGGGGAAACACCGCCGTGTTCTCCCTGGACCGACCCCGGCAGTTCTCCGTGGAGTTCGATGACCTGACCGAGCATCCGATGCTCGTTTTCGCCGATCCGCCGGAGAAGGACGGGGACTGTCCGAACACGACGGAGACGATCCGCTTTGGCCCGGGCTTCCATGACCTGCCGGACGACTTCCGCGTGCGGAGTGGCCAGACGATCTACATCGCTGGAGGCGCGTGGGTGCGCGGGCGTCTTCGCGGGCAGGACGCCTCGGGCGTGCGTATCCTGGGACGCGGCGTGCTGGACGGCACGCAGCTCGCTGGCTATACGCCCGAGAGCGGGAACGTGGAACGACCGGAGCATTTCGTGAGGCTGCGCGGGCGCAGCGACAACGTGACCGTGGAAGGGATCACGCTCGTCGGGTCTCCGCATGAAAACCTCATTCTGCTGGGCGACCACTGCACCGTGCGCAACGTCAAGATGATCTCCTGGTGGTTCTCGACCGACGGAGTCATGCTGGGCACCCACGGTCTGATCGAGGACTGCTTCTTCAAGGTGAACGACGACGCGGTGAAGCTCTATCTTTCGGACCAGGTCGTCCGCCATTGCACCTTCTGGCAAATGGAGAACGGCGCGGCGTTCCAGATCTCGTGGAACATGCCGGGACGGAACCAGAGGTTTCGCGTCAGCGATTGTGACATCATCCGATCCGAGCATCGCTGGAGCAACGACAACTGCGCCCTGTTCTGTGCGATCCACGGCGGCAGCGGCCTTATGAGCGACTACGTGTTCGAAGACATTCGTATCGAGAACGCCCGCTGGCGGCTGATCAGCCTGCTGATCAAGCCCAACGAATTCTCTCCGGGAGTGAAAGTACCGGGGACGATTTCCGACATCACCTTTCGCCGGATCACCGCGGACGCCCCGTTTCGTTTGCCAAATCGAATCGGAGGCTGGAGCGCGGGCAGCCGGATCGACAACGTCACCTTCGACGATGTTCGTGTCGGCGGTCAGCGATGGACGAACGCGAGCGATGCGAAGCTGGAACTCGACCCCGTCACGACAAGCAACATACGATTCAAGTAGTCGATGAAGCGCAGGTGCGGAGCCAACAGAAACCGACCGCCCGGTCCCGAGGCTTGCCAGGGTCATCGCCGCGGGCCGAGGATGAGAAGCATGCGGTACCACGGGATCCACTACGAAACCCGTGCAGGGTCACCCCAGGACGCAACCGAACATCCCGATGGAGAATTTCCATGAGCACAAAGCAGTCTCGCTGGATGTTGCTCGTGCTGCTTCCGGTCACGTTCGAGGCGTCGGTGTATGGAGATGACGGGCAGATCGAGATCCGTACCCCGATGCCGCCTCCCTCCTGGGCCTTGCTCGAAAGGGAGCTGATCAAGGAGAACGCGGAAGCGTGCGAGATCTTCTTCGACCGCTACTTTGACGACCGCGGTTGGCTCCAATGTGTCGAGCGCTGGGGGGGCGACGACGGACCGGACGATGCCATCGAGAACCTGACTCACTGGCCGATCCTCTACGCCCTTGGCGGCCCCGAATCGATCCGGCGGCTGTACACGAAAGGTTGGGAGGGGCACCTTCGGCAGTACACCCGGGCGAAGACGGTCGATGTTCCGATGGCACGCGGCGGGATGTACTACAAGGAGTTTCCCGTCATGTTCGACTGGCTCCACAACGGCGAGGGCCTCACGGTCTTGAACCTGATGGGGCTGGGAGACCCCCATGACCCGGCCTTCCAGGCCCGGGTCCGCCGCTATGCCGGGTTCTACATGAACGAAGACCCCAGCGCAGCGAACTACGACCCGCAGCACAAGATCATCAGGAGTCTCATCAACGGCAGCCGCGGCCCGCTCCTCCGCCGCGCCACTGGCCTGGACTGGGCCGGCGACCCGATCGACGTCGAGAACCGATTCCAACTCGGGCATGGCGAGAATACCTATGCCCAGATGGTCGCCCACTTTCAGGGCTACAATGACGTGGTCGGCGACCACCCCTCGAACCTGAGCGCGACCACACTCGCCCTGAACGCCTACATGCTCACGCATGACCAGAAATACAAAAACTGGATCCTCGAATACGTCGACGCGTGGCGCGAGCGGGCGATCGCCAACAACGGGATCCTCCCTTCCAAGGTCGGGCTCGACGGATCGGTCGGCGGCTCCGCCGGGCCCTGGTATGCGGGGGTTTACGGCTGGGATTTCGGGTACAAGCATCCCGTCACCGGCAAATTCGTTCCCAGGAACACCACCGACCTCGCAGTGATCGGGTTCGGCAATGCGCATTTGATCACCGGTGACGCCCGCTACCTTGACGTCTGGCGGAACCAACTGGCCGCGATCAATTCCCACGCGAAGGTTGTCGACGGCCGAATGCTCTACCCCCGCATGTACGGTGCCCAGGGGTGGCACGATTACCGGCCGTCGCCCTACGCCGAGGGGGCCGACGAACTCTGGTACTGGTCGATGAACGACGACGACCGTCGCCTCGCTCCCCGCGACTCTTGGTACGAATTCCTCGAGGGAAAGTCCGCCGGTTATCCCGAGCAGGCGCTCCGCGGCGACTTGAGCCGGGTTCGCGGCAAGGTTGAGGCCATCCGACAGGACACGACCACGCCGGACACCAGGCTTGCCGACGAACCGCTGGGCAACAACCCGGCGACAGTTGGCTCGCTTCTCCGTCTCGTCATGGGGGGGATCTCCCCCGGTAATCGTGGGACCGTGCTGCACTGCCGCGTCCGCTATTTCGACCCTGTCGCGCGGCGGGCGGGTTTGCCGCCAGACGTCGCCGCACTTGTCGAAGGGATGACGGCCGGTTCCACCACGCTCCGTCTCGTGAACCTCTGTCAGACGGCCCCGCGAACCGCGATCGTTCAGTCGGGCGCTTACGGAGAACACACTTGCGAAAGCGTCATGCTTGATGGACGCGAAGTCGCCGTCGGCACGACGAGCTTCTGCGTCAACCTCGCTCCCGGCGCGGGTAGTCGACTCGTCCTGAGAATCCGTCGCTACGTCAACGCACCGACCTTGATGCCTCCCTGGGACCGCTGAGGGCGAGCTGAACAAAGTCGCCCCTGAACCGGTCTATTGAGACTTCCGTCTAAACCTCGCTTTCCGCGATTGAGTTCACTCTCATGCCGCCGGGGCAAGCAACGGCTCGGCGACGGCTTGAATTCCCTTCGCGGTGGCCAATGGGCGAAGGACCACACAAATCACCTGGGTCAGCAATTCAGGACAGTTGCGACCGCTGGGCGAATGATGCGAATCATGGGCTGCCTCCGCTCGTGGTGGGTACCGGGGCTGCCATCGGCGGGGCTCGACGGAAGTGAGTCCACACCGCGACCACTTCCTGCTGCGGGACAGTTGTGGACCAGCTCAACGGCCGGAACACCACCTGACCCGTGTTCGGCCAGCCGCCGTGATGGTAGACGAGCTGGAACGCGACCGGGCAGAGGGCCTTGTCCTCGAGGCGGTTCGAGGCGGGCTCAGCGACGCGGGCGCGCTCCCAGTTCTCCGGCAGTTCCACCGTGCTCGCGTTCTTGCCGGGGAACGTCCACGGGCGGCGGAAGAACAACGGCTGGTCGGCTTCATGGACCGCCAGCAGATAGGGCCCGTAGAACAAGGCTGTCTCAACGGGTTCGTCCCCCACATCCTCTGGTCGGAGTGTCCGGCCGTCGCGCGTCTCGAGCCGGGCGATGTGGGGCACGGTGGCGATGAACTCGTCGCCCGCGTGCCAGGTCCGGCGCAGCGACACGAAACCGTTCTTCCGGTCAACAGTCACATCCCGACCGTTCAGCCGGATCCCGAGTGGACGCGCCCAGTCCGGCTGCCGCAAGCAGAGCGTTTGCGCGTCCGGTCCCGCGTGAACAAAGTGGAATCTGAACCGGTCCGGGGGCTCGTCGGGAGACGGACCGGGAAGCCTCTCGATCCGGAGCGCGTTGGCAGCATCGGTCCACGACCCCTCCACGTACAGGTTCACACGCAGGGTCTCGCCGTCGCGCGTCACGATCGACTGGAGGACATCGGCGAAGGCGCGATGGCCGTGCATCGTGCAGCACCACCAGGCCATTCCGGGCTGCTCGGAGGGGCGCCAGCCGTTCTTGAAGACGGTGCGATGGCCGAAGTCGCCCGTGGCAAACTGGTTGAAGAAGAAGTGGTTGAACAGGCAGCGCTCGGCGCCAGCGAGAATTTCCTGCCGGCCGGTCAGGCGCCACAGATGCAGGCCCAGTCGCACCAGGTCTGCCTCGGCACAGCCCTCATCCTGCGGGTCCTTGGTGTCGAGCGTCCAGAGCCTGCGGAGATCCTCGGGCGAGAGGTTCTTGGTCTGGGCTCCGAAGAATTCGAGCACGCCGCCGTCCACGAGATAATCGGGCGAACGGAGCAGGTCGTCGTAGCGGCCCTCGACGAGTCGGAGCAGGGCTGGATCGCCTGTCGCCTCGTGGAGCATGAGGATTCCACGAAGTGTGGCCAGGTAGCCGTGAGTGTGCTGCACGCCCCGAGGAGGCAGCGACGACGCAATGGCCTTGGCCTCGCTCCAGTAGCGCCGATCACCCGTCGCCTGGCCCAGGAGGGTGAGCGGTTCGACGAGCTGAGTGAAGCAGATCAGACCCTTGGCACCCATGCCTTCGAGACGCTTCGCCACTTCCGGGCGGGAACACTCGCCACGGATGCGCAACAGGAAATCTCCGAGCCGCCGTGACGCGTCCAGGACCGCGGGCTCGGGCCTGGCCCGGTGCCGCGCCAGCAGTCCGGTGAGCAGCCGACCGTTGCCCCAGAGCAAGGCCATGTGTTCAGCACCGATCGCCGTGGCAGAAAAATCGAGATCCACACGCCCGAACCTTCCATCGCCGCGCTGACAGCGCAAGAGACGAGGCACCAGTGGGTCCAGCTCTCGATCGCGCCGCTCGGGCACCGGAGCGCAGAGAGCCTCCAGGAAACGGCCGGAGATGTCGCCGCTGAAATTCTGGTAGAGCCGTTCATAAGACGGCCTCAGCTCCACGTCCGCCAGCACGAAATCCGTGGTGTAGGCGGGGAACCCGGGTCCAGTCAGACGGTCGGACGAGAGAGCAATCCGCCGCGCGAGCTCACCGGCGGGTGTGAATGTCCCCGCGGGGTGGTCGGGGCTGTCCGCTCGGGCCTGGACGATCAGCAGGCTCATGGCCAGCAGGCCCCAGGCCACATCGCGAGGCGCGATACATGGCAGTAACTGACCTATCGTTTCATGCAACTTTGCATTGATATTGATCATGATGTCAACCCCTGGGCAGAGGGACTACCGCGTCCCCCGGACTGTCCCGGAGATGGCGGGAACGTTCTTGGCGAAGTTGGAACGCAGCAAGGATTCGCGGTCGGTCGGGGTGGCCGCGCGGTGGTGGACGTCACGATCCGGACCGTGCTCGACTGACCAGCCATCCCACTCACGAAAGGCGTGGTAGGCCCAGTCCCATTGGTTCTCTTCCATGACCTCGATCACATCGCGAAGGTACGCCGCGGCGCCGGGGGCCCAGCGGATCGCGCTGAACTCGCCGATGTAGATCGGCACATGGTAGTCCTGCTGGTATCGGATCGCGGGGCCGAACGTGCGACGGATCTGCTCCTTGTTCCACGCCAGGCCCGCGATCGTGCCCGGGTAGGTCACGCCGGTCGCCTGGTAGAGAACCCCCTGGTGTGTGAACTGGTGCGGCTCGTACATGTGGGCGCTGTAGATCACGCCCGGGACATCGAGCGGCTCGAAATGGTCCAGCCCGGCGAGGCTACCCCAGGGCGCGGGCTCGACGATGATGGAATGATCCTTATCAATCGCGCGGACGCGGCGTGCGGTCTCGAGCGCGAGCGCGTGCCAGTCACTCAGACCGTCGGGCACGACGCCCTCGACCGGCTCGTTGACGAGGTCATAGCCCCAGATGGCCGCTTTGCCGACGTAGCGACGCGCGATGCGGTCCCAGACGGCGAGGAAATGATCCTGGTATTTCCGATCCTGGAAGAGGCGGCAGACGGAGGCGTCATCGCGGCCGCCGGGGGGCGTGTGCAGGTCGATCAGGACGTGAATCCCGAGTTTCGCGCACGTGGGAAGCAGAGTGTCCACCCGGTCGAGCTCCGAGTTCAACCACGTGTCGTATGCCGCCAGATCACCGCCATCCGCCGGACTGCGTGGGAACCCTCCCCAGGTGAGCTGCCAGCGCACGTGGTTGGCCTTCCACTGACCAGCCAGGACTTCAAGGTCGGCCGCCGTGACATTCGTGGGGATCATCACTCCCCGCAGACGGGGCACGTCCGTGCGCCGGTCCATCGTGCCGGCGAAGTGAGACGCCGACCGCGGTCGTCCGATGACAGTCAAGCGGATCGCTGTGAACCGCGCGGTGCCCGTGGTCGCCTCCAGCCCGAGCGCCACCTCGGCGCTCGTCGCCCCGGCCGGGATGGCGGCGATGAACCGAACGGGCTTCCAGTCGAAGGAGCCGAACACGTTATCTTGCTGCTGCCAGGTATCCTCGCCGCCGCCCGCGGTATGGATCATGAACTTCACGCCGCTCCACGGGTGCGGCGGCTTCACGACGTTCGTCGCCGCTACCAGGGCCTCGCAGCGCAGGCGGCAGCCACGGACCTTCTCGACCGGCAGCGAGGCTCGCACCATTGCGGAGCCGGGCCCTTGGGCCGCGGGCCTCTCGATCACGACGCACTTCGCATCCCCGGGGCCGACGGCAATTGCAGGCTTCACTGCGGCGGCGGTCCATTCGCGGAGCGGGGCGGGACCGTCGAGATCCGCCCGGAAGATGACCGTCCCCAGCGGTGCCAGCTCTGGCGCGGTGTCGGGATTCTGTACCATCGTCGCGAGCGACAGGATGGCGATTCGGACTGCGGTGAACATGGTTCTTGCCTGCAAATCAACACGGAAGGTTCCATCGAGACGCCGATCGTGTGAAGTCCGAGCGGCCACGGTTTCCCCCACCTTAGCAATCCGGCTTGCGCGCTTCCATCGAGCGCCGATCCTTGCACGCGATCCAGCTACTGCCGATGCGAGTGCCGCGGCATACCGCTGGTCGGTAATCACGCGGTACAATCCCGTCGCTGGTTGCGACTGCAACTGGCGACGGGACTCGAACTATTTCGAACGACGGGACATGAGAATAGCGACTGTAGATGTGGAACAGCGGGGCGTATCGATCAACGGCAGGCTCGGCCGTCGAAGTCAACGCGGCCGGACCGCCGCAGGTGGCGTCGGCCCTGTCTCCTTCACGTAGTTCTCGCCATCCAGTCGCCAGCCGCTCAGCTTCACGCCATCGCTGTCTTCGAGCATCGCGACGAGGATGCGCCCGTTCGGCGACACGTCAAGGGTTTGCGGCAACCCTGCCGGAATCGGGAGTTGATGGGCCAGGGAACCATCTGCCATGTCCCATACGTTGATGCGGTGCGGCTCGGCAATCTCTGGCACGAACGTGTTGTTGTCGCACGCGATTAGCACCCGCCCCCCTTGCGAGTAAACCATACGCGGGACGTTCATCGCCAGCTTCGCGCTGTTGGCAAGAGTCTGCACAACCTTTCGAGTTTCCACGTCACGAAGCTGGATGTTCTCACGTGGGGTCGGCCCTTCTGCAAGGAATTTACCGTCTGGCGAGAACGTCAGCGAGCCAACGCGCCTCCCGAGGTCGATTCGCTCGTGCGTGTTCTCCTCCCATCGCCAGAGGACTAGTTCGTTGCGGTCGGAGAGGGCGAACAACCGGCCATCGGGTGAGAAGCTGGCCGCGTCGATCCGCGTGTGCTGGAACGGGGCCGCCTTCAGTTTCTTCGTGGTCGCGGTGTCCCACAACTCGATCTGTTTCTCGCGAACGACGGCGACGACTTTCCCGCCCGCGGCGATATCGAGCAACTGGCTACACGACGGAATCGTGGCATCGCCTTGCTGCAGAGTTGATTCGTACACGGCGACCTCGAAAGTTCCGGCAGGAGCTCCGGGGCCAAAGTGATTCGTGGGTGCGTGCTGTTCCAGCGCGAGCCACTTGCGGTCGGAGGACAGCTTCATTCCGCCGATGGTGAACTTCCCCAGGACGATCCTCGCCTGAATCTCCCCGTCCCTGATGCTGCGAACGTCGACCGCACCTTCTTTCGCCGCAGGCGTGAGAATCGAGTCGTTGTTGAGGACGACGAAGTTCTTGGAGCTGCCCTTCGGCAACCGCTTGATATAAACATGCTTGGGCGGGAGCTGTGCCTTCGGTTCGGCGGACAGTTCCCACACGCGGACCTTGCCGATGCGTTTGCCGGGGTTGCTCAGCCACCTCTTGTCGATCGCACAGCCAGCGAGTTGCTTGCCGTTTGGAGAAAAGGACAGGCTCGCGAAAGCCGTCGGGCCGCCGAAGTCGCCCAATTCGGTGTGAATCGGCTTCATCGTGTCTATCGGCTTCGTAGTCTCCCACACGTACACCTCGCCCTGCTTGCGGAGAACGTAGGCGGCCGTGCGCACGCCGTCGTCCGAGATTGCCAGAGCCGCTACACGACCACCAAGTTCGACACGACGGGTTTCTTGCATCGTCTTCGCATCCCGGACGATGATGCGGCCGGCGGCGTCGCCGGTGACGGCCGTGCCTCCTTCCTTCGCCCACGCGGCCGACACCACGGTCGCGGCGTGGCCGACCAGCACGCGGTTGCCGGGGCTGCCACGCTCGTGGTCGCCGCAAACGAAAGCCATCAAGGTGTTTTTCCCCTTCAGGCCGCCCAACTTACCCGTCGCGTCGATGGGTCCCGTCATGATCGCGCTTCGGCCATTCGGATCGACCGCCAACGGCACCGCCGCCTCGTCCACCGGTTTGACGCCCTTCGCCGCGGTGCTGGTTTCAATGGTACCGATCGTGTCGGCCAACCTGCCCTCGACCCAGGACTTGACGAAGTAACCGCGAGCGCTACCGAAAACGATCTGCCATCTGGTGAAGTTCTCGGCGATCTTCTTGTTCGGAAAGACGCCAATCGCGGTGGGGTTGCTGTCTTTCACCTCGATGCGGTTCTCCTCTTTGCCCGACGCGGCATCGAGGATGCGAACGCCGTGCTCGGTCGTCGCGTAGACCTTCTTCTGGTCCGCGGACAAAGCGACCGTTGCGTGCGATCCCTCGACTTTGGACTTCCATCGCCAGAGAGGCTCGTCGCCAGCAAATTTCAGGGCCATGATTTCGCCGCCCGTGTCGCCAGTGAGCAGGGTCTTCCCGTCCGCCGAGAACGCCACCGACACTGGCAATGTGCCGGGGTACTCGACCGTATAATTCTCCTTCCACACCGGGTTCGCCTGCTTTGCCGAGATCGCGGGCTGGGATTCGGTCAGCGGATTTGCGATCGCTGAGTGAGTTGTCAGCGTCGCCCCGCCCAACACAACGCAAAGTATGCCTGAAACACACGGCACGATGATGTCAAATCGCAAGCCGACGGGGGACCGACGACGCTGAGGATCCAGGATCGCCAGCACTCGTTGGTCGAGGCGGGCAGAATGCGCCATCGCAACCCCAATCCCGGACCGATTAGGACGGTAGCATCGCAAAGTGCGTAGCAGTTCCTCTGCGTAATCGCTCGCTGTCTGACCGGCCAGCAAGACACAGTCGTCGGAAGCAAGCTCTCGTTCAGCGCAGTTGCCTGAGAGCATGCCAGACAAGCGGATTAAACCAATACGCGAGCACTGCGAGACGACCAAGAAACTGAGTCGAAACGTCGCACCGTTTTACATGTGCAAGTTCGTGAAGCAAGATGCAGCTCCGCTGAGTCAGGCTCCAGGTTCGCCAATTTCGAAGGAACCACGAGGCGAGGAGAGAGAACTCCTACCACTGTTGGAATGCACATTTCATCAGACTCAAGCGCGACAATCGGCCGCTGAAGTCCGAGTGTCCTTGCCGCGTTTCTTACGGAATTCGCCCAGTCGTCGTCATCGATTCTTCGCAGTCGCCTCAGCCAGATCGACTGCCTTGCGAGCGAAATCGACAACAGAGTCGAACTGATCGTCGTTCCGAGCAGCCAACACAGGACGAGCACTTGTTCGAGCCCGGGATTTCCGGCGATCGCCGAGTAAGATCCCTCGAATCTCCGGGCGGTTTGAGGGGCACCTGCGGATATCGCGATCCTCGATTTTGTATTCAACTCGGGTCGCGAAGAGAGGCTGTTGGTGGTGATTCCGCCAGCCGAACCAGGCGAGGGCGAAGCTGCGGTGCTTATTGGAGACGGCGGCCTGGAATCTCGCATTGTCACCAACCTGGAGGCATCCATGGTGCTCGACAGCAAAGGGAGCCTGAAACGCGGTATCACCAAGCAAACCATAGGCACAACAAGCGACGCCGCCAGCCCGTACGCCCAGACGCGATGGCGCAGCGCCGCTGACTGCCGATGCAGTAACCTACAGGCGAGTGCAGCCAGTGCAATCACAATCGTCGACTTGATGACGATTTCCCAGGACCGGTAGTTGACCAGTGCAAGAATGGAGGCCGGAACGTCGGCGAGTTCGTTCATCTAACGTCCCTCCCGTCGCGCTGTATCGATCAGAGTCTGCAGCTTCGCCAGTTCCTCATCGCTCAAGTCGTCAGACTTCAGATCGAGTGCCGCCGCCATCGTGTCGGCGACCGAGTTCTCAAAGAACGTCGCCATCAAATGCGACAGTGCCGACTTGCTGGCTGTAGATCTCGATTGAGTCGGCCGATAGACGTACTTCGTTCCGTCCTGTCGATGCCTCACGAGTCCCTTTCGTTCCAGCAGTCGCAGCATCGTTCTGACGGAATCGTACGCCGGCGGATTGGCCATCTGTGCCATCACGTTACCGACCGAGGCCTCTTCCAGTCGGAATACAATGTCCAGTATCTCCCGCTCACGCCGGCCCAACTGCGACGAATCCTTGTTCTCAGCCATGAATCGTTGTTCCTGAAAGACGGTGACCGGTAATCGATTACCAGTGGTAATATATTACCTGGTGCGCATCGGAAGTCAACAGCCCATGCCCGCCGTTTTGAGGCGGTGGAGTGTCGCGTCATCGCAATTTCCGGCACCGCCGATCGCGTTGCCTGAGTGCACTCAACCGAGGGTTTGCGGTCGAATGCGAGCCGCATCCGACTCACCCGTTGGGATTCGGAATTCCGCACTTTGAGACCGATCGACCCCGGCTGTTCCGTGTACGTCGAATACCGGAGTCACATCGTAACGTCTGCCACTGCAGCAACAAAATACCTTTGACTACCGCTTCAAAGGGTCAGATAAGAGCTTTAGACGGTGTCTTGTCACCCAGACGGATTGCCATCGGACCACGTCAGGCCAGCGAGCTTCGGTCGGACCAAGCGAGGTCTGTCCAACCGAAGCTGCTGTGTCCTGGCCTCGTCAGTACCGAGACGGGGAGACAAGACTTCGATGATCCCCCCGGCGCCGGGGAGCACGAGAGAGCCGCCCCAACGTCCATGTCGCCAAGGTGAATGCCGTGAGCCGGGAGTCCGTTGGCGTTCGCGCCGGGGCACCGTCATCGACGATCTGCTAGTCGAGAAGGTCGGCGGAGTAAAGGGACGTCTCGAAGTAGGAGCGATACTCATTTTCGCTTATCTGCTGCACGTAAACCCGGGCGCCATTTGGGAGAACCTCGATCGACTGCCCGGCCGGACCTGTACCTGACATGAGACCCCCGGACGTGAAGGCGAGGTTGCCGTTGGAGAGCAGCTCCGAGCTCCCGAGGAAGTACGAGTAGTTGCCCATGTCGGCATTGACCACCAGCGTGGCCGTCATATTCTGCTCGTTGAGGATCCATTCCTGCCCGCGGCTATCCGCCCCGGGGTCGGAAGCTTGGCGCGTGTTCCCGTCGTCGAAGACCAGCAGTGTCGTGTCGTTGATGAAGCGCACGTCGTGCTGGTGGCTGAACCACGGTTGGGGGGTGTTCGCGATGGCCGTGAAATTACCGCCCGCCCCCAACTTCCAGACGATGTGCCCGTTGCCGGTCCCGTTGGCGTAATCAATCTTGACGGCCCAGTCCTGGGTGCGCAGGGAGACCACCAGGTCCCCGTCTTCGGGCGACCAGCTCACGCTGTTGGCGTGCAGCCAATCGGTCGGGATCGGGTGATCCGTGCCAAGGCGGTTGGTGCTCAGCCAGCGAAACGAGTTCCAGACCCACACAGGCTGGAAGTTCTGATTCAGGACGATGACCATGGCGCCGATGAACTTTGTTGGCCTCCCCTTGTAGTCGACGATCTTCGGCGTGGTCCCCAGAATCACAGTGTCACCGTTGGGCAGGAGCTTGGCCTCGTGGTCGAAATCGAGGATTTGCGGCTGGTGCATCGCAGCCAGCGCGGCGTTGACCGCGTGGACATTCGTCTCGCGCAGGGTGTCGCCGGCGAGGTCCACCTGCCGCAGCGTGTCATAACCCCCGGCGCTGCCGATGGGGTTGCCGCCTAAAATCATCACCGTGCCGCCCGGCTCGATGTTCGTGGCATAGCCGCGGTAGCCGTTGGCCACAGGGTCATAGTACCAGATCACGTTGCCGTTCAGGTCGGTCGCCATCGTGGTGACGATATTCTGGTTCTGATTGCCGAATCCCGCGTGGAAAATCTCGCTCTGGCTCAGGTCGGTCCCGGCGGCCGGCGGCTGTACCACCGTGAAGGCGGGGAATATCAAGTCTGCCGGCAAGCTCCCGGTGGTGAATGCCACCGGGGAGGAGACCGTCCCATTATCCAGAACGTGCCGCATAAGATAGGTTGTGTCGGGCAGCATGCCGGCCACGATGAAGTTGGTGCTCTGACCGGGGACGATGGGCAGTGGCGAGGTATTCTGCCACGACAGGGTGGCGCCTTGTTCGGCGAACTGGACGAACATCGAGGCGCCGGGAGAGGGAGGCGCGCTGTACAGGGCGACCAGGGGATTGACCATGGGGCTGACCACGGCGCTATTCCCCACCACGCGCGTCTGAACCGTGTAGGTGGCGGTCGTGGATTCACTCCTCCGGGCGACGTAACTCGACTTCACGACTACCCGGATCTTGTACGTCCCCTCCTGTAAGGGGTTCCATGTGAAGCTCTTGCTGGCGCTGAAGTCGCTTACGACCTGGAAGGAACCACCCGGCATCTCGACGCTGAACTGGTAGACAGCCCGTGCCCCGTGGCCTCGGGAACTCGCCATCCAGATGACCGCCGATCCGACATAAGGGACCGCCGGGGCGGTGTCGGTGAGGAAGACGGATAGGAGGCAGCGATCTTCCAGAGGCATGCAGTGGGGCTGATGCCGCCGAGGCAGGCGAACCAGAGCGCGACGGGCCGCGGCCTTCATACAAGACGGCGTCACGAATCGCCACATGGGAAAAACTCCGCATAAAGGGATCACAGCAGGTGCACAGCCTCCCTGGCCCCGGCTGCCGGATGATCGTGGTGCGCTCCAGTCCTGGAGGCGCAAAGGAGTTGATCGTCATCTACGGATACCGCGCTTTTGTTGCACGGCCAGATCGGTCGTACCGGCCAGGTCGGATGAGAGTGTGACTCCATGGCCGGCCACATCCCACAACTCCCGTCAGGCCGCCAGCTCGCGCGAGGAAACGGGTCGGATCAGAAGAGAAGAGGTCATCAAGAGAATACAGGGATCAGGGACCATTCACGACGAGCAAGGCAGATCCTCGATCAAACGGGAGCCAGCCGTGATCCCTGCGCGGCATGGAAAAGTCGAATCTGGCACTGGTCCGTTTGTCTCCGAGCATCCTGAATACTGACGGGGGTCCGTCGGCGAGCCTCACCGGTGGCGCGATCAGCCTTCTGCCCGGCGTTCGACCGGCCGCCCGTCCGTCCGGAAGACTCGCATCCGAGGGAACGCTCCGAATGTTGCGTCTGGATCTGATCACCCTGAACGTGGGGCTTTCTTCGGGTCGCTCAACACCGTTCCTGGGAAGACAGAAAGTCGGACTCGATCGGCGCGTGTCGTACACGGCCGGGCCGATCGATCGTTCGATCTACGCCGAGCTATTAAAACACACTGGGTAGGGATGGCAATATAGGGGAGAAGAAGTCGACCGGTTTCGTTGATCGGGACGAAAGTTGGAGCCGAGTCGCTCTCAGGACGCCAGCCGCCCACGCCCGACGAGTGGGAGGATGGCGCGGACCATTCCCGTCGGCCCATTCCTATCCTGGAGAGCCGGAGTGTGGGTAGCCCCTTCCTATCCTTTGGACAGCACAGCGGGTTCGAGCATGCGGAAGTCGAGGGCCAAAAAGCATCCGCAACGCGCGTTCCCAGTTCCCGATGAGCCCCTCCGGATGAATAATGAGGATGAGGCGGGTCAGTACACATCCGGGTCAGGAGTCGAACCGATGCTCGTCACCTTGACCGCTCTTGCCGTGATTACCTTATTCGATCCACCCGCACGCAAAGAGCCCCCGCCAATCGCAGAACTGGGGGCGATCACCGAACGGGGGCGTGACCTCGCCGGTTACGATGCCGCCGCCTGGCACGCATCCGACGCCGTGGAGGCGAAGCAGCCGAAGGAAGGAAGCCTTGCCCGCTACATTGCCCGCAAGATCGGTACAAAGTGGGTCGTTGCTTTCGGGCGGCTCGACGAGAAGCAAGAAAGCTTCCTGATCGCTTACGAAGCGACCCAAGGCGACAAGCCCGACGTGTTTGACGTGAAGGCGCTGGACCCGCCGTTAGTCGATACGGGGTTTTTCCTATCGGCGGCGAAAGCGATCGATACAGCCCTCAAAGACTTTGTGGAACACCTCGAGGGTGAGCAGCGCCCCTACAACGTCGCCGTCCTGCCCGTCGAGAAGGGTCAGTTGTGGGTCTATATCTTCCCGGCACCCACCAAGCCGAACGTCTGGCCGCTGGGTGGCGATGCCCGCTACTTGATATCAGCGGACGGCACCAAGATTGTGGGGAAGCGCCAGCTTCACAAGTCGGTCATTGAGGTCGAGCCTCCGAAGGACAAGAAACAGCAGCAGGTGGCAGGCATCCACTCGCACGTCCTGGACGACATACCGGAGGATACGGACGTATTCCACGTCCTCACACGGAAGCCCGCCGTGCCCGAGATCATTGTGACGAAACAATTCGTCTTCCATGTTGATCCCGACGGAATCATCAAGTACGTCGGGAAGTCGGCAGACGTGCTGAAGAAGAAATGAGGGCGGTAAGAAGCCATGAGCACCAAGAACCGAGTGCGACTACACGACATCATCGACGACAAGCTATCCGCCATTGCCACGTCCTTGCAGGAGCCTCCCTCCTGGAAAGAACCTTGGCTCCGGCTCGGCCCCGGGTCCAACGGTGAGGAGCGGCTGTCCGTCTGCCAGGCGGTTCGGAACTCGGGCACCGTCCCTGCTGAGGCGGGTTATTTCCTGGTGTCGTGGAGCATCGAAGACCTTGCCATGGCCGTGGAGTCCGAACGCGTGGACAGCCTGGCATTCATGAATCTGCGGGAGGGTCGCCGCGCGTCGGATCGGATCTTTGTCGACCTGCTGGATCAGCATGGTGAACACGAGATGGCGGAGCGATTCCGAACCGATCCCCCGGAGCACGCCCGTCGCCGAGAGGTCGGTCGGCGATTCTTCTTCGGAGAAGGTGAAGAGGAGCCGCCACAAGACCCTGCATGGATCAAGGGCTTCGTGAAAGTCCTGTCGTCAAGCTTGCTGACCGATCGAACAACCCTTCCCCTTGGCTTCCGGTACTGGACAGAGGGCCTCAACTGGGAGATCAGCGTGTACCCGATCCATGAACGAGGGGATCATGAGAAATCGGAGGGATCGGGCGCATCATTGCCCTTCGCCTGGAACATCGAGGAGCTGCGATCCCTTTTCGATCGCATCGCCGGATCGGGCTGGTATGCAGTCCCTTCCGGTGGAACCGAATCCCCTTACCTGTGGATCGAAGGGAAATATCAGAAGCATGAGGTCTTTCTCCGGTTCTTGCCGGCCGAGCCCGATCACCTCGAGCCGGGAGAGAAGTGCGGGGATTGAGGGTCGGAGTGAGGTTCTACCGACCATTCTCCGATCAAGCAACCTGGCCCGCACGTACCTTGACACGCACACGAGTCCAACATTATTAGTGTGGTTTGATCGGGACACGGGACGACGAACTTCGATGCGACACCACTGAGGCCCAGGGGAGGATCGATGCAACGGACCACGACTCGAACGGCGATCATCGGCGCCTTGGTCATGTTTAGCAGCGGGTGGACGGCTCCCGCCCACGCCAGCATTGTGCTCACGACCCCGGCGGGGCTCGCCCCCGGCGATCAGTTCCGTTTCGTCTTCGTCACGGAAGGCACGACGGACGCAATCTCGGCCGACATCACTAGCTACGACAACTTCATAAACAACCCTTTTTATGCGGCGACGTATGAGGGCACGACGGTGTCATGGCTGGCCATCGTCTCCACGCCCACAGTCAACGCCATCGACCACATTGGTAAGACGGATACGCCGGTATACTTAGTAGACGGCACACAGGTCACCACGAGCACCACAGGGTCGGGACTCTGGTCGGGGTCCCTCGAACATCCTATCAACGAAGACGTAAATGGCGATCGAATCTCAGGTTCAGGTTTTGTGTGGACGGGCACAAACGCGGACGGAACAGGAGCACAAGGTGACGGCGGCTTCGGC
The DNA here is from genome assembly GCA_963797295.1 of uncultured Planctomycetaceae bacterium. Lineage (GTDB taxonomy): Bacteria > Planctomycetota > Planctomycetia > Isosphaerales > Isosphaeraceae > Aquisphaera. The sequence goes on from CAWCPP010000035.1 coordinate 168,820, forward strand.
TCAACCCTGGGATACGGCGGTTTCCCACTGGCAGGACTGTCAACGAGCACCGAGCAGACATGGATCGACTTCGGATACGACATCGGTGGGTACAACCTGTCATTATACGCCATAAGCAACGTCTTGGTCGTCCCACAAGCGGTCCCGGAGCCATCTACCCTGATACTGCTGAGCACGGGGGGCGTATGGCTCGTGGCCCAAGCCCGGCGCTGGCGGAACCGGCGACAAGGGCCAGTTGTCGAGCCAACCGAGACCGGACAAGGGGCAAGTGGGGCCACCCACTGGAGCCAGGCGGTATTCGCGCCTGCCCTGCATTCGTGATCAACGCGCATCTCTGGATCCGTGGGAGCCCCGGGTGAGCAATCACCAGGGGCCACCCGATCCGGAACTCTTGTCCCCGGAACTCTCGGTCGGAACTCTCTGCTGCCGCGCCGGCGTCTCTGGCTCGGAACAAGAAAATGGAGAATTCAGCACATCAGGGTATACTGGATCATGGTCGAGCGTGCGAGAAAGCCCCCCTTCGTAGACGGAAGAGGCCGCCGCATGTTACACCACCTAGCTTCTCTCGGGATCTCACTGCGCACGACGGGAAGGATCATCTCCAGCAAGTCCGGCATTCCGACTGTTGCCTTCGCTCGCCGCAAGAAATCGCACCAGTCGGCAGTCGAGACACTGGAGGAACGGGCCGTGCCGTCGAGCATCGTGGTCACGAACCTGGGCAACGAGGGTCCGGGCACGCTTCGCGCCGCGATCGCGCAGGCGGACCGTCACTCAGGGGCTCTCACCATCACCTTCGCCCCCGATCTCACAGGCGCCATCAGGCTCAGCGCCGCGTTGCCCGATCTGGTCACGAACATCAACATCGTGGGGCCGGGCCCCGCGAGGCTCAAGGTGGCCCGCAACGCCTCGCACAAAACGCCGCAGTTCCGCATCTTCACGATCGCGACGGGATCGTCGGATACCATCTCGGGACTGACCATTACAGGAGGAAGCGACTCGGCCGGTGGAGGCATCGAGAATGCCGGCGCGCTCGTGCTCAAGAATGACATCATCTCCGGCAACTCGGCCACTGGGACCACGAAAGTTCCAGGCACTGGTGGCGGAGTGTTCAATCTCGGTACGCTGGGCGCTGGTGGCGGAGTGCTCAATCTCGGTACGCTAACGGTCGAGAGGACGACGATCCAGGACAACTCGGCCACAGGGGGCCCTGCGTTCCCTGGTGTGGCCTGGGGCGGCGGCATCTACAACTCCGGCTCGCTGGCCGTCCTTCTTTCCACCGTCAATGGAAACACGGCGACCGGGGGCTCGGGCGCCCTGAGCGGCTCCTATTACAACGGCGCGGGGGGAGGCATTTACAATGGCGGGACGGCAACCATCACGAAGACGACAGTCAGCGGCAACACGGCGGCCACCGGCACGCCTACAGCCGCGGGCTGTGGCGGCGGGATTTTCAACGCCGACACTCTGACGGTCGACGACTCGGCGCTCATCGGCAACACCGCTTCGACCTATCGAGGCACGGACCTGAACGTTCCCTTCCCCATCAACGCGGGTTTCGGCGGCGGGCTGGACAATGAATCGTCCGCCACGGTGGAGAACACAACGATCAGCGGCAACACGGCCGGTTACAGCGGCAGCGGCCTCAGCGAGGGCGGCGGCATCTTCAGCGAATCGCTCACGATGCTGTTCTCGACAGTGACGAACAACGCAGCCGTTAGCCCCACCTTCGGTGGTGGCGGCCTTGCGACAGGGTTCGCGTCCGGCCATCCTGTTGTCATGGAGGACTGCATCTTCCAGAACAGCGTGGGGGGTAACATCAACCCCGCATCCGTCGGCGACGTGGAGTCTCTGGGTCGCAACCTATTCTCCGATGACCCGGGCATCGCGCTGAATCCGACCGATCGCGTCGATATCAACCCGCTGCTCGGTCCGCTGGCCACGAACGGCGGGCCGACGTTGACCCAGGCCTTGCTTCCCGGTAGCCCGGCCATCGAAGCCGGTGCCGCGACCGCAGGCATCACGACCGACCAGCGGGGATTGCCCCGGCCCGAAGTTGCCGCGCCGGACATCGGCGCGGTGCAGCTTCAGCCTGCGATCACGTCAGTCGAACGACTTGGCGTTCATCGACACCCGACCACGCTGGTCGTGGCCTTCAACCGGCCGATAAATCCCGCTAGCGCGGATGACGTGGCAAATTATCGTCTCGTCTGGTCCGGGCCAGACTTCCGGTTCGGAACCAGCGACGACCGCGTGATACCCATCGGCTCGGCCAGTTACGATCCGGGCACGATGTCGGTGACGCTCGCCCCGACGCGCAGGCTCGCCCTGCGCGACACGTACAAGCTGACGATCGTGGGTAAGCCCCCGACCGGACTCAGCGACACGACGGGACTCTTCCTGGCCGGTCCCAGAGCCGATCAGCCGGGCACCAACGGTGTGCTGCTCATCACGGGACGGCTTCTCGTGCCGCCTATCGTGCATGGCACGACGACGAAGCGATGACGTCGTAGGTGGTGAGTGGAGAGCAGCGCCCAGCCGTCATGAAGGCATCGGCCGCCGAGTCGCGATCAACGTCAACGGATCCATCGATCCCGAGCGCGGAAGTCACGAAGCCGCTTCCCTATCGGTGCGTATCAGTTTAGTTCCAGGGCCGGGTTTTTCGCGGGCGACATTTGGACATCTGGCGCCACCCACAAATCTCGCTCGCCACTGGACAAGCGGATCCCTGTCTGGCACGTTTGATCATCACGACGCCTATCTGTCGCGGGAGGAACGAATTTCAGTTTTGCACCGAATACGGTGAGCACCGCAATGGCACGGCGGAATCGCTCGGAGGTCGTGGTCGAGGAAGAGATCCTACTCTATCACTGTATCCAGCGGGTGGAGCGCCGAGCTTTTTCCGTGCGGCGTCGATCCCCTCACGAACCAGTCGTTCGTGCATCGCAAGGACTGGATTCGCGATCGCCTGGAGGCCCTCGCCGGACTCTTTGGGGTCGAGATCGCCGCCTTTGCCGTGATGTCCAGGGGGATTCTTGGGGTCACCTCATGTCCACGGGGAGCCGAAACGGGGGCGCAGCCTGTTTGACAAGGAGAGTCGTACAGGGCCACCCGTTCTCCAGCATCCCCAGATAGCGGGTGGCCCCATTCGGCCACTCGGTTCGAGCCGCGACCGACGTTTAACCAGACCCTTCTCACCGCGCGGCACGCCCGGTAGATTGAGTTGGGCCGGGCAAGGACAATCCGGTCCTTGCTGTCGGCGGCTGCCGGCAACGGACATGGGTACCAGCCTTCAACACAAGCTGCTCAGTAAAGGAGTAGCCGTGGACTTGCAGAAAATGATCGACAATTCTTCAACCCGGCGTGCGTTTCTGGGCGGCGCAGCGACGCTCGCTGCCTGTGCCATCCTGCCGCGGGGCGCAGGGGTGCCCGCGCGGCAAAGCCCTGCTCGGTCTTCAACGGCGTGCGGATCGGGTGCATCACCTACAGCTACCGTGGCGAGATTTCTTCGGCCGAGGATACCCTCAAGGCCCTCATCGAGGATGGGCTCAGCGAGGTCGAGCTGATGGACGGTCCGATCCTGTCCTATGCCGGCATAGGCAGCGGCCGCAGAGGTGCCGGAGAGCAACCGACCGAGGAACAGCGCCAGGCTCAACTGGCCAGGTGCGCCGAGCTGCGCAAGATGTACAACGACGCGGGCGTCAACATCCACATCCACAAGATCGGCTTCGGCCACTCGGACGAGGCGATCGAGTTCAATTTCCAGATCGCCAAGGCCCTGGGCTGCACCGGTATCACCCTGGAGCGTTCGGAGCCGATGGCCAAGAAGCTCGCGCCCTTTGCGGACAAGCATAAGATCTGGGTCGCCTTTCACAACCACACCAACAACTACCCGGTGATGGACAGGCCGGACCCGATCCTGGACTACGGGCAGTACATCGGCTTCAACCTCGACGTCGGCCACTACTTCGCCGGCACGAAGGGAAAGTCACCGCTTCCGGTGCTCGAGAAATATCACGACCGGATCGTCAGCCTGCATCTGAAGGACAGGACCGCCGATGGGGGAAACGTCGTGTGGGGCAAGGGAGGAACGCCGCTCAAGGAGATCTTGCAATTGATGAAAAAGGAGAAGTGGACATTTCCGGCCGACATCGAAGTTGAGTACAAGATCCCCGAGGGCTCGAGCGCTGTGGCGGAAGTGGCCAGGTGCGTTCGGTACTGCAAGGAGGCGCTCGCCTGATACGCGGGCCCTCGACCCGGCGGATCGTGGAGTACAGTCAAAATCAGCATCGGCGCTGGGTGCCACCCTTTCTTGCCTATCGCGGCCAACTGGGCGAGGTGGCACCGCTTATCTCGACCTGAATGGGTAGCCTTGAATTCGGCCCCGAAACGGGGCACGCTGAAAACCCTGAGACTCATGGCTCGCCCGACAGCAGCTCAACCTCAGCGTTCGCCGAACTTGAAGAAGTCCGTTGGGACACTTTGAAAAGACGGGTTCAGCCCATCCGACAATGAATCATTCCCGCACGTCCGATTCATACGGTCGATGAATCGCCCCGATCCGCTCCATGTGCTTACCTCCCCACTGGCAGAGGGGCATCAGTGCCTCCTTCAGCGACACGCCGAAAGGGGTCAACGAATACTCGACCTTCGGCGGGATCTCCGGGTAGGCCTTGCGATGGATGATCCCATCGGATTCCAGCTCCCGCAACTGCTGGATCAGCATCTTCTCGCTGATACCCTGCACCAGTCGCCTGAGTTCACCGAACCGCCGTCGCTCGGTTTGCAGGTGCCACAGAATCAGCGGCTTCCACTTGCCGCCAATCACGTCCAGCGCCGCTTCCAGACCGCAATGGTACGACTTCACCTTCAAGTCAGCCCTCATCACCCATACCTCCAGGTAAGTACCATACTTTATAGTAGGTACTTGCTTTTACGAAATCAATGGCTAGAACTGTTCAAGGTGATGTTGAGAGCGTGATCCTGGAGGGTTAGAAATGACCATCCGTGCAGGCGATCGCGTCTACCGAGATTACGAGGAGGCGATTTGGATTTCTTGTTCTGAACAGCGCGCGAGATTGTGAGGCACGGTCCCAATATCTCGTAGTGCGGGTGCAATTTACCGAGTGTAAGTCTTTATATTTTGGTGGGTTACGCTTCGCTATACCCACCCTGAATCGGACCTTCCGCTCGACGTTGAGACGATGCCGATTGTGGTCACTTTGTAAACGGTCAGGGTTGCGTATCGAAACCGCAAACATTGACAGGAGGGATGACCGATGGGCGAGAAGAGAGTGGCTCTGGTGACGGGGGCGAATAAAGGGATCGGTTTCGAGATCAGCCGCCAGCTCGGCCGACACGGGTTTGCCGTCATCCTCGCCGCCCGTGACCAGAAGAAAGTCAACGAGGCCGCCGATCGGCTCAGAAGCGAAGGGCTTGTTGTCCAGGCCGTGGTTCTTGATGTGACCGACCCGGCCAGCGCCGAGGCCGCCGCGCGATGGGTGGGGGAGAAATATGGGCGGCTCGATGTGCTGGTGAACAATGCTGGGATTGGCCCCGAGTTCGTCACTGGCACGAGGCCAACGCAACTGACGATGGAGATGCTGCGAGCGACCTTCGATACCAACTTCTTCGGGGTGTTCACCGTGACGCAGCACATGCTGCCGCTGTTGCGGAAGTCGGGCTCGGCCCGGATCATCAACCAGTCCTCAACCCTCGGCTCGCTCGGTGCCCTCAGCGACCCGAAGTTGCCTTACTACGGCAATAACTTCTTCGCCTACAACTCGTCCAAGACCGCTCTGAACGCGTTGACTCTGGCGTTTGCCAAGGAACTTGCCGGGGACCGCATCTCGGTCAACTCGGTCTGCCCAGGATGGGTCAAAACCGACATGGGGAGCGACGCCGCCCCGCGCACGGTCGAGCAGGGAGCCGCCATCGCTGTCAAGCTGGCGACGTTGGATAACCCGCCCACGGCCAGATACCTTGACGACGGCGGCGAGATCCCCTGGTAGGCGGTAGAGCGTCTGGGATACCGAGCCGCATACACGGGCTCGGCCCTTTCCTGTCGACTTTGAACTGAGCCGAACCCACGATCGACGAAAGCGAGATTCTATGGAAAGCAGTCCGTTGTTCCAGCCATTCGATCTTCATGGCCTGCGGTTGCCGAACCGGATCGTCCTGGCGCCGATGACGCGCTCGAGGGCTGGAATCGGCCGCATCCCCAATCGGATCATGGCCGACTACTACCTCCAGCGCAGTTCGGCGGGGCTCGTGATCACCGAGGCGACCACGATCTCCGAGCAGGCCAACGGCTGGAACGAGTCACCGGGCGTTTACACGGATGAGATGACCGAGGGTTGGCGGCACACCACGGAGGCGGTTCATTCCGCGGGTGGCGTGATCTTCCTCCAACTCTGGCACACGGGCCGGTATTCCCACAGCAGCTTCCATCAGGGCAGGCTTGCCGTCGCCCCTTCGGCCATCAAGATCAACGAGCCGTTCATTCACACCCCGATCGGCAAGCAGCCGCTCGAAGTCCCACGCGCGCTCGAGACGGATGAGATCCCAAGAGTCGTGGAAGACTACCGCCGAGCCGCCGACCGGGCCAGAACGGCAGGTTTCGACGGGGTCGAGCTCCATGGGGCCAATGGCTACCTGATCGACACCTTTCTCCAGTCGAAGACCAATCATCGAACAGACCAGTACGGGGGCAGCGTGCAGAACCGCTTCCGCTTCCTGAAGGAAGTGGTCGATGCGGTCACGACGATCTGGCCCGCCAGCAGGGTCGGGGTGCGGATCTCACCCAACGGCGTGTACAACGACATGGGGTCGCCCGATTTCCGGGAGCAGTTCACCTACGTCGCAAGCCAACTGGACATGTTCGGGATCGCCTACCTGCACGTCCTGGACGGGCTGGCTTTCGGGTTCCACAGCCTCGGCGAGCCGATGACCCTCGCCGAGTTTCGCACGGTCTTCCACCGGCCTTTGATCGGGAACTGCGGCTACACGCAGGAGACCGCCGAGAAGGCGATCGAAGAAGGTCATGCCGACCTCATCGCCTTCGGGCGTCCGTTCATCAGCAACCCCGACCTCGTGCAGCGGTTCAAGAACGGGTGGCCGCTGGCGGAACTGGCGCCGATGTCCGACTGGTACTCGCCGACCGGGGCGAATGGATATACGGATTTCCCGCCGTACTCGGCCCAACCATGATGGGGTCTAACAAAGGTGGCAGGGTCTAACAAAGGTGGCAGGGTCTAACAAAGGTGGCATAACAAAGGTGGCAGGAACCGATTGTTGACGGAGATGCCTTCAACGGTTCCTGGCACCTTTGAGTTTGGCGGGCACCTTTGAGTTTTGGCACCTTTGAGTTTACCGGCACCTGAAAGTTCCGCGAAAACGGGCTTGCGGATCGCTCAACCGCTCGATCGCCCCGGTTGAACGGTCATCGGCCAGTGAATGGTTCGTCAGAGGGTTTGTAAGTGGCTTCTCAGAAATGACTTATGAACAAAGGAGGCGCAAGGCCAGACGATTTTCAAGTGTGCGCCAAAACTCTTCAACCTCAACTTTTCTGAACCACTGTCCAACCGGCCTTCCGGAGGGTATCGCCCGGCCGAGCCGCTCAGGCCAGCAGGCCCTTGACCACCTGGCCGTGGACGTCGGTGAGGCGGAAGTCGCGGCCCTGGAAGCGGTAGGTCAGCTTGGTGTGGTCGAAGCCCAGGAGGTGCATGAGGGTCGCGTGCAGGTCGTGGACATGGACCTTGTCCTTGGCGACGCTGAAGCCAAGGTCGTCGCTCTCGCCATAGGCAACACCGGGCTTGATCCCGCCGCCGGCCACCCACATGGTGAAGGCGTTGGGGTGGTGGTCGCGGCCGTCGGCTCCGCCCTGAACCATGGGCGTGCGGCCGAACTCGCCGCCCCAGACGACGAGCGTGTCGTCGAGCATCCCGCGCTGCTTCAGGTCGGCGACGAGTGCCGCGCAGGCCTGGTCGGTGTCGGCACAGTTATGCTTGAGGTCGCCGACGAGGTTGCCGTGCTGGTCCCAGGCCTCGTGAAAGATCTCCACGAAGCGGACCCCGCGCTCGAGCAGCCGGCGAGCCAGCAGGCAGGTGTTGGCGAATGACGACTTGCCGGGCTGGGCACCGTAGAGGTCGAGGATGTGCTGTGGCTCGCGGCTGATGTCGACGACGTCAGGAGCGGTCGTCTGCATGCGGAAGGCCATCTCGTAGGAGTTTATCCGCGTCGCGATCTCGGGATCGCCCGTCCGCTCGAGCCGCACCTGGTCGAGCCGGCGAATGGCTTCCAGCGAGTCGCGCTGGGTCTCCTGGTCGATGCCTCGCGGGTTCGATAGATAGAGGACCGGGTCGCCGCCGGTGCGGAACTGAACGCCCTGGTAGACGGTGGGCAAGAAGCCGCTGCCCCAGTTCGAGTTGCCGCCGCTGGGGCCCTTCTTGCCAGTGCTGAAGACGACGAACGCGGGCAGGTCTTGCGATTCGCTGCCCAGGCCGTAGCAGACCCAGGCCCCCATGCTCGGCCGGCCGAAGATCATCGCTCCGGTCGACATCATGATCTGGCCGGGCGCGTGGTTGAAGGCATCGGTCGAGACGCTCTTGATCACGGCCAGGTCGTCCACGACCTTGGCGAGGTGCGGCAGCAGCTCCGAGAGCTCGATCCCGGACTGGCCGTGACGGGCGAACTTGAATTTGGGCCCTAGCAGCCGGGCGTCCGGGTTGATGAACGCGGCGCGGTAGCCTTTGAGCAGGTCGGCCGGCGGCAGCTTGCCGTCGAAGCGGGCGAGCTGGGGCTTGTTGTCAAACAGCTCGAGATGGCTTGGACCGCCGGCCATGAAGAGGAAGATCACCCGCTTGGCCTTGGGGGCGAAATGAGGAAGCCGCGGCGCCAGGGGATTGACGCCGAGGGCTCTCGGAGTGGGGGTGGGCGTGGGCGAGGCACCGCCCGCGGCCGCGTAACCGGCCTCGCCGAACAACTGGCCGAGGGCCATGCCGCCCAGGCCGATGCCGCACTGTTCCAGGAACCAGCGGCGCGAGATAAGCCGGGGGTCGGACTGGCGATGGAGGTGGTCCTGACAGTTCATTGAGGATCGCCCTGTCGTTATTCCTTGGTGATTGTCTCGTCGAGGTTGAGCAGGACCCGCGCGACGACGGTCCAGCCGGCAAGCTGGGCGGGGGTCGCGTCGGGGGGTAGGCGGAGCGCGTCTTCGGGTTTGCCGGCGGCCAGGTCCCACGCCTTGGCAGTCCCGGAGGCGAAGCGTCTGGATTCGCGCTGGAGCAAGGCGAGCAGCGGTTCGATCTCATCGGCCGCGGGAGATCGCGCCAGGCAGCGGCGGAAGGCATAGCACAGACGGTCGTGGTCGGTGGCTCCGCCGTCCTTCAAAGTCCGCAGCGCAAGGGCCCGGGCGCATTCGAGAGAGACCGGCTCGTTGAGCAGAGTGAGGGCCTGGAGCGGCGTGTTCGACCGGGCGCGGCGGACGCAGGAAAAGTCGCCATTGGGAGAGTCGAAGGCCTGGAGCATCGGATAGGGGACGGAGCGGAACCGGAAGGTGTAGAGGGCGCGTCGGTAGCGGTCGGGTCCGGTGGCCTCGACCCAGGTCTTGGGACCATAGCTCGACGGCGGCTGGAACAAGAAGGCGGGCGCCGGCGGGAAGACGCTCTCGCCGCCGATCGCGGGGTTCAACAGCCCGCTGGTGGCAAGCCCGATGTCGCGGACAATCTCGGCGTCAACCCGGAAGCGGGGCCCACGGGCCAGCAGGCGGTTGTAGGGGTCTCTGGCGTGGAGCTCGGGAGTGACGCAGGATGACTGGCGGTAAGTCGCTGAGGTTACGATCAGGCGATGGAGATGTTTCAGGCTCCAGCCGTTGTCCATCAGCTCGACGGCCAGCCAGTCGAGCAGTTCGGGATGCGAGGGCGCCTCGCACTGCGAGCCAAGGTCCTCGCTGGTGCTGACGATGCCGGTGCCGAAGTAAGCCTGCCAGACCCGGTTGACGATCGCGCGGGCGGTCGTCGGAGCCTGCCGGTCCACCATCCACCGGGCGAAGCTCAGGCGGCTGGCCGGCTGGCCGGCGGGGGGCGGATTGAGAAACGCGGGCGTTCCAGCGGCCACCACCTTGCCCGGCTTGAGAAAGTCTCCGCGCTCAAGCTGGTGGGTCTGCCTGAGCTTGTCGCGATCCTGAAGCACGAGTTGCGACGAGCCTTCCGGGTGCTGCTTCCAGAGCGCTTCGATCTGATCGTTGGCCGGCTTCCATTCGGGACGGATGGTTCGCCAGTAGCTGAAGACGGCAGCCTCCTGGGCGGCTGTCCGCTGCGGTCTCGGGATGGCAAGGATCTCGCGGACCTGCGCGGGACCAGATCGGCCGCGGCGTCGGCTCGATCGGTGATCGAGAAGCGGAAGCGGCCGAGGTTGTTGTTCTGGTTGTCGTCGCTGTTCCAGCCGCCGTGTCTCTGGACGAGCTTGAACGTGAGGATGACGCCCGCCGGAAATGTGACCGGCTTGTCGAGCACGAAGACGGCGTTGCGAGGCACATTGCGCCGGCCTGGCCCGGCGTCGTTGCCCCACGCGGTCTCGGCCTTGCCGTCGATGGCGTAGCCGATCGGCCCGGTCACTCGCCGGCGCCCGGAGCGGTCGTCGAAGATCGGTTCCAGCACCTGCTCGGGCGGATTCACGTCGGCGGTGGCCCTGACGAATTTCAGCTCCGTCGGCTTGTCGGGCCTGTCGGCGGGCGCGGCCTCGAGCAGCATCTCGGTGAGTGCGAAAAGACCCTTGGACGACCGACCGGGACCCTGGAGCGGCAGCGACGGATCGTTGAGCAATTCCAGCCGCACCGCGGAGACCGACCGCACGGGCTTGAGCGCCGTGAACTGGGTGGTGTGAAGCGTCGGCGCATAACCGGCCGCGAGAATCGAGCCGTCCTCCAGCAGGTAGTGTTTCTGACCGCTGTCGTTGTTGGCGCTGACCTCGGTGCGGACGGTTTCCCAGCGGGCACCGCCGGTTTTTACCGTGTCTTCCCAGGCGTGCATCCGCTCGAGCCAGTCGGGGTGTTCGTGCTTGAGCCGGGCTTCGATCTCGCGCGTCTTGCGGAAGATCTCGGCCCGCTTCATTTGCTCTTCGGGCGTGTAGACCGCGATGTTGGCCTCGTGCGTGTTGTTGAGGAAGGCGAACATCCGGTAGTACTCTTCCTGGGTCAGCGGGTCGTACTTGTGGCTATGGCACTGGCCGCACTGGATGGTGAGCCCCAGGATACTCTTGCCGATCGCGTCCATGCGGTCGAACATCGCCTCCATCCGGAACTGCTCGGGATCGATGCCGCCTTCCTCGTTGATCATCGAATTGCGGAGAAAGCCGGTGGCGACAACTTGGTCCTGGGTGCATCCGGGCAAGAGGTCGCCGGCAAGCTGGTCGATGACGAACTGGTTATAAGGCAGGTCGCGATTGAAAGCTTCGATCACCCAGTCGCGGTAGAAGTGCACCTTGCGCGACTTGTCTTTCTCGTAGCCGTCAGAATCGGCGTAGCGAGCGGCATCAAGCCAGACCCGCGCCCAGCGCTCGCCGAGATGGGGCGAATCAAGGAGCCTCTGGACCAGCCGTTCATAAGCATCGTCGCGACGATCGGCCAGGAAAGCGTCAACCTCTTCGATGGTCGGCGGCAGCCCAGTCAAATCCAGACTCAGACGGCGAATGAGCGTGGCCCGGTCGGCCTCGACCGAGGGCGAGAGGCTCTCCTTTTCAAGCCGCGCCAGCACGAACCGGTCGATCGGATTGCGAACCCATGGAGCGTGCTGAACGCTGGGGAGTTCGGGCTGGACCGGGGGGATGAAAGCCCAGTGGGCTTCGTACTCCCCACCCTCTTCGATCCAGGTCTTAAGCTTCTGGATCTCGGCGGCCGTGAGCGGTTTGCCGGTCTTCGCCGGAGGCATCTGCTCGTCACGGTCAGTACTGCTCACACGCTCGTAAAGCTCGCTCTCGTCCAGATTGCCCGGAACGATGGCCGGACTGCCGGAGTCCGCCGGAGTTCGTGAGGCCTGGGCGCTGTCGAGCCGGAGTTTCCCCTTGCGCTGGGTGGCATCGGGACCGTGGCACTGAAAGCACTTGTCGGAAAGGATCGGCCGGATGTCGCGATTGAACCGGATGCGGCGGGCCTTCGATCGATCGGGGGTTGGTGCCGCCTCCGGCCGGTTCTCGCCGCCGAGCGTTGCCGTGGGCGCTGCTGTCGATACCGCGATGGCGATCACAAGAAAGGCAGCGACAGGCAGGGGCGACGATCCTCGCGCGGGGATTGTGGTGGGAAGGCGACGCACCGTCATCGTCATGTCCTCGCGTCACGCGATCCGGGAGTGATTCCGTTGGTGATTGACGAATAGCGAGGCGTCAAGCGGCCAGCCGCTCGCGCCGGTTCGGGCCAGGTTCTTCCGAAATCGGGGATGCCAGGCAAGAGACTTCATTTGGGAGTGAACCTGGTTCTTGAGTGTACACGATTCAACGCCGGCGTGAAACGGTTTTTCCGTCGGACGTCGGCGCCGCGAGCGCCCTGCCCTGGCGGTGCTGAGGTTGTTCTTACAGGTTCTGTGGCTTACAGTAGGTGGGCCAATCTGACCTTGACCCAAGTAATTTCCGTCTGTTGAGTTACAAGATTGATAGCGGAGTCGCGGAGCGATGAGTTCGAGCGTGCAGCATACTCTCGGATCGCAATCCTCGTCCGATCCCGCCCAGCCGGGCTTCCGACCCCTTTCTCCTGTCCCCGCCGAGTGGCGTTCGCTCGCGCACGCGCTGGTGTGGCAGGTTCGCCAACACTGGTCGGACGAGGCAATCTGTGATGGAACCGGTGCACATCTGACGTACGGCGAGATGCTCTTGCGATCGCTCGTCCTGGGCCGGTTCCTGTCGCGAACCTTCGGTTCTGATACTTATGTGGGCGTGCTGCTTCCGCCAACCGTCCCGGCCTGCGTGACAAACCTGGCGCTGGTGCTTCAGGGAAAGATCCCGATCAACCTGAATTACACCGCCGGTCAGGCGATGATTGATTCGTCGATCAAGCAGTGTGGGATTCGCCACGTGATCACGTCGCCGAAAGTGCTTGAGCGGTTCCAGGTCACGCCCGATGCCCGGTTGATGATGCTCGAAGACGTGCCCGGTCAGCTTCGCCGAAGTGACAAGCTGACGGGATTGGTTCAATCGCGGCTGCTGCGGTCGGGCATGTTTGAAGGGTGGATTCCGGGCCTGGCGGGGCCGAATCTTGATTCGATCGCCACGGTGATCTTCACCTCCGGATCGACGGGCGATCCCAAGGGAGTGGTTCTGTCGCACCGCAACATCCTTTCGAATGTGCTTCAGATCGAGGAGCAGGTGCACCTGGAGCCCAACGAAGTGCTGCTGGGAATCCTGCCGTTTTTCCATTCGTTCGGCAACTGTGTCACGATCTGGACGGGACTGCTGCTAGGTAAGAAGGTGGTCTATTACCACAATCCGCTTGACGCGAAAACGATCGGCAAGCTGTCCGAGAAACACAAGGTGACGCTGATCGCGGGCACGCCGTCGTTCACCCGGTTTTACATCAAGAGCTGCCCTTCAGAGCAGTTCAAGACCCTCACCCATTTGATCCTGGGCGCCGAGAAGCTCAAGCCGGAGCTTTATCGCGACATCAATCAGTGGCTGGGCATCGAGCCGATGGAAGGCTACGGCACGACCGAGCTTTCGCCGGTCGTTGCGGTGAATGTTCCGCGGCGGATGGAGCTTGGGGATGGACGAACGGTGCACGGCAACCGGCCGGGGACCGTCGGGCTGCCCGTCCCGGGCACCAGGCTCAAGACCGTGGATCCCGATACCGGCGAGGACCTGCCGTTCGGAGCCGAGGGAATCATCGCGGTGAAGGGCCCGCAAGTGATGGTGGGCTACCTGAACAAGCCGGAAGCCACGGCGAAGGTGGTCAAGAATGGCTGGTACCTGACGGGTGATCTGGGGTACGTCGATCCCGACGGTTTCCTCAAGATTACCGATCGGCTCAGCCGGTTCTCGAAGATCGCCGGAGAGATGGTCCCGCATGTAGGCGTCGAGTCGGCCATCATGCAAATCGCGCAGGTGGACGAGCATCATGTGGCCGTCACCTCCGTTCCCGATCCCAAGCATGGCGAACGGCTCTGCGTGATTTACACCGAACTGGGGATGTCGGCCGATGAGATCCACAAAGGGCTGATGGCCAGCGGGATTCCCCGGCTCTGGATTCCTTCCGTACGAGATTATATCCAGGTTTCCGAGATTCCGATCACCGGCACGGGGAAGGTGGACCTACGGCGTTTGCGGGAACTGGCGCAGCAGGAGCCGGTGGCATGAAACCGGCGTGGACAGGACCCTTTCTCCGGATGGATCAGCTCGTCAGAAAACGGTCGACCCTGGCTCTCGGCTCTTGGGTTCTATCGTTGCTCCAGGTGCGATCCGATTCCATGATCTCAGGGTTTATATCCTTGGGGAAAGTTCACTAAGATCATGTCGCATTGGTGATCCGTGAGGGGGTAGGGAGGATGCAAATTGTCCTTCGCGTTATCTCAGGACCGCACGAGGGACAGGAATACCGGCTCGATCGCAGCGGCAGCTTCATTGTTGGCCGGGCGTCACGAGCGGCGTTCTCGATGAGCGGCGATCAGGCCCTGTCTCGCGAGCATTTTCAGCTCGAGAATTCTCCACCACTATGCCACCTGGTCGACCTGGGAAGTACCAACGGCACCAAGGTCAATGGCCTGAGGGTCGAGCGGGTGCTGCTCCGCGAGGGTGATCTCGTCGCGGCTGGTGATAGCGCCTTTGCCGTCCACTACATAGGAGGCGGGGCCGAGGCGCGATCGCGTGATCGTTGCGCCGGGTGCGGAGTTCAGCTTGATCAGAACGTGCCCCCAGGCTCCACCAATCCTCAGGAGACTCCTTTGTTTCTGACGGACTCGCGGGCGGTGTCCTCGTCGCTCTGCCCGGAATGCGACGCCAGGCGGAGGGATTTCCCGGAGACCAGTCCCGATTATCTCATCGAAGAGCTGATTGGTGAGGGGGGGATGGGAACCGTTTACCGGGCGCGGCAGATCTCCCGCAACCGGCGGGTTGCGATCAAGATGATGATCGCCAACAGCACGGCCGGCGAAAAGGCCCTGAACTATTTCCACCGCGAGATCCAGGCGTTGCGCGACATGCTCATGCCCGGCGGCAAGTGCCACCCGAGCATCGTCGAGTTTTACGAACTCTTCCAGATCGAAGGCCACTTTCAACTTGTCATGGAGTACGTGGACGGCAAGAACGCCCTGGAGTGGCTGCGGTCGCTCAAGCAGCCGATACCGTTCTCGACGGCCGCACTGATCGGCCGCGACTTGCTGTCGGCCTTGCACTTCGCGCACCGGAAGGGATACGTTCATCGCGACATCAAACCCTCCAACCTGCTGGTGATGGGGCCGGTGCATCGCCCGCGGGTCAAGCTTTCCGATTTCGGTCTGGCCAAGAGCATGGTGGAAAGCACCGTCTTCTCGAACCTTACCCGCCAGGGCGAGGTCGGCGGCTCGGTCGGCTTTCTTTCCCCGGAGCATATTCGCCAGTTCGGAGAGGTCAAGGAACCGGCAGACATCTACTGTGCGGGAGCCACCCTGTTCTACCTGCTGACCGAGAAATACCCTTATCTCGGCTTTGATCCCGGCCGTCCCGACTCTTACGAGATGATCCTGGACCATCCCCCGGTGCCGTTGCGCCTATCGCCCCGATGCACCCGAAGCCCTGGAGCAGATCTTGCTCAAGGCCCTGAGGAAGCGGCCCGACTCTCGGTGGAAGTCGGCCGGAGCCATGTGGCGAGCCCTCCATCAGTTTCTGGGCTCGAACCAGGCTGCCTCGGGTCAGCTCTGATTCCTCACCTCAACCCGGCTGGCTGCCCAAATCGAACGATCGATCTCGTTTTGCCGGCGTGGGTCTTGTTAAGATAAAAGAATCGTGAAGATACGGGCCGTGATCGAAACGCCAAGCTCCGTCGAGAGGGAGTGGTCTTGCAGCGGCTGGAAACGGTGGCGATCGTGGGCGTGGGGTTAATCGGAGGCTCGATCGGGCTGGCGCTGCGTGCTGGAGGTCTGGCCGCGCGGGTCGTTGGCGTGGGCCGTGATTTGCAAACGCTCCAGCAGGCGCAAGATCGAGGCGTCATCGATGAGGCCACGACCGATCTGGAAGCCGGTGTGGCTGATGCCGAGGTCGTGGTGGTTTGTACTCCCGTCAGTCGAATTCCGCACGACGTGCGCCGGGCCGCCCGGGCCGTACCGGCAGGAGCCCTCGTGACCGATGCCGGCAGCACCAAGCGGCAAATCGTCGAATCGATCGAATCGCATCCTGACGGGGCCGAGATCTTTGTCGGGCGCATCCGATCGCGGGTTCCGAACGCTCGGGAGCCGCACATGCCCGCGCGGGCCTCTTGCACGATCGCGTCTGCGTGCTCACCCCGACAGCCCGGACGCCTGCCGCCTGCCTGCGGCGCGCCCGCGACTTCTGGGGAGCACTGGGATGCCGTCTCCTTGAGATGAGCCCGACCGAGCATGACGAGGTTCTCGCTTACACTAGCCATCTGCCTCATGCCATGGCCGCGGCCCTTGCGTCGTCGGTGCCCGCCGAATGGCTGGCTTTGGCCGCCGGAGCCTACCGAGACGGCACCCGCGTGGCCGCCGCCGATGCCGGCCTCTGGACCGCCATTTTCCGCGACAACCGGGGTCCATTGCTGAAGGCATTGGGAACCCTCCAGGAGCGAGTCGCCGCGTTCAAGTACGCCGTGATGACAGATGACGAGGACGCCATCCGCGACTGGTGGGACCAGGCGCGACAGCGCCGGCGTCTGTTTGATGCCGGTCAGCCCGGCGCAAACCCGCATGATTGATTGGAACCGTTCTGGACGTTACTCTTGGCATTTCTTCCCTCGGTCGTGCTGCTTTTCGAGATCTGTCCCATTGACGGTTCATTGAATGTATTTCATGAATCTCCAAATTACTCTCTGAACCATGATGGCCCCGCATGCTCTGGCACCTTGAAATTTATCCCGCCCCGGGTCACCCGGACCTGGTTGGAAAACGCCTGTCGACCGAAGCCGTCGAGTCCGGAATTCCGGCGCCTGGGTGATCGCGGCCAGTCGGGGATTTCTGGTCGAAGGATCGCTGGACAAGGCAGAGGTCGAACGGGCGGCCCGGCAGGTTCTGGTCGACCCCGTCGTCGAGTCATTCAGGATCCATGCGGTGCCTACGGACGGCGCCACTGATGGGTCCGTCGTTCACGTCCTGCCCAGAGCCGGTGTGACCGATCCCGAAGCCGAAAGCGCAAGCGCGCGTGCTGCGCGAGCTGGGTTTCGCCGTCGCGGGTGTTCGAAACCATACGCAGCTATAAGGTCGACGGACCGGCCGAGCACCTGCCGCGCCTGATCCAGCGCGTGCTGGCGAACGATGCCGTCGAACAGTCGGCCGTCGGCCCCTTGCCGTTCGACCATCTTGGCCAGGGACAGCATTACGAGTTCCGGCTGATCACGGTGCGTCTTCGCGCGATGGACGATCGCGAACTCATGGAAGTGAGCAGGTCGGGACAGCTTTCGCTCAATCTTGCCGAGATGCAAACGATCCAGCGCCACTTTGCCGGGCTGGGCCGCGACCCCACGGATTGCGAACTGGAAACCCTGGCGCAAACCTGGAGCGAGCACTGCTCTCACAAGACGCTGAAAGGCAAGATCGAGTTCGAGGGGCGAACGATCGACAACCTGCTCAAGCAGACGATTTTCGCCGCGACGAAGGCGCTCAACCTCGACTGGCTGGTCAGCGTTTTTTCGGACAATGCCGGAGTGATCCGCTTCGACGATGAGTTTGACGTCTGCTTCAAGGTGGAGACACACAACCATCCCTCGGCGATCGACCCCTATGGCGGCTCCAACACCGGCATCGGTGGAGTCATCCGCGATGCGCTCGGGACCGGCCTGGGATCGAAACCGATCTGCAACACCGACGTATTCTGCGTGGCTCCTCCCGATCTGCCTCCCAACCAGCTTCCAACCGGCGTGCTCCATCCCAGGCGCGTCCTCAAAGGGGTAGTCGCCGGCGTTCGCGACTACGGCAATCGGATGGGCATTCCGACGGTCAACGGGGCGCTGGCCGTTGATCCCGGCTACCTGGCCAACCCGTTGGTCTTCTGCGGCACTGTCGGTGTCTTGCCGCGGGGCAAGGCATTCAAGAAGGTCGAGCCGGGAGATCGAATCATCGCCATCGGCGGGAGGACCGGTCGTGACGGCATTCACGGCGCCACGTTCAGCTCGGCCGAGCTGACCGGCCAGAGCGAGACGGTCTCCGGCGGCGCCGTGCAGATTGGCAACGCCATCACCGAGAAGATGGTGCTCGACGTGATCCTCCAGGCGCGTGACCGCGGGCTGTTTCACGCGATCACCGACTGCGGCGCGGGGGGGTTCAGCTCGGCCGTCGGGGAGATGGGCGCGGAGCTTGGCGCCGTTGTCGATCTCGAGCGCGCTCCGCTCAAGTACCAGGGCCTGTCGTACACCGAGATCTGGATCTCCGAAGCCCAGGAACGGATGGTGCTGGCGGTGCCCCCGCAATCGTGGCCCGAGCTGAGCGCGCTGTGCCGCGGCCGAACAGGTCGAAGCAACCGACCTCGGCGAGTTCGCGGCCACCGGCAGGTTGACCTTGCGGTATCACGGCCAGGTGGTCGGCGACCTGTCCATGCAGTTCTTGCACGATGGCCAGCCTCCCGTCGTGCGGCAGGCCAGCTTCACGCCGCCACCTCAGCAGGCCGTCGAGATTCCCCAGAGCGGCGATTTCACGTCGGATCTGGTTGCCCTGCTGGGTCACTGGGACGTATGCAGCAAGGAATGGATCGTCCGCCAGTACGACCATGAGGTCCAGGGCCGGACGGTGATCAAACCGCTGGTTGGCATTCACGATGACGGACCGGGCGACGCCTCCGTGATCCTGCCGGTCCGCGGCTCGTACCGCGGCCTGGCGATCTCGTGCGGCATCAACCCGCGGTACGCCCGGCTGGATCCGTTCGCCATGGCGGCCTGTGTCATCGATGAAGCCGTGCGGAACTGCGTCGCGGTGGGAGCTCACCCGCGCCGGATCGCACTGCTTGACAATTTCTGCTGGGGCAGCACCGATCGCCCGGAAACGCTGGGATCTCTGGTGCTTGCCGCCCAGGCCTGCCACGACCTGGCTCTGGCTTACAAGACGCCGTTCATCTCGGGCAAGGATAGCCTCAATAACGAGTACGTCCACGACGGCAAGAGCCTTGCCATCCCCGCGACACTCCTCATCAGCGCCATCGGCCAGGTGCCCGACGTCCGTCGTTGCGTCACCATGGATTTCAAGGAGCCGGGAAACCTTGTGATGATCGTCGGGACCACGCGAGACGAGCTGGGAGGCTCGCTCTGGGCAGCGCTTCAGGGTCAAAACGGGGGCAACGTGCCCGGAGTCGACCCGGACCTTGGCCAGCAGGTGTTCCGGGCCGTTTACCAGGCGATCAACCGCGGGCTTGTCCGGAGCTGCCATGACCTGAGCGAGGGTGGACTGGCTGTCGCTCTCGCGGAGATGGCCATCGCCGGTGGCCTGGGAGCCAATATCTCGCTCCGTGACATTCCCTGCGACGATGACGCCGCCAGCGACTGTGTACTCCTCTTTTCCGAGTCACCCAGCCGGTTCCTGCTCGAGGTTCCGCCCCAGGATCATGCCGCCCTGACGGATTTGCTGGGGAGCCTGCCATGGGGCCGCCTGGGCGAGGTCGATTCCAACCCATCCGGTTCGGCGGCCGCGAACGCGCGCCTCGTCGTGACCGGGCTTGATGAATCAGTTGTGATTGAAGCGGCGGTTGACGATTTGAAGGCAGCCTGGCAGCAGCCCCTGCACTGGTGAGGAACGCGGCAAAGATTGGTTTGCGGGTCATGTCTTGGCGCTCACCCGGGGCAAGAACGATCTTGTACAATAGCAACACATAATTGACAGGAATATTCTTATGGTAAGATTTGTGACATTCGTCGACGGGTCAAATCTGGACGGCGTGTTGAAGCACCTCAACTTGCGTGTCGACGATTACGGTGCATTTTATCGCCACGTGTTCGAGCAAAGCGTTCATTATTGGGGCCGAACCTTCGCGGAAGGGGCTGACTGGCCGACCGCCCAGCATTCGCGAATTTACTGGTATGTCGTGGGTAAGATGGACGAGTGGGACCTTAACGATCCCAAGGCCGAGGCCCGCCTCCGCACCGATTCGAGATGAACCCGCGGCTGCGCGACGCCTACATCGAGGACGTCAGCCGCCGCTTCCCCGACTTGCCCCCCGATCGGCGGATCGAGGAAGCCTGGAACCTTTGCTTCGCCGAGACCCGCGAGTGGTACGACAACAAGCGCCGGGCGCTGGAACGGAAAAAACGGTTCTACCACGGCGTTCAATCCGCGACCGACTTCGTCGAAATTCGCCAGGAGGGCCACTGGAAAGTCGACCTGCTGCATCACACGGTCAACGAGAAGGGACTGGACACCAGTCTGGCAGTCGATATGGTCGCGCTCCAGGACACCTTCGACATCGCACTGCTCATCTCCGGCGATGCCGACGGCATCCCCGGCATCAACTACGTCAAGAGTCGGGCCAAGCACGTGGGCGTGGCCGAGTTCCGCCGCGGCGCTCCGACCGACTTCCCCGCCAAGGGCACCTCGTCCCGGCTCAAGATCGCGGCCGATTTCGTGGTGCAGGTTTACGAGTCGGAGCTGATCCGGCGCAACCTCGCCTACCGCGCCGAACCCGATTACCACGCGGGTTACAACCCCTCCGACGCTGGCTTCTGATTCGATCGGGGCGGAGATAACCGCGCTCGCATTCACTATTCACTGTTGGATTTTCGAGCCTTCGCATCCCAGGTTAAGTTCGTCATGAGCACCATCGCCACCCCGCGCGTGATCGTCTTGCGTGCCCCCGGAACCAATTGCGACGAGGAAACGGCGGCCGCCTGGGAGCTCGCCGGCGCCCGCTCCGAGACCTGGCATGTGGGCCGCCTGCTCGAGACTCCACGGGCCCTGCTCGACTTTCAGATCCTCACCATTCCGGGCGGTTTCTCCTATGGCGATGACCTGGGCGCGGGACGAATCCTGGCCACGCGCCTGGGCCACGCCTTGGCCGATGTCTTGCGCCAGTTTCACGACCGAGGCGGCTTGATCGCCGGCATCTGCAACGGCTTCCAGGTCCTGGTGCGGTGCGGACTTCTGCCCGGTGGATCTTCGGTTGGCGCGGCGACACTGGCTCACAATGATTCGGGACGATTTGAGGCCCGCTGGATCCGGCTTCTGCCCCGGCCCGGGCTCTCTCCGTTCGTCGCCTTCGCCGAACCTATCGAGCTTCCCGTAGCACACGGCGAGGGTAAGTTTCTTACGGCCGACCCCACGGCAACCCAGGCTCTCGATGAGGCCGGCCAGATTGTGCTCAAGTACGCTGACACTCACGATCAACCGACCATGGACTACCCGGCCAACCCGAACGGCTCCTTGCATGCCGCGGCGGGTGTTTGCGATGCGTCGGGCCGCATCTTCGGGCTCATGCCGCATCCCGAGCGCTTTGTTGAGACGATCCATCATCCCCGCTGGACACGCCAGCGCGACGGCGACACGAGCCAGGAGGGGCAGGGTCTGCGCATCTTCCGCAGCGCGGTCGCGGCACTGCGCTGAAATCCACGCTCCGGTCAGGTCGTGTAATCGGCATTGAGCCGGACATACTCGGCCGTCAGGTCGCACGTCCAGAAGCGGATCTTGCCTTCGCCGCGCGTCAGCAGCAGACGAACGTCGACGTCGCGGTTGGCTCGCAGTTGCGCCGACAGTCGGGGGGCATCGAAGTTCGTCGGTCCGCCAGCCTGGTAAACGGCCACGCCGTTGATCCAGAGCGACAGCTCCTCTTCGGCGAACGGAATTCCCGCATAACCGGCGGCCGAGACGATCCGTCCCCAGTTCGGGTCGGCACCGTGGATCGCGGTCTTCACCAGGGGACTGTCAGCGACGGCCCGCGCGATACGTCTTGCCTCTTCCCGGCTCTCACATCCCTCAACGTCGATGGTGATAAAATGCGTGCAACCTTCACCATCGTTGGCCATCATCCGGGCCAGCGCAACGCAAGAGGAATTGACCATGGCGGCAAACGCCGCCAGGTCGTCCCCGCGCAGCACTGGTTCGGTGGCGGCCGTGCTCGAAAGTATCAAAACCGTGTCGTTGGTGCTGGTATGCCCTTCCACCGAGACGCAATTGAAGCTGTTCTCGACGGCCTCGGAGAGGATGGGCTGAAGGTCGTTGGGCCAGACCGGGGCGTCAGTGAGCAGAAAGGCGAGCATCGTCGCCATCCGCGGCCCGATCATCGCCGCGCCCTTGGCCATGCCCAGGAGCGAGAAGGTACCGCTTTCGCCCTTGTGTTGCAGTGAAACGATCTTGGTCTGGGTGTCGGTGGTCAGGATGGCCTGCGCGGCGGTCCGGAAGTTGCTTTCCTCGGCGGACAGCTCCTTGACAACCTGCCCCAATCCAGCTTCAAGGCGATCCATGGGAAGCTGATGGCCGATGACGCCCGTCGAGGCGGCAAGGATCTGATCGGGCTGACACCCCAGCAGGTCGGCTGCGGCCCGGGCGGTTCTGACGACGTTGGCGGCTCCTTGCTCACCCGTGGCCGCGTTGGCGTTGCCGGCATTGATCACGACCGCGCGAATATCGTCGGCCGGCAGGTGATCGCGGCACCACCGCACCGGCGCGGCACAGACCCGGTTGGTCGTGAACGTACCCGCCGCGGCGCACGGCCCATCGGCAACCAGCAGCGCGAGATCCAACCCCCCCGACGGCTTGATCCCGGCCTTCACGGCCCCCGCTCGGAACCCGCGCGGAATGATCAAATTCTGGGAACTCTCCATGGGCAGCACTCTCGCGTTTTTCAATGCTCACGAATTCTCGAAAGCCCCAGCATAGCCCGGCCGCGCGGGCAGCAACAGATCGATGCGAGTTCGAGGTCCGCTACGACACAACCACCATTGTGAATGTGCCGGTCCCGGATCCGGTAATGGTTGATGTGACAATCGCGCCGTCGCCGAAGAATACGCAATCGAGACCCTTGCCGTAGTTTGCCTTGGCGACGACATGGTAATCTCCCGTGAAGGTTCCGTTCGCTGAGATCGCTGTCGCAACATCTGGATGGGCAGCCTTGGCCGCGACGATCTCACCGGGTTGCACACGCACTTGCGAACCGTGGCACCCGTTTCAGCCACCCCCATCCCCCAGGTGCTTGCGGGAAGTCTGCGAACTGCCATGTGAGGGCACGCTTGATACTTCGCACCAAATTTCTCTGGTGTGGTCGGACCGAAGGGTGCAACGCGACTGTGGGTTCGGAGTGTTGAGTTGGTTCCTTCATGGCCGACTGGGTCATCCGGCGGTGGTGCGGGAGCATTACGAGGTGATGGGCCGGTCGCCACAACGTAAACGTGCAAGAGGACGCTCGCGGCGACCCCGACTGACCTCGATGATTCGACCCGCCGAATTCCGAAGATGGTTCTTGACACCGTCGTTTACTCGGGTAAATTTATCAGAGTAGACAAACGGTTCGACGGAGGACTTCTCGATGGCCGAAGTGCAATTGGGCCGGATGCAGTTCCAGATTCTGCAGGTGCTCTGGGACCGTGGCCGGGCGAGTGCCCGCGACATCACCGACGCTCTCAACGCCGAGGAGCCGGTGGCGCACAGCACCGTCCAGACCCTGCTTCGGCAGCTCGAGGCGAAGGGGGCCGTGGGCCACGAGGAACAAGGGCGGACGTTCGTCTTCTTCCCTCGCCTGAAGGAAGACAAGGTGAAGCGGACCGCCACGCGCGACCTGTTGGAGAGAGTCTTCCGGGGGAGTGTCGGAAGCCTGGTCGCCCACCTGCTCAAGGAGGAGCGGCTTTCCCGGACCGAGATCGAGGAATTGCACCGACTGATCGAAGCGCAGCGGAAATCCTGACCCGGGGGTTAGAAGAAGGGGGCTCGCATGCGGCAGATTCTGGAGGCATGGTGCGCGGCGCTGTCCGGGCACGGGGCGATCTGGTTGGTTCAATCCACGGCGCTGCTGGCTTTCGGGCTGGTCGTGGGGCGGTTGGCACGCCGTGCCGGACCGGCGGTCCAGAACGGCGTTTATCGGGCGACGCTCGCGGGCGTGCTCGTCTGCCCGGCCGCATCGGCGTTGCTGGCCGCGGCCGGCATCGACGGCCCCGGCCTCCCCATGCCTTCCGCGCGGCCGGAAGTCCGTGCGGTCGCGGTCCCTACGCCCCCGTTACCAGAGTCGCCGGCCATCGGGCGAGCGGAGTCGGAGGGCGAAGCCATGCCGGACCTTCGCGATATTTCCCCGCCGCCGCCGATTGCGGCAAACCCTTCCGATCCGGGCCCGGCTCCCACGTTGGGTGCTGAAGCCAGCGCCCCGGCGCCGACCGCCGCGTGGCGGATGGACGCGGGGTTCATCCCGGCGGCGTGGTTCGTGGTGGCCTCACTGATGGCTCTGCGGCTGGCGATCGGCCAGGCCCGCATGGCGCGCCTGCGACGGATGGCCGTAGCCGCTGGGCCGCACGAGCAGGAACTTTGCGCCGAGCTCGCGCGCCGATTGGGCGTGCTGCCCCCTGGCGTGCTACGCAGTCCCTTCCTGCACAGCCCCTGCCTCGATGGCCTGCGCCGGCCGGCAATTCTGCTCCCCGAGGATGCAGACCAGAACCTGCGTGAGACGCTGGTTCACGAACTGGCTCACCTGGTGCGCCGCGACGCCTTGTGGAACCTGCTGAGGCACTCCGCAATGGTCCTGGGCTGGTATCAACCGCTGCTCTGGATCCTGTCGCGCCGACTCGAGGCCACGAGCGAGGAGGTTTGCGACGACTTCGTGGTACAGATCGGGACCGACCGGGCGCGTTACGCGGGCCACTTGCTGGCCCTGGCGAGGCGCACCCTGCCACCCCCCTCGCCAGCAACGGTGGGGATGATCTCGCTCCGCTCGATGCTGGCCCGACGGGTGATCCGGATCCTCGATGTCTCGAGCAGGCCATGCACACGGCTGGGCGTCCGCGCCGCCGGGTTGATCCTGGCGGCCGGGGTCGCGGCGACCGGACTGGCCGGCCTGCTGGGTGCGGGGCAGACCGTGCGCGCGATGAAGGAGAAGGGACCAGAGGTTGCGGCATCCGCGGGCGGCACCTCGACGACGACCCGGGCGGCCGCGGGTCGCGCTTCCGGCCAGGTTCTCGGGCCCGACGGCAAGCCCGTGGCGGGCGCGACGGTGATCGCCTCGCGCTCGCGCTACAAGATTGAAGGTTTCATGGGCACCTACCAAGGCGCCCGGAATTACCAGTCTGCCCGCGGCACAACCGACGCGGACGGCCGGTTCTCGCTCGACATGGCGACACCGGAGACGGACATCAACATCGACCCAGCTAGCCCTGAGGCCGACCAGCAGTTCCAGGTCGTGGCTATGGCTCCCGGGCTCGGGCTGTCCTACCAGATCCCCGGCCGGCCGATCCGGCTGCAGAGCGACGACTTGCCGATCACGGGCCGGCTCGTGGACCTGGAGGGCCGTCCCGTGGCCGGGGCCCGGGTTCGGATCCGGCAGCTCTACCTGCGCCCGCCGGTCGAGGGCGGCCACGCCGGCGGGGCGGACAGCTCATCCGACCCTCATACCGGCCGGTCGATTCTGGAGGGCGAGCCGATCCTGCCGGGCGGCGTCGCGACGGACGCGGACGGACGGTTCCGCATCGAGGGCCTGGGCCGCGAGGTCACGGCCCTGCTGGAGATCTCCGGGCCCCGGATCGCGTTCCAGCGAGTCAGCGTGATGACCAGAAAGATGACCTACCAGCCCGCCCCACCGCGCGACCCCGGTTCGCGCGGCTTCGACCGGCCCGGACTGTTCGGGGCCGATTGCACGTTACCCGTCGAGCCGTCGCGGCCGGTCGAGGGCGTGGTCCGTGACGCGGAGACCGGGCGGCCCATTCCCGGGGCCCTGGTAACCGCCTGGCAGCTCTCGGGTTCCACCCTCCTCGTCGCAGGGCAGATCACCGCCCAAGCTGACGCCCAGGGACATTACCGCCTCGAGGGCCTGCCCAAGGGGGACCGCAACGAGCTTGCCGTCTACCCGCCCCTCGACCAGCCCTACTTCATGACGCAGGACCTCGTCGTGCCGGGTGGGCCAGGGCTCAACCCCGTGACGCTCGACATCGGCCTGAAGCGTGCACGCTGGATCACCGGACGGGTCACCGACCAGAAGACCGGCAAGCCGGTGCGAGCGTCGGTGGAGTATTTCCCGATGCTCGCGAACCTCCACGCGAAGGACTTCCCGAACTTCAACCCGAACGTCAGCTCGATCGCGATCTCCTCACGCTACCGGACGGACGCCGCAGGGCACTACCGGGTCGTGGGCCTGCCAGGGCGCGGAGTGGTCGCCGTGCACACGGACGATCGATCGTACCGGGCCGGCGTGGGCGCCGAGGGCATTGCGCGTGACGGGCCGGCGAACCTGGCGACCTACAACCGGATCTTCCCGCAGAATTATCAGCGGCTGGCGGGGGTAGACGTCGCCGAAGGAGCAGACGAGTCCACCTGCGACCTTACCCTCGACGCCGGACATTCGGTCGCCGTCCGGATTCAGGATGAGCGAAAGAATCCGCTGAAAGGCGCGACAATCTACGGCCGCTTCCCCGATTTCATGGACCACGGGGACCACAACCTCTATAGCACGAGCGAGACAACGATCAGCGGGCTGGAGCCCGGCACGCCTCGGCTGGTGGTCGTCAAGCACCTCGGCCGCAAGCTGGGGGCGATCGTGAACCTGCCGGCCGACCGGGCGTCCGACCCGGCGGAACTCACCCTGGCCCTCCGCCCCTGCGCTGTCGTCACCGGCCGCCTGATCGACGCGGACGGGAAGCCGGCGAAGGGGGGCGTGGTGTTCTCGGTGAAGCGGCCGGGTACGGTGGAATTCGGTAGCGAGCGGGTCGGCGAGGCCAAACTGGACGCGGACGGACGGTTCCGCTGCGACGACCTGCCACCAGGCTCCGGTTACGAGGTCGAGGCCGCGGACCGCCTGGTCTACAGCTACAGTAGCAAAATGGAGCCCGAGGCCTTCAAGCCGTTCCCGCTGGCGAAGGACCTGACCCTCGAGGCCGGCAAGGACCTGGACCTCGGGACGTTCAACGTCGCCAGCGGCAAGCGGGTCGAGGCTCTTGCGGCCCGGTCGGCAGCGGTCGACGTGCCAATCCTCGGCCGGATCGTTAACCTGGAGGGGCGTCCGGTGCCCGGCGTCCGGGTGAAGGTCGAGGGCTATCGTTGCCCGAAGAGCGGCAACCTTGACGAGTGGATTGCCGGCGTGAAGGCCGGCTCGCCTCAATGGATCACGGCCAACGTCATCGACTGGCAGAAGCGTATCCCCGATAAAGCCACCAAGGAGGCCGTGACCGACGAGGATGGGCGGTTCCGACTGACCGGCATCGGTGCCGAGCGGAACGTCGAGCTTGAGCTGCGCGGGGATACGATCGCGCTCAATCGCATCGAGGTTGTAACGCGCAAGATGCCGCCGCTGCCGGCCCCCGGTTTCGGCAACCAGTACGGGCCGGGCTCGCAGACCGTCTACGGGGCCGAGTTCACCTACACTGCGGCGCCCTGCCGGCCGATCGACGGCGTCGTCAAGGACTCTAAGACCGGCGAGCCGCTGCCGGGCGTCGAGATCCGCAGTACCTCGTTCGCGGGCTCGAGCTGGGTTGGGACCATGGCGCTGCGTGTCAAGACCGACGCCCAGGGCAGGTTCCGGCTGCTGGGCATGCCCAAGGGCAAGAATCAACTCCTTGCCGTTCCGAACGACGACCAGCCCTACTTCCTGCACAAGGTCAATGTGCCCGACCCGCCAGGTGCCGGCCCGGTCCAGATCGAGGTCGGCATCACGCGCGGACTCTGGATCGAGGGCAAGCTGACCGAGGACGGAAGTGGCAACCCTGTCGCCGAGGCCCGGCTCTTTTACGCACCCTTCCTGGACAACACGTTCGCCCAGGCTGCGCCCGAGTTCGGTAAAGACCGGAACGTCGACGGGACGGACTATCAGGACCGCTACCTGACGAGGCCGGACGGCTCGTTCCGCCTCGTCGGCCTGCCCGGCCGGGCGCTCGTGGGGGCGCTGGCCGTGAACAAGGAGTACATGAGTGGGGCCGGGTACGAGTCGATCGAGGGCCTGGGCAAGAATGGCCATTTCGAGACGTACTGGAACCCCGTCCCGTGGGGGCGAAACAATCCGACCGTGATGAAGGAGATCAATCCGCCGAGCGACACCAGAGTGATGCACGTGGAACTGCAGGTCCGATACGGCGATACAGTGAGATACCGCGTCGTGGACCCGGAAGGCAAGCCTGCGGCGGGCACGGCCCAGATCGGACTGACGGGCCGCGGGTCTTACAACCGCGATCCGAAAGGTCCTTCCGTGGGGGTGATCACGAACCTGTATCCCGACGAGGAGCGGACCGTCATGTTCCGGGACGAGACGCGGAAGCTCGGCAAGGTGATCCACGTCCGCAAGGGTGACGATGCGAAGGGGCCTGTGGTCGTGACTCTCGAGCCCCTGGCGTCGATCACCGGCCGCGCCGTGGACGCCGACGGGAACCCGAGCAGCGGCGCCACCATCCGGCCGGATCTGCTCCCCGGCGGCGACTTCAGCCCGAGGCTGAACCAGGTTAGCGCCGGACCGGACGGGCGGTTCACGGTGCCAGACGTCCCGGCCGGGTGCGAATACAGTCTGGGTGTGGAGAGCAGCGACCAGCTTCCCAATCGCCGGTTCGCCTTCAGCAAGCACCTGACGATCAAGCCCGGCGAGACCACCGACGCCGGAGAGATCCGGTTCAAGAACGACTGATCGGAGGACAGACATGCGACAGATCGCCTGGTCGGCCTATCGCCCGAGCGATGCGTGTCCCTGGAACCTGGAGCGGGCCTGGACGCTCCGCCGGCGGGCTGGGTTCGCCGCGACCTGGGCCGAGCTGGACCGCGACCTTGCCGACGGCCCCGAGCGCGCGGTCGAGCGTGTGCTCGCCGGGGAGTGCCGCAGCGAGGGGGTGCCGGCCGCCTTCGACTCCACCGCGACGCTCCTGGGCGAGTCGGCGGGCAGCTCCTCCGACCCGCGGCGGCTCCAGGCGTGGTGGCTCTACCGGATGCTCTTTTCGCCCGATCCGCTCCTGGAGCGGCTGACGCTGATGTGGCACGACCACTTCGCCACCAGCCAGCTCAAGGTCGAGGACACCGCCGCGATGCGGGCCCAGAACGAGACGTTCCGCGGCCTTGCACGCGGTTCGTTCGGCGATCTTCTGCGGGCCATGCTCCGGGACCCGGCGCTCCTGGTCTGGCTGGACGCCCCGAGCAACCGGAAGGGCAAGCCGAACGAGAACCTGGGCCGCGAGTTGCTGGAGCTATTCACACTCGGCGTTGGCCGTTACGAGGAGAGGGATATCAAGGAGACGGCCCGGGCGCTCACCGGCCGTACGGTTGCCCGGGGCCAGTTCCAGGCCCGGGACGACAATCGCGACGACGGCGAGAAGACGATCCTCGGCAAGACGTCCCGTTTCGAGGGCGACGCCCTGGCGGACCACCTGCTCGCACAGCCGGCGGCGGCCGACCGCCTGGCCTGGCGGCTGTGCGCGGCGTTCCTCGGCGAGGGCGTGGCCGACGATGTGGCGCGGGGAGGCGCTGGCCCACCAGCTCCGCCGCGACGGACTGAACATCGGCCGCGCGGTGGCGACCATCCTCCACTCGGAGCTGTTCTTTTCGGCACGCAATCTCCGCTCACGGGTCTCTGACCCGGTCGGCTTCGCCGTCGGGGCAGCCCGGGCCCTGGAGCAGTTCGACTCGCCACCGAGCACGCTGCTACTTGCTGAATGGACCGCGCGGATGGGTCAGGGGCTGTTCTTCCCGCCCAACGTCGGCGGCTGGCCCGGCGGGCGAAGCTGGCTCACAGGTCGGGCAGTTGTGGCGCGGGCGAATTTCGCCGCGGCGCTCACCGCGGGGGAGCTCGGCGTCGAGGTCCGGCCCATCGACCTGGACCGGCTCGCGTCGCGGCACGGCCGGCCGCGCGAGACGTCCGCGACGCTCGCCTGGTTCGGCGAATTGCTGACAGGGCGGCCCGCGGAGACCGCTGTCGCCGACGCCCTCTGGACGGCGTCCGAGAGGCCGGGGGCATCCGCCGTCCCGCGTCTGAACACGGCCGTCGCCCTGCTCCTGGCACGGCCGGAAGCCCAGCTCACCTGAGCGTGAACGTTCGTCCGCCTTCAACCCATCTCTCACCTTGGGAGTCTCCCCGTGATCCATCGACGCGAACTGCTCCGACGTTCGGCGTTGCTCTCGCTTTCGCCGGTTATCCCCGGGTTCCTCGCCCGCACGGCGGCGGCTACGGAGGCGGGCCGCGACACCCGGGTCCTGGTCGTGATCCAGCTCGACGGGGGCAACGACGGGATCAACACCGTCGTCCCGTTCGGCGACGAGGCGTACGGCAAGCTCCGTCGCGAGCTGCGGCTTTCGGCCGACAAGCTGCACAAGATCGCCGACGGCGTCGGGCTGCACGGTTCGATGCGCGCCGCGGCCGACCTGGTCGAAGGCGGGCGGTTGGCGATCGTGCAGGGGGTCAGTTATCCCAACCCGAATCGCTCGCACTTCGAGAGCATGGCGATCTGGCAGAGCGCACGGGCGGACGGCGGTCGTGGCGAGCCCGCCGGCTGGCTGGGCCGGGCCCTCGACATCGCGCCGGCAGGCGACGGGCCGGCCGCCGTGTTCGTGGGAGAGCAGAACCTGCCCCGCGCCTGTTCACTCGTCGGGCCGTGACGACCTCGTTTGCCGATGCCTCCGACCTCAGCCTGGTTGTGCCGCAACCGCCGGCGGCGCCGGCTGCCGCGAGTCCAGAGAGGCCGCGTGAACTGGAGGCGTTCGTCAACCGCGCCGTCGCGAACGCCTATGTGACGGCGACCGCGCTGGAGGCCGCGGCGTCCCGTCGCGACGGGTCCACCCGCTACCCCGAGACCGACCTGGCCCGCCGGCTGGAGCTGACGGCGAGGTCGATCAAGTCCGGGGCCGCGGCACGGGTGTATTACCTGATCCAGCCGGGATATGA
Source organism: uncultured Planctomycetaceae bacterium (assembly GCA_963797295.1). GTDB lineage: Bacteria > Planctomycetota > Planctomycetia > Isosphaerales > Isosphaeraceae > Aquisphaera. The sequence continues at coordinate 199,954 of CAWCPP010000035.1, forward strand.
CACACACGCGGTTCAGCTCCCGGCGCACGCCCAGCTTCTCCGCGAGTTCTCCAGCGGCCTGAAAGCGTTCCTGGACGACCTGACGGCGGCCAAGCTGGCCGACCGGGTGCTCGTGCTGGCGTTCAGCGAGTTCGGCCGCAGGCCCGCCGAGAACGGCTCACTGGGCACCGACCACGGCACCGCCAGCCCGGTCTTCCTCGCCGGGCCAGGCGTGAAGCCAGGGCTGGTGGGCAAGACTCCCTCGCTCGGCGACCTCCAGGACGGTGACCTGAAATGGGGTATCGACTTCCGGAGCGTCTACGCCACGGTCCTCGACCGCTGGCTGGGCGTGCCGTCAGACCCTATCCTGGATGGACACTTCAATCCGCTGCCGCTGCTGAAGGCGTAGGGCGAGAGGCCGGCTCATGGATCTGGTTGCAGGGCATCCGCCGCGGCGCCGCCGATTCACCCTGGGCGATGGACTGGTCCTGATTTTGGTCCTCGGCCTTGCGCTCGTTCTCCTCCGAGTCAATGCCTGGTTCGATCGCATCCCGATTCGTGCACGATTCTGTGCGTCTTCTCTACCGAGGATGCTCACGTGGCCTCCTCCATTCCTCATCCGGGGAAGCATTGCGCGCCTGATCATCGAGCTTCGCGGGCAAGATCGATGAGGCTCGAAACGGAATGATGTTCCGTGATCAACGGGGGTCTGAGCGAGATCATCGGCGCGTTCCCCGTTCCGCCACCTACAAACAAGCGGGAACGGAACGACGATCCGGCGCAGAAGAGTAGAGGCCACCGGTAACACCGTTCTTTGCAGACCACGGTTTACATAGATTGGCGAGGCACTCTGGGAGTGATAAGACCTGCCTGTTTCGGACTACGGCGCTCGCACGGGCCGCTATGCGAGCGCGGTATTTCACGTGGAGGAACCCGTCGACACCCAGCAACTGGCCGGTGAGTCCATAAGTCGTCGGAAGTCTCTCACACTACGACACAAAGACCATTGCGAATGTGCCGGCCTCGGATCCGGTACTGGTTGACGCGACGTACGCATCAGGGACGAAGAAAACTTTTCCGGTTCCCTCATCGCCCCTGTACTTCCCGGTGCCGCTGGTGATCTTGTATGTGAAGCCTTCCGGCAAAGTCGCCATGCTGTGCTGCGTCGGCCCCGTCAATTGCAGCCTCAGGCTTCCGTATTTGGTGGAAAGCACAACCGGTCCCGTGGCATGGCCTTTGGTCACGTTGCCGACGCTGTTCAGATTGCCGGTCACCTGCGTGAATCCCAGGACACCAACCGCACCGTCCCCGGAGAACACATAATCGAGACCCTTGTGATGGTTTGCCTTGGCGGCGACATGGTAGGCTCCCTCGAACGTTCCGTTCAATGAGATCGCCGTCGCAACATTTGCGTGAGTGGCCTTGGCCGCGACGATCCCACCGGGGTGCTTGTGGACCGGCGAGATCGCGGATAGCAACGTCATCGATTCCAGGCTCTCAAGCTGCGGGCGCATGGTCCGGCTGCGTCGCATGATGATCTTCCTTGATACGGTGTCATGTTCATCGAAGCGCTGATGGCATCCTTATTCAGATCCCATCAATCCCTTTCGACCAGGGAATCCTGGTCGGGAGTCATTCTTCCTGGAACACGCTTCGATGAAAAGAGCAAAACGCGCGAAGGCGCATGCATCCAATATGGCGATATGTCGGCCTCACTGACTCCAATCCAGGATCGCGCCGGTATCGGCGCTGGTGGCCATCTTGGCGTAGCGGGCAAGCCAGCCGCTGGTGAACCGGGCGGGGCGGGGCTTCCAGGCGGCGCGGCGGGCGGCGAGCTCTTCGTCGGAGAGGCGGACCGCGAGCTTGCCGGCGGCGATATCGATGTCGATGATGTCGCCGTCACGCAACAGCCCGATCGGACCGCCCACGGCGGCTTCGGGGCTGACGTGGCCGATTGATGCGCCGGCGGTTCCTCCGGAGAAGCGGCCGTCGGTTATCAGGGCACAGCGGTCGTCGAGTCCGACGCCCTTGATCGCCGTCGTCGGAGCCAGCATCTCCTGCATGCCGGGACCTCCCTTGGGACCCTCGTAGCGAATCACCACGACGTCGCCCGGCTTGACCTTGTCGAAGACGATGCCGTTGTACGCGTCCATTTCGCTCTCGAAGATGACCGCCGGACCGGAAAAGGTGAACATCGAGGGTTTCACCCCCGCTGTCTTGATGACGGCTCCCTTGGGTGCCAGATTACCGGAGAGCATTGTCAGGCCCCCGGTCTTGGAGTAAGCGTTGGCGACGTTGCGGATCACGTCCTCGGCATGGAAATCATCGTCAGCCCCCGAGCCGTTCCCGAACGAGCTGCCGTTGCCCGCGGGCGCGGGAGCCTGGTCTTCGCCCTCGCTGTCCAGAAGCGCGAGTCCGGCGGCCTGTGAGCCGGCCGCCACGCTGGGGACGGTCCACGCCTGGCTCGTGCGCTCGCCACCGGGACGCACCCTGGACCAGAGCCGGGCCGTCGCACTGCTCGCCGCGTTGCGGACGTCGAACTCGGCGATATTCTCTCCCAGAGTTTTGCCGGACACGGTCTTGCACGACAGATCGAGCAACCCCGGGCAACCGCGGGCGATCTCTCCCAGGATGGTGTGAATTCCCCCGGCGCGGGCCACGTCCTCGATGTGGTACTTGCTCGATGGGCTCACCTTGCAAATGTTGGGCGTCTTCTTGCTGAGCTCATCGATCCGTTCGAGTGAGAACGGCACACCCGCCTCATGGGCGATGGCCAGGATATGGAGCACGGTGTTGGTGCTTCCGCCCATGGCCATGTCCAGGATCATCGCGTTATCAAACGCGCCGGCCGAGCCGATCTCACGAGGCAAGAGGCCGTGGCCGGGCCCCACCCGCGCGAACTCGCGGGCCATCTCGACGGCTCGACGGGCGGCCTGCTCGTAGAGGGTTTTGCGGTCGGCCGAGGTGGCGAGGATGGTGCCGTTGCCGGGCAAGGCAAGGCCGATCGCCTCGGCCAGACAGTTCATGCTGTTGGCGGTGAACATGCCGGAGCAACTGCCGCAGGTGGGGCAAGCGGCCTTCTCGATCTCATCGAGCTCGGCCGCCGAAAGGTTTCCACTGGCTTTCTGTACTCCGGCGACAAACGCGTCAATCAGGTCAACCGTCTTGCCGCTGGCCGTTCGCCCCGCTTCCATCGGGCCGCCGGAAACGAATATCGTCGGTACGTTCACGCGCATTGCTCCCATGAACATTCCCGGCACGATCTTGTCGCAATTAGGAATACAGATCATGCCGTCGAACATGTGAGCCTGGATCATTGTCTCGACACTGTCGGCGATCAGCTCCCTGGAGGGGAGCGAGTATTTCATGCCATCGTGGCCCATGGCGATGCCGTCGTCCACGCCGATGGTGTTGAACAGGAAGGGTACTCCGCCCGCGGCCCGCACGCATTCCTTGACGAGGTTTCCCACGGCTTGCAGGTGAACATGACCGGGAATGATATCGACGTGGCTGTTGCAAACAGCGATGAACGGTTTATCCCAGTCTGCCTCGGTGACTCCCGTGGCCCGCAGCAAGCTGCGGTGCGCGGCGCGAGCGTCGCCTTGCTTGATCGTGTCGGAACGCATGCTGTCAACCTCAGTTCGAAGGGTATGCCGTGGGTCTACCGTCATGGTAGCAGACCGCGCCGGCGGCTCCAAGATAGGTCAATCGCCCCGGGGCAGACCTCGTCCCCAATTATTTCCAAACGAAGTGGCCCATCAACAGGCCGGCAAGGAACGCCATGGGGAGGGCCATCAAGACCAGCAGCGACCAGGCCAGGACGGTCGCCGGCTGGAGGATGACCTCGCTCACCGGCTGAAGCTGACGAGTTGGGGGCGAGAGCGGCGAGGTCTCGATCTTGATTGCGGGCAAGACCGCGTCGAGGCCCATGTCCACGGGCGGCTCGGCGGAATAGCGCGAAGGCGCAGCCGTGGCGAGCGGAGGGGCTGGGGCCACTGGCGGCGCCGATGGTGTCCAAGCCACCGGTGGCGGCTGGGGCGGAACAATCGGAACTGCCTGGGCCTGGAAGACCGAGGGCGATACTGGCGGCACTTCCGGCATGCTCTCAAAACGCGGAGCAGCCTGCGCGCAGGTGCGCATCGATCTCGGCTGGATCACCGGTTCGCTGTTCCGGCTGAAATGTCTCGGTAGCCGGAGGCGCCGGCGGCGCAGACGTGAGGAAGTTCTCGTTCGTGGTGACGACGAGATCCGCAAATTCCGCCTCCACCCGGATGTCCTCGGGACGGAGCGAAGCCAGCTCGTCCGGTATTGCGGCCGCGATTTCATCCATGAACGTGGGCAAGCCGCTGCCGCCAGTTCTCGCGGCGGGAGCGGATGCACTGGTGCCGGGACGGCTCGGAGTGCGCGATTCGTTGGTCACACCGGGGCCTGATCGAGACGCCTCGGCCGAGACCAACTGGTCCTCGGCCCGCGGAACTTTCAGCTCGGCACCACACCTGGGACAGGAGATGATCGATCCAACTCGTTTGGCCGAGGCCCCCAGCAGTTGACTGCAGCGATAACAACGAAACCTGATATGGTCGTCGGGCATGGCGGCAAACTCCTGTCCACTGGGGTCGCTCGGCGTGCTTGATGCTGTCGCACACTTACAGCCTACGCGCCAGCCTTCCAGCTTGCCACATTTCTGGCGATCTCCGCGGCGTTGTCGGCGCAAACCCGTGGCCCATTCGCGGAGTGTCCAGTTCTTCCAGCAACCACGATGTCTTGACCTTGCCGCCGGCGCTGTCACAATTGGCATGCAAGTTGATAAGATCCGCGGCTTGTGTGAACCGGGTGGATCACGGCACGGACTGTGGAGCTTCGCGAACGGCTCTGATTCCAGAGTCACGAAGCTCAGGCCGCTGAGTGCTGGCGCCGAATGAGGGAGCGACGCGATGACCGGGAGCAAGTGGTCGATATTCCGAGCTTGCGGCGTGATCTCCCTCTGCTCGTGGCTCACGTCCATGGCAGCCACGACCCGGGGAGATACGATCACGTTGAAAAACGGCATGGTCTACCTGAGCCAGGGTGTGCCCGACCGCGACGCCACCCTGGTTTATATCTGGGACGGTCTCAAAAAGACCGTCATTCGTGACTCGAAAATCGACCGCATCATCGGCGACAACACCTACCGAACCGGCGAGAAGTTTCAGGTAAATCAACCGCTCGTGAAGCACGCCGGCGTGATGCCTAAAGAAGTGCTCAGCGTTCAGGCCGGACCCTGGAACAACATGGGCCAAAGGCCGTTTCGTTTCGTGGGCACAAGAGTTCCTCGGCCCGTCGACATGGAACAGGCGATTACCGAGATCGGACCTCATCTGGTCAAGTTCCGCGGTATCGACGGGTTCTGGCAGGGTCAGCTCGCAACCAGCCAGGTTCCGCGGCCCGTTGTGATGGGACTGCTGGCCCGGGTCGAACAGCAGAACCAGGGCGAGCGTGAACGCGTTGTCCGCTTTCTCATGGATGCAGGCTACTATCCGGAAGCCAGGCATGAGCTCGACCGGATCATCGAGGATTTTCCAAAGACCGATCTGAGTGAGCGAGCCGTCGCGGCCAAGCTCTACATCATCCAGGCTCAGGCCACCCAGCGTCGGACGGAGATCGACGTTCGCCGCAGGGCGCAGCAGTATCATCTCGTGTCGTCGATGCTCAAGAGTTTCACCGATCGAGAGATCGCCACCGAGTTCCAGCTTGAGATTCGCGACGTGATTCGCCGCGATGATGAGCAGCACGCGGCCGACCTGACCCTGGCCATCGACCTCCGCAGGCTCGAAGGCAGACTCACCGACGCCGACCGCGGCACGTGGAAGAAACGCACCCCCGAGGCCATGAAGGCCATCGAACGTGCGCCCGATGCTGTGCGCGACCGGTTCCTGGCCTGCGCGAGCGCAATCCGGAACCGCCCTGAACGACGCGGGTAAGTTCGCGCTGGCGATGTCGGGATACGTGGTGGGTACCGACGCGGCAGTCTCGGACCTGCATGTGGCCGACATCCTCTGGCAAGCGCGTGATCTGGTACACGACTACCTCGTCAATACCGAGGCCGCATCGCGCGAGAATATCCTCGCCAAGCTCGAGTCACTGGACTGGCCTATCGAGGAGGGCGCATCCGAGGGTTACAAGAAGCTCGACCTGGTCACACGGATAGTGCAGCTAATGCCGCCTCCGCTCAGTGAACCCGCGGGAGAGGCCGAGAAGGCAGAAAAGACCCTGACCCACAAGTTGCAAGACCAGGAAGATCAGGCCGCCACCGAATACGCGGTACGGCTGCCCCCCGAGTATCATCCGCTCCGCTCCTATCCCGCCATCGTCGCGCTACACTCGGGACAGGGGCCGCAATCGGCGGTCGAGATCTGGGCGGCCGAGGCAGCCCGCCGAGGCTATATCGTGATCGCCCCCGAATATCGGGTCGCGGGACAGGCGGTTGATTATGGTTACACGCCCAGCGAGCATGCCGCGGTCGAGCTGGCTCTAGGGACGCACGCCGGCGGTACGCGATCGACAGCGACCGGGTCTTCGTCGCGGGCGAGCTCACCGGCGGAAACATGGCATGGGACATCGCGCTGGGGCATCCCGACCTGTTCGCCGGCGCGGTCGTCGTGTCGGCGTTTCCCGCGAAGTACGTTCCCAGGTACCTACCCCACCACGAACGCATGCCGCTCTACTTTGTGATCGGCGACCTGGCTCCGGCTTCGAGCGAGGTCATCTTCGGGACATACTTGAAGCCGCTCATCCTCAAAAACTGGGACGTCACCTACGTTGAGTATTTTCATCGCGGCCTGGAAGAGTTTCCCGAGGAGATGACGACGTTTTTCGACTGGATGGACCGGCACCACCGCGACCCTCTGCCCAAGTCTTTCGACGTCGTGACGGCACGAAGTTGCGACTGCAGATTCTACGGCGTGGTCGTCCAGGAGTTTGCCCCGGGCCGAACGACGGCTCCTGAAGCTGTAGATATTCCCGGTCAGAACCTGACCCCTGCCACGCTCAAGATGAAGAGCAGCGTCCAGGGGAATCTGCTCAACCTGAAACGGCTCGGAGTCGGGCGGCTCGACGTATGGGTCAGCCCCAAGCTGATTGATTTCAAGCGCAAGGTGGAAGTTCGCGTCAATGATAAGGCACGGTTCAAAGCCCTGGCAAAACTGACGCTGGATTCTCTGCTCGAGGACCTGCGGCTGCGCGGCGACCGCAAGCAATTGTTCTGGATGAAGGTGCCGGTGGGCTGAAATTTCTGCTCGTGGAGTGCGATGGTGGATCCCCAAACGCCCGAATGGGTTCGTGATGCCGTTTTTTACCAGATCTTCCCCGATCGGTTCGCGCGGAGCGTGACGGTACCCAAGCCGAAGCACCTGGATGACTGGGGCGCGGCGCCGACTTTTCACGGCTACCAGGGGGGCGACCTGATCGGAGTGGTCGAACATCTCGACTATCTTCAAGACCTGGGAATCAACGCGATCTACTTCACCCCGGTGTTCCAGTCGGCTTCCAACCACCGCTATCACACGCACGATTACGAGAAGGTCGACCCGATGCTCGGCGGCAACGCGGCCCTTCGCCGGCTGGTCGACGAAGCCCATTCACGGAGGATCCGGGTCGTGCTCGATGGCGTGTTCAACCACGCCAGCCGCGGCTTTTTTCAGTTTCACGACATCATGGAAAACGGCCCCAATTCGGCCTACCTCGACTGGTTTCATATCAGCGGGTTCCCCCTCAACGCGTACGATATGGACAAGAAGCCCAACTACGGGGCGTGGTGGGGCTTGCCGGCATTGCCCAAGTTCAATACCGGCTGCCCCGAGGTGCGGGAGTTCCTCTGGAAAATCGGTCGCGAGTGGATCGACTTCGGCATCGACGGCTGGCGGCTCGACGTCCCCACTGAGATCAATGACGACTCGTTCTGGCAGGAGTTTCGACGCCGGGTGAAGGCCGGCAACCCCGACGCCTACATCGTGGGAGAGGTCTGGAGCGAGGCAGCTCGCTGGCTGCGCGGCGATATGTGGGACGCCGTGATGAACTACCAATTCACCCGCGCCTGCATTGCTTACTTCATCGGCGGCGAGGTCGATGAAAGCGAGCTCCGAAGGACCAGCCTTTTCCCACCCGGACCTCCCGGCGCCAAGGCCTTCAAGAAGGCCATCGAGCGACTGACCGACCTGTATGCGCCGGCGACCACGGCCGTCATGCTCAATCTGCTGGGCAGCCACGACATGGCCCGGTTCTTGACACTGGCCCGGGCCGATCGCTCGGCCTTGCGTCTGGCCACGGTGTTCCAGATGACCTACACCGGCGCCCCGTCAATTTATTACGGCGACGAGATCGGCATGCAGGGAGCCCACGACCCGGCCAACCGCGGGGCTTTTCCCTGGCACCTGACCGACGCCTGGGACACGGAATTGCTCCATGAATTCCAGCGCCTGATTGCCCTCCGCCAGGCTCGCCCGGCACTCCGGCGCGGCACCTATTCCATCGTGGCTGCCTCGAATGAACAGTTCGCACACGCCCGTCAGCTTGACGATGAGACCCTGATTGTCGCCTTCAACGCCGCCCGCTCAAACAGTCGCGTCGAGCTGAACGTGGCTGGTCTCGTTGGCGACGGAACCGTGATGGAGGATGTCTGGACCCACCAGGGCACCCGGGTGGAAGCCGGTAAGCTGCACATCAATCTCGCTCCACGCTCGAGCGCGATTCTGGCCGCGGCTGTCGGGTCATGATTCCTTCCTCGCCCAGCAACCGGGGCCGATCGTGATGAACGTCCACCGCGCTCCACCCGCCTGGCGGCTTCCCGTGGGCGTGAATGTGCCACTCTGGGAGTATGTCCATACCGCGCGGCTCGCCGTCGAGGAAGATGCTTACTTCGCCGGACACCCGCTGTTCGAGCAGGACGCGCGGATTCTCGATTCGCATTTCACGAACCCCGGCCGCCTGGTTGACCTGGGCTGCGGCGCGGGCCGGCACGCAGTACGATTTGCCGCCAGGGGGTTCACCGTCGTCGCCATCGACCTGTCGCGGCCCATGCTCGAGACGGTTCAGCGCAAGGCCCGATCGCTCAACGGGAATCCCTCTCTTCTACCGTTGCAGACGAACCTTTGCGCCCTCGGATGTCTGGCTGATGCGTCCTTCGACTACGGACTGTCCATGTTCAGCACGCTGGGCATGATCCGCACGCGGCCCGCGCGCGTAAGGCTCTCGGCGAGGCGGCCCGCATCCTCCGCCCCGGCGCGATGCTGGCGCTCCACGTGCACAATCTCTGGCTCAATCTTCGCAATTCGCAGGGCCGCCTCTGGCTGCTGGGCCAGCTTGGCCGGGCCTTGCGCTTGCAACCCGGCGTGGGCGACCGCCGGATGACCTACCGGGGCATTCACAACATGGAAGTGCACCTCTATCGCTGGGGCGAGCTGAAGCGCGAGCTCCACGGCGCGGGGTTTCGGATCGACGAGGTCGTGCCTCTGGAAGACGTATCCTACCTGCCGATCAAGCGCCCTGGCTGTTTCCGAGGTTTCGCGCCGGCGGGTGGATTGTTTTCGCGCACAAGCGGTGATGGAATCAAACGAAGTGGCGAGAACCCACGGACGAGCCCAAAAGGTCGCCACTTCCCGGCTCGCGCCCTACAAGCACCAAGTAATAGTGAAGGACTGGGAGGATCGACTCTTTGAGCGTCATCAGGTCTCTGACTGCTTGCTACTTGCAACGGCCTACGATTCAAGCCAAGAATTCGACGGGTAAGTCTGGGAATCTGCTTAAACGTTGGTCGTTGGTCAGGAAGAGGCCGCATCCGCCTTCGGTAGCAGTTGCCAAGTGGAGGGCATCAAGCGAGCGATATCGATAAGCAGCTCGGATCTCGGCGGCTCTGTCACAGGCGAGCCGAGTGATCGGGAGAACCTGAAGGTCCACGGCTTGAAAAAAGGCGTCATACTCATGAAGTAGAGTTGCGTCATTCTGAGTCAGCGGACCGACCCGGCACTCCATTCGCACAAGTTCACTCACGGCGAAAGTATCGCCCGCATCACGCATCTCTTGAATCCGGGCAATGGCTTGTAACCCCCAGAAGGGGGCAGCTCAATCAGGTAGATCACAACGTTTGCGTCTAGAAAGACGATCATCGAGGGTCCTTCTCACTCGAGGATGCGTCTTTTTTCGCTCGGCGGATGTCCTCCCGCAAGTGCTCTATCTCCTCATCTCGCTCATCCCACTCGCGCCGTAGGGCCTCGACATCGGCGTCGATTTGCTCATGGGTCCGAGGAACGGCGCCACGGGCCTGACGGGCCGCCCTGATCCGCGTGAGGACTGTCCAGACGTCCTCGGTCTTCCAAGGCAATGCTTCAACCGTGACTCGCACCGGGCCAGCCGGGAGGGTAGACCTTTCTTGCAGCTCGAGACTCCCATCGGGCTTCAGGATGCCCCGCAAGACTTCAGTCGTGCTCATAAAACCGATCTCATGTGGGTGCTCGTGCTCTTCAAGTATCCGACGCTCGATCCTTTAGAATAGCAGGGAATGGCCATCATGATGGATTTCACCTGCCCAATGTTGCTGCAGGATCATGCTTGCCGTACCTGAGGGGAACCATGCAATTCGCCGGGCCTTGGGTCGATTCCGGCGACGTACGGTCCCTGTCCACTCATCACAACCCGAGTTCATCTTTGACGGCCGTGAAGGCTTCGATGGCGAATTCCAGGTCTTCACGGCTATGGGCGGCGGAGACCTGAACGCGGACACGGGCCTTTCCCTGGGGAACAACGGGGTACGAGAAGCCGATGGCGTAGACGCCTTTTTCCAGCAATAGCTCGGCCATCCGGCCGGCGAGCGCGGCATCGCCGATCATGATCGGCGTGATGGGGTGCTCGCCCGGGATGATGTTGAACTTGCGCCGGGTCATCTCGGCGCGGAAGAAGCGGGTGTTCTGCTCGAGCCGGTCGCGCAGCTCGGTGCTGCGGCGGCAGATCTCGATCGCCTTGAGCGATGCGCCCAGGATCGGCGGCGCCACCGAGTTGGAAAAGAGATAGGGACGAGACCGCTGGCGCAGAGCGCGATGATCTCGGCCCGGCCGCTGGTGTAGCCACCGCTGGCGCCGCCCAGCGCCTTGCCCAGGGTGCCGGTAAGGACATCGACACGTCCCATCACGTCGCGATATTCGTGCGTTCCCCTTCCCTGCTTGCCCAGGAAACCCACGGCGTGAGAGTCATCGACCATCACCAGCGCGTTGTGCTTCTCGGCCAGGTCACAAACCGATCCCAGATCGGCAATGATTCCGTCCATCGAAAAAACGCCATCGGTGGCGATCAGCCTGAAGCGTGCGCCCGCGGCCTCGTTCAGCTTCGCGGCGAGGTCGGCCATGTCGTTGTTCTTGTAGCGCAGCCGCTGGGCCTTGCAGAGCCGGATGCCGTCGATGATCGAAGCGTGGTTGAGCTCGTCGGAAATCAAGGCGTCCTCGGCACCCAGGATTGTCTCGAAGAGTCCTCCGTTGGCGTCCCAGCAGGAGGAATAAAGAATTGTGTCCTCGGTCCCGAGAAACTCGGAAATCGCACGCTCCAGATCCTTGTGGGGCTGTTGCGTGCCGCAGATGAACCGGACCGACGCCATGCCGTTGCCCCAGCGATTCAGGGCGTCGTGAGCCGCCGCCACCACCTCCGGGTGATCGGCCAGACCAAGGTAGTTATTCGCGCACATGTTCAAGACGTCGGATCGTCCTCCGACCCCCACGTGCGCCTGTTGAGGCGAGGTGAGCACGCGCTCGCCCTTCCAGAGGCCGGCGGAGCGGATCTGCTCGAGCTGATCGGCCAGGTTTTGCCGCATGGCACCGTACATGTTCGCAAGGCTCCCCGTCTGGTTCGCTCAAACTCAACCCTCGCACCAGGTCAGGACGACTTTCCCCGACTGGCCCGAGCGCATCGCGGCAAACCCCTTTTCAAAGTCCTGAAAATGGTAGCGGTGGGTGATGACCGGGCTGATGTCCAGGCCCGACTGGAGCATCACCGTCATCTTGTACCAGGTCTCGTACATCTCGCGGCCGTAGATGCCGCGAATGGTGATCATGTTGAACACGACGGTCTGCCAGTTGATGGCGATGTCCTGGGTGGGAATACCGAGCATGGCGATCTTACCGCCGTGACACATGTTGGCAAGCAGGTCGCGGAAGGCATTCGGATTGCCGGACATCTCCAGCCCGACGTCGAATCCTTCTTTCATCCCCAGTTCTTCCTGAGCACTTGCGAGGGAACGCTCGCGGACGTCGACCGCGAGACTCGCGCCGATCTTGCGGGCCAGTTCCAGCCGGAACGGATTGACGTCGGTGACGACGACATGCCGGGCGCCGGCGTGGCGGACGATCCGCGCGGCCATGACTCCGATCGGCCCTGCACCGGTGACCAGCACATCCTCGCCCAGAACGTCAAACTGAAGAGCCGTGTGCACGGCATTGCCGAATGGATCGAAAATGGACTGGACGTCGCGAGGTATCTGGGGATCGTGCACCCAGACATTGGTCATCGGCAATGACAGGTACTCGGCGAAAGCTCCCGGCCGATTGACGCCCACGCCTCGCGTGTCTTTACACAGGTGCCGCCGGCCGGCAAGGCAATTGCGGCAACGGCCGCAGACCACGTGGCCCTCGCCGCTGACAATCTCGCCGACTTGAAAATCGGTCACATTCGAGCCCACATCGACAATCTGCCCCACGAACTCATGGCCCACCACCATCGGCACCGGGATCGTCTTCTGGGCCCAGGCATCCCATTCGTAAATGTGCACATCGGTACCACAGATGCCAGTGCGCAGAATCTTGATCAGTACGTCGTTGATGCCGATCCTGGGGACCGGCACCTTTTCGAGCCACAATCCGGGCTTGGCCTCTTTTTTTACGAGGGCCAGCATCGTCTCCATGAAAGCGATCTCCGCGTCTGGTGCGAATTGGCATGGCGGCAAGCGATGCCGCAATAAACCATGAAGCGTAACGGCGCAGCGGCGAGTCCGCAATGCCTCAAAGGCGATGCGCGCGCGATGACCGGCTTGCGCAAGAGGGGTTTTTCGCTGGCGGCCGGCCGGCGCAGGACGCAGAATAATAAGACACACCAATGGCACACAGGCAACGGCCGCCTTGGAAACGAACCGGGAGGGGGGCTGCGATGACGATCGACCACGTGTCGCTCAAGAAGCTGGTCCGGGACATCTTCGCGGCCGCCGGCAGCCGTCAACACGAGGCGGAGCGGATTTCCCACTACCTGGTCGAGGCCAATCTCGTCGGCCACGATTCCCACGGAGTGATCCAGGTTCCCCGGTACGTCGACCGCCTGCGGGCCGGGACGCTTGTACCCAACCAGACCGTTGAGATTGTCAGCGAAAATGAGATCCTGGCTGTGCTTGACGGCCGGCTCGGGTTTGGCCAGGTGGTCGGCGAGGAGGCCATGCGTATCGCGCTCGACAAGTGCGTCAAGTTCGGTCTCTCGCTGGTGGCACTCCGGAACGCAGGCCACCTGGGGCGGATTGGCGACTGGGCTGAGATGACTGCGCGCGAGGGCAAGGTGTCACTCCTGTTCGTGAATACCAGCGGCGGAGGCATCCTCGTCGCGCCCCACGGCGGGACCGAGCGCAGGCTCTCCGCCAACCCGATCGCCGCGGGTGTACCGGTTTCCGGCGGACCGCCGATCATCCTTGACATCTCGACCTGCACCATCGCTGAGGGAAAGGTGCGCGTCGCGTCCAACAAAGGAGTGAACGTGCCGGAGGGATGCCTTCTCGATGCCCAGGGGCAGCCGACCACCGATCCCCGAGATTTCTATGCGTCGCCTCCGGGTGCCATTCTGCCGCTGGGCGGGCACAAAGGCTTTGCGCTGGGCGTGATCGTCGAGGTCCTCGCCGGAGCACTGTCCGGAGGCTCGTGCAGCCGGCCCGGGACCAAAGCTGTCTCCAACAACATGCTGGCGATCGTCATCGATCCGGATCGGCTGCGAGAGCGTTCCGCGTTTGACCTTGACCTGGCCGACTTTACCACCTGGGTGAAAAGCTCCAGGACGGTGGCACCCGACGGGGAAATCCTCATGCCCGGCGAGCCCGAGCACCGATCGAGGACCGAGCGGCTGCGTGGCGGGATACCGCTTGACCCGACGACCTGGCAACAACTCCAGACCGTTGCCCGCAGTCTAGGACTACCCGGACATGACGTCTGACCGAGAGGGCTGATGAATTCTCTGGTGAGAAATGAATGCCTGGATCGTCTCCGCGACGGCGCGACCTGGGACATTCTGGTGATCGGCGGCGGCGCCACGGGGCTGGGAACCGCCGTGGAAGCCGCGGCGCGCGGTTATCGCACGCTCTTGCTCGAAGCGCGCGATTTTGCTCACGGGACCTCGAGCCGCAGCACCAAGCTGATTCACGGGGGCGTTCGCTACCTGGCGCAGGGCAACATTCCCTTGGTGCGCGAGGCACTCCACGAACGCGGATTGTTGCTGCGGAATGCACCCCATCTGGTCCACAGTCGCGAGTTCGTGGTGCCCGCCTACCATTCGTGGCAATTGCCGTACTACGGAATGGGACTCTGGCTTTACGACCGGCTTGCGGGCAAGCTCAGCCTGGGCCGATCGCGCTGGATCTCGCGCCGGAAACACTGAGTCGAATTTCCACATTGCGTTCCAGGGGTCTCCGCGGTGGGATTCTCTACACCGACGGCCAGTTTGACGATGCCCGGCTCGCCATCGTCCTGGCCCGCACCCTGGCCGACCTGGGCGGCACTGCACTCAATTACTTCCCGGTCACGGCCCTGACCCGCGCTGGCCGCCGGCTTACCGGGGCGACAGCGCACGACGTCGAGACCGGTGAGCAGTTCATCGTGACGGCGCGGGCCGTGGTGAACGCCGCCGGCATCGGCGCCGACGATGTCCGGCGGCTCGATGATCCGTCAGCGCCCGCGATCATCGCGCCCAGTCAGGGCGCCGACATCGTGCTCGACCGGTCGTTCTTGCCGGGCGAGACCGCCATCATGGTCCCGAAGACCGACGACGGCCGGGTGCTGTTCGCCATTCCCTGGAGCGGCCGCGTGCTTGTCGGCACCACCGACACCGCGATGGCGACACGGCCGCCCGAGCCCCGACCGCTGGAACAAGAAATCGACTATCTGCTCGACCACGCCGGGCGTTACCTCGAACGGGCGCCATCGCGATCGGACATCCGGAGCACCTTCGCCGGCCTGCGACCTTTGATCCGGCCCGCGCGAGGGCCGGGCATTGCGACCTCGAAGATGTCGCGAGAACATCTCGTAGTCGTTTCGGATTCGGGCCTGGTGACCGTTACAGGAGGCAAGTGGACAACCTATCGCCCGATGGCGGTCGACGCCGTTGACCACGCGGCCCGGGTGGGCAATCTTCCGGCCAGGCCGTCCGCGACCGCGTCGTTGAAATTGCACGGCTGGCGCGAAGCCGCCGACGGTCAGCCTGAGCACATGGTGTTCTACGGCTCTGATGTTCCCGGACTGAACGACCTGAGCAGCCAGCGTCACGAGCTGAGCGAGCCGCTTCATCCCGCATTGCCCTATATCGCCGCCGAGGTTGTCTGGGCAGCCCGTCACGAAGCGGCCCGTACCGTTGAGGACGTACTCGCCCGTCGCACCCGTGCCCTGTTCCTCGACGCGCGAGCCAGCGTCGATGTCGCACCCCGGGTCGCGGCACTGCTTGCCGGTGAGCTCGGGCGAGATGCGAACTGGGAGGCCAGTCAGATCGCCAGTTTCAAGTCATTGGCGCAGGCTTACGTGGTGAGCATCGAATGATGGACCTGCTCCTGAGCTGACATCCTCATAACATACCGATTTGCTTTTCGGTCAGCTCATCCGTTCACCGCCAGAAGCAATCCATCGGGTCGCTGGCCACAAATTCGAGTGCGTCGAGGAGAGAGAGCACCGTTCCTCCGAACGCGCCAACGGGCAGCCAGCGTTCGCGGAAGGGGCTCCAGTAGAGGACCTCGAAGCGGTCGCCTGTGTCGCGGGGCCGCAGCCGTGCGATGGGCAATCCCGAATCTTGATGGAGCAGTGTATAGCCATGAGCATCCTTGCGAACGGCCACACCGCCTCCTTGCTCGGCATTGAAGGCCTCGATCCGGCTCTGGACGAAGTCCAGAATCACCCCCCTGCCCTCGTCGACCTTCCGGCCTGGTGAAGCGGCCGGGCTGCGCCTGGCTCGTGGATGGGTCGGCTTCTTCGACTTCATCGATGGCTCCCGGTTCGCGTCAGCAGTGGCATCACAGGGAGGTTCTTTCCCCGACTGACGACAGAATCCCGCATATCATAACGAATCCGGGCTCCAGGCGGAAAACAAAACGAATTCGAGTCGAGAACGAGCAAAAGATCACGAGAGTCTGCAAAGTTTGCAGTCCTCGTCGACCTTTGCGCCCACCGGCGAAAACCGTCTTTGTGAATTCTCCGATCATCGGCTTGCCGATGCATCCAGCTAACAAATACGCCCTCGTGAACATGAGTGGTTCACGAGGCCTCATGGTGACCGATAAAATGCCTGAAGTTTCAGACCTTGAGCGCTGGTTCAAGCTCTGGTTGTTCGAAGGGGAACCGCATGAGGCTCGCGATGGATGCACCGGAAAGTTGAAAAAGAAGCAAAGCCGTCGCGAGCCAGATTCGCGCGTCGAGCGAGAAACTCATCCGATCCACGTAATAGACGTCGTAATTCAATTTGCGACGAACGCTTTCGAGATCCGTGTCCGGCGCCTGAATCACCTGGGCCAGGCCGGTAATTCCCGGGCGAATCTTGTGGCGATAGTGATAGTGAGGCAGGGCATGCTCGAGTTGCTCGATCAGTTCGGGACGCTCGGGTCGTGGTCCGATCAGGCTCATCTCACCACGGACCACATTGATCAACTGGGGCAGTTCGTCAATATGGCTCCAGCGGAGGAACCGACCTATGGGAGTGACCCGCTTATCACCTGGGAGCGACCAGCGGGGACCGTTGATTTCGCTGTCAATATACATCGAACGAATCTTGTAGATCGTGAAGTGCTGCCCGAATTGCCCTACGCGCCGCTGGGTGTAGATCGTTGAGCCGCGGGAAGTCAGCCGGACAAGCACCAAGGCGAACAAGACAACCGGCGACAAGAGAGCAAGCAGGAAGATCGCGAAAACGCGGTCAAAGATCAACTTGGCCAGTTCATAACGGTTGTACGGCAAATCCTCGCACACGCGCAAAACGACTTCTGAACCTCGGATCTCTTGACTTCCGCTGAACATCAAGGCCACTCCTGAGATGAGTCGAAGCTCTGGGCGAACACGAGCTGTGTTCAGGGGCTAAATCAGTCGACCCAACATCGTAGCATTCATCCCTGAAGCCAATCTATTACGTTGACAAGATTAAACCCGAAGGCACTCATGCATTCATGCTATTAATAAACATCCTGTGGATGAATGTCCCCAATTACACAAGGCAACGAATTGCATGTCAAGGATGTAGTAAACTGTTCCGTACAGAACATCGTAGCACGACAGACAGAACCAAAGCTTATTCCGAGACCCGTTGCAAGCAGCCAATTCTTGACATTTGACAACAGGCAGACATGCAGTAATTAAACATTTAGCATGCATGACAAGATGGTGGAGCTTAGAGTCGGGCCATGACGGGTGTCGCGAGTGTCCGGGCTATTCTCCCAGGCAGCGCCTGGCGGGGCCGCGTTATCCTGGTAGGCTTTGCTGGATCGTAAAGCCCAGAAGCGATATGGAGCGACGCAAGATGGCCAGGACTGGTGCGAAAGCGATTGGTGGAGAATCTCGTCAGTCACGGCGTCGAGCACATTTTTGGAATGCCGGGCTCTCATTCCACAGCGATCTATGATGCACTGGAGAGTAGTGGCGAGATTGCGACCATCCTGGCGCGGAACGAGCAGGCTGGAGCATTCATGGCCGACGGTTATGCCCGGGTGACGGCTCGCCCCGGAGTGGTCTGCACGACCGCCGGGCCAGGAGCCACGAACGCGCTCACCGGGGTCGCCGAGGCCTGGGCCGACTCGGTGCCGTTGTTGTTGATCGCCGGCCAGGTCAACGCGGGTGATCTCGATCGCGAGTGCGGCAACTATCACGAAATTGATCTGGAATCGATCTTTCGGCCAGTCACAAAGTGGTGTGGCACGGTTCGCCAGGTCGAGCAGATCCCCGCGATGACTGGCCAGGCCTTCCAGGCGATGACGATTGGCCGACCGCGGCCCGCGGCGATCTTCGTCCCTCAGGACTTGATGCGCGAGTCTTGCGCCAAGGTGGACTTACCACCGCACCCTAGCCCGCCACCGCCGCCACAGGTGAGCCAGAACGAAGTCTTGCGAGCGGCGGAAGTCCTCAAGGCCGCGCGTCGGCCGATCATCCTGGCAGGCGGCGGCGCCCTCTGGTCCGGAGCCGGAGAACGGATTCGCGAGATCGCGCACGGCTCGGCTGCCCCATCGTCACGACCCTCAATGCGAAGGGACTTATCGACGAGCGTGATCCCCTTTCGCTCGGCCACGCCCGTTCCATCCGCGCCCGGCAAGCCTTGCCCCACGCCGACGCGATGCTGGCCGTTGGCTGCCGGTTCACCGAGGTGCTTACCGACTGGCGGCGAATGCCTGTGCCCCGCCAGCTCGTACAGATTGATCTCGATGCCAGCCAGATCGGCATGAACTACCCGGTCGCGGTTGGCATCGTGGCCGATGCCCGTGCAGCGCTCTCCGAACTTTGCAAGCACTTTTCGGAAGTGCCAGCCAGCCCCGAGTGGGGCCCGATCTGGGAGGAAGCGCGAAAGGCGCGCGTGCCCCGGCCCGAATGGCTGATCGAGACGCTCCGCGCGGAATTACCGGAAGGGACGGCCGTCTTCACGGACGCGTGTGAGATCGGTTATCGCATGCACGCCGACTGGCCATCGTTCGGCCCGCGCCAGTTCTTTTATCCCTCGAACTACATCACGCTGGGCTGGGCCTTCCCCGCGGCTTTGGGCGCGGCCGTGGCACTATCTCGACAGCACGTCGTCTCGGTCAGCGGCGACGGCGGCTTCGTGATGACCGCCCAGGAACTGGCCACGGCCGCGCGGTACCGGCTGGCGGTCATTGCCGTGGTCCACAACGACTCAACCTACGGAGCCATCAAGAACATCCAGCAGCGAGTCTTCGACGGCCGCTATCTTGACGTGGATCTGAACAATCCCGATTTCCTCGCGCTGGCGACCGCTTATGGCGTTCCCGGCCATCGTGCCCGGACACCCGATGAGCTGAGCTTTGCTGTTCGCCAAGCACTCAGCATCGATGGTCCCAGCCTGATTGAGGTCCCCGACCGGTGGCGTTTCCTGCGCGATCTTGCAGTTGCCCCAAATCCACCTACGGGAATTCCCTACAACGAATCAGGCAATTCCTGAGGCCCCGACACGCTTCGGGGCGATTGTGGAGGTTGATATCCATAATAGCCTCTGGTACATTTCAGCTAGCCCGCATAACTCCTTTCTTGCCTTGGAACAAAGTGGATTCTTTTCGTCGAGGTATTGGGATACACCGTAAAGACCGTGTCCTGGAAAAAATGATGTGGCTGCCGTCAAGAATTTTCCGCCCGAGACTCACCAGGCTGGCACCTTGTCCACGAATTGTCGGGGTCGTGCCGATCGTGGCCTGTGCGTCCAGCCTGGTGGTTTTTTTTGGCTTGACGGCCTGGGGCGAGATTCCATTCGAGCGTGAGCCGATCAATTACTTGACCGCGCCGGTGCATGACCCGGTCGCCCGGCTCCAGGCCAAGCTGGAAGCGGGGCGGTCGCGGTTAGGGCACGACGCTCGTCAGGGTTATCTTCGCTCGGTTCTCGAGCAACTGGATGTGCCGATTTCTTCGCAGGTGCTGGTCTTCTCGAAGACGAGTTTTCAGCGGACAAAGATCGCGCCCGAGAGCCCGCGGGCCATCTATTTCAACGACGATGTTTACGTGGGTTTCGTCCAGGGTTCGGAGGTGCTCGAGTTCTCTGCCGTGGACCCCGAACTGGGCGCGACCTTCTATCTGCTCGAGCAGTCGAAGACTCCGGCGCCCACGTTCCTTCGCCAGACCCATGACTGCCTTCAGTGCCACGCCTCGGGCAAGACTCTCGATGTCCCGGGCCACATGGTGCGCTCGGTCTATCCCGAGGAGAGCGGTCAGCCGGCATTCAATGCGGGCACCTTTTCGACCAGTCACGAGAGCCCGCTTCAAGAGCGCTGGGGCGGCTGGTACGTGACTGGAACTCACGGCAAACAAACCCACATGGGTAACGTGCTGGTGTCCGACCGGGACCATCCCGAAAAACTCGACGTGAAAGCCGGCGCCAACGTGAAGGACCTTTCCGGCAAGTTCGACACGTCGGCTTACTTATCACCCAGCAGCGACATCGTGGCCCTGATGGTTCTGGAACACCAGGTGAAGATGCACAACCTGATCACGCTGGCCAATTATCAGGCCAGGATCGCCCTCCATTACGCTCGGGCGATCAACAAGGCTCTGGGTGAGCCCGAAAACACGATTTCCGAATCCACGGCCCGGCGGTTTCAGGGGCCGGCCGAAGACCTTGTCAAATACATGCTGTTCGTCGAAGAGGCCGAGCTGAACGACCCGGTACAGGGAACCACCAGTTTCGCTCGAGAGTTCTCGGCCCGCGGTCCGCGTGATCGCCAGGGCCGGTCATTGCGTGACCTTGATCTCAAGACGCGCCTGCTCCGCTATCCTTGCAGCTACCTGATCTACTCAAAAGCATTTGACGCCTTGCCGACACCCGTCAAAGACCACGTCTATCACCGGCTCCATGACGTCCTGACCGGGCAGGATCAGAGCCCGGCGTTCGCCCGCCGAACAGCCGCCGAGCGGAAGGCGATCCTCGAGATCCTCCGCGCCACCAAGCCGGGTCTTCCCGATTACTGGAAAGCTCCGGAGTAAGAGATCCCTTGCCTGAGAGACAGTTGTCATTTTCGTCATCGGTCGATAGCTTTGACGATTGTCACACCTCGGGACCGCGTGGGAGGACAATCGATGACTTCGACTTCCGCCGTCGTGCTGGCCGCTCTGAGCCTGCTTGCCGCCAAGAGTCAAATCGTGTCGGGGCTCGTGGAGGATGCCTCGGGCAAGCCGCTTGCCGGAGCCGCGGTCTGGATGTCCTCCGGCTGGACTCTGGACGGAACGACACCCGCTTTGTCACGTGCCATGACCGACGGCCACGGCAAGTTCACGCTTACCGTCCCGCACGGGGTGCCCCGGTCGGCGCCGTCGCTTGAGTCGCTTTCGATCTGGGCCTACCAGGCGGGCTCTGCTCCCGGGCGGGTCCATGTGGGGCTCTCGTCCGAGAGCGACCGCGAGGAAGTTCGGATCGCCTTGCCGTTGTCACAAACCCGGCGAGTGACTCTTTTGCGGCCCGATGGCAAGCCGCTCCAGGGCGCGACCATCAAACCTGCCGCCATGGGTCCGTCGAACGCGAAGATCCTCCGCTATTACCTGAGCGTTCCCGAAGAGCTCGCCGATCACCTCGCGCTCCGCACCGACCGGCAAGGCAAGGTCGAGATCCCCTACCTGGACCAGGGGAGTTCGCCGTTGATGACGATCACCACGTCCGACCTGGGTATCCAGCAGATCCAGTTACAACCAGATCGCGAGAAGCCCATAACGCTTCGACCTGTCGGTCGTGTGTCGGGCCGAGTCGTTTCCGACGATCCCGCCGCGGCGCGGGGAATTCTGGTCTATCTGGGCACTCAATATGATGGCAAGGACACGGCCGGTAGGGCCTCGACGCGAACCGACAACGAGGGTCGCTTCGTGGTTGACGCTGTCGCCGAAGGCTCGATGCTTTTCATGATCCACCCAGCTCCAGAGTCGCCGTATCGGCCGGCCCAGGGAGCGATGACACAGATCTCGGCCGGCCGGGAGAATGTCCTGAAAATCGAGCTCAAGCGGGGGGTCCGCGTCCGGGGACTGGTTCGCGAGCGGGGGACGAACCGGCCAATCCCCGGCGTGGGTGTGTTCATCGGTAGCCAGTACCAGATGAATGTGTTTTACAGTGATGCCGAGGGTCAATTCGAGGAGTACGTACTGCCTGGCACCATCGGCATCGGCATTTATCCGTGGATGACGCCGCGGCCGTTTTACCCACTCGCTCAGCAGCCTGTCGCCGAGGTCGAGGTTCCCGCGAACGTGTCAGGAATTACACGCTCAAACCGATCGAGCTGGCGCGCGGAGATACGGTGACGGGAAAGGTGGTCGACGCATCGGGCAGTCCCATCGCGGGTGCTCGGGTTGAGGGCACGCTGCTCATGCAGCAAGGGATCGAGGGCGAGAGGGTCAACACGACGTCCGGTCCCGATGGTGTGTTTCAGTTCCTTTCGCTCGATCCCTCTCGCACCGGAATGGAGCTCGAGGCCAGCACCGCGGAGGCACGCACCGAAAAGCCTTTTGACGTTTCCCCCGCCCTCCACACGCCTGTCACGCTGACCGTTCAGTCCGGCAACCTCGTCTCCCTGACGGGTCGGGTCGTCAACCGGTCCGGCCAGCCGGTTGCGGGAGCCGAGCTGGAGGTCTGGTTGCAAGAGCAGGAATACTCCGATCCGACCCGCCTCAGTGTCTCCGGTGCCAGCCTCCGCACCGGTACCGACGGGCGGTTCGCAACGCCCCGGCAGTTCCGCGTTGACCACCGCTACAGGGTCAAGGCCGGCGGCTCGGGCCTGTCGACCGCCTGGACCGACTGGACCCGCTTTCGACCCGGCACCGCCGCGACTTTCCCCGACCTCGTGATCGACCGAGCCAGCCGCATCACTGGCCGCGTGATCGACAAGAGCAGCCAGCCGATCGCCGGCGCCGAGATCCGCCTTGTCAGCGACCACCCGGAGCGGCCGCAGACACGGTCAGAGCAAAATGGGTCGTTCCAGATCGAGCTTCCGCCCAGCGGCACGATCATGATCTTCGCGGAGGCACGCGGTTTCCGCTTTCAGGGAAGGGTCGTCGAACCCTCGGCCAGTACGGTGGAACTGGTACTGACGCGGACTGGTGAGCCCTTCGCAAGGGTGCCTGAGTCCCCGGCATCCACCATGCCCGCGGCCGAGCTGCGGCAACTGGCGTTGAAACTACTCGAGCCGGACATCCAGAAAGCCCGGACGGGACCGTGCGGAGTCAACGAATACCGCACCCTGCAACTGCTGGCGCGCATCGACCCGACCCGGGCCATGGAAATTGCCGAGAAGGCGAAGTTCGCCGAGCCGATGATGCGCGACGGTGTGAAGGCCACCGCGGCTCGCCGATTGTTGAAAGATTCTCCCGACGAGGCGATGGCGCTCATCGAATCTCTGGGAGACCCGATCGGCCGGACCAACGGTTACCGGCAGGCCGTCGATCTGTTGCCCGCATCCGAACGGGAGAAGAAACAAGCACTGCTAACGCAGAGCCTGGTTCATACCCAGGGCATCAAGGACCCGGCGCTGCGGTTGATTTTCGAGGGCCAGATCGCCGGTCGTCTCCTGAACCTTGGCGAGACCGAGCGGGCGATCAGGATTCTCCGCCAGGGTCAGAAGGTCGCCGGGGAGCTCTCCACCTCGGCCCTGGCCGGCTTCGGCCGAGGTGCCTTCGCCGAGGAGCTGACACGCATCGACGTGCCTGCCGCGCTCGCGCTCATTCAGGGGCTCACAGACAAGCACGAGTTCGACCGGCATCACGGGAATATCGCCCAGCGCCTTGCTCCGAGCCAACCGGCCGAAGCCGAGCGCGTCTGGCAGATGGTCAAGCAGCCGATCATGCGCGATGGCTATGCCCTCCGCGTCTGCTACGCGATGGCCCCGCGTGACTTACCCAGGGCACGAGGCATCGCCGCCAGGATCAGCGACCCGTACACCCAAGCCTACACACTCGGTCAGATGGCACTCGCCCTGAGCCAGAGCGACAAGCCCGCCGCCACGCGGCTCGTCGAGGAGGCCTTGAATTCACTGGCCGCGGTCGCGTCTCAGAAAAAGGAAACCTACATCAATACCCAGTGCGCGGCCTCGACCGCGGCGACCCTTCTCGAGGTCGTCGGGCGAATCGATCCCGAGCGCATCTCGGAAATCCTCTGGCGGAGCCTTGCTTTGCGCGGACCTCGATGTGAAGACGAGCGCGCGGAAATTGGCCGGCTTGGCACCGACGCCGTGATCGCGATGCTGGTTCTGCCCTACGATCGCTCGATCGCGCAGGCTCTGCTCGACCCCGTCCTCGTCCGCCTGCCGCGCCTGGTCGCGGGAGGAGTGAGCTACGTTCCCGACGTGCTTTTCGGGGCGTCCGCCGCGATCGATCCTCACCGAGCCGTCACACTGGTTGCAGACTTGCCAGACGAGCCAGTCCCCTTGCGTCGACAGGGCTGGACGAGGCAACGGAACCTGGTCGCCCGGCTGCTCGCAGCCGAGGGCGAAGAACGCCACCATGTCATCCAGGAGTTGACCGGCTTCTGGAGGCCCGACGCCCACGATCTCGTTGATGATGATTGATCGGTCAGGTTGGAAATCGTGACGCGGCACTCAGGTCCGGAGCACGCTCAAAGGCTCGAACCGGGCGCCGAGCACCGGCAGGCTGTCGACTTCGAGCCAGCGCTCGAGCACCGTCGCATAGACCCGCCGAAAGTCGGTATGGTGTTTCAGCCCGCCGGCCTCCAGGTCGGAAAGGCTCGGGTGCCGGCCGATCAATCCGCCAGCGACCCTGCCCCCCGCAAGGAAAAGCGGGGCGGCCGAGCCGTGGTCGGTACCGCGCCGGCCGTTCTCGCTGACGGTTCGACCGAACTCGGAGAATGTCATCAACAGGACCCGGTCCAGCAGACCATCCCGCTGCAGGTCGTGGACGAAGGCCGTGACGGATTCTGAAAGCTGGTGGAGCAGCGCCGCGTGGTTGTCGGATTGGTTGGCGTGGTTATCAAACCCGCCCGGCTCCTCGCCACCGAGTTCCGTGTAGATGATCCGCAGGCCCACGTCGGCACGGATCAACTGCGCGGCGAGGCGGAGCGACTTGGCCAGCAAGAACGGCGGATAGTCACCACCTCCGGGCCTGGCCGATTCGGCAACCCGCTCGATTTCCCGGCTGTTGCGATAGGCGTCCAGCGTTGTCTGCCGCAGGAAGTCCAGGAGCGGTCCACCGTGGCGCGGGACCTCGGACGCGGCAACGCGGAGCCGATCGTCGGCAGATTGAGAGCCTTGATGCCGGTGCACCACACAATCCTCGAGCGAGTGGACCGTGGGAACAATCGCTCGCGCTGCGTTCAGTGCGAACGGACGGCGGATCTGGCCGACAAAGGCAGCAGGAACTCCATTCAAGCGGTCGCAGGCGTGGTCGTCGATGGCCCGGCCGATCCACCCTGTCTGGCCGCGAACCGTGGGATCGGCGGTCTGCCAGGTGTGCATCGACTCGAAATGGCCTCCGTGCGGATTGGGATACCCCACGCCCTGTACAACGCCCAGCAGGCCCTCCTGGTAGAGCCGGGAGAATGCCTCCATCCGGGTGTGAAAGCCGAGCAGCGAGTCGATTCGGTGCAGCCGGTTGGTGGATAAGCGCAGGGTCGGGCGGCTCTTCGCGTAGAGGTCGTCGCCGTGGGGAACCACTGTGTTCAGCCCGTCGTTGCCACCGGCAAGCTGGACGACCACCAAGACGGTGTCCCTGCCGTTCCGCTCCGCCCGCAAGGTCCGGCCGAGGAACGCGGGCACTGTAGGGGAAAAGGCCACGAGCGATGAACCCCCCAGGATTGATTTCAGAACCGCGCGACGAGTGTGTGACGAGTTCATGTTCAAGAGCCTCCTCAGGCGAGCTGGAACTCGGGCAGAGTGACGATCTGGTATGCCAGCCGGCGGAGTGCGTCGCCTTCCGCCCCGGGGGCCGACTCGAGCACGAGCCGCTCGACGGGGGCCGGAAGATCGCCCTGGAGAAGCAGGTCGATGAGCCAGCGGCCAGCCCCGGCCGGCGATCCGTGGCCGGAAGACTCGGCCGCCTTTCCCGGATCGAGACCGGCGCCGTACGCCCCGCTCCCGGACAGCAAACAGGAAGCGACATTGGCCCGGCCGACCAGCGTCGCGGAATTG
The DNA here is from genome assembly GCA_963797295.1 of uncultured Planctomycetaceae bacterium. Taxonomy (GTDB): domain Bacteria; phylum Planctomycetota; class Planctomycetia; order Isosphaerales; family Isosphaeraceae; genus Aquisphaera. Next base: position 225,989 of record CAWCPP010000035.1, read on the forward strand.
ATCCAGGCGGTCCCCCCCGCCCAGCCGGCGGCGGTCGGCGGTTCGCTCAGATCCTGGCCCAGCACGGCCAGGTCGCTGGCCAGACCTGCCGTCGGCACCAGTCCCTCCAGACCGACGACGATCCCCACCGCGAATTCGAGAGGGCTCTTGACCCTGCTGCGATAGGCCGCACGTGAGTAGAACAGGTTTGAACGGAGGATCGTCTCGACCAGTCGGGCGATGTCGCCCTCGCGGGAGAAGGCATCGGCCAGCGGTGCGAGCAAGCCCTCAGCCGGCTCGTCGGCTTCCGAGACGAACCAGCGATAGAACAGGCGGCTCAGTCGCCGCGCCGTCGCGCCATGGGTCGCCGCAATCCGCACGACGTCGACCTCGGTCCAGTTCCCGGTAGCGCCCAGGACGACCTTCGGGCCGTTGTCGTGCTCGTGCGGCAAGAACCGGGACTGATTCCGTAGCACCGCCAGACCCGAGAGCGCTCGTGCCGTCTCGCGGATGTCGCGGTCTGCGGCCGCTCCCGGGCCGACGGTGAATTGCTCGAGCAACGCCTTCGCCAGTGTGAGGTCGGGCGTGGCCTTGCGGTTAGCGTTGGCTTCGTAGGAAAGCCGCACTGCCGGGTCGTTCGCGACGGCCGACACGAGCGGCTGAAATTGGCCCAGGGCATGCTTGCGTAGCCGGCCGACATACTGTGCCATGAGCCGGCCGCTCCTGGCCCAGAAGTTCCGCGCGGCGAAGTGACCGTGCCAGAACAGCGTCATCTTTTCCTGCAAGGGGTAGGGCGTCTGGATGATCCTCCGCAACCACCATTCGCACAACCTGTCGGCACTGGCCGCATCGGGGTCGATGGCCGCCGATTCGTACTCGTCGAGCGTCCGGTCGAATGCTGACACGTCGCTCGCGGGCCGCAGCAGCCCATCCACCGTGCGTGCCGGGCCATCGCGGAGGGCTTGCTGGATCTGGGCCCATGATGCGCCGAACGCGGCCCGACGGTAAAGGTGGCCGGCGAGCCGGAGGTCCCAGGGCCGCTTTGCATCTGGCACATAGGCCGCCCAGGCCCACGTTGGGTCCAGCGACGGCTCGGCCGACTCCGGCGTCGATGTTCTGGTCTGCTCGATCATGGCGATTCTCCCGTCGCGGATCATGGTAAGTTGAGCCTGAGCTCGAGCTCGACCCGAGCCAGGTGGTCGTGAACTCCTCCGGTCAGGGTTGCATGGCCGAGATGCTGAGCGATGGCCGCCAGGGCGTCGAGATGGTGCTCGGCCGCTAACCGCGATCGGCCTTTCTCGACCATGTCTTGAGTCACGAGGGTCTCGCGGTCTGCCCTGATGACCGACGCGAGCTGCGAGCCGTCGATCGAGGCCAGCGTGTGCTTACCGGTCAATGGCTGCGCCGGCGCTTTCGACTCCTTGATCAAGGCGTCGATCAGGTCGCGGGTCAGTCCCGCAGTCGACGCGAGCACAAAACAATCGCCGACCCGCGCCAGCGACGGGCTGTAGTTGAATCGGGAAGGTAGATGGGACTTGTCGTCATTCTTACCTATCGCATTGGTCGCGACACTGAAGCGAATGCCTTGATACGTTTCGCGATCGATGATCAGGCCAGGCTCAGCCTGCTGGCCGCGGGTCACCGTGGTCAACCCCACGGCCTTCTGCCACGCCTCTTCGGCCACTCTGGCAAATTCCTCGGCGTGCCGGGTTTGCGCGACCAGTGCGAACGCCGGGATCTGAACCCGAGGCGTCCCCACGCCGTGATCATACGCCTGGGCGGACAGCACAAGCCTGACGTCGGGGCGCAGTTCCGCGAAGACGTCTTCGGTGAGGTCGCGGCCGCTAAAGAAGATTCCCATCATGTTCTCGAAGAAGATCAGGCCCGAGGTCCGCTCGGGAAAGAGCTGGTCCTTGGCGGAGTAGAACGCGTGCAGGTCGCGGTAAACGCTCAGCCCGGCGATCTGTCGCGGCACGACCAGGTTGGGCAACACACCCCGGCCCTCGGTAGGGAACATGTACGCCGACGTCGGCCCAGGCTTGCCGTCAGATTGTCCTACCAGCGTGACCGACTCATGGTTGATCCGTAACGAGAGCGACAGCCACGAGGCATTCCGGAGCGTCTCCGTCATGCCGCCCAGGAGCAAGACACTCAACGGATTGCCGCTGGGGCTCAGGGCTTCAGCCACCTTGGGGTCGGTCTTCAGAGCGGTGAGGTCGGCGTAAGCCGTCGCAACAAACTGGCTTCCCGCGGCCTGGATCGCGGCTTTGTAGCGGCCCGAATTCTCAAGGCACGGTCGGTCCGGGTGTTCGCGACAATCCAGGGCGGCTTCCATTGCCTCGGCGGTGCTGGCCAGGATTAACCGCTTGCCGAGTATCGCATGCGCCTCCTTGCCATCCAATGTCCAGACTGTCACGCCCCGCAACTGCCGAGAACTCACGCGATCGGGCCGACCGTTCTTTGCGGCGTCATCACGCGTCCCCCGGATCAGTACCTCGTGAAGCCTGCCAAGCAATGCTTGATCACTCGAGTCCACGATCACCAGGTTCCCCCGGCCGGGCACGATCGCACTTGTGATACCGCCGTCCAGGAGCTTGTACAACGCAGGCTTCCAGTCGGTCCCGACCTGAACCTCGAGTGCGCGGATCAACTGGACGAGGGTTCGGAATCCTGTCGATTCTGCCCAGTCCTTGTAAACCGGCTGCGAAGTGACCCGGTCCATGATCTTGGGCCCGAGTGCCAGGTCGAGAACGACTCGCGGCTGGGATACCTCGACCACGAGGACAGCGTTTTGAGGTACCCACCGGCGGGCCGGGGGAAGTGGTTCATCGCCCGACGCCACCCACGGTGACCATGACCACAGTGCCAATCCCAAAACTAGCCCCGGTTGCAACACTTTAGCCATTATCAAACTCCCTCGAGCTGCAAACTCCAGCTTCAGTCGGATCCGTTCAGGCGTAGCTCGTCGAGCCACTCAATACACGGCGTACGATTGCCGGGTGCTGGTCGCTCAGTCGACCGGAGAACACGGAACCGGGCATCGCCAGCCACTCCGCCGGGCGATGCGCTCTCCGAAGCCGGACCCGTACAACGAGGATACTTCGGAACCGATCTACTTGTTTCATCGTTCCTCAAAACTCCCTGCAACCCTGGCCCGCTCCGGTCATCCGCGGTCATTCTGCATGCGCTGGAGGGAATCGCTTGAAGCAGAGGCAAGAAGGCAGGTTGCGTCACCAGACTGGTTGCCCCCGCCCTGCCTCTGCGATAGGTTGGATCTCTGCCTGACCACACTTGCCCTGCGTCGTCTCCTGAATCCGGGAGCAGCGTGGCACCGCCTCCAGGGAATTCGCCATGATCCAGGTTCCGCTCAAGAACTTATTCTCGAAATGGGCAGCAGCCCTCATCCTGGGTGTGCTGGTGCTGTGGCTCTTGAACTGCTCCGTCGCCGCGAGAGCGCAAAACCCGGCCGCCGTGAGTCGAACGGACGGCAAGTCGGCTCAAGCCCTCTTCGCCCGCGACAACCTCATTGCCTGGTGCATCGTGCCGTTCGATTCCCGGAAGCGTGGGCCGGAAGAACGCGCAGCGATGCTCCAGCGGCTGGGCTTCAAACACTTCGCTTATGACTGGCGGGCGGAGCATATTCCCAGCTTCGACGCCGAGGTCGAAGCCCTCAAGCGGCATGGCGTCGCACTCGATGCCTTCTGGGTGGCGCCCGGCGAGCTCAATCGCGAATCGCGGATCATTCTCGACCTGCTCAAGCGGCACGGCGTGAAGGCCCAGCTCTGGGCTTTGCTCGACCTGGGCGGCGACCGCGTGAGCGGGGCCGAGCAGGAACGTCGCGTCACCGCGGCCGTGGCCAAGCTCGAGCCGCTCGCCGCCGAGGCCGCGAAGATCGGCTGCACGCTCGCCCTTTATAACCACGGCGGCTGGTTCGGCGAGCCGGAAAACCAGATCGCCATCATCGACCGGCTCAAGGCGGCGGGCGTGCGGAATGTCGGCATGGTCTACAACCTGCACCACGGCCACGATCATCTCGGCCGCTTCCCCGCCTTGCTCCAGGCCATGAAGCCCTACCTCATGGGGCTCAATCTCAACGGCATGGACGACGGCGGCGACAAGGTCGGCCGCAAGATCCTGCCCCTGGGCCAGGGCGAGCATGATCTGGAACTGCTGCGGATCATCCGCGACAGCGGCTATCGCGGGCCGATTGGCATCCTGGGCCACACCGACGACGATGCGGAGGCCCGGCTTCGCGACAACCTCGACGGGCTGGACTGGCTGCTCCCTCAACTCGATGGCAAACCCCCAGGGCCAGCCGCCCAGGCCGCGCACGCCGGTGGCTCCCCGACCTGCCAGGAAGGTCGAAGTGCCCGGTAAAGAAGCCGACGAGGCGGCCGCGCTCGTCGCCGCGGCAAGAAAGGAGGGTGATTCTCGGCGTGGAGCCGAGGTGTTTCTCGACGCGCGGTTCAGTTGCAGCTCCTGTCATAAAATCGGCCCCCAGGGAGGCATCGTCGGCCCCGATCTGACGACCGCAGGCGCGTGCCTCTCACCCGAGGAGATCGCCGAATCGGTGCTCTGGCCGCGCCGCAAGATCAAGGGCGGTTATGAGGCCATCGCCCTGGCGACCGATGACGGCAAGATCATTCAGGGCTATCCACAAGAGCAGAATCAGAGCGAGATCGTGCTCACCGAAGCCACCACGGGCGAGCGGCACCGGATCACTCGAACGAGCATCGAAGAGATTCGTCAGGTCGGCACTCTGATGCCGGAGGGCATCGCGGCCACCATGTCGATCCGCGAGCGCCGGGATCTTGTCCGGTTCCTGATCGACCTGGGGAAGCCCGGCGATATGTCGTCTGCGCTGGTCCGCCAGCACCCGCACGCGGCGACGACGTTTCCGTTCAATCGCGCACCGCTTCAGCCCGATCGCTGGACCAACTGGCAGCAGCCGGTGAACCGCGAGCGAATCTATGACTTTTATGCCAAGGAGGCGGAATACTTTCGCAAACAGTCGCCGGTGCCGCTTCTCTTGCCAACCTATCCCGGGCTCGACGGCGGCTCGCATGGCCACTGGGGCAACCAGAACGAGGAAAGCTGGGCCGACGCGCGGTGGAACAATACGAAACTTGGGTCGGTGCTTTGCGGCGTCTTCCGGGCGCCGGGGTGACGGTGCCCAAGGGAGTTTGCCTCAGGCTCGGCGATCACGGCGAGATGAGCGCCTGCTTCAACCCGGAGACGCTCTGTTACGAGGCCCTCTGGCGTGACGGGTTCGTGAAGTTCTCGGCGACGCGACACGGTTTCATGGACGGCCTGATCCTGAACGGCACGCCCCTGCCCCGTCCCCAAGGCACGAAGCCGGCGAAGCCCTTTGTCTATCACGGCTTCTACCGGCAAGGCCCGCGCGTGATCTTCGCCTACAGGATCGATGGCGACGAGTTCCTCGACTTCGCCTCGGTCGAGGACGGCAAGTTCACACGGCGGGTGGTTTCGGCCAGCGACCCGGGCTTCGCCAAGCTGATTCAGGGAGGGCCAGCGCAGTGGCCCGAGGTGACGACCACGCGCGGCACACTCGGTCAGATCGGTCCCTACGCCATCGACACGATCACGCCGCCATTCGAGAATCCCTGGAAGGCCCTTCTCTTCTTCGGCGATCACGACTTCCTGCCCGATGGCACGGCGATGGTCTGCACGATGGAGGGAGACGTCTGGCACGTCGAGGGGCTGGACGCGACGCTGAGGCAGGTGCGATGGCGAAGATTCGCCTCGGGCCTGCACCAGGCGCTCGGGCTGGTGGTTGCCGATGGGCTCGTCCACGTTCTCGGCCGCGACCAGATCACCCGGCTGCACGACCTGAACGGCGACGGCGAAGCCGACTATTACGAATGCGTGAGCAACGCCTTCACAACGTCACCGGCCGGCCACGACTTCATCTGCGGCCTCCAGCGCGATGCCAGCGGCAACTTTTACACGGTCTCGGGCAAGCAGGGTCTGCTGCGGATTGCACCGAACGGCAAGAAATTCGATGTCGTGGCCACGGGCTTTCGCAATCCCGACGGGCTGGGCCTCTCCACAAGCGGCGTGCTGACCGTACCCAATTCGGAGGGAGAATGGGTTCCGGCGTCGATGATCAACGAGGTGCGTCCGGGCGGCCATTACGGCTACGGCGGCCCACGCGACGGCCGTCCTCCAGACCTGCCGCTGGTCTACCTGCCGCGCGGGCTGGACAACTCCAGCAGTGCCCAGGTCGAGGTTATCTCGGACCGCTGGGGACCGCTGAAAGGGCAGATGATCCATTTCTCGTTCGGCGCGGGGGCGTATTTTCTGGTCCTTCGCGACAAGGTCGACGGGCAGCCGCAAGGTGCCGTTGTCCCAATGCCTGGTGATTTCGAATCCGGCGTTCACCGCGGCCGATTCAATCCGCGAGATGGCCAGCTTTACGTCACTGGTCTGGCCGGCTGGGGAACCTACACCAGCCGCGACGGCTGCTTCCAGCGCGTGCGGTACACCGGCGAGACGGTCCAGCTTCCGCTCGCCTGGCACGCGGCCGAGAACGGCGTGCTGGTGACCTTCAGCCGGCCGATCGACCGGACAATCGCCGAGCAGCCGCAAAGCCACTTCGTTCAGGCCTGGAACTACCGATACAGCAACGGATACGGTTCGCCGGAGCTGTCGACACGACACCCCGGCATGCCCGGCCACGATCCGCTGGCCATCCAGTCGGCGCATGTTCTGGCCGATGGCCGGACGCTTTTTCGTGGAGATTCCCGATATCCAGCCGGTCAACCAGCTTCAGCTTCATCTGCGGGTCGATTCCGGCCCGGCGCAGGATCTTTACGCCACGGTGCACAAGCTCGGGGCCCCTTTCACCGGCTTCCCCGGCTATCGTCCCGCCACCAAGACGATCGCCGCCCATCCGATCCTGGCCGACATGGCTGCCCTGAACGTGGCCAGGGTGCCCAACCCCTGGCGCGGGTCGATCCGGGGAGCACGCCCGATCCATCTTGCGGCCGGGCCCAACCTGACATTCGTGCCGGCCGCGTTCACGGTGCGTGCGGGCGAGCCGATCAAGCTGACCTTCACCAACCCCGACGTCGTGCCGCACAACTGGGCGCTGGTGCGTCCCGGATCGCTCTCGAAGGTGGGCGACCTGGTCAACAAGATCATCGCCGAGCCCGACGCCGCCACGCGCCACTACATCCCCCGCACCAGCGACCTTCTCTTCTACATGGACATCGTGCCTCCCGGCAACGATTTCAACATCTCGTTCCGCGCCCCCGCGACCAAGGGCCGCTATCCTTTCCTCTGCACCTTCCCGGGCCACTGGATGGTCATGAACGGGGTGATGACGGTGGAGTGAGGCCTGTGTGGTGCACTGCCCCTGCCACTCAGTCTCCAGCCGGCTCCAGCAGGATCTTGAGCGTATCGATGTCCTGGTCGATTGTCCCAATCAACCTGGGATTCTGGGCGTCCAGGCTATGGTTCTTGGGTGAGAGGTGATAGCCGCGGACCGAGACGCTGAGGGAGTAGCGCTCGGTAGGGAGGCCGCTGAGCTCGAAGCGGCCCTCGGAGTCGAGCTCGACGCGCTGCGTGTCCCACGCGTTTTCGCGGCTGATCAATACGCGGGTCCCAGGCGGCAGCGGCTTGCCGTCTGACAGAAGGACGCGGCCCTTGATATGGTGGCCGCTTGTCACAGGAAGATCGCCAGCATCCGTGGTCGTGCCCTCGCCGCCGACGTGGAGCTTCCGGGCGGCCACCGCGCCGCCGTCACGGAACGACTCCATCGTTCCATAAACAAAAAAGTCATCGTCGGCCAGAACGTTCAGGAACGTGAACCGGCCGTCGTGATCGGTGCCGATCGTCACGTCGCCCAGAAACGTATCGGCGCTACGACTCGCCTGCACCAGCCCGACCACCACGCCGGGTACCGGCTTACCCTCACGCAAGAGTCGGCCGGTGACCGTCGCTCCTGCGGTCATGCGGAGGCGATGGGGGTTCGCCTCCGGCTTGCGAGCGGGGAAGATCTTCGGGGCTACACCGTTGCCCTCGACGTGCAAGTCGGCGAAATGGATGGGCGAATTCGCTGTCAGCACGAACTCCCCGCGCAGGTTAGTGACGGCCACCGGATCGAAGATATCGGGGCCGAAACCCGAGAAGGCATCGGTGCTGAAACCCTGCGCCATCACCTTGGCCCCGGCTAGCGGCTGATCATCGGGGCCGAACACGACGCCCTTCAAGACGCGCTTTGGGTCGAGCTTGTCCGGATCGAACGGGGTCAGTGCCGCCTCGATGGGGCCCTTGGCCGGATCGGATTTCTTCGTGAACGTGGGCCGGAACCTGTGGGCGACGATCAGCAAATTGAAAACCAGTTCCGGGTCGAGCGAGGTGATACGGAAGCGGCCCTGCTTGTCGGTCTGGCGCTCTTCCGGCAGTCGGCATAGCAAGAGGGGCAGAGCGGGCTGGTTCCCTGGCGAACGCTGGCCGTGCTGATCATGACATGGGCACCAGCAACGGGGCCGCCCCCCTTGATGATGATGCGGCCTTCCAGGTCGGGACGCCCGGACACTGCGGCGAGGAAGACGATGGGAATCAGCATGGAAGTCATGACGGGTTTCTCCGCATTCGAGGTGGTTCATTCAATACCGCGAAGGCGATCGTTCGGGTCGGCCAGTTCGATCCGCACCTCGGCCTGGCCGAGAGGAGCATCGACGTATTTCATATTATGAATCGAAGAGTCGGCCCCGTCGGGACGTCGGTAAGCCATCAGCCGGATCGACCCGCGCGGTAGGCCGGTGAGGTGAAAGCGGCCCGAAGCATCTGTGTCCTGAAACCAGACAGCCCCCCGCGGGGCGTACAGGACACGCGTCCGGTCGGCACGGTCGAGGTTGATGGTCACTCCTGCCACCGGCTTCCCACCTGGATCGACGACAATCCCGCGGACTTCCTGGTCACTCGTAGGCAGACGGAAGTCATCGAGCCGCACCGGTTGGCCGGACTTGATCAATACACGTTTACTGGTGGCCGTGGCGTGCCCGTCCGCTTCGACCTGGGTTTCGTAGGTCGCGCCGGGGATGAGCCGATCGAAGATGAATGTGCCGTCGGCTGTCACCTCGTTTCGGACATCAACAAACGGGCCGTACGAGCGGTTGTTCTGCGTCGGGTAGATAACGTCTCGGATGAGATGAATGACTGGGCCGGCGATCGGTCGACCCTGCTCGTCCAGGACGCGTCCCGAGAGGGTGACGAGCGGCTCGAGCCGGACGTTCAGGGTCTTTGGCTCACCGGAGCTCTGTCCCGTGTCGACCTCCACAGTCGTGCCGAGGGGCGGGTTGTCGGCGCTGATGTCGAGAACCGTGACCTGGCCGGGCGCAAGGCCAACCGCCTCATAGCGTCCCTGGGCATCGGTTCGCCCGGGCTCATTAATTGGCCGACGGCTCATGTCACAGATCTCGACCCGCGCGTTGGGCACGGGGCGGCCCGAGGGGTCGATCACGTGAAGAACGAGGCCAGGTGCACGGGAGAGCCGGAAGTCGGCGATCTCGACGGTTTCACCACCCTGGCCATTGACCTCCGCCAATTGTGGATCGGCCGCCTCTCCGAATGGACCGGCTGTCGCTGCAATGGCTTGACGCCGCGGAGGCGGGTAACTCGGCGGGACCGACTGGAGATGCACCGTGCCACGTCCCGGAGGCACGGCGAGCCGGTAGCGGCCGTTGGCGTCGGTCGCCTTGAGGAAGCCGAAGATCGTCGGCGTGCGGCGATCCTCGATCTTTGGGTCAAATCGGATGATCGCCTTCTCGACGCCGTGCCCGGTCCTTCCGTCCACCACCCGCCCGGTGAGCAGCAGGCCGCGGGGCAGGATCAGGTCGCGCTCGATTTGTTTGGGACTTTCGGGAATCTCAAGTGTGAGATCGAGCGGAGCAGCGTCGGAATCCTTGGCGATCGCGTGAACCTCGAGGGGACCGGATCGGATGCCCTCGATCCTGTAACGGCCATCATTGCCAGTCGTCACATTTTGCCAGCCGTGCACCACTCGCGCTCCGTAGGCCGGCTTGCCATCAGCCTCGAAGACGACCCTGCCGGACAGGACGTGGTCCGTTCGCTTCGCCGTGAGGGTGAAAGTGCCGGTGTGGATCGACTGGTGAGTCTCCACCTGCCTGCCCTGGCGGTAGATTCGCGAGACATTCTCCGCCTGAGGGGCTTCGGTCGTCGCCGCGAAAGCGACCAACCGCTCGTGGCCGGGCTCGGTGACGATCAGGGTCACGATCTGGTCGCGCGGCAGGCCGGCAATCAAGAATCGACCGTCGTGGTCGGTCTGCGCAGCCAGTGGGAACCCCGACCAGGAAAGGTTGAGCCGGTTCTCGGTGCCCAGACCGTTGTCGACCGGTTGGCCCAGCGGATCAATGCCCGAGACCTTGATTTTCGCGCCCGCGATGGGTTGCCCACCCGGCTCGACGAGCCTGCCGCGGAGCGTCCCCTCGGCACCCAGGGCCAGCGGGATCGGCGTGCGTTGATATCGAGGCGTGAGCTGAACCCACTTCAGTCCATATCCCGGAGCGAGAGCAACGACATCCCAGGGGAAGACGCTCTTCCCCGCCTCCGGGACCTGCGGGAAGCCCGGAGCGCGGACCATGTCGAAACGGAACTGGCCGGAGGCATCGGTCATCGTTTTCGCCAGGGTGTCCGGGAGTTCCTCGCCACGGATCAGTTTTTCGGTCTCGCGGCTCGACATTCCCCGCACGCGATAGACCGACCACTCGCGAAGGATCACGGTCGCCCCGGCTACGGGTTTGCCGCCGGCATCGACGACTGTTCCTGATGCCGACAAGGCGGCAGCCAATGGTGTCGTGCTAGCCCTACCCTGAGGCCCGACCGCGAGGGCTGTTGGCGCGGTCTTCTCCTGTTGTTCCGGTGCGACCGGTCTGCCGGCGGTGGGCGCCTCACGCCCTCTCGTCGAGGCCGCCTGCCCGGCGTGTGTGAACCCCAAGCTGCCAATCAGGAGCACGCAGAGGCCGAAGAGGAGCGCGGCGGGCAAGGTCAAACACCGGGGTAATCGCGTTCGGAAAACGCGGCGATTGAGCGATTCGATCCTGCGGCGGACGGCGGCCCGGGCCATCGCCAGAGCCCCCGCGCGCGGTGTGCCGGCGGCCCGAAGTGCCAGCCGGGCGAGCACGCGGCTGTAACTGGCAAGGTCGCCAAGCTGATCAACGGCCACGGCGTCACAGACCGCGTCACAGGCCAGAGCGTGCGCCTGGCGAACCCGCCAGATCAGCGGGTGAAACCAGAGGACTATCGAGACCAGGTGAAGGACGTCATTCCAGGCCAGATCATGGTTCCGCGCATGCGCCAGCTCGTGGGCGAGGATCGCACGCATCTCCATCGGGTCTAGCTCGGAGCCCGCATTTTCGGGTAGCAGGAGAACCGGCCGCCAGGACCGGGCGAGACAGGGCGAGTGGACCTCGGCCGATGTCCGCACCTCCACAACCGACCGGCCCGCGGGCTGGTCCAGGAAGCCGCTCCATTCCGCGAGCCGCTCGTCCGCGACGCGCTCGGAACGGCGGATCATTTCGCCGAGTCGACCAAGTTGCAGCAGGTATCGGATTGTCAGAACCAGTACCCCCGCCGCCCAGAGGCCCAGCGCGACGACGCCGAACCACGACCGTACCCGGCTGAGAGATTCCGCTGAGCTGGCGGGCTGCTTGTTTCCCGGACTTCGGATGATGTGTACCGGCAAGCTGCTCGACGCCGCAACGTCGCTTGCCGGTTCCGGCGCCGAGTCCACGACTGGAACACCCTGCCCGTCAAGACCCGAGATTTCATGAAAGCCGCGACCGGGGACGTTCTTGGCACGATCCTTGGTGGCCGCGAAGGTTGGCGAGTCGTCGACGCGGGCCGCGGCGGGCAATTGCCATTGCACGAGTGGAGGAACGGGTGCGAGGAGTGGGACCGCGATCATCCCGATCGTCACAGCCCGCCAGAGTGCGACCCTCCAGCGTGGGTTCCGGCCCACGAGTGCCGCGTGCGTGAACCAGGCCAGTGAGAGCAGGACCGACCACCTGGCTATCAGTAAGATGACGCCCGGCGCCCCGGACGGATCCAGGAGCGTGGCGAGTAAACTCATCAGCCCGTTCATATCTCACCTCGGTTTGCCGCTTGGGCCCTTTTGATCGGGAGATTTCTCGAGATGGCTTTCGTCCGCGAGGCGTTTCAAGGCAATAAGGTCCTGTTCGCTCAGCTTCTCCATCTGGATGATGTTCATGACCAGCGACTGGAGCGAGCCGCCGCAATACGTCTCGACAAGCTCGTGGAGCGTCTTCCGAAACGCCGAGCGGGATCGGGTCAATGCCTTGTAGTAATACGCCTTCCCCACGGCCCTTCGGCTGACGTGACCTTTGTCGAGCAGGATGCTCAGGTACGAGCGGAGCGCCGAGTTCTTGATGGGTTCGGGGAAAAGCCGTTGCAGTTCGACGGGCTTCAGCTCGCCATACGCCCACAGCAAGCGCATCACTTTCAGTTCACCAGGCGTGAAACGAGGCATGGTTATCCCCCGCGATCCTTGATATGCAGACTTTACTGCACATTGAAAGCGGGCACAAGACCAATGTGCAGATTCTTCCGCACTTGGTCGATATCGAGGACGGTTTTCGTTCGCGTCGAATGCAAGCGACTCACCACCGCGGATTCACGGTTGTAGGGCATGGCGATTCCCCAGCAGCGGAGCGGCGCCAGTTCATAGCCTGCGGACGTCAGCCCCAGGGCGTCTCCAGCGACCCCGGCTTTTCCCCATCCTCAGCCCCAATCGGGGCGACAGTTGAGCTCGATCGCGGCTCGCGCCTGTCGCTCCGCCAGGTCTGAAATCGTTTCTTGTGTTGAGATGTCTCAGGATCCTGGGGCTGACGTCCGCAGGCTATGAACTGGCGCTCCTACAGAGCTCGAAGAATTCTCGAGCCCACCCCGGCTCGAGAGGCACGGAACGCTCAACAATACCGCTCTTATCCGCCCTGCTCGTCAAAAATCATCGTCGCTGATCAGGTTGCCGTCAGCACGGTTGCCGAGCGACCGATAAACGGAGGTGCGGATCTTCTGACTGATGATTCGGACGGAGCCGTCGCCGAAGAGGAAGTTGGCGCCACCCGGATGACGGCTGGAAAAGCCGCCGACATAGCTGGCCGGAATCTCTCCATCCTTGACCAGCGCCGCGTAGCCGGCAATGTCCGTGGGAAGGGTGTTCATTGCCGGCGTCCTGCCGGGACTTCGCATGATGCTAAGGCCGATGGCAGGGTCCTCGAAGTTGATCGGGTGGCCGGTATTCCGCAGCGACGACATCGTACCGACTGCCCATCCCAGGAAGGGTCCACCGGCCATGAACTCGCCGACGAAGATCGTGAATGCCGGGCCATCGCTGAGATCATCATAGGAAACCCGACTGTTGAGATAGAACACGCCGTCGTTGTCGGCCGCGATCGGTGCCTCGACATCGTGATGGCAGGCGGCGTAGCTCGTCGCGGCCGCCGCCGTTCCGGATCCAACCATCCGAGGGGCAGAGGAAGATATCAAGCTTGTGGCTTCGCGCCGTGTCGTTACGCTGTGCGTAGACGCTCTGTGAGAAGTCGAACTGCTGATAGATTGCCGGCTGACTCAGGTAGGGAAGAATCTGAACCGCCCAGCCATAATGATAGCCCGTGGGAGCGTTCGAGATCGGGCCCTTGTCGTTCACGACTCCGGGCGGGAAGACTTTATGAGTCGAGGCATAGCTCGCCAGGGCCACGCCAATCTGCATCAGGTTCTTGCTGCACTGGGTGCGCCGGGCTGCCTCGCGAGCCGACTGCACGGCCGGCAGGAGCAGCGAGATCAAGACCGCGATGATGCCGATAACGAGCAACAGTTCGATGATGGTAAAGCCACGCTCGACAGTCCGTCGAACCGGTTGGTTTCCCATGCGATCCACACGCTCAATAGCTTTCCCCATCGATGGTCTCTCCATCTGAACGATGGCCCAGGTGCTGATAGACATCGGGCTCGATGTTGGCTTGTACGAACCGGACCGAGCCGTCGCCGAATGCGAAACTGGCACCGTCGCGATTGTGGGCACTGCCAAAGCCGCCGACGAACAATGGACCGACCGGCAGTGCGCCCGTGTTGATGCTCTCCTCGACGTCTTCGGACGAGGGCTCGCCACCAGGCGGCAAGAAGCCGGAGTTTCCAAGGGCGCCGGCTGCTACGCGCTGGCGATTGATCGGGTGTCCTGTATTGCGGAGGGTTGCTCGCGTGCCCGAAAACCAGCCCAGGGGATGTGCCCGCGGCACCTCGCCGATGAGCAACGTGTACGACAGCCCGTCGCTGATATCCTGGAAGCTGACGTGACTGTTCAAGAACAGCACTCCGTGATTGTCTTTATCGATGGGTGCCTCGACGTCGTGATGGCAGCCGGCGTAACTGGTCAAGGTTACCCCGGTCCCTGGGAAACGGCTGCCGGCAGCGTCGTCAGGACAGTGCAGGATACCCAACGATGTCGTGCGTAGCGTGTCATTCGCCGGGTCGTACGCCCCGTTCCGGAAGTTGATCGTACGGAAGAAATCGCGCTGATCGAGGTCAGGGAGAATCTGCACGATCCAGCTATAGTGATAGCCGGACGGCACACTGACGATCGGGCTGGTGTCATTGACAACACCGGGAGGCAGTACGTTGTGGTCGGCGACATAGTGATGCAGGGCCAGGCTGAGCTGCATGAGGTTATTGGCACATTGAACGCGTCGGCCGGCCTCGCGGGCACCATTGATTGCCGGCAATAACAGGCCGACGAGTATCCCGATGATCATCAGGACCACCAGCATTTCGATGAGCGTGAACCCCGCTGAGTGCCGGCGCGACGTTTCCTGCCATGCCGAGCTTTCCGGGGTTTCAGTACGCATCGTCATCGATTGTCTCTCCATCGCACCGATGACCGAGCCGCTCATAGAAGGTGGAGTCGATGGTTTGCCTGAGAAACCGCACCGAGCCATCGCCAAATCCGAAGTTCGCCCCGCCACCAGGATGCGTGCTGCCAAAACCGCCCACGTACGTCGGCGAGACATGGATGTCCCCTGAATCAATTCTCTGATCCAGGTCTTTCAAGCTCTGGGGCCCGGGCAAGAGAGGCGGAAAAGCCTCGGGCGGAACCGACAGAGCATTGAAGCCGTTGATCGGATGCCCGGTGTTGCGCAGGGTTGAGCGGGTTCCCGAAACCCAGCCTGCCACCGATCCCCAGGGAACTTCTCCCAGGAAGATCGTATTGGAAAGACCATCCGTCACATCGACCACTCGCACGTGGCTATTCAGGAAAAAAACGCCGTGATTGTCTTCATCGATCGGGGACTCCACCTCGTGATGGCAGGCGGCGTAGCTGCTTTTGCCCGGCTCCTGACCGTTGCTGGGGGCAGCCCAGACTCCAAAATAGCTTCTTCCGGCCGAGCCGTCGTCCGGACAGTGCAGGCTGCTGAGGCGGCTGGTCCGGACAGTCTGGTTCACCGGGTCATCGGCCCCATACAGGGGATCAAACGAACGAGAAAGCGACCACTGCTCCATGTAGGGAAGGAGCGAGACGATCCAGCTCACCTTGTACCCGCCAGGTTCGCTCGTGACCGGGCGAGTCGAATCATAGCTGCCTGCCGGTAATGTGGTGTAGGAGTTCAAATAGTTCTGCAGAGCCAGCTCGATCTGCTTCATATTATTGATGCAGCAGGTGCGCCGAGACGCCGATCGCGCCCCGACCAAGGCTGGCACAAGCAGGGCCAGGATGACGGAAATGATCGCCAGCACGACCAGGAACTCGATCAGCGTGAACGCCCTACGGATTGTCATAAAGAAAGAGCTCCCGATCGCGTGAACCGATACCTGATACGTGCCCGAAAGCGACAGAGCCTCAAAACTGGTCGGAGTCGATCACATCGCCATCGGACCGATTGGCCAGGTCCTGATAGACCTTCGGAGCGACGCTCGACTTGAGAAACCGCACCGAGCCATCGCCAAAAACAAAGTTGCTGCCTCCCGGGTGTCGGCTCCCGAACCCGCCCACGAACGCGGGTGTGCCCACCTTGGCCAGGGCCTGACTCTCTTCGGAAGTCAGGCCGCCGGTTGGGGCGAAAGGCCTTGTGGTGGACGTAGTGCGGTTCACGTTCAGCCCCGTATTCCTGAGGCTTGCCCGCGTGCCGGACGCCCATCCCAGCTCGGTGGGGTCGATGAGCTTTTCGCCCACGAACAGGGTCATGGAGGTGCCGTCGGTCACGTCCTCATAGCGGACCGCGCTGTTGAGGAAGAGCACGCCGTGATTGTCCTTGTCAATCGGCGCCTCGGCGTCGTGATGGACGCCCGCGTAGTTCGTCATCGCGATCCGGTTGGCTGTCGCGCACCGGGCCGATATCGGACGGGCACAGGTAGCTCCGCACAAGGTTGGTGCGGGTGGTCAGGTTCTCCTGCTCGTACAGGCCGACCTTGAGATTGAAATGGTTGTACACGTTTCGCATCTCGATATACGGCAAGATCTGGGTCATCCAGCCGTAGCCATAGCCTTTGGGCTGGTCGAGCACGGGACCGCTCCAGCCGACGACTCCGGGGGGCAGGATCTCGTGGGCCGACTCATAACTTTGCAGCGCCAGGCCAAGCTGCATCAGGTTGTTGCAGCATTGTGAGCGCCGGGCCGCCTCGCGGGCCGACTGGACGGCGGGCAGCAGAAGCGCGATCAACACCGAGATGATGGCTATCACCACCAGGAGCTCGATCAGCGTGAACCCAGCTCGTGACGGTGCCGCTCTGCGCGGGCCTCGGCTGGTTGTCATCGATAGGAAACCAAAACGTCGAATCATCGTGAAGCTCCTGTCTTGAGCGAACCGAGCTCGACAAGCATCTGGGTGGATGCCTTGCCCGGTGGGGGGGATCGATGGGGAAATCGGCCTGGATCTTGATCAACCTGCGATCAGGGGAGCCCGGGGGCTTCTCAATCTTGATCAGCACCGCGGCTGCTTTCTTGGCCTCGCCGCCGGCGGCTTCCGGAAGACCCAGATCACGAGCTGCTAGCTGCCAGTTCTCGCCGGAGTAGCCAGCACTCGCGGACAGGCGAGCCAGAGCGCGATCGAGCCCGGCCTGAGCCAGCCATTCGGCTTGCATGCTCTGCTCGGCCGCGCGTACGCGGTCACGCTGGGCGACCCCGATCTTGAGCAAGACGCCGCTGAGCAAAAGGATGACCACCAGGCAGATCAGAACGGCGACCGTGGTCAATCCGCGGCTTTGCGCCCGCCTGCCGTGTACCTTCATGGTGTACCTCCCGCGGCCGCAGCCGCGCCGGCAAGCCGGTCTTGATTCTTGCCCACCTGCGCCACAATCTCGAAAAGACGGGGCGGATCGGTAGCGTACTTTGAGGCCTGGCGGTCGACTGTCAGTGTGGCGAAACGGTGGCCGTCGTCCTGCTTGATTCCGATCTGAATGGCTCCGCCCCGAGCGATCTTGTAAGTCTCGTTTCGGACCGTCTTTCCCTTGAGAGACTCGACCCTGACCAGCTTGTTCGTTCCCTTGACCTGGTACTCGATCGACCGATCCGGGCCTGGCTCGATCCGCAGGCCGGCAGGGCTCGGAGCCGATTCCACGAGACGAGCCTTGCTCGCGCCGTGAACGTCGCGACGGAATTGTTCCGCAAGCCGTGACAGCACGCCCGCGGTATCGAGCCTGGCCCGACTATCGCCGTCCAGCTTGAGCAGAAGCTGGAGCATCAGCACGGTCAAGCCAAGCATGGTGGCCACGCCAGTCATCAGGACAATTGTCTCGATCAGCGAGATGCCCCGGCGGTTGGGGCTTCGCTGCAAGGTCCAGCCAGCGTTCGTCTGTGGAATGGAACGCCCTCTTGCGATAATTCGCAGGGTCATCGGTCTGGCCTCCCGCGATAGATCCAGGACGTCAAACGCGCCGGCGCGTCCCATTCTCCGGACCGGTTGTGCCAGCGAAGCCGCATGGCCAGCCGCTTCGATCCCGGTCCCCCCGCGGAGTCGCTGTCGGCAACCTCGGTGGTGAAATCCGCGTCAGGAAGCATCGCCCGCGCCTGGGGCGAGAGCTTCAGGCTCTTGAGAGTCGTCGTGGTCACTTCCTCAAACGGACGGCTGGTCGCCTGCTCCATCAAGTTGGATAGCTCCTGCGCGGCCCACTGCCGCCGATCCCATGCGCGCCGCTCCGCGCTCACCCAGCCCAGAACCTTGACCGTGATTCCCATGGCGATCATGAGCAGCACGCCCGACATGGCAACCTCGGCCAGGAGCGACCCGCGACGCCGCTGCCGGTGGGGCGATTGTCCGGCTGCCGGATCGGGCGACCGCGCCGATCCTTGTAGTGAGATCATCATCCCGAGAGCCTCCAGAGCAGCGTCACCAGCGGCGAGAAGAACGCCACCGCGATGAACGCGACAAACAGCCCCAAGGCGAGCACCACCAGGGGAAAGAGAGTTTGTATGACCGCCTGAAAGCGGAAGGCCAGGCGTCGCTCGGTCGTCTCCGATAGCTCGCGCAAGGCCCAACCCAGGTTGCCGACCTCCGACGCCGAGGTCAGCACCTGGGCATCGCTCCGCTGGATGATTCCTTGATCATGCAAGGCGCTGATCCACGATTCGCCAAGCTGCACATGGTCATCAACCTTGATCAGCTTGCGCCTGACCCAGAGCGTGGGATAGTGGCTGGCCAGGGTCGACAGACCCAGCTCGATCGGCTTGCCCGAGTCGACGACCAGCGATAGTGCCCGCAACACCAGAGCCATGTGCCGGCGTTTGAGCAAATGGTCAAAGAATGGGATGTCAAAGTTCACCCATCCAGCGAAGGAGAAGGGAAGGAAAATGAGTAACAGGATCTCCACCGGAAAGATCCACGCCGTGATGAACCCATACTTCATCATAAAATGTGAACCTTCGATCATGGCAATGGTCGACTGGGGCAAACTGACTCCAAAGTCCTTGAAGATGGCCTCGAACTTGGGAACGATGAAGTACAGCATGAAGCCGCATACGGACTGCATGACAATGAGCAAGGCAAGTATGTATGCGATCCGGGTGGAGATGGCCGTCCAGATGGGCAATTGCGATGACCGCGACGATGCCGACAGACGCAGAGCCTCGGGCAACCGGCCGGTCTGTTCGCCCACCCGGGCCATCAGTAATGCGTCGCGCGACACGACCCGGCTTACCCCTTGCAGAGCCTCGGCAACCGAGCGGCCGCTGCCAAGTTCGGCTGCCAGGTTCATGATCCGGCGCCGGTAGTTACCGCGGTATTGATCGGCAAAAGCCGCGACTGTGGGCGCCAGGGGCATCTTTCCCTCGGCGGCGATGGCCAGGATCCAGAGCAACGAATCTTGCTGCGAACTCCGCCGCCGGGCGAGGATCACCCCCGCGCCGATCGCCATCGCGAAGATCATCACAAGACCACCCAGAACGACCACCGCGCCCATGGTCACGACCAGCCAGCACACCACGGCACAGGCAGCAACCACCCACATCATGTGCGACACGCGCCACGCGCTGTTTCGATTTGTGACGCGCTCCTCGGCCATCCAGCGCTCCAGCCACTCCTGGGATGACGGCTGCTTGGCGACATTGCCGGGCGTTTCGCCCTGGAAATCAGGTTCTGGTCGTTCGGTGCTCACGCGACGCTCCGAAGGTCTGGACCCGTTATGAGTAGATCATTTGCCATCTGTCATTTGCCATGCTGCGAGTGCCAGGTGGAACCGGCGACTCAACCTGAAAGCTTGCTGATCAGCGTGACCATGGGCAACATCAGGCCGCCGATGACCGAAAAGACCCCCCAGAGGACGATGACCACGGAGAGCACGGCCATCACGGTCCCGGCAAAAGTGGCCTGGCTCTTGGCTCGGGCCTCGAACATTTCGCCGGCCATGTGCAGGATCTCGGCAATGGCATTTTGCTTGGTGGCCCAGCGCAGCAGGCGAGCCAGGCCCGAGGGAAGCTCTGGCCGGCTCGCCATGGCCTCGGCAAAAGACTGCCCCTGCTCCACCTCGTCGGCCATGATCAAGCATGCCCGGTCAAGTTCCGTGTTCTGAACTCCGACTCCGGCCAGCCTCAGAGCCTCGGGCAAGGGGAGATCGCTTTCGAGCAAGAGCGCCAGCAGATGACAGAACTCGGCCCAGGAAGTGTAGCGCCAGACGTTTCCCACGACCGGGATCTTGGTGGCCAGGCTGCGTCGGTCCGGCGGTTTCAATATCAGCCGCAAGACCACCCAGAGAGCCACCAGGCCGGCAGCGACAATCACCAGCGCTGGCCATCCCACGCGGAAGATGTGCGACACCATGAGCATGCTGACGGTCAGCCTGGGCAAAGGGATTCCAAAATCGCGGAAGATGTTCTCGAACTGGCCGACCAGCGCCACATTGACGAACACGAAAAGTGTCACGGCCGCGACGATCGATAGAATCGGATAAGCAAGACTCAGCCAGAGCTTTCGATTGAGCTCGGTGCCGATGCCCATGTAGCCCGAGAACCGCCCCAGGATGTCTCCCAGGCGGCCCGACCGCAATCCCCCGAGCACCAGACCACGGAGATGGGGTGGTATCCGATTCTTCTGCTCCTCGATGGCCGCATCGAGCGGCTTACCCCGGCTCAAGGCGTCGGAAAGCTCAAAAAGCGAGGCACGCAGCCGTCCGCGGGGAAGCTCGTTGCCCAGCGCGCCCAGGCCTGGCCCCAGCGGAAGCCCCGATCTGGCCAGACCGGCAATCTGATCGGTCAATCGAACAGTCTCATCGGGCGTGAGCATTCCTGACGCTACGACCTGTTCTCGAGAATCTGTCATCACTCGACCTTCTGAATCTTGAAGCTTTTCGACAGCACCCGATGCCCGGCGAGGCTGGAACGACACCCCCGTCGCTAGCCGGTTCAGGGTAAGGAAAGCCCCCTGAGCATTCCAGACAAAGGCACGAACAGTGTCAGTGCGTAAACCAGAGTGGCCGACCCGCCGATCACCAACATGAGGATCGTGGGCAAGAAAAGCTGCAACTTCTCTGCCTGGTAAGTCCCCCGTTTGCGATACATCGGCCCCAGGTTGCGTAACGACTCGACCAGCGAGCCCTGCTCCTTGGTGGCCCCGAGGGTCCAGCGCAAGAGCGGTCGGAATGCACCGTCGGGTAATTCCCGAACGGCTTGCTCCGGCGGCTGACCGCGCTCGACCGCGGCTCCGAGTTGGTGCGCCCCCTCGATCATCGCCCGGTTACCAGTCGCCTCGGCCGCCAGTTCGACCGCGCGGGGATAGGCGACCTGGTGATCGAGCAACAGTGACAGCAAATCGGCGTAACCTGCGGCCTCATAGTCAGACAACATCGACCGCATCCAGGGAAACATCCGCAAGAGCGACCAGGATGAGGTCTGGAACGTGGCCGCGACTCCCGACCGCCACCAAGCGACCAACAAAAGCAATAGCAAGACCGGCCAGAGCGGCCACCAGTACGGCGCGAGCTCCCCCAGCCGCTCCAGCCACCGCAAGGGCCAGATCACTTCCAGTCCCAGCGATTCGTAGGCTCCGATAAACCGGGGAATAATCAGAATGAGGAGGGCGAGAAACAGGAAGTAGGCCAGCGTCAGTACCAGGATCGGGTACCAGAGCGCCACCCCGATGGCCGCACGAGCTTCCGAATAACCCCGGACGAACCGTGCAAGACCCTCAAGGGCCGCGGGTAGCCGGCCTGATCGGGCGCCTGCCTCGACCACGGCCCGGTAGAGCGGCGGAATCGCACGCTTTTCGGCTTCGAGAGCGTCAGGCAAGCTTTCACCGCGGCTCAGGCGCTGGCCCAGCGCCGTGGTGATCTTCCGCAGACCACCCCGCAGGTCCCTGCCCGCTCCAAGAAGCCCCCGGTCCAGGGGCACTCCCGCACGCACCAGCGCGGCGATTTCATCATTCAGCGCGGCCAGCTCGTCAATCGAGATCCGCCCTGCTCCGCTGACTTCCAGTTCACCCTCTGCCATCGTCCCCGCTCCCGGCCTGGCACCCGGATCGCTATCCATCGGCCTTGCCTACGACATTTGTGACAGTCTGATCTCACCACATTTGTCGGAGGCGGTCAAGAGCCGAGTTCAAAAATAATGTCCGAGACGATTCGGCACTTGGGTAAATCATCCGTCACCGGTTCTTATTCTCATTTGTTTACCTCATTGCCTGACCCATCGGCTCGAGGGCGTTGACACTCCCAGCACGCGGCGGATCTCGCCGGGCGAGGTCAGACCCTGCTCGACCGCGCGGCAGGCACGCTCCCAGCGACTGATCATCCCACACTCCAGGGCCGTTTCTTCCAGATTGTGGACATCGCGGCGGGCAAGTATGGCCTGGCCCAGCGGCTCCTGGTCGAACAGCAAGAGTTCCGCCAGCACAAGGCGGCCGGCGTAGCCTGTCTGGCCGCAGTTATCACAGCCACCTGGCACGCGGGCAAGCTCGACGGGAAGACCGAGGCGATCCTCGGGCCGGTCGGTGGCCCTCGCACATGCGGGGCAAAGCCGGCGCACCAGGCGCTGGGCCACCACCGCGCGGAGGCCGCTGCGGACCGCATAGGGCTCGATGCCCATGTCCAGCAGCCGGCCGATGACCTCGCACGCACTACCGGCGTGAAAAGTGGTCAGCGTCAGGTGCCCCGTCAAAGCGGCCTGAAGTGCGATCTCGGCCGTGTTCCGGTCGCGGATCTCGCCGATGGCGATGACCTCGGGATCCTGCCGTAGCATGGCGCGCAGGCCGCTCTCGAGGGTCAGCCCCGCCGCCAGGTTCACTTGCGACTGCGCCACACCCGCCACGGCAGACTCGATAGGGTCTTCCAGCGAGGCCAGGCTGCGCTGGCCGTGCGACCGTGCTGCCAGCTCGCGCAGGCAGGCATAGAGCGACGTTGTCTTGCCGCTGCCGGCCGGGCCGGAGAGTATGGCTGCTCCCGAGGTTTCATCAAGAACCTCCGAGAGCGCACTATGCACGGTGTCGGGCAGTCCCAGATCTTCGAGGCGGAGAAACCGGCCGGAGCTTGCAAAGAGACGCACCACGGCCTTCTCGCCATGGAGCGTGGGAAAGGTCGAAAGCCGCATCTCTACCTCACCCGGTGCCGCGCGGATCCGTCCTTCCTGAGGCACGTCGGTGCGATATGTCAATAATTCCGCCAGCACCTTGAGCCGGGCCACCACGTTGGCCGCAAGTCGCGTCGGCAGCACCGCGACCGGTTGGAGTACGCCGTCGATCCTCCAGCGGATCTCCAGTCCATCGGCACCGGGATGGAGATGGACGTCGCTGACTGCCGCCGCCCGCGCCTGTGACAGGATCTGCTCGACGGCGTCGGTAGCGTAACGAGGATTGGCCGGGTCGAGGTGTCCCAGAATCTCGGCCAGCTTCACTCCGGGCATGCAACACTCCTCGCTCACGATAGGCCGGAGCCCAAGACAGCACGCGACTCGATCCGGGAGGCCACGCCGCACTTATCGGAGATCACGCAGTCGTATTCCGGACCCGTATCGATGAGCAGATCAACGCGATCGACCAGTGCTCTTCTGCGCGGCGATCATTCCGCTGGGGTCAACCTTCCAGTGACCCTTGACTCTTTGCAATCGGGTCGGTCGATTGGCGCCCTCGGGCAAGAGGAACGCTTCATCGGGCCCCATGTCGTCTGCCTTGACCGCTGCCACCTGGCCGCCGGGAAGGGTGAACGTGTCGCCTGCCTTGAGATTGCGAATGGGTTGCCGGGCGAGTGACTCCTGTAGCTCCTTGAACAGGCTCGGGGGCGTTGCCGGCCCCTTCATGAGCCACTCAAACCCCTTGACAGGCAAGGTGATCGCCCGGAGTGCCGGCTCGTCTCGTAAGGCCATGGCGATCACGAACGTCCGCAGGGCCTCTTCGGGTGTGCCATCGAGAACCTTCACCCGCGCACCTGACGGCGAGGTTGCAACGCCTGAAGGTGACAGAGATGACCCGGAGGGTGGCGGTGACGCTGACCCGGCGAGGTGGAACGAGTCAAAAAACCGCCCCGCCTCCTCGGGCAGCGCAGCATCACGGGCAGACATCACGGTCAAGGAGTAGTAGTCTCGACCTCGAAGATAATGTTGGGTCCGCGAGGTCACCGTTCCCTTGCCGTCCGGTGCCGGGCCAATGTAAGCAAAGTCTTCTCCGGAGACGCCATCACGCTGGATCTTGCGCTCGCCCGCCGGCTTGTTGCCGTTGACGAAATAACTCCGCTTCTGCGCCGCCAGCCACTCGGCGGCCTGATGCCCGGGAATCATGCTGCCAAGCCGAATTCTCTGGACCGTGAAGAGCGATCCGTTGACGCGACAGTAATGAATTTCTTGTTCAACCTTGCCTGCCTGTGTCGGCACCTCTTGTTTTTTCGAGTTCGGACGTGACGGCAGCAGGGCACCAAAATCTCCATCGGCCGACCGGACCGCCGACCACTGATCGACCTGGTCGGGAGCTTGAGCGAGCAGACCGACGACGAGCAGGTAGCCGGCCATCGAAGTCAAAGGCATCGGATCATCCTCTCCTGGTCTTCGACCTGATCATCCCCGGCCGCCCTCGCAGCAAGTCTCGCAGATCGTGCGACACCGCGAGCAAATGAGCTTGCCTCGGCGCTCGACCAGCCGGCCTCCGCAGACAGGGCAAGCGGGAGGACAGGAACCCTGGGCATCGTCTTGCTTGGGTGCAGCCGGTGTCTTCGGGGAATCCATGATCGCTCCTGGCGCCGGGACTGGACGATCACGAGCCGTCAGTCCATCGGGCGCGATTTTCCTCATCCTAAAACGCTTCGCGAAATAAGGAAAGGCCACGCTCCGAGTCTCCTCCATGGCACCGTGACGCCGTTTGAGCGGGGCCAACGTTTTTTCGCCGGTTGGATCAGGTGGCGGAACCTGCAATTGACCCGGCTGGACCGACGAGTGGCCCGTCGAGCGTCTTGCGGCGCATTGCGCCCGGTTGATTCATCAGCTCCTTGAGGAGCGGCAGATGGTTTGCATGGACGCCGCGCGGTGTGGTATTCCTGATGACGCAGAGATACGCAGCCTTACCGACGATTTCTCCCATCATGCCGCAGGTTCGCATGACCCGCACCGGACCGAGCGCTTCATGCGTGACGCTGATGTCTCGACCTGCCATGAAAAGGTTGTCGATGTTCCGGC
Organism: uncultured Planctomycetaceae bacterium; assembly: GCA_963797295.1. GTDB lineage: Bacteria > Planctomycetota > Planctomycetia > Isosphaerales > Isosphaeraceae > Aquisphaera. The sequence goes on from CAWCPP010000035.1 coordinate 251,106, forward strand.
TGTACAGGCACCGATAGGGGGCCCAGTAAGGCCCCTGATACTGGTAGCCTTTGCCTTCCGTGGCTCGCGAGATGAACTCCTCGCCCTTCAATCCCTTTTGAAATTGAGCATCCGGTGCATGCAGGTCGATGTGCCAGGAACAGGGAAAGGCGCCGTCCGGGAAGATGCGACCGGACTTGAAATCCTCGGCGCAGAGAACGATATCACCGAGCAGGCGGCGGGACTCTCGCTTGCCGGCGATGTACGCGGCCCAGCCGATACGATGATTGGGATACAGCTTGTCAACGTTCTTGAGCGTATCCCATGCGCCGAACATGGCACGCAGATTCAGATCGCGAATCCGTTCGACCTCGTTGATCGGATCCCGATCAAAACCGCTTTCCCAGAACCAGCCGCCCAGGTTATCCAGCGGATTTTGCGCACCCCACTGGCCTTTAAATTTTGTTCGACCCGGGAAAGGTTTGTCGCTCAGGTCAAGCGCCCAGGGGCAGCGCGGGAACGGAACCGCGACCTTGCCGCACTCCGCCGCCATGGCCAGGGCCGTCTTGTCCTTGCATTCGCATTTCAATACCTGATTCGGGTCGGCCACGTCCAGAACATTCCAGAGGTTGCTGAGTCCCTGATGTTGCTCGCGGGTGATCTGGTAATCCGCACCGGCAAGGAAACCGACGGTCGCGTCGCCGGTGCAGTCAGCGAAGAATCTTGCCGCCAGCCGAATCCGCCGGCCCGTGTGCGTATGCTGGGCCACCACGGCGTCGAGATGCCCGGCGCGCGCCTCGACGGCAAACACGCGATGGTCGGTGAATAAACGAATCCGCGGCTCGGCCAAGACCAGGTTCCGCTTCCGCGCGTCCGCATAGATGGCGCCGGCCTTGGCGTTACCGTCGCCGGGGCATTTGTCCGGAACCAGTTCTTCCACGATGTCGCCGACATGAGGATATGGCTCTTGATTGGTATGCCCCTCGGGCCAGACGCGAACCTCGGAGCTTCCGTTACCGCCCAGAACCGGACGATCTTGCACGAGCGCGACCTTGAGCCCGTTGCGTGCCGCCGAGAGCGCTGCGCTCGACCCCGCAATCCCGCCGCCGACCACGACAAGATCAAACTCCCCGCCATTCTCAGGCGCATCCGGCAACCCCAGCGCCGCGCGCCGGAACCTCGTGAGCGCGGCAAGTTCCTCGGGCGGCCGGAACCGGAGATCCGCCGAAAAGAAGACCGCATCGCAGCGGCCCTCAAAGCCGGTGAGATCGTGCAGCGCGACTCTGTGTCTCCGGGCCGAGTTCAACGATTCCCCCGTCTTGCCAGTGCCACGCAGCCCCTTCAGTTCCAAAAGTCACGGCCAGAGGTTGAGCATTGATGAGAACCTGGAACCGTCCCGGAGCACCGGGCGCGTTCCAGGGCGCAACCCAATCCCGCGTGCGGACCCAGACGCGATAGTTTCCTGGCGAGTCCGTCTTGACCGTCGTGACCGCATCCTTCACCGGCACGCCCAGACCGTGTGCCAGCAAGTAGGGGGAGCCCATCTGGTCCATCGATTGCTGATCGGTCTCCCAACCACCGGTGTCGGCAAACTGCTCGGCCTCGAGAAAGATGCCGCTCGAGTTCTTCGCCGGCAGCGGATCATCGGGTCGAGCGGCCGGTTGCGACGGCAGCAATTCCGCAAGCATCATCCCGCCCGACAGGCGGACAAATTCTCGGCGAGTGGGTTCCATGGTCGTTCGTGCCAGAGGTGGGACACCGAGTGAACCGGTGGCTGTCGCGGGTGGTGCGCGTAAGAAAACGCCAACTGGCCATCACCCCAGAACCAGGTCTGCTTCCTGAAACTATCCTACCGAATCGCCCGGCTGCAAAGTAAGCTGTCCGTCGGCGAGCCACGGCTCCTGACGGAACATTGGCTGCTCCTCTTGAGAATCTGCACGTGGATGCCGGACCGCTGAGCCGGCCGGCGCGTCGGCTACTTCTCGACTTCGATGAGCTCGAGGAACGCCTGCTCGAGCGCGGCGGAATCGGCCGACCCTTCAACTTCGGTCTGCAATGAGGAGACGAGATGGGACGGGAGCGTCACGTCGATTCCGGGCGGCAATTCGCGGATGGCGAACGACCAGGCGACGGGAGTACCCAGCACCTTCGTAGCGTGGACGTCCTGGGGGCAGTCGAAAACATGTGATGACAGCAGATGCGCAGGAAGTTCAGCAGGCATGCCTGTGCTGGATCGGAGGTCATCCCGCCAGACGATGACGCGGAGCTCGCCGCTCGACGGATCCACAAGCAGCGCATAACACGATTCGGCCTTGCGATGGGATCCCTCGACGACGAACATGCTGGGCGACCGCAGCAAGGCGAAGGTCGAGGTCGCGGCAGCCAGCCGAGTGCGCGACACCTCGATTGCCATCGCCGTCAGGATCAGACGCTGCTTGGCCGACCAGGAACTGGCGGTACCTTCGACCGAGGTCGCCGAGATCACACAGTCGCTGTCCGTTGCCTTGCCCGGCGAGCAAAGGCCCACACCCACTCGGTGCAGCGAAAAGACCGATCCACGCTCCGTCTCCACGGGCTGGATATCGGCCACAATCAGCGGGCGAATTCGTCGGGCCGTCTCGAACGCCTGGGTCGACACCGTATCGAGATCACCCGAGGTCAGCACCGGGATCGATTTCAATGCCACATGCGTCCAGCCCTTCGGAGCTGACTGGCCCACAAGCTGGCTGCCGGCCTCGAGATGGACCAACCGAGGTACCGGCAACCGGTCCTGGACCGGCGATGGGCCCCCAATTGGCTGTCCGTCGGACAGTTCCCGCGCGCGGAACATCCGCCCCCGCATGCCGGGCGCGAGCATCAAGGTCAGTAGCGCGACGACGAGCACAAGACCTTGCCGGGTTCTGAGAAGCCGGAACGCGCGACCGGGTGCATGAATCTTCAAGTGCAAGAACCTCATAGGGTTCAGCATCGGCTTGCAGCATCAAGCCAAGGCCGCTTGTTCAGAGACTCTCTTTTACCCGATTTACCAGATCGCCACCAGTCTCTTTTGGCGGTGACCTCGCGAAGCGCGACAGCCTTTGGAGAAGAATCGATACAAGCCATACGAGCAACAAATGTTCCGCGGACGCGAAAGCGCAGGCTCGCCCCTGAACGCCCTGCTGGTAAAAATCGCATTCCAGGACGAGTGGGTGGTGGAGCACCGGCCGTCATCGTTGCAGAATGAGGGTGAACCGTGTGAGCCGTTGATGCGGTGCCTTGATGACGAAAGCGGGTGAGCGCCATGGAACAACTTTCGGTCTCACGTAGACGTTTTCACGCGATGGTACTCTCGAGCGGTGGTGCTAGTTTATTTGTTCCGGGACTGGCCTCGGACCGCGGCGACCAAGCAAAAGAGGAGCAAGTGTTCGGAGCAGGCGCCAGCCTGCGCGGGTTCCAGGTCTTTCCGGCGGACAGTCCATGGAACGAACTGATCGCCGACCGTCCAGTCGACCCGCTGTCCCAGCGGATTCTCCGGCGGATCGGGCTCGACAAGCCGTTGCATCCGGACTTTGGAACGGTGTACCAGGGCAACCCCAGTGGAATTCCGTATGTGGTCGTTCCAGGAACCCAGCCCAAGGTCCCGGTGAAGTTCGAGTACGCCGACGAGAGCGATCCGGGGCCCTACCCGATCCCGCCTGATGCGCCCATCGAGGGAGGGGAGAAGTCGCGGGGCGATCGCCACGTCCTGGTGATCGATCGCGACCATGGCAAGCTCTACGAGCTGTTCGCCTCACGGCGTCCCGCGGCCGGCAAGAGCTGGGAGGCGGGATCCGGGGCCGTCTTCGACCTGAACTCGAACCACATGCGGCCCGCCGGCTGGACCTCGGCCGATGCGGCCGGGCTGCCAGTCTTTCCGGGTCTGGTCCGTCACGACGAGGTTGTTGGTCTGGGGGCCGTCCGCCACGCCTTCCGGTTCACCGTGGCCAGGACGCGGCGGGCCTACGTCCACCCGGCTCGTCATTTCGCCAGCCGACTGACCGACACCGACCTACCCCCCATGGGCATGCGCGTCCGGCTCAAGCGGTCTTACGACGACCGCAGGTTCCCCCCGCAGGCACGCGTGATCCTTGAAGCCTTGAAGTCTTACGGCATGATCCTGGCCGACAACGGCAGCGACTGGTATGTCAGCGGCGCTCCGGACCCGCACTGGGATGATGAAGATCTGGGAACACTCAAGCGAGTGAAAGTCCGCGATTTCGAGGTGGTCGCGATGGGCCCACTCGTCACGCGCTAGATTCCTCGGTTCTTAAGAACTGTCACCCCTCAAGGCTTCAGAATTCCCGCGTTGGAACTGGAGCGTGAGGCCGGCGTCGGTCGCTCCCCCGGAAAACCAGGGGAGGCCGACGCCGGGTGTTTCAAGGCGACCGCGACGGCCGCCAGGACGGAGCATCAAAAAACCCAAAAGCCGATCGATCTCAGTGACGCTGGTGAGCAGGACCATTCCCGGCGCCCACGGCCTGTCCATCTCTCTGATCAATGGCCTTTTCTAAAATATCAACGACCAGTTGATTGAGTGAAGCTTTGTCAGACTTCGCCCAACTCGCCAATCGCTCATGGATGTCCGGTGGCATGCGGACTTGAAAGTGAACCACTGTTTCCGGCATCGGTAGCCTCCTCGAGAAAAAAATGGTGATCCGCATTCTCATACGAGCGTAGTGGCATACTTGCGACACCAGAATACCCGAAATACTTAAGAATTTCCAACTTTCGCAAGTGATTGCCAGGGGACCAATCCGGCACTCGTGCACCCGTGTTCTCTTGCGACCAAAGATGTTTGATTGTGCAATATGATCCGGATAGATATTAGATTGAACCTTAGATCCATCAAGTGGTTATGGCTGGTCGGCTAGACGGCGGGAAGTTGCCAGGGGCCTCGCCGTTCGCGATCGAGCCACTTGTTGGCTTCGTCATCGCCGACGAACTCCCACTTGCTGGGATCCCAGTGAAGGCGTCGGCCGTTCCAGTAGGCGAGGTTGCCCAGGATGGTGATCGCCACCGAGCGGGCGCCGATTTCCACGTCGGCCAGGGGACGTTTACGCGAGCGAATGCAGTCGAGCCAGTTGCGATGGTGCCCGGGCGATTTTTCGAGGTGGACCTCCTTCGCGCCCAGGGGCTCCTTGACGATGGCGACCGGGTCGCTGCTGAGGTGTTCGCGGTCGATGCGCAGGGTGCCGTCGGTCCCGGTGAAGGTACAGCCGCTGGGTCCGCCGTGAACCATCACGACGCCATTGGCATAGCGATAAGTCACGCCGTGGTGCGCATGTGGGACGAGCGGCGGCAAGATTTCGACCGGGCCCGATTCATCCATGCCCAGACACCACTGGGCGATGTCGTAATGGTGCGCTCCCATATCGGCATGTCCGCCGCCGGCATATTCGCGATACTCGCGCCATTGCGGAAAGTGATCGTGGACCCCGCGCGGGCTGAGGATCGAGTTATACGGGCGCATCGGCGCAGGGCCAAGCCAGAGGTCCCAGTCCAGGCCGGGCTCCATCGGCTCACCGGGCAGGTCGCACCACTTGCTCGGGCCGCCCACGCCCACAGTCACGGTCTGGATTTTCCCCAGGCGGCCACTGCGAATGATCTCGGCCGCCTCGCGGAACTTGCCGAACACATCGGAGCGCTGCTGGCTGCCGGTCTGGAACACCCGCTGGTACTTCCGCGCGACCTCGATGATCCGCTTTCCCTCGGCGAGCGTCAGGGTCAGCGGCTTTTCGCAGTACACGTCCTTTCCGGCCTTCATCGCTTCGATCGCCGGGATCACGTGCCAGTGCTCCGGCGTGGCGATGCAGACGGCGTCGATATCCTTCCGTCCCACCAGCTCGCGGAAATCGGTATAAGCGTCGCAGACATGGCCCGGTGTCTTTCCCTCATAAGCCTTATCAACGCGCTTCTTGGCGTGCTCTCGCCGCTTCTTATCCACCTCGCAGACCGCCAACGCCTGGACGTCGCCGAATTTCAAGAGCTCGGTGAGGTGGTAATCGTTGGCCATCTTGCCACAACCAATGAACCCGACCGTGATCCGCTCGCTGGGCGCGGATCTGCCGCCCTTGCCGAACACGCTTGCGGGCACAATCGTCGGCATGGCCATCGAGCCGGCAACGACTCCTCCCAGAAAACCCCGGCGCGTGCAGTCGCGTGCTGCCGTCATTTCTCTGTCCTTTTCGGCTGGATTCAGGAGCGGATCATGGGCGCCGTGAGATGGGCACCCCAACACTCGGTGAGCAAGATCATCAGGAATACGCCCGAGCCTCACCAATTAGAAAAGCGCCCGCATCCGGGAGCAAGCCCCGACCCGCCTTTGAAGAAGAAAGCCGATAAAACCCCAGCAGAGAAAAAAAATTGAGCATAAGAGCACTCGTCTTGAACACATCGGGCCCCCATCTGGCTTCCCAGACGCCTTTTGCTTGAGCGCGCTCTTCAGACTCGATGACCACTAGCCCCCGTCCTGAAGCTCACCAGGACAATCAAGATCCGGGTCCCGACCTCGTTGCGGCTCAAGATCCTGGGGAAGCTCGGGAGGAGACATGCCGGGCCTTACCGTTTCTGGGTCCGGCGCATTCCCCCGATCCCTTTGCCGCCGCGGCCGCGAGCCGGCCGAACTCGCCACGGATTGGGTTTGTTCCCTCGGAGCGTATCTCTGATTTATTGCTATAACTTCTTGATCAGATATATCTTGCATAAAATTTGCATTGGCTTTGTTCCCGCCACTTTCGGGCTCGGCCACGACCTCCTCGAACACCTCTGCGTCGCCGTCCTGCTGTTCCACCAGAGCTGGCTCGGGCAAGGCTTCCTGGGTTGAAGCGGAAGCCTCGTCGACCTTCACTCCGGCAATGGAACACTCAACGGATCCCTGTTCTGTCTCATCGGCCGCCTGGCATTCCTCACCCGCTCCCTCGCCTCTGCCATCCGCCATCTCCCCTTCGCCATCTGCCATTTCCCTTTTGCCTTTTTCCTTTTGCCTTTTGCCTTCCCTTCCCTCTTCCATCTTCCGCAGCACTTCAAGTGCCCGATGGAACTCCCGCGTCTTGGCCGAAAGGTAGCGCCGGTGACGCTCGAACTCCGGGCTCAGGTCGAGAGCCGCGCGATCCATCCAGTCGTCCACCTCTTCCGCTTCCATCTCCTGGTTTCGCTGTAGCAAGACCTCAAGCCGCTGGCTGTGGTGATCGACGATCGTGTGGAGGACCTTCCACGCCTCGTCCTTGCTGGCGGGGCGGGGCGCGATCTCACGCCACCGCAGTGAGTTGAGGCACGCGGTCGCCGCCTGCGATGGCTGCCGCTGGAACGTCTCCCAGTAGGCCCGGGCGAATTTGGGAACGATCACGTCCCAGGCGAGCAAGATGGAATTGAGCGCCGGGTCGAAGACCGATTCGTCGACGAGCTTGCCCTGGAGGCGGATGAACCGGATCAGGAGCGGTACTTCCCAGTGAGACTTGGTGTCGAGCAGATGGCGGAACTCGGCCCACCGCGTCCGCAGCCAGCGGCAGCCCTCGGCGGTGGCCTCGAGTTTGGCGACGAGCAATCTGGGATCATCGCTCCAGAGCGGCTGGTTGAGAACCTTGATCTCATCAGGCGCTGCGATGTAGAGCAGTCTGCGGCCCAGCTCCTGGACCTCCTCGAGCCGCCGCGGGTGGACTTCCTGGAGCCGCTCGCAGGCCGCGGTCTGGATCCGGCCGGCCATGTGGGCGACCTCCATTCGCTCGGCGCGTTCGATCGTCAGCGAGAGCCGGGCGGCCTGGCAGACCAGGTCGAGCTCGGCGTCGGTGGTTGGCTGCCAGTCGTCGATGTAGCGATCGATCCGGTCGCGGATCTCGTTGGGATCTTCGTGGGTCAATCCGGGCACGATCTTCGCGGCGTAGTTGCCGTGTTTGAGGGCATTTTCGCGCACCCGCATCTTGCCCTTCATGGTTTTCGGGCCGGTGGAGCGTTCCGCGTTTTGTCTGTTGGCTTGGATCTGTGCGGCGGTGGCCATGGTGTGGGTTCTCGTAGATCAGGCTTTCCGGCCTGATCTGAACAAAAGTATCAGATTAAATAACTGGATAATCGAATGGGATCAGCTCGGCTCAGGCTGGAAAGCCTGACCTAGCGAGCTCGCTTTTCGGGGGTGAAGATTCGCAGTTCTCGTCTCTCCATATAATCCCGTCGACGCTGGCGCGAGTTGCAGGAATCTTTTCGGTTCGACGAATGTGGTGGCCGGGCGATACGCCGTCACGGCGCTGCGAAGTGGCCAGTTGCCGTGTAGGGGTTTCCGCGTGTACCTTATTTCACCAGTGTTTCCAGAAGGCGCGCGGATCACGTACGATCAGGAACTCGCGAAGACCCCCGAAGGCCTCAAGTGGAGCTTACGGAGAGATGGCCGATTTCCCTGGTGCCACACCTGCTCAGCCCGGCTCTCGCGGTCGTCTCTTCCTGCTGGGCGTCGGTCTCGCGGTTTCGGGAGTTCTTGCGTACGTTGCGCAGATCTCCCTCCAGCGATTGACGGCACCCTGGTACATGCCCACTCTGGGGTTGCTCGGCGTCGTTCTCGTTGCGTGGTCCCTGGCGGAAAAGCGGACCCTGTGGCGCATCGTTGCGCTCGTGGCGATAGTGTTCCTCACAGGTGCGGAAATCGCACTCCTGTACGCCTTGCGACTGCCGCCGTACACAGGGCCAATCGCACAGGAACGGCCTTTCCCCGCGTTCGAAACGAAGCTTTCTGACGGCACGCCTTTCTCGCAGCGTGACTTGATAGGCGAACGGAGCAGCGTGCTGGTCTTCTTTCGCGGCCGATGGTGACCGATCTGCATGATCGAGCTGGTTCAGCTCGACCGGCGGCACGACGATTTCTCGAAACGGAACACGCGCGTGCTCGTCGTCTCGATGGAAGGATTCGAAGATGCCCGGAAGACGCAGGCGCAGTTTCCGCACCTGGTCACGCTGGCGGACGAAGGGCGTGGACTATCCGAAGCCGCCGGTCTCATTCATCATCAGGCTGCGCCGGATGGCCGGGACGCCGACGTGCCGACGACGGTCCTTGTGGATCGGCAAGGCATCGTCCGCTGGTTGTATCGCTCGCCCGAGGTGGTAGCGCGGCTTTCACCAGACGATGTCTTGCGGGCTATCGACCAGTACCTTCCCTGATCCCTCGACCGTGCTCAAGTTTGCAGGAGAACCTTGCATGCTCAATTTGATTGTTCCATCGCTGGTGCTGGGGTCGGTCGTCGCTAGCATGGGTCTGGTCGAAGCGGAACCGAAGCATCCTCGCATTGTCATCGGCAGGCCCGATGGGAACCCGGGCCACGGGCTCGTCGATCGGCACGATGTCGCTGGCCTGGAGACAGCATCTCGTGGCACACTGGTCGCCCGAGTGGGAAACGGCGGGACCAGGTACGAGGCCACGACGCGATGGTGCGATGTCCGGTCGCTGACCGTCGAGGGGAAGGGGTGGTCGGACACGAAGGCATTCTTCGATCGCTTACCGGCGAGGGCCGAGGGGGTCGTCCGCCCGCCCGTCTGGGACCTGAGCCACGATTCGGCGGGCCTCTGCGTTCGGTTCGCGACCGATGCCACCAGCCTCCAGGCCCGATGGACGGTGACTTCCAGACAGCTCGCCATGCCGCACATGCCCGCCACAGGCGTGAGCGGGATTGATCTTTATGTCAAGACGGAGCGCGGGGCGTGGCGGTGGCTCGCCGTCGGCCAGCCCCAGGATGGTTTGACCAGCACCGTGACCCTGGTGGGCGGACTCCCTGAAGGGAAACGGGAGTTCCTGCTTTACCTACCTCTCTACAACGGAGTCACGTCGGTCGAGATCGGCATCCCTGGCAACCGCAAGCTCGAGAACGGGGCGCCTCGTCCCGCGAGCCAGCACCTGCCGATCGTGTTCTACGGGACCTCGATCACGCAGGGCGGTTGTGCCTCGCGTCCGGGGATGGTCCACACCGCGATTCTGGGCCGGCGGCTCGATCGTTCCGTGATCAACCTGGGCTTCTCGGGCAATGGTCTGATGGAGCCGGAGATGGCGGCCTTGCTGTCCGAGCTCGACCCCGCCGTTTACGTTCTCGATTGTCTGCCGAACATGACTGCGAAGCTGGTCACGGAACGCGTGGAGCCGTTCGTCCGTACCCTCCGCAAAGCTCATCCGTCGACCCCGATCGTCCTGGCCGAAGACCGCACCTACAGCAACGCCTTTCTGGTTCCCGGGTCACTCGAGCACAATCGGGGCAACCGTGCCGCACTGAAGTCGGCCTACGATCGCCTGATCGCGTCGGGTGTCAAGAATCTGCATTACCTGCCGGGAGAGGCCCAGCTTGGCGAGGACGGCGAAGGCACCGTCGACGGCTCGCACCCCACCGACCTCGGCTTCTTTCGGATGGCCGAGGCGTTCGGAACGGTCCTCGAGCCCATCCTCCGCGAGCCCGCCGGCCCCCGCTAGCCTGGTATCGTCAGCCCAGGCTGGCGACCCACATCCAACCGCGGCGTCGGCTTTCCAGTCTACGACTGCCGAGCCGGTCGCTGATTTCTCCGCAAAGAGAGGCAGCTACCGATGATTCCAAGAAGGCATACTCCCTTGTAGACCAGCAATCCGGGAGGTCGCCACCAGGCACCCGTTGACAACTCAACCAGGTCGGACGTTCCGAATGCAAGAAAGGATGCCGAGAGTAAGGCTCGCAGTCCTGGTGTCACTCCGCGTACCCGCCCTCCAAAGGCCGCCGTGAGCAGGGCGAAAGTCGCCCAGAGTCCCGCCTCGAAGATGTTGAAGCTGTCGACCGGGTCCATCGGCTTTGCCTTTCTCCCCGCACCTGTTTGTTTCTGCTATTGATGGGGAATTACGCAGTAGAGCGAATCTGGTCCCACTGACCGACGCCGAAAGCGACGCACGCGATCAAGAATCGATCCCGGCAAGCGGGGTGAAATCCGCGGTCCTGATCGTGCCCCTGTGAACCATGATGAGCGTGGATGCCGCGCCTGCTGCCAGACCGCCAGCGGCCCCTATAGCGAGCTGTCGTGAGGGCCAAAGTTGATCTCTTCTATCGTTCTTGGTCCGCATTGATCCTTGTCCTCCAGCGAGTCGTACCTACCGACTCTCCGCAAGTCTGGTTGGCAATTTCTCCGGGTTACCGGCAGATCACCGTCGCATCTACTTGGAGGTTTACAGACTACCTGCTTGATGGCCTGGCAGATCGGGGGACCGTCCCAAAGCCACGTGTTTTAGGCTGACGAAGTGACAGGTAGGCGCGACATATTAACCCGAAGCGTGAGCGAGGCGTTTCCCCTTTCGCCGCATGGATTTGTGTCGACCCTCGCTGACGCTTCGGGCTAATATAAATAGCCCGCCAGGTGTCAAGCGAGACAAGTTCACGCTGACCCACCTTGGGACGATGCCGGATCTGTCTGGGTCATGTCCTCGGCCCTGGCACCGGCCTGTGCCTCATTTGCCCATCGGATGAACCAGAACAGCAACGGCGGATAGACGACCCAGAGCAGCAAACGCCAGTACAGGGGCAGTACGAAGAGGCAAGCGAGGAAGGCCGAGACCCCAAGCCAACAGAGGGCTGCTGCCCGGATCGCGAAGGCCCGCTCCCTGGGGCCGTTCGTGTTCCTGATGCTGAAGTACGTGCCGACTATACCTCCCATGACGCCGACCACTCCCCCGGCGATTCCGCCGATCAGGCCAACCGTGCCTCCGTCCATAGGAAACCTCCCTCGACCGGTAAACCGTCGGTGTTCGCTTCGGGGCCGCCTATTCCGCGTTCGCTCATCGTCCCACGCCCGACTTTCCGCGACAATCAACGATCACGGATCGCTCGACGAACAGAACCTCGCCCGGGTGATCGACGAGCAACAACATGGATTTCCAACCAATGTGCTTCTGATGGAGCAGTGACAGGAACTCTGAGCACTCTTGGGCCTCATCCCAATGTCGCCTGATTCTTGGTACGAGGACTCCAGGCTTACTGGCTCGCACGAAGATTGGGAGTGCGTCGATGCCGGGACATGTCCTCGCCGGGCTCAAGCCGGGCAACCCGGTGGTCTTCATCAGGGATGATGAGGAACTTTCCTCGCTTGTCACGAGCAACCCGAAGGTATCGCCCTGCCAGGTGGCAGGCGCTATGACAGGACCGAGAGGTTAACCCCAAACTACTACGATAGCTCCCTGGAGTTGAACGAGGCAAGGTGAAACCATGACGACCGTCTCGATCGAAGAGGCACAAGCCATGCTTCCACAACTCATTGATCAACTCGCCCCTGGCGAGGAACTTTTCATCACGCGGAATGCACGGGCAGTCGCACAACTGGTCGGGCTGCCCATCGAGAAGCCTCATCCCGTCCCAGGCCGGGGGCGAGGGAAATTCTTCATCCTGTCCGAGGATGACGATCACTTACAGGGTTTCGAGGAATACGTTCGGTGAGGCCGCGCCGCCGACGGCGAACGGCCGAACTCGGACGACGAGAAACGCGATCAGTGGCTGATAAGTCTATCCAAACTCTGACGGGCTGGCTCGGCAGGTGTGTGGGGAGACGGACAGGGCGCAAGCTGCGTCAGCCTTTCAGTTTCGCCTCGCCATTTCCTCGATACGCCCGATCCAGTAAATCGACCGGATGAACCACCTCGATGGAGCTGCCGCGTTCCTTGATCTTGCGGGCAATCTGAAGTATGCAGCCGACATTGCCCGCGGCGACGATCAATGCGCCCGTGGCTTCAATCTGGTCCATCTTCCGCCGGCCCAGCCGCTCGGACATCTCGGGCTGGGTCAGGTTGTAGGTGCCCGCTGCGCCGCAGCAGAGCTCGCTCTCCTCGAGGGGCACAAGCTCGAGGCCAGGGATCATGGACAGGAGCTGCCGGGGTTGGCTGCGAATTTGCTGGGCGTGGCAGAGGTGGCAGGCGTCGTGATAAGTCACAGTTCGCGGCACCGCGTGCTGGGGCGCGACGGGTCCGAGCGGGACCAGGAACTCGGAGATGTCCTTGACCTTGGCGGCGAACCGTTCCGCCTGCTCGTGTTCCGAGGCGGAAAGCAGGTGGGGATACTCCTTGAGCATGGCGCCGCAGCCGGCGGCATTGACGACAATGGCGTCAAACCGATCGGGGTCGAAGGACGTCAAGTTCTGTCGCGCGAAGTCGAGTGCCTGAGTCTCGGCGCCGGAGTGATAATGGATGGCACCGCAGCAGACCTGGTTGCGCGGAATGACCACCTCGCAGCCGTTCTGTTGCAGGACCCTGGCCGTCGCGGCGTTGGTCTCGGGGTACATCGCGTCGGCCACGCAGCCAAGGAAGAGCGCGACGCGGGCCCGCCTGGGACCGGTCGGGGGCAAGACTTCGGGCAGCCTGATGTGGGAGCCGGAAAGCCGGGGCAGCATGGCCATCATCCGGCGCAGCGTGGGAGGCAGCAGCCGGGTGATTCCGGAACGCTCGGCGAGATCCAGCAAACCCAGCTTCTGAAACAGCCGCGCCGGCGCCAGGGCCGTCTTGACCCGGCCCGCGTAAGGGAAAAGATGGTGCAGGATGACGCGCTGGAGCAGGCTCGCCTTTTCTCCGGGCGTCGCGGCATTTTGCAAGGCGATCTTGAACGGCTCGATCAGCGTGCCGTAACGGACTCCGGAAGGACAGGCCGACTCGCAGGCCCGACAATCGAGGCAAAGTTCCAGGTGGTGGCGGACGTGGGCACCCATGGCGAGTCTGCCGTCGGTCACCGCCCGCATCAGGTAGATTCGTCCGCGCGGGCTGTCGTTCTCGTTGCCGGTCTCGACATAAGTCGGGCAGCTCGCCGTGCAGAGTCCGCAGTGGACGCATTCCTGGAAGTTGCGGTACTCGATCCTCCGGGTCAACCATTCGAGGTCGATCCCCGCGTCTTGCGCCAGTCGTCCGTTCGTCGTCGCGGTCATTGTCTTGCCTGTCTCAAGTGATCAAGAGATCAAGGACTCAAATACCGTCAATGAATCGGCCTGGATTGAGCACGCCGTTCGGGTCGAGTGCCTGTTTCACCTGTCTGGCCAGCCTCCAGTCGGCCCTCGGCGGCCCCCAGACGGCGAGCCTGAGTTTCCAGTCGGTGGGACAGCGAGCCACGATCACGCTGCCGTTATCGGGCGCGGCCAGCGCACGAAACCGCTCGACCTCGGCTGCCGCCTGGTCGAGAGTCCATTCGCCCAGGGCGTGCAAGCGGACGATCCCATTGCCCGCATGCGCCTGTACGGCCCAGCGTCCCGGATCAGTTGCCTCGACAAACGGGACAACCTGCGACGGCCGGATGCTCACGACGCAAGAGACCGGTCCTGGCTCGGCCACCGAGAACTCGGTCAAGGCCGCCCAACCGGCATCGGCTTCTTGATTGTGGAAAACCGTCAGATTCGAGATTCCCAGCTCGATCATCAAGCGGTTGAGCTGCCAGCTCACGGAGGTGGCGTTGTCTTCCAGGCCGATGATCAGAACCCAGTCATCCGCCGACACGTTCATCGGCTTGCCGATGGTCCTGGCCGCCGCGCCACCGAGGAGATCAAGAGCCACCGGCCGCGCCCGGAGGTATTCAGGGCGTCGAGCGTACCGCCAAGTGCGGAAAGGTTGGCGAATGGCACCCAGACGAAGGCCGAGGCTTCGGGCCGGGGCCGTACCTTGAGGGTCATCTGGGTGAGGATGCCCAGGGTTCCCATCGACCCCGTCAGCAGCTTGGGCAAGTCGTAGCCGGCCACGTTCTTGACGACCCGTCCGCCGCCCTTGACCTCGATGCCTTCCGAGGTCACGAAGCTGACGCCGATGATCTGATCGCGCGGCCGGCCCAGGCCGAACCTGCGCGGACCGTACGTATTGGTGGCGTACACGCCTCCCAGCGTGGCCCGGTCGGCTTGCGGAATCTCGATCAGCAGCCGCTGATTGTGCTCGGCCAGTACCGCGTTGAGCGCGACCGCCGTGATTCCGGCCTGCACGGTGACCGTCATGTCGGCGTGCGGATAATCGATGACCTGGCCGAGCGACCGCGTATCGATCGCAACTCCAGGACGGCCGGGCATCCCGCCGTAGTCGAGCGCCGTGCCGCCTCCCTGCGGATAGATGGCAAGGCCTTCGCGCACCGACTCGCCCACCGCCCGGCAGAGCTCGGCGACCGATTCGGGCCGGAGCCGTGTGGTCGCGGTCCGTCCATCGCCCAGCGGTCCCGCGCCGGGCGGATCGGGCCATGAAGGTTGTGCAATCTGGTTCACGAGGAATTCTCCGCGGCCCGATTACCCGGGTTCTCGTAGTAACGGATCTCCTGGCCCGAGAGAATCCGCTCGACCATTTCCTGCACGGCCCGGATGGCACTCAAGGTGCGATCATCAAACGCACGCGGCCAGACTTCCGTGATCAGAACCTGAGATTCCAGGGCCAACCGATAGAGGGCGTAGGCAAGCTTGCGTTCGAGCATGCTCACCCCGCGCTGGTCGGCCTCGACCTGCTGTAGCGCGGCCATCAATTCCGAGATCCCCGCGGGGCTTGGTGGCTGTCCTCTGCGGAGGCTCGGCAGAAACGCGCCGGGCTGTTGTGCGTCCGTCCCTACGTGGAACAGGACGGCCTCGGTGGCTGCTCCATCCAACACTTCCGGTACGATCCTTTCCGTGATGACTGGTTCGACCGTCCACCTCGCCGGCTCGATGCGGACGACGACCCGACCGGTCATATCTCCGGGTTCGGGACCAGGCGCAGGGTGGTCGGTTGGTTTTGTCGTCTCGTCTTCCAGGAACCTCACCGCGGAGACAGCCTCGCTTGCCGGCGGGTCGACCGCTGGTGGCTGCGCGGGCTCGATCTCGCGTGATCCGGACCGCTCGTGCCATTCGGTCAGGTAGCTGGGATCGTCGGTAACCTCCTTGAATCCCTCCATTGGCCCGCGCTTCTCCTCGACTTCGACCAGGTGGGCCTTGACCCGTTCGACCTCGATGGCCGCTCCCAGAAGCTTGGAGCAATACTCCTGGATCGTGGGAACGCCGGCCTTGACCGCCAGCGTCTCGGCCTGGTCCAGGACGGCCGAGGGCAGGTAAATGATGATCCGCTGCGGATCTTCGCCGGGATCCGGAAGTTTGTGCTGGCCGGACCGGAAGACCGGGGGAAGCCTGCGCCATCGCGAATACGGATTACGCTTGGCCACCCTCCGGTCACTCCCCTTGGAAACGAGCCGACCCTTACCAAAGCCAGAAACGAGCCATGGCCCGGCCAACTGTACGTCTTGGCCCATCTCATGATACCGGAGCGGCAAAGGACGGTGAATGAGGAACCTGCATCAGAGTCGCCCGACACGTTGGGCGGGGGCGGATCTGGATCATGCGGAGGCCCGATGCCCGGGGCTGCTGCGTTCGATGCAGTGGCCGCCGCTGGGCAGCAGTTTGGACGGGCTGCATCGGCCGTCGGGGTTGAGGGCGTTGCGAATGGCGACCATGGCGGCCAGATCCTCGGGCGCGAACAGCTTGGGCATGAGGGCCATCTTCTCGACGCCGATGCCGTGCTCTCCGGTCACGCTGCCGCCGACACGGATGCATTCTTCGAGGATCTCATGGCTGGCATGAAGAACTCTCTTGACCTGGTCGCCATCGCGCTCGTCGAAGAGCAGGATGGGATGAATATTGCCGTCGCCGGCATGAAACACGTTCGCAATTCGAATGTTGTAGCGCTGGGAGACATCCTGGATGAAACGAAGGATGTGCGGCAATAGCGTCCGCGGTACGACGCCGTCCTGGGTGCAGAATGTCGGGCTGAGCCGGCCGATGGCGCCGAAGGCCGCCTTGCGGCTCTTCCAGATGGCCACGTATTCGGGTTCTTTCCGCGTCCGCCAGGTGATCGCCTTTTGAACCCGGCCGCCGCGCGACTGGACGATCTGGGTGATGGCTTCCGACTCGAGATCAAGGCCCGCGTCGATACCATCGACCTCAATGATGAGAATCGCCCCGGCGTCCGTAGGGAAGCCGAAGCCGAAGGCCTGCTCGACGGCCTGGATCATCAGGTTATCGAGCATTTCGAGAGCTGCCGGAACGATCCCGGCGGCGATGATGCCGCTGACTGTCTCGGTCGCGGCCTCGACCGTGTCGAAGACGCCCAAAAGGGTACGTCCGGCTTCGGGGTCGCGGGTCAGGTTCACGATCACCTTGGTGACAATGCCAAAAGTCCCTTCGCTGCCGACGACCAGTCCGGTCAAATCATAGCCCGGCGGATCGTCGGTGATTCCGCCGATGGTGACGACCGACGCGTCGGGAAGCACGAGTTCCACCCCCTTCACGTGATTGACCGTCACCCCGTACTTGAGTGTATGCGGCCCTCCCGAGTTGGTGGCCGTGTTACCGCCGATGGTGCAGGCTGTCTGGCTTGACGGGTCCGGAGCGTAATGAAACCCCGCGCCCGCCAGGGCTCGGGTGAGCCAGACATTCACAACTCCCGGTTCGACGATCGCGTAGCGGTCGCGGGTGTTGATCTCGAGAATGCGTTTCATACGCGTCAGGCAGATCATCACGCCGCCGCCCACGGCCAGCGTTCCCCCCGCCAGACTGGTGCCCGCCCCGCGCGGTACGAAGGGAACATCATGCCGGTTGCACAGCTTGACCACCTCGACGACATGCTCGGTGCAGGTGGGAAAGACCACCACGTCGGGAATCTTCTTGTTGATGACATATCCATCGCACTCGTACACCAGCAGTTCGTCTGTTTGGTGCAGAACATTCTCGGGACCCACGATGGCCGTCAGTTCGGCCAGTAGCCGCGCTGCCAGTGGAGAGGTGCTAGAAACCGTACGGGTTGCGGACATGGAAGTTCATCCGGATTAAGAAGAATGTGCATCGCCCGGCCTTCCAACCGCTCAGGGGCCTTCACCGGCCTGATCTCGAGCGCACGCCCCGTGCGAAAGATCCTCATTTCCAGCGTTCTTGCGGGCGTAAGCAACTAAGGCGTCGGACCTCCGGGTTGTCCAAGTATTCTACCGCATCTTCGACGCGGTCGCTATCGGCTGGATCGGGACCGAGATGTCAACCCGCTCATAGCGACTCACGGTCTCACGGTGCCGCCATGAACTCCAGGATCAGCACCAGGACTTACCCACGACAGAGGCTGCGAATCGTGTTATTCTGAACCGCGCAACTGGTGAGAATCGCAACCGAATTCTTTGCGTCCGGTCAAGCCAGTTTGATTCCAGGTTAAAGGCCGAAACCACGTGGCTGAAGATATCGCGTCAGGCAACAGAGAGTTCCGAGCGAGGATGAGGTTTCGGAGTGGCATCCTTTTGATTGGAGCCATTGTTCTGGCCGGCATTGGCGGCTTTTCGGCGTGGCGTGCTCGTCCGGGCATCGATCAGTCAGGCAAAGGACTCGGGCAAGCTCGAGGTCCGTGGCCACGAAGTTCCTGGAAAAATGCACTGCCCAGCGTGAAATATGTGGGCGACGAATCGTGCGCGCGGTGTCATGGAGAAATCTCGGCAACCTACAAGACACATCCCATGGGTCGGTCGATGACACGCGTCGGGGGAGAGCCTGCCGATATCGCCTCGTCTTCATCGCAGATTGCCGCCTTCGATGTGGGTTCCGCGCACTATACGGCCGAGCGGCGCGAGGGTCGCGTCATACATCGCGAATCGCAGAGCGACGCGACAGGAAAGGTTCTGGCGGAGTTTGAGACGGAGGTCAGCTATGCCCTGGGATCGGGAACCCGGGGTACGACCTACCTCTTTGAACGCGAAGGCAGGCTGTACCAGTCGCCGATTTCCTGGTTTGGCCAGAATCAGCGGTGGGATCTGTCGCCCGGCTACGAGAAGAACCCGCTTCATTTCCGGCGGCCCATCGAGGCTCAATGTCTGTTTTGCCACAGCAATCAGGTCGTGCCGGTGCCGCTGACGGTCAATCGCTACGAGCCGCCCATTTTCCGAGGGCTGGCGATCGGTTGTGAACGCTGCCACGGTCCGGGTGAGCTACATGTGCAGAAGCAAGAAGTCGATGACGGCAGAGATCTGACCATCGTCAATCCTAGCCACCTCGAGCCTTCACTTCGCGATGCCGTTTGCGAGCAGTGCCATATTCTTGGCGACGACCACGTTGCCAAGCCGGGGCGAAGCGCGTTTGACTTCCGTCCCAGCTTCGATACCTCCGACTTCTTCGCCGTATTCGAACGCACCAGCAAGCAGGAAACCCGCGCCGTCGGCCAGGTCGAGCAGATGAAGCTCAGTCGTTGCTACCGGGAAAGCAAAGGCCAGATGGGGTGTACGTCGTGTCACGATCCGCACCAGATTCCCGACGAACAGAAACGCGTCGCCTATTACCGGGGCAAATGCCTCGAATGCCATGAGCAGCCGGGATGCAGTCTGCCCATCGCCGTCCGGCAGACTCGAAACCAGGACGACTGTATCGCTTGCCACATGCCGGCGGCTCCCAAAACCGACATTATTCATGTCGCCACGAGGGACCACCGCGTCCTCAGGGCGGCTGAAAGCCAAGCAGCCGCCGAGTCCGCTCCGAGCAGGCCCGATGGTTCACTGCGGCTGCTCAACCCTCCCCAGCCGGGTGCCGGCAAGCCTGAGTCGTCAGCCCGGGAATTGGGGATCGCGATGACCCTGGAGGGAGGAGACTATCCCGAGTCACCGGCAACCCGACAGCTTGGCGTTCGGGCGTTGCAACTTCTGGACAGGGCGCTGGCCGAAAGCCCCGAAGATCTCGAGGTCAAACGGTTCCGGGCGCGGGCCCTTAGCCTTGCAGGACGGCGCAGGGCCGCGACGGAGTTGCAACAGCAGATCCTGCGAACCGCTCCCAGTTACGAGCAGGTGCTCGATGAGTTCATCCTGTATGCCATCCAGATCAAGGATTATCGGCCGGCACTTGCTTCCGTCGAAACTGCCCTCGCTCTCAATCCTGTGTCCCCCGACCTGCACGAGCGACTGGCGTTCCTCTCTTGCCAGCTTCAAGACTGGAGTCGGGCCGTGCGGGAAGCACGCGAGTCGCTTCGCCTCGATCCGTTCCGCCGGTTCGCCCGGATGTTCCTCGTCGAGGCTCTGCTCCACGGCAATGAGAAGAACGAAGCCCAAGGGGAACTGACTAAACTGTACAAGCTGCACCCCAACGAGCGCGGTGCACTCGACGAATGGTACGCGGAACTTCGGAGCAGCCTGAAATAACAAGGAATAATGAAGATGTTCTCTCCGATCGACGTGAAAGCCACGATCGCGATGACCTTCGCATTCGTGCTGGCCGCCGGCGCCGCGGACTGCCTTGCAGGCACAATCGAGCCCAGAATATTGTCTCAAGCTGAGTCCGCTGCGGTCGGGACGGCCCGGACCTGGCACGTCGCACCTGAATCGCTGACCGGCTTACCCGCGGAGTTTCAAAGCCGCACGATCTCGGAAGCCGCGGCCAGGGCTGGGCCGGGTGATACCGTCGTCATTCATGCGGGAGTTTACCGCGAGACCGTCGCGGTGGAGCAAAGCGGCACCGAGCAGAGGCCGATCCGGTTCGAGGCGGCGCCCGGGGAACGTGTCGTTATCACCGGGGCTGACGTGATCCGGAAGTGGCGGAAGGAGCCTGGGAGCGGGACGATCTTCAGCGCGCCGTGGCCCCATCGATTCATCCCCTGGAACAAGACGGGCACGCATCCCGACGACGCCAAACACAGGATGATCGGCCGCTGTGAGCAGGTTTTCGTCCTCGGTTATCCGCTGCTTCAGGTACTGGATAAGAATGGCCTGAGCCGAGGAACCTTCTTCGTCGATCTGGATGGCAAGCGACTTTACGTCAGTCCTCGCGATGGGACCGACCTGTCGGACGATGAATCTCCCCTCATCGAAGCCTCCGCGCGTCAGCTCCTCTGGCGAGTGAAGGGCGAGTACGTTCACCTGCGGGGGCTCCACTTCCGCTATGCGGCCAACATGGCTCAGCACGGAGCAGCGGAGTTTGTGGGCGACCACGGGGTAATCGAGGACTGCACGTTCGAGTCGACGAACTCCAGCGGCGCAACCTTCGCAGCCAAAAACCTGGTCGTCCGCCGCTGCGTTTTCAAAGACAACGGTCAGATTGGCTTCGGCGCGGCAGGCGCCCATGGGATGCGGTTCGTCGACTGCGTGGTGCGCGACAACAATGCCAAAGGGTTCGACCGGGGCTGGGAGGCCGGCGCAAACAAGCTGGTGCTCTGCCGGAACGTTGTCATCGAAAGGTGCCAGTTCGTCAATAATCGCGGGCACGGTGTCTGGTTCGACATCGGCAACGAGAACCCGGACGTGCGCAATTGCCTGATTGCCGACAACGAGGACTCGGGGATTTTCTACGAGATCTCTTACGGGCTGCACGCCCACGACAACGTGATCATCGGCAACGGATTTGGCGAGACGCCGGGCGGGTGGGGCGCCGCTGCGGGGATCTCGCTCTCCTCATCGCCCGATTGTGTGATCGAACGGAACCTGATCGTCGGTAATCGCGAGGGGTTCAACTTCCGCGAACAGGATCGCACGACGCCGCGGATCGGCGACGAAAAGGAACACTGGATCTGGAATCATGATGAGCGAATCCGCGACAACGTGCTGGCCCTCAACCAAAACGCCCAGGTCTGGGGCTGGTTCGACACCGACGACAACCGCCAGTGGCCCTCCGAACGGAGAGATCCGGCCGAGAAGAAACAAGGCAAGCCTGCGCAGGACGTGGCGTCGGGTTACCAGGCCAGGGGCAAGTCAGGCGCGCCGGCCGGATTGACCCTGGAAACACTGGCCATCCGTTTCGAGAACAACCTGTATGACTCGCGACCCTGGCAGGGGCTTTTCGTCTGGGGAGTCGAATGGAAGAGACACAAGCGGTACGCGAAGCTGGCGGACGTCCAGGCAGAGCTGAAGCTCGAAACCGGAGGACTGGCTACCGAAATCCAATTCGCCGACTTCCACGGTCGTGATCTTCGCGTCCCGGCCGACAGTCCGGCGCTGAAGCGGGGATGTTATCCCCGGGGAGAGATTCCCGGCGTCCAGCTTGGGACTCTCTCCTCACGCTGATGAGCGAGTCGTCGGCTCCCGAAACAGGAGTCAGCCCGGACCGATCTCGACGGTAGCTTCCCCCAATCCGAAGAATACCGAATAATAATGGATCGGGACAAACGAACATCCGTCCGAAGCGGCTTCCGGGCGCGCCGGTCCCTCACCGGAGCCGATCTGGTCGCGTGGACCAGAGTTTTGACGACATGGCGATGAAAGAGGAGTTCCTGACGTGGCTGACGCGGAAGGTCTCAAGAGGGTGTACGGGATCGACCTGGGAACGACCTACTCGGCGATCGCGTACGTGGACGAGCACGGCAAGGCGGTGATCGTCCCCAACCAGGAGAGCGAGCGAATCACGCCGTCCGTCGTGCTCTTCGATGGTGACAACATCATCGTGGGCAACACCGCCAAGGAGTCGGCCAAAGTCGAGCCTCACCGGGTCGTCTCGCGGATCAAGCAGCACATGGGCGACCCGAATTTCGTTTTCCAGTACGAAGGGCAAGCCTTCAGCCCGGAGGACATCTCGTCGTTCATCCTCCGCAAGATCGTGGGTGACGCCCAGATCGCCACTGGCGGCGAGTCGATCACCGATGTCGTGATCACGTGCCCGGCCTACTTCGGCACGCCTGAACGTGAGGCGACCGCTAACGCCGGACGACTCGCGGGGCTGAACGTCCGCGCCATCCTCAACGAACCGACGGCTGCCGCCATTGCCTACGGACTGGAGCAGGGAGAGGACCAGACGGTGCTGGTCTACGACCTGGGAGGCGGCACTTTCGACATCACCATGATCGAGATCAAGGACCGGCTGATCCGCGTCATCTGCACCGGTGGTGATCATCGCCTGGGCGGCGTGCTCTGGGATGAGGCCGTCGTGATGTACCTCGCCGAGCAGTTCCGCCAGCAGACCGGCGAGGAGTCTGACCCGCTCGACGACCCCGAAGTGCTCAACGACTTGTTCCTCCAGGCCGAGCGCGGCAAGAAAACGCTGACCCAGCGCGACAAGGCCCCGTTCCGTGTGACTCACGCGGGCAAGCAGGCCCGGGTCGAGCTCGACCGGCCGCGATTCGAGGAGATCACCAGGCACCTCCTCGATCGCACCATCGAGCTGACCCATGAGATGCTCGCCGACGCCCGTGCCAAGGGGCATACCACGTTTGACAAGATTATTCTGGTCGGCGGGGCGACCCGCATGCCGCAGGTTCATGATCGCCTGGTCGCCGAGTTCAACCTCCAGCCCGAGATCTATGACCCCGATGAGGCCGTCGCCAAGGGTGCTGCGCTTTATGGGCTGAAGGAGTCGCTCCACGAGGAAGTCCAGGAGATCCTCGCCAGCCGTGACGGCGCTCAGGATGGCGACGCGAAGCCGGTCGACCTCAGCGATGTTCCGGAAGAAGAGGTCGCGCAAGCACTGGACCAGTTGGAGAAGCAACTGGGCTTCACCTTGACCGGACCGGTTCGCGAGCTCGTGGGCACGCGCATCGTCAACGTTCTCTCGAAAAGCCTGGGCGTCGTCGCCCGCGATCAGGAAAGCCATGACATCGTGGTTTACCTGCTGCCCCGCAACACAGAAGTCCCCATGGAGCGGATGAGTGACTTCGGCACCGACGCCGAGAACCAGTCCGCCGTCGACATCCGGGTGATGGCCGGCGAGCGCGACAGCACCGAGCCGACCGATTGTCAGGAAGTCGGTGTGGCCACGCTCAATCTTCCCGAAAAGCTCCCCGCGCGAAGCCCCATCCGCGTCAAGTTCGCCATCAACCAGGATGGCCGGCTGAACGTCTCGGCCATCGACCTGACCGCCGGCGGCTCGATCGACGTCGAGTTCCAGACCGAGGCGGTCATGAACGCCGAACAGGTCGAGGAGCGTTCCACGGCGCTGCGGCTGCTGACGGTATCGTGAAATGAAGGAGAACAGCTCATGGCCACTGTTGTCGAAGCGACGGCCGCAGTCAATTTACCTGAGCAGAGAGTGCTCATCCGGGGGATCGGTTGGCACGGATACCAGGCATTGCTGGATATGGTGGCAGACCAGCCAGTCCGTTTGACCTACGACCGGGGAGACGTGGAGCTCATGTCGCCGCTTTACAAGCACGAACGCAACAGGTCTCTTCTTGCTCGCATGGTCGAGATCCTGACCGAGGAACTCGCCATTCCCCTGATCGCGGTGGGAGCAACGACTCTTAATCGCGAGGATCTTGACCGGGGTCTAGAAGCGGACGCCTCCTTTTACATAGGCGATCTCACGCGCATCCGAGATCGACTCAATCTTGATCTCGAAGTTGATCCTCCTCCGGATTTGGCCATCGAGATCGAGATCAGCCGATCAGTTCTTGACAGACTCGGCATCTATGGTGCCCTTGGAGTACCCGAGATCTGGCGATTCGATGGCCGGACCCTCCGGATTCTGGCTCGACGGCCCGATGGTTCTTATCACACAATTCCCCGGAGTACGGCGCTTCCCTGGATCTCGATCGAAGAGATCACCCACTTTGCTCAATTCGAAGAAAAGCACGATGACACACATTGGGCGCGATCGTTCCGAAAGTGGGTACGAGAAGTCGTTGTGCCCAGGCTGGAACCGACCGATGATGGCGAAGTCGACACGGTGAGGTCCTGAAATGTCCACCTTCGTCGGCATCGACCTGGGCACCACCAACTCGGTCGTGGCGCATCGCAATCGCTACGGGCGGCCGGAGGTGATCGCCAACCGCGAGGGGCAGAACATCACGCCATCGGTGGTCTATTTCGGAACCGATCCTCCCGCGGTGGGGCAGGAGGCCAAGGAGTGGGCCCGGCTCGGCGATGCGGAGATTGCCAGCTTTTTCAAGCCCCACATGGGCTCGCCGCTGTATCAACTTCAGTTTCATGGCAAGACATATTCGGCCACCGAACTCTCGGCGATCGTGCTCAAGCGGCTCAAGGCCGATGCCGAGCTAGCCCTCGGGCAGGACGTCCAGCGCACCGTGATCACGGTCCCTGCCTATTTCGGCGATGCCCAGCGCAAGGCGACGATCGAGGCCGGCAACGCGGCCGGCTTTGAGGTCCTGCGGATCGTCAACGAGCCGACCGCCGCCACGCTGGCCTACGGCCTGAACCGAGACGGGTCCAGGCAGCGAGACGGTTCTGATCTACGACCTGGGCGGGGGCACCTTCGACGTCACCGTTGCCCGGATCGCCGCCGAGGATATCGCCGTGCTCGCGACCGCCGGCGACCATGACCTGGGGGGCAAAAACTGGGATGACCGCATCGCCACTTTCCTGGCCGAGCAGTTCGCCGCCCAGACCGGCTTTGATCCACTCGATGACCCGGTCGCGCTCAACGAGGTTCTGGTTCGCAGCGAGCAGGCCAAGTGGGCGCTCTCGGAGCGGACCACGACCCGGATCACCCTCCAGCTCGGCACCCAGCGCCAGAGCTTCGAGCTCTCTCGTTCCGAATTCGAGGCCATGACCTTCCCGCTCATGGACCGCACTCGTCGGTTAACCGAGGAAGCCCTGGGAGAGGCCCGGCTCGACTGGCACAGTCTCGACGGAGTCTTGCTGGTGGGTGGATCAACTCGCATGCCGATGGTTCGCTCCTATGTCACCGAGATGGCCGGCAAGCCGCCGCGGACAGGCGTCAACGTCGATGAGGTTGTCGCCTTGGGCGCGGCCATCCAGGCGGCCATCGAGGTGGGCGAGCCAATCGGCGACGCCCTGCCCAAATTCACTCTCTCGGCCGGTCAACCTCGCGGCACCGCGTCCCAGCGCACAGGTCGCCGGGTCACCGATGTCATGTCGCATAGTTTGGGAACCGTGGCTGTCAGCCCTGACGCGTCCAGCTACGTCAACGACATCCTGATCCGCCGCAACATCCCGATCCCTGCGCGGAACACCAAGACCTATATTCACGCGACCCACGGCGGGGCCAACACCCGGCTCGAGGTCTACCTGACCCAGGGAGAGAGCAACTCGCCCCTGGATTGCTCGATTCTCGGGAAATATGTCTTCAACGGAATTCACGCCACGAACGCCGAGGTGCAGGTTGACGTGGGCATCTCGTACGACGCCAACGGCGTGGTTCAGGTGCAAGCCGTGCAGCGCGACACTGGTCATGGTCTGGCTCTGACTGTGGAGTCCGTGCCCGACGATCTCTCGTGGCTGGGAAGACCACCGGAGGTGACGGTCGTCGGAGAGTCAGAGCACATTCGCGTTTTCTTGCTGATTGACGTCTCGTCGAGCATGATCGGCCTGCCGCTGATCGAGGCCCAGACGGCGGCCGCGGAGTTTCTCGATCGCTGCGACTTCACGACGATGGAGGTCGGGCTGATCTCCTTCTCCAGTCTGGTTGCGCTTCAGTGCGCGGCGACCAGCAATGCAAGGCGGCTGCACGCCGCGATCGGCCGGCTCGAGGCCGAGGGCTCGACCAACCTCACCGACGCCCTGGAGATGGCCCGAGGGCAACTCGTCGCGAACGACTGGAAGCGCTACATCGTGATCCTGACCGACGGCTTTCCCGATGCCGCCGAAAGTGCCGTGGAACAGGCTCTCGCGGCGCGACAGCAGGGCATCGAGATCGTCGCCATCGGCACGGGCGATGCCGATCGCGACTACCTGGGCCGCCTGGCCAGCAGCGAGCGAGCGTCGATCTTCGCCCGTAGCGGCGAGCTCGTCCAGACATTCGGACACATCGCGCGGATGATCGCCGAGGGAGGCCGCGGCTTGCGGGTGCTTTCATGACCCAGACCGCGCCAGCACCTTCCGCGAACGGACCCAAGACTCTTGCTCGCGCCCCGCCTACAGGTGGGCCAGCCTGCGGCAGGCTTACGATCTGGCCGTGGCCGGAGCTTTTGGTGGGATCTTTGGTTTATATCTTTATGTTGAGCTGGTCCAGGCAGACTCGGTCTACGTTCGCGACGCCCTGGCGGGACTGATCATCGGTGGTTCGATCGGCTTCTTCCTTTCGGCCTGGGGGCCGTTCCGCGATGGTGCCTGGCACAAGCTTGCCCGCGCGGTGTCGTGGAGCGTGCCCGCGGCGGCTCTGGGCGGGGCACTCGGGTTGGTCCTTGGGGAGCTCGTTATCGGCCTTTTCCGCGGCGGGCTGCTCGGCCGAGCGTGTTCCTGGTCGGTCCTGGGGCTCGGTATCGGCCTGGGACAGGGGCTGGCCGACCGCTCGCGCCAGCGGCTGGTCTTCGGCTTGATCGGTGGAGGACTCGGGGGCTTCGTGGGAGGCTACTGCTTTGAATTGTTGCGCGTGACACTCGGCAATCGCTACGATCTTGGCCAGGCTCTGGGGATCGTGATCGTGGGTGGCGGCCTGGGACTTTTCCTGGCTCTGGTCGAGCAGGCTTTGCGGCGGGCCTGGGTCCAGGTTCAGAGCGGCCGCCAGGAGGGACGCATTTACCTGCTCGCGCACCAGCGGTGCCGCCTGGGTCTGGACGAACGCGCCGAGGTCGGAATCTTCGGTGATCCCGACGTCGCGCCGAGCACGCCGAGATCGAGCGGACCGGTCAGGGGTATGTTTTCCGCCACCTGGCTCCGCAAAAGCCATCCCGGCTCAATGGTAAGAACGTCACGGGAACCCAGCCGCTGCACGATGGCGACCGCCTCGAGCTCGGCAGGACGATCCTTGTATTCCGGCAGCGATAAGATCCAGCCATGCCAAGCGCAGTCCGGACGAAAGCTTTGGGCTCTTGAAATCGTTCGCGGCCGGGAGATCGGCCGGCGGTACGCGATCGGCGCCGGGGTAACGACTCTCGGCAACGCGCTCACCGGAGTCGCCGGCTACGATCTGGCCGACCAGGAACCGGACTCACCTCGCAGAATGGCCGGCCAGCACGCTTGCCTCGTTCTAAAGGAAGAGGCTCTGTTGATCCGCGACCTGGAAAGCCCCGGTGGTACCTTCGTGAACCGCCAGCGTCTGCTCTCCG
This sequence comes from uncultured Planctomycetaceae bacterium, assembly GCA_963797295.1. GTDB lineage: Bacteria > Planctomycetota > Planctomycetia > Isosphaerales > Isosphaeraceae > Aquisphaera. Next base: position 278,953 of record CAWCPP010000035.1, read on the forward strand.
GACAGGAACGGCCGCTTCAGCCCGGCGACCTGATCCAGCTTGGCGGCGTGCAGCTCGAAGTGCAGCGCGACGTCGATCGGGCGGCGCAGCCCGCGCAGCATTCCCGGGCCCAGACTCCGCAACGCCAGCCCGCACCGGCACAGCCATCGCCTCGCCAATCATCGCAATCCGCTCCGTTCTCCATCCCGTTCAGCATACCGGGCGGATCGACGTGCAAAACCTGGGACGATTTCTTGACCCTGGCAGCGCAGCGGTGGACGCTGGTCCGCGACGAGCTGACCTCGGGACGGCTTGCCGAACACTTACGGCGGATTGGCCGCACCGACCTGGCTCCGCAAGTTGATCCCAGGCAGACCGCCGACGAACAGCTTGACGCCTGGCTGGCACGCCTACCTGTAAGCCAGTCGAGCGAACCGGAGCTCGACGTTCATCCTCAGGCGCTGATGGTCCGGATGGCCACGGGTGGAGGCGTGGTCCGCAAAACTCTGCGGATCACCAACGTCGGCTACAGGTTGTTGCGAAGCACGTTGCGAGTCGAGCCGGTAGGAAGCAAGAGCATCCAGGTTGCGGCCGAGTTCACCGCTCGCCCATTTTTGACGATCGACCATACCGACATCCCGGTCGAGATCGAACTTCCCGAGAATTCCAGGTCGACCGCCCTGGGTAGACTTGTCATCGAAAGCAACGGCGGTACCCGGCGCGTCGAGGTCTTGTTCGAGCGTCCAGTCGCGGCCGTTCCCGGTGTCGATGGCGACATCGGCGAGGGATCGGCTCACGCCGTGTTCAACACCCGCCCATTTGGCGAGCTCATCGCCGCTCAGACGATCGCACGCCGCCTGGTCGTTTTCCCGCTGGCTCTCTTGATCTTTCGCTTACTGGTGTTTCTTGCCGGCTGGATTCCCCTGGGACCGCCGGGAGCTAGCCCATTTGAGCCCCGTCTCGGTTCGATCGCTCTCGTGCTCGCTGCCGCGGGATTGTTGATCGGCATCGGCCGCGGGAGCAAGACCGGTGATCGGGCCGCCTGCGGGTTTACCGGAGCGATGACGGGTCTGCTGGCCTCCGCAATCGGTTTCGCGTTTGTCCGCGGCGTGGAGTCGATGCTGGGCGCCGGGGCCGTCTCGGCCTTGGCTGCCCTGTTGATCTGGGTCGCGCTAGGACTGCTGATCGCTCTGATCTCCTGGGTCATCATGCCACCGTCTCGACCCATCTCAACAACTCCGCCGGAGCTGTCGCCATGAGTTCCGCGATGCGAAGTCTTGCTCTGATCTCGCTCATCGTCACTGCCTTTTGCACAAGGGAACGTGTGGCGGCCCAGGAGAGCGTGTCCGAGACAACGGAGGCCGGAGACACGGGCGATAGCACCGTCGTGGTGACGGGTGCCAGCCAGCAGAAGTTTCCGCGAATCTCCGTCCAGTTCGAGGTTCGCCAGCCCGATGGGTCGTTCTTGCTCGATGCCACGCGTGACGACTTCCGGGTGACCGAGGAAGACAAGGAGATGAAGATTCTCGATTTCCAGGCGCCTCGGACCAGGCAGGCGATCCCGACGACGATCGTGCTGGTCGTCGATCATAGCGGCAGCATGGAGGAAGAGAATCGGATCGGCGCACTCAAACGGGCCGTCGCATCGTTCCTCGAAAAGTTACCCGAGGGCTCGCGTGTGGCCGTGGTCGGCTTCAGCTCGGAGGTCGAACGACTCTGTGAGTTTACAACCGATCGCGATCACGTGCTTCGCGCCGTGAATCGTCTGAGGCCCGGGGGCGCCACCCGATTCTACGACGCCGTGGCAGAAGCTCTGCAATTACTCGATGAGCAAACCGGCCGCCGGGCCCTGCTGGCTCTGACGGATGGCGAGGACACGGCCAGTGAGTCGGCCAATCTCGACTCCGCCATCGCCGAGGCGCGGCGCCTGGGCTTGCCGGTCTACACGCTGGGACTGGGTTCCGAAGAAGAGATCGCCAGCGCTGACCTCCGCCGGCTGGCCACGGCGACCCGAGCCCAGTACTACACGGCCCGCACCGCCGACCAGCTCAAAGCCATTTATGAGACCATCGCGGCCCGCATCGGCGCCAGTTACACGCTCGTCTACGAGAGCGATCGCCGCCTTCCCGACGGAACGCTGCGCCCGGTTCGTATCTTCCACAGTGGTAGCCATCAAGCTGGCGAGACCGCCGTGTTCATCCCGGGCATGGTCGTTCCGGCGGGCGGCTGGTCGCCCTTGTTCCTCGTCCTGATCACGCTGCTCGCCGCTCTGGCAATCTGGCCGTCGTGGCTGAAGCGAGGCACAGCAGCGTAGCACTACCTCCAGAATGACGTCCGTACCCGATTGCTCAATTCCTGCATGTCTCACGAAGTCGTCGAGCCGCCGGAATCTCCCTCAGTGGACACTCTCGCCTCGATGAAGAACTCGACTCACCTGGAAATGCTGGCGGAAGCGTATGGGAATCGAACCCACCAGGAGCCTGTTTCCAGACCCCTCACCGGTTTTGGAATACCGGGCCGAGCACCAGCCATTGACACTCTCCCGAGCAGTGCCCGAGCAGAGCTCGGTGTGAACATACGACATCCGAGGACGTGCGCGGCACGAAGGAAAGCTGGTCCAGAATCGGGTATCCCATGCCTCTCCTTCACTGGTCAAGCTCAGAAGATGCTGTGGATTCGACCAGCGTTGGACTACCCGATAACGATACCGCGGCCCCGGTGTGATTGGGAATCACGTCGGTCGTGCCGCTAACCCGAGCCTCGAGTTCCAGACGATGACGATACAGGATGGCAAGGAGTTCATCGTCGTCGATTTCCCCGAGGCCCCGTCCGAGGTAGGCTTCTCCAAGGAATCCCAAATGGGCGAGCAACTGGCCGAGTCGCACGTCTGGCGACATCGACCAGACCTCGGCCAGCACCGCGAGTGCTTCTTGCTGCATATTTGGGTTCATGGAAGCAAGTCTCCAATTTTGGGCTCAGAAGCATAGGACTTGGGGAGTTTCCCGATCACCTCGACTCGAAGGAGAGTGCCCGGCGCGAGCTTGGCGATCCTGGTGGCTCGCGTAACGCCATTATACAGTACGAGAACCCCGTCGGAGCCCTCGTAAACCCAGGGCGGAGGCATGCCCACCGCAGACCTGCCGAACAGGGAGATCTGCCTGGAAAGCCGCGCTGGATCAGCCCCCTGTCGACGTGAGGGCGGCACCCGCAGATCTCGGGGGTCAACCTCACGGAAATCGGACATCGTATCTAACCTTCGGATTGGACTGGTCGGAGATTTCCGACCGATCGCGCGACTGAACCACTGGCGATTGCCGAACGCCCGGCGCGGCCAGGGAAGCTGGGAGGAGCCTGCACAGCTCAACGGATACTCAACGCTAGCTGGCGGAAGCGTATGGGAATCGAACCCACCAGGAGCCTGTTTCCAGACCCCTCACCGGTTTTGAAGACCGGGCCGAGCACCAGCTACGGACACGCTCCCAGACGATGTCCACCAAGGGCTTGCGATGAATATACCAAATCCCATGCGTCGGTTCTACCGGCTATTTTACCGGTTCGTTCCCCAAAGCGGGGGAACGGGAGATGGGACGGCAAGCCAAGCTCAGGCGGAAAGGTGAACACTGAGCAACAGACGCTGGGGGCAAAACCACCTACTTCGGCAAAGTCGGTCTTCACTCAGCCCCGTAATGGGCGTGCGTGGGATCGCCATTCCGTCTCCGAGCGATTCCGTGCCATCCGAAAAAGAGCGAGGGTCAGGCAGAGCATCACGATCTACTTGTTCCGCCACCTTTGGATCAGCGAGATGCTCATGGCAGGCGTGGACGTGCTCCTTGTCGCCCGCATGGCGGGAACCTCGGTGGCGATGATTGAGCGGGTCTGCGGGCATTTCAGGAACCAGTCCTATCGGGATGCACAAGCCCGGCTTGACCGGGAGCGGGGGGACCGGGGTTATGACTCGGGGACCTGCAAGCGAACGAACCATGCCTCGCGTCATCGAGGGTTTCGGGGTTGGTTCGCTCGCACGCATGATCCTTCACCGCAAGCGTCGGCGCTGGCTGCGGGGGACGAGGAGCGGTCTGCGGGCTATGGGAGCGGAACTGTCCGAACGGGCCCTGGAACTCGTCGTGCGGTCGCTGGGGCGGCTGGGATGGCTAGGCGGCTGCCTGCCGCCGCTGCTCCCGGCTGCGGCGGGACCATCCGTAGGTGATGAAGGCGGCGGCACCGAACGCCGCTACGATGGCGGTTGAGGGCTCGGGGACGGCGGTGGCGGCGGGCCCGATCTGCACCGTGAGGGAGTCATTGGGGAGGTTGAAGGTGTAGGTCCCGTTGGTCAGGCCGAGTTCGCTGAGAGTCTTGTGGGCGAACGTGGCGGTGCCGGAGAGGATCGAGCCCGAGACGTAGCCCTTGGGCACCTCCAGGATGCTCCCGGACGCCTCGTAGTATGCGCCGAATAAGTCACCGGAACCGGACGATGCGAAGGTAAAAACTCCCGAACCGAAGGAGGACGGCCCCGTCAGACCCGAATAGTCATCGACGGTGGCGAAAGTCGGGCCCACGAAGGCCAATGCTCCCGCACCGCCGACGCCGGATCCAACAGTGAAGGTACCGGCGAAACTCAGTCCCGTGATGTTGAGGGAGCCGGACCCCGTGAGGACGACATTGGAGCCGACCTGCTCGATGGTGATGTCCACGCTGGCCTCCACTCGCCCCGTCGTCGTCAGCGCCAGCACCGCCGACGCCGCCCAGAGAATTCTCTTCATCGTCGGTTCTCCTCGTTAGGTGCGTAAATTTTGAACCGCTCAGCAATGGAACCCGAGGTGGGATCGGCCCCCGTCAAGTTCCCTACTCCTCTCCTCCGGTCCAAGCTATATGGGAGAAAAACGGTGTCAGTTCACTTTCCCTGGGACCGGTCAGGAGGCGAAACGCCTTCGAGAATCCGTTCGTCGTCCCCGTTCTCCTCCCCTGTGCCCTGATCCCACCTCGGGGGACACACGCACGGACCCGACGTGGGATCGGTTCTCGCTCGGCGCCCGAGACATCACGACCTGGTTGATGCGGGACGACCCCTTCCGTTATGCGTTCGCAACACCGTGGGGAATGAGCGTGCCATCATGGCGCCATGCGGATCGCCAGCGATTGATCACTGCAATCCCCACGGGCTCAGAGTCTAGTTCGGTCTTGTGATTGTTGTCAAACGATTCGTGATTTTTTTGGAGATTTCTAGGTGGTGAGGCGGTTTCTGTACGCGTTGTGCGTTGCTTTCTCGCAACAATCCGGAACGAGGGTCTTCGTGGCAGGCGTCTGCGGGGGCAGCAGTGGGTGGGCTGCTCCCCGTTTTTTGGTCCACTTGAAATGGGAGTCCTTCAGGAAGAAGGTAAATGCGTAAGTTTTTCATTATTTAGTTATGTTGATTATTTCTCCTCTGGTCACAGGCGGCGCTGTACTCTCTCGGCGTTGCATATCCCAGTGAGCTGTGAGGCCGGACCGCGTTATCTTCCCGCCGGTACCAAGACGCCTTCGCTCGGACATTTGCCACGTCTTCGAATTCCACGAACTCGAGGAACTCGTCGCGCAATCGACTGTGAAACGATTCTATATATCCATTCTCCCAGGGGCTTCCCGCAGCCACCGGGATCGACTCCGCTCCCACACTCGGCAACCAGTTCGTCAACGCCTCACAGATGAACTCCGATCCATTGTCACTCCGGATTCGGGTCGGCGCCCCGCGACGACCAATAACCCAGGCCACGATCCGCCGAACATCGGCACCGGTGATCGAGCTGTCGGCATGCAACACCAGACACTCTCGAGTATATTCGTCCACCAAGGTCGGCCACTTGAGCGGCCGACCGCTGGCGGTCCTGTCGTGAACGAAATCACAGGTCCAGACGTCGTTCTTGAACCGAGCCGGCTGCTGGACACAACTATTGGCGCTGGTCCCCGGTTTCGGGCCTAATTTCCTGAGTTTTTTCAGCCTCAGAGGGCGGCGCAAGCCAAGGATTCTCCAAAGCCTCCGTACCCGTTTGAGGCTTACCGACCAACCCTTGCGGACCAGAAGTGCATGGATCCGCCGATAGCCGTACCGCGCGTGTCGACGGGCCAGGCGTTTGATCTCCTTGCACAGGGGCTCCTCGTCAGCCCGACGTTTGGGCTGGTATCGCAAGGTCGAGCGAGACCGGCCCAGGACCTGGCAGATCCGCCGCTGCGAGACCTTGTAGCGGTCGTTGAGGTAGTCAGCGGCAGCTCGCTGCTGGTTTGGGCTCACCACTTTTTTTTGCGATGTCCTGGAGCATCTGCTTATCCAGGAGCAACTCGGCCACCAGCCTCTCGAGACGGTCGACCTCGAGTTCTAGTTCGCGACACCGGCGATCGGTGTCAACCTGATCGGGGGCGTATTGCTGTCGCCACCGATAGTAGGTTGTTTGCGCGATTCCAACCTTCCGACAGATTTCAGGGACGGTCAGTCCCTTGGCAAAATCGCGGTCGGCTTCGCGCAGTACATGCGCCACTTCCTGGGCGGACCTTCGCCTGCTCATGGATCCCTCCGTGACTCAGTCTACCGGAGGACTCCCATTTCGGCTGGACCAATTTTCGGGGAGCAGGCCAGGGACGCAAGCCCTAACTTTCAAGCCCAAAACGTCTTGCTCACACCTCCTGACTCGGTGGAGATCACCGAGAAGTCTCGACTTAAGTGTCGAGAAATATCATCGCAGGGAACTCTATTGTTCATGGCACTTCCCTGCTCGGGAATCTGGCTTCAATGTCAAAGCACTCGCTCACAGACTCAGGGGCCCTGAAATCCGGGAAGCAGGATGGAACCGACTTCCGAAACAGCGTGGAGGCGAAGGAACGCGTGTCCGGTGCCGGCCAGTCCAAGCATCAGCGAGGGGGTCACGCTGCAGGAAATCAAGCCCGAGGGGAAGTTGCACGAGCCGGCATGACGGTCGATCAAGACCCGAGCGATGGTGCTGGCCTTGTCAAGACAGGTGATGTCACCAAGCTGACGGCCGGCGACGACCACGGTTTCGAGCAGCCCGGCCAGCCCGTGACAGAGCGAGGCGTCGTGGCCGGGATGCGGCAGGTTTTCCTCGATCGCAAGCAAAGTGGTACCGATGGCGGCCCTGGCCATGGCCAGGTGATTTTCAGACTCATCGAGGTCGAGCGTCACGGCCCTCAATCGAGCCAGGGCGATTCCAGGCGCTCCGTGGCACCAGGTCCGACAGAAGGTCGGAGCACGCGGGCTTGTCCTCTCGTCATCGCCGACGCGCAAGTCCGGCCAGTTGCCTGCCTTGGCGTCAAACAGCGAGTCTTCATAGGCAAAACCCCCGCGGGCCGCTTCGAGAAACTCGGATCGGCGCGTCACGGCGTGGAGTTCGAGCAGGGCGACAGCGATCCCCGAAGCACCATGGCTCATTCCGGTCAGCGGCCTGGCGATGCTGTCATGTTCGGTGCTCTTTCCTGGATTCCAGGACCAGGTTCTCCCGTTCCGAACTGCCTCTCGACAGAGCTCCTCGCCCAGGCCGATCGCCCGATCGCGATACCGAGTGGCCCTCAGTTTCGGCGTACCGTTCTTGCTCAAACTCAAGAGGGCCAGAATGGCGCCGGCATGGCCGCCGATGACATCGAACACAGGAGGATTGAGGGTCTCGCAATCGAGCCCGTCAAGAATCGCTTCGGCCATTGGATTGTGTAGTGTGCATCCCGTCATTGCCGCAACGCGAAGGGCGGCGTAGGCAACTCCGAGCCTGCCGGCGAAAAGTGATAGCGGCGAGGCGAGTCTGTCGGGCCGGTCCAGAACCTGGTGGAGCGAGCGCGCCGACGCCCCCAGTGCGGTGCGGCGAAGTTCGGCATCGCCGGTCAGCGCGTGAAGCTGTGCCAGGAAGAGCGCGACGCCGGCAGAACCGGCGTAAAGCTCGGGGCCGAGTGCGGCGGCCGCCGGCACGATGGTACCGCTGCCAGTCACCTCCACAGGCGACCGGCCCACCCAGTTGCAGAGTCGTCCGGTTCGATCCCAATGAGCTGACTCACAAAGCTTCCGCCCGATCCGGACCGCGGCGTCCAGCGGAGATAGACAAGAGCCACTCATCGGGCTTGATGTCGAGGCGATTTCGGTAAGGCCACGCGTGATTCCACTTCCGCCGTGGTCCGAGAATGCGACGATCACAGGTTCGATTGCGTCGAATGTGGATCCGGGCGCCAGGTAGGGATGCTGCGGATCGAGGCGAACACTTTGAAAAGCTGTGGTTAGAGCATGAAATCGGTCGGCTCGATCGTGGCGGCCGCTCGCGAACGATTCCCAGAGTGCCTGGGCGATCAATCGGCAACGATCCCGGCCGTAGCTATCTGGACCGATTGGTGCCTCGGCCAGGGCCAGGCCGTCGGCCAGGCGGCAAGTCAGCAGTGGTGTTTCTGGCCGGAGAAGCGAGGCGACAGCCTCATAAATTCGGTGGATGGCGGCTGCGTTCTCATGCGCATGGCGGCGCGCAAGGTAGAGCACTCCGGCATCCGCCCGGCGATAGCGGTCGGGGTCTCTCGGCACCTTGAGCCGAAAAGGGATCGAGAGTGTGTTCAGCGTCGAGGTTGCCGCCGCGATAAAGGGCGCAGCGGCCTCACCGGTCAGGTGCCAGTAAAATCGCCACTGTGGCTCCGGCACAGTGCGCGATGGTTGATCGCTCTCGTGCTCGGTATTGGGTCCATCGCCGAAAACGAAGAAGAAGCCCTTCATCAGGTGGCGCATTTCCTTGGGGATGCGAAGCTGGCAGCGTTCGCCCGGCTGCGGGTAGCCATTCGTGAGCCGCACCTCCTTGCGAGCCGCCCAGATCTCCAGATCGCGCCGTCGCACGACGACCTGGCCGTCCGCGGCGACGCGGTAAACCGTCCAGTCGGGGTCCCAGGTTCCGCGACCGGTGTTTGCCGCCGAAAGCGCGGCGAGGAACTCGCGATTGACAACTCGGACGGGCTCGTCCGTACCGTCCGGCCCGAAGGGACGGATGTAAAGTTCGATCGTAGATACTGTCCGTAAGGGCTTGTACCATGGACCTCGCTGCGTCCGGAGATTCCCCGGTTTTCTGGTCTAGCTCCCGGTTCTGGTTGAGGATCTGATAGCTCGTCGCCGAGAGGATCTCGACGGCATCGACGATAGTCATGAAGTCGGGATGGAAATCACTCATTGCAGACCGAGCTCCCGGGAAAGGCCGTAAAGCTGGATCTGGCCCGAATCCGGGTCGGCCAGCAGGTTCACGCCAAGCTGGAGCAGGAGCACGGTCTGCGCGGGTAGCTTCTCTTGCTCGAGAGAACACTCGTGCGCCGCGAGCAGCAATCGGACGCCCGAGAACGCGACGGCGCGGCGGAGCAAGGCGTCGGCAGCCGTCTCGTTCCCCGCATCGTTTAGCCCTGTCGCCGCGCGGTATCCCTCCCAGAGGGCACCGATCGCCGGCCGCAGAACCGAGAGCGGGTAGCGAGCCTGGTCGATCATCGTTCCGACATCAAGTTCGGGATCGAGCGGCATTGAGGACGTCCAGAAAACCAGGTAGTCGTGCAGCGCGGAGCCCAGGTCCCAGGCCGGATCGCCAATCTGGACGAATTCCCAGTCGACGAGCCAGACGCGACCTTCCTGGAAATTGGGCCCGGCTCCCGGGACGCCAACCAGCACGTTGTCGGACTTGACGTCGCTGTGGATCAGGGTCTCGTATCGCCACATCGAGGCCAGACTTTCCAGCCGTTCGCCGAGACCGTGCTCGTTTCGGATGATCTTGAAGAAATGTGCTCCGGCGGGGCTCAGGTCCTTGAGCATGGCGGGAGTCGGTTTGCGGTGAGCTTCGAAAACCCAAGGTATCCAGCGGCTCAACCAGTGAAATCCAGGATCGCCAGCGAGTTCGTGCGAGCGAAAGACTTTGTGCAACGTGGCGAGCCCGTGTCCCAGGTGACGGCTCGCTTCAAGCGGGAATTCTTCGGGCGCGTGACGAAGATGATACGCGGCGAGCGTCGCGGCGTTCGGGATCAGTTCCAGAACATGCAACGCGCGATCCGTGTCGCGTAATACCAGGCGAGGCATCAAGGGTACAAGGCACGCCGCGATCGGTTCGCTCTGGCAGAACTGGTAGAAAGTGGCCTCGCAGGCAAGCGACTTCCGGCCCGCCGGAGCAAGTTCGTCGGGTTGCTTGATCAGGTAGCCAGCGCCGTCCGGCCCTTCAATTCTGAGGTTGCGATTGCGACGGACGGCGCTGCGCAGGGTCAGGTCACCACTGAGTATCCAGTCTGGCTCGACCAGACCCCGCTCGAGGAGGTAGGCGACCGCAGTGTCAACCGTCAGCATCGCAACCACCTCGACGGGTGAAGATTGCTCTCACAATGTCTTGCGTGGCCTTCGACGCCCTGATTCTGCCGCGTGGGTTCCGAATCAGAAAATTATGGGCCCATCGTCGATGCACACGCTGGTCTGCCACAAGTTGGTTGAGCCTCCTGTTCCCTTGGATATCGCAACTGATGACCTATGGTTGCATTGCGAGCCCGTATTGAAGGCCTCGTCGAGCGTTACTTTCAAACTCAATCCGGCCGCGGATGTGGGCAGGCAGGACGAAGAGATCATCCCGCTCAGGAAACCGACCTCGACCTGCCGCGCCGTGGTCGTGACTCGCCTTACCTGGGCGTTGGCGTTGATCACCAGCTTCGTCGCGCTGGCCTGCTGGCCGGGCACGGCCTTTTCCGCCCAGACAATCTCACCTCGGGGAATCTCCAGATAGGTTCGCAGATCGAGGTCCGGATAGAACGTTACCGTTTGATCGGTTGTCGCTCTGATGTAGCCCAGCAGGACAAGAAACTTGCGTTGGTCGTCAGTCTTCGGTTGGATCGCTTCAAACAGGGGACTGATGGAAAGGTCCATCGAACCGTTCATCGGGGTGTACTCCAGGAGCAGAAAGACTTGTCGTTACGAAACGGGGTCGTCGCAGGCCCGGAAGTGTCGCTTGGCCGGGCCGGGAAAACGGATCTAACGACCTCGAGAATCCAGCGACTTGCGGCGTGCCATCCAGGCTTCTGAGTCGAGCACTCGAATCATTCCATTGTCGTCCAGTGTCAGTCCGGTCATCAATTCGAGACCGGCGGAAACCGGAGCGGTGCCCCGAGTGTACGGGGCGATATTCCAGACGCGCGTCGTCTTGTCCTCGCCATTGGTGAGGATGGACAAGCCGTCGGGGGAAAACGCGGCGCCCTGGACCCAGAGTGGGTCGCCTCCGGGCTTGCGGGGATGGCGGAGGGGCGGGCCGACTGGCCGCCCGGTAATGGAGTCCCAGAGCCTGGAAGTGCCATCATGACTGGCCGTCAACACAAGGCTGCCATCGCGATGGAAAGCCACGACAATGACCGCGGCTTGATGGATCAAAGGCTGGCCGCGCGCGGTTCTCGATGCAGTGTCCCAGATTCGAGCGCGGCCCTCATAGCTTCCGGTCGCGATGGTCTTGCCATCCGGACTGAACGCCACCGCGGCCACTCCTCCCTGGTGCTGCAGCGGTTCGCCGAGCATCTTGCCGGTGTCGATGCTCCAGAGCCGGGCTCTATCGTCCATGCACCCGGTGAGGAGTGTCCGACCGTCGGGACTGAATGCCAAGGCAATCACCCGGTCGGGATGTTCAAGGGCAGGAAGCTTCAAATCCCCGGTGGTGGAATCCCAGAGCTTGACCGTGCCGTCGAGGCTTGCCGTTGCGGCGAGTTTGCCATCGGGGCTGAACGCGGAGCTCAAGACGGCCCTGGCGTGGCCCGGCGGCGTCCCGCGGCTCTGTCCGCTCAGCGCGTCGCAAAGCCGCGTGCTCCCGTCAAGTCGGCCCACCAGAATCGACCGGCCGTCAGGACTGAAGGCGATTGTCGTCACCTGGCTCTCGAAGCTGGCCCACGAACCCCGCGGCTGACCGCTGCCGATATCCCATAACTGGATCTTGCCTTTCAATCCTCCCGCGGCGACGAGCTTGCCATCATCGCTTCTTGCCATGGCCGTCACAGAGTCTTCGAGCAAAAGGGGCGCAATCCGCGGCTGGCCGGTTTCGGCATCGCACACCAGGACCTTGCCGTCGCTGGTGCCCAGGAGAATGGTCTTACCGTCCGGGCTGAATGCCTCTTCTCTGACCTGTCCAGGCGAGGGTAGTTCGCGGTACAGGGGCTGGCCGGCATCGGCGTTCCAGAGCCTGGCCGTGCGATCCGCACTCGCGGTCAAGAGTTTCGTTCCATCCGGAGTGAAGATGGCGGTGTTCACTCGGCTCTCGTGCCGGAACGGTCGACCGAGAGGTCGTCCGGTCGCGACGTCCCAGACCCGCGCCGAGTGATCCCAGCTCGCGGTCGCCAGTCGTTTGCCATCGGGGCTGAATGTCACCATGTCGACTCGGTCGTCATGCCGCGGAATGTCGCCCCGCGGCCGCCCCGTGACCGTATCCCAGAGTCTCGCGGTGTGATCGGCACCGGCGGTCGCCACCGTCTTTCCGTCCGGGCTGAATGTGGCGATCCATACCTCGTCGTCGTGCGACAACGTGTGCAAGAGACGCCCGGTCCCGACGTCCCAGAGCTTCGCGGCGTGGTCGTCGCCGGCAGTCAGGGCTGTCTTGCCATCGGGACTGAACTCGACGCACTTCACCCGATTTTCATGGTGTAGCGGGTCACCTTGCGGCTTCCCCGTTTCGGCGTTCCAGAACCGAGCGGTGCCGTCAAATCCGCCCGTCAAAACGATCCGGCCATCCGGCGCCACCGCGACCGCCACCACCAGGCCTTGATGGCCGCTCAGCTCGTGGAGCAGCCGGCCGTCGGCCACATTCCAGATTCGCGTCTTGCCGTCCTGGCAGACTGTTACAACGCGCTCACCGTCGGGGCTGAAGACGCCCGAGGAGACCTCCCCCCGGTGGCCCGGCAGATCGTGAAGCAAAGTTCCCGTTCGCGGATCCCAGAGCCGCGCCTCACCGCTCATGCCGGTCGACAACAAGATCTTGCCATCGGAACTGAATGCCACGCAGCAGACAACTCCCCGATGCGACAGCGGCGGGCCGATGGGCGAACCCGTCTCGATGTTCCAGAGCCGGGCCGTGTGATCGACGCTGGCCGTCACCACGGTCTTGCCGTCAGGACTGAAGGCCGCGTCCCTGACTTCGCTGTCGTGAGAAAAGACGGCCTCGAGCCGCGGGTACTGACTTTGCCAGGCGACCAGGTTTTGCCGCGCAATCCGGGTTAGCGACGGATCGCCGGCGTCGTCCGCGGCACGCAAGCTGCGCAACAACCAATGCAGGCCGGGGCCAACCTCGCCCCGCTCGCAGGCAGTTCTGCCAAGCTCAAGGTTGACAACGGCCAGATCGCGATTGGACTGCGCCAGCATCCGACTGCGGTTGACGGCGTAAAGCAAAGAAAGAACGGCGACGGCCACGAGCGAGACCGCAGTCGCGCCGAGGGCGATGGCCAGTGCCGGATTGCGCACGCACCACCGCCACGTCCGCTCGAACAAGCTCGCGGGCACTGCCTTGATCGGTTTGCCGTCGAGAAACCGCCGCAGATCGTTGCCCATCTCGGCGGCCGTCGCGTAGCGGCTGGCTGGCTCCTTCGCCATGGCTTTGAGGCAGATGGTTTCCAGGTTCCTTGGTATCCGGTCGTTGAGCTTGCGCGGAGGGCGGGGTTCGTCGTGAAGAACCTGGTACAGCAGCATTCTCGTGGTCCCGCGAAAGGGCAGCTCACCGGTGATCATCTGGTAAAGCACGACTCCCAGGCTGTAGACGTCGCTTTTCCTGCCGACCTTGCTCAACTCGCCTCTGGCTTGTTCTGGCGGCATGTAGGCCGGGGTGCCCAGGATCTGGCCCTCGATCGTGATCACGATGTCGCTGGCCTCGCGCTTGGCCAGGCCGAAGTCCATCAGATGCGGCTGGCCATCGTTGCCCAGCATGATATTCTGGGCCTTCACGTCGCGGTGAATCACGCCGTGCTCATGGGCATAGTGCAGGGCATCAGCCAGTTCCGCCGCCAGCCGGGCCGCTTCCCGGAATGAGGGACGGCGGACCTTGAGTGATTCCGCCAGAGTCACACCGGAAATGAAATCGCTGACGATATACGGGAAGCCCTCAAATTCGCCTGAGTCAAACACCGGGACGATCGATTTGGTACGCAGCGACGCAGTGCTGCGCGCTTCTTCCATGAACCGGGCCAGGTCGCCGTTGCCCGCGAGAGCACCGGCGCGAAGCAGCTTGATCGCGACATCGCGTTCGAGTTCCGGATCATACGCCCTGTACACGGTGCCGAACGCACCCGTGCCGACGAGTTCAAGAAGTTTGTAGCGACCGATCCGGTTTCTTCCCGAGCGGACACTCCAGGGCATGCCGAAGGGGTGCTTGATCGGCAGTGTGAAATGACAACTGGGACACTCGACCTGGTTCAACGCCATGAAGTCGACCAGTTCCATGCCGTTGCCACAGTTCGGGCAATGCATCTTCACCGACTCGGGAATGCTGAACATGGGCCCATCAGGCGCCGTGGAATGTGGTGGTGTCAGAAACTCTTCACGTTCCGCCTCCTCATCGCGGGCCAGGAGTCTTTCCACCTCGGCGCGGAGCTGCGGATCGGCAGCGCATCGGGCTTCAAGCAAGGCTCGGCGTTCCGCGGGAGGAAGCGGCAAAGCCTCATGGAAAAGCTCGTAGATCTGCTGCCACCGGTCCTCTGTCATCGGCTTCCTCCCTCAAGCTGTTCGCGCAGCCAGGCACGAGCAAACCGCCAATCCCGCTCCACGGTGCCCACGGAGACTTCCAGGGCGGCTGCAACCTCCGTAACGGATAGCCCCGCGAAGAACCGGAGCGCGACGACCAGACCCTGCCGCTCGTTGATTTTCGTGAGGCGGTCGAGGGCCGCGTTCAAAGCCTCGATGTCCAGATGTCTCTCCTCGAAGTAATCCAGGGCCTCGTCGAGAGGCACGCGTTTTCCGTTGCCCTCGCGAACCTTCCGTTTGCGGTGATGATCTATCAATACCTGACGCATGGCACGAGCTGCGGCACCGAACAGGTAGCGTCGATCCGAGGCCTTATCGATCGCGTCTCCGTTCATCAATCGAACGACGGCCTCACCGACCAGGGCCGTTGGCTGAAGCGTATGCCCCGGTCGTTCGTTGCTCATCAGAGCGACAGCGATCCTGTAAAAATCGGCGTAGATGGCGCGAAATAGACGGTCACGGGCAATCACGCCACCCATCCGGGCCTGTCGGATCAGTTCGGTCAGGTCATTGGTGTGGTGTTCATCCATCGGCTGACCCCGCAACCCGCAATGCCGGAAAGGTTCACGTCTTAACCCTTCCCACTCTGATATGCGTAACGGCGCATCAGAATCCTTAACGCACGGCCGAAAAAAACCTTTCCCATTTTTTTTCAGGATTGGAGCGCTCTTCTTCGCACACTTCTAAAGAGAGGGAAAACTCGCCACGTGGAGAATGCGAAAGGAACCGAGATGCGGCACATTTTCAATTCCAGTTCCGCGGTCGGCCCGCAGGCGGCGAACAGAGGCCCCCACGCGACCGATCCGGTAGGCTGGACGCAAGTTCCGCGAGGAGACCAGGAACTGCAAGCCCGATTACTGGTCCGTCCCGTGGGCGAGGCCATCATGGTCAAATGCTTCAACATGGAGTTGCCCCACGACGATCACGAAACCGCGGCGATCGGTCCCAGTCTCATGGCACTGGCCAAACTGGGCTACGTGCGAATTCTCCTTGACCTTCAGGGCGTAGATTTCGCGTCCGGATCGCTGCTGGGGAGCCTCGCCAGCCTTCATCAACATGTTGTTCAATCCAACGGATTCTTCATCGTCTTCGGTCTCGAGCCGATGGTGCGTAACGCGTTACGCATTTGCCACCTGGATGGAGCCATCGCGACCTGTGAGAGCGAGTCCGACGCGATTTCCGCATACCATGAGTGGAAGGCGGCCGAACAGTCGGCAGGATGCCGACGGTCATGGACGCGGTGAAGGCGCATCACGGTTCGTCGATCGATGGGGCCAGGCGGATGGTGGCAACGCCCGCGGCTTGCACGGCTTCAATAGCCTGGCGCACCAGCGCATAGGGAGTGGATTCGGCGGTCACGATCAGGACCTTCGTTTCCGGCTGAAACTTCATGGCGCGTATCAGATCCTCGGTCAACTCCTGTCGCGTTCTTGGGATCTGCCCCAGCAGGTATCGGTCACGCTCGGCTGTGACTCGCACCCGGAGCCAGGTGCCATCGCTTTTACCGGCCGCAAGCGAAACGGCCGCGCCCAGATCGTTCTTGGAGTCGACCCGGAAGCCTTCACGTACCGCGATGAAGCTGAAATCCTGACCCTGCATCGCCAGGGTGCCGGCCATGGCGAGCTTACCCTCGGTCCAGAGTACGGCCGAGTAATCTTGACGGGCACGCGGAAACTTGATGGCAAACTGCATCTTCTGATGGACCTGCGGGTCCACTTGACCGGTCACGGGAAAGACCGAACCCGTAGCATCGGACTGGAAACTGCCAGTGACCGCCCCGGCCTGGTCCACGGCCAGTTCGAGCAGACCGGTCCACTGGCCGTTGGCAGTCAGGCGAAACCGGCCCGAGAAGTCGGCAGGCCGTACGACCTTCCCCTCCGAAGGCATCCCTGGTGCCGCCGGCGGCAAGGATCGCAGTTGGTTCAGCGTGGCGATCCGTGCCGAGCCGATGCTGCTGACAGCTCCATCCTCGTTGCCCCGGGCCGTGAACCGCAGGTCTCCACCAAGTCCTTCGGGAACGACCTGGCCCGTATCCAGGTCGAGCTCGAAACCGGAAAAGAGCATCAGGTTCTTCCCACGCGCCAGATGGGACCCGAGATTGCCGGCGTCAAATACGTCAAACCGTTCCACAAGCAGAATTGGCACCAGCGGCTCCTTGCCGTCGGGCCGCTTGCGGAAGCCCGGTGAAACCAGCAGTTCCGCCAGGTTGCCCTGGTCGGTCTTGACGATCAGAAACGGGGAGCGTGAATCGCGGAGTACCTGCGGCAGCGCCTCCAGCTCACGAAAGCCCAAAGACGAGTGCCAGCCCGTCTGGCCGTCGCGCACGAGTCCGGCCAGCACAGTTCCGCCCAGCCTGTCGAACTCGTCGCCTCGGGCTGCGAAAGACGGAATGAGCAGCAGGATCAAAAGCAGGGTCGCCACGGCCTCCCGGTAGCGGAGCATCTGAATCTCCCCCTGGATTTGGATGGGTGAATTGAAGAATCAAGATTTGAGGCCAGGAATCGCGGTTTCACGGGACCTGATCAATGTGCCCGATGTTGTCTGAGCCGGCGACGACGAGAAACTTGCCATCGGGGCTCCCCTCCCAGTCCGTAGGTCATGACACCGACCCCAAGCTTGGCTGGCGTCGATCTCCGGGACAGTTTGAACGGGTTTAGCGACAATACCGTTGAATGAGCCACAAGTCACGATGATGGTGGCATTTCTGGCTCCCTCTCCCCTTGCGGGAGAGGGTTGGGGAGAGGGGGACGGGGCACCACAGATGGTTTGGTTCACGGGCTGTGGCCGAATCAATCACCCCTCTCCCTGCCCTCTCCCGCAAGGGGAGAGGGTGAATTAAGTCTCGACCTATCAGGGCTTTACGGCTCATTCAACGGTATTGGGTTTAGCGAGGCTCATCGAGCCGACTGTCCGGCAGAGAACTTTCAGTAATCTCACGGATCACCCGGCAGGGATTGCCGGCGGCGAAGACGCCGTCCGGCAGGTCGCGAGTGACCACGCTCCCCGCGCCGATGACCGTCCGCGAGCCCACGCGTACACCGGGACAGAAGATCGCGCCGCCGCCGACCCACACGTCGGAGCCAATCTCGACCGGCTTGCCGAATTCCAGACTCCGGCGCAGCTCCGCGTTCATCGGATGGAGCGCGGTATAAATTTGCACGGCTGGCCCGAACATCGTGAAACTGCCGATCCGTACCTCGCAGACATCGAGCACGACGCAGTTGTAGTTGAAGTAGACCGACTCGCCGAGCCGGATGTTGAAGCCATAATCGCAGTTGAAAGGTGGTTCGATTCGGGACGACCGCCCCCCCTCGGCGAAGAGTTCATCAGCAATCCGCTGACGTTCCTCGAGTTCTTCAGGACCCGTTGCATTGAAAGCCAGGCAAAGCGCAGCGCGCCTTGCGACGTGCCATCTCGAGCTCCGGGTCCGCCGCGTTGTAAAGCTCGCCGGCCCGCATTTTTTGTCGTTCTGTTCGCACCTGCGCGGCCGCCTCCACAGGAATGATCGATGAAGACATTGAACCGGATCGAGCCGCGAGTTATGATAGCCTTCTCAGGAGCGAATTGACAAAGGTGAGAGATTCCATAGAATTTCCACTTCGTCCGCTTCACGGGGGATTAGCTCAGTTGGGAGAGCGCTTGCATGGCATGCAAGAGGTCAGGGGTTCAAGTCCCCTATCCTCCACTCGTAAGTCTTTTTGCCGTAACAAGTTAGGGCGACGGACTCCACGAAGGGATTAGGATTCGCTCCCTGCCCCGGCAGAGTTGACAGCCGAGTGACACCCCTAAGTCGTTGGGTTGCCTTTTCTTTTAGCTGAGAAGTGCGGCAGAGTTGCCGACGCTTGACTGATCGCCAGTTCATCGGTCTGGGTGATCCGGCTCTTGCCGTTCAGTTTGCCCCAGAGCGTCGAGTAGAGCCAACCGAGGAGACGGGCGAGCTTGGTCTGGCCGCCCGTGCCACGCTCGTCGTTGAGCGAATCGCAGAGGAAGCGGAGGTCGGCGGGGGTCATGCGTTCACTCAACAGAACTTGCCCGTCATATAGTCGTAAGTTCCCTCGCCATGGCCGATACAGAATCGCCGTCCAATTGATGCCTCAGCAAGCCGTTAGGGCCTTGCTGGCTTTGGTTATCCGCGTGGAACCGCTCCCAGTTTGGATAGCCTGATGGTTTCTTATCCCACGGCGGCTCTCTATGACGGCTCTCCACGACATGCAACATCTCTTCCGGTGTTACGATGTCTCCATACTCATTCTTGATGGTAACGCCTTCCGCGCCTCCACCTGCATATCCAATCGGCGAGCGTGTTCAGGCCACGCTCAGGTATGACATGCAAGGAAAAACGCCATCCGCCGCTGGACTTCCCGATATGAAGCGGCTCCTCTGAGTGCCCGCACATTGGGCAAGGCCGCTTTTCGTAAATATAATAGTTCGTTCCCATAACTACTCCATCTCTCAACCGGACATCATCGCCCATGCAGATGGAGGCTATTGCAGATTGCAATATTGCGCAAGCGTTATTTCACACGGGCGCAACAAAAAACCCCCAGCCCCGGGTGGGGGTAACCAACGCCTCTCGCGGCCTGCGCCACCCGGCGTTCCGCGACCCACCCTACGAAAACTCGTCGTCGCTCCGCGTAGGCGATCACCGAGCCTGCCCCTCCACCCGCCAGAGCCCCAATCAAGGCACCGTACAACCCCCAGCGATAACCGGCCACGGTACCTGTAATGGCGCCGGCGACATCATGCATCACGATCTTCGGGTTCAGCTTGTGAGCAACCATGAAGCGGAAGCTGTCACGGATGATGCCGGCGATCGCGCGGACGACGGGAGTCGCCTTATCATTATTCTTGAGGTCATCGCAGTCTTTATAAATCTTTTCGAGGTCGATGCGATTATTGATGATGTCGTCGATGATTCGATTAAGAAACAGGGCATCGGACTCGGCGATAAGGTCGAACTCCTTCAGTTTCTCCACACCCTTGGACACCACACCCTTGGCTTTGCCGACCTCAGCTTCCAAGAACTCGTTGAGAAGCACATGATGCAGCTCACCAGCACGCTTCGGGTCGTAGGGAATACCAGTCGAGGGCTCAGGAACAATCTGTTGCGCCGCGTCCGCACTCGGCGCCAGAGCGACTAACCCGACAACGCCCGCGGAGGTTAGGAGAGCCCGCCGGGTCATCTCTTTGTCATCCATCGTTCCTCTCGTGCTCGTTGGTTGGAAAGTCGTTCTCGCTTTGCTTGTTGCCTTGCGTGCGACAGTTGAACAGGCGTGTTATCCAGTGTTCTTGAGCCCGATCGCCAAATCATCATCTCCCGATCCGGCCCCCGCCGCGAGGGGCTACCGACCCGACTTTCGCGAGGTTTTCACGCTTGCATCCAAACAATCGCATCCCATGCTTCTCACGGCCGAAGTCAGCCAACTAACCGGTGCAACAAAAATCCCCGGCTCAGGGCCGGGGCGAGTGGGGGAGTCCTGTTTTCCACCATTTCCAACCGATTTCAGCCCGCCACGAAGTGCTGTTTTCTTGACCATCAACTGACACTCATAGAGGCCGTTTGCACCAGATGTGCAAGCGGTCTCTTACTTTTGGCTCAGTCAGGTTGCGAGCCAGCCTTCTCCTGGCCCGGTCCCGGTCAGAGTTGAGAGGCAATCGGAGCGAAGATTTCCGGTTCTGCCGATCACATGGGGTCTGGAATGAGGTGGAACTGGCCTCGGAAGACGCACGACCGTGATCTCCTGATTTATCGGTGGCCATGATGCCGAGTAAATTCTGAGCAACCCCTCCCATCGGAAGACCCGGAGAACCGACGGAATCGTCGGCGGGAGAATTCTTGTGATTCGGTTTATTCTCGTGCCGCTGTTCATCCTGGGGGGGCTTTCTACCAATCCGTCCCTCCAGGCGCAGCCCCTGTCCGGCGGACGATCCTCCATGCCGGGCGCCGGTTCGCCGGTGATCAGCGGACTTTCGGCGTCGGCCTTCAGCCAGGGCCCTCAGATCATTGGCGGTCCGCCCGGGGCATCGGTCGCCCGGAACCCGCCGCGGAACTTCAGCCCGGTTGCACTTCCCCTTCAACCGCCCGGAGACGCCCAGCCCGGGGTCCCTTCCCCCTCGCCAGCGCGAGTCGAGGTTTTCCCCAGGAAGACAGGAACACTTGACTCGTGGGATGGTCCATCTACAGGAATCAGCCTCGATGAGGCCGGCCAACTGCTGATCAATAACAACCTTGATCTGAGGGCGCGGTACTCCGACATCTCACAGGCCGATTCCGACGTCTTGACCGCGAGCCTCCGGTCCAACCCGATAGCCTACAGCGACGCAAACGGAGTTCCCTACGGCGCCTACAGGCGGGCCGCCGGGCCGCTTCAATACGACGTGAACTTCGTCTACCCAATCGACGTGTCACACAAGCGGCAGGCACGGACGCGGTCCGCAATGGCGGCCCGGATGGTCATCGAGGCCAGCTACCGCGATGCCGTTCGGCTCACAAAGGACCTACTCTACCAGGCGTTCGTCGATGCTCTGGCCGCGCAGGTGGTCGGTTCGCCGAGGTTTAAGGGAACGGTCTTGTCGGGAATCGATGTGGACGAACCACAATCAGCGCCTCAAGCAGGCGGAGCGATCACTCGCCCTACTGATCAACGTTCCTGCAACCGAGATCAACTCCCGCAAACTCCGCGGGCCGCTCCAATTCGGACCAAGGCAGGAGAAGCCATTCCCCCAAACCGAGGTCCTCGTGCGTCTCGCGTTCGACAACCGGCCCGACTTGCAGGCCCAGCGCCTGGCCGTCTCGTTTGCCGAGGCGAACATCAATGCCGTGCACGCGAACCGGTTCGACGACGTGCTCCTGCTCTATCAGCCTTATACGTTCCACGACGGACGGCAAGGGATGGGGACCAACAACAGCCTCGCCTGGACGGTCGGCGTGACCGTCCCCTTGCCCCTCTACAACCGGCAACAGGGCAATATCCTCAAGGCTCGGCAAGCTGCCGAACAGGCCCGAATGAGGCTCGCGTCACTCGAAAAGACGGTCGCTTCCGAGGTCGAGGGAGCGTGTCTCGAGCACGAGACCTCTCACGAGGCGCTGAGACGCACCTGGAAGGACTTTCAAGACTTTAAAGATCCCGATATTCTCATCCGCAATTCGTTCACTGACATCCTGCGGCCTCACCTAGAAATGAAGCCTTGGGGCGATGGCTCCAAGGTGCCACGCTCGGGCAATAACCTGGTATTCGTTGGAGCCGACGACAATGGCCTGCTCCATATTCGATTCTTCGACATCCGGGGCAGCCTCAGGGAAACGGACGAGACCATGGAGCGACGCCAGAAACCGCCCCCGGACTTCTCGAAGTTAAAGCAGCGGCTCGCGGACTTGTCGCCCCCGAACACGCCGACACGTGAGGAGAAGGACCGCTTTACCTCCGAGGTGATCTCCGAGGTGATATCAATCATCGGAACCCCAGAGCAGAAACTGAACGATGAGCTGAGGCGGAAGCTGGAGGACATGGGTAATCGAGTTGCGGAGCTCCGCGAAGACGGCAAGAAAGATAAATTGAAATCCTGGTGGGAAACGACGATCCGACACCGGAAAAGCATGCTCCGACTGAACACGGTGACGGGAGTCTGCATCTCGCCATAATCGACGACGGGTCCGCGACCCGCCTCGTCCCGTCAGTCCTGGGGCAATCCATTCCTGCTGCACCTCTTCCAACTCGGCGGCCGTCAACTCTCTGAGACCATCGCAATTACGCCGTCTTCCGGGCTCCCCGAAGAAGTCTTTTTCGATCCACATGCTCAGTTGAACATCACCGTTAGGAAACACCTTCTCGACGCGATAAATCGTGGGATCTTGTTTTCCATTCTCATCGAGCTGATAGACATACTGTCCGACCTGCGGCACAAATTTCGTGCTCGGTTTCTCGGGCTGTGGTCTCTCGGGCTGTGGTCTCTCGGGCTGTGGTCTCTCGGGCTTTTCTTCCTCGACGCCTGGTCCCACTGGCGCGAAGACCGGAGAAGGAAGAGGGCCGCCTGCGCCAGGCACTTCGTTCTTCTCGGCTTCGGGGGCTTTCGGCTCGGCTGGTTTCGAGTGGATCTCGAACGCTTTCTGCCCCGGCGCTGTTGCTCGATAGACGGTAGGCTTGCCGGATGCCTCCACCTCCTCGATCAAGTCTCGGTTGACCAGTGAGTTCAGCGTCAGGTCGATCCGCTTCCCCTTCTCAGGCGCGACGGATTCCCCCTCGACCACCCGACCGAGCACCTCCCACTGGCGGTCGCTCAACCGCGGCTGTTCCGCCGGGCTTGCTGGCTCTTCCGACGTGGCCATGAGTTTTTCTGCTAGCCCGGTTGCCCGGTGGTGGTACAGGGCAATTGAAAGTTGAGACGGATCACCACGCGAGCCAATGACTTACGACGGCAACAGGCCCGGAATGGCCGAAAGTGTCGTAACCTCAAGGGACGCCGCGTCTTAGGTTCGTCTGTGCAATCACCCTGGGGCACCACCCGGTTGCCCATCTTGGCGGCTTAGAAACGTGTGGGTGCCTGCGTTCATCGCGGCGAAGGCTTCCGAGAACGTCATGGTGAGTCCCTTTTCCATCGCTGGCCGCGCCGCATTCATAGCCCACCATCCTACCATGCCCGCACTCGGAAATCAATGCCGGCGCAACCCATCAACGTACAATACTATGTTGAGTCCGCGTGTTGGTTCACCGAACCAAAACCCTGAGAAATCCTCGAAAAATAGGGGAAATCATGAGGGGATGCTCCCAGAAATAATTCATCATCGCCATCACGCTCCCCCCCATTCTACCATCCCGTCAGGCGCGACGGTGAGCCGTGCCCGCAGCCTATTACCATCAACCTATCCACCTCTGCCACGGCAGAGAAACGGTGAGAAACCATCGAAAAACGCGGGAAATCCTGATAATTCATGGAAAACTCTCCGCCGCAGATCGAGGACGTAACAGTTTGTGCTTCAACGGCTTACGTTCATATCCCGCGCTTGCATGGCATGCAAGAGGTCAGGGGTTCAAGTCCCCTATCCTCCACTACCAGTCTTTGAGCGACAAACACTTCCTACCTATCGTCGTGGCGTAAGGCGGGTTCACTTTTTTCGCTCCACGGCCGCGTACCGCAATACTGGCCAGGCAACCTGTTGACTGGCGAACCCGGTCTACTTTACGCGGGTTAAAGTGTGGCGCCGCGTAATCAGGCGAAATGGGTAGCCGCTCTACAGAGGCGGCCAAAGCCTCTAACGCATCGGTGGAAGCTGGCTCGGCGCAAGGTGATGCTGTGGATCGCTCACGTCACCGCAGGCTGCGCAGGCAACGACTGACAAAGATAGATTCTCCAAAGGAAGCCCTGCGATGCAATTCGCCGGACGGCCGAGGGACTCGACCGTCCGGCGATGTCTTGATCGGTCAATGGGTTCCTGCACCCACGGGTTCGAACTGTTCTTCCTCGGTCGAGCCCGTCAGCGCCGTGGTTGACGACTTGCCGGCGGCGACGCACTGGGAGATCTGGTCAAAGTAGCCGGTGCCGACGAACCGCTGGTGTTTCACGGCGTGATAGCCGCCTTCGGCCTCGCGGGCGAATTCCGCCTGCTGGACCTTCGAGTAGGCGGCCATTCCCGCGTCTTTGTAGGCTCGGGCAAGCTCGAACATCGACAGGTTCAGGACGTGGAACCCGGCCAATGTAATGAACTGGAACTTGTAACCCATCGCGCCCAGCTCGCGCTGGAACTTGGCGATCATCGCGTCGTCAAGTTTGGCTTTCCAGTTGAAGGACGGCGAGCAGTTGTACGCCAGGAGCTTGCTGGGAAACTCCTTGTGGATCGACTCGGCGAACTTCCTGGCCTCGGCGACGTTCGGTTCGGACGTTTCGCACCAGAGCAGGTCGGCGTAGGGGGCGTAGGACAGCCCGCGGTTGATGGCGACGCGAAGGCCACCGGTCTGCACAAAGAAACCTTCCGGAGTCCGCTCACCGGTGAGAAACGGTCGGTCGCGTTCGTCAACGTCGCTGGTCACCAGGTGGGCCGAGAGCGCATCGGTTCGCGCGACCAGCACCGTGGGTACGTCGAGCACATCGGCGGCCAGTCGCGCGGCGTTGAGAGCCCGCATGAACTGCGAGGTGGGAACGAGGACCTTGCCTCCCATGTGCCCGCATTTCTTTTCGCTGGCAAGCTGATCTTCGAAGTGCACGCCCGCGGCGCCGGCCTCGATCATGGCCTTCATGATCTCGAACGCATTGAGCGGGCCGCCGAACCCGGCCTCGGCATCCGCGACGATCGGGGCGAAATAGTCAATCGTGTCGCGTCCCTCTGCGTGCTGGATCTGGTCGGCCCGGCGAAAGGCGTTGTTGATGGATCGGACCAGGGACGGGGCACTATTGCAGGGATATAGGCTCTGGTCGGGATACATCTGCCCGGCCAGGTTGGCATCGGCCGCGACCTGCCAGCCGCTCAGGTAGATGGCCTTCAGGCCCCCCTCAACCATCTGGATCGCCTGGTTGCCCGTGACAGCGCCCAGCGCAGGGACAAAGGGCTCGGTGTGCAGCAATTGCCAGAGCCGTTCGGCGCCGCGACGCGCGAGGGTTGACTCGACGTGAACCGAGCCCCGAAGCTTGGTCACGTCGTTGGCCGTGTAATCTCTGCGG
Organism: uncultured Planctomycetaceae bacterium; assembly: GCA_963797295.1. GTDB lineage: Bacteria > Planctomycetota > Planctomycetia > Isosphaerales > Isosphaeraceae > Aquisphaera. The sequence continues at coordinate 304,304 of CAWCPP010000035.1, forward strand.
CTCCCCTTCCAGCGCGGGTCCGTCTGCCACCGGTTGTTCAGCTCATCGGCTTTCGGTGCTCGGTAGCATTGCATGACCATTACCTCCCGGTCGAATAGTAGCCTTTGCGACTTTGGCCCTATCGAGGCTGGCACGCCATACCACGCGTGCCGGGACGACTGCCGCTACGAGAACGGCCGCCTCAACGGGCATTCACGGTAGACGCTCATATGCGGGAAGCGTGAGGAAATCGACCAATGTCGGGCTTGTAGTGACCTGGTCGAAGATTTCTCGAGCGAGCGGGTACTTGCCCTGGTCGAACACTTCAGGGCCGATGTCCGCCCGGATCTTGCCCAGTTCCTCGTCCATGAAGCTGCGGAACAGCTCGGCGGTGATCTTGCGGCCGTCGTCGAGCACGCCACGGGGATGCCGGATCCATTGCCAGATCTGGGTGCGCGAGATCTCGCAAGTCGCCGCGTCTTCCATCAAGTTAAAGATCGGTACGCAGCCAGAGCCTCGCAACCAGCTCTCAAGGTAACGGAGCCCGACGTTGATGTTGGTGCGCAAGCCCGCCTCGGTAATCGGGCCGCTGGGAACGGTCAACAGATCGGCGGCGGTGACATTCACGTCGTCGCGCAGCCGGTCAAGCTGGTTGGGTCCGGGCATCCGTTCGTTGAAAACCTCCATGGCGATCGGCACCAGCCCGGGATGGGCGACCCAGGTGCCGTCGTGGCCGTCGTTGGCCTCGCGGATCTTGTCGTCGCGTACCTTACCCAAGGCCACCGCGTTGGCCTCGGCATCCGTCTTGATGGGAATCTGTGCGGCCATGCCTCCCATCGCAAAAGCGCCGCGACGATGGCAGGTCTTGATAGTCAACTGCGAGTAGGATCGCAGAAAATGGGTGGTCATCGTCACCAGCGCCCGGTCGGGAAGTACGAAATCGGGCCGGTTACGGAATTTCTTGATGAAGCTGAAGATGTAATCCCAACGTCCGCAGTTGAGCCCGACGATGTGGTCCCGAAGCTCGTAGAGTATCTCGTCCATCTGGAAAGCGGCCAGGATCGTTTCGATGAGCACGGTGGCCTTGATCGTGCCGACGGGTAAGCCCAGGTCGAGCTGAGCCATCACAAAAACGTCATTCCAGAGCCGCGCTTCCTCGTGGCTCTCGAGTTTCGGCAAGTAATAGTACGGGCCGGTACCGCGGTCGACGAGCGCCTCGCGTTGTGGAAGAAGTAAAGCGCGAAGTCGAAAATCGAGCCCGCAACAGGCTGCCCATCCACCGTGACATGCCGCTCATTCAGGTGCCAGCCACGTGGCCGGACCAGCAGCGTGGCGGTGTGCTTGTGCAGGGTGTACTTCTTGCCCTCGGGGCTTTCGTAATCGATAACGCCCCGGATCGCGTCGCGCACATTCATCTGCCCTTCGATGGTCGCACCCCATGTCGGCGAGTGCGCGTCCTCGAAGTCGGCCATGAACATCCTGGCGCCCGAATTGAGCGCGTTGATAACCATCTTGCGGTCGACGGGGCCTGTGATCTCGACCCGGCGGTCAAGCAGGTCTGGAGGAATCCGACCCACTTTCCAGTCGCCGTCACGGATGCTTTTGGTCTCTTCCAGAAAGTCGGGCAGCCAGCCGTTGTCGAGCTTCGACTGCACCTCCACGCGCCTGGCGAGAAGCTCTTTTCGACGGGAGTCGAAGGCGCGGTGCAGCTTGGCCACAAGTGCCAGCGCCTGAGGTGTGAGAATCTCCGCGTACTCCGGCTTACTCGGTGCCGTGATCTTTACCCCTGACCCGGCCGCGGTCTCGGTCGCTGGCATCGTGCTGTCCTCCTCGTGGTGAATCATGTGGGCTGCAGGGATTATAATTTCTTCAGAAAGTATTTGACAAGACAATTCTTCCAATACACAGTATTGATTTAATGGACTCGTTCGCCATTATTGAAACTACTTATACTTTCGCTGCCCCGACGCTTTCCGTATCTGCCGCGCACTCGCGAAGGAGGCTTGCTCATGTCGAAACGAAATCCCTCGCAAGAAAGCCATGGCAATCGACTGCGCAGGCTGCGCAGCTTTTGTTACGCGGCCCAGACCGGTAGCATTTCCCGGGCCGCCGAACAGGCGATGCTCAGCCAGCCGTCGGTCTCGCTGCAAATCCAGGCTCTTGAGCTCGAGTTCAAGGCCAAGCTATTCCAGCGCCGGGGGCCCAAGATCTTGCTCACGCCTGAGGGCCAGGCGCTTTACAAACTGGCCTGGCCGCTGGTCGAGGCGGTCGATTCGTTGACTGCCACTTTTCACGCCAGCCAGAGCGGCATCGAATCCGGCCGATTGACCATCGCGGCGGGCGAATCGACGATCCTCTACATCCTGCCCGAAACGATCAGGCAGTATGCCCAGAAGCATCCCGGCATCGAGCTGCGGCTCCAGAACGTCACCGGCCGCGACGGCCTCAAGATGTTGCGCAACGACGCCGTCGATTTCGCGGTCGGCTCGATGATCGAGGTGCCCGAAGACATCAGCTACACGCCGACGTTCCGCTATGATCCGATGCTGATCACCGCCCGTGACCACCCCCTGGCCGGCAAGCCGCGGGTCACGATCAAGGATGTGGCCCAGTTCCCGTTGATCCTCCCACCTCAGCACCTGACCACCTGGCGCGTGGTCGATTTTGTATTCCACAAGTACGGTTTGAATTACCGCGTGGCACTCGAGGCGGGCGGATGGGAGGTCATCAAGCGCTATGTCGGGATGGGGCTGGGAATCTCGATCGTGACCAGCATCTGTCTGACCGGCAAGGACGAACTGACGGCCATTCCCTTCAACCGTTATTTTCCCCAGCGGACCTATGGACTGGTACAGCGCAAGGGCAAGCTTCCCTCACCCCAGGCAACGCGGTTCATGGCCATGTTGACGGAACAGGCCGGTACCACCATCGCTCTCCGCGCCCACGCACCGCGCCGGGTGATCAAGCCGGCAGAGACCTCGAAGAACGGGCAAGATTGACTCGCGATCGTCAAGCTGCTTCGTCCAACAAGCCTGACATCGCTAGCGTGCCATTGAAATGCTTGATCAATCTCAGATGGACACCAGGCGCTGGACAGTTCCACCTAGCACTTGCTTTTCCACTTCCTTGGAAAGCCTGAGCAACCGCATCTTGTACATTTCCACCCGGGAATCACCGTCAGGCCCATCGCTGCCGAAGATCAGCTTTTCGGGTACTTCCCTCGCTGCGAGTTCCAGATATCTCCAGAGGATGACGCTGGAGGTTTCGAGGTAGACGTTCGGATACCGCCTGGCGGCATCAATGGCTGCCAGGTGCTCGGACCAGTTCTGGGACGAGAAGCTGCCCAGGTGGGCCATGATGAAATTGATCTGGGGATACGCCGAGGCGATCATGTGGAAGTCGGCGACCTTGGGTGGGTGAAAGAGGACCGGAATTTTCAGTCCAGCCACCACGTCCAGCATCTCTCGGGTCGGCGGTTTATGCAGCTTCAGTCCTTTCAGTCCCAGTTGCCGGACCTCGCGGGTCAGCAGTTGTTCGATCTTGCCTGCCTCGGCCACGGGGTCGTGCTTGGCGAAGCCCACAAACTTGCCCGGGTACCGGTCCACGATCCGGGCGATCTCCTCGTTTGCCTTCTGATAGGTCGGGTTCTCGATCGGAAAAATGATTGTCATGTCGATCCCGGCTTCCTCGGCATGACGCAAGATGACTTCCGGATCGTTGTACGTGCTCCACGGAGCGCTCAATGCTTCTCCGTGGCCGGCGTGCCCGTGTGCGTCGATGACAGGATCAGCCTTCCGGATATCGCCTTGCGACTTACCTCGGGCGGCATCGCCCAGTAACGGAAGACTACCAAGAGCAATACCTGTAGAAAGGAAATCACGGCGATGCATCGTTGAGCCTCCGAAATCCGCGCAAACGTGAACAATGGATGTCGCGACCAAATCGCATTAGAAGTGATCTACCGATGTGGCAAAAGGACGCCAGATCTGCTTCATGCCATGTGTTGGGCGTGGCCATTTCTCGATAGTTTTCTGCTGCTTGTTCCTTGAGTTTAGCGGCTCACTGATGCAACACGTCGAAGAGCCTCATTATTCATCCGCGCCTCGAAGAGATGCATCTTGTCATCCTGGTCCGTCACCGTGATCGTCGCGCCATCCTTGATCAATCGGGCTAGCAGCCAGTAACCCGTCTTTTCATCGTTGGGACCGTAAATAAAGAATCGCTTGTGAGTCGCAGCAAATGTGGAATAAGAGATCACGTTGACCGCTCTCAAGCTGGAAAGTGCGTTTAAACCAAGCGATAGGGTATCCTCACCCTCGGAAAGGTAAACCAAGCGCGCAGACGACTCGCGTGGAAGCTCATTCACCAGTTGCAAATAGAGATGGCTATGAGTCAGCGTAACGGGGATGTCGTCTTTGGCTGCCATGTCGAGAACCGTGGAAATAGGCAGCGACGATGCTTCGACCGGTGGGCCGCTCCCCAGACTGGACCTGAGCACCCCGTAATGTCTGAAGTCATACCAACCGAGAAGTACAATCGCCAAGGCGATGGCGGGCATCCACCGACTGCGCAGCGCCCGATGAGCAACGACCGCAACAAGCACGGCAATGCCGATCACCGCTGGCATAGCATAGCGATGCGTATAGCCCAGCTTGCCGAATTTGCATAGTGCCAGGGCGAAGAAGGGCAAGATAGCGAACGCTGCCGCGGCGACAAGGCTGTGCAGGGGGATTTCTGTGCCATTCTCGGCCACTGGCTGGTCGTCCGTCCGGGACCAGATTCTCTGGCTCGAAACGGCGGCGATCACAAGCATGGCAACGAGAGCCGGTGGGGAACTTTCCAGCAAGAACGTATAGAAAAGAGGAGTCGAGCGCCAGTTGCTGCCAGACCAGAAGTTCGAGGCATATTGGCGGCATGCCGCCATGAGCGGCAGGAACGCGAAAAGTGGCAGTAGCGCCAGGATAAGCGCGGCCCAGATGGCAAAGTCCACCCGCTTCCTGTTCCAGGTGCGAGTCAATTCCCCGAGACCGATCGGTATGAAGGTCAGGACCGCATAGTAGTGTGTGGACACGGCCGCGGCCAGGCCAAGCCATAACCCCGCCAGTGCAATCGTCCGGTGTCTTCCAGCCGCGGCCTCTTGCCAGCAAACCAGGGCCAGGGCCGATAGCCCCAACAACAGGCCGTACGCCCGGCCCTCGTATGCGTACGAATACGCCTCGGTAATCAATGGAAAAAGCATGGCCAACCATGCGTAAGGCGCGGGATACCAGCGGGCAACGAACAGAAATATACACGCTCCCATCAGCACATAACCTAGCATCGAAGGAAGCCGGAGCGCGAGCCGCGCATTTCCGGTTAATTGAGCGGCGCAGCGCACCGCGAGATAGTACAGCGGCGGATTGAGATCCGTTCCTCTTGCCAGGGCTGACCAGACATCTCCAACCCGCGGAACCCGCGCGATGCTTTCTGTATAGATTTCGTCATACCAAATGGGTTTTCGCGACGACTCCATGACGGACACGGCGAGAATGAAGAGGCTGAGCAGCGCGGTGATGAGGTACTGCACGACAGAGTTCTTCAACATGGTAAGCTCAACGTTGTTTGGTGCGAATCTGTCCAGTGCTCTTCGGTGTCAGGCTTGCGGCGAAAACCTGAGTTTCTTCTGGGCCTGGTCTACGGCCACGACTACCCGGGACACCGTGCAATCTGTCAACATCGTCTCGATCCCCATTGATGGTCATCAAGTCAAAGCATAATACCGCATTGCAAGTCCGACATCAGTGCCCACACCGCACCAGAGTTCGCTTTTCATGGCGCGGCCGAATCGGCAGCCGTCGCTCATCGCGAGGTGACTGACTGGTTGTCGCGGCTCCAATTCGCGAAAACGAACCGCCGTTCGGAGGATCAAGCAGTCAGCCCTCTCTTGCTTTTTACCCTGGTCGTCGTGATATAAATGCCAATTCCCTTGCCCAGGCCGGGCTCATAAGATCAGCCGCAACCGGGCTTCCGACCGAAATCCTCTGTCCGACGAGCGTTCCGGCTGTTATACCTGCTCATTCTCGAAACTTGCTAGGCCGCGCCTGCTGGCGGTTTCGGTACCTCCAAGGCGCGGCTATGATGTTTCCATGCGGAGAGGCCTTGTGCAGTCGCTCTCGACCGAAAACCTTACCGAGACGCTGGAGTGCGCAGTCGGCGAAGTGGCCGAGCCATTTCTGGTCGTCGACCGAGGCCGGGTTGCCGACCTCGTCATGGGACCTCCCTCGGCAGTATCGGCTCTTGACCTGGAGCGGCTCCTTGCGTTCGTTCCAGCCTGTCGGTTGGAAGAGCTGGGGGACCCGGCATTTTGCCACATGCACGGAACGCGGTTCGCCGTGATGGCGGGAGCGATGGCCAACGGTATAGCTTCCGTTGAGCTGGTCCGGGCAATGGGCCAGGGAGGGATGCTCGGCAGCTTCGGAGCGGCGGGGCTGTCGGTCGAAGCCGTGGAGCGAGCGGTTGATCAGATCGAGCGCGGCCCCGTCGGCCGGTTTCCTTACGCTTTCAACCTGATCCATAGCCCTCAAGAGCCAGCTCACGAGGCGGCGATCGTCGATATGTATCTCCGCCGAGGTATCCGCCTGGTCGAGGCTTCGGCTTTTCTCGACCTGACTTTACCCCTCGTGCGCTACCGAGTTACCGGGATTCATCGTGATTCGCATGGTAAGATCATCGCTCCCAACAGGGTCATCGCCAAGGTCTCGCGTGTCGAGGTCGCCAGCAAGTTTCTGGCTCCGCCGCCTGAGCGGATTCTTCGCGAACTGCTGAATCGGGGCGAGATCAGCCCGGAACAGGCAGATTGGGCCGCACGCATCCCGCTGGCCGAGGACCTGACGGCCGAGGCCGATTCCGGAGGGCATACCGACAATCAACCCGCGATCGTGCTCTTGCCGACAATGCTGGCGCTTCGTGATCGATTGCAGGCACACTACGGCTATGATCACCCGCCACGCATCGGTGCGGCCGGCGGCATCTCGACGCCATGGTCGGCGGCCGCGGCGCTCGCCATGGGAGCCGCTTACCTGGTCACGGGTTCGGTCAACCAGGCGTGTGTCGAATCAGGCACGTCTCCGCAGGTTCGTCAGATGCTGGCACAAGCTCAGCAAGCCGATATCGCGATGGCGCCGGCCGCCGATATGTTCGAGATGGGTGTGAAAGTGCAGGTTCTGAAACGCGGTACGATGTTTGCCATGCGGGCCGCGAAACTGTACGAGCTATACCGTAATCACGAGGAGCTGGACCAGATTTCCGGAGCCGAACGGGGTATGCTCGAAAAGACGCTTTTCCGCGCTCCACTCACTGAGATCTGGGAGCAAACACGCAACTACTTCACCAGCCGCGACGCCGCCCAGGTCGAGCGCGCGCAGCGTGATCCCAAGCACAAGATGGCATTGGTGTTCCGCTGGTATCTGGGTCAGTCGTCCCACTGGGCCAATGTGGGTGAACCGGCGCGGAGCATGGATTACCAGATCTGGTGTGGACCCGCGATGGCGGCGTTTAATGACTGGGTTCGGGGTTCATTTCTGGAGCAGCCGGAGAATCGAGGCGTGGTCACGGTGGCCCTCAATATTCTCTACGGAGCCGCAGTGCTCAGTCGAACCCGGATGCTCTGCGCCAGGGAGTGGCTTTGCCCACCGGGACGCCACGATTGGCACCCTTGAATCGCCGTGACATTGAGAAGCGGTCGCAGACTTCTTACCATAGTGAGTCTTGCGCGAACCGTTGACGTCCTAAGAACCACCGCATTCCCCTGCCCGCAGCGACGCTCGAAAGGGAAGTGACTTGACTCAGGCCGATCCCACGCAACCCGTTCCGGTGGCCATCATCGGAATGGGCTGCATGTTCCCCATGGCCGAAGACCTGGCGCGGTTTTGGTCTATTATCCGCGGACGATTGGATGCGATCACGGATGTGCCGCCCACGCACTGGCGGCCCGACGAATACTGGGACGGAGACCCGAAAGCTGCCGACCGTACCTATGCGCGGCGGGGCGGCTTCCTGACCCCGGTCGATTTCCCCTTGATGGATTTCGGGATCGCGCCTCATGCCGTGGAAGCTACCGACACCACGCAGCTCCTGGGCCTGCTGGTCGCCCGCCAGGCCTTGATCGACGCAGGTTACGGGCCCGATCGAAATTTCTCCCGGGATCGGGTGAGCGTGATCCTCGGAGTGACCGGGACACTCGAGCTGGTGATTCCCCTGGGAGCCCGGCTCGGACATCCGATCTGGCGGCGAGCACTCCACGCCGAAGGCGTCGATGAGATGACTGCGGAAAACGTCGTCCGCAGGATTTCAGAGTCCTACGTGGGCTGGCAAGAAAACTCGTTTCCCGGTCTGCTGGGCAACGTCGCCGCCGGTCGGATCGCCAATCGCCTGGACCTGGGCGGCACCAACTGCGTCGTCGATGCCGCCTGCGCCAGCTCGCTGGGAGCAGTGAACCTGGCCATGCTCGAGCTGGCCGCCGGCCGCTGCGACATCGCCCTGTCGGGCGGGCTCGACACGTTTAATGACATTTTTATGTATATGTGTTTCAGCAAGACTCCGGCGCTGTCGCCCTCCGGCGACGCCCGGCCATTCGATGCGGCGTCTGACGGGACGGCGCTCGGCGAGGGCCTGGGAATCGTCGTGCTGAAGCGGTTGCAAGACGCGCGGCGTGACGGCGACCGGATTTACGCCGTGATCCGGTCGATGGGAACCTCGAGCGACGGCAGGGGTCAGGCGGTCTATGCGCCCAGCTCCGTCGGGCAGGTCAAGGCCCTCCGCCAGGCGTACAAGCTTGCCGGAGTTCCCCCTGGATCGATCGAGTTGATCGAGGCCCATGGCACGGGAACCCGTGTGGGTGACGCGATCGAGCTGGAAGCCCTCGAGCAGGTTTATCAGACCGAGGGCTTGCAATCCCCCTGGTGCGCTCTTCGGCTCGATCAAATCACAGATCGGTCACACCAAGGCGGCAGCGGGCGCGGCGGGCCTGATCAAGGCCGCTCTGGCGCTTCATCACAAGGTGTTGCCTCCAACGATCAAGGTGAGCCAGCCGATCGCGACACTGGGAACCGGGAATTCGCCCTTTTATCTGAACACCGAGAGCAGGCCGTGGCTGCCGCACCACGCGCATCCCCGCCGTGCCGCGGTCAGTGCCTTTGGGTTCGGAGGAAGTAATTTCCACTGCCTCCTCGAAGAAGCCGGGACGGAGCCCACGGCGATCGACTGGGGCGGTCACGTCCAGATACTGGCTTATTCGGCCAATGATCCCGACCGCCTCGTCGAAAGCTTGCCAGGCTGGACCGGTGAGGTCGACTGGAAGGAAGTTCGCCAGGAAGCGGCACGCGGCCGTGCCGCGTTTCGGCACGATCATCATTATCGGCTGCTGATGGTCGCGCGGCATGGCAACGATCTCTCCCGGCTTGTCCAAGATGCCGTCGCTCGGTCCCGCGGGCTCGCGGACGGTAAGAAAGATGCAACCGGAACCCGGCGGCCAGGCGTCTCGGCCAAACCGAGCTCGGATTCGGGTGCGATATTCACAGGCTCGGGACCCGCACTCGGCTCCCTGGCCATGCTCTTTCCCGGCCAGGGCTCGCAAGCCGTCGGTATGTTCCGCGACCTGGCATGCCGCTTTCCCAGGATGCAGGCCGCGCTGGCTCTCTGGAACGACGTCATGGGGCCGGGCAGCGGCCGGTTGAGCGATCGAATTTATCCCCCGTCGTGTTTCCGCGAGGAAGACCGCCGCCGCCAGCAAGACGCGCTTCGCGACACCCGGTTCGCACAGCCAGCTATCGGTGCCGTGTCGCTCGGTTTATTGCACATCCTCGAGGGTTTTGGCGTTCGTCCGGCCCTCGTCGGTGGGCACAGCTTCGGCGAACTCACCGCACTCTGCGCGGCCGGGCGGATCGATTCTCAATCGTTGGCGAGGCTTTCGTTGCAACGTGGGGCCTTGATGGCAGACCGCGCTGGCAACGACGATCCGGGAGCCATGCTCGCGGTGTTCGCACCGCTTGATCGGATCGAAGGATTAACACAGAAGCATCATCTGGATCTGGTACTTGCCAACAAGAATGCGCCCGGCCAGTTTGTACTTTCCGGGCCAACTTCCGAGATTGAGCGAGCCGCCGGCCTGTTCCGCGAGGAGCGGATCAGTTCGAGTCGGCTCTCCGTCTCGGCCGCCTTCCACAGCCGCTTCGTGGCCCATGCGGAGTCGGGGTTGCGCAATGGTCTGGCCGCCATAGATTTTGGGACCGGATCGATTCCCGTCTTTGCCAACACGACGGCGGCCCCTTACCCCGATGACCCGGGCGCAGCCAAGGAATTGCTTGCTTGCCAGCTTTCACGGCCGGTCGAGTTCATTGCCCAGGTCGAAGCAATGTATCATCGGGAAGCTCGAATGTTTCTCGAAGTCGGCCCCGGCGCAAGGTTGACGGGCCTGGTCCACTCGATCCTCGAGGGACGCAACCACCACGCAATCGCCGTCGATACCATTCCAGGCGATCACGCTGAAGGCGACCTGGTGGGCCTCGCGATCGCTCTCGCAAACCTCTCGGCGCTTGGCTATCCTGTCAAGCTAGAGCAGTGGGACGAAGGTTATCGAGTGCCCGCGTCCGCGCCTGCATCCAGCCGGAAGCTACTGACGGTCAAGGTCTGCGGTGCCCACCCGGTGCCAGCGAGTGTTCTCGAAGTCAGGACCGATCAAAAGCCCAATGGAGTGCCGCAGACCGTCGGGAACGGCCCGGCGATCGCAGAGCGAGCCCGGACGTCGCTGCCAGCCACGCATGCCAGAATATCGACGCCCTCGGTGGAGGACGAGGCTGAGCACTCGAAAGCCAACCATCTCCTCAATAAGCACGACCTTCTTGAGCGGACCATGAACCCTCCCGACCACGATCATCACTCCGGCGGCAACGGCCGGACTTCCTCCTTTGTGTCTGCCTCCGGTTCACGAAACGCTGTCCCCCTGACCGAGACTCCCGCCGCGGCGGCAGCGGTTGCACCTTCTGACCGCGCTGATTTAGCTCAGGCAATCCGCCAGACCCAGGAAAACCTCCTTGCCTTGCAGCGGCTAGCCGAGCAGACCGCGCAGCTTCATCGCCAGTTTCTTGAAGGGCAGGCCGCGACACAGCAGACATTCCAATCGCTGCTGGAACATCAGCAACGACTTACGTCGTTCAATTTCGAGCAAGGCACGCCGCCGGAAGTCCGCGTGCAACCCTCACCGTTCACTCCGGTAAACGATCCTGGCGCACAGGATCCGAGCGCAAACCGCGATCTGAAGGCCGACAAACACTCACCCGCACCTCTCAATGGGTCCCCGACGCCGTCGATTGCGACCGTGTCGACCCCCGGCAATCACGTGGCCGATGTCCTGCTGCACGTGGTATCGGAGAAGACGGGCTATCCCGTGGAGATGCTCGAGCTGGACATGCAGCTTGACGACGACCTGGGGATCGACTCGATCAAGCGGGTGGAGATTCTGTCGGCATTACAGGACCGGCTGCCCGAAGCTCCGGCGGTCAAGCCCGAGCATCTCGGCTCGCTGCGAACGCTCCGCCAGATCGCCGAGTTCCTCACCCCACAACGCGGCAGTCAGCCAGCCGCGATCCAGCGATCGACTGTGGAATTGCATCCGGGCCGTAACGGCGACGACCACGCCCCGGCGGCAACAACGACCGGTACGGCTTTGATCCCGGCCGCTGCCGTGGCTGATGTCCTGATCCAAGTGGTATCGGACAAGACGGGCTATCCCGTGGAGATGCTCGAGCTGGACATGCAGCTTGACGACGACCTGGGGATCGACTCGATCAAGCGGGTAGAGATTCTGTCGGCATTGCAGGACCGGCTGCCCGAAGCTCCGGCGGTCAAGCCCGAGCATCTCGGCTCGCTGCGAACGCTCCGCCAGATCGCCGAGTTCCTCACCCCACAACGCGGCAGTCAGCCAGCCGCGATCCAGCGATCGACTGTGGAATTGCATCCGGGCCGTAACGGCGACGACCACGCCCCGGCGGCAACAACGACCGGTACGGCCTTGATCCCGGCCGCTGCCGTGGCTGATGTTCTGATCCAAGTGGTATCGGAGAAGACGGGCTATCCCGTGGAGATGCTCGAGCTGGACATGCAGCTTGACGACGACCTGGGGATCGACTCGATCAAGCGGGTGGAGATTCTCTCGGCATTGCAGGACCGGCTGCCCGAAGCTCCGGCGGTCAAGCCCGAGCATCTCGGCTCGCTACGTACGCTCCGGCTGATCGCCGAGTTCTTGACTCCGAATCCCGCGGCCCACCACGCTGAGTCCTCTTTGACCGAGGCAACCTCGCCGCAAGCCGGCCCTGTTTCCACGAGCATGCTTGACTGTCTGTTGCCCAGGGTAATTCCGTTTGCCCCGCCGGACGATCGAGAGCCCGCGCTGATGTCGCCCGGCTCCGAGATCTGGCTCGCGTGCGACGGCTCGGATCTGGCCGGTGCGGTCCGCAAGCATCTTACCGGGCGAGGCTATGAAGTCCGCCTGATCAAAGCAGACGGTTCAGACCAGCCGGATCCGGGTAAGCAAGTCGCGGGTCTGATCATTTTGGCTCCTCTCACGAGCCAGGAGATCCACCTGGTCAAGAACGCGTTCCGCCTGATTCGCGCGGTCGGCCCCTCGCTCCGCTGGCATGGAACTCGAGGCGGATCGGTCTTGGTCGCGGTTTCCCGGATGGACGGTTCGTTCGGTTTCGGTATGCGAGACCGCGAGATTGATCCCGCCTCAGGCGCGTTGGCAGGGCTTTTGAAGACCGCGCAGCACGAGTGGCCGGAAGTTCAATGCAAGGCCATCGACCTCGACGCGGCGTACCAGTCCCTCGACTCGGCGGCGGAACGGATTGTTTCCGAGATCCTCCGACGTGGTCCCATTGAGGTCGGCTTGACGGAAACCGCAAGCAATCAGGTCGAGCTCGCTGCGACCTCCCCTGCTCTGCTTGATCGCCGCCAGCCGACGCCGCTTCGTGCCGGAGAGGTTGTCGTTATGAGCGGCGGTGCGCGGGGGATCACCGCCGAGGTAGCTCTGGGGCTTGCCAAGTCGTATCAGCCGCGGCTGATCTTGCTCGGTCGGACGCCGGAACCGACTGCTGAGGCCGCCTGGCTTGCTCCTTTAGAGACGGACGCTGCGATCCGGCGAGCCATCCGCGACCACACCGGCCAGCCGTGCACACCCCAAACTCTGAACGAGCAGCTCCGACAGATCCGGTCCCAGCGTGAGATCAGGCGCAACCTTGAGCGGATCTCGGCGGCCGGCTCCGAGGTGAGCTATCACGCGATCGATGCTCGGAATTGCGATCTTATGAAAGACATGCTTGCGGAGGTTTTTAGACGGTCGGGGCCGATTCGTGGATTGATTCACGGGGCAGGCGTTCTGGCTGACCGACGAATCGAAGACCTGACCGACGCACAGTTCGCTCACGTCTTTGATACCAAGGTCGAGGGTCTGATCTCACTCTTTCAGTCGGTCGATGCCGCCCAGCTTCGGTTCCTCGTCCTCTTTTCTTCGTCGACCGCCCGTTTCGGCCGGGTGGGCCAGGCCGCCTACGCGGCAGCGAATGAGTGGTTGAACAAGTGGGCACAGAGGGTGGCCCGCCGCCTTCCGGCCTGTCGTGTTGTGGCGTTTAACTGGGGACCGTGGAATGGCGGGATGGTAACCGAATCTCTGAAAACGGTGTTTGAGCGCGAAGGTCTGGGGCTGATTGCTCCGGCGGACGGAGCCCGGCTCGTGGTCGATGTGCTCCAGACCGTCAATGACCGGTCGGTCGAGATCGTCGTCCTTGCGAAGCCAGAGAATTCGGCTTCCGCGGATGCAGTCGCTGCCACTCCCAACATCGAAACAGGTGGTGATACCGCGGCATCGGCTCCTCGCTCGCACGGTTCCAACGGCAAGATGGAACCGGTTTTCGAGCGGCGGATTGACCTTGGCTCATTGCCGGTCATCCGGTCGCATGTGATCGACGGCCACGCCGTGCTCCCCATGGCATTGATTCTCGAATGGTTGGCCGAGGGCGCGTTGCACCGGCATCCTGGAATGGTGGCCCAGTCCGTGGAGAATCTCCGGCTCTTGAAGGGCGTGGTGCTCCGCGACCACCGGGCCTCGGCCGTCTCGATCAGGGTGGGCAAGGGCCACCGGCGGGGAGAAACGTTGATCGTCCCGGTCGAAATGCGTGGCTCTCTGGACAGCGGGCGAGAGGTCATTCACGCCCGGTGTGACGTGACTGTATCGGACCGGCACAGTCCCAACGGAGAACGCCTGATCCACGAGGTCAACCTGTCTCCGCTGACAGTCGACCGCGACGAGATTTACCGCCGTGTGCTTTTCCACGGCCCGGCGATGCAGGCCATCCAGCAGATCGAGGGCCGCCACGAGCAAACCATCGCGGCCTGGGTCTCCACGTCGCCTCCACCCGCTTCCTGGATGGAGCGGCCTTTTCGCCAGAGCTGGATCACCGATCCCCTGGCGATCGATGCGGCGTTTCAACTGGTCGTGCTCTGGACTCGAGAGCGGCTGGGAGCGAGCTCACTGCCGACGGCCGTGGGTGCCTATCGCCAGTTCCAACGGGCCTTTCCCACCGAGTCGATACGCGTGATTGCCGCCGTCCGCGAGCACAGCGACCATCGGGCGCTGGCGGACATCGAATTCCTCGATAAGCATGCAAACCTCGTGGCCCGCATCGAATCGTACGAGTGCGTGATCGACGCCTCGCTCAACCAGGCGTTTCGCCGCAACCGTTTGTCTCAGCACGAACTCGCTTCGAGCTGATCGAGCCAGGCCGTCATGAGCATGCCAGATGATGAAGCAATCGCCATTGTGGGCTACGGGGGAATCTTCCCGGCGCAGGCGACCCCGAGACGTTCTGGGCGAACATCGTCGAGGCTCTCGATGCGACCACCGAGGTGCCGCAGGGGCGATGGTTGCTGGATTCGTCTCGTGCGTATGACCCACGCATCCCCCAACCGGACAAAGTTTACTCCACACGGGGCGGCTTCGTCGGCCCGGTCGCTCCAGACCTGACAGGGTTGGATCTTGACCCTGAATTCCTCCACCGGCTCGACCCCGTTTTTCACCTGGCTCTCTATGCGGCGAATGCGGCCTGGAAATCGAGCCGGACCGAATTGCTCGATCGGGATCGCGTCGGCGTAATCTTCGGCAACATTGTGTTGCCCACGGAAGGGTCGTCGTCGTTCTCGCGTGGGATCCTCGGCAAGTGTCTCGAGGAGCAACTGGGAATCAACTGGACCCCAGCCGAGGCCACGGAGCCGCTGAACGCGTTTCCGGCAGGGCTTCCCGCGGCAGTCGTGGCCCAGGCCCTCGGCCTTCGGGGAACGCAATTCACACTCGACGCGGCCTGTGCCTCATCGCTCTACGCGCTCAAGCTGGCGGCGGATGAACTGCTGTCCGGCAGGGCCGATGCCATGATTACAGGCGGCGTCTCGCGCCCTGACGCACTCTACACGCAGATGGGCTTTTCGCAGCTCCAGGCGCTTTCGGCCCGGGGTAAGCCAGCGCCGTTTGATAACACTGCGGACGGACTCGTTGTCGGTGAAGGTGCCGGTCTGTTCGTGGTCAAACGATTGAGCGACGCCTTGCGGCAAGACGACGTGATTCACGCGGTGATTCGCGGCATCGGGTTATCGAACGATATCCATGGCGACGTGCTGGCCCCCAGCTCGGAGGGCCAGCTTCGGGCAATGCAAGCGGCTTACCAGCAGGCGGGCTGGAGCCCGCTGGATGTCGACCTGATTGAATGCCACGCCACCGGAACTCCGATCGGCGACGCTGTGGAGATACAAAGCCTGAAACGGCTCTGGGGCGATCGCGACGCGGGCTGGAGGCCAGGCCAGTGCACGATTGGCTCGGCCAAGTCCAACCTCGGCCACTTGCTGACCGCGTCCGGTGCGTCCGGTCTGCTCAAGATTCTGCTGGCCTTCAAGCATGAGACGTTGCCGCCGACTGCGAACCAGACCAGGCCCTCGCCCCGACTCCAGCTCGAGAATAGCCCCTTTCGCATTCTCACCAGTGCGCAGCCCTGGCCGCGCCGCGAGCCCGACCAACCGCGCCGGGCGGCGGTTTCCGGCTTCGGTTTCGGCGGCATCAACGCGCACGTCTTGATTGAAGAGTGGACCGCGCGGCTCGCGGAGCGACCGGAAGCAACGACGTCCGCGGTGCCCCAATCGGTCGTTTTCCCTTCCCACGAACGAAGTTCTTCCCGTACGCGATGCCCCGTGGCCATCGTCGGCATGGCGGCTCAATTCGGACCGTTCTCCGATCTAAGAGCTTTTCAGGAACAGGTTTTCTCGAGATCGCATGGTTGCAAGCCAGTTCCACCAGTGCGCTGGTGGATCCCCGAGGAGGGTGGAACGGCTCGCATCGCTGGGCTGAATGAAGCCGCGACTTCGGGATATTTCATGGGCGCGATCCGCTTGCCGGTCGCCCGGTTTCGCATTCCCCCACGCGAGCTTCAGGAAATCTTGCCCCAGCAATCCTTGATGCTTTCCGTCGCGGCCGACGCCCTGAAGGATGCCGGGTGGGATCGCGGCCTGGGCCTGCGGACCGGCGTTGTGGTCGGGCTGGGGCTGGAACAAAACACCAACAATTACCAGCTTCGCTGGTGGATTGCCGCCCGGGCGCAATCTGGAGCCGTGAACTGGACCTGGGACTCACGGGGGCGAAGCTCGATAGCTGGATCGCCGAGTTGCAGAGTGCGGTCGGTCCTCCGCTGACGGCAAATCGGACGATGGGCTCACTGGGCGGGCTGGTGGCCAGCCGGATCGCCCGCGAGTTCCGGATCGGCGGGCCAAGCTTCTCGGTTTCCTGTGACGAGACCTCAGGAACGCAAGCACTTCAGATTGCGATGGACTGGCTCGACCGAAAAGAGCTGGATAACGTCATCGTCGGTTCGGTTGACCTGGCCGGCGACCTTCGCGCTGTGCTGGCGGCCAGCAAGGTGTCGGGGCCTGCGGCACCCGGGGAAGGCGCGACCGCCCTCGTTTTGAAGCGGCTGGACGACGCGCTCCGCGACGGCGACCGAGTCTATTCCGTGATCCGCGAAGTGATCACGGTCACCGACCGTGCGATTGGTCCCGCCGAGGCTGACAATGCAATCTTCTCATCTCACGGGGCCACGGGTTCCGTTGTCTCGGCGATCGGCCGAGCTGGCTCCGCCACGGGACTGGCCGCCGTGGTGAGGTCCGCACTCTGCCTTTACCACCAAATCATCCCCGATCCGCGGCCGGACGCGGATCACGCGGGCGGGCCACGTTTCTGGCTCCGGAACCGTACCGAGGGCCCGCGCCTGGCGGAGATTTGTGCGTCGGGCCTGGGCGGGACTAGCCACACCGTGATTCTCGAAGGAATCGACGATGAGTTGCAGCCCCGAGAAGTCATCGAGCTCGAGCGTGCCCAGCCGCTCGGTGCCCGACGGCTCGCAATCTTCTCGCTCGAAGCCGATGATCGGCAAGGACTGGCGGAGCGTGCTCGTGAACTTACCGCTCTGGCGGACGAAGACCCGGACGCTCCCATCGAACGCCTGGCGCGACGCTGGTGGGCTCGATACAAGCTGGACCGGTCCCGAGTGCTTGGCATGGCCGTCATTGCCGGGACGTTTCCCTCGCTCCGGCGCGGGCTTGATCACGCCGTTCAAACTCTTTCGGAAGGTCGTGATCTGCAATCGGCTGCGATGTGTGACGTCGACGTCCAGGTCATTCCACCGCGAGAACGTCCTGGGTCTCCCCCACGAGTCGCTTTCGTCTATCCGGGGCTGGGCAACGTGTTCGCGGGCATGGGCCGCGAGCTGTCGGTTCTCTGGCCGGATATATGCCGTGCGCAGGATGCACGCCTGGAATCAATGCGCGACCAGTTCTTGCCCGATGTGTGGTGGAATCCCGCCTTGCCCACCGTGTTTGAAGATCATCGCGGACCGATTCTTGGTCAGGTGGCAGTAGGCAGTCTGACCACCGATATCCTCGCTTTGCTGGGCGTTGCACCGTCAGCGGCGATCGGCTACAGCATGGGGGAATCCGCGGCGCTCGTCTCTCTGCATGCCTGGAGCGACCGCGATGCGCTGGCACGCGACCTTATCCGTTCACCCCTTTTTGCGAGTGAGCTTGCCGGGCCCTGTCACGCGGCCCGGCGAGTCTGGCAGCTTGACGCCGCCGCACCGGTGGACTGGGTTGCCGGAATCGTCCCGCACTCGCACACGGAACTCGAGGCCGCGATTGAGGGGCGATCGCGCGTTTATGTCCTGATTCACAACGCCAGCGATGAAAGCGTCATCGGTGGCCAGCGGCAGGCGGTGCGACAACTCCTCGACGCGTTGGGCTGTACGTTTCTCGAGCTGCCGCTGGTCAGCACGGTACATTGCGAGATCGGTCAGGCCGTCCTTTCGGAATACCGTGCCCTCCACGAGCAGCCCACAGAGGCCCCCGAAGGTCTCGCGTTTTACAGCGGGGTCACCGGTCGCGCCTATCACCCAGACCGGGACCTGGCGGCAGACGCCATCACCACGCAAGCGACGCGACCGATTGATTTTCCCGCGGTGATCGACCAGGCCTACGCCGATGGTTACCGGGTCTTCCTGGAAATGGGCCCCGGTGCGTCATGCACGCGATTGATCGGTCGGATCTTGAAAGATCGCCCTCACCTGGTCCAGGCGGTCTGTGCACCCGGGCGTGATTCCTTGAGTGTGGTCCTCGAGACGATGGGCAGATTGATTGCCTGCCGGATCCCCGTGAATCTCGAGCCCCTTTACGGACGACAGACACTCGCCGTTGGTCTCCGACCTGAAGACGAGCCCGAGACATCAAGTCCCGGCCGGTTGATCACGATCGCTCCTGGCCAGCAGCCACCGGGAATGCTGCGGCGCCCGGTCTGCCCCCAGGCCGAGATACCCAGCATTCACAGCCAGGGAGCCTATAAGCCGGTGCCAGCACTCATGTCAGTGCCTGTGCCTGAACCAGCGATCGCAACGTCCATGGTGATCAGTCAACTGGTCGCCACCGAATCCGCCACCTCGAGTGCCCATCAGGCTTTCTTGAGGGTGTCGACCAATTACAGCACTCTGATCGGCAAGGGCCTGGAGCATCAGCTCCACATGCTCGAGTCGCTTGCGCGTGTAACTCCATCAGAGTGTGAAGTTCTGTTCGATGGGCAGGCTGACCACGACCAGGCCGGGCAGCAGGTCCTGCCTTCCCCCAAGACGGTTCCCTGCGTTCTGGACCGAGCGCAGTGCCTTGAATTTGCCACCGGGTCGATTGCCGTCGTCCTGGGTCAAGAGTATGCTTTGATCGACGGCCATCCCACTCGAGTACGGCTTCCCGACGAGCCCCTCATGCTGGTGGACCGGATCGTGGCGATCGAGGGCGAGCCGCGGTCGCTTGCGAGCGGGCGGGTCGTTACCGAACACGATATTCTACCCGGCGACTGGTATCTCGACGCCGGGAAAATCCCCCCTTCGATCGCGATCGAGTCGGGCCAGGCGGACCTGTTCCTTTCCGCGTATCTGGGCATCGATTTCGTCACGAAAGGGTTGGCGGTTTACCGTCTGCTTGATGCGACAGTCACCTTCCATCGGGGATTACCGGTCCCGGAGGAAGTGATTCAGTACGACATCCGGATCACACGGTTCTTTCGCCAGGGAGATACGCACCTCTTCCGGTTTGAGTTCGATGGAACCGTCGCGGGTGAGCCCCTTTTGACCATGCGCGACGGCTGTGCGGGATTCTTCTCCGCGGGCGAGCTGGCTGCCGGCAAAGGTGTTGTTCCCCGGCCCCTTGATTCCAGGCCACGCGCGGGAGTGAAACCCTCGGATTGGATCGACCTGGTGCCCCATACCCGGCTGTCGCTGGATGAGCGTGAGGTCGAAGCCCTTCGCCGGGGCGATCTGGGCGGGGCGTTCGGATCGCCGTTCGACACACTTACCCTGGCCGACGCGCTGCCCTTGCCCGGCGGACAGTTGACCCTGGTGCACCGCGTCGAGACACTCGATACGGCCGGCGGACGATTCGGCCTGGGGCTGATCCGCGCCGAGGCCGATATTCACCCTGACGACTGGTTCATGGTCTGCCATTTCGTCGATGATCAGGTCATGCCCGGCACTTTGATGTACGAATGCTGCTTGCACACCTTGCGAATCTTTCTGATGCGCCAGGGGTGGGTTGGCGCCCGTGGCAAGGTTGCGTTCGAACCATTACCTGGCGTGGCCAACCGGCTCCGGTGTCGCGGTCAAGTCATCGCATCGACTCGAAAGGTGACATACGAAGTCATCATCAAGGAACTGGGCTACGGTCCGGAACCGTTTGCCATCGGCGACGCACTCATGTACGCCGACGGCAAGCCGATTGTCGAGATCACCGACATGGCTTTGCGGCTTTCCGGGACGAACCGGCAGGAGCTCGAACAACTCTGGGCGAGGAGTATGAAGCCGAGCTCAGCTTCCCGACACGCGCCGCTGGAAAGCGCACCCGACATCACCGGCGCCGCACGGACCAACCCGAAGGTGTGTTACAACAAGACACAAATTCTGGCGTTCGCCGAGGGCAATCCGTCGGAGGGATTCGGCGATCGTTACCGGCAATTTGATGATGGCCGGTTCATTGCCCGGCTGCCGCGTCCACCCTACCAGTTTGTGGACCGGATCGTGGCGATCGAGGGCGAGCCCTGGATGATGACCGCGGGGACGAGTGCGGTCGCGGAGTACGATATCCCTGACAATGCCTGGTACTTTGAAGCTGATCGACAGAGGCGGGTTCCGTACGCCGTCACTCTCGAAGCCGCACTTCAGGCGTGTGGCTGGGTTGCCGCTTACATGGGCTCGGCGCTGACCAGCAGCGAGCCGTTGAAATTCCGCAACCTGGGTGGAACCGCTTGCCAGCACGCGTTCGTCGGGCCAGGGTCAGGTACCTTGCGAACAACGGTCAAGGCCACCAAGGTCACGCGGTCGGCCGGCATGATCATCCAGCATTATGAGTTCTCGATCCGCTGCGGAGATGCATTGGTGTTTGACGGTTCCACCTATTTCGGCTTTTTCCATCCAGAGGCGCTCGCGGAGCAGGTCGGCATACGCGATGCGTCGATTTACGTGCCCTCAGCCGAAGAACGTTCCGCCGAGCGTTCGTTTCCGTTGCCGGATCGTAGTCCTTTCCCCGACAAGCGGTGGCGCATGGTCGAGCGGATCGATGCCCTGGTCGAGGACGGCGGCCCGCACCACCTGGGCTTCATCTCGGGGACAGCCCAGGTCGATCCGGGAGCGTGGTTCTTTCAGGCCCACTTTCTGGGCGATCCGGTCTGGCCAGGGTCATTGGGGTTGGAATCCTTACTGCAACTCCTTAAAGTCGTTGCAGTCGAGCGATGGGGTTGCGGCGAGGATCCGACGTTTGACTCGCCCGCCCTGGAAGTCCCGCACTCCTGGGTCTATCGCGGGCAAATCGTCGGCTCGAACCGGGAGGTGTCGACCCAGGCGGTAGTCACGGCCCGCGACGACGACCGGCGCTGGCTGAAGGGGAACGGCCATCTTCTGGTCGACGGCAAGGTCATCTATCAGATGAACGATTTCACCCTCAGGCTGGATGCGAGCGGAACACCAGCCCGCGGGGCCTGACTTCCTGGGGCTGCACGCGGTCGATGAAGTATTCGAAGGTTTACATTGAAGCGTTTGGTTATGAGATCGCACCGGTTGTGGTTTCGTCCGCCGAACTGGAAGCGCGTCTCGCGCCCGTTTACGAAGTGCTTCACCTCAGCACAGGCCAGCTCGAAGCCCTGACGGGCATCATCGAGAGGCGTTGGTGGGAAGAGGGATACCGGCTGTCCGAGGGAGCCACATTGGCGGCCCGCCGAGCCCTGGAAATCGCGGATATCGTCCCTGGAAAGATCGGTGCCTTGATCTATGGCGGCGTCTGCCGTGAATACTTCGAGCCCGCCACGGCCTGCCGGATCGCCTCCGACCTCGGAATCGGCCCCGATGCGATCGTTTACGACATCAGCAATGCCTGCCTTGGCGTGCTCAACGGAATCATCGAAATCGCCAACCGGATCGAACTCGGGCATGTCCGGGCGGGTCTGGTCGTGGCCAGCGAGACGGCCCGGGAGATCAACGACATCATGATCGAGCGGATGTGCCAGGATCGCAGCATGGATTACTTCAAGCGATCCCTGGCAACGCTCACCGGCGGCTCGGGCGCGGTCGCCGTACTGCTCTCGGATGGATCGTTTTCCCGCGATCGTCGCCGCCGGCTCGTCGGTGGGGCGATCCAGACCGCACCGCAGTTTCATGACCTCTGCCGCTGGGGCATCGAGGCACTTAAACCCATTTCCGCTCACCAGTTTCTCCAGTTCACCTCGACCGATTCGGCCGCGGTACTGACGCATGGCGTCGAACTGGGAATTCGCACCTGGCAGGCATTCTTGCGGACGGTTGGATGGGTCAAAGGCCAGGTCGACAAGGTGATCTGCCACCAGGTAGGCGCATCACATCGAGACACGATACTCGGCTCGCTCGGGATCTCGCTCGACAAGGATTATTCAACATTCCCCTATCTCGGCAACATCGGCACGGTCTCGCTGCCCTTGACCGCGGCCCTGGCCGAGGATCGCGAGGTCGTGCGGCCCGGTGACCGGGTGGCCTTCCTGGGCATCGGCAGCGGGCTCAACTGCCTGATGCTCGGCGTGGACTGGTGACGTGAAGCGAAATTCAACACGACGGCAAGGTACGTCGCGAGAGCTTGACGACTTTCTCGCCACCCACCCCGGCCGTGATCTCGATCGCTCGGGACTGAAGCTCCACTACCTTGACGAGGGTCAGGGTGCGCCCGTGGTCATGGTCCACGGCAACCCGACATGGTCGTTCTACTACCGGCGGCTGGTTGAACGCCTCAGCCCGAACTATCGCACCGTCGTTCCCGACCATATTGGCTGCGGTTACTCCGACAAGCCTGATGACACGCGCTACAACTACACGCTCGCCAACAGGGTCGATGACCTCGAGTTCCTGCTCGAGGAACTGAAGATTGATCGGGAAATCACTCTCGTCATGCACGATTGGGGCGGGATGATTGCCATGACCTATGCGGCCCGCCACCCCGAGCGCATCGCCCGGCTGGTCGTCTTGAATACGGCGGCCTTCCACATGCCAGCCACCAAGAAGCTCCCCTGGGCTCTCGGAGTCTGCCGCGACACTCCGATCGGCTCGTGGCTGGTCCGCCGCCTGAACGCCTTTGCCATTGGCACGGCCGTGATCGGCTGCACCCGGAACAGGCTCGCGCGCTCCGTGCGAGCAGCCTACGTGGCACCCTATGATTCGTGGGCTCACCGAATCGCGATTCTCCGATTCGTTCAGGACATACCGCTTCGACCCGGTGATCGCTGTTACGACCTGGTTTCCTGGGTCGAGAGCCGCCTCGAGTTGCTCGCGTCCGTGCCGATCCTGATCGGTTGGGGCATGCGCGATTTTGTCTTCGATCAACCCTTCCTGGACGATTGGATCAGTCGTTTTCCCCGCGCCGAGCTTCATCGTTTCGAGCAGGCCGGGCATTATGTTCTCGAGGACGAGTGCGAAGCTCTCGTTGGCCTGATTCAGACTTTCCTCGAGTCCACCGCCGCGGAGCAGCCCCGACTGGCAAGATAAACAAGGCCAGGTCGATCAAGACCCGTTTCCGTCGAGGGGGTAACGGTGCTCCTGCCTTTACTCGCGGGCAAGGCTTGATTCCTGTGGTCCGTGAGCTCGGAAGGTTGCGTTCTGGCCAGGTGATTACCGGAACCGAAGGGAATCCCGGGGACGAATCCCCGGGGCTCGGTGGTCTCAGAGGATCTTGGTCGTACCCGGCACGGCACAAACCGGGTAAACGCCCTGGGCATCGGGCTTGGTGGGCGGCTCCATCGTCCAGGTGCAGACCTCTGGCCTTGGCGCGAAGAAGTACTCCGATTGGGAGACCTCGTCCCACGTCACTTCCTGGCCGCTGTAACACGAAAGTTGACCCATGATCGCCACCAGAGTGCTCCGCGCCGCGTAGTCGCCACAATTGAGCGGACGGCCGGCTCGGATCGACTTGATGAACTCCTGGTGCTCGATCACATAGGGGCTCACGTTGGGGCCGGTGTAATGCCACGGCTTTTGACCCGAGATGTGGCCCGACTTGAGGTGGGCGACGCCCTTGGTGCCGATGATGATGCTCGAGTCTTCGTTGTAGCAATTGTGGGTCGTGCGGCAGAATGCGTAAAGGCGAATGCCATTGGCGTAATGGTAGACCACGGAATGGTGGTCGAAGACGTCGCCCAGCAGGTTCTGTGGCCCCGACCTACCGCCCAGCCCATGGCAGCGAACCGGCGGGGTCTCCTTGAGCGTCCACGTGGCGCGATCGAGATTATGAACCAGCGACTGTACGACATCATCGCCGCACAGCCAGGAAAAGCGGTACTGGTTGGCGTATTGCTGCTCGAGTTCGCGAATATCCGGAGCACGGTTGATACTGCCGTACGGGCCGCGAATGAAGTTTTCCTCGATGGTCGTGATCTCGCCGATCTGGCCGTCCTGCACGCGCTTGACGGTCTCGCGAATCGGCGGTGCGAAGCGGCTCATCAGCCCCGAGAGGATCCCCACGTTCTTCTGTGTCGCCAGGGCAGTCGCTTCCCTGACCACCTTGATGCCCAGTGGATCAATCGCATGGGGCTTTTCGACGAAGACGTGCTTACCGGCCTCGATGCCTGCTTTGAGGTACATCGCATGGAACTTCGCCGCACAAGCAATGATCACGTAATCCACGCTGTCGATAAGCTTCTTGTAGCCGTCCAGGCCCACGAAGCAGTGGTCGTCGTCCACCTGCACCTGGGTGGGCTTCTCACCCTTGAGCAACGACCGGCTCGACTCGACGCGGTCCTTGAACAGGTCGCACATGGCGACGAGACGCACGCCGGGATCGGCGGTCATGGCGTCTCCGGCGGCTCCGGTGCCACGGCCGCCGCAGCCGATAACGCCGATGCGAATCACGTCGCTGCCGGCCGCGTGAGCCGTGTGGGCCAGCGACAGTCCAACGCCTGCCGCCAGGCTCGCGGCCGCGGTTTCCTTCACGAATTCGCGCCGCGACGTCGGCTGGCTCGGTCTGGAGGGTGTCATCACGTACCTCCTGCTTTTCGATGAGTTTGAGACAAGGAAGGCGAGTTATGGTTGCTTTTGAGGCGGGTATCGGCCCCTTCGGCGGCGTGAATCGCCGGGGGCCGCGCAAGGTAGGTGGATAGCGTGAAGGCACAACCCAGACAGAATGAGCAGAGTCGCACGGACCTACTTCGGCCCCAGGGGCAGCATACCTGCCAGTTGCATAACTAATCCTCGGGAACACGGAAGTCAACAGGGTGGGTCGCCTTCGTGAATGATCAGGATCGTGTCGATCATCGTCTTGAACCTGTCAGACCCCGGCCACCGTCAGGCTGGAAAGTCGGTGCAACCAACGGAACTGCCTCTGGAATGTCTCTGCTTTTCCTCGTATCTTGTGAACATTCAACGGCCAAGGCGAGAGCACGGACGTCGTCTCGACCACTTGCCCGTGTGGTGAACACGCCAGGAGTGAGGAGTCTACGCAGGTCTTGGACGTTTCGAGCTTGTCCGCAGCCCGAGAAGGGTCGGTCAATATCGCCTGGCATCTGCACGCAATGGCGAGGCAGCAGCCGCACAGCCTTGCCGTGGTCGTTCCCGATGGGCGAAATCACTCGGGACGAGTCCGGTACACCCACTTGACCTACCGACAGCTCGATGAGGATAGCGACGCGATTGCTTCCGGATTGGCCGCTACGGACGTGGAACCAGGGACGCGTGCGGCGGTGATGGTCAGGCCGGGGCTCGATTTTTTCGCCCTCGTTTTCGGCCTGTTCAAAGCTGGGGTTGCCCCCGTGCTCATCGACCCCGGGATGGGTCTATCCAGCATCGGCGGCTGCCTGCGTGAGGCAGCCCCGCAACTTTTCTTTGGCATTCCGCGCGCCCTGCTGGCCAGGAAGCTACTCGGGTGGGGCAAGCCTTCCGTGCAACGTGTCGTCGCCGTCGGAGCCGGTCGAACCTGGCCAGGTGTCGAGACGTTGGACAGTCTCCGCCGTGCGGGGAGGCGGGTACTCGAGGTAGGCGGGATCAGACCTCCAGTGTTCCGCCCGGTCGGACCGGAACAGATTGCCGCAATCCTGTTCACGAGCGGCAGCACCGGCCCGCCAAAGGGGGCAGTCTATACCCATGCGATCTTCCAGGCGCAGGTTGAACGGTTCCGTTCGCTCTATGCGATCGAGCCCGGCGAAATCGACCTTTGCACCTTCCCGCTCTTCGCGCTCTTCGCTCCCGCGCTCGGAATGACCTCGGTCGTTCCCGAAATGGACCCGACCCGCCCGGCGCGCGTCGACCCTGAGAAGCTGTTCCAGGCGATCGACGACTTTGGCCCCACGAACCTGTTTGGCTCGCCGGCACTTCTCCGTCGAGTGGGCCCGGCAGGTACGGCAAAGGGCTTGAAGCTTCCCACGCTCAAACGAGTCGTCACCGCGGGCGCGCCAGCCTCGCCTCGCGTGCTGGGTGAGTTTGCCCGTTTGCTCGTGCCGTCCGCGGAAATCTTCACGCCCTACGGTGCGACCGAAGCACTGCCGATCGCGTCGATCGGCAGCACTGAGATCCTCGAGGAAACGCGATTTCAGACCGAGCGGGGAGAGGGCGTCTGCGTGGGCCGACCGGTGGACGGAATCGATGTCCGCATCATCCGGATCAGCGACGATCCGATTCCGTCGTGGTCAGACGATCTCGAAGTGAGCGATGGAACAGTCGGCGAGATCATCGTCTCCGGACCCGTGGTCACCCGCGAGTATTTCGGAAGGCCCGAAGCCACGGCGCTTGCCAAGATCGCTGATCCGGCACGGGGTACCTTTTTCCACCGAATGGGTGACCTGGGCTATCGCGACGCGCGCGGTCGGCTCTGGTTCTGCGGGCGAAAGTCGCACCGGGTCATTCTTGACGACGCCACGCTTTACACCATCTGCTGCGAAGGCGTCTTCAATGCCCATCCCGAGGTGGCTCGCACAGCGTTGGTCGGCGTACAAACCGGCAAGGCAAGAACGCCCGTGCTCTGCGTGGAACTGTTGCGGCCGATCAATCGCAGGGACCGCGATCGGGTCAGAAACGACCTGCTGGAACGCGGGGCGGCCTTCGCGCAGGCCAGGCGGATCGCCGTGATCCTGTTCCATCCGTCGTTCCCGGTCGACATCCGGCATAACTCCAAAATCTTCCGTGAACAACTGGCGGTCTGGGCCGCAAGGAAACTGCGATGACGGCTGGCCACGAGGCGCTTGTTCTGGTCACGGGGGGCGGCGGTTTCTTGGGCTCGGCGATTGTCCGGGCGCTGCGTGCCCGAGGTCAAGCGGTCCGATCGCTGACCCGGAACCGCTATCCCGAGCTCGATGCTCTCGGCGTCGATCAATTTCTGGGCGATGTGGCCGATCGTGGGCTGGTTTCTCGAGCAGCCAAGGACTGTGCCACCGTGTTCCACGTCGCCGCCAAGGCCGGGCTCT
The DNA here is from genome assembly GCA_963797295.1 of uncultured Planctomycetaceae bacterium. Taxonomy (GTDB): domain Bacteria; phylum Planctomycetota; class Planctomycetia; order Isosphaerales; family Isosphaeraceae; genus Aquisphaera. Next base: position 331,842 of record CAWCPP010000035.1, read on the forward strand.
GGGGTTCCTATCCCGCGTACCACCGCAGCAACGTGGTTGGCACGGAGAGTGTCATTGCGGCCTGTCGTGAACAGGGAGTACGTCGCCTGATCTATACGAGTTCCCCGAGCGTTGTCTTCACCGGCCATGATCTGGAGGGGGTTGATGAATCTGTTCCTTATGCCAGGGAATACGACGCGGCCTACCCGGCAACCAAGGCGATTGCCGAGAAACTGGTTCTGAGCAACAACGACCGGGCGCTCGCGACCGTTGCGATTCGTCCCCATCTGATCTGGGGCCCGGGAGACAACAACATCCTGCCGCGAATCTACGCCCGGGCACGAGCCCGCCGACTCTTCCGGATCGGCCGGCGCAACCCGCTAATCGACCTGACCTACATCGACAACGCCGCCCACGCCCATCTTCTGGCCGGCGACCGCCTCGAACCAGGCTCGGCAATCTCCGGCCGGGCCTACTTCATCGCCCAGGGCCAGCCCGTTCCACTCTGGGACATGGTCAATCGGTTCCTCGCGATCGCGGACCTTCCCCCCGTGAAAAAAAGCATACCTCGGCCGCTTGCGGTGGCGCTGGGAGCAGGTCTGGAGGCTGCATACACACTCTTCCGGCTTCCTGGAGAGCCGCGCATCACGCGTTTCCTCGCCCGCGAGCTCTCGACGGCCCACTGGTACAACCTCGACGCGGCCCGGCGCGACCTGGGATACTCGCCCCAGGTCAGTATCGAAGAAGGTATGCGCAGGCTTGCCGAGTCTCTGAGGCAACCAGCAAGCCTCGATCAGGAGCAGGTCCTGTCGGAGACATCGACATGATCGCGAAAGTTGTGAGCTTCGAAGAAAAATGAAACCGTCTGGCCCCTTGCACGCCTCCACATGGTGGAGACGGGATCTTGAGAGGGGTTGTTTGCATGACGCGATCAAATCTCGGCGCAGTCCTCGATGGCCTGGATACGCTTTTCGAGCTGGGAACAGTCTCAGGTCTCAGCGACAGCTACCTGCTGGAAAGGTATCTGAGCCGGCCTGACGACATAGGGGAGGCGGCGTTTGCGGCCATTGTTCAACGGCACGGCCCGATGGTCCATCGCGTGTGTCGCGGTGTGCTCAAGGAATGGAATGACGCGGATGATGCATTTCAGGCCACCTTCCTGATCCTCGCCCGAAAGGCACACTCGATCCGCGGTGGAGATTCGATTGCAAGCTGGCTTTACAGTGTTGCTCGCCGGGTCGCGGTTCAGCGCCGTAAGGAGCGAACCCGACGAACTGCTCGCGAGACGTCGGTCGGGCTGCGGGTCGAGGAGCACCCGGCCGCTCGCGAAGAGGCCGACCTCATGCCCGAGATCCAGGAAGAGCTCGACCGGCTGCCCGAAAAATACCGGGCGACGATCGTGCTTTGCGACCTGGAAGGCCTGACCCATGCCGAAGCCGCCAGCGCCTCGCGTGCCGCTCGGCACGGTGAAGGTGCGATTGTTCCGAGGCAGGGAACGGCTGCGTGGTCGATTGACACGACGTGGCTTCGGCCCCTGGTTGGTTGCAGTCGGCGGCCAAGCTCCAACCTTTTCGCCTAACGCGTCTCCGCTTGTCATGGAAACGATCGAGGCCGCGATGCGTATTGCGGCTGGCAAATTCGCCGGGACCTCGGTCTCGGTCGCTGCCCTGGTTCAAGGAGTACTACGCACCATGCTATTCGCACGATGGAAGTCACTGGTCCTGCTCCTGGTGGTGTCGGTACCGGTCTTACTGGCCGCAACACTGTCACGAAGCGAGGGACCACAAGAGCGTGAAACTCAAAATGCCAGCAAGAGCGCGGCGACGAGAAACGTTGGGGGCGGTACCAACGAAGAGGAGAAGTTCACCGAAACGCTCAGAAAGTCGGAGTTTCTCGGCATATTGACCCAGCAGTCGTCCCTGCAACCCGTGTCGGATATTAAACTGTTTTCCTCCATTTCCGGAACCTTGAAAAGCCTCTCGGTCGATGTCGGCGACAACGTGAAGGCCGGTCAGGTGCTGGCGGAAATCGATGCTCCGTTGCTTGTCGTCGATGTGGAGGAGGCAGAGGCGGTTGTCGATCGTGAGAAAGCTCGTATAGAGCTCGCCACGACCCGGCTCGGTCATGCAAAGGCAGATCTTTCGCCACGGCCATCAAGGCCCAAGGCTGATCTCGAGGCTATGATAGGTGCGGCCACCCAAGAAGCACAAGCGGAGCTCTCAATGGCACGGGCCGAACTCACGGTTGCCATGGCGCGGCTGCATCGTGCCAAGGCTCACGTCAAATTGGCAAGGCTCGTCTCACCGATCGACGGCGTCATCACCCGACGCTGTCTTCAGCCTGGTGAAATCGTCCGTGGCCTGGATGAGCCGGCCACTGTGATCCTTGAAATTGCCGACATCTCGCGTTTGAAAGCCATGGCTTACGTGAAGGTGCAAGACCTCGGATCTATTGAAAAAGGAAGTGCGATCAAGCTCAGCCCAAGAACAGCAACCAACGAAGTATACGTGGGTAGGGTTTCCCAGATCGATGTCAAGGAGCAGCCCCAGTTCAGTACGATCGAGATCGTCGCCTTGATCGAGAACCCGAAACGTCAGCTTCGGCCCGGTCAGGGTGTGGTGATTCGCCTCGAGCTCACCAAGCAATCTGGAATTCTGACGATTCCAATCAGCGCTTTGATGAGCCGTCAGGGCGAAGAGATCGACCAGCATGGAACTTGCTACCGATTCGTGAAAGGAAGCGCGATTCCAACTGAGGTGAAACTGGGTTCCTTGGGCGACCAGGGGCGACGGGTTCAGGTGCTCTCGGGGCTGAACGAAGGTGACAGGGTCATCACTCAGCCAAGACTCGTCAAGCATGTCCGGAAAGTCGATCCCTGACCCACGTGGCCACTGGTCATGTGATGATTTGCAGGGCAGAATGCTTCCAGCGACGTCCAATGACGCTGGGGCGAGCTCATGAGCCAGTCGGTTTACGCAATCGCCACGATGGACACGAAGGGCCAGGAACTCGCCTTCCTGGCCCGGCGGCTGCGCGGGCAGGCGTGGGCGTCGTGACCGTGGATGTCGGGACCCAGTCAAGATCCACGGCTGATCCGGACGTCGATCGGGCCGCGGTGATCGAGCGTCATCCCGATGCGAGTGTTCGCAGTGCCCTGCCCCAAATCAAGGACCGCGGCCAGGCGATTGCCGCAATGAGCCAGGCCCTTGAGAGCTTCCTGATCGAGAAATACAGGTCCGGACGGGTTGCCGGTGTGATCGGCATCGGCGGCAGCGGTGGCACCGCTCTGATCACACCGGCCATGAGGGCGCTGCCGATCGGGCTACCCAAGCTCATGATTTCGACGGTCGCCAGCGGCAACACCGCCGCGTATGTGGGGTGCTCGGATATCACGCTGATGTACTCGGTGGTCGATATCGCGGGGTTGAACTCGGTCTCGCGGCGGATTCTCGGAAATGCCGCGCACGCCATGGCGGGGATGGTTACCATTCCTTCAGAGGTCGAGATCGAGCGGCCAGCTCTCGGGCTGACCATGTTCGGCGTGACCACGCCGTGTGTCACGGCCGTCCGCGAGGCGCTCGAGGCGAGCGGTCATGACTGCCTGGTCTTCCATGCCACTGGTGCCGGCGGGCAGGCGATGGAGAAACTGGTTGCGGCCGGCCTTATCGGCGGCGTTCTGGATATCACCACGACCGAGGTCGCTGATTACCTGGTCGGCGGAGTCTTTCCGTGTGGATCGGACCGGTTCGATGCGATCCTCAAGGCGGCGGATTCCCTCTGTGCTGAGCGCTGGGGCACTCGACATGGTTAACTTCGGGGCGATGGCCACCGTGCCGGAGAAGTTTCGCGACCGCAAGCTTCACGTGCACAACGCCCAGGTGACATTGATGCGAACAACCCCGGAAGAAAATTGGGCGTTCGCTCGCTGGATCGCCGCGAAGCTGAACCAATCCGTGGCCCCTCTGGTCTTCCTGGTGCCGGAGCGGGGCGTCTCGGCACTTGACGCGGCGGGGCAGCCGTTCTTCGATCCGGAAGCCGATCAGGCACTTTTCGATGGACTGGAAATGGCCATCCAACAGACCGAGAACAGGCAAGTCCGTAGACTACCCTACCACATCAACGATCCGGAATTCGCACGGGCGCTTGTGGAAACCTATCTGGATCTTGCGGCATCGCCGCGCTGAGCTTGAGAAGCATAAGAAGGTGCCAATGGCGGAAGCACGATCGGCGATCATGCGGCGGTTTCACGAGAAGGTGCGTTCGGGGCGACCCCTCATCGGCGGCGGCGCGGGTACCGGCCTGAGTGCCAAGTGCGAGGAGGCTGGCGGAGTCGACCTGATCGTGATCTACAATTCGGGACGGTTCCGGATGGCCGGCCGCGGCTCGCTAGCGGGGTTGATGCCCTATGGTAACGCCAACGCCATCGTCAAGGAGATGGCCTACGAGGTCTTGACGGCCGTGGACCACACGCCCGTTCTGGCCGGCGTCTGCGCGACCGATCCGTTCATGATCGCCGAGGTCTTCCTGACTGAGCTGCGGCTGATGGGCTTTGCCGGAATCCAGAATTTTCCGACCGTCGGCCTGATCGATGGGACGTTTCGCCAGGGGCTGGAAGAGACGGGCATGGGCTTCGCCAGGGAGGTTGACTGCGTTGCCCTTGCCCATCAGCTCGACCTCCTCACCACGCCTTACGCTTTTGACACCCAGCAGGCCCGGCTCTTTGCCGAAGCCGGCGCCGACATCATCGTGGCCCACATGGGCCTGACGACCAGCGGATCGATCGGCGCCCGTACGGCAAAATCGCTCGACGACTGCGTGGCCGAGGTCGCCGCCATCGTCGAGGCCAGCAAGTCGACACGCGACGATGTTCTGGTGCTCTGCCATGGCGGACCCATCGCGACTCCACCCGATGCCCAGTACATGCTCAACCGCGTCCAGGCACTCGACGGTTTCTACGGAGCCAGCTCGATGGAGCGGCTGCCCACCGAGCTGGCTATTACCCGCCAGACGCGAGATTTCGTGGATCTCAGGATGAGGCGGGGAAGCTGACTGTAACCTGCCGACGCTCCTCGGAGCCGATCGTTACCATTGCCGGCAAGGCTCACACTGCAAAACCGTTCGGGCCGCTTCAAGGTCAAGATCCGCCGCCAGCAGGCTTCGGCCTCGGCGGGCTGAACGGCTGTGCGATGCAAGATGGCCTTGCGGAAATGCAGCTCGGCGTCATCAGGGTCGAGCCAGCCGCGTCGGCCGGCTGAACGCTTCTGGCTTCCGGAATCTCAGCCTCATCGAGCCGGAGGACGGTGCAAGCCAGTATCCTGCGGGGTGACTCGAAGATTCTTGTCCGCAGATTTCGCAGATGGGGAGAATTACAATAACGAGTCGTTGCATGGCTCGCCTGGCAGATTCAGAGATCATGCATGTCGCGATTCGTGGGAGTTCCGTCTTCAGCGGGCGTTCGGCTCGCCTTGTATGTGAAATACACAGGTCTCTGACTACAGGCTCTCCATCCCGTCCTCGGTGGGAGACCTTGCGGTCGAGTGGAGGGGGCGTCAAAGAAAGTAAGGAGATGCATTGCAACCTTGAACTGGCAGCAGAAGGGAGGGCGGTCGGCCCTCCCTTCGAAGGGTGCGCCGCAGGAACGGAAACGAATACGCAGCCCGTCTTGATCTGCGGGTGAGTTGCGGCGTCCGACATCGGCGGCTCTCGGCCGAGCTTCTGGAGAAAACTTGTATTCGGAGGCGGCTTCGCAGGCACTAGTGAAGAAGAAGGACAAGTAAGAAATCATGACGCCTGGTCCACCGGCCTGGAATCTGGAGGGATACAGCGATGGTCTCCTCGGCGCTACTCTGCGGTGCTCTGATCCTGGGCGGGCTCCCTCAAGACCGCCCCGCGATCGATCCGTCGGAGCGGGAGGCGTACGAGACGGCCGCGGCCGTAGCCGGTCATGACGCCACCGCCCAGGTGCGGCTGGCCCTGTGGTGCGAGGCCCACGGCCTGACGGCCCAGCGGCTCAAGCACCTGTCGCGGGCTGTCCTCGACCAGCCGACAAATGTACTGACCCGGGCCCTTCTGGGGCAGGTTCACTATCAGGGACGTTGGGTGCAGCCCGATGCCGTCGCGAAGCGGGTTCGGGACGACCCCAATCGGCAGGCCCTGATCCGTGAGTACCTGGATCGTCGCGCACGGGCGGCCGGCACGCCGAACGCCCAGGCGCGGTTAGCGGCCTGGTGCGAGTCCAATGGCCTGAAGGAGCAGGCGCTGGCTCACTATCGCGAGGTGCTCCGGCTCGATCCCGCGCGCATCGCCGGCTGGAAGCATCTGGGCTACGTCAAGCAAGGGAACCGTTGGGTCAAGCCCGAGCAGCTCGCAGCCGAGAAAGAGGAGGCCAGCCGGCAGAAGCAGGCCGATCAGCGCTGGCGGACAAAGCTGGCGAAGCTTAGGGATGACCTGCAGAGCACGGACGCCGTGAAGCGCGCGGGGGCCGAGCAGGCGCTCGGCGAGGTCACCGACCCGCGCGGCGGGGGCGATCTGGGCGGTCTTCGTGCGCAGCGGCGTGCCGCACCAGATGTCCGCCATCCAGATGTTCGGCCAGATCGACGGCCCCTCGGCCACGAACGCCCTGGCCGCCATGGCAATCCTCAACCCCTGGCCGGAGGTGCGCGGAAGGGCCATCGATGTCCTGGTGCGCCGCGATCCCGGCGACATTGTGGGGCGGCTCATCGACCTGGTCCACCGGCCATACAAGTACCAGGTGCGGCCAGTCGGAGGTATCGGTTCCCCGGGCGAGCTGTTCGTCGAGGGCGAACGGTTCAACTTCCAGCGGCTCTACGAGAGCCAGTCCACCGGCCTCACGCTCGGGGCCGGCCGCATCTACTCGCCCGACGTCCCGTTCGATCCCTTCAGCGCTCAGAACCTCATGCTGGCGACGGGCGCCTGGGCGGCGAACCTGGTCGCCTTGACCCGCAAGGGACTCGAGCCCTCGCGTATGGCTCCTCTTGATCCGTCGGCCGTCGCCCGGGCGGCGAACAGCATGGCGGCGCATCCTCAGAATGCCCCGGCAACCATGGCCGAGCTTCTCAACGACCCCAACAATCGTGGCGTCCCCCCCGGATACACGTTCGCCGTGCCGGGTCAGATTCCGTCGGCCATCCAGTTTGGACAACCGTCGGCGACAACCAGCGGGTTGCCGACTCCCTTGACCCCTTCTGCGTCCCAGGTCCGGGGTGCGGAGGCGTTCGCCAGGCAACTCCGAGCGCAGGGGAACAACCCGCTGAGCCTTTGGGGCATGGCCATGCAGCTCCAGCATCTCGAATACGGCCGCCCGAATGCTCAACCCGCCATGGCGGCATCGTTCATGGTGCAGTCCCAGGCGCAGATTGCCGCCCAGCGTGACATTCAGATCGGGCTCGAGCTCGCAGAGATCGAGCGAGCCAACCAGAATCTTCGGCAACAGCTTGCGCACGATATTCAGTTTATCGAGTGGATCAACGAGGGGATCCGGCAGACCAATGATCGCGTTCTGCCTGTGCTGAAGGCGATCTCGGGGGTGGACCTGGGAAGCGACGGCGAGACGTGGAAGCGCTGGTGGATGTATCAGCTCTCGGATTCCGCCGGTTCGCGCACGCCGGGGCCAAACCTCGCGTATCGGGATCAGATCACCGTCCCGTCGGGCACGTCCGATCCCGAAGCCGTCTCCGTAGCACCGGAACGAGCGCCAGCCGAGAGCGGTGCGGCAACGGCCGCCGAGCGCGCCGCATCGATGCGGGCGTGCTTCGCACCCGGCACGCTGGTCCAGACCCTCGACGGCCCGAGACCCATCGAATCGCTCGGGCTAGGTGCCCCGGTGCTCTGTCAGGATGTCTCGACCGGGGAGCTGGATTATCAGCCGGTCCTGGCCGCCTACCACAACAAGTCCTCTCCCACACTGCGGATCTCTGCCGGCGGTGAATCCCTCGTCGCCACTGGCCTCGTGCGCTTCTGGAAGTGTGGCCAGGGCTGGACGATGGCCCGCGATCTCAAGCCGGGCGATCGGCTGCGGATCGTCGGCGGCGTGGCCGCGATCGCCTCGATCAAGACCGTGCCGCCGGCGCCTGTCCACAATGTGGACGTGGCCGAGCAGAGGGACCTCTTCGTCGGTGCCAAGGGCTTCCTGACCCACGATTTCGGGTTCGTTCCCTCGATCCCCGAGCCGTTCGATCGCCAACCCGAGCCAACGGCGGCGGCAACGCCGCGAAGCCGCAGCCGACTCGCTCCATGAGCAGGATCCGCTCCGGCGATACGAAAACTCGTCCGTAGATCTTCGAGGCCAAGCTCTACCACGGCAGCCCAGCCGCCCTGGCTTCGGGCTTTCAGCTCGACATCAACTTGCGGGAGTCCAGCGAGTTAAACCTGGTCTACGTCTTTGATCAATCATCGACCGCCGCCTCCTCCTGGTGGATGCCGTCGAGCATAAGAGCATGGCCAACGAAAAGGAAAGACAAGAGAAAGGGACGGAAAAGGACTGAGCAAGGAACAGGTTGGTGAGGTCCTTTCAAGATTCAGGTCATCTTGTCGTAAACTGAATTATGGTGCGTCAGTGCAGTCGTTCCTTGGCGATTTGGGAGCGAGTTCAATCAACACGCCGCCCACGAAGGGGGCGGCGCGGAGGCTGTTGGTGGATCTGGGAGAGCCGATGCAGGGGTTTAATGATTGTGCCGGTCGTATCGATCAGGGCGAACAGTGCGGAACGAATCGGGAGTGGCGGCAAGCGGCCCGTCACGCAGGAGGTGGAAGACAGGGGACTCAAAAATCGCCAAACAAAGCCAAAACATATTTTACACAAAACGAGTCGTCGCAATGAGTTAACCGTGACGCGTTCGGTTTTGGCGATACGAAACAAACCCAATTCCTGTAGGCGCATCAGGACAGGGTAGCAGTGGGCACCTCGAAACGGCTGCCCACTTACTATCGCTCGAGAATCCCGCCCGGTGAGCGGCTTTCGATATTTTCTCGGGAGATCAAGGAGTCGGCGAACGTGAAACAGAAGGCGATGGAGACTGGCCGTGAAGGCGCAAACGAGGGCATCGTCCCAAAGTAGGGTCACCGTGGACTTGTCTGGCTTGACACTTGGCGGGCTGTTCATAGTAACCCGAAGCGTCAGCGAGGGTCGACACAAATCCATGCGGTGAAAGGGGAAACCCCTCGCTAGCGCTTCGGGTTAATGTGTCGCGCGGGGCTGTCATTTCGTCAACGCAATAAAAAAGGCTTTGGGACGTTGCCAAATGAAGGGCATCGTCCCAAAGTAGGGTCACCGTGGACTTGTCTCGCTTGACACTTGGCGGGCTGTTCATAGTAACCCGAAGCGTCAGCGAGGGTCGACACAAATCCATGCGGTGAAAGGGGAAACCCCTCGCTGACGCTTCGGGTTAATGTGTCGCGCGGGGCTGTCATTTCGTCAACGCAATAAAAAAGGCTTTGGGACGTTGCCAAACGAAGCCAAACATGGCGAGTCGCAAATCACGCAGCAGTAGGAAGTTAGCGGCGATGCATTTAGACTTCCCGATTGCAAACGAAGCAAGTTGTGCCTGATCGGAGCCGCGAGTTTCAATCAAGGACATGGTGGGAGCCCGGCTCGCGTGCCAGCAGTGAGGATTCGAGATCAGCCGTCTCCTGAGGTCTCACGCGGGGCACTCGCCGGATCCGAGCTCGCCGGAAAGTTGGTCGCGTGAGGCAGGGTCACAAAAAACGTGGCACCCTTGGCGGGAGTGCTTTCCACCCAGACTCGCCCTCCGTGTGCTTGCGCGATCTTGCTGCAAATCGACAGGCCGACGCCATTTCCCTCGTACTCCTGCTGAGAATGGAGTCGGCGGAAGAGTTGAAAAATCCGCTGATGATGGCGCGGATCGATGCCGATGCCGTTGTCCCGCACGAAGAGCGTGACCCATCGAGCAGTGCCGGCAGAATTGGACTGCAATTCGTTCGAGCCCGCGATTGCCCCGATCTCGACGCATGGAATTGCACTGGTGTTGTACTTGACCGCGTTACTCACCAGGTTCGTGAAGAGCTGGAGCAGCCTGCGACGGTCCCCGGTGACAACCACGTTCGGGCTGTTCAGGCGCAAGTCCACATCGCGACTGCGGATCAGCTCGCCAAGGTCGACTCGCAGGTCAGCGACGACTTCATCAAGGTGCACCGGGCCAAATTCGTCGGTCACTTTGCCGGCACGGGAAAGGTTCAGCAGTCCCTGGATCATGGAACGCATGCGCCGCGCTGCCTCGAGCAGCCTCTGGGCGTACTCGCGACCCGCGCTGTCAAGCTGCGCGGCGTGATCCTTGATTAGAAAGTCAGAGAACGCGGTCAGGGTACGCAACGGCTCTTGAAGGTCGTGCGAGACAACGTAAACAAATTCGTCAAGCTCACGGTTCTTTCGCAGGAGCTCGGCGTTGGCGTGCGCCAGCGATTGATTTTTCGCGTACAGTTCCGCCTCCAGCCTGTGCTTCGCGGTACGGTCCTGAGCAACACAATGGGTTTGTTCGATGGATCCCCGGGGATTGCGGATCACCTTGCCGCTGATCCAGACGTCGATCGGCTCGCCATTCGATCGCAGCCAGCGCGATTCCGTCTCGATGGAACCCTGTTCGAGGAGCTGCCCGAAGAGGGTCAGGCAACGCTCCAGGTCGGTACGATCAAGAAAAGCCTCGAAGCCCTGACCGATCAGCTCGTCGCGCCGGCGATTCAACGTGGAGAGAAAGGTCTGGTTGCACTCGATCAGACGGCCCTGCGCATCCATGCTGAAATACATGGCGGGCGCATTCTCATAGAGATCGGTGTATCGGTCTTTGAGCTCTTCGAGTTCCCGATTGATTCCGCGTAATTGTTCATTCAACTGGATGAGCTCGCGGGTTCGCAACTTCAACTCGCGTTCGGCATTAACCTTTGAGGTGACGTCGGTAATATGGCAACGCAGGTAGGAGACCTGTTGGCTCGAGTCGTAGCGAGCGCCGGCATTTACCTCGATGGCTTTCGTCTTGCCCTGCGCCGTCCTGATCCGGATCACCAGCCCAAGCGACTCACCCTTGATCAGCGTTTGCTGGAGGGCGTTCATGGCCCGCTGGCGGTCATCAGGATAGACGATGTCAAGGAACGACTTTCGCTGCAGTTCGGTCAGAGTCCAGCCTAGAAATTCCTGCTCGGCAAGGCTTGATTCGATCCAATGGAAACCGCGGGGCTCGAGTCGACTGACCATGTCGACGATCGAGAAATTACCAGAGATCGCCATGTCGGGGTGATTCGCCGCGATCGGAGGCGGTGTATCGAACAATCCGCTCTGGGTCATCGCATGCATCGCCTCGGCTGCCTGTAAGGTCAGCGCGGTCGGAGAGCCGGTAACGCTCGGCTGGCCGCTCCGCCTGGCGTCTTTTTCCGACGTCAATTTCCATTCAGGGGAGGTCGGTCCGGTGACCGTTGCTCCGCGATTCTGCGTCCAGATGACGACCGCGCAGAGCATCGGAATGGCGGCCAGCAACACGACAAGCAGCCGATCACCACCATGCAGTCTGGAGACCGTCAGTACCACGAGGATGATCCACGCCACAGAGACAGCAGTGGCCGCTGCCCAGCGGCGCTGGTGATCGGTCAAGACCACTGGCGTGCGCTTCGGGGTCATGCGAGAGAGGCTCTCCTCACACGGATCTGCCGAGGATGAACAGAGCGGCCGCGACAGATCCTCGGCACGGCCAGTGAAACCTCGTCGGGGCTATTAACGATGTCAGGATAGAGGACTCTGCCCGCTGATGGACTGATCAGTGGCCATGTCGCGCGGCAGCCACATCGATAAGCAAGCGCCTCCTGAAGGGTTGTTGGAGGCGGTCAGCCGTCCCCCCTGCTCCTTGAGAATCTCTGATGCCAGGTAAAGCCCGTAACCGGTGCCGCCTTGCTTCGTGGTGAAGAAGGGCTCGAAAATTCGATCGAGATAAATCTCGGGAATTCCGGGGCCATCATCACAGACATCAACTCTGACCCAACCGCAGCCTTCGAGGTCCACCGGTTCCACTCGCAGCCGGATGTGCCCTTGCTGGCGCGTGGAGGCGATTGCCTGGTGTGCGTTGCTCAGAAGGTCAATGAGCACCTGCATGATCCGGCCTGCGTCGGCCCGAACCGGCGGGGAGACCATCTCGACCTCGGCATGCACGGAAATGCCCCGGCCACGAGGAGGAAGTCCCTTGACGAATAACTCGACCGATTCGTTGAGCAGGGCACAGAGGTCAACGGGCTGCGACTGAGGAGGACCGGCGCGAACGGTGGCCATCAAATGGTCCAACCTCACTTGCAGCAACTGGGTGCCACGGAGGATCGAGTCGACCCACTGCAGGTTGACCTCGTCCGAAGTCAAACCGAGTCTCAGCAATTCCGCGCTGCCGCGGATCACCGAGAGCGGCCCTCGAATTTCATGGACGATTCCTGCGAGCAAACGTCCAACTTGAACAAGCTGCCGGTTCAGCATGGCCAGTGCGACAAGTTGCCGGTACTGCACCAAGCGTCGTACGCGGGCCAGCACCAGTTCGGGTGCCGAGTCCTTGGCGACGTAGTCGTCGGCCCCTGCGTGAAGGCCCGCCAGCACGTCACTGTCGTCATGCCTGACTGTGAGCATGAGTACGGGTATTCCAGCAACGTGCGGATCGCTTCGGAGCGAGCGGCAGACGTCCAGGCCACAGAGGTCTGGAAGATTGACATCCAGCACGATCACGTGGGGACGAACCTCGAGCGTCTTGGCCAGAGCCTCTGCGCCCCGGTCAACTTCATAGACTCTATAGCCGGCACGCTCGAGGATCGTGCGAAACAACGCCCTGTCGCCCGCGCTGTCATCGACGATCAGGACAGTCCCTTTCTCCTGCTCCATGCATCAACCCTCGTATCGCGACATCAACAATCGATCGCCTCTGAACTCTGTCCTGATTACAGGAGCGAGGCCAGTAATGGAACACCAACCCGATTGCCATCGCCCGTCGTTTCTTTGGTTGCTCGTCGTTATAATACGTAGCAGGGTCAATTCTCGAGACAGGATTGACCGTTCCCGGGCTCGGCCGTAAACACCGGCCAGCGTTATTTTGCATCGAAGGTATTCTTGCATCCACTTATTGTAACGACCATGGCCACAGGTTTGCTCACAACTTCGGAAGTTTCTCCTCTGCCCGTTGAAACATACCGTCAACTGCCCGAGTCCGAACTGGAGCAGAGGATTGAAAAGGTCAAACGCGACCTGGGAAGCTCGTTGCTGATCCTGGGACACCACTACCAGCAGGATCAGGTAATACGGTATGCCGATCTTCGAGGTGACAGTCTGAAGCTGAGCCAGCTTGCGGCCACGAGCCAGGAATGCCGGTCAATCGTCTTTTGTGGTGTCCACTTCATGGCGGAGACCGCGGACATTCTCTCGCGTCCGGAAGTCCAGGTCTTTCTTCCCGACATGTCGGCCGGTTGCAGCATGGCCGACATGGCTGACCTCGATTCGGTGGAGGCGGCATGGTCCGACCTTGGGGAAATCATCGAGACGGATGACCTGATGCCGGTGACGTATATCAATTCGGCGGCGGACTTGAAGGCCTTCTGCGGTCGACACGGCGGTATCGTGTGCACCAGCTCCAACGCGCAGGCGGTTCTTGAATGGGCGCTGGCCAACCGTCGCCGGGTCTTCTTCTTCCCGGATCAGCACCTCGGGCGAAACACGGCCCGTTCGATGGGAATACCGCTGGAGCAGATGGCGCTCTGGGACCCCCGATTGGAACTTGGGGGCAGTACGGAAAAGGCCATCAAGAAATCGCGCATCTTGCTGTGGAAGGGCCATTGCTCGGTTCACCAGATGTTCAAGCCCGGGCACGTGGCGCAGTTTCGCCAGCAGTTTCCAGGCATCCAGATCTTGGTTCATCCCGAGTGCATGATGGAAGTTGTCGAGCAGGCGGACCTCGTCGGCTCGACGGAGTCGATCATCAAGACGATTGAACGAGCCCCGACCGGCTCCGCCTGGGCGATCGGGACCGAGCTCCACCTGGTTAACCGGCTGGCCGCCGAGCACCCTAACAAGACGATCCATTTTCTCTCACCCATGGTTTGCATGTGCGCGACAATGTACCGAATCGACTTGCCCCACCTGGCATGGTGTCTCGAAAATCTGCTTCGTGGAACGCCCGCGAACCGGATTTGCGTTGAGTCCGAAACGGCCAGGTGGGCCAGAATTGCACTTGAGCGAATGCTTGCGTTGAAATAAGCTCCGCGTTTCGCTCGTTGTCGGCTTCTGTCCTGTCCTGACCGCTGCACCGCACAGGTTCTTCCCTTGGTGATTCATGCGTTTTGAGATTATCAGAGCTTCATTCTTCGTGAGATCGTAACGGAATGGCTGTGGCAGACCTTGTTCCTGGCACGGATTGTGACATCACCAGGCGGTTGAACCCGGCTGGCTCGGCCTCCAAGATGTGGAAAGCCGGAAGACCGCAGTTTGTGAACCAAACGACCAATAACGGATTGGGATAGCGAGTCAACGATCATGGCTTTGATGACAAAACAGGCGCCGGTCACATCGCAGACCGACATTGAACTGACGATTCATGCGAGTCATTGGAACCCGTTCACGGTTCTGGGTCCTCATGAGATACCGGGGGGCTCGAACGGACTGAAAGATTGGGTGATTCGGGCGTTCCTGCCCGAGGCGCGCACTGCCTGGGTGGTCGACCTGGTGGGCGGCGAGCCGGGTGCGCTTGTTCCGATGGAGCGGTTGCACCCCGACGGGCTTTTCCAGGCCATCCTCCACGACCGATCGGGGCCCATCATGTACCGGCTCAAGATCGAGAATCACGAGGGGCACCAATGGCAGCTTGTCGATCCCTATCAGTTCGGCCCTGTACTGACGGATTTCGACCTTCACCTTCTGGGAGAAGGAACCCATCTTCGCAACTTTGAGCGGCTGGGTGCCCACGTGCGTACTCACGAGGGCTTCAAGGGAGTTCATTTCGCCGTCTGGGCGCCAAATGCCGAACGGGTCAGCGTGACGGGCAACTTCAATCACTGGGATGGTCGCAGGCACCCGATGAGAAACCGGGGCGCCACCGGAATCTGGGAAATGTTCATCCCTGATCTGTGCGAAGGCGAAGTCTACAAATTCGAGATCAAAAGCCGCAACCACGGCTATGTTGTCCAGAAGTCCGATCCTTATGGATTTGCCTCTGAGCTTCGACCCAAGACCGCATCCGTGGTCTGGGATCTCTCCAAGTTCGTCTGGGGGGACGATGAATGGATGGGCTCGCGGGCTCAGCGGCAAGGGCTCGACCGGCCGATCTCCTTTTACGAACTCCATCTCGGCTCGTGGAAGAAAGGCGGGAACTCGACGGCCGGATTCTTGAACTATCGCGATCTGGCTCACGATCTGGTCGCCCACCTTGAGCACACGAATTTCACGCACATCGAGTTGATGCCGATCACCGAGCATCCGTTCGATGGAAGCTGGGGCTATCAACCGGTGGGCTACTTCGCGCCGACGTCGAGACACGGCACGCCGGACGAGTTCGCTTACTTCGTCGATTACCTCCATCGGCATGGCTTCGGCGTCATCCTCGACTGGGTCCCCGGCATTTCCCCAACGACCTGCATGGCCTGGGCTACTTCGACGGTACTCATCTTTACGAGCACGCCGACCCGCGGCTCGGCGAACACCGAGACTGGGGCACGAAGATCTTCAATTACGGCCGAGCTGAGGTGCGTAATTTTCTCTTCGGCAATGCCCTCTTCTGGCTGGACCGTTACCATATCGACGGCCTCCGGGTCGATGCGGTGGCGTCGATGCTTTACCTGGACTACTCGCGCAAGCACGGCGAGTGGATCCCCAATATGTTCGGCGGCAACGAGAACCTGGAGGCGATCGACTTCCTCAAGCGACTCAACGAGATTTGCCACCGCGAACATCCGGGCATTCTCACGATCGCCGAGGAGTCAACGAGCTGGTCCGGCGTATCGCGGCCGACCTATCTCGGCGGCCTGGGCTTCAGCCTGAAATGGAATATGGGCTGGATGAATGACACCCTGCGCTACATTTCGCTGGATCCGGTCTACCGGAAGTACGAGCACGGATCGCTCACCTTCAGCATGATCTACGCCTTCACCGAAAACTTCGTGCTGCCGCTATCGCATGATGAGGTCGTGCACGGCAAGAGGGCCCTGCTCGACAAGATGCCCGGCGACCTCTGGCAAAAATTCGCCAATCTGCGGCTGCTTTATGCCTACATGTACGGCCACCCCGGAAAGAAGCTTCTTTTCATGGGTGCCGAGATCGCGCAGTGGCGTGAGTGGAACCACGACGAAAGCCTCGACTGGCATCTTCTTCAGTGGCGCGACCACCAGGGCATCATGAAATTGGTGCGCGATCTCAACGCCGTCTACAAGCAGGAGCCTTCACTTCACCAGGTCGAGTTCGACTGGCAAGGCTATGAATGGCTGGAACTTCATGACTGGGAAAACAGCGTACTGGCCTTCCTTCGGAGAGCGAAAGACCCGAAGGACTCCATGGTCGTGATCTGCAATTTTACGCCCGTGGTTCGTGAGAACTATCGGATCGGAGTACCCAGCGGCGGCTTCTATCGCGAGGCCCTGAACACCGACGCCGACTACTACGGTGGCTCGAACGTCGGCAACCAGGGAGGCGTCTGGGCAATTCCGGAACCATACGCCGGACGCCCCTATCACGTTTCGCTGCGGCTGCCCCCGCTGGCAGTTCTTTTCCTGAAGACTCCGACCGTCGCATAGAACGGATCAGTTCATTGGGCAACTGGCGTGCTGATTCACCTAGGCCATCCAGTTGCCCGGCTTTGACGCCAGTGCTCTCGACTTTTCTCGAGATCTTCCATCACTCCTCATCAAAGTCTTCCAGCGGCCGCAGCGCCACGGCTTTCGGGTGACTTTGGCTGCTGCCCCTGCATTTGACCGGTGCTGTCATCGGTTGCGCGGTTGATTTGCGGGATCAGCTCGTCAATGGCGACGTTCCAGGAGACGTGACCGATCGCGACCACGGCGGTCTTCTTTCGCGGATCGACCTTGACGATGCGGCCGGGCCGATCGTATCCCAGCCGGGGCACGACCACGCGATCGCCGGGCTGTAGCCGCGCCCGGGATTCGACAAGCTGTTCCTCGCGGCGGGTCTCAACCTGCAGGTCGGCAAGCCTTTGATTGAGCGCCTCACGCGTGCGCTCGGCCTCGGCCTGAGCGGTAAGGGCGGCCTGGCGTGCGCTTTCGGCTTCCTTGCGCAGCCTTCCGACGAGCTCCCATTCGGCTGGTATCAGTGTTCCTCGTCCCTGATCCAGGTAGCCCTCGGCACGGTTCACAACGTGTCCGGGGAGTCCCAATCGACGGGCAATCTGGAGCGCGTTCGACTGACCCACGTCGCCGATGTGCAGCCGATAACGCGGTTGCAGCGTCTCGAGGTCGAACTCCACCGCGGCGTTCTCGGCGCGGGGATTTGCAAGCGCATAAGACTTCAAGTCGCCGATATGGGTCGTCACGATCAATCGGCAGCCGAGGCTGTCCAGCTCATCAAGAATGGCTCGTCCCAGAGCAGCCCCTTCGGCGGGATCGGTTCCCGCGCCCAGTTCGTCGAGCAAGACCAGCGAGTGTTGGGTTGCCTGGCTCAGGATTTGCGACATCCGGCGAACATGCGAAGAAAAGGTGGAGAGCGACTGCTCCAGGCTCTGCTCGTCGCCAATATCGGCAAGAACATGATCGAAGACCGGAAGCTGTGACCCTTCGGCCACAGGGATATGCAGTCCGCTCTGGGCCATGATCGCCAGCAGGCCGACCGTTTTCAATGCGACGGTCTTTCCACCCGTGTTGGGTCCGGTCACGACCATGATCTGGAATTGCACCCCCAGATGGACATCGATCGGAACGACCCTACGAGCGGGCTCAGCCTCCCCCGTCGCCGCCCCTGCCGGAGCCGGGTCGACAGGTGACAGAGCAGGGTCTTTCAGCAAGATCGCCTCGATCAGAGGATGCCTGGCCTGGCGGAGGACCAGCCGTCCCTCGCTGCTCATGTCCGGCGCCGACATTCGGTAATCCAGGCTGAAGCGCGACCGGGCGTGAATCAGATCGAGCTCGGCCATGATCGCCAGGGTGCGGAGCAGCGAGTCGGCCACCAGCCCGACCTGGGCACTCAGCCAACGCAAGATCCGCCGGATTTCCTTGGCCTCGCGGGCACGCAGATACGAGAGCTGAGCCGATTGCTCCGAAATCGCGGTCGGCTCGATGTAGACCGTCTCGTTTGTTGCGCTGCTGCGTTGAACCGAGCCCTGCAGCTCGCTCCGATGGTCCTTGGAGACGGGCAAGACGTAGTGGTGTCCGACCATCGTGAAATTCGGGTAACGGAGAATCCGCTTGATCTCAGGAGACCGCAGCATCCTCCTGAGTGTCTCCTGAATCCTCTCCTCGGCCTGAGCGATCTCGCGTCTGAGAACCGACAACCTGCGACTGGCGGTGTCCAGCATCTTGGCCCTACTGTCCAGGCAGCCTTCGATGGCCGTGGCCACGCCGGAGAATTCCCCGACACCCTGGCGTAGACCTCCCAGCCGGGGATACTGCTCGCCGACCCGGCTCAACCACCCGTCTAGATAACCGAGCGCTCTGAGGGTTTCGGCGGTCTCGGCCAGCTCCTCAGGCTCCAGCATGGACCCTACCTGAGCACGCCGGACGTGGGCGCGAATGTCGTGCAGCCCACCCAGCGGAGGCGAGAGGCCAGAGCGGCGAGCCTCGACCATCTCGGTCGTGAGCGATTGTCGTTCGTGGATCTCGGCGAGGTCGATGGACGGCTGAAGGCCCAGTGCGGCTTCCTTGCCAAGCGAGCACGCCGCGCGTGCTGCCACCAGCGTGCGGATCTTGGCAAACTCCAGGAGATCGAGCGTATGCGTATCCATGTTGTCTCGCGTTGCGGGATGCTCGTTCCGATGCCAGGCTTCAGCTTCCCCGCCAGGCTCGGCTCTGTGATCAGCGGCTCCCCCTGAGGGACAGGCGCAAACACCCCGGGTTCGCAATCATACCAGATCAGGTCAAGGGGTTTTCGTCACGGGCGCTCTGGGGACATGGCTGCGGCTGACGGAACGGCACCGGCCGCGGCAGGCGCTAACCCGAGGCTTTTTCGCCGTATCGACAGGCTTGGAGACGGCCGCGGGCGCAGTCGGCTCGAGCAGTGGCTTGAGCTCGCGTTTCCAGTCCGCCGGATTGGTGCCGTAATCCTTGCGCGTCAACGTGCGGAGGGCATTGAGTGATGCCAGGCGGATCGCGGGGTCTTCGTGATCCATGTTTTCCACCAGCATCAGGTAGATGCGTGGGTCCTTGGTCTTGATCTCCGCCAGACCTTCAATTGCCGCGATTCGAGCGTCTTCAAGATTATCAAGAGTCATCACCTGTGCCAGGATGGTCGCGTCTTCGGGCCGCCCGACCTTTCCCAACGCGCGGCATGCTTCGATCTTGATGACGGCCTCGGAACTGCTCACCGCCTTGATGAGCAGGTCGCGCGCGCGGGGGTCACGAAGCTGTCCGAGTGTCCGGCAAATCACCGCCTTGGTGGCTAGTGGTTCGTGCCCTTTCTCGTACTTCTCCATAAGTATCCAGACCGCCTCGTTCTTCTCGGCTTCGCTGTCGTAGGCCTGTGGGTCGGCAAGCTTCGAGTAGGCAACATAGCGAACGTTGGGGTCAGGATCATTACGCACGTGTCCCAGGAAGCTCTTGGCCGTCGTGCCCACCCACGTTGTGCAGCCCGGGGCCGCCAGGACGCAGGTCAACAGCACTCTGCCAAGGTAACGGCGATGGGCCATCACATCGGAGGTCGCGTCATCCATGACTATCGGCCCCGCTCATGCAATTGGACTTGCCAAAGCGATCTAACACCAGTTGGGGCGCGATTCGTCGCGCCTGTGGCAAATCCAACATGCGACCAAGAAAACGCCCAGCCAAGGACGTGAAACGTAGCGAGAAGGGAATTGAACCACAACAGCGTGGGGATCATAACGGCACACCGGCCAATCGCCAAGGCCGACTTTCAGGAGATCCGTAAGGACGGCCAGCGACCAGGGGAAGAGTGATAGGCCTGTCGATTCTGAACCTAGCGCGGGACAAACCAACCCCAATCAGAGACAGTCCAAAGCGAGTCGCCAGCCGACTTCGCTGACGACTCGCGTGGCCTGGGGACCTTGTGGTCAAGCCGAGGGCGCTGCATCGACTCAGAGCTCGTGGTCGAGCTGCCGGTCGCGGGGGCGTGCTTGGAACCGAGCTTGGTGATGTGGAAACGGAAATTGCCGTCCTGTTCTTTCTTGCCTTTCTTGACCAGCTTCTTTTCCAGCAGGGTGCCAAGCATCTTGGCGGTGCCCTTGGTACTGACCATGCCCGTTTCCTTGGTCGCGGCCACCTGCTCCAGGAACTTCTTCTGGGGTTCGGTCAGCTTGACGCCCGGGGCCTTCTTCGGAGCGGCCTTCGTGGCGCTGGCCTTGGGGGCCTTGGCATCAGCCTTCTTGGGCGCCGCTTTCTTCGGTGCAGCCTTCTTGACCGCGGTCTTGGCCTTGGCTGCCTTCGCGCTGCTCTTGGGTGCCGTGGATTTCTTGACTGCCATCGCTATCACCTCGTTGCTAAACATGTTCGCTTGTCTTCGACCAGCTCTGATCGAGCGGTCCCTGCGCCAATTCATACCAAATCTTTGAATTAGTGGAAGAGGAAGATCGTCGAAAAACACGGATTTTCTCAGGTTTTTTGGAGATTCTGCGTTTTCGCATGGCTCGAATCAGGAAGCACTGGAACCCTTGTATGGCACCCTGCCTAGTTTTGACCGCGCTCTCATACGTTCGTGTTTCCGCATTTTTCCTGATGTTTTCCAGGGTTTTCGAATGTCCCCGGTGCATCAAACGACTCGAACAACGCGGGAAGTGACGCGAGCACGCGGCGCGCATCGTATCAGAAGCGCGAAGCAGGGAGACCTGGCAAAAAATCCTGTTCGATCGACCCGTCGAGTGATGGTCCCGGTCAGCCAGGTGCCTTCGAGCCTGCCGCGCACAGCGCGATCACCGCGCCATCACGGCTTGCGATCTCACGCGCCACGAAGAGCCACCCTCGGGCAGCGCGGTCGCCGCAATCGTCGCGATGCGATCGTGGCTCGGCCGCCGCGGTGGTGGCAGCGCGGTGGAGAGCGGCGCTCGATCGACCAGGCTCAATGCGCGACTTCGCGCTTCAGCCCGATGCGGCCCAACCTGGATGCGGCACCGAACGTCCCGCCCTCGATAACGCAGACATGACGATCAGGGCATACGCTTGCTCTTGCGTCCTGAAAAATCATCGTGCATAATTACTGAACAAAATACCAGATTTGTCGGAGGCTCGAGAAAGGATTCGGCACGCGGTGATCACACACATCCGAGGCATTTTGAAGATAGTGGCCGAAGAGACGCTCACCCTCGCGGTCGAGCCGTTCGAGCTCGAGGTGCTGATTCCCGAGCACACTCGCCGCCAAGTTCAGGGCAAGCTCGGTGAGCCCATCGCGTTGCATACGATGTTTTATATCGACGGCAACGCCATGACCGGGAGAATGGTTCCCCGGCTGGTCGGGTTCCTCTCGCCGATTGATCGCGAGTTCTTTGACACGTTTTGTTCGGTGGACGGCGTGGGCGTCCGCAAGGCACTCCGCGCGATGGTTCGTCCCGTTCGTGAACTGGCACGCACGATTGAAGATCAGGACGTCAAGACGCTGGCGACCTATCCGGGCATCGGCGAAGCCATGGCTGAACGCATCGTTGCCAAGCTCCGCCGCAAAGTGGGCAAGTTTGCCCTGATCATCGCCCCGGACGCGGCCCGCGCCGATGGCAATGGCGAGACCGAGCACGCAGGCCCCGACATTATCCGCGACACCTACGCCGCACTGCTCTCGGTCGGCCACACCGAAAGCCAGGCTCGTCAGGCCATCGATCTCGCGATGTCCGGCAAGAAAAAATTCAAGTCCGTGGCCGATATGATCGAAGCGATCTACCACCAGAGCAAGGAAGAGTAAGCTGAGGCTTTCGACCACGATACCGCGGCACTGATTCTTGAGAGGTTTCCATGAGAGAGCCAATCATCAAGGGGAATAGCGACGGCGACAACGATGGCGACGACTCGTCCGGTTCTAAGTCTCATCGCGACCGCTCGCCCCGGGCGGTGGATCCCGTCGACGAGAAACTTCGTCCCCAACGGCTGGATGAGATCGTCGGCCAGAGGGCCGTTTCGGAGCGACTGGCCATTGCCTTGCTGGCGGCAAAGAAACGTGGCGAACCCCTGCCCCACATCCTCTTCGACGGCCCTCCCGGCCTGGGCAAGACAACTTTCGCGACGGTGCTCCACAACGAACTGGGCGTGGAGCTGAACATGACCAGCGGTGCGGCCCTCGATAAAAAGATGGACGTCATGCCGTACCTAACCAATGCGGCCGAGGGATCCATTCTCTTCATCGACGAGATCCACC
Source organism: uncultured Planctomycetaceae bacterium (assembly GCA_963797295.1). Classification (GTDB taxonomy): domain Bacteria; phylum Planctomycetota; class Planctomycetia; order Isosphaerales; family Isosphaeraceae; genus Aquisphaera. Next base: position 354,310 of record CAWCPP010000035.1, read on the forward strand.
GGCTGCCCAAGGCCGTCGAGGAGTTTATCTACCCGGTCATGGAAGACTTTCGAGTCGATGTCGTGCTCGGTGAAGGAATGTCCGCACGGACGATCAACCTCCCTCTCAAGCGGTTCACAATCATTGGCGCAACCACCCGTAGCGGGATGCTCTCTGCCCCCCTTCGCGAGCGATTCCACATGCACGAGCATCTGGAGTTTTATGATGCCGATGACCTGGCCCGCATCATCATGATCAACGCAGCCAAGTTGCGGACGGCCATCGATACTCAGGCCGCGTATGAGCTCGCCGGCCGAAGCCGGGGCACTCCCCGGATTGCCAATGCGCGGTTGCGCTGGGTCCGTGATTATGCCCTGGCCCGCAGCGATGGCAACATTACCCTGCCCGTCGCCCGGGATGCACTCCTCATGCAAGAAATTGATCCGGAGGGGTTGGATAAACAGGACAGGCGTTATCTCGAGACTCTGATCCGGGTCTTCAAGGGCGGACCGACTGGCGTGGAAGCTCTCGCGGCCACGATGAATGTCGCCGTTGACACCTTGAGGGACGAGGTCGAGCCCTACCTCCTGCGTCGTGAGTTCGTTGTACGGACCCCGCGCGGCCGCCAAGCTTGCGCTTCAGCCTACGTGCATCTTGGAATGCCCGAACCGGTGCTCGATACCGAGTTGCCGTTCGTCGAGCAGCAGAGACGGCTGTTTGACTAAAAGGAAGCCAGCTTCCGAGACCCAGCCAGGTCAGAATGATCACGTCGAACATCGGACGGTGTGCGCCGGGAGTAAGTCCCGGACCACTGTTTATCCTGTTATCGGCTTCGTGGCCCGAATCAGCCGATCACGGATGGCCTGCCACTCGGGCTGATCGGGCGGCATCACGATGACGATGACGTCCAGGTTGAGCGCATCGCATTCGTGCAGCGATGAATAAAGAGCCCGTCCCGCGGTTTGCGGATCAAGGTGCTGTACAAGCCGAATAGAGCCTGGAAGATCCGGCACACCCGCAGGCCCAAAAACGAGCAAGGCGGATCTGTGCGGCCAGGCGAAGCTGGCCAGGTCGTCCAGCGTATCAACACGCACGGCCGGAGTTCGCGGGGCATAATGCACCTGCATCATTCCCGGGCTGGGCAGAGTTTCGCCAGCAATCGTGGTCTTCGTTTCACAGGCCGGAGAAAGCTGGCCCAATGTCCCCAGGCACCCCACGATCTGGTCCGGTCTGACCGGGCCGGGTCTAAGGATTTCGAAAGGGTGAGCAAGTGAGATCGACGACCGTCGACTCGAGGCCGAATGAGGTCGGCCCGCTGTCGAGGATCAACTCGATCAGCCCACCCAGGTCGGCCAGCACATGCTCGGCCCTGGTCGGCGAAAGCCGATTTGACCGGTTGGCGCTCGGGGCGGCTAGTGGCTGGCCAACCTGCGCGATGAGGCTTCGTGCCACGAGCGGCAGCGGAACTCGCAAGGCGACCGTGTCGCGGCCTGCGGTGACCACGTCGGGGATCAAGGACGATCGGCGGAGCACCAGCGTCAACGGACCCGGCCAGAACATACCGGCGAGTCGGTCGGCAGCTTCTGGCCAGTCCGACGCGCACTGGCGCGCCTGGCTGATTCCGTCCACGTGGACGATCAAGGGATTGAAAGCGGGACGTCCCTTGGCCTGGTAAATCCGTTCGACCGCGGCTGCGTCCGTCGCCAGCGCTCCCAGGCCGTAGACGGTCTCCGTCGCGAATGCCACCAATCCCTTTTTGAAAAGCACTTCGGCCGCGTCCTCGAGTGCTCCCGGCGCTGGCTGCTGAGGATCGACCTGAAGCACCCTGGTTTTCAAGAAAAGATCGACCTCTCAATCAAGCTTTTTCCGTGCCGAGGTGTCAGGAGGAATTTCACCTCGAGCCTGGAAATCGTTCTTGAGCTGTTCGTAATCGGTGAGCCGGCGGTCGTAGAGTCTGCGGAGCGGCCGAGGCGAGTGCCGCGCCAGGGAGTAAGCGGTCAAGAGTGGGAGTGCGATGGTCGAGTCGGTGTAGCAGGTGACGCTGTCGGGCAGGCTGTCGGGATCCACCTTACCCCAGGTCATCGCCTCGCTGGCGGTCGCGCCCGAGAGGCCGCCAGTGTCCGGCCGGGCATCGGTGATCTGGAGGAAGTAATCGTGGCCGCTTTCGGCCAACCCGAGCACTTCCTGGATTTGTGGTTCGGTTTGAAGTACAAAGTTTTTCGGACTGCCCCCGCCCAGGATCAAGACCCCGGACTTGCCATCTCCCTTCTTGGCATTGTAAACAATGGCAGCAGTCTCATTGACATCGCGGAGGGTGTCAATCTGGAGCTTGCCGCCCTGCAAGCTGAGCGCCGCCAGGTTCATCCCGATGGAACTGTCGCCGGGGCTCGAGGTATAAACGGGCACGGCCGCTTCGTAGGCGGCGGCCAGCAAGCTATTCGCCGGGGATCCCAGGCTCTTGGCGCGGGCATACAAGTACTTGCCAACCAGGTAGTGAAACTCCGCGGTCCCCATGGTGTGCGCGAAAGTCTCGTTCAGGATCAGTTCTCGGTAAAACGCATCCGTGTTCAGCAGGGTTTTGTATTCGAAGACGATGTCGTAAATGCGGATCACGTCGTTCTGCCGCAGAGCATAGTCGTCAAGGTTAGGCCGGCTTTGGTGGAGCGGCAGGTCCAGCGCGTAGTGGGTGTCATGGTAAAGGTTGGCACCCGTGGAGATGATCCAGTCGACAAAACCCGCCTTGATGAGGGGAATCAGGCAGCTCATGCCCAGTCCGGCCGGCGTGAGCGCTCCCGAGATCGTGAGCCCGACGGTGCAATCTGGCTCCAGGAATTTGCGTGTAAATACCTGGCAGACCTCGCGCAATCGGCCCGCGTTATAGCTGAGAAAGGCATGATCGATCAGGTCGGCGGCGACCTCCCGTCCCGTGACGGCGGGAGGACCGATTCGATGCAAGCTGATGCTTTCGAGATAGCCCATTCTCGTCGACTCTCGCAAGAGTGGTACGTGAGCAGTCGACCGCGATGATGCAGACTGCGGTCACGCTAGCAGGATTGCCGCGGCGACGACGGTTGACCAGAGGCCGTCCTTATGTCCGATCGCCGTCTGGGTGACTTCCTTGGTCTTGAAAATAACGTCCGCGACCTTCCAGATTTCGCGCTTTTCGTCCCATGAGCTGTTGGGATTGAACTCAACACCCAGAACCGTGGCCAGCATCTCGGCGGCCAGGTCCTCAGCATAGTCGGCCGCGGTCTTGGCGGTCTGACCGAAGGCATGATGCTCGGAGAGATAGCCAAACGTGTTGCGGTCACGAGGAATCGCCACGCCCACGCTGGCCGCAACAAGGCGGTTGGGCTCGGCCGTGGCACACTCGCTCATGACCACGTGGACGATCTGCCCCGGTTCGAGGTGCTTCAGACCCTGTTCGATCGAGATCTCCTTGCACCGCGGAGGAAAGATGCTTGATACCCGAACGAGATTGTAGCAAGCGATCCGCGCGTCTCGCAGGGCCAGCTCGAAGCTCGTCAGCTTCTCGCGGTGAGTACCCACCCCTTTGGTGAAAAACAACTTTGTCGGTACATACATCTCTGGTCTGACACCTCACGCACCGGCTACCCCCCAAGGAGCGAACCGGAAAGTGGACTTTCGGAGAAGACTCGGCACGCCGCCGTGGCGCCGCCCGACCATGGCAGGGAATGAATTATGATGAGGAAACCGTCATCCCATCAAGCCCTTCGATCATGAAAGCGCAAAGAATTCGGAGATCGCCCCACGCACGTTCGCCACATTCCTCATGAGCCCGCCTGTCGGGGCGCCACCACCACGCTTGCCCAGTCGCGAAGTCGACGTGCCCAGTCGGATTCATCACGCGAATCTTCCTCGACGACCCAGCGGCGGATCTCGGCGGCAGTGACCGGCAAGAACGAACTGCGTTCGACGGCCCGGTACTTGCCGTCCTCCTCGAGATGCTCGATGACGATTTCTTGCCGCGATCCATCGAAACGCCATACCTCAGGTACTCTGAGAGCGGCGTAGATGCCTGGACGGTCGGTTTTCGGTGGCGACATATCGACCTCAATGCCGAGATCAGGATTCGGATAGTCGGCGATTTCGTCGGATCTCCGCGCCTTGGAAGCCGCCGCGGCGTTGAGCTTTTCTTTTCTGAAGTAGTAGCTTTCGTCGGATTCGAGCCCGCGTTTGACACCGGGGCGCTTCCATGTCGCCTGGCCGGTACTCTTGTAAGGGATAAGCAATGTCTGGGCTAGTGCTTCCACGAACTGGCCCAGCAGACTCCTGGCGTCGTCGTGAACCATGCCAGGCGACATGATCTCGAGGTCCTTTCCATCGTAGTCAATATGGATGTGACAGCCTTCGGGGATCGAGTCCAGGAGTTGCTCGTAAAACGACCAATCTACGTCGTGAAACAGAACCCTCTCATCGGGTTTCGAAGTCATCTCGTACAGTAGTTCAAGTGTGGGCATCGATCGCGGGGGCAGACCTGGAGGCTGCGGGGGTGGCGTGGTGAGATTGGTTGTCGCCGAACTCATGTTGCCTCCTCGGCTTGCCCTTTACACGACGAGATCCTGCACGTCATCAAGCCTATCAGATATCGCCCGTCTTCGCCCGGCGTGTTTGGGAGGTTGAAGATGCCGTGGGATGAGTAGTGAACTGACCGCACGATCGGAACCGAGCTCGTTCTGTTATGGACATGGTCAACAGCCGTCCTCGTTCGTGGAGGCGATGCCATTGACCGGAATGCGTCACCGCCGTTAATTTGGGTACTTCAGAACCGTACATCATGTAGCCATCGAATACGGGGGTCTCATGAGCTTTGGCGAGGATGACGGCGGCAGCGAAGTCGAGCTGGAAACGCTCCACGGCCGCACATGGCCGACGGTGACCCAGTTTTCGGTTTTCCTCGAGAACCGGGTGGGCCAGTTGCTCGAGGTCGTACGCTCATTTCAGGGAACGAAGGTCAAGATCATAGGTCTCACCATCTCGGACTCCGCGGATTGCTCGATCTTGCGGTTGATCTTGAGCTATCCCGAGCAGGGCCGCGAGATCCTCTCCCTGAACAAGCTCGCGTTTGCTGAAAACGAACTTGTCGCTGTTGAATTGCCCACGAGCCCCCACGCAATGATCGATCTTTGCAAGGCGCTCCTTCAGGCCGAAATCAACATTCATTATGCCTATCCACTGATCGTCCATCCGCGAGGGCGTTCGGCGGTCGCCATGCACATCGATAACAATGAGCAGGCCAGCCGAACCCTGCATGAAATGGGATTTGAGATCCTCTGCGAGGCGGACCTGGCGAACTGATCGGATCGAGTCGTCGTCAAGCTCGAACCTCCGAGGTCATTAACGATCCGCATCGACCAGGTGAAAGCCCAGGCCCGGTGCATCGTCGAGCCGGATCCATCGCGATTTTACCATCCTCTCAAGCCAGGACGCGGCTTCTCGCTGGGTCAGCCCCAGAGCCTGGAAGAGCCCCTCGGCTTGCCTGGCATGAAAGGTCCTGGGAAGCATGTCAAGGGCAAGACTCGAATCACGGTCGAGCAGACAATGCGTGAGCCAGCCGATTGCCCGCTCGAGGATCTCTCCGTGATCAAATGCCAGTTCGATAGGATCGCCGGTGGTGATCCAGGCCGCCTCCGCGGCGTCGTCTCCGCCTCGAATCTTGTGATCAGCGCTGCGGACGACGGCCCCATGGGCCAGAGTGATGGTCCGCCCCCGCGGATCGCGACCAGGCCTGTCGAAGAAACCGATCGGAGCGACCGGGCCAGTGAGCTTCAAACCAGTCTCTTCGAGCAGCTCCCGGCGTGCTCCATCCTCCGCAGTCTCGTCCATATCGAGAAAGCCGCCGGGAATTGCCCACTTGCCCGCGAATGGATCACGACCACGCCGGATCAAGAGGACCCGCAACGACGCGTCGTCGAGTGCGAAGACAACCAGGTCAACGGTGACCATGGGCCGGGGATACTCGTAACAGTATGGGGCTGGCATGTGACTTGAACCTTTGAGACGATGGGTGCTGCGCTTTCCGACCTGATTCTCGCATCCGGAGCAACCATGAGCAACCAGCCGATCGAACTGCCGCCATGGACGGAAGCCGACCCCGACTCGGCGAAGATGGCAGATCTGGTCGAGAAGCTGGCCGCGGCGGACGGTCCCGCCGATGCCGCGGAAATCTGGCCCGAGGGACTCTGGCGGCTGATAACGGATGCTGGTGCCACGCGCTGGTCTTTGCCCACCGATTTCGGCGGGGAGGCGTGCCCGCGGCCATTGTTAATCCAGCGCTATGCTCAGCTTGCCTCGGGCAGCTTGACGGCCGTCTTCATCCTCTCGCAGCACGACGCCGCGGTCCGCCGGCTGGCCGGCGCCGCGGATCGGCCGGCGGCTCACGAGTGGCTCCAAGCCATTGCCGCCGGAAAGGCGTTCGCCACCGTCGGCATCTCACAACTGACAACCTCGCGAAGACTGGGATCGCAGGCTCTTGTGGCGAACGAGACAGGGCCAGGGCTGTTCCAGCTCAATGGCGCCATGCCCTGGGTGACCGCGGCCGAGCGCGCCGACGTTCTGGTCACCGGTGCCTTGCTCGAAGACGGCCGGCAGATGTTGATCGCCTTGCCTGTCAACCGGCCCGGCCTGACCGTACGCCCGGCGTTCGAGCTGGCCGCGCTTCAGGCCTCGTGTACCACTGAGGTGAGCCTGGAACACGTTCGGGTGAGCGCGGCCGACTTGCTTGCTGGACCCAGCAACGACCTATCCGGGCAACCCGGTGCCGTGGGCACCGCCGGCCTCGAAACCTCGGCCCTGGCGCTGGGACAAGCGCGTGCGGCCCTGGGAGCGCTTGCTGGTCTGGCTGTCGAACGGCTCGAGCTGTCTGACCCCGTCGACGTGCTTTGCGAGACCTGGAAGCAGACCTGGGGCTCACTCATGGATTGTGCGCGCGGCAACGATTCGGCGTCCGCCAGCCAGATCCGGGCTCAGGCCAACGCGCTCGTCCTGAGGTCCACCCAGGCTTATCTCACCGCGCGGAAAGGGAGCGGCTTCCTCCGCTCCGAGCCTGCCCAGCGGTGGGCGCCGCCAGGCGCTTTTCTTCCTGGTCTGGTCGTGCCCGACGCCCATTGCCCAGGCGGCGATTCGCGACCTCGCGGGCCTTTGCCCGGCATGAGTGAGTCTTGCTCGTACGGTCGCATCATCGTCGCGCTGGGTCGTGGGCTTCGTCCTTGGCTTTCTCCAACCAGGAAAGAGCCTCGTTGTGCCAGTACTCCGTCTCCAGGTATTGCAACAAGCTGAGCTGGCCGGCCTTGTAGAGGCCCAGCGAGCTTTCCATCAGTTTCTTCGTCCGGGCATTGTATTCTTCCAGGGCCGCGATCTCCTCGACCTTCGTGGGGCTGATCGCCCGTTTCGACTCCAGGAGTCTCAGCGACCACCTGTGGTGAACCTCGGGCGAAGCCGGTTGGCCCTGGCTTTGCAACTGATCGATGGCCTCGACCGCCTGTTTGGCAATCTTGAGCTGGGCAAGGGCGCCCGGGGGTCCAGCGGCCTTGTTGACCTGAGCTTTACGACCTCTACGGGCGGCGTGATGGGCCCATTGACAAATTGCCGGAGAAGGCGGAATCTGGGGGAGCAGACCCCGGTGCACCCGTTCGCCTCCATTGCGTGTGATCAACCCTTTCAACAGAGTCTCGTCAACATCTGCGGGCCACAGAGATCACGGAGGCGTCGAGGAATACCACGTTGAAACCCTCTTTGAACAATCCACCGAGGGGAGGAAGAGGCTGATCGGGCTGGAACGGAATGTCGTCAGGCTTCGTCCACGGAACCGCGGAGCCTGCCTCGACAACCGCCAACGTGTTTGCGGCGCCATCGCTAATGCTTGTGAGGCCGAGCTTGTGGAGATTGTTAATTGGGAGCACCTCAAACGGGGTCCCCGGCCCGACGAATACCTGGTAAAACGTGGCGAACGGTTCCTCGGTCTTACCCACCGATTGGAGCATATACGGCCGGCATCTTCGCCAGCAGGGTCTTGTTGTGCGGGCTGTCCCAGGCCTCATCGAAATGAAACTGCTGGTACAGTCCCGCGACCCGATCCAGGGAAGGATCGCGACGCGCCAGCTCAGAAGCGGCTTGCCGGTATTCGGATCACGAATTGCGGGCGGCGGGAGGAATCCATTCGCCTGGTCAAAGGTGTTGAGGGCTACGCCGATCTGCCTGAGATTATTGATGGATTTCGCCCGATTCGTCTCCGTCTGCGATTGGTCTTCATCATCCGCCTTGACGGGCCCGGACCCTCCACTGGGCGGCTGCGTGACGATCGTCCCCGGATGAGCACCCTTGCCGGTCGCCTGGTAGCCGATGGCGCCGGAACCCGCCAGCAGAGCACCCACGATCAAAGCCCCGGCCGCTCGCGCGGCGAATTGCCTGGCAAACATCGTCATCGTAACCTCCCGGACCAGATTGGTGATTGAAGCGGGAAGCGGTCCCGAACCGGCCATCCGGCCCGCGATCAGCGCGGTTGCGCGGTCGGCCACGGCAGCGACGAGCATGGGAGCGACCGGTTGACGGTCCTGATTTAGGGCCGACAAATCGACAGCCGCGTCGGAATGAAAAACTTCGCCCCGACGAAGCAACCGGGCCCGCAGCTTATCGCGAGCCCGCATGAGCCGCACACTCACCGTGCCCACCGGACATCCCAGCCGCACGGCGGCAGTCTGGTAGGACATGCCTTCCAGATGGCAAAGGACGAGCGGTGCGCGATATTTCTCGGGCAGCCGGGCGATCTCTTCGTGAAGCCTGGCTATTGCGTGCCCGGTCTCCTCCGAGTCGGACGAAGTGCGTGCGGCGGCCTCCTCGGCGAATGCGCTGCACGCGCCCTGCGCCGGGCGGCGTCGACCTTGGCCCGCGACGCGACCCGGGTCGCAACCCCGAACAGCCAGCTTCCCACGGAGCCACGCTGACGAATGGATCGAGCCTGTTTGGCCAGGATCATGAAGGTCGCCTGGAACGCATCCTCCGCATCGTGAGCATCGCGAAGCATGCTGCGGCAGACATCCAGGACCATGGGACCATGCCGTTCCACGAGCACCTCGAACGCGGCGCTCCGTGCCTTGTCCTCGCGCGCCACGAACCGTTCCAGCAAGTCGCCATCGGACCACTCACCGGTCGCACCCAGATGAAACAGGGCTCCAACGGTCTGGACAACCACCGCTTTGGGGGCGTTCCGCATCGCCAAGCCACTCCCGCGCCAAGGATCAATCGGGAATAGTGCCGGCAGAGGGGCTATTTGTTTCAGCGATTTACGGAATTATTTCGGTTGCCCCTGGCGGAGAGTGGCCTCGACGGTCCGTCGCAGGCCCTCTTCGAACGAGACGACGGGCTTGTAGCCCAGGGTCTTTTCAATCCGGTCAAGGCTGGCCAGCGAGTCGCGGACGTCGCCGGCCCGAGGGTCGAGAAAGACGGGTTCGAGGTCGGTCCCCAGCACCTTGTTGAGCGCTGCGATCAGGTGCAGGAGGCTGATACGCTGGCCGATGCCGACATTGAAGACCTGGCCCAGGAGCGGATCCGGACAGCGCAGGGCGGCGAGGTTGGCGGCCACAGCATTGGCCACGTAGGTAAAATCACGCGTTTGCTGGCCGTCTCCATGAATGGTCGGCCGCTGCCCCTGCGACATGAACTTGATGAACAGCGAGATCACGCCGCTATAGGGGCTAGACGGATCCTGACGGGGGCCGAAGATGTTGAAGTAACGCAAGCTGACGCCGTCCAGGCCCATCGTGCGAGCATAGACGCTGACATAATGTTCGCCTGAGAGTTTGCCCGCGGCGTAGGGGCTGAGCGGAGTCGGCAACATTGCCTCATGCTTGGGAAGCTCGATCGTGTCGCCGTAGGCGCTGCTGGAAGCGGCGAACATGAACCGACGAACTCCGGCCCGACGCGAGGCCTCGAGCATGTTGAGCGTGGCCGTCGGCCCGCTGATGTGCGATTCGATCGGTTCCCGCACGGAGCGCGGCACGCTGGGGATTGCTCCCTCGTGAAAGACGTAATGCACGCCTTCGGCCGCACGCAGGCAGACCTCGAAGTCGGCGAGGTCCCCTTCAATCCACTCGTAGCGGCCCTCCAGGTGGGCCAGGTTGGACCTGTGGCCCGTGGCCAGATTATCGACCACGCGCACCTTGTACCCCTCGTTCACCAGGGTTTCTACAAGATGCGAGCCGATGAAACCGGCTCCTCCCGTGACCAGAACCAGTTCGGAATTACTCATGAAATTGGCCGATCATCAGAATTATCTAGAGAAGGCGCAAAGTGATTCGACGTGGTCGCGGCTGCCGTCGGTGACCCAGCCGTCAAGCTGTGCTGCGTCCTTGAGTTGCTGGCCCCGCAAGCGGCCAACAGCGAGAAAGGCACAGGGTAGGTCGGGCAGCGAGGTCAAGTCACCCCAGAGCTTTTCAAACTGGGCGACCGGGAATACATCTTCCTGGCCGTGCCCCCAGCGCCGCTTCACGTCTTTGATTGTCACATAGGTAGGAACTCGTCCCGCGAGAGTGCGAACCGCGGCAGCAACTTTCTCGGGAGATTGCGTCAGATCGTCGCGGGTCAAGTGCAGCGTCTGAAGCAAGCCGTCGATCCGCACCCAGGACGTCAATGTATTATAGTACCTGAGAGCAAACTCGGTCTCCTCGCGCGGCTGAGCCAGCCCTTCGAGGATGCGCAGCCGGCCGCCGACCCGGGCGAGCCCGCCGCCGCGGTCGTCAATCCGCCGCGGAATCACCTCGAAGCTGAGCGTGGCCGCGCTCTCCGAGGCCAGGCCCAGGATGGCCGGGTCAAGCGTCGCGCCCAGGGTATCGATGTTGTGGAGCAGCAACCACTTGAGGTTGGGATATTGAGCCAGGATCTGGCCCAGAAGCCCGTTGCGCAACAGGTTCGGCAGCTCATAAAAATGGCCGGGGGGATTGAATCGCTGAATCGGCAAGTTGTCAGTGTAGTCGCTCCCCTCGCCCACGCTTCTGGCCCACTCCAGAATCGCGCGGCGGCCAGCCTCGCGGACCTTCTGCTTGTTCTCGTCGAGCGTCTCGTGTGTGGATTCCTCCCACAGGAAGGTCAAATCCCTGGTCATGGGCACGAGCCGCTGCGCGATCGACTGCCCGCGAGACAGAAAAACCGGGCCTTCATGACCGTAGTTGCCGGTCCTCTGGAGATGCCGTTCGATGGCCGCGTGAGTCAGGTAGCTGGTCGTGACAACGTGCGGGATGGTGATTCCCAGGGCCCGCTCGACGGCCCGCGTCTTGGCGAGGTGAATCTCGAGGAAGCTCCGGTGCTGTCCGGCCATCGTGACAAAGGGATTGACCGCCTTGACGACCCCAGCCCCTGTCGTCCATCGGCTGCCGACGCCGGCAGCGAGCGTCACGACCGCCACCTCGCCCCGCCGCAGTGAATGCTCGCCGAGTTCCGCCGCCGCGGGCGGTACGTGGCCGTAGGTATGAATCAAATCCGCGTCGTCGACATCGCGGATATCCAGGTCGACCGGCAAGCGATTTCGGGCCAGGCCGATCCGGCCTCGGATCAGATCCTCGCGCAAACCGTCATGTTGCACGGGGTCGAAGCCGTTCTCGGCGCGGATCCGCTCGGCCTGTTCGTTCCAGCGCGCCGAGGTCGCGTCCTGGGCACTCCGGGTTACCGGGAAAAGGTGATTGATCATCGTCCGGAAGACGCCGATCAGCTCATTCGTGGCTGGGCAGTGATTCGCGAAATGATCAACATCGGCCTTGCGCATCGTATCCAGCGAAGCTGTGCCGGTAGCGATCATCCGGGGAACTTGTAGCGTGTAATAGCGCGGGGGCATCATCGCCGAGCTGCCGGTCTCGAGCTCGGCCCAGGTCCCACGAGGATTGATCTTGAAGTCATAGACGACCGGCTCCATCGCAAAGGGGAGCGCGTCGTCAAGCTCGGACTTGACCCGCCTCATGATCGTCAAGATCAGCTCCTGGAACTCATCATGGCGGTGGGGCGCGATGAAGAACGCCATTCCTCCGCCCGACATTCCGCCGAGCATCAGAAAACCCCAGAGATCGTCACCGAGAGTCTGCCGCGCCTCGCCGATGATCGCCTCGGTGAAGGCATTGGAGACCCAGGGGATGATCTGTTTGAGCGGACCGTTCCAGTTCTCGGTTGTGCAACGGCCCAGGATGCGCACATCGGCCTGGTCAACTGCGACGAGCACGCGGTCGAAGATCTGCAACGCCTGCTGCCGCCCGAGCCATTCCTCATGACTGCGTAGCAGGTACTTGGTCGTGACCATGTTGAGGATCGGCCCCACGTTCTGAGCCATGCCACCATGAACCAGCACCAGGCTTGCAGCCAGAGCGTCCTGGAATGATGACCCTCCGGAGGCTGGTTCTCCAGCCGTCGAGCCACTCATAGGCTGCCCGGCCCTGCCATCGATGAGCCGGTGGACGGGCAGCAACCGGCCTCGGCTGACGCCCCATTCCGGGTCGTTCTCTCCCGCGGCCACCCCATGGATGAGCTTGACGCCTGGAAAGATGCCTCCCGAATCTTGCCAGCCGCCGCCCGAACCGCCGAGCCACTCACCGAGAATCGCTCTGGCCACAACGACGCGCGCTTCGTCGAGATCGAGCGGCCCGGTCAGGTTGCGGGCTTGACCCGTCGCGCACATCAGCATCGCGATCAGCGACGCCAGCAAGTTCGTCGAGACGGCCAGCCGCGAACCTTTGGGAATGTCGTTGACCTTGCTGACGATCTCCAGCCCGTGACCCGGACGAACAACGCGCGACAGCAGGTCTGCGAGCTTGATGTTGGTTCCCTCGAGCGAGGGAGGTACCAATCCCGACGCGATGACCCCGGCCTTGACGAGCCCGAGATAATCGTTACCGAAGTTGAAGAGTTCTTCCAGGCTTTCGACATCCTTGCACGAATTCAGATCGATGCTGGTCAGCCGCAAGATCGGCCTGGCGATGACTGCGCACCCGGCACTCGATGGGCGGAATCGGCCGATCGTCGCGCCCGTGGACTCCCAGATCGACCGAGATGTTGAGCACCCGGGCACCTTCAGGATAGTCCATCCCGAGAAAGAAGATGTCTGACCAGGCGCTGTGCGAGAGGTCGAGCCGGACCGGTGTCCGCTCGACCAGAATCGGGTAGAGCGCGTCTTCCGACTCGCGCTCGAGCAACCGAGGATGGATGTGCAAGGGATGTTCGTCGATGCCGCCGACCCGGAACATCCAGCGGTTTCCCGGGCAACTGCGCACCGACCGCCGGACCTGATCGGCAAGAGTCTGAAACGCGATCTGATCATAAGCCTGAGCCAGAGCGCTGCAAATCGCTCCATTCGGTCCGTCATCCTTGAGTGCGCGACGGAACGCCGTGATGGCCTGCTCGTAGCGCCTGCCCATCATGTCCATGAAGCCATGAAACGGCACCAGGCCCGTCGGCAAAAGCGACGGGTCCTCCTGGATCTCGTAGCGGTAGATCGCCTGCAAGAATAAGCAGGCTCGAACACGCTCGTACAGGTTCTCGCTGTGCTGGCGGAACGCTTCCAGTTCCTCGCAAGCCTGGAGTTTTTCGGCCAGGCTCACGCCGCGGATAAGCGTCTCCACGGAGCGGTCACGGCACCCCGGATCGGTACTGGTGATGGTCTCGATCAGGATATTGCCAGGTGAGGTCATGATGATATTCAGTAGCCAGCCATGTTCGTCGAGCCGTTCGAATGCAGCCGCATCGTCTTAGCGGGTCCCGTTTTGCTCGAGCCGGGTGAGGGTTTCGACCAGGACCGCCAGAATCCGCTCGCGGTCGACTCCGGCCATCGCCAGGGCGATTTGCGCTTCGACAACCCCGAACTTGATTCCCAGGTTGAACCGCGAGCCGCGGGTCTCGATCGCCAGATATCGTTCACGCCTGGCCAGGGCGTTGAGTGCCGTGGTGAGCTGGATCTGGCCATTCTCGCGCACGTTGTCGGCAACCAGCGCATCCAGCAGGTCGAAGACCGTGGGCGTCAGCACATGCATGCCGAAAAAGCATAGGTAATGGCCCGCGCAGGCCGGGAACTTGAAGGCGCAGTTCGGCCAGAGTGGGGTTCGGCTTCTCGATGATCTCGTCGATTGCGTAAGCATCGGGCCGTTCCGCCAGGCGACGGCCGGTGAGAGTTCCGTACTGGTGGATCAGATGCTCGCGTGTGGCCTGCACGGCGGAGACCGCGCACGTTTCGGTCATGGCGAGGTCGATCAGTTGCCGGGCGCAGCGGCGCAGGCTCGGCCGAAAGGTAAAGATGATCGCCCAGCAACAGCAGAAACGGCTGGCCGGCCACGAAGTCGCGGGCACACCAGACGGCATGGCCATAACCTTGCGGCTCAGGCTGGACCGAGAACCGCAGACGTTGCTCAAGGTCAGAGAGACGGCGGGCCTGCTCCTCGGCCCACTCCACGCCTTTGAAGGCTGACCGCAAGTTGGCCGCGTAATTGCGGAAATGGCCGCGATAAACGGATTCGTCGCCGGGTGCGCTGACGACGCAGATTTCTTCGATTCCGCTCTCAAGCGCCTCTTCGGCAATGATCTGAAGGACCGGCTTTGTAAGGCCATCGCGATCGACGACCGGAAGCATCGCCTTCTGCACCGTGTCCGATGCCGGGTACTGTCGCGCCCCCCGCCCCGCCGCGGTAATCACCGCTCTGGTAATCTGCACGTTGCCTCGCCCCTGCTGCCCCGTTACCAGGTCCGCCAAAAGCTTGGGAATCGATGCGCCGGATGCGCAGCGTTTCAGGAAGTCTCGTTTCAGGAAGCATAGACTACTGCGCACCCAATCGACCGACAAGACCCCGAGCCTTGACTTTGTGTTGTCCGGGGGCTATCTTCAAATTCGTAGCCACCATGCTGGCTTGGGGATGTAGCTCAATTGGTTAGAGCACCGGCCTGTCACGCCGGAGGTTGCGGGTTCGAGCCCCGTCATCCTCGCTGCGAACTTCACTCCTGAGAATCAGGCTGTTTGTTCCAGATTTGCTGTCCAATCACGATTCGTCTCAGTCGATGCACAGCAAGCATCTGGAAGGCCGGACGCATCCTACGGGGCTGCCTTCAGGTAAGCGTCTCCTGGCCACTTTCTGAATGGCGTTCTCCAGCATCGAAATCGTCATCGGCTTGGCAAGTTGAAGCGCAAATTCCGCTTCCAAATCGTCGCGTATGTCGTTCTGTGTTGGGTAACCGCTCAGGGCAATTCCTGGCGAGTTCACAAGGGTTTTCGCATGACGCATCAATTCGAGTACCCGCGGCAACATCAAAACCGGTGAATACCGTGGCCAGTTCTGTGCCAGATATGGCCTGGATCGTTGCCGATTCAAGATCACAGTCGGCGCGTTTTGCCGTCTCACAATCGGGTCGAACAGGATCAACATCATCTTAGGATAAGTAGTGCCTTGCGCGGGCTGCCAGTCCATCGGCCACCACCAATTCTGGCTCGTGGTCGCAGTCGTACTGGTATTCCTGGCTTCGAAACCGTGCGATAATCGACTCATCCCGCCTGGCTGACGCCGAAGCGCCTGGCCTCGGTCATTCCACACCGCTTGAGGATGATGCGCATGTTCAAACGCCACACCGCCGCCATTCTTCTGGCCGTCAGCGCCACGCTTGGCCCGCAGGCTCGAGCACTCACTACCACACTGACCCAGCATGGCATCGTGGTCAACACCGGTCGAGGAGGGCGCTTTACACTGAGTTATCCGGCCCTCGGAACCGCAGACAAGAACGCACTGCCGTCTCAAGTTGTGGTTCAGGGGCGTAAACTTTCCGCCAGGTATCGCAGCGGTGCGACGGTGACCGGCGAATTGAATGACGACGGCGCGATGGCTTTTCACTTCACCGCTTTGCCCCCTGAGGTTCAGAAGATCCGGTTCGACCTGGCATTGCCGCTGGCGCTCAACCAGGGCGGTAAGTTTTCGATCGACCGGGGGAATGCCACAGCCTTTCCGACGACGGCCCTTGCCGACGCGTTCCTCTTCAAAGGCGAGGCCAGGCGGATGGACATCACACCTGCGCAAGGAGACAGTTTCGCCATCGAAATTGAACACGGCTGGCAACAGATGCAAGACAACCGAGTCTGGAACATGAAGACATTCGCCTGGATGGCGACGGCAGAGCTACCCCGCACCAACGGCAATGAGGCTTTTTACACGATCCGCGTGGCCGCGCCTGGAGTGCCGGCGTCCAGAATCTTGGCGGCAAATGCGCCTGTGAACGCGAACGAGACCGCAGGCGACAATTTCGCCGTGAAGCTCGGCGACCAGGAAATTTCGATCGAGGCGGGGACCGCCGGCACTCTTTCCTTGAAGTATCCAGCGCTGGTCATCAGCGGCGACAAACGCATCGAACCGGCACAGATCGTCAGGGACCCTGAAGGCGTGACCCTCGTCTATGCCGATGGTGGCAAGTGCCGAGTGCGACTCGAGAAGTTGGCGTTGAGCCTTCGCTTTTCGGATCTCCCCGCGGAGTTCAAGCAGTTCCGCATGGAAATGCTGATTCCGATCACCTTCTCGGGCGGAGGATCGTTCGCGATCGGAGGGGCTTCACCTCAGGCGTTCCCCGCGGAGAAGCCGGCACGCCCTTTTCTCTTTCAGGGTAACGCCGACCGGTTTGAGATCGTTCATCCGACAGGCCCGGGACTCTCGGTGATGATTCCGCCCTACTCGTATCAGCAGCTTCAGGACAACCGCGAGTGGAACTGGAGCGTCTATGACTGGTGGTTCGCCTGCCCGTTGCCAGCAGGTGATCGTGGCCCTCATTTCGAAATCGCCTTCGCGAAGGCTGGCGCATCAGGGCGAAGCAGGCCGGTCGTCGATCGTTTCGGCCAGTGGATCAAGGTCAATTTCCCAACCAAGGTCAAGACCGAGAGTGAGCTCAAGAGCGACGCGGCAGAAGAACGCAGGTGGCTGACTTCGCGGAAACCGGCACACACGGATCCATTCGGAGGATTGCCGGGTTCCGGCGCGAAACTCGGCCTCGAAAAGACTGGCTTCTTTCATGTCGGCCGGGCTGCCAGGCTGGACGGTGGGTCGGTGGACGTTCTGGTCACACCGGCGGGCAACGCCTTCTTCCAGCTCGGCGTCTGCGGCATCAGCCCGTGTGATGATTACACGACGGTTCGAGGCCGCGAGGCGATCTATGAGTGGCTGCCCAGCGGGGAATCGTCGTTTCTGTCGGCCCGACGCGAAGGCGATTCAGGCGTCGCATCGTTCTATCTGGCAAACACGATCCGCAAGTACGGTCAGCCGTACAACCTCGATCAACACTTCACCCGCTGGATCGACCGTCTTCGGGCCTGGGGCTTCAACTCGGCCGGCGCGTTCAACGCCGTTCCGCCCGTTGTGTACGAGAAGCAGTTTCCTTACGTCAATTTCGTCCCTATCCCGGCCCCCAAGTTAGGAAACGTGAACGCTGTTTGGGACCCCTTCGCACCGGATCTTGCAGCCAAGTTTGACGCGGCGTACGCGGAGGCCGTGGCACCCAGCGCCCACGACCCGCTGCTCATCGGCTACTTCATCAGTAATGAGCCGTGGCTTGAAGAAGTGCCCAAGGTCGTTCCGTCCCTTCGTGCGTCCGAGTGCCCCTCGAAAGCGCGGCTGGTCGCCTGGCTCAAGCACAAGTACACCACGATCAAGGCATTCAATGCCGCCTGGAATAGCGCTCTGCCATCGTTCGAGGTGGCAGCCGAACAACCGTTGTCAGCGACGACGAAAGCGGCCGTCGAGGATATGGCCGCGTTCTTCAAGCTGTTCCTGGAGGCCCGCTACACCCTGGTCAACACGGCGTTCCGCAAGCATGATCCAAACCACTTGCTGATCGGTGACCGGTTGACTCCCGCCACGGCCAGGTCCGAGATCATCGTTCGTACGGCCGCCAAGTTTGTCGACGTGGTTTCGATCAACTATTACACCTATGGTGTCGACAAGAACTTCCTTGACCGCGTCCATGGTTGGGCGTTGAAGCCGATGTTACTCTCCGAGTTCTATTATGCGGCCACGGACCAGGGCCTCCGGGGTGGCAACAAGGTGAGGAATCAGACGGAACGCGGCCTGGCCTATCGCAACTATGTCGAGCAGTCGGCAGCCACCGGTCATGTCGTGGGAATCCAGTGGTTCCTGGCCCTTGACCAGGCCTGCACGGGACGGTTCTTCGAAGGCTTCAACGGCGAGGCAGCGAACACGGGACTGGTCAATGTGGCCGATCGTCCCTACAACGATTTCCTTGCAGAGGTCATGAAAACCAACGATTCAATCTATGACGTGATTCTTGGTCGTCGTCCCGCCTTTGCCTTCAATGATCCGCAGTTTGCCCCCAAGCCATAGAGGCTCACCAGAAAAACCGGCTCAGGCCGTTTCGCGGTGGTAATGAATCTCG
The DNA here is from genome assembly GCA_963797295.1 of uncultured Planctomycetaceae bacterium. GTDB lineage: Bacteria > Planctomycetota > Planctomycetia > Isosphaerales > Isosphaeraceae > Aquisphaera. Next base: position 372,691 of record CAWCPP010000035.1, read on the forward strand.
TAGAGCCGCCGGTAGAGTGGCGAGGAACGCCTCAGTTCCTGGTCGCTGCCCGATGCGACGATGCAGCCGTCATCGATCAGGATGATCCGGTTGGCGAACTGGATTGTGCCGAGGCTATGCGAGATGAGGAAGGTCGTTCGACCCTGGGAGAACTCTTCGATGGCCTTCCGGATGAGGGCCTCATCCTGGATATCGACCGCGCTGGTGGCTTCATCGAGTATCAGGATCGCTGGATCGCGAAGCATCGTTCGCGCCAGAGCGATGCGCTGGCGCTGGCCTCCGGAAAGGCCGTGCCCGCGTTCGCCGATAACGGTGTCGTAGCCGTCGGGCAGGGACATGATGAACTGGTGAGCGTAAGCGCGTTTGGCAGCCTCGATGATTCGCTCGCGGCTGGCGCCCGGGTCGCCGTAGGCAATGTTGCGGGCGATGGTGTCCTGGAACAGGATCGTTTCCTGGGGAACGATGCCGATCTGTCTGCGGAAGCTGCGCAGGCGGAGATCACGGATGTCGTGACCGTCGATCGTGATCGCCCCCTCGTTGACATCCCAGAAGCGGGGCAGCAGGCTCATGAGCGTGGTCTTGCCGCAGCCGTTGGGGCCTACCAGGGCGATGGTCTCACCGTGCTGCACCTTGAGCGAGATGCCCTTGATCAACGGCGGGCGTCCGGGATAGCTGAAGAAGACGTCTCGGAATTCGATAACCTTGGCCCGTCGAGTCAGGTCGATCGCCTCGGCCGATTCGATCACCTTGGGCTCGCGATCCATCATGGCACAGATCCGGTCGGCTGCTGCCGCGGCGCGCTGGATCTTGGAATGTACGTTAGAGAGCTTACGGATCGGGTCCGACGCCCCCGCAAGCACGGCATATAGGGTAAGCAATTCCTCGATGGCCATGACCTGAGAAGCGAGCTGAATCTGGAACGGACCAAGCTGTAGAAAGATGGTCTTCTTGAGCACCAGGTACGAACCAGCCAGGAGCGCAATGGCCACCGTGACCAGTGTCAGCATTTCCAGAACCGGGTCGGACATGGCGTCAATCATCGCGACCTTGATGGCCTTGCGATAGAAGTTCTTGGTCTCGATGAAGAACCGCCGGCGCTCCATGCGCTCCATGGCGAAGGCCTTGACCACCTTGATGCCCTGGAAGGTCTCCTGAAGAATTCTGTAGAGCGACGACATACTTTCGAGCGGCGCCTCATGGCCCGCTTCATGATCCGGCCCACGCGGACGGTCGTCACCGCCGAGATGGGCACGACCACGAGTGTCAGACAGGTCAATCTCCAGTTCAGATAGAGTGCACCGCTCAGGCACATGCAGACCCGCATCGGCTCGCGGATCAGCTTGCTGAGCAGGGTGACCAGCCCCTGACCGAAGGAATCCATGTCGTTGGTGAACCGCGCCATCAACTCGGCGGAGCCTTGTTCCGAAAAGCTGCCCAGATCCAGGTTGATCGTGCGGCGGAAGAAGAGGTTGCGAATGTCGAACTGGGTCCGCTGCATCACGTCCGCCACCAGGACTTCTTGCAGGAACATGAAGAAGCCCTTGATGGCCACGCCCATGATGACCAGGCCAATGAGCAGCAGCAAATTGCGAAATGGGTCCGAGGGCAGGTAATGGTAGACCAGAGGCTTGAGACGCTGATAGCCGGCTAGCCAGAATTTCCAATCTTCCTTGCTCTTCTGGATCTGAGCCTGCCGATAGCGAATCGAGGCGAGATCGCGGGCCTTCAGTGACGCACTACCGCGGCGCAACTCGGAGAGGCGGCCATCGACGATTTCGAGCTGCTTTTGCAAGTCGTCGATCTTGGCCAGCTCTTGCTTCACGAACTGCGGCGTGAGACCCTTCAGGTCGGGCATGTCGACAGCGTGCTGAAGGTCTTTCAATTTCTGTCTCTGCGTGTCCGACTCATCGTCGAGTTGCTGGAAGTCCTTGGCGAGCCCAGGTGCCTGAAAATCTCCCGCATCCGCGGCGTCGCGGATCTTCTGGGCTTCCTCGGCCTGGGCGTCCAGGAGGATAATCCGCGTGCCGATGTCGTCGACTTTCGTCGAGATCCAGCGCTGGGGATTCTCGCTCTTGAAAAGAATATTCAGAAGCGGCAAGACTGCCGCGAGCTCTGTGAAATAGAACAGAGCCACCATGGCCGCGCAGGCGATGGACAGCGCGAAGCGATTGCGATGAGGCCAGGCGAATCGTACCAACCGTACGAAATTATTCATGTGTGACTGTGTCGCCGAGAAGAGGCCCGATGCGCGTCCCTGCGTGCTCGGAGCATCGAGTCGCGCTCCGATCATCGAGCGGCCGTATCTTTACCACGATCAGGAAAGAGCGGCAATCCGAGTTGGTGTTTCCTGATTTCCCTAATTTATCATTCATTCCCACTTGCTTTCCTGGGGAAGGTGATTAAGATCGTGCCGGCGTAGGGATCCGAGCTGAATCAGCTTTGCGCCGCAACGGCCGCCCAGCCGTCACGGAGGACGGTATGAGACTTCTAGCCCTGGTAGAATCGCCAGACCATGTCTGCTGCCGATATCGAATCCGGGCATTCGAGCCTGCTCTGGGGGAATGCGGCTGGTCTCTCACGGTCCAGAGACTGAAACACACCACCTTTGGCCGCCTGTCCCAGCTTTTCTCGGCTTCCTCCTACGATTCGGTGCTCTTGCAGCGCAGGCTGTTGCCTGTCTGGCAGCTCGCGATTCTGCGTAAGAACGCTCGACACCTGGTTTTCGATTTCGACGACGCCGTTCTCTACCGCGACTCTTACTCCCGCCGCGGCCCGTATTCGCGGGCCCGCCACGACCGGTTCGCAGCCACCGTCCGGGCCGCCGACACGGTCATCGCGGGGAATGATTTTCTGGCCGACTGCGCGCTCAGGGCCGGAGCACCCGCCACGCGGGTTCGGATGATTCCGACCTGCGTGGAACCGACACTCTATCCCGAGCTGGAATCGCATCCATCGGAAAGGAATCGTCCGGGATGCGAACTTGTCTGGATCGGCTCGTCGAGCACACTCCAGGGCCTGGAGCAGCAGCAATCGCTCTGGGACCGGCTGGGCCGCGACATTCCCGGCCTCAGGATGCGAGTCATCTGTGACCGTTTTCCTGGTTTCCAAACGCTTCGGGTGACACCCGTTCCATGGTCGCAAGCCTGGGAAGCGCGCGACCTGGCCGCTGGCCACATTGGAATCGGCTGGCTGCCCGAAGACCCCTGGAGCCAGGGAAAGTGCGGGCTGAAAATCCTCCAGTATCAGGCAGCCAGGCTGCCGGTGGTCGCTAACCCGGTCGGAATGCACAACGAACTGATCGAGCCGGGTATAACCGGCTTTCTGCCGCGAACCTCGGATGATTGGGTCGAGGCCATCCGCACGCTCGCGTCCAATGAACCGCTCCGCCGGCGAATGGGACGGGCTGCCCGAGAACGCGTGGAATCGGGATATTCCGTCGACGCCTGGGCAGACACCTTCGTGAGTTCGGTCGCCGCGGTGGAAAGACCTGGCGCCGCTGATCTAACGATGTCTCGCCCGTCTCCCCAAAACTCTATTCCCGACCCGTTTTACGTTCGACTGAGACGCATGGGCGGCCTGCACCGCGCCACACGCACCGGTCGTCAAGACCATCACCGCCATAACGAAGACCCGACCGGCTCAGGTCATTCTAGAATATGCTCATGATTTTGATGGCAGAGAGAAAACCAGCGGCCCCGGGGGTCCAGCGCATGTTTCAGCCCCCGGAATGGCAGTGGGTGGAGTCCGGACCGGTGGGTTGGTGGCTCCGTGGTCCCTGGGATACGATGTTGCTCGGTCCCGAGGGGCTTCGTCTCGAAGCATGGCGCGAGGAAGGCCGGCTGAAGACGATCAAATCGGGCCCGCATCGCGTGGTCTACCGGGTGGACCTGCCCGAGGGTGTGATCTACGTCAAGCACTATCTTGTGCCCGACTACCGCGCGATGTTCCGTCAGTGGTTTCGGCGGGGCAAAGGCCGCAACGAGGCAAAGCGGTCCCAGGTTCTGGCGGAAATCGGTGTTCCGACCATTCATCCCATCGCGCTGGGCGAACAGAGGAAGCGCAGATTTCTCTTCGAAAACTATCTCATCACCTGGGAAATTCCCGGAACCATCCCCCTGGATGACTTCCTGGAGAATCACCTCGAGCTTCTCCCTGAGCCGCTCCGTTCCCAGATCCGCCAGAGATTGGCGAAGAGTCTGGCGGTGCTGACGGCACGGCTGCACAACGCGGGAATGACCCATATCGACTTCCACCCCGGCAATATTCTGGTCTGTATCAACAGTGAACAGATGCCCGTCCTGACCATGATCGACCTGGATGCCCTGCGCAAGAATTCGCGGCTCACCTGGCCAAAGGCACAGCAAAACCTGGCTTTGCTCGATCATTACTTCTGGCTGCGGAGCAGCCGCCTCGACCGCCACCGGTTCTTGAAAACCTATCTGGAGAACCGTTCGGAACCCGTATCCGACGCCCGCAAGTTCGCCGCGGGAATCGAGATCTCCACCCGGGCCTGGGCCGAGCGGCTCTGGCGGAGATGGGGCCGGCGGTGCTGCTCGACGAACAAGTACTTTAAGATTTACAAGAGTGAGGAATGCTGGTCGATTGCCGCCCGTGATCTCGATCCCTCCGAGGTGGAATCTTTGCTGGCCGATCCCGATGCCCCTTTCTCTCGCCCGCAGACGGTCGTGCTCAAGAACTCGCGGACGTCGACCGTCGCCGAGACCACCATGCTCGTGGGCGGCCAGCCGACTCGGGTGATCTACAAGCGATTCAACGTCAAGAAGTGGATCGACCCCTGGCTCAATCTGGCACGGCCCTCTCGCGCCTGGCGCTCCTGGCAGGCCGGTCAGCATCTCCTCAGCCGAGGAATACCGACGCCCCGCAACCTGGCCTTCCTGGCCCGCAAACGGGCCTCAAAGTTCAAGCCCTTTTCGCGGTTTCTGCCTCATGAGACGTACCTCGTCACGCTCAAGCAAGAAAATGTCATGACCCTGGCGGAGTACGTTCGCAAGGTGCTTCCAACACTCGATCCTGTCGTTCGCAAGGAGCGAGGCCGACAGCTTAACATGGCGCTCGCCCACCTGATCCGTGCTCTTCACGAACGATCACTGGCCCATCGCGATCTCAAGGCAAGCAACATCCTGGTCCACCTCGACCGGCTGGAGAAGAACGAGTTTCTGAGCTTGATCGACCTGGTCGGGGTCCGCCTGCTGAACCCGGTGCCCCAGCACCGGAGGATCAAGAACCTGGCCCGACTGAGTCTCAGCCTGGCCGGCGTGGTGGGACGCACCCGAACCGATACCCTCCGCTTCCTTCGCGCTTACCTTCCCTGGGGATTGTCGCCCCTCTCGGACTGGAAGAACGTGTGGAAGAGCACGGAAAGAGCCATCATGGCCAAGCGGGCACGCAACCGGCGGCGGGGACGGCCCCTTTCATGAACCCGAGACATCGGGAGCTCGAGCATGATCACGCGAACCTGGGACCGGTCAATCGGCAAGACTCAATGGCTCTGCCCTGCCTGGCTGCTCGTCGTACCGTTTTTGGTCTTCCTTCCGCTTGGCTGCGCAACCTTGGGTGATCGGGGCCAGGAACTGGTACCGACGAGGTACCAGGTCAGGACGGGCCCGTTCCTCGTATATTCCAGCACACCCATCCCCGCCGATTCGCCGGCAATTCGTTGTCTGCACTCGCTGGAGACGGACCTGAGTAGTCGGCTAAACTACCGCGCCCGTCCCGATGAGGAGCCGGTCGAGATCTATGTGCTCAACGATCGCAACGCCTATACGCATTTCCTCAAGTTCTACTACCCGGAACTGCCGCCCCGGCGTGCCTTCTTCCTCGCCCAGGGTGACCGGAGAGTCGTCTACACCTACTTGAGCGACCGGCTCGAAGAGGATCTCCGGCATGAGGCCACTCACGCGCTTGTCCGCGGCTGCTATGGCGACCTTCCCCTCTGGCTTGACGAGGGACTGGCCGAGTATTTCGAGACCAGGGCCGATATGCTCGATATCCAGGATGAGCACATGGCCAGGCTTCCCGAGGATCTCAAGAAGGGATGGATTCCCGACCTTCCCCGACTGGAAAGCCTATCCGACATTCACGAGATGACTCCGCGCGATTATCGCGAAGCCTGGGCCTGGGTCCACCTGATGCTCGGCGATACCGTTCAGGGCAAAGCGCTGCTGATCGACTATCTGAGCCAGGGCAGGAAGGGTCTGCGGACGAAGCCCCTCCACCAGATACTGGCAACGCATGGCACGACGGCAAAAACACTGGTCGCTCACCTTGACTCCGTGCAGGCTCAGGCGATCGCCCGCAAGCCGGAACCACCGTCGCAAGACCGCCTCATCCGCTTCCAGGGGAACGGTGGCGACGTGCAAGAGAGCACGGCGGACCCGGCCGTCAGTCGCGCGTCGTTGCCTCAACGGCAAGGTCTCTTGCGACGAATTGGCACGTGGCTCGGCTTCTGACCGGGCGCCGGAACGAACTATTTCTTGACCTGAATCGGTAGCTGGTTGATCTTGGCCGCCAGGATGAAATCGTTCTCGCTCAAGCCCCCGATGGCATGGGTTGTGAGCTCGATGGCGACCTGCCGATAGCCTTCGAGATGAAGGTCGGGATGATGGCCCTCGTCCTCGGCCAGGGCCGCGACCCTGGTGAAGAAATCGACGCCGGCCATGAAATTTCTGGCCGTCCATTTGCGGCGGATCCGTTTCCCGTCCTCGGTCAGCACCCAGCCCTCAACGTGCCGCACCATGTCCTCAGCTTCCGCGGGCGACAGTGCCGGAAGGCCTCCCTCGCACGGAACGCATTTTTTATTCAGCAGTTGTTCTCCCGTTGACACGCTCATGAGGATCGCCTCCAATTTTGCAAATCCAGTCAGGTCGCATGACTACTCGATCCGGGCCGTCGACGTGGCTCACCGGAAGCTCTCGCTCGGTCCCGGAAATGTGCCGTTCTTGACATCTCGCACGTAATTCGCGGCAGCGGTTCGAATCGTTTCACCCAGGTCGGCGTAAAGGCGGGCGAATTTGGGACGCGTACCCTCGAGCAAGCCGAGCATGTCGTGCACGACCAGCACCTGGCCGTCACACCCGCTGCCCGCGCCGATGCCGATGGTCGGAATCGTCAGTTCCGCCGTGACGGCCGCGGCGAGCGGTGCGGGAACGCATTCCAGGACGACTGCGAAGGCGCCCGCTTCGGCGACCGCCCGGGCATCCGCTCGAAGCACCTCCTCGGCGCGTTGCACCTTGTATGTGCCCAATCGGCGGATCGATTGCGGTGTCAGGCCGATGTGGGCCATCACGGGAATCTCGGCTTCGACCACGGCCTTGATGGTGGCCGCCATCCGCTGACCTCCCTCGAGCTTCACGGCCTTGCAGTCGGTCTGCTTGAGAATCGCCCCGCTCGATCGGATGGCCTGCCGCCGCGAGACCTGGTATGAGAGGAACGGCAGATCGGCCACCACAAGCGCCCTGCGGGCACCGCGAGCCACCATCTCGGCGTGGTAGGTCATCTGCTCGAGAGTCACGCCCAGCGTCGTGTCCCTGCCTTGCACGGTCGTTCCCATCGAGTCACCAACAAGCAGACAGTCCACGCCGGCGGCATCGAGCAGCCGAGCCATCGGATAGTCGTATGCCGTCAAGACGGTGATCTTCCGTCCGTGGCTTTTCCAGACTGCAAAGTCGGGGACGATGACGGCACGATCTTCACTGGCCATGCCCGGAGGTCTCGGAAGGGTTGATTTCGGCAATGATGACGGACGAATTGTCCAACCTGACCTTGTAACGCCGCCGGATCGCTTCGTGCAAGGCTTTTCGAGATTCGCCTTCACGATCGGTCACCACATCCGCCACGAATCGCGCGCCAACCGCTCCATAACAATCGATCAGAGCGAGCGGCCCGTCGACGGCGTTTCCGTCTATCCCCGGCCATTCCTCCGCGGCCCGCGCCGCGGCCCGCGGCGTGAACTCGAGCCGGCATCCCCGGCGGTCGGCCTGGTACAGCAGCGGCTCGGGCGCAGCCAGCCACGCTTCCGGCGGGACAATCTCCTGGATCTGCCGCGCGGCCACCTCGAGATGCTCCCATTCCGGGGGCGTTTGCCACGTGGACCGCGACAACAACCCGCTGCAGAGAAAGAACAGAAGAGCCAGCCCCCAGCCCAGACCGCGATGCCGCTCCGCCACGAGCGTCCAGCCTCGCCCGATCCCGGCGGCGACCGCGGGAGCGAGAATCAGCCAGTAATACTCGTGATGAAGCTTGCCCGCCAGCATTGCCAGCATCAAGAGCGCCACCACCGCCCAGATCTTCCACAGGTCGTATGCCAGGGAATTCCCCGAGAGATTCGCCGGTCGCAGGGAAAGGCCCCAGAGGCCGAGTGCCAGTGCGGGAGGAGTGAAAGCTCTGACGACCAGGAACCTCCAGAGGTTAGCCCAGGTCTCGAGTTTCCCGAAGGCGGATAACCCAACGACCGTCGTCCAGATCGCGCGGTTCTCCGCCGAGGATCGGGAACCGGCGGTTGATTCGATCAGATGATTGGCCCACACATACCAGAGCAGCGCCGGCAGCAGAGCGGTCGTGGCGAGCACGAAAAAGACCCTCGATCTCGGGCGCGGGATGGCCACCCAGAGCGGGACCAGCACCAAGGCCGCGGTGACCTTGGCGGCGAAGCCCACCGCCAGCAGCAGCCAGCCAACAATTCGCCGGAACCAGCCGCTTCCGTCTTCGGCGCGGTCCCAGCACGAGAGGCCCCCCAGCGTCGCTCCCAGCATGAGGGCGTCGGGCTGAAAGGCCCGACCGTAGCGGATCGTCACGGGAAAGAGACAAAACGCAATCGCGGCGGCAAGAGCGACCCGGCAACCCTCCCGGCGGCCGATCAGTCCGAACAAGCCCCAGACGCCCAGCGCTGTGGCAAACGCCGAGACGATCCGTCCGCACGCGTCCAGCTTCCATCCGGCGATCCTCCGCAGCCCCACCACCGCGAGTTCATAAAGCGGCGGCTCGACCAGAAAATAATTCGGAAAGGGCGCCGTATCGAGCTGGGGCCAGAGGAAACCGGACCTCCGGTCGAGGTTGCGGGCGACCATGGCCGTCGGCACCTGACGGCCGACATAGTTCTCCACGATGGGCTGGTTCGCATTTAATAGCCGGAGGAGGACCGTCCCCAGCAACGTTGCCAGGAGTGCCAGTCGAACGCTCCACCGCGTCAGTTCCTGGCGATGCATGTCAGCGATGGTTCGCTCCGGTGAACTTGACAATACCGATCCTCGCAACGAACAAGACCGCAGAAGAAGTCACCGTGCTTGCATGGATCAGAGAAACCGCCCTGCTTTTTTCTGGAACGCACAAAAAAAGCAATTGAAACCAGCCCGGGAAGATGTCAGGATACGGCCACGGTTCACATCCTATCGTTCAGCTCTGGAGCGTCGTGCGGGCGGCTATCTGCCGCTCTAGCGCTCGAGTCTCACTCGGGGGGAAGCACCATGCTAGTTCGCGATGTCTTGGACTCCAAAGGGAATCGAATCATCTCAATTGATCCCGAAGCGACCGTTCACGAAGCGATCGCCAAGCTCGTGCAGAATAACATCGGATCACTCCCGGTGGTCGACAATGACGGCCGCCTGATCGGTATTTTCGCGGAGCGGGACGTTCTCCGTACTTTTCATAACCGCGGCGAGGGGTTTGGCAGGATGCGAATCTCCGATGTCATGACCCGGAATCCCGCGACCTGCGACATCGTCGACGATGTCAACGACGTCATGGGCCAGATGAGCGAACTTCGCATCGCCAAGGTTCCCGTGGTCCACGCCGGAACTCTCGTCGGTATTATCTCGGTGGGTGACGTAATCAAGGTCATGTACGACAAAGTGGCTACCGAGAATCACCATCTGCTCTCCTACATCCACGGCGCAATCTAACGATCTTAGCCCTATAGCTGGTGCCGGTTGACCCGGCCGGATCACGATAACCCCGTTTTGCGGGGCTTCACGGTTTTCGTGCGCGCGGAAGCCCTCCGGTCTGGGGTCTTCTTCCTGGTTTTTTCTGGCCTGAGCCGAGCCGGCACGGCCGCCGAGCCGTCTCCCAGTTCTCTCGTAGCCGCCTTCTCGGAACTCTTCGCGACGTGATGGGGATCAAACCGAGCCGGGGCCGCTCCGTTCCATCTCGAGTAAAGTGCCGTGAGGGATGCGAGCCGATCCTTCACCTTGGCAGTGAGCTGACCGGCGCGGAATCTCCAGCCCCAGTTGCCTTCCGCTTTTCCCGGAATGTTCATTCGCGCCGAGCTATCCAGACCCAGAGTGTCCTGCAACGGAATGATCGCGATCTCGGCGATTGAACTGATGGCCAGTCGGATCATGTCCCAATGAAACTCTTTGCCGGTGCTGGCAAGATAACGCAGGGCGTACGCCCTCTCGGTGCGCACTTGCTCGGCCGAAAGAGTGGTCTGGGCGTGCTTGGAAAGCAGCCAGCCTCGCGTGGTGTCATTGTCGTGCGTGCCCGTATAGACCAGGCAGTGCGGTATGAACTCGTGCGGCAGATGCTTCTCATCAGCGGCACTGCTGCTGAACCCGAACTGGAGAACACGCATTCCAGGGAGCCCGAACTCGTCGCGCAACGCCTCGACCTGAGGGGTGATCAGTCCCAGGTCTTCGGCGATCAGGGGTAAATCGACAAATCGCTGCTGCAAGGCCTTGAAGAACGCGGTCCCTGGCGCCTCGACCCATCGCCCCTTCTCGGCGGTTTTCGCTTTCCCGTTGACTTCCCAGTACGCCTCGAAACCTCGGAAATGGTCGACGCGAATCCGGTCAACCCATTTCAAGAGGGCGGCCAGACGATCAATCCACCAGGCGAAGCCTTCCTTCTGATGAGCTTCCCAGCGATAGAGCGGGTTGCCCCAGAGCTGCCCGGTCTGGCTGAAGTAGTCGGGCGGAACCCCCGCCTGCACGGTCGTCCGACCCTGCGCGTCGAGGAAGAAAAGGTCCGGCCTGGACCAGACATCCGCGCTATCGTGGGCGACGAAGATCGGAATGTCACCGATCAGGTAGACGGATTTCTCGGCACACCGCTTGCGCAGAGACTGCATCTGGGTTTCGAAGACGTACTGGACAAACTGGTGATAGTGAATGTCCGTGCCCAGCTTTTCTCGCCACCGGGCCAGCGCCGCGGGTTTACGGGCAACAAGCGAGCGCCTCCCACTGAAACCAGGCCTTGTCCTCGTGAGCCTCTTTCAGTGCCACGAACAGGGCGTAATCTTCCAGCCAGCCAGCGCTGGCCGCGATGAATTCTTGATAACCCGAGTCGTCGAGGGAGAAGGTTTGAAATGCCCGTCGCAACAAACTTTCCTTGGCTCGGGCAACGGCCGCGAAGTCGACGTGATCGGCCGGAAAGTCCGGCAATTCGTTCAGGTCCGTGGCCCGCAACCACCCCCGTTCGACCATCGCTTCAGGGCTGATCAAGAGCGGATTACCCGCGAACGACGAGTGGGATTGGTAAGGCGAATTCATGCCGCCGGTCGGACCCAAAGGCAAGACCTGCCACCACCGCTGGCCGGTCTCGGCCAGGAAATCCACGAATTCCAGGGCGCTTGGGCCCAGGTCGCCGATGCCGAATCGCCCTGGCAGCGATGTGGGATGAAGCAAGATGCCGCTCGATCTTGGAAAGTTCATTCCTGCAAAACTCCTCCAGGTTCGCATGTCCCAGGGCAGACGGTACAAAATGTTCGTAAATGCATCCAGAGAGAACACGGCCGCGATCATGCGTGTTTGCGGTCGACAGGCCGGCCACATGCCGACAGGTATGGATCCTCGTCGATGCCGTGCGCGACTCATCGAGCGACCTGCTCCAGGAAATTTGTGAGCGCGTCGCGAAACAAGGTTTTATGTTCGATGTGCGGTAGGTGCCCCACGCCGGGCATGAGCACTACGTGCGAGTTTGCCAGTCCCGCGGCGAGCTGCTCGGCGACGTGCGGCGGGTTGACCAGGTCAAGCTCGCCCACAAGCACCAAGCAGGGTACGACAATTCGCTTGAGCCGCGATCTTGTATCATGCTCCGCCGCGGCCCGGGCTTGTCTGGCAAAAGCCTCCGGGTCTTGCGGCCAGGGATTCTGCTCGGCGAATCGCACCAGCCCTTCGATCTGGGTCTTGTGATGATAGAACGCAGGTGCCACCAGCCAGGGAAGGGTCGCCCGCGTGAAATCTCCGATCGAGAGCTGGCGTCGGAGCACGACCCATGACCCGATCAACGCCTTTCGCCACGGATCGGCCCCCGCGTGGGTTGATGCCAGGACAAGACTCTTCACCAGGTGCGGATGCCGCAGCGCGAGTTCCTGGGCCACCAGACCGCCAAGCGAATGGCCCACCACATGGGCACCCGGCGCATCGATGAGCTCGAGCCACCCCGCGACATCGTCGGCCAGATCCGCGGTCGTGTAAGGACCGACAAACCGGTCGCTTTGCCCCGCATCCCGGGCGTCGAAGGCAAGCGTCCGATGGCCGCGCGAAATGCCTTTGCGCCAGAGCAAACGCACGATGATCGCCCCCCAAACCGCTCAGAAACACAAGGGGCTCACCGTTGTGGCCCATTTCCTCATAATGAAAGGATCGTGTGTTCACAGGAATACCTGGCATGGTTTGACAATTGACTCCCAGTCTCGCACCGTAGCTGCACAACCGGTCCTCTTCATTCTTGATCGAGGGTACCACGAATTCCTCCGCAGGTGTCGGCTCGAAACCTCTCCGCGGCAGCACCCCGCCGCCAGGCTCGACTTGTCCGGGAAGGAGCACGCGTCGCGGTCCACTACCAGAGCACAGTCATCACCCGCGAGCCCGAAACAAGGCGGCTCGATCTGCCGGCCCGGACGGCGATCATCCCGGAATTTCCCTGACAAACGTCCGACGACGCGATAGAATCGCCCGGGTTGGCGGGACGGATGAGTGCCTTGTCGCGACCACATGGTGAGGGGACCAGGTGATGACAAGTCGGGTCGGGCCGGGGCCGGTGTTCGTTTATGAGTCGCTGATCTTCGCGCGGCGGCGGCAGGTTTACGCGGGCCGGGTCCTCTTCGTCCTGGCCATGCTGATCGGTCTGTGGATCACCTGGTGGAACACCGTCGCGACTCCGGGGCCCGGGCAGCCACTGGGGGCCCGGCCGGGTACGCTGCAGGCGCTGGCGGAGGCCGGGGAATCGTTCTTCTTCGCGCTGGCGGGCATCCAGCTTTCCATGGTGCTCCTGGTAGCCCCTGCGGCGACCGCCGGGGCGCTCTGCCAGGACCGCGCGGGGCATCCTGGCGCAGATGGCGACCACGGACCTCTCGGATTCCGAGATCGTACTGGGCAAGCTGCTGTCGCGGTTGGGACCAATCCTGGCGATCCTGGCCTCCGCCCTCCCGGTGGTCTCGCTGGCGGCGCTGCTGGGCGGCATCGACGGGGAAGCACTCGTGGGTCTCTTTGCCGTCTCGGCGGCGGTCGCGGTACTCGGCTGCGCGCTGGCGATGGCGATCTCGGTCGAGGTCGTCAAGACGGACGAGGTCGTCATGGCCGTGCTGGCCTTCACGGCCTGCTGGCTGCTGAGCCTGCCGCTCTGGCAGGGCATGTCGCGGGCTTATGGCTTGCCTCCGCCGCCGGACTGGTTCTACGCGACCAATCCGTTCGTGATCGTGTATGCCCCGTATTCGTGGCCGGGCCACTTCGGCCTGCTCGAGGTCGCGATCTTCGTGGCCGTGGCGCTGGCGATCTCGGCCGGATTGCTCATGATGACGATCGCCCGGCTGCGCCGGTTCGTGCTGCCGGCGGAGGTCGGCCGCCGCAAGCGGCAATTCCGGGTCCCGGCACCGGGGCTGCCGTCGCTCCGCCCGGGCGTTGGCGGCCATCCGGCGATGGCGGGAGCGGTTGCCGGGTCCTTCGCTCGACGGCAACCCCGTGCTCTGGCGCGAGTGGCACCGGTCGCGGCCGTCTCGGATGGCTCGAATTCTCTGGGTGCTTTACTGGGTCGGCGCGGTCGCCGCGACATCGATCGGCATTTACCAGGTGTTCGACTACGGGATCGACAACATGACAGGTGGCTTCATGATCCATACGGCGCTGGTCCTGCAATGCGTGCTCGGTCTGATGTTGCTGACCGTCCAGGCGCCGACGGCGCTGGGCGAGGAGCGGGTCCGTGGCAGCCTGGACGTGCTGATGGCCGCGCCGATCTCGACGCGGGAGATCATCTGGGGCAAGTGGATGGGGACGTATCGGGTCGTCCTTAAGCTGGCAGTCCTGCCCGGGCTCGCCGCGGCAGTGATCGCCGCGACGTCCCCCGATGTCCCGCCGCGCTTCAAGGCGGTTTTGTCCCGGATCCCGATCGGACCGCTCGGACCTGCCGATCGCGTGCTCGCCCCCGTGCTGATCGTCGCGGAGATACTCTCCTGGGGCGCCGCGTTCACCAGCCTGGGGCTCCTCCTGGCGACCTGGACCCCCCGGATCAGCCGCTCCATCGGAATCAGCCTCGCCGTCTTCCTGCTGCTCTCGTTCGGCTGGCTCTTCCTGGCCGCGTCCGTAATCCTGCCGGCGCTGCGGGTCTGGCTCTTCGGCTACTTCGACCTCGAGTGGCGTCGACCTGTTCTGGATCGACCAGGGCCTGATGGCCCTCAGCCCCGTGGCCGCGCCCATCACGACCATCCAGGCGCTGGACATCGCCTACGCCGGCCGCTGGCAGTTCTGGGTCATCATGGCCTGCTGGTGCCTGCTGGCCTGGGCCTTCGCCGGGTCGATGTACTGGGTAGCTCTGCGGTCGTTCGACCGCCGCCTGGGCCGGATGCGCGAGACCAGCCAGGGCATCGGGGCAATCGAGCCGACTCGCGTTATCCCGGTTGGCGCGTGGTGACAGATGAGGAGCGGCGACGCCGAGGGCACCACGGCTCGAACCGCGAGGTTCCCCGCGTGAGCCCGGCGAAGAGCGATCCGGAACAATCGATCGGTGAGGCGGTGCGGGCCACTCCAAACAAGTCCACTGGCTTAGAAAGTGATACCCGGACTCGCTGTGACCAACACACGAAGATTAATCGGCTTTAAAAATATCTTCTTGCCATTGTTGTCTTGCCAGCTATAATAACGGTCAATTGAGGAGGTGGTGCGGAACTGCGTCCAACTCCCAGACAATCCCGCGATCAAATTCGTCGGAAGACTCGATGAAAGGCAACCCGGCTGGTCCGGGGGGCCCGTCGAAAAGTAGACCGACCTGGTCCAGCACTCTCGCGTGTTAGGCCGGGTCGTTTTTTTTTGCACGGGCTCGTATTCAACGAGGGAGTTCCGGATGGAGAAGGCCGATTTTACCAGAGCTTGTCCGATCGCCCGATCGGAAATGTCTCCTGGCGTCGACAGGCGAGCCCCGGACAATGACGATCGTGCAGGGCGAGAAGAGAAGGTCGCGGCGCGATCCGAGTTATTCGTCGCGGGCGTGATCGTAGACTCCTGGGTCGAGAACGTACTGCCTGCTGATGCGGGCCTCGCGTGGTCTTGCAAGTGGCGCCGAGACGGCAACTCGAGGCCTTGGTCATCATCGAAGCCGACGCTTCGCTGGTCTGCGACCGAGGTTGGCTGGAGGACCTGAGTGAGAATCTCTGCCATGGAAGCCCGGTCCTGGCGATCGGATCACGGTCCCTCGACGGTTTATTCGCGGCGACGTGGCTGCATCTGACCCGGTAGCCCGAGGAGGTTCCCCGATGAGTGCCTCGTTCGCTCGGCAAGATCGCGAAGTATCCCGCGAGTGCATCGTGTCGTTCTGGTGCCCGAGTTGTGGATCTCCGCTAACTCTCCACCAACCCGACTCCGAGTTGAAGGACCGGCTCCTGGCGACCTGCGGCGATTGCAAATCGTGGTATGTGACAGACACCCAGGACAGCGACCTGATTCCTGTATCCTGGCTTGCAAAAGACATCTCCATAGATTAAACATATTTGCATGTTATCATTAATTGTGTCTGTCGCCCGTCAGTCCGGTGAACTGCTTCGGGGGCCTGGCGTTCGACAGTCAATGAGTGGGAGGGCAATCGACCCTATGTACGCAACAACAGAGAGTAATCACCGGAGCTTCGATCCGGCCACAAGTCCGTTGAGAATAGCCCCCAACACGCGCGGGCTTTCCCGCGCCGAGGAGCGTGAGGTTGCCGCGTTGGTCGCCGGGGGAGA
Source organism: uncultured Planctomycetaceae bacterium (assembly GCA_963797295.1). GTDB lineage: Bacteria > Planctomycetota > Planctomycetia > Isosphaerales > Isosphaeraceae > Aquisphaera. The sequence goes on from CAWCPP010000035.1 coordinate 388,853, forward strand.
CCAGGCAGCACGCAACAGGCTGGTCCTGGCCAACCTCGGACTGGTAATCTCCATTGCCCGCAGGTTTCAGGGTCGTGGTCTGGCACTCGATGACCTGATCGGCGAGGGAAATCTGGGTTTGATCCGTGCGGCTGAGGGATTCGATCCCGGGTACGGGGTGCGGTTCTGCACTTACGCCGACTACTGGATCCGAGAGGCGATCCGGAATGCCCTGATCAACCGGACGGCCACGATACGCCTACCTGCCTACCTGGTCAGCCTCTTGACCAGGTGGGAACGGGCCAACCAATCCTTGTGTCAAGAAAAGCAACGCAGTCCGAGCTTCGATGAGGTGGCTGCGGATCTCGGACTGACGGAGAGCCAGCAAAAACTCGTTCAAAAGGCCCAGCACACCTTTCGAGTCAGTCACGAGAGCAGTATCCGGGCTGATCAGGACGATCGGTTTTCTGATGATCCGATCGATGCCTGTGCCCGAACGGATCACAGCATCCGGATCCAGGAAGACCGTGAGGATCTGGCATTGCGGATGCGTTGCCTGGATGAGCGAGAACTCAAGATCCTCGTGTCTCGATTCGGCCTGGGCGGCGAGTCGCCTTTGACTCTCAGGCAGATTGGAGAAAACATGGGTTTATCCAGGGAATGGATCGGTGTCCTGGAGCAACGCGCCATCGTGAAGTTGGAGGCCCAACCCGGACATCAGCAGGATTTCACTGGCTTGACAGGGGCTCCGTTTGATAGGAACCGCAACGGCTCAGGAACCATCTGACTTGGGCCCCCAACTCGAGCGGCAAGGCCACCCACTCCTCTGCCATCAAGGCTCCGCGCGTGCCGGATACTGAGTGGCGCCATACCCCACCTCGCACAAGGCAATCCCGACTTGCCCGGCCGCGCCGGCTGAAGACTTGACTCGCCGCACGCGTGGATTATGATGAAATGACGTCGCAGGCCCCCATCGTCTAGCGGCCTAGGATACTTGGTTCTCAGCCAAGGGACCGGGGTTCGAGTCCCCGTGGGGGTGTTCATCATGGTTGGCGGTTACCACGGACGCTACGTCCGAGTCGATGCGTCGGCTGGAACCTTGACTTGCCAGGCTCTAGCCCCTGAGGTTCTCCGTCGTTTTCTCGGCGGCGTTGGCCTCGGGACATGGATCCTGGCTCATGAGACCGAACCGGGGACCGATCCGCTGGCCGAGCAAAGCGCGCTGGTCTTTGCTCTCAGTCCATTGGTGGGTACTCCGCTGACGACCTCGGCCAAGTTTGCCGTGGTCGCGATCAGCCCATTGACCGGGCGGATCTGCGACGCCCTCTCTTCATCCCACTTCGCACTGGCAGCGAAGCGGACGGGCGTCGACGCGATCGTCATCACGGGCCAGCGCGACGAGCCGGCGATCCTCTTCATCGAGGGTGATGCAAACGGGTCGCTTCAGGTGACCTGGCAGCCGGCGGGTTCTCTCTGGGGACTACCTGCGCGACAAGCCGAAGCGCAGATCCGGGCCTGTCATGGAACAGACTGGCAGGTCGCGGCAATTGGGCCGGCGGGCGAACGGATGATCCCGTTCGCGACCATCAGTCACGACGGCCGGCACGCGGGGCGCGGTGGTTTGGGAGCCATCCTGGGTTCCAAACGCATCAAGGCCATCGCCGTGCGCGGCCAGGCGCGCACTCCGCTGGCCGATGCGTCGGGGACCATCGCACTGGCCAGGCGACTTTCGGCCCTCTCGTTCGGCCCGGCGACCGAAAAATACCGGGAGCTTGGCACGGTGGCCAACCTGCTGACCTTCAACCGCTTTGCGACGCTCCCCACGCGCAATTTTCAGGACAGCGCGTTCGAGAGCGCCGGGGATCTTGCGGTCGAGGCCCTGGGCCCGGCTCGGCGGATTGCGCGCAGCTCGTGTGCCTCGTGCACAATCGGCTGCGAACACATTTATGCCGACGGCTCGAGCCGCGGAGTTCGGCTCGAATACGAGTCGCTCTACGCTCTTGGCCCGCTCTGCGGAGTCAGCGATCCCGCAATGGTGCTCCGCGCGGCCCAGGCATGCGATCAGGCGGGAATCGACACGATCACGACCGGAGCGACCATCGCCTTCCTCATGGAATGTTCCGAGAAGGGTTTGATCCGCAACCTCCTGGAAAACTCGGAGCGACTTCCGCGGTTTGGCGATGGCGAATCCGTGCTCGAGGCGATCGCAACCCTGCTGGACCGGCGAGGAGAAGTCGGCTTGCTGCTGTCGCTGGGGAGTCGCAAGGCGGCCGAACGGATCGGCGGGGACGCCCCTGACCTGGCTCCACACGTGAAGGGCCTGGAGCTTCCGGGCTACGACCCGCGCGGACTGCACACCATGGCCCTTGGCCTCGCGGTGGGCACCCGGGGCGCGGATCACAACCGGTCGGGGGCTTACGAGGCCGACTTTTCGAGCCGGTCTGATCGACGTCAAGGAGGTCCCGATTCGGCCCTGGCCGCAATCGAAACCGAAGACCGAGCCGCGGTGATGGACTCGCTGATCCTCTGTAAATTCCTCCGCGGAATCTTCACCGATTTCTACGGCGAGTCGGCCCAGATGCTCAGCCTTGTTACCGGCTGGGAATACACCGCTCAAGAAGTTAGAACCGTGGCAAAGCGTGTCGTGAATGCGCGCAAATGCCTCAATCAGCGCGAGGGCTGGACCGCGCGGGAGGATACTCTACCGCCTCGCCTCCTGACCGAGACACCATCCACCTCGGACGCGCCCTTCCTGTCACGACCTCGCCTGGAAACCATGATCGCCGCCTACTACCGCGGGCGGGGGTGGACGGAACAGGGTCGAGTGCCCGGACCGGTCCGGGCCGAGCTCGGGCTCGCGGACCCGGCCTTCGGGTCAGGCCCGGTTGCGGACCTCGGTTGTTGAGTTATTGCGTGATCCGATCAGATCACTTCGCGGATCGGCTCGCGTTCGTCGAGCAGGGCCATCGCCCGACCGCCGCGGTCGGGGACCGTGGTGGCGGGGTCGATACCGAGGTTGTGGTAAAGCGTTGCAAAAACGCTCTGATACGAGACCGGACGATCCTTCGGATAGGCAGCGAGCTTGTCCGTCGATCCGATGACCTGGCCGGTCCGCATTCCGCCGCCGGCCAGCAGGGCGAAGTTCACCGGCGGCCAGTGATCCCTGCCCGCCCTCGCGTTGATCCGCGGCGTCCGGCCGAATTCTCCCCAGACCACGACCGAGACGTCACGGTCGAGCCCGCGATGGTGCAAGTCCTCGACGAGTGCCGAGAGCGCCAAGTCAAGCTTGGGCATGCGCCGGCGATTGGAACCGAAATTGTCGAAATGGGTGTCCCAACGGCCAAACGCGATGGTCACCACGCGCACACCAGCCTCGACTAGCCGTCGTGCCATGAGGAAGTGATCCATGCAGCACGGCGGCCCGTCATCCTCGTTGATCATGTCGCCGATGCCGTACCTGGCCCGTACTCTGGGATCTTCACGTTTCAGGTCGAGGGCCTCGAAGACACGCCGCGATGAGAGAATCTCGAACGCCTGCCGGGTGTAAGCCTCCATGCCTTCCACGGCATCGGAATGGTCAAAGTCTCTGCGAAGCTCGTCAAACTGGGTGAGCAGAGAACGACGGCTGGTGAGCCGAGCGGGGACGACCGTTCGCTCGTCCAGGCTCAGACCCGACGAGCCGCCGCCAAATTTCAAGTTGCTTGCGTTTGAGGACTGCTCGTTCCGGAACGGGGTGAAGGGCGCGTGTGCCAGGCCGAGATAACCCGGCTCACCGGGATTCGACCACGGTGGATGGTCCATTCTCGGGGCAAGCCCCGCGAACGGAGGGATGTCGGGGGCAACCGGCCCCTGGAGCCGCGAAACGATGGCTCCGAGACTGGGCCGGCCGCCCTGGGCGCGGCTGATCAGATCTTTGTACCCGGTCAGGCACTGGCCCGCCGAATGCTCGGGCCCCGCGCCCACCAGCGAGCGAATCAGCACGAACTTGCTCATCATGCCCGCCAGCTTCGGCATGTGCTCGCAGATTTCAATGCCCGGAACATCCGTGGCGATGGGCCGGAACTCGCCCCGAATGCCGGCGGGTGCTTCCGGCTTCAAGTCGAACATGTCCTGGTGCGGCGGACCGCCAGCGAGGAAGACCATGATCACGGCCTTGTGCGACCGCTTCTTGCCCGCCTGACCCTCGGCGCGAAGCAACTGCGGCATCGTCAGCCCGCCCAGAGCCAGCCCGCCAATCCGCAAGAAATCTCGCCGGGATGCTCCATCACAAAACCGAGTTCCTTCCGGGCCTTCGATGGTCAGCATGGAGCATTCACCTCACCGGGGAAAGGTTGTTGTTCATTGGTTAAACAATAGTCTGACAGCCATCTCGCCGAGTTGCAAGATTTTTGAACGATTTGAAAAGGGAATGTCAGCCGAAGGTGGTAGATGCCTTCATCGGGCATCGTCCCAAAGTGGGGTCAACGTGGACTTGTCTCGCTTGTCACTTGGCGGGCCGTTCATACTAGCCCGAAGCGTCAGCGAGGGTCGACACAAATCCATGCGGGGAAATGGGTAACCCCTCGCTGACGCTTCGGGTTGGTATGTCGCGCCGGCCTGTCAGTTCGTCAACGCAAGAGAGGAGGGTTTTGGGACGATGCCTTCATCGTGGGTCATGGGTCCACGTGCTTCCGTGGACAGTCGCATGGGCCCAGAGAACTCCCGGGCGGCCAGGCCGAAGCCTGTACCGGTACGGGCCACCTTGTTCTTGCGGATAGCCAGGACGGGCAAGCTTCGGGTAAACTCATGCTCAGCCCAATCGAACCCGTGTGCCCAGGGCGTGTCCAGGAGCGTGACTCCCACTGCCGGGAATGGGTGGCCAGGCGATCTTGGCGACGGGATTGCTGGCGGCGGATAGTGGACTTTCGGAAAGCGATGAATGTCTGAGACCGAGAACGTTCCCCCGATGAATCAACCCGCCCCGGCTCCGGAACCTTCGGCACGGTCGAAGGCCATCCGCGGCCTATCCATCAAGTCGGCGCAAGATGATATCCCCACGCGGGCCGTCGACCGAAGCGACCCGGAGCGGGTGAACCTCGCACTCGAACACGCGCGGCTCGCCGCCCGGATCGCGGACGACAACGGTGGCCGCGACATCGTTCTGCTCGACCTCCGCAAAGCGACGCCCTTGCTCGACTTCTTCGTGATCGCCACCGCGAATTCCCGGCGTCTGAGCCATGCCATGGCCATCGAGATCGACGCTGAGATGAAGAAGCTCGGCGAGCGCAAGCTGGGCATGGAAGGATCGGAGGAGGGCCGCTGGATCTTGATTGACTACGGTGACTTCGTGGTGCACATTTTTTCCGGCGAATCACGCAGCTATTACGCGCTCGAAGAACTCTGGGGCGACCCGCCACGGCTGGAATGGAGCTCACCCGCTCAGGGAAAATAAGATCCCCGCATTGCTGCCAATCTCAAATACCCACCATGAATGTTGTCGAACGATTACGTACCGCTTTCGCCGCGTCGACTCCCGAGGGCGGCGATGCCGATGCCTTCAGGTCCGCGGTCCGCTCCACTAACGACCCCAAATTTGGCGATTACCAGGCCAATGGCTGCATGGCGCTGGCGAAGTCGCTGAAGCTGAACCCTCGTGTTCTGGCTTCCCAGGTCGCCACCGCCGTCAATCTCGAACCGCTCGCCGGGCCGCCCGAGGTCGCTGGGCCGGGGTTCCTCAACGTACGCCTGCATGATGCCTGGATCGCAGAGACCCTGGCCGAATTACTGAGTGGCCAATTCCCCGGCATCGCTCCGCCCGAGCAGCCGCGAACGGTGGTGATCGACTTCTCATCGCCAAACGTCGCCAAGCCGATGCACGTGGGGCACATCCGGTCGACGGTGATCGGCAACAGCCTGGCCCGGATTTTCGCGTCCCTGGGTCATCATGTCGTGACGCGACAATCATCTGGGCGACTGGGGATCTCAGTTCGGCATGATCCTCTGGGGATGGAAGAACGCCCGGGACGAGGCCGCGTACGCCGCCGATCCCGTGGCCGAACTTGCCCGACTCTACCGCCTGGCCCAGGATCGGATCAAGGCCGGCGACCGGTCGGTCGAGGAGGCCGCGCGGGCCGAGACCGCGAAGCTGCATGCGGGAGACGCCGAAAATCGGGCGCTCTGGGAACGGTTCATGCCGCACTGCCTCAAGGCGCTCGAGAAGATTTACGACCGCCTGGGCGTGAGCTTTGACGTCGAGCTGGGCGAGAGCTTTTACGACCCGATGCTGGCCTCGGTCGTCGCTGACGTCTCGGCCAAGGGGATCGCCGAGGAGAGCGAGGGGGCCATCGTCGTCTTCACCAGCGGGACCCCTGCCCCGTTCATCATCCGCAAGCGCGATGGTGCATTCAATTACGGCACGACCGACCTGGCGACCATCAAGTACCGGGCCGAAAAATGGAATCCTCATCAGATCCTGTACGTCGTCGATCACCGGCAAAGCGACCATTTCAAGCAGCTCTTCGCGGTCGCCCGGCGGTGGGGATATGACCAGGTCGAGCTCGAGCATGTTGCCTTTGGCACGATATTGGGCGCTGACAGACGGCCATTCAAGACCCGGGAAGGCGATGTGGTCGGACTCGAATCGTTGCTCGACGAGGCCGTTGCGGAAGCTGCGCAAGGTCGTCGATGCGAACAGTCCCGACCTCGACGAGGACTGCGCGTGCCAGGGTCGCGGAAGTGGTTGGCCTGGGCGCCATCAAGTATGCCGACCTCTCGCAGAACCGGCTCAGCGATTACGTCTTCGACTGGCAGAAGATGCTGGCCATGAACGGCAACACGGCGACCTACCTGCAATACGCCTACGCGCGGATTCAAAGCATCTTCCGCAAGGGAAATATCGACGCTCGCCAGCTTCGCCAAGAGCCGCCGCAGATCGTGCTCAACCATTCTGCGGAGCGCGGGCTCGGTGTGCGGCATTCTCCGCTTGCCGGAGGTCCTCGAGCTGGCCGCTGTCGAGCTCAAGCCGAATATTCTGACCGATTATCTGTTTGACCTGGCCAACGCGTTCAGTACCTTCTTCGAGGAATGTCCCGTCCTGAAGGCCGAGTCGCCGGCCCGGCGCGACAGCCGCGTGGCGATCTGCGACCTCACGGCGCAGACCTTGAAATTCGGCCTCGACTTACTTGGAATCGAAGTAGTCGATCAGATGTGAAACCTTCCAGCGACCGTGTTCCCGGCCCTCGGGGTCACCCGCCCGCTCAGCTTGGACGGTCTGCAACCAACCGCAGGGAGTTTGCTCGATGAGCATGCAAGGGCGTTACACCGGAACCGCCGTGGCACTGGGTATCCTGAGCACGCTTGTCGCGGCCACGGCGCTGCCGGCGATCTGGAGCAGGCTCAACGGCGCGGAGGCCGCGCCATCCTCGACTGCCGCCAAGGATGAGCCGCATCGCTCGCCGATCGCGCTGGCGCTTTGCAATGACGGCACTCGCCTGCTGGTCGCCAACCAGACCGCCGGTACGGTCTCCCTCGTCGACACCGTGAGCGGCAAGGTTCTGCATGAACTGCCGACCGGCGACAAGCCCGCCGGGGTGGCGATCGCCGGCGATGGGACGCATGGGGTCGTCACGCACTGGTACGGCTACGATCTCGCCCTGCTGAAGATCGATCACGATCGGATGACCGTCGCTGGCCGGGTCGAGGTCGGTCCGGAGCCGCGCGGGGTCGTGCTTGACCAGGGCGGCAAGACGGCGTACGTGGCAGTGGGCGTGGCCAACGAGGTGGTCAAGGTTGACCTCGAAACCTTGCGGGTGACCGCCCGCGTTGCCGTGGGTCGAGAGCCGCGCGGGCTTGCCCTGTCACCGGACGGCTCGGTCTTGCTCGTCGGCAACGCGCGATCGCAGGATGTCTCGATCGTCTCCACGCAATCGTTCGGCGTCTTCCGCACCATCCCGATCGATGGCGACAACCTGCGGCAGGTGGCGATCAGCTCCGATGGCAAGCACGGATACATCGCCAACATGAAGAATCGGGGGTTCGCGACAACGGCCAATAATATCGACCTCGGCTGGGTGCTCGGCCAGCGCCTGACCCGCGTCGATCTCGACACCGCCGAGCCCTCGTTCGCCACCCTCTCGCTCGACCCGCGCGGCAAGGCCGCGGGCGACGCGCACGGCGTGGCCATCAGCAACGACAGCAAGTACCTGGCGGTCAGTCTGGGGGGAACCCATGAAGTCATGATTTTCCGGACCGATCGCCGTCGCCTTCCCTGGCGGATCAACAGCTCGCGGGACCTGATCCCCACCGAGCTACTGAGCAACGACGGCCGGTTTCGCCGAGTGGCGCTCGGCGGACGGCCCACGGAACTGGCTTTCGCAGCCGACGGCAAGACACTCTACGTCGCCAACTATCTGGCTGATGACAGTCCAGGTCGTCGATGCCGACTCGGCCCGGCTCATGCGGACGATTCCCCTGGGCAGTCCGGGCACGCTGTCGCTTGCCCGCCGTGGCGAGATCCTCTTCCACGCGGCCGAGCGTTCGTTCAACCAATGGTACAGTTGCAACACGTGTCACAGCGACGGCCATACCAACGGGCTGAGCTTCGACACCCTCAACGACGGCCGCCAGGACCTGAGCACCGCGCACCTGCGAAGCCACAAGAAAGTCCCCACGCTGCGCCGGGTCATGCACACCGGCCCCTGGACCTGGCACGGCTGGCAGACCGACCTTCACGAGGCCATGTTCGAGTCGTTCACGAAGAGCATGCAAGGCTCGCGGCCGTCATCGGAGGACATCCAGGCCATCATCGCCTACCTGAGCACGATCGAGTATCCCCGCAACCCCTACGCCAGCCGGCTCTCCCCCGCAGCCGAGCGCGGCAAGGCCGTCTACCGGTCCGCCAAGGCCGCGTGCAGCACCTGCCACGGCGGCCGCGAGCTGACCGACGGCAAGATTTATACCGTGGGTCTGGAAGAGCCCGACGACGCCTACCGCGGCTACAATCCGCCGTCACTTCGCGGTGTCTACGACAAGGACCCCTACTTCCACGATGGCCGCTCAAGGACCCTGCGCGAAGCCCTTTCCGGCCCCCACAGCGCCGATGCCGTCACGGGCCTGGGCGAGCTCAGCGAGGGAGAGCTTACCGATCTGCTGGAATACTTGAAGACACTTTGATGCCATGATGAGTGAGTTTCCAATGGAAGACTCCTCGCCGCTTGATCATACTCGCCGATCGGAAACAATCGGTTGGGTGCTGATGGTCGGGTTGGCGTTCTTCGTGTTCGAAGCTGACGGCCGATCCATCGTTGGCGGTCGTCCTGGGCTGTCTGAAATTCGGCACCCCGGACCTGAAAGTGGCACGGTGGCTGAGAAGGGCCGATCCTGACCCGATTCGCGGTCATGCCTGTTCGTGGTTCTATGTGGTTCTGGCGATCATGCGAATCGGCTGTATGGCAGTGCTCGTCATATTTGTACTGTTCGCATTCATGGGTTTGGGAATGCCCCAGGGGCAACTCTTGAAACAGTTGATGAGCGCAGTTCTCGTGATCCTTGCCTGCTACGCGGGGGCGGCCCTGGCATCCTGGATTGCCGTTGCTTCAGCTCTCCGACACGGCGTTCGTCTCTGGATGGACGCGACAACCAAAGCGGCCGTTCGAGACAGGCTCTGGCCGCCACTTGTGCCCGAACGCTCTCGGCGGGCAGGCATCGGCCCCGGGCTGATCGCCGCGTACGCCGTCTTTACCGGACTCAGCACAACGATCGGGGCCATCATGATCGCCGTCGGCCTGACTGCTGGCCTTGGTGCCGCTACGATCGTGACAGGGCTCTTTGTCGTCGTCTGCGCAACCATTGGGTTTTTCCTTATTCCATCGGTTCTCGCGCGTCTCGAAGCCACCCATCCGATGCAATGCTATCCGGAAATCCTGGTCGCAGCCGACCAGGCTTTCGATTCGGACAGCTCAGACCCGACCGACCCGGATGATTAATCTTGTGTGAGCGTGCTGCTCGGCAGACGACACCAAAGCCTCTGGCACCGGTTTTGCTCAACTAAGTCCGAGTTCGCCATTCCAATAGCTCCGGGACGGTCGCCCTGCGAGCCTTGATGGAGTCGTCGAAATCGAGCGAGTGAAAGCATGTCAAACGGGACGAGTCTTGAGAGGTCGCGCGTGCGCGCCGACCTGTTTCGCCCGCTGCGCGAGCATTTCGGGTTTCGCAGGTTCCGGCCCGGTCAGGAAGAAGTTGTGCAATCGGCCCTCGAGGGGCGCGACACCCTTGTGATTATGCCCACGGGATCAGGCAAGAGCCTTTGCTTCCAGCTTCCGGGCGTGGTGATGGACGGCGCGACGGTGGTGGTCAGCCCGTTGATTGCCCTCATGAAAGACCAGGCCGAGTGCTTCGGAACAAGGGGATCGACGTCGTGGCGATCAATAGCACGATGTCGGCGGTCGAGCGCAGGGAGGCGGAAGAGGCGATCGCCGATGGGCGATCGAATTTCATCTATACCACGCCCGAGCAGCTTGCCGACCCCGGGTTCCGCGCCCTGCTGCACCGTATCGAGATCGCCCTGTTCGTGATCGACGAGGCGCACTGCGTCAGCCAGTGGGGCCATGATTTTCGACCGGAATATCTGGCGCTCGGGTCGGTCGTCGAGGACCTCGGCCATCCGACGCTTCTGGCGTTGACGGCCACCGCGACGCAGGAAGTGATCGAGGACATTCTCGAGCAGCTTCACATCCCGGATGCACAAGTCGTCCACACGGGTTTCTACCGCGATAACCTTCACCTTAACGTCGTACAGGTTGCCGATGAAGACGATCGGCTCCAGCGATTGATCCAGCTTCTGAAGGATGAGAGAGGCAGCGGTATCATCTACGTGGCCACGGTCAAGGCACTCAAGGAACTCGAGGAGAGGTTGAAGAGTTCCGGTTTCGGCGTCACCACGTATCACGGTCGGATGAAAGCAGCCGAGCGGAATGCCAATCAGGATCAGTTCATGAGCGGCGAGGTTCCGATCATGGTGGCGACGAACGCGTTCGGCATGGGCATCGACAAGCCGGACATTCGCTTCGTGGCCCATGCGCATTTGCCTGGAACCATCGAGGCGTTTTACCAGGAATTCGGGCGGGCGGGCCGGGATGGCAACCCCGCCCGTAGCACGCTGTTCTTTCACACGGATGATCAGAAGTTATTCCGTTTCTTCCAGGGTGGACGCTACCCTTCAGCCGAAGACCTTGCCAATGCCCATCATGCCTTGAAGCGGCTCGCCGACACGCCCCCCTTGCTGGGCGAGATCGAGGCAATTTCCCCAATACCGAAGACCCGGCTCAAAGTGGCGCTGAACTTTTTCCGGCGCGTAGCATCCTGAAGGAAGACCTGTCCGGCCGCTTCCTGTTACTGCAGCCGGATCTGACAATTGATGACATGACAAGACTGTCGCGCGGTTACGAGGAACGCGACGAGCTTGATCAGGTGAGGCTGCGACAACTCGTCGATTACGCGGAAACGCGCAAGTGCCGTTGGCAATACCTGCTTGACTACTTCGGCCAGAATGACGAGAACTTCGGCGTCTGCGGCCACTGTGACAATTGCGCAGCAGGGTGGACCACGGCGGCGGTGGAGAAGCTCGCCGGTTAGGCTCTCCGCAGCCTGTAGCTGGCTCAATCACGGGCGCTGGTCCGGTCGGGATGCCTCCCGCATGTCTTGTGAACCTCACCCCTTCTGCGAGATATAAACCTTCGGGTCCTTGTGGACGAAGTGAATATCGAGGGTCCGCAGGTAGGTATGCAAGCCGGCGTCCTGGATGGGCATCAGGTGGGCAGGTGCGCCGGATTCGTTGTGGTGCGAGTGCCACAGTCCGGGAGGCGTCACGAAGGCCGAGCCGGCTTTCCAATCGGCACGCTTGCCGTTCTTGATGTTTCCTTGATCGTCGAGTTGGTCGCCGATCAGCGTGTAACAACCAGGCTGGCAGTCGATGATAAAATCCAGAGCGACCGACTCGTGGTGGTGGGCAAGCTGCACGGCACCCGCGGGCAAGACGCCGAACATGGCCCAGATGACGTGCGTGATCGTCCGGGTCTGGGGAAACGCCTTGTTGGCCAGCAAGACGCTCACCCGGCTCTTCTTGGCGGCCTCGGGGTCCTCGGCGACTTTCTCCAGCTCCATGGCGGCCCTGGCCCGGGGGTAGAGCGTGGGCTTGAATCGCGGAGCGGCCGCGGTCACGCCGAGGTAGCGGAGCAAGGGCTCATCGTGGATCCAGTAGAATGCCGCGTCGCTCTCGGCAAAGTGATCGGCCCTGCTCTGGGCGGGTAGTGTCAGAAAGTCGCCCTCGCTCCACGGAATATCCTCGCCATGAACCCGGGTCTTGCCCCGCCCGCGAATCACGTAATAGAGCTCGGAGGTCGCGTTGGGCTCGGTGCGGATCTGCTCTTCCGGCTGGATCCGGATGAAATTCGAACAGAGCGCCGGGCTCGTGGCCGGTCCCTGGCACCCGAGCTGATCGCTGAGGTCGAACGGAATGATCCGGGTTGGCCCGCTCTCATGCAGGTGGCGCGGGAATTCGGCCAGCGGAATCCTGGAGATCAGCCCCGCTCCAATCGGATTGGCGGCCTTGCTGTACTCGAAATACTGCCCGTCGGCGGTCCATTGCGCGTTGTCCTGATGCTCGTTCGCCATGACATCCCTCCTGTTCGTTCCGATCGTGCACCGCCCCAGTCGGTTCTTCCTCCGGCCGATCGCGAATCGGCACCAGAGCGGGCGTGATCGCGGCCAGGCAGAAGGCCTTTCCGATCCCATCCCTGGATGAGGCCGCCCACCGCGACTGGATCCTCGGCACACCCGGTGCAGGCTGGGGCGCAAGCGAGAATCAAGAAAGCAATTTGTGTGCCCCTCGTGGAGGTATCGAGCCGACTCGAATGGCGGGCTCGCTTGATGAATAATTTCCAAGGGGCGAGCGTACGAGCGCGATTTGAAGTAAACTCGCCCATTCTTGTCTTGTCCAGTTGTTTTCTCTTCCGACACCACGGAGAAAACCCATGGGGCCTTGTACTAGCCGCCGAAGTTTCTTGCGGATCGCCAGTGCCTCTCTGCTGACCCCCTTGATACCATCGCCGCTCCGGGCCGCGATTATCAAGAAAACGTCGCCGGTGGCGATTGCCCGCTGCAAGGCGTACGATCGCGGTGCCGTGTTCGACCAGCTCCGGATCATGATGGATCAGCTCGGCGGTCTGGCCAGGCTGGTCGCCGGCAAGACGGTCGCCGTGAAGGTCAACCTGACAGGCAATCCCAGCGAGCCGGCGCTGGGCTAGCCCGCAAGCCGAACCTACCACGTACATCCCGAAGTGGTTCTTGCCACGGCAGATCTGCTCGACCGGGCCGGCGCCCGGCGGATTCGGTTCCTGGAATGCACTTACCAGACGGGTCCATTTGAGCCCTATCTCAAGGGTGCCGGCTGGGATCTGGAGGCGCTTGCCGCCCTGAAGGCGTCGGTCGAGTATGAGGACACGCGAAACCTGGGCACGGGAAAGCAATACCACGAGGTGAAGGTGCCCTGGGGCGGCAGCCTCTTTCCGGCCTACCACTTGAACCATTCTTACCTCGACTGCGACGTCTTCATCTCGCTGGCCAAGCTCAAGAACCACGCACTGGCCGGCGTGACTCTCGGGATCAAGAACAATTTCGGAATCACGCCGACGGCCCTTTACTCGCAGCACGAGCAGAACGAACGGAGCACCTCCGCCCGCATGGCAGTCTTCCACACCGGCGAAGCGCGGCCGGCGGATGGCTTGCCGCAGGAGATCGACCCCAGGTCACCGCGACGGCCTTCGTACCGCGTTCCACGGCACACGGTTGACTCGCTCGGAATCCGTCCGATCGACCTGACAATCATCGACGGAATCGAGACGGTCTCCGGAGGTGAGGGACCGTGGATTCGCGAGCTTGCCTTGCAGAAGCCGGGGCTGCTGCTGGCAGGCCGCAACCCGGTCTGCACCGATGCCATCGCCACGGCCGTCATGGGCTATGACCCGATGGCCGCGCCGGGCACCGGGCCGTTCGCAGCCGACAATCACCTTGCCATGGCCGCGGCCTTCGGCCTGGGCACCAACGATACGAAGGAGATCGAAGTCGTCGGGTTGCCGCTGGCGCAGGCCAGACACCCGTTCGGATGGGAACCGAGCCAGCGGAACGGATGATTGAACCGTGAGGCGGAGTGATTCAAGATGACTCTTCGACTCGCCTGCCAGCCAGCCTTCGTGGGCCTCGTGGTGATGTTTACCGCGAGTCCGGCTGCCGCGGCCGACATCGCCGAACATCGTTTTGATCTACGTGGATGACCTGGGGTATGGCGATGTCGGATGTTACGGGGCAACGCGAGTCCGGACACCGAACATCGATCGCCTTGCGCGGCAAGGCTTGCGATTCACCGACGCCCATGCCCCCTCCTCGACCTGCACACCGTCGCGCTATTCACTGCTCACGGGAGAATACGCCTGGCGTCGGAAGGGGACGAGCGTCCTGCCAGGTGACGCCGCGCTGATCATCGAGCCGGGACGCGAGACGCTGCCGGCGATACTGAAGCGGGCGGGTTACACGACCGGGATCATCGGCAAGTGGCACCTCGGGCTCGGGTCCGGAGCGATCGACTGGAACGGCACGATCAAACCGGGGCCGCTGGAACTCGGCTTTGATGAGTCGTTCATCATGGCCGCGACCGGCGATCGCGTGCCGTGCGTCTTCATCCGGGGCCAACACGTCGTCGGCCTCGACCCGCACGACCCCATCCAGGTCAGCTACGGAAAACCGATCGGCGACGACCCGACCGGCGCGGCGCATCCGGAGCTGCTCACTATGAAGTTGAGCCATGGCCACGACCAGACGATCGTCAATGGCATCAGCCGGATCGGCTCCATGACCGGAGGGAAGTCCGCGCGGTGGGTCGATGAAGACATGGCCGACGTGTACACCCGCGAGGCCCGCACTTTCATCGAGCGGCACGCCACCGGACCATTCTTTCTCGAGTTCGCCACCCACGACATTCACGTCCCGCGCGTTCCCCATCCCCGGTTCGCGGGAACCAGCGGGTGCGGCGTGCGGGGCGACGTCGTCCAGGAACTGGATTGGTGCGTCGGCCAGGTGCTCGAGGCGCTCGACCGGCTCAAGCTCGCGGATCGGACGCTGGTTCTGTTCACCAGCGATAACGGCCCCGTCGTGGATGACGGCTACGCCGACGGCGCGGTGCGCGATCTCCATGGCCACCGGCCCGCCGGGCCGCTTCGCGGCGGCAAGTACAGCCTGTTCGAGGGGGGCACGCGCGTTCCTTTTATCGTCCGCTGGCCCGGCCGGGTGAAGCCCGGCGTGTCGGAAGCACTCGTGAACCAGGTCGACCTGCTGAGCAGCTTTGCCGCGCTGACCGGGCAGGCGCCACGCAGCGATTCCGCGCCCGACAGCCTCGACATCCTGCCGGCCTTGCTGGGCGATTCACGAGTCGGTCGCGACCACTCCGTTCATCACTCGGGACGGCTGGCACTGCGAGAAGGGACGTGGAAGTTCATCCCGGCCGGCACGGGTCCGGCCATCATGAAGAACACCGCGACGGAGACGGGTGAAGCCCCGGTCGACCAGCTCTACGATCTCGCCGACGACCTGGGCGAGACGAACAATGTGGCATCCCAGCATCCTGATCGCGTCAAGGCGATGGCCGCCCGGCTCCAGTCCATACGCGCCGCGGGCCGAAGCCGGCCGTGAGCAGGTGACCAAGACGCGAGCACGCGAAGGAGAATCTCATGCCTCTCACCTTGCAATGGGGCGATATTGCCCTGCGGCTGGTGCTGACCGTCATCGCGGGAACCCTGGTCGGCATTGACCGCAGCGAGCGCGGACAGGCGGCCGGACTGCGGACCACCATCCTGGTCTGTCTGGCCGCGGCCGTCGCCATGATCCAGATGAACCTGCTGCTGCCGATAGGAGGGAAAGCCCCCGACTCGTTCGCCAATCTCGATCTCATGCGGCTGCCCCTCGGTATTCTCACGGGCGTGGGGTTCATCGGCGGCGGTGCGATCTTGCGGCGAGGGAACCTTGTCCTGGGCGTCACCACGGCCGCAACGCTCTGGATCGTCACCGTGATCGGCCTCTGTCTGGGAGGCGGACAGATCGCGCTGGGGATCATCACTCTGACAATCGCCCTGGTAACTCTCTGGGTACTGAAAAAGCTAGAGGGCCTGCTTCCCCAAGAAAAGCATGCGACGCTGAGTGTGAGTTTCCGTTCCGAGTTTGCCGCCGAACCGGAGCTCTCTCGACTGCTCTCACATTCAGGTTTCTCCATCCGATCCTGGGATGTCACATCGAGCTACGATGTGAACGATCGGTCGTCCAGGATCCGATGCGAACTGTCGTGGCGCGGCCGCCAGGGTACTCAACTCGCTCCACCCAGTATCAACGAGATCGCCCGTTTACCCGGCGTCATCGCGACACGCTGGAACGGCTAGACGACGCGCTCCTCACTATTGCGTTGATCGTGCTTCATTGCCCAACTTGGTACGAGATTCCAGAACGGACTGGCCACGGCTGTGAATACCGACGCGACGTGGGTCCATGCCGCGGCGTCCAGCACGCGAATGACTACGGCCTCTTGCTCTTTGGTCACCAATCCGGTGGCCAGTAACCGCTGGCGCGCCCGGCGGCTGGCGTCCAATTCCGTCGGCAAATTCAAGAGCTGGAGGAGTACGACAACCGAGAACAGCGCCAGGCCCCAGATGATGAACTGGAACATGCCGAGCAGGAGCCCGGCCAGGATCAACATCCAGAAGGCGATCGACCCGAGGCAGGCAATGGGAACGACCGCTTCGCGCACGGACTGCCAGGGGAAGCTCGCAGTCTGCTGGAGGACATGCCCGGCCTCATGGCCCGCGACGCCAATCGCCGCAAGCGACCGCCCCGCGTAGACACCGTGTGATAGCCGCAACACCTTGCGTCCGGGATCGAAATGGTTCGCAAGTTGCCCCGACGCCGGGGTGATTTCGACCGGCCCCACTCCGCTGGCCTCGATCAAGCGGCGGGCGGCTTCGGCTCCCGTCAGGCCGGAAGTTGCCGGTATTCGAGCCGCTGTCGAACAAGCCGAAACGATGCGCCACTGCGCCCAGAGCGAAAGCGCAATCCCCGGCATGCCAAGCAGGATATAATCGCTGTCAAGCAACATGATCTTCACCTCGCGAACCGCGCACCCGCTCGACGTGAGCGCACTACCCATCAGGGAGCAAGTCATTATAGGGCACGCCGGCAACCAAAGCTCTTGCCGTCTGTCCGACGGTCGGCTCTGATACTTGTACTCGTCCGCCGTCGCTTCCTTCTCACCAATGTTTTTTCGAGGACCCGCGCGTGAACCTGGCGACCGTCATCCGCAATGAGCGGATCGCATTTGCCGATCTCCGCCAGGTCTTCGCCATGGCCAACGAGGAGAAATCCGGAGACCAGCTCGCCGGGCTGGCCGCGACGACCGAACGCCAGCGGGTTGCGGCCAAACGCGTACTCTCCGAGCTCACCCTGCAAGAGATCGTCGATCACCCCCTGATCGATCCCGATGACGACGACGTGAGCCGGCTGATTCTTGAACGGCACGATCGAGATTCCTTTGAACCGATCCGAGGTCTGACGGTCGGACAGTTTCGTGAGTGGATACTCGACGACCAGACGGATGGCGATGCTCTGGCCGCGGTTCGCCCCGGCCTCATCCCGGAGATCGCGGCGGCAGTGGCCAAGCTCATGAGCAACAAGGACCTGGCCATGGCGGCCAGCAAGATCCGGGTTGTCACCCGATGCCGCAACACGATGGGCGAGCGCGGGGTGCTGGGCATCCGAGTCCAGCCCAACCACCCGAGCGACGATCTCGAGGGCATCCTGCTCTCGACCGCCGACGGACTGCTCTACGGCTGTGGCGACGCCGTGATCGGCGTCAACCCGGCAGCCGAGTCAGTCGAGGTCGTGGCGTCCATCCTCCGCGTCCTCGACCGGCTGATCTCGGCACTCGAGATCCCCACCCAGGCCTGCTGCCTGGCGCATATCACGACACAACTGGCCTGCCTCGACCGGAACGTGCCCATCGACCTGCTCTTTCAGTCGATCGCGGGAACCCAGGCCGCCAACCGCAGCTTCGGCATCGACCTGGCTCTGCTTCGCGAGGGGCGCGAACGGGTGCTCGACCAGCACCGCCAGCGCGACGTGCGCTGGGCAGGGCAACAGGTCATGTACTTCGAGACCGGCCAGGGCTCGGCGCTTTCCGCCGGGGCGCACCACGAGGTTGATCAGCTCACGCTCGAGGCGCGTGCCTACGGAGTGGCAAGATCCCTCGATCCGTTCCTGGTCAACAGCGTCGTCGGGTTCATCGGGCCGGAATACCTGTTCGACGAGCGGCAGATCGTCCGCGCCGGGCTCGAGGATCACTTCATGGGCAAGCTGCTGGGGCTTCCGATGGGCGTGGATGTCTGCTACACCAACCATGCGGAAGCCGATCAGAACTCGGCCGATAATCTGCTCATGCTCCTGACCGCCGCGGGCTGCAACTATTTCATGGGCGTCCCCTGCTGCGACGACGTGATGCTCAATTACCAGTCCACCAGCTATCACGATGCCCTCGCCATGAGACGACTTTTCGGACTTCATCCCGCACCCGAGTTCGCCTGCTGGCTCAAAGAACGCGGGATCTCGCCAGGTCTTTCCTTGCCCGCTTCGGACCGGGCCGGGCAAAAGCTCCTCGGGCAGCTTCACACCTTCCTCGGCACGGCGGGGAGCAGCGCGGGATGACCGATTCCGATCGTCAGAACGACGACACTCGCACCGATGCCGGCAGGCTGCACGCGCTTGGCTATGCCCAGGAACTCGCCCGCCGGCTCAGCGGGTTCTCGAGTTTTGCAATCTCGCTCTCGACAATCTGCATCCTGGCCGGCGGCGTGACCTCGTTTCATCTTGGCTTCTGCAGCGTTGGAGGCGCGGCGATCGGTGTGGGCTGGCCGCTGGTCGCCCTCTTCTCGCTGATCGTGGCGGCGACGATGGGGCAGCTTGCCTCGACATTTCCCACCGCCGGCGGCCTCTATCACTGGGCGTCGATCCTGGGGGGACGGGGCTGGGGCTGGGCCACGGCCTGGTTCAACCTGGCTGGGCTGGTCACTGTCCTGGCGGCCATCAACGTGGGCACGTATCGCTTCGCCCTGGGAGCATTCGGCCCACCGGCCGGCTCGTTCTCTCCCTGGAGCGACTACGCCCTGCAGACGGCCCTGGTCATCGCGATCACCGGGTCTCAGGCCGCGATCAACCACCTGGGAATTGGCATCACGGCGCGGCTCATCGACTTCAGCGGCTACTGGATCCTCCTGATCGCCGCGCTGCTGACGATCTGCCTGCTGGTCTTTGCCCCGTCTTTCGATCCTTCCCGCCTGGTCACATCGGCCAATTTCAGCGGCAGCGCCGGGGGAGAAACCTGGCCCCGAACCGAGCAGCTCTTGCTGCTCTTTGCCATGGGGGCCCTGCTGCCGGCTTACACGATCACCGGCTTCGACGCCTCGGCGCATGCCGCCGAGGAGACGGTCGCGGCGGCGCATAGCGTGCCCAGGGGAATCGTGCGGTCGGTCCTGGTGTCCGGCGTTGCCGGCTGGATCTTTCTCTCCGCGGTGGTGCTCGCCGCGCCCAGCATTCCCGAGGCCGCCAGCCGGGGCGAGGGTGCGTTTCTCTGGATCGTCCGCGAGGTGGTGCCCTTGCCCCTGGCCGCGGGGCTCATCGTGGGAACCGTCGTGGCCCAGTATCTCTGCGGCCTGGCCACGCTGACCTCGGCCTCGCGCATGGCCTACGCGTTTGCCCGAGACGGCGGTGTGCCCTTCTCTCAGGCCGTGCGCTGGGTCTGCCCGCGCCGGCAGTCCCCGGCTATCGGCATCTGGACCGTATCGGCAGCGGCTGTCCTGTTCACGCTGTACACGCCGGTTTACTCGACCATCACCGCCGTCTGCACGATCCTGCTGTATATCTCCTACGTCTTGCCGACCGCACTCGGTGCGCGCGCTCATGGCCGGACCTGGACCGAGATGGGCCCCTGGCATCTTGGCCGCTGGTTTCGTCCTCTGGCCTGGGTCAGCGTTGCCGGCTGCCTGGCGCTGATCGGCATCGGCATCCAGCCGCCCAATGAACGGGCCATCTGGGTGATCGGCGGCACGATTCTCCTTCTCTGGCTGGTCTGGATCGGCGGCGCGCGCTCGCGGTTTCCGGGTCCGCCCCACCTGATCAAGATCGCCGGCAGCCACACTACCCTGCGCAAAGTCGGTGGCACGGCAGACTTGCATAGCTTCCGATCTTGATAACCCGAGATTTCTCACGAAGTGCGGTGAAGTCCTGAGCATTCCCTTGAGATTTATGCAATTTGCGTTGTATTATACGCAATATGCGTAGGACAACGAGCCTTGATGCTCTTTTCCCGAGGACCCGGCAACGCATTCTGGGGGCGATGCTGATCGACCCGGCTCGCTCGTGGTACCTGAGCGATCTGGCTCGCCACATCGGGCTCAGCCCCTCGAGCCTTCAGAGAGAGCTCGACTCGCTTGTCAGAGGCGGGATTCTCCGTCGCAGCGCAGCCGGGAATCGGGTCTATTTCCGGATCGATTCCGACTGTCCGTTTCTCGACGAACTGCGAGGAATCATTCTCAAGACAGTCGGTCTTCGGTATGTGCTTCAGGAATGCCTGGCACCCCTCCGGGACCGAATTCGCGTGGCTTTTGTCTACGGCTCGATGGCCCGCTCTCAAGAGCGATCCGCGAGTGATATCGACCTGATGGTGATTGGCAGCGTTGGACTTTCGGAGCTCGCGCCCGTCCTCAAGCAGGCTGAGACTTCCCTTGGAAGGCCAGTGAACCCTTCTGTCTATTCCGCGAAAGAGCTTGTCAAGAAGCTTTCGGCAGGACATCATTTTCTCGAGACTGTGATCGAGGGCGAGAAGATCTACATACACGGTGATCAGAGTGACCTGGAAGCAGCTCTTGGCGAGTAATCGCGTACGAACGCACACGACAAGCAAGCAAGAAATCGACGGCTTGCGAAGCATTGTGGAGCGTGATCTGGTCGACGCGGGACTGGCAGGACTCTCGAATGATCGTCGATTCGCGACGGCCTATAACGCGGCCCTGCAAACTGCCAAGATCGCGATTGCTTGCGCGGGCTACCGTGTGAGTGGCCTTGGTGCCCATCAGACTTCTTTCGAGGCAGCTGAACTTTCCCTCGGGGCGGATGTTGCGGCTCTCACCGCATACTTCGAGACCTGCCGTCGAAAGAGAAACACACTGGACTACGACACCGCGCATACAATCAGCGACTTGGAGGCAGCCGAGATCACTCAAAAAGCCGAGGAGTTCCGACAGGAAGTTGAGGCGTGGATCGCAAGGCTTCATCCTCAGTACACTCCGTGAGCTTATCCTCTTTAGGCTGTGTTCCTGAACTTCGCAAAACCTTCAATGGTTCGAGAAGCGGCTATCATGGAACTCCCCCTTCCCATCCGCAAGGTCGAATTGTCGGAGCCCAGTCCGCTCGATCAACTCCGCGCGAAGACCCCGGCTCGCATCCTGACCGGCCGAGCGGGCTCGTCTTACCGAACCGAGACACTTCTGGACTTGCGCGGACCACGCCGCGGCGCGGGACGCCGTTATTGCCGAGCTCGACCTGGAGCGAGACCTCGGGCGAATCTTCGTGGAGCGTTGGGGGCTGTTCGAAGTAGGCACCCAGGCTCGATCCAAGCAGGAATTCTTGCTCCGGCCCGATCTGGGACGAAAACTCACCGCGCCCGCGAGTGCCGAAATCCAGCGGCGGTGCTGCTCCGTCCGCGATCTTCAGGTCGTCATCGGCGATGGCCTGTCCGCGGCGGCCGTTGTCGCTCAGGTACCCGCGCTCTTGCCCCTGCTGCACAACGAGGCAATCGGTCACGCCTGGAGCTGGGGCCAGCCGTTTTTCATCCGCCACTGCCGCGTCGGGGTGCTCAACGACCTCGGCGAGTTGCTTGATCCGGCGGTCGTGATCCTGCTGATCGGCGAACGCCCCGGACTGGCCACCGCGCAGAGCCTCTCGGCCTACATGGCCTTTCGCCCACGGCGCGGTCATGACGATTCACGACGCAACTTGATCTCGAACATCCACGCCCGCGGCGTGACCCCGGAAGAGGCGGCCTCGAGAATCGCTGCCCTCGCCGCACAGATGATGCGACTTGCGACCAGCGGTGTGTCTGTCAAGGAAGTGTGGACGGGATCCAACAGGTTCGGATTCCGGGCCACCGACGAACGGGGAATCGAAGAGCATGGGATCCAGTGAGCGACGCGACCTCATGCGTCCAGTCGACTTCGCCAGGAGACCTCCAATTCGGCAAGACGCTCCGCGCATTCCTCGGTGTCTTGTCCGGAGGCGAAGACCGTCATGATCGGCTCACCGGCACCGATCGCCGTTCCCGGCCAGGGGATATCGGCCAGGGCTTGAACCGCGAAAAGATCGCGGCCGCGCGGATTTTCGAACGCGATCTCTGGGGCGACCATGACACGCGACGCGTAAAGAACGGCCTTGCCGACAACCCGGGCGTTCGTGGCCGTGGTCACTGCGTTTGCGAAGGTCCGTGTTTCACCTGAATCCATTTCGCAGGCTCGGAGATGTTCGATCAACAGCGGCCGGTGCATCGTCAGCTCGAAGATCTCGACCGAGGCGGTGTACCTGGGGTTGAGCTCGACGGGCCACGGTTCGTCGTCGTGCTCGATGAAGTCGACTCCAAACAGGCCGACCAGGCCAAATGCCGAGCTCAGCGCTTCGCCGATCTGGCGAAGTTGAGACAGCATGGCCATTGACAGGACGCACGGCCCGATGTTCCCCCGGTACGCAAACGGCGATCCGGTCGTGCCCAGCAACTGCCGGGTCACTCCGATAAGCTGGGAGCTTCCGGCCCGGGCGAGGAACAACGCGGAGTGGCTGGTGCCTTGCTGGAACCGCTGAACATAGCTCGGCTCCGTGACATGAGCCATCGAGTGATCCAGGCGCTGAATCTGGCGGCCTCCGACCGAGGCAATCGGTTTGATCAGCCAGGTTCCATCGCGCGGAAGCCTGCGAGCGTCGGGGCGAACCTCGAGGAATGGAAGCCCCTCCGCGGCGAGTACCGCGGCCAGTCGGAAAGGATCACGCGCAGCGCGCAGGGTGTCGCCTGCGTTGCCGCACAAGCGATGGGTCCGTGAGATGCGATCGACCCGCTCGTGGTGATTCTCGAGCGGGCCAGTGTAGAGCCACGGTTGAGAGGGCTCACCGAGCGCCAATTGCTCCAGACCGGCGACTCCCTCACGGTCCTGAACTTGCTGAACGCTGCTCATCGAGGCCAGATCGCGATCGGCGAAATAATCAAGGCAACGCGGCGTGAGTCCGGCTCTCAGTGCCGAACAAGCCGCCGCGCGCGTGCTTGCCCCCACGATGAGGAGGTTTTGGGTTGAATCCATGAAAAAAGCCCCGTACCGCTCGCGGCGGGACGAGGCTATCCGTCAGAATGACCCATGTTCGCATCGGTTTGAAGACGGCGGGAGGACCAGCACAGAGGCGTCGTGTCGTGCCGGACCACTCAGTCAATCTTCTTGGGTTTCTCGGTCAGGGTCAGGATGAGCTTGTCGCCCTTCTTTTCGCAGGTGCCGGTGACCTCGACCTTGATCGGTTCGTCCTTGGAGGCGCCGCAGAAACCCATGCTCTTGTGGGCGTCGTCAGACAGCTTGCCGATAAGGTAGTAGACGGTTTTCTTGCCGTCCTTGGTGACGATGACGGCGTTCTGGCACTTCTTTGCGTCCTTGTCTTTCAGGCCGCACTTGGCACAAAGTCCATCACCTTTGATGGTGATCGGCTTGTCGCCGTCGTCCGCTCGCAGCATGCCCACCGTGGAACAAAGCACGCCCGCGGCGAGCACTGTCAAAAGCTTGCGCATCGATCGACCTCCCCAGGAAATCAAGAGAGTAAGAGTGTTTGAAAACGCGGATCAGGAAGCGACACCAGGCGGTCCGATCGCCTCCGTACACCTGTCATTGAAACACCTGGCGGTGTTCAGAACAACGGGCTACTCGGTGAATCTTAAACAATCCTGCGAGAACAGGCGAGACATCCTGGTGTCACGTCGACTCTGGCCGCGATGCCGCTATCTCGCACGCTATCGGCGCACAAGGGACATGAGACATGAAGGGACGGGCAAGAGGAAACATGACGAGGACATGCGTTGCCGCCCCATTGCAGTCCTCGATCAAAGCCCGACCCATCGTTGTCCTTCTTCGAGTCGGCCGCAGCGAGTTTGCGCAGGACATCTTGAACTACATCCTCCGGCGCGCTTGCTTGCTAAGTGACCGATGCATGTTCTGAGTGTTCTCCTCGCCAACGAGTATGGCTCGAGGCGAATCTCTGTAATAATCCACTCGGTGAAGCGACAGGCGGATGCAACAAAGCGAACAAGCTTTCGAGTTTTGCGCGGACCGGCCCATCAGATGTAGTTCGGAGGCGCAAATGGCAACGAAGCGAAGAGACGACCGAGAGTCAGGATCCTGGCTGGCTGTCTTTGTGGATGGCGCGTTGAACTTCCTGGCGATCACGATATTCATCGGCTTCATCGGCGGCATGGCCGGAAGGGTTGGCGACTTCATGTGGGGTGATAGAGGCGGTTCCTTACTGGGCCAGGGAACCACTGCGACTCTTGTGTGCATCGTCATACTCCTCCGGCTGAGATTGAGAGAGCGAACGATCCAAGAATCGGCCCACTCGGGTCTTGGCCCGTCAGAGAAGCGAAAGCAGTAATCCAGTAAAGAGGGTTTCCATCGAGGGCCATGAATCTAACCAAATGGACAATACGTAGACCTATGCTTACGTCGGTCTCCCTCGCTGCCGTTTTGTGGCTGTTTCGTATGACCTCCGACGTTGTCATTCAGACCCGCGACTCGACGTGTTACGACGAGAGCCGCTTCAAGGCGCTGTCACCAGGAATGAGCGCCGAGCAGGTCGAGAGGATCATGGGGCCGCCGTTTGCCAAGACGCCTTGGGGTGCTCACTGTGCGAACTGGCAATACAGCAGGAAAGTTGCACCCGCGCTCTACCGCAGGCGTTGGGTGATCATGGCAGACGGCAAGGCCTCGGAGGTTATCAGCGAGATTGCGGGCTTCTGAAAACTGTCATTCGCCAACGAGCGTTGAAAGTTTCCATTCGGGACTCGGCCCGGCTGAAACGCAACGGGTGAACCGGATCAGGCGTTTTAGACTGATCCAGTCGGATTTCATCATGGAGTTAGCAATTCTGATACTCTGTTCAGGTCAGGTTGGAAAGCCTGACTTAGGGGAGCCCAGATCCCTGGTCACGGCCACACTGAATTCATGCGTTCGGACGCAAGGCTGAAACACTGCACGAGCAACAGGACGCCTCATCAGCGAGCACCGCCCTATTTTCAGACGCCGCCGCGTTCGCGGCCGAGCTGCTCGAACTGGTCGCGATCACTCCCCGCCGTTCGGAATCGGGGCGATCGATCCCGCCGAAACCGGCGTGTCAAGGTCGACAGCGAGCAGCAAGCCGATGTCGAGCAATTTCACGCGCTCGTCCTGGTCGGACCAGCCGACGGTGCGGCCTGCGGGTAGCAGCCAGACCCATTCAGGGTGAGGCACGGGCAGGCGGGTGCCATCAGCCAGCATCAGCGAGAATGGCCGGAACGGCTGCGCGTGGATCACCTCGCGGAGGCTCTCGGTTCTCATAGTTTTTTTTATCGTACCTCGGAAAATCGAAGCTATACGCAGTCGACCTTTCGGGCAGAGGCCGCCGTGCTTGAGTATTCACCCGCGGTTGCCCATCTCAATGCCTGGCACACTGCGGAAACAAAACCCATGCGTGCCGCCTTGGTCTTGCTTCTTGGCTCCACGAGGGTCGCCTTTCGCTTCGAACTCCCTTTTGAAAGCATTGCTAGACATTGGCATCGTCCCAAAGCCCTCGTTTCTTACGTTGACGAAGTGGCAGCCCGGCGCCACATATTAGCCCGCAGCGTGCGCGAGAGATTTCCCATTCCCCGCATGGATTTGGGTCGACCCTCGCTCACGCTTCGGGCTGGTATGAACGGCCCATCAGGTGTCACCCGACACAAGTTCACGTTGACCTCAATTTGTGACGATCCCCAGACGTTTCAAATCGATGCATCAACCGTAAAAAACTTAATCGTAAGCTGGGTATCTCACATTATCTACCATCCAGAAACTTCTGTCGATGACAGGAGTGCATTGCATCCTTTACCTTGAGCTTTGAGCCAGGTCGGAAGCCGCTGTGGCGAGCCGTTCGCGGATGAAGGCGGCGATGGCGTCAATGGCTTCGCGTGCTTCGGGCAGCATGGGCGTCAGCAGATGCCAAACGTGCCACATGCGCGGCCAGACGACGAGACTCACATCGACACCAGCGGCCCGTGCTTTCTCGTCGAGCCGCTCGGCGTCGCTCAGGAGCATCTCGTCGCCCCCGGCGTGGATCAGCAAAGGCGGCAGTCCGTGCAGGTCGCCGTAGTGCGGCGAGATCAAGGGCGAACGGAGATCGAGGTTCCCGGCATAGAGCCGGCGCATCGCCAGCACGAATTCCGGCGTCATCACGGGATCTTTGATCGTCCAGAACGACTCGCCCGTGCCTTCCAGGTCGGTCGCCGGTGAGATGCAGACCGCGGCAGCAGGAAGTGGATCGCCCGCGTCGCGCAACGACATCAGGGTCCCGAGCGTCAGATTTCCACCGGCGGAATCGCCCGCGATCACGATCTCGCTGGGTCGCGTTCCGTTCCGGAGCAGCCAGCGGTAGGCGGCCAGGCAATCTTCCAGCGCAGCGGGATACGGATGCTCCGGCGCCAGGCGATAATCGACGGCCAGGGTGCGGCACGCGGCGGCCCTGGTGAGGTGAGCCACCATCCGGCGATGGATATTACTCCATCCCAGCACCCACGCGCCGCCGTGCAGGTAGAGGATCACGCCGCGACCGGAAGTGCCCGGCGGAATCAACCATTCGCCGCGGAAGTCTCCGTCTCCGTCCGCGACCGCCCGGATTGCGACGTCGCCTGGTGGCTTGAAGAATCGTTCTTGTTGCTTCATCAGGGCGCGAAAGCGTTCAGGCGGGGCATTCCAATCAAAGCGGGCTCTGCGCACGTCGAGGATGAATCGGATTACGCGACTTCGTAAGCTCGGCATCGGCATCTCCTCGGCTGCTCGCCGCGTACCACATCATGCCATTTCGGACCGCCCACGTTTTCTCTGAGTGCCGGACGCGCGGGTCTTCCTCAACGTGATCAGGACGTTGCCAGTGGGCAGACCGCAGGTCTCCGTCACGGCCCCTGGCGAGAGAGCGATGGACGCGTGCGGCGTCACAGCATGCCGATCGGGAGCCCGTCTCGTCGAACCCGGAAAGATTTCTGCAACTCGAGCCGGGGCCAACAGGATTATACGAGAGAGAGGATAGACCTTCGAATCATCACCCGAGACGCAAGCTCGTAGGTCAGGCTTTCCAGCCTGAACTGATTCGAATTCGATTATCCAGTTACTTATAATCTGATATTCTGTTCAGATCAGGCCGGAAAGCCTGATCTACGAGAACCCACACCATGGCCACCGCCGCACAGATCGAAGCCAACAGACAAAACGCCGAACGCTCCACCGGCCCGAAAACCATGAAGGGCAAGATGCGGGTGCGCGAAAATGCCCTCAAACACGGCAACTACGCCACAAAGCTCATGCTCGGATTGACCCACGAAGATCCCAACGAGATCCGCGACCGGATCGCTCGCTACATCGACGACTGGCAGCCAACCACCGACGCCGAGCTGGACCTGGTCTGCCAGGCCGCCCGGCTCTCGCTGACGATCGAACGCGCCGAGCGAATGGAGGTCGCCCACATGGCCGGCCGGATCCAGACCGCTGCCTGCGAACGGCTCCAGGAAGTCCACCCGCGGCGGCTCGAGGAGGTCCAGGAGCTGGGCCGCAGACTGCTCTACATCGCAGCGCCTGATGAGATCAAGGTTCTCAACCAGCCGCTCTGGAGCGATGATCCCAGATTGCTCGTCGCCAAACTCGAGGCCACCGCCGAGGGCTGCCGCTGGCTGCGGACGCGGTGGGCCGAGTTCCGCCATCTGCTCGACACCAAGTCTCACTGGGAAGTACCGCTCCTGATCCGGTTCATCCGCCTCCAGGGCAAGCTCGTCGACGAATCGGTCTTCGACCCGGCGCTCAATTCCATCTTGCTCGCCTGGGACGTGATCGTTCCCAAATTCGCCCGGGCCTACTGGGAGGCGTTCCAGCGGCAGCCATCGCAGGCGGCGACCGCGTGCCTCAACTCACTGCGGTGGCGTGAGATCGCGCCCCGCCCCGCCAGCAAGGACGAGGCGTGGAAGGTCCTCCACACGATCGTCGATCACCACAGCCAGCGGCTCGAGGTCTTGCTACAGCGAAACCAGGAGATGGAAGCGGAGGAGGTGGACGACTGGATGGATCGCGCGGCGCTCGACCTGAGCCCGGAGTTCGAGCGTCACCGGCGCTACCTTTCGGCCAAGACGCGGGAGTTCCATCGGGCGCTTGAAGTGCTGCGGAAGATGGAAGAGGGAAGGGAGGGCAAGGAAGGCAAAAGGAAAAAGGCAAAAGGGAAGATGGCGAGATGGAAGGAGATGCCAGATGGCAAATGACATAGGGCAGATGGCAATGAGGAATGCCAGATGGCAGATGAAGCAGCACAGGGAGTCGTTGAGTGCTCCGTTCCGGAAGTGAAGGTCGACGAGGCTTCCGCTTCAACCCAGGAAGCCTTGCCCGAGCCAGCTCTGGTGGAACAGCAGGACGGCGACGCAGAGGTGTTCGAGGAGGTCGTGGCCGAGCCCGGAAGTGGCGGGAACAAAGCCAATGCAAATTTTATGCAAGATATATCTGATCAAGAAGTTATAGCAATAAATCAGAGATACGCTCCGAGGGAACAAACCCAATCCACGACGCTTCCCGCCAGTTCGCCGAGAGTGAAGCCAAGTTGCTGGAGACGCGATGTCGGCCCGGAAGCAGCCAGCGCCGGGCTGTCACCTCCGGAAACCCCAGTGGACCTTGATACCACAGGAGAACTTGATGCGGAACCCGGAGGGTGTGACGGATCTCGGAGCGGGCCAGCGTAATGCGGTCCTGGAGACTGGCGGTGACGGACGGATGCCCGATGCCGCCGTTGACTAGGCGCGGACTGGCAGGATTCGGGTATCATGGCCAGTGTCGAGAATCCGGACAGACCCTGGACATCGAGATTGTCGCGATTCCTGATGATCTCATGTGCGATCGGTGAAGTTGAAGAGGCTGTGTAAGGTTGCTTCAAATCGCGCCCGGACTGGAAATCCGCGCTGCGGCAAGAACGGGCCGGGGGTTGCCCGGAGGCGAATTGGCGTCTATCATGCGAGATCAATTGCCGGTGTCAACGCGGACAAGACGCGCTTCGTGACCCAGCAACCCGCCCGGCTCCGCCAGGATTCGTGCACCCGGGCGATGGACCAAACACCAATCACACCAAGGAGAACCGCGAGATGGCTACCGACATTGTCATGAATATTGGCGAGGCGCTGGTTGGCGAGGGGAACGAGATCGCCCACATCGACCTGTTGATCGGCAAGAAGGATGGGCCCGTGGGACTGGCGTTTGCCAATGCGCTGGCCAATCAGTCAGCCGGGCACACGAATCTGCTTGCGGTTCTGACCCCGAACCTGATCGCCAAGCCGGCCACGGTGATGATCACCAAGGTGACGATCAAGGGGATGAAGCAGGCCGTGCAAATGTTCGGTCCCGCGCAGTACGGCGTGGCCAAGGCCGTTGCCGATTGCGTTGCCGACGGGACAATTCCCTCGGCCGCGGCCGAGGATCTGGTCATCGTTTGCGGCGTCTTCATCCATCCCGAAGCCTCGGATAACGCCAAGATATTGAAATTCAACCACGAGGCCACCAAGCTGTCCATCCAGCGGGCCATGAAAAACTCGCCCGCCATCAGCGAGATCACCGCACAGAAGGATAAGGTCGAGCACCCCTTCGCCAAGTGAGCGCTGTCCGTCCAGAATGAGTCGGTCCAGGGCGCCGGGATCAAGCGAGCCCGGCACCTTGGTTCCGACCGAAACCAGCCCGCCCCGCAGTCGTTCCGGTCGATGCCGAGGGAGCTTCCCACATCATGCCACCCACCAAACCGACCATCCTGCTTCAGCTTGACACCGATGCTCAGCCCAGCGTCTTTGACGCCGTCGTCGCCGTGGACGCGGGTGTAGAGCACCTGTTTCGCCACGGCGGCGTCACGCCCGAAAACGTCCGAGACCTGGTTTACGGAACGATCTTCACCCGCGGTCCCGCCGACCTGAGCAGCACGGCCATCTTCGTCGGCGGATCGAACGTGCCCGCCGGTGAAGCGATTCTCGAGGTGATCAAGAAGACCTTCTTCGGCCCTTTTCGGGTCTCGGTCCTGTTCGACGGCAATGGATCGAACACCACGGCCGCGGCTGCCGTGCTGACGGCCCTTCAAGCCTGTGGCGGAAAACTGCAAGGCACGCGTGTCGTCGTTCTGGCGGCCACGGGTCCCGTCGGCCAGAGGATCGCTCGATTGCTCGGACGCCTGGGCGCCAAGATCATGATCGGATCACGACATCCCGATCGCGCCAGTGCCCTGGCTGGCCGATTGCACAAGGCCACAACCGCGGAAGTTCTTGCGTTCGACCTGACCAATGCGAATAGCCTGGCCGACGAGTTGCAGGCCGCGTCCGTCGTCATCAACGCGGGGCCACCCGGTGTGCAGATCCTGCCGGCGTCTCTCTGGCAGAAGTTCACCCACTTCGAGGCCTTGATCGACCTCAATGCGGTGCCGCCCCTGGGCATCGAAGGCGTCGAGGCGAACGACAAGAACAAGACCCGTTCGGGCATCCAGGCCTGGGGAGCCCTGGGCGTGGGCAGCATCAAGATGAAGATCCACAAGCACGCCATCCAGCAACTCTTCACCGCCAGCAACCTCGTGCTCGACGCCGAGGAAGTGCTGGCACTGGCCCAGTCCCTGGATTGACGCTGACCGCTTAATCTAAATATTCGAATTCTACTCGTAATTTCATATAATAATTCGTCAGACGAGTATCCCCTTGTGGTTCGCGTTGTGGGCACCGATCCTGGAACCTCGAGCCTCGACCTCCTGTTGCTGGAGGACGGCCGGGTCATCGACCAGTACCGGTTCCGGACCGACGAGCCGCACGACTCTTCCGGGGCAATTGCCACGCTGCTCGACGGCTGGGCGCCGATCCACCTGATTGCCGGCCCCTCGGGCTACGGCTTGCCGCTGGTGTCCGGCAGCGATCTGACGCCAGACCAGCTCGACGAGATGTCGCTGGTTCGCCCCGACCAGCGTGGCGAGGCGGCGGGAGTCATCGGCTTCCGCTCATGGGTACGCGCACTGGTTCAAACGGGCCTGCCCCTTGTCTTCCTTCCCGGGGGGCTCCACCTGCCGACGATCCCGCCCCATCGCAAGGTCAACGCGATCGACCTGGGCACGGCCGACAAGGTCGCGGTCGCGGCCCTGGCACTCTGGTTCGATGCACGAGAACATGACGGTCATGACCGTTCGACGTTCGCCGTGGTCGAAGTGGGTTCCGCCTTCACGGCTCTCCTGGTGGTGCAGGGCGGCCGGCTGGTGGCCGCGTCGGCCGGAACGAACGGCCCGATCGGGCTCCGTTCGGGAGGTGCCTGGGACGGCGAGGTCGCCTACTGGCGGTGTCCGCTCTCCAAGCAAGACCTCTTTCGCGGCGGCCTGGAAGACCTGGGCGTGCTCGGTCCGGACGCGTTTCGCGAATCACTCACCCGGCACATTGGCGGACTGAGAGCGGTCACCCCCTTCGAACGGATCTACCTCTCAGGCGCGGGGTTGAACCGTGCCGATGTGTCTGAACTCACGGCTCAGGCGGTCGCTCCGTTTGGTCAGGTCGCACGCTTGCCCACGCTCCCGGGCGCCTGGGTCAAGCACGCCGCCCAGGGCTCGGCCCTGCTCGCCGACGCCCTGGCCGGAGGCACGTTTGCCGCCGTGGCCGAGTCACTCGAACTACGCTCAGCATCCGGTTCGATCTGGGATGTCGTGAATCGGGCGCGACAGGTTTAATCATTTATTCGCATGCATAAATAAGCTCGACAGGACTCCCTTGAAGCGGTACTCGACTACAACCGCTCTCAGTTTCGTCTCAAGCGGGCCATTGGCCAGCAGCCGTAGAATCTCAGAAACCACGCCCCTTGGTAGTGAGCTTGATCCGGCCAAGATACATATCGGCCGTGATGTAAAGCACCGTACCGTCCTCGCCCCAGCCGCAGTTGGCCGTGGCCTGGCCGGTCGCAAAGGTACCCAGATGAGTGCCGTCAGGAGCAAAGATGAGCACACCGCCCGGGCCGGTCGCGAACAGATTGCCAGCTTGGTCCACTTTCATACCGTCCGGCAACCCCGGTTTCGATCCGACCGAGGTCGTCACCTCGCCGAAGACACGCCCGCTGCCGAGGGTGCCGTCGTCGTTCACCGGGAAGGCCATCCAGATGGCCTTCTTGGGATCGGAGTTGGCCACATAGAGCGTTTTCTCGTCAGGCGAAAACGCGATGCCGTTGGGGAAGGTCATTTCCTTCGTCAGCAGGGTGACCTTGCCATCGCCGGCCGAAAGCCGGTAGACGCCGTTGAAATCAAGCTCCTTGGCAGGATCGGTGTTCAGGCCAACCAGCCCATAGGGTGGGTCGGTGAAGTAGAGATCACCGTTGGACTTGAAAACGCCGTCGTTTGGGCTGTTGAACCGTTTGCCCTCGTAGCGGTCGGCCAGCGTGGTGAACGCACCGCCGGGTTCAAGCCGGGCAACCCGGCGGTCACCGTGCTGGCAGAGGATCAGCCGCCCTTGGGAGTCCATCAGCAAACCGTTGGAACCGGGTTCGCCGCCTCGCGGCGTGTTTCCGGTGTAACCGCTGGGTTTGAGAAAGACGTTGACTCCCTTGCCTTGCTGCCACTTGAAAACGGTGTTCTGCGGCACATCCGAAAACAGCAGGAACCCGCCGCGACGGTCCCAGACCGGCCCTTCCGACCAGTCGAATCCGGCCGCGATCCGCTCGACCTGTGCATCCTTGGGCACGACCTGGTCGAGCCGCGGGTCGAGTCGCTCGATCGTGCCGAGGGTCGTCGTCTCGCTCCTCGTCTCCTGAGCACGCACCTCCAGGTTCATCAGGCCCGTCAGTGGAAGCCATCCCGCGACGACGGGCAGCAGGGCCCATCGTGCCGATTTCAGCAGTGGTACTCGCATGGGAAATGCCTTTGCAAGAGGGAGTCGAACCAGGGAGCTGGTTCCGGTTACCTCGCAACGATGCCTCGAAGTTATCCGGCGCGGCCGCCGTGAGCAACGGCGTGCTTGTGAAAGACAGGTAGCGGCCCCGGCCAAGCTGCCGAATTCACAGCGACCACCCCCTTGATCCGGTAACACGTAACCCGTTCAATGTTACGCGCCACGGGGCGAATTCTTCGCAGACCCGAAGCCCGGCGATGAGGGAGGGGAGAGAATCGTGGACGTACTCATGAACTCGCGTCTCGGGCCGGAGTTGCTCAGGCTCCTGGTGACCGGATCGCTGTTTGCGCTCGGCATGCTCTTCGGCTGGTTCCTTGGCCTGTTGCGGTGGCGGAGGCTGCGCCGGCAGGCCGAGCGGGGTGAGGCCAGGGAAGTTCTGGCCATCGAAAAAATCTTGCTCGAGAGACAAGCGGACGGGCGTGAGATCATGAGGATTCGCTCATGCGGACGCGACCCGATCGACGCCGTGTTTCCCAACCAGGCGGCACACGACGCGTTTCTCGAGCGCATTGCGCAGACCAGGCCAGACCAGCCCTTGGTGTCGATGGAGGACAAGCTCGGCTCGTACCTGCTCCAGGAACTGGCGATCTGGGTTTGCGGACAGGTCGGCGACCGTGACTTTCCACACGACCTCTGGATCATGGCCCCCGTCTACGAGGGTGGAGCGCTTTACCTGGGAGGACATCACTCGTCCACGGTTCTTCTGGTCCGGCGCGGCGACCTGGACAGGTTCCGGGATTGGGATCGATGCCGGGTTATGCAGGTCGAGCATCGGTCACACGGCGAACGAATCGTCACTCTTTACCGGATGGCCGCGGAGTTCCATCGTCAGGACGCCCTGGTTCAAAAACGAAGGCTGGAAGGCCGACGATCGAAGTACGAAGAAACCATGTACGCCCTCGACCTGGGCCTCGACACGCGGGCGATCGACCTGCCCACCGTCGCCGTCCCCTGGGAGCGTTTCGAGACGATCCTGCCCGCAGCCGCCAAGGTGAAATCAGAACGCGGATGACTCCCGGACATCGTCCAGGCCATTGTGTAAACTCGTGGACAATTGCTGCTTATCCCCCTTTTCGGGGAGCCCTGCGGTAGCCGCCGAGTGAGGCTGAGACAAGCAGGTTCTGAAGCCACTCGGCGTGATACCGCTTCCCGTTGAGCCGCTCGGCCGGACTCCGCAGGTCTCGAGACTCCCGGACCGTCCACGGGCACGAGGGGGCGAAGTTGTGGATCAACGCCCAGCCCCGCAGGCCCTGCTCGGCTGCCTTCCTCGAGCCGTGGAGGTGTTGCCCGCAATACAGGTGGTGATCGAGGCGTCGCAACAGGCGGTCCACCAGGTTGCTCGTCCGTCGGCAGCCGGGGTGGGCATACGCCTTGAGGAACGCCCTTCGCTTGTCGCACAACGCCAGCACCTTCTCCCGGACGATCTGCTTATCCACGTGGGCCTCGGCCCACTCCCGGAGGCGGCGCAGCCGTTGTGAGAACGAGCGGGCATCCGGCGCATGATACGCCCCCCAGACCTGCTCCCTCAGGGCCTCGAACGTCCCCTTCAGGTGCTTGGCCCGATCCCGGATCTTCAGGAACGCGTGGAGGAAGCAGAGGATCAGCGTCACCCCCTTGAACAGCGCCCGCCAGGCCGCCTGGGTCGCCGGCCAACCGTCGGTGTTGACCGTCTCCGGCTGGTACTCCGGGTCCAGGCGGCGGGCCTCGTCCCGGAACACGCCGTAGGCGGCCTCCAGGTCGTCGTTACCGGCCGACTCGGCCAGAGCCATCCCCAGGCAGCATCCGCCGGCGGCGGTGGCCGCCAGGTAGACCTTCCGCCCGCCCAGGGTGGTGTGCTTCTCGTCGGCGACCAGGTGGCGGGGCAACCGCTCGGGCGCCTGGACGGTCGTGCCCACCAAGCTGAACCGCCCCAGCGAGCACTCCAGGCGGTGCCAATACATGGGCGAGCGGCCGAAGACCTCGGTCAGGGCCCAGAACGGGACGGCGAACTTGCGGAGAAAAGGGGGGCCTGCACGTCCTCGGTGCGGCCGCTCAGGTAGGGCATCAGGAAGGAGGGGCGGACCAGGTAGCTCCCGTCATTGCGGAGGTCGATCCGGCGGAGCTTCCAGCCGATCTTGCGGGAGGTGTAAAGGTCCTTCATGCGGTAGCCCCGGCGGATCTCCGGCGGGAAGAGTTCGGGGGTGGCCTCGATGTGGCGGTCCAGGAACTCTCGGAACCGAGCCGGGTCGTCCACGATCCGCTCATATTGCTCCTGGGAGCAGGGGATGCAGATGGTCTTGGGCACCCGAGCGGACTCCGTTGAGCGGCCGGCCGCCAGCATGTTGTCCTCCCTGTTGTGGATTGACGAGGACGAGATCCGTGGCCCTCAGAAAGTATCTCAGAACGGCGGTCCACCTGGCAGCGTAAAGATGGGTTGAGCGTCGGGAATACTCACGGAAACGGTCCACCGAGATCACCGGATCGTCGCATCGCGGCGCAGGCTTCACCCGGCTGATCATACCACCGACGATCGGACTGGGATCAGAGGGCGACGCCGGGTCCGGGGCATCGACAATGGACGAGCCCCATCAGAAGAGGAACCAAAGCGGGAGGATCAGGTTCAGGGGGACCATGACCACCCAGATGGCCCCGAAAACCTGGCCGACGCGGTCGAGCCAGCCCGAACGAGGCCGGCATTGCCGCCCGAGCGCCAGGAGCGCCCAGCCGGCGGCGACCGCGACGCCGACCTGCGCCGAGACCAGCGCGCTCCACGTTTCGAAGAGGAGCCAGTACTCCCCGGGGATGTTGGCCGACCGATGGCTCGAAGCCAGGATCGCCGCCGTCATCGGCCCGCAGACGAGGGCCACGAAAGCCGAGGAGGCGCAGGCCACGAACCCTTGCTGGCGGGTCAGCCGGCGGAGGCGTGGCCGCGGATGGCGGAGATGCAACAGCGTCCAGGCTACCGACCACGACAAGAGCACCACTTCGAGGGTCACCGCCCGGTTCAGCTGGACCACCGGATCCCACCATCGCTTCACCCAGCGACCCCCTTCCATGACCATGGGGGGCGTCAACAGGCCGGCCAGTGAGTCGCGGATAACCCAGAACCCGAGCGCAGTCGCCATCACCAGGATGGCCGCGTCGACGAGGTTGAAGCGCCTTGGCCGTCCCGGAGGCTGCACGAGATCGATCCTCCCCCGCTTGGGCACGACACAGCGTTCGATGGGTGAGCAACAGGGATCGGTGTCGCCGAATGGTTTAGGAGGACGAGTATGACTGGGCGGTCCATCCAGGGCGAGAGCCTGAGTATAGCCGACCGCAGCGTCGATTACCTGGACGCTTGAAGCCCTCCCCGAAATCCGTGATAAGCAGGACAATTGCAACCCCGCGTGCTCAACGGCTTGCAAATCGAACATATTTGTGGCACTGAACGCAATTCATGGTCAGCTTGACAAAAGCCAGTGTGGCTCCGTCGATGTTTTTCTGCCTGGCAGCCAAGGCGAGATCATCGGCATGGCGTTGAAACTCCGTCGTCAAGGCCACGTAATCGGTGGCGTTGGGAATCATGGGCACTTCCCATTCGGCCGCCTGGCTCAATAACTTCAGCGCCTTGGCGTTCTTTTCAATCAAGGGATACTGCTCGAGGGCCAGTCCCTCGAGGACATTCTTGGAGAACTCGAGCTTTCGCCGCATGAATTCACTGCGGTCCTGCTTCTCCTGTTGACCAGCTCCTTCTCTCGACAAAGCAGGAACAAAAGGCACGGTGGCGAGTGCCAGAACGACCGTCGTCAAGACCGGTCTCATTGCTGTGAAGCGTGTCATGGCTCCTCGTTTCATTTACTATAATGGTGTTCGCATCAGGCCGGTTCGATCATCGGCAGCTCATAGCCCTTGCGATATTCCCTGCCGAGCAGCGCATTGGCCTCGGGGTCGGGGTGGCCCTGCTTGTCGATGATGGTCTCGGAAGCCGCGTCCCAGAAGATCTTCCGGCCCAGCTTGTAGGAGATATTGCCGAGATGGCAGACCGCCGTTGACGTGTGGCCCGTTTCAACATCGCTGATGCACCGGGCCCGCGATTTGACGCACTTCAGAAAATCCTGGACGTGAGGCCAGTTCTGATCCGAGCTGCCGCTCTTGATGGCCGCGGTGCGCTGATGCTCGGGGATCACCTGAAAGCCCCCTCGGTCCAGGTAAAGGGTGGCATCGGTGCCGTGAAATTGCATGCCGTGGCCGGGATCGCCGCCGATGCCGTGGTTGTTGCCTTTCCGCATCTCATAGACCTGAATGAACGGTCCATGCGGGCTGTCAAATTCATAAGTAACCAGCAGAGTATCGGGTGTGTCTCGAATGTCATCGAGCGTGAACTTGCCCCCGGCCGCGTGAACGGACCTGGGTGCCGTGACGCCCATTGCCCAGTGGATGATGTCTTGAAGATGCACATTCCAGTCGCCGATCATGCCCGCGGCATAGTCATAGAACCAGCGAAACGTCCCGTGAAAGCGTGCCCTGTTGAACGAGCGATGGGGAGCAGGGCCAAGCCAGCGATCGTAATCGACACCCTCGGGCGCTTCCTTCTGATCCATGGGTCTGCCACAACCACGTGGTGCTTCGTTGCTGAAATTCCAGGTTCGCGTCATGCTGATCCGGCCGAGCTTGCCTTCCTGCACCAGCTTGACGGCCTTCTGGAAATGCTCGCCTGACCGCTGTTGCGTGCCGATCTGGCTGACCCTCTTGTACCGCCTCGCCGCATTGACCATGGCGCGGCCTTCCTTGATGTTGTGACAGATCGGCTTCTCGCAGTAGACATCCTTGCCGGCCATGCACGCGTAGACGAAAGGGATGGCGTGCCAGTGGTCGGGTGTGCCGATGATCACCGCGTCGACGTCGTTCCGCTCGAGAATCGGGTGGAAGTCGACCATCGTCGCGGGTTTCTTGCCAGATTTTTTCTCGACCTTCTCCGCGGTCCGATTCAAGTGCCGCTGATCGACGTCGCAAAGGGCGACCACTGACACCTCGGGAGCTTTCATGAAGACCTCGAGGTCGTAGCTTCCCTGGCCTCCGCAGCCGATGAGCGCGACCCGGATCGTCTCGCTCGGAGCGACCGTTTCACCACGCGCGGCGCGGACTGCGGGATGAAGCGCCGACCATGTGGCAACCCCGGCCGTTGACGCGGCCAACTGCCCTGTGTTTTCGATGAAGCTTCGCCGATTCAGTGCATTGCTCATGGGGATCGTCCTCGGGTGGCGGATTCCAGAAAAATCGGGGACTTCGAAAAGAAAGATGCTCTCACTTCGGTTCTAATGGCGGCCAGTGCGGCAAGCAAGTGACAGGCGGCTTCCCGGCCCGGAATGCCAACCCACGTGCTTGGCTGAGAGCGGTCCGGACAATAACATGGAAGCCGACTTCAGCGGATCGGCGGCAGACCTGGCTCGGAGGAGAGAACGCGATGGCTCAGGAAGAAGGTCCCAAGGCACCCAGCAGCCCTACATCGACACGGAAGCAACGACATCTGGCCTTCCTGATTGCATTACTCCCTATCCTCGCTGGCCTGGCCGGGCCATCGTCCACCCGTGCAGAGGTTGCACTTCTCGACCTTTCCCGAGCCGTCGTCGTGGCTCCGCCGGAGCTGACAGGGCCCGAACGCAAAGCCGTTGAGCTCCTCGTCGAGGATGTGACCCGACGCGCTGGAGTTCGCTGGAAAGTGCTCGCCGGCTGGCCGAGCGAACAGGTCCCCGTGGTCGCGGTCGGGTCGTTCTCCTCGGTCAAGCCGATGTCCGGTCCGTTCGCCGGCTTCTTTGCGGACCGCAGCAGGTCAAGGCCCGCCGAGGGCTACAGTATCCGCACAGAGAGCAAGGGACCGGCCGTGCTCGTGGCGGGCAATGACGCCCGGGGCGTTCTCTTCGGCATCGGCCGGCTGCTTCGCGAGCTGAGAATGACCGGCGGCCGCGTCCAGATCCTCGCCGATTTTCACGTCGAGTCCGCTCCCAGGTATGCGATCCGCGGCCATCAGCTCGGCTACCGCCCCAAAACCAACTCGTACGATGCCTGGGACCTTCCCCGCTGGGAGCGGTACATTCGCGACCTGGCCATCTTCGGCACGAATACGGTGGAGCTGATTCCCCCCCGGTCTGACGACGACGCCGAGAGCCCGCACTTTCCCCGCCCGCCCCTCGAGATGATGATCGGCATGTCGCGGCTGCTGGACGACTACGGACTGGATGTCTCGATCTGGTACCCGGCGATGGACAGGGACTATGCGGACCCGGCGACGGTCGCCTCGGCCCTCACAGAATGGGACGCCGTCTTCCGCAAGCTGCCCCGGCTGGACGCGGTGTTTGTTCCCGGTGGCGACCCCGGTCACACCCCTCCACACGTACTCATCCCGTTCCTCGGCAAGGTCGCCGAGATCTTGCATCGCTCCCATCCCCGCGCCGGAGTGTGGGTCTCGCCTCAGGGATTCAACCAGGAGTGGCTCGACGAGTTCTTGCGGATACTCAAGCAAGAACCTCCCTGGTTGACCGGTGTCGTCCACGGCCCTCAGGTGAGGATCAGCATGGCCGACCTGCGCAAGGCCGTGCCTTCCCGCTACCCCATCCGAACCTATCCCGATATCACTCACAGCCAGCAATGCCAGTTCCCCGTGCCCGACTGGGATGTGGCTTTCTCGCTGACGGAAGGTCGCGAAACCATTAACCCCCGGCCCCGAGGCGAGGCCGCCATCTTTCGCTACTACCAGCCCGGCTCGATTGGCTTCATCAGCTATTCCGAAGGCTGCAATGACGACGTCAACAAGTTCGTCTGGAGCGGACTGGGCTGGGACCCCGAGGCCGATGTCGAGGAACTGCTCCGCCAGTACGCCCGCGCCTTCATCGGCGAGGACTTCGTCACGAGCTTTTCGGAGGGGCTGCTCGCTCTCGAACGGAACTGGCACGGTCCGCTACTCGAGAATCGCGATGTCGACAAAACACTGGCTCAGTTTCGGCAGCTTGAACGATCGGCCAGACGGCAAATCATCGAGAACTGGCGATTCCAGCAAGCTCTCTACCGCGCCTATTATGATTCTTACGTCCGCTCACGACTGGTCCTCGAAACGCGTCAGGAAGCCCGCGCAAGAGAGCGCTGAGCGACTGCCGCAAGACCGGCTCTCTCGAAGCCATCCGCAAGGCCGAGATGAATCTGCTCTTGCCGGACGAGAGTCCTTCCTCGGCAAGAATCCGGCTTGCGCGAGCTGGCCGACGATCTGTTCGTAAGCATTCGCATGCAATTGAGTGTTCCCTTGTACGACGCGATCGCCGTCGACCGGGGCGCCAACCTCGACACGATTGACGTGCCGTTGAGCGACCGCCTATGGCTGCGCGACCAGTTCGCGAGGCTGAAGGGCCTCGAGTCCGAGGCCGACCGCATCCACGGAATCGAGGCTCTCCTGCATCGCACCGATCCCGGGCCAGGAGGATTCTACGACGATCTGGGGAACCTCCGGCTCCAGCCGCACCTGGTTCACTCAACCGATTACGCGGCTGACCCCGATTTCCGCCACTCGTCGCTGGTCGGCTTCGGGTCCCGTGCCGGTTGGCCCCTGGCGTGGTGCCAGAACGCCCAGACCCTCCACGATGCGCCACTGCGGATGCACTACAAGGGCCTCGATCGTCAGGCCCGGTACAAGGTCCGCGTGGTCTATGCCGGCGACAACTTCGGCAACCTGATCCGCCTCGACGCTGAGGATTACCCCGTTCACGATTGGTTCAAGAAGCCTGATCCGCCGGTTCCGGTCGAATTTGACGTACCCGCGGAAGCCACCGCCGACGGCGCACTTACCTTGAGCTGGCGTCGGGAGCCTGGCAAGGGGGCCAACGGCCGTGGCTGCGAGGTGGCCGAGGTCTGGCTGATCCGCAAGTGACGATCAATTGTCCCAAAGAGACACGACCCATGGCAGCTCACGACCCATTGTCCGCAAGCCCGACCCCGGTGGCCATGAGTCTGCCTGCAAGGTATTACATCGATCCCTTGAACCATCAGGAGGAGCTGGATCGATTCTACTTCGGGATGTGGCTGCATGCCGGCCGTGCCGACGAGATCCCCGCGCCGGGAGACTACGTGCTTCGCGACGTCGCCGGAGAGAGTGTCATCGTCACCCGCGGCGAGGGCGGCGCGATCCGGGCGTTTTACAACGTCTGCCGCCATCGCGGCACGCGGCTCTGCGAAGGCGGGAACGGGACCTTCGACGGCATGATCCGCTGCCCCTACCATGCCTGGGCCTTTGATCTTTCCGGCCGGCTTGTGGCTGCACCCCAGATGGACGACCTGCCCGGTTTTCGCAAGCAGGACTACCCGCTGGCCTCGGTCGCCGTCGGACAATGGGACGGCCATATCTTCCTGAACCTCGGTGAAGCCTCTCGACCGCTGGACGAGCAACTTGACACCCTGCCCGCCAGGTTCCGCGCCTGGGACATGGAACAGCTCCGCCTGGGCAAGCGGGTTGTCTATGACGTCGCCAGCAACTGGAAGCTGATCATCCAGAACTACTCCGAGTGCTTGCACTGTCCCGGAGTTCACCCCGCGCTTCAGCGTCTGTCGCACTTCCTGAGCGGTCTGAACGAGCCGGCGAACTCTTCGTACCTCGGCGGCCGGATGGATCTGCGGGAGGGTATCGAGACCCTGAGCATGGACGGTCGCCTCACGGGACCCTGCCTGCCCGGCGTGACCGCTGATGACCGCCGTCGGGTCTACTATTACGCGGTCCTGCCCAATCTTCTGCTCAGCTTGCATCCCGACTTCATGATGACTCATACGCTCTGGCCTCGAGCGGTGGATCGGACCGAGATCGTCTGTGAATGGCACTTCCACCCCGACGCCATGGCAAGCCCGGAGTTTCGCCTGGACGAGGCGGTGGCGTTCTGGGACCTGACGAATCGCCAGGACTGGCACGTCTGTGAGCAGATGCAGCTTGGACTGAAATCTCGCGCCTACCGGCCTGGGCCATACTCTCGACGCGAGGAGCTGCTCCTCGGTTTCGACCAGTTGATCCGTTCGAGAGACGACTGAAAACGTGGACTTCGGGCTGGCCGCGTTTCAAGGCTTGTCTATTGGACGCAGATCCACTGCGTCATCGCCGATGGCCTCGACGGGGCACTCCTCCATGGCCGCAAGACAGGCGGCCCGCTCGGCGGGGTCGCGGGGTTGATGATAGACGTAGCTGTGCCCCTCGGTGTCATTTCGCCGGAAGTTTTGAGGGGCGGTTTCCCGGCACAGGTCGCAGTCGATGCAGGTGGCATCCACATAAAACCGTCCGGCAACGTTTTCGGGAAGCTTGTGGGTCAGGTCGGCCATGAATGGAATCAGAAACCGGTGTTGATGACTCGGGAAAGCGACAAACGAGCTACAACTCGAGTTGATCCTGATCACGCGATTCCTGTTCCCGACTGATCTCCTGCTGCCTGGCCTCCCAGTAGTAGAGAAAGAGCAGGCAATTGAAGAAGACCGCGAAAACGCTGATCAGGCAATCGCAGGCGTCGGCGACCAGAAAATGATTGATCAGACCGGCGTGTTCCAGCAATTTCACCAGGGAGAACGAGACGGTCATGATGATCGCGATCGAGATCACCCAGGCTCGGAAGATTTGCAGCCCCCTGCCCCAGGTGAGCTGCGAGCTGCGCCTGCGCGAGTCCCACGCACCGGCACCCTCGAGGACGACGACCTCGTCAATCAGCATGAAGCGAGTTGCCAGCACGAGTCCTGGGATGATGAACGCCAGGAAGCCGATCAGAACGGACAGGCTGGCGATGACCCGGGCCGCGAACAACCGGCCCCAGTGGTGCAGACCGGAACGCATGGCCT
This sequence comes from uncultured Planctomycetaceae bacterium, assembly GCA_963797295.1. GTDB lineage: Bacteria > Planctomycetota > Planctomycetia > Isosphaerales > Isosphaeraceae > Aquisphaera. The sequence goes on from CAWCPP010000035.1 coordinate 431,973, forward strand.
CGAGGTACGATGTCTTCCGGCCCGCCATCCGGGCCGCCAGGGCCGTGATGATTCCCGCGGCATAGATTGGTCCGAAGACAAACTCCACGAGCTGGCTCAGTTGCAGGATCGTCAGGCTGTCGGCTCGGTTCGGATTATCGGCCAGGGCCAGGTCGATCAGCAAGTGGCCGGGAATCCAGATCGTCAGCACCAGGGCAGCAATTAGCGGGAGCTGGCCGAAGAGCAGCCGGAACGCCATGACCATCTTGCCGCCGAAACTTGCCGGGACCGAGAGTCGGCCGCGGCTCTCCTGGAGTGCGGTTTTCGGAGGCGCATAAGGATTGTCGAGATCCATATCCGACCCGAACGCTTGATCATCATTGAACGGCAGCTTGCCGCCGCAGTAAGGGCAAACTCCGTTGCACGAGGAGAGCTGGCCGCCAGTGAGCAAGGCTCGGCAGGAGGGGCATTCCCTGTAGCTGCTCATGAAATCGCCTCGCGTGGTGCGACCGGCTCAAGTCGTTCACATCGACTTGGCGTTGATCCAGGGCATCAGAGCACGCAACCGCTTGCCGACCTGTTCCACCGGGTGGTCGCGCTCGAGCCGCCGGGTGGCATTGAAGACCGGGCGATTGGCCTTGTTCTCGAGTATCCACTCCCGGGCGAACTGGCCGCTGCGGATTTCCTGGAGAATCTTCTTCATCTCGCCGCGAGTCTGTTCGTTGACGATCCGCGGGCCGCGACTGTAATCACCATACTCGGCCGTGTTCGAGATGCTGTACCGCATGTAGTTGAGGCCGCCCTGGTACATCAGGTCGACGATCAGCTTGAGCTCGTGCAGGCACTCGAAGTAGGCGCTCTCGGGCTGATAGCCGGCTTCCACCAGCGTCTCGAAGGCCATCTTCACCAGGGCGCTCACGCCGCCGCAGAGGACCACCTGCTCGCCGAAAAGGTCGGTCTCGGTCTCTTCGGCAAACGTTGTCTGGAGCACTCCCGCACGGGTCCCGCCGATGCCCTTGGCGTAGGCCAGCGCCAGGGCCTTGCCGGCGGGAGAGCAGCTCTCGGTGGTGGCGATCAGGCAGGGAACGCCGCCTCCCTTGACGAACTCGCTGCGGACCAGGTGGCCGGGGCCCTTGGGTGCCACGAGGGCACAATCGACACCCTCGGGAGGGACAACCTGTCCGAAATGAATGTTGAAACCGTGCGAGCAGAGGAGCAAGTCGCCGGGCTTCAGGTGGGGCTTGATGTCGCGGGCGTAGATGTCGCCCTGGACCTCGTCGGGAAGCAGGATATTGATCAGGTCGCCGGCCTTGGCGGCCTCGGCGGCGGAGACGGGCTTGAAGCCGTCGCGCACGGCCAGCTCATAATTGGCCGAGCCGGGCCTCTGCCCGACCACGACGTCGCATCCCGAATCTCGCAGGTTCTGGGCCTGGGCGTGACCCTGGCTGCCATAGCCGATGATCGCGATCGTCTTTCCCTTGAGCAACGAGAAATCGGCGTCCTGGTCATAATACATCTGGGCGGGCATCGGCGTTCTCCTGAGCAGCTCTTGGCTCGGCAAACAAACGTCCCGGGTCTGATGCGATCAATCCCGGGCAACAGGTCCCTGGGGGAGTGTGCCCCCTCTAAAGTTCGGAGTGGCCCTGGACCGTCGGCTGGTCGTCATCGCTTTCGGCCGGGGCGGAGGCTGCCGCCTCCCTGGAGTCTTCGTCGAGGGGCCGCGTGCCCCGCACGAGGGCGATCCGCCCGGTGCGGGCCAGCTCGATGATCCCGTACGACCGCACGGCTTCGATGAAGGCCTCGATTTTGCTCTCCTTGCCCGAGATCTCGATCATGAGCTCGTCCGGGCTGACGTCCACGATTCTGCCCCGGAAGACCTGCACCAGCGACTGGACTTCGGAGAGCCCGGCAGCGGGGACCTTCAGCTTGATCAGCATCAGGTCGCGCTCGACGTAGTCTTCGCGCGAGATGTCCTGAACCCTGACCACCGGGATCAGTTTTTCGAGCTGCTTGCGGACCTGCTCGAGATGACGGTCGTCACCCTTGACAACCACCGTGATTCGCGAGAGCCGGGCGTTCTCGGTCTCGCCCACGGCCAGGCTGTCGATGTTGAATCCGCGGGAGGCGAACATGCCGGAGACCTGAGCCAGTACGCCGGGCTGGTTCTGCACCAGGGCCGAAAGAACATGGCGGATGCGGCCGGTTCCGCGGACCTCTCTCGGCGGTGCGGCCGACGCGTTGCCACCTTGACCGGCTGAAGTCGACATCGACGCTTCCTCACCCCGGCGCTTGCACGCCGTTCAGAACACCGCGGCGGCCGCACCGTCCGGGACAGTGCGGCCGCTCATCATCTGCACAACCATCAACAAATATACGTTCACATGGCCAGTCCATGCAAGGGTGTGGCGGGACGGCGGTCGGGCCGCCCGCCGCATGGCGGCACACTCAGGGCTGGATCGGCGGCAGCCCGTTGGGCATTGGCGAAGAACTTCCGGGGAACGATGGCAAACCGCCCGGCGTCGTCGGCGTCTCGGCCTTTTTCGGCTTCACCAGCGTGGTCCGGTCGAGGTTGATCGACCGGAAGCTATCGCCGGGGGTCACGTAGTACCAGGCCCCAAAGCGGTCGGTCAGCTCGGCCACTTTCTTCTTGCCGTCGGCGATCTTCTTCTCGTAATCCTTCTGATCGCGATCGGCCTTTTCCTTGGCTTCTTTCTGCTCGGCGATGTACTTGGGATCGTTGGGGTCGGGAGCAAACGGGTTTGCCGGGATGTCCAGCGGCTGGCCTGGCTTGGCGGCCTGCTCCTTCTCCTTGACTCGGGCTTGGATTTGGTGATCAGGCTGGGATCGAAGGAGACGGTGACCATCAGGTACCGGTTCTCCGTGGTTCCCTCGGCCTTCTTGGCTTTTTCCTTGTCCTTGGCGTCAGCCTTCTTCTCGGCGTCGTCGGCGAGACCGGCGGTCAGCTCGTCGCCTGCGCCGAAGACGGACCCGCCGTAGCGGAGCGTGTAGACGACGCCCTCGTCGGTGTAGACCCGAACATCGCCCTGGTTGGAGAGGAGCTGTCCGTCCTTCGTCAGGAAGAATCCCTTGTTCTGCAGCGAGGCGACCGTCTGGCCGTGAGCTTGATGTCCTCCTTGTCGCTCTGCTTCAGGTCTCGGTTCAGGCCCGCGGGCTTGGTGCGGACGCCGACGATCTTGAGGTCGCCCAGGGCGTCGGTCAGGGCTCGCAGCTTGTCGCTGTCCAGCTCCTTGTCCGGCGGGCAGCCCGGCCATCGTCCAGGGTCCGGCCGATCCTTCCGCTCGATGCCGAGCAATTCGCCCCGCTGGACTAGGCCCTGGTCAAGGTTCCTGAGCTTGTAGTTGTCGAACACGACTTGCGGATCTTGGCGGCCTCGACCTTGAGCAGGTTGGTCTCGATCCAGTCGGCGAACCGGGTGGAGGGCTCGGCCTTGATGCTTCACGCCGTAGATTCGCTTCTGGCCGGGCACCCGCACATAATGCATGGCCCGTCTTCGTCGTCCCTTGATCTCGTTGCCGATGATGATAGTCGGCGAGAACCTTCTCCGACGCGTCCCGGAGGGTGATCCGCTTGCCGCGGCCCTTGAGGGTCGTGACCTTGGCGTCGAGCGGATCGATCACGCCCATCTCCTCCTGGTCCTCGACGCTGTCGGACCGGATCGTGTCCTTGGTAAGGTCCATCAGGGCGGCCGACGTCTTGGAGAGCCGGTCCTTGGCGTCGGCCGGATAGTTGTAGTGCGACGGGATCACCCACTTCTTGTCCTTGAACATCACCGGAACCGCGAGGCGGTCGCCGTCGACGGCTCGAACTCGACGACTTCCAGGTCGGTGCAGGCCAGCGGGTCCTTGAAGTCGTCGAAAAACGGCTGTCCCTGATCATTGAAATCGCGTCGCTGATCGTCCGGTCCCGCGTGCTCACGAAGGCCGCGCCCGTCAGAGCCAGGGCCACCGCGACGAAGGTCAAGGTCTTGTACAGTTCGTTCATTGGTCGTGTCCTCGTTATCAGTTGTCCGTTCGTGGTCGGTTCACGCCAGCCGCGTCGGGTTGCGCGCCGAGGTTCTCGCGCCGCAGTGCGGCTGATCCAAGACGAGCAGGCCCAGGATGAGCGGCGGCAGCGGAGGAATCACGCGCGGCCACGAACCGGACGCGGTTGCGGATGCCGCGGATCTTCCGCTCCGATTCCGCCTTGCCTTCGCGAATCTCGATCAGCTTCTTGTCCTCGATGTCTGCTTCTTGACGTCGAGCCGGCGCTGGGCGACCGCCTGGAGGTTGGCGAGCATGGATTTCCTTGGTGCGTTCGTCCCACTCGGTGCGGTTCTTGACCTGAGTCGACCTCCTTGTCAAAGGCTTTCTGGGCCTGCGTCCAGCTCTTCGCTGGCCTGGTCTTCGGCTTCCTTGCGTCTCTTCTGGCGAGCTCCTTGATCGAACGCTCTTGATCTGGCTTCTCGATCGCGTCGAGCCGGGTGCGATGCGGGCCGCTTCTTCCGCAGGCCGACGAACGACTCGTCGCCGGCCAGAACATCGACGCAGTTGAGCACGAACGGGACGTTGTCGAACTCGAGGTCCTCGATCTTGCGCCGGCGCATCTCGAAGAACTGCTCGCCGATCAGGTCGAGGTCGGCGATCGCGATGACGTTGATCTTCGCCGGCGCTGTGCGTCCTTCTTCGTCTATCTTTCTTGTCGGCATCCTTCTTCGGTCCCCTTCGTTGCGTCCTTGGCTTCCGCCGGGAGCTGTGCCGGAAAGCCGGGCGGCCAGCGTGTAGCTCTTGCCGGTGGGCATGTGCCGGCGGCGGGGATTGATTCCCTGAGATACCCATGAAACTCTTGCTGGACCAGGTCGCTCCAGATGATGATGCCGCCCGTGCTGCCGGTGCTCAAGAGCGGGATGAACTCGGGTCCGCCGCCAGCCTTGCGGCCGAAGAGCCCGGGAAACAGCGTCACGATTTCTTGCAGGCCGCGCTGGCGCTCTGGTCGGCGTTGAACGCGTCGGCTCCGCGCTGCTCCCCTTGCCGATAAAGACGATCTCGGGCGTCGACTGCAAGTCGGCGAGCTTGGGATGCGGATTGTACGACATTCCAGACAATCTCGGTCGTCGGCCAGTCGAGCCCGACCAGGTCGAGCAGCGGGCGCAGGTTGCCCTTGGGCTCGGGCGGCTGACCGCCGCCGAACGGTCCGCCCGGCGGCATCTTGGGAAGCTCGGGCGACATCTGCGGATTGTCGGCCGGGAAGGGATCGAGGAAGAGCAGGGCCGCTCCGCCCTTCTTGATATAGTCGGTCAGGTTGTCGATCTGTTTCTGGGTCAGCGACGACGGCTGGGCGACGAGCAGGACGTTCAGGTCGGCGAGAATCGGCGAGTCGGGCGAGACCGTGCTGACGTCGTATTGCTTCTTGAGCTCGGTGACGATCGACCATTCCGGCGTCTGGCTGAAGTCCTCATGTCCATGCCGCCCATCAGCTTGGCGTCGGTGGTCAGGATGCCCACCTTCTTGCGGCCGCTCTTGGAGACGACCCGGATCGAGCGCGTCAGCTCGTACTCGACGGGCAGGCCGCGATCGAAGAAGGGAATGACGACTTCCTCGACGCCCGAGGTGAACGCGACGCCCAGGAAGACCTCCGACGACATCTGCTTGCCCTGTTCGTCGGAGAACACCCGGCGCGGCTCGATCCCGAACCGCTTCTCGGCCTCGCGTGCCTGCGTCGAATACAGCTCGGTCGGCACCAGGTTCAGGCGGATCTTGCCGCCGCTGCGGGCCTCGTATTCCTTGAGCAGCCCCAGCAGGTCGGCCTTGGCCTCGACATACTCGCGAGGCACTTCGGGGCTATAGTAGACCTGGATCAGCACCGGCCTGTCGTCGGCGAATGTTCTTGATCAGGTCGATCGATTCGGGCGAAAGCGTGTGCAACTGCTCGGCGCTGGCGTCGGCCCGCATCCCCATCTGTTCGAGAATCACGCGTCAGGCTGAAGAGCGCCAGCACCACCGCCACGAACCGCACCAGCGAATGCAGCCAGTGCCGCGAGCTGGCCTCGCCGCCGGCCCAGTGCCGCCGGCCCAGGAGCACCATGTTCAAGTACAGCATCGCCGCGGCCAGCCGACAGGAAGTAGAAAAGCCCCGACAGCGTGATCACGCCGGTGCCGAAGTCCTGGAACTGGGACGGGAACCGACCAGCTCTCGATCTGCCGCCGCAGGCCGGCTCCCGTGGCGTCGCCGAGCCAGCCCAGGAAGATCGGAACCGCGCAGAAGAGGGCGCCCAGGATGAACGCCACCGTCACGTTCGACGACAGCAGCGAGGCGACCATGCCGATCGCGATCACAAGACGCCCATCAGCCAGTAGCCGAGGTAGGTGGCGAACAGCACGCCGAGGTCGGGGTTGCCCAGGAGCCGCAGGATGAAGACGTTCGATAGCGAAAAGCCCAGGGCCACCGTGTAGATGCCCAGCGCCGCCAGGTATTTGCCGAGCACCACGTCGAGATCGTGAGCCGGCAGCGTCAGGAGCAGCTCGTCGGTCCCTTGCCGTCGTTCGTCGGCCCACGAGCTCATCGTGATCGCCGGAATGAACAGCAAGAGCAGGAATACGGCATGTACTGGTCGAGCTGGTCGAGGTTCGCCAGGTTGTTGGTGAAGAACGTGTCTTGCCAGAAGGCGACCACCGAGCTGATCAACACGAACAGCGTGATGAACACGTAGCCGGCGGGGTTGCTGAAGTAGCTGGAGAGATTGCGCTTGAATACCGCCTGGATCACGTGGGGGCGGAACGGCCGTGGCCGGCCGGCGCGGAGTCGTCGTCGCAGCCCGCTCTTTGCTGGTCGGTTTGGTTTCAAGCGTGGTCACCGCAGGTTATCCTCTCTTCATGCGTAATGCCAGTGGCCTTGAATCGTTCACACCGGCTGGGCCGTCAGGCTGTAGAAACGCCTGCTCGAGGTTTCCGTTCTGGTTGCGCCAGTTCGGCCGGCTTGCCGTCGAAGACGATCTTGCCGTCGTGGATGAACAGAACGCGATCGGCGACCGGCTCGACCTCCTGAAGAATGTGGGTCGAGACCAGCACGGTCTTCGACTGGCCCAGGTCGCGAATCAACTGCCGGACGCCGCGAATCTGGTTGGGGTCGAGACCGCTCGTGGGCTCGTCCATGATCAGCACCTCGGGATCGTGCAACAGCGCCTGGGCCATCGAGACGCGCTGCCGATACCCCTTGGAAAGCTTGCCGATCGGCTTGTGAGCGACCGTTTCCAGGGCACACTGGCCGACCACGGCGTCGATCCGCTCGTGCAGCCGGCCGCCGGGAATGCCGCGGGCCTGCGCCGAAGAAACGCAGCAAGCTCAACGGAGTCATGTCGGGGTAGAGCGGGCCGTTTTCGGGCAAATAGCCCAGATGCTCGGCCGCCTCGATGCGGTCGGTCTGCACGTCGATGCCGGCGATCCGGGCCGAGCCGTGCGTCGGCGCCACGAACCCGGTCAGCAGCCGCATCGTCGTCGTCTTGCCCGCGCCGTTGGGCCCGAGGAAGGCCACGACCTCTCCCTTGGGAATCGAGAACGTCACGTTCCGAACGGCCAGAAACGACCCAAATTGCTTGCTGAGCCCATCGGCTTCGATCATGACGGGCTTTGACATGCCGGTATTATCCTCCCAAGCCTCGAATCATCGTCGGCCATCGCATCGAGCTCATTCGACCGATCAAGCAGTGAGCCCCGGTCAAGCGGGAACCGGGCCATCGATCGGTCTCACCACGCTGCATAAATGCATGACACGTGGGCCTCGTGTTTCTGGTATTACTACGAGGATTGGCCGAACGGGTTCATTATGCGCATCCTGAATTCTTAACGCAACCGTTACCTGGACTCCGAGCAAAGAGGTTTTTGTGATCCGATGAACAGCACGGAACCACGATGGACAGGCGCCCTGATCGGCTGCGGGTTCGTCTCGCAGTTCCATCTGGCCGGCTGGGCCAGGGTGCAAGACGCGAGGCTCGCCGCCCTCTGCGACCTTGACCCGCACCGCCTCGAACAGGCCGGGGCCAAGGTGCCGGGTGCCCGTCTCTACAGGGATGCCGCGACGCTCTTCGGGACCGAGCCGGACCTTGGTTTCGTCGAGATCTGCACCCGGCCCGACTCGCATCTGCCGCTGGTGAAGCTGGCCGCGAAGCACGGCGTGCACGTCCTCTGCCAGAAGCCGGCGGCGACGGTGCGGGCCGATCTGGAGGCGATGATCGCGGCGGCCGACGCTGCGGGCATTCGCCTGATGTTCCACGAAAACTGGCGGTTCCGGGCCTGGTACCGGGCGCTGCGGGCCGAGATCGTCGCGGGGACCATCGGCCGGCCGATCCGCATCCGGATCACCCACCGCGACACCCGGGCCCTGCGTGCCGAGGGCTACGACGACCAGCCCTACTTCCGGACCATGCCCCGGTTGATTCTTTTGGAAATGGGCTGTCATCTCGTCGACACCGCCCGGTTTTTGATCGGCGAGGAGGTGGCCTCGGTGTCGGCCTCCGCTGGGCAAGTTTGGCAGTCAGACATGTCGGTGAAGACGTCGCCACGCTCTCGCTCCGGTTCACCGGCGGCTGCCTGGGTCTTCTGGACATGACCTGGTGTGCCCCCGCCGAGCACGCCCGCGTCGAGTGGGCCCTGAATGACACGGTGGTGGAAGGAACCACGGCGCCCTCCGCCTCCTGACCGACGGCTCTCTGGAACGCATCGACCTGCACGGCCGCCGCGAGCGGAAGCCCGTGGCGCTCCTTCCCGACGACCAGGTCTACGTCGAAGGCTACGCCGCCACCCAGCGGCACTTCCTGTCCGGTCTGACCACCGGAACTCCCCACGAAACCAGTGCCTCCGACACCCTGCGCACCATGGACGTCGTCTGGTCCGGCTACCGTGCGGCGGAGGAAAGGCGGACAATAACACCGGCTCCCGGCGAAGACAGATCGAGCGAGGACGGCTGAAACGGATCAGCGCTCAGTGACTCGTTTCCAGGCTGTCCGCAGACTTGCCATCGCTTCCGCGGTTGAGTAGGATAAATCTCTTGCGATCGCACGCACCCGTAGCTCAATTGGATAGAGCATCGGTCTACGGAACCGAAGGTTACTGGTTCGAATCCAGTCGGGTGTATTACTCACAAGCCGTCCTCGGTGATACGCGGAAAACGTCCGATGACGATGAACCAGTTTTCGCGTGAGATGAGTCGCAGGCCGTTCCGACCGTTCTCCATGGTCCTGGTGGACGGACGAACCTTCACTGTCGATCATCCCGAGTTCGCCTTGATCGACCGCCGCGGCCGGGAAGTGACCCTTGTTGCGGCCGACAACACACGGCACGAGATTGATACTCGGCTCATCACTGAAATTGTTGCAACAATGGAACAGCAGCCCGCCGCAACTCGAGATCCGAACGGCGAGGATTGACGGCCCTGGCCTGGCGCCGCTCCGGGAACCGGACCTGGTTATTTCAATTCCAGTCGGGTGTAATGACCGACGACCACATCGACAGATCGATCCCGTCCCCGGGTTGCTACGGTAGGTTTCTGAGCCTGGCAGCTTGTCCACCATTCGCGGGCTTCTTCGTCGTCGGGGGTATCGGAAGCCGTGGCGGCGTCGATAGGTTCGGCGAGCGCAGCGGACTTCGGCGGCTCGTCCTCGAGGTGGAACAGACGCTGTGTTCTGCCTTGGGGCCTTCTCCGCCCCCGTTCGTACTCCGGCTTCGCCGCCGGAACATGTTATTTAGGCGGTTTAATCTGGAAAAGCGAAGTCGAGCCGGCAAAGAACCGGCCAGATCCGAGCCCCAAATGCCCGGATTGAGCGATTGGAGCTTTCGTGCGTCCTCTCAGCGCGTAGGGTGGGTCGAGCGTTCTCACGAGGTCCACCGGGTCGGCCTACGAGACTGGTATCTTGCCAGAGCGAACCGGCTTTGACATCAAGGCTCAGCAGGGGATAACATCACACTCATGCTCAAGATTCGATTACAGACCTGGAGTCGAAACGCAAAGCGTTGGGTCGACTGGCGGGCCGATATCCATTCAAAAGCTGGGAGTCAGGCGGAATGCTTGTCCCGGAGGCAGCTTTGGGATACCTGGCCGTCGAAGGCATTTCGTTTCACGTCGAGAGACCGGCAACCTATGAGCAAAACACTCCGGCGATTCGAAGTGTTGCTCCCGCTTCGGTTCAATGATGACCTACCTGATCCAAGCGCTGTAAACCGACTTTCGGACTTGGGATCAGAAGCGAGAAGAATCGTGCGCGACTAGAAAACGAGAATAACTGGCGCCCAGCTTTTTGAGCCGGGTTGTCTCCATGATCAAGGATGAGCTACCCTTGACATCATAGGGCTGCGTTCGGTCCCTTCCTCGTTTTCGCGTTCTCGAGACTGAATGGAAGTCATCCGGTGCATTCGATAATCGCCCTGGCCTTGTTGGGGATGATTGGTTGGGGCGTCTGGCAGGCCTGCCAACCGAGGTCGATCTTCCTCATCAAAATCGAGGCGGGATCTCCACGGATCGTTCGCGGAAAAGTCACGAAGGCATTCCTCAATCGGATTTCGGAGGCGTGTCATGAGCACGGGGTCACTCAAGGGGTGATCCGGGGAACGGTTCGAGGTCGCGCGATCGCGCTTGACTTCAAGGGACAGATTCCGGCAGCATGCCGTCAGCAGATCCGCAATGTCTGGGTCATGAGCGGGTGGTCGGCAGGCCCTGTTCGGAACAGACCCGGTCGAGGTTTCGCATGACCGGATGGTCTGACGTTACTAACGCTATGCTCCCGCGTTCCGTCGACCAACCTGACCTCGAGCTGCACATTTGACACTTTGAACCGACCCTCCACCGGTACGGCGTGACCGTGAACCCCGCCTTTTGCCCAGCCCTCGAAATTCATCGCCAGGGCTGATCTGTCCGATATGAATCAGGTGGACCGATTTCACCGGGTGGGTGCTTCAATGCGTTCAGGAATGGTCGCAGGAGGCGATGATGGCTCGGCGTATCGTGCGATGCGTTGCGGGTGGGATGTTGTTCTTGGCGATGGCTGCGGGGTCGGCCCGGGCAGCGGGGTGGGCGGATGCGCTATTCGCCGAGCGGTCGTTTGACTTCGGGCCAGTGCCTCGCGGCGCGAGGGTCAAGCACGACTTTGTGCTGACCAACCGGCTGGCTGAACCGGTCACGATTCTGGGGCTGAGGCCTTCGTGCGGCTGTACGAGCGGCAAGGCGAGCACCTCGGTGGTCAACCCAGGCGCAGCGCGGTGATCGAGGCCCAGATGGATACCCGCAACTTCCTGGGCATCAAGACGACCGTTCTCTTCGTCACGCTGGTGAACGCCAGCGGGCGTGAGGCCGAAGTGCGTCTGGGTGTGACCTCGAACATCCTCGCCGACATCGTGCTCAACCCCGGCTCGATCGATTTCGGCACGGTCATGAAGGGCCAGACGCCGAGCCAGACGCTGACCATCGATCGCGTCGGTTCGCCGGGCTGGCGGTTCGAGCGGATGGTCTCGGCCAGCCGGGTGCTGACGGCCCAGCTCGTCGAAACCCGCCGTGACCCCAAGGGCGGAGTGCAATATTCGCTCACCGTGGGAATCAAGGCCGACGCCCCGGCCGGACCGGTCCGCGACGAGATTCGCCTCTTGAGCAACGACCGTGAGACGCCCAGCATTCCCGTCATGGTCACGGCCAGCCTGCGGGGCGACCTGAGTGCGGCTCCGTCCGTCTTGACGATGGGCGAGGTGAATTCAACCGCCGGCAAAACCGGCAAGTTCGTGATCCGGTCCTCGCGGCCGTTCGCGATCACCACGGTGGAGGGCGCAGGGGACGGCTTCTCGGTGGTTCCTCCCGACGCCGCGCGCAAGACGATGCATGTGCTGACCGTCGCCTACAAGCCCGAGGAGGGCACCATGCGTGGCGACCTCCGCCGTGTCTTCCGCGTCCACACCGATCTGCCTGGCGAGCCCCCGCTGGACCTGATGGCGACGCTCCACGTCGCACCTTGAGCAGCGGGCAGAGCGGCGCTCGATCCGCAGCTCAAAGATATTTCTTGATCAGATCGCTGCGATGGCGGAACACCGCTTCATCATTGAACATATCAGCCGCGGTGGTCGTGGAGCGGACCATCGCGGCGAGCGCATCGCGGTCGCGGTTGAGCTGAACGAGGCTCTCGGTCAAAGCTGGGACGTCGTGCTGGGGGCTGAGCTTGCCCCAGGTGTGCTCGCTGATCAGGTCGCGAGGATAGGGGCTGTCATAGCCGACGATCGGCGTACCGCAGACGAGGGCCTCGATCAGGACCCGGGGCGATTCGGGCACTTTGTGGCAGAAGAGCAGGATGTGGCGGTCTCGCAGGAATTCCATGACCTCATCGCGATCGCTGATGAAGCCGGGGAAGCGGATACGATCGGCCAGGCCCAGGCTCTCGACCTTCGCACGCAACTCTTTGAGCATCGGGCCGTCGCCCAGCCAGGCGGCGTCGACGTCGACACCTTGCGCCACCAGATTCTCAACCACGCCGAGCCAGTCCCATGCCCCCTTGCTGGCGTCGGCCCGGCCGACGTAACCCAGCTTCAGCCGGCTTCCCGAGCGGATCTCGGCGGCCTTGCTCTCGAGCTGGTGGAGCGGTATCGCGTCTTTCCGCTTCAGATGGATATTGTGCACGACGTGGGGGTTCGAGCAGACCGGGGCATAGGCGTCGTAACAGTCGCGGCCGTGGAATAGCCCGAGCTTGCTCTTGCCGATCAGATAATGGTGATAGTGCTTCACCAAGGTCGCGTCGACGTGCCTGACGTACAGGCGACGCAACAGGGTCTTCTTGCCTGCCGAGAAGCGGATGACCTGGTAATCGACCAGGTCGGTCCAGACGGCGTAGGGCCGGTGCTGGCGGATCGCCTCGACGCAGCCCAGGCTGGCCCAATCACCCCAGGAGTAGCTGATACCGAAGAAGAGATAGTCTGCCTGGGCCATGAGTTGTCTGAGCCGTCCAACGCTTTCCCGGTAATGGTGGGCGAACAGCCGAGGCTTGTACGCCCAGGGAAACGGCTCGATCCGGACGCGATCGGCACAGGAAAGACTATCGATGTTCCGCCAGGTCCAGGTCGAGCGAGCCTTGAGCTCGGCTTCCGGTGTGAGCACGCAGACGGCCGTGACCTTCTCAAAGTTATCCGCCCAGCGTTCCAGGCCGTTGGCCGCTTGAGCCTCCGTCTGCAACCGGCCTTGCTCGTCGTACCGCACAGGCAAGGGTAAGACGAGAAGGATGGACGAACGGCTGGTGGTCGATTGGGTCACCAAGATTTCCCCGGAAGCTTCTAGATCCGGCATCACGGAAACATTCACGCCCTGAATCATGACGGCACCTCGCGGCGTAGCCAATTTATCCTGACCGGGACTCAGAGCATATCAACGAGTAAAAATCCACGGAGTCGCTCCGTGGGATTCCGACCGAGACATTGCCCCGCAGGAAGGGAGATTCCTGCATGCCAAGGCAGATTCACGAGGGGAGCGTTATCGCATGGTCATCCAGCGAGATTCTTGAAGAAAATGGCACGAAAATACGGTGCCCGTTACAGATTTCTTGACTAACACGGATGCAGGCACGGAGCAAACACAGTGCCGTGCTGATGTCTACTTGCTAACAATCCACACGCCGAACCGTGGGAGGATAACTAACGGATGTTACCGGAAAATGCATCTGTCGTTAAGATACGGAGACTGGTAGCTGCCAATTTTCACCTCCCCGAAGAAGCTAGGAGTCAGCCCTCATGCAAGGAAGTATTCTGGATCATGTCGGGCGAACTCCCCTGGTCCCGCTACGACGGCTCAACCTGGGGCTTCGTCCCACGATCGCCGTGAAGATAGAGTCATTGAATCCCGGAGGCAGCATCAAGGATCGCGTCGCCATCGCGATGGTTGATGAAGCGGAGAAACAGGGCTGGCTGCGGCCGGGGGGAACCATCATCGAGGCGACGGCGGGGAACACGGGCGTGGGCCTGGCGATGGCGGCGGCCGTGAAGGGCTACCGCTGCATCTTCGTGATGCCCGACAAGATGAGTGGCGAGAAGATCCGGCTGCTCGAGCGCCTATGGAGCGGAAATCGTGATCACGCCGACGTCGGTTCCGCCCGACTCCCCGGAGAGTTACAACGGCGTGGCCGACCGCCTGTCGCGGGAGGTCCCCGATGCCTGGCGGCCCAACCAGTTCGCCAACCTCGCCAACCCGGAGGTTCACTATCGGACGACGGGCCGCGAGATCTGGGAGCAGACCGAGGGCAAGATCACCACGTTCGTGTCGGGCTGCGGCACCGGCGGGACGATCTCGGGCGTGGGCCGATTCCTTAAAGAGAAGAACCCGCAGGTCCGGGTGATAGGCGCTGATCCGGAAGGATCGATTCTCTCGGGCGACTCACCCAAGTCGTGGAAGGTCGAGGGAATCGGGGAAGATTTTGTACCCAAGACCCTGAACAGCCATGTGGTGGACGAATGGGTTCGGGTCGGCGACGCCGAGTCGTTTCACACCGCGAGGGGACTGGCCCGCCGGGAAGGCATCCTGGTTGGCGGCTCGAGCGGCACAGCGGTGGCGGCGGCCTTGCAGTATGCTCGCCGGCTGGGCCCCGACGACCTGATCGTCGCCCTTTGCCCGGACACGGGCCGCAACTATCTCAGCAAGTTCTTCGACGATCAGTGGCTGGCCGAGAACTGCCTGGCGTGGCAGCCCCAGCCCACCAACTCCCTGGGCGACCTGGTTCGCTCTCGCGGGCCGCGGCAGCTCACCACGATCAGCCCCGAGGCCACCGTGACCGAGGCCGTGGAATTGATGCAGGCCACGGGCATCTCGCAACTTCCCGTGCTCCGCGACGGCCTGCCGGTGGGCAGCATCCAGGAAGTGACTCTGGCGAGAATCTTGCACGATCGCGGCGACCCGGAGAAGGTCAAGGTGGCCGGGGTCATGGCCCGTCCGCTGCCCCAGCTCGACCTGGGCACCCAGCTCGATGAAGCCTACCGCCTGCTGCTGGCCGGAAACACCGGCGTGCTGGCCGTCGCCGACGGGCTTGTCGTGGACATCGTCACCCGGATTGACCTGGTGCAATACTGGAACCAGATGAGCAAGCCCCAGGCTTCTCGAGAGCCGGAGATTCCCGGCTTTGAAGTCGCGTCGAACCACGTTCCCGCGGAGTTGAGGAAATCATGAGCCAGGACCAGCAGGGTGAGCAGAAATCCCAGGAACCGCGACAGTTCGGCTTTTCCACGCGGGCTATTCACGCCGGCCAGGACGCTGATCCGGCGACCGGGGCGACGGTGGTGCCGATCTATGCCACCTCGACCTACACCCAGGAAGCGCCCGGGCAGCACAAGGGCTATGAATACTCCCGTAGCGGCAACCCGACACGGACAGCCCTGGAAACGTGCCTGGCGGCTCTTGAGGGGGGCGAGACCGCACTGGCGTTCGCGTCGGGCCTGGCGGCGACGACCGCGGTGCTCTCGCTCTTGCATCACGGCGACGAGGTCGTGGCCGCGGCCGACCTTTACGGCGGCACCTATCGGCTGCTCGAACGGGTGTTCCGCCCGCATGGCGTGGTCACGCATTACACCGACGACATCAGCCCGGAGAGCTTCGCCCGGCTGATCGGCCCCCGGACCGAACTGATCTGGATCGAGACGCCGACGAACCCGCTGCTCCAGATCGTCGACATCGCCGCCATGGCCGAGCTGGCCCACCGCAACGGGGCGATCCTGGCGGTCGACAACACGTTTGCCTCGCCCTATCTCCAGCAGCCGCTATCGCTCGGGGCCGACATCGTGGTCCACACCACGACCAAGTACCTGGGGGGCCATTCCGACGTCATTGGCGGGGCGGTGATCGGCGGCCGCGAACTGCTCGAGCCGGTGAAGTTTTACCAGAACGCAGCCGGCGGCGTTCCCGGTCCTTTTGACGCCTGGCTGACGCTGCGAGGCATCAAGACCCTGGCCGTGCGGATGAACCGGCACTGCGCCAACGCCCTGGCCCTGGCGGCGTGGCTGGCCGACCATCCGACAGGTGGAGAAAGTGTATTATCCCGGCCTCCGCGACCATCCGGGCCATGCCCTGGCCGGCCGGCAGATGAAGGCCTTTGGCGGCATGATCAGCGTTCGGCTCAAGGGCGGCGCCCGGCGGCCCGCCAGATGCTGACACACACTCGGCTGTTCAGTCTGGCGGAAAGCCTGGGCGGCGTCGAGTCGTTGGTTTGCCACCCCGCGACGATGACGCATGCCAGCATCCCCGCCGAGATCCGAATTGCCCGGGGCGTGGATGACGGCCTGGTCCGGCTGAGCGTGGGAATCGAGGACGAGGCCGATTTGCGAGACGACCTGCGTCGGGCCCTGGACACACTCTAAAACGTGTTTCGGTCACACCCCGTCGGGGCAAGCGCGTGGCCTTGAAATCCGAGGCGAGCCGGCTCAGACTGGCGGGTGGCGGTGAACGGTCGAAAGGGAGGGCAGCCGGAATGACCCAAGCAAGGCAGAACGGTCCGGAGAAAAAGCCGGAGGGTGCAAGCACCTCGTCGGAACCGGGCGTCGTCGATGAGATCGAGGTCCGCGGGCACATCGTCGATTCGCTCTTGCTGCCCAAGATACTGGACCGCATTCTCCAGATGGGCGGCAGTTTCGAGATTCACGAATGCAAGATCGGCGTCAGGCGATCCGACCCGAGTTACGCCCGCATCGGCATCCGGGCCGACAGTCCCGAGGCGATCGACGCGATCCTCGGCGACCTGCTCGAGCATGGCGCCTCGCCGGTTCATGCCGAGGATGCCCGGACGATTCCCGCCGACATCGCGGGGGCATTCCCAGAGGCCTTCTACAGCACGACCAATCAGCGGACACAGGTTCGCTTCAAGGGCCGATGGATCGACGTCCAGGACCAGGAGATGGACTGCGGCATCGCGCTTGACCCCGCGACCGGCGTGGCCCGCTGCGTGCCGATGATCCGGGTGACGGTGGGCATGCCGATCGTCGTCGGCCATGCCGGGGTGCGAGTGCTTCCCGTCGAGCGGCCGCGAGAGTCCACCCTGTTCGGCTTCATGAGCTCGACGGTCTCGAGCGAGAAGCCCAAGTCGGTGAGCTTGAAGAGCGTGGCCGAAGCGATCCGGGCAACGCGGGCCGCTGGCAAGAAGGTACTGCTGGTGGGCGGTCCGGCGATCGTCCATACCGGATCGGTGCCCCATGTCGCCAGGCTGATCCGCGACGGCTGGATTCAGACCCTGTTTGCCGGCAACGCCCTGGCGACCCACGACGTCGAGCAAGCTCTTTACGGCACCAGCCTGGGCGTGTCGATCGAGCGGGGCGAGCCGATCGAGCACGGCCACGAGCACCACCTGCGGGCCATCAACGCGATCCGCCGGGCGGGTGGACTGGCCGCCGCCATCGAGTCGGGGCTCTTGACCTCGGGAATCATGTACGAATGCATCAAGCACAAGGTCGACCTGGTGCTGGCCGGTTCGATTCGCGACGACGGCCCCTTGCCCGAAGTGATCACCGACACGCTGGTGGCCCAGGACCGGATGCGGGAAGCGATCCGCGACGCGGGCTTCGCCCTGCTGATCGCCACCGCGTTACACTCGATCGCCACCGGCAACCTGCTGCCTGCCTGGGTGAAGGTGGTCTGCGTGGACATCAATCCGGCCACCGTGACCAAGCTGAGCGACCGGGGAACCTTTCAGACCATCGGCCTCGTGACCGATGTCGAGCCGTTCGTGCGTTCGCTGGCCGTTGAGCTGAGCGGAAATTCCGAGCACCCCGGGTCCTAGTGAAAGCCGGGTCAACGTCATGGATACCCCGACCAGAGCCCGCGTCTTGATGTGCCCGCCCGATTATTTCGGCATCGAGTACGAGATCAATCCCTGGATGAACATCCAGCAGGGCGCCAATCCGGAGCTCGCCCGCCTCCAGTGGCGGCGGCTTCATGAGACCCTGTGCGACCTTGGCGCCGAGGTGGATCTGCTCGAGCCGGTCGCGGGACTGCCTGACCTGGTCTTCACGGCCAATGCCGGGCTGGTCTTCCAGGACCGTTTCCTGCCCGCGCGGTTCCGGTTCGGCGTCCGCCAGGGAGAGAGCCCGCATTTCGAGAAGTGGGCAAGGGACCGCGGCTTCACCGTCGTGCCCCTGCCGCCGAGCATGAACTTCGAGGGCGCCGGGGATGCTCTGTTCTGCGGCGATACGCTGTTCGCGGGCTACCGGTTTCGCAGCGACGTCCGGAGCCACCAGTGGGTCGGCGAGCAGCTTGGTGTGCCGGTACTGCCCATGGAGCTGGTGGACCCGAGGTTTTACCACCTGGACACATGCTTCTGCCCACTGGCTCCTGGCGTGGCGCTCTATTACCCGGGCGCTTTCGACGAATATGGGCGGTCGGTGCTCAAGGACCGCGTCAACCGCCTCGTCGAAGTCTCGGCCGAGGAGGCCGTCTCGTTCAGTTGCAATGCCGTGGTGGTGGGCCGCTCGGTTATCATGAACGAGGGAGCTCCCAAGCTCGCCGCCGCCCTGGAGGCCCTGGGGTTCGCGGTCCGGCCGCTCGAGTTTTCCGAATTCATCAAGTCGGGCGGCAGTGCCAAGTGCTTGACCTTGCGGACCGATGGCGAGGAAGCGGCAAGCTGGAAGCATGGCGGGTCAAGCACTCTCTGACCTGAAGCAGACTCATGCATACCGCTCAGATCTCGATTGGCAAGATCATGGCCTGGATCGCTCTCGTGGCCATTGTGGTCGCCCTGGCCCTTGAGTTCAGACGTCACGAAGCCGGCCTCGCCGGATTTCTTTGCGTGACCGTTGTCTTCATGCTCCCCGCGCGAAACCATCTCCGACTGGTTTTTGCCAAGGGGCCGAGGGTGCCAGACAAAGCACTTACTCCGCGCCGGGCCGGTGTCGCAGGCGAAGTCCTGAGCACGGGCGATACTCCTCCGGATTCCCGGTTCTCTTGAGCGGTCACTCATGCCCAGCATCATTGATATCTCCCCGCCGATCTCAGAGGCCCTGGCCGTCTGGCCGGGCGACACCCCGCTACGGCGGGAAGTTCTGCTCGACATGAACCGGGGAGACAGCATCACGCTTTCCACTTTGCACGCCACGGCCCACCTGGGGGCGCACGCCGACGGCCCCAATCATTACGGAAAGAACGCCCGGGGCATCGACACCCGCCCGCTCGACGACTTTCTGGGCCCTTGCCAGGTGATTTGCGTCGCCGCCTCACCGCGATCGCGCATCGGCCTGGCGGATCTCCGGGCGGCCATCAGCGACGAGCGGGTCTTGCTGAACACGGGAACGTATCCCGACCCGAACAGCTTTCGGGAAGACTTCGCCGCGCTCGATCCGCATCTCGTCGATCAGCTTCACGATCTCGGTGTGAGGCTGATCGGCGTCGACACACCGAGCGTCGATCTTTTTGACTCGAAGGATCTCCCCGCTCACCGCAGATTCCTGGCGCACGACATGGCAGTCCTGGAAGGATTGGTCCTTGCGGGTGTTCCACCGGGACGCTACGAACTGATCGCGTTGCCGCTTCGTCTGGTGAATTGCGACGCCAGTCCGGTCCGGGCCATCCTGAGGACACTCTCATGACACCCCGAGACGTGGAAGCCCTCGATCCGGAAACGTTCGCGGGCGGCGACGATTCGCTGCTGGCCTGGCGCCACCATTTTCCGATCCTGGCCAGCACCAATTACCTCATCAGCAACTCACTCGGGGCGGTTCCGTCAGCCGCTGCCGTCGCCTTGAAGGATTATTACCAGGCCTGGGCCAGCCGCGGTGTCCGCGCCTGGGAGGAGACCTGGTGGACGATGGTCAGCGATCTTGGCGACCTGGTCGCCCCACTGATCGGCGCCAGGCCCGGCGAGGTGGTCTTTCAGCCCAACGTGACGCTCGCCCACGCGGTCGTCTTGAGCGCGCTCGATTATCCACCGCGACGCTCCCGGATCGTCACCGACGCCATGCATTTTCCGTCGATCCTCTACCTGATCGACGAGAAACGCCGCGACGGCGCCATGGTGACCGTGGTTCCCGGCAGCGACGGCGTCAGCGTGGATACGGCAAGGCTGATCGAGGCCATCGACGACGAAACGGCCGCCGTCTGTATCTCCCATGTTCTTTTCAAATCGGCCTACATTCACGATGTCGCGGCAATCGCGGCGAGGGCCCGCACCGCCGGGGCGCTGCTGATCGTCGACGGCTATCAGGCCGTGGGCACCATCCCCGTGGACGTGCGTGCCCTGGGCGTGGACGTGTATATCGGGGGCTGCCTGAAGTGGCTATGCGGTGGACCAGGCGCGGCTTTTCTGTGGGTTGATCCCGATATTAGCAGCCGGCTCCGGCCCCGATTGACCGGCTGGATGGCTCACGAGCAGCCCTTCGCGTTCGAGCCGACACTGGCCAGTGCGCAGGATTCCTGGCGGTTTCTTCATGGCACGCCAGCCATCCCCGCGCTTTACGCGGCGCGGCCGGCACTCGAGATCATCGGCCACATCGGTGTGCCGGCGATCCGGCGAAAATCGCTCAGCCAGACCACGCGCCTCATGAAACTGGCCGAGTCACGCGGAATGCGCTGCACCACGCCACCCGATCCCGCCAGCCGCGGGGGTACCGTGGCCGTCGAGGTCGAACATGGCTTCGAGATCTCCCGCGGCCTCAAGGCGATCGACATCCTTTGCGACTTTCGCCCCGGCGCCGGGATCCGCCTCTCACCTCATTTCTATACCCGCGACGAGGAGTTGGAAGCCGCAATCGAGGCCATCGCCGAGATCCAGCGGACGGGAGCATGGCAGGCTTTCAGAGCTGCACGCTCGACGGTGACATGATACGGCTGCCCATTTTCCGGCTGTCTGAATGTCTGCGACCATAACGGGCTCTGAATCGCTTTCTCGGAACAGGCTTCGCTACTCGGGACAGTCTCGCTTGACGCGTGCCCCGGACACCGCGACCATAGGCAGTTGGGGACTGTACGTCGCAACCAACCAGGGAGCATACCGGTCGGCCGAAGCGGGCAGAAATCATCCGCCGCGTCGCGGTCGGATCGCAGCCGTTGATTGCCGATCGTCGGTCCCGTTACGAGGCTCCAGGACGTCCGGTGATGCAGACCGATTGCCCACGATGCCGGAGGGTCCTGGAGTATTCCGGTGAACGACCGTCCTTCTGTGCCTATTGCGGTTCGCCCTTGAGCGGGGCGGATCAGGCCGTGGTTAGCCATGCGCTGCCCCGCGGCGGGGATCGTTCTCGGGCCGACACCGACCTGGAAGAGACGGGGCCGATGCCGTCGCCAGTTCTGGCCGAGACAGTGGAGTACCGCTCCCCCCGAACCGCCGAGCGTGTCGAGGAGTTTCCGTCGCAGATCGCGGGTTACCGCCTGGTCCGGCGGCTCGGTTCCGGCGGCATGGGCACGGTTTTCGAGGCCGTCGACGAGGCCCACGCCAGGCGCGTCGCCGTCAAGCTGATCGGCCGCGATCATGTCTCGTCACCCGAGGCCGTGGAACGGTTTCGCCGCGAGGGCAAGCTCGCCAGCAGCGTGACACATCCCCGGTGCGTGTTCGTGCTCGCCGTCGACGACTACCAGGGCGATCCCTACATCGTCATGGAGCTGATGCCCGGCACCACGCTGCAGTCACTGGTGCGTAAGGAAGGGCCGCTTGACCCCGCCACCGCCATCGTCAAGATCTTCGACGTCATCGAGGGCCTCCAGCAGTTCCATGAGCGCGGTTTGATCCATCGCGATGTCAAACCGTCCAACTGCTTTCTCGAAAGCGGCGGGCGGGTGAAGATCGGCGACTTCGGCCTGTCGAAATCGCTGGAGGGCGGGGCCGATCTGACGCGGACCGGGACCTTCGTCGGCACTCCGCTCTACGCCTCTCCGGAACAGATCAAGCGTGACGAACTCGACCAGCGAACCGACGTCTACTCGGTCGCCGCGACGCTCTATTACCTGCTGACGGGGCATCCTCCGGTCCAGGCCAAGGACGCGGCGGAAGCCCTGGCCCGGATCGCATCCGAGCCGGCTCCGCCCTTACGCGGATTTCGCCCGGACATTCCCCGGGCTCTGGAGTCGGTCATTCACCGCGGCCTGGAACGCGATCCCGCGCGACGATGGCGGAACCTCCGGGAGTTTCACGACGCTCTCGCACCGTTTGTTCCCGACCGGCTGTCGATGGCCGGCATCGGTCTGCGGTTCGGCGCATATCTCGTCGACGTCGTCCTTGCAAACCTGGTGAGCTGGGCCACTCTTGGTCTGATCATGGTCTATCACCAGGGGCATTTCATGGAGATCCTGCGATTCCAGGATGAGTACAAACCCGTTCTTGGCTGGCTGGATCGCATCCTCTGGCTGCTCTACTTTGTCCTGCTAGAAGGCCTTGGAGGCGCCTCGCTGGGCAAGTGGCTGGCCGGCCTGCGAGTGAACCGCGTCGATCGTGGCGGCCCTCCCGGGCTGGGCCGGGGCCTGCTCAGGGCACTTGTCTTTTATGCCATCACCGAGCTGCCCGCCGACGTCTTTGGCGCTCTCCAGCCGCCAGCGCACGGCCGCGGGATTGCCGTCGCTGTCTGGGCCTACGACCATGTCATCCGGGTCTTGAGCCTGGTTGCCGTAACCACGACGATGCGGCGAAAGAGCGGCTTTCGCGGCCCCCACGAGTGGCTCAGCGGCACACGCGTGGTCCGCGTCATCCCTTGGCGACGGCTGCGGCCGACGTCCCGGCTGCAAACGCTCGCAAGCTCCCGCGTGGCGGCCGAGTCAACGGCAACGATCGAAAAGCCGATCGACCGCATCGGACCCTACGTGGTCCAGCGTGCGATCCGCTGGGACCCGGGACTGAAGATCCTGCTCGGTCAAGATTCGACGCTCGAGCGGCCCGTGTGGATCGTCTTGCACGAGGGCCCAGGCGAGCCGCCTTCACCGGCGCGAAGCTCGCTCAGCCGGGAAAGCCGCCCGCGCTGGATTTGCGGCGGCGAGTCTCCCGAGGGTCGCTGGGACGCCTTCACCACGCCCTCGGGCCTGCCGCTTGCGGAGATCGTCGAGGGCGAGGGACTTCCCTGGGGCGACGTTTTACCGATGATCCGTCAGCTCACGGCAGAGCTCGAGGCGGCTCGAACCGAGGGCACCTTGCCCCACCGGCTCACGATCGACCAGGTCTGGGTCCAGCCCGACGGTGGGGTCCAGCTCATCGACTTTCTCGATGCGACAGCCGACGCCGCGTCGTCCGACTCACCTGAAGCGAGCATTCCGCAGGCCTCACCGGGCGTCCCCGGCGCTGCGAGCGGCCACTCGCAGATCCAGAAGGTTGAGCACGAGTTGATGGCATTTCTGGGCGAAGTGGCCCGGCTGGCACTCGAGGGCAGCAGGCGCCATCGGCAGACGGATCGTCAACCTGGCCCGCACAACCAGCGATCCATGAAACGACCGCAAAGTCTGGAGGACCAGTTAGGGCGATGGTTGCCGGCGGGCTGGGGCCGTCGCATCCGGGCCGCGGTGCCCGAGCGTGCGGGGCTGATCCTGGAACGGCTGGCGGGGGTTCGCACGCCGTTCGAGTCGCTTGCGGACCTCCGCGACGAGCTCGATGCCGCGGCCAGCCGCCCCACGGAGATCAGTGCCATTCGTCGCGGAATCCACCTGGCGGTCCAGGTGTTTTTCCTGCTGCCGGGGCTGCTGGTCATGTTCGCCCTTTCCAGTCCTTTCAACCGGCTCGCGTTCTTCCCATGGGATCTGGCAGCCATTCTACTCGTTCCCGCCGCCTGGGTGCTCTGGGCGTTCGCGGCACGCGGCGGACTGAGTTTTCCGCTGGCCGGGATCGCACTCGTTCGAAAAGACGGCCGGAGGGCCAGCCGCCTTGCCTGTGGCTGGAGGGCCTTCCTCGTCTGGGCCGCCCCGACTTTGGTGCTGTCAAGCGCCCGTTACATCCGGGAAGTTCTTCCCGATGCGACCAACCTCGCCCTGGGCCTGTGGCTGGGGGCTCTGCTGTTGCTGCTTGGCTACCTGGCTCTCGCCCTAGTTTTGCGGAACCGCGGGCCGCACGACCGGCTGGCGGGAACGCTCCTGGTCCCACTTTGAAGTCTGAGAGGCTGGCGTGATGAGTGTCCCGGAACCCGTCCGATTCCGCTGGACCAACGTGGCCTGCTGGGCGGCGCCGCTGGCGCTCATCGCAGTCATGGTCGCCGGGCTCAACGCCACCGACGCATGGCTCCCTCTCTTCCCACGGGAAAGCGGCCGGAGGGTGACCGAGCTTTTCCTGCGATCCGTGCTGGTGATCTATGGGAGTGCCGTCATTCTGCTTCCGCTGCTGCTGCTCGTTTCGATCTGGCTGGTCATCCGGGCACGCCGGCGCGGGGCACGCAGGCCCATGTTAGCCCGCCTGGCTTTGCTCTGCGGCTCGGCCGGATTGGCGATTCTAGGCCTCGAGATGGCGGCCGCGGTCTGGCTTGCCTGGACCCACAGGATGCCCAGTCTGCCCACCGAATTCCCCCGCTCGACCACGTCCAGGGAAGAACTCTCGCTGGTCGTCATCGGCGGTTCCAGTGCCATGGGTTATCTCTATGACCCGACCATCTCGGTCGGCCAGGTGGTTGCCTGGAAGCTCGAGCAGGCCCTGCTTGGCCGTCGCGTGGACCTCGACATCCGGGCGGGCATGGGGAAGAATCTTGAGGATATGCACAAGGGGTTGACCGGGCTGAAGCGGAAGCCCGATGCGATGATCATCTACTCCGGACATAACGAATTCCTCTCGCGCTTCGAGACCCACCGCGATGCGGGCTACTCGGAAGCACCGGACGAATCTGTGCTGCGCGGGCTGTACCGGCTGAGCCTGCGATCACCGCTGATTCTCTGGGTCTATGAGACCGTCCGCCGGCATCGCGTGGGCGGTCCGCCGCCGGCAATCAACCGTCATCAGCTCATCGACGCCCCCGCGTTCACCGCCTCGGAGGAATTCCAGATCGTCCATGATTTCCGGCGCCGGCTGGAGGCGATTGTCACATACTGCAATCTGGTCGGCGCGGTGCCCATCATGATCATCCCACCCGGCAACGAATCCGGCTTCGAGCCCAACCGCACCGTTCTTCCCGCGTCGGTCTCGCAAGCCGAACGCGTGGCGCTCGCCGAGGAGTTTGAGCGCGCAAGGGCCATCGAAACCGATGATCCAGCACAAAGCCAGTTGCGATACCGATCGCTCCTGGAGCGGCAGCCTGGCTTCGCCGAGGCCCATTTCCGGCTCGGCCGACTGCTCGAGCTGGATGGAGCTTTTGAAGAAGCTCGCGAGCATTACATCCAGGCCCGCGACCTCGATGGTTTTCCCGTCCGTGTGCGGAGCGATTTCGCGCAGATCTATCGCGACGTCGCGGCCCGGCACGATACCATCCTCATCGATGCACCCGCGATTCTTCGCGCCGCCAGCCGGCATGGAATCCTCGACGATGAGGCAATCCACGACGCCCACCATCCGACCCTGGCGAGTCACCTGAAGCTGGCGCAAGCGGTTCTCGATCAGCTCCGCGAAAAGCGTGTCCTCGGCCTGGGTGAAGTCAAAGCTTCTACGCTGAAAATCGACCTGGCAGAATGCACTTCCCGTTTCCATATCGACCCGATGCTGTGGACCAGCGTCTGTATCAAGGCGGGCACGTATTTCAAGCATCTGTCGACCGCCCGCTACGATCCCGCCGAGCGTGTCGCCAAGCAGCGACGGTTCGAGCAAGCCGGGTCACAGATTCGCGAAGGGCTTTGGCTTCCCGAGCAAGTGGGGATTCCCGGAATCGGTCAGCCGCCCCCTGTTTCCTGGCGCTGGGACTGGTGGGCCGAGCGTCTGCCGATTGGCCCCGGCAAGACGCACCCGCACGAACAGCTCAACTCGAGAACGAGTCGATAACTCGATCAAGTCATCGATGCTTGAACTTGTTATTTGGGTTTCTTGATACTCGCGACTGCCTCGGTTGCGGCCTTGCTGACTCGACCGTCGTTATCATGTTCAAATTTCTCGAGGATTGGAATCGCGGCCGCGGCCTTCGGCCCGAATCTTGCCAAGCTGTTGATGCCGTTGATCGGTCCACTCCAGTCCGGATACTGCAGCGATTCGATCAACGCCGAGACGACTTGATCGGCCTGAGGAGTGTTCGGGGCAATCTCGCCTAATGACTGTACTGCAATCCAACGATACTTCGAGGTTTTGTCGGCCTTGGTATCCTTCAGCACGCGCAAGAGCGCGGGAATGGCCGGTGTCGCGTCCGTGCCGAAGCGAGACAGGAGAGTACAGAGTGCCTCGCGCATTCTTCCATCGGGGTTCTCCAGCCCCTTGATCACATCGGGGATGATCCGAGTTGTGACCTTGGGCGGCTTGGCGCAGCTCTCCAGAACCGAGGAGCAGATCGCCTGGACCTCGCCGTCGGCGTCGTGCTGGGCATGGCGCAGCAGCGTCGGTACGAACGGATCAAGCCCCATGCCGGCATGTCCCATGGCCGCGGCGGCCGCACCACGGACCAGAGCGGAGCTATCTTCCAGGGCAACCGCGAGAGTCTTGGGTACCTGATAGCCCACATTGAAATCGGCGTGGT
Organism: uncultured Planctomycetaceae bacterium; assembly: GCA_963797295.1. Lineage (GTDB taxonomy): Bacteria > Planctomycetota > Planctomycetia > Isosphaerales > Isosphaeraceae > Aquisphaera. The sequence continues at coordinate 458,474 of CAWCPP010000035.1, forward strand.
CAATCGCCCACATGACGGCGATCCGGACCTTGTCATCGCGGTCCTCGATCTTCTCGGAGAGGATCTTGAATAACGCAGGCGATGGCCGAAATCGGCCCAGAGCCTTGGCCGCGGCGACTCTGCAAGACGGATCGACCTTGGGTTGCAATCCATTCGCAAGGGCTGCAACGGCCTCGTCCTGCGAGTTCGTAGAGGGACCCAGAACCTCCAGACACTCAGCGATCGCGGCAACGATGTCCAGAGCGGGTCGGTTCTCCGCGGCAGGACCGTTCGTCGTCGCTTCGATCCATCGGTCCATCGTTCTGGCCAGATCGGGCACAACGGGGCTTGCCGCGTTCTTGAAGGCTGAAATCGCGGCAACGGCGGCCCGGACGACGGTGGGGTTGCGGCAGGAGAGAGCCGCGACGAGCCCAGGAAAGATCCCGGGCGTGAAACGCGGCGGACGCACGTACTCGAGTATGTTCACGAGCCGCGATGCCGATTGCACGGTACCATCATCGAGCGATCGGACCAGCGACGGCAGCAAGGGACCAAGCCCGATATGAAAGCTGGACAAAGCATGAACAGCGGCGTCACGGTTCTTTTCCGAGCTGTCTTTCAAGGCCGCCACAAGCTGGCCAGGAGGTTCATCGGCGAGTCTCGGGCAGATCGTGCCCAGACCGCGAATGGCCGCAAGGCGTACCACGGCATCTGGATCCCTGAGACCCGAGAACAGAGCTTGCCGCACCCCGTCGAGAACAGGCTCGGTGGGTGCGACCTGAGCCACGCTCATGAGCATCCAGACGGCCTCGTACGCGGCAGCCCGTACAGTGGGTTTCGGGTCCCCCGTGGTGCGCAGCAGGGCGGAACTCGCGGCCGCGATGTCCTGCGTCCTGGGCCCCTGACCGCTTCGGCCGGGAACGACGGAGACAAGCGCCACGGCCGCTGCCGCTCTTACCTGGGCATCAGTGTCGCGCAGGCTGTTGATCAGCGCGGGCAGGGCCACGTCGATATCGTCGCGACCGAACCGACCCAGATCGTCGATCGCGGCGATCCGTTCCTGCGGCTCGCCGCTCCAGAGTCTTCGCTCCGCCGGCGCAGCAGGATGATAATGGTCCCAGAGATGCAGCCAGCTCCAGCCGAGACCACCAACCACCGCGACCATCATGATCAGCCTGGCGGCCAAGCGTCCCCAGCCCGATCCATGGGCTTTTTCGAGCCTCACCACCATATCGCTTCACTCCCAGCCACGAGGGACCTCACCCTGCCTGTTTCTGTGATGTGATTCTACCTCAAGCCCGCAGCCGTCCGCGATTCCGTTCTTGATGCCACATGGTGAACTCGAGGTCGCCCGATCTTGTTCGCGGATTTCCCTGGTTTCATGCCACTTCGTAAGCCTGGCGGAGCCAGGCGATCAGCTCGGCATCGACATCGGCCGGCGCGGCCAGGCGGACACGGTGCGTGAACATTGGGTTGAAGCTGCCGGACTCCTCAATTCGTCCTGACGCGGGCACTTTCTTGAGGATCAGGCCGAGGTCGACACGCGTTGCCGTCGATGGTTGAATCAGGGCGAATTGCTTGGACCGGCGCACGCTCACATACGATTTCTTGGGAGCGAACTCGACATCATTGCCGAATTCGCTGATGGCCGCGGTCAATGCGTCGTGGATCGGTCGTAGATCGGCCTTTGCGCCGGCATAAAGGGCGTCGACCGGATCCACCGCCGCGCCAGGAGGTTCCGCGGCCGCCAGGGCTCGAAGTGCGATTTGATTGGCATAACCGTGCGAGAGGCCGTGATCTTTCTTGAGCAGGGCGACGATCTGCCCGTGCTTCGTCTGGCCCGTCGCCCGAGCCGTGGCGATCCAGTCGTCGATCGACCTGCCCGTGCTTGCTTCCAGGTTGCGTATCAAGCTCGCCATCCCCTCTTCCGGGGAATTTGCCTTTGGCTTTGCCACTGACTGGTCTCCGAGCAACCGAGTTCCAACGATCACTTTGACTCGCAAATGATTCTCGCAGACTTTTTGGGCTGAACAAGGTGACGAGTGAACGTCGTGTCGCGATTCACCCCCAGGCGGGGTGAGAGTTCGAGTCGCGACCCGGTTTTCGTCCGACACACCGAGCAGGGTTCGAAAGCTCGACTTGAAAATGACCGTTCGCAGTTTGACGCAATCACCGGAAGCCGTAACTCGAAGTTGCTCGGTGCCTTTCGGATTTCGAGGGTTCCTCCTTGCTCCGTCGGCTAGCTAATCGAAGCCGAGCGGGATCGCGAGGCTGCCGATGTACGGGCCCGAGGTCGCGACCGACCACCGCGGCCATGAGAGTTTCTGATCAACGAGAATTGGAAAGCGGCCGAGTCAGATGCCTGTACTCAGCTACCAAAAATCTTCAGGCGGGTGGAAAGGTCGTTATAGAGCTTATCATAGGTGATGCAATGGACTTTCTTGCTAGCCACGACGACGGAATCGCTTCTCCAGTCGAATCGTTCGCGGAGCGATGGAGCTGCCAGGTCCCTGTCGCGGCCGATCACAAGTAGCATGTTGTACCGGATGGACGTCGACTGGAACCGTCCCGCGTAGGCCGCGTTTCCCTTGTTGTTTTCAATCCAGAGTATCCAATCGATGAGCTGGCTAAAACCGTGCTCATATCGGGTAGACCAGTCGGGCGTGGCCTTTGTGCCTGAAGTGCTGAAGATGCTCGTTCTCTTGGCGTCTTCGAATTCGATGAAGCAGAACTCGTTATTCCGGGTGTCGCCGATCACGAGGTCGGCATTGTGATCTCCGAAGATGCTGAATTCCCGCGCAACGCTCATGCTCTTGTACTGAACGATATTCGGATTATATGTCCCCATCAGAGCACACAGGTGTTCGTTCGCATCGAGAAAAGGGAGGATGTCGCTCGCCTCACCGAGGTCACCCTGTCCCTTTCCCTCCAGCAACGCCTTGAAGGCCTTCAATTCCGCCTTTGCTTGCTGCTTTTTCAGCGCAAGCGTCTTCAGTTGAGCCATGATTTCTACCGGTAGAGTCGAGGCTACTTCGCCTTCTTCGATTGAGTCATGGCGCGAATCTTCTTCGTACCGCCGTTTCCAGCCTTGGCCACCTTGGGGCCATAATGATCAAGGGTGGCTTGCCTCATCAGGTCCAGGACGACGATCTCATCACCCACCTTGGAGTAAATGATGCGCAACCCTGATGGGACCCTCAGTGTATATAGAGGCTGTTCCTTCGAAATCCTTCGGACCTTCCGGCTGTCCGCTATGCTCGCGAGGAATTGGGCGCGGTTTAAAATCATGCCCCCGACGACTTGCTTCTGATTATCGGCCAAGGCATCCAAAGCGATTAACACGCGTCCGTCGACCTGGTAGCCCGGCGAGTTCTTGACCACCGCCATGACCAACCTCGCAATCATGAACCACGACTGAAACCCGAGTCTTTTCCTCGAGGGTATTCTAACACCCATTGGCCCCTCGGGACAGACCGCCAGTTCAAGACCATTACGGCCCTGCGGACGACAGACGCCTACAAGTCTCGCCGATGCGATCCTCTCGTTTTGAAAGCAGTCCCTTCTTGCTTTCGACTACACTCGTCGCTGCTGTGAAGACATCTGTAGTCAATCCGTCTGCCAGGAGGTCACGCAATGGCTGAGCCTTTACTCTCGCCCCTGTCCGCTCTGTCGGAGGCTCAGATGGAGATCATGAACGTCGTCTGGGACCGGGGGGAGGCCACGGTCGCCGACGTCTGGAAGGTGCTGGCGGCGCGGCGAGCGGTCGCCCGCAGCACGGTCCTCACGATGCTCACGCGGCTGGAGGAGAAAGGGTAGCATCGTGCCGAACTAATTGAAAATTCGACCCTTATGCCGCAAGGGGTTACGTCGGGTTAACCCCAAACATAGGTTAGAGAGGATGCGGGAAACTCCCGCCAAGATCCGGTTCACGGAAGTTGAGGCACTTCTGCACTACGAGGGCTTCGTCCTTTTCAACAGCCGGGGAAGCCACCGAACTTACCATCGCGAAGACGGCCGGGTACTGACCGTCGTTCGCCCGCATGGAAAGCGGAAAACTTGCCACCCATCCGACATCCGCCGCATTCTCGAGGCTCTTGAGCGATGAAGACGATTCACAATTATCGGGGCTATGTGTTCACGATTGCCTACCAACCGAAGGAGCCCGCCTTCAGTGTGGATTTCCCGGATATCCCCGACATCATTACCAGCGGTACTAGCCACTCCGAGGCCTTCGCCAACGCCTGCGAGGCTCTGGACCTCCACCTCGAAAGCCTTCAGAAGCTGGGCATGGAGCTTCCTGCAACTCGGTATCGCCTGGTGATGCAGGCGGTCGCGTCGTTATGAGTCGGTGCCCGGAAGATGGACAGACCGCATGGTTCCCATCCGTAGAGACGTCCTACTTCAGTCGCATATGTTCGATGATACTCGAGAAATCATCCGTCCAGACCGCTTCGCCAGGAGGAACATGAGGCGCGACCCACCTGGAATCGCACGTGAGGGAGCCAAGGTCGACGTCGCATGCGGCCATGACGGCCCAGATCGAAGGCTCCTTGCCGATCTTCAATTCGGAGGCGGGAAGGTCGAGATCGCGACGGACCAGGCAGCGCAGGTCGGCATCGCGTGCCAGGGCTGCCAGGACGGGTGCCAGGTCGACGCACTTGTTGCTGATGTGGAAAGCGAGCATTCCGCCCTGCTTGAGCTTGGAGCGATAGAGTTGGAGAGCCTCCCGGGTCAGCAGATGGGTCGGGATCGCGTCCGAGCTGAAGGCGTCAAGGACGATGAGGCCGTAAGCGTGATCGGGCGCGTCGTTGAGTCGTAGGCGCGCATCACCCAGGACGATGTTGATCGAGGCCGCGCGGCTATCGCTCAGGAAGCTGAAGAAACTCGGGTCCCGCGCGATCTGCGCAACGACCGGATCAATCTCGAAATACGTCATGTGCTGGCCCGGCTCGCCATAAGCTGCCAGTGTCCCAGCTCCCAGACCCACGAGGGCAACGTCCGACGGATTACCTCGCTGGCGCAGGTCGTCGAAGACCTGGCCGATCGGCCCGGTACGGTGGTAATAGGTGAGGGGCTCGTAACGTTGCTGCGGATCGAGCGACTGCTGGCCGTGGAGCGTGTGGCCGTGGATCAGCCGGTTGAAGTTTCCCGCGGGATCGTAGGTGACGCGAAGCACTCCGAAGTAGTTTCGGTGCTGATAGAGCACCTGCCCGTAATTGCTGGTGTAGGTTCCGGCAACCAGCAACACTGCTCCCAAGCTCAATGCAAAGCGAACCGGGCGGTCCTTGAAAGCATAGCAGATCAGGGCGGCCACCCCGAACGTCAGCTTCGCGTGCAGGTCGTCCGACTGCGAGCCTGACCGGGGTTGCAGGACTGCCACCATGCCTGCCGCGAACAGGCCCAGGCAGAGCGGCAAGACCCAGTCGAGCGAACGACTGAAGCGATCGCCATGGTTCGTTTCCGATCTTGGCAGTACCAGACAGGCCAGCACGAGCGCCAGGGGATACTCCGCGACCCGGTCGAAGACGAGCGGGGCGATGACGGCGTTGAAGAGGCCTCCGAGAACTCCTCCGCACGACAACGCCAGGTAAAATGCAGTCAAGTGCTCCTGGGGGGGACGGCACCGCACCAGCTCTGCGTGACACACCATCGCGGCCACGAAGAAGACCGCCAGATGCAAAGGAAGGAATACTGGCTGAGCCACCGACCCAATGTTCAGAACGAGGACCAGCAACACCGCGGCCATCGGCAAGACCCGCACCATCCAGGAATGAGGAAGAATCGGCCGTCGCGCGAAGGTCAGGATGAATGTGAGCAGGTAAAGGGCCAGGGGAATGACCCAGAGTAGCGGAATGGCCGCGATATCGGTCGTCAGGTACATCGTCACGCCCAGCATCAAGCTTGTCGGGATGAACGCCAGGGCAATCCAGCGAAACACCTGGCCGGTGCCAGGCCGTTGGGGCTCGATGGCCGGCCCCTGGCTGTCAGAATGCTCACCGCGCTCTTCAGGGCCTCTTCTTACGACCGTTGCGCATCCCAGGATCAGAACAAGGTAAACCGCGTAACCGACCCCCCACCCCCAACTTTGCTGGGCAAGCCGGAAGTTGGGCTCAAGCACGAAGGGATAGGCCAGCAGGGCGAGCATGCTTCCCAGGTTGCTGGCCGCGTACAAGAAGTAGGGGTCCGACGCGGCCGGATGTCCCGTTCGAGTGAACCAGCGTTGAAGAAGCGGCGCGGAGGTTGCGACCACGAAAAACGGCAAAGCCACCATCCCGAGCAGGAGACCGAAAAGCCAGCCCGTGGGGTTCGCGTCCGGAACCAAGGATCGCGTCGCGTCGGCGGGGATGCCAAAGGGCAAGACGCAAAGGGGAAGAACAAGCAAACCGGCCTGAACGATCGTTTGCCGGCGCACACCCAGCCACGATGTCGTCGCATGGGCATAGGCATAGCCCGCCAGTAGCGCCGCCTGAAAAAAGACCATGCAGGTGGTCCATACCGCCGGCGACCCACCGAGCAGGGGAAGGACCATCTTGGCGATCATCGGCTGCACGCAAAAAAGCAGGAAGGCACTGAGAAACAACGTGACGCCGAAAAGAACGAGCACGAGTCTTCCACGCATGAGGCGAATTCCATCTCCGTGCCTGTATCTCGACATGCTCTGGCGGCGGCAGCAACAAGTCGAAACAGCCCAGCAGGTTTCGATGAAGCGTCACGGGACCTATCAAACTTAGGTCACAGACGGGCTTGTGACCACACGGCCAGTGGTCGAGTCAGGCGGCTTCAGTTCCTGGAAACGATCCCACATCGTGGACGCTGAATCTGGGACCGGGCTCGCTGGACGAACACTTTTAAGAAAATCGGACTTCAGGACCGTCGTGGATTTCCCGATAGATTAAAGAGGACCGTCGAATGATGGCTTGCGCCCGCGGTCCGGTTCGGGGCCGACCATGGAACAAGGCGTGAACCGTGATCGTTTCCCCGCCTGGCACTTGATCGCGTCGTTGCTGATCTACCCGGTCACGATCCTGCCGGGGCTGAACGCCTTGGTTCTGCTTATATCCAGCGTTTGTGTCGGCTTGGATGGCTGGAGCTGGGAGGGTGCGTTGAACAACTTGTCGATGGGTTTGCCCGCGGTCGCAGGAATAGTCGCGCTCTGGTTCTCGACTCTGACACCGATTGCCTCGATCGCTCGCAGCCGATGGAAGTTCTTCCTCGTCACGACCGGACTGATGACTGGCTTGATCCTGGAATGCCTGTTCGTCAAGGCAGGTATCCAGAATCTCTCCGTACGCCTGCCCAGGACATACCTTCTCGCACTCTGGGTCTTTGGCGGACCCCTGCTGGCCGGCAGCGTGAACCTTTCTCTGCTGATCTGGGCCAGGTATCGTTTGACTCGACGCTTGATCACGGTTCCGGTACGGGCTGTACCACCCCACCATCTCGCGGCCGGGCGCAACCTGCGTCCGGTGCGGCTCGAGCTTTACCGCCCGCCTCCGCCCACCCGGTGGTGGGTCGCCCCCGAGCGGTTTGAGAGCCGGGTCGATCGCGATTGAGCCCGCAGGCCGGGCTCATTCGATCCCATATTTCCGCAGTTTCTGCCGCAGCGTCGCGCGGTGGATACCAAGCTGCAGGGCAGCGCTGGCCCGGTTGCCCTGGTTTCGGCGCAGGAGCGACTGGAGCAAGGGCGGCTCGACCAGTGTCAGGAAGCGATCATAGAGAGTCGAGTCGGCGGTCGCGGACTGGTCAGACTGACGCAGTTCGCTATCGATCCAGAGGCTGATCTGGTGGCGGATGTCTTCCTGGGGGGCTTCCGATGCGTTCGGCCTGGATTGGGGGCCAGCCGCCGGAGGTAGGTGCTCGGGGTGAATTTCCTGGCCGCGGGCGACGATCGCCGCGCGTTCGATGGCGTTGCGTAGCTCGCGGACGTTACCGACCCAGGGACGACTCATCAACTCAGACACGACGTCGTCACGCAGCGAAGATTGTCCGCCGTCGGGTAAGTTCAGTAGCTCCAGGAAGTGGCGAGCAAGCGCCGGGATATCCGCCGGTCGGACGCGGAGCGGAGGCACGCGGATCGGGAAGACGCTGAGCCGGAAGAACAGATCTTCGCGAAACTCGCCGGCAGCCATGAGCTCGTCGAGTGGGCGATTGGTCGCGGCCAGAAACCGAACGTTGATCGGCCTGGGGCGAGCGTCCCCAACCGGAGTGACCTCGCGGTGCTCGATGGCCCGCAAGAGTTTGACTTGCACCGCGGGCGGCACGTCGCCGATCTCATCGAGCAGCACAGTGCCTCCGTCTGCCAGTTCGAGCAGCCCCTTGCGATCCTGAACGGCCCCGGTGAACGAACCCCGCAGGTGTCCGAACAGCTCCCGCTCAATCAATCCCGAGCTGAGTGCCGCCAGACAGACCGGCAGGAAGGTGCGGTCGCGACGGGCGCTGTGGCGGTGAATCGCGCGGGCCACCAGTTCCTTGCCCGTGCCGCTTTCGCCCGTGATGAGAACAGGTACATCCGCTGGAGCGACCAGGGCAATCTGCTTGAACAGCTCTTGCATGGGCGCCGAATGACCGATCAACAGCGACTGTTCAACAGCTACCGGCTCACGCCCAGCGGCGGATCCGTTGCTTTCCGATTCGTGTCCGTTGCGCCGGGAAGCCAGGGCGCGGGTTAGCACCGTCGCGGCCTGGTCGAGGTCGAATGGCTTGACCAGGTAATCGAAGGCGCCTCCCTCCATGGCCCGAACGGCCGTATCCAGGTTACCGAACGCCGTGATCACGATGATCGGTGCCGGACCGGCAAGCTCGCGAAATCGGCTCAGAGCCGCGAGACCGTCGATCCCCGGCAGACGAATGTCCAGGATGACGGCGTCGTGCGGCTTGCGGCCCGCGAGTTCAAGTCCCTCCTCGGCCGACGACGCCACGTCGACATCATATCCCTGGTCGCCCAGAAATTCGCGCAGTGCCCAGCAGATGCTGGCTTCGTCATCAACAACCAGGACCCGGCTCATGGCTTAGCGGCTCTCGCTGTTCGGGGCAGCGTCGGGAAGTGTCATGCGGAACCGCGTGACGGACCCCTCTCGCCCAGGAGATGCTCCCATGATGCACCATGGCCACATGCCTGGCCAGAGCGAGGCCGAGGCCAACGCCTTCCGGCTTGCCGCTTACGAACGGCTCGAACAGAGTTTCGCCAAGCTGCTGCGGCGGCCCGGGGCCGGTATCCGACACCTCGATCGCGTGGGCGGACCCCTCGGATGTGAGTTCCAGGGCGACAGAACCGCCCGACCCGGCGGCCTCAATGGCATTAAGGGCCAGGTTGAGCACCGCGGCGCGGAGGCTGGGCTCGTCGGCCATGGCCATCGCGACCGGCGTGTTCGTGCCAACCCGAAGTGCGACGCGAGTGTGCTCGCTGGTCGGCTGAACCAGGGAAGCGACGTCGTTCAGCAATCGGACCAGGTCACATTCGCCGTGCGGTCTGTCCTCAAGACGGCTCAGTGTCAAGAGGCCGCGAACATGCTCTTCCATCAGGGAAAGCTGGCGCAAGGCGACTGTTATACTGTGATCGCTGCGAGCGTCCTCGCAGCGCTTGAGGTGAAGTTGAATGCTCAGCCGGGCGCCCGTGAGCGCATTTCGAAGCTGATGTGCCATACCCGCCGCGAGTTGAGCGAGCATCGCGGTACGCTCGGACTGGCGGATCGTCTGACTCATCTGCTGGAGCTGCGCGCACATCTGGTTGATCGACCGGGACAGGTCGTCAAGCTCGTCACTTGTCGGCTTCGGGTCGAGCAGAAGCTCCCGGAAGTCGCCTTCGGCAATCCGGGCGACCTGGTGCTCCAGACGGTGGATTCGCGCTGATGCGGTGGGCGATCCACGTGGTTGCGGCCGCCATCAGCGCCAGCGCCCCTGCCCCGAGGAATAACGGCACCTGGGCAGACTCCCACCGCGCGTCGCGCCAGTTCGATTCGGGATAGAGCACCAACAAAACCGTCACCGAGGTCGAGGTGCGCGGGCCAATAAGGGCCGCAAAATGGTTCTGGCCGCGAATCGTCAGAGTTGGCGAGCTGCTGAGGCTATCGAACCGATCCTGCCCGCGGACCGGAATCGCCCCCAGCACCGGGGCGCTCGCTGCCAGTTTCGGATCACTGGCGGCGGCCGGTCGGCCGTCGGGTCCATAGGTGACGAACCGAGCGCCCGAGAGGCCATGCATCCAGGCCAGGACTCCGTCGGTCAGCGGAAAGTTCGAGCTTCCGAGCACCTCGACGACTCCGCCAATCCGCTCGACGATCTGCCGCTCGGTGCGCCGCGCCGCCAGGGCCATCGAAGCGATCGTGATGGCCGCGATGGTCAGAGTCTGAATTGCCACAATCGGAACCAAAATCTGTTGGCGGATCGACCAGCGCATCGGATCTCGCAGCCGGGGCCAGGGGTGTTTTTTCCCCCCACCTTGGGTTACCTTGTCCACCAGACCGCCTGTCACTCACCATACTCTGGGCATTTGCCGATCCCGACAAATCCAGTGGCAACTGAGCAGTTGTTCGGCGCGTCAGCGGCGACCAGCTTTACCTTGATTCCGCTCTGGAGGCAACGCAACCGATCTTCCCTTCCGGCGCGTCGTCTCGGGGTACGTTCACCGTGATTCTCCTGCTTTTGATCAACCATCGTAGGGCATGAGGATTTCTTCAGCCTCAATACCCGCGATGAGCTCGAATCCTCCGGAAGCAATCGTCTGTCCGAGCTTCGTAGCGGCTCGGAAATACGCGTCAGACGGGCGCTTGCCGGTGATCCGGCGCGTCAGATCCTGGCAAAGAATGTCTGCCGCGGCTTGCACGACCGCGCTCGACTGGCGGCTCGCCCACAGACTCGTCACCAGAATGACCACCAAGTCTTGCACCCGCTGCGATTGTTCCGCCATCCGGCACTGGCGGTCGGCCAGGCGCAACTGGTGCGTGAACAAGACTTCGCTGACCTCGAGCCTCTCGCGCTCGAGGGCTGCTGCGGCAAACTCGGCATGAGCGGCGAGTACCGGCGGGAGCGACCGTTCATTCAAATGCCTGCGGCGCTGCAGGAAATGGCTCTGTCCGATCCGCCACTTCAGGTAGGGCCATAAAGCCGGTCGGAGCGCCCACACATGGGCCGGGTTCCACAAGTTCGGTTTCTTGATGCCCGAAACCTGAATCGCCCGGCCGAACGCCTCGAAGAACTGCTTGCCATGCTGCCGGATGAGTGATTTGAAAAATGACAGGCCCAAGACCTCGCCTTCGCAATCATAGATGCAAGGAGCCAGATACTCGTGAATGTTGTCGCCGAACAAATGTCCGCGGAGCAACGCACGACCTCCGTGGGTCTTCATGAAGAGCTCGACGGCCGCTTCTTTTTGGGACTCGGAGCTGAAGACCTTGGCGACGACAGACTCCAACTCGCCCCTGAACCCCTGGTCGAGCAGCCCCGAGCACCAATTGACCAGGGCATCGCAACCCACGATCAGCGCGGCCATCCGGGCGATCCGTCGCTGGACCAGTTCACGCCAGACAATGGCGGCCCCGTAGGTCTGTCGGCACCTGGCCCAGGGTAGCATGTTCGTCAACATCACGCACATCGTCCCCGCAGTCGTGGCGCAGGATGCCACTCGCCCCAGGTTCAAGCCGTGATAGGCGATGGTCAAACCGTCACCTCGTGAAGGATGGAGCAGGTTCTGACGCGGTACGCGGAAATCGCGGAATCGCAGTCCATGATTATGCAAGTGTCGCTGCGCGAGCAAATCATAAGTGACCAGTTGAAAGTTCTGGTTTTCCCGATCGGGCAGGTCGACGATCAGCACCCCGGGCCGCGCTTCGATCAGGCACACCAGCCCGATCGTACGGCCGGGGACGGCATTGGTAATAAACAGCTTCTCACCGTTGACGATGTAGTCGTCGCCGTCGAGTACGGCTCGGGTCCTGAGAGCTGTAAAATCAGTGCCGACACCGGGTTCGCTGAGCGCGAAGGCCGAGAGGCGTTCGCCGCTGGCCAAGCGTGGGAGATATCGTTCTTTCTGTTCCGAGTTGCCGAAAGTCCGCAGCGAGTCGACCGCTCCGGTGCACCCGTGCACCGACGCTAACAGGGCCAGGTTGGGCTCGATCGTGGCCATCCTGGTCAAGAAGCGGGTAAACGCGGTGAACGAGCAACCTGCGCCGCCGTACACAGGGTCGATCAATAGGCCCCAGTAGCCGGCTCCGGAGAGGTCCTTGAGGACCGCATGAGACACTTTTCCGTCGTTGTCGTACAACCTGCCCTGCGTCTGGTTGTGGCGGACAACCTCCAGCGACCTTTCCATGATCCGTTCGCTCGCAGGCTCACTGGCCGGAGGCTGGGGTAAGAACAGATCAACCGGAGCCTGGCGATCCCAGACCATGCGATGGATGGGGCTATTCACGGTCTGGTCACGATCGGCGAAAATCGCGTTGGCAGGATTGTCGGCCCTGTCGACAGTACCGGTCCTCTTCGCCTCCCTCTCGGTCTCGCCGCTCAATTTGAGAGCGGCTGCGACGAACGCCTGGACCTCTGGCTCACTGTCCTGGACACTCATCTGGATAACCTCGATCCGCTTTGGATCTTCGTGAGCCCGCTGATACTCCGCACGAGGCTCGCACACAGGAATCCCGGTGAATTCGGCATGTGGATTTTCGTTTACGCCTTCTTCGATGCGGCAGCAGCGAGAAGGAACTCGCGATCGCCGCCGAGGAAGTGCGAGCATCGACGGTTCGATTCTTGAAATCGGAGCGTGCAAGGATCCCGCAGTATGGCTTACACGAGGCTCGTCTGGCCAAACTCGACGAGCAAATCCGCCTGTGTGAGTCGACACCGATCGCGGACATCCTGGCGGAATATGCGGCAAAACAACCGAAACCTCGTCAGGCCGGACAATGAGCACGGACGGAGCGATACTCGGTGTCGGAACATTCGACCCGTGGTTCACTCCGTCCCTTCGCCATTCGACACGCTAGATCACCCAGCCCTTGCGGGGTTCGCGCTGGAGGTACTGGTTGGCCTGGGAGACATTGGTGATCTTCCCGGCTTCCCCGTCATAGTCGATCAGCTTACCCTGGCCCGTGCGGAGAGCGACCAGGCCCAGCAACATGGTCTCGACCAGGGGGCCGGCATACTCGAACGGACACGTGGTCTTCGAGCGACCGCGGATCGCATCGATCCAGTTCATCCGGTGCGGTGCCGACCTTTTGGGTCCTTCCGAGGTCTGGATTGGCGGATGGGTCTTCGGCACGCGCTGCGCTTCGTCCATCAGCGATGCGGGGAAAAGCCTGGGGTTGTCGCCGTAAGTTCCGTGGAGCAGGATGCCCTTGTCGCCGATCAGGATGACTCCGCCGCCGCGGTCGAGCGTCACGCTCTCCGGCAGCGCATCCGGGCGGCCGGGCATGAGCCCGCCGTCGCACCAGGTCAGCTTCACCGGGGGCTGGCTTCCGCGCGGGGAAATGGTAGACGGCCTGTACCGCCAGCGGGTAGCTCGCGGGATGATTCTTGCTGTCCATGCCCCATGGGGTCGAGGTTGCCTCGATGCTCGACGGGTACTTCAGCCCCAGCGCCCAGTAGGGATGATCGATCAGGTGCGCGCCCATGTCGCCCAGCGCACCGCTCCCCCAGTCCAGCCAGCCTCGCCAGTTGAACGGATGATAGATTGGGTGGAACGGCACCTCGGGGGCCGGGCCGAGGAAGAGATCCCAGTTGAGATTCGGCGGCGGCGTCTCGCCACCATCGATGGCCGTTGCGATCGCCTCGTTCAGCCGTCTGGAGTTCCACTCGTTGCCGGATCCGCCTCCCCTGCCTCCACGACCACCGGCGTGGTCCGCGGCCGGCTTCTCGGGGCGCGGAATTCCTTGCGGCCAGATCGGTCGATTGGTCCAGACATGAACCTCCCGGACCGGGCCGATGACGCCAGCCTGGACCCATTCATTGATCAGCGCGGCGCCCTCGCTGGAATGGCCCTGGTTGCCCATCTGGGTGATGGCCTTGGTGTGCCGGGCGGTCTCGCGCAACACGCGGGCCTCGTGGACCGACCAGGCCAGCGGCTTTTCCACGTAGGCATGCTTGCCCAGCTCCATGGCCGCCTTGGCGATCATGGCGTGCGTGTGGTCGGGCGTGGCGACGACCACGCCGTCAATGTCCTTCCGCTCATCGAGGAGCTTGCGATAGTCGGCATAGCGCTTCGCCTTGCCGTAAACCTCTTGAAGCCTGAGGGCGGACGGTCTGGGGCGCCCGTTGCGGTCCTTGGTCCGCGCGGCCATGGCCGCGTCCACGTATCCGAAGTCCACGTCCGCCAGCGCGACGATGTTCTGGCCGCCTTCCATGATCTCGGTCGCGTCGGAGGCGCCCTGGCCGCCGCAGCCGATGATGGCGACGTTGACCTTCTCGCTGGGCGGCAGGTAGCCGGCCCCGCCCAGGACATGGCGCGGAAGGATCATGGCGCCGAAGGCGACCCCGGCCGTTGCCGCCGCGAAACTCCGTCTGCTGACCTCGTCCTGTCTCATGTCATCCTCCCCCGAAGACCTGGCCTGTTACGGACTGGGATGGTTTGCAGCGGGCTCCGACCCTCCCGCGCGGATCGGGCCGGCACCAGGAATATCCTACTTGTCATTCTTGAGCAGATGAAGGGCCCGCGGCAATCCATCCGAATCCGGACCGGCCCGCATTGCGTGGAACATGGCACGGATTCTTCAAGCAGGCGCAAGCGGCGTATCGATCCAGGTGCGACGCGCGTGCGATTCGAGAACGGCGTCGGCCACAAGCTGGGCGTTCAGACCGTCATAAAAACTGGGAACTGCCGGGCGTTGCTCGACGATCGCCGAGATGAATTCCCACATCAGGTCGTAGCGGAAGATCGTGGCGGGGGCACCCTCCGTCGTGCTGCGCGGACTGCCGTCAAGCTTGAGATACTCGGAGGGAACCGAGGTCGGAGCGAGGTCTTGACCTGATTTTCCCAGGAGAATGGTGTTCGGCTCGTGCAACCGGTAGACGGCAGAGCCCTCCGAGCCGTTGATCTCCGCCCACTCGTGGCCGAAGCCGTGGCGATCATAGCCCTTGGCCAGGGTTGTTCCTTCCCAGACCCCTGTCGCACCGCTGTCAAATTCGCCGATCAGGCACGACCAGTCGTCCACGTCCGAGGGAGCACAAGGTTTGCCGTCGACAGTGCGGTCGCGCGAGGCGAATCGCGCCACGGCGCCACAAACCCGCGCGAGCGGGCCTACCAGATCGATGGCAAAGTCGATCCGGTGAATGGTCATATCGAACAGATCACCGGCGCCGGCCCTCGCCTTGTATTGCCTCCAACCCCAACACGTTTCCGGCCAGTCAAGGAACCGTTGTGATCGGAAATGTCGGGGCGTGCCGAGTGCTCCCGTCTTCACCAGGTGGCGGAGGTATCTCATGGCCGGCGCGAACCGATACGTGAAGGCCGTCATGTGCACGACCCCGGCATCGCGGGCCGCCTCGTACATGGAGCGGACCTCGCCGGCATTCAGTCCCAGGGGTTTCTCGCACATGACATGCTTGCCCGCGGCGGCCGCGGCCACGGCAATCGGCCGGTGCAGGTCGTTGGGAGTCGCGATGACAACCGCGTCGATCCGATCCGAACGGCAAAGTTCGAGGGCATCCGTCGTCGCCTGCTCGACATTCCATTCCGCCTGGCGGCGGGCGAGCAAGGCGGCATCGGCATCGCAAATCGCAGCCAGACGCGCACGCGAGTCGAGACGTAATCCGGGCAGGTGGTGATAGGCCACAACGGCACCGACGCCGATGAATGCCACCCGGACCGGCTGAGATGGGGAAGTGCTATTCATGACCCGTGTCCTCTCGGATGCTTGCCTTGAACTCTTGGCCCTACTATTATGCTCCACAAAACGCCTCAAGGGGACAGCGCTGAGGGTCCTGCTTGCGGCGTCAACATTCCTCTCCCCGAGTTAGACGCCGGCGCAAGCCGCAACAGGACTCATCACCATGGTCAACGACAAGCCGCTCCGGGTGGCAATTATCGGGCTAGGCTTCGGAGCCGAGTTCATTCCAATCTACCAGAACTACCCTGGCGCGACGATGCATGCCATCTGCCGCCGTGATCGGAAGGGCCTGGACGAATGCGGCGACCGCTACGGCGTAGCCCTGCGCTACACCGACTACCGCAAGCTGCTCGAAGACCCGAACATCGACGCGGTTCATATCAACTCTCCCATACCCGATCACGCCTGGATGTCCATCGAGGGGCTCAAGGCAGGCAAGCACGTCGCTTGCACGGTACCCATGGGCACCTCGGTCGACGAGTGCCGGCAGATCGTCGAAGCCCAGCGCGCCAGCGGCAAGATCTATATGATGATGGAGACGGTCGTCTACAGCCGGGAATATCTGTTTGTCAAAGAGCAGTACGATCGTGGCGAGCTCGGCCGCATTCAGTTCTTGAGAGGCAGCCATCAACAAGATATGGACGGTTGGCCGGATTACTGGCCCGGGCTCCCTCCCATGTGGTACGCCACTCATTGCGTCAGCCCGTGCCTGGCGATCCTGGGCAAGCATGCCGAGAGCGTCGTCTGCCATGGCTCCGGCCGGATCCGCGAGGAACTGATTTCCCGCTATGGCAGCCCCTTCGCCATCGAAACCGCAACCTTCAAAATCAAGGACAGCGACATCGCGGCCGAGGTCACCCGCAGCCTTTTTGACACTGCGCGGCAGTATCGCGAAAGCTTTGACGTTTCCGGCAGCAAGACGTCGTTCGAGTGGCAGCAGGTCGAAGGCGAAGAGCCCGTGATTCACACCAAGAGTACCCCGGAGCACCCGCTCTCAGAGCCGGAAATTGTCCGGCGAGTGAAAGTTCCCGATTATGCCGCTCGACTGCCGGAGGGCATTCGCCGGTTCACCCAGCCCGCGGCCATTCAGGATGCCGAACACCTGTCGTTCTTGCAGGGCGGCGGCCACGGCGGCTCGCACCCGCATCTGGTCCACGCCTTTCTGAGCGCGGTGCGCGGCGAGCGGCCCGCTCTGCCCGACGCCGAAACCTCGGCCAACTGGACCATGGTCGGGCTTTGCGCCGACGAATCGGCCATGAGGGGCGGTGAACGGGTGGAGATCCCGTCCTTCTAATCTGCACGCCCGACTCTACTTCAGAAACCGGTTGTCGTGCAGGTCCCCGTGCGCATTAAAATTGCGCTGGCGCGGGGCCGTGGCTTCATAAAAAGTGCTCGAGGCACGGATAAGCCAGTAGCAGGACCAGCAGCACAACGTAACCTGTCCGGCCAAGCCTGGCACGAAACCATTGTGTTCCCGCGGCGATCATCACGAACAATGCCGGCACCAGTTCGATCATCAAGCGGCCATGGAATGGGTACTTCCTTAACGCGGCAGCAACCAGGGCCAGGAAGATCGGCAGGCCGAGGACCAGGAACAACCGCCGGTCCTGCCGTGCCAGGGAAACACCGCCGATCAACACGAGCAAGACGGGCAGCACAACAATCCAGGGTGAGGAGAACGGAACGATAAGGTTCAAGGGATTCACGAAGACATCCAGCAGAACACCGCCAAGCGGAATCAGGTCGGCATAGCTGCGTGGCGGAACAGGCAGGAACGCGAAGTTCCAGAACACATACATCGTCGTCGCCGAGGGCAGAGAGCGCATGCGATGCCCGATATGCCAGCGCGAAGCTCATCAGCCAGCCGACGGCAATTGCCGCCAGCCAGCCGAGGTCGGCCCACCAGCGCCTCGCGGATCGATCCATCAAGAGCGTGATGCCGCACCCGGCAACGACGAAGGCGGAGGGGAACGAGAACCACGGGGCAAGCACGACCAGCGCAAGCAGGATCGAGCGCCATTCCCCGCGTAGCGGCTGGTCAAACAGCGTCCACGCCACGTACGTGATGGCCAGGCCGAAGGCCAGGTCCATCGAGTAAGGCTTGAGCTCGCTCGAGTAATAGACGAGATCGTCGGAGAAAGCAAAAAGGACGAAGGCGACCATTGCAGCGGCCGAAGGCAACACACGAAATGCCAGCAGCTTGAACAGCCAGAATGCGCCGATGCCGCAGAGTAGCGGGATGAATCGCGTCACGTAGCCCGAGCTTCCGAGCAAGCTTACCATTACCCGCTCGACGATCAAGAATCCGAACGGGGCGAGCTGGTCGCCGTTTAAATGTCCTGAAAAGTCGAGTACCCGCATCCCGTGCAGGTTGCTTAGCAGGCTTCCTTCGTCCATCCAGTACGAGCGGTTCCAGAGGTAACCCGCGACGCGAAGAAGTACGCCCGCCCAGAACACGACCTCGATGGGATTGTCTCGAAGGGCATGCCAGTAAGGGCGAAGCTCAATTTCTCGAGAGAAGATGCCTCCGGCCTGTCCCATCAACGCCTGCCCCTGATTGGCGAGCCAGTCATTCCGAGCTCTCGCGGGTGTCTGGAGACATGGTTATCATCGAAATTCTGGCTGTCAATCATCCCTCGAGTCGGTCGCCCTTTCCGGGCTGACACGAGGAGACCGTCAGGCTGGAAAGTCTGACTTACCTGATCCAGGAGATAAACTTCCACCATGCGCATTACCTGGTACGGCCATGCCGCGTTTCTGATCGAAACTCAGGGTTTGCGGATCATCCTCGATCCTTATCGCTCGCCGGATTCGGGAGGCTATCTGCCGATCGACGAGCCTGCCGACCTGGTGATCGTCAGTCATGAGAACGACCGTTACCACAGCCATCTGGGGCAGATCGTGCCGCCGTTCCAGGTGATCCGTGCTCTTGAGCTGCCGGAGGCCGGCGAGCTGGTCTCGGACATCCGGTTCGAATCCGTTCATGTCTTCGAGACCCCCGAGCGGAAGCCCGAGGACGAGGTGACGATCATCCACTTCCACGTGGAGGGCCTCCATTTCGTGTTCCTCGGCGATTTGGGCCATCAGCTCTCGGAGGCCGAACTTGCGCCGGTGCGAGGGGCGGATATCGTCCTGGTTCCCGCCGGCGGCCCGCCGACCATCGATTTTCCCTTGATCCCGCAACTGCTCGACGCCATCAGACCGCGGCTGGTCCTGCCGATGCATTACAAGACGCCAAAGATCAACCTGAACATCCAGCCGGTGGAAAAGTTCCTCGAAGTTTTGCCCGGAGTTCCGATCCTCCGGCCAGGGTCGAGCAAATTCGAGTTCAATACCGGAACGGTGCCGGGAGTGCGAACGATCGTGCTGCTCGACCATGCGCGTTGACCACCGCTCGCAGCGCAGTAACTGCCTGTTGTGGCACAAGGTTGTGTCTTCTCGTGCAGCGTCGAGGTCACACATACCCTTCCCCCGGACGTCTGTTGCATGGTAAGCTCAACTGACCCTGACGGTCGACGAGGGGGCGATCATGCAGCAGACCGAACTACCCTATCATGAGGCAGCCATCCTGACCCGGCTCGCGTGGCCGGACGCACCTGCGATGTCGGTGGCGGCGGCGAAGGGTCTCTTGAAACTCGGCTTCAGCCCCGCTGATCAGGATCGCATGCACATGCTCGCCGCGAAGGTCGCGCGGGAACGCTCACCGCAGATGAGCAGGCCGAGGTGGAGGCGTACAGCCGCATCGGCAGCCTACTGGGCATCGTCAAGTCCAAGGCTCGCCGCTTCCTCAAACGCAGTGCGAGTAAGAACAAGGCAAGAATCTCCTGAGCCTGCATGGATCGCGCACTGAAAGAACTGGTTTCACAACGGGCGAGAAACTGCTGCGAATACTGCCGTATGCCGCGAGAGCACGATGACACGACCTTCGAGATTGATCACGTCATAGCCACCAGCCACGGTGGGCCGACAAGGGCCGCCAACCTTTGCCTCGCGTGTTTCTCGTGCAACAGTTTCAAAGGCTCAAATCTGAGCGGCAGAGATATAAAGACACGAAAAACTGTTTCACTATACAATCCACGGCGTCAGAGGTGAGACCTCCACTTCCGCTGGGACGGCCCGCGCCTCGTGGGCCGCACTGCGATTGGCCGGGCAACCGTCGCGACCTTGCGAATCAATCTCGACCACCGGATCGCACATCGGCAGGAGCTGATCGATGAGGGAGTGTTCCCACCTGATTAGTGTCGGAGCACGGTTATCCCGAACCTCAGCTCATAGGGCCTTGACCTCAGCGATGAGGTGGAGAGCATGACCTCACCGCCTCCCATGTCATACAAGGCGGGCCAGGTGAGCCAGGTGCGATCGGGTGAACGCTCGGGGGTCCAGCCGCGCTCCTGAGCCATCGCCCACGTGTGCCCGCCATTGTCGCTCCACGAGATCCGATTGGTGCAGGAGGTCAGCAGCAAGCGGCCGTCGCCCAGTTCCAGCACATAAGGACCAGCCTGGTGACCCGCGACCGGCTGTCCCAGTCCCTTCGGCCAGGTCAGCCCATCGACCGACTCCTTCATGTACACCGGGGCACCAGAGAGACCGACGACCTCGTAGACCGCGAGATAATGGCCGCCGTTCAACCGAATCACCACGGGCATCCCGGGCCGAAGCCGCCCGCCACCCGGCTGCGACGCCAGTACGTGTTCCTCGACCCACGACGCTCCGCCGTCCGCCGAGACCCGCACCGAGCAAACCTGACTGAACGGCGGCTGGTCCCGCGAGAACTTCTCATTCGCATAAGCCGCCGCCAGCCGCCCATCCGGCAAGCTGTAGAGCCAGGGTTCCCAGAGCCCTCTCCCGAAGATCTGCCCGGGCGCCACCTCGCTCGCCTCGATCACGCCGTGGGAGGTCCAGTGCTTCCCGTCCTCACGCCCGCGGAACACAAGCAGACGCCCCGACGATTTGTCTACCGCGACCGACCGACAGGCCAGCAGCAGCGGTCCGCGCAGCGCCCGAAACAGCAAACCATTATCGAGGTTGCGCCCCGGTTCGGCCACTGAAGCCAGATCGTTCCAGGTACGGCAGCGGTCGCCGCTGCGCGCGACGACAAGCCGGCTCGGCGCGCCTTTCACAAACTCTGTTCGTACGGAGAGCCAGGCGTCCTGTTGCACGCGCAGAAGGCGAATCCAGACAGCCTGCCCGGGTTTGACCGTGTCGCCCCAAACAATCGGCTCGCTCCCTTGCGCCGTGGCAACGAGGCTCGTCAGCGCCATCGCGGCCAAGCAGCAGCCGACCTTGCATGATCGTCGTTGCATCGCTGACCCTTCCGCTGGAGACCAGATCAAATCGTTGACCCGGCGGTGCAGGCTCATGTGGGCACGCTCGCGCTGAGGCGAATGTGTCAAGTCACGGGTGTCCGGTGAGCAACCCGGCAAACCACTCAAATCGGGTCGGGACGAAGATCCGGAATCTGGACGCTTGACCGGGTGGGCGGGCTGGCGTCCAATAGGTCTTCTTGGGGCAACAAAGCACGCCACTGGGACACACGCATGAAGATCTCTATTTCCTTTGCGTTGATCATTCTGGGCGGAGCAATGGTACGTGCGGCCGAGCCGGCTCCGTCGCTGCCGCGATCCAGCCCCGAGGCTCAGGGCATCGCGTCCTCCGCCATCCTTGCCTTCGTCGAGGCCGCCGACCAGAAGATCGACGCGATGCACAGCGTCATGGTGCTGCGGCACGGGCATGTGGTGGCCGCGGGATGGTGGTCACCTTATGATGCCGGCATGCCCCACGCGCTCTATTCGCTCAGCAAGAGCTTCACCTCCACCGCCGTCGGCCTGGCGGTCGCGGAAGGGAAGCTGAGCGTTGACGACGAGATACTCAAGTTCTTCCCCGACGATGCGCCGGCTGCGCCCAGCGGCAACCTCAAGTCGATGCGCGTCAGCGACCTGTTGCGGATGTCCACGGGCCACCAGGCCGAGCCCTCAGTGAGAAACGCGCCCAACTGGGCCAAGGCCTTTCTCGCGCAGCCGGTGCCCAACAAGCCGGGAACTCATTTTCTGTACAACACGATGGCGACTTACATGCTCTCGGCGATAGTACAGAAAGTGACCGGCACGACGGTGCTGGATTACCTTCGCCCGCGCCTCTTCGAGCCGCTCGGAATCGCCGATCCGACCTGGGGAACCAGCCCGCAAGGTGTAACGCTGGGCGGCTACGGGTTGAGTGTCCGAACCGAAGACATCGCGCGGTTCGGTCAGCTTTATCTCCAGAAGGGACAATGGAACGGCAAGGAACTGGTTCCGGAGAGCTGGGTCGCGACGGCCACCGCCCGCCAGACCTCCAACGGCAGCAACCCCAAGAGCGATTGGGAACAAGGCTACGGCTACCAGTTCTGGCGTTGTCGCCACGGGGCGTTTCGCGGGGACGGTGCGTTTGGACAGTATTGCATCGTGCTGCCCGAGCAAGACGCCGTGGTCGCTATCACCAGCGGCGTCGGTGACATGCAGGCGGTGCTCAACCTGGTCTGGGACCATCTGCTGCCGGCCATGAAGCCCTCTGCCCTCGCCGCGGACGATGAAGCCCGGCAAAAACTGGAACACCGGCTATCCGGATTGTCGCTACGTCCTCAGCAGGGCTCGGCCCAGAGCGAACGGGCGACGAGCGTGAGCGGCAGGAAGTATGTGTTCCCCCCCAATGAAAGCAAGCTGGAGGCCATCACCCTCCTGGATGACGGCAAAGCGGATGTGGCAACCATCGTCGCGAGATTCGGCGGAATCGACCGCACGATCACCGTCGGCCGCAATGCCTGGCGCAAGGGGCGTCTGGCGTTTGGAATGCTTCCCGAACAGCCCACCGCCGCCAGCGGTGCCTGGTCCTCGGACGACACCTTCACCGCCAGAATTTGCCTCGTCGAGACGCCGTTCATTCACACGCTTCGATTGAAGTTCGCCGGAGACAAGCTGGTTTTCGATTCCGAAACTAACGTGGCCTTTGGCCCGACCAAGCAGCCGCAACGGATCGGCACTGCGGAGTGAGGTCATCCCCGCGGCGATCTCAGGCGCAAGGCTCAGGGTCCTTCGACCACGATATTGACGCCCTTGGCCTCGGCCTTTTCGAGAATCTCCGGCACGGTGTTCTTCACCAGGTCACCCGCGGGAACGATACGAGTTTCTCCCGTTTTAGTGATGCAGTGCAGGGAATAATTGACCCTTCCCCGGTTGCCCTTGGTGGCCATGTAGCGAATCTCACGGAGGTCGTCAAACCGGACGCTCTGCTCATTCGGCTTGAACCAGATTCCGTACTTGGCCTCGAAGTGCTGATCGTCGACAACAACGCGGTCGCTGTACATGGCCGGCGCCACGAGAATCAGCGCAAGCGGGCTCAACACCATCAGGGCGAACCCCCATTTCTTGTTCACACTGCGTAAAAACCAGCCGATCGGCATGCCCAGAATGCCGCCGACGATAACCGCCGGCCCCATCCACCAGGCAAACCTGTAGATTGCCTGATTCCCCTGGCTCACTCGCTCATAGCATCCCGAGACCAGAACCAGAGACAACACAGAGACGAGGGCCACCGCGCGTCTTGCGGGCGACCCGAAGATGATGCGTTTCACGACTCGACCCCCTGCACGACGAACTCGCAGAAATGAGAGTATATGCGAGCGGTCATTGTCGCACAAACTCATGGAGCCGTGAAGTTGGTGGCGCGTCGTAGCGTCACAATTCTCTGAGCGCTGCGATAACCTCGAGCCGGACAGCGCGAAGGGCCGGAAACATTCCGCCAAAGAGGCCCATGGCCACGGTCATGATCATTGCCACGGAGGCGACCATCCAGCCGAAGCGGAAGGAGATGGAGATTGAAGCGAAGCTGCCGAAGTTGAAAGTTTCGATCGTCAAGAGATTGAGCGGCAATGTGGCCAGAAGGCCGAGTGCACCACCCAGGGCGCAGAGCAGAAAAGACTCGCCGAGGAAGGAGATCAGGATATCGGTCTGGGGAAAGCCAAGTGCCCGCATCGTGCCGATTTCTCGGGTCCGCGAGCTGACTGCCGCGAACATGGTATTGGCCGCGGCGAACATGGCGCCGAAGGTCAAGAGAACGGCGATCAGGGTGCCGGCGGCCTTGAGGAACAGGCTCATTCGCGACTGATCCTCGAAGTAAGCCTTTTCCGACTTGGCTTCGAGCTTGAACTGGGTGTCGTCATTGATCGTTTTCTGAAGCTTCTCGTAGTCAGGGAGGCTGGCTGCGCGAACCTGGACGCAAGAAACCGAACCATCGCGGCCGGTGTTTTTTTCAACGTCCCTGAGATCAGCCCAGACCTCACTCTCGGCGGCACTGCCGCCGGCCGTGAAGATGCCCACGACGCGGTACTGCTCCTTGTCACCGAAGTAGAGCAATCCCCCGATCTGGCCGCCTTTGTAGCGCCGCGAGACAATCTTGCTGACGATGCATTCGCCCCGGCCTTCGACAAAATCTCTGCCCGCGACAATCTTGAAATCAGGCCGGAGCTGGCGGGAGACGGACTGGACACCGCGGATGATCAGATTGTTGCGCGTTCCGTTTTCGCGCTCGCCGTTGGCGATGTTGAGCAGTTCCTTCGCCGCCATCGGCGCCCCCGACTCGTCGCGTTGAATGCCCGGCAGAGTCAAGATCTGGTCAGCCTTGGCGGATTCAAATCCTCCCGTCGTCTCGTTGGAAGAGCCCTTGCGGAGAATGATCAGGTCGAGTGGATCGCCCGAGACCTTGAGGCTATATTCGAGCCCTTCGACCAGGCCGAAAAGGATGCAGGACGACGCAACCAGCAGCGCCGTCCCCACGATCGTCATCAGGGTTGTCTTCCAGCGGACCCGAAGATTGCGGATGTTGTACTTGAGAGGGATCATGACGTGCTAAACCACCTTCCTCAGTCCGTTGATCACGGAGGAGTTTGCCGCGATGAGCACCGGGAAAAGGCCGCTGACAAAGCCCACTAACAGCGAGACGCTGAGCCCGAAAAGCGCGATGTTCCAGGAAACATAGAAGAACGGCAGAAATCCTCCCGTATACGGCGCGATGTCGACATAATCGAAAAACGCCTTGCTGCCCAGCGAGCCTATGGCTCCTCCGAGTCCCGCGACCAGGACCGCTTCGGTCATGACGAGAAAGAGGACCAGACCCTTGGGAAAACCGATCGCCTTGAGTACGGCGACTTCCGAGGTCCGTTCGCGCATCGCCATGGCCATGGCGTTGCCGGCGACAAAAAGAAGTGCCACGACGACGGCCAGCCCAATGCCGTAGATGGCGCTCTTGAGGTCGCCCAGCATGTCGGCAAACATCTTGCTGAACGCTTCCTCGGTCTGGGTGCGAGTGGGAAAGTCGCTGTTCCGGTAGAGGTCGTCGATCGTCTTGCTCAGGGAGGGCATGATCTCGGCATTCTTGCATTTGACGAAAATGACGCCCGCGTTGCCCGACATCTTGGCACTTGCCGGAGCAAGCGACCCGCCGGCACTCGAACTCATGGTGACTTTTTTCAGAGATTCGTCAAGATAATCGAAGTGGAACAGGCACATCCGTTGATCGGTCTTGGAGGGTCCGGTGTAGATCCCTTGCACGGTGAGATCCATATCGACCGGAAACATATCACCCTTCAGCGGCAAGGGATCGCCGACCTTCAGCTTGCGGTCACTGGCCAGCTTGGAGCCGATCACACAACCGTCCCTATGCTCCTTGAAGGCTTTCAGTTGCTCCGGCGGCAGTGTGAGTTCGTCCATCACGTTAAAGATAGTTTCGTGGTCCACGGCGAACTGAGAAAAGGGCATGACCTCGTCGTGGTACTTTCCGCCGTACCAGCTAAATGGAGTGGCCGCGACCACCCCATCCATCTTGGAGACCTCGCCGACGAAGGAGATCGGCACCATCCCCGCGAATCCGTTGGCGTTCATCACCACGATACGGTTGTTGATCCGTGAGTTTTCGGCAACCTCGTTGTTGATGGCGAAGAACGCCAGCAAGATCATCATCAGGAACAGGCAGATCGCCGTCGAGGCGATCGTGAGAATCGACCGCACCGGGTTTCGCCGCGCGTTGCGGAGGATGTAGGGGAGGAGTTTCAAGGGTTTACACCACTTTTCTCAGGCCGTTGATCACGGACGAATTGGCCGCCAGAATCGCGGGGACGACCCCGCTGATAAAGCCCACGCAAAGTGAAACCGCCAACCCGAACAGAGCCACCTTCCAGGGTACAAAAAACACCGGCAGAAAGCCGGCGGAATACCTCGCCACGTCAAACGTGTCGCAAAGCGCCTTGCATCCTAGAGTTCCCAGGGCGCCGCCCACTCCGGCGACCGCGACGGCCTCGGCCAGAACCAGGAACAGCACCCTGCCCTTGCTGAATCCGATCGCCTTGAGGATGGCAACCTCGGAGGTCCGTTCGCGCATCGCCATGGCCATGGCGTTGCCGGCGACGAAGAGCAGAGCGATCACCATGGCCACCCCGATGCCGTAAATGGCGTTCTGAAGATCACCCAGCATGTCCGAAACCATCTTGCTGAAGGCTTCCTCAGTCTGCGTGCGCGTGGGGTATTCGCTGTTGCGATAGAAATCGTCGATCTTCTTGCTCAGCGAGGGCATGATATCGCCATTCTTGCACTTGATGAAGACCATGTTAGCGTTGCCCGATACCCGGGAACTGGCTGTTGACAGCGAGCCACCCGACGACGAGCTCATGGTGACCTTCTTCAGTGACTCGTCCAGATACTCGTAGTGGAACAGGCACATGCGCAGATTGCGGTTGGCGGGGCCGTCGTAGATGGCGCGCACGGTCAAATCCATGTCGACCGGATAAATGTCGCCCTTCAAGGGAAGAGAGTCGCCAATCTTCAGACCCCAGTCGCTGGCCAGCCTGCGGCCGATCGCCGCGCCGTCCTTGCTGGCCTTGAAGTCGGCGAGCTGTTCAGGGGGAACATGGAATTCGTTGAGCACCGTGAACACGGTCTCGGGGTCGACGGACAACTGTGCAAAGGGGTTGGTCTCGTTGTGGTACTTGCCGCCAAACCAGCTAAAGGGCGTGGCCGCGATCACGCCGTCCATGCGGGAGATCTCCGCAACCCGGCCGATCGGCATCATGCCGGCGAAGCCGTTGGCGTTCATGGCAATGACCCGGTTGAAGACCAGGTTCCCCTTGGCGGCGTCGTCACGCATCGCGAAGAAGGCGAGCAAGATCATCATCAAGAAAAGGCAGATGCTCGTCGAGGCGATGGTCAGAAGCGTCCGGATCGGGTTTCTCCGGGCGTTGCGGAGGATGTAGGTGAAGTATTTCATGACGCGGCCGAGATCCGGTTATCCTGGATCACCTCATCGACAAGCCGGCCCTTATCAAGGTGCAAGACCCGGCTGGCCCGCGCGGCGGCCAGGGGATCGTGAGTCACCATGACAATGGTCTTCTGGAACTCGCGGTTGAGCAATTCGAGCAGGTCGAGAATCTCGCCCGCGGTCGTACGGTCGAGATCGCCGGTCGGCTCGTCGGCGACCAGCAGGTAAGGATCGGTCACGATGGCCCGGGCAATGGCAACCCGCTGTTCCTGGCCGCCGGAGAGCTGGCGAGGATAGTGATGCTCACGATTCTCAAGACCCACCACGCGCAATGCCGTCATCACGTTCTCGCGGCGTTTGCGACGGGAAAGGTGGGTCAAGAGGAGCGGCAATTCGACGTTTTCAAACGCTGTGAGCACCGGGATCAGGTTGTAGGTCTGGAAGATGAAACCCACATTATTGGCACGCCACCGAGTGATCTGGGCCTCGGAGAGATGGCTGAGAACCTGCTCGTGGACGATGACCTCGCCGCGGGTCGCCTGGTCCAGCCCGGCGACCAGGTTCAAGAGGGTCGTCTTGCCCGATCCCGAGGGCCCCATCAAGGCGAGGTATTCACCCTCCGCGACCTCGAGATCCAGGTCCGCCAGAACGGGGACCACAAACTCGTCGCGGCGGTACTCTTTGTGGACGCTGCGCAGGACGATCGAGTACGTCTGGCCCATGAACTCATACCTTTCGCTTCAGGAACTGAGATGTTCCCGCTTCACCAGGTCATTCGGCGATCCTGACTTCTTCATTTTCTTTGAATGTTTTCGGAGGATTTAGCACCACGGTCTCTCCAGACTCCAGTCCGGACTCGACTCGAGCCAGATCCTCACGTGTCGTCGCGACTTCCACCGGCCGTTTGTTGACCCGAGACTTCTTCCCCACCACCCAGACGTAATCATGACCGTTCTCCTGGAAAACGGCCGCCTTGGGCACGAACAGATAGGACTTGTTCGTCTCGGCCGCAGGTCCGGTCTTGAAAGGCAGGAAGTGCACGGTGGCGGCCAGTTCGGGAAAAAGCTTTTCGTCGGGATCAACGATCTCGACCTTGACCTTGACGGTGCCTCGGGTGCGGTCTCCCATGGGGATGATCTGACGGAGCCGGCCCTGGTACCGCTTGTTGGGGTTGGCGCTGCACGGAGACCTCCGCCGGCTGTCCCAGGTCGATCCGCGACATCATGTTCTCCGAGATGTCGGTCTCGACGTCCATGTGACTCAGATCCGCCAGAGTGACCACGGCCGACCGCCCCAACGAGGAACTCATGGCCATGGGAGAGATGATCTCGCCTACCTCTCCTTGCTTCTCCACAACCGTTCCGTCGAAGGGTGCGACGATATGCATCTGATACTTGCGGGTGTACTCCATCTCGTCGATGTTGGCCTTCATCACCTTGATCGTGGCCTCGAGTGCCGCGACCCGCGCGGTCGCCATCTTGCTGAGCGACGAGGCCTTCTCGAAATCTTCTTGCGGCACCATCTTCTTGGACACCAGACGCTCGGCTCGGTTCGCCTCGCGATTCTTCTCCCAGAGGTCGGCCTTGGATTCCTCGAGTTCGGCCCTGGCGCGTTCCATGCTCGCCTTGCGCTGTTCGATCATGGCGAGCAGGTCGTGATGCTCGATGACCGCCAGAACGTCGCCCGTTTTGACCTGATCGTGCTCCTTGACCCGCATCTCCTCGACCCGCCCCGCGACCTTGGTGCCGATCATTGCCTGTTTTTGAGATTTCAGATAACCCTTGGCGCTGAGCAGCTTCTCGGCCTCTCCGGTGGTCATCTTCTGGACCAGTCCGATTGTGACCTCGGGCTTGGATCGCACCCGATCGTACTCGCGGTAGCCTATGTAACCCGCGCCGCCAATGATGCTCAGCGGAATGAGCCAGAGCAGCCACGAGAGCACGCGGAGGCCTCGTCCCCGGCGACGATACTCGGTCACGCCGTCGCGCTTTCGCGCAGGCTGGACATAGTCCGACCTTTCGATCTTGAGCGAAGCGAGTTCCTCGCGGAGCGTGCTCGCCATGACGGTCCTCGATACCTTTCGTAATGTGTGGGAAACGAGAGCAGGACAGTCGAGAGCGGAAGAAGCGGTACATACTCTATCAAGAATGATAAAAACATTCGAGAGAGGATCAAAGGCAAGATCGCAATGGGATTCTCAAGATCGCCTAGACTACCTAGATCACACAGGGCTTGCGAGAAATATCTTTTTCGACAAAAGCGCGTTAAATCGAACAATCCGGGCTCTGCACCGAGGCCATGGCGAGTTTATGTAGAGACGTCCAATGGTCAAGGTGCTTCCGCGGGACTGAGGCTCACTGCGCCGTTCTGAGGCCGCCCAGGCTCGAGTTTGAATGTAAAGACCTTGCTCTTCTCGTTGAGCGCCCGAAACTTGCCGTTGATCACTGTCACCTTGCCTGCATGCTTGATCCGGACTTTCCAGTGCGTCGGTTTCGGGATGCCCCCGAACCCACCCCAGTACACGACGAACCACTGATAAACGCCCATCGGTCCAGGTCCCTTGACCTTCTTGGACCCGACACCATCAGATTCGACGAGCCAGTAGATGTTCTCCGGGCCGAACCCCTTGGTATTGTCCACGTCGAGCTCGCCGCCCTGCTTGCCTTTGGGGTCTTCCCAGTAGATTTCTTTGCCGCCAGGCTCGATGACATGCAGATCCAGGTCGGCGTCGGTGTCCCAGATCAGGGTAAACTGAGGGTCGCCCACCTTCACCGCGACGCCGCGGACGAGTTCGCCGCCCTCGCCAAAGCGGGCCAGACCGAAGCCGTCGCCTTCACCGGCTCCAGGGTTATCGTTGCGG
The DNA here is from genome assembly GCA_963797295.1 of uncultured Planctomycetaceae bacterium. Taxonomy (GTDB): domain Bacteria; phylum Planctomycetota; class Planctomycetia; order Isosphaerales; family Isosphaeraceae; genus Aquisphaera. Next base: position 488,408 of record CAWCPP010000035.1, read on the forward strand.
ACGCCGCCTCCTGCGCTCGGTCTGCCACCCCGAACCAGCGTGACCGGTGCCGGCTCCAGGGATGGAGCCAGTAGCTGCATCAGGGGCTCGTCGGCCGCGGGAAGCAAGTTGTCGGGCACATCGGGCATGGCCAGCGGCGTGTTCATGCCGCCGGTGATCGTTAGACCTTCGGGAACGCCCTTGGGAGATCCGGCGAGCCTGCTGTCGAAGTGAATCGCTTGCTTCAAGGGAGGGGCGAAATACCAGAGAGCCAGGGTCAGCAGCAAAATGCCGTGCAGGATCATTGACCCCGTCCAGCTCCGTATGCTTGTCGGCGACCAGAGTTCCTCCCAGATCGACCAGAGCCAGGCCTCCGGTCCGTCGATCGAAGGTGCAAGAGCCGGCTCTGCCTCAGCAGAGTCCGGGCGATCTGGCGGACCGGCGACTGAGACCGTCCCTTTGTTCGAGGCGTTGGCCAGTCGCCTTTCTGAAGTGGGAGCCGACATGCTTGACCTCGGTCTCGGCCGGCAAGTTCGGTAAGCGAAGAGAGCTGGAGCAAGCGATGAGGCAGACAAACCGGACATTACCGGGCTCCACCTCGCGACTCGAGCTTACCACGCTCATGGCAAGAGTCGAAAGTTCAAATCGGTTGCGGCCGGTCGAGATGGCGGTTAAAAGGGAATTCAAAGCCGGAACGCCGGTTGAACTCGAGCGCTCGTCCAGAGGGGATACCAAGGTTCATGAATCCCGATGACCTCACTCACGTGCTCGATGCGGTTGCAGCCGGAACGGTTTCCCCGGCTGACGCCGCCTTGCGAATTCGCACCCAGCCCTACGTGGACGCGGGTGGCTTTGCCAAGGTGGACCTTCATCGCCGGGTTCGTTGCGGTTTTCCCGAAGTGATTTTTGGTCAGGGGAAAACGTCGCACCAGATCGAAGCCATCCTCCGGACATTGATCACTCACGGTCAGGGCGGACTGGTGACACGCGTCGAGCCGGCCGCGGCGACTTACTTGCAGTCAGCTTTTCCCGAGGGCCGGCACAACCCGGCCGGGCGAACGTTCCGGATCGACGGACCGGACGCCACCGGTCCGAAGGTTGGTCGCGTGGTCATCGTCACGGCGGGAACGAGCGACCTTCCCGTGGCCGAAGAGGCTCGAGTGACGGCCGAGGCCTGGAACTGCGATGTCACTCTCGTGGCCGATGTGGGTGTGGCGGGCTTGCACCGGCTGCTGCACCAGTTGCCGCGTTTCGGCAATGCCGACGCAATCGTGGTTGTGGCCGGCATGGAAGGAGCATTGCCCAGCGTCGTGGGGGGACTCGTCGATTGCCCGGTTATCGCGGTCCCAACCAGTATCGGTTATGGTGCTCATTTTCACGGGCTTGCAGCACTTTTGGGGATGCTGAACAGTTGCGCCTCGAACGTGGTTGTGGTGAACATCGACGCCGGCTTCAACGGCGGTCATTTCGCCGGCCTGATCGCCCGCCGCGCCGGGCTTGCCAGGCAGACGTCGGACACCACCGCCGGAGTACCGTCCCAGCAGCCGGCAACCGCGTCGGCTGGTCGGCAAGACTCAGGCGGAGCAATGATTCCGGATATTGATTGATTCCGCTGGCCCTCGCCCGCCGCATCCTCTGGAGCAAGATTGCACATGGCAATGCAGCAAGTCGACAGCCTTCCCGTTTTGAAGCCTCGCGTGCAAGACGGCCACAAGGGGCTGTATGGCACGGTGCTCGTGATCGCGGGCGGCCGCGGCATGGCCGGCGCCGCCGCGCTCTGTGGAGCCTCCGCCCTGAGGTCCGGCGCCGGTTTGGTGCGGGTGGCCACGGCGGCCGAGGTCCAGCCCACGGTGGCCAGCTTCGAGCCTTGCTACATGACCTATCCCCTGCCCCACGACTCCGAGGGCCTGATCCGTCTGGAACCTTCAATTCCCGCCCTCGAACGTCTGATCGCCTCGGCCGACGTTGTCGCCCTGGGCCCGGGATTGGGCCAATCGGACGACATCCGCAAGCTAGTTCGATGGGTCATCGAATCGACGGATAAACCCACAGTCATTGATGCCGACGGGCTCAACGCCCTGGCGGTGGAACCCGGCCTCCTCTCCGCGCTGAGCCGCCCCGTGATTCTGACTCCGCATCCCGGCGAGTTTGCCAGGTTGACGGGAGCCGACGTGGCGGCGGTACAGGCGGATCGGATCAACAGCGCCGCGAGATTCGCGGTGACCTCAGAGCATCTCGTCATCGTACTCAAAGGTGCGGGTACCGTGGTGACGGACGGAAAACGGTTCTATGTCAACCGCACCGGTAATCCGGGAATGGCCACGGGAGGAGCCGGCGATGTGCTGACCGGCGTCATCGCGGCACTCGTGGGGCAGCGATTGCCGGCCTTCGAGTCGGCCCAACTCGGCGTGTATATTCACGGGCTGGCCGGCGACATCGCTCGCGATCAGAGCGGCATGATCGGCATGATCGCCGGGGACATCGTCGATTCCTTGCCCGACGCATTCGATCTTTACAACGTGGAGCCAGACGCCGGAATGTGAGCGGAGCCGCCCTTACGGGTCGCGTCACCCGCAAGAGAAAAGAGGAGGAATCTCGAATCGTTCAACCGGTGGCCTATGCCATGAACTCGTTTTCGAGTATACTAAGCTTGAATGCAGACCATGCGGCCATGCTGGAAACCTAAAGCGTGGACTCGGTCGCTCTGGTCCAGATGCTACACGGAACCCAGGAGGTCGGATTGTCATCTCGCGAAAACCCACCCTCGGCGGCCTGGACCTATCGCATGGAAGTTTCACCTACGGGGCAGGGTCCGGCTTCCACCGCGACAAATCCCAACGAACCGATTGTTCTGCTCCATCTTCTCGTGAATCTTCAAAACCAGTCACTTGACGCTCTGCGCCAGCTTCTGGAACTGCAACGCCAGCAGCTTGATCTGACGCGCGAAACTGTCCAGGTGAGCCGCGAACAACGGGCCAGACAGGGAGCAGAACTGGAACGATGGCAAGTTGGGCATGAGCACGTGCTCGAGGCCTGCCGCGATACGTTGGGCCGGCTCGAACAGGTGCACGCATCGCTCATGGGCGAACTGGCGAACTATGTCGAGGATAACCATGAGAATCTCCTTGAAGGAGATTTCTCACTGAGCGACTTTGTCGATCGTTTTGGCCCCCGGCTAGCCCACCTGAATACGATGCTGGCCGTACTTCGGCCGCTGGCCGCTGCGCAGCGAAAAACCGAGAGCTGAGCGGAGCGAGTCCTCGCTCACTCAGTAACCCTGGCCCCCGTAACCGCCATCGTGGCCGCCTCCACCCGAACCACCCCGCCAGCCGCCGCCAGCCCTCGGCTCGCGGGGACGAGCCTCGTTGACGGTCAACCGACGTCCGTCAACCTCGTGCTCATGGAGGCCGTCAATCGCGGCCTTGGCCTCGGCTTCGGTACTCATCTCGACGAAGCCAAATCCCTTGCTTCGTCCCGTCTCACGGTCCGAAATGACCTCTGCAGATTCCACGGATCCGAATTGTGAGAACAATTGATCCAGATCGGAGCTGTTCGTTCGATAGGTCAAGTTGCCGACATACAGTTTCTTACCCACCGTCAAACTCCTCAAACAAGCTGGCAGCCGCTCAGACGAACGTGTCAGGCATCCCCATTTCATGCCCTGCGGGTGGCCCAACGGATTGAAAACAAATGAGCCCCATCATGGTGGCCTGTTGCTGTCGCAACATGCACTCATCCGGTTTTCAACCGGCCCAAGTATAGACACGGATAGGCGCAAAAAAAAAGACGAATCCCGAAAAAAACGGGTCCGTACGAAAGTTTCCCGCAAGACATTTGTGTCATCTGGACGTTTCGACGAACTCTAGCCGGGTATCACCCGCGGGAAGATGTTCCGGCGGCCCGACGAATCCCATACACCAGAACCGGATGGTCGAGCAATGCGGTTTGACCCTCGAATCGCATACGCAGCCGCTGTGCCACGCGGATCGAGGGTTGGTTCTCGGCGTGGATCATGCTGATGACGTGCGGCAGTCGCATCCGGGAAAATGCCACGTCCAGCGCCTGCTGCGCGGCCTCTGTCGCGTAGCCTTTGCCCCAAAATGCTTTGCGTAGGGTCCAGGCGAGCTCCATGCCAGGCCAGCCCTCGGGTTGCCAGCACCCGACGCGGCCCACCAGCATGCCGGAAGCCTGCTCCTCGACGGCCCAAAGGCCGAATCCGCGAAGCTGCCAGTGGCCCAACACGGTTGCCATGCTCCGCCAGGCTTCCGATCGGGTCATTGTGGCTCCGCCGAGATACTTCATCACCTCGGCATCGCCACACATTTCGGCGTAACCGTCCAGATCGGACTCGCGGAACATCCGCATCGTCAGCCGTTCGGTCTCCAGTCGTTCGATATTCGATCCCACAAGTTCCACCCTCAGCGCGGCAGCCGCTCTACAAAACTTTGTATCGCCTCGTCGATCCGCCTTCCGCCCACATCATAGAAGTCGTTGTGTTCCGCGTTGTCGATCACAACAGTCGATACCGGTCCGCCCGCGGCGCTTGCCAGCCGCTCGAACATGGGGAAGGGAACGAGCGAATCACGCCGTCCATGGCCGAGCAGAATCGGGCATGTGATCGCCGCAATCTTCGTCTGGTTCTCAAACTTATGGGCGAAAAACCAGCGGGGCAGCGGCAGGGGACAGATGGACAAGGCCATGTCGTGCGTACTGGTAAACGTGCTGAACGCGATCAGCCCGCCCACCTGCCGTCGCGAGGCGAGGTCAATGGCGACGGCCCCCCCAAGCGACCAGCCGGCTGCAATGATGTCTGGCGGCGCAAATCCGCGGTCGATGAGTGCCCGGTAGGCGAGCTCGGCCGTCTCGCGGCAGCCGGTCTCCGAGGCCGTGCCGCCACTCAACCCAAAGCCCAGGTAGTCGGGAATGAGCACGTTCAGGCCCAGCCTGCGGAATCGATCAAACTCGGACTGAGCGTAGGCCAGGCACATTGCGTTGCCGTAGAAGTAAACCAAAGCGGGGCGTGCTTTTGCGTCAGGGTCAATGCGGCCGTCCGGCAAGAGCGCCGAACCATAGAGGGCCGTTATGATCTGACCGCGCGACGCTTGAACCTTGACCAGATCGGTACCCGCCCTGGGATGTACCTCTGCCTCCGGGCTTCCCTGGGTGGCAATTCCGGGAAAGATCATCCGGTCCTGGAGCAAGTAAACCATGGTGAGAAACCCGATCAGGATCAGAAGCAGCAGGCGGCAGCCAATGACCAGGTAGGTGAGCCAGGACGGGCGTTTTCGTCCCGACGGAGTCGGTACGCTTCCGGTTGTGGAGACCCTGGCACCAGCTTGATGCATAGCCCATTCCGCAAGATTCGGCTTTCGTCAAGTTCTCGACGAGCCATGATCATCTTAGCGGATCGGTCTAGACGCCGAAATGCCGGGACCAGTGCAGCGGTGATCACCGCAGCGCACTGGACCCGGCCAGGCGTGGAGTCTCGAGTCTGCTCGCGGGGTCGGCCTCGGGCGAGAACCTATCCCGTCGGATCGACAGGGGATATCGGGGCAAGACGGGATCAAGATCAATGAATCAGGAGTGAATGCCGCTTCGTATCCCCTGGCCGGATTCAGATGCCGTTGCCGAACGACGAAGATTCGCCGCGTCGATGGTACTCGGACGCAAGCTCCTGCTCGGAGCTGTCCCGGCGAGGTGGAACATGCGGTCCCCGTAGCACCGACTGATTGCCGCGTGCGTGCTGGGTGTGGCCCCGCAGCGGTCCTCGGCGGATCGGCGGTTCGCCGGCCGACGCGTGTGCGGCGGGGGCATGGCTGTCGTAGGGAACGTCGAAATCGTCCACTTCATAGTCATCATACCGCGAGATGTATCCCGGCACCTTGGCGCGCTCGAGCTCTTCGGCGTACGAGGCGAGCACGGCCGACTGGATCTTCTCTCGGCACATCGAGTTGATGGGGTGGGCGATGTCGGCATGCAGCTTGGCCCGTCCGTCCGCGTCGCGAAGAGCGCGGTTCTCGTCCAGCCGGCATCCGCACTGGTTGCAAAATCGGCTCCGCAAGTGATTCTTCGTGCCGCAATTGTGGCAGCGATCGGTCAACTTGCGGGACGGCATGGCGACAAAGAACCCCTTGGTGCCCTCAATGATTTTCAAGTCACGGATCACGAACATGTCGTCGAACGTAATACTGCAAAAGGCTTGCAAGCGTTCGTTGCTGCCCGAGTTGTCTTCCATGAGCTTGATGCGAACTTCAGTGATCTCCACAGCCGGTACTCCTTTACGAAGGCTTCTCTGCTCTGCTCAGGGGCCGCAGGTCACGACCCGGACCCATCCTAGTCCGAGCGGTTGGAGGTCTTCCGCGGCCTTCTGTGCCGCGGCGGAATCACGGCAGACGCCAAAGTAGGCCGAGCCGCTTCCACTCATCAATGACCCTTCCAGGGGAGGGTCCAGGTTTGCCAGGGCGTCTCGAACCCGTACCAGGTCGGGTTGAAGCCTCTCTGCAACGGGCTGAAGCCGATTGAACAGGCTTCGTCCCAGGGCGGCCGTACCTTCATGGTCCAGCGCGCCGCGGACCGGTCCGATCGATCGAGGCGTCTCGGGCGGTCTCAGGTTGCGGTAGACGTCGGCCGTGCTCAGGCCGATCTTCGGGGCGACCAGCACGAAGTGCAGGGGTTGCCGTAATGTCACACTTTCGACGCGCTCGCCCCGCCCCCGGCAGATGGCCGCCGGTGGGTGCAAGAAAAAAGCCACGTCGCTGCCAATCTCTCCCGCAACCGCGTCCAGCAGGTTGGCGGGCATCCCCAGGTTCCAGATCTGGTCGAGAGCCGCCAGGGTCGCGGCCGCGTCGCTCGAACCACCGGCCAGGCCGGCCTGCGTCGGAATTGCCTTGGTGAGGTGAATCCGTGCTCCGCGAGCACAGCCAGTCGCGGCCTTCAGACGCTCGGCAGCCTTGACAACCAGGTTTTCACTCCCGGTCGGCAGGCTCGGATCATCGCACTCCAGAACGATCGCTCCCGCATCAAGCTCGGTAACGGTCAAGGTGTCATATAGATTCACGGTGACCATCAACGACTCGATTTCGTGATAACCGTCTGGCCTTCTTGCCAGAACCTCGAGAAACAGGTTGAACTTCGCCGGCGCGAGGACTTCCACGCCTCCGGCGATTGATCGAAGCATCATGGGAACCGTCCCGATTCGCAGTTTCAAAAGCCGGTTGACCCCGCTACCGCATCAGGTGTCAGTCCCATGGGCGGTCGTTCTATCCCGTTCGTCCGATCCCCGCAAGAGCGAAAAATCGTTAAAGTCGAAATCGACGCAGATCGGGCGACGGATTGACTTTGAATTTTTTTCAAAGCCCGCGGTCGAGGCTCTTTTTGCTACCTTAAGTGCGCGACTCGTTATGGGAATGTCGCTTCCTTGAACTCATCGTGTTTATGCCAACTTGCCCACCCATTTCGGAGAGCATGCGGTCCGCTCGACAGATGCCTGCATTGTCTCGACCGCCCGACAGGCGGTCAGGTATCCTCTATTCGTCGAACCAGGGCAGCGAGATTCTCGGCCTCACGGGGCATTGACTGACCCAGAAAGCAACGCCTCAGGCCCTCGATCGCGTCATAAAATGGCGCATTGGCGGGCCGATTCCGCGGCAGCTTCCCCGAAAAGCCCGGCGGCAGTACTTTGCGAGCCAGTTCCACGGCGTACCCGAAGTGTCCGCGTGCAAGTACCGGATCTTTGAACGCTTCCAAGGCAATCCTTCCCAAAGCGACATGCACCCAGAGGTTCGCCGGACAAACTTCCAGCGTGTACCGCAAGGCATCTCGCGCTTCTTCGGGATCTCCGGCCTTCCAGAGTTCCAATCCCTCCTCGTAGTCTGGCTCGATCTCCTCAACGCATTCAGGGTGAACTAGCTCGAAGGCCCCGGGCCGTTCTTCCAGTTCGGCAAGTTGGATCGGCCCGCTAATTGTTCCCGGTCGTCCCGGCGGCTTTCCTTCCCTGCCCTGACTGGAACGCGGCCGCCGCCGCCAACGTCTCGCCATCACTTTACCCCAGTCTCAATTCTGTTCGTGAAGCTTGCCCGCCGACAACAGTCCGCCAACCGGCTTTCGCCAGGCCATGATCAGTCGTTGCGAGAATCTCAGGCAGTAATTACAGTTGTAACGCGTATTAGTCTGGCTCTATGCGCTGGTCACCAGATGAGCTTTCGCTTTTTTATAACAGGGGAATCTGGAACAGGCGATTGCATCAACCTCATCACTGCCGGACGATCCGACGGAATCGCAAAAGTGTGTCACTTGCGGCTTCCAAGATGATGCAAAAAGCCAACCGCGCCTCCAACCCTCCGATCCATTACTACACGGAGAGCCATGAAAAAGGTAATGTGCTATCACGAATCGATCGTAACTCAATAGGAATGCACGCCACATGGCTGATACTGGCTTCGGAAAGCTCCTCCGCTCAAGAAGGTCTTCGCCCCTGCGCCCCGATGAGGCAGGAATGGCGTCTGACGGCTCGATCCAGCTTGCTCAACATGACCGGTCAAGATCCGATCGGTCCATGCCTTGCGAAAAACCAATCAGCTCCGGAGCCGGCCGCCTGGTTTCAAAGAGCGAAAACGAGACGGCATGTGAGACGCCTTTCATTGGTGACGGCTTTCTTGCCGACATCTCGAAGAACAACTTTGATATTATCCGATTATTTCTTGCTTATCTTGTAATCTTGTCCCACTCGTATCCCTTGCTGAATCGCTATAAAGAGGAACCGTTAGCCATTTTGTCCGGCAATCAATCGACGCTGGGAGAACTGGCTGTCACGGCGTTCTTCATGATCAGCGGTTACCTGATCACTCGAAGCTGGAATGGTTCTCGTAGCTTTCAAAGCTATATGTTGAAACGAGTTTGCCGCATCTACCCGGGATTTTTCGTCGCCTCGCTGGTCTGCCTGCTCATTGTGGGCCCACTGGGTTCTTCAGATCGGCTGAGCTACATCGGGCAGATCCGTCCATTGCACTTTGTGGCGAAGCTTGCGCTACTCCAGCCGCCCTTTCCTGCCACTTTTCAAACTCTCACCATCGATCAGGTCAATGGGTCGTTGTGGTCGATCCCCTGGGAATTCTATTGCTATCTCTCGATCCCGGTCGTCGCTTATCTGGGTTGCCTGCGTAAACGTCGCTGGTTCCTGGCGTTGTTCAGTATCTCCATGTTGCTGCTTGCGGTCAAAACTCTCTACGCGCCGAGACTTCCGTTTCCGGGCAAGATCGTTACTTCCTTCATGGCCGGCCAGGTCTTCTTCCTGTATGCGGATCGAATCAAGTTCAACAGATCGCTGGCGATCCTCTGCATTCCACCCATCCTATTCGCATGCGTACAATCCCATCTGCACCTCTATCACATTTTCTTGCCGGTTTTCGGCAGTTATCTCCTTTTCTATCTGGCTTTTGCTCCCTCTCGCATGCTTTCTCTTGCCAAGTCAATGACCGGGGGAAATGATATCTCTTATGGCGTTTATTTGTATGGATGGCCCGTTCAGCAAATGATCATTGCCGCTTTTCCGGGCTCGATACATCCCCTGATGCTCTTCGTCCTGGCCACGCTTGGCACCACGATACTAGGGTCCATGAGCTGGTTCCTGGTCGAGCGCCGGTTCCTGGCACGCAAAACGCGACACAAGCCGGTGGAATTGCAAATGGCCTGGTCTGGCTAATCCCTCAGGCGCCGAAGAGGCGAGGCAGAGGTCAAAGAGCGATTGCTGGCCTTCCTAATTCGAGCCTGAGAGTTTCGAAAGAAAACCGTCCGGCCAGGAGGATTTCGATCGTATTTTGCTTCGGCGTCGGTATGATGACGCCGTTCGATCGCACTTCTCCGAGGGGCTCGGAACATGAAATGGCAACTCCTCCGCGGGACGTCCATGGCGTTGGTGCCGCTGGCCCTGGCTGCTGGGTCGCTTTCGTACTACTCCAAGGACATTCGCCTTCAGCTTTATGGAACCAATCAGGAACGGGCGATTGCCGAAATCGAAAACTTCGCCGGTACTTACAAGGTTGACGAGAGGCTTCCCGCCAAGCCGATCGTGAAGGTTGATCTCTCTTTTTCCGACCTCAATGCAAACACCCTGAGTCTCGTGGGGGGGTTACCCCACTTGCGGTATTTAAATCTGCTGGAGACCGAGACGACCGATGAGGACTTGGAGCCGCTTTGCGGGCTGATGGAACTCCGCTCATTGAACCTGATGTCCACCCGGTTGCGTGGCGCGGGGCTCGTGCGACTGAGCGTGCTCGTCCAGCTTCAGAGCTTGAATCTCCAGGCCACGCAGGTTGGCGATCAAGGTCTCTCGAATATCAGAGAATTTCCTTCCTTGCGGGAACTTGACCTGGCATTCACAAATATCACCGACCGGGGATTGGCCCACTTTCGGATCGATAGTGCCGAGGATGGAAATACGGATCAGCATGGACCGATGGCGCTCGCGTTCTTGAACCTGAAAGGGACCCGAATTAACGGCGAGGGTCTGGGGGATCTTGCCGGGCTACCCCACCTGAAGCGAATCAATCTCGATGGCAGCCAGGTCACCGATGATGGACTGGCGAGCCTGGAGCAACTCTCGTCCCTGCGAGTTCTTAGTTTGAATAATACCCAGATCACGGACGAGGCGTTGATCCATCTGAAACCCCTCAAGCAGCTTCGCGCGTAAGCCTGATGGCAACATCAATCACCGGGGAAGGCTTGGTACATCTTGGCGATCTTCCGTCTCTGGAAAGTCTTGACCTATCTTTCTCCAAGGTTTCCGATTCAGGCTTTGCAAACATCGCACGTGTGTCCCATCTGCGGCATCTCAATCTGATGTGTTGTAACATTTCCGACGAAGGTTTGAAGCATGTCGCCGGTCTGAAAGACCTGTCGTACCTATCTCTCTTCGGCACGGGAATCACCGATCGTGGGCTGGAGCACCTCAAGAGCTTGAATCAGCTCAAGCGACTGAATCTCGGTCGGTCGAAGATCACCCGGCCGGCATTCGAGCGTCTGCGCAACACCATCCCGGGCCTCAGATTCGGGTCCTGACGATCCGTCTCCGTGGACACAATAAGCGGGCCGACTCAAGCCGATAATGGCAATCCCGGTGCCACATATCGAGGCTCCGGCCGGCATGTTCGCCTGGACTCCACTGGCCGTGATTCCGCGAAGAAATTCTTCCCGCGGTCTCAGATCTCGCCGTCTTGAACGTCTAAGAAAGGGAAGCCATGAAATCCATCAAATGAGGCCAGTCCAGCAAGGGAGAGACTGCCATGAGATCGCGAGGGGGTCCGCAAGTCAGTGCCCAGGCAATCGGGGCCGCGTTTCTCGTTATATTCTGGGCGGGAACAACCTGGGCACAAGGGTTTATCGTGGATCGACGACCGGCTATTCCGATCGGCCGGTCTTATGAGATCCGGGAAGTCAGCATTGATGCGCGGGTTCGAGATCAGATCGCCGAGGTCCAGGTTTCACAGACGTTTCACAACCCGGGGTCGGTGCAGATTGAATCAGAATTCCTCTTCCCGCTGCCGGAAGAGGGCGCGGTCCAAAACTTTGTTCTACTCGTCGATGGACGCGAGCTGCCTGGGCGTCTGATCAACAAGGACGAGGCGCGCCGAATCTACGAGGAGATCGTCCGCACCCGTCGCGACCCGGCGCTTCTCGAGTACATGGGCCGGGGCCTTTACCGCACCAGCGTCTTTCCCATACCGCCCGGGGCGGACCGCAAGCTGACGATGCGCTACACTCAGCTTTGCCGCCGCGACCGCGATGTCATTGAGTTTGCTTATCCTTTGAATACTCAGAAGTTTACTGCCAAGCCCGTGGACAGGCTGGCGGTCAACATTCTGCTCGAAGACAAACGCGCCATCAAGTCGGTCTACTGCCCTAGCGATGACGCGCGGATTGACCGCGTGGGCGATCATCAGGCCAAGATCAGCATGGAGCGGCGCAATGTTCAGCCGACCAACGATTTCCGGATGGTCTACGGGATCAGCGATGGACCGCTTGGTGCGTCGCTACTGAGCTACCGCGCAAGTTCCGGGGACGACGGCTACTTCCTGATGCTGGCCAGTCCCGAGGTGAAGGCACTCGAGACGCGGTCGCAGCCCAAGACGGTCATCTTCGTACTCGACAGGTCGGGATCGATGGCCGGCAAGAAGATCGAGCAGGCACGCAAGGCCTTGAAATCCGTTCTCAACAATCTGCGGGACGACGACCTGTTCAACATCGTTGTCTACGATGACCGCGTGGAAAGCTACAAACCGGAGCTCGAGCGTTACACCTCGCGGTCGCGCGAGGAGGCAGAGCGGTTTGTCGACAACATTCGCGAGGGTGGGTCCACCAACATTGACTCGGCGCTGAAGGAAGCCCTGGGAATGATTCGTGACGATTCACGGCCCAGTTACATACTTTTCCTGACCGATGGTCTGCCCACCACCGGAGAAACCCAGGAGCTGAAGATTGCCGATAATTGCCGCCATGCAAATGCGCGTCGGGCGCGGCTCTTTTGCTTCGGCGTCGGTTTCGACGTCAATGCCCGTCTGCTCGACCGGTTGAGCGGCGGCAACAGCGGGACCAGTGAGTACGTCAAACCCGACGAGGACATCGAGACCCATGTCGGCCGGTTCTACTCGAAGATGACAAGCCCGGCGCTGGCCGATTTGCACGTCCAGCTTGCGGGGACCGACATCAACCGGACGTACCCCGGCGACCTGCCCGACCTGTTTGAAGGCGGCCAGATCGTCTGGGTGGGGCGATATCTCAAGTCGGGGCCAACCACCATCAAGATTACAGGGAAGATCGGCGGCGAACGCCGGTCGTTCGAGTTTCCGGCCGAGCTCGAGGACAGCGGTCGGGGAAGCGTCCATGAATTTGTCCAGCGCATCTGGGCAACCCGCCGGGTTGGGTACCTGATCGACCAGATCGACATGTCGGGGCAGAACAAGGAACTGGTCGACGAGCTGGTCAGCCTGAGCACTCGTTACGGCATCCTTACCCCGTACACGGCGTTTCTGGCCGATGAGCGCGTGCCCCTGCACGCGGCGATGCAAAACGCCGACCGAACTCGCCAGTCGCTGGAGGCTCTTAATTCTGTCAGTGGCGGATTCGGCGTCGCCCAGCGCGAAGCGAAGCAATATTACATGCGGGCAGAGAAGGCCACTGACGGCATGGGCATTGACCCTGCTCGGAACGAGCCGATGTTCCGTTCCCATGGCAAAATGGCGGAAGCCGGAGGCGGGGGCGGCGGCATGGCCGGAATGGGCGGTCAGATGGCCCAGAACCCGACGCCCATGTCGACTGGCGCGGCGGCGGGACTTTCATCCGCAAGTCGGAATGCGGCCCCGGCCCAGCAGGCCGCTCCGGTGGTCGTGGGCACACAAGGTGGCGGATTAGCGAACTTCCAGACTGTGGACCAGCGTCAAGGTGTTCAACAAAAGCTCCGACAGGTCGGGTCGAAGACGTTCTACTGGAAGCAGAGTCGTTGGATCGACTCGACCGTTCAACCCGACGAGGATACCAGGGCAAAGCGGATTCGCCAGTTCAGCGACGACTACTTCAGCCTGGCCCGCTCGCAATCGGCCGAGCTTAACCAGTATCTGACGTTTACCGAGCCCGTCACCATCAAGCTGGCAGGCATTGTCTACCAAATCGATCTCGCCGAAGGGGCGCCTTGATCCCTTGAAGCAGCGGTGGACGCGGGCCGAAGCAGGTTCATCGCCTTACCCGGCTCGCGTCTGCCCCGGTTCATTTCTTCAGGATATGCACCGAGACGATCTCCGGGCGGATGACCTTGTCGCCGGCCTGGAAGCCCGGGCGGAGCCGTCCTGCAATGGTTTTATTGCGCTCGGGGTCGTCGGTCGGAACGGTGGTCACCGACCGCTGGCGGCGAGGATCGAACAGCGCTCCCTCGTTCTGAAACGGCTCGACGCCCTGGCGATAGAGCGTGTCCTCGATGGCAGTACGGATCGACTCCAGCGTACCGCGCATGGCAGCCCCGCGGTCTGGGTCGTCGTCTGGCTGGGCCTCGATCATCTTGCCGATGTCGTCATGAAGCTGAATCAGGTCGATGAAGATCGGTCTTTGCACTTTCAGTAGAAAGTCTTGTTTGTACTCCTGGAGCTCGGCGTGCAATCGGTCGACGATGCGCTCACGGGTTGCCTCGGCACGGACTTCGCGATCAAAGAGCGTCTGCAAGATGTTCAAACGATTGTCGATCAGCGTGTTGAGCTGGCTGAGTGAGGCAAGAATTCGAGGCGTCGCGTCGGCTGAGCCCGCAGGGGGTGGAACGATGACATCCAGGCCCTGGGGCGGGATGTCGGCCGCGTCGCTGCCGGGCGGCGGCTCGTTCAAGCCGGGTTCGACGCTGGCGAGTTCGGGGCGCGGGTCTGGAGAGTCCGTGGACGAGGCATCGGGCGTCTCGGGACGCGGCCACAGGCCGGTCTCTTCCGCCGTCGGATCGACCAGGGCCGCCAGAGGCTCGTTGTCGGGGCCAGCAGTCTCGCTCATCTTGGGTCCTTTCACACGCCGCTGGGTGCGGGCGTCGTCCGATCCGGTCGCCCCGTGGAACCTGGGGGCGGGCTCCTTGTGTTCGTCTTACTTCAGGTTACACTGACAAGCTTGGGAAAGTCAGGAAATTGATCATAAGCGACGGCGATGTTGCCTACCCGCCGTTGCCGCCCAAGGGGAGCTTTCAACGATGCGCCGGACAGTTCTATCCATGTTCGTTTTGCTGACCTGCACCGGACCCTGGTCACGCTCGGCCGAGCCTCCTCAACCCGGAGACGCCACCCTGGGTGCCCAGCCGCCCGCGGGTGCCACCGTGCTGCTCGGCGACAAACACCCGGAAGGCTGGGTTCGGCCCGATAGCAAAACGCCTGCCAAGTGGCCGTTTGCTGACGGTATTCTCACGGTCGGTCACGGCGACATCATGACCGAAAAGACTTTTGCAAACTTCAAGCTCCACGTCGAGTTCAACGTTCCGTACATGCCCAACGCGCATGGTCAGGGCCGGGGCAACAGCGGAGTTTACCTGACCGGCAATTATGAGCTCCAGGTGCTCGACTCCTACGGGCTGGACATCCAGGACAACGACTGCGGCGCGATTTACCATCAGATCAAACCGAGCGTGAACGCCTGCAAACCACCCCTCCAGTGGCAGACCTACGACGTCACCTTCCACAAGGCCAAGGCGGGTGCCGATGGCAAGGTCGAGAAGAAAGCTCGCGTCACCGTGGTCCAGAACGGGATCAAGATCATCGATGACGCCGAGATCTCGCCCAGCCCAGGCGGCATGGGCACGCCCGAGGGTCACGACGGTCCGATCTTGCTCCAGGATCATGGCAACCCGGTCCAGTACCGGAATATCTGGATCGAGCCCATCGATTGAGTGGCCACAAGACGACGTGAGCCAAGAGGTAGCTCGGCATGTTTACCAAGTTGACACCGGAGGGCTGCGCGGCACGCCGCGCATGTCTCTGGCAGGCTCTGACGGAGCCGTGCGAGGTCCTGCTGATCACAATGCCGGAAAGCTTGACTTACCTGGCGAACTATGCCGCTTCACCATTCCTCTTCAACGCCGTCGAAGCCGCCGCGGCGCTCGTGCTCTGGCCCGATCGCTCAATCTTGATCGGCGACAACCTGCTGCAACCGTTTTTCGAGCAAAATTGCGTCGATGAGGTCGTCTGCCTGGACTGGTACACTGGCAAGAAATCGGCCCCGCCGCGGCTTGAACTGCTGATGAGGGGAATCGTCGAGCAGATTGCGAAGCGGCCTGTCCGGCGACTCGGTGTCGAGTCATTGAGCTTCGTCTCAGGACCGGCGAGCATGGAGTACAATCTCGACCCACTGATCCGGAGATTAAGGCGATCCAAACACCCAGACGAACTCGCGCTCATCCGCCAGTCCGTTCGAGCCGGCGAGGCAGCACACGCCGCGGCGATCACGGACATCAGGCCGGGAATGACCGAGCTCGACGCCTTCCTGCTGGTCCAGACTGCGGCCAATCGCGAGCTGGGCGAACAGGTGCGGGTCTATGGCGACTTCGTCTCGGGCCCACGCTGCGAGAATGAAGGTGGCGGTCCGCCGAGCCGCCGCGTGATCGAGCGGGGAGATTTGATGTTGCTCGACTTCTCGGTCGTCGTTCACGGCTACCGGGCCGACTTCACAAACACGTTTGTGGTCGACGGCGAGCCCACGCCACGTCAAGCTGAACTCTTCGAGATCTGCATGGAAGCGATTGCCGCGGGAGAGGCCCAACTCCGCGCGGACGTGCCCGCGGCGGACGTTGACGCCGCGGTCCGAGGCCACTTCGCCAGGCACGGCATGGCCGAGTACTTTACTTCGCATTCTGGTCACGGCCTTGGCCTGGGCCACCCCGAACAGCCCTACATCGTTCCCGAGAGCACCGACACGCTCCAGGCGAACGATGTCGTCGCGCTCGAACCCGGTCTCTATGTGCCCGGTGTCGGCGGCATGCGATTCGAGCGTAACTACCTGATCACCGAGCGCGGTCACGAGACGCTCACGCGGCATCAGCTCGCGCTGACGCCGCGGTGAGCGGGTAGATCACAGGCTCATTCACGCTCCGGCAGCCGCCTTGAGCGCGCTCAGGGCCGGCTCATAGTCGGGCTCCTGGGCGATCTCGGGGACGATCTCCGCGTAGGTGATCTTGTTGGAAGGATCGACCACGAATACCGCGCGTGCCAGGAGCGGAATCGGCAAGCCCTGAATGAGCACGCCGTAATGCTGCCCGAAGCTGTGGTTGTGCACGTCCGAGAGGTTCTTCAGGTTCTCGATGCTGGCCTCGGTGCAGAACCGAGCCTGCGCGAACGGCAGGTCGAGGCTCACGGTATAAGCGGCGACCTTGTCGCCCAGCGCCGCGAGCTCCTCGGCAAAGCGCTTGGTCTGCTTGTTGCAGACCGGGGTGTCGAGCGAGGGAACCACGTTGAATAGACGGGCCTTGCCGGCAGTGTCCGCCAGCTTGACCATCGCAAGTCCGGCCCCGACGCAAAGGAAATCAGGCGCGGAGTCGCCGGCCTTCAGCTTGGGACCAATCAGGTCGATGGGATTGCCCTTGAACGTCACTTCACCTTTACGTACTTCTGCCATGGCTGTCGTTCCCAAAGGATGGTTTGCTGGGGAGTCAATCATCATTCGAGCCGCGAGACGTTCAGGTTAGCCTGAGATCACGGACAGGTGCAAGCGGTCGGCAAACCCAGCCCGGCCACTTCGCATCACGGACCACCCGGATCGTCTGACCCTCGCGCGGCAACCGAGTTTTCAGGTCATTGATCAGAAACTGGTTGGAGCCGGTTCGAATCTCCCAAAATCATGGGACAGGCACGCCCTTGATAGCCTTCGTGTTTTTCTTTCCAAACCGCGATTCTCCAAGAACTTGCGGCCGACCGCCCGGGAAACGAGCTGGGTTCGAAACCCGGTTCAGAAAAGTTGAGGTTAGCGGCTGTTTGCGCGTGGCAGCAACCAAGTCACGCCCCATTCAATGAACCCATAAGTTATTTCATAGTAATAACTTACGCATTTCCATTAAGCAGAGTCCAGTGGCCCGGTGGGCCAACCGCTTTCGAGAACTGGTCGCAGCCGTCGCTCAACTGGGGGCAGAGCTCGATTCTGACAGACCAAGTCAGACAGCGCCGCGAGCGTTTGCTCGAAGCCTCTCGGACACCGCGACGGCCGCGCGGCCGGCTCCGCTTCCGGCTGCTGTTGCCTGCGAAGACGTGAGTCCAGAATCCCAAGGTCCTCGGGTGCTGTCCTCATGCTCTCGACCACAGCCTCAGGTTCATGCCCTGACGCCTTCCCCCACCCGATCCCGACCGCGCAGCGGCGACCTCGCCTTGGCTCAAGGCCCCGGGTGCTTCGCGCAGAGGTTCCATGGACACTCACAATCGCATAAGCCACGCTTGCGTCTTGACCCTCTGAGACCCAGTCCGGCAGCCCTTGCTGGTGAACAAGGACGGGATGTCAAAGGAACCGGCGACATGGGCGTCCATGGTCCCTACCTGAATGACCGGACTATTTGAGCCGACATGGATCGTGGGCAGAACACTCCCAGTGACAACCTCGAGTGCGACCGTGGCTGAAGCCTTCGGACGAGTGAGCCGCGCCAGCGAGAGGTTGCCCTGCGGCGTCCAGTTGCCTATCACGCTGTCCAGCGCCATGAGGTTTTGGTTCGTGGTCGCTGGAGCCTGGCTCGGTGCGGAAACCGTGGCAGGAGTGACCGAGCCGGTAGCCGGACTTCGATCCGATTGGAATCCATGGCTTTCCACGGGCAACGCATCGAAAACGCTGAACACATCGATCGTCCCCCCGGTCGCTGTTATCGGATCAACCAGGGTCGCGTCCTGAAGCGGACCCACGCTCGGACACGAGTACGACATACCGGGCCCCTGATAGGCCACGAGGTCCGCCACCAGGGAACTTGCCACCGGAGTGCCCAGTCCAGTCACCAGGTTGTATCCCGCGTTGGCGGTATAGCCATTGATGCCACTGGCGATCAAGTTGTAATCGCTCTGGGGCAGTGCGTAGAGGGCCTGCTGTGTTTGCGTCGGGCTCGTACTGTTCAATGCCGCCTCGCCCGTGGCCGCTCGCCCGAGGTCGACGAGTGCCACAAGGGCCGCCCAGGCCGGTGCCGAGAGGCTCGTGCCGCCGACGATCTCGAACGGGTTGCTGGGATCGAGGTTGTAAGGGTCGGCGATCCAGGCGCCAGTCGCCGGGTCGGCAACCAGGGAAACATCCGGTGTGGTCCGATAGCCCGTGGATTGCACGCCCTGCTGGAACGCCGGCTCTGGCTCATACAGGCTGATCCCGCCGCCGGAGCCGATGAAACCGCCCACCGCGCTGGAGTTGTATCCCCAGCCCGTCTCGCTGTTGTACGAGCCATCGCTGTTGAGCGTCAGGCTGGTCCCGCCCACCGCCACGACATTGGGCGAGAACGCCGGATACTCGGGATCCGCGGCGCCATAGTCACCCGTGCTGGCGACGAAGGTCACACCGGGGACATTGAACACGATGTCATAAGCGGCCTCATCGGCGGCGAAGACACTCTGCCCCTCGGGGAACCCCCAGCTCATCGACACGACCGACACCCCCGGCTGCCGCGCTGCGGTGGCCACGCTGCCCATGAGATCCGAGAGCGACTGGCTGTTGGCCTCGACCAGGATGATTTGCGCTCCGGGTGCGATGGCGTGGGCCCATTGGACGTCGAGCGCTTCCTCGACCTCCCAGTTGTCGGTGCCGGGTCCGCTGGGGTCGGTAGTGGGGAGGGACGTCGCCTGGCCGTTTTGGTTGAGCACGGTCAAGAACGACGAAGCCGGTCCGTACTGGGCATAGAGCGAGGGCCCCGATGTAGTCAGCTCGAACTGGGAGTCGAAGGCGTCGAGCGATTGGAAGATGCTCGGGTCGTCGTAGGCATCGACGATGGCGATGGTCTGGCCGGTGCCGTCCCAGCTCAGTGCGCTGATCCCATAAGCAGCCCGGATCTGGGCCGGGGTGTAAGCGACGGTTCCGGACGGTGCATCGAGCGAGATCGTGTTCGCGACCCCGTTGCCGCTGATGGTCATCGTGTCGGCGATGATGGCCGCATTGAGCGCCGCGTTGCCGCTCTCCGCAACCTGGGCTGCCGGCGCGTAAATCGTGCCGGTCATGCCCGAGGCGTTGCCGCTGAGCGTGAGCGCCTTGGAGTTGTCGCGCGTCTGGAAGATCACAATCCCCGCATAGCTGCCGGTCGAGGGCGGGCTCAGGTTGTACGAGCCGTTGCCGCTGAGCGTGACGCCGCCGTAGCTGCCGCCGGTGCCCGGGAAATTGCTGCCGGCGTTGACGATCAACACACCCGAGCCGCTGACACTCGCGTTGCCCGAGACGGAGAACCCGCCTCCTTCGATAATGTACGTGCCGCTGCTCAGGGTGAGCGTGCCATTACCCGAGACGGTGATCCCACGTGTAGATCCCCGGCTTGATCGTCGCCGACGAATTCCCGCTCAGGCTCTCGGAGCCATACTTGGTCAGGCCCGAGGTGCTCGGGGCGGCAGCGATCGCCAGAGGATCGGCAACCACGACCGACCCCGTGACCGGCGCGGGGCTCAAGCTGGCGTTGCCGCTCTTCGACACCTTGCCGTTCACGTCGATGACGGCGGCTTTGACCGCGGCATTGCCGCTGGCCGAGATGGCGGTCGATGAGCTGGAATCGACATAGAGGCCGCCCGTGAGGTTGATGCTTGCGTTTCCGGAGAGGCTGAGTGCCCCGCCGGCCGAGGGGTCGAGCACGATGATCGACTGACCGATGGAGACCGAGCCAGCACTGGCGCTGGAGGTGAGGAAGTTGGTGTCGCCGGAGTAGGTCGCCTTGATCGTGTGATTCCCGGCCGCCAGGCTGGTCGTCGAGAAAGTGGCCGTGCCCGACGCGAGCGCGACACCGCCGGGCGTGAGGTCGGTGTTGGTTGTCGTGTCGAAGAAGTCGACTGTCCCGGTCGGGGTTCCAGATCCCGGCGCGCTGGCGGTGACCGTTGCCGAGAAAGTCACGGCTTGCCCGACATTCGCGAAGCTCGGTGAGGCGCTGACGGACATTGTCGTGCTGTCTTTATTGACGACTTGAGTGATGCCCGCCGAGACGAGGCTCGCGTTGAAATTGCCATCGCCGCTGGTGTAAGCCGCGGTGATCGTGTGCGTGGCCGTGCCGAGTGTGCTCGTGCTGAAGGTCGCCAGGTCATGGCCGCTGACAACGATAAGACTGCCCGTGCCAATCGCCTGGCCGCCGTCGTAGAAGGTCACCGCACCGGTGGGGCTGGCCACGGCGGTGCTCCCCGGGCCGACGACGGAAACCGTGGCCGTAAATGTGACCGATTGACCGTATACCAATGGGCTCAGAGAGGTCGCCACCGTCGCGCTGCGTACTTGCCTTGTTGACCACCTGCGTGACGGCTGTCGAGACCGGACTTGGAACGAAGTTGCCATCGCAGCTAGTGTAAGCCGCTGTGATCGAGTGGCTGGCCGTGCTGAGCGTGCTGGTCGTGAAACCCGCCTGCTCCTGGCCGTTGACCACGCTGAGCGTTCCGGTGCCGATCGAGCTGCCGTCGTCGTAGAAGGTTACCGTGCCGGTGGGAGTAGGATCGATCGTGGTGGGCGGCAGGCCGACGGTCACGGTGGCGGTGAAGGTCACGCTCTGGCCGGAGACGGAGGGCGAAGGCGGGGCGGTCAGGGTGGTCGTCGTGACGGCCGGCTGGACTGTGAGCGTCAGGTTCGTGGGATTCAGCACGGGATCGAGGATCAGGCGGTTACCGAGGACAATGCCGTTGTAGAAGCCGAAATTCCCGGAGGACGAAGCGAAGGACAGGGGTTGGAACGTGTTGCCGAGAGCGGGCTGGAACCCGTTGATCAGGGAGAAGTTGACCGTGCCGCCGATCAAAGCTGTCCTCGAGACGGCGAGCTGGTCGTACTGGCTGCCGGCCGTCGTGCCGCCCAGGTCGACCTTGAGACTGCCGGTGGCCGTTTGGGTGTATGTGCCACTGATGGAGAGCAGGCCAGCGGCGCCGGTGCTGCCGGGGATGACCTGGCCACCGTTGGTGACATTGCCCTCGATCGTGCCCGAACCCGACAGGGTGCCTCCGTTAATAATGTATGGGCCGTTGACGAGCGTGCCACCATTAAGCTCTGTCGCACCGCCATTCTGTGTGTACAGTCCCGAATAAATCATCGTCCCCGCGGAAACTACGATAGTACCTGCATTGATCGTGCCGTCACCCAGGCCGCTCCCCATGTCAAGTGTCCCATCCTGGACCTCCACGATACCTGTATTGTCGAACGTGGTCTGGATATCGGTCGCGTTCGTGTCGCCCGACCGGATAAACGTTCCCGCATTGGTGAACGCTGGCGCCGGGCCGGGCTGCGTGGTGTCCCAGACGAATTCCCCCTCTGCCTCAGCGTTGAAAGTGGCTCCGGCCAGGTTGTTGATCGCGGCACCATCCGAGGCGAAGATGCCGGGCCCCCCGGTCCAGGTGGCCGTGCCGTGGTTGTTCAGCGTTACCCCGTCCAGGTGGAGGAAGTAGGCGGATTGGTTCAGAGTCATTCCGCCATAGGCGTCGACGGCGAAGGGACCGCTGAGCGTATCGCCGTCGTTCAAGGTGAACATGCCGGTGGCGGTGAAGCTATCACTGCCGCTCAGGGTGGCGCCGGGTTCGACCGTCAGTGTGCCGGTCGTCACGGTCACCGGGCCGGAAGTCGGGCTGAAGCTGACCGTGCCGGAGACGTCGAGCTCCTTGCCCACGCCCAAAATCGGGCCGGTGAAGGTGACATCATTGGCGCCGGTGTCGCTGACCGCCTGATAGCTGCCGGCATCGTTCACGCCCCCCAGCCATACCGTATCGCCTGCGATGCTGGAGGAAGCCGTCAGGTCTTCGGAGGTCAGGTAGAGGGTTGTCCCGGCGGCCCCAGTGAACGAGCCGGTGCTGGTGCTCAAGATCGGGTAGTCCGACTCGCCGAGATGCAGGAAGCCCGCCTGCACGCTGACCGAGCCGGTGTTGTTGAAGGGGATGTTGATGTCCGTCTCGTTCGTATCGCCGGAGCGGATGAACGAGCCGGCGTTGTTGAAGACCGGAGGAGCCGGGCCACCGGCGTACGCCGGGTCCCAGGTCAGGGAGTCGTCGGCCTGTGCATTGAACGTGGCCCCGGCCAGGTTGTTGATCGTGGCGCCGTTGGAAGCGTAAATGCCGCTGGAGCCGGTCCAGGTGGCGGTGCCGTGATTGTTAAGGGTCACGCCACTGAGATAGGAGATGCCTGCGGTGTCGATCGTCATTCCCCCGTAGGCGTCGATCGTGCCCGAACCGCTGAGCGTGCTGCCGTTTTCCCAGGTGAACATGCCGGTGGCAACGAAGCTGTCAATTCCGGTCAGTGTGCCTGAGTGAACTGTCAGGGTGCCCGTGGTGAGCGTCACCGGGCCGCCGGAGGAGGGGCTGAAGCCCACGGTGCCGCCAGCTTGGAAGGAACCCAGCCCGCCGACGTCGAGCGAGTTGCCCAGGCCGATGATCGCTCCCGTGAAGGTGGTGCTGAAGGCGACTGTCGCCGTGCCGGCGTCATAGCTGCCGGCATCGTTCACGCCCCCCAGCCATACCGTATCGCCTGCGATGCTGGAGGAAGCCGTCAGGTCTTCGGAGGTCAGGTAGAGGGTTGTCCCGGCGGCCCCAGTGAACGAGCCGGTGCTGGTGCTCAAGATCGGGTAGTCCGACTCGCCGAGATGCAGGAAGCCCGCCTGCACGCTGACCGAGCCGGTGTTGTTGAAGGGGATGTTGATGTCCGTCTCGTTCGTATCGCCGGAGCGGATGAACGAGCCGGCGTTGTTGAAGACCGGAGGAGCCGGGCCACCGGCGTACGCCGGGTCCCAGGTCAGGGAGTCGTCGGTCTGTGCATTGAACGTGGCCCCGGCCAGGTTGTTGATCGTGGCGCCGTTGGAAGCGTAAATGCCGCTGGAGCCGGTCCAGGTGGCGGTGCCGTGATTGTTAAGGGTCACGCCACTGAGATAGGAGATGCCTGCGGTGTCGATCGTCATTCCCCCGTAGGCGTCGATCGTGCCCGAACCGCTGAGCGTGCTGCCGTTTTCCCAGGTGAACATGCCGGTGGCAACGAAGCTGTCAATTCCGGTCAGTGTGCCTGAGTGAACTGTCAGGGTGCCCGTGGTGAGCGTCACCGGGCCGCCGGAGGAGGGGCTGAAGCCCACGGTGCCGCCAGCTTGGAAGGAACCCAGCCCGCCGACGTCGAGCGAGTTGCCCAGGCCGATGATCGCTCCCGTGAAGGTGGTGCTGAAGGCGACTGTCGCCGTGCCGGCGTCATAGCTGCCGGCATCGTTCACGCCCCCCAGCCATACCGTATCGCCTGCGATGCTGGAGGAAGCCGTCAGGTCTTCGGAGGTCAGGTAGAGGGTTGTCCCGGCGGCCCCAGTGAACGAGCCGGTGCTGGTGCTCAAGATCGGGTAGTCCGACTCGCCGAGATGCAGGAAGCCCGCCTGCACGCTGACCGAGCCGGTGTTGTTGAAGGGGATGTTGATGTCCGTCTCGTTCGTATCGCCGGAGCGGATGAACGAGCCGGCGTTGTTGAAGACCGGAGGAGCCGGGCCACCGGCGTACGCCGGGTCCCAGGTCAGGGAGTCGTCGGCCTGTGCATTGAACGTGGCCCCGGCCAGGTTGTTGATCGTGGCGCCGTTGGAAGCGTAAATGCCGCTGGAGCCGGTCCAGGTGGCGGTGCCGTGATTGTTAAGGGTCACGCCACTGAGATAGGAGATGCCTGCGGTGTCGATCGTCATTCCCCCGTAGGCGTCGATCGTGCCCGAACCGCTGAGCGTGCTGCCGTTCCAGGTGAACGGGCCGTTGACCGCCATGTCTCCGGAAATCGTCAGCGTCGAGGTCAGGGTCAGCGCGTTATTGATTGTGGACGCGCCCGACGGATCATCGCTCGTGGAAACACCGGCGATTGACAAAATCCCACCGGTGATGTCGATCGCGGCCTGACTGTTGATGCTGTTGACCGAGTCGGAGGAGGACGCGGAGTGCAGGATGGTTATGTCGCTGAACGAGCTGCTGATGACGACATCATCGGCGGCTGTGGGCACGGCGTCGCTACTCCAGTTGGCCGGCGTGTTCCAGTTGTTGTCACCCGCGCTGCCCGTCCAGTTAAGAAGCGAGAGCAGTGTCCGATCCTCGAGCCGGATTACCGCCGGCCGCAGTACGCTGCGGGGCGAGGGGAATGACGTCTCTAATGAGCGGTGAAACCTGCGGCGCATTGGTGCTTCTCCTGGTTTGCAGACACGGATCAGGGATGAAACTCGGGGATCGTTCGAAGGGGCGCGCAGAACGAACACCCGGACCTCTCGGAGTCCTATTCTTCAGAGGGCGTTGCGACCTCAGCGTGGCCGGCGAATCGGCTTCCTAAGGCCGTTGTGCCGGCTAACGATTCCATAGAAGGGCTCGGCTATGAGCCCCCTATTCATGGCGGAGTTTGTCACGTGGCGTTTTGCTCCTTCTCGCCGGTCGACTTCTGATCGTCGGTCATGCCCGACTGGGCCACCGCCTAGGCACAGCGGGCAAGGGAGGGCTTTCTGATAGCAACAGATGTATTCCAGGTAGGCCCTCCTGGAGAAGCAAGACGACATCGGCACTCGAGTGTTACACGGCCGGAGGAAAAAAATGAAAAGCTCTTGGAATCTCTCGCATCAATGTCGGACAAGAAAGGCGGTTGCACACCCGCGAGCAGCGATCCGGCTGCTGTGATCGCGGCTCTGTCCGGTTGGCACGCGGGCCGGAGAGATATCTCTATCCACACATTGGGCACTACGACAAACCCGGGCCAACAGCAGGCCTCAATAGTCTGCCACAGAGTGTCCGCCCACGACCTCTTAACTTTGCGGACCCGCCTTGATACGCCGGCGAGAACGTAGGTCAGGCTTTCTAGCAGGGCACGTGTCCGCGGTGCCGGAATATCGGTGGCGTCTACCGCTCTCCCTGGCACAATTCATGTTAGAGTTAGGCCGGTTAAGCAACATCATGCGAGCGAACCGCGGCCTCGGAGCGACTGCACAGGAGACGATCATGGCGACAGTTCCTCGGACGGCGACCGACCAGGATCAGGACATTGCTTATCCGACGCGGGATGGCAGACCGATGGGTGAAACCGACTTGCATCGCAACAAGATGTTCGACCTCATCGGCAGCTTGGAGGATCATTTTGCCGGGGACCCGAACATTTACATCTCTGGCAATCTTCTGGTGTTCTACGAACGCGGTAACCGGCGAAAGCATATCTCGCCGGACGTGTTCGTGGTCCGCGGAGTGGCCAAGAAGCCATTGCGGGATCATTACCTGATCTCGCGCGAGGGAAAAGCTCCGGAGCTCGTGATCGAGCTGACATCGAAGTCGACCCGCCGGGAGGACCAGACAAAGAAACCGATCCTCTATCGCGATGTCCTGAAAGTCG
>CAWCPP010000036.1:0-82262 GCA_963797295.1 uncultured Planctomycetaceae bacterium
TACAAAAGGGCCAGGCAAAATCTCAAATGGGAAACTGGCATCACCAGCATCGAACCATATCTCAGTCGTCTTCAGCCCAATTAGCCATATTTCCCGCTTGGTGACGATGATACTTACAAGGTTGTCACTGTAGGCGTTTTTAGATGCGAAGTACAAACTATCAAACGTAATTTCATTATCATAGGTGCAATAAAAGTTAGACGTGCCTGGATCGTTGAGAACAAGAAATCCGTCGAGTATGTCCACCCGGTTCGCACCATAAAAACCGTAAACCGATCCACTGTCTGGGGGAGGGCCGTTGGCTGCTTCCGTGATTGGCGTCATAACCCGGCCGGTAAGATCGATCTGATATCCATTCGTGCTGCCATCGACCAGAACCAGAGTTGTCCCATTATCAGCCATTGAGCAGATGCCGGTGGTCGTCGTGATCGTGCCTAGGGCTGTCAGGTTCCAACTTGGATCCACATCATACAGTGCTGCCTGCGACATAATAAAGATCGCCTGAATTGGCCATGTATAGGCAGCGAGCGGGACCAGGAGAGGTAAGGGTAGTGAGTGACGTCAAGCCCGGGGCTGGGTAATAGGTGAAGGGTGAAGGTAAAATCTCTGGGTTCTTTTCACCGTATAAGTTGACGCATCTCTGGGCTTCGGCAATTACGGACCTGGACAAGTACACTTCCCTGGGTTAACGGATTCTCATTAGATTACCATGACGGAGGAACGAATAACAGGCTGTCTGGTCAGCCGTAAGCAATGCGATGTCTCAAGGAGCCAAGGCTAATACCTGCCTTCTTGGCCGCGTCCCGTCTAAAATCATCTTACCCCAAGGAGTATCCATCACAATGTTTCTACGGGTATTTCGGGTTTGCTCAGCGGCCGTAGCCCACTTGCAGTTTCCAGGCTCATAGTTTCCATCGTTATTGATCCGCTCGATAGACAGTCCTTTCTGCCACGTCGGACCCATGTCCTTCCAAAAGCCTTCGAAAGTGCGCCATTCATCACACACTTCTATTCCGCGACCACCATAATCTACATAGCGAGCTAGGCCGGTGTCATGACATCGTCGGTTCAGGGCTGACCAACTTTGATAGGCTGGGTGCCCGCAGCTTCCATGTGTCGTGTGAAGCTCTTTGTTAACTTCTCAGACGCAGGCAGCCGCAGGATTTTGTTGTCCCAGATATCAGGCTGTTGGCTTGAACAACTTTCTCGGTTCCGCAAGAGCACGTGCAGTGAAAGTAATCATGGGGACCCTTCGAATGCGAGAAAGCCCCTACAGTCCAGCGCTCATAAGAACGCCCTTCAAGATTAAGTATCATGTAAGTATAGTATTTGCAATTAGCAGCATTTACGATCTAGCGTTAGCGGCTATAATATCAGGGTTCCACCCCGTCACTAAAAATATTATATAGCCCCGGCCGCTTCAAGAACGTCGGCATACGCAACCTGGAAATCTGAGCATTCGACGAACGGATAACTTGAAGCGAGTTCTTAGCCAGAAGGCGGATATCGTCACTAGCCACAAAACCGTACAAAGGTGCCAGTCTCAAGCACAAGTTGCTCCAAATTGCTTCGCTGTAGGCCGGTGGGAGATTTATGATCTGTGTATACGTCGTGATCAGACCAAGCTCGGGGCCTCTGAACGTCAGGTGCAACTCATAAATCCCGGCTTGTGGCAGCGGCCACGGATATACGTACCCAACGGCCATGCGGTGTCGTAGAAAATATATTGGGGCCAGGACGGCAAATTATTGAGAGCTATTAGGTCGTAATCTTCTATTCATTCCAAAATGTGAAGGGGGTAATCGACCTGGTTCGGAGTGCTGTTAAGGGTCTGGCGAAAAAAAGCAGCCTCTAGCCTGTTGGGCCTCGTCGTAATATTGAAGTTGCCACCGGGACCAACTGAGTACAAAATAGCCCAGTCGACGTGAAAGCATTATCGGTTAGATGAAACGAAAGCCAGCGCTGATTTTGCCATTTGCCGAGCATACCATTGAGCGCTGAGAGTGCGTCCGCGTTATCCTCGGCGAGCGCTGTTTGCCCCACCCCTAAGGCACCTGAAGCCTTCAAAGCGAAGTTGATATAATCTTGAGCAGTGTTGAGCATATCGTCGAATTCCAGTAAGAACTCCATAAGCGGAGAGAGTTTGGGGGGATTGGGTTGCTACAAGTGATCCAACGATGGTCCCACCGCTTACGGTTCCAGCAGCAACACTAGCCTGGGTCCCTTAATTCGCAGTTAGCGCGCCTATGACATCCGAGGTGACTGCGCCTGTGCCTGCTGAACTGGATCTGAGGTATGCGATTGTATTCTCGAATCGGGCGTACCACATTCTGAGTGATTGCTGGTACGTATCTTGTCCTTGATGACAACCGACGGTGATGAGCTCAGGCGGCAGCAGCACAACTTCGCCGCGCCCGGCGGCCAGGACATTGGCCGCCAAGTCCCAGGAAAGCTCATCATCCCAGGCCGCCTCCGATCGATCCAGCACGTCGGAACGGAACAGAGTACAAGACGGGTTGCCTAGCTCAGAGTTGCCGACTATCACGAATCGAGGCAAATACTCGCCCGCGCCCCAGCACACAGGTTCGCTAAGCTGGAAGTGTGGGATCCGCTGCCCTGTGGCCCAGTCTTCGATAATCGGTAGTCCGCTGACGATCGTCGTCTCGGGCCCAACATGGGCGAGCATTTGCCGTAGGGCATGGGGCACAAGCCAGTCGTCGTCCTGGAGGAACTTGATCCAGGGCCGCGTCGCGAGGAGCAGGGTCGCCCGGTGGTTGGGCCAGAGGCCTAGATGCACCGGCTGGACGACCACTCGAAGACGCGAATCGCGGACCGACGCGAGTTGTTCGATCGAGCCGTCATGGCTGGCATTGTCCGAGACAATTACCTCCCCTGCCCGTAGCCAGCGCCACTGACGGCAGCGCTGATCCGTTCGCCCGGCGGTAGGTCGGGATCAGTATTGAGACATCCTCCTCGTTGACCCGGATCGTGGATCGATTCGATTCGAACAATAGTTCGGGCTCACGCGGTTGATCGTTACCATCGTTTACTCTCCCAACACGATTGTTATGGTCCACATTCTTCGCGTAGCCGCCCCGCGCCAACGAACTTCATCCGATGGGATGGGAGCTTTACCTACCCAGAATCTCGAGATCAGACAACCGACCAGGGCCGCCCGCTCGTCCTCGGTCAAGACCCAGTACCAGGCGACCGCAGCTAGCACGGGGATCGAGAGCACAAGGACCAAAGCCCGCACTTCGAGCCCCGCCGGGCGGAGGGCGATGAGCAAGGCCGGTAAGGCCACTGCGGCGGCGAACCAAAGGCGCCGGTGGCTTGGATTCCGGCTGCGAGGAAACGCTGGGCGAACACCATCAGGAATGCCGCGTCCATGCCGGTCCGCGTGGCCCAGGCGATTGCAGCGCCTTCGATGCCGTACCGACCGATCAGGAGCCAGAGCAGCGGCGCATAGACAACCAGCTCGACCATGTGAAATTTGGCGGTCAGATCTGGCCGTCCCGCGGCCTGGATCAGGACGAAGGGAATCGTGGCCAGGCTGTTCAGGAAGACCCCGAAGGTGAGCCACTGTAACGGCCCGGTGCTCTGGCGGGCAAACTCGTCGCCTAGCCACAGCCCTAAACCTTCCTTGCCCAACAGAATGATGACCAAGACGGCCGGCAGCACGCCAGGTAGACCACCTTGATGCCCCGGTTGAAGAGCACTACCGCTCGCTCGCCTCCCTGAGCGAAGGAAGTCGCGAACGCTGGGAAAAGCACACTGACAAGTGCGCCCGGGATGATCCACAGCTTGGTGACGACTTCGAAGGGTGTCGCGTAATAAGCGACGGCGGCCATGGAGACGGTTGCGCCGATCACGAAGCGGTCGAACGAGACCATTAGCGGACTGATGATATTCGAGAGGGTCATCCAGCCGCCGAACCGCAAGAGCGGGCCGATCAGTCCGGAACGCATGGCAGGCCAGGTACGCAG
Organism: uncultured Planctomycetaceae bacterium; assembly: GCA_963797295.1. GTDB lineage: Bacteria > Planctomycetota > Planctomycetia > Isosphaerales > Isosphaeraceae > Aquisphaera. The sequence continues at coordinate 3,987 of CAWCPP010000036.1, forward strand.
CCCGGGCACAGTTCGCAGGCAGAGTATCAGGTAGGCCAGCAACATCACCAACCGACCGAAAAGCAGGAGCCCGATAACTGCGACCAGGCTGCGCGTATAAGGAAGTACGAGCAGTGGCCCGACGTAGGTGAACGAACCGAGCACGGAGTTGATCAGGTTCAGATGGCCGAACCGCTGGTACGCCTCCAGGACGCCGCGAAGTCCCGAAGTGATGATCACGAGGGGAACCGAAACGGCTAGCAACATGAGTGCCCATTTCGCCTCACCTCGCACGCGTCGGGAACCCGAATCGCGGTTCGAACCAGCCACGGACTGAGCCACAACAGTAACACGGAGCCAGCCGGCCCGAGTGGCAGCATCGCCAGCAAAGTCGTCCGTACCAGCCCGGGTATCTGCTCCTCACGGCCCTGCCCTAACCGTTCGGCGACCGCCTGGGTCAAGGCACGGCCTAGCCCCAAGTCGAATAGGTTGAAGTAGCCGACGACCAGCCAAGCGAGCGTCAAGAACCCGAACCGCTCCGCCCCTAAACCCGCAATGAGTGGCGGCAGGGCAAACAGGGCAAACAGCAGCGGCGCGATTCGACCGACCAGGTTCCAGGCCGTATTCCGCGCGAGCAGGTTTCCGGCGGTGAGTTTCCCTACCGTGTCCTGATGGATCGGTTCGTGACTGGTTCCCGCCGCCTCCAAAACGCACCTCGAATCACAACTGTGGAGAATGACAAGGATATACTTCCAAAAACCAGTGACTTCATCCGATCACTGAAACGTCAGACTGCTCACTGCCGGATCCGTCTAACCAACTGCTCGCAGACGTAATCCACCTGCTCTTCGGTCATGTCGGTGAAGAACGGCAGCGCCAGGGTCGTCCGGGCGATCGTTCGGTCACGGGAAGTCGCCCGGCTGGTAGCCGAACCGCTGGCGATAAAACGGCTGCAGGTGGATCGGAACGAAGTAGGGGCGGGTCGGGATGCCGTCTTCCAGGTCGGCCATCAGGCGTCCGGTCGATCCGTCGTCGAGCCGGACGACGTAGACGAACCAGCTCATCCGCGTCGTCTCGGGCGACCACGTAGGGGACCGCACGCCGTCGAGTCGCCGAGGCGTTCGGTGTACCAGGCGGCGACCTTGGCACGCCGGTCGAGGATCTCGTCGAGGCGTCGGCAGCTGCGAGAGCCCCAGCGCCGCGCTCATCTCATCGAGCCGGTAGTTGTAGCCCAGCCGAACGTGATTCATCCAGGTGCCGTCATCGTCGCGCCCCTGGTTGCTCATGCTCCGCAGGACCCGGCAATAGGCGGTCATTCGGTGACGATCATGCCTCCCTCGCCGGTCGTCATCTGCTTGTTCGGGTAGAAGGCGAAGACCGTGGGCTGGCCCTGACGCCGATGCGGCGGCCGTTCCGTTCGGCGCCGATCGCCTCGCAGGCATCGCGGATCGAGGCGAGTCCGTGCCGTTCCGGCGATCGCGGCGATAGGCCTCGATCGGGGCCGGCTGGCCGAAGACGTCGACGGGGAGGATCGCCCGCGTTCGTGGGGTGATCCGGCCTCGACCTGTTCGGGTCGATGTTGAGCGTCACAGGATCGATGTCGGCGAAGACCGGCGTTGCCCCCTGATAGAGGCCGCATTGGCCGAAGCGACGAAGCTGAACGGCGAGGTGACGACCTCGTCGCCCGGCCCGACCTCCGGGGCGGCCAGGCAGAGATGCAGGCCGCTCGTGCCGCTGTTGACGGCCACCGCCTCGGCCGTCCCGAATACTCGGCCATCGCCCGCTCAAAAGCCGCAAGCTTGGGCCCAAGGCTGAGGACGGGCGATTGAGCACTTCGAGCACTGCGGCGATATCCGCTTGAGTGATCGAGGGACGAGAGAGCGGAACCTGCATCCTGTTCGATAAGCCCCTGGGAAAGGTCGTGCAGAGCGTCATGCGATCACCTGATCGTCCTGTCGAGATTGAGAAGGCTGATCATGTCGGGCGAGTGAACCGTAGTCATTGGCTCGATTTCGGGTCGGTTGCACTCGCCCAACATGTCAGATTTCCTCGGGTTTACTGGACTTACCATTGCCGTTTGTATGGCCGTTTGCATGCGGTTGCGGTTGGGTCGTGGCCAGCAGAGTCAGGGAATCGGACTTCTTTCCGTTCTCGGTCTTCGTGCCATGGGAGCGGTAGTTGCCATAGCCATACCCATATCCGTTGCCGTACCCATATCCGTATCCATATCCATACCCGCTGTCCGCGTGGCCGATTCCGTTGACGATCATCCCCAGGATGGGCGTCCCCAGGTTATGGAGGAGTTCTCGGATGCGCGTTGCGTCGTGGTATCGCAAAGTCGAGGCATGTACCACGACGACCATTCCATCGACAACGCCGCCGATGATCGCCGGGTCGGTCACGGCCAGCACGGGGGGGCTATCGATGATGATCACGTCGTAGGATTGCCGGAATTGGTCCAGGAGCTCCTCCATTCGCGTCGACGAGAGGAGTTCGGCCGGGTTGTCGACCTCCTGACCCGCGGTGATGACGTCAAGATTCTCGATGGCCGTGTGCTGTACGGCTTGCTCCCAGGGCATCAGGTCTCTGAGCACGTGCGAGAAACCGCGGTCTCGGTCGAGCTCAAAGACCTTATGAACCGTCGGGCGGCGAAGGTCGGCGTCGATCAGCAAGACACGCCGGCCGGCGTGGGCGTCGCTGATCGCCAGGTTGCTCGCCGAGGTCGACTTGCCGTCGCCGGCGTACGGACTCGTCAGCGCGAGGACCTGGAGACGCTGATTGCGGCGCAGGAAGTCGATGTTGGTGCGAACTGCCCGGTACGCCTCGGCCCAGTTTGACCGGGGCTTCGAGTGGCTGATCAGGCCAATTGCGCCAACGACCGCAACTTGATCGGCGGGCACCTGGCCGATCTCGCCGAGCACCGCCAGGCCCATTGCCTGGCGCAGCTCTGCCAGCGATCGGACCCGCTGGTCGAGGCGATCGAGGAAGAAGACGGCTCCCACCCCGAGCATGCAGCCTGTGATCAGCGCCAGGACCAAGGTCAGGACGGGTCGAGGCCAGACCGGAGAGCGGAGGGTGTGGGGCGGCTCGATGACCTGCGAGGTGACGCTGGTGAAATCACTGACGAACTGGGCTTGCTTGAGCTGGTCGACGACCGAGCTGAAGAGCGCCCGCTGGCGTTCCAGCTTGCTGCGCAGATTCTCTTCGGTCAGCAAGTCGACCTCGACTTTCTTGGCCTGCTCCTGCGCCTGCTGGAATTGCGTGCGGAGATCCTCGCGCATCGTCTGGACCGAATCGAGGCTTCTGGAAATGGACGCGAGCATGTCCTTCAACTCGCCGGCTTCGAGGTGGCTGCGGGCACTCCGGCCCCGCTCCCGAATACGGTCGATCTGCAGTTTGAGCTCCTTGACCTTCGCATAGTCTGGACCGTGCCGCTCGACCAGTTGCTGTTGCTCGATGAAGAGCTGGCGGATCAGGTCGGTTTCCCCATTTTGCGACGAACCTGCCGTCACCAGGGCCATCAAGCTGTTCGGGTCACCGCCAATCTGGGTGATCGCATGAGCGATGGCCCAGAGCTCGGCTCCGTCTCCGGCTAGCTTGCGACCAACTTCGAGCTGCGTCTTGAGCTGGACGGCCTTCACCATGGCCTCATTTGCCGCCTGGTCCCAGCGCGCCAGACGGCTCGCCCAGAACGAGTGGCCTTCCAGGCCGACGATCACGTTCGAGTTCGTGCGGCGAAAATCCAGATACTGGTCTTCCAGTTCCTTGAGCTCCCTGCTCAACTCGTCGCGAGCCTTGCTGATCAGCGTGATGATCGTGCCGCTGTTCTTCTGGAAGGTCGCCCCCACGAATTGTTGATAGCTGTCGACCAGGGCCTGGACCAGCCGGTCGGTCTCTTCCTGATCACCCGCCTGGTAATCGACGCGAAAAATCTTGGCCATGCGATCGGGACGCGTGACCTTGATGTTGTTGATGGCTTCCTCGACCGGGTCCTTGTTCGCCTGCTTCGCGGCCAGCAATGTTGGCAGATGCTCGAGCCCCACCTTGTCGATCGCCTGCTTCACGACCATGGGGCTACAGACGATCATCGAATGAGTCGGGATATAATCATCGGTTCCTTCCATGATCCGATTCGGATCACTGTTCGCCACGTTCAGGGGCCGGCCCCCCTGCTGGAGAACGAGCAGCCGGGTCGTTGCCTGGTAAGTCCGTTTTGCCGCGGCCACATAGAGACCCGCGATCGTCAGACAGACGACAGCCGAGAGCACGATCAGGCGCCAACCCTGCCTGAGGACACCTATCAGGCGCCTCATCTCAACCGCCAGCTCCTTGGAAACCGGTTGAGTCTGATTCGGAACTGCAGGTTCTGGCATGGGTCGCGTCCTCTCAGAGGCACCACGAAGTTCGATCCGTGGACCGAGCTTCAGTCGTTCAAGTCAGCGAGCGGTCGACTAACCGGTCTTGGTTCTGAGTTCCATCGCTGGTGACAGTTCTCATCGCAATGTCTTCCCGGGACTGGCTGTCTGCCCATCGAGTTTGATTTCCATGAGCGCCTCGAGCCCCGACCGCAGACGATCCTCGCGGTTGGCCACGACGGCCGTGATCTTGCACGTTCGACTCTCGGGGCTGATCTGCAGGTCGACGTACTCCACCTGGCCAGTAAAGGCCTCCTTCTCGATCTCCAGGTCGGCGCCCGAGATGTCGACCCAGATCTTCACGGCAAAGCCAGGACGGACGCGCCAGGCGTCGGTTACATCGAGGTAGCCTGTGACTCTGAGTTCGCTGGGATCCACCACGCGGAAGACCGAATCGAGTCCCGAGATGGACTGACCGGGCACTTTCAGAACCTCGACCACCACCCCATCATGCGGGCTCCTGATCTCGCGCGACCGGATCGTGGCTTCGGTCTGTCTCTGCTGGAGTTCCGCCACCTTCTTCTTCTGACGAGCGTCTTCGATCGACAGTCGTTCGGCTTCCTCTTCCTGACTCTGGATATTCAGTTCCTCGACCGACGCGAAATTGCGGTTGATCAACCTTTGGGTTCGCTCGAGCTTGCTCACCGCTAGCTTGTGCCTCGCCTGTGCCACCCGGACGGCAATGTCGCTTGCCGCCTGTGCGGCGCGTGCGTCACGTTCGGCGCGAAACTCCTCGTCACGGAGATGGCCGAGTATCTGTCCCGTCTTGACCCTGTCTCCAGGAGCGACGCGGCAGTCCTCGAGCACCCCTATCTGGTTTGCGCCGAGAAGGGAGCTTCTCTTGTAGTCGAGGGTACAGTGCTTGAGTAGAATCCCAGCGGCTTGAGGCGAGAGCCGGGGCGGGCCTGTCTCGTCGCCACCCAGCACCAGACCGGCAAGAATCAGTATTCCAATTTCCAACGATTGAGTGCGCATGATCAGCACTTCGAATCCTGGCGGAGGTCGGCTCTACCCTGCCGGATCCATCCCCGTAGAGATCAATGAGTTGTCAATGCCGCTCGCCTGTCAGACGTCGTTGCCGCGTAGCAAAGCATCTCGGCGATGCCACGATCACGACGTAAGAGTGCCCAGCCACCTGGAACACGGAGCTGCCGTGAACCTATGCGGCTCGAGGGGCAAATGAACCTGCAAAGCCCGTCCTGTTCCTCAGTCCAGGCTCTGATCAGTTTGTCACCGGCTCGCCGTCGCAACGGGACAATCGTTGTCCCTGGCGGTGGGCTGGGCACCACAACGAAGGCGGAAAGCAAGCGTGACATCGCGGGGAACGCCCGGTAGATTCACCAGACTTTTCCGCGATTCTGTGCTCCTGGTGTCGGTGCGAGACGCCATAGCGTTGGCCACGCCAGCTTCAAGCGCAAACTACGCGTTTCATCCCGGAATGTGAACGAAATCGTTCTTCTCTTCCAGTGAGTGCGAGACGCTTTGTTCCCTGGCTCCGCCCTACTAACACACAACCTACGGCGCCGGTCTTGAAAGTCAACTCGATCACTCTTGACCACGCTGCTTGGTGCAGCCCGGCTTGTCGAGCGCGCAACGTCCTCCTTTTCATTGCCGCAGTATGGCGGCGGCCATCATAAGAGCTGAACTCCAAGCCGAGATGGCTCGAAAGGACAAGACGATTGGCACCGGGCCTTACTTGGGCGGGCTGGGCACGTGTTGATCGATGAGGATCGAGTTGCCCCGATCGCGGGCTGACGCGCACCGTCCTGAACGCCTGGTGTGACCGCTAGCGCGTCGGCCCGCGGGCTTGATCGACGCCGAAGCGATCTGGCTGCATGGCTTGACTCACTGGGGTCAGACCGAATCGCATAAAGGTACGACCCCGATCGCATCCAGCCACAAGGGCCGCAAAACTTCCGGCGGTTGATCAAGGCTGTTCAGGCGTGGCCGGTCGTCACCTTGTCGAAAACCCGGCAAAAGTTTCCGCCGCCGATCTTGCCGATCTCGCCGGGCGTGAAGCCCTGGCGCAGCATCTCCGCGACGGCCGCCTTGAAGAATCCGCCGGACAGGCCGGGCCAAGCGGCGTTGGTGGATTGGCCGGCCCGGGTGGACAGGATGTCGGTGTCGCTGCCGATGCCGACGTGGTCGATGCCGACGGCGTCCACCAACGCCTTGATGCCCGCGACGTACTCGCCCATCGAGTCGGACAGTTTGGTCCACACGCCGATCACGCCGCCGGCGTCCGCGACCACGCGGGCATGGTCCTTGCTGATCAGCCGCGGGGCCATCATTTTCGCCATCCGGGGGTTCTTGCCCGCCCGCGTGTCGAGGCTGGTGTGGGAGACGATCACCGGCTGCGTGGACACCTTCAGCGCGCCGAGCACGGTCTCGTGGCTGGCGTGGGCGAGGTCGACGACGATGCCCAGCCGGTTGCACTCCTTGACGACGGCCGTGCCGAAGGGGGTCAGGCCGCCCAGGCGTGGGGGCTCGGTGTAGATGTCGCCGAGCGGCTCGACCTTGTCGCCTTTATCGTGCAGCAATTGGAGGTGCCGGAGCCCTCGCTTGTACACCTCTTCCACCCGCTCGAGGTGTCCTTCAAGGAAATGCGCCCCTTCGATCGACTGGACGAGGGCCGGCTGGCCCTTGTCGTGTGCGACCTGGAGGTCTTTCAGGTTCATCGCGCGGGTCAGGCGGTCCTTTCCCAACAGGCCGTCGACCGCGGTGAGCCCTTGCAGGAACCTGGCGTAGGGCTCGCGGGCGTTGAAGTCGAGGCGGAAGGCCGCGCAGACGGCCGTTAACCCCGAGCGCTTGATCTCGTCGGCCAGGTCAAGGTTGGACTGTGACTTCTGTTGCTCCTTCCGACCCTGCTCTGGCCTTTCCCCCCCGGGTGTGACATGGTTGTGCATGTCGATGCCGATGGTGCCGGCCAGCACCTCCGCGACCCGCGGATCCTCCGTGTCGGCCTGCGCCCGGAGCCATTCCGGCGCGAGCAACGCCGCGACGTTCGCCCCGACCGCTCCCGTCAGGAATTCTCGCCGCGTATGAATCCATTGCATGTATGATACCCTGGATATGAGTGAGAGTTGGGATACGGGGTCTTTTCTCGAAGGTTTGGTGAAAACACTCGCCTTGCAGCGTGGCGTCAATCATGCTGCGACAGGGTTCGGCATCGCCGATCCCCAGTGATGTCCGCGCGTTTCTCGACACTATTCCCGTAAGAGTAGACTCCATACGCGCCTGCCCGATCGCCTATTATCATGTGAGATGATAACGGCCGGCCCCTCCCTCGGGTGGTGAGGAATCCTAAAATCCCCTTCATCATCACACCCCTGGTCCGACGACTCGCGTGCGACCGGGCCCGGACCGCCAACCGCGCACATGAAGTCCGCATTATCTGCCGAACTTGCTTCCTATGGGTTCGCAGGTTGTGCTGTGATGGGAGGTGGCGGTCCTCCATGAATGGCGGTGATGATTGGCGACCGCCTGGTTCGCCGAGCGGGCCCTCGGCTGGGCCAACCCCATCCCCCACTCGTCGAGACCGCCGCGTCCCACGCACTCGGACCACTCGGTGCTTGGCCGTCCTCACGGTCACTGCAGCGTGAGGGTCGTTCCCGGGTCGAGGACTCGTCAGGGCATCGGCGGCGCGTCATGTTAGTTTTACCTGTTTATGTGCGCTGGCCCTGCGGCCTGATGCCCGTCGTCGTGAGAGTTGTTCTACACCGCGGGCGCGGTGCTCAACATCCTGCACCGGCCGGCGATCTGGCCGGGGACCTTCGGTACCCATGAGCTCTTTCGCCTGTTCGTGATCGCGGGCAGCCTGGCACGCTACATGTTCTTTCTCAAGATGGTCGTGCCGTTCGCGCATCGGCCTCTTGAAGTTTCCTTCGAGACGATTCTTTCTATCCAGAGCCTATCATCCGACGATCCAGGAATTCTCTTGCTACTCTGTTTCCGCGCGGGATAATGAGTACTGAACGGGTTTCCGTGGGCACTTGGACGCTCCGGACTCGTGACACGAGACGGTATTGTCGGACGACTGGATGAAGAGCAACCCGGCTGGTCCGGGGGGCTCGTTAACGAGTAAGCCGACGCGGTCGAATTCCTGAGGGTGTTCGGCCGCGTCGGCTTTTTTTGGCTTGCGGCGCCGGGGCGGCGTGGTTAACAGGGAGTCATTGATGGAGGAGGCCGATTTGACCTTGACTGAACAAGTTGCACGAGCGGCGAGCCGCTTCGAGCAGCAGCGGACGGGCCATCACCACAGATGGGTGGCCGTCTTTCTGAATGCGGACACGATGGTGATCACCTTGCACGCGGCCTTGACCTCAGCCGAAAAGGCTCTAGCTGCATGCCCGGCAGGTGCCGCCCAGGTGCAGGAATTCCACCGCCGGCTTTTTACGACCGCTTCAACTTCGCTGTGGACGAGGATCAGAAGAATCACGGGCATGCAAGTGCGTGAAGCGACCGCCGAGGTCGAGACGACCAGGGGTACCGTGGTGCAGGTTTTCATGACTCACACTGTGGTTCAGGAGTTCTTGCTGTTTCTCAGTGTGCTTACTGCCCACGCTGAGTCGATCGGCCAGACCTCACAGGCGCGAGGACCTGTCAAGAAAAACAAGAAATCAACGGCGTCAACGGTGGCGTTAGCTCAGATGTCTGCTCGGTTGCTAACAGGCGGCAGGCTTGTAACAGGGGACGCTTGATAAGGAAGGAGCCGCCGACAAATAATTACCCAACTGGCCGACACGGTCATCAACGTCGAGGCAGTCGCCCCAGTGGCCAGCGACTGAACCTTGGCTAGATCAAAGCAAGAAAAACGCCAGACCCGCATTCTTTGTCAGCACTTCGCCAGTTCACTCCAGTTGGGAGAACGTGCTCCGGATGACATACACTTTGCTGAACTCATGATGGATACGACCGCGGTGTTCGCTCAGACAGAGATTCTCGTGACTGGCTGTTTCATTCTCGTGCCAAATTGCTCGTCGTCGGACCGCTTTCGCGATCTGATGGGTTTTCGCTGAAGTGTCCGACTAAACTACATTTCTTCAGAGGAGCACGAATGGAAGCTCTCGCACATGCACAGACTCTTTTACCCTTGGCGGCTATCGGGTATTCCATGGTGTACCTGCTGGGTGGAGGAGGCCTCTTCGGGGCAGTTTTCAGCTTCATCATCGCTAAGATTCTCCGCGGGTAACATTGCCTTGCAACGCCATGTGGCGAACGCTGGCCGTCCCTGGTTCGTCCCACAGTCTTAGCAGGTTCCGGTCAATGAAGGTCTTCCATTGCGGACATTGTGGCGAGCTTGTGTTTTTCGAAAACAGCGCCTGCATGAGTTGCGGGTGTACGCTCGCTTACCTTCCCGACCGAGCCGACATGGGCACGCTCGAGCCACTCATGGGGAACCGGTGGACTGTGCTCTCATCAGGAAAGGAAAGTCCGACCTACCGGCTCTGTCTGAACTATAGTCGAGAGAACGTCTGCAACTGGGCTGTACCCGTCGACGACCCCAACCCCTATTGCCGGTCATGCCGGTTGAACCGGGTCATTCCCAACCTGAGCCGCCCCGGCACGCGCGAAGCCTGGACGCAACTGGAGCTTGCCAAGCGACGGTTGATCTATAGCTTGCTCTGCACCAACCTCCCGGTATCGGGCAAGGCCGAAGACCCGCAGTTCGGTCTCTCGTTTGACTTCCTTGCCGACATCGACCCCGGCACGCCGGGGGCGGTCTCCATCCAGACCGGGCACTTGAACGGGTTGATCACCATCAATGTGGCCGAGGCTGATGATGCCGAACGCGAGACGCGGCGACTTCAGATGCACGAGCCGTACCGGACACTCCTGGGCCACTTCCGGCACGAGATCGGCCATTACTTCTGGGACCGCTTGATCCAGGGAACCGATCGTGTCGATGAGTTTCGCAGGCTCTTTGGCGATGAGCGCCAGGATTACGGCCAGGCGCTCCAACGCCACCACCAACAGGGTGCCCGGGTTGACTGGGCGTTTTCGTTTGTATCCGCTTACGCGAGCGCTCACCCCTGGGAGGACTGGGCCGAGACATGGGCTCACTACCTGCACATGACCGACACATTGGAGACGGCGCTTTGTTGCGGCCTTTCGCTGCAGCCGAGACGAACCAACGAGCCCGAGTGGCAACCCCAGCTTACCGATGTCGGCGAGCGGACCTTGTCGTTCGAGCAGATGGTCGAACGCTGGTTCCCGCTGACCTACGTGCTAAAGAACTTGAACCGCTGCATGGGGCTGCAGGACCCTTATTCTTTCGTCTTGCCCACTCCCGTGCTCAACAAGCTCCGGTTCGTGCACGAGGTCGTCCGAGCACCCACGGCGTCTGCTCCGTGCTGACCGAACGGCATCGCCATGTTCGAAGCCATGAAACAAAACCCAAGGGACAGGACGCGTGCGGCCAGTAATGAGACGCCGGTCGCTCCGTTGTCTCCATCGATCCCGCTGGAGCCGCTCATGCCCAACCGCCTCCGCCCGCGCACGATCATGAGTCTCCGCGGCCTGACTCTGCGGCAGTGCGCCGTGGGGATGTGGATACGGATGCAGGAACACGATACCATGACCTGGGCGGCGGCCGTAGCTTTCTATGCGATGCTCGCCACCGTCCCGTTCCTGGCGCTTGTCCTGGTCGGCGTGGTCTTGCGACTGCCCGACCTCTCTGGCACAGACCGCCGGACGACCGGCCTCGGTCACCTGACGGTCGACCAGCTCGAGGCGACCCTGAGAACGCTCTTCCCGAACGAAGCCTACGTCCTGGTGAGGGACCAGATCGCGCGCATCCAGGGTCAACCTCCCCTGGCGCTGCTCTCTGTGGCAGCGGTGATTGCGCTCTGGAGTGCGTCGAACCTCTTCCTGGTCGTCATCGATGCACTGAATCGGACCTACGAGGTCAAGGAGACGCGTTCATACGTGAAGCTCCGGCTCACGGCAATGGTCATGACGCTCCTCCAGGCAGCCTGTCTCCTTGGGTCGCTCATGGCGATCGTCGCCTGGCCGCAGATACTCCGGCTACTCGGCTGGGAGCTGTATGGCACGGTGGCGTGGGTGGCGATGGCTGTCCGGTGGTTTGCTGTCTCCCTGATGGTACTCATGAGCTTCGCGCTGACGTTCCACGTCGGCCCCAATACTCAGCGTCGCTGGACCTGGGTCACGCCGGGGAGCCTGGCGGGAACCATTGCCTTCCTGGTCTTCTGCATCCTGTTCCGCCTCTACTTCCAGAATTTCGGCAGCTACGACAAGTCGCTGGGAGCGATAGGAGCGGTCATGGTGCTGTTGTTCTGGTTCTGGGTCGTGGCGCTGGTGCTCCTGGGAGCGGCCGAAATGGACAGGACGATCGAGGCCGGCGAGGATCTGCCCTGAGTCGCGATCCGGCTCAGGCACTCATCGCCGTTGCCAAGGGAGTCGCAGACGCTGGTACCGGCACAACTGAAGCCGCCCTGAGCAGGATCTGGTCGCGGGCATCGGCCAGTGTGAAGGCCACGCGCGTGGGCCCGACTCCGGCGAGCCCCTCGGAAGCTGCGTCGCTACCGGACTCCCCCCACCGCCCCACCACGATCGGCAAGGCGGCGAACCGCGCCCGCAACCGCCGGACCTGGTAGCGAGCCTGCGCCAGGGGTTCCGGAGGCAGGTGCGCCAGAATGACCATGGCCGGGGACGCCTCCGCCACGCGCTCGGCGAGCTGCATCGGCGTACCGGCGCCCTCGAGATTCACGAGTGTGCACTTCGAGGGGGCGAGGATCTGCCCTAGCATTCGTAGCGTCAGGGCGTCGGCGGTGCCGCTCGCCGCCACGCCCGCGACCTCGAATGGCGGCGACCCGACTTTCCCGTTGGCCGGTACGGAATCGCCTTCTCCCGACCGTGCAGCGGTCTTCAGGCTGAGATCTTCCGTTCCTTCGAGGTCGTCGAGGATCTCGGCCACGACGCGCATGATGAAGGCCAGGTCGCTCTCCTCTAACTCCCCCAGCGCCGCATCGCGGCCGGCACGCGAAAGGGTCGGGATCAGCATCTGATCGAACACCTCGGCACGCGGTCTTTCCTTCAGGGCGGCTTCAATGACGGCGGCGGCCCCGTCCTGGTCGCGCGAGACGAGCCGCTGGTAGAGCCTGATATTCTGGTCCAGCTCGGCCTCCTCGCCCAGGAGAGTCGCGAAGAAGCCCAGACCTGGAACGTACTTGCCGAGAACCGCCAGACAGAGCGTCATGGGCGTCGACAGCAGGGTGCCCAGCAGTCCCCAGAGCCACGTCCAGAACATCGCCGCGATCAGGAGCCCAAGGGCCGAGACGCCGGTGGTCTTGCCGTAGATGACCGGCTCCAGATAGCTCAGCGCCACCTCGATCGCCCCGAAGAGTGCAACCACTTCCAGCGGCTGCATCCAGCCGGGGAACTGCGCGACCGAGAATACCAAGGGGAGCAGAAACGCCACCGCCGCCCCCACGTAGGGGATGAACCTCATCAACGCCGCGAGACAACCCCAGAGCACCGCGAACGGCACGCCGATCGCCCACAGGCCCAGGCCGATGATCAGCCCGTACCCCGCGTTGACCAGCGTGATCATCGCCAGGTAGCGGCTGATCCGCTGGCCGATCTCGCCCATGGTCCGGGTCGTGAGGTTGATCTGACGCTGGCCGAAAAGCTGGACGATCCGGTCTCCCACGTCCTCCCGGTTCATGAGCATGAACAGGACCAGGATAAGCACGAAACTACCGACGCCGATGAACTCCAGGGAGGGGCCGACGGCAGCCTGGAGGCGATCGCGGAACGAGGGCTGCTGGACGACCCGCACGTCCATCGCCTCGGGCCCCGGCACGACCGGCGTGTCGAGCGATTTAACCACGTCGCCAGCGACCTTCTGTGCCCGAGACAACACAGTGTCGTCCGATGGCTTCAGGAAGTTGACTTTCTTCTGGATTTCCTTCTGATAGCTCGGCAGTTGATTCGCCAGCACCGAGATCTGCCGCACGACGACGTAGCCGATCCCGCTCAGGGACCCGAGCGCGAGTGCGACCGTGAGGATGACCGCGATGGCCCGGGGCACTCGACGCCGCTCGAAGAATCCTGCAAGAGGTGCCAGTGCGAAGCTGAGCAGGACCGCCAGGGCCAGCGGCTTGAGCACCTCGGCCGCGAGCGACATCGCGGCGATGACCGCCAGGATGAGGAAGGTCACGACGGCGGGATGGTCCATCGGTGACTTGCGTTGACTGGCCATGGTGGCGTTCCTGCGCGGGTGACCTGGATCTAACAGGTCGGCAGAAGGCGGAGACTCAACGGGCTCGGATAGCCAGCCCGGCGATCAGTCCGGCTACCAGACCGATGCCGAGGGCCGCTATCACAGTCTCGGTCGGGTGGCGGCGGACCAGCCCCTCGGCATTTTCGTAGCGTTCGCGGATCTGCTCGCTTACCTGGTGGGCGTACTGTCCGGCGGCCTGTGATGCTCCAGCAACTGCCGATGAGCCGCGCGAGGTCATCTCGGAGAAGAATGCCTCGATCGCATCGCGTCCCTCGCCGGTCTTCTGTTGGATCCGGCCGATGAGCTGCTCGATATTCCCTTCTTGCACCCGGAGGTCCTCCTCGGTCAACTGACTCCAGCGCCTCCTTGCCAGAGCGCAGAGGTAATTCCACTCTCCTTGAATCGTCTGCACGTTGATCGCCATGGTCGTCGGACTCCGTTGTTGCGGGATCGGCCGGTTCGATTCCGGCTCCCTTGGTGAATATCGATTCAACTTCGATGAGTGATAGAAGAATTCCGCGCCCTGCGTGCGGATGTTGTCACAAACGCCGTGGCGGACGCAGGCGAGCGCTGGCGCTGGTGACCAGTACGGTGCGAACCCATGCCAGGTTGAGCCACAGTTGCTTGCGCGATCGGCGGAAGCTGTCGAAGCCATGCCTGAGCCGCGTCACGGCCAAGCCTGCCACCAATCCCCCGAGGACTATCGCCACTCCGGCCGTCAGGAGCATCGCCCAACCCTGGTGGATCTTCAGTGCTATCGCAAGCAACCAGGCAGTGCCAAGCAGGGCGACCGGGAAGCTACCAACGATCACGGCGAGGCCGGCCAGGGTCAGCACGATGGGAATCGCCGACTTTCGGGCGGCCTCCTTGAAATCGACGGCCGCGAGCTTGGCCTGGAGCTCGGCAAGCGACGCAAGGTCGTCGACGAACTCGGCGACACCATCGAATCCCACCGAGCTGGAACCGGGCACACCAACCGCTGCGCGGCCATTTACGGACGTCTGATCACCCATCCCAGGACGACTCCTACGCAAAGCGCGATCCCCAGTGCTTTCACAGGTTCTCTGGCCACATAATCTCTCACCAGGTCTGTCCCCTCGACCAGTCGCTCACGAGCGACCGCCACGTCCTGGCGCGCCATCGCCTTGATTTCTTCCAGATCAGGAGTAAATTCCGATTTCGTGCCTTGAAGACGGTCATTCATTATACTTGCCTCTCAAAAAAAGATTTCGCTCTTGGCTGTCATTACGATTTCAGGTCCTACCGCTCCATCCGGCCCGTCCAGTCGCCACTCTCCTCGACGGACGGCGAGAGAGCGTTCCGGTCCACAGTGCTCGACAAGTATTGCTGTTCGAGCCAATGCAGCATGTAATTCTGACCCGCCCGGACGGCCACGGGGGAAAAGATGTCCCAGGCGCCGAGGAGGAGATTCTGGCCAGTCCTCAATAATCCCCGACTCCTGGCCATGGTTCCCGACACTGGTTCAACAGCGAGGGCACCGTCTGGCAGGCTTGCGCTTTCAGCCGTGACCTTCTGATGACCGCTGGTGTAGACCATGTAGCCGACTACAGCCGCCGCGCCAAAGGCGATCCAGGGATACGTCCACGTGTACCTTCCCCAGTCAACGATCGCCTCGGCGCCGGCGACTGATTCACGCACATTCGTATGAAGTTCGCGGCGAATCACCGCCATACGATTGTAGATCTCATCAACGTCATTCGAACCCGTGGCCACGGTTCTCTCCCTGCGGTTTACCGGAATCTGCCCTGAATTTCAAGCGGTGTCGGAGCCGTGAGGCTCAAACAGCGGGCCCCCACCTCCGGCCGAAGATCAGCGAAACCACGAAGAGGGCCAGGAAGACGAACAGCAAGACCTTGGCGATCAGGGCGAGAGTACCGGCAAGTGCCAGGAAACCAAAGACGCCGGCGAGCAGAGCGAGGACCGCGAATGTGATGGCATACCCGAGCATGGGACACTCTCGATTCTTTAAAAAGGACTGGTGCTCATCGCGAGCGGGGCCCCCAGGGCTCGCGACGAGAACGCTGTGGATTGGAGAGACATTCCTGTAGCGCCCGTTGCAGCCGCAATGGGCGGACCGATCCAAAATCCTCAGATGCGCCCGATGAGCACGAGGATCAGAACGATCACCAACACCAAGCCCAGGCCGCCGCTGGGACCGTAGCCCCAATTCCGGTTATAGCCCCAACGTGGAAAAGCGCCCAGAAGGAGCAGGATCAAGACAATCAGCAAAACCATACCGAGACTCATAGATTCCGCCTTTCAATGGTCGTAATCTCCTGGAGGCCGGGACGTTGACTGCCTTGGCAAGCGGCTAGTCTAGCTCGCGGATAGGCTCCCCGGTGTCACTTTCAGATCATGCGACTAGTTGAAGTTTCCCTTGTGAACGCGACCGTTCAGCGACACCTCAAGCGAAAAAAAAAGCCGACGTGGCGGAACACCCAGAGGCATTCGACCACGTCGGCTTACTCTTCAACGAGCCCCCCGGACCAGCCGGGTTGCCCTTTACTTAGTCATCCGACAACTTCGATTCGAGTTTTCAGCGAAGCCCAATCTGAATCCGTACTTGCTCCGCGACTAACTTCATTGTCCGGCGCTGGAACAGAAAAGCAAGTGAAATATTTTGCGATTTCTTACGCCATGGATCTGTGCATTCCTTACCCGCATGAGGCCGGACCGCGGCGGAGGCGGGCCGCCCTCGTTGCTTCGGTCCGAGTGTGTTCAGCGGCCTGCATCCTTGATCTTCTCGCCGACCTCGTGCACGACATCCTTGGTCTTTTCGGCAACGTTGTGCGCGGCATCCTTGACTTTCGTGCCGACATCATGAGCGGCATCCTTGGTCTTTTCGGCAACGTTGTGCGCGGCATCCTTGACCTTCACAGCGGCGGCGTGAATCCCCTCCTTCATCTTGTCGCCCGTGTTCGCCATGATCTGTCTCCTGTTCCGATGGTGGAAATCACGATAAACAGCCCTCCCGCGCGATTGCTCACGCAGCAGGGCCACCTTGACCTTGAACTCTCCACCCCCATCGAAAGTGGAGAAGCTCTAACCTCACTTGATCTCAGAATCGTCCAGATGTCAATATGTTTCCGGTCAGCGAGCTATCTTGTACTCTGGTTCAAGGTCGGCCTTCGGCGATATGCGTCCCCGCGCTCAGGATCCCGATTGAACCTCGAGACGACCAGACCCGGACAACCCAGGTCAGGTCGTGTTTCGACGATGATTCATCAGGAGAGACCGACCGATGCGGACGTGCAGAATGGCCGGTTGGCCCATCAGGAAAGACACTCACAGATCGGAGATCTCTCTCGGGGGAAGTGCAGCCCTCAAGGCGTTCAGCACCGCAAGGACATCGATAACCTCTTGGCTGATCGCTCCGCCCACTGGACTCAGATGACCGGTCGCCGCGAACACCATGCCGACGATGCTCAGGACCATTCCGCCCACCGCGCTCTGTAGCGCGATCGAACGCATCCGCCGGCTGATGTGCATGAACTCGTCCACTTTCGCGATGGAGTTATCCATGACCACGACGCCCGCTGCTTCCGCGGTCACGTCGCTATTCTGCCCGATCGCCATGCCGACCGTGGCGGCCATCATGGCCGGGGCGTCATTGATGCCATCGCCCACGTAGAGTGTCTTGGCCTGGGCCGTTTCGTTGCGGACGATAGCCAGCTTTTCTTCGGGGCTTTTCTGGGCCTCGATGTCGGTGATGCCGACTTCTTCGGCCAGGTATCGAACCTCCGATTCACGATCTCCCGACACGATCATGAGCCGCTTGAATTGGTGCCGGGGTCCCAGGTGCTTGATGAAGGAACGACTCTCCGCGCGCGGAGCATCGCGAAATCGCAAGGCCGCCGCATAGCGCTCATCGATCGCCACAACGCACTCGAGTCCACCGGCGCCAGGAGGAAGCTGATCGGTGGCCGCGGTCTCTTGCGCGATGAGCCTGCTGCGACTCGTGATCTGTAAGTGATGGTTGGAAACGGTTCCGACCAAACCTTGGCCTGGCTGTTCGCTCACCTCGGTGGCCTCCGGGAGCTGGATGCCGTCTTCTTTCGCCGCCGCGAGAATGGCTCGCGCCAGCGGATGTTTCGAGTATCGCTCCAGACTCGCCACGAGGGTGAGCACCTCGTTTTGTTCAAAGCCGGGAGCGACGAGTTGCTCAGTCAGCTTCGGCTGGCCATAAGTGAGCGTTCCGGTCTTGTCGAAGATCGCAGTCCGGCACTCGGCAATTTGTTCAAGGACCACGGGGCTCTTGATGATGATCGCCCGACGTGCACAGAGGGAAATGGAACCGATGATGGCAATCGGTATCGCCAGGAGCAAAGGGCAAGGCGTGGCGATGACCAGCACCGCAAGGAATCGAACGGCCTCTCCACTCAGAGCCCATGCGAGGATGGCGACCGTGACTGCAATCGGAGTATAAATCGCACCCAATCGATCACCCAGCCGCCGCAATTGCGGTCGCTTCTCCTCGGATTCGCGCATGACGAGCATGATCTTGGCGTAGCGCGAATCGGCGGCTCGTTGGGTCGCCCGGATGGACAGGGCCGATTCGCCATTGATCGCACCCGAGATGACCGTCGAGCCCGAGGTCTTGCTCATCTGAAATGGCTCGCCCGTGAGATAGGATTCGTCCATGACGCCGCGTCCTTCGATGACCACGCCATCCACCGGACAAATGTCATGTGGGTAGATCACGAGCGTATCTCCCACGACAACATCCGCCAGAGCCACGTCGGTGATCTGACCCTCCGCCTTCCGGTGGGCAATGGCTGGCATCCGCTTCGCCAACGCGGCCAGCACCGATGAGGCGCTGCGCAGGGCGTAACTCTCGAGCGCTTCCCCTCCTGCCAGCATCAACACGATGATCGAGCCAGCCAGGTACTCGCCCAGTAGCACCGAAGTGATGATGGAAATACCTCCCAGCAGATCGGAACCGAATTCTTTCCTGAGGAGCTTCTTCAACAGTTCATAGAGGAGAGGAAGACCTCCGAGAACGAGCGTCGCCAGCAGGGGAAGTTGGTATGCTATCGGACTCACCTGGAAGGCGAATCGCAGCAGAAGATGCAAAACGATCGCCAGGACGCAAAGAGCCGCGATGACCGTGGTCTTGCGGTGCCAGATAACGGTGAGCGATTCCCACAACCAGCCGTGCGGC
The DNA here is from genome assembly GCA_963797295.1 of uncultured Planctomycetaceae bacterium. Lineage (GTDB taxonomy): Bacteria > Planctomycetota > Planctomycetia > Isosphaerales > Isosphaeraceae > Aquisphaera. The sequence continues at coordinate 22,807 of CAWCPP010000036.1, forward strand.
GGTTGATGGCTCAGCTTCGAGTCTATCATCTTCGGTTCGTGGTCCGTCTTCATTTCACTTCATTCAGCGGGCGCGCGCCTTATTGAGGGAGCGTTTCTCCTCGCCGAATCCCCTTGCATATTATTCCTATATACGTGTGATTATCCCGTCACTAGCCAGAGCACGCGGATCCCCGGGGGGAGGATGAGCCCCTCGTTCCGGATCTCACCTGACGTCGCATACCTCTTCAGGACCTTGAAAACGGCCCGGGCGACGCGCTCCGGATCGACCGCTAGGTCGTTTCTGAAGGCCGTCGCGATTTGCGAGAGGAAATCCTCCTTCTTGCTCTCCTGTGGTGGCGTCTCGCTCGGACTCCAGCTCTCGTAATAGATGCCACGGACCAGGAGTGGCAGTTGCGAACCCAGAGCCGCCACCGCCTCTAAAGGGAGTCGGTCCCGGAGTGCATGGAGGACAACCTGCAATGCGCGGTAGGCCCGAGAACGGTCCAGCCAGCCCAGGTCCTCCATCAAATCACATAGCCAGAGATCCGTCGTATGAAGAGTCGTCTCGATGGGTGCGAAACTAAGGAGGCTCATATCTTATTCTCCTGTTATATGAAGAGGACTCTGGCGAAAACACTGGAAATCAAGGATGTGCTTGAACAGCGTTTCATTGCATGAGGTCCCTCCAGCGTTGAATGGAATCCTCGGATACTCCTCCCCTGCTTGATGATTCAAAGGTTTGACTTCTTCTTGGCTTCGCGGAACTGCGGTTCCTCTGCCAGGGTAAAGAGCACGACCTCTTCACCGGTCACTGTGCTGATGTCGTGGTGCATGCTCAGCACCTGGGTGCCAGTGCACTCATCTACCATCGCTTCCATGATCGTCCGCGCAGTTTCGAGCAGATGGGTCCGAACTTGCTTGAGCAAGTCTCTGCCCTTCTCGGCGGGAAGCGACTTGACCAGATGCTGTTCGGCCGCGGTCAACACGCCCTGAAGCCGGACCACGAGCAGATCATCGATCAAGTAGGTGCAATGTCCTTGGGTCCACGGCCCATGTATTCCAGCTCAAAGCGACTCATGCCCTGACAGATGGAGGCTTCGATCTCGCCCTGCGTTTTCATTGTGACCTCTAACCCGTCCCCTCTCGCAGTCGAGAGAACGCAAGCTCGGTGTTAACCGGATGCCAAAAAGACTCCGGATTCTCCGTTCCTCGGTCGTTGAGGGACTCCCACCTCCATCATACGCGATAACGGATGAGGATTCGCTTGCTTTTCTCGTCTAGCGCGGCACAATGAGCGGTGTCAGAGAGCCGTTAAGCAATGGCAGTTGGCTCTGATGATAACTCGAATCCAGGTCGTCGGCCGACTAGATGAAGAGCAACCCGGCTGGTCCAGGGGGCTGGTTAGCGAGTAAGCCGACGTGGACGAATGCCCCGGAGCGTTTCGCCACGGCGGCTTTTTGTTTCGTTTGCGACGGCGCCTCCGCTCGCAGGCACCTGGGAGACACCATGGCTGATCCACTCCGAGTCGTGATCCTCAAGCCCAGCAAGTATAGGGCGGACGGCTACGTGGAGTATTTTCGATGGGGGTTCATGCCCCACAGCACCGTGCCATAGATGCGGAGCATGACGTCGGCCGGTCTGGGCGGTACGCAGGTGGAAGTCCACACGATCGACGAGTACGTGCATACCGACCTGGCGTACCTGTCCCTGCTCGAGCGGCACCGAGGCGGCCAGACGCTGCTGGCGGTGCTGGGAGTATAAAAGCCATCAGTTCCATCGCGCGCTGGACCTCGCGGCGTATGCTCGGCGGAACGGGTGCCTGGCGGTCATCGGCGGCCCCCACGTGATGACCTGCGACACTTCGATGCTGCACGGTCGCGGGGTGAGCTTCGCGCTGGCCGAGGCGGAGCTGGTCTGGCGGGAGATCCTGGAGGACGCGGTCGGGGGGCGATTGCGATTGATCTATGGCGCGGGCGCGCGATGGCAGCAGGAGCTGGAGGCGCCTGTCGTCGCGCCGCCCGCCCGTCAGGACCTGCGCCGCTACGTCATCCCGATGCTCGGCCTGTACCCGGCCCGCGGGTGCCCGTTCACATGCAACTTTTGCTCGGTGATCAAGATCGCCGGGCGGCGGATTCGCAGCCAGAGCGTGGCTACCACACTGGCCAGCCTCCGCGCCGCCAAGGCGGGGGGCGTGCGGACGATCATGTTCACCTCTGACAATTTCAACAAGTACCCCGAGGCCGAGAAGTTGCTCTCAGCCATCGTCGAGGAGCGTCTGGGACTAGAGTTTTTCGTGCAGTGCGATACGCAGATCGCCAGACAGGAGCGCCTGGTGGCGCTTCTGGCCCAGGCCGGGTGCTTCCAGGTGTTCGTCGGCGTGGAGTCGTTCAACCGCCAGACCTTGTTGGCGGCCCGAAAGGGACAGAACCGCCCGGAGATGTACCGCGACATTGTCCGACTATGCCGCGAACACGGAATCAGCTCGCACTTTTCCAACATCATCGGTTTCCCGCAGGACACGGGGGAGGACGTGGATCGGCACCTGGAAATGCTTCGTGAGCTGGGCCCGACGTTCGCCTCCTTCTACATCCTCTGCCCGATTCCCGGCACCGAGCAGTACGACGAGTTCATGGCCGAAGGGCTGATCATGGAGGATAACCTCGACCGGTTCGACACGACGTGCCTGACATGGCGGCACCCAACCTTCTCGCGCGAGGAGTTGTCCGGGTTGTTGTTTCGATGTTATCGCAAGTTCTACTCGCGGGCCACGCGGTGCGCAACCTGATGCAACTGGGCTGGCGGAGAAGTGGTGTGCTGGCGGAGTCGATGGGCATCACGGCCATGTCGCTGTTCAATCGGTATTGCACATGGAGGCGGACCCATCCCATGTCCGGCGGTGTTATGCCCGTGCTGCTGGACCGTGTGGACGAGTTTCTCCCGCTGCGCAAGGACACGTTCGGCTTCGAGTTGGTCCCGCTGCCGCGCAGCCTGCAATTGTCGGCGGCGGAAAGCTTCTGAACCGAGCTGCCCATCTGCATGTACGGGCGATTTTACCCCGCGCGTCCGGCCCCTTCCCCCATCCCTGATCCGGTCGTCATCAGCGGAACCGGGCTGACGAGCCACTGTCTCATACAGGGCGTAACATCGCTGTGACACGACCTCGTGCTCGTCCTTCAGGGAGCACCTACTTTGACACGATCCACAAGGCATGAACCATCCCCGGGAAGAACACTAAAAAGCAAAGCAGGATGTTGATGAGAAGATCCTTGCCGAAGCCCCGTTTCAGAGCGACAGCGACCGGCGGCAGGAAAATGGCGAGCAGGATCATGAGCAACTTGTTCACGAGTTTTGAACTCCGTTTATGTGGAAAGCTTCTCCTCAGGATGCGCCGCCCCGCTACGACCCATAAGCTCAACAGAGCGGGTCTTGGAGAACAAGGCCCAACTGGCCTTGGCTACTGAACTCGCCGGAAGAGCCGCTGCCTGTCATGAAGCCGGTACTCGGTGCCGGAAACGATACGCCATGCCTGCCGTTATTACGTTCGCTCATATCGGAGATGACCATGAAGCCGCCCAAATGCGCATTGGTATACGGCGGCCTACGACCAGGCCAGCGTCGCGGGGTTTCCCACACTTGGACACCATTTCTGAAGTAACTCCAAAGGGTAGTTGAAGGTCATCATCAGGGGCGAGGGCGGGAACGCGACCAAGACTCAACAGTCGACCGACCCGAACGCGCAGGCGGTGTGGTTCATCGCCGCGCCGTACCAGCTTCTCCTCTCAGCTCACCGATTTCCTTGGACTCAAGCCGGTCGGTCGAGTCTAATCAGCATCATGGCGCACCGAATACCGAAGAACGACGCGCGGACGAAGCCAGCCAGGGGATTCTCGTCGAGTCGTGATTCAATCCCGACCGGCGATATGGGATGAATGCCATTGGAAATCCCGGGGCTTCAACATGCAACTCAGTGTTGGCTACGACATCGTTTACGATTGCCCAAAACCCACTCCCATGATCTTGACGCTGAGCATTCACTATTCTCGCGTCTCCGACCTGCTTCGACCCGACACACTCGTCATCAACCCGCCGGCCCCGATCAAGGCATACCGCGACGGGTTTGGCAACTGGTGCAGCCGGATCGTCGCTCCGAAGGGGGAAATTCAGCTCAAGGCTGATTCGATCGTCGGCGACCCAGGGACGACCGACCGAATCGAACAGGAGGCACAACAGCACGCGGTCCATGACCTCCCCGAAGAGACTTTGGTGTACCTGCTGGGGAGTCGCTACTGCGAGACCGACAGCCTTTCGGAGATGGCCTGGGCGCTGTTCGACAAGACGCCCGCCGGATGGGGTCGCGTTCAGGCTATTTGTGATTTCGTCCACCAGCACATCCAGTTCGGCTACGAGCACGCGCGGCGAACGAGAACCGCACTTGAAGCGTATCGCGAGCGGCAGGGAGTCTGTCGAGATTTTGCCCACCTGGCGATCGCATTCTGTCGCTGCATGAATATACCCGCGCACTATTGCACTGGGTATCTCGGCGATATCGGCGTACCGCCGTCCGAGGCCCCCATGGACTTCCACGCTTGGTTCGAGGCATTCCTCGGCGGTAATTGGCACACCTTCGACGCCCGCAATAACATCCCGCGGATCGGTCGCGTCTTGATCGCGCAAGGCCGGGACGCTTCCGACGTGGCAATCAGCACGACATTCGGCCCGTGCACGCTGAAATCATTCCGGGTCTGGACGGACGCAGTGAAGGACTGACGAGAGTTAACCAAGAGTCGGGGTCGATTCCCTCCCGAACAGGACGAGCAGCAGGCGATAGCTTGACTGGAAAGAATTCGGAGTGCTCAGAGATGAACGTCGCAGTCCGATTTGCGAGCGTGGGCCGCCTCGACAAGCGCACACAGGGTCGCGTTGTCGCCTCCTACGTCCCGTACCACGAGGTTGGGACGGTCAGGCGCCTCGCTCAGTAGACGCCTTGACATCGTCGAGGGCCTGCTGGAGCGGCTCGCGGAGCAGATCGTCCACCGCGACATCGATTTCGCGGGTCAGAACCTGGACAAGGTTCGCGGCGGCCACCCTGGGCGATTCGCCGTGTGACCGGAGTTCGGGAATACTCTGGTGATGGACCTGGACCGTATGGGCTGTGGCGCCGGCCGTGATGATCAACTTGCTCGGGTCGACCGACCCCCTGCGGCCTTTTGCGTCCGGATGTACTGTCCGTCGCACTTCGGACACGCGACGGGCACCGACAATTCGGCTTGGGCGACTTCGGGCCGGACGTCCGGTGCATCGTCGGGAAGGTGCTGGCGGGTATCCGCGGGGCCAGGCCCGCCCTCGTCTTCGAAGCGGTCGATTTCTTGCGGAATGGGTTTGCTGGTTGCGTCGGCAAGTCGCCGCTCAGCCGCAGATTTACTGTTCATGATTTTTGTGCTGCCTGGCGTCCTGGGGCGACATCGCGCCGCCATCGATCAAGGTCTGCACAAACGTGTGGTCGTTGGTCAATTTTTCGAGTTCACCCGCGCGGAACAGGTAGGCGCGTGAGTCGCCGGCGTGGACGATGTACAGGTCGGTTGCGACACTGTAGGCCATCGTCAGGGTAGTCCCCATCCCCTGGAGGGCGGGATTGCTCCGGGCGCGCTCGATAACGGTTCGATCGGCGATAGCTTCATGCTCACGGGTCGAGTCGCCGAGCGCGGCAAGAGGGACTTGGAGCGGCATTGTTGTCCTGTTTATAGCACCCTATCGTCGTTGAACGCCGGAACTCCAGCAGAATCACGATCAAGCGCGAAGCCGTCGTTGACCACTTTTATTCATCCACTCGGGCAGATCCAAGCCTGCGATCGCCGCCCGCCCGGCAACCGTTGCGATACCGTGCGAGTTCCACGAGTTAGCACGAGCTAGAAGCTCGACTTGTTCCTGGCTTCGCGGACCTGCGGTGCCTGGCACAAAGTGAAAAGCACGACCTCTTCGCCGGTCGCAGTGCTGATATCATGGTGCAGGCTGCGCACTTGCACCCCGGTAATCTCCTCGACCATCGCCTCCATGAGCGGCCGGGCGGTTTCGAGTAAATGGGTCCGAACTTGCTTCAGCAGATCTCTCCCCTTCTCGGCGGGAAGCGATTTGACCAGATGCTGTTCGGCGGCGGTCAGAACACCCCGGAGCCGGACCACGAGCAGATCATCGATCAAGTGCGTGCGGATATCTTTGGGGCCGCGGCCCATGTATTCCAGCTCGAAGCGATTCATGCCCTGACAGATCGCGGCTTCGATTTCACCTTGCGTTTTCATGGTGACCTCCCACGCGCTCGATGTCTCGGAGGGAAGACGACAGGCTCGGTGCACCCCGGCGTGCAACCTGGCCAGCTTACACCTGCACGCTGTCGCAGATTCATCGTACAAAACAACCAAAAACTATTCACTTGCTTTTTCCGTCTCTCGCAGACCATAGTAGCGCTCAGGGGCCATTCCGAATACGACTCGGGCTCCGGTCAGATCGTATACATAGATTGTCGGACGACTAGGTAAAGGGCAACCCGGCTGGGCCGGTAGGCCCGTTAACGAGTACGCCGACGTGGTTGAATGCCTATGGGTGTTCTGCCACGTCGGCTTTTTTCTTGCTTGCGGTGACACCCGACGGTCGCAGTCACCAGGGAGGCACCGGATGGAGAAGCCCAGTCTGACCATGGCACAGCAGGTTGCCGAAGCGGCAGCCGCTTTCGAGAAGCAGCGAACCGGCCACACGCCCCAGGCGGTGACAGTTGTCCTGGGTGATGAGACGCTGGTCATCACCCTGCATGGGGCCTTATCGCCCGCCGAGAGAGCGCTTGCCCAGACACCGGAGGGAGCGGCTCAGGTGCAAGACTTTCACCGCCAGTTGTTCAATGACTCCGCCGAGGGGTTGCGGCAGGAGATCAAACGAATCACGGGAGTCGAGGTGCGCGAAGCCAAGGCGGAGGTGGAAACGAAGACCGGCACCGTCGTGCAAGTGTTTACCACCGGCACCGTGGTGCAGGTGTTCTTGCTCGCCAATGGCATATCCGCGGAGAACTGGAACGGTAGTGGAATTCTCAAACCGTCATGAGCACGGAGGTTCTTGCATGTTGGTCTTGTCGAGAAAACGATTGGAATCCGTTGTGGTCGGCGGGGCCGTCGGTTTTGAGCGTCTGCTCAAGATCACGGTACTCGAGCTCAGGGGCGGCAGCGTGCGACTCGGCTTCGAGGTCGACTCGTCCGTTCCGGTCCATCGTTGGGAGGTTTGGGAAAAGATCCGCGCCGGAGGGCAACCAGACAGTCCTCTGGAGGACCCCGCGGCGCCGGTGGTCTGAAGTGAAACTGAATTGTCGCGGTGATCGCAAGCCCTGACGGCAAGGCCTTCACCAAGGCGAACCTGTTTTGAAGGAGAACTTGATCATGTTACGCATTGCTGTACTTTTCCTCGTGATCGCGCTGATCGCTGGTGTCCTCGGCTTTGTCGGGATCGAAGGTTACTCATGGGGAGTGGCGAGGATTCTTCTCTTCGTCTTCCTCGTTCTCGCAGTCCTGTCATTGCTGGTGGGCGGATCGCGAAGGCGAACTTTCGTGGGCTGAGTGGATCGTGTCACTATGAACTGGAGCCCTGGAGATCGCCGCGCAAACGATCTGCATCAATGTATTTTCGAACCCTGGGTAAATCTCTGGAGGTGACGAGTGGCACCTGTACGGCCTCTGTTTGTCTCGACCTATCCGCCCGAGGAATGTGGGCTGGCAACCTTCACCAGAGACTCGGCGGATGCGGTCGATGTCGCAGCGCGCGCCCCAGTATCCTCGATAGCGGCGATCCAGAAGACGGATTCACTGCACTATCACGACGCCCGGGTGGTCCACATCATCGACAACAAACGCCGGGACGCGTACCGTCTCGCCGCGGAAATGGCAAACGACGGACCGTTTGAACTGGTAAGCTTGCAGCATGAGTTCGGCCTTTACCCGGGCGAATGGGGCAGTCGCGTTCTGGAGTTCGTGCGTGCCTGTCGCAAGCCCGTCGTCACCACATTCCACACGCTCATGGCCCAGCCCGACCCGCTGCCGAGGCGCCTGATCCAGAATCTGGCAGCCCATAGCCAGGGCATGGTGGTCATGACAAGAGTTGCCTCGAGACTTTTGACGAGCGTCTACGCCGTGCCAGGTCTCAACGTTCAAGTAATTCCTCACGGAGTACCCCAGGTATCCGACGAAGGTACCGATATACCCAAAGCACGGCTGGGGCTCGGCGGCCGACGGGTGGTTTGCACATTCGGGCTCATCAATCGCGGGAAGGGTCTTGAATACATGATCGAGGCCATGCCCCGGATCGTGGCGGCTTATCCCGAGGTTCTCTATCTGATCGTCGGTGCCACTCATCCAGAGGTCAAGCGGCAGGAGGGAGAAGTTTACCGGAAGAGCCTGGTTGAAATGGCTGAGTCGCTGGGGGTCGGCGATCATGTTCGCTTCGTGAACAGGTATCTGAGCCTGGCCGAACTCATGGAGCACTTGCATGCCTGCGACGTGTACGTCACCCCTTATCCGGGAAAAGATCAGATAGCCAGCGGTACCTTGGCATACGCCATGGCGGCAGGGCGGGCAATCATCAGCACTCCCTACCTCTACGCTGAGGAAGTCCTGGCTGACGGGAGAGGACTGCTCGTTCCTTTTAACGATGGCCCCGCCTTGGCGGATGCCACCTTGCGATTCTTGAGTGATACCGAGTTGCGGGTTGAAACACAGCATAGGGCTTACGAATACTCCAGGCCGATGTTCTGGCCTAATGTAGGGCGTCGGTACCTTGAGTTCTTCCGCCAAATTGTATTCGCGAATCGCGAAACTCATAATGTGACCAGGCCATACCGCGCACATGCATCAGGACATCTGCACAGTTCAGAGAGCCACTTTGTGGTCCAGCCTTATGCTGTCCCTCCAGAATAAATCCGTTGCGTTTTCGCTCGGGCTCGTTGTCTGCGGTACCCCCGATTACGTGGAACGCGCCAAGGATCTGCTGGATAAGAGTGAGTGCACGGGCAAAGAAATCATGACGGAGCTTCTGGGCCATCTCCGGATCGCGGAGGAACGAGAACAGATCCTCAAGACCTCCACTTGCATCCCTTGCATGATGCCGTTCATCACGAGCCAGTTCCTGCGGCGCGAACGCGGCGATCGACCACAGATCCTACCGAGAGGCTTGCTGAACCTCGCCTTCGTCGGCCAGTTCTGCGAACTCCCCGACAACGTCGTTTTCACCTTCGAATACTCGGTCCACTCCGCCCAGGTGGCAGTCTCCTCGCTGCTCGGGCTGAAACGCGAGCGCCGCCCGTCTACAAGGGGGAGTTCAACCCGCATGTCTGGTATCGGGCGTTCAAGACTCTGCACGAGAACGCCAATTGACCGGCAGCCACCGCGGATGACCGCCGCCGCTGGAGGTTGTTTTGCTTTGCCAGCAACCGATTGACGCAGGCGTCGAAGACTGGACGAAGAGCCCCCATTCTTGGTTCGATTAATTCGCATGTCGGTACGAAATGTGCAGACTAGTATTTACGCAGGAGAACACGATCGCTCGCGTAAAGTTCGTCACCGGGTGCCTACATGTCAAGCGTCAATCACTGCCAGGAATGCGGCCGCAGGCTCACGGACGTTCTTTTCTGCCCGCGGTGCGGGGAATGGTTTTGCTGTACCGTCTGCCTGGCCGTAGACCAGGGGAGGCACCTTAGCTCGAATGCGACTTCAGGAATGACGTTGAGGCAACGCGGCGCCATTTCTGGACATCCTTTCCCTCGCATAGTCTGGTCGAAATCCAATTCAAGGGGCTAATATCGGTTTCTGGTACTCCATCAGGGAGCCAGCGGTTAGGAGATCCTGGCTAGCCAGAAGTGCTTTCAGGAGGTCCAGACGAACCGGTTTGGCGAGGAGGGCGTTGAAGCCGGCTTCCTGGCATCGGTGGCAATCCGCTTCCTGACCGAAGCCTGACAACGCCACCAGAAGAGTGTCTCGAAGGCCGATCTCCTGGCGCAAATGGCGTGCCAGTTCGAGTCCGTTCATTCCCGGCATACTGATGTCGCAGATCACGACGTCGGGCGGATGCAGCCGGGCCTGGGCCAGCGCTGTCCAGCCGTCGTACGCGGTACTCACCTTGTGACCGGCTAATCTGAGTAGCAGTGACATGCTGTCGGTCGATTCCCTGTTGTCGTCAACGAGGAGGATTCGTCGCCTCGGTGCGGTCCTGGCCGGACGGTCCTTGGCCTGCGCAGCGGGATATCCCGCGGGCAGCTTAATCAGTAGAGGCAGACGGACGACGAACTCGGCTCCGTGGCCCAGGCCGGCGCTCGCGGCTTGTACTGAGCCACCGTGCAGCTCGATCATGTTGCGCACCAAGGCCAGTCCAATCCCTAGTCCCTCCCCGGAGCGGCACGTCGAACCGTTCACCTGTGTAAACAGATCGAAGATTGTTGGCAGCATGGCCGGTTCGATGCCGATGCCCGTGTCGCTCACACGCACAATTGCCTGGTCGCCGTTCGCCTCCACAGTCAGCTCAATGCGGCTTCCATCGTCCGAATACTTGGCGCTGTTGTTCAGCAGGTTCGAGACGACCTGGGCTAACCGGCCTGCGTCTCCTGCTACCTCAACCGCTCGTCGGGGAAGCGAAATTTCGAGGACGTGTTTTCGTTTGTCGATGAGCGGGCGACTCATTTCGATGGCCAGCGCCACCACGAGTTTCAGGTCAACCGGTTTCAACTGAAGGTTGATTTTGCCATGGCCCACGCGCGACACGTCGATCAAGTCATCAACGAGCCGGCTCAGTTGCTGAATCTGACGCTCGATCATCTCGGCGAGTTCCTGCAGCTCAGGACTTTTCAAGCGGATGATCTGCACAGCGTTGCGAATCGGGGTAAGCGGGGTCCGCAGCTCGTGTCCCAGCATCGCCAGGAACTCATCCTTGCGGCGGGAGGCATTCTGGAGTTCCTGGTAGAGTCGGGCATTCTCCACGACCAAGGCAGCCCGGTGAGCGAGGTCCTCAGCCACCCATAAGTCTTCCCGGCAGTAACGGCGTCCCGAACTCGCGGCGTAGCAGAAAGTGAGCACACCCAATGTTCCTTCAGGAACCTGAAGTGGCACGGCGATCATCGAGCGGAGTTGCAACTCGCGCATGAGCTCGAAATGCCGCTGACTCGTAGCGACCGCCCACATCCAGACATCGCTGATTTCCGGGACCAGCTCGGGTTGGCCGGTGCGCAAAACCTTGATGACAGGGTCTTCATTGGAGCTCCGTACCGGGACAAACGCATGGAGCAGCTCGAAGAGTTCGTGCTCGACCGTCTCGGCGTGTGCCCAGCTCACCCGGTGGATGGTTCCATCGGTGGCAAGGACGTCAAAGAAGCAAAAATCGGCGAGGAAAGGGACAGCCTGGATGGCCAGACGTTTCAAAGTGATCTCGGAGTCGCGCGAAACGAACTCCCCGCTGATCTCGAGGAGAAAGCGCTGCGCGGCCTCGGATTGATGCCGCTGGCTTGCCGTCGTCGTGAGCTCAGGCAACTGTGTTAGACCATTCTGGCCGGAGACATGGATTTGCGAATGCAGCTCACACGGGGATTCCAATCCCTGCTTCCTTTCAGAGGAGTGAGATGACTTGATCGAGGTTGCTTTCATCTGTTGCTCCGTGAGCCGTATGGTCATGGAAAGCGAACTCAACCCTGGCACTTGTACCGCGCTCCACAAAAAGAAAGCCGGCGCGGTGGAGCACCCCCAAGGTATCCACCGCGCCGGCTTACTCGTTAACGAGCCCCCCAGACCAGCCGGGTTGCCCTTTACTTAGTCATCCGATGCTCTTATCTCAATCTGTTATGGGAATTACCCGCAAAATTAGACAGGCTCCCCAACTTCGGTTATTATGTCATCCTGCGCACTAATTGCAAGGAAATTGTTTTCTTTGCATATTATGAGTGCTAACTAGCCGGCGCCCAGACAATTCGGGCGGGGATGCTCTCTGCAAGAAACCAAGTCCGCGGCTCTCGGACGGTTGATGGAACGATCTCGAGAACACCATGAAAACACCAGGGGAAATCGAATCCGCCATTTGTGCAGGGATGGGTCGCTTTGAGCAAGAATACATGGGTCGGGGGCCCAAGGACATTCGCACTCACTTGATCGGCGACTTGCTCATCGTCCGCCTCCAGGGCGTCTTGACCGCGGCGGAACAGCATCTGGTCAAGTCGCTGCCCGCCGAAAAGGGAAGAGATCTGCTCAAACAAGTACGTACACATCTCCTCGAAACCGCGCGACCTCTCATGGAAGCCCTGGTCGAGCAAGTCACCGGCATCAAGGTTGTGAGCTTTCACCACGACATAAGCACCCTCACCGGCGAGGAAGTCGTTCTCTTCACTCTGGCCGAATCGCCGGCGGTCCGCGAGACGAAGAGGAAGTCGAGCGTCTGATGCGTGGTCAACTTCCCAGAGTGATCTGATATGAAGAGTTCCTACCTTAACACAATTTCACTTGCTTTTCCCATGCCACCGCGTATACCATGACGAGTGTTCTGTGAGAGTCGACGTGGGACTAGCGCGTCGGCTCCCGGAAACGATCTGAAATTGTCGGATGACTAAACGAAGGGCAGCCCGGGAATTCCGGGCGGTCGGTCGAAGAGTAAGCCGGCGTGGTCCAGGACCTGAGGGTTCTTGACCACGCCGGTTTTTTTTTGCTCGCGCTCAGGATGCTCGGACGCAAGAACCTCACGACCAATCCGAGGCATTAGCGTGATATAGATATGACGCGCAGTTTACCTCTTCGCACGTCAGCTTTTACTAGTTCCACCAGTATTCACCAATGAGGAACCAGATGATGTCAGAAAAAACTCCGTGGTCGCAATCTTCGAGTCTCATGAGCGCGCCGAAGACGCGATCCGCGAACTTCACAAGAGTGGCTTCGACATGAAGAAGCTGTCGATCATCGGCAAGGATTACCACACAGAGGAGAACGTCGTCGGCTATTACAACACCGGCGACCGCATGAAGTACTGGGGAAAGCTAGGGGCCTTCTGGGGCGGTTTCTGGGGATTACTGTTCGGCTCCGCGTTCTTCTGGTTGCCTGGCATCGGGACGGTGCTCGTTGCGGGACCGCTGGTGGTCTGGATCGTCGGAGCGCTCTGAGAGCGCCGCGGTCATGGGTGGACTCAGCGCCTTGGGCGCCGCACTGGTCAGCATCGGCATTCCGAAGAACAGCGTCCTGCAATACGAAACTGAGGTGAAGAACGGCAAACTCCTTCTCGTTGCTCACGGAACCTCCGAAGAGGTTGAGCATGCCAAGGACCTACTGCATCAAAGTGAGGCGGATTCAACGACGGTCCATGGGGATCGGCTGGCCACCGTAGGCGTGTAACTCCACCAGATGCGCGACAGAAGGTTCTGGACGACCCACGTCCGGAACCTTGGACAAAAAATCCTTCGGCAACCGCCGGCAGGAGGAGCGAAGTGAGCTATCTGGAACGCTTCAGAGTGCAGCCCGGCACCAATGTCAATCTCAAGGACATCGACCCGAGGTACAAGGACCATCACGAAAGCCACAAGGAGGCGGCCAAGGAAATCGAGCACGACTTGAAAAGGCTGAGAGAACTCCAAGAGTTGCTTCATGCCGATGAACGACGGTCGCTCCTGATCTGTCTGCAAGCGCTCGACGCAGGAGGTAAGGATGGGACGATCAATCACATCCTGGGTGCGATGAATCCCCAGGGCTGCAAAGTGGTGCCGTTCAAGCAGCCTACCGCCGTTGAGCTTGGGCACGACTTCTTGTGGCGGGTTCATAGTGCCGCGCCTGCCCGGGGTGAGGTGACCATCTTCAACCGCTCCCATTACGAGGATGTCTTGATCGCACGCGTTCATAAGCTGGTCCCCAAGGAGAGATGGTCCCGACGGTACGATCGAATCAATGCCTTCGAGAGCGGCCTCGTCGAGGACGACACCCATATCCTCAAGTTCTTCCTGCACATCTCCAAAGGGGAGCAACTGAAACGCTTCAAGGACCGGCTCGACGACCCTTCCAAGCAATGGAAGATCAGCGAGGCCGATTACAAGGAGCGAACCTACTGGGACGAGTACACGGCGGCTTACGAGGATGCACTTTCACGTTGTAGCACCGAGAACGCCCCCTGGTTCATTATCCCCGCTGACCATAAATGGTTCAGGAACCTCGCCGTCGCCAGGATCGTTGTGGAGCATCTGGAAGAGCTGAGGATGACATACCCATCGCCTACGGTGGATATCGAGCACATTCGTAAGGAGTATCACTCAGCGAAGGCGCATAGCCGCTGACCTCACGGGCACCGCTTCGAGAGCCTGCGACTACACTTTCTCTGCCAGCATTGTAATAGAGACGTGATATGAGTAATCTTCCAATGTATCCGTTGCGATTCGATCCGATCTACCAGTATCGGCTCTGGGGTGGCCGGCGCCTGACCGAGCTGCTCAGGGAACCACTTCCCGGCGCCGGACCTATCGGCGAAGCCTGGCTACTAAGCGACCGCGATGACCATCCCAGCAAGGTCGCTGCTGGCCCGCTCAAAGGGTCGACCATCCAGCAGTTGCTGGAGCAGTCGCCCGACCGATTGCTGGGTAAACTGGCGGGCCGTTTCCGACGCTTCCCTGTGCTCCTCAAGTTCCTTGACGCCCACGAAAAGCTCTCGGTCCAGGTACATCCCGAGGATGGACAGAAGGACTATATCCCGGCGGGCGAGAGCGGGAAGTCCGAAGCGTGGGTGGTGCTGGAGGCGGGGCCGGCGAGCCGTATCTACGCGGGTCTGAGGCCAGGGACCACTCAAGACGATCTGAAGCGAGCTCTCGCTAGCAGGACGGTGGCTGAGCTTCTGGCCAGCTTCAGGCCGAGGGTCGGCGACGCCGTCTTCCTCCGGGCCGGGACCGCTCACTCCCTCAGCGGCCTTGTCGTGTTCGAGGTCCAGGAAAATAGCGACGTCACGTTTCGCCTGTACGATTGGGATCGGGTCGACCCCAGGACTGGCAAGCCCCGCCCCCTGCAAGTCGAAGAGGCGGTTGCTTGCCTCGATTTCCGGCAAGTCGCAATTGGTCCGGTGGCGCCGGTGGTGCTGGAGGACGTGCCGGTACGGCGCGAGCGCCTATTTCATTGTGCACATTTCTCGGTGTGGCGGTACGCGGGACAATCGCCGTTCACGGTAGGCGCGGCTGGCATGCCGCGAGTACTGGTTTGCATCGCCGGCGATGGAGAGCTGGAGTACCGCGGCACCGATTATCCCATCGGCATGGGTGACGTCGTGCTCTTGCCGGCGGAGGTCGGCGCCTGTTCCTACCAGCCACACACTCCAGTCACCATGCTGGAGGTCGCATTGCCGGGTTAGTTGCAGGGGGCGGGACCGGGATGGTCAGCAGTACCAAGAACAGAGGAAAAGTAATAATGAAAAAGCTCATTGTCTTTGATCTGGACGGAACACTGGCCGAGAGCAAGTCATCGCTGGACGCCGAGATGGCCACCCTTCTCAATAAACTGCTTGGTGTGATCAAGGTCGCAGTGATTTCCGGCGGCAACTGGCCGCAGTTTCAAAAACAAGTGCTCTCTCACCTTACCGGTGACGAACGCCTGAAGAACCTTTCGCTTCTCCCTACATGTGGAACACAGTTCTACAAATACGGAACAGGTTGGGAAAAACTCTATGCGGAAGATTTCACGAGTGAACAGAAAAAGAAGATTATCAGTTCACTGAAGCAGGCGATCGAGCAATCGGGCCTGAAGCCCGAAAAAGTCTGGGGTGAGTTGATTCAAGACAGGGGTAGTCAAATCACATTTTCCGCATTGGGTCAAGAAGCTCCTCTGCAAGAAAAGGTGAAATGGGACCCGGATTTCATCAAGCGGAAGAAGATGAAAGTCATCCTGGACACATTGATTCCCGAGTTTTCTGTCCGACTCGGTGGAGCGACGTCCATTGACGTCACGAAGCCCGGTATCGACAAGGCCTACGGGATCAGAAAGCTACGGGACATTCTGGGCATTGCCATTGAAGAGATGATCTTCATCGGAGATGCCTTGTTTCCTGGCGGCAACGACTATCCGGCCGAGGAAGCCGGCGTCGTTTCGATCCGGGTCAAAGAACCACATGAGACCAAACGGGTTATCGAAGCGATCATCGCATGTTCAGGCTGAGCTGCTCACGTATGACGTCCTCGAGGAGAGGCAATGGCTGGATTCCAAATGAAGCGGCTGGGGATGCTGATGGAGCCCCAGCCGGGCAATCCGCTGGAGGTCGAAGGGGTCTTGAACCCGGCCGGGGTGCGCGGCCCTGACGGTCAGTACTACCTCTTCCCGCGCCTGGTCGGAAAGGGAAATTTCTCGCGCATCGGTATTGCCCGGGTGAAATTCAATGAGGCCGGCGACCCGGTGGGTGTCGAACGGCTCGGCATCGCACTGGAGCCCGAAACGGATTACGAGCTGCGGCCCGACGGCTGCGGAGGCTGTGAGGATGCACGGATCACTTACGGTGAGGACCTCAAGCGTTACGTGATGACCTACACGGCGCTTTCACCCAACGGCCCTCGGATTGCCCTGGCCCTATCGGAAGACCTTTTCCACTGGCAGCGATTGGGGCTCGCAACCTTCCGCCCTTATGAAGGCATCGAGTTCGACGGTGTTGACGATAAGGACGCCAGCGTCTTCCCCGTCGCTATTCCCGATCCTGATGGACGACCGGCGATGGCCATTCTCCACAGACCACTTTTTTCCGGGACTCGCCCCGAGGAAACGGTCTGCCAACCAGAGCCCCGCGTCGTGAATCTCCATCGGGAGAGCATCTGGATTTCCTTCTGTCCACTTGGTGACCCTGGCGACGAGCCCTATCACCTTTGCCACTTCACCTTGCATAACCGGCTGGCCAGCCCGGTGGCCGCCTGGGAATCGCTCAAAATCGGCGGAGGCACTCCTCCGATCCTGACGCGGCACGGATGGATGGTCATCTACCACGGCGTCCACGAGCTGGCAGCCCCGAACACGGCAGCGCCACAAGTTATGCTACTCCGCGGGAGTGATCATTCTCTCCCAAGTGCATCCGCGAGTGATTCGGTATCGATCGCCGCAGCCTGTGCTGACGCCAGAATTGCCGCAGGAACGTATCGGAACCGTCGCTAACGTCGTCTTTCCCACCGCGATCGACCGGCGGGATGATCTCGGCTTGCCCGATCGTTTCGACATTTACTACGGGATGGCCGACAACCGGATCGGCGTGGCACGTCTCGACCTGCCGGAGTTTCTGCCAACAGGTGCACGTGCCGACCCGACCCAAGCCAATGGTTCGCTTCAGTTGGGCGGTCAACCTGAAACAAAAACACATCGAAAAGACCCGATCAGGATCAAAGGAAGGTCATCGCCATCATGACGCACTCAGCCACAATCGCACCGCCCGAACTGGACGAACTCTGCGTCAACACCCTGCGCTTCCTGGCCGTGGACGCGGTGCAGAAGGCCAGGTCCGGGCACCCTGGTCTGCCCCTCGGTTCGGCGGCAATGGCTTACGCGCTCTGGGATCGCTTTCTCAAGTACAACCCGCGTGATCCTTTTTGGCCCGATCGCGATCGCTTTGTGCTTTCGGCCGGACATGGATGTGCGCTTTTGTACGCGCTGCTTCATGTCACAGGCTTCGACCTGCCACTGGAGGAGCTTGTGAGGTTCCGCCAGTGGGGAAGCCGTACTCCTGGCCATCCTGAATACGGCAAGACACCCGGCGTCGAGGCGACCACCGGTCCCTTGGGGCAGGGCCTGGCCAACGCCGTCGGCATGGCGATCGCCGAGGTCGCTCTCGCAGCGCGCTTCAATCGGCCTGGTCACTCCATCGTGGACCATTACACCTATGTTCTGGCCAGCGATGGCGACCTGGAGGAAGGAATCTCTTCCGAGGCCGGATCCGAGGCCGGTCACCTGCAACTTGGAAAGCTCATCGTCCTTTATGCCGACAACCATATCACGATCGAGGGTAGCACGGAGCTGGCCTTTACCGAAAACCGGATGGCCCGTTTCGCCGCGTTCGGCTGGCACGTCCAGCGAATCGAAGAGAGCAACGACATCGACGCAGTCGCCGCCGCGCTCGATGCTGCCCGGGAAGAGACCAGCCGGCCTTCCTTGATCCTCGTTCGCACCCATATCGGGTTCGGCAGTCCCCACAAGCAGGACACCGCCGCAGCCCACGGCGAGCCGCTTGGTCTGGAAGAGGTCCGTCTGACCAAGGAGGGTCTGGGTTGGCCGGTGGAACCTCCGTTCCATATTCCCGAGGAGGCCCTGGAGCATTTCCGGGAAGCAGTCGCGCGGGGAAGCGCCGCGCAGGCGGAATGGGAATTACGACTTGAAGCTTTTGCCGAAGAACACCCTGGCCTGGCCGCGGAGTTCGAGCGGGTCATGCACCGGCGGCTTCCCGAGGGTTGGGACGCCAACCTCCCGGAATTCACCACCGCGGATGGCCCGATGGCCACCCGCATCGCATCGGGCAAATTGATTGCGGCCTTGAGCTCTCGTCTACCCGAAATGATGGGAGGTTCGGCCGATCTGGCTCCCAGTACTCACACGAACATGGACGGGGCCGGGAACTTCGAGCCGGAGAACCGGGCGGGACGCAACATGCACTTTGGAATCCGGGAGCATGCCATGGGTGCCATCCTGAACGGGTTGGCGTTGCACCGTGGCCTCATTCCTTATGGTGGGACATTCCTCGTCTTCAGCGACTACATGCGTCCGCCGATGCGCCTGGCGGCCATGAACGGGCTGCCGGTGATCTACGTCTTCACGCACGACAGCATCGCCATGGGTGAAGACGGCCCGACTCATCAGCCGGTCGAACAATTGCTGGGACTACGTTCGATCCCCGGCATGATCGTCATCCGCCCGGCCGATGCCAACGAGACGGTCGCCTCCTGGCGGATCGCTATCGAGCGAAGGGAAGGTCCCGTTGCCCTGGTGTTGACTCGTCAGGGACTCCCCGTGTTCGACCTGGCTCGCTATCCGGGCATACCCGCGGGAGTGCCACTCGGGGGTTACGTTCTCGCGGACTCTCCGTCGAGTGCGCAGCCCGACATCATTCTGATCGCATCCGGCTCCGAGGTGCATCTGGCACTGGAGGCGCGTGCTTGGCTGACGACTGCGAGCGTACAGGCAAGAGTGGTAAGTTTGCCGAGTACAGATATCTTCGCAATGCAGTCGGATCGGTATCGGGACGAGGTCTTGATACCGGGAGTGCCGCTCCTGGCTATCGAGGCCGGCGTGTCCCTCGGCTGGAGATCGTATGTCGGTCCCCAGATCGCCGTGATCGGCGTCGACACCTTCGGGGCATCGGCCCCCGGGCCCATTGTCATGCAGCACTATGGCTTCACGGTCGAGAATATTTGCAAGCAAGCCCATAGCTTGCTCCAGCAGAACAAGGAGAAGCCATGATGCGCGTGGGAATCGCCGCGGACCATGGAGGGTTCTCGTTGAAAAGCGAAGTCGCACAGTCACTGCGAGGGGCGGGGCACGAAGTCGTGGACTTCGGCGCATACCAACTGACCCCAGGAGACGACTACCCCGACTTCATCATCCCCCTGGCAAGAGCGGTCGCCGCGGGCGAGGTTGATCGCGGAGTGGCAATCTGCGGCAGCGGCGTCGGAGCGTCGATCGCCGCGAACAAGGTTCCTGGCGTTCGTGCCGGCCTCATCCATGACGTCTTCTCGGCCCATCAAGGTGTCGAAGATGACGACATGAATGTCTTTTGTCTGGGTGGAAAAGTGATCGGGGCTGCCCTTGCCTGGGAGCTGATCGAGTCCTTTCTGGCCGCTCGCTTCAGCGGCGCCCCACGCCACGAACGCCGGCTGGCAAAAGTGCAGACACTGGTGAATCAGGAAGTTGTGTCATGAAGGATCAATTCGGGAGTCAACTCGGTTTCCAGGCTGTCCGCGCTGCGGCACGAGTTTTCGGGCACGCGGGACATGCTGCCGCCAAGAAGGAAGGTGCCTGATGAGTGCCTCTCATTCGGACGCCTTGGTGCTCTTCGGTGTAACGGGCGATCTCGCCCACAAGATGATCTTCCCGGCGCTTTATGCAATGGTGAAACGCGACGCGCTGAATGTACCAGTCATCGGCGTCGCCTCACCGAAGTGGAGTCTTGCGCAGTTGCGCGAGCGCGTGCAGGACAGCATAACGCGATCGGGCGGGATCGATGACCAGCATGCCTTCCAGCATCTTCTGTCCCTGCTCAGTTACGTGAGCGGTGACTACAACGACCGGGACACGTTCACGCAGATCAAGCAGGCGCTGGGCCGCGCCCAGCGCCCGGCGCATTACCTCGCAATCCCGCCCTCGCTGTTCCAGACCGTGATCACAGGTCTCGGCGCCGCAGATCTCGCCAATCACGGGCGCGTCATCGTCGAAAAGCCGTTCGGCCGCGACCTGGCCTCGGCGCGTGAGCTTAACCGCGTCGCGAGGTCGGCGTTCCCGGAAGACTCGATCTTCCGGATCGACCACTTCCTTGGCAAGGAAGCGATCATGAACATCCTCTATTTCCGCTTCGCCAATTCGTTTCTGGAACCGATCTGGAACCGCAACTACGTGGCCAACGTGCAGGTAACCCTATCGGAGGATTTCGGCGTTGGGGGCCGCGGCTCGTTTTACGAAACTGCCGGCTGTCTGCGCGACGTGATCCAGAACCACCTTTTCCAGATCGTCGCTCTGCTTGCCATGGAGCCGCCGGCCATCAGAGACTTCGGAGCCGTGCACGGCGAGAAAGCCAAGGTTTTTCAAGCCACGCGTGCCTTGAAGCCCGACGACTTGATCCGCGGCCAGTACGATGGATACCGTAACGAGCCAAACGTTGCGGAGAACTCCGACGTCGAGACTTTCTGCGCCTTGCGGCTTTTCATCGACTCATGGCGCTGGGAGGGGGTGCCGTGGTACCTGCGCTCTGGCAAATACCTGCCTGAAACGGCGACCCAGGTACTGGTAGAGTGGAAGCCGCCACCACAAAAGCTTTTCGAGGACTCAGCGCCGCCGAGCGGCCCGGCCAACTATCTACGATTCCAGCTATCGCCCAATTCCGCCATCGCTCTCGCCGCTCGGGTCAAACGTGCAGGCAAGGATTTCGTCGGCGACCAGCGAGAGCTCTACCTGCTCGAAGAACAGCCGGGAGCAGAATCGCCTTACGAGCGGCTCTTGAGCGATGCCATGGCCGGCGATGGCGCTCTCTTCACGCGTGAGGACGCGGTCGAGGCCGCCTGGGCAGTGGTCGAGCCGGTACTCACGACTCACCACGCGACCCTCCCCTACAAGCACGGCACTTGGGGGCCGAAAGAGGCTGATCTCCTCATCGCGCCAAATGGCTACTGGCATAACCCCAAGCACGAGGAGGTGACCGGATGATGGCGCCCCAGAAACTCCATGAGATGGGCCAAAGCCTCTGGCTCGATAACATCACCTGCGGCCGGCTGACAAGCGGCACGCTTCGCAGTTACATCAAGGAGTTCTCGATCACGGGGTTTACATCGAACCTCACCATCTTCGATCACGACATCAAGAACGGTCGAGACTACGACGCCGCCGTCCGTCAGAAGTCTAAGGAAAGTAAGAAACTCGCTGCCGCCAAGGAACTGCATGCCAGGGGGAGGCGCCGAACATCAAGTCCTGGAACGATCTGATGACCTGCATCGCATCCAAACGTGAGGCGATGAAATGAGCGATCTGGCCATGTCTACAAACGGGACGAAATCATCAAATACGGGCGTGATCACGTCGGTACGCGGAAGCGTGGTCGACGCGCGGTTCGATGACAGCTTGCCTTCCATCTACTCACTGCTTCGCGCAGGGAAAGAGGAGCGAGTGGCCATCGAGGTGCTGATGCAGCTCGATGAACGCCATGTCCGAGGGATCGCGCTCCAGCCCACGCAGGGGCTCGCTCGCGGCATGACCGTGGAGGACACCGGTGGGCCACTCAAGGTGCCGGTCGGCAAAGAGATCATCTCGCGAATGTTCGACGTATTCGGAAACCCCATCGATGGGCATCCGGCGCCGGCGGATGTGCAATGGCGGACAATCCACCGAGACCCGCCGTCCCTGGCCAGCCGTTCCACCAAGCCAGAAGTCTTTGAGACGGGCATCAAGGTCATTGACGTGCTGGTGCCGCTGGAGCGCGGCGGCAAGGCGGGACTGTTCGGGGGCGCGGGGGTCGGCAAGACAGTGTTGCTCACCGAGATGATTCACAACATGGTCGGGCATCAAAAGGGCGTAAGCATGTTTTGCGGCATCGGTGAAAGATGTCGCGAAGGGGAAGAACTCTATCACGATATGAAGGAAGCCGGTGTGCTGCCGCACATGGTCATGATGTTCGGTCAGATGAATGAGCCCCCCGGAGCCCGGTTTCGCGTGGGCCTGGCAGCGCTCACGATGGCCGAGTATTTCCGCGATGATGAGCATCGCGACGTGCTCTTGCTCATCGACAACATTTTTCGCTTCATCCAGGCGGGCATGGAAGTCTCCGGCCTGATGGGGCAGATGCCTTCGCGCCTGGGCTATCAACCGACGATGGGCACTGAGTTGTCGGGACTGGAAGAACGCATCGCCAACACCGACACGGGTGCCATCACGTCTATCCAGGCCGTCTATGTCCCGGCGGACGACCTGACCGATCCGGCGGCAGTGCACACGTTCTCGCACCTTTCCGCGTCGATCGTGCTTTCCCGCAAACGGGCGAGCGAGGGACTGTACCCGGCTGTCGACCTGCTCCAGTCCAACTCCAAGATGGCAACGCCGACAATCATCGGTGAACGGCATTACCTGCTGGCGCAGGAAATCCGCAAGACGCTGGCGCAGTACGAGCAGCTCAAGGACATCATTGCCATGCTGGGGATGGAGCAACTCTCCCCGGATGACCGTAACGTCGTCGGCCGGGCCCGCAGGCTGGAGCGCTTCCTGACCCAGCCGTTTTTCGCGACCGAGCAGTTCAGTGGCATCAAGGGAAAGGACGTCCGCCTGAAGGACGCGATTGACGGCTGTGAGCGGATCCTGAAAGACGAGTTCAAGGACTATCCCGAAAGTGCCTTTTACATGATCGGGGCGATCGACGAGGCCAAGGAAAAAGCCAAGACCGCCGGGCCGGCGACTTCTGCCGACCCCGGCCCCAAACCGAAAGTTCAAGTGAAACCCCAGGCGAACGGGAAACCTCGACCGAAAGTCGAACAGGGAGCCAACACCCATTAATCTCAAGGTCCTCCTTCCCTTCAAGGTTTTCGTCGAAAGGAAGGGCGTGAAACGGATCGTGGCCCACACACTCCAGGGGTCCTTGGGACTCTTGCCGCACCGTCTTGACTGCGCGGCGGCACTGGCCCCCGGGATTCTGACCTATGAGACGGAAACGGAAGGCGAGGTCTATCTGGCCGTCGATCAAGGGGTACTGGTCAAGGCGGGCATGGATGTTCTGGTCTCTGTACGTAATGCCATAGGCGGAATGGACCTCGACAAACTCCACGAGGCCGTGAAGCGGGAGTTTCTCAGTGTGGACGAGCAGGAGAAAAGCGTTCGCTCGGTGCTGGCGAAGATGGAGAGCGGATTCATCCGCCGCTTCATGGAGTTTCAACATGAATGAAAACATCAAAGCAAATCTCGCGAACCCGGAGACAATTTTCAGCCGGGAGGTCGGCGCACAGGCTGCACGCAAGCTGAGGGCGCGGCGCGAAGGCACCAAGAACGTCTGGTTCGGCCTGGGCATGTCCGGGTTGGTCGGCTGGTCGGTGACGATTCCGACCCTGATCGGCGCGGCGCTCGGTCTCTGGGTGGACAAGCACTATCCCACGTCATATTCATGGACGCTGATGTTGCTTCTCATGGGTTTGATCATCGGCTGTCTAAATGCCTGGCGTTGGGTCAACTCAGAATACAACGAAATGCAGGAGGATCCGGATGAGTGACATCCTGGCTCTTGCCCTGGCGCTCTTTGGTGGCGCTCTGCTCGGTACATTCTTCTTCGGCGGACTTTGGTGGACGGTTCACAAGGGAATTGTTTCTGACTGGCCTGGGCTCTGGTTCCTTGGCAGCCTGCTGCTCCGAACCGGTGTGATACTGGCTGGATTCTATCTCGTTTCGCAGGGTCACTGGTCGAGGCTCGTGGCGTGCATTGTTGGATTTCTGATCGCGCGAATCATTGTCGTGAGGGGGCTCACGCACGCGCCGGCGGAAGAACAGACTCTATCGGTAGAGGAGACAACCAATGCGCCCACACCTTTCACCCGATGACCTGGAAATCTGTCGGTACGGCTTTCTCGTGCTCAATAGCACGATCTTCATGACCTGGGTGTTGATGCTCGTGATGACCGTAGGCTCGTGGCTGATCACGCGCAAGCTCGTGACCGAAGTGCACATCTCGCGCTGGCAAGGCCTCCTCGAGATCGTGGTTACCGCGATCGAGGAACAGATCAAGGAAGTGGGCCTCCACGATCCGGCGAAATATCTGGGTTTTCTGGGGACCTTGTTCCTGTTCATCGCTGTATCCAACCTCTGTGCGATCATCCCGGGATACGAAGCACCGACAGGTTCGCTTTCGACCACGTCGGCGCTGGCGATCTCGGTGTTTGTCGCCGTGCCGTTCTTCGGCATCCAGGAGCAAGGATTGGGCGGTTACATGAAGTCTTACTTGAAGCCGACGTGGATCATGTTGCCGTTCAACATCATCAGCGAGGTGTCCCGCACCTTTGCACTGGCCATGCGTCTGTTCGGCAACATCATGAGCGGGACGATGATAGTCGCCATCTTGCTCACGATCACGCCCCTCATCTTCCCGGATTTCATGTACCTGCTTGGACTGCTCACCGGCATGGTGCAGGCGTACATATTCAGCATCCTCGCCACCGTTTACATCGCGGCCGCCACGCAAACCCGCGCAGCATGAACCGCGACCATCCGCGACGAAAGGACAGCCATGGACAGCATGACCATTATCGCCATCACTTCGATCATCACCGCCGGGATCACGATCGCGCTGGGGAGTATCGCGCCCGCGATTGGCGAAGGACGGGCCGTCTCGACGGCCTTGAACTCGCTCGCACAACAGCCCGATGCCTCGAGCACCATCACACGAACCTTGTTCGTGGGCCTGGCGATGATCGAATCCATCGCCATCTACTGTCTCGTGATCTCGATGATCTTGATCTTCGCCAACCCGTTCTGGCACCAGGTCATTGATAAAGCCACAGGAAAGTAAGCCATGCTCATCAACTGGTTCACCGTCCTCGCCCAGGCAATCAACTTCCTCATCCTGGTTTGGTTGTTGAAGCGTTTCCTTTACAAACCCATCCTCCACGCCATCGACGAACGCGAGAAAGGGATCGCCACCCAGCTCGCGCAGGCCGAGGCGAAAGAAGCTGAAGCACAAAAAGACCGCGACGACTTTCAGCACAAGAATGCGGTTTTTGACCACGAGCGCGCAGCGCTCTTGAACAAGGCCACGGACGAGGCCAAAGCCGAACGTGAGAGACTGCTCGACGAAGCACGAAAAAATGCCGATGCCTTGCGCGCCAAGCGTCAGACCGCGTTACAAAGCGAGCAGCGTAACCTGAATCAAGAAATCGTCCGCTGGACCCAGAAGGAAGTCTTTGCCATCGCGCGAAAGACGCTGGCGGACCTGGCCGGCACGAGCCTCGAGGAACGCATGGTCGACGTCTTCGTCCACCGCATTCGTGCGTTGACCGGAGCGCCCAAGGATCAGTTGGCGACCGCCTTCAAGACATCGAACCGTACGGTGAGCGTGCATAGCGCCTTCGATCTGCCGCCGACACAGCGGAGCGCAATTGAAAGTGCAGTGAAAGAAACCTTCGCCCCGGAGGCTAAAGTCCAGTTCGAGACCGCGCCTGAGCTGGTCAGCGGCATCGGACTTTCCATCAATGGACACAAGATCGCCTGGAGCATCGCGGATTATCTCTCGACGCTGGAAAAGAGCGCGAGCGAGCTTCTTAACCAGGATGCCAGTACCGAACCCAGGCCCGACCCCAAGGCCGAAGCCAAGCCCGTGCCGAAGCGTGAGCCCAGAAACGGTCCTGCATCGGTGGCCGCGGCCCCAAAGGCGGACCATTGAGTAACTCTCCTGATAGTCTACATGCTGTCTTCGACCAGGCATTCGCGGGTATCAACCGAACGCTGCGAGCGTTCACGCCGGGCTTGACACCGCGCGAGGTGGGCACAATCACGAGCGTCTCCACCGGCATCGCCAAGGTCTCGGGCCTCCCGGGCGTGGGATTTGATGAGCTCGTGAAGTTTCCCGGCGATCTGTTCGGCATCGCCTTCAACGTCGATTCGGACGAGATCGGCGTCGTGCTCCTTGGCGAATATCAGCACTTGCACGCGGGTGATGAGGTCGAACGCACGGGTCGCGTGATGGATGTCCCCGTGGGCGAGGGATTGATCGGCCGCGTCATCGATCCGATCGGCGGACCACTCGATGGCAAAGGGCCGGTTGCCTCCAGCCAGCGCTTGCCGATCGAACGCCCTGCCCGGCCGATCATGGACCGGGCTCTCGTCTCCGTGCCTTTGCAGACCGGAATCATCGTCATCGACGCCCTCATTCCAATCGGCCGCGGCCAGCGCGAGCTGATCCTTGGCGATCGGCAAACCGGCAAGTCCGCAATCGCGATCGACACCATTCTGAACCAGCGCGACCAGAATGTGCTGTGCGTCTATTGCGCGATCGGCCAGCGTGGGTCTGCGGTCGCCAAGGTTGTCGCCAACCTGCGCGAAAAAGGCGCATTGGATTACACGGTCGTCGTCGTGACCAAAGGCAACGACTCGCCCGGGCTCACCTTCATCGCCCCCTACGCCGCGACCAGCATCGCGGAGCACTTCATGGAAGCGGGTCACAACGTTCTTATCGTCTACGATGATCTGACCCAGCACGCCCGCGCTTATCGCGAGATCTCGCTGCTGCTCCGCCGTCCACCGGGACGCGAGGCGTTTCCCGGCGATATCTTCTACATCCACTCGCGGTTGCTCGAGCGTGCCACCCATCTTCGCGACGAGCACAAGGGCGGCTCGCTCACCGCTTTGCCCATCATCGAGACCGAGGCGCAGAACATCTCCGCGTACATTCCCACGAATCTCATCTCCATAACGGACGGACAGATTTACCTGTCGCCGACGTTATTCGAGCTGGGCGTACTTCCCGCCGTCGATGTCGGCAAGTCCGTTTCGCGCGTCGGCGGCAAGGCACAGTGGGCGGCCTACCGAGCCGTGGCGGGCGATCTCAAGCTTGCCTATGCGCAGTTTACCGAACTGGAATCCTTCGCGAAGTTCGGCACCCGGCTTGATGAACACACACGCAAGATTATCGACCATGGCCAGCGAATCCGAGCAATCCTCATACAGCCGGAGCTCGAACCAGCGTCCGTCCCCGAACAGATCGTCATCCTCGTGGCCTTGACCGGTGGTCTGCTGGACAGTGTGCCGATCAGTAAGGTGCGGGATGCCGAGCAAGCGCTGAGAAAGGCGGTCGCGGACATCCCGACAGAGATTCGCCAGCGCTTATCCTCGAACGACAAGTTGAGCGACGACGATCGCAAAGCGATTCTGCAAGTCGCCGCCAGAGCAATCGCGTCATTTCAACCACAATCCGCCACGAACTCCGAGAAGACGCCATGAGCGATACACTGGCAAGCCTGCGCCGCAAAATCGGTGGGGCGGGAGACCTGGAATCCGTGGTCCGCTCGATGAAGGCCCTGGCGGCTGCCAGCATCGGACAGTATGAAAAGTCGGTGCTGGCCCTGGCGGACTATGATCGCACCGTAGAACTGGGCATCGTCGTCTGCTTGAGGAGCCTGAGGACGGACCCGGTTGAGCAAGCCGAACGGCCATGCGCGGCGCGAAGGCGGTTACCGCCATCGTCTTCGGCTCGGATCAGGGACTCGTCGGCCAGTTCAATGACCTGCTGGCGGATTTTGTCGCCAAGGAGCTCGAGCCTGTGCCTGGCGAAAAGAAAGTCTGGGCTGTAGGTGATCGCGTTCGAGCGCGGCTGGCCGATGCCGGTCTCTCGCCCTCGGGAGTTTTCAACGTTCCGACTTCCGTCAATGCCATCGCCCCGCTCGTCGGTCAGATCCTGGTTGAAAGTGCAGCGCATCACGGCAAGGGAGACTCTGGTCAACTCTTCCTCTTCCACAATCGTCCTGAGGCCGGGGCGACCTACGAACCCGTGAATCAACACCTGCTGCCCCTGGATGACAAATGGCAACACAGGCTGGCCCACCTTCCCTGGCCGACCAAGAACCTGCCCGAGGTCATCGGGGACCATGAACGGACGCTGGAGACACTCGTGCGGGAGTATCTTTTCGTCTCGCTGTACAAGGCTTGCGCCGAATCCTTGGCCGCGGAAAACGCGAGCCGCCTGGCCGCCATGCAGCGCGCCGAGAAAAACATCGACGACCTGCTGGGAACCCTGAATCAGACGTTCCGCCGCCTGCGCCAGACCTCCATTGATGAGGAATTATTCGACGTTCTTTCCGGTTACGAATCTCTCTCCAAAGAAATCAGTCGCTGAGATGCCGCGTTATGGCTCCATCTCGTCACTATTTGCAGACCCAATTATGTCTCAATTCAAACATCGCGTTCATGACCTCCCCGCTGGTTTCGGTTCCCAGGCTCTCGGATTCGGAAGTCCGGGGCGTTCCTGCATCTTGACGATCAACGGCGGGTCGTCGAGCCTCAAGTTCGCGCTCTTCGAGCGGACTGATCCATCAGCGCGGCTCCTGTCCGGACGGGTCGACCGGATCGGGCAGAAGAATGCCCGATGGGTCATGACCCAGGGCGGTGGCGGTCGCAAGGAGGATCGGCCGGTCGATGCCCCGGACCAGAAGGCCGCCGTCCACCTGCTGATCGATTGGCTCCAGCGCGAAGTCGGGTTTGCGGAGATCGCCGCGGTCGGGCATCGCGTCGTTGATGGAGGGAGTCGCTACCATCAGCCCGAGCGGGTCACGGCCGAGCTGATGGACGAATTGCGGAAGCTCCGCTCTTATGACCCTGATCACATGCCGGGCGAGATCGAATTAATCGAGGCCTTCCGAAACCATGATCCGGACTTAGCCCAGGTGGCGTGCTTCGACACCGCATTTCATCACAACATGCCCCGCGTCGCCCAGATTTTGCCAATCCCGCGGCGGTTCGAGGCTGCCGGGTTGCGACGATTTGGCTTCCACGGCCTGTCCTACGCCTATCTGATGGAGGAACTGGCCCGGCTCGCCGGCCTTGAGGAAGCCCAAGGCCGTGTCATCCTGGCACACCTTGGCGCCGGGGCGAGCCTGGCGGCGGTCCATGGGGGCCATTCTGTCGACACGACCATGGGCTTCACCCCGGCCTCCGGGCTGGTCATGGGAACGCGCACTGGCGATATCGATCCGGGCCTGGTCCGGTTCCTGGCGAAGGCCGAAGGAATGACGGCCGTCCAGTTCGACAGCCTAGTGAACCACAAGTCGGGCCTGCTGGGCGTCTCGGAAACCAGCTCCGACGTGCGCGATCTCCTGGAACGGGAGAAAGGCGATGTCCGGGCGGCCGAGGCGATCGACCTGTTCTGCTACCAGGCGAAGAAGTGGATCGGGGCATTTGCGGCCGCGCTCGGCGGGCTGGACACACTGGTATTCTCCGCGGGGATCGGTGAGAACGCGCCCGAGATCCGCCGGCGGATCTGCGCTGGCTTGGAGTTCCTTGGGATCGCCCTGGACGCAGGCCGCAACGCATCGAGCGCACTCCTGATCTCGACCGATCAGGGTCCGGTCAAGGTCCGGGTCATCCGCACCGACGAAGAGCTGATGATCGCCAGGGCCGTGGCATGTCTCACGGCCCGTCCATCCTGATTTCTTACCATCCAGACTCACACCAAAGGGAACTGATAAAGGAGCCAACCAATGTCGAAATCCACGGTCAAACCGAGCCAACCCGAGCGGAAAAGACTCCGCACTGCCCCGCCTCCCACGATCCGGGCGTCGCAATCGCCGGACAAGAAAGGTCCCCTTGACCCGGAGCAACTCCGCAAGATCCATGCCTACTGGCGGGCCGCGAATTACCTGTCTGTCGCCCAGATCTATCTCTGCGGGAATCCCTTACTTCGTGAGCCACTGAAGCTGGAGCACGTGAAGCAACTGCTCCTGGGACACTGGGGCACGACTCCCGGACAGAACTTCATCTACGCGCATTTGAACCGGGTCATCAAAGAGCATGACCTCAACATGATTTACATATCCGGCCCCGGGCATGGCGCACCCGGCGGTGGTGGGCAACGTCTACCTCGAGGGCACTTATAGCGAGGTTTATCCCAACATCAGCACGGATGAAGCCGGGCTCCAGAAACTGTTCCAGCAGTTCTCCTTTCCCGGTGGCATCTCCAGTCACGTTTCACCCCAAACGCCTGGTTCGATTCATGAGGGAGGCGAGCTGGGGTATTCGATCAGCCATGCCTTCGGGGCCGCGTTTGACAATCCTGAGCTGATCGTCACCTGTGTCGTCGGCGACGGCGAGGCCGAGACCGGCCCACTGGCCACCGCATGGCATTCCAACAAGTTCCTCGACCCGGTCAGCGACGGTGTGGTGCTGCCGATCTTGCACCTCAATGGCTACAAGATCTCCAATCCGACGATACTCGCTCGAATCACCCACGAGGAACTGGACCAGCTTCTCCGCGGCTACGGCTGGACGCCCTTCTTCGTCGAGGGAGAAGAGCCGGCTGAGATGCACCAGGCCATGGCCGCGACCCTCGACAAGGTCGTGGAGCAAATCCAGAAGATCCAGCACGACGCGCGCATTCAGGGCAACACCACGCGCCCGCGCTGGCCGATGATCGTGCTCAGATCGCTCAAAGGCTGGACCGGGCCGAAAGTCGTCGATGGCCTTCCTGTCGAAGGTACGTTCCGGGCGCACCAGGTGCCGCTTTCCGTGTCTTCATCGAGTCCTCCTGAACATCTCAAGGAGCTCGAGAGCTGGATGAGAAGCTACAAGCCGGAGGAACTCTTCGACGAGCAAGGCCGGCTCCTGCCCGAGCTGGCCGACCTGGCGCCGAAGGGCGACCGGCGGATGGGCGCCAATCCCCATGCCAACGGTGGAAAACTTCTGCGCGAACTCCGCATGCCTGACTTCCGTAACTACGCCGTCAAGGTCCCAGCGCCTACCGCCGTCGTGGCCGGCAATGTGCATGTGCTAGGCCCATTCTTGCGGGACGTCATCAAGCTGAACGAGCATCCGCGCAACTTCCGCGTCTTCGGTCCTGACGAGACAATCTCCAATAGGCTCGAGGCCGTCTTTGAGGTTACCAATCGGCAGTGGGAAGCTGCGACCGAGGAGAACGATGAGTTCCTCGAGACCAGCGGAGACGTCATGGAGATGCTCAGCGAGCATCAATGCGAGGGCTGGCTGGAGGGGTACCTGCTGACCGGGCGGCACGGGCTTTTCAATAGTTACGAGGCGTTCATCCGTATCGTCGATTCGATGTTCACTCAGCACGCCAAGTGGCTGAAGATGTGTGCGGAACTGCCGTGGCGGCGGGATCTCGCTTCGCTGAACTACTTGCTGACCTCTCACGTCTGGCGGCAGGATCACAATGGCTTCACGCATCAGGACCCCGGATTCATCGACCACGCCGTCAACAAGAAATCCGAGATGGTGCGCGTCTACCTGCCACCCGACGCCAACTGCCTCCTGTCTACCATGGATCATTGTTTGCGCAGTCGCAACTACATCAATGTCATGGTCTGCGGTAAGCACGATGCCCCCCAATGGCTGACCATGGATGCCGCAGTCGTGCATTGCACAGAGGGGATCGGCATCTGGCAATGGGCCAGTAACGATCAGGGGAGCGAGCCGGACGTGGTGATGGCCTGTTGCGGCGACGTCCCTACACTGGAGACGCTGGCCGCCGTTTCCATTCTTCGTGAACACCTTCCCGACCTGAAGATCCGCGTGGTCAATGTCGTCGATCTCATGAAGCTGGAGCCCGACACCGAGGGTCCGCACGGGATGAGCGACCTGGATTACGATTCGCTCTTCACGAAGGATAAGCACATCATCTTTGCGTTCCACGGTTACCCATGGCTCATCCACCGGCTGACCTACCGCAGGGCCAACCGCAACCTGCACGTCCGAGGCTACAAGGAAGAGGGCACGATCACGACCGCCTTCGACATGACGGTCATGAATGACATGGATCGCTTCCACCTGGTCATGGATACGATCAATCGCCTGCCCCAGACGGGTACCAGAGGGACCTATCTCAAGCAGCAACTTGCAGACAAGTTGATCGAGCACAGGCGGTACATCGACAAGCACGGAGTGGACATGCCGGAAATTCGCAACTGGAAGTGGAGCAACCCCAAATGAGTTTACAAGAGCTTATACAAGTCGCGAAAACGCTGGTCGCCGGCGACAAGGGTCTGCTGGCAATGGACGAAAGCAATCCAACCTGCAACAAACGATTTGCCAGGTTGCGAATTCCCCAGACCGCGGAGGCTCGCCGCGCCTATCGCGAGTTGATCGTGACCACGCCCGGCCTCGGCGAGTGTATCAGCGGGGCGATCCTCTACGACGAGACGATCCGCCAGCAGAGGAGAGACGGCACCCCCTTGATCAAGGTCCTCATCGATGCGGGGATCATTCCCGGTATCAAGGTTGACATCGGCGCCAGGGATATGGCAGGCCACCCGGGAGAGAAGATCACCGAGGGACTGGACCGGTTGCGCATCCGCCTCAAGGGATACTTTCAAATGGGCGCCCGTTTTGCCAAGTGGCGCGCCGTGATTACCTTGGGCGATGGCATTCCCACCCGGGGCTGTATCGAGGCCAATGCGCAGGCGTTGGCTCGCTATGCCGGGTTGTGCCAGGAAGCCGGACTGGTCCCTGTGGTCGAGCCTGAAGTGCTCATGGACGGCGAGCATACCCTGGAGCGATGCCGCGATGTCACGGAAAAAGTGCTGCGGACCGTCTTCGACCAGCTTTATACTCAGCGGGTGGCGCTTGAGGGAGTGATCCTCAAGCCCAACATGGTGCTTCCCGGATTGACCTGTTCCAGGCAAGATACGGTGGACGAGGTGGCCGACGCCACCGTGAACTGTCTCTTGCGAGCTGTCCCCGCTGCCGTTCCAGGAATTGCGTTTCTGTCGGGCGGCCAATCTCCCGAGCTGGCCTCCGCCCGTTTGAATGCCATGAATGTGAGATTCCGATCGCGACTGCCGTGGGCGTTGGCCTTTTCTTTCGCGCGCACCATCCAGCAACCGGCCCTGGAGACCTGGCAAGGTAAGAAGGCTCACGTATCGGCAGCACAGCAAGCTCTCTATCACCGAGCCAGGTGCAACCGGGCGGCACGCCGCGGCGAATACAATGCGGCGATGGAAACGACTGCAACGCAATGGCCGCCTACCGCCAGTCGCTTCGGATGGCGATCCACTGGATCAATTGCAATATACAGCTCCGGCGACGACGTGATCGTCCGCGTCTCGCATTCCCGATCTGCGGCCGATGCCATCCGAAAGGCCGAACCAAGGAACACGCCATGGACGAATCGCTGCCCGAGGTTTACCTCGCCCGTCACGGCGAGACGGCATGGTCGCTGGAGGGCCGGCACACGGGACGGACCGATATCCCCTTGACCGAGCGGGGCGAGGAGCAACGCGAGGAAGCTGCGGGCACGGCTCGAGGGGATCACGTTCACCGAGGTCCTGGTCAGCCCGCTCCAGAGGGCGCGGCGGACTTGCGAGCTGGCGGGCTTCGCGGCCGTCGCCAAGATCATTCCCGACCTCGGAGAGTGGGACTACGGCGATTATGAAGGCCGGCTCACCGCCGACATCCGCCTTGAGCGGCCAGGCTGGTATCTCTTCCAGGATGGTTGCCCGGGCGGTGAGTCGCTCGCAGCGGTGGGTGCGCGCGCCGATCGCGTCGTCGCCCGCCTCCGGACCGATGGCGGTCGCGTCCTCCTCTTCGGCCACGGCCATTTCTTCCGTGTTCTCGCAGCGCGCTGGACTGGACTGTCCACCGAGGACGCCAGGCACCTGGTACTCAGTACTGCATCATTGAGTATCCTGGGCTACGAGCATACCCTGAAGGACCCGGCCATCCTGCTCTGGAACGATGATCACCACGCAAATCCTTGCGCGTGAGTCAATTTCCTACTTGGAGCTTGAGTCAATGAGCAATCATCAAAAAGGGTGGCATCACAGGGATCACCATGCGAATCCCCCGGAAAGGGAGAACCGCGCCGCGTGGAGACGGGCTCACAAGGACTGGCGTCTCTGGGTCATCGTGGGTCTGATGCTGCTGGGGATTTTGACCTACGTGATGACCATGGATGAAGCAGTTCAACCCGGTGGCAAGGTGCAGGAGCCCGTCCCGGCAGCCTCCGGTTTGTGAGCCGGCGAATGGATGTTTGTCCCATTGGGGATCCCCAGCTCTTGGCCGATCTGGCTAGCTGGGCCAGCACGGTCTTTCTTCATTCAAGCCCAACCAGCACAGCACGTGAGAGAGCGTGTAGGGATCGCTTCCGCGACCGTTGATCTGGAGATTGTCATGTGAGAAATTACAAGAATGCGCTTGCTTCGTTGGATCAGAGGTAGGACAATGAAGGTGGAATGGATGGCTTGCGTGAGCGAGCAGCCAATTCCCAACGAAACATGAGCAGACGTCGTCGGACGACTAGATGAGGGGCAACCCGGCTTTGCCGGGGGGCTCGTTGACGAGTAAGCCGGCGTGGTCGAATACCTCAGGGTGTTGGATCACGCCGTTTTTTTTTCGGTGCCGCGAGCAGGTCGAAATCTAACGGCGTCGCCACACAGAAGTTGCTCGCCAAGAAAGTTTGACGAGAGATTGGTAATCGATCGAGCAAACCGCCTTGCCGGACAACGATTCTTGGGAGGTTCAGCCATGTGGATGACAGAGATCGCGATAGGTTTGGGGACAGCCATTGCACTGATCGGCATGTACCTGTTGACCTGCATTCGCGTCCTCAACGAATACGAACGCGGGGTTGTCTTCCGATTGGGCCGGGCCATGCCGAAGCCCAAGGGACCGGGCCTGATCCTTGTCTTCTGGCCGGTTGATCGCATGACGCGAGTGGACCTACGGACTATCACGAAAGTCATCGAGCCTCAGGATGTTATCACTCGCGACAACGTCTCGGTCCGTGTCAATGCCGTGCTTTATTTCCGGGTCGTGGATCCAATGCGATCCGTTTTGGAAGTGGCCGATTTCTTGTTCGCAACTTCTCAAGTGGCGTTGACTACCTTGCGCAGCACGCTCGGGCAGGCAGAACTCGATGACCTTTTGACGGAGCGGGATAAGGTGAACCACCGCTTGAAAGAAATCATCGACGGGCACACCGAGCCGTGGGGGGTGAAAGTCTCGGTCGTGGAGGTCAAGGATATGGATCTCCCCGAGCCGATGAAGCGGTCCATGGCCCGCCAGGCCGAGGCCGAACGCGAACGGCGCGCAAAGGTCATCAACGCCGAGGGGGAGTTCCAGGCTGCCGATAAACTCCGCCAAGCCGCTCAGATCATGACTCCCTATCCCATGGCGATGCAAATGCGCTACCTCCAGGCTCTCGCGGACGTGGCCTCGGATCAGAATTCCACGATCATCTTCCCGTTGCCGCTCGAACTGCTGGGGGCATTCCTGAAGCGCGGAGGCGACGGCGCGAATGCCCTTGTTGACGGGCGTCCCGAGGACGCATTTCCGAATGTGAAGGATCCGGGCCAATCCGAGAAGATCGCCGGTGTGGGGGCGAATCCGTTAACGGCGAAGGGAAACGGCCGGTAGCATGCTCGTGCCCGGAGCCTCATGCTGGTGACTGCTGGCTTTCCCACTGTTCAGACTGCGGAACCAAGGAACGCCCGTTGTCTACTAATATTGCGACAGAATTGTCATAACAACAAACGGTATAGCCCATGAACCCGACCGTCTTCGCCATGCGGCACCCGATCACGACCCTGACGCTGGTCGTGGCCTTGATCAGCGGTGGCGGGCTGGCGTACGACAGGATGCGGGTGGATATCTTCCCCTCGCTGAACGTGCCGAAGATCTACGTCTTCCTCGATTACGTTGGCATGAGCCCCGGTCAGATGGAAGGGTTCATCGTCAACGGGATCGAGCTTTATTTTCAGTATGTCGATGGGATCAAGGACATCAATTCGCGGAATATCCAGCAGGTCTCCCTGTGCGAACTCTCGTTCTACCCCGGCACTGACATGGGCCAGGCGATGGCCCAGGTCGTGGCAATGTCCGACCGCGCCATGTCGTGGATGCCCAAGGGGACCATGCCGCCGATGATCATGCGGATGGACGCGGGCAGCGTCCCGGTCGGCTACCTCGTGCTGGAGAGCAAGGATGCCTCGCTCGGGCAACTGGGAGACTGGGCGCAGAATCTTATCCGGCCGCAGGTTCAGAAGAATGTTCCCGGCACGGTCGCTGTCTCCCCCTTCGGTCCGAACATGCGGTCGATCATCATCCGCGTCGATCCCCAAAAGCTCCGCGAAAAGAATCTGACCCCGGAGAATATTGTCGACGCCCTGGCGAAGGGGAATACCATCGTCCCGGCGGGCAACGTCTACATCAAGGACTCGATGCCGATCGTCGCCAACAACGCGACGGTGGTCGACATTCAGCGCCTGGGTACGATCCCCCTCGAGCTGGGGCGGAACGTCTACCTCCGCGATGTGGCAACCATCCAGGATGATACCGACATCACTTACGGCTTCGCGCTGGTCAACGGCAAGAAGGCGGTCTATCTGCCGGTCATCAAGACGGCCACGGGGTCGACGTTGTCCGTCGTGGCCGACACCCGCAGGTCGATGAGACTCTTCAGTAGTGTCATCCCCAAGGAATACAGGGACAACGTCAAGATCCGCTTCGAGTTCGACGAGTCGCCCACCGTGCTGGCGGCAGTCGAGAGCGTGGCCACCGAGGGTCTTATCGGAGCCGGCCTGACCGGACTGATGATCTTCCTGTTCCTCCGCGACCTGAGGAGCGTGGTCGCCGTCGTGGTCATCATCCCGCTCGCCCTGCTCGGATCGTTGGTCGGGCTCTGGCTGACGGGCAATACGATCAACATCATGTCGCTGGGCGGCATGGCGCTGTCGATGGGAATCCTCGTTGATATGTCGACAGTGACGATCGAAAACGTGCACGTACAGATGGATCAAGAGCCAAAGATCGCCACGGCAGTACTTCGTGCAAGCTACACGACAGCCGTGCCGATCCTGCTGGCACTACTGTGTATCCTGT
Source organism: uncultured Planctomycetaceae bacterium (assembly GCA_963797295.1). GTDB lineage: Bacteria > Planctomycetota > Planctomycetia > Isosphaerales > Isosphaeraceae > Aquisphaera. Next base: position 60,038 of record CAWCPP010000036.1, read on the forward strand.
GTGTATTCGTGCCTGCGTTCATCATGCAAGACCCGCTCCGGGCTCTCTTCATGCCGCTGACCCTGGCCGTCGGCTTCGCCATGATCGCTTCGTATCTGTTATCGATCATGTGTTTGCCAATTTTGTGCGTGTACATGCTCAAGCATAAGGCGCAGGACAGAAAGAAGCGCGGGCTGTTCGACCGGCTTCTCGACTCGTATGCTCACGCCGTGGAATGGTTGGTGCGCCTGCGCTGGTGGGTGGTGCCGGGCTATCTCGTGGTGTGTGGCCTGATCCTCTGGGTGGTGGGGATGCGGGTCGGCACCGAGCTGTTCCCGCAAGTGGATTCGGGCGAGTTCGTGCTCCGGTTCCGGCCTCCGCCCGGCTCGAACTTCGACCTGACACGGCAGATGGCGGTGAAGTGCCTCGAGGAGATCGAGAGCGAGGCGAAGACCAAGAATATCAGGATCACGATGGGCTTCGTCGGTCAGGTCGCCCCGAACTTCGGCATCGACAACATGATTCTCTTCATGCGGGGGCCGGACGACGGCCAGTTGCGAGTCGCCCTTCGCGACGACAGCGGCATCAAGCTCGACGCGTTTCGCGAGCGGCTCCGCAGGGTCCTTCCCGAACGGGTCATCCCGTGGATGGCGAAACGGTTGGAACAGGGCGGGCTGTCCCACGAGGAGGCGGAGCAGCAAGCCAAGCTGTCGAGCTTTGGCTTCGAGCCGGGCGACATGGTGACCAGGGTCATGAGCTTCGGCTCACCAACGCCGATCGCAGTCCAGCTCATCGGTACCGACATGGACGATGTCCGGATGCATGCCGAGAAGATTGCCGGCACGATGAAGCGCATCCGTTTCCTCCGCGATGTCCAGTTCGAGCAGACGCTCGACTACCCCTCCATCGAGGTCGATATCGACCGCGAAAAGGCGGGCCTCAGCGATGCCACGGTCCAGGACGTGCGCAAGGCGCTCGATCATGGCAACGGCGTCGACCCGTTTCACCGACCTCAATTACTGGATCGATGGCAGCACCGGCTTCGACTATCTGGTCCAAGTGCAGATACCGCCAACCAGGATGGTCAAGGCCGAAGACATCGGCAGCTTGCCGATCGCGACGGTGAACCCCCTGGTCAACCTGATGGTCCGCGACGTGGCAACGGTCCGCCGGGGTGTGCGGCCTGGCCAGTACGACCGTGACATGTCGCAGCGCTATCTGACCCTGACCGCGAACGTGGAAGGTGAGGACATGGGCCGGGCCGCGCGCAGGTTGCCCGGGCGATCACCGCGGCCGGCAAGCCACCCGAAGGCGTCCGGGTGGAACTCATCGGCCAGGTACCACCGATGAATGAGATGTTCAAGTCGCTCGGCATTGGACTGGCCGTCGCAGTATTCGTGATCCTCTTGCTCCTGACGGCCTTTTTCCAGTCGCCGAGCTTGGGGCTGATATCGATCGGCGCCGTGCCGGGAGTGCTCGCGGGCATCGCGATCATCCTCTATTTCACCAACACCTCGCTGAACATCGAGTCGTTCATGGGCTCGATCATGAGCCTGGGCGTTTCCGTGTCGAACTCGGTGCTGCTCGTCGCGTTCATGAACGACCACTGGAAGGCAGGCAAACCCTCGACCGAGGCAGCGATCGCCGGCGTGCGGGACCGTCTGCGGGCGATTCTCATGACCGCCTGCGCGATGACCATCGGCATGGTGCCAATGGCACTGGCACTCGAGCGGGGCAGCGGGATGCAGGCCCCACTCGGCCGCGCGGTGATCGGCGGGCTGGTGATGTCGACGGTGGCCACCCTGCTGGTGGTCCCCTCGATCTTCGCGGTCGTGATCGGTCGTAGGGCGGCGCACTCGCCGTCGATATGCCCGGATGACCCCGAGAGCTCACATTTCGACCCGAAGGCCTTCCCCAGCGCGGAGAAGTCCGACGAAAAGGCCCTGCCCCAGCCGGGCACGTCTGTCCCGTCTCAACCGCAAATCAACGGACCCATCTACACCCCGGACGGCGTTTACGCGGGGCCCGGACACGCCGCCTCCCCGAAAGCCCCCCTGCCTGGAGGTCCCTGATGCGTCGAACTCTCTGTCCCTCTGTTCCGGAACATTCCCCGGGCTGCCGCTGGTTCATGTTCTGGCTCCTGGCCGCCCTCGTCGCGCCGGGTTGCCACAACGAGCCCGTGACCGACTACTCGAGCGCCTCGGAGCCCCCGACCGTACGGCTGATCCATCCATCGGTGCGGAACATCGTCCGGGTCGTCGGTCAACCGAGCTTCATCGAAAGTTACGAGCGCACGTCGATTTACCCGAAGGTGACGGGCTTTATTGAGAAGTGGATCGTGGACATCGGCGACAAGGTGAAGAAGGGAGAAATACTCGCCACGCTCTTCGTACCCGAGACGGTTGAGGATTTCGGGACGAAGAAAGCGACCGTGGAGTTAGATAAGGAACGAATCGAGCTGGCTCTCAAGCTGGTGAAGGTGGCCGAGGCCGACGTCAAGGCTGCCGAAGCGAGTCTCAATGAGGCCAGGGCGATCCTGGGCAAGTACCAGGCCGAGGTCGATCGCTGGGACTCCGAGATCAAGCGCCTGACGCGCGAGGTCGAACGGGGCGTGGTCGACCGCCAGATTCTCCTCGAGTCGACCAACGAGTGGAAGTCGGGCATTGCGTCGCGGGACGCGGCGAAGGCGACCATCATGAAGGCGGAGGCGGAGCTGCTCTCCAAGGAGGCGACGCTCGCGAAGGCGAAGGTTGACGTCTCGGTCGCCCGCGCCGATTTGAGCGTCGCCCAGAGTGAGGCGAGGCGGCTGGAGGCGTGGGTGGGCTACCTCACGCTGACCGCGCCCTACGACGGTGTGATCGTGGCCCGCAACGCCAACACCTTCGACTTCGTCCAGCCATCCACGGGCGACCCCACGGCGATGTCGCGGTCTCCTTACCAGTCACCCGGCGGAACCGCCGCGCCGATCTACGTGGTCGACCGCACGGACAAGGTCCGAGTCTTCATCGACATTCCCGCAGAGGACGCCAACTATGTCCATATCGGGACGAAGGCCACCGTGCTGGTCAAGGATTACCGCGACAAGCCGATTCCCGGCAGCGTCACTCGCACGTCCTGGGCGCTGAACGTCAAGAGCCGCACGCTCCGCGCCGAGATTGATCTGCCCAACCCTCGCAGTCAGATCCTCCCGGGGATGTACGCCTACGCCGAGGTGATCGTCGAGCGCCCCGGAGTTCGTGCGTTGCCGCTGGCCGCCCTTGCCTATCACGGCGGCCAGGCGTCCTACTGGAGGTACGACAACGGCAAGGCGGTGCGAACCGAAATCGAGACGGGCGTCAGTGACGGCAAATGGATCGAAGTCACAAACCATCGCGCACCGGCCTCCCGGACGGGGCATGACGGCACTGAATCCTGGACGTCGATCGACGGCACGGAACAAGTGATCCTCGGCGACCTGTCAATCCTCACCGAAGGCGTCGCCGTACAGACAGAGCCTGCGATCACCTCGGTTACCCCGGACCTGATCGAGCGAGACCATGACGATCATGAAGTACGGCTTACTTCCGCTGGCGAGTGATCCGCAACTCCTCACGTCCGTTGACCCAAAGATCAAGCCGCTGGCCAGCCGCGTGACCAACGCCACCGTGATCTGGCCTGAGACCCGGAAGCTCGTGAAGTTCGGAACCATCACGCTGAACGAGTGAGTCGATGAGCGGTGCCGGAGCGTCGGAAGATCGTCTTTGATCCGTTCCCGAGGGTGGACGGGATCGATCCCTCGGGCGATCCGTTGATCGAGGTGCGGTCGGATGTCTACCTGATGAGTGGCCGCAGGCGGCGGGCTCATGCGGCAAAATGAGACAGGGAATTGACCCTGGTTGAGTCGCTCGATCCAGGGTTGTTCGTCCAGACGAGTTGAGCCGCAGGTTACAGGCGATCAAATCTAGCTACGTCCCTGTTTCCGTTCCGCGTCCCTGTTTCCGTTCCGTCCCTGTTTCCGCTCCGGAGTGGCCACGGACCCACTGCGCCGCGGCAACCCACCGCAATGCACCGCCTTCCTCCTTTGATCAGGCCGTGCTCTCTGGTAGACTCAGCCCCATGGGCCAAAACTAGACTCTCCTACCGGCTTCTCCCACCTATGAAACACACCTTGTCCTTCCCGCGGGCCCTTGTGTTGGCGGCTGGTCTTGCGGTCGCCACCCCCGCCTCGGCCAACGTCACTTTGCCCCACGTGTTCGGCGACCACATGGTCTTGCAGCGCGATCAGGCGCTTCCCGTCTGGGGATGGGCCGATCCCGGCGAAAACGTGTCGGTCCAGATCAGTGACCAGCACGCCGTGACCACCACGGCCAATCAGGCCGGACAGTGGCGCGTGACGTTGCCGAAGATGTCGGTGGGAGGTCCGTTGAAACTCACCGTCACCGGCACGAACACGATCACGCTCGACGACGTGCTGGTCGGCGAGGTCTGGCTCTGCTCCGGGCAGTCGAACATGGAAATGGCGGTCGCGAGCTGCAATCACGCACAGGAAGATATCGCCTCCGCCAACTACCCCCAGATCCGCCAGATCGTGGTGCCCAAGCTCGTCGCCAGCGTTCCCGCCCAGGATTTCCAGGGCGCGTGGCAGGTCTGCCGTCCCGAGACGGTGGGCGGGTTCACCGCGTGTGGTTACTTCATCGCGCGCGAGCTTCACAAGCAACTGAACGTGCCCGTCGGCCTCTTGCATTCTTCCTGGGGAGGCACACGCATCGAGCCCTGGACGCCGCCAGCAGGCTTTGCCCAGGTCCCGGCACTGGCGGACCTCCAGCATCAGATCGCCAGGGCCAATCCGCACGCGCCCGAGTACAAGGACGGGTTGAGCAGGTACCTCGACACCCTGGGGGCGTGGACCAAGACCGCTCGGCAGTCGCTCGCGCAGGAGACGCTCGTCGCGCCGATGCCGGCATTTCCAGAGGACCTCGTGCCGCTGGGGGCGCGGCCCGGCGCGGAGGGCCAGCCGACCACGCTCTACAACGCCATGATCCATCCGCTGGTGCCCTACGGCATCCGCGGCGCGATCTGGTATCAAGGCGAGTCGAACCACGGCGAAGGCAAGCTCTACACCGAGAAGATGAAGGCGCTCATCCAGGGCTGGCGTCAACTCTGGGGTAGCGACTTGCCGTTCTACTATGTGCAGATCGCGCCCTTCCACTATGGGAACGAGAATCCCGCTGTGCTGGCGGAGTTCTGGGAGGCGCAGGCCGCGGCGCTGGAGATTCCCAACACCGGCATGGTGGTCACGAGCGACATCGGCGACTACAACGACATCCACCCGAAGAACAAGCAGGAAGTGGGCCGCCGCTTTGCGCTCCTGGCGCTGAAGCATGTCTATGGCCAGAGCAACGCCGTTTGCTCTGGCCCGACTTTCAAGGCCATGGTCCTCGAGGGCGACAAGCTTCGCCTCCAGTTCGACAACATCGGCGGCGGGCTGGCCTCGCGCGACGGCAAGCCACTGAACTCGTTCGAGATCATCGGTAAGGAAAGCGACTGGACCAGGGCCGACGCCGTCATCGAAGGGGATTCCGTCGTGCTCTCCTCCGACAAGGTCAAAGCGCCAGCGGCCATGCGTTTCGCGTGGGACAAGTCCGCCGCCCCGAACCTGATGAACAAGGAAGGGCTGCCGGCGTCGGCGTTTCGCAGCGGCAAGGAACCCGTGATCGACATCCTTGCGCTGAAGGTCGCCGAATCAAAGGATTATGAACTCCTCTACGCTCTCGACCTCAATAAGGCCAGCGGCGACCTCGTTTACGACGTGGACCGTCGCGCGCAGATAACCCGGCCGATCGACCGGGTCGCCTACCTCCTCGAGCTGCGTAAACCTGGAGCGCCGACGCAGTGGGTCTATGTCTCGATGGACGCGTTCACGACCGACCTGGCCAAGCTCGGCGTCCCCAAGCTTGCCTCGAAAGCGAGGTTCCAGATGCCGATCGCCCACATGAACGTACTTTCGAGCGACTCGCGCATCACCACCGGCAAGGACATCGCCGGCAATATCGAGTTTTTCCCCAACAACTACGGCCCGCAGAACGCCGCCGGGGTGCCCAACGCCTCCGACGCGGTCTGGGATTTCGGCGACCAGATCGGGGACCCCGAAGACGGTTACGGTTCCATGCAGGTCCACAACTTCGCCGCCAAGCAGACGATCTTCGCCTTCAACAACTGGAAATCCGGTCCGGGCGCCGATCTCGGCATCGGCAACAGCGACCCGAACGCCAGCGGCGGACGGACTCTCGACTGGACCTTCAACGGCAACGCTTCCCAGTATGTCGTCAAGCAACTGAAAGTGCTCGTTCGGCTCGCGAAGTAGGACCAAAACGGGGTCACAGCCTCGAGTCGTGTCCGCGGAGACTGACCAGGGGGCCCGAACCCCTGGTTGCAGATTCTGCAGCACACCCAGCACACCTCGCGGGCAAAATGGGGCCACCCGCATTCAAGGGTGCGAACAAATGGGCGGCTTTCTGTCAGCCCTTCCACCTTGCCTGGAGTCGCCCGTTTCGGCGGTGGACGCCGCCGATAAGACGCTGAACGGGCGACCAAGCCGACCGTGAGCCAGAATGTGGGTGGCACCATTCCACTCATATCCTGGCGGAACCACCGGACCTCCATGCCGCACCTTCCGGGAGCGGTTCATCCCACGGACGCTCGCCCTGATCACCAATCCTCTGACAAAGGCAGACAAGATTGACGCGATGCGCCCGTCCAGCTAGCTTGGTAAGAGGCAACAAGGCCGGAATCATCCAGCTCATGGGGTAGCATTATGACCGCACCGTACGAGATGAACCGCCGGGCATTCATCAAGACCACCGCCGCCGCCACTGCCACGGCGGCCGTCGCGCCGTCGGGGCGGGCCCAGGACGAGCCGGCCGACGGCCTGATCCACCGCAACGAGCGGAGCGGCATGCCCTACCGCAAGCTCGGCCGGACGAATTTCATGTGCAGCCGCCTCGTCTTCGGCGGCGGCGCGGCGTTGATGGGCGGGAAGGCCGTTCGGTTGCTCAAGGCGGCGTTCGACGCAGGCGTGAACTTCTACGATCTCGGCTCCAACGCCTATTATAAGGGTAGCGAGCGCGCCTTCGCCCCCTTCCTCGCGGCGCACCGCGGCAAGATCTGGGTCACATCCAAAGCGCCATTGCGTCCCATTGACGGCTACGAACAGGGCAAGCCGTTGACCGTCGAGCAAGGCAAGTTTCTGGCCGATTACTGGACGGGGCTGCTCGATGCGAGCCTCGCCGATCTGGGTACCGACTATGTGGACGCCTATTACCTCATGGGTGTCGGCGAGCCGGAGGTCGTCCGTTGCGAGCAACTGCATGAGGCCTTCCTCAAGGCGAAACAGGCCGGGAAGGTGGGCCATTGGGGCGTGAGTACCCACAAGCGGGCGCAGCAAGTGCTCGAGGCCATGATTGGAACGGACTGGTACGACCTTGCCATGATCGCCATCACCCCCGCCGGGTGGTACGACTGGGATTCGAAGAGTCTCCTTGCCGGGACGCCGGCGATGGTCGAGCTTCAGCCCACGCTCCAGCGCGCCCGGGACGCCGGCATCGGTCTCGTCGGTATGAAGGCGGCCCGCTACTTATCGTCCCGCGGCGGTAAGGAGTTGGAGAACGCCTTCGACGGGCACTACAGCGACAAGCTTATGCAATCGGGGCTTTCGCCCTGGCAACGGTCCTACGCGTTTGTCCTCGCCCACGGCGTCGACGTGGTCAATTCAGACATGCAGAACTTCGCCCATTTCAAAGAGAACCTCGCAGCCGTTCAGCGCTCGGCGGAGCTCTTCGTCAGGGCTTGATCGACGCCGACCGTTTTTTTGTCCGCCGCGCCGCCCGAGGGTATCCTTCGGCGGCGGCGTTGCGCGCACCATTCGGCGGGCCGATATGCCCTCGATGCGGGCGAACGGTCTGTCGATGATGCCGGAGGAGCTGGAGGTTGGCCCCGACCCGCAGGGAATGGCCGACCTCTTGGCCTAACAGCGGACGCCGCGCCAGGTCATTTCGGGACCCTCAGTCCTTTGAGCAGGAAGGTCATGGCCTTGACGGCCGCGTCGCGGCCCTTGACCGCCGTGACGCCGGCGATGACGTCGCCGACCTGGCAAGCGCCGTCGAAGTCGCCACCGCCCACGTCGGCGAACATGACCGACGCCCCTTCGATTTTGGCCGGTTCGGCCATGTCGCCGAATTCTTCGAGGTGGGCCTTGTACTTGGCCAGGACTTCTGCGGCGTTATCAGCGGATTTGCAGCGCGCGACGAAGGCGGTGAACTCGGCCTCGCCGTCGCGGTATTGGGCCGTGAACGCGTTGGTCAGGAAGTCGAGACCCAGGGCATCGACCATGAGGTACTGGACTGTATCGTCGATCCGATTCTTCGCCGGGAGCATGGCGAGACCCCATAGCTCCGCCGCTTCGCCTTTCAGGCGATTCGCCAGCGTATCGGCCAAGGCCGATGCCGCTTTCTGGACCTCCTCGTCGGGTCCCGATGTCAGGATCGACGCATAGTATTGGCCCTTCCGGAAGAATAAATCGGCCCCGGTGCGGTGGCCGCCGTCGCCGGTTGCGATGGCCTTGCTGCCAGACGATCGCTCGACCGAATAGACGCCGAAGGCGCCGAGGGGGGTGGTCATGTCGTAGAGGAAGACGTCGATGAATTTGGCTGGGTCGTCCGCTTTGGAGAAGGTGACGAAGGTCATGCCAGTCACGTCGTAGGATTGAAACAGTTCGGACCGGCCGTCGATCTTCTCGTACAAGTTGGCTTCGGTGTAGCGTTCAACAAGGCTCTTTTTCGTGAAGCCTTCGGGCGTGAGACCCTCGAGTGCCCGGGCGATGGTTTCCGTCTCGGCCTTCATTTCGGGCGTGATCCGGGAGGGGTCGTCTTTGACGGAGCCGACGGGGTCTTGGGCGGCGACGAAGACGGGGAATACAAACGGGATCGCGGCCAGCAATCGGTTCATGGGATACTCCGTTTTCGGGTCTCGCTCTACGGTATGGGATAGACGCCGCGAAAGGCCAGACCTTTGTTTGTGTTTCGCAGATTTGAGGGTGGCTCGGTCTCTGTACCGATCTCGGATGCCGCTGCGGGCCGGTCACCCGCATGATCATCAGTGGGCCAGGCGGCATCGGCTTGAGCCCGGGCCTATGGGAGCTACGTGATCCTGGAATTGTCGTCACGCCCCGAGCACCCGCAGAGCCACTGCTTCGACGTAAACCTTCCGCGACGACGGCGAGAATGCTGCGAATCTGCAAGGCCCGAGCCAGTTTGAAGAGGGCGAGCAACAATCGAGCCGGTTCCTGCTTTCGCTCTTTACGCTACACGGCGAACTCGATTCTCCTTGCAGCAGGTGTTCCTGAGACGGTCATCGGTTCGCTAATGGGTCACGTTCCGTCGAAGATGACCGAGCGGTATTTCGATCCACTTGCTGACAACGGGGCGGGGACGGGAGCGGTTGCTTCTCTGCTCGGAGTCGAGGACGGTGTGGCCGAGACTCCTGCGGAAACATCGTCGGTCGAGATCGGTCGTGGGTTGACGCTCGATGATGACAAGCCGTTCAGACCCCCATCTGAGATGCTAGTCGCTCTGACTGAGCGGTATTCCAATATCGCGATTGGCAAGATTCTGGACGTGTCGGAAGCCGCCGTCAGGATGATGCTGAAGCGGGCGGGCATCCGGCGTGCGAATCGGATTTCCACTTCCCTCGACGATTGGCAGGCGGCCATCATAAGGGCCGAACTCAAGGCGGAGATGGTCCGGAAGGATAGGCCGAATGGGACGGTAATCGCAAGTTGAGTCAATCACCGACTCGCTGGTCGGTTCATTCGACCTGAGCCGACTCGGTTACCTATCCCGTTCCTTATTCCGGTCCCCATCAGGCGTCGGGGTCCCAGAGTCGCTTGCGGAAGTAGTCCTTCCAGCTATCGGGGAGTCTGGAGGTCTGCGTCGCGCGGCGGAGGAGTTCCTGATTCTTCGCATCGACCGTGTAGAGCCTGACCACGTCCGCCACGGTCAACCCCTCATCCAGTCGCTCGATCGACTCGATGGTGTCGCCCACCCCGACCTCGCCCTCGGCAGTTACCGCGAAGTAGAAGCCGGTCCGGCCGTTCCTGAGCATCCGCTTGAGCAGGTCCATCCGGCCAAACCGGATGCCGAGCTTGAAGCAGGGCATCCGGGGCTGCGTGACCACGAACTCGGCCGTGCCGATCCGGAAGCGGTCGCCGATCCGCACGTCCTCGCTCAGCCCCTCCGTGGTCAGGTTCTCTCCGAAAGCGGCCTGGGGGAAGTCCACGCCCGGAAGCTCCTGGCGCCATTCCTCGTAGTGTTCGGACGGGTAGACGTAGACGGCCTTGTCGACACCGCCGTGGACCGTCAGGTCCGACTGCTCGTCGCCCTCGAAATTGAGGCTGGACACGCGGAGGCGGCGGTCGACTGGGCGCTTGAAGATCGAGGTAAGCACGGAATGGCCTTCCCATTCGACCTCGCGTGGGAGCCCGACGCTCAGCGATACGACTCTCAATCGTCCCTCCCTCCGCGTTCGTGGTCCGACGCCTGGCTTCTCGGTAGCAAGCCGAGCTGACCACCGCCAGGCTCCGGCCCCTCATACTCACAAAATCCGGCTTGCCGGGAGACGCTCGGGTGGTTCGCCGCTATGATCTTAGGTGAATCAACTCGATTCGGCCAGTACGTCGCATCGGAAATGGAAGCCGGATCGTTCCACGTTGCAGACTACCGTTCGAGGAGACAGGCTGATGATCCGTCTGCCATTGTTCACCGCCGTGATGCTGGCACTTGGCGTTCCGGCCTCCGCCCAGCACCCAGCCGTGCTGCACAAGACCGCGAAAATCGGCGACCTGAACATTTTCTACCGCGAATCCGGGCCGAAAGATGCTCCGACGATCCTGCTCCTCCACGGCTTCCCGACCAGCTCGCAGATGTTCCGACACCTGATCCCGGCGCTGGGGGACAAGTACCACGTCGTCGCCCCCGACTACCCCGGCTACGGCCACAGTTCGATGCCGGCCCACGACAAGTTCGCCTACACCTTCGACAATCTGGCGAAGGTCATCGACGAGTTCACCGAGACACTCGGCCTGACCAGCTACGGCCTCTACGTTCAGGACTATGGGGCTCCCGTCGGCTACCGCCTGGCGGTCAAGCACCCGGAGCGGATCACCGCAATCGTGGTCCAGAACGGCAACGCCTATGACGAGGGGATCGACAACGAGTTCTGGAAACCCATCAAGGCTTACTGGATGGAGCCGAAGAGCAAGGAGAAGCGGGACGCCATCCGCAATCTGGTCACCTACGGAGCGACCAAGTGGCAGTACATGACCGGGGCAAAGAACCCCGAGCTTGTAAGTCCGGATGGAGCCGCCCACGACCAGTTCCTTTTGGACCGCAAGGGCAATGACGAGATCCAGCTCGACCTGTTCCTCAGCTACGGCAGCAATCCGCCGCTCTATCCGAGCTGGCAGGCGTATTTCCGTGAGCATCAGCCGCCCATGCTGATCGTCTGGGGCAAGAACGACCAGATCTTCCCGCCCGCTGGAGCCGAGCCGTACAAGCGCGACCTGAAGACACTGGAATTCCACCTCCTCGATGCCGGGCACTTCGCCCTTGAGACGAACGGCGACGAGATCGCGAAGTTGATGCGGGACTTCCTCGGCAAGCACGTGAAGAAGTAACCCGAATATCGACGAGGAGCTTCGATATGGAGTTCAAAAAGAGCGACACCGCCCTGGTGGTCATCGATCCTCAGAACGACGTCTTGAGCGAGACGGGCGTCTCCTGGGGGCTGGTTGGCGAGAGCATCAAGGAGAACAACACCGTCGAGAACCTGGATCGCCTCTTCCGGGCCGCGAAGGGTGGCGGGTTCGAGGTCTTCATTTCGCCCCACTACCTCTACCCGGCTGATCAGGGCTGGGGGTTCTGCGGGGCGGTCGAGCGGATGATGCTCGAGGGCAAGGAGTTCTTCCGGCGCGACCCGCTCAGCCTCGACGGCTTCACGGGCTCCGGCGCTGATTGGCTCGACCGCTACAAGCCGTACATCGAGGACGGCAAGACGATCGTGGTGAGCACCCACAAGGTGTGGGGGCCACAGACCAACGACCTCGTGTTGCAGCTCCGCAAGCGACGGCTCAACAAGGTCGTCCTGGCCGGGATGCTCGCCAATCTCTGCGTGGAGAGCCACCTGCGCGAGCTGATCGAGCAGGGTTTCGAGGTCGCCGTGGTGAAGGACGCGACGGCCGGGCCAAGGCATCCCGAACTCGGGGACGGTTATAAGGCCGCGGTCGTCAACTACAACTTTATCGCCAACGCGGTGCTGACCACCGACGAAGCGGTGAGCGCGATGCGGTAGGCCGGAGCGATCGCGTCAGACCTGATTTACTCCCGGAGATTCACGTCATGCCTTCCGATCTTGCTGGCAAACTTCTCGGCGTGCTCGATCAGCTTTCCGGGGGAGTGCATCCCGGCTTCCGTCCCGTCCATGCCAAGGGCGTGATGTTCTCCGGGACGTTCATCCCCTCTCCCGACGCGGCCGACTTGACGAGGGCTCCGCACGCCTCACGGCCCTCGACCCCAGTCACAGTGAGGTTCTCGGCCTCGTCTGGCATCCCGGCGGTTGCCGATAACGCCTCGGAGGGTTCGAGCCCGCAGGGGATGGCGACTCGATTCCACCTGGCCGATCACATTCATACGGACATCATCGCCCACTCGTTCAACGGATTCCCGGCACGAAACGGGGGGGAGTTGCTGGACTTCTTCCAGGCGGTCGCCGCGAGCGGGCCAGGGGCTCCGGCCCCGCCGCCGATCGTTGCGTTTCTAGCCACTCACCCGGCGACGAAAGCTTTCGTCGAGGCCCCGAAACCGATCCCATCGAGCTTGGCGCGACAGCCCTATTTCGCGGTCAACGCCTTCAAGTTCACGAATGCCGGCGGGAAGAGCCGATTCGGCCGATTCCGCCTTGTCCCCGATGCGGGGACCGAGTTCCTGACCCCCGATCAAGCGAGCGGCAAGACGGCCGACTTCCTCGCCGCCGAGATGTCGGAGCGGCTGTCGAAGGGTCCAGTGATATTCCGCGTGCTGGTGCAAATGGCCGAGGACAGTGACGACGTGACCAACGCCACCGTGATCTGGCCCGAGACCCGGAAGCTCGTGGAGTTCGGAACCATCACGCTGAACGAGCGAGTCGATGAGCTGGCGCCGGAGCGTCGGAAGATCATCTTCGATCCGGTCCCGAAGGTGGACGGGATCGATCCATCGGGCGATCCTTTGATCGAGGTGCGGTCGGATGTCTACCTGCTGAGTGGCCGGAGGCGACGGGCCGACGCGGCGAAATGAGGCCTCGGCCGGGGTTGACACTGGTGTGGACGACAGGAAGGGTGATCGACCATGAGCACGCGCAGGACGTTCCTCAAAACAGCGGCTGCGGCTGCATCCTACGGCAAGGCGGGCGAATGGCCAGGCGCTGGCGTCGGACAGGAGTCCCGTCGTCGTGCGCGACGCGAGGGTCATCCGTGTGCGCGACCGCAACGGCGGGGCAACGGAACTCTACCTGAAGATCACCAGCGAATCGGGCCTGAGCGGCTTTGCCGGGCCGCTCTTGACCGAGCAAGCAGCGGCTTTCCCTGTGGATCTGCACGCGCTTCTCGTCGGTCAAGATGTCGCTGAACCGGAGACGGTGAACTTCAACACGCTCTGGACTAAAGGTCACCCCGGCCACCCCCTCGAATGCTATGCCGATGGGAAAGACCCGCTCAGCGGCGCGACGGTTTGGGGCACCGTTCGCGCCAAGCGGCACACCGAAACCGGATGGCTGATCACGGCCTTGAGTGCGATCGACCTGGCCCTCTGGGACCTGCGCGGCAAGGCGGCCGGGCAGCCCGTCTGGCGCCTCCTCGGGGCCAGCCGCCAGCGCTTGAGTGCGTACGCCAGCATGCTGGGCTACTCGGTCAAGCCGACCGAGGCGGGAAAGACGGCTCGCGAGTTCTTCGATAAGGGGTTCAAGAAACAAAAGTGGTTCTTCATGAGCGGTCCGGTCGATGGAGCGGACGGCCTGAAGCAGAACATCGAGCTCGTGCGCGCCGTGCGCGAAGAGCTCGGGCCGGAGGCGACGCTGATGTTCGACGGCATTCAGTCGGTCTGGAAGTCGGTCGATCTCCGGTTCTCTATCGCGCTGGCCAAGGCGATCCTGCCCTACAAGCCGCACTGGCTGGAGGAGCCGTTGCGCCCCGACGACCTGGAGGGCTACACACGTCTGAAAGGCGAGACAGGGATCACGCTGGCCGCCGGCGAGCACTGGTACACACGGTGGAACGTCAAGCCTTTCCTCGATCGCGGACTGGTCAGCTTCGTGCAGTCGGACCCGGAATGGTGCGGTGGGATCAGCGAGTGGCTGAAGATCTGCGAGCTCACCCGAGGATACTCCGGAGTCCAGGTGATCCCGCACGGACATCATGTGCTGGCCGCCTCCGCATGCGTGGCTTCGCAGTCCGAGACCCTCTGCCCGATGATGGAATACCTTTACCAATCGCGGGTCAGGTTTCAGCACTGCCAGACGCGGCCCTTGACCGCCTCGGCCGGCACCTTCGCGCTGGCCGAAGCCCCCGGGCTTGGCCCCACGCTCGACGAGGCGAGGCTCGTGCGGGTCGATTGACCCGCAGTGTGAAGCATTGACCGGCCCTCGCGAGAAGGCCAAAAAGGACCCGGCATAGAATCTGGGGATTCTGCTTGAATCCCAGGTGTAGCAATCCGACTTAGCCTTCCCAGCTTTCCCTTGTTTTGTGCCTGGCTCTTTCCGCTCTCCGCTGCATGACGTCCGGATTGCGCTCGTTGGAACGATTTCGTTCTCCGGCCGATGGCGTTCGTCAATCCGCACTCGATGTCTTGGTCTTGGCTTCCTTGAGAAGCGAATTCACCGCTTTCTCGAGCTCTTCGCCGTGAAGCTCTTTGTGGCGTATGACACCCTGCACGTCGAGAATGTAGATTGTCGGGTAATGCCGCACATCCCATTCTTCCAAGACGCCTCCTTGACTACCGTTCCACCAATGCGTCCAGGGCATCTTTTCCTTGGCCAAGAAGTGGGTGAGCGTCTCCTTCTTCTCATCGCCACTGATACTGACCAGGGCAAACGGCTGCTCCTTGAGCCGCTCAACCATCTCGCGTTCGTGGGGAATCATGGCTCGGCAGGGACCGCACCACGTCGTCCAGAAGTCGAGAACCACGACCTTGCCGCGTAGCGCCGAAAGCCTCGCTTCCGTGCCGTCAACAGCCTGGATCTTGATCTCCGGTGCCACCTTGCCTATCGAGAGATCGTTGATCACATCGCCGTATTTTTCGCGCAGCATGTTCTTCAGTCCGTCGATCTTGGCTCTTCCTCGTTCGGCCTTCGCGATCTGCTCGGCCACAACGGTCTTGCCCTCTTCCTTTTCCACGAGCGCGCGGTGTCTGGGATCGTTCTTCATTGCGTCGGCGAGCTCGATTAATCGCTCGATGTGGGCAACCTGTTCCCGGTAGGCGATCGCCTGGATTTTGCGGTCGGGATTGCGGGCGATCACCTCGGCGACCAACGCCTCAGTATCCGTGTTATCGAGGGCGGTCAGCATCCTCAATAGGGGAATTCGAGCCTCATGAGTAAGGCGGACCTGACCATTGATCGACGGCTTTGCGATATGGTAATCCCTGAGGATCTTGATGGCTCTGTCCCAAGTTTCAAGCGGGCCGCCGATCCTGGGGGCGTGGCTGGTCCAGAGCGTGAAGTAGAGGGCTTCGATCGCATCTGGTCCCTCGGGATTCCGTTCCGCGATCGCCAGGAAACGCGGCGCGAATTTGGCGTCCGGCAGCGGCTTGTCGAAGCGAAACGGATCGTCCTTCCCGTTCTTCTTCGCCTCCTCGAGCGCCGCGCGATACTCCTTGGACCATGTCCGGACGGCGTCGGTGTACTCCTGCTTAACCGCCTCGTAGGTCTCGGCGCCTTGCGGGGCGGGCACCGCCCTCTTGTCTTGGGCTCGTACGGCTGCCAACGAAAGTGACACGACCACGAAAACCGCAGACAGCGGTCGCATGATGTTCATCTTGTCCTTCTCTCGATATCCTCGGTGAGGCCTTGCTCGAAATTGTCCCAGCCACGGTTGAAAAGAGCTGACGGTTCCTGTGAACATTCTTACGCCACGTCAAGCCTGCTCCCAGTCGATTCCCGGACGACGACAGACTCCAGTCCCTTGAAAAGGGTTGGCATCGCGCGGTGACCCTTGACTCGGCGCAATCTCGCCTCGGCTCTGAGAGGCCCAGCCGCGCACCACTGCTGCCGCATGTCACCATCACGCCACCGAGTCACGCGAGCGGTCACTCGCCGAGCAAACGGGAAGGGGTCTGCCACTGCGGAAGAATCTCGACCGCGAGTTCCGAGCCTGGCTTGAAACGAGCGGGGATCGACGGCGACGGTCTCTGCATTCACTCTCTACGATACACGGCCAATTCGACCCTGCTGGCGGCTGGAGTTCCAGAGACGGTCATCCGGGCCCGGATGGGTCACGTGACGTCGAAGATGACCGAGCGGTATTTCGATCCACTAGCTGACAACGGGGCGGGGACAGGTGCGATTGGCTTCTCTGCTCGGAGTCGAGGACGGTAAGGCCGAGAGTCTTCCGGAGACAACACGAGCCGAGCCATCGGGTTGGTTGACGCTCGATGATGACAAGCCGTTCAGACCCACATCTGAGATGCTGGCGGCTCTGACGAAGCGGTACTCCAACATCGCAATTGGCAAGAGCCTGGACGTGTCGGAAGCAGCGGTCCGGATGATGTTGAAGCGGGCGGGCATCAGGCGGGCGAATCGGGTTTTCTCGTCCCTCGACGATTGGCAGGCGGCCATCATAAGGGCCGAACTCAAGGCGGAAATGGCTCGGAAGCAGAAAGGGAATGGCACAGTCTCAACGGGGTGATGCGACGACCATTGGGTCTTTCGCTCGCGCGAGCCGAGCGGATTCGGATACAGGTGATCAAATCTAGCTACGTGCCCGTTTCCGCTCGCGTTTGTCCGTGCCTCCACTGGCGTTTCATGGAGCAAGAATCATCAATGAGAGAACCCGGTTCTCCTGTTCAGAAAGAGTTGTCGTAAGGTGATAGGAACTGATTTCGTCGATAAGTTTTTCTCGTAGCTGAAAGAGCATGACCAATTCGTCAGAGGGATAGAGGGTGCCGAGATCGAAATCTTGCACCGACGGCAAAGGTAAGGCCAAGTCGTTCAGCACGAGATGCCAGCAATCCTTCTCAACCACGTGACCGTCCTCAATTTGCTCGGCCGGCTGCTTCTTGAAAGTGTAGCGCCTGGTTCCCATCTTGGTCAAAGACACGAGAAAATCAGGGTCGTTCGACTCGATCGCGAAGCGATAGCTCGTGGTGTCGAACCCGTTGCTTCGAGCACTCTCCGCGAGCCAGTAAGCGACCGCGTTGCGCACGAGGAGCGGATTGTTCTTCATGGCGGTCAAGAACCGCGGGTTATAGAATTGAGGCAACGACCTGTATTCTGGGTCGCTTGCATAGTAAAAATGTCCAGTCATTCTTGGAAGCAGCACGTCCCCACCGAGCAAAGCTTCCACTGCGCAATTGCCCAGATTGACAAGCCGGAGAGGGTCCTTGAGGAGATCGATGGCCCCCGCGGCTTTGCCCTTCGTTCTAGCCGACAGAGTGGGGTCACGGAGGCGCTCCTCAGACAGCAGGGCCCTCTGAAGTTTATCATCATCGACGAGGAATATATATTTTGCGTAGATAAGTGCAAATCTTGAGTATTGACCTACTGCCTCTGCGTTCAGGTAGTCCCCGAATTGCTCGAATGGGAACTCTTCCGCTGACAAAGGGGGTCTATTTCCCCAACCCCTTTTCTCGGAATCCAGGTCGGCGACGGTAAGGCTTGGGCTGGTAAGAGCGGTGATGGCCCGTTTAAGATCTCCTTTGTACTCGTATTCTAATAGCTCCATGGTCGGCTTGACCACATTCGCCAGATAGTTGTGCAATTCGGGGCTCGAAACCTCAGCGATTGGTCTGCCGTTAGCCTCCAAGACGAAATAACGGCCGATCTTAGGGAATTCGCCAGAAACTCGAATCTCGGACAATGCTTGGTCGCAACGGACGAATCGTTCGGGGTGGTTTTGGAACCATATCTGCTTATCGCCGTAAGAACCTGATTTCTCAATCTCGCAGAAAGCCTGAAGTATTTTGAGATTTCTTTCCAGCAACTCGCAGAGAATCTCACGATTCTTTAAGATATCAGTGTTGATTCGTTCCAGCTTCTCGATCACCTCAACATGGTTCTTCGCCACGAGATTTGTGAGTTCCGTGATCTTCTCATCGACCCGTGCCACCGCTTGGAGGATGTCTCGCTGGGTTTCCATGATCCTGTCAAGCTTCTCGTCGATCTCACCCAGCTTATTCATGATCTCCTGATGTCGCTGAGTCGCTTGGTCGGGTCCGCCCCCAAAAATCAGATCGCCGATGAAGCCGATCGCGTCGAGGGCGGCACCGATCACGTTGCCGTCGACAAGCTTGCCGACGACGTTCTGCGCGGCCGTTCCGAGACTTATTCCGACCTTGGCAACCTCGACAACCTCTTTCGGGACACCCACCCTCTCGGCAAAATCAGCAATTTTCTGGCCCGTCTCAAGGTACTCCCCGACGCTGTTGATCAGGACGGAACGTTCGACCCTTCGTCGCTCCTCACCATGATCGGCCGGACGGATGGCACCCCTGTCGAGCCAATCAAGCTTCTGCTCCGGCGTCATGTTGCCGTATAACGCCGACTTTACGTCATCCAGGGCCTTCTTGGACTCATTGAGGCACTTGACCTCGCGTTCCGTTGCCTCCGTGACCAATGCCTTCAGAGTGCGGATGTCTCGAACGGTGGCAGTTGCATCTGCGGGTCGGACATTGCGAGCCCCGATCTTTTTGATTTGGTCCGGTTTGGAAAGGCGAAACCTGGTTTCAGATTGCAGAGCAACGACCGTCGCGGCACGCTCCTGGACAGACATCGCATTGAACTCGGCGCTTTCTGTCAAGTTGCGATGCAGAACTGTGCCAGCCGCTTTGAGAAATGCCTCTGCCCCATCGACTCCTTGTGAGGCGTCGTAGCGGAGTCGGGCGAAGGTGGCAAGTTGCTCAAACGACCTGTCCGGGGCGAGAAACTCCTCGACACTCTTGGCGAGGACTCGCTCGGCGGCGGCATCCAGGAGGGTTCGGACTGGAGGGACACCAGAGATTCGACACGATCGGTCAAGTGCCCTCTGAATTCGACTCGGCGGCATACTGCGGGTCAGCATGGCCAGTTGAGGTCGTTTGTGACGAACCGGTGGACCGCGGGATCGAAATACCCGTGGGCTCGGTCACGCCATGCGATCGTGGCACCAGCGGTCTCACGTTGGATGATCTCGTATTTGGTACGAATCATCTCGATCTGAGAGGATAGGTTGGCTGACTTGCGAATCGGGAACTCACCGACCGCCATCTGTCGATAGGCCACAGAAAACGCCTGCGGCCCGATCGCCTCCTTTTCGATGTCCGCCAATGCGAATCGAGGGGCAAGGGGTAGGGCAAGACTTGACTTCAGAAGGTCTCGAAGGGCCGATTTCGCGTCAAGCACTGCCCTCCGGAATCCAATTCATGAGCGGTTCCGAGAGCACAAACCAGCCGAGTACGGCTCCGACGAGAATGACGCTCGTTGAACGGAGGAGTGAAGGCATCGCGGTTTCCTCTCCGTGGGTCTCAACGTGAGTCTTTGCGCAACTCGGCGATGATCTCGCGCTTCAGGGACGCGCGGAATTCCTTATCGTGGGCGAGTTCCACCTTGACTTTAAGGCGAATCGACTCTTCGAGACCCTCGAGGGCGTCACTTTTCAAATAGTAGATGATGTCGGCCTTTAGGCGTTCAACACGGTCTGCCGACAATCCGGAGTCTTTGCCGAGTTGTCGGATCGCTGCGAGGATGTCGTCTTTGCTTGTTTTGTTTACCGTGATGAAGTTTGAGTTTAGACTTGTCACATGTTGATTCACTTCCTGTTTCATTCTAGACTCGAGACCAGAAAGCAGACCGTCGACCTCTGCCGAGGAGTAAACCTCCACTCCGGGCTCAGCGGGGTTGATCACATGCGCCACGTCCTTTACCCTGGCGACCCGCTCTTTGGCAAGTAACTTGGCCGCCAGAACGGACGTGAAGAGTACGACCAATGAGATCAAGAGCGATGCAACAAATTTGTGGCTCATCGAGATTCTATCCATAAACATGATATTATGTACATTGCGACCTGCGCCTTACACGAACTCAGACGCATAGGTATTCATCTTCGGATGCGCATCGGAGCCTGCTTTTTTCCTAACTTTGGACCTCCGTTTGAGGGCGAATTCTGCGACTTGTCCGGCACCCGGCAGGCCTCTTTCTCCCGCATGACGTCCCGAACGCACCCTACGCTAGTAGCAGCAGCCATGGCGCAAGGCAAAGCACCGTTAATCATCGCTCCCAACACTCCGCCGCTCTTGGCCCCCTTGTAAACCTCCTTGCCGCAATTGGCCACAGCGATCGAGGCGCTCGTGCAGGAGAGCCGACGGTCCGTCTTCTTCACCTCGCAATCGTCCGCGCGAACCGCCTGCACGCACTGGGCTGCGATTGCGATACTGACGATGGCGAGCGAGTGGACTGGTCTCATGTGGCTAGACCCCGTCGAAGGAATGTCGGATCATCACTGTGTTGATCTGATGATTATTATTGCAATTCGATGTGCTGCGAATATCCCGGTCGCCTTGGGCATACTGATTGCCCCCCCTCCAACTTCGACTATCCTCTGCTGGGACTCGCGCAGGTCAAACCATAGATTGGGACTGTCGCTTCGGTTCATCGGACCGGCACCAGTATTATGTCCTCTGTGTCGTGTTCGGGGCAAGAGTCATCATGGACAGACAGTCGACCGTCCGGAACGACTATTTGAGACTCTGAGTCGGAGCGCCAACCCAGCTGGTGGAGTTCAGCAACGGGCAGTCCACCACGGCCGACGAGGCCGTGCGAGCCGCGCGGGGTGCCGGCCGTGATATCACCCCGGCAGTGGCCGCCGCGTTCTAGCACCATCGGCCTCTGTTGGCTCGGCCGGGAGGGCGACGCGTACGGTACCCCAAACGCCAGCGCCGGGATGGAGCTACTCCCCAAGGGGACCGCGCCCGTTGGCCGGCGAGCCCAACCCCCACATCATGGTTCCCGGAACTGCCCTACCAGGAGGCGATGGTGGGGTTCGCCTAGCCTCACGCTGCCTGCCGAAGTCCCCCCAGAGTTGATTGCGTCGCCGGGTCGCTGCTGGGTCCCAGGCCGGGTCGTGATCGCACCTCCTGAGGAAACGAGCAGAGGCTGGGCGATAGCCCCAAACCCGCGCAAATGGCTTTCAATCGGCCCTTACTGTGCGACTCCTGCCTCCTTCCGGTGTCCACCTGCACCTCGCTCACCGTTCCGTCATCGCCGTTCAGCTAGTTCCTTCAGGGTTTCTTGGTGCAGTCCTTGATTCAGTCTTGGTTCAGTCGGCCTTTTGGAGCCCAAAAAGGACCCTCGGACTCGAACCTAAAAAGAGGGCCCCGAGGGGGCTTTCGCCGCATCGGGGCCGTGTTGACGTAAGTTGAAGCGGGCGAAGGGATTCGAACCCTCGACGTCCAGCTTGGGAAGCTGGCATTCTACCACTGAATTACGCCCGCGTGCGCGAAAGAGTCGGAATGGTCGATCGAGACTCCCGGATCACCTGGATCCAATCTATCCCATTCCAAATCCCAACTCCTTAACCTAACAGTGGCCTCGCCGTTAAGCAAGATCGTCGGCCAGAGATCAGAGATCGCGATCGCGGGGCGCATGTTCGCGGATCGACGGGGCGATCAGAAGCTCGAGGAGCGGATCGGCTTTCCGGACAGGCAGTCGGGTGGGAGCCGGAACGGGCGATCGGGCGGACCAGGGGAGATTGTGCGCAAGGAAGTCCGGCTATGGCGCATATTGATAAGAGAGGATCCGTCCGTCGGGATCGGACCTTGCGCAGTCTTTGGAAATTCGGCACTCGGTGAGAGGCTTGCCAGCGGGGAAAGATTATTACCAAGCGGAACCCCGCTGGCCGCGGTGCTGGCGGTGTGGCTGGAAAAAGGTCGCCAGATGGCAGAGGCCAGAGGACGGAAAGGGTCAAGAGGCGCGGCGTGAAAGTTCCCGAACGAAG
>CAWCPP010000037.1:0-410670 GCA_963797295.1 uncultured Planctomycetaceae bacterium
GGGGCCAAGGTCCTGGCGCACAGCGTCGTCCTGCTCTCGGAATCCGTCAGGAGCAAGCGATCGTGACTCCCTAACCTTCGTCTCTAGCCCCGGGCCCACGCTCGGTGTCGAGATCGAGCTTAATCTGATCAACGCGCAGACCCTGGCCGTGCGCAGCGGCGTCGCGGCGATCCTGGCCAACTTGCCGCCGGAGCTGCACGGCTCGGTGAAGCCGGAGCTCTTCCAGTGCTATCTGGAAATTAACACCGCCATCTGCCGCGACGTGGCCGAGGTCGAACGCGACCTGGCGGCGAAGATCAACGTGGTCGAGCAACTGGCCGAGAATCAGGGTTTGCGGCTCTACTGGGGCGGCACGCATCCGTTCTCGCGATGGGAAGACCAGGAGGTCATGCCCGATGCGCGTTACGAGGGACTGGTCGACCTCTTGCAAGAAACGGCCCGCCGGCTGGTGACGTTCGGACTGCACGTCCACGTGGGTCTCGATTCGGGCGACAAGGCGATCATGATCTGCGATCGCATCCTGCCGCACTTGCCGGTTCTGCTGGCCCTCTCCGTCAACAGCCCATTCTGGCAAGGGCGCAACACCGGCTTGCACTCGCACCGGATCAAGATCATGGAAACCCTGCCCACCGCCGGCCTGCCTCCGCTCTTGCGGAACTGGAGCGAGTACACATGGCTACTCAACCAGATGATCGAGACGGGCTTCATCAAAACCATCCGTGAAATCTGGTGGGACGTACGCCCGCATCATAACTTTGGCACGATCGAAACCCGGATCTGCGACATGCCCCCAAGCCTGCACCACGTCCTGGGGCTGACGGCGCTGGTTCAGTGCCTGGTTCACGAGCTGTCCGAGGAGGTGGATCGCGGAACCTACCAGCACAATTGCCACCCATACCTGATCCGCCAGAACAAGTGGCGTGCCTGTCGCTATGGAATGGAAGCCAGCCTGGTCGATCCTCAGACCTTCGAATCCGTTCCCGTTCGCAAAGTCGTGCACCGGCTGGTCGATCGACTCGAGGACCGGGCCATGGGGCTGGGCTGTTCACAGCAGCTCCAGATTGTTCGCGAGCTGGCCGACCGCCCGACCGGCTCGGTTTTGCAAGTGGAAACGTACCAGCAGACTGGCGACCTGCGCGAGGTCATCCGGCGAATGCTCAATCTGAGTCAGCTTGAGAACACTCCCAGCGAAACGCACGCGAGCAACCGTGAGACCGCGCGTGCATGACAAGTCTTCATGGTTTCTTCTCGCCGTCTTCACATTCGAGACACCAGATTCCCTAAAATCAATTCTTGAACTGACGATGACGCGTTACGCGAGTTTGGAAATCAATCTGGGATAACCTCTCTCATGCCGAAACCCAAGATCCTGGTGATTGAAGACGAACGAGCACTGGCAGAAGTCTTGAGTTACAAC
This sequence comes from uncultured Planctomycetaceae bacterium, assembly GCA_963797295.1. Lineage (GTDB taxonomy): Bacteria > Planctomycetota > Planctomycetia > Isosphaerales > Isosphaeraceae > Aquisphaera. The sequence goes on from CAWCPP010000037.1 coordinate 1,418, forward strand.
CTGGAACGCGAGGGCTTCGAGGTGCTGGTCGCGCACGATGGCCAGGAGGGCCTGAGGCAAGCCCAGTTAAAGCTGCCCGACCTGGTCGTGCTGGACCTGATGTTGCCGTTGAAGCCGGGCCTCGAAGTTTGCCGGGAACTGAGAATGGGCCCTCGAACGCGCGAGATCCCGATCGTGATGGTGACGGCCAAGGCGGAAGAATCGGACGAGCTGGTGGGTTTTGCGACCGGCGCCGATGATTACGTGACCAAACCGTACAGCATGAAAGTGCTGATCCAGCGGATCAAGAAGGAGCTGCGGCGGATCCAGCTCCAGGAAGAGGCGCCGGCGGGGACGGTGATCGAAAGCCAGGGCGTGATCATCGACCGGCACAGTCACAAGGGCTTTACCGTGGCCAGGAGCTCCTGTTGACGCCCACCGAGTTTCGGCTGCTGGAAGTCTTGATCCGCCAGGCGGGTCGCGCGTTCACCCGCTATGAGCTGATGGACGCCGCGATCGGCGAGGACGCGATCGTTCTGGAGCGGACGATCGACGTGCACATCAAGAGCCTGCGGAAGAAACTTCGTGAGGCGGGCGAGCTCATCGAAACCGTCCGCGGCGTCGGTTATCGGTTTCATGAACCGCGGCTGGTCGGGGCCTGAGTTCGGTTTTAACAATCGGGATCGGCCGATGATGAGGGGTGCGTTCCCCTGTCGGGCTGTGCCCGGAAACAAGCTCCGCGCGAACCACGGCCACCTCGCGCGGGGCCTCGATTCCCAGGCGAACCTGTCCTCCTTCGAGACGGACGACCGTCACGCAGATGTCGTCCCCGATATAGAGCTTCTCCATCAACTTCCTCGTCAGTACCAGCATGGCACCCTTCCTTCAAGCACCCCTGGGATCCGATTTGACTTGTTACGGGCCCGCCTCCACCGAGCCCTCAATCCGCGGTCGCGCGGGGCTCTGAAAGGATTCTAGGTTACAACTCCGGCCAATGTCCCGGTTCCCGTCCGCTTTCCTGTCCGTAACTTGTTTGATAGTCTCCGACACCGCTGCTGGACTGCCGATCACTCGCTTCCAGGTGGCGATCGATTGTATACTGAATCCCGGCCCAGCCGGCGGTGCGAGGGAACCCATTCAACGACGGCGGCGATCGCTCCAAGCTGAGTTCAAGCCGCAGTTTCTGATCTTTTGAGGGACTGATGTCTGATTCTCATGCTCCCGTGGTGATTATCGGGTCCGGGTCGGCCGGTTTGACCGCCGCGCTCTACGCAGCCAGGGCAAGCCTGGCCCCACTTGTCTTCGAGGGCAAGGAGCCGGGCGGTCAGCTCACGCTCACAACCACGGTCGATAATTTCCCCGGTTTTCCCGAGGGCGTGGAAGGGCCGCAGTTGATGGAGTTGATGCGCACGCAGGCACAGCGATTCGGGGCGCAGACCAGGTGGGAGACGGTCTTCGAGGTGGATCTCAGCCGGCGGCCGTTCCGCGTGCGGACGACCGACGATCCCAGCGGCGATCCCACCAGTGGCGCACTGAAAGACTACACGGCGAATGCCCTGATCGTCGCCACGGGGGCCTCGGCACGGTGGCTGGGCATCGAGGGCCCCTATCGCGGTAACGGCGTCAGCACGTGTGCCACTTGCGATGGTGCACTTTATCGGGGCAAGGAAATTGCCGTGGTGGGCGGCGGCGATTCCGCCGTTGAGGAGGCGACATTCCTGACCCGGTTCGCGAGCAAGGTCACCTTGATCCATCGCCGCGACACCTTGCGGGCCTCGAAGGTGATGCAGGACCGGCTCAAGAGCAACCTCAAGATCGAGAACGCCTGGAACTCGGTAGTCGACGCGATTCTCGGCGAGAAGCACGGCGGACTTGACGTCCTGAGCGGCGTGCGGCTCAGGTCGACGAAGGACGGCACGACGCACGACCTCAAGATCGACGGCCTGTTCCTGGCCATCGGCCATATTCCCAACACGTCGATCTTCAAGGCCAAGCTTGCCATGACCCCGGAAGGCTATCTGCTGAACCGCACCGCCCTGGCCTGGAAGGGCATCGAGGCCCCCGCCGGGCTGCTCGACGCGATGCTCAACTACGGAACGGCGACCAGCGTGGAGGGAGTCTTCGCGTGCGGCGATGTGGTCGACACTCACTACCGCCAGGCCATCACCGCCGCCGGCTCCGGATGCTCCGCCGCCATGGATTGCGAGAAATGGCTCGAAGCCACGGGCGCTGGACATTGAATTAGACGGTGCGATTTTGGAACGACTGAGCGACGGTCAAACGAGGGCAATCTGTCCTGCCAGAAAATCAATTGTCAGGACCGTCCCTCGAAGAAAGTCGAGCCCGAGCAAACCGTCAACTCCTGCGGCGGGCAGGATCGGATGTGACAGAACGCGAGATCCGAGACGATGCCGACCCAGAGCCGAGAAGCGGTTCAACACGATTCGAGGAAGCGACTGGATCCCGCTTCCCATCGTGACCTGGACCTGGTCCTGGGAAGCATCCGGATCGTAACCGACGGCGATCAGGATCGTGGACCGAATCAGGCTAATCGTGGCGCCCGTGTCGAGAATCAGCCTCACATCGGCCTGGCCATGAGGCCCGGAGAGACTCGCATCCACGGCGATCGGGCCCGTTGAGGGCGCAAACGGGAAACTCATAAGATCATCGCCGTGTGTTCGGGCAGGTCTCCCATGAATCGAAATGCGAATCGGCCGGGACGAAGCTCCAGAAGCTTGCGGTCAACATCGCTCCGATCATGACTGTGGAAAAGGACTCGCCCCTCGAGCAGCCTCTGGCTGGAGTCGGTCCGGGGGTCTCCGAGCAAGACCCACTCGGAGGGGAAAAGCGATTGAATTTCAGCGATCGTCAGAATTTCGTCCATGGTTAATCCTTGATCTCGATCCGCTCGCCACTCTGTTCCATGGTAACAAAATCTACTCCGCACTCCCCACACCGCGGGCTTCGTGCTCCTGAGGTGTCGCGGAGGTGCAGCGGGGGATCTTGACCGTGAACCGCGAGCCCGAGCCGGGGCGGCTGGTCACTGAGATCTGGCCGCGGATCGACGAGATGAGATGCCGGACGATCGACAGCCCCAGGCCGGTGCCTCCCAGCTCGCGGCTGCGTGCCTTGTCCACCCGGTAGAACCGCTCGAAAATGCGCGGCAGCTCGTCGCGGGGGATGCCGATGCCCGTGTCGGCCACCTCGACGCTCACCGCCTCGGCCGACAGCGAGCAGGCCACGCGTACCTTGCCTGCCGGCGGCGTGTACTTGATCGCGTTGTCGATCAGGTTGTCAAAAATCTGCCGGATCGCTTCGTCGTCGGCGAGAACCAGGGTTTCTTCATCGAGTTCGCCGGGATCAAAGGTGAGCGTGAGCTCCTTGGCTTCCGCTCGCCCCCTGTGTCCCTCGACGCACGACTCGAGCGCGGGGACCAGGTTCAGCGGTCCGTGCTCGAAGAATTCCTGGCTCGAATCAAGCCGGGCCAGGCTGAGCATGTCCATGATCAACTGGTTGAGCCGTTCAACCTGCTCGTCGATTCGCTCCAGGAAGCGGCGGTTCACCGCCTCGTCATGGAGAGCCCAGTCGATCAGAGTCTCAGTGTACGCCTTGATGGAGGCAAGCGGAGTCTTGAGCTCATGCGATGCGTTGGCGACGAAGTCTTGCCGCATCCGCTCCAGCCGGCGGAGGTCGGTCACGTCGTGGAAGACCAGGACAGCGCCCGAGGGAGGGTTCCCGGGCAAGGGGGTTCCGCGCACCGAAAGGATGCGAGACAAGCCGCGGGTCGCGGGGTCGCGAAGCGGAAACGCCACCTCGCCCTGGTAGGCATCAGGATGGTAGAGCCGTAGGGTCTCCTCGACGGCACCCTGAACCTGGGGGCTGCGAATCAACTCCGGCACCAGCCGGCTGACCGACGTGGCATCGAGGCCGAACAGCGCATCGGCGCTGGTGTTGGCAAAAAGGAGCCGCCGCCGCGCGTCGACCGCGATCACCGCCTCGGCCATGGCCCCGAGCACGACGCGCAATTGCTGGCGGTCTTCCTCGAGCCGGTCGATGCGGCCCTGGATCGTCGGCGCCGCTTCGTTGAAAGCACCGATGAGACGGCTCATCGGTCCCCATACATTGATCAAGATCTGGCGCGTGCGCCGGCCCGAGCCAAGGGCTTCGAGACCTCGGCCGAGCTCGCGGCTGGCGCGAAACCAGGGCACGGCCACCACGCTTGCCGCGATGAAAACCAGCAGCACCAAGGCGATCAGAAGATAACCCATCGCCTTCTCCGCCCCTTCATTTCACCGTTTCTGAAAAGCGCCTCGACTCTCGATTCAGCACAATCATTGTTCAATATAAGCAGCAATGCCAGACTTTCGCACCGCTAAATTGCGGAATGAAAGACCGTGGTTTAGTTTTCCCTCGGAGCCGTTTGTCAGGAAGGCCATCGTGTCTTCCCGTGCTCCTGATCCTGGTTCGTGGATAACATTGAGGGAAAACCATGTTCGAGCTACCGCGAATCAATGGACTGACGAAGTCGCGAAAAGCGGTCCTGAATGTCGAGCGAATGGAGGAAAGAGCGCTCCTCTCCACCCCGGGCATCGGTCCGGTCAGCGTGTTACCGCACGTGATCCCACCAGCCCCGGTTACCGTGGACTCCCACAACTTCCCGGGTAACTTCCACCACCATCACCACCATCACCGCCCGACCATCGGAAATCCACCTCCAACTCCAACACCACCAACCACTCCTCCTGCGGCCTGAGTTTGCACTTCGACACGACCGCGAGCTGTTTCTCCAGAAGTTGGAACTGGCCCGGCTATTGCTGAAGAGGGACAATGAGTCGCTCTTGAGCAGTCCGAGTAGCTTTCTCTGAGGGAGAAACGGCGATGAACCGCAACCCCAACCGGCGCCCGATGTGCGTCGGGACGTGTAGTCCGAAAACCACTCTGGCGGTCTGGCTTGGCTTGTGCGTGATGCTGTGGTCGAATGGCTACGCTCAGGATCACGCCGCCACGCCCGCCGCCTCCACGTTGCTGCCAGGCGCACGCGACATCAACGTCGATTCGACAGGCGTCCGGATCCATTGCGTGAGCCTGGGCCGGAGTGATGCCCCGCTTGTCGTGCTGGTTCACGGATTTCCCGACTTCTGGTACTCGTGGCGGGCCCAGATGCCGGCCCTGGCGCGCGACTTTCACGTCGTGGCCATCGACCAGCGCGGTTATAACCTGAGCGGCCAGCCGGAAGGCGTCGAGAACTACACGATCAACAAGCTGGTCGGCGACCTGCTGGTCGGTGGTCAAACATTTTGGACCCGGTAAGGCCGTGATCGTCGGTCATGATTGGGGTGGGCTCGTCGCGTGGACGTTCGCCATGACACACCCCGAGTTGACCGACCGGCTCATCGTTCTGAACCTGCCCCATCCCCGCGGCCTGATCCGCGAGCTTGCGACCAACCCGCAACAACAGCGAAACAGCCAGTACGCGCGCGACTTCCAGAAGCCCGACGCTGCCCAGACAGTGACAGTCGAGGCGCTGACGAGCTGGGTCAAGGACCCGGAGGCCCGCAAGGTCTACCGCGAGGCCCTGTCCCGATCATCAATGGAAGGCATGCTGAACTATTACAAGGCCAACTACCCGCGCGGCCCTGGCGAAGCGGCTGGCCGGGCCCTTGCCGCGGCAGCCTCACCGCCAGTGACCTGCCCGGTTCTCTTGATCCACGGGCTCGGTGACCAGGCGCTTCTCCCAGGCGCTCTGAACGACACCTGGAACTGGATCAAGAGCGACCTGACCCTCGTGACCATCCCCAACTCGGGTCACTTCGTCCAGCAAGACGCCGCCGACCTGGTCACCCGGACGATGATGAGCTGGTTGAAGCGATGAGGACGAGGTAAGCGCTGAATCGGGAGACCGCCGCAACATCAATGAGGCGCCGGCTGCGAGATCACGTCGAAATCAATCTTGAGAATCTTCCCGGTGAACGCGAATGGTGATTTCGTCGCATAAGAGGGAGAGACCGGGTCGCCGTTGTCTTTGCCGATGTCCATGCCGGCATAGGTGGTGAACCGGGCGGGCACGGTATGTTGCAGGTGGTTCTCGCCGACCTGCCTGCCGTCAATGAAGAGGCGGCCGCGACCGCCGGTAGCCGGCTTGCCGACCTCGTCGGCGGTGAACTCGTAACGCACCTGGACCTTGCCCGCCGGCATCTTCTCCGATCCGGTCAGCGTATCAACCTTGATGCCGAGGAAGCTGTAAGTGTAGCGCGGCTTGCCGTCCTGCACATAAAGCGAAAAGCCTCCCATCACATCCGACTCGGCCAGCAAGACGCCCTCGGCGCCGGCGTCGGGAATCTCCAGGTCGGCCGTGATTGTGAACGATTGGTTATAGATCTGTGGGATCATCCCCGCGCCAATATTCTCCGTGCCGGGATAGAAGGTGAAATGCGTTCGCGGCGTGGACGGCGCATTGATACCGAAGAACCGAGCGAACCCCGCGAGCAACGGTGTAACCTTGTACTTCTCCGCGTCCTGCCAGAACAGGCTTTGCAGCTCGCGGAGCTTTTCGGGGTGCTCGGTGGCGACGTCGGTTGACTGCGAGAAGTCTTGGTCGAGATTGTAGAGCTCCCACCTGTCCTTGTCCGGATCCCACTTTCCCGGGGCATACTTGCCGAGCGTTTTGGGATCAAGCTTCCATGGAATCCGGTCCAGGCGGGCGCACGCCAGCCAGCCGTCCTTGTACATGGCACGGTTGCCGAACATCTCGAAATACTGTTGCGTGTGCCGCTCCTTCGCGCCGGCGTCGGCAAACGTGTAAGCGAAGCTCGTTCCGTGGATCGGCATCTGGTCGATGCCGTCAACCTGGCTCGGCTGGGCGATGCCGATCGCTTCGAGCAAGGTCGGAGCGACATCGATGACGTGGGTGAACTGGCTGCGCAGGCCCCCCTTGTCCTTGATCGTCGCGGGCCAGGAGACCACCATCGGGTTCCTCGTCCCACCCAGGTGAGAGGCGATTTGCTTGCCCCACTGGAAGGGCGTGTTGCCGGCCCAGGCCCAGGCGCAAGCGAAGTGAGGCTGCATGACCGGGCCGCCCCAGGCATCCATGCCTCCGTACGCGTTGATCAGCATCAATTGCTGCTGTGCGTTCAGCGGGACACCGGTGATCGTCGTCAGCTCGTTAAACGTGCCGGTCTCCGTGCCCTCCATGCTCGAGCCGTTGTCGCCCCAGATGTAAAGGATCAGCGTATTGTCGCGCTGGCCTATCTCCTCGAGCGCCTTGACGACGCGTCCGACCTGGTAGTCGGTGTTTTCCTGGAACCCGGCGTACACCTCCATCTGGCGGGCATAGAGCTTCCGCTCGGCGGGCGAGAGCGAATCCCAGGCCGGGAACGCCGGGTCTCGCGGCGTCAGCTTCGCACTCGCCGGGACGACCCCGAGCGACTTCTGGCGCGAGAACGTCTCCTCGCGGAGCCTGTCCCAGCCCTGGTCGAATTTTCCCTTGTATTTGTCGGCCCACACCTTGGGCACGTGGTGCGGCGAGTGGGTGGCGCCGGTGGCGTAGTAGATGAAGAACGGCTTGGCGGGCGCCTGAACTTTCTGGTCATGTATCCACTGGATGGTGCGATCGGTCAGGTCATCGGGAAGGTAATAATCTTTCCCCTTGGGCACCCCGATGATGGTGTTATTTTCGGTCAGCACCGGGTCATACTGGCCCGACGCTCCGCCCAGGAAGCCATAAAAGTGGTCGAACCCCAGGCCGCAAGGCCAGCGGTCGAACGGGCCGGCGGCACCCTGCTGGTCGTCGGGTGTGAGGTGCCACTTGCCGAACGCGGCTGTGGAGTAACCGTTGCCCTGGAGAATCCGCGCGATGCTGGCCGCGTTCTTGGGCCAGGTCGCGTCGTATCCCGGCCAGCCTCCGGCGAATTCCGCGATATTGCCGAACCCCATGGCGTGGTGGTTGCGGCCCGAAAGCAGCGCCGCCCTCGTCGGCGAGCACAGCGCCGTGACGTGAAAACGGTTATAACGCAGACCCTCGGAGGCCAGCTTCGACAACGTGGGCGTCTGGCAGGGACCACCAAATGTCGAAGGGTTGCCGAAGCCGGCATCGTCAATCAGCACGAGCAGAACGTTAGGCGCACCTTTCGGCGCTGCCACAGGCTGAGGAAAGCTGGGCCTCGAGCCATCGAGCGTCCGGTTGGCGACTCCCCCGAAAGGCGGGTCAGGTTGCGGCAGCCGGCTGCCGTCAGAGGCCGATGACCGGGTGGCTCCATCCTGTTGACCGCGTGATCGGAGTGGCAGCGCGGCGGTGACCACGAGCGCGCAAGACCGGCGGCCAGTAGAACGGGACCAAGAGACCGGGTACTCGTTTGAAACGACATGGCGGGCTCCGAGGCAATCGGTTTGTCGAGCACAATTCGGGACGGAGAATCCAGGTGTCAAGTCGTCGACCTTGCCCACAACCTACGGCCTCGCTGCGCTCATTTCAAGGAGCCCCCTTGCAGACCTTGCAGAAATCAGGAGGTCAGCCGGTCCATCGTGGCCACGCTCTGACTTTCGACGGCCGCGCGGACGAGCAGGCACGTCAAGACGGCATCGCGCCCGTGTTCGACCGTGCAGACCGGCTCGGACCGGGTGCGAACCGAACGGAAGAATGCCTGGAGCGCGAGCAGCGTATTATTCAGCTCGCCACCGCCGAACGGCCGATCGGGCTTCTTCTGATCGGGGCGGTAAGAAAACGTCCCGGTGTTGAAATCGATGCCTCCCTTCGTGCCGATCAACCGGGTGTACTCCTCATTGAACTTGTTGGGGGCGATCCAGCTATGGACGATGTTCACGAAAATGCCGCCGGGGTATTCGACCAGTCCGGCGTAGTAGTCGTGAACGTCGCGCTCAGGCTGAAGATCGCGGAACAGGTCGTTCCGGCCCAGGGCGAGCGCACGCACTGGCCGGGCCCGCATCGACCAGTTCATCACGTCCCAGTTGTGCACGGCCTGTTCGACGATCCAGTCTCCCGAACGCTGCCGTTGACCGAACCAGCCCAGGAGCGGCCCCCACGAGTTGGACCAGAGAATGCGGCCCTCGACAACTGGCCCGATCTCGCCTCCATGGATCTGGCCGATCGTGTCGATGAACCGCGGATCAGCGCGGCGTTGATGGCCGATCTGAACGATCTGCTTGGACTCGCGCGGCCTTCACCACGGCATCGAGGTCGGCAGTCGTCAAGCACATCGGCTTTTCACCGTAAAGGTCTTTTCCAGCGGCGATGACATCAAGGTAGAGCTTCGCATGAAGGTCGCACGGAATCGCGGCGACCACCGCATCAATCCCGTCAAACGTGAGCATCTGCTTCCAATCGGCGGTCGCCCGCGGGCGCTTTTGATGCTTGTCTGAAACCGTCGCCTGCCCTCGCAACAGGTGCGACTCGTCGATGTCGCACACAGCCCGGATCTCCACGCCCGGGATCTGCAGCAGGTTTTGCAGTAAAACCGTCCCTCGCGTACCGACGCCCACGATCCCGATTCCCACAGTGTCGTTGGCACCAGCCTTGGCGGCTGCCTCGCCGGCAAGTACTTGCCCGGCCATCACGGCCCCGCTTGCGCCAGGAATCCTCGACGATTCATGCCTGTCATGAAAGTGCCCTTTCTCGAAAGAAAACCCATGGAACCGATCGGCGGATGCAACGATCCCCTTGCCTCGATGAGAATATCGTAACACAGAGGTGCAGCGACTTCACCGAAGGGCCGATGTCTGATGTGGAAAGGTCAGCTCGTCCCACTCCGGTATGATCGCAATGTCCACGAGTTCATGGCCGTTCCGTCCAGCAGCGTGATACAACAAGGTTTTGAACGGGCTCCAAACGCAGCCTGAGATGTTCCCAAGACCGCGTGAAAAGGGCGTTAAGATGCAGTCGCGAAACAAATGGCTCGTCCTGGTATTGGCGGGTGCGCTCAGAGCATCGGCGATGGCAACTCCCTCGGTCGCCGCGGCGACGGTCTGGCATGTGAGCAATGGCGGGAAAGCTGCCGACACGAATCCCGGAACCGAGGATCAGCCGGTACAGTCCATCCCGAAAGCGATGTCTCTCGTGAAGCCCGGTGACGTCGTGGCGTTCTCCGCAGGCACCTATCCATGCCGAGGAATTCGGGTGGCGGATGGTACACCCGATCGTCCCATCACCGTGCGATCCGAGGGCAAGGGGAAAGTCATCTTCACCAGCGACAGCGGCTGCCTCACCCTTGGCTCGCACAACACTGTGGAGGGGATCGAATTCGAGTGTTCTGCCGAGCGGCCCAAAGGAGCCGCGATCCGTGTGGCCGCGAAGGAATACGTGACCATTCGGAACTGCCGCTGTTTTGCATTCCAGGTGGGCATCAGCGCGACGAGCGCGCGACGGCTCAGCATCAGCAATTGCGAGATGGCCTATTCCGGGGCCTATGGCATTCACCTCGGCGGTTCCGGAGATGGACCCAAGGGGCATTTCGATCCCGCCGATCTCTGCCGCGATATCGAGGTGCGCAACTGCTACCTGCATGACGCCGGGTGGAACACCGCCGGGACCGAGGGCTATGGTTTCACAGCCAACGGCGCGGTGGAACACCTGACCATCGAGAACTGCCAGATTGATAACAACAGCGGCGACGGCATTCTCTACGAAGACTGGGCCATCCACACCACCGCCCGATACAACGTGATCCGCGGCTCGGCCATCGCCGCCATCTGGATCGACAATGCCACCATGAGCATCTTCGACAGCAACTACCTCGAGGCCAATAACGTGGCCGTCTGGCTATCGGGCGAGGAGAGCAGCAACCGGTTCCTCACCGATTGCGTCGCCGTCCGCAACAACATCATCGTCCATAACGACTGGGCTCCCTTCGCGGCCATCGACGCGTCGGTCTACGGGAAGGTCGTTATTCTGATCACGTCGAGCACCCGCGACACGTACTTCGATAATAACACCGTCGCTTTCAACAATTGCCGGCAGGTGGTTGCCGTCGAAAACCGGCCGCCGCAGAACGAATTCCGCAACATCTGGTTCCGGAACAACATTTTCTGGCGGAACACAGGCGGAGTGGCGACCGCCCTGGAAGTCAACCGCGATGAGTTTCACTTCGCGAACAATCTCTGGGACCGGCCCTACACCGGGGATGCCCAGGCCAGAACCGGAGATCCCATGTTCGTCGATCCCACGTCTCATATCCCGGAAGGGTACAAGCTCCAGGCCGGGTCCGCGGCCCGAGATCAAGGCATGCTCTTGCATGAGAACCCGCTGGACTTCTGGAACGGCACCCGGCCGCATCATTCCGGCGCAGGGAAGTATGCCATCGGAGCCGCCGAGTTCGGCGCCACGGGCAAGGCGCAGCATCGGACTCGACCTGGCCGCGTTCCCGTTCCAGGTTCCGCCGTACAAGCTTCAGTTCAAGGTGAAACCCAGGCGCTGAGCGTGGCGGCCGATCGATCCGCAGGACCGTCTCCGATCACCGCATTGACCTCAGCGCTGAGCCCGCTGCCGGTGGGTCGCTTGCCACGCCTGAGCCAGGGTCGTCGATCCCGGTGCTGCGAGCTGAAGCCCCATCCCTACAAGGCAGAACACGACCGCGACGATCGCGGTGGGGAGCCAGCTCCGACGAACGACGCCGCTGCTCCAGTGCGACGGCGAAGACCGGCGTATCGAGCGGGTCACCGCCATCACAGCCATGCCATCCACCAGCACCTCCGCGAAAAGCACGGGTGATGATAAGACCATCAACCCGCTGATGATCAGGACGCTGAAGAGGGCGACGAGCGCGAGAATCAACACCCAGCCGCCCGCGTCCGATCCTCCACCAAGGTCGCCGAGCTCCAGAAAGTCCAGGTCGCCGTGCCACGCTTCCTGCTTTTTCCGCGATTGCTGCGACTTCGCTGGTGCCGTTGTCAGCGTTGAGATTCCCCCGGAAGCCGCGGCAGCGGCGGCAATTCCCGCTTCAGCAGGCGCCGAGACAGCGTCGGAGAATGCCCCGGCACATGATCGACCGGAGATCACGATCTTCAGCCACGCCCACAACATCGCCAGGAACGCCAGATACGCGACCCCGACCGCCAGAGGATAGCGCAAAGCCATCGACTCGACTCCAAGGTGGAGCAATGCCGCCGAGGAGAGGAACCACGCCGCCCAGGTGAGGATCACAATCGCCGTCATCGTCAGCCGCGGCCATCCCGCCCGCCCCAACCGGCTCTCGATCCGCTCGAGCCTCCGCCGACGGCGATCGGCAGGTTGACCCATGGAGTCCCAGAGACCGTGCTCAATCTTTCGCATTGTGACCCTCGAGAATGCGTGCTCGATTCACCGTCGATCCGTGCAGCGTGGTGGCTTGCGTACTTTCTCTTGAAGTCCTCCAAGGGATTCGAGGCTAGCGTGAAAAGATTCTCCCGGCTAGGAACATCTCATTCACGAGTGGATTCCAGTGTCGTGAGGCGAGTTCTGAACCGAGCGGTTTTGAGCGTGCCTGTCAATCGCGAGCAACGTCAGCCAGGATAGAAATGTGTGGGAATTGAAGTCAGCGCGAAGTGAATGGTCAAGTGCAGCGGGCAGAAGCAACCAGCAAGTGCCCGCTGCCGAGAAAGGCGGGGTTCAGTCCTGGACCTTGAGCAGTTCGACCTCAAAGAGGAGTGTGGAGTCTGGGGGGATGACTCGACCTGCGCCGCGGCTGCCGTAAGCGAGGTTGGGCGGAATCAGCAGTTCGCGCTTGCCGCCGACCTTCATGCTCATGACACCCTCATCCCAGCCCTTGATCACCTGCCCGGTGCCAATCACGAAGTCGAAGGGTTGTCCGCGGTCCACCGAGCTGTCGAACTTCTTGCCCTTGGCTCCGTCGACCCAGAGCCAGCCTGTATAGTGCATGACACAGGTCTGCCCGGTCTTGGGCTTCTCGCCAGTGCCTTCCTTGGTGTCGCGGTATTGCAGGCCGCTTTCGGTCTTGGTCATCTTCTTTTCCTTTTCGGTTTGGGTCGCAGCCTGTGCGAGGCCCGCCGCCCCCGCGCCCAAGGCAACGAGCGCGGTCACTGTGGCCATAAGATGCCAGGGCCTGAATACGGCCCGGGATAGAGACCCGGTCTTGGACTTGCTCATCGTCAACACTCAGCTCCTGCTTTGTTTTGTTTGTTCGCGAAGTTCGAGCACGCTCCGTCAGGCTGCACGACTGGCGGCCCGCGCTCCTGCCGTTCGACCTAACAACGGTGACCGTACCACACGACGCGGCCGCGAGGAAACCCTTTTGCCTCGACGCGATCGAAGCAAATTACGGCAGAGTTTGCCATAGACCGAATGACTCTGATTACCCAAATTGCCCATGTTGCGACGGCGACAAACAAGATGTTTTTCCGACGTTGCCGTGCGAATGCCAGATGGGCGGTCACATCGAATTTCCTACCAAACCAGGCTTTTCGGCTTGTCGGTTTGCACCCGGGCGGCTCTGTGATACAACGTCGGCGAGGAGCAGAGCTTTGCTACGGACGGGGCAAGGAGGCCGGGCAGCGTGGGATCGGTCCGGGAAACGATCACCTTCGGGTTAGTGCTGGCAGGGTGCCTGGCCGTCTTCTTTCACGAGACGGTGCTGGACGGCCGCATTCTCAGCCCGGCCGACGTGCTGCTGGTGGAGGCGAGTTTTCGGACCGATTCGACCGCTGACTACGAGCCACTCAACCGGCTGTTGATGGATCCGGTGCTCCAGTTCCAGCCCTGGCTCGAGTTCAACCGCGCGATGATCCGTCAGGGACGGCTGCCGCTCTGGAACCCTTACGCGGGGTGTGGTGCGCCTCACCTGGCCTGCGGACAGAGTGCGGTCTTTGATCCGTTCCACCTGATCGCCTACCTGGGAACGGTGCCGAGGGCTCTGGCGTGGATGGCCATGGGACGACTCTGGGCCGCGGGCCTGGGGATGTTCTTGCTGGCCCGCGCATGGGGCTGTGGGCGCTGGGGCCGGTGGTTCGCGGGACTGGTGTATCCCTGCTGCGGGTTCCTGATCGTCTGGCTGCTCTACCCGGTCACCCCGGTCGCCATCTGGCTCCCCTGGATCTTGCTCGCGAGTGACGCCGTCATGAATCAACCGCGCACCGCGCGCGGGGCTGCTCGCGATCGTCGTTTGCCTCGTCATTGTGGGCGGGCACATTCAGACGAGTGCTCACGTGCTACTCGCTGCCGGGTTGCTTGTCGCGTGGCGTATCATGACGGGGTTCCCGTCGTGGGGCGAGCGCCGAAGGCGGCTGCTCGTCTGGTCGGCGGGGGTTGGTCTCGGCCTGCTGCTGGGCGCTGTACAGATCCTTCCGCTGGGTTGTTATCTCGCGAAAAGCCCGGTGTGGGGCGACCGCCAGCGCGAGACAAAAGCTTGGTGGCAACTCTCCCGCCCTCGCTTGCCGGAGATGGTCTGCACGGCATTACCGTACGCTTATGGAAGCCAGCGCAGGGGCCATCCCAACCTGGCCCGCGGCCTGGGCGTGAATAATCTGAACGAGGCGGCAGGCGGCTACGCCGGGATGGCCACGCTGATCTGGCTGGCGCCTCTGGCTGTCAGCCGGCGCCGACGACGGTCCGAGGTCGGCTTCGTTCTGGCGCTTGGGGTCTTCGGAGCGATGGGTGCGTTTCGCCTCTTTCCGGTAGACAACCTGCTGCGATCCTTGCCTGTGCTCAACGTGACCGACAACCGACGGCTGACTCTCTGGGTCGCTTTCAGCTTGAGTTTGCTGGGCGGGTTCGGCATTGATGAACTGGCGCGAGGCGGCCGGATCTGGTGGTCCTGGGCCGCCTTCTGGATCGTGGGAGCCGTGGTCTTGTGCGGAATCGCTCTTGGCGTTCCTCGGCTCGAGCCTTGGCTGCGTGAGCAGGCGGAGCGGCACTACAGAGAGGCAGCCCGGAACGCGCCCCGATCCGAATTAGCAAACTATCAGGCGCGAGGCGAACGGCAGGTTCGTTCAGCACTCACATTCCTGCCGTGCTATTACGGCCTGGCAGCCTCTGAGCTTCTGGTCCTGGGGGTGCTGGCCCTGCTGGCGGCGCGGCAAGGCTCGGGTCTGGCGCAGGCTTCCTCCCGCACTCATCGGTCTCACGCTGGTCGAGCTCGCCGCTTTCGGCATGGGCTTGAACCCGGCGATTGATCCGCAAGTCCAGCGCTTCGAGCCACCCGTGATCGCGCGGTTGCGAAGCGGGCTCGAGCCCGGAGAGCGAGCCCTGGGAATCGGCCAGGAGTTGCCTCCCAACGTGCTCATGCGGTTCGGGCTGGCCGATCCGCGCAACTACGATTCCGTGGAACTGGCGCGGAGCTTGCGATGGTTCGCGCCCCTGTTCGAGCCCGGAACCGAGACCTTCTCGAGTCGCAGCCAGATCACGTGGCAGAGCGTGGACCGGGCCCGTGACCGACTGGAAGACTCATGCGTCAAGGCCGTGGTCGGCACATCGCCGCCGCCGACCGACCGGTTCGCCAAGGTCGAGCGATCGGGCGAGGTGTGGATTGCCTGGCTGAACCCACCGGGATGGGTCACCAGCCTGGCGGGAGCCACGCCGGTCGCGATCGAGCGCGAGCCTGGACGGGCCGTCCTGCGCCACGCGCGCGGACGTCGCCGATCAGGTCGTGGCACGAGAAACGTGGGACCCCGGCTGGACTGCCTGGCTCGACGGCAATCCTACTGCCATCAATATATACAAAAGCAAGTTCATGTCAGTTTCGGTTCCGGCTGGAGACCATCTCCTGGAGCTCGAGTATCGCCCATTCGAGGTGACTTGCGGACTCGTCGGGTCGGGTCTGGGAATCGTCGTTGTGATACTCGCCTTGACAGAACCTGCCGGTTTCTGGATTCCTGGAATAACCAAGAGAGGGCTTGGACGGATCCTTGCCCCAAGGTTAGAATCGAGCCAGTGAACTTGACCGGACACATGGGACCGGCTCACCAAATCTGAGGGATGAAACGCTGATGGTCCACTTCACGTGCGATCTCTGCGGCAAGGACTTGACCACGTGCACTGATGGTCGGTTCGTGGTCAAGATCGAAACGTATCCCGGTTTTGACCCGACCGAAATCAAGGAGGATGATCTCGAGGATGATCCGATGGAAGCAGTCTCACAATTACTTCAGCGCGATGACGCGCTCAGCTCTGACGAGCTATCCAGCAAACTTCACAAAGGTTTTCGATTCGACCTGTGCGCGGCCTGCCATCGCAAGTTCGTGAACGACCCGCTTGGCAAGGAAGCGATTCGCTCGTTCGATTTCAGCAAGAACTGAGTAGAAGACGGCGCGGCCGACAACCCGACGAGTTCAGCGGGTAGTCAAGAGGATCAGGTTGGTGATCACCGAAATGGCCAGCATCATCGCGATGGCCGCGATAATTTGATTGCGGTTGTTGACGATTCCCGCGAGCTCCACCATCTGCCCTTCATCGAGGCCTGCGCCAACGGCTGTGTATTCCTCAGCCTCACCGTGGGCCAGTGCCTCGAGGCTTTCCGGCTTCTGGGCGGCGATCATCGGGCTTTCACCCTGGATCAGACACTTGAGATCGAGAATGAGGTCATCGGGCGTCGAGTACCGGTTCTCCCGACTCTTGGCGAGCATGGTTTCGACGACCATGCCCAGTCCGCTGGAAAGCCCGGTGTTGAGGTGGTCCGGCGGCACGAGCAGGACACGCGGGTCGACGTGCTTGCGCATCACCTCCGACGGATTGTCGCCGCCGTAGGGGACGCGGCCCGTGACCATGTGGTAAAGGGTGGCACCCAGGCTGTAGATATCGGCGCGGATATCGATGTCCGTCTGTCCCCGAACTTGCTCGGGACTGATGTAGTAAGGCGTGCCGATGGCCATGCCCGCTTCGGCCAGCCCCCATTTTTCATCATCGGTCAAACGGGCCAGGCCAAGGTCGGCAAGCTTGACGCCGCCGTCCTTGGTCAGGATCACGTTTTCCGGCTTGATATCGCGATGGATCAGACCTCGGTGGCCAGCATGCTTGAGTGCCTCGGCCACCGCCAGGACAATCCGGATGGCCTCTTTTTCAACAAAGGTCTTGTTCTTGTCGAGGTAGTCCTTGATGGTAAGACCCTCGACGTACTCCATCACGAAATAGAAGTGCGCCGCTCGCCTCGCCGGCATCGATGGCGTTGACGACGTTGTTGTGGGAGAGCTTGGCGGCGATCTTGGCCTCGCGCTCGAACCGCTTGATGAACTCCTTGTTCTGGGCCAGTGAATCGAGCAGGATCTTGACCGCGACAACCCGGTCGACGCTGATCTGCTTGGCCTTGTAGACGGCACCCATGGACCCCCGGCCAAGCCGTTCCATGATCTGGTAGCCGGGGATCTCGAGCTTCCTGGTCGCCTCTCCCTTTTCCTGGAGCAGGCGCATCATCTGACTGCGGGTCAGAACCTTGGCGTCGACCATGACTTCCAGCAGGCTGGGAGAGGAGATCCTGTCCTTCGTTGCGAGCTTGGACCGATGATTCTTGCAAGCCTCGATCTCGCCCGCGGTGGCCAGACCCCGACGAAGAATCGATTTTTCCAGGTTGACCTCGTCGAGACTGGAAAGTCCTTTAAGATCCTTTCCCGAGGAATTGCCTTCGACCGAGGTGGCCATGCCGCCTTCTCCGTACTCGCCGTCCCCACCTTTAAGGGGGCGGCCCGAGTGCCCGTTACGACAATCACCGATGATTGAGCAATCTGAACCGAACAGGGAAATGCTGAAAGACTGCACCAGGATCCGGGACCGTCGCAAATAAGTATGGTCCGGCCACTGCCGTTGTCAACGACTTTCTTCAGACTCTCCGCGACTTCCACTCACCTGGCACAAACCACGCAACTTGCAACGGCCACGGACTATCCACGTCGGTGCCCGTCACTTGTGGCGCGTCCGACCTGCCGTTATCATAACAAAACTCGTCTGCGTTATTCTACGACCCGGACCGGCAAGCGGTGACGCGGCTCTCTTTGGAGGGTTCAAGATCGTCACGGAGCGGATGGTCGCAAAACCACGTGGCGGATCCTACGGCGGAGGCAAGGTTGTTCAAGATCGGTGTGATTCCGGGTGACGGTGTTGGTCCCGAAGTGATCGCGGAAAGCCTTGCGACACTTGGTGATGTGGCTCAACTCGAGGGCTTTGAATACAGCCTGGAGCCGTTCGACCTGGGGGGTGAACGATACCTCAAGACGGGCGACGTGTTGCCCGAGAGCGACATCGCCAGGCTGCGTGGCTGCGATGCGATTTTGCTGGGTGCGGTGGGCCATCCGGAAGTGGCGCCGGGAATTCTCGAGAAGGGCATTCTGCTGCGGCTTCGGTTTGATTTCCACCAATACATCAATCTCCGGCCCGTTCGCCTTTATCCGGGCGTCGAGACCCCGATCCGGGGCAAGGGGCCTGACGACATCGACATGGTAGTCGTCCGCGAGAATAATGAGGATCTTTACGTCGGCGCCGGCGGGTTCACGCGCAAGGGCACACCGGAGGAGGTGGCCATCCAGACGTCGATCAACACGCGAGCCGGAGTTGACCGGGCACTGCGGTTCGCGTTCGAGCTGGCGCGAACCCGTGCCGTACAAGGCCCATTCCGGGGCTTGACGAGTGCCGAGACCGGCCGCGGGCTGACGCGTCAAGTCACCCTGGTTGCCAAGACCAACGTTCTGACCTTTGCCCACGACCTTTGGATGCGGGCCTTCACGGAAACTTCGCGTGACTACCCGGACATCAAATGCGACTATCAGCACGTGGACGCTTGCTGCATGCGAATGGTCGTCAGTCCTGAACGATTCGACGTGATCGTGACGACAAACATGTTCGGTGACATCATCACCGACCTGGGCGCGGTGCTCCAGGGAGGAATGGGCCTGGCGGCTTCGGCCAACCTCAACCCCGATCGGACCGCGCCCAGCATGTTCGAGCCGGTGCACGGATCCGCGCCCGACATCGCCGGCAAGGGAATTGCCAACCCCTTGGCCGCCGTACTGTCGGTGGCGATGCTGCTCGACCATTTGCGCGCCCCGGCCGCCGCGGAGCGAGTTCGCCGGGCCGTGGCCAGAGTGCTCAAGCGACCAGCAACAAGAACGCCCGACCTGGGAGGGACCGCAACCACAGCCGAAGTGGGACGTGCTGTCCGGGAGGAGCTACGCTAAGCCGGGCGGCCCCGGTGGCTCCTCCATGATCGGACGGTACCAGTCTCAGCACGCTCGAGACCTGCGTTTGGCCTGGCAAATCAGGCGTTTGTGTTGGCCCTGAGCCCGAACTTCTGGTTCGAGCACGGGCAAGCCGGGCTTTTTACCGTCACCCAGCCGAGGAGTGCCTTGTCCATGATCAGTGGCGCCGGTTGTGCCCTTGATGGCAGCGTCCTCGTTCTGAACAAGTTCTTCATGGCGGTCCACGTCATCTCCGTCCGACGTGCGTTCTGCCTGCTCTTCAAGGAGCTGGCGGAGGTGATCACGGTGGATGACGGCCAGTATGTGGCGTTCAACTTCACATCCTGGCGCGAGGCGTCCCAGGCCCGGTCGCTCTTCAAGGGACCGGACGACGAGTTTATTCGCACGGTCCATTTCGAGATCGAGGTCCCTCGAATCATCCGGTTGCTGGCTTACGATCGAATTCCCAGGCAGAAGGTGAAGTTCAACCGCCGCAACATCTTCGCCCGCGACGGCAACCGTTGCCAGTATTGCGGCCGCAAGTTCGCCACCAGCGAGCTCAGCCTTGACCACGTCGTCCCCCGCAGCCAGGGCGGCCGGGCCACCTGGGAAAACATCGTCTGTGCCTGCCTGAAGTGCAATGTGCGCAAAGGGGGCCGCACGCCCCGCGAAGCCTCCATGAAACTCTACCGCGAACCTGGCGAGCCCCGGACCAGCCCATCACTTCGCCTCAAGCTGTCGCATCGCAAGTATCGAAGCTGGAAAGCGTTTCTCGACAACGCTTACTGGTCGGTCGAGCTGGAATGAAACGGGTCTGGGGCGACCTCTCCGGTCGGGCGGCCGAACGTCTTCGAGAAGCCACGGAGGTCTCATGAGTGGACGATTCCAAACACAAGTCGTTGGCAACCGGTCAATCAATCGTGTATCTTGTACAAAGGGTTGTCATTACAACGCGACGCAGGCCGCGATCCGGCATTTCCGTCGCCGCGCCAAGGAACCAACGATGCAGCGTCAACCAGATCAACCGCAATCTTCGACCGGTTTCACATTGATTGAGCTGCTTGTGGTCATCGCCATCATTGGCGTACTGGTGGCCCTCTTGCTCCCTGCGGTGCAGTCCGCACGAGAGGCGTCAAATCGCGCCAAGTGCCAGAGCAATCTCAAGCAGCTTGGCCTGGCCGCGCAGCAATACCACGATATATTCAATTCCTTCCCCTCGGGGTGGTACTGCCAGGCCCCGATCTACGACGCGAGCGGCAACCTGCTCACCGACATCAACTGCCAGACTCCGTCCACTCCTTATACCACCTACATGTGGGGTTTGCTCCCCAGTCTCTTCGGCAAGCTGGAACAGACCAACCTTTACAACGAGCTCAACCTCAATCTTCCGCCCACGAATTTCGAGAATTCCACGGCGATTCGCCGTACCCTGGATGTGTTTGTCTGTCCATCGAATCGTCGTCCCGTCACGACGACCCAGACTGGCTCGACTCAGCAAATTGGGCCCTCGGACTACCGGGGCAACATGGCCAGCGGAATGGTTCTTCCGGGAGCCAACACCAATTGCCCTACCCAGGATCCCACAAATATCTATTGCTGCTACTATGATAACGGGGTGACCTATCAGAACTCGACCGTCAACATGGCCGACATCACCGACGGCTCGAGCAACACGCTGCTGATTGGCGAGACGCTGACCGGTACCTGGTCCATTGCCACAAGTTGCTGCGTGCGAACCAACACCGACCGAACCATCAATCAGCCAATCGTCATCCAGGGTGCAAACGGCCAGATGACCTCTTATTACACGTACTGGATGAGCAAGCATCCCAACCAGGTCAATTTCGTGAATTGCGACGGGAGCGTCCGCCCGGTCAACCAGACGATCAACAAGCTGGTTCTCAACAAGCTCGCGACCCGCAACGGGGGCGAGGCGATCTCGGCAGACGAGACACGCTAGACGCCCTGCTCCGCCGGTTGCCCGATCGCGCGGGCCGTTCGTGCCTGGAACGAACGCCTTGACCTTCAAGGCCCGGGCGCACTATGTTCAACAGTCATTCTACGTCCAGCATTCAGCCCCCTCGACGACTACCGATTCGCGCGATCTGGTGGGCCTGGTCAAGGATGCGGAGGAGTTTGACTGTGGCGCACCCGGCCCGCGAACACCGCTACCATGGGCTCGAAGGCAAAGCTCCGCGAACTCTCGGATTGGCGGTGAGTCTCGCACTGTCGGCTGCTGCGGTTTTCGTGCTCAGCGTCCGGGGCGGCGAGCCCCGGTCCGTGCCGGTCCAGAACCGACCAGTCAGCTACCGCAACGACATTGTGCCGCTGCTCTCACGGGCAGGCTGCAACATGGGAGCCTGCCATGGAAACTCGGCGGGGAAAGGAGGATTCCGGCTCAGCCTGCGCGGCGATGATCCGGAATTCGACTTCCGGTCGATCACCCGCGATCTGCTCGGCCGCCGCGTCTGCACGACCGCGCCAGATCGTAGCCTGGTGCTGCTCAAGCCCACCGGTCAGGTGCCCCACGAGGGCGGAATTCGGTTCGCGGCCGATACCGATGAGGCACGAACCTGGCGCGACTGGATCGCCCGCGGGGCCGTTGACGACGTGGCCCAGGCCCCTCGGCTGAAATCGCTCCGTGTCACGCCCGCCGAATCCATCAATACGTCGGCAAATCGCATCGAGCCGCTTCACGTCACGGCGGAATTTGCCGATGGATCAACCCGCGACGTGACCCGCCAGGCATCATTCGACCTGAGTGACCCAACGCTCGCGGAGGTTTCGGCGGATGGCCAGGTTCACGCTCGCGGTCCCTGCGAGCTTGCAGTCGCCGTGCGATTTCTGAGAGGTCGCGGCGTCAGCCGGATCGCTTTCCTGCCCGACCGGCCGGGCTTCAGATGGACCGGACCCGAGCCGATCAACGCGGTCGACGACCACGTGTTCGCCAAGCTGCGATTGCTCAAGATCAGTCCCTCGAAGCCGGCTGCGGACCATGTCTTGCTGCGCCGGGCGTATCTCGACGCCATCGGCCGCTTGCCGGAGCCCGGCGAGGTTCGCGCGTTCCTGGTCGATCGTGATCCTCTGAAACGGTCGAAGCTCATCGACAAGTTGCTCGACCGCCCCGAGTTCGCCGACTTCTGGGCTCTCAAATGGGCCGACCTGTTGCGGAACGAAGAAAAGACAATGGGCGCCAAGGGCGTGTGGGTGTTCCAGCGCTGGCTTCGCGACCAGCTTGCCGCCGACACGCCGCTCGATGAAATGGTGCGGCGGATCGTCACGGCCCGGGGCTCGACGTGGACCAACCCTCCTTCGAGCTTCCACCGGACCAATCGCGACCCTATGACCGCGGCCGAGGCGGTTGCCCAGGTGTTTCTCGGTGTTCGTCTCCAGTGCGCCCGTTGCCACAACCACCCGTTTGACGATTGGACGCAGGACGATTACTACGGACTGGCCGCCTGCTTCTCGACCGTGAAGCGGAAAGACGTCAACAACAATCGCCGCGACAACCTGGACAAGCACGAGATCAACGGCGACGAGGTCATTTACCTGGCCGGCTCCGCCGGAATGGTTCAACCCCGGACGCGGGCATTCCTCGGTCCCAAGCCGCTGCGCCGCCGCGTTCGAGGCTGAGGGATCAACCACCCCGCTTGATCAACTGGCCGGCTGGCTGACGCGGAATAATCGCCAGTTCGCCCGCAACCTGGCCAATCGCGCCTGGTATCACCTGATGGGCCGGGGCATCGTCGAACCAGTTGATGATTTCCGCGAATCGAATCCGCCATCCAACCCGGCCTTGCTCGAGGCCTTGACAGACTTCCTGGTCAGTCACGACATGAAGCTGAGACCCCTCGTCGCGCTGATCATGAAGTCGCGGATCTACCAGCTCGACGCGGTTCCCAATACGACCAATGCCGGCGACCTGGCGAACTTCGCGCGGTCGTCGGTGCGGTTGTTGCCAGCCGAGGTGCTGCTCGATGCGATCAGCCAGGCGCTGGACGTGCCCGATCGATTCCCCGGCGCTCTGCGCCGCCTACGGGCCACTCAGCTACCGGGCGTCGCCGGCGAGAATGGGTTTCTCAAAGTCTTCGGTAAGCCGGAGCGGCTGCTGACCTGTGAATGTGAACGAGCCGAGACCACCACGCTGGCCCAGGCGTTCCAGATGATCAATGGCCCGTCGGTCCTCCGCAAACTCGAGGATTCCGACAACCGGATCGGCCGGCTGATGGAGCGGCACGCCAAGGCCGAAGAAATCGTCGATGAACTCTATCTCGCCACGATCTGCCGCGATCCCACTCTGGCCGAGCGCACTTCCATCCTGGCCCGAGTTCAGAGCGCGTCGGACTCGCGAGATGCCTGGCAGGACGTGGCCTGGGCGCTTTTGAACAGCAAGGAATTCCTGCTGCGACACTGAAAGAGGTGGAGTCATGAACCGGGCATGCCCCGATTATCGAGCCACCAAGCGCCTTTCGCGGCGAGCCCTGCTGCGGGCGGGAACCGCGGGAATCGCCGGCTTGAACCTGGCAACCTTGCTGAGCGCCGCCGAGCGGTCTGGCTTGCGAGCGCCGGCGCGGCATCTCATCTTCCTCCACCAGTTCGGCGGCCCGTCGCACATCGACACGTTCGACATGAAGCCCGATGCTCCGGCCGGCATCCGCGGCGAGTTCAAGCCGATCGCCACGGGCCAGCCAGGCCTGACACTCACCGAGCACTTACCCCGCTTCTCCACGGTGCTCGACCGGTTCGCCCAGGTGCGCTCGGTGCATCACACGATGCGCAACCACAACTCGGCCACCTACTACAGCCTGACCGGCCACGCTCCGCCGCTGGATGACATCCGCCTCCGCGACACCCAGGAGCTTTACCCCGCCTACGGCAGCACGGTGGCCCTGCTGAATCCGGCCGATGACCCGGCCATCCCCAGCTTCGTGTCCTATCCCCACGTGCTCCGCGACGGCAGTGTCACCCCCGGACAGCATGCCAGCTTCCTGGGCAAGAAATTCGACCCGTTCTTCATCGCCCAGGATCCCAACCGTCACGGTTTCCAGCTTCCCGAGCTGACCCTGCCGGAACAGTTGCCGCTGAGCCGGCTCGACGACCGCCGCGGATTGCAAAAACTGATCGACGCCCAGTCCGACCTGCTGAGCTGGTCGGAAACGGCCCAGGGAATCGATACTTTCTACAAGCGAGCGCTGACGATGCTGGCCTCGCCGCGGATCAAACAGGCCTTCGATCTGTCGCTCGAACCCGATCGACTGCGCGACGACTATGGCCGGACGACCTATGGCCAAAGCTGCCTGCTGGCCCGCCGCCTGGTCGAGGCCGGAGTTCGGTTCGTATCGGTCTATTATTCCGCCTCCATCGGCGGCGGCGGTAAGGGCGGCTGGGACACACACGGTGACAATTTCAACCAGCTCAAGCGGCGGCTCTTGCCGGTCACCGATCAGACCGTGCCGACGTTGATTCGCGACCTCGCCGCGCGGGGGTTGCTCGACGAGACGCTGGTGGTCTGGATGGGCGAGTTCGGCCGCACGCCGCGGGTGATGAACACCAAGCAGTTTGGACCCGATGGCCGTGATCACTGGCCCTTCTGTTATACGGTCCTCTTCGCCGGCGGCGGAATCATCCCAGGCGCCGTGTTCGGCTCGAGCGACCGTATCGGCGCCTACCCGGCCACCGACCCCGTCACACCCGACGACATCGCCGCCACCATGTTCTGGGCCCTGGGCATTGACCCTGCCACCGAGGTCCGCGACGGCCTGAACCGTCCCTTGCCGATCGCAGCAGGGCAGCCGGTCACGGCGATCTTTTCGTGATCGCGGCAAAGTCGCATGTTTCCGCAGGCATGCTGAAGCCTAGCGTTTAGGCTGTCGCAAGACCTGCTCAGCCCACTCAAGATCCGCGGGATCAAGCGGCGGCTCGGCATCCAGGTCATAAATCTCCCGGGCGTAGGTTCCCCCATCGTAGACCTGGTGCAGCAACTCCTGGAGATCAAGTACGGTATCGGCAGTTCCCGCCCGGAGCGGCACGGGAATAGTGGGCAACGGTTCTCGCAGGTCGATCGGCCAGAACTCGGCTGCTGGCCGCTCCTCGAAGCGACTGACAAAAACGCCGTACGTGCTGGAAGGGCGCTCACGATCGGGCATAGGGCGTCCGCAGCGCAGCAGGTCAATCTCAACCAGGTTCGCCGGTGAAGCCAGGATTTCCGATCGCTTGTTCAGATATTGCACTCGGTCAGGCCCGGACTTCTTGTTGACGGGACTCAGCAGTTCGACAACGGTCACAAGCTCGCGGCTTCTCTTGTCCCGGATCTCCAGATAGCGCTGCGCATCAATGTCAACGGAAGGAATGAGGATTCTCTTCCCTGGCGTTATCACTGCCGTCCCAGTTTCCGCACCGCCGTTTATCCTCAAGGATGTTCCGGCTTCAGACACGGAGAGATCGCTACGGCCGATCAACTTTCTGCTTGATACTCGGTGTTCTTGATCGACATGCTCGTGGATCCAAAGGTGAGCATCCATATGCACAAGATAACCCGGGGGAACTTGCGCTGAGAGCCGATCGAGCATTCCCCCAAGCATCCGTCCGTGAACTGTGGCCCAGACGTCCGGGTGCTCAAGAAAAGGGTTCATCCCTGGGAACGGCGATGGCATGGCGCGGTCCTCCAATTTGCGTAGAGTGCTGAGTGTATTCTACCCGGAGGCCGCGAGTATTGCCGAGACCCTCGTAAAACGTCTCTTGCTGGCCAGGCGGCCTCGACTCGACAGCGATCGAATCCCTCCGGCGAGTCGGCTGATCATGGCGGATTTCGCCTGGACCAGTGGGGAGACACGACAGAAGAAACCCGTCAAAATGGACCACCGACCGAATTCCGGACGGACGCGACACGTCCATAGCTCTGGCGTTTCGGAGCGCAGTCGCTCTCCTTCCTGAAGTGTACCTGCTCGAGAGCTACCCATGACGATGCGGCTCGGAAGCCTGATGATAGTGGTCGTGGGCTGCTTGCTCATTTCATGTGACGTGGGGAAAGCCGAGGATTCTCATCGACCTACCGATCCGGTCGTCGCCAGGTTCATCAAGCAATGGAAGGAGGGTGACCGATTAACTCGGCTTCAGGTGCTGCAGAGGTTGGGACGAATCGGTCATCGATGTCGATCGACTGTTCCGGAATTGATCACGGGGCTGTCCGATCCTCTGCCTGAGATCCGGGCAGCCACCGCGGAAGCCCTCGGCAAGATCGGTTCGCAAAACGCGAATCCTGCTTTGATCAAAGCGCTAGGGGATCCTGAGCTCGCGGTCCGGACTGCTACGGCCGCGGCACTCGCTCGCACCAGGCCCGATTCGCGGCTGGCCATCCCCGCGCTGGCTGCTGCTGTTCGTGCCGATCCGTCCCGGTTCGGCGAGGCGGCTGTCGCGGCTCTGGCCGCCATGGGCGAACCGGCGGTTCCTTTAGCGATCGAGCTTCTCCACGAGACCAATCCCAGGTTCCGGAAGATCGGACTCCAGCTTCTTGCCGGACTTGGCTCGACAGCCAAAGAAACCGTCCCGATCTTGATCGAAACTTTTCACAAGCCGGATCCGGTTATCCGCGTCCAGGCCGCACAAGCACTGGGCGCCATCGGCGAATCGGCCATCGACGCGCTGGTGCGTGCCCTCCGCGACCGTGATCCCAAGGTTCGCGGTGGCGCCGCGCTGGCTCTCGAATTGATAGGAGAGTCGGCCTGGCCCGCCATTCCCGCCTTGATCGCCGCCATGGCCGAGCCTGTGCCGCCCGACGACCCGCGGCCACCGGAAAGCCTGGATTCCGACGATGGAAGCAGCAACCCCCATGCGCGTCCCAGCCCATATCAAGCCGCACTCGTCGCGATTGGCTCCGCCAGCGTGCCAGCGCTTCTCAAGCAGCTCGATTGTTCCGATCACGCCATGCGAGTTCAGGCCGTCAGAACACTCGGCTTTCTGCAAGATCAAGGAAAGTCTGCCGTCCCCCGCCTGATCGGCCTGCTCGGCCACTCTGACATCCGTGCCGAGGCCACCATCGCTCTCGGGAGAATTGGCGCGGCCGCCCGACCCGCGGTGCCGATGCTTATCGCAATGTCGAAGAACCGCGATTCCGGGTTGCGGTGTCATGCGGCCGAAGCGCTGGGGCAGATCAGCAGTCAAGTGTTCCATCAGTGGACGGCACCGGCCCGCAAATCGGTGATTGATGCGTTGACATTGGCACTGAGGGATCAGGATCTTCGTGTTCGCTTGGCCGCCGTTTCGGCCTGTGCCCAGATTGGCCAGCGGATCGCTCCCACGTCGCCGCAGCTCGTGCCCTTGCTCGCCGATCCGGATATAGAGCTCCGCCTCGCAACGCTGCGTGCACTGGAGGGAATCGTCGAGCACTCCGGCCCCACGCAAAAAGCCCTCGTCCACTGTCTTGGAGACGCCGATCATCGCATCCGTCGGGCGGCGGCACACGCGGTATCTCATTCCGATCTCAACTCGGACACCGTCATCGCGGGGCTGATCGCGGCACTCAACGACCAGGACGTCGAAGTGAGAGCCGCGGCTGCCGGCAGGCTGGTCTGCACCAACGGCAGAGGTGGGATCAGCCTGGCGGAAGGAACGCTCGATCCGACCGAGGCCGATAGCACGGTCCTCGCCCGGTCACCCACCGCGGCCGCCTGCTTGCGAGCGGCGCTGGCTGATCCCGATCGTCGAGTTCGTGCCGCTGCCGCCTACATCTTACCCGTTTTCAAGCAAGAGGCCGCAACGGCAATACCGCTGCTGACCGAACGACTCGGCGACCCGGCGGTGATCGTTCGGCTTGCCGCGGCCAGGTCGCTGGGCCAGTTCGGCAAGGAGGCGCGCTCCGCCTTGCCTGCATTACTCAAGGCCCTGGCCGATCCCGGTAGTATCCGTGTGAACCGATTCAACGTCTCGACGAAGGCCGCGGAAGCCGTGCTCGCCATCAGTCCCGATGACCAGGAACTCATCTTCGATCGGCTCCTTGCCGCACTGGCTGACCCACGCCAGAGCGTGAACGAGGCCGCGGCCGATACGCTCCGAAACTTCAAGTTTCCTGCGTCGCAACGTCTCTATCGCGCCCTTGCCGATTCCGCAGCAGGGCTTCCCATCAAACGGCGGATCGTCGAGATCCTGGCCACCGAGGAGATGGGAGGGGGAGGGGAGACGGTGCTCGACGGCACGACAGTCGCGAAGCGAGAAGCCGCGGCGCGCGCCGCGATCCCTGTGCTGGCTCAACTGGCAGACGACCCTAATGAGGATGTCTGCTTGAATGCCATCCGTATTCTCGCCGTTCTCGACCCACGGAACCATCCCATGCCGCGGTTGATTCTCGACGCCGTGAGCAAGGCCGCAATCAGCCTCGAACAGTTGGAATTCGCGTTCACGAACATCCCTTCGTCCGACGCCCCGGTTTTGATGGAGAGACTCAAAGACCCGAACCCAAACGTGCGAACCGTGGCGGCCTACGCGATTGCCGACATGGCCTTCGGTCAGCAGCAAGCCCTCCTGAACATGAACAACCAGCCAGGAGAGCAGCCTGACGCCGGCAAGCCCAAAGAAGACAAGAGCGAGCAGGAACTCAAAGCCCGCATCATGGACGCCCTGATCGCGCGGCTTGGCGATCCGGACAACCAGGTCCGCTGGGCTGCCGCCTGGGCAATCGGCTCACTGGTCCAGGATCTGGTCGCTGAGGAGCAAAAGCCTCCACCGCGGGCCCTTCCCGCCCTGCTGGCAATCCTCCGCGACCGGTCGACACGGATGAATGAAGACGCGTGGATACGCGTGGCTGAAGGCGACTTCGAACAGGGGCTGAATGCCCACACAACCCGCACTGCAACTACCGAACAGTTAAGGATCGTCGCGATCCAGGCAATCAGTGCGTTTGGTGCAAACGCAGCCAGCGCGGTGCCGGACCTGGTCGAAGCTCTCAAGGACAGCGATGCCGATGTCCGCCGGTTCGCGGCGATGGCCCTCGGGCTCACCGGACCGCCGGCAAGCGCCGCCGTGCCGGACCTCGTCGCGCTTCTGCAATCAACCGACCAGCCGCTTCGGACGCCTGTCAGCGTCGATCTCGCCAACGGATTCCGTTACTCCATGACGATCCGGTACATGGCGGCAAGAGCGCTCGGCAAGATCGGCCCCGAGGCGCGCGCCGCGATTCCTATTCTTATCAAGCTGCTCGATGATCGCGACATGATGCTCCGCTGGGCAGCAGCCGGAAGCTTGGCGGAGATCGGTCCGCGGGATTCCACGGTGCTCCTCGCGCTGGAGCGGGCCATGAACGACACGACCGATGAGAACCTTGCCCAGCGCGCCGCCACCGCTCTCCGGATGATCGGAGAGGCCGCTGTGCCGGTCTTGCTCAACGCGCTACATTCACGCGATCCGGATGTTCGCGGTCGGGCCGCTGGCGCCCTTGCGCAAATTGGCACTCCGGCAATGGCCGTCATTCCGGACCTGGAACGAGCCGCCAAGCTCGACGACGACTCACTTGTCCGCCAGGTCCTCGAAGGGGCGATTCAGCAGATACGCAACTCCAGCCAGGAGGGACAAAACACTCCGGATGGTAGCGTGATCGAATTCGAAAAGCCGTGATCACGACGGTCTCAAACTCCCAGCGAGTCGGCCACCGCCTCGATGGTCCCAGGCGCGTTGCCTTCGAGCCGGTTGTTCACGAAAACATAAGCCGGCTGGCGAGTCTTCCAGGCCCGATCGGCGATCTGACGCAGGGCCTCGCGCGCACCGGCGTTCGGCTCCTGGACCTGCTTGTAAGGCTCGAATGCCTTGACGGCTTGCTCGTAGGCGCGGCCTTTCTTGAGAAGCGCGCGGACAACCGTGAAATCGGCCGTGAAGGCATCCGGCATGGCAATCTGTTCGGGCAATTCGGGCATCCGCGTCCACGCGTTGAAAACATGGGCCGTGTTGTGCGCGTGGAGCAGCGAAAAATAGTCCGGACCCAGGTACTCCGGGTTGCGGATCTCCACCGAGTACCGAAAGTGGCGGGAACCTGCCCCCAGGAATGGATCGAGCCGCGCCAGGAAATCAGCCGGCCTGGCAAAAATGGATTTGGCGAATGTGCCGAACTCGAAGATCATGACCGCGATCCGGTCGCGATATTGTTCCAGCGGCCAGGTGAACTGCTCATGAAAAAGCTGGTTGTCCAGGAAGCCATGGTTCGCGGTCCCCGCCCGTGTGCCGTAACGGGCGTGGCCGGGCCACCTGGGCACTGTGATCTCTTCGGGAACCTTGAGGCCGAACTTGAGCGTCGCGGGCGTCTCGTCGAACAGCTTCTTCCAGTACGAGGGTGAGGGAAACTGGTAGAAGCTGAAGTCTCCGCCCACCGCGGGGAAAATCTCGGCATACTCCCGCAGGCATTCCGACTCGAACTTCTTCTGCGAGAATCTGCCCCGCTCGACGTACCGTTCCCTGGAATAGATCTCCCCAAGCCAGCCCTCGTATTTCCATGAGGACGTGCCGAAGAATACGTTACGCGCCGCCAGAGTCTGAAGTTTCGCCGCCAGCCGCCTTGCCTGGTCCGGTCGATCGTCGGAGTCAAAGAGAGTGAGTTGAGCCATCTGAGGTCGTCACGCGAGAGTGCCTGAGGCGCCTATCTTCTCCTTCCAATCTATTCTATTCTCCGGAATCAAATTCAGATACCTGGGCCACCAACAACCATCGAAGACGTTCGGCGACGAGCGGTCGCTTCAACTCAAAGAACCTCTCGTGGCCGTTCGTTCGGTATCTGATGACAGCCAGATTCCGCCACGCGACCCGCGGCGATCAGCCCGTCCTTTGCAGAGTCGCAATTCTGGAGCGGAGCCGGGATGATAGTAGGGTCACGGTTCCAAAGCGGCGGCGATTCCGAGCGGAGGTGATATGAATCGGCAAACCACGATCGTAGAAGATGACGGTAAGCTGCACGCGACCGCCGAGCACCGCCGGCTGGCAGATAGCGCGGCCCGCCGCGCCGACTGGAAGCACTGGGGACCTTATGTCGCGGAGCGCGCCTGGGGCACCGTCCGCGAGGATTATTCCCCATCCGGTGACGCCTGGTCGTACTTCCCGCACGACCACGCGCGCAGTCGCGCCTATCGCTGGAACGAGGACGGCCTCGCCGGGTTCTGTAACCGCTTCCAGAACCTCTGTTTCGGCCTGGCTCTCTGGAACGGCCGCGATCCGATCCTCAAGGAGCGGCTCTTCGGTTTGACGAATGACGAAGGCAATCACGGCGAGGATGTCAAGGAATATTACTTCTACCTCGATGGGTTGCCCAGCCACTCCTATATGCGGATGCTCTACAAATACCCGCAGGTCGAGTACCCCTACTCCCGCTTGATTGCAGAGAACCGGAATCGGTCGCGTACTGAACCCGAGTTCGAGCTGGTTGACGCACTCGGCGACGCATTGCGCGCGGGCCGCTGTTTCGACGTGTTCGTTGAGTACGCCAAGGCGGATCAGGAAGACCTGCTCTGCCGCGTCACGGCGGTCAACCGCGGGCCCGAGCCCGCCGACCTGCACATCCTTCCGCAGGCCTGGTTTCGCAATACCTGGAGCTGGGGCCACAACCCGAGCCGGCCGGAATTAACTGCCGACGGTCCGGGCCGCGTCCGGGTCGAGCATCGCCACCTCGGCGAGCGCTGGTGGTACGTCGACAGCGAGCCGTGCTCTCCCGAGCTACTGTTTACCGAGAACGACACCAACGCCGAACGACTCTTCGGCGTGACCAACCACTCGCCTTACGTCAAGGACGCCTTTCACCACTACGTCATCGGCGGCCTGAGCGACCGGCTCAACCCCGCGCGTCGGGGGACGAAAGCCGCGGCCCACTACGCAGCGAGGCTCGAACCCGGCGCGAGCTTCACCGTCCGCACCCGATTCGCCGCCCGTCCGCTCGACGACCCTTTTGGCGAATTCAATGAGACCTTCCTCCGGCGGATCGCCGAGACCGATGCCTATTACGCCGCCGTCTTGCCTGCCGAATTGAACGACGACGAGCGTCTGGTCCAGCGCCAGGCGTATGCCGGGCTGCTCTGGTCCAAGCAGTTCTCCCACTACAGCGTCGAGCTCTGGCTCGACGGCGACCCGGCGGGCCCGACACCCCCGGCCGAGCGCAAAACGGGCCGCAACTCGGGCTGGCGGCACGCCTATCACCTTGACGTGCTGAGCGTGCCGGACAAGTGGGAGTATCCCTGGTTCGCCGCCTGGGACACCGCCTTCCACTGCATCCCCATGGCCCGGCTTGACCCGGAGTGGGCCAAGCGTCAGCTCGTGCTACTCTTGCGCGAGTGGTACATGCACCCCGGCGGCCAGCTCCCCGCCTATGAGTGGGACTTTGGCGACGTCAACCCGCCGGTCCATGCGCACGCCACACGACGCGTCTACGAGATCGCCCGCGCGGTCGAGGGCCGCGCCGATACCGACTTCCTGGAGGAGGTATTCCAGAAGCTGTTGCTGAATTTCACCTGGTGGGTGAACCGCAAGGACCCCGACGGCCGCAACGCATTCCAGGGCGGCTTTCTCGGTCTGGACAACATCGGCATCTTCGACCGCAGCCGCCCCGACCTTCCTGGCAACCAGCGGCTGGAACAGGCCGACGGGACGGCATGGATGGGCCTGTTCTGCCTGGACATGCTGGCCATCGCGTTGGAGCTGGCGCGGACACGTCCGGCGTACGAGTCGATCGCCACCAAATTCTTCGAGCACTTCATCGCCATCGCCTGCACCATCAACGGAACCTGCGGCCAGATCGGGATGTGGCACGAGCCCGACGGCTTTTACTACGACGTGATCCGCGAGCCCGGCGGTATTTCGGAGCACCTGCGGATCCGTTCGATTGTGGGACTCGTACCGCTGTTCGCCGTACTGGCGATCGAACGGGACACCCTGGATCGCCTGCCGCGGTTCCGCCGCCGGATGGAGTGGTATCTCCGCTATCGCTCGGCGCTGATCGGCAGTCTCTGCCTGTTAACCCGGCCTGGCGACGGCGGGCGCGTGCTGCTGGCGATCGCCGACCGGTCGAAGCTGGAGCGGGTCCTGCCGCGGATGCTCGACCCGAACCAGTTTCTCTCCGATTATGGACTGCGGTCGATGTCGCGTGGTCTGGCCGCCGAGCCCTACAACTGCCACGGCCGCGTTGTGAACTACGAGCCGGCCGAGTCGACGACTCCGATGTACGGCGGCAACTCGAACTGGCGGGGCCCGGTCTGGTTCCCGGTCAACTTGCTGATGATCAAGGCCCTCCGCGAGTACCACCGCTACTTTGGCGATTCGTTGCGGGCCGAATTGCCCCGAGGATCGGCTCGGGCGGCAACGCTCGGCGAGGTGGCCGACGAACTGGCGAATCGGCTCGTCCGGATCTTCCTCCGGGACGAGGCGCGGGGAGGTAGGCGTCCCGTATTCGGAGAGCGCGAACTGTTCCAGACTGACCCGAACTGGCGCGACCACATCCCGTTCCACGAATATTTCCATGGCGACCACGGTGCTGGACTCGGTGCCAGCCACCAGACCGGCTGGACGGCTCTCGTCACCGAACTGTTCACCCGGCAGGAACGCCACTCGCTCGCCAGGCATCAGATCCACGCCTCGGCCGATCAGCCAGAGCATGCCCCTCGAGATGCCGCACGCCAATGATCGCCCGTTCGCAAAGCCTGACACCAGATTGATTCTCCCGCGTGATGTGCGCGCGTCATCATGGCGCGACTTGTAGCGGGTGCGGATAGGTGTACGGCTTGTAATAGTCGGGCCTGGGCTCTTCGTTGAAGAAATCCCGCCCTTCCTTCACGTGCGCTGCTTGTCGCTTTGTCTGTTCCGGGTCCGCCCAAGGGCGCAGAACCATGTCAAGTTTCGCCCCGTTGAACGTGTTGTTCCAGACGTAGCAGGGCGATGGTTCGAACACGCCGTCTCCATCGGCATCCGTTGCCCGCCCCGGTTGGCCGAAGCACGGATAGCCTGCCCCTTCTTGGCCCGCGGGAATCTGATTCCCGTCGATAGGGTTCTTGCCGTCACACAGACCAAATTCGCCAATGGGCATGAACGATCTTTCGTGGCTGACCTGGATCGTGCGGGTGTTGTAGGTTGTTCCAGTGACCGTGTTGTTGAACACCATGGCCACGCCGCCGGCAACAAAGATAAACCCCTGGGGCCGACCTGCCTTCAGGCCCTCCGTGGAGAACGTGTTGTCATAAACCTCAGCGCTCTGGCATCCATAGGCACCCGGGCGGACTCGATAGATTTCCAGTTGGCTATTGATGATCTTGTTATGTCTGATGACGACCCGGGCGCCTTGGTACGGCACGATCCACGGGTTGTTGCCGTCCGTATTCACGACCGCGGGGCCGAAGCGGGCCTCATTGTCCTCGAAGTAGACCGCATGGGCAGTGCCCAACGTGAGGGGCTTGGTAAAGTTGACCTTGCCGGGCCCCTGGCAGAAGATCGTCTGCGCCTGGTGATTTTTCTCCAGGGCGTGAAAAGAGCAATGGTCGATCAAGCCATAAGTGTCCCCGGTGATCGTCATCATCTGGTCCATGTTCAAGAACTTGCAGTGGTCAACGCGGAAGTTCTTGCAGTTCCCGCTGATCACGACCTCGCCAGCCCAGATTCCCGCGTTGGGAAACCCTGTGCCGTCGAAGGTGATTCCTGTGATCCGGAACGGTTTTCCCTCGACTCCCTTGACCACGAACGACTTGTCTCCAGGGGCCCTGCTTGTATCCGTGCGAATGATCGTCCTGTCAATTCCGGCCCCCTGGATGGTGATGGCCTTCATATTGGCCCAGTGGCCGGAGTTCCATCCCTTCGTCCACACCGCCTTCCCTTCGGGTAGTTGTACGATGTCCCCGTCCTTCGCCGCGTTGATCGCATCCCACACGGCCTCCGGAGTCAAGCTAGCGGTCATGCGAGTCTCGCCGTGAGCTGGGTTGGGCCACAGACCATCAGCCGCAACGAGCAGTGAAAACGCCAACCACAATCGGAATTCCGAAGTTCCTATTCTCGTCACCATGTCTCCTTTCGCCCCTCAGCACTGACACTGGCAAGACCGACGTCTTTTTGGATCTGCACCCAGTCTCAATGACGCCGCGCGGACCAGTCAATTAGTCACAAATCTTCCAGCGAATGCGCCGGGGGCTTGGTCGACTTGGGGACCTCAAAGTATGCCTTGAACTCGGACCGGAATGCAAAGGCCAGGGCCGGGATGGTGTAGGCCGCGCCGATGCACGTGACGACGATGAGCACCGACGCGGCCACGTGGCAGGAGTAACCCCAGCGCCTGCGCAGGAGCATCCCGATCCCGCCAGCCGTCAGCGTCACCAGTGCAGGAAGGTAGAGGATGAAGTAGCCCAAGCTCATGGCCAGGTTCTGCCAGCTTTCGGGCAAAGAATATGCACCTGGCGTTCTCTGGATGTGGCGGTTCAGGCCCAGCGAGTTGGGCCAGACTTCATCGACGCTGCATGCGGCGATGAGCAGCGATCCAAGAACCAGGGCCAGAAGCGGAATCGCGAGAATCAGGTCCGCGACGGCAAAACAGAAAACCGTGCGGCGGGTCACGGCCTGGCCGTGAGATGACGACCCTCCCTTCCAGCCAAAGCGTGCCGGGTCGGTCAGTCTCCTGAATTGCTCGAGAGTGCCCACGGCCTCTCGCCACCGGACTTCCACCGGGCATCGGCTTGCCGACGTGCAGAACCAGTAGGGCGTCCCGAGCCGTACCAGTCCTGAATGCTCATGGCCGTCACGGTCCCTGACCACAACCCGGTAGACATGATGTCCACTGCCGCCGGCAAAAGTGAACCAGTCGAACGGACCTGCCTGCTTACGTTCGATGACCTCGTAACCCTCGGCCTCAGCCCACCGCCGAAGTGCCGCTGGTGCGACGCGCCAGGCAAAGTGAAGGTATGTGCCCATCATCAGTAACCAGAGGGCGAAGAACAGGAGGAATGCGATGGAATTTGCGTTGATCGCTGCGACAGGAAAGTCCCACACGGTCTGCTCCGGATACGACGACGGATTTCCATGATCAGCTACACAAGAGTCGCGGCTCGTCAGTCCCGGACAATGCGGCATTCAACAACTTTATCATCGGATCCGATCCGCAAGACCAGCCATTCGGAGTCGATACTCATGTAGCCTCTTTCAGGGCCGAGCCAGTACACCAGATCCCACGATCGGAAATATCCCTCGTCCGACGGCTTCCCAAGTAAGCGAATCACCTCTGCCCGGGTTTTCCCTATCAAAGTATCCTGCGCAATAAATCGGTCTGCCATCGCCAGACGAACGCCCTGCTCCAACTGACTCGGATCTTGCCAGGCTACAGGATCGAATGGTTGCCCGAGGTAGCGGGGATACAACGCGCAGCCGACCAGGCAGAGGGTCAGTAGACCGACCGCTATCGCACAACGGCGGGTTGACACACGGGTTAACAACTTGGCCAAGCGATGCTCACTGCACGGGAAGACCTGGCGATTTACTGAGACTACCACTCAAGTGTGTCTCGTGCTCGGCGGGCTTCGGATTTGGTTGACCGAGCAAGGTGGCGGCCTCAGTGCGGAACTTGCGCAGCTCGGGGTCGTCGGGCTTGTTCTTTTCCGCCCAGGCGACGGCTCGGTCATACATCTCTCGAGATTCCTGCTCTTTACCTTGATGCCAGTAAGTCATCGCCAGGAAGAAAAAGTCATAAGCCCCGCCGCCAGTAAATGTTGTCGATTGGTGGAAAACCTTGGCGGCGGTGTCCCAATCGCGAGCGCGAAACGCGGCCACGCCCAGCGTGTTCAAGAAGCTCCACTCGTTGGGCTCGAGCGCGACCGACTTGCGGGCCAGTGCAAGCCCCTCTGTCGGGTTGAACCAGTGGTCGCCGGGAACGGATACCAGCGACCAGGCCAGGTTGTTAAGAGCGAAGGCATTCTCGGGGTCAAGGATCAAAGCCAGTCGGTGATTGATCATCACGTCACGCCGCTGACTGCCGTCGAACATGGGAAGCTGGCCTGATGTGAGCCGACTCGCCCACATCCGCCTGCGCTCCAGGAATTTCGGTTCCGACAACCGCGCGGCGACAGCGCCAATATCTTCCTCGAGATCCCGACGCAGCCGTTCGGCTTCCGCCACCTGACCCTTGCTCTCCAGCATTCCTGCCATCAGGTGAACCGTGTTGACCAGGTAGAGCAGGTCGTCGATGTCGTCTGGCACCTCGGCCAGTGTTGAGATGCCGGCATCGCGACTCAGGGTGCCGCGGAGCAGCTCGCGGCGAATCTGGATCGCGCGAAGGTAGAATGATTCGGCTTCCTCGTTTCGAAACGCCGAACGCAGGCAACAACCCATATTCTTCAGTCCGAGTGCCTCCGCCAGGTAGCGACGGATCTTGAGATCACCGGGCGAGTCGGCGATCAACTTCTCCAGCAAATCCACGGAGCGGCGGTACTCGCCGAGAGCCACTGCGAGCAGCCGGGGCTCGGCTCCACGTTCCGTCGCGTTGGCCAGACTCAACATCCAGTGCGTATAGCCCAGGCGCGAGTAGGCACGGGCGATCACTGCCCGCGACGCCACGTCGTTGGGAGGCAGCTCGATGGCCTGCTTGAAGAATCTTTCCCAATGCTGGAGGGCCCGCGAAGCTTCCTCTCGGCTCGCCGAACCGGCCTGGCTAGGGAAGATCTTGGCGCTCGCCTCTTCGATCGCGTGCGTTCCCATCTGGTGGAGCGCGGGATAACTTTCGATGACGAAAGCCACGCGTCTCTGGTTTGCAAGCTCCGTCTCGTGGGCCTGGATCGCGGTTTTCCGAGCCTGAGTCCAGATCGCGGCTGTGCTGATGGTCAGGGCCAGCAGGCAAATCGCGGTGGCCGAGGCGACCAGCTCTTTGTGGCGACGGGCTCGTCGAAAGGTGCGTTCCAGCACCCCGGGACGACGCGCCAGCACCGGCTGGTCGTCCATGAATCGCCGTAAGTCGGCAGACAACTCCTGAGCGGTCGCATAGCGGCTTGACGGGTCCTTGGCCATGGCCTTCAAGACGATCGTTTCCAGGTCGCGGGGAACCGCCGGGTTGAGCTTCCGCGGCGGAATGGGTTCATCGAGCGCGATCTGGCGCAGCAGCTCCTGGTGGTCGCGGCCGTCAAAAGCGGGCTGGAGCGTCAGCAGCTCATAGAGAGTCACGCCCAGCGAATAAATATCCGTTCGCTGGTCGACGACCCCACGGCGGGCCAGGGCCTGCTCGGGGCTCATGTAGCGAAGGGTTCCGATGATGTCGCCGGTGCGCGTCAGACTCAGATCGCTGGGCACCCGTGCCAGTCCGAAATCCGTGATCCAGAGCGCGCCGTGGGGGTCGATCATCAGATTGGCCGGCTTGATGTCTCGGTGGAGGATTCCCAGGCCGTGGGCATGGTCGAGTGCATCGGCCGCCTCAACACCCAGCCGGGCGACGTGGCGACAAAAGGTCCCACCCTGAGGAGTGGACCTGATCGGCGTGGGCGTCATGACCGGGCTGTCGAGAGGAGGAGTATCCCCCGGGCTCTGAATCGACGTGGTTTCGGTATCAGCGGGTGCGTGGCGCTCCGGCCCGGCCAGGACAGGGCCCAGGTCCGCCACGGCAAACGCTGGCTTCTCGCGTGCGGGGTCCTCGTTACCGTGACGAAGCTCGTGGAGCAAGGCGGCGAGGCTGCGACCGTCGATAAACTGCATCGCGTAGTAGTGGATGCCCTGCTCGCAACCGACGTTGAAGATGGAGACGATATGAGGGTGGTGCAATTGCGCCGCGGCATGGGCTTCGATCTGGAACCGCTGACGTTGCTTGGGATCGATGGCCGCGGCGAAAGGAAGCACCTTCAGGGCAACACGGCGGCCGAGCGAGACCTGCTCGGCCTCGTAAACCACGCCCATTCCCCCTCGGCCTATCTCGCGAAGGATACGATAGTCGCCCAGTTGCGCGGGGTGGCGGAGTGAACTGGTCGGCTCGCCGGTCGAGAACACGTGAGACCCGTCGAGTTGCGCGGCCGCGGTATGGATGAATTCGACTGCCATGAGGCACTGGCCCAGGACATCGGCGATATCGGCATACCGGGCCAGGAACTCGTCCCGAGACCAGGGGCGTCCGGCACGCTGGCCCTCGAGATATGCTTCCAGGGCGGCGATCACGCGGCCGTCATCCGGGCTGCAACCTGCCGGGGAGAGCGCCCGGGACGGCAACGATTTCCCATCAAGGGGCGCCGGCTCGAGCAAATCTCCTCGGACGGCAAGATCCACTGTCTCTGCGTTGTTCACCGTTGTATCCCCCTCCTGTTCCCGGCGGACGCGGGTCACACGTCAGGGTTACTTCCACGTCTATCTCAAGTGGTCCAGCGAGAGCCGTAACCGGCCCAGGGCCCGCAGCCAGACATTCTTGACACTGTCCTCGGTGCGTCCCATCCTGCGGGCCACGTCGGGGAAGCTCAATCCTTCAAGCTGCCGAAGAATGATCACCTCGCGATAATCTTCCGGAAGGTCGTTCAGGGCATCGGCCAGCAGCACTGCCTGCTCGCGGCGGACCGCTTGCTGGCTGGGCGAACTCTGCGAAGCGATGAGTCCGTCATTCAGAGCGTGTGATGAACGATCTAGATCCTCAGCCAGTGCGCAGTTCGAGACGCGCGTCGCGACTCTTCGTTCCCAGGTACCGGCGCACCTGATTGGCCAGAGTCGACCCGATCAGGCGCCGGGTCCAGGTCAAGAATTCCCGCTCGGAGCCGCCCCGGAACAGGTGGATCTTGCGATGAATCTCCAGCGAGATTTCTTGAAGCAGGTCCTCGACGTCCACCTTGCTGCGCAACTGGCGGCCGATCTGAAGCCGGACCAATAAACCCAGGTAATTGCGGTACCGCTCCAGCAGTCGCCCGAGCGCCACTCCGTCACCGGCCTTGGCCAGAACAAGAAGCAACGCGAGATCGAACCCAGATCCATTGTCCCGGCTCCGGTCGCGGCTTTCAGACAACTCGTCAGCTTCGCTCATAATCATGATGAGAACTTGAGTCACGAATCAAGACTCCATCGCGCTGCTCTCGTTCCAGGTGCTCGGTTGCGAAGCACGCGCATCAGGAATGGACACACGCCACACAGCTTTCACCACGACTTCTTTCGTTGTCAGCCGCGAATTCTTGTCGAAAAAATCGTGACCTCTCGATGAACTCCACCGCTCCAGACTTCTTGGGATCCGGGTGGCTACCGGCGGAGCCACAGGAGACGCCCCAGACGATCAGGCCCAAGCAATGGAGCTTTCCATGTAGATCTATAGCGGCTTTCACGATGGGAATGGCATGCTCAGGTGTGTCTAGCCTTCGGCCGATCATCATCCGGGTAGAGGTCGCGGCATTGCACGATGCCACTCTGTCCCGTAAAGGCAATCCGGCGACCATTGGGCGAAAAGGCGACTTTCCGAACCCAACCCACGCCGTCATGGAACTCTCCTTTGAACTGACAGGTGGCCAGGTCCCAGAGCCGGATCGTATGGTCCTGATCTGCCGCGGCGAGGACCCTGCCGTCGGGCGAGACCGCAAGCGCGTTGTTTCCCGCCTGATTGTCAGAGATCCTCGCCCGTGGCGTGGTACTGTCGAGGTCCCAGATCGACAACTCTTTCCGCTCTCTTCCTGAGTGGGCGATGGCCAGACTTGAAGTGCCGGGAAGAAATGTGAACGACTGGACCGCTCCCGGAATTCCAACCTTGAGCGGCCGCAGAGTCTTGGTGGTCAAATCCCAAACTTGGAGGTCGCCGCCGAACGTCAATACAGCGAGCGTTGCCCCATCCGACGAGAAATCGACCTGTCGCAAATCGTGCTTGAATCCTCCCAGTCCCCTCAACTCCGCCATGGTCGCCAGGTCCCAGAGTCGGATCGTCCGGTTGCAGCAGGTCATGGCAAGTGTCTGGCCATCGGGCGAGATGGCCAGCGAGCGATAGCCGGGGCCCGACAGTTCCTTGACGCTTTGCCACTCGGAACCCGACTTCCGTGCCCAGATCGTGAAGCCTCCCGCACCTCCGGCGGCCAGGTACCTGCCATCCTGGGTCATTGCCACCGAAAAGACTTCCCAGGCGTGCGGCAGGGTTTGAATCTCGGTTCCCCAGGCTGGATGTTCCTCGTCGACGTTCCAGAACTTCACCTGCCTGTCCCACCCGCCCGAGACCAGTGTCCGGCCGTCGGTGCTGTAGCACACTGACCCGACGATGCCATCATGCCCTGGAAGGCTCGTATGGTCGGAGGGCCAGAATGACAGGTCATCCTGGAGGATCCCCATAATCGTCCCGCCAACTACCAGTAAGGCCGCCAGCACGATCAGCTCTCGACCCGCGATGGACAACCGAACCATGCAGCGTCGACCGTGCCGCGCGACCATCCAGTCCGGATACACGATTTCCGGATCCTCGATTCTCCGACAAATCGATCGCATGGAGCTGAGCCCCCTCGTGTTCAGAATTGTGAATGATCAATGAGGAACACTGCGTAGCCGCGGGTTCGGCGCGAGTTCAGCCGTGATCGGTCGGGCTTCAAGCCAGAGGGTTCGTCAATCGCGTGCTCTGACGGTACGACGGAACCATCGATCGCTCACCCCCCACGATTCCCCGGCTCCGGCACGAAAACATGCAAAGATTGCTTGCTGGCACACGACCCCCATGAATGGACCGGGGACTACTGAACCGGCGCTCGATGATTCGCGGAACCGCCTCTGCTGCCGGGTCTTCGGTCTCAAACGGCTCGCCGAGGAAGGGCCGCTTTGCACGACCTGGCCCGTCCACTAATGAGTTAGTCGCCGACCAGCGGTGTTTCGCGCCGGCGTGGGGAGAAAAAGTTTGGATTGCCAATACCCGGGACGGCGATCGCGCAATCTTGAGAGCACGGATTCACGACTGAATGATTTGGCCTCGCCCGTTCAGCGCCCGTGCATTCCCCTGGACGGTGGCGACTTCGCCGCCGTTCAAGGCGATCAGGAGTCGGACTCATCTCGGCATCCGCGCAGTTGCGTAGAGCCGCGATCCGTAGCTCGTGTTACGGGTCCGACCTGTCGAGTTATTTAGCCCATGGTCGTCAGGGCTGAGCACGCGGACCGGCTGCCGTACCGCCCAGATGTTCCCAGCCCATGTCTTTGAAAAGGTCGGTTGCGGTCGATCTCATGCCCTCGACCGCCTTGCCTTCCAGACTTTTCGCGGAGGCGACTGCCTTGTCTCCCAGGTGCTCGACCGCGCCCGCAACTTGGCCCCCGGCTCCCTGAGCTTCCCGGTTGGCGAGTGCCCCCAGACTACCGTTGGCTTGCTCCGAGAGCATGGGATAGAGCTTCAGGTAGATCATCCGTTGGCGGTAGGAATTGGCCGGACTGAACCTGAGGTTGAAGGCCTGCATGAATCCCAGCAGGTCGCCCAGCGTCGTTCCCTGGTAATCCTCGAGCTCGGCGAGGACCTTCTCGATCTTGGGGCTATACAGCATCTTGGTGATGCCGGCCATCGCCTTGAGCGAGTTGCGGGCAGGGATGTACTCCGGCCTGTCCTGGGGAACCAGTTTCTCGAATTTGAGCCGGAGCTGATCAATGGCCTTCTGGACGCCCTCGATTGTCTCGGGCTCCAGCGTCCCTTCCTCGTCTTCCTTGAGAGCTTTCGAAATCGCCTTACGCACCGCCTCGCGTTCCGGCCGGAAGGTCGCTTCGGAGAGGGCCAGGGGCCACTGCCCGTCCAGCGTCATCGCATCGAGACAAACGGTCATCCCCTCGGTCGCGACTTCAAACGGGATGTCCTGGATGACCTCGGGTCGAATCGGGGTCTTGATGTATTGAAGTGAACGATCGACGATCGCCGGGTTCAGCAGCGTGGTGAGCAGGATATTCAGCGCATCGCCATCGGTGATGTCTCGAGTCTCGGGGTGATTCCTGAGGCGATCCTGGATCTCGTTCAGGTCCTCGTTGGTCCGGGCTTGTCTGGCCTGGACGCGTCGCCAGTAGCGCTGGGTTGCAGCCATCTGGGACTGGAAAACATACTGATTCCAGCGCATTCCCGTGTTCACGTTGATCGCTCGAGCCTGGGCCGTATCGAGGTTGTACATGCCGCGGCCCATATTGAAGAAGCCCATGCCCCGGGCAATGCTCCCTTGCGCGGTCCCACCCCAGCCGCCCCAGCCCCAACCTCCGTAGCCGCGGGGGTAGCCGAGACCGTACTGGGCACACGCCTGGCCTGACGACACGGCCAGAACCAGTGCCAGGTTCAAGGCGACAAATGTTCGTTTCATGATGAAACTCTCGAAAATGATCGAGCCGGAACACGCCAACTTTTCGGGGCACAGCCGTGCTAGCATACACGGCAAGTCCGTGGCCGGCGACCACCATCCCTGAGCGGCGGTTGCCAGGGGGCTCTTTGCCCACCCTTGACCATGGCAATGACCACTCCGGAAAGTTTACGAGGAAGTTGTATGCCACATCTGTGAATCAATAGCCAGTGCCCGGCACCCGGAATGCTCTGCCGCCGTACGCAAGAGCAGGAATCAACCGGCCCCTTTCTGGCAGCAGGGTACCAGCGGAAAGTGGGTGGCCCATTCTGCCAGCGGAAAGTGGGTGGCCCATTCTGCCTTCGTTTCACTGTCCAGCGTCCCGGATCGTGGGACGAGTGTCGTCTCGAGGTGGGTCTTGCTCGACCGGGTTTTCTCCGGTTCCGAGTTCCTGACGCGTCACGACGACCAACCCCGCCTTCTCGAGCCGGCTGGCGATCACTGGCCAGTGGCGGCGGTAACTGTGGCCGTCCATCGT
The DNA here is from genome assembly GCA_963797295.1 of uncultured Planctomycetaceae bacterium. Taxonomy (GTDB): domain Bacteria; phylum Planctomycetota; class Planctomycetia; order Isosphaerales; family Isosphaeraceae; genus Aquisphaera. Next base: position 45,230 of record CAWCPP010000037.1, read on the forward strand.
GTGCTGGCATTCGATCGTGGCACGATCGAACCGGCCGATGACCCGCGCTCCGCCCGGCGCACGATACAACGCCCGGCGCACGGCGTTGACGCTGCGGGCTTGCACGTAGAACCGGCGTGATTCGCCCGATGGTCTTTCATCGTCGCCTGCGTCTTTGTTACTCTCGAGGTTCATGAGGGCATTCTCCATCATGGCTCCATAGCTCCCCGGCGGCCGAGGCCCAGGAATGATTGATCCTCCCACCAACATCCGAGCCTTGCAAACCGAACAGATCCTGGAAGTCACCTGGCCCGATGGGCAAGTGAATCGGTTCCCCTACTTGTTCCTGCGCTTTGAATGCCCGTGCGCAAGCTGCCGCGACGAGTGGACTGGCGAGCGGACTCTCCGGCCCGAATCGCTTCCGGCCGACCTCAAGCTGGAGGGCATGGAACCGATCGGCACCTACGCCGTTCAGCCGGCCTGGAGCGACGGCCACGCGTCGGGGCTCTATACCTGGGAAACACTCCGGCAACTCGCCGGCCAGATTCCTGCTTGAACCGAGGCCGATCCACCCTTGGCAAGCACCCATTCTGTGCTCACTGTCGCCATTCCGACCTGTAACGGTGCGCGTCACCTGGCCGAAACGCTGCACAGCATCCTGAACCAGCAATGCGACCCGTTCGATCTGATTGTCGTCGATGATCGTTCGGACGACGAAACCGTGAATCTGGTTCGCGCCCTGGCGAGCGAGCGCGTGCGAATCGTCGTCAATGAGCGCCGCCTGGGACTAGCTGGCAACTGGAACCAGTGCATGGCCTTGGCCTGGACACCCTGGGTGAGCATTTTCCATCAAGACGACGTGATGCTACCCGGACACCTGGCGTCGGCCATCAAGCAAATCCAGCTTTTGGAAAAGGCAGCAACTCCGTTTGGATTCCTTGCCGGTCCAGTCAAGGTGATCGATGAGCATTCCCGCCCGGTTCCCAGCTCGGTGATCGACCCCGGAGGCAACATCGTAACCGGCGTGATGCCTCACTCTCTCGAGTACCTGGACTTTCCGCCCGGGGATTTTGCCGGGTTTCTGATCTGGGAAAATCGGCTCCGCTGTTCGGCGGTCGTGACAAACCGTACTGCGCACGCTGAGCTTGGCGGGTTCGACCCAACCTATCGCTACGTCGTCGACTGGGAGTTCTGGTATCGGCTAGCCGCCCAGTACGCGGTTTCATGGAAGGTTCATGACCCGACCGTCCTTGTCCGCTGGCACGCGGCCAGCGAGACCCACCGCTTCAAGACCGGGACGGACGATCTGGACGAGACCGCCCGCCTTCTCGATTTCATCTTCCGTCAGAAGGATCCCGGAAAAACGGACTCGGAGCGAGACCGCCGCAAGGCGAACCAGCGTCTCGGCCGCGCGTTCCTGAACCGATCGCACGAAGCACTTCACAACGACCAGCCCGACCTCGCCAGGATCTGCCTGGCCCGCGCCTGGGAGTTATCGTCCGTGAAAGTCGTCCGAACGCTTGCCACCGATCCGCGGCTCTGTGTCCAGATGGCGACGCTCACCGCGATGCCTGGCCTGGCGAGGCGCTGGTTTGCCAGAAACCACTGACGTGCTTTCGACGATTGTTCTTGTCGAGCTCCAAACGGCCCGCTAGGCTCAATTCCGTCGCCATGTGGCATTCTCTTGCTGCACATCTTCACAGTTCATGAAGCCATCAAGTCATGGAGTCCGGTCGTGAACTCATCAAAGCCCAGACATAACGATGGACTCCCGCGATGGGGCGCGATGGGTTTGCTTTTCGTCGCGCTGGCCTGGACGGCCCAGGCACGAGCCAGCGATCCGGCGGGCAGTGTGATCGACCAGGAAGGCAAGGGTGTGCCTGGTGTCGTGGTGTCGGCGATCGGCCGGAGCTGGGATCAACCCGAGTCGTCCGCGCAGGCCGCGACCGACAGCGCCGGGCGGTTCCGGCTTCCCGGCGCCTGGAGGCTCGGCACGCAGGAACTGAGCTACGTCGGTCTCTTTGCCCGAGCCCGGGACGGCCGCTGCGGCTGGGTGGCGACGGTCTGGCGCCAGCAACCGGATTCCGCCGACGTGACCATCACGCTGAGCGAGGTGGGCGACGTCTCCGGCCAGCTCGTCGATCAGGACGGGAAACCGATCAGCAACACCGACGTCACGGTTGACTCTCTCGATCGATTCCCCGGCAAAACCGGCCAGTATGACGCGATCCGCCTGCCCGCGGCGACAGCAAAGCTTTACTCGAGTGAGATCGGGCAAGGATGGCCGGTTCGTGCTCCACGGGATTCCCAAGGGCGCCAGGGTCCAGGCCGTCGTCGCCGGTCCCGCGTTCGGCTCGCCCAAGGTGTCTTGGATTTCGGCCAAGCCCGTGACGATCACCCTCGACCGGCGACTGGGCTCCATCAAAGGTCGTCTCAGGCCCCCAGGCACCGATACGCTGACGGGCTCGGTCAAAATCGGACTTCGCCGCGAGCGCAGGTGCGACCGACACAGGCCTGTTCGAGGTTGATGTCTCAAGAACCGTCGCAGCCAATGCCGACGGTACCTTCCTGATCGATGCGCTGCCGCCCGGCCGCTACGTGTTGACGCCGGAGTTCGGCCCCGATGTACCCTACTCCGCGAAGCCGGTCCAACCGCAAGAGATCGCACCTGGCACCACAATCTCGGCCCTGGACATACCTCTGGAACGCATTCCGATCATCACGGGCCGGGTTATCGACGAGACGACCGGACAGGGAATCGCCGGGGTCAGCCTGCGGGCGTTCCGGTTCCTTCGCCAGAACAGCCTGACGTACGGCAACCAGGCGACGACGGACGCTTCGGGCAGCTACAAGCTGGCGATCGAACCGGGCACGGTCATCATTCAACCGGATAACCCGCCGCGGACCTATATGGGCCTGGCTCGTGATTCGTGTCCCCGGTTCGACGTCAATACTGATCGGAGATGGCCAGACCTCAAGCTCGCTCGGGCCGTGGTCATTGACGGCGTCGTTGTGGATGCCGCGGGCAAGAGTGTCTCCGGAGCCGAGATTCACCTGGTCGTTCCGGAGGTGCAAGGATTATTCGGCGCAAAGCCGCCGGTGCTCTCTCAACCGGACGGTTCGTTCCGCCTCGAGCAACTCGACCCCGACGATCGTGTCCCAGTTCGGGCACGCACGCGCGACGCCACGACCGACGGGGCGATGTTGATCCGGACCAAGGAACAGAAGGAAAAAGGGAAGCTGACCGTCACCCTCGACCCGAAATTCGCCTTCCGCGTCAAGGGGCGGGTTGTGGACCAGCGCGGCAAGCCGATCGCGAATGTGGCCGCCACACTCTACGTGGTCACGGCAGCTCGTGAGCGAGAAGATGATGAAAGGCACGGGCTACGGGAGTGCGCTCGACTTGCTCAAGACCGACCAGGACGGCCGATTCGTCTCGCTTGCCCTCTGGCCGGGCGACCGCTACAAGGTTTCGTTCGACTCCAAGGTGTTTGCGAAGGCCGAGACCCCCGAAACGACCGGAACCGCCGGGCAGATTCACGATTTCGGAACGATCTCGCTCATCGAAGCCTCGGCGCACATCGCCGGACGAGTCGTCGGATCGGACGGCAAGCCCATTGCCGATGCCAGCGTGTTCAACCAGGGTGACAGCCCGAACCCTGTGGCAGCACGAACAGCCTCCGATGGCAGCTTCCGGCTGGATGGTCTGTATTCCGGCGCCAGGTATGCCTACGCACGAAGAGACGGCTATCACTTTGCTCGCCTCGCCGACGCGCTCCGGATCGCCCGGCGGAAATTCGTGTTCGTCCGCAAGGATGGTTTTCGCTTCACGGGAGTGGCTGTGGAAGGTGACACCGATGACCTGTCCGTACGGTTGCTCCGGCGCGAAGAGCCGCCCGATGCATGGAAACCCAGGACTGGCGATCCCTACGAGAATCAAAAAGCATTCGCCAGGCGTACCCTGGTCCGGTTCTGGGAGAAGAACGGCCAGAACGGGGCGAATGGTGAAGTCTGGACCTACGTCCGTCTGATGGCCATGGTCGATCCGGAACTCGCGTTGAGATGGTCGGCCGATCACGGCAATCGATTTGACGGAGACGTGCGTCTTGAAACCGCGCAGTCGCTGGCCGAGACGGACCCTCCGGCCGCACTCAGAATGCTCGTCGAGGAGGGCGGAAACACCAGCCAGATTGTCTTGCAGGAGCTCGCCGAGCGGTTCCTGAAGACCGATCCAGGGAAGGCCGCGCTCTTTGCGGAGCAAGCAGCGACGGAGGCGCAGAAAACTCGCTGAGCCAGGTCGCACGCAGTATCTGGCCCAGGCCGGCGCAGTGCTGTCTAGCGCCGGCAAACCCGATGCAGGCCGTAAGCTCATCGACGAGGCTGCCGAGGCCGCCACGAGGATGGGCACCACCGATATGCCCGGCTACACCCGAGGAATCGTCGCCAAGGCCCTGGCGCCCATCGATCTGAATCGAGCCCTCGCCCTGCTCGAGCCCATGAAGGAGCGGAGCCATAAGGACCGCTACACCGGATTCATCGTCGAGGCGATCGCCGCCAGCAATTCGGAGCGAGCGCTGGCTCTCGCCGAATCCACCGACCCCAACACCAGCTTGCCGCAGACATTGAAGACCGAGATCGCCTACGCGATCGCTGCCGACCGGTCCGAACAGGCGACCCGAATCGTCGAAGGGATGACGGACGGTCCTGGAGCCCAGAAGCATCAGGCCGAGGCATTCGGCTGGCTGGCGGTTGCCATTGCTCCGAGGGACAAATCGAGAGCCTGGGCACTGATCGACCGCGCCTTGGCCTTGCCGATCGACAAACCCCAGGAGTTCGCCAGTTACAGCTATTACGGCGGCGCACTGGCATCCTCGGCCGGCATCGCACTCAACGCGCGGAGGATTGGATACCCCGACATGCACGGTGCCCTGATGTGGGTGATGGCGGCTCGTCCCGACGGCCGGAATAGCTTCAATAACCCGGCCATGGAGATCCTGTCGGCCACCATCGCCGCCCCCTTGGTGGCCTTGCTCGATCCCGCTGCCGCGGAGACCATCCTGGGCCAGATCGAAGCCCGTAGCGGCCTGAGCCCTGTCGAGCTCTCCAGGATCGCCGGTGAAAACTGGCTGACGGCCTGGGCGCTCGTGGACCTGAAACATGCTGAAGGCCTGGTCGACGCCGAGCTGAATTCGACAGAGCCAATGAAGGCCGCCGACTCGAGACAAAGCGGGCTACCGCGGATGATTGAAACCTTGCTGACGCCTCCCTCCAAACGCGAGGAGTACCTCCGTGAAAAGATCGGCGCAGCCTGGCGGCCAGGTGGCGGCAGGTGAGCGGGCCGACCTTCGTGGTATAAAAAGGCTCAGTCGAGCGAACTACCGGAATGGGGAGCACGCTGTGAGATTAATCTACGAACTCGAATGGTCAATCCGGGGAAGGGAAGTGATAATATTGAAGTAGATAGACGCCGGCGTGACGAAAGCGTCTGTTGTTCGAACGCGTGGAGGCTGAGGTGAAACTCCTCGAAGAAATCCGGCCGTTCCCCAAGCCGATGCGGCTCAAACTCGAGACTCAGTTTGGGATCGACAGCGCCGAGTCGTTCTTCGCTCATGCCCTCGACAACCCGGCCGGCATGGCGCAGGCGCTCGACGTCGTCCCCGCGGAAGTGGACCGACTGATCCAGCTCGTCGAGGGCTACCTCCCTACAGATTACCGCGACCGCTGCCTCAAGCCGGTGCGTCATCCCCGCGGACTGATCGTCATTCCGCCGCGTCACAAGTCTCCTCACCAGTAGGCCTCCAAGGCGTACTGCCGTACGTATTCGAAGAACAGCGTACCGTAGCCGGGCCGGTATCGGCTGCGGGTTGCCCACGACTTGCTCCACGAGTTGCGGAACAGGAAGACGCCGCCTCCAGGCGCATCGGCTTTCGGCTCGTAACCGACCACGCAAATCGCGTGGCCCCCGTCCGGTTGCGAAAGCGGCAACGGCAGGCCGATCTCGCCCGTGTCGGCCACCACGGGGAAATCCCAGTTCGAGAATGTCAGGACGCCGAGAACGACCGGCAGGCCCCTGTCGAGATGGGCCCGGATCGCGTCCACGTCGCCTGCGGGCGTCTGCTCAGCCGCGTCCAACCACCGGGACTGCCCCGCCTCAGCGACGGCCCTGTCGGTCGGCGGTCCCTGCCCTTCTCTTGGGCCGATCGGCAGCGGCGCGTATTTCCAGGTCTTGTGCAGGCAGACCCCATACGTTTTCATCACGTTGCGGGCCGCGGCGAGTGTCGTCCCCTCCTGGGTCGGCGTGCCGTCAATTTCCTTGCAGGCCCAGTAGAAAAACTGCTCCGACCGCCGTCGGGTTTTCGCCGACCCCCCCGAAAGATGGAACTCCAGGTAGGAGACCGAGGCAAACGCCACGCAGGTCCCGCGCTGGCCCTGGTCGCGGACAGCCGGAAACTTGTCGATCAGCGTTATCAGCCCAGCAGGCGACCGATTTCCACGCCGCCCCCCTAGAGCAATCCCTGGCGGTGCCTCGGCCTTCTTCTTGAATTGCGACGCCGAGAGAGCCAGCCCCCTGGTGTGTCGGATAAGCGGCGGAACCTTCCCAGCCGCCGCCAGGTTGATGCTTTTCCCGGGTCCTGTCGCCGCCTCGCCTCTGGTCAGTGTTGGCGCCGGCCGAAATGTCACAAACCGCACCGGCGACTCGCCCAGATAGTCGGTCAAGAGCTGGCGATTGCCGTATGTCCAAATATCGCGGAGTTCCTCCAGCGTCGTGATCCCCAACGCCTCCAGCTTTCGGATCGCGCCTTCCGGCATTCCGGTCGCCGCCAGGGGCAGGAATTCGTCACGTCGTTCACCGGTCAGAAGCATCGTCGACACCCCTCTTCGCAATCTCGGCCTTCGCTTATTCGGCCGATCCGTTCGTATGGAGTTTCTCCTGCTGGGCCAGGATCTCCCGCGACGCTCCTACCCTCACTGCCCTGCTCGTCCTCGAATCAGAGATAATCTTCCTCGCCATGCCCGAGAAAGAGGATCTCTACGTTCAAGCGGTCAGTGCTTCCAGTTCGGCTTTCGCTTGCCATGGTATTGGGTCTCAGCCGACTGATACCCTGCCGATCATCCCGCTCGCCGCCGATATCGGCGAGTTGAGCATGTCAAAAGAGCCTACCCAAGCTCCTCCAACCATGGTACCGGGCAAGAAGGACATCAGGTATCGACTTGCCGCCCTTGTACCTCTGTTGACTCCGGGGCCATAATACCCTTGCCGTAAGCTTTGCCCGGACTTGCCTTTTCAGCGTGATTGATTGGACTCTATGGCACCCGACTCGGCTGCTCCACCCCCCTGCGCTTCAAGGCGGACCGACGTCAACGCCGCGCCGACACAGCTTCCCGTGCTGCCGATTGTCCCGCTGACGTTGCCGCATCTGCCGGCTACGCGTGCCGAGATGGAGGCGCGGGGCTGGAACGAGGTCGATGTCGTCTTCGTGACGGGAGACGCTTACGTTGATCATCCGGCGTTTGCGATGGGAATCCTGGGGCGGGTGCTCGAAGCGGCCGGGTTCCGGGTCGCGATCCTGAGCCAGCCCGACTGGCGCAGCGCCGAGGCCTGGCGGCAGTTCGGCCGGCCACGGCTGTTCTTCGGCATCAGCGCCGGCAATATGGACAGCATGATCAACCATTACACGGCCAACAAGAAGGTACGCAACGACGACGCGTACAGTCCGGGCGGGCAGATTGGCCTGCGGCCCGATCGGGCGACGCTCCCCTACTGCCAGCGCACTCGCGAGGCCTTTTCGGGCGTGCCGATAATCGCCGGTGGCGTCGAGGCCTCGCTACGGCGGCTGGCTCATTACGATTACTGGAGCGATACCGTCCGACGGTCGATCGTGCTCGACGCCAAGGCCGACCTCGTGGTTTTCGGCATGGGCGAGCACCAGATCGTCGAGATCGCCCGGCGGCTCGCAGCCGGCCAGACTGTGAAAGATCTCCGCACGATGCGCGGAGTTGCCTTCGCCTTGGGGGCGAGCGAGACGCCACCGGCCGAGGGACTCGTGTTGCCGTCGTTCGAGGAGGTCAAGGCCGACAAGCGAAAGTTCGCCCAGGCGACCAAGATCATCCACCAGGAGACGAACCCGCTCAACGCGAAAACTCTCGTGCAGTTCCACGATCGCCAGGCGATCGTTTGCAATCCGCCAGCCCTGCCGATCAGCCAGGAAGACATGGATCGGGTCTACGGTCTGCCCTACACGCGCAGGCCGCACCCGATGTACCGGGGGCAAAGAATTCCGGCTTACGAGGTCGTCAAGGACTCGGTGACGATCATGCGCGGTTGTTTCGGCGGTTGCACCTTCTGCTCGATCACGGCTCACCAGGGACGGATCATCCAGTCGCGATCGCAAGAGTCGGTCCTCAACGAGCTGCGGTCGATGGGGGCTGATCCGAGCTTCTCGGGCGTTGTTTCGGACCTGGGCGGACCGACCGCCAACATGTACGAGATGCGGTGCACGCGTCCCGAGGTCGAGGCGAAATGCAAGCGGCTGTCGTGCGTCCATCCCACGATCTGCAAGCTGCTGGGGACCGACCACGGGCCGCTCGTGCAATTGATGAAGCAAAGCCGGGAAGTCGCCGGGATCGATAAGGTCTTCGTGGCCTCCGGCATCCGCATGGACCTGGCCCAGCAATCGCCCCAGTACATGGAGGAACTTGCCAGGCACCATGTCGGCGGCCACCTCAAGGTCGCGCCCGAGCACACGGATTCGAACGTCCTGCGGGTGATGAAGAAGCCCGACGCCAAGGATTACGAGGGGTTTGCCGAAGCCTTCCAGAAAGCCAGCCAGAAAGCCGGGAAGAAGCAGTTTCTGGTCCCCTATTACATTGCCTCGCATCCTGGCAGTGATCTGGATGCGATGATTGATCTGGCTCTTTTTCTGAAGCGGAACGGGTACAAGCCCGACCAGGTTCAGGACTTCATCCCCGCGCCGTTTGATATCGCGACGGCAATTTACCATACAGGCCTCGATCCTTTCACGGGGGAAGAGGTTTACGTCGCAAAAGGCCTGCGGGACAGGAAGATGCAGCGGGCTTTGATGCAGTTCTTCAAGCCCGAAAACTACTTCATGGTGCGGGAGGCACTGCTGAAGGCGGGGCGGGGAGACCTGATCGGAAATGGCTGCGACTGCCTGATCCCTGCTCAGCCGCCGCGTCAGGCGATCGAGGCGAGGAGGCGACAGGCGAATGGGACAGTCGAGGGCGACCATTACCATACCGTCGCCAATCCGGCGAAGGGCGAGCCGGTCGGCGAGCGCGGGCTGCCGAATCCGGGCTATCGACCGGGCCGGAAGACGGCACGTCGTCAGGACAACAAACGCAAGCGGCAAAGCGGTGGTTCAGCTCGGCGACCATAGCCGGTGTTCGATCGGCTTGCGGAAGCCTCCGGCTGGTCCGAGCGATCAGGGACCCGCCATTACATGGCCTCAGCGACGGCGCCGGCTGCTGTGACCGACGAGCGAAAGGCCCGTGGCCTCTGATTTCCGCCGAATATGCTACTTGGCGCCACTTACGCGGTGATCGGTAAGGCGATAAAATAGTAGAAGGATTGAAGGTGGCTACTCTGGGCGAGACCATCGCAGGCCGGTGTCATCGTTCTCTAGGCCAACGCGGGGCCGGCTGTTGAGCTGGAGAACAGGTTGTTTCATTATACAAATTCCAAAGGATATAAAGCCATCAGTTCGCAGACGGTGTGGCTCTTCAAAGCGTCACAGCCGCCTTGCGACCATCCAAAAGCTGCCTACTTTTCGACGCTTCCACCGGGGACGAAGAACCTCAGCAAGCGCCTGTATCTTCGTGGCTGTGCGGAGAAGACAGAGTTCGTCTTCAATTTTTCAGGAGGCGAAGACCTGCCGCGCCTCCGGGGCGGCAGGGGAGATCACGTCCATTACAGCACAGAGGATTACCCCGTCATCGAAGATCGGCAGGGGCCGCACGGGCAAACGGAAAAAATCGCGGAGAAAACGAATGCTTGGCGGAAATGACATAGTGTTCCCGGCGGTTGGTGACGCCGCCACTCTCGAAGCCTGTGCTCGGATCATTCAGCGCGATTGGCCTCGCGTACGGTTCGAGAATGCCATCACGGGGGAGAAGTATGCGCGACTCAGTGACATTCCTCTCGCGGAGTTGACCGAGTTGCTTGCATATCCCAGCGCCAAAGACGAAGCTGCCTGGGACGCTGACAGTCCGGAATCTCCGGAAAACTCGATGCTCTACATCATCGTGCGTGAGGAAGACATCACCGTAGTGCTGGACAATCCCCACACGGCAGAAATGCGGTCGATCCTTGAAGCCATCCGTGGCCTGCTGTGGACGGATATTCAGAATACATACGCGAGGGCAGCATGACTCCTGAATCCCCCGCCATTCTGGAAGCACTCATCCGTGAGAATGACCTCGGGTGGATGATCGACATGTATGAGCCGCGTGATCGCGCCATCCCATTCCTGATTGAACAGCTCACTCACCTGACAGCCGAGTTCAGAAAAAGATTTGCTCACGATGTGTCCTTTGCGCCAGAACAACTTCGCGCAGAGGCAGTGCGCAACCCGCATAAAATCCGGGCCTTCCTCCAGGCGCTGGCAGCGAGCGGGAGCATGGACATGCTGTTCATGGTCTGGCGGATTCTGCAAGGTCTCAGCATCCGCGAAGTGGCGATGAAGTACGTCGAGCAAGAGGTGTTCAGCCTCGTCGTGACCCTCGCCCGGCCCGGGCAAGATCAAGATAATCTGGAAACGTATTCGTCGAATGACATCAATGACGCTACACTCTTGCGACATTTTGGAATAACTACGGTGGATGGGCGACCATTATTCGATGGTTTCTTCCCTTTGAGGAAAAAATAGCGACCAAGTAACTCAGTCCCGGAAGGAAGACCGCCCTGACCGTTTGTCATCGCAGCGTCCACCAACGTCACATCTCGTCTCGCCCCTGGCTTTATACAAGTTACCGTCAGTGGAGCAGTATCGGAGATTAATCGACCATTCTGGAGGAAGGAGGCGGCCGCATATTGATGTTGTGACTGCGGGATCGATGCATATCGGGCTGCGATGCCTTGATACCGGGCCAGCCGCCCAAAGCGGCCTTGCAAGCGCGCATGGCAAACGCACGAACCGAACTGGCGGAAGGCCAGTATGTCCACACGATCGCCAGGCCCGGGGCCACGCCCGCCCAGCCTGCTACACCGGGGCGCGGGCCCGGCAACGGATATCGCCCGCAACGCAAGACGGCCCGTCGACGACCCCACTGAACGATCGAACTCCGCCCCGTCCCGTGGGCCACGGAGTTTGACTGACTCGAGGCTCGCTCCACATGGTTCGTAAAGATACGAGACGCTCTGCCGGTCCCGCGAAAAGGCCGCCCCGCCAGGCGCTCGCGGCAGAGCCGCGCGAACGCGTTTTTTCTGGCAAGCCCGGTAAGGCACGGCCGGAAGGCTACGGCCGTCACCCCGCAAAACCGGGTGGGGATGGTCCGGAAAAAGGTCCCGGCAGGCGCAGAGCCGGTCGCGCCCATTCCAGTTCAAGCCAGTCCAGATTGCTTCCCGCCTTGGCCAACATGACAGCCTCGATCGCGCCCGGCGTGTTGCGGGAGATCTTCGATTCGGGTATTGGGCTCGAGCATGCGGTCGCCAAGGCGCTGCGGCTCCATCCCGACGTGCGAAAGCACGATCGTCAGGCCGTGCTCAGGGCGACCTCCGCGCTCTGCCGCTGGTGGGGGTGGATCGAGCCGCTCCACCTGCTTCAGGTTGAGGAACAACTCCTGCTTGCCACCTTACTTGACTCACGTGAAGTCGACGGGGTCTGCCGAAGCTGGGCCGTCAGGGTTGGACGCTCTCTCGATCGTCTGGTTCCGGTCGGCGATGCTCCCGGCTGGACGGCCCGGGCGGAAGGGCTCAAGCGTTGGGTCGGAGGCGGGCCAGTGACAGCCGACCCCTGGCTGCTTTTTCCCGCATGGCTGCGCGACAATCTTCCCGTCCCACCCGGCGACGCCACGGCCAAGGCACGCCGGCTCGCTTTCCTGCACACCCTGCAGACCCGCTTGCCGCTCTGGGTTGGCATTCGCGGCGGCACGGATAAGGCCATCTGGAACGAGCTGCGCGAGGAGGGTCTGAAACCTTGGATTCACCGTCATCTCACTACGGCGGCCAGATTTGAACCGGATTCCGACCTCGCATCGCTGCGTCCCTTCCGCGAAGGCGAAGTGGTCATTGACGACCTTGCGTCCCAGGCCGTGGGAAATGCCTGCGATCCGGACCCTGGCGAGCGCTGGTGGGATGTGCTCGGGGGCACGGGCCTGCACGCGCTGCATCTGGGCGCGCTCATGCAAAACAAAGGGACCGTCATCACAACGTTCGAGCACGACAAGCAGCGTCACGACGCTGCGCTGCGGCTGCGCAGGTTTCCGTTCCGCAACATATCCGCCAAGATCTGGGACGGCCGCCGCAATCCGGGTAAGCCGGGCACGTTTGAGGGTGTGCTCCTGGACGCTCCCTGCTCCACTGTGGGCAACTGGCGACGGCACCCGGAGCTTCGCTGGACTGTCAAGAAGGAAGACCTGCCGCAACTGGTCGAGCGCCAGAAGAAACTGCTCGAAGCAGCCAGCGAGGCCGTTCGCCCCGGTGGCACCCTGGTCTACACGGTGGCGACAGTCACGGTTATCGAGACGCTTGACGTGATCACCGCCTTCCTTGCATCGCACCCCGAGTTCCGCTTCGATCCCTTTCCCCACCCGCTTGAAGAATCGACGACCGCCGGCACGCTCCAGATCTGGCCGCACCTGTTCGACTGCGAAGCCAGGTTCATTGCGCGGATGGTCCGGACCACCTCCCCGAACCCGTGAAGTTTGCTTGCGCTACTGTGAGCGTGAATTCTTTGCCTCGCTGGCCTGGGACAAATGTAGTTCTCACGGCCTTGTACGTCTGATACAGTGTCACGAGGCATCGGATGTTCGATCGCGGGAGAGCTGACGGGGTCGATCGTCATGACATCAAGAGCCGCTATCCGCCATCCCAACCGGCGGGAGCATGACAATGCGCAACGAGACCGCCTCGGAGGGACTATTCTCTGCTGCGTGATGGGGCTGGTTGCTTGCCCGCCTGTCTGGGCGGGCAAGGACATCGACCTTGACAGGGCCCTCGAGACGATCGAGTCCAGCGAGCGCCGGGCTCAGTCGTTGCAATGGAAAGTCCAGGTCCGCGAGGGCAAGGTGAAAGATCCCATGCGTCCCGAGACGGCGACCTGGGGACAAGTTCGTCATCAAGGTCACGTGGTCATTGAACATTTCTCGGGCCGCTATCGCGTCGACCTCGACTCGGTGATGCGGTGGATCCAAGGCGTTAATGATCATGTGGCTGAGCGAAACACCTGGTCGTTCGATGGCGTTCTCTTTCGCGACCTGAATTACACGAGTCCGGGTAAGGTGCTTCCCAGAATTCCACCTCAACCCGGAGACGACATTGGTCGAGGGCGGATCTACCGTGCCGGCGAGGAAACCAACCAGTTCGAAGCATTCCGGCTGACGTGCGGGATTGGCGATATACCTCCCAACCATTTTGGTGAGCCGCTGTCGGCACTGATGCGGCACGGCATCAAGACCAAGCGAGAAGTGCGGATCGTCGTCGAGGGCGATCTCTGGAAGATTTCCGTACCTGAGCGGCAGGGCGACAGCACCATCGTCGTCGAGTATGATCCACGCAAGGACGCGGTTCTGCGGGCAACCTGGCAGAACGGCATACCGGAAAGCCCCTGGTCACAATGGGATTATGAACTTCAGGAGGTTGACGGCTTCTGGGTCCCCAAGACAATCACCAGAGTCAATCTGTTCGACAAGACGATCTGGCAATCCCGGATTTCCGATGTGAAGTTGAATATAGCAACACCGCATCAAGCCTTTGAGCTTGTTTTCCCGCCGTGGAGCTCGGTCACGGATTCTCGCAAGCAGCTCCCGAATTGAAGTCGGTCCCGAATCCAGCAACGTGACAGCCTTCAGAAATGCTCAAGGATTCACAAATATGAACCGGATCACCGGGGCAGCCGTCGCGATCGTGGCATTGGCACTTTCTTCTACAACTGCCGTGTCCCCTGCTCGAGAAGTTGCCGTCGATCTCTCCGGTTACGATTCCAAATGCGGAGTTACAATTGCCAACGATAATGAAAAACTGACGATCCGCTGGCCCGTGGAGGACGGCGAGGTCGCCGAACTGGTGCTTGATCTGCGCCGGCAAACCGCTGTTCGATCGCATTGCCATGGCGGCAAAAGATGGCGAGCCGTTCCGCACTGTGCTCCAGAGCGTCGATCCGGCGACATTTGTTGTTGTCGGCGAACGCAAGGCTCCGGGGTATCGGCCGCCGGATATGAGTGTGTTCAACGTCTTCTTTGATTCGCCGGCAAGCCGTCCGTTCCAGACCCACCGCTCCCAGCTTGATTTGAAGCAGGCCCGCGTCTCGTCGCACGGGCACCGCGCAACGATGGCACTGGACGGCCTGACCATCGGTCCTTTCGCGGGCCAGTGGCAGATCACGGTTTACTCGGGCGCCCGGTTGGTTCAGCTCGAAGCGGTGGTCAGCACCAGCCAGGAGAACCGGGCTTTTCTCTACGACACGGGCCTGGCGAGTGACGCCCCCATGGCCCATCGTCTGGCCTGGATTGACAGCGACGGAAAAATGCACGAACTGGCAGGCGAGCTGTCGAGCGATGATCATCACATGGCCGTTCGCCATCGCACGATCGTGGCGGAGACCAAGGATGGGTCGGTCGCCTTTTTCCCGCCGCCGCACCAGTATTTCTTCCCACGCGACCTGACCGACAACCAGGAGACAGTCTGGTTTGGACGAAACCATCGCGGGCTCGATGGCCGGTACGGGTTTGGCATTCGCCAGACCGAGCGCGGGGGAGGCGCTTATGTGCCCTGGTTCAATGCCCCGCCTGGCACCGAGCAGCGCCTCGGGGTCTTCTTTCTGGTGAGCCGAGGAAACGCCCGACAGGCTATCGAAGAAACGCTGCGGTATACCAATCGCGATCGGTTTCCGCACCTTGACGGCTATCAAACTCTTTCCAGCCATTTTCACATGGCGATCGCCGTCGCGGCTCTCGAAGAGAAAGCCCGGAGCGCGCGTCGCACGACGCCCGATTTCGTGAGGATGTTCAAGGATATGGGCGTGGACATGGTTCACCTGGCCGAGTTTCACGGTGACGGCCATCCTCAAGACCCGGGCCGCATTCGTCTGGCCGAGCTCGAATCGATGTTTGACGAGTGCCGCCGGCTTTCGGATGACCAGTTGCTTTTGATTCCCGGCGAGGAGGCGAACGTCTACCTTGGCATGCCGCAGCCAGGACGACACGCCGGCCACTGGCTCTATCTTTTTCCCAGGCCGGTTTACTGGACGATGACCCGAGACCCCGGCCAGCCGTTCCGCGAGGAAGATCCCCGATTGGGGCCGGTCTATCATGTCGGCGGCCGAGCCGATATGAAGACGTTACTTGAAGTCGAGAACGGGCTCGCCTGGACCGCTCATGCCCGGATCAAAGCCTCGAGCTGGGCGCCCGACGCCTATCGCAAGGAAGACTTTTTCCTCTCGGACAACTGGCTCGGAGCGGCCTGGAAAGCCATGCCCGCCGACCTGTCCCACGACCGGCTGGGGCGCCGGGTGCTCGACCTGCTCGACGACATGGCCAACTGGGGCAACCACAAGTATGTGCTCGGCGAGGCAGACGTCTTCAAGCTCGATCACACGCATGAACTTTTTGGACACATGAACGTCAACTATGTGCGTCTCGATCGAATTCCGAGCTCTGGCGAAGGCTGGAAGAGTGTGCTGGACAGCCTTCGGGCCGGACAATTTTTCGTTTCGACGGGCGAGGTGCTGATTCCCGAGTTCGCGGTCAATGGCAAGGAGAGTGGGTCGACGCTCGAGCCTGCATCGAGCGTCGCCCTTGCCGAGGTCCGGGCCCGCCTGCGCTGGACCTTTCCGCTCCGGTTCGCCGAGCTGATCTCGGGAGACGGCAAAGCGATTCACCGTCAGCGGATCGATCTGTCAGATACCGAGCCGTTCGGGACGCGAGAGCTGAGAATCCAGGCCGATCTGACGGGCAAGTCATGGGTAAGGCTCGAAGCCTGGGACATCGCTTGCAATGGAGCATTCACGCAACCGGTCTGGCTGAACCGGCTAGACCGCGGTGAATCCAGGCCGAAATAACGGCTCGTCGGCACGAAATCCACCGGGGAAATCGGGGATTTTGGCGATCTCGATCGGCCAGTTCGGTGTCGGGGTTGGCGAGGCTGGTACAATGAGTCGTGCCCCGGACAGGGGTGGAGGACGCGTCGTGGAGTTGCACGCATGACAGGCGCCGGCGGGAACGGAGAGGGAGGTGGGGATGGACAGGACAACGGGAAGCATGGAGGATCGCAGGGACCGCGGATCCCGCGACGTCGACAGGTAACCGCTGCGCCTGCTTGTGGCGATGATGGTCACGGCGATGGAGCAACTGGTGGTCTCGCCGGCCATGCCCACGATCATTGCCCAGCTCAAGGGCTTCGAGATTTATCCGTGGGTGATCTCGGCGTATTTGCTGGCGTCCACGGTCAGCACGCCGATTTACGGAAAACTCGCCGACCTCTTCGGCCGCAAGCGGATCTTGCTGTTCGGCCTGGTCTTGTTCAGCGCCGGGTCGATGCTCTCCGGAACCGCGCAGACGATGGGCCAGTTGATCGCCATGCGGACCATTCAGGGTCTGGGTGCGGGAGCCGTGGCCCCGATTGTCCTGACGTTGCTGGGAGACCTGTTCACCCTGGAAGAGCGAGCCCGTATCCAGGGGCTCTTCAGCACAGTTTGGGGCCTGTCGAGCATCGCGGGGCCGCTTATCGGCGGCTGGCTGACGGTGCATCTCAACTGGCGCTGGGTCTTTTTTGTGAGTGTGCCGTTCGCTGTGCTAGCGTCGCTGATGATAGTCTGGTGCCTCCATGAGCGGGTGGAACGTCGAACCGTCGCCCCGATCGACTGGGCAGGCGCCGGGCTCTTGACGGCGGGGCTTTCCGCGCTGCTTCTGATCGTGCTCGACGGGTCAAGCCTGGGCATGAAGCTTGATATCGCCCTGACCGGACTGACTGTCGCCTTCCTCGTCGGTTTTGTCTATCGCGAGCTTCACGCCGAAGACCCGATCTTGCCCATGGATCTGATGGTCCGGCCAACGATCGCCACCTCGGTGATCGGCAACTTCCTGATCGGCGGGATCCTTTTCGGAATCGAGACGTATGTACCGCTCTTCATTCAGGGCGTGCGCGGGGGCGACGCCCGCGAAGCCGGCCAGGCGCTCACTCCACTGTTCCTGGCCTGGGCGATCAGCGTGGCCTTTGCCGCCCGGGCCGTGGTTCGCTGGGGGTTCCGCAGGGCAGGAATCTTCGGAGCCGGTCTGGTTGTCATGGGCGTTCTGGGACTGGTTGCTGGCGCGATGTTTCCCGCCTGGACACGCTTCGCGTTCACGGCGGCCCTGGTCATCGTCGGCATGGGGATGGGCCCGGCCTCGCTGAGCTTCATCCTGGCCGTCCAGCACGCTGTGAGCTGGGGCCAGCGCGGAGTCGCCACCGGTGCGGTGATCTTCTTCCGGACGATCGGCGGTGCCATCGGAGTCGGGCTGCTGGGCGGGGCACTGGGCTGGGAGTTGAGCTACATGCTGACATCGGCGGGTGCCACCGGCATTGACGTCGGTGCAGCGCTTCGACCGGAGACCCACAATCAGCTCAGTCCCGCGAACCTGGTACTGGTCCAGTCCATGCTGGGCCACTCGCTCCGCGATCTCTACATTCAAATGCTGATTCTGGCCACGGGCACATTGCTTTGTACCCTCTGGCTTCCTGGCAAGTCGGCAATGCCTTCCCGGTCAGGAGCCGCCGCAGTGCCCGATATCCACGAAACAGAGCTGATCGTGACGGCCTCGGAAGCGTGATTTCTTCCTGGCAGTCGAGGGAGGCTTGATTCGTAGGGGCTCACGAGAGATGACCGCCTTCCTTCGGGCTCGACCTGCGATTACCATGAGACGTCGACCTGGATAACCTTGCTAGGAGTTGAACCTGATGCCGCGACCGTTCACATTTCCGCGCCCTCGCCGCTCGACACTCTTGTGGAGCACTGTGACGTTGTCACTGGGTATCGGCTGGACGTTTCGAGAACTGGCCCACGCCAGTGAGCGGGGCGCCCTACTTGCGTCGCAGACGATCAATCTTGACCAGCTCAAGATGTCGACCTACGAAGACAGGGGCAATCCGGTCGGGCAGGTAGGCCTTTATCTCCAGGGTGAGACACCGGGCAGCTCATCGCTGGTGGCCGGACGATTTGTCGTCGATCCCGGCAAGTCTCCGCATCCGCCCCACGTTCACGATGACGAGGAAGTGCTGATCGTCGAATCAGGCCACGGGGAGATCATCTGCGAAGGCAAGACGACGAAGGTCGGTCCGGGTTCGCTGATGTATTCCATCCCCAAAGTCGCTCACGGCCTCAACAATACAGGTCAGGAGCCTCTGACCTTTTACTTCGTGAAGTGGACGTCCCGGGAAAGCAGCCAGTCCAGGTAGGGTTGCTCCGGTTCGGGATCCCCCCTTCTTTGACAGCCCTTGGGTGGTGCATGAGACGGCTGCGAGGCTTCACGTTTCTGGTTGTTGCGAGCGCGTTCGCGGCGATTGCCGGTTGCGGCTCGGGCACTGGGGTTTCCGGCTCGGGTTCCGCAAAACCCGCAGCCGGCTCAAAGACCGCCGGACGCATCGGCGCGGTCTTGCCGATGTTCAGTCATCCCTTCTTTCTGGCGCAGAAGCGAGGCCTGGAAGAAAAAGCCCGGGATCTCGGCCTCGAGATCGACGTTCGCGACGGGCAGGATGACGATGTCAAACAGATCGGCCAGGTTGAGACTTTGATCAATCTGGGCTGCGCCGCCCTGATTCTCTGCCCGCGCAGACGAAGATGCGCTCGTGCCCGCGGTCGAAGCCGCCAACCGTGCGGGTGTACCGATCATCGCGTTGAATCGCCGGATCAACGGCGGCAACGTCCTGTGCTACGTCGGGGCTGACGATGCGGAGGGCGGAGTTCTCCAGGGAGAGGCCCTCGTCGAGTTTCTCGGTCCCAAGGGGGGAAAGATCGTTTATCTCGAAGGAACGGAGGGTTCCAGCCCCCAGCGCAAGCGGAGTGAGGGATTCCAGGCCGTGCTCCAGAAACACCCGGAGATCACCATCGCCGACCGTCGCTTTGCCGGTTTTCAGGAAGACAAGGCCAAGGGCATCATGACCGACCTGGTACGTCGTTTCTCACATGGAGAGATCGTCGCCGTGGTCGCCCAGTCGGACGAGATGGCCCTTCCCGCCGCCGAGGTGATCCTGGCCGAGGGCTGGAAAGACACTGTGGTTCTCGGTTTCGACGGCAGCCACTCCGCCTTCGAGGGGATTCGCAAAGGCACGCTCAGGGCCACGATCCTTCAAGATCCCCTCGAGCAAGGGAAAAAGGCCGTGGAAGCGATTGCGGCTCATCTGCGCGGACAGAACCTCGACGCGGAGATGATCACGCCTTTACGTTTGATTACCAAGGAGAACGTGGATCAGTTCCAGCCGGCATACTGACCCGCGGGGAATCGAAAGACGCTTGGCCCGCTGCTACTCCAGAGGCCAGTCTCCGCTGAAGACTTCGGTGGCCGGGCCGATCATGAAGACCGAGGCCCGGCGATCTGGCCATTCCAGTTCCAGGTCGCCGCCAGGAAGATGGGCCAGGATGCGACGGGCCGTGCGGTTCGTCAGGATGCCCGCGACACAGACCGCACAGGCACCTGTGCCGCAGGCCAGAGTGATGCCGGAGCCTCGTTCCCAGGTTCTCATCCGGATCTCGCCAGGTCCGACCAGATCAACGATATGGACGTTCACCCGCCGCGGAAACATCGGATGGTGTTCCAGCATTGGGCCTAGAAGCTCGAGGGGGAAACGCTCGACATCCTCCACGTAAATGACGGCGTGCGGGTTTCCCATCGAGACCGCCGTGACCGCGAGAGATCGGTCCTCGACCTCAATTGGGACATCGATAGGCGGCTCGCCTGCTAGGAGTGTGGGAATCTCTGCGGCCTTCAGGATTGGGGCTCCCATGTCCACACGGACACGCTGAACCCTGCCGCGTTCGGTTTCCAGGTCGAGCGCCAGAATGCCTCGACCGGTCTCCACCGTTACTCGATCTTTCCTGGCCAGGCCGTGGTCGTACAGGTACTTGGCGACGCAGCGAACGCCGTTGCCGCACATCTCGCCTTCGGAGCCGTCGGCGTTGAACATCCTCATCCGCGCGTCGGCCACGTCAGATGGCATGATCACGATCAGGCCGTCCGAGCCCACTCCAAAGTGCCGGTCGCTGATCTTGATCGCCAGCCGCGCGGGATCAGGAGGAAGCGGCTGTGTGAATGCCTCAACATAGACGTAGTCGTTGCCTATCCCATGCATCTTGGTGAATTTCATGATGCCTGTACTGATCGGTTCCGGGCGGGAGCTTCTTCGATTGACCCTCAAGCAGTTGAGCCACTGCGGGATGACACAAAATGAGCCGGTGCCAAGTCTCAACCGTCCCCCGTGAATTTATCATGAAACCAAGCGCCATGATAGACCTGGGCATGGACGCTCGCTCCAATGCCCAGGCCCTTGTCTATTCGGATACGAGTGCCTAACGTGAGGTATTGCTTTTGTGCTGACGAGATCTCAACGCGCCCCGAGGACATCCATGCTGGGTACTGCCACAACGCCTTATGATCTGCGGTTTCGTTTTCTCGATATACCAGTTCGCATCCATCCATTTTTCTGGCTGATGGCGGCTGTGCTGGGGTTTGTGCCCAATGATCTTGGCGCGGTGGCCATCTGGATCGGCTGCGTCCTGGTTTCGATACTGGTTCACGAATACGGCCACGGGCTGATGGCCAAACATTTCCATGGCTCGCCCTCGATCGTTCTCTACGGGCTTGGAGGTCTTTGCTCTTCTCAGGGAGAACGAACTCCCGGCCAGCGTCTGGCTGTCTTGTTCGCGGGGCCAGGCGCAGGATTCATTCTCTGCGCACTCGTTCTGGTCGTCGCGTCATTGACCCTCGGCATGACCGGCGGCGAGCATCTGGCCATGATGCAAGGGCTGCTTGGGCTTGATGCGGACGGCGGGCTTCTCCTTGGCGCCATGCAGAAGTTCCCGTCCGAGCCGGCTTTCCAGGTCTATAAAGATTTGATCTGGATCAACCTGGTCTGGGGACTGGTCAATCTGCTGCCCATCTATCCTCTGGACGGCGGGCAGGTAACTCAGGTCGTCCTTTCGCGAGTCGACCGGAGAAACGGCTTCCGCCGTGCACACATCGTGTCCCTGGTCATCGCCGGCGTGCTGGCGGCAATGTCGGTCACCCTCAAGCGCGACGATTTCTTCCTTGTAATCTTCTTTGGCGTACTTGCTTACCTCAATTATCAGATTCTCCAATCACTGAACCAGGCGACTGCTTTTGGCGTCTATCACGACGACGATTGGTGGCGCGGCTAGAGCGGCCTTCCGGCAGAGATTGAACCGCCTCTCCCGATCCCGCGTCGTGAAATCAGCGTTCATCGCTCAGTAAAGCCCGCGAGACGACGAATCGGGGGTCTTCTTGACTTGTTTCTGGAGCAATCTATGTTACTGACATTGTGAGAGTTGCGTCGGAATGATCAAGTCGGGTTGGTCCCCTCTTCCTTTTATACCGACAATCATCAACAATTCCCTGTAAAGTTGAGAACAGGATTCGAGTGGGTGTACCCGGGACGGCCCGGGAGAGAGAAACCAGAAAACAATCCATGCGCTCACGTAAGAAATCGCCTTCCTCCGCACAATCGAAGCGCGGTCCGCATGTCGTTTCAGGACGGGGCCGCTCCCGTAAAACGTCTGAAGAATCGAGCCATGCGCTGGCCTTGAAGGATCCCAGAGACCCTTCCATTGATCACCCCAACCGGTTACCTCTCCTTCCTTTACGTTCGGACATTGTATTTCCGCAGACAGTCGTCCCGCTGGTGATCAACCGTCCCAGCGGTATTCGCCTGGTGGATGACGTCCTGGTCGGTGAGCGGCTAGTCGGGCTTGTTAGCCAGTTGCATCCCGAAGTTGACGAACCGGGGATGACCGATCTGTATCCGACGATCTGTGTTGGAACCGTGCTCAAGATGCTCAAGTTCCCCGACGGTTCGACACGGATCGTGTGTCAGGGTCAGACCCGAGCCCGGCTGGTGAAACTGGTTCAAACGCAACCGTATCTTATTGGCGAAGTTGAGCCCCTGGAGGAAGAGCTCGAAGAAGGGGTCGAGCTTGACGCCAACGTGCATCACGTCAATCGGTTGTTCCAGAGGATGATCGATCAGAGCCAGCAGGTCCCGGAAGAGCTACAGGTCGCGGCCATGAACACGCGTGAGCCGGGACGTCTGGTTGACCTGCTTGCCTCGAGCTTGCCTTTTTCCATCGAGGAACGGCAGATCCTGCTGGGGGAGATCAACGTCAGGACCCGGCTCGAGCGGCTGGGACAGTATCTCTCTCGCCAGCTCGCCATCCTGGAGTTATCAACCAAGATCCAGGAGCAGGTCGGTTCGGAGCTGTCCAAGGCCCAGCGAGACCACTTTCTGCGGCAACAGATCAAGGCCATCCAGGAAGAGCTGGGAGAAGGCGAACCCGATAATCCCGAGATCGCCGAACTCTGGGAACGAATCAAGACGGCGGGTCCCCCCGAAGATGTTCTCCATGAGGCGGAACGCGAGCTTGAACGCCTTGCCGGCATGCATCCCAGCTCGGCCGAGTATTCGATCGTTCGCACCTATCTCGACTGGCTGGCGATCCTTCCCTGGGGCAAATCCAGCCGCGACCGCCTTGACCTGCGCCGGGCGCGGAAGGTTCTCGATCACGACCATTACGATCTCGAGAAGATCAAGGAGCGGATTCTCGAGTACCTGGCGGTGCGCAAGCTCAAGAAGGACATGAAGGGACCAATCCTTTGCTTCGCCGGTCCTCCCGGAACGGGCAAGACATCGCTGGGCAAAAGCATCGCGCGCGCCCTGGGGCGGGAGTTTGTGCGGGTTAGCCTGGGCGGCGTTCACGACGAGGCCGAGATTCGCGGCCACCGCCGCACTTACGTGGCGGCCATGCCCGGACGGATCATCCAGGGTATCCGCAAGGCCGCAACAAATAATCCTGTCTTCATGCTCGACGAGGTTGACAAGCTGGGCGCGGACTTCCGGGGCGATCCGTCGTCGGCTCTTCTGGAAGTTCTTGACCCCGAGCAGAACTCGACGTTTCGCGACCACTACCTTGACGTCGATTTTGATCTGTCCAAAGTGATGTTCATCGCCACGGCCAACATGCTGGAGACGATCCCCTCGCCGCTGCTGGACCGGATGGAAGTGCTGCAGCTTCCTGGCTACAGCGAGGAAGAAAAGACGTTGATCGCCCAGAAATACATCATCCCCAAGCAGCTCGAGGCTCATGGGCTTGTGGCCGGCGACATTGAGATTACCGAGCTGGCACTCAAGAAGATCATCGCCGACTACACGCGGGAGGCCGGCCTCCGCAACCTTGAACGCGAGATCGCCGGCATCTGTCGCAAGGTGGCACGGCGCGCGCCGAGGGCAAGCGCGGCTCGGTCAGTGTGGGACCGAACCAGCTTGCCGACCTGCTTGGCCCATCCCGTTTCTTCCGCGAACTGGTCGACCGTACGGGCATTCCGGGAGTGGCCACGGGCCTTGCCTGGACGCCAACCGGCGGCGAGATCCTGTTTATCGAGGCGAGCGGCATGCCCGGCAAGGGTCAGCTCACACTCACCGGTTTGCTTGGTGAGTCGATGCGCGAAAGTGCGCAGGCCGCCATGAGCTACCTCAAGAGTCACGCCAAGAGGCTGACTCTTGACGCCTCGCGTATCAACAAGACCGACGTGCATATTCATGTCCCGGCCGGCGCGGTCCCCAAGGACGGACCCTCAGCCGGTGTAGCGATTGCCGCCGCGCTTATCAGCCTCTTCCGCGACCTCCCCATCAAGACCGAGCTGGCCATGACCGGAGAGGTCACGTTGACCGGTCGAGTCTTGCCCGTTGGCGGAGTGCGCGACAAGATTCTCGCTGCTCGCCGTGCCGGTATCCGAACGCTGTTGATTCCCCGACACAATGAAAAAGACCTGGTCGAACTCCCTTCTGAGGTCAAGGCCGATCTGACCTTCCGACTGATCGACACGCTCGATGATGTGGTTCCCAGGCTGTTCGAGGTCCGAACCGCCAAGTCGAAACGGAAGCCCGATCCGCTCGGTCCCAAGGCAACCAAATTGACAAAAGTCCCCGCTCCCAAAATTAGCCCGCAGTCCGTCCCGGATCCGGAACTTCCAGTAACCAAATTGCCTCGACGCCCGCGGACGGTGTGATCGGGATTCTGCCCCGGCGACGTCCGTACTAGCCCCGCGAATACCTCATCCTGTCCAGGATCATGCCTGGTCCGCCAAGACCCGGATTTGTTTCTGCCCCCGGAATCGCCGTGACTGACCCCAAGAATCCGCCAATCGAGTCCAGCGACCCGTGCCGCGTTGTCTTGAGCGAGGTCTCCAAGCGATTTTCGGCAATCCGGGCCCTGGACCGCGTGAACCTCGAACTGAGAGGAGGCGAGATTCATGCGCTCTGCGGCGAGAATGGCGCCGGTAAGAGTACCCTCATTCAGATCCTGGGAGGTGTCTTCCGTCCCGACTCGGGCAGGATCGAAATCGGCGGCAAGGCGGTCCGGTTCGCGGATCCCGCCCACGCCCTTGCGGCAGGGATCGGCATCATCCACCAGGAGTTGAACCTGGTCGAGCCCTTCACCGTTGCCGATAACCTGGCGCTGGGGCATGAGCCGAGAGTCGGACCATGGATCGACCGGCGAGCGATCCGGAGACGGGCAGTGGCTCTGCTCGAGGACCTTCAATTCCGTCTCGATCCAATGGACAAGGTGAGCGGCCTGACGATCGGCCAGCGACAGCAAGTGGAAATCGCCAAGGCCCTGGGGCGGCAGGTGCGAATCCTGGTTCTCGACGAGCCGACAGCAGCCCTTTCCCGAGCTGAAACCGACCATCTTTTCACAATTCTCCGGTCGCTCCGCTCCCGAGGACTGACGGTTCTTTATGTGTCTCATCATCTCGAGGAAGTGTTCGAGATTGCCGATCGGATCACCGTGCTTCGCGATGGCCGCCGCGTCGGAACATGGAGGACGGCCGAGCTGACGCTGCCCGATCTGGTCGCAGCCATGGTCGGCGAGTCGGTCGACGTCCGTAGCCGACCACCGCGCATGGTGGACGCGCCCGCGCAACTCCGCGTCACGGGGGCTCGCGGCTGCGTTCTCGATGGCGTCGATCTTGAAGTCCGCCCCGGTGAAATCGTGGGGCTTACCGGTCTGGCCGGTGCCGGGCATGAAGAGCTTTCAGCCTCGCTGTTTGGAACGATACCGCTTGCAGCCGGCCAGATTTCTTGGAAAGGACGGCCCTTCCGTCCACGCCATCCCCTGGACGCGCGGCGGGCAGGAATTGCCTCTGTGCCCCCGGACCGCCGCGGTGAAGGGCTGATTCCGACTCAGGGAATCACCGAGAACCTGACTCTTGCCGCCCTGAATAAACTGGCGAGCGCCGGATGGATCCATCAAAATGCCCGTCGTCAGCTTGCCGCGATCTGGTGCCGGCGATTGGACCTTGCCGCCTCAAGACTGAGTCAACGCGTCACCACGCTCTCCGGCGGCAACCAGCAGAAGGTCCTGCTGGCGCGGTGGGCCGCGATCGAGCCCGAACTCTTCATACTCAACGAGCCAACCCGCGGCATCGACGTCAAGACCCGTGAAGCGGTCCACCGCTGGATCGAAGAGCTTGTCCATGGAGGCCGCTGTGTGCTCCTCGTCTCTTCGGACACGCAGGAGATGATCCGGCTGGCCGATCGCTGCTATGTCTTCCGGAACGGGAAAACCTTCTGTCAGCTTGAACCTCCTCGGCTCGATGAGCAGACGTTGATCGCATCGATGATGGGGGGCTGAAGATGGCATGTGACAAATGACGGATGACGAATGCCAAGAGGCAGACGCCGGAACGACCGCGCAAAGTCAAAGAACGTGATCATAAAGAGCACTCGCGGATAGCGCCATGTCCGATCGCGGGATAGCAAGTCACATGCGGCAGATCATGAATCGGTTGCCTCAGATTGTCCTGGCTGCCGCGGCCCTGGTCCTGATGGTGCGCACGGAACGATTCTTCACGCCAGGCACCCTCACAAGCATTCTCACCCAGGCGAGTATCGTGGGCGTCCTGGCGATCGGGCAGGCGTTTGTGTTACTTGGTGGAGGCTTTGACCTCTCACAAGGGGCGATGATGGCCCTGACCGCGGCCGCCACGGCATACCTGGCCCAGCGCGGAGTTTCCCCCGTTGTGGCCGGAGTATTCGCTTTGGGGTTTGGCAGTTTGCTGGGGTCGATCAACGGCGTGATGGTTTCCGTGGTGCGAACTAACCCCTTCGTGACCACGCTCAGCACGCTCTTGATCTTCCGAGGTGCGGCTTTCGTCCTTCTGGGCGGCCAGCCGCTTTCCAACATCCGCGTCTTCCAGTGGGTTGACCAGGGTTTCGGTCTGGGCTCAACCTACGTGCCTTACCGCGGCGTCGCGTTCCTGGTGCTCACACTTCTCGCCTGGGTCGTCCTTCGGCAGACGATCTTTGGCCAGCATGTCTACGCGCTCGGGGGCAACGCACAGGCCGCTCGGCTCTCGGGGGTCAAGACGGTCAGGCTAAGAGTCGAGACATTCGTCCTGAGCGGCCTTGCCTCGGGGGTGGCCACAATCCTCTTTCTCTCGTGGTTACGGGTCGCCAAGCCAGACGCTGCAACGGGCTATGAACTCGACTCGATCGCCGCGTGTGTCGTCGGCGGTGTCTCCCTTCAAGGGGGGCGCGGAAGTGTTCTTGGAGCGGCTGCCGGCTGTTTGCTGCTTCAGGCATTACGAACTCAAATCACCATGAGCGGTTTCCCAGAAGAGTATCGCACCCTCGTGACCGGCGTCGTGATCTTGATCTTCGCTGCCGCCGACGCTCTGGCCAGGCGCCAGGAACGGCAGTGAGACGAGCCAAACGACTTCCGCTCGATTCGCCTCGAAGATCCGCTATTCCGACTTTCGTTTCTTTCGGTTAGATGTCATCCGTGCCGACGACGGGCGTTTCTTGGCCGGCGCGGGCTGGTTCACGACCGTCGCGAGCAGCTCGGCCAGACGTCGACCGGCATCACATGGGCAGGCCGCAAGCTCGGCCATCTCGGCGAAACTGAGTTGAGGATCGGGAAATGGCAACCGGCCCTCGGCATGTTTGGCGGTGGCCAGGAGCGTATATTGCTTGTTTCGGTGCCGAACCTTGACACCGCACCGCTTGAGCAATTCCAGCTCGCGGTAGAACGTGCGCAAGCCAACGTTCAGGTTGGACAGTATCGCATCGCGCGTTCGCGGCGTATCGGCCAGAAACCAGACCAGTCGATGAAGCCTGGCTGCACGTTGCAAGGTGATGTGAACCGAAGGGCGACGACGCGTGTTGGAGGGGGTACTCATGGTGGATGGTCCTCAACGGACCACATTCTGGTCCGCGGCTTGAGATCGCGGCTCGAGACTGGCTGCCACGGCCAGAATGCAACCGGCGTCGGTTACGCGTCGTCCGGCAGGTTGGTCCCGGGGGTTTTTCTTTTCCGTCTCCCTGAGCCCCGATCGTCTCTCTGCGAAAAGACTTCCGATTCTGCTGTCTTTAGGGGTTACGAAAATTCCAACGAATTTCTCAAGGTTTCCAGTCCTCGGGTCGATTATGAGACAAGGTCCACCAAATCTCCAGGCACATCCGGTATTGCGGTATGATGACACACAACCAATTCTGTGTGCAATAAGACCCGTTCGGGGAAGTCCGCGATGCCATTGGAGATTGGGTTCAGGTCGAGCCTGGATCGGCGTTCGAGTTGTGCGTCCGGTCGGTCGGTCGACCTTGCTTCCTGGAATAAAGGTGTCTGATCCATGTCGATGCGAAAGCCATCGCCTTCGAGACGGTCTCTACGACCCCTGGCCGAAAGCCTGGAGACCCGCCAGTTGCTTTCGTCGCTCTCGACGGTGCCTACTGCCACGGTATCCGGGACGGACTCCAAGGGTGATCGGTGGACCCTGACGCTCTATGGTCCTGGCACCTTGAACGTAGTGGACAAGAACGGCACTGCGTTCACGCCCGCCAACAAGTACACGCCCGACAACATCAACACGATCACGGTCTCCGGCTCGATCACCTCGGAAAGCCGGTTGGTCGGGAAGGTGACCTACGTTCCCGCGAGTTCGGACGGGCGAGTTTTCTTCCAGCAACTCTCGATCAACAACACTGCCGAATACGGAGCGCTCAACACGGCGCTGGTGCATCCCCGGGCCTTGAGCCCCCAGAACGGCATTGCCGCCGTGGACATGCCGGCGTTCTGGCTGGGGCATACGACGGGAACCGCGCCGACTCAGACTTCGAATTTTCATTCGGTGGCCTCGTTAACCGGCGCAGTTCCCTTTTTCAACGCGGGAGGAATCAATGCTCCCGAGGGAATCAATGTCCTCCGCTTAGGCGGCGTGGACACAACCTACACACCTACCGGAGGCACGGCGCTTGCTCAGACCAATCAAAATAATGAATTTGTGATTAACCTCGGATCACCGATTGTCGGCGGCACGAGTATAATTCTCAACAAGGTGGTCAGCGGCGCCGGACAGAGCACGACGTCGGGCTCGACGACAGCTTACCAGCAAAGCGTGAGTTTCGTGGTCGCTGGCCGAATCAATCTATTCCAGGCGAACGAGATCGACGGCAACACCGCCTCTGGACTGGTGCCGACGCAATTCACTCCGCCCTCGACCCAGCCTCAGTCCGGCCTCCTGCCGGGAGGAACGTATCTGATCTCTGATGTGGGCGGTGGCGTCACCACCGGACAGATCGGCTTCGTTCGAATCGGCGGTAATGCCACCAACTTCACGACGATGGCTCTCGACACGGACCTGCTGACCTATCCTTCGCCCGATCCCGTGACCGGCCCGCAGATCAGCAACTTCTTCATCGGCGGCCAGACGAACAATGTGATTCTCGTGGCGCCTGCCGGGTCGCGCGACATCTATTTCGGCCAGGGCATGGACAATACCTACATCAATACGGAGTTCATCCAGAACCTCCAGGCCAACCGCGGCGCCATCGGCTCGTCCGTCACGGTCAAGCGTACCATCGGCAACATGGTGATGGGCGGCGACGTGATCAACAGCTACATCCAGTCTGGTTATGATCAGGAGCTTTCCGCGGTCGCGAATGCTCCGGTCACCTCGATTAATGGTGCGACGGTGTCGGCCGCTGGTGTCTTCAACGGGGAGGCTCCGCCAACAATCGTCAACCGCATTTCCAATGCCATTCTTAATCAGACCACATATAGCCCCGTGGCTCACGGCGGCGGACAGATTCACGGCAGGATCGCGGGCAACGTGACCAATTCCATCATCTCGGTCTCGGTCGACCCCAACCCATCGGGAATCAATAACCCCGGTCAATTCCAGCCCCTGAACAGCGCCTCGTTCCCGTTTGGAGCAGCCAATAACATCGTGCTGCCGCGTGGCGTGCTGAGCCTGAAGGTTGAGGGTGCCGTCAACAACAGCGGCCTCCAGGCGGGGACCACTCCGCAGGTCGATCCCAATGTTTCATCAACTTCGGCGTTCTTCGCCAAGTCGGTGCACATCTCCAAGCTTCCGGTCATCCCGCCAAACGTTCCTCAAGCCCCGTATCGGCTTACACCTCTTCACCACGGACAGCGGAATCTCAAGGGGCTTTACAAGGTCGACGGTTCACCGGCTCCGCCAACCAGCCCCAAAAGCAAGAAGTAGCCAGAGATCGGGATACGCGCTCGTTGCGTGATCGCGACACCGCACTTCGGCCAGTCTTTATCAACGGAGGCCGGAGCCGTCGCGCTCGGCAATATCGCGACGATAAAACCCGCCCGGGAACCGTACAGCGCGAACCGCTTCGTACGCATGCTCTCGGGCCTCGGCCAGCGTTGATCCCAGCGCGGTCACGTTGAGTACGCGACCCCCGTCACTGACGATCCTGGCCTCGCGGCCTGCTCCCGGACCGGATCTCAGCGTCGTTCCAGCGTGGAAGACCTTGACATCGGGGAGGCCGTCAACGCTCTCCAGGTTCTCGATCGGGTGATCGCGTTCATAGTGGCCGGGGTACCCTTCCGACGCCATCACCACGGTCACGGAAGGGCGGGTGTCCCACTCCAGGGAAATCGAATCCAGCCGCTCGTCGACCACGGCCTCAAGCGCATCCAGCAGATCGGACTTGAGACGCATCAGGATCACCTGGGTTTCCGGATCCCCGAAGCGAACGTTGAACTCCAGCACCTTGGGTCCCTGGTTGGTCAGCATCAATCCCGCATAGATCACACCTCGAAACGGCCGGTGCGCCCGTTTCAACGCGTGCACGATCGGCACGAGGATCTCGCGCTCAATGTCCTCCATAAGAGCCGGTGTGACCCGGGGCGTGGGCGAAAACGCGCCCATCCCGCCCGTGTTTGGACCCTCATCATGATCAAAGGCTCGCTTGTAATCCTGGCTCGATTCGAGGGGGATGATGGTGCGGCCGTCGGTCAGTGCCTGGATGCTGGTTTCATAACCGTCCAGCCGCTCCTCGATGATCAAACGGTCCCCGGCCTGGCCAAAGATGCGCCGGATCATGATCTGATCAACGGCATCGAGTGCTTGCCGCAAGTTGCTGCAAACGTACACGCCCTTGCCGGCGGCCAGGCCGTCGGCCTTGAGCACCAGGCCCAGCGGCCTTCCCAGGATGAAATCACGGGCATCCGCAACCGTGTCGAAGACGCGGCGATGTCCGCGCTCTTCAATTTCGACCTGAACTCCGGGGCTGAGCATCTCTCGAGGGTCGAGAATCCGCTCAATCGCCTCGATGGACTCGCTGGCTGTCCGGCAATGCAGCGTGTGCCGGATGGTCGAACGTCCTCGTGAACGCACGACCAGAGAAACCTCCCGTGACAGGATGTAATGTTCGGCATCGGGCCCCGATCGGAAAATCCGGTAATCGGCCGTGGGAATCCCTGCCTGCCGCATCAGGTCCTTGGCAAAAACTTTCGACCCTTCCAGCTCGGCGGCGTCCTTGCGCGGCCCGAAGATCCGCAATCCCTCGCGCTGGAAGACGTCGACGATCCCCTTGGCCAGCGGTTCTTCCGGACCGACCACGGTAAAGCCGATACCTTCGCGCCGGGCAAACTGCAACAGACCCCGTTGGTCGCCCGGCTCGATCGCCACGTTCTGCACGTCGAGCGCCGTACCCGCGTTGCCAGGCGCACAGAATACCGCGGTCACGCGCGGCGATTGCTTCAGTTTCCAGCAGAGCGCGTGCTCACGCCCCCCCTTGCCAATCACCAGGACTTTCAACCTCGAGACTCCTCACGGTAACCGATGAGCCAGATGCCACTTTATTCTAGGATGGAATGTTAACAGCGAATAGCCGCGACTCCCGCGGCCCGCCATGATCAGAATCGTTTCCTTCTCGGGGCGGGCTTCGACGACAGCCCCATCAACGCCCCTCGTCTTCCCATGTCGCGGCCGTTTGTCCCGCCTGCGCTCCCGTCGCCCGATACGTCATGTCTTTCGATCGTGACGTTCTCCGAGACCTTCATGGCCAGCGGCCAGCACCCTCGGGGAGACAACTCGGTTCTACCGCAACCCCGGTACGTCACCCTGCCCCACTCGGCTCCAGCTCAACGACAGCAGAACTGCCTCACTCTCATCGTGCCGGGCTCGCCCATGTGCCGCCGTTCCGCGATACCTCCCAGCCCATGGTCGCGTCGTGAACCCTGGGTGATGGGGTTCGTTTTGCATAAAGATTCACGAATACCTAAGCCCTAACTCCTGAATAGAAAACAGCTACCGGCCGTTCGTCAATTGGGTTCGTTCGGCGCATTTCACGTTCCCGACTGGTTCTCTCGTCGACTTCCACTCATGGACACGTTCCGGCGGCTCGCTTGCGAGGTGCCGGCGATGGACGATCAATTCCATGATGCCGCGGAAATTACAGGATTGTTCCGCGGACCGCTCGGATCCTTTTCCCGCCCGGCCGGCATTGGGTTCGTTTGGCGTAAGTAAATTCGGATGCATCGCCACTAAATCCTTGATAATGCGTACTTAACGGCCGGGTGACTTTGGCTTCGTTCGGCGCTTTTCGTTGACCATTGGCTCTCTCCCTTTCACATCGCTGGCCACGGATCGCTCATTCCTCGATACCTGTTACGAGCCGTCCTTTTCGTCGACATACCTGCAATCGACAGAACCGGCGGCGAGATCTCCCCGTGTCCGGGCCTCTTGACCTTCGCTGCCGTTGCCTTGGTTTGGGACGGCAGGCGGGCCAGCCGTTCCCTTCGATGCAGTCAAAGCGCGGCCACAACGTCCCGACATAGTTAGAATACGACAAGACGGTCGAAGCTTGAAAGAAACTCACGACCCCGGTCTCTGCGCTGGACAGCTACCGGCTCCGTTCATCGCCAGGTTTTCCCCTGGCGCCTCATGTCTTTTCATCAATCCATGTCACCCGGGTTGGCGGATCATCTGCCCAACCTGACAGAGGTGCTTGACGAAGGCTGCGTCCAGCTACCGCCTGACATCAAGGCTGAGTACGAGCGGATCGAGGCGACTCTCGCTCGCAGGATCGCCAGCATGGGATTCGGCAAGGGCATGAAGCTGATGGGCACCATGCTCCAGACGCTGCTTGCTTACCCCGACCATCCCTATGGGTTCACGCCTCTGTTCGAGGGAGAGGAAGCGGTCGGCTATTGGGAACAGCCGGTCGGTGACCACCCCGAGCTGATGACGAAGGACAACTGGCGTGGTGTCGTCACGCCTTGGAGTTTCGATCTCACTAACCGAGTGCTGCCCAAGGAACAGCATCTCATTGACATCTGCAAGCGTCACATCCCACAGGGCCACCGTGTCTGGGTCTACATCCAGAGCACAGTGAAGCACAACGTTATGCCTCGCCTGCAAGAACTGCTGACGAAGGCTGGCTTCAAGTGCGGCATCCTGAACGCCGACGATGTCGAGCCGACCGAGCGTGAGGACTGGGTTCGTGCCAACGGCGACAAGTTCGACGTGATCCTCAGTCACCCGAAGCTTGTGAGCACGGGCCTGGATCTGTTCATGCAGATCGATGATGACGACGCGGCGTACAAGGAGGCACGCTACAAGTTCAACTACAACGTACTGGACTTCTTCCAGACAGGTTACAACCTGTTTGATATGAGGCAGGCTTCACGCCGGTCGTGGCGACTCGGCCAGGAGTGGGACTGCTTCGTCTACTACCAGTACTATGCCGACACGATGCAGCATAGGTCGATGGAACTGGCAAGCCGCAAGCTTGAAGCAGCGCTTCAGCTTGAAGGATCGTTCAGCGAAGAGGGTCTGGCTGCCATGTCCAACGACTCGTCTGCACAGATGGCATTGTGCAAGAGCCTGTCGGAGAAGATCGACAAGGCGGACATCCAACGCAAGTGGCCCAAGATCAATGCTCGGGCCAAGCGAACGGTCGTGGACCCGGAGCCCGATGAACCAGAGACTGAGCCTGACGCTCCACAGTCCGAGCCTGACGTTGACGCTGAGTTCGATGAGAACTACGCATCGCAAGATGCAATGCCGCCCGGCGTGTTCATCATGCTCAACTCCAAGGGCGTCGAGTACATGTCTCGCGTTCGCAGGTCGCAGTCCATGCCTCAGCCTTACATCGAAGCCACGCCACTGGGTGTGTCACCGGCCCCGCCGCCGATGACCATCACGGTGGATGAGGTTCGCCTGAACGGCTGGAAGCTGGACATGAGCCGGATCAACGACGACACGATGATGGAGCTGCAACGCGACGGCTTCGACTTCACCGACACGGGATCACCATCGGGTGTCCGCGACGTGGGCAAGAAGCGAAAGGTCGTGGGCAAGGTGCCCTTCGAGACGGGCATCCCCGAGCCCGGCATCAAGTCGCCGTTAGCCTATCTTGCGCAGGTGGCGGTTGAGAAACCCCAATTCTCCAGGGAATCCGGTTAACAGGGGGACCAGGTCTTCACTACAAAATGCAATCCGGCTTGGTCAGCCGCTCCGGCATCGTCAGTTTCAAGGCCTCCAGGATTCGAGCTGGCTCGCCCTCAGGACGAGCAACGCGGCGCAGGACCAATTGCTGGCCTTCGGTCGTTTTCATCAAGATGTCGCCGATCTTGATCGCCGCGAGCTCGCGGAGGATAACCTGCGGCGTCATCCGTCTCGGCTTGGGAGACGATCGGGGCCTGCGAGGATCGGGTTTGCGGATCTTGGTCATCAGGCCTGCTCGTCTGGCCAGATGGTCGAGCGTCTTCCAGAGAGCGTACGCCAGGACGCACACCAGGACGTGGGCTCGGGTCCGGCCGCTATTGGAGTCGTAGGGGCCACCCATTGATTGGAGCACAAGCCAGGCTCTTGGACCAGTCATGGGCTCACTTCTCTCAAGGAGATATCAGAGCCCTGTGACAAACCGGGCCTAGCATGTCGACCCACGATGCTGCGGGGCTCCTGCCGGCAGGCTGGGAGATGTTCGGATTGTGTACATGAGCATGCGCGCATCAGATTGCTGAGACGCCCCATGGCAAAACGGGCGCAGGGCGAATAGAAACGAGCCGAAGGAAAGGACCCAAGGCGGTCAGGGTCAGCTCGAGTGCGCGAAGGCCGCCTGACTTGATCGAACCCCGTGCAGCCAACTCACGCCCAGACGCCGGGCTTCGAGCTTCAAATTGTCGGTCAGGCCGACCGCGCGGTGGAACTGGCGGCCGAACCGCGTCACCGTCTCCAGCCATGACTCGGCGGAGACCTGGAGCCGAACCAGAATCGACTCCAGCGATGCGGGGATCACGCCACTTGCTCCGGCTCGCAGTTGTCGACCCGTCCAGTCGAGCAACGCCAGGTAGTTCTCCAGCGTCATCGGCAAGAGCCCGAGGTCGCTGGCTCGTCG
Source organism: uncultured Planctomycetaceae bacterium (assembly GCA_963797295.1). Taxonomy (GTDB): domain Bacteria; phylum Planctomycetota; class Planctomycetia; order Isosphaerales; family Isosphaeraceae; genus Aquisphaera. The sequence goes on from CAWCPP010000037.1 coordinate 80,304, forward strand.
CGAGCGACCCGAACCGGCTGGCTTCGCGGCTGCCGCGGCTTGCCGCGCGGCGGTCGCGGGCGTCAGCGGCTGGGTACGCTCATCGAGCTCAATCGGGCTGAGCCAGCCGTCGCGGCGTACTGGCTCAGCGACAACCACCTTCTGGCTCTCGACTGCCACGGCCGCTGAATCCGTCGGCATCACCGCCGCGGAAGATTCTGGAGCCACGACCGGCACACTCACCTGTTCCAGAGCGGCGGGCTCAGGAGCCGCCGGTGCCTCGGCCGCGGGACCGGCCTCCGCCAGAGCCGCCTCATGCCGGGTGGGGATTTCCTGGAACAGAGCCATGATCCGCTCGTGAGCGGAGGTCCGCTCGCTGGTTTCCGGCCGGTCAGCGAGCCCGGCGCGGATCGGGTTGAGGTCGACATAAATGCTGCACGCCAAGAGCGCCGCCTCGTCGAGAAGACGTTGCGACTTGAACCGGCCCTCCCAGAACCGCCCCGTGCAATGGTCCTCGCGATTGGCCCGGCGAGCGACCGGCTCGGCCAGGGCACGCATGAACCATGACAGGCTGGAAAGCCGCCCGCGGATTGTCGCCATCAGCGCCCGATCGGCGGTGAGTATCGCGATAGCCTGCTCGAGAGGATCGATTGGCTTGTGCAGCTGCGGCAGGGCTTGGGTGTCGTTCCATGGCGCCCTGGCCGCTTTGGACGTTAGCCCGCCGCCGTCAGTCAGTGTGGTTGTGGGGTCCGGCATCATTGTCACGCGGCCCGGGAAGAGGGCCAACCACCGCCGGGCGGCTTCGTGATCGGACCAGAGTGCGACCACATCGGGTCGGTTTCTCAAAATCACATGGACATGATTGGACATCACGGCAAAGGCGGCGATCTCCACGCCAAAGAGCCCGGCGAGCGCCTCCAGGCGATCGCGGATCCAGTCCTTGCGATGATCGAACGACTGCTTCGACAGGGGATCGACGCCGCAGAGGAAAGCCCGGCGCACGACCCGCTGGATGCAGTGATAGACTCCGATCTCATCCTCGACCACGACCTCCGCCCGATTCCGCCGTGCCATTGCGGTGCTCCCCGTCTTCGGTGCAAAACTGCAACTCGGTCCTCCGGCGACCGATCCCCTTCGTGATGATCAAACGTACCAAGCAACGATCCACGTGTCCAGTAGCAAGCGAGATTTGTGGGTGGCCCCAAATGCTCCACAAATGCTCCACCAAATGCTCCACGTGTCCAGTAGCAAGCGAGATTTGTGGGTGGCCCCAAATGCTCCCAAATGCTCCCAAATGCTCCAAATGCTTCCCAAATGCTTGGGTGGCCCCAAATGCTAGTAGCAAGCGAGATTTGTGGGTGGCCCCAAATGCTCCAAATGCTCCCCCATGCTTGGGTGGCCCCAAATGCTAGTAGCAAGCGAGATTTGTGGGTGGCCCCAAATGCTCCAAATGCTCCCCCAAATGCTGGTCCCCAAATGCTTCCCAAATGCTTGGGTGGCCCCCAATGCTCCCAATGCTGGGTCAATGGTCCAAGGCGTCTGTGACCGTGCTCCGGGGGCTTGTGCTGCTGCCGGAGTTGCGGTTCTGCCTGGACCTGCTCCTGGACGAGCTTGCGCACGCCCAGGAGCAGGTCAAGCGGGTAACAGTGAGGCTGAAGGAACTGGCCGAGACCGACCGGCATCGCAAGGCGACGGCGGTGCTTTCCTCAGTGCCAGGGGTGGGCATGCTCACGGCGGCGGCCTTCCGCCTGGAGTTGCCCGAGCCACGGCGGTTCGATCACGACGCTCAGGTGGCGCGGATGATCGGGCTCGCTCCGCAGGTCCGCCAGAGTGGGGAGACCCGACGCGAGGGCGGGCTCCTGAAGTCAGGCAACGCCCGACTGCGGACGGTCCTGGTGGAGGCAGCCTGGAGGTGGATCCGCTACGACGAGTCGGCAGCCCAGCGCTACCGGCAGCTGGTGGCGAACACCGGCAGCAGCAAAAAGGCCGTCGTGGCGATGGCTCGACGGCTGGGGGTCCTCTTGTGGCGGCTGAGTGTCCACGGTGAACTCTACCGACATTCTGCTTGAACTTTCATTCGTTTACGTAAGGATCAAGAGACCCGAACGGCGTGTCATGTGGGGAATCATCGGGCCGGGCACAGTGAGGACCTGCGAGCGGGGCAGACCGCGTTCCGTTTGCTGCGGGCTTTGACCCGCGTCGATAGATGGCGGCGCCCGCTTGCGACCGCATCCCTTTATCTGGTGCTTCGAGCACGTATAGCAGGTTGGTCCCCGACTTTCCCGATCGGTGACGTCACCACTTGACACCCGGCCTCATAGCAGCAACGGAGAAAAAACCGATCTACATCGGGACTGGTGTTCAGTAGGCGCGTGGAGGGGCCGTGAGTATACAAGAGAAATGGGCCGACGCCCCGGCCTCAAGACGAGGCACGAGGCGCCGGAAGATGGACTGATTCGGTCCGCCTTGGAATGGCAAGTCAAGGGGCTGAACGCTCAGCCAGTATCCCGGGGGTCTGGACGTCCTCACTGCTTCACGGCATAGAATCCGTGGGTCTGGCCGGGGGCATTGTCTTCTCGCCCCACGATCTCACCCGTGTCGTTGATCCCGTTGGCCGAGGTGTAGGTGGCGTTCGGGTAGGCGATCGGCCAAAAAGTGCCATTGATCAGCAGGAATCCGTGCCACGTAGCGTCGGACAACTGGTACTGGCCCACGATCTGGCCGTTGAGATTGATCTTCAGTGGACGAGTGTTGGCCGCTCGTGGATAGCTGAATGTCGTGAAGCGACCCCCGCTCAGGAGAAACCCGTGAATTTTCCCGGAAGCGTCGTTGTACTCACCAACGATCTGACCGTTGCTGTTGATCCCCGAACAGGCGGTATACGACGTATTCGGGAAGTCGATTGTGGTGAACTGGCCTCCGCTGAGCAGGAATCCGTGCGTTTTGCCAGCGGCGTCGGTCGAGAAGCCGACGATATCGCCGGCGAGGTTGATTCCTTTTGTCACTGTCAAGGTGGCTCCCGGGACGTCGACGGAGGTGAAATTGCTCCCATCGAAGACGAAGCCGTGGCCTTGACCCAAGGGATTGTCATATCGGCCGACGCCCACCCCGGCATCGTTGATTCCCCAGAAACTCGTGTAAGCCGACCCTGGCACATCGACTTGTGTGAAGGCACCCCCACTCAAGAAGTAGCCGTGGTATACACCGCTCGTGTCCACGAAGTCACCGGCGATCGTGCCCGTGTTGTTGATGTCAAGGCAACGGGTGAAGGTCGCACCCGGGACATCGAGACTGGTGTAAATGTAGCGCGGGCCCTTCTGGGCGAAGGCCGGGATGGGTAGTGTGCCGCAGGCCAGCAAGGTCAGAACGAAGAATCGTCGTCGCATGGGAAGGCTCCTTGTCGAATAGGGGTTTCGTGTGTGGGCAGGTTCTGGGTGACGCTCAGCGCGCACACCCTGGACGTCCGCGGAGTTCGCCCTTCGCTCCGCGGTCAGGATCAGAACTCACCGTGGAGACCACCTCCGCGGCGGCCTCGGTTCCAAGGTAGGGCGGGGCTCGAGATGGAGCCGCGGGTCCAGTGAGAGCCAACGGATGGAAAGTCGAAGCACGCCCGTTAAGGACACGATTGGCGATCGCAGTCTAGATGCCTCGGAACTGGGCTCCTTTATCACCTTGACTTGAAGCGGAGGATCTCTGCAAAACTCCCGACCAGCAAGTTCTTGTCGGCGTCCATCAGGAGTCCGATGGGCTTATCCATACCCTTGCTGTTCGCGGGTACTGCGACCGAGAGGAACGCACCGGTTGTGGCGTCATACTGCAAGACCTGGTTGGTATTCTGACTCACCACGTACAGGCTGCCGCCGGCGAACAAGAGTGCGGCAGGGTGAGAAAGGCCACCCAGCTTCGAGGGAATGAACGGGCTCAGGAATTCTCCGGTTTTGCCGCTGAACCGCAGCACGGAATTGGTTCTCGAGCTGGACACGTACAGGTTACTGTCGGGCCCGAACGTGAGGAACCGGGGGTTGCTCAGGCCGCCACTCCCTGCCGCGACGAACGCTCCGACGAACGCCCCGGTGGTACCGTTGTAGCGAAGCACCTGGTTGGTGCCTGCGCTGCTGATATAGAGATTCCCGTCGGGCCCGAAGACCATCCCCTTGGGGTACTGGAGCCCGCCGCTGTTCGAGGGAATGAACGTGTCGAGGAACGCACCTGTCGCGGCGTCGTACCGCAATACGTTGCTGTTGTCTCGGGAGGCGACGTAAAGCCTGCCGTCGGGTCGGAAACTCAGACCTTCCATCGCCGGGGTTGAGAGGCCGCCATTTCCCTTGGTTACGAACGGCCCCAGAAAGGCCCCTGTGGTGCCGCTGTACCGCAAGACCTCGTTGGTATTGAGGCTACCGACGTAGAGGTTTCCGTCCGGGCCGAACGCCATTCCTGTCGAGCAATTGAGGCCGCCCGTGGCGGCCAGGAGCAACCTATCCCGGCTTTTTCCGGATAACACAGTGTCAGGATGTTCCGGGCCCAGAACGCGGCGGCGGATCTCGAGCGTTTGCTCCTGGAGCGACCGGGCCTCGTCAAGCTTGCCCTGTTCCTCGAGCGTCGTGGCCAGGCTTTGCATCGAATTCAAAGAGTCCGGATCCTCCGGGCCCAGGGTGCGGCGGCGGATCTCCAGGAGTTCTTCCTGCAGCGGACGGGCCTCGTCTGGTTTGCGCAGTTCACCCAGGATGGCAGCCAGGTCGATCATCGTATTCAGCGTGTCGGGATGCTCACGACCCAAGATCCGGCGCTTGATCTCCAGCGCTCGCTCGTGCAGCTTGCGCGCCTCGTCGAACTTGCCCTGCTCCCTGAGCCTGATCGCCAGGTTGTTCATCGACTTCAGCGTATCGGGGTGCTTCGGGCCCAGGACGCTGCGACGGACCTCCAGGATTTGCTCATTCAGCGTGACGGCCTCTTCGAGCGTGCCCTGCACGATCGCCCAGTTGTGCATCGAATTCAGCGTGTCACGATGCTCTGGCCCCAGGACGCGTCGTCGGATCTCCAGTGTTTGCTCGAAGAGCGTCCGAGCCTCGTCAGACTTCCCCTGCCCGATGAGTATGACGGCCAAGGTGTTCATCGATGCCAACGTGTCGGGGTGCTCGGGGCCCAGGACGCGCCGTCGGATCTCCAGCGTTCGCTCATCCAGCGTGCGGGCTTCGTCGAGCTTGCCGAGCTTCTGCAGCACGAAAGCCAGGTTGTGCATCGAACTCAGCGTGTCGGGATGTTCCGGGCCCAGAAGCCGGAGGCGCAGGTCGTAGGCTCGCCGAGAGTGGCGAAGGGCGACCTCGAACTGACCCAGGGAACTGAAGGCGACAGAGAGTGCATGGCGAACCCCTGCTTCCACGAGGGGCTGGTCCGGGAATGCGGAATCGATCTTCGTTTCGGCGTTGGCGAGAACCTCTGCGACCTTGACGTCGCGTCCCAGGCCCTTCTCGGGTTCTGAGGCCCCCAGCAGATCGTGAACCAGGAACTCGAGGACGGCCTTCGATTCCGCTGCCGAGGTCTGGGCCTCTCTCTCCTTCCTTCCCGCCAGAATGCCGGCCCGCGTGGCCCGGATCGCTTGCCAGAGACTCACCGCCGTGCCGCCGAACAGGGCGAAACTGACGATCGCCACGGTCGTGAGGGCCGCGCGGTGGCGCCTGGCATATTTCGAGAACCGGTACGACGCCGAGGGCGGGCACGCCTCGACCGGCAGATCGGTCAGGTAACGCATCACGTCGGCCGCGAACCCGTTGGCCGTCTCGTACCGACGGTTCCGGTCTTTCTCCAGCGCCTTCATCACGATCCAGTCGAGCTCGCCCCGTACCGCGTGGCTCAGTTGTCGGGCGCGGAACTCCGCCTCGCCGAGACTGTCGACAGCGATTCGCCCATCGTGCTCAGCCGCGTGCTCGGCCTGGGCGGCTCCTCCTCCCTGACGATCCGCCGCATCTCATCCAGGGCGGCCGTGCGGAAGGTGTCCTGGTCGAAGGGGGTTGTCCCGGTGAGAAGCTCGTAGAGCAGAACGCCGAGCGAATAGATGTCACTGCGGGTATCAACGTCCACGCCCGCCAGGTCGGCTTGCTCTGGGCTCATGTAGAGCGGTGTGCCGACGAATTGGTGAAACGCCGTGAACAGGGTATGGTCTGTGAGGCTCTGGCCGGTGGCCTTGGCGACGCCGAAGTCGATGACCTTCGGTACCGACACGCCGTCGATCACCGTGACCATCACGTTCGACGGCTTGAGATCGCGGTGGATGATTCCCTTCTGGTGGGCATGCTGCACGGCGCGGCAGACCAGTACGAACAGCTCCAGCCGCTCGAGGATGGTCAGGTGCTCGCGGTCGCAGTAGTCGGTGATCGGGATGCCACGGACCAGCTCCATGACGAAGTAAGGGCGTCCCATCTCAGTGGTGCCGCCGTCGTGAACCTTGGCGATGTTGGGATGATCCATCAGTGCCAGGGCCTGTCGCTCGGCCTCGAACCGGGCGATGACCTGCTTCGTGTCCATGCCCGGCTTGATGATCTTCAGCGCGACTTTGCGGCGGACCGGAGCGGTCTGCTCGGCCATGTAGACAACGCCCATTCCTCCCTCGCCGATCTCCTCCAGAAGCTTGTAGGGCCCGATGACCGTCTCCGGAACCTCGACCATCGAGTCCCGAGCGTTCGGCGGCGGAATTAATTCCGGTGCGTCGAGCCACCCGCAGCAACCTTCATGGGCCAGGAGGAGGGCTTCCACATCTCGACGCAACCGCCGGTCATCCCCGCACGCTTCGTCCAGGAACGAGGATCGATTCGCCCCGGATGTCAACTCGACGGCCCGAAGGAAGATTGATCGTTCGTTAAGGGTACCTTCGGCCATCACACATCCTCCCGACTGACCCCGGATCATCCGGCGTTCGCACCATGGTCGACGGAACACGATCCCGGACTTTACGGCGGACGATTTCGCGGCTCAAGAGCATGTCGTTTCTGCACACGTCGGATTGATGACAATCCCGCGCGGCACGGATGATCCGTCTCACGCGGTCGTTATCCGCACCCTGACCCCTTATCCGCACTCACTTATTCAATACTACGGTTTGCAGTATCTCGCGCCATTTTGAGAGCGATTCCACCTTGCAAGAGATAGCTTGTGTGTTTGACGCAAGCTCACGTGTTTCGAACCCGGCCTCGTCGTAGACGATCAGCAGGTCGAATCAGCCCGTTTTCTGCTGGATCACGGTTGGGCCAGCCTGCGACCCGCTTCATCATTGGACGACCGTTGAGAAGTCGCCAGTGCTGGACGCGCCATTGACGGCGAGAAGACCGCCGTGAACGGTCACCTTCACCGTGCCCTTGTAGGGCCTTGTCAGGTTGATCGTCACGTGAGAGTTGCCGTCGAAGCTGATCCCCTTAATCGCCACGCCCTTGGTGTACACCGTCTTATGGTGCTTCGTCACCGCTCCGTGCACGCTGTACAGGGAGAGATTGACCAGCGAACTCCGGACCAGTGCCTCGTTGAAGCCGACGGTGATCGACGTCAGGCCCTTCTTCGTTCGGCTGATGCTGACGATACCCGTGATTTGTGGTGGCGTCGGGACAGGTGGGTTCACGTTGATGTGGACGACGGCTTTCACCGTGGAGTAATCCGTCGTGTCGGTCGGTGTGAACGTTACCGTGAGCGACTGGTTGGCGCTGCGCTCAAGACGGTTCCTGCCGGGGGATTGTAGGTGAAGGCGCCCGGGATGGATGCCGTCGCATCGAGCTGCCCCGCGTCAGGGGCGTGCCAAGGAGGATGTCGGCGGGATTGGGCCAGGTGATGGTTGGCGTCGCCTGCGCCACGTTGAGTTTCGCCGAGGCGATGGCACGGGTGTAATCGGTCGTATCGGTCGGCGAAAACGTAACCGAAAGCGTCTGGCCGTTACCCGCGCCAAGGAGCGTTCCGGCGGCCGGCGAGTACGTAAAGGTCCCGGGCACACGGGCGGTCGCGTCAAGCTGAGCGGCGCCCAGGGCCGTGCCATAGACGATGGCTGTCGGGTTGGCCCAAGTGATTGTCGGGGTCCACGGCGGGACGCCGACGTTGATGTGAACGCTGGCCCTTGCCGAGGTGTAGTCCGTCGTATCGGCGGGCGTGAACATCACGGAGAGTGTTTGGTTGGCGCCGGCGTTCAAGATCGTTCCCGCCGCAGGAGTGTAGATGAAGCTCCCAGGGACGGAAGTTGTCGCGTCGAGCTGGGTTGCGCCCAGCGGCGTTCCGGGGGCGATGTCGGCGGAATCGGCCCAGGTGATCGTCGGGGTCGCCTGTGCGACGTCGATCGTTACGGTCGCCGTTGCGGTTTGATAATCGGTCGTGTCAGTGGGCGAGAAGGTGACCGAGAGCGTTTGGTTATTGGCGGCATTGAGCACGGTTCCGAGCGCGGGGAGTAGGTGAACGTCCCGGAAACGATTGCCGTGGCGTCGAGCTGGGTGGCGCCAGGGCAGCGCCGAAGACGATGCCGGCGGGATTGGCCCACGTGATGGTCGGGGTGGAAAGGGAGGTCGGGGCGACGTATCGATCCAGCTCGAACAGGGGGTAACCGTAGGTTCCAGGAATGTCGCTGTCCGTTCCCGCGACGAGTATCAGGCCGCCGGGCCGGGACGCGATCGCGCTCGGGCCCCTCGGTGCCACCCTGATAAGCGGGCGTCGTCACCGAGCCATTCTGGCCGAAGCCGGCGTCGAGTGACCCGTCGGCGTTCAGGCGGGTGACGACGAGGTTGTTGTTCAGGCCGGCAGAGTCGACGCCGGCGATCACCAACTGACCGTTCGGCTGGAAAGCGACGGCTTCGGGAGCCGACGTGAAGAAGACTTCACCGCCACTGCCGAACGCGGGATCGAGGCTCCCATCATTTCGATAATAGATGACCGTGCCGGTAAGACCGTTCCCCAAGTCATCCAACCCGATTTGGACGATGTCGCCGTTGGAGGCCAGGATCGGTCGGCCTGTGTCCTGACTGTAAAGACTATTATCGAAAGGCGCGAGAGCCAGTCCCTGCGAACCGAACGCGGTATCGACCGATCCGTCGGCGTTGAACCGTCCCAGGGCCATTTGAAGATCATTATTGACGTAGCTGCCGATGTTGCCAGCCAGGAGGAAGGTACCGTCGGGCATGGGGAAGAGGACGGTGCCGACCTCGGGCATGACGCCGAACTTCGCGGCCAATACGCCCCCGGAGCCAAAGGTGAGTTCCGGGCTGCCGTCGGACCCGAACTCCGCGAGGAGGATTTCCGACGGTCCGACCACGGACACGAGGATCTGCCCGCCGCTGAGCACGGTGATGTCCCGCAAGGGATAGCCGAAGTACTGGGCCCGCTTGACGAAGGTGGCCACGCCGTTCTGCCCGAGCGTCACGTCCGGGGTGCCATCGGTGTTGAACCGAAAAATCGCGATGGCATCCTGAGTGCCGGCCTTGAGATAGGACGCGCAAACGAGGATTTTGCCGTCAGGTTGGAGTGCTTCGCCGGTGATCACGGATATGTTATCCGAGCCTGGACCGGGAATCGTCGCGATGCCGTTGGTGCCGTAGGACGTGTCTGGTGTCCCGTCGGCCTTGAACTTGTAGACCGAGACCCCGACCGAGACCCCGCTTGCAGGCACAAAACCGTACGACGAGCCGTCGGCGGCGATGAGCTGTGTGCCCTGGAGGAACGTCCGGAACGGCGTCACCACCGCATCCACCCGGCCATTTGTTCCGAAGCTTCCATCCAGATCGCCCGGTGCCGCGACGTGGGTGATGGTGAGCACGGCCGAGCTGGGGCTGCCGAGCGTGCACCGCCCGACGGGCTGCTCAAGGTCAGGTTCACGGTCCGGCCGGGAAAATTGGCGACGGGTTCAGGCAGGACGGTCAAGTTCAGCTTCTCTGTCGTCGCGCCGTCTGGGAAACTGACCGAGCCCGAGAGCGCGTTGTAATCGGTCCCGGCGATCGCCGTCCCGTCGCTGGTGGCGAGCTTGATCGAGACAGCCCCGGTGCTCCCTCCTGTGCGGGTCATGACGATCGGGACCGTTCCGGCGCTGTCAGCCACGCTGAACGCGGCCGCGCTGAACTGGATCGCCCCCGCCGAGAGCATGGTCCGGGATTCCAGATTATCAAAGGACGGAGAAGAGCTGAGCCGTCGTCGCCGACTGCTCGGCGAATAGTGAGCGGTAAGCCGAGCCTTACGGTTTCTATCCGGTTGACGATTCATCGCGAGCATTCTCCGTTCTCGGGGCATCGGGGTCCGGGGCGTCGGGACCAGACCGAGTTTCAAGTTAACTCGGTCTAAACCCAGCACCGGCATGGACTGCGGACGATGACCTACCGCGCCGGGAGCAGGCCGCTGCAGGTCTGGCGAGAGGCAGTGCGAGAACGAGGCGTGGAGCGGGCCAATTTTTTCGAGATTTATTCCCGGCGGGGGTCGGGAGCCGGTGCCAGCTCTCTCAAGAGCCAGGCACGGGCGTAGGCCCAGGACCGCTTTGCCGTGCGCGGCGAGATCCCGAGGTGGCCGGCGGCTTCCTCGACCGTCATTCCCGCGAACGCGCGGAGTTTCACCAGCTCCGCCGCCGGTCCGTCCACCGCGCTCAACTTCGTCAACGCAGCGTCGAGGTCGAGGAGTTCGTCGCTCACCCCGTAGGTCAGCAGATCTCCGTCAAGGAGTTCGCAGCGCTGCCGCCCCCCGCCCTGGCGCTGGCTCCCTTTGCGACGGGCCGCCTCAACGAGAATGCGGCGCATGGCTTCGGCCGCGGCGGCGAAGAAATGGCCGCGGCTGTTCCATCGCTGAGCCTCCTCGACGTCCACCAGCCTCAGGTAGGCGTCATGAACCAAGGCGGTGGCTTGGAGCGTCTGCCCCGGCTTCTCCTGCGCCAGCCGCTGTGCGGCCAGCCTGCGGAGTTCGTCGTAGACCAGCGGCAAGAGTCCCTCAGCGGCCTGAGGATCGCCCTGCTCGATGGCCGAGAGGATGCGGGTGACGTCGTTCATTACATTGAACCAGCATAGGTGGTCAGGGCCGACGGGAGACAGCATTCAGGATCAATGGTCATAAGCTTGTCACCGGAACCCAGCGGTAAAGCGTCGGGATCGAGACCCCGAGACTCTGGGCAACGTCCCGGGCTGGCATTCCCCCCCTTCAGAAGCTTGCGGGCCGATTCCACCTTACCCGGTGTCATCCGTCGCTTGCGACCACCGACTCGTCCGCGCTGCCGCGCCGCATCGAGTCCGGCCCGGGTGCGTTCGGCCAGCAACTCCCGCTCCATCTGTGCCAGCGACGCCATGACGTGGAAGAAGAACCGACCTGCTGGGGTCGTCGTGTCGATACCGTCAGTCAGGCTGCGGAACTGGGCCCCTTGCTCCTGAAGCTCGGCCACGAACTCGACCAGCCCCTTCACCGTGCGCCCCAGGCGGTCCAGCTTCCAGACTACGAGCACGTCGCCAGACCGGAGGTGGGACACGGCATCCGCCAGGCCGGGCCGCTCCCCTTTAGCGGCCGACGCCTTGTCGGTGAAGACCCGCTTGCACCCGGCCTTCTTCAGGGCGTCGATCTGGAGGTCGAGCGACTGGTCGTCGGTGGAAACGCGGGCATAGCCGATTCGCACCTCGAGTTTCATTATATAAGGGACAAACGAATCCGGGTATCTTATGCGGACCGGTCGCCGTGAGGAAAAGTCCGATCTCCCCCCCATCCCGATGGGTTCGCCTTCTGTCCGTGACAATACATTATAGCAACATCTAAGGATACCAATATGCATGAGAAATGCGCAATTGTCCGGCAAGACCACCATTCACGGAACACGCCTCTAAGATTTGCATGTGTCGGATCAGGCAGCCACGGCGTTTTCTGACACAGAGTACGCACGACGAGGGGCCAATAACTGAACTAAGGACCACAATCAGCCGCCACAAAACTTCCCGACGCTCTTTCACTCCCCTCATATAACAAGAGATAAGGCTTTTCTCATCGCGAGCCGATGAGAAAAGCCTTTTGGACGAAGCTCTTCGCCGCGGGATGGGGGGAGCGTCGGGCTGCGGCGGGGTTGGTGCGCAATGAGGGCGGTTGGCGGGAATGTGCCGACGGTATGAGCGAGAAATGACTCTCGATGCGCGCCGTGCGAGAGAAGCCGCGTCCTCTTCTGGCTCGAAACCGCGGCGTGAGGTGATGTAATCGGCGTTTCAGGTTACCTGCCCGTCAGGGTTACGGCACGCCGAGACGAGGATACTCGCCGAGGAACCGCGTGCGGCAACTACCGCAATGGGGACATCGCGGCATGGTCACGTCGTGAGCGTCCTCCTCGTCCAAGGCTTGATCGGTCAGTTCCGTGAGCTGGCTCAACGCCTCCGCAAGGCTTGCCATCTTGGGTGGCTGCGCCGTGTCTGCCGGCGTGGCCAGGATCAAGAGCACCCAGGCACGATTGGACTGGGCGCGCTTCGAGGGATGCCAGAGACCGTAGTAACGCACCTTGTGGAAGCCTTGCGGCAGGACGTGCTGGAGGAACCGCCGGAGAAACTCAACACCTGGCAGTCGGTGCGTACGCCATGCGTCGGCTTTGCGGTCTTTCCAGCGGAAGGTCACATGGGTTTGGTCCATGCCGAGAATCCGTGCGTTGCTGATCGCCGTGCGGAAGACATACCGCGACAGATAGCTCAGTACGGCGTCGTTACCATGGCCGTAGTGCTTGCAGAAGGAGACCCATTCTCGTTGCCAGACCTTCGTCGGGATGTCCGCGAAAACGGTCGGCTCCGCCTTCTCCAAGGCTGCGCGAAACTGCGCGGCGATCTTGCGGGAAAGGACGGCGACAGGCACGAGGAACTCTCCCCGAGCCGGCTCCCAGTACTTGCCGTCGGCAGTCATCCCGCCGCCGGTGATTAGCAGGTGGACATGGGGATGATAGTCCAAGCGGCCGTTCCAGGTGTGGAGCACGGCCAGCATGCCGGGCAGTGCCCCGAGGTGCCGTTTCTGGGCACAGAGTTCCTTGACTGCCGCGGCCGAGACTTGCATCAGCATGCCGTACAGCAACTTCTGGTGGCGACGGAACAGCGGTCGCAACTCCGAGGGCACGGTCACCACGGCGTGAAAATAGTCGCACGGCAAGAGCTCGGCTTGACGCTCTTGGAGCCACTGCCGGGTTTGGCTGCCATGGCATTTGGGGCATGCCCGGTTCCGGCAGCTATGGTAATGCCAGAACGTGTCGTGGCAGTCGTCGCAGCGGTAGAGCCGTCCCCCCAGCTCTCGCGTGCAGCAGGCGGCGATGTCCAGAAGGGCCCGTTTCTGCGAAGCCATCATCCGGGGGTATCGGGCAGTGAATTCGGGACCGAACCGTCGGACAATGTCCGCCAACTCGACATCCGCCTTGGGCGGGCAAACGCGGGGATCAACCACGGCTGGGCCTCCTTCCCTCGAAGAGGCCGGCGGTGGTCTGGCACAGCAGTGTGCGGAGCTGGTCCCGCAACGGCTCGGTCAGGTGAGTCTAGATTTCCGTGGATCGCAAGCTCGAATGACCGAGCAAGATCTGGATGATGCGGATGTCCACGCCGCGCTGGAGCATGTGCGTCGCGAAGCTGTGACGCAGCGAGTGGGGACGAAAGTCGGTGTTAAAGCCACAGGCATTGCGCGCCTGGATGAATGCGGCTCGTGCCGTCGCATCGGGGAGGTGGGTCGTCAGTCGCCGGCTGGGAAAGAGCCATCGCTTGCTGCGGTGGGTTTTCCAGACCTCGCGGAGCATCTGGAGGATCGATTCGGTCAGCGGCAGAATGCGTTGCTTGTTTCGCTTGCCGATGACACGCAGGACCATCTGCTTGGAGTCGACCGCGGAGACTGGCAGGGTGACCGCCTCGGTGATCCGCAAGCCATAGGCGTAGATGAGCGTGAAGCAGCCGCGATAGACGGGCTTTTCCAGTGTGGCGATCAGGCGGCGGCAGTCCTCGTCACTGCGTACATCGGGCAACCGCTCGCGGCGTGGCTTGCGGACTTTTTTTTCGTGAACAGAGGCCAGTCGTAGCCAAGCGTATTGAGGTAAAAGAACTTGAGCCCGGCGAAGAGCGGCGCGAAGGTCCCCTTGGCCACGCCCAAATCATCGCGGACGTAGAGGATGTAATCCTCGACGTTTCGCTCGCTGAGGAGGTCGGGCGAAACCCCGTAGTAAACTGCCAGCTGGCGGACAGCCCGCAGGTACTCGCGTTGGGTGCCTTCAACCAGCCCGGCGAGCTTCAGGTCCTGGGTCATGCGGTTTCTGAGTTCAGACATCGTGATACCCTTTCGTGCCTCGGAGCCAAGAAACTCCAGCCACGGCGGCTGGAAGTTCAAAGGTACCACCCAGAACCTCTCGACGATCTAGTCGTCCCAGTCCGCTCAGTCACCCAGACCGCTCCTCCCATCCCGCGGCGAAGCCGCTTCGTCCAATGCGAGATATGTGGGTGGCCCCAAATGCACCAAATGCGGTACCAAATGCGGGGTGGCCCCAAATGCGCTCATGTGCATAGATAAACAAAAACACATGCACGCAGTCTTCAGGGAATGACAAGCGCAGAGAGTGGGAACGAGGAGCGAAGAAAAGGTGTCAGGGTTTTGGTTTCCTGACATCTTTGCCACTGCGTACTACGGCAGCAGATCCGCCACGGCGATCGTGCCGACAACCTGGCTGGCAATCACGAGATCAACCGAGTCCGTCTCTCCGAGGATCGTAGGAGCTGGGTACTGTCCACCGATCGGGTTCGCGTACACCACGAGCCGGCGTTTGGGGATGTTGACGATCCAGTAAACGGGGATCACAGCCGCCGCGTAAACACGGGCAAGCTTCCGGTCCTTGGACAAACTTGTGCGCGTGACCTCGACGACCAGGGCGACGTCAGCCGGTCCGGGATGGTGGTCCTTGTAGTCGCGGATCTGGCCTCGGATCATCGAAACGTCAGGCTCGGGCTCGCTCTTGCGAGTGGGGATACGGACGGGCGCTTCCTTATCCACATGCCAGCCGGCGGGCAAGAGACGGCGAATTGCCTCGGCCACCAGTTCAGACGACACGCAATGCGTTGGTCCTTTCTCGTCCTTCTCCACGATCCGGCCGTTGATCAGCTCAAAGCGGTTCGTCTCCGGCAGGATTCCGTGCTTGATCAGCTTGTCATACCCGGCGACCGACAAGGCTTTTCGCTTGGTTGTGCTCACCTCACGCCCTCCTCCGTCTCATCGGCTTTCATCTGCTTGAGGACGGCCATACGAGCGTAAGACGCCCTGCTCAGTCCACGCTCCGTAGCGAGCCGTTCCATCGGTTTGTGAACGGCTTGCGTCATGTCCAGCCGGACCAGCCGACCGGTGCTCGCTTGCTAGGTGGTAATCACGTTTGACGCTCGCTTCTTGGCCATAGGTAAAGGCTCCATCGGGTTACCGGGACCACCCCCAGCATACCAGATGGAGCCTTTCTATTGACGTCGTACTGGTTCCCGACACTCTATGGCTAAGCCTATCCTTGAGAGCCTATCCGCTTCCCTTGAGTCGGTTCAACCCTCGCGTCCGTCGGCCGAGACCCGGATCGGACGAGCCGGGCGAGGCGACTGCTGTGCCGACGAGGAGGGGTAAGAGTCCTGCCTGCGACTCAGTAGCTGTCGGAGTTGAAGCCGAGCAGATGGGGCCACTCACAAACCTGGGGACGATCGAACGACCGATCACTCCGGGCAACTTGGAAACAGGTCTGGGTCGTGTATCGCATCGGAACACCGGCGATAATACAGTTGAAGACTGCCGACGAAATGGCCATCGGAGCCCCCTGGAATGTCTGGCAAGATCCCAGCTCGCATGTTTTTTGCAGTCCTGGTGAGCGCTCTCCTGCTCGCCACCAGGACCGCCGGAGCTATCGAACAGCCTCCGCCACCCGGGCAGGGCGATAAGAAGCCATCGTTCTCGATTGAACCGGCGGCCCAGATGTTCGTTGGCAAGTTTGACCGGACGGCCTTGCTCTGGGACGAGGTCTTCCTCAAAGGGCTCGAAGACCTCCAGGATGACGACCTGGCGGGAAAGCTTGAAAACTTTACACGAACCTTTTTCCCGCCAGTTTTGACAACTCCGTCCAGACAGCCCTTATCTTGCTTGCCACGCCGGGCCGCCGGATCACTTTCGGAAGTTCTACAAGTCGCTGGGTGAGCTGACCAAGGACGAGAAAGATATCGATCTGCTCAGAAAGTTCTGGGACTCAGGATTCCGGGATCGGCTTCAGTCGGATGCCCCCGCCCGCTCACCGCTGAAAATCTGGGACGGCTTCACTTTTTCGCTCGAGTGCGATGGGGGCTGGATCAGCTACGGCAAGTCCTTTCGTTTCTGGATCAGTTTCAAGTAATCGCCCGACCCACTGGCGGAACGAAGGTGTGTGGCCCCAAAATGCCCTGCGAAAGTGCCCTACTGTCAAGCCGATCGCGTGGCCTCCCGCGATCTCGGATCGTATGATATCGTAGAGTATGCCGCGAGCGTTTCGCCGGGAAACCTGGCGCCGGGGGTTGATCGACAGTACCGCGACTTCCCGTGCCTGGTTGTCGTGTCTGGTAAAGCCACGGGAGCTTGATCGTGAAGAACGTTGCCGTCGTCGGGGCCAGTGGAGCCGTGGGAGACCGGATGATTCGCTTGCTCGAACAGCGAGCCTTTCCGGTGGCATCGATCAAGTTCCTGGCCTCCGAGCGAAGTGCCGGCAAGACGGTGACGTTTCGGGGTGAAACCTTTCCGATCGAGCCGATCTCCAGCGACGTGTTTCGCGGCGTGGACATCGTTCTCTCGAGCACGCCGGGCACCGTGTCCCGGCAATGGAGCCCGGTCGCCGCGGCGGCGGGTGCGGTGGTCGTTGACAATTCGAGCGCGTTCCGGATGGACGCCGATGTGCCCCTGGTCGTGCCCGAGGTCAACCCGCACGACATCGCCTGGAACAAGGGGATCATCGCCAACCCCAACTGCTCGACCATCCAGATGGTTGTTGCACTGAAGCCGCTGCACGACGCGGCGCGGGTGCGCCAGAGTCGTCGTCAGCACCTATCAATCGGTGTCGGGCGCCGGGATGAAGGGGATCCACGAGCTGGAGACCCAAGTTGAGGCGGTCGTCCGCAAGCAGCCGATTCCCGCACCATCCAAGTTCGCTCATGCGATCATGGGCAACTGCATTCCGCACATCGACGATTTCCTGGCCAGCGGATACACGAAGGAAGAGATGAAGATGGTCAACGAGACCCGCAAGATCATGGGCGATTCGACCATCGACGTCTCTCCCACCTGCGTGCGGGTGCCTGTGCCGTTCTGTCACAGCGAATCGATCCTGGTGGAAACCGAGCGGCCGATCAGCGTCGAAGAGGCTCGTGCCCTGTGGGCGGTGGCTCCGGGTATCAGCCTGGTGGACGACCCCGCCCAGCGCAGCTATCCACTGGCGACGGATGCCGTCGGACGCGACGAGGTTTTCGTTGGGCGGATACGCCAAGATCTCAGCCGCCCGAACACGTTGCTTTTCTGGTGCGTGAGCGACAACCTGCGCAAGGGCGCCGCGACCAACGCCGTTCAGATCGCCGAGGAATTGCTCAAGCTGGAGCCCGCCCGTACGTGAAGTGGACAGAGACATCCGCGACGACCTCGGAACTCTTTGCCGGGGGCTGGGCCAGGCACCAGGCAACTCTCCCTGATCATGCGGAACATCAAGCTGACCTTGAGTTATGACGGCACCGACTTCCACGGCTGGCAACGCCAGCCCGGGCTCAGGACGATTCAACAAACGCTTGAAGAAGCGATCCTTTCGCTGACTCAGGACCGGCCCGTTACGACGGCCAGCAGCCGGACCGACGCCGGTGTGCACGCGCTCGGTCAGGTGGTTCATTTCCACACCCCGACGCGACACCCGCCCGAGATTCTCTTGAGGGCACTCAACGCGCTCCTGCCGCGCAAACTTCGCGTGCTCGAGGTTCGCGAAGTCCCCCAGTCGTTTCACTCAACCCTGGACGCGACGTCAAAGCGGTATCGCTACGTGATCGATGATCGCCCCATCCCCAGCCCGTTTCACCTGCGATATAGCTGGCAAGTGCTCCGTCCGCTCGACATCGCAGCGATGAGCCGCGCCGGTGCGGTGCTCGTGGGACGGCACGACTTTCGGAGCTTTGAGACCGAATGGCCGAATCGAACCAGCAGCGTGCGCACGGTCAAGGAACTGACTGTCAGCCGGATCGACGACCTGGTCTGGATCGAGGTCGAGGCCGACGGTTTCCTGTACAATATGGTTCGAGCGATCGCCGGGACGCTGTCGTGGGTGGGTTCCGGCAAGCGCCCGGAGTCGTGGGTCGGCGATGCGTTGCGTGCGGAGAATCGCGTTGAGGCGGGGCCGACGGCGCCACCGCAAGGGTTGTTCCTGGTGAAAGTTCGCCATCGGTCGGACCCGGATTGAATGGCATCCGGAGAGCGCGATCTCCAGGATTGAACAGGGATCCGACCAGTGCGGGACCATGATGAGCAGATGAGCATGCGAATTGTCCACATCATCACGCGCCTGATCATCGGCGGCGCCCAGGAGAATACGCTGCTCACGGTAGACGACCTGCACCATCATTATCGCGATGAGGTGACACTGATCACCGGCCCGGCCGAGGGCCCCGAGGGCGATCTGTTTGAACGTGCCCGGCAGCGTGAGCTCAAGGTCGAGCTGATGCCGGAGCTGGTCCGAGCCATCCGTCCCCGTACCGATCTGATAGCCTACTGGAAACTTCGCTCGGCCATCCGCCGGCTCAAACCCGACGTCGTGCACACGCATAGCTCGAAGGCGGGCATCCTGGGCCGAGCGGCCGCCTGGCACGAGCACGTGCCGGCGATCGTGCATACAATACATGGTATGCCCTTCGGCAGCTTCGAGAGACCGCTGAAGAACCGTCTTTACATCACGCTGGAACGCTTGGCGGCCAGGCGGTGCCATGCGATCGTCAGTGTCTGCGATGCGATGACCCAGCAGGCGCTCGCGGCCGGCGTGGGCCGGCCCGAACAGTTCTTGACAGTCTACAGCGGAATGGACGCGGACGCCTTCCTGGCTCCCCGGCGATCGCGTCAGGAGGTGCGGCGAGAACTCGGCCTTGCCGACGACGAGATCGCCTTTGCGACCGTGGCTCGGCTCTTCGAGCTCAAGGGACACGACGACATCGTGGCCATCGCCGCCTCGGTCCTGAAAGCCAACCCGAAAGTCCGATTCGTCTGGATCGGTGACGGTATCCTACGTGACAAGCTCATCGCGGACCTTGAGGCGCGGGGCATCCGGCACGCGTTCCTGCTCACCGGGCTCGTGCCGCCCGACCGCATACCCGAACTCCTGATCGGGGTCGACGCGGTGATCCATCCCAGC
This sequence comes from uncultured Planctomycetaceae bacterium, assembly GCA_963797295.1. Classification (GTDB taxonomy): domain Bacteria; phylum Planctomycetota; class Planctomycetia; order Isosphaerales; family Isosphaeraceae; genus Aquisphaera. Next base: position 99,619 of record CAWCPP010000037.1, read on the forward strand.
CTGCGCGAGGGGTTGGCCAGGGTGCTCCCCCAGGCGCTTCTGGTCGGCCGCCCGGTGATCAGCTACGACATCGACGGTGCCCGAGAAGTTGTTCTACCCGAAACGGGAATACTGCTTCCGCCGCGCGATTTACCCGGCCTGACCGCCGCCATTTTACGGCTGGCCGACAACTGTTTGCTACGCGAAACGATGGGCAAGGAAGGTCGGCGGCGGTTTGCCGAACAGTTTCGGCACGAGACAATGACTCGCCAACTGCGCTCACTTTACGAGCGTTTGCTCGCCAGCCACGGCTCGCGCCGTTGATTCCTCACGAGGCAACGCCGCCGAACGCCGCAGAAGGGCAAACTGAAGCGCGTGACTTTGCCCCTTCGTCAGGCTCAACGCGTCAATGTCATCGATGATGTTCACATCAAGGCCCAGCCGGTCGCGAAGGACTGGAGCCTCTTCGGGCTTGATGACCGTGAGAAGTGAAGCTTTCTTGTCCAGCAGTTTCTCGAACTCGTTCCGGTTTCGGACTGTGGCAACCGTCTTTTTCATGGCATAGATGACGCCCGGTTCCTGATAATTGAGGAGAACCGGGATGATGCCGGTCTGCGCCGAGAGCTCCGCGAGCCTCTCGCCCACCCGTCTTGAAGTGCGGTACGGCTCAGCCGACGGGATGAGCCATCCTCCTCCGATCAGAACGAAGACCGCCCATGTCAAACCCATGCCCACGACGGCCTTCCTGGTAACTCCGCGATGCAGCCAGAGCATGGCGGTCATGGTTCCCGTACCCAGCACGATGGCCAGGAGGACGAGTGGTAGCCGAAGTGGTGCGGGTAAAGCGACGACCGCGGCCAGGAGCGCCACAGTGCCGGCAATGCCGATCCCTCCTAGCAAGCCGAGGCCCAAGCGGCCGAGCGGCCAGCGTCTCAAGGTGACTTCCTCATCAGCGATAGCTTCCATCATCCAGGCAGCCAGCAGAGCGCACGCCGGATAAGCCGGCAAGAGGTAATGGACCAGCCGTGTCGGCAAGCATTCCAGGAAAAACCAGGGGCCGATCACCCACCCCAGAAGGAGACCGAAGTCGGGGTTCGACTTGCGCCGTGTCCACGCGCCCAGATGGCCGCGGGAATTAGCACCGACCAGGGATAGAAAGCCAGTATGGAGAGCGCCAGATAGTAGCCGGGAAAGGCGCCGTGCTGTTCCATTCCCGATGTCACGCGCTGAACAAGCTGGGTGCCCAGGGCAACCCGGAAGTAATCGCCTCGGGAAGCAATGGCGACGATCAAGAACCACGGGAGGGTGGCAATGGCAAGTCCGAGCAAGCCCCAGGGCGGAAAGAGTCGTCTCCATACCCGCAAGGCCGGCCAACCCCACCACCACGAGAGGGCTGTTGCGACGACGAGATACAGCGGCCCGATCGGTCCTTTTGTCAGGCATGCAAGACTGAGGCAAACCCAGAAAACGGCCGCGAGTGCTCGCGACGGCCGGAGTGCCAGTTCGCGAAGACAAAACTGGCAACCGACCAGCCAAAGCGCCAGCGTGGCATCGGTGGTCGCCAGCTTGGATTCAGCGACCATGATGGGCGCCACGGCCAGCATCAATCCGGCCAGGAAGCCCGCGCGTGGTCCCCACATGCGCCGGCCCAGGGCCCAGATCAGCACACATGTCGCTGAACCGGCGACTCCGGAAACCAGCCGCGCACCAAACGGTGTGTCACCCGCAACCGCCGTGGCCAGCCCCATCAGCCAGTAGATCAGGATCGGTTTGTGATATCTTGGCTCGCCGTTAAATGTCGGAAAGATCCAGTCCCTGCGGTCTCTCATCTCGCGGACAGCAACGGCATAGCGAGGTTCGTCGCGATCCCAGAGTCCTGTGCGCGAGTTGCCGGCAAGGTTGACCGTCAGGGAAAGTGCGGCGATCAAGAACGCGGGGGTCCAACCCCATCGCCCCGTCAGCCAACCGGCACCCATGTTGCGTTTCTGGTCGGCCAGGGCATCTTGGTTCTCGGTTCCCTCCGTCATCGCGCATCCTGCTTTCTTGAGTCCGCCAGGTTGTGCCCCCACGCTTCTCGGACAGGAATCACTGCCGGAGCGCAGTATAATGAGTCGCGTGAAATTGGCGAGATCGCTTCTTGGACCGCGCAAGTTTCGCCACAATTCGTTTTTCACTCTAGCTTACGGACAACAGTTGATGCCCCAGTCACAATCAACCGAGGCCGCCTGCCTGCTTCAGGGAGGAGTTCTCTATCGCAACCGGGTGGGCCTGCTGCCGTCGTCGGGTTCCGCAGACCTGCTGTTCGCCGGATTCAAGAAGGGGGCCTTCTCGCTCTACTTTGGCGACGAGCCAATCTACCACTTCGACCTCGAGGGTCGCTGGCAGCGTGCTTACATCGACGGGTCCCATTATCTCAAAAGCCTGGACACGAGCGTGCGCTCGATCGACCGGGTGCGGGAGGGGGTGAACCTTGTCCTCAAGCGGCGTGAACTGAACGAAGAGGAGATTCGTGCCCTCGACGCGCAGGTCCGCGGCATCGCCGTGGGATTGATCGTCGAGCTCGACGGCGGTCGCCTGCAGCGTCAGGAACCGCCGGCCGACAAGGCTCTGCCGCTGGACGACGCGGCATTGCGGAACTTCCTGGAACGCATCGCCGGATGGGATGCCGCAGCATGGGATGACCTTCGCGAGCAATATCGGGCAACATACGGCCCACTCGGATTCCTCCCGCCCGATTGCCAGAATGCCGTCGTGTTTCAGGCCACACAGGGAACTCGAGGTCCGAGTTTTGGAAACAGTCCCGCATGCGATTTCATGATCCGCCCGCCCGACGAGTTCCAGCAACATGTCGAGGAGGTCTTACGGTTGATTGGCCGCCGGCTGCTCCAGACGCGGGTGGCCTTTCTTGCCTCGGGCGACGTGCTGCGCCTGCCTGCTCAAGATGTGCTGACTTATCTTGAAATCCTGGGCCGAGAGTTCGTGATCGCTCCGCGAGCTAAAGGCCGTTCAGAGACCGCGCTGGAGGAAACTCATCGGATCGATGGTATCTATACATTCCTGGATGACTTCTCCCCGCCCTGCCCCGGACTGGACGCATTTCGTGCATTCCGGGAACGTCACCTGGAACATGTGACGCTGGGTGTCGAATCGGGTGATCCTCGGATTCGAGATCTCTACAGCAAGAGGTGGACCGACGCGGAGCTGCGCGGTCGTGGCGGACGCCAAGACCGCGGGCATGAAACTGAGCGTATTGACCTTGGTCGGAGCGGGTGGGAGGGAACACGCCGAGGCCCACGTACAGCAAACTGTTCAGCTCTTGCATTCGCTCGAGCTCTCACGCGGCGACATCGTTTTTCTACTGGATGAGCGCGAGCTCACGGATACGGAACCCCGTGGCGGCCACGATTTCACGGCAGGGGAATGGACCGAGCAACAAGCGCGTCTCAAGCAAGCCCTGATGCCGCTTCGTGAGAGCGGGGTCAAAGTGCTGCCTTACAGCCTGGAGAAACAATGGGCCTGAGCGAACCAGGGCCGACACTCGGCGAGGTCTCACTGGAAAGGATGGTGCGGGCCGTGGAAAAAGTCCGCAGCCGGCTGCTGCGTGCCTCGAATGCTCTGGAGCAGGCCACGATCCGCTACGCCGTTGTGGGCGGAAATGCCGTGGCAGCCTGGGTCGCGCGGATTGATGAGGCGGCAGTACGGAATACGCAGGACGTTGATATCCTGCTGCGTCGCGAAGACCTGGAAGCCGCGAAAGACGCCCTGGCGAAGGCTGGGTTCGTTTATCGCCACGTCAAGGGTGTGGACATGTTCCTGGACGGGCCGGAAGCCAAGGCCAGGGATGCAGTGCATGTCGTTTTCTCGGGTGAGAAGGTGTGCACCCGAGTACCCTCTGCCGGTTCCCGAGGTCACGGACGCCGAGCAGACTCCTGAGTTTCGCCTGCTGAATCTCGAGCCCTTGGTGCGGATGAAGCTGACTTCCTTGTGCCGTGAGGACCAGGTACACGTCCTGGATCTTGCCGAAGTCGGTCTTGTCGACGAGAGCTGGTTAGACCGCTTTCCTCCGGAATTGAGTGAACGGTTGCGCGAGTTGCTGAGCAACCCCGAGAGCTGAAGACTCAATGCCCTGCCCTGTTGATCAACACGCGGCGGCGCAACGTCAAGCCCACTGCAGCCAGCAGTCCCCAAACCACGAAGGCTCCCGGTTCTGGAACCGGCTGCACGGGCAGTGTCAATCCTGAAGCGAAGGAGACGCCATAGCCCGCGGCAGTGAGCGGTGTGCCATCAGGAAGCGTTACGCCGGTAAGCGAGAGTGAAATCGAGCTCTCAGAATAAATCGATAGTGTCCACCAGTTCGGTTGGACACTCTGACCGCTCGATACGCTCAGGCTGAAAGGGTCACTGACTCCGTTGGGATGAAGTGCCAGTGTTATGTCGAAGGCCCCCGTTTGGTGAAACTGAGGCCACGTGGCCGTACCCGGGAACTGCTGGGTCGGTTGCAGTTGGATTGTGCTGGGAGCTCCATAACCATAAGGGGTAATGTATTGGACCTGGCCGTTGACCCCAACCGAGACACGAGAGCCATTGTCATACTGGGTTTGAGCGTCTGGCGACAAGTCGACCTTGAACTGGAGCTGAACCGTGCTCGGGAGTGCAGTTCCCGCAGGGGCCTGAACGATCAAAGCGTCGTTGTTCCACGAGGCTGTGGACCCGATAGGATAGCTGGGGTTAATGGGGGCCGTTAATACACCCGTCTCTCCCATACTCAAGGAAGTGCTGGCCGTGAGCAGGTTATAGGCGTTCCCCGACGCGCTGGCACTGCCCGCACTGCCGATGCCGATCGTGAGGGGTTGCCCCGATGCACCGATGGAGCTAGCCGAGTAGTCACCTCCTGTGTTGGCAGCCGCGGTTGCTCCGGAGTAGCTCGCTTGATTCCCACTTGCGTCGACGCTTGCGGAAGCACCTTGCCAGGAATTCAGCACGGCAGCGCGGCAGGATGCCCCGAGAGTGATGGCAACGCAAAGACATGTCACAGCGGCGATGGGCGACGCCATCTCAAAAAGACACCTCATAGTGATCGCTCCTTCGATCGAGCTGGCGCAACGAGCCTCATGCTCGCTGTTGCATCATCGCATTGTCGGGATGACTTGAACGTCGAGATTACCCGGATGCATGGTTTCGTCAACCCGGCTTCAGGACCAATATAGGCTTGTAGGTCTGGATCAGTCCAAAAGCGTGAAAGGAAGTACAGGAGTGGCGATCATATCGGCGGAATCGACTGCCGGATCTCGTCAAGCAAGGCCCGGGTTCCGTGCTGGTCGCACCAGGGATAAATGTAGGCCCAGTCGAGACGGTCACTTTGCACGGCGATGACATCGCGAACATCGTCGCGGTCTTTGGCACGACGCGCAAGCAAACTCCAGCGCAACTTGGTGACGATGACATCCTCTGCGGTGGGTAGCCACACTTGCTTTCCCAGCAGGACAACGCGCGTGCGGCGTCCGAACCGACTTTGATCGTGCGGGTCTCTCGTGAGGTGAAAGAATTCAAATATAAAAGGATTATCGTCAATTCGAATATAATTTCGAGAAGCTCCGGTCACTCCCTCGAAAGACATCTGCGGATCAAGTCGAAATTCTGGTCCAAGCAGACGAGTCAGGTCTGTGATCAAATGTTCGCTGAGCTCAACGACAAAATCTGCATCCTTGGTCGATCGGCCGATTCCGTAATAGCTGACCGAAGATCCCCCGACCAGCATGTATGGGATGCCGACGGATTCAAGAGCATCGATCACGGCCAGGAGAGCATCCTCGCTGGTCACCTAGCTTGCTCCAGTTTTTCACGAAGTGCCAGCCGTTCTCTCAAAATCTCCTGGACGCGACGGGCATCGGCGGAAGGATTCTCGTTACGGATACCGTCCATCATAATCCGACAAGTGAAGTCGAAGAGACGAGGCCCGTCGAGGAGTTTATGTTCGGGGCTGATCGCACGGGCCCTGAGTACGCGCTGAGTGTAAATTGAATCGACCAGTTCTTTCGACGGTTCCATTTTCGCTCGCCAGTTAAAATGTCTCGCTCCTGGCATACTCGCCTGACAGTGTTGGAACAATTCCAGTTCCCGAGTCCCCTATTGATTATACCGCCTTGTATGCCGGCCGCCGATAAAGCTTTCGAAGACGAGCTTGCCCAGGTCGTCCACCGAGCAGTACGCGGCGACGCCGCCGGACACGCGGGCCATCTCTTGCACGAAGTTCACCAGCCCCAAGTAAAAGTAGTCCTCGATCAGCGCGAAGCTCGAGACCCGGATGCCGGCGGCGGCGCAGCGGCGAACCTCCTGGAGAGTGTGGGTCGCCGTCTTCTCCGCGGGGGGATAGATCAGCACAACCTCGCGGCCCTCGATGTGGGCGGTGGGCTCGCCGTCGGTGATCACGATGATCTGCTTGTTATTGGCCGACTGCCGCATCAGCCGGCTTCGCGCCAGGCGGAGACCGGCGTGGATGTTGGTGAAGTGCTGAGGAACTCGCCCTTGCGGTTGATCCATGTCGAACCGCAGGTGGATCCGGCTGTCGTACATGCTGACCGGCTTGGGGGCCGAGTTGAGCAACTGCCGCTCGGTCATCGGGGTGGCGAACGTATAAAAGCCGATCATGTCGATCGCATCTTGCGGATACTGGGCCCGGACCATGGCTTGAAGCGCAATGGCCACCTTCTTCGTTGTATAATACTTGCCGTACCGCCCCATCGAGCCGCTCATATCAATGAGTACGACCGTCGCGCAGCGGGTTTGATACTCGGTCTCGTGCACGATGTAATCTTCATACTTCAAGCGAATCGGAACGCCGCCCCCCTGTCGTGCATAGGCGTTCTTGAGAGTCTCGTGCATGTTGATGTTGGCCAGGGAGTCACCGTAGACGTACGGTCGGGTGTCCTCCAGCTTGACCGTCCCTTCACCCTTCTGCTGTGTGTCGTGCTTCCCCACGCTGTCGCGGCGAAAGGTCTGAAACAGCTCGTTGAGCGCCTTGTCCTGAATCTTCTTGATACCCCGGGGAGTCATCCGCCACTGACCCTTCTCATCGCGCTCGATGAGCCCCTCTTTTTCGATCAACTGAACGACCTCGGGCAGGTCTTCATCATCAAGGTCCTCCAGGTTGCGAAGCACGTTTTCCCCATACTGAAGCACGTATTCCGAAAGCTGATCGAACAGCTTGTCGGCCGATTGGGGAAGAAAGTTTTGAGATCCATCCCACTTCGAATACTCGAACAACGACATGTCGGCCATCCGCTCGGTGGCAGCGGGCCACCCTGAGGTCCTGAGATGTTCGGGTCAATCACCGCCGGTACGTTGAACCGCCCGTCTTGGTCGCCTTGTTGAGCTTGTTGTGCACGTGCAATCCCTCCAGGATGAACTCCGCCGCGCTGGCGGTGGCTGCGTCGCGTGCTTCGCGGTCCTTGAGGTCGGGTAGAAGCGCCAGGCCAATCTCCTCGGCACGCTTGCGCAGACCGGGCACCTTGGCAATGCGTTCCAGCACGGCCTTGGTCGGCAGCATGTCGCCGATTTCCACGTTCTGGCCCGCCTCGAAATAATCAACCATTGGGCGGAACTCGCGGACATCGAAATGGTGGCCGAAGATATTCTTGACCGCCTCGTCGATGATCCGATGGATCAGTTTGTCCTCGTGCCCATCTTCTTCGTTCATTGCCAGCTCGAGCTTGCCGCGCGAGCTCGAAGCGGCGAAGCTGAGGTCGGAAACGCGGGGGACAATGGTCGCCTCGCCGTTGACGAGGGCTCGCCGCTCGGCGTTCGACACCACGTTTTCCAGGTTCGCGATCGACATCCGCACCGAAACACCCGACTGCTGGTTCACATGGGGCGATGTGCGTGCCAGGCGTGCGGTTTCCTCGATGATTTCCTTGACATAAACCGGAACTGCCAGCGCCTGTCTGGGCTGCCCAGGGCCGGCGTCGCGATCGAGCCAGGCATTCTGCTCGCTGATGGCAATGCCGATCTCGCGCGTGAGCGGATAGTGCGTCCGCACCACTGACCCGATTCGATCCTTGAGCGGCGTGACAATCCGGCCGCGGTTCGTGTAGTCCTCGGGATTGGCCGAGAAGACCATGCAGACGTCGAGTTCCAGACGGATCGGATATCCTCGAATCTGAATGTCTCGCTCCTCGAGCACGTTGAAAAGACCAACCTGAATCTTCGGCGCCAGATCCGGCAGTTCGTTGATGCAGAAGATGCCGCGATTGGTTCGGGGAATCAGCCCGAAATGCATCGTCAGCTCACTGGAGAGATAGCGGCCTTCCGCATGCTTGATCATATCGACCTCGCCGATCAGGTCGGCGATGGTCACATCGGGAGTGGCCAGCTTCTCATGATAACGCTGTTCGCGGCGAATCCAGGCGATCGGTGTGGCATCTCCCTCCTTCGCCACGATGTCGCGGGCGTACTTGGAGATCGGATGGTAGGGATGGTCATTCAGTTCAGACCCGGCGATCACCGGCAGATATTCGTCGAGCAGGTGCACAAGCTGCCGCAGCATCCGGGTTTTGGCCTGCCCCCGGAGGCCCAGAAGCAGCATGTCATGGCGCGACAAAATGGCGTTCTGAATCTGGGGAACGACCGTCTCTTCGTAGCCGAGAATATCCGGAAACAGGGTCTCCCCGGTGCGCAACTTCCGTACCAGGTTGCGCCGCATCTCGTCCTTCACCGACTCAATTCGGTAGCCGCTCGACCGCAACTCTCCCACCGTCCGGGGACGATCCGAACTCATCGCGTGCCTGCCTCTCCGATGAACCTCAAAGCGCAAAAAACCCTGGCGATGAACCGTTGTTATGCTAGGCAGCAGGGAAAGTGAAGTCAACGAAGCCTCAAGGTGCTTGCGTGCAGACGCGCCGACTGCCGCGGATTCCCGCTTGCGTTTCGCCGCTTCCCGGGATGGATATGCCACTGGGTCGCGTTGAATCATCGATCCCGGGACAGCCCTTGGCCCCATGACGATTGGCTTCGTTCGTCCTGGCGATTTCGCGATTTTTTCATCCCAAGTGATTTCCCCAATAGAAAATGGGGCTGAGCGTCAGGCAGATCGCAAACCTGTTGGCCCTGATCCTGGGCACCAAAGCAGCCCCGGGACGCTCCACGGTCGAACGCTGGGGCTTGGCCGCCGAGGCGGCAGCCGGCAGGGTCCTGAAGCGCCTCGACGAGCGTTGCAAAGGCCTGGTCACGACGGCCTGCCTGGACGAGACCTTTTTCCACGGTCGCCCGGTCTTCGTCGGTGTCGAGCCGCAGAGCATGACTCTGATTCTGGCCGACAAGGGAGATCGGCTGGACCGTACCGCCTGGCTTCAGAAGCTCGTCGGCTGGGACGCCCTGCGGTACGTCGTCAGCGATGCGGGAACCGTCTTGCAATCGGCACTCGGCTGGCTTGCGGCACGACGCCGGGCCCCAGGTGCCGCTCTGCGGGTGAGCCTCGATGTCTTCCACACGATGAGGGAAGCTCGGCGTGTCTTGAAGATCCACTGGAACCGAGTGAAGAAGGATTGGAAGGCCGCCGAAAAAGCCGACCTGCGGGTGGCTCGGTTCCAGCATAAAGGAGAGTACACATATAAACCCGCTGGGGCCGCCTGCTCAGCCTGGACCAAAGTCGCCCATTCCATGAAAAGCTATGACGCGGCCAGTGCGGGCTGGCAGATGGCCAAGGCGGCACTGGAACTTTTCCGCCCCGATGGTCGGCTCAACGACCGGGCTTGGGCCGAGGCCCGGGTCAGCGAAGCTCTCCCCGCCTTGGCGGGCAAGCCGTGGACGACGCTGCGGCACCTGCTCCAGTCGCCCAAGGCCTTCGCGTTTCTGGACCAGCTTCATGCGGAGCTTGGCCGGCTGCCGATCGATCAGGAACTGCGCGAGGCGTTGGTGCGGCTCTGGTGGCTCCGCCGTCGCGCACGAAAGGACGATGACGGCCACCATGCCAAGGCGATCCTCCTGCAAGAGGTCCTTTGCTGGCAACTGGCCCCCGACTGGCAGAAATGGTACTCCAAGTCCGCTGAAACGCTCCGCACGACGGTTCGGGCCAATAGATATAAGGATGGAACCAAATTGGCTTCCTTCGGCATCGTCCTAGAGCCCTCGTTTCTTGCGTTGACCAAGTGATAGGCCAGTGCGACATAATAACCCGAAGCGTCAGCGAGGGATTTTCCCCTTTCCCCCCATGGATTTCTGTCGACCCTCGCTCACGCTTCGGGTTGGTGTGACCGGCCCGCCAAGTGTCAATTGCACGCTTGCAAACGGAGGTAGAGGGCACCGACTGAAGATGTGGGCGCGACGCGTGGGAGATGTGGCAGGACGCGTCAGCTCCCTTCCTTCACATCGATTCGTCACTCCAAAGGCTCCCCAAGTGCATGCCGACTGAGAATCGGGTTCGTTCGCTCGCCCGAGATTCGCCTTTGTTCGGCATAACATGCGACCTGGCAAAGAATAACGACCAAGCACTTTGGGTTCGTTCGGCTGCTTTTCCAAGGCCGTGTATCCCCTCCTTGCAGCCTCGCCGGCGACTGCCAGCCCTGTCTCTTCGCTCGCCAGCCGATACCCCCCATGCCGCTCGCCGCAAGACTTTTGGCTGAAACCGTCTCCCGAGGATTGGGTTCGTTTGGCATAAGCGATTCCAAATGGGTTGACAGGAATCTCTGGTGTCCACGCGAGTTACGTCAACAGGCAAATGGCTTCGTTTGGAATCGTCCCAAAGCCCTCGTTTCTTGCGTTGACGAAGCGATATATTAACCCGAAGCGTCAGCGAGGGCTTTCCCCTTTCCCCGCATGGATTTGTGTCGACCCTCGCTCACGCTTCGGGTTACTATGAACGGCCCGCCAAGTGTCATGCGAGACCAGTCCACGTTGACGCCACTTTGGGACGATGCCCTTCGTTTGGGAACTTTCGCCGCACCTCTTGACCTTCCCGCTCTCTGCCCCCTGGCGACTTGTTTCCAGACATACCGTCAACCCCCGGCCAGCGGGGTTCCGCTTGTGAGTCGTCCTTCCCCGCTGGCATGCTTCTCACCGAGCGCCGAATTTCCAAAGACCGCGCAAGGTCCGATCCCGACGGACGGATCCTCTCTTATCAATATGCGCCATAGCCGGTCGTCCTTGGCCACAAACTCCCCTGATCCGCCCGATCGCCCGTTCCGGCTCCCACCCGGACCGCCTGTCCGGGAAGCCGATCCGGCCCTCGCTCTTCCGGCCCTCCCGCCGATCCGCGACAGAACGCCTCCGCCATCTCGATCTCTGATCTCTGCCCGACGATCTTGCTTAACGGCGAGGCCACTGTTAGCTTAAGGAGTTGGGACTGGAATGGCTCGATTGGATCCAGGTGATCTGGAAGGCCCGGTCGACCATTCCGACTCTTTCACGCACGCGGGCGTAATTCAGTGGTAGAATGTCAGCTTCCCAAGCTGGACGTCGAGGGTTCGAATCCCTTCGCCCGCTTCAACTTACGTCGACAAGGCCCCGAAGCCGCGAAAGCCCCTTCGGGGCCCTCTTTTTAGGTTCGAGTCCGGAGGCCTTTTTGGGGGTCAAAAAAAGGGTGACTGCACCACGACTGCACCACGGACTGCACCACGGAATCCCGAAAGAACAAGTTGAACGGCAGTAGTAGAACAATGAGCGAGTCGTCTCGAAAGCGTGTTCGTTCTCAGTTCGGCGCGCAGGAAATCGATCGTTCCGCGTGTCGGACCGATTCCAGGGAGTGGGATCGGTCGACCGGAAGCCTCTGCCCTCCTTTGTCTGTTTTGAGGTCGTACTGGAAGTTTTCGGCGGTCCGCCGGCGGGGCCTTCGGGCCACAACGGACGCCGTTAATTTCCCCGCCAAGCCTGCCGAGGATGGCTTGCCTCAGCCCATCCGCTCCGCAGCCTCTTGATGAGTGCATCTACCATAAATCCAAAGAGTTCGTCCCAGATATCATTTGGACTGTCGGTAAAGCGTCATTGTCTCTCGTTAGTCGGCAGAGTGGATCTACGGCCTTCGCGACTAGCCGGTCGATGGAGCGGCAACGCAAGAGCGATGGACAGTCGCCGCCCTAGACCACGACTTACCCATCCTCTATCCGACAATCCTGAGAACATAAAGGTCATGAAGGTCATGATAAGATCCATCAGTGTCAAATGTTAAAAGGCTCAATCACCGCGGGATTCACCCGACAATTGCTGGCGGATTTCGACCGTTGAGAACATCCAAGTGATTCACGGTCAGACGGACCAGGAGTCTCACTGATCTGGTCGAGGTAACCTCCCACGCGCGAATTACATTTTCATCGATCGCATCCCCGATGTTCCTTCCAAATGCTCCCTGATAAGTAGTGACAATGTTCAATACTAAGGCTTTCGCCAAGGAGCGTGTCAGTTGGGGTGGCTCGATCACAGGATATGTTTTGATGCCGGTCACAAATCGTCGTGCTGGCTCCGTCCAGCCATCCCAACCCTGGGATGAACCCCGCACCGTATCCTCTTCAACCTGGTGAAAGAATCGCTTCGTCACAAATAGGATGCAGCAAAAGTGCGAAGATTCTGCAAGGCGCGACAAAACGTCGTAAGACTTGCGACGCCCCCGAACATCGTACTGTCGGGAAATATTCTCACCCTCGTCAAGGAGGATAGCCAAGCCTCCTTTGCCCATGCTATGGACAAACTCGCCTGCTGAAAAAAGCAACTCCAGTGCCTTATCGTGCTGGTAAGTATAGTCCGGAGTGCGAAACTGATGTCCCACCACATAATTCCACCATATTGGATTCGACATCGCAAAACGTAGTCGCTGGGAGAACGCGTTCATGTTCCGCGAACACCACTGAAAGGCTTTTTCTCTATCAATGTGACTTCCCTCCAAAGCATCGCGGAGGCCAGTCGCAGATCCAATGCGTATTCCTTCTAACCACCGCGGAACGCAGCGATGGAGATGGGCCAGTGATCCCGAGTTACCATCAATACAGTCCTGCACGTGGGGAATGCCACGTTTAGATAGTCCCTCGATGCACAACATGCGTATGTGTGATTTGCCAAAACCCCAATCGCCTGATACAAGAATCATTCGCGGCCCGGAACTCCCGCTCATCAACGAGTTCGTTTGTTTAGCAAGTTGCAATTCTACGGCGTCAGTCCCCACTGTGATTGCTCTCGCGGATGTTGGTGAAGCGACGCCCGATCGCAACGCACGAATTATCCGTCGTTTGTTTTGGGGCCCAGGAGATGCGTTCATTCGCCGCTCAACTCCTTTTGTCGTTTCTCTTCCAGAGCTTTGACTCGCAAGGCTATCTCTTTGCCCAAATCGATGCCTAGTGTTCCGTTGAGCAGATCGGTAACGCATTTGCAGAGCAAGCGAGGACGTGCCATTACATAACCACCCGCCAGGATTTGTTTCACGATTGAGGCGACTTTTTTGTCCAGACCATCAGCTACCGCCTGTCCCGAAATCTGATGCAACTCAAGTACAGCCATTCCTAGCTTCAGAAGGTCCTCTGACTCCAACTGGGTCTTGTCGAGGTCAATGACATTTGCCCGGTAATTGATGGCCTGAACTCCCCCAAGAGATGGAGCATTCTCGATACGGTCCTGGAGTGCCTTGTAGCTCGGGAACTTATCCGGATCTTCAAACATCTCTGGCGTTGCCGCCAAGAACAGGCAGGTCGATGGTGGCAATCGACTCGAATCGTTCTGATCCACGAGGGCTCGTAGCGTTTGAAAGGAATTCGCCTTGCGTCGTGCAGGAAGTCGTCCAATTAATTCCAGTTCGTCAACGGCAATAAACAGGCCGGTATGTCCTCCCATCCGGCACATAACAGCGAGCAACTTGAGAAGCTCTTCGGCCGCACTTCCTCCTATCGGCTTTAGTTTCTCCGGCGTGGCGCGAGTCTTGCCTGCGCTCCCGATCGCCACCAGACGAGACGGGTCAATCACAATTCCGGAAGTCCCTCCCCCCAACCATTCGCTGATCTGCGCAAGCAAAAGTATATCATTATCAAGAAATGCGCGCGTCGCAGTTTGCAAGGCAAGCCAGAAGGCATGGCTGAGCCCCTCTTCCTGGCAGGTCTTGGTAATGATCTCTTGGGCACGCTCGTAAACCACCAACTGCAAAGACCCGCCTTCCCGATAGCCGGCCTTAACGGCCGTCTTTTGCAAGGCCGCCTTGATGAGTGCGCCCAGTCCACTTCCTCGGGCCGGAAGATCAAGGTTACTGGCGACTTCGCGCACGAACGAGGCGAACTGGTCGAGTTCGACCTGATCGCGCTTCAACACGACGTATGCCGTCACCCAGCCCTGAGACCTGGCCGCCTGTTCCAGGCAACGCAGTAGATGCGTCTTGCCACCTCCATACCGTGCCCGGACGAAACGCACTTCGAAATCATGATCTTCCGCCGTTTCGGCCATCTGCCGCATCGCCGCTGCAAACCAGTTTTCCTGCCCCACCAGTAAATGGTGGGCAAACTCAGCCGGGGTCGCTCCCTTTCCGAGAGCTTTCAGAATGCGCCTCGCGTTGGAGGCGGTTAAGCCATCAAGCATGATCGCCTCCTTCGTTTCTTGCCAAACCCAGACGCCCGACCTGAACGACGCGCTCCTCTCCCGGGGAATACAGCTCCCATGTATCGCGGGACTGGCTGGTGGTTCCGAACTGGAGCTCGCGGCCGTCGGACGTTTTCAGGCCCAGACGTAGCCATTCCGTCAAACGGGCACGGAACATTGGGCGTGTCATCGCTACCAGCTGGCTGGCATCCAGAGTACGCCAAAAACCCTGCTTTTGGCCGAACAGGACGGACGCGCGATAGACCTCTTCAATAGGTCGCTCTAGCCCCGACCCGGCCAGTCGATCATAAGCGTGAACGATATGTGTTAAGAAATCATTCAGGTTGAAATTCTTTGGGAGTACGTTCTCAACTTCAGGTTTGAGACGCTCAACTAACGTCCCAACATGGGGCGTCAGCGTTCCTGCTATCCCTTCCACGACGATGGCTTCGCCTTTCAACTCGACAAAGATGGCTCGACACAGCAATCGGCGCGATGTTGTGCCATGTAAGGACCAGCCCATTTTGTGACACTCGCCCGAAAACTGCTGCCAGAACTCTGCGGTCAGTTGAGTGCAACAGGCGCTAAGCTCATTCCTGATCCCCCGGGGCGGAGCGAGCCGTTCCAGGCCTAGCGCGGACAGGGCGCGAGCAATCGCCTCAAGCTCATCCCGCCTCCGAAAGGGATCCTCGGGAAGTTTGCCCACCTTCCTGATTACAGCCTGGATGGAGCGCCCAAGGCTCAGGAGGTCATCGGCCCACTCCGGTGGAGGGGAAGGATTATTTTTCGCCATCGGGATTTTTGTGCTCCAGAGGGTGTGTTCTGACAAATGCTTCCATGCTGTCACCGACAACCGAAGCTGTCCGCCCGAGATAACTGTCCTGCCCGCCGTGCCGGATGTAATCCCCGTATACCGGGGTGCGGCGCATCGCGGCCAGCAGGTCGAACACACCACCGAATTCCAGCCTCATTCCTTGTCTCATCGCCTCCAGGACGGTCAGGAACGCCCATGTATGGACCTGGATGGCGCCGATCTGGCGCTGGGCAATGGGAAGCGTGCAGTCCATCAGGCGACTGATCTCAACCTGGTCACCGATCGGGTCCATCGGCTTCAGGTCGAGCGCCCAGACCACGTCACACAATTCCGCCCAATGATGGACCAGCAGATCATTTAACCGGCCCGACATCCCGGTAAGCAATGCAGAGGCCCGGCAAAGGGTTTCCGGGACGTACCATGCCCTGCCTGTGCGTGCCTGTTTGCGCTCTTCCTCGGTGGCTGGAGGTTGCCTCGGGTTCTCCTTGGTCAGGAGACCCAGGTCGGCTAATTGTTCGAGCCGACAGACCGCATGCTGCTCGGCCACATGCTTCTTCGAAAGCGGTGTACGCCGCATTTCCTGCAAAGTGTTGGCACGGGAGTCTGAATGGAGAAGTGCATATTTGTCAGGACATTTATAATCCCTGGCAATCTTCTCCAGCACCCCCCTGAGTGACTGTCGGACTTTTGCCGTATGGATACCCTGGCCGGAAATCTTGTCCAGAAAAGCTCCGAGCGCCTTGGACTACAATGATGCACCCCTCTTGCATATCAATGCGATCTCCTGGCGTTCGGGCGCTAAGGATGGCAAGAAGCTCAGCCAGCACCTGGTCGTGGTACAGCAGGAGATGCAAGAAATACGCTCGGTCACGAAGCGACAGCAAAAACGGATTGCGTTCCGACCAATTCTCGGGCTCCCCCTCAGCACTAAAGGCCAGGAGGACACGAGACCATTCTGAGAGCCGGCCGGTCGGTGCAATGAGCCCGACCATCTCGCCCCAGAGAATGAGACGATCCAGGCGATTCGGAGAGAACGCTTGCAACCAGGACGGGTTTTCCAATCGCTCCAGCAGTACGCGTGGCTCGAACAGCTTTTTCGATGGCGGCGGCTTTCTGGGACTTCCTGGAGAAGGATATACCTGCTGCAAACGTCCCACTATCTCGTCCGTACCGCCGCGAACACCATCACCGGCCCAGACGAGAAGTTTCAGGTACCCAAGCTTGCGCTGGTAATCCAGGTTATAGTTGCAGAAGTTTGGTAATATCACGGCATGTCCCTTTTATTGAGTCGTCAAAAGGCCTTTCCACCGTGGGCCACGACGCGGGGGCGCATTTCAATAACGAAGGCTCTCCCGACATTGGTCGTATCGCACGAGACCAGGGCCATCCCGACATCCAGGGAACGAATGAGTTCCTGCAAATCCGCTACACGGTCGTTGACCTTGATGGTTTCTGGCATGGCCGATTGCAAGAGTTGTCCAATCGCGCCCAAATCATCGGCAGTCGAAAGCTTATGAACGATCAAACTGTCGAGCTGACTGATGGCCCTTTCTGAAATCGCCCCACGGGGCCGTTGAGTGGCCATCCAGATGGACAGGCCGAAGTTTCGCCCTTCCAGCACGTAGGATTCAATCGCGCTTCTCGCATGTCCGCCGCCCGAGGCAGGCAGAATCAGTTGAGCTTCGTCAATGGCCAAGATCGTTCGCGGCACCAACGGACCATCCATACCTGCGGCAGAGGGATCAAAAGCAAGGCGGCGTTCCACCTGGCTGGCTCGCGTTCTCTCCGCCTTGATCTTGCGCACAATAACCGCCGTAATCACCGAGCGCATATCCTCGGAAAGGCGGTTAAGACAGAGGATGGAAAGTCGGCCTGGACGAACGAGAGCCGTGACAGCAGTTCCGGTATTTTGTTGGAACAGTGAGTCCCTCTGCCAAGAAAGCAGGCGTTGCCGAACTGCCCGAATGGTCTGTGCAGCATAGTTTGCCTGAACGTCACCATCCTGAAGGCAGGCGATAAGATCCGGTAAACCGAAGACATCCTTTGGCCCTAAGGCGGTGCCGTCAACGCTGTAGCCTTGTCGGGTGACTTTGTCATGAATCTCGCCGATCAGCATTCCCCCAGGGTCGGTGACAAGGTTGGCACCATAAATCAACGCGAGGTCAGCCGGCGTCAGGTCCGTGACCGGGATGTAATAATCCTGAAACACGGATGGGTCTTCCGGTTTGCGCTGGCCTGCAGGCATGAACACATCTACATTAATTGGATCGATATCAAGCTTGCCGAGGTTGCCTCCCTGCCAGTTTCCGACCATCTTGAATTGCTCATGCATGGGGCCGGAAGGGGCTTCGCGTACCGGGTAGATCGCCGTCCAGTGGACATCCAATGGGTCGAGAAGCAGGACGCCGCGTCGGTTGGCACCGTGGCTGGCGATACTACACTCCGGCTCCCGAGTGGCAAATGCTTCCAGAGCCGAGCCCAGCCCGAATGACTTCCCACTCCCGCGCTTGCCAACTTCCAGGACGACAAAATTCTCGTTGGCATCGAAGCGAACGATGCGGGGCCTGCCGCTGTCTACGGTCTTGCCCAACCACACACTATTTTTGCATGGGCCTCCCATGTGGATATCACAGTGGATTTGAGGCTGACATTCGACGCGAACAGCCATGTGGAATTACTCCTGCGTGGTGTTAGATGCTCCCGTCGATCACTTCCTGGAGGATCGGAATATCGATGAGGTTCTTGTCCTGCTTAATCGCACGTTGAGCAGCTGCTTCCAGCCCGTTGATGATTTCACGCGGGATGTTCACATTGAGCCCGATTGAATGATGGTCCACGAACTTGTCGAACGCTTCTTTGGTGAATGGGTACGTTTCAATCGACTCGCCGGATTCCCGCAATAATTGCTGGAGAGACTCAGGGCGAGGATCGCGAACCACATGGGCGAGCAGTTGCCTGAGAAAGCTCTCGGCCTGCTGCTGAGCATAGGGCGGACATCCGTGAATGTTGTTGGTGCCGATGACCGACATGATTTCCTCTTCCTGAAGAATCAAGGGAATATCGTCCCGGTTGCTCGCGATGACAAACAGGATCACCCCGACCGCAGGACGGCGGAACACTTCTCTCATGGCCGCCAACCATTTCCAGTAATGCTCGCCGCTCTGGACCGCTTGAAAGCGTTCGGCTTCGTCTACCAGGAAGATCAGGTTCTTCTCCTCAGCCAGAAGAAGGATTTCCCCAAGTGCCCCTACGTTGCGGGATATCTGCGTCTCCGCTACGATTTGCTTCGGGGCGTCCGAGTAGAATTTCGTCACGCCATCCCACGGATCACCACCCAACCATCCGAGCATCTCAAAGATCATCTCATCGTTAGGCGTCGTGAGCCCCTGCACTATCGCCTTATAGATGTTGTTGTCCTTCAGCTCATCCCGGACACGGTCTTCCCATTCGGGATGACTGTCTTTGTTCTCATAGTACTGCTTGCCGAACCGTTTAATTGAGCGGGTTGGAATCGATTTGAACATTTGGGCGAAGAACGTTCTCACAGGCGATTTCGCCGAGGGAATGGACGGACAGTCAACGTAGACGGTCTCCAGCATCAGTTGCTTCTGTTTGGCTTGATAGTTTAGGTGATTGGCGAGGTGCGTCTTGCCCCTTCCCGATTGGCCAAACACGATCGCCCGGTGCCCGTTCTGCGAGTAGGCGCACAATTCGAGAGAAGTCAGAAGACTGTCACGCAGGCGGCAATCCTCGTTCCCGAAGAAGTACTGCGGGTGCTTGCTGGGGGAAATCTTAAAGGACGTGAAATCGTCCTTCAGATGGAACCAGTCCTTGACGCGTTTCACCGGCATCGAGAATCTCCTTTTGTGTTAAGGCTTACATGAACAGGCGAGTGCCTGCAGATGTCTTCATGCCAGAACGGATTTACAGGCCCCGCCTGTTGCGCCGAGCGGATCGTTCCCAGCGATCGAAAGCCGAATAGACATCACGTACTAAAACCGTTTCCACCGCGCCCCGCCCCCTGAACACGATGCCCATCTCCAACGCCGAATCTTAGGAACTCAGGGTGAGGTTGTGGGAACCGACATAGCCAAGGAGGTCTTCGTGATTGCGTCCCACCCAGACCAGCGCCTTGGCATGAAGATACGGTACCAGTACCACGGTAGCGCCGGCTTTCAGAAGCCGGGATAGCGCATCCTGTTTGTCGGACTCGGGGGGCTGCGCGTCAATAACCGAACCGTTGCCCTCTTTTTGCGCTGCCGAGACAAGCAACCGCCACAAACGACAGCCGTCATCGAAGAACGGCACCGCCGCATCGAGCCTTGTGCCGGGAGCCGCGAACGCAACCGCCCGGTTAAGAAGCTCTTCCAATCCCCCGCCCTGATCTATCATAATCATTCAGGTTCTCCATTATTCCATGAGAACCTTTAGTGCACTCGCCATGCCAAACAAGTTTAAGTGACGTAAGTTACCTGAGCATATTAAGTTGCGGAATTATTAACGATCTTGATACCGTAGCTATCACTCCCTGTGGAGCGAATCGTCACTCTTTCGGGAGCGAGTCATGTTTTCGAGATCTTTTTTCACGTCGCCGCGTTTTCGGCCTGCCTTCTGAATAATGCCCTCTACTGCCGGATCCCGTCTCGCCAGGCAGAGATTCATGCGATTGGCCCAATCCAATTTGAGAAGTTGCCAGCCGTCCGAAAGAGAACGCGCCTTCAGGAACTGTTCGAGCAGGACCAGATCCTCGCCAGTTTGGCCAGAGGCCGTATCTGATTGTTGCGAGGCGGCGCACAAATCCTGGTACATCTGCGCTGAAGCGTCTTCCACGGACTGACCTTCAAAGATGCGCAACACGATCGCCCGGAGTCCTCGAAATTCGCCAAGCACTGCCCAATTCATTCCGACCAACCGGAACACCTGCTCCTGGGTCAGGGTGTGCCTCGCTTTACGGCCAAGGTCTTTCATCCATGAGGGCATACAGACTTCATCTTCCATTTCGCTGGTGATCTGTTGGAGTCTTATTAGCTCATTCGCTGCCTGACGCTGAAAACTCTCGACGACGTTCCTGACGATGCGTTCCCGACTTTTAGGGGAATAGGCGGAGAGGCTGGGAACACGGATCCTGTTCTGGCTGATCCGTTGCCAAAGGTCGGGCCGCAACTGATTCCCCGTCTCCTCCAGATTCTTCCAGGTTGCAAGAACCACCATGCCGGTGAATTCGAACGCGTACTCGGGTTCTCCTTCTACTCCGAGACGATATTGTTTTTCACCATTCAACACGCGCAACAGTTTTGCCTGGAGCGTCGGGGCTAGGTCGCCTATTTCGTCGAGAAGAACGACGCCACCTGTCACCAATGGAATCCAGCGGCGCTTTTTTTTTGCATGCTTCACCATCTCCTCGTGCATGGCGATCGAATCGGTAGGGTCGAATCCGGTCATGGCCTGCTCGAAGATTCCAACTCTTTGGGAAACCGTTGTTGCCACCTGCTTGCCGACACCGAAAAGCTGTGCGTCCGCGAGTGTTTCGGACAAACCTGCCAGCGAAATATCCCGATACCACGTCAATGGTTTCTGGGAGAGCACTTCTTCACACACTCCCTCCACGCTGATCGGAGGCAGGCGCTGTGGCGATACGGCGACGATCCGGCGACCAATCGCCAACGCACGAGCCATCACGGTTTTCCCTGTTCCGGGCGGTCCTTCCAGGAGCACGGTAACCGCACCCGGCCGCATGATGACACGGGTGAGTTCATTGCGCAGCGATACAAGACGAGCATCGTCGCCAGGATAAAGATAATCAAGAAACGCCAATACGTTCATGTGAGCTTTGACTTATTCTTAAGGCCCAGGACCCACGCAACTGTGTAGACACTCGCCAGAAACGCGGGCGGGAAACGAATGGCGGTTGAACCCGCCTACGCAGATGGTGCCACCCACATTCTAGCTAACAGCCGGCTTAGTCGCCCGTTCAGCGTCTTATCGGCGGTGTCCACCGCCGAAACGGGCGACTCAAGGCAAGATGGAAGGGCTGGCAAAAGGGCCACCCGCTTGTTCGCACCTTGGAACGCGGGTGGGCCCATTTTGCACGCAAGGGGTGCTGGGTGCCCCGGAGAATCCAGGACCCGAAGGTAAGCGTCCGAGCTACCCGAAGCGCGGTCCCGCTGGTCAGTCAGTCTCCGCGGACTCGAGGCTGCGAACCCGTTTTGCTCCTATTTCTCGAGCCGAACGAGCACTTTCAGTTGCTTGACGACATACTGGGAAGCGTTGCCGTTGAAGGTCCAGTCGAGAGTCCGTCCGCCGCTGGCGTTCGGGTCGTTGTTGCCAATGCCGAGATCGGCCCCCGGACCGGCTTTCCAGTTGCTGAAGGCGAAGATCGTCTGCTTGGCGGCGAAGTTGTGGATCTGAATGGATCCGTAACCGTCTCTCGGGCTCTGCGATCTCGTCGCCAAAATCCCAGACCGCGTCGGAGGCGTTGGGTACCCCGGCGGCGTTCTGCGGGCCGTAGTTGTTTGGGAAGAACTCGATATTGCCGACGAGGTCCTTGCCGGTGGTGATGCGCGAGCCGCTGGAAAGAACGTTCATGTGGGCGACCGGCATCTGGAACCTCGCTTTCGAGGCAAGCTTGGGGACGCCGAGCTTGGCCAGGTCGGTCGTGAACGCGTCCATCGAGACATAGACTCACTGCGTCGGCGCTCCGTGTTGCGCAACTCGAGGAGGTAGGCGACCCGGTGGATTGGCCTGGTAATCTGCGCGCGACGGTCCACGTCGTAAACGAGGTCGCCGATGGCCTTGGCGAGGTCGAGGGCGTACTGGAGTTCATAATCCTTCGATTCGGCGACCTTCAGCGCGAGGATGTCGATCACGGGTTCCTTGCCGCTGCGAAACGCCGACGCCGGCAGCCCTTCCTTGTTCATCAGGTTCGGCGCGGCGGACTTGTCCCACGCGAAACGCATGGCCGCGGGTGCTTTCACCTTGTCGGCGACGAAAACTGGGACGCAGCTAGTCAGTGGGGAGCGATCCAAGTGCGTGCCAGGTCACTAAGAAAAGCGATGATGCCGTCCACGCCGGCCCCCCGAACCTGGAAGGCCAAGTCTAACCTTCTCTGGGCAAGGAGAATTCCGTGACGAAACAGGCCCGAAGGTCGCGACGGGCATCGGTTCGAAATCAACACCCATTTGCCCCCAAGGCGACCCGCGCACAGGCCTCGCGAACCGGGCCGGCCTGAAAAACAGGTAAACTCGGTTCCGTCCGCTAACCCTACAGCACCCGATCGATCGAAGTCGAGAATGCCAAGCATGTCGGGTAAGTCGCTTGCGACAAGCCTGAAGCGCAAGCGAAGGGTATGAAATAATATATGTATTTAAATACCCTTCGCTTGCGCTTCTTGTGAGCCCGGGTCCTGCCAATGCGAACGGGAAGTCAGTAGCTCCGATCGAGCGATGGAGTACCAAGGGTTCGCTCAATAATTGAACAGCCGGCTCACGCTCTCGCGGCGATGGATGGACATGATGGCGTCGGCAAAGAGGCTGGCGACGCTGATGACCTTGCAGCAGGGGGGAAGGGTCTCGAACCGGTATTCGATGGTGTCGGTGAAGACCAGTTCCTTGATCGGGCTGTGCGCAATCTTGGCGGCGGAACCGCGCGAGAAAACGCCGTGCGATACGCAGGCGTAGACGTCCTTGCAGCCGCGCTCCTTGCACGCCACGGCCATTTCGATCAGGGTTCCGCCCGAGATCGTGAAGTCATCGACGATCAGGACGTTCTTGCCGCGAACGTCGCCCACGATGTCGAGCATTTCGGCCTTCTCGTCATGCCGGCGGCGAACTTTGTTGCCGAAAACGACCGGGCACTCGATCATCTCGGCGAACTTGTACGCTTGCTTGCCGAATCCCACATCGGGTGAAGCAATGACCAGGTCGGGAATCTCTTTCTCTCGGAAATATTCGACCAGCACGGGCATGGCATAGAGGTGGTCGACTGGAATTTTGAAGAACCCCTGGATCTGCGGGCTGTGCAAATCCATGGTCAAGACGCGATCAGCGCCCGCGGCTTCGATGCAGTCGGCGCAAACCCGGGCCCGGATCGATACCCGCGGCTCATCCTTCTTGTCTCCCTTGGCATAGGAGAAAAACGGAATCACGGCCGTGACCTGCGTGGCGCTGGCGCGCTTGAAGGCGTCGATCCAGAAGAGCAGCTCGACGAAATTGTCGTTGACCGGGTAGTCGGTTCCCTGAATCACGAAGACATCACGCCCGCGCACGTTCTCGAGCACACGGACAAAGACGTTCCCTTCGCTGAAGACATGCGTCTCGGACTGGGCGATATCCACCCCCAGGTGGCTGCAAATCGCCTGCCCCAGCGAGGTACTCGCACTTCCCGCGAAGATCTTCAACTCCCCGTAGGGATCGGTCCGCTTCGAGGCATCGTCATAACAGATCAACGACTTGTCCATCGCCACGGTGGTTGTCCTGCTGATCGGGTTTGGATCACCGGAAAAACGCGTCGGGTAATGTCTCGGTTCGCCCCCGCGCCCGACCATGGACGCGACCACTCGTCCTGCACCAAACTCTTCATATCTTAACAACTCCCAGTGACGGTTGCCAGCAGGCGTGTCGATTGCGAAACAAGCTTCGCCGCAGTCACTTTCCCGTCCCACCACCCCCTGCCCTTTTGGGGCGTCGCGTTTACAATGCTCAGTCAAGACAGGAGCTTGTGTCGTATTCGAGATCACCGGCACCCCGAGGTATCTGGCATGACCCGCCAATTTTCCACGCGCATCCGGATGCGGATCGCGACCCGTTTGTTTGCCCTCTTCACCCTGGCGATCGCGACAACGGTCGCCTGCTTTTTGCCCAGTCTTCGTAGGCTGCCAACTCCAAGGCCTCCGGCAGCAGGACAAACGCGGTTGGCTTCATTCAGCCAGGAGCAGAAGCTGAGTTTTGACGGCGCAGTCGGCTGGATCAACTCGGGTCCGATCAACCTGGCCGATCTCAAGGGTAAGATCGTTCTTCTCGATTTCTGGACGTACTGCTGCATCAACTGCCACCACATTTTGCCCACGCTGGCGCGGCTCGAGGCCAAGTACAAGAACGAGCTGGTGATTATCGGGGTGCACTCGGGTAAGTTTGACGCCGAACGGAATACCGAGAACATTCGCCGCAAAGTGGCCGAGTACCGCATCAAACACCCGGTGGTCAACGACGCCAACATGACGATCTGGGAACGATTCGGGGTCACGAGCTGGCCGACCCTGGCCCTGATCACTCCCGATGGCAACTTCGCCGGCGCCCGGGGTGGCGAGGTTCCGTTCGAGGATCTCGACCGCATCATCGGCCAGGTTGTCGAGAAATACAAAGACCAGCTCAACCTCAAGCCCCTTGAGTTTCCCGCCGAACAGGACACCGCTGGGCAGGGTCCTTTGCTCTATCCGGGCAAGGTCCTGGCTGACCTGGCCGGAAAACGACTGTTCATTTCCGACACCGGACACAACCGCATCGTCGTGACCGATCTCGACGGCAAATCACCGGTCACGGTCGGCTCGGGTGACGAAGGGTTTGTTGATGGTGGGTATGAGAATGCCCGATTCAACCGTCAGCAGGGAATGTGCCTGGCCGGTGACACGCTCTACGTCGCAGATACCGAAAACCATGCCATCCGCGCCGTCGATTTGAAGGCAAGGCAGGTCAGCACGATCTCGGGAACGGGCTCGCAGTCGCCCCGAAGCCCGCTCGACCGCTACGTGGGTCTGGCGAAGACAAGCGCTCTCAGCAGCCCGTGGGACATCATCGAGGTGCCAGGCTCCCCCGATCTTTACATCGCCATGGCTGGTCCGCACGAGATCTGGAAGCTCGTCCTGAATGCTGGCAAGATCGGCGTCTGGGCGGGCTCGGGTTACGAGAACATCGAGGACGGCGATCTCGACACCGCACGGTTTGCCCAGCCCAGCGGCCTGGCGACGGACGGCACGAATTTGTTCGTCGCCGATTCCGAGGTCTCCGGGGTTCGCGTGATCACCGGCCTCAATACCGAGCATCCCGAGGTCGGCCGGATCGTGGGTCAGGGTCTCTTCAAGTTCGGCGACATCGACGGCACCGGCGCGGAGGTCCGCCTCCAGCATTGCCTCGGCCTAGCCTACGGCGATGGTAAGCTCTACATCGCCGACACCTACAACAACAAGATCAAGGTCTGCGATCCCAAGACATCCGCGGTGAAGACCTTCGCGGGCGATGGCAAGACCGGCAGCGCGGACAACCCGCCCCGCTTCTATCAACCCGGTGGTCTGAGCGTGGCCGGGAATAGCCTCTATGTCGCTGACACGAACAACCACAAGATTCGCGTGATCGACATCAAGTCAGGTGCGGTGAAGACGCTCGAGATTCGCCGGTCTGAGCGTTCCGCACACCGGAGAAAAGGTGTTGGCGGTGCAGCCGAAGTGAATCTTGCTGGTGCCACTCGAAAGGCAGTCAAACCTGTATCAGGGATGGGACGACACCGAGATAGCCCCTGCGCTCGGTGCCGTCGATGTCCAGTCGGGGTTGACTTGAACTTCGATAGTCCCAGAATCCCTCCGCCGATCATGCAAATTGCCAGCATAACCAGGTTCACATAGAACGCGGGACTTCCTTGAGGCGCCTCACCCACAGCGGCAAGGTTGAGCATGGCAAATAGGTTGGCACCACCGAAACCAACGAATGCGCCGCGAAGAAAGGCAGCGATATCCCAACCTCTGTCGGCGTTCCAGCCATCCGGCAAGTAGTCCGGCGGTCAGTGCCAGCAGAAGAGCCATACCTGCCGCTAACCAGATGTTGCACTGGTCCATGATCCACACAGGGAAAACCTTCTTTCCAGAATTGCGCCTGAACTTGTTGATACCACCGGATAAACGGGCCCGCGGGATGAATTCGCTCGCGGGCCGCAAGATAAACCAGAACCAGAGAAGGCAACCACGAAGACGATCAGGAAACTGTAGTGGCTGCCTCGCAACTGGCGACGGAGGATCAGTTTCCGGAGGATCAGGAAATCCAGAATCCCGACGGCGGCCCAGACGGTTGGTGCGGAGAGAAACTCCCAGGAAACCTCGCGCACGAGTGCACAGTTCATCGCAACGACGCCGATGAACATCATCACACGTGAGATCGAAACACCTGGCTTTGGTTGCCTCGCCACGGTACACTCCCCTCGCGTTTTACCATCACGCCAGCCATCTCGATCTCTGCTATCATAACGAAGAGAGCAGGTCCGCGGCGCGACAGCGTTGTCTTTCCGCGCTCGACAGTCACTGACCTTCTACCCGAAAGAGAACGATCATGGTTCCACTGATCCGGCTGATTCCTCTTGTTCTCTCGCTGGTGGGTCAGGCCGATCAGAAGGAGCAGGCGCGGAGGTTCCTCGACCTCTGTCAATCGGGCAAGTTCGCCGAAGCGACAACGAATTTTGACGCCAAGATGAAAGAAGTTCTGGGCCCGGAGAAGCTTGAGGAGCTCTGGAAAAAACTCGGGCAGCAGCTCGGCCCGATTCACAAAATGGGCGATCCGCGAACCGACAAGGTCGGCAACTCGACCCGCGTGAAAATTCGTTGCGAGTACAAGAGCATGCCCCTCGACGCCCTGGTGAGCTTTAATGCTCAGGGTCAAATCGAGGGTTTCTTTCTGCGCCCCGCCGAAAAAACGGCGGATACCGCCGATCCATCCTACGTCGACCGAAGCAAGTTCACCGAGGAGCCGATCACGGTTGGTGCCCGCGACTGGCCTTTGCAGGGATCACTGACCAGGCCGAAAGGCGTCGCTCCCGCGCCGCTGGTCATCCTGGTGCACGGCTCGGGTCCCAACGACCGCGACGAGACGCTTGGGCCCAACACCCCATTTCGCGACCTGGCTCATGGCCTTGCCAGCCGCGGCATTGCGGTACTGCGCTATGACAAGCGCACCTACACGCACAAGCAGAAACTCATTAATGAAGGGTTCGGCACGAAAATCACCATCAAGGAGGAAGTCCTGGATGATGTTCTGGCAACCGTGGCCAAGGCCCGTGGCTTATCCGGTGTTGATCCCGATCGGATCTTCGTCCTCGGCCACAGTGGCGGCGGAAGCCTTGCCCCGCTGATCGCCCAGCACGATGGCAAGCTTGCCGGAATCATCTTGTTTGCGGCCGGCAGCCGTCCCGTCGAGCAGGGACTCAGCGAACAGCTCGATTACGTCAAGAAGATCGATCCGAACCAGGCTGGAGAGATCGACAAGATTCAGAAAGAAATGAATCGCGTCTTCGCGCAAATCCAGGCTGGCGCAGTGCGCGACGATGAGATCTTCATGGGAGCACCAGTTTGTTACTGGAAATCCTGGATTGCCATCGACCCGGCACGTCTCGCCGCCAGCCTCAAGAATGTGCCCGTGCTTGTCCTTCAAGGAGGCCGCGACTATCAGTCCACCGAGGCCGATTTTGAAGGCTTCCGGACCGCCCTGCGCGGCCACTCCAACACGGTGTTTCACCTCTACCCCGACCTGAATCATTTTTTCCAGAAGGGCCAGGGCAAGGCCGTCCCCAGCGAGTACCTGAAGCCTGCCCCGGTCGATCCACGGGTTATCGAGGAAATTGCGGAGTGGGTGAGGACGATTAGGAAGTAGCTGTTCGCAAGACAAGCGAGTAGAGTCACCGAAGCGCTCACCTGCAAGGAATCAATCGTCTCGATCGCTCGGTGGGTGCCATCCGGCAAGTACCCAATGAGCACGGACGATCAGTGCATCTGGATCGTCGGCCAACCACACCAAGGCCACAGTGGCTCGACCGATCGGAGTCAGGCCGATCACTCGAATGCCATCTTCGGACCAGCGGAAATGCTTTGACCAACGCTGAGTCCTGGGGTTGAACAGAGGGACTTCCGTGTCTGTCACCGAGTCTCGATACGAGGTTCGATCCGCTTTGAAGCGGTTGCAAAGCGGACCGCTTAACCAGAGATTCGACTCCGAGTTGTCGCCGGCCTTGGTTACTGGGATGATGTGCTCGATCTCCAAGCGAGCCATCACCAGCCGCTGAGGACTGAGGCAGTAGCCGACATCACCGTACGGAGTAGTTTTCGGAGCCGGCGTGGGCGTCGCTCTATAGCTCCACACACCCGAACGGCTCGCCGGATTCATCCCGATGCAGAATCAACAGCGGGTGTCGGTCGTTGATCGTCTTCACGCAACCGCAACCCGATCGGCAGCGCGTCGCCCAGAGCGATGCTCTCCTGGGCGGCTTCCAGCTCATGGTATTCGCGGACGGGGCGGAGAATGGTTTCGTCGGCGCCAAGCTGTTCCAGGCGGGACACGACTTGCTCGCGAATCGAGTCGGGCAAGTCCCGCGCGCGGTCGCCGGAGTAGCGCGAGCTGGGAAAGCGCGAAGATCGCGTCGCTGGTCTCGCGGCCGGGCACGAACTGGCGGTTGAGCAGCACGTCGAGCCACCGCTCAACGGCCTCGCGCCGGACCACCGTGTTGGCAAGGCCATACAGGGGGACGCGGGCGCCCAGGCGGCCCAGGCACCAGAGTGCGTGGCCGGGAGGCGACGGGCGGGATAGCTCCCTGGTCAAAGGTCCGCCCAGCCCTTCCTTGACTTCGGAGGTAAGTCGTTCCAGGCTGGCAACGCAACGCCACATCTCCGCGACCTCGTGTGGCTCGGGCTTGGGGCGGCCGGCTTTCTTGGACGGGCTGGTGCCTTTCGCCGGCAAGAGAAACGGGGCAATCCGGCGGTAGATCTCGTCGTGATGCTGACGACTGAGGCCGGCGGCGACGCGCCTCCAGAGGATCCACCATTCCGCCCAGCACTGGACGTCTCTCATGTGCTTGACGCCCTGGTGGAACACGGGCCAGAGGGCCTTGAGGCGAATCTCATCGAGCGGGTAGCCACGGCCGGGACGAAGCGAGAAGCCAGCCAGGTTGAACCAGCGCGATTCGTGCTGGGGGCTCTTCAATGCGCTGATCGGCCAGATCGCGCAAGGGCTCCCACCACGCGCGTAGCGCGGAGGGTGGCCACTGGTCGCGCGGGACGTCGATCAGCTCTTCGAGCCGCTTGATCAGTCGCGCGGGTCCGGTCTCGCTGCTGGCCGCGGAGACCGGGGCTCCGAACGCGTCGCGGATCGCGGCGATGGCGGCGTCAAGCTCGGATTGCTCGATGATTACTCGATCGGTCTCCTCTCCCGCGACGACCGCCCGGGTGGCGGGCTGGCCGGCGGGACCGCGAAGCTGGATTTGCAGCTTCCACCGGCGGGCGTCGGTGCGCGACTGGCACCAGAGCTCGATCGTGCCAACCTCGGTGACCCGCGCCGCCAGGCTGACAGGCACGCGCTCAGCCTTCGCCTTGCGGCCCACGCGCATCAAGCTTTGCAACGGTGGCAATTCGCGAATTGAGTCGGGATCGGCGGCCACTAGGTCGCCCGGCTTGTCGTCGGGCCGGACCGAGCTGCTGGCCAGGGGAAAGACGACCGGCTGGCCCATCAAGAGATCGAAATCGTGGCCGTCGATCGTCGTCTCATCGCCTTCCTGGGCATCGCGCTGCACGACGCACATCCAGGGCCTGGCTTCTTGCTGAGTCTCCAGACCCACGTAAAACGAGCGCGCTGTGCCACCGCCGATCCGGATCCCGCCGCCGCGTCGTACCACTCCGTAATAGGCAGCTCCCTGGGCCACCGCCAGGTCGAGCGAGATATTCGTGAGAACGCGGGGCGAATAGGTTGGGCCCGGGTCGTCGCGAAACCATGACGCCACGACCTCGACGATCCGGGTGCGCACGCTATCCGGCGTCAGCGCTCCGCCGTTGAACAGGATCGAGTCAGGCCGCGCCGGGCGGTCCTCGCTCAGGTGCCCCCCCTGCCCGATCGCCTCGGCCCGATGCCGCCGCAAAAAGACGCTCAAGTGCTTGGTCACGGCCGGGTCTGCCACGAACGGCAAGCCGAACTCTTGCAGTCCCAGCTTCGACCCGCGCCGGGGCTCTTCGGCGCGCTGGATTGTCGGGAAGAAGCCGTCAAGCGCAATCGCTTGTACATCTTGCCGTGTCAATTCCGACTGGATGCTGCCGCCGATGATCCGCGAGCCGCGGCCGGCGATTGTCACCGGCCAGCGATCCAGCAGGGGCTGTTGTTCAACGAGGAGCTTTTCCTTGGCGGTCCGGCAGGCGAACCGCAAGGCGCTCCACTGTTCGGTATCGAGGCGAACGCTGCCCAGCTTTTTCTCCACCTGGTGGGCCAGGGCCAGGTCGATGTTGTCACCGCCGAGCATGAGATGATCGCCCACGGCAACCCGCCGGAAGCCCGGTCCGGTCAAGGTCTCGACCACAGTAATCAGGCTGAAGTCGGTCGTGCCGCCGCCGATATCGCAGACCAGAATCAGCTCACCGGCACGCACCTCGCGTTGCCAGCGGTCCTGGTGCGAGACGATCCAGCAATAAAATGCCGCCTGCGGTTCCTCGAGCAAGGTCAGCGAGGTCAGCTCGGCTTTCTTGGCCGCCTCGATCGTCAGCTCCCGGGCTGCTTCATCAAACGAGGCAGGCACGGTCAAGACAACCTCTTGCTGCTCCAGCCTCCGCGTTGGGTCGTCTTTGGCAAAGTTGTGGTTCCAGGCATCGCGAATGTGCCGGAGGTAAGCCGCCGAGGCCTCGACGGGCGACACCCGCTTGATCTCGGGCGGCGACCCCCAGGGCAAGATATCGGCCTCGCGATCCACGCCGGGATGGCAGAGCCAGCTCTTGGCGCTGCTTACCAGACGGCTGGGAACGCGGGCCCCCTGGATTCGTGCAAACTCACCCACGATCCGGTCGCCGCCATCGCTCCACGGAAGCCTCGCCGCTCCCGGAGGAAGCTCGGGGCCGCCCGCCAGGTAAAGAAACGACGGCAGCATGCTGCGTGGTGCCGATTCGGCCGGGGCCACAAGCTGGGGGACATCGAACATCCGGATGTCGGCCGCCGGCCGGTCGCGACCCTTGGTATCCACATACGCGACCGCGCAATTGGTCGTGCCCAGATCGATTCCCACGATATACCGTGATCGCGTCATCCTGCGTTTGCCTCGGGGTTTTCCTGCTGTTTGCCAGCCACCATCATACGGCCCACGAGCAGATCCGTAAAACCGACATGGCGCGTTGTATCGGCCTCGCGCCGCGCGTCTTGCGGGCGATCTTGGTGGTCCACAATCGGAACCGGAATTGCGATCAGGAATGCCCGCTCACGGGATCGGGCAGGCCACGGGCGCCGGCAATCAGCCGATCGACGTCGCTGCTCGCGGCCCTGGCTCCTTCACTGAGACCATCATTGGCCGCCGCGGGAAGAACGCTGGAAACGGCACTACCAAGAAGGGCGGCGGGAAAGACCACGCCGAAACTGACGGCATAGCTCGTCGAGTAGACGGCCTGGGTCAGACCCTGGCCTGTCGTGGCCCCAGCGGTATTGACCGAGACGGCGGGCGCAATCTCATCGAGCTTGCCATGCTCGCGCAGCCACCGCTCCTGGAAGATGAACTGGGCCGTTTTTTCAACTCCCTGAATGAACGCGTTATCGAGGATCACTCCGAGGGTCGCGCCCAGAAAGGGAATGCCCTCTTCGATCTTCTCCCCCACGAGTGTTGAGCCAATCTCCTCGACTAGCTCGTCCCCGACCTCATCTTCGACTCGGGTCTCGGCGGTCGTGGAGAGGCGTTGCCGGTCTTCCCCGTTCAGCGTTCCGTCCTCCAACCCGCGGATCAGCTTGGTGCTGCGAAGCCGCTCCTCGGGTTCAGTGACAAGCGACAACCCGATGATCGCCGTGATCAGGGTTTCGTCGTCGGGATGGGCGAGCGGGTAGCCATAGCAGGCAGCCACGCGATGCACAGTCCTTAGCGCCAGCATGATCTCGGCGGGCAGCTCCAGAAGCTCGGTCAGCTCTCCGCCCACATTGGCGAGCAGGCTTTCCGACGTGATGATCTGTCGGCTAATATCGGCCACCTTCTTGACCAGCTCGTCACACCGTTCGAGCGGGCCGTCGTACAGTTCCTTGACGTGATCGATGCCGAGCGCGCGCTGAATCTTGTCGCGGCCCTGCTCCCAGTCAGCCGCTTGGTGAACTCGCGCCAGCATCGCTCGAGCCTTGTCCGCGGGCACCAGCTTCTCGAACAGGCGAGTCAGCGGCCACTTGAGCGACTCGATGGTGCGCCGCAGGAACCCGGGCTTGCGGGCCTTCCAGGCGGCGATGACTGCCACTTGCTCGGCTTCATAAGGAGTTAACGATGGGTGTTCCATGATGTCTGCTGTGCGGTCGAGCACCGCTGTGATAGGTCATGAACTCGGGTCCGCGTAGACCAGAATGTAATCCATTTCCGCTATAGAATCGCAAATTGACACCCATTTCGCCAGGTGTCAGCCGGGTCGTCAATCGGGGCGGGCAGATCAGATCCGGCCAGATCGAGAGCGGCTCAGCGTCATTGCCATGAGGGTCGCCTGAGAACCTGTTTTCTCCTCCTCCATCGCATCCGGATCTGGCTGGCGCTGGACGTAGCTACCGTCGGATTGCATGTCCCAGGATTGACGCTGATCATGCAAGTTGACGTCGAGGATCTCCCAGAGCCGTGCCTTCAAAGCACGCGGCTCGATGGGAGCGACGGCCTCGACTCGGTCAGAGAGGTTGCGCTGCATCCAGTCGGCCGAACCGATGAAGAATTCGCCGTCGAGCGGATCTTCCGCACCGCCGGAAAAGTGGAAGATTCGTGAGTGCTCGAGGAACCGCCCGATGATCGAACTGATCCGGATATTCTCGGTATGGCCAGGCACTCCCGGGCGCAGGCAGCAAAAGCCGCGGACAATCAGGTCCACTGAGACGCCCGCGCGCGAGGCCGCGCAGAGGGCGTCACAGATTGCGGGATCTTCGAGCTGGTTCATCTTGGCGACGATCCGCGCGAGGCGACCGGCCTGGTGATGGGCAATCTCGCGTTCGATCAGTTCCAGAAATCGCGCCCGCATGGTCATTGGTGAGACCAGCAGTTTGTGGTAGTCGTGCTTCAGCGAGTACCCGGTCAGGTAGTTGAAGAGATCGACGAGGTCCGCCGTGAGCCCTGGATCGCGCGTGAAGAGACCGAGATCGGTATAAAGCCGGGCTGTGCGAACATGATAATTCCCGGTGCCGACGTGCGCATAGCAGCGCACGGCGTCGGCCTCCTGGCGGACCACAAGTGCCGTCTTCGTGTGCGTCTTCAGTCCAATGACGCCGTAGACGACGTGAGCACCGACGCGCTCGAGCTCCGCGGCCCAGTGCAGGTTGCGCTCCTCGTCGAAGCGGGCGCGGACTTCGATGAGGCAGACGACCTGCTTTCCCGATTCGGCCGCGCGAATCAGCGACCGAACAAATGGCGTATCGTCGCCCACGCGATAAACCGTCATCTTGATCGACCGCACCAGGGAATCGTCGGCAGCGGTGTGGATGAACCGTTCCACGCTCGAATCAAAGCTCTCGTAAGGATGGTGCACCAGGATGTCGCCATTCCGGATCGCCGCGAAGATGTCCGCCTCCGGGTCGGGCAACATCACGGGTTCCACGGGTTCCCAGGGAGGATCGTTGAGCTCGCTCCGGGGTAACGAGGCAACCGTCATCAAACCCGTGTAGTCGAGCTCTCCCGGCAGCTCATACACGTCATCTTCCGTGAGCTCGAACCGCAAAATGAGAAGGTCGCGAACCCACGGGTCCGGCCGGTTCCGGAGCTCGAGCCGGACCACTGGCTCGAGCCGCCGCTGCCTGAGCTCCTGGACCACCTGCTGACGGAGATCGATCGCGTCCTCGTTGAGCTCTACTTCGGCGTCTCGAGTCACCCGGAAAAGCGTGGTATCGACGACTTCCATGCCGGGAAAGACCGCGTCCAGGTTGTGCTCCAAGATGTCGTGGAGGCGGACAAAGACATCGGACTGCCCGGCGGACTTTGTTTTCAGTGCAACCCACGACGGCAGCGAGTTGGGCACCTTGATGTGCGCGAAACACTGCATGCCCGTCTCGGGGTTGCGGAGATTGACTCCCAATGACGTCGAGAGATTGGAAAGGAACGGGAACGGGTGCGCCGGGTCGTACGCCAGCGGAACGAGCACGGCGAGGACATTGGCCAGAAAATACGCCCTGACCTCGAGCTGCTGCTCTTCCGACAACTCATCCCAGTTGACCAGCCAGACGCCGTGCCCCCTGAGCTTGCTCACAAGCGAAGAAAAGGCCTCGCTCTGCTCTTGAAGCATGCGGAGCACCCGGGCCCGGATCTCTTGCAGCAGCGCTGGCTCACCGGTACCCGCGATCTCCGCGCGGCGTTTCAGAAGTTGGATCCGCTTCATGAAGAATTCATCGAGGTTCGATGAAAAGATCGCCAGGAATTTGAGGCGTTCGAGCAGTGGCGTGCGCTCGTCCGTGGCCTCGTGGAGCACGCGGCGGTTGAACTCGAGCCAGCTCAGGTCTCGATCTTGATAGACAGCAGCCAGGCCCGATGCCGGTGCGTTGCTCTCCGGTCGACGCTTCCGGCCCATCTTGACCGTCCTTCCCGTGCTCGCCGCTGTCTCACCATTCAGGGAACGAGGCAGGGCTTGGCGTCCCAGATCTCGCGGGCATATTCACTGATCGTCCGATCGGTAGAGAATCGGCCGCTGCCGGCGACGTTGATAATTGCCTTGGTGGCCCATCCCGCCGGATCCTGGCGATAGAGCGCGCCGATGCGTTCCTGTGCCTGAACATAACTCCGCAGATCCGCAAGATGCATATAATGATCGCCATGCGTCAATAGCGTCTGGCGAATCGGTTCGTAGAGCCCCGCCTCCCCGGAGTTAACGTGGTTGCTGAACAGCAAGTCGAGCGCGGCGCGGGTCTCCGGCTCGTGATCGTAGTGCCAGTACGGGCTGTACCAGGCACTACTGGCGGCAACCTGTTCGACGGTCAGGCCGAAGAGGAAGATGTTGTCTTCACCGACCTCTTCCGCGATCTCGATGGTGGCGCCGTCACGGGTGCCCACGGTGAGCGCCCCGTTCATCATGAACTTCATGTTGCTGGTGCCGCTGGCCTCGTAGCCGGCGGTCGAGATCTGTTCGGAGACCTCGCTCGCGGGAATCAGCCGCTCGGCCAGGCTGACCCCATAGTTGGGCAGGAAGATGACCTTCAAACGTCCCCGGACAAGCGGGTCGCCGTCGATGGCCCTGGCCAGATCGTTGATCAGCTTGATGATCAGTTTCGCCAGGCGATAGGCGGGCGCGGCCTTGCCACCGAAGAAAAAGGTTCGCGGAGGGGGATCAAAGCTCGGGTCAGCCCGGAGGCGATCATACAGCACCGCGATATGCAGCACGTTGAGCAACTGCCGCTTGTACTCGTGGATGCGCTTGATCTGACAATCAAAAATCGATGACTCGTCGAGTGTGATGTTCAGCTCGCGTTTGACCCATGCCGCGAACCGCGCCTTGGCGGCCTGCTTGGCCTGCCGGAACCGGTCGCGAAAACCCGTGTCCTTGGCCCGGCCGCGGAGCGCGGACAGGCGGCTGAGGTCGGTCACCCAGCCCTCGCCCACGGCCTCGGTGAGCAAGGCCGCCAGGTCGGGATTGGCCATGAGCAACCAGCGCCTCGGCGTCACGCCGTTGGTCTTGTTGTTGAAGCGTTCGGGAAACATTCCGGCAAAGTCAGCCACGGTCTTCTCGCGGAGCAGCCGGCTGTGAATCTGAGCAACACCGTTGGTGCTATGGGTGCCGACGATGGCCAGGTTGGCCATGCGCACCTGGCGCCTTGGCGTCTCTTCGAGCAGGCTCATCCGTCGTACCCGCCCTTCATCACCGGGATACCTGCCCCGCACCTCGGCAAGGAACCGGGCGTTGATCTCGTAGATGATTTCCAGGAGGCGAGGAATGAACAGCTCGAAAAGCTCGACCGGCCATTTCTCGAGCGCCTCAGGAAGCAGAGTGTGGTTGGTGTAGGCGAGAGTGCCCACGGTCAGCTTCCAGGCGTCGTCCCAGGGCAGCCGAGCCTCGTCAACGAGAATTCGCATCAACTCGGCGACAGCCATCGCCGGGTGAGTATCGTTGAGCTGGATGGCGACCTTGCCGGGTAATTCGTGCCAGCCGTTGCCGCGCTGGCGGAACCGGCGAATGATATCGCGCAACGAGCAGGCGACCAGGAAGTATTCCTGGAGGAACCGCAGCGACCGGCCGCGCGGCGTCGAGTCGTCCGGATAGAGCACCCTCGTCAGCGACTCGGCAACCGTCTTGTCGAGCACTGCGCCAAAGAACTCGCCGCCGGAGAATTCGCCAAAATCAAAGTAGTCTGGCGACGATGCGTCCCAGAGCCGCAGGGTGTTGATCGTCTTACCGCCGTAACCGACCACCGGACGATCGTAGGGGACACCCAGCAGGTGAATCGTCTGCCGCGGAATCTGATGGATCATTCCACCTTCGAGCCGGAACGAGCAGTTGAGCGGAACTTCCACGGCTTCGGTCATTCGCGCAACTTCCCAGGGATCGGGATGGAGCAGCCAGTTGTCGGGCTGTTCGACCTGGTAGCCATTGCGAATTTCCTGCCGGAACATGCCATACTGGTACCTCAGCCCATAACCGATGGCCGGGATCTGCAGTGTCGCCAGCGAGTCCAGGAAACAGGCCGCCAGCCGTCCCAGACCGCCGTTGCCCAGCCCGGCATCGGGCTCCGCCTCTTGAAGCTGGTGCCAGTCCTGGTGCGGGTCCGACCGCAGGTCCTCATCGACGAACGACTGCACCTCCATGTTGGTGACCGTATTCAGCAGGCTGCGGCCGATGAGAAACTCCATCGACAGGTAATAAACCTGCTTGGGATTTGCCCGCTCGTGGATCGCCTGAGTGAGCAACCAGCGCTGGGTGAGCAGATCGCGCAGCGAGCGAGCCATGGCCTCGAATCGCTGCCGCTGGTCGGCCTGCTCGGTGGAGGTGACATGGTCAAAAACCAGATGCCGGTCGTAATAGTCACGATCGGCGAAGCGGAACTCCGCCTCGTACTGCTTGAGACTTTCCTCGGTCGTCAGGCTGGCCACGGGCTCTCCTCCGGGCAAGGATCTCTTGGGGTGGAGCGATCGATCAGGACATGATCACCGAACGGAAGTCGTGTGGCAAGTCGATGGCATCGGGAACCAGCGGAGGATATTCCACGGGTCAGGAAGAGCCGAACGGAACATCTCGAATGGCCGAGTCTGGAAGGAGCCGACGGAATCCCGCTTGATCAAAATGGCGGTCTGTCGTCAGCGCGTCTCTGAGCGCTCGCTCTCTCATCACCAGAAAACTGATCGCGTCACAGAGAGAATACGATTTGTCGAGCTGGGCCTGCAGCATTTCCAGACCAGTAGCATGGCGATTCTCGTCAACCCAGATCACCTCGACATCGGGGTGGGTGGCGATGTCCGCGACGAAAGAGGGAGCGAAGTGGCGAGGATGCTTTCGGGCATGGGCCAACGCGACAAATTCGACTAGGACGTAATTGTGGGTGACCTTGAGAGACCCGGCCTCGAAATAAGTAATCGCGTCGTTATGCCGCGCCTCAGCAGCATCAAAGCAGCACAAGAGCCCTGATGTATCGAGCAAGATGTCAGAATTCATCCTTCGGAAGCTCTGAGTAGGCCCGAGCGAGGTCGTCGTCGATTCTCTCGTTGTCGCCAGAATGTGGGTCTGCGCTATTCACCCGGCCGAAATGCCTTCGAAAACGCTTTCTCGCCTCGTCTGCTTCCGGGTCACTCGCCCGGCCATTTCCTGGTCGGCGAGTCGGCGTAAGGGGTGCAGTCAGCGTAGTGGGACCTTGCGAAGAACCCGCTGGACCTCGAATCCTGTACTGTTCGGTCAGAGTGAAAACGATCCAATCCGCCGGGCTCATCACTTGCTCGTGTGCAGCGGCTTCCAACCAGGCGATCATGTTCTCGGAGAGTTCGAGCCTAACTGTTCGATTCATTTTGCGAGTCTCTCCTCGTACACAAACACGTGATTTCCACACCGAGCGGCCGACCAATCGCTGGTTTACCACCACCCATCATACAACATGGAGGCAGCGACCGAAATGTGATCATCGAGTCAGCTTCGATACGGGCAGAAATCCCGTCACTGCCGCCTAGCGATCATCCCACCACAAAATTGACCAGCTTCCCCGGCACGACGATCACCTTGCGAATCGTCTTCCCCTCTAGCATGGCTGCGACGCGCGCGTCGCCGCGCGCGGCGGCCTCGAGCTGCGAGCCGCCGGCATCGGCCGGCACGACGACACGGCCGCGCACCTTGCCGTTGACCTGGACCGGCACTTCGACTTCTTCATCCTTCAGCAAGGCGGGGTCGAAAGTTGGCCAGGGCTCGTAGGCCAGCGTCCGATCGTGGCCAAGGATCTGCCAGATCTCCTCGGCCAGGTGCGGTGCCAGGGGCGCCAGCAAGAGCGTGAAGGTTTTCATGGCCGTCCTGGGGCGGATTTCCATGGTCGTGAAGGCGTTCACGAATTCCATCAGACGGCTGATCGCCGTGTTGAACCGCAATCCATCGAAATCGCCGGTCACGGCGGCTACGGTGTGCGCGATCAGCTTCGCTTGTTCCGGATTCGGCGGCACATCCTGAACCCTGGGATCGAGCCGGATCTCGTGAGCCTCGGCATCGACGATCATCCGCCACGCCCGGCCCAGGAACCGGTATACCCCCTCGACGCCCTTCATGCTCCAGGGTTTAACGGCTTCAAGCGGGCCCATGAACATCTCGTAAAGCCGCAGGCTATCGGCGCCATACTCGGTGACGACTGTGTCGGGGTTGATCACGTTGCCCCGGCTCTTGGACATCTTGTGGGCGCGGCCGTCGACGCGGATCTCCGGCCTGTCATTGACGACAAATCCCTCGCCCTTCTTGGTCACCTGCGACTCGGTGAGTTTGACGGCAGTCACCGGCACCGGCGGGTTCGAATCCATGACGACATGACCATGTTCGATCTCCTCCACCTGTGACGCGGAGATCCACTGTTCCGATCCATCTTTGTACCCGGTGAATTCCATTTCACCCAGGATCATCCCCTGGTTGACCAGCCGCTGGAACGGCTCGGGTGTGCTGACCAGTCCGCGGTCGAATAGCACCTTGTGCCAGAAACGGCTGTAAAGCAGGTGCAACACCGCGTGCTCGGCGCCTCCGACATAGAGGTCCACGGGCATCCAGTATTTCTCTTTGTCGGGATCCCAGGCACGCTCGCTGTTCCGGGGATCGAGATAGCGCAAGTAATACCAGCACGATCCGGCCCACTGGGGCATGGTGTTGGTCTCGCGTCGATAGCGATCGGAGTAACGC
Organism: uncultured Planctomycetaceae bacterium; assembly: GCA_963797295.1. Taxonomy (GTDB): domain Bacteria; phylum Planctomycetota; class Planctomycetia; order Isosphaerales; family Isosphaeraceae; genus Aquisphaera. The sequence goes on from CAWCPP010000037.1 coordinate 139,215, forward strand.
ACCCAGTCCTTCGCCTTGGAAAGGGGAGGTTCCGGTTTGCCGGTCGGCTTGAAATCGTCGAGGTCGGGCAAGAGGACGGGCAGTTCGGCTTCCGCGACGGGACGCACCTGGTCGTTCTCGTCCAGGACGACCGGAAATGGCTCGCCCCAGTACCGCTGCCGTGAAAACAGCCAGTCGCGCAGCTTGTAATTCACGGCCCGGCGGCCCAGTCCCTGCTCGGCCAGCCAATCGGTGATCTTCCTCTTGGCAATGGCCGTGGGCTGGCCGCTGAGACAGACTTCCGAATTCTCGGACTGGACCGAAGTTCCCTCGTCGCAGTACGCCTGGGAGAATGCGTCGGGATGCTTTTCATAAGCGGCGCGTAGCTGGGTCAAATCGTGCTCTGGCGTGGGGATCTCGCCACGATGACTTTTCAGCCATGAGTCTGGCGGCATGACCACGGCCACGATGGGCAGGTTGAAAGTCTTGGCGAACTCGAAGTCGCGCTCGTCGTGCCCCGGCACGGCCATGATCGCCCCGGTGCCGTATCCCATGAGCACGTAATCGGCGATCCAGATGGGAATGGGGCGATTATTCACAGGATTGATGGCGTATCCGCCAGTGAAAGCGCCGGTCTTGGTCTTGGCCAGATCGGTCCGGTCGAGATCACTCTTGCCGGCCGCTGCCCTGCGATAGGCAGCAACCGAATCTTCGTAGCCGTAGGTCGTGACCCGCTCAACCAGCGGGTGCTCCGGCGCGAGCACCATGTACGTGGCGCCAAAAAGCGTGTCGGGCCGGGTGGTGAAGATCCGGATCACGTCGCTGGAGGGAGACTCGGTAAACCCTTCCGACTGGCGGCGAACCTCCCAGCTCGCGAGATCGTCGTCGAGCAGGATGGGGAAATCGACTTCCGCCCCCTCGCTGCGGCCGACCCAGTTGCGTTGCATTTCCTTGATCGGACGGGGCCAATCCACCAGCTCGAGGTCATCGACCAACCGCTCGGCGTAGGCGGTGATCCGGAGCATCCACTGGGTCAAGGGCATCCGCACAACCGGGAAACCGCCGCGCTCGCTCTTGCCGTCGATCACTTCCTCGTTGGCCAGCACCGTACCCAGCGCAGGGCACCAGTTCACGGGAACTTCGGCCCGGTAGGCCAGCCGCTTGCTGTCTCGATAGACGTCGGTATCGGCGGTTCCGGGGGGAATTGGCAGCTCGGAGATCGGCCGGCCCTTGCCGGTTCTCTCCTTGCCCTGCGAATCGGTCCAGACAAACTCGGGGTCGTACCAGGTGTCGTACAGCTTGAGAAAGATCCATTGAGTCCACTGGTAATAGCCCGGGTCGGTCGTATCGATCTCCCGGTCCCAGTCATACGAGAAGCCGAGCGACTTGATCTGGCGACGAAAGGTGTCGATATTGGCCTGAGTCGTGATTCGTGGATGCGTGTTGGTCTGGACGGCGTATTGCTCGGCCGGCAGGCCGAAGGCATCCCAACCCATCGGGTGCAGGACATTGAACCCGCGCATCCGCTTGTACCGGCACAGAATGTCGGTAGCGGTGTATCCTTCCGGATGGCCAACGTGCAATCCCGCGCCACTGGGGTAGGGAAACATATCAAGGATATAGAGCTTGGGCCGTTCGCGATCGAGATCAAGGGCGCGGAATGTCCGGTTCTGCTCCCAGTACGCTTGCCACTTGGGCTCAATCCGTTGAGGGTGATAAGAAGGCATGAACGGAATCCTCCGACCGCAACCACTTGACTCGGATTCTGATACTACGACCCGGACGGCACCGGGTTTCTGGACAAAAAAAGCCCACCGCAAGTTCGGGGGCCTGACCCACTCGATTTTCGATGAGAATAACGTGTGCGCGACGGTCGTGGAAGGGTCAGACGGTTGACGACCGGCCGACTTTGGGCGTCGACCAGTTCGTTCGGGAGCTTAATAGAGAAACCGGAACCACCCGCGGAGCGTGTGATACCGGTTTGTGTGGACTCTGGGTGAGGTTGCGTTTTCGCCGCGCTCGCGTGCCTCTCAGTATGCGTCGCCGCTGATGATCTCGCCGCCGCTGACAGTTCCCAGGGCTCGCCATACCGGTCCGGCGATCGACGACTTGATGAAGCGGACACTGCCGTCGGCCAGGAGTGCGTTCACGCCGCCCGGGTGGTAACTGCGGGCGTTGATGGCCGCGAATGTCGGACCCATTGCTCCCCCCAGGAAAAGCGGCAGGCCCTGGAGATCAAGATCGCCCTCGCCATGCTGGCCGAGAATCTGCTTGTTGGGTGGCCAAGCCGTGGTCATGCCGGTTTCCTGAGCGTTGCCGTCGACCCAGGCCGTGTGGCTTTGCCCGACAGAACCGCAACTGCCGCCATATTCGGGAGCCACGACGTAGGGGTTGCCGTTGGAGTCGGGGATGCTGTTGGGATTGCTGATGAGTGACAATCCGCCCGGTATGCAGTTGTATTCCGGGCTGCGTATCTTCACCTCGCTCGACATCACTGTATTGCTCGTCCCATCGGTAAAACTGGCAATCCGACGGCTCATGTTCGGGCCGAACACGCCTCGGGTCTGTGGGCCCCCGACCGAGAAGACAAACCAGTCACCCATGTTCAAGCCATAGCTCGAAACACCTTTCGGTGCGTTGAAGAAGGCGCTCGCCGGGGTGGGAGTCGAATCGACCTCGCTCGGGCAGATGAAGCTCGAGACCTGGGTCGAGGCCACGGTGTAGTTGTCGGGCTGGGTGTACGGCAGCGTGAAGTTTACGGAGTTGAACATCGAGCCCTGTTCCATCAGCGGCAAGATCCGGGCATGCCCGCTCCAACCGACCCAGGCCGCGTAGGCCGATGGGCTCGTGTTGATCACTCCGGTCAACGGGAAGGCCCCCGAGATCGATTCATAGTTGTGCATCGCCAGCCCGATCTGCTTCAGGTTGTTCGTGCATTGCATCCGCCTAGCAGCCTCGCGAGCTGACTGCACGGCCGGCAAAAGCAGGGAAACCAAGACCGCGATAATGGCAATCACGACCAGAAGCTCGATCAGTGTGAAACCCCTGCGCAGCATGCTTCTCAAATGAACCTGCTGACGTTTCATCAAACCGCTCCAGTGCTTCTCAAGAGCGACCATTTAGGAAGATATTCGCCGCGTCGCAACGTCGATGCAATCGTCCATGCATCTAGCTTATCAGTTCACCGAGCAATACGCAAACTATACCCCATGGATTTTTTGGGCCGGGAAATCTGCACGGACTCTGCCGGTTCCACCGGTCAGGGCTTTCGGGTCATGATAAGTTCCATGACCAGGCGTTCCTCGCCGGGTCCGCCGAGCGCGTACTGACGATGTACGAGCTTTCGTCCTTCATCTTCGACCAGGGAGATTGTCTTGGAACGGCGCGTCGGAATCACCTGGGGATCGAGCGTCAGGCTGTAGAGGACGATCTTCGTGCCATCGAACGGCTCGCGGCTCTGGCGGACCGACATGCCGGTCTGGCGGGAGTCGATCCAGAAACTCGTGAACTGCCCGGTTTCAGGCTCAAAACCGATCGTACCCTGGCCAGTGGATTTCTTGACTCCCTCGCCGAAGAGGAAGTCGGATTGCAGGAACCTGCCGTCCTGGACCATCCTTTGGCGGCATTCCCCTTGCAAACGGATCGGATCTCCCTGACGGGGGTGGAACACCTTGCTCACGTTCCAGTCTCCGACCATTTTCTCCAGGTATTTCTGGCCAACGCCTGGCCGTGAATCGGGTTCGTGGCTGGAAGGGGTCTCTTTCTGGCTCGCTGGCGGCCCGGCAGCAACGAGCAGGCAACTCGCAACAACTAACGCTGCGATGGGTCTCATGGGATCCTCGAGAACAGGGGAATCAAGTTGCAGGCCTTCTCGATCATCGCATGGCAATGATCATCAAGATAGGATTCAGCAACCGATCAGGTGACCGATCCGCGTCAATCCGGCCGCGTACAAAGAGCGAAGTTACAATGCTGGGTAAGAACGACCAAGCAGGTTGCGGCATCTCGATCGGCCAACTTGAAAGAAAAATTTACAATTTTTTGACTGTTTCCGCTTGTCGTCCAATTGGCGTGTAGACTTGAGGCGAAGGCCAGGAAATTGAAACCCTCGCCGTGGATGATCAGCCTCTCGTTCGGCACCGCGATTGCGATCCACGGGTGATGAGGGCCCGACCCTGGATGTCGGGAACACGTTCAACCCTGGCAAGGAGATGGAAGATGGCCCTGAAACCCAAGGCCCGGTTCGCGCTGCGCCGCGCCCGGCTTGCCTCGTCGCGACCTTGGCGCTGGCGCTGCTGGCGATTGCCGGTTGCAGCCACCACCGTCGTGAATCGTTACGTCCCGTTTATACGATGCCTCAGGCCACCGCGGCACCCTGCACCAATTGCGGTTCGGGTGCTGGCACCGTGATCACTCAGCCGGCCGCCGGCGCTGGCGTGGGAACTTCGACACGATCGCTGTCGTCCGAGCCGACAATCGACGAGCCAGCGGCTTCGACCGAGTCAACGGTTCCTTCGCTTGGCTCACCGACCGGTTCCACCCGTTCTTCGCAGCGAAACGCTCTACCCGAGCGTGCTCCCAAGGCCGTGATCGGAGACGACCCTGATGCCGACCTATTGCCCTCGCAATCCGTGCGTCCGCGCAGCTCTCAAGTGCCGTCGTCACCGACCCCGGCAAACAAGCCGATATTGCAAGGGCCGGGATCGACAACCACGTCGTCGATGAACAACACGAGCGGCATTCGCACCACGTCCGCAAGCGGCCCGGTGCGTCAGGCGAGTTTCCAGCAGCGGCTGAATCCTTACTTCGGCGAGTCAGGCGGCGACGAGTTGTTCTACCCGAGCAAGGCCGATCGTCCGTGGAAGTACATCGTCCTCCACCACAGTGCCAACAGTACAGGCAATTACGATCAGATTGACCATGAGCACCGCAAGGTGCTTGGCTACGACGGCTGCGGCTACCACTTCGTGATCGGCAACGGCACAGGCAGCGACGACGGCCAGATCGAGGTCGCCCAGCGCTGGGTCAATCAGAAGCACGGCGTACACTGCCGCAATGCCAAGAATTCGGAAGTTGACGAGTACGGAATCGGCATCTGCTTCGTCGGTGATCTCGATAAGGAGCCGCCCACGCCCCGGCAAATCGCCGCCGCCAAGGCACTGATCGCTTACCTGGGCACGCGTTATGCCATTGATCGCGGACACGTTGAGACGCATGCCCACCTCGCGGCGACTCCCACTGTCTGCCCGGGCAGGTTCTTCCCCTTCGACACGCTTGTCGCTGCCAAAGCTCGCGTTCGCAATAACGGGGCAACCACCGCCCGCACCGACCCCACCTCTTTGCAAGTGGCCCGGCGCCCAGGTCGCGAGCTCTACTGAGCCATCCGTGAAATCACCCCGGAATTACTCCGATCGAGCCATCTCCGACCCGCATGGAGGCGGGCTTTTCACCTCACCCAGCCCGATTACCCACCCATCATTTCTCCTGCAACCTCCGAACGGCCTCGTGAAGCAGGGCCACGACGGTGATGGAATCGGTGATCTCACCCCTCTGGAGCATGGCCCAGACTTCGTCCCAGGTCGCTCGCTTCGCGTGCAACTCCTCGGTCCCCTCGGGAGCGCTCTCACCTGGAGTGAGCTTTGTGGCCCGGTAGATGTAAGCGATCTCATCGCAAACCGAGTTGGATAGATGAGCGGTGCTGATCAGTTCCACCGTTCCGGCGGAGAATCCCGTCTCTTCCTTGAGCTCGCGCCGCGCCGTCTCTTCGGGCGTCTCGGAATGGGGACTCCCCCCCTCGGGGATCTCCCAGGAATAGCTGCCGAGCGGGTAGCGATACTGGCCGACCAGCCAGATGCAGCCTTCGTCATCCACGGGCAAGACCCCCACGGCGCGGTTCTTGAACTCGACGACGCCGTAGATGCCCGGCTGCCCGTCGGGCCGGAGGACCTGATCCTCGCGCACCCGGATCCACGGGTTTTCATAGACGAGGCGGGTGCCCAGGGTTGTCCAGGGATTGGAAGGTTCGGTCATGAGGATCGAGATTGATCGGAGTAACGGTGCGTCCTGACCCGCCTGGATTCAATGCGTCTTGTCGAGAGAGCCGGCAAACCGCCAGCGCAGGCTTGAAGTCACGGGACAGCGGCAGATTCAGCAACTCGGCCCGGACCATCTCGACGGGCATCGCGTGCCCGTGGAGCACGGCGTCGTGAAATTCCTTCTCGCTCATCCGGCCCGAACCGACGGCCTCCTTTTGCAGAGCATACAGTTGCAGACCGCCCAGCATGTAAGCCGACTGGTAGAGCGGCGAATACTGGAGATACCGGCGCACCTCGCTGGTGGCGCCGAACTTCTCGTTGCCGACCCGCTCGACGAGGAAATTGACCATCTCGGCGGGACTCATTGTACCCAGGTGGAACCTCAGGGAGACGACGATCCGCGCCGCGCGGTTCATCCGCCAGAAGAGCATGCCGATACGATCCTCGGGCGTCTTTCCATATCCCAGGTCCCAGAGCCGCAGCTCCCAGTAGAGGCCCCACCCTTCCACGAAGAAAGGTGTGCTGAAGAGCCGCCGATACGACCGATAACGGCTTGCCTGGTAGCGCTCGAGATGGTGTCCGGGAATCAGTTCGTGCGCGGTCACGATCCGGGTGAAATGGCGATTGTTGCCTCGCATCGCCATGAGCTTGTCGTCGTGCTTCATCGATTCGCTGGCATAGGCGACCGTCATCGATTGGCCGGCATACGCCGCGTAGGGCATCGTCTTCTGACTCTCCGGCGAGGTCATCGTCAACCGCCAGGTCTCCTCGCAAAGCGGAGGGACCGTGATCAGGTTGTGCTCCTTGACGAACCGGGTCGCCTCCCTCGCTTGCTGGGCGACGTAATCGTCCTGGTTGCCCGGTGGCACGAACGAGGCTTTGACCTTGGTGAGCGCAGCCTTCCAGTCTTCCGAGCAGCCCATCTCACGCGCGGCCTTGCGCATCTCTCCCTCGCACCAGGACAGCTCGCGCTCGCCGATCGCGACAATTTCCTTGGGAGAGTACGGCAATCATCTCGGCGGCCAGGCTTCTTCGGAGTGCATCCTCGCCGATCGGGTCGCCGACCAGGGGGTCTTCATCCTTGCCGTGCAACCCCGCAATCTCTTCACGAAGATACTTGGCGTACTCCTCGAGCGCCTTGTCCGCAGCCTCGTGCGGCTTGCGGACCCACCATGAAAACTCGGGAGTGAACCCGTCGTAAAATGTGAACCAGGTACGCAACGATTCGCGCAGTGACCCCACCGCCTTCGCGGCGCGAAGTGCCACCGAGGGCGAGAGCTTCAAGTGCCGTCGAAGGCTCCTTTTTCGATTCAGATGCCGGCGGTTTCGTCTTGGATTCGTTGCCAGGCTTGTCCGCCGATTTCGTCTCGGCATTCTTCTTCTCTTCCGCCTGTGCCTTTTTCCCCTGGTCGATCCGCTCGCGAAGCTTCTTGACCTGGTCGGGTACCAGCGACAGCCGGGAGGCCGCTTTCTCGGAGTCGACTGGCTCGAGCCGCCAGCGGGCTTCCTCGAACGCCTGGATTTCTTCGCGAAGGGATCAGCTCGGCCAGCTCAGATAGTCGTTTTCGTTCCAGCGCCTGGTCATCAAGCTCAGCGTCAAGCTTGGTGCGAAGCAACAGGTAGTCCACCCGGCCATGCTGATCGAGCGCGTCAAAGTCGAGCTCTCGCAGTCTTCCCTGCCAATCATGCTGCAACCGCTCCAGCCGATTGAACCGCGCACCGGACCAAAGAAGGTCATAGAACCCGTAGATGCTGCGAAGATCCGCCTGATATTCCTCGACGACAGCTTCCATGGCGGCCGGAGGAGCCGCCTTGCCGGAACCTGACAGGACCAGAAATGCCAGAGCGGCGGAGAGAAACAATCTCGGATTGAGCAACGGTCGCACCAGGAAAACACTCCAGAAAAAGAAACCCGAACTTGCAGTCTCTCCGTGGCTCGGAAAGCTCTGAACAGTAAACTACTTACCCAGCGCGGCCTTGAGGGTCGTTCCCATATCGGCCGGGCTCTTGGCCACGCGAATGCCGGCGTCTTCGAGCGCCGCGATTTTATCGGAGGCTTTTCCTGAGCCGCCCGAGATGATCGCGCCGGCATGGCCCATCCGCTTGCCGGGAGGCGCGGTCTGGCCGGCGATGAAGGCAGCCATCGGCTTCGTGAACTTGCCGGCAGTCTTGAGCTCGGCCGCCTGCTCTTCGGCGTTGCCACCGATCTCGCCCATCATCAGAACGGCGTCGGTGTCAGGATCAGCCTCGAACATGGTCAGCACATCGACAAAGCTGGTACCGTTGACCGGGTCGCCGCCAATGCCGACACACGTGCTCTGGCCGATACCGAGGTTGGTGAGCTGCCAGACGCCTTCATAGGTGAGCGTCCCCGAACGGCTGACGAGGCCGACCCGACCCGGCTTGTGAATATAGCCCGGCATGATGCCGATCTTGCACTCGCCCGGCGTGATGATCCCCGGGCAGTTGGGACCGATCAGCCGCGCCTTCGGATAATGTGCTTTCAGATAGGCCACGGCGCGGGCCATGTCGACCACGGGCGTACCCTCGGTGATCGCGACGATGACGGCGATTCCGGCATCGGCAGCTTCCATGATGGCGTCGGCAGCGCCGCCGGCCGGCACGAAGATCATCGTGGCGTTGGCACCCGTGGCCTTGACCGCCTCGGAGCAGGTGTCGAACACCGGCACCCCGAGGGCCGTCTCACCGCCGCGTCCGGGCGTGACGCCCCCCACCAGGTTCGTGCCGTAAGCCTTGCACTGTTCGGAATGGAATGCTCCCGCCTTGCCGGTGATTCCCTGACAGATCAGCCGCGTGTTCTTGTTGACGAGAATACTCATGAATCCGGTCCCCGTATGTTAGTGCTGCAAGCCATGGCCTTACGGCCTGGCGATATCAAGGTCACTGCAGATTTTTCTGGCCAGGAGATCGCGAATCTCTCGATGCCTCGGGACCGACGACCGGCGTCCATTGGCCCGGTTTCCCCACCAGGAGTGTTTGGCGCCCTCACGGATGAGGATGCAACCGTGGGCCCGAAGGTGGTCGATGAAATCGCGTCGCTTCACACTTCTATGCTCACTTCTTCGTATTCGCCTTGCATCGCGGCCACGGCATCGGCGCGATTGGTCTCGAGCATCTCCTTGAGGGCGGATCGCAGGTTGTCGAGAAGCTCACCCCGTGACTTTCCCTGGGAGTTCACTCCCGGCACCTCCTCGATCCAGCCAATCCACCACCGGCCGTCGCGCCGCACCACTGCCGTGTAATTCGCACCCATGGGCCTCTGAGTCTCCTTCACGCCTTCGCTAATCGGCAAGGTCCTGGAGAGCACCCTCCACGAAGACATCGATGTCCCTGGTCGTTCTCACATGACCGTGGAGTACGACCGCGATTCCACCGACCACCGAACCAGCGATCCCGCCGTCCCGCATCAACTGGGAGAGTTCCCGTGCGATATCAAGAATCGAGCTGCGCTTGTCCAGGAGACCGAGAGCCTCAGTCTGAAATCGGGTGGATGCAACGGTGGTCATGCGAACTTTCCATCGTAATGCCCGAGGGCTGTGCCGGCTCTCGCAGTCACCAGGCCGTTACCAACGGGGCATCAATACATCTCGAGCATCTGTTCTCCGCCGTGCGCCGGGTTGCCAATCAGACGCTGGTTCGCTGGATCAACGACGAAATCGAGCAGTTCCAGAGGGACCTGGCCAATGAGGACGGGCGAGTCTTCCGGAAGTTCGACGACGTCCACATGGCATTCTCGACCCTGGACCGTCAAGCGCGCACCTCCGTAAACCCGGAATGTCACAAGACCCGCGCTCGTCCGAGCAACCCGGGATCGGAACGGCATCAGGGCGAGTCGATCGATAAGGGCTCTCGGCATTGAAAGAGTCGTCGCGCCGGTATCAACCAAGGCATCGCTAACCTCAATACGATGAACCTGCTCGTCCGGGAGACGCCCTTTCTCCACCATAAAAAGCTCGCCCAAATTCTCGATCTTCGCCGCAACACTCACCCGGCCCATCGTGTCGGTTCCCATAACGATCTCCCGCTGAGAGGGGGTCGGACCGCCCCCTCAGGCCGCGCTTCCCTTCGTGGCCGCGACGACCTTGCGGGCCGCGTCGGTCAGGCCGGTGGCCGTGATGATCTTGCGGCCGCTCTTGTCGAGCAGCTCTTTACCGATGTCGGAGTTGGTCCCTTCGAGGCGGACCACCAGGGGAACCCGGAAGTCGATCTCGTCGTAGGCGGCCAGGATCGCCGAGGCGATGATGTCGCACTTCATGATGCCGCCGAAGATGTTCACCAGCACCGCCTTGACATGCGGCGACGAGAGCAGGATGCGGAACCCTTCGAGCACCTGATTCTTGTCGGCACCGCCGCCCACGTCGAGGAAATTGGCCGGCTCGCCGCCGTGGTACTTGATCAGGTCCATGGTGCTCATGGCCAGCCCCGCGCCGTTGACCAGGCAGGCGATGTCGCCGTCGAGGCTGACGTACGACAGCCCGGTGCGCGCGGCCCGTAGCTCGTTCGGGTCTTCCTCGGTCTCGTCGAGCATGGCCTGGACATCGGGATGGCGAAAAACCGCGTTGTCGTCGAAGTTGAACTTGCAGTCGAGCGCCAGCACGTCGCCGGCCTCGGTGACGATCAACGGATTGATCTCGGCCAGCGAGGCGTCCTTGTCGATGAACACCTTGACGAAGTTCTTGAGGAACACCGCGCCTTTCTTGGCCGTCGCTCCGGTCAGCCCGAGCGCCTTGCTCACCTTGCGGGCCTGGAAATCGGCTAGCCCAACGCCCACGTCGATCGGCTCGCGATGGATCTTCTCCGGGTTCTTGGCAGCGACGGTCTCGATCTCGACGCCTCCCTCGGTCGATGCCATGAGCACCGGGCACTTGAGGTTGCGGTCGATTGCCAGTCCCAGGTAAAGCTCCCGGGCGATGTTGTGGCCAACCGTGACCAGCACCTTGGAGATCGTCTGGCCGGCCGCGCCGGTCTGGTAAGTGACCAGAGTCTTGCCCAGCAGGCTGGCGGCGGCCTTCTCGGCCTCCGCCGCCGAGTTGACGAGCTGAACCCCCTTGGCCATGCCGTCGGGCCGGGGCTTCTTGCCGCTGGCGATCTCCAGCGCCAGCTCCCGATCGACCTCGGGGCCGACAGCGACCCCCTTGCCGCGACCGCCGGCATGAACCTGAGCCTTGATGACGATCAAGCCCCCGCCCAGCGTGGCGTAGGCCTTGGCCGCTTCGGCGGGCGTTGTCACCACGACGCCTTTGGGAACCGCGACCCCCGCCTTCTCCAGCAGTTCCTTCGCCTGATACTCGTGGACCTTCATGACTACACGGTCCTGAAAAGAAGAGAAACGTGATACTCTGGCCGCCCTGTCGGGCCGGCAAGGCATTACCGGCTTTCTTTTTACCACGCGCCACCGGTCGATTCCAGGAGGCAGAGTGGCTGGTTGTACGGCGATGCAACCCCCACCGTTCAGCCTGCCAAAGCGTCAGGTCAGGCACGGCGGTCACTCCGGACTTTTGCTCGACAGACGCAGTTCGAATCGATTTCGTGCGAACCGGCAGCGAACTTTTTGAGAATCGTTGTCGATTCTTGTCGGTCCCGTTCGACTGATGGGCAGTCGAGGAAACTTTCCTCGTGGAGATGTCCGCGAACCAGGAAGCCAGAGGAGCTAACCGTGCCGATCCAGAAGATTACCCCCTTTTTGTGGTTCGATCACCAGGCGGAGGAGGCAGCATCCTTTTACACTTCGATTTTTCCGAACTCGAAGATTGTGCGGGTGGTCCGCTACGGCAAGGCAGGGCCCGGTCCGGCCGGCTCGGTGATGACCGCGGAGTTTCAACTCGACGGACAGACGTTTGTGGCCCTGAACGGCGGACCGCACTACAAGTTCACGGAGGCAATCTCGTTTGTCGTGAACTGCGAGACCCAGGAAGAAGTGGACGCGTACTACGAACAACTGTCCGCGGGAGGGGCCGAAGTGCAGTGCGGGTGGCTGAAGGACAAGTTCGGATTGTCCTGGCAGATCGTTCCGACTATCCTGCCCGAGTTATTGAGCAATCCTGATCCGGAAAAATCTCGCCGCGTCGTACAGGCAATGATGAACATGAAGAAACTCGACATCCTCGCACTCAAGCAAGCCCGAGACCAGTCTTGACAGGACGACGCCAGCAACCCTGAACTTCGATGAGATTAACGCATGCAAGATCGTTCCTGAGTTTCAACTTCCAAACCTTTCTTCGAGGAGATTATCGTGGCCAAGTCGACGCAGCCCGTTCCCCCGGGGCATGAAAACCTGATCCCCCATCTCGTGTGCAGTCCGTGCTCCGAGGCGATCGCATTCTACAAGAAAGCCTTTGGCGCCGAGGAAGTCAATCGCACGCCAACACCGGACGGCCAGCGAATCATGCATGCGGCGATACGCATCGGCAGCAGCTTTGTGTTCCTCGTCGACGACTTCCCGGAGTTCTGCGACGGCAAGTCTGGTACGGCCACGGCCCTGAAGGGCACGCCGGTGACGCTCCATCATTACGTCAAGGATTGTGACGCCGCCATCAAGCAAGCCACGGACGCCGGCGCGACCCTGACCATGCCGGCCATGGATATGTTCTGGGGCGACCGATACGGACAGGTCACTGATCCCTACGGCCACAAGTGGTCATTCGCGACTCATCTTCACGACCTCACGCCCGATGAAATGCAGGCAGCGATGAAGGAAGCGTTCTCACACCAACCTTAGTCTCCACTTTGGAGCCACATCGAGGAGATCCTCGAGCGCCACAGACGTCATGCTCTTCTGGCCATTCACACCAGCAAGATTAAGCCTCTTGGTTCCGCGACCGCCACGGTGTAGCCTCGAACAGGAGTCGTCCGCTCGGCTCGGCCCGTGGGCGACTTTTGTTTCAAGATTCATCCGTGGCAATTGAGGGGAACCCGGGATGCCGCGAATCAAGGAGTTGCTTGCCCAGGGTCAGGTCGTTCGCGTCTTCGCCCTGGGCCAGCTTCTCAGTCCCAAGCTGGTTGAAATGGTGGGCGAGCATGGCGAGTTCGATGCCCTCTGGCTCGATTTCGAGCACGCGGGGATCAGTATGCAGCAGATGGAACTGGCCACTCTTGCGGCCAAGGCTCATGGGATGGACCATTTCGTCCGGCTGCCGGCAACTGATTATGCCTCGGTGATGCGGCCGCTGGAGGCGGGGGCGGGCGGGGTGATGATCAGTATGGTCCGCTCCGCGAGCGAGGCCGAACAGGCCGTGCGCTGGGCCAAGTTCTGGCCGCGCGGCGAGCGTGGGCTCAATGGAGGAAATCGCGATGGCCGGTTCGGGCTGACGCCGCTGGCCGAATACATGGCCGCCGCCAACAAGTCAACTTTCGTCGGGATCCAGATCGAGACAGCAGGCGCACTCGCCAGCGCGGCGGAGATTGCGGCAATTCCCGATGTCGATCTCCTGTTTGTCGGCCCGTCCGACCTGAGCCAGGTTCTGGGGGTTCCCGGTGATTTCGAGAACCCCAGGTGCCTGGAAGCCATCGAGACTCTTGCGCGAACCTGCGCCGCGGCCAAGAAGCCCTGGGGAGTGTTCTCGCGCGGGCCGGAGTATGCCGAGCGAATGCGCGAACTCGGCTGTCAGCTCTTCGTCGTCGCGTCCGACATCCACTCGTTTCACGCGGGGATCCGCGCGGCCAAGGAAAAATACAAAGGGTTCTTTCCGGCCCGCTGAGGCTGGTCAATACGCCGGTTGCCGATCACCGCGGTGGCGGTGGGGCCGTTGGCTGTAAATCCCGGCCTGAGAAAAGGCTTTGCCGCGAGGCCCCGATCTTGGCCAGGACGCCGCTGTTGACTCGCCGGTAGAGGGACGGGCGATAAGCCTCCGGCGCCTCGCTGGCGATCCACGCGCGAGCGCGATCCGCGGAACCGCGTCTGGCTTCGGATTCGGCGATCGCGCCCATCGCCACGAACCGCTCGGCTCTCGTCGGGTAAAGAACCAGGCAGGCACGGGCGTCTTCGAACCTGCCCGTCGAGATCAGGCTATCAACGAGGTAGCCGGTCAGAACTCCGCGAAGACCGTCTTGTTCGACGCGGGCCACGGCCTCGGCCACTTCCGAATACGTTGCGGTTGCCTGCTCAGGCTGCCGGTGACGGCATTGCGACTCGGCGACCAGAATGAGGGCCTGGGACCGCGCCTCGGCGTTCTGGATGCTCCGTGCGATACTGAAGGCCCTGGGGTACTGTTGCGACTCACCGGCGTTGATCGCGGTCCGCTCCAGCGCCGAGTTTTTCCAGATCGGCCGCTCAATTTCCTGGCAAACTTGCTGGGCCTCGAGCAGGTAGTCATCGGCAACTTTCTTGACCTCTTCAACATCGGATTCGGTCAGCCGCTCACCCTGGGGCAGGGTGTCGGCGTCGCTGCGCTTGAGGTACTCGAGGATGATTCGCGAACTGTCCCGGCCCAGCCCCTCGGCAACGCGTGCCAGATACTCACTCCGATACGTGGAATTGATGATCGCTCGTGCCAGAACCCTGGCACGCTGCCATTCCAGGCGTGCCAATCGGATCGAGAGGCGGGGGCTGAGCTTCCTGGGCAATGGCTCGGCACGTCCTTCTTCTGTTTCCATCATGGGCACCTGAGCCCTGCCCTCGCGAATCAGCGTCTCGGTCAGTTGCCCGGTGGTCGTGATGATCTCGATGATCAACTGGTCGTGTCGCAGCTCATTCGTCTCTTCCAGTGAGGACTGCGACGCTTCCAGCAGGGTGCGATGCGCCAGCAAGAGCTGGTTGCTCAGGATGGCTTCGCGTGCCAGCTCTTGCAATGCTCGGGTGCGATCATACGTCTCGGTGATCTTCTTCACGTTTTCGAGAAGCTCAGGGCTAACCAGCGCCGCGGAGTTCGCTCCGCCGGCTCCGAGTCGATCCTCGGATCCGAGCAGGGGCGCCAGCCCGGGATCATCGGGAAAACGGACGTTCACTCCAGGCCCGAGGGGGATCGACGCACCGCTCGGAACTTGCCGTGGGGGCACTTCGCCCTCGAACTCACGGCCCGGTCCCACGCGGGGAGGAGCGTTGCCGGATACCGAGCCTGACGGATTGCGCTGAACGCCCGAAGATCGCCCGGTGCCGGTGCCGGTGCCAGTTCCCGACGACAGTCCAGGCGGCTCCTGCGCCGTCAACGTCGGCGGCAAGCAAAACGCAAGAGAGGCGACGAGAATCGCGGGAAACCGTGGAAGCTCAACTGTATGCCGCATGGAGGTGAATCCTCAAAGCGCGATCGGTCATGGGACCGAGGGAGACCATGTAGTGGATTGGACCGGATTCCTCGCGGACTCTGGACGCTCTGAGCGTGCGTCTCGTACCCCAAAGATGCACGTCGTTCGGCTCCCGGTCAAATCACAGTGGTCGGACTTGATCGCTTTCCCGCAAAGATTCTCCGGGGATTGTCAACCAGGATGACTTTACCTAGCTGGAGGGCGCGGTTGGCAGACCAGCCCATGGCACGGACACATTGCTCGGCCAGAGTCTCCGCCAGGATCCGCCGGTACATGTTGAACTTGGGCAGGATGAATTCGAGCTTGTAGGCGTCAGAGTAATATCCCAGAAGCTTCACCTTGGGCAGAGCCTGGATGCGTGCGCTCAGGTCGGCCGCGATGAAAGCCGGGACGTTCGAGTACCACCAGTGGCCCATGGGCAGGACATTCGGGAAGATCCAGGAATAGGCGACCAGCTCGGCACCGGCGTCGGGTGATAGGGTGGAGACCGGGAACTTCACCTGCGCGAAGTGATTGAACAGTTCGCGGTAGTCATACAGGCTGACCCGCCGGTCGAAAAGATCGCGGCCGCCCGCTACTCCCGATGGATAAACATTGCGAACTGGTCCAATCATGAGGTCGAAAGGCAGTTCAAACTCAGCGCAAAATTCCGCAAGCATCCAGAATACCGCCGTGCGAACTTCCTCATGCTCATCGGGGCGGAGGTCCAGGTTGTGGATCGCCCGGTGAACCGGTGTTACGGCCCTCCGGGGCGTGGCGCGGCGGGGGATGAAGTCGGGAGGCAGACTGATCGCGCACGCCCGGGCGCCCTTGCCAACGAACCGCTCGAAATCTCTGCCGACCGCTTCGCGCAGGCTTGCGAGATCCTGCACATCGACCCCCGTGGACCGCCGCAGCCGATCCACGGTGCCTGGCACATGGAGCTTGAGGACCAGGTCGTCGGTGCGCAAGCAGGGTACGTAGCGTGCGGTATCCCAGCCTTCGAGCGGGTCGTCGAAGTCATTGGTCAGGAAAACCGCCTCCAGCCGGGACGTCTTCCAGACTTGCCGGTCCCATTCCTCACCGTCGTGATCACGAAGTGCCCGATCGTAGAGCTCGCCAATCGTCTGGGGGTCGATCCGGTCGTGAGTGAAGCCGTGGAAGGTCCGGACAATCTCCAGCAGCCACGAGTACTGCACGGTATTATCGATTCGCTCGAGGTACTCGGCCAGGTGGAGCGAGCGGGTTCGCGGGTCGAGCTCGGGACTCACCAGCTCGGCCGGCATCCCGGTGGCGTGGGCGAGCTCGGTATAGTAATGATATCCCAGGATCTCGTCGAGGTTGCGAGCGGCCGGCCGATTCGGGTCAATATGGGAATGAGGGTCGAAGATCGGCCAGGCTGCCATCTCGTCGAACAGTTCTCTCGCCTGCGGATCCGAAGGAGCGATCATGCCGCGGGAGGACGTCATCATGGGCGACTCGAAGGGGTTCACGGACGGTGCGAGCCGACCGGTACGAACCGATCCCCAGCCGCACGTCTGAAGGCCAAGCTAGCCCAGCTTCACCGGTTCATGCAAGAGAGTGGAAAGGACCGTGGAGAACATGAACGTCCTAGTGACCGGCGGCGGAACCTCGGCGCCCATCGATGATGTCCGGACCATCACCAACGTATCCACCGGCCGGTTCGCCGCCGCGATCAGCGCAAGCTGCCTGTCTCGTGGGGCTTGCGTCTGGCACCTGCACGCCCCCTCGGCGCAGCTTCCGCTGCTGTGCCGGGCACGATACGACCTGGAAGCCGACAACCCCGACGGTGAATTGAACCGCCTGCGCCGGTTGCACGACGAGTGGAGGTTGGTCCGCGACCGGCTCAATCTTGTTGGGATGAAAACCGGAACCGTGGCCGACTATTTCGAGAAGCTGAAGCACATCCTGTTAACTCAGCCGATCGACGTCGCCTTTCTGGCCATGGCCGTCTCCGACTACGAGCCCGACCCGGTCGCCGGCAAGCTCAGCTCGGATGAGAACGAGATGATCGTGCGCTGCATCCGGACCCCCAAGGTCATTCGCTCGGTCCGCGACTGGGCTCCTTCGATCTATCTCGTTGGTTTCAAACTTCTCTCCCGCGCCACGATGCCCGAACTCGTCCGCCAGGCCGAGGCGTCGGGACGGATCAACCGTGCGGATCTGACGGTCGCCAACGATCTTCAGAGCCTGGTAGCCGGCCGCCACACCGTGCACCTCGTCCGCACCGGCCACCCTCCGGTGACCCTGGAACCCGGCGCGGACCTGGCCGACCGTCTTGTCGACCACGTCCTGCGCTGGGCCAAAGCGAGACGGCAATGAGCTGTGGCGGCCAGCGGCCACTCATTTTTTCAGGTGCTGGTCAAACCAGTCGGCGATGATGGTCATGTCCTTGAGCAGGTCGGGCCAGCCATGGGACGCACCTTTCTTGACCACGAGCTTGGTCTCGACTCCGGCCTCCTTGAGCTTACCGAGGATCAGCTCGGCCTGCTGGATCGGCACCAACACGTCGGCGTCGCCGTGGATGATCAAGGTGGGAGGGTCGTCGGACGAGGCGTGATAGGCCGGGCTGACCTGGCGCGCGATCTCGAGGATCCTGTTCTCATCCGTGATCGGCCGGAACACCTTGGTGTTGGGATCTTGCTCGTGAAAATCGAAGGGTGGCTTGAACCCCTTCAAGATGCCGCGCCCCACGGCGTTCTCGCCGGGCTTGCCATAGTTGAGAAAATCGGTCGGTGGGAAGAAGCAGGCCACGGCCTGAACACGGCTGGAGGTTCGATCGATCGGGTCCTTGGCGGCGGGATCACCAGGGTCTCCGGCGGTTCCCTGCATGACTGAGAGATGTCCGCCGGCCGAGGCTCCAGTGATGCCGATCCGGTTGGGATCGATCGAGTAATCGGCCGCATGGTAACGAATAAATCGCACGGCCCGGTTCATATCGGCGAAGATTTCGGGAAGCGTGTACCGCGGCTGGCTGCCGTGGACCACGGCAAAGACCGTGTATCCCCGCTTGAGGAACTCCTCGATGAACCCGGAGTTGATCGCCTCGTGGGCCGAGAACCAGCCGCCGCTGACCACCCAGACGATGGCTGCGCCATTGGCGTTCTCCTTGGGAGTGAACACGTCCATGGTCAAGGCCGTGCCGTATTTCCGGCCGTAAACCACATCCTCCTTGCGGGTGAACTCCGGGCCCTTGGCCAGGGCCGGAAAATCCGCCGTCAAGATCGCGGCGAGGGCCGTCGCGGAAGCCAAAATCGAAAACAGGTGGTCGCGTCTCATGAATCAATGGCTCCTGGTGCTGGTGCTGGGGTGGGAAGTCGGATCAGCCAATGCCCCGCCCTGAGCGTACGTTGGGGGACCTGCCTCTTGAATCGTCCCGCCACTCTGCAAATCATGATCGCGGGCGCGGCGACTTGAAAGAGTGCGGTCCAGCCGAGCCAACAAATTCTCCGAGGAGACCACGAAGATGACTTCGATGACTGAGCAAACCTCCTCGACTCTGCGCGGCTCGCCCAAGCTCTATGGGATGAAGAAATCGATCAACCTCTGGGCCCTCCCCTACCCTGCCAGGATGTCGCTGCGCGATTGCCTCATGATGGCGAAGGATGCAGGCTTCGAAGGCGTCGAGCTGAACTATGACCTCGAAAGCGAGCTGTCGCCGAAGGCCGGTCCCGCCGAGCTCCGCGCTATCCGCAGGCTCGCCGAGGAAGCCGGCATCACCATCAGCGGGCTCTGCTCGTTTCTGTACTGGCCCTACTCGCTGACCGACAACGACCCGGCTCGAAGAGCACGGGGGCTCGAGCTAGCACGGCTGATGATCGAGGCCGCCCACGAGCTGGGCACAGGCCACCTGCTGACGATCGCCGGATCAACGTACATTCCCTGGCTCCCCGAGTGCGAACCGGTCGCCTTCGACGTTTGTGCGGCCCGGGCGCGCGAGGCGATCGGCTCACTTCTGCCCCTCGCGGAAAGGCGAAACATCTCGCTGAACATCGAAAACATTGTGTTCAACGGCTATCTGACCACGCCCGACGAAATGAAAGCGTTTGTCGACAGCTTTGGCTCGAAGCACATCGGCGTCCATTTCGACACCGGTAACGTCATGCTTTTTCAGTTCCCCGAACACTGGATTCCCGTTCTGGGCCAGCGCATCCGCAATGTCCATTTCAAGGAGTTTTCCAAGAAGGGGACCGACCATTCGCTCGACTCGTTCCGAACCCTGCTCGATGGCACCACAAACTGGCCGGCCGTCATGGAAGCTCTTGCGGCGATTGACTATTCCGGGTCCATCACGTTCGAGTATTTTCATCCGTTCGAGCACTACCCCGAGGCCCTGATACATCAGAGCTCCGATGCGCTCGATCGGATTCTGGGCCGCAAGTCGTGAGCGAGCCTCGAACGGCATTTCGGCCGCGTGGCGCACCGATCACCGATCTTCCTGGCCGCTCGCCACGGACCCAGTTTCCTGGCACAATGGATAGCTCGTCGCTCATGAACTTGCTTCGCTCGATCCCGTACCAGGAAACACGCCGTGCCCGCGTCGCTGCTCGATGGGAAAGCCCTGGCGAATAAGATCCGTCAAGAGGTCGCCGGCGATGTGGCCCGGTTCCGGGACGAGACCGGGGCCGTGCCGGGCCTCACGGTTGTGCTCGTGGGAAACGACCCGGCCAGTCAGATGTACGTCCACAACAAGCAGAATGCCTGTAAAGCCGCGGGCATGAACGGTATGCTGTTGCGGCTTCCGGCCGAGACCGGTCAAAGCGAATTGCTTGCCACGATCGACCGGCTCAACGCCGATCCGGCTGTGCATGGGATTCTGGTCCAACTGCCCCTACCGCACGGAATCGAGGACCGGGCGGTGATCGAGCGGGTCGACCCCCTCAAGGACGTGGACGGCTTCCACCCGGCCAACTGCGGTTTGCTCTTGCAGGGCTCTCCACGGTTCGTGCCGTGCACCCCGCTGGGGATTCGCGAGTTGTTGATCGAGGGAAATGTCGAGACACGAGGGGCCCATGCCGTCGTCCTCGGGCGTTCGCAGACCGTCGGCAAGCCGATGGCCTTGCTGCTGCTTCAGAAAGGGCCAGGCGGCGACGCCACGGTGACGGTCTGCCACACGGCAACCACCGATCCGGCCTCGATCGCTCGGCAGGCCGATCTTCTGATTGTGGCGATGGGCCGGCCGGAATTGGTCAAGGCAAGCTGGATCAAGCCCGGCGCCGTGGTCATCGACGTGGGCATCCACAAACGTCCGGACGGACGGCTCTGCGGCGATGTCGACTTCGACGAAGTGGCCGCGATCGCCTCGAAGATCACCCCAGTGCCAGGCGGCGTCGGCCCCATGACGGTTGCCATGCTGCTGCGAAACACGCTCCAGGCGGCCCGGCTGGCAGTGCGCTGAGTATTGCGTCATCCGGCCCGACACGAAAGAAAGACAAGAAGAAGTTACCGTTCATACACTGGCCAATGACACTGACACGTTGAGAGGAAGCACTCATGATTCGCCTGGGCATCTGCAACGAACTCTTCGAGGGCTGGGATTTTGTGAAAGTTTGCCGGACGGTGAAGGACCTGGGATACGAAGGGCTGGAGATCGCTCCGTTCACCCTGGCGGCCAGGATCACCGACCTGAACGGGGGCCGCCGACGCGAGCTCCACACGATGGTGGAGGATGCGGGCCTCAAGACGATCGGACTGCACTGGCTGCTGGCGAAGACCGAGGGGTTCTATCTCACCTCGCCTGAGCCCGAGGTTCGGCTACGGACGGGCGACTACCTGATCACCCTGGCCGAGGCGACCAGAGATCTGGGAGGCACACTCATGGTTCTGGGCTCGCCGAAACAGCGCGATCTCTTGCCGGGCGTCAGCCATGACCAGGCCATGTCGTACGCCCTCGAGGTTTTTCAACGCGTCATGCCCGCCATCGGTGCAGCGGGTGTCGATCTTTGCATCGAGCCGCTCGCACCCACCGAGACCAATTTCCTCAATACGTGTGCCCAGGCGAAGATGCTCATCGATCAGGTCAACCATCCCCATTTCAAGCTGCACATGGACGTGAAGGCGCAGAGCGGCGAGACCGGAACCACCGTGCCCGCATTGATCCGCCGGTACGCAAGGAATGCGGGCCACTTTCATGCGCAGGACGTGAACCTGCGCGGGCCCGGCATGGGCGATGTCGACTTCGGATCAATCATGAAAGCACTCGTCGAATCCGGCTACGATCGCTGGGTCTCGGTCGAGGTCTTTGACTTCTCGCCGGGCGCCGAGGAAACCGCGAGGCGGAGCATCGAGTGTCTGAGGAGAGAACTGACTGCGGCATCGCTCAGAACCTGACCGACTAGCCCCTCGAGTGCTGATCAGGTTCCCGGCCTCGCATACCAGAGCGACTCCCAGTATTTTCGCTCGGTGGCATAGACATCGATCGGAGCGTCGGGACGGACGTCGGAACCGAGGATCCCGAACCGCTTCAGCTCGCGAACCCAGTCATTGCGGGGATGGAAGCCCGGCATGTCGAATCGTGTGACGCGCTCCAGGTACTGTTTTCCCGCCACGCACATGGCCAGCAGTTTCTGGTAATCGGGGTCGCTCGTGCTCGTGAATACGGATGCGGGCCTGCTTGTCTTCGGGTCGCGACAGAGTTCCCAGCCTCCTGCCGCGCGGGCAAGCGGGGCCAGCAGGTAGAGCGATTTCTCGGGGCGGGACAAATTGAACACGATGTGGCGGCTCGTGTTCAGCCGGCGATCTCCCATGCGGGGTTGCCAGAAGGAGACGCCGGTCTCGTCGGAAAGCGTCATTGGCAACGACCGGCCGCGGCTGGCGTGGCAGTTCGCGCACCTTTTCTCGAACACTGGTGCCGCAGCCCGGGTCGTGGGCCAGTCGGTGTCGGTGTTGACCATCGCATTCTCGGCATAGTTGCCGATCATGCCCGTCCCCAATGCTGCGTAGGTTCCGGGATAGGCGGCGCCGGAGTCGATCCAGAGGCGGACGAGCTTCTTCTGGTGTGCGCTGGCCGATACGCCGTGGTGGCTGTCGTCGAGAAGCGTGAGCAGCCGGCTGGCCGACGAGCCGAGCTGACGTGGGGGATAATTGCTTCTCGGCTGGTTCCGACCATCGGAGAACAGCCGTGCGATGGTCATCATGTAATAGCTGTGGCTGTAGAGCGGGCCGTGGTCGCCAGCGAGGATCAAGCCGCCGTCGCGCGGGCCGCCCGCGGCAGTCGCCTCGTAGCCGTGGCAGCGCACACAGAGTGTATCCAGAATCGGCTGCACGTCGCGCGGGTAGTCGATCAGGTCGGGAACGTCACTGATCGGCTCGATCTTGCTGGGGGGCCGGCGTAGCGCCAGGGAGACCAGAGAGTCGTACGAGTTATCGGGCGTGCGGGTGCGTTGCTCGTGACAGCCCACACAACTCGAGGTCTCACCCGGCTGAACCGTCAGAAAACTCTGCATCCGCTTGACGGAAAGGTTGTTCTGGTCAAGTGCGACGAAAAAGAAGCTGCGCAGGGCTGGCAATTCCATGTAGGCCGAGCCATCCGGTTCGACGGGGACCGTGCCCACGATCCGCTCGAGCGTGAACGTGCCGCCGTAGCTCACCGGCTCCATTCCTCCGGTATAGTGGATCGGCATGGGAAGCGACTCGAGCACCAGCAGCGATTTGATCTCGCCCGGTTTCACGCCGGTCATGTTGCGGCCCTGGTAAATGTTGGCCAGAGCCAGCCGGCCGGTTGCCGCGCCGGGTTCAATGCGATCGGGCATGATCCGCTCGCGGGCACGCGGGGAGACCGGCCGGGGCTCATGGAGCTGCATTCCGGCACGCACGTCAGCCTCGGGCAGGCGGCAGAGAGTCACCTCATTGCCTTTCCCATCCATCGCGACGACCGCGCTTCCTTCCGCGGCCATGAAGCAGTTCTCGGAGAAGGCCCAAGGATCGCGATACTGATTGCCGCGACTGACTTGCTGGACCGACGATGGCTGGTCCGGACCCGATCGGGGGTCTACCATGCAAATCGCCCCGGCATGCTCGGGCTGGCCATGCCACGGAGAGAAGCTCGCCACGACTTTGTCGGAGCCGGGGACAGGCTTGGCGTCGATCATCACGGTTCCCGGATGCTGATTGCCGTACCAGACCATCTGGGCGGTGCCGTCGGGGTTTGCGGTCCAGAGGTGGTGATAGTCGACCTGGCTGCGATCGATGTATTCCCAGCGCGTATAGAGAATTCGTCCGTCGGCGAGCGGCCAGGGCGTATTGTCCTGCTCGTTGTTGCTCGAGATCGGCCGGATGTGCTGGCCGTTGCGGTCGCAGCGGTGCATGACGGCGACCTGTGTCAGCCAGCAGTTGACCCACCGTTTGCATCGGGTCGAGACGAAGATTATGTCTCCATCGGGAAGGTAAGTCGGCTCGATGTCATCATAGTTGCCGTCGGTGAGCCGGCGCAGGCCCAGGCCGTCCGAACCGATCTCGAACAGGTGGTAGGCCTCGGTTCCCCCTTTACGGTAACTGAAGAGGATCGTCTTGCCGTCGTAGCCGACCTGGGGATCGCGCACACCGCCCCTGGGATCGTCCACCAGCGTGAGGAGCTTACCGGTCGCCAGGCTCGACTTGTAGAGTTTGGTGCCCTCGCGCCAGGCCTTCCTAGCGGGATCGTGGGCGTAGTAGCCGATGTTGGCGTACCAGTGACCGTCGGTCTCGTTCTGCTTGGCGCGGCGAAGACAATTTCGTTCACTCCGGCCATTGGGCCGTCCCGGAACTGGTCAAGCATCGTTTTCCCGGCGGTTTTCGCCGCCGGTGTTCCGGCATCGCTCGCGGCCAGTATCGCCTCCGCGAAGACAAGCGTACTGATAACGGCCAACCCAAATCGGATCGTCCAGGACCAGGTCCGTCGAATTCGCGTGTAAGCTCGGATCTCCATGTTCATGTTCCACCTCACAGCGACAACAAGAACTCGACCAAGTCATCAATTTCAGCCTTCGTCAGGTGGGATGTCCGGCCATGCCGGTTCTCCGTGTTCCGGCTCGTGACCAGTTCGTGCAGGCTGGCACATGAGCCATCGTGGAGGAAGGGAGCCGTTCTCCAGAGCTCGACGAGCGCGGGCGTGTCGAAGAGATACTGCCCCTGATCAAAAGTTCCTGCCGTACCCACGTCGTGCGATTTGAGGTCCGTACGAAAGCGGCCGCCGTGGCAGCCTGAGCAACCTAGTTCGGGGCTGCGAAACAGGGCTTCACCGCGGACAGCCGCCGCCGAGAGCCGGCCTTTCTCCAGTTTCGGGCTGGGTAAAGGCTCAAGCGATCGTACGTAGCAATCCAGCGCGTTCGCCGTGTCCTCACTCGGCATGGCGAAGAGGATGTGGCTAAGTCCGGAGCGCACGGCAGATTCCGCATCGCCGCGCACACCCGTGCTCATGGCCGGGGGCGTGCGATTGGCCCACACCAGGCTCTTGGTGTTTTTGGGATTACCCAGGCCGTCGTTGAGCAGATCCCAGTTCAAACCGTCGACCCGGGCATCGTCCGAGTGGCAAGTGGCGCAGCTCTGCCAGCCCTGAAACGAGAGCGTGGCATCGTTAAAGAGCATCTCCCCGCGGCGAACCGGCGGAAGCTCGTCGTGCGGCCCCAGCGCGATCGGTACGGCTCTCAACGGACTCGATTGGAGATCGATTCGCTCCACAATATCGGAAAAATAATCCGCTACGATGAGTTGGGAATGTTGGATCGTCAGCGCTCGCGGACCACGCCCCGACAGGCGCACTCGCGTTCGCACGCCGACCAGAAAAGCCAGGTCGCTGGGCACGTCGGCCGCCACGCGCGAGGCGGAATAAGGATCGACCCCGCGCCCTCGATCGGCCTGAGTGGGCAGGCCGCGCAGCTTTGCTATCAGGGCGGATACGTCGATGACGCTCAGGTCATGCGTTCCCGCGTGGGTCACAACCAGGGTCTTACCGTCGGACGTCCAGCCGATGGCCCAGGGGTTGGCAGCGCCATGGTCCACCTCGTCGAGCAGGACGGTGTTGATGACGGAGAGTCCGGGAACGTCGATGAGGGTCAGGGCGCTGGTGTTCATCCAGCCTCGATCGACCTGCGTCGTGGGCATCTGGAAGCGTGCCAGGTTGTGAGTGACGGCGGCGAGCCGGCCGTCGGGTGAGATTTTGATGTCCCGTAGCAGGCCGCTGCCGTTGGGAAGAACCAGGCGGCTGGTGATGCGCCGTGTCGTAAGGTCGACCACGCTCACTCCGGCGGCCACGACCTGCTGATCTGCCCGGCCGTCCGGCAGGTGATGTGCGGCCAGAAGGCGGCGGCCGTCGGTCGTAACGGCCAGGGCCACCGGCTGGCGAGGCACTGCCATGCGCACGGGCGGGGTCTGGCGAGTTAGGTCGTGGATGGTCACGCTGTCTTCAAATCGGTTGCAAACGTAAAGGTGCTTGCCGTCGGGCGCGAGTACCGGGCTGCTGGCAAAGAACCCGGCCGGGTGAGTCTCGACGATCTTTCCCCCGTCCGTGGCGATCACGCAGATCTGGCTCGCGGCCACGCCACAGGTTACGAATAGCCTCGACCCGTCGGTGCTCAACGCCAGGCCTGATGGGGAGCCTGGTAAATCGATGCGTCGGACGACCGCGGCAGTCGCCTGGTCGAGGACGATGATCGAACGAGCACCCGCGCAGGCGATGTAGACCGACTTACCGTCCGGCGTCGCAACGATGGCAGCCGGAGCCAGACCGACGCCGATAGCGGACGCTGGTGCGGAGAGTTTCTCACCTTCCCCGGCGGCTACGCCTGCCGCCAGCGTGATAGCGACAAGAAACGGTGCAGCGGCAATCGTGCGGCTCAAGGTTTTCATGATCGCGCGCCTGAGGATGAGAGTCCTGCTGGCAGGGTCGTGTCGTGGGGAATGTTTTGCGGGAAGCAGGCCGGGGCGCGAGCGATTCCTGCTCGCAAAGCGGCTCAATTCAGTCAGATTTCGTCTCACAGCAGCATCGCCGCTGTCTACCCGGGTGGTAGTTCAGCCGTGGCGGAAGGAGGGATGAAGCAGAACCAACGCCTGCAGCCTAGCACGGACATGGGCTCAAAGCTACCCGATCTCTCGGAATCGCTGCTCTTGAAAAGTCGCCGTGCGGGAAAGACGTCTGTGCGGAATCGCGAAGGTTTGTAAGCTAGCCGATATTCAATTCTGGCTGTGGTGGAACGAGAAAAACGTAGGACCTGAGGGGCAGTTGGAGATTAGCAGCCACTCAAGGGCGCAGGCGTTTTTATTGCCGATCCTTGGGTCGTACCATCCGTCGTAGCATATTGCAGTCAAAGTCTTTATGGGAAGTGTTAACGGGAAGCATCTGCCGTCCAGGGGGCATCTCCTCTTCGGTTGTGACGCCGAGGATCTTCCTGCGCGGCGTTGGTCTCCGTGCGTGGCGGGGATCAGCTTCGCGAATCCAAGATGTAGGCTTGGCAACATGCGATCACGCCTGCATCGATATTTTTCGAGGTTGATGGTTCTAGCTCTGTGGGGTGCCGTGGTTGGATTCTTTGGCGACGTTCGGTCACAGGATCAGCCTTCCGTGCCAACTCTGCCGCGAGCATTACCTATCCCCGCAGGATCGCCCTTTTCGTCCGAGGTCGCTCCGACGTCAACATCGGTGGCCGAGCTTGCCGAGCGGCTACGGGCGATGGAGGAAACGAACAAGAAGCTCGCCGAGGAGCTTGTGAGGACGCGGAGAGAGCATGACGAACAGATGAAGCTAATTCTCAAGCGGGTCGATGAACTGTCGGGGAGGTCGACCGACAGAAAGGAAGATCCAAGACCCCCGGGAGGAAGTGACGCGGAGCCAGGCACACCCGTGCCGGACTATTACAGTTTCGAGACGGAAACCGTCGCGCCCGATTCGCGGTACAGAATCTCGAACATCTCAATCCCCAAGAAAATCCCGCTGCAGGCCAACTTCGGACCCGGCTTCCAGCTTCAGACCGAGGACGAGGAGTTCCGGCTCCAGATTCACGTCCTTTCCCAGGTCGAGGCCCGGGTTTGGGGCAACAGCGGCCAGACACCCCCCGTTAGCGGTTTCTTCTTCCCGCGCCAGCGATTCTTTTTCAATGGCCGGATCACGAAGCCAATCGAATACGTCTTCTCCATCAATCGAGGGCTGAACAGTATCGACCTTCTAGACGCCTTCCTGAATATTCATCCGGACGACCGGTTCCAGATGCGCATCGGCCGCTTCATGACGCCGCTCACCTATGATCAGTTTGCCATTCGGCCCATGTGGCTTCCGACACCGGAGCGTTCGCTGTTCACGACCAACCTTGGGTTGAACCGGCAGATCGGTGCGATGGGCTGGGGCTATCTCCTGGACAAGCGGCTTGATTACGCGGTGGGGGTCTTCAATGGCTCACGCAACTCGTTCCAGAGCCTGAGCAACGGTAAGGACGTCATCGGCTTCCTGAACGCCAGGCCTTTCCAGGATTCAGATTCCCTCTGGTTTCTCAAGTTCCTGAACGTCGGCACATCGGTTGCCTTCGGCCGCCAGGATCAGCCGCCCGTGCCAGCGTCATTCAGGATCGGCGCGGTTTCCCCGGATGCCGCCGTTCCCGGGGTGGCGACGGTGCCGTTCCTCATTCTCAACTCCGACGTCGTCGAGCGGGGCGACCGGTTGCTCGGCTCCGTCCACGCAGCTTACTTCTACAAAAGCCTGTCGCTGTTTGGAGAGTGGCAATACGGCTATAACAGCTACGCGACCGTGGCCCGCCCTTCGCCGGTGGCCGTGCCCGTCTCGGGCTACTATGTCACCGCGGCCTATTTCTTGACCGGCGAGCACATCGAAAGCCGGACCATGATCCAGCCCCGTCGGTCCTTCATTCCCACCAGCAAGGGCCAAGAACGCGGCCCTGGCGCCTGGGAGGCGGTGGCCCGCGTGAGCGAGCTCAGGCTCAGCGAGAAGGTCTTCACTTCCGGTTTCGCCGATCCGAACCTCTGGTCGAATTCGGCCATCACCACCGAACTCGGCGTGAACTGGTACTGGAATGAGTTTTTCAAGGTTTATGCCTTCTGGCTTCACGGCGAATTCGGCGATCCGGTGCAGTTCCGCCCCGGCGGCTTTCAGAAGAACGCCGACATGTTCTGGCTCAGGTTCCAGCTCTGGTTCTGAGCGGGTGACACCCGGCGGTTGATGGCTTGCAGCCACTTTTCTGAAGCTTGGCAAAGCTCACCGAGGTGGAGAGCAGACGCTTCACCGGAGCATCTGGCCCCGTTAGAGTAACACGACCCCCGCGAACACCCGGCGCTGGCGAGTTCCCATGTCGGAGTGGCTGCGTTCAAGTTCGGACGAGGGCTGGCGAATCATCTTGACAATCCGTCTGCCGCGGAAGTAATCAGGAGCGAAAGATCATGAGCGAATATCCCGAAGATACTCGAATCGGTCTCTTGCCGGCCAACGCGCCGACCGGTCCCGACCGCGGCAACGAGCGGATTGTGGATACCCTGAAGACGGATCAATCATCACGACGCGAATTCCTCAAGGTCTCCGGACTCGCGGTCGCCGGGACAGGGCTTGGTCTCCCCACGGCCGCATTGGCGGTGGCCGGCAAGGTTGAGCAACGAGACGCGGACTCCGTGCTCGCCCGCCTGCTCGAAGGCAACAAACGGTTCGTCAGTGGACAACTCGCCCACCCCGGGCGAAGGCCGGATGACTTCGCGCCGCTGGCGGAGGGACAGGCACCTCTGGCCATCATCGTGGGCTGCGCGGATTCGCGAGTGTCCCCCGAGCTGGTGTTTGATCAGGGGGTTGGCGACCTGTTCGTGGTCCGGATCGCGGGGAACGTCGTCAGCGGCGCGGGGCCCTTCATTAAAGGCAGTGTCGAGTTCGGCGTCGCGGAGCTGGGCGCCCGACTCATCGTCGTGCTGGGCCACGAGGCCTGCGGCGCAGTCAAGGCTGCAGTGGCTCATATCGACGCCAACGACTCTCTGCCCGGGGCCATTCGCGACCTGGTCGAGGTCATCAGGCCGGCCGCCGCCGCCGCGCGAGGCAAGCCGGGCGACAAGCTCGAGAACGCCATCAAGGCCAACGTGGCCATGGGCGTTGAGCGGCTCAAGAGTTTGGAGCCCATCCTCGCGGAACTGGTCAAGAAGGGAGACGTGAAGGTCGTCGGAGCCGTTTACAAGCTGCGTAGCGGCGTTGTCGAGTTGCTCGACTGACCCCCTGTAGACATCCCTGATCAAGTGAACTGGTCCCACGTGTTGTCGTTGCCGAAGGAAGCCACTCCGACACCCTTTCGAGCGGTCTCGCGTGGCGTCAGCCGTCGCTGCACCTTGGATTCTGAAAGGCTCAGCGAACTTCAATTCTCGTAATACATCGCACCGGGCCTCCAATCGACCCCTCTCGAGCCAGTCGTGCTTGCTGTCGGCGGTACGGTCCGCGGAGTCCAGGAATGGAGTCTCGACCCGTGTCCATGAACTTTTTACGAACCTGCGGCTAGCCCGTTGACATCCTCCTTCACTCGGTTTATAAAGACCTCAATACACATTAAAACGCTCTAATCTTATTATTGGACCTTAATGATCCATCCGCTACCTATCCTATCGTGGAATCAGCAGAGAATATGTTCTCAATATCGGACGCATTTGTTCCCGAGCCGATTCGATCTGCAATGCGAGGTGTTGGCCAAATCTTCTTTCAGGAGAACGCCCTGACGGGCGGATGTTTCCTGCTGGGGATCGCCTTCAGCTCGCCTCTCATGGCCTTGGGTGGTGCGGTGGGTGCGATCATCGGCTGGGCGGTGGCTCGTCTGCTCAAGTTCCACGACTCCGAGGTCAAAGCCGGGATTTACGGCTTCAACTCGACACTCGTCGGAATTGCCACGTTATTCTTCTTCCGGCTGGGGGTGATAAGTACGCTCTTGCTGATCGCCGGCTGCGTGGTGGCTTCGGTGCTCACCTGGCTGGCTCGGAAGCATCTGCCTTTTCCGACATATACAGCACCATTCATCATCATGACCTGGGTCCTGTTTTTCCTGGGCAGGGCTCTTTCGGTGTCCCCGGTGGAGCCCGGGGGACCGCTTGTGGGAGCCGGCGCGATTCAGGCCGTGGCGCACGGCGTCAGCCAGGTCATGTTCCAGGCAAGCCTCTGGACGGGGCTGCTGTTCCTTGTCGGAATTGCCTTGAACAACTGGGAACACGCCATCTGGGTGCTGGTCGGCTCGATCGTGGGCATGCTGGTGGGGAGCTACCACGCAACTGCAGCGGCGAGGATCCTTGACCCTGAGAGCCTGGTCGAACGGGGACTGCTCGACAACGTCGCACTCGGACTTTACGGATACAATGCGACGCTGGCGCCCCTGGCTCTCTTCCTGTGGAGGCGATCGATGATCCCGCCACTTCTGGGAATGCTGCTTTCGGTCTTGCTGACCGATCTCATCCCCATGCTCAGGCTGCCTGCTCTGACGGCGCCGTTCGTCCTGGCGACCTGGCTGGTCCTGGCGCTGGGCTGGCTTGATCGCAAAATGGTCCGCGAGCCGGTGGCCGCGCCTTCTTGATGGGGCCGGCTGATCCGACGACACTTCTCTTGCTCCTTTGCCATTCGACCCTACTTGAGGAATCTCTCCGATGAATCTTTCACCCCAGGAACGAGACAAGCTGCTCATCTATCTGGCCGCCCAGGTTGCCAAGGATCGTAAGCAGCGTGGTTTGAAGCTGAACGTTCCCGAAGCCACGGCATTGATCACGGCCGAGCTCATGGAGATGGCTCGAGAAGGCAAATCCGTGTCCGAGATCATGAGCGCCGGTCGTGAGATTCTGACTCGCGACGACGTGATGAACGGAGTGCCCGAACTGGTGTCGATGATCCAGGTTGAACCGACCTTCCGTGACGGCAGCAAGCTCGTCACCATTCACGAGCCAATTCGCTGACGATCGCCGCCAACGATTCCAATCCCGCTGTTCTCAAGGGAGTCCGAGCATGCTTCCGGGTGAATTCCTCTTCGACGGTGCCGACATCGAGCTCAATGCAAATCGGCCCGTGGTGACGATCACGGTGAACAACACAGGCGATCGGCCAGTGCAGGTTGGTTCTCATTACCATTTCTTTGAAGTCAACCGCGGGCTGGTCTTTGATCGCACCAAGGCGTACGGCATGCGTCTGGACCTGCCAAGCGGGACATCGGTCCGCTTCGAGCCTGGCGACGTGAAGGAGGTTCACCTGATTCCCTACGGCGGCCGACGCGAAGTCTACGGTTTCAACAATCTGGTGTCGGGTCGACTGGACGATCCGTTTACCCGGGAAACTAGCTTGAAGCGCTGCGTCGACCAAAAGTACGGCCACAAGTCGTCCAAGTGAACTGAGTCGCGGTATCACTTCTCCGAACATGCTCGATCCTCCGACTTGAAAGAGACATCAAATCATGAGCGTGAAAATCTCTCGGAAGGCCTACGCCAAGAAGTACGGGCCGACCGTCGGCGATCGCATCCGGCTGGCTGACAGCGAACTGATCATCGAGGTCGAACACGATTACACCGACTACGGTGAGGAATCGATTTTCGGCGGTGGCAAGTCGATCCGGGACGGCCAGGATCAATGTCCTGTCGAGGAGCCGATGAGCCCCGAGCACTGCGACCTCGTGATCACAAACGCGGTGATCATCGACCACTGGGGGATCGTCAAGGGTGACATCGGGATTCGCCAGGGCCGCATTGTTGCGGTTGGCAAGTCGGGTAATCCGCTTACCCAGAACGGCATCGATCCGCGGCTGGTGATCGGGCCAGGCACCGAGATCATCGCGGCCGAGGGTAAGATCGTCACGGCCGGTGGCGTCGACACTCATATCCACTTCATCTGTCCGCAGCAGATCGAGACGGCTATCGCCTCAGGCATCACAACGCTGATCGGTGGCGGCACCGGATCGGCAACGGGCACGTGGGCGACGACCTGCACTCCTGGTCCCTGGAACATCATGCGGATGCTCCAGGCGTTCGAGGGTTTGCCGATCAACGTCGGAGTGATGGGTAAGGGCAACGGCAGTCTGCCCAAACCGCTCAGGAAGCAGATCGAGGCCGGCGCCTGCGGGCTGAAGCTCCACGAGGACTGGGGCACCACCCCCTCCGTCATCGATACCAGCCTGAGGGTGGCCGACGAGTATGACATCCAGATCGCCATCCACACCGACACGCTCAACGAGTCCGGGTTCCTCGCAGACTCGATTGCCGCGATGAAAGGCCGGGCGATTCACAGTTTTCACACCGAAGGAGCGGGTGGCGGTCACGCGCCTGACATTATCAGCATCGCCGGCCTGCCTAACGTCCTGCCCTCCAGCACAAACCCCACCCGTCCGTTCACTGTCAACACGATCGACGAGCACCTCGACATGTTGATGGTTTGCCATCACCTGTCCCGGAGCATTCCCGAGGACGTCGCCTTCGCCGAGAGCCGCATCCGGGCCGAGACCATCGGCGCCGAGGACGTGTTTCATGACCGAGGCATCATCAGCATGATGAGCTCCGACTCGCAGGCGATGGGGCGGATCGGTGAGGCCATCGTCCGATGCTGGCAGACCGCCCACAAGATGAAAGTGCAGACCGGACCGTTGGTGGGCGACAGCTCGCGCAACGACAATGAGCGCGTCAAGCGGTACGTGGCCAAGTACACGATCAACCCGGCAATCACCCACGGCCTCGCCGAGCACGTCGGCAGCATCGAGGCAGGTAAGCTGGCCGACCTGGTCATCTACGATCCGGGGTCTTTCGGGGTCAAGCCGTTTCTGATCCTCAAGGGCGGTCTGATCGTCGCCGCTCAGATGGGAGACCCGAACGCGAGCATCGCCACGCCGCAGCCGGTTTATATGCGTCCCCAGTTTGCCGCGTACGGCAGAGCCTTGTCGAAATCGTGCTTGAGCTTCGTCTCCAAGGCCTCGCTCCAGGCTGGAATCGTCGAGCGTTACGGACTCCAGCGCGAGGTCGTCGCCGTCGAGAACTGCCGTGAGATCGGCAAGAAAGACATGCGCCGCAACGAGGCGACTCCCGAGATCAAAGTCGACCCAGAGACCTACCAGGTCTGGGTCGACGGCGAGAAAGTCGGCAGCGATCCGCTGGAAGAGCTGCCCATGACTCAGCTCTACTTCCTCTTCTGAAGAGGGACGGAGATTCGTGAACCTGCGCCTCCTTCAGATTTCCGACTCCGCGCTGCCCATCAGCGGATACACCCACTCCTGGGGCCTCGAGGGAGCGATTGCCCGCGGCTTGGTCCACGATGCCGAGAGCCTCGAGCGCTGGACCCTGCGATGGCTTCGCGCGTCGCTTGGCCCGCTCGAAGGAATCCTCGTCGCGTCCGCCTGTCGCGGCGCCCGAGCAGGAAAGCCGTTCGACTTGGTGGCCCTGAACCGACTGGCCGACGCTTCGATCGTTCCGCCCTCGATCCGCGTCGCCAGCCGTGAGATGGGTGAGCAATTGCTGGCGCTCGGCATGACCTGGGCGTGGTGTGCAAACAAGCTAATCCGATTTGTCGAGCCACCTTTCGGCGAACCGCAGGGCTGGCACCATTCCGTGGTCTTCGGGTTGCTCGGGGCGTTGGGCGGTAACGAGCCAGGAGACGTACTGACAGCCTACCTGCACCAGGCAGCCCTGGGTATGATCGGCTCAGGTGTGCGCGCCATTCCCGTCGGCCATACCCACGGCCAGCAAATTCTGGCTTATCTACAAGACGAGATCAGTACATTGACCGGTGCCCTGGTCGACCGTGCTCCCGAGACTGCCGGAGCGGGTTGCCCCTTTTATGAGATCCTGTGTGATGAACAAACGCGACTTTACGCCCGCATGTACCGCTCTTGATTCCCTTTTGGATTGGCATGCACGGCCGACACAGCGGCGGTTCCGACGGGGCGCGGCATTCCACAGCGACCACGACCATCCCCATGATCACATGGGTCGGCCCGGCCCGGCCCGCTACGCGGGTCCTTCACGCAAGGTATTCACGCTCGGTGTGGCCGGACCCGTTGGATCCGGCAAGACGGCCCTCGTCGAGGTGCTCTGCCGCGCCCTCTGGCCGGAGATCAATCTGGCGGTGATCACCAACGACATTTACACGCACGAGGACGCCGAGTTTCTGTCCCGTCGCGAGGCACTTCCCGTGGAGCGGATCGTGGGCGTCCAGACCGGCGGCTGCCCGCACACGGCCATCCGCGACGACGCAAGCGCCAACCTGAGCGCCGTGGCCAACTTCCAGCGTCAGTTTCCCGGGCTCGAGCTCGTCCTGGTGGAGTCGGGCGGTGATAACTTGACCGCGGTCTTCTCCCGCGAGCTGGCGGACCGATTCATCTTCGTCATCGATGTGGCCGAGGGGGACAAGATTCCCCGCAAGGGGGGGCCGGGCATCTGCAACAGCGATCTGCTGGTGATCAACAAGATTGACCTGGCGCCGCACGTCGGGGCCGACCTGGATGTGATGCGACGAGACAGCCTGAAGATGCGTGGCGAGCGCCCGTTCATGATGGTCAGCCTCCGGCAAAAGGAAGGAGTCGAGGAGGTGATCAAGTGGGTTCGCGAGCAGTTCGCATCACGCGCGAAGAGTTCCTGACGCCGCCCGAATTCCGAAACGTGCTGCCGACCCAAAACCCGGCGGGACGGGTGGGCGGGGCACGAGTCGAGTTGATCCGTTCCGGCGAGAGCACGCACATGGGAACCTGTTATCAGCAGATTCCCATTCGCCTTTTTCCTCCGCTAGAGCTGGATGGCGAGCCGGCTGCACTGCTTTACCTGATCAACCTCACCGCCGGACTGCTGGATGGCGACGCTCACTTAGTGGAGGTCACTGCGCGGGCCGGAACGCGCGCGGTGGTAACGGGCCAGTCGGCAACCCGGATCCATCCTGCCCTCGCAAGCTTCTCGACGCAGCAGTTTGCCGTCGCGGTGGAGGTCGATGCGTGTCTGGTCGTTTTGCCGGGTCCCGCGATCCCATACCGCGACAGCCGTTACTATCAACACGTCAGAGTGGAACTGGCCCCTGGAGCCCGGTTGATCTGGGGCGACATCTGGCTGCCTGGACGCTATGAGCGAGGTGCTCTCTCCGAGCGGTTCGAGTTTGAGAGGATCATTCAGAACTTCGAGGTCCATCGGGCGGGCCGGATGGTCTATCGCGACAGCTTCCGATGGGACGGACCCTGGAGCGCCGAGGATGTCGACTGGTACTTCGGCGGGCAGCTCGCTTCCGCCAGCCTTTTCATCGCCGGGCCAGTTCCGAATGCTTTGCGAGAACCTTGCGCCGAACTCCGTCGGTCGATGTTCCGGCTCGATTCCGGCGATCATTGCATTCGCTGGTGCGGCCATCCGACAGCCGTTACCGCGGACCTCGTGCAAACAGCTCTCCACCTGGCTGCGCAATGGACAGGTGGGCCAGATGCGCCCCCATGGCTCATCGCTTCAAGCAGTCTGTCCCCCAACCACTGGTTCTCGACCCTGCGGGATAGCGGGATTTCCGCAAACTCAAGATGGGCCGGTGTCAAAACTTGACCAGGAAGCTGATCGCACCTGTCAACTGGCTGTAATGATCATGGGCTCCGTTAACTCCGAACGCCGGTGCGCCGGCGAAGTCACCGCGAATCTCCGGGCGAATTTCGAGGTATTTATCGGGGTGCCAGTTGACGCCCAGTGTTACCTCTTCATAGTGCGTGTCAATACCGGTTCGAGTGCCCTTGACGTCATCGAACCACTCGGCACGACAGAGGGCATCGACTTCACTGCTTAGATGGAGAATATTGATGAGGTAGATTCCATACCAAGAGCCGGTGCCGACTCGCGTGGCTCCATCCCATCCCATGTTCGATTGTACAACTTGAGTGAAGTACTGATTCCAGTTTTGCTGGAGCCGCAGCTCGACCATAGTGTCAAAGTTACCCGCCAATCCAGGCGCTGCGAAAAGAGCGTGTGGACCGGCGTAGACCGAGCCGGTAAGCCGCGTCTTTCGTTCCTCTGTCACCCAGTAGTTCACCTGCCCTATGTAGCAGTAGGAATTGTTGCTTCGCAAGGTGAAAAAAGTGTTCGCACCGAATGTCATCCCGTTCCAGATTTCCAGTCGATCCGTCGCGTGTAAGTTCGTCAGGAAACCGGTAAAGGCGCCGTCCTGGGAATAGAAAAACTGATAGTCACTGGAGTAGAACGGCCGGAAAGGGGCGAGAAAGCCATTGTAGCCGATGATCGTGTTCATGCGGCCAACCTTCACGTCCATGCCGCCCTCGGTGAGGATCGGCAAGTGGGCCGAGAGGTAAAGGTCGCGGAAGTCCTGTCCGAAATGCGCATTTCCAGGCGGGTACCCGATACCACCCTTGGCCGCGCCCAACGCCGCGTCGGCGCCGGCGAAGTACCTCATCATGAATCCGATATTGAACTCGTCCTGCCTGAGTGGCTTTTCGATCGCGAGGCCAATCTGGTTGAGCAAGAACTCGTTGCCGAAGCGGTTCTGCCGGGGCTCGACCGAGAGTATGCCATGTCCAGACAACGCGCCCGTGTAGCCACCCT
Source organism: uncultured Planctomycetaceae bacterium (assembly GCA_963797295.1). Classification (GTDB taxonomy): domain Bacteria; phylum Planctomycetota; class Planctomycetia; order Isosphaerales; family Isosphaeraceae; genus Aquisphaera. The sequence goes on from CAWCPP010000037.1 coordinate 175,958, forward strand.
CAACCCAGCCGTAGGACCGGATGGCGCTGTCGCCGAAAACTTCCCGCAAACGCAAGTAGTCCATCATGAAGTTCACGTCCGAAACCGGGGTCGGCCCGAACCTGAAGTCGTCAGCGGGTTGAAGAATATCCTCGGTGAGTTCGCCGGGCAGCGACTCCGCCTCCAGTCCCGTACTGGCCACCGGTGGCCGGGGTCCAGGCGCGATCTGTGCCGGCTGCTGAATTCCCTGGACAGGCTGGGTGACCTCCTGTGCGGTGGCAACCGCCCCCACTAGCAAGGCAGCCAGGCCTCCGCCGACTCGACATTTCCACTTCATGAGATCGGGCCCCCTGTCGAGCATCGAACTTATCAATTACGGAATTCTCATGGCTCACGAGCCCAGTGAATCCGCGGCCCCGCCGTCTGATCCGCGTCAAACAGAATCGGCCGCGCCGAATGTGTTACTTCAACGGAGCATCCGGGATTTCGAAACGTCACGTTTTGCGCAGGCCCGCGGCCCCGAGGGTGAAAACCTCGAGGCCCGGGCGGGAATTCTTCGCGTATCGCACCGAAGTCTATAGCACCAATGTTCTGAGATCGGCTCTTCGAGAACTGCGGTGATGCCTGGCAAACTCAGGCTTAGTACCTGAATATGAGTTGCGCGTTAAGAATGTTGTTCTGGAGCATCGTCCGGGTGGTGAGCTGGTATTCGTAGGCAACACCGAAGATCACGTGCTGGTTGAACTCATAATTGAAACCAACGGCATTGGTGAGATAGTTCAGCCCCATGACCTGCTGGGCTCCAATGTTCAACAGCCCGCCGCCCTCGCTGCCCACGCCCGGCACGTTTCTGCCGCTCTGGTTGTAGTAGAACCAGTTGGCCTCGTAGAAGGGAACGAACTTGCCGAACCGGCGGTCGATGTGGGCGGCGACCATGAAGTAGCCCGAATTCGAGTTGTTGAGCGCGATGTTCTGACCGAAGGTGCTTACAAAGTGCCAGTTGTCCCAGAACTGTTTGCCCACCACGCCGTAGACGCCAAGCAGACCGTCGCCGTGGCCTTCGAAGATGTTGTGATAGCCGGTTGGCGCTTCATACTGCACGATGCCCGAGAAGAGGAACTGGTTCTCGACGTCGCGGATCAAGACGTACTTGGCACCGGCCATGATGTTCGCCAGCCCGAAGACCGAATTGGAACCCTTGGGCGAGAGACGGACCAGGCCGTCCTTGTCGGCGAACAACTGAAGCCGCTCGGTGACCGCTAGACGGAGTTGCAGAGCGTAAACCTGGAAGGTTCCGCCACCAATGACCGGCGTGCTGGGACGCGACCAGTCGCCCAGGAACAGAAAGCGGGCTTCCGTGAGGGAGCGCGGATCTTTCGATTGTATAGGGTTGCTGAGCGGCGTGGTGAAGCCATCAAAAGCATGATCGCTCTCGAAAAGCCCGCCGCCCCTGGTCGGGGATCAGGTTAGCGGGAGGAACATAAGCTGCCGGAGGAGCGAAGTTGGGGGCGAATGCGGAGTTGTCCTGCACGTCATCGGGTGCAATCAAAGTGCCGGCCGGGGCTGTGCCGAGGGGTGCGGCGTCCGCCGGAGCAGCGGGTACGGCGGTTGTCGCCGGAGCGACGGGCACCGGGGCAGTGGCCGCCGGCAGCGAAGGCATGGAAACGGGCGCACCGGGTGGAATGACCGATGGCGCGGCCGGAACCTGGGCGCACATCATCGCGCCAAGGATGTATAGAGAAAGGTTCATAAACGTAACTCCTGCCCACGGTTCATCGCCGGTTTGCCTTGTTGACAAACAGGCCCGGCGATAAACCCTCCACGACCCAGACTTCTCGAGTCCCCGAGAACCGCTTGAGAATGACGAGTCGTCAAGCAGCGAACATTAGTGGATGGAATACTTTGCACGGGGAACCTACTGGCCAGCAGCTCACAGGGGCAGGTTCTTGGTTCGGTAAGTTCCCGGCAGGTGCGCGGTCGGCTCTAGTCCAAGGCATTTTTCGGAAATCCGGAAAGACCAGAATAAGCCATTCCCCGCTCCTTACTCGAATTTCCTGAAATTCGATTAACCTCATAAACCTCGCACGTCATACAGACGCCCCATATTTACGATCGAGATGCAGAGACGGATTAGACAGGGCCCAAGGCATTGGTCGGATAGGAACACTTAAACCCAGGCAAAACAATGGGTTACGAGAGCAACAAGGTTTAAGATGCGAGACGTGAGCGAGGCCCTGAGAAAGCCTGCGGGCTTTGACGTTCTTGACGCCTCCTGCCTTCCAATCCTTCACGCCTTCCTGCTGCGGCTGCGCCACTGAAAATACGTACAGAATGAATTGCATCAGCAGCGGGAAAACTGGTATTGTGAAGCCTGCGAGACTTGGTTTGATTTGTCCGATTGTCACGAACTTGCTGGGTTTAGGATTGAGGTCGAGAGCCGAGCGATGGCGAAACGGAACCGCCGGGGCAACCAGGGACAAGACGCAAAGACGCGACGCGACGGCTTTATCGAGGATGTCGCGCTGGCGGAGGCGGCGAGATCGCGCTATCTCAACTATGCGCTGAGCGTGATCACCTCACGCGCACTGCCGGACGTGCGAGACGGCCTGAAGCCGGTGCAACGGCGCATCCTCTATGCGATGTGGTCGGACCTCCACCTATCGGCCGATAGCCGTTACATCAAATCCGCGGCGGTCGTCGGCGAGGTGATGAAGACCTATCATCCCCACGGCGACCAGTCGATCTACGATGCCCTGGTGCGGATGGCACAGCCGTTCAGCCTGCGGCATCCCGTGATCGAGGGTTACGGCAATTTCGGCTCGATCGATGGCGATCCGCCGGCGGCCATGCGGTATACCGAATGCCGACTGACGCCGATTGCCCAGGCACTTCTGAGCGAGCTTCGCGACCAGACCGTCAACCTGCGCCCCAAACTATGCCTCGACCGCCTTCGAGCCGGAAGTGCTGCCCGCTCAGTTTCCCAACTTGCTGGTCAACGGTGCATCGGGAATCGCGGTCGGGATGGCAACCAACATCCCTCCGCACAACCTGAAAGAAGTCTGCACCGCGCTGGTTGCCCTGCTGGACAATCGCGAGCTGACGCTCGATCGGTTGTTGAAGTCCATTCAGGGCCCCGATTTCCCGACCGGGGGGGTGATCCTCAACTCTGCCGAGGAGATTCGCCAGATCTACGCCACCGGGCAAGGCTCGATCAAGCTGCGGGGAACATACGAGCCACATCCCGACCGCCACAATGCGGTGCTCATCACGTCGATTCCTTACGGAATCGAAAAGGACGCCCTCGTCGAGCGTATTGGCGAGCTGATCGGCAAGGGTCAGGTCCCGCAGCTCGTCAACGTGAAGGATCTGAGCACCGACGATATCCGGATCGTGCTCGAGCTCCGGCCCGGCTCCAGCGCCGACGCCGCGCTTGCTTACCTGTTCAAAAACACGGCCCTCCAGGTCAATTACAATGTGAACCTGACCTGCCTGCTACCGGCCGAGGGGGCTGAGGTCGCCGTTCCCAGCCGGCTCGATTTGACGTCGATTCTCCAGCACTTCCTCGACTTCCGCATGGAGGTGGTGGTCCGGCGGCTGCGGTTTGAGCTCAAGAACCTGCTCGAACGGATCCACATCCTCGAAGGCTTCGCGATCGTCTTCAAGAACCTGGACGAGGCCATCCAGATCATTCGCGCCAGCGATGGCAAGGCTGACGCCGCGCCCAAGCTGATCCGCCGATTCGAGCTGACCGAGATCCAGGCCGACGCCGTCCTCGAAACCAAGCTTTACAAGCTGGGCAAGCTCGAGATTCGCGACATTCTCAACGAGCTCCAGGAGAAGCGAAAGCGGGCGGCGGAGATCAAGGCCCTGCTCGAGGACGAACCGGCGCGGTGGGAGATCATCAAGAACGAGATCAAGCAGATCAGCAAGACCTTCGGCGAGCCGCGCCGAACCCGCATCGAGGCGCCTACGGCACCGATGGAATTCCGCGAGGAAGACTATATCGTCGACGAGGACGCCTGGGTGATCGTCACACGTGAGGGCTGGACCAAGCGGCAACGGTCGTTCACGGACATCGCCAGCATCCGGCTCCGCGACAACGATACGGTCGGCTGGGTCTATCGTGCCCGCACCGGCAGACGATCACGTTTTTCACTGATCGCGGCATCGCCTACAGCCTGCGCGTCAACGATATCCCGCTGACGACGGGCCACGGCGAACCGATCCAGAAGCAATTTGCATTCGAGGATCAAGAACACATCGTCGGCGTCGTCTGCCACGACCCGCGCTGTCTGCCTGACCCGTCCAGACACCCTCAAACACCACCACGCATGGTGCAGGGGCTGTTCGATGTCGATGGGGATGGCGACACCGCGGACGGAGCCATCACCGGCGGCAACGGTCACGGCCATGCTAACGGCAATGGTGCGGCACCCGCGCTGCCTCCCCCGCCCTACGCCATCGCCCTCACCGCGGGGGGCAAGGTCTTACGCTTTTCGCTGGCGCCACTCGCGGCCGTTTCCACCCGGAAAGGCCGGATCGTTGCCAGGCTCGATCCCACGTTCAAGAACGATTTGGTGGTCGGCGTCGAAGCCACCGACGGTTCCGAGAACGTTTGCCTGGCCACCAGATCGGCCCGCGTCTTGATCTTCCCGGTGACCGAGGCCAACGTTGTTGCCGGCGCGGCACGTGGCGTGGTCGCCATCAAGCTCGAAGCCAAGGACCGGGTGATCGGCTTCATGCTGGCCAACAAGAAGCGCGAGGGCCTGACGGTCCGGACCAACCGGGGCGCGACGCAGATCGTCCGCGCAACCAAATACCCGGTGACCGGCCGCGGTGGACGCGGCTACGCTATCCTGCAACGCGGGTCCCTCGAATGCGTCCTGCCCGGTGAGGCCGAGCCGGTGCCCTCGCAGGAACAGGTCGGCGATTCCGAACCGAGGCCCAGGACCGATGAGCCTAACAATCCGCTGCCGGGATTCGAGTAAGAGGACACGGACGATTCGACCACATGCTTGCCAGAATCGTAATGCGTTTGAGGAGCGATAATGTGCCGAAGCATTATACAGTGAGCGATGGAGAGTTTGTCCTGTTCCTGTGGCCGGCGGAAGAGGGTGGATATGCCGTAACCTCGCCTCTTGACCCAGCGCTGATCACACAGGCCGAGAGCGTTGAAGATGCGTTTGTCATGGCCCGGGATGCATGGGAGCTCTTGAAAGAGGTCCGATCAGCAGCAGGAGCTTCGCCAAAAAGGGGCGTAGGTACGAGGGTAGTCGGGAAAGGATCGAGGGGACCGCGGACCTCCCTGAAGTGATTCACACTGATCCTGGACCGCTTGGGGATCGAGCAAGGTGTCTCTCGGAACATGAAGCGTCGTCTCCTTGAACAACACCTGAGGGCGCACGCCTGCAAATTTATGAGATGGTGCCCGTCACGACTTCTGGCTAAACACCTCTAACCAGCAAACGTCAACCCTCCCACGCCACTTGGAGATCAAGCTGCTGACTGCTCGAAGTATTTGCCGACAACTTGGCGTCCCTGAACCCTCGGGACGCTGAGCTCAACAATAGAAGGAAGTCTCTTCCCGACAGGATGATAAGGAATGGCCAACGGATCTTCGACATATAACGCGAAATCGATCACGGTACTGGAAGGGTTGGAAGCGGTTCGGCGGCGGCCGGGGATGTATATCGGCGGGGTCGACAAGTCAGGGCTGCACCACCTGCTCTGGGAAATTGTCGACAATGCGGTCGACGAGGTGATGAACGGCCATGCCACACGGATCATTGTGACCTTGCAGGCCGACGGAAAGACGATCTCGGTGTCTGACAACGGGCGCGGCATTCCCGTCGATGTCCATCCCAAGACGGGCAAGAGCGCGCTCGAGGTGATCTTCACCACCCTGCACGCCGGCGGCAAGTTTGACAACGATGCCTACAAGGTGGCCGGCGGCCTGCACGGTGTGGGTGCCAGCGTGGTCAACGCACTCTCCAAGAGCCTCATCGCCGAGGTTCGTCGGGACGGCACCACGTATATTCAAAAGTACCGACGAGGCAAACCGGCCGGCGACATCGAGGAAGGAGAGCCGTCGCGGGGGACGGGAACGACCGTCACCTACACGCCCGACCCCGAAATCTTTCAATCGCTCGATTACGACGCGGTCCTGATTGCCGAACGACTGGACGTCAAGACCTACCTGAACAAGGGACTTGTGATCCAGTTCGTCGACCAGAAGAACAAGACGAGTGTGGAGTTTCGCCACGATGGCGGCGTGGCCGATTTTCTCGATGCCATCAACCTCCAGCGCAGCGATCAGCGGGTCGCGGCGCTGCCGTTCGTGCTGGAGCGCGAGGACGACGATGACGGCGTGCGCTGCCACCTCGCCCTGACCTGGACGGAGGCGACCGATGAGGACATCCGTTCTTTCGTCAACACGATTCCGACGCGCGACGGAGGAACTCACGAACTGGGCATGCTGTCGGCCGTCGGTACGGCCGTGCTCCGGTTCATGGAAACCCATGACCTGGTGAAGAAGGGAACCGAGATCAAGCGCGAGGACATTCGCGAGGGCTTGACCGCCGTGCTGGCCATCTGCGTCCGCGAGCCGCAATTTCAGGGTCAAACCAAGGGGCGGCTGAATAACCCCGAAGTGCGGGCCCAGGTGGAATCGATGGTTCGCCCCGCCCTCGAAAACTTTTTGCTCAAGAACAAGAGCGTGGGCGACGCCATTGCCAACCGGGTGATCCAGGCCGCCAAGGCACGCGAGGCCAGCCGCGCGGCGGCTTCGCAGGTGCGCCGGAAGACCGCTGTCGGCGGCCGGTTGAACCTTCCCGGCAAGCTCGCCGACTGCGACAGCACCGACCCCGAATTCTCCGAACTGTTCATCGTCGAGGGCGACAGTGCGGGGGGCTCGGCCAAGCAGGGACGCGATCGCGATATTCAGGCCATCTTGCCGTTGCGGGGTAAGGTGCTCAATGCCGAACAGGCAGGGAAAGCCAAGGTCCTGGACAACAAGGAGCTCAACGACCTGATCAGCGCCCTGGGATGCGGCACGGATGACCAGTTTGAACTGGCCCGGCTGCGCTATGGCAAGGTCATTCTCCTGACCGACGCTGATAGCGATGGGCACCACATCGCCACGCTGCTGCTGACGTTCTTCTACCGGCACATTCCGGGTCTCTTCGGCGATGGTAGAATCTTCCTCGCCTGCCCTCCGCTGTTTCGGATTAGCTGGGGAAAGGAGATCTTCTGGGCCTCCGACGATGCCCACCGCGACCGGATCCTGTCCAAACTTCCCAAGAACGCGAAGCCCAACATCACGCGCTTCAAGGGCCTGGGAGAGATGCCTGCGAAGCTGCTTTTCGAGACCACACTGAATCCCGATACACGCCGTTTGCTGCGTGTCGTCATCAACGAGGATGATCGCCCCTACACGGAACGGACCCTCAGCGACCTGATGGGCAAGGAGCCGGAGGCACGGTTCAAGTTCATCATGGAAGAGGCCTACACCGCCAAGGACATTGATATTTGAGCGATGCGGCTCGGTGTGTGGGAGGGTTGACAAAACCATGGATAACAAGAAACAACGTCCGCGGGCATGGGTCTGGGCAATCGGCCTGGCAGTGTTTGTCGGACTGATACTGTTCTTGCGGCCGCTTCACCGTCCCTCCGAGACACAAGATCCACTGGCCGCCGCTCGAACTGCTTACGACCACGGCGACTGGACCAAGGCCGCAAGCCTGGTACGGGACCGCCTCAAGACCGACAGGAACGACCCGGCGGCACTGCGGCTGCTTGCTCGTGCGTTGATTCGACAGGGACGTGATATCGATGGAGCGATGATTTACGGTCAACGTTTGAAGACCGAGGCGATGGAACCGGAAGATTCCTTCCTGGTAGGTCTGGCAGCCAACCGCCAGGGTGACGAGCAGAAGGCACTCGCGATCTGGTCGAGCGCTGTTCAGCAACCGCCCGAACATCCCGAGTTGCTACTCGTTCTCGCCAACCTGCTGGGCCGCCTGCAGCGCGTTGACGAATCGGCCGCGCTGGCCCGCCGGCTGGCCCAGATTCCAGGATGGGAGGCTGCCGGGTTGCTCATGCTGGGCACGAGCCAGTTTACCATGGACGATCCAGCCGGAGCGGCCGAGACCTTGACGCGCGGATTGAAGCTCGACCCCGAAGCCGCGAAAGCACCGCTGGCTCCCGCCGTGTATCGTAGGATCCTGGCGCGATGCCTGCTCTCACTTGGCCGGGCAGCCGAGGCCGACGAGTGGCTGAAACCCCTGCTGACGTCCGCGGGCTATGGTTCGGTCGATACCGAAGCGGCCTGGCTGGCCAGCCGATCGGCATTACAGCAAAAGCAGTTCGATCGTTTCCAGACCGAGCTTGACCGGTCGGGCACCTATCGCGTTTCGAACCCGCTCGTACCCGAACCGAGCCTCTACGCGGGTTCCGCAAGTTGCGACGCCTGTCATGGCGAGATCAGCAAGGCGTACGAGCCGAGCCGGCACTCACGAACCTTTCACCACGACGCCGGGCTGCTCGCCCTTCCCCGTCCCCCCGCGCCTCTGGCTGATCCCGACGATCCCAAGGTGACGCACACCTTCGTTCAAGACGGCAAGAAGCTCAAGGTGCGCACCAATATCCAGTCGCGCATCTACGAAGTTGTGGTGGATTATGCATTCGGTACCAAGGACCGCTACCTGACCATGGTGGGCCGCGATGGCGACGACCGGCCGCGCGCCTTGCGGCTTTCCTATTTCCACGAGCCGACGAGGTCGGGATGGGGCCGGACCGCGGGCGACGTGGGCACGGCCTCGAACTTGCAGAACTTGCGAGGACAGCTCGTGGATGTTCGCGACGGTATCGTGCGGTGCTTGCAATGCCATGTGACGAACCCGCGGCAGTTTCGCGACCCGGACAAGATCGGCTCCGGCCCCGAAGTCGCGGATCCTGGCATCGGCTGCGAGCGCTGTCATGGCCCGGGCGGCAACCACATCCTGGCCGTCAAGGCCGATCTCACGGATCGCGCGATCGTGAATGTCGGTCCTGATTCGGGCGAGGCCGCGAGCGTTCAGTGTCGAGATTGCCACATCGTTGGCGACGCCTCGGAAATCAGCAACCGCCGCGAGGAGTCAGTCTGGGTGCGTTCGCCGGGCATCACCATGACCTTCAGTCGCTGCTACACCGAATCATCGGGTGAATTGAGCTGCCTGACCTGTCATGACGCGCATCGCGATTCCGAGCGGTCCGCGTCGTTCTATGAGCAGAAATGCCTTGCCTGTCATCACGCCGCGGTTGCCGCGGCCGCGAGCGCGAAAGTGGCCTCTCGGGGAGGGGTCTGCAAGGTCAACCCGGCCCACGATTGCCTGAAGTGTCACATGCCCAAGGTTCCGATGCCGGTGCTGCACACCTCCCTCACCGACCATTACATTCGCGTGCATCGGGACGCTGAAACGAAATAGGCGCTCTAGGCATGACTTCCAGCAACCCTACAATAGAGGCGGCGTGGAAGGTGTCGACGTGACGGCGAGCAAATATATGGCCATCATTGAAGTCTCGGAACTGACCAAGACTTATCGCGTTTTCCAGAAGAAGGAAGGCGTTCTGGCAGCGCTGCGCGGTTTGTACAAGCGAGACTATCGAGAGGTACGGGCCGTCGACCGAATCAGTTTTACCATCGAGCCGGGCGAGATGGTGGCCTTTCTTGGCCCCAACGGCGCGGGTAAGACCACGACGTTGAAGATGCTTGCAGGCTTGGTTTATCCCAGTAGCGGAGGGGCTCGCGTTCTGGATTTCATTCCGTCGGAGCGTGCCGACCAGTTCCGCCGCCAGTTCTCGCTGGTCATGGGCCAGAAAAACCAGCTCTGGTGGGACTTGCCGGCGGCCGACAGCTTCCAGCTCCATCGCGAGATTTACTCGATCCCGCAGGCCGACTTCGCCAGGACGCTGGCCGAGCTGACCGAGCTTCTGGACGTGTCCAAGCTCACCCGGCAGGCTGTCCGCGAGCTGTCGCTGGGAGAGCGTATGAAAATGGAGCTGATCGCCGCGCTCTTGCATGGCCCCCGCTTGCTGCTGCTCGATGAGCCGACCATCGGTCTGGACGTCGTGGCCCAGGCGGCAATCCAGAAGTGCCTGCGCGATTATCATTCACAGCGTGGAATGACGATGCTGCTGACCAGCCACTACATGCGCGACGTTGAGGCTCTTTGCGACCGAGTGCTGGTGATCAATCACGGGGCGCTCGTGTACGATGGCCCGCTCGCCGGAATCACCGAGCGGTTCAGCGAGTCCAAGCTCGTCAAGCTACAGTTCGAGGGGCCGGCGCCCGACGATCTTGGCCGTTTTGGCCAGGTGGTGCGGCATGAGGGACCATTTGCCGACATCAAGATCGAGCGCTCACGCGTGTCAGAGATCCTCAGCGCGGTTCTCGACCGTCACGCGCTGGCCGACGTGACCGTGGAAGACCCTCCCCTGGAGGAGATCATCGCCAAGGTGTTTCTGGAGGAGCGACTCGACCATGACGCCGCCTGACGGCCTGGCGGCGCCGACCGCCCCCGCATCATCGTCTGCCGGTCTGCTGGCAGTCGAGCCTGCTTTGCGTCACTCACCCCCACGCGGACTGCTCGCCGCAATCAGAAAGCACACCAAGATCGTCCGGGTCTCGCTCTCGGAGCGCATGACCTATCGGAGCGACTTTCTGCTGGGAACGATCCTTCGCTTCCTTCCCCTGGTAACCACGATTCTGCTCTGGAAGTCGATCTACGAAAGCTCCGGCAAGTCCGAGCTTGCCGGGTTCCGCTACAGCGAGATGATCGCCTACTTGCTGCTGACCCACGTCAGCCGGATGTTCTCAAGCATGCCGGGGCTGGCGGGCGGGATCGCCCGCGACATCCGCGAAGGCACACTCAAACGCTACCTGATCCAGCCGGTGGACATGGTCGGCTACCTCCTCTCTGCCCGCATAGCACACAAAGTGGCTTATATCACGATGTCGTTCCTTCCCTACCTGGGGCTCTTCGTTCTGTGCCGGGGCTATTTTGATGGGTTCCCGGACGCGCTGACCATGGTTGCTTATATCGTATCGCTGATTCTGTCGTTTCTGGTCGGGTTCTTCTTCGAATGTAGCGTGGGAATGGTGGGCTTCTGGTTCCTGGAGGTGACCTCGCTGCTCTATATCGTGATGACTCTCAACTTCTTCATCTCTGGCCACATGCTTCCGCTGGACCTGCTGCCCCAGCCTTGGTCGTCGCTGCTCAAGGCGCTGCCGTTCCAGTACATGGCCTATTTCCCGGCCGTGGTCTTCCTGCGCAAGGTCACGGGCTGGGACCTCGTGCTGCACTTGCTGCTCGAACTGACCTGGGCCCTGATCTTCATGGTGCTTTGCCGGAGCCTGTACAAGCTCGGTCTGAAACGCTATCGCGCCTACGGAGGTTAAGCTGGTGTTTGCTCAATCCGCCAGATATCTCAGGCTGCTCGGCCACCTGGCTCGTTACACGCTGAGCCGCGAGCTAGCGTTCCGGGGAAACTTTGTCGTCAAGGTTTCGGTCGAAGTTCTCTGGCTGGGAATCATGATCGCGTTCTACCGGACTGTCTACGCCCGGACCACCAACGTGGCGGGCTGGTCCGAGTCGGAGTATTTCTTTTTCGTCGGCTGCTACTTCGCGGTCAATGGCCTGGTCGAGACGCTCTTTTTCGAGAATTGCAACGAGTTTGCCGAACTGGTACGCACCGGCGACCTCGATTTCTTGCTGCTGCGGCCGATCGATGAGCAGTTTCTGGTCTCGCTCCGGCGCATCGACTGGGGAACAGCCCCGAACGTCCTGATGGGCGCCGCGGTGATGGGCTTTTCGTTGGTTCAGAAAGGCTGGGAGTTTGACCTGGTGCGGCTCGTGACCTTCTTCGTCACGATGGTCTGCGCCACGGCCATCGCCTACAGCTTCATGCTGATCTTGACCACCTTCACGGTCTGGATGGTGCGCAACCAGAGCTTGATGGAAATGTGGTGGATGTTTTCGAGCCTGGCACGATACCCCAAAGAGATCTACACTGGCCGCCTGGCCAAACCGCTAGGGGACCTGTTCACGTATGCAATCCCCATCCTGGTAGTCTCGAATGTCCCGGCCAACGTGATGGTCCGGGTGCTCGACCCGTACATGGTGGCTTTCACCATCGCGGCCGCCGTGCTCTTGCTCTGGCTGAGCCGCCAGTTCTTCCACTATGCCCTGAGGTCGTATCGCAGCGCGAGTAGCTGAGGAACAGGCCGGAAAGAAGCTCTCGACCTCGTCGCGATCCCGAACCGTGTTGTGGCAAGATTTCCAGATCTTGCCACAACGCCAAAACGCCTACCGACACGCTCGGAATTGGCTTTGTTTGCTATCGGTATGTCCTTATGCGTCGCTGTTAACTCCCGAATCTTGCATGATTAACGCCGTTTCACGATTGGCTTCGTTCGGCGCGTACTCTTCTGTCGACCGTTTTCCCCTTCCGCTTTACGAACCAATGGCTGTGTTTCCTCTTCTGCTCTGCATTGTCCCACATGATCGACAAACCTCGCACAATCGGCAGATCCAGCGCAATGAGTATCTTGCTGCTTCGAACCCCCGCTGCGCCTGTCCAGATGCTTGGGCGCGCGCAGTCAAGACATTTTTCCCGAATTGTCAAAGAGCGGCCGCAATGACCCGACATATTGAATGTACGAGAAGATTTCCTGGATCTTGAAAGAAACTCATGAACTGGGTCTCCTCGCCGGAACCGACCATCAAGACCTTCCATGGCTGCCTTCCGTTCCGGTGCACGATGCGCATCCTCTTCTCCTCGATCTAGAGTCTCTTTGACCCCTCCAGCGACGCGGCTTTGTGCACGCGTGAACTGCTCGAGTTACTTGCCGCGCGGAGTATGGATTGCCGAGTACTCACGACGGATACCTCGATACCGAGCGCGAGACAACGCTCGACGAAGTGCTCGCCGCTCTGGAACGACCCTGCCAGCCGTTATCGGCAGGGATGGCAACGGAAGAGCCGACGGAGGTAATCGACCTGACTATGAACGGCGTGCGAATGACGGTGATGCCGACGGCCTCCAGCCACGCCGAGCGGTCGCCCGACCGTCAGGAGGCGGATGTCTTCCTCGAGCTGGCCGAGCAGGTCTTCAACCGCTTCCGGCCCGACGTGCTGCAGACCTACGGCGGGCAGCCGGCCAGTCTGAAACCGCGGAGGATGATTGCAGAAGAACGCCTCGGTGCATTTCACCGTCGAGTCTCAGGCGCGGGCACATCCTGTCCTTTTCCGGCCAGGAGAAAGTGGCCGGAACGGTCGGATGAGGGTCGTGTCGCAGGCCGAGTCGAGCAGAGCGTCCCTGTGATCACTGTCAGCAACCGTTCCTTTGGGGTGTGATACCCAGGAAGAATCGCGACTGGCCAGGAATCCGGCCTTCGGCGCCGCGTCATCGCGCCGCGCAGCCGCCCAGGTTCGCCAGGTGGTGCACGTCCAGACGCGTGGCGACCTCACGCAGCCGCGCTCGGTTGGCGGCAAAGAACCTGCCCAGCAGTCGGCTTGCGGCCAGCTTCTCCAATCGCCCCTGCCAGTTCTCGGCGTTGCTGTTCAACCGCTCGAAGATCCCGGCCAGTTCCGCGGAGAACACGGCTTTGCCCTCTCGGCACAACCGCCCGGTGTATTCAACCAACAGCAGGTTATTGCCCAGCGAGAATCCTTCGATCATCCCTTCGCGTGCTGAATCCAGCCTGCGGCGATCCTCGACCGGACAGAGCCAGAGGACTTCCTCCAGGCCCGCCGCCGCAGTCGAGCCCGCGACGCAGCCTGCCTGGGCGGCATTCAGATCTCCAGCGCGACCCAGCTCCTGGACGTGCTCGACCCGCTGCTTGATCGTGGTATGGGCGCTGGCCTCGGGGCTCCGGGCGATGCCGGCGGCGACGGAGGTCAAATCAAAGTAGGCGCACGCCGCCAGCAACGATTCTTCATCGAGGATCGCCACTCTGGACCAGAAGCCGAGCCGCTTCCCCATCTCCAAGCGTCCGAGACGGGCACCTGCGAGGTTTCAGCCGCGGAGGGGTGTCCAACCCCGGTCGGTGACCTCTGACGGCGGGGATTCGGAGAGCTACCTCCCCGGGCAGTCGTGCCTCGCCAGGCCGGTCGAGCACCTCGATGCCTCGGGCGCAGCGTCCGGGATCGTCACCAGCCGCGCTCGTGGTTGGGACTTTCGCTGCCCATTCGCGGCGGTTATTCTGATCACATTCACCTCTGGGAGGGACGGTACAAGAGCCTGAGCTAGCGAGTCCGGGACCATCCCAAACCGGGGGCGGCGTCCAGGCGGCCTACCAATGAACGATGTCACCCACATCCTCGCGGCCATCGAGCAGGGCGACCCGACAGCGGCCGACCAGCTCTTGCCGCTGGTTTATGGCGAGCTGCGCCGGCTAGCCGCCCAACGGCTCGCCGATGAACAGCCAGGCCAGACCCTGCAAGCAACCGCTTTGGTGCACGAGGCCTACGTCCGGCTCGTCGGGTCCAGCGAGCCGCCGCGCTGGGGGGGACGCGGCCATTTCTTCGCCGCCGCCGCCGAGGCCATGCGCCGTATTCTGATCGACCGGGCCCGGCACAAGCAGACCCGCAAGGCCGGGGGCGGACGCTGCCGGCTCGATCTCGACGACCTTGAACCGGTCCTGGAGGAGGATAACGGCGACCGGTTACTCGCCCTGGACGAGGCTCTCGGGCAGCTTGAAGTGGAAGACCCGCGCAAGGCTGAGCTGGTCAAGCTCCGGTTCTTCGCCGGCCTCACCGCCGAGCAGGCGGCCGCCGCGCTCGGCGTCTCCACTTCCACCGCCGAGAAGGACTGGGCGTACGCCCGTAGTTGGCTCCGGGTGGCGATCGACCGCATGTCCGGCCACCGGGCCTGACCGACCGGGAAAAGACGTTACGGGTTCGGAGCTGGTTTCTCGCATTGTGTTCAGGATGAGCTAGGCGGCCCACCGCGGAGGTTCCGATGAACGTATCACGACCCGATAACGAGGCGATCTTCCACGCCGCCCGGGACATTCCCGACCCGGACCGCCGGCGGGAGTACGTCCGGGAGGAGTGCGGCGGGGACGAGGCCCGGATCGCCCTCGTCGAGGCGCTGCTGGCGGCCGCCGACCGCACCGACAGCCTGCTGGACCGTCCTGCGGCGGACATTACCCTCGCGACCGTCGACCAGCCGACCACGGCAAGCCCCAGCGCGGTGATCGGCCCGTACAAGCTCATTGAGCAGATCGGCGAGGGCGGCATGGGCAGCGTCTGGATGGCCCAGCAGACCGAGCCGGTCAGGCGCCTCGTCGCCGTCAAGCTGATCAAGGCCGGCATGGACTCCCGCCAGGTCATCGCCCGCTTCGAGGCCGAGCGGCAGGCGCTGGCCCTGATGGACCACCCGAACATCGCCCGCGTGCTGGATGGCGGCACCGCCAGCGGCAGCCGGCCGTACTTCGTCATGGATCTGGTCAAAGGGGTGCCCATCACCCGCTACTGCGACGAGCACCACCTCACGCCGCAGCAGCGGCTGGAACTGTTCATCCCGGTCTGCCAGGCGGTGCAGCACGCGCACCAGAAGGGCGTCATCCATCGCGACTTGAAACCCTCCAACGTGCTGGTCGCCCTCTATGACGGCAGGCCGGTGCCAAAGGTCATCGACTTCGGTGTGGCCAAGGCGGCCGGGCAACAGTTGACCGACAAGACGCTGGTCACCGGCTTCGGGGCGATTGTCGGCACGCTGGAATACATGTCGCCCGAGCAGGCGGAGGTGAATCAGCTCGACATCGACACGCGGAGCGACATCTACTCGCTGGGCGTGCTGCTCTACGAGTTGCTTACCGGCAGCCCGCCGTTTTCTCGCAAGGGGCTGACTCAGGCCGGCATGCTGGAAATGCTGCGGGTGATCCGCGAGCAGGAGCCGACGAAACCGAGCACGAAGCTGAGCACGGCGGAGGGCTTGCCGACGCTGGCCGCCAACCGCGGTATGGAGCCGGCAAGGCTGACCAGGCTGGTGCGTGGCGAACTCGACTGGATCGTGATGAAGGCATTGGAGAAGGACCGCAACCGCCGCTACGAGACCGCCAACGGCTTCGCGATGGACGTGCAGCGCTACCTGGCCGACGAGCCGGTGCAGGCCGGTCCGCCCTCGGCCGGGTACCGGCTGCGCAAGTTCGCCCGGCGTAACCGGGGCGGGCTGGCAGTGGCCGCGGTGGTGCTGTTCTTCCTCGTCCTTTTGGGCAGCGGCGTCGGCTGGGCGGTGCGGGATCGGGCGGCGCGGGAGACGGAGGTGGCCCGGCAGCGGGGGGAGCGGCAGGCGAAGGTGGCCGGGGAGGTCGAGTCGATCCTTGGCGAAGTGGACCGGCTGGAGGAGGAACGGAAGTGGCCGGAGGCCCTGGAGGCGGCCCGGCGGGCCGAGGCGGCCCTGGCCGGCGGTGAGGCCCACCCGGCGACCGCCGAGCGGGTTCACCGGCGGCTCAAGGAGCTTGAGTTCATCGGCGGGTTGGAGCGAATCCGGATGGAGGACGCGACGCTGGACGATGGGAAGTACGACTATGCCGAACGGGATAGGCACTATGCCCGGGCATTCCGCGAGCACGGCGTGGACATCGACGAGCTGCCGGTCGAGACGTCGATCGACCGACTCAAAAACCGCCCGGCACTTGCGGTCGTCCTGGCGGCGGCGCTGGACGACTGGGCCTCCGTCCGGCGCGAGGCCTCGGAAGCGGATGCCGCCCGCTGGAAGCAAATTGTGGCAGTCGCGCGGGGCCTCGATCCGGAGCCGTTGCGGGAGCGGGTCCGGGCGGCCTGGGTCCAGCCCGTCGCCAACGTGCGCGACGACATCCACCGGTTGGCCGACTCGATCGACGTTCGGGCTCAACACCCGGCGACGGTTTTCATCCTGGCCCGCGCCCTCCAGGGAGCTCAGCACCCGGACTCCGCTCTCCGGATTCTTCGAGAGGCCCAGATTCTGCACCCGGATGATCGCCGGCTCAATATGCAGCTGGCCTCTATGCTCCACGATCAAAAAGACTACGAAGGCGCGGTCCGCTTTTCCACCGCGGCCGTAGCCGGCCACCCGAGTTCGGCCGTCGCCCACATCGGCCTCGGCGACGCCCTGGGCCACCAGAACAAGCTGGACGAGGCCATCGCCTGCTTACGCAAGGCCATCGAGCTCGACCCGAAAAACTCCACGGCACATAACAACCTAGGTTGGATCCTGCACACCAAGGGGACGGTGAATGAGGCCATCACCGAGTACCGCAGAGCGATCGAGCTCGACCCGAGAGACTCCAAGGCCCACGGTAACCTTGCCCAGGCGCTGTCCGACCAGAACAAGCTGGATGAGGCCATCGCCTGCCTACGCAAGGCCATCGAAATCGATCCGAAATTCTCTGGCGCACATAACCGCCTCGGCGTCACCCTGTACCGTCAAAAGAAGCTGGACCAGGCCATCGCCGCCTACCGCAGGGCCATCGAGCTGGACCCCAATTATGCCAGCGCCCACTGCAATCTCGGCATCGCCCTGAACGCCAAGGGAGACCTGGACAAGGCCATCGCCGAGTGGAGGCTGGCCATCGAGCTGGACCCCAATTATGCCAGCGCCCACTGCAATCTCGGCATCGCCCTGAACGCCAAGGGAGACCTGGACAAGGCCATCGCCGAGTGGAGGAAAGCCATCGAACTCAACCCGAAGTTTGCCCCTGCCCACAGCGGTCTCGGCGACTGCCTGCGGCTGAAGGGCCATGTGGACGAGGCCATCGCGGAGGGGAAGAAGGCCGTCGAACTCGACCCCAAGTGTGTCAATTTCCACCTCTGCTTCGGCAACGCCCTGCGGGACAAGGGCCGTGTGGACGAGGCCGTCGCCGAGTACCGCAAGGCCATCGAACTCGACCCCAAGGCCACGTGGGCCTACCTCTGCCTCGGCAACGCCCTGCGCGACAAGGGCCCTGTGGACGGGGCCATCGCCAATTACCGGAAGGCCGTCGAACTCGACCCCAAGTTTGCCCTTGCCCACCTCTGGCTCGGCAACGCCCTGAAAGCCAGGGGCGACGTGGACGGGGCCGAGCGCGCCTTCCGCGAGGCGGTTCGTCTGGACGGCGAACACCGCGAGGCCGTCGGTGCGCTCGCAGAACTGCTGCTGTCGCGCGGCAACCTGAAGGAAGCCATCGCCACGCATCAGAAGATCGTGAGCCTCGACCCCAAGGACGCTGGGGCGCGCTACCACCTCGCCATCGCCCTGATCGCCAAGGGAGACCTGGACGGGGCCATCCCCGCCTTCGAAGAAGTCATCCGGCGCCAGCCCGATTTCACCGAGGCGCATTTCGGACTGGCTTCCGCCCTTGCCGGGGCGAAGCAATGGGATCGCTCGGCGAGCGTCTACGCAGCCGCACTGAAACAATTTGGCACCCCATACGGGCCCGGGCGGTGGTATGAAGCCATCCGCTCGGACGAGGTCTTCACGCGACTTGACGGCCCGGCAACCGGAGGACCGCCTCCCTCGGATCATGCGGGCGCGCCTCCATGTCTTAGAGCGCGACTGGATACGCGCCGCGGCCGACTATGCCCACGTGTACGAACCGTTGGCCAGCATCGACCCGGTCAACCGCCTTCCCGAAGGGGGCGACGATCTGTTCATCTATGGCTGCCTCTTGCTCTTGGTGGGCGACCGCAACGGCTACGAGCAGATTTGCAAGAAGTGGGCGGATCGAGTCGGCGACTCCTCGGCATGGGGGTTCGACCTGGCGCGCGCGTGGGGGGTCAGCCCCCACCCGGTTGTCCCCGCGCAGCAGATCGTCGAGCAGGCTGGGAAGACCGTGCAAGCTCACGGGGCTCCCTGGGACCTCCATGTCCTGAGCCTCGCCCACTACCGGAACGGGGAACTCAAACTGGCGATCGAGCGCGCCCTTGAGTCGAACGGCGGGAACTGGGTTGGGAGTGCGAAAGCCCTCAACTGGCTCGTGCTGGCGATGAGCCATTCCCGCCTGGGTCAGGCCGCGGACGCGCGCCGGTCCCTGGAGCAGGCCCTCGAATTGGCCGGCCGAGCGAGCCCTGAGCAATTCCCGGGAGTGGCATGGCCCGACATGTGGCCGCAGGACCTCGTGAAATGCGAACTCCTGCGCCGCGAGGCCGAGGAGCTGATCAACCCCAAATCGAAGGAGAGACCGGACAAGTAATCAGGCTGACCATTCGCCCGTTGATTTCGTGTTCGGGCGAAGCAAGCAGCGAAGTCGTTCATCATCGAAGCAACGATGCCCAAAGCAAAGCGGCCGGCGGGGTCCTTACCGCCAAGCAAGCCCCCGCCGGCCCGGCACCGCTCCGGCGATCGGTCTGCGCCGAGGCAATGTCTTTTCATTGTATCGCAGACCAGCTCTCGAAAGGAGAAGCATCATGTTGTTCTTTTCCTGGCTGCGAAACTCGAAACGCCGCACGCCCGCGGAGCGCCGGCGGACACAAACGTCCCCTCGTCAACGGACCAGCTTCCGCCCGCGGCCCGAAGCGCTGGAAGACCGATGGTTGCTCAGCGGTTACCAGCAGACGAACCTGGTCGGCTACGAGCACGGCATTGCGTACTTCACCGACCCCAACCTGAACGGCTGGGGCATGGCGTCCATGCCGGACGGGTCTTTCGTTGTGGCCAACACGTTCACCACCGGGTTGGCCACGTTCTACAGCAGTTCCGGCCACGTGCTCCCGGAGACGATCACCATCCCGGGGTCGGCATCGCCGGTCCTCGATCAGGCGTTGGGAATCGGGCCGGGCGGCCACCCCACCGGCGTCGTCTACAATCCGACGAATAACTTTGTGATCTCGGCGCATGGCAGATCCGCACGGCCCGGCTGATCTTCGACTCGATCGACGGCACCATCAGCGGCTGGAACCCCGAGGTCGATCCGACGCATGCGATCGTCATGGTTGACAATGGCGTCGCCGCCGACGCCTACACCGGGCTGGACATGGCCCAGAACAGCCAGGGGAAATATGTCCTGTATGCGACCGATTTCACCCAGAACCGCGTGGAGATGTTCAATGGCGACTTCAAGCCCATCGGGTCATTCACCGATCCGACTGTGACGAGCATTGAGCCAAGCTTTGGCGCCTGGTCGGTGCAAGCCGTAAACGGCAATCTCTACGTCACCTTCGCGTCTCTGGTGAATACGCATGGCGGAGTGGTGGACGTGTTCGATACCGACGGCAACCTGCTGACGCCCAACCATTTCGCCGCCAACGCCTTCGACGCGGGCCCGCTGGAAAACCCCTGGGGGATCATCCAGGCTCCGGCGAACTTCGGCGCTTACAGCAACGATCTGCTGATCGGCAACGTGGCGGGGGCCGGCAACATCAACGTTTTTAACCCGTCCACGGGCGCCTACCTCGGACAGCTAGAACAGCGGGACGGCACGCCGATCGCCATCACCGGCCTGTGGGACCTGGAATTCGGCGACGGCACGCCGCGCGGCGGCAAGACCAACAAGCTCTACTTTGACGCGGGGCCCAACGCGCCGGGCGTGTCCATCAACGGCCTCTTCGGCGTGATCCGCCCGGCCGGGCACCAGGGCTGCAAAGGCAGTGGCAATTCCGTGCGTGAGGTGGCGGCCCGATCGCAACCCGTGCGGCACGGTGTCCCCCGAATGAGAGCTGCGGAGTTCATCAATCGCGTCCCACGAATGGAGGATCGGGCCAGCGACGAGGCGATCACCGGGCTGTGAGCAAGCCCACCAGGGCGCGCCCTGACGCTGACTCAGGCACGGGCCGGCCACTTGTCGGGCCTGGGGACGTTCGAGGTGCGCGCCCGCTTCCCGTGAATCGCACCGCATCGTATCGCAGGGCATCCCACTCGCGGCCCGTTTCGGTGCCCGTCCCCGTTTCGGTGCCTCATCCACGATGACCGGCCGTCGCATCAACCCGTCGTGGAGCAGCCACAGGAGCCCGGACAGGACCGCCGCCCCGACCGGGACCGCCCCCAGTCCGAACTCGCCCGCCAACAGGCCCAAGGCCGCGGGCACGACCGCCGCCCCGATCATTGCCGCCCCCACCCGGAACCCCACCGCGTGGGACGACAGGGCCGAAGCGAGCCGCCGCGGCGTCTGCGTCATCAGGCACGGGAACACCGGGGCCAGCCCGAACCCGGCCAGGACAAGGCCCGCGTACGCGGCCGCAGCCGGCAGCGGCAGTGCGAACAGGACCGCTCCGGCCCCGGCGGCCAGCAGGCAGTATCGCAGCAGGCGGTCGATCCCGACCCGGTCGGCGACCAGCCCGAACACCACCCGACCCGCCCCGATGCTCCCCCAATAGAGGCCGACCACGCTCCCCGCGGGGGCGGGGAGGACCCCACGGTCCTCGGTCAGCACCGTGAAGGCCCACGGGCTGAGCGTCATCTCCAGGCCGGTGTAGAGGAAGAAGACGGCCATCTGGAGCAGTACCGCCGGATGCCGGAGGGCCGCCGCCGTGCCCACTCGCGGGCCGTTGGCCGCGGCGGTCGCCGACGCCTGCCCCCAATGCGGCCGGGTCGCCAGGAACAGGGCGGCGAGCGTCAGGAGCACCCCGCCCACGGCCGCGTAGCCGAGGCTGTAGGGGCGGCCGGTGGTGAGGACGGCGGTCATCAGCCACGGGCCGAGCATGGCCCCGAAGCAGTAACAGGCGTGCAGCCAGTTCATGTGCCGGGCCGACAGGTGATTTGCGGCGTACCCGTTCAGACCGGCGTCGATGGCCCCGGAGCCCAGCCCGTGGGCCACCGCACTCGCGACGAAGAGGCCCCACACCGGGGCAGCGGCGAAGCCAGACATAGCCGCCGCCTCCAGGGCGGTGCTGGCGGCCAAGAGCAGTCCGATGCCGAGGGCGTGGGTCAAGCGGCCGGCGAAGAAGCTGGTCACGAAGTACCCGAACCCGGCGGCCAGGAAGGCCATCCCTGCGGCCTCCTGAGGGAGCCGGAAGGAATCGCGGATGGTCGGCCAGGCCACGCCGGTGACGGCGTCGGGCAGGCCGAGGCTGACGAACCCGATATACGCCAGGGCGATCAGCAGCGGCCCTGGTCGCGAGCGGGCAGGCGGACTCGCGTCGGTAAGCTGGCTCTCCGGCACGTTCAATTCCATTCCTGGGCTGGCGGGACTTATTATCGCTTGTGGCCTCGGTCTTCAAGGATCACCGTATGCCCGGCATGAGCCGTGCCACCAGCTTTTGTCGGAGGCCATTTCCTTTGCATACGTCCATGGTAGCTGTCTCGATCGAACTCAAACGGGATGGTTGAGCCGGAGTTCGGCCACCGGTCTCCCCTCAATAGAAATGCCGTCCCGATTTCCGTCCCGAAATCAAAGTCCCGAAGCATGCCGCTCGCCGCCACTTCTGGGACGGCAGGTGCTGACTCGGCTTGGCGACGTTTTATGTCCGCCTGCTACGGGAAGGCCGACTCGTGCCCCAGCCACAGCGCGATGACTGGGCGATCGATGCCCGGAATTATGCCGCGTCGTCTTCGCGAGGGGCGAATCGGAAGGCCAGGGAAACGGCCTGGAGAACCAGATCATCAGGGTCTCCATCGGTATAATCCGGTAGTCGGCATTATGGAACTTATGCCGACATCGGCATAACTTCCATGAATGCGCTTTAACAAAACGGGATCAGTGACCGGCTCCCCTCCGTGATCAGCCGGCACACTTCTTCCTTATCAGCTATCTCGTTGGCAGGGATCTCTGACGGTGTTTCCGCACGAGCCATGAGATTCTCCCCCCCACCGATTCTGACGGCGATCCGACGGCAAGACGATAGGAACTCTGACTTTCCCGTAAACACGTGGTCGTTACCATGGCGAACAGCGCAGCAGTCCGCCCGACCTGACGTAGGTCAAGAAGGCGCGCCTTGCGGATCAGAAAGGAGTTTCGGCGGAGTCGACGGTGACGAGTTTCGGCCGCCGGTTCCACTGCGCCGTGAGTATGTCGGATCATTTGAAGGAAGAGGACCAGAGTCTGGGCGTGAGCTGGCTGCACGGCTTGCGTTAGAACCAGGCGGCTTTCGCGCCGCCGCTGCGTACGTCATCGTCCCGTATTTCTGGAGTTTGTGGCCTCCTCTCCTTTACCGTGGGCAGTGGCACAGCGCTCTTGCCGCGGTCCACGACGCACTCGGCCCTTTTGGATGCCTGATCGACCCCAGTAGGTACCGGCAGGGTGGATAAGCCTTGAACTGGGGCTGTGGTGCTTCAGTTCTCGCGGCTGCGAGTTCGGTTCGTCAACCGGCTCACAAATGCCCGACTCACGGTCCGGCTGCGCGTCGGAGCACAAGTACCCAGGGTGGTGTCGCTCGAGAAAGATCCTCGAAGCCGAGCTCGCCGAGCGGCATGATGATCCGTTCGCGCTCTTCGAACTGGGCTCGATTGATCACGTTTTCTGCTTCCGATTATCCACCAGTGACAGGATGAACGGCCGATCGGAGGACGGCTGGAGGCTGGTGGCGAAGCTGAGCTTGGTGATGGCTCCGGGGCCGAGGGAGCCGATCAGGCACTCGGCAAGAACAACGCGGTCACCAGCGAACGAGAATCGCACCGGCCGGCCCGCGAGCAGGCGGTCGCGCATTGAATCCAGCGGGGGAAGGTCAAGCCTTCTGGCCCGGTCGAGCCATGCCGCGGGATCGCGCTCCGCGTGGAAACCGGGCAACTCGATCGGCTCCAGTTGCTCCGGGGGATTCACCTGGTAGAACAGGTGTCCAAGTGCCAGGGCGTTGTGGTAGATCACGAACGGTTGCCCGGCGACTGTCTCGAGGGCCTTGGCGTCAATTAAAAGAATGTGCGAGTAAAGCTGGCGGCCGCCGCGCCCGCTGTACTCGGGGGGGCCCTCACACGTCCTTGACAGCGCAAACCGGCCGGTGGGAAGCGAAAAAAAGTTGACGCTGACACGGTTCTTCTCGTCCTGGAGCAGTGCCCCGTGCGACGGAGACCAGCGCGTGATGGCCTGGGCTTCGGGCGCACTCACGCCCCTGGAGCGGGAGACCAGGTGGTAGCCGCCCCGACCGTGGCGGGGAAGTGACGTGAAAATCGCTTGCTCGGCCCACACCTGCGAGAGTCTCCCTTCAGCCGATCTTGCTGACCATCCACGCGAACGGCTCGACGATCCCCCGTGGTTCCACGCGCAGCGGAATCAGGCTATCCCGCCCCGAGTCGTCCACGAGCCTCGCGGACGAACCGGCCACACCGGAACAGTAGAAGGAATAATTCTCAAGCCTTGCCTGACACTGGGCATGTAGGCTCGAGACGTTACCCTTGGAAAAAGCCGCTGGATCGCTGATCCACTCCTCGAACAGATCGGCCTTGGTGAAGACAATGGCCACCGGCACTTCCAGCTTGCGCGATTTTTTTCTTCCCGGACGCAGCGCATCGAGATAGCTGATGAGCTGCATCGCGAAGAGCTCCTGGCTCTGGCCGTCGGCCACCACCTCCACGAGATCAACAAGCACGACCATTCCGGCACACCGGCTGATCAAGGCGCGGATGGTCTTGTTAGTCCCTGGGTTCTCCATCTCGGAGGTCACGGCTTCGCCGGCCACGTCGGGAGTCACGATGTCAGCACCAGACTTGCCGCGATTGGCCAGGATCTCGCAATGCAGCCAGTTCCAGCGGTCGGTCTCGACGGGTGTTTTCTCGGGAAATCGCTGACGCTCCAGGGCCAGGATCAAGTTGCGATGCAACGTGAGTGAGTATGGGCTGCGGGAGAGCCCCTGGAGACCGCACGCCCCGCGCGACAGGAGGTCGAGCAGCATGCCGAGATAGACCGTCTTGCCGACCCCGGTCGGGCCAAGAACCACCACGAACTTGGGAGGATTCGGACGCGACCGGATCGATTCGATGACCTTGTAGGGAAGGAAACAGCTTCCGCAAGGTTCCCCTTCGTAGGTATGCCCACCGCAGAGCGGGCAGGCGAAGTCGCTCCGCTGGCGGTTGTATTCCATGAGGAGTGGTGTGTGGGACATGGCAAGACTCTCAACGCGGATAGGACGTTTGGTGGATCAAAGCCGATTCATGACCGTCATGCTGCGCTTCACGGGAGGGGCCTCAGCAGGTCCAGCGTCAGAGCGCAGCGAAAGCCGAGATTATCGCGGCGATCAAGCTCGGCCTGCCCTGTGATGAATTGACAGGTTGCCTCGCTCGGAAAGTAGGTATTGAATGCTCCGCCAATGATCCGCCGCAGCGGTTTCCAGGACTGGAAGTATTCACCCGGCTGGCACGGGATGGTTTCCAGAGGGTCATCCAGCCACTCCCAGACGTTGCCTGCCATCTGGTAGATGCCGTTGGGAGTTGCGCCGGATGGGTAGTCACGCACCGGCGCGGTCGCGCCCACGCCGGACGACGAGAGGTTGGTCCGCGCCGGCTCGAACATGTTGCCCCAGGGATAACGATTACACGCCCCGCCGTGGAGTTGTTCGGGCCAGCCACCGGCCTTCTGCCATTCCGCCGCGGTCGGCAGCCGTTTGCCCACCCAGCGTGCATAGGCAACGGCCTCATACCAGCAAACGCCGACAACCGGGTGCTCTGCCTTGCCCGCGGGGAATTTGCCATTTTCCCAATCTCTTGGACCGGGACGCCCGGACGCATCGGTCAGCCGCGCCACGCTAGGCCAGACCTCGGTGGGCCAGATCTGCAGGTCGTCATACGCTCCCGATTGAACGAACCGCTGGAACTGGCGGTTGGTCACCGCATAGCGATCAAGATAAAAGGCATGAAGATCGGCGGTGGAGAAACTGCCATCGCAGAGCATGAGGGGAACGCTGCCCGCTGGGATCAACGCCATCTGGCTATTCAAGGACTGCCATGCGGAGCGCACGTCGTCATCGGCGATTTGCCCGATAGTTTGTTTCAGGAGGACGAAGCCGTATCGATCCTGGGAGATCAGCCGCTTGGCCATGCCCACGTCTGTGTTGCCGGGTTCAGCGGCAAGGCGCGTGGGCTTGCCGGTGATCTCACCGGCCTGCGGTTTCACGGGCCGTCTTGATCGGGAATGTCGGCCGGGACTGAGCCAGTCCAGGAAACGAGCTCCCAGGCCGGGCCGACGACGCGGCGGGATCTGGGTCAAGTTTGCAGGACGTCCAGCGCGAAGGGCTTCCTGCTCGTTGCGGCGTTCCTGTTGAAGTGAGAGATCCGCGGGCATGGTGGGGCGCCTTCTCAGTGCGGGGAACAGCGTGCGTCGGTCGTGCGTCGGACGTCGCTACAGAGAGTTTGAAATTGACGGAGGATGGATTCTGCAACAGGGTTGGCTGTATCCGCGGTGGCCGCGGATCGCGGTGCGGTCGAATGATTCATGGCCAGTCCATCGGCCTGGGGGGGATGATGATGAGCGGGTTGCACCGATTTTGCCACAGCCCCCGCAGCAACCGCATCGATCCGTTCCCGTTCCAGTCGCTCCCAGGCCTCGGCGAGCAACTTGCGGTCATTTTCAAGCTGGGTCAGTAATTGCTTGTCGAGCGGTTCATCGCTGACCAGATCGGAACGGACCCGGCTGCGCTCCAGTTCCAGCTCGTCGATTCTTTGCTTGAGCACCTGTTCCATCCGCGCGACTTCCATGGGTGGCACGCCCGAGCACTGGCGCGCCAGCTCCTCGATCGATTCGAGGCGGCGGAGGACGCAGCCGCGCAGCTCCTCGAGATTGTTGACCAGCCCCGAAGTCAGGGCTTGTACTCCGAACTTTGCTCGTGGCTTACCGCGCGGTTCCATGGGTTGATCGCTCTTGCCGGAGTTGAACGTGTTCATTTTGGTCCCGTCCGGGTCCAGAGCCGTGAGAGCCTGGCGCCCAGCCGGTTGCGATTGCGTGCTTCGGCCTCGTGGCAGTGAATCTCCTTCAGATGCTGTCGGAATTCGCGGATTCGGAGGTCGGCCTCGAGCGCCGAAGGCACTCCGCCACTCCCCTCTGCCCGCGCCGGGTGAGCTTCAACTTCACGCGTGGTCAAGGCGGCCCGGGACGTTTGAGCGCGAAGAGAGGCGACGGCGATCTCGTACTCACGGCGCTCGCGGTCTCTCTCGTCCTTTACGAGATCGCGCTCTTTTCGCGCTTCTTCGAGCTCGCGTCGGCTGGCTTCAATCGCCTCGCGGAGCGATCGCGTCTCGGATTTGACTGTCTGGTCGAGATCCTGACAGAGCTGTCGCAGCCGTTCATTCTCGGATTCGAGGATCGCGACCGTGACTGCGGTGCCGTCATCGGCGGAGGTGGCTTCCTGCCCCGCGCGGGCAAGTAACGACTGAAGGCGCTCGACCTCGTTCTCAAGACCTCGGCGCTGGTCGTTCCAGGTCTTCCGTTCCAGCTCGAGTTGAAGGCGGTATTCCTCGGCCTGTCGGCGGCGGTCATCCAGTTCAAGGACAAGCTTCTCCGTGCCAGCCCCGTCCTGTCGCTCGATGCGCTCTTCAACCTCGGCGACCCACTGAGTGAGTTGCTCCCATTCAATCCGGCTCGCCGACTCGGCTTCCTCGACGAGACGTAGCTGTTCCATCAAAAGGTTGATCGTCTCATCGCGGGCCGCCAGCTCGACGCGAAGGCTTTCATTTTCCGGCTGATGAAGCGCCTGGTCGGTGTCGCATGCGTCGTCGCGGGCGCGGTCGGTGGACGCGGACCGCGGTTCGTCCTGCTCCCTGTCTAGCAGTTCTCGTTCCAGGCGGCTGATCTCATCCTGAAGCAGGGCAATCGTCTCCAGGTAGTCCGCATCCGCCTGGCCGGTTTCCAGGTCGCTTGTGCCGTCCATCATTCCTGGTCTCTCCATGCCGATCTCCGCGCCGGCCCGCCGCGTGTTGCTACTGCCCCGATCGCGCTCAAGCCACGCCGGCCATGGTCGCACGGTCGACGTTCAACAGGTGTTTCACGGTGGCGACCAGGTCGCTCTCGCTCACCGGCCGATGAAGCACTCCGTCGAGTCCCATCGCATCCAGCCGCGTCAGTTCATTCTCATCCTCGATGCTGGCAATGCCGATGTACCGGCTGCCGGCGGCATTCTGTCGCTTGCAGGTATGAAAAAACGCTTCCTGGTCCGGACGGTCGAGCGCGAGGATGACGAGGTTAAAGCTCTGACGTCGCAAAAGAAGCTGAGCGGCCACGCGATCGCGGACCATTTTGAGTTGATGATTGGTCCCTTCCGGCCCCAGCACGCGCTGGATTAGCCGCACGGTCTCGGGGTCATCGTCGAGAGCAAGGATCGACTCGGTGGATGATGGGTTTCGTCGTTCCAGCATTCCGGCGAGGTCCAGTCCATGGACGGTCGCGATGACGTCGATCATGGCAAGCCCGGACTCGCGGCAGATGTCGCGCAGGGAGCGGTTGCCGTCCAGCAGTGTGTAGACCTTGATCTCGGAATTGGATAGACCCCGCGGTCCGAGTTCCCCCCTCGGACCGTCTGCCGGGCAAAAACGAGCTGGCCCCATTCGTCGGGGTCGAACCTGGAACGCGAGTATCGGGTGCCATCGACAAGCAGGGCCGCCACGCTTAACTGGAGCGGCAACGCCTGGAACATGGGGGGCAGATTCGTGACCGGCTCGAACAAGAACTTGCCTGGCTCACCGGACACAGCCTGGTAGGTGAGTGCGGCGGCCTGAAACCGCAGGAGCGCCCGGAGGCGTCGCGGGTCGGAGAGGCTCCGCTCCAGCATCTTGACCAGTCCCGCCATCGACGGATCTTGTTGCTCGCCGAGTGTCAGAGCCAGCAGCGGACCGAGTTCCGTCAGATCGTCCGGGAGTGTCTCTTCCAGCCGATCGGGGCCGATTGTCGGCGAGTACACCGCCTGTACGCGACCTCCGGAAAGGGCGAACCGAACGCGGTCGTTGCCCAGCTCCAGCGTGAGCCGGCCGCTCTGCTGACCGTTGTTCAGAAAGGCCAGCACCATCGGCAACGGGAAGACCCGGGTGGCGCCTTCCAGGGTCGCGTCATGCACCTCTCCCACGGCTTCGGGCATGGCACAGCCGGTTCGCTGTGCCTGCACAACCATCGCCCCGGTCTGGAGCGCATTGGCCACTCCGCTCTTGAGCAGCTCCGGAGTGAACGGCTTGGGAATCTGGTCGACAACATTCGCGAACTCGGTGTACTGGGCGAAGGCTCGATTACGCATGGCCGAGCTGATCACCACCGGCACCCGCGACGTTTGCTCATCGGCGAGCAGCTTCTTGCAAACCTCGTCTCCCGTTGTTCCTGGAAGCTGGTGATCCAGCAAGATCAGGTCAGGACCGAGGGAGCGAGCCATTTGCAGTCCCTGCTCGGCGTCAGGTGCCAGGGCGACCCGGTAACCGGCCTGAGACAGGTGGCATTCGACCATCTTGCGAATTGTCAGACTGTCGTCGATCACAAGAACCAGGGGGTTTTCCATGATTTCTCCATGTTGTGTCATCGTCCTGGTTCAGCCGCCAGCCGCCGCAAGCAGCGGACTCACGGCACGTGCCAGTGCGGTTGGGTCCACAGGCTTGGCAAGAAACGCCCTGGCTCCCAGAGCCAGCACCCGCCGCCGAGTTTCGTCGTCCAGCTTCGTGCTCGCCGCGATCACCGGGATCGGGGCATACTGTTCTGATCGCTTCAACTCGGCCAGAAGTTCGAATCCATCCAGCCGTGGCATCTCCAGGTCGGTGACAACCAGCCGGTACGGTCGCGTCCGCACCCGGCCCAGCGCTTCCAGACCATCCGAAGCCTCATCGACATCCAGTCCCATTCTTCGCAGATGTCGCACGATCACTCTCCGAACACTGATCGAATCGTCGACAACCAGCACAGAAAAGCCCGGGCAGGTTCCCGGGGAAGGTCCCGATGCTCCGGCCGGCGCCGGTTCCAGCGTCCCCCCCTCACCCGTCCTGCACTTGAGCCCCGCGGGATTGAGTATCGAGATCACCTCGCCGCTCAGGGAAAGACTGGTTCCGGAGATCACCGGGTGACCCGCCAGAAGCGTTCCCAGCGATTTGATCACCAGATCCTCGGTTCCCTCGATGCCATCGACCGCAAGGCCGATCAGTCCGTTCGCAGAACGAACCACAAGAAGCTTAGGCCATGCCGGCGCGGGCGTGCCGGCAATCCCGAGCATTTTACGAGCGTGGATGACCGGAACGGGACGGTCGCGGTACGACACGAATTGAACTTCCTGCGTTCCGCTTGCTTCATTCGCAAGCTCGGCCTCCGTCGAAGTTTCCAGCGTCTGAACATGCTCGATCTGAGCGACCGGGAGTGCAAAGGCCTGGTCGTCAATCCGAACAATCATGGCGGTCTCGAGCGCCAGCCGGGCAGGCAGCCGGATGGTCAGTCGCGTTCCTCTGCCACGTTCGGTTTGGAGCTCGATCGTTCCTTTCAGCAAGCCGACCTCGCGGGCCACGACATCCATGCCGACTCCTCGACCCGAGATCGCGTTGGCCTCGGCTTTCGTCGAGAAGCCCGAGTGAAAGATCAGGTTATTGAGACGCTCGATGCTCGGTTTTTCCTCGGGGAGGAGCAGGCCCAGTTTTCGTGCCTTGGCCGCGATCGCCTCATGGTCGATCCCGCGGCCGTCATCCTGGACCGCGATGACCAGGGTGTTTCCCTCGCGCCGAGCTTCCAGCGTGATCCGCCCGGCTGCGGGCTTCCCTGAGGCAAGCCGATCCGCGGCCGGTTCGATCCCATGACCGACGGAGTTGCGAACCACGTGCAGGAGCGGCTCGAAGGCCTTGTCCTGGACCGCTCGATCCAGGCCGGTCTCCTCGCCGACCATCTGGACATCGACCTGCCTGCCCTCAACCCTGGCCGCATCATAGGCGACACGCGCCAGGCGCTGAAACAACCCCCGAATACTGACGATCCGGATCCGTTGCAATTCGTCCCAGAGCTGGAGCGTCAGGCGGCCCAGCGCATCGCCATGATCGGCCAGAGGCAAGGCGGCGGCCTGAGCCGTTTCGGCGAGCACCGCCAGGTCGTCGGCCAGCTCGCCAAGCCGGCGCAACTGGCCAGGCACATCGCCGTCGGCCTTGATCAGTGGCAGGTGAGTCTCTCGTCCCAGACCGGCCTCGTGCATCCGGTCGAGACACACCAGCATCCGGCTCCGGCAATTTCGAACGGTGCTGGAAATTGATTTCAGCGAGCCCGCCTGGGCCGTCCAGAGCTGACGCCTGGCGATCAGCTCGGACACCAGGTCCATCAGCTCGTCAAACCGCGAGGCCGGAACGCGGATCGGTCCATCGCCGCCGGCAGCCGTGCCGTCGCTCGTCCCTCCCGCTGTCGGTTCCTGATGCGACGGCGCAGGCCGGTCCGTCAGCATGTCCGAAGCCGGGACGGGGACGGATGCCTGGAATTCGATACTCGATGACACTGGTGCCGCGGCAGCGTCTCCGGCATGATCGGCGGTCGCTGTCGTTGCCGTCCCGCCCCCTGCTCTGGCCGGCCGGTTGCGCAACAATCCGACCAGACCGTCGAGGTACCCCAGAGTCTCGTGCAACGCGTCGATCAGACTTGCGGAGGCCGGGCCGCTCGATACTTCCAGATGTTCTTCCAGGGCGTGCACGAGGGTGGCGAGGTCGGTCAAACCGACGCTGCCAGCCGCCCCCTTGAGCGTGTGGAAACATCGGCCCAGCTCGCGCACCGACTGCGCGGGATCATCGGCGTGAGCGAGTCCCAGGACCAGCGGCTCAATTCGCTCGATCAGGTCGGTGGTATCCGCGAGAAAGGCCTCGCGAATTTCCTCATCGAGATCAATCGTCTGCGGAAGTGGGGGGATCTTGAATGTCGGAGTCACCTTCGGCGAGTGAGCCGGAGCGGCTGCCCGCGTGGGCATGGCGACGACGGCGGCAACCGGCTCCGCCTGCGCCGGGTCAGCCGCTTGCTTTGGTGCCGCGACCGGAGCCGGCCTGGCTATTGATGAATCGGGATCGTCG
This sequence comes from uncultured Planctomycetaceae bacterium, assembly GCA_963797295.1. GTDB lineage: Bacteria > Planctomycetota > Planctomycetia > Isosphaerales > Isosphaeraceae > Aquisphaera. The sequence continues at coordinate 207,788 of CAWCPP010000037.1, forward strand.
CCCGCCGCGGCTCCCTGAAAGAGGCGAATCAAGGCCTGGGCATCGATTTGCAACGAGGTGTCTGCGTCGGCGTCAGGTTCCGTACTATCGTCGAGATCGTCTGGGCGATCATTGACTTCCAGCGCAGAGCCATAGTCGACCTCAAGGACGTTACCGCGGTTTCCCTCTCCACGTTCCTGGCCTTCGAGCAGGGCGAGATATTCTCCCCAGGTGGTCGAGGAGTGTTCGAGGATCCAGTCCACGATGCCGTCATCGCCGTTGTCTCCCAGGTCTTCGCTGCGGGCAAGCTGGGAAAGGGCCTTCGCGCAGAAGAAACCGACGTCGTCGGGCCGGCTCTCGGGATCGGCCGCGAGACATTCCCAGACTTCCGTGAGCAGGCCGACGCGCCGCAAGGCGCTGGAACGCCCGGCCATTCCCCGGCTCTCGCTTGCCTTCCTTAGTTCCTCGATCGCCTGGCGAATTCCGGCAAGCTGATCCAGCGGCAGGTTTCCGGAAAGCGCGTCTCCAAACCGCCTGGCAAGCTCTTCCAGGCGATCGGCCAGCGAGCCGGGTTTCAAGAATTGCGGAGAGCTCGCCTCGGTCATCGTGCGAGTTCTCCCCTGGCCCGCTCACGAGACCGTCTTGATTCCGTGCTTTGGGTAGTGGGGAGAGAGAGTTCGGCGCTCGGGGGCGGTTCCGCGCCGGGGCCGGCGGACGCCAGCCGCTGCCAGGGCTCGCACGATTGGACGAGAGCGATCAACGAGTTGCGGGAAAGCGTGGTGCGCTCAAGTGTCTGGTTGGTAACCTCCGAGATCCGTTGCATGGCCCGGACGAGGTCTTGAGTCGCCAGCACCTGGTCGTTGGTCGAACGCGAGATGCCTTCAACAAGCCTGGCCGAGTGCTCGGCCACCTGGCTGATGCGTTCCAGAGCCGAGCCGGTCTCTCGCACGCGCTCGGACTCGCGCTGCATCTCGTCATGCTCCTGGCTCAGTGCCCGGATCGTCTCATGCGTATCAACCTCGATTGCCTCGACAATCGTGCCGATGTCGCGGGTGGCCGTCGCGGTGCGTTCCGCGAGCTTGCGAATCTCGTCGGCGACCACCGCGAATCCGCGGCCGTGCTCCCCGGCGCGGACCGATTCGATGGTGGCATTGAGGGCCAGCATATCGGTGCGGCTGGAGATGCCGCGGATCAGATCGACAATGACCCCGATCTCGTTGGATCGATCTTCGAGCCGCTTGGTCTTGCGGCCGTTGGCTTCGATCTGCGCCAGCAGCCGATCCATGCCCTCGATCACGCTGTGAACCTGTTCCAGCCCCCGCCGCGCCTCGTCCCGGGCTCGCTCACAGGCTTGCGCGGCTTCCTCGGCGTTAGCCGAAATCCTGTCGATCTTCTCGGACAGGGCCTCGACGGCCGACGCGGTGCGGCCAACGGCGTCGGACTGGTCGGCCGCTCCCGAGGCGACCCGTTCGTTCACCTCCCCGAGTGATGACGCATCATGATGAATGGCGACGGCCGTCTGGCGCAGGCGGTCGAGCAGGCTCGGTAGCCTGGACCCGACCTCACCCAGAGCCAGTTCCTTGCCGGCGGAGCCGCCGGAACCATTCATCGTGGCGTAAAACACCCTGGCGGTGCGTTCGGCATTGCCGAGATTGTGCTGAAGCTTGCGAGCCCGTTCGAGAAACTCATGCAGCCGAAAGAGCTCGGTGTCAAGAAAACCATGGCCTAATGCTGGAAGGTGCACCGCGCCATCGCCGCCGATGTTCTCATCGTCGGTCAAGCAGGCGAGGCCGTCGGCGGCCCGATCGAGCGCTTGCCGCCAGACGATCCAGGCGACACACGCTCCGGCCAGTGTGCCCGGCACCAGGCCAACGATCACCCGCACGGTGGGGCCCATGCTCGTGAGCACGGCCACGGTCACTCCTCCGCCGAGCAGACCGAGCACCGCTCCCAGCAAGATCGAACCGAATTGCAAGGGCATGGCGTAACCTCAAAGTCTTCTATGACAGGCGGCTTGCGCTGCCGGCCGGCTTGCCGGCAACAGCCGGGCTGATTGGCCGCTGCGGTGCCATCGACTCGTTGAACAGGGCATACCAGTTGGCAACCAGTGGCGCAGACCTCGCCACGTCGACTCGGCTTCGAGCAAAGCGTAGGTCTTCCCTCCGTGATCGATCCGTCCCTCGGAGACAATGCCGTCGCCCTCATCCCTGGGCTCGTGCCGCGAGGGCCGTTGCGTGGTCAAGAACGTGCCTTCCCGATCAATCAAGATTCCCCACAAGCCCTGGCTGGTTTGCATGATCAGAACTATCTCTTTCGTGCTCTTGCCGGCATTCCGCTGGTCGATCATCGGCAGATCGGCCCGGAATGGACTTTTCCCGAGGGCGACCACCGGGACCACCTGGCGGTGATAGGGACAGAGACCGGCCACACGCGGGGGACAAAGGCTGATGCGGACCAGCGCATCGACCTCGGCAATCTCGGCCACGTGAGCGACGGCCACGGCCATCGGCAGCGAATCGCAATGGAAGAGGCAAAACGATTCATCCTCGGCCATGACGCCTGGCTCCTGGCTTCCTGTTCCTGTGCGGCACCTCGATTGTCATCGGTCAGTCCGACGCGGATCCGCGGCGACATCATCCCGGGGAGCTTGCGCGGGCCCTTTGCGTGACTCTTCAGCAAGTCGAAGCCTTTCCCCAAGGCGGCGGGCCACTGCATCGAGCCGGTTCTTGGAATCGGCGGGCGGAGACGATTCCGCACCCTCGGCGGACCTTGACTGCTGGGTTGACGTCCGCGCATCCGTCGACGACGGAGCCGCGGTGAGAGGCTCAGGTCGTGGTGCCGCGACAACCTTGCCCGGTGCCGTGGCCCCCGCCGAATCCGCGATCGGCCAGGCCTCGCGATCAGCGAGCAATTCCAACTGACTATCAATCCATTCAATCAGCTCTACGCGAAACTCACCGATAGCGTCGACGAGCAGATCCGCCGGTCCCTCGTCCTTGTTCATGACCAAAACCTCGACACATGTCGCCATCGTGCACGCACGTTGGCGCGGTTGATGGTGTCTTTCCGACTCAATACTAGGTCAAGGATTCTGTCTGGCGAGAGAATTCTTCAGGAAGACGTGCTTCACCGGGCCAAAGATCGGCGAGCCAACTGGTGCATTGCGGTGGCAGCGGGATGAATTCGAACGTACGCCCTGGCCACCGCCCGGGATCTTCTCGGCTAGGGATGAAGCTTGGATTGGCAAGCGTCCGCTCCGGGTTTGGCAAGCAGCGACAAGAGCTCATTGTGATCGATCGGCTTGACCAGATGATGATCAAACCCGGCTGCGTCAGTCCGCCTTCGATCTTCGTCCCGGCCATAGCCGGAAACGGCGATGATGACCGCTTCGCGACAGTTCCGATCCTTCCGTAGCTCCGTGGCCACCTCGTAGCCGTCCAGGCCCGGCAGGCCGATGTCCAGGAGAACGTAGTCGGGCGGCTGGGTACGCGCCAGGGCAAGAGCCGAGTGGCCGTCGTGCGCAGTCCGGACGTCATGTCCGACCACCTTGAGCAGCTTGGCCAGGGCCCACGCGGTATCAGGGTTGTCATCGACAACCAGGATACGGGCTGCGTGATGAAGAGTCCTGGCGCCGACCGAAGAACGCTTGAGTCTTGGTGGCTGAACCGACTCGGCGGCCGGGAAGCTCACGGCGAATTCCGAGCCCGTGCCCGGGCCGCGGCTCGTTGCCGTGACGGTTGCGCCGTGAAGCTCGGCCAGCCGCTTCACCAGCGTCAGGCCGATCCCCAACCCACCCTCGGTGCGCGCCAGGGAACGGTCGCCCTGGACGAAGAGCTCGAACATGGAGGGCAGTTTCTCGGGAGGAATCCCGATACCGTTATCAATAACCCGGATGACGACGGCCGGGCCCTCGCGCTGTACTGTCAGTGAGATCTTGCCCCCGGGGTGAGTGTACTTGGCGGCATTGGTAAGCAGATTGACGACGATCTGTTCTAACCTTGTGGGGTCGGCTTCGATGCGCAGCGGTTCCGGAGTATAGGCCACAGTCAGGCTGTGCTGTCGCTGTTCGATGAGCGGAGTTACGGATTCGACTGCCTGGTTGAGCACGCGGGACACCTCGAGGTTCTCCTTGCGCAGCTCGATCTTGCCGCGCGTAATCCGCGAGACGTCGAGCAGATCATCGACCAGCCGTCCGAGTTGTTTGACCTGCCGGGAGATGACCTCCTTGACCCAGGGCAAGTCGGACTCGGCAGCCGGAGCTCCGAGGATCTCTGCGGAATTGTTGATGGCGGCCAGGGGATTGCGCAGCTCGTGTGCGAGCATCGCCAGGAACTCGTCCTTCTTGCGATCGGCGTCCAGAAGCGCCTCTTCCGCCTGCTTCTGGCAGGCGGCCTGCCGCTCGTGCTCGACAAGCAGCTCACGCACCTGATACTGGCGGCGGCGATCACGGATTGCGCTCTGGACGGTCGTGATCAGGCCCGAGACATCGACGGGGCGTTTCACGAGCATCACGTGCCCAACCTCAAGAAGCGCTCTGGTTCGCTCGGTCGACTCCTCCCCCGCCATCGTCAGAACGATGACCGGCAGGTCTGACCACGGGGGTTGCTCTTTCAGGTAACGCGAGAGCGGTCGGAAACCGCCGTTCAGGATGGCCTCTTCCGTCACTATGGCAGCGCCTGCCCCGAGCGCGGCTTCCCTGCAAACCTCGTGGATATTCGCGCAGGGAGAGCCACAGATCCCCGACTCGGCGAGAATCCCGCAGGTGACCTTCTGGTCTCTGGCCGTCGGCAGCAAGAGCAAGACCCGATCGTCCCTGCCAACGAGGTCATCCTCTTGCTCACTCATCGGGCTGCCTCATCAACAATGTATTGGGGCCGACAAACTGGAGCTTGCCGCTGAGCACTCCCTGAAATTCCGTGAGCGGTTTGCCGACATGAAGGCCAGTGGAATCCATCTTCAGTTCGCGGATGCTCCGCTCGTGGGGGCCACTCCGTTTCTTGAGGACGGAGATGGCCTGCCTGACCGAGCCGAAGGCCTCAAAATAGCGGAGCATGATGACCGCATCGGCGATGTACGACGTGTCAATCACGTTGCGGACATCGCCGACGCCTCCGTGTTGCGCGGCGACAATCAGCGAGACGACTCCCTTGTGCCCGAGGTACGTGAGTAGTTCATGAAGCTGGATCTCGAGAAACCGCTCCTCGGGCATTGCGTTCATGTAGGCGTTGAGGCTGTCAATCACGACAACCCGGGTCGCCACGCCATCATTGTTGTCCTCGGCCGCTTGGCGGACTCTCATGGCAAACTCTCCAGGCGAAAGCTCGCCCGGATCTACCGACTGAATATGGATCGCGCCCGAGTGGAGATGCTCTTGGAGAGGAATCCCCATACCGGTGGCCCGCGCCTCGAGCGTCCCCAGCCGCTCGTCAAAAATGAACAGCGAGGCGCGCTCGCCTCGCCTCGCGGCGGCCACGGCGAACTGGAGTGCCAGCGATGACTTGCCGCAGCCGGCCGGTCCAAGCAGCAACACGCTGGTCCCGTGGTCGATCCCGCCGCCGAGCAGCTCGTCGAGTCCCTCGATGCCGCTATCCAACTGGGCTCGTAGCGTTTCGGCGGGTCGAGAATTATGATCGGCGGCCACCAGCCTGGGAAACACGGTCAACCCGCCCCGGTCAATGGTAAAGTCATGGTATCCGCCGCGGAACTTGCGGCCTCGAAGCTTGACCACGCGCAGCCTGCGCCGCTCTGCCCCGTACTCCGGCGACAATTGCTCCAACCTCAATACGCCATGGGCGATGCTCTGCAATTGCAGGTCGGCCTCGTCGGACGTCAGGTCGTCGAGGAACAGCACGGTACAGCGCCGGCCGGTAAAAAATTGCTTGAGAGCGAGTACCTGCCTGCGGTAGCGGAGCGCATGCTGAGCCAGTAGACGCATTTCCGAGAGTGAATCCACAACCATCCGTGCCGGCTTGACGCGGTCGATTTCCGAGAGAATGCGCTTTGTCGTCGCACCGAGCTCCAGATCGGCCGGCTTGAACATGGTGTACTGGTTCTCCGGCTCGAGATCGATCTCGGATGGCACCAGTTCGACGATCTCGATTCCTTCGAGCGACCAGCCGTGGGATGCGGCCACGGATTCAAGCTCTTCCCGGGTCTCGGAAAGCGTGACATAAAGCACCGCTGTCCCGCGGCCATCCCGGTCAAAAGATACTGAAGAGCCAGCGTTGTCTTGCCGGACCCCGGGTCGCCTTCCACGAGGTAGAGCCGGTGCGCCTCCAGGCCACCCATGAGAACATCGTCCAGCCCGGTAATTCCAATTGCAACCGGTGTGACGGATTGGTTGTCTGATGTTCCAGTCATGTCAGCGGCGACTCCAATCCGCGCCCCACCACAATGGTCAGCATGACGCGAATATCGCGACCGGGATGCACGCGAAGTCCTGGAGGCGAACACAGGGTTGTCTTGTGTCTAATCCTGTCCAGGTGATCAAACCGGGCTTGATTCCAGACCATCTTGCGCAGTCTATCGCTGCCAACGTGTTTTCTCAATTCCCAACACGAAGCATGTCGGCGGCACGTGGGCCCAGGGTTTCACACACCGATCACGCGATCACGGGCCGTGATGTCCCACTCATCCACAAGCCGCCCGTCCGCGACGACATAGGCGCGACGGTGCAGTGCCGAGGTGGGGCAGATGTGCGTGGGAATGCCGAGAACAAAGGATCCGATTGGATAGCGATCGGCCGCGGGGGTCTCAACGACAAGGTGCTCCTCGCTATGGCCGACGACCTTCGCATCGGGAACGCCGATCAGATGCACGCGCGGACCGGCGGGATCAGCCGCGACCGCCTTGTGACCCAGATCAAAACAGAGGCGGCCGGGCCTTGGCCGGCTCACAACCCGGGTCAAGAGAAGCGCAGCGGGCGTGAACGGCAGGTCGGGGAAACGGGTGGCATAGCCGTGGTCGTGAAGCACGATCGTTCCCGGTGAACACTCCACGCCCGGAACACCGAGCCCGGCGTGCGTGGGAAAGCTCGGCGTTCCCCCAAATACGATTCGCGGCACGGGTAGGCCCTGGCGCGATAGCCGGTCGCGCAAACCTAGAGTCGTTTCCTGGACGGCAAGCACCAACTTTCTCCGGGCATCGACATCAGACTCGTTGATGTGACCGTCGTAAGCGTGCAGGCCATCGACCGCAAGGTTGGGCATCCGGGCAATCAAAGCATAAAGTGAGGCCGCCGGCTCACCCGGGTCAATACCCGTCCGGCCCATGCCGACGTCGAGATCGACCAGCACCGGCACCGGTCGATCGAGATCACGCGCCGCAACCGCCAGAGATTCGGCGGAGTCCGGGTGGTCGACGATGGCCCGAAAGGTCGTCGCGGGATACCGCTGGACCAGTTGGACGAAGCGGGCCAGGTTGGGCCCGACCAGAGGATAGGCAAGAAGCACGTCGGTCCCGCCGGCGGCGGCCACCATCTCTGCCTCGGCGATCGTGGCGCACTTGTGCTTCGAGAGACCAAGCTCCGTGGCCATCTTGACAATCGCGGCCATCTTGTGTGTCTTGACATGAGGCCGCAACCGCTCTGGGCCGTTGGTCATCGCGATCATGTCGCCGAGGTTCTTCCGCACCAGGTCGCGAAAGATCACGAGCGAGGGGCTCAGCAACTCGCACGGGTTGTCGATGCGATATCGAAGATCCATGATTCGGTTCGCTCCCGGGTCAGTTGGACCGCATCAGCTTAACGCTCCTTCTGCTTTGCTGCGAGCGGGAATAACAGCCAGATGGATGCGCCCAATATCACACGCAAGCTCGCATGGTATTTTGAAGGCCAGTTCTCGAGGTTCCATTAGCCGCTTTTCATCCCGCGTGTCTGTTGTCATTGCGAGCCTTTAACTATCATCGGATTGTTTGCGATCCAGGCAACAAAACGACAGGGTGCGTGTTGCGATAACCGGGAATCGGCGGAGGATTTTGTGTTCGATTTCCTGGCAGCCCTGTTCGATACTTCCGGCTTTCCGCCGCGCTGGTACTGCGGCGACTGGTCGGCCGGGCTCGGCTGGCTGCACATCGTCTCCGATCTGAGCATCTGGTCAGCGTATGTGGCGATCCCCTGCGTGCTCGGCTATTTCGTGTTGCGGCGCAGAGACATTCCTTTCCGGCGGATCTTCCTGCTCTTCGGGGCATTCATCCTGGCATGCGGGACGACCCATCTCATGGAAGCGATCATCTTCTGGTGGCCCGCTTACCGGCTGGCCGGGGTGATCAAGTTGTTCACCGCGATTGTCTCCTGGAGCACGGTCATCGCCCTTGTGCCCGTGACTCCCAAGGTCCTGGCGATGCGCAGTCCCGACGAGCTGAACCTCGAGATTACAGCGCGGAAGGACGCTGAACAGGCCCTGCACGAAGCCAATGCTCTGCTGCGCGCCAGATCGAGGAGTTGCGAGCCAGCGAAGAGCGGTTTCGGCTGCTGGTTGACGGTACCAGGGACCACGCCATCTTCCTGCTCGACCCCGACGGCCGTGTGGTCTCCTGGAATCCTGGAGCAGAGCGGATCAAGCAATACCGGGCCGAGGAGATTATAGGTCAGCATTTCTCTCGCTTCTATCCGGCCGATGTTATTCAATCCGGGAAGCCCGATGAAGAACTCAGGGTCGCAGCGCGGGTGGGCCGGTACGAGGAAGAAGGGTGGCGGCTCAGGAAGGACGGGTCTCGGTTCTGGGCCAGCGTCGTCATCACGGCGCTGCGGGATGACCAGTTGAACCTGCGTGGATTCTCCAAGATTACCAGGGACATCACCGCGCAAGGAGGCCGAGGAGAATGCCCGGCGCCTGCTTGAGGAGGAAACGGCACGCCGTGCCGCGGAAGCCAACGCAGCAGTGATCTGGGAAGAACGGGAGCGGCTGCGCGTGACTTTGCAAAGCATCGGCGACGGCGTCATCGCCACCGATGCCGAGGGGAAAGTGACCTTGCTCAACCCGGTTGCCGAGGCGCTGACAGGGTGGACGAGCGCGGAGGCCGCGGGGCAGCCCCTGATCGAAATTTTCCGCATTATCAACGAGGTGACCGGGCAGGCCGCGGAAGACCCGGTGGCCCAGGTGTTGCGGGGAGGCGTTGCGGTCGGCCTGGCAAACCACACGGTGTTGATCTCGACCACGGGTGCGAAGCATCCCATCGACGACTGCGCGGCACCGATCCGGGACGACCGCGGCAGGTTGGTTGGAGTTGTCTTGATTTTCCGCGACGTTTCCGAACAACGGGCCAGCGACCGCCGACGTGCGGCCCGGCTCGCCGTGACGCAAACCCTGGCCGAGGTCAACAGCATCGATGAGGCCGCTCATGGGATTCTTCGGGCTCTTTGCGAAAACCTGGGCTGGCGGGTTGGCGGCTTCTGGCTCGTCGACCCTGTAAATCAAGATATGCGCTGCCTGGACGCCTGGTTTTCGGCGTCCACGCCTGACGAAGGGTTCCGATCCGGGTGGCGCAGCCATCGGTTCAAGCACGGCGTCGGTCTACCCGGCCGCGTCTGGGCCAGCGCAGAGCCAGTCTGGATCGCCGATATCTCCAAGGAGAACAATTTCCTGCGGACGACCCTGGCTGGCGAGGCGGGGCTGCACGCCGGGTTCGCTTTTCCCATCCTGGCTGGAGGCCATGTCCTCGGACTCATCGAACTGTTCCGCGAGGACGTCAGCGCACCAGATCCGGACCTGACGGAAATGGTCTCATCGATTGGCGCGCTGATCGGTCAGTTCATGGAGCACAAGAGCGCGGAGCAAAGGCTCTGGACGGAGCGCAAGCGGCAAGAACAAGCCCTCCAGGCCAGCGAACAGCGCTGGCGCACCATGGCCGAGGCGCTGCCGAACCTGGTCTGGACCGACTTGCCCGACGGCCAGTGCGACTGGCTGAGCAGCCAGTGGCGGCAGTACACCGGCATTCCCGAACACGAATTGCTCGGGATGGGGTGGCTCGAGAAAGTCGTCCACCCGGATGACCGGGAGCCGACCCTGGCCTGCTGGACGGCGGCGTGTGCGGACCAGGCCAACTACGACGTGGAATACCGGATTCGCCGCCACGACGGCGAATACCATTGGTTCAAGACACGAGGCGTCCCGCTCCGAGATTCCCGTGGTCAGATCGTCTACTGGTTCGGCACGTGCACCGACATCCAGGACGTCAAGCAGCTCGAGGCGGCTCTGCGCGAGGCTGATCAGCGCAAGAATGAGTTCCTGGCGACCCTGGCTCATGAGCTACGCAACCCCCTGGCCCCTCTGCGAACGGGATTGCACGTGCTGGGCCACACGAATGACCGCGAGACCCACAAGCAAACGCTTCAGATGATGCGGCGTCAGCTCGCCCAGATGGTCCGGCTCATCGACGACCTCATGGACATCAGCCGGATCAGCCGCAACAAGCTGGAGCTGCGCAAGGCCCCCATCGCCCTTGCCTCGGTGCTCGAGAATGCCGTGGAAACCGCCCGCCCGCTGATCGACGCAAGGGGCCACTCGCTCACTGTGAGCATGCCCGCCGAGCCGGTGATTCTCGACGCCGACCTCACCAGACTGGCCCAGGTCTTCTGGAACTTGCTGATCAACAGCGCCAAGTATACCGACCCCGGCGGACAGATCGAACTGTACGCGGAAGGCAACGGCACCGAGGTTGTGGTCACGGTGAAAGACAATGGCATCGGCATACCCCCGCACGCACTGCCTGGCCTCTTCACACTGTTCTCGCAGGTCGAAGGTGCATCGAGCGGTCTCAGGGTGGCCTGGGTATCGGCCTGGCACTGGTCAAGGGCCTGGTGGAAATGCACGGCGGAGAAGTCCAGGGCCATAGCGGCGGGCTGGGGAGAGGCAGCGAATTCGTCGTTCGCCTTCCCTTGTCTCACGAGGCGTGCGAGCGTGAGCAAGTGCAACCCGCGCAGATCGCCACGGATTTCCGGACCCGGCGGGTCCTGATCGTGGACGACAACCGGGATGCAGCCGCGAGTCTGGGTATGATGCTGTCGCTCCTGGGCCACGAGGTCCGCACTGCGCATGACGGTCTTGAGGCGATCGAGCTGGCCGAGGCTTTTCGACCCGAGGTGATTCTCCTCGACATCGGTCTTCCCAGGCTCAACGGCTACGACACCTGCCAACGCCTCCGCGAACAGTCCTGGGGTCGGGGCATCTTCATCGTCGCCCTGACGGGATGGGGCCAGGACGACGACCGCCGCCGTTCTCAGGAAGCCGGGTTCGACTACCATTTGCTCAAACCGGTCGATTTTGCCGTGCTCGAGCGCCTGCTGGCGGGTACCCTCGACACGAGGACGCAAGATCGTGTCGGTTAAACCGGGATCACCCGCAAAACGGTCGGGCCGGATCCCGCCGTACGCGACAAACCGGATCGTCACGAGACACCCACCGCCACTTGAGCTGGCTTTGTGAACCGCAGCTCGAGCCCGATCGGCCCATCCTCAATCAGGCATGAGCCAAACCGGCTTTGCTCCGCCAGGCGGTTGAGCTCCTCCCTGGTGTAAGCCCGCTTGATCAGCAAGCACCGGAAGACCCAGCGCGTCAGCCAGGCATCAAGTTTGCTCCGCCCACTCTTCCTGACGTAGTCATCAATCGCTCCAAGCGAAACATCCTTGAGGAGATCGGCAACCACTGCCTCGCCACCGGGACGCAACACACGGTACATTTCATCCAGCGCCTGGAGTGGCTCCGAAAAATTCTTGAAAGCCGCCGAGCAATAGAGGAAATCGAAAGTTTCGTCGTCGAACGCCATCGCCGACGCGTTTCCCAGTCGAAAGTCGACCGCAACGCCTGCGCTGCGGGCATTTTCCCTGGCGATCTCCACAAAAGTCCGGCTGATGTCCAGACCCGTGATCTTGAAGTCTCCCAGCTTCGCCAGCTCGATGGCGAAAAAACCAGGACCAGGTGCAACCTCCAGCACGTTGCTGCCGGCCCGCAGATGGTCCGCGACAGTTCTGGCCTCGCGACGAAAATCGTCCATGTCCTTTGCTCGCGTTCGCTCGTACCAGCGCCAGCCAGCCCTCCATCCCGGTTCCCTTGTAAGCCTTCCGCCGGTTTCCGAACATGAATTGCTCCTTGCGAAAACGGACGATAATCTTGATAATGCAGTATCTTAAAATTGCAGGCATTTGATGTCAACCACAAACTCCGGGGAAAAGACGCGGCGTGAGCTCTTGAGCAAGCTCTGGGATCTGGGCAGGACGATGAGTACGCAAACTGTTTTTCTTCATCAGGCCATTGCCCAGAGCGTAGGATTGAACGCGACCGATACGAAATGCATCGAGCTCATCCTCAGGGAACCCGAACGATCCGTCACCGCCGGCTGGCTTTCGAACATGACGGGCCTGACAACGGGCGCGATCACGCACATCATCGACCGACTTGAGAAGCGGCAGTTCATCGAGCGCGTCCGCGACCCGCAAGACCGCCGCAAGGTCTTGATCCGCGTCCGCCCCGAGACCCTGAAACCGCTCGTTCCCAAGTACGAATCCGTTGGAAATGCTTACATCAGCATGGTCGAGCAATACAGCAACGAGGAACTGCAATTGATCTGCAATTACCTCGAAAAGACAGCCGAGCTGTCGAAGCGTGAACTGGCCAGGATTGTCGCCGCCAACCGCGCACAATCCTCGTCGGATAAATCTCGGTCCGCATCGCCCTGAGCGGATTGATCCATCCGGGTTCCCGCTGATGAGGGATGCCGGGATTACCTTGAACAATCGCCGGCTCTGCCTTCAAGCTCCGTGCTCGCCCCCCGTGGATCACCGCCGCGCCCTGGCAGAAGCTCGGTGATGACCTGAAGGTCCTCGCTGCCTGGATCAGCTTGCCATCCGGCCCGATCAGGATGTAGGTCGGTATGAAACCGATCGCATAGCGCGAGAGAACCTTATCCCTGTCCTCGGCCCGGCTGCCGACAGTTGCCTGGAGCCACGTCAGCTTCTCACGTTCGACCATCTGCCTGGCCCGGACGGGGTCGTCATCGAGATTCAGGCCCAGGACCGTCAACCGATCATCGTGTTCGAAGCGCTCGTGGACCTTGCTGACCGCCGGGAGATTCGATACGCAAGGCCCGCACCAGGTGGCCCAGAAATCCAGCAAGACGTAGCGGCCGCGGAGGGCGCTCAGCTTCGAGATCTTGCCGGCGAAATCGGTGAAGGCAAAATCGGGAACCACCTCTCCAACGCGTGGACCGAGCGTCACGTTGACGGCGATGCTTCCGAGATCGAGGCCAGGCTTATGCGCAGCGTCCTCGGTGACCTGGAAGCGCACGGTCCGCGCGCCGACCGGACTCACCAGGCAGCCCTGTCCGGGTGGCTCGTAAAGCCTCAGTGCAAGATCATAGTCGCCGGCCGGCACACCGTTGATCTGGAACCGTCCTTCCTTATCGAGCACGACGAAGTAGGTGTGCAAACTCTCGATGAAGACCATTCCCTCGTTCGTCGCGGTCCAGGCATGGTTCCAGCCGTCGCGGGCCGTGAGCCCAGCGCCCGAATCTCCGCGGGCGGCTCGATGCCAGGTTCTCTCCTGAGCAGCCAGTTGAGCGATTTGTGGAGATCGATCTTCGAGGCCGCGTCGCCGGAGAGGATGACCCGGCCCTTGATCGAGGTCCCCTTGCCCCCGAGGTCAACCACTCTATGTTCGCCCGGCTGAAGGTCGAGAGGAACCGACTCGCTGGATGTCAGCGCCGAATCCCGCCAGACCGAGAGCTGTGCCTGGAGGCTTCCTTTTATTGGCGGAACCCGGGAGAAGAGGAAGTGGCCGGTTCTGTCCGTCTTCACCACCATCCGATCCTGAATGCGAGGAGAGACTCCACCCAGGAGGCGAAGGGTCTGAAAGCGGACCCAGGTCTCAGGGACGGGCTGGCCTGACTGGAGCAGCCGGCCCTCGATCTTTGCCCATTTTTTCAGCACCAGCTCGCCGGGCTGCTGGTTGGATTCGTGGGTCACCTCGGCATAACCGAAGTCATGAACGGCGACGATGGTGTACCGCTCAAACTGGGCGGGGAAGGCGAACCTGCCCTCGGAACTGGTGACCAGTCTCTGAAAGGGACCCACACCGTCGTCGTTTTCCCAGACATTGTTCATGAGTAACTGGGAACTCGTGGCCAGGTAGACGCGAGCGTCCTTGACCGGATTGCCTTGCCCGTCAATGACCCGCCCCTCCAGCGATTCCGCCGGCACAAGCTGGAAATCCCGGGTCGTACTTGGCGTCCCTGGTCGGACCGCATCGCTCAGAGCCGATCGATAGCCCGCGGCCTCGATCCGCACCCGGTAAGACGTATCGGCGTGGTAGCGACCTCCCTCGATCGTATAGGTTCCATCGGTAAAGGTCCTCAGGCCGTTCCTTTCCGTGAACAGGCGCCCGGGCGCGGACTCGGCGACCGGAATGGCCGTCACATTCGCGATCGGCCGGCCGGTGGCCGCATCCGTGACCTTACCGGAAATGCGCAAGACCTGCGACAGCGTGACGATGTGCTCGCCGGTACTGGCGGCCAGGGTGGCCTCGTGCCGAACAAATCCGTCCTTGTAGAACTGGTAAGTGACCGCATCGCCGGGTGCCCAGGACCAGCGGAAGAGGCCGTTCTGGTCCGCCTCACCCGGAATGCGCGTGTCGATGACGTCGGGATGCCGGTGATTGTAGAGCGACTTACCTCCGCGCCACTTGTCAATGCCGACGTACACGCCCGGGACGGGCATTCCGGCGCTGTCGACGAAGCGGATGCGCACGTCCTTGCCCGGCTCAAGGTGGAAGTCGAACGGCTTCATGCCGGGGCCGATCTCGACTTTCCGAAGCGTGGGCATCCAGCCCTGGGCCATCACCGTGATGTTCAAGGGCCCCGAGGGAAGCGGCGGGAACTGGTAACGGCCTTGCTCATCGGTTCGCACTTCCTGGCTGCCGACCTCCATGTACGGATCGTCTCCCCGGACCACGACCGCCCCGGGGACAGGATTGCCCTGGGGATCGCTCACAATGCCCGTCGCTAGCAGGCCGCCCCGCATGCTGATCGTCGCCTTCCGGCTGCGCAGGGCCTTCAGGTCCACCCCCTGATGGTCTTGCGACTCGCCCCATTCGCGGTCCGAGACGTAGTCGGGATGAGTGAATTTGAGCCGAAGGTTGAGGTCGAGGCTGGGCGGGATATTATCGAGCGTCCATCGCCCCTCGGCATCGGTGATTGGTGTTTCCCCCTCGGACAGCCACATGTCGGGAGTGGTGCGACCTTCGACCTGCCCACCGCGCTCGAGCATCACGTCGACCGATACCCCCTTGATGGGCTGACCATCCGTGTTGCGTACGATGCCACCGATGACTGTCCCGGTCTGAAGCCGGACGGTGAACTCCGGCGGCAGTGATTCCTCCGGCTTCTCCTCCTCCTCCCAGTGTGCGAAAAGGGGCACGTGTCCCTTCGCACGGGCCCAGAGGCGGAAGATGTAGACACCTTTCGGGACGTCGACTCGCGCCTCGCCGTTTTCATCACTCACGTATTTCATATTGCGATTCGGGATGCGCTTCCTCGTCCAGACCCCCCGATGGATCTTGACCCCGGACATGGGCCGGCCGTCCGGGCCCAAGACGTGGACCAGCATCGTACGCCCGGCGGCCAGGTCGGGTTTCGCATCATCCCTGACGCCGAGTTGAGCTTCCTTGGAGGTAGGCACTCCAGCGGCGACTCCCGCCGACTTGCTATTGACGGTAATCAACCGCGTCGCCGAAGTGACCGCGCCTCCGGAGATGAACGTCAGGGCGACGATGCCTGCCACCCAGCGATTGCTCCGCGTCATCGTGCTTCGGCCCTGATCCAGGAAACCGGCGATCCGCCGTTCGAGCTCACCTTTCCATTGCAGGATGCCGACCGCCGCCATCTGCGGGCGGCCCTCCAACGACAGCTCGGCCAGATGCAGCAAGGTCTCGCCGTAACTTACGGCATCGCGGCACTGCAACACGTGGTTGTCGCAGAGTTCCTCGCGAGCCCGCGCCAGCTCGCCGAGCAGGCCGTGCACTGGCACGATTGGCCAGAAGAGGACCCTGGCCAGTTCCTGAATGAACACAGTCTGGGGGTCGCGCCTGTGCAAGTGAGCGGCCTCGTGCACAAGCACGTCGCGCATCTCATCGGAGGTCACGACGCCAATCAGACGGGAGGGCAAGATAATCACAGATTTTCGGAACCCGACGGCCAGCGGTGCTGTTGTATGGTGCGAGACGAAAACTTGCGGCCGCTGCACCATGCCGAGCAGCTCAGCCACCTCCGCCAGAAGGCAGTGGAGCGAGGGCTCCAGGAGCGGACGTGCAGAGCGTTGGAGCCGGCGGACCATCAAGCAACTCCGCGCGAACCTCAGAAGCAGCAGGACGCTGCCGCAGCCCCATCCCACCAGGAAAAGCGTTGCCGCCTGTCGGTAGGTCAGAGGCCAGGCCGCGACGCGAACGGCACGACCCGGCTGGGGCTCGGGTCGAGTGCGCGCCGATGGTATGGGTGCCGGTATCGACGGAGCTTGTCTCGAGGACTCTTTTTCTCTCGTTTCCTCGCTAGTTCGTGGCAACCCTGTCGGCTCAAGATGGCTGCTGATTAACCTTGCATGCGGTTCCGCGGCGGACCCTGGCGGCAGGGCCACTGGAAATTGATTGATCGCCGTGGGGGAACGGTCCGGCTCGGACGGCCTCAGCGGGAAAAGCGGTATCGAGAGGATTGTGAATCCGAGCACGCTGAAAAGGGCCGCGAGCGCTGGCATCGCCAGACAGCCGAAGAGCGCCCAGAGGAGCACGAGATGCCGGGCGGCTGGGTTTCGTGGCTGGCAAAGCGCGGTGGCCCAGGCCAGGGTTGACAGCAGGGCGACCCCGATGGCGATGATCGCAAAGAACTCGAGGGTCGGATCTCCTGGATACCAGTCATGCAGCACCGACATCACCGTTTCTCCTTCTCCCGATTGGTGGCTCTGGCGTTGGTGAGCATCTTGCGAATTCGCTCCAGCTCGCCGGAGCTCAGTCCTCGGTAGTCCAGGAGCGCAGTCACCAGGGTCTCTGCCGACCCTCCGCAGACCGTCTCGACCACTTCGCGCACCTTCTGTCCGATCGTTGCCTGGCGGGGCTGGGCCGCGGAGTACAGAAAGGTCCGCCCCTCCTCCCGGTGAGTGATCCAGCCTTTCTCTTCGATGCGTTCGAGCAGCGTGCGAACGGTATTGCGTGCCACCTCACGAGTTCGCGCGAGGATCTGTCGAACTTCGCTGGCCGTGACCTCGCCGCGCTCCCAGACAATGTCCATGATCTCGGCCTGAGCCGGAGTCAGCTCGGGCATCTCGCGGTATACTTTGCTCATAATTCCCTCATGGCTACAAGACGTCGTCAATGTTGACGACAAGTTGTCGTCATGTCAAGAGGAAATGGAAAGGTTCTTTTCGACGGCCATTACAAAGTTTTTTGCAACTCCGGCTAGCCCCGACCGGATTGTAATAGGTGAGGGGATCGACCGCGGCGCGATGTTCATGCTACGCACGGAGCGAACTCAAAGTGCAGACCATCTGGAGATCCACGATGGCAGTGAGCCACGGGATGCATTCACTCGCGGCTTTTCAATGATGGCAAATGGCAAAGGCCACTCGCTGAACGGGGAATACCAGATGGCGGATCACAGATGCCAGATGAGGGATGACTCGTGCCAGCGGGCACGAGATGAAAGCCTGATGAGATCGGGTGTCAGTGCTGAGAACCAGAACAGTGAGGTACGGATAGAAATGAGATTTGTGAAGGTCAAGGGCGCGGACGCGACCAGGCAGAACCGTGGGGCAAGGGTAATCGGCATGAGCGATGTACCGGCATCGAGGAGCACCCAAAAAGCGCCGAACAGAGCCAAATTTGAATCGACGCAAAGTGTTTTGCCAGATGAACTTGTTCAAGAATCGAGCAAACCGGCGAGTCCGGAACAAACCCAATTTTCCAGTCCCTCGGCCCCCATGCACCAGACGTACTGCCCCACACCGTGGGGGTCATCCTGAATGAAGTGGGCCGGTTTCGTGCATTCCATTGACTCGCGCAATGACAGGCCCACTTGCCGCGCCCTCCAGCGATTGACAGAATGCAAAAGTGAATCTCCGATGGTCCGACCTGTTGACCGACCGCGAGGCACCGCGAGGCACCTCGAGCCAACGGGATCATCAGAAAGGGGGGATCGTCATGGCCGTGCTCCGTCGAACGGTTCGCGTGGCGACTGTCTCACATCACCCCTCGAGCGGTGTGGACAGCCCGGCTGGACTGGATCGTCTGATACAGGGGGCGCGCCTCTATATGGAGCGGGCGGCCCGCATGGGCGCTGACCTCGTCGCTTTTACCGAGATCTATCCGCAGCTCGCCCTGGCCGATCCGTTCCATCACGCCGAGCCCTCGGAAGGCGGATCGCTCGAGCGGGTTCAGGCACTGGCACGGCGGCATCGGATGAACATCGTCTGGCCGCGGCTGGAGTACGATCCGGCGCGAAAGATTCGTAACACGTCGATCCTGATCGGTCGCGACGGCGAGGTGATCGGCCGCTACGACAAGATGTTCCCCACAATCCCCGAGCTCGAAAAAGGCGTGATACCCGGCACCGAAGCGCCGGTGTTCGAGACCGACTTCGGCCGGGTCGGCCTGTTGATCTGCTTTGATCTCAACTTTCCCGAGGTCCGCGTGGCCTTGAAGCAGAGCAAGCCCGATCTTGTGGTCTTTTCGTCGATGTACCGCGGCGGTTTGCAGGCACAGGCGCTCGCCTACGAACTGCGAGCGTTCGTCGTCACGTCGATTGCCAGCGAACTCGGGCTGATCATCGACCGGGCCGGACGGATCATCAAGGAATCGACCTACGAAGCGCTTGCCGTTGCTCCGGTCAACACCAACAGCGTGGCCATGCACATGGACTTTAACTGGACCAAGATGGACGCCATGCTGGCGAAGTACGCCCCCGCCCTGAACTTCGACTATCACACGCGGGAGGCGTTCTTCGTGATCGAATCGACCCGCGAGGAAGACATCGAGGCGATGGTCAAGGAATTCCAGCTCGAACCGGCCGACGCGTATTTCGACCGCTCACGGAAGGCCCGCGCCGAGGTTCTCGAAAAAAATCCGAAATCCGGTACGGCCAGGCCAGCGACTTGAATTTTACGACACGATGGTTTGCCAGAAAAGGAGATTTGTCATGCGCGCCTTGACGATCATGGGTACTTTCGGCGTCTTCACCGCGGGTGTGATGGCGGGTTGCTGGATTTCCGGGTGGCCAGCCGAGAAGGCACGGGCGGCGGATCCGGTGAACCCGTACGCGACGATGCTCCACGTCGGCATCGTGGTCAAGGATCTGGACAAGGCGGTCGAGAAGTGGAAGGCGATGGGGTTCACCGACATTCGCGTCTTACCTCCGAACAAAGGCGTGGACCGGATCTACCATGGCAAGCCGATCTCGGTGACGATCAAGCAGGCGTTCATTCACGGGACCACCCCGATGATCGAGCTGGTCGAACCAGTCGACGATGTGCCCAGTCCCTGGCGCGACTATCTGCAACAGCACGGCGAAGTTCTCCACCACCTGGCCTACCGCATCCCTGAGACCGGCCCGGAGCTTGAGAAATACAGGAAGCTCGGCATGGAAGAGATCGCGCAGGGGAAGTGGCCGGAAGGGGAAGACCGCTGGGGAACTTTCCATTACGTGGGTGATCCGAACGGTGGTGCGGTCATCGAATTCATCTCGCGGATACCAAGAAACTGAGTCACCCGATATGACGGACTCGAGGTCCGGGACAGGCATTTCATGAGTGAAAGTGTTTCTCGTCGCAATGCCCTTGGTGCGCTGGGTGGAATTGGCGGAGTGCTGGCTGCCAGCTTGCCTCTGGAGGCGCTGGCCCGGAGTTCCAGCGCCGCCCCGGGGGATCGCAAATTGAAACTCGTCGTGGTCGGCGGGCATCCGGACGATCCAGAGTCGGGATGTGGCGGGACAATGGCCCGATTCGCCGATCTTGGGCACGAAGTTGTCTCGCTTTACCTGACCCGCGGTGAGGCGGGCATCGCTGGCAAGAGCCACGACGAAGCCGCCGCGATCCGTACCGCTGAGTGCCTGGAAGCCTGCAAGATTCTCAAGGCTCGGCCCCTCTTCGCCGGACAGATCGACGGCTCCAGCGAGATCAACGGCAGCCGCTACGACCAGATGCGCAAGCTTCTCAAAGAGGAACATCCCGACATCGTCCTGACCCACTGGCCCGTCGATACGCATCGCGACCACCGCGCCGCGTCGTTCCTCGCCTATGATGCCTGGCTGAATCTGAACCAGAAGTTTGCGCTCTATTACTTCGAGGTCATGTCGGGATCACAGACTCAGAACTTCTCGCCGACCGACTACGTGGACATCACGGCCACCGAGGATCGCAAGCGGCGCTGCGTGCTTCGCGCACAAGAGCCAGGATCCGGAGGCGTTTTACGCGCACCATGACATGATGAACAGGTTCCGCGGTCTGGAAAGCGGCCACAAGTATGCCGAAGCTTTCATCCGCCACGTGCAGAGCACAACCGGGCTCATCGCGTGATTGGAGAAACAACCTGGCGATGGTTGCTCAGGAACCTTGAACCTCGATCTTCAAAGGCCCAGATGGACATTCTCACCACTCGCAGGTTCGGTTTCCTCACAGTTGTGTTCTTGCTGTTCACGGGGCAGGCAGCCCGCCCGGCGAACCTGGTTGTGGACAAGGCGCTGCACCATCTGGGGAATCCGGGAGAGCCGGAGTGGGAGGAGTTTGCCCACAACCGTGCCGAGGGACAGAGCCTCGAATGGCGGTTCCGCGGCTTCGATAACCTGCGCGAAGCCCGACTTTTGCTCCGCCAGCGCGACGTCAAGCTGGACTGGTTTGTGTCACTCAACGACCGCCCGATCGGCCGGCTCTATCTCATGGAGGCTGATCTCGAGCACGTTTTGACCCTGCCGCCTCACTCCCTGCGCGACGGCGAAAACATCCTCAAGATCGGTCCTCCGCCGGGTCAGGATGACATCATCGTGGGCGAGATCGAGATCGATCCCCGGCCGATCGACGACCTCCGGAATGACGCGGCTCTCGAGATTCACGTCGTTGATTCGGACACGCGTCACGAAATTCCATGCAGAGTGACCGTGACCGACGAGCGTGGGGTACTGGCAGCGCTTCCGCAACTCCCCGGACACAGCTCGCGCTGCGGCCCGGTGTCGCCTACACCGCCGACGGGCGTGTTTCGCTCAATGTCAAACCGGGCCGCTATACCGTCTTCGCCACGCGCGGATTCGAGTACGGCATGGCATCAAGAGCCGTGAGCGTCGCCGCCGGCGCGCGGGCAACGGTGCCCCTGGCTATCCGCCGTGAAGTCCCGACTCCGGGCCTCGTAGCATGCGATACGCACGTACATACTTTCACATACAGCAGGCATGGGGATGCGACCACCCAGGAACGTGTGATCACTCTCGCGGGCGAAGGCGTCGAGCTGCCAATCGCCACGGACCACAATCACCTGACCGACCTGAAGGAAACGGCCCGTTTGCTCGGGCTTGGCACGATGATGACCCCTGTGATCGGCGACGAGGTGACGACGGCTCAGGGGCACTTCAATGCCTTCCCATTCACCGTCGGTGATCCGGTTCCCGATGCCACGATTAAGGGTTGGGGGCCTCTCATGAGGGCGGTCCGGGGGGGGCTGGACGAGCGGATCGCGATCCTCAATCATCCTCGCGACGTGCACAGTGATTTCCGGCCCTTCGGTCCTGAAAACTTCAACCCCGTCAGCGGCGCGTTGCTCGGGACTCGGGAGGTCACATTCAACGCGATCGAGGTGATCAACTCCGGGGCGATGCAATCTGACCAGATGCGCGTGTTCGAGGACTGGTTCGCGTTCTGGAACCACGGCCACTGCCTCACGGCCGTGGGGGCCAGCGACAGCCACGACGTCAGCCGCTACATCGTGGGCCAGGCACGGACCTACATCGCCTGTCCCGACGACGATCCGGGAACCATCGACATCGCGGGAGCGTGCCGGAGCTTGCGTCTGGGTCGCGCAGTGGTCGGCCTGGGTCTACTCGCGCGGATCACGGTGGCTGACCGGTTCCACGAGGGCGACCTTGCCGTCGGGCTGGGCAAGTCTGTGCGGGTCACGGTCTCGGTGGTCGGACCATCCTGGATCCAGGCCGATCGTGTGGACCTGTTCGCCAACGGAGTCAAGATTCGCCAGCAAGCCGTCGAGGACACGACAAGATCGGTTGAAAAAGCCGCCGTGACCTGGGACCTCCCGCGTCCGGCGCACGATGTCGCCCTGGTCTCCATCGCCTCGGGACCGGGGGTCACTGCCCCGTACTGGGCCATTCCAAAGCCCTACCAGCCGACCTCGAAGTCGTGGGAACCCCGCGTGTTTTCCGTGACCAATCCGGTCCGGGTCGATGGTGATGGCGATGGTCGTTACTCTTGCCCCATCGAGTACGCGCAACGCGTCACTCAAAAGACGGGGACGGCCCCCGCGCAGCTTCTGCCGGCACTCTCCGGCTATGACGAGGCTGTGGCGGCCCAGGCGGCTGGCCTTTGCCGGAGCGACGGGCGAGATCTCAGGGCCGCCGAGTTCCGTCGCGCGTTGACGATGGCAGGCGAGTCTGTTCAGCGTGGTTTCGCCGCCTACGAAAAGACCATGACCGGCGCGGAGAGTCAACGGCCTTGAACAGCGTGCGACAAGTCCTGGACTCGCCTCCATCACGGCTTCGGCGGCGGCAGCAAGCCGACGACGGCCGCGGTCATGGCCTTGATGCCGGTGGCGATGGTGGGCGTCGTCTCGGGGTAGAAGAGGCCCGAGTGCAGCGACGGCAGGTCGATTCCCCTGGCCTTGGCCGCGGCGATCCGCTCGGGAGCCATGGTGCCCAGCCAGAACATCATGATCGGCACATTCCCCTCGGCGTAGAGGGCGAAGTCCTCAGCGCCCATGACGGGCTCGGTCAGTTTAACGTTCTGGCTGCCCAGAGCCTTTGTGAGAAACGGCACGACGCGTGCGACGAGCGCGGGATCGTTGATGGTGGCGGGAGTGTACTCCTCAACCTCCACCGTGGGCGCGGGAGCCTTGTGCGCCTGGGAGAGAGCCCTGGCCCTGCGCTCGACGCCTTCGACCAGTTGCAACCGCACCGGCTCGGAGAATGCCCTCAAGGTGAGCTGAAGCTTGACCTCATCGGAGATGATGTTGTGCTTGGTTCCTCCGTGAATCGAGCCCACCGTCACCACGGCCGGCTGGATCGGCTCGATCTCGCGGCTGACGATCGTCTGGAAATCGAGCACGGCAAGGGCGGCCAGGACGATCGGATCGACCGTGCGGTTGGGCCATGCGCCGTGGCCGCCTTTCCCGCGAATGATCACGGAGAGCGAGGTCGAGCTGGCCAGCAGCGGGCCCGGCCGATACATGACGGTGCCGGCGGGCTCGCTCGAGTGGCAGTGCAATGCCAGAGCGAAGTTGGGCTTGGGAAAACGCCTGTAGAGGCCATCGGCAAGCATCTGATGAGCTCCGCCAATAGCCTCCTCGGCCGGCTGACCGATCATCACGACCGTTCCGCTCCAGCAGTTCTTGTGCTCGGCAAGCCATTGCGCGGTGCCGACAAAGCAGGTCATGTGCAAGTCGTGGCCGCAGGCGTGCATCACGCTGACCTCTCGTCCTTGCGGGTCACGTGCCTTGACCTTGCTGGCGTAGGGAAGCCCGGTCTGCTCAACGACCGGAAGGGCGTCCATGTCGGTCCGCACCAGCACTACCGGACCTGGTCCGTTAGCGATCAAGCCCACGACGCCGCGCTTGCCGACACCGGTGGTGACCTTCGCCCCGGCAGTCTCGAGCTCGGCTGCCAGCCGCGCGGCGGTCTCCTCTTCCTGGTACGACAGCTCGGGATGCTGGTGGAAATGCGTGTAGAGCGCGAGCAACGCGTTGTGATGAGACGCATACCAGTCATCTGCCGCGGCGATCTGTTCGACCTTGGGCGGAGGCTGAACTACCGAGGCAGCCTGCTGAAATGCAAGCAGAAAAACAAATGCGTAGGTTCCTGGCATAAGATCGTGCTCTCGCAATCAATACAGAGGCGACTCATACGTTTAATCAACAATGGTTCTGACCTGGCGGCGATTCGAATCATTCAAAGCCCATCTGCTTCTGGTAGGCCATGGCCTTGGCGTGCTCGGCTTCGGGGATGCGTCCGCACCGCTGGTAGATCACGGAAAGGGCCGTGTAGCTGAAGGCGTCATCCGGCTCGATCTCGACGACCTTCTGGGCGTGCGAGATGGCTTTCTCAGTCTCGGCCAGGTCGGCGTATAGCTTGGCCAGCATGCCGTGGCCAATCGCAAAGCCGCCTTCGAGCTTGACTGCTTCCTCGAGCTTCGAAACTGCGCCTGCTTTGTCGCCCTGGTCGCGTAGATCAACGGCTTGGTCGTAAAGTTCATTGGCGGTCGGCATCGGTGGTCATCCTGTCGGTCAGGGGGCATCGTCGAAGGTCTGAGCTCGGAGTATCCATCGCCATTTTAGCGCACGGGACACGGTGGCCGCCAGTTATTCCAAATGTGGTTCGATTTGAATTTGCGAACAAACACTGCCATGGTAACGTAGGGAGCGTCAAAGACGACACTCAAGAAATGCACTCGATGCGGCAGTGCCATCGCGGAATCTCCTGGGAAGGGTGTTCGCGGGCAAGGTTGTCTCGCATATCGGGTCTTGATCGCATAAAGTGAAAGTGTTCCTGTCTGGGCAGATTCATCGAACGAGGCAAAACCGATGAAGTTGGCCTTTTCCGACACGCGCAGCGCGCCAATTCTTGTTCTATTGCATGGCTTTCCGCTGAGCCGAGAGATGTGGGTGGGGCAGGTTGAGTCGCTGGGCGGCCTGTGCCGTGTGATCACACCCGATCTCCGGGGGCACGGCCAGTCCGATTCACCCGACGGCGCCTACACGATGGACGAGATGGCCGACGACGTTGTCGAACTCCTGGATGGGCTGGAAATCAAGCAGCCGGTTCTGCTAGGCGGACTGTCCATGGGGGGCTACGTGGCATTGTCGCTGGTGCTCCGCTATCCCGATCGGGTGCGCGGTTTAATCTTGAGCGACACGCGAGCAGCGGCCGACACTCCCGAGGCAGCGCAAGGACGCGAGGATACCGCACGCGACGTGCTGCGCGAGTCAAGCGCGCGGCGAATGATCGAGACGATGGTTCCCCGTCTCTTCTCCAAGTTGACCCGTGAGAAGCAGCCGCAACGGGTTGAGGCGATGCTGGCGATCATGGAAGGGACCTCTCCAAAAGGCATCGCCGGTGCGCTCCGGGGCATGGCGATCCGGCCCGATCGGCGAGGCGACCTGAAGCTGATCAAGGTGCCCACTCTGGTGCTCGTAGGCGAGGACGACGTGATCTCGCCGCCGGCCGAGGCTCGCGAGATCGCCAAATCGATCGCCAATGCGCGGCTGGAAATCATCCCCGGTGCCGGCCATCTGGCTCCTTACGAAAACCCGACCCCGACCAACACTGCGATTATCCGTTTTTTGGAGCATCTGCATTCGCATCGTCTGGCCGATCGAGCGGGCGCCCAAACTTGACCAGCTCACGCCGAATCGGCCCCTGCCGGGAGGGAGCAAACTGCCCGGCCGACATCTCTGGAATGAGCCATGCCCCCAGCGCACGATGAGGCCCTGATCTCCACCCCCGCCCAGGTTCGGGAACTTGCCGATCATATCCGCGCCGCCGGCCGCTTCGGATTTGATACCGAGTTCGTGTCTGAAGACACTTTCGAGCCGGTACTCTGCTTGATCCAGGTGGCGACGGCCGATCGACTGGCGGCCATCGATCCTCAGGCTGTACGCGACCTGAGCCCCTTCTGGGATCTGGTGCTCGACCCGAACCTCGAGGTGGTCATGCACGCGGCGGGCGAGGACATGAGGATTTGCCTGCTGCACACCGGTTCGCTGCCCCTGCGGGTGTTTGACATCCAGATTGCCGCGGGGCTCGTGGGCTATAGCTATCCCCTTTCACTCGTCAACCTGGTTTCTCAGGTCTTGCACCTCTCCCTTTCGAGCACCGAGACGCGGACCGACTGGCGGCGAAGGCCGCTGACCACGGCCCAGTTGCGGTATGCACTCGACGATGTGCGGCACCTGCTCGAGATTGCCGATCGGCTCCAGGCCGAGCTCAGACAGATGGGACGATCCGAGTGGGCCGAGGAGGAATTCCAAGATTTCCTCGCGACCACGCTTGACCGCGCCGATCAAGAGCGGTGGCGCCGGCTGCCGGGCCTGCACCAGCTTAGCCGGCGTGGACTCGAGGCAACGCGGCGACTGGCCCTGTGGCGCGAAGACGAGGCTCGAAGACAAAATCGTCCGTTGCGACAGATCATGCGCGACGATCTGCTTGTCGCCATCGCCAAGCGGCAGCCTACCAGCCGTCGCGATCTTGAAGCCCTCCGCGACTTCAATCGTCCCGCCTTGCTCAGCAAGGCCCCGGCGGTTCTCGCGGTGCTCGAGGAGGCGCGCGCCGTGCCCGAGGATCGCTATCCCGAGCTTTCTCTGCGACCCGACGACAGTCCCGGTGCCGCAACGGTCGCCAACCTGCTCTCCGCGGCGCTCGCCCAACTCTGCGTCGAACACAAGGTCTCCGGATCACTCGTCGGTAATGTGGCGGACCTCAAGCACCTGATCCGCTGGCATCTGGAAGGCCGGCCCGACCAGGATCACCCGGCATTACTTCAAGGCTGGAGAGGCCAGATTTGCGGCAAACTCCTGCTCGAGATCCTCGAAGGCCGGAGAACCTTCCGGGTGGTCGACCCGGGCAGCGAGTACCCGATCGCACTCGAGCCAGCCTGAGACTGGACACTCAACGCGATGGTCGCCAGCAACTCAGGCTCGCCAAGGCCGCTCGCGTTTCTGGTGATGACGGATTGCCCGCTCGGCGAGTTCGGCGTCGGCCTTGACCTGGAAGTCGAACATGCCAACGGCGATAAAGTCGGCTCCGTTCTTGAAGGCGTAAGGGAATGCCTGGGCAGGAGGAATCGCCCCCGCCGCCAGCACCTTGAAGGCGATCCAGGGCTTGGTGACGGTCTGCATGAATGCGACGGTTTCCTCGGGGTTGATGCACCACATATTATCGTCCCAGCCCTTGCCGCCATCGAGCCAGATGAACTCCTTGCGCAGCTCTTTGGGGGTGGCCGAGAAGTAGTCGTCGCTATGCAGCGTCTTGACATAGAAATCGCAGGGCACGCCATGCTTCTCGCACTGCATTGGAACCTGGAGCGAATGGCACCCCACGCCTACGGGCAAATCATGCTTCTTGGCCATCTCGACGGCACGCGCCAGAACGTCGACCTGGCCGTCGCGAATCAAGGGGTCAGACGAGACGCCCCAGACGTAGAGCGCGATGGCGCCTGTGTCGACCTGTTGCTTGATGTGGTCGGCCTGTTCGCGCGGGCTCCAGCTCGTTTTGATCTCGATGTGGGGAATGAACTGCAAGTGCCCGCCGTGGTCGCGGTTGTACCGTTGAACGAAGTCGCCGCCGGTCTCGAAGACAGTGTTGATGCCGTGCTGCTCGGCGATTGCCAGCGTCTCGAGGATCTTCGCATCGGTCGCGTAGGCCCGGAAAAGGCTGTTGACATACTTGAGGTCGCGGCAGTGCATGTACCCGCCGATGAGGTTGCCTCCCAGGAGAAGCCTGCTGATCTTCGTCCGCCCCAGCGTTCCGCAAGGAAGCGACCCAGACTTGGCCGGGGTGGAACTCGCGGATGGTTTCACGGCCGCCCCCTCCTGCGGTGGGGCAGCCGCCAGAGAGCCAGCCAGGACTCCGGCGGTGCCGGCCACGGCCAGAGATTGGTTCAAGAAACCACGACGGCTCACAGGATCTGACGGCGACATGGTCATTCTCTCCATCGAGAGGACGCGTCCGGGACGCAATTCCGAATCAAACTGACCGATTATAGCAAAATCGATCGTTCACTGCAGCAGCAGAGAGAACCGGTCCGTCAGAACGTCGAAAATGTCTCGACATTTGTTCGCTCCATCGCTGGATCATCTTGGCGGTTGTTCCGTTCCCCCTGCCAGATCGGGACCTGATCCTTCACGGAATGGATCCCGGCTGACAGGGGGCGGATGCCGTCAGGAGCGGCCCTCAACTCGTGGTATAAGGCCCGTAGATATTGTCGTTGGACGTGCTGGCAAGATTGCCGACGACCTTGGTCTTGCTGGCAAGCGTGACGGTGCCGGCCGCGATATACAAGCCGCCGCCGACTCCCTGTCCGCCGCCGCTTCCGCCGAGGGCGAAATTCAGGGCGATCAGAACATCGGAAAAGTTTGCAGTTCCAGCGGTATAGACGCCGCCACCCTGGCCATTGCCGCCGAAGGAACCGCCGACGGCGCTATTGCCCATGATCAATCCGCCGGTGACGTTCAGCGTCGTGTAATCGTCGGCAAAGAGGCCGCCGCCCTGCCCGTCGCCACCGGGTATCCGACTGTTACCCTGACCGCCGATCGCGGAGTTCAGGCTCACCGACACGCCAGTGAGAGTAGCGTCCGCACCGTATCCGGAGTTGTAGACGCCACCGCCCTGCGCAGAGCCCCCGCCTTCCCCACCGACCGCCGAGTTACCGATGATCGACCCGCCGCTGATATTGAGTATCGCGGCATATTCAAAGAGACCTCCGCCCTGAGCATCGCCGGCGGCCCCGGGAACCGTGCCCTGTCCACCCGCAGCCGCAACAGCCGTATTGCCGGTGATCGTCGAGTTACTGATGCTTGCGGAATCACCATAGTAGATGTAGACACCGCCACCCTGGCCATAGCCACCGGCGCCGCCGGCGAACCCCGTTCCGCCAGCGCCGCCGAGAGCGCTATTGCCGGTGACCGCGGTCCCGCTCATCGTCAGCGGGCTATACTCGTCGACGAAAACGCCGCCGCCCCACGCGTAACCGCCTGCCCCCCCGGTTTGCCCGGGAGCGTCCCCGCCGTAGCCGCCTCGCGCCTCATTACCCGAGACCACCCCGCCCTGGATGGAAAGGGCCGAGCCGGTCGCGTCGATCGCACCGCCGGTGCTCAAGGGCCCGTAGTAAAGGAATGGCGATGCGCCCGTGGCTTGGCTGGCAAGTGCTTGATTGCCGAGGAAAGAACTGCCGCTTATCGACGCGGGGGTATCGGTCAAGGTGAGCGCGCCCCCGCCTGCGGAGGGGGAATACTCCGTAACACCGGCGCCGCCGATGGCCTGGTTCCAGGTGAAAGTGCTGCTGGAAATCATCGTCGTGAGCGTGGAGTACGGGTTGTCGTAGGTATAGAGCTGGCTGTTGATTGCCCCTCCAGAGGCATAATCGACACTCAGTCCGGAGCCCCCCAAAGCCTGATTGCCGGTGAAGTTGTCGGACGTGAGCGCCAGTGCGTCGAGGTACGTGTTGATCGCGCCGCCCTGGGCAAGTCCACCTGTTTCATCCGAGACATTGATGGTGCTGCTGTCACCCTTGGCCTGGTTCGCGATAAACGTGCTGCCGATGATGGTGATGGTTCCTCCGCCGGGTCCGCCACCAAGTCCGCCAGCATTGATCGCGCCGCCCTGAGCCTGCGTGCCCGATGTGCCTGTACCGACTGCCATGTTGCCGGAGAACACGCTGTTCGTGATCGTCGTGGCACTGGGAGGGGGCGTGGGAAAGGCGTAGGTGCCGGGGTTGACGGCGATCGCGCCGCCCGAGACCACTCCCGGATTGCCCGTCAACACCGCCAGCTCGGCCTCGTTGTCGATGAACCGGCTCGAGCCGACCGTGAGCGCGACTTGCGGATCTGTCCAGATCGCACCGCCGGCCGCGGCCCAGCCCGCGCAACATCCGTATGCGGAGCTGGAGCTGGCCGTGTTCCCCCGGAATGTGCTGCCGGTGACCGACAAGCTTCCGTAGACATTCGGGAACTGGTAGGGATTGGTGGTGAGGCTGATCGCGCCTCCTTCCGCGATAGGGGCGATGGATTGATTGTCAATAAAAGTGCTCGCGTTCACGATCACGTTCGATCCGTTTTCTGCATCGATGGCGCCCCCCTGCCCCCGGAAGAAGCCGATCGACGCGGAACCCGATGTGTTGTCCTCGAGAAGGTCATTGTTGAGAGTGAGACCGAGACTACTTTGAAAGGCGGAAGAATCAGAGATGGCCCCTCCCGATCCGGTGGGCGCGATGTCATTCTTGAAAACACTGTTGTTGACCGTCAGATTGACCGCCTCGGCAATTCCTCCCCCATTGCCGCCACTGGCGTTGGTGCTGGCATTGCCGTTGGCGATCGTCAGGCCCGAGATCGTCATGGTACTTGGGGTATCCGGGCCGAACGGAACGATGCCCAGCTCGAGCACCGTATAGGTGCCGTTACCGCTGATCGTGAGTTTGTTTGCCCCCGGTCCCTGGATGCTCAAGTTGATGTCGGGTACGACCAGCGGTCCGCTTGTCAACGAGATCGTTCCGTAGGCGCTGGGGGCGAAGTGGATCGTGTCTCCTGAACTCGCGGCGGCGATCTCTGCCCGGAGCGTTCCCTTTCCGCTATCGCCATCGCTCGTCACGGTAAGCGTGCTGAGCAAGGCGCTGTTCCAGTGCAACAACCCGCGGCGAGAATCGAAAAACCGTCCGGCGGCACTCAGCCCCGTTTCGAGTACGACCCCGCCGTGTGCGTTGATGAAAGACTGAAATAATCGTATCAGGCAACATAAAATAACTCCTTGTTGAACATCATGAATTCGCAAACACTCACCAGCAGATCGCCGCGGCGCGCACCCCGAACCTATCCGCGATGACGACTCTCTGAAGCCGGCGCGGACGATGAACGGAGTCGCTTGCGCGACTTCATGCTTGGCTCGCAGCTTTCGACGAACTTGCAAGAGCCAGTCGATCAGCGGCCGCCCGGCATCCAGCCAGGCACGGCCGATGTGGAACGCTCACCAGTCCTCGGCGAAGATCCTCATGGCAAGTCCCGAACTGGTGAAATCACCTCAAGCACCTCCTTTCCGGTTCCGCGCTACGGTGTCGTGTTCGAGGCGAGCAGCCGCCCGGCTAGCCGTTGAGCGAGTTTCTATGCAACCGCCTCATCGCCATGCCCATTGCAGTGATCGCGCAGCCTATCACGAGCATCGCCAGCGGAGCGGGTGCTGGCGCAAGTCAGCAGGAAAGCGCGCTGTGCTGCAGCACTCAGATTCGCCTGGTCAATCCGGGCCACAGCGACAATCTGACCGTGGTCGTTGATGTCAAAGGCGCGCACGAGCACCCAGCCTGACTCCAGGTCGACACACGAATTCAGGTCGATCATTCGGCCGCCAGAACACAGAAACGCATGGCTCGGCGCACGTTGGGTTTCGGGTGCAATGTCCGATTCGCCCACCACGTCGCCCCTGTTGTTCAAACCCCAGGCTTCGCTGTTCTGCCCTCCCAGGGTTCCGAGGTCGTCGGTGGCCGGATCGATGGGCTGGTCGGGGCCGGTGCGGAACGCGTGATGGCTGTTTCCAACCCCATTGCTGGCCAGGCCGGTAACCTGACCCAGATCGTTGATCGCCCGCGCCCGGCTCATGCCGCGAACCTGCGAGCCAGTACCATGATCCGCTAGCGTCCCGAGATCATCGGTTGCCGGGTTGATCGGCTGTCCTGGCCCGGTTCGGAACGCGTGACTTGATGAGCCGCTGCCCGTAACTGCCTCCCCGACCACCTGTCCCAGCGCATTGATGTCGCTGGCCGTCGTGAAGAAAAGGCCGGCTGGCGTGCGTCCCCATGCCTCGCCAAGGGAGTCGTGCGCCGGCACCATCGGACTGTCGGCACTGGTTCGGAAGGCGATCCAATCGGTGTCCTCGTTGCGAAGATGAAGCGAGGATTGCCCCGGACGAACCGCAATGCCTCGCAGTTTGCGGAGATTCCCGGCCACCTGACCAGAGCCGTTGAGCGCGGTCAACTCCGGGGCAAGTCCGGGGCCAATCTCGACGACGCGGTCGCCATCCACCAGGAAGCCGCGATCCAACGTGGGAATCTCCTGGGGGGGAAATGCGAGTTGGCCATGCGCCCAGACGATCACCTGACCGTGATTATTGATGTCATACGCGCCATAACGCAGCAGCGTCTCTGGTAGATTCGCTCCGATCAACGTCGCCAGGTCATCGGTCGTCGGGTTGATCGGCCGACCTGGTGCCGTCCGGAACGGGTGAGTAACAATTCGACGTCCCGTGGGATCGCGCGGATCGATGACCTCCGACCAGCCCGCGACCTGACCAAGGTCGTTGAGGCGAAAGCCGGTAACCGCTTTTCCTCCCAGAGTTCCGAGGTCCATGGCCTTGTAAGTGGGAAGAGTCACGTAGGTCGGACTCATGGCCAGGGCGGCAACGGAGGCTCCAAGCAACGGCATCGTCGCAGTTCTGGACAAATGCCTCGGCGGCGGTCCGCCGAGGATCTCGGTCAGCCGCTTTCTGAGCTGGCTTGCCGATCCCAGACCGGTAGCTCCGATCGGCGCCACCGGCGCAGCATCGGCCAGACAGTCGAGCGTCTCGATGATCGCCGAGGCATACTTGAAAGTACGGTCCGGAAATGCCCGGACAACCCAGGCATCGCAGCAGCGTTCCTCGGCCTCACGCACCGCACGACGCGCCCACCAGACCAGTGGATTCCACCAGTAAAGCCCCGTCACGACGATTTCGAGAAGCCGTACCCAGTGATCTCGCCGCTTCAAGTGCGCCAGCTCGTGGGCCAGCAGCGCGTCACGTTGTTCGGGATCGAGCCGGCCCCAGAGCGCATCGGGAAAGATGAGCCGGGGACAAAGCGTCAGAGTCCAGAGCATCGGCGAGATCGGTGCGGGCAAGAACCAAACGCCCGGCGCATGCCGCATGCCGAGCTGGCGGGCCACTTCGGTCGCGCGGTCTTGAACATCAGCGGGAGCCAGGCTGGCCCAGCGCAAGAGCCGGCGAAACTCCAAAACGCGCCCGGTTGCCCAGAGCCACCAGCCACCGGCCACAGCGAGCCACGTGCCCAGAGCCAGCGAATAACTGGTGAAAGGCGCGTGGCTCGCGATCGTTCGCAGCAGATTCCATGGCCGCACAACCGTTCTTGCCGCTTCGGCGTAAGGAACGGTGGATCGGGCCTGGTCCACGGGAAAACTCGCGGTTGCCTTCGATCTGTATTGCGCGACCTGCGGAGGCTGCCCTGCCGACTCCGGCACGAGGGACGAACCGCCTGAGGAACGGCTCGTTTGATGCGCCGCCGTCCCGAGCGAAATCTGAAAGATTGGCGGCGTCAGCAGCTTGATCAAAACCAGAACCCAGAGAAAATGGGCCAGCGCCGGACGGCGGCCAAGATGGCCTGCAAAAGTCGCCACTACCGCCACCACCAATGCCCCGATCGTGTTGCTGAGGCAGACCTGAAGAACAGTCTCCACCGAAGACTCCTTGCACTGGCGAAGTCGGAAACCTGTCGCTTCGGAAGCCACCTATCTCTTATCTTTTCCGCGGGGTTCGGTGATACCCATCACGCGCGATTCAACGAGATCACGCGAATTCGGCGGACGTGTCATCCCTTGCCGCGAGTTCGCGGCGTCTTGTGCTCGCCCTTGTCCCACTGCTCAACGAGATCACGCAGCGCCTGTCTCTCGTGCTGGCTCAAGCTCTCTGTCTGCACCAGGTGCGTGAACAGCGATGACAGCGAGCCACCGCAAAGTCTTTCTACAAGGCCGCGCAGCCGTGTACTGATCAAAGCGCCCCTGTTGACAGTGGCGGCGAACCGATGAACTCCCGCGGAGCGTTCCCGACTCACGAATGACTTGCCCTCAAGCCGTTCGAGCAGCTTCTGTACGGTCGCCGGAGAAGAAGGCCCACCGTCCGGATAAAGCCGTTCGACCAGTTGTCGAACGCTGCTAGGACCCAGTTCCCAAAGAGATTCCAGCACCGCCAGTTCCGCATCGGTC
This sequence comes from uncultured Planctomycetaceae bacterium, assembly GCA_963797295.1. GTDB lineage: Bacteria > Planctomycetota > Planctomycetia > Isosphaerales > Isosphaeraceae > Aquisphaera. Next base: position 241,672 of record CAWCPP010000037.1, read on the forward strand.
ACATCGGGGCCCGATTGTGCCATTCCAGTCGACTCCCATCATAGACACGGCGTCTTTCGATACATTAAAGACGACTTGCCTTGTCGTGTCAACAGGCGGTCTGGTATTTTCTGGAAATGCTCAATTCGGGGCAGCTTCAAGGCCAGTCGAACGAATAGTCTGCGGCCGTTGCCGATCATGTAAAGAGGTTTCATCATGAGGCGGATCCGCGCGGTTCTGATCGTGGTGGCGCTGGCGCTGGCGCTGTTGATCATTCCTGCCTGGCGGGGCTCGTTCTCCAATCTCGATTCAGTGCCTGCCGAGCCGGCTCAAGCACCTCTTGGTGCAAGCGCGGAGCCGCGACCGCGCGGCGATTGGCTGCCACCCAAAACCCAGCTTCCTCCGGCTATCGTCGATGTCGCCGACACGCTCTTCGCGCAGGGGTTTGGCGATCCCCGCAACTGCGAGTACCGAGAAGTCGAACTGGCCGTGGCGGCGAGGCCCGCGGGAAACGCCTTATCGACATCCAGTCCTCTGCCCGCGACACACGCATGGGTTGTCCCTTCCGAAATGACTGACGCCCCGCGCTTGGCCGTCGCGTGGAACGGTCTGCTGTACCCGGTCAAGAAGATCGGCCCTCCAGTTGATCTGGACGTCGACGTCCAGGCGATTCTCAAATCTCATTCCAAGCATGGAGCAGCGAACCCGTCGGGTTCTCCAACCCGATCGCAATCCGTCTGGACTCCGCTTGATGCCGACCCCGCCACAAATCTCTCCACGGCATCCCAGCATAGCCTGACCCCCGCCAAGGTCATGCTCCTCCTGCGGCTCGGTCGCGCCGATCTTGCCGAAGCCCTCTGGCGGGCCGGCACGCGGCACGGATCTAATGAACAAGAAAAGAATATCATGGTCGATCACGCCTGGTACCTTGGTCTGGCCTCGGCCTGGGCCTGGGCGCTCTATGAGCGAGCCGCGACGGCTCACTCTCTGCGCGATGACAGTCTGGCCCTGGTCTCGTTGCGGGAACTGGCGCGGATCCAGCCGTTGATCGAGGCTCAGGCCGCGGCTTACCATCTGCCGCGCCCCAGGAACCCCCTGTCGGGCAACCAATCCTATCTCCAGTTCCTGGATCAGTTGCCCGAATTCCTGGCCGATCAGACGAACCGTTCCCATGATCCCGGCCCCGGAGAGCGGGAACCCTCGAGCCCCTCCGACCGCACAACGCGGCTGGCCCGCTTGATCCACGAGCTCAATGAGTCGTCGCCCCGGCGAGTGTTCGTCACGACGCTCTCCGTTCGTCTTCCCGACCCGATATCCCAGGCGCTGGTCAACGAAGGCGAAGACGCCGTGGAACCTCTTCTCGAATGCCTGGAAGAGGACAACCGGCTCACGCGCAGCGTTGACCACGATCTGCTTCATTCTCGACGCTGGATCCATATCCACCCGGTCTACGAGGTAGCCCATACGGCGCTCTGTGAGATTCTCGATACGCGTCAGTTTGGCTCCTCTCCTGGGTTTCTGAGCGGCTCAATCGATCGGCCCAGGCGGAGCGCAGTGGCGGCCGAGATCCGCGCCTACTGGAAGCGGACGCGCGGGGTCCCGCGGCTGGATCGTTACCTCGCGATCCTCGCCGACAACACAGCGACGCCCACCCAGTGGCTCGACGCCGCCGAGGTTCTCGCCCAGCCCCGCGATGTCCACGGGCGCAATGGTGTCACGATGATCGAGCGGAGTATTGCAGGCAAAGTTCCCCCACTGCGTGGCGAACCTCTTCGCGATCGTGTTCACCCGAGCGTCACCGAGCTCATGGCTCAACGTGCGCGGGAGCTCGATCCAGCAAAGGCCGCGCCTGCTCTGACGATCGAGGTCGCTCGCGCCAATCGCATGGCGGAGTTGCTGGCCGCGTGGGATCCGGCCGGTTCGCGCCAGGTTCTTGCCGCCCGGGTGGACCGTCTCGTCGCGATCACCGGCGGAAACCTGCAATCCAACCCGTATACCAACAATTTCAGTTGCGAGATCGGCAAGCTGACCCTGCTGCGAGTCAAGGCCGGAGACCCGACGGCGCTCAACGAATATGCCAGGTGGCTGAGCTCAACCTTCCCGCCCGAGCACGGTTTTTTCAATCTCCAGGTCTTTGAACCATTGTGGTGGTTCGCGGATCGACCACCGTGCATCACCGCGTCGAATGCACTCTTTGCCGACGTCACGTCAAAATGGACGCCTCTGTTCCACTCGGCAACTCCTCGCTGGTTCGAGAGCGGTTTTCTCTCCGACCTCGTGATCAGCCCACTGCTCGGACTGGCCCCATTCCGCAACCAGGTGATTGCGAGCTTGTCCGATCACAAAGAGGAAGGGACGATTCACTGCGACGCTTCGGGTGAAGTCAAGGTCTCGGCGTCCGCGGGGTGGTGGATCAAGCTCCGCGTCACAAAGACCGACCCCCTTCGTCCACCTGCGAATACCTTGATGGAACTGCGCAGGTGCGATCTCTTTGCCTGGAAATTGCAGCAAGTCCACGGCTTGCCTCGATTCGAGCTGTACTGGCCGGATCCGCTGCGCCAGCACACGATCGTGTCGATGATCGGGGTGCTCCAGGCTTACGGCGAACGTCTTCAGCACTCCGCTCTCAGCCAGACGCTGAATGAAGCGGATGGTTTTGCCAGGCACGATCGAGCCGTACTGACCTTCCCGCAACTCGACCATCCGGCCACGACGCAGGAAGTCGCCGCGGGCAGAGCCATCTTCTCCCTGGCTCCCGCCCTGGAGGTTCGAACGGTTCGCTTGCCGGCATGGCCGACCCGGGCGCGATGGACGGCGCTCGAGATCCGCCCAGATGACCCGGGCCTGGCGCCTTTCGATCTGTCGAATGTCAAGCCCTTGGCCCAGATTGAGTTTCTCAAGGAGGGCCGCGTCTGGCAAGCCGAGGAGGTGCGTGATGCAGGTTCGTCGCACCGCTATTACGGCTTCGTGGGACGCCACGACATGACCCGGGTTCCGGCCGAGGAAATCGACTTCCCCATGCCCCCGAACACCGGCTGGTTCACTCTTTCGCGTGACCTCGACGGCCGGCTTGTTCCTCCCGGGGTTCGCGACGATGGCCAGTACATTGGCACCGGCATGGTTTCCCCAAGTGATCCGCTACCCATCGTCGTCACGATCCGCAACCGCCGAGGCATCGCTGCCAGTGCACCCATGGAATGGAACCGGCCCGGGCCTCGGCCCGCGGTTCGCAACGGTGTCACCATTCGGGTCTTCCGGAGGTCCGGGGAAGATCATCCTCCGTCCGCGGTCAAGCGAGGAACGAATACGATGCCGTCGTGGCTGGAAATAGCCCCTCGCCGCCAACCCGAACATTATCCGTCCGATGAAAACAAGGTTCTCGAGCCTGCCGAGACCGCACGCGTTCTCAACCTGGACCTGCGCGATCTCTTCAAGCTGAGTCCTTCGAACGAGTATTTCGCCGAAGTTGTCATCGACAGTCTCCGGACGCCGGAGGGAGCCCCCGGGCACCTTTCCGGCGCTTTTCGCATCGAACCGTCGGGCGGGCACCCTGCCGGCAACTGAGCGAACTTGCAAGCACCGTGATCATCGATCGATGTTATGCTCGTCAGCGTGTCCGCGGTCGACGCGCAAGAGGAAACTCAGGCCAACGCCTTGGACTGTAACAGGGAACTCTCGCTCGCATTGAGCAGTGAGCCGAGCTTCTTGATGGCGCGCTTTTCAATCTTGCTGACCCACTCCCGTGTAAGTCCCATGTGTTCGCCGACTTCCCTGAGAGTTGAAGGCATCTCGCCGCCAAAGCCAAACCGGGACTCGAGGATTCTTTGCTCGCGCTCATCCAAGCAGCGCATTCCCGATTCCAGTTTTTCTCTTTCTTCGAGGCTCCGAATCCGGTCATCGGGTCCCGGACCGGTGTCGACCGGTTCACACAGGGTCGAGTTGTCGTCAAGTCCCTCCATCCTCTTCGCCGACTTGCGTTTCAAGGAGCACTGGGCTGTCTGAACCAGCTTCTTTTCACGCTCGGTGAGACCCAGATGGGAAGCAACCTCATCGAATGTCGGAGGAAACTCCCGTTTTTGATGTAACAAACGGCTGGTACGATCCCACTTCGTCAACAGGCCGATGATGTACGCCGGCAGACGGATCATGGCTGTTCGGTTGATGAGAGCATCCCGGATTGCTTCTTCGATCCAGTAGCTGGCATAGGTTTTGAATCTGGTCCCGAACTTGGGATCGAAGCATTCGGTCGCCCGGATCAGACCCAGGTTTCCCTCGCCGACCAAGTCTTCGAGTGCCAGACCACGGCCTTGAAATCTTCGGGCAATGGTCACAACCAGACCTAGATTGGCCGTGACCATCCGGTTTCGAGCCGCCTGGTCTCCATGGGCGATCAATGCTGCTATCTGAAGCTCTTGATCGCGAGAAAGTCCGCGCTGAACCGGCTTGTCGAAAGACGCCGGTGCCGCGGGACTGGGGTCTCCGTGGTTGTAGAGTTCGTTCGAGTACATCTTTCGATACGCTCCTATCAATCATGGCGGGCGACAATGCCACTGACTGACTTACCGCGGGCGTCAGTACCGGAATCGTCCATGAAACCACCCAGACCCCGTCCCAGAGATAGCTCGTATGCTAGCTCTAGTGTCGGCATGACGTGGCGGTTCAGTTGCAGCCTGTCATAAACCATGACTTGCATTCGGCGCAAGTTGCCAGTAGGCGGCTCGCGTACCTAAAGCGAGGTTGGTTACGCGTCAAGAACACTCAGATCGCTCGAATTCAAGGCACAATACGCACGTGGGATTGGCCGGGTCCTTGGTGAGTGCAAGCGACACACACCGCATCGACTTAACCTGACATCAGCGTCAATTGCAGCAGCGTTGCCGCGAAGACACCATAGCACGACCATGGGCCGAGCGTCCCATGACCGGTTTCCCATGGCAGACTTTCACGCTCTGATCCTCCAAGCAGAGCCGACCGAGATGTTTTCTAAGACTCATGCAACTTCGCACAGAAGCCAATTCAAGTCTTATTATACTGACCGATGCTGCAAGGGCAACAATTTTTTTAGAAAAGCCGTCTGGTGATGGCTTGTCGTGACGTATTTCACCTCGAAAAGCTCGATGCACGAGGATTCGGCTTAACCTTGCTTGAACTCGGATCATTCTGGGAATTACACATTCCGATGAGCGTGTTCGGCCGGGTGATCGACTTTGCATAACCATGAAGGATATGAGGTGCCATGAGACAGTCATATGAAGCCTTCTAAAGCCTAAATAAACTTACCGATTCCAGATAAGTATCTCCCACGCTTGTTATGCGATCTTCGACGACCTCGAGCTCAGCCCGCGAGCGCCTCGAGCTCATGCCAGCGAGCGTAGGCCGTTGCCAGGTCGCGTTCCAGGTCGTCGAGCCGCTTTTTCGCGGCGGCGATCTCATCCCGATGGTTGCGGTAGAATGACGGGTCCGCCATGGCAGCGTGTAGCTCCTCGAGCGATCTCTCGAGCGACTCGATACTGGCCGGCAGGGTTTCCAGCTCCTTGCGTTCCTTGAAGCTCAGTTTGCGGGACTGGTCGCGGGACTGTTGCGTCGGTTTCTTCTTGACGGGCTCGGAGCCCGGGCTCGGTTGAGCGGATGGCTCCTGCGGCCGCTGGCGAAGGTAATCGTCGAATCCGCCTTCATACTCCTTGACCTGGCCGTCCTCCTCGATGACCAGCGTGCTGGTGACCACATCGTTGAGAAACGCGCGGTCGTGGCTGACCAGCAGCACGGTCCCTTGATAGTCCACAAGAAGGGACTCGAGCAGTTCCAGAGTTTCGATATCCAGGTCGTTGGTCGGTTCGTCGAGCACGAGCACATTGGACGGCCGGGTGAACAGCTTGGCCAGAAGCAGGCGGCTGCGCTCGCCGCCGGAAAGGTATTTCACCAGGCTCCGCGAACGTTCGGGCGGGAACAGAAAATCCTGAAGATAGCCCACAATATGTCGGTCGCGGCCGTTGATCGAGATAGTGTCGTACGCGCTGACATTCTGTTGAACAGTCTTTTCTTCATCGAGGGCGGCTTTCATCTGCTCGAAGTAAGAGACTTCGAGATTGGTTCCGTGGCGAATCGTTCCTTCCCGGGGAGAAAGCTGGCCGAGCAAGAGCCGCAGCATGGTGGTCTTGCCCGATCCGTTGGGACCGATCAAACCGACCTTGTCGCCGCGCAGGATTGTTGTCGTCAGGTCGCGGATGACGGGACGATCACCATAACCGAAACCAACGCCCTCGGCCTCGATGACCAGCGTGCCGGAGCGCTCGGCCTCCTGGGCTTGCAGGTGCGCGGTCCCCTGCCGCTGCCGCCTTTGCTGGTGGCTCTCGCGCATTGCCTTGAGCGCGCGGACGCGTCCTTCATTGCGCGTCCGTCGGGCCTCGACGCCCTTGCGAATCCAGGTTTCCTCCTGGGCCAGCTTCTTGTCAAAAAGTTCCCACTGGCGAGCTTCGGCGGCGAGCAGCTCGTCCCGCCTCTTGAGGAAGGTGGGATAATCGCAGGCCCAGTCCGACAGGCGGCCGCGGTCGAGCTCGACGATCCGGGTCGCCAGCCGTTCCAGGAAGACTCGGTCATGCGTGACGAAAACGATGGTGCCCGCGTATCGCAGGCAGAACGTCTCCAGCCAGCGTATCGACTCGACGTCCAGATGGTTGGTGGGCTCATCCAGAAGCAGGATATCGGGGTCATTGACGATGGCCTGGGCCAGCAAGACGCGCCGCTTCATTCCCGAGGAGAGTTCCTCGAATCGCGCATCCGGGTCTAGCCCGACCCGGGAAAGCACCGTCTGCACCCGATGATCGTCGCCTCCGGCGTGATGGTCGTCCGCGTCCAGCCCCTGCGCTACCTCGTCAGCGACAGCGCCGGCATGCCCGGCGGGCACGTCCTGGGGCAATCGCGTGACCCGCAACCCCTGCTGACGGATGATCGTTCCCTCGTCGGGCTCGATCTCGCCGCGAAGCAGCCGGAGCAGCGTGCTCTTTCCCTCGCCGTTTCGCCCCAGCAAGCAGAGCCGTTCTCCCGGCTCGATCTGGAGATCGACCCGATCAAGGAGGCGTGGACCGCCGAAAGCCAGACTGACACCGCGCAAGCTCAATAACGCCATGACGACACTCGAAACTGGGGCCGCCTCAGGGAAGGCCGCACTGATGCAACCCGTCAAGACTCTTCGACAGCTAGCCCACGTTAGCAAATCTTCCTCGATCGGATCGAGCCGACTTGCCGTCCGAGGGTGGCCGAACGTTCGCTCATCTTGATCGAAACCCTCGTGATGGCTTACACTTGGCAAAAGCCCGGAGGGATCGTAACAGGAGGTGGGCGCCTGGAGCGAGGTGGAACCTGACATGACACTGCAATTCGCCGTACTGGGAAGCGGTTCGCGGGGCAATTCCGCGTTGATCTGTCATGAGGGAGGGACCGGCCTGCTCATCGATATCGGTCTGGGGCCGAGAACCCTCGACCAGAGGCTCGCGAGCGTGCAATCGGCCTGGTCGCGGATCAGCGCGGTTCTCCTGACGCATACCCACGGCGACCACATCGATTCAGCCACACTCCAGCTCATGGTCCGTCGCGGGGTGCTGCTCTACTGTCACGAGACCCACCGCGACGCTCTGGAACTCGACCAAGGGTTTCAGGACCTCCACCGACTCGGCCTGGTGCGGCACTATGACGGCCAGCCCTTCCTGGCTCCCAGCGGCTTTCGGATCGAGCCAATTCCGTTACGCCATGACGGACCGACCTTCGGCTTTCGGATCGAATCGGTGGCCCGACGCAGAACGCGGGCCATCGGAGTGGGATACCTCGCTGACAGCGGGAGCTGGTCGGAGAGCATGGCCGACAGCCTCGCCGACGTTGACATCCTCGGCGTCGAATTCAATCACGATGTGACGATGCAGAAAGCCTCGGGACGTTCGCCGGCCCTGATCGCGCGCAATCTTGGCGATCGGGGACATCTATCCAATCGCCAGGCGGCCGAGCTGGTGCGATCGGTCCTCAAACGTTCCAGCCGCGACCGTGTCGGCCACCTGGTGCTTTTGCATTTGAGCGAGCAGTGCAATCGCCCCGAGCTGGCGATTCACGAGGCGCGGGAGGTCGTCCAGGACACCGGCCGACGGATCTTGATTCATGCCGCGCGGCAGTCTCCCGCACACCCGAACCTGATTGTGGAAGCGTACCGAAATGCGAGCCAGGCCATTCCGGTGGGACCGGCCCGGCCCCGGAAATCGGGCCGCCTCCGCACGCCATCACCGGCCATGGCCATACTGCCCGGGCTGAAGCTAGAAACCTCTTGACCCGATGCCAAGCCAAGCCGAGGACACTCCGAACGTGCCCTTTTACCTCGCCAGCGACATACACCTGCGAGTGGACCGACCCGATCGCGCATTTAGATTCGCACGGTGGGTGCGGCAGCTCGAGGACGATGCCTCGCTGCTGATCGCCGGCGACCTCTGCGATTTCTGGATGGTTTCCCGCCAGCGGGAATGCGAGTTCACGCAGAGCGATGGCATTGCCGCGCTGCTCGAATTTCGGGCCCGGGGCGGGTCACTGGCGATCTTGCCCGGCAATCACGATCTCTGGGCCTGCCCATTCTATGAGCACGTGCTCGGTGCCACCCTGCTTCAAGAGCCCTACGACACGACAGTTCAGAACATCCGCCTTCGCGTGGTTCACGGCCATCTCCTGGGCGCGCGCAGGAAGTGGAAGGGCGTGATGGAAAGCCGCCAGTTCAAGACCGCTTTCGAGCTGCTGCCCAGCCCCGTGGCCGGTCTGCTTGACCAGGTTCTGGAACGCAAGAACACGAGTGCCCTGGATGACGACGAGCGCCGGCATCTTGCCGTGTTCCGCGCTTACGCGGACAGTCTGCGCGAACAGGCAGATATCGTGGTGATCGGCCACGTCCACCGCGCGGTCGACGATTCCAGCGCCGATCCACGGATGATCGTGCTGGGGGGCTGGCAGCGAGGGTCGAGTTTTCTGAGAATTGATTCCACGGGGGCCTCGTTTCACGTGGCCGCCGAGGATCCCCAAGAGAATCTGTCTCCGGCAAGCGTTTCCCGGGAACCGTCTCCTACCGCACCGAGCTACCCGACCTCATGAAGTTCGACCATCACCTGCATACCGCGAAGCACTCCCCTGACAGCAACATCGACCCCTGGGAGCTGATCGATCACGCTCGCAAGATTGGCCTCGACGGGGTTGTGATCACCGAGCACGATTACCAGTGGCAAGCCGAGGAACTCGCCGAACTCGCGGCCCGCGCCACACCGTTGCGGGTCTTCTCCGGGGTGGAGATATCGGCCCTGGAGGGCCACTTCCTGGTCTATGGCCTCCCCTCGCTCGTGGACGTGTATCCCGGCATCACGCTCGCCGAGCTGCTGCCGCTGGTGCGACGTCACCAGGCCGCGATTGTTGGCGCCCACCCGTTCCGGTGGGATCAGCCATTCCACGAGATCGTGGCTCGTCACGGTCCCGTCTTTGACGCCCTGGAACTCGTCAGCAACAACGTGACCACGGAGACCCGGTCGCGGACCGAGGCCCTGCTCCGCGATCATCCCATGGGAGCCAGCGGTTCGAGCGACGCCCACGAACTGGCCACCCTCGGCTGCTACTTCTCGGAATTCGACCGGCCCATCGACACCCTTGCCGATTTCGTCGCCGCGCTGCATGCCCGCTGTGGCAAGCCGCGCCATCGTGCGGGCGTGCGACTCACAAGCGGACCTGTGAGCTAAACCGCCAGCCGGATTCACACGCGAGTTCTTCATTTTTTGACATTCAACGTTCGACGCTCTTTCCAAAACTCGCGGTAACGAACCTTGAGCTGGTCGCTAAGTTGAGCCTCAAGGGCGGCGGTGCGTTGCTTGAACTCGATCTTCTCCGCTTCCAAGAGTGTTCGCTTTGACGCCGCGCGGGCAAGTTCGCTCAGCCTGCGATAGTCGGAGCGAGTCGAGCCTCGATCGAACAGCCCGGCAAAGGGTTCAACCCGGCCGGTCAGAAGGTGGGAATCGGCCTCTTTATCAAGAATCGCAACGGCCAAGCGTAAGTTGTGCTGGGCGACCTCGCGCATGAAGAGCTGTACACGCAACTCGGCATCGCGCCGTAGCGGCGCCTCGCGGAGGTCGGCCCTGACTTGTGCCATGCCGCAAGCCGCGATCACCAGGGTCGTCACAACGCCCATGCCCCAGCCCGCCGGCTTGGAATACCGGCGAAGAAACCCATGATGGAAGAGACCGAGAATCGCGCCGACGATCGCCCCACCCAGATGACCCCAGTTGTCGATGTACCTCCGAAACGCAATACCGAGCATCCCGGTCAGCCCCAGCGCCTTGATCATTTGCCAGCCCAGGTCGCTTCCTCCATCGGTTCGTGATCGCCAGCCCATCAAGGCACAAAGCCCGACCAGTCCCATCACGACCACGGAGCCGCCGCCGGAATGCTCGTTCTGTCCCGAGCCGATCGCGTACCGGATCATCGCCGAGAGCAGGTTGCCCAGGCCTCCCGTCACACCGTAAACGAAGATGAACTGGGGCGTGCCGTACCATGATTCGACCAGCGTCCCCAGCAGATAAAACGCCAGCAGGTTCAAAGAAATGTGCAGCAAACTATAATGCACGAACGTGCTGGTGATGAGTCGCCAGATCTCGCCGCGGCCCAGTTCATGGAGTGTCAAGTCGCCGAACCGGTGACCTTCGCCCATGCCCAGCACCAGGAATTGCCACCACCCCGGTGCCGGCTCGTGATCCAGCCTGACGGCGACCAGTGCAATGAACACCAGGATCCAGATCAGGGAGAAGCAGGCCGTCGCTGGAAAGTCCCTGATTTCCCGAGCCAGTGTGCGTAGGGTCATGCGCGGTCTCAGCACGTGATCTCGTGGTTTCTGCGAATCCTCAAGGCGCGTCAGGCGTCTGGCTCATGGCGGCGAGCTACGTTGGTCTGTCAGGCTGTCAGGACCGAGCACCGCGTGCAATCGGGAGATCTGTTCCCACCAACTCTCATCGTCGAGAGAGGGCTGGAGGAGCGCGGTGGCAACGGGAGAGTTCAGTTGCACCCAGCTCTTGCATCCAAGCTGCTCCGTGGTCGGCGTCAGCGACCAAGGCCGATCCTGGCGATACACGCGCACACCGAGCACCCAGAGACCGGGCTGCCGATACCGAAACCTTATGCGCAAGGTGTCGATCGTCCAGTGGTGAAACGGCGTCACGGGAAGCAGTTCAGACTCGGAGCGCACGTGCCAGAGGTGCTTGACCACGGCCAGCGAACGGATCGACACGGGATCCTCAGGATCGACACGAGCCTGCGGTGAAACAGGCTGATCCGGCTCAGGCTCGCGCAAACCTTGCTGCGCCTGATGCACAAACGTGGGATACAGCCAGAAGGCCTGGTGTTCGGGGCTGAAGCCGCCGGGGCCCTCGCGGATACCCCCTTTGCGGACGATCAGCGTCTGGTGGCCGTCCGCCAGAACCTGGCAGATTTCGGACCATTCCTTGAATGCGATCGCACACTGGTCGGGCAGCACGCTCATGAATCCCACTCGACTTTGGGGAGACGGACCATCAGATCGGATACCGCGGCCCGGGGGCTCTTCCCTTCGAATAGCACCCGGTGAAGCTCGGCCGTGATCGGCATCTCGATGGCAAGCTTCCGCGCCAGCGCATGCACGCTTCGCGTGGTGGGTACACCCTCAGCAACATTGACCATGCCCGAGACGACTGTCTCGGGCTGCTCGCCCCGGCCAATCCGCTCGCCAACGGAACGGTTGCGGCCAAACGGGCTGTAACAGGTCGTGATCAGGTCGCCGATGCCGGCCAGTCCATAAAACGTGGCCTGCTGCCCCCCCAGGGCAACTCCCAGGCGTGTGATCTCGACCAGCCCGCGGGTCAGCAGGGCAGCTTTGGCGTTGTCGCCAAATCCCAGACCGTCGCAGATGCCCGCGGCAATGCCCAGAATGTTCTTCAAAGCACCCGCGAGCTCGACTCCCACCGTGTCGGGATTGGTATAAACCCGAAACGACTCGTGATTCAGGCTCTCCTGGACGGTCTGGTTCAGCTCCGGCGATGATCCGGCGACCACGACCGAGGCGGGCAAGCCGCGGGCGATCTCTTCGGCATGGCTCGGTCCGCTCAGTACGGCAACCACGCGCTCGCCCAGGGTTTCGACGATGATCTGGCTGGGTCGATCGAACGTCCCGTTCTCGATGCCCTTGACCACGCTGAGAAAGGGAATGCCCGCGGGAATTCGGTCGGCCAAGCCAGCCAGGGTCGAACGGAGGAACGAGGTCGGCACGGCCGCCACGACGAGCTCGGCGCCTTCCATGACCTCCCCGACGCAGTCGCTGACAAGAATCTCATCGGGAATCCGGATGCCGGGCAGATGCCGGTCGTTGACCCGCCGCTGCGCCAGCTCCGCCGCGTGGGCTTCGGATCGCGACCAGAGGCGGACGCGTGCCCCGGTCTTGCTGAAGAGCAAGGCCAGCGCCGTCCCCATTCCGCCTGCGCCCAGAATCGCAATCCGTTTCATAAAATGACGTGTTCTCGAGTTGTCGCTCGGACCAGCCTGGGCCGAGCCGGGTGAAAACAACAGTATAAGTGCTGGAGGCGTGAAAAACACGGCATTATCTGGTAACCTTTTTGGGAGTCCTGTTCTCGCTCTCAAGCAGGAGCGTCGGTAGGTAATTCCGGGTGCGCAGGAACACGGTCAGACTGAACGAGGCAAGCCATGGACAGACGCGAGTTTCTCAGACAAACAGCGACCGCGGCAGCCACGCTGGGCTGTTTCCCCGCTACACTCTCGGCCATCGAACGAGAGATCGTCCCCGGCCAGATCGAGCGCAGGTCCCTCGGCCAGACCGGCGAGAAACTGTCGATCGTGGCTTTCGGCGGATTCGTGCTCAACAAGTCCAAGCCCGACCAGGCCGCCCAGTTAGTGCGCGAGGCGTTCGAGGCCGGGATGAACCACTTCGACGTGGCTCCCGAGTACGGATCGGCCGAAGAGATGATGGGGCCGGCCCTGGAACCCTATCGCGCCAAGGTCTTCCTCTCCTGCAAGACGGCTCAGCGCAAGGCCGAGGCAGCTTCGGCAGAGCTGGACCGCTCGCTCAAGCGGTTGCGTACCGACCATCTTGATCTTTACCAGCTTCACCATGTCACGATGCCGGGCGAAGTTGACATGATCTTCAGCGACGACGGTGCCATCAAGGCCCTGGAAAAGGCCAAGAAAGATGGCAAAGTCCGCTTTCTCGGCTTCTCCGCGCACTCGATCGAGGCGGCCCTCGCGCTCATGGACCGATTTGATTTCGACTCGATCATGTTTCCCGTCAATTACGCCACCTGGCACGCCGGCCATTTCGGACCGCAAGTACTTGCGAGAGCCCAGCAGAAGAAAATGGGCATCCTCGCCCTCAAAACTCTGGCCAGGCGGCCCTGGCCCCAGAACGCCGATCGCTCGGCCCACCCCATGTGCTGGTACGAACCGTTTACCGATCCCGCCGAGGCCCTCATGGCTTTGCGATTCACTCTCTCCCATCCCGTCACCACCGCGCTGATGCCCGCGGATGCGACTTGCCTCAAGCTCGGCCTGAGCCTGGCACCGAAGTTCTCGCCGCTTAACCCGGAAGAAGTGCAGGCCATGAAGCAGAAAGGAATGGCCGAAACTCCCCTGTTCCCCTTGCGACTCAACGGTTGACCCGGGTCGTCGGCGCGACGAGCCATCCGACGCCTCCGAAACGGAACGCGACTGGGGAGGCGCCGACCTCGAGGCCGCCCGATCCGTCTCGACTTCGCGAAGTTATTGGCGGAACTCGACGAGCGTCTTACCTGAGGCACCTGTGTCGCGGAGCGTGATCAGGCAACCCGTGTTGCCCATGATGTCGGCACCACCCGAAGCGTTTCCCGGGTCGTGTTCCAGTTCAGCACTTTGACCTTGCTCAGCCGAGAACCCCGGCCGTTTTCCGCGGGGTCGATGGGCAGAATCTCGGAGACGCGAACTCCCTCCTCGAGCACGACCATGAGCTGCCTATCGCCGGCGATGTAGGCTCTGCCCCCCTCCATGGCCAAGTAGTACACGACGGTCGGAACTTCCAACGGATCCCCGGCGAGGAATCGCGCGGACAGGTCGGCATAAACCGCCAGCTCCTTGGTCGTTGACACAAGAATGTGCCCCAAGGCATGGAACACCGAGCACGGCGTTCCATGCAGCCCTTGAAGCTTGACCCTGACCGGGGACCTGTCGGACAGCGCCATGATGTCGCGCACCAGCACTAGTGAGCGGTCAACATCGAGCGCCGCGATCGCAAATGGCCAGTCCGCTGATCGAAGTTGACAGACATCGACCAGATCCACCCTCGGCGCGTTCAGACTGACCACGCGATGTCGATCGGCAGACTCCACCGTGATCCGGACCAGTCCATCAGTGCGCGCGGCGCCGGCCACGATTTCATTGCCGTCAAGTTCGCCCAGAAAAATGACCTTCTGATAGTTGCAGGCCTTTTCGTCTACCAGATCCACACCGACGGGATCGCTCGACAATTGCTCGCAATCGAGGAAGAGCAGACCCGCATTGCCCATGGGTGCAAGCAGCCGGCCCCGAGGTGTCGCGACGATTCGGTGCGCGCCACCTTGCCATCCAGCGACCCGGGAGAGTTCGGCGACCGAGAGCGGGCCTCGATGAACGGAGACCTCGCCACGAGTCGCGACCGCGACCAGGTTTTTCCAGAACGCGACCTCGTTGATCGGCTTGCTGGAGACCTGGAATTCGGTGGATGACCCGAGTTCGTTGGCTTCATCTGGAATGTGGAAAAGGAGCTTGCCGCTGGCCGTGCCGAAACAGTATTTATCGGTCCACGGGCAATCTCCAGCCCACGTGATCTCTTCACCCCGAAAACTGAAGGTATGGTAAGGTCCCGAGGGCGAGCTCATGCAGTAAATAGCCTCGTTGCGGGTGGATATCGCCCCAACCAACAACCTGGAGTCAATCATCGACCTTTCACTTGAGTCATTATAGCTAACTACTTGCGTATTCAGCAGGCCGATTTCGGCACAGGCCGCAAGGAGGTTGAAAACGAGAACTTCACGAACAGGCATCGGTCGCGTTTTTCGTTGTGAGCCCGGAGGTCGATTCCGCTGAGCCGAGAAATCTCCGGCGTGGTCGTTGACTCTCCCGCCGGAGGGCAGGAAGATGGCCGGAAGCAAGAACCTCTCAACGCACCGAGGAGGTGCTCCGAGACCAAGCAGGAGATCGCGACATGGCCAGTCCGAAGCCGGAACCCTCCACCGACGGTGCGCGGATCACGATTCTTCAGGGCAAGTTGAGCGTGCCCGACCATCCCATTGTCCCATATATCGAGGGCGACGGTACCGGGCCGGATATCTGGCGTGCCAGCGTGCGCGTATTTGACGCGGCGGTGCACAAGGCGTATGGCGGCAAGCGCGCTATCAAGTGGATGGAAGTGTACGCCGGCGAAAAGGCGTACAAGCAGTTCTCGAACTGGCTCCCCGACGAGACAGTCTCGGCCTTCCGCGATTATATGGTCGGCATCAAGGGACCGCTGACGACACCGGTGGGCGGGGGCATCCGCTCGCTCAACGTCGCACTGCGGCAGTTGCTTGACCTCTACGTCTGCCTTCGTCCGGTTCGCTGGTTCCAGGGCGTTCCCTCGCCAGTGAAGCACCCCGAACTGGTCGACATGGTCATCTTTCGCGAGAACACCGAAGACGTTTATGCCGGTATCGAGTTCGAAGCCGGAAGTGCCGACGCGAAGAAGATCGTCGCGTTTCTCAAGGATAATTTCCCCAACATGTACCAGAAGATTCGCTTCCCGGACACCGTCGCCATCGGCATCAAACCGATCTCGCGCGAGGGGACCGAGCGGCTGGTACGGTCGGCAATCGAGTACGCCATCGCCAACCGCCGCAAGAGCGTCACGCTGGTACACAAGGGAAACATCATGAAGTTCACGGAAGGGGCATTCCGGAACTGGGGCTATGCCCTGGCCGAACGCGAGTTCCCGGGACAGACCTATTCCTGGGGCCTCTGGGAGAAAACCAAGGCTCAGAAAGGTGAAGGCGCGGCCAACGCCGAACAGCAGGCGGCCGTGGAGGCGGGCAAGATCCTGATCAAGGATGCCATCGCCGACATCACGCTTCAGCAGGTGCTGACGCGTCCCGCCGAATTCGACGTGATTGTCACGCCCAACCTCAACGGCGATTATCTTTCCGACGCACTGGCCGCGCAGGTGGGCGGCATCGGCATCGCGCCGGGCGGTAATATCAACTATGATACGGGGCACGCCGTCTTCGAGGCGACCCACGGCACCGCGCCCAAGTATGCCAACCTTGACCAGGTCAATCCCGGCTCGGTGGTCCTCTCGGGCGAGATGATGCTCCGCTACCTGGGCTGGACCGAAGCCGCCGACCTGATCATCAAGGGAATGGACGGCGCGATTGGCAAGAAAACCGTCACCTACGACTTCGCCCGCCTCATGGAAGGCGCCAAGCAGGTCAAGTGCAGCGAGTTTGGCGACGCCGTCATCGCCAGTATGTGACGCCAACGAGCAAACCAGCCCGCGGCCAATCAAGTCCGGCATATACGACCACCGGGGCACGCCTGTCGTGCCATTACCAGCCGGATGAACTTGATCACTGGAGCAAGCAATTTCGGGGAGAGACCTCGTGTGGATCCCCAAGGCACAAAACCGACTGGCCAGGCAAGCCGCGACCACGATCCTTACGGCTTTCGAAGGGTACGAGCGCGAATTCCAGACCATCACCCGCCGGGCCAAGCTTCGGTTCGAGAACCGCGACTGGCACGGGTTGCAGCAGGATGCTCTCGAGCGGCTGGACCTCTATCAGCGGGTCATCTCCCGTTGTGTGGCGCAGGTTCGCGAACTCCTCGACTTTTCGGAGAAGGACAAGAAGCTCTGGGCCACGATGAAGTCGGCCTACACCGAGCAGATCTACTGCTGTCAAGACATCGAGCTGGCCGAAACCTTCTTCAACTCGGTCAGCCGGCGAATCTTCACGACCATCGGCGTCGACCCCCGCATCGAGTTCCTCTTCTCTGACTTTGATGCGCCCGCCGAAGCCCATGCCCCGCCCGTGTTCGTGACCTTTCCCGCCTCTGGAAACCTCGAGGAGCTGATCAACCAGCTTCTCAAGGGCTGTGGCTTCGCCACCCCATTCGAAGACCTGGACCGCGATGCCCGCGAGACGGCTCGCGTGATCAAGCGCGACCGCCAGGCGGCGGGCCACGACGGCCCGATCGATGCCATCGACATGATTCCGACTGTCTTTTATCGCAACCAGGGCGCGTACCTGGTGGGCCGGATCAAGAGCGGCGCGGAGGTCATGCCCCTGACCCTGGCGCTGCACCACCCGCCGCACGGTATCGTCGTCGATGCGGTGCTGCTCTCGGCCGACGAGGTCAGCATCATCTTCAGCTTCACCCGCTCGTATTTTCATGTCGAGGTGCATCGTCCGCGTGACCTGGTCATGTTCCTCAAGTCGATCATGCCGCGCAAGCCGATAGCCGAGCTTTATATCGCGATCGGCTACAACAAGCACGGCAAGACCGAGCTCTACCGTGACCTGGTGCGGCACATCGACACGTCCACCGATACGTTCGACATCGCGCCCGGTGATCGCGGCATGGTGATGTCGGTCTTCACGCTGCCTTCCTTTGACGTTGTCTTCAAAATCATCCGGGATCGCTTCGCCTACCCGAAAACCTCCTCACGTCGCGACGTCATGGACCGCTACCAGCTCGTCTTCAAGCACGACCGCGCCGGCCGCCTGGCGGACGTCCAGGAGTTCGAGCACCTGGCATTCGCACGCGACCGGTTCTCGACCGAGCTGATCGAAGAGCTGGCCCGCGAAGCCGCAGAGACGGTGACCATCGGCCCGCGATTCGTCGAGATCAAGCACGTCTACGTCGAGCGCCGCATGACGCCATTGAATCTGTACATCCGCGAGGCCAAGCTCGCTGACGCTTGCAACGCGATCGTGGACTATGGCCAGGCGGTGCGCGACCTGGCCGCGACCAATATCTTTCCCGGCGATATGCTCCTGAAAAACTTCGGCGTGACCCGCCACGGCCGCGTTGTCTTTTACGATTACGACGAGCTCTGCCTGGTGACCGACTGCAACTTTCGCGAGATGCCCGTCGCCGCCGATGATGCCGACGAGTATTGCGCCGAGCCCTGGTTCTACGTGGGCCCCAGCGATATCTTCCCGGAAGAGTTCATCAACTTCATGGGGCTGGGCGGTGAGCTCCGCGAGACCTTCCTGAGGGCGCACGGCGAACTTCTCACCGCGCAGTACTGGCAGGGAATCCAGGCACGCCACCGCGCCGGCGAATTGCTCGATATCATTCCTTACGCGTGCTCTCGCCGGCTCGCCTGTCAGCGGTTGTGACGTGGTAGCAGTCCACGGCCATTCCTTATGCGTCCACGACCGACGAGACGCTGTCGCGGACCCGGAAGTGGGGTGCGGGAATACTCGGGATCGATTCGGGGACAATGGCCTCACTGAGCAAGAACGGCGCAAAGCCACGGTAGACTTTCTGCGCAATCGCTTGCAGCCCCGCGCGCGTCATCAGGTCGCGGAACCGGCGGGCCGAGGCATGGTGCACGTCTCCCTCGCGGAAGGTGACACAAACATCGTATATGAACCAACCCCATGGAGCATCGCGATATCCGTCAATTAACAAGAGTCTTCCGCCGGGTCGAAGTACGCGCTGCATCTCGAGGACGGCACGATCTTGCTGGGGATAGTGGTGAAAGCTGTTGGCGCATGTGACGAAATCAAAGGAGCCCGAAGCGAACGGCAGCCGCTCGCTATCGCCCTGGACGGGGAGAACGTCGCCGGCGAGATACTCCCAGCGAGGCAGCCCCCTGGAAAGCATTCCGGAGACGAGATCGACGCCGCAGACCTGGGCCAGCGGCAAGGCCGCCTTGATCCGCGCGGCGAACAGACCTGTACCGCACCCAACGTCAAGGAGGCGGAACGGCCGGTTGCCGGCCACCGCTGCGATCCGTCGGATGAGCACGCGGTGCGACGGGCCAAAGAGCATCCACTGAAGGACGCACTTATCATAGTTCTCACTCCAGCGAGTGAATTCCGCGGCCGCCTGGTCCTTGTCGTATCTCATCGTGGCCTCCATGCCTTGCGTCACGCGTCCGGCGGGAATGCGGGGCCCATCCGGGCAAACTCTTGTACCTCGGGACCGGAAATCGGACAACCCGGATTCCGTTGCACCCCCCTTCCGGGCTTGCCCATTGGTCCGGAATTGTCATCCTGCACCGCATCTTCGCAGTTCCGCCCTCGCCATCATTGTGTCTTGCCAATCCGTTTCAAGAACTCGGCCACGGGTTCGCCCTCGCGGACGGAGCTGATGGCGAAACGGGCGATCTTGGCGGCGACGGTTTTCCTGAGTGCGTCGTGGCTCAATCCGCCGGGTGCGGGCTTGTCGGGCGTGGATCGGCACAACTGGACGTATTCGACGGCCAGCCGTGCGCGCTGGACTTGCTCGAGTGCAACCGGATCATCGTTCGCGGCGGACTCGGCCTCGTCGAACAGCCTGGTCCCTGCCACGAGCAACTCATCGCTGAGATAGGGCGACGTCGGCGGGTCGTAGATCCTGGCGTGGATCTGGCTCTGACGGGCCGGCTTGTGAAGCAAGTTCAGCCACGTCTTGATCTGCGGCGCGGCGGGGCCGTAAACGCCGGTCACGAACTCATCGATGATCGCCTTCGAATCACGGGTCGGATCCCACATCAGCTTGGCCATCAGGTAAGCCTTCAGCTCGGACATCTCGCCGCCGCCTCCGCCCACCATGTCTCCCTCGTAGAAGATGCCGACGACGCCTTGCTTCTTGAACAGCGGGATCGTCCCGGCGATCTCGTCGAGGTCGGGTAGCGGCTGGAGGAAATGGGCGAAGTTCGTGCTGTAATGCCAGATGTAGAGCTGGTCGGTGATCTTCGCCCACGCGAGCAGGTTTGCCAGCGGAGTCTTGTTCACCTCGCAGCCGTCGAGCGGGTGCGCGACGCAGGCGCCGATCGGGGCAAGCCGGATCCGCACGTTCGGGTGCGGGCGAACCAGCCGCGGCGGCTTCTCGGTCCACTGGTAGGCCAGTGTATCAATCAAGACGTGGGGAGAATCCTTCGCGACCGCGTCGGCCACCGCGTTCACGAACCGGAGCACCACACCCGACGGAGCGCCTTCCTCTGCCTCGACGGCCTTGCACGCTGCACACTGGCAGTGCCCGTCGGTGTCGTTTTGCGAGACTGAAAAGATCGTCGCGTGCGGGTTCTTCTTGATCCACTGCCGCACCCTCTCGATGCTGATCTTGAGCACTTCGGGATTCGTCAGGCAGAGCTGATGGTAGCCCTTGACCCGCTTGCCGTTGACCATCGAGAAGTACTCGGGGTGCGAATCGAAGTACTGCTCGGGCGGTACAAGCGCGTTGAAGGTATGGACAAACGGGCCGTACATGATCTTGCCGCCGACCGCGTCATCCAGCCGTTGAGCATTGCCGTTGACGCGATTGCGCACCGCCCAGTCGCGATCGAAGGCCTCCCAGTAGAACGGCTCGCGGTACTCGAACGCCGGCTTCTCGGTGATGTCAAGCGGTCCCAAGACCAGCGTGGGCTTCCTGGGAATCTTGTGAATCTTCGCCGTGTACCAGCGGCAGCCCAGGACGTCTTCGAGCAGGCCGTAGCAGCCGTAAAGCAGCCCCCGGCGCTCGTCGCCAGTGATCTCAATACCGCTCGGGACGGTCCTGATCCGGAATGCTTCCGGGCCGATCGTCTTATCCACGCGTAGGGAGATCGCGGGTCCGGGCTTCGCAGTGGCGGTCTCGATGATGGGGAGCCGGGCGCCCGACATCCCTTCGAGACGTTTCTGAAGCTCTTCCGCACCGTGCCGCACGGGTGGCGTGGCGTCGGACGGCAGGGCGATGACCCAGTGGGTCTGACCGTCCTGGACGATGGTGAGATCGGATCCGTCGTTGGACCCCGCGGTAAAACCGAGAACGCAGGTCACGATGATCGAGAACACGGTTGTGCCTCCTCTCATGCCAGAGGATTTTCGGAATAGCCCGGTCCGTCTACGGGACGCAATCGCGGCACGCCGTCGCGCCGGCGGGCACCTCGTCGCCGAGGTGAGAAGAGCTGAGGAATTCTCTCCCTGCCATGCACGTCCCACGAAACCGAGCGTACCGCGAGAACGCGGGCCAGTCCATGTTCGAGAATGCCAGGCTGTCCGAATGTGGAGGTCTTCAGAGTTTGCGATCCTCACATTTTTTTTCTTGACTCACCCGATTTGATCCCTTACCAACCTTATGTGAGCTCATTTTCCGAAAGTTCATTTTCCGACGCCAAACCCTCCGAGGGGCCATGTCCATGTGCCGCGATCGGTTCTGTCTGAGAACATTCCTCGGCCTCGCACTGGTGATGATGATTCAGGCCCCGGCGTCGACACAGCAGCCCCGAGGTCATCAGACTGAAGAGACTGCCAAGGACGAGACAACCAGGGATGCCTTGAAGAACTATGCCAGCAAGGTTCTGGAGGCCTACGAGCGTGTGATGACATTCAAGGGCACCGGCCTCACCGATCCGAGAAAGCTGTCCAGTAAGGAGATTCTTGAGCTTAATTCCTTGATCGAAAGCTACAACAAGACTCGTAGCGACTACGGGAGCCTCGGCAAGGATGCGGTGAGTCCAATTCTCGCGAAATATCCTGCGCTGACACCGGTTGCCGTCACGGACCAGAGCAAGAATCGAACGGAATCGATGACCGGAAGCTTCACGGTTTGGGTCTTCAAGTTCGAGGGCGGGAAGTGGGCAAAGCAGGAGGATCGGACCCTGAGCACGGATGACCAGATCAAGGCACGGAACTACGAGAAGCAGGTCAAGTCATTCCCGGGCTGGACGGCGACATCGAACGTGACTTCCACCACCGACCTGGCAGGAACATCGTGGATTGCCGTGTATGAGAATGAATTTACGAAATCCGACGTGATTTTCCATTTTCATGATGATCATACACTCGACCAGTCTTCTGAAGCTCGGGGAAAAGGCATCATCGCCGGCGCCCCCGTCCAGCGGCATAACTCAAAAGGAAGGTGGAGGATGGAAGGCAACAGCTTGCATATTGAAGTTCACAACCGCCCTGATGCCACGGAATATACGGTTTATGAACTGGTCAAGAAAGGTAGTGAGTTGAGAGGTGAAGAATGGGCCGTCACGAGCAGTGGTCCGGAAGACTACAAGACAGCGATAAGCATCGTCAGAAAGTAGTTGATTCCAGCCACCGCTCCGGCCGCTAATTTCATGGCTTCTCGCGTCGTCAGTCAGCCGGCGTCATCCGAGCATAATCTGTCGCACGGCCAGTTCAGCGCGTAGAATCGATCGAGACGTGTCGTGCTTCGAGGCCGCCTGCAAGCTTCTTCTGAACGCCGAGGAAACCGGGAATGAGTCTCAGGAAACCGTGCTCGATGGTGTTATTGAGGACGCTGTTCACCATGGCCCTGTCCGTGGGCGTCCGTGCGGATGACCGGGTCACGACGGCTATTGGTGTCGTGGAGGGAACGACCGGGCCGGACGGCGTCCGCGCGTTTCGGGGCATTCCTTTCGCCGCACCGCCCGTCGGCGACTTGCGGTGGCAGCCGCCGCAGCCGGTCAAGCCGTGGGAAGGTGTGCGCCGGACTGACAAGTTCGGCCCCGCGCCATGCAGCGGCCAATCTTCGGCGACATGAACTTTCGATCGGATGGAATCAGCGAGGACTGCCTTTATCTCAACGTCTGGACGCCGGCCGTGCATGGCGAGCACCGCCTGCCCGTGCTCGTCTATTTCTTCGGCGGGGGATTCATGGCCGGCGACGGCTCGGAACCGCGCTACGATGGGGCGAGCCTGGCCGGCAAGGGCGTGGTTTCGGTGACCGTGAACTACCGCCTCACCGTGTTCGGGTTCCTGGCGCATCCTGAGCTCACCAAGGAGTCGCCGCACCACGCCTCGGGCAATTACGGATTACTCGACCAGAGTGCCGCCCTGCGCTGGGTCCGTGAGAACATCGCCGCATTCGGCGGCGATCCGGGAAAGATCACGATCGCCGGAGAATCTGCCGGGTCGGTCGCGGTCTGCGCAGATGGCTTCTCCGTTATCAAAGGACTTAATCGCCGGTGCGATCGGCGAGAGCGGCTCGCCGATGGGGACGCTGACGCCCGTCTCGCTCGCGGAGGCGGAGCAGGTCGGTGTCCGGTTCGCGAACAAGGTGGGGGCGAAATCGCTGGCGGAACTCCGCAAGATGCCGGCCAAGCAGATACTCGAGGCCACGGCCGAACCAGGCTTCGGACGCTTCCCGCTTGCCATCGACGGCTATTTCCTGCCCAGGAATCCCGTTGAAACCTTCGCCGCCGGCGAGCAGGCCCTTGTGCCTTTGCTGGTCGGCTGGAACTCCGAGGAGTCGAACTATCGGGGGATCCTGGGACGGGAAAAGCCGACCCGGGAGAACTTTGCCAGAGCCGTACAGAAACTCTACGGCGATCAGGCGGGCGAGATATTGAACGTGTACAAGGCGGACCGAGACGAGCAGGTCGAGCAGGTGGCCACGGACCTGGCGGGCGATCGCTTCATCGGCTTCAGCACCTGGAAATGGGCCGATCTCCAGTCCAGGACCGGCGGCAAACCGGTCTACCGCTATCTCTACGCCCGTCCCCGTCCGGCGATGCGGTCGGAGATGGGTGACGCGGTTCCCGGTCTCGCCGGAGGCGTGCTCAAAGGGGCCGAGGCCAGGGCCAACCCCCAGCCGACAGCGACGGCGCTGTGCATTCCGCCGAGATCGAGTATGCCCTGGGCAACCTTGCCACCAACCTGGTCTATGCCTGGTCCCCGGACGATTACAAGGTTTCCGCGATCATGGAGGAATACTTTGCAAACTTCGTGAAGACCGGGAATCCGAACGGCCCCGGCTTGCCGGCCTGGCCCGCGGCCAATCACGGCGAATCCGTCCAGTTCATGCACATCGACGCGAACACACGCGTCGAGTCGGAGACGCATAAAGCGCACTACCTGCTCTTGGATCGGCTCTCGAAAAAGTGAAGCGTCACCACAACAGAGCCGTCGGATAGGACGACTCGAGAGGTTCCCATGAAGGGTGGCAAGCTGGATCAGAGCGTGAGTCTTTGAATGATTGGCATTCCCGTGCGATCCAGCCTTCCACCCTTTGGATACTTGGACTCTGGAGTTGAGCCTGGTGCTGGCCCTCGGTTAGAATTCGGGCCCGGGGAGAAAGGCGGCCGGGAGGGCACGCTGCTGTGGGGTCACTTCATTCGGACGACCTGACCGTCTTTTTCCTGGGACTGGCGGCACTACTTGGTGCAGCGCACGTCCTTGGCGCGCTGGCCGGACGCCTGGGCCAACCGCCGGTGATTGGCGAGATCGTCGCCGGCTTGCTGCTCGGCCCGACGATCCTGGGTGCTCTGGCTCCCGGCTTCCAGGCGTGGCTCTTCCCTCGCGAGGGCCCGGCCGCGATCGCCCTCAATGCCGTGGTCGCGCTGGCCGTCGCGCTGCTGCTCATGGTGGCCGGAATGCGCGTGAATCTCTCCGCGGTCTGGCGGCAGGGGCGGGCAGCCCTGGCGGTCGCTCTCGCGGGACTTCTGGTTCCGCTGCTTGTTGGCGGCCTCCTGGCCTGGCTCATGCCGGGGTGGTGGGGGACTCCGCTCCAGGGAATGCCCAACCTGTTCGCGGTATTCTTCGGCACTGCCCTCGCCGTCAGCGCCCTGCCGGTCATTGCCAAGGTCCTGCTTGACATGGACCTGTTCCAGACCGATTTCGGCATGCTCGTCCTGGTGGCGGCCACGGTCAACAACCTGCTGGCCTGGCTGATCTTCTCGGTGGTCCTGGGCGGTCAAGCCGGCGGGCACTCGATCACCTACACGGCGGCGCTGACCGTTGGTTTCGTGATCCTGACCATGACACTGGGACGGTGGGCAGCCGACAGGGCAATGCCCTGGCTTCAGGCTCACCTCGCCTGGCCCGGCGGGATTCTCGGGTTTCTTGTGGTGGTCAGTCTGGCCGGGGCGGCGGCCACCGAGTCGATTGGTGTCCACGCGATCTTCGGGGCCTTCCTGGTCGGTGTTGCTCTGGGCGACTCGGACCATCTACGGGAGCATACCCGCCACATCGTCCACGAATTCGTCGAGGGCATCCTGGCTCCAGTCTTCGTCGCCGCGATCGGGCTCGAGGTCAATTTCATCACCAAATTTCACCCGTGGCTGGTCCTGCGGGTCTTGATCCTGGGCATGTCGGTCAAGGTGCTCGGATGCGCCTTGGCGGCCCGGCTCGCAGGGACGCGCGGGGCGGAAGCGTGGGCGGTCGGCTGGGCGATGAACGCCCGCGGCGAACTGGGAATCGTGCTGGGGCTCCTTGCCTGGCAGGCCGGAGTGATTCATGAGCAACTGTTCGTCGCTCTGGTCACTCTGGCCGTCGTCACCTCGGCCATCGCCGGCCCGGTATTGAAGCGGTTGATCCGGCGGGCGCAGGCATGGTCGCTGGCGTCGTTGCTCGACAGCCGCCTCTGCCTCATCGACATCGCGGCGAGCGACACCTCCGAGGCGATCCGCCAGTTGTCGGCCCTGGCTGCCGATCGGGCAATGCTCAGCCCGGAGTGGGTGACCGAGGCCGTGCTTCGACGGGAGGCGGCAATGGGCACCGGAATCGGCCACGGAGTTGCCGTGCCGCACGCTCGGCTCGTGAATCTCAAGGCCCCTCTGGTCGTGGCCGGACTGTCGCAGCAAGGCCTGGGGTTTGACACTCCCGATGCCGAGCCGGTACGACTGGTTTTCCTGGTACTGACTCCACGCGACGACGCTGGGGCCCAGTTGCAAATCCTCCGCTCCATCGGGCGGCTGATCCGTGACCCGCTCGTGCGGCGGGAGGCCATGTCGGCCCGGACGCCGACTGCCCTGCTCGCGGCTCTCCGCATCGGCGACACCCTCCAGAGGTCAGGTGCCTCCGAAAAGGCGGCCATGGGAGTCGGGAACGAGGGGAACCGATAGTGTTGTCGTATTGTCCGCTTACGCGCGGCTTTGCAGCCTCGAAATGATGGCCTCGGTGTCGTAGACACAGCCGCCCCACGTGCCGCCGGCAACGGCCTGCAAGGCGGCCCAGAGCCGGGTGTCATCGGGGAGGTCGGGATCGGGAGAAAGCTGCGGATGGGAACCGCGGGCGGATAGCACCCGCGTACCCTCTTCCGCACCAAACTCAACGCCCTCGGCGCCTACCAGATCGAGCGTGCCCTGGAGGTTGACGCGATCGACGATGATCCGGATCAGGTCGCCGTCGCGAACCTTGCCCAGCGAACCGCCGGCCAGAGCCTCGGGGCTGATGTGGCCGACGCAGGCACCCGTCGAGACGCCCGAGAAACGGGCATCGGTCAACACCGCGACCTGCTTGCCGAACGACAGATGGCGCAGCGAGGCGGTGATCTGGTAGATCTCCTCCATACCTGCGCCCATCGGTCCGCGTCCCATCAACACCAGAACGTCACCGGGCTTGATCGGATGATCCCCCTGCCCCTTGATCGCGGCGATGGCGTCCTTCTCGCGCGTGAACACACGTGCCGGACCGGTTTTACGGTAGACTCCGTCGGGATCCACGACACTCGGGTCAATCGCCGTACTCTTGATGACCGAGCCCTCGGGGCCAGGTTGCCTCGAGGAAAGGTGACCGTACTGGTGAGAGCTTGCTCCCGGGCCCGCGTCGGGCTCATGATCACGTCGTCGGGATCAACGGCGTCCTCCTCGTACAGCCGCTCGCGAAGACGCTTCCTGCGATCGCAGGCCTCCCACCAGTCGAGCGTGCGCCGAGCGGTTCGCCGGTGACGGTCAGAACGGAAAGATCGAGCATGCCCAGGGCCCTGAGGTGCAGCATGACCTCGGGAACGCCTCCGGCCAGGTAGGCCCGGACCGTGGGATGATAATGCGGGCCGTTGGGCAAAACGCTGACCAGGCGGGGAACTTCCAGGTTCACGGTATGCCAGTCATCGACCGTCGGCCTGCGCAAGCCCGCGGCGAAGGCGATCGCCGGTATGTGCAAGAGCAGGTTCGTGGAACCGCCAAAGGCCGCGTGAACGCACATGGCGTTGCGGATGGCGGCGTCGGTAAGGACCTGACGCGAAGTGATTCCCCGCGCGGCGAGGCCGATGAGCGCCCGGGCCGAGCGTCGAGCCATATCGCGCCAGATCGGCTGGCCCGAAGGGACGAGCGCAGCATGAGGCATCGTCATTCCGAGGGCCTCGACCACCACCTGCGAGGTGGCCGCGGTGCCCAGAAATTGACATCCGCCTCCCGGGCTGGCACACGCCCGGCAGCCTAGCTCCGCAGCTTCCTCGAGAGTCAATTCCCCGTGCGAGTAGCGGGCGCCCATCGACTGGATCTTGCCGGCGTCCTCACCCTCGCGGGGCGGCAAGGTGACACCGCCGGGTACGAGAACGCTCGCCAGGTCACGTGATCCGGCGAGGGCCATCGCCATCGCCGGCAAGCCCTTGTCGCAGGTGGCGATGCCCAGAACACCTTTGCGTCGGGGCAGTGATCGGATCAGCCGGCGAAAGACCGTCGCGGCGTCGTTGCGGTAGGGAAGACTGTCCATCATCCCGGCCGTACCCTGGGTACGACCGTCGCACGGGTCGGAGACCATGCCCGCGAACGGGACGACATCCTGCCGCTTCAGCTCCTCGGCCGCCTCCTGGACCAGCAAACCGATCTCCCAGTGGCCCGTGTGGTAGCCGAGCGCTATCGGCGTGCCGTCCGGCGCTCTGAGCCCCCCTTGCGTGCTGAGAATCAGGTACGGGTCGCGCGCGACCGCGTGGGCCTCCCAGCCCATTCCAGCGTTCTGGCTCAGTGCGAACAGGTCCCCGGAAGGCCAGTGCCTGAGCATCTCGTCGGTCAGCGGCAGTGCGCCGGGCGGCCCGTCCGCCTTTGTCTTCACGTCACTCCAGACGAGTTCGGACGTATCGAGAATTGCTTCCAAACTGGAACCTTGAGACCGGGATGATGTTGCCATGACGTCACGACTTTCGAAGACAATAGACTCTCGACGAGGCGAAAACCCATTCTTGGCCGCTCACCGCTCATCATGACACGGCGCCGGAGCGTGAGGCAACGACCCGATGCGATTGACTCGGAAGGATCTCCCACGATTGTCCCGAAACGCGAACCATGCCATTGGAATATCGGGAATGCAGAAACGAATGGCCCGCCAATTGCAAGCTTGAATGACGTTGCTTGGCACGGCCTCGCCGTGCGCCGGACTGGACCAGACTTGCTTTCACATCAGGGGGGTCGATCATGGACCGTCGAGAACTCTTGGGCTGGATGGGAACGGGCGCGGCCGGATTGTTCATGGCCAGCAGGAACGAGGCCCAGGCGCAGGAACACGACCACGAGCAGGTAAACCACAAGGTCGATGAGCATTTGAAAATCCTTGGCGAATGTATCAGGTCCTGCAACGAGGCGTCTCACCACTGCCTGGAACATCTCAAGACGGGGACCGGCGAACACCGCGAGCATCACGCCAAGGCGCACGAACTGGCCAACGATTGCCAGTCTTTCTGCGTGCTTGCGGCCACGCTCATGGCACGCTCCAGCCCTCTGGCTCGGTTTGCCCATCAGGCCTGCGCCGAGGCGTGCGGCTGCTGCGCCGAGGAGTGCGAGAAGGGGCACGGCGACATCATGAAGGAGTGCGCAACCCAGTGCCGTGAATGCGAGCAGATGTGTCGGACCATGGCGAAAGCCGGTGAGATCAAGGAGAAAGTGACAACGCGACACTGAGCCATGGTGTTGCATCGGCGCTGCGCCGGGCCGATCATGAACGAGGACGTGATCGCCCGCGATGTGCCAGTTCGTTAACGTATCCTGAAACTCTGCCAGAGAAACGGAGCATGCTCGATGGCCGCCAAACGAATCCGGACGAATCGTCGGAAATCCACGGCGGTCATGGACCATGACCGTAACGGACAGATGCCGGAGATCCGGCCGGGCGGGGCCGAGATCCAGTTTGCAACGGACCACGGGCTCTTGACGGTTCGGGATCGCAGAATGTTCCAGCGGGGACAGGAGCAATTCTGCCGCGCCCTGGTGACTGCGGCCGCAAAGCAACCCGTGGTTCACGCGGCCCAGGTCGATCTCGGGTCGAGCACCTTTCGGCTTGAGTTCACGCCCGGCGAAGTCAGCGAGAACGACATGGCCGGGCACTTTGCCGCGGCCATGCGCGAGGCACTCGCGGAACAGAAGCAAGCCAGCCAGCCTGTAGGCGGACACGATGACTGGGCGGCCCTGGCAGCGTTTCCGGCCGGACATTCCGTATCCACCTGGGAAATCGTCCGCGAATCCGCCGATTCCTTGAAAGTCCGCAATATGATCCTGCGGCATGACTCGAACCTGGCCCGACGCGTGGCGAAAGAACTCCGCCAACTGCCGGGGATCCTGGCCGCGCGCGTCAGCCCATGGCAACGAAACCTGAAGATCCGCTACGAGAACAGCCAGATGTCCGACCTGGCCGTGGTGAATCATATCGAGGCGATCATGCGGCGGCTCCTCCAGCCGCAGCTTCCGCAGCCTGCGATCGAGCACGAGGAGGAGACACCGGCGGTGGCGACCGGCATGCGCCGGATGTATTACCTGGTGATGGCCAGCGGCTCCATGACAATGACGGTCGTCGGCTTCCTCATCCCGGGTGTGCCGACCGTTCCATTCCTCATGGCAACCAGCTATTACCTGGTCCGGTCATCGCCGCGATTGAACCAGAAGCTGTTGAAATCTCGGTTTTTCGGGCCGATTCTGCGTGATTTGCAATCCTCGGGCGCACTGCGTCCTCAGAACAAGGCCAGGCTGATTGGCCTGACGCTCGTGATCGGCACATTGACAATTGTTCTGACCTTGCCCCCACTGAGCGTTCTGCTCCTGATCTCCGCGGTTTCCGGGCTGAGCGTTTACGCGATCTCGCGGATTCCGAGTCTCCCCGGGCAATCCGACACCACCGGCGAAGGTGTGCCCGCGCCGGCCATGGCATGATTGGAATCGGCATTGATCCGACGCGGTTCCGCGTTCTTGTTTCAGAGCAGCTCGCGTGGCGGCTGAGCGTTGTCGACGAGCCGGATGGGCCGGCCGTCGGGGGCTTCGAACTTGTGCTCGGGATCGATTCCGAGCTTGAGATAGAGGACGGCTGCTAGATCGGCCGGTGTGACCGGGCGCTCGGTGGGCAGGTCGCCGCGGGCGTCGGTCTTGCCCAGCACAAGGCCCCCCGGAATCCCCGCGCCGGCGATCAGCACGCTGTTGGCCCGCCCGTGATGGTCGCGGCCGGCATTCTGATTGATCTTCGGAGTCCGGCCGAACTCGCCCATCATGACCACCAAGGTGTTCTCGAGCAGCCTGCGGTCGGCCAGGTCGCCAAGCAGGGCGGAAAGTCCCTGATCGAGCGGCGGGGCGAGCGTGTTCTTGATCGTCGGGAAGTTCTGGGCGTGGGTATCCCAGCCGAGCGGTCCGGTGCCGCGATCGTTGAGCGTGACGAACGACACGCCCGCCTCGACCAGGCGCCTGGCCAGCAGGCAAGACTGGCCGAAGGTCGTGCGGCCGTACTTGTCGCGGACGGCCGGCGATTCATCGTTCAGGCGAAACGCGGCCAGCGTCGCGCTCGAGGTCATCAGCGAATAGGCGCGGTCGGCAAACTGGTCGCGGCTCGTCGTCAGCGGCGTGGCCGGAACGTCGTGGGCAAACTCGTCGAGCGATTTGACCATGGCCCGGCGGCGGAGCAATCGCTCAAGGGTCAACTTGTCGGGTGGGGTCAGGTTGCGAACCCGGAAGTTCTCCTGGTTGGGATCGCCCGAGACCGCGAACGGATCATAGGCCGGGGTCAGGTAGCCGCTGGACGAGAACATCGGGCCGTCCGGGATGGCAACATAAGGCGGCAGCATCCCGCCGTTCGTTTGCCTGATCTTCGAGACCACACTGCCATGGCTGGGATACTCCAGCGCCGGAGAGGGCCGATAGCCGGTGAGCAGATGATGCGAGGCGCGTCCATGGTCGGCCTCGGGCGAGGTCATGCTGCGGATCAAGGTCACCCGATCCATCATCCTGGCCAGCTTGGGAAAGACCTCGCTGATTTGCAGCCCGGCGACCGAAGTGGCGATCGGCTTGAACTCACCGCGCACGTCCGCGGGGGCGTCGGGCTTGGGGTCGAACGTATCCAGGTGCGACGGCCCCCCGGCCAGCCAGATCAGGATGCAATTGCGCACCGGGGCCGCGGTCCCGGGATGGCGGGCATCGCCGGCAAGGGCCCGCAGGCGAAACCAGTCCTCCAGGCTGAGGCCCAGAAATCCGAGCACGCCGGCTCTCAGCAGATCGCGCCGGGTGGGTCCGGAACACTCAACAGCTTTGCGTGACGACGGCATGAGAATGGCTCCCGGATTCAACGACGCGCGGACTGGACAAGTTACAAAGAATGCACGCTTCAGAACGCTGTATGACGAGACTGTATGGTCATCTTTCGATTCGCAAGCAAGTGATTCACAAGCCTGAAGCGCAAGCGATGGTCATTTTTCGATTCGTAAGCGAGTGATTCACAAGCCTGAAGCGCAAGCGAAGGGTTCTTCGTTTTTTTTTTGGAATGGCCTTGGCTGGCGTTTCACGCATGGTCATGCCGCATCAATGATTGAACGCGAACTCGCGTGAGTTAAGGAGCGACCAGAAAAGGTCTTCTGCCGCCTCACGCAAGGAGGACGCCTGCTTCAATTCCAACGACCAGCGCGACAGCTCCTCGGCGCTGGGTGGACGGCAAACCGTCCGCAGATAAAGATTCTCCACCAATTCATCCGGCTCGGGCTCGAGTTTCAATGCGTTGGCAAGATAGCCGTTGAGGTGCGTCACCTTGGCTTCGATGGTGTCACCGCCGATCAAAAGCAACGCCTGCTTCAGGCTCAGGGGTGGCGTCTGGACCGCGGCGCAGCCGGCTGTCCGTGGGCACCGGCCAAAGGTATCGAGAATGGAACTGGCCACGGTCGGGTCAGACACCTGGATGGCCAGCCGCTGGCGGAGCGAACCGAAGGTGTTGGGCACGTCCGTGGCCTGCGCAGCGCGTCAGCCATCTGGTGGGCCGTCAACGGCCGCGGCATCTGGTGCGAGAAGAGCCGGTTGTCGCGGTCGTTGCCCGGAACGGTGGCCGACGAAAGGCCATAGGCCTGCGACGACGCGATCGTGCGAATAAGGTCGCGGAGATCATATTTTTTTGCGATGAAATGACCGGCCAGGGCGTCGAGCAGCTCGGGATGGACCGGCGGATTGGACCGGCTGAGATCGTCGGGCGGGTCGACCAACCCCTTGCCGAAAAGTTGGGCCCACACCCAGTTGGCCGCCGCGCGTGCGAAGTAGGGATTGTCGGCAGCCGTCATCCACTGCGCCAGAGCTTTGCGCGGGTCGGCGGTCGCGGCGACCGTGACGACCTTGCCTCCCGGCAGCCGCGGCTGGGCCGGATGCTTGGTGCGCAGGTGCATGACCTGTCCCTTGGGGTTGACCGTCAGCGAAGGCCGCGCCATCATCATCGCCCCGGCGCCCATTCCGCCGCGTTGAACCTTGGCGAAGAAGGCCGCCAGTCCGAAGTAATCGTCCTGGGTCCAGACATCGAACGGATGGTCATGGCACTGAGCGCAGCGCATCCTGAGACCCAGGAACCGCTGGGCCGTCTGCTCGGCCTGGACATTCGGTTCGAGTGTGTCGAGGGCGTAATTCACCGGCCCGCCGGTTTCGGGGTCGTTGGGATCGCCCAGCGCGGTCAGCATCTTCGTGACCATCACGTCCCAGGGCGTGTTCTGATTCAGGCAGCGGTCGACCCATTCCTGGTACCGATACGCCCCGTTCCCCTGCCGTGTCTGGCTGATCTGCAACAAGTCCCCCAGCTTGATCCGCCAGAAAAGGACGAACTCGGGCCGGGCCAGAAGCCGATCGATCAGCTTGATCCGCTTGTCGGCATCCTTGTCAGCCAGAAACGGACGAATCTGCTCGGGGGCCGGTTGTTCGCCGGTCAGATCCAGTGAGATTCGCCGCAGGAATGCTGCATCGGTCGCAGGTGGGCTGGGCGGGACCTTGAGCGCGCTCAACCGCTTGTACAGCTCGTCGTCGACGAAGTTTCGCCGCGGCAGCCGGGCGAAGTCAAATTCCAGGGTCGGATTGATGACGGTCGCCAGCCGCGCGGTCTGGACGTGAGACTGATAGCGAACGACGACGTCAGCCTCGGCGCGGCGAAGCAGCTCGCAACGGCCGTCCGGTTTGACCGACGACGCAGCATCGTCGTTGACCTTGTAGAGAGCCTGTCGAGTCACGTCACGCTTGTGGCCGTCGGCATACTGAGCGACTACACGCAGTTGCTGCGGGCCCGGCTCGGCCAGCCGGATCGTCTCCGGCTCGATCCGGACGGCAACCACCGCCCCGTGAGATTTGCCCCGTTGTCGCGGTGCTCCTGCCCTGATCCAGTCGAGCAGCAGCCGATATTCAGCGGCCCCGACCACGACGCGCGGCCCTCCGCCATGAGCTGCCCTGCCGGTAGCCTTGGTCAGAAATAGGCTCTGTTCCGGATCAAGCAGCGTGACCCTACGCTGGCCTCCGTCACGGACCACGCTCTGGAAGTCGCCATCCGGATCGTAGCCTGCCAGGGAGAGATGAAAGCCGTTCTGACCGTCCGCCTTGCCATGGCAACTGCCTGTGTTGCAACCCAGCCGGGATAGGATGGGAACAACGTCGGTGGCGAAGTCCCACGAACGATTCTCGCGCGGGTCGACCTTGACCTCGGTTGTCGCCTCCTGCCCTTCGAACGCGGCCTTGACGGCGAGCTTCCCGGCGCCCAGCGGCCGCAAGTAACCGCCGGCCTCGATCACTGCGGAACCGGGCGGATCAACCCGCCAGGCCGCCAGCCCCGTCAGGTCTTTGACCGTGCCATCGGCGGATTGCCGGCGCAGGAGCAGTTGCACACCGGGGTCGTCTGCCGTTATCGTAGCACCCTCGGGACTGATCGCGAGCACCGCGGCTGGCGACGGCGCCTTGACCGGTTGGACCTCGGGCGGTTTCGGGCTTGCGACGACCTTGGTCGCGGGAGCGGCAGCACCGGGACCGGTCGGCGAGGAACGCTGGATGTCGGGTCGGGACGACGGCACGGCAGTGGAACCGCACCCGCCGACCACAAGCCCGGCCAACAGGGCGCCGAGTGCACCGATCAGACGGCGACGGGGCATCAAGAATCTCCTCTCGCCGAGAACCGGGAAAGATGGGTCACACGACAAACGTCAGACTTCAGCAATCCTACTCGGCTACTCCAAGAAACTCAAGCAGAATGATCGATCACCGACCGAAAGATGACTGAGTGGCCCTTGTTGCCTCGCTGGCAATCGTGCACAGCGATGGACACACAGACACGATTCGGCGGCGATCCCAGGGAGAAACATGACCATGGGCAAGGGTGACAAGCGGACCAAGCGCGGTAAGTTGTTCAAGGGAACTTTCGGCAAGCGGCGGGTCAAGCCTCAAGAGGCGGCCAAGAAGATCCGCAACGCAGCCGCCTCCGGAACCTGACGGACAAGTGAGTGGCGTGCTCGGGAGGGTTCGAGCGCGCGGCCCGGAGCTGCTTCCTTCTCTGGCCGGAGTTTGCAGGTGGCTCCGCCCAGGCCTCGCGATAATCCGCGACTTGACGGCTCGTCCCGGCCAGGCTTCCCGGGAATGACCTGATTCGACTGGGCTCGGCAAAGGTGTCAGGAACCAAAGAACGGCTTTCTTGGGTAATATTGGTTCCTGACACCTTTTATTCTTTTGACACCTTTTATTCTTTGCACCTTTTATTTTTCAGCCGCCGGGCCAACCCTCGCGGCTCACGAAAACCACCCGTGAAATGAGGGTACAACACTGCGACCGTGCGTGCGGCTACCGCACGAGCATGTCTGTCCGAGTGCTGATTGCTATCTGGGTCTCCGCGCGGTCCGAATTTCCCAAATCTCGTAGTCCTGAGCATACACAGCCAGATCGACGCCGGCTTTCGAACCGGACAGAGAGTCGGGCAAATCTGATCGAGGACGAGATGATCCGGCCGGCCGGCCATTAGACTCCGCTCAACCCGCCGGAAACATTCAAGCCTCGGCTCGGCCGCAATTCTTGCCGCCCGGAATCCATCGGGCATGGAGAGGCAGACGACGACAAGAACACTCGTCAGCAGAGGCCCTCGGATCCGCACCGGGGTATACATCAGCCAGGTGACGTACAGGGTAGTGAGGAGAGGAGCCGCAAGAGTCACGTAACGGCTCGTCAGTCCTTCGTCGGGGCCTACGCCCGATGACGCCACGCCCACTGCGGTGGCCGTCACCATGACCGACAGGATCAAGGCGATAAGGCCAAACACTCGAGGTCTCTCGCGTGGCGACTTCACAGCCACCAAGGCCAGTCTCGCGAGCGCTGCCGTCACCATCGCCAGGACGGTAAGAGCGGGGGGTTTCCAGTGCCCGTTCGACCCCGCACAGAGCCCAGACTGAGAAATTCCAGGCTGGTCCGCACCATGGCCTTGAGCGGCGGCGGCGGCCTCATCCGAACATAGTCGTGTAAGTAGAAGGCGACGATGGCGAAGCATCCCATGAGGCACAAGACGCCGAAACCGCGTGCACGGGATCCGGGTTTTCGCCGGACCACCATCCCCAGCAGAGATAACCCGTCAGCCAGACGATCAGCGGGGGGAGCACAACCAGCCCGCTACCACCGCAAAGGGGCAATAGCAGCAGAAGAACACCCACCGGAACGACAGACATCCAAGGCGGCCGCTCGCCTGCCCTGGCCACAATCGCAATGAGAGCGTAAAGAACCAAGGCGGTAAGGACCAGATTGAGTGCGAAGCCTGTGAGCAGGCAATCGTATTGAGCGATGCTCAGAATGGATAGCGGAAGCACGACGTCGGTTAGGCCGGGACGGCCTCGAAGTCCACGTGCGAGGACGAGCATCATGGCTGCCGCCATCGACAGCAGCCCGGCATTGAGATACATGGCCGATCTGAGATCAAGGGAAACCCCTCGGAAGAGGCCGGCGAGAATGAGCTTGGGAACCAGTACACGGTGCTCGTTGTGCTGAGACCAGGCCCACTTCAGGCTGACAGGCTCGCACCCCGTGATAAGGGGGACCATGGACCAGTCGTCAATATAGGGAACGTTCCTGGCGTAATGGCGAATGAAGAGAAAGAGCGCCGTCGTCGCGATCGTCCAGACAGCCCAGTTGAGAAGCAAGAAGATCGAGACTCGACGATACGGTTTATCGTACTGATTCCTGTTTTCCTGGTCGACAAGCTTCAGCGCGGAACCGTCCATGGCACATCTTCCCTCCTCGTCCCGACTGCGATTTCTTCGCGATCACCGGGCAATGAACACAGTGCAAACTTCACCACGCGCCGGTCGAGACAACAGACGTCCGTGCTTCCGGTTTGGTCGTGCGTCGACCATATTGCTAAAGATCATGTTGTTTGTGATCTGAACCACTGAACGAACCTCGGCCGCACAAGCCTCAATAATCCGACTGAAATCAAGTACAAGGTCGGCAGATGAGAACGACGACTTGCGTTGTCTATAGTCTTGTCGAAAAAAATGGCGGCCAATTCGTGGAAGTCAGATTTCTCGCGCCGACCGCAGCGCACCCGAAGACAAGCATTTTCTAAACGCATCGGGCGCGAACGGGGCCACCCACTTTTCCGACGCGAATGGGGCAGCCCCCCTGGGCAGGCGCACAAATAGTACGAATGGGGCCATCCCAGGCCGAAGAGCCCGACGAGAATAAGTGAGCAGGGCCATCCACTTACCGCATGACGAAAAAATGGCTGGGCCCTACTTTCGCTCTGCGGATCGTCGCCCCAGCGGTAAGCGGATCGGGCACATGGCAAGATATTGTCGCCGACTTCGATCGCCTAAAGGGCTTCGCGGGGAAGGGCTTCGCGGGGTCAGGCCCGGTTTTCGGTTTTCAAGGGCTTCGCGGGGTCAGGCCCGGGGCTTCGCGGGGTCAGGCCCGGTTTTCGGTTTTCTGGGCTCGTGCGAGCTGGTAGAATAAGGGTGGCTTCGCGGGGTCGGTTTTCTGGGCTCGTGCGAGCTGGTAGGATAAGTGGATGGCCAGGCCACTGCGGATTGAATACCCCGGCGCGATTTACCACGTGATGTCCCGTGGAAATCAGAGACGCCCGATCTTCGACGACGAGCGTGATTACCATCGCTTGTTGCAGGGACTGGAGCAATCGGTCCGCCGTTTCGGCTGGGAGATGCTGAGTTTCGCACTCATGCCCAATCATATCCACCTGTTTCTTCGAACTCCTCGCCCCACACTGTCTCGGGGCATGCAGTACCTGGTCTCCGGCTACGCCAACTGGTACGCGAAGCGTCATCGTCGGCCTGGGCATCTCATGCAAGGTCGCTTCAAGGCGGCTCTGATCGAGGATGAGACGTACTTCTGGTCGGTGAGCCGTTACGTTCATCTCAATCCCGTCACCGGTAAGCGTCCCCTGAGGACGCATCCAGTGGACTGGCCGTGGTCGAGCTATCCGGGATATGCTCGCAAGCGGGCACGCGTGGAATGGGTGGCCTATGAGCCCATCTTCCAGGCGTGGCGGGGCGAGATGGGCGGCAATGAGCCCGAGAGGGCCTATCGTCGCTTCGTCGAGCAGGGACTGGCGAGCAAGCCGGAAGACCCATTCCGTGGGGCGGTCGGTGGCTGGCTACTGGGGAGTTCGCGTTTTCTCGAGCGGATTCGAGGCCTCGTCACGCCACCGAAACATCCCGAACACGTGCCAACGGCGCGTCGAGTCCTGAGCTTGGACTACCCGGTGGTTCTTGAGGCCGTCGCCCGGCACTTCGGGATTCCTGCCGAACGCTTTGGGGCCCCGCGGAGCGGGCTGATCAGCCGAGACCTGGCCGCCTGGCTGGCGCGCGAGCTAACGCCGGCAACCCTGCGCGAGCTCTCCGAGGCATTTGGTTTGACCCACCCCGACAGCGTCCGAAACCTGATTCGTCGCGCCGAGAGAGCGCTTGCGAACTCGCCGAGCCTCCGCGAGGAAATCACACTGATCCGTACGGCCCTCGCGAAAACCGAAAACCGGGCCTGACCCCGCGAAGCCCCGTGGCGTCTACAGAAGGCGGGAGAATCCTTGCAGCAAGAGTCAACAAGGCAGCCCTTGACCGCATCGCCTTCAACCACGGGATCGTCATCGAGGATGCCCGCAAAACTGAGGATCATTTCTCACCAATCAATCCCCAGACGGGAAGTCATTGCGCAACTGGAGCGAGCATTGGAATGTTCGTCTGTGGAGCCTCGGTTACAGTCGGCGTGGATGCCGCCACGATCAAGAAGGAGTTAGAACAACCGACGCACCCAGGTGAACAGTATTATGGGCTCTTTCGCTCGGCCCGACAGTCAGCCAGTCCGGTGGAGGCATACATGCACCTCTATAATCTTCTGCTGATGCTTTACGATGACAGCCAGAAAAAAGTTGATCGTTTCATCGTCGATCAAGATCCTGCCGTGCCTCGGACTCAGCAACCCGAGAAGAAGACTTAGAGTCTGTCCCATAAGATGAACATTTGGGTGGTTCCGGGGTGGTAACGGCATGAGAATGCACCATTACCCCAGCGACCTTACCAATGCCCAGTGGGGTCCCGATCGAGCCCCATCTGCCCGAGGAACCTGGCGGGGGTAGGCCCCGCAAGACCGAGTTGCGCGATGTTCTCGATTCCATCTTTTACATCCTCCGCACCGGCCGCCAGTGGCGCTACTTGCCGGTCGACTTCCCGCCCAGGAGCACCGTCTGGCGCGTACTTCGACCAGTGGCGGCGGGATGGGACCCTGGATCGGATCCACGACAGGCTCCGCCCCAAGGTCCGCACCGCCGAGAAACCCTATCATCCTCGCACCTCTGCGAGCGTCGATAGCCAGTCGATTGACACCTACTCCGGGATCAGCAGCGGGGCCGCGACAACGCCAAGAACGACAACGGCCGCAAACGCCACATCGTCGTCGACAGCATGGGTCTGCTGCTGGCTGTCTTGGTCACCGCCGCCTCGGTGGATGATGCAACAGCAGCCCCGGAGCTGTTCGCCCGCCTGGAGGGCCAGCCGATGAGCAAGGTCGGGACGATGTACGCCGACTCGAAGTATCACACTTCAAGCTCTATGAGTGGGTCCATGCGAACGCCGACTGGGAGCTGTCGATCGTGCGCCGGCCCGAGGGCTCGGAGGGCTGGGTGAGGCTGCCGATTCGCTGGACGGTAGAGCGGACCTTCGCCTGGCTGGGCCGCTGCCGGCGCCTGATCAAGGACCACGAGAAGAGCACGTTGTCCTCCGAGTCCTACATCAAGCTGGCGATGATCCAATTGATGACCCATCGCTTGCGTCCCTCCGAGACTGAGCCTGAGTTCCAGTATCGCAGTGTAGCCTAATAGGACTTATGGGACAGACTCTTAGTGCCTTCGGCGTGCCCGCTGCACGCGGGTCGCCGGCGCCTTTCTTGGGGGGCTAGGTCAGTGAAGGGGTTTGACTGTCGGTCACGGCCTTGAAGGGAGCCAGTTTCGCGGGCCAAAGCGAGCCAGCTATCGAGATGCGGAATCAGAATTGATTAACGGAATGCGGACTCCCGCGTGGCGGCAGAGATCGGCGGCAGCCTCGTACAGCGGCAATCGGTGCAGTCGCGCCCACAGGTCGAGCTGGTTCCCCTGGGCTCCGCAGGTGAAGCAGCGAAAGAGACCCTTCTTCAGCTCAACGGAAAAGCAGCGCGGACCGGGACGCTCCGGCGAATGAAAGGGACATGCACCGCGAAGCTGGTGGCCGCGGCGGGAAGTGGGACGATAGTCAATCAGTTCGAGCACACGCTCCATCGGAACCTGGCTGCGCACGACTCGGTAATCGATCCACATCGTTTCTGATCAGCTTGATTCAAGTCGGTCGCCGCTTGGCTGTCGAAGTGGTCCCCGATGGCCTGGCAGGTTGAGCGCGGCTGGCCCGATAGGACTTGCCCTGAAACTTGTGAATGATCGCTCCATCGACCACACGATCGAGCAGCGCCATCGCGATCGGCGGGTCCCCCAGGTATTGGCCCCACCCCTCAAAATCGATGTTGGTGACCAGAGCCGTGCTTCGTTTCCGGCTTCGACTATCAATCACCTTGTGCAGCAGGCTGGGAGCCAGCGGGTACTCCTCACGCTCCAACTTGTCGAGGCCAAGCTCATCGATGACCAGTAACTCAAACCCAGCGAAATAGCTGAGCCGCTTGGGCATCGTTCCATCCGCCAACGACGTACCGAGTTCGTGCAGCAACTCGCCGCTGGTGATGTACCGCACGCGATATCCCGCCACACAACAGCGACGTCCGATCGCCTCGATCAAATGACTCTTGCCCAGGCCGCTTTGTCCCACGAAGACAAGGTTGTCACGCCGGCGGATGAAATCGCCCGTGGCCAGCTCTTCCATCTGTACCCGGTCAATGAATTGCCCGTTGAATGTCCAGTCGAACGCCTCCAGCGTAGCCGGGTCGCGAAATTTCGCGTTTTGAATCCGCAGTTCGGTGCTCCGCTCACGCCGCCTTTGCGCAGGACCGGCGAGCAAGCATTCTGCCAACTCCAGGTGGGAAAAATGTTCTCGTTCGGCTTGACGTAGAACGCCGTCCAACTGGTCGTGATCCAGCGGCAAGCCGAGAGTCTGGCAGTGTTCGAGGATGCGCTTGTGCAGCTCGTCAGCCTTCGGCTTCGGGCGGCCGGTCGTCATGGTCGGGGTCCCCAAGAAGGTCTTGGTAATCGGCTGTCGGGCGTGGTTCCACCCGTGTGTCGTCGGTCAAGTTGGGCTGATACCGATCGTTCCAGCACTCCAACGGCGGTCGAGGACGGGCCTGGACGGCCAGAATCCGCTCCACGGAGTGGCACGAGAACGCGTGATAACGCACCGCGCGCTCGATAGCCGCCAGCACGTCATCGCGGTGGTACAGGCTGAGAAGACTCAGCACCTTGCGGGCCTGGCTCTTGCCATCCCGATGAGTGCGGAGCAGGCCCTCCAGAAAGCGCACCGCCGGTTCGCCCAGCTGACCAAATCGCTGACGCAGCACCTCTTCCTGCTCCTTCGAGTCGCGTGCTGGGCGATGCGCGGCATCGATTCGCCGTTCACCTTTACACGGGCGAGGCACCAGGGAATGACAGGCAACCACGTCCAAGCTGGCCGGATCGTAGACAATCAATTCGTGCTCGGTGACCCGCACCGGCAGCATCCGACCGACGAAGCGCCACGGGGTCGAATACAAGTTGTTCTCGTAGGAGATCATTCCTTCCACATCGACCACGCGATAAACGACCTTGGCGGTGTCGTAGGCAGCGCCAGGAAGTTTCAAGAGATGGGGTTGCTCTTCGACGAAAGCGTCGATGGGCCGCTTGCCGGTTTCGCGATGGATCCGTACGTCGGCCGTATTGGCCAGCCACACCGCCGTGGTCTGGTTGAGGTGCTCCAGGCTGGAGAATGTTCGACCATTGAGCAAATTCACTTCTACATACCAGAATGGTCTTTCCACCTTGCCTTTGGTCTGGGGTCGCCGCGGCCAGCAAGCGCGCGGCCGGAACCCATAATGAGTCGCGAAGGCAAGAAACCGCGTGTTGTACAGCGGCTCTCCTCCTTCCCAGCGATCGACCACTGTCTTCATGTTGTCGTACAGACACGTAGCCGCTACGCCTTGGAGATGCTCGAATGCCCGGATATGCTCGCGCAAAAGCGTCTCGAAATCTTGTCTCTCAGTGAAGCGCAGGTACTGGCGGCGAGAATAGCCCAGCAGATAGCTGAAAACTGTGCTTTCGCGTAGCAAATGTTTAGTGTATTGCTAATTATGTGTTTATTCAGATTGCGCATTATTCCCATACTTACATTTCTCTGTGTGGATCTTCCCTTCGGTCCGTCCACTGCGGTACAACAACGCTTTCCCCGAAACCTTACCTGGAGTGCTGGCATGGAAGCCACCTTGGAGCTGACTCACGAACGCGTCGACGACGTCCCACTGCTTTTGGGCTTTTTGATCCAGCTCCACTTTCCCGAGGTCCTCGACCGTAATCTCCCGCCGCACTCCCTCCATCAAGGTCTCTCCAACGGCTGGCTGATCACGGTCTGGATCGCCTACATTCTCTCCCAGGCCGACCACCGCAAGTCCCACGTTCAGCAATGGGTCGAAGGCCTCCAGCACACCATCGAGACCATCATCGGCCAGCCCATTCGGCCCGTCGAGTTCGGCGATGACCGCTTGACCTTGGTCCTGAAACGCCTCAGCGATCTGGCGGTCTGGCGCGAGCTGGAAGCCGACCTCTGGGACGCCCAATGCGAGGTCTATGCGCTGCCGCCTGTGGAGCGGGTGCGCCTCGACGCTACCACCACCTATGGCTACCACGCCATCGACGACGACGGGCTGATGCAATTGGGGCATAGCAAGGACCACCGTCCTGACTTGCCCCAGATCAAGCTGATGGCCGCCGCGGCCGAGCCGAGCGGGTTGTTCCTGGCCGGCGATGTCCATCCCGGTAATGCCGCTGACGACCCCTTGTACCTCCCGTTGTATCGGCGAGTCCGCGCACAGTTGGGCCAGACCGGTTTGCTCTACGCCGGCGACTGCAAGATGGCAGCCCTGGAGACTCGGGCCGAGATCGCCGCGAACCAGGATTTCTACTTGACCCGGCTGCCGCTGACCGGAGAGGTTTCGGCCCAGTTCGAGGTGTGGGTAGAGGCAGCGCTGACCGGTAAGCAGGTTGCAAAACTGGTCAAGATCCAGCGAGACGACGAACTCATCGGCGTGGGATACGAGTTTGACCGGTCGCAATCCGCAGTGCTCGAAAAGGGCGAGCACACCTGGACCGAGCGTGTGCAGATCATCCGCTCCGAGGCGTTGGCCCAGAGCCAAGCTGCCGCCCTGGAGCGGCGGCTGCAGAAAGCCGAGGCGGCTGTGCGCGGCTTGACGCCGCCGCCGGGGCCGCGACGGACTCAGTTCACAACCGGCTGGGAGTTGGAGCAGGCCGTCGCGGCAATCCTGACCGAGCATGACGTGGAGGGGCTGTTGGAGGTGAGCTGGGAGCGTGAAGAGACCAGCCGGACTCACTATGTGGGTCGGGGCCGAGGCGGCCCCAATCGCCCCAAGACGACCGAATGGGACATTCGCTACCAGATCACGACGGTGCGACGCAACGACAAGGCGATCCAACAACGCGTCGCGCGCCTGGGCTGGCAAGTGCAGGTGACCAATACCCCGGCTTCGCGGCTGTCGCTGCCGGACTCGCTGCTGACTTATCGTGGCGGCTGGTGTGTGGAGCGAGTGTTTCACCTGTTGAAGGACCAGCCGCTGGGGATTCGGCCGCTGTTCGTGCGGCGGGATGACCAAGTCCAGGGATTGACCCATCTGGTGACGCTGGCGTTGCGGGTGTTGATGCTGTTCGAGGTCTTGGTGCGACGCGGGCAAGATCAGAGCGGCGAGAAGCTGAAGGGGTTGTATCCCGGCCAGCCGAAACGGGACACCGATCGGCCGACGGCCAAGCGGGTGCTGGAAGCGATCTCGCGGGTCCAGATCACGCTGACCCAGGTGGAAAGCGGGGATGAGCGTCGCTGGCATCTCAAAGCCCTTCCGGCGTTGGTGAGGCAAGTGTTGGGTTACATCGGAATTTCACATGATGTATACACACGGTTAGTGATAAATTCCAGTTAAGCACTCTTTTAATATGCGAAAGGGCAGGAAAAGGCTGACCTTGAGCAATTCAAAGACCGCCATGCGGGTTTTGGGACGGGAACGTGAGGCGCACACCACATCCATGCTCGCACTACTGCGAGTTCTTGGGATACATTTGACCAGGCAACGACAGGGCCAAGTGTGCCACTTCTGTCATAAACAATGG
This sequence comes from uncultured Planctomycetaceae bacterium, assembly GCA_963797295.1. Classification (GTDB taxonomy): domain Bacteria; phylum Planctomycetota; class Planctomycetia; order Isosphaerales; family Isosphaeraceae; genus Aquisphaera. The sequence goes on from CAWCPP010000037.1 coordinate 285,603, forward strand.
ATCACATCTCGCCATACTGGTACATCAGGGGAGTGACCCCACGCCGCCGTATCAGGCGTTGGTGATCCGACAGAGCGCCACGCTTTAGTCAAAGGCATCGAGTGCCACGGGGACACCAGGCGTTATTCGGCTCCTCGGCCCGTGCGGTCACGTGAGGTCGTTCTCCCCCTTCACACTCAAGTCTACAGGATTCACCCCCAGCTTCGCCAAGACTACGGGCAAAATCTCTCCCAGCCGGCGCGGCCCGCATTGCTCTCGGCGGGGACTCGGTTGCAACTCCTCGTAGAGGCTCTTGGCCTCCGAGGCGTGCTCGCTCTTGGGAATGTGGTCCGCGGCCGCTTGTAGATCGGCCATGACCTGAGCCATCGAGCTGCCGTGCTCGGCGTGGAAGAGCGACAGCTTGCGGAGGATCGCGTCACGCTTCTGGCAACTGGGGTGCCGGAACACCTGGCTGCCGGCAACCATCTGATAGGCGATTCGACAGAACCGCTTGGCGACGCGGACGCACATGGCCTGTTGTCTCATCCCCGCGGCCATCCAGGGCACCTTGAGGGCTTTGAAGAACCGGTTACAGCTCAGCAGATTATCGGCGATCATCATGATCACGGCGCGCAGCTTGCGGTTGGCGCGGCGCACCAGCGGACCGTCGCTGCGGTCGACCTTGTCGCTCTGGTAGCGGGAGGGATAGATCCCGGCGCGACCGGTAATCGCCTGATCATTTGCGTAATTGGCGATCGGACCCATCTCGCCAGCAAATTCGGCGGCCGTCACGATGCTGATTCCGGGAATGCTCAAGAGCACCACGTATGCGGTGCGCGCCAGGAATCCGGCCATTTCCTGCTCCAGCTTGGCGATATGCTGAAGTCGGCCGCACCGCTCATCGTCAAGATGTACCATTATTGTATGGTACATCTGAGAATACTCTGTGGTATTCTCGATCCCATTGGCCCAGTCCAGGATTTTGTTCAGGGTGCGGCGTTGATAGCGCACATTCAACGCCTTGAGGATCTGGGCCAGTCCTTCGCTGCCCAGTTCGCGAACCTTCGAGGCCGACTGCACACTGCGGGCGATGGTGATGGCTGCCTGGTTGTTGAAAACGTCGTCGAAGAGACCGGTATACCCCGGCAAAAGAACATCAAGAAGCGCAATAATCTGATTGCGCAGTGAGGCGTTCTTGCGTACCAGATTCCGCCGGTATCGCTCCAGCAACTGGAGTGGCCCGTGAACCTCATCGAGGGGCAACTCGATGAGACCGAAGCCGTTGGTGGTGGCGCGATGAATGGCGAAGAGGTCGGTGTCGTCGGTTTTGTTTCCCGGATCGGCGGGCAGGCGGTATTGCTTGGTGGTCAGTGGGTGGACAATTCGCGTGTCAAAGTCATTTGATACGCACACACGTTTAACTGGAAGATGATAGATGCCCGTGCGCTCGATGGCGACGAGCAGATCTCCAAGGCCGCGACTTTTGATCGCGCCGCGGATCTCGGCGATCATTGAGTCGAAGCCCTGCTTGTTGTGTTCGACCACGGTGGGTGGAACGAGGATGCCTCCGTAGAAATCGGCGAGCATCCACTTGGAGCGAGCCTTGGCACAATCCACGGCCACGATACCGAAGTGCTCGGGACCGACCTTCTGAACCCGCGGGTGGAGCGAGCCGGAAGGCTTGACAATCGTGAGATAGCCACGCGAGCGACGAGCTCTTGACTTGAATTTGGTAGCCATGCGAACACCTCCTGGACAAGGGACTGGAAAAGTCCCAATTGCCGCAGAGTAGTCCGGATGGTGCAGAGAGAAGAAGAAATTCTCTCAAGGAAACCACATACCAGGGGACATCCCTCAATTACTTTGATGGTTGCGTAGTCTAGGCTAGCCTGCGACTGGCACGATTCTCCCGTCAGCCAGGATCGCCAGACATCCCCATTTCGTGCGCGCGACCGTTGCCTTGCCACCACGGGAAAGAACTCTTGTCTCGCCTTTGATTCACTCTCACGACGAACCTCATGAGCAAACCGCTACCACAGAGCCAAGGCCAACCCAACGCGACCATCACCCGCTCCGGTCCTCCGCGAAGGCTCCTCTTCGCCTCGGCCCACTCGATCGTTGACTTCTCCAACGGCGCCGCGGTGGCCACGCTGGATATGCTGCGGGGGCTGGCGATGGGCGGGTTTGCTTGCCAGGCGTTCTGCACGTCCAGGCTTGATTTCCATCAGGAGGTCTGCCTCGAGACGATCATTGCCGAGGCGGGCGAGCCGCACCAGGTCCGGGCGGCGAGGTGCGGGTCGGGGGAAGCGCGGCTGACTCTATACGCGCCGGCACGAGGTGCCGATCACCATCGTCCGGCTCGAATCGACACGGAAGGGGGAGCAGTCGATCGAGGAAGTGCGCACCGTGCTGGACTTGTTCCGGACGTACCTGGAGGTGTACCGGCCCGACGTGATGCTCACCTATGGCGGCGACCCCGTCACGCAGGGGATGATCGCCCTGGCAAAGCGCCGCGGCATCCCCGTCGTGTTCGCGATCCATAACTTTGCTTACACCGGGCTGGCGGCGTTCGGCGGCGTCGATTGCTGCGTCGCGCCATCCGAGTTTGCCTGCCGGTACTACCGCGACCGCCTCGGCCTGGACTGCCGGGCCTTGCCCAATCCGGTCGATTGGGATCGAGTGCAAGTGCACGATCGTGACCCGCGGTTCGTGACGTTCGTCAATCCGCTGCCGGAGAAGGGCGTCTATCCGTTCGTCCGGATCGCCCACGAGCTGGGCCGCGCCGGCCCGATATCCCGCTGCTGGTGGTCGAGAGCCGCGGCACGCGCGCGATGCTGGCGGCCTGCGGGCTGGGACGCGACGGCAAGGTGAGCGTCCGGATCATGGCCAACACCACGGACCCGCGACATTTCTGGTGCCTCACCCGGATGGCACTGATGCCCTCGCTGTGGTGGGAGAACCAGCCGCTGGTGGGCATCGAGGCGATGATCAACGGCATTCCGGTGATCGGCTCCGACCGCGGCGGCATCCCCGAGACGCTCGGCGCCGCCGGCTTCTGCCTGCCCCTGCCCGATCGGCTCACGCCGGCCAGTCAGGTCGTGCCGACGGTCGAGGAGGTCGAACCCTGGGTCGAAACCATCATCCGGCTCTGGGATAATCAAGCGCTTTACGAAGAGCAAAGCCGCCTGGCCCGGCAGGAAGCCCTGCGCTGGCACCCGGACTGGCTGCGGCCGATCTATGCCGAGTTCTTCGGCAAAGTGCGGCATAGGGCTCCATGGAAAGACTAAAACCAGGAACCACGAAATACACGAAATACACGAAAGGAAGACCAATTTGGACACTACTCGCTCAACACCACCAGGTCATTGCCGCAAGCCAAATGGGCGCAACGAATTCATCTCGTTCCATCGCTCTGCGTGGGAATGTCGTCGTGGACGCTCCCGCGTCCCGCCGCCCACGCAGAGCGTGGAGGACGGCATTCCCACGGGGACCGTGGGAACGAGTACGGTATCGTCCACGGTGGTCTTCGGCGAGGAGTGTCCCAATTTGCATTCACTGAATTACTGATCTCTTTTGACACTGTAGCAAAGCTACCGGATGGACTTGGACGTCAGCCCCGACGGGGCGGCAGCACGTCCCCAACAGAGTGGGACATTAGGCTCTGTTGGGGGTTGGACAAAAGGGCTGGGGGTTACCTTGTACACTATGTTGACCTCGTCAGCACCAACCTCGATCTGTTTGACGAGTGTACTAATGATTCGCCTTCGGGTCGCCATGTCACCGGCATCGAGCCCCTCCCGGGCGCTCTTTGCGAACTCCTCGATCTCACCAATCAGGAGTCGCAATTCTCTTTGCTCTCCGTCTTTCTCCATCTCGATCTGACGCGCCTGCTCGAACTCGGACAGCCGTCTCTTAGAGAAATGCACATCTTTCTGAAACTTGTCTTTGTCTATGTGTCCGTCGGCATACATCTCCACCAACCGCGCCACCCGCCGCTTCAGTTGGCTGATCTGTCGGTCCAGGGCTTGAACGGTTCGTGCCACAGTGGTTGTCTTCGCATCCCCATGGAATCGTCGCTCGAATTCCTGTGCTAACCGCTCCGGTTCCAGCAGCAATGCTCTGACATCGTTCCAGACCGCCTCCTCGAGAAGCGGTGCCTGTAGCGACGGATTGGAGCACACCTTTTGACCATGGAACCGCCCGGCGTCGACACCCAGACAACAGTAGTAGAGCTTTCCCGCTCCCTTCGGTCCAGACCGATGGGCGACGTAAGCGTAGCCGCACTTCTTGCAGACTACCAATCCCGATAACAGATGTGCTGGCCGTGGAGCGGTTTGACCAGGGTGCCTCTTGTGCTCTGCCAGACATTCCTGGACGGTCGCGAACAAATCGGACTCGATGATCGCCGGTACCGCGATGGGAATCTGCTCCTTTGGGTCAGTTGACTGCAGCGCAGAATGACGCCGGGGATACTCCGGCACGCCACGGCGGGGACGAAGCCGGGGTTGAGCCGGAACGACCCTCTCCTTGCCGAATCGGGCTTCCCCCATGTAGGCCGGATTCCGTAACATCCCTACGAGAGTCGCACGATCCCAATTGGATCGCCCCTTCCGTGTGAGAACTCCTTGCTCTTTCAATCGCCTGCACACCTGAGTTAATGAACATCCTTCGATTCCGATCCAAAGAAAAATTTCGCGAACGACCGCAGCTTCTGCCAAAACGACGATATACCGGGCTTCCCCGCCTCCTTCACTTTTCGTGACGTAGCGGTATCCGTAGGGCGCGGCGCAGAGGGCTGAGACCCGTCCGGACCGAGCAGCGAAGAGCCGGCCACGGCGACAGCGTTCGCGGATTTTGGTCCGTTCATATTGGGATCATGCCCTGGACTTGGAGTAGTAATCGGCCTTCTGGTGTCGCATCGAGATTGAAGTTGAGAATGGACGCGGGAAAGCGCCGTTTTTGAGCATTCAGTGAGCGCTACGAGACGCGGCATCGATCCTCATGTCTTCTTCCAAGGCGCGCCGCTAAATCTGTTTTCTTCTTTGTCTTCTTCGCCCGGAAGACGTTAGTTTGGAGGTTAACCGTCTTGTTCGCGTCTTGGAATTGCCCGAGGAGAATGCTGTCACATTCTCCTCGAGCGTTTCCCTTGGGAGATCGAGCCTCCCGTGGGCACTCTCCACAATAAGCGAAAGTCTCAATGCCCGGCCAGAAGACGTCGACCGCGTCCACGGCGCTGCATGCGCAAAGGGTGTGGCCACGAGTACCAGCCGCGGTGCTGGAACCAGCGATATTGCCAGGAGCCGGAATGCCGGCGAGAGGTTCGCCGCTGGCAGGCGGCGAGGCGACAGGCCAAACACCGCCAGGATGCCGAGGCCAAAGTCCGGCATGCCCAAGTAGAACGCGAGCGCCGTGAGCGGGCCAAGACTGCATCCCAGGCCGTTGAACGTCCAGAGGTTGCGCCGCCGCGTGGTCACGCAGCAGAAGCTTTTTTTCTTCTCCCTTATGTGATCGGCCAGGCTGCTACGAACCGCCCGTAACCTCACCGCGCAACCCGGCGCGCTATTGCTGCGCCGCCTGCCGTCAGGCGGTTCGCAATGTCCAAGACCGTGAACGTAAGTGGCTCTCGCGCGGCACCTTGGATGGCCGCAAGAAGCGGGCCATAGAATACCAAGCCGCGCGCCGACGCCGCTCCCCGCGGCACGCCAACACCTCCGCCCCGGCGCCGTTGCGGGCACCTCCGGAATGATGATTCCTCCGGGAGCGCCGGTCGTCAATTATCGTGATGCTCCTGGAGGCCGGTTAGCTTGGGCAGCCTGTTTACCCACAGGAGCCCAGGCATGACCCCCAAGCCCATTTTGGTCCCTGCTCGTCTGCGGCGTCCTCCCGCCACCGGCTGGTCCTGGGTGGACCGCCGCTTCGTGCGCGAGCATGCCGCGTATCTCTCTCGCGACGCCGTGCTGTTGTACTTCTTCCTTTCGGCCGTGGCCGACAGACACGGATTGTCGTTTTACGGCGACGGCACGCTGGCTGCCCTGCTGCGGATGCCCCTGCCGGCCTTGATCGAGGCCCGGCACGAATTGTTGGCCCGCGATCTGATCGCCCATGAGGTTCGCTTTACCCAGGTGCTCTCGCTGCCGCCGCCCGGCCAGACCCAGACCCGTCGCTGCGAGCCTGCCCAAGGTCCGACACCACTGGGCGAAGTCTTGCGCCAGGCCATCATGGCGGCACGTGCTCAAGAGGAAAGGAGCTCGCCATGAACGTCGCCTTGTGGGCTGAGATTCGCCGCCTGGCCGAGATCGAAAAGCTCTCTGGCTGGGCCATTTCGCGACGACTCCACTGCTCGCGGCACACCGTGGCCGCGGCGCTGACGTTGGACCAACCCCCGGCGCGGCAGGCTGCACGCCGCGCCAGCCTCTTGGACCCGCACCGGTCCAAGATCGATGCACTCCTGGCCAAGTATCCCGAACTCTCGGCGGTGCGTGTCCGCGAAGAGATCGCTCGCGGCCCCGATGGCTATACCGGCAGCGCGTACACGGTTCGCCGCTATCTGCGCACGGTTCGGCCGGCACGCGGACGGGTCTACCAGGAAGTCCACTACGAACCGGCCCAGGCGATGCAGGTCGATTGGGGCGAGTGCGGCCGCGTGCAAGTCGGCGACACGACACGCAAGGTCTCGGTGTTCGTGGCCGTGCTCTGCTATAGCCGATTGATGTTCATCGAATTCACGCTCTCGCAGCGCAAAGCGGAGTTCTACCGCGGGATTGTGAATGCTCTCACATTCTTTGGTGGCCGGCCCCGTGCCATCATCTTCGACAACTTGAAGGCAGGCGTGATCAACGGCTCGGGTCGGTCAGCCTGTTTCCATCCCGAGTTCTTGGCGCTGTGTGGCTACTTTTGCTTGCAGCCGATCGCCTGCGAACGGCGCGACCCAGAGTCAAAAGGAATCGTCGAGGCGAGCGTGCGCTACATCAAGCGCAATGCCCTGGCCGGACGCGCCGATGAGCTCATCCGCTTTGAGGACTACCTGGCATTCGCACCCCTGTGGCGTGACCAGGTCGCCAATGTGCGGATCCACGAAACAACCCGAGAACGACCTGTGGATCGCTTCCAGAAAGAGCGATCGCTGCTGCGTGCGCTGCCGACAATCCCCTTCGATACCGATGAGATCGCGCCGGTGGTTGTCACTCCCCACGCGCGGATCAAGTTCGACGGCAATCGTTACTCGGTACCACCAACCTTGGCACGCCGGCCCGTCACCATTCGCGCCGACCGTGATGAAGTTCGCATCCTGCACGAGGGCCGTCTCGCAGCCCAGCACATTCGCTGCTACCAGCGAGGCCAACGGATCGTGCTGCCGGACCACCGCTTGGCGGCGCTAACGCTTTCCCGGCGATCTCGCAGCTCCGCGTTGGAACAGGCCTTTGACGCTCTGGGCCCCGAGGCACGGCAATTCCACCTCCAGCTCAGAAGGCAGCCGGTCAAGACCGGCGTCCACCTCCGTCGACTCCTCAACCTGTGCAACTTTATGGCCCGGCCGAGCTGCTCGGCGCCATCTCCCGGGCTCTGGAGCTGGCGACCCACGACGCCGCGTATGTCGAGAACCTCTTATTGGCGGAACGCCGGCGGCGAGCACTTCCCACGCCAACTCTACCCACTCCCAAGCGGCGTGAATTGATTGACGAGATCGAACTGGAGGCCGCCGATCCCGCCGTTTACGACCGTTTCTGTAACACCACCGACGAGGACCAAGATGGCACGGCGTGATGACAACCTGCAGGCACGGCTCGACCGTGACCTGGCCGACTTGAAGCTTCTGGAGATCGCCAAGAGCTACCGCGAGGTTCTCGATGAAGCCGCTCGCAAAGGGAGCTCCTTCTTGGAGGTTCTGGCGATCCTGATCGGGCTCGAACAGGCCGCCCGTGAACAACGCGCTCTCGAGCGGCGGCTGCGTGAAGCACGGCTTCCCAAGCAAAAGACCCTGGCTGAATACGACTTCAAGTTCCCCAAGCGGGTCCCCAAGGCCGCGATCGTACGCTTGTTCGACTGTGACTTCATCGAGCAGCACGGCTGTGCCGTTCTGATTGGGCCCACCGGAACGGGCAAGTCGCATCTTCTCACGGCACTCGGTTACACGGCCGTTGAGCGTGGCCATTCGGTTCGCCATACGCGTGTCGTGGACATGATCAATCATCTCACCGCGGCCCAGCTCAATGGGTCGTTAGGCAAGACGCTCAGAAGTTATGTCCGTCCCAGTCTTCTCCTCCTCGATGAGCTGGGCTATCTGCCCATCGACAAGCGTGGTGCCGATTTGTTGTTCCAGGTTGTCGCCGCCCGCTATGAAGTGGGATCGATCGTGATCACCACGAATCGACCCTTCCGGGAATGGGGCAAACTCTTTGACGTGGACAACACCCTGGCCACGGCCTTGATCGACCGGCTGATGCATCACGGGGAAGGGATCGTTATTCAAGGAGACAGTTTTCGCATGAAAGACAAAGGTTCCGATTCGACCGATGAGTGACCAGAGCGCAGTACATCAACGTCCGGATCGGGTGTTCGATGCGAAGTGAGTTGGTTTTGGCGTGAGTGGCGGGGATCGTCCAGCCCACCCTCGAGTGGGCCCGGCAATCGTGCCGGGTCATTCGAGCGGCCGGTTCCTTGAAGAGCGGGCTCGCGTTGACCCCAGGCTCTGATCCAGACACCGCGAGCAGCTTCCTGCGGGGGCTTCGTCTTGGCGGTCTGGTCAACCTGTTTGTGGCCCGTGGCGGTCCGCGGCGAGAAATTGGCGGTGGCCCTGTCCACCACGCCGGACTCAACAAGCGCGAACGCCTGGCCGGCCCGTCCGTGCCCAGCTTTGCCACGACCTACTCCTGGCCCGATCTGGCTCCGCGTTGTTCGCAGCGTGCCGAGCGGTGCTGGACCACGCGCCAACCTCAATGGGGATTCACAGTCCGTCTAAATGGCGCCGCCTTGATGCTCAAGATTGGCGCTGAACTGTTGCTCGGTCCCACCGTTCATATTCGGCGATCATGCCCTGGACTTGGAGTAGTAATCGGCCTTCTGGTGTCGCATCGAGATTGAAGTTGAGAAAGATGATCTCAACCCCGTGGGAATTCAGTTCGTCCATCAGGACCATCTGATAAGGATAATCACGTGCGAGGCGGTCGGGGGACTCGACGTAAAGCAGATCGATTGCTCCGGCAGCAGCAGTGTCCCGCAAGCGTTCCAAGCCGGGGCGTCTGAGGGTTTCACCGCTGTAGCCGTCGTCGATGAAGCGGAGTTCGGGTGCCACGAAGCGACCGTCGGCCAGAATGCGGCGGTCGAGGAGATCGAGCTGGCTGGCAATAGTCTCGATAACGACCTGGTGTTCCGAGGAAACCCTGGCGTAGAGACTGGTGTGGTTGCGATCCTGGTCTTTCATGATCTACCTCCTGAAGCACACTGTGATTTAGAGATGGCGATATCATCGCATGAAATGACATGATATTGAGAATCTCTTGGGAGCTGTCTCCGGACAACAGGAAGGGCCTGCGCGAAGGCGTAGGTCAGGAATTGACGCTCGAGCCGCGATGGGGCGAAACTGCGATGGATCAGAGGACAGAGAATCCTCGGTGAGGAAAGGCGAGGCATGTCCGCTCTCCTTGATAGGACATTGATCGAGACTGCACCTCCAAACAAGGAATCAACCATGCTTCAAGGGTGGCGACGACGCGCTCGCAGCGTAGTCACGGAAATGACAGTATCAGGGATCAGATGGCGATGTCCCACTCTGTTGGTAACGCTAGTGAATAGCCAGTGGGCGTAAGCCCCTGGTATGAGCCGAGGTTCCACCGCCCTTCGGTCAGCCCCAACGCGGCGGCAGTCGCGCGGTCACTGCCGCCCCGTTGGGGCTTGTGAGGTTCGCTGTCCCCGGGCTTTCCAGGGTCTCACGACCCTGGCTATTCACGACCGCCCCTCCGGGGCTCGAAGATAACCCGGTAAGCTTGCTATAGACTCATTTCTTTTCGTGTATTTCGTGGTTCCCAGTCTTTCTTTCCCGTCTGGTCCATTCCCATGAGCCCGAGCAGCCCGTCCGGATTGGCGTCGGTGATCGTGGCTTGCCGCAATCGGCGGCAGTTCACGCAGATCTGCCTCAGGGCGCTCTTCCGTCATACGCGGGGGCCGTGGGAGCTGGTCGCCATGGACAATGGATCGACTGACGACACGTCAGGGTACCTGGCGGGCGTTCAGGATGTGGCCCGCGTGCCGGTCACGGTCATCACCAATTCTTCGAACAAGGGCTTGCCGGCCGCGATCAACCAGGGGCTGAAGGCGGCGCGGGGGGAATACCTGGTTTTGCTCAGCGATCGTGCCGTGGTGACTGACGGGTGGTTGAGCCAGCTCGTCGGGTTGGCGGAAATGGATGGGAAGGGAACCACGGAAGGGGAAGAAGCAGGGGAAAACAGGGAGAAAACCACGATAGGTCTGGTCGCCCCGATGTCCAACGCGGCCCCGCCGCCGCAGTTGGTGCCCGTGTGCCGTATAACGACCTGGAGGAGATGCAGGCCTTCGCGCGGCGGTGGCGCGAGGATCATCGCGGCAGGTGGTTCCGGGTCTCCAGGCTTGCGGGCTTCTGCCTGCTGCTGAAGCGAGCGGTATACGAGCAACTCGGCGTCCTGAACGAGCGCTCCGGCCTTGATTCGTTTGATGCCGGCGACCTTGCCGCGCGGGTACGCCAGGCCGGGTTCACGATGGCCGTGGCGAACGATCTGTTCGTCCACCACTGCGATGGCCCGCCCTGGCTGGGGTCCTCATCGGCCAGCCCGGACTTTTTCGACCTGCGCCGCCAGCCCGGGCACGACAGGGAAGACGGCCTGGTTCAACATCCTGCCGCGGCAGAGGGCCCGGCGCGGGTATTCAAATCGGCCAGGTTGAATCCGCGTCGACGACCAATCCCATGGATTCCAGATTCCAGATTGTGGACACCCCGCTAACCTCTGTCTTACATTTGTTGAATGGTTGTTACTCGGAAGTGAGGTTCCTCATGATCTGTGATCGACAAAACGGAACAACGGATCGCCAGGACTGGTCGCGGCGGGAGGTCCTGGGTGCCCTTGCGGCGGGCCTGCCGATGAGTGCGGCACTCGCGGGCGAGGGAGCAGCGGCCCCGGCAGGCCGTCCTGCCATAGCCGCCGTGGTCACCGAATACTGGAAAGCCTCTCACGGTCAGGGGATCGTTGACCGCTTCCTCGACGGCTACGGCTGGCAGGGCCGGCATCATCAGCCGGCGGTCGACGTGGTGGCACTTTACGTGGACGGAAAGCCCAAGGGCGACCTGAGCCAGGAGCGGGTCTCGCGGCATCCTGGTCTGACGCTCTATCCCACGATTGCGGACGCCTTGACCCGGGGAACGGGAAGGCTGGCGGTCGATGGCGTCTTGCTCATCGGCGAGCATGGGAATTATCCCCGCAACGACCGGGGCCAAACCCAGTATCCCCGCTATGAGTTCTTCCAGCAGATCGTCGAGGTCTTCCGCCGCTCCGGCAAGACTGCGCCGGTGTTCAACGACAAGCACCTCTCCTGGCGCTGGGACTGGGCCAAGGAGATGGTCGATACCGCCCGCCAGATGGGCTTTCCGTTTCTGGCCGGCTCCTCGCTGCCGGTCACCTGGCGCATTCCGGCCGTCGATCTTCCCTGGGGCGCCGACGTCCAGGAGGGACTCTGCGTTGGCTATGGAAACGTGGACAGCTACGACTTCCACGGCCTGGAATCGCTCCAGGGCCTGGTCGAACGCCGGCGCGGCGGTGAGTCGGGCGTGACGGCCGTGCAGGCCTTGCGCGGGGGCGCCGTCTGGGACGTTCTGGCCGGGTGGGCCGATGCGGAAAATCGCAAATTCCCGCAGCTTCTCGAAACCTGTTTTAGCCGTAGCTTCACCCTGGCCTCGCCCCGCCCCGGCTATGGGCACGTGCTGCCTGACCTCGCAGAGATGAAGAGCCTGGAACACAACCCGGTGATGTACCGGATCGAGCACACTGATGGGCTGAAAAGCACGCTGCTATTGCTTTCGAGACTGGTCAAGGATTTCACGGTCGCCGTCAGGATCAAGCAGCAACCCGAGCCGCTCTCGACCCAGATGTATCTCCCCGGCCTGAATCCCGGGCAGACACTGCCAAACTTCTTCAGCGCGCTGGCGAGCCACATCGAGACCATGTTCCTGACCGGCAAGGCTCCCTACCCCATCGAGCGGACGCTCTTGACCACCGGGATCGTGGCCGCCGCGGTCGACTCGCTCGCCCAAGGGCAGAAGCGGCTCGAGACGCCCCACCTGAAGCAGGTCATGTACCAGGCACCCAAGGAATCGCTATTCGCCAGGAGCTGAGACGATGAGGTCAAGGTTGATTCAGGGCGCGGTGAAGGCCGGGCCGACCGCAGAGGGAACCAGACGCAAGAAGCTGGCGATCATCACGACCGTCTGGAAGTACCTCTCGCACGCCCAGCACATGGGCGACCGGTTTCTTGTCGGCTATCCCTACGAGGGCAAGTGGCACCACCCCGCGATGGAGGTCGTGGCCCTTTACGTCGATCAGAAGCCTGAAAACGATGAGAGCGCGGAGCGTGCCCACAGCTTCGGTTTCAAGGTGTACCCGACCATTGCTGAAGCCGTGCGCTGTGGCGGCACAAAGCTCGCCGTCGATGGCATCCTGATCATCGGCGAACACGGCGATTACCCGCACAACGAGAAGGGGCAGATTCTCTATCCGCGGTACGAGTTCTTCCGGCACGTGGCGGATGTATTCGAGGCTGACGGCCGGGCCGTTCCGATCTTCAACGACAAGCACCTGTCGTACAGCTTCACCAAGGCCAGCGCCATGGTCCAGGCATCGAAGCGCCTGGGTTTTCCGTTTCTGGCCGGCTCGTCGCTGCCGGTCACCTGGCGGCTGCCGCCGATCGACATGCCCTTTGGCTGCGAGATCGAGCAGGCTCTCATGGTGGGTGTCGGCGGATCGGACGCGATGGACTTTCACGCCCTGGAGGCCATGCAGTGCATGGTCGAGCGCCGGCGGGGCGGCGAGACCGGCGTGCGAAGCGTGCAACTGATCGAGGGCGATGCGGTCTGGAAAGCGGGTGACGCCGGACAATGGTCCTGGGAGCTGCTCGAATCGGCCCTGTCGCGTTCCGATTCGATTCAGGGTCTGACCGTACGCGACGGCCGGACGCAAAACCTCGTCAAGAGCGGCGCTGTGAAGGAACTGGTTCGCCATCCCGCCGCCTACTTCATCGAATACATCGACGGCACCCATGCGACCCTGTTGATGCTCGACGGAGCGCTCAACGACTACAACTTCGCCGCCCGCGTGCGCGGCATGAGAGAGCCAATTATCCTGCCAGTTCCTCTTGCCGCCCGTTCCCAATGTCGCCTATTCGGAATGCCTGATGCATCAAGTAGAGACGATGATCGCGTCGGGCCATGCCCCCTACCCCGTCGAGCGTACGCTTCTGGTCAGCGGTGTTCTTGAAAGCTGCCTCGATTCCAAGCTCCAGTCCCATCGCCGCCTTGACACGCCCCACCTCGCCGTTCGCTATCAGCCTGCGCGGGAGTCGCTTTTTTGCATGGGTTGAGCGAGAGCGTGACCAGGGACGTCGCAGAGAGTGTTATTTGGGATAGAACGGAGATTCTCGTTGGTTCATGTACTATATGCCTTAGTTCTAGTTTCGCAGATTACGAGGCGGTTCGCGAACGGGCCGGCGGGTAAATTTCCCCCCGTTGAGTCATCCATGAAGAGGTGCTGAAGGCCGGAACATCCGGCCAAAGTGGCACTCACCCTGTTCGGCTGAGAAGCTCGGTGAGTTGGGCGATCCAGGTTTTCAGTTGAGTCTGTTTTGGATGCGGTTGTGGGCTTTTCTGCTCGTAGCTGACCCGCCTCAGGGTCGTTAACATGTCGGCGAACGATGATTCGTCCTTCTTGGTGTACCAGGGCCGGAAGGGAAAACGTACCAGTTGATGTCCCGTCTGGTGAAACCAAACCACGACCAAGCTGTAGATGAACAACGCCATCGGCGCGGTTCGCGCGACGGCCTTGGGAAGACGATTGGCGGGGTCCTCCAGACCCAAGAACTGCTTGCAGTTCTCAAAGGCGCATTCAATGGCCCAGCGACACGCGTACGCCGAGAGGATTTGCCGCGCCGTCCAATCAAGCTTGGTACAATAGAACATCTGATCGGGACGTTTACCATCCAGGTCGCGGGTCAAGACGATGGTCAAGAGTCGATCCTTTCCCGCCTTGTAGTACAGGGCTTGGGTCGTCTTGACCGCCAAGGTAGCATGCAAACCGAATTGGTTAAACTTCAGTTCCGTCCAGGGTTGGTTCGGATCATCGGCCCATTGCTTCATGCCAGGTAAGCGGTCCCCTTTCTTGCGGGCCGGTCCTTTCGTTTTTCCTTCCTTGGGAGGTGCCGGTTTGTAGAGTGCTCCCTTGGGGTGAACGTGACTGATGAGATGAACATTGGAAGGGAGATGAGAGAGGATGCTCTTGCCGCCATAGGCGCTATCGCCGGTGACGAAGTGCTCGTCCTTGGGGAACCATTGGGCGATCAAATTGATGAGTTCCAGGGCCAATTCAGGCCGGGTGCGATGATTCGGATCGTGCTTTGGCTTGGGGGATTTCTTCTGGCCTTTCTTGCCCTTCGGATTCTTTTTCCCCTTGGTCAGGCCTTGGCGGTTGCGGTACAGACGCACGGCGATGGGCAAGGCAAAAACCTTGCTGGGGGCCCAGAAGGGAAAGGCGACGATCAGAGTCAGCACAACCCAGTCATGTCCCCAACTGACCAGAGACTTGGCACGACTGGAGATGAGCGGATCGTAATGCATGCCAGCGCCATAGAGGGTCAGGCCACGTTTGCGGCAGAGGGTGTCGTCAACGGCCCAGAGGAGGGTCGCGCCTGGAGCAAGAATCGTAACGACCAGCATTGCCAGGAACATGGAGAAGCAGTCGAGATCCCAGGCGGCATGGCTAAAGAAACGGTGAAACCGCGACCAGTGTCCGTCGCCGACATGGCCACTGGAGAAGATGAGTTCGGTGACGTAGCGGTGACGCTGGGAGAGAATCCAGCCTGTGACGATCACCACGAATGTCTGGTAGGTCGGGGCCGTGAAAACCGGAGTGAAGTTCTGTAGCACGGTGAGGAAGGAGTCGGTAAGTTCCATGGGTCGGCTTCCTTGCCTTGGTGTCTTGTTGCGACCTGTGAACCAAGACAGGATGCCAGGAATCAGCGGGGAAGCCGACGTGTTTTTCTGATCAGTCGCCCCCCGTCAAAAGTACGAAACTCGAATTAGACCGACCAGTCTTCAAGCATAAGCCCAGGTATTCGCGCGAAGTCGCTGCGATTCCGTGTAAGCAAAGTGAGCTGGTTGGTCAGGGCTATCGCGCCAATCTTCAGATCTTGAGTGCCGATGCGGATGTGACGATGTTGCTGGAAGTATAGCTCGGCCGCATCATCGTAGAGTAGCATGGGAAGGTGGGCGAAGAGCTGGATCGTCTCGGCGAGCATCGCATAACGGCGAATGCGTGTCGGTCCATCACTAGCGCGGGCGAGCTGGGCCAGACGGCCGCGCAACGACTCCTCGACGGTCACGATCGAAACACCGACCGAGCCGGGAGGCTGCGACGAAAGGCGACCTCCTAGCGCCGGCAGGCCGTGCTGGAACAAAGTCAAGTGATCGGTATCGAAGAGGAATCGGAGCATCCACTCTCGTCCGAAAAGTCGCCCTCCCGCGGATCTTCCTCAGCGCGAAACCGGCGCAGTTCACCCAGATAGTCAGCAAAATCGGGGTCTTGCTTGGCGTGGCCGAACCATTTCATCAAGGAAGGTTCCGTCGGCATCTCCACAGGTTGAAGCTGACCGGAATCGATCCACTCCTGAACCATGGTCCGCAACTGCTCCACGGCCGTTTCGCGGCTCTTTGCCGAAGCACGGATTTCAGGGAGTCCCACGAGCTGGGCCGAGAAGAAACCCTGATCATCGGAGCTTACCAGGACAAGACAGGAGCTTGAAGGATGTAACGACGTGTTTGCCAGGCTCATCTCAATTTCTCCTCAATCCAACCTCACTCATAATACCACATTGAGGCAATCCCTGTCGTTCACCAATGAGGTCCTGGAGCTTTTGTTCGCAATGTTCTAGCATTGCGCGCAGCCCTCCGATCAGAGATCGTATTGAAAGTTGAGCCAGATTACTCAAAGACGACACATTCAAGGCGAGCTCGAGGCGCCCAGCCACCCATCCAGCCACCGGATCAGATCGCGAGAAATCAGGCCGTGCTTGATGGCGTCCTGGACCGCGGAGCGAGCACTGTCTGCTGAAGCGGTTCCTCTGGCGATCTGGACGAGTGCTCTTGCCGCCAATTCTCGTCGTTCGGGCAGTTGCTCCGGGTTCCCGATCAAGGCGATCAGCGCGGGTACGGCCGGCTCGCCGAGCGCCCCAAGGGCCGGAAGTGACGAGGCCGCGGCCGAGCTGACCTTCCAGTCGTCTTGCACCAGGGCATTCATCAGAATCGTCACGACGTCACGCCGGACCGTCGGATCCCGGGGGGCGATCTTCACCATGGCCGCAACCATTTCCGCGATTGCCAGTAACCGCCCCCGTCCGGATCGTTCTGGGCTGCGAGGTTCAGTGAAGTTCTCAGTGCCGCGACCAGTTGGGGCACGGCATGCGACGCATCGGGGCCGATGGGGCCGAGCAGCATGGCAGCAGCTTGGCGCACCGCGCCGCAGTCGCTCCCGAGTGCGGCGGTCAAGACAGGCACAGACCCGGCGGTCGGCTCGGGTTTCGCCTCCCAGAGTGCAGTGTGACAACGGTTGCGCACATTGCTCACGTCGGTCTCGCCGTCAGGCTGGTTGTCGGCCATGACCTGAAAGAGAGCCGTCAAACACGGGTCAATGCCCTTCTTGAACCCGGACACGCCCACGGCGGCGGCGTTTCGGACCTTGGGAGAAGGGTCTTGCAAGGCAGCGCGCAAGGCGGGCGGCGGCTCACGCTCGAGCTTCGCGCAAGGGCTGCGAGAGCCTCGACGGCATCTTTTCGCACGGTTTCGAGCGGATCGGCCGCCGCGTTCTGGAGTGCGCCGAGTACCATGTCGATATCGAACAGGCCGTTGCTTCCCTGCACGGGAGCAAACACGCCGAGGATCTTCTCGGGACGCAGCATCATGCGAAACGCCTGTGCTGCCCCGGCGCGGGTCGCGTCTTGCGGGCTACTCAGTGCGGCACAGAGTGTCTCGACCGCCAGCCGCATCGTCGGAGCGGCGGCTTGTGGAGAAGCCGGGGTGAGACCGGGAACCCGAGGCTCCAGCCGTTCGGTCAGCATGCCGGCCATCCCGATGAGTATCTTGCTGCGATCGTCCGGCTTCGCGCCAGCTTGAAGCTTGATCAGGGCCGGCAGCGCGACGTCGATCTCCTCACCGGTGGCCTGGGTCAGCGTCTCGATCGCGCTCGACTGGTCGAGATCCAACCCGTACTCGACTTGATGCGCGATCTTGCGGACAGCACTTAGCTCGTCCGACAGCTTGCGGAGCGTCCAGAGGACGACGGCCACACAGGCGACCAGGCCAAGCAGGATGCGAAGGCCAATTCGGAAGAATACGCGGCGTGGTTTTTTGCCCACGTCGGGCTCAGCGACATCATTCCTATCAGGTTCACTCATGGCACTACGAGCCTGTCCCAAACGCGCCGTCACGATTCGCTTCTGTTTGAGCTTACCGCGCCCCGCGTTGCATTTCATCTCGGGCTTTGCGAGCAAGCGCGAATCAACCGGATCCCGACCTGGCTGGCAACGGCCGGGGCTCAATAACTCCAGACGTGCTTGGAGCTCTGAAAGATGGTACGCTGTGGTCTCATAGAATTGCGAGACCGGGCGAGAATGCGACCTTTCACCAACAAACTGTCAATGTCATGAGCCGAGCTCAACAGATACCGAGTAGCATCCTCTGCGAGCTTCTCGAGCCCGTTGGTCGGATGATGCCAGTCACGTTTGCCGAGGAACTCTCTGCAATGCGGGCGAGCCCAAAGGTCGAAGGTCGAATTGAGGAGCTTGCCGACAAATGTAACGAGGGTAAACTAACCGCGGAGGAACGCGCTGAATACGAAACTCATGTTGATTCCATCGACGTGATAAGCCTCCTGCAGGTGAAGGCTCGGGCGGTCCTTGCGAGGCAGTAAAACTCCTGATACGGGTATCCTCGAGTGCGGCAGTCACCGCAAGGAACCTGGATGTGACTCCGATGCACAGGGCACTGGGGGACTTGAGAGATGCCTTCACCGTTTCCGGGCATGAACCCATACTTCGAGCAGGCCGTCTACTGGCTCGACTTCCATACCGAGTTCCTGACCGCGCTGCGACGTGTGCTGGCTCCGCAGGTCGCTCCAAAGTATATCGTACAGCTTGAGGAGCACATCTACATTCACGACTTGCCGGCGGAGCCGCGTCAGCGTTTGGGGAGGGCTGATCTCTCCATCGTCGAGCCGGGAAGGGGAGAGTTGCCGCGGACTGCGCTGGGCGTTCTGGAAGCACCCGCAGAGGTTTGGCTCCCGGAACAGGACGTCGAGAGAGTTCCGTTCCTGGAAGTTCGGGACCGACAGGGCCGGGAACTGATCACGGTCATCGAACTGTTGAGCCCATCGAACAAACGGGCGGGTGAAGACCGTGAACAGTATCTGGCCAAGCGGCGGGAACTGCTCCGGAGCCCGGCCCATCTTGTCGAGATCGATCTTCTGCGCGGATGGCCGCCCATGCCCCTGAAAGGCCGGCCGGACTGCGATTACTCGGTGCTGATCAGCAGGGCCGAAAAGCGGCAGGCTGCGGACTTCTGGCCAATCCTCCTCCGAGATCGGCTGCCAGTCATCCCTATCCCTGTCCGTGCACCCGATATCGCGGCCCGTGTTGATCTTCAGGAGGTACTGCACCGCGCCCATGACGGACCTGGGTACGAACACTTTATCTATAGCGGCGAGCCCGAACCGAGACTGGCACCCGATGCCGCAGCATGGGCACTCCAATTCGTGCCGGCAAAGACTTAGGTCTGCTACGCACGACCAATCGTTGTCACTCCGATGGCACCTTCCGTGCCGAACACGCCGACAGCCTGAAGGCCGGGACCTTGGGATCTTGCGACCTTCGTCGGGCCCTGTAGGATAGAACTTCGCGTCTGCGAACGGGACCACGAGATTTTCCCAAGGGCCGCGAGCATGAAAAGACTGGTAACCGCGATCACGCTGCTGGCGATGCTCCCCCTGACGGAGATACCAGGCCAGGAAGCGCCCCGCTCATACGCCGAGAGGCGCGACTACACGAAATGGGAGAAGGAAGTCGCCGCGTATGAGGCTGCGGATCGACAGAACCCGCCTCCCAAGGATGGCATCCTCTTCATCGGCTCCTCGACGATCCGGCTCTGGAAAACGCTCGCCGACGACTTTCCCGGCCACAAGGTCATCAACCGCGGCTTTGGCGGTAGCGAGATCGTCGATTCCACCCACTTCGCCGACAGACTGATCTTCCCCCACAAGCCCAGACAGATCTTTCTTCGCGCCGGGGGCAACGACCTTCACGCCGGTCGGACGCCGAGTGAGGTCGCAACCGATTACCTGTGGTTCGTCCGCACCGTCCAGGAACACTTGCCCGGGACGGAGATCCTCTTCATCGCCCTCAGCCCTGCACCAGCGCGTTGGGGCGACGGGGACAAGACGCGCGAATTGAACAGGCTGATCCGGCAGATGGCCCTGGAGTTGCCCCGCGTCGGATTCGTGGATGCCTACGACATCAGCCTCACCCCGGACGGGAGAGCCCGCCCCGAATTGTTCGTCAAGGACAGGCTTCACTTTGGCCCGGAGGGTTACAAGCTGCTCGCCGAACGCGTCCGTCCGTTCCTGGCGCAATAGGATTGGCCAAGCGGTCCCTCCGAACGGCCACGACCAGTTGCGACGCGGGCTTGAGAGTGCATCGCCCTGGTACGCCACGCCGCGCAAGGTTCCGACCGGCGTTCACGACAACATTCGTGGTCAAGAGGCCGATTGCCCAGGGGGGATATGTGGCGAATGTCGACGTTATGCATATCCCTTCGGTCTTCGATGGGAGCAGATCGGAACAGAAGGGGCCGCGAGCTCCTTGACACCGCGAAGCTTCTGACGAATTGGATCCTCCATTCATCGCTGTGAATTCGTTCCCGCGTACCCACCATAGTCTGAGTCACTGCGGCTTATGGAGCCCGCTGGAGGCTCAAAGGCATACGACGCATAGCGGACCGATCCTCGATTCGGCTCGGCAATGCGATAGTCGTGGTTTCTGGGATCTTTCAATTTGCTCTGATCGACAACCTGGTTCCTTCCAACCTCGTCTTTCTCATCGTCTGGAATCGGTCCCACAAGAATATTCTGTCGACTTTGTGCAGCGATGTGCCTGATGTTGAAGAATTGCCCGTTGCCATCATTGACGAAGGTGTTCTGCGCGATCAGCATCCGATGAGGCGCAGGGTTATCGAACTTGTCCTCTCCATAGGTCAGGAGGAATGATCCCTTCGTGCTTCGGCGCACCACAATATTTCCCACGAACTTGTGATCTCCTCCATTGGGAAAATCAAGGAACCACCCGAGAGATATGCCGTCTCGGTCGGTAAACATACAAGCCTGGATATCGCTCTCATGGGCACGGACCTTCAGGATATGGCCCCCGTTGCAGTCGCGCGACCACACCCCCCGCATGGTCAGTTTCGAGATGTTGTGATTGACATAGAGATTATGCGAGTGCCCTCCGCCGTCGCCATTGTGCTCGAAAATCGAATTCTCCACCGTGAGGTTGCAGGTCTTTGCTGCTTTTGTTTCATTGAAGAAGCCTTGCATGTTATTGTGTACATACATATTTCGCATGGCGAGGGTATTGCCTCTGAGGTAAATGGCGGCCTGATCCCATGCGTCGTGCCCTCTCTTGCCGTTATCCTCGTTTACGAATTCGAAGTTATCGAGGGTGGTGTTGTCACCATAAATCATCCAGATTCCTCGCCCTTCGGAGATCTTGTCTTTACCATCAATTCTGGGTCGGCCACCGACACCGACCACGGTGACGTTGTTTGCCTTGATTGTGCCGACATCGTTGTATGTGCCAGCCCGCACCTCGATCCGGTCGCCATCCTTGGCATTCTGGAATGCCTCGCTCGGGGTCTTGTAGTACGCTCCGCCAACAATAGAGACCGGTCCATCCACTTGTGCGGGCACATTGACAGGAACGGACGCAAGGAGCATTGCGACGATCGCAACATCGGCAACCATTCGCTTGATCAAATTCATGAAGTTGACAGAAAATGTTAAAACCGCGTGTCTTCTCATCAGGGTCATTTGATTTACGCCAGGTATTTCGATCGTTCCATGGTAAGTGAATGAGACAATATAGCTTACTTCGCTCCGCTGTACCACGATCCACTCTCGGAACAGTTACCCCGCAGTGATTGGTGGTTGTCAGTGAAGCAGGTCGAGCAAAGCACTGACGGCTGGGTTGCAGTTGTGATTGCGCGAGGCGGCAGGGGCCACCCAACGCCAATCTCGGATTCCGTCGGCTTTTAAAGCATCTCATGGTCGCATAACAACTTAAGCCTCCGTTTCCGTGAGGTTTAAAGGGCACCGTCCCAAAGTCGGCTTTTGGAGGTCGTTTTGCCTTGACACCTGGTAAGGTTTTACCAGGCGCCTCTTGATTTGAAATGGGGATGAGGTCCATGTGTGTAGGGTTAGTCACTACACAAACGCTCACGCAAGGAGCCCCATCCCCATGTGCAAGATACCCATAGTCCTCTGGATCGCCAACGCCGCGGCCTGCTTCTCGGGTCGTCACGGCGCCGTAACCCGGCAGGCTCAACAGCATCAAGTGAGCCGCCAGACCGTCTACAACAATGCCCATCAGGTTCACGAGGCCGTCCACCTCGAGCACTCCGAGGCTCCTTCAAGAGAGCGGCTGCTGCGCGAGAACCAGGAACTTCGCTCCGAGAACGGCCGGCTCTGGGAGTGGCTCTACCAGACGATCGAGTTTCCCAGGCACAAGCAACGGGAATTCGGTGTCTTGGCCATCGCGATGGGGCTGAGCGTCAGGCAGATCGCAAACCTGTTGGCCCTGATCCTGGGCACCAAAGCAGCCCCGGGACGCTCCACGGTCGAACGCTGGGGCTTGGCCGCCGAGGCGGCAGCCGGCAGGGTCCTGAAGCGCCTCGACGAGCGTTGCAAAGGCCTGGTCACGACGGCCTGCCTGGACGAGACCTTTTTCCACGGTCGCCCGGTCTTCGTCGGTGTCGAGCCGCAGAGCATGACTCTGATTCTGGCCGACAAGGGAGATCGGCTGGACCGTACCGCCTGGCTTCAGAAGCTCGTCGGCTGGGACGCCCTGCGGTACGTCGTCAGCGATGCGGGAACCGTCTTGCAATCGGCACTCGGCTGGCTTGCGGCACGACGCCGGGCCCCAGGTGCCGCTCTGCGGGTGAGCCTCGATGTCTTCCACACGATGAGGGAAGCTCGGCGTGTCTTGAAGATCCACTGGAACCGAGTGAAGAAGGATTGGAAGGCCGCCGAAAAAGCCGACCTGCGGGTGGCTCGGTTCCAGCATAAAGGAGAGTACACATATAAACCCGCTGGGGCCGCCTGCTCAGCCTGGACCAAAGTCGCCCATTCCATGAAAAGCTATGACGCGGCCAGTGCGGGCTGGCAGATGGCCAAGGCGGCACTGGAACTTTTCCGCCCCGATGGTCGGCTCAACGACCGGGCTTGGGCCGAGGCCCGGGTCAGCGAAGCTCTCCCCGCCTTGGCGGGCAAGCCGTGGACGACGCTGCGGCACCTGCTCCAGTCGCCCAAGGCCTTCGCGTTTCTGGACCAGCTTCATGCGGAGCTTGGCCGGCTGCCGATCGATCAGGAACTGCGCGAGGCGTTGGTGCGGCTCTGGTGGCTCCGCCGTCGCGCACGAAAGGACGATGACGGCCACCATGCCAAGGCGATCCTCCTGCAAGAGGTCCTTTGCTGGCAACTGGCCCCCGACTGGCAGAAATGGTACTCCAAGTCCGCTGAAACGCTCCGCACGACGGTTCGGGCCAGCAGCGCCGTGGAGTCCGTCAACAGCGTCCTGCGGATGCACCAGTCGCGACACCGCAACCTCGGCCAAGGCCTGCTCGACCTGAAGCGGCTCTACTGGAACACGCGGTCGATCGTCCGAAAGGGCCGGCGTCGAGGACGCTGCCCCTACCAATTGCTGGGGCTCGACCTGTCGAGCTACGACTTCTTGGCCCTGATCCGCGCTGAAATGGCTGAGACGGTGCCTCCCCAAGGCCTGGAAGGCAACCTTCAGCCCTCGCCTGGATAAACGCAAAGTGTCAACCCGTTAAACCTTGCGTTTGGGACAATCCCGTTTAAAGCTTCGATTTGGCGATATTAGGCCATTGGGGTCAGCCCGAGTTCCAATCGAAATTGGAACTCGGGCTGACTCCGAATGCCTCTGCACTATCGGCCCGAACCCCACACCGCCTGGACTAACAGCATCACCCCGATTACCAGCAAGCCGAAGTGAACATAAAGGTGGAACTGACGCCCGTCCATGTATCGGCTGAGGAGACGGCCCAGAGCCGTAGCAGCCAGAACCACTGGCAAGGACGTGAGGTAGTAGCGGGTCACGGCGGGAACCCAAAGACCGGCCACCCAGTACCCGGCCATGGCGAGCAGGCTGGCGGGCAAGAAGTAGCCTTGTAGGGTCGCCCGGAAGCGCTCGGGCGACCAACGTCGAAGCGTCCCGTAGGCCACCAGAGGAGGTCCGTTCATACCGTAAGCGCCCCCTAGCACCCCCGCACCGAACCCGAACAACCACGCCAACCGGTCGTCCTTCAACTCGAACCGGCTTCGTCCAACCAGCCTGTATACGGAGAAGGTGATGATGATGGCGGCGAGCGCCGTCTTGACTACCGGCTCGGCGACCGACGTGAGCAGCAGCAGACCGAACGGGATGCCGAACGTGGTCGAAAGGATGAGTCTCCAGGCGCTGCCCAGATGGACCTCCCGCCAGTCACGAAGGAGGATGACCCCGGCAACCGTGACCGAGACGAGGACGGCTAGCGGTGCGGCGACCTCGACCGGGATGATCAGTGCGAGTAGGGGCACGGCGACGAGAGCCTCCCCGAACCCCAGCGCCGACCGGATCACGGTGGCGAGGCAGATCACGGCCAGCACCGGTAGCGTCGTGTGATCCGCTGGCATTGCGTTCCCGCCGTTCCTCGAAGCCGGTTACCCCTTCGGATACCGTGACAATGGAGCGGGGCGCCGTCAACTGCCATGAGAACTCCGGTGCCAATAAAAGCTCCAACCGCCCGCCGTTCGACCGATGGAAACTAGGCCATTGGGGTCAGACCGAGTTCCAAAGGCCATTGGGGTCCGAGGCCATTGGGGTCAGACCGAGTTCCAAAGGCCATTGGGGTCCGAGGCCATTGGGGTCCGAGGCCATTGGGTCAGACCGAGTTCCAATGAAAATTGGAACTCGGTCTGACCCCGAATGCCTCGCGAATGCCTTAGTTAAAATTGGAACTCGGTCTGACCCCGAATGCCTTAGAAACTATCTCAGAACCAAAGGTCATCCTGTTTCGTACCTGGTAGTATGAGACCACCTGTGGCCTCGGCCACGCTATGCGCTAGGAGCAACACGGATGGGACGGCCCCAAAAACAGGAAAGGCCCCTTGATACAATCTGGGAGATCGACGACGAGCTTTGGCAGCGTATTGAGCCGATCCTCTGGGAGGATGCTCCGGCAACGCCCGCAGCTCATGGCGGTCGCCCGCGAATCGACTGGCGATCGGCCATCAACGGCGTCATCTTCCGCCTCCGATCGGGATGTCAGTGGAACAAACTTCCGAAGCATTTCGGCGACGATAGCTCGGTCCATCGCTGGTTCCAGCGGTGGAGCCGCAACGGGATCTTCGAGCGGGTTTGGGCTGTTTTGGTGGAGGAGTGCGGCGAGTTCGGAGCCGTACATTGGCGCTGGCAAGCAGCAGACGGTCGACTGGGCAAAGCTCGATTCGGCGGCCAAAACGTGGGGAAAAACCCCACCGACCGCGGCAAGAACGGCACCAAGCAGTCGGTCCTGGTCGAGCGTGACGGGGGACCACTCGCGGTAGTGATCGCTGGAGCCAACGTAGTAGATCAGAAACTGCTCGAGGCCACGATCGAGGCAATCGTGGTCGAACGCCCCGACCCCAAGAAGCTTGAGCAGAACCTGTGCCTCGACAAGGGGTATGACAACCCGACCGGACATGAAGTAACCCAACGGCATGGCTATGTGGCCCACATCCGGCCCATCGGGGAGGATCGTCGCGACAAGCGTCGACCAGGCCGAAGAAAGCCCCGCCGCTGGGTGGTGGAACGAACCCTGGCCTGGTTGTCGAAATGCCGAGCATTGTTGATCCGCTACGACAAGAATGACTTTAACTACCTGGGATTAATACAGCTGGCCTGTGCGTTGTTATGGTATCGCCGGGTGAACAAACTACAGGCCGCGTAGCAGTATTGAGATAGTTACTTAGAGTCTGTCCCATAAGGTGAACAATCGGGGCCCGACGGTCGTAGTAATGCCATGAGAACGAATCATTACCCCAGCGACGTCACCGACGTCCAGTGGGCCCTGATCGTGCCGCACCTCCCGCCCGAATCCGGCGGTGGTCGGCCGCGCAAGACCGACTTGCGGGATGTCGTCGACGCTGTGCTCTATCTCCTCCGCACCGGCTGCCAGTGGCGTTACCTGCCCGGCGACTTCCCCCCCAAAAGCACCGTCTGGCGCTACTTCGACACCTGGCGCAAAGACGGAACTCTGGACCGGCTCCACGACGCGCTGCGGCGCAAGGTCCGGGCCGCCGAGAAGCCCTATCATCCCCGCACCACGGCCAGCGTCGACAGCCAGTCGGTCGACACGACCTGCGGGGGCGAGGCCAGGGGTCGCGACAACGCCAAGAACGTTAACGGCCGCAAGCGACATATCGTCGTGGACAGCCTGGGGTTGCTGCTGGCCGTCCTGGTGACGGCGGCCTCGGTCGACGATGCGACGGCGGCCCAGTCGCTGTTTGCCCGGCTCGACGGCCAGCCGATGAGCAAGGTGGTGCGGATGTACGCCGACTCGAAGTACCACAACTTCAAGCTCTATGAGTGGGTCGATGCGAACGCCGACTGGGAGCTGTCGATCGTGCGCCGGCCCGAGGGCTCGGAGGGCTGGGTGAGACTGCCGATTCGCTGGACGGTAGAGCGGACCTTCGCCTGGCTGGGCCGCTGCCGGCGCCTGATCAAGGACCACGAGAAGAGCACGTTGTCCTCCGAGTCCTACATCAAGCTGGCGATGATCCAATTGATGACCCATCGCTTGCGTCCCTCCGAGACTGAGCCTGAGTTCCACTATCGCAGTGTAGCCTAATAGGACTTATGGGACAGACTCTTAGTTCAGCCGTTATATTTTTCTGGACTGTCTGAGTTGGCCGACACGAGGGATCAGACGAACTCTGGCACCGACATGGCATACTCAGCCAAGAGTCTCTCCGTGAACAGAAAGGGAACCCTCGCCCGCAGCGACATTGTCAGTGCGTCACTGGGCCGGACATCAATCTTGACCTGATCTCGGCTGTGGATCAGGCGCACATCGGCGAAGTACAGATCCTCGCGGCGATCGTGGACGCAAGCAGAGTCCATCTCCGCTCCGAGAGCGGCCATCGTAGATAGCCAAGACTCATGCGTGAGCGGGCGGGAATGTGCCTCCCTCTTCTGGGCCAATCGGATGGCAGCAGCCTCGTAGTACCCCGTGAAAAAAGAGAGACGGCGCGGTCCCTCCGTCTCTCGGAGGACCACGATTTGCTGATCTGAGCTGGAGAAGACGATCTGCTCAAGCTCGACCGGGACCTCCGAATCTGCAATTGGCGAATCGCTGGCCGTTCCCCGCCACGTCGGGTTCGGGAGCTTTATGACTCGCTCGGCGCATCGCCCGCAAAGCTGCCTCTCTGTCTCGGCTCCCCCTCGCTCCACCCGGTACTCGAACGTAACGGCTGGTCGTCCGCATTGCTCGCAACGGCCAGTTAGGGCAGTATGCGACGGTTGGTTGACCAGCGACATGCACGACGAGATTATACGCCGAATCATCTACAACCTCCCCGCAGGCTCCGATCATCCCGCCAAACATCACCCCGGCCATCTCCCGAACCTGGTACTCCAGCCATAACGTAAAGTTTCAACATTAGTTCACCCGTTGCACTTTTCTGCCGGGCTAAGGCCCGAGTGTAAAGTTCCAACTATGGTTCACCCTTTCCACTTTCCGTTACTGTCCCGCGACTGACTGTCCGCGCCAACTATGATTTTAGGGTCACCGTTCCCCTGACTTCGGGTGCCGTCTATCTCGCGATCCCATAGAGGGTTGTTGGAAGGCGGGAAAATCTTCGACGATGGAGGCGAGCCGCGTCCGTCCCAGAGCACCCACGGCATGATGAACTCGGGTTGGACCCTTCCGATGCGGATTTGCTTCAAGGATCCCCTCTCGACCACTAGCATAGCCGGCTCCGTCGTCATGGTCCGGTGAATCGGCACGAAGTTGGGGCAGATCGACTCGATCACCGACTCGTCGCCGAGGCAGAATGCAGCCAGTCCGACGCCGTTAGCCTCGAACCAAGCCCAGTGGCGGACAAGGAACCACATCGCTTCATGGCTGTAATTGCTCCAGCCAAAGACGCCGAGCACAAGCAACTTCTTGTGACGCAGCGAGAGCGATTGAAGCTCCTCCCATGAAACTGGCGACTCGACGGGAAAGGCATCAACAAAACGGATCCTTGCCCTGATCTTGTGGTCCGAGTCCATGCAGTGGAAACACATTGACCACCCTCGCAAGGGTCGGAGTGACAAGTCTCGATACTATAGTTCACCGTTTACAGCCCATTCAGCAGAAGGGCTCGTCACATAACGAGGCCAGTTTATCATAGGTCATCTCCGAGGAGTTGCTTGGATGAAACTGATGTCTGGGACGATATCCCAGACGCCTTCGTCAAACTGAGGTCAAGCCCGCAGTGTTTGCACCGCTTAGAGTAGTACCACAAGACCCCCCCTCTGGCGAAACGCTTTCCACACCGAGGGCAACGGAAGTTGATCAGATTGATCGACGTGATGAAGCACCCAAGAATGCAGACGCAGCTCGAAAACATCAAGATGGGGAAGATGAAGACGAGGACGGGATAGAGCCTCTCGCTGCCGATACTAAGCAGCATCATGAAAGCGAAAAACGGTCCTGATAAACCCAGGCTGAATTGCCAGGTGCTTCGATTCAAACGCTCATACTCTTGAGCAGCCTCGATCCAAGTCTTCTCGCCGATGTCGCCCATCGATCCCACTTCCTGAGGTTTCGTACGGTCCGCTGTGCAGACCTTCCCTTGGCTTGCCTCGCCACTTTCGGTCCGCACAGAGGACCCTACACCTATGTAAAGCCCGATCTCTAGTTCACCCTTTGCGCTTTTCCGACGGGCCGAGGCCCAAGTGTAAAGTTCCAACCATAGTTCAGCATTGCCACTTACCTAAGTCTCGAAGGGTGGCCTCCACCGTTGCCCGTTGGTCCCCAGGAATTGAAAAGTACAGGCGCGACCGGTCAGCATGTACCTCAAGCTTACTCGGAGCGTAACGGCCCCACCGGCAATACTCGATCTTACTCCATGGCATCTTCACGCCCTGGACTTCAATGCCCGACCTTAAGATGGCAAGCGGATTCTTCAGGATGCGTCTGAGTGTCCACACCTGCAACATGCCGTTAAGCCAGGAGACGCCAACCAGACCCAAGCTTAAAAGCCGATTGGTTGGCGTCGCATACTTAAAAGTAGATAGGTCTGCCAGGATCTTAAATCCGAACGCGAGCCAGAAGAGCGCGAAGGAACCGTGGCACAGGGTTAGTAGAATGGAATGCCAATTCGGACGTGGAATGGAGACGACCAAATCAGAAGTAACACTCAAGCCGCTGGAAATCATCGCATTCCCCTGACTTCCGTCTGTAAAATCTGATCTCTAGTTCACCCGTTGCGCTTTTCTGCTGGGCCAAGGCACAGGTGTAAAGTCTCGATACTAGTTCACCCTTTACACTCGCCATTTGACGTAAGTTGTTATTCGATGGAACGAATATCGTTGATCCGTGGGGCATATTCACCCTTTACACTTTTGACCCTGTCAGCCGGTGGCTCAGCGGTCGTCAAATGTACACAGTCACAACGAAGTACCAAGACGTTATGATACCACTTTCCGAGACAGTCCATAAGGCCGTTCTCCGGTCAGTCCACGATTCTGGTTGTCTCGTGTGACATCTGTACAACATGGCTTGACGCTGGTCACTAAATCCGCCACTATACCCTGTTACCAGCGTTAAACCTGTCACATGCGTCACTGTTGATAGAAGCAACCTATTGATGTTCAACGCACAGCGTTTTGGGGCCACCCACGTTTCTTGACCGGCGTCCTGAGAGGCTGTGAACGAAATCGAATTTCGTGAGCCCGTGTGGACGCTTGATTGGACTCCGTTGGATCGAGCGATTGGACCCAACTTCGGCAGATTTCCGTCCCAATCTCGGGTTACCGGCTGGGGAAGTCGTCCCCGAGCCCTGTAGTCCACCTCGAAAACCTCCCCTTTTACCTACTTTCCCTCGTTTCACGCCGTCCCGGCTGCCTCAGCGCGCAGGCTCACCGCACGCATCAAGTTATGAGCCAAAGCATACCACAACGCCACCGCTTTGACCTTCAGCAGGCCGCGTACTTGCAGTTGGTACAAGCCACGATTGCGCGCCTGGGCGTTGACGCACTCGGCGGTCGCGGCTCGCTCCTTGTAGATCGTCTTGGCCTCCTCGGTTGCCATCCGCGCCCGCCATGCCGCCACCGCTGGACTGTCCGAAGGCTTGGCAGAATACCGGTCCACTTTCGGATTCTTTGGAGCAGGCACAGGCGCGTACACCGTGCAGCCTTTCTCAGGAGCCTCCAACGCCTCAATCTGATCGTGTTGAGCAAAGCCTCCGTCGATCAACACTTCGCCCGGAGTGGTCTTGTATCGCCCCTCCACCTGCTCGACCATCGGGAGAGCCTGGCCTGCGTCGCTGCCGGTGGTCTTCACGTCCACTCCCACAATTACCTGGCTGTTCGTGGCCGTGGAGAACTGGAAGTTGTACGCCGGGCGGAAGCCGCCATCAGCCATCTTCATCACGGTCGCCGTCGGGTCTGTTGTCGAGCACCGCGCCTTGCCTCGGTCCTCGGGCTTCTTCCTGGCCTCCAACTCCGGCAACCGCTCCAGAGCCCTTGATCCGCTCGGCGCACTCGCGCACAGCTCGCTCGCGGGCTTTCTTTTGTCGGCGGTTCTCGGCCCCTGGGTCCTCGTCCAACTCGTCCCGCAACGCCTCAACCTGCGCCTGGGCCTCTGCGTAAGCTTCCTCCAGGGTGGGACGACGGCGAAACGACGCAGCCCCGGCGCTGGCACGGACGCGCATCCCGTCTTGGGCCACTCGGTTCAAGTCAACCAATCCTTCGGCGATCAGCACTGCGACGTTGTCAGTCAGCAACTTGTCGAGCAACTCAACATGCCCGGTACGGAAGTCGGAGAGCGTGTGGTAGTTGGTGCTCACATCCCCGGCGATCCAGCGGAAAGCATCGTGTGTGCGGCACAGTTCGTCGAGCTGACGGGCGCTACCCGATTCCTTCGAGGGTGGCGTAAAGCCAGAGCGCCACGAGGATTTTGGGGTCGATGGGGGCACGTCCCGGCGCCCTCTCGACGGCCTTGATGCGGTCGTATAAAGGGCTGAGGTCGAGCCCTTCGACATAGTCCCAGACTATCGCGCGGGATGATCGAGAGGGATCAGTTCATCGAGGGAGGCAGTGCGAAAGACGATCTGCTGGCGGTTAGCGGTCCTCAGCCGCGGGCATCCAGAGGAGGATGGAGCCTCGGATGGAGGGGCCTGGCCTGCCGGATCGGCAGGCGTCTCGAAGAGCGGGGGCTGTTCGAGGCGCGGCGATTGGGAATCGTCTGGGTTTTTCATGAAGAGATTATAGCGGTGAGTTCATCACTTGACAATGCTTTTGGCACAATTGGAGATTCTTTCACAGGCTCTGAGTCCATCCAGTTATCTCGCAGAGAGCAGGCGGCCCCATCCGTCCTACTCGCCGGCTTGAATGTCAACGATCAGCTCAGCAGCCAGCGCGCGGCGAAGGTGGCCCCGACAGTGAACCAGAGGACGCCAAGGCAGCGGCCGACCCGGTCGAACCCGTTGGCGTCGGGACGCCAGCGCCCGGTGAGGATCTGGACCATCCAGACAGCCGCCACCGAGATACCCGCGCAGACGATCAGGCCGTCGAACACCGGCGAACGGATCCAGAAGGCCGGGGGCCATCCCGGATGGCCTTCGATCTGGTCGCGGAGCCAGAGCGTTGATGAGGCGACGACGGCCCAGACCACCATCCCCGTCACAACCGCCAGACACGCCGAGATTCCCGGCTGACGGCTCAGTCTTCGCCAACTCGGGCGGTCGCGGAGGAGCAGCAAGACCGGCAGAACGAGGGTCCACCCGCCGAAGAGGATCAGCAGGATGGACAGCGCACCGCCGATCCGGCTGATCCAATCCAGCGTGTTCAATCCGGCTGACGGCCCGAACAGGCCGAAGAAGTACCGCTGGCCTTTGAAGAGCCCGTTGTCGAGCAGGATGTAAAGCGCCAGGCTCAAGCCCGTGCTGGCGATGAGGATCATGACATCGCCAAGCGAGAGCCTGGGGCGGTTGCTTGCTGGCATCGCTGGGCTCGCAAAAGGGTGCTCGATCCGAACTTTCCGCCATCCTAGCGAACAGCGGAATCGTGATTACAATGACAATTGTCAGATAGCAGGCAAATTCGAGGACAGGCAGTGCGAATGATGATTCTCTCGATGGGTTTGTTATATCAACACGTCTAAGCTCGTTGAATCATTAGCGAAGGTCCACGTCAGAGCCGCGAGGAGGGCGATATCCGACAATTTGCCATGTTTCTGGTAATGACGGAAGTTGTTTCTGACGCAAGGTCTTACGTCTTATGTGTAGCAAATGCCTGGGCCATAAGAAATGGCGCAAGTGTATATTCAGACAAGTGATTTGGGTTCGGAGGTCCAGGTATGAGCTATTGGTCAGCCGCCCCCAAACGTAGCATTCCGTAGCAAGCTAGGTTCTCCAAAAGCGCTTCCGCCGGTTTTGTAGATTCGAGGTGGAGAGCCACGCGCTTGAAGTGTGTTGGACGATATGCCGGCGTTTCGTGAGCCTCAGGCTCGGACAAACTGGTGGCCTGGAAGCCGGCGGACCAGCCGCTTGAGCTCCAGGACGCTGAGTGTGGCAAGGACCTGGGAGGCGGTCAGGCTGGTGCGGAGGATCAGCTCGTCCACGCCGACGGGGTGGTCATCGAGCTGGCCGAGCAGGGCGCGTTCCTGATCGGAGAGGGCCAGCTCGGCCGGGTGGCGGACGGGGGTCTCGTCGGGAGCGGTGTGGACCTCGCGAACCAGCGGGCCGAGCTCCTCGAGGATGTCGTCGACGGTCTCGACCAGCCGGGCACCGTCGCGGATCAAACGGTGGCAGCCGCGGCTGGCCAGGCTGTCGACCGGGCCGGGGACCGCGAAGACCTCGCGGTTCTGCTCCATCGCATGGTTGGCCGTGGAGAGCGACCCGCTGCGAGGCGCGGCCTCGACCACGACCACACCAAGGCATAAGCCGGAGATGATGCGGTTGCGCTGGGGGAAGAGCCCCGCCAGCGGACCCTGGCGCATCGGCAACTCGGAGAGGACCACGCCTTGCTCGCTGACCCGGCCGGCGAGCTCGTCGTGCTCCGGCGGATAGACCTGGTCGAGCCCGTTGGCCAGGACGGCGATGGTGCGGCCGCCAGCTTTCAGCGCCCCCTGGTGGGCGGCCGCGTCGATGCCACGGGCCAGGCCCGAGACGACCGTGAAGCCGGTTCGCGCCAGCGACGAGGCCAGGCGTTCGGCGATTCTCAATCCGTACGAGGTGCATCGGCGCGAGCCGACCAGGGCGATGGCAAGCTGATCGCGAGGCTCGAAAGCGCCTCGCGTATAGAGGATCGCCGGGGGATCGGGGATCTCGACCAGAGGCGGTGGATAGCGCGGGTCGCCCCGTGGGATCAACTCGACGCCGCGGGTGTTGCAGAGCTCGATCTCCTCCTCGACGTCGAAATCGCGCCGGGCGTGCTGGATCTTCTCGGCAACTTTCGGTCCCACTCCAGGAACGTCACGGAGCTCAGACAGCGAGGCGTCAAGCGCACGTCCGGCAGTGCGAAACCGTGCAAGCAAGGCCCCGCAGAGATGGGGGCCCACACCCGGCACCATGGTCAGCAGCACCAGGTCGCGGATGTCCGATTGCGAGGGGTCGAGATTCACGCTGGACTTCCGTTCGTGGCGATGAGGGACAAGCCTGGTCAGGCAGCCGTGGTCGTGGTTGTCGTTGTGTCTTTACCGGCAAAGGAGGGTCAGTACGGCACGCACATCCGCTTCGGTCGCCATGTCTGTCAGTTCGACCTGGCCGATCGCGCGCGGCAGGACGAACCGCACCTTGCCGCGCTGGTTCTTCTTGTCGCTACCCATGGCCTCCACCAGTGCGACGGGGTCGAGGCCGGCGATGGCGACCGGAAGACCGAACCGTTCAAGCAGGCGGCGGAGACGCGGCGTGAGATCCGGTTCGATCCAGCCCAGACGCTCGGCCAGAAGGCACTCGGCAATCATGCCGGCCGCCACGGCCTCGCCGTGCTGGAAGGCGCCGGCATAGCCGGCGACGGCTTCGATGGC
The DNA here is from genome assembly GCA_963797295.1 of uncultured Planctomycetaceae bacterium. Lineage (GTDB taxonomy): Bacteria > Planctomycetota > Planctomycetia > Isosphaerales > Isosphaeraceae > Aquisphaera. The sequence goes on from CAWCPP010000037.1 coordinate 319,408, forward strand.
ATGAGCCACGGTGTGACCGAAGTTGAGCACGGCTCGCAGCCCGGTTTCTTCGCGTTCGTCGTGTGCCACGACGTCGGCCTTGAGCTGGCAGCACCGCGCGACGATCGCGCGCAAGGCCTCGCTCTGACGGTCGAGGATCGAATCGGCCCGGCCTTCCAGCTCGTCGAAGAAAGCGGCGTCCAGGATGACCCCGTACTTGACCACCTCGGCAAGGCCGCAGCGGAGCTCGCGGAGCGGCAGCGTGTCCAGGCTTTGCGTATCGATCCAGACGCCGGCGGGCTGATGAAAGGCGCCGATGATGTTCTTGGCGCGGGGATGATTGATCCCGACCTTGCCGCCGACCGAGCTGTCCACCTGGGCCAGCAGCGTGGTTGGCACCATGAGCAAGGAGAGGCCGCGCACGTAGGTCGCGGCGACGAACCCGGCGAGATCGCCGATCACTCCCCCACCCAGCGCGACCACGACGGTGTGTCGGTCGGCCCGCATGGCGATCAGCTCGTCATAGAGCTTACCAGCCGCTTCCTGGCATTTGGTCGGCTCGCCGGCCGGCAGGACGACCGATCGACCGGAAATGCCGACAGCTTCCAGTGCAGCCTGGCATTGTGGCAAGACGTCAAGGGCGGCGACATTCCGGTCGGTGACGACGAGTGCCGAGCGGCATGCCTTACCGGCCCAGGTCGCATCCAGCGCCGACCGCGTGAACGGTCCGAATCGAGACATCTCGCCGCTGGTCACGCAGATGTCGTAGCCTCGAGCTCCCAGGGGCACGGGTACCCGGATCTCCTGACTCGAAAAAACGTCTGGCATGCGGAATGCGTACTCCCAGGGAAAGTAGAGGAGGCAGCCGGAGAATCGACGATCCAGTCTAACATGCGCGCTGCGGCCGCCTGAAGGGCGCGCAGCCCCTGCTGGGCGCCGGGTTGCGTTGCCTCCTTTGGGGCTCATTGTTAGAATATCCTTGCAAGATCGTAACCAGGCGGCGATCGTAACCCACTTCGAGTGGTCAACTCATGAGCGATCCACTGACGTGGTCCCCGATCCGACTCGGCCGGTGGTTCGGAACGACGATCAGGGTTCATATTTTCCTGATCTTCTTCGTCTCCATCGAGCTGCTGATGGCTCTCCTGGCCACCAAGGCGGAGGATGGACTTCGACGCTTACCGCAGACGGCGGTCTGGCTGTCTTTGCTGATTCTGGCCCTGGCGATTCACGAGCTGGGGCATGCTCTGACAGCATACTGGCTTGACTGCGACCAGGAAGACGTACACCTCTGGCCTCTGGGCAACCTGGTCGGGCCATCGCTGTCACCGCGGTCCAGCGAGCACTTTCTCGTGGCACTCGCGGGTCCGGTCACCAGCGGTGCTTTGTTTCTGGGGTGCGCCGTCGGTCTGAGCCTCTTCACCGGCGCCAGGTTCGTCTGGAGCCCGTTTGGAAACCCGGTCGATTCCGGAGCGCCCTGGGTGGGAGACAACGCCACGGCCGCCCCGCTAAGTCCGATCTGGCTCATCGGCTGGTTCGGCTACCTGAATTACATTCTGTTTTTGGTGAACCTGTTGCCGGCCCTGCCGTTTGACGGCGGGCGGATGTTCCGCGCTTACCTTTCAAGTACCTCGGTCGTCACCGCGCGCGACAACATCTATGCACCCTGGACGGCACGCGCCACGGCGGCAATCCTCTTCTTGACGGGCGTGGTTCGTCTGGTGAGCTTGCATGCCGATGGAATCACGGTCATCATGTTGGCGGTCTTGATCGAACTACTGGTCAGGACCGAGTCGCGGATGCTCGATGATGGCGGATATTTTGATGATGGTGTTTTTGGGTACGACTTCTCCGAGGGTTACACCAGCCTGGAAAACAGCGCCGCCAAGGTGCGCCCGTACAAGGAGAGTGCCCTGCGCCGCTGGCGCCGCCGTCGGTCGGATCAGCGCCGCCAGCGTCGCATGATCCGCGAGGCCGCGGAGGAACGCCGGATGGACGAGATTCTCGACAAGCTGCATCGGGAAGGAAGGGCCTCGCTCACCGAGGAAGAACACCGATTTCTGGTCCGCGTGAGTACACGCTACCGCAACCGTCAGAAGACTCAAGAGTGATGGACAGACTCAGCGGCGTCGATCTCCCGCATGACAGAGTACAGGTATCTGAAAACCTCGAATGAAGACCAGCTCACGATCATCAAGCAAGAAGCCGGACCGCTCCGAGCTCAAGCCCGGGCAATGCCTGTGCGACTTTTGCACCGGCAAGTGCTGCCGCTATTTTTCGCTGCCCATCGACACGCCGACAACGTGGGACGACTACGACTCGATTCGCTGGTATCTCGCTCATGGCCAGACCTTGGTCTATGTGGTCAAGGAGCAGTGGTATCTTCTGGTCAAGACGAAATGCCAGTATCTGAGAGCCGACAATCGCTGTCAGATTTACTTCAACCGTCCCAAGATTTGCCGCGAATACACGACGAACGAGTGCGAGTACGACGACGAATGGTCATTTACCAAGACATTCGAGACTCCCGAGCAGATCTGGGAATATGCCGAGGCACTGCTGCCGCCGCGGCGGAAGCGCGGCAGAAAGTCGGATCCGCCTGGGCTGCCGATTCTGAGCGTCCAGGGCGAAAGCGGAGTCAGCGCCCGTTGACGCGTGATCAGAAAGGTGGATGATAGAGCATGTGAGCCTGTCGGTTTGCGCGCTGACGGGTTGGTGCGCGAGATGTTCGGGCCCGAAGCCGGGGACGGTCGACGATGGCGATACGATCGAACCATTACGAAGCGGCCTTCGAGGCGTACATTCGTGCCCTGCGCGTGCCGTGCGTGGCGATCGACGAGGCCCGGCGGGCGATTCTTGGCGAAACCGGTGTCAAGAATCCCGATTTTCTGCTTTATCCCAGGTTCTCGACCAACCTCGTCGTCGAGGTCAAGGGGAAGCGCAGCAAGAACGCTCGCGGCCGGCGTGACTGGGAAAACTGGGTCACCACCGACGATCTGGACGGCCTGGTGCGCTGGCAAATGATGTTCGGCCCCGGATTCCGGTCGATTCTCGTCTTCGCTTACGCGGAGATGCCGCAGGTTTTCCCTTTGCCCGGCCATGGTGGTGTCTTCGAGTTTCGTGGCCTGGACTATCGATTCTGGGCGGTCGGGCTGGACGACTACATCGCCCACCTCCGATCGCGCGGGCCCGCCTGGAAGGCCGTCGCCATGGCCCGTAAGGCATTTCGGCGCCGGGTTCGCCCGCTTCAGGAATGGCTGCCGATGACGATGGATGCTCCTCGTAAACCCAAACCCGTCAAGGAACGTGAACGATGCAACGGAAACGATCGCCCTGGATTTCTTGGATTGCTTCAGGGCTTGTCGCGCTGAGCCTGGTCTGCTGCCCGACAGTCAGGGCCCAGGCTCAGGAGGAGCCTGCGAGCGAAGAGTCCAAGGGGCGGCCTCTTGATGGCTACATCGCCACCAGCCTGCTTTGCGGACTGGCCATCTTCATCATCGGCAAGACCGCGCGGCGGTGATCCGGGATTCCGGCAATCCGCACGTCCTCGGACCGTTCAGGCATTCGTGTCGTCGCGGTCACCGCATTACCCTTCGAAGGCGATCAGGCCACGCTTCCTGTGGCACGGGCATGTGGCGACATCACTTCCCCGAGGACAGGGGCAGTTGCTGCGTGCACTCGGCCCAACGTGTCGTCGGCAATTGGACTTCGACCTGTTTCTCGATTGAAGAGCAGACATGGCGGACATCTGGCAGAAGCTGCGCGAGACCGAGTTTCCCGTGGCCCGGCGATGGGCCTATCTCGATCATGCCGCGGTGGCTCCCCTGCCTCGCAGGTCGGGCGAAGCGCTGCGGTCCTGGGCTCTCGAACAAGAGGAGAACGGAGTCGTCAACTGGCCAGTCTGGGGAGATAAGGTCGAGGTCCTGCGCGACCGGGTGGCCAGCCTGCTCAACGCCGACCGTGACGAGCTCGCCTTCGTCAACTCCACCACGCAGGGCATCGGCCTGATTGCCGAGGGGTTTCCCTGGCGGGACGGCGATAGCGTGGTCATTCCGGCCGAGGAATACCCCTCGAACATTTACCCTTGGATGAATCTGGCGAGCCGCGGCGTGTCGGTTCGCCTGGTTCCCGGTCGCGACGGGCGGATCTGGCCCGAAGATCTGATCGAGGCGATGGACGCGACGACGCGGGTGCTGGCGGTCAGTCATGTCGAGTTCGCCTCGGGATTTCGCAATGACCTGGACCGCTTGGTCGAGATCTGTCGCGATTGTGGAATCGCTCTTTTCGTGGATGCAATTCAGGGTCTCGGTCCGCTCACCATCGATGTTCGCAGGACGCCAATTGACTTTCTGGCGGCCGATGGACACAAATGGTTGCTGGGTCCGGAAGGAGCGGGGTTGCTCTACGTTCGCCGCGACTGGATCGAGCGGCTGCGGCCGATCGGGGTCGGCTGGCATAGCGTGGTCGGTTCCTACAATAGCCCGGAGATCGATTTCCGGCTCAAGCCCAATGCCCAGCGATGGGAAGGGGGTTCGTTCAACATGGCCGGACTGCAAGCTTTCGAGGCGAGCTTGAGCCTGCTGCTGGAGACCGGCGCCGAGGCCGTTTCGCGGCGAATTCTCGAACGAGCCAGGGCTGTGCGGGAGCTGTCGGCACGGGCCGGCTGGAAGGTGGCGGGCTCGATGCACCCGAAGGACTGGTCCGGTATTGTCGCCATCGAGCACGATGACGTGCCTTCCCAGCAAGCGGCCCACGCCCTGAGAGACCAGGGTATCGTGGTCTGCGCCCGCCGTGGGAAACTACGAATCAGCCCTCATATTTACAATGACGACGACGATCTGGAGCGGCTCTACGAGGCTCTTGCAACCTGCCGCCGACACATCGAATAAGGATCATCCAAACGACCGCCATGGACCGAGGTCCAACATGTCCCAGAATCCGTTTGACCCGTTCCGAACGGCCGTTTTCGCCGGGACCTTCGACCCGATCACGCTCGGTCATCTCGACGTCATACGTCGGGGCCGGCTGCTCTTCGAGCATTTGATCGTGGGGATTGGCGTCAACCCGGTGAAGGCGGCCCTGTTCAGCATTGACGAGCGGATCGCGCTGGCCAGACAGGTGGTTCGGCCTTATCCCAACGTTTCGGTGGAATGGTTCGAGGAACTGACTGTCCAGTATGTGCGGCGGATCGGGGCGCGCGTTATTCTTCGCGGTCTGAGGACACTGACGGATATGGAATACGAGTTCGGGATGACCCTGACCAACCACCGGCTCGATCCCGAGATCGAGACGGTATTCCTGATGGCCGACGGCGAGTATTCGCACATCTCGAGCACCCTGATCAAGCAGGTCGCCCGATTCGGGGGCCCCGAAGCGCTGCAACGGTTCGTCCCCGAGGAGTTGGTCGAGCCGATCATCAGCAAACTCAGGACACAAGAATTCGCGGATTCGAGCCGTTGGTGAGGCTGACCCGAACTTCAATCGCATCCACCCCAGGGTTTTCATCGCCCGGGGTGATCGCCCCAGTTCTTGGGTATGAACAGGTCGCGCGACCATTGCCGCAAGCCCAGACCCCGGGAACGGACGGCATCATGTAAGCACTTGAGTGCTTTCCATGAGCGGTCAAAGCTGGAGTAGCTGAGCCACCCGGCAAACTTCTCGTCCTCGGAGTGGGAGCGGGAGGTGATGACTCGGGTCGAGACGATCATGTGGTCGAAAATCTCATTAAGGGCCAGGATGATATTTGCGGCGTCCTTGCCGGCCGGGGCGGTTCCGGCCGGCCCCTGGTCGGGCCAACTCAGGTTCAGGCTGCAGCTTAGAAAACGCTCCTCGTCGGACTGTTTCTGAGTCAGCCAAAGGTAGGCGGCGTCGTCCCAGAGATAGCGGACGCAAAGATGCTCGACGCCGATGATCCGTGCGCGTGGGACATTCTCGTCGTGGAGACCGCCGCGGACGGTCTCGGCACTGGGCTCCTGTTGCCGGACCGTTGTCGACCCAGCAGCCGGCTGCGACCGGACCGGCTCGGAACGTGCCGCGCGCATGACCCTGGCCGTGCTGAGCATCTCGTACGACTGAACCAGTACCCGGAACGCCCATTCCTCGCCGCCGGCATCGGGATGGAGGATCTTGCATTTCTGGCGATACGCGTCGCGGATCTGCGCGAGCGTCGCGTTCGCAGGAACACTGAGGACCGCCAGAGGATCGATTTCAAAGCTGAAGGAAGACAAGGGGAGGTCCTCTCGCATCGAGTTTCTTCGTAACCGCACTCAACAATGGGACGCAGCGGGTCGATCGTCAAATCCCGGCATCAAGTCGATCAATCGTCGGGCCCCCGGTGGTGTGTGCGGGTCAAGGTTCCCCCGGAGCCATGCGGCCGTTGGCCAGTCGGCTGCGCAAGTAGGTGGCGCGGGCGATGTTGCGCTCTTCGACGCCGAGCTCGGAGCCGCGTAGTTTTTGAAGGAATGCGGGCTGGGTCTGGATGAAAAGCTCGTTGACGGTGGCAATCGAGAGGTCATCGATCAGGCCGAGATTGATGCCCATGCGGACGCTCGAGAGCAGCAGCATGGTCTCCTCGCTGGAGATGGTCTGGGCGGTCTTGAGCACTCCGTAGGCGCGGCTCACCTGGTCATGGAGGTGCTGACGGCGCTCGGTACGCAGCGTCTGCCGGGCCTGGCGCTCGTACTGGAGCACCTGCGGAACAACGTCCGTGAGAATCCGGATCAGCTCCTGCTCGCTCTTTCCCAGGGTCTGCTGATTCGAGATCTGGTAGAAGTCACCGAAGGCCTGGCTGCCCTCGCCATAAAGGCCGCGCACGGCCAGATTGATCTTCTGAAGTGCTCGAAACACCTTGTCGATCTGTTTCGTCTGGACCAATCCGGGAAGATGAAGCATCACCCCGACGCGAATGCCGGTGCCAACGTTGGTGGGGCAGGCCGTCAGGTATCCCAGTGACGGGTTGTAGGCGAATGCCAGATTCTCCTCGAGCTGGTCGTCCAGGGTGTTGATCTCGTCCCAGACCTCGTTTAACCGGAAGCCGGAAAGCATGTACTGAATTCGCAGGTGATCTTCCTCATTAACCATGATCGCGACGTTTTCCTGAGAGCTGATGGCAACGCCTCGCGGCCCCTCGCTTCCCGAGAGCTCGCGCGAAATGATTTGCCGCTCGACCAGGAACTGGCGGTCTAGCTGTGACAGCGAATTGACGTCGAAGTAGAGCAGGTCAAGCTTTGCGGCCGAGATGGCCGACCGGAAATGCGACTCGATTTCCGTTTTCTCCGTACGGCTACCGCGATTCGTGAACGGAAAATCGGCAAGATTTCGAGCCAGCCGGATCCGCGAACACATCACGATATCGCTCTCAGGCCCCGTACCGCGCAGCCATTCACCAGAGGTTCTCGTCAGGTCATCCAGAGTCATGCGTGAGTATCCTTGAGGCGAAGCTGGTCCCGCAGCCGCGCGGCTTCCTCGTAATCTTCGCGGGTGATGGCTTCGCGGAGCTGGGACCTCAAACGGAGCCGCTGGATCGCACCCGGGCGTTTACGGGCACCTTTGCCCACATGCCGGGTCGCCCCATGCACCCGCTGGAGCAGGGGAAGCAGCCCGCGTCCGAAAACTCGGTAATCTTGCGGGCAGCCAAGCCGGCCCTCGGCCCGAAATTCCATGAATTTTAATCCGCAATCGGGACAGGCCAGATCCGCAAGCTCTCCGACCAACTCGCCAACATTAGCGACGATAAGATTCTGAATCACGGCATCGAGGGCGAAATTGGGTGGTGACTCCGGCATCGTCAGGCCGGCTTTCTTAGCACAGGCCATGCATAAATGCAATTCCTGTCGCTTGCCGCCTTTCCTTTCGGTCAGGTGAAAGGTCGCATCATTCTTGCATCGCTGGCAAATCATGAGAGCACGACCCCGGCAAGGAAATCTAGAAAATGACGCGCGAGAACGACTCGGGGACTCAACGTACTTGATCCTGCTCGATCGACTTGATCTTGTCCCGCAGTCGGGCGGCTGTTTCGTAGTCCTCTGCGGCCACGGCGCGCTTCAATTCGTTGCGTAGCTGAATTAACGTCGTCTGCTGCTGCGTATTCCGCGGCGCCCGCTTGGGGACCTTGCCCGAATGACGGGTCTCACCATGAATGCTTTCCAGCAGGGGCATTAACTCGTCACGAAAGACCTCATAATCATAGGGGCAGCCCAGCCTACCCGAGTTGCGGAACTCGAGAAACGTGATCTGGCAAATCGGGCAGACCTGCTTGTCGGCGGCCGAGGGCTCGCGGAGACTGACCGAGGGGTTGACTATCAATTTCTTGGCCACATCGCTGATCGACGGCGTTTCCAGCGACTCTTCCGGAGGGGCCAGGTGTTGTCGGGCGTGCTCATCGCAGAAGTGATATTCCCGATGCTTGCCTTTCTCGACGATATCGGTAATGTGAAAGGTCGCGGGTTTCGCACATTTTTGGCATTTCATCGATAAACTCCGCCAGCCCGCGTGCGAACCGCGTCAAAAAAGAAGTCCGTCAAGTTCTCCGCTCCGACGGGACCGGCCTCGTGAGCCGGTTCATGCCCATCGGCAGAGAAGCAAAACTTTAACTCAATTGTAATTACCCCCTCCGGGGTGTCAAGAAACGCGGCCGGCCGACCGACGCTCTCGGGAACGATCTCCGTGTCATGATGGCGTCTGCGATCAGTCGGGCACGCGGCCCGGTTGCCGTGGCGGTGGAGGGCTGGTAATGTCCTTTTTCACCGCGCTTTCCTGGTCTCACCGGCGAGAACGAGCACCGATGATCCGCCATTGCCCTACTTTCGAAGAGTTTGCCCGTTGGGCCGGGAAGGCTCCCTGCGTCCCGGTTTTCCGCCAGTTGACCGGTGACGGGCTGACTCCCGTCTCCGCCTTCGCCCGGATCGAGCGGAGTGCTCCCTCGTTCCTGTTCGAAAGCGTTATCGGTGGCGAGAAGGTCGGGCGATTCAGCTTTCTGGGGACCGAACCCTTTCTTCGGTTCGAGGCACGGGGCAATGACGTCGTCGTCAGCGTGCCCGGCGATCCGGCGGCCAATCGTGCTTACACCTCGCCAGATCCATTCGTCGACCTCCAAAAACTCGTCGAGGACCATCATGCGGTCCATCTTCCGGGTCTTCCCCGGTTCGCCGGCGGAGCGGTCGGTTACGCGGCCTATGACGCAGTGCGCTACACCGAGCATTTGCCTCAGACTCCCCGCGACGATCGCGGTTTGCCCGACCTGTCGTTCTCGTTTTTCGACCGCATGGTTATCTTCGATCATATTCGCAAGACCATCCTTGTCGTGGCGCAGGCGCACCTCGGACCGGGGATCGACGCTGCGCGCTGCCTTCGTGTCGGCATGCGCCCGAGTCGACGAGCTGGTCGGCCGGCTCGCCGCGCCCGGACCTGAACTGACGCTGGATGACCTCGATACCGAGGGCCCGATCTGTCCCCCTCCCGGTTCGAACTTCTCACGCGAGGCATACGAGCAAGTCGTGCGGCACTGTCAGGAATATATCAAGGCCGGTGACATCTTCCAGGTCGTGCCCAGCCAGCGGTTCCAGCTCCAGACGAGCGCCCGGCCGTTCAATATTTACCGGGTGCTCCGGGTGCTCAATCCCAGCCCGTTTCTGTTTTACCTGTCATTCAACGACTTTCACCTGATCGGCAGCTCCCCGGAGATTCTCGTCCGGGTCGAGGAGGGAACAGTCACCATCCGACCGCTGGCCGGCACCCGGCGTCGCGGCCGTGACGAGGCCGAGGATCGTGCCCTGGCGGCGGAACTCCTGGCCGATCCCAAGGAACGGGCCGAACACATCATGCTCGTAGATCTCGGCCGCAATGACGTCGGCCAGGTCGCCGAGTACAACACTGTGCAACTTTCTGACCTGATGAAGGTCGAACGCTACTCGCATGTCATGCACATCACATCGAATGTGACCGGGCAGCTTCGCAACGGCAAGAACGCGTTTGACGCCCTTCGCGCCGGACTGCCCGCCGGAACTGTCTCGGGCGCTCCCAAGGTGCGCGCCATGCAGATCATCGACGAGGTGGAACCGACCAAGCGCGGACCTTACGCGGGAGCCGTCGGTTACATCGACTTCACCGGCAACATGGATACCTGCATCGCCTTGCGAACCCTGGTGATCCAGGGCCGCACCGCTTACGTCCAGGCCGGCGGCGGGGTTGTCTACGACAGCGTGCCAGGCGACGAGTACGAGGAAACCGTCAACAAGGCACGCGTGCTTCTCAAGGCGATTGAAATCGCCGAAACCCAGCTCTGAGCAGAAGCGTTTGCCCCGGGGCTGGCCAGGGAGGGCTTCGAAAAACTCTATGCGAGCCTGGGCTCGAGCCAGCGTGCCAGGTCGTCGACGACCTGCTCCCGGCCCAGTTCATTGAGCGGTTCGTGGAGCATCTTGGGATAGAGCACGAAGGTCTTGTCATCCGATCCCAGGCGTTCGTAGAACTCGCGGTTCGCCGTCGGACTGATCACGGGATCCTGGCCGCCGATCAGCATCAGGACCGGAAGTTTGATCTCTCCCGCCCGGCTCATCAGCATCTCACCTCCCTCGACCATGCCGAAAAACAGCGGCGCACTGATCCGGTTGTGCCGCAAGCTGTCCGTATGATAGTTCTTCCGCATGATCGGGTCACGGGTCATCCACTCCGATGGAGCGTCGGTCCGCAACGTGACCCAGGGCGCCAGCGATAGTAGGACCTTGCCGATCTTCAGTTTTCCCGGCGAGACAGGCATCGCAATCCGGATCGATGGGTTCGAAGTAATCACTCCCGCAAGCTGATCTCCGCCCTCGAGCGCCAGCCGGAGCACAACCTGGCCGCCGTTGGAATGCCCGAGCACGAAAACCGGCACATCGGGCCGGCGCGCATTTGCCCAAAGGACCGCGGCCCGCAGGTCTTCGACCAGTTCCTGGTAACGGCGAACCACCCCCCGCCGTCCTGGACTGCGTCCGTGTCCTCGAAAATCAATCGCCACGAAATCGACCTCGAGCGGCTTGCCTATGGATTCCGCAAGCGGTGCGTAGGTGCCTCCATGCTCGCCCAGACCGTGCGCGACCACGACCACTCCCCGAGGCCTGGGCACGGACCACCAGTGTGCTTTCAATACCAATCCATCATGCGATGGGAGCGTCGTGTCGCTGGCATTGGAAGGCAAGGTCGCCATCGCATTCCTCTCCCCTTGATTTCGCGTCGCCTTCGAACCGGTTCTTGCGAAGGAATCTAGCAGAGAAGAATGCTTGAAGGGCAGATCAGTTTTCAGCAGCCTGTCAAATCGTCGCGTTCTGATGCTGTTTATCAAACGAGGGACACCATGGTACCGGCCCGTGTGGGGGGGGCTTGCAAGCAATCTCATGATTCCACGGTCACGCTAAAAATAGCCATTGAATCAGTCCATTTCCGCGTACCTGCCATAGCGAAACTGTCATGAAGGACATGCTTGACGATCGTCGAGAAACTGCTTGGAATACAAGGTGGGGGAACGTCTGAAGGTGTGCTGGAAATTGCGAAAGCGATCGTCACGGTGCGGCGACTTGCCGCTTTCGGTAAGGAGAATTTCGTGGTTCCGGTTACTTCCTGTGCGACGGTGAACCAGCCCGAGTCAGCGGAGAGGTGTCGGATCTTGATCGTTGACGATAACAAGGATCTCGCGACGAGCCTGGCACGGCTTCTACGGTTGCTCGGCCATGATGTTGAAGCCGTCTTCGACGGACGCAAGGGCATCGAGGCCGCCCGCACTTATCACCCCGATTTTATGCTGCTGGACCTTGGGTTGCCGATCGTGGACGGGTATCAGGTTGCCCGGACCTTGCGAGAGGAAGGGTTTCACGACATCGTGATCATTGCCGTTTCCGGTTACGGGCAGGAAGAAGACCGGCAACGTACTCGGGAAGCGGGAATGGATCATCATATGACCAAGCCCGTCGACGTCAAGACCATCGCGGAACTGATCGCGAATTCGAGCTGAGCGATCACCTGGAAGTGGTTTGCACGCTCCCCCACTCGAGGCGTCAGCGGATTCAAGACGGGGCGGCTCTTCGCCGCCCCTATCACGCTCGACCGACTCAGCCGATCGAGGCGATGGCCTTGCGAGTCTCGGCGAGGCACGCTTTGATGTCGTCCAGCGGGTTTTCTTCCTTTTCCTCGTACTCGATTGCCAGGCAGTAATTGTACTTGTTGGCTGCGAGCGCCTTGAGCAGGTCGACCGTACGCAGGTCTCCCTGGCCAAGAATCGTGAAGGTGTCGGCGTTCTTGACGTCTTTCAGGTGGACTCCGTAGACGCGGTTGCCGAAAACCTCGACGGCGCGGACAGGATCTTCCTTGGATCGCAGGAAGTGCCCCGTGTCGATGCAGCAACCGATCTTGGAGCTATGGTCCTTGATGGCCTTGGCGATCGTGTCGATCATCGCGAACTTGTGGCCAGGACCGTGGTTGTGAATGCCGATCGGTATGCCGTATTCCTCGACCAGCTTGTCGAGCATGTCAAAACTCTCGGGATCGGGGTCGACGGTGAGGTACTTGAGACCCACGGCGCGGGCGAACTCAAAGATCTGGCGGTCGGCCGACTCGTCCTTGCCCAGGCCAGTGACGCCCCAGCCTTCGAGATGGACGCCGGCGGCGTCGAGTTCGTCCTTGTACGCCTTGATCGTCGCCGCATCGCCAGTCAAGGGCAGATGGGCGGGAAACGCCTCCCAGTAATGCACTCCCAGGTCCTTCGTCGCGGCGAGCGCACGTTTCACGTCGGCATGGCCCTGGGTTGTCAAACCGCGCAGCGAATAGCTCTGCAGGCCCATTTTGAACGGGCCATAGTCGCCTTCCGCCGCGGCGATGGCTCCGGTCGGGATGGCGAGTGAGGCTCGGCCGGCGACAAGCATTCCGGTCGCTGCCATTCCGGCGGCCAGCAAGTCACGGCGAGACAATCCACGTCTGTCGCAAGGCGAGGTCATGAGTGGTTACTCCTTGGCAAGAGTCGCGAACAGCGAACATTGTCGCGAGGCTAACCCATAAACTCACCGGCTGCCAGTAGACAGCGATCTCGATTCTTGCTGCGGGAAGCGCGAGCCCGGTTCTTGAGCCGTCATGCTTTCCTCTGGTATGATAGTCTTGGTTTTGAAGCCGCGGAAAGCGCCACGAGGTTCGCATCGACACTCTGTGAGTGATACGGGAGCACATCATGCCGCCTCAAGAGGAGGTCCTGGGGACGCTGGTTCCGGTTGGTGGTGGCGATCCGGTCCCACTGGTGAAAACCGAGATCACCTTGGGCCGACGCGCCGGTTGCGACATCCGGCTCGAATTCGAGAACGTCTCGGGAAAGCACTGCGTGCTGAGCTTGATCAACGGGGTCTGGCATATACGTGACCTGGGGTCGACTAACGGCACCACGCTCAACGGCTCGCGCCTCAACAGCCGACACGCGATCATGCCCGACGACGAACTTGGCGTGGCCGATCATCTATTCACGATCGATTATGTTCCAAGTGGGCCCGACGCGTTTATCAGCACGCATGAGGTGCTTGACGAGGAAATCCAGGAAGAGCGAAAGCGGCACTCGCTGATGGAGCTGGCGGGTCTCGATACCGACGACGATAAACCCAACCGGACGACCCGGCCCAAGACCGCGCCCACATTGATCGAGCGCCTCTCGGCCGACGAGGCCGAGTTTGATGATGCGGTTCCCGAGCACTTCAAGACCGGACCCAAACCAAAACCCAAGAAGAAAGACAACGAAGACGACGACTTCCTGAAGCTCATCGAAGAGGAGGTCAAGAAGCCGAGTTGACCGGTCTGGAGCTCACTGTGACAATCATCCGCGGCTGAGTCTTCTCGCTGCATTCGTGGGAGCCTGCGCACTCCGGTCGGCCAGGGAGGCCGTGCGTCGGTTTGCTGGCTTTTTCTTGTCAATCCATCCATATCAAGTTTTGCCTTTTTCTCGGCGTTTTTGTCCGAAAATAAGGTCGAATCACGCGCTCCTGTCGCTTATCTTGCATATCAGGCATCGGAAGGGTCGTCCGTACTTCGACCGCCGGGACCATCCGCCTGGCTCAGTGTAGCCGAGACGTCCCGGGGGCGCGGAATCGACCTCCTGCCTGCAGTGGGGTTTGACGCAATGAGGACGCTGAGCAAGACGATCGTCGCACTGGGTCTAGTAGCCTTGATGGCAGGTCCCGCTCTGGCGCAGCAAGGTCGAGGCGGCGGGGGCCGCGGCGGCTTTGGCGGCATCGGCATGCTGCTCACCAACCCGGGCGTCCAGCAAGAGCTGAAGCTCGACGCCACACAGATTGAAAAGGCCAAGGAAGTCGCGGACAAGGCACGCGAGAAAATGACGGCCAGCCGCGATTCGCTGCAAAGCCTTCAGGGCGATGAGCGGTTCAAGAAGATGGCCGAGCTCAACAAGGAAGTCAATGACGAAGCCAACAAGTCGATCTCTGCGTTTCTGAGCAAGGACCAGGTTCACCGCCTCCATCAGATTCAGCATCAGGTCCAGGCGCGCAGGCTTTCAGCGACGAGCACGTCCAGACCCATCTCAAGCTGACCGACGCCCAGAAGTCAGAGATTGCAACGATCAACACCGAAGCGAGAGAGAAGATGCGGTCGATTTTCCAGGACGCCGCGGGTGACCGTGAGGCCGCCATGGCCAAGACCACCGAGCTCCGCAAGGAAACCCTCTCCAAGATCGAATCGAAGCTCACCGACGAGCAGAAGACCGCCTACAAGGAAATGCTCGGCGCGCCTTTCAAGTTCGAGCCCACCCCTGGTGGTGGCGGCGGACGCTGACCTGATCCGTAGTTTCCCATTCGATTGACCGTGGGTCAAGGTCCTGAGACCTCCCGACGCTCAACCTCTCCAGAAGACACGGGCAGACCGATCCACCGGCTCTGTCCCGTGTCTTTTTCTTGTCTTCCGCTTTATTCCACCGTCACGCTCTTCGCCAGGTTGCGTGGCTTGTCGATGTCGCAGCCCCGGCGGCGGGCGACGTGGTAAGCCAGAAGCTGGAGCGGCACCACGGCCAGCAACGGCTGAATCACGTTGGGTGCCTCGGGAATCGGCAGGAACACATTCGAGAGCTCCGCCAGCGCGGAATCGCCCTCGGTTCCCACACTGATGATCGGCCCATGCCGCGCCCGGACCTCCTCGACGTTGCTCAGGGTCTTGGCGTGCAATGGGCCGCGCGGAGCCACGAATAGGCAGGGAGTCTCTCGATCGACAAGCGCGATCGGCCCGTGTTTCATCTCGGCCGTGGGGTACCCCTCGGCGTGAATGTAGCTGATTTCCTTGAGCTTCAAGGCCCCCTCGAGTGCGACCGGGAAATGAATGTCGCGGCCCAAGAACAGGGCGCTGCGGGCCGCGGAGACCTGCTCGGCGGCTCCGTCAATGGCCGCTTCCGTCTTGAGCACCTCACCCATCAGGTCGGGCACGGATTCGATCGCGTCCAGAACGGCAAGGCCATCGGGGAAGGAGAGATGGCGCAGCCGGCCCAGATGCAGCGCCAGCATTGTCAGAACGACCACCTGGGCCGAAAACGCCTTGGTGCTAGCGACTCCCACCTCGGGGCCAGCGTGAAGGTAAATACCTCCATCGGCCTCGCGGGCAATGCTGCTGCCAACGGTATTGACAATGGCCAGGGTGGGATGGCCCCTGCGCCTGGACTCCCGGAGCGCACCCAGTGTGTCGGCCGTTTCGCCTGACTGGCTGAGCACGAAGACCAGCGTGCGATCATCCAGTGGAGCGTCGCGGTAGCGAAATTCACTGGCGTACTCGACCTCGACGGGAAGGTGCGCCAGCCGCTCGATCAAGTACTCCCCGACCATCGCCGCGTGCCAGCTCGTGCCGCAGGCGGCGAAGACGATGCGATGGATCCGGCGGAGCTGGCGGGCCGTCATGTTGAGTCCGCCGAACTGCGCGGTGGCCTCGGGCCGGCGGAGCCGGCCGCGGCAGGCATCGAGTACGGTATTGGGCTGTTCGCGGATCTCCTTGAGCATGTAGTGGGCGTGGCCTCCCAGCTCCACCGCGTCGGGCTTCCAGTCGATCCGATCGATTCTCGGAGTGATGGGGCCGTGCTCCTGGTGGCGGATCTCGAAATCGCGGGATGTGAGCCGGACCACTTCGCCGTCTTGCAGGTAGGCCACGCGCACCGTGTGTGGCGCAATGGCAACCGCATCGCTGGCCAGCAAGTGCTCATCGTCTCCCACGCCTACAACCAGGGGGCTGCCGAACCGCGCGCCGATGATCTCGCCGGGCCGATCGAGGCAAAGCACCCCCAGGCCGTAGGTGCCCTCGAGTTGCGGCAAAACATTGAGAACGGCCTCGAATGGCTCGCTCGTTCGTTCCAGCTCGCGGGCGACCAGATGCGCGATGACCTCGGTATCGGTCTGGCTCTCGAAGACAAAACCCTCCGCCGCCAGTTCCCGCCGCAACACCGAGTGGTTTTCGATGACCCCATTGTGCACGACAGCGACGGTATGATGGCGACCCCGGCCACCCAGATGGGGATGGGCGTTGCTGTCAGTCGCCGCTCCGTGGGTGGCCCAGCGGGTATGGCTGATCCCGCAGCTCCCCACCAGCGGCTGGCGCTCGAGCATCTCTTCGAGAACCCGCACCCGGCCGTGCGCTTCCGCACTTCGAGCCGCCCGTCCGCGATGGCCGCCAGCCCCGCGCTATCGTAGCCGCGATACTCAAGCCGGCGCAGCCCCGAAATCAGGATCGGACTGGCGTCATGCATTCCCGTGTAACCGACGATTCCACACATCGTCCCTAACCCTCCTCCGCGTTGCCGAGCTGGAACCGAGTCGTCGGCTGACCGCATATCCACTATATAGGACATTCTCGATCAGGCCGCCGTGGACGTGATTACCGATTGTCCATGAAAACGGTCAATCGGTGAACCTTTTCCTGCGCACCCTGGCGCGGTCAGGCGTGGCGATGCACCCCCATGACGAACGAGAGTCGATCGTTCAGAACCTCAGATCAGACTCGCGATCGCGGGAAATGAACAAAGGGCTTCAGGCAATCCAGGGCAGTTTCAAGAATTCCCTTGCATTTGTTGTTTGGCGCTGCGAACGTTTTCTAAATCCACTTCGTCGGGTGACTATTCGGATCGACTTCGTCGGAAGACCGGGTGGAGGGCAACCCGGCCAGACCGGGTGGCTCATAAACGAGCAAGGCGACCTGCTCGATCGCCCGGGGTATTCCTGCACCCCGGTTTGATTCTGCTCGTCGTCGGCCTCCCTGTCTCCACCGGTCGGGTGCGGAGCCGATGGACGGATCGAATGGAAACTTGCCAGCGGACCGGCACGGGTGTGACCGCGTCTTAGGGGACAGTACGCCAGATACCGGGTGTCTTGATCATTGCGAAGGATCAGGCAGAACCGGTCAGAATCCGACGGCCGACCGAGAGGGCATTGCTCCAGAATCCGACAGGTCGTGTTTAACCCTCGACCTTCTTGACGGTTCTGCAAAGACACCTTCGAGCCGGACACATCGCGATGAATCAAGTCAGCGGGAACCAGGTCCGTGAGCCAACCGCGGAAGTCGACGCGGCGTCGGTCAACGTGCTGGGTCCATTTTCATCGGCTCGCCCCTGCAAGAGAGCTGATGGCCGCAATGAAGTGGCATACGGAATGGATGTCTCGCTGAATGTCGCCGCTCGCTCTGAGGCCGCACAGACGCCGTGTTGCGAACTACCCGGGACGCTGAGTGCAACGGGGCTTGACGAGCAAGACGTGCGTGAGACCTGCCCGTCTCGGGCGCCGGACGACAGAGAGCATCACCTCGTGCGCGACGCCGAGGCCTATCTTGAAGTGCTGGCCCGGGGGCTGACTCCTTGTCTGCGTCTTCGCGAAGCCTGGGATTGTTTCTTTAGTTACGGCTCCGCGGTGATCCGGAGCGTTATCCGGGCACGGGGATTGTCGGGGGCAGACCGTGACGACTGCGAGCAGGAGTTCTGGGCGGCGGTGGTCGAGCAACTCGGCCGGTCGCGGTTCGAGCCGAGCCGCGCCAGTTTAAGGACGTGGTTATCAACGCTGGCCCGCAACAAGTCCGCCGACGTGATCCGCCGACGGGCCCGGCACCATCCGCTCAACCTGGACCATACCGCGTTGACTGGGCTCCCCGGCCGCGAGGCCGACCCCTCCTCGCTCTGCGAACGGAGGGAGCAACAGGCGCTGGTACGCAATGCTCTGGCTGCACTCTCGCAGTTCGTATCAGATCGTAGTTACCAGGTGGTCTTGCTCCGCTCGATCGAGGAACGGGACGTGTCGGAGGTCGCAGCAATACTGGGACTTTCGCTCGAAGAAGTACGATACCGGCACTGCCGTGCCAAGCGGGAATTGCGTCGCTTGGTCATGATCATGGCTGAATGACAGCCCATAGCTCAGGCCAGCGGCTGTTGTTCAGGTTCGGTTTCGAAGATTCCTGAGAGATTGCGCAACAAAAGTGACCGCTCCGCGAATATTGGATTCGGCCGGAGTGCAGGTGAACGGTTCATTCGCTGTACCGCTTTGTCACCTCCAACAAGGAGCACATTCTTCTTTGGTTTCGTCAGTACATGACGAGAGGCGAAGATCGTGCGACTTATCTATTACTCTCTGGTACGCCCGGCAAATTCAGAGTACGACTGTCAGTGGATCCAAAGCATCCGCAGTCTGCGATCGCACAATCAGCGGATTTCGGTCTGCCTCTTCGTCTTTAATGGAGTCTCCGCGGCAATAGAGGCGGAAGCCGAGCGGTGCCAGGTGAAGTTATTGCCACAGGGAGACTATCGCGATTGGCTGCTTGCTTACTGTGCTTTCGCGTAGCAAATGTTTAGTGTATTGCTAATTATGTGTTTATTCAGATCGCGCATTATTCCCATACTTACATTTCTCTGTGTGGATCTTCCCTTCGGTCCGTCCACTGCGGTACAACAACGCTTTCCCCGAAACCTTACCTGGAGTGCTGGCATGGAAGCCACCTTGGAGCTGACTCACGAACGCGTCGACGACGTCCCACTGCTTTTGGGCTTTTTGATCCAGCTCCACTTTCCCGAGGTCCTCGACCGTAATCTCCCGCCGCACTCCCTCCATCAAGGTCTCTCCAACGGCTGGCTGATCACGGTCTGGATCGCCTACATTCTCTCCCAGGCCGACCACCGCAAGTCCCACGTTCAGCAATGGGTCGAAGGCCTCCAGCACACCATCGAGACCATCATCGGCCAGCCCATTCGGCCCGTCGAGTTCGGCGATGACCGCTTGACCTTGGTCCTGAAACGCCTCAGCGATCTGGCGGTCTGGCGCGAGCTGGAAGCCGACCTCTGGGACGCCCAATGCGAGGTCTATGCGCTGCCGCCTGTGGAGCGGGTGCGCCTCGACGCTACCACCACCTATGGCTACCACGCCATCGACGACGACGGGCTGATGCAATTGGGGCATAGCAAGGACCACCGTCCTGACTTGCCCCAGATCAAGCTGATGGCCGCCGCGGCCGAGCCGAGCGGGTTGTTCCTGGCCGGCGATGTCCATCCCGGTAATGCCGCTGACGACCCCTTGTACCTCCCGTTGTATCGGCGAGTCCGCGCACAGTTGGGCCAGACCGGTTTGCTCTACGCCGGCGACTGCAAGATGGCAGCCCTGGAGACTCGGGCCGAGATCGCCGCGAACCAGGATTTCTACTTGACCCGGCTGCCGCTGACCGGAGAGGTTTCGGCCCAGTTCGAGGTGTGGGTAGAGGCAGCGCTGACCGGTAAGCAGGTTGCAAAACTGGTCAAGATCCAGCGAGACGACGAACTCATCGGCGTGGGATACGAGTTTGACCGGTCGCAATCCGCAGTGCTCGAAAAGGGCGAGCACACCTGGACCGAGCGTGTGCAGATCATCCGCTCCGAGGCGTTGGCCCAGAGCCAAGCTGCCGCCCTGGAGCGGCGGCTGCAGAAAGCCGAGGCGGCTGTGCGCGGCTTGACGCCGCCGCCGGGGCCGCGACGGACTCAGTTCACAACCGGCTGGGAGTTGGAGCAGGCCGTCGCGGCAATCCTGACCGAGCATGACGTGGAGGGGCTGTTGGAGGTGAGCTGGGAGCGTGAAGAGACCAGCCGGACTCACTATGTGGGTCGGGGCCGAGGCGGCCCCAATCGCCCCAAGACGACCGAATGGGACATTCGCTACCAGATCACGACGGTGCGACGCAACGACAAGGCGATCCAACAACGCGTGGTGCGCCTGGGCTGGCAAGTGCAGGTGACCAATACCCCGGCTTCGCGGCTGTCGCTGCCGGACTCGCTGCTGACTTATCGTGGCGGCTGGTGTGTGGAGCGAGTGTTTCACCTGTTGAAGGACCAGCCGCTGGGGATTCGGCCGCTGTTCGTGCGGCGGGATGACCAAGTCCAGGGATTGACCCATCTGGTGACGCTGGCGTTGCGGGTGTTGATGCTGTTCGAGGTCTTGGTGCGACGCGGGCAAGATCAGAGCGGCGAGAAGCTGAAGGGGTTGTATCCCGGCCAGCCGAAACGGGACACCGATCGGCCGACGGCCAAGCGGGTGCTGGAAGCGATCTCGCGGGTCCAGATCACGCTGACCCAGGTGGAAAGCGGGGATGAGCGTCGCTGGCATCTCAAAGCCCTTCCGGCGTTGGTGAGGCAAGTGTTGGGTTACATCGGAATTTCACATGATGTATACACACGGTTAGTGATAAATTCCAGTTAAGCACTCTTTTAATATGCGAAAGGGCAGTGCTTATCATCCGCGTGGGCGGATTTTGGCATTGTATCCCACGCTGCATAAATTCCTGGTTCTTGGTGAAGCTGATACGTCGGGTCTTTCCCAGCGCTTTACGTGGACTGCGACACGTTCTTCTTCGATGATCCAGAGAAACTCTTCGAAACGACGGTCCCATGTCATTGGTGCGCCGGGAATCGCCCACATCGCGCCTGTCTCCGCATGGCTACGATCCTGTCAACATCAATGAAGAATTGATCGAGCAAATCGTCTCGACAGAAGGATTGCGATGGGTCGCACCATTCAACGCGGGAGTTTGCCTGCTCAACAACGGGATCTGGAAGACATTCAACGAGTTGGGGGCGACGTATTTTGACACAGTCTGGAGGTTGCTAGTCGGACGTCACATCTGGAGTAGCACGGCTTCGGAAGATCGCGAAATCCGCAACGCGGTCGTACTTGAGGCAAGCGCGCACGACATCGCGCTGCGCTCTGCCCTATCCCTCGAGTAATTTCTGGATCCTCGAGGAGATTGCGTTGTGGCTGACGCTCGGGCATGTTCGCAACTTGTCGCAACAAATGCTGGCGCGCGATCGGGTCGTGCAAGGAGATGAATTTCTGGAAGCGATGCAGTCCGGACAACCGTTCGTTGTCGCTCATTACTTCAGTTCGCTCCGGAAGACGTTCTTTCACCATGTTCCTCAGCTCGATTGGCCGTCAGTGGCGTGTTAAGCGCCGGGTTTTTTCAGCTCATGAGAGACTCTGCGGCCATTCATTTGAGTGTTCCCAAGTCGTGATAAGCATAAACGAATTGAGGTATCAAGACAAATGTCTCTTGATCGGGTCGCCAGACTGGTACGGCTGGCTGCTGCTGGCTCTCATATTTCCCGAGCCGCTGAGGATCGATTACCAAAGTCGAAGCCGCTCGACCATCAGGTTCGCGCGATCGCTCCACGGAAACTGCCTGTTTTGCCGCTGTTTCAGCAGCCCACCGCCGATTCGGGGAAAGAACAGCCAGCCGAGGGCAGATATCGAACCCAGATTTTAGGTGCAACTCGTGCTGTTCCGATTCAGGCCAGGACGATTGTCAATGTGGCCACTTCATCTCCCACCCAGGCCGCTGTCACAGCATCGAATGATGATGATGGATTACTTCCGCCGGAAGGTTCCGGGCAGCCTCCCAGTCCGGTCTTGATCAATGTACAACCGCAGCCCACTCCAGCACCGGTGCGACAGCCTGTTCCTACTCCAGGTCGTACTCCTGCCCCCGGTCCGACTCCTGTTCGTGCCCCTGTTCCTGTGCCGTCGGCATCGCCTGCGCCGGCTCCCGTGAGCCGACCCTCACCGGCGACATCCGCGACCGTTCCGACCCCAGCGCCGTTCGGGGTTCCAATTCCGCTTGGAGCGCTACCCTGGCAGATTCAAAGCTCCGGAGAGCCGGCTCGAAGCGTCTGGATGTGTCCTCTGCCTGCCCTACCGGTCTTTCAGCAGCCGCAGCCTTCTGCTGGAGTGAGCGAGCCATTCTATGGACTTCATGGACGTGATGCACCTCGTTCCACAGGTTGGGGAATGATCATCAGGTCCCGACGGCTCTCTTCCGACCGGGGACGACAGCGAGATTTCCGGCTGCCAAGATAGCTCAAAACAGTCGCCTCCGAAACGGCTGACCATATGGGAAGGACGGGCCGCCCCTCGCGCCTTGCTGGATCACCCGCCACCTGGGAAGGGCTGAGCGAGCCCGGTTCGAGCGCTTTCGTTTGGACGGTTCGCCTCCACATGCCTGTATAATCTTAATCGCTCGTCGCGCGACCGCAAACCAATCTGGGCGGTATTCTGGTTTGCGCGAACACCTTGGAGGTCGCGTTCGTCTAAGATGGTGAAGGCGCCTGCGAAAGTCCCCCTCCTGTCGATCCTTAAGACCTTGAAGCCCAGGCGGACATCCCGTGGCGAAGTCGGACGATCAACGCCTGATAAAAAGCCTTCCCGCGGGTCGTTCCGACGCCTACTCCGAGTTAGTCAGCGGCCACTACCAGACGGTTTATCGCTTTCTGGCTCACCTGACACGCGATGTCCACCGCGCCGAGGATCTCACACAGGAGACTTTTGCCACCGCCTGGGAACGCATCGCCACGTTTCAAGGTCGATCGACGCTCGCCACGTGGCTGCATGGCATCGCCTATACGAAATTCATCGACAGCCAACGCGCCGACCGTCGCGACGCGACGTTTCGTGAGCGAATCGCGAACACGTCGTACTCGTCGGCCGATCCCTTTGAATCCGCGATCGCTTCCGACGAGTCGCGGCGTCTGTATGCGGCCCTGAACGAACTCGATGAGGCGCACCGTGTGCTAATGGTGTTGCACTACTTGCAGGGCCTGAGCTATCGCGAGATGGCATTGGTGCTCGACGAACCCAGCGGCACCGTGAAGTGGCGAACCAGCGCGGCTTTGAACCGCTTGCGAATTATGCTCGTTGATGAGGTTCCCGATCATGCAAAACCAAAGTCAGCAACAGGCGGACCGATCCTCTGAATCGCTCGAAACGCGGCTGAGAGCCTTGCCCGCTCTACCCGTTCCGAATGATCTCGAAGCCCGGCTGCTCGCGGCCAATCCGCCTGAAATATCATACAAGATGACGCGCCCATCGCGTGCCTTGCAGATTCGGCCACGAACCGTTTGGGTCGGCGCGGCATTCGCCTTGGCGGCCGCGATTGTATTGGCCGTACGACTTTGGCCAGGAGCCGGAAACGAGATCACGGGCATCAGCGTGGTCGAACAACCTGTTGAGAAAAACTCCACTCAAGAAGTCACGCTACAAGGACAAGAATACTCCCCCAGGATCACGCCGTCGTTGGAGTTTCGACGAGGCATCGACGCCGTCGAAATGTCGCCGTTCACCTGGCCGATTCATGAAAAGTCCCCCCTACTGGTATCGTCCGCGATACCGCGCGAACTGCTCGATTGAATGCCGTGATTCACAATTCCTCCGAATCCTGGGGGCTGTGAGGCTTTCCCGGATTCGCTTCCTGGCCCTCTGTTCGCTTCCACAAGCGAATTCCTTTTTGTTGATTCGTTTCCCTCCAGCCTCCTTGAAAGCGAGGTAGTGATCATGCTGCGCGCATTGTGTCTGACCATGGCTGTTGTCCTGCTGCTTTCGGGCTCCGCGTTCGCGGAATCGGGACCCGATTCGAATGCGAATGCCGCGCTCAAATACTGGCAAGCTTTTGCCACTCTGCCCGTGTTTACGGACGCGGAAAACCAAAAGATCGGGGATTGTTTGACCACTCCACTCGACGATTCGGCGCGGAAAATCCTCACGAATTCGGAGTATTCGTTGACGATGATGCACTACGCGACTGCCATTCCGCGCTGTGAGTGGGGCATCACTTTCGAGGATGGTGTCTATGCCCGTCTGCCTCATGCGATCGCGGCTCGGGTGCTGAGTTCCTTGGCCTGCTTGCGAGCCCGAACACGCTTTGAGGCGGGCCAAAACGCCGACGCGATCGACGACATTATCGCCGCCATGACTTTAGGGCGACAGGCCACGAAGGATGGAACGCTTGTCGTGGGCCTCGTGGGTTATGCCATCGATCACCGCGCGATTGTGGCACTTTCGGTCTACATGCCGAAGCTCGACGCGAAGACGATCAAGGACTTGAAAACTCGTGTCGACGCCCTGCCACCATTTGGGAGCCCATCGCGTGCGGTCATCGTGACGGAGAAGGAAACCATCGACTGGTTCATTCGCAAAGTCAAGGAAACGAAAGACGAGAAGAGCTTGCTTTCGTTCTTGAAGTTCGTTGGGATCTCGGAGGGCAAGGACCGAGAAGCGGGCCTCGCTCGCGAAGCCCGCGAGTTCTTTCAGAAGTGTGGCGGGACGGCCGAGGGCGTGCTCAAATTCGCAGAGGAAACCAGGCCCTTCTATGAGAGCTCGGCCAAACTCCTCGATCTGCCGCTCGACGAATTTCAGAAACAGTTCAAAGCCCAGTCGGACAAGCAGGCTGCCAATCCCGTTTACAAGGTGTTTTTCCCCGCGTTGAATCACGTTCGTAGATCGAAGGCAGCTGCCGACGTGCGTTCAGCGCTGTTCCACGCGGCCATCGCTGTTCAACTCGATGGCAAGGACTCCTTGAAGGATTACTCCGACCCCGTTGTCGGCGGTCCGTTTGAATACGTGGCGTTTCAGGGTGGCTTCGAACTTCGTTCGACGATGAAAGGACCGGGCGACAAGCCGTTATCGATTACCGTGGGCTCACGAAATTAAGTGATTACAAGGTGGCTGGAATCCTTGAGAACCTGACGCGCGATGCGACGGTAAGGTTCCAAGGATTGCAGACCGGGCAGAGGTTGAGGGTGTTCAATAGCCGCTTCGGCACCCGGCCGGACTTCCCCTATGAGCACCCGCAGGGTGGCGGTGGGGAGTGGCTTGGTGGCATCGGCATGGGTCGGATCACGCACCCGCTGCGTGTTCCGACCCCAAGGACGCAGGAATTCGGGGGCGGGTGATGCTGTATCAATACGTGAGAGAGCCGCTCGACGCCGACGCCTATTCAAGGCCTGGCATGCTCACTTCTGATCCGAACGATTCTTGAGGCGAGTCAACTCAGCCGGAAAGAACTTTGAGTTGCCGGGACGACGATGATCCCGGAGCCGACAGAGCCGGACTCGCTCGTCCGCATCGGCCCAGATCACGAGATTCCCTCGGTCGCCGAGCCTTCGAACATGAACGTAGCCCCTGGTCACCCAATCCTTGAGTCGGTTGTAGCTCAACCCGAGCTCGTCCGCCAGGTCGCGGCCCCACCACTCATCGACGGACAGCAATTCAGCCGGCCGACGCGTCGGGCCGAGGCCCAGCCGGTAAACCAGCCCCCTGGCCAGTTCCGGGGTGAACCGGTCGACGCGGCACGATGGCGGGCGAAAGCCCTCCCGGTTGAGGCATTCGGCGATCTCCTCGGAAGTCTGACCGGCCGCGACGCCTGCGACGACCAGACTCCGCATCCGGGGAAAATCCCGCAACCGCTCGTAACGGCTGATCGGCCGCCGCAATGCGTGCTCGATTGACGTCCCTCCGGTCCAATCGATTCGAAGCACCGCCTGCTCGGTATTTCCATGCACCGTCACCGTCACCCTCTCGACGAGGGCCCGGACGATCTCCTTGCGGTCCGCCATCGTGGTATCGGCGGCGCTCCACAAGGACGGGATGTCGGCGGCCAGCGACCGGATTCGTTCGAGGTCCTCCGGGGAGAGTCGCCGCGGCAACTCGCGGCGGAATCGATCGTAACCTTCGCGAGCCTCCTTCTCACGCCTCAGGCTCTCCTCCCATCGCTGTTCCAGTGTCCGCGCGACCAGCCGGTTGTCCGGGTCGACGGCCCGGTAGCTCCGCTCGGCCAGGTGGGCCTCGTAACCGGTCCGATCCAGTTCCGCCCGCCAATGTGTGTCAAGGCGGGCCCGCTCCCGCTCGATGTCTTCGGCCGCCGCCAGGCTCAACTCGATCCCGGCGGGCGTCAACGCCCGCAACACCTGCTCGCCGACGGCCGCGTCCAGGACCGCGGCACTCAGCCCCGGACAAGTCCGAGGGTCACCGGGTTGGACGTGCTCGACGCACTCGTAGCGCGGCCGTGACGTGTGACCGTACGACACGTTCATCCGTCGCCCGCACCGGCCACAGCACACCAGGCCGCTGAGCAAGGCGATGCCCTGTCGCGCGGTGCCTCGGGTCGTTGCGGTCGTGCGGTTCTGGCGGAGTCTCTCGGTGTTGCGAAGGTACTGCTCCCAGGTAATGTAGGCCGGCAGGCGGTCGTGAAGGATAACCGCCCATTCCGCCATCGAAGCGTGCCGGATGCCCGGCTGACCGTTCCGGCGTCGGCGCTTCGGTTCGATCGGGGTCCGCCCGTAGGCGTAGGTCCCGGCGTAAGCCGGATGGGTCAGGACGCGGTAGACGGTGCTCACGAGCATCGGACGCCATTCAAGGTTTCCCCGATTCGGCCCGTCATGAGGACGGACGCCGAGCCGGATGTGGTTCCGCCGCAGGTACGCCGCAACGGCGTGGGCGGTTCCCAGTTCCTCAAACTTGTCGAAGATCAGTCGGACGACGAATCGGACCTGCTCGTCGGGGTCCAGCGCCAGGCCACCGGCCGGCGTCTTCACGTACCCGGTCGGCGCGTTGATGAACAGCTCGCCCCGGCGGGCCTTGTTCAATTTGCCACGGACCAAACGGCTGCGGATCGTATGAAGCTCCAGTTCCGAGATCTGGCCTTTCAGCCCGAGCAAAAGCCTGTCGTTGGGATCGGACGGGTCGTAGATCCCGTCCTGGTCTGCCAGCAGGACACCGAAAATGGCGCAGACCTCGAGGAGGTGGTGCCAGTCCTTGCACGACCGGGAGAGGCGGCTCATCTCCAGGCCGAGAACCAGACCGACATGGTCCATGCTGACCTCGGCCAGCAAGCGTTGGAAACCGAGCCGCGTGTCCGCCGTGCGCCCGCTCAGACCGAGGTCTTCATCGATCACGAGGACGCGGTCGGTCGGCCAGCCCAGAGAGCGGGCGTGATCGGCCAGGGCGTACTGCCGAGCGAGGGATTCCCGGTTCTCGACCACCTGCTGCGGCGTCGACTGGCGGACGTACACCACGGCCAGCTTGGCCCGATGACCATCAGTGATCTTGGTGGACTCGACGGGCCTCGATTGCAGGGTGGCGTCAGTTCTGGTCATCGCGCACCTCCTTGCCGTCTTCGGACGCGGGCAGGCGCCGGGCGAGCAGCCGGCTGAGGGCGTGGAGGAGGATCTGCCTCTGATTCACGGTGAGCGTTCCCCAGATCGGGTCGCTCGCTTGAGGTCCGGGGTTCGTCACCCGGCGCGGGGGGGACTGCTCTGTCTTGGCTGCGATGCATGGTGTGTCTCCTGTGCGTGATCTCTTTCGACCAAGCCAATCGGCCAGTGACAAGAGGGCCGATACGGCGACGACGGGAAGGTCTGTCGCTCCCGGAGAGGGTAACGCAGAAGTTGCATTCTGTCGCAGATCTATGGACCTCCGCTTGCAGGTTGCGTCACTGCAGCCAGCATCCCGGAACCAATACCGATTCAGCCAGCATTCAGCCAGACTACTCCTTATTCTCTGGGGCCAGGAATCTCACAGGGCTGCGATTGCTGTATCCAGGTGACGGCTCTTGTGGCGACCGTGACCGCAACATCGCAAACGGCTATCACAGCCATTACAGCAATTGCCAGTCAGCGATAGCGGTTGCCGAATCATGATCGAGGAGGCCACTTTTCTGCCGACCGTCAGTCCAGCTCCTTCAGCCTCTGAGGAAGAGCACACAACAACCGCGTAGAACACTGCAGGATCAGCCGCGTAGAACACTGCAGGATCAGCGATCAAAACCGAGTGGGGGAAGTATTCATGGCCTTGAAACCGACCCGACCAGCACAACAGGGTTATCAATCCACCAAGCCGGCCGTGCGGATCGCGCAACCGCGCACAGGAAGCAGTTTCTATACGCAACCCAGATTCAAGCAGGCGATGCAGAGTTTCGCAGATGCGGCCCAGTCATGCGGTCAACCGGGACCGAGCCCAGGGCCGTCGAAAACGCCGAGCGGTCCGGGCAAGACGCCAAGTGGTCCTGGTCCTTCGCCATCACCTAGTCCCGGCAAGACACCAAGCGGCCCCGGCCCTTCACCATCAGCCGGTCCCGGCAAGACACCGAGCGGCCCCGGCCCTTCACCATCTGCTGGTCCCGGCAAGACACCGAGCGGCCCCGGCCCTTCACCATCAGCCGGTCCAGGCCAGACACCGAGCGGCCCCGGCCCTTCACCATCAGCCGGTCCAGGCCAGACACCTGGCGCTGCTCCGGGCACCTATCCCGGTTCTCCAGGGACTTATCCCAGCGGACCGAGCGGATACCCAACGCCGAGCGGTTACCCCGGAGCACCGAGTGGGTATCCCGGTATGCCCAGTGGTTATCCCGGTGCGCCCAGTGGGTATCCCGGTACGCCCAGTGGTTATCCCGGTATGCCCAGTGGTTATCCCGGATGCAGTGTTTCCCGAGTGGGTATCCCGGGACTCAGGGAGTCATGGCGCCTGTGATCTATCAGGGCCCGCAGCCCCAAGGCCCTGGTGGTGCGGGCGGCGTCGTTTACCCGACTGGCCCCGGCGGCTACCAAGGGGGTGGTCAAGTGGTTTCCACCCAGCCAGGCGGTATCCAGGGTGGCATTGGTGCTGGGGTACTCGGGCAAGGCGGCGGGATCGCAGCGCCAGGTGTGGGAGGCGGGTCGTGTTGCTGCGCCACCTCCGTGGTGGGAATTGTGTCCTTGGTTTCAACCACAGCCACAACCGCCATCACGGCAATCACGGCGATTGCTTCGTTGGGTGTGAGGCGGGAGTAAGAAGTTGTGCAACCTGACATCAGCGTCATCATTCCAGCCCATAATGAAAAGTCCAACCTGGCACCAACGATAGATAGGATTGCGCGTGCCCGGACAAGCGGCGCTCGGGTCGAGTTTGTCATCGTTGATGATGACTCGACGGATGGTACGGTCGCCAATCTTGTATCCGTCTTGCCGTCCCTGCTCGAGGCGCCGAATATCGATATCCGGATCGAAAGCCTTGACGAGCGTTCGGGGAATTATTATGCGCCAACCGAGGCGCTGAAATTGCAACGGCAGATATTCTTTTCATGACCGATGCGCACGTGGGATTCTCAACCGGCTGGGATGACCTGGTGTTGCGTCGGATTCGTGACAACCGCATTCTGGCGGGAACAACCATTCAGAAAGGGACAGAGTTCCGGAGTTACGGTTGCAATCTGGTGATTCCCCAGATGGGCACCTCATGGAACATGCAACGGGCGAGTAGTACAGCGGCAGTGCAGATTGCCACCTGCCACGCCACTGTACTGACACGAGATCTCTTTCATGAACTCGGTGGCTACGACACGGGCATGATCCTGTATGGCGGAGGCGTGCCGGAGTTCAGCGTCCGCGCCTGGATGCGCGGGGCCGAAATTCACTCCGTGGCCGAACTCGAAGTGGACCACGAATTCAAGAGTAGAGACCAGTTTGCTGTTTTCCTTTACTCAATCCGCCACTACTGGGTGCACAACAGTCTTCGTCTTGGATTGCTCTATCTGAGCGAGCCGGGATGTCTTCAGGTACTCGAATACTACTCGCAGACCCACCCAGAAGAGTTCCGGGCCGCGATGGAGCTGGTGAACGATAGCGATATCTGGGAGCGCAGACGCTGGCTGGAAGAGAGTCAACTCCGTTCCTTCGAATGGTTTGCCGGCTACTTCGGAATCCAAGAGCAGGCGAGTAAGCAGATTGTTTGATCGATCTCGGCTGGGGAAGTCTAGAATGCCACCGAAAAGGCGAGCTCCAACAAAATCCACTTCTCGGGCCAAGAACGCGGCAAGGCCTGTTGGAAGCTCTGTCAAACAAGTGAAGTCTCCTGCACCCAAGACTACAACTAGAAAGCACGCCGCAGCGAAGTCAGTACCTAAAACGAAGGCTTCGCCGCCAGTTGTAACTCCCGTCAAGGCTGTGCCCCCCGCGACACCGAAGACTTCGTCCAGGAAACGCTCAGCAGCGAAGTCGGCTCCCAAAACCAAGGCTCCGACACCTGTTGTAACACCTGTAAAAACTCTGAAGGCTGCGACACCGAAAGCCGCGTCGAGGACGCGCTCAACGGTGAAGTCGGCGTCCAGGACCAAGACTCCGCCGCCGGAAGTAAGTCCAGTGAAGGCTGTGCGGCCGGCGACACCGAAGCCTGGGGCCAGGAAACGCACGGCTGCGCAGACCTTGACGGAACCGCGCAAGGCGGCGCCGACCAGGAAGAGCCGTAAGCAGATTGAGCCGACCGCGCCACCCGGCCTGGAACCGCTGCCGAGCCAGTCGCCTTGGGAAGAGCCGCCGGCCCTATTCCAGGCAGAAAGTGGGCCATCGGAGCTGGCTCCAGCATTGGACTCAACTGCGGAAACAGGCACAGAGGCCCAGCAGCTTGCGGAGGAGAGCCAACCGGAGGATATATTCCCCGATGTACTGGAGACACTCGCACCGTCGACGGCGGAGACTCCCGCATTGTTGACTGCAGAGATTCCTGCACCTTCTCCCGCGATCGCGCCATTAGAAGGTATCGAAACTCGGGCGGCACCCGCAGAGCCCGTAACAGCGGATGATCTTCAATTCGTCCAGACGCAGTCCATGCTCTCCAAGGGTCCTGGCCAGGATCGAGCCGGGCAATCACCGCAAGCGGCAGGTAAGCCAGCGACACCTACATCCACCGAAACCAGAACACCTGGACCGAAGTCGCATCCGTCCAGGCCCGAGCCAACAAAAAGGGCCTCCACGGATCAGAAAACGACACGGCACCAAACCGAACCGCAAAGGCAGAAACCATCGCCGCCGAGTGAAGTCCAGGCGTCGGCCAAGCAACCGTCCCCCGCGCAACGAGCTGCAACCAAAGCGGGTGCGCCTACACCAGCCAAAGCTGTCGCGGCTACTCCGCACACGAGCGTCAAGCCGGGTGCGCCCGTCAAGCCGAGTGCGCCCGTCAAGCCGAGTGCGCCCGTCAAGCCGAGCGTGCCCGTCAAGCCGAGCGTGCCCGTCAAGCCGAGCGTGCCCGTCAAGCCAATCGCTCCGCCTGTGCCTGCCATCGTTCTGGGAGAATTACCTCTCGAAGTCTTGCGCCCCGATGATCTGCTTTCTTTTTATTTGAACTTCGTCAATCTTCGTCTCGACACGACGAATACTAGGAACCCCAAGGTCGTCGTTCAGGATGCTTCGAATCCCGCTTATCTGGTGGTCTGGTTCGCTCCGCAGAGCATCCTGGAAGAAGCCTATTTCGAGGTCGCGGGGCAGATCACGTCGAATCCCAGCTTCGACCCATCAGTTCCCCCTCTGCAAACGACCAACGATAATCTGGCCGCGCCAGGCTCGGTCCCAGCTTACCTGGCGGGACGTAGTCGACTTGTCTTTCAAGTGCCCCCAAGCGTGAAAGAAATCCCGTTCACGATCGAAGCTCTGCTGGACTGGTCGAAGCTAGAACTGGTCGTCTCGCCAGCCGCGCTGGGGACCCCGCTGCCAGCGCCGATCACGCCGCCTACCTTTCTGCAGACCGCCATCGAGATTCCCTGGCGTATCGTGCTTTCGCCCGCGAACGGTGTGGGATGGGCTCACGCGACGGAGCCGGAGACCTTCGCCGGCCGCACCGCCTTGTGGCATACACGGCTGGGCACAATCAAGACGGTGACTACTGGCAAGCAGATCGACAAGGTCTTCCAGGAAGCAAGTGACAGCAACACCATTCCCCTCCGCGCGATCTGGTCGGACGATTTCACGGATCATGGCCCCATTCCGCCCCTGGATCAGGAGATACCCTTCCGCTCGTCGCTCGATCCGCACGATCGGATGCAGATCGTGATCCTGACCTCGGGCACACTGGGGTATTACGTGCCCAGCGCCGTTGGTCCCGGAAGCGAATGGACGCCAGTGCCCATCCAGGCCAGCCGGCTATTTCTCTCGCCTTTGGGTGGCTATCTTTCCTCGCGCGGAACCTGGCCACTGCTACCTGCATACACAGATACATCGGGTAATCCCCAGAATCTGGATCTGATCGAGTGGTGCCATCAGGCGACTCTGGGACGCGACGAGTACGTCCGCGTCGTGTACGCCGGTTTCCTCTACCCTTTTGGACACGCCGCTTCGTTGATCAAGGTGACGGAGCGAAAGATCGTGCCGCCCGATGGCGGCACGGTAACACAGACGACTGCCTATTTGCGCCAGCACATGTATATTCTCGTACGCGAGCCGGAGAAAACCTATGGCAGCGAGCCGTACCAGTACGGCAAGCGCGAAATGCCATTCTGGCAGAGCGTCCGCATCAAGACCACTGTCACACCGGATATTGATATTCCAGTCTTGCTGACCGGCGATGGGAATCCGCACCAGTCGTTCTGGGTGACCGTGAACAATCAGAATTTCCAGTTTCACGTCGAAGGCATCGACCTGGCAGGAAACACCATTGATTTTCTGGCGTCGCTGGTTTTCGTGAGCGATAGCGAGAGTTACCCCACGGGCGTGCAGTCCATCTACGCCGGCGACGATGCCGATCGGGTTTGTACGTTGAACGGCAAGAAGATTGCGTACGCCGACCCCGACGCAGGCGACACGACGTTGCGGACCACCCAGCTCTACTTCACGACCGAGCTGTTGATGACTCAGCCGCCCTACCCGATCACGCCCTTCATACCCTCGCTTGACAAGGCGACAGTGACTGTTCCTTCCATCGAACAGATTCTGGGAACCGCTGAACCGGTGACCGCGCAACTCTACTCGGGTTATCTGCAGAATGGACTGGATGGCAACGCCGGGGTTTATGCGGAGGTTACCAATCCTCGGCCGACTATTACTTTCACCGCGGGGCAGTCTGGTGGGTTTTCCACGCCTGTTCTTGTCATGACGGCTCTTTCCGCGAGGAAGGGGCTGGTGGCAGGGAACGCCTCGGATGCGGCGGCAGGAAACATCAACCCGGCGGAATTTTTCGATCTCAGCGCTCAACTCTTCGGAACGGTCCCCCTGCAGAAGTTGATTCCCGTCAATAGCTCGAATCTGGCCAGCGCGGCCCGGAATGCTCCCGAGATTCGCACCATCCAGCAGCCGAAT
Organism: uncultured Planctomycetaceae bacterium; assembly: GCA_963797295.1. Lineage (GTDB taxonomy): Bacteria > Planctomycetota > Planctomycetia > Isosphaerales > Isosphaeraceae > Aquisphaera. Next base: position 352,736 of record CAWCPP010000037.1, read on the forward strand.
TCCAACAACCCCACGTCGATGGTGACCAGAATCCAGTGGAGTCCGCAACTCCAGGACTACGAACAGGATCCGGTCAAGATCCAGTTCAATCAGAACGGACTGTCATCGGCTTTGACCCTGAAAGCGGCCCTGACCCGAAACTTGACAGGAGGAGCGCCAACCTCGGAGATCAACGGGCAGCTCACCAACTTTCGGCTCAACTTGCTAGGGGTGATCGCCCTGACCATCAACTCCCTCAAGTTCAGCTCAACAAATGGCCAGAAGATGAATGTCGTGGCCAAGCTTCCGAACAATTCGCCGATCCAGTTCATTGGCCCGCTTTCGTTCATTCAAACACTTGCCAACATTTTGCCACCAGGGATCTTTGGGGGAGCCGGCCCGTCGATCGATCTGGAGCCCTCGGAAATTGTCGTCAGCTACACACTCGGTCTGCCGCCGGTTTCGATTGGCGTGTTCTCGCTCGAGAATATCTCGATTACCACGGGACTTGATCTTCCCTATCTGAGCGGCGAGCCAGGATTCGAGTTTGCTTTCGCCAAGCGCAGTTCGCCTTTCCTGATTACCGTCGAATGCCTTGGCGGTGGCGGATTCGTCCACCTGATCGTAAACGCCAGCGGCGTGCAAATGGTCGAGGGTTCGCTCGAGTTCGGCGGTGAGTTCTCGCTGGATCTCGGCGTCGCATCGGGCAGCGTCCATGCGATGGCGGGTATCTACTTCAAACTCGCCGGAACCTCGTCGGATCTGACTGGCTTTGTCGATATCGGCGGGGAGGTTTCGGTCCTCGGCATCCTTTCCATCTCGATGGATCTGAACCTGTCCTTGAGCTACGAGACTTCCAACGGGAAGAGCATGGTGCAGGGCCGCGCGACCATGGTCGTCGCAGTTCACGTCTTGTTCTTCAGCGCGTCGGTGAGCATCTCTGTCGAAAGAAGCTTCGGGTCTGAGCCGGGAGATCCGCGCGTCGATAACGTGCTCACGGCGCAGGATTGGTCGGAATATGCATCCGCGTTCGCGTGAGAGGGAGAAGGTAGGCGATGCCAAGCCAGACTCTGGTCTTCATTGCAATTCCGAACGGGTTAACCGCTCAGAATAAGCTCAATCTTTCCCTCTACCTGACGCCTCGACTGAGCAACGGCGCAACGCTCTCGGAGTTCAAGGATTTTCTCAACTGGCCCGGCCTGATCCAGAAGAGTGGCTTGAGCTTTGCGCTGGCGTGTGGCTTCAAGACGGTTACCGTTGCCGCAGATCGCTCCGTCCTGCGTCCGGATGTATGGCAAAGTATTTTCACACCGCAGGCTTCTATCGCACCATTCGAAACGGCAAGCTTCACCGACCGGCTGATCGTGTCCTATCCGGTGCGAGATTGTCTGGCTTACTTGAAATATCTCTATCAAACCGTGGGTACGGGCCGGAATACGGACGGCGATCGCGGTTTTGGAGACTTGTTGGCTCCGCTTTTCTTTCGGGATGGATCCAAATCCACGCTGCCGACCGCCCGGTCGAACATGCGCGTGACCATCTGGAAGGAGCAGCAATCGGGGACCGGTAGCGGAGGTATAATCGCCCTGCCCGCGAGCCCGGGCGGCTCCTCAACCCCACCAGACGGCATTCCAACAACGCTGACAATGCCGACCAATGTCAACGATAGCGTGACACGCTTTGCCCTGTTTCATCACATTCCCCCGGCACCTCATCGACCGGCTCTTCCCAGTGGCGCAAGTGGTTTCGAAAAAACGCTCGATTTCCACCAGGCACTCACGGCCATCAGTTCCTATCCGGCATTGATGCGCGCCCTGGGACTGGTATTCGATGTTGAAGTGCCATCGTCGTTTTGCGTGCCATCGCCGGCATCAGGCACATACAACACGCTGGCCGTCAGTGGCCTTCAACCCGGCTTCACGTGGTCCTTGAAGCCAGCCTTCGGGTTTCCCAGCACTGCTTATCAGTACAACAAGACGTCATTCGCGGCGGCACCGGCAACATCACCCGCGCAGGCTGCGGCAGGAAACTTCGCAGCCGGCGACGTGGCGAATGGCTTCTTGCTGCTGTCCCCTGACAACTACCAATTGATGCAGGTTGATGTCGACGGCGCACTCTTGAATGCGTTGACGCTGGCAGACAATTTCGCATTCAATGAATCGGACCCCGCGGTCGTGGGCACCGATCTGAACTCACTGAGAAGTGGAGGTGTCGGACTGATCGCCAACGGCCGCGGAGAACAACTGCTGCGGTCGATCACCGACAATAACGCCTTCAATCAGGCCCTTGCTAACAATGCCGCTTTTCCTCGTGCTCTGAACGTGCGCGATCTCACGCGCGGATTCCGCATTGATATCTTTTCGACTCGCACAAATAAGTGGTATTCGCTGCATCGCCGCAACGGAGAATATCGCTTCGGGCCCGCCCAGACAATCGTACTGGATACGGAGGATGAAGAAGGATTTTTGCAGCCCGCCGCGGCAACGCCCGCGAACGATCCGACACGAAAGATCGACAAGATTGCCACCGCGAATGGCATTCCACAACCAGGTACCGATGTCTTTGTGCATGAGCGCATAGCGCGCTGGTTTGGTTGGAGCCTGAGTGCACCGCGCCCAGGGCTACCGCTCAATCGGAGTCCTGATCCAGGCCAGGCGACAACACCGGATCCGACCATGGGTGAGCCCATAACTCCGTTCAAAATGGCCACCAAGTTTGCAGCTATGGCGGTCTCGCTTCCCGAACTGCGGTTCGGTGACCAGTACAGGCTTCGCGCCAGGGCCGTGGATCTGGCCGGCAACAGCTTGCCTCTGACGGCCCAGGCTTCGCAATTGTGCACGCTGCCGGCGGGAGGCGTTCTCCTGCCGTACCTCCGTTTCGAGCCTATCCTTCCGCCGCTCCTGGTACTCCAGAAGTCAGCCGCGCCGGGAGGATCGCTGGAACGGCTGGTCATCCGCTCCTTCAATAACGACCCGTCGTTGGATGGGGTTCCGACCAAGGATTTCGATTCCCGGCACGTTGCGCCGCCGCGCACTTCCGTGCGAATGGCGGAGGAGCATGGCATGCTCGACAACGTGTACGGCCACTTGCGCGGCGATGCCGGCCTCTTCAACATGATTGTGGCTCGCGACAATTACGAGTTGCCCAAGAAAGGTGGCGCACAGCTCGAATCACAGGACACGTTGCCGGTTTTGTATTTGCCCGATCCGCTATCGCGAGGCGCTGCGTTGCGAAGTTTGCCGAATACTCTCGGCAATACGTATGGCTTGCTGGAAAACAACGAACTGACTTACGCTCTGCTGCCCGATGTTCAACCGAATGACGAATCGGTGACGTTTATCGATTTCGGGTCCCAATGGCCGCAGCGCGAGTCGTTCTTGATGACCATGCAGGAGGGGTCGGCGGCTCCGGAATGGGACTCGACAAATCGGTTCCTGCACCTCGGCCTGGAAAAAGCCAGTGTGGCGATTGTCGATCTGAGCAGTTACCTTTCAGCCAGCGACCTGAGCATCATGGCACTCTGGGGGTGGATCCGCGAGCACTTCGAGTCGGGCGAAGCGTACTGGATGGCGCAGACGAACGCGAATTCGATGGTGCCTTACACGAGCGATCTCCTTGCTCTCTTGACCCGCCTCGTCACCGAGGGGGGCCATGAGATGATCACGCCGTCCCGAACGCTGACCATGGTGCATGCGGTCCAGCAGCCGATTGGCCGCCCTGCCTTCTTGCAACTGCCGGTGGTGCATCAACCGTCAAACCCGATCCTTGCATCCGCACTGCGGAATGACTTCACGCCGATCACGGCATGGCGGAGTCAGGGCTCACATGCCGCGGTGTTGCTCGGCGGGATGCTCATACACGCGAACAGCACGAGCAAAATCGATCTCCAGGGAAGCTGGGACGAAGTGGTGGACAATCTCTCCTTACCCGGCCCAACGAGCGCGGTCCAGAGCGATCATGTCGAGACGATTCCGCTCTCGCAACCCGAGGGCGGGCTGATCTACGCGCCCGGCTCATCAACACGAGCTGTCGCAATCTACATACCCCAGGTAGACAATTTGTGGTTTGCGGCGCCGTTCGACGAACTCGAGGGTGTCGATGAGCCAGGCGTGGTAGCTGCGCCCATCCATAACTTCAACGACACGAAACATCGCTGGGTGACTTACACACCTACAGCGACATCTCTGTTTCAGGAGTACTTCCCTTCGGGGTTGGACTTCACCAGAACCGGCGATCCGCTGGTCGTGGATGTTCCAAGCTCCGCGCGACCATCGCCGCCGGATGTCTTGTATGTGGTGCCAACCTTCGGATGGGAACAACAGGAAACGACCAATATCAAGTCTTCCGTGCGGTACGGGAACAGTGTTCGAGTCTATCTGAATCGGCCATGGTATTCCTCGGGCGACGATGAGTTACTCGGGGTGATTCTCTGGCCAGGCTCGGTTGCAGCACCTGACTATCCGACGCGTGAGACATACAAGCCGTACTTCACCCAGTGGGGAAGCGATCCTATCTGGCAAACCGGTGCAGTGGATCTGGTGCCGTCGGTCGACGATTTTCCCGACGCCGTGTCGACCGCGACCGGGTTGACGCTGGAAGAAACAACGCAGACCTTCGACGTTGCTGCGCACACGGTCCAATACGACAAGACGCGCGGAATGTGGTTCTGCGATATCGAATTCACCAATCCCTCCTCCTACGCGCCGTTGGTGCGGATGGCTTTGGCCAGGTACCAGAGTCACTCCATTCAAGGTGTGGAACTTTCGCGTGTGGTCCTCGCTGATTTTGTACAACTGACTCCGGATCGGTCGGCGGTCGTGAGCATCAATCCGACCGATCCAACGCAGGCTCGCGTATTTGTCGGCGGGCTCGCTCCTCAAGGTCCGGCCAGTCCATCCTTGTCGGTAACGGTGGAACAGCGGATGCCGAAAGCTCTGAGCAACATGGGATGGGAGCCAGCAACGTCCAGCGTGGTGACGGTGACCGAAGACTCGCCGGCACAGATCAACCGGACAGCGTGTTATGGTCAGGCACGGTCAGTTTCCAGACTGTTCCCGCCCCGGACACCTTTCGCATAGTGATTCGTGAGTTCGAGCTCATACCGATCTGGACGGGAAGCGCAACCGGCGCGACGGAATACGGACAGAGATTGGTCTACGCCACAATTATCGCCTATGACTACCCGGCGATTGCCAAGGAGTAAGAAGTTGCATGGAATACGAGACAACAACCCGGATTCCTCTGGTAGTCTTCGACGAGTTTCTGGTTGTCGAGGAATGGCAGAATCTGCTGCGGTACACATACGAGCGTGGCAACGATTTCAGCGCCACCCGTGTGGTGGGCGCGGGGGGAAATCATCATGTTGACACCAGTTACAGGCGCTCCCGAGTACTTTTCGAGCTGGGCGAGTTTCGTGATCTATTCACCGAGCGAATCTTTGCGTTCTTGCCGCAAATCATGGCCGGCCTGGAGCTTCCGTGGTTTCCCGTGGCAGATCTTGAGATCCAGCTCACGGCTACCAACAATGGGGAATTCTTTCGCAGACACAATGACAACGGAACAGAATCGTTGAGCAGCCGCCTGATCACGTTTGTTTACTTCTTCTATCGTGAACCAAGGCCTTTCTCGGGCGGCGAACTCTGCGTGTTCGATACGGAACTTCAAGACGGAGAGTACCTGGCGCCAGGCCTATGCACCGTGGTCACGCCCATGCAGAACCAGATCTGCTTCTTTATCAGCGAATATTTGCATGAAGTGCTTCCTGTTCAGACCATGTCAGCAAGCTTCATGGACAGCCGATTCACCGTGAACGGATGGCTGCACCGATGACGACCACGCCTTTCGGATTTCCTGCTCACCTGTATCATTGCCTGCTTGACGAGCAGCCTCATTATCTGGTGCCGGCTCGATTGATGCGAGCGCACGAGTCTGCCGCGGACCTCGTTGTGAATCCTAGATGCTGGTTCTCATGGCACGGACCGCTGCCACCCGACAAAGCGGTCCGGGTGGCGTTTGCAGAGTACTTCTGTCCGAGCGATTGGGTGGTCTGGGTGGATGATCCCGCAACAGGCGTCATCTGGCCATTCTGGGTGGGAGAACAAACAATTGGTTATCTGAGTAAGATGGTGCCCGGCTATCCCATGCCGGAAGAACTGCCAGAAGACCTGCTGTGGATATTGAGAGAAGCGAACATTCTCGTCGAGGCAAACTACGAAGCCCACTGCCGTCACAACTGGCGGAAGGCGGTGAACGATCGCTCACGGCAATTTGAACGCGGCTATGTCACGCTTACGAATCTGGTTCATCCGTTTCATATCGGCGCGCTTCGTCGTTACTATCGCTTCCATACGCGGATGGGATCGTTTTCTTTCGGCGATCCCCAGGTCGAGCGGCGTTATGCAGCTTACAACGAGGTGGTGACCCGGTTTTACCACTATCAATTCGCGCAAGTAGTCAGCGATTTGGCCAGCAGTCCGGTCAGACCGTCGTATGCCTACTTTGTCGCCTACCAGAGTGACTCTGAGCTGCCCAGGCATACAGATCGGGAGCAGTGTGAATACAGCATCACGCTTTGCGTCGACGCCACGCCTGAACCCCAGGCGCTGAACCCCTGGCCGCTTGAGCTTCAAACTACGGACGGTCTGCTGCGCCTCTGGCAGCAGATCGGCGATGGATTGTTGTATCGCGGTCGCTACTTACCGCATTCCAGGGAAAAACTGCCTCGCGGGTATAGCTCGTCGTCGATGCTGTTGCATTATGTGGATGAAGAGTTCAGAGGCTCACTTCAGTAAACAGGGGTCCGGTCGGGAAAAACAGGCAAGGAGAGGATCGCATGAGCGTCCGTGACGGAGGTAACACAGGAATTATCTATATCTCCTTCGGTGAGTTTTATCGCGACTTGACTACTCTCAGTATCTCCTCGCTGCGGCGGTTCGGTTACTCGGGGCCGGTCCGAGTCCTCAGCGACAGTCAGGATTGGGATATAGATCGTCTCGACTGCGAGATCTTGGAAGTTCCTTCTGCCGGTGAGGGTTTCGGGACACGCTTCTACAAGACTCAGGTGAACGAATATGGCTTTGATACAACGTTGTTTCTGGACGCTGATACGCTTGCGATTGCGCCGATCGGGCACATCTGGCATGAACTGGCCTTCTCGGAAGTTTGTATGTCACTAGATTATCACCCCGATGTTGGCGACCTGATAGCCAAGGGAAGTCGGGACCGAGACCGGCGCGCCGATGAATATGATTACATGCAAAAGTTAGGTTTGATCGAACACCCATTTCATAGCAGCGGAGTGATGTTGTTTCGCAGGACCGCTGTAATCGACCAGCTCTTCAGGACGTGGCTCGAGGAGTGGGAGATCTTCCAGGGGGAAGACCAGCTAGCCCTCGTAAGGGCAATTTCGCGGACAGGTGTTCATGTTCACACGCTTGCATCAAGATGGAACGAGCGATTGAGAAAGTTCGGAAGCGTCGAGCGGGCACAGCGTTCAGGTGTAAGAATCTTGCATCTTCGCCCCGGGAATGAGCCCTTGCTGTCGGCTATTTTCGCGGAGTACGCCGAATTGGGATTCACAAAAAAGCCAATCGGAGCGTTCCTGTGATGAGAGCGATTTGGATCACAGGCAGCTTCTTCCCTCGAATCGGCGGCCTCGAACTGTTCATTGAGAAGACAATTGGCAGCCTAACTGATCTCTGCGAAGTCGGTCTCGTCACCAAGAGCGGCCAGTGGTATCCAGGAGACAAGCCGATCGTGCATTTCACTCTGGAGCAGCCCAGAACATCGAATCAGTCGGCCGCGTGGCGGTATTTGGCAGAGGCGCTTCAAGAAGTGATACCACGCTTCGCGCCGGATATCGTACATTTCGGAAGTGCCCGGAGCGCGGCATGTCGAGCGATCATTCCCGAAGGTATCGTCACGGTGGCTACCGTTCATGGAAACGATCTTACGGATTTGCGCCCTGCCGAAGGGGAGGAAGAAGACCCCACGACTTCTATCGTCGAGTCGCTAAATGCATGTGACTACATCTTCGCAGTGAGCAATCACACCGCTTCATTAGTGCGCAGGTGGGGCGTGAATAGCCCCGTGGGCGTCTGCACACCCGGCTGCGATATCGACTTCTACCGGCCGTGGTCCGAACTCGGCGAGCAGGCTCGAATCGCGTGGCAAATTCCCACCGAGCTTCCCATGATACTGACAGTGAGCCGGCTGGCCCCCCGCAAGGGCCATCTCAATGTTCTCGAAGCCATCCAGCGGTTGCCGTTTCGCGCGCATTGGGTTGTGGTCGGTAACGGGCCATGCGGCGATGAACTGACAGAGGCGATCGCGGAGCGGGGAATGGAGAACCAGGTGTCCATGCTCGGAGCGATCTCCGACGATGACCTACTGGGTCTCTACAACGCATGTGACGTCTTTGTCCTGACGCCCGAAGAGCGCAGAATCAACGGCTGGCTTGACTCCGAGGGCTTTGGGTTGGTCCTGCACGAGGCCGGTGCATGCGGCAAGCCAGTGATCGCTTCAGCATCGGCCGGATGCCAGGATGCCGTCATCGACGGAGGCACCGGAATCCTGGTGCCTCCCTCGGACCCCGTACGTCTTGGCGAAGCTCTCCAGCGTGTTCTGAGCGACGAGTCTCTGGCCACAAGCCTGGGCCACGGTGGGCTCGCGCTGGTGCGAATCTCCGGCGGATGGGCTCGTCTGGCCCGGCAGACATTCGATAAGTACGAAGAGCTTCTCAATAGGAATTTCGACAAACCCGATCCTGCTGGCCTTTAGGGCGTGACGGTCGGGCCGTTGGTAGAACTCAGGGCTACCCGGGAACCCAGGCGCCCGGGCACAGTATCAAAAGTGCCGTTGACACACTCGCGGGACTCGTCAATACTCTGGCCCGGACAGCCCGGGGCAGGCTTGAGATTGGACCGCTTGTCTAGACTGCCGTGTTCTGCCCGAACGCGATGGCGACGTTTCAATCTTCAGGATGCTCTTCAGGAAGGTCTGCCGTTCGACCAAACGCTACGCAACGTGATAGGTGTGCCCGCAAGGACGGGGGCCTGGGCGTGCTCTCCCGCCCGTCACTGCTTGCCGGCTGCACGGATGATTCTCCTCTGTCTTCCACGAACCGCGACGCTCCAGGCGCGTCTCGCTCGTATCACCAAGGATGGGTTCTAACATGCGAATCCTCGTCACCGGCGGAGCCGGTTACGTCGGCTCAACGCTCGTTCCGATGCTCCTCGAACAAGGGCATCGCGTCCGGGTCCTCGATACCCTCAAGTTCGGCGGCAACGGCCTGCTTCCGTGCTGTCAGAACCGCTTCTTCGAGCTCCAGAAGGGCGATGTCTGCGATCCAGCAGCCGTCAAGAAGGCCGTCGAGGGGATGGACGCAATTGTTCACCTCGCCGCCATCGTCGGCTATCCCGCCTGCAAGAAAGAGCCCCAGCTTGCCCAGGCCGTCAACGTCGACGGCACAAGCAACCTGTTGACCCACCGTAAGCCGGACGCCAAGTTCCTCTACGCCTCGACCGGCAGCATCTACGGCTCCATTCCTGATTATGTCTGCAATGAGGAGACGCCCCGATCGCCGATCACACTCTACGGCGAAACCAAGAGCGCGGCCGAGCAGATGGTGCTCGATGCCGGCAACAGCGTTGCTTACCGATTCGCCACCGCGTTCGGGGTCAGCAATCGGATGCGGCTGGACCTGATGCCCAATGACTTCACCTACCAGGCCGTCAAGAACCGCAACCTGATCGTCTACGAGGGCGGATTCAAGCGGACCTTCGTGCACGTCCGCGACATGGCCCGCTCGTTCATCTTCGCGCTCGAGCGCTGGAGCGAAGTGAAGGACGAGGTTTACAACGTCGGCCACGAAACCATGAACTTCACGAAGGAAGACGTTGCCCGCAAGATCCTCGAGCACGTCAATTTCTACCTCCACTTTGCCGAAGTCGGCAACGACGCCGATCAGCGCAACTACGAGGTATCGTACGAGAAGATCCGCAAGAAGGGCTTCGAGACCACCATCGACCTTGACCGCGGAATCTCCGAACTCGTCCGGGCCGCACAGCTCATCGAGTTCCAGAATCCGTTCGCCAACGTCTGAGTCTGAGATCCTCGGCGAGTGGCGAGCGGAGACGGCAAAGCGCCTTTCTCTCGTCATTCGCCCCACACCGCCGACCAATCTCGCTTTGACTTCTGCATTTTCTGCCATCTGCCATCTGCCATCTGCCATCTGCCATTTGGCATTTGCTCTTTGCCATTGGCCATCAACTGAGCACTGGCCTCTATCCGCGGAGAACCAACATGAGAAGTTTCTGGTCCGACAAACGCGTGACGGTTACCGGCGGGGCCGGGTTCCTCGGTCAACACCTGGTCAAGCGGCTGGAGAGCTATGGCGCGAAGGTCTTCGTGCCCCGACAGCGCGAATACAACCTCGTGGCGCTCGACTCGTGTCTCCGTTGTCTTCTCGAGCACCCCTGCGACGTGGTCTTCCACACGGCCGCCTACTACGGCGGGATCGGGATCAACCAGACCGAGCCGGCCAAGCTGTACTACAGCAACCTGGTCATGGGCGCGAACGTGATGGAGGCCGCGCGGCTGGCGAAGGTCGGCAAGGTCGTCAATATTGGGACGGCGTGCAGCTACCCCGGTTATCTCGAAGGTGACCTCAAGGAGGATGACCTCTGGAGCGGGCCATGCCATGCCAGTGTGGTCAATTACGGCCTGACCAAGAAGATGCTGGCCGTTCAGGGCCTGGCATACCAGAAGCAGTACGGGCTCGACTCGATCCATCTGATCTTGACGAATCTTTACGGCCCGGGCGACTCGTACAATCCCGACCGCTCGCATGTGGTCGCCGCGCTGGTGCGGAAATGGGTCGAGGCCGACCTTGCCGCCGCGCCGAGCATCGAGGTCTGGGGAACCGGCAAACCGATCCGTGAATTCATCTACGTGGAAGATTGCGCCGATGCGATCGTGCTGGCCGCGGAGAAGTGCAACGACGTCGCCATGCCGTTGAACATCGGCACCGGCATCGGTACCTCGATCCGCGAGCTTGTCGAGACGATCAACGAGGTCACTGCGTTCGAGGGCAAGATCGCCTGGAACGCCGACAAGCCCGATGGAGCGCTCAAGAAGGTTCTCGACGTGACACGGATGAAGCGTGTGCTCGACGGCTGGGCGCCGCCCACGAGTCTCCGCGCGGGACTGGCCAAGACCATTGCCTGGTATCGGGCTAACAAGGCCCAGGCGGACGCGAAATGGTAAATCGGCGGCTCTGGTTTCGCAGCGGGCCCGGAGCGGTCCGTCCGATGTTTGAAAACTTTCGATCTGCGCAGCGGCAGGCGTTGTCGCTCGAGCTCGACGAAGAAGTCGCGCCTAGCTCACATGCCGCGGATCGCTCCGCCGAACGATTCGCGGCCCCGGTCAGGCGAATCCTCTTCGTCAACCAGTACTACTGGCCCGATCACGCGTCAACTGCACAGCATCTGACCGACCTGGCCGAATCGCTGTCGGCCCGCGAGTTCGAGTGCCACGTGCTCTGCGCTCAGAGCCGGTACGGCACGGGCGAGCAGGCGAGGCCGGCTTACGAGGTCCACGAAGGGGTTCACATCCATCGCGTGGCGGCCACATCGCTGGGGAGAAAAAGCACCCTGAACCGGATGATCGATTATCTCAGCTTCTACGCGCGTGCGGTGCTCAAAGCAGCACGGATGCCCAGGTTCGACGTGGTCGTGACTCTCACAACGCCGCCGATCATCGGTCTGATCGGCACGCTGCTCCGGCGTATCAAGGGGACCTCCCACGTTTACTGGAGCATGGACCTGCATCCCGACGCCAGCCTCGCCTTACGCAGGATGTCGCCCCGGAACCCGGTCGTTCGCGGCCTGGCCTGGCTGAGTGATTTCGTTTATCGCCAGGCGGATCGCGTGGTCGTGCTGGGACCCTACATGGGAGATCGCGTGCGCATCAAGCGGGTCCGTCAGGACCGGATCGTCACGATTCCGGTCTGGAGCCGCCGCGACCAGGTCTATCCCGTCGACCGCGAGCTGAACCCGCTACGGGCGTCGCTGGGACTGAATGGCAAGTTCGTGGCCATGTACTCCGGTAACCTTGGTCTGGCCCATTCGTTCGACGAATTCCTCGAAGCCGCTCGCCGCCTCCGCGATCGCGAGGACATCGTTTTCTTGTTCGTGGGGGCTGGCCCGCGGGTGGAGGAAGTCCGTTCCGCCTGCGATCGCGAGGGATTGACCAACGTCCGGCTGCTCGACTACGTCTCGCGCGACAATCTGCACCAGTCGCTTTCCGTGGCCGACGTTCACCTGATCTCGATGCGTCCCGAGATGACCGGAATCGTGGTTCCCGGGAAACTCTACGGCATCATGGCGGCTGGCCGTCCCGCGCTCTTCGTGGGTCCCTCGCACTGCGAATCTGCCGACACCATCCGCCGTGCCGGCTGCGGATTCACGGTTGCGCCGGGGGATGCCGAGGGTGTTGTGTCCGCCCTGACCACCCTGGCCGCCGATCTCAACCTGGCTCACCAGATGGGCCAGAAGGGACGCCTCAACTTTCTTGCAACTCACGAACGGAACCTGTGCTGCTACCAGTGGCTCGAACTCGTCCGCAACCTGGTCTCGCGGCCCAGTACCGTGAAGGTTTCGGCACCGCTTCCCAATCTCGGCGGGACCATGGCGCCGGCCGGTTCGCTGCGTCCCGCGGCCCGGTGACTTACGGTCGGCGGCTGCTGGCAGGAAACATCGATCTTGTGAGCGACAGACCCATCCACATCATCACGACCCGCGACGCCAGATCCGGGTTCAGAGGGAGATCCGCCATGCGTGCCAGGTCGCTCGGAATGGCTTTCGGGCTTTTCGCGGTCCTCACAGGATATTGCCTGGCACAGCAGCCGGCTGCACCGAACATCTCGGAGATTCTCACCAGGTACGACCGTGCTTTGATCCGCGATCTCGGAACCTACCTGAAACAGAACCCCAAGGCCGAGGACCGCGACCAGGGATTTGCATCCCTGTTCAACAAGGTCATCGAGCACGACTGGTTTGTCGAGAATGAGGAACTGGCGCTGCACTACCTCAAGAATGATCCGGATGGCCCGGTCAAAGCACTGGCGCAAATCATTGCCACGATGGCCAGAGCCCAGGCCGGCCGTTACGACGACGCCCTGGCGCGGTATCAGGATCTGATGAAGGGCCTGGGCAAGAGCGATCAGGAAGAATTTGCGACCAGCTTCAGTGAGACGTTCGCCACATCGGCGATCAGTGTCGGCGAGTTTGCCATCGCTCGGCAAGTGTTCCAGACGCTCCAGGAACGATTCCCGGACAGCCAGGGCCTGCGCGACAAGGCTGCCAGGGAGATGGCGCGGCTGGACAAGGTCGGCAAGCCGGCGCCAAGCTTCGAGGCTCAGGATCTTTCCGGCAAGGCCATCCGGATGGAGTCGCTCAAGGGAAAATTCGTGCTGGTCGATTTCTGGGCGACCTGGTGCGCTCCCTGTGTCGGCGAACTGCCGAAATTGCAGGAGGCCTATCGGAAGTTCCATGACGCGGGCTTCGAAATCTTGAGCGTCAGTCTCGACGACACGCGAACGGCAGTGACCGACTTTGTGAAGGTCCGCAGGCTACCCTGGCCGCAACTCCACAACGGCACGGCCGGCGCAGATCTCGTTGATGCCTTCGGCATCAGCTCCATACCCGCGTCCTATCTCGTCGATCCCTCAGGGAAGATTGTCCGCCTCGACCTGCGCGGCACCACCCTTGACACTACTCTTGCGCAAGCGATGACGACCACGCAGAAAACCAACAAATGAAACATTGGGACCACGAATTCTTTGATTCTTTTTCGTGTATTTCGTGGTTCCCGAACTTCTATCCATTTATCTAAGGTCTACAGATTCTTTCGTGGTTCCATCTCTTCACTTCGTGGTTCTTCCCACTCCGAACTGATCGCCCACCTGAACCGGCTGGCCTTCATGGAAGTCGATCTCCATGAGCTTCTCGCTCTGGACGGGCCGGCCGGCTTCGTCCTTCAGCTCGGCGACGATCTTCCTGGCTTTCACGTCGACCACGTCGCCTGTTGAGGGATAAGCATACTGTCCGTTGATCGAGAACGTGATCCAGCCGGGCTGATCCTTGAGCAGGATGCTGGCGATCTGGCGCGGAGGCATCACGGTCGCATCGAAAATGTGCATCCGGCTGTTGTGGGCGTCGGTGAGCCAGAGTTCCGATTCATCCGGAGTCAGGCCGATGCCATGGCTGGGGCAACCGTGCCGCTTGGTCGGGCCTTTCTCATAGCCGGCCACCTCGACGCGATAGCGCTTACGTCCGAATGTCAGGTCACCGACTTCAAATCCCAGGAGATCGTTGATGTTCACAAAGCAGAGGGTCTGGCGGCCTTGTGCAGTGGGGTAAACGGTTGCGGGTGGCAGTATGAACGGAAATGCGGCAACCTCTGATGCCATAGAGGCCATTCAGCTCTCAGGGCATAGAAGCATGAGTGTGAGCACAGCATTACCGCATCCTGACAAGAATGATGATCAGATTGGAGCAGCCGTCTACGAAGAAATCGTCTAGTGGGGCGCGACCAACTGCGCCGGTTATTCTATCGAAGCCGGCTGGATCGGTCACCCGGCGAATCAAGGCGTGGCGATCACCTGCTGCAAACGCGGGCCGGCGGGGCAGGAACTCATAGTGCGTCAATCCCAGCGCATAGATGTCCGACCGGGCGTCGTAAAGTCCCTGGAACCGCTCGGGTGCCATGTAGCGGATCGTACCGACAACGTCGCCGGTCCGGGTCAGGGGCAATCTTGGCCAGGCCGAAGTCGGTGATCCAGACCGTGCCTTGGGCGTCCAGCCGCAGATTCGCTGGTTTGATATGTCGATGCAGGATTCCCTGCTGATGGGCGTACGCGACCGCGTCGGTCACCAGTAGCCCGACCCTCGCCACACTTCGGATGTATAACCAGGCCGAGTCGTTCGCCGACAACAGGTCCGACTGACCGGGCAAAGCGACCGAGGAGCCAGGGTGACCAGCCCCTTTCTCCGTATCGACGACCGGGCTCAAGAACGACTCCGCCAGGTGGCTGGCCTCGACTTCAAGTCGACCGTCCACCAATGGCTGTGCCAGGTCGGCTGCCGTCAAGGCGACTGCCGCTATGACTGGAATGGAAGGGTCGACTCTTGCGCCATTGATCGCCTTACCCCCGGCTTCCTCCGAGCCTCCGACCCTCTTCCAGTACAGCGTCGAGTGCCAGACCTGGGATGAACCGCGTCACATAGAAGTGGATCCCGTCGCACTCGCTGACCCCCAAAGCAGGCACAATGTTGGTATGGTGCAATCGGGCGGCCGCCTTGGCCTCGCGGTCGAACCGGATCACCAGACCCAGGTCGTGTAGCTGGTGGGTCTGCAGCACCTTGAGTGCCACGCGACGGCCCAGCGACACCTGCTCGGCCTCGCACACAACTCCCATCCTGCCGCAGCCGATTTCCCGCACCAAGCGGAAGTCTCCCAGCCGACGCAACGATGTCCCAGATCCCGTACCCGTCGAGCCGGCGATGCTGCCTGTGAGTTCGTCTGTTACGGGCTTGAGGTTCTCGACCATAAAAAGCACAGGGAAGTGCTTACGGATCTCGACGGCCTAGGAAGGGAAATCGAGCAGGATATTCCTCGATACTGAGCTGCTCACCGGCTCTGTGCCGCGCCAGGAACGACGCGGCGATGACGTCAAACGAGTCGCGCTCGGAAAGAGGCTCATCCATACATCGGTCCTCAAGATGCCCGCCGGATCGCCCGTCCCTTGTTTCCTTCAGCCCGGTCTGTCCTCCAGACCAACCTGGCCGCGAAGATCGGGGCCAGGAATCGCGTCACTCATTCTAACTCCACTAACCCTAGCCATCAGGACGAATTCGACAGTGTCTTCGCCCTTCAGTCTGGCGTAATCACGATCAGTTTCCCGAGGACCAACAGCCCGCTTGTGTACAATCCGACCCTGCCGACAGTTACTACTGAGTGACGCTTTCATTCTCGATCCCGGAAAAGACACCAGGAGCTGACATGCTCACACGAAACTGCACGCGCCGGCCGCGGTCACAAGGAAGACACCGGAGACCAGTTCTGGAGAGCCTCGAAGGACGTGTTGTTTTGAGCACGCTGACCGTCTTGAACAATGCCGACAGCGGCCCGGGCTCGCTCCGCGCCGAGATCGCCGCGGCCTCCGGTGGCGACACCATCGCGTTTTCCCGCAAGCTCGAGAGCCAGACCATCATCCTGACCACCGGCGAGCTCGTGGTGAACAAGGACCTCACGATCAAGGGTTTCAACGACCAGGGCGTGACGATCTCCGGGAACGGGGCCGGGCGCGTTCTTGACATCAATGGCGACGCCAGCTTGAACCTTCGCGGACTCACCGTCACGGGAGGCTACGCCAGCGCAGGGGGCGCAGTGCTGGTCGAAACGGGATCCGAGGTCACGATCACTCAATGCACGCTGGACAACAACGAAGCGTCCGGAGACCTCAATGGAAACGCCCTAGGGGGCGCGATCCTGAACGAGGCTGGCGCCAGCCTGAGCCTCGTCCAGACCTTGCTGACCGGCAACCAGACGAGCGGCAGCAACCAGAGCTACGGCGGCGCTGTCTACAATCAGGGCACGCTCACGATCAAGGGCAGCTCGTTCTCGAACAACCAGGCTCTGGGTAGCCAAACGTCCTTCACCGGGCCGGGCGGGAGTCTGGGCGGCGCCATCATGAATGACGACGGAGCCGCGATGACAATCACTCAAGGCAACTTCTCTCTCAACCAGGCGCTCAGCGACTCGGGCGGAGACGCGCTCGGAGGTGCGATTGATAACGAGTCGGCCTCTGCCTCTCTGGGGGTGAGCGTATCCATCGTCAATAGCCAGTTCACGGCGAACCAGGCCGTCTCCGGTCTTAACCTGGGCAACGGCTTCCAGGGGGCATTCGGAGGCGCGATTGAAGACCTGGCCGGAACCACGATCACAGTGAGCAGCACCTCGTTTACCCAGAATCAAGCGGCTGCGATGGCACCGACCACAGCCTTTGGAAGCTCCTACGTGACTGGCGGAGCCATCGACAACGGGGCTTCTGCCTTCGGATCTTCACTGAGCGTGAATCTGACCGTGAATGCCTCGACCTTTGCGAACAACGTGGCAACCGGTGGACAGGATCTCGCGCCGGGGTTCGCCAACTTTGCCTACGGTGGCGCGGTGAACTGGAATCTGTTCGATGACCTGGACGGAAATGTGAGCTTCCGGAATTCCAGCTTTGTCGGCAACCAAGCCATCGGAGAACCCGCGACCGACGGGGAATTCGGGCAAGGGGTCGGTGGAATCGGGTCGGGAGGCGCCATCTACGCGGAAGGCGCCCTCAGCCTCACGAACTGCACGATGATTGCCAATCAGGCGATCGGAGGGGCCGCCGACGGCCGGGCGGGGAACGGCGAAGGGGGGGCCGTTGATGTTTACGGAGACCTCACCGCGACCGGTTCTGTCCTGATCGGCAACGAGGCAATCGGAGGTAGTGGCGGCTCCAATCTCGGACGGTCGATCTTTTCCGGCTTTGCCTACGGAGGCGGCATCAACGTCAACGGGCTCTTCAACCTCGCCACGGCCACCGTCACGAACAGCGTTCTCATCGGCAACCAGGCCATCGCGGGCTCCAGCACGGCGGGCCAGGGCGGATTCGCCGCAGGCGGGGGCATCGAGTCGAACTTCGCGGCGCTAACGCTGCAGGTCAGTTCACTCGGGGGCAATGCAGCGCTCGGTGGGGAGGGTGGGCCAGACGGCCAGGGGGGCCCGGCCGGGGGTGGTGGGCTCGATATCGAAACGAGTTCAATCGCAACTCTCATCGACTCGTGCGCTGAATGATAACGAAGCCACCGGCGGCCAGGGCGGCCAGGCAGCCAACGGCGGCCTTGCCTTCGGAGGAGGCATCTCGCTGGGCTTCGACGGGCTTCTGTCACCCCGGTTTAGCCCCGACGGTTCGACGCTCTCGGTCAACACCAGCACGCTCACGGGTAACCAGACCAATGGCGGGACTGCCGGACCGGGCTCGAGCGGGGGAAGCGCCCTAGGCGGCGCCATCGGGGTCACCGCCGACGATGTGGCTGCCATCACCTCAACCTTGATCGATTCGAACGCGTCCACGGGTGGCCCTGGAGAGGGCGGCGGCAGTGGCGGCAACGGGCTTGGCGGCGGTCTCTATCTCGACAGCGGCTCCATCGTCGGGGTTGCCGGCAGCAAGATCACTCGCAATCTGGCCCTTGGCGGTCAAGGCGATGGAGGTGGCGGCGATGGCCAGGGGATCGGTGGCGGGGTCTATGACCTCGGCACGTTTACGCGCCGATGGCTCAACCGTGATCCGCAAGAATCACGCGTCGACCAGCAACAACGACATATACCCATCGTGAGGCCGCTGTGCGTGTGAGGGCGGCTGGCCTTTTCCCGTCGCCTTCAACTGCACGGCCGCCGTCGAGTACTGGGGCGTCATCACCGCGCCC
Source organism: uncultured Planctomycetaceae bacterium (assembly GCA_963797295.1). Lineage (GTDB taxonomy): Bacteria > Planctomycetota > Planctomycetia > Isosphaerales > Isosphaeraceae > Aquisphaera. The sequence continues at coordinate 371,239 of CAWCPP010000037.1, forward strand.
GAGCAGAGCCGTAACGGGGAGGAGACGGGGATGCTAGGCTCGCAGCCGCAACATGGCGAAGAGGAGCCCGATCAGTCCCAGCCAGGCCAGCTAGATGACGACGGTCGGCCGCACCCGCCACACTGGACGTTTCATGAGAGGCTCGCGATGCTGCCAGGCAAGGACCCGCGGCCGGCGAAGATCGCCAACCGCTCCCTCGCTCAACGATGATATTACGAACCTCGGATGAGAGAGAAAAGTCGGTGCCTCGGTGTACGGCCCATCTCCGTGTGCAGTTCTCATGAGGTGGTGTGAACCGATCGCGGCACAACACGAATTCGCGAGGTCTCGACCATGTTCAGGTCCTTCAGGTTCAGCAGAAGAAACGCCAATCGGCCGACTGAACCCGAATGCGGGGCGCCGATTGGTTCGACCGGAAACCCACCCCTGGATCTCGACGTCTTTGGACTGCTTCCGCTTGAGACTTCTCTGCCTTCTTCGAACCGATTTGCCATGGAAGTTTACGACAGGGCGAAGCCTGACCTTGATACGATGGATCAAGCGAGGTCGTGGTGGATGTGAGCAGGGCTGGTGCGCCTACGGTTCTTGAGAGACGGGGAAAAGTCCCATATCTGCTGTGTACGAATCGGGCATCTCCGCAGTGTATGATCTGGGTCCACCACAAGTCATGACCGGTTCACTGAAGCGGCGAAGCCCGATGGCAGACGAGCAAGAGAGCGAAAGCGACGATTTCCTGGTAGGCCAGATGCGATCGGGAGATCCCAAGGCGCTTGCCGAGCTCTTCGGCAAGCATCGCGAACGGCTTCGGCGAATGGTTCGGCTGCGGATGGATCGCCGTCTTCAGGGACGGATCGACCCGTCCGATGTACTTCAGGAAGCCTTTCTCGACATCTACAAGCGGCAATCGGAATACCTGGCCGATCCGCGGGTCTCGCCGTTTCTCTGGCTTCGATTCCTGACCGGCCAGCGTCTTCTGGCCCTTCATCGAAAGCACCTTGGTGCTCAGATGCGCGGAGCGGGACGCGAGGTGTCGATCCAGCGCGGCGCCATGCCCGAGGCCGACAGCCTGTCGCTGGCCAATCTGCTCCTGGGACGGCTCACAACGCCCAGCCTGGCCGCGATCAAGGCCGAGATGCGGGTTCGGTTGCAGGACGTGCTCAACGCCATGGATCCCATCGACCGGGAAGTGCTCGTCCTGCGCCATTTCGAGGAACTCAGCAACAACGAGGTGGCCGCTATCCTCGGCCTGCAAAAGGCAGCCGCCAGCAACCGCTATGTGCGCGCACTGAAACGCCTGACAGATCTCCTGGCGACGATTCCTGGATTCCTCGACTGAGCACGAGCAATGCCGCTGCTGATCGAACATGCCGATGAGAGCGCCGGGGCGAATCGAGCGGAGCTCGGGTCCGGATTCCGAATGTTTGGGGTGTACAAACCCTGTCGGCTCGCAGTTATCCTTGAGCGTCAAGCTCTGGTCACTTGCCCGCGGCCTTCCGATGCACGTCTGTGAACCATTCACGATTGGGGGGAGCGACGATCATGCTCGCGGCCATTGTCCTGTGTTGTGTCATGATCGGCGGGGCCAATCTTCAAGCAGGCGGTAAGCAGGCCACCATCAATTCGACAGGGCCACTTGCGGCAATGGCGGACGAGGATCCGGGTGCGCAGATCAAGCTGGCACTCTGGTGCGAGCAGCGCAGCCTGACCGGCGAACGCCTGGCACATCTGGCCCGGGCTGTTTCCCTTGACCCGCGCAATGCACTGCGCGCGGTCTCATGGGATTGGTCGAGTTCCAGGGCCAGTGGCAGCGCCCGGACGCGGTGAAGCAAGAGATTCAGAAGGATCCGCGATACCAGGAGCTGGTCCGCGAGTATCTTGCCCGGCGGGTCAAGACCACCTCGCCCAAGCCCGATGCGAACTTCATTGTGGAATCACGGGCCTGCTGGTTCACGACTTCAGCTTCGTTCAGGCGGTCAACTCGCCGTTCGATCACGTCCCGACGCCCGCGTCTGCAAGCAGCCATTGAGCGGGGTCCCGTCCGCATTTCGTGAGGATATGCTCGATTCAGGATCACCGTATGCTGGCATCTGCGTCTGACCGCGATCCGTTCGACCGGCTGGCCGAGGAGTTTGCCCTGCGCGTTCGCCGAGGCGAGCGGCCCAGGCTGTCGGAGTACACGGACAAGTATCCCGATCTGGCCGAGGAGATTCATCGGGCGTTTCCGGCGATCGTGCTCATGGAGCAGCTCAAGCCCGGGAACGGCGAATCGGTCGAACCTGCGAACAAATCCCGAGGATCTCCCGGCCACGCCGCACCCGACCGCCTGGGCGACTACAGCATCGTCCGCGAGATCGGCCAGGGCGGAATGGGGGTGGTCTACGAGGCCGAGCACGGCTCGCTCAAGAACCGGGTGGCGCTGAAGGTCATGCATCCCCGGTTCCGGACTGACCCGACCTCTCTGCGGAGGTTCAACACAGAGGCCCGTTCGGCAGCGCGGTTGCACCACACTAATATCGTGCCCGTGTTCGATTACGGTGAGCAGGATGGCATCTGCTACTACGCCATGCCGCTGATCCCCGGAGTGCCGCTTGATCAGGTGCTGGAAGACGTCCGGTGCCTCCGTTCAGCCGATGGTGCCAGTCCCCCGCCCGAGGCCGAGGGAAAAGGCGAAGGCACCGCGGCCGAGCCGGTCGCCGGGACCGTGAGGGCCGCCACTCAGGGGCTGCTGACCGGCCATTTCACTCCGGCTTCCGCCACTCCGACCGGAACCGAGGAGTACCCGACCGGTACGGGGGGCAACGAGCTAGGAGTTGCGACCGGCTGCATGGGCGATCTTGAGGATGTCATGGCCTCGGACTCCTCAGGATCGGCAAGCTGGACCGAAAGCCATTCGATGGCCGGCCATTCCGGGTCGGTCTATCACAGAGAAATCGCCCGGCTTGCCGGCCAGGTGGCCAACGCCCTCGATTATGCTCACGGGCAGCGGGTGGTGCATCGCGACATCAAACCCTCCAACCTCTTGCTCGATGCCCGGGGCAACATCTGGGTGACGGATTTCGGTCTGGCCAAGCTCGTCGAGGGAGATGATCTTTCGCAGTCGCACGACCTGGTCGGGACCCTGCGGTTCATGGCGCCCGAGCGGTTCCGCGGAGTCACCGACCTCCGGACCGATATCTACGCCCTCGGCGCGACGCTCTACGAGATGCTCGCGCTTCGGCCCGCGTTCGCCGAGCGCGACCAGATCGGGCTCATCAACCAGATCACCCACCAGCCCCCTGAACCATTGCGGCAGCGCGACCGCCAGATTCCCCGCGACCTGGAAACCATCGTGCTCAAGGCCCTGGCCAAGGATCCCAAGGACCGGTTCGCCACGGCCGGCGAGCTCCGCGACGAGCTGCACCATTTCCTGGAAGGCAGGCCCATTCGGTCACGCCCCGTCTGGCCCGCCGAGCGGTTCTGGCGGTGGTGCAAGCGCAACCCGGTCATCGCGGGCCTCAACGCGCTGGCTGCGGCGTTGACGATTGTCATCGCTGTTATCTCGACCGTGGCGGCTTATCGCAACGGTCGGATGGCCGAGCAACTGAAGGTCCAGCGCGACGAGGCGAACCGGAACCTCATCGAAGCCCACACGAACGAGGCCGAAGCCCACCGCCAGAGCCGCCGCGTCGGCCAGCGGTTCGAAGCGATCGACGCGATCGAACGAGCCATGAAGCTCTCCTCGTCCGTCGGCATCACCGAGACCGAGCGGCTTCGGCTGAGGAACGAGGCCATCGCTTCGCTGGCCTTGCCAGACCTGCGAGTCGCGAGGGAGCTGGACGTGCCGCGGGCCAAGAAGAACGGCTTCGCTGTCGATCCGGCCTTCGAGCGTTATGCGTTCAAGCTCGACGACGGCACGGTGATCGTCCGCCGCCTGTCCGACGATTCCGAGCTGTTACGCTTTCCCGGTCTGCCGCCCTCCCGTGCTGCCACCTCCGCGGTCTTCAGCCCGGACGGCCGCTACCTGGCGATGACCTCCGGCGCAGGACATTCTTCAGGTCTGGGATCTCCGCGAGCGAAGGCTCGTGCTGACCGATCGCGAGATGGTCTGGGCCAACCTGATCAACTGGAGTTTCCGCCCGGACGGTCGCGAGCTTGCCCTTGCCCATTCGGATCACTCGATCGTTTTCTACGAACTACCGGGCGGGCGGCTGATACGGCGGTGGACAGAGCACCCGGTTGCTGTCCCTCTTGGAGTACTGGCCTACAATCCGGATGGCTCGAAGCTGGCGATCCGGGCCAAGGACGGGAGCACGGTCCAGGTCGTTTCCTGTGACGGGGCGCGGCTGCTCGCCACGCTACCCCATCCGATGTCCACAAACCACCACGTCTGGAACCCGCGCCGGACCAATCTGCTGGCCGTGGCCTGCGAGGACAACGTCATTTACATCTGGGACGTCGATACCGGCAAGCAGACCATGGCCCTCAAAGACAACATCTACAACGGGCTGGTCATCGCCTATCACCCCGATGGTGAGTTGCTGGCCAGCCGCGGCTGGGAAAACGTGCTGCGCCTCCTCGACACCCGGACGGGCAGCCAGGTCCTTAGATGGCCGTCGATGTGGTCCCCGACGCTCGAGTTCGACAGGACCGGCCGAAGGCTAAGCCTGGACGCCACGGAGGACAAGGTCCGCATCCTGAATGTCGAAAATGCTGTAGAGTGCCGCACTTTGGTCAGCGAACCGTTCAGGGAAGGCGACAGTCTTGATTGGCTGGACATCGACCCATCCGGCCGCAGGGCCGTTACCACCGGATCCGCTCTGACCGTATGGGATCTGACCACTGGAGCGACGCTGGCCACCCTGCCGGTTACCGGTGCAACTCACCGGGTCCTTTTCGACTCATCCGGCGCAATCCTGACCGAACTCCCGATCCTGCTCCGCTGGCCAGTCGCGGAGGTGTCCGACGGCACGGCGACGATCGGCCCGCCACAGATCCTCCATCCCCGAGGCGCGGGGAGTCTCGCCATCACTCCTGATGGCCGGACGATCGCGGCGGCCATGTCCAACGATGGCGGACTGGTCCTCGACACCCGGAATCCGCAGCGACTCCGCTGGCTGCGGCCGCCTTCAAACGTGGGCAGCATCACGGTCAGCCCTGATGGCCGCTGGGTCGTCACCAATCATAACTCCCTCGGCGGGATGAAGCTCTGGGACGCACAGATCGGTCGGCTGGTCCATGATTTCCCGGGCATACCCAAGTGGGTGGCCCACGCCCGGACTTTCAGTCCCGACGGCCGATGGCTCGCCGTTGGCTGGGATGGCTGGATCCTCTTCGAGACGACGACCTGGACTCCCAGGTTGCGCCTTCACCGCGGTGTGACCTCGGCGCTGGCCTTCGCACCGACTCGCGTACGGCCATCTACGACGACGGCGCCGGAGTCTTGATCCTGGCCGACGTCGAGGACGGTCGAGAGCTGGCCCGGTTGGAGGATCCGGAGCAGTTGCGATCGGGCGAGGCGGCCTTCACGCCGGATGGATCGCAGCTGGTGACCGCGCTCGCCGACCGGCCCTATCTCCGCGTCTGGGACCTGCGCGCGATCCGCCGCCGGCTGGCCGAGTTGCAGCTCGACTGGGCTCCCCCGGGATCGTTCGGCACATCCGAAACTCCCGGCGCCCTTCCCCCAATGCCGAAGCCCTTCCGGATCGATCGCGGCCAGATGGATACCGCGGTGGCGGAGGCCACTCTGAAGAACATGGAAGATGAGCTTGCCAGTTACGAGGAATCGCTTCGAAGGAAGCCGGACCGCGGCAACGGACAACAACTGGCTCTGCTCTACAACAATCTGGCCTGGAAACTGGCGACAGGTCCCCTGTCCATCCGCAACCCGGCCCGGGCCTTGGATCTGGCTGGACGCGCCGTGGCGCTGACCCAAGACCCGGCCATCTACCTCAACACGCTCGGTGTAGCCCAGTACCGCTCTAACCAGTTCGAAGAGGCGATCGCCACCCTGGAAAAAAGCCTCGACGCCAGCAAGGGTGGGTCCGACGCCTTCCACCTCTTCTTCCTGGCCATGGCCCGCTACAAGCTCGGCGAGGTTGAACGAGCCAGGGCCGACTTCGACCGCGGCCTCAAGTGGCGACGCGAGCATCCCAAGCTGCCAATCCAATGGACCGAGGACCTGGACATTATCCAGCCCGAGGCCGAGGCGCTCCTGAACTCCCCCCTCCCGCCCCTGCCGGCGAACCCGTTCGCGCCTGCTCAGCCCAGCCAGGAATCCTGAGCGGCCGCGTGATTTCTTCCTGGGCACCTGTACGCGGCGAAGGTCCCCCGCACATACGGCCGTCCTTCACGCCGTTGGCAACTGCATCATACCTACCGCCACGACCGGCGCCGGGTTCGCGATCAGGAACAGGCCATGGCAGGGACTATGGCTTGCCTTGCAGGTGGAATTCTCAGGTCGGGGCGACCTGGCGAGGCCCAAGACGGAGGCATACGTGTCAGAGGCAGGATCAAGACCATGGGGACCTTAGGAGGAGAAGGCCGAGGCTGCCTTCCGCCGTACTGTGGAACCGGCCGCGCCCGAGGCCCTCGTTGAACGGGCGACAGCACCGGCTTTCCACCGCCTTCAATCACGCCCGGACACGAGCTCGCTCCTCTTCGAATGAATCTTCCTGGCCGATCCCTTCGCCCCGGGCCGTTGGAGCCGTGGCCCTTCCTCTTCGCACTGATCGTTATGAGAACACGACCTAGCGACGGAAACCGCCGCGGCGCGGTTAGATTTTGAAGGAGTTTTGCCGCCGATCAACCGAGCGGAAAGCGGCACCCGATTCGTATTGAGAGCAATCCGCTGCTCAGATTCCCGGGCAGAATGATCGGGCCCCGGTTTCCATCCCTAGACAGGCGTCGCGGAGCCGAGTCCCCAACGGCCGCGCCTGACGACATTGAAAAGCAGTTTCTGACCGCACTCAGGTCGTTGCTTGAGTCGGGACAACTGGAAATGAACCGGGTTCGCGCATGTCCTCTGGCTCTACAATTCCGCGCCGGTCATCTCAAACTTGGTGGCTCTTGCGCACGTCAGTCCGACTAAACGCTCGCACTAGCTTAAGACGGAACCCATTATTAGCACGCGAGTTGCGACTGATGCATAGTGGCTACTAAGATAATCATGCGGAGATACAGAAATCTACATTTGGGCTTGAAAAGAGGATTTTCGGCTATATTGAAAAAATGCTCAATTGAGTGAACCGAGATCAAAAGACCGTGATTTACGACGCAAACTTGTCTCCTATAATGGCTTACGCTTAAGCTCGCGTCATTCGTCAGACTCAACCGACGCGTGCCACAGCTAGGACGGGCAAGGAACCGACAGCGAGCACCCCAAAGCTGGCTCATGTCAGACAGCCAGGGACGACGTGGTAAACCCGGCGTGAGGTTCCTCGATCGATCGAAACGAGAGACAAGGTCCATGCCTGCATGGTTCATCGGTAGAACAAGCCAAAGGAGAAGACAGTTTTGCGCATTCGATCGGGAAGAGGCCAAGGAAGGAGCCGCTATTTGGTGGCGCTCTCCAAAAGATGGAAGACTGGCTCTGATTTCTAATTTTGCGATCGGTCTCATCTCATCGCCGCGCTGGGAACAAAACACAGAACAGAAGCGCGGCCCTTCAAACGATCGTGTTCTCGGGAACAAAACAGAGAGATGAATGGTCTCATCGATGTGCAGGCAACAAGAACCCTGAGCGCTGCCCTCCAAACGATTGAAAACGCTGCCGAATCAGAGATCGGACCCAACCTCTATCATGCTCTCACACACCAGGGACATTACCTGTGTCACGCTCGCGTTACTTGGGGAGAACGACGGAAGAATGTGATCTTTACTATCACCCTGGACGGCGACCTTCTCACCATTACCGAATCCGATAGTTATACTCGAGCTCGCAACCAGTTGCCTGCTGAGGCCGGTCGTCCGAATAACCAATATGCTTATCAGAAAGTAGCAGTACAAGTTAGATCTGTTTTGTTTATATGTCAGTTGGATGTCACTGTTATATTTGACATGATCAAACGACAATTGAAGTGAACAACACCATCCCCCCCGGCACTGAATCCACCCCCGGAGGGGGGGTTGCCGAGTTACGCCCCCTGTTGCCCATTCACCGTGAACGGACGGATGCTCGAGGAGAACGGACCGACCATCCTTTGAATCTGGTGAGTCTGGGTGCCGGCCACGACCAGAAGGGGCGAATGAAGCCCCGCGAGATAGGCTTCATCTCCCTTCAAACCGATGATCGTGTTGTGCGAGGCCGAGTTGGTGACCACCCTGGCGATAATCTCTCCATCCTCGCCGCGAACCACATTCCAGAACGAACCCTTCCAGTGAGGGCAGATAGATCAGGCGGCCATCGGGTGTGATCGACATTCGATCGCAGCCGCCTTCGTACTGCCGCTCCCAGAGCAGCTTCTCGCTCACCAGGTCCAGGCACATGAGCTGCTGCACTGTGCTGATGTAAACGCGTTTTGTTTGCGCACAGGCACAGATGCCCTTGACATTATTGGGCACTCCCTTGGAATCAAGCCCCGCGGTGGAGATTCGCTTGATCAGCCGATGGCCGTGGTCAATGTCGTAGACGAGCAAGCCGTGTCCGCCGTATTCCAGGTAGTTGCGAATTCCCGGCACCGCGACGTAAAGCCGGCGCTCAGAGGTTCCCGCAGAGTCCGGCGCGCTCGCGCGGGCATCGTGACCGATCTGCAAGACCAGCGTCAGAATCACCAGCCGGAAGAGGAATCGATAAGCCATGGCGGTCGACCTGAACGGGTTGTGGTTTGTGAGTCGATCGTCGCAGAGTACGCACTCAACAGGCTCGCGGCAAGAGCCCCGAGCCCAGGCAGAGTCTGGCATCGCATCGCATCCGGGGTATTCCTGGGATATCATTCTGAGCAAGGCGGCTTGAAATTCAGCCGCAGCAATCGAACGGATGAGCGGAGGGTTCGCCGATGAGCAACCGTCTCGGGGGCAAGGTTGCGTTGATCACGGGTGCCGCGGGAGGCATTGGACTCGCCACGGCCGAGCGTTTTGTTTGCGAAGGAGCCGCCGTCGTGCTGGGTGACAGTCAGGCGGCGCTGCTTGAACGCGAAGTCAGGCGTCTGGAGTTGGATGGACATCGCGTTCGCCTCGTCGCGATGGACGTGACACGCTCGGACGATGTTCAGCGTGCCGTCGCGGTCGCCTGCTCGGAATTCGGCCGGCTGGACATTCTGTTCGCGAACGCGGGGGTCGGTTACGTGGGGGCGATCGTCGACGCCTCGGACGACGATTGGGATCGGGTGATGGGCGTCAACGCGAAGGGGGTCTTCGTCTGTTGTCGCGAGGCGATCAGGCAGTTCCTCCGCCAAGAACCGCCGGGAGGTTCGATCGTGATCACGGGCTCGATTTCAAGTCTGACAGGGATACCAGGCCAGGCTCCCTACGCACCAAGCAAGGGCGCAGCACTTCAGCTTTCGCGGCAACTTGCCGTCGAATACGCCACGCAGGGCATCCGGGTGAATTGCATCTGCCCCGGAACCGTGGACACCCCCATGCTGCGCAAGGCCATGTCAAGTACGGCCGACCCCGATGGCTTTCTCAAGATGCTTCAGGACGGTCACCCGATGGGCCGGATCGGCAGCCCGGAGGAGATCGCCGCGGCCGTGCTGTTTCTGGCGTCGGACGAGGCGAGCTTTGTCACCGGCGCGGTGCTCTCGGTGGATGGCGGCTATACGGCCCGATGAAGACGGCCGCGAGCGGTTGAGCCTGTTCAGTCCGGGTCGGCTGGCTTCCCGCTTTCCCGCGAGGTCTTCTCGATGCCGGCCAGCACGGCTTTCTGGACGCGGCGCCTCGCGATGGTGACGAGATTGTTGAAGACGAAGAGGTAAAGCAAGCTCGGAGTGATCGCCGCCGCCTCGACTGCCATCCTACTGTTCTCCGACACATCACCGACACCCGTGGACAGGCCGAGTCCTGCCACGGGACTGAACGCGTAGAGAATCTGCGCCATGCTGGAGTTCATGTGGTTCGCAAAGAGCGTGATCGTTCCCAGCAAGAGAGGTACGCCCCAGATCAGAAACAGGAAGAGCCCCATGAAGTTGGAGCCCCGCCGGCCGAACCGGAGCTGAAAGAACTGGTGGGCCAGGCCGAAATACGCGACGACGAGAACACCGTTGGCGATCGCCAGCGGGAACGCCTCGCGGAAACCGTGGAAGCCGCCGGCCGAAGGACCGCCAAGCCGTCTCCAGACGATGGTCGTGGTGACAAGAACAAGTCCACAGATCACAACAAGGAAAGGCCGGATCGGGGAAAGGTCATCCCAGAATGGCGGGCGGCCCCGTCCCTGCTTCACGGCCCGCCAGAGGCCTTTGTAATACTCGGCCTGTGTGGGCGTGACCATGACTGTGAACAGCATGCCGATGAATACCAGGACATAAAGAATCGTGACGGCGATCGCCTGGAAATCGGTCAGATCCCATACGATCCCTGTGACCAGCACGGCCAGGGTAGCCATGGCCGCGCCGGCCTGCGGCTTAGAAAACGGATGCAGCCGTTCCGAGTCCATCTTTCTTCGTGAGGCGAGAAAGATGAAGAAGAGACACGAAGCTTCATAGAGGAGTACGACCGCCAGCCAAGGGAGTGAAATGCCGAAAAGGCTGAGCCTCGGCTCGCGATCGACGATGTTCGCGACATGTCCGAATCCCGACATGAAGCTGCCGCTGAATAATCCCAGGAAGATGACCAGCCCGACCACCCCGCGCGATCCCACCTGCTTCTTCAAAACCAGGGCGTTGAGCAGCGAAAAGCCGTGGAGCACCCAGCTCGTTGCGATCAGCACGATCATGAGCTGGAGGAGTCCGCGAAAGTCGGGAACTCCCATGGCCAGGCAGAGCACCACGAACGGCAACGTGCACGCGAGCAGCACGTATTCCCGGATCGGCGCACCGAAGAAGAAGCCGAGCACGAGTTCCGTGGCGGACAATGGCGAGACGCGGTGGAAATCGAGAATCCCCGACGCCCGAGCCGACGACACCGAGGTTCCCACCTGGGTGCTGCCCATGATGGCCAGGATCACCACTTGCAGCGCGAAGAGCGTGCCAAACGCTCCCCCCGTGATGAAGGAGTCGAGCTGGAATCCACTCCAGATGATGCAACCGCAGAGAACCACGGTGATGACGATGGCCGAGACCAAGGGCTGCCGGCGCAGTCGCGAACGAAAGTGCTTGATGAGGATCGGATTGTCGAACCAGTCGGCCAGCCAGTCGCTGCGCATCATGAAAGCTCCCGGGCGCCTACCGTGAGGAACAGCTCCTCCAGGTTCTCTTTCCGCCGGGCAAACGAGGCGACACGGACGCCCCCGCCCACCAGCCGACAGAGCAACTCGCTGGCTTCTGCCGGGCCGCCGCGGAAGCGAAACTCGAACGTATTGCCTTTGGGCACGGCCGGACTGGCCCTGTCGTCCTCGGCAAGGATACGCAGGAATGCCTCGGTCTCGCCCAGCACTTCAACGGCAAGTGTCGAGTCGCCCATGATCCGGGCGTTGACCTCGTCGATCCGGCCGCTGACCACCAGCCGGCCCTTTTCCATGATGGCCACGGAAGTGCAGAACTCGTTCATCTCGGCGAGGATGTGCGAGGAGATCAGGATCGTCTTGCCCTCGGACGCCAGCCGCTTGAGAATGTTCTTCAGGTCGATCCGTCCCTGGGGGTCGACGCCGCTGGCCGGCTCGTCGAGCAAGAGCACCTCGGGGTCGGGGATCAGGGTCTTGGCCAGCATCAACCGCTGACGCATGCCGCGCGAGAGCTCGACGATCGGCGCATCGCGTTTCTCTTGCAGGCCCACGATCGCGAGGTAGCGATCGACGATCTCGGGACGGCTCCACTTCGGAATCCGGTAGCTGCCCGCAAACAGGTCGAGGAACTCCCAGACGAACAGGTCTTCGTAGACGGGTGGAAAATCGGGCATGAACCCCACCATCCTGGCGACCTCGTGGGGCTGCTCGTGGACGTCGATTCCCATGATCTCGACCTGGCCGTAGGTCGGCTCGATGAGCCCGAGCATGGTGCGCATCGTCGTGGTCTTGCCCGCGCCGTTGGGCCCGATCAAGCCGCAGACCTCGCCGGCGTCCACGGTCAGGTTAAGGTCATGCACGGCGCACAGGTTGTCGTAATCGACGCGCAGGTCGCGGATCGCGATCATGAAAATGCGGTTCCCACGGAAGACAGCACGGTCGTTGGTTTGAGGTTGTTCGTCGCGGAGATGGAAATCTTCTTGCTGGATTCGTGCGGACCGAACGAATCTGGCGGTACAGAGTCCAGCCTGCACCGTCCAAGTTCAAGGTCCCGTCTCGCCCCTCTGGATTCGTTCCCGTCTGTACTGCATCTCCTGGATTTCAGCGTCCGTGAAACCAGCCTTCTTGTAGATCCGCGCCCGTTCTTCGTCGGTTGCGTTCTTGAGCTTGGAGCGGTCGTCGGGAGAGATTTTGCCAAACTTCTCCATGAAGCTGCGTGCGTTCGCGGCGAAAGCACACTGGTGCCGGAGGCCGGACGCGTCGCAGCGAAATTGATATCGCTGGCAAGCTCGGAGAACTTGAGATCCTCGAACAGGCGTGCCGCCTCGTTCATCTTCGTCTCGAGCGTTCGGCCCAGCTCCTCGATCTCCTTGTGAGATCCCGCCCCCGGTCGATCGTCCTCCGGCTCCAGTTTGGTGAGTTTCTCACGAATCTGGCCGTCGAGCCGTATCGATTCGGCAAGAAGCAAGAGTATCGGCTGGAACTTGGCTGGTGGTTTGATGCCTTCCGCTTGCTTCTTCAGCATCGCGAGCTTCGTTTTCTCTAATTGAACTGTTTGCTCCTTCGCCAGTTCGTCGGATCGGGCTTTCTCGACGTCCGCTCTCAGCTCGCTGAGACGCTTTGGCTTCTCGTAGTTACGGAGCACGTTGAGTTTCGATTTTGCCATCTCCAGTTGGAGCTCCGCCTTTCTCCTCGACAATTCCGCGGTCTTGACCCTGGCCTCAAACTGGACAACGGCCAGGGTGTCATACATGGACCCGGAAGAGATCCTCTTGATTTTCTCAAACAGAGCAGTGGAGGCCACAATTTCGTTCATCGATCCTCTGATGTCCGATTCCGCAAGCCGAACTTCCCCCTCCGCCGTTGCCAGGTTCTGGAGATAAATGCCTTCCTCGTATTCCTTGACGGCGATTTCGTTAACCTCGCGGGTGAGCTTGGCGTTCTGATAAGCCGCATCAGCGGTCTGGACCTTGATGTTTTGAGACATGATGTCCGTCTCCATGTCCGGAGCTCTCATTTTCCTGAAGCGTTCCAGCACCGGTTCGGCGATCTTACGAATCCGTGCCCGTTCCTCATCGAGCCGGCTCTCAGTGGTTTTCTTGAAGATTGCCAGTGAAGGATCGCCCCGCGCGACTCGCGGAGATTGGGCGGGCACCGCCGGGCAGCACGTCAGGACGATGGCCGCGACCAGACCGAGCGGGCATGGAAACTGTCTTTGTTTGCCATTCATCGCCGGAACTCCCAGGTGGTAACACCGAAGTGAGTGACCATGCAATCGACTTTACCCTTTCCCGCGCCTCGGGTCCAAGTGAATCACGACTGCGCTGGTTTTCCGCGGGCGACTGCCTTAGACTGGCGCCATGAAAAATCGGTCTTGAACAAGGAGGGATTACATCCTGATATTCGCGCTTTTACCCGGTGGGACAAGATTCCAATCTTGTCGGATCATCAGAGACAACTCGGATCATCAGAGACAACATTGGAATGTTGTCCCACTCGCATAAGAAATGGAACGCAACGCCATGGATGCCGAAGAGAAGATGAAGGCCGTGCTGGCCGTGTTCCCGGTGGTCATCGTTCAACCCGTCCAGTGGGGCGAGCAAGATCCGCTTGGGCATGTCAACCACGTCACCTACTTCCGCTGGTACGAGACGGCCCGCATCGCCTACTTCTTGAAAGTCGGGCTGATGGACATGCACAAGAACGAGCGGATCGGGCCGATCTTGGCATCGGTGACCAATGACTACCGCCGCCAGATCACCTACCCCGACACGGTGCACATCGGCGTCCGGATCACCCGGATCGGCCGCAGCAGCATGGAAATGGAACACAAGATTCTGAGCCAGAACGAGTACGCGATCGCCGCCGAGGGCACGTCGACGCTCGTGGTCTTTGATTACCAGACCAACAAGTCCCACCCGGTTCCCGCCCGCATCCGCCACGCCATCGACAGCCTGGAAGGGCGAACCTTCTGAAACACGATCGAAATCCGAGAACGATCTTCCGGGCTATTGATCTCCATCAAATCTTCATGAAGTTCTCCCGCGACATGCGTTGCCCTCCGTGGTAAGGTGCTTGTCCTACAGCATCCAGGGACCAGCACTTAACTTTTGAAAACATGATGAAGACGACGCACGAGAGATCGTCTGCGCCTGCGCGACGGATGCGCTTGCAGTGGGCCACGGTGGCCCTCATGGTCGCGGGCTACGCGGGGTATTACCTCTGCCGCTCCAACCTCTCAGTCTGCTTGCCGCTGATCCGCGCCGATCTGGTGCGTCAGGGTCTCAGTGCCGACATTGCCATGAAGCGGATGGGCACGGTCGTTTCGTTCGCAATTCTCGCCTATGCGGTTGGCAAGTTCTTCGCGGGCGGACTGGCCGATTTTCAAGGCGGCCGGCGCAACTATCTGGGAGGGATGATTGGCTCGATCGGCTTCACGGTCCTGTTCGCGCTGGGGGGCTCGATCCCGCTCTTCACGCTCGCAAGCGTCGGCAATCGATTCGTCCAGTCGTTCGGCTGGGCGGGGATGATCAAGATCACGTCGCGATGGTTTCCCCACGGTTCCTACGGCCGGGTCATGGCGTTCATCAGTCTCAGTTTCCTGTTCGGCGACGCGCTGGCGCGGAAGTTCATGGGCTACTTGCTGGGGGCCGGCTGTTCGTGGCAGCAGGTGTTCTTCGCCTGCGCGGCAACGATGTTTGTCTTGCTCGTCATCAACGCGATCTTTCTGAAGGAGACTCCGCGTCAGATCGGCGAGGAGGAGCCCGTCTCGCATGCCGACAGCCTGTTCGGCGAGCAGGGAAACGAGCCCGTGCCCTCGGGGGTGTGGGCCCTACTCATGCCGCTCTTCCGGCGCAGAGTTTTCTGGTACGTCTGCATGCTGTCGCTAGGATTGACACTGCTCCGCGAAACCTTCAATACCTGGATTCCCACATATTTCAACGAAGCGCTGGGGATGAGCAGCTCCGAGGCCGCAAGCAAGAGCGCCTGGTTTCCCTTTCTCGGCGGCATTTCGGTACTGCTGGCCGGGTTTCTGAGCGATCACCTGGGCCGGTGGAGCCGGGCGCTGATCATCGTCGGCTGCCTGGCGCTCACGACTCTGGCTCTCGCCGCGCTGGCACTGATCGATTTCGGATCGGCAACGATCTGGCCGGTTCTGGTAGTCACACTGATCGGGTTCCTGCTGATCGGCCCTTACTCCTACCTTGCCGGTGCGATCTCGCTTGACTTCGGCGGCAAGCAGGGCTCATCCACGTCCTCTGGATTCATCGACGGCATCGGCTACCTCGGTGGCATGATGGCCGGCGACAGCATGGCCCGGATCGTGGTCAGTCTCGGCTGGAAGGGCGCGTTTCTCGTACTGGGCGGAGTGGGCATCCTGTCGACCGTGGCCGCGGTGCTCTTTTTGATCGAGCAACTGCAGCCGCAGCACGAGGCCGCGCCGGTCACGGATTCGGTTTGACCGGCGGCACAAGGATGTGCGGCAAATTAAGCGTCCTGGCCTGTTGATTCAATTCGGCAAGGTCCTTGTCGACGAGAGTTTGAAAGTCCTTGAGCCGGTCAGCCAGCTCCGCCCCCATCCGCGCGGCCGCCTCGCGCATGCCCTGCGTGGGCGGTCCGTCGCCCTCGAGAACTGTCCCGTAAAGCCAGCCCAGGTTGGAGTAAAGCTGGGCGCACTCCCTTCATGGCCAGGATATCGTAAGTGACCTGGGCCTTGGGGTTGTGCATTTTGCCCTCGAGTGCGTCGAGCTTGGCGATGAAGCCGGACGAGGCTTTCGCCAGCGGCTTGGCCTTTTCGAGGTCCTTGAGCACCGCATTGCGGTCCTGAAGCTGCTTGCGGATCGCCCGGAGCTGCTCGACCGCGCCCGAGAGCTTGTTGAAGTCGTCGCGGACGGCCAGCGCGAGGCGGACCTGCTCGCCGAGGTCGGCCTGCGGCACCTTGACGCGGGGATCAGGTCGCACTTCGAGCGGAGCGGTCAAGGTCTGGCCATCGACGGTGAGTCGCACGGTGTACTTTCCGGGCAGAGCCAGCGGAGCCGTCTCAGGACTGCCGGAATCCATCCTGGCGTTCTTGATTGGCCGCGCTGGATCATATTCCAGGTCCCAGACCACGCGATGCAGTCCGGGCTTATCGGGCAACTTCGCCTTGCCACGGCCCGAGGATCGCTCCTCGTCCTCGGGTTCTTCTTCCTTCTCCTTGGCTTCCTGCTCCTCGCCGGCCGGCTCCTTGGCCTCTGCGCTTCCTTCTCGACGGCTGTCGGCTCGGGTTCGGTCTCCTTGCCCAGCGCTCGGACAAGCTTGCCGTCGGCGTCGAGGATCTCCAGTTTCGGTTTCGCCTTGGGCTTCTCCTTGAGCCAGAATTGAATGATCGCGCCGGCAGGCGGATTCTCGCCGCGTCCCACGGCGCCGACGGTGCCGTGCAACCGCCATCGCGTGGCCGCGAGCGGCGGCAGCAGGTCCACGGGCTTGCTAGCGATCACCGGTCCGAAGGTCCGGATCGGGGTCAAATCGTCAAAGATCCAGAGCGACCGCCCGTGCGAGCCGACCACGAGATCGTCGCCCTTGACGATCAGGTCATGGACCGGCACGGTTGGCAGGTTGAGCTGGAGCAACTGCCATGTCTTGCCGTCATCGGTCGAAAAGACCACACCCCGCTCGGTACCGACATAAATCGTGCCCTTCTGCTTCGGGTCGAACCGGGCGACGTGCAAAGGAATGTCCTGGGGCAGTGATCCGGAAAGGAGCGTCCAGCTCTTGCCGTGGTCGCGGGTCCGGTACAGATAAGGGTGCATATCGTCGACCATGTGCGCGTCAACGACGACCAGGGCGGTGCCGGCGTCGAACGGTGACGGCTCGATCATCTTGATCGTGGCCCATTCAGGTACGCCGGCAAGATGTTCGCTGACGTTGGTCCAGCTCTTGCCGGCATCGCGCGAGACGTGGACCAGACCGTCGTCCGAGCCCACCCAGATCAGGCCCTTTTCCTTGGGCGCCTCGGCCACGGCCGAGATCGTGCAATAGTACTCGGCGGTCGTGTTGTCGCCGGTGATCGGTCCGCCGGACCACTGCTGCCTGCGCTTGTCGTTACGCGTCAGGTCGGGGCTGATCGGGGTCCAGGTCTGGCCGCCGTCGGTGGTGCGGAAAAGGACGTTCGCCGCATGGTAGACCACCTTGGGGTCATGCGGCGAGCCGGCGATGGGCGCGGGCCAGCGGAACCGGTATTTCATGTCGGCCGCCCCATGACCTGAAGGATTGTCCACATAGCTGGCGACGGTCCGGGCCTGACGGGTGCGGTGGTCGTAGCGCGTGATCACACCGGCGTACTCGCCGGCGAAGACGATGTTCGGGTCGGTCGGGTCGTGCAGGGTATAGCCGGCCTCACCGCCGCCGACGTTGTACCAGTCACCGAGCGCGATTCCGCTGAAACTCAAGCTGTTGCTCGGCCCGGCGATCGAGCCCAGGTCCTGCATCGTGCCCGAGATGTGGTACGGTTGCTGGCTGTCAACGCCGATCCTGTAAAACTGGCTGATCGGCAGCGGAGGCGCGTACCAGCTCTCGCCGCCGTTGAGGCTCAGATCCACCCCGCCGTCATTTCCGCCGATCATCCGCCGAGGGTTGAGCGGGTCGATCCAGAGGTCGTGATGGTCGCCGTGGTGGAAACCGCGCGCCGGTTGAAAGGTCTTGCCGCCGTCGATGCTCTTGAGCATGGGCACGCTGGGGCACCAGACGACGTCGGGATTATGGGGATCGACGTTGATCGTCGAGTAATACCAGGCACGCTGACGCAATCCCCGGTCGCCGGTGGCGATGTGCCAGGTCTCACCGCCGTCGTCCGACCGGTACAGCCCGCCCTTCTCGGCTTCGATGAGCGCATAAACTCGACGACCGTCAGACGGTGCCACCGCGACGCCGATCTTGCCCCACGGACCTTTCGGCAGGCCCTTCTCGGTGAGTTGCTTCCAGGTGGTGCCTCCATCGCGCGACACGTAGATCCCGGATCCTGGCCCGCCGCTTGTCAATTCCCACGGCCGACGCCGGGTTTGCCAGAGCCCGACAAAGACAATGTTCGGGTTTGAGGGATCAAGGGCAACATCCGAGGCGCCTGTGTCGGAGTCCTTCTTGAGCACGGCGACCCAGGACTTGCCGCCATCGATCGTCCGATAAACCCCGCGCTCGCCGCTGGGGCCGAAGGCCTTGCCCAGCACGGCCGCGAAGGCAATATCGGGGTTGCGGGGATGGACCGCCATCGTGCCGATCTGCCCGTCCTGCTTCCAGACTTGCGTCCAGTTCGAACCGCCGTCGGTCGACTTGTAAATGCCGTTGCCCGGAACCACGTTGTTGCGGATATTTGCCTCGCCGGAACCCATGTAGACGATGTTCGGGTCGGACGGTGCAATCGCAATCGAGCCAGCCGTTGAGGTTGGTAACTTGTCGGTCACGCATTTCCAAGACAGGCCGCCGTCGAGCGACCGCCAGACGCCGCCCGAGGCTGTCGCTGCAAAGTAAACGAGTGGATTCCCCGGAACGCCCGCGACCCTGCAAACCCTGCCTCCGGTCGCAGGGCCGATCGATCGGTACTTCAGCTCCTTGAACGGGCCCTCGGGGTCTCCTGAGGCGGACGCATCATCGCTTCGGGCTCGCCCGGAGAACGCGATCAGTGCGACTGCAGGCAGCAAGAGCAGAACGTACCCGGCCAGCCCACCGCATCGTCGAGAAGCCACCATGAATACCCCAGTTACTACGAAATTGTGATTTCGGCGTCGGTTTGATATCTGCCAGCCGCCTCCTGGCGAGTAGGCAAGAGCGACATTGGAAATGGTAACTCGCTTGGCAATCTGGGGCAACTGGATAAGTTTCGCGCACTGCGATGACCTGGTCAGGATCTATGAATCTTTGTGGTTGATCTGCTCTTTTTCGGCACCGCTCCGTTGCTCTGAGGCTCGATCTTCGCAGAATGGTAGGATGTCTGAACCTGTGCGGATCGTTCGGATCACCTGTGTATTCCCTTTTTCGCGGCGTGGATTGTTATCCCATGATTTTGTGCGTCACTTTGAATGCGTGTCTCGACAAGACTTTGACGGTTCCGAGCTGGCAGCCTGGAGATCTGGTACGCGGGGTTGCGGTTCGCGAGGTGGTTGGCGGGAAAGGCAACAATGTTGCACGGGCATTGAAGCGTCTGGGGCGGCAGGCGCGGCCGGTGACCTTTCTGGGGGGAGCGATCGGTGACCACTGCCGGGAGCTCATGCAGCGCGACGACCAGTTTGACCCGTTGATCGTCCCGACTGAGGCGCCCACCCGAGTCATCGTCACTGTGCGCACTCAGTCCACGATCGACCAGACGGCATTTTTCGATCCCGATCCGGCCATCACGGCGGGCGAGGCCGATGCCCTGATCGACCGTGTGCAGCAGGCCCTGGCAGAGCCCGGAGTCGCGGCGCTCACTCTCTCAGGTTCGAGCCCATCCCCCGCGACCCACGGGGTTTACAGCGATTTGATCTCGCTGGGTCGGACCCGGCGAATCCCCGTTTTCCTGGATACCTACGGCCCCGCGCTCGAGGGAATCTGGGGCTTCTGGCCTTCGGTGCTTCAGGTGAATCGCAAGGAAGCCGCCGGACGAATTGGCAAACCAAGCGTGAATGACCAAGATGTTCTGGGTTTACTTGCAGACTGGTACCGCCACGGCGTCATCTGCGGAGTGGTGACGGATGGTCCTAATCCGGCGCTGGTGCAAGTTCGGGACAAGCGGTTCCGGGTCATTCCGCCGCCGATCCAGGCCGTCAACCCGATCGGCTCGGGGGATTCGTTGCTTGCCGGCCTTGTCGACGCCTGGCTTGAGGGAACCGACACTGAGCCGATGATTCGCCATGCCTTCGGCTGCGCCGGAGCCAACGCGTCGGTCTGGGACGCGGGAGCCATCGAGCCAGAGCAAGTAGAGCGGCTGGCAAGCGAGGTAACCCTCGAGCTGGTAGGACGGACGGGATGAGCGGGGGGCACCCCGTCCGACCGCACACCGGCTTCCCGATCCCGGATCATTGTGATCCGCTTTTCTTCGGTTTCTCCCGCTCGGCCTTGAGCTGTTCGATGAGAGCTTTCATCTCCTTGAGCAGCGGGGCCGCCTGGTCGGCATTGACCGCATGAGAGCGGTTCGGGTCCTCATGTCCTTGTTCGAGTTCTTTCAGGTCGCGGAGCTGCTTCATGATCTCCGCTTTGACTTTCAATTCCTCAGCGAATGCCTTCATTTCCTGCACGGTCATCTCGCCGCGTTCCAGCTTATCTTGCTTCTTCATGAACGGTGAGGGCCCGAGCTGATCGGGATCCAGTCCGGCCTGATCGCCAGACTCCTGGGACGTGATGACCAGGATCCCGTCGTCAACGAAATAACCCAGTCCGATCTGCTTGAGCGCGAGCTGGAGTGAGCGCCGGAGCGGGATGCCGTCGAGGTCGAGCTGGATCGTGGAGGTCAATGTCTTCTCTGCCTCCTGGAGACCCATGGGGTCGACGTAGATCGGAATTCCCGAGTAGGTCGGTCCGGTCGTGGCCTGCTTGATGTACTTGAGCAGATCCTCCAGCGGCGTTTCTTGTGGGAAAGACATGGCGATCGGCTCTTCGAGCTTGGCCAGAACCGCCCGCGATCTTGGGTCCTTGCCGGGTCCCTGACTCTTGCCGTCGCCCTGGGCTGGAGCCTCGCTCTTGGCGGCCTGAGCGCGCTGCCCCGCGGGGCCGGGTTGCCATGCGTTGGCCTTGGCTACCTCGAGCTCGGCCTTGAGCTGGTAGGCTCGGGCCTGGGCGACACCGGAATCGTTCAACTTCCCCCGAGCTTGTTCGTCGTGAGCCAGCTCTTTCATCCGCTGGAAGTGCCCCTCGACAGCGTCGAATCTGGCCGTCGGCGAAGCCGCCGCCTCGTGCTCCGCCTCCATCAACATGAGCGAAGCGCTGTGGACTCGATCAAGAGATCCCGGTCCCCGAATGTGTTCTTGCTTGGCGGCGCTGTAGGCCCGGCTCGCCTCATCAATCAATTCTCGTTGAAGATTACGCTGGTCCCTGAATACAAGACTGGCCGCCGGCTCTTGCTTTGCGGACTCGATACCCTTGGGTTGTTCAAGGTTTTTTCTGCCAGGTGCGTCCACGAGTTCGGCGGGTTGCGGTTTTGCCGTCGAGATTTGTTGCCGTGCGACCACGCCGGCTCCGGTCACGAACAGGCCCGAGACCACGAAGGCCACGGCGACAGATTTTAGCTTTTGCATGATCATGGTTGAGAGTACCCCTTGAATGAGTTGAGCAATGGAACCGGAAACCGCGTTTGCGATCAACGTCCCGGAACCGATCCGGGCCGCCGCGTTGCAGGTGGTAGCCATGAGCGATACGGGCACTGCGGCTTCGGTCCCGGAACCTGCTGCCAGGGCCGTCAACGCGGCTCCGCAGGCAACTCCGCGACGGCTGAGCCGAGATTCCAGGATCGAACGGGCGCGGGCCAGCCGGCCTTTCACGGTGCCCAGCGGCCAGTCAAGCTGTCTCGCGGCTTCCTCGTGGGTCTGGCCCTCGAGATAGCAAAGCACGATGGGGGCGCGATACTTCTGGGGCAGCCGGTGAATCTCTTCGTCGAGGATCTGGCGGAGTTCATGATCTTCGCGGGTAGGTTCCGACGCTGCGATCTCGAGTGTCATGCCGGGTCGTTCTCTTCGACCCCGACGTGCCGCCGCGCTTCGCGCTTGCTGGGCGACCCGCACGGCCACGCCGTGCAGCCAGGCCGCAATGGCGTCGCCCGGGCCAAGCGAGCCGGCCCGCTTCAAGAGCACCAGAAACGTGACCTGGAACGCGTCCTCGGCGTCGGCGGCATTGCTCAGCATCCGGCGGCAGATTCCCAGCACCATGGGGCCATGCCGGGAGACCAGCACTTGAAACGCCAGCTCATCCCGCCGGGCCACGAACAGTTCGAGCAGTTCCCATTCCGAAAGACCAGCCAGGCTGCCGGCGTCGAAAAGCCGCACCAGCTCCGGGGTGGCAAGCCGCTGAGTGCTCATGAGTCGACTCCGATCGATGGGTGATTCTCCCCTTTGTATGTGAGACGAGACCCGTTCGGATACAACTTTTTTCCCAGGGCTGGCGATTTTCGGGCGTCCTCGGTGAACTCCGGCGAGATCCGTGGTATCTCGTAGCGATGTCAAGGGCTTTGATCAGACTGACCGTTCTGCCTTCGTTCGAAGCGTGCTCATCGCCCTGCCGGAAAAACGGGACTCCTCGCTAATCTCCACAATTCCAGTGCTGAAGGAAAACGCCTTGGGAGTGTTCCAGCCGTGGAACCTCTCGGACACTTGTGGTATTATCGGTCCACGGTTCGGGAGGCGGGTTGGGAATAGTGAGGGCCGGACGATGGGCGCAACGGGTTTGGTCGGGGTCATGGCGCTGGTCTGCCTGCTCGGGCCGGGCGAACCGGCGCAGCCGACGGTCAATTTCCGACTCCAGGACTACCGGGGAGCCTGGCACACGCTCGACGAGGCCCGCGACCGGAAGGTCGTCGTCCTGGTCTTCCTCGGGACCGAGTGTCCCCTCGCCGAGGCCTATGCCCCGAGGCTCGCAGAGATTGCCCGCGAGTTCGGGAAGCGAGGTGTCGCATTCTTCGGCGTCGACGCCAATCAGCAGGATGGGCCGGTCGCGATCGGTCGGTTCGCCGAGAGGCATGGCCTGCCATTCCCGATGCTGAAGGACGTCGGCAACGGCCTGGCCGACCGCGTTGGGGCCGAGCGGACGCCCGAGGTCTTCGTCCTGGATGGGTCGCGGACCGTCATCTACCGGGGCCGGGTCGACGACCAGTACGCCATCGGCATCCATCGACCCTCGCCCACCCGGCACGACCTGGTCGACGCCCTCGATGCGGTCCTCGCCGGGCGGCCGGTCGCGACGCCGAGAACGGACGCGGTCGGCTGCAGGATCGGCCGGGTTACGAAGCCGGCCGAGGGGGGCGCCGTGACGTACGCGAAAGAGATCGCTCGCATCCTCCAGTCGCACTGCGTCACCTGCCACCGACCCGGCGAGATCGCCCCGTTCTCCCTGACCGACTACCGCCAGGCGGCCGGCTGGTCGAGCATGATCGACGAGGTCGTCGACGATGGTCGAATGCCCCCGTGGCACGCCTCGCCCGAGCACGGCAAGTTCGCCAACGACGCCCGGCTTTCCGCCGACGAGAAGAAGGCGATTCGCGACTGGGTCGCCGCCGGATCGCCCGAAGGAGACCCGGCAGACCTGCCGCCGCCGCCCCGATTCGTCGAGGGATGGCAGATCCCCCGGCCCGACGTCGTCCTGGAAATGCCCCGCGAGATCGAGATCCCCGCCGAGGGATCGATGCCTTACGAACTCGTCGAGATCGACCCGAAGATCACGCACGACGTCTGGGTCCGCGCCTCGCAGGTCCGGCCGGGGAACCCCGCGGTCGTCCACCACGTTGTCGTCTTCGTCCTGCCGCCCGGTGTCGAGAAGATCGACGAGGCCGGCGGCGACTTCCTCGCCGCCTACGCACCCGGCATGCCGGCCCGCGTCTTGCCCGACGGCGTGGCCAAGCGCATCCCGGCCGGATCGAAGATCGTCCTCCAGCTCCACTACACCCCACGGGGAACGAAGCAGGTCGACCGGAGTCGGATCGGCCTCCTCTTCGCCGACCCGGCGACAGTCCACAAAGAACTGATGTCGGGCATGGCGCTCAATTTCCGCCTCCAGATCCCGCCCGGAACGCGCGACTACGTCTCGCGGGCCGATTTCCGGTTCTCGCAGCCCTCGTTGCTCCTCTCGCTGCTGCCGCACATGCACCTGCGGGGCAAGTCGATGAGGTTCGTCGCCGAATACCCCGACGGCCGCCGCGAGGTCATCCTCGACGTACCCCGATACGAATTCGACTGGCAGAACCTCTACGTCCTCGACCAGCCCAAGCCGATGCCCGAAGGGACGATCCTCCACACCGAAGCCCGCTTCGACAACTCGGCCGAGAATCCGAATAACCCGGATCCAAGACGCGCCGTCACCTTCGGTGAGCAGACGCGCGATGAAATGCACGTCGGATACCTCAACTTCGCCCTCGCCGACCAGGACCTCACCCTCGGCATGCCCACCTCGAAGCGACTCGCGAACGGCCAGTACGAGGTCACCTTCCGCCACCGCCCCCCAGCGCCGGCGAAGTCGGTCGCCCTCGTCGGCACGTTCACCGACTGGAAGCAACGGCCTCTCGCCATGACCGGTCCGGACGCCCTGGGGAACTACTCGACGACGATCGCGCTCGACCCCGGGTCGCACGAGTACAAGTTCCTCATCGATGGGGAGACCTTCCGCCATGACCCCGGCAACCCCGAATCCGCCGGCTTCTTCCACAACAGCCTGATCCGGCTGCCTTGACCGATCCGGGGCGTGGCGGGCCAATCAGTCGTGCCGGAGCGCCGCGACCGGGTCGACCTTCGCGGCGTGCCGGGCCGGATAGAGCGCCGCGACGATCGTCACGCAGACGGTGAAGAGGACGACCGTCACGCCGATCCAGCTCGGGAAGGCGAAGATCGAGCTCGAGAGGTCGATGTTCATGTCGCGGTGGACCATCGAGCGGACCCACCCGTCGCCCGGGAACGAGATCGACCAGGCCAGGAGGAGGCCGAGCGACCCGCCGACCAGGCCGATCAGGCCCCCCTCGATGACGAAGATGGTCTGGAGTTGCCAGTTCGCCGCGCCGACGGCCTTCATGATGCCGATCTCGCGGCGCCGTTCGAGGACGCTCATCAGCATCGTGTTGGCGATCCCGAGCGACGAGACGAGCAGGGCCACCGCCGGCCACGCACGTCATCCCGCCGAAGATGAGCAGGTAGGTCAGCCGCTGGCGCTCGATGAAATCGACGATCGACCGGCTCTGCAGGCCGAGCGCTTCGACCTTGTTGACGACCTCCTTGACGTTCCTGATGTCGTCGACGAAGAGGACCGCCTGGGCGATCCCCTGCTCGCGACGGGCCGGGTCGCGGAACGCCAGGTCGACCGCCGTCCGCCGGGGTAGGACCAGGTCCGTGTCGGCGGGGAACTGGCTCCAGGCTTCCTTCTTCTCATCGTCGGTCAACTCGCGGAAGATCCCGACGACCCGGAAGTCGTCGGCGACGACGACCGGGTCGACCGTCGCCGGTTCCTGCCGGATCGCCTTCCTCAGGGCTGCGACTCTCCTCACCGGTCAGGCTGAATCGGTCGAGCGTCCCCGGGAGCTGCCAGGCGAGCTGGCGAAGGGCCGCCTGCTCGGCCCTGCTGCCGCGCGGCTTTCGACCGGTCGGCCAGCCAGACATTGAAGCTCGGCCCTTCCTCCTGGCCTCGGATCTCGACCCGCAGGGGCTTGCCGATGACCTGCTCCAGGTCCGCGTCGTCGATCAGGCCGATCCGGTACGCGAACATCTCGGAGAGCAGGACCGATCGCTCGTCGTCCGAGTCAAACGCCCGGCCGACGATGACCCGCTTGCGGAACTCCGGGTCCTCGCCGGCGCCGGACGAGACGCTCGCCTCCTCGGGCCGGTTGCCCAGGGTCGCGACGACCGCGCCGTGGACGATCGGGATCATCCGCCGGACGTGAGGGATCCGCGAAAGCGCTTCCAGTCGATCCGGGGTCAGGTTGACCTGCTCTGGTCTGAACCGCCGCCTTGGTTTCGCTGGGCGAGGACCTTGCGGATTCGCTCGCGGCGATCCGGCGACATCCGCCCGGCGACCTTCACGTCGTCCGCCTTCTTGGTCTCGGCCGCCCGCCACGCCGAAAAGACCGTCATCTTCCGCGAGACGTCTCCCTTGTTCGACTCGCGTTCGATCGTCTGCTGGACTCCCTCGTCGATCGACAGGCTCGCGGCGAGTACAAACGCGCCGAAGACGACACCCAGGGTCGTCAGGCAGGTGCGCATCTTCTGCTGGCCCAGCGAGGCCAGGGGTAAGCGGAGCAAGTCGATCCAGCGCACGCGGCGATCCTCCATCCACTCCCGATCAGACACCCAACGCGGCGATCCGGCCGTCGACCAGCCGGACAACCCGGTCTGTGCAGCTCGCGGCCAGCTCCTCGTCGTGGGTGACGAGGACGAGCGTGGCGGCGTGCTCGCGGACGTGGTCGAGGATCAGGGCCATGACCTGCCGCGTCGTCTGGCTGTCAAGGTTCCCCGTCGGCTCGTCGGCCAGAATGACCCGGGGCCGGTTGACCAGCGCCCGCGCAATGGCGACCCGCTGGCTCTCGCCTCCGCTCAACTGGGCCGGCCGATGATTCAGTCTCGCCCCGAGCCCAACGGCCTCCAGTGCCTCCCGGGCCGCGGCCAGCCGTTCGCGCGGCGATCGGCCCGCGAAGACCATCGGCAGCTCGACGTTCTGGACAGCCGACCTCGAGCCGATCAGGTTGAACGACTGGAAGATCATGCCAACGGTCGTCGACCGGAACCGGGCCATCTCGCGCCCCGAGAGCTGGTGCAGGTCCCGGCCGCCGACCCGCAGTCCGCCCGAGCTGGGCCGGTCGAGACCGCCCAGCAGGTTCAATAAAGTCGACTTCCCCGATCCCGACTTGCCCAGCAAGGCCACCCGCTCACCGCCCGCGATCTCGATCGAGATCCCTCGCAGCGCCTCGACCTGGGCGTCCTTCGTCCCGTACACCTTCCGTACCTCGACTGCCCGGATCGCCACCCCATCCCCTCCCTCGCGATCCGATCCCATCGCCGGTCCCATCCTGATCCGATCGGCCCATCTGACACTTGTCAACGGCCAATCATCCTACCACATTCCCTTAGCCCCGCCAGAGACGACTCAACTGGGAATGACGCGTCGATCCGGTCTAACGTCCCCGGATCTCCAAAGAACCACACACAAAGCTTGACCCCGCAAAGCCACCCGCAGGGATGGGTCGCCGCTTGCGAGGCAACTGATTCCCGTTCAGTTCGGCTTCGCCTCCAACCTCGCGATCACCGCGACAGCCTACGCGAGCGCGGGCGTCGGTTACGGTGATGCCCCGCTGGCCGGGGCATCAGGCGATCGAGCAATCGGCGCGGCGTCATGGTTATTTCCCTGCTCTCGCAGTGGGATCACTCACTCCCAATAGACAGTGCGAGAAAGACGGGCGGATTATCTGACGGATTCTTTTTTTGCCGCCTGGTTGGCAATTCTCTGCCCGTTTCTCGCACTGTCACTTAGGCAAAGCTCAGGCACTACGCCATCCGAGCACAACCTTGACCACCGCTTTTGCGGGGACCGAACATCAGAGGGAGGACATTCCGATGCGAAGCTTCGACAAACGGCATCAGGGAAACGGCAAGCGGCATACGACTCGCTCACGTCCCAGCCTGGAATGGCTCGAGTCCCGCGTTACGCTGAGCACGTTCCACGTCAACACGCTCCTCGATACTGACGCGGTCAACTTGAAGACAGGCAAGGACTCGAGCGGTCATGTCTCGCTACGGTCGGCCATCATGGCTGCCGATGCGCAAGGCGGCTCGAGCAAGATCATCCTTCCCGCCGGCACCTTCACGCTGACGCTCGCCCCCACGGGCGATGAAAACGGAGCAACTGGAGCCCTGGACATCAAGGCCAAGGTCTCGATCCAGGGAAAGGGCGCCGGCACGACGATCATCGACGGCAACAACCTCGATCGCGTCATCCAGGTGCAAAGCGGAACGGTGTCGATCACCGGCGTGACGATCCAGCACGGCCGCGTCGTGGGCGATGGGGGCGGGATCTTGAATAGCGGTGGCCGGCTGACGCTCACCTCGGACGTGGTGGCGAACAACGTGGCGATTGGCGCGACCGGCTCCGTTCCGGCGGGCAACGGCGGCACCGCCGAAGGCGGCGGGATTTGCAACGCGGCCGGTTCGCTCACCGTGGTGAAGACCACGATCGCGTCGAACCAGGCAATCGGCGGTGGCGGCACCGCGGGAGTGGCTGGCGCCGCCGGCCCCGGCAACGGGCAGGCCGGCGGGTCCGGCGGCGCCGGCGAAGGCGGCGGGATCTTCAACGCGGCCGGCGCGACACTGACAGTCAACGCCACGACTTTTTCTGGCGACCAGGCAACGGGCGGCGTGGGCGGACCGGGCGGACCGGGCGGCAGCGGCACCGGCGGCGGCAACGGGGGCGCCGGCGGCAACGGGGGCGCGGCCCAGGGCGGAGGTCTGTGCAACCTGGGTAGCGCCACCCTGACAAGCAGCGCCAGCACGTTCAAGGGCAACGGCGTTACCGGCGGCGCGGGCGGACCGGGCGGGGCGGGTGGCGCCGGCGTGGGCGTCCACGGCGGCTTGGGCGGCGGCCTCGACGGCGGGCCTGGCGGCGTGGGGACCGGCGGCAGCGGCGGCCTTGGCGGCAACGGCGGCAACGGCCAGGGCGGCGGGATCTTCAATGGCGGCGGAGCGATCCTGACAAACACAACCAGCGTGACAATCTCGTCGAACGTCGCCGTCGGCGGCGTCAGCGGTTCGGGGGCCCTTGGCGGCCAAGGCACCGGCGGCGCTGGCGGCCACGGCTTGCTGGGCCTGAACTTCGGCGAGACCGGCGGCGACGGCGGGGCCGGCGGTGTCGGCGTCGGCGGCAACGGCGGCTTCAGTGGGGTCGCCGGCCTCGGGGAGGGTGGCGGGCTGTTCAACGACACGGGGGGCACCGTGACCTTCCGCGCACAGACTCCGTCCAGGCCGCCCGTGCCCAGCACGTTCACCGGCAACCAGGCGACCGGCGGCGCAGGCGGACTGGGCGGCAGCGGCGGCGGCGCCACCGGCGGCGCGGGCGGCACCGGCAGTACCCGCAGTTTCGGCGGCCGGGGCGGATCGGCCACCGGCGGCACCGGCGGCCAAGGCGGCGCTGCCAATGAGGGCGCGGGCGGCGGGCTGTTCGACGCCGGTACCGTCTCGTTCACCGGGGTGACCGTGAACTTCTTGAACAATCAGGCACAGAGTGGAATCGGCGGTGTTGGAGGTACCGGCGGGAGCGGCAGCGGCGGCAGCGGTGGCACCGGCAACGCCGGCGGCGCGGGCGACTTCGGCGGCAGCGGCGGCAACGCCACCGGCGGCACCGGCGGGGCCGGCGGCGAGGGCGCGACCGGAATAGGCGGCGGCATCTTCAACGCGGTCACCGGCACCCTCACCATCAATCCTCGGCTTGGGGCGAAGAAAGGCTCCAAGCAAGCCAAGACCACCGACGCCATCACGGCCAACATCGCCGCCAGCGCCTCAGGCGGGCGCGCCGGCGCCGGCGGCGGCGCCACCGCCGGCATCGGAGTTGTCCCCGGCGGCAACGGCACGGCCACGCCGGGCCAGCCCGGCGCGGCCGACCTGTTCAGCGTCGGGGTCGGCGGCGGCATCGCGACCTTCGGCACTGCCCACATTGACAACACGACGATCACCGGCAACCATGCCTCGACCAATGACAACAACGTGGACGGGACGATCACACCCTGAGCGCCACCGGTCGTACCAACCGGCCCCCGCGATCAAGGGCCGGCAGGCAACCACATTCCCCGTTCCCACGCTGCGCGGGAACGGGTGAGTCGACGCTCCGCGTCTCTTCGGCAGCCGGCGCACCGGTGTTGGCAAGGGACGCAGAGCGTCCGAACAAGACTCGACACTGCAATTGGTGGCGCCGGTGGCAAGCCCGGCGGAGTGACGCATAGTAGCACATTTCCCGGGTCAAACGGGCGGTAACGGCGTCGCCGGCTCCGGACTTGGCGGCGGCATCATTCTCTCCACGGTCGTCGGCACAGCTACGATTGACGACACGACGATCATGGGCAACACTTTGTCGAGCGGCGACAATCATGTGGATGGCACCTACTCAAAGTGACCCACAAACATGACCTCACCAAAGCCCGATGAAGCCGCCATTTTCGAGGTTGCCCGTCAGATCGAGCCCGAGGATGCGCGTCGCCGTTACATCGAGGAGGCCTGCGCGGGCGATCCGGCGCTTCGAGCCAGGCTCGAGGCTCTGGTTCTCATTGACCGGGCCGATCGCGGCTTTCTCGAGCAGCCTGCCGAGGGCGTGTCGGCCCCGGCCCCCGGCGTGATCAACGAAGGGCCGGGCCAGCGGATCGGGCCCTATAAGCTCCTGCAAGCGATCGGCGAGGGGGGCATGGGCATCGTCTTCATGGCCGAGCAAGAGGTGCCTGTCCGCCGCAAGGTCGCGCTCAAGATCATCAAGCCCGGCATGGACAGCCGCCAGGTCATCGCCCGGTTCGAGGCCGAGCGCCAGGCGCTGGCGATGATGGAGCACCAGAACATCGCCCGCGTACTTGACGCCGGTACGACGGAGACCGGCCGGCCCTTCTTCGTCATGGAGCTGGTCCACGGCGTGCCCCTCACCCAGTTCTGCGACGACAACCACCTGACGCCCCGAGAAAGGCTGGAGCTGTTCGTGCCCGTCTGCCGCGCCATCCAGCATGCGCACCAGAAGGGGATCATCCACCGCGACGTCAAGCCGTCCAACATTCTGGTGACGCTGTACGACGATCAGCCGGTGCCCAAGGTTATCGATTTCGGCGTGGCCAAGGCCATCGAGCAAAGGCTGACCGAGCGCACCCTGTTTACCCAGTTCGGTGGCATGGTCGGCACCTTCGAGTACATGAGCCCCGAGCAAGCGGAGATGAACGCTCTGGGCGTCGACACCCGCAGCGACATCTACTCACTCGGTGTGCTGCTCTACGAGCTCTTGACCGGCACCACTCCTCTCGAGCGCGCGCGGCTCAAGTCGGCGGCCTTCCACGAGCTGGTGCGGCTGATCCAGGAAGAGGAGGCGCCGCGGCCGAGCGTGCGCTTGAGCAGCTCTGATCACCTGCCGAAGATCGCCGCGGCCCGCAAGACCGAGCCCGAGCGGCTGCCGCGGCTGGTGCGGGGCGAGCTCGACTGGATCGTGATGAAATGCCTGGAGAAAGACCGGACGCGACGGTACGAGAGCGCCAGTAGCCTGGCGCGCGACGTCGAACACTACCTGGCCGACGAGCCGGTGGAGGCGTGTCCGCCGAGCGCGAGCTACCGGTTGCGGAAGGCGGCGCGCAAGTATCGCACGCCGTTGCAGGTGGTGGGCGTTTTCCTGCTCTTGCTGGTCGCTGGTGTGATCGCGAGCACCTGGCAGGCCATCCGGGCGACTCTGGCCGAACGGACGGCCGAGACCCGCAAGCACGAGGCCGACGACGCACGAGAACAGGCCGAAAAGGGGCGTGACGAGCTGGCGAGCCTGAACCAGGACCTGCGGCGCACCAATTATGTGGCGCAAATGGGCCTGGCCCAGCAAGCATGGCGCGAGGCCCAGATCGATCAGGTGCGCGAACACCTCAAGGCGGCGGAGCCGCAACTGCCCGGTGATCCCGACCTGCGCGGCTTCGAGTGGTACTACCTGCGTCGCCTCTGCGACGCAGGTACCCGGACCCTGCGTGGGCACACCGGCATGGTCACCTGCGCGGCGTACAGTCCAGACGGCCGCCGGTTGGTCTCCGCCAGCATGACGGACCAGACTTTCAAGATTTGGGACGTCGGCACGGGCCAGTTAATCCGGTCAGCCGGGCTGACGGAGGGAGTCATTTGCGCGGCGTACAGTCCCGACGGGCGTAGCATTGCCAGCGGCGGCGGCTCGGATAACACCGTGAAGCTGTGGGACGCCGCCTCGGGGGCGCTTATCGGGACCCTGCGCGGGCACTCCGCCTCGGCCGTCTCGGTGGCGTTCAGCCCCGACGGTGGCCGCCTGGCCTCCGCCAGTACAGACGAGACGATCAAGCTCTGGGATGCCAAGACCGGTCGGGAGGTCCGCACTCTGCGCGGGCACACGAAAGGGATCAATCGACTGGCGTACCGTCCCGACGGACAACACATCGCATCCGCCAGTCATGACGGCACCGTCAAACTGTGGGATGCCGCCTCTGGCGCGCTCGTGCGGACATTGAGCGCACACAGCAACGGCGCCTGGGGTGTGGCTTACAGCCCTGACGGCCGGCGAGTCGCCTCGTGCGGTAGCGACGCCGCGGTGCGCCTCTGGGACGCGGCGTCGGGCCAGGAGCTCCTGACCTTAAGCGGGCATGGGGCGGCGGTACACACCGTGGCCTTCAGCCCCGACGGCCGTCGCCTCGCCTCGAGCAGCGTTGACGGCACCGCGCGGCTCTGGGACGCCAGCTCGGGACAGTCATTACAGACCCTGAGCGGGCACGCGGGCATGGTCCATTTCGTCACCTTCAGTCCCGACGGCCGCCGCCTCGCCTCTTGCGGCACTGAGGGAACTGTCAAGCTCTGGGACCTCGTCCCTGAGCAAGAGGCGCTGTCGCTCCGCGGTCACGGCGGCTCGGTTACGTCGGTGGCGTTTAGCCCCGACGGCCGCCGCCTGACCTCCGCGGGCGTCGATAAGACGATAAGGCTGTGGGACGCCGATAGCGGCCAGCAGGTCCGGGTCTTCCGCGGGCACTCGGGCGTGATCTATGGCCTGGCATTCAGCCCCGATGGCCACCGCCTCGCTTCCGCCAGCGAAGATCAGTCTGTCAGGCTGTGGGACACCGATCGCGGCCAGGAGGTCCGAATCCTCCGCGGCCACACCGAAAAGGTCTACGACGTGGCGTTTAGCCCCGATGGCCGCCGTCTTGCCTCGGGTGGCGGCGACGGAATTGTGCGGCTCTGGGATCCCGATACCGGCCAAGACGTCGGAGTCCTCCGCGGCCATTCGGGTGTGATCTATGGCCTGGCGTTTGGCCCCGACGGCCGTCGCCTCGCATCCGCCGGCGCTGATAAGAACGTGAGGCTCTGGGACGCCGCTACTGGGAGCGAGGTCCGGACTTTGCGCGGGCATACGGGCCAGGTCGCGGGCGTGGCGTTTAGCCCCGACGGCCGCCGCCTTGCCTCGGCCGGGTTCATCGACGGGACCGTGAGGCTCTGGGACGCCGAGACTGGGAGCGAAGTCCTCACCATGCGCGGGAACACGGCCGGGGTGAGCGAAGTGGCTTTTAGCCCTGATGGCCGCCGTCTTGCCGCCGCCGGGCGCGGGGCCGTCAAGCTCTGGGACGCCGCAACCGGCCAGCCGGTCCTTACGCTGAGTGGGCAGGCGAGTCCGGGCCGTGGCCTGGCGTTCGGGCCCGACGGGCGCCGGCTTGCCGCCGCCGTGGGCGAGAACATCAAGCTTTGGGATGCGACACCGCTCAACTCGAAGCTCCGGACGATTCGTGACGCGGCTGAGCTGGTCGAATTCCTCTTCGGACAGCCCTTGCCAACCTCGGAAGTCCTCGACCGAATTCGCGTCAACTCCTCCCTCGACGCCGACGTCCGCCGGCAAGCCCTGGATCTGGCGGAGGCCCACGGCGAGCTCCTGCTTGACCAGGAGGCCGAGCGCGTGGTCAACAGCCTGTATGATAAGATGCTGCTTCGGACGGAGGTCCGGGCGAGCCTCCACGCCGACAAGACGCTCGGCGAGCCGATGCGGCGGCGGATGCTGGCCCTCGCCGAGCAGATCCCGGAATCTCCGTCACGCCTCAATCATGCGAGCTGGTCAGTCGCACGCCAGAGCGGTGCGCCACCCGAGGCCTATCGCGTGGCCCTCGAACACGCCGAGGCCGCCTGCCAGCTCGAGCCGAGCAATGGCGCCCTGCTCAATACCCTGGGCGTGGCCCAATACCGCTCGGGGCATTATGCCGAGGCCGTGGCCACCCTGACGCATTCTGATCGGCTCAATTCCGGAGGCGCGCTGGGTTCGCAGCCGGCGGATCTGGCCTTCCTGGCACTCGCGCACCACAGGCTCGGCGAGCCAGACCAGGCACGCAGCGCCCTGGGCCGCCTGCGGGCGCTCATGAAGAAGCCAGAGCACGCCAGCACGAGTGAGTCCCAGTTGTTCCTGAGCGAGGCCGAGGCGATCGAACGGGACCTGGCCTTCCCGTCCCAGCCGTTCGCACCTTGAGCGGCGTTGGAATAATTTCTCCGTCCCCCGGCGGCAAGAGCGATCGGACCGGCCCGTTCGCCTGCATGACCCCGTGCCGGCGGAGATGAACACCTTCGGTGTCGACACCCAAACTGACATCGAATCGCTGGGCGTGCAGCTCAGAGCGTGTCCCAGAATTACACCGTGCGGTCCTGGGACACCACGCCGCTTCCG
This sequence comes from uncultured Planctomycetaceae bacterium, assembly GCA_963797295.1. Taxonomy (GTDB): domain Bacteria; phylum Planctomycetota; class Planctomycetia; order Isosphaerales; family Isosphaeraceae; genus Aquisphaera. Next base: position 405,593 of record CAWCPP010000037.1, read on the forward strand.
GATTGAGGCCGCGTCGCGCACATAATGCCCGCCGCCCCAGGGGGCGATGCTTATACCGATAGTCATCAAGTGGATGCAGCGTGCTCCGTGAGCATGCGACGGCATTGTGGGTTCGACCGCCGCGATTTGCCTTGATTCTTATTGGCGGCCGGCTGGTTGATCGGGTATCTAGTAGAGAACGTAACTGTGTTTCGATGGCGAAGTTCAGGGCTACCGGCTTCAGGGGTAAGGCCGATGAGCGAAGCCACACGCATCCTCATGGCCATCGAACAGGGCGATCCCAGGGCCGCGGAGCAGCTCTTGCCGTTGGTCTATGACGAACTGCGACGGCTCGCCGCCCAGAAGCTGGCGCGGGAGACGCCGGGGCAAACTTTGCAAGCGACGGCTCTCGTGCATGAAGCGTATCTCCGCCTGGTCGGCTGCCCGTCGGAGGCAAGCACGCCGGCCTGGAACAGCCGCGCGCACTTCTTCGCCGCGGCCGCCGAAGCGATGCGGCGAATCCTCGTCGACCAGGCGCGGCACAAACGTACCGTGAAAGCCGGCGGTGACCGCGACCGGATCGCGCTGACCGACATCGAACCTTCCGTTCCCGAGCCCGGCGTCGACCTACTCACTCTTCACGACGCACTCGACAGGCTCGAAGCCGCCGACAAGCGCAAGGCCGAGCTCGTCAAGCTCCGTTTCTTCGTTGGCTTGACCATTGAAGAGGCCGCGCAGGCGCTCGGCGTCTCGATATCGACCGCCACGAACGACTGGGCTTATGCTCGTTGCTGGTTGCGCCTGGAAGTCCTGGGTGTTCAGGACCTGAAGGCAACCTGACGGCCCCCGAATCGCCATATCAGCCGACGAGGGCTATCTTGACCAAGTTGTTCGGTCCCGCCCATCCGGACACTCTTCGGTGCCTGATCCAACTCGGGAGCGGCTATGGCATGCGAGAATGCACCAAAGTCTCCGCCAAACTCTCCGAAGAAAGTCTCCCGATCTGCGGAGCCAAATCCGGCCCTCAGCCCCGGGAAAGACTCCAGTGCTTGAACAATCTCGTCTTGGGTTCAGGCGAAATCATCTTGTCAGAAAAAAAACGCCTTAACATGGATTCTTGAGCGCGTGTCCGTACTGGCCTAGGCGATCTACAAGACCCTTTCGATTAAGTTCGATAGAAGATCATCTCGAGAAGTCACTCTTATCCAAGTCGCCGGCTGACTCGCAAGGAAGCTCCACCTTGTGGAGAGCCTCAACCGACGGGTCCGTAGATTTCCGAAATCGCTAGCGGCTTTGGTCTGATCGACCGAATTGACTTCGGTGTCGTCGGACCGACGCACCCGGGAGGTATCTTCGCGGCTCCATGCGCTTCTGTACGCTTTTCACTCTCGACTCGTGAACGGCTATTGTTGCAACTGTACCAGGCCGTCATCGGAATCTTGAAGTGAGGCGAGTCGATCCCGGCACGACTATAGGTAAAAAGACAGAGCCCACTGGACGCTGAGCCCGCATCTTTACAACCGTGCGTGGGCCCCAGAACAAGCCAACGGCCAGAGCGTCGATCTGGTGAGCCAGGACGGTGACGAGGCAGTTGTTGATGTTGCTTCGCAGGCGACTAGCCGATGTTGAACAACATCGGCTAGCTGTAGCTTAGGGCAGCAGGGTGTCGGGAGCGGAAGTGAAGGCGGGGCCTCATCTCGATTTTAAATCGAGGGAAAGAATCACGCTAATGGAGCTGGTTTGGTCCGGCTATGAGCTTCGATGCCAACAGGAGGAATCTGTTCAGGTGGACCGGTTTGGTCACATACTCAGTTGCACCTGCCTCCAGGCACCGCTCGCGATCTCCGGTCATCGCCAGCGCGGTCAGTGCGACGATCGGCACATCGCCAATGGTCGGTAATTGCCGAATGCGCCGGATAGCTTCCAGTCCGTCCATTCCCGGCATCTGAATGTCCATGACGACCAGACGGGGTTGGAGCCGCTCGGTAAGTCCGATTCCATCAATCGTATTCGAGGTCCATTCGACGCGAAACCCCTCGAAGCGAAGATAGTCGCAGAGACCCTTGACGTTGAAGGGATTGTCGTCGATCACGACGACGAGTGCCCCCGCTGTGGATTCATCCTCTCCCCGAGGGTCGTCGCCTGATATCTCAGGGAGCGTGCTTTCTCTCTCGGTCGCTTTTGATTCCTCGATCCAAGGGAGGACGACCGTGAACCGGCTGCCCAGACCCGGCTGGCTGTCTACCCGTGTGTCTCCACCTAGCAGAATTGTGAGACGCTTGACCAGTGCCAGGCCCAGCCCAGTTCCAGGGTAATTGCGGGAGAGCCGAGAATCGAGCTGGACGAAGGGCTGGAACAGACGTGCCAGATCCTCCGGGCTAATACCAATCCCTGTGTCTCGCACCGTGAACCAGACTTGCCGGCCAGCACGATCACCAGCGACTTCCAAAGCGACCTCACCCCCTTCCGACGTAAATTTCACCGCGTTCGAGAGCAAGTTGACCAGAATCTGCTTGAGACGTCGCTCGTCGGAGATCAGAACGCCCACCGACTTATCGTGGTTCAGCGAAAGTCGGAGTCTCTTCTTGTGGGCGGACTCTTTGACCAGGCGGATCGTTGCCTGGCAGAGTCGATCGACGGCTATCGGTCCAGGCTCGAATTCGATCTTGCCGGCCTCGATCTTGGCAACGTCCAGGATATCGCTGATCAGAGCCAGCAGGTGCTGGCCACACTCCTCGATATCCTGGATCGCTCGCCTCTGTCCGGCATTCATGATGCCATAGACTTGCTCATGAAGGCATTCCGACATGGCCAGAATGCCGTTGAGCGGCGTCCGCAACTCGTGGCTCATGCTGGCCAGGAACTCGTCCTTGAGCCGCGCCGCGCATCAATTCCCCGTTCACTCGAGCAAGCTCGTCGGACTGCTCCCTTAGCATCTCCGCCAACTTCGTAAGTTCGGCAGTGCGTTCTGCAACCCTCAGCTCGAGATCGGCATTCAACTCCCGGATCTTCTGCTCCGCCTGTTTCCGTTCCGTGACGTCCTGAAGCAGGGCGACGAAGTACTTGACAGACCGGTCCTGGTCACACTGGCACTTCACTGAAATGGTGGTGTCGATCACCTTCCCATCCTTGCGGACCCAGCGCTTGTCCAGCGTATAGCCGTCGATCTCACCGGCCATGATGCGCTGGAACCGGGCAATATCGCTGGCCAGGTCGTCCGGGTGGGTCATCTCGGCCCAGGTCTTCCGTAGCAGTTCCTCTCGCGTGTAGCCGAGAATCCGGCAGATCTCATCATTGACCTCCAGGATTCGTTTGGTCGGAGAGGTGATTGCCATGCCGATGAGGCCAAGCTCGAAATACCGCCGGAACCGCTCCTCGCTCTGGCGGAGCGCATCCTCAGCTTGCTTGCGGTCGCTGATATCATGTGCTACGCCGATGAGACCGATCGGTGTGCCATTCGCGTCTGTGATGCGCGTGACTCGAGCATCGATCCACATCCGCGAACCGTCCTTGCGATAGTCCTTCCATTCACCAGAGAAGTCTTTCCCCTCAACGATTGCCTGGATCTCAGCGAGCATCGCGGCTCGTCCCGCCTCCGGCACCCGATCTGCCATGTGTCGCCCCAGCATCTCTTGGGCATGCCAGCCGAAGAGCCGAGTGGAACCCTCGTTCCAGTACGTGACGATGCCTTCCATGTCGGTCACCTGCAGGGAATCCCTTACGCTAGCCAGCAGCTGCGCGTCTCGGGCCAGGCTCTCCTCGGCGCGCTTCCGCTCGGTGATTTCTTGCGCAAGCGAAATTACTCCCACGAATCGCCCGTTCTCGTCCATGAGAGGAGTATTGAACCAGTTGCAGATGATTATATTGTTATATTTCGTGCGGTTCTCATTGACACTGTGAGCGTTCATGTCGCCGGCCCAGACACGACGGAGGGTCTCTTGCAGGGCGTCATTCAGTGGGAGCGGCGCGATCAGGTCGACGCAATCGCGTCCCAGAACCTCGTCCCTGGTGTAACCGAACACACTTTGGGCGGCGGGATTCCATTCTATCACTCGACGGTCGGCATCCATCAGGATGTATGCCAGCGGAAGCCGATCGATCTGAAGGCGAAGTCGGTCAAGCAGTCGGTCTCGATCGGTCTGAAGCCTCCTGTTCTCGGTGACATCGCGGGCTATGCCGATAATCCCCACGAGACGGCCTTGCTCGTCAAGGTATGGTACTTTGGTCGTCAGATAGCACCGAGTTCCAGCTGCCGTTGTTGCTACCTCCTCGAAAGTTCGACTTGATCTTTCGGTGATGATCGTCTGGTCGGCCTCGGCGATTCGCCCTGCGGTCTCCGATACGAACAAGCGTGAGTCATCCACACCGATGACCTCATCGACCGACTTGCCGATGAGCCTGGCACCAGAGGCATTGAGCATTACATAGCAGCCCCGGAGGTCCTTGACAAAAACCGCATCGGGAATTGATTCGACGACAGCCTCCAGCGTTGCGCAGCGGGTGCGCAGGGCGGCAATCTCGGCTGTTAGTGCTTTCAGCTCGTCTGTCAAGGGACTACTCTCATTGTCCTGGATGTGCTCGCCTGTTGTACGCGGCTCTGTGAACTCCATGTTCCCCCGCGCTCGTTTGATTGGGCCTCTCCGGCCCGGCTTGCATCGTGAATCCTAACCGATTTTCGTTCGTTGTTCACCGGTCTTCAACGACGGTCATCTCCCGATCTCCCGAGTAGCCGCGAAAGGAGAATGAGCTGACCGATGGCCTGGTCTAGATCGACACCGAGTGTGAACCTCAAGTCAAGGCTGCCAATCCTCGAGAGAACGGGTGATGGCATCCTCCACCCTCTCACGGTCGACGGGATGGATCAGCCTCTGAAAGGCCTGGAACATACGGTCGAAGCTTCCCGGAGCGACCTGAAGAGCTTCCTCCATGTTTAGCGAGCAAACGAGTTTGTCCTTGCGGATGTCCCAGTCCCGGGCTCCCATCCGTCCGGCATCGAGGGCGAGCCAGAGTCGCTCCTGGCTCTGGCGCAACGCCTCCACGGCACGCTTCCGCTCGCTGATGTCGACAAACGTCACCTCGGCCCCGCCTGACTGTTCCCC
>CAWCPP010000038.1:0-631783 GCA_963797295.1 uncultured Planctomycetaceae bacterium
CTGAGAAAAGGTGTCAGGAACCAAAAAACGGCTATTTAATCTAGTTCGTCAAATATCGGTTCCTGACACCTTTCACCTGCTTGACACCTTTCACCTGCTGTCTCCCCTCGGAGGTATCCCATGAAGCGAATGCTCGTGCTTGTGCTCGTTGCTTGCATGCTTGTGGCGACGACTTACGCAGACCCATGCCCTTGCCAGGTCGGGGACACCCAGAAAAAAGACGGACCCCCTTGCTACGCCAACATTACTGGCTGGAATGTGCCCTTAACCAATGCTGTGTGGTATCCAGGCATAGGTGGTACCGGCACTTACGCTTACACATGGAACTGGACACTGTCGTTTAACTGCACTCAGGCACAAAGCGGAGTTAGCCAGTGTAAAGTGTGCAGCCGCATCGAGATGGATCTCTTTGGGACGACCCAGTGGATCAACAAACTGTACATCTGGTCGCCCCAAGCTACCGGCTCCTGCAACACCCTGAACACCTATTCCTATACGACGACTTTCCCGATGCCCGGCACCATCACGTTCAAACAGCAATGGCAGGCTATCTGGCAGTTTGCGGTGTACAACCCACAAGATTCAGATACCTGCGTCGGTCAAGTCTATGACGATTACGCAGCACAAACATTCACCGTTCCGGCAAACCCATAGGAGGATGACATGAAGACTCGCTGGTTCTTGGTAGCCATTACTATGATAGCCACTATCGTGGCTGTACGAGCGGTTGCTCAACACTTCGTCAAGTTGGATGGATCGACGCAGCTACAGGGACGTACTGAGGGGGTGCCGCCTACCCACGCTCAGTTTCCCGACCAGCAACCAGCCGATCTTCAGCGATCAATGGAGTTTTCGTCCCTGCAAGTGGCAGTAGAGAACAAAGTGATAACTATAGATGGACAGGTCCATGTCTATGACACGGTTCCGAACGTCCTCTACGTCTGGTCAGTGCGGGTTTATCAAGCCCTTAAGGTATTGAAGGAACATCATTACAGTGATCAGGCCGCCTGGTTGGTGGAAGGCAAAGGTGTGATGCAACCTCAGTTCCATGATCAATTCCCGATGGCTCCAGGCTCCTACCGGGTTGAACTGTCACTCTATGCGGTTCCCCAGGGTTTCCGCTTCGATACGCTGAAATTCGGCGAGAACTTCAAATTGAAGGTTCTCAGCAAAGTGAGTAGGTCCAAGAACATCACGATTGAGTGATCGGTAACCAATGGCCGTCGTCCTCATTATCGCAAGCTCCCAAGTTTTATCTCAGGTACAAGGAAATCGGCTTTATCTATAAAGTCCTATTAGAGAATGATCAGGCACTGATCCACTCGCGGCCCTTACTATAACTCTTCATGGTCGCCGTAATAATCTATGTCGGGACGTATCGATCTCCCTCCAAAAGAAGAGGAAAAGGTGTCAGGGAAGAGGAAAAGGTGTCAGGAACCAAAAAATGACTATTTAAGCTAGTTCGTCAAATATTGGTTCCTGACACCTTTTCTCTTTGACACCTTTTCTCTTCTACGAACAGTCCTTCAGTCCTTGGGGTCATGCAGTCCTTGGGGTCAGACCGAGTTCCAATTTAAATTGGAACTCGGTCTGACCCCGAAAGCCGGACCCCGAAAGCCTTACCTAGAGACTATCCGGTTGGAAGGCCCCACGCTACGAACAGGACCCTTGTCGGCCTGTAGTTTGTTCACCGGCGATACCATAACAACGCACAGGCAGCTGTATTAATCAGGTAGTTAAAGTCATTCTTGTCGTAGCGGATCAACAATGCTCGGCATTTCGACAACAGGCAGGGTTCGTTCCACCACCAGCGGCGGGGCTTTCTTCGGCCTGGTCGACGCTTTAGCGACGATCCTCCCCGATGGGCAGATGTGGGCCACATAGCCATGCGTTGGGTCTCATCGGTCGGGTTGTATACCCTTGTGAGGCACAGGTTCTGCTCAAGCTTCTTGGGGTCGGGGCGTTCGACCACGATTGCCTCGATCGTGGCCTCGAGCAGTTTCTGATCTACTACGTTGGCTCCAGCGATCACTACCGCGAGTGGTCCCGTACGCTCGACCAGGACCGACTGCTTGGTGCGTTCTTGCGCGGTGGGTGAGGTTTTACCACGTTTTGGCCGCCGAATCGAGCTTTGCCAGTCGACCGTCTGCTGTTGCAGCCCAATGTACGGCTCCGAACTCGCCGCACTCCTCCACCAAAACAGCCAAACCGCTCGAAGATCCCGTTGCGGCTCCACCGCTGGAACAGCGATGGACCGAGCTATCGTCGCGAAATGCTTCGGAAGTTTGTCCCTGACATCCGATCGGAGGGGAGAGCGCCGTTGATGGCCGATCGCAGTCGATTCGCGGGCGACCGCCATGAGCTGCGGGCGTTGCCGGAGCATCCTCCCAGAGGATCGGCTCAATACGCTGCCAAAGCTCGTCGTCGATCTCCCAGATTGTATCAAGGGGCCTTTCCTGTTTTTGGGGCCGTCCCATCCGTGTTGCTCCTCGCGCATGGCGTGGCCGAGGCCACAGGTGGTCTTATACTACCAAGTACGAAATAGGATGGACGTTGGTTCTGAATTTCTTAGTCTTCCACAACGGCAAGCACAACTGCCACGGTGTTCGTCGCGTCGAATATCAACAACTGAGCAGCCTCCCTTGCCGTCTCAAGGTCAGTCGCGTATATGGTCTTGATCTTGACCAGCGCCCTGCTTGGGTTCTCCTTCCAGAATATCGTGAAAGACTTCAGTCCCATCGGCTCCGCCGAATCGCAGTTGCTCGCCCCATCGTTTACTTCGGCCGTAGTGTCGTTCATTCAGACTCCTCGACCAGCAGCACCACGGAGACCGTCACCGGCCACCTATGCCGGGCGCAGTTGCGAAAGTAAGGCTGAACGTAGGTACCATCACTCCGATAGTAACCGTTCACGAAAACCGGTCCCTGACCCATAGGTAGACCGAGCATGGGAAAGCCAAAACCCGGTGCTCCCGTGCTGTCGGCCGAAGGTTGAGTCGCGTACCTCTTGATTCGCGGTTTTGGGCCCGCAGAAGAGTTTGTCGAGCGAGACGCGCTGCTTGTGCCTGGAATTGAATTCAAAGTAGCGGTTGAACCTATCTGCGGCGCCCGGTGGCTTGCCCAGCCGTTGTGGGGCCATAAGAGACCGGCGGTTTCTCAACCGCTATAGGCATCAGCTTTGGCCACATCCCACGGCCTGCGTCCCGAGCTCGTTTCTCGGCAGCAATGTAAGCAGCCTGTCGCTCGTATGAGTAGTCTCTTCGAGCATAGGCAAACCCATATTGGATCAAAGCCAGTCCGATATCCAAGCCATCAGGCGATCTATGAGCGTAGACCTTTCGACGTCCACCGGGCACCGGTGCGAGGCTTGGATCATCAACCAGCTTGACCGAAATACCGCGCGTCCACGATTCCAAAACTGCCGGGACTGCTTTGGCTATGAATGCATTAGGTTTAGCTACGTCAGGCGATTCCGGAGTTCCTACTCCGATGAGCCGAACCCAGGGCCGGTCCCCTCCTTGTTCCTGAAGAATCAAGGAGTCGCCCATGCTTGTGTATGCGACCGACAACGGTCCCTTCTTCTCCTCACCACCATATGAAACGCTTGTCAGGGCTGCAAATGCAGCCACGAACATTGAGACAGTCGCGAAACAAGATTGCACCTTCAACATGAGCTCCGTCCTTCGGCTTGAAGAAAATCACAAGAGATCAGGCAAGAAATCCCCAAATTGCAATTTCAACGAAACAGTCTTCCAAGAAGGTCATTACGGCTTGAGCGTCGATCTCTTGCTCCCCGATGCAGCCCAGAGTCCACGCCGGTTCCTTCGCGCTTCCACTTCGGCTTCGCGGAATACCGCCATCTTCTCGAATGCAAGGTCCTTGGGGTCAGACCGAGTTCCAATTTACATGGGAACTCGGTGTGACCCCGAAAGGCGGACCCCGAAAGGGACTGCACCAGGCGCTCGACGTAGGCCCGGGGCGTGAAGTGAGCACCCAGCTTGTGCCGCTCGTTCTTGTCGAGGGCTCGCTCCAGCAGCGTTCCGAAGATCGCGGGCTCGACCTCGCGCCATTGCTTCCGGCCCGAGTCGATCAGCAGGCCGATCTGCTCGTCGGTCAAAGGCAGCGCCGTGGCTTGCTCGAACAGGCCGCCGTTGAAGCGGGGCACCGACTGCATGAGGATGGGCGAGAAGCCGCCGGTCTTCATCGTGGTCCAGAGCGAGCCGGCCATGTCGGGAAAGACGGCGATCCGGCCCTCCTCGCGCAGCCTGTCGAGCATCGTCGTGAAGCACGCCTTGGGCAGTAGTCCAACATCCTCGGCAAAGAACGTGAACAGGCAGCGCATCAGGAAATGGGCCACGAGGTCGGGAGCGTAGCCGGAATGCTCGAGCGATCGGGCCAGCTCGGCGAGCTTGGCGGCGACTTCCGCGTGACCTTCGCCGTCCGTCGGCTGGGGTCGAGTGTGAGCGGCTCGGTCCAGACCTGTTTCAATCGGTCGCGAATCTCGGCCTCGGCCAGGTCGCGGAGCTTGAGCCGATGGGTTCGCGGGTCAGGGAAAGGAACGTAGGTGCGGCCCTGGCGGGAGAAGTCCGAGAACAGCTCGAAGCTGTGGCCGACATCCACCACCATGATGAACGGCGGATTATGCTCCGAGGCCGGCAGGTTGCGCACGTAGAGCTCGGCCTGCCCCTTCGCCTCGTACATGGCCGCGTCCCAGCCCGCCGTGCCCCGGACGGCCGTCCCCCGGCGCATCCGCCGATGCGGCGCCAGCGCGAACGGCTCGGCCGCCGCGACCCGATCGCTGCCCTGCTTGGCCTCGAGCACGAAGCAATCGCGCTTGTAGAGGTCGATCCGCTTGACGGTCGTCGAGCCGTCCGGGTTCGGGAACGGGACGGCGCGTTCGAAGACGTAGGCGTTCTTCTCGTCGTCCGGACCCGCGGGATCGGGCCTGGGGACGTCGAGGACATCACACAGCTCGTTCAGGAACATCGAGTAGTTGGCACGCTCCGCCGCACCCGAGGCTTCCCAGCGCCGGAAGAACCCGTCCATCGTGGAACCGGAGACAGCCAAGTCCGCCATGGTTCGTCGTCTCGACAGTCGGCGTTGACCTGAACAGAATGTAGCGTATCAACGAACCTCGCTCCATGCAAGCAGGGGGAGAGGATAAACGCAAACTCTCGGGCCCAAACGCAGCGTTCATTGGGCCTCGTCCCGAAGCCCTCGTTCCCTGCGTTGACGAAGTGACCGGCCGCAGCGGCATATTCACCCGAATTGTCAGCGTGGGGTTTCCCCTTTCCCGGCATCGCTTTGTGTATCGACCCTCGCTCACGCTTCGGGTTGGTATGAAGGGCCGCCAAGCGTCGAGCGAGACAAGTCCACGTTGACCCTACTTCGGGACGATGCCGTTCATTGGCACTACAGCAAACTCTTTGGAATTCAGAGTATTCGTTGCGCGACGATGTGTCAGGCATCGTCGAAATCGTAAGGTGAGCATCGTGGTTCAGTTCGGTCGCGTGGAGTACTTCTCAACCCTGCTGGTTCGCGCGAGAACTGATCCCATGTATACTATTTTCCGCTGGCCTGCCCCCACACCTGGACATTCTCAGCGCGTTCAGCACTCGACCTAGACATTCCTAGACATTCACCGTCCAGACGTTCAGCATGATCCGTCCTCGCAGGGATCGTTTCTGCGGCCTGGAACTGCAAGCCATGAGACGACGAATCGCCTTGCCGACAGGGCTCGACGTCGAGCCCGATTCCGGGCAGCTCGAATGCATCGATCAGTACCGCGCGAAGTATAGCACTCCACGCTCCACGTCTCACGCTGCTTCTCAGCCGCCGACGATCGGCGGGGCGGCACCGGCGCGGGAGCGGCCGAAGCGCCAGTTGAACAGGAGCACCGCTTCGTAATTGAAGGGACGCGGCCCGGTGACCGGAGTGACCATTCCAAGAGTGAGGACGGACTGCTTGAGAAACGTCATGTTCACGCCATAGGTCAGGTCCACGATGTCGGCCGTCCCGGTCGGGTCATTCGCATTGAACCAGTCGCGATGAGTCAGCGGCGAATTGACATGCACCTCGAACGTGGGAGCGACATTGGTCAAGAAACTGTCGGGGTCCGTGGAGCGGTAGACGAAGTAGCCGATCCCCAGGTCGTTGTAGACCATGGTCACATCGCGGATCGACGAGGGAGCCGACAGCGAGAGGAATCCGTGCAGGTAGAAACGGTCGCGGATCAGCAGGTAGCCCAGGAACGGCTGGATTTCCGTGCTGTGAATGCCCGCGATGTACTTGGCCCCGGCAAATTGACTGGGCCCGGTGGGCAAGGTGGCCTCGAGCCCGACCGAAAGCAGGCTGCCGGTGGCCGGATCCGCCTTGAGGACGTACTTCGTGAACAGGCTCAGGTCGTTGAGCGCGGTGCTGGTGCCTCCCGGCTTGACGAAGTTTCCGGAGATCGCCGAGTTCGCGCTCAAGGAGTCGAGCGGCAAGCGGGCCCCGAACGAGCCGTAACCCCCGTCAAACGTCTTTTCAAAGCCGAAGATATAACGATACGCCGTGAGACCGTCGACGGGCGATTCAAACCGGCGATTGAGGGCCCCATTCAGATTGGAAAAATAATCAAATGTGAAAAACACGCGATCTTGAGGTTGCGGCGACTGGTTCTCGGCAATCTTGAACCCACGAACCGACGGCACAACGGCGGAGGCGAGTCGCGCACCCGGCGGTCTTGGCGGAGGGTTGGGCGGAAACGGCTGGGGCAACCCCGGCGCGGGCGAGGCGGCTTGCCTGATGGTCAATGGGGCCTGGTCGCCGATCATCTGGTAATCCGGGCCGCTGGTCAGCCGTCGGCTGGTGAGCAAGCCGCCCGAGACCGGCGGAGCTTCACCAAATAGCGAACCATAAGAACCCACCGCGGCGCCGACGGCGGGGCTGGTTGCCATCGCCGATGTGAACGGAGGGCCAAAGGTATCGATCGGTATGGTATCCGCGGGCAGGACGGCTGCCGGCGTCGCCGGGGACGACAGGGACGGCCGTCGGCGGAATAGCCGTGGCCGGCGGTTGCGTGATCGAACGCGCCGTGGCTGTACAGGCACGGTTCCGGGAACTCGGGTCGATGGCGGCTGTGGCTGGGGCACACGGCCGGCAGGCGCGGGGGCCGGGGCCAGGGCCGGCGGTAATGGTGGCAAGTCCGGTATCTGACCCCATGCGGAAGGCCAGGTCAGGAGCAGGCCCAAGACGAGGCCCGACAGAACGGACTTGACCATCATATCCTGCTCCCTGACGAGTGCAAATCGACGAACAGGCTGAGGGACGCCAGCCCGTTTCATCCTGAAGATCGGCAGAACGCGCATAAACGTTAAAAGTTATCCAGCCACGGATCCAAATCGTATTCAGCCGCTGACGGGCTGCTGGGCCTGGGGAAGCTCTTTGAACAGATCGATGAAGTCCTGGCGGGATCGCAAGGGGACAAACTCTTCGAGCTTGAGGGCATCGGCCGATTTGAGCAGCCCGCGGTCGACGGCCCGGCGCAGGAGCTTCACGGCCTCGCGGCCGTAGACCTCAACGATTTCTTCATCTCCCGCGGGAGTGGATAGGTTCTCCGAGGCTGCGATCTGTGCGCATTTCGCAAAACCAGCCGCGACCCTCAGATAGCCCACGAGCTGATCGGGTACAAGCTCGACCAGCCGGCTGGCACACCCCGCGGCTTGCTGGGCTTGGTTCAGCTCCAGTGCGATCATCATCTGCAACGATAGCGCCTCGTAAAGATTCTGAGAGTACGTGCGATTACCCGGGTCGGCTTTCAGAGCCTCTTGGAACCGCGTTACGGCTCTCTCAACCAGCTTCGCAGCACCGGCGGAATCACCCCGATCAAAGAGCAGCTTGCCGTAGTCAAAGAGGTTGCGCCCCAGGGCGTTGCGATAATCGGGAACCTCAGGATATTCGGCGATCAGGCGTTCCTGGTCATTGAGCACAAGGGACAGAGTCGTGGTGGCGGCTGCCGGATCGGTGGCAATCTTGAGGAGTTCGAGCTGGAACCGCACGATCGCAAGGTTCTGCCGGTAGTCCGGAATCTGGGGATACTCGGTCGCCAGAGGCTCGAGCAGGCTGGCGGCCTTGCGAAACCACTCGGCCGCGAGCGCGGGTTGCTGGCGATCCCGACTGTATCGCCCCAGATTATTAAAGATCGAGGCCAGCTCGCGCCGATACTGAAGAATTCCGGGGAATTCAGTAAACAGCCGATCGAGCTCGTCTCGAGCCCGGTTGAGAAACGCCTCGGCATCCTTGCTTGCTGGTTGCCTGCCGGCCAGCAGCGAACCCAGGTTATTGGAAGCGCGTGCGAGCTGCCAGCGTGCGCCGGGCAGCGTAGCTCGGGTGCGGTCGAGTCCTTCCACGAGTTGAACGATCTTGCGATATTCGCCCTCGGCCCGGGCCGGGTTGGTCCTGGATTCGAGGATCGCCAGGTTGTTCAGGTACTGAGACAGCTTGATGCGGTTCTCCTGCTGGCCGGGCTTGGCGGAGACCCGGTCCTCCTGGTCCTTGACGGCCTGGAGGTAGAGCTCCCTGTCCTCCGGTCCGGGGCTTGCCAGCCGCGCCAGCAAAGCGCCCAGGAAGTGGCGCGTCTCGTCGAGAGCCCCGGTCAAGCTCGGGTCGTCGGGGAACCTCGCCGCGAGCTCCGCGCGGAGACGCAACGCTTCACGCAACTGCGTCTCGGCGTCCTTGAACCGGTTCATCTTGTAGAGCAGAACCCCCAGCCCATGCCTGGCGCACGCCAGTGCCCGACGCGGCCGATCGTCGTCAGGAAATCGGTCGATCAGAACTTTCAGCGAGTCGATCGCGGTTTGATAGTGCCGCTCGGCCTCGTCATAGAATCCGAGCATCTCGAGCACGTCGCCCAGTCGCGATCTGGTACGACTTTCCAGCAGCAGGACTTCCGGGTCACGGCTTTGCTGTTCGAGCAATTTTTGAAATTGTAGCCGGGCGGTCTCGAGCAACTGCCGCCGCACCCCTTCCATCTGCGGAATATCCGCCAGATCCACGTCGCCCACGCGGCTGAGCATCGTTTCGGCCGCTTCATACGCATAGCGGTAATTGGTCACTGCCAGGGCCCGCTCGTGATCGGTGCGGGCGCGTTCGCGTTCCAGAAGAATCGAGCCGGCGGAAAGGCCCAGGACAGCAGCGATCAGTAGTGCAGCCGAGGCGGCCACCGCCGTCTTGTGCCGGCGCGCAACCGCGCCAGACGCGCGAGCCAGGGATCGCGATAGGCGGAAACCGGCTCATCGGCCATCCAGTGCTCGATGTCCTCGCCCAGGGCCTTGGCCGTGGTGTAGCGGTCGTCGGGCCGCAGCGCCATGGCCTTGAGCACGATGCCCTCGAGCACCGGGGCACCGAGTGCTTGACCGTACAAGGCCGGGGGAAGTCTCCCTTGACCACCCGCTCCAGTGTCTGCGTGAGACCGGTGCCGACGAATGGCGGTCTTCCGGTCAACAGATTGTAAAGCGTTGCACCGAGGCTGTAGATGTCGCTGGCCGGACCAAGCTGATCGACATGCCCGCCGGCCTGTTCGGGGCTCATGAACGACGGTGTTCCGACCCGCGTGCCGGCGATGGTTTCGGAAGACCTGCCCAGGGAGGGAGGTATCAAAGGCCGCTCCGGTTCGGGGCCAGGCTCGGAAGTCGTGCGGCGTGAAGCGGTCTGCGGCAGCTCGACGGCCGATGCATCGAGGGTGGCCGTTCCCTCCCGGTCCCCCTCGGGATCGTGATCCGTCCGGAACACGGCCGGCGCCGTCCCATCATTTTGCGGGAAGCATCGACCCAGCGGCTTGGCCAGCCCCCAATCGACGACGAGCGTTTCGCCGTACTTCCCGAGCATCACGTTAGCCGGCTTGAGGTCACGGTGGAGCACCCCCCGGCTGTGGGCGTAAGCGATGGCCTCGCAAACGTCCACGAAATGGGTCAGCAGCCGGCGCAGGGCGAGGGCGCAGCTCTCCCGGGTCGCGATCTTGCTTGTCTCCCAGGTGGAACTGGGTGATGGCCGACTTGAGGCTCTCTCCGCGTATGAACCTCATGGCGTAGTAGGGCCGTCCGTCATCGTACTGGCCCAGCCCATAAACCGGCACGATGCCCGGGTGCTCCAGCCCGCCCGTGACCTCGGCCTCGAGCAAGAACCGTATCCGGTTCTCGGTGCTGTAAACGTGCCGCTCGAGGATCTCCTTGAGTGCGACCTCACGGTGGAGTTCTTCATCGTGAGCCACGAAGACGGCGCCCAGACCGCCCTGGGCATGAGGGCGAAGGATGCGGTACCGCATGGGCAGGAAATTCGTGCCCCCCGACGGCGCCTGTGCCGGTCCGGCCCCATCTCCGGCGGGACGGGATGTCGTCTCATCACCCGAGCCGCCGTCGCCACAGTTCTCGGTGTCGGACCGATCGCTCGGCTGTCCGGTAGACTCTTCCGGCTCGCGGTTGGTTGCCGGCAGTTTCACCGGCGAGCCCGCCTGGTTCGAGGGTAATGTGGATAGCGAGTCACCCTCGGCCCTCACGACGGGGCCTATCTCATTGAGACCCACCGTGCCGCCATGATCGCCATTGTCGTCGGTCGCGGACAGAGAGGCCGAGCATTCGGATGCGTCGCTCGTCGTCAACCCGCTATCGAAGCCAGCTTCAATCCCAACGGCTCGCAAGGCTTGCCTCAGGTGCGACTGCCATTCGAGGTCGGAGATCTGCCCGAGCACATCCTCGATCGCGTCCTCAAGAGCGATGGCGCCCAAGATCCTGATGGGATCGGAATCCTGACGATCCGTGATGTTCCGGAGCGCGGAATTGAGCCTGGAAGCCTGACGAGGGTCAATCGACCGTTCGTCGAGCAAGATCTGACTGAGAGGCCGTTCCGGAGCGTCGTGCCAGGCGTCGATCGCGGCGAGCAACGCATCGCGTGACACAAATCGCTGCTGAAAGGCCAGCAGTCCCCAGACAAGCTCCCGCCCCGTACTGTCGAGCAACTCCATCTGCGAACAACTCCCGGGAAGAGATTCGCGCACAACGTCTTCGGTCCGGACACATGAGAATCGATACCTTTGCAATTCTACCCAGTTCTCCGTCGTTCGTGGTGCCCCAGACCAACCAAGCCCACAACCGCTTCAAGTCGCTTGAGGATTCGGCCAAAATCATCCCGATGACTGGATCTCAAAACAGCAGCCACACCGACCTGAACTACTGAGTGTACGGCAAAATTGCCCGGATTTTGAACGAACGGTGGAACATGTCGGTCTGCTTCGAGATGTTCGTGGAAAGCATTCGGATTTCTCCAGCAAACTTGACGCTTTTCGCCGCAAAATCATCCGGTAAACCATCCGTCCGAACGTAGGTTGAGCTTTCCAATAAAAAAGGTCAGGCTGAAAAGCCTGACCTACGGAATGCGTGACCCAAGTTTGCAGCGGCGAAAAAGCGGGAGGGAATCAGGAGCAACGGTAGACCGCCTAGCTGCGGGCGATGGCCGGCGAGGCTTCGGGATTCTTGCCCGACTTGTAGTCGAACCAGGCCGGGTCGAACTCGATCCGCCGGTTTTGCCGCATGGCCATGTTGGTGGTGAGTGCGATGACCGCGTCGGCCAGCGCGACCTCGCCGCGGCAGCGGGGCAGGTGATCCTTGTCCTCGTAGAAGTTCTTGGAATCGCCGTGCCGGATGCAATACGCGAAGTGTTCAAGCTCTTCGCGATAGCCGCGCGACGGGTCGACGGTTGCCAGAGTCCCGAGCGCAGACGCCGTGCTGGGGCCGGCCAGACTCGGACTGGTCTCGAGCACCGGCTTCTTGCCCACGGTCTCCACCGACACGTTCGTCTGCCGCGATGTGTAGGCGTTGCCCGCTTCCTTGTAGAGCAGAATCTCTTTCTCCTGGCTGACAATCATCGTACCCCGCGAGCCCATGACCATCTCGCCGTATCCGTCGAACGAGTTGGTGTTGATCGACGAGTAGGTGACGACGACCCGATCCTTCTCGTCCTTGCCGTAGGGGAACTCGAAGATCGTGAACACGTGGTCGTCAACTTCGCGGCCGTCCTTGTAGAACATCGTCCCACCCACGCCGGTGACAGCCACGGGATGCTTCTTGCCCAGGAAGATCGAGCAAGCGTCAAGCTGGTGACTGCCGAGCTCGGCCATCAGACCGGCGCCGGTGCGATTGTAAAGCCGCCAGTGGATCAGCTCGTCGAGGCTCTTGTAACCGTACTTGGCGTAATCGACGTTCAGGTCCGGGTCGGGTATCGGCCGCTTCCAGCTATCCTGGTAGACGACGTTTCCCTTGTCGTCCCGGACGTACTCGGGAAGACCCGTCTTGGGATCGTAGATCGTATTCTTGTCTTTATCCTTGGCGACCAACGGCTGGGCATTGTTGCGGTGCCAGAGGGCGCGGATGTGCCGTACATCGCCGAGAACGCCGTTCTGCAGCAAGTAGTTGGCGTTGTCATAAAGCGCCGAGTAGTGCCGCTGATGGCCGACGGCCAGCAAGAGGTTCTTCTCTCTGGCGACGCGGCACATTTCCTTGCACTCGGCCACCGAATGGGCCATCAGCTTCTCGGTGAAGACGTGCTTGCCCGCCTTCAACGCCTCGATGGCCACCGGCGCGTGCAACCAGAGAGGTAGTGCGATGACAATCATCTCGACGTCGGGGTCGGCGAGCATCTGCTCCTTGGTTTCGTACTTCTTCAGCCCCTTGACGTCGCCGGGCGTGTACTGTTTGTGGTTGGTAAATTCCTTGACTGCGCGCTCTTGCTGCGAGGGGCGAATGTCGCAGAACCCGATGAAGTTGAGGTAATCGCGATTGTGAAACCGGATCATGGCCTGGCAGCCTTCGTCGCCAGTGCCGATGATCGCGGCCTTGACCGGGGACTTGTTGCCCATGTCCTTGTAGCCGAAATAGAAGCCGGCCAGGGTGGGCGTGGCGGCGGCGGCGACCAGCCAGTCGCGGCGGGTGATGCCGATGGCCCGATTCGCGTTCTCGCGGCCCAGGTTGCGCTCTTCGGGTGTCAGGTTCGTCATACCTTGCTCCTGTTCGAGTTCGAATCGGTAAGAATCAGGATCGTGTCGCGATATGGACCGGTTCCAGCGAATCAACGGACTGCG
Organism: uncultured Planctomycetaceae bacterium; assembly: GCA_963797295.1. Lineage (GTDB taxonomy): Bacteria > Planctomycetota > Planctomycetia > Isosphaerales > Isosphaeraceae > Aquisphaera. The sequence goes on from CAWCPP010000038.1 coordinate 13,111, forward strand.
ACTTGCCTGGCGTGTAGCCGAACTTCTGCGCCAGCCTGCTCTCGTACCGCGCCCAGCGGCGCCGGCGGCGGGCACCGAAGAACAGTGCGTCTAACCCGAACCAATGTCCGCTGGCCGTGACCATGATGAGCAGGCAGGCAATCAGCTCGACCAGGTTCTTGCTGACAATCCAGTAGTGCCCCTCGGTCTTGGGATTCGGCGGCAAGCCTGGCCAGGGCGGAATCGACAAGTAAAGCATGGCCAGGAAAACCGCGGCGCAGATGGACGCGAACGGCGTCAGGAAACCGAGAATCAAGCAGACGCCGATCGCGCAGAGCCCGTAAGTCGTCATCCAGTTGGCCATATCCAGGAAGGTCGTCGGCGGAGAATAGTCGCCGGCCGACGCCTGCTGCTCCGGCTTCTTCAGGGCAACAACCGCGTCAGTGAGCTCTTGGCCCCGGGCGACCAGCGGCGCGATCAAGGTTTTGCGGTCAGCCTCGAGCGACCGCCGCGATTCCCAGGCTCGCTCTCGCTCGTACGACAGGGCGTCGGGATTCCGCTCGGTCTGCTCGACCTTGGCAAGCTCATCAAGATACTTCTTGCGAGCCTCACTGTTGTCATAGGCGTTGAACCAGACGTCGGCCCACGCGCTCGATTGATCGAGCAGCGCCTTGGCCTTGGACTTCTGTTCGTCGTTGAACTTGAAATGGTTCGCAACCCGATCGACAATCCCGCTCCAGCTTGCCTTGAGCTCAGCCGGGTCGAGGAGTTCTTTGCTGTCGGCGTCGGGCAGCATCGCCCGAAACTGGGGTGCCAGCGGGCCGACCGAGTTCCTGAGATAGATCTCGGCGGAGAACGGTTGCTTGCCGTGCTGGGTCGACTCGAACTTCTCGGCTCCCTCGGTCAGGAAGTGCCAGCCGATGGCGATTCGCAGCAGGACGAGAAACAGGGCGCCGAGGAAGCCCGGATAATTGCGGGAGGAGAGAATGAGCGGTGGGTTCAGCGTGCTGGGCATGATGGTCGTTCCTGGCGGATCGGCAAAGAAGGCAAGGCGGCATGGCCGTCGCGCTTGCCGGCGAGGACCCGCGATCGCAGAATCTTCACGGTGATATCATCGAGTTTAACGCGTTTCCGTCGATCAGGAAATCCTCTCTGGCAAGTCCGAACGTCAGGATCCGGGGCGACTGGTCGGCTGGTCCTTCGAGAATCATCAGGACACCGACCTCCGGGTTTCGCTCGACATGCGCCCTGGCCGCTTCCGGCCCGAGCAAATAAAACGCCGTGGAGAGGGCATCGGCATCGGCGGCGGTGGGGGCCAGCACGGTCACGCTGGCCGGGCCTTTCGGGCATGGCTCGCCGGTCCGAGGGTCAAGAATATGGCCGTAAGTCCGGCCTTCCGCAACGAACTGCTGGAAGGCATTCCCCGATGTGCCCAGACCGCGATTACGGAGGTAAAGCACGCCCAGCGGCGATTCGGGCCGGAACGGATTGCGGACGGCGATCTCCCAGCGGCCGCCAAACCGTCCGGGCGGTGAACCGAACGCGAAAAGGCTCGATTGCCCGCCATGAACGAGCGCCGAGGTGGGCAGCCAGTGGCCGCGGATGACCTCGACGGCCCGATCGATCGCGTATCCCTTACCGATGCTGCCCAGGTTGATCGCTATTCCCGGGCGATCAAACGCCACCGTCCGGTTCGCGCGATCGAGCTTCAGGTGCTGCCAGCCGGTCCGGGCCCGTGCATCGGCCAGCGTCTCGGGGTCGGGCACGCGCTTCGGTCCGCGTACGAAGCCCCAGGCCAGCGACAGTGCGCCCGACGTCACGTCGTAAGCCCCGCCGGTCTGCTCGCTCAGCGTGACGGCCCGCTCGAGCAGGCCGAAGAGCCCGGTCTCGACAGCCACCGGGCCCAGGTGGGCCGTCGCATTGAGCCGGCTGACCTCGGACTCGTCGCTGTACACGGTCAACTGGGCCTCGAGCTCGTCGATCAGGTCAAGAGCGCGGTTGGCCAGGTCGAGAGCCCCCGGCACCCGCGCACCCAGACGGATCTCGAAGAACGAGCCCATGGCCGGCCGATGAACCCGGAGCAGATCGGTCCGCGAACCCGCCGATTGACCGGTCGTGTCACCCGGGGCCGACATCGCGGCGCTGGTCCGCCTCAGCCGCAGGAGATCGCGCCGATTGAAGCCGGTTCGCGGAGCTTTCACGCAGATCCCCTGAACGATGACACGAGGGCAGTGCGATGCGATGCGATCTCGATTGCGTCGCGTCCGGTCCGAATTCACTCCGAGACCGAAATCGGTAGGTATGGCTAACTAGATTATACCCGGCTATTCACCGGCGCATAGTGGTTTGGCCGGCACCCTGGCATTGCCTCCGGTTCCTTTTTTCATTCGACGGGCCAAAGTGAAGTGAGACTGCACCATGGCAAAGGTTCCGCCGTCATTCGAGCAGATGACCGGCTCAAGATCAGGCACGGAGCACGATGGTCTCGCCGCTGGTTGGTGCCTGGTCCGGATCGAGCAGCCGCATGATTGCTTCGGCAACCTCGTCCGGCATCAACGTCTGTTCCGCCGGGAAATCGGGGAACAAGCCCCGCAACATCGGTGTTTCCACGGCCCCCAGCATCACGGCGTAGGCGCGGATGCCGTGGGACCGGCCCTCGGCTGCGATCGCCTTGGTGAAGAGGTTAACCCAGGCTTTGCATGCCCCGTAGACGGCGAAGCCTGGGAATGGATCGACGGCTGCAAGTGAGGAGATGTTGACGATGAGCCCTTCACGCTGCCGCAAAAGAACCGGCCACGCAGCTCGGGTGGTCGCGTAGACCGCCCGGCAATTGACGGCAAGCGCCTGGTCGAAGCTGCTCTCGTCGAACGATTCGAGCGAAGAGTTGGGGGCAAAACCGGCGTTGTTGACCAGCACATCCACGCGCGAAAAGCGGGTCAAGGCCGCATCGACAAGTTCGGTCCCCGCCTTCGCTTCGGCCAGATCAAGCTGAAGCGTCAGGCATTCGCTGCAACCCGCGGCTTCAACGGCGGACCGGGCGGCTGTCAAAAGCTCCGCTCGCCGGCCACATAGAACGAGGCAAAAGCCCGCGGCCGCCAACCGCTTCGCCGTCGCCAGTCCAACGCCTGAACTGCCGCCCGTGACAATCGCAACTGGCTGCGTCTGCCGCATGAGAGCCCTCCGGAAACACGTGGCAGCCGCCGATCATGACCTTGTCTCCTCCAGGCACGAATCGGCAGAAAACGTCAAAGGTCGATCTTGCGACGCACCTCGGCCGAAGACCTCGCGGTCTCATGCACGCGAACGGCTGCAAGTCGATGAGGGACGAACTCATTTTCCAGCAAGTTGAAGATTACCTGGGCGATGTTTTCCACACTCGGATTCAATTTCCGGAAGTCGGGGAGCTCGACATTCAGATTCTTGTGGTCAAACCGGTCGATGACCACTTGCTTGACGGTCTGTTCCACAAGCGAGGTCGGTATCACATTGCCTGTCCTGGGGTCGGGCCGACCTTCCACCGTGACGTCCAGCAGGTAGTTATGGCCGTGGCCGGACGGATTGCTGCATTTACCGAACAAGGCCAGATTTTCCTCGTCCGACAGGTCATCGCAATGGAGCCGATGCGCTGCACAGAACTCAAACTGTAGGGTCAAGGCAACCAAGGGGCTGGCCTCCGGATTGGCGTGACTGATACTGAAGCGAAGTTGCGGAGTGGCCACCAGCTCAAGCGTTTCTAGTTTCAGATGCTCGGGTACGTGGGCGGACACTTCGGGATAGGCCCGGAGAAGCAAGTATTCACCCGTGAAAACCGATCGGCTCTCGACGCTGAGATCGTACGCGGTTTGAACGACGGTGTCATGGACGATTCGATCCAGCCGATGCACGTCGCAGAGGTAGCCCGTCCGGCGATCAGGCACCCCGACAACCGTGATCCGTGCCGCCAGGTAGGGTGCCAGCGCAGTCGCCGACGGCCAGCCGCCCCAGGTGTTGAATCGAGGCGATTCGAGCGGGCGTCGCTGCGCCGGATCAACCAGGAACCGCACTTCGCGTGTCAGCCGGGTCATCAATGGTCCCTGGTCGTGCAAAAGTTGGCCAGCGCTCAGGTGCGGAAACCGGAGAAGACCCTTGAAACCGCAGTAGCCTGAGAGCTCCACGGGACTCGACCGTCTCGGAGCATACTCCTAGATCCGAGGCGGTTCAGAGCTTCCCGGAAGCAGACTGAAATCCGTTCCGATGTCGTAGTAATCTTCATTCTCGGCACGCTTCAGGAAGGCGACGACCCGGTAGGTCAGTGGAGTGAAGATGACCTCGGTGGCAACCTTCAAGACGTAGTTGGCCATCATCACCCGGCCGACCAGTTCGGTCGTCCAGACTCCGAGAAATGCGAGCGGGTAGAAGATCGCGGAATCGGCCGCCTCACCGGCAATGGTCGAGCCGATGGTTCGCGTCCACAAGAACCGCCCGCCCGTCATGATCTTCATCTTGGCGAGGACCACCGAGTTGACCCACTCTCCCACCAAGAACGCCAGCAGAGAAGCGCCCACGATCCGCCAGGAGCTGGAAAAAACCGTCTCCCAGGCCTGCTGATGCGGCCAGGCGGGCTCGGCGGGTGGGAGCGCCAGGATCACCCAGGTCATGAACGTGGCAAAAATCAGTGCCCCAAACCCCGCCCAGATCACCTTCCGGGAACGTGCGTAGCCGTAAACCTCAGTGAGGATGTCGCCGAACAAGTAGCTCATCGGGAAGAAGACGACTCCCGCTCCAAACTCGAACGATCCCAGCCGGGCGACCTTGGAGGCCGAGATGAATTCCGAGCAAAGCAGCACCGTCACGAAGGCCGCCATCAGGAGGTCGTAATACCGGTACTCCCGCGGCGCTCTCGCGGTCGCGGCAAGAGGTGAATCGGTCAATGTCAAGGTCGTAGACTCAGTCATCACGCCGGTTTTCGCATTGATTTCCACGCCACGGCCTGGGGCATCAAGGTCCGTGAACTTCGAGGAAATCTCAAGTCGAGACATTATAGGCGCAGAGGCAAGATCGGGCCATACACATCCTGACGCAATGCGGCATGGCCGGTTCTTCCTTTCCTCCGCTTTCCCGGGACGTGACCTAGACTTGATGCGAAAGCTCGATCCCCGGAATCGCAACGGCAGAAAGTAAGCTGGCCAGGACCGGAGCCGCATGACAGAGAACCATGCCCCGTCAAAACACTGGCTTGCCCTCATTCCCCAGCCGGGCGACCTCGTCTTTGTGCTGGTGTTGCTTTCGGTTCTGCTGAGCAAGCCGGAATCGCTGTTCGATGATCCGGGCACGCCCTGGCACCTCCGGCTCGGCCACGACATCATCGCCACCCGCGCCGTGCCGCGGTGCGACACGCTCACCTTCACGCGCACGCAAATCCCCTGGGTGGATCAGTCCTGGGGCTTCGACCTGCTGCTGGCCCTGGTCGTCGACCAGGGGGGATGGACGGCGGCGACTGTACTGACGGCCCTGCTGCTGGCCGCCGTCTACTCCGCGCTGGCGAGAGGCCTGATCGCCGATGGCGTCTGCCCGCTGGCGGCCCTGTTCGTGACCCTGCTGGCGGTCTCGATCGGCCACATTCACTTTCTGGTGCGGCCACACCTGTTCACGCTTGCCTTGGTCTACGCGACGTTCCGCCTCTGTCAGAAGCAGCACGAGCAAGGCGGCTGGTTCATCGCCTGGGTACCGCTGCTGACCGCGATTCTGGCCAACCTCCACGGCGGCTTCGTGGCGCTGCCGGTCATCGTGGCGACGGCGGCCGTCGGCCACGCGATTTCCGGCCCGCTCGACCGGGACCGCCGGATCAACCTGGCCAAATTCGGCCTGGTGTTCGTCGCCGCCTGCCTGGCGGCCCTGATCAATCCTTATGGTCTGGATCTTTATCGCCATGTCGGCAAGTTGCTGGTCGGAAGCGGCGTCACCCGCCTGATCCAGGAGTATCAACCCGCACCCTTCGGCACCACGCAGGCCGGCTCGCTGGAGATCGTGCTCCTGGCCTTGATCGGGCTGCCCGCGCTCGTCAGCCGGCGGACGGACCGTTATCAGCTCGTCCACCTGCTGGTCTGGCTGCATCTCGCCTTGACGTCGATTCGCAACGCCCCGCTCTTTGCCCTGGCGGCCGCCCCGCCGCTGGCCCGGTTGCTCGACGGCCTGCCGCTGCCGTTCCGGGATGCGTGGCCCCAGCGCGCCCGGCAATCGAGCTGGGCCCCCGCGCTCGCCGTGGGCGTGCTCATGCTGGCAGCGACCGGCGTCAAGATCGGCGGCTTCGGCGAACCGCGCTGGCCGCTCTCGGCACTGGCCACGCTCAACCGCCAACCGCCGCATGCTCGCCTCTTCCACGAGCAAGACTGGGGCGGCCTGATCGAGGCCGAATGCCAGCCGCCGCGGCTTTCCTACATGGACGACCGGTTCGAGCTCTACGGCAAGGACGCGATCCTCGAATATGTGCAGACGCTTTCCGGCGGTCCAACCTGGGACACCGTCCGCGATCGCGAACGCATCGAGCTCGTATGGCTCAGGCCCGACCGGGACCTGGTGAAACGGCTGGCCGCCGAGCCCGGCTGGACAGTGCTCTTCAAGGATTCCGTGTCGGTGCTCTACGGGCGGAAGCCGAGCGGCACCGTCGTGGGACAAGATCCCAATCTTGTCAGCGTCAGCAAGTAAGGACGTGACAATGACAGGATTGGAATCCTGTCCCACGAAAATCATGAGCGATTACTTCTTCTCGGCCTTGAGCTTCTCGCGCACGGCCTTCGTCAGCTCGTCGGGAAGTCGGATGGTCCAGACGTTGGGCTGGTCTTGCTTGGCCTCGAAGGTCGGGGGCGTACTCGCTGAAGTGATGTCCTGGTAATCTCTCAGTCTGAAGCTACCGTCCATGCCGAGTGAACTTACCGGCTGCACAGGTGGCGGAAAAACCTCCACGACCGTTTCCCTGCCGGGTTTGTTCAACGACGCATAACCCATCAACTCGCAGCGTTCCGCCCGCTTTGTCTCAGCAAACGTCTTCCAGGGCCGGACAATAGCGAGCTTTTGAAGCTGATTGCGCCCATGGAGCAACTGGACCTGTCCGGTATCGCCTGTCGAATCAAGCAACGACAGATCGACGTACACTTGATCTATCCGGTAGGGTCGTTCGCCCAGGGCTTGAATCGCAGAGGACCCAAGTCCAGAGAGTTGCCAGAGTCCGGGGCTTCCCCTCTGAACCCTCCTCTCCCGATCAGCTCCCGGGCCGCAGAGCACATGAAAAACGCCGAATGTGTCGTCGGTATCGAACTCGTGAACCTCGCGCCAGTGGAGAGGGGGCTGATAGGTGTATCCCTCGTGCCGGAATCTTGCGATGACGGCCAAGCCCTTGTCCGCAAGCTCAGATGGCCAGTCGACGTGAATCGATACCGGCACCATCGGCTCGTTTGGCCTGGGGCAGACGAACGACCTCTGGATCGAAGTTCCAGGCAACACGTTCATTATTCCTGACAAGAGCCAGCTTCCTCCATCCTTCGCAGGGAGTTGCAGTTGAAAATTCCAATCGCCAGGCTGGATCACACCGAAATCGATCATTCCCTGAGAATTGGATTCCCGTTGAATGGCATCCTCCTTGTCTGCCCCTTGGTATCCGCGACCCAGCCTGGCCTGAACGGCCACGGCTGGCGAGCCGAGAGGTGTATCCTGGGTCAGCTTGAACGTGACGGGAATCCAGTCGGGCGACTTGGACGTGGTTCCTGGCAGGGACAGTTCTTCCAACTTCTGCTGCAGCTCGCGCCGGGCATGCCTCGGCGCGGTACCTTTCGTCCTCGCTTCTGGCGAGTTCCGCCGCGACAAGCCTCCGGGAGACCTCGGCCTGCTTCCACATCAGGAAGACCAGAGACAGGCTGATCACCGTCAGCACGACACAGCAGATCACAAGAATGCGCTGGGACATGATCCTCCCCCTCATCGCATCAAGCCAGAGCCGGCGCGCCAGGGCCGCCGGGTCGCCAAAGCGTTCCAGAACACGGTGTCGCGCCGTCAAAGAGTCAGCGCCTCGTAAGAGCTCCCGCCGATAGGCACACGCCAAATGATCTGCCAGCTCGTCGAGGATGTCGTCGCGCAGGCTATCCGGCTCGTCGTCGCGAGGTGCAGGAAGCTCGGCGGCAAGCCCGTCTCGAAAGTCCATGACGGCCACCCTTGCGGGACACGCCCGCTTCATGTCGCGTCCGCCATTCCCGCCTGGTTCGACCCCAGCACGCCGTTGATTCCCGCGGCGAAGCGAAGCCACGACTGCTTGCGACTGGCCAGCTCGGCCCGGCCAGCGTCAGTCAGCTCGTAATACTTCCGGCGCCGGCCGTCGGCCTCGCGCCAGAGCGACTTCAAGAACTTCAACCGCTCCAGCCGGTGCAGCGCGGGTAAAGCGAACCCTCCTTCATCTCGAAGGTTCCCCCCGACCGCCCGGCCACCGTCTGGGCGATCTCATAACCGTAGCTCGGCCCCTGGGCAATCACTTCCAGGACCAGCATTTCCAGGGCACTCCCCGGCAGCAATGAGTCCATACCTCGGCCTCCTATGTATCGACAATCTATGTATAGAGAGTCGAGGTATCAATGTCAAGTGGCTCCAGAACTCACAAACTGCGTTATGGGTACCTGGCGAAGTGGGATATAATGGCGGGAGAGTCGGAGAATCCTTTTCCGCTAGGTCAAGAGAGAAGAAGGAAGCCCTTGCATGAGCCTTTCGCTCGCTCCTCCTTGGCGTCCGGGCTTGATCTACCCAGAAAGCGACGGTGAGCCGATCGCCGAGAATACACTCCAGTTCGAATGGATTGTGACGATCAAAGGGAACCTGGATTTCTTGTTCTCAGATCAGCCTGATGTGTTCGTTGCGGGAGATTTGATGTGGTACCCGGTGGAAGGCGATCCCAAGACACGCATTGCACCTGACGCCATGGTGGCCTTCGGCCGGCCCAAGGGATATCGCGGATCCTACAGGCAGTGGGACGAAGGGGGCATCGCACCCCAGGTCGTATTCGAGATCCTCTCACCGGGGAATCGCGCCTCTGCCATGATGCAAAAGTTGAAGTTCTACGAACAATATGGAGTTGAAGAATACTACATCTACGATCCCGATGAGATCGCCTTGTCCGGTTGCCGTCGGATTGGCAATGAGCTGGTGGCCATCGAGCAGATGAACGGCTGGACCAGTCCGCGATTGGGCATCCGATTTGACCTATCGGGAAGTGTACTCGTGATCTACCGCCCCGACGGTCAGCCATTCTTGACGTTTAACGAGGTCTCGCAACGTGCCCAGGAGCGCGACCAGATCGCCCAGGAACGGGACCAGATCGCCCAGGAACGGGACCAGATCGCCCAGGAACGCCAGGAAGCTGAGCAGGAACTTCAGTCGGCGAGGGAACGATCGGAAAAGCTTGCGGCTCAACTGCGATCGCTCGGAGTCGAGCCGCAATTCTGATACTCGGAATCACTTCCCCGAGCCCAGATTCTCGAACAGGTACAGTCCGCTCTTGCCGGGCAGACGAGGTCCAAGTCGCCGACGAGGTCGATGGCGGTGATTCGAGAAGGATTCGATGGCCGATGGGGCGTCTCGAATTCACGACTAAAGACGAACGGGATAAGATTGACACGTGAGGCCAAGAAACCTTGGGTGTGGCGGAGAGGGTCATCCATGAGCATCTCGACGTCCCTGCCGGCGAAATCGCGGATCATTTATCCCGAGGATGATGGGGAACCGATGTCGGAGAACACTGTCCAGTTTCGCTGGATTGTCACCGTCAAGGAAGGCCTGGAACGGGTCTTTCGCGATCGGCCCGAGGTGTTCGTCGCCGGCGACTTGCTCTGGTATCCGGTTGAGAATCGGCCCGAGATCCGTCAGGCGCCCGACGCGATGGTTGTCTTCGGACGTTCCAAGGGCGACCGAGGGTCCTACATGCAGTGGCAGGAGGGAGGGATCGCGCCGCAGGTCGTGTTCGAGATCCTTTCGCCGGGGAATCGCCTGGGCAAGATGGCCAAGAAGTTCGACTTCTATCAACGTCATGGGGTCGAGGAATACTACATTTATGATCCCGAGACCTACGATCTGGTGGGTTGGGAACGCTCCGGAGACAAGCTTGAGGCGATCGACGAGATGAACGGCTGGGTCAGCCCCCGCCTCGGCGTGCGGTTTGATCTTTCACAAGGAGAACTCGTCCTCATCGACCCGGAGGGCCAGCGGTTCCTGACTTACGGTGAGCTTGCTGATCTTGCGATGGAACGCAACGCAGTCGTCGAAGAACGCGATGCCCTTGCACGCAAGCTGGAAGCAACCGAAGAACGCGCCGAACGACTTGCGGCTCAGCTCCGATCCCTCGGAGTCGAGCCGCAATCTTGACACTCGGAATCACTTCCCCGAGCCCATGTTCTCGAACAGGTACAGTCCGCTCTTGCCCGGGCAGACCAGGTCGAGGTCACCGTCGCCGTCGATATCGATCGCGGTGACTTGCAAGCCGGTGCCGGCGGTGCCCGCGGGAAAATCTCTCAGGGCCAGGCGCTGGTCGGCCTTGGCGGGAGCGTTCTTCGCGGGCTCTCCCTGGAAGATGACGTGCCTGACCCACTTGCAAGCCTGGGGATCGAAGTTGTACCAGGCGATGAGTGAGCCGTCGGTGGCGCCCGGCTCGATCTCGTGGGCGTAGACCCGCTTGCCGCTGATCAGCTCGTGGGGCTTGCCGTCGCCGTCCAGATCGGCCCAGAGCAGGGTGTGGACCGACGCCACCGAGTTATCGATCTCGCCCTTGGTCCAGGTGCGCTCGCCGCTGGCACTCCTGGCTTGCTTCATCCAGAAGAGCCCGTAATCGTGGCCCATGCCGTAGACCAGATCGGACAGACCGTCGCCATCTACGTCGCGGGCCAGGATCTGGATGCCCGTCGCTCCCAGATTCCAGTCCGGGTGCCAGGTCCAGGTTTCATGGGCTGCGTCGGCGGGAGCCTCGAACCAGCCCTTGGGGGTAAGCAAATCAACGCGGCCATCGCCGTTGACGTCGCCCGAGCCCACGCCGTGGCCGGCCGCCTGCGTGCCGAGGTCGTGCTTCTTGATGTCGAAGCCCTTGCCGTCGGCCTTCTTTGCCACCTCGTACCAGGTCACGACGTTGACCGAGTTGGGCAGTAAATCGGGAATGCCGTCACCGGAGAGGTCGACCATCGCGGCCGCCTCGCTCGGGCCGGGGACGTCCACCTCGTGATAGGTCCAGGCCCCGCCGCTCTTGCCCGGGTTCTCGACCCAGCCCACGAACTTGCCGAAGTACGAGGCCGTGAGATAGTCGGTCTGGCCGTCTCCATTGACGTCGACCGGGTAGGTCGCGAAGTCGTTGTAATAGGTACCCATGCGCTGGACGTCGCGGATATGGTGCGGCTTCCAGTCGGGCCCCTGATACCAGGTGTCTCCGCAGACGATGTCGAGCTTGCCGTCGCAATCAACATCGAAGGCCGCAGCCGCCTCGAACTCACTGCGGCCGTTGATTGTGTGCTGCTTCCACGTCGGCTCACCGGCGCGGACGCTCACCTGAACCGCCAGCACCGCGACCGCCAGGCCGAGAAGGCCTCGACAATAGCTCATCATCTTTTCTCCTTGCGTGGGACAAGATTCCAAACTTGTCATTTCCTGCCATTTTTATCTAAATATCAAGAGACAAGATTGGAATCTTGTCCCACAATCGCCGCCACCATCAAACCTCCGGCAGCGTCCACGGCTTGCGGTAATCCTTGGTGAGAAGCGCGTTGGCTTCAGCGTGGTTGGTGACCCGCTCGGCGACGGCGTCCCACTTCAGCTTCTCGCCGGTGCGCAAGGCGATGTTGCCCAGGTGGCCCACGGAGCTGAGACGGTGGCCGTAGGCGAAGTTGCACGAGCACTGGGCGCGGCTCTTGATGGCATTGAGCCATTCGCGATGGTGGCCCACCGAGCGCGGCAGGGTCTTGGGCGGTTCATGAAGCTCGCGGCCTTTGGCGGGGATCAACTTGTAGGTGCCGTAATTGGCGACCAGGGTTCCCTCGGTTCCCTGGAACATGATGCCCAGGCCCATATTCTCGAGACCGTGGGTATTGGCGTCGGTGTGGCTCCAGACCAGCAGGAAATCTTGTCCGTTCTTCTCATACTCGTAGACCACGTCCAGGGTATCCGGCGTCTCGGCATTATCCACCAGCGCGAACCGCCCGCCGCTGGCGGTCACGGTGCGGGGAGCGTCCACCTCCATGGCCCAGTGGACAAGATCGACGATGTGGCAGCAGAAATCGGTCAGCAATCCACCGCCGTAATCCCAGATACCAGCGCCAGTTGAAGGTGAACCGGTTGGGGTTGAACGCATGCTGAGGGGCGGGGCCGAGCCAGAAATCGTAGTCGCAACCTGACGGCGGATCGCAGTCGGCGGGCTTGCCCAGGCCGCTGCGGTCGGCGGCCATCCAGACCCGCGTCTTGCTGATCTTGCCCAGGATGCCCGAGCGGACGATCTCGACCACGCGGTGATAGTTCTCGCCCGCGTGGATCAGGTTGCCCATCTGGGTGATGCGCTTGGACTTCTCGGCCGCGGCCACGACGGCCCGGCCCTCGACGATCCGGTGGGTGAGGGGTTTTTCGCAATACACGTCCTTGCCCGCCTGGCAGGCCAGGATCGTCGGAATCGCATGCCAGTGATCGGGCGTGGCGATCACGACGGCGTCGATATCCTTGCGATCGAGCACCTTGCGGAAGTCATGATAGACCTCGGGCTTGCCCTCGGCCGCCGATTGCGCGCGCAGGGCGTGCTTCTCGTACACATCGCAGACCGCCGCGACCCGCACGTTGGGGAATTTCTTGAACGTGTTCAGCAAGCCGCTGCCCATGCCGCCGACGCCGATGAAACCGAGCACGATCGATTCGCTGGCGGGTGCCTGGTTGTTGGACTTTTCCTTGTCCTTGTCCTTATCTTTCTCCTTCGCCGTGTCATCCGCCTGCATGCCCGCCAGGCTCGTGCGTCCCGCCAGCCCGGCCGCTCCGAGCGCAGAGGCCGCCAGCAACTCTCGTCGCGTCCAGGATTCCATGTTCGGTTCTCCGATCGCCGTGATCTCCGTCCAACAAATGTTGGTAACAGAGACGGTGACCGATCTCAAGCACCCAGCGGCCCGTCTCGCCCGGGCCAGCCCGCGAGTTTTCAATGATACCGCCGCACCGACGAATCCGCCTCGATCGCGTAGGCGTCGATGCCTCCCTTGAGGTTATGGATGCCGGTCAATCCCCGATCGGACAGCCACTCGGCGGCATGGCGCGAGCGGATGCCGTGGTGGCAATACACCACCAGCGGCCCGCGCGCCAGGGCGGCCTGAATCTCATCCAGGTGGGCGGGAACCTCGCGCATAGGGATGTGCAGATCAATAGCCGAGGCCGGAGCGGCGATCGCGCAAAACGCCCGTTCCGACGGCTCGCGCACATCGAGCAGCGTCAGCGACTCACCGCGATCGAGCCTCTGGCGAAGCTCCCGGGAAGGCAACTCGGGAATGAGCTCTGGCGGGTCTGGGGTGGCGTGGCAAGAGAAGAAGGGAAGGAAAAAGGTAAAAAGAGTGATGGAGAAATGACAGAGCAGATCTCGCGTTTGCCATCTGCATCGAAGCATTGGCCATTTCTGCCATTGGCCGTCTGCTCTTGCCGGACCAAAGCTTCATTTCGCCGCCAGCGGGATGCCGAAGTCGCCGAGCATGTTGCGCCAGACCGAGTGAATGTGGTTGGCGTTGTTCTGGGTATTGTTGAACTCGATCAGGAACGTCGGTCCTTGCACTCGGTACGCGTGCTTCTGGGTGCGGTCGGCCGGGCCCGTCCAGGAAAACTTCACACCTTCCGGACCGGCCTGGCGGATCTCGTTGAGCCAGGCCTTGGCAACCTCGTCGGGCATGTCGCCCGCGTACGATTCGACCAGGGCCCGCAGCAGCTCGCGCTGGTTGCTGTTGAGCTCGGAATAGGCAATTCCTGGAGCCGAGTCTGTGGGCGGCTGGGGCGTGCCCGCGGCGCGGATCTCCGGCGGGGCCTCGGGCGAGACCACCGCCACCTTCTTCTGATTGCCATCAAGCGCCTGCACCAGCCGCAGCGCGGTGTCTTCGCGATCCGCCAGCGTGCGAACTCCCTGGCGCGGACCCTGCCGGACTTCGGCCGGGTTGGAACCGAAAAAGCTGGGCGTCGCGGCGATGATCTTGCCGTCCTCAAGCACGAAGTTGAGCGAGAGATGATGCCCCTCGACCCGCCAGCCCCACTTGCCGCGGTCCGAAGGCGTGCCGAAGATCGTCACGAAGTACCGCTCGGGATCGCGCACCGGACCCTTGCCTTGTTCCATTTCTTGAAGAACCTGCTCCAGGCTCATGATCGTCGTCGCCTTGAGATAGCCGCTGCCGCCTAGGCCCGTGGAAATCAGCCCGAAGGCCAGCGCGCGCTGCTCGGACGTCAGCTCCTTGATCGGAATGCCGAACCGATCGCGGGGAATGAAGTGCCAGTTCAGGCGCTCGGGCACGTCAAAATTGTAAGCGGCTTTCTCGGACTTCTCCCTGGGCAGCGAGTCCAGAAACCGCCTGGCGGCCACGGCCATCCGGTTGCCCGTCTGATCGACGAAGGCGCTGGCGTAGACGGCAATGCCGACCACGGCGACCGCGGCGAGAACGATGCTGGGCTTGATTCGTTGCATATTCGATCTCCTGAAGCGACGAGGTCGGCCGTGGTGAGGGCAACTTCCATGGTGTGGGACGCAATCGCATTCACTTCGCCTAGACTAGCGTCTAAATCGCCGACCGCCAGAGATCAGCCGGAAAAAATCCGCCGCGGCGAGTCCAAAGTTACATCGTGAATCGCCGTAGAATGGGCTATCCTCAAATCTGAGTGTTCCGACAGTGGAATCCGGACTGAGCGAGCGCAAGGTGAGGTGGGCAATGGTCGAAATCTCCATCGGGACAGCGGCTCCGGTTGAGGACGAGTTAGAGCGGATGCACGCTCTCTACCGACGAGGGGGCCAGGAGCGTCAGATGGCACCACATATCGTGTACCAGGATGCTCCTTGTCCGCACGCCGATTGCGGGCAGCAGATGCAGGCGATCGGCTTCCGCCTTGAGGACCATGGCCGTGCAATTCACGATCCTCTGGTGCGCACCTGGTGGAATGATACGGGATTCGCTGGTCGCTGCCCTCATTGTGGCGGCTGGGTCCACTTCACCATCCGTGCCAAGCGCACCGTCACGGCGGAGGAAGCGGCCCGGTATCCGCAACTGCCAGACAACTGGCACTTAAAGGCGACTATTCTTTGATTCAATAATCGGGAATCAGGAACAGTTGAACGATTCGAGCAGGAACGGCAGATCGATCTCGGGATAGACCGGATACGAACCGAGCAGGGCATCGACCCTTGAGTGGGCCGCGCGGCGAACCTCCTCGTCGAGCTTGTATCTGGTCTTGTCCTTGGCGCCGGACTTGGTGGTTCCCGGAACGATGTTCTTGAGCACCAGGCTGACGATCGCGGCGATCTCCTTCATCTCGTCGGCCCCCATGCCCAGGGTGGTCACGGCAGGGGTGCCGAACCGCAGGCCGCTGGTGTACCAGGGGCCGTTGGGGTCGAACGGGATCGGATTGCGATTGAGCGTGATCCCGCACTTTCTGATGGCTTCCTCGGCCTGACGGCCGGTGATGGCGAGCGCTGAAGCCACATCCACCAGTACCAGGTGGTTATCGGTTCCGCCGGTGCTGATCTTCAGGCCGTTGGCGACGAACGCCTCGGCCAATGCCCTGGCATTGGCGACGATCTTCCGCGAATACTCGGCAAACTCAGGCCGCAGCGCCTCGGTGAAGGCGACCGCCTTGGCGGCCATGACGTGCGGCAGGGGCCCGCCCAGCACCAGCGGACAGCCGCGGTCGACGTGGTCCTTGAACTCGTCGGTGCAGAGCACCAGCCCCCCGCGCGGTCCGCGCAGGGTCTTGTGCGTCGTCGTCGTCACGATGTCGGCGTAGGCGATCGGGTTTTCCTCGCCCGTGAGCACCTTGCCGGCGACCAGGCCCGAGAAGTGCGCCATGTCAACCATCAACACGGCCCCAACCTTGTCGGCGATCTCGCGCATCCGGCGGTAATTGATGTTCCGGGGATAGGCGCTGAAGCCGGCCAGCAAGATCAGCGGCTTGACCTCGACCGCCTGTCGCTCGATGGCATCATAGTCGAGCAGGAACGTCTCACGATCGACCGTGTAGCCGTGCGACTCGAACATCTTGCCCGACGAGTTCAGGCGATAACCGTGCGTGAGGTGCCCCCCCGAGGCCAGATCCATTCCCAGAAGCCGCTGGTTGCCCAGCCGCTGGCGGACCTCGTTCCACTGGGCGGGCGTCAGCTTGTACCAGTCGGCGGGCACCAGCGCGCCTGGCCCTTCGGCCCCCAGAAGCTCGGCCATGGCCGGCAGCTCGACCCGCGCCGGAGGATCGCCCAGAACGCGACCAGGTTAGCATCGGCCCCGCTGTGCGGCTGGGCGTACGCGTGCGCCGCGCCGAAGAGTTCGCGGGCCCGCTGGTTGGTCAGATCTTCGACCGAATCGACATTGTCGCAGCCCGCGTAGAAGCGGTGGTGGGGAATGCCCTCGGCGTACTTGTCGGTCAACAGGTTGGCCATGGCGCACTGGGTCGCCAGCGACGAGTAGTTCTCGCTGGCGATCAGCTTGATGTTGCGCCTTTGATCCGCCAGCTCCTGGACGATCGACCGGGCGATCTCGGGAGACACGCCGGCGACGGTCTCGAGATTGGCCAGGTACGCCAGGAACCCCGGCGCGATCTCCGCGGCCGGCTTCCGGCCAAGATACGTCTGGATCAATGAATTACGCATAGATTGCCTTGGACTTGAGATGAAGTTCGGCGCGAGGTCCATTTCCGCGGCTGAAGAATCGTCTCTCTCTGAAAGGAGATGCGGCGGGTCGGTACCCAGGTGCAACTCCGGGGCTCCAGGCCATCTCTCTTCTCGGCAGCCGGGATCGCTATAATCGGAAACCGAAGAACCCAGATTCTACTGGCATGGGACGATCGTACTCAAGAGACGAAAACCTGGGCCAGAGGCCGGGCCTGACTTGACGGATCGCACGTAAACCTTCGCTCACATTCATGTTGGAGTTTGCCATGGCGTTCGAGTTCGCACCGGGAAAAACGCGGATCGGCTGGGTTGGCACGGGGGTCATGGGCTCGTCGATGTGCGGGCACCTGATCGCGGCCGGGTACCAGGCGACGATTTACAACCGCTCGGTCGAGAAGACCAAGGCGCTGGCGGCCAAGGGCGCCACAGTGGCCGCTTCGATCGCGGAACTGGCCGCGTTGAGTGACGTGGTCTTCACCATCGTCGGTTATCCGCATGACGTCCGCGAGGTGACCCTGGGCGAGCAGGGAATCGTGGCGCACGCCAGGCCAAACACGGTTCTTGTCGACATGACCACCAGCGAGCCCGTCCTGGCGCACGAGATCTTCAAAATCGCCAAGGCGAAGATGGTGCACGCCATCGACGCTCCTGTCTCCGGCGGCGACATCGGCGCCAAAGAGGCGCGGCTGTCGATCATGATCGGCGGCGAGAAGGACATTGCCGACGCGCTCAAGCCCTTGTTCGAGACCATGGGCAAGACGATCGTTTACCAGGGCCCGGCCGGCTCGGGCCAGCACACCAAGATGGTCAACCAGATCTTGATCACGACCAACATGATCGGAGTCTGCGAGGCCTTGCTCTACGGCTACAAGGCCGGCCTCGACCTGGAGACTGTAATGCAGAGCGTCTCCAGCGGGGCGGCCGGCTCGTGGAGCCTGAGCAACCTGGGCGCCCGGATGATCGCTGGCAACTTTGAGCCCGGCTTCTTCGTCGAGCATTTCCTGAAGGACATGAATATTGCCCTCGCTGAATCGCGCCGGATGAAGCTGGCCCTGCCCGGCCTGGCACTCGCCGAACAGCTCTATCGCGCCGTCGCCGCGCAGGGCTACGGCCGCAAGGGAACCCAGGCCCTTCTGCTGGCCCTCGCCGATCTCTCGCGCGTCGACTGGCCCAAACGGCCAGCCTGAAAGCCGGAGCGACATCGCCCCGGCCAGAGATTCACCAATGCCGATCATGGAATGCACAGTCAGCCACGACGAATTTAAGACCTAGTGCTCCGCCCAATCTAAACCTTCGGGTAAAGCCGCTTCAGTTTGATGCGGGCCTTCTCGATGGTGAATTGCCAGTCGACGGCCCGTTGCTTGGTGTTTGTTCGTGCGGCCCAGGCAGCGATTTCCGCTTTCAGAGTCGCCATGTCGGCGATGCGGCGGTCAGACAGGCACTGGCTGGTCAGGCAGCTCAATTCGCATTCCGCCACGTTGAGCCAACTGCCGTGCTTGGGAGTGTAGATGAAGTGGATCCGCCTCACGTATTCGCGGGCTTTCTCGGGTGGAAATGCTTCGTAGAACGCACCCTTCGTATGCGTGTTTAGGTTGTCGCAGACCAAAGTGATTCGCGGCGTCTCCGCGTACCGGGTGTCCAGCAACTGGGCGACTTCATGAGCCCAATCGACTTTGGTGCGGTGCGGCCGAGCCGTCGTTTGCCGGTAGCCTGACAGCGGTTCGGCGAACATGAAGATGCTCGCCGTTCCCTTTGCGTTCGTATTCGTAGTCGACGCGCTCGGGGTGCTCCTTGGTCGCGGGGATCGGCACGCGGGTCTCGCCAATCAGTTGCACGGGCTGCTCGTCCATGCACACCACCGGGCAGTCGGGATCGTAAGCTTTTTCGTAGGTCTCCAGCACTTCCTCCATGTGCGCAACGAACTCGCCGTCCGCATCGGGAGGGATCACCCAATACTCGATCTTTCGCTTCGTCATACCGTTTTTTTTAGTGTCTGCCGGACCGTTTCGGGACTGATGGATTCCACGATCTCCAGTTCCACCAGTTGGTCGGCGAGCAATCGTAGCGACCAATGGCCGTAGCCGGCCGGCGGCTTACCCAACCGCATGGCGATCAGTTTCGCTTCCGCGGCTCCGTCGAGCAACTTGGGAGTGGGAGGCGTCGTCCGTTTCTTGCGAACCAGGGCGGCCTCGAAGCCTTCCAGAACGAACTCCCGCCGCACGTTCTCTACGGTCCGAACGCGGCAGCCCACGGCCTCGCTGATCCGCTCGTCATTCCAACCGGGACCGTCGATGTCCGCCTTGAGCAGGATCGCCGCTCTCCGAAGTTTTTCCGACTTGCCTTTTTCCTTCTTGACCGTCGCTTCGCAGACGGCGCGTTCCTCGTCCGTGAGCCGCACGATATACTTCTTGTTCATCGGAACCTCCTTGTAACCGCGGAGGTTCGCCTAAAACGACGCCCTTGGCAACCCCAAGATAAAGATTGGACGGAGCCTAGCCACCGTGTGGTCACCACGTTTCTCGTCAGCCTGATCGCCGGTCAGATGGACGACCTCGCAGGCGAAGCCTGTCGCTCGCCGGCTCGAGCTTTTCAAACGCGTCGAGCTGGATTTCGCCGGCGTGTCGGAGATCGGCCAGGCCTTCGCCGACGAGTTATTCCGCGTGTTCGCCAGAGCGCATCCTGAGATCCGGATCACGCCGATCAACACGGAGCCGGCCGTTGCCCAGATGATTCGCCGGGTCGTCTCGGAGGGCTCAGCACAGCAACGGACCGCGCGGCAGCTCCACGACCAGGACGACCTGCCGGCCGGCGGCTCCGAGACCCAGTTCACCTTCGCCCAGGTGCTGACCGAGAGTGCCAAGCTGGTCAAGAATTGCCTGCTCGTGATCAGCCTTCCTGCGTCCGACACGTACGGTTCGCCCCACTCGCACGCCGACGATGTCGAGGTGGGCGGCCAGCGCGGCCGCGAGGCGCTCGACCGGCTGCGCATAGTCGTGGGCCGCGTGGAGTCGTCGTGGCGCCCGGCCAGCGCCAAGGAGGGGTTTGAGATCGTCCGCCGCCGGCTCTTCGAGCCGCTGGCCAGCGACACCCAGTTTCGTGACCGCGACGTCGTGGCCCGCGCCTTCGCCGACTTCTACCGGTCGCAACATCAGGAGTTTCCTCCCGAGTGCCGCGATGCCGACTACGAGAAGCGCCTCCGGTCGGCTTACCCGATCCATCCGGAAGTCTTCGACCGGCTTCATAGCGACTGGTCCACGCTGGTGAAATTTCAGCGCACCCGTGGCGTGTTGCGTTTGATGGCCGCGGTCATTCACAGCCTGTGGGAAAAGGGTGACAAGACTCCGCTGATCTTGCCCGCGAATGTCTCGATCGATGACCCGCGCGTCCAGTTCGAGCTCACGCGCTACCTCTCGGACAACTGGCCGCCGGTGATTGAAAAGGACGTGGACGGCCCCAACTCGTTGCCCTTGCGGCTGGATGGGGAGATCCCCAACCTTGGGAAGTTTTCGGCATGCCGTCGCGTGGCTCGGACGATCTACCTCGGCTCGGCCCCTACAACGACCGCGGCGCATCGTGGCCTCGAGGATCGCCGGGTGAAGCTCGGCTGTGCCTTGCCGGGTGAATCACCGGCGATTTTCGGCGATGCCCTGCGACGGCTGGCCGGGGCGGCGACGTACCTCTACCAGGACGGCCCGCGCTACTGGTACTCGACGCAGCCAACCGTGACCAAACTGGCTGAGGACCGCGCCGAGCAGTTGAAGCGCGATCCCGACAAGGTTGTGCTCGAACTAGACAGGCGGTTGCGAGCCGACCTACGGAACACCGGTGACTTTGGCCGCATCCATCCCCTGCCGTAGTCGGGCCAGGACGTGCCGGACGACCTCGACGCGCGGCTGGTGGTATTGCGCGTCGATCATCCCTACAGCAAGGAGCAAGGTTGCGCAGCCGAACTCGCCGCCAGGGCGATTCTCGATTCGCGGGGCAACACGCCCCGGCTTTATCGCAACACGCTCGTCTTCCTGGCGGCTGACAGGACCCGGCTTCAGGATCTCGACGAGGCGGCCCGGAAGTACCTTGCCTGGGAATCGATCGTCGCCGAGAGAATCACCCTGGATCTCACGCCTCAACAGGTGAAGCAGGCCGAGACCCAGCTCGGCTCCGCGGATGGCACCGTCACAGCACGCATTCCCGAGGTCTACCAGTGGCTGCTGGTTCCCGTGCAGAGATCGCCCCAGGCGGACAGCATCGACTTGCAAGCGATCCGACTTGCGTCAGGTCACGACGCGCTGGCCGTGCGGGTATGCAAGAAGTTGCGTAACGACGAGCTCCTGCTCACCGGCTTCGCTGGAACGTTGCTGCGGATGGAGCTTGACCGGGTACCGCTCTGGCGAGGCAATCACGTCGCCGTCAAGCAGCTCGCCGAAGACTTTGCCCGCTATCCCTACCTGCCCAGGCTCAAGGATTCCTCGGTTCTGGTTGGAGCCATTCGCGACGGTTTCTCACTGTTGACCTGGCAGGAAGAGACCTTCGCCTTTGCCGACGGCTTTGACGAGACCACGGGCCAGTACCGGGGATTGCGCGGGGGCCAGCTCGTCGCCTTGATGGATGCCAGCTCCTTCGGCCTTGTCGTGAAGGGCGACGTTGCTCGCGCGCGGCTCGACGCCGATCGAGGAAAGACGACGACGGACAAGGAAAGGGACACGCATAGTACTGAAGAGGGAGTCGTTACGACCACGACACAACAAACAAACGACGGAGGCGTAACCAAACGGGTCGAGAATCCTCCCAAGCGGTTCCACGGCACGGTCACGCTCGATGCGACCCGCGTGGGCCGCGATGCCAGCCGCGTCGCCGAAGAGGTGATCGCGCATCTTACCGGACTCGTCGGAGCAAGCGTGGCAGTCACCCTCGAGATCGAAGCCCAGATCCCTTCCGGCGCATCGGATCACATCGTGCGCACCGTGACCGAGAATTGCCGGACGCAGAAGTTCATGAACCAGGGGTTTGAGAAGGAGTGACTTTGCAATTCAAAGAGCAAGGTTGCGGCTGATCTCAGATTCCGGCTTGTGGGCGAGGGGACCAGGGTTTCATTGCCGACGCGACACGCCTCGGTTCGTTTACTGCACCAGAAACTCGGTCCGGTGGGTACGAAAAAAACGCCTTTCCGTCAGTGTGAGTCTGGTCGGGGCTTGATGGGGCGGACGGCGTCGATTTCAATCTTGGGGTGAAACTCGGCTTGGCCTGGCGGGCCTGCCGGGACGCAACCTCTCCCGCCTGATTCACGTTTGCCCCTCGAACGGAGCCGGATTGCCCATTCCGGAACTCCACGCATGAACACGATCCGGAGTGATTGCACCATGAGACATCCCGCGAATCCGGCCTGGCGGCCACGAACCAATCGGACTGCAACCGTTCTGGTCGCGCTTCTGCTCACCCTGGCCGTGAGCTGGCTCGGCATGGCACTACCGGGTCGGGATGCCGCCCGGGGCGATGATGACCCCGCACGGCCGCGGAATGGGTATCCGGTGGTGTACGCAATCAAGGACGCGAAGATCATCGCGGCGCCGGGCAAGGTTCATGAACCGGGAACGATCGTCGTGAGAGGCGGCGTCATCGAGGCCGTCGGGCCGGCGAAGGATGTCGTTGTGCCGTTCGACGCCGAGGTGATCGAGGGTAAAGGCCTCACGGTCTATCCCGGCTTCATCGACCTGTACACGACCGTCGGGCAACGGGCGGGCGTGGAGCGGTCGACGACCGGACGGGGCCGGCTCGTGGACCTCGCCGAATCACCGTTGGCCTCGACCCCGCCCGATAATCGCCGGGGGCTGACGCCCGAGTTCGAGGCGGCCGGGGCGATCGAGATGACCGAGGCGCTCGCCGAGCCCTATCGCCGCCTCGGTTTCACAAGCTTCCTTTCGGCACCCGCCGGCGCCATCGCCACCGGGCAGAGCGCCCTGGTCAGCCTGAGCGGTCTGCCGCGCCGCGAGGCCGTCGTGAAAGCTCCCATCGCGCTGCACGTTCACCTCGCGCAGCCAAGCGAGCCCGCCGCCGCGGCCGCTCCGGGCCGTACCGAAACGCCCGGCCAGCCGGGACCTGGCCCAGGACCCGGCGTGGGCCGCCGCAGGTTTGCCGCCGATCAGGGGGGGACCGAGAACCCCTATCCCCGGGCGCTCATGGGCGTGGTGGCGCACCTCCGCCAGGCAATGCTCGACGCCGAGTACTACCAGAAGCTCGCCGATCTCGACCAGGGCGGCAACTCGGTCCGAACGCCCTATGACCCGGCCTTGCGAACGCTCTGGCAGTCCCGAGGCCGGAAGCTGCCGGTCTGGTGGCAGGCCGATACCCGCGACGAGATCCACCGGGCGCTCGACCTGGCCGCCGAGTTCGGGACATCCGCCGTCATCGTGGGAGGCCGCGAGGCGTCCAGGGTGATCGACCGGCTGAAAGCGGAACACGTCACGGTGATCTTGCCTTTGAGCTTTCCCGAAGAGCCCAAGGTCCCGACCGAGGACGAGTACCGCAAGCGGCCGCCGGCCGAGCAGGAAGATCCTCTCAAATTGCTGGTCCACCGCCACGAGCGGTGGAAGGAGCAGGTGGCCACGGCGGCCGCGCTGGCGAAAGCGGGGATCCGGTTTGCCTTCGCGACCGAGGGACTCGAGCGGCTGGACAGCTTCCCAGCTCAGCTTCGCGCGTTGATCGCGCACGGGCTGACACCCGACCAGGCCCTGGCGGGGCTGACAACCCAGGCGGCCGCCGTCGCGGGTCTCGACCGCAAGCTCGGCACGCTCGAGGTGGGCAAGCTCGGCCAGGTCGTGGCCTTCTCCGCGCCCTTCCAGGATGAGCAGGCGAAGGCCCGGTTCGTGCTGGTGGACGGGCTCAAGTTCGAGGTCAAGGCCGCCGACCCGGCAGCCGCGGAAGGCCGGCCCGGAGGCATGCGCCGAGGAGGCGGCGCGCGACCGGGCGCGCCGGAGCGAGTCGGCAGCTCGCCCGCCGAGTCGCGACCCGATCGCACGGCACGTCCCGGCGGACAGCGGCCCGCTTCGCCCCCGGCCGAAACCCGTCCCGATGCCGCCAAGCCCGGGACGGCCGCTCCCGCGCCCGACGCGAAAAAGGATAGCCCCCGTCCACCCAAGGGCGCTCAGGAACTCGCGCAGGCCAAACCCAAGGAGGCTTCGCCGGCAGACACAAAGTCCAAACCGGCGCAGCCGCCCGCGGATGCCAAGCCCAAGACGGCTGCACCCGCTGTCGGCGAAAAGCCGAAGGCCGAACCAACGGGCGGGGCCCATGCACCGGCCGCCTCGCCTGCTGCCAAGCCGGCCGCACCCGAGGTGAAAACTCCACCCAAACCGTTCGTGGATGTGGCCACCGAGTTTGACGCCGATCGGCGACCCAAGCTCAAGACCGGCGGCAACGTGCTCATCAAGGATGCGACGATTCTCACCGTGTCCCACGGCACGATCGCGCACGGGTCGATATTGATCGAGCATGGCAAGATCGCGGCCGTGGGGAGGGAAGTGAAGGGAAGACCGGGAATCGCGGTGATCGAGGCCGCGGGACTGGTCGCCATGCCGGGGATCATTGACACCCATTCCCATATCGCAATCCAGGGGGGTGTCAATGAGGCCACGCTGTCGATCGTGCCCGAGGTGCGCGTCAAGGATGTGGTCACCGGTGATGACGTCTCGATTTATCGGGCCCTGGCCGGCGGGACGACGACCGCCCGGCTGCTGCACGGATCGGCCAATACGATCGGCGGCCAGGACGCTGTGGTCAAGCTGCGCTACGGCAAGCCGGGGCGCGATCTGATCCTCCGCGACGCGCCCCAGGGGGTGAAGTTCGCCCTGGGCGAGAATGTGACGCGGTCGCAAGGCCGGTTTCCCAATTCGCGGATGGGCGTCGAGTCGGTGATCGAGCGGGCGTTCGAGGAGGGCAAGGCGTATGTTGCCGAATGGAAGAGCTACGAGCAGTCCCGGATCAAGAACCCGGCCAAGGCCGGTCCGCCCCCGCGCAGGGATCTGCGGCTCGAGGCCCTGGGCAAGATTGTCGAGGGAACGATCAAGATTCATAGCCACTGCTACCGGAGTGACGAGATCCTGATGCTCTTGCGAACGGCCGAACAGTACGGCATCAAGGTCCAGTCGCTGCAGCACGTCCTCGAGGGCTACAAGGTCGCCGCCGAGATCGCCGACCACGGCGCCAGCGCGTCGACGTTCTCGGACTGGTGGGCCTACAAGGTCGAGGCCTACGATGCCATTCCGTTCAATGCCGCCCTGCTCACCAAGGCCGGGGCCAATGTTTGCATCAAGAGCGACAGCGAGGAGCTGAACCGGCATCTCAACCTCGAAGCCGCCAAGATGGTGAAATACGGCGGGGTCAGCGAGGCCCAGGCGCTGGCGATGATCACGCTCAACCCGGCTCGTGAGCTCGGGCTGGAACGTTGTTTGGGCACGATCGACCCCGGAAAAGACGCCGATGTTGTGCTCTTCAATGCACACCCGTTCGACGCCTTCTCGCGGTGCGAGCTGGCCCTGATCGATGGCGAGGTCTACTTCCAGCGGCACGAGCCTGACGGCAAGCTCCAGGCGCGCCCCGGAGATCACGTGGCGATGCCCCAGGCGAGCGAAGCCGCCCGGAACCACGTGGTCGATTTCACGGCCCAGCCCAAGGGTGTCTTCGCGCTGGTGGGTGCCACGCTCCATCCGGTGTCGGGCCCGCCGATCGCCAACGGGACCTTGATCGTGTCCGACGGCAAAATTGCCGCGGTCGGACCGGCCGGCACGCACGTTCCGCCCGACGCCCAGACCGTCGAGCTAGGCGAGCTGGACATCTGGCCCGGTCTGGTGGACGCCGGCTCGAACATCGGCCTTTCCGAGATCGATAGCTTGCCCGTGACCCAGGACTTCGCCGACGCCAGCCGGTTCGAGCCCGAGCTGCGAGCCAGCACGGCGCTTCGCGCCGATTCGGAACACATTCCCGTGACCCGGGCCAATGGCGTTTTGACCACCTATGTGCAGCCCACCGGCGGACTGATTTCGGGCCAGGGCTGCGTGATCAACCTCCGCGGCTGGGTGCCCCGGGAACTGGTCGTCGCTGATCCCGCGGCGCTCGATGTGACGATTCCCACGTACATTTCCCGCTCGCCCGATGCCCCGCGCAGGGGGCCCGGTCCAGGGCAAGGCGGAGCCGGCGGGGCGCTGACCCGCAGGCTCGACGCAGAGAGCAGATCGCCTCAATCCGTGAGCATTTTCAGAGGGCCGCGCGGTACGGCGAGGTTGTGGCCCAGGCCCGCTCCAAGGGAGTGGCCGGCCCGCCCTTCGATCCTCGTTTGAGCGCCCTGGTTCCCTATGCGAAAGGCCAGAAGCCGGTGGTCTTCCTGGCGAACCATCGCACCGAGATTCTTGACGCCCTGGCTCTGGCCAAGGAACTGAAGCTCAAGGCGGTGATTTCGGGTGGAAGTGAAGCATGGAAGGTTGCCGGCGCCCTGAAGGAGGCCGGAGTGCCTGTGCTTGTGGGAGGAACGTTGAACGTGCCGCCCCACGAGAATGACCCCTACGATGCCGACTATTCCAACCCGGCGCGGCTGCAAGCCGCCGGCGTCACCTTCGCCATCAGCTCCAAGCGGGGAGGATCGGCCGGTGCCACCAACGGCAGGAATCTGCCCTATGAAGCGGCGACCGCCGTCGCCTTCGGCCTCTGCGAGGACGAGGCGCTCAAGGCAGTGACGCTCACGCCGGCGCAGATTCTAGGCGTCGCTGATCGCGTCGGTTCGCTGGACACAGGGAAACAAGCCAACCTGGTGGTCACGGCCGGCCACATCCTCCAGCCCACCACTCCCGTGCTGGCGCTCTTCATCGACGGCAAACACGTCACTCCGGAGAGCCGGCACACCCAGCTCTATGCGAAGTATCTGCGCAGACTCGAAGAGGTCCGGGCCGGAACCGCGCCCCTGGGACTGGACCGGCCGGCCACGACTCCGCGCGCATCCCGAACCGGACCGCGGTCTCACCATCCCCGGCTTCGCCATGAAATGCGTTATAAAGACAGAGTCAAGCAGTTGAAAAGCTCGGCTCAGGCCGAAGACGCCGCGGCCCAGCGCGCTGGCTGGGCCATTGTGTCGTGCACCGGCCTGGGTGTCTGAGAAACCACCGCGGCTTCACCACGGCTGAGATGCGGTGTCGTCGGTTCCAGCAACCCGTCAAGGATGGTCCGCAACTGGCCCGAGTGCTCGGAGACGCCGATGTATTCGTCGACGCCCAACTGAAAGAACGACAGGGCATGTTCGCTTCGATAATTCTCTTCCACGACCAGAACCTTCGCGGGATGGGCAAGTACTGAATTGGCCCAGAAGAGATTATCGATCTGCTCGCTGGAAAGGGTGCAGTCCTGCCAGTCGACTACAATCAGACGTGCATCTGTGCAGTCAAGAAGCTCGCAAGCTTCTTCCACCGAGCCAGTCACGACGAGCCGGGATCCCTGGATGGAACGCAGTTCGGTCCAGAAGAACTCCAGCCAATTCGGGTTTTCCGTCACTGCCAGGATCGTTACATCGATCATAACGTGGCACACTCCGTGCGTGCGATGAACACGACCTGCTCGTGTCTGGACGCCATCGCAGTGGGCAACTGCGATCGGGCGACATCGCCCGTCGACATCCAGCCGTCGCCTCGGTTCCTCGTTACAAGAGGAACCGAATTTGATCGCAAGCCACGACACCTCCTTGCGAATCTGCCATTTATCCGTAGCCCGAATGTCCTTGGCCTGCAACATCAACTCTAAAAGATCATTACGAATCGTGAGATCTGTTGGATTCCAAGATTTCTTCGATGTTCTCCCTTAAAGAGTCGTATCGAGAGAACTTACGAGGAACAAAATGACCTGCCGCCACTCTCTCGAACAGCAGCGGGACAGACGCGGGGTGTCACACATGTTTCTTTTTTTCAACGTAATAGCTTCATGGAATCCACAGAATGTGTGTGTGCTCTAAGCGCTGTAAGGAGCCCTTTCATGTCTTGATCGGCAGCCAGCGCCATGGGACTTTGGGATCGGGATATCAAGAATCCGCTCGCCGGTTCGATCGTGACGGCCGACCGCGTGCGCCTTCCTGAGGTGCTCCGGAGAGGCTGTGGCCTCTTGCTTCACGCGTCGCGATTGGCGACGATCGGCACGAATCCGCTTGCCGTTTTGGGGGCCGTTGAGTCGTCTGGCTGCTCACGGCCGTTCACGTGCCGGAGATCAGGGAGCAAACATCGATGGTTCATTCGTTTCGGTGGGTCTGTGCTGGGTTTGCCGGTTTCCTTTTGCTTACAACTACGGCATTCGGTGAGGAACCCGCGGCGCGGCCGCTGAATCTTTACTTCATCGACGTCATGGGGGGCGCCGCGACATTGATCGTGACACCCGAGAAAGAGTCGATGCTGATCGACTCGGGCTGGCCGGGCTTCAATGATCGCGACCCGAAGCGCGTGGTTCACGTCCTCAAGGACCTGGCCGGTTGCGATCATCTTGACCATCTGGTCATCACGCACTGGCACATGGACCACTTTGGAGGCGTCGGCGGACTGGCAAAGGCCGTCGAGATCAGGCACTTTTGGGATCGAGGGCTGCCGGAGGACAACAATCCCGATCTTGACTTCCCGGACGGTCCCAAGGCCGGCGATCCGCTCGGAATCGCCTACCGTGAGGCGTCAAAAGGCAAGCGGACTGCACTCAAGCCGGGAGATTCCATTCCATTTCGAGGCAGTCTGAAGAGCCTCGTTTTGGCCGCGGGGGGCAAGGTGGTGCACAATTCCTCCGGAATCGGAACGTCTCTCAATCCCGAATGCTCTGACGCTCCGCCCGACCTGCCGGTGGACCGATCCGATAATGCCCGCAGCCTTGCCATCCGGTTCACGTTCGGCGGGTTCGACTTTCTGGATTGCGGCGACCTGACCTGGAACATCGAACGGGCGCTGGTGTGCCCTCAGAACACCCTGGGCCCTATCGACCTCTACCAGGTGACGCATCATGGCCTGGATATCTCGAACAACCCGGTCCTGGTGCGGTCAATCCAGCCGACGGTGGCCATCATGAATAACGGGCCCCACAAGGGCGGCTCGCCGGCGACCGTCAAGCTGCTGCGGACGATCCCTTCCATCAAGGCGGCTTATCAGCTTCATCGCAATGCGGAATCCGGACCCGAGGACAACACCGAGCCTGGCCTGATCGCCAACGCCGATCCGGCCGGTGGCCAGTTCATTCATGTCTTGGTACCTGGCGACGGTTCGAAATTCGAGGTTCAAATCGGTAGCGACGGACCGAAGCGCGAGTTCGCTTCGCGCTGATGCATCCTCTCGACCAATCCTGAAGGAGTTCACCCTTACGATGTCTCGATGCCCACGTTTTGCGGCGGCGCTTGTTCTCGTCATCCAGTCGGCCGCGGCCGCGGCCGCACCAGGTCAGACGGAGCGACGGCCGATCTTCCCGTATCCCATCCACCAGACCACCCTCGACAACGGCCTGGCGGTGATGTCGATCCCGTTTGACTCGCCGGGGATCATCGCCTATTACACGGTCGTCCGCACCGGATCGCGGAACGAAGTGGAGAAGGGGCTCTCGGGCTTCGCCCATTTCTTTCGAACACATGATGTTCCGCGGCACCGACAAGTATCCTCAGGAGAAGTACAACGACGTACTCAAGTCGCTGGGCGCTGATTCGAACGCATTCACGACCGATGACTGGACGTGCTATCACATGACGATACCCGCCTCGGCCCTGGGCACGGCCGTCGCGCTCGAGTCGGACCGGTTCCAGAACCTCAAGTACGACGAACCGTCGTTCCAGAAAGAGGCCCGCGCCGTGCTCGGCGAGTACAACAAGAGCGCGTCCTCGCCGTTCCTCAAGCTCGAAGAGGCGATGCAGAACACGGCTTTCACAAGGCATACGTACAAGCATACGACGATCGGGTTTCTGGAAGACATCAAGGACATGCCCAACCAGTATGCGTACAGCAAGACCTTCTTCGACCGCTGGTACCGGCCCGAGAACTGCACCATCCTGGTGACCGGCGATGTGAAGCAGGCCGAGCTTGTCTCACTCGTCAAGGACCACTACGGCTCATGGGCTCGCGGCAAGGCGAGTGTGGATATTCCCGCCGAGCCGGCGCAGACCGAACCTCGGAGTGCCCGCTTGAGCTGGCCGCTTCCCACTCTTCCCACGCTCTACCTTGCTTATCACATGCCCGCGACGGACCCCGCGAATCCCGACATCGCCGCCCTCAACGCTCTCGAGCAGGCCGTCTTCGGCGAGACCAGCCCGCTCTACCGTGAGCTGGTGCTCAAGGAGCAGAAGCTGGTGACGCTGATGGCCGAATCTTCCACCCACCGGGATCCCGGGTTGTTCACGATCCTCGTGCGCGTCCGGTCCTCGGCCGATTTGCCGGCGGTGCGTCAACGAATCGCGGACGCCTTGGCGGAGGCGGGCCGAACTCCCATCGATGGGGCACGACTGGACGCTGTCCGGTCGCACCTCAAGTACGCCTTCGCGGCATCACTACGCAGTGCCGACGCGGTCGCGCGGGCCGTTGGTGAATCGATCGCGATCACGGGCCGGCCTGACTCCATGAACGACCTGTTCGCCGCCTTCGAGCGGCTGACACCCTCCGACCTCCAGCGCGTGGCTGCGAGGTATTTCACCCCGACCAACGAGACTGCGATCATCCTCGAGACGGAGAAGCCGAAATGAATGGAAATCACCGTACACTCATGGCTTCTTCTCTTGCCTGGCTGCTTCTCGTCGCCGGAGCCTCGGGGTTCTCGGCCGAGCCTGCACAGAGCAGGGTCGCGGGCCGGGACGCGATCTTGATCCCGTCGTCGACCAACCCCCTGGTCTCGTTCCGATTCGTCTTCCGGGTCGGCTCGCAGGATGACCCCGCCGGCAAGGAAGGCCTGGCCGCGCTGACCGCCGCCCTGATCGCCGAGGGGGGCACGGCCACACTCTCGTATGAACAGCTTCTTGAGAAGTTCTACCCCATGGCTGCGACCGTTGACGGCGCTTGCCACAAGGAAGTTACCGTCTTTCAGGGCACCGTGCATCGCGACAATCTCAATGCCTACATTCCCCTGGCGACCGATCTGCTGAGTGCTCCCCGGTTTGCTCCCGAAGACTTCGAACGGCTGCGCAACGAGGCTCTTGACTACGTCACCAAGACCCTACGTGGCAACAACGATGAAGAGCTGGGCAAGTGGACCTTGCAGTGCGACCTTTACAAGAATCATCCTTATGGCCACCCGGACCACGGGACCGAACTGGGACTCAAGGCCATCACGCTGGACGACGTCAAGGCGTTTCACAAACGTCATTACACGCGTGAAGCTTTGACCCTGGGCATGGCCGGCGGATTCGAACCGGCTGCCGCCGCACGGGTCGAGGCCGGCCTGGCTCCCCTGCCCCGCCAGTCGCAGCCATTGCCGTCACTCACGGCTCCGGAAGTTCCCACGGGCCTCGACGTGACGATCGTCGCCAAGCCGGCCGAGGCGACGGCCATCTCGCTCGGCTTCCCGATCGATGTGACCCGGCGCGACGACGACTTTTACGCGCTGGCCGTCGCCAACTCGTACCTGGGCGAGCACCGTACGTTCAACGGCAAGCTGATGCAGGACCTGCGCGGCAAGCGCGGGCTCAATTACGGCGATTACTCGTACATCGAGGACTTTATCCAGGAAGGCATGAGCACATTTGAGATCGCCAATAACCCGAGGAGACAGCAGTACTTTTCCATCTGGGTGCGGCCCGTGCCCAAGGACAAGGCCGTTTTCGCGCTCCGAGCCGCGCTCTGGGAGCTGGACCGGCTTGTGAGCGACGGCATGGCACCGGCCGATTTCGAGGCCACGCGCGCATTTCTGCTCAATTACAGCAAGCTCTGGGTTCAGACCCTCTCCCGCCGTTTGGGCTATGCCATCGACGGCCAGTTCTACGGCCGCAGCGACCTGGTCACGGAGCTGGCCGAGCGGCTGCCCAAGCTGACTGTCCAACAGGTCAACACGGCGGTCCGGAAGCACCTGAAAACCGCCGGCCTGAAGATCGCGATCGTGGCCCAGAATGCCGAAGAGCTGCGCGAGCTCTTGACCTCGGGCAAGCCGTCATCAATGACTTATGATACTCAGGGGACACCCGAAGAGATTTTCGCCCAGGACAAGCAGATCGAAGTGTTTCCTCTCAAGGGCGTCACCGTCAAGATCGTGCCGGTGGAGAAGATGTTTGTGCAATAGTGGCGATTGACGCAAGCAGCAAGGAATGTATCTAGTTACTAGTGAGAACCTTTTCCTTCCGCCGTTGCGGCTGATGCTTCCAGCGCCGATGGAGCCAGAGATACTGAGTGGGATCGCGTCTGATGAGATCTTCGAGGGCACTCGTGTAACGCTGGGTCAGCAGCCGCGCATCGTCGGCTGAGCCGGTAAACTCCTCAGGCTGGATGACCTCGGCGCAGCGGATCTCATAGCGAAAACCGGGACCGATGCGCCGCGCCACACCGACCACGACGGGCGCTTGGTGCTCGATGGCCAGGAGCGCGATGGCCTTGTGGGTCGAGGCCTGCCGGCCGAAGAAGTCGACAAAGAGGCCCCGATGTCCGGCGTCCTGGTCGGCCAGCATCGACAGCGCCCGGCCTGACTGAAGGACCTCCAGGATCTGGTCGTAACCCCCCGACTTGGGAATGAGCTTTTGACCCGTCCGCTCCCGGAATGTGCGGAGGAAACGGTCGAGGTGGGGATTATCCAAAGTCCGTGCCACCGAGTACGTCGGATAACCGAACAGTCCGAAGAGATACCCGGCCAACTCCCAGTTGCCGTAGTGACCTGTAAGCATGATCACCGGCTCGCCGGAAATCAGCCGGTCGAGAGTCGGCGCATGCCCCACAAGTTCGACGTAGTTCCGCCAGTTGGTCAGGTGAACCTTACGCGGGATGTGCAACAGCTCCATGATCATCATGCAGAAGTGAAGATAGACCGCTCGCACCATGCGGCCGCGCTGGTCATCATCGAATTGATCCCCGTAAGCCATCTTCAGATTCTCGATGCCCACCATGCGATGCCGGACGTCCACGGTGTACATCAGCCATGCCAGGAACCGAGCCAGGGCATAAGACTGCGCGAGGGTGAGCGTCTGGGCGAACGCCACGACCAGCCGGACCACGAGGTAGACCAGGTAATCGATCCAGGGTCGGCGCGTCTTTCGGCGGGGCATCGTGTCACTCCGTTGACCAGGGCCGCACAGGGATATTCTGAAAGTGACAATCACTGCCCGGGCCTATTGGATTTATAGCCTGCGCCGAGCACCTCGATCAAGCGGAACATCGGCCCGGCCAGCGCCGGTTCCTTGTCGGGCGGACTCAACTCAATTGCCATCGGAGGAGAGAATGGTTGAGAACCTCACCCTCGCCAGGATCGAAGTCGTGGTCGGGTAGAGTCGAGATGTGGCGCGGTGGTTTAGGTCGATGTTAGTGTTCCCTGTTGTCCCGCTCTTTCGTCTGCGGGTGTCACATCATCTCAACCATGCCCCGTTTCCACATCCCGCTCATCGAACCGGACGTGCCCTATTAAGGCATCCGGCTCTCGGACTCAACGCTCACACCGCCCCCTTCTGCGTGGAATCACTGCGCCGGGAGCCGACGAGTTGGATCAAGCCCAACTGGCCGTAGAGGAGCTGGTTCGGGTAGATGCCCGTCCCGCTTCCTTGACGCCCGGTCTTGCGCAAAGCCAACGGCGTAGACGGGTTTGCACGTGGAAGTCGATCTTGCGATACGATCGCGAGAGCGTCCCCAGACGGAAGTAGTTGGACCAGCCTCGCAGTTTCCTGTTCAGCCGATTCACTTGTTCCGCCGCGCTCAATCCCGTACTTGCTCGAGTCGTCAGCTCGCTGATCTCCGCGCACAACGCCGAGACCTTCTTCCCGGACGGCTTGGGCCCAAGGTAAGCCCCACCCGTCCTCGGCGAGTAGTTTCGCCCGAACGTGTAACCCAGAAAGTCGAACGTCTCTTCAGGAAGGCGACATAAACGCGTCTTCCGCTCATTGACTGTCAGTTTCAGCCGTTCCATCATGCTCCGCATCTGGGTCATCGCCTCATCGGCGCGACTGCGACAGCAGATCACGAAGTCATCGGCGTAGTTCACAATCCGAGCGGGCAGGTTCCGCGTCGCTTTCTGACCCTTCCAGCCCAGCACGAATCTTCTCATGTACAGATTCGCGAGCAATGGTGAGATCGGAGCCCCTTGTGGAGTCCCTTTCCCCTCGTCTTTGTTGCGGGTCGTTCGGCTGCGATTCCCCTTCTCGTCAGTCTCTTCCACCGGCATCTCTAGCCACATCTTGATCAGCGCCAGGAATGACCCGTCACTGACCCGCCGGGATACCGATTTCATCAACTCGGCGTGGGGTATGCTGTCAAAGTATCCGCTCAAATCCGCGTCGACCACTTCGGTATACCCGCTCCTCAGCAGATCCTGCACGCGTTGGACCGCGTCCAGGGCGCTTCGGTCGGGCCGGTAAGCGTACTGCTCAGGCGCCAGGTCGGCTTCGAGAATGGGTTCCAGAAGCAAGACCGCCGCCATTTGCACCACGCGATCCCGGATCGTCGGAATACCCACAGCGCACTACCCCCTCATCCCGACCGCCTTCGGGATTTGTCACCATCACCCATCCGCATCATCCCCTTCGGGGCCAGCGGGTCGAGATCGTCCAAATTCGCCGAGGGAACGATCCTGACCTAATCGTCGTGCTCCCTGACGGGCGTCACACCGCCATCGCCCTGAGCAGCACCGACTACGATTCATCTCCTGAGATTCCGCCCACAGTGACAGCGGAGCATTTGCTCGACCTCGACGGTTTGCGTCGGGTCATCCAACTGCTCGATCGTCTGGCTCAAGCAGAGCACGCCGCCTCAACCAGCGGCGATCGCGTCCAGACGAAGCAGTCCGAACCGCGGTAGCATCACCTCACCAGCCCCGCACGACGGGCACCTGGATTAAGGAGATGCTTCTATGAGCGTACGGATTACGCAAAATGGCAATTCCGTCTCACCCACCCAGGTCTGGTCCGGTCTCACCGCCGAATGCCAGGCCCATGTCATTCAGTTCCTGGCGCACCTCGCGTCCAATCTCGTGACCGAAGAGTCGATCCCAACCCCAAGGAGGTCTCCCGATGATGAGGCAGTCCTTTGCCCCGAAGATCCGGCCGGATCATCTCGACCGGCTGGCCCAGGTCTACGTCCGCCAATCCACCATGATTCAGGTGCGCGAAAACACAGCCAGCACCGCCCGCCAATATGATCTGGCCGGCCGCGCGCGTGACCTGGGATGGCCCCCAGAGCGGATCCAGGTTATCGATCAGGATCAGGGGCACTCGGGAGCGTCGACGACTGGTCGCGACGGGTTTCAGCACCTTGTCGCCCAGGTCGGCCTGGGCCGGACCGGGGCCGTCTTGAGCCTGGAAGCCTCCCGCCTGGCACGATCTTGCAGTGATTGGTATCGTCTCATCGAGATCTGTGCCCTGACCAGTACCTTGGTCATCGACGAAGACGGAGTCTACGACCCCACTCAATACTCTGACCGTCTTCTCCTGGGATTCCTGGGAACCATGAGCGAGGCCGAACTACACTTGATTCGTTCGCGGCTTCTGGGCGGCAAACTGAAGAAGGCATCCGATGGCCAACTCCGGTTCCGGCTGCCCACGGGGCTGGTCTACGATCTTCGAGCGCCGGATCGTCTTCGATCCCGACGAACAGGTCCAGCAGGCAGTCCGGCTGATCTTCGACCTGTTCGATCAGTCGCCTTCAGCCTTGGCCGTCGTCAAACACTTCGCGGACCATCACCTTCAATGCCCCACACGGTTCTGGGGTGGCAGCCGACATGGTCAAGTGATTTGGAGACCGCTGAGCCATGCCCGTGTCCTTGGCATCCTGCACAATCCCGAATACGCGGGCGCCTATGTGTATGGCCGCACCAAGACTCGCCTTCTGTGCTTGCCCGGTGAAGAACCGAGGATCAAGGGCCGAACATCGCCAGGTCAGGCCCGAGGACTGGCCGTTCCTCATCCCCGGGCATCATCCCGGTTACATCACCTGGGACCAGTTCCAGCGGAACCAGCGGCGGCTTGATGACAACCGGACATTGCCCGACCAGGATCGCCGCGGGGCCCCGCGAGAAGGACTCGCCTTGCTCCAGGGGATCGTTCGGTGTGGACGATGCGGGCGGCGGATGTCCGTCCGTTACATCAATAACGCTTATGTTCCATCATATGAGTGCAATTCGGATCACACTCGTTTCGGGGGCAAGACCTGCCAGTCGATCCGTGGTGATGAGATTGACGCAGCGGTCGCGCGTGCCCTTCTGGAAGCCATGCAACCGGCGCAGCTCGAGGTCTCGATGGCCGCCTTCGATCAGGTCGCGGCCCAGGGCCCGTCAGCTCGATCGCCAATGGCAACTGACTCTGGAACGCGCCCGTTACGAGGCCGAGTTGGCCCGTCGCCGGTTCGTGGCCGTGGAGCCGGAGAACCGGTTGGTGGCTCGCACTCTGGAGCGAGAGTGGAACGAGAAATTGGCGGAGATTGAGCGTATGGAACGCGACGAAACGCTCCGCCCTCAATTAGCGAGCCGGTTGGTCGATCCAGAGGAGCGACGTCGAGTCTTGGCGCTGGCTCAAGATCTCTCGAAGGTCTGGCATGCTCCGACAACGCCTCAGACCGCTAGAAAACAATTGCTGGTATATTTGATCAAGGATGTGACTCTCACCCGAGGAGAGACGATCATCCAGGTAGCCATCCGGTGGCAGACTGAGGCTTGCACAGAGCTCGAGGTACCTCGCCCCAAGCGTTCTTACGAGGTGCGCCGAACTGATCCGGCGATCGTTGCTCGAGTCAAAGTTCTGGTGCTGGAGCATACCGATCGCCAGATCGCCGCCTTACTGGACCAGCAGGGTTTCCGGTCAGGCACCGGAAGTCGATTCACTCAGAAAACCGTTGCCCAACTAAGATATAGTTATTCAATCAAAAGTTGTTGTCCCGAGGCACCGTCGGCGTGCGACGGGGATTACCGGGCCGATGGACGATGTTCCGCGAAGACCGCAGCGGAAATGCTCAATGTAAATGTGTCCACAATCGCGGATTGGTGCCACTCGGGCACACTGGACGGGATCCAGTCCGCCCCTTACGCTCCCTGGTGGATCAAGCTCACGCCGGAGATCGTCGATAGCTTACGTAAGCCAACCCGTCGCACATGGTCCAGGCAATCGGCCTCTTCAGAGAAATAGGGCTCATTTTTGGGCAAGATCGTGTTCCGTCAATCCCCAATGCCGTTGCAAAGAGGTGCAGTATGAAAGAAGGATCGGGATACCAAGAGGTCGTTGCTTGCCATCGGCCTTCGGGATATAAACCCGACGGACCGCCTGGGGGCGATAAGTTCGGCTCCGGAGTTCTTCCGCGAGCAATTCCAGCCATCGGTCCAGTCCGTGCGTCTCGATGTCCTCAAAGGTCTGGCCGTCTACTCCCGGGGCTCCGCCGTTGGCTCGGCACCGGTGGTAGGCATGACGCAAGACATCTTCGCGGTACACTTTGTCGTACAACGAGTGGAACCGTTGGTTGGGAGATTCCTTGGCCTTGGTGTGCAACGCCGTCTGCAGCTTGCCGACCTTTTCTGGGGGTACTAGTGCCCCGTCCAGACTGAATTTTCGGGTTGCCAAGCGCGTCGATTTTGGGGAACCTCATTGTTAACAAGGAGGTTCCCATGAACAAGAAGTATATCGTGCGACTCACGGACGAGGAACGGGCGATTTGCGAAGCGACCATCAAGAAGGAAACGGGCAAGTCGGAGAAACTGCGGCGGGCGACGATCTTGCTCAAGGCCGACGCCGACGGGCCGGCTTGGGGTGACGCCAAGATCAGCGAGGCGGTCGGTTGCCGGACGCGGACGGTCGAGAACGTGCGGCAAGCCTTCGTCCTCGAAGGCTTCGAGGGGGCGTTGGTTCGCAAGAAGCGGGCGACGCACGCCAACGCCGAAGTTGCTCGACGGCGCTGCCGAGGCGAAATTGATCGCCATGCGGTTGGGCAAGCCGCCCGCCGGCTTCGGCCATTGGACGCTGCGGCTGCTGGCCGATCAACTGGTGGAACTGGAGATCGTGGAATCGATCAGCCCGGAGACGGTCCGTCAGACGCTAAAAAAAACGGCATGACCAAGCGGAAAATCGAGTACTGGGTGATCCCTCCCGACGCCGACGGCGAGTTCGTCGCCAACATGGAGGAGGTGCTGGAGACCTACGAAAAAGCCTACGATCCCGACTGCCCGGTCGTGTGCATGGACGAGCAGCCGGTGCAACTAATCGGCGAGACGCGCGTGCCGATCCCGGCGACCAAGGAGCATCCGGAGCGGGTCGATTACGAATACGAACGGAAGGGGACGGCCAGCATCTTCATGTTTGCCGAACCGCTCTCCGGCTTCCGCCAAGCGACGGCCCGGCCGCGCCGCACCAAGGACGATTGGGCTCACGAAGTCGCCCAGTTGCTGGACACCCGCTACGCCGGCGTCGAGCGGATCACGTTGGTCTGCGACAACTTGAACACGCACACCAAGGGGGCGTTCTACGAAGCGTTTCCGCCCGAGAAGGCCCGCGACTACGTGCGGCGGATCAACTTCGTTTACACTCCCAAGCACGGTAGTTGGCTCAACGTGGCGGAATGCGAATTGAGTTGCATGACCAGCCAATGCCTGTCGGACCGACGGATCGGCGACCTCGCGACGCTGCAAGCCGAAATCGCCGCCTGGTCAACCCGCGTCAACGAGAAGCAACGAGCCGTCGATTGGCAATTCACGATCGACAAAGCCAGGGTTAAATTGAAGCGGCTCTACCCGAAAATTTAGTCTGGACGGGGCACTAGACTCACATCACTCTCCCGGCCTTCAGCTTTGTCGACGTTGGGTTGTGAACTCAGGCCCCTTCGCTCCACGGGAGTTACCCCGCTTCTTCGCTACTACGAGCCTGTCCGCCACCCCCGATACGGCCCGGCCTGGCCCTCGCGGGCTTCCGGTTGACGGTCACACGCCGTCACCGTGGGGGCTTCCCGTGTTGTGCTGGATCTCCGTGTGCAGGCATGCCATCGTCATTACCCCGGTGGGCTCAGTGGTTCCTGTCGCTTCTCCGACGACAAGCGCCGGCGTTATCCCCACCGACAGCGGCCTTCCCCACCCAATTTCTGGGTCGGCGCCCACATTAAACTTTTCGAGGATTGCTCAAGATGGATTGCAGGGTGGTGTCCCTCCGGCACCGCTGAACTGGTATAATCGCCCTCCGTTAGGGAGCATAACGCGGACCTGTTCCGCACCGCCGCCAAGGATTCGGGGGCATGGGCTGATGGTGAACATTCAGGATCTCCTCGACGACGCCAGGTGTTACGAGACGGTCCGATCGCTACGGTGGCCCGACGGGATCGTTTGCCCCCATTGCTCCTCGGCCTCGGTGATCAAGAACGGGCGGGACGACACCCAACCGGACCGACAGCGTTACGAGTGCCGTGGCTGTGGCAAGCGGTTCGACGACCTCACCGGGACGATCTTCGCCGGCCACCACCAGCCGCTGAAGACCTGGGTCGCGTGCCTCTACCTGATGGGCTTGAACCTCTCCGGGCTGCAAATTGCCAAGGAGCTTGATATCAACAAGGATGACGCCCGGGCGATGATCCAGCAGTTGCGCCAGGGGGTTGTCGACCGTCGGCCTACGGTCACCCTTTCCGGCGAGGTCGAATGCGACGAAGTCTATGTCGTAGCGGGACATAAGGGGCATCCAGAGGCGGTCAAAAAAAAGGGCGGATCGGTCGCCGACGACGTCTGAAAGGGGATCGCGGCCGTGGGACGCTCGAGAAGGAGAAGCCTCCAATCTTCGGGATGCTCCAGCGCGGCGGCGAGGTGGTGATCCGGATGTTGGAGAACGTCAAGCAGGTGACCATCAGCCCCCTGATTGATCAGTTCATCGTGAAGGAAACGTTGATCTACACTGACGAATATGACATCTACAGCCGTCTCGATGAGTGGGGCTACGGGCACGAGACGGTTTGCCACGCGGAGGGGGAATACGCGCGTGACGACGACGGCGACGGGTTCTGCGAAGTTCACGTCAACACCCTGGAGGGGTTCTGGTCGCTGTTGCGGTCGTGGCTCCGCCCCCACCGTGGAATCCCCCAGGAGACCCTTCCGCTGTACCTTGGTTTCTTCGAGTTCGTCCACAACGCCCAAGCGCACGGCAAGAGACTGTTGGGCTCCTTGCTTGACCTCCTCCTGACACCACCCTGCAATCCATCTTGAGCCTTCATCAAGATGTCGCCGATCTTGATCGCCGCGAGCTCGCGGAGGATAACCTGCGGCGTCATCCGTCTCGGCTTGGGAGACGATCGGGACCTGCGAGGATCGGGTTTGCGGATCTTGGTCATCAGGCCTGCTCGTCTGGCCAGATGGTCGAGCGTCTTCCAGAGAGCGTACGCCAGGACGCACACCAGGACGTGGGCTCGGGTCCGGCCGCTATAGTGGTGCCAGATCGGCCGCAAGAGTAACTCACTCTTGAGCACTCGAAAGGCCCGCTCGACCACGGTCAGTTGAATGTAGGTTTCCCAGAATTCGCGGGCCTTCCAGCCGGATTGATTGCTGCGTAGGAGGTAGGCTCCATCAGCAGCCAAGGATTGCTTATATTTTTCTCGATCCCATGACCATTCGAGTTTGGCCGGTTTCGTTGTTGTCACGTCCGTCTTCACGAAGGGGCGGGCCTTGGGGAAGCGGCCCTTCAAACGCCCGACTCGCTCGAGAATCTTGTCGCGGTTCTTGAGCTTTCCTTTGTCGATCAGCTCACGCAGCTTCTTCAACGCCTGTGCCAAGCCGCGACGCTGACGGCGGCGGATCGCCCGCTCTTTCCGCCGGCGTGGCCGACTCCGTGCCAGGAGATAGTGGACTTTCTCCCGTTTGAAGACCTTGACCTCCACCTGGAGATTGTTTGGCAGCCGTTTCCACCCGTCTTTTCCCAGTTTGTCCTGGAACTCGGCCAACTCGCCCCGCCGAGTGGCAAGCAGGTAACGACGCCCCGCCTGCCCCAGAAACTCCAGCGATTCGTCGCTGATCATGCCACGGTCCATGACCCAGATTCGCCGTGACTTGCCAAACTTGGTTTCGATCT
This sequence comes from uncultured Planctomycetaceae bacterium, assembly GCA_963797295.1. GTDB lineage: Bacteria > Planctomycetota > Planctomycetia > Isosphaerales > Isosphaeraceae > Aquisphaera. The sequence goes on from CAWCPP010000038.1 coordinate 54,132, forward strand.
CGGTGACAATGGTCTGGACGGTCTTCAGGTCTTGGGTGTTGCCGGCAAACGTGCGGTGTGCCAGAGGGAAACCGTCGCGGGTCACAACCAACGCCACGACAATCTGTTTGCAGTCGCTGCGGTGATCGCGGGAATATCCCCGAGACGCCAGTTCGTTCTCGTCCGCCTGCCCCTCGAAGTAGGTGCTGGTCAGGTCGTAGAGCACCAGTCCGTAATCGAGCTGGAACAGAGTACCGAGTTGCTCCTTCAGATCGCCTTCAATCGACTCTTGAGCCACCAGAAGGCGATCCAAGGTCCGATACAAGCGGTCCTTCGTGACGGCGCTATCGGGCACACCAAGAAGGTCCTCTAGGCCAGTCGAAGCATACCAGTGCTCCGCCAAGGCGAACTCAGTGCAGGGTGCGCATAAGCGGTTGATCACTTCGATGGCCACGATGTCGGCTGGACGAATTGTCTCTTTGCCCTGGGGAATGCGGCGGTCGACAATCTCGTCGAGTTTGAGGTATCGCCAGAGCCAGAGCCCCAACCAGAGGTCGCCGAACCGACGAGGATTGGCCCACCCCACGGATTTCAGGCTGATCCGAACGACGTCGGGGTCATCGGGCAAGTCGACTTGGTCGTCGTCCGGGAAGAGCCGGAGCTGACGATCTTCTCCCTGTCGATTGTGAAACACGACGGTGCGTTGCCAGCGGCGCTCCTGGTCGTGGTTGAGTTCTCCCAGGTGGGCGATGACCCGTTGCCGTGGCCCGCATTCGGTGCGAATGCTTTCGACCAAGGCGTAGTAGGTGTGAGTCTTTCCCTGTTTGGTGCGGTGGTAGCGTCGAAGGAACATGAGCGCCTCCCCGTCTGCACATCATGACGGGAAGCGGCATTGAAATCAAGATGAGCTCGTTGCAATATGTTTTCACTACACGGGTTTTGGCGACGTTCCACTACGATTTTTCAGGGAATTTCCCGGTCGACGTGCGGTTTCAGTGGCCAAAACGAATTCCTTCCTACGCAAGATAGGTTAGATTGTGATCGCTCGCCTGCATACTCGGAACCCTCTGGGATGCCGTCAATAAATGGTTCCCGACCGCCCGATGTCGGACACCGCGTGACACCATATATCCCAGGCACCTGGACCGACGAGCGGCTGATTGACGAAATCGTTGAATCGGTCGTGGACCTTCAAGAGGGCCTCGACTCGCTTCCGCAGCTCGGAATCGCCCAGACATTCGCGATTCAGGACTGCGGCGCCTTCCGCGAGGTCATAGTAGCTTGCAGCCTCCAGGAAAACTGTCTGCACGCGCACGGGTCGAGAGGCATGGAAAGTCACTCCGGCCAAGTGCCACCATTCGGTTCCAATCTTCCATGCGCCGTTTGCAGCCGGGGCTGTTGAAGAAAAGAGAATCCTCGCTGAATTCCACCCTGATTCAAGGGAGCGGCACAACCACGCCGAGGTCTTCCAGTCGAAAGTTCACCATGTTCATCAGAGGTTCGAGAGTGGTGCTACGGGCGGATTGGCGCGGTATGCTCCAGGATGGCGTCCGTCTCGCCGTGGCTACCGGGACACTCTGCATTCGAGGTAGATCCCATCATGATCGATCCAGCGACCCTTGACCATGCAATCGCCGCTCACGCCAAATGGAAATTCAGGCTCCGGGAAGCCATCAGGACTGGAGCGAGCGAATGGACCGTCGAGAAAGTCCGGCCCGATGACCAATGCGAGTTCGGCAAATGGCTGAACTCGCTACCGCTTGCCGATCGAATGATGAACGAGTGGAAGGATGTGAAGACGCTCCATGCGAGATTCCACGTCGCCGCGGCCGACGTGTTGGACTCGGCCATCGCAGGCCGCAAGTCCGAGGCAACGACTGCGATGGCTCCGGGAGGCCCATTCGCCGATGTCTCGACGAAACTGGTCAAGATCATCACAGACTGGAAGAAGAACGCCTCCGGCGTCAAGCGTGGTTGATGTGCTTGCCTGGGGTTCAATCTGAGAGAACTCGGTGTGGCGTTTGTTTGTTCGCCAATAGAGAAGCGTAGCGGCTCTTGCGTCGGTCGGCCGGGCCTTGAACATAGTTCAACAGGTCCGCACGCGGAGTTACGGCACAGTGCGGTCTTGCCCAACTATGAAGTTGGACCGAGGCGTTAGTATCGGAACCTCCGCCCTTGGTCGTCGGAGCGACGCTGGGGTCGACGTGCGGATCTCGACGATCCCGGTGGCGGGCGATTGTTGGCGGAAGGCATGCCAGCGGTCAAGCCACTCGGCAGCCTCAGGTTGACCGTCCAGCCCCCATCGTGGAGCCGTTGGCCGGCGCAGTCGGCCCACCGCGAAGCGGCTTCGTCCTCCGCCTTTGCATCCGCAAGGCCCACGAGGCTTGAGTTGAAGCCGCGCTCACTGACGGCCTTGCGGATACAAGATTCTGCAGAAGACGCAGCCGCCTCTTTGGGCGGGTAGGGCTCGGGCTTCGCGGGGTCAGGCCCGGGGCTTCGCGGGGTCAGGCCCGGTTTTCGGTTTTCTGGGCTCGAGGGAACTGGCAGGATGAGCGAGAGTTGACGCCGGCAACCCTACCGGAACTCTCCCAGGCGTTTGGCTTGACCCGCCCCACAGCGTCCGCAACCTGATTCGTCGCGACCAGCAACCTCTTGACAGCTCCTCCGCCTCCGCGATGAAATCGGCTTGACCCGTCTGTCCATCGCAAAAACCGAAAACCGGGCCTGACCCCGCGGAGCCTTAACGGGCCTGACCCCGCGGAGCCTTGGCCTAGACGGGCAAAAATGGGTGGCCCTTCGCCCCTCGATCCTGTCGCCGAGTCCGCTGGATCGCGAGGTTAGGTGCGGCCCGCCCACTCTCGCAGTTTCAGGATCATGTCATCGAAAGTCCAATCGCCCTCATCCCGGAGTTCGTCTCCGAGGTCACGCCACAGCCAGATGATCCTCGGCTCGGGGCCGACATTACCATCCAGGATCATAATCCCCCCGGTGATTTCATCTGACCCGATCCAGATGAGCTTGTTCGGGTCGCCGTATGCCCGGTTCTCCTCGTTCTCCCAGAGATGATCCCACTCGCGCTGACTCAATCGTGCCATCTCCGCCAACCGCGAAATGAACAACCGGGTCCCGCGTACATAGCCCCCGTCTTGGACTTGGAGAGCCTCTCGGAGGGTGCTCGGGAGTCTGACCCCCCGCTCCCGTTCCCATGACTCGATTTGAGCCTCGTTCGGGCCGGGGCATGGCGGGGATATCCTTGTGCGTGCATCGGCGACAAACGCATCCCCGAGAATCGAATTCCCTTGCTCCCGGTAAGCCGTACCGAGTTGACGCAGATAATTTTCAGTCTCCCCCGGACTCATGCCCGGTGCGCAGCCAAATTCGACCCAGAAGCCTTCGCGGTCGGTCATGCTCGGTGTCCCTCTGATGCCGTTTGAGGCGGGCATGAGGAAATCAGGTTCCGCCACCTTAGAGTCTATCCGCAAAGCGATCAGGTTGATAACCTCAAGGGGCGTTAGGATTTCACACGATTTACTTGCAAGGATGTACCCATGTCGGGAGGCTTCGCGGGGTCAGAGGCTTCGCGGGGTCAGGCCCTCAGAGGCTTCGCGGGGTCAGAGAGGCTTCGCGGGGTCAGGCCCGGTTTTCGGTTTTCTGGGCTCGAGGGAACTGGCAGGATGAGCGAGAGTTGACGCCGGCAACCCTACCGGAACTCTCCCAGGCGTTTGGCTTGACCCGCCCCACAGCGTCCGCAACCTGATTCGTCGCGACCAGCAACCTCTTGACAGCTCCTCCGCCTCCGCGATGAAATCGGCTTGACCCGTCTGTCCATCGCAAAAACCGAAAACCGGGCCTGACCCCGCGGAGCCCAAGACCCCGCGGAGCCCAAGAAAGTTGGTTTAAGGATTAAATTGCTGGTAGGTAAATCTTTGCACCGAGCATCGCATGCTTTGACTTGGATCATACTTCTCAAAAAGTCTTTCGGTGGCGAGAGAAAGTTATCGCTTCTGCTTGCCGATGGCCTTCAGGCGCGGCAGGAGCACCAAGTCGGCCGCTTCCTCGGCATCCCTGAGAAGCGTCTTGCGCGGCGTGCCTATCAGCGCACGCATGGTAAGGCCACGAGCAAAATCAATGAGCTGGCTTGCGCGGATGGCCACAGGAAAGTCGGACGGGATTTCTCCAGCGATGATTGCGTCCCGGAAACGACCTTCCACCAGCGCGGCGGCGCCGGCGGCCGCGTTTTGAAGGAACTGCCGGACCTCAGCGTCGTTCACAAGCGGCGCGACGCACACGAGAAGACATCCCCGAGCAGAGCCTTTCTCGGTCGCAGTTTCGACGGCGTGCTTCAGGAAGGCGGCGAGCGAGTCGCGAAGCGTCTGCGGCGACAGCAGCGCCTTCGCGGCTGATGCGCCCTTCCGTTCTGCATACGCCTTAAGGACGCGCAAGAATATCGTCCGCTTGTCCCCGAAGACGGCATACAGGCTCGGCCGTCCCACGCCCATCCCGGCGACGAGATCGTCGATCGTCACTCCGTCGTAGCCTTTCGACCAGAACACCTGAGTCGCCTTTTCCAGCGCGTCCCTCTCGTCGAAGCTGCGCGGCCGTCCACGCGGCCTAGCGGCATTTTGAAACATTTAGTTAAAAACTCCTGGACAATGGCCATCGCACAATATATAACCGAATAGTTCGAAATTAGCAAGCTGGCTCTGCCCTCGCGGGGCCTCACGACTCGACCTTCACCCTTCACCACGGAGACGCCCATGGAACATTCGATCGCACTCGTCACCGGCACCACCTCCGGGCTCGGTTATGCGGCAGCCAGCATGCTCGCCATCAAGGGCTACCGCCAGGTCATCGTCACCGGCCGCAGCCTGGCCCGGGTCCAGCAAACGGCCGCTCAACTCGCGGCTGAGACCAAGAAACAGGTCTTCACGCCGCTGGAGCTGGATCTGGACTCGCCAACCAGTGTTCAATCCGCGCTCGCCGAGCTCGTCAAGCGAGGTCGGCCGATCGATTTCCTACTGCTCAATGCAGGGCTGGTCCCATTCAAGAAGCGCGTACTCACTGCGGCGGGCATCGAGGCGTCTCAGGCCCCGCTGATCGGCCATCATCAACTGACTGTCGGGTTGCTCAGCGCCAACCTGCTGAGCCCCAACGCGCGGATTGTTATCGCCGGCGCGGAACCTGCCCGAGGGGGCGTACCCTTTTTCAGCTACACCGACGTGCCAGCCTTCGCGGCCAAACACCACCAGGGTGACCGAACCGCCGCTGTGGAAGCCCTGATCCGCAACGGGCCGAACGTCAAGTACGTGCCCAACAATGCGTATGCCGACGCGAAGCTCATTATCGCTTGGTGGGTCGCGGCGCTGGCGCGCCGGCTACCCTTCGGCATGGCCGTGTACGCTGTCTCGCCCGGTGCGGCGACCGACACCAAGGTGGTGCGAAACGCTGGCCCGGCGTTGAAGTATCTGTTTATCCCAATCGTGAACCTCATTCCCGGCATGAATCAGACGCCGGAGACCGCGGCCCGTCGGTACCTCCAGGCGTCGGAGTTCGGAACCGACGTCTCAGGGCAATTCTTCGCCTCGGCTCAAGGGAAGTTCACAGGCCCAATTGAGTGCAGCGCCACCCACACCTCCACGATCACGCCAGCCAGGAAGCCGCCTGGCAGGCCGTCGTCAACGTCTCTGGCGCCGATTTCTCTCCCCCGCATCCTTGAGCGTGGCGTCCTGAAAGGCGCCGGTCGCGGGTCTTGCGGCATTTTGAAATAACCAGTTCAAAAATGTCTTGACCCCAGCCTCCGCCTGATTATCATACCAAACAGTTCAAAATCAGCAAAGCAACCCTAACCTCGCGAGGAGAATACACATGGAACGGTATCAAGGTAAAAAAGTGGTGATTATCGGCGGCACGAGCGGCATGGGGCTCGCGACGGCGAAGATGCTCCTCGATGGGGGTGCGCGCGTCCTGGTGACGGGTCTCTCGAAGGCCGGCCTGGAATCGGCGCAGAAAGAGCTTGGCAAGGACGCCCTCGTGGTTTCGAGCGACGCGCGTTCGTTGACGGAAATCGACGCCCTCGCCTCTCGGGTGAAGGCCGATTTCGACACTTTCGATCTGCTGTTCGTCAACGCCGGATTCAGCATCCGGGCGACTCTCGAAAGCCTGACCGAGGCTGTCTATGATGAAATGTTCAACCTGAACGCCAAGGGACCGATTTTCGCGATACAGAAGCTCGCGCCGCTGATAAACTGGGGAGGCTCTATCGTCCTCACGACCTCGATCGCCAACGTCAAGGGGATGCCCGGCAACGCCGCCTACGGCGCCGCCAAGGCCGCGCTGCGATCCTTCGCCCGGACGCTCGCCGCCGAGCTGCTTCCTCGCGAGATTCGCGTCAACGCGGTGACGCCCGGCCCCATCGACACGCCGATCATCGGCAAAGCGTTTCCCGGCGACGCGGGCGTCCAGATCAGGGAGAAGATGACCGGCATGGTTCCCATGAAGCGTTTCGGGACGTCGGACGAAATCGCCAAGGCCGTCCTTTTCCTCGCGTTCGACGCGACCTTCACGACCGGTGCCGAACTTCCGGTCGATGGGGGTTGGTCGCAACTCTGAAATGCAGTGCACTCCACACGCTTCACCAAGACGGAGGTTTCGGCGTAACAATCCTTACGCCGGTTTTCTGTTCCATTGCTACTCACGGGCCTGCCCCCGCCTGCCCTTGCTGAGGTCACCCCAACATTTCGACCATGAGCCGCAAAGTAAACCGCTAACCTATTGTCATTTCTACTTTCTTAGGACGGTGATTTGCCAGAGAATTGCCCACCGAATTGGTACCCTCAGAGTTGAAGTAATTCAGTGACTTGAAGAGAATAACATTTCCCAATGCTTATCCTCCGTGGCCGGCCTGTTCGATGAGATCGTGGTGGTTGACACGGGGTCGAAAGACCGCACGCGGGAGATTGCCGGGGAGTTCGGGGCACGGGTGTTTGATTTCGTCTGGGTCGATGACTTCGCCGCGGCCCGCAACGCGGCGCTGGCGCGGGCCACGGGCGATTATGCGTTCTGGCTCGATGCCGATGATGTGGTGGACCCGCCGGAGCGGGAAAGGCTGGCAGGTTTCCTGGCGGGCCTTCCACTCAACGATCCGACGGCGTACGTGGTGCGGTGCTCGTGCGATCCGCCGCCGAACGGGGATGGCGGGCAGACGGTGGTGGATCATATCCGGCTCTTTCCGGTGCGCGAGGACGTGCGCTGGTCGTATGCGGTGCACGAGCAGATTCTGCCGGCGTTGCGGCGGGCCAACGTCCCGGTGCGGTGGACCGATGTGACGGTCCGGCACACTGGCTACACCGACCCGGCGTTGCGGGAGCGGAAGCTTCAGCGCGATCGCAAGATCCTCGAAGCCGAACTGGCCGAGCGGCCCGATGACCCGTTCGTGCTCTTCAACCTGGGATTCATTGCCGTCGAGCGGCAGGACTGGCAGACCGCGCTGGACTACCTGCACCGCAGCCTGCGCGGGTCGGCCCCGAGCGATTCGATCGTGCGCAAGCTGTTCGCCCTGATCGCCCGCTGCCACCAGAAGCTCGGCAACCTGCCCGCGGCCTTGGGCGCCTGTGCCGAGGGCCTGCGGATCGACCCCGACGATGCCGAGCTGTGTTTCCGCAAGGCCATCTTGCATCGCACAGCCGGCCAGCCCGCCGAAGCCGAAGCCTGCTTCCGGCGGATTCTCACGTTGAAGCGTCCCGACCGGTTTTGCAGTGTCGACCAGGGCATCTACGGCCACCTGACCCTGCGTAACCTCGCCGCGCTGGCCGAAGAGCGCGGCGACCACGCCGAGGCGACCCACCTCTGGAAGCGGGTCCTCGAAGCGTGTCCGGGCGACGCTGGGGCCAAGGCGCGAGCGAAAGATGAAGTGTGAATTGAGGCGATTGGGGCCAGGCAGTGCCGGCTCGATGCCCGAAGCGCTCAATGCCTTCCGGGTCGGTTTCGCAAAACTCGGCAAAACCCGATGCGACGATGAAACGGCCGCCGCTATCGGCGTTGCCTGGCCCCGTTCAGATCGAAGCGGTCAGTCCTCCTGCAGCGGCAGCTTGACAACCTTTCCAGATCCGGCGGACTGATAGATGGCCCGGATGATCTCTACCGATTTGCGGCCCTCGCGGCCATCGACGATCGGCGCCTTGCCGTGGTCGATGGCGTCAAGGAAGTCGAGGAGCTGGTCGCGGTGCCCGATATGGTTGATGCCGCGGGGATCGCTGGCGCCGGCCTTGAAGCCGGAGATTGCAGCCATGGCGGCGAAGATCTCGTTGTCGCTGGGAACTTTTTCTTGGAAATCCCAGAGCGTGATGTCGTCTTGCTCGACGCGGGCCGAGCCGCGGTCGCCATGAATCTCGGTACGCTTGAGCAGGCCCGGGTAGGCGCTCGTGGCGGCCTCGATCGTACCCAGCGCGCCATTCTTGAATCGCAGGCAGGCCACGGCTGTATCTTCGACCTCGATGCGCGCGTGGGCCAGGGTGGCCGTGTGGGCGACGATCGACTCGACATCGCCCATCAGCCAGTAAAGCAGATCGACGTTGTGAATGGCCTGGTTCATGAGAGCCCCGCCGCCGTCCAGCGTCCAGGTGCCCCGCCAGCCGCCCGAATCGTAGTACTGCTGGGTCCGCCACCACTTGACGTAGGTGTCGCCCAGGGTCAGGCGGCCGAATCGGCCACCTGAGATGGCTTCTCTCAGCCGGATGTTCGCGGGCGTGAACCGCGACGGAAAGATCGTACAGAGCCGGACGCCGGCTGTGTCGCAGGCCTCGATGATCGCGTCGCACCGGGCCAGGGTGATTTCCAGGGGCTTTTCGACGACCACGTGCTTTCCCGCCCGCGCGGCTTGCACGGCCGGTTCCAGGTGGGCGCCGCTGGGTGTGCAAATGCAGACCACGTCGACTTCGGGTTGGGCGAGCATCCTGTCGAGGTCTTCGAAGATGTCACAGTGCCCGCTGGCCATCCCGGCCACTTTCTCGGCGTTGGCCCGCCTGCGACTGTAGACGGCAGCCACGCGAGCGCCTGGGATTTCGTTGATCGCCCGGGTGTGAAACTCGGCGATCATACCGCAGCCGATGATGCCGAAACCATGCTGAGTCATGGGGGTTTCCGTGATGTTCGAGTTCGAGCAAGCCGATCAGACCAGCCGTATTCTGGCGATCTTGCGCTTGCCGATGCGGACGATCAAGCCATCGGAGACGTAGATGAGCGCCTTGGGATCGGAGATGGTTTCCCGCCTGGGACCGACGTTGAAGCCGCCTTGCTCGATGACCCGCCGGGCGTTGGAGGTGCTCGATTCGAGCCCGAGCTCCTTGATCAGGATGGGCGCGGGGACGCGGCCCTCGGCATCGAGCTTGTCGGCCGACAGCGCGGCATCGGGAATCTCATCGGGGTCTTCGCCCGAGGCGCGCCTACGAAACTCGCCGGCCGATTGCTCCGCGGCTTCCGCGCCGTGGTACTGTGCCACGATGGCCTTGCCGAGCGCTTCCTTGGCGTTCCTGGGGTTCACTTCGGGAGCAAGCAGAGCATCGATTTCGGGCATGGGAAGGTCGGTCAATAGCGTGAAATACTGCCGCATCGGCTCGTCGGGAACGCTCATCACCTTGCCGAATTGGTTCTCGGGAGATTCGGCTACGCCGATGTAATTCCCCAGGCTCTTGCCCATCCTGCGGACGCCGTCCGTGCCGACCAGGATCGGCATGGTGAGAGCGACCTGGGGCTCCTGTCCCTGGGATTGCTGCAAGTCGCGCGCAACGAGCAAGCTGAAGAGCTGTTCGGTTCCCCCCAGCTCGACGTCGGCCCGGATCTCGACCGAATCCCAGCCTTGCATGAGCGGGTAAAGGCACTCGTGAAGATAGACCGGCTTCTCGGCGGCGATTCGCTTGGCGAAGTCTTCGCGGGCGCTCATCTGCCCGAGGGTCATGTGGCGCATCAGGTCGAGAACCTTGAGAAACGACCATTTTGAGAACCAGTCGCCGTTGTGATGGACCTCGGCGCGGTCCAGGTCGATGATCCGGCCGACCTGTTTGAGATAATCCCGGGCATTCGCCTCGACCTGAGTCTCGGTCAGTTTGGCTCGGGTTTCGTCGCGGCCGGAGGGGTCGCCGACCAGCGCTGTATAGTTGCCGATGATGATGATCGCCGTATGACCCAGGTCTTGAAACTGCCGGAGCTTGCGCAGGGGAACCGTATGACCGAGATGGACGTCGATCCCGGTGGGATCGATGCCGTACTTCACTCTCAAGGGACGGTTCGCGCGAAGGGATCGTTCCAGCTTCTTGCGGAATTCCTCTTCCGGAACGATCTGTTCCACGCCGCGTCGAAGGATGTGAAGCTGTTCATCGAAATCCGGCATCGTCGGGACTATCTCCTGCTGGCAACCAGGCCGAGATCGGCCGCTCACTCATGATCATGGAACTGGCGATTCTAGGGTGGACCGTCACCGGGGACAAGGGAGCAGGAGGCCTTGGAATGCGCGGGTTGTGGAGACGCTTTCTCAAGGTTATTCTCCCCGGCTTGATAGGCAAGGTGGCCCGATCCGGTCGCGAAGGTTACGATGAGCGGGATCATCGATCGAACAGTTTGATGGGAAACGCCGTCTTATGGACCGCATCTCGCCTTCGCTTCTCTTGTTCTCGCTACTCCTTTCGCTTCTCGTCACCGCATTGCTCGGAATGCTGTGGACCTCGGCCCTGGCGCTGGGCCGGCTCTGGAAGGGCCTGCCCGTACTCGCTGAGGATTACGAAAAGCCGCTCAGGCCGGCTCCCTGGGGAAGTGTCACGGTCGCGATCCTGGTGGTTCTCTACCTGGGTGTGAACATCTCCGTGTCACGAATTTACGCAGCCGTGACTGGCCGTCATCTGCCGCGTACCGTCAAGCCGGCGGAAAATCCAGTTCGCCCTTCTATCCCTGGCAAGGAGACGGATCCGTCCAAGCACCTTGAGCCGTCGCGACCGGGGGAAGACGAGGCGAACGCAAGCAGCAAAGAGCAGGCGGTCGCGGCCGGAGGGCCCGGACGCGAGGCGGCGGAACAAACGCTCACCGAGTTGATGTTTCAGTCTGCCCTGAGCAATTGCCTTCTGCTTTTCCTTGTTCCGGGGTTCTTGCGCATGACACGGGGAGTGCACTGGCCGACCTTGGCCTGCACGGTGATGAATGGCCAAGGCAGATGAGTATTGGTGTTCAGGCGGCCATGATGATGACTCCAGCCGTTTTCGCGATCCAGTTTCTGGCGGTCCATATCTGGCAGCCGCAGTCCCATCCGGTGGAGCAGATGGTTCTCGAGAATTTCACGGTCGAAGTGGCATTGCTCGCCGTGATCTCCACCACGTTGCTGGCACCGCTGGTCGAGGAAATGCTCTTCCGGGGCATCTTTCAGCACTGGCTGGATCGGCTGGTCGAACCTCTCTCGTCGTCCATGCCGTCGGACGCTCTGGTCGAACCTCCTTCGTCACCCGAAGAGACTGTTCCGCAAGCTGCACGGACTGAGAGTCTGGACCCTTACGATCCACCTGCCGCGTCGAGCCCGATGAGCGCCGCGAGCGAGCGCAAAGATCACGATCTTTCCGATGAAATCTCGCCCCGCGACTCTCGCCCCGCGGAGCGGCCGTGGTCGCATCCCTCGAATTTACCCATTCTGCTTACTTCTGTCTGCTTCGCGGCGTTGCACCTACCCCAGTGGCCTGCGCCGCTTGCGATCTTGCTGCTTTCGATGGCGATGGGAATCGTTTATAAAAAAACAGGCAGCCTGCTTGCGTCCATCACATTGCACGCGACTTTTAACGGAATCAACACGTTGTTTCTTTTGCTCGCAGCGCTGTCTCGGAACATCCAAGCTACCATTATGCCTGCCTCATGGGGTTCATGGAATCTGCCGTTCTGACGTATTTCTTTTTGAGACCTACGGTTATGCAGAGGCCTCTGGATACCTCGGAGCAGTCCAAAGAGTCTCGCAGCCGGTCTGTCGCTGAGAATTTGTGGTTGCTGGGCGGTTCTCGAGATCGGGGATGCGAGAACCCGTTTTCGGGCACCAGAAAACGCACAACTTCACGCTTTTTTGCTAGACGGCGACTGGGAGGGCTGATACAGTTTGGTCATAACACGGGAGAACCGGATCGACTGGCGACGACAAGTCGTGCCTGTCGGGTTTGTCAGGCGATCTCGTTCTTCAATAAGAGCCTTGGTTCGAGACGATCTCGGTCAACTAAGGTGTCTCCTTGAACCGATGAGATAGGGACTTGAGGTGACCGTTGCGAAAATGCCTGGTGGACTGCCAGGCGTAGTTCGGGCTACTAGCAGCGGTTGGGTCTTGATTGCAAACGGCTCGATGAGACAATGAGCCCGTGTCGGCGAAAGTCTCGGCGGGGCTGAGATTGACCGACGCCAGGATGGCGATGCCAGGCGGAATTCGGGTTCCCCCTGGTCCAATGGAGTGGTGGAGCGTTGGCCCGCGATTTCGGGTCGCGTTTCTGCTCGTGGGGAGTTTTTGTCGATGAATGAACCGAAGTCCAAGAAGATTGCACCTGTGCATGCCGGATTCGAGTGGGCAGGCGCCGTCGCTCGAGTGCGTCGAGGCGGGAAGTCGACCCGTGCCGGCCGCCGCGCGGCTTTGCTGGGTATGCTCACCGCGACCTATGCCAATTCCACCCGGGGTGGTCGAATTGGCGATCGCTCGGGCTCCGAGCGCTGAGACTGCATCGGGCTGATCGGATCATCCACGATCACCGCTCCTGAACGGACCAGGCCGGGCCTGGAACACTTGGAATCGCCCGAGCTCGATCACTGCCGACCCTTTTGACCGACACAGATCGGATCAGAAGGTTCGGCTTTTTTGTTGCGCACCGGGGGGCTTTCTTGATGAAGCCGGGTGTGTCGCGCGTCACCCTTGACCGGATGACTTTGCCGGCGCTCGCGGTGTGCGCCTTGTCGCGGCCACGTAAAGGTGTGTAAAGTTTCGCGTCGGTCGGCGAAAACGTCGCTCGTCGGGTGAGCCGTTGGCGCTCAGTCCGAGGGACCTTGCTTCACGGATCCCGGCTCGATGTTGACGATCTTCATTCACTACGCGGAAAGGTTTGCTTATGACAAGACTCTTCTCGGCGGCGAAGTGGCTGCCCATGTCGCTGACGCTGCTTCTCCTTCCCGGATGTAGCGACGAGAGTGCGAATGAGGCAGGCCCGAACATGGCGGGACCTCCCGCGAAAGGGGCTCCCGGGGGCGGGCCCGGGGAAGCGCCGCGGTCGAACCCCAAGATCAAGGAGATCATGACCAAGGTCGGCAAGGGGCCGCGGGCCTTGCAGGGCTCACTGACAGAAGCCCTCAAACAGGCGGAACCCGCCTGGGACACGATTCAAACCAAAACGCGTGATTATTCGCAGCTCGCCTCGGAGCTGGAAAAGCTCGAGCCGACAAAAGGCAGCAAGGACTCATGGGCGAAGCTGGCTCTCGCTTTCGCGGAATCCGCCGGCGAGCTTGACCATGCGGCGCAGGCCAAGGATAAGAACAAGACCAAGGAATCGCTCGACAGCCTGGGCAGCTCATGCATGGCTTGCCACCGCGCACACCGCACAATGGGGCCTGGAATGGGCGGCCCTCCTGGCGGACGTGGGATGGGGCCTCCGGGCGGCCCTGGCGGTCCTCCACCGCCAGGTGGGTTCGGCGGTCCACCACCCGGCGGTCCACTACCGGGCGGTCCCGGCGGTCCACCACCGGGCGGTCCACCACCGGGCGGCCCACCGCCCGAATGACCGACCGCGCGGGGGGCTTGAGCGGGTCCTCTTCCGAGGATTGCCTTGCCTCCCGCGGCCTGTATTTGTTCCAATCAGGCTCCGAATTGACCTGCCGATCAGGCTGATGTCCTGCTCCTCCTTCTACGCAGGCCGCCACCGCCGGCTCATCACGTAACCTGGGATCCATCATGAGATTACTTCGGCCATGGATTGTCGTGGCTTGTTGCGGAATGGCAGCCGGCCTGGGTCTTGTCGCGAGGGCAGCCGACTCTCCAGGTACAAAGCCGGCTCGCTCGGGCGTCGATTCCAGCGAGTTCGATCGGGCGGTCCGGCCCCAGGATGATCTCTTTCGCCACGTCAACGGCGGCTGGATCGGACGCGTCCAGATTCCATCCGATCGGGGGTTGTTCGGGTCGTTCGTCCAGCTTCTCGAGAAGAGCGAGGCCGATCTTCACGCCATCATCGAAGAGGCCGCGAAGTCCGATGCTCCGGCGGGCAGCGAGGCTCGCAAGATTGGTGACCTCTTTGCCAGCTTCATGGACGAGGAGCAGGTGGAAGGGCTTGGTGCGAAGTCGGTCAAAGCCGACCTGCTCCGGATCGAAGCTGCTGGCGGCAAGGCCGATTTCCTTCGTCTTCTGGCGGAAGCTTCAACACGACGGAAACACCGGGCTGTTCGGAGCCTTCGTCAACACCGACGACAAGCAGTCGGACCGTTATATCGTGAACCTCGTCCAGGGCGGTATCGCTCTGCCCGACGAGTCGTACTATCGCGAAGCGAAGTTTCAGCCGATTCGCGAGAAGTACCTGACTCACGTCGAGAAGATCCTCGCGCTCGCGGGAGTCCCGGCGCCGAAGGAGACCGCGGCCAGGGTGTTCGCCCTCGAGACGCAGTTGGCCAGCCACCATTGGGATCGGGTCAAGCGTAGAGACCGCACGCTGAGCTACAACAAGCAAGATCGCGAGCAACTCCAGATCCTGGCGAGGGGAATTGACTGGTCAGCCTGGCTGTCGGCTTACGGTGCCAACGAGAAGGAGATCGGCGAGGTCATCGTCCGCCAGCCCGACTACTTCACTGCGCTGGCCGCAATGCTCGACAAGGTCAGTCTCAGCGACTGGAAGGCCTGGTTGACCTGGCACCTGCTGCACAAGTCGGCCCCGTACTTGGGCAAGCGCGTTCGTCGACGAGGATTTTGCGTTCTTCGGCCGGGTCCTGACCGGCGCTCCGGAGAACCGTCCCCGCTGGAAGCGAGGCGTCGCACTGGTCGGCGAGGCCATGGGCGAAGCGGTCGGCCGGGTTTACGTCGCCCGCCGGTTCCCGCCCGCGGCCAAGGAACGGATGAAGGAACTGGTTGCGAACCTGACCGAGGCCTATCGGGAGGATATCGCCAACCTCGCGTGGATGAGCCCGGAGACGCGCAACCGTGCACTCGAGAAACTTGCCAAGTTCCGGCCCAAGATCGGCTATCCCGACAAGTGGCGCGATTACTCCACGCTGGAGATTCGCCGCGACGATCTCCTGGGCAACATGCGCCGGGCGATCGCCTTCGAGGTGAAGCGCAACCTCGCCAAGATCGGCAAGCCGGTCGATCGCGACGAGTGGCACATGACCCCGCAAACGGTCAACGCCTACTACAATCCGGGAATGAACGAGATCGTCTTCCCCGCGGCGATCCTCCAGCCTCCGTTCTTTGATCTGGATGCGGACGACGCGGTGAACTACGGCGGCATCGGCGCCGTGATCGGCCACGAGATTGGCCACGGCTTTGACGATCAAGGTTCAAAGTCCGATGGCGACGGCAACCTGGTCGAGTGGTGGACCGACGCCGACCGCAAGCAATTCGAGTCCCGTACGAAGATGCTGATCGATCAGTACAGCAGCTTCACGCCGGCCCAGCTTCCCGGCCAGAAAGTCAACGGCGCCATGACGATCGGCGAGAACATCGGCGACCTGGGCGGACTTTCGATTGCCTACAAGGCCTACAAGCGGTCGCTCAAGGGAAGCGAGGGACCGGTGATCGACGGTCTGACCGGAGACCAGCGCTTTTTCATAGGCTGGGCCCAGGTCTGGCGGACCAAGTACCGCGACGCCGAGCTGGCGCGACGGCTTGCCACCGACCCGCACTCCCCCGCCGAGTTTCGCTGCAACGGCGTGCTCCGCAACCTCCCCGAGTTCTACAGTGCGTTCGGCGTCAAGCATGGCGACAAGCTCTGGCTGCCCGCCGACCACAGGGTGCGGATCTGGTGACGCTGGTCGTAATGGGCTGCGGCACGCCGGAACACGCTACGTTCGTCGCCCGACTGGCCAAACCCCTTGCCCCGTCTTGATTATGGTCAACCTCCAATCCGCCTTCGAGGATGTGCTCAACGGGACACCCGCGACCTGGTCGCCGTACGCGGGAAGGCCATACGCCGGCCGGAATGTCGACTTCACCCGATGACGACGACGTGGTGGCATGGGCAAGAACGCCCCACTTTGACGAACGTTTCTTCGAAAATCTTGGTCGCGACCTTGCACCTGTCGAGAAAAGGCTTGCGGCTGGGTAGTATTCATGCAGAGAGACATGGCGACGCTGTGCTAGACCTTTGCTGCGCGCACGGGACGTCGATCCTCATAGCGATCTTTGCCCGGCAGGCTGAGGCCGGGCGCAGGAGATTCCGGGCGAGCCCGACGGGATTTTGTTCGCGCAATCTTTTTTTGTCGACACTTCGACCACAATCATACACACTTATGAAGACTGCAACGCGGCAGGCTTTTCGTACCGAATACACATATCGTGACCGCACGCTGATCGTCGGCCGCGGCAGTCCGTTGCCGCTGGGGGCCAACGCCATGCCCAGTGGGGTCAACTTCGCCTTGATCTGCCGGCATGGCACCGCGGTCTGGCTGGTTCTCGCAGAGCCTTGCGAGGGCGAGGTGCTGACCGAGCTTCCGCTCGATGATCTCTATAATCGCACGGGCGATCACTGGCATATCCGGGTCGACGGGCTGCCCGAGGAGTTCTGTTATGGTTATCGGGTCGACGGACCAAAGGACGACGGGCATCGTTTCGATCCCAGGAACATTCTGCTCGATCCCTATTCGCGGGCGCTCTCGTGCGGGCGTCCCTGGGGAACCAAGGGCGACCCGCCGCGCCGTAGCTTGATGAACAATTCGATGACCGAGCGCAACGGCGTGGTCAACCCGCGCATCCCGCTCGAGGATACGATCATCTACGAGTTGCATGTACGCGGTTATACGATCGATCCCTCTTCCGAGGTCCATAATCCCGGCACCTACAGCGGTCTTGCCGAGAAGCTCGACTACTTGAAGTGGCTGGGGATCACCGCGGTCGAAATGCTGCCGGTGGACGAGTTCGACGAGAACGATTGTCCGTTTGTCAGTCCGTTCACTGGCGAGCGGCTGAAAAACTACTGGGGCTACAATCCGATCTCCTTCGGCACGCCGAAAGCGGCCTATGCATTGGAGCCCGAGCGGTCGGAGCCCTGGGACGAGTTCTGTGACATGGTGGGCGCATTCCACCGGCGCGGAATCGAGGTCATTCTCGACATCGTCTTCAATCATACGGCCGAGGGCGGCGAGGGAGGGCCGACTTACAGCTTCCGCGGGCTCGACAATTCGCTCTATTACATGCTCGACGAGCGTGGCCGTTATCTGAATTTTTCGGGCTGCGGCAACACCTTCAACAGCGATCACACAGTCGTTCGAAACTACCTGCTGGCCTGCTTGCGGAACTGGGTCGCCGAGGCCGGCGTCGATGGATTTCGCTTTGATCTTGCCTCGGTCTTCGGCCGCGACCGGCGGGGCAACGTGGTGGTCAATTCGCCGGCGGTGAATCGCATCTCCGAGGATTCGCTGCTCTACGCCACCAAGCTGATCGCCGAGCCCTGGGATGCGGCGGGCCTGTACCAGGTGGGGACGTTTCCAGGGGGAGGGAGGTGGTCCGACTGGAATGGCCGCTATCGCGATGACGTCCGGAGGTTCTGGCGTGGCGAGCCCGGCATGACCTCGGCGCTTGCCACCCGTCTGTGCGGCAGCGACGACCTCTACGCGGCGCGCGGGCCGCTACACTCGATCAACTTCCTTTGCTGTCACGACGGTTTCACTCTGAATGACCTGGTCTCCTACAATCAGAAGCATAACGAGGCCAACGGTGAGGGGAACCGAGACGGCAACGATGCCAACTGGAGCTGGAACTGCGGGGCGGAGGGACCGACGAACGATCCCGCGGTCCTTCGGACACGAGCGCGGCAAGCGCACAACCTGATGGCGACGCTGCTGATTTCCCAGGGGATTCCGATGATTCTGGGGGGCGATGAGTTTCTCCGAACTCAGAATGGCAACAACAATGCCTGGTGCCAGGATAACAAGACGAGCTGGGTGGACTGGTCGCTGGTCGATCGGAACTCCGGTTTCCTGCGGTTCGTCCGGAACATGATCGCCTTTCGTAAGGCTCATCCCGTGCTCCGCCGGCGAACCTTCTTCACGGGCGGCAGGGCAGCCGGTCCACCCGAGATTCTCTGGCACGGTGTCCGCCCGGCGCAGCCCGATTTCTCTGGTTCCAGTTGTGCGCTTGCCTTTGCGCTCGACGGCAGGTACGGCGACCGTCCCGGGATCATCGATTGCGACATTTATGTCGCCATGAATAGCGGGGGAATCCAAATGGATTTCCAGATCCCCGCCTCGCCCACGGGAAGGCCCTGGCACAGGATTGTCGATACGGCCCTGGACGCACCGGAAGATTTCCTGGAAATCGAGAAGGCCCCGCGGATACCGGTTTTGCACACCTACCCGGTTCAGACGCACTCGATGATCATCCTCCTGTCCCAGTCTGGCAATCTCTGACCGCGACCGGTTGAGCTCCAGGTTGTTCGGTGGGGAGGACCTGGCAAAAAACGTCCAGGTGGAGTGATCCGGCACATCCGGATCTCCTCCAATCATCCGAGTGATGGCGCTGCGTGCGCACTCATTTTCTCGAATGTGAGCAGACATCCACCTGAATTGCTCTATTTAATCTTCGTGTAAAAGACCGGCCATCCCCGCGCATGAGCTTGAAATGTCACGCGAGCGGCTTGGGAGGGGCAGTCGCGGAGCGTTGGATCGAGGAAAGCGAGTGGCAACGGCCGGGTTTGAACGGCGAGCGATCCGAGGAATGGTGAGACGGGCTAATAAAGCTCCCCGACAAGGACTCGAACCTTGAACCTAGCGGTTAACAGCCGCTCGCTCTACCGATTGAGCTATCGGGGAATACACTCTTGGAGCATACCGGTCACACCGGCGAGACTCAAGGGCAAACGACGGCAAGGAAACAGGAGAAACCCACGAGATCGCAAGAACAACAGTCGAAGGACAGAAGTGAGTCTGCACGCGTCTCGTGCCGTCGTCCGGTGATGCGCGCTCTTGAGCAAGGACAATCTCTTGCGCGGATTCCTCACGCAGACCGCGAAGTCTTCTCGTGCTGCTCGATTGCCTTTTCGAGGATGCCCACGATCAAGGCGTTCAGCGAAGCTTTGTCTTCCTTGGCCCAGCTCGCAAGCTGTTCATGCAGCACGGGAGGCATGCGAATTTGAAAATGGACGACTGTCTCAGGCATGGAACAGGCTCCTCAATATCGAGAAAAACGATCCGCAGTATCAGATTAGCACGTCGGGTACCGAAAGCCTCAAGTCCTGATCAGTTCTCGGCAAACAAGACATACAAACCACAATACCAGGAATTCCCCAAGAACTTTCATTATCTCCTACGAGATGATACGGTTGGACTGGCATCCTATTGTGTGCATTCAAATTCGACTTGCAAGACGCAAGTGAGTGTATCATCGCAAATTTGTTTGAAAATCCATACGATCAACGATGAATGCGGAACCAAGAGTGGAATGGTGAATATCAAGATGTCATTGCCGTTTCGCCAGGGTCCGGCCCTTGCCTCCGTAGTCGTGATCGGGCTGCTGTGGCGACGATCGCTCGGTCGATCTACGACAAGACCGGCACATCAGGAGCCACGTCGCTCCCCGGGATCGTCCGGCAAACCCTACCGGCCCTGACCTTTTATGGCGAGACAGGCATCGAGCAATGAGTGAGCCGCCAGCGAGTTCCGTTCCGCAGCATCCAGAGTCCGGCAGTCGATCCGACGCGGTCGTCCGGCAGTTCGTGGAGCACTGGGGGATGATGGCCCGCGCCTGGGGCATCAATCCCACCATGGGGGAGCTCTTCGCGCTTCTGTACATCACGGGTACCGACTGGACTGCCGAAGAATTACGAAGCTGGCTCCAGGTGTCTCGCGGCAACGTGAGCATGAATCTCCGCGAGCTCCTGGCCTGGGGAGTCGTGCGGAGACTCCATCGGCCCGGCGAACGGCGTGAACTCTATCGGGCCGAGATGGAGGTCTGGACACTGTTTCGAAGGATCCTGAAAGAACGAAAGCGGCGCGAGCTTGATCCCACACTGACCGTCCTCGATCTCATTTCGCGGCTGGCCGAGGGCGAAGCATCACTCCAGGATTTGAAGTCACGCGTCGATCCCCTTCGTCAGTTCTTCGGGCTCATCGACGCCATGGCCGTCCGTTTACTCACGCTTGACCCCCAAGAGATGGCCGATCTCGGGGAGTTCTTGCTTCAGGACGACTCGCATCTCCCCCCCAGCCAACCGCCTCTCGAACAAACTTGAAATCCCCCCTTTTCGTTTCCTTCCTTCAGCCTAAAAGACAATTGTTGTTGCCGATGGATCAGCGACGCTGTGAGCCACGTGAAGACGGCTTGCCAGGCTGTCCGCGCATCTTTGGGCGGAAGGCGCGGACACTCGCCTCGGAGGTGAGGCCTGAGCAAGGCGTGACCCCGGCCGGGGATCGGGTTCGTCGCAAGATGTAGCCCGATCCCCGGGGGATTTACCCCGAAGCATCGGCTCTGAGACATTTCACCGGGTTGAGGTTGGCTTCTGGGCCTCTGACTGGTTCATGGGACGATCGCACCAGGTGGGTACGCCAACGTCCTGAATAACTCCTCGGCGCAACAGAAAGCTCCCGGACTCAGGAGAGTGCCGGGAGCAACTTGGCGATGAAATTGTGCTGGCCAGTGCCGAGGGTATCTACGATTTTGGCGTTTCCTCGGGCTTGGCAGCGTCAGCGCCTTCCGGCTTGGCAGCATCAGCAGCTTCCGGCTTTGCACCTTCGGCCTCGCCTGCGGGCTGGTTTGCATCGGTTGCTGCCTTCGGTTCGGCTGCTTTCTTTCGCGGCTGCATGAGACGCTGCATCGCCGAAGTATTGACGGCTTCCGTGCGTCCAATAATGGGCGTACCCATCTCATAGCCGAGATAGGCGAGAAGTCGGCTCAGCGGCATGGGCCGGATGCCCTCCCCATGGGCTTCCTTGATCACTTGCCCGAATCGCTTTTCAAACTGGACTCGAGCCGCGATACCGGCATCCGTCTTGGCCTCGAAAACTTGACGGAGGGGACTTCGCTCGTCGGTCACATACCAGGCGATGCGGGCCGTCAGCTTGCCGGTTTCTTTACCTTGATTGGGCGGGGGAAGATCGTAATCGACAGCGCCGCCTGCTTCCTCGATCATCCGCTTGAGATCCTGGCGATCGTCCTTGCCGTCGCGGTTGAGGTCAATCTTGCCAATCAGTGCGAACCGCATTGGCTCCTCGGGCGACCACGCCGGCGAGTAGACGATGTCCCCGACACGGATTGGCTGGATCTCGTTGACGGTCTTGTCGATGTGGGCAATGCTGTACTGCTCGCCAACCTGGGTAAGCTGGATGTTGCCCTTGGGCTTCTCGGTTGGGACGCCGGGAGAGTTGGCATCGAAGACGGTCATCTTCATTTGCGGGCGAGCACCTTGCCGGCGATTGATGTTGATCTGAACCTCGTTACGCTCGCGATCGACGAACGTGATATAGCCGTCGGGCTTGTCGAGCACGTTCTCGGACTTGTCGAGCACATCGCGTTGCTCGCGGATGATCGAGTTCGCGAGCTCGAGTTTGCGATCCAGCTCGTCTTTCTGCTGCCGGATCTGAGTCTCGAGGTTGGCGATCTGGGTGGTCTTCTTATCGTTGTCGGTCTGAAGCTGGTCGACCTTTGTCAGCAATTCCTGGCGAGCCAGGTCGTGCTTGGTGTGCTCGGCTTCCAGGTCTGCCTTGCTGTCGGCAGCGGCCTTGGCCTGGATATCGTTAGCTTGCTTGGCGACGCTTGTGGATGACTCCAGACCCTTCCTCAGTCCAACATAATTGGAGCTCATCTCGGTGCTCAGTAGGCTGACGTTCTCGAGCAGCTCGGTGAGCCGGTCCAGGGTCGAGATGAAGTTCTTGTTGGGCTCGCTCTGGTAGGAATTGACAATCGTTTGAACGCGGGCCCTGGCGTCCTCGAGATCCTTGCTCTCGGCGCCGGCTTGCTGGGCCTTCTGGATGGCTGCGTTGGTCGCGGTCACCAGATTGTTGATGCGATCGCTGTTCTTTTTGAAGAACGCGGCGACCTCGGCCTTGGCCGCGTCGAACTCCTGGGCCCGGGCGCCGGCCACCTCGCGGAACGAATCATACTGGTTCACGGCGTCGCTGGCGGCCCGCTGAGCCTTGGAGGCCTTGTCCTTCTCCGACTCGAGCTGGGCCTCGCTGCGAGAATAAGCCGAGTAGAGAAAATACGATGTCACCGCCAGGGCGACCGTGAGCACCACGAACGCGGCGACGGCAATCTTGAGCCCTTGCGATTCATTAGCTGGTGCGGCCATGGATCATGACTCCCTCCGGGCAGAGCGGTAGCGACCTGCTGATACGGTCCGCCGGTTTGTTGAAATATGTCACACGAGAGAGGTAACGACGAATCCAACGGCGAAAAAAGGTGCCGAGCCATGACACCCGGTACGCTTCTTCGTAAGAATTTGTGCGACTGATTTGATTGTAAAACTCGACCCACAAGGAATCAAACGGAATCGACGCCAGTCCCCCTTCCTCGGTCTGTCGGAGCTTTCGACTTCACAGGCCGATGCCTCACCTCCGGTGCCGACGCTCAGCTTCGGACGAACCTGTCAATTCGAGTCGATTGTGGTGGGGTTTATGACTTTGATGCTTTTGCCATCTGATCGGTTCCATTTCCCGGCAGTTCATGGTCTGACGGCGGTGTATGCCTAACCCGGGAATGGCGGGGTGACCCCCCTACCCCCACTTCCGGGCGCAAGTTGATAGCGACTGTCGGGTGCTGCTGGTAAGATTCAACCGCGGAAGAAGCAACCAGACCGAACCGTGGGTTTTCCTGGATCACGATGGCGCAGCGACCTACCTTTTACATCCTTGATGCATTCTCCCTGATTTTTCAGGTCTTCCACGCGATTCCCGAGATGACCGGGCCAGCGGGCCAACCGACACAGGCGGTGTTCGGGATTTTTCGCGACATGCTCAACCTGCTTCGCGATCGCAAGCCCGATTATCTGGCGGCGGCATTTGACGGCGAGGGGCCCGTCTTCCGCTCGGAAATCTATTCGGAGTACAAGGCCAACCGGGCGGCGATGCCCGCTGATCTGGTCCCCCAGATACCCATGATTCGCCGGGTCTATGAAGGCTTTGGTGTTCCCGTACTCGTGGTGCCGGGAATGGAGGCGGACGACATCATCGCCACGCTCGCCCGTCGCGGCGAGGAACGTGGTCTGGATGTCGTCATCTGTACCGCCGACAAGGACGCTCGTCAGCTCCTGTCCGATCATGTACGGATACTGAATCTCCGCAAGAACTCCGTGATTGACGCCGAGGCCTTGCTCAAGGAATGGGGCATTCGTCCCGAACAGGTCGTGGATTTCCTGGCGCTGACGGGAGACACGGTCGACAACGTTCCGGGAGTTCCGGGGATTGGCGAGGGCTTCGCGGCGACGTTCCTCAAGGAGTTCGGGTCGCTCGATGGCCTGCTCCAGAACGTTGACAAGGTGAAAGGGCCGAAGAAGCAACAAAGCCTGCGCGAGCACGCGGACACGGCCCGCCGGGCCCGCGTGCTGGTGACCCTGCGCGACGATCTGCCGCTCGAGCTGGACTGGGAAAAACTGCGGACGTCGGACCCGAACGTGGACGCTTTGAAGGCCTTGTGCGTCGAGTGCGGGTTTCACCGGTTCGTCAGCGAACTACCCGCTGCCGGGACCGCGACCGCCTCCACCTCCGAGGCGCAAACCTGGGTGGCCGATTATCGGCTGGTGGATACGCCCGAGCTGTTCGGCGAGCTCATGACCGAGCTCAGGCGGCAGCCCAGGTTCTGCATCGATACCGAGACTACCGACATCGATCCTCTGCGTGCCTCGCTGGTTGGCATCGCGGTGAGCTGGAAAGCCGGCGAGGCGTATTACCTACCGCTCCGGGGACCGATTCATTGCCGGCTGCTTGATCCTCATCAAGTGCTCGAGGCGCTCGGGCCGATCCTGGCTGACGCCAAGGTCGAAAAAGTCGGTCAGAATCTCAAGTATGACATGCTCGCCCTGGGCCGCGCCGGGGTTGCGATCGAAGGTCCGATCACCGATACGATGATTCTCAGCTACCTGCTCGAAAGCGGCGAGCGCAATCACAATCTCGATCAGCTTGCGCACCGGTTGCTCGGCCACACGATGATCCCGATTACCGACCTGATCGGCAAGGGGAAGAAGCAAACGCGGATGGATCAGGTCGAGGTCGCGCGGGTGGCGGTCTATGCCGGCGAAGATGCCGATGCCACCTGGAGGATCGAAGAGATTCTGGGTCCCCGGGTCAAGTCCGAGGGGCTCTGGAAACTCTACGAGGAGGTGGAGCGGCCGTTGATCTCGATTCTGGCCCGGATGGAGCAGGCCGGGGTCGGGGTCGATACCAGGCGACTGGGCGAGCTCTCGCGCGAATTTGCCGGACGGCTGGCCACTCTCGAGGACGGAATTTACAAGCTGGCTGGAGGACCGTTCAACATCAACTCGGGGCCCCAGCTCCGCGAGGTCCTGTTCGAGAAACTCAAGCTGCCCACCGTGCAGAAAACGCCCGGCGGCGAGCAGAGCACCGCACAGGAAGTGCTCGAGGAGCTGGCGGCCAGGCACCCGCTGCCCGCCTTGCTCTTGGAGCATCGCCAGCTCACGAAGCTCAAGGGTACCTATCTCGATGCGCTGCCGGCTCTGGTGCATCCCGAGGACGGACGGATTCATGCCTCGTTCAACCAGGGGGTCGCGGCCACGGGGAGGTTGAGCTCCAGTGATCCCAATCTCCAGAACATTCCGGTCCGGACCGAAGAGGGCAAGCAAATCCGGCAAGCCTTCGTGGCCCGCGCGGGCTGTCGACTTCTGACGGCCGACTACTCACAGATCGAGTTGCGAATCCTGGCTCATTTTTCGGCCGATCCGGCGCTCCGCCGGGCCTTCGAGCTCGATCACGATATTCACAGCGTGGTCGCAGCCCGGATTTTTGGCGTTCCGGAAACGCAAGTCGACAGTTCGATGCGGCGGGTGGCCAAGACGGTCAATTTCGGGGTGATTTATGGTCTGAGTCCATACGGGCTTGCCGCCCGCCTGGGCATTTCCCAGGCCGAGGCCGGCGCCTTCATCGACTCGTACTTTCGCGAATACGCCGGCGTGGACCAGTTCATCACGCGGACCCTGGAAGCCGCTCAGGCGGCGGGGCGCGTGGAGACCATTCTGGGGCGCAGGCGGCCGATCTCGGGGATCAAGAATACGACCGGCCGGAATCGGAACCTCGCCGAACGAACCGCGGTCAACACCGTGATTCAAGGCTCCGCGGCCGACCTCATCAAGATGGCCATGATCAAGATCGACCGCCGGCTGAATGACGAAGGACTGGCGGCGCGAATGATCCTGCAGATTCATGACGAACTCGTTTTCGAGGCACCCGAGGGCGAGATCGCCGGCCTGGCGGCACTCGTGCAACACGAGATGAACACCGCCTTGCCGCTGGAGGTGCCCCTGAAGGTGGACCTGGGTGCCGGCCTCAACTGGCTCGACGTCGAGGCCGTCGCCGGATGAAACCGGCGCGAGATCCTGCGGACCGGTGCGAGTTTTTGGGGCTGGCCGGTTCTCTCGTCTGGCAACGGGTTTTTTGAAGCAATTCGGTGAAAACCCATTGCAGGTGGACGTGCCATGACGTATAACATAGTGAACGATCGAAATTGATCGGCTGCCCCGATATTGGCGATTACCCATCACCCGCTTCATCTCCCTCCGCGGGATTGCCGCAGCGAACTGAAAGCGATGGGAGATGACGGCACCTTAAGAACCACCAGGACCCACCTGCCTGACCAAGTTTGCGCGATGCCTTACCTATGAGGCTTGAGGCGCGGATTTCGGATCTCGATAGGTCGTGCGAATCTCTCGGGTGAAGTCGTTCAGACAGCGGTTTCCCACTTGATCAGCCAAGCACAATTCATGGAACGATTCCAGCCGGCCGCTCGAGTTGTCCGGCGGTTGCGACCGAGTTTGCTCTCGCGACCCTGATCGTGCTCGATGTTTGTCTCCAGGAGTACCATGTCTTTGTCCCGTTCCGGTGTCTTCACATTGCCGTCATTACCCGACCGCTGGAAGCACGGTGCCGTCCCCGTGATCGGCTTGACCGGCGCGATTGGTGCCGGCAAGAGCCAGGTCGCGTCGCTTCTGGCCGAGAGGGGTGCGGTGGTGATCGACGCCGACGTTGTCGGCCATGAGGTGCTCGAGCAGCCCGAAATCCGACGGCGGATCATCGAGCGATTTGGAACCGCCGTCGTTGTCGGCGGGTCCGAACCGGCCGTTGCTTCTGGCTCAGTCAACCGTCGCGTTCTGGCGTCCATCGTGTTTGCCTCGAGATACGACCTTGACGATCTGGAAGCAATCGTTCATCCGCCGATGCGGCGGCAATTTCAGGCGATCATCGATCGCGAGCAATCGCGAGGCCTGGCTCCGGCCGTGGTTTTGGACGCGGCCATCCTGCTCGAGGCCGGCTGGGACAATCTCTGCGACCTGGTGGTATTCGTTGCTGCCTCACAAGCAGTCCGCCTGGCGCGTGTGGCCAGTCGTCGCGGTTGGACTGCCGAAGTGTTGAAAGCTCGCGAGGCTGCTCAGTGGCCTCTGGAGCGCAAGCTCGACCGAGCCGATACCGTGATTCACAACGAGTCGAACCTTGAGAGTCTTGACCAGTGCGTTGATCGATTGTTTCGTCTGATCACTGGCCGCGATCCGACCAGCCCGCTCCCCGCCGGGGCCCCGGTTGCGAGCCGGCGTTCTGGTTCCGTTGCCGGTTTATCCCCCGCGATGACGCTCGATTCTGGTGGCCCCTGATGACCTCGGGTTCAAGATGCCTGTAGTGGTTCGGCTCCGCTCATCGACTGCGATCGTGTTCAGCTTTTCCTGATTTGTCGGTTACTATCCCTGATCACCTGATGAAAGTTTACTCCCCCGTGTTCGCTTCCCGTATTGAGTCCAGTCCTCGCGGTGTCGGAGCACTCCGGCCACGAATGGCTTGTTCAGCTCGGAATCTTGGCTGGACATTTTCAGGAACACTCCAACCCGCATCGAGCCCCATCATGATTCCCCGGCTCGACTCGTTTTCTGATTTCGTTTGAACAGGAGAATGGAACATCATGCCTAACGAGACCCGTCCCCGCCGGGAGAACTCTGGAACCTCCCGCCTTCGCAAGTCAACTTCCCCTGCCTCTCCGCCTGCCGCTGAAGAGACCGCTGGCCCGTCTTCCGCCCCGCCGCCGAGCTATCCCGGTACCGGGGAACCCACGTCACCGGCCGCTGAGTCCACCTATCGAGACCGCCCCGGCCGCGAGCCCTATCGCGAGGAAGGCCCCGCCGACCGCGAGCCGATCCGGTTTGTCCGGGAGCGGGAACCGCTTCGGGAACGAGCCGAGCGGGAGCCTGGCATGTCAATCCGAGAGCGACTGGCCCGCGACCGGGCCGAGCGCGACGGCGGCTCCATGCATCATGAGGGGATTCCTGTCAGCCGGGACCGCGATCGGGACAGCACCCCCGTGGCCCGCGATCGTGGTCGCGACGTCGAGTCGGCACCCAATCATCGCGACCGCTTCGAGCGTGATTCTTCGTTCAACTCCCGCGACCGCGATTTCGCGCCGGGACCCCGGGTCGAGCGTCCCGCACCGCCGGCTTTCACGCCGGAATTCCCCGCCGAGGGGTTTCCCGACGTCGAGGACGACGACATCTTCGGTGACGCCGCGATCCATGACCGCTATGAAGACATCAAGCGCGGCGAGATCCACCTCACCGAGCTGCAGAAGATGACGATGCCCCAGCTTATCCGCACGGCCAAGACCGAGGGGATCAGCGAGTACATGGGGCTCAAGAAACAAGACCTGATCTTCAAGATCCTCAAAGAGCGGGTCAAGCAGAACGGCCTCATGTACGGCGAGGGGACGCTCGAGGTCTTGCCCGACGGATTCGGCTTCCTCCGCAGTCCGGACTATAATTACCTGCCCTGCCCTGACGACATTTATGTCTCGCCCAGCCAGATTCGCCGGTTCGGGCTGAAGACCGGGGCGATTGTCTCCGGTCAGATCCGTCCCCCCAAGGAGAACGAACGATACTTCGCGCTCCTGCGGGTCGAGGCCATCAACTTTGAAGACCCCGACAAGCTGAGCGAGAAGGTCGGCTTCGACGATCTCACCCCGCTTCATCCCCAGGGCCGGATTCGGCTCGAAACCGGTACCGACGAGATCAACATGCGGGTGGTCGACCTGGTCACTCCAATCGGGTTCGGCCAGCGCGGGCTGATTGTTGCTCCGCCCCGCACCGGCAAGACGATCTTGCTGCAAAAAATCGCCAACAGCGTTCTGGCCAATCATCCGGAAGCCTACGTGATGGTCCTCCTGATCGACGAGCGGCCGGAAGAGGTCACCGACATGGAGCGGTCGGTCAAGGGGCCGACGGCGGAAGTCATCAGCTCCACCTTTGACGAGGCGGCCTCGCGGCACATCCAGGTGGCCGAAATGGTCATCGAGAAAGCCAAGCGAATGGTCGAGTACGGCAAGGATGTGGTCATCCTGCTCGACTCGATCACGCGGCTGGCGCGGGCTTACAACACCGAGGCTCCGCACTCCGGCAAGATCCTGACCGGCGGCATCGACGCGTCGGCCCTGCAGAAGCCCAAGCGATTCTTCGGTGCGCGCGGAAGATCGAGGAGGCCGGTTCGCTCACGATCCTGGCGACCGCCCTGGTTGATACCGGCAGCCGGATGGACGACGTCATCTTCGAGGAGTTCAAGGGTACCGGCAACATGGAGCTGCACCTTGACCGCAAGCTCGTCGACAAGCGAGTCTGGCCGGCCATCGATGTCAACAAGTCCGGTACGCGGCGGGAAGAACTGCTCATGGACGCCGAAGAGCTGCGCCGGGTCTGGATCCTCCGTCGCGTGCTCAACGACATGAATTCGGTCGAGGCCATGGAGCTGCTCACCGGCCGCATGAAGAAGTCGAAGACAAACGCCGAGTTCCTGATGGCCATGAACCTCTCGTAACGGTGGCATGGGTTTCGTTCTGTCGATGTCCTTCACGAATTCGACCGAGCAGACTCAAGGGACGCGATCCCCTGAGCTTTCTGACCTCGCGCTGATTCCTGGATCGCCTGTTGAGTCTGCTGTCGGACAGTTGTCATCTTTGAAAAGAACGGGGATTGCATGCCGCCGCTCGACAACCTCGCAGCCCATTCGGCCGAGCATCACGGCGGCTTTCAGTCGGTCTCGAAACGCGTGCATCTGGTACATGTAACGCATGGCCGGACCGGCCGTCCGACGCTCGCGGATCTCATTCGCTCTGGCGAGATCCCTACCTCGGAAGAATCCAACGGCTACTGTGGGCCGGGTACCCGGTTCGTGGAGGAACAGGTCGGCTATCCCCCTTCCGTTTACTTTTATGTCGGTCGAGCATGTCCGGACTATGGCCAGGCGGCCCTGGCTTTCGCCCCGGCTTCGGAACGGGACAGATTCGATTCGGCCACGCCGTTTGGAACCGGTGGCGTGGTCAAGAAAGACCTCAACAGCGCGTTTAAGTTCAATCTACAACAGGACGACCTCGAAGCACGCGTCGCCTACTGTCACGCGAGCACGCTCTCTGACAACGGCGAAAAGGGCTGGCGTGCCGACTTCGCCCGCTGGCTCACAGCCTATTTTCCTGCCGATCCCGCGGGCTACTGGACGCAAGCCCCCCAGACTCCTGACCCTGAAGATCTCTATTCACTGAACGTCGACTGGCAGGCCTGGACGTGGGAGGTGCGGTTCAAACGGGGACCAAGCGTTCTTGAAGCAGAACGATGGGCCGCGGACCCAGCCTATCTCTGCGAATTACGTCAATCCCTGGCTAAAATTGAGCTTCCCCCGGACACGGCAGACCAACTATCCGGCTTCGTCGGCAGGCTACAAACCCCGGCTGGGACAGCCACCTTCTGTGAGGATCTGGAACGATGGGTGCGCGAGCACTGTCTATCGAAGAGCTAACCGCTGAGAACACCGAAGTGCGCGGCTTCAACGGTCGGGCGATCGTCAATTGCGGTTTCAGCCTACCAATCGTCTTCCATCAACCGACAGGGCTGTATTGCGCGTTGTCAGTAACCAGGACCCCTGGTCCAGTCTGGAGCACTGAAGCGGAGATCCAAGAGCTCGAGAAAATCGGGCGAATAACACTGCTTTCTAACCCAGAAAGAATCAAGGCGGGGTCGATTTCTGATCAGGTGATCTACACTCCTGAGACTGTGTCATTACCCCAGGATTGGAACATCCTGCCGCGAAAGCAGCCAGTCGTCATTTGGGTGAAAGGCTCCTTTCTGCGGCACCTGACTATGAACGAGAATCAGTTGCCGTATACCTTTGGCAATTTCTCACGATGGCACAGGGCTACTCCGCCGCAGGAGGACCAGACGAACGGCCCATACTTGCAGCCGCAGTTCTACATTGGGTGTACCAGCGTCCAGACATGCGAGGATCTGCTGGATCAGTGGGGAAAACAAGCGAAGGTCTGTTTCGACAAAGAACTCACAAAGGAACACCGCGACTGGCTGCAACTGGAAAGTGTGGCCGACGATGGATTGTGCGCCGCCCGGAATCATGGACTCCGGTACTGGCTCTACGTTCGATATTGCGCGTGCTTCTACTTTCGTAACTCCTCGCTGTCCAACCCTCAGCCAGAGCGGGCCTACCGGCTTTTTCAGGTGTTCGTTCAGCCTGTTTACCAAGGCATAACGTGGAAGCGATTTCGTCAAGAGATGTTCGTGATCGTGCGCTGGGCACAAGACGTCAAGCGGTTTGCAGAGGGCTCTAGCACATCGAAGGTGGGTTCGTTGAATCTCGGGCATAGTACTACCAGGTGATTCGTGAGTTGGCAGGCACTCGTGGTTCGTCCGCCAGTGCGGGGAACTGACACCCGCGGGCCAGCCGTGCGAGGCGCACCTTGAACGTGGTTCACGGCGGGGAGGCAGGTGCGAGGGAACAGTAAGAACTCGCCTTTAGCAGCAATGGAAAGTGCGGAGGTTTCGTACAAGTTTGGGATGTTGGGCAGGTTCGTTCTGGCGCTGACTGACGGGCTGGTATGCCGTACGATAACCGGAAGTTATGAGTTCTAGGAGGAGTGTTACTTCCTGGGGCGGCTCCGGTCCGATTCGAGTTTGAGCTGCGAGGTTTGCCAAGCCTATGGCTACCATCAACGGCGACGTTTGCCCGCCCGCCGGCCGGTTCGCGATCGTGGCGTCCCGGTTCAATGCGCTTGTGACCGAGGCGCTCTGGACCGGCTGTCGCGATATGTTTGTGCGGCATGGCGTGCCGGAGGAACGTCTCGACCTGATCTGGGTGCCCGGCTCGTTCGAGATCCCACTGGTCGCTCGCAAGCTTGCCGGCAGCGGCCGGTACGCCGCGGTCATTTGCCTGGGCTGCGTGATCCGCGGCGAGACCGGGCATTACGATCACGTCGCGGGCCAGGCTGCTTCCGGAGTCATGCAGGCCGGGCTGGCGACCGGCGTCCCGGTCATTTTCGGGATCTTGACGACCGAAACGGTGGAGCAGGCCCTCAATCGAACCGGCCTCAAGTCGGGTAACAAGGGCGCCGATGCCGCGCTCGCGGCCATCGAAATGGCAAACTTGCTGAAACGACTCGACGTCCAGGAAAAACGTCTTCCCGACGAGTAGGGTCGTTCCCGCCGCAATACTTGCGATGGTGTCGCGAATCACTCCGTAAGGCTCAGACGGAGTGGAGTCTCAGCAGACATGCGGAGCCTCGTGTACTGACTGCGGGGGATCTCAAATGCACCCTGACCCGGGACGTCGCAATACCTTGATCGGGGGGATCTGGCTGGTCGGGATCGGCATCCTGTTCGCCACCCGATTCTGGTGGCCGGGCATCATGTTCCTGATCGCCATCACCGCCTTCGTTGGCGCCTGGCTCAACGACCGTCCCTGGTACGGCATCCAGTCCGCATTCTGGTCGGCCTTCATCGGTGTCTGGGCTCTCGCTCGATACAGTCTGGTGTTTCTCCTGATCGGGCTTGGTATCAGCTCGATCATCGGTGCACTGGTCAAGCCCGGGCCGTTCTCCAAGCCCAAGCCGTTCGTCGATTCGTCGCTTGAATAAGTCTCTGGCTCCGCGATCCGGAGGAATTTCACCGATGGGCAAGGCCTTGTTGCCCCACGCGTTCTGGTTCCGGGTCAGCGCACAGTCTCCGCGGGTCGACGCAATGCCCCGTCAGGGCGCGCGGGGCGGGCTGCTCGATTTGCCGGCAAGCTGCGCGGTTCCAGATCTCTCGTCGCTCGACGGACGCGACTCCTGGGCATCCCTGCGCGTTGCCTGGAATCCTCAAGGGCTGGGAATTGCGGTACTGGCTGACGCACCAGCCGGAAAAGCCTCCCGAAGCGTCGATCGACCCGAGGGCTTCGCGGATATCACTCTCTGGATCGACACGCGCGACACCCGCAACGTGAGCCGTGCCACGCGCTTTTGCCATCGTTTCGCTGCCCATCTGACCCTGGCCCGGGATCGCAAGAGTCTCAAGGTGGAATTCGGCCAGCGCGCCATCGCCCGTGCCACGGCCGACGCCCCGATCTCCTCGCCGGACCTGGCGACGACTCGTGCTGAGCTGACTCGAACCGGCTGGCTCTTCGAGGTCTTCTTGCCGGCGGCGGCCCTCAATGGCTTCGATCCCGACACCAATCGCCGCCTTGGCTTTGCGTACCAGGTTTCCGACCATGAGCGCGAAGACCAGTTCATGGGCGTCGGCCGCGATTTTCCGATTGGCGAGAACCCCAGCCTCTGGGCGACTCTCGAGCTTCGGCCATGATACAATAGGCTCCTCGTGATTTGGCCAGGCGCAGGCAAATTGGCCCGCCGGGCGTTCTTCGGGAGGAGCCGATCATGCCGGAATTTACCTACCAGGACCCGTTCCCGCTGGCCGCTGATTCGACCAGCTACCGCAAGCTCGATGCCGACCTTGTTTCCACAGCGACCTTCGAGGGCGAGGAGATCCTCAAGATCAAGCCCGAGGCGCTCCGGCTTCTGGCCCGCGAGGCTCTACGGGACGTTTCTTTTCTGTATCGTCCGACGCACCTCGCCAAGGTGGCGGCAATTCTCGACGACCCCCAGGCCTCGCCCAACGACCGGGGCGTTGCCCTGGCCCTGCTGCGCAACGCCGCGGTGGCCTCGGGATTCGAGCTGCCGATGTGCCAGGATACGGGCACGGCGACGATCATCGGCAAGAAAGGCCAGCGCGTCTGGACCGGCGGCGTCAAGGACGAGGAGTGGCTGTCGCGCGGGGTGTTCGAGACGTATCAGAAAGAAAACCTCCGCTATTCCCAGACCATTCCCACATCGATGTACGACGAGATCAACTCCGGCACCAACCTGCCGGCCCAGATCGACATCTTCGCGACCCCGGGCGAGAAGTACGAATTCTTGTTCGTCGCCAAGGGAGGCGGTTCGGCCAACAAGTCGATGCTCTTCCAGGAGACCAAGGCGCTGCTCAACCCGGCCAGCCTGGAGAAGTTTCTCAACGAGAAGCTGCGTTCGCTGGGTACGGCGGCCTGCCCGCCCTATCACCTGGCCGTGGTGATCGGCGGGACCTCGGCCGAGGCGACCATGAAAACCGTGAAGCTCGCCAGCACGGGCTATCTCGACAAGTTGCCGACCCAGGGCAACAAGCTCGGCCAGGCCTTCCGCGATCTGGAACTTGAGGAAAAGGTGATGGAGCTGGCCCGCAAGAGCGGGATCGGAGCGCAATTCGGCGGAAAATACTTCGCGCTCGACGCCCGGGTGATCCGTTTGCCCCGCCATGGAGCGAGTTGCCCCGTGGGGCTTGGCGTCTCGTGCTCGGCTGATCGCAATATCAAGGCGAAGATCGACCGCGAGGGCATCTGGCTCGAGGTGCTGGAGCGCGAGCCGGCCCGATTCATCCCGGCCCAGTATCGCACGAACCTGGGCCACCAGCACGGCGTTGACGTCGACCTCAACCGCCCGATGCCCCAGATTCTCGCCGAGCTTTCGAAGTACCCGATCTCGACTCCGCTGAAACTGTCAGGAACGATCGTGGTCGCGCGGGACATCGCCCACGCCAAGATCAAGGAGCGGCTCGACCGGGGCGAGGGGATGCCGGATTACTTGAAAAACCATCCCGTTTACTATGCCGGGCCAGCCAAGACGCCGCAGGGAATGCCCTCGGGATCATTCGGCCCCACGACTGCCGGCCGGATGGATAGCTATGTGGACCTGTTTCAGTCGCAGGGCGGCTCGATGGTCATGATCGCCAAGGGCAACCGCTCGAAGCAGGTCACCGACGCCTGCAAGAAGCATGGTGGCTTCTACCTCGGCTCGATCGGTGGCCCTGCCGCGATCCTGGCCCAGGAGAACATCAAGAAAGTCGAGCTGCTAGAGTATCCCGACCTGGGAATGGAAGCTGTGTACAAGATCGACGTCGTCGACTTCCCCGCGTTCATCCTGGTCGATGACAAGGGGAACGATTTCTTCATGCAGTTGCCGGTGATTTCGTGAATCGGGGAATCGCTGGCGACGGGGTCTTGCTTCGATCAGCGTTCAAGCCCTTCGGCCCATGCGCGGTCGGCCGGAATGAGGGGAAGGTTGCCCGGGAGTGGGGAGCCATGGCGCACGATCCGGTCGAACCGTCCCAGGCGATAGGTCAAGTCGAAGGCCTGGTCCAGGTCGAGCAACACGTCGGCGTCTGGCGCCCGGAGCGGAATCGGGATCGGGGGTAGGGCGTGCCGGATGGTCCAGGCATACACCTGGGCATCCGGCCTGTTCACCGCGCGTGCGACTATAGCGCGGTAATGTCCGGCAGGAAGGGTCTTGCCCATGGGCATTGGCCGTCCGCCCAGGAGCAAGTCGATCTCGACGAGGTTGACGGGCAGGTCGATCAGGGTGTCACGTTTATCGAGATACTCGCTTCGGCCGCTCCCGCTCTTGTTGCTTGGCGAGAGGATCTCGACGACCGTCACCAGCTCGAGCTCGGGAAGGGCCGAGATCTCGATCCACCGCTCGCGAACCTCCACCTCGCCACGGGCGAGTGGCACTATTATCGGCTCTATCGTGGCGACGCCCACTGCCTCCCCAGACGAAGCAGAGTGGAATCGTGGCGCGTCCGCCTCACGTCCTACGAGAACATCGGGTATCCGCCGCTCGCCGGGGATTTCAAGGCTGACGAGTGCGACTCGAGTCTCGATCTGGGCTACATATCCTTCAGGCAGCCGCTGGTTGAGCGCCTGGGCGCAATTCGTTACAAGACCGGCATGGAAGCTCTCCCACAAGCCTTGAGCTTCCAGGTAAGGGTCCATTCCGGGAAAGGGTCCCGTCATCGATCGCCTCCGGCTCGAGATGGAATGCTTGCCTCGATGATAACTGCTGGAGAACCGGGTATACAGGGGCAAGATCCGGCGCGATCGCGTGACGAATCTCAGCGGCCTGCGGGCTGCTCCTCGCTGGTTGCGGCGGGCTGATCTTGATAGACGAGTGCTCCCTCGTCACGATCGTGGCCCCGGACTGTCAAGGAGACGCGATGCCACGATCGCCAGGCGCGGTCGAGCTCGCGGACATCGGCCAGCCCGTAATGATTCAGCGTGGCGTTATCCCACCCCGACTCGAGGCCGTCGCGGACGAAGTGCAGGAACCGGGGCCGGCCGCCGATCTCGATCAGGAACCGCGAGATCGAATAGCCCTGCCCGTAGAACGACATCAGGTCCCTGGGATACTCTTCGATCTTGAACAGGCGAACCAGCGACACCTCGCCGCGCCGGGCCAGCAGATCGGCGGCGATCTGATCATGGCGACTGCGCTCCCGCTGGTCCTCGCTCAGGAGCGACGCTCCCTCATCGGCCCACCGCGGCATCGGCCCGCCGAAGTAGGCGGCGAAAACGGTATGGGTGATCTCGTGAGGCAAAGCCGAGGCAAGAATCCGATCGAGGCGGCCTTCCACCACCATGCTCTGGTCGGATACCCGGCCGTTGTTGAAGCCAAACGAGGTCAGACCGCCGGCCTCCCCCGATGTCACTTTCACCCGGATCGGGCAGGGGTTGCTCCAGGCTGGTAACTCCCGGCCCAGCCAGGCTCTGGCAATATGGATCCGATCGGCTTCGGCATGTTCGGCGACGGTGCGGGCAATGCTCGGGTTGGGCGCCTCGACCACAAAGTTGCTGGTGCGAAACGAGGCCCCGCAAAGCAGTGGAAGGCAGCCCAGAACCAGGGTTGCAATCTTGCCGAGCCCCCGCCCGAGTTGATCGCGGTGTGCTTCCATGCGCCACGCTCCTCCATGAGCACTGATTGGCTTCTGACCAGCCTGTTGGATTCGTGAACACCCGTGCCGAGCAGCGATCGGGGCCACGAACCGGAATCCAGGGGCATTCCTGTACCTTTCGCGAGGGGAACTCTAGCAGATTCGGATCGGCCTGTCGCCCCGGGTTTCGGTTCTGGCTCAGGGCGATCGGCGGTGCCCGATGTGGCCATTTCCATGCAAGCAGTGGCAATATCGCGCGATCCACGAAATGGCTGATGAACGTGGCGCCAACCGGCCGATGGAAAAGGGTGGCCGGACGAGAGGTAGGGGTCGTGGTCTGGTGCTGCCCGCGGCTTTGCACCTCGCTCTGAATTTCCGGCTCGGGCGGACCGCAGCCTTTTTCTCGACTGCGTTCCGGAGTTGGACCCGCTCAGAATCGCACGGAGGAGAACCTAAATGGCAACCGCACGCTTGCGTCTTTTCCCATATCCCGAAGAAGAACAAGAAGACGCAAACACCCCCTCCATCCCGATTCAGCTCTCCGATCTGTACCCCCTGCTAGCCCAGGCCTATCGCGATAACTACGTATGGCTGCACGACTTCGAAAACGATCGACTGATGGTTAGCAGCGATCTCTACGAAGTGATCCGGGCGTTTTCGAATTGCCGTCCTTCGGCATGAGCCTGACGATTGATGCGCCTTGGCGGGTGGCGAATCGGGGGTCGATGGAGTCGCGAGTATGCCGACGATCGACACGGACCGGTCGAATCAATCCGGGCATCGATCTTGCCGGACCGGCTCCGGCATCCTAACTTAGTATGAGAGATACTAGACTGGCCACGCATGGCCCGTTGAAACTTCGGGTCATGATTCTCGAGCTCCCATGATGCCCACCCGGAAACCGAATCACGACGACGCGTTCACCATCGAGCGCCATGGCGACATCACAGTCATCACGGCAACGCCAGCCCTGGAAAGGCTGGCATTCGGGCTCGAGGAACAGGCAGCCGAGCTGATCCTGCGGCCTCTGGAGCGTCAAGAGAATCCGTTGATCCTCTTCGATCTCAGCCAGGTGGATTATTTCGGCTCGATGTTTCTGGCACTCTTGATCCGCTGCTGGAAGCTCGTTCTGTCGCAGGGTGGTTCGATGGCGCTTTCGGGAATCTCGACGCGGACCCGCGAGCTGCTTCGGATCACTTCGCTGGACATCGTCTGGCCGATCTACGACTCGAAGCCAGAGGCGATGGAGGCCTTCGAGCTTGACTGAACGGGGTTGCGCGAGAGGACGGACTATCCTCTGGTTCGCGTATACCGGCCCCGTGGATGCCCGGCTTGGCCGCGGCCTGGAAGCGTGTTTGCAAAACGATCCGCTGGGGATGGCCGGCAGGCCTGGCGCGACCCGTTGACAGGTGGAAGTGGCGGTCCCATGATGAACTGGTGAACCAAGGATTGGTACGGATTGCTGCTTTGTAAGAGCGCGGCCTCGACTCCGGACCGGATCTTTCACGGTCCCTCGTGGGAACAGCCTGGAAGAGGGAGCATGCACCGGGGGAATGACAGTTCGGCTTCCGGACCGGGGCGTCCGTATCGGCAAAAGTGTCATTCGTGATGCAACGCATGGTTTTGGTCGATCACAAGCTGTCATCTGGGATGGCGCGAAACGGGAATGCACGGACCAGTCGGGTATTCCATCCGCCGGAGCCGAGCCGTCATGGGTATTTATGACCGCGAGTATTATCGTGGTGAGACGAGTGGACCGAACTGGTTCGGCGGGGTGGCGCCTTGGTGCAAAACTCTGATCATTATCAATGCCGTGGTCTACCTGCTGCAGCAGGCACTGCACAATGCGCCCTGGTTGTATTATTGGCTGGCCGCATCGCCCGAGGGAATCTTCCGGCACGGTATGATCTGGCAGTTATGGACGGCGACGTTCATGCACTCGCCCCACATTCTCCACATCCTGGGAAACATGTGGTTCCTTTGGCTCGTGGGCCGGGAAATGGAGTCGCTTTACGGGAGCCGCGATTTCCTCGCCTTCTACCTCCTGGCGGCCGGAATCAGCACTCTGGGATGGGCCGCGTTCGAGGCGACCAGTCCGGACGGCATGGACAGCCACATGGTCGGCGCCTCCGGGGCGGTGATGGGCGTGGTCACCCTGTACACGCTCTATTACCCCCGGCGCGAGATTCTCTTTTTCTTCTTGCCCATGCCGATGTGGGTATTGCTGGGAATCTACCTCGTCCTGCCGCTCCTTCCTATGTTCCATGACAATAGCGTGGCGATCACCTCCCACTTGATGGGAGCGGCGTTTGCGTTCTGCTTCAAGCTCTTCGATCTGCGCTGGTCGCGTCTGGTAACGGGACGGTTCCGCCGGCCCCGCCTGCGAGTGATCACCCCGATGCCGGTCGATAAACCGCGGAGCCGCCCGCCGGGTACGAGCCGGGCGTCTGGCGAAGGCCTGGGCGCGAAGCCCTCATCGGTGACGGTGCTGCCCGAGGAACAGCTTGATGCACGGCTCGATGAGGTGTTGGCCAAGATTGCCCGCGAGGGGCGAGGGGGACTGACCGATGAGGATCACCGCGTGCTCCAGGAAGCCAGCCGCCGTGCACGCGACAAGCGGAGCGACCGTCTCTGATGGCCATTTCCACCCCGCCCGGTTTCCGCATCCGGATTCGCGACGCCGTCCCGGCCGATCGCCCGACGATCGCCGAGTTCAACCGACTACTCGCCGTCGAGACCGAGCACAAGGTGCTTGACCCGGCGATCCTCGATCAAGGCGTCGCCCGCGCCCTGGCCGAACCGGATCGGCTGCGCTACTGGGTTGCCGAGCTCACCACGATGGACGGCCTCCGGCTCATCGGCCAGACCGCCATCACGCGCGAGTGGAGCGACTGGCGGAACGGCTGGATCTGGTGGCTGCAAAGTGTTTACATCCACGGCGAGTTTCGAGGCCAGGGCGTCTTCAAATCGCTCTACCGGCACATCTATGAAGAGGCTATGGCCTTGTCGAATGTGATCGGCCTGCGTCTCTACGTCGAGAACAGCAACCTCCGCGCCCAGCAGACCTACCAGGCCCTGGGAATGAAGCCCGGAGGCTACTCGGTTCTCGAGGAACTCTGGCTCCATCGGTCCAAAGCCGACTGACACACCAGGATATTGACACCTCCCCCGTATCATTGCCCCTTACAACCTCTGCCCTGTGTCATCTGCCATCCCTCACTTCTTCCCCGCTCTCTCCCGCTCCCGCCGAACCTCTGTCTCCAGCCAGGCCTTCAACTCCTCATTCAACTGCCGGAACAATACCGGATTGCTGGCGGAAATATCTCGCCGTTCTTCAGGATCCGTGACGACGTTGAAAAGCTCGGGCTTTCCGCCCCGTGTGATGACCAGCTTGAAATCCCCGCGCATGGCGGCAAGCTGATCGTAGCCCTCGGTCTGCCATTCCCAGAACAGGGTTCGCTCGCGTCCACGCTCCTGGTGCGTCAAGACGGGGAGGAGGTTCACTCCGTCAAGGTGCCAGGCGGGATCGACGGTTGCACCCGCGGCCGCCAGAAACGTGGGGAACAGATCGATCAGGTGGACGTTCTCCGTGCAGACTGACCCGGCCGGGATCTTGCCCGGCCACCTGGCCAATGCCGGCATCCGGATGCCGCCCTCCCAGAGAGTGCGCTTCTGGCCTCGAAACGGCCGGTTGCTGTCCAGTGCGGAGCTCGCGCCCGCGTTGCCTTTCTCGAACGTCGCCCCGTTGTCACTGGTAAAGACGATCAGAGTGTTCGATGCCAGGCCCAGTTGATCGAGCCGGGTAAGCAAGCGACCGATATTCCAGTCGAGCCGGGAGACCATCGCGGCATACGTCGCCAAAACGGGCAGGGCGGGATCGGATTCCCGGAACTTGCCCCGGTATTTCTCAACCTCTTCCGCCGGTGCATCAACGTTGAAATGGCTGGCGATATAAGCGATTTCCAGGAAGAAGGGCTTATCGCGACGCTGACCAACAAACTCCAGCGCCCGGTGGGTGATCAGATCGTCGAAATATCCCGAGACGGCGACTTCCTTGTGCCCGTCCCACATGGTCTTTGGGAACTTTTCCCAGGCTTTCACGGCATCGGTGTAGCCGAAGAATTGTTCGAAGCCCTGGTCCATCGGGTGAACGAAGTTTTTGCGTCCGTTGCGCGGCTTGCCGTGATGCCACTTACCGAAAAGCGCGGTGGCGTAACCATGCGACCTCAGGGCCTCGGCGATCGTCACTTCCTCGGCCGGCAAATCCTCGTCGTTGTGTCTGACTCCCGAGTGAATCGTGTATTTCCCGGTGAGAAAGGCGGCCCGGCTGGGAGCGCATACGGTCGCGGCCGAGTAGCACCGCTTGAGCACGACCCCCTGCCCCGCCAGTTGGTCGAGGCTGGGCGTCGACCACTCGGTGCGGCCGTTGAATCCGACA
Source organism: uncultured Planctomycetaceae bacterium (assembly GCA_963797295.1). Classification (GTDB taxonomy): domain Bacteria; phylum Planctomycetota; class Planctomycetia; order Isosphaerales; family Isosphaeraceae; genus Aquisphaera. Next base: position 94,977 of record CAWCPP010000038.1, read on the forward strand.
TCGCCCCAGCCCAGGTCGTCGGCGACGATCAGCACGATGTTGGGCGGTGGCTCAACACCCCGGGCGATCGTCGGCCTGGCGGCGACCACCAGCAGCACGGAGGCTGCCATCCGGAAGAACATGCGCTTGTTGGTGCGCAGGTTGAAGCCATCGGCTCGGCAATGGCATTGCTGAACGATGCTCATTCCGGGAACGCCTCCAGTTCACCACACGAGGAAAACGCCTGATTCGAATCATCACCATGGGCAGGCACGCCCAGTACCCGGAGAGCCACCACGGAAACTGGATGGGGAAGGCGACATTCAAAGGGCTGGCCGTCTTCGATGTCGCGGCTGTCCGTCGCCGTCGTGGCCGGATAATCGCCCAGCTCGCCGACCGTCACCCATGGACCTCCCGCTGTCCGCTCGATCTGCACCTGCGGTTTGCCGCCGCGTGTGTCAAACCAGCCGCCATCATGGAAGGTCTGGCCGTGCTTGAAGACGACGCGAGCAACCTTCGCCGGAGCGGTAAGCGTCACGGCGTACCAGTCTTCCTTGGCGGCCGTCCCGTCGAAAGTGACCACGAAGCTGGACGGGTCGTCATCGATGATCGAGCCATTCTGATTGCCCTGCCGCGATCGGCTCTCGCGGGCATCGGCCAGAACCGATGTCTTGAGCGTGTCATTCGCGCCTGGCGCGCGAAGCCAAACACGGTACAGACCGCCCGTGGACCCGGCATCGGCGAAGGGCACAAAGATCGCCTGGTTTTGGGAATCGCCCTTACGGCCGACAACCAGCCCTCGAAACGCGAGTTCCGGTCCCGGCAGCAACGTGAGTTCTGTACGATCACCGACCAGACCCACCGCGGAGGCTCGGGGCAGACCCGTGTTTCTTGTTTCATCATAGGCCAGCAAGAATGGTCCCCAGGCCAGTGCCGCCCGGTCGGCGTTGCCGAAATGGCCCGGAATGAGCCGTGAAGCGAGCTTGTACGAGAGACTCACGCGGTCGCCGTCTTGCCACCGCCGCGGCGGGACGATGGCGTAGCCCGATGAGCCGGCGGATCGATCGGCCTCGTCGTTGACCTTGAGCTGGAAGTTCGAGGTCCATGGCGGTATATCGACCCATTTCGGCACTCGCACCGCGAGGCCGAACGTCGCCGGACCCGCCATGCGGAAGGTCAGAGTCCCCTCGCCCGCTCGGGGAAACTGGCTGCTCTGAGTCAGCGTGACCTTCTGCCCGCCCAGCTCCAGTTCCACCCGCGAATCCTCGAATGTATTCACCACCAGGTTTTCCGTTTCACCGCCGATCCCTTTCAGGTACGCAGCTTGTACGGCCAGAGCCATGCCTCGTGGGCCGCTGGAATGACAGCAGGTGATACCGGCATCGTATTGCTTCTTGCCTTCGAGAGCCGTGTAGTAGCACCAATCGTCGCCCCGCGGATGCTGGGCGGCGGACAGATGGTTGTAGATGGATCGCTCGAGCTCGTCGCCGTGCTTGGCTTCACCGGTCAGTCGCAAAAGCTGGAGGTTGAGCTGAATCCAGGTGGTCGTGACGCAGGTCTCGCCAAGATGCGCACCCACCTGATTGGGGAGGACATGATCCTCACGGAACACCTCACCCGCACTGGCACTGCCGGTAATGTAGAGGCGATTCGCGACGATGTCATTCCAGGCGTTGAACACGGGCTCCAGCAAACCCCGGTCGCCTGTGGCCCGGGCCAGCTCGCAGAGGCCGACCAGGTTGGAAAGCATCTCATACGCCTTGCCGTTGGCCGTCCGGTTCACGCCCCTGCCCGCTCGCAGCGACGATGCAATGGCCGGACCATGTGGCTCATCCCAGGACTTCACAATGTAGCGCGCGAATTCGAGGTATCGCTTGTCGCCCGTGAACCGGTAGAGCAAGACGACCGGCTCGAGAACGCTGGTCGCGGCCATGCCGACGTGGGTGCCGGCCGCGAGGATGCTTTTCTTGCCCGGAAACGTGGCGATCAACAGGTCGGCCATCTTGCGGCAGCAGTCGAGCGCGCGAGGGTTGCCGGTGTATTGGTAGTAGGTCAGCAGACCAATCAGGTTGTACTTGTGCGACCAGACGTCCCAGTCTGCCTCGTCGTAGAGGCCGAACCGTTTTTCGGGCACGTAGGTGCCGAGGTAGCCGTCCGGCTCCTGGCAGGCGATGAGGTCGGCCACGACGCGGTCGAGCTTCGCCTTCAGCGCTGTGTCGCCGCTGTATGCCCAGGCCAGCGTGGCCGCGTGCAGCCACTTGCCAACATGCTCGCCGATCCAGGGATGACTGCCGGGCCGCTTGCGATAGCCAGCCAGCATCGGCTGGGTATCGATCGTCAGCAACCTCTGCCTCTCGTTGGCGTCGATCCGAGCACCAAGCCAACCCCCGATATGGACCTGCGCGGGAGATAGTATCAATGCCGCGTCGGGAAGACCGGCTTGAACCACGAACGGAACCGGCTCCGGAACCGCGCCGACGTCGCCCGAAAATGCCAGCAAGCCGTTCACCAGGAGCGCGAGTGTCAAACTCATCGGCCGAGTCCCTTCCTATATCCTATGTCATTTGCCATTTGCCATCCGCCGCCGCCATCCGCCCTCTGCCGTCTGCCCCGTGCCCTCTGCCATTTGCCCCCTACCCTCTGCCATTCCGGCTTTCCTCCGTCCTTCCCGGAGATTATGCCCCCGGGGTTCGTGGCGCATCAACCCTCATGTTCCCGCCGGATATTCGGTTAGGATGGAAACAAGGAGTCAGGTGCAGTGACCGGAGCGAGCTAGGCCCTGGACCAGGGTAGGTTCAAATCTCCGCCAGTTTTTTTTGTAATGATGTTTAATGATTGTTACACAGCAAACAAAACTGCGAACGGCAACCGCAACACCATCGGTATCAGCCGAAGGGCTTGATTTGCCTACCTGGCAGAAAGGAAGAAACAAAACGCTGCTTAAGATATGATCGATTTCAAGGTAACATGTCAAAAGTGGTAGGGATGACTATGCAAGGTTGAAAGGACCGGCCTCGACAGCTATGACAGTGATATCGCTGTGATTAAAAATTTAATATATATATATATAATATGTATATCATAATCACATAAGTCATTTATAGTACAGCAATCGTTGTATCTAATATCAAGAACAATGCATCGCGATTACTATTTATACTATACTAAGGATGGCTAACACGTGAAAATACTTATTCAGGGGGCAGGAATAGCAGGATTAACGCTAGCCCGCGAATTGAACAATCGCGGCATGGATTATCTTGTCGTTGAGAAGGCGCAAGCCCTTAAACCTATAGGAGCAGGCATTACATTAGCGAGTAACGCCCTGAAATGCCTGAAGCATACAATGGATATTGGCGCACTGCGTGAACGTGGTCAATCGCTAGAACTTATGTGTTTGCTGTCGGATAACGGGGAAGAACTATCCGCGCTTCCGACACGTTTGCCTGAAGATGAGTTTGATGGCATGGCTTTACATCGTTATCGCTTGCACGAAGCCTTGTTAGAAGGCCTGGATGCAACAAAGTTGCGTCTTGGTGTTACGATAACGGAGTTTCAGTGCATGGCCAACGAGGTTCACGCCGTTTTGTCTGACGGAAGCACAATAGAAGCGGATTACTTGGTCGGGGCAGATGGAATTAAATCAGAAATAAGAGGTTATGTTGATCCCACCGCCCAAATCGTATTTTCAGGTTATACATGCTGGCGAGCTGTTGTAAAACACACGCTCGCCCATGAGCAAAAATCTGTTGAAGTCTGGGGACGAGGAAAGCGCCTTGGTTATATCCAGATCGCACCCGATGAAATATATGTATATTTAACTCTAAATGTTTCAATATCCGATTACACTAAGAAAAAGACACAGCGATCAAATAAAAAAGTGAGGCTCTTGTTTAGCGAATTCCAGGGCGAATGCGCGAGTATTGTGCAGTTACTGAATGACGATGTGCATTTAATTCATAATGATATAGAGGAATTGATGTGGCACAATTGGTCAAAAGACCGCGTCGTTCTAATAGGTGATGCGGCTCATGCGATGACGCCAAATTTAGGACAAGGCGCTGCCATGGGTATTGAAGACGCGTACGCGTTGGCAAAAATATGGTCAGAAGACCCCAGTCCTTCGTCGTTAAAATATTTTGAAAAACAACGACATCCGCGCATAAAGTTTATGCAGAAGGAATCCAGAAGAACCGGCAGTATCGGGCAATGGGATTCGATGTTGGCAATATGTTTCCGCCGCTGGTTGGTAAAAAACACCCCCGAATTTCTGAATGAGTATGTACATAAAACGATGTTCACTTTCAAAATTTGACAGAATAAAGTGAATGGACACCAGATCGTTGCAAATCAGCGTGCTACGCTCAAAATTCCGTTGTCCAGGGCCAGCGACCACCAGCCATGACCGGGGAACCATCTGCCGAACGGCCCCCTTTCTCCGACCCGCGAAGCCGGGGCTTTCGCACACGGTCGTCGGTTGATGCAGTGATTGGCTGGATCGACGTTCGGGTCCAACTGCTCCCTCCAGAGCACGTATCACTCAGCGATGCGGCGGGCCGTGTGCTCGCGGCGGCGATCCGCGCCGCGCAACCCGTTCCGCCGTTTAACCGCGCGGCGATGGACGGTTTTGCTCTCCGGGGCGAGGAGACCTTCGGTGCCGAGGTCTATTCACCGGCGGTTTTCCGGATCATCGGCCGGTCGCGACCCGGCCTCGGGTTTGCCTGCCATGTCGGTCCCGGCGAAGCCGTCGAGATCGCCACCGGCGCGCCGTTACCCGCCTCGGCCGATACGGTCGTTCCGGTCGAGATCTGCCGGGTCGATAACGATTCTCTTCGAGTGGTCGAGGCGACTCCGCCTGGCCGACACGTGAGCCGTCGCGGCGAGGACGTCGAGGCCGGGACACTGGTCTTGGACGAGCGACGGATTCTTCGCCCCCAGGATCTCGGTGTGCTCGAGCGCACTGGCCGTTGCCGATGTTGCCGTCATCCGCCGCCCCAGGGTGGCGATCCTGGTGACTGGAGATGAGCTGTTGCCCGCGGGTACACCGGCGCATGGTGCCCGGATCGCCGACATGAACTCGGTCATGGTCGAGGCGCTCGTCAGGCGTGACGGAGGCCTACCCCGCGTCCTTGGTCCCATGGCCGACGACCGCGACCAGCTCGAAGCAGCCCTCGCCAGCGCGGCCGGCTCGGTGGACGTTATGTTGATCTCGGGGGGAAGCTCGACAGGTCCCGAGGATCATGCGCCCGGCCTGGTGGCCAAGCTGGGGACACTCGAACACCACGGCGTTGCGTTGCGACCCGCAAGCCCCACGGGGCTGGGGTTTGTGGACAACGTTCCGGTTGTCCTCTTGCCGGGGAACCCCGTCAGTTGCCTCTGCGCTTACGATCTGTTTGCCGGTCGAATCGTCCGCAAGCTGGGCGGACGTTCCCTCGCGTGGCCTTACCGCGCCGTCGAACTGCCGCTAGCCAGGAAGCTGGCGTCGTCGCTGGGTCGTGTGGATTATGTTCGGGTCCGGGTCGGGGATGGAAAAATCGAGCCGATCGCGACCGGCGGGGCCTCGATTCTCTCAAGCACAACACGCGCTGAGGGTTTCGTTCTCGTTCCGGCCGATCTGGAAGGCTATCCCGCGGGCGCGACGCTCACGGTCTGGCTGTATGATTCCTGATGGCCCGTCCGGTCACGGCAGCCGGTCCGGTTCATCGGGTGTCTTGTTGTTTGCAAGTGAAGTTTCAGGGCTGCCCCGAAATCGAGAGAGCGAGCGGTTTCTCCCCGACCATCTCGGAGCGGAAGCCGCGGCAGTCGACTTCGGATCGGAGCGTCTGTGCCCGTGGTGAGGATGCCATTCCTGGACTTGAGCCGTCGAGCCGGCGCCGGAATCATCCGAGTAAGTGGTGGCGGAATTGTTTTCCGCGGCATTCGGCCCGAATCCGGAAGCCAGTGGCCATGAGTCTGACAGTCCGGAGTGGGTGCCGCGATCGACGGCAAGCCCGCTCGATGAGAACGTGAGGGACGCTCTTGATCTGGCCATGCACAGATCGTTCAACAGCCCTCGCGTTTCGACCAGTAGTGCGGCGGCCAGCACCGAAAATGTCAAGCACTGGCAGCGACTGGCAAATTGTTTGTGATCTGTAGGTACGTAATACATGCTTGAGCTCCAATTCAGCGAGCTGAACGAGCCTGTTTAAGCGTCGTCGCTTATGAGGATAGGCCACGGCTTCCGGCTAAGATGAAAGCCCGAATCGCGGCATCGCTGGCTCTTTTTACGTGTGCACCGGCAGTCGATTGCGCCCGGTCGTGATCGCGGTCAGTAAGGCTGCTGTCTGATCACCTTGAGCAGCGGCATGTCTATGGAAATTACGAGGTGTCGCCGTGAAGTGACCCTCCAATCACATTTTTTCAAGGATGCGTGGGTAATTGGCGACACGGTTGCCAAGTTGCAATTCGTGGTCTAACTTTTACCCCTCCAGGCCTCGAAACCACGTCGGTCCGACATGCTCCAAGGTCTACCCGTCACGTCCTCCGCACGGTAACCTGAGCTTTTCGATCCATGGCGGTGAGTCGCCCGTGCTGCGGGTCATGGACTACGGAACGGTAAAAAGCCCGGGGAGCATTTTCTCATGATCAGATCCTGCGCCCTTCGCTGCTATTTCTGGCGATTGCGTCTCCCATAGTTGCCGGCCAGACCGGGACAACCGGGCGCGTGCCCGATGCGTCCAAGGCCGTTGAAAAAAGGGCGACCAAGCCCTCGCCGGCGATGCTCGAGAACTTTCTCAAGGGCCAGGTCTCCGAGCTGCTTGCTCGCCGTCGCCGCGAGGTGGCGGAGGCCACAACACCCGAACGAATCGCCCAGCGGCAACAGCGGCTGAAAAGCTTCCTCCTGCAGTCTCTGGGTGACCTGCCCGAGCGAACGCCGCTCAACCCACGCATCGTCGGGTCGCGGTCCTGTCCGGGTTATCGGCTCGAACGGATCCTCTTCGAGAGCCGGCCGGGCCATCAGGTCACCGCGGTGCTTTACCTGCCCGAGGGGAAGGCTCCCTTCCCGGGCGTGCTGGTTCCCTGTGGACACTCTGCCAACGGCAAGGCTGCGGAGGCATACCAGCGCGTCTGCATTCTCCTGGCAAAGAACGGGATTGCGGCCTTCTGCTATGACCCGATCGGCCAGGGAGAGCGCATTCAGATGCTTGACGCCAGCGGCAAGGCGGCTATCCGCGAGGGCTCGACCACCGAGCACACGCTCGCGGGGATCGGTGCACTGCTGGTCGGCCGGCAGGTTGCGTCGTACCGGGTCTGGGATGGGATCCGGGCTCTCGATTACCTGGCCAGGCGGCCCGAGATTGATCCGGCCCGCCTCGGCTGCACGGGCAACTCGGGCGGAGGGACGTTGACCGCGTACCTGATGGCTCTGGACGATCGGATCGCGGTTGCCGCACCGTCGTGTTATATCACCTCGCTGGAACGGCTGTTTGCGACGATCGGCCCCCAGGACGCCGAGCAGAACATCACTGGCCAGGTGGCCGCGGGATTGGATCATGCCGACTACGTGACCATCCGCGCTCCCAGACCGACATTGCTCTCCGTGGGCACACGCGACTTCTTCGACATCCAGGGAAGCTGGGACACGTTCCGGGAGGTCAAGCTGCTTTACGGACGCCTCGGCTTCGGCGAGCGCGTCGATCTCTTCGAATCGGATGAGCCGCACGGCTTCACCGAGCCGCGCCGCGTCGCCACCGTGCGCTGGATGAGGCGCTGGCTGCTCAAGATGGATGACGCGATCACCGAGGCCACTACTGCGGTCGCCTCGGATCAGGAACTGCAATGTACGCGGACCGGCCAAGTGCTTGGCGATGGCCCCGGCGTCTCGGTCTTCGACCTGAACGCCCAGCGCGCGGGAGCTGGGCGAGCGGCGTGCCAGGTTCAGCAGTTCGAGCTCTGCGGCCACATACCGCTCGCGCATCTGGCAACTGCTGAAGCTGCCCGAGAAAGAACCCGGCAGGCTGCCGGTCACGATAGTCAGCGAGACCGCTCATCGTGGCTACCGGACGCGAGAGCTAGTGATCGAGACCGAGCCGGGGATCGCACTTTCCGCGGTCGAGCTCGTGCCGGAAAAGCCGGACTCGCACACTCCGATCATTCTGAAAGTTGGTGCCGATCGAGCCAGCGAATTCGCTGAGGGGGGGCCAGCAGAGCGTCTCGCGGAAAGCGGCCGGCACGTCGTGCTGGCCGACCTGCGGGGCATGGGGGCAAGCGCTCCGCCCACCAAACCCGAGCGTAGCGACACGCTCAGCGACAGTGATGCCAGAGAAGTTTTCCTCGCGCTGCATATCGACCGTCCCCTGCTGGGCCAGCGCGTCTACGACCTGCTCTGCCTGCTCGAGACTCTGCATCCCCGGGACGGATCACGACCGACCGGAAGTTTTGACCTCACCGGAATCGGGCCCGCAGGGCTCGCCGTCCTGCATGCCGCGGCGCTTGACGACAAGAAGTTGATCGAGCATGTCGTACTCGAGCGCACGCTCATCTCCTGGACCGATGTGGTCGAACGCGGAATCAGCCGCCGTCAGTTTGCCGGTGTGATTCCCGGTGTTCTTGCCTATTATGATCTTCCCGACCTGGCAGCGCGTCTGAGCCCTCTTCCGCTGACGATCCGCCAGCCCACCAACGCCCTCGGCCAGCCAGTGACCCAGGCAGAGCTCGAGACCGCATATTCCGCTTGCCTCCGTGCCTATGGAAACCGAGGCAATCTCACGCTCCAGGCAGCCCCGTAAGGTCATGGACCTCTTGCGGCTGCCCGGCCCACCGATCAAGGAGAGAGCCACTCATGCCACTGGATGCTCAGGCCGAAGATTTTCTCAGGCGGCTGGCGGCCGCAAACCTACCTTCATTCGAGACCACGACTGTTGCCGAATTGCGTTCCCAGATGGACATGTCCACGCATTTCTTGGGCGAGCTACCCCGGGTCGCGAAGATTGAGGATCGCAAGATTCCCGGGCCGGCCGGACTCTTGCGAGTCCGGATCATCAAGCCCGAGACAGCCGGGCAAGGCTCGCTTCCCGTGGTTGTGTACTTCCACGGTGGCGGCTGGGTGCTGGGAAATATCGAATCGCACGAGGGAATCTGCAGGGCGGTCGCCAACGCCGGCGGCGTGATCGTTGTCGCGGTCGATTATCGTCTGGCGCCGGAGCACCGGTTTCCGTCCGCCGCGGAAGACGCTTACGCGGCGACATCGTGGGCCGCCGAGCACGCCGCCGAGTTTGGCGGCGATCCCCGGCGAATTGCCGTCGCCGGCGACAGCGCGGGGGGCAACCTCGCAGCGGTGACGTGCCTGATGGCACTCGACCGCGGGAAACCGAGTCTGAAATTCCAGGCTTTGCTCTACCCGATCACCAATGATGACATCAATAACGAATCATATAAGGCTTATGCCGACGGTTTCTTCCTGACCCGCACCGAGATGGCCTGGTACTGGGAACACTATGTTGCGAAGCCAGAGGATCGCGGTCATCCGCACGCGTCGCCATCGCAGGCGGCCGACCTCCGCGGTCTTCCCCCCGCGCTCGTGATCACGGCCGAGTTTGACGTACTGCGAGATGAGGGCGAAGCCTACGCCCACCAGCTTCAGGCGGCCGGCGTCGCGGTGAAGCTGCACCGCTACGACGGCATGATCCACGGTTTCATCCGCCGGTATCCGTTCTTTGATCAGGGACGCGCCGCCATCGCGGAGATCGGGCGTGAGTTAAGCACGGCGCTGGCGGCCTCCGAGTGTGATTGACCCGCTCTGAAGGCCGTTCGACGGAGGCCCAATGAGCCCCGCTGACCGCTCGCTGACCCTCGCGGCCCGGCGGTAGTTACAGCCGACTACTGCGCTGAAGTATCGTCGCTTGCATAGCCCCCGGCCCTGGTGTACACTCCTGATAGATACCACACGAGGAGAAAGCATGAGCGAGAGCGGCATTGCGAAGGTCTTCAAGCATGGGCGGAGCCAAGCGGTGCGTTTGCCCCTGGCGTTTCGCCTGCCCGGTGATCGGGTGCGGGTGCGTCGCGTGGAGGGCGGCATCCTGCTCGAACCGATCGTCACGGACCTCGACACCTGGTTCCGCGAGCTGGACCGCTTCGCCGACGTGCCGTTCATGGAGGACGGTCGGCGCCAGCCGCCGATGCCGGAGTTGGAGGACCTGTTCGATTGACCTATCTCCTGGACACCAACATCGTCATCGCCCTGTTGAGGAACCGGCCGGCTCGAGTGCGCGAGCGGTTGCGGCATGTGGTCTCCGACGGGGCGACGATCGTCGTGTCATCGATCGTGTTGTACGAGCTCTGGTACGGCGTCGCACGGAGCGACCGGCGCGGAGAACGCCCAACGGCTGCGCGTGTTCCGGTCGGGAAACATCGGCATTCTGCCCTTCGAGGAGAGCGATGCGGCCATCGCGGGCGATCTGCGCGCTGCGCTGGAGGCGAACGGAAGGACGATCGGTCCGTATGACCTGTTGATCGCCGCCCAGGCGCTCCGGACCGGCACGACGCTCGCCACCGCGAATGTCGCGGAGTTCGCTCGCGTGCCCGGTCTGACGTTGCAGGACTGGACGCTCGAGGAGTGACGGGCGGAGGATGTTGCGGGGGCGCACGAACCGGGCGATCGCCGCTACGCACCGAAGTTGGCGCGTCGGCCCGAAGCACCGAACACGCGATTCGGCGCCTCATTTCGAAATGACCGACGCTCGCCTGTGAAACGCTCAAGCTCAGCGTCCCGCCGACAGGGGGGTCCGCTGGAGCGAATGGTTAGACGCCGGCGGGGACGCCCCCGCCCGGTTGGATGACGTTCACCAGTTCTCCGCGTAGGAAAGCCTCGAATATGCTACGGTAATTTGACCAACTGCTCTCCGGAAAGTCACGGGAGAATTGCGCGATCTCGTGCCAGAACCGATCCTCCGAGAAGTCCTGGAAATCATGAGCCGCAAAGATAGCCAGGTTGTGGAACGTAGCGGCTCGATAGGCGGCACGACGGGCACAGCGAGTCGGACGCCAGAATCGCCATGGGAGCCAAGAGAAGCCGCCGTACAGGCAAGCGAGATCCCATTTGACGTGCAACAACCCAGCGGACAGTAGGAGCCGATATGCTCGCTCGCGGGTTGCGTCCACCCATCACCCCCGCAGTCTAACGACCACGCTCAGCAGCGGCCGCCGCCCGAGTGAGCTTGAAATCCCAGAACCCGACACGGTGGCCGTCTGCTGCAGCGCCTGGTTCGGCCTCACCACGCTTTCTCTCCGACCAGCCACGCCTCGCGGTCGGCCTCCAGCGACGGGTCACGGGCCGGTGCGACTCGATAATCGGCAGCTCCCCGCCGCATACGGCGGGGTCGAACAGGCAACCGCATGGGGAGGGCGAAGGAAGTCCACGCACTCCAAGAACAGTCACCCGGCGCCGATGAGCGGCACTCGCCCAGGCGGCCACACTTGCTCCGGGTACTCGAGCTATGGCTCCCAGTTGTAACTCTCCTACAGGGCGACGATGTCCGCGGAGCCCGGCACCGGCGGGATGGTGGAAAGCCCTCCAGTCCGTAGTTCGGGCCAGACCCGCCATTCCCGACCTCAATGTACAGCGGGCGAACGAGCTGCGGGATGGCGAACCCAAGGTGGCTTCGGCTGCGCCCACCAGAGCTGGAGTCGCGGGCGGCGCGGCCGATGGCATCGGGCACACCCATGTGGAGGCATCCACCGTACGCAGGGGGCCGGTGACCCGCTTCTTGACGCGCGCGATGAGTGGATCCACCCGTGCCTCCGGTGACCGCATTTGTGATTCTCTCACGAAAACACATCAATAATGACGGGCCAAAGTCGGCCTGTCAATCAGCGAACTTCAAAGCGCGGGGGCCGACTCCGGAAGCGGTCTGGGACATGTAAGACGACGAAATGCCGGGAGCCGCTAAGAGCCACCTCGAAGACTACGAGTGCCGGCTTGCGGCCGTTGCCTCAACTCCAGGAATCGCGTGAGCCCACTTCACGGATTAGCCCCCAGGCGCTGCCGCAGCTTGATGAACTTCTTTTCGACCGTGCCCCCGCCTAGCTCCGGGTGGAGGATTGCCGTGGCATCGATGAGCTGGGCCGCGGCCTTGTGCTGCCCGGCATGAAAGTAAGCGAGCGCCAGGCCATAGCGGGCTTCGAACCAGGCAGCCGACCCCGATGGCAGCTTCGTCAAACGCAGCCGTTGCACGTCAATGGCAAGCTCGTAGGCTTCCAGCCGGTTGTAGGTGTCGGCCAGGTCGCGGAGCAGGTCGTCCGAGGCAGACCGCGAAAACCCGGCCCACGCCTGGAGGGAGACACGCGCGTTGCGCTCGTCGCCCAGGAACAGGTAAGCACGGGCGAGCCGCATCTTCAGCTCGGAACGTTCCTCGGGGGACCACTTCTCGTCGTCGGGCTCCTGGACCAAGGGCTGAACCAGCAGTCGGAGAATCAGTCCCAGCCTGCGCTGGTGCAGGTCCGCCTCGGAGAACATGGCACACTGATCGATCAGCCGGATGGCGTCGAGCAGCACTCCCCGCGCTGATGGCTCGGCCCAGGTCGCGTGGGTCTGGGCCTCGCGCTCGGCATCGAGGTAAGGGGGACCCTCCTGGACCAGGGCGATCGTGCGATAGAGCCTTGCCCGGTAACGCTCTTGCGGAGTCAATCCCAGGTGCCCCAGTCGATTGAGCAGCACAATTGCCCGCGGCGTCTTGCCAGTACTTGGAACCAGGTTGAGGCGAACCTCCGCCAGCAAGAGCGCAGCTTGCTCAGACTCGTTGCGCGCCTGCTTGATGCTTTCGGTCAGAAACGTTTCAGCCTGCTGATAGGCCTGGGTGATGAGCCGGCGATCACCGCCGAGAAGCTGCGATTCCACGGCGGCCCGGCGGATTTCAGCGACGGCGAGGCGCGCTTCAAGCCAGCGGGGCGAGCCCTGCGCGATGGCCGTCCAGAGGGGCTCGGCTTTGCCAGGTTCTCCGGCCGCCCGCATCAGCATGCCCAGCAGCCAGCGCGCTTCGTCCGTGGAGGGTTCCGTGGGAAAGCTCTGGATCTGCTGCTGGAGCGACGCGGCGTAAGTCGATGCGGTCACGCCGGGTGCCCCGCCGGCGAGCGCCCGTCCCCGAGCCATGGCGCGGAGCATGCCGGCCTTGGCACGGACGGCCCCGGCCCGCGGATCATCGGCCACCCGCGAGAGCAGTGCGTCGGCCTCGACATACTTGCCCGACTGAAACAGGAAACCGCCGCTACGAAGGCGAAATCCGGCGGCCGCTTCGGCCTGTCCTTGCTGCTCCGCGCGGTCGGCGGCACGCAGCTCCAGAGCACTCGACCTGGCGGCATCGCCCTGGATTTCGCTCGCCTCGGCCAGAACATCCCAGGCCTCGGGAGCGTTCCGCGGGTCGGGGTCGATTCCACTTTTCCCCAGGGCCAGCAGCCCGAGCCTTGCATTGCTGGACCTCCCCTGAGAAAGCGCCTTGACCTTTCGGAACAGATCCTGCTCGAGCGGCAAGCGGTCGGTTCCCGCGGCAAGTCCGGCAAGCTCGGCCAGTCGCAATTCGACGAGCTCGAGTTCCTTCCCGGAAGGTTCGAGGTGGGACGCAGTGATCACTGCTTCGGCTTCCTTGAACTTCTTCTGGCCGATCAGAATGGGAATTCGCACATCGAGAACCTCTTGCTCGGGGGGTGCCGGGTCGAGCCGTGAAACCGCCTCGAGCTCGGTTGCCGCTTCTGCCAGTCGACCGGTCCGAAGCAGTAGATCGGCCCGTAGCAAGCCGAAAAAGCCCTTCAGACCAGGTTCGGTCATCGGTTCCTGCAACAGCGCCAGCGCATCGGCTTGGCGAGATCGGCGATCAGGCGAGTCGCTGGCGTCGAGGCTTGCTCGATCCGCCAGCGCCCTGGCCAGCCGGAAGCGGATATTATCCGCCAGGACTTTCTCCACATCCTGGGCGGGAATGGCGCGCAGGCGAACGATCGCGTCATCGAGCGCAGCGGCTCCTTCTCGCCGCGCCCGTTCATCGCCGGGGTTCAGCTCGCCGATCTCTTGCCAGCTTTGCCCTTGAACCCAGCGATAGACTGCGGCCTGAAGCTGGAACTCGCGGGTTCTGGGGTGTCCGGGATTCTGTGTGTTGAACTCGTCCAGCAAACCCACCGCCCGCCCCCAGCGTTCCTGTCTCTGATCGGCCGAGCCGGCGCCCCGTGCGGCGCGATCCAGGGTGCCGGCCATCTCCTGGACGAGCGATTCGCGCTGGCCGATCGCCAGGGACGTGTCGTCCGCTTGCAATTTGAGCCTGGTCAGTTGCTGCATCAGCTCGTCACCCGCCGCGGGCTCTTGGGCGCGGAGCAAGCCGTTGAGCCCCAGAACGAGCACGATCAGTCCGGTCAAACTGCGCTTTGCCGCTTTTGAACAAATGCACTGTATCATCGATTCCTGATGATCCAGGTAGCCCTCGTGACTTCACCACACGACCGCTCTTCCACCGAATTATACTGCGATTGACAACCGAGCAAACCACGAACTATCCCGGGAGCTCTCCGTCCAGGACCCATCGGCCTTGTGCCGCACCGGCCGAGAAGCCAGCATGGAGTTTACGTACTGGCACCCGGGCTGGCCCGGCTGGGGGCGTCGGGACTTGATGGGAAACCGAAATTGATGTCGGAGCTTGCTTCAACGCCCGCGCGAGCCGTCGTCTGGGACGACGTCTGCAAAGTTTATCCCAACGGTCACCAGGCCGTGCGGGGAGTCAGCCTGAGCGTAGACAAAGGCGAGATCCTGGCGCTCCTTGGCACCAGCGGCTCGGGGAAGACGACGCTGCTCAAGATGGTCAACGCGCTGATCGAACCATCTTCGGGACGGGTTGTCGTTCGCGATCGCGGCACCGCCGAGTGGGACGCCATCGCGCTCCGACGATCGATCGGCTACGTCATCCAGGAGGGCGGCCTGATGCCGCATCTTTCGGTGCTGGACAATGTCGCTCTCGCCGCCCGCGTTCAGGGCAAGCCGCCGCGCGAGCAGCAGTCGCTGGCGGCGTCGCGGCTCGAGCTTGTTGGGCTCGACCCGGCGCGGTTCGGTCGGCTTTTTCCGCGGCAGCTCAGCGGCGGCCAGCGGCAGCGCGTGGGAGTCGCCCGCGCGCTGGCGGCGAGTTCGGACTTGATCCTGATGGACGAGCCCTTCGGCGCACTCGACCCGATCACTCGCCGCGAGCTCCAGGAGGAGTTCCGACGGCTCCAGCGCCGATTGAAAACCACGGTGGTCCTCGTCACCCACGATCTCCGCGAAGCCTGCCGGCTGGGCGATCGCCTGGTCCTGATGCACGATGGCAGGCTGATCCAGGAGGGTCCGGCCGCCGTGTTTCTCGAGAGGCCTGCCAACGATTACGTCCGTGATTTTTTCCTCGACGCGGCGGCCGTGGATCTGGCAAGCGAGGGCTCGCCGTGACGCGCGAATGGTTCCATCTTTTGTCCTCGGAGTGGTGGCCCTTGCTCGCAGCCACGGCGGCTCATCTCGAGCTGGTCGTCGAGGCCGTGGCGGTCGCCGTGCTGGTGGGCGTGCCGCTGGGAATCGTGGCCGCGCGGCGGCCGCTGCTGGAGCGGGCGGCTCTCGGCATCGCGAGCGTGCTGCAGACGATTCCCAGCCTGGCCCTGCTGGGATTCCTGCTGATCGCGTTCCGGGGCCAGATCGGCAAGGCCCCGGCCCTGGCGGCACTCGTGCTCTATGCCCTCTTGCCGATCGTCAAGAATACGATCCTGGGATTGCAGAGCATCGATCCCGGAGTCCGCGAAGCCGCGCTCGCGCTGGGGATGACGCCCTGGCAGCGCCTGCGGCTGGTCGAGCTGCCGCTCGCCGTGCCGATTCTGCTGGGTGGCGTGCGCGTGGCCACGGTCGCCTCGGTCGGCATGGCCACCATCGCGGCGGCCATCGGGGCGCGCGGTCTGGGCAGTTACATCTTTCGCGGAGTTGCCCTCTCGGATACGAGGCTCATCCTTCTGGGTTCCGTACCCTCCGCGCTGCTGGCGCTCGGCTGCGACGCGGCACTCGGTGAGGCCGAGCGGCTGCTCGACCCGTCCCGTCCACGCAGTTCTCGACTCCGGGGCCGGATCGCCGGTCTGGCCGTCGCACTCCTGATCGGCTTCGCGGCGTGGGGCTGGCTGCTCGACCACCCGCTGGGCAGATCCAGCGCGGCCACCATCACGATCGGCTCCAAGGACGGAAGCGAAATGATCTTGCTCGGCCACATGCTTGCCGACCTGGTGGAAGCCAAGACGCCGATCCGGGTGGACCGGCGGTTCAACCTGGGCGGAACCCTGGTCTGCTATAACGCCCTTCGCCTCGGCGGCCTTGATGCCTACGTGGAGTACACGGGGACGGCGCTGACGACCATTCTCAAGGAACCGGTTCAAACCGATCCCCGGGCGGTGCTCGATCGCGTCCGTCGCGAACTGGAAACGCGCGACAATGTCGTCTGTCTGGAGCCCTTCGGCTTCGAGAACACGTTCGCGATCCTGATGCGAAGCGACCAGGCGCAACGGCTAGGCATTCGAAAGATCTCGGATCTGCTCGCGCACCAGCGCGAGGTCCGTCCCGGCTTCGGCCCGGAGTTCATGAATCGCCCCGACGGCTATCCCGGGTTGGTCCGCGCCTACGGTCTGGCGTTTGCAAATGCCCCGCGGGAGATGGACCGCAACCTGCTCTACCAGGCGCTCACTCAAGGATCGATCGACCTGGCCGCCGGCGACTCGACCGATGGCCGGATCGCCGCGTTCGATCTGATCCAGCTCGACGACGATCGCCGCTATTTTCCTCCCTACCAGGCCGTTCCCCTCGTCCGGGCCGAGACACTGCGGCGGTACCCTGCTCTGCGGGACGTCCTGAGCCTGCTGGCCGGCCAGATCGACGCCGACGCCATGCGACAGATGAATCGGGAGGTCGACCAGGAGCGGAAATCGCCGGAGGACGTGGCGCGCCGCTTCCTGGTCGGAAAGAGACTGCTCCCGAAGGATTGAACCACCGGGCCGCGGGGCCGGGCTCACACCCCGGCGGGCTCGACCTTGGGCTCGGGCTGGGCGATCGTATCCTCGCGGAAGAAGGCCACGAAGACGAGCAGGAATACCACGGTGACAGCGAGCGGAATTCCCCAGATCGCGGCCCAGTTGGGCAGCAGCATGTCACGGATGTATCCCGCGCCACGTTCCCCACCACGTTGAACAGTCCGTAGACCACGAAGACGAACAGGCTCTGGGCCGACGCCTTGATATCGGCACTGGCGGCCTTGTCCACGTAAATCGACGCCACGACGAACAGGAACCCGAAGCAGAACCCGTGCAGGATATTGACCCCGACCATCAGCGCCCACGGCTGCCCGAGCATGTTGAGGGCAAACATGGCGACATAGGCCAGGCCGCCAAGCGTCATGGTCCATTTCATCCCGAGCCGGGAGATGAAAAACGGCACGAGCGCCATCGAGGTCATCTCGCCGATCTGACCGATAATCATCTGGGTGCCCACGTTGTTGGAATTCGAGCCGACGGCCGGCAGAAAGCGGCCCTCGCACTGGAAATAGTAATAGAGGGCAAAGCCGAAAAATCCGGTAACCAGCAGCAAGATGGCGAACGAGCGGTCCTTCATCAGCTCCAGGGATTCGATGAACGCCGACTTCTTGGGTGCCGCCGTGGCCGAGGCTGCGCCGGCTGCCGGAGTGTGCGGCAGCGCGAAGCAATAGACGCCGAAAACCAGGGAGATCAGACCGGGGATGCGAAGGACCTCCATCTTGCTGGGCTCGCCGACCAGGTCGAAGAACGACTTGAGGGATGGAACCGTCTCGCTGCTGAGGTTGAGATACCGGCCCACCAGGAATGTGGCCAGTAGCCAGCCGATCGTTCCCCAGAGCCGTATGGGTGCGAACAGGCTGGCATGTTCATCACCGAGCGCCCGGAAGGTCAGCGAATTGGTGAGACCGACGGTGGGGAAATAGAGGCTGCAATAGACGAGCATCAGCAGAAAGATCGGCCAGAACGTGGTACAGTACGATGCGGCGATCAGGAGAATGCCGCCGGCCAGGTGGCTGAACGCCAGCACTTTCTCGGTGGCAAAGTAGCGGTCGGCGAGCTGTCCCATGATGAACGGACCGAAGATCGAGCCGAGCCCTCCGCAAGCCATCACCAGGCCAATCGAGAACTCGCTCATTTTCAGATCGGCCAGATGCGGAACGAGCATCAGGGCCCACACGCTCCAGATGGCGTACTCGAGAAACATCATCACCGAAAGCTTGATTCGGGTTACGGGATTCATCGCGGTTCTCGAAGGTCGGAGGAGTCGGAGAAAGTTCAGGTTCAAGACCAGGAACATGGTCTGATCGTGGAATGTCAGAAGACTTTAACGCCCCATTCACCGACTTGCCATGGTTTTCTCACCGTGGGTTGCGACTGGCTCACTCCAACAGGGATTGTCTCGAGAGGTCGGTCGTGGGATGGTCGCACCGCAGCAGTCGCAATATCTGATCTGCGACGAGATGGCACGTATGGGCTCGGGCATGCGCGTGGCGCAGGGCGGCCCGGCCGTCATCGGAGCCGTTGGCAATGACCGACTGCACGGCGGCGACAAATGCATCGGCGTCCTCGGCAACGTCGAAGAGGTGCGAATAGAGCCGGCACTCCGGGATGGCGGTCGCCACGATCGGCCGGCCTGATCCCAGCCCGTCCATGATCTTGGTAGGCGAGCAGGCCTGGTTGAACGCGTTGTTCTGGGCATAGGGAATCAGGATCACATCAAAGGCTTGATAATAACCTGGGAGCTGCACCTGAGGCCGCCAGCCGACCGTGTGTACGTTGGGTTTGATCTTGAATTCGACCCAGTCCATGAGCCAAGGCGCGCGGGACCGGCTGAAGTACGGCTCCTCGCCCACGACGACCAGGGAAGCCTGGGGAAGTGCCGCGCTCAGCCGGTCCATCAAGGGCCAATCAATCCGAGGCCCGATTGAACCGACAAAGCCGAGCAGGGGCCGAGGCAGATGGGCGATGTCCTGAGGAGCTGGCGCGGGCCGGTGGTTCGGCTCATCGGCCAGGAAGGCCGCGGGAGTTCCGTGCGGCAGATGATGGATCTTTCCGGCCGCTTCCGGAACGGCCGCGCGAAGCTCGTCGGCACGCCGCCCGGACACGCAGACCGTCGTTTCGGCTCGCAAGACCATCTGGCGTTCCAGACAACGAACCTGCGCGGCTTGCTTGGGCCAGTACAGCGAGTAGTCGTCGATGTTGTAGTAAAGGGTAACATCGGCAGCGAGCTGGTCGCGGAGATGGAGATAGTGTGGATACGTGAGCACCAGACCGCGGCATGCACGGGAATCAGCCTGGTTCCAGAACTGCCGGATTGCTCCGGCGATGGGGCGCATTCCCAATCGCGGAAAACGCTTCATCCAGCCGCTGGGCAAGACCAGATCGCGGGAGAGGGAGTTGTTTCCCCAGCGGTGCGGACGGCAGGATGACGACCAAGGATAGATACCCCGCCGCCAGCCGTTGAGGTAATCCATGCAGCGCAGGCCGAGCAGGGAAACCGACGCGTGGTCGATCTCCCGGAACAAGCTCTCGGTTGTGAACCAGTTGATGTCGGCGATGGCCAGGGCCAGTCGGTCTTGCACCTGGCTGTTCTCGTGGATATGTCTCGATTCCGGCATCCGTTCGTCCTCTGCCAGCAGTGCAAGTGCTCAAGCAGCAGGAGGAGGGAGGATACGCACAACAGGACAATGCGGTCAACGTGCGGCCCCGGCTCCGATCAAGGCGCCACCGTCGCGAATGTCTTGAGCAAGGCGGGTGGCTCATCCTTGATATCGGTCCCGATGGTGAGCGTCGCATGGTTGGGACCGGCCTGATCGGAAGCTTTGAACGTCAGCTTAACCTGGTGGACGGCTCGTGGTGCCTTGTCGTCTTCGGCGGCCTGGAGATCGTCCTCGCTGGTGGATAGCTTGGTAATTGAGAACGGTTGCGCAGAGCGTACCACGACGAGCTTCGAGACCGATTGACCGGACCGCAGGCCTCCAAAATTGATGATCGACGGGGTCACGGCCACTGCGCTCTGGATGTTGGCCACGACGGAAATCGGGATCGTCGGACTGTTCTGGTCGTTGGTCAGCAAGGTGATCTCGTCCTTGAAGTAGCCGTTGGTCACTCCAGGCTGAAGCGTGGCAGTCAATTCATAGTTGATCTGGCCGTCGGCCGTCCGGGAGAGTTCGCGGAGCTCGGCCTTCACCTTGGAGCTGACGGTCTTCATCTTGGTGACTTCCCAGTCCGAGCGTCCTCCGGCATAGGTCAGCGTCAGCGTCGCCGGAGGCATCTTGTCGGACCGCCGGACGATCCCAAAATCGACCTGGCCAGGGGTCAACACGATGTCGCCCCGGATGAAACACGTCAAGTTGAGGTCGACCTCGACGAACGCGGGGCGGTCGAAGATCACGGTGAGCCCTGACGGCTTGTATCCCAGAAACTTGGTGGTATCGATCGTGGCCTCGATCGTGGTCTGAGTTCCCGGGGGAATGACCCTGGCACCGATCCGGACGTTGGTGCAGCCGCACTTGGTTCGCGTGTCGGCGATGCGGATCTCCTGGTCAGACCGGTTGACCAGCGGGAAAGCGTGGCGAATCTGCGAGCCCCGGGCCACAGTGCCGAAGTCATAGGCTCGTTCGGGAAGCGCGGAGGCGACCCAGTCGAAGTTCTGAGCCTGCACCGCGGGGCTCGAGATGACTATCCCCAAAAGCCCCATCAGCATCGTCCGACACATCAGCCCGTCTCCCTTCCAAGCTATGCTTCGACCGCGCACTGGCTGATCGGCTGCCGGCTTTCACTGGCCGGCAACATCAAAAGGCCGTCACGTCGCCTTGACATCGGGCCACTGATATTCTAGCAAATCCAGGACCGACCGTAACCATCGGTTCTTGAGTGCATCGGGCCGCTGCCTGATCTGCGTTCGCAGTCGAGTCCCGCGGTTCGACGGGCGCAACCCCCAGCGGTTTGTCGATCTACAAGTTCGGTAGGATGCACCCGATTCGTTCATCGGCCAAATCGGAGGAGATCTTTGGGAATTCTCTGCGCCGTCAAAGCAACGTGTGGCAGTCACGCAATGCATTCCTGCCACCGGGCTGTCGGGCGAGAATACGTCACTGGTGCGAGGACGACTCGCTCTGTTAGGATAGTCGCTCCAAGGTCAACTTTTGCCGCCTCCGGCCGACTCCTCCTCACGAATTCAAGCACCTCGATCTCCTGGACAGGTGATTCATGCTGAAGCCCTCGGTTCAGGTCCACGATCATGAAGGGATCTTGATTGCTGAGTTCTGGGATTGCTGGAGACTCGACCCGGCCCCGGTTCAGGATCTGCGTTCGCGCTATGATGCCCACCGCCGCAAGAAGGGCCGTCCCGAGCTCGTTATTGACCTGGCCGGAGTCGGCTTCGCGGGGTCAGCTTCGCTGGGCATTTTTGTGGCCTTGCACCGAGAGGCGAGGCAGAACGGTGGTCGACTCATCTTTTGCAATGTCGAACCCACGGTGGCTGAGGTCTTTCGAGCCAGCAAGCTTGCCCCATTGTTCGAGTTTGTCGCTGACCGAGCAGCCGCGTTGGAATCGATTGCCCGAGGCCCTACATCCGAAACGGCTCAAGATCCACTGAAGGTTGCGGACGGGAAGCCGCAGCCAGCACGCCCGGCGCCTGGCGGCCTGGCCGGATCAAATCGGCTCCGCCGCAGGAAAGCCGATCCCGATCCCTCTTGAGCCTGCCGCTCTCTTGCCAGGTTGGGTGACTTCCCATACAAAACTCGCTCCTTTCCAGGGTTCTCATCATGCCCGCAACGGCCCGGATTCAAGTTAATGACGCCGATGGCATCAAGGTCGTTCGCTTCACGGATCAGCAGCTCTTCGATGAGCGTACTGTTCGCGAGGCTTCGGAACAGATCGCGGTCAGCCTGCCCAGCGATGGGACTCCGATCCGCCTGGTCCTCGATTTCTCGGATGTCAATCTGATCTCGAGCAGTGCTCTCTCCAAGCTGATCTTGATCCAGCGGCGAATCGATGCCACCCGCGGCAAGCTCAGGCTCTGCGAGCTGTCGCCGATCCTTCAACAGGTCTTTCGCACTTCCAATCTCGATCGCCTGTTTTCGATCGATCGCGACCTGAGGACATCACTCGACGCACTCAAATAAGCAGCGAGTTTTTCAGTCCGTCATACGCGAGTGCGCAGCCAGCCTCGCTGCAAGAAACGGCCGCCGACCAGCATGGCCCGTACGTACAAATCCGCGAACATGGCCAGCCAGGCTCCTTTCAGACCCATTCCCCATCCACCCTCGGTTGCGGGTGTGATGAGTGCGTAGGTTAATGGGATACGAATCAGAAGATAGCCGGACACGGTGATCAGCCATGGCCAGCGGGTGTCTCCGGCGCCATTCAGGGTGCCGTTGAGGACGTTGATCGTCGCCAGAGCCGGCATGGCGATCGCCACGATTCGCAGCACAGGGACGCCCACCTCGAGCACCTCGTTCTGCCGGCCCGCGAGGAAAAGCTGGAACATCGATCGAGCCTGGGTGAACAGGACCAGTCCCAGCAGCGATAGAAACCCCACGCCCAGCAGCCACGCGGTGCGTGCCGAGCGGATCGCCAGGTCGGGCCGCCGGGCGCCGAGGTACTGCCCGCAGAGTGTGCTCGACGCGACTCCAAACGCTGTGATCGTCAAGAAGGCCATCGCTTCGCAGCGAATCGCCACGCCATGTGCGGCTGTCGCCAGTGCGCCCAGGCGGTTGATCAATCGCAGGAACCAGAGCTGGCAAATGACATTGGTCAGGCTATCTCCGGCGGCCGGCAAGCTGATCCGCAGCAGTCGCCTGATCCGATCCCACGCGGGCCTCAGATTCTCGCGGGTCAACCGCAGCCCGGCCCGTCCCCGGATCAATATCGCCAGGATGACGCTGCCGGCAACCGCTTCGCCGCACGCCGTGCCGATCGCGATTCCGGTCAGGCCGAGACCCGGGATTGGACCCCAGCCCAGCGCCAAAAGCCAGGTCATGCTGATATTCACGGCATTCATCAGGACCATCACCTTCATCCCTGTCCTGGTGTCTCCCGCCCCTCGGAGAGCCGCGTTGCCCACGCTGGTGCACGCCAGGAGCGGTGCGACAGCGCCGACGATCCGCAAGAAGCGCGTCGCGGATAGGGCAGCCAGGCCGGTCAGGTTCATGGCCGCCACGATCCAGGCTGCGAATAGCTGCACGAGCAATAACGCGAGGAAGCCCAGGCTCAATCCCAGAACGAAGGCCTGGCCGCAGAAACGGGCTGCCTCATCGGGTCGTCCCGCCCCCACCGACCTGGCCACCAACGCCGTGCCGCCAATCGAGGCGATCGTGAACAGCGTTCCCAGGAACCAGAGCAAATAGCTCGCGACCGTCACTCCCGCGAGATGATCGGGTTCGAGATGACGACCGGCCAGGATCGTGTCGGATAGCCCGATCAGATAAAGCAGCGATTGTTCGACAAACACCGGGCCGGCCAGCCAGAGGACCTGACGCCCGATCGTCGAGCCGGGGATGGCCAGGACCGGACGATCCGCCGTGACTTGCGATTCGGGCTCCAGGGACGGATGAACCTCTGGCACGGCGGCGTTCAAGATCCCCCCCGCGTCATTTCGGACCAGCGATCCACCAGGCGGGCCGCTGCTTGTGAATCCACGGCGCGAGCGGCGCGGTCGACCAGCGCGGGAAGGGGGCCGAGATTGATCGTCCAGAGCGCAGCGGCCGCATTGGCGAGCACGATCGACCGGACCGGGCCCGACTTTCCGCCGAGCATCGCTCGCAAACATTCCGCGCTGGCCTCGGGCCCGGAAATCCTCAACTCACTGGCGCGGACACGCGGCAGATCAAAATCCTCGGAAGTCCAGACCATCTCGCGAACCTTCCCCGACTCGACCAGTCGCACACGTGTCGGGCCATCGAGCGTCACCTCGTCGAGACCATCGCATCCAGTGACAACAACCGCCCGGCGGATCGACGCGGTCCGCGCCAGAACCTCGGCCATGAGCCTGGCTTGAGCCTCGCCAGGAACACCGACGAGCTGATGCGTGGGACTGGCCGGGTTGCAGAGCGGCCCCACGAGATTGAAGATTGTCCGGAACGGAAGCTGCCGCCTGACAACGGCCACGCCGCGCAGGCCCGGATGGAACCTGGGGGCGAACAAGAAAGTGATGCCCAGGTCGCCGAGGCATCGCCGGAGGATCGCGGTTTCGACTTCGACCGCGACACCCAACTGGTCGAGCACGTCGGAGCTTCCCGATCGTCCCGTTGCGGCCCGGTTGCCGTGCTTGACCACACTCACACCACAGGCGGCCAGAACGATTGCGGCCCCGGTGGACACGTTGACCGTCTCGGCGCCATCGCCGCCAGTGCCGCAAGTGTCCACGAGCACGCCGTCCGCGAGACCTGCATCGAATGCGATCATCCGCTGGCGAATCGCGTTGACGGCCCCGAGCAATTCGTCGGCCGATTCACCCTTCCGGTGCAGAGCCGTCAGGAACGCGCGGGTCTGATCCTCGGGCGCCTGATCATCCAGAATCGCGGCAACCGCTTGCTGACACTCTGCCGCCGTGAGCGAGTCACCGGCCGCCAGCCGCTGTACGGCCACGAAGAGAGGAGCCGAACTCATCAAGGTACTCGGATTGTATAGCGTTCCATCCCGTCGTTGCCGCGCCGATCCAGACTGATGATCATCGGATCGTGCTCCACCCGCTCATTGATCTGTTTCACGGCGTCTTCGGCTGACTGGATTGCCTGGTCATTGATCTTCGCGATGACGTCGTGAACCTGGCAAATCGTCGCGAGCGGGCTCTCCGGGTCGATGGCAATGATCATCGCCCCGTGTACTCCGGCTGGTATATGATGCCTCAAAGCAAGCTGGGGATTGAGTGTCATCAATTCCAGACCCATGGCAAACGACGAGGTCGGTCCAGGCCGTTCGGGCCGGCGGATCAGGTCGGCGGGCTCGGCGGGTCGCACGGGCTGGGGCCCCTGCCCTGCGAGTGTTCGCTCGCGGTCGCCCACCATGATCCGGACGGTCACCTCCTTGCGGTCGCGCCAGATCAGCACATCGGCAGGTACCCCCACGGGAGTCATCGAGACCGCGTTGATCAGGTGGTTGAGATCGTGAATGTCCACGCCGCCGAACTTGAGAATCACGTCGCCATCGCGCAAGCCGCCGAGCGCGGCGGGTGACTCGGGATGCACCTTGTCGACCCAGGCGCCGTGCGGCCGGTCAAGCCCTAATTTTGTCGCGGCTTCCTGGCTGAAATCGGGCTGTGTATGAAGATCCACCCCCAGCGCGCCTCGCGTCACGCGGCCGTTGGAGAGCAGTTCGTTCATGATCCATCGGGCCAGGTTGATCGGGATGCTGAAGCCGACGCCCTCATTGCCGCCGCCGTTGGAGGCGATCGAGTTGTTGATGCCGATCACCTCGCCCTTCATATTGACCAGCGGACCGCCGGAATTGCCGGGATTGATGGCTGCGTCGGTTTGCAGGAAGTCCTGGTTCTCGACGTCCTGAAGCTCTTCCATGTGCCGTCCCCGGGCGCTGATGATCCCCTGGCTGACCGAGTGCATCAGGCCGAACGGGCTGCCCATGGCCAGAACCCAGCTTCCCACGACCGCGCCGTCGCTATTGCCCATACGGGCGGCCGGCAAATCGTCGTGGTCGAGCTTGAGCACCGCGATATCGGCTTTCGCGTCGCTCCAGGTGCGCGTGGGTATCAAAGTCCGGCCGTCATGCAGGAAGATCCGGATCTTGGAAAGCTTACCGCCTTCGATCACATGGTGGTTCGTGAGCACATAAAGGCCGGTGCTCTTATCGCTGCGGACGATCACGCCCGAACCGGTCTCCTCGAACTTCTTGATCCGCTGGCTTTCTTCGTGCCGGACCGTCTTCTCGGCGACGATGTGAACGACCGAGGGCGCGACCGCCTTGGAGACCAGCTCGAACATCCGGTCCACGTGGGCAAACTCGTTCATACTCCCTGGCGAGCTGATCGTAAATCTGGCCGTCATGCCGGCTGACCTCGGCACCACGCGGACCGGCATGGTCCTCGATCGCGGAGCCAGCCAGCCCCCGCGCATTGCCGCCAACCTGAGCAGAGACCACCGAGCCGCCCCGGCCCAGCGAGAATCCAAGAACCAGACCGGCCGCCAGAGATGTCACCACCAGGATGACCGACGAAGGACGTCATCATGAATCGACTCCACGCCCGAGGGGAGAGGCGTAGTCACGATCTTGATCACCGAACGATGGTTCAAGGCAGGACACTCAGTGGCAGATGCCCCCACCAATATACCGCCCATGCGAAGAAACTGTCAAAAAAAGGCTGGCGGGGCCGTCACCATCGGCGGACCCAGCATATTCAACACGATCTCAGCCGGACAATCGCCCCGGTCCGCCTCCTCGCGTTGTTCCCCTGCCATTGGGTTCGATTGGCTCCGTTTGCAATGGAAGAAGCTATATAACTCGTTTTGTATATTGAAGTTAAGAAAATCACATTGGCTTCGTTTGGTCTTTTTTGCTCCGACTGGTTGGAAGAGCGTCAGCAGACCTGGTGAGAGCTTCACCTCGTCCTGAACCACGGCAAAATCGGCTTCGTTCGGAGCGGTCGAATCGGGTCGCATGAGAGGTTAACTCGTTTCAGGCCAAGGGTTTTCTTGCGATGTCAAATTGGGTCCGTTCGGCGCTTTTCTCGGACCGCCTGGCCCCCGCTCGACTGCCCCACGCTGCGGTCCCTGGTCGTGGCCAAATCCCGGGCCGGTTGCCACGCGGGCCGAGCCAATCTTCGGTGTCCAGACAACTCCCACATACAGAGTGTACGGCACGATGGAAAAACGATGAAAGGAATGCAAGAGCCGCACGGATGACTCGCTCGTTTGCGGACTCTCAGCGCCCTTGGCGTACGTTGGGGCCGCTAACCATTGACCCGTCACCCCAATTGCATTGAGCGTACTGGGAATCGTGGATGTGCGTGGGATTTCCTTTCCTGTCAGCCCTTTGCCGGCCCCTCATCCTCCAGCGACCGAAACCCGGGGTTGGCAGCCTCTTCTCGTTAGTGTTTGCCGGCGTTGCGTGGCCCGCCGGTTCCTGGATATGATCCAGTCATGGAACCGACATCGACCCATACCCCGAACGTTCCAGCGCAGGCGAGGGATCGCGTGGCGGTGGACATTCCGTCTGACCGTGTCCGCATCGTGAGTACTCCGGGCATCTGCGGCGGCAGCCCGCATCGACGGCCACCGCATCCAGGTTGAGGACGTCGCGATCTGGCACGAACGGAGGGGCATGCGTCCCGATGAGATCGTCGCGGAATACCCGTCCCTCACACTTGCCGACGTGTATGCGGCGCTCGCCTACTACTTTGAGAATCGGCAACAGATCGATGCTGACATCGAGGCTGCGAAGAGGTACGCCGAGGAGATGAAAGCGAAGGACAGGCCCTCCGTACTCCTGGAGAGGCTCCGGCAGAGAAAGGCCGATGCCCCGGACGATTCGCTTCCACCTGGATGAGAACTCGCGAAGGCCATTGCTGGGGGTCTGGCTCGCTGCGGCATCGACGTCACGACGACGCCGGAAGTCGGGCTAACGAGGACGCTCGACGATCAGCAACTTGCCTACTGCTTTGCCGAACGACGCGTTCTTTTCACTCAGGACAAGGACTTCCTCCGGCTCGACGCCGCGGGATTCGAGCACGCCGGAATCGCGTACTGCTCCAAGGACTCCAAGTCCACCAGCGAAATCATTCAACGTCTCGTCCTCATCTGGGAGATCTACGAACCTGAAGATCACCGGTCGGGTTGAGTATGTCTGTGATGACTGGTACATTTGTGTCGTACGTTGGGGCTGCCCGTCTTTGGCCTGCCCCCTTAACTTGGTTGAGAGCTACTGGAATCGCGCAGGCAGTGGCCCCTGGTGTCTGCCAACATCAATAAGAGTGGGTGCCAACGACCTCACCGCCGGCGCGGGTGGCCAGCGCCTGCCAGACGCCGGGTGGCGGCAGGTTGGTCCAGGCACACTGGCTGTTCTGCGATGATCCGGCCGGGTTGCCGGTGCTGGGGTTAAAGGGCCAGGACTGGATCGAGTCCTTGATAAAGCGGACGGAGCCGTCCCCCATCAGGACGTTGAGACCGCCCGGATGCATGCTCGAGGCCGAGTTGGTCCAGGCGGTCATCGCCGCAGTGGCGACCTTGTCGCACGGATTCGGCGGGTAGAGGGCCGTGATCAGCGTGTCGCCCCAGTTGCCAGTGATGTACCAGCCGTGGTGAGCCGGGAATTGCGGGTTGAGCGCAGCCAATTCCTGAAGGATCGTCGTTGCCCTCTCGGCCATGAAGATCGTGTTGCTCAGGCCGTCGGAGACGGAAGCGAAGCGAATGGGCGAAAGATCATTGAAGACGCCGTTGCACTGGGCGATCTGTGATCCGGGCACGGTGCAGTTCGAGCTTGGCAGGGGATGGGCCAGGACGGGCAGTGAGCCGATCATGCCGGCGTAGCTCTTGAAGACCATGGACGCCGGGTCCGCCACGCCGTACTGGGTCAGTGCGCCGGTGTTGAGAACCCGCGCCGAGCCCGACGTCGGATCGCTCGGACACGCGAAAGTTGAGACAGCGACGGAATGGATCGTGCTGTTTTCGCCGCCGATGATCGCCAGACTCTGGTTGATGGCGTTGTAGAGAGTGGTCTGCTCCATGAAGCCGAGAGCGAACACCTCAAGGCTTTTGTCGACGATCGACGAAGTACAGGGTGAGAGTGATCCCGATAATCGATGGAGCTCCGATCATGACAATCGATGCTCGGCCTTTTGGAGGGCTTGAGTATGAGAGGCCTGTGTCGCATCGGATGTGATCATGAGGCCGTGGTGGGGCGTACTCGTCGTTCTGCTCTCGACGATAGCAAGGTTGGCTCTGGAGGGACCGTTCCGTTCCCCCATCAAGAGACTTGTCATTCCCGAGAATTTGTTATCATGGTTGGCTGAACTCTACCAGCACGCTCATGGATGGAGCCAACTATGTTCACATGGAAGTCAATTCACCAGGCCCCGCCAGCCCAATGGGCTCGGACACAGTTCGATGGAGTCAGGCTCGGCAACTGCGCGAGGAGAAAGCGCATCATGGCGTATGCGGAGGCGCTCGCTGAGCAGCCCGGCAAGATGATCCCCGAGTTGTTCACCCGTAAGTACGACATCAACGCGACCTATGACCTCCTCGACGAACGCGAGGTTGTCCCGGATGCGATCCAGGCGACTCACCGCCGACTGGTGATGGCCGAGCTCCGCAAACCCGGTCGATATCTCCTCGTCGAGGACACCACGTTTCCCTCGTTCTCTCATCGCAAGGAGCCAATACCCGGGCTCGGGCCGATTGGGGACTCGGAGCCGGGGCAGCAGGGCTTCCTCCTGCACTCGATCCTTGCGGTGCGTGCCGACTCATTGCCTGTACCTGATGCGAGCGGGCGTCGCCCCCCGGTCACGATCTTAGGACTGGCCGACCAGCAATACCTCATCCGTACCCCCCGAGATCCCGACACGCCGAAACAGGCCGGATCGCGGCAACGGCAGATCCGGGATCGAGAGTCGGACCGCTGGCTCGAGTCGGGCAAGCGGATCGGCCGGGCACCAAACAACCCGGAGGTCCGCTGGGTGCGAGTCGCCGATCGAGAAGCAGATATCTATGAGTATATGGAGTCCTGTCGAGCAGCGGGCCACGGTTTCGTGATCCGGGTCAGTCAAAATCGCATCCTGCTCAATCCGGCCGATGGTAAGCGGCTCGGGCTGGTCTTCGAGCACGTTGCGGGCATGGCGCCGGTGGGGGGAATGTATCTGGACCTGCGTGGCCGCGATGGTAAGGCGGCGCGTCGAGCGAAGCTCCTGATCAGTTGTGGTCCGGTGCGCGTTCGGGCGCCCGAGCGCGCGGGACGTGCGGCCGGGACGGGCGAGCCGATCGACTGCTGGTTCGTCCGGATTTGGGAGGAAGACCCGCCTGAAGGCGTCGAGCCGCTGGAATGGGTGCTCTATACAGACTGGCCGACCGAGAGTTTCAGCGATGCGATCACGGTAGTGATGGACTACGGCACACGCTTTCTGATCGAGGAGTTTCACAAGGGTATCAAGACTGGCATGAAGGCTGAGGATTTGCAGTTGGAGCGAGGCAACCGTTTGTTCGCAGCGATTGCCGTGATGAGCGTGGTGGCGCTGCGGCTGCTCGACCTGCGCGAGCTCGGCAAAGGCTTCCCGGAAGCTCCCGCGGCATCCACTGGCCTGGACAAGCTCGAGTTGGAGGTACTCGGTCTGGCGGTCAAGCGTGAACTCAAGTCAGTGACAGACGTATTGCTTGCCCTGGGGCGGCTCGGTGGTCATATGAACCGGCGACGAGACGGACTGCCCGGCTGGATCACGCTATGGCGAGGCATGAAGGTGCTCCGGCTGCTCGTGAAGGGAGCGAAGATTGAGCGTGAGAGAATCAATGCACATGTGCACTACTAATAACAAAAGCCTGCATGCAGTTTTCAGGGAATGACAAGATCAAGAGAAGGGGAACAGAACGGTTTGCCTGGGATGGGGTGATTACCGGGAAAGCTGCCAGCCACTCGGCGATCGGTTGACCTTGCCGGCCCGCTCGAGTGACTCTAGTACCGTGCCTGAACGCTCGTTTTTGACCGCCAGGGAATCGCGCAAGCTTGTTCGCGTAAGCACTCGCCCTCGAGACAGAAGGTCGAGCACCCGCTCTTCGAGGCTGCGCTCTGTGTCGTCGTCAGGGGCCGCGACGACTTCCAGGTGCGCCGGCTCCGCATTGGTTGTGACCAGCTCCAGAGAGACGGACGCCGATGCCAGTGCTGCCCAGTGCTCGCTGGAGTGGATCAGTCGCTGCTCGGCTCGCCGCAGATAGAGGTTCGAGTCACCGAACGCGTGGATATCGCCCGAGCCACGCAGTCCTAAACCGGCGGCAACTCCTTCGGCAGCATTCTTGCGCGTGTGATCCACCAGCAGAACCGAAAGACCAAGCTCTCGCTGCAATGTGCGGAGATACCCCAGCAATTCCGCGTCGTCACCCCGTGATTCTCGTCGATGCCATGAAGTCTCACCAGGGGATCCAGCGCCAGCAATCGGGGCCGAAGCCGGCCGACCGTCTCCCAGAGCCGCGTGCGGTCCCGACTGTGATCGAGCCGGAGCACTGGGGCGGTGATCACGTGAATCTCCACCCTTTCGAGATCCAGACCACGATGCCGGGAATCGGTTCCGGGGACACCATACCCAACTGAAATAACCAACCTCGGCCCAAGGCCGAGGTATTAGGAAGGCCCCCCAAGGGGGCCATCTACGTAAGGCAGCCCCCGTTGGGGGCGCGGAGTTGATGCAGTCGAAGCTTTCTCCCAGTTACTGGCTGGCAAAGACTTCTCCGTGATGGCATTCCGGCTTATCTACGGTCATGCCAGAGTCCTCCCCAACCCTGACCAGAATGGGGAATGTACGCCGGATCGCTCGAAGCTTTTCGGGTCGCACGGCCAGAGGCCGTGGGTCTAGCAGGTACTAAACCGCTCCGCGGTGGGACGGACCGCGTCCCGGATTTGCCTTTCGACATTCTCCGCGACGCACACTCCGCGCTGTCTCCGCTCCCCAGTTGTCCCGCGGCTCGGCGCCGTGCTATTCTCCAGCATCGCCACACAGAGCGCCGGCCTCAGCAGCTTAATTGCTCCTGCTGCTGACGGTTGGCGATAGGCAGCCGCAGTATCGGGAGTAGGAAGACAAAATCCCCAACCCGGGTTTCCGGCTGGGGATTGGTGGTAGTGTCGACACCGCGAACAGATTGGTCAGGGGCCGCCAGTCGCCGGCGAGGGAGGATTGTCACCACCCGTGCCGCCACCTCCGTTGCCTCCAGTACCGCCGGTGCCCGCTCCGCCACCACCACCCGAGCTTCCACTGCCACCGCCACTGGTACCCGCGCCGCCTGTTCCACTTGTGCCGCTGGCGCCGGAGGGCGGACCGCTGTTGCTTGATCCTCCTGTCGGGGGACCACCGGTACCCACCCCGCCAGTTCCCGCACCGCCCGTGCCGGAACCGGTGTCCATGCTGCCGGTACCCGCGCCGCCGGGAGCGGAACCACCTGCGCCCGTGCCGTTGGTGCCTGGATTTCCAGAACTCGAAGGTGCGGTGCCAGGGATTCCAGTGCTTGGTGTCCCGGCGGCCGGACCGCCGGTGCCTGGTGCTGCCGTAGATGGACCGCCTCGGCTATTGGCCCCGGCCGGAGGAACGGAACCGCCGAGGTTGCCGTTGCCAACATTTCCCGTACTCGTGCCGCCGATGCTCGTTCCGCCGATCCCCGCGCCGCCGACGCCGGTGCTGAGAACGCCTTGGCCGCTTCTCCCAGAACCACCGCTGCCAAGGCCGCCAATGCCCATACCCCGGGTGCCGGTGCCGATACCACCCATGCCACCGACTTCAGTGCCGAACACAGCCGGACTTGCCGTTGCACCTGAACCCTGCGTGGTCAGGGTAAAGCTGGATCCGCTGATGAAACTGTCCTTGAGGCGGAAATACCCTCTGAATGCGTTGTTGAAATGAGGTGCCGAGCTCATGGCTGTAGATGAGAACTGGAAAAAGCCATTGCCATAGCCAGTGGTATATCCCCAGTATCCGATCGCGCTATGAGGCGTCCCAAGCGCTCCCGGTAAGACGCCGTAGGCGATGTTCGTGAGCCCCGAGCCCGGAAGTGCGAGCGCAGTACTCAGACCCGCTCGTGAGCAGCGAGATGCTCTGGAACTGGGTGTAGGTTCCGGGGAGGGTTGCTTGCGAGTTACCAAGGTTGCTGCCGTTGTCACCGGCCCCGGTTCCCGTGGAACTGAGGCCCGAGAGTGTCGACGTGACACCCGTACCGGATCCGCTGGTTGATCCCCTCAGGTTCGAACCGATGCTCCTACCCGTCGAGTCCGCACCGGAGCTTCTCGATCCGGTCCCGGTCCCGCTCGAACTATGCCCGGTCGTGCCGGGGGTGGATGATCCAGAGCCAGTTGGGCCCGTTTTTGCTGTGGAGTTGCCAGTCAGGCCGGCATGCTGTCCCATGCCTGAAGCAACGGCGCTGCTCTGGTGTGCCAGAGCCGACGACGTCGCCGCGGATCCAACTGTCCTGTTCGAGGACAGCAAAACAAGAGGAGCGATCTGGGCTCCGGCCACGCCGGGCGATTGGATAGCTAGACTCTGCGTTGCGATTGCCCCCATGATCGACGACACGCTCCCTCTTCCACCGTTCAAGACCAGACGATCTTCGAGAAACGCCTCACTGAGACATGGCCGGAATGCCAGGCTCTGTCTTTTCCTGTGGTGCATGCTCCCCTCGTGCAACTGCTGGAAGTTGCGGGTAGCTCGCGTGCTTGCTCGGCATGGAGCCCGCAAGGTGTTGTTGATATGAGGAACCACCGTTGCCACGAAAGAATTTGTGATGCACGTCACATGCCGGGAAGGAAAGCTGGACAAGCTGGTATACCAGGCACTTTTGGCGGGCGGTCCAGGGCAACACCAAGCGTGCGACCCGTACCCGCCAACGCATGCACGCAGTCGGTTGCAAGGATGAAGAAGCAGATTCTCGACAACAACCAAAGGGGCACGGCGTCATCAACGTTGCCCTTGCTGGACAGGGCAACGAACGGCCAAATGACAAAACCCCGGCCCGTCGCGAACGGATGCCGGGGTCTGTCAGTTTTTTGTGGTCAGGCGGCTTCAAGCGGCTCACATACCGCTTATGCCCGTACCTGAGAGGCCAGTTCCGGCACCGGCTGTGCCGACGCCCGTCGAATCACCGGCCCCCGTATCGACGGTTCCAATTCCGGTGCTCGTGCCCGTGGTACCTAGGCCCGTGCTGGTACTGCCAGTGCCCGTCGTGCCAACACCTGCGCCGCCACTGACCGTGCCGCTACCGGTGCCCGGGGTACTACCAATGGACGTGCCGGTATTGCCGACGGTCGTGGTCGTGCCCGTGTTGGATCCGGTGGTGATGCCTCCAGCGTTACCAACTGTCGTCGTGGTCCCGGTGCCCGAGCCCGTAGTGATACTCGAGCCAGTCCCCGTCGTCGTTCCGTGCCGGTTCCGGTCCCCCCAGTACCAGTGGTCCCTGTGCCCGTGGTGGTGCCGGTTCCGGTGGTCGTGCCAGTGCCCGTGGTGGTGCCGGTTCCCGTGGTGCCAGTTCCGGTCGTGCCGGTTCCGGTTCCGGTGGTCGTGCCAGTGCCGGTAGTTGTGCCGGTTCCCGTGGTGCCAGTTCCGGTCGTGCCGGTTCCGGTTCCGGTGGTCGTGCCAGTTCCGGTAGTTGTGCCGGTTCCCGTGGTGCCAGTTCCGGTGGTCGTGCCAGTGCCGGTTCCGGTAGTTGTGCCGGTTCCCGTGGTGCCAGTTCCGGTTGTGCCGTGCCAGTGCCAGTAGTTGTGCCGGTTCCCGTGGTGCCAGTTCCGGTTGTGCCAGTGCCAGTGCCAGTAGTTGTGCCGGTTCCCGTGGTGCCAGTTCCGGTTGTGCCCGTGCCAGTGCCAGTGGTGGTGCCGGTTCCCGTGGTGCCAGTTCCAGTTGTGCCCGTGCCAGTGCCAGTAGTTGTGCCGGTTCCGGTTCCGGTGCTCGTGCCCGTGCCAGTGCCAGTGGTTGTGCCGGTTCCCGTGGTGCCAGTTCCGGTGCCAGTGGTTGTGCCGGTTCCCGTGGTGCCAGTTCCGGTGGTCGTGCCTGTGCCAGTGCCAGTAGTTGTGCCGGTTCCCGTGGTGCCAGTTCCGGTTGTGCCAGTGCCAGTGGTTGTGCCGGTTCCCGTGGTGCCAGTTCCGGTTGTGCCAGTGCCAGTGGTTGTGCCGGTTCCCGTGGTACCAGTTCCGGTTGTGCCCGTGCCAGTTCCCGTGGTGCCGGTGCTAGTCGGAGTTGGCGTCGGAGTTGGCGTTGGAGTCGGAGTTGGCGTTGGCGTTGGCGTTGGCGTTGGGGTTGGAGTCGGAGTGGGCGTTGGAGTTGGCGTTGGCGTTGGGGTTGTGGCGTCGGTGTTGGAGTGGGGGTTGGCGTCGGGGTGGGCGACGGACTGGACGTGATGTAACTTGAGGCCTCGATGAACACCTGCGCGACCTGCTCACGACTCCATCCATGGTTCAACCGATTCACCCACTGCGCTTCAGCCTGCGAGGACGGAGTCGTGCCCGCGAGGTTGGTATAGAGCGAGTTCACGAAGGACGTGGGAGTCCCGTAGAGATCCACACCCAGATTGACGAGTAGGTTTTTCCTCTCGCTCGAGTTGTACAGGACATTCTGGAATCCCTTCATGCTCAATCCGCTGCGCAGCTCGCCGACCCAGAAGTTCAAGTCACTCTGGGTTGGACTCCGCAGAAGAATACTGCCGTACTTGGCCGTGACGTACACGGCCGCGGGAGAGTTGGGGTCAACGTTGCTGGCCTGTAGGTGCGTCACAGTCGGCTTGGCGACTGTCGCCGTGACCAGAGAATGAGCCGCGACTTCGTGATGCTCCGCAACGACACCGGAGAGGAGTTGCCGATCTTCGAGCTCTGTCAACGACTGACCCATCGAGGGTCGAAACTTCCAGCGTGCACGTTTGGTTCGGCTCAATCCTGCCTCCCGTAAGGCCCTACTGAATTTGCGGAACATCGGTCAGTCTCCTCTGGTTGTTGCCGCGATCACCTTGTTCTGGATGATGCACGAAGATCAAAATGAGATCGACATATTCGATCACTATTCAATTGCACAAGCGATAACGCAACTTGTGTGCCGCCGTACCAGGCGAGCGTGCCGGGACGAGCAAATTCCCAGGCTGCCGGACGTTTACCTCGAGATCGCTCAGTCGACCCGCCCTGACTCGAACAGTGCCGGCCGCCTCCATGTGGTTCGAGAGTCTCGCTAAACCCAGCGATTGACACGGCAGGCTCCAGCACGCAATCAATATTTCTAGTGCACATTATTGAATGTGTTGTACTAAATACAGAATACGCCGTTATTCTGTAATTTGAAGGTTGCCCGTGTGAGTGCGAGCACTTAGGTTTGCGGGGTGGCAGGAACTCCTGGAACAAGGGCGGTGCTGGTCGAAAGAACCTGAGGCATGCCATGTGCCAACTAGGACACTTGCTGTCAGATATGAGTGTAATTTCATGTAATCCGGCGCGTGTGAACCCGCCGGATGAAATCGCCTCGATCTGGCGGGCTGTCCGAGCTTCTGTGTTGAGAATCCGGCTTCTCTGGTACGGAACAAACGCTGCCCAGCGGCTGTCATCGCTGCCAGCCGAAGACTACTGGCAATCATCGTGTAGCCTCGGTACGATCGAATTCACGTGAGTTCAGACGCCTGCGTGCAATGCGCTGGGCGGGAGGTCGCCATTGTGGAAAGGCAAGTACCAATGTCGAGCGAGGGTTTGACGCGGCGCGGGTTCGTGGAAGCAGTCGGCGTTTCGGCCGGCGCGGCCTCCGTCTTTGGAGCACCGGCCATCGGCAAGGGCGCAGTGGCGAGCGAGAAGATCCGGCTGGGCATTATCGGCGCCGGCAGCCGAGGCGGGCAGCTTCTCGACAGCTTTCTTCCTCAAAAAGATGTGGATCTCATTGCGATTGCCGACGTGGATGATCGACACGCTGGCGAAACGGCGGAACGCGTCAAGAAAGAAAAAGGCAACACGCCGGATGTCGCGCGCGACTATCGACCCATGCTCGATCGCAAGGATCTCGACGCGATCATCATTGCCACGCCTGATCACTGGCACGCTTTGCCTGCGATCCAGGCGGTAATGGCCGGCAAGGACGTTTACGTTGAGAAGCCGGTCGGACATAACGTTGCCGAGGGCCAGGCAATGATCGCCGCGGCTCGCAAGTACAATAAAATCATGGCTGTCGGCACGCAGCAGCGGTCGTCATCACACTTTCAGAAGGCTGTCGAGATCGTTCGCTCCGGGAAGCTCGGCAAGGTGTTCTGGGTGCAGACGTGGAACTTCGGAAAACATCAGCCCGACCGGGATGGGGCGTTACCCAGACTGCGAGGCTCCTTCGTATGTCGATTATGATCGCTGGCTCGGACCTGCTCCCAAGCGCACATTCAATCCCAACCGCTTTCACTTGCTCTTCCGCTGGTTCTTCGACTACGCCGGTGGCATGATGAGCGATTGGGGAGTGCATCTGAATGACATCGTCCTCTGGGCATTGAACGCCAAGGGCCCGCAGACCGTATCCAGCACGGGTGGTATTTTCACCACCGACGACGAGCGTGATACCCCTGACACCCTCCAGGTCGTGTACGAGTTCCCCGGCACAACGCTCACCTACTCGATGCGCAAGGGCAACGGGTTGAAGTTCAACGGCCACGACTACGGCATTCTCTTCTGCGGTACCGATGGCAGCCTGCTGCTTGACCGCAACGGTTTCGAGGTCATTCCCGACACGACGGTGCTTCCCTACGGCATCAAGCTCGTCCACGGCGACCGGCCGATCCGCAAGATCAGTCTCAAGCCCGAGTCGGCCAAGGGAGTGGACGGCCAGGAGGCTCATGTCCGCAACTTTCTCAATTGTCTCAAATCACGAGCGGTGCCAACCACCGATATTGAGATCGCCCACCGATCCACCAATACGTGCCACCTGGGAAATATCGCGCTCAAGGCGGGCCGCAAGCTGGTGTGGGACATCGAGACCGAAACGTTCAAGAACGACCCTGAAGCCAATGCCTTCCTCTCACGGGAACCGCGAAAGGGATATGAGCTACCGATTATCTGAGCCGTCAGGCGGATGCCACCCGTTGAACAGCCATGAAGCAACGCTTGTTCCGCGGATCGTATCAACGGTCGCGAGGCACCGAGAATGAGTCGTTCTACCGGCCAGATTGTGCGTTTGGTCGGCCTCGCCCTCGAAGTCGTCGGCCTGCTCGCGCAGGTACTCAGAACCAAAACCGATCAGGCCGGCGTCCCGCTTCCAGGGCACTTTTCTTCCCACCAGGTCTGGATGGTCGTTGGCGCGGGCTTCGTGATCTGGATGATTGGCACCATCCTGATCTATGCATCTCAGACTCTCAGAAGCAAACCCGCTGCTCGCGACGAAATCGGCGAATTACGACTTTAAGACCTCATCAAAGAACTTCCACGCCATGGCCTCTGGTCGCGCAGTTAAGTTCTTGCATCCCGCAGCTATTTGGCGGTTAGCCACTGGCTGCGCGGGTATTCCTGTCGGAGGCGCTGGGCGTATTCGTCGGCCCGCCCGTCTTGCTTGAGCAGTCGAAACAGCTTTTCAATGTTGAACAAAGCTCGCGGGTGTTCTTGCTTGTCTTTGCTGTAAAGCAGGTCGGTGTGCAGGTAGGCCAGAAGAGCCTCCTTGGGACGGTTGTCGGCTCGAAGGCAGTCTCCCAGGGTGTTGCACGCGGCGGACTGGGCTGCGACATCTTCGGCGGGGGCGGCGGCAATGACTTGCCGGACAAGTGCCTCGGCTTCCTTGTACTTCTTCATGGCGACAAGGCTCTCAGCCTTGGCCAGTTGTGCCTCGCGTTTGCCCGCGGTTCGCTCGGGAAACGTGGCGATCAACCGATCGAGCTCCGAGACGGCCTCGTCATGCCGGCCCTGTCCGGCAAGCACCTTTGCACGCAAAACACCGGCGCGTTCGGCCGCTCTGGGCAGCTTTGCCATGTCGGCGATAGTGGCCTCTGCGCCGGCGAAATCTCCCGCATTCAATTGCAACCGGGCCAGGTCTACTCGTGCCGGAATGACGTGCCGGCTGTTGGGATAGGTCCGCACGAACCGGAGCAATCGGTCCTT
The DNA here is from genome assembly GCA_963797295.1 of uncultured Planctomycetaceae bacterium. Classification (GTDB taxonomy): domain Bacteria; phylum Planctomycetota; class Planctomycetia; order Isosphaerales; family Isosphaeraceae; genus Aquisphaera. Next base: position 133,719 of record CAWCPP010000038.1, read on the forward strand.
CGCCTCCTTGGTCCGGCCGGGCTCCACCAGCGCCAGGTCGGCAAGAACCGAGGCTTCGCGAAACAAGGCCGTCTGCATGACGTACGGCTTGTCGGCCGCCTCGGCCGCGGCCTTTTTGAATAAGTCGGCGGCTTCGGCGAGCTGGCCGGCTGTCTCTCGGGTTTCGCCGAGTTGAAGCGTGGCCGGCTGACCATCGTAGCGTATCGAGGCGATCTGATCGGTCGGTACGGACGTCGTGGTGGTGCCCAGAGTCACCACGACCTCGGAAGAAGACTCGGATTGGACCTGTCCGCGCACGCGGCCGCCGGTCGCCTGTTTGATCGTCGCGCCGGGCAGCAAGACAACCTCATCCGCCAGCGCCCAGCCAGTAGTGAGCAGCAGCGCCACGGATGCGGGTATCCCCCGGCACAGATGTTTGAAGCGTCGACTTGCCGACAACCAAAATGACATGTCAAGGGTCCTCTTGTCCCCAGGGGTTTCCCAGGGATGCAGGCGTGTTGAGCCCCGCGGGGGTTCTTGTTGATCTTGCCATTCACCGCTATTTCATATCTTTCAACAACTGATCATACTTTATTTTCATCTCCGGGCTACCCACGCCCGGGTTGAGCCGCATGATGCCGTTGAGCGTCTGGCGAGCCTTGAGGTTGTCTTTTTGTTGATGCAGGGCGTAGGCCGCGTGGTACCAGGCATCGAAGTAGGCCATGGGTCGGGGACGCTGTCGCGACATCCGCTGCGCCAGGTCTTGCCAGTGCTGAAACGCGGTCGGCCAGTCAACCTGGCGAGCCTTGGCCTGAGTCTCGAGGAGCATCCCTTTTTCGATGAGCGGCTCGATGTAGCGGTTGTACTGGGAAAGAAGCTCGTCGACCATCGATGCCGCCTCGTCCAGTTTTTTCTTATCAGATAGTCCCTGGCTACGGAGGGCCGCGGCAAGCTTCAGCTTGGTGCGGAGGATCCGTTCCTTACCGCCAGGCTGGTTGAGAAACGACGGGTTACCAATCGCATCGTTGAGCACGCGCCGTAGCACTTTCTCGGCCTCGGTTCCGGCGTCGAGTGATAGCAAGCTTTCACCGGCCCATTCGAGTGATTCATAGGTCTGTCCCGACTGGCTTTCCGTCAGCGCCGTGAGAAACGAGCGGTAAGCCTGCTGCATCTTCTTCAGCCCGGCGGTGTCTTTCTTCTCGCGGAGACGGCCGAGCTCGCGCTCCAGTAGTTTGCCGAGTTTGAAATAAAGCTGGGCGCGGGTCGTGGTCGCCCCCGATTGCTCGAGCGCCTTCATCGAGGCGATTGCAGGTTCGACCTGCCCGGAGTTGACCTGGGCGAGCAGGGTTGATTCCATGAGGCGGGCATAGGATGAGCCGGTCGTGGTAGTCTGGGCCCGCGTGATCGGGGCCAGAAGCTTCAGGGCATCGGCTGGCTTGCCAGTCTCGGTGAGCGCGACGGCAAGGTCGGCGGCGTTGCCAATCAGTCCCGGGTCGGTCGGTCCGGCGCCCGCGTCCCCACGAGCTTTCAGGCTTTTCTCCAGCAGATCGATCGCCGTGGCCGACGCGGCGGCTGCCTTGTCCTTGTCGCCCCGACGGTCGAGCGACCGGCTCTTGGCCCACTGGGCCGCGCCCAGCCGGTTCTGCGCTTCGATCTTCTTGGGAGACCGGTCGCGGACGGCGCCAAACTCGGCGATGGCCTCGTCGTACTGGCCGCGCCCCTGGTAGATCTGACCCAGATTCAAGTGAGCATCATCGCCCTCTTCACGGTCGGGCCAGGTACTGGCGGAGTACTTGGCGAGGTCGATCAGTCGCTCGAGGTCGCTGGCGCGGTCGATCTCGGTGTAGGTGTTGTAGGCGTCGGCCAGGGCCTGCATGCCGATCTGGGCCGCCTTGGGCGAGAGCCCGCCCTGGGGATAACGCCTGGCAAGATGCTCGGCCAGAACGGTGGCTTCGTAAAAATGCTTGTTCATATAATAGCAAAATGCGAGATTGTAACGCGCCCGGTTAAGCTTGTCGATCTCGCGGCGCGGGTCGGCCTTGCGTTCGGCCGCCCTGTAGAAAATGATGGCGCGGTCCCAGTCGCGCGAGGCGATGGCCTCGTCGGCCTGGGTCATGGCATCGTCGTAGCTGAGTCGAACCAGCTCCTCGGCGCGGGCAGCCGCGGTCGGCCGGTATTTCTTGAGCAAGGCAAGTGCGTCATTCTTGTAGGGTGAGGTGTAGCGGACCACTTGCGTGACCGCGTCGATGATTGTTTTGGTGGCCTGCTGGCGTTCGTTCTTGGTGGTGGCCTGGGTCATCTGGGCATCGAGGTTCCGGGCCAGTTCAAGCAACACGCCCAGCCCTTCCTGTGAGCGTCGTTCCTCGCGGCGGTTGTACGTGTCCAACCAGCGGATGGCCTCATCGGCTGCCAGTGCGTAGTCCTTGCGCTTGGCCAGGGCCACGATGTGGAAATAGCCTACGAACCGCTGGAGCGGACGCAGCCTCGGATCGGTTTGTTCGAGAAGCTGCTTGTAGATGCCAACGGCCTCGCCGATCTTGCCTTGTTCCTCGTAGCACTTGGCCTGCCACATCTGGGCGGTGAGGCCCGCCATCTGGGTGCGGTAGTCCTTGTATAACCCCGTAAACTCCTCAAGTGCCTCGTTCAGGTGTTGCGATCGCTCGCTGGACTTTTCGGGGTAGGACTGGGCAAGCTCATACTCGGTGACGGCTTTCTGAAGCTTGGCGTCCAGAAGTGAGGCGTAAACCTTGTCGCGTTCCTCTGCGCGCGTGTCGCCTTTGGCTATGTACCCGGAGAAACTCTTGTGCGATTGCTCGAGCTGATCGACCGCGTGTCCAAACGCCTCGCGGGCCTGAGTCAGGGCGGTGCGCGCCTCGGTTTGCCGGATGCGCCTTCTGGGCGGGATCCTGGGCATCATCCGCGAGCAAGAGCGCGAGGTGCCCGCGCTCGACAAGCATCCGCGCGCTTGCACCATGGCTTCACGAGCCAGGGGGTGGTTGGGCTGCGCCTTGACGAAGCTCTCGAGCTTCGCACGTGCCTGATCGAGCAAGTCGCGGCGATGCACCAGGTCGCCTGTCTTGGAGGCCTCGTCGAGCTCGGTGCGCGCTTCTTGATAATCGAGGACGGCCTTCAGATCGGCCGGTAGCGCGGTATCGGCGCGAAGCTTGTCGATATACTCGATCGCCAGGTCGTGCAGGCCGTGGTCGCGCAACTCCTGGAGAAATCTCAGGGCCGTCCGCGGATCTTCGCTCCCCTTGACCGTGCTCTGCGGGATGCCGATGCAGACCAAACCGACGAGCACCACCCCGATTTGCACAAGCTCTCGGCGCGACATGAACGACTCCTTCGATTTCCCAGGCGTGAAGGTCAGACGGCCGACTGGCACAGTCGAACCAAAACCACTCTGGCGCCGGGGGCTCAACCTTCGGCTTGCAATGCGGAATCTCTATCAACTGTATGGGGATCGGAAACGGCGCGTCAAGCGGGGCACTCAAAGCAAATACGGTTCACTCAGGCGGTTCGGGACTCGCCCTTGCGAGGCAGCGCCGGGCGTGACACCATGGCAGGGTCAAGCTCCGTTTCGACGGTCTGCACCCATCCCGGGCAAACGTGGGGGAAGCGGTCGTGTCACGCTATTTCAAGTACAAAACGCCCCAGTCGTTGCGGGAAGACGCGCGGCAGCTTGGCCTGACTGTCGAACTGGACGACGATCTGACCCCCCTGCTCGGCCGGGTGCAGCTCACAGGTCGTACGGTTGGCAACCGGCTGGCGATCCAGCCAATGGAAGGCTGCGACAGCAACCCCGACGGAACTCCCGGAGAGCTCACTCTGCGCCGCTATCGCAGATTTGGTGCCGGCGGCGCCAAGCTGATCTGGGGCGAGGCCTGCGCCGTGGTTCCAGAAGGTCGCGCCAACCCCCGTCAGCTCCTGATCAACGAGACCACCGCCCCGGCGCTCGAGCAACTCGTCTCAACCTGCCGACACGCCCATGTCGAATCCTGCGGTGACGATGACGACCTCCTGATCGGCCTCCAGTTAACCCACTCCGGCCGCTACTCGTTCCCGCGGCCGATCCTTGCTCAGCACGACCCTCTGCTCGACCCGCGCACAATCCTCGACAAGACGAGCGGCGCGGCCGTCAGCCAGCACACTCCGCTGATCAGCGACGACGAGCTTGACCGGTTGCAGGACGTCTACGCCGCCGCCGCCAGGCTGGCCTACCGGATCGGCTTCGACTTCATCGATTTGAAACAGTGCCACCGGTACCTGCTCAACGAACTTCTCAGCGCGCGAACGAGGCCCGGGAAGTACGGCGGCTCGTTCGCGAACCGCAGCCGCTGGATCTGCACACTCGTCGCGCGGATCCGCGACGAGAACCCCGGCAAACTCATCGCAACCCGGCTGAACGTCCACGACGGCCCTCCTTACGTAAAAGGTGAGGACAGCGTCGGAATGCCTATGCCCTGTACGCCTCCGGTCACGTCCTGTTGGGGCAGCCGCGAGGATAACCCAATGATCCCGGACATGACCGAGCCCATCACCCTGATCGGCAAGCTGCGAGAGGCGGGCGTGGCGCTCGTGAATGTCACCATGGGCAATCCTTATGCGAGCCCGCATCTCGTACGGCCGTTCGAGTATCCCCCGCCCGACGGGTACGAGACGCCAGAACACCCGCTGATCGGCGTGGACCGGCATTTCCGCCTGACCGCAGCGATTCAGCAGGCGTTCCCCGACCTGGCCGTCGTCGGCTCGGGCTATAGCTGGCTGCAAGCATTTGCTCCCCGGGCGGGCGCTGCCAACGTCCGCGCAGGGCGGACCACATTCGTCGGCATCGGCCGCGGCGCCCTGTCGCAGCCCGACTTCGGCCGGCGCATCATGGCTGGGCAAATCCTCGACCCGAAACGATTGTGCCGGACGTTCAGCTACTGCACCGCGCTGATGCGTTCCAAGCACAATGACCTCGGTCAGTTCCCCACTGGTTGCCCACCCTTCGACAAGGAAGCCTACGGGCCAATCTGGGACGAAGCCCGGCAATGATTGAATTGGCCTCATATCCACTTCCAATAGCCAATCCACAAGATGCTAATCTCTGCGAATCAAGGAGTTGCGGTTCGGCTCGCCGAGCCGGAAACCGTGAAATCCGTCACTCCTGCCGTGATCCGCTCTCAGAGTCCGAGGAGGACGGGCCGCATGTTCGGATGGTTTACCGTGGCCCCGGTGATCGTCTCGAAAAAGAGCAGCTCTCCTCCTGGTGAACAGCCGTGAGGGCTCGCAGTTTCTTCGGCACGTCCCGTGCACGGCTGACGCTCTATAAGCTACAGTGAGCGTGGCATTCCGGTTTCGTGAGTTCGAGGATGAATGATGAAGCGATCGTTCGCTGTCCATGCCCCCAAATGTGACGCCTTCCCGGTGGCGCTCATCGTCCTGGTAATGCTGCTCGCTTCCGCCTCTCAATCCTTCGCCGACCGGCCCGTCGAGGCACCTGGCAACGCGGATCTGAGCATCGGTGCCGACGTCGTACTCACCGAGCCCGACACGGTGTTGCTCGACGGTCAGCGGCAGGTCCCGAATCGGGGAGAAAGAATCTTCAAGGTCCAACGGCTGGGGAACGGTTACGCGGACGTTGCGACGGATGATGGAACGGTTCGCGGCTGGGTCGAGGTCAATCATGTGGTGCCGCTGGATAAGGGTATCGCCTACTTCAGTGACAAGATCGCGGCCAGCCCCAAGGATGCACAGGCCTACGAAGGCCGGGCTCGCGTATGGATGGAAAAGGAAGATTGGGATCACGCCGTGGCCGACTTCGACGCCGCCCTGCGCCTCGAACCCGGGAACGCGAAGACCCATCATCTTCGGGCTCTTGCCTTGTTCCATAAAGAAGAATTCGACAAAGCCATCGAGGGATTCAGCGAGGCGATCCGGCTCGATCCCCAATTTGCCCTGGCCTACCGAGATCGGGGCCTGGCATTTGATGCCGAGCGCTATCTCGACAGGACCTATCCCGCCAAGGCATACAGCGACCTGAGCACGGCGGTCCGGCTGGAACCCGAGAACCCCGCTTGGGTCCTGTCACGGGCCAAAGTTTATGCCAAGCGTGGCAAGTACGATCTGGCGATGGCCGACTTTGCGTGGGTCGTGCAACGCCGGCCAAACGACCCGGCCGTTTACCTGCGCGCGGCGAGGCACTTTTCCTGGACTTGCAGACCGAAGCGGCCATCGCCGACTTCTCGAAGGCGCTCGAGGTCGATCCGACCTCGACGGATGCCCTGATCCAGAGGGGGAAGGCCTGGAACCGCCATTTCCAGTATGGCCGGGCCATCGAAGATTACACCGAGGCCATCCGCCGCAAGGCCGATGAACCGGGTCCCCGCCGCGCCTTGGCCTGGCTACTTGCCACCTGCCCCAATCGCGCCTTTCGCGACGGTGCCCGAGCCGTCCAGGAGGGCACGATGGCCTGTGAGTTGACTCACTGGAAAAGCGCCGAGTGCCTCGATGCGTTGTCGGCCGCCTGTGCCGAGGCCGGTGATTACGCGTCGGCAGTGAAGTGGGAGTCCCAGGCCGTCAAGCTCTTGCCTCGGACTGACAAGAAGCTGCTCCGGCTCTACCTCGCCCGCAAAACCATGTTCGAGTTCAAGCATCCGTACCGAGACTGATGCGTTGCAGATGTCACCAAGATGATCATGGGAAAAACTGCGGTCGCGAGAAATTTCAAGTGTTTTGGTTGAGATAATTCTCGACCATGGCTTTGAGCTGGCCATCGACTTGCAATCCCATCGCAGGGCCTTTTTCCAGGGCTTCCGCCGCAGTCCAGCCCCGGGCCCGGGCCTGCTGGATCAGCACCAGGGCCATGGCGCGGCCCCCCTTGAGGCAGTGGACCAGCACCTTGCGGCCAGCGCCCGTGTGACGATCGATGAAATCGCAGACCCCGGCCACACCGGGATCGGCCAGAGGGGCGCCGCCGACACCATAATGCAGGTACTCCATACCGAGCGCGTGGACCTTGCCACCTTCGGCGGCGGTGCTGAGGGGCTGTTCGGGCTCATTGTCGTTGCGCAGGTTGACCACCCCCGCAATGCCTTCGTACTTGCATTCCAGCAGGTCTTCCTCGGACGGCTGGTCGCCGATGATGATCTCCGGAGTGATCGGCTTTTTCACGTTCATGGGATGCTTCCTCATCGGTTCTGCAAGACGCCGAAGCCTGGAGTACCCAGGGTGACCAGATTATGAGCCTAATCCCCTCGCCTCTCCCTGCCAAGCCGCTGGTCTCCGGCTGATCGATGTCGGCTCACGGAACCTTGGGGGCTTGGTCCAGTCCGATGCTCTGGATCCGGTCGGGTGCCAGACCGTTGTTTCGTTCCCACTCGGCCAGGATGTTCCGAGGGTCCAGGGTCCCCACACCATCGACTGCGAAGAAACCATCCCAGCCTGGAGGGTTGTAGCCGGAATAGCCGTTGATCGTGGGTACGCCGGTGGCCAGCGACGCCCACATGGCGTCGATGTGATAGATGAACCGAGGCGGGTTCGGGCCGGGACGATAATAAAAGGCTTCTTTTCGCGGATCCACCTGCCGGGCGATGCTTGCGATCCTCTCGCGGTTCTCGGCCGCGTCAAAGCTCGGGGTCGTGATTCCCTGTTCCAGCAAGCAGACGAAGACCAGAATCCATGCGGCGAGCCTCCAATTCTTCTGCTCCAGGAACTGCACGAGTCCCGCCAGGCCCAGAGCAGCGGGAATCAGCAGCAAGAGTACGACTCGCCCTACCGCCCTGATTCCGACCCCCCCCGGAATCCTATAATAGAATCTAAGCCATAGGGAAGGTTCATCGTAATAACATGTGATGAACAGTAAAGCGACGATAAAGCACCGAGCGACGAGCCACGTAGGCAATCTGAGCTGTTTGTGCGCAGTGATCCAGAACAAGTTGATAACGGCCGTAAGTGCACAGAAGAACACAATCGGCTTGTCCATCTTCGTCACAACGATCGCGAATAAAACGCTGATCAGGACGCCAGCCAAGGCAACTTCTCGACGGCGTTCGACCCAGAAATACGCAATCGGTACGGTGACCGCCGCTGCCAGGAGGAGACCGGTCCACAGCACTTCGAGCGAGAACTGAATCAGGCACAAAACAATCAGTGCAAGCCCAGGCACAATTTGACATTCCGGGCGGCTGCGCGTTCGGACCAGTTCCTTTGCGCAGAGAATGATTGCACAGTAGCTCAAGAATTCCAGATCGATGTTTGAAAATTTGACCAGGACCAGGGTTACCAGGAGAGCGACCAGTGCCAGAGCGCGATCTCGACTTGCCCTGGATTCCCGGAAAAGACATACCAGGCAGTAAGAGGCAAATCCGCTCGCAGCGAGGGCGATTTGCTTGGCGGGCAGAAACGAGGTGGCAAATGCCATTGTCAGAGCCACGGCAGCGGCTAGTTGGAAGACCGGCCGCTGCCGGCAAACGTAGAACCCCGCCGCACATGCCAGCGGTGTGACAAACCCAAAACCCAGCAAGTGCTCCGGTGGATAGCCCAGGGTCCGAAAGGGCCAGAGTTTCGCCGTCCATCCCCAGAGCCAGTGGTTTTCTCCAAAGTGGAACCAGGACGAGATATACGGGTTGAAGGCGTAGTACATGGGGGTGTAGAGACGACTCTGCAAGTAGCGTGCGGCCGGCAGATAATGGGTTACCAGTGGCAACAGCAAAAGCACGCCGGCCAGGCCTGCCGTCACTATCATTCCGAGGTCGCGCCGCACTGTCTCGAGAAACGACCGTCGGCAAGCCGGCAACAGAATCGCCATGGCCGCGGCAAACCCCGTCCCGATCATCAGGAACCAGGCCAGGTAAAACCCGCTGTAAAACTGCAAGACCTCTCCCAGCGCGGCCATCAGCCACAATCCCTGGCGTTCCCAGGGTCGTTGCGGATTGGCTCCGAACAACCGAACCAGCGCAAAGACGGTCATCAAGACAAAAAAACAAGGGAGCAGTTGATGGTGGCCCATCTGGTTGACGCGGGGCGAGCCGAAGGCTACCACGAAACTGGCCGCGGCCGAGGGTAACCATCCAAACCCAAGACCCTTGCGGAAGAGCACGAGCCCTGCGGCATAATTCAGGGCCGACATGCAGATCATCCAGCCGGCAAACGCCAGATCGGGCGCGGCTCCCGCTGCTCGCCAGAGCCAGTAGACGGGGCCTACGCTGAGAAGGATGTCGGAGTATGCCGCCGTGTTCGCGGCCGGGTAAAAAAAGGGCAAGTTCCAAAATGAGCGGTGATGCGGAACCCCGGTGATCCAGAGATAGCCGTGTTCCAGCAGATAATGATTGAGCCGGGTATCAATCTGGTCGGTCTGGAGGCGCCGGAACCCCGAGAAGATTGCCGGATGATGGGCCATCACCAAGCCCAGGGCGCCGATGAGCAGAACAAGTATTAGGTTTGCTGCGGGTCGCGCTCTGGCATCCATCGGGAATGACGCCTGTACCATCATCCTCACCCAAAAACGTGGAACGACAACTCGATCCGAAAACGCGATCCGGGCTTGTCAGTTTGACCGAAAGCGCTGGGAATCGCTACAGAAGCCTGCTCTCATCGTCGACAAATCGACTCATGTCTGCTTGCACCGCGTGCGCAGGACGATCTTGACGAAAAGTTCTGATCCGATCATGATACCTACCGCTCGGTAAGCAGTGATCAAAAAAACCACCAGGGCCTTTTGACTGGGCCGACGAATGGATGGTCGAATGTCGGTCACGACGGCAAGTCGTCGAAACGCTGTAAACCCGGTGGCCCGCCATATCGCCCGCGTTGCAGCCCGATTGTTCGCGACGCAGGGCTATGACGCAACCTCCGTCCGAGAGATCGTCGAGGGCGCGGGGGTCACCAAGCCGACACTTTACTATTATTTTCGGAGCAAGGAAGGCCTGGCGAAAGCACTCATTTCGGTACCACTTTCGGAGCTAGTTGAACAGCTTCACCAGATTGTGACTACCGAACGCGACCCGGTCCGCTGTCTGGAACTGGTCTTCGAGGCCCAATTTGCGTTCTGTCGAGAGGATCCGGAGCGTGCGCGGTTCCTCTACGCATTGATCTTCGGTCCGCCGGGTTCGGCGGCCGCCCACGACCTGGAACCTTGCAAGGAAGATCTGGCTCGCTGGACCGAGGCTGCCATTCGTCGCCTGGCGGACGCCGGAATCATCCGCCGCGAACGAGTGGATGCCTGTTGCACAATGAGTCGCGGCTTGATCGTGATCACGACGCTGGATTTCCTTTACGGCGAAAAACCCCTCAAACAGAACGTGGCAAAGGCTCTGATGCGCGACCTGTTGGAAGGATTTGAAGATCGGCAATCGAATCGGGGGATGGAATAAAGCGATGAAACTTTGTTTCTTGACCGTCGCGGCGAGTCTGGCGGTGACTGCCGTCGCGAGTCTGACCGGATGTTCGCCCGTGGTGGCCCAACCCTCTTCGAAGGGTGAGGCGACGGTCCACGAGGTGCCGGTGACCGTGGCTCCTCTCGAACGGCGAACCGTCGAGCGGACCATCGATGTTGTCGGCACACTGCGGGGCTGGGAACAGGTCACCATCGGCACGAAGCGGACCGGACGGGTTTCCAAGATCTTGCACGACATGGGCGACCATGTTCGTCCGGGGGAGCCTCTGGTCGAACTCGATGCCGTGGACGCCAAGCTTGCCTACGATCAGGCGCAATCGCGATACCTGGGTGAGCTTGTCAAGCTAGGCATCACGGAACAGCAAGCCCAGCGATTCATTGACGAGTACGGCATCTCCGAGGAATTGATTCGAGGCAAGCACGCTGAAGAAGCCATCGATCGCATTCCCGCCGTGATCCAGGTGCAGGTGAGCAAGGACAAGGCCCTGCACTACCTGAATCGCCAGCGTGCCCTCAGCAACAAGGGGGCCAGCACGGTCCAGGAGCTGGAAGATTGCGAGAACGAGTATCGCTCCGCGTCCGCGGCCTATGAGAACGCCAGGGCCACCGCCCGCAACGTGATCGCCACCGCTGTCGCCAATCGCGTGGCGCGGCACCAGGCCGTTCAAACGCTTGCCGATATGACGATTCGCGTTCCCAAGCCAGCGCTCAAGCCACCGGGCTCCAGCGAGGCCGACACGCTGGTCTACGCCGTCACAAAACGGTCTGTGTCCGAAGGTCAGATGGTCCGGGAAGGCGAGACGGTCTGCGAGCTGATCATCGAAAACCCGCTACGGCTCTGGACGAGCGTGCCCGAATGCTACGCGGAGCGTGTACGGGCCGGCCAGCCGGTACGACTCGCGATTGCTTCTCAACCCGAGATGACCTTTCAGGGTAAGGTCGTGCGGATCAATCCCTCGGTGGATCCGGTCAGCAGAACCTTTCAGGTCGAGACCCACGTGCCCAACGACAGACGCCTGCTGAGGGCCGGCGGCTTCGCCAAGGCAACGATCATCACCGACTCGGCCGCCGAAGCTGCCGTTGCTCCAACCGAGTCGATCATTCGTTTCGCTGGCGTCACGAAGCTATTCCTGGTCGAGAACGGCAGAGCCCGCTCGGTAAGCGACATTGTCACTGGCACGGAGGGGCCGGGGTGGATCGAAGTGACGAGCAAGAGCCTTCCGACCTCGGCGCAGGTGGTCATCACGGGCCAGTCGCAGCTTGCTGACGGAACTGCGGTCGTCATCCGCACCCCAGAGCCCCCGTCGGATCACCACAAGAAAACCGCGGAGGAAGCAAATGCTCCGCGATCTGTCACGCGTTAGGGCGACAGGAATCAACCGTGGCGCGTGAGTGGCTGCCGTTGGATGCCGACGGCGGATGGAAGATGACAGGCCGCGGATCGCGGGTGGCGTGATCGCGGGCGGGTGAATCTATTGGCGCGGGGCCGAGTAGTCGACCCTCAAAACCAACTGGCCGCTGGCCATTACTCCGGAATGCCCATGACAATTTCTGATCTCTGCATCAACCGGCCTGTGTTCACCTGGGTGCTGGTGGCAATCCCCGTGGTGCTGGGTCTGGTCTCGTACAACGAACTTGGGGTCGACCTCTTTCCCAGCGTTGATTTCCCCGTCTGCACGGTGACGACGGTGCTGCCGGGCGCCAGCGTCGAGGAGATGGAAACAACGGTCAGCAAGCCGATTGAGGACATCATCAACACGGTGTCCGGAATCGACGAGCTGCGATCGACCACTACGGAAGGCGTATCGATCGTGACCGTCCAGTTCCTGCTGTCCAAGAACGGAGACGTGGGTACGCAGGAGGTTCGGGACAAGGTTAGCTCGATCCTGGCGGAATTGCCCGATGGGACGCAATCCCCGATCGTCGACAAGTTTGACACCGGATCGATGCCCGTGATGACGATCGCGGTTTCGGGCCGCCGCGACTTCCGAGAGGTCACCGAGATCGCTCGCAAGCAAATCAAGGAACGGCTGGAAACCGTGCCAGGCGTCGGAGCCATCAACCTCGTGGGTGGCCGTATCCGCGCCATGAACGTCGTCGTCGATACCGACCGGCTGGCCGGCTATAACTTGTCGGTGGAGGACGTCCGACAGGCGCTGATACGGCAGAACCTGGAGGTCCCCGGAGGACGCGTGGACCAAGGCCCGCGCGAGCTGGTGCTGCGAACCCTGGGCCGGCTGCGGACCGAGCGCGAGTTCAACGACCTGATCATCGCCAACCGCAATGGTTATCCGATTCGCGTACATGATATCGGCCACGCCAGCGACTCCAGCGAAGAGCCCCGCACGCTGGCCCGGCTCGACGGCGACAGCGCGGTGAGCCTGGTGGTACAGAAGCAATCGGGGGTCAACACGGTCAAGGTTGTCGAGGACGTCAAGGGCCGCCTTGACCAGCTCAAGACCGCCCTTCCGCAAGACATTGCGACCGAGCTCATCCGCGACCAGTCAAGGTTCATCAAGAAATCGATCGAGGAAGTGAAATTCCACCTGTTGCTGGCTGGTGTGCTGGTCTCGGCGACCATCCTCCTGTTCATCCGCGACTGGCGGACGACACTGATCGCCACCCTGGCCATCCCGACGTCGATCATACCGACGTTTATGTTTATGAGATACATGGGGTTCACACTCAACAACATCACCATGCTGGGACTGATCCTGGCCATCGGCATCGTGATCGACGACGCGGTGGTCGTTCACGAGAATATCTTCCGGCACATGGAAGAAGACGGGATGGACGGCATGGAGGCGGCGCGCAAGGGGACGCGCGAGATCGCCCTGGCGGTGGTCGCGACCAGCCTGTCACTGATCGTGATTTTCTTGCCGATCGCCTTCATGGGCGGGATGGTCGGCCGCTTCTTTTCCAGCTTCGGGCTCACGGTCGCCTTCGCCGTGGCGATGAGCCTGTTCGTCTCGTTCACGCTGACGCCCATGCTGTGCAGCCGGTTTCTCAAGCTGGAGCCAAGCGAATCGGGAACGGGCCACCAGCCCAAGTCGAAGTCAGGGTTCATCTACCGTCTCATGGACGGCGGCTATGGCTGGGTCTTGCGAGGGGCTCTCCGGTTCAAGTTCCTGGTCGTCATGCTGACCATCGTGGTCATCGGCAGCACCGTGCCAATTGGCAAGGTCATGGGCATGTCACTCATCCCGCGCGACGATCAGAGCGAGTATGAGGTGGTGATCACCACGCCCGAGGGTTATAGCCTCGAGCGAAGCTCGAAGCTGCTGCGCGAGCTGGAAGACCGGATCTGGAAATTGACGGGCACGCAGCATGTCTTTACAACCATTGGCCAGACCGAGGGGGGACGCACGGTCAAGGGTGAGGGCGACGTCACCCGCGCCACGATTTACGTGCGAATGACCGAACTCGAGGATCGCAAGTACACCCAGTTCGCTGTCCAGCAGGAAGCACGCGAGATGATGCTGGATTACCCGGATCTGCGGGTCAGCGTCAACGATGTCTCCACGTTCCAGGGAGGCCGACGGTCGCAAACGTTTCAGGTTAATCTCGCCGGACCGGACCTGAACAAGCTCGCGGAGTATTCCGGCCAGTTGACCGCCGAGCTGAAAAAGCAAGGTGGTATCCTCGACCTCGACACGACCCTGTCCCTGCGTAAGCCCGAGGTCCAGGTACTCGTCGATCGCGAGGCGGCCAGTGACCTCGGCGTACCTGTGGGAACCGTCGCTGATACACTGCGGGTGCTCGTCGGCGGGTTGCCGATCTCGAAGTTCCGCGATGGCGACCGACAGTATGATGTCTGGTTACGAGCCGAGGTACGCGATCGGCAGACCGATCAGAATCTCTACCAGATAACGCTGCCTTCACCGACCGTGGGCCTGGTCAAGCTGGCGAGTCTGGCGAAGCTTGTGGACGAGCGTGGTCCTAGCGAGATTGAACGGCTGGGCCGTGAGCGGGTCGTGACTGTGCTGGGCAACCCCGAGACCATCCCGCTGGGCGAGGCGATTTCCCGCGCCGAGAAGGCCTTGAAAGGGATGAACCTTCCTCCCCAGTATAGCTACGTATTCACTGGCCAGGCCAAGACACTGGGTGAGACCGGCTACTATTTCCTGATCGCCTTCACGCTTTCGATCACTTTCATGTACCTGATTCTGGCCGCCCAGTTCGAGAGCTGGATGCAGCCGATCGCCATCCTCATGGCCCTGCCCGTGACCATTCCTTTCGGCATGCTGTCACTGGTTCTCTGGCGCACGCCGATGGATTTGTACGCGATGTTCGGTCTCTTCATGCTGGTCGGCATCGTGAAGAAGAATGGCATCCTTCAGGTGGACGCGACCAACCAGCTTCGGGCGAAGGGGCGTTTGCGGTCCGAGGCGATTATCGAGGCGAATCACACACGGCTCCGGCCGATCCTGATGACGACGGTTATGCTGGTGGCCGCCATGGTACCGATCGCCTTTGGCAGCGGCCCCGGCTCGGGCGCCCGAGCCAGCATGGCCAAGGTGATCATCGGTGGCCAGATACTGTCGTTGCTCCTGGCTCTTCTGGTCACGCCGGTCTTTTATGCCCTGCTCGACATGTTCGTAAACATGGCCCACCGTCTGGGAATTCGCTTCACGGTCCAACCCAGAACGGAACCGCAGCCGGCGACCTGAGGAGCACAGCACACGTGCCCGCCGCCGCGTAGGCGATAGCCAGACCATCCGGCGTGAACCGCATGCATGCAAAAAGACGCACTTTGATCTGGACGCACGCCCGCGTCCGCCCGAGTATACGCGCTCTCGTGGATCTTTTGATGAATGGACGCGATTTCTCCGTTTGTCTCGCCCGGGAAGGAACCCACAGATGCGGCTGACCGGAATCCTTGCACTCATCGCTGTGCTCTTCCCGCCATCGCTCCTTGCCGCACCGATTTTCACCACGGGCGAGTGGTACATCGGAGACGGCGGGAGTTACGACGCCAATACCTATCCAAATTCCGTTTTCAACGTCAGCAGCGGGACATTGAGCATCCTGCCCGGCGCTGTGAATCTTTCCGTCCAGAGTTCGGGCAACGGAGCGACAATTTTGATGTCCGGAGGTCAGGTCCAGGATGGTATCACGGTCAATCAGGGCAGCCTGAACATTTCAGGAGGCCAGGTTAACGGCTACGACAACCCCGCCTACGGCGGCAACGCGGTTTTCGTCTCCGCCCAGGCGCAAATCTCAGGGGGGATTTTCACCGGAGGAAACTCGCCCGGCATGGCGGGAAGCGGTGTAGTCAGTTCGGCCGGCACGGCGAACGGCAGCCCGTTTCTCTCCTCGCTGATCATCAGCGGGGGCACATTTTCCGGGGGCACGGGCTCGGGCGGCTACTATGGCGGCAGCACCGGGTACTCGCTCGAATCACTGGGAAACACGACGATCACCGGCGGGCACTTCCTCAGCCCGATTGCCATCAACACCAGCTATGGCGGCGTGACCGATTTCTTCGGCACCCATTTCACCTACAGCAACGACATCCTCTCGGGAATTCTCCAGAACGGTGCCCCGATCCACGTGCAGATCTATCCGGACTTCACCACCGCGGTCGTCAACACGTCTGGCACCGAGGTGAGCTTTGGATCCAGCGACCTCGGCGATCCCGCAGCCAAGCCCCATTCCCGAGCCCGGGTCGATTCTTGTGTTCGGCGGACCCACGTTGTTTTTCCTCGCGAGCCGGAAACTGCGACGGGGCCGCTGATGATTGCCCGACTGACGAGGTTTGGGATCGCGACTCCAATATTCAGTGATGGCGGGCGAACTGGTTACGGCTGTGCCGAGGAGTTCGCGCGGAACAGACGGTTCCCGCCCCCTACCTCGTGACGAAAGGCCCGGTAATGGAACCCATTGCGTCGACGCTGAACACAATTCCCTGGTTCGCCTGGATTCCGATCGTGGCGATCGTTTGCAGCACAATCCAGTGCCTTGCCAGGTCGTCGATGCGTCATCGTGAGCGACTCGCGATGATCAGGATGGGCATGAATCCGGATCGTGTGAGTGTTGAAAAGCCTCAGTACGAGGAACAGGAAGTCTGAGCAAGCCGGGGCAGTCGGTACCGCTCGCTTCACTGAACCCGACGGAGCCTATTGGCTGAGTTGAACTACCGGCGATGCGCTCACGAATTGCCGGCCGCGCTTCTCCAGAAACTGTGCGGCTCGTTCCCGGCCATAAGCCATCAAGGCGTCAAGAAATCCGACGCTTCGATCGAGCTTTGAGGTCTCGTCCAGGTCATGCTCCATGACGATCCGGTGGACCTCCATGGGGCGGTAATCGCCGTCGGTGAGAGTTCCACGCTCCAGGAGCGAGTTGATTTTTTCGATGAACCGGAGCTCCTGCTCGAGGAGCTGGCTGCTTGCCAGCTCGATCAGCTCAACTACCTGATCGGCAGGAGAGGACGGCCGCTGGCGACGCAGCTTCTTGACCTCGATCAGCCAGATCTCGCTCGGCCTGAACCGGGCGACCGCGCGGATCGGCGAGCAGGGAAGGCCCGTATTACTTGCGCGGGAAGGAGAATCGAGGCAAGCGGTCGGGTTTTGCGGCAGGACGCCGGCGGCCGCCTGCATCGTCTCGACACACAGCTCCGTTCCAAAACAGATCTTGACAACTCCTTGGTCATCGGCCGAGCCGACGACGAGTCCCGGTGCCCCCAGCCTCGCGGCGAGTTCGCGTGCCGCAACGAAATCCACCTGACGTTCGAGCATCCTGCGGAGCTGATCGGGGCCGACCGCGGTCACCTCGTGGAGGCCAAGAACCGGAAGCGGCACCATCGATCGAAACTGGAGCACCATCTGGCTTGAGTAGTTGATCAGGGCGTCGATCACCGAAGTGGCGGAATACTCGCTCCAGAATCTTTCAAGCTTATCGATCGACTGCTCAGGTTTGCCGCGCAACAACCCGTCCCAGGCGAGTAGGGCGCAGAGACCGCCATAGGATGTGCCGGCGAGGGCAACAATCGGACCTTCACAACCCACTTGCCCCAGCAACCCTTGAAGGACACCCGCCGTGAAAGCCGCCTGACTGCCGGTTCCCTGGCACACCAGGGCGATCCGGTCAAGGCTGGATGTTGGCTCATGCCGCTCGCGACGCCGGGCCGGATCGTCGAGCACGCAGAAGGTTTCCTCGCTGATCAGCAACGCTCTCAAGTTTGCGAGTTGATCGTCATTGATTCGTCCGCAGTCGTGCAGCTCCTCGATTTCCTCGAGGCAGAGCTCGACAGCCTCCTCCTTGCCGGGATAGTAGGAATGCCCCGCGATCCGGGTAATCGTCCCGAGCAACTTTTGAAAGTAGATTGCGTTGTCCAATGGTGTGGCCTCGCGGCAGAAGTACCCGCGAATCGGCAAGGCTCATCCAACGACGACCAAGTGCAAATTCTCGCACCCGGACTCCGCTTCCGGCGACTCGCGCAGATCTGACAAGCATTTATTTATTCTAAGCCTCGACAATCACAATGCAAATGCAATCACTTTAATAATGATTATTGGCTTGCCCGATGCAGGTATGATGCGTGGGACGAGGGCTCATTGCGCTCACCGCCGACGGGTGTTACCAGAATCGGAATCGGAATTGGCAATCACCGTTGGGCGGCCCGTCGATGCGCCGGGTTTGCGATTCTGGGCGACGATCTCGCAGAAACGGCCACGGGCATCACCATCGAGCTGGGCCTGGGTGGTTGCGATTTGAATGGCCCAGTTGGGGTGGGTGACGACCAGCCGGCTCATGATCGAGACAAACTGACCTGCCTCGCGGACCTGATCTTCAAGCAGCCGTTCAATCACCGGACGGAAGGTCCGAGCCAGGGTCTTCCAGCCTCTCGAATCCACCTTCACGAAGGCTTCGACATCGTGCTGGATATAGGTGTCGCTGTTAACCTCGCGGAAGTAACCGGTGTGGACGATGAGCACGATTCTCGCCTCGATGTGGGCGTTGCTGCGTGGGCTGGAGTAGTTGAGGTAGACTAGCAGGACATGGAGCCGAGAAGTTCTGAGCACAAAGTCCCAGGTGGCGGTGGTGCCCGCGCCGTCCTCTCCCTGGTATCGATTCGCTCCCAATCTCCTGACCTGCACGGGCGACTCGGCGAGATCTTTCCACAGAGCCAGTGTCAGGACGGGCTCGTTGATCAGACTGAGATAGAGGCCTGCGTTACAGGGGAACGACTCGGCTTCGCCCTGACGGTGGAACGTGTGATCGCGGATCACATCGGCCACGCTCTCGCGGAACTCAGCGGGTAGCTGATCCAGAGGAAGCACCTGCGCCGGATCGATACGCCGGGTCAAGCCGGCCAATGCCCCGGCACCCGGCACGGCCAACATGGATACCGTGAGGATTGCCAGACTGATCCTGCTACGCAGCAATGCGAGTAACCGGCCGTTCCCTGTTCCAAACATGAAACTCTCCGTCGCCACGGCTGGCGCCACGACCTGCCAGAGACTCCATTCCCCGAGGCCGCGGGCTCCTCGATTCCACGATTGTAATCGGACAATTGACCGGCTTTTCCTGACCCTGTTCTGAACAAGACAGGCAAAGTTGATAATTGAGGAAAAGACAGAGAATCCAGGCAATCTGTACTGTGAACTGAGTGATGGGTAAACCTGCGAATCAAGTCTGACTCAATCGGTGGGGTGAGGTCGCAGCATCCGTCGGCATCGGGGTCAAAAATCTTGAACTATTTTCGAAGTACTCTTGCGGTAATCCGGATTGTCATTAAGATCGCGCCCCGTTGAGGTGGGGGCTGCTGTAGGGTTCAGATCGTGTTTCGTGCCCTGGAAGGTCGCGGACGACGTAATGTACAACCGCAGTTGAACAGTCCCGACCAGTCGCAGCAGAGAGCCCCCGAGAATCAGGGACGATGTTCCAAGAGTTCCGAAACGAGCGTGTGCGTAGGGACAAGGATTTCGACTTCGCAGGGAGGCAACCATGCCAGAGCAACGTCAGGCGAGGCTATGGATAGCGGGCGTAGCGGGCGGCTTCTTGCTGGCCGCTGGGATCATCGGGTATTTCGCGGGACCGTACAGGTCTCTCGTCACCCGTGGCGGAAGTGCGATTTCACTGAGCCAGGCAAGCAGCCTCACGGACCTGAACCAGGGGTTACGTGATAGTGATCCTCGCGCCCTGGCAATTTTCCACGAACGCATACTGCCGAAGCCCGGTGAGACGCGGACAGCGATCAAGGACGAAGAGGCATCGCAATGGCTGGAGACCCTTACCGCCCTGCGTGCCGGCTTTTTCAGGTACAGCCCGCCGGCGCGTGCCACGACGGCAGTGGTTGCCTGCGGCATTCTCGACAAATTCACGGCCGAGCCCGCGCCAGCGCGGTGGATCGAAGCCCTCCAGCCCGTGCGTGACATTCTGGCTGCATGCGTGTCTGACGCGGAGAGCAATGTCCAGTACGTCGCACTCGATCAGATCAGCCGGTTGTGGGTCTGGATGCCCGGACGCTCGCTCACCGAGGCCGAGGAGAACATGCTAGGGTCCTGGAAAGAAGGTTTGCATCGTCCGGTTGTGCAGTGCCTTGCCAGCAAGGATTATCGGACCCGGATCGGTGCGGTTCTCTGCCTGGGACTTCTGCCGATCGATTCCGCGGCCGCGCCCGCAGTCGCCTACATCGAGGACAACGAAAATGTCGATGTTCGCCGCCAGGTTCTCGTATCGTTCGCTCAGCGTCCCCGCCTGCTGACCGAAGACACGCTTCTGCGCCGTCTGCACGACCCGGATGTGACAATCCGCGATACCGCGAGAACAGTCCTCAAGGCGCGCGGCCTCAACCAGGAGTTAATCAGCCTGGGCGGCTTGCTGGTCAGTCCCAATCCTGCGCAGCGTTGTTCGGTGATCCGGCTCATCAAGAACCGGACCGACATCGATCCCATCGTCTGGCTACTGCAGCTATCGCACGACCAGGATGAAACCGTGAGGATCATGGCCGTGCACGCCCTTGCCGAACAAAACACGCCAACGGTCTCGGTGAAACGTCGCCTCGCTGAGATGGCACGCTCTGACAGCTCGGAGCAGGTTCGCCAGACAGCAATCAAGTTTGTTCCCTCCGTGGAAGAAACGACGGCCTTACTTCCGCCGTTACCCGGCTCGGCGAGCCTTAACCCGAAGGCCAACTGAATCCGGACAGGTATCCAAGCGACAGCTCCGCTCGAACTCGAACGGTGGGCCTGGGGAACGCCACTCTCCAAGCTGCACCGTTCGTTGATTTGATTTACCAGATAGGAACATTTATGCACAATCCCCGAGAGGCTTACAAAGAATTAGGGTGGTCATTCTAACCGCCGGGACTATGCTGGTAATAACTTCAGTCCGGTACCAATCACGAATGGACGTGCTATGTCATTTGCCTGGCACTGAAACTGAATCTACTCCGGCTTCGTCAGAGTTCGCATCAAGAGTCATGCCCGATGGCGCAGAGCATCAAGCAATTCGTGGGTCGTCGAGTGCACGAGATCTTGACCCATGGATCGCGTCTCGCTCAGCCCCGCCGGCTTCCCCGGCTAGTGATCCTACCGTGCGGCCCTCGAAAGCTTGGGTCAAGTAATCTCCGCGGCTGGGAGATGGGGGCATCTCTCCGCAAACTGGGCTGGAGAGTCACGGTTATCCCCGCTCAATGTAATCTACCACAGCGAACTCGAATCATCTCCTATGAGCAACCGGATGTCATCCTGATTCAGAAAGGAAGACATCCGCTCAACTGGCCGCACTACTACGAGGGTATTCCGCTCGTATTCGACCTCGATGATGCCGACTTCTTGGATCCAGAACAGGCCGAGCAGTTAGCTGCCTGCTGTGCTGCTAGCGTTGCGGTCTTCGCAGGCAGCCACTTCGTCGCGGACTGGTGCTCGCAATACAACTCCAATGTGCAGATCGTGTGGACGGGCGGAGTACTTCCGAGACGTCCACCTAGAAGATCAGCCAAGCGGAACTCGATCCTGACGTGGGCCTGTTCGGATGCCCCGGGATACCCGCTCGATGCGGAATTAATCCGGCAACTCGTTTGCAACCTCGCGCAGACGACAGGTTTTGAATTCTATCTTTACGGGCTCAAGACCTCCTGGGATCCCAGTTTCCTTGAGAGTTTTACCAGCTTGCCAGTTCCTGTGCGAGCTTTTCCGTACATGTCTCATGCGCGGTTGCTCGAATCCATGAATGATGTCGCTGTAGGATTGAATCCAATTTCTCTGCAAGACGACTACAGCCGCGGGAAGTCCTTTGGCAAGGTGCTGCCTTACCTCGCTGCTCAGGTTGCAATCGTTTCATCTAATGAGCTTGAGATTCCGCACTTCTTTTGTCACGGAGATAACGGGTTTCTCGCCAACAGCATTGACGAGTGGACGGACTGCACTCGCCGACTCCTCACTCAGCCCGATCTTCGACAGAAAATGGTCGACCGCGCCTTTGTCGACTTCAGGAGTAAGCTCACGACTTACAGCGCTGCCCGAAAAGTCGATGATACCTTGAGGTCCGTCCTCGGACAGCGAGCCGGCAGCACCCTGGCCCGACGATAGTCACTACGCCCAGTCGGCGATGGCTCCACACGGTGCAATACCATTCTTGGTTACTTATATAAAATTGCCTGGACTGTGAGGTCCGCGAACCAATCGCAACTCAATTGAGCGTCCCGTCGCCAATGGTAGTATAACGGCCCAGGACAGTTTCACGGTCTTTCCTAGCGGACGGCGGAGAATTGCCTCAACATGTGCTCGAAATACGGGCTCAAGATCTCGATCGCGGTCTATGTGCTCTTCAGCGCAGTGCTGGCGTTCGTCACGATCAAGCGACACATCGGCAAGGACTATTCAACCCTTGATATTTACTTCGTTCAACAGGAAGGCGTTCGGATGGCCCGGGGAGAAAACCCGTACTCACGGATTCTCCAGGGCAACATGCGTGAAAATCAGAAGTATCCGACTTACTTTCCATTGACATACCTGTGTAGCGCGGCGACCAGCTTGACCGTGGGCGAACGGTACCGTGACTTCCAGCTTTTCTGGTCACCGGTCTGCGTGGTTTCTCACTTTGCCATCGGTCTCTTGCTTCTGGTGCAGTTGGGCCGTCGCTGCGGCACGGTCTATGGAGTGCTTGTCGGATTGTTTTGGGCTCTGGGCCGGTGGCCGCTCGCTGCCATGACAGGCGAATTCCAGGACCCTCCGGCGATACTCGCATTCGTGCTTTCCCTGATCCTTTACCAGCGCAGACCCAGAGTCGCCTGCCTGATCTTTGGCCTTTCGCTGGCCATCAAGCATCTCGATATCTTCGTTGCACCGCTTTTTCTGATCTGGGAGTACAAGCGCAGTGGTCGGGAAGGTGCGGCGAGGCGGGTGGCTGAAGCAGTCTTTTTTATCTTGCTGATCCCGGCGGTTCTGTCGCTTCCCTTCCTGGTCTCGAGTCCAGAGGGGTTCGTGAAGTCAATCCTGTTTTCCGGAACCCGTCTCGCGGAAGATTCGGTGGGTGCCAGTTCCTTCGACGCGCGCATCGGGCTGGAGGGGCTGACTGCGCGAATACCCCTTCTGCTGCTGATGTCCTTGCTCTACATCGCCGCCTATCAGGGAGTTTTGAAGCCTTGGGGATCGGCCGCGTTCTGCTTCGCGCTTTTCCTCTCATTCAATTCGGTTGTCTTCACCCTTTACATCTGCTGGCTGATGAGCCTTGTGCCACTGGCCGTTGTGGAATGGATGGAGCCTCTCCCAAACGCCTCAACAATTCAATCTTCCGGCCCGTAGCCTGCCGAGGGTTGGTCACGCCGCAATCAGACAAGGGTCGTCATTCCTACAATGGAACCTTGTCAAAACACCCGCGCATGACCGCCTCGGTCTGCGTCCCTTCGCTCAGAGCCAAATCTCGTCGTCCGGCCGGCTTGAGCTCAGGCTTAGTGATTTCGTTTTAGTCGATTGTCGCGATGGTGAAGACTTCAAGCGCATTCCGTCGCCCAAGCCGGCCCGGTTGAGGATGAAAGGAGTCTCGGGGCATCCCCTGCGCGGACTCTCAACGTGTCCCCGCGCGGGGCCGACCGTGACTCAATGGCATTTACGTCCGAGACCGGTTTTCCTTGCAGACTCATCTACCGCAGCGAGAGTTGTAGCCGGATGGCATAACGGCGCAGTTCCTGGTCGAACTGGTCAAGATCGCCCAGGTGAGCCCGGGCGTCATCAATTCGTCGATCGGGGCCAAGACGCGGGGCGATCACCTGGAGATACTTCCGGAACCGGGCCGACACTTCCGGCGTGCTGATCAGGTAGTGCACGAGCAGCCAGCTTTGTGCATAGCCCAGCAGGATGCGATCGGAATTGCCAGCTCGAAGAATGTCGTCATGCGCGAAGAGTTCGCGAACGGGAATCCAGGCCACTCGACGCTGGATTCTGGCCAGGTCGTCCATCCGCTTCAGGTTGAGTCGTCCAAACTCACTGGGCCCGGTTGTCTTGCGAGCCTCGCCGTTAGTGCCCAGCCCTTCGACGATGCAAAGCGGGGTATCACCCTCGCGATTGAGCAGGCCGGAGTTGAACGTGAGCTGGTGCGTTCCTTCGTGGGCCAAGGTCTCCATATTGAGATGGGACGCGCGGCGCGCATCGGCACGTTTCTCCAGTCAAAGACGTGGAGCACGTTGCTCGTCCTGTCATAAAGCCCCGCGGGCTGGATGGCCCGACCTAGTTCGGCGGCCTCGAGCAGCGAGGGCATGCGGAAATACCTGCCAAATGACCGGTCATCGCGGAACATGACAACGATCAAGGGCCGACTCGCCGGGTGCACCTTGAATTCACGTGAATCAAAATAGTTCAGAAAGTCCGACTGGAGCTGTTCGCAATCGGCGAGGATGGTCGTGATAAAGGCCTTGGGAGCGTCACCAATCCCTACGTAGTGAGCCGAAGTCACGGTACTCAGCGGACCGATCTTGGCTTGTTCCAGCCTGGTGCGGACTGTGGCGAGCTCGGCCTCCGGCGTCAGGGGGGGCCTGGGTTGTTTTTTCTCCTGCGCTGGCCCCTGCCCATCTGGCTTGGGAGCCTGAGCCGGCCAGGCGATCCCTGCGCCTGTCCCCAGCCCGATCGTCCCGCCCAGCGTCAGCCGCAACCAGTCGCGGCGATTGAGGATTGACGGTTTCGATTCTGCTCCGCCGTTGTAGACTTGCATGATCAACCAGCCGTTTCGTGATCGCCCCATGTCTCGTTGATCCACCCGAATTCAGCATATCCAGCGGAGCAAGTACAGGAAACAGGCATACGTCGGCGGTGCTCAGACCGTGGTGCCGGCAGTTCCGGAAGGTCGAAACCAGCTCTCAGAGCCCCCGCTCCGAGCGATCTGCACGCGGCCCGGGAAGTTCCGCGACCGCGGATTCATGAACTACGATGTGCGCGGTTGCGCCGCACCGTGCCGCCATGTTAGAATCGGGGTTATCAGAAGCTTGCGCCCCGATCAGTGAGTTTTGCCGACGATCCGTTCGGATCAAAGCGAGGGATGATGGGCGGTCAAGGCGGCTCCGTCACGCACTGGCTGGGAGATCTTCGCGGCGGCGACCTGGCTGCGGCTCAGCCAATCTGGGAACGCTACTTCGGCAAGCTGGTCGTCCTGGCCCGGGGGAAATTGCAGCGCCAGGCGCCTTCCTCGGGCGGAGGCCGACGAGGAGGATGCCGCCTTGAGCGCCTTCAACAGCTTTTGTGCGGGAGTCGCCGACGGGAGATTTCCGCAGCTTGCCGACCGTGAAGATCTCTGGCGTATTCTCATGACAATCACCGTACGAAAGGCTTACGCCCAAGTTCAGCGCCAGAAGCGGCTCAAGCGTGGCGGCGGGCGAGTCGTCGAAGAGGCCGCGCTGCGGGGCCAGGAAGGTGCATCGCCGTCGGATCCGGCCTCGGCGGCTGGGCTTGATATGATTGCCGGAGACGACCCCACCCCCGAGTTTGCAGCGATCGTGGCTGAGGAGTATCGCCTGCTGCTCGACTCTCTCGAGGACGATGGACTGCGTCAGGTTGCCATCAGCCGGATGGAAGGATACACCTGCGACGAAATCGCAGCCCAACTTGGCTGCGCCCGCCGGACCGTGGCGCGGCGACTGGACCTGATTCGCAAGACATGGCTAGCCGCACGTCGAGGTGGCCTGATGACTGCCGATCCCCGAGAGGGTAGCGATCTCGATTCGCCCCTGGCTCGAGCGCGACGGATACACCTGGCTTGCGAGCGTTTCGAGGCCGAATGGAGGAAAGGAATCCAGCCCCGTCTCGAACTATTCCTCGAGGAATTTTGCCCGGACGATCGCGCTGCGCTCTTCGGCGAACTGCTTCCCCTTGAGATCGAGCTTCGGCGTGACCGTGGCGACCACCCCTGCCCAGCAGAATACCAGGCGCGGTTCCCTGCTCTCTGCGATCTGATCGAGGAAAACTTTCGTGATTCCGTACCGGCTGGTACTGATCCGCATGCGACTGCGGCGTGGGACTCCGCCATGATGGGCAGCCACGCCTCGGGCGAGCGCGCTCGGGCGCCCGGTGCTGCCGGGCGAAGAGCGTGTGGGTGACTATCTGTTGCTGGAGGAGATCGCTCGCGGCGGCATGGGCGTTGTTTACAAGGCAAGACACCTCGGGCTGAAGCGGCTGGTGGCGCTGAAGATGATCCTCTCCGGCTCGATGGCAACGCCCGCGGAGCGAGCCCGGTTTCGCCGCGAGGCCGAGCTGGCCGCGAATCTCGATCATCCGAATATCGTGCCGATCTACGAGGTCCGCGACCAGGATGGCATCCTTTTCTTCAGCATGAAGCTGATTGACGGGGGCAACCTGGCGGACCATCGTGCCATCTTCACTCGCGATCCCCGAGCCATCGCTCGCCTCCTCGTCACCCTGGCGCAGGCCTTGCATTACGCTCATGGCAAGGGATTCATCCACTGTGATCTCAAGCCTTCGAACATTCTGATCGACATCGACGGCCAGCCCCAAATCACCGATTTCGGCCTGGCGCGGCGGGCCTCGGAAGAGAGCTCGCTGACGGCGACCGGGGCCATCCTCGGCACACCCAGCTACATGGCTCCCGAACAGGCCGCGGGCCAGCGCCAGTCGATCGGCCCGGCGACCGACGTCTACGGTTTGGGGGCGATCCTGTACGAACTGTTGACGGGCCGGCCCCCGTTTCGCACCCCAACCATGATGGAGACTGTCCTCCAGGTTCTCGAACGCGACCCGATCCCACCCCACGAACTGGTTCCCGGCCTGCCTCGTGAGCTCGAGACCATCTGCCTGAAATGCCTTGAGAAGCTGCCCGAGGACCGATACTCCAGCGCCAAGGAACTGGCCAGCGATCTGGATCGCTACCTCAAAGGAGACGTCGTCGAGGCGACCGGTGTCTTTCAGCAGCTTCGCCGCTGGACCCGCCGCGAGCCCGAGGTCGTCTCACGCATCGGCGGACTCTCGGTAGTGGTCCTGTTAACCGAGTTCAATCATCAATTCCTGGCTCGAAAATCCAACGACTTCGTGCACTACGGAGTCCAGGGAACGTTGCTGCTCTGGGCTCTCTCTGCGCTTCTGTTCCAGTTCCTCTGGCGCAAAGGCTGGCGGTCGGATCGCGTGCGATTGTGCTGGTCGTCGGCCGACCTCATCTTCTTGACCCTGGCGCTGAAACTGCTCAACCGGGTGGAAAGCACCCTGCTGATTGGCTACCCCCTCATGATCGCCGCCTCCGGGCTCTGGTTCCGGATCAACATGGTCTGGTACACCACGGGGCTGGCGGTTACCTGCTATCTGGCCTTGTATTTCGATACCGCGCTCGACTGGCACCAGCCCTTCCCGACCTGGGCGAAGCAAGACGATCTGCAGTATCCCAACATCTATGTGGCAGGCCTCGTGCTCACGGGGTTCGTCGTCGCCCGCCAGGTCAAGCGGACACTGGCCCTGGGACAATACTACGAGAACCGTCAGGGCGATTGAGCACAGCGAGCAGCGGCCTGTGTCGGCCGGCGAGTCCGACCCTTGACAAGCCGAAACGCATCGTAGTATACTGATTTGTGTGTGAGTCGGCCCGTCTGCTCATGAGTGGTCGATGAGGCCGAGCCAGGGTGGCCCGAGGCGTGCCAAGGCATGCTGGCGGGTCTTCCTCATGCGCCCTCGGCTGATCTGAGGCCGATGCAGCCCGGCCCTGGTGGCCTGTCGGCCTGAGAATGATCGCCGGCAAGTTCCTTGCGGATTCGCTACCTCCGTCGCCGTCGACGACAAGAACAAGTAAACCTCAGAGCATCGCGCTTGCACAATTGGCATTGTCTTGCCAGCACGGTCAGCACGGCTGCCCGATACGGCTGCACCCGCCAGGAGAAGATTAATGTGGGACATTCCTCGACTATCGGCAGCTTGTTTCGTCCGTCTGTGTGTGCGCGTGTCAGAGTCCCGAGGAAGTCCTCATCTCCGTGTGAGCCGGATCTCGAGGCTCGAATCCCTCGAGAACCGAACACTGCTGTCTTCAACCTCCTGGACCGTCAACACCCTGGGTGATTCGGGCACCGGGTCCGGGACCTCGGGTGACCTGCGCTATGTGATCACCCAGGCCGATCTGGCCCCGGGAAACAACACCATCGACTTCGCCGTCACCGGCACGATCACGCTCAACTCGGCCCTGCCGGACCTGAGCAATACCACCGGCTTGATGGACATCGAAGGACCGGGGGCATCAAGCCTGTCTGTGGCCCGCAACAGTGCCGCGGGGACACCGGACTTTCGTATCTTCGCCGTCGACGCCGGCGTCGAAGTCAAATTTGTCGGGCTGACGATTACTGGCGGCCTGAGCGGCACCGATGGTGCCGGTATCTTCAATGCAGGCGTGGTCACTCTCATCGATTCTGTCGTAAGCGACAACAGCACGTACCTACCTGGCGTCTGGACCAACGACGGTGGCGGCGGCATTTACAATTCGGGCGCGATGACCCTGACCGATTGCACGGTAACGGACAACAGCACGACCTCATACAGCGAATTTGGCGGCGGCATTTACAATTCCGGCGCAATGACTCTGACCGGGGCCAACGTCAGCGACAACAGCTCTTCCATACCCGGCGTCTTTGCCAGCGGCGGTGGCGGCGGCATCTGCAATAGCAATAACGGCGTTTTGATCGTCACCGCTTCTACCGTGGATAATAACAGTACCGACGGCCTGGGTGGTGGCATCTGTCTGATTGCCAACAGCACGGCATTCCTCACCGGTTGTAGCGTCGTCGGCAACAGAACCACCGGGACTACCTCGGGTGGCGGTGGTGTGTTCGTTAGTACAGAATGTACACTATCGCTGAATACTTCCGTAATTGCCAACAACGCCACGAGCACGGACTACGGCGGTAGCGGTGGCGGCATCTTGAATTCCGGCACGTTAAGTCTGATGGATTCCAGCGTTAGCGGTAATTACACCGTCGGAGAGTCCTCACCAGGCGGCGGCATCTACAATTCGGACACTGTAACCCTCATCAATTCGTCGGTCAACAATAACAGCACTACTGGCTCGTACTCAACAGGCGGCGGGATGGATAACGGAGCGTATGGCACTATGACCCTCATCAATTCCGCCGTTGACGGCAATAGCACTGCCGGGACCCTGGCCGACGGTGGCGGCATTTACAACCAACTGACCGAAGTCGGGAAAGGCTTCGGCAGTCTGACGCTCACCAATACCACGGTCAGCAAAAACAGCACGACGGGGAATCACGCCTGCGGAGGGGGAATATTCAATGGTCTCGCGTTAACCCTGACCGACTGCACCGTCAGCGGGAACAGCGCAAGCGGGATCGGGTCCTACGGCGGCGGCATCGACAGTGAGAGCGACTTTCCCTTTTGCGTCACCACCAGCACGGCGACGATCATTGCCGGCGATACCGCTACCCTGGATCCGGATGTTTGGGGTTACTTCCACTCACAGGGGTATAATCTGATCGGCAACGCCGACGGCAGCGCGGGATGGACGGCCACCGACCTGCTCAACGTCGCCCCGATGCTGGGACCGCTCCAGAATAACGGCGGACCGACCATGACCGTGGCGCTGCTGCCAGGGAGCCCAGCCATCGATGCGGGAGTGGCCGTTCTGGGCATCACCACGGACCAACGCGGAGTTTCCCGGCCTCAAGGGGCCGCGCCCGATATCGGTGCTTACGAGTCTCCTTACGTGACCCCTTTTGACTCGCTCGCTCAGCCGACGATCACGTACGGGACAGCGGAGGTGGCCCTCTCGGGCGTGATCACGTCGGGTAATCAGATTCCTACCGGGAGTGTGGCGATCACGCTCAACGGGACGACGCAATCGGCAGCCATCGACCCATCGACCGGCAGATTCTCTTCGATTTTCGCAACCTCCGCAGTACACGTTGCTTCCTTACCATATCAGATCAACTATAGTTATGCCGGAGGTAACGGTGTCGATCCGGCCAGGGCGATCAAGATCTTGTCGGTAGTCCCAGCCAATCTGACCATCACGGCCATCGATAAGACCGTTCCCTTTGGTGCTGATCCGCCGACCCTGACGGCCTCATACGGCGGGTTCGTTGATGGCGACAGTGTGGCCAGTCTCACCCAAGCGGCGACCCTTTCGACGAAGGCGGTTGCCTACAGTGCCCCAGGCACCTATGCGATCCTCGTCTCCGGCGCGGCGTCGCCGGACTACGCAATCACCTTTGTCAACGGCACGCTCACGGTCGCCCAGCCTCTTGCCCGCCGTGAGCGGGGCGGCGTAGCGTTCGTGACGACCATGTTCCTTGATGTCCTCGCTCGCGCCACCGAGCCCGAGGGACTTCGCTTCTGGATAGGGCGGATCAACGTGGGCGCGCAGGCGGGTGACATCGCTCACCAGATCTGGATCTCGAACGAGCATCGCAGCCTGGTCCGCGAGCATGCTGCGCCCAAGATCAGCCTGTCAGCCGCCTATAAGGATTCGATCCGGGCATGGAGGAAAGCTGCTCGCTACCCGGAAACTTGAGTCACCGGGTTTCTGACTTTGCTCAGTGGCCAAGAAGCCTGCGCAGGGCATATTCGGCATCTCTTGTATTTTCTTGCCGGTTTCCCGCCGAGTTTGCAACTGAACCAGGGGAACAACGAGGTTCGCACCGAAAGGGTCGTGACACGAAGCCGTGTTTGCGGCCCTTATTTCTCGGATCAGGTCCTTCACGAGCCGGTCTGGGGGCTCTGAAGACCTCGGATAACCAGCTCAAGATACTCGCGCGCCATCCGCGCCAGGGTGTCAACCTCGGCGGCGGAGTCCGGCCGAGGCAGAAGCGGGGCGAAGATGTTCTCGCAGCAAAGTGGGATCGTCCGGCCGGTAAAGGCGACCTGTCCGAGCAGCTTGTAGTGGTCGATCTCGCCGAACCCCGGGCCGCAATCCTCGTCGCGCGGGGTGTTGCGATGGTCCTTGATGCAAAATGATCGAACCTCCCCGGCGCAGGTTTTCAGGTCGGGAATCGGATCGACGTCCAGATAGTCCATCACGTTGCCGGCGTCGTAGTTGACCTTGATTCCGGCGTCGTTCACCTCGCGCACGATGTCGGCGCAGGCGGATCCCGTTCCGGTTTCTCCGCCGTGCTGCTTGACCACGATGGTGACGCCATGGCCTCGCGCCATCGGGCCAAGCTGTTTGAACCGTTCGACCCAGAGTTTGCGGTTGCCGCCCCGGGTGTGGCCGAAGGTCAAGACCTGGGGCACGTTGCCCGCCTCTGCCTGGAGGATCCGCCGCCGCAGGACATCCAAAGCCCCATCGGCTTCGGGGTAGATTCCCGAGAACATCAAGAGCGGTTCCAAGCCGAGGTCGCGACAGCGTTTGCCCAGGTCTCGCGCCCGATCGGGTGCTGCATCTTGGGCGATGATCGGAATCTCTTTTCCACCCTCCTCCGCATGGGTCGTGCCCCACGCGAGATATCGGTAGCCAGCACCCTTGATGCCGGCCAAGGTGCGCTCGAGGGGGAATTTCGAGTAGGGCAGCGTCATGCAGGCGATCTGAAACCGAGTTGGCGTTCCGCGCTGATCCTGCGATCCGGTCGCGACCCTGGCTTTACCCCCCGCTTGGGCCCTCCCGCACGCGATTCCGATGCCCGCGATACCCAGCCAGGCTCGCCGGCTCAGCAACCCAGTCCCGCTTGCTGGTCCGACGGGTCTCGTGTCGCAGTCGCCTTCGCTTCGCGGGGTATGCATCGGTCCTCCCATCAAACAAACGGGGACTGGCCTGGAATGGCAATCCGCGACTCCGGCGGTGTGCCGTCCCACTCGTAGCGGTCCGGACTGAGCTTCTCATGCGAGTTCAGGGCCATGTCCCAGGTGATCTGCTGGCCGGTGTACGCGGCCATGCGGCCCATGATTGCCAGCAGCGTGCTTCTGGCCATGTACTCGCCGTTGTTCATCGGGCGGCCGCTACGGATGCTGGCGAAGAACTCGTCGTGCTCCGTCTGGTAGATATCGTTCTGAGGGCCGCTGTAGTGCCAGGAACCTCGGCTCGACTCGATTCTCAGGCCATTCTTGCGTTCCTGGAAGACGGCCTTGCCCTTGGTCCCCAGGACGTGCACGCTCATGTCGTTGGCACATCCCGGCTGCTGACGGCAGTTGCTGATCAGCCGGGCGCCGTCGGCGTACTCGTAGACTACCGAGAAATGATCGTAGATGTTACCATACTCGGTTCCGGTGAGCACCTGGCGGCCACCCATGCCCACCGCCTTGACCGGGTATTGCTCTTTCATGATCCAGGCGCAGACGTCCAGAAAATGGACGTGTTGCTCGACATTGAAATCGCCGGAGAGCCAGGTGAAGTTGTACCAGTTCCGCATCTGGTAATACATTTCGGTCCATGATGCCTGCTTCGGTTTGTCCCAGCGGCCGCTGCGGTAATCGTTTGCCAGGAGCGTGGTGATCTCACCGGCCTCGCCGTCGTGCAGCCTGCGGACGGTTTCGCGGAACCCCTTGTCGTAGCGCAGGCAGAGCCCCGAAAGGACCGACAGGCCTTTCGTTTTCGCCAGCTTGCAACTCTCCAGCACGGAGTGGACGCCGGCCGCATCGACGGCCACCGGCTTCTCCGCGAAGACATGCTTTCCGGCGTCGATCGCCGCCTTCAGGTGGAGTGGCCGAAAATGGGGCGGCGTGCAGAGCAAGACCACATCGACACCGCATTGCAACAGCTTCTCATAAGCGTCGAAGCCCACGAAGCGTCGTTCGGCGGCAACGTCGACCTTCGACCCGACCTTTTCATCTTGCTTCAAGAGGGTGAAGCTTTGCTGGAGCCGATCCTCGAAGGCATCGGCCATCGAGACGAGCTGGACGTGGGAATCAGCTCCTAGAGCCTGCCGCGCCGCTCCGGTCCCCCGGTCCCCACAGCCGACCAGCCCGACCCGTAGGAGATCGCTGCCGGCCGCATGGACGTTGGACACTCCGGCTAGTGTCCCGGCCGCGATGCTGGTTTGCAAGAACGCGCGCCGGCTCGTGGATCTTGGAGTCATGATCGAACCTCTTACTGGTCCAGAGGATGTAACTCAAACTTACGCACGAACAGCTCGAACCCTTCGCACTGCAAAAGGATCTTGCCGGCCGGCGGAAAGACGTCGTGACATTGGTTGACCGTGACGCCGTTGACGCGGACGGTGATCCGGGATCCGTCGCAGAGGCACTCGACCCGGGTCCACTCGCCCAGTGGGCTTTCGACATCATCCCGGCCTCGCGTGTCCAGAAACTCCTTGAATTCGGGGTCGTGATTTGACCACCAGAGCTGGCCGGCGGTGAAGATCTGGGTCTTGCCACCTGGCTTCCAGCGAGGCCGGTTGTCGGGGCCGGGAACGACTTCACTGGCGAGCCGCACTGCGATTTGGTTTCCAGACGCATTCTTGCCTCGGATCGGAATCAGGTCGCCGACGCACCCCTGGGCAAGCTGGCATTCGATGGCAGACATCCAGGTTCCATCCGCGCCTCCATCAGGCCCGCTGGCATGGAGGAGAATGCCCGAGTTTCTCACAAACTTGCCGCCGTTCGTGCGCTTTCCCCACCTGTACTCCGCGATAAGATGATAATCGCGGTAAGACTCCCTGGTTGCGAGATACCCGTCGCCGTCGCCACTGATCTGAATCTGCCCGT
This sequence comes from uncultured Planctomycetaceae bacterium, assembly GCA_963797295.1. GTDB lineage: Bacteria > Planctomycetota > Planctomycetia > Isosphaerales > Isosphaeraceae > Aquisphaera. The sequence goes on from CAWCPP010000038.1 coordinate 167,151, forward strand.
CGTGAACCTGGAAAACAGCACGCGGATCCGCGACTTTTGTGTCCTTGAGCCAGGTGGTAAATCCTGAGAGGTCGTGGCCGTTGAACAGAACAATGGGCTTTTCCGGTCTGATCGCCGGCTCGATCTTGCCGGGGTCCGTCCCTTCACCCCGCTGGCCCCATGCGCGCACACCAGAAAGCAAGAGCCCTGCGAGCAAGAACCAGCAAGCCGGTCCTCGATATGAGGCGAGCAGCGTCCGGCGACTGGGCCGCGATTCTTCCTGCACGGTCATTCTCCCTCACCGCACGCTCGAGTCAGTCACAGGCCATGTACCTGCCATTCCCGTCCGCCCGGGCATCGTCTCAAAGCCCGCGTGGTATTTCCAGAGGCACGACACTCCGGAACGAGCATCGCGGGTTGATTTCAGCATCCGCTGCGTCCAAAATACTCCGTGATCGTTCTGTCCTGGATTGGCGGGTATTGATAGAACCGAAGAAGGGCCCGGCTCCCTGCGCATCTCAGGACCGCCTTCCCTGGCGTTTCCGGCTCGCGCGTCCGTGGCCTTGCAATATGGGTCAAGCAGGCGGAAAACTCAAAACCCGAACATCTCGCCGGCGTTATTCCGCGCAGGGCCAATGGCTCTGCAGGATCTTCTGAGCGCAGCGCGCCCTGATAAGCATCAACAGGAGAGCCCCGCCCATGGCGTCGTTCAATCCTCAAGATCACGGATTCCCCCAGGATCATGGTTTCGGGTTTGATGATCCGCCACCACGTCCGGAGACTCCCCCTATCCGGCGCGGATTCGTGGTGATCCTGTTCGTGCTTTGTCTCGCCGCACTGATCGTGTACGGCGTGCCATATGTGGCGGAACGTACCGGCTATTCGTGGGAAGCGGGGCGTGCCAGAGCGGCAATCGAAGCACTTGACAAGCTGGACAAGGGCGGCGTGGTCAGCCAGGCCTCCGCACTCTTTCGACTGGCGGTCACGGCGGTGTCGCCGGCCGTGGTCAACGTGCAGGCCCAGCACGAACGGAAAAGAGCCGACGTGATGCCCGGATTGCCCATCGGAGGGAATCCTCTGGGGCCGGGATTTCAGGGGGGGGAACTCGGTTCCGGCGTCATCATCGACAAGGAAAAAGGCTACATCGTGACCAATTACCACGTCGTCAAGGAAGCCGACCGGATCATGGTCCGACTGGCGCCTGGTGATGACGTTCCGGCACGGCTGGTGGGCGCCGACCCCAAGAGCGACCTCGCCGTGCTTCGCGTGCGAGCCACGCTCAAAGTGCAGGCGGAGTGGGGCAACTCTGACGAGCTCGATATCGGCGACTGGGTCTTGGCGATTGGCACGCCCCTGGGTTTTGATCATTCCGTCACCGCGGGCATCGTTTCAGCCACGGAACGCAAGAACTTGAGGATCGCCGACTACGAGTCGTTCATCCAGACCGACGCTGCGATCAATCCCGGCAACTCGGGTGGTCCGTTGATCAACCTCGCCGGGAAGGTGGTAGGCATCAATACCGCGATCGCCAGCCAGACCGGCGGTTACGTGGGAATCGGCCTGGCCATTCCCTCGTCGCTTGCAAAGAAGGTCGTGGACGGGCTGATCAAGGAGGGGAAGGTGGTCCGCGGCTATCTCGGAGTGATCATCGACCCTGTTGACGCCGAGACCGGCGCAAGCTGCGGCTTCCCGACAACCATGGTGTCCTGATTTCGAGGGTTCAACCGGGCAGCCCGGCCGCGGTCAGCGGGCTGAAGCGCGGGGATGTGATCGTGAAGCTGGCCAACCACAACGTTTCTGATCCGGCGGAGCTGCGAGTCCTGACTGCGGGACTGGACGTAGGCTCCCTGGTGCCCCTGGTCTTCTATCGAGAGGGTGCGGCGCAGACAGTCAATGTCAAGATCAGTGAGCTCCCGGATGCCCCCGAGGCCGCGTTTCTGGGCTTCCACGTTCGCGAGGTTCGCGCCGGTGACGGCAAGGTGGCCCTCGAGGTCGATCAAGTCAATCCTGGGGGGCCCGCTTTCCAGTCCGGACTCCGGCCGGGATCTCGAATCATCGGCGTGGGTCAGCTTCCGATCGGCTCGATGGCGGAATTCGAGACGGCTATTCGACGGGTCGACCCGGAACGTGGTCTCCCCCTCGTCTTGTTTCCACCCGGAAGCGGCCATGCGAGCGTCCTTTTCATCGGCGGCAAGCCCAGAGGCCCCGAGCCCGAGGCTGACGAGGCTAATGGCGATGGAACCGACAACCACCCGGCCAGAGAGCTCGACCGGCGGAGACCTTGAGCCGGGCTCATCACCCGTTGCGACATGATGGCTTGAGAAATTGCTGGCGACACCAAGAAAATCCATCCTCCCCCTTGACTTGGACACTTGGTTTGTAGGACAAGGATGAACACAAACTAAGGATCATGAGAAGGCTGGGCAAGCGGTAGAGATGCGGGGGGAGATTTTTAAGAGGGCGGTAACCCGTTCTAACCATTCATCAGAATGCTCCGCCCAGGTCTGCCGTGGGGATTGGCTGAATCAGCATAAATGCTAAAAACGTGCCGGTTTAGAAAGATTAGCGCCATCTCGGCAGGAGGGTTGAAAAACTTGACCCAAAATCACTTGGGGTTATAATTGCCTTGTCATCGGGAATATTTCACAAGGGCACGGTGAGCAGCTCACGAGGGGTCTCCGATGGCTCTTTGATCTCCGGAGGCTGCAAACCATGGACCCGGGCTCGTGCCTGAGTATCAGGAGCTCCCGGTGCCCCGACACTCCGACGCCACAAAGGTCGCCATAAAAAACGCAGTAGATATCGTGTCGCTTGTGGGCGAGAGTCTACAGTTGCGCCGGGCCGGTTCCAAGTTCAAGGCGCTGTGTCCGTTTCATGACGACCACAATCCCTCGCTAGAAATCAACCCTGAGCGCCAGTCGTATAAATGCTGGAGCTGTGGTGCCGGGGGCGATGTCTTTGATTTTGTGAAGAATTACGAACACGTGGATTTTCCAGAGGCGATGCGCATGCTGGCCGAGCGGGCAGGTATTGTGCTGGAAAGTCCGCCTGTCAGCGCATACTCTCCGATTACAGTCACTACGGGGCCGTCGAAGTCCGACCTGCTTGTGGTGCAGACATGGGCGGAGGAGCTCTTTGCACGATTGCTGGCCAGGTCCGATACCGCGAGGTCCTACGCTCTGGGGCGGGGCTTGACGGCTGAAAGCATCGAACAGTTCCGACTTGGCTACGCGCCAGTAGAGCGCGGCTGGTTGCTAACCGAGGGCCGTAGTCGCGGCTATTCGGTGCAGCTTCTGGAGCAGGCCGGATTGGTTTCCCGACCGGAAGACTCGACCGGGGCCGTGCGGGAGCGATTTCGCGGTCGGCTGATCTTTCCCATTCATGACGAGCGAGGCCGCGCGATCGGATTTGGAGGACGAATTCTTCCCGAGGTCGAGCGGTCGATGCTCGCTCAGGGAAAAAATGTCGCAAAATATCTTAACAGCCCCGAGACGGCCTTGTTTCAGAAGCGGAAAGTCCTGTACGCGGCTGATCGCGCCAGGGCTGCTTGTCGCGAAGCCGGGTGGGTGGCCGTCGTTGAAGGCTATACCGATGTCATCGCAGCGCACCAGGTGGGATTGTGCAACGTCGTCGGGACCCTGGGCACCGCCCTGGGCGAAGATCATGTTCAGGGCCTGAGACGTCTGGCCGACCTGGTGATTCTGGTTTTCGATGGAGATGCCGCCGGCCAGAACGCCGCGGACCGCGCTTTGGAATTCTTCCTGGGACATGAGCTCGACGTGCGCATCCTGACTTTGCCAGCGAACCTTGATCCGTGTGACTTCCTCTTGAAGGAAGGGGCCGGCGCTTTTCGAGAACTGGTGGCCCAGGCCGTCGATCCCCTGGTGTTCGTACTCGAGCGTGCGGCGAACCGGTTCGACTTCGGCGCGATCGAAGGGTCGCGGCGAGCCGCGGAGTGGGTCCTGGGCATCCTCAGTCGAATCCCTCTGACGCAGCGAATCGGCATGGATCTGAAGCTGGCCAAGTCGCTCGACAGCCTGGCCCATCGCTTGAACCTGCCGGTCGACCAGCTCAGAAGACGGCTGCGAGAACTGAGGCAAGCCGCAACGCCCCGGCCGGGACGGGCGACGGCCGCTGCCACGGCCAATCTGCCCGGATCCGCGCCGCAGAGCCTCGTGTCGGGCCAGGCAGCTAGCACTCCGGCCCCGCCCATCCGGCTCCACGATCTTGAGCCGCTCGATCGCGAGCTGGTGCAGATCGTGCTGAACGAGCCGGCCCTGGTTGCCGAACTGGTGTCTCGTGTCACTGTAACTTCGTTGCGGGATGCTCCCTTGCGGGCGATCCTGCAGGCTTGTTTCGACCTCCATGGCGAGGGGCAACTGCCTCGCACCGCGGAGGTCATGGATCGCCTGGATGAACCCCAGGTTCGCGCCCTGGCGGCAGGATTGCTTCTGCCGATGGACCCGGCGCCCTTGCCCGACAACGTGCGTCCCGCTTCGTGGCAAGATCGCCTCAAAGGCGTGCTCGGCACCCTGGCCGAGCGTGAGCGGCAAAACCGGCTCGGTGACCTGCGCAGGGCCCTGGCCGAAACCGATGAAGTGACTGACCCGGACGCGTATCGTGCCTTACAGTTGGAATATCGACGTCTCATGAACCAGCGGCCGGACACGAAGTAGACGCGTCCTGACCCGTCGTTCCGTGCGTGAGGGAGGATTCTGGATGGACAAGTTGGACGAGGGCATCAAGACGCTGCTCGATTTGGGCAAACGGCGGGGGTTTCTGACCTTCGACCAGGTTAACGACCTATTGCCCGACGAGGCGACCAGCCCCGAGCGCATTCACGGCCTGCTCGAGACTCTCGACGAGATGGGCATCGAGCTGATCAACGAGGACGAGGCGGAAAATCGTCTGCTGGCTTCGGGTGACCTGGATGACGAGCCCGACGACGAGCTGGCCGAGGAACCGGCCGAGGACGAGGAAACCGAGCTCACCCCCGAGGACCTCGAGGATATCTCGCGACGAATCGATGACCCGGTTCGTATGTACCTGACCCAGATGGGCGAGATCCCGCTGCTCACCCGGGACCAGGAAATCAACCTGGCCAAGAAGATCGAAATCACCCGCAAAAAGTTCCGGCGCAAGGTGCTCGAGTGCCACTTCGCGCTGGCCCTGGTCGTCGACGTGCTCAAGAAAGTCAACGACGGTGATCTCCCCTTTGATCGCACCGTGAAAGTCTCGGTCACCGAAAACCTCGAAAAAGACCAGATCCTGGGCCGGATGCCGCATAATCTGAAGACGCTCGAGCACCTCATGGAGTGCAACGTGCGGGACTTCAGGATCTTTGTCCGCGAGCGCGAAACGACCGGGCGAATGGCTCTGATGGCCAACCTCAAGCGGCGCCGGTTCAAGGCGGTCAATCTCGTCGAGGAGCTGTCGATCCGCACCCAGAAGGTCCAGCCTCTCATGAAGCGGCTGGAGCAGATCGCCATCCGCATGGAAGAGCTGCTCGCCCAGCTTCGGGAATTGCGGGCCGGCCATGTGGGCAAGGAAGAACGGGCCAATCTGGTCAAGGAGCTCAAGGATCTGATGCGGATCACGCTCGAGACTCCCAAGAGCCTCAAGCACCGCGCCGAGCTCATGAACGAACGCTTCAAGGAATACGAACAGGCCAAGCGGGAGCTTTCCGGCGGCAACCTGCGGCTGGTGGTCTCGATTGCCAAGAAGTACCGCAACCGCGGTCTCTCGTTCCTGGATCTGATCCAGGAAGGCAATACGGGGCTGATGCGCGCGGTCGACAAGTACGAGTATCGCCGCGGCTACAAGTTCAGCACTTACGCGACCTGGTGGATTCGCCAGGCCATCACCCGGGCGATCGCCGATCAGGCCCGCACCATCCGCATCCCGGTGCACATGATCGAGACGATGTCCAAGCTCCGCAACGTCTCCAAGAAGCTGCTCCAGGAGAAGGGACGTGAGCCGACGATCGAGGAGACGGCACGAGCCGCCAATATCTCGGTCGAGGAAACCCGTCGGGTCATGAAGATCAGCCGGCACCCGATCTCGCTCGACCGCCCGGTCGGTGAAAGCGAAGACAGCTATTTTGGCGACTTCATCGAAGACGAAGCCGCGGAAAGCCCGATCAATGCGGCCACTCAAGAGATGCTCAAGGAAAAGATCGACCAGGTTTTGAAAACGCTGACATACCGCGAGCGTGAGATCATCAAGCTCCGCTACGGCCTGGGAGACGGCTACACCTACACCCTCGAGGAGGTGGGACGGATCTTCAAGGTAACCCGAGAACGCGTCCGCCAGATCGAGGCCAAGGCTGTCAGAAAACTCCAACATCCCGTCCGTAGCCGGCAACTCGAGGGCTTCCTCGAGAGTACCGGCTAAACCGGTCAACCAACCGCCGGTCGCAAAAGCGACCGGCGGTTTTTTTTTCGCAACCCCACAGGCAAAAAGACTTCGAAGTCCTGGCTGACCCTCAACGATCACGACGGAGCCAACGACTCATGACCGCGACCCCTGATATCCTCCGAGACCTACACGTACTCCATCAGCGTGCCAAGGCCTTGCGCGACCGCCTCGCCTTGGCGCCCCGAACACTGGCCAGCCGCCAGTCGGCACTCGCCAGCCGGCAGGCCGACGTCGAGAAAGCCCGCAAAGCGCTCCAGGACGCAAAGGTTCACCTCAAGAAGAACGAGCACGTTCTCCAGGCGCAGCAAAGCAAGATTGACGACCTGAAGGTCAAGCTCAACCAGGTCAAGAAGAACGAAGAATACAAGGCGCTTCAGAACCAGATCGCCCACGACAAGGCCGCCATGACCAAGACCGAGGATGAGATTCTCCTGAACTACGAGGAGATCGAGACCCAGACCGCCGCACTTGCCAAGCTCGAGGCGGAACTGAAGTCGTATGCCCACGACGTTACGGCTCTCCAGGCAGAGATCGAATCGCAGGCTTCTACGCACAAGGCACACCTTCAAGAACTGGAGACGTCCATCATCGAAGCCGAAATATCCATTCCCGAAGAGAATCGGGAACGCTACAGCCGAACAGTCCGGCAGTTTGGTGCCGATGCTCTTGCCGCCTGCGAGAACGGCGCCTGCCTGGGCTGCTTCACGTCCGTCACCACCCAGATGCTCAACCACCTGATCAACGGCGATCAGCTCATGTTCTGCAAGAGTTGCGGCCGGCTGCTCTACCTCGACGAGCAGGCCGACACGACTTCGAAACGGGCCAGTCGCTCACACGTGTGATCGCGTGACACCAAAATTTCTCTGGCACTGAATCTCTCGAGCCTTCCATGAACGTCCGAAGCCGGTCCGGGATGGTCCCGGCTGGCAGGGCGCTCAGGCAGGAAGAAGAACGCCAGGCTGAGAATCACATAAACCGCCAGCAGCATCAACCCTTCCAGCCAGTTTGATTCCCCGTCCTCGGCGACCATCCGCGCAATCAGTACGCCCACAACCACCGCGAGAACCTCGAGAGAGGTGAAACGCAAGTCCATCGGCTCGGCCCGAAGATAGCTGGCGAAGACAAGAACCGGCGCGACGAACAACGCGATCTGCAGGGCAGAGCCCATGGCAATGCCCACTGCCAGATCCATCTCATTCTTGAGCGCCACCATAACCGCCGTGGAATGCTCGGCCGCATTGCCCACGATCGCCACCAGCACAACCCCGATGAAGATCGAGTTCATCCCGAGGTCGTGGCTAGCGCTCTCGACCGCTCCAACGAGCATCTCACTCATCACGGCGACGCACACTGTCGCCGCAATCAGGGCCACCGTTGCGGCCCTGTTACTCCAGTGCTCGTCCTCTTCATGAGGATCTTGGTTGTCGGGATTGAACAGGTTTTTATGGGTCACCAGACTGAAAACCAGGTGGGCAACGTAGGTGAGAATCAGGACCATCGAGACCCCGACGCTCAATTGATGCTCCAACCCGGAGTGACGTGTTGTGACCTCGGGCAGCGCATGAAAAATGGCGGGAACCAGTAGACCGAACGATGCCAGCACCAGCATCGTCGACCCCGCGCTCGCCGCCATCCGATTGAATTTCAGAGAACTGTACCTGAGCCCGCCAGCAAACAAACTGGCACCAAGCACCAAGAGAACATTGCCAAGGATGCTTCCTGCCAGCGAGGCTTTGACAACCTCGTCATAACCCTTGAACAGGGCGAACAAGGCAATGATCAGCTCGGCGGCGTTGCCGAAGGTGGCATTGAGCAATCCGCCGATCCCGGGTCCCAGTCTCTCGGCAAGCTGTTCGGTTGCCTCCCCCATCAATCCAGCCAAAGGGATGATCGCGATGCAAGACCCCACGAATATCCAGATCGAGCTCGCGCCCGTAACCCTGAGCACGAGAGTTGCTGGCACTGCCAGCAAAAGCAGCCGGACCCAGCCGCCTCGCTTTGGGTTGATGCACGCATTTAATACGGCTCCGTCGCTCATGCATGCGGCCATAGTGAGAGAGGCGGGAGTGTTGACTCGCTTTTCAGGCACCTTATAATGCCTCCGTCGAACAGGGTTCGGGGTAGCCTGTTGAGTATTCTATATTGGTTCAGTTTCCACGTTCCCGCGACTTTCGCAGACGAAGAGGCATGAATTATGGCCGGCAGTGTGAAGGAGTTTACCGACGCCAACTGGAAGTCGGAAGTCTTGGATTCGTCGATTCCCGTTGTGGTCGATTTCTGGGCCCCCTGGTGTGGTCCTTGCCGGATGCTTGCTCCGACGATCGAGAAACTGGCCGGTGAGTTCGACGGACGGGTCAAGGTAGGCAAGATGAATACTGACGAAAACCAGGACACGCCTGGAGGCTTGCGGATCTCCGCGATCCCCACCGTCCTGGTCTTTCAGGAGGGAAAGGAAGTCGACCGTCTGGTCGGTGTCAATCCCGAGACAAAGTTCAAAGCCGCCCTCGCCAAGCTTGGTGTCGCTTGAATGAACTGCGGTAGCCATGCGGACGGCGACAGAATCGCTTTTCAACGAGCCCGATCAATCGAGCGTGCGGGTCAAGGTTTGTGGATTGACTTGCGGCGAGGAGGCAGTTGCCTGTTTACAAGCAGGCGCTGACTGGATCGGGCTTAATTTCCATGCCGGTTCACCACGATTTGTACATCCTTCTCAGGCGCGGGAGATCATCGCTGCCGTTGCGACGCCCAGGCAGGTGGTCGGTCTGTTCGTGAATCGTCCGGCTGCCGAGATCATCGAGATTGCCGACAATCTCGGGCTCGTATGCATTCAACTTCACGGAGACGAACCCCCGGAAGTCCTGCCACTCCTGAGTCGATTCCGGATCATTCGCGCTTTTCGCTTGGGTCAAGTCTCGCACATCGTTAACATGGTCCGCTACCTTGAGCACTGCCAGGCGGTGGGCCGATCGCCGGATGCCGTGCTTGTCGACGCTTACTCCCCGGGTCGCCGCGGTGGAACCGCGACGCTTGTGGGCGAGGATATACTGGCCGAGATCCCTCCTCTTCCTCGCCTGATCTTGGCGGGTGGCTTGACACCCGGCAACGTTGCCGAACGGATCGCGCGGGTCCGTCCCTGGATGGTTGACGTGGCCAGTGGCGTTGAATCGTCTCCCGGCCGTAAAGACCCTGGGAAAGTCGCGGCATTTCTCGAAGCCGTGCGGGGCACGCCTGAAAGGTGATGCACCCCGGGCGTTTCCAGCCAGGCTAACTCAACCGGTGCTGCCGCGATCGCGCGCATCGACCAGACCGTTGACAACCCAGTTGACCCTGGATACCTTGAGTTTTTCAACGCAAATCCTTTGGCGCAAAACTGGTTGGACCATGCCCCCGATCGTCAAACGGGACGAATCTCGGTCGCTTGACGAGTGCCAGGGAGTGCTCGGCTATGCGTTTCGCGAACCGTCCATGTTGCGCGAAGCTCTGACCCACGCTTCCGTCGCCAATCACCGGCTTTCGTCCAATGAACGGCTCGAATTCCTGGGCGATGCCATACTCGGGGCTGTCGTTTGCGACCTGCTGTTCCGCAAGTACCCGGATTACCAGGAAGGGGAATTGACGCGAATCAAATCGATCGTGGTCTCGCGGACGACGTGCTCCAAGATTTCCGAAAGCCTGGGGCTCGATGCGTTTCTGTACATGGGCAAAGGAATGGGAACTCGCGAAAACACGCCTCCTTCGGTGCTGGCCGACGTCTTCGAGAGCCTGATCGGCGCAATTTACCTTGACGGAGGTATCGACGCCGCTCGTCAATTCATCGTGACCCATATCGAGCCCGAAATCGACGCGGCCGTCGAAGGGCATGGCGGGCTCAATTACAAGAGTCATTTGCAGCAAGTCGCCCAGCGCGAGTTCGGGGAGACGCCCACCTATCTGCTACTCGACGAGAAAGGTCCGGACCACTCGAAGTGCTTCAAGATCTCGGCGCTCATCGGCCGTCAACGCCATGCTCCGGCCTGGGGCCGCAACAAGAAAGAGGCGGAGCAACGCGCGGCGTTGAACGCGTTGTGCCAACTCACGGGCGAACCCATTCCGTTTGAGTCGGACTGACGAGGTTACCGTGAGGGGAGCACTCGTATCCGATCTTGGTCTGGAGCCGGAAGTCTGGCTTTTCCTCTCGTTGCTGGGCTGCGTGACGCTCTTCTTCAAGTTCAGCCGCCTCTGGAGCGTCCGCAATCTGGACCTGCTGCTTTTGTTCGTCCTTGTCCCCGGCATGATGCTGATCGTGGCCAGTCAGGCGCGGCCCCCGTGGTCGGCATTCATCTGGCTCTTCCTCGGGTCGGGCGCCTGGCTGGTCCGGTGCATGCTCGATCTGGGTTTGGTCCGCCGTCCTCTTCTGGAGCCCAATCTGAGCGCTTCGGGCTTGCTTTGCTTATCCGTCGGGATGCTGGCCTTGCTGCTGGCCGAGACCATCAGCTTGCCGGTCGAGGACGGCGCGGCCCGCAATCCGGCCGAGCCCGCCGCGAGCGAGGATCATCCTGCCGCGGTTCCCGGGGAAGGCGGTGAAAAAGCCGCCGAGGTCAAGCAAGCCATCGAGCCCTGGCTGCCGACCCCGCTCAAGACAAAACCGGCACAAGTCGTGGTGTCTCGCGTGCTTGCCGTCCTCGCGCACAGCGGGCTCGTCACGGGACTGATACTCATCGGCTGGAGGCACTTCGACCGGCCGATTGCCGGGCTGGCGATGGCGGCTTGTTACTTGCTTCTGCCGTACACGCGCATGGCGGTCGTGGACAGCGGGCAATTGATCTCGGCGGCGTTGATCATTCTCGCGGTTTTCTGGCACACCCGACCCTCCTTGTCCGGGGCCCTCATCGGACTGGCTGCCGGCTGGATTCCGGCCTGTCTTGGTTTGATCGCGCTCTGGGCCGGGTTCTATCGCGGTCGGGGAATGTACCGGTTCTTGATCGTCGCCTGCTCGGTGGCCGTCGCTTGCGCTTTGCTGGGTGTCTCGCTCCCCGCGCTGGGGCTATGGGCACGTGCCCTGGGTGCCCGCAGCATCGCCGAGGCGGGCCTGTTGCCCTGGTTCGAGCCCAAATCGACCGGCAGCTTCTGGGCGGGCATCGACACGGCCTTCCGACTTCCCGTCCTGATCGCGTATGTCGCCCTGATCATCGTCACCACGCTCTGGCCGGTTCGCAAATCACTGGCGGAGTTGATCTCGCTTTCGGCCGCGCTCCTCGTCGCCAGCCAGTTCTGGTACCTCGACAAGGGCGGAACACTCGTCTTGCTTTATCTTCCCCTCGTCATCCTGATGATGTTCCGCCCCACGATGGCGGCACGCCGGCCGCTCGCGACACCACTCCAGCCAGCGGTCACGCGGGTTTAAAGATATAAATTCCCCCGCATCGTGCCTCGTCTGGTTCGCGTGTTCAACGCCCAGTCGCCCGCGATCCGCCCAGCGGGTGAACAAGCGGAAGTGCCGCGGATCGCTCAATGCACCTGACCCATCGATTCACTGAGCAGACGATTCGCGATCCCTCGCCTTCCTAGTTATCGAGTAAAATATTGACTGGTATTTATGCTACTACTTGTCTATTATTGGACATCTGGGGCCGCCTGCGAAGGGCCGCTCGCCTGGCCTGTTACGCTCTTTACACACTTTTACAATAAAACCTTCACCGGTTCTTTATAATTCATGAGAATGGGTCAGGTTCTCGCTTTCCGGTGCTTTCGGTGAATCTCGGTCAGGACTGCAGTTCGTGCGACAGGTGAATGCGATGTTCAAGAAGGCCGTCGGAATTCCTTTGTTCATATCAGCTTCTGCTGCGATCTGCCTGGTTTTGCTGGGCGCGGTCAGACAGCAGGGCCCAGGCGGTCCACCTCCGGAACAGGGAGGTCAGGAACCTGGTCCCGGCGGTCCGGCGCCCGGCTTTGGCCCGGGCATGTTTCTTGCCCCGCGGATCCTGGAAGAGGCAGATGCCGATAAGGACGGGCACCTCTCGCCCGCCGAGGCCGCCACGGCCGCCGAGCGGTTGATTCGCAATGCCGACACCAAGAAGCAAGGGTCGCTCGACGCCGCCGAGCTGGGGCGAGCAGTGAACCGATTGATCGGCCCGCCTCCCGGTGACGGTAGCGACGAACCGCCCAGTGACTTCGGACCTGGGAGTTTCATGGCCCCTGCGATCCTGGAGTCCGCGGACACGAACAAGGATGGACGACTCTCTCCCGAGGAAGCCGCGAAGGCAGCGGAACGCTTCGTCGGCGAAGCCGTCGCGGCCAACAAGGGAGCGCTCGACACCGATGCGCTTGCCTCGATCATGAATCGACGAATGGGTCCGCCTCCGGGATTCGGTCCTGGCGGTCCGGGCGGGCCGATGGGGCAAGATCGCAAGCTGCTCAAGAAATTCGACAAGGACGGCGATGGCCGCCTGGATGTCGCCGAGCGGACGGCGGCTCGCGAATCCCTCAAGCAGGACCAGGCAGCCGGTGGACGCCGGGGACCCGGGTTTGGTCCACCAGGTTTCGGTCGACGAAGCGAGGAGCCCGCTCAGCCCGGGCCAAGAGTTTCACCCGCCGATGTGCCGAACTATGCGGGCAAGCCGCTTTATGACCCGACTGTCGTTCGCACACTTTTCCTCGATTTCGAGGATAACGATTGGGAAGCGGAAATGACCGACTTCTACCATAGCGATGTCGACGTCCCGGCCACACTGTCGGTCGACGGTCAAAAGTTTCGTGGAGTCGGCGTTCATTTCCGTGGCCAATCGTCGTATTTCTCGGTCAGCAACGGTCGCAAGCGGTCTCTCAACGTGTCGCTCGACTCTGTTGATCCCGACCAGCGGTTCGATGGCTACAAGACACTGAACCTGCTCAATTCGCACGAGGATTCGAGCTTCCTGCATTCCGTTTTGTATTCCGAGATCGCCCGGCAATTCATTCCCGCGCCCAAAGCCAACTTCATCCGTCTGGTCATCAACGGTGAAAGCTGGGGCCTATACGTCAACGCACAGCAGTTCGACAAGAAGTTTCTGACCGAGAATTACGGAACCAGCAAAGGGGCACGCTGGAAGGTTCCGGGGAATCCTGGCGCCGACGGCGGCCTGAGATATCTGGGAGAGGAGATCGACGAGTACAAGAAGCGGTTCGAGATCAAGTCGTCCGATAACAAGTCCGACTGGAAGGCCTTGATATCGCTCTGCCGGATTCTCAATCAGACGCCCACGGAACAGCTCGAGGCAGCCCTCAAGCCAATCCTCGATCTCGAAGGTGTCCTCTGGTTTCTGGCCATTGACAACGTACTGGCCAACGGCGACGGCTACTGGACAAGGGCCAGCGACTATACCCTGTATCGTGACCCGAAGGGGGTGTTCCACGTCATCCCCCACGATACGAACGAAACCTTTGGACCCGTCATGATGTTCGGCCCCGGCCCGGGCTTCGGTCCGCGCCGCGGTCCCGGCGGCCGTTCTGGCGGCGGTCCTGGTGGTGGCGGTCTGGTGGCGGCGGTCCTGGTGGAGGTCCAGGAATGGGCCGCGGACCCGGCTCCGGACCGCCATCGGGTGATCTCGACCCGCTGATCGGCCTCGACAACCAGCGTACGCCGCTTCGTAGCCGTCTGCTTGCCGTGCCCGCGCTCAAGGAACGATACCTGAGCCATGTGCGGACGCTTGCTGAGCGATGGCTTGACTGGGAAACGCTGGGACCGATCGTGGAGCGATTTCGCGTGCAGATCGAGCCAGTGCTCGAAGCCGATACGCGGAAGCTGAGCTCCTTGGAGTCGTTCCAGAAGGCGGTCTCCAGCGAGCCACCCAAGGCGAATGACGCCGCGGCCGGTCCCGGACGGGGCCGCCGCGAACCGAGTCTACGGGCGTTCGCGGAAAGCCGGAGGCGTTACTTGCTCAGTCTCCCCGAGGTCAAGAAGGCCGCGGCCGAGCCAGTCTCCCGCTAGAGTTCGTAGGTAGGAATTCGGACCGCGTCCAAACCCACAAGAGGTGGTCGATGCCCGACTGGTTGACAGAGTCACTCTCAAGTTCCCAGACGAATCCCCCGATCGTGATTGTCTGGCACATCGGAACCGCGCTGATGCTTGGGCTGGCAGTCGCGGGTCTCTACCGCTGGGCTCATCGGGGTGAGGCCGTCCAGGCAACGTTCGTCACCACGCTGGTGCTCCTGGCCGCGGTGATCGCCATGGCAACCCAGGTAATCGGCAACAATGTGGCCCGAGCCTTCAGCATGGTCGGCGCTCTTTCGGTAGTCCGCTTTCGTACCGTGGTCAAGGACACGCAAGACACGGCGTTTGTGATCTTCGCCGTGGTCATCGGCATGGCCGCTGGCGCCAACAACCTGGTGGTGGCACTCGTCGGTCTGTTGGTTGTGGGAGTGGCGTCGGTCGGTCTCTGGCCTCCTCCACGCCGACCTGGTGCCTGGGAACGTTCAAGCAGCACGTTATCGCTCCGGATCGGGCTCGGAGAAGGCGTGCGGAACGCGGCCGAGGGTTTACTCGCGGGAGCGGTCGACCAGCTCGAGCTGACCTCGGCTGCCACTGCCAAGCAGGGTGTTTCACTCGACTTGACCTACCGGGTCCGCCTGCGGCCCGAGTGTTCACCCGCCACTCTGGTTGCCGATCTGAACAAGCTCGAGGGCGTCGAGAGCGTCGAGCTCGAGCGCGGAGGATGAGGACGTTCAGCGCCGGCAACCGATCTGGCCGTCTCGGCAGTGCGTGACAGCAAGACCGGGGACCTCATCCTGAAGCTGGTCAACACCGGCTCCGCACCGAGGTCCCTGCACATCGAGATCGGCGGCCTGAAAAACCTCGGAACGGCCGCCGAAGAGACGATGCTGACCGGTCCGCCGCAGGCCTTGAACGCCTCCGAAAAGGCCATGAGGCTCGTGCCAAGAATCTGACGACCACCGAGGACGACGCCACGCCAGCGTCGTCCAACGGGACGGTAGCACACCGGCCCGATGGACACCTCCAACCTTCGCCGTGACATCGCGCCAACCGTTACGGCTGGCCAGAGGAGCCCGGCCGATCCTCAGGGCTCGCGCCCAGCTTTTGTTAGGGTTCGGCCCCATCTGGAGTTCCAGCGTACCGCCGGAGACGATTTGATTGTGCGTGATCCAGCTTCGCGTGTACGGCCGCCCATTGAGCGTGGCGGATTGGATGTACACGTTCCGGGGCGAGTTGTCCTTGGCAACAATCGTGAACTTGCCGCCCTTGTAGGAGCTGGGGTCAAGCGTGAGCGTGGCCCGGTCAGCCAGCGGGCTGCCGATGACATAGACGCCGTCCGCAGGGTCGACCGGGTAGAACCCCAGGGCGGTGAAGACGAACCAGGCCGACGTCTGGCCGCAGTCGTCGTTGCCGCAGATGCCCGCTCTGGTGTTGTTGTAAAGCGCGTGGGCAACTTGACGCACCAGGGCCTGCGTCTTCCATGCCTGCCCGGCGTAGCTGTAGAGGTAAGCGACGTGGTGGCAGGGCTCGTTCCCGTGGGCGTACTGGCCGATCACGCCGGTGATGTCTGGCAGATGGTTGGTGATCCTCTGGTTGGGGTCGAACATCTCGTCCAGCTTGGCGAGGAACCTGGCGTCGCCGCCGAGCTTGCCGATCAGGCCGGGGACGTCGTGCGGGACGAAGAACTCGTAGTGCCAGGCATTGGCTTCGGTATAGCTAGACATATCGATCCGCGTCGGATCGAAGGGCCGGACCCAGGCGCCGCCGGCATCGCGGCTCCGCATGAAGCCCGTCTCCCGGTCGAAGACGTTCTGCCAGTTCTTCGCCCGCTTCTCGTACGTACTGGCGACTTCGGGTTTTCCCAGTGCGCGGGCCATGCGGGCGATGCAGATGTCGTCATAGCAGTATTCCAGCGTCTTGGCGGCGCCTTGCTCGTCCTTCCGCTGCACCACGTAGCCGACGTCCCGGTAAGAGTCGAGGTATTCGCGGTTCAGGTTGGTGGAGGCGATCATGTCGGCCAGGGCCTCGCCGGCGTCCCAATCGCGGAAGCCCTTGAGGTAGGCGTCGACGATCACCGGGATCGAGTGGTTCCCGATCATGCAGTTGGTCTCCTTGCCGCCGTTGGCCCAGACAGGGAGGTAGCGGGCGTCGGGACTCGTGAACCGGTAATGGGCCAGGCAAGTCTTGACGAAGTCGTTGACCCGGTTCGGCTG
This sequence comes from uncultured Planctomycetaceae bacterium, assembly GCA_963797295.1. GTDB lineage: Bacteria > Planctomycetota > Planctomycetia > Isosphaerales > Isosphaeraceae > Aquisphaera. The sequence goes on from CAWCPP010000038.1 coordinate 183,708, forward strand.
CACGAGTGTCATGAGCGGGTGCTCGGCGCGAAACGTGTCCCAGAACGACAGTTCGGTGTAGTAGTCGAACCCCTTGACGGTGTGCACCTTGCCGTCGGGGCCGCGGACCTGGCCGTCCACGTCGCTGAGGACCGTGGGGGCCACCAGGGTGTGGTAGACCGACGAGTAAAACGTCTGCTTGAAGTTCTCATCCTTGGACTCGACCTGGGCGGCGGCGAGGACGCGGTCCCAGGCAGTCCGGGCGGCCTCGGTGACGGTATCGAAATCCCAGCCGGGCAACTCGGCCTGGAGGTTCTTGCGGGCCCCCTCGACGCTCACCGTCGACAGCGCCACCCTGGCCAGGATTGCCTCACCGGCCCTGGTCTTGAAGTCGAGATGGGCTTGAAGGTTCCGACCCGCGGCCTCCTTGCCGTCGACGGGCTTGTGGTCGGACGCCAGTCCGGCCCCGTCGAAGGGGCGGCAGAATTCGATGACGAAGTAGAAGACCTTGTCGCCACCCCAGCCGTCACTGCGGCGGAAGCCGGTCACCGTGTGGTTGTCGACGATGCTGATCTGTGAGTCCGTCGGACGATTGCTGATGCCGTGCCACAGGTCCAGGATGATGTGTGCGTCGTCGGTCTGCGGGAAGGTGTAGCGGTGCAGGCCGGCGCGTATCGTAGCGGTCAGCTCAACGTTGATCTTCGAGTCGGGCAACAGCACCCGGTAATAACCCGGGCGAGCCTCCTCCTGGTCGTGAGAGAAAGCGGCGCGATAGCCATCGCCCGGCTTGCTGCCGGCCGTGAGCTTCAGTGGGCCGACGCTGGGCATGAGCAGCACGTTGCCCAGGTCGGCGCAGCCCGTGCCGCTGAGGTGGTTGTGGGAGAAGCCGAGGATGCTGGTGTCGGAGTAATGGTAGCCGGAGCAGCCATCCCAGGTGTCGTCGCGCGTGTCCGGCGACAATTGCATCATGCCGAAAGGCAGCGTCGCACCTGGGAACACGTGCCCGTGCCCGTCGGTGCCGATCAGCGGCTTGACGTGGTCGGCCGGGCCTGCGCCCAGGCAGGCGGTCGTGAGCAGGAAGAGGGCAATACCAACAATGCTAGCGGTCTTGTCGGGGGGGCGGGTCATGATTTGTACCTCGGGGTCTGCTCGTGGAAGTCGAGCGTCAGAAACACTGTCAAACGAGCGGTGAGCGCTGGTCTAGCTTGTGCAGGGCGAAGGCGCACGCGCCGACGGCGACGGCCTCGCTCGTACCGAGGCGCGACATACCGATGCCGATTCGCGGGAGCGGGTCGTACTGCAACGTACGGGTTCCGCCGGGCACCGTGATCTGGCGAACGTCTCCCTTCAGGAACTTCTCCCGCTGGAGAGCGTCTTCGAGATTGAAGGCGCGGGCCGCCAACCGGCTGAAGCGACGACCGTCGAGGCCCGTGTACGTGCTGTTGAGTTCATTCACCACGGCCGGCAGGAACAGCGGCCAGGCGCCCGAGACGCCGCCACCGATGACCGCCAGGCTGTCGGTCAGCGTGAGCGCGTTGGCCATGGCATCGCCGACGACCTCTCCCATCCGGCGGAAGGCCTCGACGGCGGCCGCCCGGTCGCCCGGCGCATTGCCCATGCCGATCTCGAAAATGACCTTGGGCTCCGGTGCCTGCTCGAATGGGATTGCCGACCTCTCGGCGAACACCCGCCGCACCGCGCGGATGCTGGCCCCCTCCTCGGCGTTCATCGCGGGGTCGAGCTTGTTCCGCAGCAGCCACACCTCTCCGGCCATGGAATTGTCGCCAATGAACAGCTCACCGTTGCGGACGATCCCGCCGCCGAAGCCGGTGCCGAGCGTCACGCCGAACAGGTTCTTGTACCGCTTGGGGCTCCCCGCCTGTTCCAGCAGGCCATTGACGTAGGGAAGGAACCCGGCGATGGCCTCGCCGTAGACGAAGAGGTCGCCATCGTTGTTGATGAAGACGGGAATCTGGAACCTGTCCTCAAGCATGGGCCCGAGGGCCACTCCGCCGCGAAAGCCAGGCAGGTTGAGCAGGTCGCCGATGATGCCGGCCGGGTAGTCGGCCGGGGCGGGGAAGGCGAAGCTGATGGCCGCCGGCGGATCGGGGCACAGGTTCGAGGTGCGCGCGAAGCCCTCGACGATGTTGGACAGGCACCTATCCAGGCGATCGCCGTCGGACGGGACTGCGACGGTCTCGGTCACTGGCTGCTGCCCCCGCATACCGCAGAACCGGAAGTTGGTCCCGCCGGCGTCGAGGGTCATGACGACGCGACGATCGTTGCTGAGGATCATGACGCTCTCCGTGGGCTCACGCCGCTGGTGCGGACTCAAGGGCAGCCGCCGGCTTGCCGCCCCGCAGCGACAGCAGCAGCAGGTACGCGAAACAGCCGGCGGGGATGATATACGCCAGCGCTCCGAGCTTCAGGTCCAGCAAGCCGCCCATCACCAGCGGCACGATGGCGCCACCCGAGATGGCCATGCACATCAGTCCGCTCAATTCGTTGGCGCGGTCGGGTCTCTCCTCCACCGTGATCGAGAAGAGCATCGGCCAGATATTGGCGAAGCCCAGGCCCGCCACCAGCACGCCGGCCAGCGACAGCGGCTTTGAGCCGCTCATCAGGGCCGCGGCCCCCAGAAGGCCGAGCAAGGCGGATAGCCGGAAGCAGGTCCGAGGCGACATGACGGTCAAGATGGCGCTCCCCAGCAGTCGGCCTACGGTCAACATCAAGAAGAAGAAGGGGCGCTCCAGAAATTGGCCGCTTTATCGTCCAGGCCGAGCCCTTTCAAGGTCGGCTGAAGGAACCGCGCCATTGACACCTCGGCGCCCACGTAGAGGAAGATCCCGACGACGGCCAGCAGGAAGATCGGCTCGCCGAGCAGCGCCAGGCTCGAGCCGATGCTCGGTGGCTCGTCCACCTTGGTCTCCTCGACTTTCAAGGAAAGCACGGCAACGAAGGCCAGCGTCATCAACAGGCAGAAAAGAGGAAAGGCGCCGCGCCAGTCCATGCTCTTGAAGAATGCAAGAGAGCTGATGGCCAGCACGATGTAGGTGGAGGCCGCCATGCCGAGGCCCTTGATGCCCTGGGCAAGGGCGAGGTTCCGGCTGTACGCGCCTTCGGGGCTCACGTCACGCATGATGGGGTTGCCGGCCACCTGCAAAAATGTGGTCCCTACGCCGAGCAAGAAGATGCACCCAAGCACGATCGCGAACGGGGGTACAAGGATCGACGGCAGCACCAGCGCCAGAGCGTTGAGCCCCAGGCCGAGCAGCAGTAATTTCTTCTTGCCGATGCGGGCCGCCAGGAGGCCGCCGGGAACACTGAACACGGCGAACGCGATGAACACCGAAAACGAAACCAGCGTCGACTGCCAGTTGCTCAGCTCGTAAGCGGTTTTCATCTTCTCGGCGTTGGGCCCCATGGCATCGGCCAGGCCCATCAGGAAGAACGCCAGAAAGATCGGTAGTGTCTTCAGTCGCATCGGCGAGCCTCTCAGGAGCTGGGGAACCGTTCCGCTCGACAGAGTTTGACCATGGCCGGAGCAGGTTCACAGCGTTCTACCACCGGCTCTCCCCGGCCCGACGCCCCAGCCGCGTGGCGGCAATGGACAAATGCCCCGCTCGGAGATCGCCGGCGACCCCGTGTCAACACAGGATGCGCATTGTTTCATGTGTTAAATCGACACGTACGATACGACGTATGTGTCTATTGTTCGCCGGCATTTTCGACCCTCGTGGTCATTATGTTGGCGGCCGCTCGGTCAAATCAAGGGGGCGGCGGGCCGGTCACCGTGGTGCAGACGTCCCTTGCCGCCCGTCAAGTCCTCGGTGATGTGCGAGAGTGTCACCTCGAAGCGCCACGCTCCGCGACGAGTGCCAGAAAGCCAAAGCGGAATGGAACGAGTTTACGTTTCCTCGGGACTGAAGCCCAGCTCCCGCAACTGGGCAGCCAGCCGGTCCGCCCGTTGGCGTGCTTGGTCAGCGCACTGGCGTGCCTCATCGGCGCGTACGGTTTCCAGGTCAAGCCATTGTCGTTCGGTTTCGGCGCCTCCAGTTTCCTGGCCGACTCGTTGACGGATCAGATCGGCTCTTTCGGCTCCTGTGGGAATGACCCGTCCTTCCCGATCGCACCACCGCAGCCACATGGTTTCCCAATTCTCGAAGCGGCCATGCCAGAGCGTCAGGCCCAGGTTCAGAATCGGCAGCCACTGCGCTGGGCACGGCACATAGGTTTTGTCCCGGAGCACGAAAACCCGCAATGGCTCGGCTTGCACCTCCTGCCAGGGATCATAGATCGCGTAGTAGAGGATGCCAATCTGGGCATATTTGAGCATCTTGTCGGTCGTTTCGCCCCCCTCCTTGTCGGAGACGATCTCGATGACGGCCTCGGGCGCTTTTCCATACTCCCACATGAAGTAAGACCGGTTCTTCTTGAGCAACAGATTCTTCGGCAATACGACGTCCAGGCTTAGAAGGGTGTCGGGCACCAGGGGAGGTTGACGGTCCGCGTAGAACAACCCGACGTTAGCCGTCGCAACGAACGGGCGGCCCGCGTTCCAGGAGCTATAAAGCGGCTCGATCAGCAGGCGCTGCTGCTTCTCCGAGTAGATGCTGTCCTTGGGCGTATCGTCCTCCGTGACCAGATCTTCCACCCAGGGGATGAATTCCGGCGGCAGTTCGTACCGGGGGGGTTGAGCTGTATCAGGTGAATCCTCGGTAGCCATCAGTGGACTCCGACCTGATGGACGCGGCGTTACATCGACCAAGAGAATTATAACGCGGTCGTGCTTCAAGGGGAGCAGCAAATCGCGAGGCTTTGGGTCGGCCAGTAATGTTCGAGTTACACAAAAAAAGTAAGGTTTCGATCGGGTTGTCTGACGGTCAGCATCCAGATCGTGGACAACACAGGCGGGTTCGTATATAGAGGAAGCTGCACCGGTTGGCCTGGTTCAGCAATCGCCGAACTTGGCAGGGATCAGCGACCACGCACACGGTGCCCCAGCGAGTTTCCCAATGCGTACGCGACGATCCTTCCTCCGGCTCACGGCAGCCGTGGCGACCCCGCTTTCGGTCCCGCTGCTGGGTTCCGCTTCATCACAGAAGGCGAAACCTCTGCAAAGTCGCAGGCCCCCTGTTGCCGAGCGGAGGTACGTGAGCGAAGCCGTCGAGGCAAGAGTTGCGGAGGTGAAGCAGGCGATCTCCGATCCTGAGCTGGCCTGGTTGTTCGAGAACTGTTTTCCGAACACCCTCGATACCACCGTGCGCACCGGACGACGGGATGGCAAGTCAGACACCTTCGTGATCACCGGCGACATCAACGCCATGTGGTTGCGGGACTCCACCGCGCAGGTGTGGCCTTACCTGCCGCTGGCGAAGGAGGACCGCGCGCTCAGCACTCTACTGGGGGGCGTTATCAACCGGCAGACCCGGTGCATCCTGATCGACCCCTACGCCAACGCCTTCAATGACGGGCCGACCGGCGGGCCGTGGGCGAAGGACCATACGCGCATGCGGCCCGAGCTGCATGAGCGGAAGTGGGAAATCGATTCGCTTTGCTACCCCGTCCGCCTGGCCCACGGATACTGGAAAACCACGGGCGATGCCTCGCTGTTTGACCGCGATTGGCAGAACGCCACGGCGCTGATCGTCAAGACGTTTCGCGAACAGCAGCGGCTGAAGAACCGCGGACCCTACACATTCCAGCGCGAAACTTCGAACCCGTCCGACTCGCTACCCCAGCAAGGCTACGGGAACCCCACGCGCCCCTGTGCCCTGATTCACTCCGGGTTCCGCCCGTCGGATGACGCCTGCATCTTCCCGTTCTTGGTCCCCTCCAACCTGTTCGCGGTGACGACGCTCGAGCAGCTCCGGGACATCTACACCGCCGAACTGCCGAACAAGCCGTTCGCGCGGGAGTGCCAGCAGTTGGCCGACCAGGTTCGCGAGGCCATCCGCACCCACGCGCTCGCCCAGCGCAAGGGGGGCGAGGTCTACGCCTACGAGGTCGACGGGTTCGGCAACCAGCTTTTCATGGACGATGCCAACGTCCCCAACCTCCTGTCGCTGCCGTACCTCGGGTGTTGTGCGGCGGACGACCCGGTTTACGTTCGGACCCGTGCCTGGGTTCTCAGCGACGACAATCCGTATTTCTTCCGCGGGACCGCCGGAGAGGGTCTCGGCGGACCACACTCGGGACTCGACATGATCTGGCCGCTGGGGGTCATCATGCGCGCTCTGACGAGCCGGTCCGAATCGGAAGTCGCGCGTTGCCTGACCATGTTGAAGCAGACGCACGCCGGGACCGGATTTATGCACGAATCTTTCTCCAAGGATGACGCCAAGAAATACACGCGTTCCTGGTTCGCGTGGGCCAACACGTTGTTCGGAGAATTGATTCTGACAGTACACGATCGTTACCCCCAACTGCTCCAAGCCTGAGCAGGACCGTGGGACGGTTACGAAAGTGGGCGATTTCCCCACGGCTGACGCGCAGCCGGCAGTCGTTTACTACGAATCAAGCAATGGGCGTGATGGTGACAGCTTTGACCGACGTCATGTCGCCGATGTCGGGGGCGGCCGTCTCCGATCGCCCCTCGACTGGCAGTGGGCAAAATTCAGTAGAATATCTAAACAATTCAAGGAATCTGAATCAAATTTATGTTACAATTATTGAGTCAATTGAACTGAGGATCACCATCACCTACGGGAATCGAGATCGCAGTGATTGCCTCTCCCGAGTGCGAGAAACCGGTCTTTGACCAAGCAATGTCTTGTCCTTCAGGTGATCGCCCCATGATCGGCAATTGGAGAGCAAAACGATACCGGAGCGTTGCCGCCATTCTGAGCTTCATCATTCCCGGCTTGGGGCAGATGTACCTGGGAAGGGTCGGCCCAGGCTTCGTCTACCTGCTCTCGACCGCGTTCTGCTACGCCGCTGCGAGCCTACTTATGATGGATGCCAGCCGCACAGGAGTGTTCGGCAAGCACGGCTGCGTCATCGCTGTGTTTATGGCGCTCGCGTTTGCGATTCCCCTGGTCTCGACCTTCAGGGCTGCAGTTTCCGTCACCCCACGTGGCCGTTGAAGCAGGAGTTGACAGAAATGTTCGCGCAGGCATTGATTGCATTGGCTATTGCGGGACTTGTTGTGGGCGGAGTGGTTCTTCTCCTGAGGAAGAAGACGTTGCCACTGCCCCCGCTGCCGTTCCTGAAAGTGAGGTCGCCGGAGGAGTCGCTACGGGAGGAAGCGTCATTGATGGATCTAGCCCAGAGGGCGGTGAGCAGATACCCCGAGCTAGGATCGACGCCGGCCGAGCTGGGCACCGAGATCGGCGCATTTTGCAAACTGACTCACGCCTGGTCTGGTAGCACGCCGCGTATCATACTCGAAAAGATCCTGGAGGCTGGGAGTCTGGAGAAGGCCAGCTCATACTGGCAAGTGCGCGAGTTTATTTCAAGAAGGAACCAGCGCAGGAACCGCAAATCAATATGATCGCATGGTGCGCGCAGAAACCCCGACCAGCCTCGGGACAGGCGGCCGACTACTGGCTCATCTCAGCCAGAGTGGCCTCGTGCATCTGTAACTGCTCCTTGTGCCTTCTCATGTAGTGGCAGACGCTCGTCCCCCCGGCATGCGGGAAGGCCACGACCTGGAACAGCTCCCAGCCTTGGTCGGCCGCGCCATTGAGGTCGGCCTCGGGATTCCTCGTATCCGCGGGTTCCGAATGCAGGATATCAGAAGCAGCATTGAATGTGAGAATAACTTTGTACTCAAGCGTTGGCATAAGTGAGTCACAATATGCAGTGAGCATTATGACGGAGAAAGAACCCCGGATGGGGACACTGTCCACGTTGGGATTGCTGGGGATCGAACCCATGTCAAGTTTGACATGGAGTCGCCCCTCGGCGGTCAGCACTCCGCTGAAGTGGGCGTAGACCGCTTCAGCAGGAGCGAAGGGGCTTGCAGGTAAGCAAGCTTGAATCTTAACAATTGGACGCGTGTAGCCCCGTCGCTGTTGGGTGTCATGTAGACCTTCCTCAGGGATCGAGGTCAGTCCTATGGCGCCAGTGTACCGCAACCGAGTCATGAAAAGAACAAACTTCTTGAGAATCTTGAATCGACAGGACCGCATGAGCTTTGGGAACGAACTCTTTGAAGATTCTGCGTCAGGCTTTGTTGTTGGGCTTGGACCGCAAGCATGATGACCATAAACATGATGGAGTTAACCAAAAAACAAGTCTGATCTTGCGTCATACGACGATGCCGAGTCTGTCAGGAGCTTCGTCCCGATCCGCGTGCGGCGGATCGATGGGAACCAAGAACCAAGTCCGACCCCGAATGCCCCCGCGGCTCAGTTCAATGGGATTATATGCGTAGGGCCGAAGAGGCCCCTGTGAAGTCGTACGTAAGCACTTCCCTGCTCATATAACCCTCTTCATTCCAAGGAGTTAGGTGTGGTGTCCCCGAAACTATGATGGTGTCCCCGGAACTCTGTGTGCCCGGAACTATGTAGTCTACCGGAGGACTCCCATTTCGGCTGGACCAATTGTCGGGGAGCAGGTCAGTTCTTGACCTGGCGCGAACCTGCCGTCACACTGCCATTTGTCTTGCCATGGTCCGCGCCGTTGCGGGCGCCGGTCATGTACAATCGAACCAGACATTGCTGAGAACCGGTCTCGGCCAGGATTCATCATCGGCTCTGGATAACGAAAGATGAGCACCATGCGCCAGCTTGGCCGGTTCGCCTCGGTGTTCGTAATTGGAGCTGCCCTGTCGAATATCGCCCACGCGCAGGCGGGCGAACTGTCGCGGTTGGATCTGGGCGGCGTCTGGCAGGTCGTTCAGGACGGGAAAGGCGCTGCGATCCCGGCCACCGTGCCCGGCACGATTCACACCGACCTGATGGCCGCCGGCAAGATCCCCGACCCGTTCTTCCGGAACAACGAGCGGGCCGTGCAGTGGGTCGGCGAAGCGAACTGGAGCTACAGCCGCTCGTTCGACGTCCCGGCCGACCTGCTGGCGCGGCAGTACATCTTGCTTCGTTGCGAGGGGCTGGACACATTGGCCACCATCCGGGTGAACAACGTCCTCGTCGCCCAGACCGACAACATGTTCCGCACGTACGAGTTCGACGTCAAGAAGCACTTGCGGCCAGGCGCCAACCAGATCGAGATCAAGTTTGATTCCGTGCTACCCTTCATCCGTGGCAAGGAGGCCCAGCGCAAGCTACCGACCTGGGCCTACCCGGGGTCTGCCTACGTGCGCAAGGAGCCGTGTAACTTTGGCTGGGACTGGGGGCCGACGCTGATCACCTGCGGCATCTGGAGGAAGATCGAACTCATTGCATTCGATGCCGCGCGGCTGGAAGACGTGGCCATCTTGCAGGACCATTCGCAGCCGGGGAAAGTGACCCTGGCGATCGCCGCCACGGCCGCTCCGGCGCCGCCGGCGGGAGCGACCGCGAAGGTGACCGTCCACCTCGGCTCGCAGAACGTTGTGTCGACAACCGCCGTGGTCCGGGACGGCCGCGCCAAGGCCGAAATTCCAGTTGCTCAACCCAAGCTCTGGTGGCCTGCCGGCATGGGCGGGCAACCGCTATATGACGTGCAGGTTGAACTGCTCGACGCCGCGGGCCAGGTGCTTGATTCGTCGACCAGGCGCATTGGCCTGCGCACCCTGCGGACGATCGAACAGACCCAGAAAGAGCCGATGCACTTTGTGGTCAATGGCGTGCCGTTCTTCGCCAAGGGGGCGAACTGGATTCCGGCCGACAGCTTCGCCACGCGGCTGACCAGGGAAGTTCTCCGCCGTTACGCGGCCGACGCCGTGGCGGCCAACATGAACTGCCTTCGCTTCTGGGGCGGCGGCTACTACGAGGACGACGCCCTGTTCGAAGCCTGCGACGAACTGGGCCTGTGCATCTGGCTGGACTTCAAGTTCGGCTGCACCACGTATCCGTCGTTCGATCGAGCATTCCTGGACAATGTCAGGGCGGAAGCTCGCGACAACCTGCGCCGCTTGCGCCATCATCCGTCGGTCGCTTTGTGGTGCGGCAATAACGAGATCATGTTCTTCCGCGGGAAGGACCAGTGGACCAATGACAAGATGAGCGAGGGAGACTATTACAAGCTGTTCCGCGACCTGCTTGGCGAGCAGGTGCGCGAGCTGGCGCCGCAGACCGACTACGTCACCGGCTCGCCCGACTGCGGCGACGTGCATTTCTGGGAGGTCTGGCATGGCGGCAAGCCGTTCGAGGTGTACCGCAGTATCCATGGGTTCGTCAGCGAGTTCGGTTTCCAGTCGTTCCCGGAGCCGAAGACGGTGAGGACGTTCACAGCACCGGCTGACCGCGAGTCGGTGTATTCGCCTGTGATGAAGTATCACGAGCGATCCAATCGCATGTACATGGACGTTGCCGAGGACGGCAATATCGGCACCAACAAGATCATGCTTCTCGTCAAGAAATACTTTCGTGACCCCAAAGATTTTGAAAGCACGTTATGGCTGAGCCAGATCACCCAGGCGTACGGCATCAAGTACGGGGCCGAAGGCTGGCGGCGTGAGATGCCCAGATCGATGGGCTGCGTGTACTGGCAATACAACGACACATGGCCGTGCTCGTCGTGGTCGTCAGTCGATTACTTCGGCCGCTGGAAGGCCCTGCAATACATGGCCCGGCGGTTCGATGCGCCGGTGCTGGTCTCCGGAGTCGAGGACGCCAGGGCCGGAAAGGTCGATGTCTACGTCACCAGCGATCGTCTCAGCGACTGCCAGGGCAAGCTCACCTGGACCGTTACCGACGTCGCCGGGAAAACACTTGCCTCTGGCTCGTCCAGAGTGGACATTCCTGCCAGGATGTCCCGGATGTCGCAGTCGGTCTCCCTGCGAGCCGCGTTGCAAAGCCACGGAGCCAACGATCTTCTGGTCTGGCTAAGGCTCGACGTGGACGGCCGAACCGAGTCTGAGAACCTGGTGACGCTGGTCTATCCGCGCGAGTTCAATCTACTCGACCCGCGCATGTCGGCAGAGGTATCCGAGCGCAACGGCGCATACACGGTTACCCTCCGTGCCGCGCATCCGGCTTTGTGGACGTGGCTAGAACTCGACGGCGCGGATGCTCGTTTTTCCGATAACTTCGTTCACGTCGTGCAAGATCACCCGGCGACAATCGAGGTCTTCCCGGCCAGACCGATGGGCAAGGAAGCCTTCCAGAGATCGCTGCGAATTCGAAGCCTGTACAACACCTGCAGCCATTGAGCGTGGCAAACACTGACCTGATGCAGATTCATGCACGCGGAAGAAGTGCTCTTATGAGAGGAGCACTTGGTTCCTGCCTTCGGCTTGTCATGCTTTTAAATTAACCCCATATGTACTTATAAAAATATCTATTGACAAGTGGCGTCGCAACCGCCCCACAAGCAGGCCAGGGTGTACGGCGGGTTCTCACTTCGGATTCACTTGTTGCCAGGGCAGAGGGAACCTCACGGCATTTGCCTTCAGGGATGACAGGGCACTTGAAAGACTGTAGTGCGGCGGAAGGACCGTCCACCAGAGCGCGATCACGCAGAAGAATACCAACTTCGCGCAGTCGACTCTGGATCCTCCCCGCGCCGCCGGCCATGATGACCTGAGGGGGTCGGCGTCATGCTCAGAAAGCCAAAGGTTGCTCTACTGGTCGAGACGTCGCGCGGCTACGGCCGCGCCTTTCTGCGTGGGGTCATGAACTATGCTCGACTGCACGGGCCCTGGGGTTTCTACGTGACGCCCGGCGATTTCGTGCAGGCGCTACCTCGGATGCGATCCTGGGGCGGCACCGGGATCATCGCTCGAGTCGAGACGCCTGAGGTGGCGCGGGCGATCCTGGCCTCCCGCCTGCCCACGATCGCCCTGGGCCTCTCGGACGAGCAATTGCGACCCGGAAACCCGCTTGCCCGACTCAGCGAGGTCGTCTCCGACTCTCGAGGTGCCGGCCGGATGGCCGCGGAACATCTCCTCGAGCGGGGGTTTCGCCACTATGCGTACGTCGGAGCTCCAGATCGTGTCTGGTCGGGACGACGCCAGGAAAGCTTCTGTGAGAGGGTCCGGGAGAGAGGCTTCGAGCCCCGGGTTTACAGTGCACCCCGGACGCGGTGCGCAGCGGCATGGGAGTGTGAGCAGCCCGCTCTGGCCCGCTGGCTTGCGAAACTACCTCGGCCGGTCGGTGTCATGGCCTGCAACGACGACAGGGGCCGTGAGGTCCTTGAAGCCTGCCGCGACGCGGGGCTCCGTGTGCCCGAAGAAATTGCCGTCGTGGGAGTCGATAACGATGAGTTGCTCTGTGAACTTGCCGACCCACCGTTGTCGAGTGTGGCGCTCAACGCGCAGGCGGGAGGCTATCGCGCGGCTGCCCTGCTTGACCAGATGATGCGCGGGCAGATTCGCACCGCTCAGCGCTTGGTTGTCGAGGCGCTGCATGTGGTCACCCGGCGGTCCACCGCTATCATCGCCCTGGACGACCCGGAAGTCGCCGCGGCTTTGCACTTCATCCAGGACCATGCCAACGAGCCGATCGCCGTCTCCGACATCGTCGAGGAGGTCATGATCTCGCGTCGGGCGCTTGAGATGAGGTTCCGGAAGGCTACCAGTCGGACCATTCTTGCCGAGATCCAGCGCGTCCGCCTGGAGCGCGCGAGCCGCTTGCTCGTCGAGACCGAGCATCCCATCTCGCAGGTCGCCGAGGCTTCCGGATTCGGCCGCGCCAGTTACCTCGCACAAGCTTTCCGCGAGGCGTTCGGGGCCACACCGGCCCGCTATCGCCGACGCATGCGAGGGGAGACGACCGAACTACCCTGAGGGCTGCCGGCTCGTCCCGCCACGCTCTGCTGTTTTGAACCACGGCGAGGCGGCTGCGATGACCTTCTTGCCGGCCGTCCTCGACTTCGCCGCCTCATCGTTGTATCAGGCCATCGTCGACGTAGATGCGGAAATCCTTGATCCGGCCCCCGACATTCCCTGCACCCGGTCTTGGGACGTAGCGGAAGCCCGCGAGAGTCGCGGTCCGGCCGAGATCGATCACGAGCCGGTGCGGATGCCCGGGCCGATCATCACTCCACTGGGTGTGCCAGAAGCTGGCTGTCTGGCCATCGATCGCGTTCTCGGCCGTGCCATCTTCGCGCGATTGTTCTTCGCTGTCGGCGTAGGCAATCGTCCAGCCTGCCTGGTTGAGCAGCTTGCCTGACGGATCGATCAGAGAGAGTTCGGCGATCGCGGCGAATGGCATTCCGTCATGTGCACTCACGGTCTCGATGCAGAAGTAGCGGCCGGTGCTGGGCTTGGAGAACCGGATTTCTTGCAACTCCGCGCCCGCGGGGAAACGACCCTCCAGCATGGGCTTGCGGTTCTCGATCGCAAGACGCACGCCAGGACGACGGTTCCGCGCAAAATCCAGGGCTGGGCGAAGCTGGTCGAGGATGGGCAGAGTCAGTCCTGCGACGAATGGTTTTTCCGGGCTGAGAAGGTCGAGGATCACGACCTCGTTCCGGCCTGGCTTGAGCCACGGGCCGGGCAGATACATGGTCTGAGTCGGGCCGATGTTCCAGTACCGTCCCAGGCAGTGACCGTTCACCCAGGCCACTCCTTTGCCCCAGGGCCGCACATCGAGGAAGGTATCGCCCGGCTCCGGGACGTCGATCGTCGCTCGCCAGAATGCCGGACCCTGCGCCTGACACGGAGAATATCGCAGGTTCGCGCGCATGGCCTCGTCGAGCCGAAGAGGGAAGATCTGCCAGCCCGTCAACTCGATCGCGGGTCCTCCGGCCGACGTCAGCCGGACCGGGCCATGCAGGCCTTTGCGGTCGTGAACTTCGACCCCGAAGTTCACGCGCCCCATCGGTTCCACGAGTATGTCCAGTCGTGCCGGTTTTGTTCTCTCGGGCAAGCTCGCCTTGAAATGGCGGCTACGGCGGTCGAGAAGGCCCACACGCCGGCCATCCAGAAAGACCTGGCCGAAGTCGTGCACCGCGGTGGCTTCGATCGTGGCGCGCGGCCAAGGGGCACGGTCGTGCGGTAGAGAATCACGCCATAACCCTGGTCGTAGTGTTCCATTGGCCGGGGGATGGAGTCGGCCACTGGGGCGGGCAGGTTGGCGATCAGAGAGGCGCATTCGGTCGCCTCGACGGCCGGGATCGCGATCACCCGATTCCGCACCGGCGGCTCGGGGATGGTTTCACCAGGAAGGAGGTATCTCGCCATGAGATCGCGGGTGGCCTGATACTTTTCGGTCACCCATCCCGCCTCGCTGATGGGGGCGTCGTAATCGTAGCTCGACGTGTCGGGCTTGAACGGCCGATCCGCGCCGGACCACAGGCCGAATGTCGTGCCGCCGTGGGCCATGTAGATGCTGAACGATGCGCCCGACTTGAGCATGAAATCCAAGTCTGCGAGGTACCGCTTGAGATTGCCCGTATGGTGCGGAGAGCCCCAGGTATCGAACCAACCTGGATAGAACTCGCCGCACATCAGCGGACCCTTGGGCAAGATCTGACGCAGCGCCCGGAAGCCGCGCGCCGGGTCGGCCGCGAAATTGACCACCGGGAAGAGGTCTGGCCGATGAGCATCCTCGAGATGCTCGACCGGATTGCAGGCGAACAGGGGAACCTCGAAACCAGCCTCGATGAGGGCCTGGCGCAAGGCTCCCATGTATCCGCCGTCCTTGCCGAAGAAGCCATATTCATTTTCCACTTGCACCATCAAGATCGAGCCGCCTCGCGTCACCTGCAACGGTCCCAGCACGCGCCCGACTTCTTTCAAGTAGTGCGTTGCGGCCGTCAAAAACTGGGGATCGCGGGTTCGGAGCGAGATCTGGTCGTTCTTGAGCAGCCACCACGGCAAGCCGCCCATCTCCCACTCGGCGCAAGAATAAGGACCGGGCCGGAGCAAGACCCACAGTCCCTCCTCCTGAGCGGTCCGGCAGAACTCCGCCATATCGGCCTGTCCGGTCCACACGAACTCTCCGGGCCGCGGTTCATGGAGGTTCCAGAACAAGTAGGCGCAGACCGTGTTCAACCCCATGGCTTTCACCATCCGCAACCGATGCCGCCAGTATTCCCGGGGAACCCGCGCGGCGTGAACCTCACCGCAGCGGATCTGGAGCCGCTGGCCATCCAGCAGAAAGTCGTCCCCGCCAATGACGAAGGTGTGTCGGTTTGGTTCGCCAGCAGCGAGACGCGCCACCCCTGCGAAGAACACCAGTCCCAGGATGATCGCGGTATGCCGCGCCAATCGGTTCCAAAGCATGGTGAGCGCCTTCCAGCTCGTGGGTTCGGCAAGGATTTCTATGGGGTCTGGGGAGAAAGCCATCATAGTGCGGTGCCGACGATGTGGTGGAAATATGCGCGACGTGGTGTGACTCTATACCTGTCCGTCGCAGGGAACCGTTCACGTTTCAGTACCGCCAGGGTTGCTGGCCGATGTCCAGGATGGTACACGCCTGGATCACATTCAAGCCAAGAGCTTCGGCCCGGGCGACAAGTTCGGGCGATTCGGAACCAGGGTTGAGCCAGACCTCGCCAATGGGCTTCCGCGCAACGTATCGATCAGCTTGAGGCCGATGGCAGGCGGAACATAAAAGCTCACCCGGTCAAGTTGCTCAACGGGGATTGCGCTCAGGTCAGGATAAGCGGGAATCCCTTCCACTTCGCTCAGACTTGGATGAACCGGAAAGACCTTCCATCCTTGATCGCGGAAGGCGCGAACCGCCTTGTTGCCATACTTGGAGCGATCGTTGCTGGCACCGATGATGGCAACGGTGGGACGAGAGTCGGACACGGCTAGGCCTCCGTGAGAGGAGCTTGAGGGATCGCGAAGAGCGCTTCCCCTGCATTATGTGCTGGATTCCGGAGCGGCAAAGAGGGGCCCCTGCGTCACCCACTTGTCCGACGGCACCGGGAAACGCCAGAATCATAGAGACGACCGAAAAGCCTGGCCAAGATGATCCTGTTCATCGGAGAGTCCACCTCATGGGATTCGTACTGACTTACGATAGCATCGCCCGTCGTATTGACCATTCACTGCTGGGACCGACGCTGACCGACCAGGAACTCGAAGACGGCTGCAAGC
The DNA here is from genome assembly GCA_963797295.1 of uncultured Planctomycetaceae bacterium. Taxonomy (GTDB): domain Bacteria; phylum Planctomycetota; class Planctomycetia; order Isosphaerales; family Isosphaeraceae; genus Aquisphaera. Next base: position 199,783 of record CAWCPP010000038.1, read on the forward strand.
TGGCGGCGCAATACCGTGTTGCCAGCGTGTGCATCAAGCCCTATGCCGTGCCGATGGCCGCGCGGTTGCTGAAGGAATCGGACGTTGCGGTTGGCACGACGATCGGCTTTCCCCATGGTGGCCACGCCACGGCTGTCAAGGTTTTCGAAGCCCAGAAGGCGATGGACGATGGCGCGACCGAACTCGATATGGTCATCAACATCGGCCAGGCCATCGGTGGGAAATGGGATGCCGTTGCGGGCGATATCGCCGCGGTGACCCGCACCGCTCACGATCGTGGAGCGATCGTCAAGGTCATCTTCGAGAACTGTTATCTCACCGATGAACAGAAAGTGAAGCTGTGTCAGATTTGTGGTGAGGTGAAGGCCGATTACGTGAAGACCTCGACCGGCTACGGCACCGGAGGAGCCACACACGAGGATCTGATCCTGATGCGGAAGTCGGCGCCGCCTCATGTCAAACTCAAGGCTGCTGGCGGCGTCCGTACACTTGACGGCGCCATTGCAGTGGTTGAACTGGGTTGCGATCGGTTCGGGGCTTCAAAAACCGCCGAAATCCTCGACGAGCTGAAAGCGCGGCTGGGACATTGAGATTTCCCAGACCGACCTTGGCTGACAGGAGAATTCACCCGCTACCGCATCCGAAATTTCGGGGTACGTGCGAGGCAATCTGTTCGATGCCCTCGTTTGTGCCGATCACAACCAGGTCGCAGAGACCCAGAAAGAGGCCAGTTTCAAACACACCGACCACCGACTGAAGGCGAGAGTCAAGCTCTTCCGGTTCGCCGATCTCGGCAAAGTGACAGTCGATGATCGCGTTGCCGCCGTCGGTAAGATAGGGCGATCCGCTCGGTAGTGGCCGAATCTTGGTTGTGGCGCCCAGTCGTTGCAGCCTGCGCTCGGTGTGCTTCAGGCCCACCCGGCTGACCTCGATGGGGATAGGGGCATTGACGCCTAGACGGTCCACTCGCTTATCGCTCGTGATGATCGTCACACGCCTTGCGGCGACACAGGCTACGATTTTCTCGCGTAACAATGCACCGCCCCGGCCCTTGATCATTCGGAACTGAGGATCGATCTCGTCGGCCCCATCAATGTTCATATCCAGCGTGCTGATCTCGTCGAGTTCGAGGAGGGGGATCCTGAGACCGTGCGCAAGATCAGCGGTGGCCACACTGGTCGGGACGCCAATGAATTTCAGGCCGTCGTTTTCACGCCGTTCACCCAGGCGCTGGACCATGAGTGTCGCCGTCGAGCCGGTTCCCAGCCCCACGACCATACCCGACTCGACCAGATCTGCCGCGGCCCGTGCTGCTCGAACCTTGGCGGGATTCAGCTCTTTAGCCACGGCCCGATGCCCTGCCCCATAGTTAAACGATGCGTGCCGGTTTGATTACGGCCCCAGCCGGGAAACCGATTTGCTCGCACGTCTCGGGCCGTGCAAGGCAATTGGTATGAGTCGGGGTGACCAGATTCGAACTGGTGACCTCCTGCTCCCAAGGCAGGCGCGCTAACCAGGCTGCGCTACACCCCGCGACCTCTCTCATTCGCATGGTAAGCGGACCTGGGCATGCCGGTCAAGGGCGGGTACAACGCCACGAGCAATCACCTGATGGGCCAGTCGCCCATCCGCCAAGGCGACGATCGCGCATTCTTGGACGATGCGCAACACCGTCAAACTGGGACTTTATTGAGCTGCTCCGACAAGTTCAAAGGCCAACGGAGACGCGTATGAAACTGCGGTTCCATGCCCCATTCCATGGTGCCACGATGTGCAGTCATCACGCGTGCCAAGAGCGGGAGGGCAAGCGGTTGGCGGGCTGACCAAGGCGATGAAGAACCCGCAACCGAGGACGTTTGCGGTCGATCTACCGTGGTGACTTTTCCCGCATGTTCGATCCAGCTTACCTCAAATTGCCCATCCCGCGTGCCCCAGGATAGCTGGGCGGACTGGCCGGGCGAGAGTGCCGCGGCACGCCATCGGGCCAAGGCATCAAAACCCATTGTCAGACACATCGGGTCGAACTCACCGGCCGACTCTTCCAAAGGCGATCGCGCAATGTCTAAAGTACCACAACCGCTTCCAAACCAGTCGCTCCAGATCCGTTGCCGGTCCTGAATCAGGCATCCCATCTTGCTGCGAACCAAGCTCAGCGTGATTGGCCGGTAAATCATCTGCAACTGGTCAAGCAATTCTTCAATTCCTCGGTAATTCCGTTCCAAACCGTCCCACCATTCGGGCAACGGTTGTTCGGCCCCTCGTCGGACAAAGTAAAAACCCATTTTCATGCCGTTAAGCAAGTTCCGGCAACGGTGGGTGTAGCCGCTCAGTTCCTCGCGCAACTGACGGAGTTGCTGATCACTATGAACGAGCCGTAGCAATGAGCAACTAAGTCCTTCCTCCGCAGGTCCTTCGTGCGGTAGTGGACGCATCTTGCGACACCTCGCTTTACGGGTTGTCGAGTCATTTGCTGGCCCGGACGCCGCTGCATCACGTACGCCCGCCTCGCCTTACATACACACAATGAAGCACTCAGTCGCTGTATTCATTTTGGCTCTCGCCGCATTGAATGAGTTTCTCAAGAATTGTGTGTTTCGCAAAGAGTTGGCTAAAGCAAGCCAGGTACCAAGGCGAAAACACTTTCCCAGTTTGAGTGCTTATTCACAGTGAAGCAAGAACTTATGACACGAGTGAGGTTCGCCGGGCTGATTTACCGTGAACCACTTACGAGCACCCGGGTTCTCCGAGTCGCACTCAGTGGCTTGAAAACGGGAAGTTCGCTTCGCAATCGCGAGCATGGAACTGGAGAGTGCCGGTCATGGTGAGACGGGTACCGGGGAGCACAAAGATGTGCGTCCCCGGTCAAACCGACGTGTCTATATTGCTGGATTGGCTGAGCGGCGTTGAACGATTCATCAAGAACGGGAATCAGCCTGCGGGCTAGCGAATCAGTGAAGTCACCCGGTCAAACTCTTCCTGACTGTTATAGTCGATGATGATTTGCCCTTTCTCTGGCGTCTTGGTCCGGATCAGTACGGTGGTGCCGAGCCGCTGGTGCAGATGCTGTTCGAGCTCGACGAGGTGGGGTGCTTTGGGTTCGGCGGAGTGAGCCGCATCACGCCGGATTCGAGGACGGGCGGCGGTCGGGATGCCGGTGGCCACGAGAGCCTCGGTTTGACGGACCGACAGGCTCTCGTTGATGATTCGCCGGCAAGCAGCTCGCTGACTGTCCGCGTCGGGCAGACCGAGCAGGGCGCGAGCATGCCCCGGGCTGATCTCGCTGTCCCGGACAGCGCAGAGCACCTCTTCGGGCAGGTCCAGCAACCGGATCAAGTTGGAGAGCGTCGAGCGGTCCAGGCCCAATCGCGCCGCGAGTTCTTCCTGCGTTCCGCCGTAGCGGCCGAGGTACTCGCGAAACGCCGTGGCCTTATCGACGGCATTGAGGTCCTCCCGCTGCAAGTTCTCGACCATCGCCAGCTCGAAGACACGCTGGTCGTCCAGTTCCATCACGCGGGCGGGAATTTCGTGGAGCTGGGCTTCAATGCTGGCGCGAAGCCTGCGCTCGCCGGCAATGAGCTGGAAACGCTCGCCGATTGCACGCACCAGGATTGGCTGAAGCATGCCATGCTGCCGCAGTGAATCCGCCAGCGAGGCGATCTCGGCCGCCGGGAAATGACGGCGCGGCTGATAAGGGTTGGGATCGATCTGGTCGACGGCGACGTGGAGCAGTTCGGAGCCCTCGAGCGAGCCGGGCTCGAACCCCCCCTCTTCACGTCCCAGCAGGGCTTCCAATCCGCGTCCCAAGCGTCGCTTATTCACGATCGATGACCTCCATGACGAGCTCCGTGTAAGCCCGGCGCCGCGAGCCCCGGGCGCGTAGTCCAGCACGCTCAGCCCGTGGCTTGGGGCCTCGCTGATGCTGACATCACGCGGGATCAGTGTTTCGAAGACCGTATCATCGAAATACTGTCGGACCTCGCTGGCAACTTCGTTAGCCAACTCCAGGCTCGGATCGTACATCGTCAGGACGATGCCCCCAATTTCCAAACGATGGTTTTCTTTTGCCTTGGTCTGTCTGGCAAGCTCTATGATCTGGGAAAGCCCTTCCATCGCGAAGTACTCGCACTGGATCGGAATGTAGATTGCGCTCGAGGCCCCGAGCGCTGCACGCGTGAGCTGACCGATCGACGGGGGACAATCCAGAAAGACATAGCCAAAATGGCTCAGCTCCCCGGCAAGTTGCTGCCGCAGGGTTGCCGCTCGCTGGCGGTTTGAGGCAGAAAGCGCGTCCGCATCGGCAAGGCTTTGCGATCCGGGCAATACAAAAAGTCGCGGTTGCGACGTTTCGACAACACTCTCGGCCAGCGGCTTGCCGGCAAGTAACGGATGTCGCTGGGCTGGCTCGATACCCAGGCCACTGGTGGCATTGCACTGGGGGTCGATATCAACGACCAGCGCCGATCGCCCGGACTTCGCCAGCCCGGCCGCGATGTTGATCGCCGAAGTGGTTTTCCCCACGCCACCCTTCTGGTTGGCAACGCTGATGATCCTGGCCATCCCGATTCCTCTCTCCGCGGTCCGTCCAGAAATCGTTACGGCGTGGTAAGTAAAGTCATTCTCCTCGGCAAGTCTTGGGTGCCGAACGACAAGACGACCGCCGAACATGGCGGATCGTAGGGATTACCTGGAAGAGTGTAAAGAACAAGTTCAGCCTCCATGCCTCCGGCACCTGCCTGCCTCCACTCCCTGTCATTTGGGCTCACACCCCCTGCTCCATGAGCCGGTGGGCATCGGCTTCCAGGAGATCGCTGTAAGTGATCGGATAATGCGGCCTGGCCTCGAGTTGCTTGAGGTCCTCGGGGAGTGCGCTGAGCTGATCAGCGCACCGGGTTCGGATGGCGGCCAGTGTGGGTAATTCGCGGACGAGCCGGCCAGAATTGACGATGGGGACTAGCAGCGGTTCGCCCTGGGCCGTCTCATCAAATCGCATGACGACGTCGCCGCAGAACTTCCCGTGGCGATCGCGGCGGCGATCGACTTGCTTGGCCATCGGGTATGTCTTCTTGCCGGGGCTGAGCTTGATCTTGCCCTCGCCATCAATCTCGACGAGCTTGTACACCATCGATAGTGCGGGGGCGTCGCGCGAGGTGATCAGTTCCGTACCGACACCGAAGCCATCGATTGGTGCGGAGGCAAGCAGCAAGCGGGCGATCTGGTGCTCGTCGAGGTCGCCGGAGACCATGATCTTGACGGACTCGCGATCGCAGTCATTCAGAATCTTCCGCACCTTGCGGCTGAGGGTCTCCAGGTCGCCGCTGTCAATCCGTACCGCCTGGACGGGAGGATCGATGGCCGCGGCTCGGCGTGCCCCCTCGAGCGTGTCATAGGTGTCGATGAGCAGCGTGGTCGAGCCGGGGAAAGCCCGCGCGTAAGCCTGGAAAGCTTCCTCTTCGGAATCGAACGACTGGACCCACGAGTGAGCCATCGTCCCTGATGCGGGAATCTGCAGCAACCGGGCCGCCTCGACGTGGCTGGTTCCGTCGAAGCCTGCGATGTAGGCGGCCCGCGCTGCGAGCAGACCGGTGTGCGGCCCGTGGCCGCGTCTGGCCCCAAAATCGATGAGAGTGCGTCCCCCTGCCACCGTGACCGACCGGGCCGCTTTGGAAGCCACGAGCGTCGGATAGGATAGCGATGTGAGCAAGAACGTCTCGACCCATTGGGCCTGTGGCAGAGGGGCGGTAACCCGTAACAGCGATTCACCCGGGAAGATGAGCGTGCCTTCGGGAACGGCCCAGAGATCGCCTTCAAAACGGAGCGAGCCGAGCATCTTGAAGAAGGCCGGGTCTGTGTGCGCGAACGCGGGAAAGCGGCGAATTCCTTCGATTTGCTCGGCAGAGAACGCCAGATCCAGAAGATCTCCGACCGCCTGTTCGAGCCCGGCGAAGACCAGGTACGCGCGATCGGGCGGCATCCTCCGGATAAAAAGCTCGAAAGTGGCCCGCTTCTCAGCCATCCCCGAGGCAAGATAACCGGCCATCATCGTGAGCTGGTACAGGTCGGTGATCGGCCCGAGGGCTCGTCGATCGGGCCAGAGAGAAACCGGATGGTGCGGGTTGGAGCTCATCGCGCGGGTCCTTGGGCGGTTCTGGGGCGAAGCAGCCAGAGTGGGGCTTGCATCGATTCCGACGTGCCGGCTCGGGCAGCGGCGGGGTCCATGTCGAGTAGAGCCGGCAGACTTGGTTGTGAAGGGTATTCGCGAACGATCTCCCAGCGGCCAACAATTGCCGAGGTCGCGGCTTTCAAGTCTCCTTCTTGACGCAACTGGGCAAGATCGACCAGGGCCCAGATGGGGTTGGCTCCAGGAACGAGCAGATGAGCCAGGTCGGGTTCTACCTGAACCGCGACCCGGCCGGCAAGGTAGAAGGTGACCGGAGGCCGAGCCAGTAGGCGCAAGGCCGGAGTACCGGCCGGCAGGTCGGCAAGAGCTTTGCGGACCGCACTCCTCAGGGAGTCGGAGGGTGCCAGCGGCCCAGGCAAGGAGCCTGGACCCATCGTCGGCGAGTGAAAACCGCTTGAACCCAGCACCACAAAGGCCAGGAAAACGGCCAAGGAGGCGATCAGCATACCGCGTAAGAGTTTGAATGAACCGACAGTCCCCTGAGCAGAAGGAGTCTTGACCGGGCTCTGCTGGGTGACTTGAGATCCCTGCCGTATGATGTTCGCAGCCATGATCCAGCCCAGGAAATGGAGCGGCAACCAGAGCCGTGCGTAGGGATGATAAAAGGGGGTCAAGATCATCAATCCGAGCCAGGCCGCTGCCAGCAGCCGCCGCGCGGGACCACGCCCACGACCGTGATCGAAAGCCCAGCCGGCACCGAGCAGACCATAGAAAGCTGGAAAAACGCAGACGACGAGCCCCAGGACGGCCATCACGACGAGCATCCGGAGGCGATTCGTTCTCGGCTGGCCAAGCAGAACGAGCTCACAGGCGAGAACCGCGGCCAGGTATTCCATCGCGTTCCAGACCGGCCCACCCGACAGCGCGGCGACCTGGTCGAGCTGGATCCGGATATGAGGCAGCCACGAATCGAAGCCTCCCACGTAGCTCTGGTGATGTCGCATCAAGCCGGAGTAACCACCGTGGGAATCCACGTAGGCGAACCAGGGCCAGTAGACCGAGGCGGTGATGATTGCCGCTACTGCGCCGTAGCCCCAGGTGGCCAAAATCTTACGGGCTTCGCGCTGGCTCGGATCGACGAGTATTCCCAGACCCGCCGCCAGCGCAACGAAGGCTCCAAGCAGCCAGCCGTTGTACTTGAACCACTGCGCGAGGCCCACGCTCAACCCCAGGGCAATCGCGGTTGAGACTCGTGGGCGTTCCAGGAATCTCTGGGCACAGACCAGGCCGAGGACCCAGCAAAGCAAGAGCGAGGCATCCGTGAGGGCTAGCCTGGAAAAGGCGACGTGGTAGCCGGAAAATGCCAGCAGGCAGGCCGCGGCCGCACCGGCCCCTGCCCCGCAAGTCCGGCGCGCGAGCCAGGCCGTTACGGGAATTGTCAGTGTCCCGGCCAGTATGGAGACGAGTAATGGCGCGAGGTCGCTGACTCCCAGTCCGAGATAGCCAAGGCCTACCAGGATCGGGTATCCAGGCGGTGCATAAGGAATCAGCGACCGGTCCAGACTTGCCAGATTCCCGGGAGAAACAGACCAGAGGCCGGCGAGTGCGTAGATGCCTTCGTCGAAATGCGAGAGTCCCAACCGCGGCAGATTCCAGATTCTCAGGACGGCACCCGCCAGGGTGATCAAGCCGACGATGAAAACCTCGCGCGACGAGATTCTGATCGGCCGGACTTCTGGGTGCTGGAGTCATGTCCGGTGATTCTACAGGAGCCGTCAGGTGCGGGCAAACGATCGCGGTCGGGCGGCTGTTTGAATCCACGCTGTTTCACGTGAAACGCCATGGAATCGTGGGAATTCAAGGGGCGGAAAACCTCATGGACCGCGGGATTACCGGGCTTGCCCGGCGGACCGCGGATTCTGTTATGATTCAAGTTCCCAAGCACCAGGACCCATCATCCCAGCCACCGCGAGGCAAGCAGGAGTAGCCATGGCCGTCACGCTGTACACGGATCGGCGGATGATCGAGCATCACGTCCCGGGTCGGCATCCCGAGCGGCCCGAGCGGCTGACGGCAATTCTGCGCCACCTGGAGCGAACCGGCTACAGCGAGACATGTCCCTGGGGACAGGTGCGAGAAGCCACCAATGAAGAGCTTTTGCGGGTGCACGAACCCGTTTATATCCGCCAGCTTGAAGCGCTCGAGGCACGGGGTGGTGGATCACTCGATCCCGATACCTGGGTTTACCCACATACGATGGTCGCGGCTCGACTGGCGGCCGGTGCCTCCATCACGGCGGTTTCCGACGTGATGAGCGGCCCCAATCGGCGAGCGCTCTGCCTGGTGCGTCCCCCGGGACACCATGCGCTGCGTGGCGACGGCATGGGGTTTTGCATCTTCGCCAACGTCGCGCTCGCCGCGTTCGAGGCCATCGAGAAGTTTCATCTGAATCGAATCCTGATCGTCGATTTCGATGTCCATCACGGCAACGGCACGCAGGAGGTTTTCTACAATAGCGGGCGTGTCGGGTTTCTTTCAATTCACCGGTTTCCGTTCTATCCTGGAACCGGCGCGAAAGACGAGACAGGGACCGGACCTGGTCTTGGCCATGTCAAGAACATCCCCCTTCCCCACGGCACTCCACAAGCCGAATACCGCGCGTTGTTTCGCGCTGGACTCCATTCTCTGGCCGAGGTGATCAAGCCCGAGCTCGTACTCGTAAGCGCCGGCTTCGATGCCCATGCCGAAGACCCGGTGGGCGACCTTGGCCTTGAAACGGAAGACTTCGAAGCGATCACCAAGGACATCGTCGAAGTGGCCGAAACCCATGCGCGGGGCGCATCGTGAGCGTGCTCGAGGGCGGGTACAACGTTCCAATTCTCGCCGGCTGCGTGACTACGCACCTGCATGCGCTGGGTGCCGAACCCGGACCGACTTGAGGCTGGGAGTCCGCTTCCGCAGGGTTACTGAAAAGGATGGACGCTACCTATCGACGGGATGTTTCTGGACCGGCGTAGCGTCGCGTTCTCTCATCCGGAAATGTTCAACGAGGGACAAGCTGCAAGCATGCGGTTCGTGTATGACCCCGACGGGATTCGAACCCGTGTTGCATGCGTGAAAGGCATGTGTCCTGAACCAGGCTAGACGACGGGGCCTTGCGCCACGAACAGAGATTAATGTAATCACAGGGAACAGGTCCGGTCAAGGGATCGGTCGTGCCCTCACAGCAGCCGGACAGTCATCTCGCAGGCAAAAACGCCAGCCTGTTGAAACCCGGTGGCGAAGGCGTTAAGGTATTGCGAAAACGCATTCCATAGGTGAAGTGTGTACTCGAGCGATCGTCGCCGCGGGGTGCTCGTCCATGCTGAAAATTCTCTTGCTCACTGGAGATGCTGGCGAAGCTCAAGAGATTTACTACGCGAAGTATCGCCTGGAGGAAGAAGGCTGGATCGTGCAAATCGCTGCTCCTCAAAAGCGAGCCTTCTTATCCGTTGTGCACGACTTCGAGCCGGGTTTCGACACCTACACGGAGAAACCCGGTTATCGCGTGGAAGCGGATCTCGGCCTGGAGGACATCAAGCCGGAAGAATATCACGGCCTTGTGCTTCCTGGAGGCCGTGCTCCGGAATACCTGCGAAACCGTCCCAAGGCTGTTTCAGCAGTCCGCCACTTCCTGGAGAGTGGAAAGCCGATCGCGGCGAATTGCCATGGGCCCTTGCTAATTCTGGCCACGGGTCTGGCAAAAGGGAGAACGCTCACCGGCTATCCGGAGCTCGAGCCCGATATTCGCGGCGCGGGTTGCGAGTTTGTCAACCGAGACGTGATCGTCGACGAAAATCTGGTAAGTGTTCGTGGCTGGCCCGACAACGGCCCATGGATGCGGGAGTTCGTCCGGCTGCTCAAAAAGACGTACCCCGACGTCGGAGTCATCAACGCCTCGACCGTCCCCTGACCGGGCGATCAAATGTACGCGATCGAATCACAATCGACCCGACCGATGCACCACGAAACGACTGTTCAGCAATGAAAAGCAACTTCAACGTCAAACATCAGGTGCCGGGACCTTGGTTCCCGAGTCGTGAGAGCGGGCCTGGTTCTGAATGGCTTCGTAGACCTCGCGGCGATGGACTGTGACATCCTTGGGGGCCTCGATGCCTAGACGAACCTTGTCACCCCGGATCTCGATCACGGTCACCGTGATGTTGTCGTTGATGATGATGCTTTCGTTCTTCTTTCGGGAGAGAACCAGCATCGCCGCTCCTCTCTGATGCTCGTCGCGCAAGGCGCGAACCACCGGAGAAATGAACCTCAACGTGTTCTTAAGTCATGGCTGCATGCGTTCGGCTTACCGATAGCTCTGCGCACGTTCCGTCCGTTAAAATGTACAAGATGAAATAGGGCGGTCAAGGGGACCGGTGTTTTTTTGTCGTCCACTGATGCTTTTTGTGTGTGGACGAGGCACGCGAAAAGCTCGGTTCCAGTGCTTCTTGGAATACCTAAGCTTTTGCGGCACCAGGCTTTCATCGATCAGCGATGGTCGTGTAGCGGCGATAGAGATAGCCCAGGCCCAGGTCATAGATCTCGGCCTCGACGACCTCATTGCTCGTCGGGTGGATGGTTTCTCTCAACTCGAGAATGAGCAAGTCGATAAACTTGGCCCGCGCTCTCTGGAGGTTCTTGCGAAAGGCTTCCGGTGACATCGCCGAGCCGGTCGTTTCCTTGAGCCGTTCGGCGATTTCCTCGATCGAGGCTTTCGGAAAGTCCCGACGCAGTTGCAAGACGCTCGCGTAGCGATTCTTGGGCGTCGCAGCCTGGTAGGTTTCAAGCCGGGACCAGACACGGTTGAGCACGGCATCGCGCCACACCCGGTCAAAATCCTCGTCTGGAGAGGAAGAGTCAAGCAGATCGCCGGGAGGCAGCGGCTGGAGCTTGCGGCTGCGAAAATGGTCAATGATGAGCCTGTGCAAGACGGTACGCAGGTAGTCGCGGAACCGGCCCTTGTCCTTGTCGGCACCAGCCAGCTTGCCCGTGAGCAGCTTGGTCCAGAATTCCTGCAAGACCTCATCGGCGAGGTGTCTGTCTCTGACTTTCAGGTGAATATATCGCGTGACCGCGTCATGATAGCGCCCCACCAGATCGTTCATCGCTTTCTGGCTTTCGGGGCCGGGGGTGTGGGCGCTACTGATTGTTGTCCAGTTGGTGGGTATCTGAGTTAACCGCTCTTCTGCCATCGCACGGATCCAATGAAGGCTGCCCTGGCATGACTCGGGAGTCGAGCTGCACGACCAAGGCAATCCGCTGCACAGACCGGACCAAAGTTGACTTGCGGGAACGGTTTCACGTGAAACACCATGAAGGCCGACCCAGGCCCCTGCTCTCGTTCTTTCCCCTCATGCCGCCCATCGCATGCAAACTTCTTGTACTCTATAACTTACTCCGCCGGTCGGGCTCGTGCGAGGAAGAAAATTTGCCGCGAGCATAAAACACCCGAAGACTATCGCAACGACCCGGAAAACTGGTCACTACGCCCGGCAGGACTCGAACCTGCGACCGACGGTTTAGAAAACCGTTGCTCTATCCGCCTGAGCTACGGGCGCATCGTCCGGCGTGAAGGTCAGGTTGGCGGGCCGGACTCCCCAGATCTCGCAGGACCTCGACTGCGCCCGGCAGGACTTGAACCTGCGACCTGCGGTTTAGGAAACCGCCGCTCTATCCGCCTGAGCTACGAGCGCAATCTGAAGACATTGTGATTTTCGTTGATGAAACGGTATGCTGTCAATCGAAAGGTCGGCCCTGGTCGCTGGCTAGCCGGCGGCTGGGCCTTCGTGTTTGCGGCGATTCCGGGTTGTGGCGCGTCCCCGCTGCCGCGAATCCATACTGCGTATTTTCCGCTTGGCGGATCACCTGCTCCTCATTCCAGCCAGAGCTTCAAGCCTCGGAGGAGCTGCTGTGCCCACGACTTACGATGTGCCGCATGACGCACCCAACCGCGTTGCCGTGGTCACTGGCGGAAGTCGCGGAATCGGCCGCGGGATCGTCCGCGAGCTGGCTGGTTCGGGATTCTCGGTGGTCGTGAATTATCGATCGGATGCCGCCGCCGCCCGTGAGTGTTGCCAGATGGCCCAGGCCTTGGGCGCTCCCCGAGCGGTTGAATTCCAGGCCGACGTCGCCAATCTTCATCAGGGCCGCCTGCTGGTCGATCATGTTTTCGAGAGTTTCGGCCGGGTCGACCTGTGGGTGAACAATGCCGGCGTCGCCCCCGAAGCTCGCTTCGATCTCCTGGAAACGACGACCGAGAGCTGGGACCGCGTTCTGTCCACCAACCTCAAGGGGCCGTTTTTCCTGACCCAGGCGGTTGCCTTGTCGATGATCAAGCTGCTGGCGGCAGGGATCGTGACCGAACCGCAGATCGTCTTTATCACCTCAATCTCCAGTACCTTTGCCAGCGTGAATCGTGGCGAGTATTGCGTGGCCAAGGCGGGACTGAGCATGGTGGCGCAGCTCTTTGCCGTCCGCTTGGCCCAGCACGGCATCCGCGTTTACGAGATCCGTCCCGGTGTGATCGACACCGACATGACCCGCCCGGTGCATGCGGGATATGATAAAAGGATCAATGACGGGCTCTCTCCCATCCGGCGCTGGGGACAGCCGGAGGATGTTGGTAAAGCCGTTGCAGCCCTTGCTTCGGGTGCCTTTCCGTTCTCAACCGGCGAGGTCCTCCATGTCGATGGCGGCCTCAACCTTCGCAGTCTTTGAGCAGTCCGTCCCCCTCGTCTTCAGGATCCGCGCGTTGACAGGGAACCCAATCTGTCCCAAGCGCGGGACGATGGCGTACTATTGTGGTACACGTAGCGCGATCTCTCGATCCCCGCGCTGTCTCTAATTCTCTCGAGCTCCGGTCGTCTTCACCTTGTTTCCCAGAATTGTGACGCCCTTCCAGGGCCCAGACTTGCCAGGTGAAAGGTCTCCTCCAAGACCGCTTCCGGAGCGAGCCTTCGCAACCTCGAGATCAAATCCCGGGTTCAATTCGTAGGGAAGAGAACCGCAAGACCTCTGAGTTGGCAAGCAATGATCAGCCATTCTTGCAGTCGGTCCTGAGTTCATTTGGATGCGCCCATGCAGGAAGCCGAGCCGACAAAACCAGAAATCAGCGAACTGCAATACGGCAGCTATCGCGTCATGCACCCCCTTGGAGCGGGCGGTATGAGCTCGGTGTACCGGGCCGTTCATACCGATACGGGCAATGAGGTTGCGCTCAAGGTATTGCCCACGCGGATGGCCAAGAATCCGATCGTACTCCAGCGGTTTCTGCGAGAGGCCAGAACTGCCGAAGCTCTCGAGCATCCCAACATCGTGTCGATCTTTGATCGAGGCGTTGATCAGGGTCGCCACTACCTGGTTCTCGAGTATGTGGATGGGTGCGATCTGCACGAGTACGTGCAGATGCGGGGCCCTCTCAGCCCTTCCGAGGCACTCCACGTGATCCGGCAGGTGGCTGAGGGCCTGCGATACGCGGCAGCAAGAGGCCTGATCCACCGCGACATCAAGCCCTCCAACATCCTTCGCAGCAAGCACGGCGCGATCAAGATCACCGATCTCGGCCTGGCCTTGCATACGGAATTCGAGGATGAACGCGTCACCCGTGAGGGAACGACGGTTGGCACGGTTGACTACATGGCGCCGGAACAGGCGCGCGACAGCCGGGCATCCAGTTCGCAGAGCGATCTCTACTCGCTGGGATGCACGTTCTATTACTTGCTCACCGGCATACCGCCCTATCCCGGGGGAGACATCACCGACAAGCTGACCCGGCATGCCAAGGCGCCGCCGCCCGACGTTCGCGACCTGCGTCCCGACGTGCCCGAGGCCCTCTCGCAGATCATGCTTCGGATGATGGCGAAGCGCACGGACGAACGATTTGCGTCGTTCGATGAGCTGATCGAGGCTCTGGACAAGGTCAGGATACGTGATGATGGGGAGGCTGCCGGAGTGGCGCTCGTGCCGCTGGCGTTGCCGGATCCCGTCGTGTCCGATGTCCCCGCGATCCGACTGGGCCACGGCATTCTTCAAAACGGGTCGGCGTCCCGCCCCCCTTCATCGATCCCCGAGATCTCGCTTGCGAGCCTACCGGACGATCTGGTTCATGACGATTCCGCCAGCACGAATTCACGCGCTCCTGGCATCGAATCGCCTGCGAGCGTCTTGCCCCGGCTGGGAGCGATGCAGGCCAATGCCTCGCGTGCTGGCTCGCCGGAGGTCATCGCCGCGGGTGGTACGCGCCATCCGTCACTTTCAGCGACTGCCTGGATCACCTTGTGCGTCGCTATCGGCGTCTCGTTCATTTTCATGGTGATCCTGATCGACCGGGTCGTCCGGTCATCTCCGGCAGCCCTGCCCACTCCTCCGGTCATTGCGAATGAGCCGGAAAGCGAAGTCGTTGAACCAGCCATCGTGCCGCCCGACCAGACGCCTCGATCGGTATCCGTGCCGGTGCCGGTCACACCGCCCAAAGAGCCGGTCCGTTCCATCGCACCGGTCGCGGTAAAGCCGGTGGAGCAGCCGGTCGCTATGGAGGTTGAGCCCGTCGACGTCGATCCGCCGACGGCGGTTCCGGCCCCCTATACTGAGGAGACTCTGAGAGGGTTTCTTCCGGAATGGGCCCTCGCTCCAGTTCCGACGCGGGTTGAGGGTCCGTTGATCCAGGTCCGGCGCATCGCTGCTTCCCGTGAGCCAACACTCTTGCCCTCGCTCCGTCAGGCTCTCAACGAGACCAAGGGAACGGTCGAGATCGCCGACGAGGGACCATTCACGATCAACGACTTCCGTATCCCCGGCGAGACCCGGCTCGTTCGGGCGCGGCCCGGCTTCCATCCAATCATCCGGATCGACCGAGCCAATCTTGAGGCAGTCTGGTCGTTGCCTGGCGTGATTGTCCTGCAGGAAGGAAAAAGCCTGGTTCTCGACTCCCTCGACTTGATCGTCAACGTGCGGGACTTGATCGCCGCGCAGACCTCGTTCTTCTCCTGCACCGGTGCGAGTCTTACCGTACGCAATTGCACCATCACGCTGGTCAATCCGGCAAACCAGCCGTTCACGCTGGTCCGCGCCGAAGGTACCTCGACGCGGGCAAGTCGGATCCGCTTCGAGAAAACCCTGATTCGCGGTACGGTCTCCTCGGGCTTCGACCTGGGGAAGGGATCGGTTGATGTGGCGGTCCGGGAGACGATCTTTCTGGGAAGCCAGGGAGCTCTCGTCCGCGCTCTCGACCCGGAACAGAGAGGCGAGCAGCGATTCTCGGTCGTTGGCGGAGTTCTCGCCAGTCGGGGACCCGGTTTCGAGCTGAAGCAGGCAGCCGGCGGCGATGCGCAGCGGAAGCCAAACCCCTTCGTGATACGGGCATTTGATTCGGTGTTCGGCAGGTTCCAGGGGGCAGGAATCGCCAGCGTCGTGTTCTCGGAAAGCTCGGCCGGAAGTCCGCGCGACCGCGTGGACTGGATGGGTCAGCAGAATCTGTTCTGCGGTTGGATGGGGTACTATGCCAGCGGCGCAGAGCAAACCCTGCGCGTGCCGAGTCTCGCGTCATTCCGTTCCACGTGGAACGGAACCGACCAGAACAGCCGTGAAATTCTGTCGGCATGGCCCCAGCCCCGGCATCTGGCAGATGCCATTCCGGCCGACCTTGCTCCGTTCCTTCCCGGTCGCGAGCAGGCCCTCCTCCGAGCCGCCGTACCCCGGCCCTACCTCGGAAGCAAGACGCTCTGGGCGTTCGAGCCGCCCGTGGTCCCGGTGCCGGTCCCTCGACCGGTAACGTCTAGCCCACTCCTGAGGGCTCCATTGCGCGGAACCATTCTAAGAACACGGATCGATGAGCCGGGGGCGGTGCCCGGTTCCCCGAAAACCGGTCAGAATGTCGTCGGACCCGACCAGGCCAGGCTGCTCGACCTTCCTTTCGACGTGGACTGGGCACAGTGGCAAGGCGACCTGGCGCATTCCTGCGCGACAAACTGACCGACGAGGTCAGACACGCCCGGGTCTCGGTACGTGGCTCGGGCCCCCGACGAACCTCGCCCGTCCGGCTCCACGACGGGATGGTCCTGGAAATTCGTGTCGAGCCTCCTCCCAACCAGAAGTCGGAATGGGCGTCCTGGCAAGCGGGAGCCGAGAGCCACGGACATGCCCTGTTCGAGCTGCATGGCGGAGCCTTGCTCCTTTCGCACGTCCGGCTTCGAGCCGATGAGAGCGCGGCAGTGGATTCCCTGGTGCATGTCGAGGATGGCGATCTGATTTTGCAAGGATGCCAGTTCTCATCACCCGCGGGGGCTGAGGTACATACCGCCCAGCTTGTGACATTTTCCGCCGCGAGCACCCGCCCGCGGCCGACGTCCTCGCACCATGGACTTTTCAAGGTGGAGCCCGACCGACCGATTTGCCTCATCCAGGAGAGCACTCTGATCTCG
Organism: uncultured Planctomycetaceae bacterium; assembly: GCA_963797295.1. Classification (GTDB taxonomy): domain Bacteria; phylum Planctomycetota; class Planctomycetia; order Isosphaerales; family Isosphaeraceae; genus Aquisphaera. Next base: position 216,358 of record CAWCPP010000038.1, read on the forward strand.
GGGGGGAGCGTGCTCAAGGCTACGATCGGACGTGGCTTGATCGCCGTCGGCCAGTCGGCATTGGCGGCGGGTACCGACGCCATCGATGCACGACCCGCCCTGGTCGCCCGCGCCCGGTTCGACGCCGACCTGGTGCTCGACCATTGCACGATTGCGTCGGAGGCAAACATCCTCCGGCTTGGACCCTGGCCGGGACGCGAACCGGGACCGGATCGTCCCTTGCTGGTGACATCGACCAACTGCGCCTTCCTCGGCAGCTACGAGCGTCGTGTTTCCACTGTGTTGTTACGAGCCGACGAGCAGGCAATGGCGCATGGCACTCTCTTCTGGCAAGGCAATGGCGACGCCGTCGAGGTCGACTGCTTCACAGCGGCGGCCGATGAGCCGGTTTCCAACCGTTCCCGGGATGTCGTCTTTCAATGGGTGAACTTCTGGGGAGGCAATCATCTGTCCGAGATCACTGGACCCCACTCGGTATCCAACCTGCCGAGCGTCCGGCTCTGGGAGCGGCTCAAGCCCGGTCGGGTCGAGCCCTCGGACCTGATCCTCGATCCGACCTATCACCTGACCCGCGCGCAGCTCGATGTGGGTGCCGACCTCTCGCTCCAGGGAATCAGCCGCCGCCCGCCGTCTGCCGGCGCTCGGCCCCGGCCCGCCGCCGTACCGGTGCGCCAACCTTGAACTTTCGTTTCGCCAATCTCTAACTGGCCCCATTTACGTCCGTGTCAGACTGCTTCATAATGAATCTGGTGAAGTTCAGGGCCGGGTCACCGTCGAGAAGGAGCTTGGCTTGGTGAAGGTGCGAGATCTACTGATTTCTGGCGTGGTTCTGGCCACCGTGTTGACTGCGCCGTTCGCGATGGCTCAGCACGCGGGTCATCACGGCGGCATGTCGCTCGCTCATCATATGTCCGGCCGGTCCTACGGGGCGGGGATGGGCGGCGGCGGTATCGGTATCGGTATCGGTGCCGGTGTCGGTGGATGGGGGTTCGGAGGCTGGGGGCTGGGTTACTGGCTACCCTACTATACGATCGGACTGCCGGGTGGGCCGGTCACTTTCGTGCCTCCCATGATGGCCATGGGACCAGGTGGTTTCGGTCCCATGATGGGGCCGCCATTGGCGGTTGACGGAGGGCCAATCGCACCGCCGCCCCCGGCTGGATTGATAGGCCCGGCCAATCAGAATCGCCCGGTCGACAACCCTGCGCAGAAACTCAAGCCCAAGGACACAGCACGGTCAAGTCAGCTCGTGCTGATGGGCGAACGTCTCTTTCGGGGCAATAACATCAAGAAAGCCGAAGAGCGTTATCTTCAGGCGACGCGAAGCGACCCGAGCGCCGCTGCTCCGCTGGTGGGACTGGCACAAGTTGCAATCGTTCGCGAGCAGTATGCCGAGGCCGCCCGGCGGTTGCGGGAAGCCGAGACCGCTCAGCCGGGGTGGATCACCACCGCGTCCGACATTCAATCGGTGTATGGCGAACCGGGAGAGTTCGCCCGCCATCTTGCACGCATCGAATCGCACCTTCAAATGCATCCAGAAGATCGGGATGCGTGGCTCGTTCTGGGAGCCGAGTGGTATCTTTCGGGGCGTACCGCCCGCGCGGCCGATGTCTTCCTCCGTCTCAACGATCCCAAACGCAAGCCGGATATCGCCCTGTCGGCTTTTCTTCACGCCTCGAATCAGCAGTGAAAGCGGCTCCGCAACGCTGCTCTCCCAAGATACTGTTTGCTCGAATCCAGCACTCTTTGGCGACGATCGACTTCCTCCGCCCGAAGCGCAGCCGCCCCGGGAAAGCCATGATCGACGTTTCACGTTACTACGCAGCCGCCTGCCAGACAGATTTCCCATGCCCGCTCGACCGCCAGGAGATCCCCGGTCGGGTCACCAGGTTACTGGAGATGATCGACCGGGCCGTGGTCGGCTACGAGCCGTTTTTTGATGTCAAGCTCGTGGTCTTTCCCGAGTTCGCCCATGCCGCTCCGATCTACGAGACCGTGGCCGAACTCTCTGAGCGGCTGGCTGTTCCCATTCCCAACGAGCACACCGACCGTTATGTCGCCAAGGTGCGCGATCGTGGAATTTATATACAGACGGGCACGTTCCTAGAGGTCGATCGACGGTGGCCGGGAGTTGTGTTCAACACGACCTGTTTGATCGGTCCGGGTGGCCTGCTGGCCAGGTATCGGAAGGTCAACCCGTGGATCCCCTGGGAACTGCACGCCAGCCCCCATGACCTGCCTGGCTACGACGAGCCGCTCTTTCCCGTGGTCGAGACGGAAATCGGCCGCCTGGGCGCTGCGATTTGCTATGACTGGCTGTTCCCGGAAGCCATTCGCGCTGGCCCTGGCGGGCGCGGAAGTCTTGATTCGCGTTTCCGCGTACATGGACCCCTGGGGAGCGACGCCGCCCCTGGACTGGTGGACCTTGTTCAATCGAGCTCGCGCAGTCGAGAACTTTGCCTACGTCGTGGCCGCCAACCAGGGGGCGAGCGCCTCGAATTATCCGCCGTTCTCCTGGCCCGGCGGCAGCATGATCGTCGACTACGACGGGCGGATTCTTGCCCAGGCCGATCCTGGTCCCGGCGAGAAAATCGTGGTGGGCCCGATCGATATAGCCGCTCTCCGCGCCGAGCGGTTGCGGCGCCGGGGACACGATCTCCTTTCTCACCTTCGCGCAGACGCCTATACTGAACTTTATGCTCGGCCGATCTATCGCCCCGGCTCGCGTTCCACGTGAAACCTTCACCGGTTTGATCGCGGCGCCAGCCTTTACCATCGGGGCTTTCATTATCCGCCTGGCCGAGTGTCCCGAGATTGTTTTCGATCATTCTCCATGAGCGAGGTCCCGTCGATGTGTTCACGACGTCACGAGAACCGTTTCCTTGCGCTGCTGGCCGGGCTGTGCTTCACGGCAGGCGGTTGCCAGACGCATCCCGAACCGGCGGCCGCACCCGAGGCGACGCCGACAACCGCGACCGCGTCGAGAAGTGCGGTTCAAACGGCCGAGGCCCTCAAGAACGAAATCCCCGCCGCCGAGCTGAGCGCGGTCCTGGAAGCACATCTTCAAGGTGCCGGCTACATGGAGCAATACGAGTACGGCAAAGCGGCAAAGGCCTTTCGCGATGTCCATGCGCGGGCACCAGGCTGGATCCCCGGTTCGATCAACCTCGCCATCGCGCTACTTAACATGACGGGCCAGGAGGTTGAGGCGGCGAAGCAACCCAAAGGAGGATCCGGCCTGGGAAATTTTGACGAGGCCCTTCAGCTCCTTGCCGGCGTGCTTCAGCGCGAGCCGGACAATCTTCACGCACATTTTTGCACCGGAATCATCCTCGAACAGCAGGGAGACCTGGCGGGGGCGCACAAGCATTTCCAGCGCGTGACGGAGCTCGACCCGCATGACGCAACCTCTTGGTTCTGGCTGGCCAGCACTCTGACCGATCCCGAGAACCCGCTGCTCTCGACCAGCCCAAAGCTGGCCAAGGAACAGGCCGTGCTCTACACCAAGGCTCTGGAAATTGACCCCTATTTGACTCAGGCGGTCTTCAAGCTCTCATTTGTTTCTCGTCTGGCCGGCGAGCCCCAGAAGCAGCAATTGCTGCTGGAACGTTGGGGAAAGCTCAATCCCGATCGCCAGGCTCCCGTACCGGGTCCGGGAAACTCGACTGCGAAGGTCTACGGCGAGATGGGCAAGTACGCCTCGGTCATTTCTCCATTGCCGAGGGGCACCACGCCTGCGGAGTCGGAAGCACTGCCTCCGAAATTCGAGCCGGCCCGCCCGCTGGACGTGAAACTTGGCGCGGCAGACCGCTGGGCTAAGGTGGAAGATTTTCAGGGAAATCATGCCGTGATCGGCAGGGTGCGCGACCGCTTCGGGGCAGCGGTCGCTACCTTCGACGCCAACGGCGATGGCAAGCTCGACATTTACCTGACAGCCGCGGTCGTCGGCCCCAAGGGCTTGCGCGACGCCTTGCTGGTGAACCAGGGAAACGGTAGTTTTCTGGAGTCTGCCGCCGCATTTGGCTTGCCCCTCGATCAGGCCAGCCTGGGCGTTGCCGCGGCCGACTTCGACGCCGACCGTCAGATCGATCTTTTCCTCACGGGCGTCGGTAAGAATCTTTTGCTCCGCAACAGGGATGGCAAGGGGTTCGAGGATCGGACACAGATTCTGAAAACCACAGGTCCGCCGGCGCTGTCGCTGATGGCTCGCTGGCTGGATCTCGACCAGGATGGCGACCTCGATCTTTATGTAGTCAACTACTGCGCGGCCGAGCACGCAGACAAAGCATTCATTGCGGACCAGTCGGCGCCTCCCGGGCTCGCCAATACGGCATATCGCAACGACGGACAGCCCGAGCCGATTCCAGGCAGTCCAGCGGCTGCCTATGCGCCTCTGGCGGTTGCGTGGGAGAACATCAAAGCGAAAAGTGGTCTCTCACTGGCCCTCGAGCCATGGCCAGACGCGGCCGCCTTGCTCGGAGGTAAGGCTCCGCACACGGGGATCGCCGCGCTCGACCTCGACGGCGACCACGATCTCGACCTGGTCTTGACGGCCGATGGTTCTACCCCAGTCGCCGCTATCAATGACCGGCTGGGCAACTTCCACGAGGTCGCGCTAAAAGATCTGTCCGGCATCCAATCCGTCTCAGGGGTTCTCGTCACGGACCTCGATCAGGACGGCCGTGCCGACCTGGTGGTGCCTTCCAGCCGTGGAAAGTTATCGCCATTGCTCAATACAACCGTACGGACGACACCTGAAAAGACCCGGATCACCTTCGAGCCAATGGCAACCAGCGCCGGGCCATGGCGCACGGCCATCGCGGCCGATCTCGATCTCGATGGGCTGCCTGACCTGCTGGGCCTGCAGGCCTTCGATGCCGGGTCGATGGGCACGGCCGAGCTGGCCTGGGCACGGAACGAAGGCAAGCGGCTGGCCGCGCTCGAGTTTGCCGTGACGCCGGAGACCCCTGGCGCCCAGGGGCTGGCCCTTGCCGACCTGGTCGGCGACCCGCTTCCGGACGTGCTCATCGCCCGCCCCGGTGCACCGCCCGCGGTGGCCCGCAACCTGGGCAACGGCCACCACTGGCTGGCCCTGCAGCTCGGCGGCCACTGGCGGGTCAAGCCCGAGTTGATGCGCACCAACTCGCACGCGATCGGCACCCGGGTGATCGTCGAAGGACAGGGTGTTCATGTCTCTTATGATCACACCACACCTGAGTCTGGCCTTGCCCAGTCGATCGGTCCGGTGGTGATCGGGTTGGGCAAACGAGATTCAGCCGACTTGGTTCACCTCCGCTGGCCCGACGGCGTGCTGCAATGCGAACTCAATGTTCCCACCGACGATAGGCTTGTTCTTGCCGAGAACAACCGCAAGACAGGTAGTTGCCCGGTACTTTTCACGTGGAACGGTCAGCGATTTGTCTGCCTGGGAGACTTCCTGGGTGGCGGTGGCCTGGGATATCTGGTCGCGCCCGGAGTCTATAGCCAGCCCGACCGCGACGAGGCCGTAGCCATTGCACCCGACCAGCTCAAAGCCGAGCAGGGGGTGTTCCGTCTGTCGATCACCGAGCCGATGGACGAAGTGGCTTACCTGGATCACCTCAAACTCGAGGTGGTAGACCGTCCGCCGGGCGTATCGACCACGACCGACGAGCGATTTGCCCCGACCGGAACCCGCCCGACCGGCGAGATTCTCGCATGGCGGCAAGCAGTTCGACCGGTGGTAGCGACCGACCTCGAAGGGCGCGACATGACCGCGACATTGAAGGACTGGGACCGCCGTACGGTTGACACCTTCGGCAAGCTCGAGGGCTGGATCGGCTACGCCAGGGAGCACGGAATCGTTCTTGATTTTGGCGACCGCCTCAGCGGGTTCGGCCCGACGGATCCCCTGATTCTCTGTCTCGCTGGCTGGGTCGAGTATCCCTATTCGCAGACCAACTACGCTGCCGGCACAGCCGGGGTTGCCTTGACCACGCCCACGGTCGAACGGCGGAGCGATGACGGCACCTGGCAAGTCATTGAGCCCCACGCGGGATATCCCGCCGGACTTCCTCGGCTGACCACGCTGGACCTGACGGGAAAGCTCACGGGAGGGCGTTGCGTCCTTCGAATCAAAACCAACATGGAGTGCTACTACGACCAGGCGTTCATCGCGGTGCGTGATCGCCAGGCCGAGCGGGCTCTGGGTGTTACCACGCTTCCCGTCGCGCGGGCAGTCCTTGGCCATCGCGGTTATACCAGAGAGGTCTCGCCCGATGGCCGCCAGCCATTGATCTACGATTACGACTATGTTGACCCTGCGCCTCTGGCGCGGATGACGGGCATGCTCACGCGGTACGGAGACGTCGCTTGCCTCCTTCAGCAGGACGATGACCGTTTTTGCGTGGTTGGACCCGGTGACGAGATCAGGCTCGAGTTTGAAGCGGGGAACCTGCCGCCTCTTCCGGCGGACTGGACGCGTGCCTATGTCTTGCGGACATTCGGCTATTGCAAAGACGCCGACCCGTTCACCGCGACGAGCGATACGATCGAGCCCTTGCCATGGCGAGGCATGCCCGCTTTTCCGTTCGCGACTGAGACTGTCCGGCCTCTAACGCAGGCTTTCCGCGACTATCTCCGGGACTTTCAAACCCGCTCGGCGGGGGGTGCCGAGAAGGAGCAGGCGCGACAATGAACCGCCATTCTCGATGCATCGTGTCCGGACCATTGCCGATCAGGTTGTAAGTACGGGGATCAAGCGGCCGTTCGTGTAGCGGTAGTAAGTCCCGGTCGGCTGGACCGTGCGATGCTTGAACCGGGGATTGATGTTTCCTGCGTAAATCAGCTTGGTCGTCGAGGTCGGTTTGAACCGGACGAATCCCTTACGGCCGATCATGGTATCGCTTCCGGTGCCGCCGATCAGAAGGGTATGGCCAAACCAGCCATGCATTCTGGTCGGCCCAGCGCCGGCTTGAATCACATTTTGACCGCCGTGCCCGCCGTCGAGCGTGATCGGGATTATTGTAGAAACGCTCGGGTCAACCTGGATGTCGGTGCTGGCCTTGCCGCCGTAGACGATGATCTGGTAGAGCGAGTTTGCCGCCGGCTGAACCTGATCGGCAACCCCGTTGACATGGACCACGATAACCTTGCCGCCGGAGACGCTGGAGTTGGGCTCCTCCGAAATTTGGATCTTGTCGGTGGAATGGAGGCTTGTTGGTACCGGTGTCACGACCAGCACGTTGTTGTCGACGAGGTGCACCGCGCCGGTATTCTGTCCGGCGACGGTGAGGTTAACGGTCCCCAGGCTGATTGCTGTCTTGGTAGAAGTGCCGGAAGGCTGGGCCAAGACCTGGTACTGAAATGTGTCGGCACCGCTGTATCCGCTGTTCGGTGTATAGACCAGAGTGCCTGTGGTGGGATCGAACTGGCTGATTGTGCCGTGAGCGGGCTGAGAATAAAGCTGGTAAGTGATGGTGCTCCCTGCAATCGTTGCGGGTGTGGTGCTCGTAAGCTGGACGCTCTGTGGTGCATTGAATCCGACCGACGAGGTGACGGTATCCGTTGGGCCGGTGTAGGATCCGACCGTCACGGTAAACGTTTCGGTCTTGGTTGTGTGATCCGTGGGGTCGGTCGCTGTGACCGTGATCGTCCCGGTCTGGCCCGCGGCCGCTCCGGTGGTGTCAATGAGCAGCACACCATTGGGATTGGTGGAAGTGAGCGCGACCGAATTGATCACGACCGGCGTGACCGGTTGCGTTTTCTCGCCCGAGGAGTTGGTCGTCACGGCGACCTTCGCCAGGTCCCCCATCGTCTGCTGGCCCGAGACAAGCTGGCCGAAAATCGTGTAATTGTAATCGAAGCTTTTCTGAATCGACTGGGAGACAGTGCCGTTGGTGATGAAGAACTGGGCGTCGCTGCTATTCGGGGAACTCGTATTTGCCATGGCGAGCTGATACTGGCCCGTGAATGCCAGTTGCTGGGCAATCTCGGTAGCGATGGGTGTGACACCACTAGACGATGACGTGCTCGTCGCGCTGCTCGATCCGCCCTGCACCGCGGCGAATCCCGAAGAGGTTACTGAAGTGATTCGCGGGATGTACTGGCCAGCGGCAACCGGGGGAGTCTGGCTCGGGAATCCGTTGGTATAGTATCCTTCGGACGTGAGGTTGGAGATCCGGGTCACCGTCTGCGGGGTCAAAGTACTGAAGAGCTGAAACGTCATCGTCTCATGATTGAGCGTCACATCGCTGCTGTTCGCAGCGGTGTGTGATACGGTCAGCGTCCAGAACTGACCCTGAGCGACCGAGATTTTGATATTCGGGTTGCTTGACGTTGCAGTGAAAGTCTGGGCGCCGGTGGTACCGCTGCCGTCCAGGGAAAGCTGGTATCCTTGCAGGGCAGGGACGGTGAGGTTCGAGATCGGTGCCAGTGAGGCCGTCAACAGTTGTCGACTTTCCATGACCTCGACCGACGGCTGCCGTCTCGAGCGCTTCGAGTCCTGTCGTGTTCTTGCCGCCTGCCGATCGGAACGTGAGTTCGTCTTCAAGATTCGGTCCAACATCCCTGTCTCCTCGCTCGAGGCGCCCGCCGAGCTCACTGCATGCCAGGAACGCTCTCGTCCGTATCCTGTACGTCCTCTCTATCGGATTTTCCGGTCAGCATGCTTGAAGCAGTTTTGGCGGCGATCGAAAGGGGCAGGGATCCCATGCACAGGAGCATGGTGGGGAGGGTCTACTTGAGCTCTGTCTTGAATTGCGCTGCCTTTTCTTTCCACACTGGCAATTTGGCTTTCAGCCGGTCGCGGATTTCGCCAGAGAGGCGCTTGTCCTGGTGGGGCGTGATGTGATCGAGCCGGAGCGCCTCTTCGGCCTCGGCCGCGGCATCCTGAAACATGGAAATCTCGGCGCTTGCTTCCGCCAGGCGCACGTGCAAATTCGCATTGGTCGGATAGAGCCGCGAAGCCGTTCGCGTGGCCTCGACGATGCTGGCCTGCACCGGGATGATCTGATTGGGGGCGAGTGCACCGCCAACCTGCTTCAACAGGTCGCGGGTGACCAGGGCGCACTCGCTATGGAGCGACCAGGCGTTGGGATTACGCGGGGGAGAGGCCGCCTTCAGCAACAGGGTCGGTATCGTCCTCCATCGCTGGTTTTCCGGTCTCGAACCTTGCGACTCCCAGACCCGGAATTGCAGATAAGCGTCGCCGAGCCAGGGACGCGCGCTATAGCGATCGGCCTCCTTGGCGAAGTTATAGGCCGCCTGGGCGCGCTCGTAATCGGGAGGAAGATGGGCCAGCGCCTCGTCGGCACGGGCCAGCGCGGCCTCCGATCGCCAGTACGGAGTGATCGCTCCCAGAAATGAGCCCACCAGTGCCGACCAGGCAATCGCCAGAGCAAATGCAGGTAACCGTCCTTCGTATTCGCGCAGCAGGCTGCAACGGCGATCGTCGCGGAGGTTCAGTCCCAGCGCGATCAGCATCCAGAGTGACAGAGCGACTGAGGGCATGCCGATGCCGCCGGCCGCCGTAAGATTGACCACACACGCCAGAACCGCGACGCCAAAAGCGGAAGCGGGCAACGGCACCCGCTTCCAGAAGGACACTCCTAGCAAGGCCGTCAGCAGCCAGCTCGCCAGCAGCACCAGCCAGCGAACCAGCAAGTCTCCTTGAAACAGGTTCATCGGGCCTACGAGCAGCACCATGACCAGTCCCAGTGCGCCGCTGATCGTCAGCCAGCCGAGTCGCACGGGGGCAGGGGCGGGATCCGCCAGGTCGCTGTTTCCGGATGTTTCCCGTGAAACATCGGCGGTCCGCCTGCGCGGCATGAAATCGCCATTTTCCTGAGGGCTCTGCTCCCTGGTACCCGGGCCCAGCAGGTTCCACAACGCCAGCCCAAGCGCTGCCAGCAGCGCCAGCAGTGCCCAGATGCCGGCCGTGGACCAGACCTCGAGAAACAGGTCGTGCGGGTCCTGAATTTCCTCGCTCGCCTGGGGGAGCTTGTGCAGCAAGTAGTGGCTGCCGAAGTTGCCTGGACCCACACCCGACCAGAAGGTTAGGGCACTCACGGCTTGCCCCAGCGTCCTGCCGCCTTCGGTGATCACGCCCCAGGCCCCTTGCCAGTATTCCCAGCGGTAACGCATCGACAGTGTCGATTGGGTGAGCACCTCGCGATCGAGCCGGCCGGTCGCCAGTCCACCCGCCACGAGCGCAAGCAAGAGGGCCAGTCCCGCCCCTCCGGCCCCGAGCAGCAGCCGCGGCGGCACGCGTTGCCGTTCTATCCAACCGAGTACCGCCACCGCGATCAGTAGCCCGATCCACGAACTGCGGCTCTTGGTCAGGATCAAACAGGTCAAAAGACAGAGCAGGGGGATGGCGGCCAGGCCGATAGCTCCCCACCGCCAGCCCGGGGCAGATCGAGCGGCCAGATTGCGGATCACCATGGCCAGAACCAGCACCAGCGGACCGACCAGGAATCCGGCCAAGGAGTTGGCCAGGCCAAACGTGGAAAAGATTTCGTTGGAACCAAGCAGCCGATCCGCGAAGACACGCACCCGCTGCTGATCCTGGAGGGAGATCTTTGCCTCCAACATGACTTGCTTCGGATTTCGCCGGAACTGCTCCTTGAGCTGGGGAATCTCCACCCGCCCCTGGTAAAGGCCGTAGGCAGACACCGCCACCGCCGTCGCCACCAGGACACCCGCCAGCACGGTCGATTCGCCGCGTGTTCGAGGCAGGTTCCTTGCCAGAACATAGGCGACGCCGAGCCCGGCCCACTCCCATGCCAGGTTGATGGCCAGCCGGCGATCGAGCCCGCGCGTCGAGCTCAGGCCCACCAGCAACACTAAAGCCAAGACCGCCGCGTCGGTCCACGACCAGCGAAATCGGAACCGGCCGCTCACGAACGACGAAGCGATCCAGAGCCCCGCGACCATCATCATCGCCAGGACCCAGAGCAAGCCGGAACCCGATGCCTGGCTCGGATCGATTTCGCTGGGCCAGTAAGACCGGGCACTGATGAGTGCGGCAAACAGGCCCAACGACAGCCGCCGGATCTGCTCGCCCACCGTCGCGGCTGATCGTTCACCATCATCGTGCGGATCACCGGCCGCGGCCGGCGAGGCCGTCTGCCGAGACTGTGACGCGGCTCCGGCGCGGGTGGAAGACGGAGATCGCGCGCTGCGCCTGGTCATGCTTGTGCCTTGATCTCTTCTGGACCGTGACCCCGGCCCTGACTTGCTCGCGGACCGGTTCTTGCCATCTCGAGTATTGCCACCACGCCCAGCAGGCAGGCCGTCTGGGCCATCACAAGGCCCGCGCCCCACGCGTCAAGCCGGTGCAGCAAGAGTGCTCCCAACCCGCCGGCCAGTGTCACCAGATCAATGGTCCAGACCGCTTGCGGCGGCGTCAAGCCTCGCGCCACAAGCCGATGCGAAAAATGCCTCTGGTCGCCCTGAAACGGACTGCGTCCCTCCAGTAACCGGATCAGCACGACCGACGTCGTGTCGTAGAGCGGTACCGCCATCACCAGAAGCGGGGCCAGGACGCTGAAGGGCGAATCGACTCCCGAGACGTGATAAGTGCCCACCACAGTCAGTGCCCCCAGCAGAAAGCCCAGGAAATTGCTGCCGGCATCGCCCATGTAGAGCCGCGCTGGGGCGTGGTTGTGCACCAGAAAGCCCCCCAGAGCACCCATGACAATCAGCAGTACCGCCGGGGCGAACAGACTGCCCGCCACCACCTGGCCCACGCAGAACAGCCCTGCGGCGATGAGACCCACGCTGGCTGCCAGGCCGTCCATGTTGTCCAGCATGTTGAACGAATTGGTCAGGCCGACGATCCACATCACCGTCACCGCGCCGCCCAAGACCGGATGGGTGAACGGCCAGAAGAGCGTCACGCGGATGCCTGAAGCGGCCAGGATCGTGGCACACAAGACCTGGATCCCTAGCCGCAATTGCCACTTCAGACTCTTGCGGTCGTCGATCAGGCCCATGGCCATGATGACCGCCGCCAGAATCAGGATCTCTAGCAACTCGCCGGAGCGGCTGAACAGCCCGCTAGCGGTCACGCGCTCAACCATCGGCCGGGGAAGTTCGGGGCCGCCAAGCAGCACGGCCAGTCCGCAGGTGCCCAGCACGAGCATTGTCGCCAGCCAGATGGCCACGCCCCCGCCCAGCGGCACCGGCGCCTGGTGGCCCTTGTGGCCACCCGGCCGGTCGAGAAAGCCAAACCGTAGTGCAAACCTGCGTGCCACCGCGCAAAGGAGAAGGGACAGCACAAACGTCGCCGCCGCCAGCCCGAGCCCCACCTTGAGCAGCACAAACTCACTACCGCTCGACATCATCGTCCCTTCCGGGCAATTCCGGAACCGGCTCACCTTCGGTCTTTGGCCGATGCCAGATGCGGATGCTCAGGCAAGCCGCGAACAAGAACAGAAACAATGCCAGGAGCACGCCGATGGCTAGCCATTCGACCAGCCGATCGGGAGGCCAGAGCGAGCTTTCGCCGCCACGTATTACCATGATGATCAGGAACGGACCGGCGAACGAAACCAAAGACAGTGCGGCCAGCAAAATGTAAGGGAGCCTGGGCAGGGGGTCGGCAGCTTTCATCGGCTCGCGGCTCCCGCTCTGGCGGCGAGCCGCTCGCGGCAGAAAGCATCATGCTTGGCTTTGGCCGCGTCGAGCTCGGCAAGGACCGCCTGGGCCCCGTTGGCAATCGGCAGGTTCCGCGACACTCCTTCGTGCCGCCACTTGACCTCGATCGAACCGCTTTTCAGCCCCCGCTCGCCAATGACCACGCGCAGCGGCACGCCGATCAGGTCCACATCCTTGAACTTCACGCCCGGCCGCTGGTCGCGATCGTCAGTCAGCAGGTCAACACCAGCCGCCTCCAGCTCCTTCTCGAGCTTTCCGGTCAGCTCCATGACCTCCGCCTTGTCCACCTGAAGTGGAATCAAAGACACCTGGTAGGGCGCCAGGGCCAGCGGCCAGATGATCCCGTTGTCGTCATGAGACGACTCGATCGCTCCCGCCATGATCCGGTTGATGCCGATCCCGTAACAGCCCATGATGATCGGGATCTCGACACCCTTCTCATCGAGATAAGTTGCGCCCATCGCCTTGGAATACTTGGTCCCGAGCTTGAACACGTGGCCAATCTCCAGACCCGCCCGGCTCACCATCGCCGCGCCGCAGCGAGGGCAGGGGTCTCCGGCGTCGGCATTGCGCAGGTCGAACACCCGTTCGAGCGGGAAGTCCCGGCCCGGCACGACGCCCTTCAGGTGCACGTCCACCGCGTTGCCGCCCACCACGATCGTCGGCATCGCCGCCACCGCATTGTCGATGACCATCGGGATCTGGATCTTCACCGGACCCAGGAAGCCCATCGGTGCTCCGGTCGCCTTCTGGATCGTCTCGGGTTCGGCCGGCACCAGGGTCGACACGCCGAGAGCCCGGCGCACCTTGGCCTCGTTGGCCTCATGATCGCCCCGCAAGAGGACGGCCACGGGCTTGCCGTCGCCCAGGTACACCAGCAGCTTGCCCGAGGTCGCTTCCGGGACCTTCAAGAACGCACAGACGTCGCGGATGGTCTTTTTGCCCGGTGTCTCCACGGCCTCGAACGCCGGGGCGGCCGCATCCGGCTTCGTCGCGACGGCAGCTTGCCCTCCCACCTCCGCGCGCTCCTGGTTGGCCGCGTAGCCGCAGGCGGTGCACTGGAGGACCCGATCCTCGCCGGTCGAGCAGGGGACCATGAACTCGTGCGAGGCGTCGCCGCCGATAGGACCGCTTTCCGCCTCGACAATCACATACGGCAGCCCGCAACGGTCATAGACGCGGCAATATGCTTCGTACATGGCATCATAGCTCGTGTTGAGCTGGGCGACATCGGCATCGAAGCTATAGGCGTCTTTCATGACGAACTCGCGGGTGCGGACGATGCCGAACCGCGGCCGGGGCTCGTCGCGGAACTTGGTCTGGATCTGGTACATCGTGATCGGCAACTGCTTGTACGAGCTGATCAGGTCGCGCACCAGGTCGGTCATCACCTCTTCGTGGGTCGGGCCCAGGCACATGTGATGGCCGCCGCTGAGGGTCAACTTCATCAGCAAGTCACCATAGGTCTCGAACCGGCCCGACTCCTTCCAGATCTCGATCGGCTGCAAGGCCGGCATCAACAGCTCGATGGCCCCGGCGGCGTCCATCTCCTGCCGGACGATCTGGCTGATCTTGTGAAGCACCCGCAGGCCCAGGGGCAGATAGGTATACGCCCCCTGCGCCAAGCTGACGGATCATCCCCGCCCGGAGCAAGAGGATATGGCTGGGAGCCACGGCATCAGCCGGGGTTTCCTTGAGCGTCGGAATCAATGCATTCGACCAGCGCACGAGTACAATCCTCCTGGGAAACCGCGGATACCCCTTCACTGCCCCTGTCCGCCTCCGACAGGCCACATTGCCCCGGGGCGAATGACGCAGTTTACCAGATTGACCCGCCCAGGCGGAGAGTGGTCCGCAACCAAACCTTGCGCCTTTGGCCCTCTCCGGAAAGCTCGCTACCGGCACCTGCCCGGCTGGTCAATCTGCAACCACTCGAAAACCAGCATGATCAGACTGATTACTTTCCCGACCCGCCGCCCGCCGGCCGCGGCATTCGGCCCTCGCACAACTGCGGCCTGCTACCTGCCTCCGCCGGGGCAAATTGGCTTTATTTTGCGCCTTTTTTGGTGCTGGCCCATCGTTGGTCACGCCCTGCCCGTTGCCCGTTGCCTGCTCCGTTCGGTCCGTGTCCTCGTGGGACAAGATTGTGGAATCTTGTCCCACACCCGGATTCACCACCCGATCCGTCGCCTCTGCTTCGCCATCTGTCATCTGGCATTTGTCATTTGCTTTCTGGCATTCGTCATCTGCCGTTCCCTCTCCGAATTCTTCCTTGCTCACCCTCCGGTACTCCTCCAGCACGCGCGGTAGTTCCCGCGTCCGGGCGGACTGGTACCTCCGGTGCCGCTCGAAGGCCCGGCTACAATCGAGCGCCGCGCGGTCGTACCGCTCGTCGGCTTCCTCGGCCTCGATGGCCTCGTACTCCTTGAGCAGCTTCTCGAGCCGCCCTACGTGCTTCATGATGGTTGTGCAGATCGGCACCATGGCCTCGTTCCTGTCTGGATCGAGGATCGTGGCCTTGCGAACCCGATGCGCCAGGTGTGCCGTGCCGATTCGCTCGGCGCGGTCGATATCGGCGGAGAGCCGCACCGCGCTCTCGACCAAATCGGACTCCATCGGCGTGCGCGGCTGCATGGCCGCGATCGTCTGCTGGATCCGCTCGTCGAGCGCGCGGGCGTCCTCCTGGGGCAGCACTGGCATGATGGTTCGCGCGGTCATGCCGTGCTTGTATGAGTTCATGCGTGCAGTAGATTTTCCGCTCGCGGACTTAAGGCCCATGCTCCGCTTCGAGTTACGTCGATTCGCTTCGCTATGCGCAGGGGTGGCCATGGTTGCGATTCTCCGGTGCAGGAATCAGGCGAGGTCATCCGAAACGTCGTCGTTTCGCGGACGATGTTCTCAACCTGGTATAATCACCATCCGGCGCGAAAAAGTTGCAGCAGCCGTCGCGGATCTTCAGCTTTCGTCCGGGCCCGTTCGACCATGGAGTGAGCGCTCGGCAATTCAGTTTGCTGAGCAAGTCCCAAAGGAGGCACAATTTCGCCTTGGCATGCGACGCTTGAGTCTTCCGATGCCCCGGCGAGAACTCTCTGTAGCGCGGCATTCCAGCCCTGGACGCCGGCGATAAAAAGTTCTGGACCTCGCTAGTTAAACTACTCGACCCGTTGTCTCGCAACTCGAAGGAAAGCTTCCATGCCAAGTTTCCCCAAGACACGCTGGCTACTGGTTCTCTGTCTGCCCGCGCTGCTTACTCCCATTACCCACGGCCAGTCCGTGGCGAAAGTCACGCCACAGGAAGCCGGGCTCTCTTCTACGGCGCTACAGCAGATCGATGTTCGGCTGCAGCAAGCGGTCGAGCGCAAACAAGTTGCCGGAGCGGTGGCCCTGCTTGCTCGCGACGGAAAGCCCGGTTACCTCCGGGCAACGGGCTTTCAGGATGTCGAAGCTGGCAAGGAGATGACTACCGGCACACTCTTCCGCATTGCCTCGATGAGCAAGCCGGTGACCAGCGTCGCCGTCTTGATCCTGGTTGACGACGGTCGGTTGACGGTTACCGATCCGGTGTCCAAGTATCTTCCCGAGTTCAAGAATCCGAAGGTGTTGATGCTGGGATCGGGAGGCGATTCCAGACTTGTTCCCGCCAGCAGGGAGATGACCATTCGCGACTTGCTGACTCACACTTCGGGCCTTACCTATCGCTTCATGGCGCAAAAGCCCTTCGCCGAACTCTATCACAAGGCCGACATCTGCGACGGGCTTACTCGCCCCTCCTTCACGTTGGCCGAGAACGTGCGTCACCTGGCCTCCTTGCCGCTCCTCCATCAGCCGGGGAGTGCCTTTCAATACAGCCTGTCCACCGACGTCCTGGGCAGGCTGGTAGAGGTGATCTCCGGCCAGGATCTTGAATCTTTCATGCGCAGCCGGATCTTTGAGCCGCTCGGCATGAACGACACCTACTTCGATCTGCCTGCCAACAAGACCGGCCGTCTCGCCGTTGTTTACGAACCGGGACCGGACAAGCGCATCCGCCGGGTCGGCGAGGAACCGGTGCACAAGGAGGAACTGGTTTACTGCGTTACCAGCCCCTACCGGGGGCAGCGCGGCTACTGTTCCGGCGGAGCGGGCCTGACTTCGAGCGCTGCCGATTACGCTCGCTTTCTCCAAATGCTCTTGAACGGCGGCCAATGGAATGGCACTCGTATTCTGAAGCCGGCAACCGTCCGGGAAATGACCAGGAACCAGATTGGCGACCTCGACTTTATGTCGCCAACTGACCGCTTCGGTTACGGTTTTGGCATTGTGGCTGGTGCGGGCAAGGACCAAGTGGCTGCGGTTGGGTCTTACTATTGGGGCGGTTTCTACAACACAGGCTTCTGGGTCGATCCTGAGAAGAAACTGGTCGGCGTCCTCATGACGCAGCTTTTCCCCTCAGACGATCCGACTCTATTTGAGGATTTCAAGAAACTGGCCTATGCGGCGACCCAGCAGGTCGATTGAAAGGCCGCCCACGGCTGTATCGTGCTTCCTGTACTCGAAGTAAACACAAAGCCGCGTGCTTCAAGCACGTGGCTGCAACACCGAAAGCCCGGGCAAGGCTGTAAGACCTTTCAACGGGAGCGTCAGGCGATCCCAACTGCAAAGAGTTCCGAGAGTTCCGGGGACGCCATAGGTGATTTTCCCGGAAAGCCGATAATGTGCCGGGAATCTTCGTTGATTCGTGGAGGCAACTTCGGCAGATTCCAGAGCATGGGACGACCGAAGCGAGCGGATGCTGGCGGCTAGATCTGCCATGTGCTCAACCAAAGCCACCCCGACACTGGTCAATGACGTGGAAACTGAAGCGGAATTCTCGGACTTGCATCGCTCGGTCCAGCGCGGCTGTCGTCAGGTGAGCAGGCCTGGTCGGATGAGATGGTGACGCGGCTCGGTCGTCAGACAAGCGTTGGGCGCCACGGGCGGCCAAAGAAGCCGAGAAACAACTCCTGACACCTGATCCGCCCCTGACACCCGCCATCATGTTGTGGGCGTCCATGAGGCGCTGGAAGAAACAACTCCTGACACCTGATCCGCCCCTGACACCTTATCCGTCCCGACTCGGTTGATGCAACCTGAGCATTTTCGCAGAATTGCAGTGCGCGCGGAGTTGTGTTAGACCTGAGCATCATGGCATGTTCGGCTCGGCATTTCGGCCCCCAGATTACGAAAGGAACCATTCCATGCGACACCTTTCGGGAACTGTGCTGCCCCTCTTATGCATTCTCGGTGCTGCTCACGCATGGGCGGATGAAACGGCGGCAAAAAGTCGCATTGTCGCAGCGGGCCTGTTCAAGAATGGTCTAGCCGTCATCAAACGTGAAGTGACCCTGGGCAAGCCAGGCACGTACGTCCTCGACAACGTGCCTGAGCCGGTACACGGGACCTACTGGATCGAGAGTGTCGCGCCGGTTGTATCCTCAGTGGAGATGCGCGAGGTGGAAGTGGCTGCCAACGAATTCGCGCCCGGCAACCTCCAGGAAGACCTCGCGGGCAAGAAAGTCACGATCCATTTCAAAGGAGACAAGGCGACGCCGACCAACGGCACCGTGGCCAAGCTCAAGACTCTCAAGTCCGAGATCGCGCGGAGTCGCGAACGGATTCTGCGCTATGGCGACCAGCCCAGCGTACAGCCGGCCCGGTTTCTCGTCGTGCAAACCGCCAACGGCCGGTCCTACATCGAGACTTCCGAGATCGCGTATGTCGAGTCCGAGGGAACGGAGGAAAAGATCATGCGGCGCATGCCAAGGCTGCTCTTGACCGTATCGGAAACGGACTTTGCTGACAGCAAGGTGTTCGTCAATTACCTCACTCGCGGACTTTCCTGGGCGCCAAGCTACCGTGTCGATATTACCGATCCCAAAACGCTTGCCGTGGAACAATACGCCGTCGTCAAGAACGAGCTGGCCGACCTTGACGGCACAGAAATCATGCTCATCTCTGGCTTCCCTAGCGTGCAGTTCGCCCACGTCACGTCCCCACTTGCCTCCCGCACCAGCTTGGCGCAGTTCTTCCAAGAACTCAATCAGCGCGCCTGGCGCGGCGCCGATGTGGACCAGCAAACGGCAATCACGAGCAACTCTGTATCCATGTTGGCATTGAGCATGGTCGCCACTCCCACTGGCGAAGGCGTCGATCTGCACTATCAATCGATCGGCAAGCGTACTCTCGCAGAGGGCGACGCATTGTCTTTGAGGGTGGCACGCGGCGAGTCGGCTTATGACAGGATCGTGGAATGGCCTATCCCTGACATGCGCAACGAGTATGGCCAACACGCCGGCCGCAACGGCGGCGAAGACGACGAAGCGCCTGACGCCGCCTGGGACGCCCTCAAATTCAAGAACCCGTTCAAGTTTCCAATGACCACCGCTCCGGCGGCGGTGACTGCCGCCGGTCGATTCAACGGACAGCGCACCAGCTACTGGGTCAACCCCGGCGAGGAAACCGTGCTGCATGTCAACAAAGCCCTCAGCGTCCGCACTCGGGCTATCGAACATGAAGAGCAGAAGAAAGACGGAGGTGACACCCGGGATTTCATCTGGATCGGCGGTCGGCAATTTCGTCGTAGTACGGTCGAAGGTGAGCTATCGGTCGGCAATCACCGCAATGAAGCGATCGACCTGGTCATTCGCCGCCGCTTCTCGGGCGAACTGGTACGCGCCGACGGGGAGCCGAAATCCACCCTGCGCGAAGAAGGTGTGTACTCGGTAAACAAACGCAACGAACTACTCTGGACATTGCCCCTCAAGCCGGGCGAGGAACGGAAGCTGTCGTATCGTTATACGGTGCTGGTGGCCAGCGCAATGAACGGAGCTTAGGGCGCCGTGGGATAGAAGGCGATTGAACGACGCTTGAAAGACCAGTTGCGGTGCGCCTTGGTCATCCACAGCGACGGCAATCTGGCTCTCGGTCTTGCGATCTTCGGCGAGACCGCTTAATGCACTCTGGCTGAAGTCCGCATGGCGCGGAGGTACGACACGCCTCAGTCAACCCAAGGGCTCCCACAGACCCGTACGTGCTCGCATCAGAGCATACGGTTCCTCAGATCATGGTTTCGCTGCATGCCGATGAGCGAGCCGGCCGCGCGGTCGGGAGCCAGTGGGAAACGACAGACGATGTCACGGAATGTGGCCCAGGTCAACGGAAGCCGATGAGGTGGCGGGAATCTTTTGTGGGTTAGACGAGATAAACCCACGGCCTCTGGCCGTGCGACCCTAGGAGGCTCTGCCGGTCCGGGGTGCTGTTAAATGCGATAGGCACTTCCTCCGGGGAAAGCCCTGTTGGGCAGGAGGAAGAGCGTATGCGTGACTTTGAGAGTTTGCGGATGTTCGGGCGTTCCGATGACAAACATGGCCCCAACGGGGCCTTCCCTACGACCAACGCCACGCTTTGCGGGGCAGGCCAAAGCCACGCCCTCTGGGCGTGGTCGTTTACTGAGACCGCAGCAGAGGGCCGAGGCTGCGCGGCGTAATAAACTGTAGGCAAGTCCCGACCGCCCAAGCCCGTCCTGTGTTCAACACGATCCAGTCGACGCATTTCGCTGATGATGTTCGTGGACGTGAGCCTGATGAATTCTTGGCGCTCAACGCGCTCAACGAGGTCGGTGCAGGCTCGCCATGTTTGGGATCGGCGGTGAAATGGTAGAGAAGCGTGTTGGCATCCAGGAAGACCGACGCTCCGGCTGGTAGATCCGCGAAGGTCATCGACTTCCCCAAAGGTCGAGCTCCAGATCCATGATCTATCGCTCCAGGAGCGATGGGGCTCCCGTCCAGCGCAACAGCCCGGCGGTCTGTCTCGCCCTGCCGGCGGGTTGGGAATCATTGGATTGTGTCACTACAAGCTGCCCCGCGGAACCCACCGTGTCTAACCGCGGCGAACCGGCGGGGGTTCTGGCCAGGGAGCGAGAGCCAGTTCCCGCGCGGGTCGCCCGATTCCCTGACGTGTTCTGACTTCAGGTTCAACTTGTCGGTGGCGGCACGGGAGCGGTCGGTGGCGGCGGGGGAGTGCCCGGCTGAGGGGGCGGGATGGGTTGAGGTCGGTCCTGACGGAGGACGATGAGGCTGTCGGACGGTCCGTCACAGGTGAAGGTCCTGGGCCGCGCTCCGTCGGGGCCGCCATAGCAGATCGTCAGGACGTCGCCCTTGAGGCGGTAGATGCCTCGCACGACCTTTCCATCCCCCGCGGTCTTCATGTCGATCGCTCCCAGGTTCTTCTCCGGGTCCAGAAGATAGGGCATCCGGCCGAGGTAGGTCATGGGATCTTTGGGATTGCCGGTCAGGCCGGGGAGATTGACGGTCTCTTCCGTCACCGGGACGACCAGTCCAGGAGTCGGATAGCCTTCGCGCTTGCCCGCAGCCGTGCCGGCCAGATAGAGCACCTCCCACTGACCGCGAATGTCTATCGCGACCCGCGCCTCCGGTTCCCCGGCTTGCGGTCCTTGCTCGCCGGCAGCCTGTCGTGAGGTGCCGATCCCGGGCGGTTCCGACGGATCGCTGGCGGCTCCTCGGAGCGCCGCCCAGGCCAGACCGCCGGCGACAGTTCCGACCGCCGCCATGATTGTGATCTGATGCCATCTTCTCATGATCGTCTCCTTTAAGATATTGTTCAGCACTGAGGACACCGCCGCCGAGACTACCTCGGCAAGCGGCCGCCCGGCCGCGATCTGCATGGCCGCCCGGGTCGTCGAATCGACCAGCAAAGCCGCCGGCGCGGCCCGTGTGGACGGAAGCAGCAGGCCGGCCGCGGACAACACAGCCGGGAGGCCGAGGTTTCGCCGCGTAAGCCGGTCGCCCAGATGCCGCCGGCCCCGGGCCAGTCGACTCTTGACCGTGCCCACGGGGCAGCCCAGATGACGCGCGGCCTGTTCGTAAGTGCGGCCTTCGAGGTCGCAGAGCACGAGCGGGCCACGGTAACGCACCGGGATCCGCTCGATCTCCTCGTGGATCGCCGCCCCGAGTTCCTCCTCGCCGGGTTCGTACCCGCGGGAGTCACCTCGCGCCGAGGCCATTTCGGCCGCCCTCCGTTCGTGGTCCGTTCGTCGGGTCCCCGAGGAACGAGCACACCGTGCGGCGCGGTAGGCCACCTGATGGAGCCAGGGGCCCAACGAGTCGCGCACCCAGAGCGAGCGGGCCTTGCGGACGAGCGTCAGAAAGGTCGCCTGGAACGCGTCTTCGGCCTCGTGCTCGTTGCGCAGGATCGACCGGCAAGTGTGCAGCACGACGGGTCCGTGCCGTTCGATCAAGGCGGCAAAGGCGAGCTCGGCTGCCTCCCCACCCTGGGCGAACCGCTCCAGGAGCTGTCCGTCGGTCATTTCACCGATCGCCCCGAGATTGAATAGGATACGGAGCGGCCCGTGGATCGTGGATTTTCGCCGTGTTGCCAAAGCCTGAGCCCTCCCCAGGTCCCGTGTTATCTTCCAGACTATGGATAACGTCAGGAGCGGGCGTCATTGTTCCAATTTTCTTAATGAGACGACACAAGGGCAGTAAGGTCGCGACAGAGCCGTCTCCATGACAATCTGTCCGAGGCATCCCCGTTCCCCGATTTTCGTACACGCCGTGTCGGGGCCGTTAGGATTCTTTTGCGGCTTCGTCGGCATGGGAACCGAGCCCCATCTGGTTGGCTGTGGAAAGCGGAACGACCTCGTAGGTCAGGCTTTCCAGCCTGATCCGAACAGAATTTCAGCTTGATTAAGTTGACGATTGAATCCGCTCAGGTCAGGCTATCCTGGGCATCGGACAGTGTAAACCTTACAGCGCGTGACACCGAGCCGGGCCATGCTCATGAGCGGACGAACCTGGTTCGACGTCCGGCACGACCTCCACGGGGTGAGGCTGCTGCCGGAGGTCGTGCGCCAGGGGGGTTATGAGACATTTGCGACCGACAAGTGGCACAACGGCGAGGCATCGTTCATCCGAGCCTTCCCCCGCGGCCGATCGGTCTTCTTCGGCGGCATGGCGGACCACACGAAAGTCCCGGTCGCCGACGTGCGAACTGGCCGGGTCGTCGATCGGCGGATCGCGGCGAAATTTTCGAGCGAGCAGTTCGCCGACGCGGCGGTCGAATTTCTCAGGTCGCGATCGGGCGGGGGACCGTTCTTCTGCTACGTCGCGTTCACCGCGCCCCACGACCCACGCAACCCCCCGAAGTCATTCCGCGCGATGTACTACGGGATTCGGCCTTCGCTGCCGGAGAACTTCCTGCCCCAGCACCCGTTTGACAACGGCATCCTGAAAGACATCCGTGACGAGAAACTCGCGCCGTATCCACGGACCCGCTCGGTGCTCCTCCCATTCAGCGACCTGATGCGTTCGGTCCGCGACACGCGCTGGAAGCTCATCGTCTACCCGCAAATCAATCACCGGCAATTGTTCGACCTGCGGGACGATCCCCACGAGACCCGGGATCTCGCCGCCGAGCCCGGCCACGAGCCGGAGATTGCCCGCCTGACCGCCCTGATGCGGTCCTCGCAAGAACAGTTCGGCGATCACCAGCCGCTGACCGTGGCGCACCCGAAGCCGACGAACATCAGGTTCGACGACTTCGACCGGAAACCGGACGAGTGGTTCGCGAGACGTTTTGGCGATCACAGGGGCGGAGGGTCGGGATCGAGGGGGACGCGGACCCAGGGGCGGTCGGCGGCACGTTCGTACTTCTGGCGCAGGGCCGCATGATACGCGGCGA
Source organism: uncultured Planctomycetaceae bacterium (assembly GCA_963797295.1). Taxonomy (GTDB): domain Bacteria; phylum Planctomycetota; class Planctomycetia; order Isosphaerales; family Isosphaeraceae; genus Aquisphaera. The sequence continues at coordinate 239,713 of CAWCPP010000038.1, forward strand.
GGGCGGCAGAGGCCGGACTCATAGGTTGGAGGGACTTGCCGTCGGCTCCGAGACGGCGCTGCTTCCGACCGCTGTAAATGATTTCGAGTGCCCCATGGTAGCCGGCTTTACGACGATAGAGTGAGGCTAGTCGGAACTCGTGATCGACGCCCAGCAGGACGGCCGCGAGGACCACCACGATCATCCATCGCCGTGTCGTCATGCGAGGCCGGCGCAATGTTCGACTCCTTATTCTGCACGTGCTGGCTCGTTCAAGCAGGGCACAAAACACGTTCGTCGTAATGCTGCCAACCCCTGAAACGTATCGCCCGGCCGGAGCGGCCGCAAGGGAGCGAGCGTTCGGCATCGTCCCAAATCGGGCTCAAGGTGGACTTGTGTCGGTTGACGCCTGAGGGGCTGTTCATAATAGCCCGAAGCGTGAGCGAGGGTTGACACTAACCCGAAGCGTGAGCGAGGGTTGACACAAATCCATGCGGGGAAAGGGAAACCCCTCGCTCACGCTTCGGGCGAATATGCGGCGCCGGACTGTCACGTCGTCAACATAAGCAACGAGGGCTTTGGGACGATGGCGAGCGTTCCCATCAAGACCAGGACGTCTGGGTCGATTTTGATTTACGACCTGAAACGAATTTAATCGGGGCCGCAGTCACACGACAAATCGCAAAGAGTATGATCGGTTAGCACTTCACTGACTTCACTCAGTCAGGTTTGAAAGCTTGCTTGAAGCGGTGCATGATCGGATGGCTCGCAATCGTGCGTGAAGGCTTCCCGACTGTCTCCCACCGAATCCCTCAGTGGATTCCATGATTCTCAACCAGGATCGGAGCAAGCATGCAGAACACCATTCTCAAGGCCGTGACGCTGTTCGCGCTCCTCAGTCTGCCCCAGGCCGTCTCGGCCGGTTCGATCACGTACTACCTCCTGAGCAATCCAGAGCTCTACGGGGGATTATCGGGTAGCATCACGACAGACGGGACTGGTTACGATCCGACAATCACGTCGTGGACGTTGACCCTTACCGAAAGTGACGGAAAGACATACACAGCCAACTCGAACTATGGCGCATTTAACCAACTCGATGGCGTGTACGCGACTTCGACTGAGCTGATCCTGGAATTCCCGGGGGTGACGGGGCCGGGTGGCGAGACCAATACCAGCAATTTCGATCTTGGGAGTCGCTTCGATGGGTCGACTTTCGACATGGAGTACATTGGTTACGCTGGACCATACCCGGGATTAGTCGAAGTCGGCGGCTCTATTGAAAATGTGCCTGTTGGCGGAGGCGTTTATACTTATGGGGACTTCGTCATCGCGGCGACGACCGTCCCCGAACCCTCCGCAGTCTATCTCCTGGGGATCGGGGCTTCATGCGTCAGCGTTTACGTTATGGGGCGCAGACGTAGGGAACGAAGTGACCTCGCTTAGCACCGACGACCTCGTCGATGGCCGAGGGGAGAAAAGAAGTCACCACGCATTTCGGGGGAACGACATCACTGGGGATCAATCCTGCACAGCGTTAGCCTGCTATGCGTGTGCTTTGTTTTCATATAATTGACTACGGACACTAATCCGGCGGGGTAGTGATTCGACGGATAGTCTCACGGTTGCGAATCAAAGAGCGGCACACCGATCGTCAGGGCCGCGGCCCTGAGCTTGCCGTCCAGTGTTGCCAGCGGCAGACCGAGCCGGATCGCCAACTCCGGGTAAGTGGCATCGTAGGCGGAGAGGATGTGGGCACGGGCCAGGTGCATCGTATCGGACCAGGCATTGCCCCCGTCTTGTCGTCGACGGCAATGGGGAAGGCGGTCAGGATTGCCAGGAACCGTGCCGAATCGGCCGAAGTGATTCGCTTCCGGCGTTCGCCGACGATCAACGTTGGCCACTTCGAGGGGCCAGAGAGAAGGAACGTGGGCTTGTAAATCAGGCATCTTCTCCAGGATCGCCTCGGCGTACGTATCGGCTTCGTCGTCGAAGCCCCACACCATCGTCACCGAGCCGTCAAGGACGAACGCGTTGGTGGCATCCATGCCAAACTCTCCTTAGAAACGCCGTCCCTCTTCAATCATCTCGCGGATGCTCGAACCGCCGAGCGACCGGCCTTTGCGGAATTGCTTCATGGCCTCGACGGCTGCCCGCACATCGGGCTTGGGTGTGCCGGAAACAGCAGGCACCAGCCGGGCCACCGGCTTGCCGTGTTTGGTGATGGTAAACTCTTCTCCCCTGGCCGCCCGCTCCAAAAGCTGGGGCAGATGGGTCTTGGCCTCGAACGAGCCAACTATTTCCATGGCTATCTCCTTATTTGAATTCAACTGGTTGAAAACTAGTCCAGACGAAACCATCCATTTTGCCAATCCTAATTGGTCGATGCGTGTTCTATCAGGTCCCGCATCGCGGCAGTGAAAGCGAACGAGCGTATGGGCCCACTCATTTTCTGGCATGCCGAAAAAACGGCTGGCCCCAAGGTTCTCTTTGACTACGCGGCATCGATACTCTCAATAGACTCGATACGATTCTTGCGGGCCGTCCGAGGTATTTCGTAAGTCTTTTTGTAATTTCTGCAATAATCTGCTCATTCTGGCGCATCCTGAAAGTAGGCGGGAAATGGTCTCGCGACAGGCGAGCACCGGCGAGATGGCTGACCGGTGAAGAGACAGAGCTCAAAACTACTGGTCGGTCGAGATCGGCAGACTCAAATCGGCAACCCAATCCGCCGAACGAACCCATTTCGCATTCGCCGTGAAACGTTTAATTGCAAGGACTTGAGGTCGATCCATGAGGTTTTGCTGATGACAAACGAACCCATCTCCCCACGATCGGAAGCCCCGGGGCCAAGCAATGAGGATGCGGCACGGGATCCGCGGACGGCAATAGTTGCACAAGCTCTGCGGACCGGAACGATCGCAACACTTGGCGGGCCGTTCACACCAACCCGAAGCGTGAGCGAGGGTCGACAGAAATCCATGCGCGGAAAGGGGAAACCCCTCGCTGACGCTTCGGGCTAGTATGTCGCACAGGCCCGGCATTTCGTCAGCGCAAGAAACGAATACTTTGGGACGGTGCCAAACGAAGCCAAAGTAAGCGAATCGCTACTCCTTTGCTGATAAAGACTTAGGCTTGATCTATCCGTGGTTATTGATGTCAAACGAAGCCAATCGTCGACCGGGTGTGGTGAGCGGATGCGTTGTGCGCCGGGATTCGCGGTCGCGACCGGTTCACGGCACAGACCCAGAGCGAAGGAATAACAGAAGGTGTCCGAAGGTTTCCGAACGAAGCCAATCGATTGGTGTGGAAACTCTTGTAGTAAAAGAGGTTGCGGACAAGATCGGGGGATCGAACGAACCCAATCGCCCAGGGTCCGCGAAGCCTGGTGCTGGGACTCGCCCGCGTTGACATGTCCAGACCAGGCCAGGTGCGCGGTGGGACGGCTCGCTCGGTGGCCCGGGCCGTCGCGAGATCCGGACATTCTCACCGGAGATGGGTTTGCGAAGCGTATCGACCTTTGCGATTGTTCCCGGACCTGCTGAATAGCCATAATACGAGCCTCCCGCGGTCCTCGACCACGCCTTCCTTCCTGCCCCATGGCTTCCGAGGTGACGATGCGAGCCGTTCCTGCCGTTCATGAGAAGGGAAGCGATGGTAATGAGACTGCGAGATCAGACTTCGTGATGCATGGCGTCGTGGCGGTGATGTGCATCCTGGGGAGTGTTCCGCAGGCGGCACGTGGAGGTGACGCCGCACCCGTCCGCTTCAGCCGCGATGTCTTGCCGATCCTTTCCGAGAACTGCCTGCTTTGCCACGGGCCGGACGTGAAGACCCGGAAGGCCGACCTCAGACTCGATGTCAAGGAGAGCGCACTGAGGTCGAAAGATCCGATCATCGTGTCGGGAAGGAGCGCCGACAGCGAGTTGATCCGCCGGCTCGAAACCGAGGATGCCGACGAGCTGATGCCCCCGCCGAAATCGGGTCGCAAGCTCAGCAAGCAGCAGAAAGAGACACTGAAGCGGTGGGTTGACCAGGGAGCCGTCTGGGGCAAGCACTGGGCGTTCGAGCCGCCAGTCCGGCCTGAGCTGCCGCCCGTGTCCGACGCAGCATGGGCCAGAAACGCCATTGATCGGTTCGTCCTGGCCCGGCTGGAGCAGGAGGGGCTGAAGCCATCGCCCGAGGCCGACCCCGCCACATTGCTGCGCCGGGCTGTCCCTCGACCTGACCGGGCTGCCGCCGACACCCGCGGACGTCGATGCGTTCCGGTCCAGTCCATCAGCGGGCGCTTACGAACAGCAGGTGGACCGGCTGCTGGCCTCGCCTCACCATGGCGAGCGGATGGCGCTCGAGTGGCTTGACTCGGCACGTTATGCCGACACGAACGGCTACCAGAACGACTTCGCGCGGACCATGTGGCCCTGGCGCGACTGGGTGATCGACGCCTTCAACCGCAACCTGCCGTTCGACGAGTTTCTGATCGAGCAAGTTGCCGGCGACCTGCTCTCCGGGGCAACTCGTGCACAGAAGATCGCGACCGGTTTCAACCGCAACAACCGCACGGTCACGGAGGCCGGCTCGATCGACGAGGAATGGCGGATCGAGAATGCCGTCGATCGGGTGGAGACGACGGCGACCGTTTTTCTCGGTCTCACCATGGGCTGCGCGGTGCCATGACCACAAGTATGACCCGATCTCGCAGACCGAGTTTTACCAGTTCCTCGCCTTCTTCAACAGCACCAGCGACAAGGGCGTCTACACCGAGCAGCGGGGCAATGTGCCGCCGCTGCTACCGGTTCCCGACCAAATCCAGGAAAAGGCGCTGGCGCGGGTCGAGGCCGAGATCACCCGGGCGGCCGCGGCTCGCCAGGCGGCCGAACGTTCGGTCCATGCTCGCCAGGAGCGCTGGGAACGCGACATTCAGGCCGGATCCGAGCCCGTCGAACCGCGAGACTGGGCCCTGCGTTGCCCGCTTGACGGCAGCCTGAACTTCCAGGGACCAGGCGGCGAGACCATCGAAGGAAGGTTCCAGGGCCAGCCGGCGCCGGCGTGGGCCGACGCCCCGCAAGGCAAGGCGATTCGTCTCGATGGAAAGGCCGGCTCCTTCATCGAGCTCGAGCGCGGCGTGAGCCTGGACCGCTCCGATCGTTTCTCTTACGGCGCCTGGGTCAGGCCACGGGGCGATGGCGCCGCCTTGAGCAAGATGGACGACCAGAATGCCTATCGCGGTTTCGACCTGCTGATCGACAACGGCAAGCTGCTGGTGCACCTGGTCCACGCGTGGCCGGGCGATGCCCTCAAGGTCGTGACCAAGGCGACGTTGCCGCGTGAGGCGTGGACCCACATCTTCGTCACTCATGACGGATCGGGCCGGGCGAGTGGTCTGAAAGTTTATCTCAACGGTCGGGCGGTGGAGCTTGAGGTCGAGGCCAACAGCCTGCGCGGGACGATCGTGACCGGCCAGCCGCTTCGCCTGGGCAGGCGGTCGACCTCGCTTCCGCTGCCAGGCGACCTGGCCGACGTGCGGTTCTATCATCGCGACCCTATCGGCTCAAGAGGTCAAGGAGCTGGCGGTCCTCCCGTACCTGGCACTTGCTCGCGTGCCCGGGCCGGAACGCACCAGGACCCAGCAAGCCGATCTCGCACGGTATTACAAGGAAGAGGTTGACACCGAGATCCGCCATGCCGATGCCGAACTTACCCGGCTGCGTAAAGAAAAAGCCAATATCGAGACGGCAGTTCCGACAGTGATGGTGATGGAGGAGATGGCGTCACCGCGACCGGCGTACTTGCTGAAGCGCGGCAAGTATGACATGCCGGACACGTCGCGGAAGCTTGACCCGGGCGTGCCCGGCTGCCTTGGCAATGTGCATTCTACGGCCCCGCGCAACCGGCTGGGTCTCGCCCGATGGCTCGCGTCGCCCGCCAATCCGCTCACGGCGCGGGTGGCGATCAACCGCCTCTGGCAGCAGCATTTCGGCATGGGGCTGGTCAAGACCGCCGAGAACTTCGGTCTCCAGAGCGAGCCGCCCAGCCATCCCGGGCTACTCGACTGGCTGGCAACCGAGCTGGTTCGTACGGGCTGGAACCTCAAGGCCATGCAGCGCCTGATCGTCACCAGCGCGACCTATCGGCAGAGCTCGAAGGCGCCTGTCTCGCTGATCCAGCGCGATCCCGAGAACCGGCTGCTGGCACGCGGTCCCAGGTTTCGTCTTCCGGCCGAGCTGGTTCGCGATAATGCTCTGGCCATATCCGGGTTACTTTCCAGCACGGTTGGCGGGCCGTCCATCAAACCGTACCAGCCCGCCGGTCTCTGGGATGAGCTGGCCGGCGGCGCCGGGGAGGGAGCCTACGTTCAAGACCAGGGCGACAAGCTGTATCGCCGCAGCCTCTACGTCTACCGTAAGCGCACCGTTCCGCATCCCGCGATGGCCACGTTTGACGCCCCCAGCCGCGAGATTTGCCAGGTGAAGCGGGCCCGGACGAATACGCCGCTTCAGGCCCTGGAACTGCTCAACGACATCACCTACGTCGAGGCCGCGAGCCAACTGGCTCGGCTCATGCTGACCGAGGGTGGACAGTCCGCCCAGGATCGCCTCGGCTACGCTTTTCGGAGGGCGACTTCACGAGTACCGAAACCGGACGAATTGCAGATTCTGGTACGCGGGCTCGACCGCTATCGGCAATCGTTCCAGGCAAATCCGCAGGCGGCCGCACAGTGGATCGGCCAGAGTGCGGGGCAGCTTCCGCATGGCTTCAACACCGTGGAACTGGCCGCCTATACCGCCAGCGCAAGCGTGATCCTTAATCTCGATGAGACAATCAGCAGCGAATAGTGGCCACCATGAAGAGGTCTAGCGTGGATCAACTCCAAGCAGCGCAAGAGCTGAACCGGCGGCATTTCCTGGCGCGGTCGGGTCTGGGATTGGGCGGCATCGCGCTGGGGTCCTTGCTGGGCCGGGATGCCCGGGCCGCGGACCGTTCCGGTACGGCACCGTCGAGCTCAGCGGGTCTACCCGGTTTGCCGCACTTCGCACCCAAGGCCAGGCGCGTCATCTATCTCTTCCAGTCGGGCGCACCTTCGCAGTTGGATCTGTTCGACTACAAGCCGGCGATCCAGAACCGGCGGGGCCTGGAGCTGCCCGACTCGATCCGCATGGGCCAGCGCATCACGACCATGACGTCCGGCCAGAAGAGCTTGCCGGTCGCCCCCTCGATCTTTCGGTTCGATCAGCACGGCCAGAGTGGCGCCTGGCTGAGCGAGCTCTTGCCGCATACGGCCGGTGTCGTGGACGAGATGTGCCTGATTCGCTCGATGCAGACCGAGGCCATCAATCATGACCCGGCCATCACGTTCGTCCAGACCGGTTCGCAACTGGCGGGACGGCCGAGCATGGGGGCCTGGGTGGCATACGGTCTGGGCAGCATGAATCAGGACCTGCCGACTTTCGTGGTGATGCTCTCACGGGGACGAACCGACCAGCCGCTCTACGACAGGCTCTGGGGCAGTGGATTCTTGCCGACGCGCTATCAGGGCGTGAAGCTGCGCGGAGGCAAGGAGCCGGTGCTCTATCTCGCCAATCCGGCGGGCTGCTCGACGGCCCTGCGCAGGCAGATGCTCGACGATCTTGGCCAGCTCAACGAGGTCCGGCACACCGAGACCGGCGACCCCGAGATCCTGCACGCGCATCGCCCAGTACGAACTGGCCTACCGGATGCAGTCGTCGGTTCCCGAGCTCACCGACCTCTCCGGCGAGCCAGAGTCGGTCCTTGAACTTTACGGGCCCGACGTGCACCGGCCGGGAAGCTATGCGGCGAATTGCTTGCTGGCACGGCGATTGGCCGAGCGCGGAGTGCGATTCATCCAGCTCTACCACATGGGCTGGGATCAGCACAGCAACCTGCCTGCTCAGATCCGCGCCCAGTGCCATGACACCGACCAGGCCTCGGCCGGATTGCTCCGCGATCTGAAGCAGCGGGGGCTGCTCGAAGACACGCTCGTGGTCTGGGGCGGCGAGTTTGGCAGGACCATCTATTCTCAAGGGCAGCTTACCGAGACCGACTACGGCCGCGACCATCACCCGCGCTGCTTCACGGTCTGGCTGGCCGGCGGCGGGATCAAGCCGGGTCTGACACACGGACAGACTGACGATTTCTCGTACAACATCGTTCGCGACCCGGTCGAGGTCTATGACCTGAACGCGACGATCCTGCATTTACTGGGCATCGATCACACCAGGCTGACCTACAAGTTCCAGGGCCGAGACTTCCGGCTCACAGATGTACACGGTCGGGTGGTGCAATCCATTCTGGCCTGAGCGTGATCCCGCTTTGCTCAGAAGGCGGTCGTACTGTCGAATGCGGCTCGCCGGATGAAGTACCGCTTGACCGGAGGTGACATCAGGTAAATCGACATCAAAGCATAAAGCAAGATGACGACCAGGCCGCCTTCGATGCGCGGGAGATCGAGTCGCTCGGCAACCGGAATGATTACCAGGTCTTCGTCGTCCAGGGCGTCGGGACTATCTTTCTTGGATACCCTGGTGACAATGGTTTGCTGATCGGCGAAGCTGGCCTCGTAGATGGGCAATGCGATCAGGGCCATGACATTGACAAACACGCCGAGTGTGAGCGCGAGCATGAGATACTTGACCGACCGGCCGACGAAGAATTGAACGGTTCCATAGATGCCGAAAGCCGAGACCAGGGCGAGGCAGAGCCAGCCGTACTGGCTCGTGCCGGCTTCGGTGCGCACCGACCGGATCAGTGCGAGAATCAGCAGGAAGACGGCGGTCAGGCCGCAGAGGAATCCGACGATGGCGATATGAAGCGGAGGGCCGGTAGGCGTGCGCGGTGCCGGCGGCGCAAGATCGTCTTCGAGGCCGACGCGCATGCCTGTGTCCTGATCAACACCACAGGCCGTGCAGATCGACATTCCCTGGGGAACGAACCCGCCGCAACTCGTACAGCGGCGCGCCTGGGCACGAGCCTCGGCGCCGGTCTGTTTCCTCCTGCGGACGGTTGTCTCCTGAAACAGAGCCTCGGCATCGCTCATCTTCGGCTTCTTGCCTTCGGCGGCCGACTTTTCGATTGACGCGGCGGTTCCCATCGGAAGCTCAAACAGGTCGCGGAGGTCTTTATCTCCGGCCGGAACGGGCAGGTCGTTGGTGCTGGGGGGCCGCCTGCCGAACTCGCGGGAAGATAGCAGGTCGGCATCGGCGTCGCCGGGTACCGTTGACGCCGAACTCTCGTCCTTCTGGGAAAGTGAGAATCGATGCCCGCACCGGGGGCATTTCACGCGCTTGCCGGCCTTCACGGAATCGGGAAGGTTGAGTACGACCCCGCATTTCTGACACAAAATGGTGCGCGGCATGTTAGCGGTCGCCAGTTGCCCCAATTCCCTCTGTTTGCCCCGCTCAATGGACTCGAGTTTCCACTGTCAGAAAGGTCGCGAGCCCACCGCACCGGGAAAGTGGTGGGACCTTTATATTAACGTCTGATCGCCCTTAAGGGATCGGCAAAATCGTCCACCCAGGAGAAATTTGCGGAAAAATCAACTTGCCCGAGGGTGCATCGACAACGTGAATCTAGAGCACCGCTTGTGTTCGCAGGAGCTTGCCCCCACACGATGGTCAGGTGGTCTCCCGCCGGGGTTGAACTGCACCGGCATGCGCGGATTCCACAAGTCGCTTTGTGATCTCGTGGCGATAATCAAACAATTTCTTGAGCTTTGACTCCACGAACGACTTTCCCAGTACAGCGCCTATCATGCCGAATGGAGGCCGATAGTCAACCTCGTCGCGGAGCAGTGTTCCCCCCTGACCATCCTCCAGAAACCAGTGGCGATGATACCAGTAAGCAAACGGACCGCGCACTTGGCGGTCGGCGAACATCCTTCCGGGCTGGTACTCCGTATGTTCGGCCACCCATTCCAGGTCAAGCGGCCCAATCCTGGTTCGCAGAACAACGCGCGATCCCGGCGCCAGCGAATCTGGCGACTCGATGACCGTGACCTTTTCCCAGGGCGGCGTCAGCTTTTCCAGGGCTCCAGGGCTTTCGTGAAACGCGAATACCGCATTCGGAGGTGCGGCAATTCGCGATTCCTTGACGAAATGGCGCATTCCGATGCGGAGAGCTCCTCTGTCTTTTGTCCCGATCGATCTCGTCGCCTCATCTCACTCTATTCTGGTTGCCAACGGCCATGATGTCAAACTGACCGACAGACGTCGTAGTAATGGAGACATCCTGCCGGGTCGGAAGAGGGCGAACATCTTCGTGTCTCCGCGGCAAGTCCTTGACCGCATGTAGAGTTCGGCGTTAGGTTAAGTTCAGTCCCCTGGTTTTGATGTTGGATGGCCGCCGAACCGGCCCCAGGACGTTGCCATACCTGGTCGTGCCAGCCGGCGTTTCGCGCATGCACGGCCGATGGCCAGCGACGACAGTCAGGGCGGGTCCTCGGTCCACTCCACGGGCATCGCACCGCTCCCCGGTCCTAGCGATCTGCCTTGACCATCCGCTCGAACCGCTCAATGACCAACTTTCCGAGGTTCAGGAGTGTCATCAATGAAAGATAAGCCCAAGGTGAGCCGTCGCACGTTTCTGGAAACCGCAGGCGTGGCGACCGGCGTTGCGGCCGCAGCCGGCGCGTTTCCCCATCCCGCCCTCGGCAAGGTCAAGGGCGCCAATGAGCGAATCAACATCGGTATTCTCGGTCCGGGCGGCCGGGCCCAGGAACATATCCGCATTCTCAACCACCTCAAGGAAGAGAACAAGGGCATCGACGTCATCGGCCTGTGCGATGTCTGGGACGGCGGAAAATGGATGGAAGGCGGCAGGGAGACCGGCCGAGGACTCTACTACTCCGCGCAACGTTGCGGTCTTGACCCCCAGGGTAAGGACAAGGACCGGATCACCAAGGATTATCGCCGCCTGCTCGAGTGCAAGGACATCGACGCCGTCCTGATCGCCACGCCCGACCACTGGCACGCCCGGATGTCGATCGACGCAATGGAATCCGGCAAGGACGTCTATTGCGAAAAGCCGATGACGCACACCATCGACGAGGCCCGCAAGGTCACCGAGACGGTCAAGCGCACCAAGCAGGTCTTCACCGTCGGCGTCCAGTCGACCGCGGACCCGCGGTGGAAGCTGGCCAACCAGATGATCACCGAGGGCAAGATCGGCCACGTCATGCAGGGCCAGACGTCCTACTATCGCAACAGCAATGAGGGCCAGTGGCGCTATTACCACCTGACCAAGGACATGAACCCCAAGACCGTCGACTGGAAGATGTTCCTGGGGACCGAGTTCGGACTGGCTCCCGAGATGCCGTTCAACCGGGCCAAGTACGCTCAGTGGCGCTGCTACTGGGAATTTGGCGGGGGCATGTACACCGACCTCTTCGTCCACCAGCTCACGCACCTGATCACGGCAATGGGCGTTCGCTTCCCGCGGCGAGTCGTCGGAGCGGGCGGGCTTTACTTCGAGTATGACGGCCGCGACGTGCCCGACGTGGCCACCGTCGTTGCCGACTACGACGAAGGCTGCCAGGTTATCATCGCAGCGACGATGTGCAACGACGTTCAGCTTCCCGAAGTCATCCGCGGCCATACCGCGACCATCAAGTTCGAGCCCGAAGCCCACGCCGGGTTCGCGGTCATGCCGCAAGAGAGCATCCGGAAGAAAGGTCGAAGCGGGCCCGCTCCGCGCGGAACCAACCAGGGCGAAGGTGGAGACACCTACAAGCCTCAGCAACCGCGCGAGGATACCCGGGCTCTCTGGGAGCATACTCTGGAGTGCATGCGTTCGCGTAACCCGGACACGCTCTGCCCGGCTGAGCTTGGCTACGCGGCGATCACAACGGTCAACCTTGGTGTCAAGTCTTACCGCGAGGGCAAGGCGTACTACTTCGACAAGGATAACGGCCAGGTGCTCGACGCCGACAGCGCCTGGTCAGCCCGCTGGGAAGAGCGCAGCAAACTTCGCGGCAAGCCCAACCAGGTGATCGGCTGGAAAGCCGGCGAGACCGGTTCGCTGCTCGAACCTCCCAGCTATCAGAAGCTGGAAGGCGATTGGGTCAACGGCAAGGATCCCGCGGAAAACGCCTGACCGCCGGCCTGGAAACGATTCTTCAAGAAGTCACAACCCACTGGCCATCAGGAAACACTCCTGGTGGCGGGTGGGTTTTTTTGCCACTTCGCCGAAATCGGAACTAGGCTTGAAGTGGAAAAGTTGAGATAGGCAGTGCCTGGCAATCTGCCCCGCTTAAGAGGTCCGCGAAATGAGACGACGCATCGCGATTGCCGCTCTTCTACTGTTAATGCTCGGTCATCCGACGAGTGCCATGGCCGGCCAGGAACGAGTGAAGGATCAACCGCGCGGCCTGGCGACCTTACCTGACCGCTTCGTGCCAGATCCCGTCGACGAGCGTGCGGGTCAGGACAAACTGATCCGGGGCCTCATGGCGGAAGACCACGAGGTTGGCGGGTTGGCCCGGTTCTAATTCCGGAACCGAGTGCCCGAGCAAGCGCGCCGGGTTTCGGGTCACCGTGGCCAGGCTCTCGCTGATTGACCACCCGGTGGACGACATCAGGTTGCCGACTCCGGTTTCCAGCGACTGGTTTGAGCCGGCAAGGTAAGGTGTTCCCGCGACGACGACCTTGCCGGAGGCATGGACGTCCCAGGGCCCGTAACTCCCCGCCGGCAAACCGGACAGCGGGCTGGCGTCGGAGATCAGGACGACCCTGTCCGGCCCCTTTGCGCGAGCCAGCACCCGGAGAGTGGCCCTGTCAAGATGATGACCGTCGGCAATCAGCGACGCAGAGAGCGCGTCCATGGCGGCCTGGTGCCAGATCGGGTTGGGATGACGCGGAAGCTCCGAGGCGATGCCGTTGCCCAGGTGCGTGCTGAGCTTCGCCCCGGCCGCCACGGCTTGCTCGAGCGTCGGGCCATCGGCGGCCGTATGGCCAAGGGAGACGACGACGCCCATCGCGCAGGCCCTGGCGATCAAATTCAATGCTCCGGGCCGTTCCGGCGCCAACGTCATCAGGACGATTCGCCCCCCTGACGCATGCTGGAATTCCTCGAAACGATCGATGTCGGGATCGCACGTGGCAGCGGCCGGATGTGCCCCACGATATCCCTCCAGGTGCGACAAGAACGGCCCTTCCAGGTGGATGCCCAGAACGCACCGGTCCGTCTCCGGATCTCGCTCGCAAGCCGCCGCGATCGTTCGCAGACCGTGCAGCATTTGCTCACGTGGCGCCGTGATCAGGGTCGGACAGATCCTCGCGGTTCCGAGCGCTTTTTGAGCACGCACGATCGATACGACCTGGTCGACGGTCAGATCGGAGCCGGAGAACGAGTGTCCCCAACGGCCGTTAAGCTGGATGTCCCAGAATGCCGGGCCAACCCATTCATCACATTTGCTCATCGCACGCGGACCATTGCCAGGGTGCACCGCGGAGATGGTGTCACCCTGAATTTCGATCTCGATCCAGTTTGATGTCCGGTAGTCTCGCGCGTTGAGCAGCATGGACCATTCACCCGACTTTGAAGGTACGCGACAATTCATGCCTGGTACATGTCACCATGGTCCTGACCGTCTCGCCTCAAGCTCGGCTCGTCTCCCTCCGTTGCAGCGCGGCACCGATGAAATCCCGGAAGAGAGGATGAGCTTTGGTCGGCTTGGATTGGAATTCGGGATGGAACTGGACCGCCAGGAACCAGGGGTGATTCCGGAGCTCGACGATCTCGACGATGATTCCATCGGGACTGGTGCCCGTCGCGACCAGTCCGTTTTGCTCGAACGCCTTGCGATACTCGTTGTTGAACTCGTAACGATGACGATGTCGTTCACTGATTTGCTCGCCAACGTAGGCTTTTCGAGCCAGGCTGTCCGGCTCCAGCCGGCACGGCCACGCACCCAGGCGCATCGTACCTCCGAGCTGCTGAACATAACGCTGGTTTTCCATCAATGCGATCACCGGATGCTCGCTCGTCTTATCGAACTCGGTACTGTTCGCATCCTCGAACCCGAGGATGCTCCGCGCGAACTCGACGACCGCGCACTGCATCCCCAGGCAGATGCCGAAGAATGGGATTTGCTTGGTCCGCGCATATCGGATCGCTTCGATCTTGCCTTCGATCCCGCGCATCCCGAAACCGCCCGGAACGAGAATTCCGTCGACGCCGCCGAGCAGTGCCTCGGCGCCTCGGGCGCTGACTTCTTCGGCCTCGACTCGCACCACCAGCACGCGTGCCCGGTGGGCGATCCCGGCATGGTCCAGTGACTCGTAGACCGACTTGTACGAATCACGGTGCTTCATGTACTTGCCGACGACCGCGATCCGGACCTCGTGCTTGGGGTTCATGATCCGGTCAACCATCTCGCTCCATTTCGAAAGATCCAGCGGGGCAGCGCGCAGGCCCAGCCGCTTGACCAGAATGTCATCGAGCCCATGCTTGACCAGGCTCAGCGGCACTTCATAAATGCTGAATTGCTTGTCCCGCTCTTCGATCACCGCCTTGCGATCGACGTTGCAGAAAAGGGCGATCTTGTCCTTGTCGTCGGACGAGATCGACACCTCGGTTCGACAGATCAAGATGTCTGGCTGAATGCCGATCTGACGCAAGGCGCCGACCGAGTGCTGGGTCGGCTTGGTCTTGAGCTCGGCCGCCGCCTTGAGATAGGGGACGAGGGTCAAGTGAATATACAGGCAGTTTTCCCGGCCCACATCGAGGGCGAACTGGCGGATCGCCTCGAGAAACGGCAACCCCTCGATGTCGCCGACGGTCCCGCCGATCTCGGTGATCACGACATCCACATCGTCGGTGTCCAGACGGTGCGCCGCGGCCTTGATCTCGTCGGTGACATGCGGAATGACCTGTACCGTCTTACCTTCATAGTAGCCCTCGCGCTCCTTCTGGATCACCGACAGATAAATCTTGCCCGTCGTGTAGTTGCAAGCCTTGGTGAGCGGGGCATGAGTGAAGCGTTCATAGTGGCCCAGGTCCAGATCGGTCTCGGAGCCGTCGTCCAGCACATAGACCTCGCCGTGCTGGTAGGGGCTCATCGTGCCCGGATCGACGTTGATGTAGGGGTCGAACTTTTGAAGTCGCACCCGCAGCCCGCGCTGTTCCAGAATCATGCCGATCGAGGCGCAGGTCAGTCCCTTGCCGAGCGAGCTGACCACGCCGCCCGTCACAAAGATATGCTTGGCCATTGCTTAACCTTTGAATCGTCCGTTAGGGCTGGTAAAGGCGTAGTATAACAGATCCGGGTGTCGGACGAGACGTCGGATCGAAGGGGCTTCGATGCGGTGGTAAGTTTCGGTTTTGTGTTCCTGGATCGATCCTGCGAATCCAGCGACCGGCGCTTGCGACGGCTGACCGCTTCTGCCATAACAGGAATGACCGGGTGGAACGGACAGGGCGTCGCACTTCGCGCTGGTGCCTCTTTGACCCTGCTTGTTGATCGCAACCTTCCGTGCCGTTCCCTCCGGATGGTGAGCCGAGATCGAGGCCGATCAGCACCACCTTGCGTGGGTGCGGCTCATGACGGCCGTTCATTGATCGAACTGAGATCCAGGTGCGGGACGACAGCCCGCCAAATCCGGATTTGAAGAGGTGGCGCGATGCTGGGCAAGCTGGTTCTTCCCGAGGTCCGAGAGCTGATCGAACTCGGTGACGACATCACGCTGCGCAACGTCGTCAACCATTGGCATCCCGCAGATCTTGGGCACGTGGTCTCACGGCTGAGCCCGACCGAGCAGATCCGGGTGATGCGGCTTCTCCAGCCGCGCCTCGCCGCAGAGGCTTTCGAGTATCTCGACCTGGAGACGCAGCTCGCCGTGCTGGAGTCGATCTCCGAGCAAGAGTCGGCGGTGATCCTCAATGCCATGTCCCCCGACGACCGCACTGCGCTTCTGGCGGAGCTGAGTGCCGAACAATCCGAACGGTTCTTGGGACTTCTCGATCCCGACCAGCGCGAGATCGCGCGCCGACTCTTGACTTACGGCGAGCACAGCGTCGGCCGCCTCATGACTCCGGACTTCGTCTCGATCCGCAAGGAATGGACCCTCCGCCACGTGCTTGATCACGTGCGGGCACATGGCCGCGACAGCGAGACCCTCAATGTCATTTACGTGGTCGACGGCGACAATTGCCTGATCGACGATCTGAGAATTCGTGAGATCCTCCTGGCGCCTCTGCATGCCACGGTCTCGGATATCTGCGACAACCGCTTCGTGAGCTTGAACGCAACCGACGACAAGAAAGAAGCCGTGAAGGTGTTTCGCGAGTATGACCGCACGGTCCTCCCCGTGATCGACAGCCACGGCCGGCTCGTCGGCATCGTGACGCTCGACGACGTCCTGGATGTGGCCGAAGAGGAGGCCACGCGTGAAATCCAGAAGTTCGGTGGCCTGGAAGCTCTCGACGAACCTTACATGAGCACGCCGCTGCTTGAAATGATTCGCAAGCGGGCAAGCTGGCTCGTGATCCTGTTCGTCGGCGAGATGCTCACCGCGACCGCGATGGGATACTTCGAGCACGAGATCTCGCGGGCCGTCGTCCTGGCGCTCTTCGTACCCCTCATCATCTCCAGTGGCGGCAACTCCGGCTCGCAAGCCGCGACGTTGATCATCCGCGCCCTCGCCCTGGGTGAGGTCAAGCTCCGCGACTGGTGGATCGTGATGCGCCGGGAGATCCTTTCGGGATTATTGCTCGGACTCATTCTGGGCACCATCGGCTTCCTGCGGATCGCCCTCTGGAGCGCCTTCTCAACCCTCTATGGAGAGCACTGGATGCTAGTGGGCCTCACCGTTTCCTTCTCACTTCTGGGGATCGTTCTCTGGGGCACGATCACAGGCTCGATGCTGCCCTTCATTCTCAAGGGTCTGGGTATGGACCCGGCCACAT
Organism: uncultured Planctomycetaceae bacterium; assembly: GCA_963797295.1. Lineage (GTDB taxonomy): Bacteria > Planctomycetota > Planctomycetia > Isosphaerales > Isosphaeraceae > Aquisphaera. The sequence continues at coordinate 256,612 of CAWCPP010000038.1, forward strand.
CCTCCGCGCCGTTTGTTGCAACTCTGGTCGATGTCACCGGTTTGGTGATTTATTTCAGCGTCGCAATCGTCGTTCTTCACGGCACGCTGCTCTGAACCCGGTGGCCTGGCGTCGTCTACTTTTCCCATTTTGCTGCAATTGCAGCAAATTTCACTTGAGACTGGTGGGCACGCGAGTTACGATGCGGCTCGGTGTATCGCAGAGACCGACCGGAAGTGATGGTATGCAGGATGCATCCTGCACTGGCCGGCTGCATCGGGGCGGGACGTTCCTTCCCGAGGTGGGTCCATGAAGAGGATTCACGAACGAGAGCTTCGGGTCGTGCGGAATGAAGCACCGGATTCTTGCGGGGCAAGGGCCGTCGCCCCGTCAGATTCGTGGACCGAAGTGCCCCTGACTTACTGACTTGAGTGTGAGGAGGCAGCCAATGATGACCACGATCGCGCCGGTGGTACAAGGAATTTTGCCTGCTGTGAGCATGGAACTCCCACAGCTTCGGCCCTGGATTGAACAGATGACAGAGCTCTGTCGACCCGACGAAGTCGTCTGGTGCGACGGCTCGCAAGAAGAATATGACCGGCTCTGCGAGTTGCTCGTGCAGCACGGGACGTTCCAGAAACTCAACCCCGAAAAACGCCCCAACAGCTACCTTGCGCTCTCCGACCCGACCGATGTAGCCCGGGTCGAGGACCGTACATTCATCTGTAGCTGGCGGAAGGACGAGGCGGGTCCGACCAACAACTGGGTTGATCCCATCGCCATGAAGCAAACGCTGCGAGACCTGTTCGACGGCTGCATGCGCGGACGAACCATGTATGTCGTGCCTTTCAGCATGGGCCCGATCGGCTCGCCGATTGCCCACATCGGCGTGCAGGTGACTGACTCGCCCTATGTCGCTGTCTCGATGCGAATCATGACGCGAATGGGCACCCCGGTACTCGACGCCCTGGGCGATGGCTTCTTCGTTCCCTGCGCCCATTCCGTGGGCATGCCGCTCCGGCCTGGTGAAGAAGATGTGCCCTGGCCCTGCAATCCCAAGCATAAGTACATCGTTCACTTCCCCGAGGAGCGCGCCATCTGGTCCTACGGCAGCGGGTACGGAGGCAACGCCCTGCTGGGCAAGAAGTGTTTCGCCCTACGCATCGCCTCGTGTATGGCGCGCGACCAAGGGTGGCTAGCCGAACATATGCTGATTCTTGGAGTAGAAACTCCCGATGGCGAAAAGACCTACGTCGCGGCGGCTTTCCCGAGTGCCTGCGGCAAGACCAATTTCGCGATGATGATTCCTCCCGATCATTTCAAGGGCTGGAAGATCACCACGGTGGGCGACGACATCGCCTGGATCAAGATCGGCAAGCACGGCCGCCTGTTCGCGATCAACCCGGAAAACGGGTTTTTCGGCGTGGCACCCGGTACCTCGTACAAGTCGAACCGGAACGCCATGGAGACGGTCACGCGTAACACCATCTTCACGAACGTCGCCATGACCGAAGACGGCGACGTCTGGTGGGAAGGCATGACCGACAAGCCGCCGGCCCAACTCACGGACTGGACCGGACAACCCTGGACCCCCGATTGCGGCCGCAAGGCGGCGCATCCCAACGCCCGCTTCACCGCGCCCCTGGCGCAGTGCCCGACGCTCGACCCCGAGTGGGAGAACCCCAATGGGGTTCCGATCAGCGGCTTCATCTTCGGCGGCCGGCGTTCTGCGATCGTTCCGCTGGTCTACCAGGCCTTTAGCTGGAGCCACGGCGTCTTCCTCGCGGCGTCCATGGGATCGGAAACCACAGCCGCCGCCGCCGGCAATGTCGGCACGGTGCGCCGCGACCCGATGGCCATGCTCCCGTTTTGCGGCTATCACATGGCCGACTACTTCAGCCACTGGCTCGACATCGGCCGCCAGCTCCCCAATCCGCCCCGGCTCTTCCGGGTCAACTGGTTCCGCAAGGGCCCCGACGGCCGTTTCCTGTGGCCGGGTTTCGGCGAAAATATGCGGGTGCTCAAGTGGATCGTCGACCGCATCCACGGCCGCGGCTACGGCGTCGAGAGCCCGCTCGGCTGGATGCCGCGCCCTGAGGACTTCGACCTCGATGGCCTTCCCAGCTTCACCATGCAGGATTTCGCCCAGATCATGGAGGTCGATCGCGAGGCCTGGCTCCGCGAGGCGGTCTCCGTCGAAGAACTGGAGTTCAACCTCTACGGCAAGTTACCCAAGGAATTCCTGCTCCACCGCGAGCTCCTGATTTCGCGCCTCTGGCACTCGCCCGGCTCGTGGAAGCTCTATCCCGAACTGCAACACTGACAATCCCGATGCAATCCCAGCTCGCCCTGCCGAAGAAGGGAATTGCAGGCCAAAGGGGTCATCACTGAATAGCGAGCTACTACCCTTCAAACATACAATATCAGTGATGCCCCTTTTCTGTCCTCTTTTTCTGTCCTCTGACGCTTCGATCGGTGAGAGCAGTTTTCTCCTCGTTCCCACGCTCCGCGCAGAGCGTGGGAACGAGTTGGAGCCACGGATCAACTATTGTTGAGATTTTACACTCGGGCCTTGGCCCGGCAGAAAAGCGCAACGGGGGAAAGCCAAAGGTGTGAGAGCCGAAGACCGCCATGCGGTTTTTGGCCATCCCTCGAATAACAACTTACGTCAAACGGCGAGTGTAAAGGGTAAACTAATGACGAGACGTTACAGGGGTGTAGGTGTAGGATCCGCTGTGCGGACCGTGATGATGGAAGATGCGGAACAGGTCCGCAGAGCCGACGCTGCATAGCTGAGAGGTTCAACCGAGCGAGGAATTCCAGGTGACCCAGGGCGATAAGGAGCTTCGGCGGTGAAGCTTGCCACGTATGAGGCCACGGTCGAGAACGGCCAGATCAGGCTCTCCGAGCCGGTGCGGCTGCCGGAACGTGAGAAGGTCTATGTGCTCGTCCCAGGCGTCGAGGAGGTTTCTCGATCGCACATGGCCTCGTGATCGGCAGCCTTCTCGGGTTCTTGGTCGAACCAGTCGTCGAAGAGTTCAGCGGCGGCTGCTCGCTTCGTCTTCTTGGGGTCAGACATGGCAGCCGGCGCGGCCGGCTGAGCGAAAAGATCGTCGATCGCTCAGGTGTCGTAGCTCGCGAACAAACTGTCGCTGTCTTCGGTCCTGGCGGGTTCGTCGAACCAGCTATCGAAACTGTAGGAGATGATGGTCACCGCAACCATCTCTTTCTCCATGGTGTGCCGGTCCAGCGGCGACTTGACCTTGGGCTCGGGCACCCCGGTCTCGAAGGGCACCTCGCCCACAACCTTCCGCTTCTTGCCCACCGTGCGGACACCCTCGGGTGTGCCCTCTTCGGTGAAGTCGAAGCCATCGCGGTGCAGCTCGATGAGCGTGTCATCGTTGATGCGGCTCATGTCCAGCTTCCAGCCATTCAGGCGAACCTCATCCACCGTGATGGTCATCGGCGGCGGGGCCGGTGACACACCCAGCGGCGAGGCTTCGATGTAAGGCTGAGGCATGGACTGCCACCGGCGAACGTGAGACATGTACTCGACGCCCTTGGAGTTGATCATGATGAACACACCGGGCGGCATGGCGTCAGACGAGTAGTCCTCATCGAACTCCGCGTCAACGTCAGGATCGGGCTGTGGAGCGTCAGGCTCAGCCTCTGGTTCATCGGGCTCAGGTTCCACGACCGTTCGCTTGGCCCGAGCATTGATCTTGGGCCACTTGCGTTGGATGTCCGCCTTGTCGATCTTCTCTGACAGGCTCTTGCACAATGCCATCTGTGCAGACGAGTCGTTGGACATGGCAGCCAGACCCTGTTCGCTGAACGATCCTTCAAGCTGAAGAGTTGCTTCCAGCTTGCGGCTGGTGGTCTGTCAGAACCAGATTCGTGGGTAGACCGAAGGGAGCTTGCAGCGGGCACCGCGGCCTTCAAATAATGTCAGAACCAGACATCGATGAATGACAAGAGAAAAGGGGATTGAGTCTTCCTTCGTTGACTTTGCGGCCTTCTGTTCGAATATGAGTCCGATTATTGAAGCGACGCCTGTTGAGGTATCAACGGGATTGCCCCGGCCATCGCCAGCGAGTCCTGAACAGAAGAAAACGAAGGTAACAAAGCGATACATCCCGCTCTCTGCCCGTCAATCGAGCGACATGCGATTTGTTCGTGGAGAGGCCAGGTGCTGTCAGCCCCCGTTTGGACTTGCACCGGCGGGCGACTGAGGCACGTGAATCTCGCTGACGTTACGCATGTCGATCAGGTGCACGCCCAGCTCGTCGTGCACAGTCATCTCGCGATTGTTCGGCGAGTAGGAAATGAAATCCGGGTGCTTGATCAGGTAGCTGCTGCCGTCGTTGAGATGAACGGTGAAGGCGCGGAACGGCTGTGAATGCATCGCCGCCTGGACCTGGTTCATCGTCGCCACGTTCACGCTCCTGAATCAAATGGGCAGAGGGAGAGTTGAACTCCCGACACCAGGATTTTCAGTCCTGTGCTCTACCAACTGAGCTATCTGCCCGGGCATGGATCAACGTATGCCAGGGTAGAGTACAAAGCCGGCCGTGTCAACAGGCTACCGGGGTCTGAGCGTGGCTACTGATGCGGAGGTCGCAGCAGAATTGACAAGCAGTCGTCAGCAGCGGGCATCGTTCGCCCGCAGGCCAAGGACGATATTCTAAACTCCTACGCAGACTCGATTTGCTCAATTCGTCGCGACAAGTTCTCACTGCACCTGGAGATGGTTTAGGTTTAAGTACGGACTGACAGTGCACCGAGGTCGCTACGGCCGCGGGCTGTGGAGAGAGTGCGGCATGGAAACGGCGTTCACCGAGGATACGAATAATCGTGAGCGTTCGATCGTACTGGCTGAGCCGCATTCCAGCCGCTTCCCGCTCGCGCGGCTGATCCAGCTCATCGTGTTGTTACAGACCGAGCGGTGTCCTAATGCTCGTCGACTCGCCGAGATCTGCGAGGTCAGCCGGCGGACCATCTATCGCGACCTGGCGGCGCTGGCCGGGGCTGGTATCACGGTTCTGTATCGGTCCGACCGCCAGGGGTATCAACTCGGTCAGAATGTCTTTTTGCAGCCACCCAAGCTCGACGAGCGAGAAGCCCTGGCGCTCTTGGTTTCTTGCCGGCAGTGGGGATCGGGCGACGACCTGGGTCTGAGCCGACCCGCGAACCAGGCGATCGACAAGTTGATTCAGGGACTTCCGGAGGGGATGCGAGCCAGGCTGCTCGCCGCGGCCGAAATCCTCAGCGACGCACCCGATCGTCCCGATTCCTCTCCGCTCCGCCGGCAGATCGACGCCCGGATCATCGTTGCGTTGACTCAGAGGTTACAGGTCCGGTTGAGTATTCGCGAGTCCGGCATGGCCGTCGCGGAAACGACGAAGCTGGGAATTTACCGACTCGCAAAGGTTCACGGCTTCTGGTGCCTGGTCGGGCGGTCAACACGGCACTGTCGTGTCCTGCTTATACCGATGCACCATATCGAGGAGGTTGAGTTGACCTCGGATCCCTACGCGATTCCCCCGCGTTTCAACCTCGAACGGTTCCTGGCCAGAACGGATGCAGCGTCCAGCCTTCTCGTACTCTGCTCCCGGTTCATTCCAACCGACGCGGTTCGAACTCCAGACTCGCTGGGTGGTTGACTCGGTCGCAGGCTTGTTTACAATATGAGACTCACTGCCACGGCGAGGGCGCATAGCTCAGTTGGCTAGAGCGCACCCCTGATAAGGGTGAGGTCGACTGTTCGAATCGGTCTGCGCCCATTCACCTTCCACCCCTTGCCGAGGCCTGCTGAGTTCGTGGACGCGTCTGCTCGTGTCTTGCCCTGGACCGGGCCACGCTCGGTCTCAGGCGCACACGACGCCTCGAACCACAACTGATGGCGATCGCGATCCGGATTCCGGACGTCTTCGAGTCTCAGCGATTGGGCCGGACGGTCAGAGTTCGAGGTCAGAAAGCACGAACCCGCCCACGTCGAGTTCCTGGGCATCGCCCCGAAGCAGGGACTACGTGGAGCTGTCTGGCTTGACACTCGGCGGGCCGTTCATACCAACCCGAAGCGTGAGCGAGGGTCGACACAAATTGATGCTGGCAAAGAGGAAAGGAAACCTTCGCTGACGCTTGGGGTAACTATGCCGCGCCGGCCTGTCGCTTCGTCAACGCAAGAAACGAGAGCTTTGGGACGATGCCATCTGAATCTTGCGAATTGCTGACAAGGGCGTCCAGCGGATCCGGGATTATGGAACTGAGCTTGGCGTGTTTGACCACGCAAAAGGGAGCAGTTCAGAAAGTGAACTGCCCCCGGGTGGTCAACAGGCCAATCGGCTCATTCCTCGTCTTCTTCCGGTTCGTCATCAACCTCGACGTCGGCCTCTTCTTCGTCCTCAAGTTCTTCATCCTCTTCGATCACGGCGGCAGCCTGCTTGGCGGCGGCTTTCGGTGGAGAAACCTCGTTGCGGGGGATCTTGGCACCGAGGCCCGGGGCGTCCTCCGGCATTGGCTCCTTGGTACGTTGAACGAAGTGCGTGCCGCGTCCCTTGGCGGTGAGCTCGGCCGCCCTGGCCTCAGCAGCCTCTTTCTGGGTGTATTCAAACGTGCCCACGACCTTGTAAGCGTCGTTTAGCACGGTCCAGACAATGCGCATCCGGGCTGCCGGCTTGGCCGCCCGGCTTGTCTTGGCCTTGGCCTTGGCGGGTGCCTTGGGCTTCTTCTTCGGCTTTCGTTCGGCAACGTCATCATCCTCGACCTCTTCGACGAGCTCTTCCGGCTCGTCTTCAATCGGATCGGGATCCTCCGCGGCCTCACTCTGACGTCTCAATTCCAAACGATTCAACGGTTTCCCAGCCATGAAACCGGTCCTCTCGCGAAGGCGATGAACGGGCGTGATGATCAGGTGTCTTGAGATTCTCTTGCATCCCGATCATCGCGTCGGGAACGCAGGAAGAATCATGCCAAGACCTTATGTTAATCGATCGCAGGCAGCTTGAACAGAGGCTGCGCAGGGCCGGACCGCGGGGATGCCCGGTCCAATCGCCAGCCAGGGGCCGTGGCATAATCGGTCGAAATCGGGGATGGTTGTGACGAGCGCTGGAGTTCGATGGTAATCCGGTTCAGCAATTCGGCGGGATGGTAAGGCTTTGAGAGAAACTGAGTGACGTGCATCGCCGTGAGTGCCGCAATATGGCCGTCAAGAATCGCGGCACTACAGATGATGACCGGCTGATCGGGTCGCTGCTGTTTGATCCGGCGACAGACCTCAACGCCGGGCAGGATCGGCAGATTCAAATCGAGCAACACAAGGTCGAAAGCGATACCGCTCGAAAACCGCTCGACACCCTCTCGCCCGTCGGCGGCCTCGACGATCTCGAAACCTTCTCCACGGAGGAACTGAGCAATCAGCCGCCGCAACAGCGCCTCGTCTTCAACGAGCAGGATCGTTCCCTGTCGCTTGGCACCCATGGCACCTCCTGATGGGTTCAGGTTTCCCATGTCCAGTGCTCCCTCGATCCTCGACCGGGCCGGGCGATGAGATGTGGTTTCCAGGGGTATCGCAATCGAGGGGCGACCGTGAGGAGAAAATGAACAACTCCGTTTCCCGAGGTCCATCCGGTGGGCTCGGTTCCAGGAGTCGAATCCTGCCATGGAGCGCTGGATGTTATGGTATTTTCGAAAAAGCGCCCACCCGACTTTGATGTGTCCAACCGAGTGCTTTTCCTGGGAGACCGTCGATCAGTCTGCGTGTGCGTGAAAAGTGTGCCGGGCTGGCAATCATCCCGGTCACGGTGTGCCGGGCTGGCAATCATCCCGGTCACGGAATCGGAACCTGGGGGGAAGGTGCGGATGGGGCCCGGATCGGCGTCTGCGGTGCGGGCCGATCGACGCCCAGCGACTGGCAGAGAAACGCAATCGCCACGTGCTTGGTCACGTTCAGACCAAGAATCCCCCAGAGCGCTCCCAGCCGGAACAACCAGATATTGAGCGCAATGCACGCCACCAGTCCAAGTAAACCGGCCAGCGACATTTGAAAGTTGGGTCGTTCCATAAGATCATTATGGGAAGGAACCAGTGAAGCGGAAAGAGTTGCCATGGCCAACGGCTCCGCGGTTTCTTTGAAAGTAAGCGTTGGGCCTGTTCAAGCAAAGTTCGTTCCGTAAGTGACTCCAAGAGGTGCAGTGCCTGGTCTCCTAGCGGGTTTGCGCCTGTCCAAGTGCCCTCTGGCGGAAGTGAACTTCCCCGTTTACGATATGCGCGTCCAATAGATTGACATTGAGACGGCGATCTAGCAGTCCGCGAAGCTCGGTTGTTGGCATGGGCCCAGTGTCCGGCGAGCCCAGGCATGCGGGCCGTCCGCCGTCGTCAGCCTGGTTACCCGCTCCCCGATGTCCATTCAAGGCTTAGATGATTTCACCATGGCGAATCCGACGATTTCTCGACCGGAATGGAGTACGGTCATCGATTCCGTGCTTCAAAAGGAACTCGAGCAGCATGTTCTGGTGACCTCATGGGACAAGCTGCTGAACATGGTCGATACCGTCTACAACTGGGGACGGCGGTCGAGCCTGTGGCCTTTGGGATTCGGTCTGGCTTGCTGTGCCATTGAGATGATCTGCACGGCATCCAGCCGTTTCGATATTGCCCGCTTTGGTGCTGAAGTCTTTCGCGGTTCTCCACGTCAGGCCGATCTGATGATCGTCTCGGGGACCGTGACCAAGACGATGATGCCCATGATCGCCCGCCTCTACGATCAGATGCCCGAACCCAAGTACGTGATCTCGATGGGTGCGTGTGCAACTGGCGGCGGTCCTTTCAAGGAGGGGTATAATGTCGTTTCGGGTATCGACAAGTATCTGCCGGTGGATGTTTATATTCCCGGTTGCCCGCCGACACCTCAGGCGCTCCTGAACGGCCTGATCATGCTCCAGAAGAAGATCGACGGTGAGCACATCACCAACTCGCCCTGGTATCGGAGCGACGTCGAGCGCGATGTCCCGATTCCAGTTCTGGGACCAGATCTGATCGACCTTCGCACAGTCGAGCTGACCGCGGAACGGACGGCGATGGGGCTGGCCGAGGCACGCGAGGTTGATCTGCCCAAGCCACCCAAGATTCCCGCGCCCCAGCCCGAAGTCGAGGAGCCCGATGTTTCGGGCAACGGCTCGGTTGCAGCGCCCGCGGCCAAGCCTCCCAGCAAGATCGATCTGATCCGGGCCAAGGCTCGCGGTGAAACACTTCCCGGAGCAGGCACTCCGCCGCCTACTGCCGCGTTGTCGCCCGCGGCTGCCAAGCCCGCCAAGAAGGGCAAGAAAGCACAAGTCCGTCCTAGCCTTGTCTGGCTGGGCGACGAGGGTCTCAAGGAACTGGCCGAAAAACTGAATGCCGAGCTCGGAGCAGGGTCGGCCACGATTGTGCAGGCCGGCTTGCTCGTCCCGTCCGAGAAGCTGGTGGAAGTGGCGCTTTACCTGCGTGACAAGAACGCGATCAAGTACGACTATCTCGCCAGCCTGCAAAGCGTCCACTTCGAGGACTGCATCGAGGTCAACTACCAGCTTGACAGCACGCACAAGCCCGGCAGTTTGATCGAGCTGCGAGTGCGGACGGCCGAGGCGGAAGGAGAGGGTGAAGTTCCCTCGCTCTACAACGTCTATCTCGGGGCCGATTTTCAGGAGCGCGAGGTTTACGACATGATGGGCGTCCGGTTTACCGGCCACCCCGAGCTGAAGCGAATCCTCATGTGGGAGGGCTACGCCTACTTCCCATTGCGCAAGGATTTCCTCGAGCCCTACTATGAGGCGCCGGCAAAGGTCTTCCCCAGCCGGGTCGACGAGGGATTCGGTCAGCACTTCCGCGCCGAAGAGGTCAACCCGTTTGGCACCAATTTGAAGGTGCCGCGTGGCTTTACCGACTGGGCCAGCCTTTCGAGCGGCTCCGACCCGAAGGGCCAGCCGTTGCTCCCAGGCGGAGTGGAGGTTCAGGAGCTGGGCACCGATCAGTTCATCGTCAGCATGGGTCCGCAGCACCCGAGCACGCACGGGGTCTTCCGCCTCAATTTGAGGGTAGACGGCGAGACGATTGTCGGACTCAAGCCCGTGATGGGCTACATGCACCGCAACCATGAGAAGATCGGGGAACGGAACACGTTTCTGATGAACTTCCCGTTCACCGACCGGCTCGACTACCTGACCAGCATGGGCAACAATTTCGGTTATGCCCTCGCCGTCGAGCAGCTCATGGGTGACGATTCCAAGCCGCCCGAGCGAGCCGAGTATATCCGTGTCATCATGGCCGAGCTCACGCGGATCGCCAGCCACATGTGGTCGATCGGCTTTCTGCTCAATGACCTGGGTGCGTTTTTCACACCCGCTCTGTACGCCATCGAAGAGCGCGAGTTGATTCTGGATCTCTTCGAATGGGCGGCAGGCAGCCGCATGATGTGCAACTACTACCGGTTTGGCGGCGTTGCATTTGATCTGCCGAAGGGCTGGATCGAGCGTTGCCGCGGCATCGTCAATGACCGGATCGACAAGAAGATTGACGAACTCGATCACTACCTGTCGCAGAACGAGATCGTCCTCGACCGTTGCAAGGGGGTGGGAGTGCTCACGCCCGAACAGGCCGTCAACTACTCCACGGCCGGTCCGGTACTCCGCGCCTCCAATGTCGCTTACGACATTCGTCGCGCTGCCCCGTACGGCATTTACGATCGCTTCGACTTCGCCGTCATCACCGGACAGAATGGCGATCTGTACGATCGGTATTACGTTCGGCTCCTCGAAATGCGGGAAAGCGCGAAGATACTCAAGCAGGCGGTCCGCGATATCCCCGACGGGCCGATTCTCGCGGGCAAGAAGAGCTACCAGATCAAGGTTCCCGCCGGCGAGGCTTACTCGCGCGTGGAGAATCCCAAGGGCGAGCTGGGATATTATGTCGTCGCCGACGGCTCTGGTACGGCCTACCGCTACCATGTTCGAAGTCCCAGCTTCATCAACCTGACCGCCCTCGAGCAGATGTGCCTGGGCCATACGATCGCCGACGTCGTCGGCATTCTCGGCAGCCTCGACATCGTTCTCGGGGAAGTGGATCGGTGAGGAAGAGTGGCCAGTGGCCAGTGACTGGTGATGAACAACGAAGGACTTGACGGCAACCGACCTTGATTTGAACACGAAATCATTGTCGTAGGACGATACAAATTGATTGACTGGCCGCTGACCACTGGTCACTGGCCACTCTTGTATAGGGCCGAAGAAATGGCAAACGGTCGAGGCGTTATCCGCGGGCATTTCATCACGTTGCATCGGTTCTTGCTGACCTTCTGGCGTGATATCCGGCAGGGGAAAGGTTTGAGCCGACGCGGCGGCGGTCATCTGCTCGTGGATCTTTTCCGCAAACACGCGCGGGGCGATGAACCCACCGTGCAACAGGATTTCAGGACCGATGGACTTTTCACGGTCGAGTATCCGGATGAGCGGCTGCCGGTCTACGAGCGGTTTCGCGTATTGCCGATGCTGGTTTATGACACCGAGGACGGCAACGTTCGTTGCACCTCGTGCAATATCTGCGCGAAGGTCTGCCCGCCCCAGTGCATCTGGATGACCCAGGCGAAAAGTCCCAAGGGAACAGTCGTCCCGCTACCTGAAGACTTCTACATTGATATGGACGTTTGCATGAACTGTGGGCTTTGCTCGGAGTATTGCCCATTTGACGCAATCAAGATGGATCAGAACTTCGAGCTGTCCAACTACGAGCGGCACCAGACCCATATCTACTCGCTGCAAGACCTCCTAGTCTCCAGCGAGTACTACTCCAAGACCCATCCAGAGGCGTGGATCAGCGCCGATGAGGTCACCGAGCGGGGCAAGGTGGGCAAGAAAAAGGATCAACGTCTGCAAAAGGCCCTTACCGGGAAAGCAGTGCCTGCGGCCTCGGCAAAGCCAGCACCCGCACCTCAGCCCGCCAAGGCGTGATCCACAGCCTGACTGCGGAAGCCTACCGAATCGCGTTGTCCATCAAGACCGGTGCTGCGCCAAGCATCGCACGCGTTGGCAATGGTTCGTTGTGTGCACGCGTGGATCGTGCTAGAATTCGTAGGCTGCGGAGATTTTGAGGTGTTTACAGCAGACCAAGTTGTTAAACTGGGTGGTTCAAGGGAGCTAGACAGGTGCTCTTGCCTTTCCACTGGTTTTGCAAAAGTCGAGTATGACCCATGATGGATTTTATCCAGCGGCGAGTTTTGGGGCGGCAGACATGGAACCGAAGCACGGTGGGCGGATCGACCTTGTCTGGCCGGCGCCGAGCATCCTGCGGATTGAGCGGTTGGGAACCGCTGGAACAACGCGAGCTTCTGAGCACGACGCAGGACTTCACCACGACCGGGACGACCTACAGCTTGCAGCAGATCGGCGGTCCGCCCCCAGCCCAGGTACTGAGCGGCGGGCCGACGGGTAACTTCCTCAGGTTGGCCACGACGCCCAGCAGTCCGGTGGCGGGGAACAACAACTCGATCTCGTTTGTGACGAGCGACTCTGGGACCTACAATCAGGTCACGGCTGCCTGGGACTTTCGTGTAACCCAGTTTGCCGGTGAGAGTGGTGTCGGGATGTCGTTCGCTTTACTGAACACGGCGAATTACGGAACTTCAGGAAACGCGGCGAGCATATTACCAAGCCAGGGTCTCTACGACGGTTCGCTGGCTTTTGGTTTTGACACGACGAATAATGCGGTTTACCTGAGTTTGAACTCGGCCGTTGTCACAGCGGTGAGTTTGACGGGTTCGCAGGCGCTCGACCTGGCAAGTGGACAGTTCATTGCGGCCCAGGCTGTGATCAACTTTCAAACAGCCACGGTTTCCCTGGTGCTGACGCCGACGGTAACGGGCTCGGCCGTGACAGTCTTCAACGCGACCTCCGTTCCCGGGCTGGGCCCCTACGAATCTCGGGTAAGCCTCGAGGCGCAAAACTCCGCGGCCGCGATTGCTAACTTTGATGTGACTGATATCAACGTGGTTTACAGCGGCGTCCGTACGCCGGGCACCATATCGTTCAGCTCAAGCACTTACACGGCGTATGAGAATCAGGCGTCAGCATTGATTACCATTTTGCGCACCGGGGGCACCGCGGGCTCGTACACGATCGGCTTTGTTTCCGCGGACGGAACGGCCAAGAACGGCGTCAACTACGTTTCGATCGCCGGCGAGGTGACTTTCGGCGAGGGAGTGAACGGCGCGACGGTCAGCGTCCCGATCCTCGACGATCATCTTTACAATGGGAACAAGACGGTCAAGCTCTACATCAGCAACCCCACCAACGCCGCCCCGATCGCAAACCCGATCGTGGCCACCTTGACGATCATCAATACCGACCAGCCGGCGCCGACGGTCTCGCCCAAGGTCCAGCTCATTTACCGCCCGGGCACGCGTCGGGTCGAGACATTTCGCTTGCAATTCAGCCAGCCGATGAATGCCACCAGAGCCCAGACTATGGGCAATTACGAAGTACTCTTGCCAGCGGCTCACAAGAACGGACCTGTCCGCGTGGTTGCCTTGTCCCAGGCAGTTCTGGACCCGAGCGGCCTGTATGTGACCTTGTCCCGGGCGAACCTGGCACAGCATCTCACCAAGTTCGTCAAGATCATCGTCCGCGGTCAGCCTTCCACCGGTCTGATCGGCGCCAATGGGACTTATCTCGCCGGCACCGGCGGAGTGGCCGGGACGAACGCCACCTTGACCGTGGCCGTTTGAATCGCCACTTCTGAGAGACGCGGGACACTCGCCTTTTGAGTGCCGGGGACTGAGGTCTTGCCGCGCCGGGAAATGCCCCTTAAGATGATCGCTCCGATGGCAACATCGCGTGATCATTGCACCGCTACCCCGGCGTTCGGCGACGTTTGCGTGCAGCGGCCGAAGTCTGGAGTCTTGCCCCGCAAGCCCCTAGCATGATACCCACTCATCCTGGACCAAAATACCCTCCCGGAACTCGCCTGCGGATCACTCAGCATGTGCGTGTCGGTCATCGCCGCTGGTTGACGCAAATCGAGGGCGTGGTGGAAGGCGAAGGTCGGCGGCCTGTCGGTGGCATCGAGATGGGGGGCAAAGCGTCGTACTGCCAGCAGCCGACGCTCAGACTGCGGCGCGACGGCGGCGAGATCACCGAGATTGCCCTGGACGAGGAGACCAAGGTCGAGACCGTGTCTGCCGCCTCCGGATGAGCCACGGTTGGCTTATCGGCGGCGATTACAGAGATGAGACCGGACTCGGTCGAAGCCGTGCATCCCTGGCTCAGAATGAACTCACGCACCGACCCTTCCAGGAATTGAGTGGCGATGGTTATCAACAATTACATTTTTATTGGCCTGCTGCTTCTCGTGGCGATTGCGTTCGCGGTCTCGCCACTGATTGTGGTCACGATCGTTGCGCCGCGCAAGCGCTCTTTTGCCAAGTCCGATACCTATGAGTGCGGCGTGCGGACCTATGGCGAGACCTGGGTGCGATTTCGGATCCAGTATTACATTTACGCCTTGATGTTTGTGGTTTTCGACATCGAGACCGTTTTCCTCTATCCCTGGGCGGTGAGCTACGCGGGCCTGGGGGCTTTCGCCCTGATCGAGATGATCATCTTCCTGGTGATTCTCTTCGTCGGTCTGGCCTATGCATGGGCCAAGGGGGTCTTGCGGTGGGTTTGATATGGTTTCCCGTCGGGACGGGTCTACCGCTCCTGGCCCAGCAGCAACTTGTCGAGCTGAGCACGAGCACGTGGATTCGTTGGGTGCTCTGGTTGCTGGTTGGGTTCTTTGGCATTTTCCCGGGCTTCGTCGCCTACATGGTCTGGCTGGAGCGGAAAGTGGCGGCGCGGTTTCAGGACCGGATCGGCCCCAATCGCGTCGGACCTCTTGGCCTGTTGCAGCCCATCGCCGATGCGATCAAGCTGATCACCAAGGAAGACCTTGTCCCTCGCACCGCGGACCGCTGGGTCCACCTGGCGGCGCCGATTCTCGTTGTCGTTTCGGGTTTCCTGGTCATGGCCGTGATCCCATTTGCGGTCGGGCTGGCCCCGGTCAATCTGCCATCCGGTCTGGTCTACTTGATCGCGGTCTCGAGCATCAGTCCTTTGGGAATCTTCCTCGCTGGGTGGTCGAGCCGGAACAAGTACTCGTTGCTCGGTGCCATGCGGGCCGTCGCCCAGCTTGTCTCTTATGAAGTGCCCCAGGTTCTCTCGACAATTCCTATCGTGCTCTGGGCCGGCAGTCTGAGCCTGGTGACGATCTTCGACAGGCAACTCGACTTCGGCTGGTTCGTCTTCTCTCCTCCGGGGTTTCTGGCATTCGTGATACTCTTGATCGCGAACACGGCCGAGGTGAACCGGACGCCTTTTGACTTGCCCGAGGCCGAGTCGGAAATCATCGCCGGCTACCATACCGAGTATTCGGGAATGCGATTCGGCCTCTTTTTCGTGGCCGAGTATCTCAGCGTCTTCGCGGTGAGCTGTCTGGCAACTGCCCTCTTCCTGGGCGGAGGCACACCAATCCCATTTGTCGATTTTCCGGCGGGCATGATCAGTGAGGACTCAACGGTCTCCCTGGTTCTGGCCGACTCGATCATGGTCACGGTGTTTATGCTCAAGGTGCTTGGTTTCATTTTCGTGATGTTCTGGGTGCGGGCCACCCTGCCGCGGATGCGGGTCGACCGGCTGATGAACTTCGCGTGGAAATACCTCGTGCCCCTGAGCATCGTGAATATTCTGATTGCCGGCATCTGGTTTGAGATGGTCATTCGCCCTGGCTACTTGACCTTCGCCAACTGGGCCAAGGGTACCGCGGTAACTGGCTTGCTGGTTGTCTTGACCGTCTATCTCGTTTTCTTGATCAATCGGAAAGCGAGTGCTCGCGTGACTCTCGGTTCCGAATGGCCCTCCGTGGGCCAGTTGCGGGCTGGTGCCACGATTAGCCAGGCATCACAATGACCCCTTCACTGACTTTGTGTTGAAATCCATAAGCCTCGCTGTCCGCGTGGATCGGAGACGCAACTCGTGGTCCAGTTCCTGTTCATGGTGATCGCCGCGGTGGGACTGCTGGCAGCGCTGGGGACCGTGCTGGCGCGCAACCTGGTACACGCAGCGCTCTTTCTTGTGGCCTTCTTCTTCACGATCGCCTGCCACTTCGTACTGCTGGAAGCCGAGTTCCTCGCAGCCCTCCAAGTGCTGGTTTACATTGGTGCCGTGGCAATCATCTTGATGTTCGGGATCATGCTGACTCGAAACATCCAGGGCGATGACACGACGATTGTTTCGGCGGCCTGGAGGATCCCCGCCCTGGTAGCCGGACTCTGTGTCTTCGGAATCCTGGTGTTCGGAATCAACAATGCAGTCGCGCCGGCCGGCCATAGTCCCTGGTCGGATTCGAACATGCGGCCGCCGATCGCGGCGGATGCCGGCTCGATCAAGGGGACCGCAGCGCGGCGCGAAGCCGTCAATAACATGGCAAAGACGGTTGGCAACGAACTGATGACCCGCTACGTGGTCGGCTTCGAGGTCGCGGGATTGTTGTTGACAGTTGCGTTGGTGGGAGCAGTTGCCCTGGCACACCGCGAGGAGGACGAGCCGGAACCGTCCCTGCATGGTGCTTCGCCGGCCAGGCGCGGTGCGGCGTCGCCGGAGCCCCAGGCGGCCGGGCCTAGCCTTGTCTCAAGCGGGGCGTCTCCTCCCCACTAGAAGTGATGGGTGCATGATCAAACCGCGGGAGCTGACGGATCTCTGGTCATCTTGATCTTGATTTCGAGGCAAGTGTTCATCAATGGGTTCTGACATCCCTCTGAGCTGGTTCCTTTACTTTGCCGCCGCCTCGTTCTCGATCGGGCTGGTGGGTGTCCTTGTCAGACGCAACGCCATCGCGGTGCTGATGGCCATCGAGATCATGCTCAACGCCGCCAACATCAACCTCGTGGCGTTCTGGCGTTACGGCGATGCACCCCCCGGGGCGGGTCCCTTGCCAGGGGTCATTCTTGCAATTTTTGTGATCACGGTAGCGGCTGCCGAGGTGGCTGTCGGCATTGGTATGATCTTGCTCTGCTACAGACGCTGGCATGCTGCCGACGTTGACCGCTATGACAGCATGTCTGGTTGACTGGCAATGGTCCCTGGTCAAGAAGAAAATGTCACGTATTTCGTGTGAACGCCGCCTGTTCGCTATGCCAACCTGGCGACGATTAACAACCGATTTCTGAATTACCACTACCGCCGACTACTGGCCACAGACCATCGATTTCTGGCGACGCGAGTAAAGCCCAATGGACCCGAACCTTCCTAGTGTGGATTTTCGAGATTTCTGGCAACTGGCTCCGGCGATTGTCCTGTCGGTCTGGGGGTTAGTGGTCTTGATGGCGGACCTGGCATGGGCGGGGCGGATGAGCGGCGAGCGCCGTCGCCGGACGGTCGGTTGGCTGACGCTCGCCGGTGTGGCGCTGGCCCTTCTGGCCGCGTTGGGTCTTATCCAGGTGCAACAACTGGTTCGTGCGGACACGCAGGCCACGCCAGGTTGGCTCAGCCCTTCTCTGGCCGAGTACTTCAGAATGAGCGGCGGCCCCATCTTCCTGGGGACACTATCGGCGGACCTGCAAACCGGGATCTTGAACGTCATTTTCATCGTCATTCTCGGGCTCGTGGTCTGGCTCTCGATGGCCTGGTCGTTCACCGAAGATTGGGGCGAGTACTATGCCCTGGTGACGTGGTCCACGGTGGGCATGATGCTGCTGGCGGCCTCCGAGGAGCTGGTCACTCTGTTCCTGACCCTCGAGACGATGACGATCTGCCTGTACCTGAGCACCGCGTTCGAGAAGTCGCGTCGTCGGTCGGCGGAAGGCGGTCTCAAATACTTCGTGTACGGGTCGGTCTCCTCGGCGCTTTTTCTTTTCGGATTGAGCCTGCTCTACGGATTGACCGGCACGACCCAGTTTGAAGCGATTCGCCTGGCTCTTGCATCCGCCGGTCCCGCGTCAAAGGGCCTTGCGGGCAATGTGGCCGGTGCGACCGCGCTCTTGCTCATGCTGGTGGGTTTCGGCTTCAAGGTGGCGGCGGTGCCGTTCCACCAGTGGGCGCCCGATGCCTATGAAGGGGCTCCTGCGCCAGTGACGGCCCTCATCGCCACGGGCTCAAAACTTGCCAGCTTCGTGGCGTTGATGAAGGTGTTTCTTCACGCTCTTCAGCCCTGGTCGCACCCGTCCAATGAGCTACTCGGTCCTGGCTGGCTGGGGGTGATCGCGGTCGTCGCGGCAGTGACCATGACCTATGGCAACTTCGCCGCGCTTGCCCAGCGGAATTTCAAGCGAATGCTGGCGTACTCGTCGATTGCCCATGCCGGCTACATGCTGGTGGGTGTCGCGGCGGCCAGCGTCTCCATTCGGGGGGCGGAGGCTGCCGGTTCGGTGCTCTTTTACCTGGTCGTTTATGCGTTCGCCAATATCGGGGCCTTCGCGGTTGCGGCCTGGATGGTCCGTGACAAGAAGACCGACGAGATCGACGATCTCAACGGCCTGGGCATGCAGTCGCCGCTTCTGGCCATCTGCATCCTGGTGCTGATGCTTTCCCTGATTGGAATTCCTCCCTTCGCGGGCTTCTTCGGCAAACTCTACATGTTCATGGAAGCGCTCAATCAGCAACGCTCCCATACCCGTCTCACGTTGATGGGGCTGGTGGCGTTGGGCCTCATGAACTCGGTCGTCTCTGCTTTCTACTACGTACGCGTGCTCAAAGCCATGTTCCTCCGCGAGCCCAGCGGGACACGTCGCCTTGGAATCGCCGGCAGGTCGGTGGAGATCCCGATTGTCCTCGGCACGCTGGTTGTCGTCCTCTTTGGGATCTACCCCGGTCCGCTGATCTCCGTCATGCAGGCGGCGGCTGTACCGATGTTGACGACATCGTCCTCGTCATTTGCCTCGACAGTCACAGCACCCGCCGAGAGCAGTTATGAGGCGCTGCCTGCCATCAAGCCCAACGCCAATCCGCCCTCGCCGCCATCGACGTCTCATGGGCTTGAGAAGACCAAGGGGCACGAGCCCGCCTCGAAGGGAGTACGCCCCCAAACCAAAGGTGCGGCATCGCCGGCGGCACAGCCGAAGAATGCTCCGCCACCACAGCCCGGGAATGTTCCAGCAAAGAAAGCGGAAGCCGAAGGGAAGCATCAATAGATTTTCGGCCCGGATCCGCCACGACTTTCCTCTGCAACAAGGTACCGCGTCAAAGCGCAACGAGACGGCCATGGCAATCATCAATACATTTCATAAGTGTCTGGATAGTCCTTACTTGATCGAGGATAAGGATGCACCGGCGCGGATTGGCGAGTTGCTTGCCAAGGCCGGCGACCGCCTCGAGGGCGCTGTGAACATCCAGTCCACCGGCCAGGGTGACCCGGCCGACATCGTCTTCCTGAGCTACGAGTCCATGTTTTGCTGCCTGCGGGCTCTCGTTTACTCCAAAGGCTATCGCGAATACGGGCTCCGCTGTCTCTTGCTTGCCTGCGAGAATCTCTATGTAAAGACTGGCCAGCTCGACGTCGACCACGTCCGCAAGTTCGAGCTGGCCCAGCGCCTCAAGCTCTCGCCGACCGACGCCGTCGCGGCCGCTTCCGCGTTCGTCAAGCGAACGCTGGAACTTCTGGGGCAATAAGACAGGCTGGTGTCACGGAACGAAAGTCGCGGGAATCAAACCGAATCGACCTGACTCTTTATTGCAGTGGGACGGGTACTCAAACCGTCCTGATGATGCAAGCAGTCTTCGGGAGTCAAGGACGGATGGACCGTGCGCGAACATACTCGGGTCTTGCTGGTTCTCTCACCACGCTGCACACGATAGGCGTTGCGGGCTCGCTCACCGACGGCCAGTTGCTTGAACGTTTTCTTGACCGTCGGGACCCCGCGGATTCCGATACGGCGTTCCGGGTACTCATCGAGCGATATGGATCGATGGTCCTGAACGTCTGCCGACAACGCCTGGGCGACGCGGGCGACGTCCAGGATGCCTTCCAGGCCACGTTCCTGCTCTTGGTTCGCAAGGCCGGCTACATTCGCGAACGAGGATCGCTGGGCGGCTGGCTTTTTGTCACGGCCCGGCGGGTTGCCGAACGTGCCCGCTCAGCGGCCGCCCGGCGAAGGGAAGTCGAGCAGGTGCTCGGAATCCGGCATCAGGAAGAACGGCAACTCGCCGCATCGAATTGCCGAACGTTTGACGAATCATACTGGTGCTCTCACGAAGAGATCGAACGTCTGCCCTGGCTCTTTCGCGATCCGCTCTTGCTTCACTATTTCGAGGCCCAGACCGTGGATGCGATCGCGCACCGCCTGGGCTGTCCGCGGGGCACCGTGCTGTCTCGCCTGGCACGGGTGCGGTACACGGCTCCGGAGGCGACTCGAGCAAAGGGGCATTGAACTCGGTGTCTTGATCAATCCCGCCGGGCCTGGGCACGTGATGGCCAACCTGCGCATCCCGGAAGTGCTGGTCGTATCCACGACGCGGTGTGCAAGCCAGTTCCTGCTCACGCAAGTGGGTGGCCATGGCATGGTGCCGACCTCGGTAAGCACGCTCGTCGGTAGTGTCCGCCGGGCCGTGATGTTCGCCAGCTTCCGCCAGGCGATTCTGGCGGGGGCACTGGTTTTCCTTGGCATTGGTCTCAGCCTCAGTCTGTTCGCGACGATGGCCAGGGAGCAAGTTTCGCCACCTGCGACTGGGCCGGAAACCGCTGCTCCGGCTGGCCCGCGATCTCGACCGCAGGTCGTTATTCCTCCCCAGGCCACCAGGCCAGGCCCGATGGTCGAGATCCGCGGCCGGGTCCTCGATCCCGCGGGCCAGCCGGTCCAGGGTGCGTGGATAGTCCTCGATCCGAAGTTCCACTCGATCTCCGGAGAGGTGTTCGGTACACCTTCGGAGAGCGCGGTGTCGGGCCCCGATGGGCGGTTTTCGTTCTCGATTGCCCGGGCCGAGATCGAGGATCTCCGAAATGCCGTGCATGGAGCGGACCCACCCGTGTATGCGGCCGTGGCTGCCGGCCAAGGCACGGCGTGGGCCGAGGTTCCGTCCGCGGACAGCCCTGCGCACGATCTCGTGCTCCAGCTTAAACCGGACGACATTCCCATCACCGGCAGGCTCCTCGATCATGAGGGACGGCCGCTGGCCGGTGTTCGAGCGTCGGCGTTCATGATTGCCGAGCCCCCCAGCCGGGATTTCGGGGATTTTCTCCGCCGCGCCCGTAGTTCTGATCGACAAATCCAGGCGAAAGCATGGAACGAACTGCGCAGTTCCGTCATGCTCGGCTTCTACAACAGGACTCCAAGGCGGTGACCGATGCAAACGGCGAGTTTCGCCTGACCGGAGTCGGCCGGGACCGGCTCGTCATGCTTGACCTGCGCGGTGCCACGGTGGCTGATAGTCAGGTCTTGGTTATAACAACATCCGAATCGCTGGATGCACCACTCTCCTTCGGTCCGGGCAACGGTCGCACTTACCACTGGCAGGGTCCGCGATTTCGAACACAGGCTGCCTCCGGGCCGAGAGCTCGCGGGGACGATCCGCGACCGCGACACCGGCGCAGCCTTGACCGGAATCAGGCTGATCAGTACTCATGAATCGGATGACTGTTTCAGCCTCGCGGTTTCTGACGCCCAGGGCCGGTATCGCCTGACGGGCCAGCCTTTTGCCGCGAGTCTGGAGATCAGCATCGATGCCCAGCGCCTGCCTTATTTCGCCTCGAGCCGCAACGTCGCGATCCCTCCCGGTGCTGGCCCGGTCATGCTTGACCTCGCTCTCGTGCGCGGTGTTGTCATCGAAGGCCAGGTCTCCAACCACACCACGAGCCGACCGGTTCGGGCCCGGATCGGCTACTTCCCTCTCGTCAGCAACCCCATGTTCATGGGGGACCATCCGATAACCAGCAAGAACGAGTTCACTTCCATGGTGGGTACTGATATGAACGGCCATTTCCGGCTCGTGGCACTTCCTGGGCCCGGACTGCTGGCTGTTTTGGCTCAAGAACGCGGCACCTGACGGCGCCCCCGCCGGAAGAGGAACTGGTTGGACAGCTTGCCGACCGTCAGGGCTTCGAGCTGAACTTTGGCTCGGCATCCAAGCAATACCGCCGCATCGAGATTCCGGGGACCGTCAAGACGATCAACGCCTACACGCGCTCGAGAGAACTCAAGGTGCTCACTCAAGACTTCGCGCTCGATCCCGGTAAGACCGTCGAGATTCATCTCCAGGGCCCGGACGGCAAGCCGCTGGTTTCGGCCCAGCCAGTCAAAGCTTCGTCATATGTACCGAAAAATCCGATGACGACCTCGTGTACCATTATCGGCATGAAAACCCGGGCAATGGAGACACGCTGCTTTTTCTGGATCGAACACACAACCTCGGAGCGGCGCTCCTGGTCGACGGCCGGGAAGAACGGCCGATCCATCTGACTCTCCAATCCACCGGAACGGTTTCCGGCAGGCTCGTCGACGAACAAGGCAGGCCTCGTGCTCACGTGCTCCTCGAGGTCTCCGTCGAGGGCAAAAGAAACGGCAACCGATGGCAATACAACCACGGCGAGCGCGTATCTTGACGGGCGTTGACGGAGCTTTCGTGATCACCAATGTCATCCCGGAGACGCCGTACCGCGTTGATGTCACCCGAACCAACTTTCAGGGGGCAGGTCCGGACAGGGAAGGATATCTCAAAGCTTCAAAATGGTCTCTGAAGCCCGGCGAAGCCGTGAACTGGGGAGATGTTCGCCCCACAACCAGGAATCGCTGATCGGGATACCCGGCCAACTCCACCACTTGAATAAGAAGCGAGCTCTTGATATAGCTTAAACAAAATGCCAATATTCTATAAACAGTCAATATTAGAATCGATTGTTTGTCGCCATGGTCACGACCGTGGGCCAGATGACCGAGCAGCAAGGTCGGAGACGAACTTCGCGTGCTCGGGTGTGGCCATCCCCTGGCGAACCGCGTCAGCAATCTTCGCCGGATCACCGGCGATCAGCGCCGTGGTATCGAGCCAGAGACCTGGGAAAATCTGGCTGTGAAAGTGGCCGTTCTCATCAGGATCGAGCCGCGTGAATTTTTCGTTGCGAAGGACAAACCAGTCGACCTTGCAATCCAACACGCGCCAGACAACATATTCGCGAACTCCGTTGCGGCGGTAGACGTGGAGCTTCTTGTGCAGATCGATGCTCACGCTACTACTCGCAACCTCGGTGACCATCTCCGGAGCCCCTTCAACGTACCCATTGGAGATGCGGGCCTGGCCGTCGCGATCGGGTTGTATCATCAAGAATGCATCGGGCTGGAACTCATTATCCAGGTCGAGTCGTGTGGTCGTGTTGTCGGCGAGGATAATACCGGGCGTGCCGACCCGGTAGGTCCCCAGCCAGATCATGATCAGACCGTGTGGCTCGCCGTGATAATCCACTCGAACGGGTGATGGCATGTAAACGATCCCCTCGATCAGCTCGGCCTTCTTGATACCAGGCATGGCTTCATAGCGGCGCTCAAACTCCGCGCGCGTCAGCCGATCACCGTTCTCGAGCGGGGGGATCGAGGCTCCGGCGGCCTTGTCCTGTACTCTGGGCTTGGCGGCAGTCGCCATGGCTGGTCTCCTCGTGGTCGACCTGCTGAAAGTACGGGGCGGTTCTTTCATGTCTTGGTGGCTTCAGCGCGAACCTCGTCCAGACTCACAGTTCTTCGCTCATCCACAGCCTTGCGCACAAGCAGCCCGGTTAGCGTGGCATTCCTGGCTTCGGCAAGTGTGATGGGCGGGGGCAATGGCTTTTCGGCCCGGACCGAGGTGAGGAAGTCGAGGAGTGCCAGCCGGGTATCGTTGTTCGGACCGGGATGAATGGTCTGACGGGGCCGCTGGCGGTCGCGGAAAGTGAGCGAGCCGGTGCCGAAGTCAAGGCCGCCCTCCTCGCCGAGGACACGGAGTGTCGATCCGGTAAAACCGTCATCGGCGGGTGCAACCCAGCTTTGCAGCAGCGAGGCACGGAAGCCGTCGGCCCACTCGAGCTCGACGGCGTAATGGTCGGTGACGTCGCGGCCGGGGTCCTGCTGGGCGAACAGGCCACGTCGGCCCCAGCCGGCCGCCTTGACGGGCAACTCACCGTGCAGCCAGTGCAGCACGTCCCAGATATGCACGGCCTGCTCGACCATGAAATCGCCCGACCGGTCGCGCCGGGCCAGCCAGCCGCCGTGGCCGGCGAGCGGCCCATTGCTGCTCGTCCAGGTGGCACGGGCCTCGATCAGGGGACCGAGCTCGCGATTTTGAATGCGCTCCACGCCGTCGCGGAACCGTGGATTGGAACGCCGCTGGAATCCTACGTGAACGGCCAGGTCGGGATGCCGGGCCGCTTCGAGGCCAAGGCGATCGCAGCCTGCCAGGGTCAACGCCAGCGGCTTCTCGGCGTAGAGATGCTTGCCGGCGCGGATGGCTTCAGCCCCGATCGACTCATGGAGATCGCACGGCACGGCCGCAATGATCGCGTCAATGTCCGATCGCTCCAGCAGGCGCCGGGGGTCCTCGACCGCATCGGGCCGCCCTCCCTGGAGCTTCTCCACGATGCCCTGACCGCGCATCCGATGTTTTGGATCCGGATCACAGAGCCCGACGACTTGCACGGCCGGTAGTTCGAGGAGCGCACGCAAGACGCGCCGTGCCGCGATTGCCGATGCCGACCAGGCCCAGTCGCACGGGCTTTGCATTGGCGGCAATCGCCTCGGCTTCAGCCACCGCCCCGTGGGAAAGTGCCAGGCTTGCCGCCGCCGAACAGCCCAGAAACCGACGACGGTTGACGGCAATCGGTGGCATCGTCACGCAACTCCTCAAAAATGTACCGGACTCGGGGATGCTAGATGGTCCGGCGACTCAGAGCCCACTCATCTTTAATATACGAGATTGCTGTCGAGATTGACAGGTTCGCCGGCGCTTTCAGTTGAGCCGGGCAATGGCCCCGTTCAATGTCGACGCGAATGTCACCCATAGCAAGTACGGTACCAGGAGAATCGCGGCCAGCGAGCTGACCCGGCGGAAGCTCAGGATCGTCGCCAGGATGGCCAGCCAGAGCATGAGTACCTCCACAAAGGCCAGACCGACCCGGTGCCAGCCGAAAAACAGCCACGACCAGAGCGCGTTGAGCGCCAGTTGCAGCAGAAACCAGGCCAGGGGTACCCGGACGTTCGCTCCGTCCGGCCCACCGCGTCTCCAGACCAGCCATGCCGCGATGGCCATCAGGGTATAGAGCGTGCTCCAGACCGGTCCGAACACAAAGTTGGGCGGGTTCCAGGAAGGTTTCGTCAGGCTGGCATACCAGGGCTCCAGGTTGGGAATCGTCGCGGCCGAGCCGATCGCCGCTGCCGCGAAGGTGACCACGAGTGCCACGATCAGTCGAACCGCGTCGCTTGCCAGAGAGGGTCGAGGAGCCTGCATGGGGGTTAGTTCTCGAAAGGAAAAATTCAGTATCGGCGAGGAAGGTACCGAGAATCGTCGGCAGCCGTGGCTCTGTCAAGCGATCCACGCACGGATCAGGTCAAGCTGGCGCGTCCTTGACGCTGCTGTCTGCGGTCCATTAGCATCATCGCGCCGGCGCTCAGCCGGATCTTGAACAACCTCTTTTCTCGAGCTGGTGGCGAAGCATGGCTGACGTTGAGACAGCGCGGTCGATGGAGGGCAAGGTTTGCGTGGTAACCGGCGCCAGTTCGGGAATCGGCCTGGTCACGGCACGCGAGCTGGCGCGGCGCGGCGCCCGGGTAATTGGTGTGGGACGCTCCGCGGAGCGATGCGGGGAGGCCGCCCGCCAGATTCGCGAGCAAACTGGCTCGACCTCCATCGAGTATCTCGTCGCCGACCTTGCGTCCCAGGCGGAGATCCGCCGCCTGGCTGAGGAGGTCAAGGCCGCCACGCCCCGGGTCGACGTTCTGGTCAACAACGCCGGCCTGATCCGCATGAAACGGGAGGAAACCGTCGACGGACTGGAGATGACCTTCGCGCTGAACCACCTGGCCTATTTCTTGCTCACGAATCTGCTGCTCGACACGCTCAAGGACAGTGCACCAGCCCGGATCGTCAGCGTGTCCTCGGCGGCGCATCATCGCTGCAAGGTCAACTTTGACGACCTGCAAGCAGAGACGAAATACAGCGCCTGGCGCGCCTACCAGCAATCGAAGCTGGCCAACATTCTGTTCACGCGCGAGCTCGCCCGCCGGCTCGAAGGCAGCGGAGTCACGGCCAACACGCTTCATCCCGGCTACGTGCGGACCCAGATCTTCCGGCCCGCGGGCTTCGCCGGGTGGCTGATGCGGCGTGCCGCCGAGCTCTTCGCGATCACGCCCGAAGAGGGAGCGAGGACCACGATTTACCTGGCGACCTCGCCCGAGGTGGAGGGCCGGACCGGACTCTACTTCGTCAAGCAAAAGCCCGCCGCTTCCTCTCCCGAGTCGCTCGATGACGCGACGGCCCGCAAGCTGTGGGACGTGAGCGCCAAGCTGACGGGGCTCTCTCCCGCCTGATTGCTGAAAGGAACTGCTGCGTTCGCGGTGGCCGGAACCGGGCCGACATGGCCGGGCCCTGGCCGCCACTGGGCCGCTTGACCGTCTCGCGCACCCGGCCCTATCATGAAACTCATCGCCAGGCTCAAACCAACTCGTCGGGTGCGTTCGAGCTGTGACGAAGTGGCAAGAACCGTACAACAGAGGGATCACGACGTCATCGCCATGCGCGGATCTGTGGAATTCCATGATGAGCGAATCGAGCTCGAGTTTCCCGAGGGGAAGCTGGTCGGCCTGTGGGAAGGACCGGCGGGACTGGACGGCGACTCGATGGTTGCGGCGGTCCGCCATGCGGTCGAGCACCCGCTTGATTTTCCCCCCGTCCGCCAGGCCGTCGTCCCGGGCGACCGGGTCGCCATCGCGCTCGATTCCTCGCTGGCCGGTGTCAGACCGGTACTGGATCTCATTTTGGAACAGCTCCAGCAGTCGGGAGTCGAGCCCACGGATGTGACGGTCGTGCTCACGCCGGGGCAGGGGGGCGCCTGGCTGATGAGCTGCCGCGGGGACTTTCGGTAGAGCTCCATGACAGCTCCGACCGACGCCGGATTGCGTATCTCGCGACGACGCAAGAGGGCCGGCGGATTTATCTGAACCGGCAGCTCACCGATGCGGACGTCGTGATTCCGATCGGCCGACTGGGCTACGACCCGATCCAGGGCTATCACGGTCCCTGGAACGCGATCTTTCCCGGCCTGAGCGATCAGGAAACCTGCGCGTCGTATCGTCTCGGGATGACCGACGACAAGCCGGATCGGCCAACGCCTCGGATCGATCTCGACGAGTCGTTCGAGGTGAGCTGGCTGCTTGGCACCCAGTTTCACCTGGGACTTGTTCCGGGCCGATCGGGATATGCCGAGGTGCTGGGTGGTATGGCCGAGTCGGTACGGGATCGGGCGATGGGAACGGTTGACCGGCTCTGGAGCTTCCGCCCTCCCGGCCGGGCCGAGTGCGTCGTCGCCGGAATTGGCAACTCCGGAAGTTCGAGCGGTATCAACGACCTTGTGGAAGGCCTGGTCACGGCATCGCGACTGGTGACCCAGGGCGGCAAGATTGTCGCCCTGTCGCGGACTCAAGGCGTGATCGGTCCGTCGCTCCAGCGCCTGACCGACGCCGGCGATCCCAGGCAGGCATCCGCGGCCCTCCGCGGTCACGACGCCGATCCCGATTCCGTCGCCGGACGTCGGCTGGCGCGTGTGCTGGCCTGGGCCGACGTCTACCTCTACAGCCGCATCGATCGCCAGGTCGTCGAGGATCTGTCCATGGTCCCCATCGAGAATCTCGACGACGCGCACCGCTTGCTCGCCCGGTCGAGCTCGTGCCTTCTGGTCAGCCACGCCGATCTGACACGAGGCACGGCTCGTGAAGACGAGTCCACCTAGGTGCCAATTCGATGGAATTCTCTGCATGATCTATGCTTCACAAGGCTAAGCTGAGTTTTATGTTAACTTCCAACAGTTATCGAGCTGTCCAGACCGCTGTTGCCTGGAGCGACCGATCGGGCCGCCTCAGGCTGGAGATTGCCGGGCCGGATCGCGCCAAGTTCCTGCACAACTTGACGACCAACGACATCAAGCGCCTGCCGGTCAATCGGGGCTGCGAGGCCTTCGTCACCAGTCCTCAAGGCAAGGCTCTGGCGTACGTGAAGGTTCTCGCGTGCGCCGAGTCGCTCCTCGTGTGCACAGATCCCGGCGGGCTTGTGCTGGCCCTGCCGCACTTTCAGAAATACGGCGTGTTTGACGACATCGTTCTCGAGGATCGATCCGACACGACATTCGAGATGCACGTGGCCGGCCCGCGCCGGAGGAGCTGATTCGCGGTCTGGGCGGGCAGTTGCCGGCGCCCGGAGACCTGGCACACGTGGCGACCGCGGTGGCCGACTGTCCTCTGCTCCTGCTCCGGGAATCGCCCACCGGCCGCCCCGGCCTCACGCTTATCGGTCCTCGCGGCAGCGCCGGCAAGGTCGCGGGGATGCTCAGAGCCCAAGGGAAAGATCTGGGGCTGGACGAGCTCGATCCGGAAAGTTTCGATGTCTTGCGGATCGAGGCCGGCACCCCGGTCTTCGGCCGCGAGGTCACCGAGAAGAATCTGCCGCAGGAGATCGGCCGCGACGTGCAGGCCATCAACTTCGTGAAAGGCTGTTACCTGGGCCAGGAGACGGTTGCCCGCCTGGATGCGCTGGGGCACGTCAACCAGGTTCTCAAAGGGCTCCTGCTGTCGGTCCAGGCAGCCGCTCCCGCGCCGGGCAGCATTCTTGAGGCCGATGGCAAGCGGGTTGGTTTCGTGACCTCCTCGGCGCTCTCGCCAGGCTGGAATGCTCCGATCGCCCTGGCGATGGTGCGGAGCTCGCATGCCCGCGGAGGCGCCGAATTGCTGGTCAAGCCGAATGAAAGCTCGGCGGCTGCGGAAGGCGGAGCGACCGTTTGCGAT
Organism: uncultured Planctomycetaceae bacterium; assembly: GCA_963797295.1. GTDB lineage: Bacteria > Planctomycetota > Planctomycetia > Isosphaerales > Isosphaeraceae > Aquisphaera. The sequence goes on from CAWCPP010000038.1 coordinate 285,593, forward strand.
CTGCCTATGCTTCCTCCGAACGGTTGGACCCGGACATGATTCGCCTCTCCACGCGGCTGAAGGGTAAGAGCTGACCCTCGGCCACCCGTGATTTGAAGCGACTGCCCAGGCGCTGATTGGCCTGCAGTCCAGCCGTCTCAACCTGTTCCAGAATCGAGCCACAGGATGCGCCATCCCCGATATCTCTGTATCCACGGGCACTTTTACCAGCCTCCCCGCGAAAACCCCTGGCTGGGGATGATCGAGGTCCAAGACTCGGCGGCCCCGTTTCACGACTGGAACGAACGAATCACCCAGGAGTGTTACGCACCGAACACCCGGGCGCGATTGCTTGACGGCCAGGGGCAGATCACCAACCTGCTGAACAACTATGCCTGGATCAGCTTCAACTTCGGGCCAACCCTGTTGCAGTGGATGGCCGACGCGGCTCCCGAGGCATTGCGGGGCATTGTCGAGGCCGACCGGCTGAGTCAGGAGCGGCGGCGAGGGCACGGCAATGCCCTGGCCCAGGTTTACAACCACATGATCCTGCCGCTCGCGAGCACCGGGACAAGCAAACCCAGGTGCTCTGGGGCATTGCCGATTTCCGGCATCGTTTTGGCCGCGATCCGGAGGGCATGTGGCTGGCCGAGACCGCTGTCGATACCGACTCGCTCGAGGTCCTGGCCGAGGCCGGCATCCATTTCACAATCCTCGCGCCCCGGCAAGCCCGCCGCTGGCGGAAAATCGGCGAGAAGAACTGGACCGAGATTGCCAGCGGTATTGATCCCTCGCGGGCCTACCTTTGCCGGCTCCCCTCCGGGCGTTCGATCGTCCTCTTCTTCTACGACGGCATCGTGTCGCAACAGGTCGCTTTCGAGCGCCTGCTCGATCACGGCGACCGTTTCCTGGAGCGGCTGTTTCACGGCTTTGACGCTCGTCGCGAACATCCCCAGCTCATGCACATCGCCACCGACGGCGAATCGTACGGCCACCATCACCCTCATGGTGATATGGCTCTGTCTCACGTGCTCCAGAGGCTGTCGAAAGACTCCGATGTGCGGCTGACCAACTACGGCGAGTTCCTCGAGTTGCACCCACCTGAATGGGAAGTGGAGATCCACGAAAAAAGCTCCTGGAGCTGCGTCCACGGAGTGGAGCGCTGGCGTTCCGATTGCGGCTGCAAGATGCGCGGCGACTGGCACCAGAAGTGGCGGGCGCCGTTGCGCGAGGCGCTCGACTCGCTCAAAGAGCAGATCGATCATCTCTTCAGTACCCGGGGACGAGTTTGCTTTCCGAATCCCTGGGCCGCCCGCGATGCCTTCATCGATGTGGTCCTCCACCGGGAGTCTTCTGAAGCTGTCCACCAATTCCTCAAGAAACACGGCCACGCCGACCTCGACGACGCCCAGACTTCCGATTCGCTGCGGCTGCTGGAGATGCAGCAGGACGCAATGCTCATGTTCACGTCGTGCGGCTGGTTCTTCGACGAGATCAGCGGTCTGGAGACTGTGCAATGTCTGCACTATGCGGCCCGTGCCCTGGCCCTGGCGCGTACATTTCACCGTGACTTCGAGCCGGCGTTCGTCGAGCAACTGGCCGCCGCGCCCAGCAATTTGCCCAAGTTCGGCGACGGACGCGGCGTCTGGGATCAGATCATCCGCCCGACGGCCGTGGATCTCGACCGAGTCCTGGCGCACCACGCCATCAGCCTGATTTACGGGTCGCCAAACGACGAACTTGCCGACCGGGTCTATTCCTACGACATCGAGATTCTCGACGAGGAGATCCGCTCGCGGGGCAACGGCCACCTTGCCGCCGGCCGGCTCCGTGCGCGCTCCCGGCGCACCTGGAACCAGGCCGAGACCAGCTTCGTGGTTGTCCACTTCGGTGGGCTCGACTTCCATGCCGTTCTCGGCCAGGATATGGAACCGGAAGACTTTCAGGCATTCAAGCTGCGGCTGATGACCACCTATCGCACGGGATCGCTTGCCGACGTCATGGGCTTGCTCAGCAGCGAGTTCCCCGGCAAGCCTCACCGCCTTGACGACCTCTTCCGGGACGAGCAGCGGCGAATCATCGGCATTGTTCTGGCCGACCGTTTCGACGACTACCAGCGCTCGTTCGAACGTCTGGCCAACCAGGATGAAGAGGTGCTCAACCGACTCGGTCAGTTGAACTATCCCATTCCCAAACCGCTCCGCGCCGCGGCCTCGACCTTCATCGATCATCACCTCGAAGAGCAGATCGCCCGACTGGAGCGCGGCGAGGAGACCACGCTTGCCGGGATCGAGCACCTGCACGAGCGCGGCAAGGCGTGGGGCTACCTGCCGGAGACCAGCATTCTTGAGAAGATCGTCGCGGAAGCCATGAAGCGGACCCTTGCCCGGATCGAACCCGAGGCCGATCTGGCCGCGATCACCGCGCGCATCGGCCTCTTGCTCGACACCTGTGCTCTCCTGGGGATCAAGCCCGACATCTGGCAAGTCCAGAATCAATTCCTGGGCGCATTCCTCGATCTTTCGCTCACCGCCGCCATGAACACGCCCTTGCGCGAGACGTTCGCCGCGCTCGCCACCCGCCTCAACGTCAACCCCAGCCTGCTGGGCTGGAGACCGTGAGCGGCTCCGGATCGGTTGAAATCTATTGACGCAAGAATATCCTCTTCGAAGTGGCGGCTCCCTGAAGTCAGGCTCGGCCACAGGAGCCGCCGTCCGCACGATGAGGAGTGTGCAGTCACTACGATGATCCAGGAAGCCGTTCCCTGCGAAGTCAAGGAGCTGCTGGAGAACCAGCATCTCAATGGCGTGCCCGTCTTGCTTTCCACGAAGAGCGACCTGTCGCTGACCGGCGATCTCCGCGGCCACTGGGTCGTGGCCACGCGCGAGAACCTCGCCGTGGTCGCCGACGGCGCGGAACCCACGCTGGTCAACCATTTGCCGATCCATCGGGTCGAGAAGTTCCGTGCCCACGGGGCCATCGGCTCGGGGTTCCTGCAAGCCTACGTCGATGAGGCGTGGGTCGACGTCGCCCGTTATTCGAATGCGATGTCGACCAAGTTTCACAAGCTGGCCGGCAAGCTCGAGGATCTGCGGTCCACGGGCGAGGTCATCGTCCACCCTGAAGAAGAGCTCGATGCGTCGCACTGCGCGAAGTGCGGTCTGCGGCTGTCGACGCCCGGCGAGTCGTGCCCCCGCTGCTTGCCTCGCAAGGCGATCGTCGGCCGGCTCTTGCAGCTCATGCGGCCACAGTGGCCAACCGCCCTGGCAATGTCCGGCCTGATGCTGGTCGGCGTGGCCATGGAGCTGGCGCCTCCCAAGCTTCAGCAATACCTGGTCGACGAAATCCTCGCCAAAGGCGAAGCGACGCCCGATGCAACCACGCTTCTGGCGACACTCTTGCTCGTCGTGCTGGCTCTGGCCGCGACCCGCGTCTTGCTCGGTATCGTGAACTGGATCAAGGGTTTGCAGGCGAACAAGGTCGGTGTCGCGCTCACCTTCGAGCTCCGCTCGCAGCTTGTCCGCAAGCTCCATGCGCTCGGGGTGGGCTATTATGATCGCCATCAGGTCGGCTCGCTGGTGAGCCGGGTCGCTTATGACAGCGAGGTTCTCCACACTCTGCTCCAGCAGATCACCGGAGGGTTCCTGCTGCAGATCGTCCAGGTGGTCGCCGTCGGCTTCATGCTGTTCACGTTGAACCCCAAGCTCGCGGTGTTCACGCTCATCCCGGCGCCGCTTGTGGTTGGAGGCAGCCTCTTTTTCTGGCGGAGGGTTTATCCCAACTACTACCGTTACTGGGATTCCAGCAGCAAGCAGGCCGGTACGCTCTCGGGAATGCTCTCGGGCATCCGCGTGGTGAAGGCGTTTGCGCAAGAGCCCAGGGAATTTGATCGGTTTCACAAGTCGAGCGATTACCTGAGGCGATCGCGGATCACCGTGGAGAAGGCCACGGCCTCGTTCACGGCGATCATGGCGCTCATCTTCAGCCTCGGCGGACTGATCGTCTGGTACGTGGGCGGCCGCGACGTCCTCGCCGGCAAGATGACCCTTGGTTCGCTGATGGCCTTCCTGGCCTACCTTGCGATGTTCTATGCGCCTCTGTCGACACTGTCGCAGTTGACGACCTGGCTGACCAGTTTCATGACCGGCTGCCAGCGCGTTTTCGAGCTGCTCGATACACCGACCGAGACCCACGAGCCCGCGCAGCCCGGAGCTGTTGCCGGAGACTGAGGGTGAGATCCGGTTCGAGAATGTGAGTTTCGGCTACGAGCGGCATCGTCCGGTGCTCAAGGAGGTGGATTTCACGATCCGGCCGGGTGAGAAGATCGGAATCGTCGGCCGGAGCGGCAGCGGCAAGACGACTCTCGTGAACCTGATCAGCCGCTTTTACGATGTCGAGTCCGGCCGTGTGTTGCTTGACGGCGTCGACGTCCGGTCGCTTGCCACCAGTGATTTGCGGCGGCATGTGGGCGTCGTGCTTCAGGAACCCTTTCTGTTCCGCGGCACCATTTGCGACAACCTGGTTTACGGCCGGCCTGAAGCGAGCCCCGAAGACGCCATCACCGCCGCGCGTGCCGCGCAGGCTCACGACTTCATCTTGCGTACCCCGCTGGGTTACGACACCTGGCTCGGCGAGCGCGGGGCCGGACTTTCGGGCGGTGAGAGGCAGCGCGTCTCGATCGCCCGGGCGTTGCTCTACAATCCCAAGGTATTGATCCTTGATGAGGCCACGAGCAGCGTGGACACCGAGTCGGAGAAGGCCATCCAGGAAGCGCTGCGGGTGCTTGCCCGGGGTCGCACTACGCTGGCGATTGCACACCGGTTGAGCACGCTTCGCGACTCGGACCGGATCTTTGTCTTCGATCAGGGCCGGCTGATCGGAGCAGGGCACGCACGATGAGCTCATGCGGCTCGACGGCAAGTACGCCAAGCTCGTGAAGATCCAGACGCAAATCGCCCGCAACACACAATTCGAAGCCGCACTCGAATGCGCCGGAAGACTCTGGAGACAGCGTCCGCGGACGAGGCGGCCGGTGACCAGGAACCGGAAGCAGCCAACTTCGCCCCACGCTGGCTCGAAGCCGATTCGGCCCGGTTGCGGGAAGGTCCATTCAAGGCGCTGGAAGTCGAATTGTCTGACGGCACGGTGCACCGGAGCGTTTTCGCCGTGCAGTGTTTTCCGGCAACCCGGCGCGATGACTTCATCAGCCTTCGGACCTGGGACCGCGACGGGCACGAGCACGAGATCGGAATCGTCCGGCACCTTGAAAACTGGTCCGCCGGTGCGCGAGAACTCGTGCATGCCTCGCTGGCCCGGCGCTATTACCTCCGCCGAATCATGGCGATCGAGGACATCAAGCTCGATTTCGGTTTTCTGGTCTTCCACGTGACAACCGATCAGGGCCCGACCCAGTTCACGATGCGCTGGACCCAGAGCCAGGCGCAAGACTTCGGCGAGCGCGGCAAGGTGCTGCTGGACACCGAGGACAATCGCTTTCTCATCCCGGACACCGACGAGTTGCCTCCGCGTCAGCGTGAGCTCCTCCAGAGGTACGTCTACTGGTGAGCTCGGGGCCTTGTGCATTGGCGAAGGAATCGCGGCTCTGAAGCGGCTGACAGGCGGTCGGACTGAACGATTCAGCCAACCCCGCCGGGTCAGCCGTTTCTCCCCGACCTTCGCCCGTTCCATGCAGGCTCCGCTCTCTCGCCGCCAGATGAAGCTATGAGAGGGAGGTGAAGGTCGACGCGACGGTTTGCAGAATCCCTGAGTCTGAGGAAGACTTGAGGAGTTTTTCCAGTTCCCCAGTTTACCCAGACCCGGAGCCCTGACATGAACTTCATCGGCGTCGACCTCCACAAGAAGAGTATCACGGTTTGCGTGATGGATCAAAATCTCAAGATCCTGGCCCGTAAGACCCTCTACTGCGATCAGCCCGAGCCGATCGTTGAGTTCTTCCGGCCGTTCCGCCCTTTCAAGGTGGTCGTCGAGGCCACCGCCAGCTACCTCTGGTTTGTCGAGCTCATGGAGCCCTTGGCCGAGAAGGTCGTGCTGGCCAACCCCAAGAAGCTCCGGGTCATCGCCGAATCGACCAAGAAGACCGACCGCCTCGACGCCCAGGTGCTGGCCGAGTTCTTGGCCCGCGACAGGATCCCCGAGTCGTACATGCCCACCGCCAGGCAGCGTCAACATCGTACCTTGGTCCGCCACCGCCAGTTTCTGCGCGGCCGGATAACCTCGGTGCGGTGCAAGATCCGCCACATCCTCAGTGACTACAACTCCGACCGCAAGGACCTGTTTTCCAAGTGCGGCTCGGCCTACTTCAAAGAACTCCCCCTCAGTGATGCCGACCGGTTCGTGATCAAACAGCTCTGGTCCGAATACGAGGACCATCAGGCCCGCCTGCTGGCCCTGACCAAGAAGATCAAGGCGTTCGCGGCCAAGGCCCCCAAGCGGGAGGCCGAGGCTCGAGCGATCCTCAAGACCGCCCCCGGCGTGGGAGTGGTGACCGCCGAGGTGGTGCTCAGCGAGCTGGCCGACGTGAGTCGCTTCAAGAATGCCAAGGCGGTCTGTGCCTACGCCGGACTGGTGCCCACGGTGCGGCAAACCGGCGGCAAACGATCCAAGGATCTGCACATCACCAAGGAAGGCTCGGGACTGTTGCGTTGGGCCCTGGTGGAATCGGCCTGGCGGCTGGTCGGGACCAGCCCGCGATGGTCGGCCTACTTCAGCGGACTGAGGAAGCGGAGCGGTAGCAAGCGAGCTATCGTGGCGGTGGCCCGGAAACTGCTGTGCGTGCTCTACGCCATGCTCAAGACGTCGACACCTTACAAGATCCTGCCCACGGTCGCCCAGGCGGCCCAAGAGGCCCAGGCGGCCAAGGCCCCGCCGACGCGAAGGAAGATCGTGTTGAGGAGATCGACCCCGGAGCCAGTGGTCACCAAGTAGCCGGTCGCCTCGACCGCGGAAATGATCATCAAGCACGAGTGAACCGAAATCCGTCTCTGTGAGAGCGAGCCACCTGTCGAGCGAAGGCCGGTGGACGTGACGACCAGGAGGACGACCCCGCAACGAAGCCTGACAGCCGTCCGATGGCGAACTGTCGTGCAATTGAATGGTGGCGTCCCTTGGATTCCGGCTTAATGGCGACATCGGCACAATGCGATGATCCCGAATAGATGGTTGAGCGTATCACGTCACGTCGGTCAACGCTTTCGTACACTGCCGGTATCGAGGGGGAGCAATCTCCCTCGGCCTTGGGCTCAGAGGATGTGTTGCGGGTCGGACGACCAACTCGTTGGCGGACAGGTCCCAGATCGGCCAGATCGACCGAAGCCGACGGCGAAGGGGATGTGCGGGAGCCCGCGACACAAAATCTGCACCGCCTCGCTTGACATCGGCCCTCTCATAGATGGCTTTGTTCGGCGATTGTCTGCTGACCAATGCCCCACTCCTCCCGACGGGCCGCGAGCCACCATTCCCGTACTGCAGAACACCGTTCCTCGCGACCGACAAGACTCGCACAACTGGCAAAGCTCGTGTATCGATATTCAGGCACCAAGCCACTGCTATGGCGCGACGACCCTCCGTCTGGGCAGCGCTCGGGCCAAGGTCTCTCCTCGAATTGTTAACGAGCGACCACACTGTCCCCGTATACTCAATGTAAGATAGGATTGCCCGCATCGTGATCGAATCACGGGAACTTGGCTTCTGGCTGTTGACTCGGTCGCGACCGGTACGGCCACGGTCTGCCGGAAACAACGGCTATCAAGATCGATCATCTGGGCTATTCTTCGGTGTCCCATGCGCCTCCGCTTTTCCTCGATTCCTTGTGACCTGAACTCGTCCCCCAGGGCTGCGTTGTGTACGCGCAACGTGCTCGAATGGCTGGCGGCGTGGAAAAAAGCGTGACACCGCAAACATGGTTACGACAAGGGAATGATGTCGGCCGCCAAGATGGATCAATCTGGACTGGGCCACCGCCTTGGTGGCCAGCGCGGCGATGAGGCTATCGGTGGACCATAACTTACACTGCCCGATGCAGCTCCACCGCGAGGCAAGCAGTGAGATTCCGGGACAGGCTGTTCAACAGCTACAAAGATTCCGGCCCCGGCGTGATTCTCTCGAGCCTGGACATGGCGGTCGGCTTCAGTGCCCTCCGCGCCAGTGAATTCGAGCCGTTCGACAATTTCGGCACGATGGCGGCGATAGCCATCGCCGGAAGCACGGTGGGCAACCTGGTTTTTCTGCCGGCCTGCCCGACACTCGCCCAGCCGTGGATGGCCGAAAAGAGACCGGCCGATACCACTCTGCCTACCGGGACAAAAGTAGTTCGCACCTGCGTGGCGAGTGCTCTCTTTGAGCAGACCTGGATGAGGGAAATTCCGCTGACCCGGGGGGGGGCTCGCCTGCAACGCTTGACATTCATAAGCATCGTGCCTATGATCATAGGCGTGTTGCCTATACTGAATAGAAAGGTCGGGTCATGACGAGGAAAACCGTCACGGTGACGGATGCGGAACTGGCGGTGTTGAAAGTGCTCTGGGCACGCGGTCCGCTTGCCGCCAAGGCGATTACAGAGACCGTCTACCCCGATGGCGCAGAGTCCGAGTTTGCCGCCGTGCATTCGTTCTTGCAGCGGCTCGAGCGTAAAGCACTGGTAGCCCGCGACCGCAGTTCGTTCGTCCACATTTTCTCCCCGACGGTCACGCAAGCGGACTTGCTCGGGCAGGAGCTGGATACTCTGGCCAAGCGCCTGGGCAGTGAGTCGGTCGCGCCCTTGATCATGCAGCTCATTCATCAAAAGCGCCTCAGCAAGAAAGAGGCGACCGAGATTCGCAGGCTGCTCGACAAGTACACCAAGTAACGCGAGACTCCCCATGAACGATCCATTCGTCCTTGCTGCGCACAACACGGTTTTCGCGGTCGTACTCGCGTTGTGTGTCTACGGAGTCACACGCCTCTGGCGCAATCCGCCGATTGCCCACCTGCTCTGGCTGCTGGTGCTGCTCAAGCTGGTGGCTCCGCCGATCGTGCGGGTCGATTGGCCGTCTCACTGGCTGGCCGGATCGTCTCCACCTCAGAGCTCGGTTGCCGCCGAAGTGTCGCAAATTCAGGGGCGATTCGTTGGATCACTCCGAAGCTCTGATGATCGGCCCGATGGTCGAACGACAGCGAGTGAGTTGGCTGTGGGCATGAATCGACATGAAATTGCCGCGAACCTTCACTCGTTCTGGCACATAGGGCGTCCGCTCTTGCTCGGGTGCTGGATCAGTGGTGTCTGCGTGTACGCGCTGATCGCCACGACGTGCGTTGTGCGCTTCAACCGATGTTTGCCAGGCACCCTGCCGGCATCGCAACGGCTGCAACAACTTGCCTCTGACACGGCTCGCAAAATCGGTCTGCGACGGGTACCCGAGGTACGATATGTGAGCGGCATCGAAGTTCCCATGCTGTGGTGCGCCGGTCGCCGTCCCATCATCGTTCTGCCGGTGGGGTTGCTCTGCCAGGTGGATGAGCAAAGTGTGGTTTTGATTCTGGCTCACGAGCTCGCCCATCTACGGCGGCGCGATCATCTGGTTCGCTTCGTCGAGCTAGTTGTCTCGGCTGTCTACTGGTGGAATCCACTGGTCGGGTTGCTTCGGCGGCAGATTCACCAGTCCGAGGAACTTTGCTGTGATGCCTGGGTCCGCTGGGCATTCCCCGATCGTGCAAAGAGCTACGCGAGGGTTTTGCTCCAGACGGCGGAGTCGCTATCGCCAGCGCAGCTCGGTGGATGCCTGCTGCCTGGCAGTCCATTCCTGCGTTCCCTTTCACTGAAAGAGAGGATCGAGATGATTCTTGAAAACCGATTTCCACCCCATGTCTCCACGCGAACCGGTTGCATGATGGCACTCCTGGCGATGCTCATCCTGGCCCCATTTCTTTCCCTCACACACAGAGTCGCCAGGGCGAGTTCCGCTGATGCAGCTCCGTCGACCTCGGATGGCAATTCAGAGGCTTCAGCGTCATCGGGATTTCCTTACAAGGTTTCCTTCGAGCAGGGCGCGACGGCTTTCGTGAACGGCGATAAGATCACGATCCACGAAGTCCACGGCACCGCCAGCTACTTTGCACCGAATCACCTTTACATGATCAAAGGAAGCTATACGCTAGCGTCACTCCCTCGAGCCATGCTGGCCGCCTACGTCACAGCGACTGACGCTGATGGCGGAAAGTCCGTCACCTATCAATTCCAGAGGAACATCGTCAATCGGGGCAACGGCACTTTCACTCTCTTCCTCGTGATGACGGGGCGTGGCTGGCCGCATGTCAGCTTCTATCCTTCGGAGGGCGGAGAATCTTTCGGAGGGACTTATTTTGGAACGGGAGATTCGGTCCTGAAAGCTTGGTGGGGAACCAAGAAAACCGATCAAAGGGCAAGTGCGCCGGGAGCCTTGAGCAAACAACCTACGACGTCGTCGGCCGCGCAGCCGGATCCGGACAGGGCTTCGGACTACCCTTACGCAGTCCGATTCGAGCAAGGCGCGACTCGTTTCCTGGAGGGTGACAGCATCACGATCCTCGAAGTCCGGGGGACGGCCGACACAATGAGGCCTGAGAATACTTATATGATCAAGGGCACTTACAGGCTGGCCTCGCACCGCCGGGCCATGCTGGCCGCCTACGTCACCGCCAGGGATGCCGCCAATGGGGTAGGTGTCTCGCACCCCTTGCAGTCGACGGTCGTCGGGGAGCGCGACGGTGACTTCACGCTCTTCCTGCCGATGTCTTGCCGTGGCTGGCCGCATGTCAGCTTCTATCCGTCCGAGGGCGGGGGAGATTTCGGAGGCAACTATTTCGGGACCGGGGATTCGGTTCTGAAGCGGTGGTGGGGGTCGAAGGACACCGATTGAAGTCGTGCCGAGTGTCCAGGTCGTCTCGCGGAAAAAGGCCCGTGAAAAAGTGATACTGGGAAGATTGTTTTCTCGCAGGGCAACCCGACGCCGCTACCTTACCTCGCGTGCCTCAGGGCCTTCGGGAGAATTTCGAGCGAGGCTCTGAAAGGCCCTTGAGCAAGGTCTCAAGAATCCGGAAGGCGAGCCTTGGCCGGAACAGGGGGGCAGGCACGTCCGCTCGATGGAGGGGCATGGGCCAGCAAAGCAGCGATCGTGCCATTTCTCCGGCCGCGGCTCGCGGCTTGCCGTTGTCCCGGAAATACATATAGGATGCCGAGGCCGCCGCCAGCCCCTCGACGTGCCTCCGGAACACCCATCGATTGCGCAGATCCTGTCGACTGAAGGTCTTCGAGATGACAGCCCGCTCGTGAGCCACCATCAGCCCGACGTTCCGGGTCATGTTCTGTGCATGGATCCGATAAAACGTCAGCGGCGCATCGATCAGGGCCAGCTTGGTTACAGCAGCAGCGCGGATCCAGAAGTCCCGGTCGGACGCGGCTGACACGGCCGGGTCGAAGGGGCCGATGATCGGCCAGAGCGATCGGCGCAAGACAGCGCTCGATGGGCAGAATCGGACGCGCAGGATGACGTCTTCGAGGGAGAACAGCCGGGGCACGGGCGGGACTTGAACTTGCGGCCACTTTGCGAGCGGGTCACTCAGGCAAGCAGTCCCGACCAGTCCGACCTCAGGGTTCGCTTCCAGAAACGCAACCTGGTATTCCAGCTTGCGTGGGTGGAATGCGTCATCAGAATCCAGCAAGGCGACGTACTTTCCGGTCGCTGCTTCGATCCCCGCATTTCGCGCCGCTGAGAGGCCGCGATTCGACTGGTAAATGTAGACAATCTTGTCCCCGTAAGCGGCCAATCGCGAGCGGGTATCGTCGGTGCTCCCGTCGTCCACCACGATGACCTGGCAGGGCGTAAGGGTCTGGGACAGGGCGGAATCAACGGCTTCGCCCACAAAATGCCCGTAGTTATAGGTGGGCACGACAACCGAGATTGTTGGAGTTGGCGTCTCATCCCCCGGACTGCTTATGTTCATGAGAGTCGTCGCAAAAGATGCTGTTTACGGATGAAGATCAGCCGTTTGCCGTCGATCTTCCCGCTTGCGACACGGTCCGCAGCGCATTGAGCATTGTCGGGGGAAGGTAGCTCTTGGTGAACCGGCCAACCAGCCGGCGCCGGGTCCAGGGATTCTCACCGGGAACCGACAGCCGCCAATGCGTCCGTGCTGCTTTCGTGTCGCCGCTGACGTACAGGCTGTCGCCATACTGAAAATGAACCTGGGCCACTGCCCGATCAAAGACGGGTTCGCAGCCTGGTCTGGCTCGCCGCCGATGCTTCTCGAGGACGAGTAGGTGTTGCTCGTAGAGCCGGCTCCAGTGAGTTGTGGAATTCTGCTGGGAATGGACGCGATAGTTGGTCACCACGTACGGCGTGGCCGCCACTGGATGATCGCGAGCGAGGGTCAACCACAGGTCGTAATCTTCATTAAGCAGAATGCTTTCGTCAAATTTGCCCACCATGCGAATCGTCTCGGTTCGTACCATCACCGAGGAAGGACAACTGATCAGGTTGTCCATGATCAACCGCGGGTAGATATCACCCGACTCGAAATGCAATGACGCGATACCCGGTGTTCGATTCCCCTCATCATCGAAATAGACCAGGCGGCCTGCCGCCCATTCCGCACCGGGGTTTTCGTCAAAAGCCGTGAGCAGATTCTCCACGGCCTGAGGCTCGAGGTAATCATCGTCATCCAGAAAAACGATGAACTCGCCTCGCGACCGATCGATCCCCACATTTCGGGCCGATGAGACGCCGCCGTTCTGCTTCCGGTGGAACTCGACCCGCGTGCCGTAAGCGGAGATTGCCGGCAATGGGTCGACACTCGATCCGTCGTCGATGACAATGACCTGTACATCGCAATGCGTTTGCCCCAGCGCCGACTCGATGGCACGGTTCAGATACTGGAGCCGATTGCAGACGGTGATGACGATGGTCACCAGGCCGCGCGAGCCGTTCTTGTGATCGGTCCGATCGGGGGAAGCGAAGTCAGCCCTGTCCGGCGTTTCATTCATGACGAGCACGACTCCAAGAGCAATCCACAATGGACACGGTATTCTGGGGATCGCTCCGAAGGACGGAGCGTGGAAACAGATACCCTTCAGGCTGTGCCCGGCATGTTCCCCGACTCGAACAAGAGTCAAGCGTCTTCAGGTACTATAGGTCGCAAGCGAGGTTGTTGCCGACGATCCGGGAGATCGTGCCCAGGTAACGACGCAGCCGGGCCGGCAAAGGAGCAACTGCGATCGTTCGAGTGGTTTTGCTTCGTGTTGCGCACGTCTCGGGCCAGGGCGGGCTTGACGATTCCTCGAACTCCGTAGGAGCGACAACACGGCCCCAACAGAGTGGGACATTAGGCTCTGTTGGGGGTTGGACAAAAGGGCTGGGGGTTACCTTGTACACTATGTTGACCTCGTCAGCACCAACCTCGATCTGTTTGACGAGTGTACTAATGATTCGCCTTCGGGTCGCCATGTCACCGGCATCGAGCCCCTCCCGGCGCTCTTTGCGAACTCCTCGATCTCACCAATCAGGAGTCGCAATTCTCTTTGCTCTCCGTCTTTCTCCATCTCGATCTGACGCGCCTGCTCGAACTCGGACAGCCGTCTCTTAGAGAAATGCACATCTTTCTGAAACTTGTCTTTGTCTATGTATCCGTCGGCATACATCTCCACCAACCGCGCCACCCGCCGCTTCAGTTGGCTGATCTGTCGGTCCAGGGCTTGAACGGTTCGTGCCACAGTGGTTGTCTTCGCATCCCCATGGAATCGTCGCTCGAATTCCTGTGCTAACCGCTCCGGTTCCAGCAGCAATGCTCTGACATCGTTCCAGACCGCCTCCTCGAGAAGCGGTGCCTGTAGCGACGGATTGGAGCACACCTTTTGACCATGGAACCGCCCGGCGTCGACACCCAGACAACAGTAGTAGAGCTTTCCCGCTCCCTTCGGTCCAGACCGATGGGCGACGTAAGCGTAGCCGCACTTCTTGCAGACTACCAATCCCGATAACAGATGTGCTGGCCGTGGAGCGGTTTGACCAGGGTGCCTCTTGTGCTCTGCCAGACATTCCTGGACGGTCGCGAACAAATCGGACTCGATGATCGCCGGTACCGCGATGGGAATCTGCTCCTTTGGGTCAGTTGACTGCAGCGCAGAATGACGCCGGGGATACTCCGGCACGCCACGGCGGGGACGAAGCCGGGGTTGAGCCGGAACGACCCTCTCCTTGCCGAATCGGGCTTCCCCCATGTAGGCCGGATTCCGTAACATCCCTACGAGAGTCGCACGATCCCAATTGGATCGCCCCTTCCGTGTGAGAACTCCTTGCTCTTTCAATCGCCTGCACACCTGAGTTAATGAACATCCTTCGATTCCGATCCAAAGAAAAATTTCGCGAACGACCGCAGCTTCTGCCAAAACGACGATATACCGGGCTTCCCCGCCTCCTTCACTTTTCGTGACGTAGCGGTATCCGTAGGGCACAGCGCGAGGGCTGAGACCCGTCCGGACCGAGCAGCGAAAAGCCGGCCACGGCGACAGCGTTCGCGGATTTTGGTCCGTTCATATTCGGCGATCATGCCCTGGACTTGGAGTAGTAATCGGCCTTCTGGTGTCGCATCGAGATTGAAGTTGAGAAAGATGATCTCAACCCCGTGGGAATTCAGTTCGTCCATCAGGACCATCTGATAAGGATAATCACGTGCGAGGCGGTCGGGGGACTCGACGTAAAGCAGATCGATTGCTCCGGCAGCAGCAGTGTCCCGCAAGCGTTCCAAGCCGGGGCGTCTGAGGGTTTCACCGCTGTAGCCGTCGTCGATGAAGCGGAGTTCGGGTGCCACGAAGCGACCGTCGGCCAGAATGCGGCGGTAGAGGAGATCGAGCTGGCTGGCAATAGTCTCGATAACGACCTGGTGTTCCGAGGAAACCCTGGCGTAGAGACTGGTGTGGTTGCGATCCTGGTCTTTCATGATCTACCTCCTGAAGCACACTGTGATTTAGAGATGGCGATATCATCGCATGAAATGACATGATATTGAGAATCTCTTGGGAGCTGTCTCCGGACAACAGGAAGGGCCTGCGCGAAGGCGTAGGTCAGGAATTGACGCTCGAGCCGCGATGGGGCGAAACTGCGATGGATCAGAGGACAGAGAATCATTCATAGCCTGGGGGCGGCAGGGCGTTGCCCGAGGCTGGAATGTCGGTGCCCTGTCGGGGCGAAATGCAGATGGCGCAACACCAAAACTTCGCTTCAGGCTTGTAGCAAGCGAGAGCATTCATCATTAGGTGTCTGGCGCGAGTCTACGGACCACTTCCGTCCGCGATACTGCCTGATCTCCCGCCGGGGCTTGGTTTGGAGACCTTGCCACAACCTGGAGCGAACCACATCAGCCTGAAGCGCCAGCGAAACCTATCGTGCCGCCTTCGGCGGCACCCTCGCGTCCCGTGAACTTTGGTTCGGGAGATCTGGCTCTGTGTGCCGTTTGGCTTCATTCTGGAGTCTGGTGACGCGTGTCTGCGGCCGTATTGCCTTTGGTGCTCCTTGCCCGCAGCGAAGCTTGGCCCGAGAGGCTTCGACCTTTTCTTTGGTGACTTGCCATGTCGGGTCCTCCCGTCGTGGTACTGATCCCGTTGGGGAGACTTCAAACGTCCTCGATACCCCTCTTGGCACGCGGCACCTTGTTCTTACACGATCCGTATCGTCCAACCGGAGACATCCATGGTCGTCCCAAACCAAGAGCCGAAGAAGCCTGCCAAGCCGGGCAAGTCAAGTGAGCGGTCATTTCCCGTTCCCGTCCCCGCTTCGGCGGCGGCGCTCAATGTCATCAATCCGGACGCGGCCGGAATCGACGTTCATTCCAACATGCATATGGTCTGCGTCCCGGCGGACCGTGATGCCGACCCAGTCCGCCAGTTCGGTGCCAACACCGCCGACCTTCACGAGATCGTCGCATGGTTGAAGAAGTGTCGTATCAAGACGATTGCTTTGGAGTCCACCGGAGTCTACTGGATTGCCCTGTTTGAACTCCTCGAATCAGAGGGTTTCGAGGTCCATCTGGTGGAACCAGGGCAGCTTTCACGTTGCGGCGCGCGGCCGAAGACCGACGTGCTGGACGTCCAGTGGATTCAACGCTTACATTCCTACGGTCTCTTGCGCACGTCGTTCCGGCCTCCCGATTTCGTGCTCGCGGTGCGTGCCTACTGGCGGCTGCGTCAGATGCAGATCCGCTACGCCGCGCATCACGTCCAGCACATGCAGAAGGCCATGGAGCAGATGAACGTCAAACTGACGGAGGTCGTCAGCAACATCACGGGGCTTACCGGCATGTTGATCATCAGTGCCATCCTGGAGGGGCAACGCGACCCCAACGAGCTGGCTAAACTGCGTCATCCACAATGCCATCGCAGCCAGGAGCAGATCGCTCTTGCCCTGGACGGAACATGGCGAGCTGAACATCTCTTCGAGCTTCGGCAGGCATACGAGCTGTACCAGTTTCATCATCGCCAGATCGCTGAGTGCGACCAACAGATCCAAGCAGAACTGGCGAAGTTCCCCAACCGGGCAGGGGAGAAACCACACACGGCCAAGCCGCGCAAGCGCGGGCGCAAGAGCAACGACGTCGGCTTCGAGGCCACGGGCCCACTATTCAAGGCCTTGGGCGTAGACCTGACCTTGATCGAGGGGATCGACGTGGGAACGGCTCTGGTGATCTTGGCCGAGATCGGTGTAGATGTCAGTCGTTTCCCCACGGAGAAGCACTTCGCCAGTTGGTTACGGCTTTGTCCCCCGCAGAATGAGAGCAACAAGACGAACCGACGTCACCGTAATCGGAAGGGTACCAGCCGAGTGACCATCGCGTTACGGATGGCTGCGCAGTCGGTGGGTAGGACGATGACGCCGTTGGGCCTGTTCTACCGCCGCATCCGCAGTCGGATCGGCGGCCTCGGAGCAGTTAAAGCAACCGCGCACAAGTTGGCATGCTTGATCTACAGGATGCTCAGGTACGGCCAGGAGTACGTGACGCAGTCAATGGAAGAGTACGAGGCCAAGATGAAGGACAACATGTTGAAGGCGCTGAAACGGAAGGCGGCGGCAATGGGCTTCCAACTCAGTCCGCTGCCCGCTCAGTAAGTGAGTCGACTGAGGCGGTCGCCGTCACGTGACACGCCGCTGGCCATGCACAACGATAGAAGCCAGAGCCTCCGGTATCGGTTCACGATTCTGGGGTGAGGGGGTATTACGTGCTGCGTCCAACACTCCCGACAGGAAAAGCCGCCGGACGACCCGCCGACACCGTGCGGCCACGGTGGGAGTTCATGGGGAGGGCGTGAGATCCACGACCGCTTCCAGGAGATCCAGCAGCGCGGGCCGGGTGCCCATACCATCTCCGACATCAACCCCGCGGAGCCGGCAAGTCCGTGAGCACTGACGTGGAACTGTACGCGAACGTCGCATATTAGGTGACGGAATTCGGCGAACAGGGCATCTACCGCCTGCCTGTCGGCCGCGTCCTTGCAGGCCTTGTCCACGTTGAGGCAAACCACGTAGCGGCGACCATCAACGCGCACCTCGTTGACTTACAGCGGCGACAGATCCTCGCTCGCCTGCCGCTCGGTGTGCACAACCCGGTACCGGCCGGCCCGCGCCAGGACATCGTCCTTGACCTCGTTCTGAGCGCGCATCCGATCCCCCAGGATGTACTTCCAGCCGGGCTCCTACTTCTCCAGGTCGTCGATCGTCTCCTTGCTGATCATCCCCGGTCGGCCACGATGCACACCTTGGCGACACCGAACCGGGCGCGAAGCCGGTCCACGACCGGAGTAAGCGTCGTGACGTCGGCCGTGTTGCCGGGCCAGAGGTCGCAGCAGATGGGCCGCCCTTGGCCATCGAGAACCGCCCCGACGACCACCTGCTTGAGGTCCGGCCGGTGGTCCTTGCTGTGGCCGCGCTGGCCGAGGGTATCCCCGCCTTCACTTTCGAAGTCGATGGAGCTCGCGTCGAAGAAGACCAGTTGGAGCCCGGTGAACAGGTCACGCCGCCGGGCAAGGAGCCCCTCCTCGATGAGGTCCTTGGTGCAGCGGGGTGCGAACGGAGTCCTGTCGGCCTGCTCCTTCCTGGACACCTCGTCGCCGAGCCAACCCATGGCCCGATACAGTCGACGTGGCACCAGGAATTCGCGTCGGCGACGAATCTCGCCCCATCGCGAAAGGACTTGCGGCGAAAATGGGCGAACTACTCTCTAAATCCAGCTTGAGACTGGCCGGTCTCGGTGTTCGCTTCGTCGTGCGTCAGATCGCCAAAGAAACCCGGGCGAACTCGAAGCGCAGCACCCAAGCCGATGGATCAGAGGCTCGTTCGGTCCAGTCCGACGACACCTGTTCTGCACGTCCTGCTGCCCGAAAGCGCATTAATGTCCTAGTTGTGGGATCTAAAATCCCTCGCCTTCAGGTGACAACTTCAGTACGTAGGGCACAGCCTGTCGCAAGGCCCGGCTGAGATTCTCGTGGAATGCGGTTATGCCTTGGACCCTTGAGAGCGCCGCTCCTTCTCTGGTCACAATCACAGTCGGGCTTTCAGCCGACTGGTGAACCCACCGGCTTCAAGCCGGTGGTGGTTCAGTTTTATTTGTAATATTTATAGTAACATTCTTTACAAAGATCATAGTTTGCAATGGAGAGTCCCCTTGCCACTCCGTGATAGTAATCGCCGTCGATCGGCTGGTGACAGCTACTGCAATGCATGTAACGGCCGCCGGTTCGATAATACCAGTCACAGTCGGGTAGGTCGTTTGCGCGGGAACCGCTTGAACCGGAGGAAGGGGAATTCATCATCTGACTGAAGGCCCAGATGAGTCCGATGGCGGCAAGAGCCTGCGCCTCCGTAATGGGTTGGCGGACACCCGAGCCGGTAGTGCGCGACTTGCGTGCTCTGGCCAGAGCTTCGATCGCCTGTCGCGACGGGTTGTAGCCAGCCTTGGAAGCCTTGCTGAGCCATTGCTGGGCCTCGACCGGGTTCGGCTTCACCCCTCTCCCTTCCACATAGCAGAGGGCCAGGTCGTGCATGGAGATGGGATCGCCAGAGTTGGCCCCTCGCTGAAAGAGCGCAAACGCCTTGTCCCAGTTCTGGGGCACGCCGCGACCCATGGCGTAGCAGGCGCCGAGGTCGTGGATACACCGGGCGTTGCCGGCGTTGGCACCTCGCTGGAACGTCTCGGCCGCTTTGGAGGCATCGGGCACGGTGCCGAGCCCGCGAAGGTAGCAATGACCCAGTTCAGCCATGGCCGTCGCGTCGCCGGAGTCGGCCAGGCGCTTGTAGTTCTCAAACGCCTTCTTCATGGTCTCGTTGATGACCGGTCGCGCGGCGGCAAGATGCTTGGACGGGTCCAGCGATGACGGCGAAAAACCGGCCTTCTGGCTCCTCTGAAGCCACATCCTCGCCGCAGTCTGGTTCTCACCCACCCCGATGCCAAGCCGATGGCATTGCGACAGGTAATACATGGCCTCTCCGTCGCCCTTGGCGGCGGCGCGGCTCACCCACAGAAAGCCTTTCAGCTCGTTCCTGGGCACTTCGTGACCCACCAGGTAGCTGATACCCACATGGCGCATGGCCGCGACGTTGCCGGCAACCGCAAGCTTCTCCTGGCGGTGAAACCGCTCCTTGGGGCTTTGCGCTGCGGCCCGTCCGGCCGTTGTGGCCAGACCGGCAACCGCCAGCACAAGTGCCCACCGATAGCCCGAACAGACTCGACCGACGCTCATGCCATTGACTCCTGTGTCCGCATCACATGCTCAGCGATCATGGGAGAAAGCAAGGAGTCATTCTTGAAAGTGTGCGGAAAGTTGACAAGAAAATTCCGGAAAAATGATAACAGTGCAAAGCCGACAGTATTCGGACTACTCAGATCAGAGAGCCGAGACCTTGTCTGTACGAGCTGCGCCTGGTCGGCTTTGACGCCGGGAAGTGCTCCGTGAAGTTGACGCGGCCATCGTGCCGCCGGTTCGAGAACAACATGGTCCGGTTGCAAGGCATCGTCCCAAAGTGGGGACCACGCGGAGTTGTCGCCCTTGACACTTGGCGGGCCGTTCCTACCAACCCGAAGCGTGAGCGAGCGCCGACACCAACCCGAAGCGTGAGCGAGCGCCGACACCAACCCGAAGCGTGAGCGAGCCGACACCAACCCGAAGCGTGAGCGAGCGCCCTACACAAATTAATGCTGGTAAAGAGGAAACCCCTCGCTGGCGCTTCGTGTTACTATGCCGCGCCGGCCTGTCGATTCGTCAACGCAAGAAATGAGAGTTCTGGGACGATGCCGGTTGCAATCATTCGCCTTGCGCTGCAACTGGCCGAATCCTTGCGGGCAATCAGATCGGTTTTCGTTTACGCTGACCGCAATCAGCAGGCTACCGCGATGTCACGGCTGGCAAACTGCAATTACACCGTGAGACGGGGGGCTGGGTTCGTTCGTAGGACTCGTCTGATGGTTCTGACATCGGCCGGGCCGTGGGGATCACGCCGGTGCTGACTCATGTGTGTCATCGGTTAGCGTGAAAAGTTGAGGGTCGAGCCGATTTAAAAGCCGGCGAATCTTCGGGACCTGTTCGAGTGCGGCCGCCTCTCCGATGGCGGCGAGCTCCTTCGCCCTCATGAACTCCGCGGCGTCGATGCCCGTCACGTCCGGCTCGATAACCACGTCCGCCGGCTGAACACCGAAGGCGTTCAAGTTGTGGTTCTGAACCAACAGGCTGCGCAAGATCGTCGGCCCGATACCCGGCTTTTTCCTGGACAGAATTGGTTGCTCAGGTTGGATGTCGCAGAAACGAGTCTCCAGCTTCGCCGTCACGCTGACGGCGATGACGAAATTGCAGCCCATCGACACCAGCACATTTGCCGGGATGTTGTTGACCAGCCCGCCGTCGATCAGCGCCTGGCCGTTGCGGACGATCGGCACCGAGAGCACGGGCAAGTTGATGCTCTCGAGGATCGCATGGACAGCGTCGCCGCGTGCGCGAACGACCGAGTTGCCGCTCACCAGGTCGACCGTGACGGAGAGACAGGGGACGGCAAGTTGTTCGAGTCTCCAGTCGTGCAGGTACTTGCGAAGCATCGGGTCGAATTGCCCGCGACGGTACTTGGACACGAGGTACCAGTAGTTGCCTTGCGGCAGGCGGCGAAAAATCCAGGAGGGGCGAAGGTCCGTGGCGAACGAGTCTGCGTTGTAGTCGGGATCCAGGCCAGCCGAATACATAATGCCGGTCATGGCGCCGGCACTGGTGCCGGCGACCATGTCGACGACGATGCCGCTGCGCTCGAGGGCCTTGAGCACACCGAGGTGCGACAAGCCCCGGGCGGCCCCGCCGCCGAGGGCCACCCCCACACGCAGGCCGCGAAGGTCGTGCACCAGCCGCTCCAGCCCGTTGGCCAACGACGGGCCTGACGGAAGTTTTGGGGGCGTTCCGTGGATTTTGAAATCGCGGGAGGCAAGCTCGGAGAGGTTTGGAACGGCGGAGACCACAGGACTATCGCCCTCGAGCAACCAGGCGACACTGATCTTGTCGCGCCAGCCCCGGGCAGACACGTCGATCGCCTGCAGGCGGCGGATTGCGCTTTCTGCGGCATCCGCCGGGACGAAACAGACGGCGCGGTCGACGAGTTCCATGAGCTGCGCCGCCCGTTCCGGCGTCAGGTAGGTGTGGACGTCGAAAATGATTCGATTGGCGTCCTGCCAGCGAACGACCTGCTCCCGAATTTCCTCTAACGTCAAATCTCGGCCGTCCTCTCGGAGCGGCCGAAACCGTAGATTTGGCGAATCCAGCCGCCGGTCCGAATCGCTGAAGACGGCGAGTTGCTCGCCGATGTCGCTCAGTCGCTGGATGAGCCGTTCAGCCGTCCCCCGCGTCGCGGGTGAATCGTGAATCAGCGCCAGAATCATGGTCGACCGCTTGGGGGCGGCGCCGAGGAACAGCTTCTTCTGGCTTCCCGCGAAGGTCTTTAACCACAGACGGCGCAGGTCCGGCCTGGCGAAAGTCAACTCGATCGCCTCTTCGTAGTCCAACCTGAGGATCGTCGAGGGCTCCAGCGCGACGATGCGGATCGGCACTGGTTCACTGAGCGCGCCGACCATCAGCCCGAATTGTTCGCCGCGCTCGATCATGCGAAACAGCGACTCAGATCCGGTGGTGCTGACCCGGACGGCCTTGAGCCGCCCGCGCAAAACGAAGCCCACCGTGGTGAGCACGACGTCCGCCTCGTGGACGACGCTCCCGGCGGGATATTGCGCGACCCGTCCGAGCCGTACGACTTCCTGGAGGGTCTCATCGGACGCACCCTGAAAGTACTCGTGCACTTTCAGGAGCGAAATGAGTTCATCGTTCATGGCGGCGCCTTTCGAGTTCGCGGCGGATATGATCCCCAAATCCCTCCGACGGGGCTGCGTTCGCGATGTCGTTAAGGTAGGCGAGGCGGCGGAGTTCCTTGAAGGGTAGAGTCCGGTCCAATCGGCCGTCCTTGTAGAGGGCCCGATCCAGACGGGCGTTGGCAATGACGCGCCAGTCCCAGCGGACCCGTGTGCTGGGAAGCTTGTAGAAGGACGTGGTGCAATTGGTGAACAGAACGTGGTACCAGCGCGGACTCTCGTACAATTGATTGATCGTATTCACGTAATCAAGAAACACTCTTTTGAGTTCCTCTTCGCTCGAATTGAGGTGGTAGAGGTACGCCCATTGATATTTGCTGTATTTCGTGCGCCGCAGAATGACGTCACGTTCGTCCGCGGCGACGAAGATCAACTCCTGCTGTCGATACAGACTGCGAAAAACCGAGTACTTCTGTCCCCTCGTGATTCGCGCCTCGATCGACATGCAGATGCGGCCATTGGGTCCGAAGTCGAACACCAAGGCGGGGTGGCCCCTAAGCCCGTCTCCCCAGACGAAGAAAATAACGTCCACTCCCTTGATATTCGAGAGATGATAAGTGCGGTCGTCGTAACGCGGCGTGACATCGTCCAGCGAACGATATTCAAGGTTGCGGACATTTTCGATCGTCACTGCATCCCCGGTCATGACAGCCCGGGGCAGCACTGCCAAGCTCGGGTCCCAGTCGCGGTCATTGCTTGGCTTCAGTCGGTACCACCAAACGAGGAATAGCAACTCCGCCCCGAGCAAGGCAACGATCGGTTGCCAGATCGGCCGCCAGAACGCCAAAATCGCGATCGCCCCGACGACCCAGGCCAGCATGACCCAACGGCCCCACTTGGCTCCACCACACACGTCGTAGTAAATCGCGCCGACCATCCAAACGGCTATCAAGACACCCGCTGGCAGCAATGCTCCCGTGATGATTCCCATCATGAGATCCATGAGCATGATTTCTTGCGGTTGCCCCAGCGCACTGTGGGAGCGAGTTGATGCACTTGCTAAAGCTGGTTTCAAAACCGGCGTCCAAGCAGTTTACCACACGGATCTGGCCGAGCGTTTATCATTTCGCCTCTCTTCTTGAACTGATGGCTACGCGCTGCGCCGGCCAGAGTCGACCAGGTGTGCGGTCTGCTCGCCCGGTTCCGTCTTTGACGAGGAGGCACTGGTTTCCGTCGATTCGACCTGTAACGAGACTGTCGGGATGCGCGATTCGCCAGGCTCTGGCGTTGAAAAGTTGGAGAATCGCTGAAGTCGCCTGAACCGAAGCATTGAGACGAGTTATACTAAATCGGTACACGTCCACTTCTTGATCTCCCTTTCCTATGGTCTCGTCGAGAGCCAGAGCAGACACCAATGACGGCTGAACACGTTCGCCTGGAAGAGGCTCGGGACAAGTCAATTCCCTGGAAGCAGTGGGGGCCGTACCTCAGCGAGCGCCAGTGGGGCACTGTGCGTGAGGACTACAGCGAGAATGGCGACGCTTGGAACTTCTTCACTCACGATCATGCCCGCTCGCGGGCGTATCGCTGGGGGGAAGACGGTCTGGCAGGCATCTCCGACGACCAGCAGCAGGTCTGCTTTGCCCTGGCCCTCTGGAACGGCAAGGATCCGATCCTCAAGGAGCGGCTGTTTGGATTGACCAACAGTGAAGGGAACCATGGTGAGGATGTGAAGGAGTACTACTTCTACCTCGACAGCACGCCGACCCACTCGTACATGAAGTATCTGTACAAGTATCCGCAGGCGGCCTTTCCCTACTCCGACCTGGTGGAGACGAACCGCCGGCGCAACCGCAACGACATGGAGTATGAACTCCTCGACACGGGCGTCTTCAAGGAAGACCGATACTTCGACATCTTCGTGGAGTACGCCAAGGCGGGTCCTGACGACATCCTGGTGCGAATCACGGCGGCCAACCGGGGACCGGAAGCGGCTGAATTGCATCTACTGCCGACGCTGTGGTTCCGAAACGACTGGTCATCGTGGATCGCCGAATCGAACCGAGCCGACAGGAAACCAAACCTCAAGCAGGTCAAGCCCTCAGCCGGCACGAGTACCGTCGCGGGAACGCATTCGCTGCTCGGTGAATTCATGCTTTGCTGCGAAGGTGAAACGCCGCTGCTCTTCACCGAAAACGAAACCAACCACGAGCGGCTGTTCCCCGGCCTGAAGAACGTGAGCCCCTACGTCAAAGATGGCATCAACGACTGCGTGGTGCAGGGCAATCAGAGCGCGGTGAATCCCGAGAAGCAGGGCACCAAGGTCGCGGCGCATTACTCGGTGAATGTCGGCTCCGGTCAGTCGATAGTGATTCGTCTGCGGCTCACGATTGATTCTCCGGACCAGAACCGCGAACCGTTTGGCAATACCTTTGATGAGGTCTTTGCTGACAGGCTTCATGAAGCTGATGAGTTCTACCAGTCGGTTACTCCGCCATCCGTGAGTACCGACGCGGCCAACGTGATGCGCCAGGCGCTGGCCGGCATGCTCTGGAGCAAGCAGTTCTTCTTCTTCGACGGAGACAACTGGCTGGATGAGCACAACTCCAACCCGCTTCATTCCGGATTTCGGAACTCCCGGAACTCAGAGTGGTTTCACATGCTGAACAAGGACATCATTTCGATGCCTGACAAGTGGGAGTATCCCTGGTATGCGGCCTGGGATCTGGCCTTCCACACGCTTCCGCTGGCGATCGTGGACCCCGACTTCGCCAAAGAACAGATGAAGTTGATGCTGAAGGGGGTTTACCTGCATCCCAGCGGTCAGCTCCCGGCTTACGAGTGGAATTTCAGCGACGTGAACCCGCCGGTTCATGCCTGGGCGACCCTCTTCCTTCATCGCACCGAGCAGGCTATGGGCGGCGAGACGGACGTAGACTTCCTC
This sequence comes from uncultured Planctomycetaceae bacterium, assembly GCA_963797295.1. GTDB lineage: Bacteria > Planctomycetota > Planctomycetia > Isosphaerales > Isosphaeraceae > Aquisphaera. The sequence goes on from CAWCPP010000038.1 coordinate 310,866, forward strand.
AGGTCGGCGTTCAACAAGCTGATGCTGAACTTCACCTGGTGGGCAAATCGCAAGGACCGCTTCGGTAAGAACGTCTTCGAGGGAGGCTTTCTTGGTCTCGACAACATCGGCGTCTTCGACCGCAGCGCCCCGCTCCCCACCGGCGGCCACCTGGAGCAGGCAGACGGCACGGCCTGGATGGCCCTGTTCAGCCAGAACATGACGGAGCTCGCCGTGGAGCTCGCTGCTCATGATCCTGTTTACGAGGACATGGTCCTGAAGTTCGTTGAGCAGTTCTACTACATTTCCGCGGCCATGAACCGTCCCGGTCAGGACGGCATGTGGGACGAGGAAGACGGCTTTTACTACGACCTGCTGCGACTCCCTGATGGCCGCGCCACACGGCTCAAGGTGCGTTCCATGGTGGGGCTTCTGCCCCTGTGCGCCACGACCGTCATCGAAGGATGGCAGCGGGAGCGCATTCCGAGGGCAATGATTGGTCTGTTGGAACGGCTGCGGCGGATACCGGAACTTGGGAACACGATGCACCCCGTCGGCCAGGGGCATCGCGGCGCGAATGATCGTGGATTGCTCGCGGTGCTCAATCCGGAGCGGCTCCGCCGGATCCTCTCGAAGATGCTCGACGAGAACGAGTTCATGGGCCCCTACGGCATCCGCTCGATCTCGAAGTTCCACGAGCAGCATCCCTACGTCTTCCACGTGCATGGCCAGGAGTACCGGGTCGACTACCTGCCGGCAGAGTCGAACACAGGTATGTTCGGCGGCAATTCCAACTGGCGCGGCCCGGTCTGGATGCCAGTAAACGCCATGATCATTCGGGCCCTCCTGCAGTACTACCTGTACTACGGCGACAACTTCAAGATCGAATGTCCCACAGGGTCGGGAAAGATGATGAACCTCTTCGAGGTGAGCAAGGAGATCTCCGACCGGCTCACTCGGATCTTCCTGCGTGATGAGCATGGCCGGCGTCCCGTGTACGGCGGCACAGAGAAGTTCCAGTCCGATGCTCATTGGAGGGATCTCATCCTGTTCTACGAATACTTCCACGGTGACAACGGCGCGGGCCTGGGTGCAAGTCATCAGACCGGATGGACGGGACTTGTGGCCAAATTCATCCAGCTCTATGGCTTTTTGGATGCGAAGCGGGCCCTGGTAGGCGGCAAGATGGCGGGTTTCCAGAAAGAGGGAGGAAAACACACTCATGAATATGCCGCTCTACCCATCGCTCTAGCAGATCAACACCCGAGTCTCTCCGCAGAACTACACCCGAGTCAAACGCCAGGGGGGGCGATCTGATCCTGGCCTACGGGTCGTTGGCGAGGTTCTCATCGGACCGGAATGACGACACGACAATGATGACTGCCGCGTTCATCAAGATCCTCGTCTCGATCACGCTCATGGCAATGATGGGCGCGATCGGGCTGGAGGTGAGTTTTGCCGAGGTGGCAGCCGCTGCCCGGAACTGGCGGCTGACCACGAAAGCCGCGCTGGCAAACTACCTGTGCATCCCCGCGGTTACCGTAAGCTTGTTGCTCTTATTCCATCCTGCCGACGCGACGGTCGCGGCAGGGTTTCTCATCCTCGCCGTGTGCCCTGGCGCACCCTTCGGCCCTGCTTGCACACGGCTCGCACGGGGCAATGTGGCCGCCGCTCTAGGTATGATGGTGCTGCTGGCCGGCTCATCAGCCATTGCTGCGCCATTGCTATTGCACCTGCTTTTGCCACTTCTGTCGGGTAGCACATCGCTGCAAGTCGATTCGGGCCAGATCGTCGTCACGCTGCTGGCGACCCAACTGGCGCCGCTTTGCCTGGGGGCGGGAGTACGCCGCTGGTCACCTACGCTAGCCAATCGGGTGCAGAGACCGGCAAACCTCCTGAGTGCGGTCCTCAATCTGACAACACTCGTCGTCGTTCTCGCCGTCTACTTTCCCCTGTTGGCGGCGATTCGGCTGCGCGGTTACGTGGGCATGCTAACCTTGCTGTTGGCGAGCTGGGCTGCAGGCTGGCTGCTGGGCGGTCCGGGAGCCGACAACCGTAGGGCTTTGGCGCTCACGACCTCGTTGCGCAACGCCGGCGTCGGCCTGGTCATCGCGACCACCAATTTCGGTGGCACGGCGGCCGTCACGGCGGTCCTGGCCTATGGGATCTTCGAGATTGTCGGATCCGTACTACTGGCCCTGGCGTGGGGCCGGGCGCCATTGGCTCGAGACAAATGAGCTGAACCGGAAATCGGCATCGTGCTCGACGATCAGGAGTGAATCGCGGATGACGTGGCTGCAAGACTTTCAACTGAAACGGAAGTTTCGCCAGACGCTCTGGCTCATGCCGGTGCTGGCCATCGGCATGGTCCTGGTGGTCGCGCCGCTTTTCCGATGGGTCGATCGCGCCACGGGCTGGACCTGGTTCAACTTCGCCCCTGAAGGCGCGCGGACGATCCTGGGAGCGTTCACGGCATCGATGCTGACTTTTCTTGTTTTCGTCGTCTCGTCGCTATTGATTGTCGTGCAACTGGCCAGTGCGCAGTTGACGCCGCGCATCATCGCCATGGTGTTCGCGGACTGGCGCCTCAAATGGGTCCTCAGCGCCTTCACTTTTGCCTACACGTATACGATCGCCGCCTCGGGCCGAATCAATGACACGACGCCGCAGTTGCCAGTTGCTTTTGCCATCGTCTGCAACCTGGTGTGCATCGCCGTTTTCTTCTGGTTTGTACCATGGCTCGGTGGATCGTTGCGGCCAAGCGCAGTACTCGAGGGAGTGGCTGAAGAAGGACGCGGCGTGGTGGAGATCGTCTATCCCGAGCCATTTGATCCTGCCGAAAAGCAACCAGCCTGGTTGGCGGCGCCGGAAAGCGACGCTTCTATTGTCGAGCACGTCGGGACTTCGGGCGTCGTGCTGGCGTTTGACCTGCGCGACCTGGTGGCGATCGCCGAACGCGCGGATGTGGTGATCGAGTTGGTGCCGCAGGTTGGTGATTTTGTGGCACGGGGCGATCCGTTGTTTCGCGTCCGCAACGGCAGTCGGCCCGTTGAGATCGGCGCGTTGCGTGCCAGTGTCGCCATCGGCCCCGAGCGGACGATGGAGCAGGACCCGCGTTTTGCCTTTCGCATTTTGGTGGACATCGCTAACAAGGCCCTGTCGCCTGGGATCAACGATCCGACGACCGCCGTGCTGGCCCTGGATCAGATTCATCGGCTCCTGATGTACCTTGGCAAGCGCCGCCTCGATGCCGGCCAGGCGTACGACGCCCTTGGCCGCTTACGCTTGTGCTACCGAACGCCGGACTGGATCGATTTTGTGAGCCTGGCCGTCACGGAGATTCGCCACTACGGCGCCAGCAGCATCCAGGTGGTGCGCCGGCTCCATGTCCTGCTCGAGCAGTTGCTGCGCGTGCTGCCTGAAGCGCGTAAGCCTGCGCTGGAACAGGAACTCGCCTTGCTCCAACGGGCAACGCAGCGTGCTTTTCCCGATCAAGAAGATTGCGCTCGCGCGGCGGTCGGAGACTTGCAGGGCATCGGCAGTTCGGAGTTATCGTAGCGCCCTTCCCTGTCTCCGTGGGATTCGTCCAGATGTCGTGCGAACGTCAATTAACTCTGGACTATGTCGGTAGGCTTTCGAGGAACCCCTCCCATAATCACAAACTGCCCGAGGGCGGGGAAGTCAAGGCTGAGCCTTCCTCGAATGTATCCCGGTGAAGGATGATGTCGGTAGTACTGGCTGCTGCTCCGAAAGCGTCACCATGCGCGTGGTCTCGATGGCTGCCGTCGTCGCCCTCCATGCCTCGGCCTCGGCCACTTACATGACGGTTCGGATTCCGGGACTGATCTGGTTGGTGAACGAACCGGAAGGTTCCGAATTCGTCCAGCAATTCGCATTGTGGGCTTACTGTGCCACCATGCCCGCATTCTTCGCGCTGGCCGGCTATGCGGCGGCGGCGGTGCATGAAGTCAAGGGAACGCGCCGCTATTCGCTGGATCGCGACGGATCGGCTTACCCTTCCTGGCGGCGATTCCTGCGGTCCTGATTCCAACGCTGCTCATCTGGATGCTTGGCCTCTACCTCGCCCGCCGTTGTGAGGTCGCCGAATTGCTCGCGCTGAGCTTCGCCGACGGTCAGATTCAGGCCAATCGGTTCGGCCCAGCCCATCTCTAGTTTCTCGCCTACCTGATTCCGATACTGGCCTTTCTCGGCGTCCTTCAATCCTGGTGCCGGGAACGGCCAAGTAGCATGCAGGGCTTGTTGAGCCATTTCTGTTCGCCCCTGACGCCCTCGATGCTGGCGATACCCACTACGCTGATCCTCTGGCTGGGGCACTGGTGGAACGGCGTCGACCCCATCCTGGACCTGCGGAACAGCTTCCTGATCAACCCGATCCGCTGGCTCCATCACAGCCGGTTCTTCATCACGGGACTGGGCTGGCACTCGGGCCGGACTCGTTTGCCCGCGCTGACCCGGGGGCCTCCGCCCTGGCTGTTCCTCGCGGGCTCGGCCGTCGCACTCTTGGTCCGGGTAATCTGGCTGCCTCTCGACCTCGCGGCCTCCTTGACGGGATCGGCCGCCTGGCTGTCGGTTGCCTCGGCGTCGCTCTTCGGCGGGCTGAGGCTTCCGGGTCACTAGGCGTGTGCGCGCACCTGGCACGATATGGCAGCCGAGCAATCAAGTACCTCTCCGACTCCTCCTACTGGGTGTACCTGGCTCACTTCCCGATCGTGGGGCTCGTTCAGGCGGATCTCTTTCTGGTCGCGCTTCCCAGTCCCGTCAAGTTCCTGCTCGCGCTCGCGATCGGCCTGACCTGGAGCCTTCCCACCTACGAGGCCTGCGTTCGCCGCACTTGGATTGGCCGGTGGCTGCGTGGTGGCGCCTCGCGAATCCCCTCGGTTCCGAGGCCCGTCTACCTCGATCGCGACGAGGTCCCCAGGCGAACCATGGCCTGAAGGCTTGATTCGAAAGCCTTTTTCGGAAAGGCTGTGGGTAGACGGCTTTGCCAGTGATCGGGCGAAGCGAAGGGGGCATTCTTCTTCCATCCCGGCCGAAAGAGAAGCCAAGTGAGCCTCCCTCCCGCTCCGCCTTGTCGCCTCGACCGCAACCACGCGCGGCCAACTCGTGGATCCCGACCGAATCCTGTTTCGGGCCAGGGTCCAAGGCCGTCTCGAAACTCTGAAGCAGCGATTTCCCGACCGTCTTGGCGGATGCGCAGTTCAAGGTTCTGCCGGGACGGACTACGCCGAGTAGCTTCTGGTATTGCCGGATCTCTTTGCAGAATAGCAAATCAGTTGGAGCGCGGCTCGCACAGCGGACCGGGGCCAGTATGCGTTTACAGCGCGAGCGTTACCCGCGTGAAGGGGGCTGATTTGGGTTCGCAGTGCCTTTCAATCTTTCGTTCCAGGTGCCGCAAATGCTAATGATCACGATCTGAAGCTGCACATTGTCGGCATATACTCTCCCTCCACTTATTAGGCCAGGAGGTCTTGTCGGTGACACTACGAATAATCGCTTCGCTCCTACTTTTGGCTTTGGACGCCGTTATTCCTAATGGGGCCGAATCGAAACCCTTTCACAAGGTTCTCATTCTCTCAGGAGGCGAGCTTCGCTTCTCAGCGGGCCTGGCGATGCTGGCCACACTTTATCAGAGGGGATGGGTTCCCGATGTGACCATCTACACCTGCGGATTCTCCAAGATCCCGGGCGCTTACTTAAATTCACTCGCCCAACTCCAGCCCGGTCAACCCGATCCGGCAAAATGGTATGAGGCGGCTTTGTCGGACGAGTACTTCCGAATCATGCAAAGAGTCAAAGTCAATAAGGATTTCTTTTCTAGAGTGCTGGATAAAGACGGAAACACCGCTTCGAGCCTGCTTTACGGGCAAATGACTTCCCGGATCGCGGGAATGCAATTGAAGAAAGGGGTCAACAAGGCCAGCGAGCTCCCCTTTTTTTCTTCCCTTCTAAGAACTAACTCAGACCCAATTAGGGTGACTCCGGTAGCCATCTATCCCGCCCTTTATCGAGACAACAAAGACACCCTTCTTGATGTCCCTTTCGATCTCAGTCCCCCCGGAATGAATATCCCCTTTTCAGCAAACAAGATGCGCGCCATTTTTGTGGCGACAAAGATCCTCTACCCGCGTGAGTTGCAAAATAAGCCTCGACCCGAGAATTCTCAGCCCCTTTATCAAGAGGTGGTTTTCACCGATCGCCTAACCGCAGACGAAATCGCACGGGTGAGATACGAAAAGTCGCCGATCGCAAAGATGTTCCCGAAGGCCCCGATCCATACTGACGTCGAGGTCCGCAGTGGCTACCGAGTCTGGGATGTTGCCCGGGCCGCATTGGCAGATATGTACCTTACGGCGCCCATGTGGCTAGAAGACCCCACGGGCGGTCATCCCAAAGAACTTTTTTTCACAGGAGCGCTGAACATTTCTCCCATCGAACTAGCGCTTTCGCTGGGCGACGAGGTGATGGCCATTCGAATGAAGGAGTTGCGAGCGTCAAATCCCGCCGAGAGAATAGAATCATATATTTATGAAAATACATTCGGCTTTACCAACGACGAGAGAAGACTAGAGATTAAAAACCGATTCGGCGATAAGGTGATCTGGATTGATCTGGAAGGAATCGAGGAAATGGAGAAAAGAAACGGTTTTTCCCCACTGCGCGTCGGAGACGGGCCGAAAATGCGTTTAGAGGATAACATCCCCAGCGATCCCGCCGAGTTTAAGAGGCGGAGCAAAGCCCAGTGGGAATGGGGTGTGGAGCAGATCAGGCGGGTTGATCTTCGAAGGAAAGGCGGCTAAAAGAAATCACAGGAGTCTGCCCGAGACGGACGTCCGCTGGACCAAGCCCAGCGAGCTGTGCCTCTATCCGGCGCTCGGGATCCCCCTGATCATGTCCGCGCCGCTGGGGGCACAGGAGGACCGCAACCTTGAGATGGTGCTGCGCAACGGCGCCGGCCAGCGGCAGGAGGATCCGTGGGCCGCGGCCGAGTGGCTCACCGACTGGCCGAACAACGGCCTCTTGGCACTCAACGCCTTCCATGGCTATTCCCGCATGCCGCGCTTGGGCACAGAGAACATCAAACGCCTGTTGTTCGCCCCGCACCGCTCCCAGGTCGCCGTGGACTTTTGGGCCGTCTTGCCCGAGCAAGCATGGTCCGTTGCCCTACAGGCCGCAGGCAGTCGGCATATCGCAGAGCCGTTTGGTTCAACGAATTCAAGATGCATCAATTCCAGACCGAAGAATAGTAACAATCTCGCGCCGAGGCGGCTCGGATCTGCCCTCCGCCACCAGGAATTGGCGAAGGGGGGACCCAGGCCCCCCTCGCTTTTCCCCCAATCGGAAATCTCGACAAGGACAGGTCCTATGGCAGGATGCCAAGGAATTCAACAAGGCCCACGGGTCTTGATAATCGCGATAGCGCTTGCCGTGGCGTTTGCTGCTTCGGCGCAGGCTCAGACTCCTCCGTTGCCGAATCCGACTCCCCCGTCGGATTTCGCCTCGGCCATCGGTGGGCCGGAGACGATCGTCCAGCCAACGGAAGCTGTTCCCTCCTACTATGCCGGTGCTGGCTATGCGCAGGGCGATCCCATTGTCCAGATGGGGCTTTTCGACACGATCACCGAGTCGCTCTTCGGCCAGCCCGATCCGAACACCTGGCGGCCGCTACCGCTCTCGACGTTCTTCAGCGAGGGTTGGAACGAGGCCTGGGTGCCATCGCCCAACGGTTCGGGTGGCGCGCCCCGGCAAGGCTGGATCAATGCCCAGGACGGCAACCTGTACCGCCTGTGGTTTTTCACGTTCGCTCAGTCGTTCAACACCGCCCCGAGGGGCAACGGCTACCTCGGATCCTACACGCTCATGGCGCCGATCAGCCGTCGCGCTGAGCTGATCTTTAACATTCCTTTTTACGTCCGGAACAATACAGTCAGTGGCTTGCCCATCATCGACCCCAACAGGCCTGTGACCCCGTCGCCGCACAGCTACTCGGGTTTCGGCGACATCTCGATCACACCCCGTTTCTTGCTGCACGAGACCAAAGATTTCTCCCTCACGGCCGAGGTGTCGGTGCTGACCCCGACTGGCACCGAGCCCATCGCGGGGAAAACCGCCGTCACGCCGGGCTTCGGCTTCTGGCACAACTTGGCTGACGGTTTTGTGATCCGGGGCGGGCTCGGTGTCTTTATCCCGACCCAGCATGGCACGGCAGACCTGATCAGTCAGCTCGCCATCGGGCAGACCATAACCCCCCACGACGTGCCGCTCTTTGGCGACTTCACCTATTATCTTTCCACGGTAGTGAACACCGACCTCCAGAACGCGAACTCGACCAGCGTCACACTGACGCCCGGTATTCGCACCCACCTGGGAAACGACTGGTATTTCCTGGCCGGTCTACCAACGCCCGTGACCAAGGATCGAGTCGGCGAAATCGGTATGATCTTCTGGTTCATGAAAGCGTGGTGAGACGAGGCGGAACCTGATGTGAGCCGCCAAGCCTCCAGGATCTTTATTCTGGGAACGAGTCCCGAGGGTGTTGATAACCAGAACCATGCTCGCTATCACAATCATTGACACTTGTTGCGACTGACTAGACTTTGAGGATGAGGCAAGTTAGGTTGGCACACTCGGGAGCTACGCGACTTCGCCCTGCACAAGGAGGTTGTGCTTTCTGTGCGATCACGCATGCTCCCGTGGGAGAACACATCATGACGCGTAACTTGAAGAGAAGTCTGTTCATCGCATCGGTGCTGGTCGTCGTGTGGACGACGTCCTCGCAGGCGTGCCACCGGCGCCGACGGGCTTGTCAGCCCGTCCAAAGTTATTGCCAATCGGGGTACGCCTACGGTAATGCCCAGGGCACCTACTCTTCTGGCCAGGGCGGCTACGTCACGACCGACGGCGGTTACTATGGCGGCGGGACGGCCGGCTATCCCGCTGGGTACGGGTCCGGCCAGCCAGGCTACAGCCAGCCTGGCTACGACTTCGGCCGGCCCGGCTACAACCCGGGCGGCCTCGGCGGGCCGGCATCCGGGATAGGCGTGCGGCCCGGCCTGGGCGCCGGAGGCTTTGGCCCCGGGCGCTGACCGTCCAGAGATTCTCCGATTACCCTGCGTGGGCACGCCGTCCAATCCCCACGGGCTCACCTGGAGCGGTGTCGGCCACAGCCAGCGGATGGGCCCGCGGCCGGCCAAAGTGCGGCCAGCGGCCGGTGAGAATATTCGTACAGCAACCATGGGGCCAGGCGTCACTCCGGTGGCGACCTGGCCATTTGCTACAGTCGATGTACCGAACGAGCGCGAACCCAGCGAAGCAGTCCCTGTTGCCATCCCCCATTCGGCCCGCTCGGCCCCGGCCTTGCGGATAACACGATTCGGCATTCGCCGCGGAACCCACGCGATGCGTTTTCCGGCCCCGGCTTACCTCTGGCGGTGGTAGGTCTTGACGGTACCGAATGCGTCGGAGATGACCATCGTGTCGTCTCCGATCGAGTCGACGTGGCCGGTCACGAGGTGACCAGCCAAGTCGTGAGCGGTGGTCGCCTGGACATACGCCTCGAGGGTCCTGTGGCCGAAGCTCCAGGTTCCGGTGGCCGAATCAGCGGCGGCGCCGAAGATCGTCTTGGCGGACTGGGAATAGACACGGCTTCCGCGGAACGTGCCTTCTTTAAAGAAGACGATCGTGAGCGTCCCCCGGGAATCGGTCATGGCCCAAGTGCCAACGATTTGGCGTCGGATGTTATCTTCGCGGGCTCTGTCGTCCTCCGCGGACGAAGGTGGGGGGGATGCGGAAGGGGCCGGCTTCTGATCGGATGCCGCAAGCTTGAGTCGGATTAGCATGCGATCGGAGCCGCTCGGGGCCTCGAAGGCCGTGGGGCGGGCTCCGTCCTCGTGCTTGGCCACGCAGACGCTTAGCACGTCGCCCTCGAAGGTGTAAATGCCTTTCAGCAGGCTATCAAACTGAGTGGTCACGTCGATCTGGCCGGGGGACTTCGACGGGTCAATGCGATAGGCCGAGATCCGCCGTTCCTCCGTCCGGGGACTGGTCGTCGCGAACGCCCTGGTGCCGAACTGGACACGACCGCTCTGCGCGAACTTTTGCCGGATCAGCTCGGGCCCGAGCGACTGGCCGTCATCGAGGATTGAAACGATGTCCCAGTTCCCCTTGAACAGGTCGCGAACACGAGCAATCTCGCTTTCGGTCGGCCTGCGCGTTGTTGCAGCCGTGGCCGGCGCAGGATTCCGGAGCGTCCTTTTTCGTTGCGGGGGAAGCCGGTGCGGAGGGCGCCGTCGAATCGGAAGCTAACTTGAGCCGCAACAGCATGCGGCCCGATCCTGCACGGGCCTCGAACGTGTCGGGGCGAGGCTCCTCGGGCTTTGACTGCTGGCAGATCACCAGCCGATCGCCCTCGAAGCGATAGATTCCTCGCAAGATCCGGTCGTGCGCGAGATCACGTCGATCCGGCGCGGGGTCTCCGACGGGTCGATTCTGAATGCTGTTTTTCTGGCCTCGCCGGTTTGCGGGTTGACGATCTCGAACGACCGGTCGACGACCCGAATCCGCCCCCCCTCAGCCAACTTGGACCGAATCAGGTCATGGCTGAGAGTCTCGCCATCATCGACCATCTCGATGACATCCCAGGTGCCCGCCAGAAGGCGGTGCGCCCGCTCAAGCTCCGCTGAGCTTGGACCAATCTGCGCAGTCACGGCCAGCACGAAGGGCACGACGACGAAGGTGATCATGTCTGAATTATCTCCCGGAGAGGAAGTCGAAGCGTGTCACCGACAGCGAGGATCAATCGTCTTGAGTCGTAGTCAAAGTAGATCAGTGCATTGGCGGCGGAGACATTGTGCTGCTAAACACTGGAGTTGATATCGTGAAGGGAAAGCTCTTCTCGGACACCGGCACGTAACCACCACGCAGACTCAGGACAAGCGGCGGCGGGTGCCGGGGTCGGAACTTTTCCCCGAGTTCCCTCGTCGCCAGGTCCTATTTCTTCGCCGCGAACTGATCGCCGATGCGAATCGTCTGGCAGGTCTGGCGGATCGCTTCTCTGTAATCCTCCTCGATGCGGGCATCGACAACAAAGGCTGCCCCAGCGACTTGCCCCGCTCCGACGTCTGTCAAGAGAATCTCCCCCCACTCCTCGACAGGTCGTGGACTCACGCGAGGTACGCCCGCCTCTACGGCCCCGAGAAGGACCTTGATCGTCCAGCGGGCCTCGAGCGTGCTCACCCCGTGGGGGGGACCACCGAACTTCACCGAGATTGCCTTGGCTCAGAATGCGACCAACTGGAGGTATTTGCAAGAGTTATGTTGCGGGATTCTTCAAGCGGCGGGCTTCTCCTCGATCCCATCGTCAAGAACCATCACCTCGGCCACCTCAGCCAGCAGCGACGGACCGTTCAACGATCGCCAACCCTCTGATCCACTCTCCAGTCGGTGCAACGAACAGGCGCGAGACCATGGAAATCGTCACCAGTCGCCGTATGCGAGTAAATCGCCAGGTCCAACTGACGCGAGCTGAGGAGTCACCGTCGCCTGACCCATTCGAGTATCCTCATCGCAACTCGGCCATGTTTCCCCAAAAATGCTCCAGGCTCTCGGTGCCTCCGAATAAAGTGGTGAAAATGGTCGAGTCGGCGAGCAGGATATCTCCGCCGCGTGTACCTTTTGGCGGCATCCAGATGAATGAATTAAACTCTTGATTCCCCGCAGCGGTGAATGGATGCGGTCGGGACAGGTCGATCGGCTGTCGCGCCAAAACATGAATGGAATTCGTATCTTCTGTCATCAGCGCATAGTGCGGCAGATGCAGATGGAAGTTGAACGTGGTCACTCCATTCAGCAAACCTAGTTCGTCCAGATCCTTGTTGATGGAAAGTGGGGCGATCTGGTCGGTTCCCTGCACGACGGCAGGCCGCAGCCCGAACTGATTGAGTACGGGCACTTCGAGTCCTTTCATCAGCGAGCGAGTGTACTGGCCGAATCGCTGCTGGCGCGGCACGAGCTCGTCGCCGTGATGCTTGTACTCCATCTGGCGCTGCTTCAAGTCGCCCGAGAAGCCGACGTCGTGATGCGGTGCCAGAATCAGGCATGTGCCTTGCCGATTGAGCCATTCCCGGATGGCGTCGAGCTCGCCCTGCTCGGCTTCCTGCTCGGAGACGAGGTGGTCCAGGCCGAATACCATCAACGTGTCCGTATCTGCAAGAACTCTCTCATCGATCAGGAGCTTGTACCCTGCCTGGTCGATGCGTTGGTAAACAGCCACCGGATGATCGGTCGTCTCACCCACGATCTTCTGGAAAGAGAGGGTGGAGCGGTGGAACAACTCCAGGGTACCTGCGATCCCCTGAAGAAAGTTCATCCTATCCCACTCGGCACCCTCGAAGCTCGGCCATCCGACCCGGCGAACCTCGGTCATGGTCGAGAAACGATTGTCAAGGTCGGTCAGGTCCCGGTTCGCCTCCCACGGATAGCTCCACGTCCAGTAGATGCTGAAACGTCGTTTACCCGGCGTGTACGGCCGCGATACGTGGTTCTGGTTATAAGTTCGGCCGGTTTGGTTAGTCGCTCCCATTCCTGTGTCCTTCCACTGTTTAGTTATTCAGTGCTGACTCGGGGGCCTTCGGACAGCGTCGCAAGGTATCGGAGCGCGCTCAGGCCGGGCAGGAAGAAGTAAGCTCCTCCTCGGATGGTGGTGAATGCCGGAAGCCCGGTGATTTTCTTCCGGATCGGTCGCTTGGGCATCTTGAATTCCAGCGTGCCGTCCTGGTTGCCGATGATCGGATCGCGCTCATTGGCGAGTTCATGGAAGTTCTTATCATTGGCCCATACGTTCTGCGCGAACTCGAACTGGCGGATCAGGCTCCCGCAGATCACGAAGGCCGCGATCCCGCGCTCCTGGCCGTCCTCCGGCGCGTCTTCCGGCAGATGAGGCCCATAGGTGGCTCCCCGTCGGATCATGCGGCGCCGGTTCATGTTCGCGGCCGTGTCCCGTGGGTTCATGCGGCGCATGTGCGATCCCAGCGGCACGGCGTAACCGTGCGGGTCCGATTCCTTGTAATTGAAGTCGTTGTTGCGCTGCGGATCGGCCCCGAGGGCCGGGTTGTCCTTCTCCGGCGCCAGAACAAGCGGGGCGCCGCTCCGCCAGCGGCCCATGAGCTTGGCGGCGATGAGTTCCTGCTCCTCCGGCGTCTGGCCGTGCTCGCGAAGGAAGTCTCGGAACGCTCCCACGTGCTCCTCCATGCGGCGATAGGCCGCGTAGCTGCCGTTGCGGCGGAGGATTTCCGGCTCGGGTTCGCTGGCGATGTAGCCTTCTTCGTCGGGGTAGCCGAGAATGAATTCGCCCGCCTTCAACGGACCACCCGAGCCGGGCGTCGGCTCGTCGCCCGAGCCCTCGATGATTGGCTGCGAGAGCCGGTCACGGTAACCGAAGTGGTCGTGCGCATAGTCGAACGGCGGGGTGGCATCGAGGTCGAGCGACGAGAGCACCTCCACTCCCCCGCATCGCGCGACGAGTTCTCGATGCTCTGACTGGCAACGCTCGCGCTCCGCACGATCGCGGGCGAAGAGTATGACGATGGCGTGGAGGTCCGGGCTCGCCAGGCCACCCACCCAATGGTCGGGATGATTCGCGCCCGTGTCGCCGAGGATCTCTGCCCGGGCAACCATGCCCTGCTTGAACTCTTCGGGGAACGAGTCCAGCGCCGCCGTTTCCACCCCCAGTGCCCGCAGACCGTTCCAGGTGAAGCCCACGGTCACCCAGCGCCTGCACTCGTCGACCGAGTCGAGCGCCTCGACGGCAGACTGCACCGTCGGCAGGATACCCGAGAGCCAACTCCGCCCGGCAGAGGGATTGCGGAAGGACAGAAACTCATAGCGTGCCGCGAGCGCCGGCGCACGAGCGAGCAAGATGTGTTGAATGTCGTTGAGCTCCAGCATGTCGCATTGCCTCCGTGAACTACTGCATCTGGTCGAGCATCGTGGAGAATGCCGCCTTGAGCTTGAGCGCCTTCTTGATCTCGTCGGCACTCACGTAGGGATACTCGCCGTATTCAAGGAAGCTCGGGCACTGGTGCTCCCGGACGAATTTGACGAACGCCGCGGGGTTGGACTTCCAATCCTCGGGGAACCCTTCGAGGTTCTCGAAGATCGTGCTGATGCCGTATTTCGAGAAGAGTGCCACGGCGTCCTCGGTGTACTTATCGAAGTCGGTGTCGAAGATGCCCTGATACATGAAGTAGGTTTCCGTACCGATGTCGAAGAGCACCCAGCGCAGGTAGTGCAGCTTGAGCACCTCGAGCGCGTCGGGCAGTCCGGCGATGGTCTCCTCGATCTTCTTCCCATACGCGCGGATGGTCTGTTCCGTGCCGGGCTTGATCTTCGCGATGATCGTGAAGCCATAGCACGCGGGAGTCCTGGGGAAGATCGGGCCGTACCGTCCGTGTTCCTCCTCGAAGAATCCCTCTTTCGGGATCGCCTTGGCGGCGGGCTTCGTCCAGTCGTCTGGCATGTCAGTCTCCCTGCCTTTCTTGTTGCGGGTATTCGCACAGTGTTCCTTGATTTCCGCGTCGTCCAACGGCACGACTCACGGCCGATTATCGCCTTGCCCGGGGGGTGAAATCCACGAACGATCACATACGGGACGGCGGCCAGAATCGTTGCCTTGAGAAGCCACGACCGGCTGGATGATCACGGGAAGCGTCATCGACCCGTCCGAACGACCGATAAGATCCTGAATCCGCGCTCGAGCGCCTCTTCCAGAATTCACCTACCAGGCTGGGCACCTTTGAATTGAATGCTATCTGTTGCCCGCACTGCCGCCGAAGGACCCGGTCCAGCGGCCCGCGCAATCGGTCCGCACTCGGATCTCCAGAACTGGTATTGAACTCGGGCCGAATGCCCCTGTCCAGGGGGTAAGCGTAGAGATCGAGGAGACGTCCGGCGGGCCGGCGTTTCTCTTCCCCGGCATCCGCATTAGCGAAACGACTGGTATCTCCTGGCTGGATTACAAAGCCAGTGTCCAGAGATTGAGTCGTCGACGGCGGCCTGATCTGCTGGTTCATGAAGCCGTGGTGAGCCGAGGTGGAACCCGAAGTTAGCCGCCGAGCCCGGGGGACGGGAACTGTCCCCCCGGGTTTCCTCTTCAGCAGATCCTACTTCTTCTCTGCGAACTGGTCAGCGACGTGAATCGTTTGGCAGATCTGGCGGACCGTTTCTTTGTAGTGCTCTTCGCTGCGGGAATCAACGACAAAGGCCGCACCGGCGAGTTGTCCTGCGCCTGTATCGAAGACCCCGGCCGCGAACACCACGGCGACGCCGGACTTCTTCCCCTTTCCCGTGCCGGTGAGCACGAGCGCACCGCGTTTCGTCTTTGTCAGGTTGTCGTACGTGATGTCCTGAAGATACTTTTCGAGCCCTTGCTTGACCTTCGAGATACCTGCTTGGTTGTCCGCTGTCCCCTCCAGGGTGGCGATCATCGAGTAAGCTTGGCCATCCGCACTGACGGCGGAGACATATTTCTCTCCGGTGATGTGCTTCCAATCCGAAGGATAGGTGATCCCGATCACGGGCTTACCATTCTTGCGAATGAGGGTTTTTCTGCCGGACGCTGTCGCCGCAGCCGGTGGGGCCGTCGTCGCAGCCGGTGGGGCGGTGGCCAGCGCCTGTGGCGGTGCTGTATTGAAATCCGAGCGTGGAGCAGTCTGGCACTCAGCGCTTGTCTGATATCCGGCACGCCTCTGAGCTTCCCGATCAACGGCGGCCTGGGTGGCGCCGGCAACCGCGCCAACTTTGGCACCGGTCTCTGCTCCTTCGCTCCCCCCGACGAGTCCGCCGACCATCGCCCCGCGCACGCCGCCACTGACCGCCCCGCACCCGCCCCCACGCCTCTGAGCCCTGGCGTCGGGAGCGAGCATCACGAAGACTAAAGTGGGGATCCCCAGAATGTGTAATTTGGTCTTCGTCATTCCTCCTGGCTGTCGAGCTTCCGTTGGATTTCGAGTCTGGAACGGTACCGGGCCCACTATGACGTTGTTCTCCGATCTGGAACGGGCGATGCGGCCCATGAGACGAGTCGCTGTCCGGGTGCGTCGAAAACCACGGCTTGAGTATTCGACAGAGCGTACAGAACGCATTACATCGTGTCCGCAACCGACTTGGTGCCATGGCGCCGTTGAAGGCAAACAGCGCTTTGTTGCAGTTGCAAAAGTCGAGCGATACCGGCACATCCCATTGTCGAGCCGACAACAGGAACTCTTCGATCGCTCGAGGTCTCTACCGAGGCGCGCTTCGGCATTAGTCCGAGCCACCATCGATGCGTTTCAACGAACTTGTCGGAGTCGCCCTGCGGCTAGCGACTTCATTTTCCAGGCTCGCCCGTTGTAGCTCGCGACTGCTTACCTGAAGGGGCCCACGGGGTGACATCTGAAGGACCAGGTCGCTGAGTAAACGAGCGGGAAGCTGTGCATAGGAACGGCGCACCTCGTAGGCGGCGAAAACGAGGAGACCCAGATCTCCCCGCAGATTGAGCCGGCCGGGCTCGCCAGGGATTGCATCCTGGAAAACCTTCGGGGCTGGGCCAAACACGGTTTCAAGCAATGGAGATGCCCACACGCCGTGCCGCTCGTTGCCCGGGAGGTAAACCGGCTGCTCGAGTGTGATCGGGCGATCCAGCACCAACCCGCTGATGGGCGGGATCAGGAAAGCGGTCAGGGGAAAGCTCGCCAGGTATTCCCAGTCACCAATCCTGACTGGCTCGGAGAGTGCCAGCCCCTCCGACCGGAACGCCTTCTCAGTGAGCTCCAGACAGTACAACGAGTCATCATCCATGCGAAAGCCGCTGTCGAAGGGAACCTGCCGTTCGAACGCGGAGCGGCAATAACCGATCACGCCGGCAATGTGCCGGCAGTGCTCCGGCTTCAGCCGCTTCACACCCAAGGCTCCCACACTGTCGAGCATCCAGATTTCGAATGGCTGGCGCTGAACTCCCGCTGAGGAGCAGTCATAAACGACCGGCGATCCATCTTCGATCGCGACGATGCCGGTGTGCGAGAAAGGACTGCCGGTCGCACGAGCGATGAACCGGCTGAGGGGAACCATGCCGCGCACGACACGCGCATCGCCGAGCCGGAAGATGACGTCGCCTTGGCGGAGCACTTCACGTCCCCATCCCTGCCAGCGGGCCATCTCTGGGTTGGATGGCAGCGGCGGGAGATATCCAGCCGAACGAGCGCGGATCGCGGCCGGGCCCCAATAATTTCCAGACCAGGAGGGCGGTTTCATCCCGTCGGTTGCTTCCGCCGAACCCTGTTCGTACCTCGCCAGTGCGAGCATCCAGGCGATGAAGTAAAGCATGGAGACACTCCGGTTGCGTCTTGATGGTCTGGGTCGAGTGGTCCAGGACGATACCCAGGCCTTTGACTGTCCTCGGGGAGCCTCCGTGCATGGAAATGGCACTGATCTGGGCGATTGTAATGAAGTCTATCCGGTCGGAGTTCCACCTGTGGTTGGGAGCATCGTCCCGAGAATTGGCACATGATCGCCGACCGTTCCGAGCCTTCCACAAAGGAAAATCTGCTCGGGCTTTCAGGTTTACAGCGGGTCACTCGACTCAGGTCGTGGTCGTGTGTGAAGTACTCAACGCACCGTGACTTAGACTCGACCAATCATCAGGTACCTTCGAGGGTCGCTAATGGCCTCTTCGCATTTGCGGAATCTCCCGACATGAATCTTAACGGCAATTAATCTACCACAGACCGATTGCAAGTGATAGTGGGCTGGTTCGTTGTTGGCATCCATCGAGTCGAGCGAGCTAGCCCAGTTCCGCCTGCCGGACCATTCTCAAGCTCCGCACTTGACTGCGAACCGCGTTGAGCATGGCCTTTGTTCTAGACCTCGACGATTGCGAGCTTCTGGAAGGTCTCCTGCCCGGAACTATCGAGTGTCACGATGCGTATCGTCGAGAGACCGCTTCATGCCACGAGCTGAGGCAGCCGCTTGAGCGCGAATCCCTCCATGTGCCACGAAACCCCGAAGGATGATGCTGATGCCCACGAGCACGCCAATTGTCCTCAGTCCCGACATCGGCAGCTCGTGCCAGATCATCACGCCGAGGACCTCGTCGTCGCGCCGGAAAGTAGCGGCCAGCCCCCGCCTTCGAACCGCTGAGCGATGGCCGCAACGGCCTTCAAGACGCCCTCCCTGCTTCCGTCGCCGCCGGGCTGCGCGAGGAGGTAGCCGCGACGCTCCGGGACGCCGGGGATGAGGCGATCGAGGAGGAACTGCGGCCGCTGTTCGCGGTTCTGAGAGTGTGATTCGAGGATTTTTCCCGGAGACGCTGTAACGCTTCGCCGCCGGTCCCGTATTCTCTGTCAGGCGCGATGATCGTCGAGCCCAACGCCGCACAGGAAAGGTGGCGGATTCCCGGATTCGAGCCCGTAAGGCCCGCGTGTCGCCAACTGATAATGCATCGTATTCACGACCCGGAGTCCCAGCCGTGAGCCACCCAGACCGCTGCCCGGAATGCGGCGCCGAGCGTTCCGAGGGGATCTGTCCCCGTTGCCTGATCCGCCTGGGTATCGATGGAGCCGGACCGGACCGCCCGCGGTCGTCCTTGTCGGCGGATACGAGCGACTTCACCGGCGACGCGACGACCGCGCCCGGCGTCCTGGACTCGATCGCCGCCTCGATCGGCCCCGTCCCCCGCGTCCTGCTCCGCGACACCGCGCCCGGCGAGGAGCCCGGGCCGATCGTCCGGCCGCAGGGCGGCACCGACGCCGACCGCTCGATCCGCTACCGCATCGACGGCGAGATCGCCCGCGGCGGCATGGGCGCAGTCCTCAAGGGCCGCGACCCCGACCTCGGCCGCGACGTCGCGCTGAAGGTGCTGCGCGACGACCTCCGCGACGACGCCGACATGGTCCGCCGCTTCGTCGAGGAGGCCCAGATCGGCGGCCAGCTCCAGCACCCCGGCATCGTGCCGATCTACGAGCTGGGCACCTTCGCCGACCTCCGGCCCTTCTTCGCGATGAAGCTGGTCAAGGGCCAGACCCTGGCAGAGTTGCTCGAGGCCCGCGAAGGCCCTGACGACGACCGGCCCCGCTTCCTCTCCATCTTCGAGTCGATCGCCCAGACCGTCGCCTACGCACACGCCCGCGGCGTGATCCACCGCGACCTGAAGCCATCGAACGTGATGGTCGGTTCGCTTCGGCGAGGTCCAGGTGATGGACTGGGGCCTGGCCAAGGTCCTGCCCCGCGGTGGCGTGGTGGATGATGAGAAGGCCGGCAAGCTCGATCGCCAGGAGACGGTCATCGCCACCGACCGCAGCGGCTCGGGTGAACCCGGCCTGTCGCACGCCGGCTCGGTGATGGGGACGCCCGGCTACATGGCCCCCGAGCAGGCCCGCGGCGAGGGCGACCGGGTCGACGAGCGCGCCGACGTGTTCGCGCTGGGCTCGATCCTCTGCGAGGTCCTTACCGGCGCCCCGGCATTCCTGGGACGATCCGCCGGCGAGATCCTCCGCAAGGCGGCGCTGGGCGACCTGGCCGACGCCGTCGGCCCGTCTGGACGCGTGCGGGGCCGACGCCGAGCTGATCGCCATCGCACGTGACTGCCTGGCGCGCGAGGCGGAGGACCGCCCGCGCCACGCCGGCGCCGTGGCCGAGCGGGTCACGGCCTATCTGGGCGGCGTGCAGGAGCGCCTGCGCACCGCCGAGATCGCCCGCGCCGCCGAGGCCGCCCGCGCCGAGGAGGCCGTGCACACCGCCGCCGAGGCCAATGAACGGGTGCGGGTCGAGCGGCGTGCGCGGCGGTTCCAGGTCGGGCTGGCGGCCTCGCTGCTGGTGCTGGTCACCGTGGGCGGGCTGGGCGCGACGTACCTGCTCCAGCAGCGGCAGCAGCGGGCCGCGCGGTTCGCGCAGGTGCTCGCCGAGGCCAGGGCGCTGCGCGACCGGGCGGTCCGCGAGGCCGGCGATCCCGCGGCGTGGCGCGACGCGCTGGCGGCGCTGGAGCGGGCCGAGGGCCGGGGGCCGGAGGTCGAGGCCCTGCGCGACGAGATCCAGGCCGGGCTGGACGAGGCCGAGCGCGGCGTCCGGCTGCGGCAGGAGCTGGTCGAGGTCCGGGCCAATCAGCAGGACGTCGGCGCCGAGGGCACCGACGCCGCGTACGCCGCCGCCTTCCGCGACGCGGGGCTCGACCTCGACGCCCTCGAGCCCGACGAGTTCGCCCGCCGGCTGGGGCGGCAGCCGGCGGCGGTGGTGATCGAGGTGTCGGCCTTCCTCGACGACTGGTCGGCCGTGCGCCGCGAGGCCAATCGCCCCGTCGCCTCCTGGCGGAAGCCGATGGAGGCGGCGCGGCTGGCCGACCCGGACCCCTATCGCGACCGCTTGCGCGCGATCCTCCTGGCCGAGGACCGCAGGCCGCAGGCCGAGGTGCTCAGGGCCCTGGCGGCGGCCCCCGAGTCGGCCGAGCTGCCGGCGCCGACGGCCGTCCTGCTGGGCCGGACCCTGGCGGGCGTCGGCCAGGCCGAGGCCGCCGTGGCCCTGCTCCGCGCCGCGGCCGGCCGCCACCCCGGCGACGTCTGGGTCAACTACTACCTGGCCCGGGCCCTGGAAAGGCTGCGGCCGTCGGCGCGCGAGGAGGCGGTGCGATACTACACGGCGGCCCGCGCCCTGCGCCCCGAGACGGCGCACGAGCTGGCCCACCTGCTCGGGCGGATGGGCCGCGGCGCCGAGGCCGAGGCGGTCTTCCGCGACCTGGCGGATCGGCGGCCGGAGAACGTGCGGCACCTGGACTGCCTGGCGACTCACTTGAAGGAGAGCGGCCGGGCCGCCGACGCGGCGCCGATCCTCGAACGGGCCATCATCGCCGCCCGCAAGGCGATCCGGCTCCGGCCCGACGACGCCGGGGCCCACTACAACCTCGGCGCCGCCCTGGCGGGTCAGGGGAAGGTGGACGAGGCCGTCGCCGAATACCGCACCGCCATCCGGCTCCAGCCCGACGACGCCCAGGCCCACTACAACCTCGGCAACGCCCTGCGGCCCAGGGGAAGGTGGACGAGGCCGTCGCCGAATTCCGCACCGCCATCCGGCTCAAGCCCGACTACGCCCAGGCCCACCACAACCTCGGCACCGCCCTGGAAGGCCAGGGGAAGGTGGGACGAGGCCGTCGCCGAATACCGCACCGCCATCCGGCTCCAGCCCGACGACGCCGGGGCCCACAACAACCTCGGCAACGCCCTGGCGGATCAGGGGAAGCTGGACGAGGCCGTCGCCGCATACCGCACCGCCATCCGGCTCCAGCCCGACGACGCCGGGGCCCACCACAACCTCGGCACCGCCCTGGAAGGCCAAGGGAAGGTGGACGAGGCCGTCGCCGAATTCCGCACCGCCATCCGGCTCCAGCCCGACCTCGCCGAGGCCCACTCCAACCTCGGCACCGCCCTGATGGCCCAGGGGAAGGTGGACGAGGCCGTCGCCGAATTCCGCACCGCCATCCGGCTCCAGCCCGACAACGCCGAGGCCCACAACAGCCTCGGCAACGCCCTGCTGGACCAGGGGAAGGTGGACGAGGCCGTCGCCGACATTCCGCACCGCCATCCGGCTCCGGCCCGACTACGCCGAGGCCCACTACAACCTCGGCAACGCCCTGAACGGCCAGGGGAAGTGCCCGAGGCCATCGACGCATACCGCGAGGCGATCCGGCTCAAGCCCGACTACGCCGAGGCCCACTGCAACCTGGGACTGATCCTCCGGGGCCAGGGCGACTACGCCGGGTCGTCGCGATGTACCGCCGGGGGCACGAGCTGGGCACCAGGCAGACCCGGCTGGCGCTACCCCTCGGCGCAGTGGGTCGCGGACGCCGAGCGGCTGGCGGCGCTGGCCGCGCGGCTCCCGGCCTTGCTCAAGGGCGAGGACCGCCCGAAGGACGTCGCCGACCGCCTGGCCCTCGCCCAGATGTGCTACGACACGAAGCGCCACGCCGCCGCCGCCCGGTTCTGGGCCGAGGCGCTGGCGGCCGACCCGAAGCTCGGCGACGACCGCCAGGCCGGGCACCGCTACAACGCCGCCTGCGCCGCCGCCCTGGCCGGTGCCGGCCAGGGGACGGACGACCCGAAGCCCGATGACGCCGCCCGGGCCAGGCTCCGCGGCCAGGCCCTCGACTGGCTCAAGGCCGAGCGGGCCGCCTGGGCGAAGGTGCTGGATTCGAGCGATCCCCAGGCGCGCTCGCTGGTCCAGCAGACGCTCCAGCACTGGCAGGCCGACACCGACCTGGCCGGCGTCCGCGATGCGGGCGCCCTGGCGAAGCTCCCCGAGGCCGAGCGCGTTGCCTGGCGGTCGCTCTGGGCCGACGTCGACGCCCTGCTGGCCAGGTCGCGGCGTGTCGGCCCTTGAGCCAGCCGTCCGTGGTGCGGGCCTTCGGGGCACGCCGCCGCTGCTTCGCTGAATTTCATCCGGGGCAAGGCAAAGGGTACAATTTTTTTGCAATGAACCGATAGGAAGCCAAGCACGCGGTCATGGGTAGGGTGGGTCAGCGAAGCGCAACTCACCAGGACGCAAGCCTTTGCGGTGGGTTGCGCTTCGCTGACCCACCCTACGAGTTCGCACGGATTCTCAGCACCGTGTCGTGTCGTTGTTTTTACTTGCGGGGGAGGCCTGGGAAACACAGGAAGGCTTTGGCCTTGCTAAGAAACTATCTCAATACCCCCAGAATCGGCTCAAGGCAGTGAGCAAAACCGGGTTTTGAGATAGTTTCTAAGTGGACTTTGAAACGCATAGGCCGACGCCAAGACATGAAAGCAAACAGCTTATCCATTCTACGTCGGGTAATGAGAATGTCAGGCATCGTCCCAAACCCCGCGTTTCTTGCGTTGACGAAGTGACAGGCCGGCGCGACACATTAACCCGAAGCGTCAGCGAGGGGTTTTCCCCTTTCCCCGCATGAATTTGTGTCGACCCTTGCTCACGCTTCGGGTTATTATGAACGGCCCGCCAAGTGTCAAGCGAGACAAGTCCATGTTGACCCTACTTTGGGACGGTGCCGAATGTCCCCTTGGCGTTTGCAAGGGATTCCGGTTTCCGAAACGGCGTTCTCGGATCGTTTCTCGGGTGGTCGCCTATTTCCTCAACTCGTACGAGTCCTCCGGCGATGAGACCTGGCCCGTCCAGATCCCGCGCTCCTTCGTCCTGTCCGCCTGGATGCCGTAGATGGCCCTGAGACGCACAGTCCTGGACCTTCCGGCCTCTGGCATGGGCGAATTCTCCCACTCGGTCGGGTCGAAGTTGATCTCCCGCACCTGCTGCCCGCCGGGCGGGATAACCTCCCAGACGGGGGCATTCTTGGTCCAGGCTCGGTTCCGCTTCGTCACCGCGACCGACCGACCTGCTTCGTCCGTCACCTCGAACCAGAGGTTGTGGTAGCCCAGGCTGCACCGCTCCGTCCAGAGCCGGATCAACTTGCCTGAGATATTGGTGAGCACGATGTAGAAATGCTGTGAAGGCTGGTACAGCCCGATCGTCGGCCCGCCGTCGTCCCGATAACTCGTCGGGACAATCCGAACCGACAGGGGGGGCACCTCAGCGGACTCGGCCGGTCGTTCGCCCGACAAACTGGCCATCGTGCCGGCCCCGAGGACACCTAGCAACCGCCGCCGATGCATCGCCGTCCCTCCTTTGTAATGGTGTGAGCTTGAGCGCTACTCCATATCTTATTCTGCCGTGGAGGAAGGCCCCAGCACGACGGCCCGGAATCTGCCGATGCGTCAGGCATGGTGCTCTGAGCTTACGGCCGCTATGCCAGGCAGGCTATGCCCTATCCAACACGGGGCGGCCCCGAGGCCCTTACGCCGGTTTTCTGTTCCATTGCTAATCACATGCTTTCATGCGCGGGTTGATCAGGCGCATAAATTCCGTCAGGATGATGTCGGCGACCCGCGGGTCGCCTTGGGGCACAAATATGTTCTCGTCGTTCGTGGTAAACAGTTACTGGATGTAGAAGGTTGATGCCATGGACCGTCGACATCAACCCTCCCCGTCCCGTTCTCCTTCCCTCGGTTTTTCGATCAGTAAGAAATGTCCTCGATCTCAAGCCGATACTCGGTCTTCAACTGTCGGATCGCGTTGGCCACTGCGGACTCATACTGTTTGGAGTAGGTAAGGGTCAGGCTCAGGAGATCGATCTCGGTCGGACACTTACACTCCAGAAGCAGGCCGAGGAGCTTGTCCAGCAACTCGCGATCCGGACACACCAGTTGCACCTGCGTCCTACGGGTCAGCGTCACACGTGGTTTGGGCTCACGCGGCTTCGCCGCGCCGGCCGATCCTTTCGGAAACCGGGTCCCCGCGCTTCTGGGCACCGGCGCAAAAGCCTGGTCGCCGTGCTTGATCCTCACCGGCATCAGTTCTCGGCTTTCCAGTTCGTCGAACAGCTTGTCGGGGGAGCGGACCAGGCGGATCCCCGCAGCAACGCGCTCGACCGTGAAAGGATCGGCCGCTGGCAGGTCCCGGTCCGATTCCAGCACGGAACCGTTCACGTACAACACGAATTTCTCACCGTGCTCCGACCAGGCGGATAGTTCGTGGACAATGTTCGCGGGCAACTCGCCGCCCACCAGCGCCCGCAACACGCCCGTGGCGTCCAGGTCGGGAGAAGCGGCCCGGGCAGCCGCGACTTTCTGTTTTGTCAGCTTCAAGACGATGGAAGTGCCTTGCGACACCATTTCGCAGAGCGGTGCAAGCTGCGCGAGAACGCCCGCCGGGTACACCTCCGCAATCACATGGACTTCGAAGTTGGGAGACACGGTGACCCGCGGTTCGGCGATGCGCCCCGCGAGTGCGCGGCGCAACCGATCGCTGACGCGGAAGGCCTGCAAACAGCCCAGCGAGGGATAAATGGGCCTTGGGGGCTCGTGCGCATACGCCACGTCTACATAACGGAGCACCAGCGGAATACCCTCCAGGAACCGCTCGACATAGCGGCCCTCGACCCGCTCGAACCCGTCCGGATCGCTCTCGTGGATGTCGATCTCGTGCCCCCACGAATCCTTGCCCTCGTGGAAATTGCCGTAGCGGCCGGCCCTGGCATCGTAATCGTTCTTGAACCGTGGTTTCGCGGGAATGAGAAAATAACGATGGTGTTTTTTCAGATGTTCGACCAGCGCGGACGTGCTCAGCCACTGGTCGCTGGGGCACTCGGCCAGCAGCCCCAGCAGGAAGCGGCGGACCGTAGCGAAATCGAGCGTGGGCATGATGCCGACAGCCGATCCCCAAGAATTGAACCCAGCCAACCGTCCCAGCACGCTCTGGCGATAGAACTCGCTGGCCGAACCCTGTCCGTGGTGGACCAGCCCTTCCAGAAGCGTCGATTCTTGCTCCGCGGCCTTCGCCGCGAGGAACTGCTCGTAGGGCTTCGCCCGAACCTCGATGTAATTGTCCGGAAACGAGGGTTCCTGGCTGGACTCCCCCGCGTATTCGCCCTCAGTATCGTAGTGGATGAAACCGAGGCGAAGAGCAACTTCATCCACGAAATCGATCCACGCCGAAGAGCCCTCTTCATCCACTTCCCGCGCCGCGTCCGGGTCCGACAAGAGCCTGGCAAGTCGTTTCGCATCGGCCTTGCTCAGCGCATTACCCCGGTGCGAGCGTTTGACCTCCCGAGCACGGACGTAATCGACAAAGACATGAATGTCTCGCCGCAGGTCCGGCAACTCCGTGGCAACGTCCAGAGAGGCAACGTCGATGGACTCAAGGTTCACGATGGGCCACCTCCTTGACGACGTGTCCCATCTGGGCCACGAGGCGTTTGACCTCGGCAACCGCCCCGGAGGGAAACGCGAGGAACTCTTCGCCCAGCGGCACGATGCGGGTGCCCAGCGCTTTTTGCAAGGCGACTTTCAAACTCAGATCGCTGACGCGGGCGACCGACAGGTTCTCGTGCAGGATCGTCTTCCCGCGGCGTTGCCGTACCGTCTCGAATGCCTGGCGAAACGCCCGTGCGTTCTTCTGGAGCCAGTCGGCCAGGGGGAGCGCCGCGATCGTGTCCGTCGTCCTGCCGAGCTTGACCAGGTTCGGTGTGACCAGCAAGAGCGGCTGCCCTCCGGGAACCGGCCGCTGGTCGGACATCAGCACCAGAGTTTCGAGAGCTTCAAAAGGCACCGCGTCCAGATTCACGGCAACACCCTCGTCGCCCCGGACTGCAAGATACCGATCCGGCGGAGGATCAGCGGCCGCCGAAGGCGGGGCAAGGCGATACCACTTCCGGCCCTCGGCCTCCTGCCTGGCGAGGAAGCCCCAACGCCAGCCGCTCTCGCACACCGATCCGGCATCGACCCGTGATCCACAAAAGATCTCCAGGGGTAGGGCCAGCGCGGCCGCATCGCTCCAGAGGTCGGCATCCAGGCCATCGAGACTGCGAAGCACTGCCTCGGCAGGCCGCAAGCTGTACGGGTCGGCCTCTTTCCGGGGCTTTGCCGGGTTAGTCTCCACCTGCCACTGGAGTTTCTGCCATTCCACCACACGGTCGGCTCGGAACGGCTGACCGCCCCAACACAGCTCGCCGTTGACGATCTCGACAGCGTCGCTTTTGGTTTCGCGGTCGGCCGACTGGCGGAGCGCCGTTTTCAGCTTCTCCCGGGCCACGTCCGTGCGCCAGTCCCCTTCACCGCTCAGGCGTTTGGCGGACTCAACCAACGGTGGCAGGTGGCGTGCCAGTTGCACCGCCAGGGCAAACTGCCACCTTTCCATTTTCGTCTTCTTCGTTAACGATTCCGGGCCGAGCGCGAGAAGGAGGATCCCCCCGCGCACCAGCCGGTCTTTCACCCTGGCGAACACCCCCTGAAAGCGCTGCGAAAACGTGCCATGCGACCACCTCTCTTTTGGGGGCGGATCCAGGCGGCTAAAGAAGCCAACGTCCACGGGCTCGTTCTGACTCCTGAGCAGGTGCAGCAGAGCAATTTCATTTCGATCGAGCCTACGCATCGCGACCGCCACGCCCGTGTCCGACAGGAAAAGGGCTTCGAGCATCGAACGTGAAGACGCAGCCTGGTTCGGCAATCCTCGGTTCTTGCAAATGGCCCGGACGTCGGCTTCGGCCAGCACCTTATGGCACATTTCGTGGAGCATTTCCGATTGGTTCACGACACAGTTCCCTTCGTGCCATAGCCTTTTGACAATCCCGAGGTTGAGGAGTCCCCTGTCCAGAGGCCGAACAGGAGTTTCGCGGCAACAGAGCTGGCCATCGGCCCTCACTGCCACAACCCCAGTGGTTGGTTGCGATGATACGCAAAGCTATGCCGCAATGCTACTTCCAATGAGGATCGAGCGGCGAGGATCTTGCGCCTTCGGTCCGACGGGCGAAGAAAAAGGGACATCAATGAATGCCACGAAGTTAGTACACAGAACCTTCGCTCCGAACGACTAGTAGCTTTTTGAAGGATGGGGGGGGCCGCAGGCGTCCTGACGGATTCCAACGGATGCATCAAGATCCCGGGATGGAGGCCCCCCATGCCACCTCGCATCATCACTATCCTCTCACGCCTGCGCCAGGACGTTGCTGCCGCGATCTCCGCAAAGTCCATTTTGTCTGCTTGTAATGAAGTCGGGTATCACTGGCGGAATCGGCTGCTCGGCCCCGTCGAGACTATCCACCTGTTCCTTCTTCAAGTGCTCCTGAAGAACACCGCCTGCTGCTCTCATGGTCATCTGGCAATGTTGATTGTACGCGGTGTTTATGGGGGATTCCCCATGCAGCCGAAGCTGCACGTCGACTTCACGCCGGGCCGTTCGAAGCCCAGGAGTAAGGGCGCTTACTCAAGTCCGCAAGGGCTGTCGAGTTCGCGGTGGGTGCTGGCCCACGGTCCGCTGGACCAGGTGGTCGAATGGTTCAATCCGAAGAGGTGTCCGGCATGGATGAGCGCGGACGAGTACGCGAAGTTGCCGGAGACGATCCTGGTACGCGAACTGCGGTACAAGCTGGACGCCATCGTGTACAACCTGGTGCCCTCGGTGATGCTGGAGTTGGCGCGGACGCAGCGAGTGGACCGGACCTGGATCGGATCGGCCTGGTGGACGCCCTCCGCTGGTTGACTGGCGAAGAGGGAGAGGGAGGCGCGCCAAACCTGGTGGTCAAGCCGTCGCGACCGGGCCGGTTCGACCCGCGGGTGAAGAAGCGTCGCCCGAATCAATACTCACGCATGAACAAGCCCCGACGGGAATACCACAAAGAGCAGCCGGGCAAAGAACTCGCAGCTTAACTTCGTGGCATCGAAGAATGTTCCCTTTGCCTGCCCCGAATCAGTGGGATCCCCAGGGGAGCAATCTCCTGGGGCCGCCCGGCCCGTTCCAATGCCCTTCGGAACGGACCTACCGCTACTTTGGGCGGTGGGAAAAGCGAAAGGCCAGCGCCGCGATGCTCAGTCCGAAGACTGTGAGCATGCCCGGCTCAGGAACTTGAGCCGGAATCGGGGTCAACAGATAACCATGTACAGCTCCGTTCGAGCTTCCCCCCTCTGCGATGATCTGGCCCTGGTCGTTGATGAACCGCCCATCGAATAACGTGACCCCGGGTAAGGGAGGGATCAGAGCATTGAGGTCAACCATCGTGCCTTGTTGGTACAGGAAAGCGTGGGCAGTCGTCAGGTTGGATAAATTGACTTGGGAGGAACCGACCACCTGGCCCTTCGAGTTGATCGCATAGGCCACGTTGAGGCTTCCACCCAGGCTGCCCAGATCGATCGCCGTTCGGTTCTGGATGAGTAATGCGCGTGAATTGTTCGTAGGCCCTGGGTAAGCCGACGGGATCGACGAGCCAACCAGTTGACCCGACGAATTGGACCCCATGATGGTCCAACTCCCCGGTAGCGCCTGCACTTTGCCGTTCTGGTATAGATATTCAGTCGAGCCGGTGACGCCTGGACTCGTGCCGGAACCGTTTGAGGGAGCGACGGAGAGGACAACCTGCCCGGCGTCATTCAGCGAAATGGGAGTGATTCCCTGACCCGGAAACAGCTTGGCGAAGTCAATGAGTTTCCCATTCTGGTAGAGGTACGAATCGAGGCCCTGGCTGATGAGAACGTCGCCGAGATTGTTAATGGCCATTGGCTGCGGAACGGACCCCGCCGGCAGAGGGATCTGCTGGACGTTCGTGATCTGACCGCTCTGAGGGCCAATGGTCCCGATCGAATCGCCGAGAGCAACCTGCCCGGCGTTGTTGATTCCGCCCAACCTCCCCGAACTCCCTTGGGCATACGAGAAGGTGCCGTTCTGGTACACGAACGATTCCTGGCGCGACCAGTCGTAACCAACCACCTGGCCAGAATCGTTCAATCCCGTCACCGAGACCGCTCCCAGGTCCGTGATCGAGTACATGGGAGAAGCGCTGGCACTGGCCGGCACCAGGAAGCAAATGCCAGCCGCAAGCGAGGACCAGATCCAGTGTAACTTCCGCATAGCCATCCGCTCGCTTCGGCGAGACGTAGCCTCGTGGGCAGCTCCGCAGGCGGGGATTGTTACGGAAGGTCTTGCCCCTGTCAACGCTGATTGCCTCCGGCCGAATCCGATTGACACATCCTCCTGACTTTTGTCAGACTTGAGGTCTTCACGTCGCCAGGTGAGCGGCCGCACGGGCCAGCCTGCTCGACAGCGACCCGGTGCAAACCCGACTTGGCCTGATCAAACTTCGGGTCCAGTTCCTTCCTGGCCGTGAGTCTGGCAATGCTCGCTCGATGGGTTTTCATCGTCTGGGGTGCCTGGCTCGGAACCCTCAGCCTGGCGTCGGCACTTACCGGCGCACAGGTGCTTCACCCAAACCCGATACTCCCGGCCGGTATGCCGATCGTGATGCTGGCGGCCGGGCTTGGTCTGATGGTTGTGGCGACCGTCCGCCTGATTCGTGGCCCGGGACGCTCGTTGGCTTTCGCGAGCCTGCTCGTGGGCACGGCGCCGCTCTGGTTTGCAGTCGGCCACGTCCTGATGGCGATACGGCCGGCGTTTGACCGCCATGTGCCGCCCGGGTGGCCATCGAAGGTCCTCTTGTCACCGGGCCGCGCCCTCGCGGATCTGGAAGCGCGCTGGCTCTACCCGGAGCGGACGCCGGGGAAGTGGGTGACGAGGGTCGGGGCGACATCCAGGGACGCCCGCGCCCAGGTGGCCGCGATGGATCGGCACGTTGACGCCATGCTGGCCCGGCTCGGCCAATCCGCGACCTGGCCGATCGTCTGGTATCGGGGATCGCTCCTTGGCCTGGGCAGTTGCGCCATCTACGACATGGCGCTGGGAACCGAACCCGGCAAGCCGCCGAAGTCGCCGCCCGGAGCCGATGGCCTGACGGACACGGACCGTCACGAGGTCGCTCACTGCGTCATTACCGCGTACTGCACCGCCCGGAGCGACCCACCGAGGGTCCTGATGGAAGGGTGGGCACAGGCCAACCAGGGCACGCCCGCGGCGGAGATGGCCGTGACCGCCTGGGACGACCACGAGAAGGGACAGTGCTTGACCCTCCGGCGACTGGTCGCCCCGGATTGGTACTGGTACTCGGGTCCGGAGGCTTATCGTCAAGGCGGGCCACTCGCCAACTACCTTCTGCGGGTGTACGGTCCCAAGCGATTCTTGAAGCTCTACACGACTTGCCAGCAGTCCACGTTCGAGGCCGACTGCCGGGCCATCCTGGGGATCGGCCTCGACGAGCTCGACGCCGCCTTCTGGGCGGATACGGAGCAGATCGCCCGGCGAGCCGGACCGCCCGCGCACGTCTGGCTCAAGAGCCTCAAGCTCGACCCCAGCATCGCCCCTGCCGCCTGGGATGCCTTCCTGGCGGATTACTTTGCTGCCGCCGCCCGCCTCGTTGCCCCGTACGATCATGTCCGGCTGACGGCCAAGTCTTGGATCGAGAAGGAGACCAAGGCCGGCCGCGACGATCCGCCCGAATGGGAGGAGCGACTCACGTTGCTTCGCTCGGGTCCGTTCGCCCGCCTCCGGCTTCGTTACCCCGAACGACGAGGGGGCGATCCTCGCGCACCCCGACCACTCAGTTCGAGCGTTCCGCAAATTCCGTCCCGAGATTGTCCCCTGGACGATGCATCAAGACGCCTTCCAGGCCACGCCGGAGCAGGCCTATCGGCGAGCCCTGTACAAGGTTGAGTCGGCGTCGGGCAATAACTTCTTCGACGCCACTCACGGCGGGGCGATCTTGCTCGAATACCCTCAGAATCTCAGGGAAATCGGTTCCTCTACCGACTACGAAGTCGTCAAGCTCGATGCAACGACCGTCGACGGCCACCGCCTGGTGACGCTCCGGCTGCGGACAGTTCCGGAAGTCAAGGGCCGCGGTCAAAATGACGAAACCTTCGTCTTCGACGCGGATGACCTGTTCGTGGTCCGCTCGATCCACTTCGGAGATCCACAACGGCGCTCTGCCTCGGATGGCCGATTCGCGTACGACCATCCGGACGGCCGCCCCGTCCTCCGCTCGTTCATCAGGACGATACCGGATCAGAAACGGACCATCCGATTGGACGTGGAGGAGTGCCGCTTCGGGCCGATTCCCGACGCCGAATTCGCCCTGGAACCGTTCCTGGCCGACCTCGGAACCGGCGAGATCCTCCGGAAGCGTGAGGTGGAGCCCGCGATCCCAAATCTTCTCGGCTGGTACTGGATGGCGTTCGCCGCCGGCGGGATCAGCCTGGCAGGTGGGTCCGGCCTGGCACTGAGAAGCCGAGGTCGCGATCGGCAGACCCCGCGGGTCGATTGAAAGCAACGTGGTCGGCTCGGTCAACCGGCTCCGACGAACGGATACCGATCTGCAGGAGGGAGTTCGGTTCCGAACTCGCCGCTTTCCGGCCCTGCTCCTGGTATGATGGGCTCAATCAAGAGCCCCTCTGGACCCAATGACTCGACAGAAACGAGGTGGGTGATGAAAATCCGAAGATCGCGGGAATTTTTTCTGGTTGGCCTCGTTGCCCTTGTGTGCGGGGCCGTTCCGTGGGCTCGGGCTGATGGACCGGCACTGGCCGAAATTCGCGTTGGCATCGACGCAGGCGATATCCGGGGCTCCGACAATCAGGCGCTCCAGGCAGCCGTGGATCGAATCGCGAACCTGGGCGGCGGCATCGTGCACATCGGTCCCGGCCGATACACGATGCGGAACGCCTTGTTCCTGCGCGATCACGTGCACGTCAAGGGAACGCCGGGTGCGACAGTTCTCATGGCCTGCGATGGCATCGAATCGCCGCTCGCGTGCGATGGTGATTGTAACGAGCGCCAGGTCACGCTGAAGAAACCGGCGGGATTCCAGATCGGGGATGGCATCTCGGTCCAGGACGATGCGTTCCGCCGGCGGCTTCACTGTCACGACCGCGACACTCACGGCCCGGTTGAACGACAACGCTTTCACCATCACGACGCCGTTATATCTCGATTATATGGTCGCCCAGCACGCAACGGCCCGCATCGCCTTCCCGATCGTCGGTGGCTGGAAGATCCGTGACTCGAGCGTCGAGGGGCTCACCATCGAAGGCAATGGTGAAAAGCGGGCGAAGCTCGACGGTTGCCGTGGGGGCGGCATCTTCTTGTTCGAGTGTGAAGATGTCGCGATCAAGAACTGTGTCGTACGTCATTACAACGGCGACGGGATCAGCTTCCAGGTGTCGCAACGTGTCGAGGTCACGGGCTGCACGGCCGAAGGCAACGCCGGGCTGGGCCTGCACCCGGGGAGCGGGTCGCAGCATCCGCTCGTTCGGAAACAACCGCTCGGTCGGCAACGGCGGTGACGGCCTGTACGTCTGCTGGCGCGTCAAGTACGGCCAGTTCGAGGGGAACGAACTCCGAAACAACAAGGGAGTTGGGATCTCCATCGGCCACAAAGACAGCGACAACGTGTTTCGAAAGAACGTGATCGAGGGCAACGCCGGCACGGGCGTGCTCTTCCGGGAAGAAACCGAACCCATGGGCGCCCACCGCAATGTCTTCGAGGAAAACCGGATCGTCGACAACGGCCAGGGCGGGGCCACGAAAAGCACCGCCGCGATCACGATCCGAGGCTGCCACAACGGCCTTCGCTTCCGCTCCAATGAGATCGGTGTCAGCCAGCGGAGCGCAGTGGCCAGCATCGGCATCCTCCAGGATCCTCGCTCGAGCGAACTCCATTCCGAAGGCAACCACTACTTGAACGTCCGAACGGAAGTCGAGGCCAGGAAGTGAGGGCGATCCCTATGAGTTCCGCAACGTCCGGCTGACCGTCTTCGGCGGCAAGTAAATCAGTTGGCTCGTTGACCGGAGCGATGTAATAGACCGACGGGCAATTCTCCGCGACGACTCTCGGGTGAGAGGGCCATCGCAAACCGATCCCGGGTCTGGTAAGCGTACAGGTAGGTGTAAGACCCACTGATGTACCAGTGAGGAGGACGAAGATGCATCACTTCCGGGGAAAGCTCTTCCAGGGGGATAAGCTCTGCCTCGACCCCGCCAACGTCTACGTCGACTACCATGCCGAGGAGAGTGAAGGACCCTCGGCGTGGTCCGGCTACCTGCTGATCGAATCAGAGAAGGATATCTTACCTGGAAACATCTACATGCTCCAGTTGGTGGACGGGCGGACCGGCAAGCTTCGGATCGACAGCCTCGCTTCTGAAGACTCGGAAAATCTACGAGCCATGTTCGTCGGGCAGGGGATCCTCAAGTAACCCGGTCCTGCCACCCGGATCCGGCGAACACTCGCTGACTCGAGGAGTGAGCGACAGGTATTCGGACAGGGATCAGGGCCACCCATATTCTTGCAAAAGGAAGAGTGGGTGGCCCCACTCGCCAGTGGCCTCTGCTTGCCGTCGTTCCCAGAACGCCTTCAGAGGCTCTGTCTCACTCAGGTAGTCGGAGCGAAGTTGCAGAATGGCTTCCGCTCCTCCTTCTGACCAGAACTTCTCAGTCCCTTTCACCCGCCGGTTGTAGGGCTTAATCATCGACTCCACATGGATCGAGACATCGCCTGCCCGATTTGTATGCTCAGTTCCTGAAGATCCACGAAACGCGTTCTCCAGGGCATGCCGTCAGGACCGTAGACCTACTCGAGGAAGTATTTTGCGACACCCTGGATGAGAGTCTGCTGATCGACTACCGCGGCCGTTGCGTCTACCTTGTGCGCCATCCCTGGCTCCTGCCAGAGGTTACGATCAAACGCTCCCAGACTCTCCTGGCTAAGCCCAACGATTGAGCCTTTGGATTGCAAAGTCTGTCGTCCATCTGTGCTCCGCCCCGAAGGCTATCTTCGCTTGACCGCGCGCGGCGCGAAATACTATGATTGCCATCAACTTAAGTAACTAGGGATTGTCTGGTTGCGCCGCCCGAGGGTGGTCCGCAATGAGGTGAGTAGGATGAAGAAGGAAGCGCCGCGGAATCCATCGCAGCCCCGGAATCTATCAAGCCGGCACCAGTTTGAACATCAAGTTCCGACCGTGATTCACGATCCGGAAGAGAACATGATGCTTCTGGCCCGCTGGACTCATCGCGCGTTGAAAGACCCGGTCAAGTTCTGGGGCGCGATCGGGGGCATCGTCGCTGTTCTGCTGGGCGCCGTCATCCTGAGCAGCGTGGTCTGGACCGGCTCGTCGGCCAATTCCGAGGTCTGGGCCAAGCTGGCGACAGCCAAGTCGGCTGCCGATCGGGCCGCGATCGCCGAGGAATTCCCGGGCTCTCCGGCCGCTACGTGGGCTCGGTTGCAGGCCGCTGCGCGGTATTACAATCAGGGTTTCGCGGATCTGCCAAACAATCGCGACGTGGCCTTGCCGAACCTCCAGAAAGCGATCAGCAACTTTGACGACGTGATCCGGGACGCTCCCAAGGATTCGCCCCAGGCGCGGGCCGCGGCCTTTGGCAAGGCGCGTTCCCTCGAGGCGCGTAATGAGCTGGCCAAGGCCATCGAGCAATATGAGGCCGTGGTCAAGAACTGGCCCGGATCGCTGGAAGCGAAAGAGGCCACGAAGCTTGCCGAGGAACTGAAGAAGCCCGAGGCCACTGCCTTTTACAAGGATCTTTACGCGTATTCGCCAACCAAGGTCACGCTGCCACCGGAAAGCACCCAGAATTTCAACCTGCCTCTAATGCCAAGTCCTGGCATGACGAACCCCGGGGCGTTGCCGGCGGAATCGATGCCTGGCGGCCTGCTGCCGTCGATGCCGTTGCTGCCACCGCCACCGCCTTCACCGGTGACCAAGGGTGAGGCCGCCCCGGGAAAGAGTTCAGAGCCCGGCAAGGGCGCCGGGCCGACGACGCCCGTTCCGTCCTCAACAGGTCTCCCCCAGGATCCATTTGCTCCTGGAACCTCGACCCCGAAGGCTCCGCCCGCGGCGCCTTCCTCTTCATCTCCCAAGGGCGAAGCCGCGAAGGCCGAGACCAAGCCCGCGACTGCCGCGGCCCCGAAGGCGAGTTCACCGAAGCCCTGAGGGTTGAACACGCCCTCGGCCTCTCTGGGATGAGGCCCGGAGGCATCGGCCCTGTCGCCATTCCAACGGTTTCTCTTGTCCCATGTGGCCGCCCCCGCTTTCGGAAATACCCCAGGAATTCGAGGTCAAGCCGCGCACGGACGGCAAGCGGATCGACGCCTATCTGGCCAGCCGGTACCCCGATTACTCCCGGAGCGTGATCCAGCGGGTCATCGAGGCCGAAGCGGTGCAGGTCAACGACCGGCCCGTCAAGGCGTCGTACAAGATCCGCGCGGGCGATCGGGTCCGG
This sequence comes from uncultured Planctomycetaceae bacterium, assembly GCA_963797295.1. GTDB lineage: Bacteria > Planctomycetota > Planctomycetia > Isosphaerales > Isosphaeraceae > Aquisphaera. The sequence continues at coordinate 346,581 of CAWCPP010000038.1, forward strand.
GTCTGGCTACCTGAACTGCCGGATATGACGCCCGTCGCCGAAGACATCCCCATCGAGGTCGTCTACGAGGACGAGACCCTCACGGTCGTGAACAAGCCGCCGGGGATGGTCACCCACCCCGCCAAGGGGAACTGGCAGGGCACGCTCGTCAACGCGATTCAGTTCCACTTTGACTCGCTCTCGACCCTGGCGGGCGAGAACCGACCGGGAATCGTCCACCGGCTCGACCGCGACACCACCGGACTGCTGGTCGTGGTCAAGAACGACTTCGCACACCGCCGTCTGGCTCTTCAGTTTGAACATCGCGAGGTGCACAAAGAATATCTCGCCCTGGTCTACGGCGTTCCCCAGCGCGACAGCGATTACATCGAACGGCCGATCGGCTTTCATCCAGTGACCCGTGAAAAAATGGCAATCCGCACGCTGGAGGATGGCGGAAAACCCGCCGTGACCTATTACGAGGTTGCGGAGCGGTTTCGCGGTCATGCCCTGGTTCGCTGCATGCCGCGTACGGGCCGTACCCACCAGATCCGCGTGCACCTGGCACATATCGGCCACCCGATCGTCGCCGACAAAGCTTATTCCGGCCGGAACAAGCTCACTCTGGAAGAGCTTGTCGGGCCGGCCCCGGGAAAACCGGCGTCCGCCGCTGCCCCCGACCGGGAAACGATCCTGATCGATCGGCAAGCTCTGCACGCACACTTCTTGCAGTTCACGCATCCCGCCACCGGGCAGCCGCTGCGCCTCTCCGCCTCTCTTCCAGCCGACATGACGCGGACGTTGGAAGCACTTCAAACGCATTGTTCTATTTAATTATTAAACTTTGAAGATTCGAAAACGTTTGATCTACTACTTGCCGTCCTGGCCATGATCGGCCATCTGCGGCAAGACTTCCCGCGACTTCCTGTTCCGCCTTCCGCTCTCCCGCACCTGACCAATTTCTACCAGGCATTTGTTGATAATTCTTACTTTTCTCGCTCTTGCCCTCTTTTCTCTTGACGTATCCAAAAGTTCATACTACATTTCCGTACATGAAACCTGGAACGTGCTCGCCGGCGGTTGGTCACCTGGACGCCGACTGTTTTTACGTGTCGGCGGAGCGGGTGCGGGATGGGTTCTTGTGTGGCAAGCCGGTGGGGGTGCTGGGGAATCAGGGGGCATGTGTCATCGCCAAGAGTTACGAGATGAAGGCGCTGGGGGTCAAGACGGGCGAGCCGATCTGGGAGGCGCTGGTCAAATGTCCCGACGGAATTTACGTCAAGCGCGATTTTCGGTGGTACGAGGTATTGAGCCGGCGGATGCTCGACGTGGTGGGCGAGCTGTCGCCGCGGGTCGAGTATTATTCGATCGACGAGTTCTTCTTCCAGGCGATGGTGGGCCGCGGGCAAACGCTCCAGGAGCTTGCCCTGGCAATTCGCGACCAGATCTGGCAGCGGCTTGCCGTGCCGGTGACGGTGGGTATTGCCCGCACCCGGACCCTGGCAAAGCTGATTTCCGACGCGGCCAAGCCATTTGGCGCCTTGGCGGTGATCGATCGGGAGTCCGAGGAAAAGCTCCTGGCCGACCGGCCGGTGACCGAGATCACCGGAATTGCCGGCCGGCGGGCAGCCCGGCTGGCTCCCTGGGGCATCAACACCTGTCTCGACCTGGCGCGGGCCGATCGGCGGCAGGTCCGGTCGCTCCTGACCGCCACGGGCGAGGCCCTCTGGTGGGAGCTCAATGGCGATCCGGTGCAGGCGATCCACACCCGGCGTCCCGCGCACAAGGTGCTGTCGCGGGGAGGGAGCTTTGGCGAATCGACCGACCGGCCGGTGGTTCTTTACGCCTGGCTGGTCCGCAATCTCGAGCGGCTGATCGAGGAGCTGCGGTTTCACGGCGTGACCACGAGCAAGCTCACGGTGGCGATCCACTACAAGACCGGCCATGCCGGCGTCGGCCAGAGAGCGTTGCCGGTTCCCAGCGATCGGTTCGACCTCTTGCTCGAGGCCGCCCGGCCCTGCCTGCGCAAGGCGTGGCTGCCCGGAGTTCAGGCCACCCACATGCACCTGATCGCCGAGAACCTTTCCGCCCGCGGCCAGTATGCGCTGGCCCTCTTCGACCCGCCCCGGCAGCGGGACAAGGCCGAGGCCGTCGCCCTGCTCAAGGAGCAGGTCAACAACCGCCATGGCCGGTTCGCCCTCCGCAGCGCCGCCACGCTCCACCTGCCCGCCATCTACCGCGACGTCGCCAATGCCTATGATATCTGTGATATTCGAGGAAAAATATGTTTTTGAAAGTGGCCAGCAGCCAGGAAGAGCGTGGCGCCATCTGGCACTTGCCATTTGTCATCTGCCATTTGCCCTTTGTCGTCTGCCATCCGCCATCTGCCTGACCGCCATTAATCCGCCACCGGCCACTTTCCTGAACAATCCCCAGCCATGTGCGTCGGAATTGCCCTGGCATGGAGCGAACTGCCCACGGAGCTGATTGCACGAACCGGGCTCGAACGCCGCATTCACGAGCGTGGCGGCGAGCACGAGGTCCGCTTCTTCTATCGCGACCGCCGGCCCCGGCTGCCGATCTGGCGCGATGGGCGGCTCCAGATTGTGCGCTGGGGTAATGGCCGGCGCCAGAGCCAGTTCCTGCCGGCAACCGGCTGGACGTGGCAGACGACCATCGAGGAGGGATACTGGCGCAACCTCGAGGTCTCGTTCGTGGACATCCCCGCCTCTCTCGGCTTCGAGAACGGCGTCTGGTTCCGGATCCGCCAGGGGATCCGGGGAATTCTCGTCCCCGACGAACAGGGCGCAGCCACGGTTTACATGATCTGCGAGCCGGCCAGCCACTATTACCAGATCATGACTCGATCCACCCGCATGCCCGTTTTGATCGAGGAGCGAATCTGAGGCAAAAAAACAGCACATGGTGCCAACGCCGGTAGGAGACGCATAACGAAAAGGAAACCACGCATTCCTCGGCATCTCCGCGGAAAGGCCCTGGCCGGTTATGATGCTGAGGATGGCCTGCTGACCAAAGTTCAGAGATCCGGAGCCGGACCATGACCGTTCCCCGATCCTCTCCCGAATCTCCGCCGGTAGGAACTGCTCAAACGACGACGACTCCGAATTCCCCGGCCCCACCCTCGACCGCAGGGTCCGACATGCCCCTGACCATGGCGGTTACGGCAGATCCCGCCCGAGCCGGCACAGTCACGGCACGCAAGGCGGGTGGCCTGCGCGACATGGGACTGGACGTTAACCCGCGCAAGGTCGGTGTGCCGGCGGCTCTTCAGCACCTGGCGAAGGCGGTCAACATCGCGTTCCAGACCGACTTCGGTGAGAACTACCTGGAATCGGTGTATCAGGCGGCGATCGTCCGGCGCGGTGAGGTGATCATCGTCCACCGGGAGTACTTCGGCTTTGGTGATACCTGGTTCGGCCAGTTCGGCCGGCTGGTCCGCTCGCTCGAATTGACCCTCGAGGGACCAGACCCAGCATCGCCCGAGGGTCAGAAGGAAATCGCCGAAAGAGGGCCTCGTTCAATCCGCGGCATTCTCAACCTGATCGGCCGCAAGCTCGACATCATCACGGAGTACGAAGATCGCGTGCCTGCCTACGTCGAGCAGATGTTTGACCGGCTGGAAGCGTCCGGAATCATCGTCGGCTGGGACCGCAACGACTGGGAAATCTGGACCACCACCATCGGCCTGGACGTCCATATCGCAGCCAGGTCAAGCACGACCAGGTCGATGGAAACCGGTACCGCGAACGATCTCACCAAGTCGCCTTCACCGGCGCCAATCCCCCAGAAAAGCTGAACACTGGACCCCGAGTTCGAAACCTCTGCTTTCTGCGTTGGCTTCTGCTCCTGGATCAGACCGCCAAGCCTACCCCGACTCGACTCCCGGCCCGTGGAAAAAACCTCGACCGGAAGGAAACGGAGGCAACGCAGCGAGAGAACCAAATCTAGTGGAGTGAGCCTTCACATGGCTGAATAAGGCGGATACCGAGTGCCAGATCATGGGCCGCCGATGTGTTGATCGCCGACTGGATAGTCGAGGTCTGATGGCCAAGGGTCCGCCGGCATGCGAAGACGCTCGCAACGCACCGAAGATTGACGGCTTCAGGAGCACCAGGCACCTGCTCGCGCTCACAGGCAATCACGGGGTCTCAATCACCTTGACCCGCTGGGAAGCAACGCGAGCCGATGTTGTGCCGGGATAATCCTTGACGAGCTGCTTGTAGAACTTCAGGGCTGCGGCCGACTTGCCGGACTTTTCAAGATTCTGAGCCAGCCGGAGGGCGGTGGCGGCCTTGGCTGCGAGCTTGTCAGGTGCCTGGGCCTTGGCATCGGGCTTGGGGGTGGGCTTCGCCTTGGGTTCGGCCTGGTCAGCTCCAGGGGAGCTCGAGTCGGCCCGAGCGGCCGCCCGGTCAGCCATCCTCGCTCCGGCCTTCCCTTCCGCCGGGTCGGAGTCTCCGGCGAATGCATCCTCGAATCGGCTCACTCGCGACGTTTTCGGCAGATCGGGCTTTGCTCCACCGCCGGCGCTGGCCTTCAGAGCAAGTTTCTTGAGGTATTTCTCCGGGTTTTCCTGGAACTCGTCGCGGCAGCCGGTGCAGCAGATGGGATAGCTCTGACCCTGATACGACACGGTGAGTGCGGCCGCGCCGCCGGTCACGATGCACTTGGGCTGTTCCACGGCCGAGGATCCGGCCGCGAACGACTCGCCTTCCTTGGTTAGACCGATCTCGACCAAGGGCTGAAACGAGAGCTGCGCCGGGCTCTTTGCGGTCAAGAGTCATGGTGTAGCGGACGTAATTGCTGTTGGCACGCAGAGTGATGCGTACAGCAGTTCCCTTCTCGGTCCGCTCCAGAACGAGCCGCTTGCCCGTGGAATCAAGGGTTCCCGTGAAGTGGACGGTCCTGGCCGAATCCCCGGGTTCCGTTGCGTCGAGCAAGTACTTCTTGGTGGCCGGCTCATACCGCAACGTTCCCTGGCCGAGGACTTTTCCGCCCTGAATCGCGACGGTCATCGCCACCGGCTTTCCGCCGGCGAAAGTCCAGGCCCAGGTATGAATTTCGGTCCAGCCCCGAAACCGTTGCGCCGGGTTATCTTTGGGCACTCCCTGCCCTTTCCACCGGCCGATCAAGAACTCAAGAGGAGCCAGGGCCGGAGGTAAATCGCGACTGTCAGCGGCAGCCGTCTGCCCGAAAGCGCCGGCGGGCGACCCGGCGAGCAAAATCACAAACGAGGCGACAAGGAGCATCGTGCGCAGTAACGTCGGCATGATCCGGGCCCTTCGCTGCGGTGGGTGGATCTGGCGTGGAACGCCTCGCAATTTCATCTGGGCCTCTCTCGGTTGTGATGAGACGAGACATCCACTCTCTCAGCAAGCCCCCGCCAACGCAACTCCAGGTTTCGCGTTTCCCGGCGATTTATCTCTTCCGCCCACGCCGCCTTTTCTCTAAAGTCGCGATCCAGCTCCGGCGGAAGATAGACCGAGCGAAAGAACGGACTCTGGATCGAACAGGGAAAGACTTGTTGATTCGCCCGATCATGCCACGGCGGATGGATCTGACCGGAACTCCGAAACTCCACGGCGATTTCGTGCCCGGGTGCTCGCTGCCCGGGTGGCTGCGCATGCGCCCGGGCTGGCGTTCCCAACCCACAGCGATCGCCGCCTTTCTGGTTCTTGGATGTCTTTTCCGGATCATCCGTTACGCACAGAATCTGCCGCTCTGGTCGGACGAATGCTTCCTCTCTGTCAACTTCATCGACCGTGGCTACCGAGAGTTACTCGAACCTCTGGATAATGGGCAAATCGCCCCACCCTTGTTTCTCTGGATCCAGCGATTCGTCATCGATCTGGGGGGATTCTCGGAATGGACCCTCCGACTCTTTCCGCTCTTCTGCGGTCTCGCGAGCGTTTTTCTATTCTGGCACCTGGCACGGCGCGTCCTCGGCGATCACCCCATCGCCGTGTTGCTCGCTCTTGGAATCTTCGCGGTCAGCGTGCATCCGATTCGCCATGCATCCGAGGCCAAGCCCTACGCGTCCGATCTCATGGTCGCCCTCTGGTTGTTGACCCTTGCCGCCGAATGGCTGTGCAGGCCGGGTGAGGTCCGCTGGCTCTGGGCGCTCGGAGCGGTCGTGCCATTCTGTCTCGCGCTTTCCAACCCCGCGGTCTTCGTTGCGGGAGGGATTGGACTGTGCCTGGCCTACCCGGTCTGGAAGCAAGGAAGCCGGCGGAGTGCTCTCGCGTTTGGGAGTTACGGAATCACGCTCGTCGGTTCCTTCGCCCTTCTTTACCTGCTGGTCACGCAGCACCAGGGCGCCGGGGCCATCGAGGGCCTGAGACGCTACTGGTCGACCTCGTTTCCTCCGCTCAGGAATCCTCCCCGGCTCTTGGGATGGTTAATCTCGGCGCATACGGGAAGCGTCTTTGCGTACCCGGGCGGGGGTTCACGCGGCGGCAGTTCGGCGACAACCATTGCCATGGTGATCGGGGCCGTTACGCTGGCACGCAGGCGCCAGCGAGCAATTCTCACCTGTCTGCTTGCTCCCTTTGCACTTGCATTCCTCGCGGCCGCGCTCCAGCGCTATCCCTACGGGTCCGAGGCCCGCTTGATGCAATTTGCCGCTCCCAGTATCTGTCTCTTGAGCGGCCTGGGAGCAGCCGTCTTGCTGGTCCGGGTTCGAAGTTGGTCTTTTCGACGCAAGCTCTTGTGGGCCGGCCTGATCGGGCTCGTATCGTGTGCCATTGCACCACAGGTTGTCAGTTCACGGCTCCCCTATCGGATGCTCTATGACCATCAAACGCGCGAATTCGCGCGTCGGTTCTGGGTCCAGCAATCAGAAGGTGCGGAACTGGTTTGCTTCGATCTTGATGAGAGTAACAACACGCGCGGTGCCTGGATGGGTCGTAAAGCCTGGTACCTTTGCAACCAGATGATCTACGCGCCGCACCGCAAGCTCGGGCGTCATGGCCGCAAGAGAGAGATCACGACCAGCCGCCCGCTCCGCTGCGTCGTGTTCGAGGAACCGCCCGACAGCACGTCGTTCCGGGAGTGGTGGGCACGCATGGAAAAAGACCTTGTCCTGAACGGCACGAAGGTCTATGACGTACCGGTCACTCTGGGCGAAGGCCATGGGACGACCGAAAGGTGGCAGGTTTTCGAGTTCGTTCCTCGATCCGATCGAGCGTCCGTGAGGATCGCCGTGGAACAAACAGGCAGCCCCATCCGACGTTGATCAGTGCCTGGCCCCGTGAACTACAGGTTTGTTCCAGATGATCGACGACATCTTGGTGCCAGTTGTCGCCCGGGTTTGACGACACCACCGGCAATAGCGAGGGATTTCAGGCATGGAGGCCGAGATGTCCGCGGTCATCACCATCAAGCCCGCCGCCGAGTTGCAGTCGCCGATCGAACCGGCAGTGTCAAGTTGGATGGTTTCCGCAACCTGGTTGTTCGTGATCCTGGGAATTGCCGTCAGGCTGGTGCGCTACCTGGTCAACTATCCCATCTGGCACGATGAGGCCTTTCTGGCCGTCAACTTCTGGGACCGAGGCTATGCCGATTTACTCAGACCGCTCGACTACGGCCAGGTGGCACCCTGGCTCTTTCTGGCCATTGAGCGGACCGCTGTGAGCTGGTTCGGATACTCGGAATCGGTCCTCCGTCTGTTTCCCACGATCTGTAGCGTGCTGAGCGTTCCGCTGCTTGCCCACGTCGCCGGACGGATCTCTCGAGGCATACCGCAACTTGTTGCTGTCGCTGTCTTTGCGGTTTCATTCTACCCGATCCGCCATGGTGCGGAGATCAAGCCGTACGCATCAGACCTGCTCGCCGCGCTGATTCTGCTGGCTCTTGCCATCGAATTGAAGCGAACACCGGAACGAAGCCGCTGGTGGTGGTCACTGACGATGGTAACGCCGATTTTGATCGCCCTCTCCTACCCCGCCGTCTTCGTTGCCGGGGGGATCAGTCTTGCCCTCGCGCCCTCGGCACTCAGATCTCAAGAGCGGCAGGTCAAGCTTGGATGCATCATTTACAATCTCGTTCTGCTTGCCTCGTTCTTCGCCATCTACTTCGCGTGCACGGCCACTCAGGCCGATGCCATGCGCAATCGCTACCGCACGGGCGTCTGGGCTGATTCTTTCCCGCCGCTCGAGCGCCCTGGGCGGTGCCGCTCTGGCTCCTGGATGTGCACGTGGGAACCATGATGGCTTACCCCGTCGGTGAGCGTCACGGCGGAAGCGTGCTGACTCTCATCGGAGTCATTGCGGGCTGCCTGGTACTCTATCGCCGTCGGCAGACAAAGACGCTGACCGCGCTGGTCGCTCCTTTCGGGCTCGGCCTGATCGCGGCTTTTCTGGGCCGCTATCCCTATGGCGGGGCTCCCCGGATCATGCTGTATACCTCACCATCGATCTGCCTGCTCGTGGGTTTCGGAATTGGCGATCTGCTTTACTATTTTCAAGGAAAGGACTTGCAGCGGAGGGCTTTGCTCGGAATCCTCACAGGCCTGGCCATTCTCGGCGGGGCCTTGATGATCCGCGACGTCGTGCAGCCTTATCGCGTGCTGGACGACCTTCGCACCCGTGACTTTGCCCGTTGGTTCTGGACCGGGCAGGGCAATGGCGAGCTCGCTTGCCTGAAGTCGGATCTGGGGTGGTCGGTTCGTCCGCGGCTCTGGGATGTCGGCATGTCGGCCGTTTACCTGTTCCACCAGCGGATGTTCTCCGATCGCCACCGTCAGCGCAGATCCGTGGACCTTGATCCTGGAAACTACTCCAGGGAAAGGCCGCTGCGGCTGGTGGCTTTCGATCGCTTGCCCGAGGGCGTTGTTGCCTTCGACCGTTGGCTGGCGGCCCTGGATCGCTCGTTCCGGGTTCGAAGGACCGAGACCTACGTCATCCAGCGTGGCAAGCCGGGCGAGGATTGGCTGCGTGATGCGTACGACGTGCTCGAACTGGTTCCTCGCGAGCGAGTTGGGACCGTGGCCCAGGAAGCGGCCGCGATCCGGACCGGACGACCGCTCTGATCCGTTAAAACGATCTGGCCAAAGAGGATGGGCCAAGTTACTCTGGAAGATGAAAGGGTGGTGAGTCGTTCCGGAAGGGACGGTTCGCTACTCAAGATCGACGATCACTCTACAGACGTGACGGGGTTCACCATGCGTAAGGCGGCAGTGATCCTGCCCGACCTGGGGACCAGTCCGGACACGCCGATCGTCGTGAGCTACTGGTTTGCCGCTCGGGGAGAAACTGTCTGGGAGGGGGAGCGGCTGGTCGAAGTACTGGTTGGGCCCGCGACCTTTGATGTCCCCGCGCCGGCGACTGGACGCCTGGTCGAGATCCGCTTACGCGAGGACGATACGCTCTTTCCCGGGGCCGTTCTCGGCAACATCGCGGTGACGGATCAGGATAGCGACGACGAATCCGACGGCGGTCCGGCTCCAGGCAGCGACGATCACGATCGCAACCCGCGTGACAGGCCCCGGCGGTCAGGTCATCGCCCCTCATGACCACCTTTCACGAACGATCCGCCGGCATCATCCCGTTTCAACGGGAGAAGGACCTCGGGTTGTTGTACCTGGTCCTCCACTCGGCTACCGTTCGAAATCCGCGCGCAAGTGGGAGTTTCCCAAGGGCGGCGTCGAGCAAGGAGAGTCGAGCAGGCAGACGGCCGCCCGTGAATTTCAGGAAGAGACCGGTCTGGTCGATTGGTCGTTCCTCGACGGCTTCGAGCGCAGCCTCTCCTACACCTATGTCCGCCGCGGGCGTAAGGTCATCAAGACCGTCATCTATTACCTGGCCGAAGTCGGCGATTCCGCCCAACCCACCCGCTCGGTAGAACACGTCGAAGACCCCCATGGCCAGTGGTTCCGCTGGGGAACGTTCGATGAGATCAATGAACTCCTCTACCACACCAAGATCCGGCAAGTGTTCGCCGAGGCCGACGCGTGGTTAAGGCAATAGTCGGAGTGGTCGTCCGCACGGGCGATTCCGGGTCCAGCATGATCGATCTCCATATCATTGCCTCCCACCATACCATGCAAGCGAAAATCTGAAGGATCCATTCGGTAATCCATTGGGGGCCTCCCACCGTACGTGATTTCGATACAGCGGCCCGCGGTGAGCGAGGCGTTGCCCATAGGGTGTGTCGAGCCGAAAGCGAGGCCCACCGGAATGCCGTGACCAGTGTGGTCGGTCTCTCGAATTCGCCCATTCAAATGCTTACCTGGATCGGCCTGACATGCGGGTGAATTCCAGTCAACGACCGGGCCTTGCCCTACAGAATCCGTATGGCCCTCAGCGATTCGGGCGGTGAACTCAGTTATCGCGGGTGTAGTCGGCGCGTCCCCGTCAAACTGTGCGTTTCGGTACGCACAGTCCGTCCATCAGAAGCTGCCACACGTCGTCGTACGCCGCGTCGATGGCCGGGTCGGCCCATTCGGCGGCGTGGGCCGGGTGGTGGAACCGGGATGTGGCGACCAGCACCGCCCGGCCGGCGGCCACGGGGTCGACCGCGCGGAACGTGCCTTCCTCCACGCCGGAGCGGATGACCATGGCGGCCAGCTCGACCATCTCGTCGACGTGGGCGGCGACGACGGACTGGGCGTCGGCCGCAAGCGTCCGATAGGCGGCGAACAGCTCCGGATCGTCGGCGGCCCGGCGGCGTTTGACGGCGATCAGGGCGTCGACCAGCCGCCGTAACCGCTGTGGCGCTGGCCCCGGCTTGGCGGCGATGGCCCGTAGCGGGGGCATGGTCGCCTCCATCCAGCGGCCGACGACCAGGTCCCGCAGCTCGGCCTTGGTCGCCACGTGCCGGTAGACGGCCGCGTGGCTCACCCCCAGCGCCCGCGCCACGTCCACCACGGTCGCCTTGGCCGGGCCAAACCGCCGGATGACGTCCTCGGCGGTGGCCACGATCCGATCGCGTGTGAGCGGGGCGTCAGCGGGGTGCATCGGGACCTCTTGACACGCTGGCTGCCTCTCTCGCCATTCCGGGATAGGGAGCCAGCGCGTCTGCCGCAATCAGTGATCGACCGCCTTGGCTTCGTCGGCGATCCCGTCCAGCTCCGCCAGGATTTCCGGCGACAGCGTCAACTGGCCGGCGGCCAGGTTCTCGCGGAGGTGGACGATCGACGAGGTGCCGGGGATCAACAGGATGTTGGGCGACCGGTGCAGCAGCCACGCCAGCGCGACCTGCATCGGCGTGGCCCCGAGCCGGCCCGCGACCGCCGACAGGGTGGACGACTGCAACGGCGTGAACCCGCCGAGCGGGAAGAACGGCACGTATGGGATGCCCTGCCGGGCCAGGTCGTCGATCAGTGCGTCGTCGTGGCGGTGGGCCAGGTTGTAGTTATTCTGCACGCACACGACGTCGGTGATCGCCTGCGCCTCGGCCACCTGCGCGGCCGTGACGTTGCTCAGGCCGATGTGGCGGATCAGGCCCTTGCGCTTGAGGTCGGCCAGCACCGTCACCTGCTCGGCGATCGACCCCTCCTTGGGGCCGTGGATCGACCCCATCGCGCGGTAGTTGACGATGTCGAGCGCGTCGAGGCCCAGGTTGCGGAGGTTGTCGTGAACGCCCGTCGGTCAGTTCCTGGGCCGAGATGGCCGGCTGCCACGACCCGTCCGGCGGGCGGCGGCCCCGAGCTTGGTGACGATCACCAGCCCCGCCGGGTACGGGTGCAGGGCCTGCCGGATGATCTGGTTGGTGACGTGCGGGCCGTAGAAGTCGGACGTGTCGATATGATTGACGCCGGCCGCGACCGCCTCGCGCAGGACGGCGACGGCAGCGTCCGGATCCCTGGGCGGCCCCCACACGCCGGGCCCTGCCAGTTGCATCGCGCCATAGCCCATCCGATGGACCGTCAGCGACGTGCCGGGGAACGTGAACCGGCCGCCGAGCTTGGCTTCATTCATCGTGTCGCTCCTTATCCAGAACTGAGACGAGCAAGTGTACGCAGTCTAGTTACAGAAGTCAAAAAATGAAACTCGTAACGCGGTCGATTCGGTTTGTCGTGTTACGGACAAAAGTTGTCATTGGAGGCTCCCGGCGCGGATCATCGGTGCAAAATACAGCAGCCACTCCGCGAAGTACGTCGGCCGGAGGTGGGCGACCGTGAGACCGGACCAGTCGAAAACTCGCACAGAAATCCAGTGGTCCTGCGATGAATGGATCTTCGCGTCTTCCCGCGCGGAGATCTGCGATAAGTTCACGATGCCCTTGACACCGGCTTCCTTCGCGGCCTGGGCGAAATACCCCGTCGCGTGGATCATCCCGGGACGGATTGGATAGCAGAAGCAAGCCCTCTCAGCTCCTCCCACTGCCCTGCGGATGCCGTCGAAATCGAGGAAATCGACGACGAACGCTTCGGCGCCGGAGCCTGGAGGTGCCTCGAGCGATCGTCCTCCTGATGCGCGAACGCGCGCACCGACCGACCACGTGCGAGCAGTTGCTCAAGGGTCGCTCGCCCGGTATCCCCGGTCGCACTCGTGAGCAGAACTCGGCCCTTTGCCATGACGAGATCTCCTGAGAATTCAATTTGGATTGCAATCGACATCCAAATCGTTGGCGATATTATCGGGATGTCAGTTGCAATCCCAGATCCGCGATCCGAGTACCGTGGAGGCGAACCAGCGATGAGGAAGTCGAAGCAGGAGGCCGCGAAGACGCGCGAGCGGATCGTCTCGGCGGCGGCGGTCGAGTTCTGGCGGAACGGGATCGTCGCCACCGGACTTGCCGACCTGATGAAGGCCGCGGGCCTGACGCATGGCGGCTTTTACAAGCATTTCGATTCGAAGGACCAGGTCATCGCCGAGGCCTGTGCCGAGGCCGTCTCGGCGATGACCGGGAAGGTCGCGAAGGCCGCCTCGGGAAATGCGAACGGGCTGGAATTGGTCGTGACCACTTACCTGTCGATCGACCATCGGGACGGCCCTGGCCACGGATGTCCGATCGCGGCGCTCGGCAGCGAACTTGCTCGAGCCGACGCGGCCGCACGCGACGTGGCGACGGCCGGTGTGCTCAAACTTGTAGAAATCATCGCGGGGCAGTACGACGAATTGCAGCCCGATGAGGCGAGGCGGCAGGCCCTCGTCGCGGTCGCGACGATGGTCGGCGCGCTGACGATCTCTCGTGTCGTGAGCGACCCCGAACTCTCGGTGAGTATTCTCCAGGAGGCCAAGAACCAGTTGGCCCCTACGAAACGGACTCCGAAATCTCCGACCCAGAAACGTCGAGTCCCAGGGCGCGGCGCTTCTCGAGGATGAACTGGAGGTGATGCCTCAGGTGCTCGACCGCGCCGTTGACCATCTGGGCCGATGTCCGTTCATGTCCGCTCACGATCCCCATGCGACTCCATGCCTCAGCGGGCGAGTTTCGCAAGATGCGGACCATCTGCCGCCGCGTGGAATCGATGGCCGCAAGCTCTTCCTCGACCTCACGTGCCTGATAAGCGAGCGCGGCTCGCAGCAAATCGGGCTGGACCCGATCGAACTCCGGCCGCTCCTCGGACAGGACGCGTTTGATACGATGCGCGATGTTGCCCTCGGTGTCGGCAAGATGACAGACGACCTCGAGCACGCTCCACTTCCCCGGAATCGGTTGCACGATCAGATGCTCTCTTCCCATGCCGGTGAGGGATGCGCAGGTCTTGCAATCCGGCCAGGTACGATTCCAGCAACGTGTCATGGTCCATGGGGCACCGAGGCTGTGAGTCGCCAGTCTGTTTAGATGTCGAATGAAATCCAAAAGTAGCCGGGCCCGATCGAGATGTCAATCACAATTCTTTCGGCACCGCATGCCTCCTGCAAGCCGGCCACGATCTCTTCGACGTCACTGGCGCAGCCTCACGCAGGCCGGGGTTTCGCGGGTCGCGGGTCAGGTTGGGTGTTTTGCGGGGCCTGGTTGATTGATCCACGGAGAATTCCGACCGACCTGGCGGACTTCCGCTTTCTCACCAGGCGCGATTGAATCAGCCCTCGCAATCACACACTTCCTGTTCGTCGGGCTCCTTGAGCTCGTTATTCTCAAAAATCTCACTGAGAGGTTCATCCGCCTCGTCCCTGATGAGATTACGTTTGTCGGCCATCCGGCCGAACAGGTAATAAAGGCCGGGAATGACCAGAACCCCGATCAGGGTGCCGACGAGCATCCCGCCGGATGCAGCGGTGCCAATCGTACGGTTGCCGATCGCTCCCACGCCGGTGGAATAGACCAACGGAAGGAGACCGGCGATGAAGGCGAAGGAGGTCATCAAAATCGGCCGGAAGCGCAATCTTCCTCCTTCGATGGCCGCGTCCTTAAGGCTCATGCCCTCCCGACGCCGTTGCACCGCGAATTCGACGATCAAGATCGCGTTCTTGCCGAGCAGACCGACCAGCATGACCAGGGCAATCTGGGCGTAGACGTCGTTGGCCAACCCCATGACCTTCAGGAGCAGGAAGGAACCGAAGATCCCGACCGGCAGCGACACGATCACGGCCAGCGGCAGCAGGAAACTCTCATATTGCGCAACCAGTACCAGATAGACAAAGATGACGACGATCAAGAAGATGTAAATAGCAACATTCCCCTTATCCGCCTCGTCATAAGATAGGCCTTCCCAGCCGATGTCGTAACTGTGAGGGAGCGTTGCGGCGACCTCCTTAATCGCCTCGATGGCTTGACCGGTGCTGTAGCCTTTAGCCGGTGCACCCTGAATGGCTGCGGAGGGATACAAGTTATAGCGGGTGATCTCGTTCAGCCCCTGCGTCTTCTTGATTTGCATGAATGAGGAGTAGGAAACCATCACTCCGTGGTCGTTCTTGACGAATATATTAGCCAGATCCTCGGGGAAGCGTCGGAACTCCGGCGAGGCCTGGACATAGACCTTGTAGAACTGGTTAAAGCGAACGAAGCCTTGCTCGTAAGTGCTGCCTATGAGGATGGACAGGTTGGCCATCGCCTTTCCGATCGAGACACCCTTCTGCATGGCCAGGCGGTTGTTGATGATCAGCTCATACTGGGGGTAGTTGGCGGTAAAGAAGGTGAACAAGCCCTTCAGCTCCGGGCGTTTGGACAAGGCATCCATGAACTGGTCGGTCACTTCACCCAGCCGCTTGTAGTTGCCCGTGTTCGTCTTGTCCAGGAGACGCATGGAGAAACCGCCGGCCGCTCCAAAACCCGGGACTGCGGGGGGCTCGAAAAACTCGAGCTTGATATTGGTAATCTTACGGCATTTTTCCTCGAGCTTCTCAATGATCTGGCGTGCGGTCAGCTTGCGGTCGGACCAGTTCTTCAAATTGATGATGCAGGTTCCCGCGTTCGAGCCCCGGCCCTCGGTCAGAACCTCGTATCCGGCCAGCGTGGCGATCGAGGTGACTCCATCCACGCCCTTGGCGATCGCCTGCAACTCGTGGGCTTTGGTGTTGGTATACTCGAGCGTCGAACCCGGCGGCGTCTGGATGATCCCATAGAGAATTCCCTGGTCCTCGTTCGGGATAAAGCCAGACGGCAGCCGCGTGTTCACGAGGTAAATCCCGGCGCAAAATCCCATGACGACGAACAGGGTCAGCGTTCGGCGCGTCACGATCCGGCGCAGCAACCCAGCATAACCGCCCGTCACCTTCTCGACGCCCTGGTCAAAAAGATCCAGCAATATGCGCAGCGGCCCACGCCATTTCACCTGGGTCGTGTGGGGCTTGAGAATGATCGCACAGAGAACCGGCGTGAACGTCAGGGCCACCAAACCGGAGAGAACGATGGAACTGGCCATCGTGATGCCGAACTGGCGGTAGAAGACGCCGACCGGCCCGGTCATGAAGGTCACCGGGATGAAAACGGCTGTCATCACCAGGGTGATGGCGATGATCGCGCCGCTGATCTCGTGGAGAACCTCCATGGTCGCACGATAGGGTGAAAGATGCTTCATGTGCATCTTGACGTGCACCGCTTCCACCATCACGATCGCGTCGTCCACCACCACACCGATCGCCAGCACCAGCGCGAAGAGGGTGATCAGGTTGATCGATAGATCGAACGACCGCATGACAAAGAAGGTCCCAATCAGGGATACGGGAATCGCCAGGGTCGGGATCAGCGTGGAACGCCAATCCCCGAGGAACAGAAAGACCACCAGAGCCACCAGCACGAACGCCTCGAACAGGGTGTGGAGCACCTTCTCGATGGAGGCGTCCAGGAAGCTGGAAACGTCGTAGCTGAACTCATAGTCCATGCCGGGAGGGAACGACTCCGCCTTGATCTCCTTGAGCTTCGCCTTGACCTTCTCAATCACGACGGCTGCGTTGGAGCCCGGGTTTTGCTTGAGAACGATGGCAGCCGAGGGATGGCCGTCAATGTCCGAGTAGATGTCGAAGAACTCAGAGCCCAGCTCGACTTCGGCGACGTCCTTGAGCAGCAAGAACTCGCCATCCGGATTTGCCTTTAAAATGATGTTTTCATATTCCTCTACCTTGGTAAAGCGCCCCTCATAAGTCAGGACGTACTCGATGGATTGCGACATCTTGCCTGTGGCCTGGCCAAGCCGTCCGGGCGTGCCAATAACGCTTTGTTCCGCCAGAGCCTTCATGACGTCCTCAGACGACAAGTTGTAGGCACGCATTCGGTCGATGTTCAGCCAGACCCGCATTGCGAACGTGCGGCTGCCGAGAATCCTGACACGGCCCAGGCCCCGGGTCCGCTGGATCTCGGGCACGATAAAGTTGCTGGCGTAATTGTAAAGAAACTTCTGGTCAACGCCGTTAGCCGTACTGAAAAGGTTCACGTACATCAGCATGCTCGGCATGATCTGGTTGACGATGATCCCTTCCCGCTGCACCAACTCGGGTAGCAGGTTCTTCACGACGGCGATCCGGTTTTGCACGTTCACGACCGCCATGTTCGGGTCCGAGCCTGGCTCGAAGTAAATCCGGATCGTTGCCTCGCCGGCACTGGTGGCGTCGGACGCCATGTAACGCATATCCTGAACGCCGTTGATGGCTCGCTCCAAAAGAATCAGAGTCGAGTCGACCAGTACCGCGGCACTCGCACCCGGATATGTAATGAAGACTTCCACCGTTGGCGGCGTGATGGAGGGGAACTGTGATATCGGCAGAGTTCTGATGGCCAGCCCACCCATGAACAACATCAGCAAAGAGATGACGATCGCCAGTGCCGGTCTATAAAGGATCTTTTCGAACATGGTCTCACCGGTCGCTTCACAACCACCCACCCATGGGCGATATTCTAGACCCACCACGACTTCGTTGATGTGATCCTGAATTCGACTCTACGTCGTTTGCCAGTGCGGTCAATGGGCCACTGGCTTGCGGCTTTCTCTTTCTGCTGGAAACCAGTCCGAGGCGGCAATGAACTCTTGATCGCCGGTAGCAGCGAGACTTAGCGACCCTCGATAGGAGGTTTCGGGCCACCAACAAATCTAACGACATTTGGCAAACATTTGGAAAACATCTGCGGCCCTTGTACCCCTTCTTTTCGAACCCTTCCGCTCACGACGGTCGCGAGTGGTCTGCTTCTGTCTCCGGCTCTTTGAGCAGCCGTTCGATGAATGCGTCGATTGGCGGTTGGGGACAGCCGGGCCTTTCGGGGCTTGCCAGGTTGCCCGTGAACTTGAGCCGGAACACGCCATTCTGATCGAGTACGAAGACCGTCGGATAGCCGCGCACGTTCCAGGCAGTTGGGATCGAGCCGTCGGGGCCGCCCCGCTCCCACCAGCACCGCCAGGTGAACTCGCCCGTTTGGATCTCCTTGCGGATCGGACCCATGTCCTCATCGGTCATGACGCTCAGCAACGCGAAGGGCCGGGCTTTGAACCGCGCAACGATCTCGCGCTCGTGCGGGTACATCGCTTTGCACGTGGGACAAATGGGGCCACCACAAACGACCTTTTTGTACTGGACAGATGAACCCTGATTGGTGCATTCGACCATCACGATCCATAATGTGGGTGGACCTGATGATCAAGGATGAGTCCGAGTCACTGCGGCGGGTTGGGTCAGGGATGAGTTTTCGGATGGGGCCACCAGCAGACGAGCTTTTTGCAGTGCGCGGATGTAAGCCTGCTTGGTGCTTCGAGCATCTCGCTATAGCGTGCGTTGTCCTCGTAATCGATGATGAGGCCGGTAAGGGCGGCGCGTTCGGCTCAGGGATATGAGTCCGAGTCACTGCGGCGGGTTCGGGTCAGGGATGACGTTTGCACAAGAGATCCGCAGGCGTCGTGTGGGTCTGAATCCTGGGTGGGGCTCTCGACTCGACGCTCGTCAGTAATAACATGTGCATATAGAAATAACATAAGGCCTGTTACGTCATTGCACTGTTCCGCGGGAGGCGACATCATGTCATGGCATGTCTTCGGGCAGAACCCTGACGCCCGGCCGAGGTCAGCCGGGCACTGGCTGTTACGATCGGGTGCGGCACGGATTCTCGGCATGTCCGGCTTACTACTGGCCGGTCTTGTCAGCGCCCGCTTCCAGGTCACGGCATCATCTCCATCTTCCCAGACGACCGACGACAGGACGGCAAGTTCGCCTTCCATGCTTTCCGGCCGGGTGATCGAGAAGGATGGAGGCAAGCCAGTGGCAGGGGCTACGGTCACGATCGCCTGGTTTGACGCGATGGCTGGATGGGTAGGCCCCACCGTCGAAGTCCCCCCGCCTGCGCTGGGCGAGAACACGACCCGCACCGATGGAGACGGCCGATACCGGCTCACCGTCCCGCCCGAGCGACTCGCCGACCGCCTCATCGGGCACGTGGTCGTCCGGGTCGAGCATTCCGACTTCATCCCGAGACGGTGGGACGTCGGTGGAGTGTACCGCCTCCGGGATCGCAATCAGGCGATTCCGGACACTGTCGCTCTCGAACGCGGTGTCGAGTATCACGCGCAGGTCATCCGTGGCGACGGCCAGCCGGCGGCCGACGTGCCTTTCCAGTTCTCCAACTGGATGGGAGAGGGCAATACGGAATTGAAGGGCCGCACCGATTCCGGGGGCCGCATCCGCTTGCGGATGCCAAAAGCCTCGTCGCTGGCCATCTCGATCCCGCTCGGGATCGAAACGGCTCCGTTCGAGAAGTTCTGGGGGGTTGATCACCGCCCAACGCGCCCCGAGGATTACGCCCCGGCCGACCTGGGCGTGATTCGCCTCGGCCCCGGCCTGACGCTCATGGGACGGGTCGTCGACCTCGCCGGCAAGCCGCTCGGCAGACAGCCCCTGATGCTGACCGGCCACTACAACGGCGGCCCGCGGGTCGCCGTCACCGACACAGAAGGCCGTTTCCGCTTCACCCTGCTTCGGCCCGGCAGCTACGTGCTCCAGGGCGAGGGACCGGACAGGCACTTCATGGGCTGCCCATTACCGCGGCAGAGCCCCGCTCTGAACCTGGTGATCCGGCCGATCGATGTCTACCTGAAGAAGGATGTGGAGCCGGCTGCCATCGAGTTGCACGAGGCAGAGACGGTCCTGGTTCAGGTCCAGATCGAGGGGGTCCGCCCGGAGTTACCGCCGGGTGCTTTCCCCAAAGCAGCTCAGGGGGGACAAGGCAATGATCCGTACGACCCGTTCCGCGAGCAGGTGAGCGTCTTCGGGTCTCTGCCGAACTCCGCGGGGGTCGACCGACCTGATCCTGGCCCCAACATGGTGGACTCTTTGGGCCCGAGTGCCAGGACGGTTATCAACGACGCTCCGCCTGACACGCGCTACGGCATCTCCTGGAGCGTCTTGGGCAGCGCCGACGACCAGGGCCGCGTCGCCCTGCGGGCGATCAAGGGTCTGCGGCACGCGCGGCTCTGGGTGTACACGCAGGGCCCCCCGGTGGTCTACAAGACGCGCCTCCGTCCCGGCAGCCCGTGGCGCGATACGGGAGGACTCTGGCTCGGTACGCTCGAGTCCGATCACCGTGCGATCACCGCCCGCGGCCACTTTCCCGCGACCGTCGTGGCCACGATCCGCACCGAGGAGGGCGAGCCGCCCCCGGCTGACGCGTACGCACGGGTGGACTTTCTTCAGGAGAGTTTCATCGACGGGCTCGACACGTCTCCCTATATGAAACCGGAGGAGCGCGTCGGCCCCGACTTCGCCGTCTTTGAGAAGGAAGCCAACGGCAGGTTCCGCTGCAAGTACCTGATCCCCGACCACGAGTACGCTTTCTATGCGCGGGCCACGGGTTACGTGCCGCTGCGCATCGAGCACCGCAGTGTGCACGAGGGAAACGAGGTTGGGCTGACCCTGGTCATGAGGAAGGCGCCGAAGCCGCCCGCGGCTGGTACGCCGGCACCGGCGTTCAAGGTCGGGCTCGTCGACGGACGGTCGATGTCGCTCGGCGACCTCAGGGGCAAGTTCGTGCTGGTCCACTTCTGGTTCCCGGTTATCCCCCCAGGGCCGAATGAGATCGAGTCGCTCCGCGCCGTGCACGACCGATTCGGCAAGGACGACCGCCTCGTGATGCTCGGTTTCTGCCTGGCGTACAACCCCGAGGGTGCGGAGAGGGTGATCCGGGCGCAACGGATCACCTGGCCACAAGCGGTGCTCCGCGACGCCTCCAACGACCCGATCGCGCAGGATTACACCCAGACAGGCGCCTTGTTGATCGGGCCCGACACGAGGGTGCTGGCTCGCGACCTGACCGGCCAGAAGATCGTCGAGGCCGTTGCCAAGGCACTCGGCGGGAGGTAGCTGGGCTGAGCCCTCGCTGAGGGCAGCTCGGGGGCAGAACTTGGGGGCGAAAGACCGCCATGCGGATTTGGGACGGGGTCACCCAGCTTTACCTATAGAGGCCGGAGGAGTGGCCCAGAAACGCCTAAGGGAGCAAGAGTGGATGGCCCCTGAACGATTTCGCTCGACAGTGATCCGGTGAAGCGGCGGCGTTGCCGGCGGAGCAGGTGAAGAGGCCGTCAGTCGAGTTGTCGTGGCCGTGGACATGGGGTTGGCTCCGTCTCCGGAGCGACGATTCCCCCGGGTGAATTGGGGCATTTTGGAGCACGCAGGTCATTCCCGAACGAAGTGACGCTCTGGCCGCCTCCGGACCAGCGGTCTCCGAAAGCGGGGACCAGGCATCACCTCGCAGTGCGGCCTGGTGTCTCGGGAGAATCCGGTGTCTGGCGGACGGCAGCGTCAGGCTCCAACCGGTTTGGATACGGCCCAGAATACCCAATCGAAGCTCGTGGTCCCAGTCACCTGTTCAGTGCACCGGAGATCATCTGGCCGTCAAGATCGGCAGGCGGCAATTCCCTGTCGCGCGGAGCACTGAAACCGGTTTGATCAAGGCCCAGGCCGCACGAAGCCTCGGGCGCTTTTTCACCGACCGCGGGCCCAAACGAATTATCCCATGATCCGATGGCCGATCAAGGGCTTCGATCGCGGTGATTCCGTCACGATCGTCGAGTCTGAAACAGCGTCTCCTCGGCCGTCCGGAAAAGCAGCCAGTCCCGATCGTCGTGGGTCAGGAAGTCGAGCCGATCGCGAATCAAGGCAATGCTGTCCGCGTAGCGGTGGGACACGACCTGGAACGGACAATCGGTTTCCCACATGCACCGGCGTGCCCCGAAAGCCTGAACGACGGCGCGGATGAGCGGTCCCAGGTCCAGGTACGGTGGCGTCTTCTTGCCCAGTGCATAAAAGGCCCCAACCTTGATGAAGACTCTGGGATGTGCAGCCAGCGAGCACAAGCGCTGAACGTCGGCGTCGCGGATCGTGCCATCCACGCCGATCCGTCCCAGGTGGTCGATGATCACCTTCGTGTCCGGGTAGCGCCGGCACATCCGATCGACCTCGGCAAACCCGGCAGCGTCGATCAGGCAGCTCAGCGCCTGACCGGTACGGGCCGCCGTGGCGAACATCGACGTGTACCCCGGTGGCACGAGCCAGCGTTCGGGGGGCTGCCTGCTGTAATGGGGTTGGATCCGGAACGCGCGTACGCCGGCGGGTAGGAGTTGCTCCATCGCCATTCCGGGATCAGTCCCGAGAGGATCGACGATCGCCGTGCCCACGAATCGCTCCGGGTAGAGCTTGATCATGTCGAGCATGTAGCGGTTATCGAATCCGTAGAAAGACATCTGGATCAGGTTGACTCGACCCACGCCCGCCGGACGGCAGTTCGCAAGTAATTCCTCGGCCGTGAACGACGGCGGCTTCATATCGGCAACCGCGAACCCGGTCGCCAGCGGATAATGGGCGACATCGGGAGTCCAGATATGAGAATGGGCATCAATGTAGGGCTCGATCGGCACGGTGGACCCCCAGGGCTCTTCGTTCAGGCAAGCGCATCTGTCAGCACCTCGGCCCCGGGCGCGATCGGCATGGGCCGGCCCTGACGGTCGGAGAGCAGGTTTGCGAGATCGATACCCATCAAGTGGTAGATGGTCGCCAGGATGTCCTTGGGCGAGACCCTGCGCTCGACCGGATCGCTGGCGATCTTGTCCGACCGGCCAATCACACGGCCTCGCGCGATGCCGCCGCCGGCCATGACGACGGAGTAGCACCGCGACCAGTGGTCTCGCCCTCCTCCCTGAACAGTCGACTGGATGCGGGGCGTGCGGCCGTGCTCGCTCAAGAGCACGACCAGGGTTTCATCAAGCAAACCACGTCGGTCGAGATCCATGAGCAGACCGGAGAACGTGCGATCGAGGCCGGGCAGGAGCTCATCCTTCATCCTCGGAAAATGGTCCCAGTGAGTGTCCCAGCCGGTACCGGCCAGGCCGTACTCGTCCCAGAAAACGGTGATGAACCGGCCGCCTGCCTCGACCAGCCGCCGGGCAGTCAAGGATGCCTGGCCGAACAGAGTCATTCCGTACAGTGAGCGGGTCTCTTCCGGCTCGAGACCAAGGTCAAATGCTTGCCGGAGCCTCGCGGAGGACAGCAACTGAAACGCCATGCCCCGATGGCGATCGATTCCCGTACTGGTCTCCGCGTCGGCGTTCTTCCGCTGCCGTTCGATCTGATCGAGCAGAGAATGCCGCCTGTCGAGACGATCGAGCGTTAGTCCGGGACCAAGTTGTGAAACCGTGCCGAGCTGAAACCGGCTTTCGGGCGTGATCCCCCGATACGGCTCGAAGTCATTCCAGTTCATCTGGAGTAGCGTTTTTTTCGCCTTCCGAGTTCCTTGCCCTACGAACTCGGTGCAGATCGGGTCGTAAGCCGGGCCGAGAAAACCACCATACGGTCCGGCGCGGGGTACCTCGCCCACTCGCTGACTGCTGAATGCCCAGGGCAGCAGCAGGTTGCGCGGAACCTCGTTGCGGGATGGAGTGTCCCCGGCTTGCCGCTCACCGTCGACATGGTCGACGACCGAGCCGATAAACGGCCAGTGGATCGGATCGCGCGGGCTAAGCTCCGCCGCAAGCGGTACAACCGGGTTGCCGGTCGTCGCATACGCGACACCGTGGATTGGATAGGGATGAGATACCGAACGAATCACCGAGACCTTGTTCATCACCCGCGCAAGGTTGGGCAAAAGTTCGCAGACATTCAGCCCCGGCACGCTCGAAGGAAATGCAGCCCAGTTCCCCGCGGACCTCAACAGGCGCGTCCGGCTTCGGATCAAAGGATTCGATCTGGCTCGGCGAGCCGTACATGAACAGAAGAATGCACGACTTTGCCTGGCCGAACCCCGGGAGGTCACTGGTGGAGGTTACAGGTGCAGCTCTCGCAGCGTCGAACAAATTGCCACCCGATAGCCCCAGTCCGAGCGTGCCGAGCGTGCCGAGCGTGCCGACGTGCAAGAGATCACGCCGCGTTAACCCGTCGCAAAGCCGTTTCGGGCCTCCGAGAACTCGGATCATCGGCAACCTCGTTCCAGTGCGAATCCGGCCCTGCCGGTCGCGGAAGCATTCTCATGTAGAGAACGCCTACAATATCCATTGTTTGATCCTTGTTCAACACAGATGCGGTTCCTCGAATGAGATTGTCATGGACGGGTATCCTCACTCTGCATTGCGTTTCATCTTACTACCTTGCGTGGCCATGTATGAGACATCTTCGAAGTCTTTAGGTGAGCATCGTGGTTCAGTTCGGCCGCCTGGAGGATTTCACAACCCTGCTGGTTCGCGCGAAAACTGATCACATGTATACTATTTTCGCTGGCCCAGCCCCTAGCGGAGACATTCTCCTCCGCTGAAAAGTCTTGCACCCAGACAAATCTAGACATTTTACCGTCCAGACGTTCAGCATGATCCGCCCTTGCGCGGATCGTTTCTGCTGCCTGGAACTGCAAGCGATACCCGCTAAATCGCCTTGCCGACAGCGCTCGAGATCTAGCCCAGTTCCGGGCATCTCAAATGCATCGGTCACTACCGCTCGAAGTATAACCGACAGCCCGGTGCCATCAATTCAAGGATCGCATCAGCGAACGATCGCCTTGAACGAGACTTCGCCCGAGTGCCCGGGGGGATGACGCCGGGCAGATCCCATTTCAGCTCGGATGAGCCGACGCGGTTCTCGACCGATGCAAAGGCTGTTCCATTGGGGCCCGTGGCCGAACCTTGGACGTACTCGAGCCGGGGCAGGAGGCTGTCCACGATCGAGGCCGATCGGATTGGCGTGTTGCCCATGTTGCGGTAGGTGATCGTGAAAGTGAGCGAGTCGCCCGGCTCGGCTTCGGTGGCACTCACTCGCTTGATGATCGCCATGCCCGGGCGCCTGGGCGGCGTTTCCACTCCCGTCATCTCGTGCGGCTGCCACGACATCACCGCTTGCCCCGCCCCCTCGACACGGCCGGTCATCACTGTGGATTCCACACTCTTGATGCCGTCGAGGCGGAGCTTCTCCCGGAACTGTGCGGGCTTCACGCGAACACGGGTGAGCTGGACCGGCTGCTGCTGGGAGTCGACCTTGACCTGCTGGACGTTGTGGTAGATGTCGGGCCCGCGCATGTCGGATTTCTCACCGGCCGACGTGCGGCCCGCCATCGCCTGGCGCGGCTTCGCTCGCGTGCCATCTCGGCCGACTGGTTCTGGACCAGGCGGCGGGCATAGGACCGGTTTTCCGCGAGCTCGAACTTGTCGATCTTTCGGTTCAGTGATGCACTATGGACCTCGATCGCCTCGTTGGTGCCCGTGCTGACGCGGACCTCGGCGAATCGCGGGGCGTACACGCAGACCCGGTTGGTTGGCAGAACGCGCGGTTTGCCTCGATCGTCGAGGCCAATATCGAACCGCATGACCGCATCGCGAGGATCGATTCCCTTCAGGTTACCACCTTCGCCAACACCGGCCGGCTCACCCTGGTCGCCACCGTCGCAGAGGTATTCGTCGCGGGGCAGCCAGGGTCGGCTCTGAGGAGGCAGAGGAGCGCAAGCCGGCCCGCAAGGAAGCTGGCAAGGCCCACCATCGGTGCTGATGAACGGGCAGCGGCCCGAGCTCACCGCGGCGACCGCATCCAGGCCGACGTCACCGGTGGCTCCCGCCTGGATCTCATCCAAGGTCGGCCTGCGGCCGCCGATACGCACGATCGCCATGACCCGCCCCAGCGCCTCGGCCACCTTCAGCGGCTGCTCGGTCGGGTTGAGAGTGACGACGGGAATCTGGTCTTTGGGCAGCTTGAGAGGAATCGCCTGCTCGGGTGCTTCGAGGTAGATCACCTTGGTGACCAGCCGGCCGTGGTCCACAACGTCCCAGAGCTCTTCATCGCTGAATACGACACGAATCGGATACTTGGCCGGGTCGATCTCCCCTGGCCGATGCAGGTGCCCGACCACCTCGATGACGGGAAAGAGCTCAACCCCGGGACGTTCGGTGATGTTGCCCAGTCGCAGGCGATAGCCGACCCCGCGCCGCAGGCCGACCGTGGCGGTCCCGCCGCCGTCGCCGATGGGGGCGGGGCTGGGTTCAGGTGCAAGGATCTCAACCGTAAGCCCCGTGGGCCCTTGGAAACGAACAACCTGAATATTGGGGTCGAGCGCGGGGGGCCCTCCGGCCCGTGTCCCTCGGGGGTGATGAGCGGCCCGACCGCCGAAATACCGGGCCGAACTTCGGGAGCGGGCATGACCATCGGCACACCCGGTGTGACACCCGGCGGAAGCTGGGCGGGCGTTCCGACTGCTGGCCCGAGCGCTGCGGGTGCGGGAGGCGGCGTTCCCGATGCCTGGGCGAGGGCGCGGGTCGGATTCGATCCCGCGGCCAGGCAAAGCCCCAAGAGACATGCCGCGATGGCGGTCACTCTCGACTCGACGACTTGATCATTTCCGTGTCGGGTCATCGGCTCTGATCCTGCACTTGGAGACCTGGTGGGTCAGGGCGTCCTGCCTGACACCGTCTTGCACTGGCGACTTCAATCGTCCAGCTTCCCGCCGCTGCTCGATCCTGACGAGGATTCGGCGGCGAGTCGCGAAAACGATCGGGGCTGTTGCGAAGAACCCCGGCGGAACACGTCGCAAGCGCGGTTCCGCCGGGTTGCATGAGCATCTGTCGATCCCAGGGCCGGCTCGGTGCCGCGACTTTTGTGAAGAGCGCGGTCCGAGCCGGATTTCACATGATCAAGGCTTCGGCACCGGATTGACGGCCGGAGTTGGCGGCGGCACGGGCACGGTTGCCGGCCTGGGCACCAGGGTAGCAGGTTGGCCAGCGGCCGGGGCCGCAACTCCAGGAGCAGGAGGCGCCGGGGCCGGCGTCGTGCTCGGAGCGACAGCAGCCGGGTCAGGAGCCGGAGCGGGAGCCGTGTCAACCGGACCGCTGGTCGCGGGTGCCGGCGGCGGAGGGGTCACGCCGGGAGGAAGCGCGCCCGGGGGCAGTTCGGTGACCGGGGCGGTTCCGATCGGCAGACCATTGATAGGTGTTCCATTGATCGGTGTTCCGACCACTGGACCGCTGACTGGTGCGCCGATGACGGGACCATTTGCCACTACGCCGGCCGCTGGGCCGCTGGGCATCTCGAGGTCGATCGCTCCGAGGCGGACAATCAAGAGAATCGTGCCTCGCTTGTCGGCTTCGAGAATCGGGTCCACCCCAGGCTCGAGGCGGGTCGAGACCAAGGTTTCCACGCCCGATACCGCGAGTTCCTGGTACTTGGGATCAGGAAGGTAGATGACCTTGGTCACGAAGTTGCCGCCATCGACGACCTGGTCAAAATCTTCGGCCGTGAACTGGACGGGGATCGCATTGTGCGCCAGGTAGGCATCGGTTGAGGGCGTGGTCGGGGCGACCTCGATCGTCGGATAGAGGTTGACGCCGGCACGGCCCGGAATGTTCGAGAGCTTGAGGCGGTAAATGTAGCCTTGATTGAAGTTGTAGCGAGCCGGGACGACCAGTTGCGAGGCCAGGTAAGAGCGCTCGCCGTTAGGGCCGGTGCCGGTCTGCCAGCCGATGTTCATGCCGTCGGGATCAAGGAAGTAGATCTGACTCTTGGTATTGACGAATCGTCGGCCGGCCCCCATGCTCGCGCCGCCCGGGCCACCGCCCATGGTTGCGGCGTTGATGGGCGGGCCGCCCGGAGGGGCGGGTTCCGAGACCACGGCATGCGGCCGCAGCCACTTTTTCAGACCAACGCCCGGGTCGGAATATCCGAATCCGTCGCCAGCGGTCGCTGCCGCCAGCAGCAGCACTCCGATCGTATGCATGGAACTCCTCCAACTCCCACGATCCCTGCCGGCCAGCTCTAGGCCCGAGCCTCCGGATCCGATAATCGGGGAGAACGCTTGATCTTCCTGACCTCCACTGCGACCGAATTCGCCACGGCCGAGTCAAGGCTCATCTGCTGGAATTGCAACGCTGGTCGTCTCGACCGATCTTTGCAACCAGTTCGAGCCGACTCATCCGGACCCGGAAAACGACGGATCACCAGTCAATTTGAACCGTTTCGCCACACCTGCCAGGCTGGGGCCGTCCCGTATTACGAGACGCGT
Organism: uncultured Planctomycetaceae bacterium; assembly: GCA_963797295.1. Lineage (GTDB taxonomy): Bacteria > Planctomycetota > Planctomycetia > Isosphaerales > Isosphaeraceae > Aquisphaera. The sequence continues at coordinate 374,403 of CAWCPP010000038.1, forward strand.
GCGACTGTCGGTGATTGCCTGTCGGACTTGCGTCTCATGACGCCTAGCGATTATGATCGGGCATTCTTGTCCCTTCCTTGAGGAATTGCCTTACATCCAAACCATGTATCATAAACGGATCGACTTGTACGAAACGGCCGTCGCCGGAAGCTTCTTCCTGGGCGCAGCCTTGGCCTGGACTGGCTTTGCTCTGGCCCAGGCACCACAGCCTCCTGGCCCCCAGAGCCCTGCGACCCAGCGACCGGCTGCCGCCGCGCCGGGGCAGGTACCAGGGGCGGCACCACCGGGAAATCCCGACAAGCCCGCCGAACCGCCTCAGGAGCCTCCCACCGAGGCCGAGCGCATCATCGATCTGGCGATCAAGAAAATCGCCAGTCTGAAGTCGGTGTCGGCCGACCTCAGCCAGAACATCGTGATGCTCAAGCAGAACGTCGCCATTAAGGGCCGGTTTTTGAAGGCTCCGGCCTCCCGGACCTACCTCAAGCTCATCGTCTCTGGCCTGCCTGATTCCGATGGCACCATGCTTCAGGTCTGCGACGGCGAAACCCTCTGGGAATATCAGCAAATTCTCGAGTCCCGGCAGTATCGCAAGATCTCCATCAAGCCCATTTTCGAGCGCTTGAACTCGCCGGAGATTGATGCCGGCACCCGGGACGCGGTTCTCAACCAGATCGGTTTTGCCGGTCCCGATGCCTTGCTTGTTGGCCTCCGAAAGGCCGTCAAGTTCGACCAGAAGGAAGAAGAAACGATCGACGGCAAGCCGGTCTGGGTTCTCCACGGCACCTGGCGAAATCGGAACGGACTGCTCGGTCCCGATCAGCGCCCCTTGCCGGCAAACGGTCCGCTGCCTGCCTTCGTGCCCAGCCTGGCCACGCTTTATCTCGGCAAAGAGGACGGCTGGCCCTACAAGATGGACCTGCTTGGGAAGGTGCCCACGATCCTGCTGGATACGCGCCGGATCGGCCCCGACGGCAAGCCCGTCGGCTCTCGCAGCTCCATCGAAAAGGTGGATGCCAGTGAGATCAAGCTCGTCTACTCCAACGTCCAGCTCAATGCGGCCATCCGCCCCGAGGAATTCGCATTCCAGGAACCGCCCAACGCGACCGTCGAGGATAATACCGAAACGATCCTCAAAGGCCTGAATCAGGCCATTGAAGTTCGTGCCATGCAAAAACGAGCCGAGGCCGCCCGCCAGGAAGGTCCGGTGCTCGACCAGCCGATTGACATCCCCAAGCTGCCCGCCGACCCTACACCGAAGTAGGCTCTCCGGCCCCTTTCGGTTCTTGCAACCAGAGCGCGAACTCGTTGATTTTTTTCGGTGCTCGCACGTACAATGGGGAAAGTTGACCATGTTTATTCACAAAGTGAACATTCAATGTGAGCGTAACGATCGCGGAGCGTTGGGGTCCGCCTGACGGCCCGATGCTTCGCCGGAGCGAGAGAATGACAACGGAACCCAAGGCTGCCGCGAGTCCTCCCAAGCCGAGCAAGGTCGAGGCAGTCAAGATCGCCAGCGAATACCTCAAGACCTTCGTGGCCGAAGAGGTGAACAACGGACTGGACCATTTCAGCGATGATGCCGGGGCGATCCTCAAGTTTCACGGATCGTATCAGCAGGACGACCGCGACCTTCGCACACAGCTCAAGCGTGAGAAGAAAGACAAGGCCTACCAGTTGATGGTGCGGGTACGGATCGTGGGCGGGAAGTTGACCGCCGATCAGTTCCTGGCCTGTCACGAGCTAGCCCGAACCCTGGGCAATGGCACTTTGAGAATCACGACACGGCAGGAATTTCAGGTTCATGGTGTCTTGAAAAGCGACCTGCCGACGGCCATCCGAAAGATCAACGAGACTCTGCTTTCCACCCTGGCGGCATGTGGCGACGTCGAGCGAAATGTGCTCTGCTGCCCCGCGCCGGTGCACGACGCTCTGAGGACTGAGCTACAAGACGATGCCCGGCTCTGGGCTGCCCACGCCGCGCCCCGGGCGTCGAGCTACTGGGAAATCTGGCTTGACGGAGAGAAGATTGAAACCCTGCCACCCGCCGGGCCGTCGCTGGTGCCGACCGCGGCCGATGACCCGGTGGAGTCCATACTCGGCAAGGCCTATCTTCCGCGCAAGTTCAAGACGGCGTTCGCCTTTCCCGATGACAACTGCACTGACATTCATGCCAACGATCTGGGCTTCCTGGCGATCGTCGATGGCGGTCGGATCGTCGGCTACAACGTTCTTGTCGGAGGCGGGCTAGGCACAACTCCAAGCGCCCAGAAGACCTTCCCTGTTTCTGGCGGTTCCGCTCTGCTATGTCGATCGTTCAGAGGTTCTCGAGATCGGCGAGGCCGTGCTCAAGGTGTTTCGCGATTTCGGCAATCGCTCGGATCGTAAGCGGGCCCGGCTCAAGTACATAATTCACGACTGGGGCTTGCCCGCATTTCGGGCCAAGATCGAAGAGTATCTGGGCCGGCCGCTCGCCGATCCCAGGGCGGTCGTCGTGACCGATGTCGACGACCACATGGGCTGGCACGAGCAAGGCGACGGCAAGTGGTTCCTGGGCATCCCGGTCGAGAACGGCCGGCTCAAGGACGAAGGCCGTCTGCGGCTTTTCAGCGGGCTGCGCACGTTCTTCGAACGTTACCGCGTGCCCGCCCGCCTTACCTGCCAGCAATCGATCCTTCTGGCCGACCTCGACCCCGCCTGGCGCACGGAAATCCACGCCTGGCTGGAGGAATATGGAATCGCCACGGTTGAGCGCATCTCCAACGTGCGCCGCTGGGCGATGGCGTGTCCCGCCTTGCCCACCTGCGGACTGGCCGTGACCGAGGCGGAACGCGCCCTGCCTTCCCTGCTTGACGAGCTTGAATCGGAGTTCGCTCGCCTGGGCCTCGCCGATGAACGCCTCACGGTACGGATGACCGGCTGCCCCAACGGTTGTGCTCGTCCCTACAACGCAGACATCGGACTTGTCGGCCGCTCGGCCCACGTCGGCCCCGACGGCAAGCCCGGCCCCGGAACATATACGATTTTCCTGGGCGGACGAACCATCGGCGACCGGCTCAATATCGAGTTCAAGGACTATGTGCCGCACGATCAGATCGTGCCCACGCTGGTCCCGGTATTGCAGAGGTTCCAATCGCAACGGCAAAACGGCGAGACTTTCGGCGAGTTCTGTGCGCGGGTCGGAGTCGAACAGCTTGCGGAATCCCTGGGTAGCGGTGTTGAATCCACTCTGAAGTCGAATGGTCCGCGGAAGGCAACTCGAATAATGATTGGCGAACGCGAGCGATCGGCTTTGCTTCTCGCGGCTCAGGAAGCGGCAGCCCGCGCTTACTGCCCCTACAGCAAGTTTCCCGTCGGCGCGGCGATCCTCACCGATCAGAGCAAAATCTTCACCGGCTGCAACGTGGAAAACGCCTCGTATGGTTTGACCATCTGCGCCGAGCGGTGCGCGATTTTCCAGGCCATCGTCCGAACCAGTGGCCCGCTGCGAATCAAGGCGGTTCTCGTCTACACGCCAACCCAGACCCCGACCGCACCATGCGGCGCCTGCCGTCAGGTCCTCAACGAGTTCGGACCCGATGCCGAAATCTACTCTGTTTGCGACGGTTTGGAGTTCCTTGAGTCCACACTCAAGGATTTGCTTCCCCGGGCGTTCGGTCCCCACAATTTGAGCTGCTGAATCAAGACAGCGGAACCTGGCGTGAGTTTACGAAGAGGGTCACGGCCATGGCGAATCCGCCAAATCATTGGTCCTCGCTTACTCTGTCATTGCCGGATTGGGTTGCTTCGCTTGTGCAGCCCGGCATGGCGTACTTTGCTCGACAGGAGCGGATGCGGTTGGCGATCGAGCTGGCCTCGAACAATGTGGCCGCCCGTACCGGTGGACCGTTCGGAGCGGCGGTGTTCGAGGCCGAGTCTGGCCGGCTTATCGCGGTAGGGGTGAACGTGGTGGTTCCGGTGGGGTGCTCGCTGGCTCATGCGGAAGCGATGGCGATTGGCCTGGCGCAGAAGGCGCAGGGGACGCATGATCTGGCCGCGCCCGGATTGCCTCGCATGGAACTCGTTTGCAGCGCCCAGCCCTGCTGCCAGTGTTTCGGAGTAATCTGGTGGTCGGGGATCCGCGGCCTCGTGATCGGAGCACGGGCCGAGGACGTGGAACAGCTTGCCGGCTTCAGGGAGGGACCATTGCCCGACAACTGGTCGGGGCAACTTCACGACCGGACAGAACTCCCCCCGATTGAGATCGAGGTCGATCTCCTTCGCACCGAGGCGATCGAGCCCCTGCGCGCGTATGCCGCAGCCGGGCAGTCCGCTTACAACCCTGGGGCGTTGACCTAGCGAGAGCTACGGGTCAGCTCAGCAATGGCGAAGACCGGTCACATTCCCCGAGACCTGATTCAAGCAACAGGGCGAACCGGACGCTTGACGAATTGTTGGACGGGGCGAGGCGAACAGTGAAATGGACGGGAGTCTTCAGGAACCTTGAATGTCCGACAGAAGACTCCCGCCTACTCAGATAATCCGGTCAGTAGCTATCGGATGAAATGACCTCGCCGCCGGCCTTGGTCCCCAAGGCCCAGTAGGTCTTCATGTTGATCGACGACTTGAGGAAGTGCACGCTGCCGTCGGCGAACAGGAAGTTTGAGCCGCCGGGGTGGTTGCTATCGGCGGGCATATACTGCCCACCGGCACAGTCGACACTTCCGGAGCCGAGCAGGCAGCAACCGAATGTGTACTGGGATGAGCTGGGCGGTACGATCGTGTTGAAGAGGCTAAAACCACCGCCAATGGCCTCGTCCCACCGGTAACCCCTTGTGTTGTTCAACGAATTCGCGTTGGAAGTGTAGCCCTGGAAGCCCGACTGGCAGACCTGGAGGTCGTTCAATACGAATTGGTAATTCGCGAGCACGCTGGCGTCGTAGAAGCCTCCCGTTCCGCCCCCCGCTGCCGTCGACAGAACCGGTCCATCCCGCCACTTCAATCCGGATTGATTGAAGTTGCCGCAGAGTGATTCGCCGAACGCGATTGTATTCGACGCCCCGTCAGTAATGTGCTGAACGCCGTAGCAAGGGCCCGCCAGGGTGAAGACCCCGGTGGAAGGGCTCGTGTAGGCACCATTGGTCGTGGTGCCGAGGGAGCCGTAGTAATTGTTGGTGTGGCCGGTCCACTGCCAGCAACTGGCATTGGGAGAGTCAGGAGTAAGACCATCGGAGGGGCAGACGAAAACACTCAACTTGGAGTTGTGGACCGTAGAGTTCATGTTCCAGCCGGGGCCGAACGAAGGCAACAAGTTGAAATTGCACGCGTTGTAGATCGGCGTCTGTTCCAGGTAGCCCAGCATCAGGGCCAAGGCGCTCCAGCTTCCCCAAGAGGCGTTGTAGCTGCCGGCCGAAGCGGTGGTGCCACCCAGAGGGAACGTCCCGTGGGTGCTGTGGTAGTTGTGCATCGCCAGGCCAATCTGCTTCAGGTTGTTGACGCACTGGGACCGGCGGGCCGCCTCGCGGGCCGACTGGACCGCGGGCAGCAGCAGTGAGATCAAGACCGCGATGATGGCGATGACTACGAGGAGTTCGATGAGCGTGAAACCGCGAAGTGCTTTCAACTTCATGATCTGCTCCTGATCTGAGAAAGTGCAACGATCGACCGCCGCCTCTCAACGACGTGCATTCACTCGGCGACAGCCAACCTGGATGATACCCCTGATGAATTCTGCACGGCATGGCCGCGTCGGGCTGCCCCGGCGATGGCCCGACGTCAGAGTCTCGGGCGCCCTGGCTTGTTCTGGCCTTTCAGTTTTTGCATCTGCTCCTGCCGGGACTGCTTTTTCGCCTGTTCGGTTTCCTTCCCGGCACCCGGCTGGGCCGACCCCGCGCTGGATCCGCCTCCCTCGCCACAGCCCACCAGCAAGCCGGCGAGGCCAAGCCCAAGGACAAGCGCCCACGAAGTGATGGATCGCGGGGTGCGCCGATCCGTTTGACCTGGAGACAAATCCATGGTTCTATTCCCTCCGTTCCGAGATTGCTCCAACAGACTTGAACCTTAGCATTTCAGAGAGGAGATTTTGAGATCTCCGAGTAGGCCGAATGCGTTCGAATGCGGTGAATGGATGCAAGTGCGCTTCGCTGCTCCATGTGAAAGCGCTAACAATATACTGCGGTGGCTTTCGCCGCAAGAGGCCGTCTTTGGATTATCTTGCCGATTCAGCAAAGTCATGGAGAACACACGGCATCATATTGCCCATAAATAATTTACGGCCTCATACTCGCAAATATCTCGGGGCTGAGATGGAGCACAGCGTAGAGACATTTCAGGAGCGGCTACTTGAGCCGCCGTTTGAGCATCACTGCGAGTCCGTTGCGGAACCGCTGGAGAAAGTCACTGGCGGACGGAGACAAAGCCAGGTCGAGACGTTCTTCAGGGTCGGATTTCAGAGAGTAGAGCTCTTCAATTCCATCGGCCATGTAAATGTAGTGCATGCCTTCGGCGACCAACGATTTCATCGGCCCTTTCGCGGCCGGTTCGCGACCCTGGTTCGTCAGGAGGGGGGGCTTGCTGGTTTCCATGAGTAATGGCTCAACCAGCGTCCGGGCGGTAGCCTGGTCCGGGGACCAGGTAGAAATCAGGGACCGACCGAGGAAGGGTGAATCCCGGTTCAGCCCGAGCAAATCGACGATGGTGGCTGGAATGTCACGCAGACTCACCGGAGGTGCGACCGCCCGGTTTGCAGGCACTCCTGCTTTGGGACCTACGATCACCAGCGGCACCTGGACAAGCTGACGGTACAGGCTGCCGCCGTGGAAGAAGAGAAAGTGATCGCCGAGATGCTCGCCGTGATCGGCGGTGACGATCACCAGGGTATCGTCGAGTACTCCGCGTTCTTTGAGTTCCTGAAGCAGGAACTCCAGCCGCCGGTCGAGATAGGCAATGGAATCGTCATAAAGGTCAAGAGCCATCTGGGCGTCGCGGTATGTCAGGCTCGTCTTGTCCACCGTGTTCCAGTGCCGCATGGTCACGCGGTCCCAGGAAGTCTCGGGCTGGAGGCCGAATTTCGCGGCCGATCGGTCCGGTACCTCATAAGGTATGTGGGCATCATTATAATTCAAGAAGGCAAAGAAGGGGCGTCGTCGTCCCTGTCGCCCGGTGAGCCAGTCGAGGAACGCGTGGTCCACTGCCGCGGCGTTCTTGACGTGCTCCTTGGCGCGAGGCACAAGATCGAACGATCGCTTGAAAAATCTCTCCAGGACCACGCCCAAAGCGCACGCCGAATCAGCGATATCGAACCGGTTGCCAAGCGCGAGGTAACGGTTGAAGGTATCGTAGAGGTCGAGCGGGTAATCCTCATAGTGGGCGAAACCTCGCGCCAGGCCGGTCTCGCGGCTGCAATAGTCAAGGTTGGCGGCGAATCCCGCAGTGTCGTATCCGCGCGAGGACAGATATTCGGCAAGCGTGGGGACATCGTCTCGCAGAGGCGATTTCCAGTCGACCCCCAAGTCGTGGGGCCATTGCCCGGTGAACATGCTCGCATGCGCGGGAAGAGTCCACGAAGAAGTCGAGAACGCCAGGTCAAACCGAACACCGCGGAGAGCCAGCCGCTCGAGGTTGGGCGTTGTCGGACGCCCGTACCCGTGCAGGCTCAGATTCCCGGCACGAACTGTATCCCAGACGATCAAGAGAACATTACGGGCTTTCGGGGGTGGCGAGGGCAGTGCGGCCATGGCCAGATGCTCTGACCAGGCCCGACCACCGATCGTCGCGACCATGAGAGTCAGCAGGACCCCCGCCAGTATGCTCCCCATCCGACGTGCCAAATGAAGGCAAGCCAGGCGATGGCGATTCACCAGGTAGGCCAACTGGACGGCAAGTCCTCCGGACAGCAAGAGCACCGCCCCCAGCGCCAGGGGCAGTCGCGCTGTCATGTCAAGGAAGCCGATAAAGGAAAGCAGCCCCACAGCCGATTTCAAGCGGACGGATCTTCCGCGTATCCTGGCGACAACGACGAGCATGACCGCGAGCAGAAAAACCAGCCCCGTCACGCCGGCCGGGATCAGCCAGACAAAGTTGCCACCCAGACGGTAGAAGTCTCTGTCGATCCATCGAGACTTCATCACCATGAGGCCGAGATCGATGAAGCCCGCCGTGAGGCCGATCCAGCCAGCCAGAAGGAGAATCGTAACCGCCGTCACGCAAGCCGCTGGCGAGCCGGATTGCGCCTTGCGCAGCGCTACCTCGGTCGCGCTCCCATTCGAACTTGCCGTCTGTCGATTCATCCCAGGTTCCAATAGCGACGGTCCGAGATCCCCGGTCTCCACTTCACTTCATCGGGGCCACGCTTGCAAGGCCCGATGAGGTAGGCGCGGGCACAAGATTCTTGTCCCGGAGTGTTCCTGAGCAAGTCGCCGTCAACCCGTGAATCGGAATCGATGAGGCTGGTGGTCGGCCTGCGATTCGCGATCAGCGAGCCGAGCGGCCCGATTTTGACTGCTCGGAAAAGGATTCCAGCAGATCGGCCCGGTCGGGCGGATCGAAGCCGAGAACCGCGTCGAGCTCCCGGCGAGCGGCATCGATTCGTCCCAGGTTTAGCAAGCACTGGACCAGTAGCTTCCTGACCTTGATGGATGAAGGGTTCAGGCGCAGGGCATTCTGACAGGCATCTGTCGCACCCCGCCAGTTGTGCTCACTGAAACAAACGAAGGCCAGTTCGGCGTGATAATCGGAACGCCAGGGATCGATTCCAATGGCCTGCCGCCAGTAGGCAGCCGCGTCCTGGTTTCGATTGCATTTCAGACACAGGCGCGCCGCCTCGACGAGCGTAGATTCCCTGCCGGCCTCGAGGCCCAAAGCTTTCTGGTACGCAACGAGTGCTTCTTGGAACCGGTCGAGGACGCTCAATGCGGAACCCAGAGACTCCCAGGCGATCACATCCTCCGGACGAGCGGTGAGGGCCGCCTCGAGCAGCGGCACGGCGGTCCTTGCACCTTCGGCCCCCTCGCGGCAGAGGGCCACGCCGCGGTCACGTTCGAGCCCGGTTCGATCGCCGTTAGCGATTCGATCACGGTAAAAAGGAAGCAGGTGGAGTCGGTCGCGGCGAGTGCTCCTGGGGCGGGCCAGTGATGGATCGAGCTTACCCACTTGCCGGAGAATTCGATGATTCGATGTCGCGGCATGAGGAATATCAAGGCTGCTCGCTTTGGGCAAGTGGCAGCCAGCGCAATTATCGTCCTTACTCTGCACCAGTCGGGCGCTCGCCGGCAGGCTGCAGCCCTGGTCAGCGTGACATGCGAGGCAGCGAGCCCGGTAATAGGCTGCCCGCTCCTCGGGCGCGGGGAAGTGGTGGGGATCGTGGCAGGAGATGCAGCTTAGCGCACCTCCGCTGGCGCCATAACAACGGCTCTCATGCAACTGTTCGAACTGTCCGACAAAACGGTCTTCGGCCACATCCGGCGGCACCACGAACACGGTCCAGAAGCGATCGAACGGCAGTCCCGGCCGGTAGTCTTCATTGCGCCGACCGACGCGAACAACGCGCGACGATCCGGCCAGGTGGCACTGTGCACAGACGTCATCTTGCTGGGCAGGCGGCAAATCGGCGGGATTGACGATTGTCATGTCGACGCCGTCCACCACCGCGGGACGCGCGACATGGAGTTCGCCCGGACCGTGGCAGCGTTCGCAACCGATCGCGTGACCTTGAAAGAGCGGCTGTCGATACCGGTTGATCGCCCCTGGTTCCAGCTCGACATGGTTCGTGTGACAGAACAGGCAATTGGGCTTGATCGGCCTTTCAAAGTGATAATTGAACGCTTCGAAACCAGGTGACAGGTCCCATCGTTGCTTTCGCGAGTACCAGGTCAAAGGTGACTCGAAGAGAAAGCCGTCGCGGTCGATGACGTAGGCGGTGCCCTGCCTTCCCGAGCCGATCACGAACTGGACTTCGGCCTCGATGCTCGCGACGGTGCGTCCGGCTGCGTCCCGCCGCGTTTCATGGTGAAAGACACGGCCCTCACGATCTTCGATGGAATACGAAAGCCCCTGGTTCTCGAAGAGGGTGCGGCCGTCTGCTTCGCCGCCCAAGTTCACGTACGACTCTCCGATGGGGGCAAGTGAGCGGCCCATGGGGTGCTGGCGGTAGCCCTCGGTGCTCTGCTTGTGGCAACCGACACACGCGGCGTCGCCGAGGTACTTGACGCCGGCCCGCGTATTCAAGTACGGCGAGAGGGGATCTCTCCCCAGGGCGGAGCTTGTGGTTGGATTCCGCCACGAAACAAACACAAGAACGCCGCCAAGACATACCAGGACTGCGGCGAGCAGCAAGAGTTGCTGCTTTCGCCTTCCATACGTTCGGGATCTCGAATTCCCCGCGATCTCCATGTGGCAGTCCTGTCAGGGCAACCTCGGCTGGGGCCGGCTCGCGTCAAGCTCGGGGAAGAACTCGCAACGGTTCTCGTGAATCAGGGTTTGTCTGACTTCATGGCATCCGACCCAGCCTGGTCATCGCGTTTCTGCTGCTCGTACCACTGTTGCCAGACTTCCCGGCTCGCAGGGTAGAAACGGAGCAAGACTTGGAATTCGGTGTCGGCCTTGCCGAGCTCGCCGGATCGCAGATGACTCTGCACCAGCAGCGATCGTGCCTCGAACAACTCCGGGTTGAGCCGGATTGCCTCCCGGCAGGCCGCGATGGCCGCGGGCCAGTCGCCGGCCTGGTAGCAGCACTGCGCCAGCTCCAGCCGATAACTCGAACACCAAGGGTCGATCGCGATGGTCTTCCGCAACGCCGCCCGGGCAAGCTCAGGCCGCTGGAGACGGGCCAGAAGGCGGGCGGAAGAACGGAGCACCATTTCCTGGCCAGGATCCGCGCGAAGGACCTCTTCAAAGGCATGGAGCGCGTCCTCGGGACGGTCCAGGTTCTCGAGGACATGCCCCAGGAACACGCGAGCCGACAAGTCTTCGGGCCGATCACGAACCGCCGCCTGAAGTAAAGGCAGGCCCTGCATGGCGGCGAGGCGGGCGATCTTGGGCATTCCTCTGAAATTGCGGGCCGCCCAGCCCTGGGCGACCCCGAGGTCGCGGTCGGCCTCGCGCCGCTCCTCCTTGGTCATTTGCGGCCAGAAGTAATCTACCAGGGGTGATTGTCCCGCTGGAAGCGTGGCGTTTCGAGGTTCTCCGGGCGTCGAGCCGGGCGCGCCCGAGGGATTCGGTGGTCAGTCGCGGCGGTATGCGGGACATTCGTGATACCGGGACGCGGCATGTGGCAGGAGATGCAGTCGTTCCCCGCGCCGGACTGGCGCTGGGCCGCCGGCAGAGTGCACCCCTTGCTGGCGTGGCACTCGAGACAGCGCTCGCGGTAGTACGTGACCCTCGTACTCGGCGAGGGCAGGCGATGCGGGTCGTGGCAGGAAATACATCCCATCCGCCCTTCGCTCGCGACGTAACATCGGCTAGCCGCCATCTGTTCGACATGCCCGACGGCCTCGAACTTGCCTCGGACTGCCTTCGTAACCTGAAATACGGCCATGAAGCGGCGGAGCGGCAGGCCCGGGCGATAATCCAGAGGGTCGCGGCCCTCGCGGGCAAAACGGAACGAACCTTGAAGATGGCATTGCTCGCAGACCGAATCACGCAGGACGGGCGTCAGGGCGGCCGGGTTCACAATGGTCCTGTCGGACCCGGTCGACGACTCGCCGCGGCTGACATGCAACTCGCCCGGGCCGTGACAGCGCTCACATCCGATTGCGTAGCCCTGAAAGATCGGGGTCTCGTAATGGTTTTGGGTCCCTGCGACCGCGTGAAACTGGTTGGAATGGCAGAACAGACAGTCGGGCTGGATCGGCCGCTCGAACGTCGGTTGCCCGGAGAACTCCCCGTAGCCGGGTGAGACATCCCAACGATGCTCCTGCGTGTACCATGAAATCGGCGACTGGAACAGAAACCCGTCGCGCTCGATCAGGTAAGTGATGCCACGCGTCCCGGATCCGATCGCATAACGCACTTCCGCCTCGATCTTTTCTAGCAAGCCGCCACCCACGTCGCTCCGCGTCGCCCTGTGAAGCACCTTGCCGTCACGATGCTCGATCGTGTACCTGACTCCTTTGGACTCGAACGGGATACCCGTGGCCGCGCTCACAGGCGGACCGTCTTTGGCGTCTCCAAGCGGGATCAGCGACCGTCCCATCGGGTGCTCTCGGTAGGCCTGCGAGATCTCCTTGTGACATTGGATGCATGCAGCATCGCCGACATACCTGACTCCGGGGCGAGCGTTCTGGTACGGTGATCCAGAGTACAAGTCTCGGTCGCGAAGCGATCTGGACGGGCTACTGTTTCGGAAGTTCATCGACTTCCGAAGTGACGGCCAACTCACCCAGACGACCCCGCCGAGAAGCAAGGCGACGACCACAAGAAAAGTGCCGCGCAGCTTCTTGACCGGGATAAGGGCGGAGGGCTTCGATCGCGCATGGAGAGTTCCTCTGGGATTTCTGACTCGGTGGCCGCGGCTTTCCACCGACGCCCGCAATTCTAGGGTGCGGACCGCTTGCCCGACAATCGAGTTGCAGCGCGAGAGCCTCAGGATGCATGATCCTCGGGCATGGACCAACTCCGATGATCCTTGTTTCGACCTTGCCCGACGCTCTTCCGGATACCCGGCTGTACGAGCCCGAGCCACGGGCATAACATCGACACGAGTGTCTGCGACGAGAGCAAGCGATTCATCAGATCGTCGATTTGACGCAAGTAGTCCAGGACACAGACATCCTTTGATCATCGAGTTCTCGAGTTCGTGACCATGCTGAGTTTTCAATGATGCGAATCCGGCGTCGCTGGTGGTGGTTTGGCATCCCGGCCTTGTTTCTGGCCTCAAGCTGGCTTCTCTTCGCCCGTCTCCAGCAATGGAATTACCAGGGCAACCTCCGGCTGGCCCAGCAGGAGATCGCTAACGGCCAGCTCGGACAAGCTCAAAAGCGGCTGGCAGCTATGGCGGCTCGGTCCGGCGCGCCGGGTCGTGCGGCCGACTACTGGCTGGGGGTCTGCGAGGCCTTGACCGACCGCCCGATCGATGCGCTGCGGGCATTTTCTCGCTTGCCCGAAGAATATCCGTTCGACCCCGTAGGCGCGTACCACGAAGCGAAGGCGAACTTGACACAGGGAAAGCTCCACGCTGCCGAGAAGCGCCTCGCTCGAACTCTGGCAGGCGGCGGTCTCGGTCTGAAACCGATCCGCGAATTGCTGAGTCATATTTATGAAATCGAGGTCCGATTTGACGACGTGAAAGCTCTGCAACGGGCCGGACTTGCCGAAGCAAAGGATCCTGTCCGCATCTTGAAATACTTGAACAACCTCGACTGGGATCGGCTGCCCTATGATGGCCTGTTCGGCACCCTGGAAAAGGCCGGTGAGCTGGCACCGGACGACGACCGCGTCTGGCTTGGCAAGGCCCGACTTGCCATCGAAGCCGGCCGATGGGAAGAGGCCAGAGAATGGCTCGAGCGCTGCCGGAAGGCAGGTCTAGCTGATGGCCCCGTGTGGAAAGCCTGGATCAAGCTGGCACTCGGCTCCGGCCACCCCGATGAGGCGGTAGCCGCGGTGCGGCAGCTCGAACCGCAAGAGCTGGAGCTGGCCGAGCGATTTGCACTGCGCGCTTGGTTGCACAGACAGCAAGGCAACAGACAAGGAGAGGCCAGCGTCCTGGAACAATGGCTCAAGCTTGAACCCGCGGCAACGATCGCGCTGGAACGCCTTGCCGAGCTCGACCAGCAGGGCGGCCAGTTGAGGCGAGGCAGTGATTTCCGGCACCGCAAGGCGGAAGTCGAAAACTCGCTTGCGGCTTACCGGGATCACTTACGGCGCGACATGCCCTTAAGAACCGCGCCCGAGCGTCGCGAACTGGCGAGGTTCGCGGAATTGGCTGGCCGTCATCACGAGGCGCGCGCGTTGCTGATCTGGGCACTCCAGGGCGATCCTGGCGATCGGGCCGCTCGCGAACTGCTGGACGGGCTTGATCAGTCCAACAAGGAGCGACAATCTGCACTTGCAGCCGATATCGAGCCTTGGCCCGAGATCGTGCCGATCAGGCGAGTTGCGAACGCCCAGCCAGGCATGGCAGATGTGGGAACCGTCGCGTTCACGGACGATGCGGAGTCGGTCGGCCTGCGATTCGTCTACGACAATGCCGAGACTTCGATCCACCAGCTCCCGGAACCTTTTGGCGGCGGGCTCGGGCTCCTCGACTACGATGGCGACGGCTGGCTCGATGTCTATTGCGTCCAGGGTGGTCCATTCACGCCATCCTCTCGGCAGGATGCGTCTTCTTCCCTCACGGGCGACCGATTATTTCACAATCGCGGCGACGGCACGTTCGAGGACGTCACCGTGGCCTCCGGAATCGCGCGGTTTCCCCGCGATCACGGGCACGGCGTGGCGGTCGGCGATGTCGACGGCGACGGCCGGCCTGATGTGTTCGTCACGCGCTGGCGATCGTATGCCCTGTACCGTAACAGGGGAGACGGCACGTTTGATGACATTACCGACGCGTGCGGCCTGGGCGGGCGACGAGACTGGCCCACCTCGGCGGCATTCGCCGACTTCGACGGCGACGGTGATCTTGATCTCTACGTCTGTCATTACGCGGCATGGGACATCGACAATCCGCGAATCTGCCGCGACCCGAATACAAAAGCCTATCTGAACTGCAATCCACTTGTGGCCGAGGCGCTTCCTGATCACTTGTACCGCAATGACGGTGGCCGATTCGTGGACGTGACGACGGAGGCCGGAATCGTGGATCGTGATGGCCGCGGCCTGGGAGTGGTCGCCGCCGACTTCGATGGTGATGGTCGGATCGACCTTTTCGTTGCCAACGACTCAACGGCTAACTTTCTGTTTCGCAACCAGGGCAGGATGCGGTTCGAAGAGGTGGGACATGACGCCGGGGTTGCCGGCAATGCCTCCGGGGCCTACCAGGCGGGCATGGGTGTTGCCGCGGGCGATCTTGACGGCGATGGACTGCTCGATGTGGCCGTTACCAACTTCTACGGTGAGTCAATTGCGTTCTACCGCAACCTGGGCAGCGGAGTCTTCTGCGACGCCTCGCTCCAGGCCGGTCTGACCGTGGCGACGAAACGGCTTCTCGGATTCGGGGTCTCCTTTCTGGACGTTAACAACGACGGCCTTCTCGACCTGGTCTCGGCCAACGGTCACGTCAACGATTTGCGGCCCAACTATCCTTATCGGATGCCCGCGCAGCTCTTGCTGGGTGGCAAGGAGGGCAGGCTAACCGACGTTTCCGAGCAGGCCGGCGCCCCTTGGAAAACCCCGAGAATGGGACGGGGCCTGGCGGTGGGCGATCTCGACAACGACGGCCGCGACGATGTGTTGATTCTCTCGCACAACCAACCTCTCGCTTACTTGCACAACCGAACCCAGGGCGGCCGGTTCCTGACCCTGTGCCTGAAAGGCCGCAAGGCGAACTGCGAGGCTATCGGGGCCAAGGTCTCGATCGTCTCCGGGGGGCGGCGTCAGGTGGCCCAGCGGATCGGCGGCGGGAGTTACCAGTCGGCGTCGAGTTCACGGCTTCATTTCGGTCTCGGCAATGCGGATACTGTCGAGTCGATCGAGGTAATCTGGCCATCGGGACACATCGATCGCTACTCCGGGCTCCGAGCCAATGCGGGATACCTGCTGCGGGAGGACGAGCGCAAACCGAGCCCTCTGCCAGGGTTCCCGAGAGTCGCACCACTTCCGCGAGCGCGACCCGGTGATCACGAAACCTTGGGAAAGTCATCCTCCGCAGCGAAGTGAGCCATGCTGACGCCGGTCGCCCGATTCCCCTTCACGCTTACCGCGGGAAACGGTAGACTCCGGCTCGATGGGCCCCTGCCGTCATCGGCCGGGACACGGCGGCGCCACGGTTCGGGTCGGAGACGGCGCTCGATCGTTCGACGGGGCCCGGTCGCATTCTTCCATGGAGGGAACCACCATGCGGCGGATCGCGGTATTGAATCAAAAGGGCGGGGTCGGCAAGACCACCACGACGGTGAACCTGGCCGCGGCACTGGCGATGGACGGGCACAAGACGCTGGTGATTGACCTCGACCCCCAGGCCCACGCCACGCTTCACCTGGGTTTGCTGCCGGGCCGCTCCGGGCCGTCTCTCTATGAAGTCTTGACCGACAACATGAGCCTGGCGAGTGTTCGACGCCAGGTCGGGGCCAACCTTCATATCTGCGGCAGCCACATCGACCTGGCCGGCGCCGAGCTCGAGTTACTGGGCACGGTCGGTCGCGAGGTGATCCTCCGTGACCAGCTCGCCGCCGATGACGAGCCGTACGACTTCGTCATCATGGACTGCCCGCCGTCGCTCAGTGTTCTGACACTCAACGCCCTGTGCGCAGCCAGCGAGGTGTTCATCCCACTCCAGGCCCACTTTCTGGCACTGCACGGGCTTTCAAAGTTGCTGGAAACGGTGCACCTGGTGTCGCGGCGGGTAAACCGCGATCTCAAGGTCGGCGGCATCATTCTATGCCTGTACGATGCTGGAACGCGACACGGCAGCGAGGTTGTCGAGGACCTGGAAGGCTTCTTCGCTGCGCCGGAATAACGCAGTACCCTGGGCCGATGCGAAGCTCTTCCGCACGCGAATTCGCCGCAACATCCGGCTTGCCGAATGCCCCAGCTTCGGGCAGTCCATCTTCCAGTACGCGCCCAATAGCCGAGGCGCGGAGGATTACGCCTCGCTTGCCGCCGAGATTCAGGGCCGCGCTCCGGCCGCTATCTGGGCCGCTCCGGAATCGGACATCGACCCGCCGATCTCCCGCGATACCGCCTCTCCGGAAACCGATTCGGCCTCGGCCGCCTGAACTTTTCAGGCGATGGCGTGGTCTGCTCAAGAAAACCGTGTCAGTCGGGGCTTTGAAGGCTTACCCGGTTTCAGCCGCCCGAGAGCGGACTTTCGGGCCGCTGAAGTGGTCCTGTTCGCCCTGTACATGTTCTGCGACACTCCTGCCGGCTTGTAATGGTCGGAAGCAGCCCCGCGGGTTCCGCGGATCGCACGATGGTAACGTCGGCTCGTCTTGGCGACAGGATGACGGTCCGAGCCAATGAGGACCAACGCGAATTCCGGATCGAGTCCTCCGTTGATTATCAGTCGAAGCGCCCTGCTGCGTTCCATCGTTTTGGAACGGAGCTGAGTTATCCGCAGGACGCTCTTGTCGGGCGCGATCGACGTGAACCCCGCCTGCTCGATGACCAGTCCCCAGCGGGCAACTGATGCGTCGATGCGCTCTTTCAGTTCACGGTCGAGCAGATCGCGGTCGACGAGTTCCTCCTGGTGACGTTTCCGGACGATTTCGGTGACTACGATGGGAATGGCAGCCCGACAGGCGGACTCGAGGTGATCCACCAACGTAAGTGCCTTGGTCGCGTCCTCGACCCGGTAGACCACGTTGACTTGCACCTTGTAAACCAAGCCGTCGGCGGTCATTACTTTCTGATCGGGGAGGACCAGGGTGACCGAGCGCACTGGCGTCTTCCTTGCCTTGTGCATCAAGGGGACGAGCCAGTGAAAACCCGGCTCGAGCTCCTTGACGACTCTTCCCCACCGGAACAAGATCCCACGCTGGCCGGATTGGATCATGACTCCGAACGCTCGCGCCACGCCATAGACCGCCGCCATGACGGCCCATGGGTGCTCTCGGGACTGGCTCTGAATGATCTGCCAGATCCATTTCATGATCCTCAACATTAGCATCCACAGGCTATTCAGCGTCATGGGTGCTGCTTTCTCCCGGCGATGAAGAGGCGATCTTTGATTGATCCAGGCTCGACTTGGCGGTGGGGACCGGAATCTCATCTTGGGGGACCCGCGGGCGCTGGGCCGGAAGTGCCATAACGGCTCCCGAGATCAAGGAGACGGCAGCCTCAGAGCTTAGCTTATGCACATCATGAAACTGGCGATAGAGCGCGAGCTTCTCGTTCGCAAGCTTCTGTAACTGGGTGATCTCCAATGTTTCGGGCGTTGGCGACAAGGTGGAAAACCCGAATTCGTGCACCTTGATGCCCCACTGCTGCTCGACGGGACGCAATTCAACTTGACCGCGTCCACCATCTGGGCCATGTCGCGGATCGACTGGCGATCCTGGGACTTGACCACGTTCTGAATGATGATCACAAGACGATTTTTTAATCCTTCGACGAGGTTGTCCACCTCGATGACCGCCTTGCGTAAATCGATGATTTGATAAACCACCTTGGCGCCTACTTCGTACACCAGCTCGTCGCTCAATTGAATGACCTGCGGTTCGAGGTCCAGGGTGGTGTCTTTGGTGGGCTGGACCTGGAACCGCTGGACGATCGGGATCTTGAAGTGAACGCCCGGGCCGACCACGCCGATCGCTCGTCCTAGATGAAACTTCAAGGCATGCTGGCCATCATACACGACCACGAATATGCCGGTAATCATCTGCAAGAATTCAAGCATGGACTGTCCCGATGAGCATGTCCCGAGAGGTCGGCTTCGCGGGCACATCCCGGAGGCCAGCCACGCCGTGCGGATCCTCAATTGTACACGCTGAAGGGACAGCCACGCTGGTTTATGTGGCTCGAGAGGGTCGTGCTCTGGAATAGACGCGACTTGCTATTAACGCCTCGCCGCGACCGACTTGAGCACCGCGATGGGGATCATTGAGAACCTCGGAGCAAAGCTCGCGACCGTGGAGAGGTTATTCCCTGGCTGCGTCTGGGTCCAGAAGGCGAAACGGTACTTCTGGATCGGCCAGCCTCTCGACGGAAGCTGAGAGGTGTTAAGAAAGACGCGAACGACCGGGCCCTGGATCCTGATATTCGACGAAGAAATGGCCTGTGTCGAATGAGTCGCCAGATCGGTGATCGTACCTGTTGCCGTGGAACCGTAGGGGCCGACGGTGATCGTCACGAGAGCATCAGGGGTCACGCCCGAGGTGCTGGCGAACGTAGGGCCGAGACCGGCGCTGCGCCCCGGTTGATGGCGAATACGTAATACGACGGGCCCGGGTCGTGGAACGGTCCGCGCATGATCGCGCCCAGCTCCACGACATTCCCCTTGAACACCGCGGCACCTGCCAGCGTGGCAAGCAACTGATCGTACGGTTGCCCCGTGAATGCGGGCTGCACGCTCGGAGTCTGCGCCGTCAGTCCGGCGATTGAGTACGACGTATACCTGCCGGACTCGAAACCTGCGATCACCGCAAGCGGATTCTTCACCTCGGAACGAATGAGCGAAATCCATTCACTACCCATTCCGCCGTGCAGCGCCGAGAGGATTGCGGAAACTCCCGCCGGGTTGGTGGCAATCGCCGCCTGCGCATGGCCGAAGATCGCCGGCCCAGGTACGGAGTGAATGAGCGGACTGAGGCCGCTCAGAAGCGACCGAACCTCGAGATTCTCCAGCAGCGGTCGGCGAGCATGCCTGGTCGAGCGTGATTGCATGGTGGGAAACTCCGGAAGCAGCCTCTGTTTGTTGATCCATGATAAGCATAGTCTGCATTGCCTCGCTGTCAGTAACAGGAGTCAGTCACGATGCGCTGGGTCGGGATCGACGAGGCGGGGTATGGGCCGAACATCGGGCCGCTGGTGATGACGGCTGTCATCGCGGAGAGCCGCGACGTTGTAAGTCATCCGCAGAACGGCCCGCCGGGAGTTCCGCCCGACATCTGGGGGGACCTTGCCGCCACGGTCGTCCGTGGCGGTGGCGACTCAGGTCGATTCTGCGTCGATGACTCGAAAGTCATCCTCCGCGGCGGAAAGGGTCGGGAGCGGCTCGAGGCGACCTGTCTGGCCCTGATTGATGCAGTAGGACGTCCACTGCCACCTGACCCGGCCGGTCTTTTCGAAGCTGTAGGGGCCGGAACACTCGAATCGGCCGAACTGGACCGCTGGCTCGACGGCGTAACGTCCGCGGTCGAATGGCCGTGCTCGCGTCTGGTTGGAGAGCTGGCTCACCGCCTGGCCTGCAAGCCGCTCGAGCCGGCTGGTGGCCAGTGGCGGATCACCGCGGTACGATCGGCGGTTCTGGGGCCGTCGCGGTTCAATAGACGTCTCGAATTGCTGGGATCAAAAGCCAGCGTGCATTTCACGGTGTTTCGCGAACTGCTGGGCCATGTCTGGGAGCTTGCCTTCGACGGCCGGCCGACTGACATTCAGGGCGACAAGCACGGCGGCCGCCATTATTATCTCGAACCTCTGATGAACGCTTTTCCCGACACATGGATTGACCGGGGCGTCGAAGGACCGGCGCTCAGCCGGTATCACATCCGAGACCGGAGCCGCAGCATCAGCTTGAGCCTCTCACCCCGTGCCGACGGCACCAACGGGCTGGTTGCCCTGGCATCTATTGTGAGCAAGACCGTCCGCGAAGTTTGGATGGATATCTTCAACACCTACTGGACGTCGCGGGTGCCAGGTTTGAAGCCAACGGCTGGATATCCCGTGGATGCGGCGCGATTTCGCCGAGCGATCGAGCCAGTTGCCCTGGCAGGAGGGCACGAACCCGATCTCTGGTGGCGACGCAAGTAAGCGGCTAGGGATCTGAAGCCGTGCAAGCGGTGTGCATGAACTCGTCTGGCAGGTAGGGCAAGGCAGGCGAGACAAATGGCAAGATGCAAATGCTTCAACGTTCCCGGTAAACGATGCGTCCCTTGGAAAGATCATAGGGAGTGATCTCGACGGTCACCCGGTCGCCAGGGACAATTCGGATGAAATTCTTACGCATCTTGCCGGCAATATGGGCAAGGATGCGGTGGCCATTTTCCAGCTCGACCATGAACTGGGTGTTGGGGAGCGCCTCGACGATCCGTCCTTCGGTTCGGATTGGTTCTTCTTTGGGCACGCGGATCTCCTGTGACGAGTAGCGCCGGCCAGGCGCGAATCTGGTCGGACGCAATATTTTCAGTTCTGGCCACCGGGTTCGATCAGGCGCGGTCAGACGGCCTCAGCGAGGAGAAGAGACCTGGAGACACGCCAGCGGGCCGGCCAGGGATCGCCACGCGCCGACCCGGTGGAGGTTGAAAAATATGTTACTCGATCCGCTCGGCCTTGACCAGCGGCGATTCCGGTGGACTCACCTCAAAATGTGAACGGTGGGAGGCAGCCGGCAACTTTGAGCCTTATCGTGTAGACTGCATCCACGGCGGTGATGGCCAGTCCGTGGCCGTCGTGATCGCACCAGGCAAGGTTCGCCGGCCGTTTTGGCGTTTCAATAATACCCAGGAGCATGCCGCCGGCCTCATAAACCCAGACCCCTTGCGCAACGGCGACGTAGACCCTTCCTTCGCGGTCGACTTTCATCCCATCCGGCCCGCCCGGCTGATCAGGGTCAACACGCGTGAAGACCCGATTTGAGCCCACTCTCAGGCTCCCCGAGCTCTCTACGTCAAAAGCCCGAATGTGGTAGCGCACCGTGTCGCACACGTAAAGGGTCCGCTCATCGGGGGAAAACGCCAGCCCGTTGGGCTTCTCGAAATCGTCGGCCAGCAGACGAACTGACACACCGTCAGTGTCGACGAGATTCAGCGAGTAAAGGCCCTGGAAATGAAGAGCCCGCTGAGCCGGTTCGACTCCGTATGGCGGGTCAGTGAAGAAAAGCAGTCCATCCGACCTGGCGACGATGTCGTTGGGGCTGTTGAGACGCTGACCGGACCAGGTTTCGGTCACGGTCTCCACCACGGAACCGTCCGGGTTCATGCGCGAGACTCTGCGACCGTTCTGTTCACAAAAGACAATCCGGCCGTCGCGTGCAAACGTTTGGCCATTGGCTGCTCCGGTGTTCTCTCGGACAGTCTCGATGGCACCGGAGGCTGCCAGCCGATACGTTTTTTCTGCTTTGATATCCTGGAAAAGAAGCGAGCCATCCGGACACCAAAGCGGCCCTTCCGTGAACTGGAAGCCGTCAGCCCGGCGTTCGAGCGATTCACTTTCGACAAGACGGGAAAGACCGGCGTCCCTCAGAATCGTGATCATGATCGCGGGATCTCCAGCTCCAGATGGTGCAAAAGCAATAATGAACCTCCAAGAAAACCATCCGATCAAGACCAGCTTTCTGGCTCAACCTGCCCACGGTTCCCGATTCTTGCATTCTACGTTCCTTTTTCCAGACTCTGAACAGTGGTGAGGCGAATGGCGATGCACTAGAATAGGGTGGTCTCGAATATGATACGATCCAATCTCGCCACCATTTTCATCATGATTGTGGTTTCGATGGGTAGGAGCGCTCGCGATGTCATCGGCTGCGGACTCGCCGGACCGCCAGAAGGCCAAGACGTTTTTTCAGTATGGGAACGATGCCACACTCAAGTCCAACCTTGACTATGCCATCGACATGTACAAGCAGGCCTGCAGGCTTGCACCGGACAACTTGACCTATCGGCAGGCATTACGTGGGGTGCAACGGCGAAAGTTTAACAACGACCCTGCCAAGGTTGGAATGCTGGTCGGTGCCCGGAATCAGCCGATCCGGATGCGTGCGCGGTCCGCTCGGTCGAAGGGGAAACATGCCCATTCACTCGACATTTGCGAAGAGGCGTTCACTCACAATCCGTGGGATGTCTCCGCCGCCCGCGAGGCATCGGAGGCGGCCGAGGAGATGGGCTTCTTGCAACTGGCCGAATGGTACGTCGAATCCGTCGAGGCCCAGGCCAAGGACGCTGACTTCTTTCGCCACGCGGCTCAAGTCCACGAGCGTAACGAGCACTGGCATAAGGCCATCGCAAGCTGGGAAAAGGTAAAGAAACTCGACCCCAACGATGAAAGCTCGAGCCGCCAGATCAACGCGCTGTCGGCCAGCGCCACGATCAAACGAGCGGGGCTCGAAGAGACGCTCGAGAAGCGGGCAGCCCCAGCCGCCGCCGAAACCGCGGACGACTTGGCGGCCAAACTCGAGCGATTGAAGCAAGAGCAGCTCTCTCCCGAGGATCGCTGGCATAAGGAAATTCAGGACAACCCGAATCAGGTTTGGCCTTACCTCAATCTTGCCGAGCAGTACCGCAATCGCAGCCAGTTCGAGGCCGCTGAAAAGATCCTGGCGCAGGGGCTGAAAGCGAACCCTAAGGAACCTGTGCTCCAGCAAACCTACGCCGATGTTCAGATGATCCGCATGAAGCGGGCGATCGACACCTACACTCAGCGCTGCAAGGATCGCCCCGAAGATATTGCATCCAAGGCGAAGCTCGATCAGCTCGTCAAGCTGCTCAGTGATTATGAAATCAAAGAATTCCGCCGCCGGTCCGCCGCCAGCCCTGAGGATACGAACCTGCACTACCAGCTCGGTCTCTGCCTGGCACGAGCCGGGCTCCACGACGAGGCCATCGGCGAATTTCAGCAAGCCCGTTCGAGCCCGACGCTCAAGGTCCAGGCGCTCATCCAGGCGGGGCTCTCGTTCGAGGCGAACAGCGCCTACAAGCTCGCTGATCGTTCCTATTCCGACGCCTTGAAGATCCTCGAGGATGGGGATACCGTCAACTTCCTCCTGCTTCACTATCGCCTGGGTCGGGTCGCCGAGGCGCTGGGCAATAATGATACGGCCGAGGAACATTTCAACGAAGTCGCGGCCAAGGATTATTCGTATCAGGACGTCGCCCAGCGGCTTCGAAACTTGAACTGATCATGGAAGTTGTGGTACATTTCCCTTTTCGTTCGGACGAACGCATCGGGAGATCGCCCGTCACGATTCGATCGAAGATGGTCGGATACCGCTCGGTCCGGTCGTGAAAGGACCGAGCTTCGCTTGCGGCGCGTACTCCACTCTCATTATTTCCGGATCCTCAAGGAGCCATGCCAAATTCTCCCTCAGCAAGTAAACGACTGCGCCAGAGTGTGAAGCGGCGGAAGCACAACCGCATCACCAAAAAGGTCATCAAGACCTCGATGAAAAAGACCATCGAATCCGTTGGCGAGAACAACCTCGATAAAGCCCAGACCGATTTTCGGTCCGCGGTCTCGAAGATCGACAAGGCCGGCTCGCGCCGGGTGCTTCATCCCAACACGGCCGCTCGGCGCAAGAGCAAGCTTGCCCGTGCTTTCGCCGCTGCTCAAACCAAGGCGAAGGGGTCCTGACCTGTTCGACCTGATCGCCTGAGCTCGTCTGGAAGCAGGGGCATTGGCCCCTGTCCGCACACCGCGAAGGCCTCAATCCCATGGCCTCACTCGCCGAGTCGTACCCAATTCTCGTGGCAGCCCTGGCCGAACATTACGGCCAGCCGCAGCCCGTCACGGAGAAGCGCTCGGGATTCGAAGCCGTGCTCATGGCCGCTCTGGCACGATCAGCAGACTCGATTCGTGGCCAGGGGGTTATCGAGGCACTCGAGGGCCCGGGACTGCTCGACGCCAGGATGCTATGCGACGCTGATCCGTCCGAGGTTCTCGATCTGCTGCGTGACGCCGGGTTGAATCCGGCGGCGCGTTCTGTGGCGCTGATGAAGCGGCTGGCTCGCTGGTACTCAAAGACCTTCGACAGC
This sequence comes from uncultured Planctomycetaceae bacterium, assembly GCA_963797295.1. Taxonomy (GTDB): domain Bacteria; phylum Planctomycetota; class Planctomycetia; order Isosphaerales; family Isosphaeraceae; genus Aquisphaera. The sequence continues at coordinate 398,873 of CAWCPP010000038.1, forward strand.
GACGAGCCGATTCAAAACCTCGATGCAGGTAAGCTCGAAAATCTTCGCACCGAGCTGGCGACCATCAACGGTGTTGGCCGGGCCACCGCCGACACCATCATGATGGCCCTGGGCCAATCTGCCTATCCGGTGGATCGGGGGACCTATCGGATCCTTCTCCGCCACGGCTGGATCGACACGGCGACGGACTATGATCAGGCGAGCGATCTGCTGAGCCGGCAAGCGGCCGGCGACAGCGAGCAACTCGCCTGCCTCTCCTCCTGGCTGGTGCAAGTGGGCCGGAAGTTCTGCGGTCCCCGATCGCCCAAGTGCCAGCGCTGTCCTTTGCGTTGCGTCCTACCGGAACAAGGACCTATCGAGCCCGAAGGCTGAGCGAACCATTTCCGCGCCATTTCCGTCCGACATCATCGGCCGCCGGGAGCAGCAAAGGACCAGTCATGAGCGAATATCGACTCGAAGGACCCAAGCCCGCCCGGATGTACGAGGTGATCCTGCCCAAGAAGCTGGGCTATTTCGGCAAAGTCCAGGAAGTCCTCGAAGATTTGTTTGACGAGCAGGCGATTCTCGCCATCCCCTTCGTCAAGAAATCGATCGCTAACCGCAAGCGCGATCCCAACTTCGATGAGGATGCCTGGATCAAATTGCTCTGCCAGGCCTCACGGGGCTATTCCATCTATGAGATGGACGGCCGCTATCTATCTTCCAACGGGCCCGTGGACGAGCGGGTGCTGGTGATCCGGTTCATCTTCCATAACCCGTCCGGGGGGGCCGACTCGAAGACCGACTTTCTCGCCGCTTCGCTGGAGGTCGTCAACCACCTGGTCGCTCACCGCTTCGCCAACGAGCTTGGCGTCGAGGAAGAAATCTGGTTTCTTGAATATCATCAGCCGCAGCTCTCCATCTGGCGAAAACAAGTAGACACCGACGAGCCGTGAATTTGTTGTCGAGCAGGAGACTTCGATGAGCGCACACAACGAGCTGATCGATCGCTTCGCCGCGGGCGGAGCCGTTCTGAGCTATGCGGCTAGTGGTTTGACAGCGGAGCAACAGACTGCCCGGCCGGGCCCCGGCACATGGAGCATTGCCGAGGTAGTCGCCCACCTCGTCGATAGTGACCTGGTCGCCTGCGATCGGATGAAACGCGTGATCGCCGAGGACAATCCGACCTTGCTGGCCTATGATGAGAACGCCTGGATCGTAAGGCTCCGTTCGCAGGAAATGCCCGTCGAAGAGGGGGTCAACCTGTTCGCCGCCAACCGCCACTGGATGGCACGTGTGCTCCGGGGTTGCTCCGAGTCCGATTTCGGCCGGGTCGGCCAGCACACCGAGCACGGCAGGATGACTCTCACGGAGCTCGTTACCACCTATGCCAGTCATCTGGACCACCACCTGCGCTTCGTATACGGCAAACGGGCCAACCTGGGTATAGCCGTGCAGCCGCGCTATTCTTACCCGATCGTTTGACGCTCCAATAAACGCTTCGGATTCGAATAAGGAGACCGAGCGCGTGACTCGCCTCTTTGCGGGAACTCCCTGGGATCGGCCGCCAACCTGCGAACGCTGCGGCAAGCCCGAATCCGAGTGCGCCTGTCCCCCCCCTGCAGTCGAACCTAAACGACTGCCGCCGGGAAGCCAGACGGCAAGTCTGGGACTCGAAAAACGGGCCAAGGGCAAGCTTGTCACCGTCATCGGCTCGCTTGATCCCGACGGCAACGACCTGCCCGCCTTGGCGACTCGGCTCAAGGCCGCGTGCGGTACCGGCGGAACAATCAAGGAAGGCCGCATTGAACTTCAGGGCGACCAGGTCAAGACGGCTGAGGCCGCACTTACGGCCCTGGGATACAAGACCAGGCGAGAATAGATTCTCCTCATTCTTGAACATCGACCCTTCAGAAAGTCCTCCACGATGTCCTTGCACGCAATGCCCGTCATGATTGGGGTACTGGCTGTCCTGGCGATCGCTTACCGCTACTACAGCGCGTTCCTTGCGACCCGGGTCGCGGTGCTCGACAACAATCGAGAAACCCCCGCGCACCGGTTTCGCGACGGCCAGAACTTTGACCCCACCAATCGCTGGGTGCTCTTCGGCCATCATTTCGCGGCGATCTCGGGGGCAGGGCCGCTCATTGGCCCGGTACTGGCGATTCAGTTTGGCTACTTGCCCGGGCTGGTGTGGCTGGTCGTCGGCGTCTGTTTGGCAGGCGCGGTGCAAGACATGATGGTCCTGGCACTTTCGACCCAGCGCGGGGGACGGAGCCTGGCGAGCCTGGCACGCGAGGAGATTGGCCGGCCGGCGGGCATCGCCGCGACGATCGCCATCCTCTACATCATCATCATCGCTCTCGCGGGACTGGGAATCGTGGTCGTCAAGGCTCTGGGTGGCGAGGAGGTGCCGCTGAAGGCGGGGACCATTCTGGTTTACCCGCCGGACGCGAACATCTCGATCCACATGGAACGGGGCGGACCGCGGATCTTGAATGTCCCCCCGCAGGCTACCTATCGGTTTGGAGATGCGGCCGAGCAGACCATGGTCTTTCACGAGTCGTTCAAGCTGGCAGTGCCCAGCGGATCGGCACTCAAGCTGGACAAAAAAACCAGCGGTTTCATCCTCCCCGAGAAATCAAGACGGCTGGTGCCCGGCAGCTCGTGGGGGACGTTCACCATCGCCTGCACGATTCCGATCGCCCTCTTCGTCGGCTGGTACATGTACCGCTTACGCAAGGGGAAGGTGATCGAGGCATCGATCCTTGGCGGTCTGGCCGTGCTGGGGGCCACGGTCGCGGGTGCCATGGTTCCCGGCTCGCCGCTCGAGCCGTACTTTTCGCTCTCCCGAAACGGCACGGTGATCGCGCTTGCCGTCTACGGCTTCATCGCCGCGGTCCTGCCCGTGTGGCTATTGCTCTGTCCACGCGACTATCTTTCCAGCTTCCTCAAGATCGGCACCATCTTGCTGCTGGTGATCGGCGTGATCGTGGCCAACCCGAAGCTCGAAGCGCCCATGATCAGCCCCTATTTCGCGCACGGCGGCGGGCCGTATTTCGACGGACCGATCTTCCCTTACGTCTTTATCTGCATCATGTGCGGAGCGATCTCCGGGTTTCACGCGCTGGTCTCCTCCGGAACGACGCCGAAGATGGTTAACAAGGAAGGCGACATCCGGATGATCGGCTATGGGGCGATGTTGATGGAGGGCCTGGTGGGCGTGGTAGCCCTCATTGCCGCGGCCGCCCTGCCCAACGCGATGTACTACGACATCAACATCGACCTGGGTAAGCGACCCGCGTTCATGGCGAAAAACCCCGACTTCGCACAGTTCCTCAAAGCCTCGGAAGTCGATCTGCACGGCGGCCCCGGAGCAGCACCCGACGCAGGGCAGGGGCCCGGCAGCGAGCTCGTCGCCATGGAGCACGATGTGCAAGAGTCGCTTCACGGCCGGACTGGCGGAGCCGTGACCCTGGCGGTGGGCATGGCCCGGATCTTCTCGCACGCGCTACCTGGGGTGCGCTGGCTCATCGCCTACTGGTACCACTTCGCGATCATGTTCGAGGCCTTATTCATCTTGACGACAATCGATGCGGGCACACGGATCGCTCGGTTCCTCGTGCAGGAATTCTTGGGCCGATTGTGGAAACCGCTGGGTAATCTGGACTGGCCGCCGGCTGCCATGCTGGCGACAGGGCTGGTGGTGTTCGGGTGGGGATATTTCATTTGGGCCGGATCGGTGGAGACGATCTGGCCGATGTTCGGCATGGCCAATCAACTGCTGGCGGTGATCGCACTCGCGGTGGTCACCACGGGGCTGATCAACGCCGGCCGCGGCCGCTATGCAGCGTTGACGCTTCTGCCCATGCTCTTTGTCGCAACCACCACGACCTCGACCGGCTATTACGAAATCACCGGCAAGTTCTGGAACATGATCAAGTCGGGCCAGGAAGTGATTCGCGGCTGGCTGAACATCGGGCTGACCATGATGTTGCTAGTTTGCGTGGCCGTCATTCTGGTCACCGCGGTGATGCGCTGGTTTTCCGGTCCGGGTTCGAAGCCGGTTGTCCCACAAGTTGATGCGGAACCTGCGGCAGGGTAAAAGCTCGAGAGCCTTCAACCCGGACCCGGAGAGTCGGCCACGGCGAGAGCGTGGTGATCAAACGGCTGGTCAACCGGCGGCACCAGGCTGGCGTCATGAACGAGGGTGCCACGACGGCCGACGAAGAAGTCGGCCTTCCGCGCCACTTCCAGGTTGAAGACGAGTCGACTGGGCTCCCGAGAAACGGTGGTCACCTTGACCGTGCCCCCCAGAACTCTCAGTTCATCTCCGGGCTTCAGCTCCCTGGTCATTTTCCAGCCGATCCCGGCTTTCCAGAATCGGTGGATGTCGGTGGCGACGATCGATTCGCCGTTATCCAGCTCGACGCGAAGAACTGCGGCGGGAGGATTATGTTGGACGACAAGAATCGGCTCAAATCCCAGAGAGCCCGATGTCGTGTCCTGGGTCAGCACCTGGTCGCCAATCTTGAGAAGCTCGATGGAGCGCAGGCCTGTTCGCGTGTGAACCGGAGTGCCGGCGGCAAAGCAGGCGTGGTGACTGTAAACCTGGTTTTGAGTGACGACGATGACCGGCGGCGGGGGAGCGTAGGGAGTTGAGACGTCCTGAACGACGACCGGCTTCGAAGTGGCTTGCGTCGGGGTGTAATGATAGCCCAGCTCATTGGTCCACCAGCTCGTCCAGGCCGCTTGATCGGCACCGAACGACTTGCCTGTTAGCGAAGACAAAGCGTGGAGAACTCGGCTATTGGTTTCCTGGATTGGCAGATTCGCCTGATCAATCTGCTTGAGGTCGGCGGCGATCCGCCGGTTGACCGCGGCCTGGGCTCGCTCTGCCTCTTCGGCCCGGGATGGGTTCGAAGTCACCCGCACTTCTTGATTGAAGAGGGCGTAGCGGCCATTCGAGAGCAGCCGGGAAACCTGGCCAGACTGGATGACCTGGCCACCATTCTGTCTGTTACCGTTCGCCGCTCCCATGGTCGGCGTACGGCCGGCTGGCTCAACCGGCACGGGACGATAATGCCGCTCGATCTGAGCCTGGGGATCTTCGATCTGGACAAGCCCCTCAGCGGTTCCCTGAGCGGGACGCTGCACATTGTACTTGGTGGGCTGCTTGATCCCGTTGATGAGAAGTCCCACGTAGGTTTTCGAATCCACGGAACGCAGGCGGTCGATCGCGGCCTCGCGAGTTTCACTGCTCATTCCGTTTACCGCAAGCTTCGCGAGTGCCTGGGCTGCTTGCGGCGAGTCGATCCGGCCCAGGATGTAAACGGCCCAGCGCTGCCATTTGGGAGCACCGTCAAACACCACGGTGACCGGTGAGACGGCATGCGGATCGCGGATCTGGGCGAGCTCACGAGTGGCTTCATCGCGTCTGGAAGGGTCCAGCAGCCAAGACTTCCAGCGAACCAGCAAAGGCAGCCAGTGGCGGTCGGCCAGGCTTTGTTTTTCTAGATCGGCGGCCAGGGAGGCAATCTGCTCGCCATTCATCCAGCGTCCGTGATACCAGCGGCAGCCCAGCCGCTGCCAGGCATCCCGGTTGGCCGGATCGAGTCGAGTGACCTGGGTCAAGTGCGCGATGGATTCGGCCTTGAGCCCTTGCTGTTGGCACCAGAGGGCAAGCTTCCAGTGCGCCGCGGCTGTGTCCGGAATCGCTGCCCGCTGGGCCTCATACTGGGCCATCGCCGCCGCGCGCTGGCCGTCGGACTGTTCGCGACTGGCGGCCTGATCCTGGTTCAGCCACTGGCCGTCGATCTTGACTTGCCCCAGAAGCCCACGGGCCGTGGAGCTTTCGGGGTCGGCCTGGACTGCAATCTCGAGCAACCGCTGACGCTCGACCTGTTGACCTTTGGCCTCGCACTCGAGCGCCTGCCGGATCAGGACGTCCGCAGTGGAATCCGGGAATGATGCCAGCAGTCCCAGGCAGGCGACGAGGGAGGTGAACATGAGCGGCCCTCCGACCGGGCGAATGGGATCAGAATCAGTGCATCAAGTGTAGCCCACCTTTGCGGCAGACCACAAGGAAATCGCGTAAATCCGACCAGGTCACCGATCAGAGGGTCGCCCAAGACCGCGTGAGAAGAGGATCAGCCGTGTGTACCACCACCCGCGGCCGACGCGGCCAGACTTTCCGTCGGTTCCTTGTTGCCAAGAACGCTATGCCGCATTCCGAAGAACAGGTAGATGAAGATACCGATAACCATCCAGACCACGAGCCGGACCCAGGTCTCCTGCGGCAGCGTGTACATCAAGAGAAACGAGGCAATAACCCCCATGGGCGCCGTGAAGTAGACAAACGGGGTTCTGAAAGGTCTTTCGACCTCGGGTTGGGTCAGACGAAGATAGAATACACCGGCCGATACCACGGCAAATGCGAACAGGGTGCCGATCGATGTCAGGTGGCCGGCAACTTCAATGGGGACGGTGCCCGCGGCGACCATCACAATCACGCCGGTGACAATCGTAGTGATCCAGGGTGTCCGAAACCGGGGATGGATCTTCGCAACCGCCTTGGGCAGCAAGCCGTCTCTCGACATGGCGAAGAAGATGCGCGGCTGGCTGAGCAGCATGACCAGGATAACGGAGGTCAGGCCGGCGATCGCGCCGATCTTGACGATCGTCGAAAACCACTTAAGACCCATCGCGTCGATGGCGACGCCGACCGGGTCCGGTACGCTGAGCATCTTGTAGCTGACCACCCCGGTCATCACAATGGCGCCCAAGATGTAGAGAATCGTGCAGATCACGAGCGACCCGATGATTCCGATCGGCATATCACGCTGGGGATTCTTGGCCTCTTGCGCGGTCGTCGAGACCGCATCGAAGCCGATGTAGGCGAAGAAGACCACGCCCGCTCCCCGACATATTCCGCTCCAGCCGTAATGGCCGAAATCTCCGGTATTATCGCGGAATGAACTTGCCGCCCCAGTTATCGGTCGAGAAGTAGCGAATGCCCAGCAGGATGAAAAGGATGACGATGGCGACCTTGACGATCACGATCACATTGTTGACCCGGGCCGATTCCTGGATGCCAATCACGAGCAGCGTCGTGACCAGTCGCCACGATGAGCATGGCGGGGATGTTGATCACCGCGGTGGCAATTGGGAAAGCCGGAATAGTCAATTGCGCTTTCCTGTAGCAACTTGGACAAAGAGTCGGTGAGTGCGGACCAACCGTGACGCATGTGAAGCTGGTCGGCGACCGCATCGGGAATCTGGATCATTTGCTGGCCATAAGACGAGACAAAGCGTGCCGGCAGGTTGATCCCGAAATCGTGGAGAAGGCTGACGACATAGCCGGACCAGCCAATGGCCACCCCCGTCGCGCCAACCATGTACTCGAGAATCAGGTCCCAGCCAATGAGCCAGGCGACGAATTCGCCCATGGTGGCGTAGGCATAGGTATAGGCCGATCCGGCGATGGGAACTGTCGAGGCCATCTCGGCATAGCAAAGCCCGGCGAAGGCGCAGGCAATGCCGCCCAAGGCGAACGAGAGCGCGACGGCGGGCCCGGCATTGTTCGCGGCAGCGGTGCCCGTATAGACAAAAAAACCAGCGCCGATAATCGCGCCGATGCCCAGCATGACGAGATTGGTGGCACTGAGCGTGCGTTTCAAACCGTGCTCATTGCTCTCGGCCGCCTCGGCCTTGAGCGATGCTATTGACTTGCGAACCCACAGGTTGGCCATCGTTGCTTGTCTCTCGTGGTGTCAGGAAGTGATTGCTTGGAAGCGTCGCGTCTTTCCTGGCTGTGGGCTGCAGATTTGCGCTGGCATTGCGGCAAGCCCGTTCCAGCCGCGCCGCGGTTGGCGGACGGCTGGAAGGGAAGACTATACCATAAGCCTGGTCGTCAAGGTAACTCCTGAACCTCGATCTTGCGAATCTCGACCCGGCTGCCCGGATCGTGCTGCTGATAGGCGAAATGCCCTTCCTGCCACGTGTTGCCATGATCCAGGAACTCGTAGAGCAGCTTGCCGTTGATCGAGACCTTGATGTGAGGAATTACGCTGCCGCGATACTCCCTGGTCACACACTCGATCTCGTAGGTGAACCAGGTGTCGGGAGGAACAAGCTGGTCGTAGATATGAACGAACGTGTAAAGCGATCCGGTCCGGATCGGATCGCGGTGGGTGCTATCGACCTGCGCCTCGTAGCCCTTGCTGAAATCGCCGGTGGTCGTCGGTGAGTGGAAGTAGACACCGGAATTGCCGTGATCGTTGATCTTCAGCTCGGTCCGGAATTTGAAGTTCTTGTAGCTCTTGGGGCTGTACAGCATGGAGGAGTTGCCCGAGCCAACGATCACGCCGTCTTTCACTTCCCACTTGCTGTTCTCGTTCCCACCACCCTTGGTCCAGCCGCTCAGGGTAGAGCCGTCGAAGAGCGAGACCCATTCGCTGTCGCCGGCGCGCGAGCAGTTTGTGGACAGGGCCGTCAAGGCGAGACCCACGAAACATCCGCAGATCTTGGGTAGCCGTTTCATGAAGTTTGAATCCTCTCTGGTTGATGGCGGCTCGTGCCGCGAGCCTGGGACTGAACACATCGAGGTGCCGCCTGCGGCAATTCCGCGCCCGGTAGGCCGGGCGATAAGCCGGATCCCGACTCAGCCAGGCTGGTGGGGCACGCAGCCTCCGGCGTCACCACGTGATGGCCCTGAATCTAGCGATGTGCCTGAAAGTCTAAGCCATCGGTCCGAGGCGAACCAGAGGCTAGTCACGTAACCCCTTGGAGTTCGACGGCAGCCACGGCCTCTGCCGCAGCAAGTAAGGAACTCGGTGTTCTTGTAGAACCGCGGCGGCGAGTTGATCAGGTTGCAGGGATCAAGGTGCACGGCGAGCGCGGGCCGGTCCACCGCCCGGATCATCTTGCGGCACTAGTCGGGGCTGTCGGGCTATCTCCAGGCCATCATTTCGTAGCAGAACTTCGCCCGACGCGGATGCACGGCGTCGATAATCTTGCGGGCGTTTTCGACCGCGGCGTCAAAGAATTCGGGCGTCAGGTTCCGAGGTTCAGGCCCGAACCAGATTGTGGGATGTCCATTGCCCTCCCTGCCAGCCCCGACACTATCGGCACTCGCTCGGGCCACTGGAATCGCCGCGGGCGCTGCATTACCATTAACCCATCACTCTGGAAACCCGCCTCGTTATGAGAGCGAACATCCCTCCACCGATAGGTGCCAACCATGCGGATCAGCACATTGAAATCGTGGCGTTTTCTGATCCTTGGACTCGGTCTCTGCTGCCTGCTGGCTGCGGTTCCGGCCGCGCCAGCGCAGGACGTGGACAGCGTCACCCCGACACCGCGCGACGGGTCGTGGCTGAAGCTCCACGAGCAATTCCTTGCCCGCACGAAGGAAGGTTCGATCGACCTTCTCTTCCTGGGCGACTCGATCACCCAGGGATGGCACAACAACGACGTCTGGAAGCGCTTCTACGGCGCCCGTCACGCGGCCAATTTCGGGATCGGGGGCGACCGCACCCAGCACGTCCTCTGGAGAATCCGCAATGGCGAGATCGACGGAATTCACCCCAAGGTCGTGGTCCTGATGATCGGCACCAACAACGTGGCGCAAACATTGCCGAGGAGATTGCCGCCGGGATCACACTCATCGTCAAGGAACTGCGTGACCGGCTCCCGGATACGAAGGTACTGCTGCTCGGCGTCTTTCCCCGGAGCGAGAAGCCGGACAAGCCTCGAGCCAAGCTCGCCGAGGTGAACCGGCTGATCTCGTCCGTCCATGACGGCAAGTACATCCACTACCTTGATATCGGCAAGGTGTTCCTCCAGCCGGACGGGACGATCTCGCGCGAGATCATGCCCGACTTCCTCCATCTGAGCGCCAAGGGCTACCGCATCTGGGCTGATGCCATGGAGCCGACACTCTGGAAGCTGCTTGACGAGCCGAGGAAGCAGAACTGAGACGAGATCTGGAGACAATCCCGCCTCGGGACGGGTCTGGCTCAGGAATCGAAGAGATCCGATACCTTCAGCTTGGGCAGGTCGGCCCACCGCGCAGCCTCATCCGCGAAGGGATGGCCGGAATTCTCGCGCGATCGACTTGTCTGTAGCTGAAGGATACTGCCCGCGAGCCTGAGGTCTTCCTGCGTTGTGATCTTGAGATTGAGCGAGGAGCCTGGCACGATGGCGCAGCGATGCCCGAGAGCCTCAACGAGCTGGGTGTCATCCGTGACGTCAACGCCCGTCTGCGAGCGGCGGGCGTAGGCCTGCTCCAGCCAGTCGCGGCGAAACGCTTGCGGTGTTTGCGCCAGAAAAAGGTTTCGGCGGGGAACGGTCTCGCCGGTCATGTGATCGTCGCCCGCGCGCTTGATCGTGTCGCTGACCGGGATTGCCAGAAGCGCGGCTCCGTGTTCGCGCGCGGCCGACAAAACCGCGCACACCATCTCCTCGGTCAGGCACGGCCGGGCCGCGTCGTGGATGGCCACGAACTGGCAGACGGGGCGAACTCGCTCGAGTGCGCGGGCCACCGTATCCGACCGTTCCGGGCCGCCGTCGACAATGTCAAGATTGAGGAAAGCGGCCTTGTCGTGATAACGGCGATCGAACAGCTCCCGATCTTCGGGTGCGATCGCCACGATGATCTGCTCGACATCTCCGTGAGTCAGAAAAGGGTCCAGGGCGCGGAGCCAGACGGCTCGACCCTCTAGCTCGGCGTAGATTTTCTTTTGCTTGGGATCGCCGAATCGCGTGGAACGGCCGGCGGCGGCAAGAATCACGGCGAACTGGCCCATGGCTTTGACTCCTCGAATCCCGGCAGTGCTCGGTGATCGTCGGCGTGCAACGCCGTTCGAGACTTCGACCCTGATTGTGAAACGCCCTGACTCGAGAGTCAACTTGTTATCCAGAAAGGTTATGAGGAACCGCACCAGTGCTGAACCGCGGGCCTCGCTGGCGACAATCGGTCATGGTCCGCGGGCCAAACGCTTGATCCGCCCCGAAGCAGACTTTACTGTCTAGGCATCGTGGCGGTCTCGCCCGCATTTCCGGCTTGACCGCCGGCGAGATGGACCGGAGGAGTTGCCGATTGATGGAGTGTCTGGGTCCCCAATGTGCCTCGATGCTGCTGGAGTGGCTGCGGGTACGAGCGGCCGGCATGGAGCAAGGCGGTTCGTCAGAGTCTCGACCTGCACAGGCTCACCAAGGATTGCTCTGGACCGCCGCGCCCTATAGCGAAGAGTCGCCTGTGATCGGCACCGAGGCCGAGTTTGCCGGGGCGCTGAGCATTTGCGCTACGCGGTCTTCCGGCGGTTTGAAAACCAGTTGACACGCGCCGAACGAACCCGGCTCGACAACACGATCGAGAATACTTTCTTCAAGATCGATCGATATCTGGAGCGGACTGATAGCGCCGCACGCGAGGGGCTTGCCGCCGAGGTCGCCAACGTCCGTCAGCAAGTCCGCGCTGGGCGAGAGAAATTCGAGCGGCTGCGCACTCAGGCGCGCCGGGCCGAGCTCAAGCTTGCGCAACTCACCTCACTTTCCCCCGAGACCTTCGAGGAGTTCGTGGCGGAACTGTTCGAGGCGCTGGGCTACCAGGTCGAGCAGACCGGTGGCACGGGCGATGAGGGAGCCGACCTCCGCATTCGTCGCAAGGACCTGCTGGCGATCGTGCAGTGCAAGTACCACAAGCGGAGCGTCGTGGGTTCCCCCGAGCTTCAGAAGTTCCTGGGCACCATTCACCACACCCGCAGCCATAAGGGTTTTTTTGTCACCACGAGCACTTTTTCGCTTGCGGCCGAGAAGTTTGTCGCCGATCATCCGATCGAGCTGATCGACGGCACTCGACTCGTCGAGCTGGTTCAAGAGGCACTGGGCCCTGGGGCTCGCCGCGAGCCTCAACCTGCCTGGTTCTAGGCTGGTGGGGCACCACCCATCCCCACGACTGGCACGAGTTCTGCTGATTCTTTTACTTGATCCAAAGAAGCAAGAGCGGCACGGACCCGCATCGTTTCTCACCGCCGCTCGCCGAAGTATTTTTCTTTTTTTCGAAAAGTCTTCCAACACCACGCACTGGTATGTCGTAAGATCAAAGAATGAAAGCCAGACCAAGGAGTCGAGGCGCTACAACCGGCAACAAGCACACGAGTTTTTACATGAAAATGATTTCATGATATGCCCGGACCGACCGGGTGGGCCTACGGAACGGAGTACGTCGCTTCACTGGCTTGACCGAGAGACAGAGCATGCTTTGTGATTCGCAGCTTGCCGATCGGATCGGATCCGGTCGTCGCTCTGGGCTCTTGGCCAAGGAGGGTTTCGAATGTCGACTCGAATGCAGAGTGCACAGCTTCAGCCCCTTCAGTTGCCCCCGGAATTCGAGGACCTGACGGGAGTCATCCAGAATGACCTCAAGGTTATCGTGTCAATCATCACGGAGCGCCGCCGTCGATCGCTTGATGCTCTCCAAACGCCAGTCTCAGCAGCTCCAGCGAAAGCTCTGGAGCAGCCTGACCGATACCATCAACAAGGGCCTTGAGCCGTTGTCGGTGGAGCACCGCTAGGCAGGGGCCAATGCGAAGACCGACTGCACGGTCCATTCACGGTCTTGCCATGATCCCGAAGTCGGGCATCACGAGAGAAGCGTGATTTGTCGTCACTGATAGTGTGATCCGAAAAGGATCGTCTCATGGCGCGACTGATCCTCGGTGTAACGGGCTCGGTGGCGGCCATCCGCACACCGGAACTTGTCTCCGGGCTTCGCGCCATGGAGCACACGGTGCGGATCGTTGCCACTGAGCCCGCGCTTTATTTCTTCGACGCCGGCCAGCTTGCCGCATCCCACCATAAGCCCACGGATGAAGAGCCCGCCGATCCCGTCTTCCGCGACCGGGACGAGTGGCCGGGGCTGCGATACCGCCGGGGCGATCCCGTGCTGCACATCGAATTTCGCAAGTGGGCCGATCTGCTGATCATCGCCCCCCTTGACGCCAACACGCTGGCTAAGATGGCCCTCGGCCTCTGCGACAATTTCTTAACCTGTCTGTTCCGAGCCTGGGATTTCACCAAGCCGGTCATCCTGGCGCCTGCCATGAATACCTTGATGTGGAACAGCCCGCTCACCGCCCGCCATCTCGGGCAAGTGCTGCTCGATCACGGTGGGATCTCGCGGCTACCTGATGACTGGAGCCTGGAAACCGCACCCGAGCATTTCGCCCGGCACGCTCCCCGGATGGTTTTGATTCCCCCCCAGGCCAAGCGGCTTGCCTGTGGCGACGTGGGCGTGGGGGCCATGGCCGAGGTGGCCTCCATCGCCGAAGTCGTCCGCGAATGGTCCGAGCAGCTATTGCCGCGCGATGCCACTCAGTCCGGCTCCTTCCAGAGCTTTTGAAGAATCTGATCGACTTTGTGCTCAAGGGCATCCATTCGCCGATTCAAGCTTACCGGATCCGGCTCCGTAGCGGACTGGAAAGGCTTGTTGGATTCCCGCTCGATCTGTCGTTTCAGGTGAGCGAGCTCGATTCGATTTATCTTGTATTGAGAGGTCATCGCCTCGGTCCGCCGTTTGAGGCGATCGATCTGCTCCTCGCGCTCTTCCATCCTCTTGCACTCAGTTCGGGGTCATTGATTTGCCCCGACATCAGCCCCCCCGTCGGATAGTCTCCGGACTCATATTGCTGTATAGCTTGGAGATTATTCTGAATCGCGGCTTTGAGAGATTGCGTCTTGATCTCGAGCAATTCGGCATCAACCTTGTGCTGCTCCAGACTCTCCGCACGTTCCTCGACGGCGAGAATCTTCGCGGCCTCAGCGGCATTGTTCGTCCCAGCTTTGGGGACGTCGTGAGGCCTGAAAGGATCCGCCTTTTGCTGGAAGTTCGGAATGCCGCCTTTCTTCGCCCCCTGGCCGGCGATTGCCCGCAAACCTGTCCCGGCCGCCACGACCATCAGCGAAGAGGCTGCCAGAGCAAGAACTGTCCATTTCAGCTTGTTGAAGAGCATGGTGAAGATAACTCCCTGGACGAGTGAAGAGACACGCATCGAAACACCGCGTTCGAGAAGAAGGCTCGTGAATCTGAACAGGTTCTCGGGCAATCCGACTGAGCCGGAGCCAAGCCGGTCAAGCACGGCCGGGAGTCCTGCCGAGAGGCTCACGCCACGCCGCTCGAGCCGACCACGCAGGCGGTCGCGGGCTCGGGCCAGTCGGCCCCGAACGGTGCCCACCGGCCATTGCAGCCGCGCGGCGGCATCGTCGTGAGTCAGACCTTCCAAGTAACAGAGCACGATGGGTTGGCGGTACTTCTCCGGCAGCCGATTGATCTCCAGGTGCAGCAGGCTCATTAGCTCATCGGCCACCAGAGGACATGGGCCGGAACCTTCGCTGCGATCGGAAACCAGGGCGATCGGCGTTGCCGTTCGCTTCAACCTCAAGGCCGTGCGGTAGGCAACCCCGTACAGCCAGGATGCGAGGCTACCCGGCTGCCGAACCGAACCGGCCTTGCGGATAAGAATCAGAAAACTGGCCTGGAAGGCGTCTTCAACGTCGTTCGGGTCGGCGAGCACCAAGCGGCAGACTGACAGCACGAGCGCCCCGTGGCGATTAATGATTGCCTCAAGGGCACGCGGATCCCGTTCGTCCACGAACCGGGTCAGCAACTCCTGGTCGCCCAGTCCTGCCAGACTACCCGATTGGATCAATCCATCGAGCATCCTGGCAATTGTTGAACCGCCACCATTGCTTGGCATCAAAGCCTCTCCGCGGGCCGCCTCGTATATCAATTAGTGCAGGTAAGTGCTCGATCAATACAACCAGTTCTGGAAAAATTCACCGCGGGCGGGCTGGTGACGCCGAACCTCACAAAATGCACGCTTCCTTTCAATCACAAGTGCTTGCTATTTGGGCACTTGGGATATGGGCGAGCTCAATAAAAACAGTGAGATTTGGCGAAAAGTGCTTGACTGGGCAGTAAGTGTACGGTTTTACTATTAGGGATTTCGATAACTTTCTGTGCGCATTATCAGGAATTGCCAACTGGCGGAGACCGATGCAGCTCGAGGCGTTGAAGATTTTTTGCGACGTTGTGCGTTGGGCCAACTTCTCACGTGGGGCGGCGGAAAACGGGATCTCGCAATCATCGGCGAGTCAAACCGTGCACCAGCTAGAAGTTCGTTTGGGTGTGAAGTTGATCGACCGCTCGAAACGTCCGCTGGTTCTGACCACCCAGGGAAAAGCGTATTACGAGGGATGCAAGGAACTGGTCGGGCGCTATATCGAGCTGGAAAACCGCGTGAAGGCGATGCTTGACGAGCAGATGGTGATCGGGACGGTTGGCGTGGCTTCGATTTACTCGGTGGGCATGCACCACATGAGCCAGTACATCAAGACCTTCGAGGAGCGATTTCCGGAGGCCAGTGTGCGGCTCGAATACTTGCATCCCACAAGGGTGGTCGAGCGTGTGGCGGGAGGGGGAGCCGATCTGGGTTTGATCTCCTACCCGCGGAAATGGCCGGATTTGGCGGTGATTCCCTGGCGTGACGAGGTGATGAGCCTCGCTGTTCATCCTTTACATCGCTTTGCGTCGCTGGGAACGATCGATGTCCGAGAATTAGAAGGTGAAACGTTCGTCGCCTTTGATAGTGAGCTATCAATCCGACGTGCGATCGACCGTTGCTTGCGACATCACGATGTGAATGTTGAGATCGTGCTCGAATTTGACAATATTGAGAATATTAAACGGGCCGTCGAAATTCCCGCCGGAGTTTCTATTTTGCCCGAGCCCTCACTGGCCCGCGAGGTACGAGCGGGCACGCTGGTGGCGGTGCGGATCAGCGGTCAGGACCCGAAGTACCAGTTAAACCGACCGCTGGCAATCGTGCATCGCCGCAATGACAACCTCGATTTGACAGCCGCGCGGTTCCTGGAATTATTAACGGGATCGGAGTTGAAGTCGTCCCTCCCCGAATCCTCCGGTCCAGCCCGCCGAGTGCCCGCGGCCACCTCCCGCTGAAATCCACCTGCGTGGCGAGTTGTAGCTAGCCGGAAGCCGATCTGGCCGCCATGGTGCAAGCAGGTAGATTTCCGTGGAAACCGAAACGAGGCCGATCTCCAGGCGGTGGCACGGCCTTCCAAAGCAAAACCGCCGTCGTGCATCCGATCATGGACCATCCCTGGCAGGTAGGTTTCTGCCAGGATGATGTCGATGATTATTCCTTGATACGTCGAGAAGAATGTGAAGTTCTTGCTTCCTCAGTGACTGTTAACGTGCTGGATGCGTCCTGGAAGGACACGAACCATGGGTACAGCATTACCGTCGCCCCAAGGCCTCTATGACTCCTCTTACGAACATGACAGTTGTGGCGTGGGATTCATTGTGGATTTGAAGGGGCGAAAATCTCATCAACTGGTCCGTGATGGTTTGCAAGCCCTGGTGAACCTGAACCATCGCGGCGCCTGCGGCTGCGAGGACAATACGGGCGATGGCGCGGGCGTGTTGATCCAGATTCCTCACGATTTCTTGCGCGAGCGTTGCAAGCTCCTGGGGATTGGCCTGGGCGAACCCGGCAGCTATGGCGTCGGCGCGTTTTTTACCTCGCCAGACCCTGCCCAGCAAACTTTCGGCATGGAGATTTTCGAGAGGATCGTTGCCGAGGAGGGCCAGGTATTCCTGGGCTGGCGTCCCTTGTTCACCGACAACACGCCGCTGGGCGAGAGCGCCCGGGCCGTCGAGCCTCGCATGTTCCACGCCTTGCTGGCCCGGGGGCCCCGCGTGGAAACAACCGACGCCTTCGAACGCAAACTCTACGTGATTCGCAAGCGGTTCGAAACCGAGATTGCCGAATCCGGTCTCGACGACCACAAATACTTTTACTTCGCCAGCCTGTCGTGCCGCACCCTGATCTACAAGGGCATGCTCACGCCCTACCAGGTGCCGGTGTACTTCAATGACGACCTGGCCGATCCGCTGCTTTCGAGCGCGATCTGCATGTTTCACTCCAGGTTCTCCACCAACACGTTCCCAAGCTGGCAACTTGCTCACCCCTATCGGATGATCTCGCACAATGGTGAGATCAACACGCTCCGCGGCAACATCAACTGGATGGTGGCCCGCGAGGCGTTGTTCAGCTCCAGTCTGTACGAACCAGGCGACCTCGAAAAAATCAAACCTATCATCCGCGAAGGACTCTCCGACACGGCTTGCCTGGACAACGCCATCGAGCTCCTGGTCCGGTCGGGATACAGCCTGCCGCACGCCATGATGATGCTCATTCCCGAGGCCTGGGACCATCACGAGTCGATGTCGCAGGTCAAGAAAGACTTTTATCAGTACCACAGTTGCCTGATGGAGCCCTGGGACGGCCCGGCGTCAGTCGCATTCACCGACGGCAGGAACATTGGTGCCGTGCTCGACCGCAATGGACTGCGTCCCAGTCGCTACATCGTCACCAAGGACGATCGGGTGATCATGGCCTCGGAAGTGGGGGCGCTCGAGATCGCTCCCGAGAATGTCCTGAAGAAGGGTCGGCTGGAACCGGGCAAGATGTTCCTGGTCGATCTGGAGCAGGGCCGGATCGTCGATGATGAAGAGCTCAAGCACCAGATCGCCTCGGCCAAGCCCTACGGCAAGTGGCTCCGCCAGTACATGGTCGCACTGGCCGACCTGCCGCCCGCCCCGGACATTCCCGGCCCCGATCCCCGCACGCTGCTGCAGCGCCAGCAGGCGTTCGGCTACACGCTGGAAGACCTCAAGTTCATCCTGGGCCCGATGGGCTCGAACGGGGAGGAAGCGATCGGTTCGATGGGCAACGACTCGCCCTTGGCCGTACTCTCGGATCGTGCCCAGCCGCTGTTCAACTACTTCAAACAGCTTTTTGCCCAGGTGACGAATCCGCCCCTGGATGCGATCCGCGAGGAGCTGGTGACATCGGTGTTCACGGGAGCGGGGGGCGAGGGAGACCTGCTTGAGCCGAAACCCGAGTCTTGCCATCAGATCGCACTCGATTTGCCCATCGTCGATAACGACCAGATGGCGCGGCTCAAGCAACTCGAGGGCTGGCATGGCTTCCGGTCCGTAACTCTCCCGATGCTTTTTGTCGCCGCGGATGGAGCCGCTGGCATGGAGCAGGCCCTCGAATCGCTTTTCGAGAAAGCAAGCGCGGCCATCACGGAAGGCGCCAGCCTGATCATCCTTTCGGACCGGGGTATCACCGCCGAAATGGCTGCCATTCCGTCACTCCTGGCCTGTTCGGGACTACATCATTACCTGGTCCGAAGGGGGCAGCGGGCTCGTGCGGGGCTGTTGATTGAATGCGGCGATGCGCGAGAGGTTCATCACTTCGCCTTGCTGCTGGGATACGGTGCCGGCACCATCAATCCCTACGTGGCTTTCGAGACACTCGCCCACATGATCGAGCAGGGGCTGCTCAAAGGCCTGGACTATGACGAGGCGATCTACCGCTACCGCAAGGCAATCAAGAAGGGCGTGGTCAAGGTGATGTCCAAGATGGGCATCAGCACCATCCAGAGCTATCGGGGAGCCCAGATCTTCGAGGCCCTCGGCCTGAACCAGGAGTTCGTCACCCGCTACTTCGACAAGACCGCCTCACGGGTTGGCGGCGTGGGCCTGACCGAGATTTCCCGTGAGACCCTCGAACACCATCGGCACGCCTACGGCATCCGCGACACCGGTCCGCCGCTGCTCCTCGAAGGCGGCCAGTACCAGTGGCGGCGGGATGGCGAGTATCACCTGTTCAACCCGGAAACCATCTTCCGGCTCCAGCACGCCACCCAGGCGGGCCGCTATGACGTCTTCAAGAAATACACCAGCCTGGTCGACGAGCAGAACGAGCGGCTAAGTACCCTGCGGGGCCTCTTTGAGTTTCGTTTCGACCAGTGCCAGCCGATCCCGATCGATGAGGTTGAGCCCGTCGAGAGCATCGTCCGGCGGTTTGCCACGGGAGCGATGAGCTATGGCTCGATCTCGGCTGAGGCCCATGAGACGCTGGCGATCGCCATGAACCGTATGGGAGCCAAATCGAATACCGGCGAAGGCGGAGAAGACCCTGATCGGTTCCGGCCGCTGCCCAACGGCGACAGCAAGCGGAGCGCGATCAAGCAGGTGGCCTCCGGCCGGTTCGGGGTCACCAGCGAGTACCTGGTCAGCGCCGACGAATTGCAGATCAAGATGGCACAGGGGGCCAAGCCCGGCGAGGGTGGGCAACTCCCCGGCCACAAGGTCTGGCCATGGATCGCCAAGGTCCGCTTCTCGACGCCGGGCGTCGCGCTCATCAGCCCGCCACCGCACCACGACATTTACTCGATCGAGGACCTGGCCCAGCTCATCTTCGACCTCAAGAACAGCAATCCGCGAGCCCGGATCAGCGTCAAGCTCGTGGCCGAGGTGGGTGTGGGAACGGTGGCCGCGGGTGTGGCCAAGGCCCACAGCGACGTTGTCTTGATCAGCGGGCACGATGGTGGCACGGGAGCCAGCCCGCTGACGTCGATCAAGCACGCAGGAGTGCCCTGGGAACTGGGTCTGGCCGAAACCCAGCAGACCCTGGTACTCAACAAGCTGCGCGACCGGATCATTATCCAGACCGACGGGCAGATGAAGACGGGCCGCGACGTTGCGATCGCCGCACTGCTAGGCGCGGAGGAGTATGGGTTTGCCACGGCGCCCCTGGTGGTCATGGGCTGCATCATGATGCGGGTCTGTCACATGGACACCTGCCCGGTGGGTATCGCCACCCAGAACCCCAAGCTCCGCGAGAAATTCCACGGTCAGGTCGAGCACGTTGTCAACTTCTTCCAGTTCATCGCACAAGAAGTACGCGAGCTGATGGCACAGCTTGGCTTCCGCACTATCGACGAGATGATCGGCCGCAGTGATCTGCTGGATATGCGCCAGGCACTCGACCACTACAAGGCCAGGGGACTGGACTTCAGCAAGATCTTTTATCGCCCGGAAATGGGACCCGACATCGCCGTCCGTCGGGTTCGTGAGCAAGACCATGGCATCGCGCAAACCCTTGACCTCACCACGCTGATTCCAGCCTGTGCACCAGCACTGGAGCGGGGTGAAGCCGTCGAGGTCCGCTTGCCGATTCGCAACGTCAACCGAACGGTCGGCACCATTCTGGGTAGCGAGCTGACCCGCCGCTACGGCAGTGCCGGGCTACCCGACGACACGATCAAGCTATACTTCACGGGCTCGGCGGGTCAGAGCTTCGGTGCGTTTGTGCCGAGGGGAATCACTCTTTCTCTGGAAGGCGACTCGAACGACTACGTGGGCAAGGGGCTCTCGGGCGGCAAGATCATCGTCTATCCTCCCAGGACCGCAACCTTCGTTCCCGAGGACAACGTGCTGATCGGCAATGTCGCCCTCTACGGAGCAACCGCCGGGCGTGCCTTCTTCCGGGGCCGGGCCGGTGAGCGTTTCTGTGTGCGGAACAGCGGTGCCCACGCGGTCGTCGAGGGCACGGGCGATCACTGCTGCGAGTACATGACAGGCGGTGTCGCGGTGATCATCGGCAGGACCGGGCGCAACTTCGCCGCCGGAATGAGCGGCGGGGTGGCCTTTGTCCTCGACGAGGCAGGCGATTTCCGCCGCCGCTGTAACCTCGAGATGGTCGATCTGGAGCCTCTCTGCGAGGCCGAAGATATCGAACTGGTTCGCGACCTGCTCATCCAGCATGCCGGCTACACCGGCAGCACGACGGCCGCGCGGCTGCTCTCTGACTGGGACGACGCCACCGGCAAGTTCGTCAAGGTGATGCCTCTGGATTATCGCCGCGTCCTCCAGGAGCGGAAGAAAGCCGAGGCCGAAGACCGCGAAGCGGCGGAGCAGATGGAGGTGACTCGTGGGTAAGCCAACCGGATTTCTGGAATATCCCCGGGAGTTGCCGGAAAGGCGCCCGGTCAGCCAGCGCGTTCACGACTACCTTGAGGTTTACACAGACTTTTCGGAAGAGAAGCTCAAGGCCCAAGGCGCGCGCTGCATGGACTGCGGCATCCCTTTTTGTCACCAGGGATGTCCTCTGGGGAATCTTATTCCCGACTGGAACGATCTCGTTTACCGCGATCAGTGGCGGATGGCGATCGACCGGCTGCACGCCACCAACAACTTCCCAGAGTTCACCGGCAAGCTCTGCCCAGCACCCTGCGAGGCGTCATGCGTCCTGGGGATCAACAACGACCCGGTGACGATCAAGCAAATCGAGGCCAGCATCATTGAGAAGGCCTGGGAGGAAGGCTGGGTCGTACCGCAACCGCCAGCAGTCAAGACAGGCAAGACCGTGGCTGTCATCGGATCGGGCCCGGCTGGTCTGGCGTGCGCCCAGCAACTTGCCCGCGCGGGGCACACGGTCACCGTTTTCGAACGCGCCGATCGGATCGGCGGCCTGCTTCGGTACGGAATCCCTGACTTCAAAATGGAAAAGCGGCACCTCGATCGGCGGCTTCAGCAAATGGAGGCCGAGGGCGTGATCTTCAAGCCTGGGGTCAACGTCGGTGTCGTCCTGACCGCCGATGCCCTGATGGCCGCATTCGACGCGATCTGTCTCTGCGGAGGATCAACCCAGCCGCGCGACCTGTCCATCGAAGGACGCGAGCTGCGAGGGATTTACCCGGCCATGCACTTCCTGACGATGCAAAACCGGCGCGTGGCCGGCGACACCAACCACGGCGAGTTTATCTCAGCTCGTGATAAGCACGTGGTCATCATCGGCGGCGGCGACACGGGAGCGGATTGCCTGGGCACGGTCCATCGCCACGGCTGCAAAAGTGTGCACCAGTTCGAGATCGTGCCTCGTCCACCCGAGTCGCGCGCACTCTCAAACCCCTGGCCCCAGTGGTCCAACGTGTTTCGCGTCTCCTCAGCCCATGAAGAGGGTGGGATTCGCGAGTATTCAATCAACACGCGCCGATTTCTGGGCGAGGATGGTCATGTACGTGCACTCGAGACCGTCCAGGTCGAAATGAAAATCGAGAACGGCCGTCCCCGGTTCGTCGATATTCCCAGCAGCGAAAAGATCTATCCGGCCGATCTTGTCTTATTGGCGATGGGCTTCGTGGGTCCAGAGAAGAAAGGCATGCTCGAACAGTTCGGTGTCGAGCTTGACGCCTTCGGCAACGTCCGGGCCGACGCGGACAAGCAAACGAGCGTCTCAAAGGTCTTCACGGCCGGTGACATGACCCGCGGGCAGAGCCTGATCGTCTGGGCCATTGCCGAGGGCCGCCATGCCGCTCGATCGATTGATGAATTCGTCATGGGCTCTTCAAGCCTTCCGGAACCGCTCAAACACGGCAATCACGCTCGACCTTTTGTCTGAGCGGGCGGGTGTTGCACTTGCGCAGGCAGGCTGGCAGACACCGCTGGGAGATGATCATGAACGTGACGCGACGCAACACGATCACGGCGTCTCTCGCTGCCTGGGTGACCACTCTATTGCTCTGCGTCTTCACAACGGGCGATGGGCTGAGCCAGACCCCGCCGGGCTACAATGAGCTTTTCCGGGACCCGCCCCGAACCGACAGCCTCACCCCCGCCGATCTGCCCAATCTGGGCCGACTGGTGGCTCTCGAAGCAATCTCGATGTTCGTGCACGCGCGGTCGGAACTGCGAAGCAGTCCCGAGTCCGCGCAGCTCCTCGCCGAGATCACGACGCTCTGGAACGCGGCCGACGCCTTCACGTCGGCGGTCTCGGATTATCCGCAGGAAAGCCAGCGGATCGAGGCCGGCCGGCTCACTTTACCTCAACTGGAAACGGCGTTTTACCAGGTCAAGCAAACTCAAGGGTCCTTGCCTCATATCGGGCCTCGTACCGCGGAGAACCTCTCGGATATGAGCCGGGTGATGGCTGTCCTCGGCCCATTGCTCCAGCAGGGTACGGCGGAGGCGGCGGCAACCGTCCATTCACGCGCTCCAACCGCTACCACGATCGCCAGCCAGGCACACGACCTCGCCAGCGCGATCGTTCCGCTGAAAAACCAGATCCGTGTTGCAACCGTCCGCGGATCCAACCTGGACACGCTCGACCGAGAACTTGATGTGCTTCAGATGCTGCTCCAGGGCTTCGAACGTATCTCAAGCAGCGGAGTCGACGAAGGCGATCTGGTCGCTTCCTTCCGTCCCATCCAGCGCCTGGCACAGCGGGTTAGGGGTAACGTGCAGCGAGCAAACCTCGGGGCGACCGGAACAAAGGCATGGCAATCCATTGATGAACAACTCGACGCTCTGGAAACGCGTTTCCAGGTTCCCCGCGAGATCGTCCCGCGACTTGCCCAAGAGCAGGCAGCCTCTGTCAACCCCGCCATCTTTGGACCGAGCGATCGTGCAATTCGTGACCTGGATACTCTGGTAGATCGAATCACGTCTCAGAACTCTCGTGTCCCGCAGCTTGAGCAGGTCCGGTCCAGTGCAAGAGCTCTGACAACCAGATTGCTCCTGCTGCGTCAGCACCTTCTTGGTCAAGCCCCACGCGAACAGGTAAATCAGGCGTTAGTTGAAGCCGATCTTGCTTGGCATCAGCTTGAAAGCCGGATGACGGCTCTGGGGCAACCCTATGCGGCGTCGTTACAGACTCTGCGGCGGGATATCAACGAAGCCGTCGCGAGTGCGCATGAGCGAATCTCGAAGCGGCCCTGAGGCTCTGCTCATCAAGTGGTTGAACCACATCGCCTGGCTTAACCGAAGTGCGATCGCATCCCGAGTGGATCGTCGGTGAACAGCCCATCGACTCCCACCTCGGCAAGCTGATCGGCAAGTCCGCCGCGTTGGCTGTCGTTGACCGTGTATACAAAGGTGGGAATGCCGCGCGCCTTCAGCCCGCCGATCCAGTCGCCCGACAAGGCGTCACTCGAACGCCTATTCCCGTAGGCGACTGACTCGGAACCGAAGCAGCTTGCCGACGCATGGAATGTCTGTGCCCCCACGATCTCGGAGACATAGGCGTCGGGGCGAAATAAAGGGTTAGCGACGAGAATTCCTCGTGGGATGTTGAGCAAATCCCGACGTTCGTTAGGAACGATGCCAGGAATCCGGGCGATGTCGCGGTGGTCAAAGCTGGAGAGCAAGACGCGGCTCGCCGTCCCGGTCTGCATGATGGCCTCCAGAACACTCTCCACCAGCCGTGGTGGATGAACCGGGAATGACTTGATCTCGACGTTTACCAACCAGTCGCACTGGGCGGTGAGTGACAGAGCATCCATGAGCGTTGGAACCCGGACATGGCCGGAGTGAATAGTGCCCACAGCGGGACGGGTCCATCTTCTCGAGCGTACCGAAGGCTGCTGCAGAACGATCGCATGGCACAGTCGATACAAACCAGGAGCCCGCATCGAGTGACGCAATTTCCGACCAGTCGAAATCGGCGAGACGAAAGCCGTCACGTCCCCGTGGGTCGTCGCCGAAGCGATCCGCGACGTTCGTGGTTCGGGTGAGCGTTTCGTCATGAAAAACCACGGCAACACCGTCGCGCGTGAGCTGGACGTCGAGCTCCCATGCGTCGGCGCCAGATTCCCACGCCAGCATGGCCGCGTCGAGCGTATTCTCGGGCGCGTGGAAAGAATCCCCTCGATGGGCAAGGATCATGGGCCTTCGCCGCAGCGATGGGAGCCGGTCAAGAAACAGGCTTTGCACGGTCTACCTTCGACGTGAAATTCCAGGCGACTCTCGACGTCCGGCGAGTGGCCGGGATTTGATTGTACCGAGTCGAATCGACTCGACACCAGGAAGCACCCACCAGGCCTGTCCGTACACCCGCAAGCGAGCCATGGCACACTTGTTGCAAAAAATCTTAATGACGTCGTCTTTCGGCACCCTGGGTCGTGGGTTGCCGCATGAGAGACAACAACCTAAGTACCTGCCAAACCGATCTTTGCGACATCACAGTTGGATCTCGCGCGGAGATCAGCCGGCGACGACGAGTCAGGCTCACCCTTTGATGATGCCCGTTTATTGGGGGTTTGTGCTCATGAAGCGCGCAGTTACACCATTTGTTTTGCTGGTGGGGTTGGCCATTTTGGCCGTCATTGGAAGAACTCCGTCCCACCCGTTGCCGCCCGGTGACGCGATGAATTCCGGCGATGTGGCATGGATGCTAACGGCTTCAGGGCTCGTGTTGCTGATGACGCCCGGCCTCTCCTTTTTCTACGGAGGCATGGTCAGCTTCAAGAACGTCGTCTCGACCATGTTGCAAAGTGTGATCGCGCTAGGGGTGATCAGCTTGCTCTGGGTGTTCGTGGGTTTCGGTCTGGCGTTTGGTGACGACCTCGGTGGATGGGGTCTGCTCGGCAATCCGCTGTCGTTCTTCATGTTCGACAATGTCAGTGACGGGACTGTCACTTTGGGTACCGGAGCTGCGGCGCTCAAACTGACGGTGCCTTTGCTGGTCTTTTCGATGTTTCAGCTCAAGTTCGCTATTATCACTCCCGCCCTGATCACAGGCTCGTTTGCCGAGCGTGTGCGATTCTCCGCCTATCTCCTTTTCATGGTGCTTTTCAGTCTGCTTATTTACTGCCCCCTGGCGCACTGGACCTGGCATCCGCAGGGAATCTTCTTCAAGTGGGGTGTGAAGGACTTTGCGGGAGGCACGGTCGTGCACATGTCGGCCGGATTCGCGGCGCTGGCCGGAGCGCTGATCCTGGGGCGGCGGAAGAGTCACGTCGCCCGGGAGCCACATGAGGCGTACAACGTACCGTATGTACTCCTCGGTACCGGCATGCTCTGGTTCGGCTGGTTTGGCTTCAATGCCGGCTCGGCGGGAGCGGCGAATGGCTCCGCGGCCCTGGCGTTTGCCACCACGAACACGGCCTCCGCGTGCGCGATGCTCGGGTGGATGTTCTTCGACTGGATTCGCGGCCGTAAACCGTCTGCAATGGGCGCCTGCATCGGCGCGGTGGTCGGACTGGTGGCCATCACGCCGGCTGCGGGTTTCGTCACGGTCCGCGATAGCATCGTCATCGGCCTGGTAGCCAGCGTCATCAGTAACCTGGCCGTGCACTACAAGAACAAGTCCACGATCGACGATACACTCGACGTCTTCCCTTGCCATGGCGTCGGGGGCATGGTGGGCATGATATGCACCGGCATCTTCGCCAAGGATGTAGGGCTGGTGTACGGCCTGACCACGACCTTCCTGTACCACTTGCTGGCCCTGGTCATAGTCGCCGTCTTCACCTTCGGAGGTTCGTTGCTGCTTTACAAGCTGACTGACATGATCATCCCGCTTCGGGTGGATGAGGGGCAGGAACACGAAGGGCTGGATATCAGTCAGCATGGTGAGGCAGCTCTCGCCGTAACATCGCTCACTAACGGCAACGGCCACACTCACAAGAATGGGACGGCGGAAACCCCTTGGTTGTCTCCGGTGCCTGATGCAGTTGGATGAACGGATAATCGACCGGGCCGCGGCTCAAGCGGCCGCGGCGTTTCGCGCATCTGTGATCATCAGACGGGTGAATGTCTCTGGGGCATTCACCTGTTTTGCTTGCTGGACCGGGCGAACGAACATCGTGGCTGACCTCTTCAGACAGGATAGTCTCGGCCATCTCCCCTGCGTCGCGGAGTGGGTTAGCTTCGTCGGCAGCCTCGGTGGGGGAGAGCCGTCAGGGGAGTTACGAGAAGGGCTCAATTCACGGCGATGGCGGTTGCGACGACGATTGCGAGGAACAACAAAATTTCCTTGAGCATGTCGTTGTTACGAGGTTCCATGTTCATGAGAGGAGTACTCCACGAGGCGAGCGTACTTGGGCGATGGAAGAGTTTAGAGCTTTCTCCTGTCATCGCAAACGATTCCGTCGCGGCCTGTGTCGAGAGCCTGAAACGAAGCGACCCGGGCGCGATATACACGTCCGGGTCGTGAGCAGGTGGATGCTATACCCCAGGACATGCTCAGGCGGAGTGGATCGG
Organism: uncultured Planctomycetaceae bacterium; assembly: GCA_963797295.1. Taxonomy (GTDB): domain Bacteria; phylum Planctomycetota; class Planctomycetia; order Isosphaerales; family Isosphaeraceae; genus Aquisphaera. The sequence goes on from CAWCPP010000038.1 coordinate 425,772, forward strand.
CACGTTCTTTTCTGTCCTGGCCGAGTTCGTCACAGATTTTTTCCCGGGAACGCCAGGGCCGAAGAGCGAAAGATGGTCTTCCTCGGCTCGCTTGACCTCGATGGGATCTTCGATCACATAGCCGGGTACGCCCATCTCGGTGATATCGAGGCCAGCGATCTCATCCTTGGCGGTGACACGGTTGCCCCAGACCAGATCGACAAACTTGAAGAAGAGGAACGCGGCGGTGAAGACCCACAGGATGTTGCTGGCAACGCCGATGGCCTCGGCAGCGAGTTGCTGAAACCCTCCGCCATAGAAGAGCCCGAGCGGAGTCTTGTCGGCAACGCCGTTCCACCCCGCGCCATACTGGCCGTCGGCGAAGAGCCCGATGGACAGGCAGCCGAACGCGCCGCAGACGCCGTGGACACTGACAGCACCGACAGGATCATCGACCTTGAGGACTCTCTCGACAAAAAGAACGCTCCAGACCACCAGAACGCCTGCAAAGCCCCCGATGATTACGGCTCCGATCGGATTCACAAAGGCGCAGGGAGCCGTGATCGCGACCAGGCCGGCAAGCAGACCATTGCAACCCATCGTCGGATCGGGTTTGCCGAAGACGGCCCACATGTAAAGGAGCGACGAGCAACATCCCGCGGCCGACGCAAGCATCGTGCAGGTTGCCACGCTTGCCAGCCGGCCATCGGTCCCGGCCAGAGTACTGCCAGCGTTGAACCCGAACCAGCCGAAGGCGAGGATCAGCGTGCCCACGACAACCATGGGGATATTGTGACCTGGAATGGCATTCGCTGAGCCGTCCTTGTTGAACTTGCCGATACGCGGACCGAGCACGATCGCACCAGCCAGGGCCGTCATTCCCCCTGTCATGTGCACGACGCTGGAGCCGGCAAAATCCATGTGCCCGTTACCCAGTCCGAAGTTCACGCCGAGTTGCGAAAGCCAGCCGCCGCCCCAGGTCCAGCAGGCGAAAACCGGATAGAGAATCATGGAAATGAACAGGCCGTAAATCATGAATGATGAGAACTTCCAGCGTTCGGCCATGGCGCCTGTGGGAATCGTGGCGGCTGTGTCCATGAAGACCATCTGGAACAGGAACATGCCCAAAACCGACATGTCGTTGGCTTCGCCGGACAAGAAGAAGCCCTTGTACCCCAAAACCTTGAAGGGCTTGCCGAACAGCGAGAATTCCACCATGTTGTGCAGGATGTCCGGGCCGTTGAAGTAAGCCAAGGCGCCGACGCCGCCCATCTGAAAGGCATAACCGCACACCCAGAATCCCAGCACGCCTACGGCGTAGATCACGAAATTCATCGCCATCGTGTGAGCGGCATTCTTGGAGCGGCAAAGGCCCGTCTCCAGCAAGGCGAAGCCGGTCTGCATGAACATGACCAGGAAACCGGCGATCATCAGCCAGACGATGTTCAGGCTGATTTTCAGCAGCGCGGTGTCGCGGATAATTGTTTCCTGGGTGACCTTGTCCTTGTCTTTGGTCAGAGCACCGGTTGTCACGGCCCCGGTGTAGTTTCCCGACGCCTCGGGCCCGGTTGCCGGCTTTGTGGGGTCAGGCGCCGGGGCAGGAGCCGCGGCGGGAGCCACAGCGTCCTCCGCGTGAACGAGGCTGGACGATGCCCAGCTCGCCAGTGTCAGGCTCGCAAAAACCGAGAAATAGACCAGCATCCGTCGATAGCGATGCAGCATGGTGTCGTGTCTCCTTGGGCGGATCGATCGACTGGACGTGCACCCGGGTCACGACGTAGACCTAAGCCGGCGCACACTCTGCCGGAATCGACTCCTGGCTCGAAAATGCCTGAACAGAAAAATGGCAATTTCGGTGTGAGTTCATGGAAGTCTTCCTCTTCTTGGCAAAAGGTGTGCCGGGTTGGCCCATACATTTCAATCCGCGGCTCGGGCACCATCGCAACCACCTTTAAGAGCAAGACTTAAAGCATGTTATCAGCCTCGAAAGCGTTCCCGATCTAACGCCGTGGAGCGTACCGCATCCGCTCCATGTGCCTTGATAAGTGGCATCGCTGGACGGCCTTTAAGCGATTGCTGGGGCAGTTCTTGAAGCGACTGACAGGCTTTTCAAAAGGTAATCCGGCGGGGGCTTCATCGGAACCTATCATGTACGGGTTGTCCAATGTGGGCACATGAGTTGCAATGTTGAGAGGGCCCATTCGCCAAGTGGTACCGACCTCAAGGACGATAAGGCCTCACCGGCAGCCTCAAACAGACGCTTTCACGGCAAATTCATCGGGGACAAGCGCGAAGAGGCTTTGTCCTGAAGCTTGCCCTTAAGATTGGCTGACGTGCTGATTTGCCAAGCAGTTGATGGTTTTCGGTGTCAGTGCTGACCGTTTTCGTCAAGTTTTCCGTTACTCTCAGGGAGCAACGCTCGATCATGAAGTTGATCATTGCCGTTATCCAGCCGGACAAGCTGGAGGCTGTACAATACGCCCTCGCCTCGGTCGAGGTGTTCCGGCTCACGGTTATCGAAGTACAAGGCTTCGGCCGACAACTCGGCTTCACCGAAGTTTATCGTGGAACCGAGTACAAGGTGACCTTGCTCAAGAAGTTGCAACTCGAGATCGCTGTCAACGAGGACTTCGTCGAGCCCACGATTGAAGCAATCATCAAGGCAGGGAAAACTGAGCCCGATGGCAAGATCGGCGATGGCAAGATTTTTGTTCTGCCCCTGGAGGACTGCATCCGGATTCGAACCGGAGAGCGCGGAAAGGCAGCCATCTGAGTCGGGCCGCGGCAAATTTGAACGGCGCGAGATTTCGCGGCAGTCGCGGTAAGAATGCCCCTCCGACCGGTGGCCTCGTCAAGCCGCCTGGTCGGACGATGTTCTTGCACGGTCACGTATCGGGTCAGAACAGCAGGATCACGTCGAACGCGAGGGTGAATTGCGACTTTCTCGTGTCATTGCTGTATGCCGGGTGGTACTGAGACCAATCATATCGCGCCTCCGGTCGTATCCAGAGCCATGAATAAGGCCGGATCTGAGCACCGATGGTTTGCTCATAATATCTATCGCCATAAAACTTGCCCGTACGCGCACCGTTGGTATCCCAGAACACTTCCGACCTCCAGACACCCATAACCTTCTCACTGAAGTTATAAAGGAACCAGTTCCCGTAGCTGTACCAGGTGTCGTACTTGGGAGTGCCGTTCTGGGGTACGCCATTGACGACCGGGGCACCGAGGCCTGGAATGGCGCGCTCCATGCCTTGGTCAGTTTCCATCACTTCGGTCAGCTTGTCAGTCCATTTATGCGTAAGCACCGTGGTGAAGAGCGTGCGATCATTGCGTGCATAGCCAGGATTCCGGAGGCCGGCGATCGAGGGGACGTTGATATACCCCGTCGGGTAGATTGGCTGATTCGCGGGCAACTGGCTCGGGAACTGGTTGGGCCCCCAAACACACGTGAATGCCAGGCTGCTTTTCTCGTCCTCGGAAGTTGCCGAGAAGCCACCGATGTAACCCCACTTGTAGTGCTCGTCGAAGAAACGATCCCAGCCATTGATCGTGCCGTTGTAAAGATTGAACTTGTCGGTGACGTGCCACGTAGTCAGGACGCCGATGTGAGTGAACGGCTGGCCGTAGTTGAACATGTAGGGAACTGAAAGTAGCGGACGTCCCGTTGCAGGCACCACTTCGTATCCGGCCAAGGTGTACCAGCGCCCGGCTTTAATGTCGAATCCGCCCTTGGTCAGAATCGGCAGGTGCGTTTCAAGGTAAAACTGGGCCATGTCGTAGCCGGCGAACGAGCCCGGTTTGAAGGCGCGGTTCAGGAAGCCCTGCATATAGTTGAATTGCCAGTCGTTGCCGAACAAGTTGTCGATGCGCATGCCCCAGTTGACCTTTTCTTCCTGCTTCAGGGGCCTCTCCAGGATGAGGTAATACTGGTTGCCCATCCACTGGTCCGGCTTGCTGTTGGGATTGTCGCCGAAGTTGATGGCGCTGTGATTACCGTTGCCATTGCCTGTAAAACTGTTCTCGATCCAGCCGAAGACTCGCCAGTTGGCATCTTCGGGGACATCAAACGCCTTCATGAGCAATCCGCGGGCATCTTTCTTCGACTCCGCGGCCTCCGCCTCCTCGGCGGCCGTGGCCGACGCGGTCGGCTCACCGCCTCCGGTGCCACGCTCCGCCGCGGGCAGGCTATAGTCGCTCAAGTTCGAACCGGGCAGTCCTGGTGCAATCCCCACCGGGGGGACACTGCTGGACGGCTGGCTATCGGGGGAGGAGGGCTGAGCATCCGACGATGTGGGAGGAGCTTCGGCCGCTGGGGGCTGTGCCGCGGCATCGCTCGCACCTGCTTGCGCCCGACGAACGCCGCTGGACGATGCGACGACTGCGTTCGGTGTAGACCTGCGGACGCTCGTGTCCGGACGTGGACCTCCGTAGTACTTCGTCCACGCCTGGTTTGTTACGGGCTTCGCGGGGGAAACAGTAGCGCCGTTCAACCCAGCAGGCGGATCGACCTGCGCCCGAGCCGGCCCCGCGAATATCACAAGCAAGAGAGCGACCTTCACTCGCTTGAAGAAACCCTTCGCCCGCGGAATCCTCATCCTGGGATCCTCCACCGACTTAAGCGATTGGCAATGCATTCTTGAGAAAACTCGGTTCGTATCAGCCGACTTTCTCCGGGCTCACATCCTCATGAGCGGCTGTTGCGAAATTCGTCGTGTCGAATAAGGCGAGGTTTATTCAGCGAGTCAGCCCAACGGACGTGAGAGCTTCTACTTCTGGAATCGGTAGTCATCTCATGATTCTTGGGGGGAAAGTCAAAACTCGAATGGTACCTGCGCGGGTAGTTCCGAGGTTGAGTCAGTTTGTCGGCGCGGGGAGTGAACAGCTAAACAACGACCTCTACCTCTCAGATCGGTGGCACGAAATCGCCAGTTTAAATGTTTTTAACCTCGAGGAAGAGTTTGGCGTTTTGTGGACAGTCCATTAAGACTGGAAGAGGGAGCTGGGGAGTTGTAACGTTTTTTCCGAATTGCTTGACATGGGAAGAAAGTGGGCCTGTTCCGCCAGGAGGCACGGGACAGGCCCACGCAATCGGACAACGATTCTGCTGCCATGAAGCCCATTTGCTCGGGATCAAGGCGAGGTTACCTCACTTGATGAAGAGCATTTCCTGGTAGGTTGGCAACGGCCAGAGGTCGTCGGCGATCAACGTTTCGAGCTGATCGCCGGCCGCCCGGACGGCATTCATCGCCGGGATGATGACGTCTCGCGAGTGCTTGGCATGCTCAAGCGAATCTCCCTTGGCCGGCTCATCGACTGCCTCGCTCAACCGGTCGGTCGCGGTTTGCAGGGTTTCGATAGCTGCGACTACCTCGTTCAGGTGCGCGGTCTCGGTCTTGGGAACCGTGGCACCCGTGGCCTTGAGACTGGCAATCGCCTGGGCAATCTGCCCTTGGTGGCGAAATGCGGCTGGAAGGATCATCCGCTGTGCCATCTGGATCGTCAGTTGTGATTCGATGTTGATCGTCTTGTGGTAACTCTCCAGGAAGATCTCATAACGCGAGTGCAGTTCGCGCTCGCTCAGGACGCCGTACTTGGCGAACAGGCCGATGGACTTGGGGGAGATCAAATCGGGCAAGCTGTCGATGGTGGTGCGCCGGTTGGGCAACCCGCGACGATCCGCCTCGGCGTGCCAGCTCTCACTGTAATTGTCACCATTGAAGAGCACCGACTTGCTTTCCTTGATGGCGGCTTGCAAGAGTTTCTGAATCTCGGTATTGAAATCTTTCTTGGCGGCGACGGCCTGCTCCAGTTGGGTCGCAAATTCATCGACCGTCTCGGCGACAATCGTGTTCAACACCACGATCGGACCCGCGATCGACTGAGCAGAACCCACGGCGCGGAACTCAAACTTGTTGCCCGTGAATGCGAACGGGCTGGTGCGGTTGCGGTCGCCCGGGTCGCGTGGCAGAGTCGGCAGTACAGTTACACCGATCTTCAGTTCACCGCCAGCCTTGGCCGATTTTGCACCGCCAGCCTCGATCTGCTCGACGATGTCCTGAAGCATATCCCCCAGGAAGATCGAGACGATTGCCGGAGGAGCCTCATTGGCGCCCAGACGATGGTCGTTGCCGGCATGGGCGACGGTCACACGAAGCAGGTCCGCGTGCTTGGCAACGGCCTTGATCACCGCGACCAGGAAAATCAAGAACTGGGCGTTCTCGTGCGGCGTGTCGCCTGGCTTGAGCAAATTGTTGCCGTGATCGTCGGCCATTGACCAGTTGAGGTGCTTGCCCGAGCCGTTAACTCCGGCAAAAGGCTTTTCGTGCAGCAGCAGTTGCAAGCCATAGCGGTCGGCCACGCGCTTCATCGTCTCCATCACCAGCATGTTATGGTCGGTGGCAACGTTGGCGTTCTCGAAGATGGGCGCGATCTCATACTGGGCGGGCGAGACCTCGTTATGGCGGGTCTTCACCGGCACGCCAAGCTTGTAGAGCTCTGTCTCGGTTTCTAGCATGCAGGCAAGAATACGCTCCGGAATCGCCCCGAAATAGTGGTCTTCCATCTCCTGACCCTTGGGCGGCTTGGCGCCGAAGAGGGTACGGCCGGCGTTGATCAGGTCGGGCCGATTGAAGTAGAAGACCTTGTCGATCAGGAAGTACTCTTGCTCAGGGCCGGCCGTCGTGAAGACCTGGCTGGCCGTCGACCCGAACAGCCGGAGAATTCGCACGGCATGCTTGGATAGACACTCCATGGAGCGGAGCAGGGGAGTCTTCTTGTCGAGGGCCTCGCCAGTCCACGAGCAAAACGCCGTCGGAATGCAGAGCGTGGTCCCGTTGGGATTTTCGAGGATGAATGCCGGGCTGGTCGGATCCCAGGCTGTGTAGCCGCGAGCTTCGAAGGTGGCGCGAATGCCGCCGGATGGAAAGCTGGAGGCGTCCGGCTCGCCTTTGATCAACTCCTTACCGCTGAACTCGGCAATGGCCTCTCCGCCATCGGCAGGGGTCAGAAACGAGTCATGCTTTTCGGCAGTCAGGCCGGTCATCGGCTGGAACCAGTGCGTGTAGTGCGTGGCACCTCGCTCGAGCGCCCACTCCTTCATCGCGTTGGCGACCACGTCGGCGATCGATGGGTCAAGGGGAGCGCCTTTCTTGATCGTCTCGCGAATCGCCTTGTAGATGTTCTCCGGCAGCCGCGATCGCATCACGTCGTCAGAGAAGACATTGCTGCCGAAAAGCTTGCGAATATCAACTGTTGATCGGGGGGCACGACGGCCGTGTGTGGGCCACGAAGTCACAGCCTCGATGGCTGCATCTCTCGCACGCGCGTAATTCAACGGAATTGCTCCTGCGTCACTTGATTAAAAGATAAGTCCACGAAGCTGTCACGTTCGACCGGGTCTCTTGTCATCGCGAGGTTTCGCCCAGCAAACCAAGTGCTGAGCGACAGGTTTCGCGGAGACAGGAAAGCAATGGGAAACCGGTGAGTGGATTGAGAAGACTCACCACATCATGGCATGGGTGTGCTCGGGAATTCAGGTTGCTGCCCGTCCGCACACGGTGCCCTGGACACTCCCATCATGAGCTTCAGCGCGGGAGAGGACGCCGATGCTGGGATCTTGGTCAAGGTAACCGCTCAGGCATTGAGCGGACTCGAGGTCCCATTCTCGAAACTAAGACTATAACCTTGCCGATCCGCGGCCGCCAGTCTCCAGCCCGGTTCGAGTCAGAGAAACGCAATGAGGTCGTATGAAGTGCGCGGGGACTGCGATACCGAGCCGGCAAGAGGTAGGCAATCGGCGATCAAACGCGATCCCCCAACTCCAAGAAGAAACCCGGCGGCCCTGTTCGTAGGGGCCGCCGGGCACAAATCAACAAAGATCCGAAAGTGCTGACTCACTTCTTGTCAAGCTTGGCGATGACGCTTTTCGGGTTTGCTTTTACATCATCCTGACAGCCCTTGCAGCAAAGAAAAAAGGTTCGCCCTTCCGCGGTAATCTTGACCGGCGCACCCATATTACCCAGGTGGTCGCCGCTCACCGGGCAAGAGACCTGCTTCAATGCAAGCTCGGCGTCGGCGGGCGGCAGCTTCTTGATCGTGGCGATCTCGGCGTCGGTCAACTTCTCCGCATGGCCATTCTCGTGAGCAGCTTCAGCTTTAGGACCCTCGAGAGCCGGCGCATCGGCCTTTTTGGATTCCTCACTGGACGGAGTCGAGGAGGCGTGCCCCGCCGTTGGTGAAGCCGCGGGAGATCCAGCGGCGGGAGCTTGGCCGCCCGAAGTCTCGACCCTGTTGACGGTGGTCTTGGCCGGGCCTCCGGAAGCATTGGTTCCGGAAGGGGGCGAGCCCGAGTCTTCGCCAGCGCAACCGCCAATACCCAGCACAAGTGCTAGCACCCACAGGCGACGACTCTTTTGCATCAGCAAACCTCACAAGTCTTGAGTAACCCATCGTCCGCCACTCCAGCGGCGGATCCCAGAAATCATTCTAAGGGTCGGCTGTGCACTTCGCCAAGCCGGAGGCAGTTCTGAACCGTAGCAGGCGCATGGTAATCCGTTCAGGATACAATCGCGCCAACCTGGCGTCGTGGCTTCAATCGATCGGATCGAGATCGTCGCCGGTGCCGTGGTCCTCGGGAACTCCCTTGTAAATCCGGCGGTTATCCAGCGCGTAGACCCGGTCGGTGAAGTCGTCGTCGGTGTTCGAGCACATCCGCTCTCTAGCCACGATGTTCATCTTGGCGTCAAGATCGTCGATGTACGAGACAAGAAACGCCTCGACCGTCTGGGGCAGTATCGGCGCCCCGAATTCATACTTGCCGTGATGAGACAAAATGGCATGTTCCAGGAGCAGCAACGTTTCCTCGGGGAAGCCCTCGATCTTCCGCGCAGTCTCCCGAACCAGGTCACGCCCCATCATGACATGGCCGACCAGACAGCCTTCCTTGGTGTATCTGGCCTCGACCGGATGATAACGCAGTTCGCGGAGCTTGCCGATATCGTGAAGGATCGCCGCAGCGATCACCACGCCCTTGTTCAGGGGCGGATCGAGTTCGTCGTAATAACCCGCGTAATGATCGATCAGCAGCCCTGCTACCTTGGTCATGCTCCAGACATGCTCGAGCAAGCCCGTCGTGTAACAGTGGTGCATCTTTTGAGCCGCCGGCATTCGAGCGAATGCGTCTCCATGCTCACGGAGGATGGTCTCAACCAGTTCGCGAAGCTGGGGCTCGTCGATATACTTATCCACCCTGCCAAGGATTGACGCCATGAGACGGTCCGCTTCGTAGCGGCTGCTTTCGACGAGATCAAAAAAGTCATAGCCGTCGGCCGCGTCGTCGTCGCTGGCAGGGCGGATACCCAGTAACTCAATCTGCATCCCGTAACGCAGGTCGTGCTTGCCGCGGACCTCGAGTCGGTAAGCGAGCCCTTCCGTCCATGACTCGGCGCTCTGGAATAGCCGGTGATCGTGCCAGAGCATCGACTCGTACTGCACCCGCTTGTCGCGGAAGATGCATCTGAGGAAAGGCTGGTTGCGCACCGTCGTCCCGCGGTTTTTCTTGACCAGAGCCGCGAAGCAAACGGCCTCCTGACCGTCAACCAGATCGGAGAGCCTGATAACCACTGTCCCCGCCGCAGTCGCTTGCACCTTTACCTCCCGCCCGAAGAGCGTTCCCAGCAGGCACTCGCCGCATGTCTAGTACTATGAGTTTACAACATAGCGGGCGAAATCCACCGTATCGTTCCCAAGATCCACTTCCAGTGCGGCTGCTTCTGCCCCATACCCATGCGGCGCTGGGTACGGTATTTTTGTCAGAAAGCATAGCAGCACGACTGCCGAATTGTCCCAACTGAACCGTCCGATCTTCTTTGGAATCCGGATGTTAGACATCATGGCGACAACCCCGCGAGGAAACCGCGTCACGCTGGACACGATGGGACAACTGGAACCGCAAGGGCCTGTTCGCCAGCTCGCCGCGCGTAAGTGGGATACCATTGTTGTGGGTGCGGGACACAACGGACTGGCCTGCGCAGCGTACCTGGCAAGGTCTGGCCAGCAGGTTTTGGTGCTCGAATCGCGAGAGCGTGTGGGGGGGGCTTGCACGGTTGGCGAGCCCTGGCCTGGATATCATATCTCGCCTTGCGCGTACCTTGTCGGACTGCTGCACCCGCTGGTGATCCAGGAACTGGACATGCCTGGCTATGGCTTCGAGTGGTACCCGGCCACGGCCGGGCTTTTCGTTCCGTTCGAGGACGGCAGCAGCATCCAGCTCTGGGATGACGATGCGCAGTGCGAGAGCGAGGTGCGCAAGCTCTCGGCCGTAGACGTCGAGGGCTGGCGAGATTTTTGCTCGGTCAAAGCCCGGCTTCGCGATGCGCTACGGCCCGCGGGCGAAGGCGACGTCTGGGTCGGCAAAGCCCCCACGCTGGAAGCGATCGAAGAGAGGCTCGGAGGCGACACCGAGGCCCGCCACATGCTCTTCGAATGGTCGATGGTGGAATGCGTCGAGAACTACTTCAAGGACGAACGGCTGCAGATGGCCTACCTGGGGCAGGGGGTCATCGGCACGAACGCCAGCCCTCACGATCGGGGCACGGCATCGATCCATTTTCACCACCAATCTGGCCGGCTGGGTGGAACTCCTGGGATGTGGGGCTATGTCAAGGGCGGCATCGGCATGGTCTCGTTCATTCTCTGCGACATCGCGCGCGACCTGGGTGCGGTTGTCATCACGGGCGTGCCGGTGGCGCGGATCATTCCCGGTAGCGGTGTCGAGCTTGAAGGCGGAGAGCGGATTGCGGCCCGCAACGTGATTTCCAATGCCGACCCCCGTGCGACGCTGAAGTTGCTTGGTGACGGGGCCGACTCTGCTTGGAAAGAACGCGTTGAGCAGGTTCCTCAGCTTGGCTGCACCGTCAAGCTGAACGTAGTGCTGAAGCACTTGCCGAACTTCAATGCCCGGCCGGGAACATTCATGGATCATCACAAGGGACAGGTCAACACCCCGCTTTCCAAGGACGACTGGGCCGCCGGGTTCAGGGCCGCGCGCGAGGGCCACCTGCACTCCCGGCTCTGGACCGAGCTTTACTTCCAGACGGTCCATGACCCGTCGGTCGCTCCGCCCGGAGTGCATACGATGAGTGTTTTTGCTCAGTATGTGCCGCACACGTTCGCCGAGGGCGACTGGGATAGCCGTCGCGAGGAGGTCAAGCAAGTGGCCATCCGGTCGATCGGCCGTTTTTGCGATAACCTCGTGGAGTCGATTCTGGATGTCCAGGTTCTGGGGCCACCGGATATCGAGAAGGAAGTCGGCCTGACCGGCGGCCACATCTTTCAAGGGGAATGCTTGCCGCCCTACATGTGGGAGAATCGGCTCACGCACCGCACGCCGATGCCCGGAGTTTTTCTCTGCGGGGCGTGCACCCATCCTGGCGGCAGCGTGATCGGCATCAACGGCCGCAACGCCGCCATGGAAGTCCTGGGCGAGGCGGCAAGCGTCACGGCGTGATGCCGACGTTGCCGGAAACCTGCTCGGGCAGAGACGGCAGCCAGCGTGCCGGCGGGTACCAGCCCTGCTCGAGGTCACCGAGGTGGCTGTTGAGATAAAGGTTGTACGAACGGCCCCAGAACAGGTCGCTGGGGTAGGTTGCCGATGGCCTGGCCGCCTCCTGGTTCATGATCCCGGCCGCCACGCAGCATTCCGTGACGAGCTCGGAGCAAAACCACTCCGGCCTGTCGCCCTTCGGCTGGCCGACGAACCAGGTCTTGATGGGGCCACGCGTTCGCAACGGCGTTAACTGCCCGAACCATCGCTTCAGCGCGAAGGGTTTGCCGTTTTGTGCCAGGGCAAACGCCGTCAAACGCGCGGATTGATCTGGCGTCAGCGGCACCTTCCTGCGACGTATCCACACCCGGTCTCCCACCGAGACATGATTTGCCATGTGCTGATACGGGTTCATCACCTCGACCTCAACCTTGCTGAACGGGCCCGCCTCGATGAGGCCCGTGCTCCCATCAGGCATGCCGATCACAAGTCCCGAGTGATGCAGGCCATTGGCACCGGCGATCAGATGACCCCAGCGAAACCAGAGCCGCTGGTCGGTTGCCAGGAAGATGTCGCCGGGCTGTGGGACATACGTTTCGATGGGCACACGCAAGTCCCAGTCCCGGGCGTAAGCGGGCTGGCAGAGATAAGATCCGGTCACCGGTGCTTGTGCAAAGAGAGCGGGGACCAGGAGTCCCAGGACCGTCAGGCTCATCCGTGAGCTCCCGGTTCGTGTAAGGTAGGTGGTAGGAGTCCAACCAGATTATTCGGACATGACGACGAACTTCTTGATGAGCCAGGCGATGACAACGATGTCCCCGAGCGGCTTCGGCGATCTGTTGTACCAGTCACGAAGAGTGTTCCCTTTCTAAGGGTTCGACTTGATGCTGAAACTACGCGTGCTTGACCTTGATGGCAGCCTGGCGGCCCAGCCGAGTCTCTTCGTGGACGGCAGACCGGTCTGGATTCCGTCCGGGCACTGGGGGCGGCGAATCCGCCTTGCCTGCTCATTCAAGACCTTCCGGCAGTTCCGTCAGTGGCTTGCTGAACAACTCGTGGACGGAGAGCCGGGCATTACCTTGTACGGCTCGGGAGATTTCCACCATGTGACGCTCGCACTCCTGAACCGGCTGTCCGGGCCCTTCAACCTGCTGGTCCTGGACAAGCACCCCGACTGGATGCGCGGGATTCCTTTTCTGCACTGTGGCACCTGGCTGCGGCATGCGCTCGAACTGCCCAATCTTCACCGTGTGTTTCACTGCGGCGGTGAGCTCGATTTTGACAACGCCTACCGCTATCTGGCCCCGTGGGATTCGATCGCAAGCGGGCGGATCGTCGTCTATCCCGCACAACGGCAATTTCAACGCGGCCGTTGGGGCAAGGTCAACGTCCACCCGCTCATGAGCAAGAAAGTCTGCCTGGCAGATGCCTTGGATGACGCTCTTGTTCCCTTCCGCGCCGAGCTCGGCGAGGTTCCGCTCTACATCTCCATCGATAAGGACGTCCTGGCTGCCGACGACGCCGCGGTGAACTGGGATTCGGGCCTGTTACGGCTCGCTGACGTCGTCACGATTCTTGAGAGGTTTCTCGAGGCAGCCGGCGGCCGTCTGGCCGGGGCGGATCTGCTGGGCGACTGGTCGCCGATCGTTTTGGGCCACTGGCTCAACAGACTCTGCGACCGTCTCGATCACCCCAGCCCCCAGCATGACCCGAGCGACGCGGCGGCGCGGAATCTCAAAGCGAACCAGGCCTTGATTCATGTACTCAGCAAAGCATGCTTCATCACTCGTCAGGGAGCGGCGAGGAAATAGCACTGCCCTCATCCGCCGCCGATGGCGGGAAGAAAATGCACCTCGCTGTCGGGTTGAACGGGGGCACGCAGGCCGCGGGTCGTCATGACGTGATCGACCGAGACCTGAAGGCCTGGAGCAAGGGCTTCGCCGCGGCAGAGCCGCGACTTGATGCCGGGGTAACGGAACTCCAGGGCCTCAACGACGGCGCGCACGGTACTGGCCTCGACGACCACCTCCGAAAGGCCCTCCGTCAGTTCGCGCAGCGGTGTGGGGATGAAGACTGTGGGCATGTGTCGAGACCTCGCTCAGGACTTTGTCGCGATGGCCCTCCAGAGAACGGGGGGCGACATCGGCAACTCGGTCATGCGGACGCCCACCGCCTGGTGGATCGCGTTGGCAATCGTGGCGGGTGGGGCGACGATGGGCGTCTCGCCGACTCCGCGGACGCCGAAAGGATGTGTGGGATTGGGAACCTCGACGATGATCGTTTCGATCATCGGCACGTCCAGGCAAGTCGGCATCCGATAATCCAGGAAACTGGCGTTGCGCATCTGGTCGTTGCGGTCGAAGAAGTACTCCTCGTTCAAGGCCCAGCCGATGCCCTGCACGGCCCCGCCTTGCATCTGGCCTTCCACATAGCTGGGATGCACCGCCTTGCCGGCATCCTGAATGGCCGTGTAGCGGAGCACCGTAACCTTGCCGGTCTCGGGATCAACCTCGACATCCGCGATGTGTACGCCGAAGGTGTTGGTCGAGCCATCCGGAGACACGGACGACCGGCCCACGACCGGCTCGAGATTCAGCTCGGAGATCTTCGCGGCCAGTTGCTTGAACGTGAGCCAGTCGCCGTTGCGGCGATAGACACCGTCTCTCACTTCAACGGCGGAGGCGTCGCACTCCCAGATGGTCGCGGCCCGCGCTTTCATTTGCTCCTGGAGGTCCAGGCCCAGCTTGTAGGCGGCCAGGCCTGTGGCGAATGTGGTGCGGCTGCCGCCGGTCAGGAAGGTGAAGCCCACCGAATCCGTGTCGCCGACTTGCGGCAACACATCCTCGGCCGTGATACCCAGCGTCTCGGCCAGTTGCATGGCGATGCTGGTCCGGGTGCCGCCGATGTCGGTCGAGCCTTCCACAAGTGTGACCCTGCCGTCCGGGTTGACGCTGCCCGAACAGCTTGACGCCAGACCCGCGTTGAACCAGAAGCCGGCTGCGATGCCCCGTCCGCGATTGGCACCAACCAGCGGGGCATTCCAGTGTTCGCTGCTCCTTGCTGCCTCCAAGCACTGAACCAGCCCGACGCGCGGATAGACAGGGCCATCAACCCGCCGGGTACCTTCCTGGGCCGCGTTCTTGAGGCGAAACTCGAGCGGGTCCATTCCCAGAGTTTCGGCCAGCTCGTCGATAACCTGCTCGCAAGCGAAGGCCGCCTGAGTGGCCCCAGGTGCCCGATAGGCCTGGGTCTTGGGCTTGTTGTCGACCACATCGAAGCCATCGACGCGGGCATTGGGCAACTCGTAGCAACTGAAAACGCACATGGCGCCCGGGCCGATCACCCCGCCGGGGAAGGCGCCGCAGTCGTAAGCCAGCCAGGCCGCGCCAGCCGTCAGCTTACCGTCCTTGGTGGCGCCGAGCTTCACGCGGACGAACGAGCCGGGCGTGGGACCGGTCGACTCGAAGACCTCGTTGCGCTGCATGACGATCTTGACGGGCCGCCCGCACTTGCGGCTCAAGAGCGCCGCGACCGGTTCGAGGTAGACTGCGATCTTGCCGCCGAAACCACCGCCGATCTCACACGGAATCACCAGGCATTGTGACACCGGAATGCCCAGCAGTTGGGCCACCTGCTCGCGGCAGTTGAAGGCTCCCTGGGTGGACGCCCAGATCTTGAGTCGATCGTCCTCGTTCCAGAGCGCGACCGTAGCGTGGGGCTCGATGTAACCCTGATGGACGCTGGCTGTGCGGAACTCGCGCTCCACGACGATGTCGGCCTGCGCGAATCCCTCGGCAATGTTCCCCTTCTCGAATTGAAGATGGAGAGCCACGTTCGTGGGCGTTTCGCCTTTCTTCCCCAGGAAGTCGGTTCGCAGGTCGTTGTGGAGAATCGGGGCATCGTCCTTCATCGCTTCGAGCACCCAGGTCACGCTGGGCAATGGCTCGTACTCGACCCGGATTTTCGCCGCCGCCTCGTCCGCGAGATACCCGTTGGCCGCCGCCACGGCCGCCACCGGGTGGCCTTTGTAAAGAACGTTGCCCGAGGCCAGACAGTTCGCGGCCATGTGGGCCAAGTTCACGGCGCCTCCCTCGCCCATGACCTCGCTCCGATTATCCAGGTCGGGAAAATCGGCAGAGGTGACCACGGCGAAGACACCGGTGATCTTGAGCGCCTCGCTCGCGTCGATCGACTTGATCCGAGCATGAGAATGCGGGCTGCGGACGATCTTGCCGTGAGCCATGCCCGGCAAATGGACGTCGGCCGCGTAGACCGCCTTGCCGGTCACCTTGTCGGCGCCATCGTGCCGCACCGGACGGTTGCCCAGCACCTGGTAACGCGTCTTGCCGAGATAAAGCGCGTCGCTTTCAGACATGGGGAGCCTCCGGAATCATCAATTGGCCAACGATTGCAATTCCCGTGCGGCAGCCTGAACCGCCTTCACGATCTTGTCGTAGCCGGTGCAGCGGCAAAGGTTATTGGCCAGGCCGAAGCGGATCTCGTGTTCCGTGGGCTCTGGAAGACGGTCCAGCAGTGCCTTGGCGGCAACGAGAAAACCGGGTGTGCAGACTCCACACTGCAACGCGGCGCCTTCGAGAAAGCACTTCTGAATCGGATGCAGATGGCCGTGTTCGGCCAGGCCCTCGACCGTCTCGATTGTGGCAGCCTCAGCCTCAACACCGAGCACGAGGCAGCTATTGACCGGCACACCGTCCAGAATGACCGTGCAGGCCCCGCAGTTGCCGTTGTTGCAGCCCTCCTTGCTTCCGGTCAGCCGCAGGGTGTCGCGAAGGACTTCCAGCAAGCTCTGCCGCGGCTCGCAGAGAAATTCGACCGGCTCTTGATTCACGGTAGTCGTGACGTGCACCTTCTTGGACACGATGATGGTTCCTCTTGAGACTCTTGGTTCACGCCCGAGCCCGCTCGACCGCTTTCGCCAGTGTTCGACGAGTCAAGACTCCCACCAGGTGGACGCGAAATTCGACCGTGCCCCGCATGTCATCGATCGGGGATGCGATCTTTCGAGCCAGCTCGCCCGCGCGCTCAAAGCTCTCTTCGGTGGCGGGCTTGCCGGCAAGCCACCGACTGGCCTCGGCGGCGAAGAGAGGTGTCGGGGCGACTGCTCCCAGGCCGATCCGCGCTTCTTCGATGGTGGTTCCGTCTCCGCTCAGCTTGACCCACGCTCCCACTCCGGCGACCGCGATGTCCATCTCGTTGCGTGGAATGAACCGTTCGTACGCCGAGCCGCTGAGGGCCATGGTCGGCGGCACGTCGATGGTCGTCAGAATCTCGCCTTTCTGGAGGACATTCCTGCCCGGCCCGGTGCAGAACGATGCGGCGGGAACCTCGCGGAGACCGTTCGGGCCGGCAATCACGCACCGGGCTCCCAGAGCGATCAGTGCGGGGATCGTATCAGCCGCGGGCGACGCGTTGCAGAGGTTGCCTCCCACGCTGGCTCGGCTTTGAATTTGCCAGCCGCCCACGATCCGGGCGGCGTCGATCAGGGCCGGGTAGGCGGCAGCGATCGCCGGGTGCTCGTAGATGCGGTAGCAGGGAACCGACGCACCCAGCCGCAACCCCTCGGCCGGGCTATAACTTAGCTCCATGAGCTCGGGAATCTTCTTGAGGTCCACGACCAGGTCTGCGTCACGAAGCCACTCCCGCAACTGGACGATCAGATCGGTGCCACCCGCCAGCACCCTCGCCGTCCCCCGAGCCCCCTCGAGCAGGGCGGTGGCCTGGGCCAGCGAGGTTGGCGCCTCGTAGTCGAAGTTGGTCACTGGACTGCCTCTCAAGGATCGAGTCGGGGTGGGTGCACCTCAGAAAAAGCTACCCGCGGGAACAGTGACGTGTCCAGTCTCCATTTTCTTGCCGATCCCGCGGAACGTTCCACGGCCGGCGGCTTGTCCCCAGAAAATCGGAGATCGAACTCGATCACCAGGGAGAGGTTACCTTGAGCCGAGTCGAATCGTTTCCATCGGCGACAGGCGAGAGGCTCGCCAGGCGGGGTAGAGCCCTCCAAGGGTGCCCAGGGCGGCGGCCAGGGCCAGGCCCATGACCAGGAGTTTGCCGGTCAAAGCCAGTTGCAGACCGTGCTCCAGGAAATGATTGACCGCGGCCACCCCGGCCACGGCCATCAGGCAGCCGAGCAGGCCGGCAAGCAGGCCCAGGCAGATACTCTCGGCAAGCACCAGGTAGAGGACGTCGCCCCTCGACCAGCCGTTGGTCCGGAGGATGCCGAACTCGGCGAATCGCTCGGTTGTGCTCATGAGCATCGTGTTGAGCATGCCAACCGAGCCAACGATCAACGCCAGGCTGATGATCAGGAAGAGCAGCAGATCCAAAGTCCCCAGAACCTTGCCCACCCCGGCCCGAAAGTCGGACATTGTACGGGCGTCGACGCCAGGGATGGCCCGCTCAATGGCCGCCGCGACGGCGTCGACCCGGGAAGCATCCTGCGGTTCCACAAGGAAGCACGAGACCGTCTCGGGGTTCACATGCAATAGCTGACGGGCCGCGTCAATATCCATCAGGATCGTGTTGTCCAGCAGTAACGAGCCGGTGCTGTAGAGGCCCACGATCGTGTAGCCTCGGTTGCCGATCCGCAGTTCGTCGCCGACCTTGCGGGGATGACCCTCCCGGCCGGGAAAGTCCTTGGCGAGCTTGGTGCTGATGACGATTCGCGGCTGGCACCGATCGCGCTCGTCGAGGAACCGGCCGCCCCCCTGGTCGGCGGGAATCATCTTGCTGTGGTAGACATCGCTCCGGAGCCGGGCATGCTCGGTAATGTCCTTGCCCTCGACCTGGATCAGGTTGAGCAGGCCTTGCAACGGCTGGTCGCCGGGGCGGGAGAGAAAGCCGGCGGCGGTCCGTGCGAACAGGCTGCGACCCTCGATGGCGGGGGCGATCTTCCAGATCTGCGGGGCGACCACGCGAACGCCGGGAATCTTGCGGAGCGAGCCTCCCAATGCCGCCGGCAAATCGCTGAAGATGTCACTGGGGGCGTTCTCGCGGAGCACCAGGATTCCGTGGACCTGGGCGAGCGTGCTATCCAGCAGGTTGCGAATTCCGTTCGAGAGGCTGAACAGTCCCAGCACGCCCAGAACCGGGATCGACAGGCCAACCAAGGCCAGGGCCGTTCGCAATGGCCGGGTCAAGAGGTTCCGCGCAGCGAAGGGCCAGAGGCTTGATCGCGACTTCCGCAAGGCTCACGACCGTCCTGCCTGGCTCCTGCGGGCAAACGCGTCCGGCGGGTCTGGAGCTTCTTGACCGCCGGTCAGGGGAGTCTCGGCGTGACGCTGAAACGGTAGACCGTTGCCACGTAATCGTTGCCCGGTTTGCCGGTCTTCAATCCGTCAAGTCCAACGCCCGCGGCGCTCCGCACACCTGAGGTTCCCAGGGCGTGTATCTCCAGCTTGTAATATCGGTTGAAATTGAGTGCCAACTTGGTTCGCAGCGTGACGGAGTTGGTCCTCGGGTTATACGCAGCCAGCGCAATCGGATCGATACGGCCCAAGGAGTTGGTCAAAACATAATTTGCAGGATTATCCACCGACGCTGCGTCCATGGCGGTGCTGAAGGTCAGCACGAGGTACGTCGGGCTGCCACGGCCCACGCGCTTGGCCGCCACGACGGTTGGCGGTGAAGGTGACTGGGCGGGAAGGCTGACGGTGAACGGCACGGTTCCCAGACTCCCTCCGCTGGCGGCGTTCACGAAGCTGGCATCGAATGTGCCCTGGTAGGGTACCGATGCGACCGATACGGTGACTTCGAACGTGGCCGTCGCCCCGGGATTGAGGTCAGGAAGGATGCTTGGCGCCGAGCTGAATGTCACGCCCGAAGGAAGGCTCGGCACGTTCAGACTGACGTTCACCGCTGCCGAACTCGTTTGCGAAGCCATGTTCTTGGCGATCAGAGTTTCAATCGAAGCGATCATCGACTGCGAGAGCTGATCGTTGGCGACCGTCGTGCTGAAGACGAGCGGCAGACCGGTTTGCGGGTTGACCGCTCCGGTCAACTCGGCAAGTGCGGAGAAGAACGGGCTGGGGGCCGTCGAGGGACCGCCGAGAGTGGTCGGACCAGCACCCGGGCCCATTCCGACCACTTGAATTCCCAGGTTGTTCAGGGCAGTCAGCGCAGCCTGAACCGTCGCCCCGCCCAGCGGAACCACGGCGGGCTGCGGCCCTGTGCCGACTGCTCCCACCGACGTACTGACATACCCGACGCGACCGCTTGAAGACTCCACATCGGCTGCCGGCAGTGTCAGTCCGTTCATACCTGTCAGTGTCACGCTTTGCGGGTTCGCGCCGTTCGGAAACGCCGTGACCGGGGCGGTGTCGGTGGCCAGAAGGACGATGTGCTCGGCGCCCGGCCTCCAGCCGATCCCGCCCAGCGAACCCGAGGTCAGAGCGGTGTTGGACGAGAACGGCGGAATATCGCCGCTGACGCCCGGGGTTGTTGCGGCCTGCACCGATCCCGCGGGGCCACTGTCGAGCATCGAGCCGTTGCCATTGCCGTCAAAGCCGGCACCGGTCGCGATCTGGTAGAGGGCCTGGAAATCGGGCTCAGGGGTATCGCCGCCGTTCCCCTGGCCAATCTCGCCAAAAGCCGTCGACATGAGCGCGTCAAGCGTCGTGGCATGGGCGGCGGCCGTGGCGGCAGTGACAATTGGCTGATCCAGCAGGAACGGCCTGGCCTGCACCAGATCTTGCGAGAAGACAGTGCCGGGGCCACCGTAATCTTCAAATCGCGCCACGCCGAAGCCAAAACTGAAATCGGGGAGGACGGTCTGGAGCGTTGTGACCAGATTGTCAAAGATCGCGTTGACGGTCTGGCCAAACGCCTTGTCAAAGCTGCCGGTATCATCCAGCAGGAAGGCAATGTCAATTTCGTTGGACACACGTGCTGCCGGCAGGGTGATTGACAGCGGCAGTGTCTGGGTGCCCGTTGTGGCCAGCGGTGTCCCCGCTCCCAGGCTGACCGAGGCGGGGATCAACGTGCTGAGCTGCACGCGCTCTTCCAGCGGCTCCAGTCGTGGGGACCGCCGTCTTCGTTTTTCCGTCATGGGCATGGTGGGTGGCGCAACTGAACAAGTTCTGCATGGCTTGACGCCCTTCCAAAGTTTCAGCTTGGACCGGCTCGGGCCGAAGAATCGGCCCGGCCCTGCGTCCTTACGGAGCTCCGGCCGCTGCAGGAATCTGGATCAGCCAAGACCCGATTCGATCTTGAATGATCGCGAGCCTCCATCCACGATCCTAGATCGTTGGCAAGGCATTCAATTTGTTCGCTTGCAGTTTACACGAAACCAGGCACAAAATGAAAAGAGCGAAGCGGATTTCGTTGAACCGGTTCCGTTCGGCTGCTCGTCGGGTGACGAAGCCCATGTTTTGAATGGAAATGAGAATCGCGACGCTGATGATCAAGGTGACTTTTCCGCCCACTTCTTGCGTGCTGCCTCCTGGAGCGGATTCGTTCCGTCGGCCAAACGGTCAGCAGCGACCTGCCAGAAAAAGACGCCGCGGAAGCCCTGCTTCATGGCCCATTCGGTCCTGATAGCCACGGATTCGGCGTCGTCGTATCCAATGACCATTTTCCGGTCACGGGAGATCAGCCAGGGGTTCTTGGTCTCGTCATCCCAGCGCCTGGTCCAGCCTGGCTGTTTTTGAAGCTCATGGAGCCGGTTATAGCCCGACTCGGGCATGCGGGTTCGGGGCATGCCCTTGGTCGAGGCATAGGGTTCGGCAACGGCAAATCCTCGGCCGTAAAGCGGTATTCCCACGGCCAGCCGGTTGGCGGGCAGACCGCGATCGTGGACCAGGAACTTCATGGTCAATTCGGTGGATTGCCTGGTCTTTCCCGGTTGCCGCGACGAGGCGAAAAGCGGCGAGTGGTGGCCGGCATAATCGGTCCACTCGCCGGTATAGTCATAGGTCATCACGTTGATCCAATCCATTGTCTCCAGCAGAAAATCCTTGCCGAGCCACTTCAGGGTACCGGGATTGGCGGAAGCGGCCATGGTCACGAACATCGGCTTGCCTTTCCTGGTCCCGATCGCGTCCAGCTCCCTGCGAAACCGCCGCGTGAGCCGCTCGAAGCCGACAACTTCCTTCTCAGTGTCCGGATACTCCCAGTCGAGGTCGATCCCGTCATAGTCGAACTGGTCGACCAGCTCGATCACGGCCTTCGCGTAACGCTCCTCGGCCTCCGGCACGGAGACGATCTCGGCAAATTGCTTGTCCCAGCCCCAACCGCCCAGCGAGACGACCACCTTGACGCCCGCCTTGTGGGCATTGTCAACGAGGTCGTGACTCGGGACACTTCTCGCCCGCCGCAACTTTCCATCGCCGTCGGCCACCAGAAACGCGTGGCAGAGGTGCGTGTAGAGCCGGAAGTTGATGTCGCGAGGCTGACCGTAAACATAACCCACGAACACCTTGTCACGGCCGTTCTCCCGGAGGCCGGCGGCAAACAGGCAAGTCGAAAAAAGGAACAACAACGGCAAGGGCGCGATCAATAACAATCGTATACTTATAATTTTCATAAATGCACCTCGATGTGAGAACCAGTGAAGAATGTTCCGGCTCCGGTGACCCGGAAGTGATTTGCCAACATGGGGCGTAACAACGACTTCATGCTACCTCCGCGACCGCGCATTGTCGCCTCTGAACGCAGGCCCTCAACTGGGTCAAAATTTTCTTGGCTTGCGGACGAATGACCTCTTGCCTTCTTCTACAACCTGTAGTAACCTGCTACTACAATTTGTAGAAACGATGGCTGGGGCGTTCAGGCGTGAGGAGCGGGCATGGCAAACCAGGTGGGATTGAGCGAGGCTGAGCGCGACGTGCTCAAGGTACTCTGGGATCACGGACCGGGAGCGGTCCGCGAGATCAGGGAGTCGCTCGCCGGTCGAGGACGAAAATGGGCGTACACGACCGTGGCCACCCTGCTCCAGCGGCTCTTGTCGAAGCACTACGCGACCTCTGACTCCTCGGTTGTACCGCACGTCTATCAAGCGGCAGTCAGCCGGGAAGAGCTACTCGATCGACGGCTCAAAGATGCGGCCGAGGAGCTGTGCGACGGCCAGGCTGCCCCGTTGCTGCTGGCGCTCGTGCAGGGCAACCGGTTCTCGGCGGAGGATCTCGAGCGATTCCGACGCGTGCTCGACGAGGCGGGGAAAGAGCGAAAATCCAGGAAACCCAGGTCGTAAGCGTTGCGGACCAAACATCTGTTGACCCTTCGAAACGCGCGAGGAGGCCGCTGATGCTCTGGTGGTTTTTCGAGACGAGTCTCGTTGCGGGACTACTGGCCATGGCCGCCGCGATTTGCTCGCGGATGCCTGCCGTCAGTCCCGCGGCCCGACACCTGCTCTGGCTCGTTGTCCTGGTCAAGTTGATCATGCCTCCCTGGATCCTATTTCCCTTGGTTCTGCCTTCCCCGCCGGCTCTCTGGCCTGAAGTTCAAGCTCGGGCTGTCACGGCCCCAGCCGCCGAGGACCAACCTGCGACTCCCGACCCCCATACCTGGACCCGCTATAAACCCCGTGGTCCAGACCAGGACTCTCCCGGTCTCGATGACCTCGGGTGCATCGGAAGAAACGAATTCTTCCAATTTGTCGATTCAACCTGAGAGGGTCTTCACCAGGGAGTCGAACTTACGCCGGCCCTCGTGGAGCGGGCTTCTTCACCTCTTCACAGCCCGGTCAAGCTTGATTCAAGTCTATGTGCTGTCAGCCTGGGCTCTCGGAACCGCGGTACTCACGCTTATCCAGGGCTTGAGGATCTTGGTTTTTCGGCGGCGACTGCGTGATGCGGTGCCGGCCCCGACCTGGCTGGTCGAGGAGGCTGAACGGCTTGGCGAGCGGCTCCAGGTCAGTGTCCCCGAGCTTCTCGTGGTTTCCGGACTGGGAACTCCGATGCTCTGGTGCCTCGGCCGCCCCAAGCTTCTCGTGCCCGGTCATTTGCTCAAGTCGATCGACGCGACGCGCTGGCGGGGAATTCTTGCCCACGAACTGGCTCATCTCAGGCGCGAGGACCATTGGGTCGGTCGAACCGAGCTGGCCGCCGGTCTCCTGTGGTGGTGGAACCCGCTTTACTGGCTCACCTGTAGCCGACTCGACGCCGAAGCCGAGCTCGCCTGCGACGCCTGGGTGGTCCGGGCCTTGCCCGATGACCGGCTCGACTACGCCGAGACTCTGTTTCAGATTTGTTCCGACTTTTCCCGGCCAAGATCGCCTTCCCCAGCTTTGGGGGTCGCGGGATCGGGCCATTTCTTCGAGAGGAGATTGCACATGATTCTGCATGAGAACGACTCTTGCCGTGTAGCGCCACTCGCCATGGTGGCCGCCGGTCTGCTGGCCCTGCTGGCCGTTCCATCCTGGACCTTCGCCACGACAGAAACTGCTCAGCGTGAAGCAGCGGCCCGGACGAAGTCCGTCGCCGCCTCGCAGACTTCCACGGCACCTGTCGCTGATGACGTGGACGATGATGAGGACGGCGACGACGACGCGATCGACAACGACGCGGACGACGACGATCGACACGATGCCAAGAAGTCTCAGGACAAGGCGGGTGCCAAAGACGACAAGAAGCCGCACAAGTCGAAGCCGGCGAAGGGAGATATGGATATCGACGAGGAAGTTGGCGACATCGAGAAACATGTTGAGGCCGCGTTGGGCCCGGATTTCGACAAGAAGATCGAAGCGTGGGCCGAGAAATTCTCTCACGATATCGAGGAGAAGTTTGGCGAAAACTCCGAGTTCGCCAAGAAGATGGAAGCTTTTGGCAAGGATTTGGAAAAGAAGTTTGGTGACGACTCCGAGTTTGCCAAGAAGATGGAAAAGCTCGGCAAGGAGATGGAGAAGAAGTTTGGCCCTGGCTCCGACTTCGAGAAGAACATCAAACAGAAGTTCGGTCCTGGGTCTGACTTTGAAAAGAAAATCAAAGCTCATGCCGAGGAGATGGAACGCAAGGGCAAGGATGTGGCCAGGAAAGTGGAAGCCGTCCAGAGAGAGGCGCGGAGAGCGAATCAGCAATCAAAGCTCATGCCGAGGAGATGGAACGCAAGGGCAAGGATGTGGCCAGGAAAGTGGAAGCCGTCCAGAGAGAGGCGCGGAGAGCGAATCAGCAGTCAGAAAGCGCACCGTGCCCGCGAAGCCGAGCAGCCGCAACGAGCGCATCAAAGCGCTCGAATTCAAGCTTCAGCAACTGCTGGAAGAACTGAAGACGCTCAAGGAATCTGACGACACCGAGGAGTGATCGAGATCTTCGCGGAGCAATGCCTGCGAAGAGAGAACACGACATCCTGTAACCCACTGCATCAAACAGTTGCCCACCCTCGAAGCCCCTCCTCCCGACTTCTTTCGCCGGGTGCGAGGGGCAATGAATCGTGTGGAGGGTGCAGCCTGAGGACCGCGGCTCAGCGTGCCTGATTCTCAATACGTGGTCATGCCCAACTCAGACCACGGAGCGGAAGTACTCGAGAGTCTTTCGGAAACCGACAGCACGGTCGACCGTGGGGTTCCAGCCCAACAGCGTCTGCGCCTTGGTGATGTCGGGACGTCGGCGCTTGGGGTCGTCCTCGGGGAGTTCGTGGTAGACGATCTTGCTCTTGGTCCCCTCGACCAGCGCGATGATTTCCTCGGCGAGCTGGTGCACGGTGATCTCGGTCGGGTTGCCGATGTTGACCGGCAGGGAATAGTCCGCGTGGAGCAAGCGATAAATGCCCTCGACCAGATCGCTCACGAAGCAGAAGCTGCGCGTCTGTTCACCCTTACCGTAGATAGTGATCGGCTCGCCGTGCAGAGCCTGGTTGATGAAGTTGGGCAGGACGCGGCCGTCATTAAGCCGCATTCTGGGTCCGTAGGTATTGAAGATCCGTACGATCCGGGTCTTCACGCCGTGGAACCGGTGGTAGGCCATCGTGATGGCCTCGGCGAATCGCTTGGCCTCGTCGTAGCAGCCCCGTGGTCCGATTGGATTGACATTGCCCCAGTAATCTTCGCGCTGGGGGTGAACTTCGGGATCGCCGTAAACCTCGGATGTGCTGGCGAGTAAGAATCGGGAATTCTTCGCCTTGGCCAGGCCAAGCGCATTGTGTGTGCCAAGCGAGCCGACCTTGAGCGTGGGAATCGGATGGGCCAGGTAATCGGCCGGGCTGGCGGGGCTGGCAAAATGGAGAATATTATCCACAGGGCCATCGATCTCGACTGGCTCGGAGATATTGTGCTCGAGGAACCGAAATCGGGCGTTGTCGACCAGGTGATTGATGTTCCGCCGGCTTCCCGTCAGCAGATTGTCAACGCAGATGACTTCATGACCCTCGGCGAGAAAGCGCTCGCAGAGATGCGAGCCGATAAAGCCGGCCCCACCAGTAATGACGGTTCTCAATCTGGCCCTCCTGACATGAACCTCGGACGCGAAACCAAGGACGTCGTAAAACAATAGCCGCCGACTCATGATACCGATTGCTGGGGCGATCCTAAAACCCGCAACCACGGGGATTCGCTCGATCCGGTGACGTGGCCAGCCCGTGCACCGGGCTCTTGGGCAGCCCTGGAGCCAGACCGGCGAACGACGCCTCGGTGAAGCTGGTGTCGGATTGCGATTCACACCGGTTGTCCTCCGTAACCGCCGATGGCATGAACCCGAGTGACCCACTGTGCCGCGCCCCGGTTTTCCCAGGAGAGCCGCCGACAGGTGGTGAGTGCCCTCTTGCGGCGGACGACATGTCGGGCATCTGCAACCATCTGATCTCGCTCCTCAGACAGGAGTTGGACAACCATGTTTGTTGATTCGTTGCTCCGGTCGCCGCGACACCACTTCAAACGCTAACCGATCCGCCGGCCGGCACGAAGTTTGCAGGTGTAGGTCACCGTCCTGGAAGAACGAACCGTACTCAGAAGGCAGGTCGTCTGGAACACAAGCCGGCAGCGGCCTGGCATCGCTAGGGAATGCGATTCTCGCGAGACGGCTTGTCGCCCGGCAAATCGGTTGGATCGGCGTGAGCTTCCGGCGGGGCAACTCCACGAAGCCATCGCAACTGACGTGTCAACCAGCCAGGCCGGGCCGGTGGCGGAGTCGGGGCAGGGGGATGTGGGATACGTTCTGGGGGCGGCAGGCCGGCCTCGTTCTCCGGCGGGCTGGTGAACCACGTCAGAACATCAATTCCGAAGGGACGATAAACCGCCTGGTAGCCATGCCGGCGCAGGCTCTGGACCATCTCGACGGCCGCATCGGCGTTATGGCTGTGGACGAAGAACCAGGTTGCGAGTAGCGGCTCTTTCGGCTGCAAGCAAAGCCAGCGGACGACCTCCATGCCGCAATCCTCGCGGCTCGAGTCGACGTAAATCTCACCGCCCAGATCATGGTCGAGGTGTACCTCATCCCAGGGGTCGACAAGCCGGGCGATACACTCCACGGCGGTCTGGACCCATACGGCCTCGGGATGCCTGCCCAGAAACGCGCTCGCCCGGTCGGGATCATCATCGAGGAAGAGGATGCGATCGCCCGTTGGCTGACGGGTTTGCTTACGGTCTCGCCGCGTGGAGTCTTTTCCCGGTCCAGTGGTTGGGGTGATGATCCTGAGCTCATGAACAAACCTCGACGCGATAAATCGCCACCGGATGTCGGCCTGACGATCTTGGGAACGCTGTGCTCTACGGCTTCAATTCGGGCAGCGGATATTCGTGGATCGGCACGCCGAGCCGGCCAAGCTCCTGAAGACGCAAGTATCCCCGTGTGACCCGCGCCTCTTCGCGGGCGACAAACTCGGGATCGAGTTCGCATTTTGCGAACGGCCCTTCGATCGACAGCGGAGTCCAGCCAGGGACCACGACGAACTGGGCCAGCGCGGGGTTGCATCGGATGTGCCGCTCCGGCAGCTTGTGCAGACGCTCCGGATCGACCTCGCCAAGAACGTAGCGAAGATAAAGGTCAGACTCGAACAGTTCCTCAACGGGTTCACCGCAAACCGCGCACAGATATCCTCGTTCGCAACGAGCCATGAACAACTTCACCCCTGGAATGATCAGTCCGAGTGCCGGTCGAGCTGTCCGCCTTGACGGCGCGGGCAGTTGAATGTCGCAATAGCTCCTGTTAACCGAGGACATCCTCCATCGAGTATAGTCCGGCCGGCTTTCCTGCAAGGAAGACCGCGGCGTCGATGGCGCCCCGGGCAAAGCCGTCACGGGTGAGTGCGCGGTGACTGAGCTCGAGTGATTCGCCCATCAGCCCGAAGATGACCGTGTGCTCGCCAGGGTTGTCGCCGGTTCGCACGGCGTGAACGCCGATCTCATCATGCGGGCGCTGACCCACCGGGCCCTCGCGGCCGTGCACAAACCGGGTGATGCCCGCGGCCTCGGCGGCGATCTCGGCCAGCCGCAGCGCCGTGCCGCTCGGTGCATCTTTCTTGAGCCGGTGATGCCGCTCGACAATCTCGATGTCGGCCTCCCGTCCCAGCGCTCTGGCCGCCTCGTCTACCAGCCGCATCAGCAGGTTGACCGCCCGGCTCATGTTGGGAGAGACGAGGAGCGGAATTTCGGCCGCGGCCTGATCCAGCCAGAGGTGCTGGTCGGGGTTGAAGCCGGTCGTCCCCACAACCAGGGGGATGCCCAGATCGCGACACAGGCCGGAGAGATCGAGCGTGGCCTGCGGATGGGAAAAGTCGATCATGGCGTCAACCTCTGGCATCTTGTCGTCAAGCGTGGCCAGCTTCACGCCGAGGGGATTGATCCCGGCAAGCATTCCCACGTCGTCGCCCCGGCGGGAATGCTCGGGCCGCTCGATGGCCCAGCCCAGCCGGACGCGAGGGTCCTCGGCGATCAGTTGTACCAGCCGCAAGCCCATCCGGCCTGAGGCCCCGTGCAGTCCCAAAGTCAGTGTCTTCTGGCCCAACCGATCGTCCTTTCTATCTGTCTTCGTCAGCGGCTCCGTGATTTAGCCAGGCGCAGGCGAGGTCTCTTGCTCCGAGTAGAGGGCAATCGTACGGATGATGTCGTCCAGATCGTTCGCCACAATCACCGGCCGATTGGCAAACCCGGCGCGGCGGACTCCGCGGCTACCCAGAACCTTCTCGAAGTTTTCCTGGTCGGTCCCGTGATAAGCCACGGTCGCGGTCGGATCTTTGAGCTGGTGGCCCGTGAGGATGCAGACCACTCGATCAGAGGGTGCGATGATGCCTTCCTCACGCAGACGCCTGGCTCCCGCAACGCTCGCCGCGCTGGCAGGCTCGCAACCCAGGCCGCCGGCCCCAACCCGAGCCTTGGCGTCCATGATCTCCTGATCGCTGACCTGTCGCACCACGCCACCGCAAAAATCGAGAGCCCGCAAGCACTTTTTTAAGTTCACCGGCCGGTTGATCTCGATGGCCGACGCAATGGTTGAAGCTTTGAGCACTCCGTGTCCAGCTCGCTGTAGTAACCCGAGATCTTGTCCATCTCGGGCAAGCCGCTGCACCAGGCGACCCCGCGGTGAGCAAACAACTCTTCGAGAGTACGGGCTCCAGCCGCGTTGATCACCGCCAGCCGCGGCACGCGCGAGATCAATCCCAGGTGGAAGAGCTCGATGAAGGCCTTTCCGAAGGCACTCGAATTCCCCAAGTTCCCTCCGGGTACCACGATCCAGTCGGGAACCTCCCAGCCCAGGGCCTCCAGCACCCGGTACATGATCGTTTTCTGCCCTTCCAGGCGAAACGGATTCACCGAGTTCATCAAGTAGATGCCCAGACGATCCGACACCTGGCGAACGCGCAACATCGCATCATCAAAGTCGCCCTTGATCTGGATGGTCAGGGCGCCATGGTCAAGCACTGGGCCAGTTTCCCATAAGCAATCTTTCCGGAACCAATAAAAATGATGGCCCGGAACCCGAAGTCGGTCGCCGAGCAATAAACGGCGAGGGCTGCCGAGGTGTTACCCGTGCTTGCACAGGCCACCCGCTTGGCACCCACCATGCGAGCATGGGTGAATGCGGCGGTCATCCCGTTATCCTTGAAGCTTCCCGAGGGGTTCAGCCCTTCATATTGAAGCAACAGATTACCCGCATCCATTCCGACGAACTGGCCGACCTTGTCAGCCTTCTGAAGCAGGGTTTGCCCCTCGCCGATGGTGACCACCTTGTCCGGAGGGGCAAACGGCAAGAGATCGCGAAATCTCCAGACGCCGGAAAGGTTGAGCGGATCGAGCCGCCGGGCCCACCGAGCCTCAAATTCGGAGAGGCTGCCGGGAACGGGCAGACGGGCCCAGTCATAGACCACGTCAAGCACGTCGCCACAGGCGGGACAGGAGAAATGCGCCTCATCAATCGAGAAGGTAGAAGCGCACGAAGGATGGATGCATTGCTGAAAAGCGGCTTCGCGGGCAGCCGTCCCTCGCGTCATGCTGGCAGTTGTGGCCCCGGCCATCGCTTCAACAACCTTCGTCGGAAACTCTCTCGAAATCCGTCCCTGACGCTCAGGACAACTACACAAGCGCCTGCGCTCCTGGCGTGATCTCATCATACGTTCAGATAACGGCTAGAGCAAGAGCGCGGCGGAACGGGACGGGGGCGGAGTTTGTGTACCGTCGGGCGCTGAAATGGTTAATTAGTCACTATTTTGTTTGATGTCAATCCAACGGCGGCCGCCGGCGAAACAGGGCAAACGCATCGGCATTTCAAGAACGTCGTTTATCCTGAAAATCAATCGCATGAAAGATACAGAAGGGCTTGACTGGATCTACGGATAATCCTATCATGACCTCTAGCGATTCATAACTACCGATGCCGTGATTCGATCGACGCGGTCGCGATTCACGTAACTCCCTGGTGCATTAACGGTTGAGGGAAACCATGGCAGCGTCAACAACGAAGTCGTCGAGCCGTTCGGCCAAGTCAGCCACGACGGGCCGCTCCCTGGCGGAGATTCGCCGGGTCGCTGAACTGCTCAAGCAGGTGTCGGATCCGACGCGCCTGCAGGTGCTCATGCTTCTGAGTGAAAAAGAGCGAAATGTCTCCGAACTTTGTTCCGATCTCGGCACCCAGAGCCAGCCTGCCGTGAGCCATCACCTCGCGCTCTTGCGGCACGGCCGGCTTATCGAGCCCCGGCGGTCGGGCAAACATAATTTCTACGCCCTCACCGAAGCCGGCCGCGAGCTCGCGCAGGTGGTCGATAGCGTGGTGAGCTGACCGAGAGGCTCCTCGCTGCAATCTTTGAAAATGACATCCGGAGCAGGCGTTTCGCCTGCTCCGTCTCGTTTCGTACCGGTGCCTCACTCGGCCAGGCACTGGCGCAAGAAGTCGAGCCCACGGGCCACGTCGCGGAGGCGGCCGGCTTGATCGCCCACTTCCCGTTCGACGACGAGCGGCCCCTGGTAGCCGATCGCCTTCAAGGTCCTGAGGAACCGTCTGATGTCGACCTCGCCCTCGCCCAGCGGCACTTCTTCTCCCCACTGACCGTGCGTCCGGGGGCGGCGGGCATCCTTCACATGAACTGAACGAATGTTTGGAGCGAGCAGCTCGACGGCCTTGATCGGGTCGCCCATGTCGTAAAGCAGCATGTTTGCGGGGTCGAAGTTGATCTTGAGATGGGACGCCCGCAATTCCGCCAGCGTGGAATGCAGCAACTCGGCGGTCTCCTGACCGGTTTCAAAAGCCAGGGTCACGCCACACTTGCGGGCAAGATCCCCGGCCTCGGCGAGCGTGTCGAGCATGGCCGATCGGTCGGGATCGCCAGGCTCGGGAAGGAATCCGGCGTGCAGGGTCAGGTCGGAAAGGCCGAGCGCCCTGGTCCGCTCGAGGCCCCACTCGAGCCGTTTTAGCCGCTCGGGCCGCGTTGCGGGATTACCAAAGCCGCCCGTCTCCTTGATCGTCTGCGGGGTGGTGTAGTCCTCGCCCGGGAAGCCGAGCATGGCGCCCGTCATGACGATGCCCGACTTGCGCACGGCTTCGGGAAATGCGTCACCCTCGTCCCAGCTTGCGTGGTGCGGGTCGCCGCAGGCAATCTGTGCCACGTTGATGCCCAGTCCGTCGAGCAGCCGACTGAGCTCGGCGACACTGCGGACCTGGAGACTCCAGCTACACACACCCAGGCTCAAGGGAGGAAGAACAGGTCCGGAAGTCGGCGAAGGCTGCGACATGGCGTGGTTCCTGGCTATCGTGCTCGATCGGGTTCAAGTCGCCCCGGTAAGGCGATCGGCTCGATCATAACCAGCCAGACAACCCGTTGCGAGTGGCCGCCGCCATGCGCTGGCCAGTCGTGACTAGAGGAGCACGAACGCGTCGGCGGACTCGGTCTTGTGGCTGAATTCCGCGGCCAACGACGTCGCGGCGATCACCCGGTCACGGCCGCTTCGTTTTGCCTCGTAAAGCGCCTTGTCGGCCGCCGTGATGAGCGTGGCGACATCGCGACCCCGGCCCGCCGGGGCAAACGCCAACCCAAGACTCGCGGTCACGCCGACTCGACCTTCCGACGCCTCCACAAGACGGCTTGACAGGCGTGTACGGATCCGTTCTGCGCGTTCGATGGCTTGTTCCTGAGAGCAGCTTGGTAGCGCCAGGATGAACTCTTCCCCGCCGTAG
Source organism: uncultured Planctomycetaceae bacterium (assembly GCA_963797295.1). GTDB lineage: Bacteria > Planctomycetota > Planctomycetia > Isosphaerales > Isosphaeraceae > Aquisphaera. The sequence continues at coordinate 457,848 of CAWCPP010000038.1, forward strand.
CGAGCCACCAGGTCGTCACCGCGGGCTGATTCCCGCAGGACCTCGGCCACTTCGCGCAAGATCAGGTCGCCAACATGATGGCCGTGAGTATCATTGACCCGCTTGAAGTGATCGATATCCACGAGAATCATGGCCAGGCCCAGCTCGCGCATCGCGATGAGCTCGGCGAGCGGGCCGATCTGGCTGAGGAAGTACCCTCGATTGAATAATCCGGTGAGATTGTCACGGACCGACCGCTCGTAGAGCTCGCGCTGGAAACCCTCTTCGCACGGGTCGAGCTTCAGATACTTGAGAAGAGTTGCCGAGCCAAGCTGAATCCGCGAGCCGTCGCCGATCGGGACCGGCGTATGCATGAGGATGCGTCGGCCGTTGACGAAGGTGCCGTTGGTGCTGCCCAGGTCCATCAGCCAGGCCGTGCCCGCCGCGTCGATCGTGATCACGGCGTGCCGCCTCGAGACCGTGTTGTCGTGTACCTGGAATGTGTTGTCGGCCGAGCGTCCCATACTGCTTGATTTCTGGCCCAGCCGAAGCATCGTCCCCGGAATACCGCCGCGAACGACAATCAGGTAGAGCAGCAATGGCGCTGCCGGCTGAGCCCCCGGGTGAGTCTCCGGGCCGGCCACGGGAGAACTGCATACGTGTGTGATTCCTCGAGCATCCATGAGCCGTCTCTCAGCCCCACGAACTGGGTGCGGGAAGCGGGTCGCAAACAAGGCGGTCTTCTCCGGGTTGTGCGGCCTCGGTCCTGAACAGAGTTTCCTCTCAGGTCGCCAAGGTCACGGTCTGGAGATGCTTGCCTTGCACTCAGAATCTAGGTCACAGCCCCGTTCTGTCAAATTACGAGGTCATATCTCGTCGGCCTGTGCCGGACAAACGACAGAAACCGGGTCGTCAGGGGAACGCTCCAATGACTCTGGGAACATCCCAGTAGCGAACGAAGCCGTCAAATCCGCCCGTCGCCAGGACCAGACCATTGCCGGAGAACGCGATCGACAAAAGCGCACCGGTCGAGGTACGGACCGCGCCAAGCCGCCGCCCCGATGCCGCTTCCCAGAGCGAGGCCTCGCCGCTTCCTCGAGAGATGGCCAGAGTCGTCGCATCGGGCGAGAACGCCAGTCCCGTCACCCCGGTCAAGTCCTCGGCCAGCCCGCCCCGGGGCTCGCCACTTGCCATGTCCCAAAGCCGGACCGACGCTTCCGGATAGCTTGCCGTCACGAACACGCGGCTCCCGGGCGAAACCGCCAGCGAGGAAATCCCGGACTGGTGTGCCTTTCGATGCGCACGCTCGAGTCCGGTAGTAACTTCCCAGAGATGAATCTCTCCCCCGGCGTCGCCTCCCAGCAACGTGGTGCCATCCGGTGAGAATGCCAGCGCATTGACCTCCCGCCGTGCTTCATGCAAAACCGCCAGCCTGCGCCTGCTGGGCCACTCCCAGAGTGTCACTTCAGGCGTCTCCGCACTCGCCACGGCCAGGTACCTCCCGCTCGGCGAGAAAGCAACGACCTTCGCCGCTTCCGTGCCCACATCGAGGGGAACCAGCTCGGTCCCTTTCTCCGTGTCCCAGAGCCGTACCGCATGCCCTCGGTTGCCGATGGCCAGCACGCGGCCTTCCGGCGAGAATGCGGGGGGCTGACCGAAGCTCGCTGAGGCATCCTGGAGCCGGAGGACCTGCCCTGTTGCCAGGTTTTTCAGACACAACTCATTCGACGCGGAAGAGGCCAGGCGGCGCTGCCCGAGAAGACGAGGGAGCGAATTGCTCCCTGGTGTTCCTCGTGTGACATCTCTGCTTCTGCCTCGTTCCAATGGTCATTCCCGGGTTCCACGTCGTAATCCGCTATGGCGAAGTAATGCATCACGGATAAAACCGCGAGACCGACCAGCCAGTTCCACCAGTTGATCCTCGCGGCTGTTTTCGCACGAGCGCTCGTTTGACAGCAGCTCATTCCTGTCGCTCCGATTGATGCGCAGATTCCCTGTTCAGCCGCGGACCGTTCCTGGCCGCGTCTGCGGGTCTCACCCAATGGATGCTCTCATTGAACTCTAGGTCGGCGTGGTGTGATGTGGCGTGGTGATGAACTCCGAACCAGCCGCAAGTGGCGATGCGGGCGCCGCCCCTGTGAATGAAACCTGGTTGAGAGAGGCGACGCCGCGGTGAAGGCGGGACGGGAAATCAGGACAACCTTGACGGACCTTTACAATCGCAGCGTTCAACGACCTGCCGGAGCGACCTGGAGAAAACGGGCAGGACGTACTTGGCGAGATTTTCTCAAGGGCTTACGACCCTCGAGCTTAAGAAATCCATCGTCGCCGAGACATCCGCTCAATTTGAAAGGAATCCGGTGCGGATGCGGAGGGAAGGAACTCTGCACTCTCAATGAGAAATGGTACGACCGGGATGTAGCTCATCCGGGCGAGCCACCGCGGATGTCCCGATGACTCGCGGACGAGGTAGAAACTCCTGATCGCCTGTGTCCCTGGCTACCACCGATTTCGCTGACCCTGTTTCACACCCCGGCCTTCCAGTCCCGGCCTGGAAGTCGGCAATCGCCTTGAGGATTCCCAGCGCGGATCGACTTTGCGGGAAAGACGTGTGCCCGATCGATCGGCCGATGCTGGTGAGCTGTTTGTCTCGGGAGCAGGCGTCGGCTGCGGTGCCGACGGAGCCTTGCCTTCGTCGTGCGAATCCTGAGCCTGGGCAGAGATCAGATCAGCCAGGGCGGCAACCGCATTCTCGGCGTCGCAGCCCTGCGCCTCGAGAGCCAGCATCGTACCGCACTCCGCGGCAAGGCTCAGAAGGTCGAGGATGCTCCTCGCGTTGGCGATCACACCCTTGCACTGAACCCGGATTTCGGACTGAAACGTGCTGGCAAGCTTCACAACCTTATCGGCCGCTCTCAGGTGGAGTCCCAGGACATTACTCACTCCGACCTGGCATCGGGCTACCGCATCGTATTGAGCCACAGGAATTCACTCCGATCGGTCACATCCTTGATGGCTGGTCGTCGCTCCCTGCAAAGGAGGTCTGAAGAAATCAAGCTCCAGGATCTATTTTGCCAAACAAAACCTGAAATGCAACCTAGTAAAGCGCCGATCGATCGAGAGGCTGCTTGATTAAGATGTAGTCGCATAGAAAAACGTAAAACGGAACTTCGTGGTCAAGCAATGCTTTCGAGCCGATTCCGTCGTATGGGCTGCGTGTTGACAGCGTGCTACTTTGTGGATGTGGTGCGGACTCTCGAACAGAGGCAGCGGGATGTTGAGGTTCTTTGTGTTACCAGTCAAAGCCACGAAGCAGACTTTCAGACGACGGCAGATTCTGACCTGGGCACTCGAGTGTTTGGTCGCGGTCATCGTTCTCTGGCTCTTGTCGGCTTACCTGTTTCTGCCGGCTCTCTGGAAGCACTACGAACACCTTCCCGCACTGGAAAATGCGCCCAAGATTTCGTTGACCTCGCAGGGCATCCCCGGTGACCCGCTGAACGTCGCCCTGATCGGGACCGAGGACGACGTGGTTCAGGCGATGATCGATTCCGGCTGGGACGCCGCCGACCCGGTTACCTGGAAGTCGAGCCTCCGCATCGCCGGCAGCGTCATCCGCGGCCGTCCTTACACCGATGCGCCGGTGAGCAGCTTGTTTGTCTTCGGGCGGAAGCAAGATCTCGCCTTCGAGAAGCCGCTGGGCAAAAGTGCCCGTCGTCGGCACCATGTGCGATTCTGGAAATCGAAGGACCTGGGACAGGGCGAACTGCCGTTGTGGATTGGTGCGGTTACGTTTGACCGGAGCGTCGGACTGAGCCACCGCACGGGTCAGATCACGCACCACGTCGCGCCGGACATCGATGCCGAGCGCGATGGGCTCATCGCCGATCTTCGCAAGGACGGCTGGCTCACCGAGCTTTACCAGGTCACCGGAATCGGGGCCACTTTGCTGGGAAGGAACGGCGGAGGCGACCGGTATTACACCGACGGAGAACTCAGCATTGGCGTCCTCGCCTCGGAGGAGGCACGTGGCCAGGTACCCGAACGACTTGCGAACCCGCCCGCGGTCCAGATCAAGGAACAGCTTTGGTCGGCAATCCGCCCGCTGCTCCAATCGCTACCTGATGAGTGAGAGCGGCGCAAGTCGCCAGCGAGATCCTGAATACTGGCTGCGAAGCCGGACAAAAATCATCGCGTATCTGCTCCCGCAGCCTCCAGACGGTCCAGAGCCCTGGATTCGAGGTATTCGGCATCCGGGTTGGCGAGCACCGCGTCACTCACAATCGGAATGTCCGGAGCCAGCGAAATCCAGCGGGCGATGGTGGCGGCACTGGTCACGCGATGCAGCGGCACATGGGCATTCCAGAAGCTTCCGGCGACATCGTCGCCGAAGCCCGCGACAAGCCACAGCCCGAGCTTGTCTTTGAGAGTACGGACCGAGTCGAGAGGTATTCGCTCGCGCTCGAGGACGGCCGTGCTTGCGGCGATTTTCAGGTTTTTCGCGCCCACCTGGTCCAGGATCGTTTTCATCTCTCCGAAATTCCAGGGAGGCCTGGCGATGGCCGTTCGCAGATGCAACGTGATACCACGTTCCGCGGCGCCTGCGCAGAGAGATTTCAGCGTGGCCACGAACGCCGCCTGCGTCTGATCGCTCGTGAAGTTGTTCTCGGGGTACCTGTGCAAGCTCAGAATCACATCACCCGCTCCGAGGATCCGAGCCTTGTCGAAGACATCGTTGATGACGGCCATACTGTGAGCATAATCCTCCGGGTCGTTGTCGATCAGCCGGAGGGTCGGATAGAGGTTGATGCCGGAGCTCAGGTCGACAAGCACCCTCAGCCCTTGACGATGAATCCAACCCGCCTCCGGTTGAAGGCCGGCGCGATCGCGGTCGTGAAGGTTGCGCCAGTTGATCACAACACTGTCGAAGTGCTCGAAGAAGGTTGGCCGGGCCAGGATCTCTTCCTTGATGGGACGTGAGCCGCGCAGCACAAGGGCGCGCCGGTTCGGCCGCTTTGGCGGCACCGTGTGGGGAATCTCCACAACCGCTCTCTCCTTGACCCGCACGTCGTAGACGCGAATGTCACCGCCCGCGATCGTCGTCGCCGTGTTGCGGCCAGGCGGCCAGGCAGTAACACCTTCGGGGAGGAAGCCCTCGGCGTCTCGCTCGGACGCATCGAGAGGCAACTCGCGGAGTGATTCGATCGGGCCGATGAGCGAGTTGATCGCCAGCGGCTGCTCCTGCCATGAGTTGTTGGCGATCCCCAGAGTGTAAGAGCCAGGCCCCTTGCGGCAGGTGATGACACTCAGGCTCGCACCGGGAACTTCGAAGAGCTGTTGCCGCCGGAAGACTTCGTCGATCGCCGCGCGGACTTCGGGCCGCAGGCGATACGGGCGAGGAAGCGCGCGGTCAACATTGGAGCGAAGCTGGCCGCGGCCCACCGAGTTCGCCTCCAGCCCGAACGCCCCGGGGAGAAGCGTGATTGACCCCTTACCGCACGTTGTCGGCGAAATCATACTGGCGGTGGTCTTGTCGGCCAGGCCCCCTGGCAAGGTCTTCAGGTTGCTCTCGGTGATCACCAGGTGGCCGCCTGCCTCGACGTAGGCCTGAAGCTTGTCGCGAATCTCTCGCCCTCCGCTCAGCTCTCCAGCAGTCACAATGACCGGGTACCGTTCCAGCAGCCAGAGCGGGGCGTCGCTCAGGAGGCAATCGGCGATGTCGCCGTACGGCGTGGGCGTGATGAAACCTGACTCGTCATGGAAGAACGATGAATCGGCATAGCCCGGGTAGAGCATGTCGAGTACGGCATCGGTGAGATAGTCTCCCGGACCGTAAGGCAGGTTGCCCCATACGCGATAGACCTGTTCCGTGTAAAGATGCCTCGGGAACGTCCAGCCGGCTTCGAAGTCGAGGAGAAGAGCGACCGGCGTGTGCATCACTCCGGGTGAGCCGTTTTGCCGCACCCAGCGCAGAGCGGATTGCTGAATGCGGCCAATGGGAGAAAGCTTCTCTCCGGCGAACCAGCCGTTTTCGAACCCTACAGCCACGCCGTTGTAAAGGAGATGGCTGTAAAGCAAGCGCTTCAAGAGGCTTAGACTGGTTCCCTTGGTGGGCCCGTGGGAATCGCCGCCGCTCCCCCCGGCCGAATCGTAAGACTTGTATCCCCAACGGTTGTAAACCGAGGCGTTGCCGAACCAGGGCACGCCGTACTGCTTTCCTGCCCCTCGTATGAAGGCGTAATACACCTGGCTGTTGGGAAGTGCCTGCGCCGTCTCGGCACCGATGAGGGTGTAAGTGCCTTCCTTCAGAAGGTAGTGCCCAAAATTCAAGGACACGAGCGTGGCGTGGCGATGACCCAGGTCGTCGCTCATGCGCTCGAAATGGCGCTGGAAGTTGAGATACTGGTCGAACCGGCTGGCCGACGCCGGGGTCATCTGATTGGCATATCCACCAATGTAGCGACCATCCTGCTCGCCGATGTCGGTCCCCAGCCAGCGGTCGCCGAGACGGTTGGATAGGAGAGTGAGCGCTTCCTGTGGAACCTTGAACTGCTGCCAGTAACCGCCGGGACCCGAGCCCGGCACGTAGCCCCAGACATCGAAGAGGAAGAGGTCGCGCCGCTTGATCTCGTCGGCCAGGTCACCCAGGTTCTTGGCAAACAGGATCGGGTAAGACGGCCAGATGAAGCTGCCGAGCTCATGAGTCCGCGTGAACCGATCCAGCTCCTTGTTGTAACCTTCGATCCGGTCGTTGTTGATGGCGAAACCGCGGAGGCAGGTGAAATGGGTCCGGTTGCCGAACGTCTCCCAGGTCGGCGGCTTGACGGCCCGCCGGTCGTAATCGGGATGCTCACTCGGTTCGAGCCGGTGCGAATACACGCGACGGTCCGTGGATTTGTCGCCCGATCCAGCGTCCGCAGGATCGCGCAACACGGACTCAGGAGGCACGCCCCCACCCCGGCACGCGGGGGCGACCAAAGTTGACAGAAGAACAGTAAGGAAGAATCGAGATAGCTGCATCGACCCCATGGCTTGGCCCTCGTTCGTCGGCGTCGCCCGCACTCGACGCGGGCTCTTGCCTTGCACTCTAAATCGCGCTGAGGGGTGACGCAAGCAAGCTAAAGGCTCGTGTTCCTGGTGAACATTATCCGGTTCGCCACATCGGTGCATGGAACAGACGAGCGGACGCGATAGAATCATTCGCGAGCGATGTCGACGTACGCCTGGCCCGGCCAGGCGACATTGCCGTTCCACGGCGGTTCCAACCAGAGATCTCAGCATCCGATCAACCAGACAGGCCGGTCTTATCATGATTTCAAGGGAAAAGTCTCGACGATCGTTTTTCAAGGCATCCGTCGCCCTGGCGGGAACAACCTTCCTCAGAGACCAATGGCTCAGGGCACAGCCGAAAGCGACGGCCGAGCCGCTTGTCGCTTATGTGGGAACCTTCAGCGCGCCGCTGCGTGATGTGTTGCCGACCCAGGTCGATCTGCCGCCCGGCAATGGACGCGGCATTCACCGCTTTCGGGTCAACCGCGACACCGGGGCGATGACGCCCGCCGGCGTGTTCGAGCTGGGCACCAGCCCGAGTTGCCTGGCTTTGAATGCCACGGGAACGCGCCTTTATTCCGCCAATGAAACCGATCGGGTGGGCGACAAGAAGGAGGGCTCCGTCAGCGCCTACGGCATCGATCGAGCCGATGGGCAGCTCACGTTGCTCAACACCGTCGGTTCCGGGGGCGCCGGTCCGACCTACGTGAGCGTTCATCCGTCGGGCCGCTTCTTGCTGGTCGCTAACTACTTCGGAGGGACGGCGGCAGTGCTGCCGATACTTGCCGACGGTCGGCTCGGCGCTGCCACCGACATCAAGACCGATGCCGGCAAGCTGGGCCCCACCCGGGCACAAAGCGCGCCGCCAGGCGGCTTCGCCGTCAGTGGGCATGATCGAACACACGCTCATATGATCCAAGCCGATCCCTCGGGACGGTTCGTGCTGCACGTCGATCTGGGCCTGGACACGATCTTCGTGTGGAAGTTCGAGGAAGAAAAGGGTGCATTGACCCCGGCGGACTCGCCGACGGTCTCTCTGCCGCCTGGCGACGGGCCCCGCCATTTCTCCTTTCACCCCAATGGTCGTTGGTTCTACTCCATCCAAGAGGAAGGCTCGACCATCGTCCTGTTCGACTACGAAGCCGGGACTGGGAGGTTGACCGCCCGGCAGACGATATCCACGCTGCCACCCGGTTTTGCCGGCAGCAACTTTTGCTCCGAGATCCTGGTGTCGGCCGATGGCCGATTTCTCTATGCCGGCAACCGGCTGCACGACAGCATCGGCATCTTCTCCATCGGTCCGGACGGCACGCTGGCCTTCGTCGGTGAGGAATGGACACGCGGAGACTATCCGCGAAGCTTCAACTTCGACCCCACGGGCAATTTCCTTTATTGTTGCAATCAGCGGGCCGACAGCATCGCCATCTTCCAGGTCGATCGCAAAACGGGCGGGCTGAGCTTCACCGGCCACTACGCCGCCGTCGGCAATCCGTCGAGTATCGTCTTCCTGGATCTTGCGAACGCACGTTGATGTCCCGGCTCACCCGCGGTGCTGCTTCGTGGTTCTGGCCGGCACACCCATGGCTCTTCCCGAATAATCAAGGTGATTCTTCGCCAGCTCAAGTATGATGAAGATGTCGAGCCGGGAAACCCAGCTTTGCCCGCAATCGCGTGCGAGCCGATGACAACCATAACGAGGCGATGGAACTCTTGCCCAACCGCGGGAGGCGGGCATGGCTGCCGGCAAACCTGGAAAGGAGAGCACGCTTGAGCAGGAGGAAGCCACGGGGTCAAAAGGCTGGCTCAACCAATCAGCAGCCCCAAGGAGAAGAGACAACTTCCCGATCACGCTCTTTGAAAGGTCGGAAATCCCACGCGAGAGAGCTCGACGTCGCACGATGGTACGTACCGCTGGGTCTGCTCAACGGGTTCCTGATCGGAGCGCTCATTGGCTCGTATGCGGGGAGCAAGATCGCCTCGTGGGGAACTATCAGTTCCACTGTCGGTCTGTTCGTGGGAGGAATCCCGGGTCTGCTCATCGGCGGTGTGATCGGATTCGTATGCGAGCAAAGAGCCAGGTAGGCTTTTTCGCTCACTGACCCACGACGGAGACCGTGCGGCGGCCAAATGCCTGGTTGGATGAACACTAAAGTCACTTCGTGGCCATTTCGGGCAACCGTCCCCTGTAGACGAAATCGCGATCACGGCCGGCCTTCACGTGACACTCGGCGCACGCATGCGACTTGTTCGGCGGAGTGAGGTAAGTGCCGTCGGCGCGGTACTCGACGTATTCCCATTCGCCAGTCCTGTTGTCGCCGTAAGCCTCGCCGAAACCCTTCTCACGTCGCATGACGTGAAGGCCAGCGACGCCTCCTTTGCGTAACTGCCCCTTGGCGTCGACGCGCGGTTTGCCTTGTTTGTCCTTGATGGCGCCGGCGGTTTCCATCACGATGACCGAGCCGTAAGGATAAGGGAGGTCTTCGAAGCGGCGTACCGAGGCGGCCCACTCATTGCCGTAAACAGTGACGACCTGTTGCTTTTCGGGCCGCTCGACGGTGCGGAGAACTGCAAACGTCTTCGCATAGTTCTTGGGAAAACCAACGCGATCGACTTTGGGCGCGGGCGGCTTTTGGGTGCTCCGCGATCGGTAAACTCGGGCGATCGCGTCGAGCAGCGAATGTTCGCCTTTGACATCGTTGTCAAGGGACCAGATCATGATCCCGGCGAGCTTGTGATCCATGGCATAGTTTGTCTTGGCCTCAATCGTGGGCACGCCGTTGTACCAGATCGTCTCGCCGACCTGATCCAGCCGCGCGGCCTCGGGATGTGCCGCAAGGATCTCCGAGTACGCATAGGGGCTCTTGCGAAACGCTTTGCCGAAACCGTAACCGTAGAACGGGACGCCAAGCACGGTCTTCGATGCGGGAAGCCCCCTCTTCAACCAGTAGTCGACGTTTCGTTTCGCGAACTCCATCGAAGAGTGCTGACCGGGCGCGTTGGGATCCCACGAGCCCGCCCCATCGTAAGCCATCACGCTCACGAAATCGAAGTGCTGGAAGACGGAATCGGGCACGTTCTTCCCGCCATACCCCTGTGACAAGGCAGCCGTCAGCAACTGGCCCCTGGGCTTCATGGCGGCCGCCAGCTCGTCGATGAATGCTCCGTAATCCTTGTTGATCGACGGCCCTTCGATATCCACGTCCAGTCCATCGAACCGGTGATCGGCGACGTAACTGGCGAGCTTCGCCGCGAAGCCGGCGCGATTGGACGCGGACAGCAGGTCGAAATAACGTGCCTGGAGCGCCTTGTCGCCGGACGCCGAGCCGCCGCCGATCGAGACCAGGATTTTCACGTTTTTCGCGTGGGCCTTCGCGATGAGGATCTCATTATTCTGATGGAACGAAAGATCGCCGCGATCGTTGATCGGGTTCTCGAATGCAATGTTGATATGCGTGAGTTTGGCGTAATCGATTGTCTCGGCGAATGTCTTCAGGTCGACCCAGTTGGGAACGTAGGCGACGATTTTCTCCTTCGCCAGGACCGGCCCGGAGATCGACGTCAAGATGGCGACGATGAAAACGAGACGACGCGGCGAAGGTGCGGTCATGATGAGTCCTCGATCGCCTGTTAACGCGTTGCGGATTGTCGGCATTGTCCTGGATCGGTTGCGCGGTGGAGTGCGCCATGGTCACAAACTAATCAAGGCGGTGTCGCGTTGCAACTTACCCATCGCGGACGATCCACCCCCAGAAGGTGCCCGCGCCACGCAATCTGACGCACATGACGAAAGACGGCCAGGCGTACTGGCGGCCTTGTCTGTTCGTCCTTTAGGTCAGACCACTTACAGGAAATCAAAAGAATCTCGTTTTCCTGTCGAATCGGGCGATCGTCGTTCGACCTTAGAGCGGCGTGAGATCTTCGGCCTACAGCAGCGTAAAAGCGACGTCTCTTCGAGGAGGAATGAAAATGGTGCGACCATCCGTAGTGTGCGGGCTGCTCCTGACCCTTTCGCTGGCAAGCTTTGGCGACGACCAGCCCGGCGCGAAGCTGCCGCCTCCACCCACCAATGCGGGCCTGGAGAAGATGAAAAAATTGGTTGGAACCTGGCTGGTCGCCGACAAGGACGGCAAGCCGACCGACCAGGTTGCGTCAGTCATCAAGGTGACCGCTGGCGGTAGCGCGGTTCATGAGACGGAGTTCCCTGGCCAGCCCCACGAAATGGTCTCGATCTACACGGCCAGCGGACCGGACTTGATCATGACCCATTACTGCGTGCTTGGTAACCAGCCATGCATGAAGGCCGACCCGAAATCCCCGGCGAATCAGATCGTCTTCCAGTTCACCGGCGGCGGCAACCTTGACCCGTACAAAGACAAACACATGCACGAGGTGACCCTCACCTTCGTCGACGACGACCACATCGAAGTGAAAGGCACCGGCTGGGAAAACGGCGCGCCCTCGAAAGAAATGTGCTGTGGGACGAAGCTCGTCCGGAAGAAATAGAAATCACGAGCGTCTTTGCGGGCAAAAAAGCGAGCGCGCTTCGGTCGGTGAGACTTCCATCAAACCGACCGTCGCGCGCTGGCCTATTCCACTTTGCCCTGCTGCTCGGTCAGGATCTTGCGGAAGGCCCGCTCCTTTTGCGCGACGTAGTTCTTGTAGCCTTCGGGATTCACGAAGGCGTTTGACTGTCCCTTTTTCAGCAAGTCGTACCGCTCGACCATGCCGTAATAGCCGCCGTGCACGCCGAGAAACACGTCGCAGGGTAAGCTCTTGAGAACCTCGAAGGTCCTGGAGAAATCGTCGGCAATTTCAGGGTAATCTTTGTTGTTCACAAGTTGAAACCCGGGGTTGACGTTGGGACTGCCAATGACCACGACATCATAGTTCTTGCCGCCGTCTTCGACACGCCAGGTCCACGTGGTGCAGCCTCGCGTGTGGCCGGGCGTCAGTCGAGCGACAAGCGTGACGCCTCCAAGTTTGACCTCGTCGCGATCTTCCAGGACGCGGTCAACCTTGCACGGTTCCCAGCGGCTGGTCGTGTACAGGTACTGACCCTTCCCGCCCGAAGCAACGACCAGATCGTCGCCGCGCATGACGTAGACCTTGGCGCCGGTCAGCTTTTGCAGCATTGCATGGCCTGCAACGTGGTCCGAGTGAGCATGGCTCGCCAGCAGAATCTTGACATCGCCCATCTTGAAGCCAAGCGACTCGACCGATTTTTGGATAAAGGGAACCGTCCGGACAAAGCCGCTATTGATAAGTATATGGCCATCGGAAGTGGTGATCAGAAAGCTGGCCAGATCCTTGGAACCGACGTAGTAAACATTGCCGACAATCTTGTGTGCCGGGAATGGCTCGTACCAGTCGGAAGAGCCTTGTCCAACCGCAGCCATGGCGAACGCCAACGTGGTGAGAATCATCGACGGGATCTCCCGATTCCAGCAACGTGGTGGAGCCGATTGAGATGATAGAGCGGCAACCTTTCACTTCTTCAGAGCCTGGCCGAGAAACTCGACCAACGCTTTCGTGGCCGGATCATCGGACAGGCCAAGATCTTCATTGAGCTTGTCATGATAGGTGTTCCCGGCACCGAAGACGGTCGCGGCAACGCCCGCATCTCTCAGAACGTTTCCCAGCCGCTGTGCTTGCGCACTCGTATCGGGATGATCGGCGACGTGAAGGATCAGGAACGGAGGGATGCCCTTGTCCCTGGCCACATGCGTGACCGCCGAGAGGTCGCGGTGCTTCGCCGGGTCGTTGCCAAACTTCACGCGGTGCCCATACGATAGTGGCGTCAGGCCGTGAACGCGCCTGCGGGTCTCCGCCGTCTCGATGATGGCCGGCAGGTCGTAGGTATCGCCATCCACGGGTACGCAGCCCTTGACAATTGCCAGCGACAGACCCTCGGCCTTCAGGTAGCGATCGTCAGTGCAAACCAGCGCTGCGAGCTGCGCACCGGCGGAATGGCCCATGACGAGGAGTCGATCTGGGTCGCCCCCGTATTCGGCAATGTGATCGTGCACCCAGTGAATCGACCTGGCAATGTCGCGGACGATGGTCTCCATGTCGACGCTCGGCAGGAGCCGATAGTTGGTGGAGACAAAAACAAACGCTTTGTCCACGAAGAATCTTGGCTTGATCTGGACGCTCGACTTGTCGCCCATCTGCCAGCCGCCGCCGTGAATCCAGAACACCACCGGGCGGTCCTTCGCGCCGGGAGAAGAATAGACATCGAGCACCTGTCGCTCGTGCGCCGGGTCGGCATAAGGGATGTCGCGCTTGACCTGCAAGCCCGGAGCTTCCCTCTTGATCCGGATGTTCCGGTATTCGACCACATTGGTCTCGGATTGCAGGGAGAGTGGACCGTGGCCGGGGATGGCGAGCGCGGGCTCGAGCAACTCGCCGTTGCAAGTGCAGCGCGCCCTGGTACCGGTGACGACCACCTCAATCGCGTTCCAGTCGCCGTTCTTGTAGTCTTTGAGCGTCTTGTAGGGACCAACCCGCGGATAGTCGCGGATCTGGAGCTGGTGTGCGAAGGCCTTGTCCCGTAGGTGGAGTCCGCTGTTCGCATCTCTGGAGGCGCGAAAGTCCAGCCTGAGGATGAAGTCGCCGTCATAAGACTCCGCCGTGTCGATCTCGGCCGGTTTTGGAGGTTTCTCGTTCGAGCCGGTGATCACGAGAACGTCGTCCTTGACCGCGAACCGGCCGTCATCAGAAGCGGTCTTGCCCGCCAAGTCGGCGTAGCCCAGCCGCCAGCCGGTGAGGTCCTTGCCATTGAAGAGAGACTGGAAACCCGGCTCGTCGGCACGTGCTGTTGAGAAGAGGAACGTCGAGACGACAAGGGCGATGACGATCGACTCGACCGTTTGGCCGCGATGGAGAGGACTCATCAGGATACTCCCGGAAAGTGACGGACCCCGCAAGATCCCTGGTTATAGGCCAGCCGCGACGCCCAGGCAATCCCGAGGTCCGGTCTGGCTCGGCCCCACTCATGATCACTGCGAAGAGGACAGGACAATTTGATTCCCTTCCGAGTCTTTCATGATCGCCGCCACCCCCCATGACTCTGACTTTGGCGGCTTCGCGAACTCCACCCCCTTGGTGCTCAGTTCCTCGAACGTCTTCTGGACATCATCGCATTCCAGTGAGATTCCCGTGAAGGTTCCGATCCGATCCTCGAAGCCGGGCGGCGTGAACAGAGCAATGCCCGTCTCGCCCTTGGGCGGGCGAATCTCGATCCAGCGAAATCCAGGTCCCATGGGCTGATCGGTGATCAGCGTGAAACCGAGGATGTTGACATAAAAGTTCAGCGCACGGTCCTGATCGCGAACGGGAATACTGGTGAATTTCATCTTTCGGATCATGGCTCACCTTTCGTCCTGGAGACGCGTTGCCGGGGAATGGACGTGCAAATATACGTGATGAGCCTCTCGATCAGAAGCAAGAAAACGAGATTCAGTTCAAGTCGCGTTGCGAGGCACTATACCGACCAGTACCATAGCATTCATGACACAGATCAACATCGATGCGTACCTGGTGGACTGTCTGTTGCCGGACCTCGTCGGACACGATCGGCGCCTCTCCTCGTTCATCGTTTACCTCTACCTCTACCGGCATGCATCCCAGGATACGAACTGGTCTTTTCGGATCTCCCATCAGTCGATCGCGACCGCCACCGGACTATCCCAAAGCGCGGCCCAGGCCGCTCTGGCACACCTTCAGGCCCGCGAGCTCATCGTCACGTCACGCTCGCACCCCACCGCGGTCCCGCTTCACCGCGTCCTTCGGCCCTGGCTTCGTCTCACCAGTCCCCAAAGCTGACCGGCTTGCCGGGAACAACCTGATTCTTCAATCTGGCCCCGATGGTTCCGCCTGCGCCATACTGACCCGACACGACCGCGATGGGCGTCGAGAAATCACATGCGGGAGACGGAATCATGGCGTTTGACGAAACTCTGGCCGCTCGCATCCGCAAGTGCCTGGCCCGACATAAAAGTGTCAAGGACAAGAAGATGTTCGGTGGGCTCATCTTCCTGCTCAACGGCAATATGCTCGTCGGCGTATGGAAGGGCTCACTCATCGCCCGGATAGGCCCGGTCGAGCACGAAGCTGCGGTGCTCGAATCCCACGTCAAGATCCTTGACATCACCGGCAAACCGATGAAGGGCTGGGTGCTGGTCGAGCCCCAGGGCGTTGTGGACGATGTACAGTTGAAGCAGTGGATTCAGCGTGCATGGAATTTCGTCAAGGAGCTGCCAGGTAAGTAGATCGCCGCAAACTTGGCCCGCCATCCCTGCCTGGCCGCGGCCGTCGCGCAGACCATTTCAGCGCGGTTTGATGTCGGCTCCCCAGTCGGTATGATCGGGGCCGGGCCAGTCGTCGACGAAGGTCCGCCGAGCCCAGGCGTTCCAGGCGGCTTCAAGCCTGGCGACACGCTCAGGTTGTTGCGAGGCCAAGTCGTGTTGCTCGGTGCGGTCGGATTCCATGTTGAACAGTTGCCAACGCTGCCGGTGCCGGAGCACCAGCTTCCATTTCCCGTCGCGCACCGCCTTGTTCCCTTCGTGCTCCCAGAAGATCGGCTCCGTCCGGTTGATCGGTTTTCCCAGGAAGGCGGGCCGAAGGCTGACGCCCTGCATCGGCTCGATGGCATTACCGTGGAACTCACGGGGGTAGGACGCCCCGGCGAGATCGACGGCGGTCGCCATGACGTCGATCAGGTGCACCGGCTGCTTCTCCAGGGCGCCTCGGCGTGATGCCGGAATGCCCGCCGGCCAGTGAGCGATCAGCGGCGTGCTGATGCCTCCCTCGTGGGTGAAGTGCTTGTAGCGGCGGAACGGGGTGTTCGCCAGTGTCGCCCAGTCCATGCCGAGCTGCACATACGATTGCGGCCCGCCGATCGGCCCCTCGCCTCGCGTGACGCCTGCGGGACCGCCCTCCGCGTTGCCGCCGTTGTCGCTCAGGAACAGGATCAACGTATTATCGAGCACGCCCCTGCGCTCCAGCCCGTCCACCAAGGTTCCGATCGCCACGTCGATCCGTTCGATCATCGCCGCGTAGACCGCTATGATCTCGTCGAACCGCTGCTTCCTGTCGGCGGGCCGCGACTCCCAGCTTGGCACTTCCGGCGGGCGGGAGGCGAGGGTCCATTTCGGGTCGATCAGCCCCAGGAAAAGCTGTTTCGCATACCTCTGGTCGCGGAGCACGTCCCAGCCTTTGGAGTATTTGCCCCGGTATCTGGCGATGGTCTCCGCGGGAGCGCGCAGCGGAAAATGCACCGCGCCTTGCGCGAGGTACAGAAAGAAGGGCTTGTTCTCGCGCCGGGCCTCGTCGACGAACTTCAGGCCCCACTCGGTGAAGAGGTCGGTCGAGTACCAGTCGTTGCCGAAGACGGGCGAACTCTTCGGGAGCTCCTTGCCGTTGAGGTAAAGGTATTCCGTGCCCGGCCTGTCCGACTCCTTGGGGAAGTAAACCTCGCCGTAGCGAGAATTGAGCGATCGATCGAAGCCACGGTTCCAGGGGGTGCAGCCGTGCTGCTGGCCGAGGTGCCACTTGCCCGTCATCGCCGTGAAGTACCCGGCGCTGCGGAGGACCTCGGCGATCGTGACCGACCTGGGCAGGAGCCGGCCGTGAATTCCCTTCGATTTCGCCTCGACCCGATTATCGAGCCAGCCCATGCCGGCCTGGTGCGGATAGAGGCCCGTCATCAGCGACGCCCGCGTGGGGCTGCACCGCGCCGCGTTGTAAGCCTGGGCAAAGCGAACCCCGCGCTCTGCGAGCCGGTCGAGATTCGGCGTAGGGACTTCACCGCCGTAAGGGCCGATATCGGAGAAGCCCATGTCGTCGACCAGCACGACGACAATGTTCGGCCGATCGGCCGCGACGGCCGTCAACGCGGGGCCGTAGCACGTGATCAGAATAGCGAGCAGAGCCGTGGTCGATCTGGTCATCAGAGCACCTTGTTGCGTCCACGAGAGGCGGGATCGCAACCCCAATAGACGACTTCGCCAAGTCGCGGTCTGACGGACAAGGGAAGGGCCACCCAGATGGAGCAACCCACCCTGCGCAGTGCCAATCAATGGGTGGCCTGATCGGCAGTGCTGCTCGGCAGTGGCACGGACTTCCGACGACCCGCCTCATGGTTGTCAAACGTACGAATCAGGGGTCGATGTGTCCAGTGCCGAGAATGATTTATGGGTAGCCTCGATTAGCGAAAGCTGGCGAAAGATGAGGCCGTCCATGATCTGTCGGTCAATCGGGGAAGCTCAGAGAGAGCACCTTGGAGAGCGCACTTTGGGGCCACCCATTTAAGAGCACTTTGGGGCCACCCATTTATTTCTAGAGAAACAATTTCGCACTGTCCAGTTGGCCCAACAGACAAGATTGGGTGGCCCCTCCCGCACTTCCTGTGATCCGCGCTGGAGATATGTTTCAATCCGCCCCCGGCGCTGAGGCCGGGGGGAACTCGCTGGATTTGCGATCCCGGCCGCCGATTTATCGTTTCAATCCGCCCCCGGCGCTGAGGCCGGGGGGAACCGTGATGCGGCGGCGCGGCCCCGCGCGTGGAGAGGTTTCAATCCGCCCCCGGCGCTGAGGCCGGGGGAAACGAGTCTAGCATTCGCACGCCAGTTCCGCAAAGCAGTTGGTTTCAATCCGCCCCCGGCGCTGAGGCCGGGGGGAACCGAGTCACGTCGACACGCCAGTTCCGCAGAGCATTGGTTTCAATCCGCCCCCGGCGCTGAGGCCGGGGGGAACTCGAGCCGGTGCAGGCATCTGCGCTGGTTCGCGGTTTCAATCCGCCCCCGGCGCTGAGGCCGGGGGGAACTCGCGGGGGCATCAGCAAGCTACGCTGAGACCGGAACGTTTCAATCCGCCCCCGGCGCTGAGGCCGGGGGGAACTCGTGAGCCCGCGCCTAAGCGGCGACCAGAAGCGAGTTTCAATCCGCCCCCGGCGCTGAGGCCGGGGGAAACGCGCAGAGATCAAGCGGCTCGACGGCCGGAGACAGCGTTTCAATCCGCCCCCGGCGCTGAGGCCGGGGGGAACGAGGTGACACCCGCGAGGTCGGTGACCCGCCGAGGTGTTTCAATCCGCCCCCGGCGCTGAGGCCGGGGGAAACCGCAGTCGCGCGTCGCGGTCGTCCGCGCGGCGACCGTTTCAATCCGCCCCCGGCGCTGAGGCCGGGGGGAACGTGCCGTGACCAGGTGGCGACGCCGTCGCCCAGTTCTGTTTCAATCCGCCCCCGGCGCGAGGCCGGGGGGAACCTGGGTCGCGGCAGTCGCGGCCGACCTGGGTATCGGTTTCAATCCGCCCCCGGCGCTGAGGCCGGGGGAAACTGTCGGTCGTTCGGCTCATCGCGCTGTGGCGTCAGAGTTTCAATCCGCCCCCGGCGCTGAGGCCGGGGGGAACGCGGCGATCGTACTGTTTGCCGCCAAGCCCATACGTGTTTCAATCCGCCCCCGGCGCTGAGGCCGGGGGGAACACTCGCCACGGCCCGGCGACGACCAGATCGCCGTAGGTTTCAATCCGCCCCCGGCGCTGAGGCCGGGGGGAACCCGGCTCAGCGCGTGACGAACGTGCGCCGAGAGCACGGTTTCAATCCGCCCCCGGCGCTGAGGCCGGGGGGAACTTGTCCTGGACCGGCGCCAGATCGCGATCGTTACCGTTTCAATCCGCCCCCGGCGCTGAGGCCGGGGGAAACCAGCATCGGGTTCGCGGGCCAGCTCGGCGCGGGCTATGTTTCAATCCGCCCCCGGCGCTGAGGCCGGGGGGAACTTGTGACGTCGGTTCCGATCAACGACGACCACTCGACGTTTCAATCCGCCCCCGGCGCTGAGGCCGGGGGGAACGCGCGTGGACGGATCACAGCCTCGACGCCGACATGTTTCAATCCGCCCCCGGCGCTGAGGCCGGGGGGAACGCGACTTCATCGAGCGATTCTGCTGCCAGCGCAAGGTTTCAATCCGCCCCCGGCGCTGAGGCCGGGGGAAACGCGATTCGTCGCTGTGTACTGGTGCGGCGATGATTGCGGTTTCAATCCGCCCCCGGCGCTGAGGCCGGGGGGAACCCGCATTGAGCGGCTGCGTCGGGCCGCGAACGACAGTTTCAATCCGCCCCCGGCGCTGAGGCCGGGGGGAACGCTCGACGCCCGGCGCAGCTCACGGCGATCACTGCAGTTTCAATCCGCCCCCGGCGCTGAGGCCGGGGGGAACCCGGGGCATGGTCGCCCTGGCCGTGCGATGCCAAGGTGTTTCAATCCGCCCCCGGCGCTGAGGCCGGGGGGAACAGGCGAGTCGTGTACACGAGCAGCTGCATCATCCAGTTTCAATCCGCCCCCGGCGGTGAGGCCGGGGGGAACTTTCAATTGCTCGACGTCCATTGCGTTCCCCGATGTTTCAATCCGCCCCCGGCGCTGAGGCCGGGGGGAACGCCGAGTCCACGGATCGCTGGCATGCCAGCGACGGTTTCAATCCGCCCCCGGCGCTGAGGCCGGGGGGAACCCGGCGCCGGTCGGAGCACACGCGGCCTGGCAGCTCTGTTTCAATCCGCCCCCGGCGCTGAGGCCGGGGGGAACTGCAGCGGTGCGGACGATCTTGACGCGACAAGCAGCGTTTCAATCCGCCCCCGGCGCTGAGGCCGGGGGGAACCATTGCGGCGGGAATTCAGCTCGGGCGTCAGTGACTGTTTCAATCCGCCCCCGGCGCTGAGGCCGGGGGGAACGCCGTGCATCCGCCGTCCGGCAAGTCGCGCTGGCCGTGTTTCAATCCGCCCCCGGCGCTGAGGCCGGGGGGAACCCGAGGATCTCGGCGCTGACGCTACGACGCTGGCGGTTTCAATCCGCCCCCGGCGCTGAGGCCGGGGGGAACGCGACGCTCGGCCGATCCACCCGCCGTCGATCGCGTATGTTTCAATCCGCCCCCGGCGCTGAGGCCGGGGGGAACCCGGCGTCGCGCGTCGCCATGCGCGGCGCCAGACTCATGTTTCAATCCGCCCCCGGCGCTGAGGCCGGGGGGAACCCATGCCGCCGGCGGGTCCGGCGCACCGGAGCATGAGTTTCAATCCGCCCCCGGCGCTGAGGCCGGGGGGAACCCGAGCTCGACCAGACGCCCACGCACGAGCACGATCAGTTTCAATCCGCCCCCGGCGCTGAGGCCGGGGGGAACGAGCGACTGGCCGATGACAGATCGCGACGAGCTCGATGTTTCAATCCGCCCCCGGCGCTGAGGCCGGGGGGAACCTGCCGTCGACGCGAGCACAGCAGCCGATCGACAGTTTCAATCCGCCCCCGGCGCTGAGGCCGGGGGGAACCCGTCGCGCCGGTCGGCCGATCGACTGGCTGAACGGTTTCAATCCGCCCCCGGCGCTGAGGCCGGGGGGAACGCCGATCGACGTATGACACCGCGGACGAGTACTACGTTTCAATCCGCCCCCGGCGCTGAGGCCGGGGGGAACGCGAGTTCGGCGATCTGGACGCTCGATCGCGTTTCAGTTTCAATCCGCCCCCGGCGCTGAGGCCGGGGGGAACGTCCGTGTCATCGGCTGTCCCGGCCGCGTGTCAAGCTAGTTTCAATCCGCCCCCGGCGCTGAGGCCGGGGGGAACGCGTTCGTCGGCCTGACGCCATCGGGCGGCATCGCGTTTCAATCCGCCCCCGGCGCTGAGGCCGGGGGGAACTCTGGTCGGCCTCGCGTGTCGAGCACGGCTTCGATCAGTTTCAATCCGCCCCCGGCGCTGAGGCCGGGGGGAACCCGAGCGCTGCGCTGCCTGACGATCTCGGGCTGACCTGTTTCAATCCGCCCCCGGCGCTGAGGCCGGGGGGAACACCTGAGCTCGGCCGCAGACCAGCGCTGCAGCGAGTTTCAATCCGCCCCCGGCGCTGAGGCCGGGGGGAACCATGTACCGGCAGCATCGAGACGTGGTACTCAGTTTCAATCCGCCCCCGGCGCTGAGGCCGGGGGGAACCCGACTCGCCGACGCAGTACCGCCGGGCGAACGCGTTTCAATCCGCCCCCGGCGCTGAGGCCGGGGGGAACAGCCTTGCCCTAACCTGGTTGTGATTCGTCGGTTGCAGGCCGGAAATCGCGAAACAGGTCGCGTACCGGGGTTCATGCCGGGTCGCGAATGGGCCAGGCTCATCATAAAACATTGCACCAGGCCTCCTTTCGTCGATCGCGAAAGCCCCGGGTCCAAGCCGGAACGACCGGTTCGCGATGCGCATGGGATGGCGGGCCGAGGTTGTGAAGCCTAACTGATGGTGATCCACGAGGTCAGTCGTTTCAAGGGGTCAGCGTATTGGTCCGTGGCGCGGGCGTGGCGGTGCCGCCCGCGCCACGGTCGAGAGATCAATCCTGCCGAATTGTCAAGGAGCGTTGATCGCAGCGGTCAGACGATCAGCGGGCCTTCGAGATCGATGGGTTTCTTCTGCCCGATGTGCTCGATCCGGTCGCGGGCGTTCTCGTCCAGGGGGTAGATGCGCAGGCTGTCCTCCTCCGGGTTGATAATCTCCACCAGCTTTTCGCGGAGGAGAACCCACTCGCTCGGGCCGACCAGGCACTCGAAGACCGAAAACTGAACTCTCTGACCAAAATTCTTACAGGCTTGCGCCACATGACGGAGGCGACGGCGTCCCGCGGGGGTCGTCGTGGACACGTCGTAGGTAATCAGGTAAAGCATGTTTCATCGTCGCATATTGGTGACCTGTCCGATCAGCGGAGGATGCACGGCGGATAACCCTCGGCGTCGCCTCGGAGGTGACGGGCGAGGAGCTTGGCCTGAAGGTAAGGGAGCTGTCCAACACGGACCTTGGTGCCGAGCACCGGGTGGGTCACCTCCTCGCGCTTGCGCAATGTACGCTTGCACGAGGGACTTGCGGCCGTCGCTGGTCAGCTCGATGGAGCCGCCGTCGCGGTCGCGGAAGTCGGCCGGGCCAAGCTGCTGACGGTTGATCAGGGCGAGCACCAGGCGATCGGCGATCAGCGTGCGGAACTCCTCGACCAGGTCGAGCGCGAGGCCCGGCCGACCCGGCCGGTCGACGTGCAGGAAGCCGACGTCCGGGTCGAGGCCCGCGGCGGTCAGGGCGGAGACACAATCGTGCGTCATCAAGGCATAAACGAAAGAGAGCAGCGCGTTGACCCGGTCGAGGGGCGGACGGCGGGACCGTCCGTTCATCGGGAAGTCGCCGCGCCGGGAGGAACGGATGAGTCGGGGAAAGACTCCGAAGTAGACCCGGGCGGAATCGCCCTCGTGGCCGCGCACTCCATCAAGGCTGGGCGAACCGGGAAGCGCTTCGAGATGCTCGCCGATCAACGAGGCGGCGCGCTGCAATTCGGCAGGCGCGTCGGGGTCATCGGTGTCGCGTCCTGCGCGGAGGAGGGTGTGCCGGGCGTTCTGCAACTTGCCGGCCACGAAGGACCTGGCCAGCGCGGTGCACGCTTCTGGTCGATCGGCCCGGCGGAACTGCTCGCGACGGAGCAGCACATTGCCCGACATCGGAGCATCAACCCGCGCGACGACCCGGCCCGAATCGCTCAGGAACGTGAGGCTGACGCCTTGTTCGTGGCAGAGCTCCATCGCGCCCGGGCTGACCATGCTCGGGCCGAAGACCGCGACCGAGTCGAGGTGATGGATCGGGATCGTCGCCTTGACCTTCTTCTCGACCTCGACCACCACGTTCCGGTGGTCGCGGTGGACGTACGACCCGGTGGTGAGGACGTAGAGCGTGTTGAGTTGAATATCCATCGATAAACTCGTCTTGCCGTAGTCGGCTCATTCCGCGTGAAAGAGTTCGCGGAGGTAATGTGTGATCGTATCGGGGCTGCCGAAGGCTTCGGGCAAGCAGTGACCGCGGAGGGAGCAGCCGCGGCACTGGGGCTTGAGAACAGCCGGGGGGACCTGGCCGCTCGCGAGCAGCGCGTGGAGCCGAGCCACGGCGATTTCGGTCTCGACGCGGAGTTGGGGTGTGAACTCGACGTCACGTCGCGACTTGCTCTGCTCATGATAGACCGCGCCGCGGAGGACGGTCGTTCCGAGCATTTCCTCGAGGCAGAGGGCCTGGGCGCAAAGCTGGACGTCGTCGTTGTCCCACCGTCGTTTCTTGCCGCGTTTGTATTCGACGGGCGAGGCGATCTCGACGACCGCCTCACCGCGCCGTCGCCGTGCCGCTTCGCGGCGGAACTCGACGAGATCGGCGCGGCCGAAGAGCCGGAGACGTCGCGACGCGATCCAGAGTCCGCGTTCGGTGCGGAGACCTTTCCGCTTTTCGAACCCCGGCGTATCGGCCCTCTTGTGCAGCGAGTTCCCGCGGAGCGTGTGCTCGTTGTGAACATACAGCCCATCGAGGTGCCGCAACGCCGCGCGGCGATCGCAATAAAGCAGTGCGTTGAGCGCCGAGAGGGGAACGAGGTCGTCCCCCTCGGGGTCGACTGGTTGGACTGTGTTCATGTCGAGGTCTCGTAGTGGGCGCGGATGGCCAGGATTTCACCCTCGGGGTCGACTGGTTGGACTGTGTTCATATCGAGGGCGTCCGTTCGGGGTCGACGCGACGGTGCAAGACCACGCCGGGGAATTTTTTCGAGCGGCCCTCACGATCCCAGCCGTCGACTTTCACGGTGTAATCGGTGAAGCCCTGAGGCGGGCGGGTCTTGTCTTTGAGCTCAACGCGGACCGACTCAAACAGTTCGTGAGCATGAGCGCAGTCCGAGCCTTGCCTCGCGTCGGTTCTGCTCGGCGTTACTCGCGGCCTGGGTGCCGACGTGCTCGAAATCAAGCAGGGCGCGGACGACCATTTCGCCCCGGGCAGCGGAGCGGTCGTGATCGAAAAGGTGTGTAAGGGCATCGACAAGCAGGTCGAAATCCGCTTGGTCGAAGCCCGTGTTTTCGGCGAATGCAGGCGAGACGTAGCACCGAGCGGCGTAGAGGCCGTAGGGAACGATGTATTTCTGGCCCATGGTCCGCTCCTTGGCGGCGTCTTCCTCTTTCGTCACGGCGCATCGGGTGATCGTGATCTCCTGGGGCGAGATCGGGTCGAATGATTGCCCGAAGGTGAACTGGACCGGGCCGCGGATCTGCCCGTAGGCTGAGCCCTTCATGACCTCGCTTCCGGTCGAGATCACCGCGCCGAATGTGCGGACGTCGAAGAACTCGTTGCAGAGCCAGTCCTTGACTCGGCGGGCGTGGTCGGTGTCGGACTTGGACTTGGACTTCCCTTTCTCCTTCTCGGCGGCCTCGGGATCTTTCGTCGCCTCCACAGCCTTCTCCTGCTCGCGGTTGAGGACGGCCCCCTGGCGGACCAAGATCTTGTGGCTCTTGCCGTTCGAGGTTGGCGGAAAGAGCTCGACGTAGTTGCGGACCTTTCTCTTGAGACAGACGTCGGAGACGAGCCCGCGCTGGGAGAGGGCATCGACGCGGGGTTGGTTGCCCGAGTCGGGGTCGCCATTGGGGTTGCCGTTGGTGACCTCGAAGAGGATCAGGATGTCGTGGCGGTGGGCAATCGGTTGGGTGGTGCTCATTGTGAGTCTTTTCCTGGGCATTGGGATTAAGTAAGAGTCTTCGATGGTAAACGAACAGTCTCAGTTGGAATTCTCGGCGGTCGTGGCTTCCGTGAGGACCTGCGCGATCGCAGCGGTCTCGGCCGTCTTGGCGTCAAGTTCGCCAGCAGCCTTCTTGGCGGCAATGGCGGCTTTTCGGTCGCGCTCGTCCTGGCCCTTCTGCTGATGGAAGCCGAGCGCGAACCTACCTTGCTGCTGGGGATTCAGCAGACCGGGGAATTCCGGTGCGCTGCCCTCGCCAGTCGCCGGGAAGAGAAGGCAGATTTCGTTAATTCGCGAACTCAAAGCGTATCCGGCGGCCTGCCTTGATGGGTCTTTCGCGAGCTTGGCGATGTGGTGTTTGGAGAGTTTGATGAGATAGGGGAAGACGTTCCGCGGGTAGGTAGAACCATTGCCGTAGAACCGTGCGACGATGCCGGCTCCGACCTGGCCCAAGGCCGCGCGTTGAAGGTCGTCGAGCACGGCCAGCAGCCGGCCGCAGTTGTAAGCCGGGTCGTTTGTTTCACAGAGCTGATGTGTGATCTCCATCGGACTCTCCTGCGAACGGATGAGGATGAGTTTGATCAAGGCAAAGTGTGAGGTCTTGAAGCGGATGCCATTACCGGAATCAGCCGCAGCGACCCGAAGGCGGTGAAGCACGGGAGCAAGCAAGGCTTTCGGGCTGAACCCTTCTTCGAGGGCTGCGCGATAGAGGGCGTCGTACACCCCGTCGGCGACTTCCGAGGGCACGCGGGCGGTGGTTGCGGCAAGTGCGTAAATCGAAAGCGGCGGGGGCGCGTTCGTCGGCCTTTCCTCGCCGGCTTTACCCGCCTTCCTGGGCACCTCGATGGCTTCGGTCTCAAGATGTTGGAACCAGAGCTTCAGGGAGTCCACGGCGGCTCGGAGCGGCTCATCGAGCCAGCGGCGGACGACGACACGGCCCCCGTTGGCTGCCATTGTGACCGAGCGAAATCTTCGGGTATCGAGCGCGGCGAAGTACTTTCCCCCGGCCTCGAATTGCTTGAAAAACTCGGAGACGTCGCCTTTCGAGATAGGGGGGTCGAGGGTTGTTGTGTTGAACTGGCTGGTTAGCTCGTGCTCGCCGTCGATCCACGAGGCAAGCACGGCCCCGCCAAACCGGCGCCGACAGTGTTCGTCGGCGAGAATCTGATTGATTGCCAGCGCGTAACCCGCCGCAGCCGTTTCGGACACGGGCGCGTTCCAGCCGCCTTCGAACCCGAATGAGGTCAGGGCTGGCGACGATTTATCGAATGAGACGAGGTAACCGCCTATCGGCGGCAGGCCGGGCACGCCTTTGATCAAGGTTCGATGCGCCTCGGCGACTAGCTCGTTATCGGCCCCGGTGATGAGGCAGATCCCTCGTCGCGCGGCTGAACTCGATCTGCCGTCCTCGGGGAGATCGACGAACCGCTCGCGGTTGAATGCCCCTGTCCAATAATCGTGAAGAGACGAGCCTTCCTGAAAGATCAGTCCGCTCGACGCTCCCACACTGAACGTGATCATCGCCTTCTCAAGCGGTCTGGGTGGGTCGCAGCGAGGCGCAGAAGGTTGGCTTCCCGTCCTTTCCAAGTGGGACGACTCCCACGAACGGAAGCGATCGGCGGCCTGCTTCATTGACAAGGTAACGATCGCGAAAAGCGAGCAAAGCGGCCAGTTCGGGCAGTTGGGTAGCGGCGTGGGCTTCGACGATCCGTTGCCAGAAGTGGAGGAATGCCTTCGTCGCGTTCCCCCCCGTGGATGGGTTATCAGGGATTGGCTCGCCGGTCTTGCCATCGATGCCGAGAACCTTATCTACGGAGTCGGCCAGGAAATTCGCTTTCCCTCCATTATTAACGCCAGGAAATTCGGGCATCTTGATCGCACGCCCAAACTCGGTTTTGACGGCCTTGGTCTTCGGGTTTTCGACATCCCTTGTGAGGACTTGCCAGGGGGCCGCCTCGGAGACAGTCCCGTCTTTCCGAAGCGAAAGAACCAGGTGGACGAGCCGATCCTTGACGTCCATGGCCTTGAGGAGGCTCTCCTCCTGGGCATACCGATAGAGTGTTTGGAGAATCATGGCATCACCCCCTGTTCTGGCAATGCCCGACGCACCATCCGGACGCGATCAGGATGGCAGTCGAGCCTGGCGTCCCGGATCTCGGCGTGAAAGAAGACCGGAGTCGGCCTGGCTGATTTCCCCGTGTCGCGGTCACGCGGGTCGAACACGTCGTACAGCATGAGGCCGAGATCCTCCTTCGGCCAGTCGCCGGTGCAAAGTGCAATCGACGAGGGTTCGGGGACGTAGGCAAAGTGGGCGTCGAACTCGCGACAGCCGAGGTAAGGGCGATGAAAACACTTGCCTCGGGCTGCGCGGTGGATGAACAGGTCGAGATACTTGTCAAGATTATCGCGAGGCGGTTCCGCTCGACGTGTCAGGCGGATCTCGGCCGTGATGAGATACTCGACATCGGCCAGCGCGAGCATTCCGCGCTGGGTCGCGTCGGGAGCGCCGCCGCCCGCCTGAATTGGACTGAGTCCGCCCGTTCCTGACCCATCCATCGCCCGCGCTGCGTCCCGGAACGAAACGACTTTCGAGACCTCATTTCGACGAAACGAAAACCAGCGCCCGCGCCGGACGACCCCGATTTCGTGGATGATGTAGAACATCTGGGGCTCAAAGAAGATCGCTTCCAAAATCCCACGTGCGGCCGATGGCGTCAAAATGGGGTAACTCACTCGCTCCGCCTTGAGTTCCGGCCTCGTCACACAGGCAAAGTCGCCCCAGACCCGGGCCGAAACGAGACGGGGGAGGCCATTGGTCGTCATACGGAACCTCCTTCCGATGGAAAATAATCGCGGCGATCGTTTGTTGGTTGAGAAACAATGGTTCGAGATTCCTCTTCGAGGTGATCCCGGGGACTTGTACAGGACATGCTCTCCGGTGCTTCTGCTTCCCTGTAGTAGAGCTGGGAGCGCCTCAGCTGGATCGTAAGGCCGCCAATGTGGAGTGATAAGGACTTGGTTTTCTCCGATGCCAGAACCATTGGTTTGGGTCTCCTTTGGATATCACGAGTAACCTACAGGCAATTCGCATCTCCTGCCTCATTATTAGCTCTAGCCATGGACGTTTTCAAGAATAAAATAATGGAGTCACCCATTCCTGAACGTTGCATGGGTGGGTGCGGATTGAAACTGTAGGTTACTCGTGATGCGTTTCGTGTCCCCCTTGTCTCTCAAGAATGTCCCTCCGAGGGACAAGGGGTTGCATCAACAAATTCACTCTCTTTCTAAACTGCAAATTCTTCCACCGGCAGTTCGCCCAGTCTGATACCCACGTCCTCGTCGTACTTTGCGACGTACTCGAGCGGTGCGCCTTCGCGGTCAAATACGGGCTTGAGTTGAGATTGGAGCTTCGCGATCCAGGTCGGGTAGAGGTTCACTGTAAACCGTTGAAGAAACCTGAGATCGTTAATGTCAACGTGCTGCTTCGCACGAATCATTGTCAAGTGAGCATCGGCTTCTCCGTAGCGAACCACGACCCCTTGCCCCGCCTCTTCGATGATGCGGAACAGCTTCGCGACCTCGATGAAATCGAGGATCTTTCTCGCTACCTGGATGTCCTGGGCCCTCTTGCGACCGTTACCTGAGTCGATGAGCGACTGGTGGTAGGCGGCGAAAAGAAAGGGATCGTCGAGTATTCGCTGAGGATCGGCGGAGTTCTCTTCAAGAAAGACAAGGGCCTTGTTTGTCGCCTCTTCATAAAAGCCGGGAGGCATCGCGGGTCTGGCAGCAGGCTTGAACACAACGACGCGACCACCCGGCCGACCAGCAGCGAGGGTTCGTTTGCCTTCTCGGTCACAGCGTCCCGCCGCCTGGATAATCGCGTCGAGCGGGCTGATGGCGCGGAATACGACCGGAAAGTCGAGGTCGACCCCCGCTTCCACCACCTGCGTACTCACCACGACGCAGGGTTCGTCCGAGTTCAGTGCGTGGTAAATCGTGCCCGGCTTGGGATGGTCCTTATGGCCGAGCTTGTCTGCTCGGTGCACGGCGCACATCGTGCTCGAAAGGTGGAAGAGGCCGGGAATCCGAGCCCCGCGGAGCCGGTCGAAAAGATCCTGAGCGTGCTTGCGCAGGTTGACGATGATCAGTGCTTGGGGCGTGGAGTCCAGCCGCTTTACGAGGTCATCCCAAGTCCAGGGTGGCTCGGTGAGGCAAGGAAGTTCGAGTGTGGCGCGGCGGAATATGCTAAACGTCCGGCCGAGTTCGGGAACGATTTCATGACATTGTGTCCCATCAACGGCAAAACCGCTGGGAAGGTTAGGCGAGCGTTGCAGTTGCGGTTGCGTGGCCGAGCCGAACAAGAACGAGACACCGAACCTGTCGCGAAGCGTCCGCACAGCACTCAGAATTGGGTCAATGAGCGGGAATGGCAGGGTCTGAACTTCGTCGAACACGACGACCGAACGGGCGATGTTGTGGAGTTTGCGACACGACGAAGGACGGCGGGAAAATAGCGATTCCAGGAACTGCACCGCCGTGGTGACGATCACCGGCGCGTCCCAGTTCTCGGTCGCCTGCTTGGCCCGGGTTCGGTCCTGGGATTCGTTGTCGGTTCGCTCAGAGTCGTCGTCCCCTGATAGGCGGACGGCTGAGTGATGTTCGATCAGCACACCCGCATTCTCGAGCGATCGAAGAGCCTTACGGTACACTCTTGCGTTCTGCTCGATGATCGCGAGGAACGGCAATACGATGATCACGCGCCGCAGTCCATGCCGTTCCGCATGTTTGAGGGCAAACGCCAGCATGGCCAGCGTCTTGCCTGAACCCGTGGGTGCCGTGATCCGGAAACACCCTGGCGGCCGACTGGCGGCGGCAAGGCACGCCTGGTATATCTCCCGCCGACAGACATTCACGGGGGTCAGTTCGCTGCCCTCAGCGAGTTTCAGAACATGCTCGTGAAGGCGCTCGGAGAGCCCTTTCTCGAGAGCTGGCGAAGCGGCTCGCTCCTGTCCCACCATGTAAGCTTCGGTGTCGAGATAGTCCGCGTCAACCAGGCAGGAAAACAGCATCCGGATCAGAAGTTCCTGATCAAACGTTGCTTCGAGACCGCGACGGTCTTGAAGGAATTCGATCACCGAGTCGGGCCAAGAACCGCCTTGGCGGTCGGCGTCGAGCCGTCCCTTCAAGGCTTCCGACACTCTCATCGGATCGAGTGTGCTGTTCCAGATTTGATCCTTGGCCTTCGGTAGGTTCGGGATCCCGGCGTGATGTCCCAGCACGGAAAGAGCCACGGCCCAAGGGATGCTCAGCCGTCGCGATTGAGCCGCACCGAAGACCGCGTGCTGGGTATCGAGCCCCCCAGGTCTTTGGCCAAGCAAGTATTGCTGGACCTCGTCCCGATACTTTCCAAGGTCATGAAGCCAGCCCGTCCATTCGGCAAGAGCTGCGAAGTCGGAATCACCAGGCTTCGCAAGCTCTGCAAATCTTCGCGCTCGCGTAGCAACGTCGCGCAGGTGATCTACCAGGTCATGTCCTGCGCCCGCCGCCCCTCCCGTATGCGCCAGTGCACGTGACATCGTGCGTCCCTTCTGAAATTCTGGACACAATGAACGCCCGTGACTCAACTGTCACGCATTCCGTCGTGGATCGCAAGCGGCTCGACGGGTTTTGGCACTTTTCTAATATTTCGAAAGGTTCGGCATGTAGGGCTCGGCGGGGTCAGGGCTCGGCGGGGTCAAACCGTTTTTCATTTTAGATTGAAAATCGGCCTGACCCCAAAGAAGAGGACAAACTTACAATTGTTGATACCACCTTCAGAGGGCGTCGATAAGCTCGTTGTTTCTTGCTCTTCTTAATCGGGATTCCAGAACGGATCACCGGGATATCGCAGCCGAGAACGAAATCGCCGAGGACCTCCAAATTGCAGCGATTCCGGCCTGGCGATGATCGAGTTCAAGCCGTCGCCCAGAGGTGCTACACGCACAAGATCGAGACCTTGGTCGAGCTCGGGGTTGAAATGACATCATGATGCTGATATCACGACGAATCCGACTTTGGGCGACCATTGGCCGGTGGTCAAAGACTGGGAGGAGAATGCTTGGTATCAGCGCTGGACGGAATCACAGGCGCGCAATCTTCTCTGAAGCTGTAATCGACCCAACAGACGGAGTACTGCCATGGATCAGGCTCCGCCGGGGACTGAAGAGATCGAAGCGGCGCAAGACTCGCCCGCGAGTTCGACAAGTACCAACCGGTCAAAGCCGCTTTCTGGCTGAAGGCCAGCGAGGAGGCTCGCAGATCTCTCTGCATCGCCTCCAACGGCGCCAATGCTGCCAACCTCGACGTGGCGTACGGCGAGATTCTGCGTCTAGACGGCCAGAAGAAGTCGACAACGACCCGCGTATCCTCCTGAGTTCCTAGAACGGCTACCGCCTACCTCGAGCTCTTCCGCGTAAGAATTGATCGGCGCGGAGGATCCTCTCGCCAGGGCTGCGAGGGAAACTCAAAGTCGCTTCCTGGGAACCAGTTTCGAAACGTCCTGGCAGCACCAGACCTGGTGGTATCAGCGGCGACGAAGTCTCCATCTATCCGTCCCGCGTTGCGGTAATGTCGCCTTGAGATTTGCGGTTCTTGTTCAGAGGTCGAACAGAGCCACGTCCACTGCGTCGATGCAGGACAAGGGGCAATACCGTTGAATGAGCCACAAGTCACGATGATGGTGGCATTTCTGGCTCCCTCTCCCGCAAGGGGAGATGGTGAATTAAGTCTCGACTTATCAAGGCTTTACGGCTCATTCAACGGTATTGGGACAAGGGGGACCCCGTTCGTGCTTCTTTTCGCTTTGAATGGGCCAATCACCCGGGTCATAGCGTCGTGGCCGGAAAATGGCCGTCGCCAGGACCATCAGGATCAAGATGAGGATTACGCTGAGGAAGAGGATTACGATCCGATGAGGATCCGAACAGGAGGAGCAGTCAACCACGCTCCGCCGTCTGCTCAAGAGTGGGTCTATCCCCGGTTTGATCCTTTCGTCGTGCGCCGGAGGAGCGGCAGTTCCTGGCCTGGTGGTGTCAGCCCCAGGTTCTTGAAACACGTCAAGACAGAAATCGATCTCAGGCCCGGAGGGCGACCGGTGCGGGCCGATATCGAACGCGACTGTCCTCTGTCGCCCCGATCGGGGCTCGGGACGGGGCGAGGCAGGGGTCGCCTCGGAACTCCTGGGGCTCACGACCGCGGGCCATGAACGGCCGCCGCCACGCGGCTGGGGAAACGCTCATGACCGACAAGCCGTGCGCCTGCGGTGGTGGGGTGTTTGCGGTCGTCTGCTCGACTAAGGACGTGCCGCCGGGTCCTGATCCTTCTCCTGATCGACTTCCCGATCGTGATCTTTCTCGGTCTGAAATGCCTGTCACGCTTGGGCAGAACAAAGCTCCGTGGCCAAGGAATGGCTGTCGTAAAGGCGATCAAAAGCAAGATGAGGATTACGGTTAAGAAGAGGATCAAGAATAGGATGTAGCTTAGGATCAGGAGGAAAAGTCAATGGCGCTCGGAGCGGGATTGGTAACCCACTGGTAAAATAACAGGACGGCGCTCGAACCGTGTGTGGGATCGGCCATGCCGCGTGGGGCCATCGGGCAAGTCTCCCGAGCGGTGAAATGGGTTCCTTGGACAGATCGAGGGTTTGTGAATGTCCTGGTCGTGGAAGCTTGGTCGGGTGGCTGGAATTCCGATCTATGTGCACTGGACGTTCGTGATTCTGCTCGTCTCGCTCATGGCGGGATACTGGGTGCAGAGCCACGAGCTGCTCGCGGCGCTGGAGGGCGGGGGATTCATACTCAGCCTGTTCGGCTGCGTGGTGCTTCATGAGCTCGGGCATGCGCTTATCGCGCGCACGTTCGGCGTGGGGACCTCGGATATCACACTGCTGCCGATCGGCGGCGTGGCCCGGCTCCAGCGCATTCCCGAGAGGCCGGCTCAGGAACTGTTGATTGCGCTCGCCGGGCCCGCGGTGAACGTCGTGATCGCGGGCCTGCTCTTCTTTGTCTTTCAGGTTCAGTTTCCCGACGATGTCTCGAATCGCGAGCATCTGGTCCAGGCTCAGTTCTGGCCCAAGATCCTGGAAGTCAACGCCTTTCTGGCCGCATTCAATCTGTTGCCCGCGTTTCCGATGGATGGCGGCCGGGTGCTGCGTGCCTTGCTGGCCATGCGGCTTCCCTATGCGCGGGCGACCCGGCTGGCGGCGTCGGTCGGCCAGGTCATGGCGATGGGATTCGGACTGTTCGGGCTCAGCGGCGGTTCACCGTTGTTGCTCTTGATCGCGATCTTCGTCTGGATCGGCGCCGAGGCCGAGGCGCGGCAGGTCGAGGAGCGGGTCGCACTGAGGGACCTTCCCGTCCGCACGGCGATGCTGACCGATTTCCACACGCTGACGCCGAGCGACAGCCTGGGCCATGCAGCCGACTTGCTGCTGGCGGGCACTCAGCACGATTTCCCGATCGCTGCCGCGTCCGACCATTCGTTTCGCGGCCTGTTGACCCGCGCCGAGCTGTTAACCGGCCTGGCACGCGCGGGTCGGGATGCCCTGGTCGGCGACCATGCCAGTACCGAGATCTCCAGCGTCGAGGCCTCCAGTCCGCTGGTCGCCGCCGTGACGCAACTGCGAGAGGGAAAGACCCCGTGCCTTCAGGTCGTCGAGCAAGGGGAAACTGTGGGCCTGCTCACCCTCGAGAACGTCGGCGAGTTTCTCATGGTCCGCGAGGCACTCGCCGGCGAGGGGAAGCCTCGACGCACTGGCGACCGCCCGCAGATTCAAACCACGAGATGATCGCCGCGTGGAGACGTTGAGATTTCATTCCTGCTCTGTCCGTACGGTCGACCAAGCATGACACCCGCGGAACGCCTGGGCCTCGTGGCGGAAACGGATTCGAGCTTCCGGCGCGTCGGTTCCAACTGGGTAGGCAAGTGCCTGATCTGCAACGGTCCGCTCGCGTTCGACATCAAGAGCGGAGAGGGCGCCACACTCGAGCACATCCTGCGCGGAGCCGCGGGGGAACCGAGGATCTGGAAAACCTGGCGATCGTCCACGGCCGCTGCAACTGGGAAAAGGGGCAGAACTGGGATGCCCGGAAACGCCGGTCCGACGAGGAATACGCGGTCTTCATCACCCGACTCATCGAACGACGGCAGCAACGCTGGCGGCCAGGGCCAGGAGACACCGAGGCGGCAGATTAAGGCCAGGTGAGTAGTGAAAGCATGACCACCACGGAGAGAAGCAGAGCGTGACGGCAGGTGTCTCTATCATCCGTTTGCAACCGCAAGTCGCGGCCACGGGGCTGGAAAAGGGCTCTGAGCCGCCTCGCTGGTTTTTTGCTAAACTCCTTAGAGAATGCGACTTGCGTTCTAAACATAAATGATGGATCGCCCGTCGGAGGCCGGTGATTTTCTTCGAAAACCTCAACTTTTCTGAACCGGTTCTTGCCCCCATTTTGGGCTCAACGCCACCCTGTCCGGGCTTGACGCCGGCGCGATCGTCGACCTGGTTTTCAGCCTGAATCGGCCTGTTTTTCGACACTTTCGGAGGAGCGAGTAGTTTGTCCGGCCGGGAGAGCATCCTGGACCGCCCAACCGGTATTCGCGTATTTCCGCCCATAGGCCGCTCAAACTGGTTGGAATCAGTCTCTACGGTTGAGGACTCCGGGAACGCCCAGGTAGAGCCTGAGCCCGTGCCAGACCACGGCCGCCGCGGCCATGCAACCGATGATCAGGATGAGCTTCCCGAGTCCCGGCCGCCGGCGTTCGATGATCTCGCCAGTCGCTATGGCCGTCGCGATCGCGGCGAACTTGAAGACGACCATTCCCTTCATATCCCACCGCGCGAGGAACCAGCCGGCCACCGGGTTGGACTCGTAATAGACGTGACTTGTCCGCAGCAGAGTGAAAGTCATGATGATGTCGGCGACACTCAGTGCGATGAGGCAAAGACTCAGCTCCTGAAGCTGGCTTGCTCCCAGGGCACTCTCCCGGATCAGGCTCCAGAACTTGTCCGTACCAGTCAAGTTTTTCACCGCCGGCGCTGGTGTCCGAAGGTTGGGGCCGGGAGGTGCAACTGGAGGCGCGGCGAGTTCGTAGATGTCCGAGCTGGGACCAGGCACTTTGATGGCGCTGGGCTCGGCAGGGTGAGGCGGACTCGATTGTGGAACCTGCTGAATCTTCCCGCACGCCGGGCACCTGGCCTGCGCGGTAGGGGACTTCGCGGCCGTGAACAGCCGGCGGCCACATTGCGCAGGGAAAGTTGATCACCATGGCGATCTGTCCTCGCAAGGCTGACATCCGGATGTGCGCGACCACCGACGGTTTCGTGATCCTCGGATCATAGCCGCCGAAAGGTTCAGTGTCATCGATGAGACCGTTTACGGACTCCGACAATTTTGAATCCTGGAGGTTCTTGTCCTATGAGACAGAGGGATGGCGGAAAATACGCGCCGAGAGAAAAGTTGAGCAGGGGGCGGCCTGGATGTTCACGTTGACGGGTGAATCGGACGGCAGTATCGCGAATCGCCGCCTGGCCTTGCGAGTGGGTTTCTGGGTTGCGGTCCTCGCCGTACTGGCATTCTTGCCGGCGATCGGCTGTGACTTTGTGAACATGGACGATCCCCGCAATTACCTCTACAACGACGCCTTGAAGTATCCCATCGAACAGAAACTGCTCTGGGCCTGGTCAACGCGCTGGCTCGGCGTATACCAGCCCCTTTCGTGGATCTTGATCTTCTGCGAGTACGCGGCCTGGGCGCTGCGGCCGTTTGGTTATCACGTGGTCAGCCTGGTGCTTCACGGGCTAATTGCGATCGCCCTGTTCGTCGTCACGTGGATGCTGCTGGAACGGGCGTTTGCCGGCCGGGAGAAGCCAGGGGGGCCGTATCTGGTTGTTGCTTCCGGGCTGGCAACCCTCCTGTTTTGTGTCCACCCTCTGCGAACGGAGGTGGTGGTCTGGCTGTCGGCTCAGCCTTATCTTCCCAGCGTGCTCTGTATGATCCTGGGAGTTGGCGCCTACCTGAAGGCTTCTGATCCGGACCAGCCAGCGCACCTCAAGAACATGTGGCTGGCGGCGAGTTTTGCACTCGGTGGGGCCGCGATGCTGTTCAAGGCGGTCGCGGTGACGTACCCTTTGATCCTTCTGATTCTCGACGCTTATCCCTTGGGCCGGCCAAGTCTTGAGCCAGACCAGAGGGGTTCTTGGCGCCGCTGGGCGCCGGCCGTGCTCGAAAAGCTCCCGCTCATAGTTCTCAGCCTGGCGCTGATGATCGTGGCGCGTAGTGCCAAGAACCATCCCCAGTTCGACACCGGAGAACCGCTCGCAGCGCCACTCTCGGCACGGCTGGCCGATGCAGCTTACGGAGTTTGGTTTTATCCCTGCAAGACCGTGGTTCCGATCGGTCTGACCATTGTTTATCCTCGAGAGGACCCCAGCCATGTGCACTTGAGCGAGCCCAGTTTCGCAGCGTGCGCGGCGGGAGTTGTCGCGGTGTCTCTTCTGGCCTGGCTGGTCAGGAAACGCATGCCCGGCTTCACTGCGGCCTGGGTTGCATACCTGGTAATCCTGGCCCCGAATTCCGGTCTGATCCGTTTCAGCCCGCAGCTTGCGGCGGACCGCTACAGCTATGCCGCGTCGCTGCCGTGGGTGGTGCTGCTGGCAGGCCTGATGGTCTGGGTGCTGAAGAGGCGGGCATCAGTTCAGATCACTAGCATCGCCGTGGTGGGAGTGACGGCCGTAGGGCTAGGGGCGATGAGCTGGTATCAATGTGCGACCTGGCGGCATTCCGTAGCCCTCTGGGATCATGCTCTCGAGGTTGGCTCGGACCGTTCCCTGGAGGCTCATGGCAACCTTGCGCAGGCGCTGGGCATGGTGGGGCTTGAGCGCGAGGCACTCGAGCAGTATGAGGCCGCGGTGCGAGTTGCCCCGCGCTCTGCCAAGGCCTGTATGTATCTGGCCGAGTCGCTGCGCGCAACGGGCAAAAGGATGAAGCCATGGCGCGGATGCGCCTGGCTGCTCAAAATGCCCCCGAAAACGCCTTGATGCACTATTACCTGGGAAGCTTCCTGGTGCGATTTGGCAAGAACGATGAGGCCGAAGCGGCACTCCGCGAGGCGATCAGGCTCAACCCGGAAATCAGCGAGGCCCATCGTGACCTGGGGGTATTGCTCGCCCTGCGGGTTCTTTACGACGAGGCCCGGCAACACTTCATGAAAGCGCTCGAGATCAGTCCAAATGACTCGATCGCGAAGTCGAACCTCGAGCAACTGCTGGTCGACCAGGCAGAGAGTCGCCGGAATGCACAGCAAAGCCAGGTCGTTTCCGAGTCCCCGGCAAGCTCGTCCACGTCATCGCAAATTCAGTCGACCCATGCCACTTCCGCCGCATCCTCGCTCTGGAAAGTGCCCCCGCTCGAGCACTGAACTGGCCTCACCGGGCCGAACTGCGATTCGGCACCGTTCCTTTCTCGCGCCATCGTGTGCAGAATAGGGAATGGTATCTCCGCACGACCCGTGGTCTGTCCCTCCATGCAAATTCTCGTTGTTGACGACGAACCGAACATCCGGCAGACGCTTATTGTTGCGCTCGAGGCGATGGGCCACACTGCGGCGCAGGCCAGCGATTCCGCGACTGCGTTCGCGAGAATCCAGCAGTCGTCATTCGATCTCTTGATCGTCGATCTGAAGCTCGGCTCCGAGTCTGGGATCGAGCTGATGGAGCAGGTATTGCGCGGGCGGCCGGATCTCGCCGTGGTCATCATCACGGCCCATGGCACGATTGATCGCGCGGTGGAGGCCATGCGACGGGGGGCTTTTGACTTTCTGCCCAAACCGTTCACGCCCGCCCAGGTACGGGCGGTGCTCGAGCGAGTGGTGCGGATTCGTAATCTTCATCAGCGTGTTGCCGACCTTGAGGACCAGGTCCGGCGCGAGGTTCCCGAAGCGGTTCTCGAGAGCTCGGATCCCCAGCTTGAGAGAATTCTCGAGCAGGCGCGGTGCGTGGCCGCCAGCGATGCGGTCGTGCTGATCCGAGGTGAGAGTGGTACGGGTAAGGGCGTTCTGGCCAGACGAATCCACGCGTGGAGCCACCGGTCGGGCGGTCCGTTGGTCACGGTGAGTTGCCCGAGCCTCAGCAGCGACCTGTTGGAAAGCGAGATGTTCGGTCACGTCCGAGGTGCGTTCACGGGGGCAGTTCGCGACACGTCCGGGAAGGTCGCCGCCGCCGCGGGGGGGACCTTGTTTCTCGATGAGATCGCCGATTTGCCGATCGCCTTGCAGCCCAAGCTGCTGCGGTTTCTCCAGGATCGCCAGTATGAACGCGTGGGCGAGACCCGCACACAAACCGCCGATGTGCGCCTGATCGCGGCGACCAATCGTGATCTTGAAGCCGAAGCGGCCGCCGGCCGATTTCGCGACGATCTGCTGTACCGTCTCAATGTGGTCGAATTCACGCTCCCCTCCTTGCGATCGCGGAGTGATCGGGTCGATCTGGCCAGCCACCTGCTGGACTTTTTCAGTCGTCAGACGGGCAGAAAGATCGAACGGTTTTCGGCTGCGGCCCAAGCCGCCATTTCGAACTATGCGTGGCCGGGGAATCTTCGCGAGCTGCGTAATGCGATCGAGCGGGCCGTTCTGTTCGCGACAAGCCGCGAGATCGAGGTGGGCGATCTTCCGGGCCGTGTCGGCATGGATCAGCTCGCCAGACAAGACACATCAGCAACAAAGATGCGCCTGGGCGGGCCGATCTCGCTTGAGCAACTGGAAGCCGAGCACATCCGGCTAGTCCTCGAAAACGCGGAAACGCGTGAGGAAGCCGCACGCATCCTCGGCATCGATCCCAGCACTCTCTATCGCAAGCGGAAGCAACTCGGCCTTTGACTTCGCCACGCACTTTGCTCGAAGCTCACAGCCGTACTTCTTGACCATGAAAAAGCGTCAGAAGGCAAAGCTACAGAGTCGCTCGATTGCAAGATGCACGATCACGGTCGGCACTCGTTGCGGAATGCATGACAAGAGCGTCAAGGCGGCACCTGACAGCCAGCCCGCTTCAGTGCGTAAACCATGATCGGGCAATGACTTCGGCATGCCGGCAAGATAATGGCACAATGCTTGCTTTACACCCAACCCGGGAATGAATGGGATCATGTTCAAAACGTTGCGAATGAAGTTGTTGCTCGGCTTTTTGCCCCTCCTGGCTATCCTGATCGGCCTGGGACTGTGGGCTATTGCCATGTTCTATGGACTGGGTGGCAACATCGACGTGATTTTACGTGAGAATTACCGCAGTGTACTGGCGGTCGAGCGGATGAAAGAAGCGCTTGAGCGGATGGACTCGGGGCTGATGTTCGCTTTCAGCGGGCGGTCTCAGCAGGCGCGGCAGCAGTTCGACAAATCGAAGGAGGACTTCGACCGCCAGCTTGGCGTCGAGCAGCATAACATCACGGTCGAGGGCGAGCAGCAACTTGTCGATGAGCTGACCGTCGAATACCGGGATTACCTGGCACTTGCGGCGGATTACTTTGAGCTTCGCAATGCAACCACCGCAAGCCGGGCCGATATCTATTTTTCGCGGCTGCTGCCCAAGTTCGAGAACCTTAGAAGGCTGGAAGACCGGGTGCTGCTTCTCAATCAGCGGAACATGGAACTGATGAACGAGAAGGCGCTACACAACGCAGCCACGTCGACGCGGCTGATGATCGCCGCGCTCATGGTCGCCGTCGCACTGGCAATCGCCTCCTCGCGAGTCTTGACGAGACTGATCCTGGAGCCCATCGTCGCCGTGACCGAAGGCGCACGCGCTGTCTCACAGGGCAAGCTCGACCAGGTCGTACCAGCGACCACGAAGGACGAACTCGGCGAGCTTGGCCAGGCTTTCAACACGATGGCCCGGACCATTCGTGAGTATCGTGATGCCGGAACAATGCGACTGCTACGCGCGCAGAAGACGGCACAGGCGACGATTGACTCGTTTCCAGATCCGGTGATCGTGGTTGACCCACAGGGCGGCGTCGAGCGTGCCAATCCTGCCGCGCGACGGCTCCTGCAAGCGATATCGCCTACCAATGGCGATGCGATCCCGTGGATGGCTCCTCCCGCCCTGAAATCGCACCTCGATTCCGTGCTGGGTGGGCAAGCCGATTATCTGCCATTGAGCCTGGAACAGGCAATCTTCTTGCGCGACGGTAACCAGGACCGCTTTTTTCTACCTCGGGTCTTGCGGATACGCAGCGACTCCGGAGAGTTGCTAGGAGCCGCGGTCGTACTTTCCGACGTGACCAAGTTCCACCTTCTGGACCAACTCAAGAGCGACATGATATCGACCGTTAGCCATGAGTTGAAGACTCCGCTCACGAGCCTGCAAATGGTGGTGCATCTTCTCCTCGAGGAAGCCGTTGGTCCGTTGACCACCAAGCAAACCGAGTTGCTTCTGGCAGCGCGTCAGGATTCCGATCGGCTGCTGGGCATGATCAACGATCTGCTCGATTTGACTCGGATCGAGCAGGGCAGGGTAGCACTCGACCAGCAGCCGGCCGATGCAGCCGACCTGGTTCGCGAAACACTCGAGCGGTATGAATCCGCCGCCGAAGATGCTGGGATTACTCTTCGGACGCAGCTCGATACACCGTTGCCACGGGTGCTCGTGGACCGGGAGCGGATCGAGCATGTGTTCGATAACTTGATGACCAATGCGCTGCGGCACACCGAGCGCGGGGGAACCATCAACCTGAAAGCCTCTGCCGGCGAGGGTACTGTCCAGTTCTCCATCGCGGATACCGGCGAAGGCATTCCGGCGCAGTTCTTACCCCGGGTGTTCGACAAGTTCTTCCGAACCCCAGGCGCACGGCACCACGGCGGAGCTGGGCTCGGCCTCGCGATTGTCCACGAGATTGTTGTCGCTCACGGCGGACAGATTGGCGTGGAAAGTACTCTGGGTAAAGGAACAAAGTTCACATTCAGCCTCTTGGCGGCTGACGGGCGCAAGCCGAGGACACCGTCGGGCATGAAGACCTTGTGTCTTCCGCGTAAACACGTGATTTGAAAATTAAATTCAAGGGCAATTGGCCTAACGCAGATTCCCGACTGGCTCTCACTTTTCATGTGACAATGCCCAGTCCAGTATTCTCAGGACCATTCATGGACGCACCAAAGCGAATTCTTGTCGTCGACGACGAGCCCAATGTCCGGCTCGTGTTCCGCACAGCCCTGGAGTCTACAGGATTTCTGGTGACTGAGGCGGCTGACGGTGACGCCGCGCTGGTGCAGCTTGGCAAGATCCCGATCGACTTGATTCTGCTCGACCTCAAGATGCCGGTCATGAATGGGATGGAGACCCTCGAACGTCTACGCACTGCGGGAGACGAGACGCCGGTGGTGGTCGTCACAGCCCACGGCAGCGTGCCCGATGCCGTGGCGGCGATGAAGCTGGGGGCCGTCGACTTCCTGCCCAAGCCTGTGAGTCCGGTGACGCTACGAGCAGTGGTCGCAAGTGTCTGCGGCGCCGAACTGACGGCACCACGACCTCAGCGCCCGTTGCGGCGCCAGCGCCCGCTCTCCTGTTTGAAGAGGACATCCGACGAACGCGAGCGGCGCTGGAACGTCACGAGTACGACGATGCGGAATTCTTTTTGCGAATCGCCGACGCGCTCAAACCTGGCTCGCAGGAAGTCAGCCGGTTACGGCAAACTCTCCAGTCCTGCAAGTTTCATCCCGAAGGCTTCTCGTTCCGTGCCCTGGGAGATTTGCTGCGATGAAGGCATAGGAAGGGGCCGACTCGTGGTCCGGGCGAGTCGACTGGAATGGCTGCTTCCGGAACGCGTGATCATAGTTTCCGACCTGGAATTCACCGGGGCGGAAAACGTTGAGTCCGCTAGCTGGATGCTCATGAGCCCGCCGTCACAACGTCTTCGAACGACTTGCCTCGTGGCGGTTTTGACTTTATCGAGGAGATTTGCCTTGGCTCTCGTGACTCTGACGATTGGATTGGTCCTGTTCGCCTTGTTCTTTGGTCTGGTCGCGTCCTGCGATCAGCTTTAAACGATTGGGAGTCGTCGTCGTGCTCTACCTGACCGCATTCGTCACCGTGGCGGCGCTGGTGTATCTCGTCTATGCCATGCTCCGTCCGGAACGGTTTTGAATTTTCGATTCGCAGAATTTGAGGAGACTTTCGTGGGATCTTACCTTGCTTGGCTGCACCCGTTCTGGGCGTTCGGCCTGCCGATCGCGGTGTCGTTTCCGCTGGGATGGTCGATGTATCGCTCGCTCGACCCGCCAGAGGATCGCGCGGGACGCGGCCTCGATGCGTTACCCCGATTCCTCTGCAAACTGATTGGCCATCGCCAGCCTCAACAGATGAGCTGGAAACAGTATTGTTTCGCCTTGCTCTCATTCAACGCCGCACTCTTCGTGCTGACGTTCGGCCTGCTCTACGCACAACAGCATTTGCCGCTGAATCCTGACGGCAAGGGCTCGCTCGGGCGCTGGGCTACAAGGACCCGGCCGGCGTGGAGCACAAGGAAGCGGATACCGGCGTCGTGTTCAACACGGTTTGCTCCTTCGTGACCAACACGAACCTCCAGCATTACTCCGGCGAACAGCATCTTTCCTACTTCAGCCAGCTTGGCGGAATCGTCTGGCTGATGTTTGTCACGCCGGCGGTAGGCCTGGCTGCCATGCTTGCGGTGCTCAGGGGCCTGCGGGGAGACAAGCACCTGGGAGACTTCTATCTCGATCTGATGCGCGGCTTGCTGTTCGTTTTCATCCCGGTCGCCGTGGTCATCGCCTTGTTCCTGGTTGCCAATGGCACACCTATGACCCTGAATGGAATCGCCTCTGCCAAGACTCTGGACGGTGCCGCGACCAAGATGGAGACCCAGTCGATCTCGCGTGGTCCGGTCGCGGCGCTCGTGGCCATCAAGCAGGCCGGCACCAACGGCGGCGGCTTCTTCGGCCCCAACTCGTCCCACCCATTCGAGAATCCGAATCCCTGGACGAACCTGATTTCGATCGCCTCCATCGTCGTGTTGCCGATGTCCTCGATCGTGATGGCAGGACTGATGCTCAAGGAGAAGAAACACGCCGCCGTCATCTACGGGGTGATGCTGAGCCTGATGGTCGTCGGGGCCACGGTGGCCATCTGGGCTGAGAGTAAGCCTTCCGCGGCGACTGAAAATCTGGCCGCGGTTGTGCCCGACGGCAATATGGAAGGCAAGGAGGCGAGGTTTGGCCCCGTGGCCTCGGCGACCTGGGCCGCAATGACCACGGGAACCTCCAACGGCTCGGTCAACAGCATGCACGACAGCCTCAACCCGATTGCGGGCCTGGTGCCAATGTCGATGATGATGCTCAACGTCGTCTTCAGCGGTATCGGCGCCGGATTCGAGAACATGCTGATGTTCATCATCGTTGCGGTGTTCCTCGCCGGTTTGATGGTCGGCCGGACCCCGGAATACCTGGGAAAGAAGGTCGAGTCTCGCGAAGTGAAGCTTGCCATGATCGTGATGTTGATTCACCCACTCCTCATCCTGGGATTCTCGGGGCTGTTCGCGGCGACTGATTGGGGCGCGAAGGCGACGGCCAACCCTGGTCCGCATGGATTCTCTGAGATTCTTTACGAGTTCACCTCGTCGGCCGCAAACAACGGGTCGGGCTTTGAGGGCCTTGGCGACAACACGCCGGCCTGGAACATCGCATGCGGTATCGTCTTGCTGCTGGGACGTTTCCCGGCCCTGTTACTGCCGATCGCACTGGCGGGCTTCCTTGCGTCCAAGAAGCGTGTGCCGTATTCCACCGGAACCCTGCGCACCGATAATCTGACATTCGCCTTCATGCTCTTGGGGACCGTGCTCTTGGTGGGCGCGCTCTCATTCATGCCGGCCACCGTTCTCGGACCGGTCGCGGATCACTTGCATAAACTGACGCCATGATGGTCGACCAGGC
Source organism: uncultured Planctomycetaceae bacterium (assembly GCA_963797295.1). Taxonomy (GTDB): domain Bacteria; phylum Planctomycetota; class Planctomycetia; order Isosphaerales; family Isosphaeraceae; genus Aquisphaera. The sequence goes on from CAWCPP010000038.1 coordinate 501,367, forward strand.
CAAGTGTCGCATCGTCACCTCAACGAGTATCAGGAATTATCCTCAATCGGAAACATGATTATGAGTGTTGAAGCTCCGACCCAACCGAGTGTTTCTCAGCGATCCGCCGCCGATGTCCAGGCCTTCAAGTTGCAGCGCCGGCACGCTCGGAAAATGAGCATCTTTGACCCGGCCATGATGCGCCAGGCGGCGATTCGCTCGTTCGTCATGCTTGATCCGCGCTCGATGATGCGCAACCCGGTCATGTTTTTGGTCGAGATCGGCACCGTTCTCACGGCCATCGTGACGCTTCAGTCCATCACCACCGGCGCTGCGATCGGACTGGTCGTTTACCAGACCGCGCTGACGCTCCTGTTGCTGCTCACTGTCTTGTTCGCGAATTTCGCCGAGGCCCTGGCAGAGGCCCGCGGCAAGGCACAGGCCGATAGCCTGAGAGCCACGCGACAAGATACGCCCGCGTTCCGTCTGGAAAGCCTGAGCTCGGACGCAGGCCAGTTCGTACCCTCGACGCAGCTCCGCACCGGCGATCTGGTCGCAGTCGAGGCCGGACAGGTGATTCCGTCGGACGGTGAGGTCGTGGCCGGTGTCGCCTCGGTTGATGAGAGCGCGATCACCGGTGAGAGTGCCCCGGTCATCCGCGAAGCCGGCGGCGATCGCTCGGGAGTGACCGGGGGAACCCGGGTACTTTCCGATCGCATCGTCGTTCAGGTCACATCCGAGCCCGGCCAGAGCTTCCTTGACCGGATGATCGCCCTGGTCGAGGGTGCAATCCGCCAGAAGACGCCCAACGAGATCGCACTCACGATCGTGCTGGCGGCTTTCTCGCTGATCTTCCTCATCGTGACCGCCGCGCTCTACCCGATGGCCCGATATTTTGATCTGACACTCGACATTCCGACCCTGATCGCACTGCTTGTCTGCTTGATTCCCACAACGATAGGCGCACTTCTGGCGGCTATTGGAATTGCGGGTATGGACCGCGCGCTCATGGCCAACATCATCGCCAAGAGCGGCAAGGCCGTCGAACTGGCCGGCGACATCGATACTCTGCTTCTCGACAAAACCGGCACGATCACGATCGGCAACCGCCGGGCAACCCAGTTTGTGCCTCTCGGCGGCGTGTCCGACCGGCAACTGGCGCGGCTGGCGGGTCTGGCCTCGATGGCCGACAGCACGCCTGAAGGGAAAAGCATTCTCGACCTCGCCCGTCCCGTCACTGCACTCGATGGCGAAGTTCCCCCCGAGGCCCAGTTCATCGAATTTACTGCTCAAACGCGGATGAGCGGTGTTGACCTGCCCGACGGCACGCGGATTCGCAAGGGCGCGCCCGATACCGTGGCCCGCTACGTCCAGGATCAGGGAGGCGCCGTTCCCCAGGGGTACCAGCAGACCGTCGATTCCATTGCCTCGCGTGGAGCGACCCCGCTGGCCGTCGCCGAGAATGACCGGCTCGTCGGCGTGGTCAAACTCGAGGATATCCTCAAGCAGGGCATCCGCGAGCGGTTTGCACGGCTGCGAAAGATGGGCCTCCGGGTTGTCATGGTCACCGGCGATAACCCCCTGACCGCCAAGGCCATCGCCGAAGAAGCCGGCGTGGACGACTTCATCGCTCAGGCAACTCCCGAAGCCAAGCTCGCTTACATCCGCCAGGAGCAGCAGGGGGGCAAGCTCGTGGCAATGATGGGCGATGGCACCAATGACGCTCCCGCTCTGGCTCAGGCCGATGTCGGCGTGGCCATGAATTCGGGAACGCAAGCTGCCAAGGAAGCGGGCAATATGGTGGATCTCGATAGTGATCCCACCAAGCTCATCGAGGTCGTCGAGATCGGCAAGCAACTGCTCATGACCCGCGGAGCTCTCACGACATTCTCGATCGCCAACGACCTGGCCAAGTATTTTGCCGTGATCCCGGCCATGTTCATTGTCACGCTTCCCGAGCTCAAAGTCCTCGATGTCATGGGTCTGGCCACGCGGGGGGGAGCCTACTCGGCCATCCTGGCCGCGGTCATCTTCAACGCGATCATCATCCCAATGTTGATCCCGATCGCACTCAAGGGCGTGACTTATCGGCCCGTCGGCGCCGGTGCGCTCTTGCGTCGCAATTTGCTCTGGTACGGGCTGGGCGGCGTGATCGCACCGTTTATCGGAATTAAACTTATTGACTTGATCATCGACCCGCTCCTGGCCCTCGTCGGCATGGGTTGATCGATGCTCTTGCTTTTCCAAGCCATTTGACTGGAGAATTTCCCTTCATGATACGCGAGACAGTAACCGCACTCCTGGCCTGCCTGGTGACATTCTTTCTCTGCGCCATCGCTTATCCTACGGTCGTCTGGGGGTTGGCCCAGCTTGCTTTCCCCCATCAGGCGGAGGGGAGCCTTATCTACGATCGGGATCGCACAGTGATCGGATCGGAGCTGATCGCCCAGCCGTTTGCTTCCGACCGATATTTTCAGCCGCGGCCCTCTGCGGTTGACTACAAGGCCGATGCCGCGGGCGGGTCCAACCTGGGGACCAAGAACCCTGACCTTCAGAAGAAGATCGCCGAGCGAGTCGAAGCGCTCAAGGCCACCCCGGAACGGCCTGTCCCCGTCGATCTGGTCACCGCTTCCGGCTCGGGTCTGGATCCCGAGATCAGTCCGCAAGCCGCGGAGTACCAGGTGGCTCGCGTCGCTGCCGCCCGGCATGTCCCCGAGTCCCAGATTCGTGAGCTGCTGACCCGGGCGATCGATCAATCCGCAGCAATCATCGGCGCGCCTCCACGCGTCAACGTTCTGAAGCTCAACCTGGCTCTCGACGAGGCGCAGGTCTCGAAGGAGCCCCCGGAGCATCTCTGATGGCCATAGCCGAACCTGCCCGCCCGACGCCCGAGCAATTCCTGAACCTGATCCGCCGCCAGGCCAGGGGACGGCTCAAGGTCTATCTGGGCTCGGCAGCAGGGGTCGGTAAGACCTACGCCATGCTTCGCGAGGGGCAACGGCTCAAAAAGCAAGGCGTCGATGTCGTGGTGGGAATCGTCGAAACGCACGGCCGCGCCGAGACCCAGGAGCAGATTTGCGATCTCGAGATCATCCCTCCCCGGGTTATCGAGTACCGCGGGGTCAAACTCCGGGAAATGGACCTGGATGCGATCCTGGCGCGACGCCCCACGGTCTGCCTGGTTGACGAGCTGGCGCATACCAATACGCCCGGCAGCAACCATTCCAAGCGCTATCAAGATGTGGAGGACTTGCTACTTGCCGGAATTCACGTGATCACGACGGTCAACATCCAGCACCTTGAAAGTCTCTACGACGACATCGAACGCTCCACCGGGGTGAAGGTCAAGGAGCGATTTCCCGACCGCGTACTCGCCGAGGCCGATCAAATCGTCAACGTGGATGTCTCCGTTGAAGACCTCATCGAGCGGCTCAGGACCGGCAAGATCTACCCGGCGGAACGGATCAATTCGTCTCTGGAAAATTTCTTCACTCCGACAAACCTCACCCGGCTGCGCGAGATCACGCTGACCGAGATTGCCCATCTGATTGACCGCCGCACCCGGCGGGCCGAGGCGGATCAGGCCCCGATCGCCGCGACCGACCGCGTCATGGTTGGAGTCTCGAGCATGAGCCCCAACGCCAATGCCTTGCTCCGCAAGACCGCGCGGATCGCGGACCGGCTCAACGCTCCCTGGTATGCGGTTTACGTCCAGACGCCCTCCGAGGATCTCACACGCATTGACGCGGCGACTCAGCGCAATCTGAGCAAGACGCTCGAGCTGGCCCGTCAACTTGGGGCGGTGCCAATGCAATTCCGAGGTCCCGACGTCGTCAGCACGATGTGGGCCTTTGCCCAGGAGTATGGCATCAAGGTCGTCGTAATCGGCAAGAGCCGGCAGCCCTGGTACCGGCGATTGACCCGCACTTCCATCCTCGAACGCTTGATGAAAGAAACCACAGGAATCGACATTTACGTCATCGATGTCTAGCCGGCCGCGACTCTTTGGCTCACCCTATCTCCAAGACGATCTTACCCCGAGTTCGTCCTGACTTACTCTGGTCGTGTGCGGCCTGTGCCTGGTCGAGTGGGTACACCCGATCGATCACCGGCTTGAGCTTGCCGTCATCGGCCAGCTTCGCGAGATATTCGAGGTCTTCCGAACGCGCTTTCGCAAACAGCGTGGAAGCACGCCGTCGTTGGCCCATCAGGCTCAAGATCGGCAAGACGACCTTTCCTTGGACCAGAACGTTAAGGTTGGGAAGCGTCGTCACATACGTTCCCGTCGGGCTCAGGATTTTTCGACATCTCCCAAACGAGCTCTTGCCCACCGCGTCGAGAATGACGTCATAGATGTCGCCGGACGCGGTGAAATGTTCCTTTGAGTAGTCAATTACCGAATCAGCCCCCAGGCCCTGAACCATTACCACGTTCTTCGGTCCGCAGACCCCCGTGACACGAGCACCCAGGGCGCGGGCAATCTGCACCGCGAAACTGCCGACTCCGCCTGACGCTCCGTTGATCAGCACCGCCTGCCCCGCGTTCAGTCGGCCCAGATCGCGCAGGGCTTGCAACGCGGTCAGAGCGGCGACAGGCATCGAGGCGGCCTCGATGTAGTTTTGCGATTGCGCTTTCCGCGCGACGGCCGACTCGGGGGCTATAGCGAGTTCCGCATATCCGCCGCCCCTAGGTATGCCGAGTATGGAGTAAACCTGGTCCCCAGCCTTGAATCGGGTGACCCTCGACCCTACTGCCACGACGTCTCCGCTGATGTCAAAGCCCGGAATGAACGGAAACTTGAGCCGGAGGGCCAACTGGACCATGCCGGTTCGAATCTTCCAGTCCACCGGATTCACGCCGGCCGCGCGTACCCGGATCAGCACCTCTTCGGGCTGCGGACTCGGTTCTTTCAAATCAACCACTTTCAGTGGATTGCGCGAAGCAAGGCGGCTGATCACAACTGCACGCATGATGTAACTCCAGGACATGGGACCTTTATGACTGCACGCATGGAGAGGCTTTTTTCTCGTTAAACTTCTGTGCCCTTATGATGAAACGACATTCCAGACTTACGAACGCCCCTTCAATGCATGACCGCCATCATTCATCCGGGTGGAAGTGCAAAATCCGATCGTTTTCTGCACCTATTGCATGGGATACAGAAACTTACAACAAAATTCACTCGACCCGTCTCTTCCTGGGGTTGTATTATTGGGTCTAATCGGGAGTGCTTACCTCCGTGTTGTCGCGGACCCCCGATGTTATTGTTGATTGCGTGGTTCACTCAGAGTCGGAATCAGTGCCCTCACCCTCCCGGTTCGGCGGGCCACATAGAAATACCCTCCATGAGTCACACCGGCATTACCCTGCGAGGCTGCTCCTCGAGATATCGCTGCAGGTCGCGTAGACCCAGCGTCGAGTTCATGGAACCGCGTTTATTGCTGACGGCGTACGTCGTGCAAAGCACGGCCGATAATGCCAGTACGGGTACGCTTCGCTGGGCCGTTTTGCAGGCCAATGCAAATCCCGGCCCGAGCACGATCCAGTTCGATATTCCCAGCACCGGCGTGCAGCGCATTGCGCTCAGTAGTCCTTTACCGCAGATTGTCAATCCGATTGTCATTGACGGCACGACAGAGCCCGGTTACGCCGGTCACCCATCAATCGAGATCGATGGGGCCGGTGCAGGCTCGAACTGCAACGGACTGGTCATTACTGGCGGCCAGAGTGTGATCCAGGGGCTGGTGATCTCAGGGTTTTCCGGCGCGGGAATCGTGCTTGAAGGTGGCAGCGGCAGCCTGGTTCAGGCCAACTTGGTGGGAACCAATGCTGGCGGAACCTCGGCCCTGGCGAACGGTAAAGGCATCCTTATTGTCGGCTCATCGTCGAATACCATTGGCGGATCAGCGGCGAGTCAAGGAAACCTGATTTCCGGTAATTTGGGAGCAGGCATCGAGCTGGTCCGTTCATCGCAGGACGCGACGAACAATCTGATCACCGGGAATCTGATCGGCACAACCGCCAACGGCTCGAGCGCGCTGGGCAACCAGGGAGACGGAATCCTGATCAACGGAGCGACCGGGAATGTGATTGGCGGGAGCAGTCCTTCCACGGATAACGTCGTGTCGGCGAATCTGGAAAATGGAATTGAGCTGGCCTCGGGGGCTTCAGCAACCCTGATCACCGGGAATCTGGTCGGCACTACCGCCGATGGACTTACCGCGCTTGGAAACCGAGACGACGGTATTTTGTTGAGCTCGGCGACCTCGAACACCATCGGCGGAACCAGCGCCGGCGATGGAAATGTCATCTCTGGTAATCTCGGCAATGGGCTAGAAACGTTCCATCCGTCCACCAACAATTTGCTCGAAGGAAACAGCATCGGGACTGATCGGACGGGGATGCTAGCTCTCGGCAACCTGGGAAATGGCATCTGCCTGGGAAGTGGCGGTAACAGCGTTGGCGGCCGGGACTCCGGGGCCGGCAATACCATTGCTTACAACGGCACGGGCAGTGTCGGGGCGGGGGTCCAGCTCGTCGGGCTGGTGACTCAGGATACGATCCTCTCGAATTCAATCCACGACAATGCCGGGCTGGGAATCAACCTCGGCGACGGACCAACCCCGAATCACCAGCCCGGGACCATCGGCCCCAATAGTTTTCAGAACTACCCGATCCTCACTTTAGCCAAGACCGACGGCAAGATAACCACCATTACCGGCACGCTGCTGGCCGCGGCGAACTCGACGTTCACGCTTCAACTTTTCTGGAGCCCGAGAACGGATCCATCGGGGTACGGCCAGGGGCAGGTCCTATTCTTCACCACGGCCATCTCGACCGACCAGACGGGCAACGGCTCCATCACCCTGTCGTTGCCTGCGCTTCCGCCGGGCGTTGCGATTTCCGCAACGGCGACGAGTGGCTCGGGCAATACCTCGGAGTTTTCGCCGGATATCTCGCTTCAAGGCATCTTCAATCTGGGCGTGTCCATCGATGCCTCGCCCAGTCCGGTGGGTGTCGGCGGTACTTTAACCTACTCTGTGACCGTTACAAACTACGGGATGCTCACCGCTAGCGATGTGGCTGTCACCGACCAGCTTCCTTCAGAGTTTGCCGTTACAGCCGACACCGTTAGCCAGGGCAATCCACCGGTTGTGGCCGGGCAGACCATTGTGGCAGCTCTGGGCACGATTCCGGCCGGCGCCACGGCCATGTTGACGATCTCTGGCACGGTCAATTCCGGCCCATCGCTTTCCGATACAGCCTCGGTGACACTGGCTGGGACGGACTCCACGCCCTCCAATCTTACGGCCACAGTGACCACACCGGTCGCACCGGTGGCCAATCTGTCGCTAACCATGACTCCGAGCGCGGGCACGGTTCGAGTCGGCGATAGCCTTACGTACTCGCTGACCGTCGTGAACCAGGGGCCCTCTCCGGCCACGAATATCGTCATCAACTTACCGCTTGGTCCGAGCGTCGCATTCCAATCGGCAACCACTAGCCAGGGCTCGGCGAGTTTCGCCTCTGGCCTGCTCTTGGCCTCGATAGGCAGTCTCGCAACTGGCGCACAGGCCACGATGAGCGTCGATGTCCAGGCGGTTGGCGCGGGCACGTTCACGACCAGGGCGGCCGCCACCGCCGACCAGGCCTTGCCAACCCGGAACAATAACCTGGCGACCGCGAAAGTCGTTATCGATCCGGTCGTCAATCTGGTCGTCAGCCTTGCTGCAACCCCCAGTCCCGTCGCGGTGGGACAGGACCTGCTGTACACGCTCAGCGTGACGAATCAGGGACCCGATGCCGCTTCCGCCGTCACGCTCCAGGACGTGCTTCCCGCGGGTGTCACATTCGTTTCCGCATCCTCAAATGTCGGCGGCCCACCATCCCTATCCGGCGGTATCGTGACCGCGAATCTGGGCGGCTTGAGTGTTGGGTCTGTCGGTACGGTTCAAATCATCGTTCAGCCCACCGCGCCGGCTGGCTCAATTTTGGTTGACACGGCGTCGGTGTCGTCGGCCGAGTACGACGCGAGTTCCGCGACAGCATCCACTTCGATCACCGTTCCGGTGCGTGATGTGAGCAACCTGGCATTGAGCATCTCCCCCAGTGGTGCGTCAGTGCCGATAGGGCAAGAACTGAGCTATACGATCAATGTCTCGAACCCTGGACCCGCCGATGAGCCGGATGCCGTCGTAGCGATTCCGCTTCCTTCCGATGTCAATCTCGTCTCGGACTCTTCGACCCAATCGTCAGTGCCGGTGTTCAGCCAGGGAACTGTATCGGTCGATCTAGGTGCGATCCCGGTCGGCGGTGCAGCCACCGTGACGCTGACAGTCTCTCCCCAGGCATCGGCTCTGGGCTCACTGACCATGTCGGCCTCGGTTCAGGGTTATAACGCCGATGTCGAGCCAGCACAGGGCCAGGCTTCGGCCACGGTGTCGGTTATCGCCGCGGCGGGACTGTCGATTGCGATCACGCCGCAGCCGGCACCAGCGCACCAGTCGCAGGCCCTGACGTACACTGTGACTGTCAGCAACGCGGGCCCTTCAGACGACACCGGCGTCGTCGTGACTTCACCGCTACCGCAGGGAGCTCTCTTCGTCTCCGCGACATCCAGCCAGGCGGCACAGCCGATTCTGCAATCGGGCGGCATCTCCGCTGTCATTGGGACCCTGTTAGTCGGCCAGTCGGCCACCGTCACGATCGTCGTTCAGCCGTCTCAGCCGGCGCCTCCACCCACCGGGCTTGTCATGAGCGCCCAGGTTTCGGGTGACGATTTTGTTGTCAATCCTGGCCGAACGACCGTTTCGACCTCGGTGCCCATCTTGCCCTCGGACGATCTCGTTGTGAGCTTTGCCCCCGTTCAAGGAGGCGGCGAAGTCGGTAAGAACCTTACCTTGACCGCGATGGTGAGCAACCTCGGTCCATCGCCTGCGACCGGCGTGGACGTTCAGTTGCCACTCTCCGCCGCGGCTCAAGTCGTCTCGGTGTCGGGCGTATCAACCTCACCCACATTCCAGGTCCAGGCCGGGGTACTGGTTGCCGGGTTGGGCTCTCTGGCGGCCGGGGCCAGTACGACTCTCACATTGATCTTGAAGCCGATGGTCGTCGGTCCCGCGATCTGGACGGCCAGCGTGAGCGGTGACGAGTATGACCTCACATCGGCAAACAACCGGGCCTCGGTCAACGTCGCGATCGCCGAGTCACCAGGTGTCCTTCAATTTGCCGGTCCCTCTACCATCGTCAACGATACGGTCGGGTTTGCCTCGATTCCGGTGGTCCGCTCTCTGGGTACACTCGGCACCGTGACTGTTCACTACCAGACGCTCGCAGGCGGCACCGCGACGCCTGGCGTCAACTATCAGCCGACTTCCGGAACGCTAACCTTCGCACAGGGGCAATCCTCCGGCACAATCCTCGTTCCTATCATTGACGATTACTACAACAACCATGACATCGTCGTGCCACTGGCTATCACCGCACCGACGGGTGGCGCAGTGCTCGGTAATACGACGACGAGCATTTTGACGATTCACGACACCGATCCAGACTTTACACCCCCCCAGATCAGCGGAGTAAACTGGTCTGGCACGGCGGCCGCCATTACAAACATCGTGGTCTCGTTCAGCGAACCACTTGCCGCCCGAACTGCGACCGATCCCGCGAGCTATCAGCTTGCGAATCTGGGAACCAGCGGGCAGGCCAACCCCGCCAGCAGCCTTCCCGTCGCATTCTCCAATCCGGTCTACAATGCAGCGACCAACACCGTCACGCTCATCCCGCTTCGGCCTCTGGCAGCAGGGCAGTTCTATCGACTACAGGTTGACGGCACGGGCGTCGCCCCGCTTCTCGATCTTGCGGGTAATGCGCTCGCTGGTGCTGGCGCGGGGATGACTGGCACCAATTACGTCGCGCTGATCGGGCGGGGGACAACTCTCAAGTATTATGATCAGCCTGGCAACCTCGTGACACTCAAGGTCACGGGCGGCGGATACCTTGACGAGATTCGCGATCCGTCTGGAAACGGTCTCTTGCTCACGCTCGAGAACGGCGTTCCTCACAAGACGGTCCTCTCTGGAACGGTCACCCGGACCAAGGGCAAGGGGAACGGAGTGACGACGCTCGGGGCGATTCAGGGTCTAGGAAAATTCGGCGCGATTCGCGTCAAGCTCACAAATCCCCCATTCCTGGTTCGCGAATATCCATTCACGATGCTCAGAGGCCGCTCCGTTGGCACCAGGAAATAAATGGTTTTGGAGCGGCAAGCCAGGTTTCATCACACCCTCGCGAACGCTCGAACGTTCGGGGTGAAGCAATGAGCGGGCGGGCGAGCCTAGCGAGTTTGACCTCACGCCGTTCTCTGACTACAATCTGGCAAGTGACGCGAGTGGAATCGCCCTGTCCATCGCGAGATCGGTGAGATATTCCTCGATAAGCAAGAGGCCCTTGATGCGAACTTTTCGGTGGCACCACGTTTTGCTCGCGGCGATCGTGGCAATAATGCTGACGGCTCACGTCTCGGCCTGCCCCAACTGCAAGGAGGCGGTCTCCGCAACCCCGGACGACGTGGCGAATATGGCCCGAGGATATAATTGGAGCATCCTATTGATGCTGGGAGCACCCGCCTCGCTGTTGACTACGGGGGCTTTCATGGTACATCGGGCTGTCAAACGCGGGGTGATGCCGGAACTGTGACCACGCCGCATGGACCCTTGCCTGTCGGATCCATTAAAACTGTGATCAACCACGCAATCGGCCAGCCGGCGTGTTTGCCGCCAGATCCTCGATCATATCGTTGACAGCGAGTTCGACGGCGCCTTGCCAGTGATCCGCGAATCGGGCCTGGTTAGGTCGTCGTTCATAAGCATAAGTGATACCACGCGAGTTATTGATCAGGGCACCAAAACCATTCTCATCGAAGGCGCCCGCGATATCGCGAGAAGACGCCCCTTGAGTTCCGTACCCGGGAACGAGGAAAAGGATGCCGGTCAGGGCAGCCCTCAGTTCGTCGATCTGCTTCGGATAGGTGGCGCCAATGACTGCACCGACAAGGTTATATCCCGACTGGCCTTGATGCCCGGCAGCCCAATCGACGATCTTGCTTGCGACGTGTCGATAGATCGGCTTGCCGTTCGCGAGCAAGTCCTGAAACTCTCCGGCCGACGCGTTGCTGGTCTTGACCAGAACAAAGACGCCCTTCTGCTCTCGAGCTGCGATCTTGACGAACGGCATGACGCCGTCGGTTCCCAGGTATGGGTTGATGGTCATGGCGTCGGCATGCCAGGAAGGCTCAAACGCGCCGCCCACGGGGACCTTGCCAAGATAGGCTCGTGCATAGGCTTCGGCGGTCGAACCGATATCGTTCCGCTTGCCGTCGAAGATGACAAGCAGGCCTTTCTGCTTGGCGTATTCGACCGTGGCGTGAAGCGCACCAAGCCCTTCCGGCCCATAAGCCTCGTAGAAGGCCGATTGAAATTTGACGGCGGGAACCAGGGTTGCGACCACGTCGATCACATCGCAGCCGAACGTGCGAAGCGCCGCGGAGATTCCCGGACGATCCCCAGGAAACCGATCCAGAAAGCCGTCGGGCAGTTCCTCGGGTCGAGGATCAATCCCTACGAGCACCGGGTTACCCTTCTGGCGCACAGCCTGAATCAGTTGATCCGAGAAGTCCACAGAAAGCGTCCCCCACCAGCACCGATTGACAGATTCCAGGATCATTCTACAATGAACTTTCTGGCGAGAACAGATTGGCTCGGCAACGAGCCGTTTTTCTTGGCCAGAAATCGGGCCGTAGCGCAGCTTGGCTAGCGCGCTTGCTTGGGGTGCAAGAGGTCAGGAGTTCAAATCTCCTCGGCCCGATTTATCTAGCCGCAGCGTAGGAACAAGGCCCGAGAGCCCGGAACGTGGTGAGGAGAGCGGGTCGAGCTTTGCTGCTCGACTTGCGTCTCCTCTCTTCTTTTCAGGGCGAACCGCGGGCGACCAGAGATGGACGTCTGTCGCCGGATACTCGGGGATACGGGGTCATTGCGCGACGATGCCGCCGTCCACGGTATAGGTGCTCCCGGTCACGTAGCAAGCCTGGTCCGACGAAAGCCAGGTGACTAGCGCGGCAACGTCTTCCGGGGTACCGATTCGTTTCATCGGTATGTTGTTGGTGAGTGCTTGCCGCAAGCCTGGCACTTTCTCCAGGAACGGCTCGATCATGGGCGTCGCGATGAAACCGGGGCAAACCGCGTTCACTCGGATCTTGTCAGCGGCGTGAGCGAGTGACACGGCGAAGGTCAGCCCGATGACGCCGAACTTGCTCGCGTGGTAGGCGGGGTTGATCAAGGTGGTGCCGACAAGTCCGGCGATCGACGACATATTGACGATCGATCCTCCCCCTCCCGCGGTCATCAGGGGGATTTCCTCCTTCAGGCAAAGGAAGACTCCTGTGAGGTCGGTGGCGAGTACGTCCAGCCACTCGGAGAGGGAGACCAGGGAAACGTCCTGCTGGATCTGACCGGAGATGCCCGCGTTGTTGAATGCGATGTCGAGACGATTGTGGGCTTGCTTGATCGCCGCGAAGAGGTTGCGAATCTGGTCCTCCCGAGACACGTCCGTCTCGATGAAGAGTGCATCGCCTCCATGCTCGCGGATCGACTCGGCCACTTTCTGGCCCTCATTCACCTGACGGTCGGCTATTACGACCTTCGCCCCGTTACGGGCAAATTCGATGGCCGTGGCCTTACCGATCCCGGAACTTCCACCTGTCACCAGCGCAACCTTGCCATCAAGCATACCGGACATGGTTATCTCCCAGAGAAAGTGACTGGCTGCCCGCCGCGTGAAAGTCTCATGCGGCGGCGTTGACTACTCAAGTTTAAGTGAAAACCTCTTTGCTCCGGCAAGGAGAGCAAGCTTCCCTCTCCCCCCGGGAGTATGTTACAAGCCCGAGTCAAAGTGCGACCCAAAGTTGAGCCGGTCCGAAGACTCTCTTACTCAGATGGCAACTCAAATGGCTGATCGAGCTTGACTCAGATGGGGGTGTCTGATTCTGACTCGTTCTTCTGGTCCGGGTCGTCGAGGCGAGCCTTGCTACGGACTCTCCGGCCGGCGTTCACGCGAAGCTAGAAAGCACGCTGTCGGTTCGTGATCGATCTTCATGGTCAACGCCATCATGAGGAATAGAGTGGACTTCTTCCCACGATAGATGCGAAGATTATCGCTGCACTTCCTGACCACAGCTCGTGGGATTGAGGAGGTCTGCCTTGGAGAGTGATGGGCGGAACGAATTGACCATCCTTCTCGAAGACGCGCGACTCGGCCAACCGGGGGCCCAGAATCGGTTGTTCGAGGCGATTTACGCGCGTCTTCATGGCATGGCCGTAGGTTTAATGAATGGTGAACGGGCCGATCATACTCTCCAGCCCAGCGCGCTGGTCAACGAGGCAGTTCTCAAGCTAGTGCAAAGTCATGCCATTGAGCAGGTCGAGGATCGGCGCTGTTTGCTCGTGGCGGCCGCCCATGTCATGCGGCAAATTCTGGTTGATCATGTGCGCAACCGTGGAGCGGCCAAGCGGCTGGGCGAGCGCAGAAGGGTACCGCTTGACGATGTCCTGGCGTACTTCGATGATCAACGGATAGACGTCCTTGCGCTACAGGAAGCTATTGACCATTTGATTCAGCAGGATCAACGCGCGGGCCTGGTTGTGGTGCTGAAATTCTTCGCGGGCCTCACCACGGCGCAGGCGGCCGACGTGCTCAACGTATCGCCGGGGACCGTAGAACGCGACTGGCGGCTCGCACGCGCATGGCTTCGCGGGCATCTCGGGGAGGACTCGGGATGACCTCGGAACGCTGGCAGGCGATTTGCTCGCTTTTCGACGAGGCGGTCCGCTGCACTCTGCCAGATCGAGAGGTCTTGCTTCGCGATCGTTGCGCGGGCGACAAGGAATTGAAGGCGGCCGTCGAGCGGCTCCTCGCCAACGATGAACTGGTGTGCCGGGAGGGCTTTCTTGCACTGCCCACTCCGGCGGCAATCGATGGCGCGGACTCGGCGAAAGAAGCACTCACCTGTCCTCGGTGCCGGGCTGCGCGGCTCTCCGCCAAACCGCCCGATAGTTCGATCTGCCCTGTCTGCGGTATGGCTTGCGACTCCGAATTCACGACCAAGCTCAAGCCGGAAATGGCGGTTTCCCTGGCATCGGATCCCATGGCAGGAGATATCGCCGAGTTCCGGGGGACTTCGCGATTCCGTGTCCTCCGCCGGCTTGGCGCGGGGGGCATGGGTATTGTCTACGACGTGTTCGACCGCGATCGTGACCGCCGTGTCGCGCTCAAGACAATCCAGCACTTCGATGCCTCGGCGCTTTATCGGTTCAAGAAGGAGTTTCGAACGCTCGAGGATGTGGTCCACCCCAATTTCGTACGACTCTGGGAACTGTTCTCGGAGGACGGGCGGTGGTTCTTCACGATGGAGCTGGTCGAAGGCATAGACTTCCTCAAGTATGTCTGTCCTGAGGACCGACCAGCGTCCGGGTCGTTGGTCGTTGCGGCTGCCGAACGCCCCCCGACCACGCAGCGGCCTGGGCCGGGAAGTACGACCAAGCTTGGCTCCGACCGCGCCTCGTCGTTGCCAGCGGGATCGAACGGGAGCACGGCCCGCACGTCGAGGCTCGATCAAGCGGCCAGCTCCGGTACAGAACCCGAGGCTTGCGGGGCGTCCGTGGAGGAAACTGCCGGGGGAGTTGACATCCGTCGCCTTCGATTTGCCCTACGCCAGCTTGCAGGGGGACTGGTCGCCCTGCATGCGATGGGTAAGCTGCACCGCGATCTCAAGCCGTCCAACGTGATGGTCGACAAGCAGGGGCGGGTGGTTATCCTCGACTTCGGCATGGCGATTGAACTGAAGCAGCAGGACGATCCCCAGGCGACCGAACGACCGACGGAGGGTACTGTTTCCTACATGTCGCCCGAGCAGTCGGCCGGACGTCCGCTTGGTCCGGCGAGCGACTGGTACAGCGTAGGGGTAATGCTTTACCGGGTCTTGACGAGCCAGCTTCCATTCGTTGGGTCGCGACTCGAGGTGATGGCTCGGAAGCAGACAGCGGACGCTCCGGACCCACGGCTGCATGCTGGTAAGCTTCCCGAGGATCTGTCATCGCTTTGCCAGGACCTGCTGCGCCGAAATCCCGAGGATCGGCCAACGGGCGAGGAGATCTTGCGACGACTGGGCGCAGCGGATCCCGGACATGCGGCCACCCGCGGCATCGCGGGCCCACCGCGCCGGCTCTTCCTGGGCAGAAAGCGGCAGTTGGCCGCGCTCGCCGAGGCCTTCGAGGCAACGCTCAGGGGCGAAACGTCGGCCGTTTTCGTGCACGGGGTCTCGGGGTCGGGGAAAAGTTCACTCGTCTACCATTTCCTCGAGGACCTGGCGGCAGGGGATCGGGCGGTCATTCTCGAAGGCCGCTGTTTCGAGCAGGAATCCGTCGCCTACAAAGCTCTCGACGTATTGATCGATTCGCTTAGCCGTTACTTGCGCCGGCTTCCTCGTCTCGAGGCCGAAGCCCTCTTGCCGCGTGACATCGCGGCGCTGGCACGGGTTTTCGAGGTCCTGACGCGAGTCGAGGCGGTGGCAAGCGCGCCGCAGCGGGTGTTTCAGGCTCCCGACCCGCAGGAGCTGCGGCGCCGCGCCTTCGCCGCGCTCCGAGAACTGCTGGCCCGCATCGGCGACCGCCGTCCGCTGCTGCTCTACATTGACGATCTGCAGTGGGGGGACCTCGATAGCGCCGAGTTGCTTGCGGAGTTGCTTCGCCCTCCTGATGCCCCACTGTTGCTCTTGATCTGCTGCTACCGGAGCGAATACGCGCGGCATAGCCCGTGCCTGGCCCGGCTGCTGGCTTGCGGTGAAGACGGCGCAGCCGAATTCGCCCGGCGCGACGTGGCGGTTGACGCGATGAGCCTCGACGAGACCTGCGACCTCGCCCGGCGGCTTCTCGCCCAGGCAGGTGACGTTCCGGACAACCTTGCGGACATGGTCGCCAGGGAGTCCGGGGGAAGTCCCTATTTTGTCAACGAGCTGACACGTTTCCTCACCGGCGGTGGTGAGCTGACTGACAGCCTGGCACCGGCATGTGGTGTCAGCCTTGACGAAGTGCTCTGGCGACGGGTGCGGTCATTGCCACAGAAGCCCAGGCGACTCATGGAAGCGATCGCAGTGGCTGGACGGCCGATCCGGCAAGGCGCAGCCTGTCGCGCTGCTGGCCTGGGCTCGGAGGGATTCGATTCGCTGGCACTGCTGCGCGCTGAAGGCCTGGTCCGGGGGAAAGGCATAGGTATCCTGGACGAGGTCGAGGCGTACCACGACCGGATCCGCGAAACGGTGGTCCGGCGAATGTCCGATGCCGATCGCACGTCCTGGCATGGTCGGCTGGCGGAGGTGCTCGAGGAGTCGGAAGCCGCCGACCCGGAAACCCTGGCGGTGCACCTCGAGGAGGCCGGCCAGCCCTTGAAGGCAGCGCGGTACTTCGAGCAAGCCGCTCAGAAGGCCGTGGACGCGCTCGCGTTCGACCGCGCGGCGAAGCTCTACCGCCGTGTGCTGGAGTTGCGCCGGATGACGGCGACGCGCGCGTCGCCCATTGCGGTCCCGGCTGGCCGTGGCCCTTGCCAACGCGGGGCGGGGTGCCGAGGCCGCGCGTGCCTACCAGGAGGCCGCAGCCGGGGCCGGGCCGGCCGAGTTGCTCGACCTCCAGCGTCGCGCCGCCTATCAGTTCTTGATAAGCGGCCACATCGATGAGGGTCTTTCGGCGTTTCGCGAGGTGCTCAAGCATGTTGGGCTGCGCGGCCCGACACTCCTTTGCAGGCACTTTTGCTGTACCTGGCCGAGCACGCCGCCCTGGCTGTTCGCGGGCTTGGATTCCGCCATCGTTCCCCGGAAGAGGTTCAAGCCGAGGTTCTTACCCGTGTCGATACAGCGCGTGAAGTGGCCGTTGGGATCAGCGTGGTCGACGTGATCAAGGGGTCGTACTACCAGACGCGAAGCCTCCGGCTGGCGCTCCAGGCGGGAGAGCCATACCGGATCGCGCTGGCGCTGGGTTGGGAGGCCGTGCATTCGGCCTGCCTGGGCCGGGCCGCCCGCCGCCGTACGGAGCGACTCAACGCGCTGGCCGGGCAAGTCGCCAACCGCGTTGGGCATCCGCAGGCGATTGCGATGGCGACATTTTGTGCTGGTGCGGCCGAATACTTTGCAGGCCGCTTCCGCCAGGCTTGCGAGTTCCTGGACCGTGCCACGACTCTCTTTCGCGACCGCTGCACGGGAGTCGTCTGGGAGCTCGATACGACACAAGTGTTCGGCCTCTGGGCCCGGATCTACCTCGGCGAACTGCGTGAGCTGTCGGCTCGGTTCCAATCGCTCGATCAGGAGTCACGGGACCGCGGCGACCGGTACATGGAATCTACCTTAGGAACCTACCCAGGCGTCTTCGCCCGGCTTGCCGCCAACGATCCCGCGGAGGCTCGCTCGCTCGCTGCGGAGGCGATCGCCCAGTGGAGCCAGCAAGGGTTTCACGTGCAGCACCTGACGCATTACTACGGAAATACGTATATCGACCTGTACGAGGGCGACGGCTCGGCCGCCTGGCGCCGCGCCGAATCGACCTGGCCGTTGATCCGGGCATCGCTTCTGACACGGATCGAGCACGTGACGGGCGACGTGCTCCAGTGCCGCTGCCGCAGCGCCGTGGCCGCGGCGGCCTTCGCGACGGATAAAGCACCGCTTCAAAGAGCCGCCGAGGCGATCGCAGGCAAGTTGCTGCGCAACCCGAGCACCTGGTTCCATCCGGCAGCCCTCCTCGTCAAGGCGGCGGTAGCCAGACAGCGGGGTGAACTCGAGCGTTCGGTCCGGCTGCTCGAGGAGGCCGTTGCTCGAGCCGACGCGCAGCAGGTCGGCCTCTTTGGCGCCGCGGCCCGGCGGCGACTCGGCGAGGCCGTCGGCGGTGTATCCGGCCGCGAACTCATCGCCCGGGCCGACGCCTGGATGTCATCGCAGACCATCCTCGACCCGGTTCGCATGGCCACTTGTATCGCCCCCGGGTTTCCGGAAGCATGAACGAGCGCCATCGCGAATCGGTCGCGGAGCCAGAACAACGAAGCCGGATGAATCTGCCAACATCAATATCTTTCTTTCACAATTCTTTTTCTTGCCGCTTCCGACTTTCACTTGTTAGGCTTTTAGCTCACGTTCCCCTTGCCGGTTGACACCAGGCCGCGTACTCCCGCGGAGTTTCTTGCTTCGCTCAAGCCAGGTGGGTGAAAACATGTCCGGAAGTTTGAAAAAATCCGTGATCGATTTCTTTCAGCGGGCTCTTTGCCGTCATCAATGGCTTGCCGACATCCTTCAGTACAACCCGGCGGTCCGGTCCTACTTCAATACCCTGCTGATCAATATCGAGATCGGCAAGGCTCCGCCTCGCCCGTACCCGCTGAGCACACGATCCGACTACACTTCGTGGGATTCACTCACCGATCGCACCTTCAGCGGCCGCCACCTGCCTCCGCTCTCCCAGAGCGAGGTCACCAGGCTCCCTGAGATTGGAAAAGTCAAGGCGCTCTTTGAACGCCCGCAATCCGGAATGAGGCCGTGCAAGAAGTCAACCGTCCTGTTCTCGTATTTCGCTCAATGGTTCACCGACGCTTTTCTGCGCACAACCCGCCAGGCCAATGGTCATTATGACGCGAATCTGAGAAACACTTCGCCCCACGATGTCGACCTGAGCAACCTTTACGGCATGAGATGGAACGTATTCGGGCAACCGAAGGACGACGTGCGGTATCTGCGTTCCATGGACGGCGGGAAGCTGAAGAGCCAGTGGATCAACGGCGAGGAATATGCTCCGTACTATTACGACGCCTCCGAGCAAGCAAAAGAAGAGTTCAAGTCTTTATCAATGACGGACTCGCTCCTTTTGTTTAGCAAGTTGATGCGCAGAACCGAGCCTCTGGACACGCAAATGTTCGCCATGGGCGGTGATCGGCTCAATGCGCAAGTCGGCTTCGCGGCGATGAATACCCTGTTCCTCCGCGAGCACAACCGAATCTGCGACCTGCTCAGAAGCAAGTACCCTCAGTGGGACGATGAGCGGCTCTTCCAGACCGCTCGCAACATCAACATTGGTGTTCTTGCCAAGGTTGTTATTGAGGAATACATCAACCACATTTCACCACTTCTTTTTCGTTTTCGCCTAGAGCCGGGACGCTTCGAACGCCAGAACTGGTATCGCCTGAACTGGATGACGATCGAGTTCAACCTCCTTTATCGCTGGCACAGCCTGGTGCCCGACCACTACCTGATGCGCGGTATCGCCGGGACGTCAACTTCCCCTTTGGAGATACCGTTACAGACAACAATCTTTAATAACAGCTTGCTCACGGACCGAGGTCTCGGTGCCGTGCTCGAAGACGCCTCGCGACAAGCTGCCGGCGAGATCGGACTCTTCAATACAACACAAGCCTTGCTCGGATTCGAGGAAGCGGCAATTCAACTTGGTCGACTCGCACGCCTGCCCGGATACAACGCTTACCGGCAGCTTATCGGTCGCGATCCTGCCCGCGGCTTCGACCAGATTTCGCCTGACCCGAGGGTCTGCGATCACCTCAAGGATCTTTACGGAACTGTGGACCAAGTTGAGTTCTACACCGGGATCTTCGCCGAGTCAGTCGTTGCCAACTCGGCTCTCGCACCGTTGTCCGGCGCCCTCGTGGCCATTGATGCGTTCTCGCAGGCGCTGACCAATCCTTTGCTCTCGGCCCGGCTTTTCAACAAGGAGACTTTTACCGAGGTTGGGCTCGAGGTGATCGCGTCCACAGCGCGATTGAGCGACGTCTTGCACCGGAATCTGCCGGGCAAGAACGACAAGTATTACCTGTCAATGACCCAACAGCCGGCAAAGCTGTTCGATCAGATTCCTGTGGCTGGCGGTCCGGTTGCGAATACTCCAACGGCCGGCATCGCCGGCGCTGTCGGGGGCATCGCGTGAAACCGCGTCCGCACGACTTGTCCATCCCCGGTGTCTGGCCGTCGCTTCCCCGCGCAACATTCTCGCATCGGACGGCCTATCAACATTCAAGTCAACGCAATGATCGGGGGATCAATCAGATCAACACGAAGATTCCCACTCAAGAATCCGCATTTCGTGATGTGGCGCACGGGCGTTTTCTCGAGCGGGTCGTTTCGGGAACCGCCCGTCAGAATGAGCGTTCCGACAGCGGGCCGCAAGGTCGCCTGGCTCATTTCCCAGGTCGAATCGACAAGTTCGGCAATCGCCGGCGATGCGCCCCGCATCGGGCTGGGGATCACCCGCAGCGTGATGTAATGAAGTGGAAGATAGGGCAGAGGGGTCTGCGGCCCCTCTGGAGTCAGCGTAGCCTCCGCGAGAGTCTGTCCGAAGGGACGTTGAAGACCGGCCCGATATGTGCCGCCTTCTTCGCCCAACGAAATCGAGGCGATCTTCTTGGGGAACCCGGCTATCTCCCGACCTGCTGCCATCGCCGCGTCGGTCGTGACGTAGAGGTAGGCAGCGTACTTCACCTCTTTGCCACGGAAGTTTGCAAGCAAGTAGAGCACGAACTCGTCATACGGGCCGAGAGTGCTATCGGGATACCGCGCGAAGACCACGCCCGCGGTGGGCTTGTCGGTCAGCTCCAGGCCGTCGACGGCCGGAAGCAACTCGACGGCAGTGCTGGGGTCGGTCTCGTATTCGATCGTGAGCAACGTCGCACCCTCGTAAAGGTACGGCGGTGCGGGATAAAGGGGCGCATTGCAAGGCATCGAGAAGCCGAGTCTGTCTTTTGTCAGCGTGCCACGCAGGCCCATGCTGTCCTCCCGTCGCTACGGATGTCTTGTCCACTGTCACGTCCCCAGGCTCCAGGCGCCTCGGGCCTCGTCCCTTCTCATTCTTTACGGCTCAACTTTCTATTCAAGGCAATTCTTCTGGAATTGCGGGACGGCCGGTTGCGAGGCGAGGCTTCGCACCCGCCTATCGGGAGGATCTCATGAGTACGCCCGGGGGAACTCCAGCGCTTGGCGAGGAATACGCGCCCGAAGGCGAGGACAAACTTATCGAGGCGGTGACCCGAGTGAGCCTGGAGAAGTTAAGATCCGATTCAGTCGGGCGCGGCGACATTCCGGTTCCGCGCGGTCAACACCCTAAGAGCCACGGCTGCGTGCGCGCCGAGTTCATCGTCGAATCCCGTATTCCGCCCGAACTGAAACACGGCATCTTCCATAAGCCCCGAGTTTTTACGGCGCTGGTCCGGTTTTCCAATGGTTTGTCACAGGACGACCGTCAGGGCGACCTCCATGGGATGGCGATCAAGCTGCTGGATGTCGAATACGACAAGGAATCGGAGCAGGGAAACCATGCGCAGACGCAGGATTTCGTGCTCGCTGATCAGCCGATCTTCTTCATTCGCGATGCCGCCGACTACGTGCCGTTTTCCGAACAGGTGCTCAAGCTCGGCCGGGCGCCGGCCTGGTGGAAGATTCTCGTGGTGGTGTTCCGGGCGTTTATCCTGCGCGACCGCCGCTGGCGTCTTATCCTGCAAATGAGGACAAAGCCGGCTGACCTGCTGGGCCAGCGCTACTGGAGTCAGACGCCTTACAAACTCGACCGGCTGGCCGTGAAGTATTCGGTGCGACCCGCGCAATCCGCCTTGCCCCCGGCTGCCGCGAGTAACTCGAAAGACCGGCTCCGTGAGTCATTGGTTGCTCATCTCGCCCGCAGTGAGGCATCGTTCGACTTCCTGGTCCAGGTCCAGAACGATCCGCTGACCATGCCGGTCGAGGACCCGACGATCGCGTGGGACGAGGTCAAATCGCCACCGATCAAGGTCGCCACGCTCCGGATCCCTCCGCAGCAATTCGACACACCGGCAGTGCGAGCGTTTGACGAGAACCTGTCTTTCACTCCATGGCACGCGCTGGGCACCCACCGACCACTGGGAGGCGTGAACCGCTGCCGCCGCAAGGTTTATGACGCCATCTCCGCGGAACGTCACCTGGCCAACTACGCTCCACGTCGCGAACCCACGCCGGCTGATCTGCCCGCCGACCTGGCTCCGCGTCCGTCCACCGCGACGGTCTCGTAATTTTGGCTTGTCACGTACCCATGAATAGCGAGGCCCCGGAGGATGCACCAGCAAAATTCGGATCTCGAGGTGGGAATCAAACATAGCCACGGCGGTTTCGTCGTCGCCTGGACTGTACTCGTCTTACTCTCGGTATTGTACTGGCACTTCTTCGGCGTCCTATCGGCGTTTGGGGAACACTGGCCTCTCATGGCGATCATGATTCTGCTAGGACTCACGATCGCCGGCAGACTCGGGACCGGCCTTGGCGTTCCTCTGCTGTTTCGCAATGCGCCTGACAAATCGCGGCAATTCGGCCCCTCCTTCTGGAGCGGCTTTGGCGTCACCTTGCTTTGCACCCTGATCTTGATTGTGATTTTCATCTGCACATGGCTCGACCTGATCCAGAAGGAGGTCGAGTTCAAGCGTTTGCGGCGCGACATGAACAACGTGAATCCTCCGGTTCTGGCTCAGTTTAATGGCCCCCCACCGGCGACGGACCGGGCGGAGACTGACGGAAGCAAGTCCCGTTCGAGGCTGCCCTGGGACCGTTACTTCAACAAAGAAATACGTGACTGGCGGCCTCACAGCATGATCGATCAGATGTTTCGCACGCGAGTCGATGACAAGACCGGTCAAAAGGTCCAACCGCACTCGACCGCGGTACCCGCGTTCCTCTTCATCTTCGTGGCGGGCGTACCGTTCTGGCTCTTGCTGGCCGCTTGCGTTCTCGGAGCGGACCCGCCGAGCGCCGGGTTGAGCAAGCCGAGACCTTGGTCCATGCGCGTCATGGAGCTATCAGGATACTTCCTGGGCTGGATCGTCATGATGCTGATCACCAGCGCATTCGCCTACGCGCATGCGATTCTGCAACCGTACGATTTATTCACCCAAGCCGGGGGAACCAGCGGGTGGTGGCTTCTTGACCGGCTGATCGCGTTTACTCGATTTCAGTCATGGTCTCATTTCAGCTCGTTCGTCTTCTTCATCGGCTTCGTGATACTGCTCCCAACCTTGGTAATTTGGTTCTACCGGGGCATTTCGCCCGGTCTGGGGATTTGCTTGTTGCTCTGCATGGCTTCGCTCATGTACCTGTGCCTCAACGTGATTGTTCCGGGGGTTCGGCTTGTCGTCGCGTCGCTCCTGGTCGCCGGACTTGTGTTGCAGAACCGGCGATCCGATAGATATCGCTTCCCCGGCATGTCGCGGTACTACCAGGCGCCGATTGACCTGGAGGCAAATGACAAGGAAGTGGAGCAAGGAGAGATTCCGCCGGGGCCGTGCGATGACGGGTTGACCCCCTTGCTTCTGAATGATCGGCAAGTGCTCGAGCGATGGGCCAGGCACGCTCAAAGCCTCTACCCGGACCGGCGGCCTAAGCTGATTCTTCTTGCTGTCACGGGCGCGGCCTACCGCGCATCCTTCTGGACCACGCTCGTCCTGGAGCGTCTCGAGGAAGAGATTCCCGGCTTTCTGGACCACGTGCGCCTGGTCACAGGTGCCTCCGGCGGCATGGTAGGCGCGGCCTACGCCGTCGCCCTGAAAAGGAAGAACTCCGCTAACATCACCGCCACGGATCAGCTTATCAATGATAGCGGGCTCGATAGCCTGACTCCCGTCGTCCAGCAACTGATCCGGCGCGATATCCCGCTCGCGGTACACTGGCTGCCTCAGAAGTATGACCGGGGACGGGCCCTCGAGGACCAGTGGAAAGCTCTCGACATATCGTTTGAGGATTTGCGTGCCGGCGAGGCCGAGGGCTGGCGACCCTCGCTGATCATATCGCCGATGGTAGTCGAGACCGGGAGACGGCTGCTCTTCAGCAACCTCGACCTTTATGGCCTGACCGACCTGCAGGCGAGGAAACGCATCGGGGTGTCGTGCGAGCCTCAGGATCGGGGGCCGCTCCCGCCGCTGGGCGGCCACCGCAGGTTTTCGCGATCAGCCGTCGAGTTCTTCCGCGCCTTTCCCGACTCCTATCGCGGCAAGAGCGGCGATGCCTTCAAGGTCAAGACCGCGGTCCGCATGAACGCTACCTTTCCGTTCATATCGCCCGCCGTCAACCTTCCGGTCGTACCGCCACGTCGGGTTGTCGACGCGGGTTACTACGACAATTACGGCATCAACCTCGCCGCATCCTGGGCCTACCAGAACCGCGATTGGATTCGCGCGAACACCTCCGGCCTCGCCATCGTGCAGATTCGCGCCTACGAGAGCGAAGACGTCCGGAAACGCCTGTGGGTGAGTCCTCGTGACCGGCCGCTCGCACATGCTGCGGGTCCGCTCAGTAATATCGGCATTGGCGTCCAGGCTCTCACGACGCCTTTTCACGGGGTCATGGGAGCGATGAAGTGGAGCATGTCGTATCGTAACGACGAACAGATTCAGCTCCTCGACGATACCTTTAACTGCCGCTACATCGTTGAGGACGGAGATTATCGCGTGGAGGTGAATCACACGCGCGAGAAGGGCGAACCCGGCTGGTTCGAAAGCTTCGTCTTCGAGAACTCCGTACCCTTCGGCATGAACTGGTTCGTCTCGGCGGCTGAAATCGACAGGATGAAAACCTCTCTCCATCAACCCTTGAGGAACAACGGGCAAGCGAACCCGCGGCCAAAGGTCAGCCGTTCTCACGCCAGGCAACAGACTCTTGAACGTGAGGCCCGCGACCAGAACATGGCCAATCTCGATCACTTCAAGAAATGGTGGATTCAGTCTCCCGAATCGGACCCGGAACGCTCGAGTGTCGCGTTGCGACCGTTCAAGTTCGTTGAAGAGATTTCTGGTTGATCGAGTGTACGCGGCACGGACAATCTTGTGCTGCATGGCCGCGAGGTTCCACGCTCAGAGCAGATCGGGGCTGGATCTCGCTCAGTTTGAAGCGGTTCGACGGGTACCGGTCAAGTCAGAGGGACTTCAAGAATTCGATAAGCTGTTTGCGCTCATCCGTCCCAAGGTTGGTGCCATATTGTTCGCCCTCGTGACCGGCATTGGAATTGCCGAGAATCGGGTTGCCGTTGCTGTCGTTGACGTTGAACTTGGGGAACCCTGGCACATCGGTCAAGTAGCCCACGCGTACTGGATCGAAAGTACGAGCACCGATGCTGAACGACTTCGATCGCCGGGTTGAGGGCTGGAAGAGTTCGTCGAGGTTGGGCACGGAGCTGTTGTGCAAGTACGGAGCGGTGGCCCAGACACCGTTCAGCGGGCGTGCCTTGTATTCCACGCTCACCAGGGCGTGCTCCATCAACACTCCGTGAGGACGAGCCACCCCGAAGCTGAACTGCGACAAGGCATCAGGAGGTGCTGGCCATCCCGACCCGAGGATCGTGCCGATCACTTCGTTGGTGACCATCATCGCCGCACTGCTATTTGCGGGTATCTTCTGGGTGAACGGAACCAGATTCACGTTGGCCCCTTCAAGCTTTCCCGACGAGCCCGTGCGGTTGAAGAAGTTCAAGTAGGCCCCGGAATCGGTCTGGTCGGCCTTCATGTAAGAGAGAATCTTGCGATTGGGATCCTTGCGGTTGGTGACCAAGGCGTGACAACTATCGCACTTGAGCTGGAGATAAATAGCCTTTCCTTTGTCGGCATCAGCCTGGTTGATGGGCGGAAAATCAGCCGGCCACTGCGGTGACCAGAGCCCCTTCAAGAGATTTTCCAGGTCGACCAGATTCCGGACCCTCACCGACGAGGAATAGCCCAGGGGAGAAGGGTCATCGGGAATGACGAAGTCTGCAAACACTCCTAGCACTTCGCCGACATTGCGCGAGAGACTGAGTACGTCCAGTGTGCCCCCGCTCTTGGCGATACCGATCCACTGCTCGAGCTCCTGGTAAGGCGTGTCCCAGATGCAAGGGTAACTCACCGGCGCATTCGCCGGCCTGGTGTTCTCGGTCGGCGAGGCGGGTGCCTTGACGGCATGGTAGTACACCTCGTTGACAATTGCGCCCACTGCGTCCAACCGCGAGTACTCGGCCGGCGCGGGGGCTGCTTCGGCCGGATTATACCCGGGAAAGTTTCTGAGATTGTACGCGACGCGCGTGTCGATCATCGCCGCCAGTTGCGCCTTGAGGATCAGTTGACTCGCTGCATTGTTCTGAGCACCAAGGACATTCGTGACAAATCGGTCGAACTTCGCGGGGTCGTCGCGAGTTTTCTGCATCGCGGTGATCAGCGCGGAGAGCAAGGCCCGGACATCCCCCTGGGTCGGCGCGCCATCGACGCGATACCCGGTCATACCATAGCGAATCTCGTTGGTATGGCAGGCCGCGCAGGTCAATCCCAGCCACCTGCGGCTGACGCCCACGTCCGCGACAAAACCCACAGGCAAACCATCGGGGTTGTTCCCGTCAGGCAGTTGAGGCAGGTAACGGTACCTCAGTATATTTTGATTATCACGGAAAGGCGTCTGCGAGTCGGATTGTTCGAGGGCAAGGAACCAGTCGTAAGGGATGATCTGCGAACCCTGCGAAGTGAAGTAAAACTTCAAACTCTGCGCCGCTGTCCAGCCTTGATCGAGATAGACGACCTTCTCGACAGGCTCTCCCAGCGGGTCGTTGCGTGCCGCGAAGGCGTTACGCGAGGGTCCTGGTTCATCAGCCATCACAGGCCCCGCGAAAAGCAAGGCGAAAAGGCAAAAGCTACGCATCGAGAGGTTCTCCCGCGAAGACTTCCGCGTTGTGGATCTCCAAGGCTACGCTTGCAAGCAACTTTGTTGCGACGGCCCCGCCACCGACCAGAAAAGTCCAGATATGTCATATCTCGCCGTGGCTGGCTCTCTAGAGCGTGTTCATTCTACCGCGTGATAAGTTACAAACAAGCAGACTATCTTGCCGGGGAAGCGGCCGGGCCGGTTACCTTGACACTCTTACCGCACAACTCGGATGATGGTTAGTTTGGTAACCTTCCGATGCGCGATTCGCCCACCCGAGGTCTCGTTCTGGTGACTGCTCCGGAAGAGACGGCGGGAACGCTGGCAGTCGTGCTGGCCTGATTGCAATGAGGAGCGTTTCTTGATGGCTTTGCGTCATGGACATCAATTCGTTCTAGCTGGTCTCTTCCTCATGGGAACAGCGGTTTCGGCCTGCGCCGATGAAGGCATGTGGGTATTCAACAATCTTCCTCTGAGCACACTCAAGGCCCATCATGGCTTCGAGCCGCCCCGGGGATGGGCCGAGCACCTGCGGTCGTCGGCTGTTCGGTTCAACAACGGAGGATCGGGGTCGTTCGTCTCGGCCGATGGGTTGATCATGACGAACCACCACGTCGGCGCCGATACGCTCGCGAAACTCGGCACGAAGGACAAGGACTACTACCGGGATGGTTTCTTCGCAAAAACCTATGACGAGGAAGCCAAGTCCCCCGACCTCGAACTCAACGTGCTGGTGAACATCGAAGATGTGACAGCAAGAGTGACCGCCGGTGTCGCCGTGGGCATGGATGACGCCGCGGCCGAGAAGGCCAGGCGCAAGGCAATGGCCGAGATCGAAAAGGAATCGACCGACAAGACCGGGCTGAGAAGCGACGTTGTCACGCTCTATCAGGGCGGCCAGTACCACCTTTACACCTACAAGAAATACACGGACGTTCGGCTCGTCTTCGCACCCGAATTCGATGCCGCGTTCTTCGGTGGCGATCCCGACAACTTCGAGTATCCCCGCTACGATCTGGATGTCTGCTTTTTCCGTGCCTACGAGAATGGCAAACCCGCCAGGCCGCAAAACTACCTGAAGTGGAGCAAGAACGGCACCAAGGACGGCGATCTGATTTTCGTGGCCGGACATCCTGGCCGCACCGACCGGCTCAACACGCTGGCCAGTCTCGAGAACCTGAGGGACAACGCGGTTCCCAACATTCTCGATTACCTGCACACCAAGGAGGCGTTCCTGCTCGAGTACGGCAAGCGCGGGGCCGAGGCTTTCCGCCAGTCCAAGGAAGACCTCTTTGGAATCCAGAACAGCCGCAAGGCACGGGTCGGCGGCCTGGGAGGACTACGCGACCCAAGCTTCATGGCCCGCAAGGAACAGGCCGAGAAGGAGCTTCGGTCTCGGATAGCCGCCGATCCCAAGAAACAAGAGACTTATGGTGCCGCCTGGGAGAAAATCGCCAAGGCGCAAAAAGCGGCGGCCAGACTACTCAAGCCCTACAACTTCCTGGAACGCGGTTTTGCCTTTGACTCGCAACTTTTCCGGATCGCGCGTTCTCTGGTGCGCCTGGCCGACGAGAAAGCCAAGCCGAACTCGGATCGGCTCAGAGAGTATCGCGACTCCGCCCTGCAATCGCTCGAGCTTCAGCTCTTTTCCGAGGCGCCGATTTATCCCGAATACGAGGAGGCAAAGCTCGCACATGCCCTGACCTACTGGAAAAAGAACATGCCCGACCATCCCCTTGTCGAGCGCGTCTTGCTGGGCCGCACCCCCGACGAGACCGCTCGCAACCTGGTACGCGGTAGCAAGCTCGCCGACATCGCCGTGCGAAAAAAGCTGGCCGAAGGGGGCAAGGCCGCAATCGAGCACTGCGACGACCCGGTGATCAAACTGGCACTCGCCGTTGACGCCGACGCCCGCGCCGTACGTAAGGAGCGAGAGGACAAAATCGAGGGAGTGGAGGCGTCGAATTATGCTCTTATTGCCAGGGCACAATTCGAAGACAGGGGCGATTCTGTCTATCCCGATGCAACCTTCACCCTGCGGCTGGCTTTCGGAGTGGTCAAGGGATACGAGCTGGACGGCAAGTTCGTTGAACCCTACACAACCATCGGCGGCGCCTTCCACCATGCCGATGCGCACGGCAACAAAGACCCCTATAAGCTTCCGGCTTCCTGGCATGAAGCCAAGAAATCGGCTGGTCTGAACCTGGAAACTCCGCTCAACTTCGTCTCCACGGCGGACATCATCGGTGGCAATTCAGGGAGCCCCGTCGTCAATCGCGACAACGAGGTCGTCGGCTTGATCTTCGACGGCAATATCCAGTCGCTTGTTCTCGATTTTGGCTATGACGACAAGGTCGCGCGTGCCGTCTCGGTCGACTCGCGCGGTATCGTCGAGGCGCTCCGGTCGATCTATCACGCCGACCGACTGGTCAAGGAAATGGCCGGAGAGTAGACAAACCGGCCCAATGGGCGGCACCAGCCAGGGCGGCGGCGAGAATCCGGGTTTCCTGCCGGGATTGTTCTCGCCGTTGCAGCGGCTCGACGGAATCATGGCTGGCCGCCGCCGGCAGACTTGTAGACTTGCCCCCGAAGCTCGAGATCGTCGAACATGCCGGTATCGTCAAACGACCCGATGCCGATCAAGCCGTGGGCGAACGTTCGATCATGGGCGGTCATGACGGGTCGGGTCATGTCATCGAAAAAAACCTGGATCAGGCCGTCCTTGACCTGGCGAACAACCCTGACGTGATGCCAGTTGTCGGTCCACGAAGTGCCCGTGGTGCGCGACTCGGCAATCGATACGCGTGGTTTGCCATCAACGATGAAAATACTGTTCGCATGCTCATCTGCCGCTTTTGCAAGGTGAACATAATAAAAATGACTAGGGTCCTGATGCCCGAAGATGAAGCAAAGGTCGCGGTGGCCATAGTCGCGGGTCGTGGAGCGCACTTTCACGTCGAGAATGAAATCGGTCACATCAACGTCCCGTGCTAGAGCAACGTTCAACGGCGAGCGAACCGGCGGCTCGTACTTGCTGGCCTGAAATAGCTCGAGCACGCGATTCTCGCTCGTGCCGGCTCGACTGATTCGCCACGCCGCCGGATCGGTAAGCTTCCAGCCGGTCGGCTCGGCCCGTTCGAAGTCGTCGTGGAGCATGCGCTTCAGCGCACCATCGTCGGCCGGTTTGAGGGACTGCGCAAACGCCAGCGGACCAGTGATCGCCGCGAGGATCATCGTCAGGAATCCAAGTCTCAGTTGTTGTTGCCAGCTCAACCATCTCATGAGCATACCTCCGCCGGACATAGTGATCTTTGCCAGAGATTTCGCATTCCCCATGCTCAGGCTACCAGTTTCTCTGGCGAGATAAACGGCCTACTTCTTCACCGGGAGAGGATCTGCATTCTTGACATGGCTTACCGCGGGCCCTAAGATTCGGATCGTCCTGTGGTGCTGGTGACCGGAAAGGCAGCCTGCCAGATCCGGTGAACAGGGAATCCGGCGCGAATCCGGAACGGCCCCGCCGCTGTGACCGAGCGTTCACGAGTGTTCTCCCCTCTTATTGCCATTGTTGGTTCGTCCCGTGCGGGATTGGACCGATGAGAAGGCCAGATACTCCAGCTCGGAAGTCAGAAGACCTACCAGCACCCGTTTTCGGCCACGCTCTGCGCGGGACGAGCGAAGCCGCGAAGATCCTCCTCCAATGATCATGCTCCGATCGGGCAGCTGCCTTCAGGCGAAGGGCGCAACGTCGAGCCTGGCGCCAGGCTCACGAGCTTCGGCAGCGGCCCCGGTTTCGTTCCTCAGGCTGCTTTGACTTTGGTCTTCGCGGTCTGCCTGGGTTGCAGCCAGTCTGGCGATGTCGTGCAGGGAGAGCTGTCCGAGACCGCCCGAAAGACATTGATCCAGAAAAAGGTCGATGTCCACGACCGGATGCCAAGCAAGTCGAGGGCCGGCAAGCAAGGGACGAAAGTTTCCGGGCAAAAGCCCTGATCGTGAGCACTTGCAGCACAGAGAGGCGACAAATGAAAGATCAGACGAGTCACAAATCAACCGAGACAAAGGGGTTGCCGGACCGCGGCCAGAGAGGGTCCGGCGGATTTACTCTCATCGAGCTGCTCGTGGTGATCGCGATCATTGCCGTGCTGATCTCTCTGTTGCTTCCCGCGGTCCAATCGGCGCGAGAAGCCGCGCGCAGGGCCCAGTGCGTGAACAACCTCAAACAACTGGGGCTGGCGGTTGCGAATTATGAGTCGGCCCAAGGTGTCTACCCATACGGGATGGCCAGGGAAAACACGGGGCCGAACTCGTTCAGCCCTTACGGCTACTACGTGGGAAGCAGCCTGTTCATCCGGCTGCTGCCTTACCTGGAGCAGCAGGTTCTGGCGAGCGCTTATAACACGAGTTTGAGCAACTGGGTCGGGGACAACTCGACGGTCGGGGCGGCCGGGCTCAATGTTCTCTGGTGCCCGAGCGATGGGCTCATTCAGGGTCTTCACGTCCAAGAGCAGGGTTGGGGATGGGACGGGTCCACGCAGGTCTTGACCTATACCAGCTACGCGGGGTGCATGGGGAATTTCTGCAAGGTCCCGATCACTGTCACCTCGACCGCTCAGCACATGGCCGTCCTCAATCAGGCCGACGGTCTGTTTTTCTACCTGGGCTGGCCAAACACCAATCCTCCCGTATCGCCCAATCCAATCGCTCCGCAGAACCCGGGTGGAATCCGGCCCGCCACGCTGGCGTCGGTGACCGATGGCCTGAGCAATACTCTCGCGTTCGGTGAAAAGGCCCACGGCAAGTTCAGCCAGAATCCAGATGTTTATGGATCCATAGACTTCTATTATAATGGGGCATGGGTTTCGGGAAATTTTGGCGACACGCTCTTCAGCACGATCTTCCCCATGAACCCATTTAACCGGATCAGCAACGACCCCAACCCCAACGGCGACTACTTTTACAGTTATGACAACCAGGAAGACGATTTCTCGATCGCCGCCTCGAGCTTTCATCCCGGCGGTTGCAACTTCGCCTTCGCCGATGGCTCTGTCCGTTTCCTCAAAGATTCGATCAACACCTGGCCGTTCAGTCCAGCCACGGGAAAGCCGACGAATGTCAGTTACGATCCGTCGAGTTGCCTGTTCTCGGTTCAGCCCGCACAGGGTGTCTACCAGGCCCTGGCCACGCGATCACGCGGCGAGATCATCAGCGCGGACCAGTACTGACAGGTAGATGATAAAGCATCAGGTAGATCAGCACACCCGTCACGGAGACATAGAGCCAGATCGGGAAGGTGGTGGCGGCGATCAGCCGGTGTCTTGCGAATTCGCGTCGGAGAGCCCGAAAGAGCGTCATGAAGACGAGTGGGACGACGCCGAACGTGGCGAGAAGTGTGTGCGATAACAAGACCGTGAAATAAACCCAGCGGCTCACCCCCTGACCCCGAAATGGCATGCTTCCCGCAAAGTAATGGTAGACCAGGTAAAAAATCAAAAAAACCGACGACGTGGCGACCGCCAGCACCATGCAGAGGACATGTTTGCGTACGCCTGGAACCTGGAGCAATGATTCCGAGGCACGTACCTCGCGGTCGACCTCTGTCTCGAGTGCAGGCGCAACATTCCCTGCGCGAATGTAGCTCCAACCTATGACAAGAAACAAGGCACAGAGAGCGTTGAGGCTGGCATTGATGGCCGGCATGGACCGGATCCAGCCGGAAAGAGCCCGGCGCCTGGCCTGTTCGACGAGGGCGTTGAGCGCGGAAGCTTCATTGGAGTCGTACAGCCCCACAATTCGATCATGATCGACCAAGGCGAGTCGGTCGCTGTGTGAAATCGCCTCTGCCTGGCCACCGGCTTCGGGGGCGTCGTTCTCCATCACGCTCAACTTGAACCGGCGCTGGATCAGGTTGTAGATCAGTTTCGCGATCCGGTGAGAAACCACCATCGTGTGGGGTCGGCGTCGTACCTCTGTGCATAGTCTGCGAGAACCTTTGGGGTATCGTGTTCGGGATCCACCGAAAGGCTGACGAGGAGGACGCTTGAGCCTTCCAGTCGAGACTGGAGTCCCTTCATGATCGACGAGATCCGCGGACAGGATAGCTGGCATCGCGTGAAGATGAAAGAGACGATGCAGACACGGTCCGCGAGATCGGCATCGCTGACCTTTCGACCCGATCGTTCGACCAGTTCAAAAGAGCCCAGCGATTCGGCCTGATCGCCAAGATCTTGCGCGGCCCGCGCGACGCAGGTCCGGGTCGCGAGCCGACCAGCACGGTCGCGGCCGAGGCCAGAACGGTGAAAACGACAACCAAGACCCCGCGCAGGTACGAACGGCTCAGGTTCATGAGAATAAGCCAGGACCGCTCTGGCGATCCAGCGTGATCGGGCCAGAGTGATATACCCTCACCAGGTCACTTCCGAGAGTTTCCCCCGGGCTGGATTGTGGATTGTTCCAGGACTCTTCCTGGCCCGTAGTCTCCTCGTCAGTCGGCTTCATTGCCATGTCGGGGCAGAGAGCCAGCGTGAGGAACACCGCCATCACGCAAGCGGGTATTATCAGGATATAGACCCACTTCCGCTCGAATTTCAAGTGCATGAAGTACCAGCCGACCATGCATGCCTTGACGAGCGCCAGCGACACCAGCCCCAGCACCAGGATCGCGAAATGGTCCTTGAAGATCAGGGCATAAAAGTATTCGACGCCGGTAAGAATCGCGAGAATTGCCCAGATTCTCATATAAGGAGCGTGCGATTCGACGGTGAGTTCTTCCGCCACATCGGCTGGCAGAGGTTGAGAGACAGCCATGCGAGAGGTCCTTGAAAACGGATGTCGAACAAACGAGACTGGCAGCCGGGTGGCTTGCGATGCATGGCGTCAGGGAGTCGCGACCGATCCCGGAGGCCTGCCTGAAATCAGATCAAGTACACGATCGTGAACAGGATGATCCACACCAGGTCCACGAAGTGCCAGTAAAGGCCCGCGAATTCCAGCGGATTGTAATGCGTCTGAGAATAAACTCCACGCAGGCTCTGAATGAAGATCAGAATCAGGGTGATCACGCCGCCGGTGACGTGCATGCCGTGGAAGCCCGTCATGGTGAAGAAGCACGAGGCAAACAAGCTGACGTTCGGCCGAAAATGCCCGGTGGCGCTGATTCCCGGAGGATAATGGCGGCCGAACATCAGCTCGTAGTATTCATAGACTTGAATGCTCAAGAAAAAGCTTCCGATCAGGATCGTTGCGCCCAGAAAGGCCAGGCTGCGCCCCGCTTGCCTTGCTGCATCGCCGACAATGAGAGCACCATGGTCACCGACGAGCAGATCAGCACGAACGTGTTGAACGCGGTGAGATTGATGCTCAGCGGGTTGGTGAGCTGATCATAGGGCTTGGGCCAGTTGTAAGGGATGACCGGTTCGGCTTGAGCGCTGACGCCGAGGGAATGCAGCCGGGAGGCGAGAGCCTCGGCTTTGTCCTTGGTCAGCCGGTTGACCACGGTCACCTCGCCAGCCTCCTCGACAATCTCGCGGGCAGCTTCCGCGCTGAGTGACGGAGAAGCCGCGCGGATTGCTTCCTCGGCAGCGACCGGATCCGAACCGGTTGAATGGAGCACGACACCGAAGGTGTTTGCCGCTTCCGCGTAGTTAGTCGTCGGCACGTAAAGGTTCGTGTAATACGTCGATGGGCTACCCGCGCGGAGCACGATGTAGGAGCCGATCAGCCCGGTAAAGAACATGACCTCGGTGGCCAGGAAGAGCCACATGGCAACCTTCCCAGGAGTCACCGGGGAGTGGTGGTCGTGCGAGTGAGACCCCGCATGGGTCGCGGTATGGGTCGAGCTCGGGGAAGCGGTGGCGTCGGCCATCGTGATTGAATCCCTCGGAACAAGATAAGACGAAAACGCCTGCCGGCGCGTAAAACTCAGGCCGGCAGCGGATTGAGCACCAGAAGAAGCAGGACCACGGGCAAATACAAGAACGACATCCGCAACAGCCGACGGGCCGTCGCTTCCGAGACGCCGGCCCAGAACTGGAACGCGGCGCCCAGGTACAGGAATCCCAGAACCAGCGCCCCGAGGAAATAAAACGGGCCCGCCAGGCCGATAGTCGCCGGCAACAGCCCCGCAGGAATGAGCGCCAGTGCATAGATCGTGGCCTGATGACCAGTCAAATTCCCATCGGGATCGATTTCCGGAAGCATCCTGAGACCGCCTCGTGCATAGTCATCGCGATAAATCCAGGCAATCGCCAGAAAGTGAGGAAACTGCCAGAGGAAGACGATGAGAAATAACGAGAACGGTTCGATTCCCAGCGTACCGGTGGCCGCCGCCCAGCCGATTACCGGCGGCAGAGCTCCGGGAATGGCACCGATCGCCGTGTTCAGGGTCGTCCAGGGCTTCAGCGGCGTGTAGACCAGCACATAAAGTAAAAGCGTGGAGACGGCTACGGCGGCAGCCAGCCAGTTCGCTCCCCAGAGCAGAATGGCCGTGCCCGCGAGTCCCAGACCGGCGCCGAACAGCGCGGCCTCGCCGGCGCCAAGACGGCCCCTTGGAAGTGCCCGGTTGGAGGTTCGCCTCATTCGTGCGTCCCTCGCCCGCTCCATCCACTGGTTCAAAGTGCTGGCACTGGCGGCCACCATGCCCGTCCCCAGCAAGGTCAGCGAAAGTGTCGCCGGATGGGCACTGCCGCGAGCCCCGAGCAGAAAACCAACGGCGACCGTCACCAGCACCATCAAGACGATGCGTGGTTTGGTCAGCGATACATAAGCCGCGACTTTGTTTCCGGCCGCGGCGAGGGCAGCCTCGGTCGAGTCGGAAGCGAGAACTGGCTGAGCATAGGATACCGCCGTTTTCAAGCGACAACCTCCAGACTGCCGGAGACGGAACTGTTGCCGGCAGTGGTCGTTAGTGGACGATCCTTGGCATCGCCCTGAAACGCAGCCGTCACGAGCAGATGACGGCAAGCACGGAGAGCAAGAATCACACTCGAGCCCAGCAAGAGTGCCGCATTTGTCTGATGGCCGGTTCGAAGAATCGCCTCGTAGAAACCCACCGGACGAGGCAGCCCGTCCAGAGGCAAAACGCAAATCAGAGCCGCAATACCGAGCACAAACTGCGCCACGGCCAGCCCGGCCAGGAAACGCGATGGCGTGATCAGAAACGGAACGTCATGGCTGTACCTGTGGATCCGCGCCGCGAGTACGAGTGCGTTCAGCAAGACGGCGACCGCAATCAAACCGTGGGTGGAAACCGCTATCAACGTTCCGTAATGCCTCACCCAGGCACCGAGCACGATCT
This sequence comes from uncultured Planctomycetaceae bacterium, assembly GCA_963797295.1. Lineage (GTDB taxonomy): Bacteria > Planctomycetota > Planctomycetia > Isosphaerales > Isosphaeraceae > Aquisphaera. The sequence goes on from CAWCPP010000038.1 coordinate 537,402, forward strand.
GACCATAAACCAGGGGCAACATGATGATGGCCTGGCGGCGGAATCGATGGTTGTCGGGCTGAGGGGGCGAATCGCTCAGCCAGTCACGCCCCGTAAGCACGCAAAGCCCAACCATCAAAGCAAAGAACGCCTGCCCCGTGCATCCATGGACGGCCGCCAAAAAGGTCGAAATCTGGGTCACGCGCGTCCCACCTAGAACCCCCTGAATGATGACCGCCACCAGCGCCAGCACGCCAAGGGCTTTGATCCAGCGGCGAGACTCGAAGCAGAGGAACCAGACCATGAGGCCGATCGTCGCCAGGCCCACGGCAGCCCCGTAAAGCCGGTGTGTATGCTCGACCCTGACGCCGAATGGTGCATTCCAGAAGTCGTACAGGAACATGTTGATCCCGAACGTCTGCGGCCAGTCCGGCACGGCAAGCCCCACGCGGTACGTGGTCACCGATCCCCCGACAAAAAGCAGGGGGAAAGTGAACACCGCGGCGACCATGGCCATCACGTGCGGGCTGCGACGATAGGCCTGCCGGGCAGAAAAGTCCGAGGCGTCATTCCGGGTCGTCATGATTACCGTTTCAGGGGGTGCGGAATGCGGGTGTAAAAAGGTGATCGCGTCTGTCAATTCTGGACTGCGGGGCAATGCCTGGTCAGGCCATGACCGGATCAAGCACGATGCCGGCCGGCATCGGTTCGGTCTGTGGCAGATAATCTTCGCTGACTCCCGGCACGCTGTATTCGTAAGGGGGATGATAAACCGTCGGAATCCGCTCGAAGTTGTAATGGGGCGGAGGCGACGTGGTTGACCACTCGAGAGTATTGGCGTGCCACGGATTGAGCGGGGCCTTGGGCCCGATGAACAGGCTGGAGATAAAGTTATAAGCGAAGATTAACTGTGTCAGTCCCAGTCCGAATGCGCTGTAGGTCATGAACTGGTTCATCCCGGTGATGCCGGCCCCTTGCAGGTAGGGATAGATCGTCGGGTCGGCGATCCGGCGTGGGTGTCCGTGCATACCGATAATGTGCATCAGGAAGAAGGTACCGTTGAAGAAGATAAAGGTCAGGAAGAAATGAATCATACCCAACCTCTCGTTCATCATCCGGCCGAACATCTTGGGGAACCAGTAGCTGATCGCGGCAAAAAGCCCGAACATGCTGCCCCCGAACAGCACGTAATGGATGTGGCCAACGATGAAGTAGGTGTCGTGAATGTGCATGTCGACGGGCGTGGCCGCCATGAAGATACCGGATAAGCCGCCGATGATGAACATGGCCACGAACGCCATGGCATTGAGCATCGCCGTGGTGTACTGAATGCGTCCTCCCCACATCGTCCCCAGCCAGTTGAAGACCTTGATGGCCGAGGGAAGGGCGATCATCATCGTGGACAGCATGAAAGTCGCTCCCAGCGCGGGGTTCATACCCGACTGGAACATGTGGTGGCCCCATACGATGAAGCCAAGCCCGGCGATGCCCGCGATGGCCAGGACCATGGGTTTGTAACCGAACAGCGGCTTGCGCGAGAACGTCGCAATGATGTCCGATACCATGCCCATCGCAGGGAGAATCATGATGTAAACCGCGGGATGGGAGTAGAACCAGAACAGATGCTGGAAGAGCAGGGGGCCGCCGCCGCCGACTACCGCGGGAGAATTGGCCACTGTCCAGCCGATCGGGCTGAAGAAGTTGGTGCCGACGATCCGGTCGAGGGTTTGCATGATCAGAGCCGAAGTCAACACGGGTAGAGCGAATGCCTGCAAGATGGCCGTGATGAACATGGCCCAGACAGTCATGGGCATCCGGAACATTTTCATTCCCGGAGCCCGCAACATGACGATCGTCGTGATGTAATTGATCGATCCCATGAGCGACGAGATGCCGGCAAAGAGCAAGGCAAGCAGCCAGAAAGTCTGGCCGTTGAGCGATCCCGGAGTTGACCATCTCGCGATCGATAAAATTGGGTAACTGGTCCAGCCTGCCTCGGCGGAGCCTCCTTCAACCATGAAGGAATAGGTGATCAGCACAAAAGCAGGCCACATGAACCAGTACGAGAACATGTTGAGCCGGGGAAAGGCCATGTCCCGGGCACCGATCATCAGGGGGATCAAGAAATTGCCGAACGCCCCGGTAAGCAGCGGGATGATCACGAAGAAAATCATGATCGTCGCGTGCATCGTGAACAGTTTGTTGTAGAACTCCGGAGGCATCTGGTAACCCAGCGGTGGGCTGGACCAGAGCGCCTGGCTCAGAATGGGCATGGGCTTCCAGGGCCAGGCCAGTTGCCAGCGGATGGCCATCGCGAGCAGACCGCCGAGCACGAAGAAGATCAGCCCCGAGAACAAGAACTGGAGGCCTATGATCTTGTGATCATGCGAAAAGATATACTTGAATATAAAACTGGATGGCGCCGGATGGATATGATCATCGCCATGGCCGTGATCGATCTCGTGACCGTGCGTTGACACCACACTTCCAGAGCCATTGCCGATCGCTTCCGAACTCATGCCTGTCACCTTTCCTGAGATTCCGTCGCCATGGTGAGCTGACTCTGATTCTGCTCCGTCAGCTTCTCACTGAGCCACTTCTGGAACTCTTCGTCGGTCTCGTGGACCGTGACGTTCGCACGCATCTTGTAGTGACCCCAGCCGCAAAGCTCGGCGCAGGCAAGGTCATACTTGCCCGCAGTGTCGGCGTCGAACCAGACCGGGATTGTCAAACCCGGCACGGCATCCTGCTTGATCCGCATCTGGGGCAAGAAGAACGAGTGAATCACGTCGGTCGATTTCAGATAGATCAGTGCGGTCCGGTTCTTTACGAAGTGCAGATCATTGACTGTGAAGAGATCGTCCTGCGTGTTCAATTTCCCGTCCGGGCCGGGGTAGCGCATCACCCACTGAAACTGCCGGCCCGTGACCTCCGCGAGGGGCGCCACCTTGGGGGCAGAACTGCGAAACTTGATGCTGGCCCAGGTTCCCATCTGGTAGAGGGCAATGAAGACCAGGATCGCGGCTGGAATGATCGTCCAGATGACCTCCAGACGCTGGCTGCCGTGAAAGTATTGGGCTGCCCGCAACGGCTTTCCAGCCTCGTCTTTTTGATCCGCAAACCGGTAGCTTTCCCAGACCAGCACGATCTGCGTGCCGATGAAGACAACGCCGGTGATGATCAAGATGATCAGGAAGAGAATGTCGATCTCTCTTCCAAAGGTTGAGACCACATGGCGATGATCGCCGGTGGGATTGGGAAGCCACCAGTCAGCCGAGAACGGGGCGTAGAGGAATGCCGCCACGCTGAAGATGGCGGCCAAGGCAAATAAAACACTCCAGTAACGCACGAAAAACGCTCCCCTCACCGGCTGACCGGTTCAAGTTGGCTGCAAATTGACCGGCTCAACCGAGAATTCTCAGAACGCACAAATCTCGAGGTAGAACGCAACCAGGAATCACACCGAAGATGAGCAGTATCCAATCCGCGAGTAGAAAAGCCAGTGGCCAGGCTCAGATCGCCCACTGCGACCAGATATCCGGAACCGGCGTAGGCAGACTCGCGCTCGGCCATCGCCGGCGCCTCGGCACCTGCCGGTGACCCTGCGTTCGTCAGAAGTTCGGGTTCGTAAGGAAGCGCCAGCACAAAATTGACGAGGTCCCAGACCTGCTTTTCGTTGATCAGGCCCGGATAGTGCGACGGCATCTGGGCTCCAGTGATGCCCTTGGCGATACGCCAGTAGATGTCCAGCGGCCTGCGGCCACCCTTGTAGACCCCACGGTTCAAATTGGCCGGACGCAGCGGATTGCCCCAGTCGTCGAGCTTCTGGCCCCACAAATCCCTGGTCTTGTCGTCGAGTTCGTTGATGCGCTGGTCGCGCTCACTGGGATTGCCGCCGAATACGACCCGGTTGAACACATCCTGGCTCACGAAACTCTGTCCATCACCGCGAGCCAGGACTCCGTGGCAATCGGTGCAAACCAGCTTGGCTTCCTTGACCCGGCCCAGAAAAAGTTCGCGACCGCGGAGAATGCTCTCACGCGAGGAAGGCGTCCGCGGAGTCGTCGGATTCACGACCAATGTCTGGGCGGTCTTCCACTTGTTGATCACTCCATCGGCGGCTTCACGGGCCACATCCAGCGAAAGTGTGTTCACATCGTTTTCATCGGAAATCGTTCCGATGTCGATCAACTCCAGCTCTGTCTCTCCACGGACGCTAAGAAATATCACATAATCAACAACTTGGGCGATCTCGTCGTCGGAAAGTAACGCCTCGAATGCGGGCATCGAAGTGCCGTGAAGACCGTTCTTGATCGTCCGTGTGAGGTCGGCTCGTGCCGGACGGGCTCCGTTGGGCGTCGATGTGAACTTGAACAATCCCCGGCGATAGTCGCGCGGTGTGGGATAGAGAAACGCTGCAGTCGGGCCGTCACCCGCCCCGGAGACACCATGGCAATGGAGACAGTTTCTGCGATAAAGCCCGTAGCCCCCGACAATCTGTTTTCCGTCGGCGCCAACATTTCGCTTGGCGCTCTCTCCCACTTGCTGGTAATTGGCCAGCCGGGCACCGGCTCCCGTCAAGACCAAGCCCAAACCCTCGGGCACATTGATCTTCTTGGGATTCTCGCCATAGAGCTTTGCGAGGGCCTTGCGAATCTTGTCTTGCAGCTTGGGTTTACCAGCCAGACTGTTCTTGCCCTTGACCTCCTTGGTCAAAGCGTCCGTTTCCTCATAAACCAGAGGCCCCGCGAGAAAGCGGTCGGAACACCCGGAAAAACAGAATATCAAACAGCAGAGACCGATGAGCGAACGAACACGACACCGCACGATCACGCGATCATCCTCCCAACGACAGGTGCCACTTCAATCGCAACCCGCGGGAACTAACGGGGACATACTCTTCTTCAGGCCAGGCAATGAGGCCGGTCACAAAGTATCCTGAGCACGAGGCACAGCGGCAAGATGCCTCCTAAAAGCGTCCGGCCGACCCGATCCTCGTAGCGTGGTCGCTTGAGCGGAAATCCATGGCGACCAATGTGTGAGGGTATTTTGAGATCGACGAACTACGCCGTCAAGACAGCGTAAGCCCCCTGTAATGAGGTTATCCTAGTCATAACTTCCAACAGGTACAAGAGCCTCAAACATTTCATAAAATTCGAGAGTAACAAAAATTATGACGGCGGCGAAATTTCGCGATACTACTTGATATTCGAGTCAAAACCCGCGGCGACCGATCGTCTAGAATGTGCGTATAACCATGCCAAGAATCGTGCTGCGCGACCCGGTCCAACCGATCTCGAATGCCATGCTCGGCCCGATCCGTCCGGATGGGACACTGGCGCTGAGCGAGGCTCGCCCCCGCGCTTCATCCTACTGGACTTTGACCCGACGGCCGATTCCTTCGCTCATTCTGGTTCTGCCGATCATGCTGGCTTACGAACTGGGAGTGCTCTGGCAGGGCGGAGCTTCCACCGGTTCGCTGCGGACCGGTGCCGATGCTTGGATGCGGCACGTCCTCGCGTCAATGGGTTTGGTCGATCAATGGCTCCCGCCACTTGCCTTGGTCGTGATCCTTTTGGGCTGGCAAGTCGTCAGTACGCGAGACTGGCGGTTTTCCCCAGCGGTTCTGCCGGTCATGGTTCTGGAAAGTCTGGTTCTGGCCTTGGCTTTGGTCGGTGTGAGTCGCCTCGTCGATACCGGTTTCTCATTGCTCGAGAGAAATCCGCCGCCGATACTGTCAGTGGTATCGTCGCCGACGAGAATGGGCCTCGCCCCGCTGATCGGCTACCTCGGAGCGGGCGTCTATGAAGAAGCCCTCTTCCGCCTTGTATTGGTTCCCGTCCTGTTTGCAGTGCTTCGGTTCTTGCAAACTCCCCAGATCTTGGCCAGTGCGCTCGCCGTGACTGGCTCCGCGCTCCTCTTTTCGCTGGCCCACCACGCGGGCACTCCTGGCGAAAGCTTTACATGGTTTGCCTTTGTGTTTCGTTGGATGGCGGGCGTGTTCTTTGCCTGGGTCTTCATCATTCGGGGATTTGGCATCGCGGTCGGTACCCATACCGCGTACGATATCCTGGTTGGCTGGGTCGGCTGGCACCTTTAATGTGCCGCATTTGTACGCCCCGCCTTTGGGTCGACGTGCCGGCAGTGCTATTGCTGAAATCTGTTTGCAGTTCGCAGTTTGCCATCTACTAGATGAACTCACCCGACTTGCAGTCAGTTTTGCGGGTCTCGCCCCCCGTCAGACTCATCCACGTGTCTGACATCCATTTTTGGCGGTACCAATTCAATCCGTTGCAACTCCTGAGCAAGCGTTTGCTGGGAATGGCATCACTCGTGGTGCGCCGGGCGCGCAGATTCCGGCTCGAGCGGATCCAGGACGTTGTCGACCGAGTACTCTTGCTAAATCCCGATCATATCCTGATTACGGGCGACCTGACGACGACCGCGTTGCCCGCGGAATTCCGCGCCGCAGTGAGAGGCCTGGCTCCCTGGCTCGAGGACCCGCGAAGGACGACGATCATTCCCGGGAATCACGACCGGTATACCTGGGCGCGCAGCGCGACCGACGATTCGAGCAGTACTTTGGCAATTTCGCTCCAGACCTGACTTATCCGTGGCTTCGTTTCATCAACACGGACACGGCGATCCTGGGGCTGGATCCTACACGCGCCGGTCTCACAGCGCGGGGACTGCTTCCCGAATCGCAATTTCAGTTGGCCAAGAGTCTCATCTCCGATAGTGAACAGACGATTAGACGGCTAATCATCGCCTGTCATTATCCGCTTGAGGCTCCGCAACCTTATCGTCAGCACTTGACGAGCAAGAATTTGCTTAACGCGGAGCAATTAACCGGCTGGCTAGCCACAATCGGTCCGCATCTTTACTGTTGTGGCCATGTCCATGCCACGTGGGCCTTTCTCCCCGACCGAATTCCGTCCCAACTGTGCTTGAACCCGGGAGCTCCATTATTGCGTGACCGCACAGGTCTCAGGCCACCCGGTTTTCTAGAAGTGTTGTTGCAGGAGCGAGGTGTGACTGTCAATCATCACGCGTGGGCGGACGGCGAGTGGCGAATTCTGCCTTTATTCAATGCAGGAGCCTTCTTTACCGCTTCGTCAAGCCATGCATGTTGAATACTGCACATTTGACGTAGACTTTGACCTTTGTCACGATGTGCTATTAACGCTTGCGCAAACGAAGCATGGCGCGGCTGCGAGCGACGGCCTTCTGTTTTTCGTTATACTCCTGGTCGCTGTGCGCAAGTTTTTCCTGTGCCTGTTCGAGTTCGCGCGCCGCGGCGGTAGCATCAATGGCATCGGTCGTCAATGCCCTGTTCGTCAGAACCGTGACGACGTCATCGCGAACCTGTGCAAAGCCCCCATCCACGTAATAGCGCTGGATGGTTTCCTCTTGCTTTGTCCTCAGCTCTCCGTATCCGAGTCGACCGATCATGGGAGAGCGGCCGGGAAGAACGCCGAGTTCGCCGTCATAAAGAGGAAGTGAAACGAAATCGACACTCTGGTCGAATAGCGTCTTCTCGGGGGTCACAACCACGACATGGAGCTTCTTCTCCCCCTTGCCGACCCGTGTTTCCCCGCCGCTTGCCTCAGGATGGCTTGTCATCGCAATCCACTCTCCCAGGTACGGTGCCCCACCCCGGACTTGCTACCGCCTTGCGACGGCGTCTCACGCTCAGATCGCGCCCATTTTCTTGGCTTGCTCTTCGGCCCCTTCGATCGAGCCCACGTACATGAACGCGCCCTCGGGGAGGTGGTCCCATTTGCCGTCGCAAATCTCCTTGAAGCTGCGAATCGTATCGGGCAGCTTCGTGTACTGGCCGGGCTTGTTGATGAACACTTCGGCGACGAAAAAAGGTTGCGAGAGGAACCGCTCGATCCGGCGGGCCCGATGGACGATCAGCTTGTCCTCTTCGGAAAGTTCGTCCACCCCCAAGATCGCGATGATGTCGCGGAGTTCCTTGTAACGCTGAAGAATGGCCTGCACCCGCCGGGCCACGTCGTAGTGCTCCTGGCCAACATACTGGGGATCAAGAATACGCGAGCTCGAACCCAGCGGGTCGACAGCCGGGTAGATGCCTTTCTCGGAGATCGAACGGGACAGCACGATGAAGGCGTCCAGGAATCCGAAGGTCGTTGCCGGGGCCGGGTCGGTCAAGTCGTCGGCCGGTACATAGACAGCCTGAACCGACGTGATGGCACCCTTCTTGGTCGAGGTGATCCGTTCCTGGAGCGCACCCATCTCGGTGGCCAGGGTCGGCTGATAACCCACATTTGACGGCATCCGCCCTAGCAGGGCGGACACCTCGGAACCGGCCTGGCTGAACCGGAAGATGTTGTCGATGAAGAGCAGCGTGTCGGCCCCGGTCGCGTCGCGGAACCACTCGGCCATCGTCAGTGCCGAGAGGGCCACGCGGAGCCGGGCTCCGGGAGGCTCGTTCATCTGGCCGAAGCACATGACGGTACTATCAATAACCGACTTGCCTGTGCTGCCGATCTTGGCTTCCTGCATCTCCAGCCAGAGATCATTGCCTTCGCGAGTCCGCTCGCCAACTCCGGCGAAGACCGAATAGCCGCTGTGTACCGACGCAATGCGGGCGATCAGTTCTGTCAGGATCACCGTCTTGCCCAGCCCGGCGCCACCGAACAGGCCGATCTTGCCGCCGCGCACGAACGGAGTCAGTAGGTCGATGACCTTGATCCCCGTTTCGAACTGTTCGGTCTTGGGGGACAGGCTATCGAACGATGGGGGTTCACGATGAATTGGCCAACGCTCAGTCGTTGTGATCGGTCCCCGGCCGTCGATCGGATCCCCTAGCAAGTTGAAAACACGCCCGAGCGATTCCTTGCCTACAGGTACACTGACCGGGCCACCGGTATCGACGACCGTCATGCCCCGGACCAGGCCGTCGGTTGATCCCAGGGCGACACATCGAACACGGTTGCCACCCAGGTGCTGCTGAACCTCGCCGGTCAGGTGGATTTTGAAGAGTTTCTCGTCCGAGTCAATCGAGATCGCGTTAAAAATGTTGGGCAGGTGGCCCTCTTCGAATTCGGCGTCGAAAGTCGAGCCGATCACCTCGCGATTCGTCCGGTCTTGCTTGCGGTGGCCATGTTCCGAGAATCCCTAGTGGTGAGGTGCCTGGAACGCACCTGGTGAACGCGAAAAGGTAGCGGGAAAAAAACGGCCAATCAAGGCTCACGATAATGCGGCAGCCGCTCCCACGATATCCGCCAGCTCCCGGGTAATCTGAGACTGCCTGGCCCGGTTGTACTGTCGGGTCAACGACTTGATGAGGTCATCGGCATTCTGCGTTGCTCCCCGCATGGCCACCATTCGCGAAATCTGCTCGCTGACGGCCGCGTCCAGGAAGCACTTGAACAGACGCACCTTGAACGACACCGGGACGACTTCTTCAAGAATTCCCTGGGCGTCGGGAAGAAATTCGTAGGAAACCGGCGCGGTCTCAAGCTTGGAGCCCGTCTCCGATAGAGGCTGACTCACCTGGGCTTTCGCTTGCCGCACCGACGGCCCAACGGCTCCGATGTCGGCCGTCACGATCGGCAGGAGTGTCGACACCGTCGCCACCTGGCGTGCCGAGCTGATGAATTGCGTGTAGGTCACGTCAAGGCGATCGATCTCTCCCTTGACGTACATGGCGATATAACGATCGGCAAGCTTTTCAACCTCATGGAATTGAGGGCGATCCTCGAACAAGTTGTACGTCGTATCCATCGGAACCTTGCGGTACCGCATATAGTTTATCCCGCGCTTGCCGGAGACCTCGATGCTAACCGGAATGCCTTCGGTCTGAAGGTCCTGGTATCTGCGAAACGCGAGCCGCAAGATATTGCCGTTATAGCCCCCAGCGAGGCCGCGATTACTGGTGAGGACCAGCAGCAGGGCTCGCTTCACCGGATCGCGACGCTCGAGCAGCGGATGCGTGACTGTGCTCGAAGTCTCGCCAAGATCCGCGACCAGCTCGGCGATCTTGCGTGTGAAAGCTTCCGCCTCGGTCGCCCGATCCAGCGCCTTACGAAACTTGGCGGTGGCGATCAGCTCCATCGTGCGCGTGATCTTGCGAATGTTCTGGACTGCCTGTCGGCGCTTGATGATGGATCGGGCCTTGGCCATCGGTCGTTCTCTTCCGCTCGGTCGCTAAGATTCGGACGTCGATAATCAACTTCGGTGCACTCGTGCCGACAACTCTCAGGCACTGGCCGCCAAGGCCGCCGCACTGCCAGACTGGGACGCATGATAATGCCTGGTCTTGAACTCGGTGAGAGCGGCCTTCAAGTCGGTGACGATCTGGTCGCTCAGTTTTTTCTGCTGTTCCATGGCGGCGCGGACTTGCGGCTTCTGGTCGCGGATAAATGCCAGGAACGCCTTCTCAAACTTGGGAACTTCCTTGACCGGGATATCGTCGAGAAAGCCCTCGGACCCGGCGAAGATGCTCATGACCTGGTCGATTGCCTGCATGGGCTGGTATTGGGGCTGCTTGAGCAGCTCCACCATGCGATAGCCGCGGTCAAGCTGCATCTGCGTAGCCTTGTCGAGCTCTGTTCCAAGCTGGGCGAACGCCTCGAGTTCACGGAATGCCGCCAGGTCAAGCCGCAACCCGCCGGCCACCGTTTTCATGGCCGGGATCTGGGCCTTGCCGCCCACCCGAGAAACACTGATGCCGACGTCGATGGCCGGCCGGACACCCGCGAAAAATAGGTCGGGCTGGAGATAGATCTGACCATCGGTAATCGAGATCACGTTCGTGGGAATGTATGCCGAGACCTCGCCTTCCAGCGTCTCGATGATCGGCAGCGCAGTCAGCGACCCCCCGGAAAGCGTGGTCTTTACAACCTTATGGCCCTGAGGGAAGCTGTGTTTGAGCTCGTGATTGGCTTCCTCGAGGCCAGGAACTCCGACGTACACCTTCTTGTTCACGCCCATTTCTTCGGTGACATGGTCCTCCGAAGCGGATTCGGGAACGATCACGTAACGGTTGGCGAGCTTGGCCGACCGCTCGAGCAAACGAGAGTGGGCATAAAAGATGTCGCCCGGGAACGCCTCACGACCGGGCGGGCGGCGGAGTAACAGTGAGACCTCGCGATAAGCGACCGCCTGCTTGGATAGATCATCGTAAATGCACAGAGTTGGCTTACCTTGCTCGTACATGAAGTACTCGGCCATGGCACAGCCGGCGTAGGGCGCGATGTACTGCATCGGGGCCGGATCGCTGGCGCCGGCGGCCACGACGATCGTGTAATCCATGGCGCCGTGGCGGCGGAAGATGTCGACCAGGCCCGCGGTGGTCGATTCCTTCTGGGCGATCGCCACGTAGACGCAGATGACACCGGTCCCCTTCTGATTGAGGATGGTGTCGATGGCGATCGCCGTCTTTCCGGTTTTGCGGTCGCCAATGATCAGCTCGCGCTGGCCGCGGCCGATCGGGATCATGGCGTCGATGGCCTTGATGCCGGTCTGGAGCGGCTCGTCGACGGGCTGGCGTCCGGCGATTCCCGGAGCCGTCGATTCGAGGGCACGCGTCAGGGTGGTAAGGATCGGTCCCTGCTCGTCGATCGGCTCGCCCAGGGGGTTCACCACACGGCCGATCAGGGCGTCGCCGACGGGCACACGCAGCAGCTCGCCGGTGGCGTTGACCGTGTCGCCCTCCTCGATCTGCGTGTAGTCGCCGAGCACGATCACGCCCACGGACGACTCTTCCAGATTCAGCGCGATTCCCTTGATGCCGTTCTTGAAGGCGACCATCTCGCCGGCCATGACCCCGGAGAGGCCGTAGACCCGAGCGATACCATCGCCGACCTCGAGCACATGCCCTACCTCGGTCCGCGTGATCTCGGGCGTGAACCGTTCAATTTCACGCTGGATTACTGAACTGATCTCGTCGGCTCTGAATTTCATGCGTCTTTCCTTCGATCAAGCTCTGGCGTAGCTTTTCGAGACGGTTTCGTACGGAGGCGTCACAAACCTGATCACCGACCCGGACGATCAGACCGCCGATCAGCGACGGGTCGGTGGTGATCTGCATGATCGGAGTGGCTCCGATCATGCTACCGACACGCTCCCGCAGGGTTTGTTCTTGCCCTTGGTCGAGCGGTACTGCCGTGCGAACAAAAACCGGCACCCGCTGGTGTCGCCGGTCCCAGATCTGGCGTGCCTCGCGCGGCAAGGAAGCGAGCAGTCCGAGTCGCCCGTGTCGGTTCAATACGCGGAGAAACCGCAAGACGACGCTGGAAACACGGGTGCCGAAGACATCCACCAGGATGCGATCTTTCTCGACGGCGGAGACTTGCGTGGATCCGAGGATTCGCCCCAGCTCGGGGTGCATCCGCAAGACTTCGGTGTCGATCGCATCGAGGTCCTCGAGCGCGGTGTCCGCCTGATTCTCGGCAACCGCGGCATCGATGAAAGCCTCGGCGTAATGACGAACCACGACCGCATCATCGCCGGAGAGCCTGGAACGTTCCGCAGTGTTGATCGGCACCTCCGAGGCAGGCGCTGTCATGCGTGCGGACCTCCATGACCGTTGGTCGCGGCAGGCGCGGCCGGAAGTTCCTTCATGGCCAGATCGAGCAAGCGGCGGTGATCATCATCACCAAGCTGCTTGGAGAGTACCCGGCCGGCAACCGAAACCGCCAGATTCGCGGTCTGACTCCAGATCTCGGCGAGGGCCTGGTCGCGGGCCGTAACGATTTCGCGCTGGGCACGGTCGCGAGCGGCCTCGGCCTCAGCCCTTGCTGCCTTGACGATCTCTTCGCCGCTGGCCTGAGCGTCCTTCTGAGCCTTGTCAAAGATTGCCTTCACGCGTTCGTCCGCCTGGGCCATCAGCCGACGATGCTCGGCAAGGAGCTGTTCGCTCTCATTGCGGACCTTCTCGGTTTGCAGCAGAGTGTGTTCCAGATGCTCTTCACGCTGGTGCAGCGCCTCGGTGAGCGGCTTCCAGGCAAACCGCCGCAGCACGAAGAGAAGCACAAGAAAAACGACCAGAGTCCAGATCGCCAGCGCCGGCTGCGGCTCCAGGGGATTCGGGTTTTCGGCCGTGCCGGTCGCGTGTTCTGCTTCGGCCGTGACCGCATGATTCTCATGTCCGGGAACGGGCTCCTGTGCCGCCCTCGAAGTCGCCGAACTCCCCCATATCAGCAGGCCCAGGAGCACCAGCCCGATTTCAAGAGTGAACAATTTTCTCCGGTGCATGACTTGGTTCTCGAGTGTGCGGAAACCGGTCCAATCGCCGTTCGACAGGAGCCGGGCCCGAGCGCCGGAACAAACCGGTCTGCGATTTCAGGCAGGCAACGCGAGCAGCGTCAAGCTGGTTCAACCATTGACTCAGGAGACGATGAGCACAACAAGCAGCGCGAAGAACGTAACGCCTTCGATCAGGGCCGCGGCGATGATCATAGCGGTCTGGATGTTGCTGGCGATCTCAGGCTGGCGGGCCATGCTCTCAACGGCCGCTCGTCCGAGCAGGCCAATCCCCAGGGCCGCACCCACGATGATTATGCCCGCACCGATGGACTTGAGGCTTATAGGAGTGTATGCGGGCGTGATTGGGCCCTGCGCGAAGACGGACGACCCGGTGAGCAGCAGCAACCCCAAAGCCAGAAAAGCGGACTTGATCAGTTTCATCGGACATTCAACTCCCTAGTGAGTAACCCAACCTCAAGGAGACGTTCGCGAGGCTTCACAACGCCTCGCTGCAAGGGCAATGCCCCGTGGCACCCCCATCAGCTTCTCATGCTTTGCACTCGCCTTCTAATCAACCAACTTCGTTGCGACTCTCGCCCCACTCGGGGGCTCGACTCGTCGTCCGGGAACTGCAAAAGGTCAATGCGGATGCACCGCAGCACCGATGAACAGCGCGGACAGGAATGTAAAAATGTACGCTTGCAAGAATGCGACAAACAACTCGAGAAGGCTCAGGAGAACAACTCCCATGATGCTGGCAGGCATCACGAAATAGAACAGCACGCCCTTGGCCGCCAGGATGAATCCCAGGATCACGGCGAGCACCACGTGTCCCGCAAACATGTTCGCGAAAAGACGCACGGCCAGCACAATATGCTTGATCAACAGCCCGACCACTTCGATGACAAACATGAGAGGCCAGAGAAAAAGCTTGAGTACGGGATGAACGTCGATGTGGGGAACCAAGCCCAGGAAGTACCCCGCGACCCCCAGTTCCTTGATTCCCGCCGACATCACCACGCCCAGCGTCATCAGCCCCAGCACGCCGGTGACGTTGACGTTGCCGGTCGGCGAGGCCATTCCCGGAAACATACCTAGCAGGTTGTTGAAAAGTACGAAAAAGAAGGCCGTCCATAAATAAGGCAGGAAATGATCTGCGCCGTGGCCGCCGATCGCCGGCCGCGCGATGTCGTCGCGAATGAATAGAATGATCGCCTCGAACGCATTCATGAACCCGCCGCGGCTGACGTAGCTGCGGCAGATGTGGCGAACAACCGGAACGATGATGGCCACGATGAGGACCGCGGCGATCACCTCCATGACCATGAACCGCGTGATCTGGAAGCCGCCGATGTTGGGTAGTTCAACTTTCAATTCATACGAAGGCGATCGCCACCACGGCAATTCGAGAGTGGTGTGATCGATCACGTGACTCAGGGGACTTTCGGCGTGCTCAGCCATGGTTCTCTACACTTTGCCTCGACCGCACATCAATCGCTCTGCGACCGCTCAGAGCTTGGAACACCCGCTTCACCTTGGTTCTGGAGCGGAACTTCGGGGCCTGGCAGAGCGCCTGGTGGGGGGGGGGCGGACGACCGACGCTCGCGGACCGGTCCGGAAAGCTCTTGTGGGAGCCGTAGCACATGCACCATGCCAATGCCTAGCCCGAGAAACGCGCCTATCACGGTAAACCAAGGGCTCGCGTGCAGCCAGCGGTCCAGACCATAGCCCAGCAACGCGGGCACCGCGAACTCCATTCCGATTGTCGTGACTCGGGTGCCCCATTCCATCCCAACAGTAAGAGCCGAGGGCGGCTCTTGCTTGCGGCTCACAATTGTCTCCCGTTCTCCAGCACTCGCCGTCGAACTGAGTGCACTCGGTGAAGCCTGGTGAGAACCAGACACTCACCACACTTTCGCCGTGCAGGAAAACCACTGAAGACACAAGTCACGATCCAGGAGGGAACCTCCGCACGTAGGTTCTTTATACAGGCGTAAAACGGGCTGTCAACCACCCAGCATCCCGGTTCGAGAAAATTTTCACAAAGTCACGTTGGCCGCGATGTCCGACACTCGAAACGCCGACTCGATGGTGTAGTCTCCGGATTTCCGGCTTCATGCTCGCACCGGAGGCAAAGATCCCGCCCCAGTTCGGCCGCCGGATCGCTCGCGCCGCGGATTGCCGCGAGCGAGCCGTCAAGACACTTGCGGGGAAAGTGGCCGGCTCAGCCGTTTCGTCCGAAAACGACTGCACCCGGAAGTTCTTACCATGCCACGAGGAGAGAGGCAAACGAAACGTCCGTTTTCGAACACGTGAGCCAAGTAGATCATTGACAATCGTCGTGTCATTATGGTATTAGCTAATCTGCGATCAAGTGATTGAATCACGTTGATCTCGCAATCCCTTTGCCGCTACCCCGGTTCGACCCAGTGTGGGGACTCGCCATGTTGTCACCCAGGCTCGGAGAGTCCAATTCGTGCGAATCTTGCCGACGGCCTCGGCCCTTGAACACGGGCTGACGGCCGTTTTTTTTTGCTCTATCACCCACCTGTAAGACGGCGTTGTGGCTGAACGGCCGAGATCTTGGGACAGGGGAGTGCACTGTGCGTCCCGGATACAAGGAGTGTTCCGGATCGGTCCATCCACGGATGATTGATGCATCTTATCATCCACAGCGTGCGTCCGCTGGTGCCGCGTACGCTCAAACCTTGGAGTGGTTCCGTATGACTGCCGATACGCTCAAGGATTACAATAAAAAAAATCTTGCTCAGATGGCGAAGGAGCAGGGAATCTCGGGTTGGCACGCCATGCGTAAGGATCAGTTGATCCGTGCTCTGACAGTTGTCCGCTCCGCGCCATCATCCCGCTCCAAGAAGGTGGTACGATCCGCGAAGAAGCCAGCAAACTTGCGGAGCAAGGCCGCCCCCCAGAGAAAGCAATCGGCCAGCGCGACCGAACCCGCCGTCGCGGCGAGTCGACAACGTGGATCGTCGACGACCCCATCCACGACTTTGACCGTGCCGCACACCCTCGATCACGCGTCTCAAAAAGATCGGATCATCGTTCTGGCCCGAGATTCCTACTGGCTGCACGCCTACTGGGAATTGAGCCGCACTACCCTCGCGCGTGCTCAGGCGGCCCTCGGGCAGGAATGGCACAGCGCCCAACCGATCTTGCGGGTCATGGACGTCACCAGCGAGGATACGACGACCTCCGCCGAGCGGCAAGTTCGCGACATACCCATCCACGGTGGAGTCAATAACTGGTACATCGATGTTCTTGAGCCGCCTCGAGCGTTTCGCATCGACATCGGCTACCTCTCGCGTTGCAGGAAGTTCTACGTGCTGGCGCGGTCGAACATCGTCTCAACGCCCAAGGCCGGGGTTACTGACGCCCTCGACGAGAACTGGTCCGACGTGCAACAGCAGTTTGAGCGAGTTCAGAATCCCTCATCGATCGGCTGCACGGGAATCAACTCCGTACTCGATCTACGCGACCTGTTTGAAGAACGGCTCCGTCGCCCCCTGTCAAGCAGTTCGATGCAAAACCTTTCTGTTGGCGCGCTGCCTGGGCTGGACCGCCGGTTTCATTTTGAAATCGATGCAGAACTGATCGTTTACGGCACCACCGAGCCCAATGCTCATGTGACCCTGCAGGGCGAACCGGTTCATCTCCGTCCCGATGGAACGTTCACTGTCCGGTTCAGCTTGCCAGACTCACGGCAGATTATCCCGGCAGTGGCGGCCAGCGGCGATGGTGTCGAAGAGCGGACGATTGTGCTGGCCGTCGAGCGAAATACCAAGGAACTCGAGCCCATGATTCACGACAATAACGAAATCTAGGCCATGTGGCTGCTCAGCTTGGCCTTCGATCGCTCGCCGTCTGAGTGACCAAACGGTTCGTAGGTCGCGATCCACCGATGACCAACCACTGAAACGCCACGTCAAGGTCACCTCGGACCTTGGCGCGGCGTTTCCTTCTGGGTTGTTGTCAGAGTTTTGCTGGTACCGTACACTAAAATGTGTCGACCCACTCGGCAGGTCCAGTTCATGTCGAGGTTCGATTGAGAGGCCGTTCGGTTGACGGGAGCCATCGCGTGAGCAAGGACATCTCCCCCATACTTGCCGGCTGGGAATTCAATCCCGACGAGCTTCAAGTCAGGGTAATCGCTGGAGATGATGGTCGGGAAAGAATCCAGATGAGGGTCGACCTCGGTGTCCTTCAAATGGAGCTCGCGGGACGGCCGGATGGTCAGAAACCTCACGGCTTCGAGTCTCTCCTTGAATTCTACGAGGCGCGCCAAAAAAACGCGGTGGCCGCAGGTAAGGAATTCGCCCTGGATCACCGTGCCTGCAGCAATCTCATGCGCGAGGGACTTCAGTACTATCACCGATACCTTTCGGCATTTCACCTCCAGAAATACGATCTCGTATCACGCGACACCGAGCGAAACCTCCGTTTGTTTGCCTTCGTTGTTCAACACGCATCCCGCCAGCGCGACAAGATCGATTTTGACCAGTATCGGCCCTACGTTCATATGATGCGGACCAGAGCGATCGCACTGGATGCGTTGGGCCGGGGAGACTTTTCCGGGGCCCTCCAGGAAATCGACGATGGAATCAGTCGGATTCGCGGCTTCCTCCGCGACTATCATCAGGAGGATAGCGAATCCGATTGCGCGGAACTGTCGTTCCTGCTACGCTGGCGACGTGAGGTCGAAGTCGAGAGACCTACCGATCCAGTGGAGCGCGTGCAGCAGCAACTCGAACTCGCGGTGTCTCTTGAAGACTACGAAGAGGCCGCCCGACTGCGCGACCAGATCAATCGGCTCAAGAATTCGACCACGGAAGAGAGCCACCTTTCCTGACATGGCTTTGTCTCTTCGGCCGTGTCACGGAGCCGGCAGCAACGCCTCGGCTGACGGTGATTCAGTCGTTGCGGATGCGTCAACGCGTTGATTCCGGCCAGGATCGCGATTATTGCTCGAGACGCGCCTACAGCCTGACCGTCGAGCACGTTTCCGCGATCGGCTTTTCGCGAACCATGGTCTTGCCAGATCGTGAACAGGGAGCTACCATATCAGAGGTCGGTTCAGGCCGATCTAGCTTCTGCCATGTTCGACAAGGAGCGGTCCTTTTGGCGAACCAACATGCGACCCGTAGGGACCCAACATAGGCCTCGTGAAACTCCGGTTTCTCGCGGGTCTGAGGCTCCCACCTGAACTGCGGGTTCTCAAAAGCGCTCCAACGGCATTTCGGTGGAGGTGAATGGCCCGTGCCAGCTCTCTTACGAGAGATGACACGGGTTTGTTCTTTTATACCGATTCCCCCGGCTCTCATATCTTCTCCCCCCAGAAGTTTCCATGGAGCACCAACCGACGAAGCGGCATCTCAAGCAGGTGCTCCGAAGATCCATCAAGGAGTTGATTCTCGGACTCGATCCCGAAGTACGTGCGGTCGAGCAAGGAAAGCTTATCGCCCTGTTTCCGGCCCTTCCGGGGTATGCTTCCGCGCAGACGGTCTTGCTGTTCTTCAACGCATTTGCAGAGGAGATCGACACGCACCCCTTGTTCCACGTTGCCAAGGCGGCAGGCAAACGAGTTGTTTGTCCCCGCGCTGAGCGTGCCGAGAAACGGATGCGGCTATTCGAGGTTCGATCGCTGACTCAAGATCTGGAGCCGGGTCTACTGGGGATTCCCGAACCATGCCGCACCTGCCGTGAGGTCGATCTCGTCGAGGTCGACTGGGCTTTGATCCCGGGACTGGCCTTTGACTCCCGTTGCTATCGCCTCGGCCGAGGCGCAGGCTACTATGATCGACTGCTGCCCGGCCTGCGGCCCGAGGCCTCCTGCTGGGCCCTTGCATTCGACTGTCAGATCATCGCGGAACTTCCGGTCGAGTCTCACGATGTTCCGCTTGATGGAGTGGCCACCCCGGGACGAATTCTCGAACGAAAGAGTGCGATCGGTTCGATCAGTGTCCCGTGACGCTGATCTCCGGAGGGTCGGCAAAGTTCTTGAAGGCCTCCGCGACGTGTGCGGAGGACGCGTCACCCTCATGAAGAATCACGCGGTAGGCAAATGCAAGTTTTTCACCGGTCGGCAACGTATAATCGCCTGGTTGGTTCTTGCCGAAGTCATGCCAGCCGAACGGGTTGGCGGCGAATAGCCCATAAGTGCGCACATGCCATGTGGTGGGGTACCTGAAGCTGCGGGGATGATTCAGAATCGCGATTCCGCCGATCTTGCCTTTGACCGGTCCCGAGTAGTCAACCCACGCAGACGGTTTCCCCCAGGCCTGACCATCGACAAGACCCTCGGCATTCACAATCCGTCCCCCGCGCTTTTTGTCCACGTCCATGCTGGACGCGACACGCAGACCAAACATTCCTTCCTTGGTATCACCGAAGGTCACCGGGCCCTCTGTCGCCTTGATGACAGTCTCAAAGTCAATCACACGTGCCGTCTTTGTCTTGTAGAACGTAAGTGTGCGTTCGTCTTCACACACCTTGGATCCGCCGGGGCCGATCCAATCGTCGCTCGTGCAAAGTCTTCCCAGAACCGGACCCGCCACGACACACTTCCGCGCGGTCTCCTTGATCGTTCCGTGCTGTCCCTGTTCCGACCAGAAATCCACTCGGTTGACCTTGCCGTGAGTGAACCAGAACGACTTTTGATGGGGATGGTCATGGTCCTCGTCCGGTGCCGTTTCCATCGGATAAGCCCGCGTGTACGAATCGCCGGTCGGACCGATCAGCGGGAACAGGAACGGTTTGGCACCGGTATCCGTGCGGTATTCCGAGAACAGCGTTCCGTCAATCCGGATTGCCAGATTCGATCCCCTGGGAACAAGTTTGAAGCCCTCAAGGACCGGCCTATCGGTTGGAGTTCGCAGATGCAGCCGGTGAGCCCCCTGCAATCCGGTCGCGGGCAACACACAACCCAACCATCGCTTCTCCGAATCCCCGAAAACCTGCGCGGTAATCGGTTCCCCTGGTCCCGTATTCTCCAGCAAGTAATCGCCGATCGGCAGGGCCGAGCTCACTTCCACGAAGACCGGCGATTCCACGGCGCCAGGCCTTGCAGTTTGCACAACCAGTTGCCATCCGTCGGCCCGTGCTGCTGAAACAGCAATCCAGAGCACGGCGAGACCAATGAACAACCGAACGACTGAGCAGCGTGGGATTTGCCTGCATGTGAGCATTGAAAGATACATCCGTTGATTGCCAGGTCCAACTTGCTGGATTGGTCCCGTGTATTGACTTGGTCGCTCAGCTCGCTCGACGCTGCCAGCAATCCGGACGCGTGCCGGGGCGTCGACTCTTCGCACTCCCGATCATAGCCTGTCGGGTCTCGCAACGCGATTGAAAACAGCGAGCGAAGATTATATAGTCAAGTATCGTAAAAATGTGACCTTCGGTGAGTCGAACCAGCGGACGAATCCGGAGGCAGGCCTCTCAAGGGCGATTGCCATGGCCAAGCGCCTCTATGTCGGTAACCTCAAGTACACCGTCACTTCTGCGCAGCTCGAGGAGCTGTTCTTACGGTTCGGGTCGGTAAGCTCGGCAGAAGTGTTGATTGACCGTGAGACGGGCCGCAGCCGAGGATTCGGCTTTGTCGAGATGCCCGACGACAATCAGGCCCATGAAGCCATCGAAACTCTGGATGGCCGCGATCATGACGGTCGCCGGCTCACTGTCAACGAGGCCAACCCTCGAACGGAGGGAGGTCGTGGCGGAGCCGGAGGCGGAGGATATCGCCGCGGCGGCCAGGACCGCAGCTACTGATGGCGAATGCCCGGTTCGCCTCTTGACCACCCGTCGGGCGAAAGCTCTTCCTCCGCTGCACGCTTTCGTGAGGCCTGATCTTGCCCTTCGATTCTCAACCTTGAACGGATGGCAGCAAGTGCCCGAAGCCTCGCGTGATGATCAACGTCCCTGGCTCTGGCCGTGCGCGGCTTATGTGCATATTCCCTTCTGCGCCCACAAGTGTGGCTATTGCGATTTTGCGTCACTCGCGGGTTCCGATCACATGGCGGACCGATATCTGTCCGCACTCGAGCGCGAAATCGCCATGACCTTGGAGCAGCCGGCGGTGGTCGACACGATCTTCGTGGGAGGGGGAACGCCCACCCGCCTGGGTCCAGGCCAGCTCGATCGTTTGATGACGATACTCGGCCACTGGTTTCCGCTCACTCCGGGCGGTGAGTGGACAGTCGAGGCCAATCCGGGAACACTCGATGCTGAAAAAGTCGAGCTTCTGGCGGCTGTCGGTGTGAACCGGGTCAGCCTGGGAGCACAGTCGTTCAGGCCAGCCCTGCTCTCCGTACTGGAGCGCAACCATGGGCCCGAGGAAGTGGAACGCGCCGTGGAGCTTGTACGTCCGCACTTCTCCCGCTGGTCGCTCGATCTGATCTTTGGCATCCCCGGTTCGACGCTGGAGGATTGCAAGACTGACCTTGCCGCGGCTCTCGCGCTCGGGCCGTCGCACCTTTCCTGTTACGGTCTGGTTTTCGAGAAAGGAACGAACCTCTGGAAGCAATGGCAGGCCGGCGAGGTTGTGCCGGTGGACGAGGAGACCGAGCGCGCGATGTACGAGACCGTAATCGACCGGCTGGGCGAGGCCGGACTGACGATGTACGAGATTTCGAACTACGCCCATCCCGGCCACGAGTCGCGCCATAACCTGGTTTACTGGACCAACGATGCCTATTTCGGAGTCGGGCTAGGTGCCGCACGCTATGTCGACGGAGTCCGCTCGTCGAACACACGAGACCTGCCAGCCTATCTGCGCAGAATCGAGGCCGGCGAACCGGCCACGGGCCCGACCGAATGCCTTGATCCCGAGGCCAGAGCGCGTGAGACTGCCATGCTGATGCTCCGACGGACGGTGCAGGGCATTGATCGCCACGACTTCGAGCGCCGCACCGGATATAGCCTGGATGGCTTGCTCGGCGGTGTGCTAGCGCGGTTCGTGGATCAAGGATTGCTCGAGGACAACGGTCAGCGGCTCAGGTTCAGCCCCGAAGGCCGATTCCTCGCCGACCGCGTCCTGTGCGAGCTGGTCTGATTCAAATTGACCCGTCCGAACTGGCCGGATCAACTGCGTCGCAACTGGTCGGCCCGCGCGGCCAGCTTGATGACCGCGGCATGGAAGAGCCCGCGAGCGTTGGGACTGGCCGAGCGATAGCTATCCACGAAGCCGTCGGCCTGGGTCCAGGTGATGACCTGCATGATCTGTCGCGACATCAGTTCCAGCAGTTCGTCGATCGTGGGCGCCGAGACAGAGACAGGGCCTTCGGAAGCGAGGCTCCTGGGATCAACTTCACCTTGCCAGTGAATCTCATCAACCGCCGCGCCCTTGCCTTTCGGCTTGGCGGGTGCGGCTTCTTCCCAAGGAGGGGCCGCCACAGCGCCCATGCCTCTTCTCCCGCGCTCGCCGCCGTCATCCTCGGTTTCGGGTTTGGCTTTCGGCCGCTCGGGCTGCTCACGCGGGATGCCCGCCGAAGTATAGAGCTTACCATCGGACCCGACGCGTCCAGGATTGTTGGGAATCTGGTTCCCCTCGATCAACTGGCGACGGATCTTGGCTACGAGTTCCCGGCTGACGGCCAGTTCTTCCGACATCCGCCGGTCGGACCAATCGTGGTGAAGCTTGAGCTTGACCTCGACGGCCCGCCTCCGTTCGGAGCGGCTCAGCGGCAGCCCGTGAAACAAGTTGACGCTGGCGACGAAGTCAAGCGCATCGGTGAAGCTGCCGACCACGATCTCGGCGGGAATTGTCCGCTTGCCAAGCATCACGGCCGCCGCGTGACGATGAAAACCGTCCGCAATCAGCCACTTGCCATCGACTTCATAAACGGTGATCGGCGGCAGCCGATCCCAAGAGTCTGCATATCTTTCGACCGTAAAGTCGTCGAGCCGGTCTCTCAGGTTGAGGTTCGGATCGAGAACGAGGTCGTTCAAAGGCACGTTGCGAATGTCCATCGCAGCCGCTCCCACGTTGCATACGCATGAAAGGAAATGTGCGCTATCAGTTGTTCCCCCAGAGACCCTGTTGGCCTATGATCGGCAGAGGAAAAGCGCGGCTTGCGAAAGTTTTCCGATCTCTGGCACTTGCGGTGAGGGGACTAGCGATCATGCGGATTCTCGTGACAGGAGCGAGTGGACAGCTTGGTTCCTACCTCCTTGAGGAACTGCGCCGAAAGGGAGTCTCGGAGGTCATCCCGTGGAGCCGGTCGACAACGGGAAGCCGCACTGGCCTGGATGTCCGGCCAGTGGATCTGGGAGACGAGACGGCCCTGGCCCAGGCACTCGACGACGCGAATCCCGATGTCGTGATCCACGCCGCGGCGATCAGCACGGCCGAGCAGGTGCGGCTCGACCCGGACCGTGCGCGAGCCGTCAACGTCGGGGGAACACGGCAGATTGCTGCCTGGTGCGGCAACCGCGGCCGCCGGCTGATCTTTACCTCGACGGACCTTGTCTTCGACGGTGAGACCGGCTGGTATCGCGAGGACGACGAAACCCGGCCCGTCCTCGCCTATGGCCAGAACAAAGCCGAGGCCGAGCCGTCTGTGCTTCAGGTCCCCGCTGGAATTGTCGCTCGCATCTCCTTGCTCTATGGCCCCTCATGCGCAGGCCGCGATTCATTCTTCGATAAGGCTCTTGGAGGGATCAGGGCCGGCCGACCGCAGGTTTTTTTCCGAAGATGAATTCCGGACGCCGCTCGACTATGCGACTGCCGCCCGGATCCTGGTCCGACTCGTGGAGATTCCGGCGGCCGGTGTACTTCATATCGCCGGGCGAGAGCGGGTCAGCCGCTACGAACTGATGCAGCGGGCGGCACGGGTGCTCGGGCTCGATGCCAACCTGGTGCGGGCCAACCGCCGGCAGGATGCCAACCTCGCCGAACCCCGGCCGGCTGACGTCTCGCTTGACACATCGCGACTTGCCTCGCTCTGTCCCGACCTCGAACGGCCGTCCATCGAGGAGGCCCTGCAATCGCTCATGCTGTGAACTGATCGGTCCCGTCAACCGCAGCCTCTGGCTGCGGCCGCTTGAGGACGGCCCAGGCCGGAATGCCCAGCACAATAATGCCGATACCCGCCAGCGCCTGAAATCGGCTCTGCGGATCGACGAGCATGTTACCCAGCAGCAAAACCGCGGCGGCGACGTAGAGCAGGGGGGTGTAAGGATATCCCCAGGTGCGGTAGGGACGAGGTGCGTCGGGTTGCTTGAATCTGAGCACGAAGACACTGATGATCGCCAGCAGGTAAAACAGATTGGCTCCGAATATGACATAAGTATAAAGCAGGTCGTACAAGGGAGTTTTGTTGAGCTGCGTCCAGGCGCTGAGGACGAGCCCGAGAAACGGGCCGGGCGGCCCGGCCAGGGCAGGCGGCGGAACCACGATCAGCGTCGTGCCGGCCACGGTCAGGACGATCGACCAGAGGCCCTGAGCAAGGACTGCGTTGGAAGGAGTCTGAAAAACGGGATGAATCCGC
Source organism: uncultured Planctomycetaceae bacterium (assembly GCA_963797295.1). Classification (GTDB taxonomy): domain Bacteria; phylum Planctomycetota; class Planctomycetia; order Isosphaerales; family Isosphaeraceae; genus Aquisphaera. The sequence continues at coordinate 562,103 of CAWCPP010000038.1, forward strand.
GCGAAGCGATGCGGCAGAAGGCCATCGCGTGCCATGGCGAAATAGGCTCGTGGACCGGTCAGCGCGTTGCCGTTCAGGGAAATGAACGTCGAGCACATCACCAGCATGGAGACGGCGACCACGCCGCCCGCTCCCAGCAAGTTCCGGCAGTACACCGCGGCCACTGCCCTCTCGATACCACCATCTTCCTGGTTGGCCCGCGCCACATCCATCAAGGGCAAGACGTAGTGATACGCCAGGGTCATGCCCAGGTAAACGGCCATGAGCGTCAACATGCCCAGAATCAATGAGCGTGGGATGTTGCGACCGGGATCGCGAATCTCCTCGGCAAGGGGCGTGATGTTCATCCAGCCGTCATAGGCCCAGAGCACGCCCACCATCGCCGCCATCATGCCCGTGAAAAGCGAGGAATTCAGGCTTCCCGGCCAGATCGGGCTCAGGTTGCCCACGCTACCGCGATGAATCAACAGGGGCAGAAACATCAGAATGACAATGCCGCCCACCTTGAGCGCTGTGCCGATGACCTGAAGGGCACCGCCCTGGCGCGCGCCCAGGATGTTAACCGTTGTGACCAGTGCGATGGCGACAACCGCGGCACCGGCCTGCCAGACCTGGCCGTGGATACCTTGCGGGGGCGGAACGAGCTGGACGAAGTAGCGAGCAAACGCCGCGGCCAGGGTCGCCATCGAGCCGGTTCGATTCACGGTAAACTCGGACCAGCCGAAGAGGAAGGCCGGGAGCTTACCGTAAGCCGACCGCAAGTACACATAGGGGCCTCCGGCTTGGGGCATCATGGCCCCGAGCTCGGCCAGCGTCAGAGCTCCCGCCGTGCTGAACAGGCCGCCAACAATCCAGACCAGAGCGATTCCCCCGATGAAGGGTACGTTGTGGGCCACACTGGCCGGCACCAGGAAGATCCCCGATCCGATCACGCAGCCGACCACGACACAGTACGCTTGAACCGGCCCCAGCACACGAGGCAGACTGGTCGACTTTCCGTGTCCCATGGTGGAGACTTCCATCAAGCGCGCTCCCGGATATTGTTGCTCTTATCGATAGGAGTTAACTGACTCAGCGCGTCGCCCTATCGTCTCCGGGCGCACTCCTGACGGCGTCGGAGACCTTGCCCAGAGCTGCGGCTGCCCTGTCAATGGCCGCCACGGTTTGGTCGACGGCAGGCTTGAGTTGATCCGGCTTGTTTTCCTCGAGCGCCTGGCGGACCGCGGGAAGCGGCCAGGCGCCATAGCCCGTCGTGACGCCGGGGGCGTAAACGGCGTGCTTGAACCATGCCCGTCCCGCCAGTCCGCCGGGCAAGAGAAACGATCGCTCAACCCGCGAGAGCGAATCATTGATCCGGGCAAGCGCTCGCGGTGAGACCGCGTCGCGGGCCGCCAGCGCATCCAAGGCCTGATCGAGCTCAAACGCTCTGGTCTGGAACCCGCGCACGCCTCGGACCAACGCAAGGAGAACATCCGCACTCTCAGCCGAGCTTGATGCGGGCACTTGCTCATCGGGCTTGCCGCGGCTTCGCCTCACGTGGATCAGGCGCAACTCGTCGACATGATCGCGGAGCGCCTCGCCATAGGGAACGAAACGTAGCGGCAGCACCTCGGCGGCGGCGGCCCGCATGATCAGAACCGTATACAATCGTGCGGCCATCGTGTGCGTCACAAACTCGGGATCGCCGAACTTCTCCATCCAGTTGAAGTCGTCGTAGATCGAGTGATAGACGCCGTAACCGCCCGAAAACCCCAGATCGAGCGAGGGGATTCCAAGATGATCGAGAAACACCGTGTAATCGGAGCCGGAGCCAAGCGGATGCATCTGGGCGATGAAACTCCTCAGATGTGGCTTTGCCCCGTTGGATAGAGAATCCTTCGCTCCATCGCCCCAGACCGGATCGCCCAGGTTCAGAGGGCTGGAGCCGGCCCAGGCTGTGCGTTTGGCCTCGGTCCAGATGTCTCCGAGCGCTCGGCCTGTGCGCACATCGTTGATCGATCCGGCGGCGTCCAGCGCCAGGTCACGTAGCGAAGGCACGCCGCCCATGTCCAGATCACGGCCGCTGACCGCCGAGTCGACATTGAGCAACAGGGCGACTTTCTGATCGACGGTCGATTCGTGCTCCTCGGCCCATTCCGTGGAGCCCACCAGGCCGTATTCCTCGGCATCCCAGCTTGCGTAAACCAGGGTGCGCCGGGGCTTCCAGCCGTTCTTGACGGCCGAGCCGATCGCGCGGCACATCTCCAGGGTGGCTGCCGTGCCACTTCCGGGGTCCACCGCGCCGTGAACCCAGGCGTCGCGATGATTGCCGACCATGATCCAGCGATCGGGCTCGACGGATCCCGGTATCGTGGCGATCACATTCCAGATCGGCCGCAGCTTGTAGTCCATCGTGATCGAGAACGCCACCTCCGCCGGTCCTGGTCCGACATGGTAGGCCAGGGGCAAGCCGCCCTGCCATCCCGAGGGAACATTGGGCCCGGCCAGGACCTTGAAGATCTGTTGGGCGTTGTCGTAGCTGATGGGCAAGGAGGGAATCGTGGCGAAGTACTCGTTGCGTTTCAGACCGGTTCTGGCTTCCCAATCTTCCACCGCATGTTTTTTGGGGCCGGTGACAGAGTCGTTTAGCGGGAACCCTTGAAGCTGATCAAATGGCAAGCGGTCCACATTCTTCACCGAAGGGCCGCGCGGGGTCGAAGGATCGCCGGGTCCCAGCGAGAGGAACTGGACGCTGCCGCGCTGGATCGCCGAACCGGGACGGTACGGGCCGGCCGGATAGACGTCCCCCTTGGCGTACCCGTCGTCACCGGGATCGGAGTAGATCAAGATGCCGCGGGCTCCTTGCTTTTGAGCGTTGAGGACTTTCAGTCCTCGAAAATTGCCTCCGTAACGTGCCAGAGCGATCTTGTCTTTGACGGAAATACCGAGCTTTTCGAGAGCACTGAAATCTTCAGGACGCGCGTAATTTACATAGACGATTTGCCCCGAGGCCACGCCGCTGGTCCCATACCCGTGAAATGCGCCGAAGGCAGTGCTCGTTGCGGAATCCTTGTCGGTTGGCAGAACCGCCTCATCAAGTTTCAGAATGTTTAACTGCGGTTTCGAAAGAGCCAGCGACGGAACTCCGTATGGATAATTGAGCAGAACCTCATAAGTGACTAACTCGGCCTTCCATCCCCATTCCTGGAGCTGGTCGCGGACGAAAACGGCAGTCTTGTAGTCGGCCGGCGAACCGGCGACATGAGGTTCCGAGGTCAGGATCCTGAGCCACTTGCGAGCGTTCTCTGGCGTTGGGACCATCAAGGCCCTAGCCTCGGCCGCGAGCTGCGCTGTGCGAGAGCCCGCCGCGAAACCGATCGGCGAGGTGAACCCTCTGGCAATCGAGCGGCTTGAATCGCCTTGATGGTTCCGTTCGGCAGGTGGCATGTTCTGGGCGAAAGCCGTCCAGCCTGAACAGATGGTGAGAAGAAACAGGCCGATCGCACAGCGCTGCATCGAGTGACCTTTCCGTGAAACAGGTGCTTGACAGATTCCCATGGTCCGGACCACACTCAGGCCAGGCTCCTGCCTGGCGAACCGCGACAGAGCCGCCATAAGGCCGTTGCCCGCACTTTCACACTTTGACTTTTTGCCGTGGAGAGAAGGCACCAGGATACGGTGCGAACGTTTCGGGTTCCAGTCTTGCGCGCTGAAAGAATTGCCTCGCGTCTCATCCTGACCGATTTGCTCCTCGGCTCTTGACTGCTGACCAATACCCATGGCAATCCCGGTCGTTTCTGTTTTGCTGATTCTCATGACTCAGACGCAAACTGCGACGCCCGGGTCGCAGGCGCCTGCGCTTACCGCAACGGCAAAGGGCTTCCGTCCAACCGGCCGGCCGGTCGGAACTGCACGACCTGGGACTGCTCGCTCGGTTGCGGGATCCAGGAGTTCAGGCGGTCGGCTTCAGCTCGTACGATCGCACCGGCGGCAATAACGACGGGTTCAATGGGACCTATTCCAGAATCCGGGCCGAGGACGGCAATTCGGTCCTGGCCGAGGTAGAGGGTCCCGGGGTTGTTCAGCGCATCTGGTTCACCCACACATCCGGCGACAGACCAGGACTTCTCGACGGCAAGAGCGAGCATATCAAGATTTACCTTGATAAGAAGGAGCGACCTGATCTTGATGTCCCGCTTGAGATGATCTTCTCGGGTAGACACCCCCATTTCCCCAGGCCGCTAGTCTTCGAGGGATCGGGCGGATTTGTCTCGTATGTGCCGATCCCCTTCCAGAGCGGCTGCAGGATCGTGGTCGAGGGCCTGGGAGTTCGGTTCTATCAGATTAGCCTGATCAGGTTGCCCGCCGGGACGCAACTTGCCTCGTTCACCGCGGAGCCGCGGCCTGAGGAACAGGCCGAGCTAGCGAGCGCGGCCACGCTCTGGTCGCGACCGGGGGAGTACGAATCGAATGAGCTCGCCGATTCCGAACTCGCCCAGTACTTGGTGGAAGGCCTGGCCAAGAGCAGTCACGAATACGTTCTTCGGGCCGGGCCGGCGACGATTCGCTCGCTCGAGATCGTTCCGGCCGCGGGCACCGAGGACGCCTGGCACGCAGCGCGACTGCGGCTGGTCTGGGATGACGATAACATCGGAGACGCCGCGGTGGACCTGACTCTCGGCCTGGCCTTCGGGCGTGTCGAAGGAGCAGGTCCATACGAGTCACTGCTCCTGGGGCAGCGCAAGGGGACCTGGTACAATCGATTTCCCATGCCCTACCAGCGACAGGCCCTCATCCGGATCGATACCGCCAAACCGCTCAAGGGAACGATCCGGGTCCGAACGGTTCGGGGAATTGCTCCCGATGCCGGCTACTTACATCTCGTTCAGCGGCAGTCGGTCCCAACACAAAGCGGCGAGGATTTCAACTGGCTGAAAGCGGAGGGCCGGGGACACTTCGTGGGCGTCTTACTGTCCACCGAGGGCAAGGCCAAGCTGCCCTACTGGTTAGAGGGCGACGACAGCTTCAAGGTTGACGGCCGCCTTGCGATTCATGGCACGGGCACGGAAGATTACTTCAACTGCGGATGGTATGCACTCGATGGCCGGTTGGACCGGCCGTCCACGTATGCCGTCCACGGCTTTCCCGTATACCGCAAGCGTGGCGAGAGCTGGCAGGTCGCCGCGTACCGCTGGCATCTGAGCGACCCGGTACCATTTGCTCGCACGATCGAGGCGGGAATCGAGCACGGAGGCGAGAACAACGTCGCAGCAGACTACCGCGCCGCGGTGATCTGGTATTTTGAGCGGCCGGGCCCCTTGCATCCCGTGAACTGATCGCGGGACGCAACCCGACGAGTCGTAAGAAACCTCCGTTTCTTCCCCGTACTTCGAGGTGACGATCATGGCCTTATCCTTCACGGTCGGCGGCGCCCACGACACCTTCGAGCCCGGCTTCGCGGCTGAGGTCGCCGAAGTTCTTGACCATGCGTTCGGTGCCGAGCGGGAATGGGAACGGTCCCAGGCGCTGCACTATGGAGAACAGGCCGATTGGGGGTGGGCTGAGCTCCAGCGGCGTGCCGCCGACGAGCTCGGTGCCATGGCTGTGACGAACCTGCTCGCAATTGGCGCGGAACACGGAGGAGTTTTTCTTCCGGCGAACGTGCAAGCCGTCTCCCTTCCTCTCTCACCCGGAAGACCCCTGAACTGCGCCAGCCTGCACGGCCTCCGCCACGAGCTGACCGAGCTTGCCCACCGCTGGGAGCTGCCACTCGACGACCAGGGACTGGAACAGCTTCTCAACGTGGCCCGCGATCCCGATGACGGCTGGGTTGCGGAAGCACCGGAGATCCTCACCTTTGCCCGTCTGGCTCTGGCTTCGAACGAAGCGGCCCGGCGGGATTGTCCTCTCTGGTTGCTCGGGAACGGTAGGTGAGCGCCCCGAAAGGCAGTCGAGCGGTTTTTCAGTCATCCCAGGCCCAGCTTGGCCGCCAGACCGATGCGCTGGAGCTTACCGGTCGCGCCTTTGGGTATCTCAGCCACAAATCGGACCTTGCGCGGCACTTTGAAGTCAGCCAGACGCTTCGAGGCAAATTCGCGCACTTCCTTTTCCGTGAGTGTGGCACCTTCCCGAAGGACAACGGCCGCGGCCACGTCTTCACCAAGCTTGTCATGGGGATAAGCAAATGTGACCACTTGCTGGATCGCGGGATGGTCCATCAGCACCTCGTCCACCTCGCGAGGTGAGATCTTTTCACCTCCTCGGTTGATAATCTCCTTGAGCCGCCCGGTGATTGTGATATATCCCTCAGCGCTCGTCACTCCCTGATCACCGGTACGGAACCAGCCGTTGCTGAATGCCTCCGCATTGGCCTTGGGATTCTTGTCGTACCCAAGAGTTACGTTTGCACCGCGGATCACGATCTCACCCGTCACACCGGACGGAAGCAAACCACCCTGTTCGTCCATGATGGCCACTTCTGGCCCGGCGGCGAGCCCCACCGTGCCCGGGATCCGCTTGCCCGGGGGTAAGGGATTGCTGGCCATCTGGTGCGCGGCTTCGGTCATGCCGTAAGACTCGATCAGCGGTGCGTGAAACGCTGCCTCAAGCTCGGCGATCACCTGGGGCGGCATGGACGATGAGGATGAGCGGACGAACCGCAGCGGGTTGGCGGCGATGATTTCCAGGTTGTGGGATGCCCGGGAAAGGATTGCCTGGTGCATGGTCGGCACCGCCGTGTACCAGTTGGGCCGCGACTCGTTCATCCAGCCGAAAAACTTCAAGGCGTTGAAACCCGGAGTACAAAACACCTGGCTGCCTGCCGCCAGCGGGGCCAGCAGACCGCCCATCAGCCCGTGAATGTGGAAGAGAGGCATGATATTCAGCCCGCGATCCGACTCAACCAGGTTCAGCGTAGCCCGGATGCTTCGGGCTGATGCAACGACGTTCCGCTGGGTCAGCGGGACAAGCTTGGGCCGTGAGGTCGTGCCCGAGGTGTGCAGCAAGAGGGCCACGTCACCGGCCTCCGCGAAACCGCCCGCCCCCGGCTTCTCACCCACTGAGGAAACCGGGTGAAGGATGAATGCTCCCGCTACGGCACCGTGCTGGTAGTACGTCCTCAGCTCCAAGACGAGAATCCCCAAGCTTTCGGCGACCTGCCGCGCCGGCGACTGGCTGCCTTGCTCAACGACCAGGGCTTTGGCATCCAGGTCGGAGAGGTAAAACTCGAATTCCTCGCTCCGGTAGGCCGGGTTCAGCGGCGCGGCCGACGCCCCGGCGGCGATCGCGAGAAATGCTGTCGCCATCTCGGGACCGTTCGGCAAGACGATCGCCACACGGTCATTGCGACCGACACCGCAACGATTCAACATCGCAACCGTGGACTCCATGAGGGTTCGAAGCTGAGCATAACTCAAAGATCGAAGGGAGGGCCCGGCAATGGCTGGCGCGGCGGGGCTGCCAGTGGCGAGTAGTTGAACAAGTGTAGAATCCGTGGACATGGATGACCTCGATGGTGGATCTCACATTGGCTCTTTTCAGCCTGACCTTCCTGCGGTCAGCCTCGGTGCCCGTCCAGCTTTTCGATTTTCAGCCTGCCTCTTTCGTCTTGCAATGTCTTGGCGAGCAGGCTCGCACAGGCGTAGACGGCGTCAATGTGCGGCGTTGGAGTCGAGGTGATCCTGCCCAGCTCGACGACCGCTCCGACCAGGGCATCGAGTTCCAGGACGCGGCCGTTCTCGACGTCTTGGAGCATGGACGTCTTGTGCTTGCCGACCCCCTCCGCGCCGGCAATCCGCCGGTCCAGCGAGACCCGGAAGTGGACGCCCAGCTTCTGCCCGATGGCCTGCGTCTCCTCCATCATCATGGCCGCCAGTAGCCGGGTTGGCGGGAACTGGCAAATATCGACCAGGGTTGCATGGCAAAGCGCACTCATCGGATTGAAGCTGACGTTGCCCCAGAGTTTCAGCCAGATCTCCGAGCGAATGTCGTTGACGACCGGCGATTTGAATCCCGCCTTGCGAAAGAGTTCCGAGATCATCTTGACTCGCGGCGTCTCCGCGCCGTCGAGCTCGCCAACCGAGAAGCGGTTGCCCTCGACATGCCGAGTCACGCCGGGCGCGATCATTTCCGCGGCCGGGTAGACGACGCAGCCGATCACGCGATGAAAATCGATACTCGAAGCGATCACTCCGCCCGGATCGACGGCCTCGATCCTGGTCCCCTGATACGGCCCTGGAAGGCCTTGAAAGTACCACCAAGGGATTCCATTCTGCATGGTCACGACGGTCGTATCGTCCTTGAACAGCGATCGCACCTCACCGGCCACATCAGCGACCTGGTGAGCTTTCATTGCCAGGATAACCACATCCTGTACACCCGCGGCGGCGATCCGGTCCGTTGCAATAACGGGGTAGGCCTGCCGCTTCGTGCCATCCTCCAAGATCAGCCTGATCCCATATTCCCGTGCTGCGGCGAGGTTCGGGCCGCGGCAGATGAACGTCACATCCTCTCCGCTGAGCACAAGCTCAACCCCGAGCATTCCCCCGATCGCACCCGCACCAACGATACAAATCTTCATGTCGCGCTTCCTTCGCCACGGAAGATCGAAACAGACACCTTTATCGCGGTCATCTTGGCGTCTGGAAGGGTCTCCTGAAAAGTCGCGGAACTCGTCGAATATGCCAAAGGTGCGTCCATCATACTGACTCCATGAGAGGGTCAGGAAGATAATCGGTGCGAGCACCAGCGAGAGACCCGGTAACTCGGCATGTCCAATCTGCCTGTCGAGTACAAGGTAATGTTCCGGTGGCCGAGGTCGGGTGCGGACAAAATCTTTGTGGTCGGTTCTAAGAAAAGCTTGCTCCGCCCGTAGTATGGTCGAATGGGATCGAATCGCCCGGCGAGGATGGTGATGGCAACCAGTCCGGATAACGAGCACGGATTGTGGGTCCGCGAGGCGGTCGAGCGCTTCGAGCGACCGCTGGCGATCTACGCCATGCGCCTGGTGGACGATGTCGAGACGGCTCGTGACGTGGTGCAGGATACGTTCATGCGGCTCTGCGGCCAGAACCGCGCCTCGGTCGGGGATCACCTGGCCGAATGGCTGTTCACTGTCTGCCGCAACCGGGCCCTGGATGTCTTGCGTAAGGAGCATCGCATGACTCGCTTGAGTGAAGAACAGGTGAATCGATGCTTGAGTTCCGTACCGGGGCCACTCGAAGCCGCCGAAAATCATGATCTGGGAGCGCGGGTGCTGTCTCTGCTCGAGAGCTTGCCTGCCAATCAACGCGAAGTTCTCCGCCTCAAATTTCAGAACGGGTTCTCTTACCAGGAAATCAGCCGGATCAGCGGACACAGCGTCTCGAACGTTGGCTACCTGATCCACGCGGGAATCAAGACGCTTCGCGGACAACTTTTCGACGGCCAGCCGGTCGAGGCTCGCGCCTGAACCCGCTCAAGGAGAACCAGTGATGATCTTCGACGCCAACGACCCTCGTCTGACCGCATACGCCCTCGATGAGATCGATCCGTCCGAGCGAGCCGCAATTGAGCAACTCCTCGCCGATTGCGAGGAGGCTCGCATTCACGTCGGTGAAATCCGTAAAACCGCTCAGTGGCTGACGCATGAGCTTCAGAAAGAGCGGGAAACGGCATCGACCTTGACCATGACAAACCACCTGCTCATCGACCAGGCACTCAAGTCCACAGGGCCGATCTCAAGCCACCGCCCGTGGTGGCGCGGGCCCTACCGGCTGCTGTCGATGGCTGCCACGCTGCTGATTGGCGGTACGGTCGGTCTGTTTTCCTGGAACGCGTATCAGCACCGGAGCACAAAGCCCGGGATGGCGTCTCTGGCAACTGCCCCAGCACTAAAGACCCGCGGCGCTGCCACGTCGCCAGTCGACGCCCTGGGTCACACAAACCTCGTCATCCGCTCGACCCGCGCGGCCGAACCAGCCTACAACTCCGCGGATGTTACCGTCTCCAGCGATCACGACGCTAAACTCGAAGTCCTCTCGACTGCCACGCAAACTCCGCCAGCCGATCTCCCTCAGATGAGGCAAATTGCGACACGCTCTGCCAGACTGGCGCAGAGGGAAGAACTCGCCGAGCGTGCCCAGCAGCTAGATGCTCAGGCTCAGAAGCGCGATCAATTGGGTTTGGAGGGGCAGACGAGTCAACTGGTGGACGGCTCCCGGGGACTCTCGAATGATGCCAAAACTCCATTAGGATGGCGCAGGAAGTCTCCGGTCGCGATGATGGGCAGAATGGGCGGAGCGATGAGCGCGGATCGCAATAGCATGACAGGCACGAACCCACTCGCCTTGAGGGATTCGATCGCCAGCCGACCGATGGCCGAGGGGAGGTCCGCCGTGAAGGCCTTGCCTCCGAACGGTGCCGGCACACCATCGAAAACCTACGGAAAGAAAGTCGATGTCTTCAACATCGAATCGAACCAGCGTGTTGCAAGCGCGAACAATAACTCCCCGGCACTGTCAAGGTATGCAGATCCTTATCCCGCGGTATCGGGGCCGTATGCTCAGCAAAACTCCGCGAACCAGTCGCAGTCGCGGCAAGGCCAGGCGGTCTCGGGACCGGATGCTCAGCAAATTTCCGGTAACCAGCCGCAGGCACAGTCGCAACCAGGCCAGAATGCCCGCTACGCCGTGGCTGAAAAGGGCAAGCAATTCCAGTTTGGAGCAAACCCGACAGATCTCGGCGCCCAACCCAACGGTGCCATCGTCCCCTTCGAACCTTCGCCACTCCAGACGGGTGCGGCTGCTGGCGTTGCCGCACCAGCGCAGACTGTCGTGGCGGCATCGGCTGCGGACGGCCAGAAGGTGCCGGCCAGTGCGCCGAGCGCGCCCGATTCGGACGCCGAGGCTCCAAAAAATGACCAGCAGCCTCAGCCCGTGCAGCGAGCCGTACCCGCCCCAGTTGCCGGGGAAGGCGATTCTCCACTCCAACCTGGGGGGCCCGCCAACAACGCCGAAGCCTTCGATCGGATTCAGGAGAATCTGTTCGTGCCGGCCATCGATGAGCCCCTCTCGACATTCTCGATCGATATCGACACTGCGAGTTACTCCAATTTGCGACGGTACCTGGTGCAAATGAACCAGCTTCCTCCGCCGGACGCGGTCCGGATCGAAGAGCTGATGAATTACTTCTCGTATCAGGACCCACCCCCGTCGCCTGGGAGTCGCGAGCCCTTTGCCATCCATCTTGAGGTCGCCCGATGCCCCTGGAACGGCGACCACCGCCTGGCCCGGATCGGCATCGCCGGCAAGCCAGTCCATCAAAACGAGCGTCCGCCAGGCAATCTTGCCTTTCTGATCGATGTTTCCGGCTCGATGGCCGACTACAACAAACTACCGCTAGTGAAGTGGTCTCTCCAGCGCCTCGTCGAGCAGCTCGACGGCAAAGATCAGGTGGCTATCGTGGTCTACGCCGGCACCACGGGCTTGCACCTGCCGTCGACGCGTTGCGACAGCGACCACAAGGCCGAGATCTTCTCCAAGATCGACCAGTTGCACGCCGAGGGATCGACCAACGCGGGGGCAGGCCTCCAGCTCGCGTACGAGACTGCGGCCAAGAACTTCAAGCAAGAGGGCATCAATCGCGTGATCCTGGCCACGGACGGCGATTTCAATGTCGGCGTAACCCAGCGTGACGAGCTGACCAAACTGATCGAGGCCAAGGCCAAGAGTAAGGTTTTTCTGAGCGTGCTGGGCTTCGGCATGGGCAACCTCAAGGATGGAACGCTCGAGAATCTGGCCGATAAGGGCAACGGCAATTATGCCTACATCGACAGCGCCGAGGAGGCTTACCGCGTGCTGGTCCGGCAGATGGGCTCGACCCTGATGACGATCGCCAAGGACGTGAAGATCCAGGTCGATTTCAACCCCGCCAAGGTCGCTGCTTACCGGCTGATCGGCTATGAGAACCGGGTCATGGCTAATCAAGATTTTGCAGACGACGCCAAGGATGCCGGCGAGATCGGTGCCGGGCACCACGTCACGGCCCTCTACGAACTCGTCCCCGTCGGCAAGAATATTCCCGTGGCCAATGTCGAGGCATCAAAGTTCGTCCAACCCGCCAAGGTGAAAGGCGACAGCCCCGAATCCCTTTCCGTGCGTTTGCGGTTCAAACCGCCCGAGGGTGACAAGAGCGCGTTGATCGAGCGCGGGGTTGTCGACGAGAATCTCGACTACAGCCGCGCCTCGCTTGACTTCAAGTTCGCCAGTGCGGTCGCCGGGTTCGGCATGATCTTGCGGAACTCCCCTTCCCGGAACAGCTTGAGCTACGCAGCCGTTATCGAGCTGGCCACGCCGACTCTGGCTTACGACCCGCACGGTTATCGCAAGGAGTTGATCGAGCTGATTGGCAAGGCCAAGCAGATTTCGGGAGCGCCCTGATCCAGGACGCCTTCAGGAGTCAAATTGGTGTCAAGTAATACCCACTCACATCGATTGCGATGGCGTAGGGACGGCCTTCGAAGCCGAACCGGGGATACCAGTTGTTCCTCTGAAAAACGGTATTGATGTCGGTGACCATGACCGAATTGGTGCGATGGATCGGGTCAAAGCTCATATTGAAGGTGGGCTGGTTGCCGAACGAGTCGAAAGTCGCGTAGTAGGCCTGGTAAGTATTCGGACGGAGGGTGAAGTTGTAGTAGCGTCCGTTTTGATAGGTCGACGCCGAGATGCTGAAGGTCACCCGCGTCGACGTCAAATTCCAGATCGTGATGACGCCCCAGTCGCGATAGCCCGCCGGCCGCCCAAGTTGGCCTCCAGGGCCCCCGTCCATCACGACGACCCCTCCCGATGCCCGGTGTTCCACGACCGGACCATGAGCCTGCCCGGCCAGTCCTTGGTGTGCCAGATGCGCGACCAGCGGATGAACGGTGGCCAGGCAGCGATCCTCGGCGGTTTCCAGTCGTGGCCGAAACGTGCGCGAACGTCGATTGATCATGGGTGCATTCTCACTGCGCATGGAGGCTGTTTCCGCCCAGGAAAACCGATTCACCGGCGGAGGTGTCAGACCGAAGCGGTTGTCCCAATTATGACATACAACTCGAGGGATGCCGCCGGATTCCGTACGGGACTCAACCGAGACCCAAGCCCTGTCATGGCGCGAATGGCCCGCCGGATTGGTATCACCGGGTGATCTTCACCCCGGGCTTGCTTATCCGGAACTGCTCCACTTCCTCGTCGAAAGCCCACACGTTCGGAGGTTGCCGTCGCGAGATCGCTCGCCGGGTCCCCTGCTCGCCAGTGATGACCAGGTGACTCCAGTCGCAAGTTCCTGCAAGTCGCACTGATATGTCTTACAAGTGTAAAAGATACGGTTTTCGAGCCTCAAGGATGCACGCGGCCGGAAAACGTAGCATTTCGTAGCATGTGGAATCTGTCGCTGGGCAAGGGGCGTGAACAGGTCGGCGCAAGGGATGAGAGGCAGACCTCGACGAGAGCCAGGTCTTGGTCCAGGCGATTACACTCCGGGGACCGATAGTGGCCCCTCACTCCCTGACCTGGCCGTCGCCGATAACGATCCACTTGGTGCTGGTCAGTTCGCGGAGGCCGCAGGGGCCGCGGGCGTGGTACTTGTCGGTGCTGATGCCGATCTCGGCACCGAGGCCGAGCTGGCCGCCGTCGTTGAACCGGGTGCTGGCATTGACGATCACGGCCGAGCTGTCCACGCCAGCCACGAAGCCTCGGGCCGCGGCCAGGTCGTTGGTCACGATGCAGTCGGTGTGCGCCGAGCCGTGGGTTGCGATGTGCTCGATGGCTTCGGCCATCGAGTCGACAACCTTCACCGCCAGGATCTTGTCGAGAAACTCGGTGTCCCAGTCGGCCGGCTGGGCGGGGGTCATGGCGGGTACGATCGCCCGCGCTTTCTCATCGCCTCGAAGCTCGACCCCCGCATTCATCAAGGACCTGGCGGCCCGAGGCAAGAATTCTGGGGCAATCCGGCGGTGGACGAGAAACGTCTCGGCCGCGTTGCAAACTCCCGGGCGCTGGACCTTGGCGTTCAGTATGATCCGGATCGCCATCTCAAAGTCGGCCGCCGCATCCACGTACACGGCACAGATGCCCTGGTAGTGCTTCATGACAGGCATCCTTGCCTCGGCAACGACTCGCCGGATCAAGCTCTCGCCACCTCGAGGGATGACCAGATCGATGAACTCAGGCATTCCCAGTAAGTGCCCGACAGCAGCACGGTCGATCGTCGGGACAAGCTGAACCGCGTGTTCGGGAAGCCCGCTGGCCTGCAGCTCGTCGGTGAGAATCCGGTGCAGTGCTCGGTTCGAGTGAATTGCCTCCTTGCCACCGCGGAGGATGACGGCATTGCTACTCTTGACACAGAGCGCAGCGGCATCGACCGTGACATTGGGCCGGCTCTCGTAGATCATGAAGATGACGCCGAGCGGTACGCGGACCTGGCTGACCTCCAGCCCGTTAGGTCGTCGGCCGGCGCTCACGACCTCACCGATGGGATCGGGCAGTGCAACAACTTGTAGTAGCGAGCCGGCCAGCTCATCGATGCGGCGGGCGTTGAGCGTCAGACGATCGATGGCGGCGGTGTTCAGTCCCAGGCCTGGCGCTCGGCCACGTCGCGGGCATTGGCTTCAAGAATCTCAGCGGACCGGGATCGGAGAGCCTCGGCCGATCGGCTCAGCCAGTCGTTCTTGGTCGACCCCATAGCCAGGCGCCATCCGCCGGGCCGCCGCTCTGGCTTGCGCGCCAGGGTACGGCAGAGTTGCTCCAGCTCAGCCGATCCCGCCGTGGCTTCGATCACCTGACTGCTCATGAGCTCGCTCCCCATCCCCGAATTTCGGACCAGACCTTGATGGTGTCGACCATCGGTGCCACATCGTGTACGCGAACCACGCGAGCACCTGCCACGCACGCGGCCAGTGACGAGACTGCCGATGCCACGGCCCGGGCAGACACATCCCGGCCGGTGAGCGTTCCCAGCAATCCCTTCCTCGAGGTTCCCACCAGCAGTGTACAGCCAAGGGTGGCAACGCGGTTCAAGTTCCGCAAGATTTGCATGTTGTGTTCGAAGGTCTTGCCAAAGCCGATGCCCGGGTCGATCGCGATCCGCGACCGGGGAATCCCCGCGACTCGCACCATGCGACGCGACCGTCGAGAAAGCTCAGCACCTCGCCCACAACATCGCGATACGTTGGATTGACCTGCATGGTCCTGGGTGTGTCCAGCATGTGCATCAGCACGACTGCCGCCCCCGAGTCGGCAACCACCCGGGCCATGTCTGGATCACCCCGCAGGGCAGTGACGTCGTTGACGATCGAAGCACCCCTTGCCAGGGCCAACCCAGCAACCCTGGCCTTCGACGTGTCGATCGAAATCGGAACGGCTGTCGCAGGGCCGAGTTGCTCGAGTACAGGCAGAAGCCTTGCAAGTTCTTCTTCCAGGGATACCGGCTCGGAGCCAGGCCGAGTTGATTCGGCGCCCAGGTCGAGCAGATCGGCCCCCTGCGCGACCAGACTGCGGGCGTGCTCGACGGCGCTCGATACCGAGATGGCGTGGCCGCCGTCCGAAAAGCTATCGGGCGTGATATTGACAATTCCCATGATCCTGGGAATCGGGTCACCGGCCTCGCAGATGGTATGGTCCCGGTACTCCCAGCGTGACATTCAAGCCTCTTCAGGGTTGTGAGGAGCATGGAAGCGGACCTTCATCCGAGAAATCAAATCACCACGGTGCAGGAGGTCCGATGCTGGTCTTGGTCGCATCGATGGTTCGAATCACTTCAGATCCGCGGGCGTGTACCACGGTTCCTCCATCATATCCACGATCTGGGCAGCCAGTCGCTGATTGACACGGTAAAAGGCTGTCAAAGCCGTCTCGCCGATTTCCGGAACGAAGTTGACCGTCTCGGAAACAATCGTCGGAGGCTTCTTCGTCTCATCCTCTCGCGGCGGATTGTGTGTCCACTTGACAGACACGGTGATGGTTGCATTCAACTCGCGCGGTAAGTTGAATGGGTTCTCAACCACCGTGTTCTTGTCCGCGAAACTGATTGTTCCTTCAAGGATCGTATCAGCCCCCTCCGGAGTTCCCACAACCTTGTAAGGGCTGCGCTGCATGATCTCTTTCTGAATCATCTCGCACAGGTTCGTGTTCAGATCGCGTCGATACGACTGAGTGCGGAAGATTGGGACAAACACCGTCTTGATGTTCTTGTCGAAGGGCGCGCGTACGGTATAGCCGCAGCCGCTCATCATGATCCCGAGCGATAGGGCCACGATCAGTGCTGCGATCGAGCCGGTCAGAGTCAACGTCGGGCCTTGTTCGCATCTTCGCTTCGGAATCCCACGATCAGGCATGGCTTGCCCCTCCTTGTCGCAGGCAACCTCGGCCATTGGGTTTGCCTTGCCGCTCAATCGGCTCTGGACGACATCATTGCATGCCGCCCATGCCACCCATGCCGCCCATCGGCATGCCACCCATGCCGCCCATGCCGCCCATGCCCATGCCACCCATACCGCCCATGCCGCCGCCGTAGATCGGGTCGTTGGAACCCGGCCTGGTCATGATCTTGCTTGGGACAGAGGGCTTGCGCGGCATCTTCGCAAGCTGGGCGAGCTCGGTCTTGGACTTCACGGCCCAAGGGCTTGAAGGCCAGCGCTGGGGGATCTTGCCGAAGTAATATTCAGCCGAGGTGACCTTGCCGATTTTCTTGTAGTATTCGCCGACCCTGTAAGTTCGCTCGGCTTCCTGGTCGTTGATCAGATCGAGCGTATGGTAGAGGTTCTCGTAGCTGGCCTGGCGATCGGGAAAGGTGGTCATGGTCTGCTTGACGAGGTCGCGGGCCTTTTCCAGGCCGGAACCGTCGTATTCCGGTCCCAGGTAGGCTTTCATACGGGCATCGATCGCAGCGAGCTGGGCTTTCTGGAAGAACGGGCTTTTCTGGTGATCGGCGATCAGTTGATCGTAATAGGTGGCGGCTGACTCGTAGTCGCCGGTTCTCATGTGAAACTCGGCGATCTGGAGTACCGCATCGTCCGCGAGTGGACCGTCCGAATAGTGATGGCGAACGTGTTCGAGCGCCCGCAAACCTGTCCCCTGAGTATCGATGAGCGGAAGCTCCCCGGTGAAATGCGCCGTCCAAGGGAATTTTTCAGTGGCCTTGGCCTTGGGATCGCTTTGCGAGAGCCACATCTGTGCCAGCGAATACTCGCGGCTGACCAGCTTGTCGAGAAACTCGGTGCCGGGATAGTCCGCGAAGAGCCTCTCGTAGCTATCGTTGGCCTTGACGTACTTCTTCTGCTGATACTGGATCTCGGCGACGTAGAACTGTGACTTTTCGCCGTAGTGTGTTCCTTTTCGATTCTTGGCGATCTTTGCAAAGGCTTGCTCGGCCTCGTCAAGCTTGCCCTGCTGGAACAGCTTGTGAGCTTCGTCAAACTCTTTCTCGGCCTTGGGGTTCTTCTGGGGCTTCATCATTGGCCTCCAGCCGTCGGAGCCGAGGATGAGCGTCGATGGCGAGTTGGACGACGGTAGCTTGGTCACAACGTCATCCTTGGGATCTGATGCGCTGCTAGGGTTTAACCACCTCTGAAGGAGCGTGCGCGGCTCTTCCACTTTTTCGGAAGACGAGTTCTCTTTTTCATCCTTGGTGATCTTTTTGGCCAGGCCCGAATCGTAACCGGAGGTCCACTGGGCGAACGGCACGCTGAAACTCTGGCAGCCGGATAGGGCGCAAGCCATGATCGCCGCGAAGATTGGCCGAACCAGCCTGGCACGGTGCAATCCTGACTTCAACAGCGCACACTGCGCCGGCACGGTCGTCCGGAAAAGCCAATGTTCGTGCACGTTTTGGAATCTCGCATGGCGACCGATGTTCCGGGAAACCTGGTTCATCGGCTCACACTCCCAGGTAGGGCCAGACCTTGGGACGGCGGCCCAGGACATGACTGATGACCGCACCGACGGTCTGGCGAACGTTGCCGCTCCGTGACCCCGCGGGATCGAGCGACAGCTCGCGCCAGGCCCGTCCGGGGCTGGCCAGGGTCCGGATCGCCTCGAGCGTCGTGCTCGAAAGCATCGTCACGTGAGGTTGTCCTGGCCGGCAGGAAGGGCATAGTACACCGCCTGTGGCCAGTCCGAACGCCACATCTCCCTTGGTGTCAACCAGAGCCCCACAGTGGGCACACTGGTCGAGCGCAGGCATGAGCCCCAGTTCGCGCAGACAGGCCAGCTCGAACCTCAAGACTCTCCGCGTCCGCAATTCCGGGTCCCCCAGATGCCGCAAGGTCGTCCTTGCTGCGTCGAACAGCTTGGGGTGTGGATCGTGATAGTCGGTCAGGTCGGTCAGCAGTTCGGCGATATAATAGCCGGCATACAGGGCCGCCAGATCGCGGCGAAGACATGCGAAGCGCTCCAGAGACGCGGCCTCGGTCAAAAGGTCCAGCGACTCCGACGCCTTGGGCAGCAAGACAATATCCGAAACCGCGAGCAGGTCAAGCCCACCCTGGAATGGCGACTTCAGCCGCCTTCCCCCCTTGGCCAGCGCAGAGACCTTCCCCAGCTCCCGGGTGAAGAGTGTCACGACCAGGCTGGTCTCGAACACGTCGACCGTTCGAACCACCAGCGCCAACGACCGATTCGCGGGCACAGCGTTCTCCCTCCTCGTCCCAAGCGAATCCCGGGGGACAGTCTGACCGGCTCGTTCCAACGGGCTTCTATTCGCTAATCGAGTTCAACTGCAAACCATCGTCTCAATAGACTTTATAGCGAGAAACCCGGGCTGAAAAGAGCACTGCTCACCCCGCCGACTCTTAACGAGCAACACGATGCCAAAGCGCACGGTTTCATGGTCCAGGCTCCGAGCCAAAGACGTGCTTGATCGTATCAGGCCTTGGCCCGCCGACCAGCGTGGTGGTTGCTGTTGTCGCCGATTTATCAGTCCCCAGGAGCGGTCGGCAGCACTGAAACAGGCTACCGCTCGCCCTTGCGTTTTCCAGGCTGGCTCGCGGCTTCCGGGCTGCCGACGTGGTACCATCTAGCTTTGCGACATGAAAGGAACGTGGCAGCATTGTCTTGGTGGAATCGTTCTGAGTTTGCTCGCATCGTTGGTCGGCACGACGCTGCCCGAGGCGACAATGAGGATCTCCAACCGGTAGGCCCTCAAGGTTGAGGGCGATTCGTCGAACATGCCTGTAGGCCCGCAAGAGCGGCCCCACCCGGCTTTTCTGTTGCTGGAGTGATTCATGGCCGAATCGTCACATACGATCCGCGAAGAGATTCACGCCGTCGCCCTGTTTGTCGGAACGATCTGGGTCGTCTACTTCATCAGCCTGGCGTTTCCGGCGATCGACTACTACGGCGTGATCCCCCGCAGAGCGATCGGGCTGGTGGGCATTCCGGCCATGCCGTTCTTGCACGCCAGTTTTCATCACCTGCTCAGCAACACAATCCCGTTGGTGGTTCTCCTGATTCTGCTGGCCGGGTCGCGAGCCGAGTCATGGCAAGTGGTTCTCGAAATCGTGCTGCTGGGCGGCTTGCTGCTCTGGGTCTTCGGCCGCGAAGCCGTGCATATCGGGGCCAGCGGCCTGATCTCCGGACTCACAGCGTTCATGATCATCGCCGGATTGCTAGAGCAGCGAATTGTTCCGCTGTTGATATCTCTGATTGTCGGCTTCTTCTACGGCGGTTCGCTGCTGCTGGGCGTCATCCCCCGCTTCGGGTCGACCATTTCTTGGGACGGACACCTATGCGGTGCCATCGCCGGCGGCATTGTTGCCTACGCACTGACGCGGGGAACACGTAGGCAGCCCCTCGATGGGAAATTGGTCAAACAGGATCGACTGCTCGAGCTCTGATTAGCGCGCCTTCAGAAAACCTTGCTTAATACGGTGACGGACCTTTCCGCACTCATATTCGTAACGGATGGCCAGGCACCAGGAGTCCTCCGCGGCGATGCACGTAGAACCTGCCAAAAACACATCTGCCGATGTCTTAATCTCGCCAGGAAAACGAGAGCCTGGGCGTGATCGGGCTGAAGGGGGTGGGCCCCCCAAATTCGGCGGCCGCTTCCTCGACTCGACCCAGGCTAACCCGAACCATTCGTGCTGGAGCTGACCGGTTGAAGGTCAATCATGATCCGCCCGATCGCATGTTCGTGGACGTCGAGGATCGTAAACTCGGCACCGTCATAGCGAAAACTCGCTCCCGGCTCGGGAAGGCGCCCGAGCGCGTGAAAGGCCAGGCCGCCGACTGTCTGAAAGTCCTCATCGGTAGGCAGGCGGAGATCGAAGCGATCATTGAGCAGTTCCAGGGGCAAGGTGGCGTCGACCTCGAACCGCGAGTTTCCCAGAGACTTGATCGGGTCGGCTGGCGTGGGGATGTCATGCTCGTCGTCGATGGGACCGACCAGTTGCTCGAGGAGGTCTTCCAGGGTCACCAGGCCAGCCACAGCGCCATATTCATCGAGCACGATGGCCATCTGGGTGCGGTTTCCGCGCAGATCGTTGACAAGCTGAAAGGCATTGCAAGACTCGGGCACGAAGAACGCGGGGCGAAGCACCCGGGCCGGTATCACGGAATCGGGATCTTCGTTCTCGACCATCAGGTCCCAGAGGTCCTTGCCCAGCAAGATGCCGATAATGTCGTCCCGGTTGGCGCCGAAGATAGGGATGCGACTGCGGCCTGTGCGTCGAAGCGTGTCGGCCGCCGCTCGAGCCGTGACGGTCGACGGCAAACTCACGATGGCCGACGAGGGGATCATGATCTCCGAAACATTGGTGCGGGATAGTTCCACGGCGCGCTGGAGCAATTCGCGTGTCGCCTCGGGGATCTCTGCCTCCACATCCTCGGAGGTTTCGCCCTCATCGGTGTTGATCTCAACCTCGACGCTGGCTGGCCGGGGTCCGTTGCTGGAATCGCCGGCGAATCGTTCCGTAAGGTATTCCAGTGCCTTTGCCCCCTGCGCAAGCGGCCAGGCCGCGCCGCGGATCAGGAATACCGCCGGCCAGAGAAAATAAATGATCGGTTCCGCAAAGACCTTGCCCAGCACCCCGGCCAGTACATACCCCACCCCACCGATCAGGAGAATCAGGAGCACGACGAGCTCGAGACGGGGCGGTGATTGCCAGCCGCTCAGAGCCACGCCGACAAGCGCGGCCAGAAAGAGCCCCGAGACAACCGCGATTGCCTCGGCCGCGCGCTCGGTCGCCTCGTCCTGGTGGGCAACGTCAGCCGCCAGCTCTGGCTTGCCGCGTTCCGAGCAGTATTCCTCTAGCCTGCTTCGCGAGTAAGACTGGAGTGCTTTCGTCAGCGCGATCGTGGTCAGATGCGCGACGAGGCTGGGCACCGCCAGTACCAGCATCACGCTGGAGGTCAGCCCGACCACGACGCTAGCTCCTCTTCTTGCCGTCCGGGACGCGGCGACTCCATGACGCGTTTCGCGCAGGACAGCAAGTATCGTGTCAAGTGCACCTGCTCACGTGCGCGAATCTCATGGATGTCCGTTTCGGTCGAATCATCGTAACCACACAAATGCAGCAATCCGTGGACCACGTAGAGCGCGAGCTCGGCCGTTGCATCAGCGGCCAGATCGCCGGCCGTGGTGACGGCCATCTCGGCCGAGACGATCAGTTCCCCTACCAGTTCCGTGTCGTCCGGGGCCGACAGCAGGAAGCTGATGACATCGGTCGGCCAATCATGGGCCAGGTGCTTGCGGTTGATTCGGCGGATCGTCGGATTATCCACAAGAGCCAGCGAGATCGCCGCCTCGTCGACGCCTTCGTCGCCCAGCACCGACTCGATCAAATGGACAAGCCTCGCCCGATCGACCTTGAGAAATCCCTGAGTGTCGGAGATTTCGACGGCGACGTTGACTTGCCCTGAGCTGGCGGCATGTGACACCGGGAGACTGGTGAAAGTGGACATGGGGGTTGGGCTCAACCTTGATAGCCTATTCAAGCAGTGCGTTGTTCGGGATACTTGACGCGGCCATGGTAGATGCCGATCAATGACTTGATCAGACTTTCGCGAATCTCGGCGATCTCGCGCAGGGTCAGCCCGCACTCGTCAAACTGACCGTCACGCAGCCGCTTGTCGATGAGGTCGCTGACCAGACCCTCGATCCGGGACGGCGTCGGCTCGGACAGGGTGCGGCTGGCGCTTTCCACCGAGTCGGCCATCATCAGAATACCCGCCTCGCGAGTCTGCGGTTTGGGACCGGGATAGCGATACGCGCTCTCGTGAACTGTGGAACCATCCGGGTTGGCGCCGCTGCGTCGATTGGCCTCGTGAAAGAAGTACTCGACGAGTGTGGTTCCGTGGTGTTGCTCGATCAGGTCAATGATCGGCTCAGGAAGATGATGCTGGCGGCCCAGATCGACGCCATCCTTGACATGGCCGATAATGATCAGCGTGCTCATGGCCGGCGCCAGGTTTGCATGGCGGCTGGTCGAGCCGACCTGGTTTTCGATGAAGTAGTGGGGCTTGAGCATCTTGCCGATATCGTGGAAGTAGGCACCGATGCGTACCAGAAGAGCGTTGGCGCCGATTCGCTCGGCGGCGGCTTCGGAGATCGCCCCAACGGTGATCGAGTGGTTGTGTGTTCCCGGAGCACGGCGCACCAGCTCTTGCAAGAGCGGGTGCGTGTTGTCTCCCAGTTCAAGCAAGCTGATACCGGTCACGATGCCAAAGGCACTTTCCAGGAACGGCAGACTGCCGCCCAGGAAGAAGCCGGCCATGAGGCCCCATCCGGCCCGCCAGAGGCCATCGCTACGGATCAGATCGATTGATTGGTGTTCCCAGAGACCTGTGGCCCAGGTCAGCAGCAAGTAGCCAAGCGCGGCGGTGGCTCCCACCTTGATAAGCTTGGTTCGCGTTCGTACTTCGTTGAGAGCCAGGGCACCCGCGGCGGTACCGCCCATGACGACCAGGAAGTAGGAGATGCCGCTGCCGAGCGTCATGCAGGTCAGGAGAGAGAGGCCGAACGTCGCCATGAGCGCGAAGTTGGGGCCGTAGGCGATGGCCAGAATCATCGCCGCGATCGCAAGCGGTACAACCTCGGCGTTCCACGTCTGGTTGGCAAGCAGCCGGACCACGACAAGGCAGAGAACAACGAGACCGCAGACGGTGGCAATGTGCTTGAGATCGCCAGCGATTCTCGGCTCATGCCAGAAGACGTAATAGCCCGTCAGCAGAAACAGTGCGGCGACCAGCGCAAGTATGCCGAGGGCACGACCCGCGCGCTCGCCCAGCGAGAGGGCGAGCTGGGCGGCGTCGTGCTCCATTCGCAAGAGGATGAGCTGCTCTTCGCCAATCGCCTGCCCTTGTTCCACCAGCACGTCACCCTTGGTGAAGGTGTCGAACTGCTCGCTGACCCTCGCCCGTGCCTCATCCCGAAGCTTCGCGGTGATCTCCGGCTCATGCGTTAATGTGGGCCGGCTGTCGATCCGATCGGCCGCGAGCTGGAACAAAACCTCTCCGATTCGAGGCATCGTGAATGCAGAGACAAAATCGTGCTGGGCCGCTCCGCCCGACTTGACAATGCGCTCAGGCACGACGCGGTCCCGTGGTACCAGGCGCGAATCCGACGCGGGCTGGCCGAGGTTGTGGATGGCCAGCGTCGAGCTCGATTCCTCGTTTCGCGGCAAAGCCTCCGGGCCAAGAACGCCGTTCTGCAAGAGCGGCAAAAAGGCCTTCTGAAGCTGGACGTGGAGATTGTCGCGGCGCTGGGGCGTGTCGGTTGCCGCCTTGATGTCGAGATAGGTCTCCGGCTTCAGCTTCCACGCGGTACGCACAGTCTCGGGCACATCCTGGAAGCGGCCGGACTTGGCGATGGTCACGGTCAGGTCATCCAGCCGGTCGGCGAGGTCCTTGATCGGCGCCGGGTCGTTCACCATCGTCGGTGCCACCTTGTCGGCCGCAGCCTGGCGCTGGTTGCTGGTCTTGGTCTGGTTGCGGACCTTGAATTCCGCGACGTTCACGCGGATCTCACGATCTGGCCGCTCCCCGAGCCGGAAGCTGAACGGAGGCCCCCAGCCGTGAACGATTGCGGCGCAGGCAACGACCGCGCTCGCCACGATTGACAGGGCGACAAGGCGGACACGCTGGCGGGCCAGGCGATTTTGTTTCGCGGAGGCGGATGGAAGGGACCGAAGCTGGGCCCTGGGAAGCTTGGGGCGTCGTTTACCAATGCTCATGGAAGCATCTCAACCGGGCGTGGTCGGCGCTCGAAGCGCCCCACGCTGAGGTGAGCCGGTACCACGCGGTACCAGCTTGGCGGCCTGAACTCGTTATCCACGCCTGACTCGAAACGTCGCCACGGTGACGCATTGGTCAAGCATGGAGGGAGCCATCCGCACTGCCTCACCCCGAGGCCAGCGAACCGGATTGTGCAGTTGTTTGCGGGTTGGGGACTCCGGCCGTCAAATCAGGCCGGCTCTCTCGATCGCGGTTCGATTCTTCATCTTCATAGGCGTTGACAATAGCCTGAACCAGAGGATGTCTAACAATGTCCGAGCGGTCCAGCAAGACCGTCGCGACTCCCGGTACCTTGGAGAGGCGTTCAGTTGCATCGGCCAGGCCACTCCGGATCGCAACCGGCAAATCGACCTGAGTGACGTCGCCAGTGACGACAATCCGGGCGTTCTGTCCCATGCGGGTCAGAAACATCTTCATCTGCGGGACGGTGGCGTTCTGGCCCTCGTCGAGAATGATCATGGCATCATTCAGCGTCCTTCCCCTCATGTAGGCAAGCGGAGCAATCTCGATCAGATCATTGTCCATATAGCGACGAATCTGGTCGTAGTCAATCAGGTCATGGAGCGCGTCGAGCAGGGGGCGCAGGTAGGGGTTGATCTTGGCTTCGAGATCTCCGGGAAGAAAACCAAGGTGTTCTCCGGCCTCGACCGCCGGACGGACCAGCACAATTTTCTTGATTCGTCCCTTCCTCAAGGAAGCAACCGCCAGCGCCACCGCCAGGTAGGTTTTGCCCGTTCCGGCCGGGCCGACACAAAGTACCAGCTCGTTTTCAATCAGTGCCTTCAAATAACGAGCCTGGCCATCCGAGCGCGGCCGAACCACCCGATTGCCTTCGCGAATCTCCAGGGAGTTGCCAGCGCCATGATCGTCCTGGTGCAGCGTTCGTTCGATCAGCTCGGCAACATCCGACGAGAGAATCGTGCGGCGCGAACGGTGCATCGCACGCATGCTCTCAAACACCTGTCGAGCCATCTCGACGTGGTCGCTGTCACCTTCGACGCGTACCTCACCGTGGCGCACCAGCACCTTGACCCCGAGAGCATCACGGACCTGCCTAAGGTGCTGGTCTCGACTACCGAATACCGCCAGCTCTTCGGCGTGTCCCTCCAGGCTGATCGTGGCTTCTGGCATGCCTCTCCTCTTGCCGATCCGAGGGAACAAGCACAGCGATTCGCTACTCCTTCGTTCCACCCGATCGCACAGCGTGACTCAATATTATTATGCTATCGAATAAGGGAAAAAAACAACATTCTGGAAAATCGATCAAATACGCCCGTCATGGAATGGTCAGTAACTTCGATTGAATTCCTGAAACCCGGGTTCGTTTCGATTTACATTCAGAGCCCGGAATGAGCACCGGCTCCGGCGTTAAGGCCCCAGCGCCACCCAGTAGGCATAACCCACGGGCGCGGCGAACAGCAAGGAATCAAGAACGTCGAGCACTCCGCCAAATCCGGGGACGGTCGAAGATGCATCTTTTCGGGCGGAGTCGCGTTTGATCATCGATTCCATGAGGTCACCGATTTGCGCGGCAACTCCGACGAGCAAGCCGAATCCGATTGTCTCGGCATCGCTGAGAACTGGTTGATGCAGCAAATCGCGAGCCGTTACGGTGACGAGGACTGCCGCCAGAACGGCGAAGAGCATGCCGCCGACGGCACCTTCAATGGTCTTGTTGGGGCTGATGCTGGGCCAGAGCTTGTGCTTGCCCGCGATCCGGCCGACCGTATATGCACCCGTGTCGGCGCCCTTGGCGGTGGCGATCAGCATGATCAGCGGTACCAGGCCATGATAGGGCCCTTCGAGCCAACGCATCTGGAGGAGGAAGCTTCCCAGGAGGCCGACATAAGCCACCACCAGGATGGTGCCCGCAATCGTCGTAATCGTCCGGCCAGGTTTGACGAACTGGATGCTCTGGACGACAAAGCTGACCATCAGAACTCCTACGAAGGTCAAGAGCGGCCATGCGAGCAAGGCAACCGGCTCGGGAGGCTCGGGAGCCAAGAGCGAGGGCTGGGCTCGTGCGCAAAGGAAGTTCGTCAGATGCGGCATCCAGTTCGCGGCCACGATGGCAAGTACTCCGCCGAGCACCGAATTTGTCGACGGGCGACAACCTGCCGCGGCGAGCAGGCCGATCGTCTCGACGGACGCCGCAAGCATCACCCCGACTGCGAGCAAGAGCCAGAACGGAAACCAGGGTGCAAGCCACTCGTCCAGGAAGAGCACTCCAAGCAAAACCACGATCAGGCTAAAACCGCTAAGCAAACGCGTACCAAGCATGATTGCCCGGGAGGTGGAAGCCCCAAAGGATGGATGGTGCAGGGAGAGCTCAGGCCCCCTGAACACTCCGGGACTCGGCGCTGGGACGTTGCGCCGTAGGCATCTAAATTACACGCCGGTCGTTCCCGCCGCCAGAGACGCCGCGGGCAGGCCGCCAAACTTTCGCTCACGAGACGCGTAGGCCGAGCAGGCGTGCAACAGGTCATCCTTCCGGAAATCGGGCCAGAGGGTCGAGGTGACCCAGAGCTCCGTGTATGAGATCTGCCAAAGCAAGAAGTTGCTGATTCGCATTTCGCCCGCGGTGCGGATCAAGAGGTCGGGATCGCTCATTCCCTGCGTATTCAAGTACGATTCGAAAAAGCTCTCGTCGACCTGGGCCGGGTCAACCAGGCCCTTCCGAACGTCTTCAGCAAGTCGGCGTGCGGCGTCGCTGATCTCGGTGCGTCCGCCGTAATTGACAGCCAGGCAAAGGATCATCCCTGTATTCTCAGCCGTCTGTCGCGCAGTCCGGTCAAACTCCGCCAGAACGTCCTCTGGCAGCCCGTCGCGTCTGCCGATCATCCGGAGCTGAACATTCTGGTCCATCAGTTCCGAACGCTCAACCACCAGGAAATGCCTGAGCAAGCGCATCAGAAACCTGAGCTCGCGGGGTGGCCGCTTCCAGTTCTCCACCGAGAAGCAATAGAGGGTCAGTTGTTCCAGACCGAGACGGCATCCTTCCTCGACCACCGCACGCACACTCTGGATGCCGCGGCGGTGACCCACGATTCGGGGCAGCCCGCGACGCTGGGCCCACCGGCCATTCCCATCCATGATGATGGCAATGTGCCTGGGAAGCTGCTCGGGTTTCAATCCCGCGGCGGCAATCCGAGCCAGGCCCTCGTCGGTGATTCCGGCGCTTTCTCTAAATGATGGATGCATGAATCCCTCAGGGAACCAAAGCGGGCCTGAAAGGCCCGATTCTCAACTCTGGCATTGTGATCACGCTCTGGTTGTCGCGACGACCCTGATGGTCTGCTGGCGATCCGGGCCAACCGAGACAATCGACGCCGGAATTCCGACCTTCTCAGCAAGGAATAGAACATAGTTCCTCGCATTGAGAGGAAGATCGGACCACTGGCGAACGCCGGTCAGATTTTCCGACCATCCGGGCAACGTCTCGTAGACCGGCCGGCAGAGGTCGAAATCGGCCAGAGAAGCGGGGAGGTCTGTCGTTTGCTGGCCGTCCCGTTCATAGGCGGTAGCGACTTTCATCTCGTCCAGGCCGCTAAGCACATCCAGCAGCATGATCGACAGCTCGGTGGCCCCACTCACTCGCGACGAGTAACGGACGGCAACGGCGTCGAACCAGCCGCACCGCCGCGGTCTTCCTGTGACGGTTCCATACTCGCGACCCACCCGGCGAATCCGCTCGCCGATCTCATTGTCTTGCTCGGTGGGGAACGGACCGCCGCCAACGCGGGTCGTGTAGGCCTTGACCACGCCGATCCAGCGGTCGATGTGCCGGGCAGGTACGCCCGAGCCGGCCGCGATCCCCCCCGCGCTACTGTTGGAGCTGGTCACGTACGGATAGCTGCCGTGGTCAATGTCCAGAAGGGAACCTTGGGCCCCCTCGAACATCAGCCGTTTGCCATTTCCCAGCGAGCGATGCAGCCAGGAAGTCGTGTCGCAGACAAACGGCCTCAGCTTCTCGGCGTATTCCAGGTATTCTTCGGCCACCGTCGGGGCGTCAAACGGCTGAAAATCATCGAGCATGGCGGCCAGCAGGCGGTTCTTGTAACGGACAATCCGGCCAAGACGCTCGCGAAAGTCAGCCGGATGAAAGAGGTCGGTAACCCGGACGCCGTGAACCCGGCCCACCTTGTCGCGATAGCAAGGCCCGATCCCCCGGAGCGTCGTTCCCAGGTGATCCGCGGCGGAGGATGATTCTTCGGTCAACCGCTCCTCGGCGAGGTGGTAGGGCAGAATCACATGCGCGCGATCGCTGATGTGCAAACGGCCACTAAAATCGATCCCCTGTGCCGACAGACGATCGATCTCCTTGAGCAGGGCAGGCGGATGAATGACCACACCGTTGCCGATGACGCAGTCGATCCCCTGGCGGAGAATGCCGGTCGGAACCAGCGAAAGCTTGTAGGTCACCCCCTCATGAACGACCGTGTGCCCCGCGTTCGCCCCCCCCTGATAGCGAACAACGACGTCGTGCTGGTCACAGAGCAAATCGACGATCTTTCCCTTGGCCTCATCACCCCACTGGAGGCCCACAACGCAAGTCGAACCCACGGCATTCCGCTCCGATCCCGACGGCGACCGATAGCCCGTCGCTTGGCATTGTAAAGTTCCAGGTTAACGACGGGAATCTAAGCAGTCAATTGCGGCAAGGGATTCCCTCCAAACTGGCTCTGATCCGTCTCTCAGTCTTCCGATGCCGGACCCTTCCAGACGCTGCCGCCAAACGTCGTGACATAGATACGGCTCGTGTCGGCACGGTCAAAACTGACCCGCTGGGCGTTGGCGAAGGGCAGGCTCATCGCCTTCCAGGTCTGGCCGTCATCCTTGCTGAGCCAGAGTCCCGCACCGGGGGCCCCTTCGGTCAAAGTCATATAGATCCAGCCCTTGTGGACGGGGTGGAGGTAGGCTCCGAAGTGCTCGGGACCTTTGCGAGCAAGCCGTTGCCAGGAGTCGCCACCGTCGCGGGTGCGCCATAGGCCCGCCTGATCGGCCCGGGCGTCGGCGGCGCCGATGTAGATGGTGAGGCTGTCATCAGGGTCCGCCAGGAAGTCTTTGGGATAGAAAAGAGGGCGACTCCCGTTGACCAGCGTCCAGTGGCTAGCAGAGTCCTTGGAGCGGTAGAGGCCCGGGCCTTGTTTCGTGAACTGGCGGTCCGCATTCAACTTCGCGGTCGTCATAACAAACAGGGTGCCATCACCGTGGAGCTGGAGCCGGCAAACACGCAAGCTGGAAGGTGAGTCGAGTCCAGAGCTTGCACGCTGCCAGGTTGCACCTCCGTAGGTTGACTTGTAGACCCCATGATTGAACACGCTGACGTAGAGCGTGCGGCTGCCCTTCGGGCTTTTCGGGTCGAGCACGACCGACACGGCCGGCGCCGATGGCAGGCCCTTCGAGCAAGGCTTCCAGGTCGCTCCGAAGTCGGTGCTGACGCAGATGCCCCCGGGGTAATTGTCGCGGTGGCCGCCGTAGATGATGTTGTCGTTGGGAATATCGTGGACGTTGGAAAAGGCCCCCCAAATCTTGCCGCGAACCTCGGGATCGAACGCCATTTCGTAACACGTGTTCTGCCAGAGAGCGCGTTCCTTCAGATCCCACCACATCCAGGTCCGCCCCGCGTCCAGCGACCGGGCCATGCCGAGGTCGGTGTAGGCGATGTAGTGCCGATTGTGCTCGAAGGGATCGATGTAGTAGTTCCATGTCGAAGTGACCACCAGGCCGTTGCACGGCACCGGAACCTGGGCATGCCGGCCTGTTACGCGTGCGGGGTTGCCACATTTCCAGGTCTTGCCGCCGTCCACCGTGAAGTGCACCCGCTCGTTCACCTGCAAGACCCGCTCGGGGTTATTCGCCGCGATGGCCGCACCATAGGCTGGCCCCTGGTAGAACTGGCCGTCAGCCTGAGTGACGTAGTCGGGCTCGACATTGCATACCTGGAAGCGAGGGTCGGGGAAGAACGTGGCCCGCCACTTCGCCCCGGCGTCGTCGCTGCGAAAGGTCGCCGTGTGGTGGGGCGGATAGACGCCTGTGTTGGTGTTGAGCGCATAGACGATGTCCGGGTTGACGTTGGTCGTCAGCACCCAGAGATATTGTGCGATCGGCCCATCAGCCCACTCGTCCGCCGCCTTGATGTCTTTGTTGATCCCGCCACCCATCGCGGTTTGCCAGGTTTCGCCCCTGTCGGTGGAACGGAACACACCGCCTGCGAACTGGCCGTTTTCGACCTTGCTGGGAATTGCACAATAGAGCACGGCTCGTCCGTCGCGGGCGCGATCCGCCGCAAAACGAGCGAATCTCCTTCCAGGTCAGGCCGCTGATCTTCTCGGTCCACGACTCGCCGCCGTCATCGGATCGCCAGATGCCTTCGTTGCTGGCAGCGAAGCAGACCCGATGATCGGGGCTGCTGGTCTGGTCAAAGTGGAACGCCACGGTCTGCCCGTGCGGGCCCCGACAGTGCCGCCACGACTTGCCGCCGTCGGTTGAAAGTACAACGGACCGGATGTCGCCCGCCATCATCCGGTCGGGGTATCCGGGATCAATGGCGATCTCGCCCCGCAGGTCTTCCGGCGGCCCCTTGACCGCCTGCCAGTGAACACCTCCGTCATGGCTGACCTTCATTCCCGCTCCGGCCTGCGCTGCGAAGATGATCTGAGGGTCCGTCGGATGGAACGCGGGCCGACAGCGCGTGCTCGAGCGGAGCTGGCTGTGATGGATCATGGTCCAGTTCTTGCCGCCATCCCTGGTGAGATAGGCGCCGCTCATGTCGCAGTTGACCATCATGATCCGGGGATCGACCGGACAGATCGCCGGCGCGAACATCCCACCGCCACCGTTGAGACCCAGAGGTTCCCAGCGGTGGTCCTCGGTGAGATCGGCGGCCCGTGAGGCCGGAGCCGTTGCCAGAATGGCGGCCAGTGCCCACGCGTAGAGCCGGCAATGCCAATAAGCTTTCACGGTCAATCCCTCGCAGTGACCAGCCCCCTCGCGGCGGCCAGCATGTCAGCGTCACGTTCATTTGACGCTCGGCATCGGCGCGACGGGCGTCGCATGGCGCTGAAGGTTGCGGTCCCCTGAGTCTATCGCTGCCTGAATGTCGTCTGCTATCTGGTAACCGCCTTGGATCTACCCTTGTTCTGAAGAAAAAGATCAATCCATCGACGAACCTGCCCCGCTATTTGCAACATGTCTGGCGATGGGGTGATTCGCACCTCTTTCGCCTGGCCGTCGGATTCGAGATACTCGATTCTGAGGCACCCACGTCGTGGGCCTTGGGCTTGAGTATCGCACCCGATGGAAGGGGGAAAGGCGAATGCGAACAACTCTTGTCGGATTTGCGACGATCATGGCAGCCACGATGGCAGCGGAGTCGGCCTTGGCCGACGACCTGGCCCCGCCTGTGCACGTCCAGGCGGCGGGGCAGCCGATCGATGTGGCAATCGTCGGCCATTCGGCTCCGTTCTATGGCGACATTGATGGCGACGGCATCAAGGATCTGCTCGTGGGCCAGTTCGACGAAGGTCAGTTGCGGATCTACCGCAACCTGGGCACGAATTCCAGTCCTCGCTTCGAGGGCCACGAGTGCTTCGAGGCGGGCGGTGCGATTGGCACTGTCCCGGCGGGGTGATGCATCGGGTTCACTCCACAGTTGGTGGATCTGAATCGTGACGGCATCATTGATGTTCTCTCCGGCTCCTGGCCGGGAGAGATCTACTGGTTTCGCGGCCTCGGAAAAGGCAAGTTCGCCGCCGGAGCGATAATCAAGGATAGCGCGGGCAAGGCTATTGAGGTGGGTAACGCCGCGGCGGTATTCGCCTTCGACTGGGACGACGACGGCGATTGCGACCTGATCGTGGGCAACATCCTGGGCGAGGTTCGTCTCGTGGTCAACGAGGGATCGGCGACAGCTCCGCGATTCGAACCTCGGGGACTCCTCGAGGCGGCCGGCGAGCCGATCAAGATCGAGCACGGCGACGCCGGTCCGGTTGTGGCGGACTGGGACGGTGACAACAAACCTGACCTGATTGTCGGTTGCGGCGATGGCAGCGTTGTCTGGTATCGCAATGTGGGTGAATCGCACTCGCCGCGCCTCGCCGCGGCCGGAACACTCGTGCCCGCGAGCGCGCTGGGCTGGAAGGACGACGCCCTGCGCAAGCCGGGGCAGTGGGGAGCGCGTGCCAAGGTTTGCGTCACCGACTGGAACGGCGACGGCAAGCTCGACCTTTTGCTGGGCGACATTTGCGGAGGCCACCTCGGTAAGCCCGTCCAGACCGACGCTGAAAAACGCGAGGAGATCGCGGCCCGCGATGAACTTCCGCGCCTGATGGAGAAGTGGTCGGCAACTTACCAGGAATACGGTGATTTACGCCAGAAGCTCGCCGTCGCAAAGGGCCCAGACCCCGGCGACGAGCAAAAGGCCACGGCGCTGCACGCGGCGATGAAGCGGATCAAGGAAGAGATCGTCGTGGTCCAGAAAACCCAGCGACGGTACAAGCCGAGATACCAGTATCACGGTTTCGTCTGGCTGTTTCTGCGGACAGGACCTGGATGAGCTACACCCGCTGGTACCACTCCAGTCCCCCGGGCAGATCCTCGGCAGCGAATTCCAGATGAATGACGCGGCGGTGTCCGGGGGCCGTCGCGACAATCGAGGAGTGCAAGATCAGCGGTCGCATCACCACGGCTCCCCCGGCGGGAACCAGGCAACTGACTCCCTGCTCCGCCACGCGAGCCACCCAGGCGTTGACTCCAGCGGGCGAAAGCCTGCCGTCCTCGTGTGATCCCGGCAAGACGCGCATCGGTCCGTTCTCGGGTCCGCAGGCATCGAGATGGATCCGGATCGTCACCATCCGCCCCAGCAATTCGGCGGGGGCGTGGGCGTGAGGGATGCCGGCCTTGAGAGTCCACGGACCAAAGGCCGCCACCTCGCGCCTCGCTTTCACAGCGACGGTCACATCCTGGTGCCAGGGCAGGTTCCAGTTGGCCGACTCGGTCTTGTCGAAGAAAAAGTGCGCGAACGGCAAATGCCCCGAGATTGAGTACCGCTTCAACGATCTCCCTGACTCGATGTGATCGGGCCAGCGATCGCACCTGGGGAACCCGCCCCATCAGGTCGCGAGCGCCGTAGATCTCGCCATCCCGATCCAGCACGCCTCCTTCGTTGGTCATCAGACCGGAGTGAGTGGCGTCGATCAACGTCGCGATCTCGCCCGACCCGAGAACCCCGGGAATGATGACGTAGCCATCGCTCTGAATCAAATCACGGAATTTCAAGGACCCTCCCAGGATGCAAGTGGTATTGCTCACGCCGCCATCACTGTGGAATCGAGTATCGAATTCACGAATCGTCGCATGCTCCGAACCGATTCTCGAGCCGGTAAGAGCCGGTCATTGCCCCCATCTCTCGTAGATCGACGATTAGGCCGAGGGCATTCACAAGCAAACAACGCGCGAAGATTATCCTCTAAGATCCTCTAACATCGGACAGGCCCTTTTGCGTTTCAAGATGGTGGCGTCGCGTGTTTCTCATCGAATGTTACATGGCCTTCGTGCTCCCCTATGCCGTCGCGTTGTCCGGGTTCTCAGTCGTGGGTCAAGCCAGCAAGAGAGGCCGGATCTGGTTCTGCCTGCTTTGCGCCGTGATGGCTTTCTGTCCTTTGAGCATTCCCTTCGAGTATCACCTACTCAGATTTCTGGCCGCGATGTCGGCTGCGCTCTTGTGTGCAAAGCTGTACGATCTTCGATCCGATCTCCTTCATGGAACGAATGTTCGATTCCGCGAACACCTGAGCTTCCTGGCGAACCCGTTCATCGTCGTCCGCCGCAGTCTGCTCGTCGAACCGCGGCCAGGGCGCGCAGCCGATGCGAAGCGGGTTGTGCGAGGCTTCTGTGGGCTGACGGCCGGAGTTATTGCCGGCCGTCAAGTCTTCGTGGCGGACTGGAGCCAGGTACCCTTTCTCCTTGAGCACACCATCAAACTCATCGCCTTTTACGTCCCCTTGCTCTCGGGCCTTACGGCCGGCGCGGCGGGTTGGAGACTGCTCGGAGGCTTGGCCCAGGACACGATGAGCCGGCCCTACCTGGCCCGAACACCGGCCGAGTTCTGGCGACGTTATAACCGGAACATGAACCAGTTCTTCTTGCATGATGTGTTCAATCCGCTGAGATTCTGGCCGGGCAGGTCGGGCAAGATCATGATCGTCTTCTTCTTCTCCGCCATGCTCCACGAGTACATCTTCGGGATCGCAACCGGTCGCTTTCAGGGGGACCAGACCGCCTTCTTCCTGCTTCAAGGAATTGCCGTGGCCGCGACAATGCGGGTGCGGCCCAGGGGACGGCGAGCCATCCTCTGGGCCACGGGCACCGCGCTTTTCCTGCTCCTCTCCTCGACACTTTTCTTCGCGAGCATGCAGGGGGTCGTGCCGTTCTACTCACGGCCGGTGGGCGGCTGGTACTGGCAAGGGTGGATTCGTCACGAGACGCCATAGGACAGATAGGCCCAGCCCTCGCGCATGCCAATCTCAGAGTTGTCCCCGCAAATCCTCGATGCTGTCGCCTTTCTGGGGCATCATGTCAAACCGGTCGTCAGGCACGTGGTTGATCTCGAGGCTTTGAACCTGGATTTCCGCGGTCATGACCGGCTTGTCTTTGAGGTCCGGGTGCGGCTTCATGGAGAACGTGTCGTGACGGCACGACAATGGCAGCCAGATTCCCGGCTCGACTTCTTTAAGGTGGGAGTTTTCCCACCGCCACATAACATTGCCATCACGGTACATCTCCCTCTTCCGCATCAGCAGACCGTGGTCGCGGTCGAGCCAGATCCGATCGGTCAACTCGCCGGCATGCAGCCCGGGCGTGATTCGAGGACTGATGTTTCCCTTGAGAATCACGCACGTGGTTCCATCGACAACCTCGGTTTTAGGCTCCAATTCGTGCGCATGGTCCTTGAACCAACGGACAAGCTGGAACATTTCCTGGGCCTTAATGTCATCATCCCTTGCCGATGGATCGGAGACGTTCAGACCTGCTGCGGAAAGGTAGGTGGACGGCTGGAACCAGTAGGCCGGTTTTTTGGTGGGCCAGATGAGATATCGACTGGCCTGTTTCGTTGACGGTTGCTTCTTCCAGAGGGTCTTGCCGTTATAACCGTTAGTGATGTCCCGCTCGGCAAGGTCGCGAATTGTCGGGTCTTGCCTGGGAACATGGATACCACGCGCTTCCTGGGCCTTCATGCTGGCGACGGCCCGATCGTACTGCTTCTTGAGCTCCTTATGGTTCTCCTTGATCGCAGGGGGTGCGTCGACGGGGGGATCCGGCGGAGCGAAAAGTCCATACTCATCCATGGGAGCCAGGTACATGATCTGCTCGGGCTGAATCTGCCGGCGGTACCGCATTTCTCCCTTGAACGCCTCGCGCCATTCATCCCGGGGCAAGAACATCTGGTTTTGATATTCCGGAAGTGCTCGTAGTTTCTCAGGGCTTAAGTTCGATCTAGTCTCGAGCTTGTAAGAGACTTCCAGACTCTTGATCCGCTCTACCTGCCGCGTGAACTGCGCCTTGACCGCACGCGTTTCGTCGGATTCGGCGTTGTCCGGCCGGGCCAGGGCCCCGGCCGCTCCCATACCCAAGGCAAGCACGCCCATTGCCATGATGCTGGTCTTCTTGAAATGTCGTCGTCTCATCACCTGGCTCCTTTCTCTGGAAGCGGCGCGGATTCGTGTTCCATTGACCGGGGCCCGGAATAGACCTGCCGTCCCAGGTCGGAATCGTTGATTTCCAGGGTCACGTCCCTGGGCATTTGAAAAGTGAGCAGATCGGCGGGCACGTTCTCCGGCGCAGGGTAGTCGATGCTGGCCTCAGTCACCCCGCCATCCCAAAGTTCCGACCGCTGCTTCACGGGGCGAAGCGAGTCAGGATCGAACCAGACAGTATCGATCTGGGGGTGCGATCCCGGGTCGCCCGGCCCCGGCCAGCGAAGCACCACTTTGCGCAGCTTGTGACCATTCACCGTTTCGGGCTCGATGTGAATGTCAGCCTGGTGATTCTCGGCCCAGCGCAGCAGGGCCTCGTGATTCTGGACCAGGCCGGCAGTCTCGAACTCACTCCGCTTGCCGATGAGCGCGGTGGACCAAGCGGCAACCAGACGGCCAGGGACATCCCAGCGGAACTCCCACCGGCCGTTGTCGACGACAACACCCATCAGGCCGGCGGCGGAACGCACCTCGTTCCTTCCTCCTTTCCCGCGCACGAACCAGGTTTCGATGGTGCGGTCCAACACGGGCCCCTTCATCACGACCAGGCGATGGCACGCAGGAACCTCGGTCAGGGTCGATCGCACGGCTTGAAAGAAGCCCGCTGCCGTTGCAGTGCGGGGACGCACCAGGAAACCGATCACGCCGATCACTAACACCGCCGCGATAGCCGCCGCCCACCGAGGTCTGGACCACGGATAACGGGTCCTGGACCTGACCTTGGGGGTCGTGGACAGCTCGACGGTCGCCAGGCAGCGAGTCAACAGATCGCCGGGTATCGGCGGTCCAGCCAGCGAGTGCAGTCGCAGCTCGAGGCCCGAGTGCGGAGGTTCCCGCTCTTCGAAATCCTCTTCACTTCGCATGTCGATCCTCCCTTGCTCGCTGGCGGTCGGGTTCCCATGCGGCAAGCCTCTCACCCAACTTCCGCCGAGCGGCGAAATAGCGCCATCGCGCCAGGCCGGCATTCACGCCCTGAATCACTCCAATTTCCTCGTAGTTAAGGTCGTGCCAGAAGCGCAGCGCGAAAACCTCGCGCAGCTCTTCAGGCAATTCGCGCACTGCCAGCTCGGCGGCCGCTTGAAACTCATGATCCAAGGCGGTCTTTTCCGCCGATTGACCGGAACTTGCCAGTGTGGTAAGCCCGACCGGCTCGTGGTCCTTGTGATCACGAGCCTGCTTGCGCCAGAGGTTCCTGCCGATCGCGAACAACCAGGCTCTTGGCCCGGTGGCCGCTGGAATGCGTTCGATGGCTACCCAGAAAGCCGCGAAGGTTTCCTGGGTCAGATCGGCCGACCGATCTGAAGAGCCTGTGAGGCGGCAGAACCAGTGGAAGAGCGGGGCGTAGTTTGCCCGGACGAAGGCTTCGCGTGAACTTCGGTCGCCCAGGTCATGGTCCGGTTCGCTACTCAACGCTTTGTCCCTTCAAGGCCGGCCCCATGCCGTGAACCTCACCAAGGACATACCGCGAGAACGAGTTTTGTTGGGAGGACCGGGAAAAATTTCTCGCGGGGAGTGCCGATCCGGCAGTTATCCGATCATCGTCCGGAACTCGTCGAAGAGGTACTGACTGTCGTGCGGGCCGGCGGAGGCCTCAGGGTGGTACTGCACGCTGAAGACAGGCAGCCGCTTGTGCCGCATGCCTTCGAGCGTCTGGTCGTTCAAGTTGATATGACTCAGCTCGACGTCGGCTGGGAGGGTGGAGGGATCGACCGCGAACCCATGATTCTGGGTGGTGATCTCGATCTTGCCCGTCGCCTCGTTGCGTACAGGATGATTGGCGCCGCGATGGCCGAACTTGAGCTTGAACGTCTTGCCGCCAAATGCCTGGCCAAGGATCTGGTGACCGAGACAGATGCCGAAGATCGGAATCCCGCGCGACTCCGCGGCCGTACGAATCAAGGTCCGCAGCGCCTGAGTGGCCTCGACGAGAGCCCCGGGGTCTCCGGGTCCATTCGACAGGAAAATGCCGTTTGGCTGGTGATCGAGAATGGCTTGCGCGGGCATGGAACCTGGGACCACTGTGACCCGGCAGCCGACATCCACCAGGTGACGAAGGATATTCCACTTCATGCCGAAATCGAGAGCCACGACGTGCGGCGAGCCGTTCTCGGACGCTTCCGGCGTTCTTGCCGAATGCCGGCTGGAACCGTTGCCATGCTGGTCAAATTGAAAATGCGGATTCAGTCCGGGCTCCCACGTAGAGCTTTCCCGAGGCATGACTTCGCGGGCGAGGTCGCGGCCAACCAGCCCCGGACTCTTGAGAGCCTTGTCCACCAGGCTGGCATCGTCGAGGTCGTCCGTGGAGAGGATGCCCTTCATCGCGCCCCGCACCCGCGTCAGACGCACCAGGGCACGGGTGTCCACGCCCTCGATGCCGATGATGCCGTGCCTGGCCAGAAACTCCTCCAGCGATTCCTGCGCGCGGAAGTTACTCACTCGGCCGCTAAGTTCGCGAATCACGAAACCTCGGACCCAGGGGCGACGGCTTTCCAGGTCCTCCTCATTGATCCCGTAATTGCCGATCTCGGGGTAGGTCATGGTCACGATCTGACCGTGATAGGAGGGGTCTGTCAGGATCTCTTGATACCCCGTCATGCTCGTGTTGAACACGACCTCGCCGTCAATCTCGCCCCGCGCGCCAAAGGCCCGGCCGGTAAAGACCGTCCCGTCCTCGAGCGCTAATTTCGCCGTGTCCATCGTCTCTACCGGGGCCCCTCGGCCGCCACTCCAGAACCTGGGTGCCTGATTCAGAAACCAATCCTACCCGGTCAGGTGCTCATGCGTCGAGGCACTTCTGCGGCGGCGAGGTAAGCGGTTCCATCCTCGGAGCGGAATTGGCACTCTTTTGTAGGCTCCCCGGCTGAAGCTGAAGCTGTCGGCTTGGCGCGGCCCGGCGGCGAGCACCTCGCCCAGCGCCGTTTCCCACTCGGGTCGAGCATTCCCGTCGTCAGCACGCCGCTGTCCATCCCCCACCCGGCCGAGAACTCAAGGAAGTCGCGAGTGCAAAATGCGACTCCGCTGGAAGTGCCCAGCCCAGAGTGAATGGAGGAAAGGAGGAGAAGCACGGCGCACAAGAGAATAGGTCAGATGTGAGGTGCTCGAAGGTCCTCGTCTACGGCAAATCGGAACAATTCCCGTCGCGGTCGTACCATCCGCGAGGAACCAGATTCGTACGATTCGATCAAGAAGTGGGCGATCCTATCGTACATTCAGTATATCGGAGCAGTCTGACCGCTGTTTGACAATTCGAGCAGAGACCTTCGCCCGCGCCGTCCAGACGCAAGGGCGACGAGCGGTGGCAGCTACGCGACGCTTGAGACCCGACACACCGAATCTGCCCGATGTGAGTCTTTTCGATCGCGAAGAACAGTGCTCAGCAGTACGTGAATAATGGCTCGCCGCCCCGACAGCGGAGAGGGAAAAGGGTCCTGAGAAAAGCGCCAAACAAAGCCAATAGCAATCTGCCATTAATCATCTGCTCCATGGGACTTAACAACAATTAATAAGGATTTACTTGTGCGAAACAAACCCAATTCGCAGGTGAATGAAATCGCCGCGGACGGTCGGACGATCATGCGAGGTCGGCGGCCTGGATGCCTCTTTCGCGACCGACGCGTGCCGACGCCCAGCCCAGCACCAGCATGTCGATGGCGATCATTAACAGTGCCAGCGCTGCCGCCTGGGCACGCGAGTCGTCCGGTTGGTTAGCCAGTATGACAATTCCCGCACCGACTGGCCGGCTCTCGAGCAATGGCCCCAGGATGATGGCCGGTGTGATGGCCGTGGCCGCCAGTGTTCCCCAGAGAACCATGGTCGCCAGCGGAATGCCTCGCATGTCGCGCCACACACTCCCGAAGGCAAAGGGATGGCCGCCACGGGCAATGCGGATCTGATCGGCCCGGCGACCGCTCACATCGTCCCGGCCCAGCGGCATCAGCCGCGCGGAAAACCATCGGGGCAGGTACGCAAGGCAAGCTCCGACGAAGACCAGAGCACCGGGCAAGAACATGGGATCGAGCACCAGGGAGAGGCGATGCATCCAGAGCCCAGCTCGCGACCATTCGAGACTGGCGGAGAAGAATCGCGAGCAGAGCAGGGCGGCCCGACCGAGCGCAAGGATCCCCACGCCGGCAACCAGTGGTGGCACCAGCATTCCAAAAACTGCCAGGGTGTCTCGACACCTTCGACCTGGAACGCCTCGCGCTTGAGATGTCGGCCGCAAGGCAACCAGATAAACGATCAACGTCACTCCCAGTCCCAGCAACGCCGAATGCCCCAGCAGTCGGGGCACGGGGGCGGTCTCGAGCCGGAGCAAAAGTGCATGAAGCCTCGACCAGGTCAAAAGCTGAGTACTGCCGGCATAGGTCGCAGGGGCAAGACCCATCTTTAGCAGTCCACCAACAGGCAGCCAGGCAAGCATCGACCAGCAAGCAAGAACCAAGAACATCAAGGCCTGCGCGGCCACGTCGCCACCTGGCTGAGGCCAACGACGGATTCTCGATCGCGGCCGGGGGGGTTGATCGGGTCGAAGACAAAACCTCGTCGCCACCAGATGAGCACGAGCCCGGCCAACGTGAACGTCAGAACCATCAAACCTAACGCGGCAAGCCTCGGAAACGGGTCGGGCCCAAGGGCTGTCGCGACCATTTGAAAGCTCAGGGTTCTACGCAAACCCAGGACGAGAGGACATCCTGGATCGGCGAGATTGAGCATGTATAGAAGATAGGCGATCGAGGCGACAGAGGGCCGAAGAGTCGGCCATATCAAGGTCCACCAGATCCTCCATGAGCGGGCTCCGGCGAGCCGTGCCGCATCTGCATGGGAGGGGTCGATGCGGCCGTAAGCCGACCTGGTTGCTAGAACCACCATGGCGATCCCAGGGATTGATGCAGCCCATGCCCAGACCAGCCAAGGCCAAAAACGGGCGGGGTCCGCCTGTGTTCGCAGACTCGGATCGAGCAGGCGGCCAAAATCTCTCGACCCCGTTGAACCGAATAGTCCGAGCAATCCCAGCGCAAAGAAAGCCGGAGGTATGACCGCGGGCGCGGTGATCAACGCCTCCAGTAGTGGACGCCCCAAGAACCTGGACCTGGCAATCATCCCGCCGAGCACGACCCCGATGACCAGCGAGACGACAGCGACGACGAGTGCGACGGCCACACTGTTCCAGAGACACGTCCAGAGCAGAGGGTCAAGAGACGCGAGCGCGAGGGGGAAGAGCGAGAATCGGGTGCGGTATTCGGGCGCTGGGCCGGAATCCAGAACTGCCGCGGGCAAGAGTGCCAGGACAGGAGCCAGAACAACCAGCCCGAGCACGGTATTCAGGAGCCTGCGAATCGCGCGTCGGAACATCCCGGAACCTGTGGAAAAACCCTCGCGGTGTCTCAAAGTTCGTGTCATCCTAGCAGGAGGTTCCCGCCTCTGGCCAGTTCCCAGGGCGGGCAGAGGCACGAGCGGCAGGAGGAAACGATGAGAGCCTATCGCCTTCACGCCTTCGACGGTCCGGATGCGTATCGTCTCGAGGAACTTGCTTCGCCAACGCCCGGCCCCGGACAGGTGCTGGTCAAGATCAAGGCGGTGTCACTCAACTACCGCGACCTGATGATCTCGAAGGGTCAGTACAACCCGAACCTCAGGCTGCCTGTGATTCCGCTCTCCGATGGCGCGGGCGAGATACTCGTGACTGGTGCCGGTGTAACCCGGTTCAAACCAGGAGATCGCGTCGCGGCCACGTTCATGCCT
Source organism: uncultured Planctomycetaceae bacterium (assembly GCA_963797295.1). Lineage (GTDB taxonomy): Bacteria > Planctomycetota > Planctomycetia > Isosphaerales > Isosphaeraceae > Aquisphaera. Next base: position 603,831 of record CAWCPP010000038.1, read on the forward strand.
ACCTGGGTCGGAGGTCATCTCGATGACGCCAAGGCGCGGTGCGCTCTCGGAGGCGATGTTGACGGCGTCCTGGCCGAGGAAATCGTCGTACCCGAAGACGGCCTGGTTCACATCCCCGAGCATCTCAGCTTCGAGGAAGCCGCGACCCTCCCCTGCGCGGCCGTCACGGCCTGGCACGCGCTGGTGGTTGGGGGCTCGATCAAGCCGGGCGATACGGTCCTGACCCAGGGCACCGGCGGGGTCTCGATCTTCGCGCTGCAGTTTGCCCGGATGGCTGGAGCCAGAGTGATCTCGACCTCCAGCCACGATGACAAGCTCGAAAGGCTTCGTGCACTGGGGGCGTCCGAGTTGATCAATTACAAGACGTCTCCCGAATGGGACAAGCGGGCACGCGAGCTGACAGGCGGCGTGGGCGTGGATCAGATTGTCGAGGTTGGCGGCGCGGGGACGCTGCCGAAGTCGATTGCGCGATTCGGCTGGGCGGATACATCGCCCTGATCGGTGTGCTCGCGGGCCTGGGAGAAGTCAATCCGATGCCGATCCTGATGAAGAGTGTGCGGGTCCAGGGCATTTTCGTCGGCTCGCGATCAATGTTCGAGGCCATGAACCAAGCGATCCGCATCAACCAGCTTCGTCCGGTCATTGACCGCGTTTTCCCATTCGAGGAGGCCGTTGCCGCACTGAAGCACATGGAGAGCGGAAGCCATTTTGGAAAAGTGGTCATCAGGTTGTGAGTCAGCGGTGATTTAAGACCGGGCTACTATCGGGCTTTGACCGATCCCAGGTTGCCAGACTCCCAATCGAGAGATCAACCGGCCGAGTTTCCTACCGCGAACTTGCCGGGAAGCAAGGTCACGAACTCCGGTGAGACCGACAGCGTCAAGCTTTGACCCTCGCGGAAAGTGGACGATTGGTTCTGGAGCACCCGGACGGTGATCGGCCAGTCGCCGGGACCACGCATGTCGATCTGGCGGATGGAACCGCGAAAGAGGATTCGCTCGATGGTGGCCGGAAAGCGGTTCCAGTCAGGGGGGATAGAGGGGCCTAGAGAAAGCGTCTCGGGGCGGATCGAAATCGTGACCGGCGTTCCTTGTGGCAGCGCCCCACCGTTGATGGGTGCCCGGGCGATCAACCGGCCCAGCGGAGTACGCACAACGACCTCGCGTCGGGACTCGCTGCCGTTGCTGTCGATCTGGCCTTGAAGGAGGTTGGTCGGGCCGAGCAGTCGTGCCACAAACACATCGACAGGGTGATTGTAGAGCTCCTGGGGGAGCCCGCACTGAAGAGTCTTGCCCAGGTCCATGACCGCCAGCCGATCGGCGTGCGCGAGCGCCTCGGAAACCACCCGGGTCAGCAGCAAGGTGGTCACGGCCAGCTCTCCACGCAGCCGTCGGAGCTCGTCCCAAACTTCCTCGCGGCCGCGACTGTCGAACTGCTCGAGCGGATCGTCGAGGATCAAGAGTTCCGGCTCTGTCACCACCGCCCGCGCCAGCGCGACACGAAGCAACTGGGCCCGCGAGAGCTGCTCGGGCTTCTTGCCGGCCAGACTGTCGATCCGCATTATCGTGAGGATCTCACCAACACGCTGTGACCGTACCGGCCCTTTCAATCCCTTGAGCTTGATCGGGTAGGCCACATTCTCCGCCACAGTCATTCCAGGCCACAGAGCGAAATCGGGAAAGACCAGGCCGATCCGGCGTTCGTGTGGTGGCAGTGGGTGGACGACCCGCTCGTCGAAGTAGATCTCACCGTCGTCTCGATCTTCGAGCCCCGCGATCAGTCGGGCCAGGACGGATTTTCCTGCCCCCGAGGGGCCGATCACACAGAAAAGCTCACCGGGGGCGATCTCCAGCGATGCGCCGTCCACGGCAGCGACCTGCCCGTACCGCTTGACCAGCCCTTCGACGATGACGCGAATCATTGAGCGGCTGGCCTTCTAACTGGTTCAAGATCGGTCGGGAGGCAGAGACGATGACGGCGGCGTCGCACCGGCCGGAACGACGCCAGTTGCGACGCGGGCCACACGACGATACCGTTGCCGGGCCCATGCTGTCCATTCCCCGCGCAGCCAGGCACGAAACCGAGGCTCGCGCACCAGCCGCCCATCGGCGGCTCGCGATAGCTCGCTTAGCAGCGCCTCCATCGATCACTCGCGAAGGACGCAGCCAGCTCTGCATCACCCAAAAACGCGACTCGGGCTCCGGTGCAACCTGACTGGCGAGGTCCTGGATCATCGCCAGGGCGCTTTCGCCTCCCCGCGACTGGAGCTTTTCGACCGATGCCGGCGGCCACGGGGGCGGCTCGACTAGCCAGACCCGCGCCTGCGTCGCGACCGGCTCGGCCGCTCGTTCCACGGCACCGGCGGCGATCAGCAATTCTTCCTGGGCATCGACCAGGGTGGCACCGAGCAGGTCGGCCAGGAGATCGCTCAGATCAGGGTCCAGCACTTCATTTTCACTGCCAGCTTCTGCCCCATGATGATCATGTAAGAATCGGAGGAACGCCCGCGCCTGGGTCGCATGCCAACCTCCCCGGAGGATGGCCGCGCCTTCATTCAAGGTGACAAGTGACGGATTGAGCTTGGTGTCGCCGCCGACGGCTGGCATGTCGGCAACCCGAAGCGTCTGGACAGCCTCACTGCGGTTCGCTGCGGTGAGCGCCGGGCCGCTCTGCCAGCCGGGCCGATGAAACCATCGCGAAAAAAGGAGGACGAGCCGGGCATAGCCGTCTTGCCACGAACCTATTCGCAGTTGCTCAGCCGCCCACGTGAGAGTAGGTGGATCCACGCGGGGATCGTCAAGGGAGACCGCTTCGCTTGTCGGGCCAGGTGGTTCGTTCATAGCGATCTGCCGCCTGCGGGAGACATACCAGTCTGGTGCGTCCACACCGTCCAGCGGCTCGAGGCGCCCGGCCCGGGAAAGCCGGATGTACTCTGTGAGCGGGCCGCCGAGTAGAACGTCGGCCGGCAAGGCTCGATCGGCCACAGTATCCAGTCGAGTTCCAGGAGCGAGCTGAATCCAGACCAGTCTGACGGGTACGGGTCCCGTGGTCTGAGCACGAAACTCCTTTTCCAGCAACTCTTGCTCGGCTTCAGGCCAGGTGGTGGCAATTCGCAGGAGATCGGTGTCCAAGCCGGATGTGACCGATTCGAAAACGCGAGCGGCAGCAGCGACGGAATGTCTCCCGTAGCAACCCGCAAGTCCCCCAAGTAGCATCGCCAGGCAAACGAATTCCAGCGCGACCAATCGCGAGCTTGCAGGGCGGTGAGGATGAGCCATGGGTTCGGTCCGACGCGCCAGGTTCGCTCGATCAATTCCGCGGCGAGGCGCTCGGCGCACCAAGGCTCACCTGTATCTTCGTCTCGGTACCATCGCGTTTAACCACGACTTCGACCTTGTCGCCGGCCTTGAAGCCCTTGAGACTTTCCATGTAGTCGTAAATCGTGCCGATCGGCTTGCCGCCGATGCGGACGATCGTGTCGCCCCCCTTGAGCCCGGCTTTCGCCGCGGGGCCGCCATCGCGGACGCCCGTGATCTTCAAGCCGGCGTTGGCCTCGTCGGAATAGTCGGGCATGACGCCCAGGGTGACGGTCATACCGGCTGAAGCTGATTGGGTCTGCCGCGGGCCGTGCGCGGGAGAGACGAGCCTGGTGAACGCGGGGCGCTGCGGCCGGCGCACCAGATCGAGAACGATCAATTCCAGGTAATCAGCGATCCGCGCCATGCCCGTGTAGTTGATTCGGTCTGAATCATCGCTGGGGCGATGATAGTCGGGGTGGATTCCCGTGAACGCGAAGAGCACGGGGATATTCTTGGCATAGAAAGACTGGTGATCGCTGCCGCCAAAGCCGTCGGTCATGCCCGAGACTTTCTTGATGGTCAAACCCGCGGACTTGCCCAGAGCGTCAACCAGGCTATCAATCCCTGGGGAGGTACCCGTGCCGATCATCGTCAGTTCGTTCTTGCCGTTGAGCCGACCGACCATGTCGAAATTGACCATCATCACGGTCGAAGACAGCGGGTAGAGCGGGTGCTCCGCATAGTACTGCGATCCGAGCAAGCCCCGTTCCTCACCGGAAAAGGCCATGAAGACGACCCGACGGGGGAGCTTGTCAGGACGTGAGGCGAGGCGACGCACCATCTCCATTACCATCGCAGTCCCCGAGGCATTGTCATCGGCGCCGTTGTGGATGTCGCTAGAGAGGAAGGCCAGCGAGCCGGAAAGCATTCCTCCCCGGCCCAGATGGTCGTAGTGGCCACCGATGATGATCGTCTCTTCAGCCAACGGACCGGAACCTTCGAGCACCCCGACCACGTTCTTGGTGTCGACCGAGGGCCGGTCGATCGTCACCTTCGCCGTGAGCAAGACGCCCTCGAGCAGCCGGGACCGCGGCTTGAGATCGTTATCGATCTGTTTTTCCAGATCAGCAAGATAGGGCTGGCCCGCGGCCGCAAGAATCTTGTCGGCAAACTCGCGGCTGATCATGACGAAGGGTACCTTGCTGATCAGCTCAGGGCCAGCAGACGCCAGACTCAGAACTCGGTCTGCCTCTCCGCGCAGTCCAACCAGGTCGTTGACCAGGAGGACCATCGCTGCGCCGTGCTGGAAGGCATTGGTGGCTTTATGCCGGAAAGTCGCGTAGTCGCTGGTCTTCTTGCCGGCAAACGGGCTGTCTTCGCTGTCCTGCTGGGGCTCACGGCGAATGATCATCACTGCCTTGCCGTGCACGTCGAGACCTGCGTAGTCATCATAGTCAAGGTGGAGCGCGCTATCCTTGGCGGTGATCCCGTAGCCGGCGAAGACAATCGGCATCTGCTCGACCACGCCACTCGAGCCAATGGCCAGGGGGCTGAAGTCGACTTTGGAATCGGCCCTCAAGAACTTGTCGTCACGCTTCAAGACCGCCAGCTCGTTGGGAGATCCCAGCTTGGGCCTGCCAGTCAGGGGAAACTTCTGGAAGTAGCCGTCAGCGCCGGGTGCCGGCTTGAGGCCGTACTGCTTGTAAGTCTCGGCAATATACCGGGCGGCGTCCTCGATCCCGTTGGTTCCGGCGCGCGTCCTTCGCGAGCGTCTGCAGCCAGGAACGACACGTCGGCCTTCAACCGCGCTTCCGCGGGGGTCAATCCAGGAGCCGCAATCGTACCGGGGGTTTCGCGACCAGGTTCATCCGCAACAGCGCTTTGGTGCAAGGTCAGCGGGACGATCAAGCCCGCAAAGACCGAAGCTCCCAGCACAAGCCCGAAGACGCGTCCCAGCCCTGTTTCCAACACGCGAAGCCGCATGCCTGCAAGTCCTTTCTCGACAAGCCTATTTGCTTTTGACTCATTGATTCTCAGTTGTCATGGAGGTAGCGTCAAGCTCGGACGCGGTACAATTCATGGATGGCAAGGCCAGCTCACGGACATGACGACCTGCTGCGGACCCAAGCGTTGCAGGGATCACCGCGAATCGATAAGCTCAACGCTTAAGTCTGACACTTGTCTTGTGACCCCGGGAATCGAGCCATGAAACGAGCAACCTATCTGAGCCGAGTGTTCCGGAGCAACCTGCTGGCGAGCCTTGCCCTGCTTGCTTTCTTCTCATCCTCGCAGGTCCGGTCGCAAACCGAGACCCCCGATGCGGCGCTTCGCGATCGGGTTCTTCAGCTCGTCGAACGTCTCGACGCACCCCAGCCGGCGGCCAGGGACGAGGCCCAGTCGAGGCTGATCAAGCTGGGAGCCAAAATCCTGCCGCTGCTGCCAGATCCGGCAAGTGTCACCAGCAAGGAGCGGAAGGACCGGATCGAGAAAATTCGCGCCGAATTCCAGCAAGCCAGTGAGGACGTCAACACGAGCGCGACCCGGGTCACGATCCATGCCAAGGCGATCCGACTCAGTGAGGCGCTTGGGCAGATCCAGAAACAGACCGGTAACGGCATCTCCGATCTCCGCGAACAACTCGGAGTCGAGGTGACCAACCCCGCGTTCGACCTCGACCTTCAGGATGTCCCGTTTCACCAGGCCCTCGACAAGGTTGCCAAGCTCGCCGACGTCGCGCTCAATGCGTTCACGGGCGACGGCACGATCGGCATCACGGCGGGAGCCCCATCGAAAGAGCCGCTCATTCAATATGTCGGACCGTTCCGCGTCGCTTTCAAGCAAATGGCCGAGATGCGTGACTTCCAAGCCGGAACCGCGGCGGCCAACGCGCAGCTCGAGGTTGGCTGGGAACCTCGGCTTCGTCCCATGCTACTGTCTCTCAAGTCGGACGGTCTCGCGATCAAGGATGACAAGAACCGCGAGGTGAAGCCCCAGGCCATGATGGAATCGAACGAGGTCGCCCTCCGTCCCGAAAACCCCGCTATCGAGATGAACCTGAATCTCGAGGCCCCGGAACGATCGGCCGTGAAACTGGCATCCTTTCACGTGAAAGCCGAAGTGACTCTGCCGGCCGGAATCAAAACGTTCCGCTTTCCCAGCCTGGCACAAGAGAATGTCACATTGAAGCAAGGCGATGTGAGCGCGACACTCCAGAACGTCGAGATCGACGAGCAAGTCTGGAAGGTGAATGTCGAGGTCGTCTACCCCGGCACGGGGCCGGCTTTCGAGAGCTACCGGCAGGGATTGTTTAACAACCGGATCTGGCTTCAGAAGGCCGATGGCTCACGGTTCGAGCACAACGGCGGCTTTTCCAACACGAGCGCCGATGGCGGCAAACTCGGATTCGAATACCTCTTCGTTGATGCTCCGGGCAAGCTGGCCGACTATCAGCTTGGCTACGAGACCCCCAGCAGAGTGATAACAATTCCCCTCGAGTTCGAATTCAAGGACGTGCCTTTACCGTGAGCCAGCGGTTCACGCACCAGCCGCCGCTGCCGCGGGCTGCGCCGGGTTTGCCATCAGGCTGGTTCGAATGCGGTTTTCGAAGCTGGTGTCCGCCGCCAGCGCCTTGAGGAAATCGTCCTTCACCAGCACGTACAGTTCCATCGGCGTGCGCGCGACGACGGTCTGGCGAACTGGTCTTTTGAAGTAGGCCGAGATCATGCCGAAGCCTTCACCAAAACAAAGCTCCTCGTCGAAGCCGCCGCCGGTGTACGCGTCGGCGATGCCCGAGCCGACAACATAGAACCGGTCGCCTTCCTCCCCTTCGCGAACTATCGTTTCACCCGGCTGGCGGGTTTCGACGGTCATGTAACTGGCGATTCGCGATAGGGCCGACTCGCTCAGCCCCTTGAGCGCGTCGAGCTGCGCCAGGGCACGGCAGATGCGCACGGCGATCCTCGTCAGCGAATTGGTGACAATCTTGCCGCCGACCATGTTGACGATCCGGTCGGCCTTGTCGATCACACGCTGATCGTGGGTGACCAGAAGGACCGTCGTCCGCGACGGCCCGTCGGCCATGGTACGCAAGACCTCGAGCACCGTCTGGCTTGCCTCGGCATCCAGCGAGGCGGTCGGTTCGTCGGCAAGCACCAGCGCCGGCTGATTCACCAGCGCCCGCGCGATGGCCACGCGCTGTTTTTGCCCTCCCGATAGCTCGGCCGGCAGATGATTCATCCTCTCCTTGAGACCTAGCTTACTCAGAATCTCGACGCAGCGATCGTTCATTTCTCGAACCGTGGCGGGCCGCAACGCTGTCGCCATGCGGACGTTCTCGATGGCCGTGAGCGAGCTGAACAGGTTGTGCTGCTGGAATATGAAGCCAATGTTCTTGCGCAGCTCAACCTGTTCCCTCTCGGTGGACCGCGAGAGGTCCTGCCCAAGAACGTTGAGGCTGCCTTCCTGCGTCCGCCGCAAGGCCCCGATCAGGGTCAACAACGTCGACTTCCCCGAACCCGAGGGCCCGGTCATGATCACGACCTCGCCCCGACTGATTTCCAGATTGTTGTCGAAGAGAACCTGTGTCCGCGTCTCGCCAGTTCCATAGGCGTAGTTCACTTTCTCGGCCCGGATCATCACGTCGGCGTGGGCCGGTTGCTTCACGGCCACGTCGGTGATGGTTGAAAAAGTCCCGGTCTCGCTGGCGGCGGTATTCAGATTCCTCTCCTCTCAAGCGAATAACTGTGCGGGATCAACCGATAGCAGCTTCCGTGCCGCATAAGCGCCCGAAAGTACGCACATGATGACGGCAAGCCCCAGAATGGTCAGCGGATCGTTTCGCGACAGGTCCAGCGGCAGGCCGGTGGCCTTGTGAACCCAGCCGAAAAGAAGCCAGCTCACGACCAGTCCCGCCAGGTAGCCCAGGAACGCGAGATAAACTCCCTGCATGACCACCACCCGGAAGAGGCGAAAGTTCGAGTAACCCATGGCTTTGAGCGTGGCAAACTCACCAATTCGATCGCTGATGTCCGAGAATAATACTTGATAGCAGATCACGCAGCCGACAATGAAACCCATCACCACGCCGATGTAGAAGACCGTACCGATCGGCGCAACCTTGTCCCAGAAGTTGCGTTCCTTGGAGATGAACTCGTCAAGGGTCAGCACCCGCACGTCTGGCGGCAGCGCGGCTTGCATCTTGGTCCGCAGCCGGGTCAGGTCGGTTTCGGGTCGCACCCTTACCAGTCCCACCGTCACGGCATTCTCGGCTTCCGTCGGGCCGGCCAGTTCGGGGAAAAAGCGAAACAGGTTCCGATCACTCATGATCAAGTTGCCATTGGACTGCGAGTTGATCCCCAGCTCGAACGTGCCAACGATACGGATCGTGCGGCCCGATAACTCGGACACTTGCCCGGCGGCAAACTCACCGAAGTTTGCCGATCGCGAGAGGGCATCGGCCATCGCCGTATCTGGATGTGCGAGCTCGGAGAGTTTTTGCTTGACCTCATCAATCTTCAACAGGTCGTCCTCGAGCGGAACGCCAAGCACGCAGATTCGCTCGAGTGATCCGTCTCTGACATCGCGCCAGTACCCCGCGCGGGCCACAACATAGACCGGGCTGGTGTCGAGTACCTCCGGAAAATCCTTCGCCTGGACGATCCGCCGAAAGGGGAAATTATAGGGGATGGCCAGAGTATAGAGCGTCCGGCTGATAATCACGATCTGGCCGTCAAGCCGCTCGATCACGTTGACCATGCTGTCGAGCATGGCGTGCCGAAAACCGTTCTCCATGAACATGAGCGTAACGGCAAACGCCGTTCCGGCCACTGAAGCCAGCAGCCGGCGCTTGTTCTCCGTCAAGTTTCGCCAGGCGAGCGGGATAATCGATCGGGGTAGCATCAGGATTGCGGTACTCGCGCGAGGGGCCGATCTCTTGGCAATTGTGATCAGAAGAGCTCCGCGGGCTGGGCGCCACGCAGCTTCGAAATCGATAGAAAGCCCGACACAAAGCCTACGACCAGAGCGAGCAAGATCGTCATCATCAAGTTCTGGGTCGTCAGCCGCATGGGTATACCGGCCAGCTCCTCCGTCGCCCGGTAGACCACAATGGCAAGAATCACGGCAAAGGCGTACGAAATTACCATGTAAATGAGCGACTGTTCAACGACCACGCGCCAGCCGCCGCGGGGAATACCCCATGGCCTTGAGCGTGGCATACTCCGGCAAGTGCTCGCGGACATCATTGGAGAGCACCTGGTAAACGACCACCGTCGCCACGACCATTGCAACCAGCACGCCAAAGGCGAAAAGCTGGCCGGTCGACGTCTGGTTCACCCAGTGATCGATCTCGCGAGCCAGGATCTCGGCCCGAGTCAGGGGCTCAACATCAGCGGGAAGACGCACCTTGAGCTGGTCGCGGGCTCGGTCAACAAGGCCATCACGAACCTTGAGAAATCCAAAGCTGATCTGTCCCGGGGGAAACAGGCAAAGGGACAGGAAGTTACTGTCGCTACAGATCACCGTGGAATCCGCGGCAAAACCCCGGAGCATGGGGAAGCCCCCGGCCAGTGTCACGGCGTGGTCGCCCAACTCCCAGTCGTGAACCTGATCACGGATCTGCCAGCCAAAGTCCGGGTGCGACTGCTCATTGAGCAATACCCTGTGTTCGAGCCGGAGGCGATCCCTGGACGCCTCGATCCGCCCGCGAATCGGCTCGTGGAACGGATTCTTGTCGAGATCGATCCCCATCACGAAAAGTTCTCTTCGCTGGAGCGGACGGGGCAGCCTCGAGCCCCAGAGCCAGCGGGTGAGCGCCCCGGGCGTGGGCTCGTCGCCATCATCTGAATCATTCTGGCGAACTGGATACGCGGGACACCGCCAGAGGTTGAATGTCGCGTACATCGGCGACGCCGAAACCACCTCCGCGACACCCCTTGCCTCAATCAATCGATCGAGAGGAAAGAAGCCGGCCGCGTAAAACTGTTCGTAACGTGGCGAGAGCAGCACAATGTCGAAGTCGACTTGCTCGAAGTTATTCGCTGCCGTGATCCTGACGGCTTGAAGAAACCCGAGCTGAAGCAAAACCATGGTTAGCGAGAATGCCACGCCGGCAATCGCCGCGAGCGACCGCTTGCCGCCGTGGGCCACGTTCCGATAAGCCAGCGGTGGGGTTCGCAGTTGGGATAAGACCGGCGCCACGATTGCATCACACTCCCGTTCGATCAGTATCCGAGTGCAACCCTGTGACCGGCCGATCCGGGAGCCGATCGCGCGGTGCTGCCCGCTCCGGGATTGATGGCCACTTCGACCTCCATGTTGACAAACCGGGCGGCCGGGTTTGGATTATCGAGGCTGATCGTCACCTTGACAACGCGCCGGTCTTGAAGCGCCCGGGGATCAAGCCTGGTCAACTGGTTCTTGGCCACCATCAAACCGATTGAGGCGACCTTGCCTGTGCAGGTTTGATCGAGCACCTGGACCGTCGCGGCATTACCGGTTTGAAGCCGCGGGATGTCGCTTTGAAAGACCTCGGCGGTTGCCACCATCTTGGAGAGATCCCCCATTGCAAGCAAAGGGCCGCTGCTGACCTCGCCCGCGTGTGCCAGCAACTCCAGGATCTGCCCGCCAGCGGCTGCTCGAACTTCGGTCTGGATCAATCCGACGCGCGCCAGGTCAATCTGTCGGTCGAGCAGGTCGAGATCCGGGCTCTTGTCGCCCAGTTCTTCATCTTCCAGCTTGCGCTGGCGAGGAACAAGTTCCTGGGCGACCTGGTAGGACTTGATCTCGAGCTCGCCTTTCAGGTTTTGCGTTTCGGCCTCGAAATAGCGCATCTCGAGATCGAAGCGGTCCTTACCTTGCAGCGTCGCCTGGAGTTCCTTGTAGAGCTTGGTGATCTCGTCAAACCGCTGTTTTGTCGCGAACACCCGCATGGCCGATTCCATCTTCGACTTCTGCAGCTTGTCGTACTGCTCGCGTTCCAGTTTCAGTTTCTCTTTCTGCAGTGAACGCTGGTGCAGCGCCCTAGTTTTCTGAGCCTCGGCCAGAGCGAGCTGAGCCAGGGCCTGCTCGTGACCCTCGAGAATCGCCAGCACTTGCCCCGATTTCACGCTCTCTTGCGGTTTGACTTCAATCTGATCGATCCGGGCGCCTGGCCGTACCCCGACGATGATCAACCCTGAGGCGGGCTCGAGACGGGCCAGGGCGTGCACGTCGCCTGCACCGATCGTCGCGTTAGCGGCCTGGCCTTTGCTGTCGGCACCCTGCGACTGCCGGGCGGTTACACGATGGTTTAACCCGAGGCCGAAGAAGAGCAGTGCCATCACCAACCAGAGCCAGGCGATGCTCCCTTTGATGACCCGAGTGACGGTAGCGGACTTGGGGTTTGCACGTTCCCTCATGCTCGGACTCCGGACTTGATCAAGAAGCCTGGGGCGGACGCGTATCAAGCTCGATCATAGTCCAACCCGAAGCAGTGGTCCAAGACGATCTTGAGGGACAGCCAAGGTCGCTCAAGTATCCGCTCTGAATGTGAAGCCTGTTCCACGGATGCCCTGCCTTGTAAGACTGACCGCTCTGCCTCCCGATTTCCAGCGTTGCAGGCGAAACCGTGGGCTGAACACAACCACTGAAAGATGGGTTCGTTTTGGTTGTGGCGAGACCCCCTATATAAAACTTAACTACTTGCGATCAGAAGAAATATGGCGATGCCAAAAATGGGTTCGTTCGGCGCTTTTTCGAATGCAGTCAGCTCCCAAGCTGCCGCTGGATTGATCACCGTGTTCAGCCGGGCTCAGTCGTGCGAATCTTCCCTCGCGGTCAATCCGGTGCCATTTCTCGGCCATTGGGCAGCGACCGCGCGAATCGCGATCCCTCGAACGGTCGTCTATTCATAGCATACACTCGTCTCTGTCAGTCTTACTCACGACACTGATACTTCAGTAGGACACGGCTCCGTGAATGCCAACGGGTTCGCTGCGCATCCACGACACAGAGGAACTCCGAATTCGCCATTAATTGATAAAGATCAAGACCCGAAAAATCGATACAACCAGTAGATTCGACGTGTTCATTACGAATACAAGGTCCCGGCTAACAGGTTTACTTCATGTACTTTCGCAGGGGTAGATCTTCAATCCTGCTCGGGACTGTCCTCGTGATCATTATGCTGACGCAGGCACGATCGGTGCAGGCTCAATTTGGGATTGCTATCAACGGAGTCGGCCCGATCAATTCTTCGATGGGTGGCGCGTCGGTTGCCGCACCGCTCGATTCCGCTGGTGCTCTGTACTGGAACCCGGCCACGATCGGTCAACTCGGCAGGTCTGAGATGGAGTTCGGATTAGGTCTGTTGATCCCGCGAAGCACTCTCGAATCACGTGTCCCCGCGGGAGCGCTCGGCAATGGGCTTCCCTCGGCGACCACTGCAGGAAACACAGGAGGCAACAATGGAGTGTTTATTTTGCCCGCTTTCGGCGTGGTGTATCGACCAGCCGATTCGCCGTTGGCTTACGGACTGGCAGTCCTCGAGATAGGCGGCTTTGCAGTAAACTACCCAGTTTCGCGCACTAACCCGGTTCTTAATCCTGGTGCCCCCTATGGCCTTGGGGTCGGGCCTCTGTACACTCAATTACAAATCATCCAGTTCAGCCCGAGCATCGCGCTCAGTCTGGACGACTATTGGTCGGTAGGTTTTCAGGTCAACATTGATTACGGCGTCCTCAACCTCAATCCTGCGCTGACTTCGGCCCCGACTCTCGTGCCGACTCCGATTGGGCCCTTACCTGCCTATGGCTCAGGCGACCAAGGTCGCGCCCGCGCGGGCGGTGGGTTCCAGATCGGTGTCTACTACAATGGCGAGCAGGACTGGAATTTCGGGGCCTCGATCAAGAGCCCGCAGTGGTTTGACACCTACCGTTTCAATGCTGCCAATCCCTCCAATGGTAACCCGGCGTCTCCCAGTGCCAATATCAATTTTCCGCTGACCGGATCCGTCGGATTCGCCTACAAGGGCATTGATAAGCTGCTCTGGGCCACAGACTTCCGTATCCTCGACTACCGGGACACAAGCGGGTTCAACCAGAGCGGGTTCGATCGGAACGGCGTTTTACGCGGGCTTGGGTGGCAAAATGTCTTTGCGGTCGCTACGGGAGTTCAGTATCAATGGACCGAGTCATTTTCAACCCGGATCGGCTACTCCTTTAACCTTAACCCGGTTGGCCCTGCGATGACCTCGTACAATGTCGGTTCACCACTGATCGTACAACACTCGCTCGCGGTCGGTGCGTCCTATAACCTCACCGACCAGTTCAAGGTCTCCCTCACTTACGTTCACGACTTCCAGAACACGATCACCGGTCCCCTTGTCGAGCCCTTCCAAGGTCGAGTTCGCGGCTCCTCCGTGAGTACCAGCGCGACGGCCGATGTCGTACTCTTTGGCGCCACGGTTTCCTTCTGAAATCGACAGCTCAGGTGGGCTCTGAGACGATCCTGTTCCTCGATCCGTGTCTCCAGGACTCAGAAAAGTTCCTCGATTTCGCGATATCCGGGATCAACTAGAGGGAACTGCTGGCCGCCCGGCCCAGGGAGAGTGGTCTTCAAGTCAAGACCCAGGCAATGGAAGATCGTGGCCGCGATCTCGGCCGGTTCGACGGGCCGGTCCGCTGGAAATGCACCGATTGAATCACTCGCCCCGACCACACGCCCCCCTTGAATACCCCCGCCAGCGAAACCCACCGTGAAGCACTGTGGCCAGTGGTCTCGTCCGCCGGCTGGATTGATCCGAGGTGTGCGGCCAAACTCCGCGAGATTGCAGACAAGCGTGGTGCTCAGAAGGCCGCGATCGTCGAGATCTCCGATCAGCGCACTGTAGGCTCGGTCGTACATGGGGCATACGAAGTCGCGCATGCCCTCGATCGTCGTGAACGGCCTCGCCCCGTGGATATCCCAGGAAATCTCGTCAAAAACCGTAAGAAACGTGTTGATTGTCACGAACCGGAAATCGTTCTCGACCAGGCGTCGTGCCATCAAGCAGCATTGCCCGAATCTCGTCCGGCCGTAACGCTCGCGGACTGCTTGGGGTTCCCGCGAAAGGTCGAACGCCGTTAGACTCGTTCGGGCCGTCAGGATGCCATCGGCTTCAACCGTGCTTGTGTCGATTTCCGGATTTGAGGATTCCGTGTCGGGCACGAACGGGTTATTGGATTCCCCGAGGAAGCCGGCCGCCTGCCCGTTCGGCATGTTTCCACCTCCTTCTTTCATCAACCCTGGCAGTACCGCGAACAGCGGCAAGTCGGTCTTCGAACCATGCAGGTATCCCACAACCGACCCGATGTGCGGTGAGATTTCCCCTCCGGTGAGTCGCCGTCCCGTCTGCATGATCTGCCAGCCAACATCGTGAATCGCCGCGCCATCGTGGTGAACCGACCGGACCAGCGAGAACTTGTCAGCGATCTTCGCATGGAGTGGCAGAGCCTCCGAGAGTTTGATACCCGGCGCTATTGTGTCGATGGGCCTGAATGGTCCGCGGATCTCGGCTGGAGCGTCCGGCTTCATGTCCCAGAGATCCATGTTGCTCGGTGCGCCCAGATTGAAAATCATTATGCAGGCGCGATCCTTGTGTACCGGCTTGACGGAAGCCACCGTTCGGGCAGCCAGAAGCTGAGGCCACGAGAGCCCGACAGGGGCAAGAGCGCCGACGCGGAGAAAGTCGCGCCTGGTCATGCCGCCGCAAACGGAACCTTTCACAATCTCCGCACAAGAAAGCATCTCAAGACTCCTGGTTTCATTTTTCAATAGGAGTTTGATCGGGTCTCATCGGGACGGACGCCAGGAGAAGAGCCACGAACATGTGATCGACCTCTTTATTGCACGTGGAGATTGCCACATGATTCGGCGTCGGCTCAGGCATGGCATTGTCAATTGGAGACTGGCGCTTCCCATATACATCACAAGCGTTCGCGATCCCTCGCCGCTGGACGTCCACCTCTCTTACGTTCGGATCAGCGGACAACGGCTTATGAACCCAATTCAGTGAGTTTTCTCCGGAAGCTTCCGGATATTCCGAGTGCCGTTCCCCTGAAGACTCCGGAATTCGAGTCCGTCGCGAAGACTTCTCGTTGCGAGGAGGACGACGTGCCAACCGGGTGAACGCAGGCAAATGATCTTGCCTCAGACCGTGAGAGGTGGAAGACCAAAAGTTCGAGAACTGCGAACCGCATCGGTGGAACGGATCGCGGTGCACGAGTGGCTACAAAGAAGTCGCAAGTGTTCAGGCGGAACTCTTCATCGGGCTGTCGCCGACCCTCGAACGTCGGGCCTGAAACTCCTACTTGCCTGGGAAGGAACGGGCCCCGATCCCCCGCCGTCCACCAGGCTGGCAACGCCCGCAGTGCGTGCGACTCGTCTGTAAGAACCCTGGAATCATCTCGGCTCTCCCTCTTTTTCTTCGCTCTTCCGCCAGCTTTCGAATGAACCGTTTAGAAAGAGATTGCGGAAGTTCGCTCGAACGGACGATGAAATGGGACGCTGCGCGGAATCCGGAGCCACGAACTCTCTCGTCGCTCTGCGCATCGGACGTTCTGAGCTTAGTACGCCGAAAACTACATATTTTTTCCGATTGGGCCTCAGCATGCCAAAACGCGTTGCTGTTCTTGGCGGTGGTGTCGCCGGTATGACTGTTGCCCACGAGCTGATCGAACGTGGTTTCGAGGTCGTTGTCTTCGAGGCAAACGCAATTCCCGGGGGCAAAGCGCGAAGCTTTCCCGCACCAGAGGCGGGCCAGGTAGGACGCATTCCGATTCCTGCCGAACATGGTTTTCGGTTCTTCCCCGGCTTCTATCGCCACCTCCCGGACTCGATGGAGCGCATACCCTTCGGAACCGGTTCGAATGTCGCCTGCAACCTGGTCGAGGCGCGCAAGACGATGCTTGCTCGGATCGGCGCCGATGCCGTTTACGTCACGAATCACTTTCCTGAAAACCTGGCGGAGCTTGGAGAAGCCTTGCTCCTTCCATTTCAATTCCATCAGTCCTTCGGAATTCCCTGGCACGAGGTTCAGTTCTTCGCCTGCCGGTTGCTGACCCTGCTAACCAGCTGCACGGAGCGTCGCTTCGACGAATGGGAGCGAACGGGGTGGTGGCAATTCCTGGACGCCGACAACAAGTCAGAGGCGTTTCAAAAGTACCTGGCGGCCGGGCTGTGCAAGTCACTCGTGGCTGTCCAGCCCCACGAGATGAGCACCCGCTCGGGCGGCCTCATTCTCCTCCAGTTCCTGTTCGACTTCGCCAAACCGGGGGTGCAGGTGGATCGGGTACTCAATGGACCGACCAGCGAGGCCTGGATCGACCCCTGGTTTCAGTATCTGAAGGCTTGTAAGGTTGATTACCGCACAAAGGCCCGGGTCGAGGCGATCGAGTGCGACGGGCAGCGGATTACCGGCTTGCAGGTCCGCCACGGGAACCTCATTTCCAGGGAAACGGCCGATTATTATGTTGCCTCAGTCCCCTTCGAGGCCATGCAAAAACTGGTTACACCGAAAATGCTCATGGCCGAACCGCGTCTGGCCGGGCTGAACTGTCTCAAGTCGGCCTGGATGACCGGCTTACTCTGGTACCTTAAGCGTGATATTCCAGTCGTCCGCGGGCATATCAATTTCGTCGACTCACAATGGTCTCTCACCGGGATCTCCCAGCAGCAATTCTGGCCGGGGCTCGATCTTGCTCAGAGCGACGCCGGTCAAGTCCGGGGTATCATCTCGACGATCATTTCCGACTGGAATAGTTGTGGGCTCTTGTATCACAAGCCAGCGTCCCAATGCACTCTTGACGAGATCAAGTCCGAAGTGTGGGAGCAAATGAAGAGGCATCTCAACGACGACGGCCCGCTGCTGAAGGACGAGGACGTTTACTTCGCCTATCTCGACCCCGCGATCGAGTTCGATGGAGGCATTCCGAAGCGAAACCGCGAGCCGCTGTTAATCAACACTGTGGGATCATGGTTCAACCGACCAGAGGCGACTACGAATATCGAGAATCTTTTCCTTGCGTCCGATTATGTACAAACATACACGGACATGGCAACGATGGAATCGGCCAATGAGGCTGGCCGTCGGGCGGCGAACGGAGTCCTCGCCGCCTCCGGCTCGTCACAGCCGCCATGCGGTGTCTGGCCGCTCTCAGAGCCGCCTCTTCTCGAACCGGCCCGCCGGCATGACCTCGACCGATACCGCCGACACCTCCCGCACGAGTTCCCGTTTTGGCTCTGGCCGGTCTGTCCGTTCATGGGCCTCCACGCGCCGACGAAGTGCCTCCCGATCGCGCAGTGAGACCCCTCAAAAGTCCGATTCTCCCGGGATCAGCTCGCGGCTACCGGCGATGGCACGCGCCACCCGTACGCCCGAAATGACGGCAGCCTCTACGCAGCCGATGTTCAGACCGGTGCGGGTCCAGTCGCCGGCAAGATAGAGGTTATTGAAGCCTGAGGCATCGCCGCTCAGACGGTACTGGCTGGTGCCGGCCAGACTGAGCACATAGCGATCGGTCGGTTCGATGTTCGCCCTGTAGTATTGGCGATCGAACACGGCCTGCTCTGTGGTGCCTCCGAACTCGACGAGGAGACGCCAGTCGAGCCCTTTGGGAGTCGCGCTCGATGTAGCATCGGGCCAGAGGTGTGCGGACTCGTTGTGGAGCCAATGCTGCGCGGCCCAGGCGACCCGGTCGTGCTCCTGCTTCGGAAACCCGTAGTTGGTGGGAGGCGGTATGACGGACGCGTCCGTCATCGGCCCACAGAAATAGGCGACATTGCCAGGGCGATTCCCAATGGCCCATCCCTCCCACTCAAGGGTCTGAGTCATGTCGGAATAGGTCTGAAGGGGGTCGGCGTAGCCGGTAAGGATTGGGCGTGGCCCCTGCCAGCCCATCCGCTCGAGTTCCGGTTTGAGCCAGACCTGAGCCGCCAGGGTCTGGATTGTCTTGATGTTCGCTAGCATTTTTCCCCAGTTGCTGTTCGCGGCGATGAGATCGGGACAGATCGTCGGCAGCGTCGCCAGCGAGGTGCCGAGAACGATGAGGTCGAAGTCTTCCCCGGCGCGGAGAATCACCTGCGCGACATCGGGCCACGGCGACCAACTCGACTCCAGGTCAATTTTGTGCTGCTCGAGCTGAACACCTTCGAGGAGCTGCCCGAAAAGCGGTGCGTTGGGCCAGCAGGAAAGACCATTCACCCGGATCAGAGGTGAGTACTCTCCTCCCGAAACGGTCGCTTGTCGTCCCAAGGTAATCGTCGCGACGCTCGCCCCGTCGGCCGCAGGGGTAAGTTTCCGGACGCGGTGGAAAAAACGGAACTGGACTCCTCTGCGTTTGAGAACTTCGTAGAGCGGCGCGACGATCGTATCTCCCATCCCGGCCCGCAGTTTCCACATGATCGACCCACGATAATCGAACGCGGTCCTCAAGGCCAGGCGAAGTGCGGCGCCTGCCGCGAAGTTGGGACGCGCGGGGTCACCACCTTCATAGGCGACGAAATAGTCGTAAAGACCTCGGATCAGGCCCGATCCCAGCATGATCCGGGAACCGCCGTGCCCCTGCATCCAGACGCGATAGTCGCTTCCGTCGATCACGTCAAAACCGTGAAAGATGACCCCGTCGCGGATCGCACCCCGGATGTTCGCCCATCCATAGTCGAGGAGGATCCAGATCCGGCGGGCCTGGTTGTCTTGATCGATCTGGTCGCCCAAAATGGACGCGAGCCAATCCCGGAATCGATCGAGGAGCCAGATCAACGCGCTGTGCCGGGATGCCAGGTGCAGGCTGGCGTCCTTCGGCAACGCGTCGGCCAGACGAAGGGCGAGATGAAGGAACTGGGAGGGTGTCGAGCTGATCGGGGCAGGTAGTATCGATGAAAGCATTTCATGGATGCTAGTCCAAGTCGCGTCCGGGAGAGACTTCCCGGGGACGGGCAAGCGGCCAAGACTGGCATAACCGGAGCGGATAAAGAGGTCGTGCATCCACTTCAAGCCCAGAACAACGAAATCCCACGGCGTGGGAGGTTTGTCGCCATCTCCGGGTACCAGACCATTGGGATCGGCGTGGTGCGGCCAGTGGATCCAACGACCGTTGATCCGTTCCTCGACGACAATGTCGTCCTGGGGCACGAAGGCGTCCTGCCAGCTTGCGAGCGGTTCGCCCGCCGGTCGGGCCAGTTCACCGTAGCAGCTTCGCATCATGCGAAATGAGTTGTTGTAGAAGCCCGGCCAGATGTGGAGACCGTGCTCCTCGATGCGACTGTCCGCGTCAGGGTTTCGACCGCTGGCTCCCTTGCCGCCAAGCCGCCAACCGACCTGATAAACCGTGATTTCGTAGCGAGTCTCCCAGCCCGGCGAGCTGGTCAACTCGAAGGCTGCGGAGAGGGAAGCCATTCCACCACCGAGGATCACGATTCTTGTTCGGCGCAGTTCCTCAGTCTCGGAAAGTTCCATCGTCGTCAACCCTTTGCTGGTCATCGTGATCTAGGATTTCGAAACCTTCGCCACCGCGACGTCGCTGCAAGTCGGCCTCTTGTCCCTAACTGTTCCGGATGGGAATTCGGGATTGCCACTTCTTGGGGGGGCAAACCAGGGACGAGACCTGTCGAAATCACCCGGGACATGAAGGGCGGCGAGCCGGTCGTGGTCAGCGACCCCCTGGTTGGCCATTGATGAATCGGCATCGGCGATGAGCGCCGCCCCCCGCTTCCCTCCGCAGAGTTCTCCTCTTCTCCGCCTGGCGGCTGACGCGAACAGGCGCATGTCGAACGCCTCGAACTCGTCGACGGCTGTACCAAGCAACGCCTCCGCGACCTCGTACTGGCCAGCCGAAGCACACAGGGCCGCACGGATGACTCGGGCCATGGGCCATGCCCAGGGATTGCGTTCTCGAGCCAGCCGGCGGGCGTCGCACTCGGCGGCACGTAACAGCGGATTCGGATTCGAGGACTCGGCCGCAGCCAGCAATGCGGCGCGGGCGCGGAGGTGGATCATGAAGATGCGAATCGCTTCGACGGTGAGCAGCAGCGATCCAGCCAGTTCGGGCCAGCTCGTTCGCAGCCGTTCGAGGGCGGCCCCACCCTGGCCGAGGTAGAGATCGATCAGGACATGTCCCGAAAGACTGGTGAAATGTTGCGTCAAGAACGGCCGCCTTGGCCAACGCGCCATGACGTCTTCCAGGGCGTGACGGGCGCCTCCCGGATCACCTGCCCCGAGCCGGGCGAGCGTTCCACCAAAATTGTTGAAGTTCGCCTCGGCCAAAAGGTCTCCCCGATCGACGGACTCCTTGAGTAACAACGCCAGCCGTCCGCGGAGAGCGGCGACTTCTCCAAGGAAGAACATCGAATAGAGCGAGAATGACCGTACGGTTTCCAACTCCCAGACCGCGCCGAGCAGCGATCGCGGAAGATCTCTTCTCCTCGGTCGCAGAACTCGAGGGCCTCTGCCCATCGCCCCTGGAAATACGCCGAGAGCCCGGCGGCCCAGGCGATCATCCCGTGCGCGTGAGGATCACCAAGATCCTGCGCCAGCGACTGAGCCGTCACAAGCAGTTTGGCGACCCGGCTGCCGCTCGTGTATCCAGCCGTCGACGAATGGGCCGCCTCGTGGGCCAGGGCGCGGATCAATCGCGAAGGGTCACCCGCTCGGAGGGCGAGCAGCAGGTTGCGCATCTGGAAGTCAGCGCCGCGTATCCTATCGACCATGGTAATACCCGTGGCGGCCGACCAGGAGACGTCGATCCGGAAGAGTTCCTCGGGAGCAATGGTGGACGCCGCACGGCGGCGGATGTGCAGACCCCTGAGCCTCAAGCGAATTCTGTTGAACACAAGAGACGCCAAGGCCCGGCGGGGAGTCCGTGGATACCGGAAGCCTACTTGTTCGAGTACCGTTCCAAAGGTCGAACGTCCCTCGTCGAAGTGGCCGCTGATGCAGTACTGGTAGGCCGCGCGGCGCCGGAACTCCAACGCCACCGCTGCGTCCGCCTGGTCGGCGGCCTCCAGGTATTCCCGGGCGGCTTCGGCACCACGACCGGCATTCGCCAGCGCCTCCGCCAGACAGGAACGCAACTGTCTTGACCCCTCGCAGTCCGGCGCGTCAATTCCAGCGCTTGGCGATAAAGCTTGGCGGCTCGCTCGAATGCCAGCACCCTGGCTGCATCGTCGGCCGCGATGCGGGAGTAGTTGCCCGCCTGCTCGCGCTCGCCCGCAGCCAGGTAGTGGGCGGCCAACTGCTCCGGATCGGCCTGATTGCATTCCCGAAGCGCCAGAGCGAGTCGGCGATGGTGTATCTGCAACAATTCCGGCGAGAGCCGTGAGACGACCATCTGGCGCACTCGGTCGTGATAAGGCTCCAACGCATCGCCTTCTGCCGGCGCCGAGCTACGTACGAGGCGGCACGAACGGAGCATGGCCACGGCCGAGAACGCCTCTGCGTCACAGCCGGCGGCATGGTAAGCGACCGACCGTTGGAGCGGACGGCCGGAGACGGAGATGACCTCCAGCAAACGTCTCGCTCCGTCGGGAAGACACTGGACGCGACTGGCCAGAACGTCGTCGAGAGCGACTCGCCCGGATGCAAGCCACTCGCTCGCATCGCGTGTGCCGGACTTGACAGCCCCAACCAACTCCGAAATGAAGAACGGGTTGCCGCCCGACTCCCGCGCGATGACCGGGGCAAGCCGGGCCAGAGCCTGGCGTACCGCGCCGAGTTGCACGTGGACAAGACGTTCCGAGTCAACCTGGGTTAGAGGCTCGACGGCGATCTCGACCCGGTTGACTGCCGGATCACACGCTTCCCGGTTGAGGAGCTGTCGCAAGATCGGGCTGATTGCCGAGTCTTCGCTCCGGT
Source organism: uncultured Planctomycetaceae bacterium (assembly GCA_963797295.1). Lineage (GTDB taxonomy): Bacteria > Planctomycetota > Planctomycetia > Isosphaerales > Isosphaeraceae > Aquisphaera. The sequence continues at coordinate 625,995 of CAWCPP010000038.1, forward strand.
AGCAGACCAGGAGCAGGAGGCAGGGAGGCTCAGGCGTGCGAAGCAACTCGGAGAGCAGCGCTCCGCTTTCCGCATCGCCCCATTGAAGATCGTCAATACACAGTACCAGAAGAGCACGGTCGCCGATTCGGGCGAGCAGTTCGCGCAAGGCCGCGAACGCTCGCCGTCGCAGTTCCTTAGAGTCAGTAATCTCAACACGCCTTCGAGGCGCCGTCGCCACCGCGTCCGCCCGGTTGAGGGCGGGGAACAGCCCTGCGAGGAGCTGAATATCGCGGGGCAGCAGCGTCCGGGCTTCGGCGGTCGAAAGACGTCGAAGGTGCCGGCTCAACTCATCGACCAGGCCGTCAATCGCCTTGTAGGGGACCGATTCGCGTTCAAAACACCGACCTGCGAAGACGACGGTGTTGCTCTGCCGTCGAACCGACGCGAGGAAGTCCTGGAGCAGCGCCGTCTTTCCCGCTCCGGACTGGCCATGCACGAAAACGGTCGTTGTCCTGCCCGTCCTGACTGACTCGGCCGATGCGGCCAACGTGGCCAGGTGGTAGTCGCGGCCGACGAGGAAGCCGCGGTGAGGCTGGCTGGCCGGCGCATCGTCGCCCGACTGGTGGCCCCCCAGCCTGCTGATAATCTCCGTCCCCGTGGGCCGTTCCTCCGGATCGCGACGGAGCATGTCAACGCAGAGAGCATCAAGATCTTTGGGAACCTCTGGTAGAATATCCCGAGGCGCTGGCGGGTCGATCGACTGTTTGTTCATCAACACTTCGAGGGGACGGCCGCGAAACGGGACCCGGCCGGTGAGAGCCTCGTAAAGCATGATACCGATGCTGTACCAGTCCGCCGCGGGCCCGACTGCCGAGCCTGCCGCCTGCTCGGGTGCCATGTAGGCGACAGTGCCCAGGGCTTTCGGCTCCGAACTCTCGTGCGATCCCTTCGGCCCTAACTCCGCGGCAAGTCCAAAATCGAGGATCACTACCCGGCCCGTTTGTGTCACGAGTACGTTCGAGGGCTTCAGGTCTCGATGGAGTATCCCCGCCTTGTGCAACGCCATCACACCAGAAGACAACTGTGCCAGTGCTTTCCGCAGTCGGGAGTACTGTGCCCCGTTCAGGCAGCCGGTGTCTGCCACGTCGGTGTGGGGCTTTGCCAGCGACGCCACGGCACCTGAGTCCATGCTCGTTTCTGTCGTCGACAGCGTCTCCTGACGGCTCGTTTCCGCCGGGTCCATGGGTTCGGTTGATCGGGCCGGGTCCGTACGCCCTCCTGAGCGTACGAACTGGATGAAGCTCACGCCCTCGACAAGCTCCATGGCCAGGTACCATTCTCGTCCGTCGGAGATGAATTCATGGACCGTGACCAGATTCGGATGAGACAGGTCCGCGAGGGTTCGAAACTCGCGCTTGAACCGATAGAACAGCTCGGGATCAACCCGCTTCAGAGTCTTCAAGGCAACAGTCTCACGCCTGCGATGGTCGAGGGCCCGATAGACGATGCCCATTCCGCCTCGGCCGAGTTCCCCAAGGAGCTGATAAGTGGTGAAAGGGGACACCGGAGGAATCGAAGGCTCGGCAGACGACTGAGCTGTCATGTCCTTGACGGGCGTCTTGGTGCAGCCGGCCACCGTTCCCAGAGCGGCCATCACCAAATCCGCGTGCTGCGGAAATCGTTCGAGGTAGTCCGACAGGGACGCACTCTGGCCGCGTTCTTGCCTCAACTCTGCCTCGAGGGCCACGAGTTCTCTGAGCAAGGAAGGCCTTTCGTCCTCCGGCAACTCGGCAAGGTAGTCCTCGATCGGCCTTCCCGGCCCTCTCTGGAAGCCAGCTTCAAACCGTTCACATACCTCGATGCGACGACGGAGCACGATCAGCGAACGTCTGTCGGTTTGATGAAGTCGCGCCCCTCTCATTTCGGCGGCTCCACAGCCGAGATCTCAATTGCGATCATGCGCTTCCGATCATAACGTAAAGCGGGCCACGTGCGTTGAAGCCTTCATGAACAATCTTGGAGACTTCGTGCCTTGAAGACAGTTACTTAGCCCATGGTCGCGGTCGCAGCATCACGGCTCCTCGCCGCGGGTCGAGAGCAAAGGGCGTTTTTTCGGCTCACAGACAATAGCGATCTATGGACTTGTACAGGTGCGACGAATGAGTCTATCAAGGCTGCATAAAATCTACCGCACCATTGCCCGGAAGGTTCATGCCACTGTATGGCCCTCGATCTCCCAGGTCTTCCGAATCAAGGTGAGTCGATTGGCCACGGTCCTCACGGCGCACCCGAGTTTTGCGGCGATGTCTTCATTCGTGAAACCCTCCAGCTTCCAGAGGGCGATCTCGCGGAGGCGGCGTGCATCATCGGGGTCCTGAAGCGTCAATGTGTCGAGCAGGGCCAGGCACTGATCGGCGACCAGAGCAAGGAACTCGGGTGTCGGCGCCGGGCTGCTCAGCCGGTCGAGCCCATCATCGGACCGGCGAAACGCCCCGCCGCGTTTGTCTGCGAAGCGGCGTTCGGCCTGATCGTAGACCTTGCGCTTGGTGATAGTGGCCAGCACCTGCCAGAGGTCGTCGCGGTCGGCAAGTCGAGAAAATCGTCCCATCGCCACGCCCTCGAAGAAGCTCTCGAGGGCGCTCAGTGCGGCATCTTCTTCATCTTCGATGCCCCCCGGACCGCTGATTCGCTGGATTCGGCCATACGCGAGGTATACAAGCCGGGAAAAGTAGCGCTCCCAGAGCCGACGAACCGCAGTCGAGTCTCCGGATTTCAGATTGCCGAGAAGAAGAGTAACCGATCCTTCTTGATCGTCTCCCAGCGCCTGTTGTTGATCCTGCATCGAAATGACCTCAAGAACGACAGGTGTCAGTCTTGCATCATATAGGATGTAGAAACGGCCGGTCTATCCTTCTTTCTGCTCAGTTGTCCGGTTTGCTGCTGAGCTTGACCCGAGCACCCAGGCCACCCGGATTATCCGAGTCATGTTCGCAAGACTTTTCTTGACAAACTAGTGCTTTGGCAGAATTGTCGATTCGATCAACAGGTTCCATGACGAGTCGTGACAACAGGCATCGATCTCTCGCATGTCCGATTGTGCTTCAACGAATCATTCGCTCGCTTGCGCCGGTGTCATTGATGGTCCGTGATCTACTTTGTCTAACGTCCATGGTACGTATTTCGAGCATTGACCAAATCCCCTTCCGCGAGGCCGCAATGGCGGCAGCCACCGGGATGTCGGAGGCTCGTTCCGGGCGGAGATCGCGACCAGGTTTTGACTAGACCGCGTGCAGGCGGCATCCCAGCGGAGTCGAGTCCACGGAGGTGCAGCATGCTCGCGATGCATCTATCAGGAATCACCTCGCGCAGTCGGTCCAGAGCGGCCCGGAGAATCTCCCACCAATTGCTTCTGGCCGTCACTCCTCTCGAACGGCTGGAAAGCCGCATAGCTCCGGTGGTCGGGGCATTTCAGAAGGCAACGGTCGTCCCGCCGGGAACGCCTTCGGCCACCGGGATTGTGGAAGTGGTCGCCCCCAATAACACGTTCGGCACCGGCGAGTTGCTCTTCACAGGCCGGGACATCCTCACCGCGGCCCACGTCGTTACCGACAGCCAGGGAAAGGTCCTGGCGGGCAATTTTACGATCGTCTTCGAGCTGCCGCAGCTTGTCACGATGGCGGTCCCCTTCACCGTGATCACCGTGAACCCCATTGGACGGGAAACAACTTCCAGGGGAACGACCTGGCCATCCTCGCCTACCGATGTCGGCGCCGGCGTGGGCGACGCGCTACCAGCTCAACACGTCGACCAACGAGGTCGGCCAGACCTTCACGATGGAAGGTTATGGATTTACCGGCACCGGCGACACGGGCACCAAGCCCCCGCCCGAAGCACCCGCGACGTCACTCATTACCAGCCTCGGCACTTTGCGGATGGCTCAGAATACGTATAACACGACCAACAACGTGTTCAACAACATACCCCTGCATCCGTTTCCGGCCGATGATCTGCCCCAGGCCGGCTTTCCCCCGGACAGTGCACCGGTCCATGACTTTGACAACGGGCAAGCCGCCAATGATGCCCTAGGTTACTTCAATGGAATCAACAATCTCAGTCTAGGCAACGCGGAAGGGTTCCCGGCGCAAGGGGATTGCGGCGGGCCGGGGCTTCTTGGCAACTCGATCGCCTCTGTCGCATCGGTGTTGCCATGGACGTATCCTACTACGCCGGCTGGATCAACAGCGTCATCAATGTGAATCGTCTCCAGGTCATATTGCCGCCGACCGTGGCCGCCGGAAAACCCTTTGGCATCACCGTGACCGCCGTGAATGCGTACGGCATGGCCGTTACCGGTTACCAGGGCACGATCACCTTCAGCACTTCAGACCCGCGTATCATGGCCGGGGTTCCATTCAATTTCGAGTCGGACCTGCGGACAACGGCCGGCACACGTTCGCGGTGGCCAACATGGAGGGCTCCACGCTGATCACCGCGGGGGCCCAGAGCATCACGGCGACGGACAGCAAGATGCCAAGTGTGACCGGTTACGGCACCACCACCGTACTTGCCGCGGCCACGGCCAAGTTCCTGGTCGAGACCTTGAAGCCCGCGGGGCCGACACCGCTGCCCGAGATTGGTATATCGGGAGTTTTTGGTCCCGTAGGCACGAACGTATCCTTTCTCGTGGGCGTCATCGCCTAGGACAACTACGGCAACAAGACGCCGTCTTACATGGGCAGGGTGTCTTCCACGAGCACCGATGCCGCGGCCAGGCTTCCAGCCAAATACACGTTCAACGGTTTCGACGGTGGCGCGCACCTCTTCCCGGTCACAAGTCCGGTCATCTTCAAGACTGACGGAGACCAAACAATCACCCTCACGGATTCGAAGGACCCGACGATCACCGGAGATACCATGGTGCATGTGTTCGCCCCTGGTACGGCGGTCTTCTTCCTGGTGACCTCGCCCGCGAACGCGATGGCCGGCACTGGGTTTCTGGTGGTGCAAGCGCTCGATGTTTTTGGAGGTATCGCCACTGGCTACCTGGGCACAGTCCGGTTCGGGACCACAGACACCAATCCGATGATCAAGTTGCCGGGCAATTACAAGTTCGCTCCTGGCGATAACGGCGTTCATGACTTTACCGGCGTAATCCTCGACACGGCCGGCGTGCAGGCCATCGGCGTCAGGGACATGGTCGAGCCGGCCATTACCGGGAGCAGACAATTGCTGGACTTGCCCGCGGCTACCGCGCGTCTGTTGGTTGTGCCCGCCGCGCCATACGTGGTGCCAAACGTGGCCCCAGCGTGACGGTGACGGCACAGGACAAATTCAGCAATACAACGCCGGCCTATCGGGGCACGTTCCAGTTTACCAGCTCCGACGTCGCCAAGGGCATTGTTCTATAGAATTTTGATACGTTCATTCTATTAGAAAACGGTATCCACACCTTCGCCAACGGTGTCACACTGGTAACGGCCGGCGCAAAACCATCGTCGTGACCGACACCATCGCGGCTGCCATCAATGGGACAGGAAACGTCACAGTCGGGCTAGCCGTGATCAGCCGCTTCGCGCTCGTCCCCTCGACCAATCCGGTGACGGCAGACACGGCCTTCACGCTGACGTGACCGCCCTCGACGCCCTCGGAAACGTGGTCACGGACTACGCTGGCACGATTCAACTCAGGAGCTCGGACAAGAACCCGGCCGCCTTCCTGCCGAAGAGCTACATGTTTGCCTCATGTGATATAGACGTGCACATATTTAATTGCGTTGTGCTGGCCACGGCCGGCTCGCAAAAGATCAC
>CAWCPP010000039.1:0-132674 GCA_963797295.1 uncultured Planctomycetaceae bacterium
TTGAACAAACGGCCGGACTGGACCTCGACATATTGACCGTCGGAATCGGTCAGCAGGTTCTCCCAGATCATGCCTTCGCGGGAAAGACCCCAGATCCAGATTTTTCGACCCGGCTTGTCACCATAGGTGGAGCAGCGCGCCATGCCGAAATCGTCGTTGTGCCAGTAGCCGCCGAAGAACTCGGCAAAACGGCCCATTACATGATACGACTTGTAGCTCCCGAAATTGTTCTGCTCGTACCAGGACAAATCCCGGCCATTCTGACGATTGATCGGCCAGTCAAAGGCCTTGCCATCGTGATCGATATAGCACGTTCCGGGATTGACGAACTGCAGATTGCCGGCCGCTTTGATGCCGACATTCATCCAGGTGTAATAGGGCTGTTCGGCTGCCGATCCGTTGTGCCAGAGAGAGCGAGTCGTGAAAACTGCCTGGTCGGCGGGGAGATTGATTTCCAGCCGCCAGGTTGATCGCGTCAGCAGGTCAAGCACGCCGATGATGCAGCTCGCGCTCCCGTCCGGGTTGCGGCGCACGAGGTAGTCGACTGGCGTGAAACAGTTGGGTGTATGGCCCATGATGCCGTAGTTTGCCTCCATGCCGCCGCTGGTCCACGGCCCGCGCATTCCAACATCACGGAACTTGACGACCTGGTTGAAATAGACGAACGACTTGCCGGTCGATTTCTCGATCGCAGCCCAGACCTTGCCACCGATTTCCGGCAGGATGAGGATTTGCAAGTAATCGTTGGACAGCTCCACCACCTTCCATGTCTTGTCGACCGGCTGGGCCGTGAAGCCATCGAAGCGGAAGTACGGATAGAACCGCGACATGGAGGCAATCGGGTCGGGATCGGAGTACGGATAAGTCTTGAATACCTTGGTATATTCCTTGACCGTCGCCTCCCCGCGCACCGCCTCGGGATTTGCCACCGCCGTGAATGCGATCGCCAGGCAAACGACGGAAAGAGTGATCGTCGCTCTCATGATGGACCTTCTCCTATCGGGATGCGCGGTGACAGTCGCGGCGGTCGCGCGGAATGATCGGTCCCAGCGTCACCGCGCCGGAGTGGCGTCAAAGACAACAACTTCAAACGGCTTGAGTTTGAACAGTAGAGGTTTGCCGGCTTCCGCGGTGAATGCGGGTTTGCCCTCGTCTTCGGTCCATGCACTGCGGAGCGTGAATCGCGCTATCGCCCCCGGTGGCAATTCAAACGCGGCGCCAACGTCAAGCGAGAACTCGCGTTGCCGGTCATCGGGATTCCGTACCATCAGGATACCCTTGCGCGGCGACCATGAAGCGTACCCGTACACGTCTTGCCGCGACGGATCACCGCCCACCCAATGCGTATCCACCAGCACATCGGCGTTGGCCCGTGACCATTTCGCGGCCTCCGCCAGCACCCGCCAATCGACAGTCGCGAGCTTGCCGGGCTGGATATAAAGTTCCTGCAGGCCAGTTCCGCTGCCGAAGAAGGCCCGCACGTCGTCCTTGAAGCCTGCGGAGTTAAACGTGGGATCACCTGCGCGGCCTTGCCGTGAATAGGCCACGCCTTGCGTCATCAGGGAGTTCAGCGGAAAGAGCGGGGCCTTGCACACGACATTGCGATAGGTCTCCTGATCGCGATAGGTCAGCCATTGCTGCTGCTTGGAGCCTTTGCCAGCAAAGCCCATGTCGTCACCCTGGCGCCAAAGCGAATCGGCGTAACGTAGCCAGAATGGAGATGGCCACGATCCGGTTGTCAGGTTGATATACAGATCAGGATTCTCATGCCGCAGATCGATCATCAGCCGACGCATGGCTTCCGTATCGAGAATGTAGCCAGCTCCGCCGCTGGCATACATGCCGGCCGCGATGCCATCGAACTTGAAGTGGTTCACGCCGTAATCTCGGATCATCGAGAGGCAGGATTGTCTGAACGCGGCGTAATAGAGCGGCCCCGCCAGCGAGAAGCCCGCGGCGTTGATCTCGTAACCCTGTTCACGGCCGTATTTCAGCCGTCGATCCCGGGACGAACCGTAGCCGCCGAACGGAGAGAGCCAGACGCCCAGCCCCGTCTGGTATTCCTTGCAGAGGGCAGCCAGAGGAGTGAACTGGTGGGGGAAGCCGCGATGGAACTTCCAGAGCGTCCGGGGATCATCCCAGCCGTCATCCAAGACCACGGCGTCGAGTACAACACCGTACGGCCTGATGAATCGTTCGCCAAGCAGGCGAATGGCCTCCAGACAATTTGCTTCGTCGAGAGCGAACGGCTGCCAAGAGATGTCGTACCAAGAATTGTAATGCAAGAAGGGGCGATAAGGGTGAGCACGTTCGCGCTCGATATAGTGGAGGAACGATCGCCGCATCTGGCCCGTCGGAGCAACCCCGACAACGAAGCTTTGGCTCAGCTTCTCGCCCCGGCGGAGAATGGCGCTGCGGGTCAGGCGGCAAGAAGCCTTGCCGCTCGTGGCGACCACATTCGTCGCCATCGGATCGTCGCAACCAAGGAAGAAATTGCTCACAATGATGGGAGAGCCATCGACGCTACCGGCCTCGCGAGCACCGGCAAGATGCTCGTCCACCCAGACTATCTCGCGGATGCTCAAATCGTCTTGCAAGGCCAGAAGGTCGATCTGCTCGCATAGATAGCCGCTGTCATCACGAGCGGTCGCTCGCCAGACGACGCCAAGCCGGCCGTCGGACGATCGTAACGGCAACTCCACCTGTCGGCCCGAAATTCTGGCTGACAGCCGCGCCGACCTGGTGTCGGGGGCAAGCTCACTGACTCGTGGAGTTCCCTCGGATCGCAGCATCGAGGCCGCGTAGCACCGGCCGTCAGCCGAGGACGATCTGGAACAACTCGCCGTTCAGCGCGAGCTTGTGTCCTGCCTGGACGTCGCGTACGACTCGACCGCGCGGCCCAGACGCTGTCCGGATCCACGACACGGAGATCGCTTGATTGACGAGGGTGATCTCCGCATCGCGACAGGTGATTGCGGCGGGTCCGGCGCAGAGCCGGGATAGGCAGCCTTCCCACCGTTGTTCGAGTTCGGTGGTTCTGCGGCTCCAAGAGTGATGCCGGCAACAACCACCGCGATCATGGATGATAAAGCGATGCTGGCCGAATTCATAAGTTCAGTATTTTATGACAATAAATATAAGCCATAGAGGCAAAGCACCAATAAACCCCGCCTTGCGCTTACGATGAGGTCTTCATTGCTTTATGATACGATGACGAATCGCTTCAACAAGACATTGGAGGCTATCTTTCGCTTTTCAATGAAATGATCCTGCCGCAGGTTCAACCGCTGAAAAAGCAGTGACGTCTTTCTTGGCCACAGTTTTCACGATACGTTGATCATCAGGCGGAACAGCAAAGGTCGCTATTGGCTTGCCTCGCTGATCGATGACCTTCGGGTTCCGCCCGGTCCATCACGAGAAGGGCTCCCAAGTCATGAAGATTCAAACCTTGCCTGCGAACCGACTCACCATCCTCATGGTAACTCTCTCGGTTGCGGCAGCCATGTTGACTGGAAATGGTGCAAAAGCCGGCGAGGTCACTTGCTGGAGGGCGCCGCGGGAGGAGCAACTCTCCTCCCTGTACCGTGTGACAGTGGATGGGACGGACGTTCCGGTTTACACGGCTCAGAGCGTGCACGGGGGAGCCTACGCATTTGTCATGTTCGACTTCACCGGGACGGTCCACGTTGCGGTGACTGCCAGAACAGAGAGTGGCCCGGGCCTGGGCCGGGCTGTCATCCGGCCGAGATCGGCTCGGGTCGCCAGCCAAACGACAGGTGACACGCTGAAATTCACTCTTGACTCCTCGCGCAAGCTCTCGATCGAGCCCGATGGCATCAACGGTCCCCTGCTGCTGTTCGCCAACCATCCCGAGCATGACCCGCCAAAGCAGGGTGATCCCAATGTCGTTTACTTCGGGCCCGGCATTCACAGGCCCGAACGAATCGTACTCAAGGCAGGTCAGACTCTCTATCTCGCCGGGGGCGCGGTGGTGAAGGGAGCCGTCATCGCGCGCCACGCCGATCACATCCGCATTTGCGGCCGGGGCATTCTGGACGGCACCGACTGGCCCTGGCTCAAAGGTCCCGCGGGCCACATGATCGGCATTCAGGACTCCAGCGATGTGACGATCGAGGATGTCGTCATCCGAGGCTCGTTCGCCTGGACGGTCGTCCCCATGCGATGCCGGAATGTGTCTATCCGCAACATCAAGCTCGTCAACAGCCGGGTGCAAAACGACGATGGGATCAATCCCTGCAACTCGCAGGACGTGCTCATCGAGGACTGCTTCGTCCGTACCGACGACGACTGCGTGGCTCTTAAAGGGCTTCGGAACCTGAATGCTCCCGATGCTCCAGTACGCGGAATCACCGTGCGCCACTGCGTGTTCTGGTGCGACCGGGCTCGAATCTTCCTCTTCGCCCACGAATCCCAGGCGCCCGCCATCGAGAACCTGAACTACCAGGATTGCGACATTATCCACTACGTGATGACGCCGTTCTTGCTTGAACCGGGCGAGCTCATGCCGATCCGCAATGCGCGCTTCGAGAACTTCCGGATTGAGGGCAATGGCCAGCGCGACTTGATCACGCTCCGGCCGACAGTGAACCAGTACATGAGTGTGAAGAAGCCGGGCTCGATCAAGGATATCGTATTCAAGAATATCTTTCTGACCGGCGAGCCGACCGGCCCCGCGCGGGTGTTGATCCAGGGCGCGAGCGAAACGAACCGCGTCGATAACGTCCTCTTTGACAACGTCGTCTGCTATGGACGGACGCTGAACGCGAAGTCAGAGAACGTACAGATCGGCGACTTCACGGGCCAGATCCGGTTCCAGTCCGAAGGAAAAAACTAAGGGTTCAAGTCCAAAGGGTCAGGCCGTCAACCAGGCGGCTCATCGAGCCGGGAGGCGAGCCTCTTCGGGGCCGTGAGGCGATAGCTCTGGATTAAATGGGCTGTTACTTGTTCCCAGTCAATTTCGCCGAGATCCAATCGAAGGGCCACCCATCCTCGTGGACCGAGGTAAGCCGGCGAGTAATAGAGGTCAGGGTCCGAGTCGATCAGAATGGGGTTCTCGCCGGAGGCGGTCTTGAAGCTCACCGAGATGATTCCATCGCCGTGATGGTCATGGAGATAATACGCGAACTTCTTCTTGCGAACGGCGAAGGCGGCGTGAGCTCCCATGTCCTCTCGCGTCGCCTCAGGAAGGGACAGGCAAATCTTGGAGATATGCTCGAGCAGGTGGGGTGGTCGCATCGACAGACTCCCTCAAGTCGGTGGATCTTGTCCAGCACTCCCTGGCCGGAACGTGTGACCGCGGCACATAATGTTACACTAGCCGGTTCCGGAGCCCCCATGCCGGGACGCCGGTGAATTCGACGAAGAACCAGGCCCGAAGAACCAGCGAATCCGCAATTCCGGTTCTCAGCGGGTCTTCCGTGCAGGCAAGTGCTCTCTCCAGCGCTTCAGGCTTGTTGTATTGTCCATTTGTCGAGGCGAATTTGCATGTACCGATTTCTGAGTGTGCTTACGATCCTGGTGTCGACGCTACCTTCGCCGAGCTTCATCAAGGCACAAGAACCTGCCCCGTCGCAGACGCAAACACAGGGAGAAAGCAAGTCGAAACCAGCAGACAAGCCCGCCGCGGTATCCCAGGCGGGCGAGCCCGCGAAGGAGAAGAAGGAACCGTCGAAGGGATCAACCGACGATGAGCCGGTGGTCACCCATCACAACGTGAGGGTAGGGGGCCGAGATCTGAAGTACACGACGACCGCCGGACTGATGCCGATAAGGGATGCCAAGGGTGATGTGGAGGCGCGGATCTACTTCATCGCCTATGCCCTCGAGGAAGGGAAGACCTCCGAAACTCGCCCTTTGCTCTTCAGCTTCAATGGCGGACCCGGTTCGGCGTCGGTCTGGCTGCACCTGGGAGCGCTCGGCCCCAGACGAGTACCAGCGCCGGATGAGCCGGCGATTCCAGTACCGCCGTTCCATCTGGTTGACAATGACGCGACCTGGCTCGATCACGCGGATCTGGTCTTCATCGATCCAGTGGGCACTGGTTTCTCACGGGCCGCCAAGCCCGAGCTGAACAGCAAGTTTCACTCGCTACATGGGGACATCGAGTCGGTGGGTGAGTTCATCCGGATGTATCTGACGCGGTATGATCGCTGGACCTCGCCACTCTTTCTGATCGGTGAGAGCTACGGGACGACGCGCGCCGCGGGTTTGGCCGGCCATCTCGCGGACAAAGGCATTGCCTTCAGCGGCCTGATCCTTGTCTCCTGCGCCCTCGATTTTCAGGGGTTCGTCTTCGCCACCGGAAACGACCTGCCCTTTCTGACATACCTGCCGTCGTACGCGGCTGTCGCGTGGTATCACCACAAGCTGCCGGACGATCTCCAGCGGGCCGGCTTGCCGGCGGTCCTTCGGGAAGTCGAACGCTGGACGGACCGCGAGTATGCCTCGCTGCTGGCACGCGGCGACCGCCTCTCGGCTGATGAGCGGCGCGAAGCCGTGGCTCGACTGGCCCGCTATACCGGGCTTGACGCAAACGAGATCGAGACCCACCAATTGCGAATCGACCAGTCGCACTTCTGTAAGGAATTGCTCAAGTCACGGCGACGGTCAATCGGCAGGTTCGATGGTCGCTATGAGGGGATCGAGAACCTCACACCGAGCGATTCCGGCGGGCCCAGCTTCGACCCGAGTTTGGCCGCTGTCCTCGCTCCCTACACTTCCAACTTCAATCGCTACGTCCGAATGGAACTCGGCTACAAGAGCGACATGCCGTATTTCATCCTCGGTGGGGGAGTCGGCAAATGGGACTTCCAGAACGAGATGGGATACCCGGCCACAACCCATGCGCTGAGCGAAGCCATGTCCAAGAACCCGCACATGCAGGTGCTGATCGCCTCCGGCTACTTCGATCTGGCCACTCCCTATCGCGCCGTGGAGCATGCCGTGGCAGGTTTGGGACTTGATCCGATCTTGCGCAAGAATGTCACGACCGAAACTTATGAAGCCGGGCACATGATGTACCTCCACAAGCCGTCGCTCCAAAAGCTCAAGCGTGATGGCGTAGCGCTGATCGACCGGTCACAGAGCAAATGAGAACGACTCAACGCAGCCCCCTGGAGGTGGACAAACCGCGCCGAACGTCCTACGGGCTATTGCGACACGCCGGCCGCAAGAGAAAGGTCTTGATCTCGTAGGGGCGAAGGTCAAATCGAATGCCTTGCTCGTCAAGAGAGACGGAGCGGCCGGGATCTTCCATGAGATTGACCTCGCTGGCAGTGGACAACGGGGTGTGCAGCTGGAGCAGTTTTCGCGACGCGGGCTTACCATTCGACTCGTAGACCCTCAGGGCGATTCCACCTCCATGGGCCGGCTTGAGGCTAGACACCACGACGTTCCACGCGTGGAGGGTAAGCAGGCCCCACCTTGCTGGAAATGGGCCATCGTGCGCAGCAGCCACACGGCAGATAAGAGGATGGATCAACGCACGGCTCTCTTGCACGATGCCCGCCTCGGGCCAGCCGCCCGAATGGCCAACCAGGGCATAGCGCAACGTCCGTTCCTGACCGATTTGAAAGCCGGAGTCGGACGACATTCCCGGCTCATAGCCGCCGCCGAAGCCATAGGCGCCAAGAGTATGAGCCCGCAGCACCGAAAGCATCATGGTCGCGTCGGTCACGACATTGCCAGGCAGACCCAGGTTGAGCACCGCTAGCCCGTTCTTGCCATCGCCGTAATCAACCCAGTTCTGGGCGGGGAACTCGATCCCGAGGGGGCGCTCGATGGCTCCAAAGGGGATCTCGTGAGTGCTCTTGCCATTCTTGATCGTAGTCGGAAACAAGACCTGGTAACGGACGTATTTTTCCTGGTTGATCAGCTTGAGCTCACACTCGATGCGCGGCAGTTCGGCATAGATCCGCACGGTCGACGCGTATCCGCCCGTATCGAACGGGTGGGCGACGTGGAACTCGGTGTAGACCGGTCCGGATCGCAGGCTGCCAGGCTGGCTCTTGAACTCGTTGCTGAACCGCGCCTGACCGGGCTTGGGGACTGCCTGGCGGTTTGTCATCGCGATCTTGCTGCCCCCGTCCAGACCCCGATACAGCTCCCAGAGATCGCCCCGGTCCTGCTGCCGCGCCACGATGTTAGCCGGGCCTGCGAACACCTCCCAGTCGTCGGGTTTGACGCTGCAGGCTCTTGATGGCCCCCGAGGCGAGGTCGAAGCTGAGCCGATAGAATCGGGTTTCTACCGTATCACCGGTCGCGGTTCCGAGTAGCGAAGATATCCCCGCAGGGTCACGCCCGGTGACGTGAAAAACACGATAGCCCATTGCGGGCACGCTGGAAGCCACGAATGCGATCTGGGCGGTTTTCAGGGCGGCATCTTCGTGGTAGGTGGCTTGTTCGATCTGGTAGGGCACGTCCTTGTGCTGATCATCACTCAGGCCAATCGCCCGCAATCCTGGCCGAGTGAAACCCAGGTTCACGCGGGCGATGTCGGAACGAGCCCAACCCTCAGTGTTGAACACGATTACGGGGGTGCCGGAACCACGCGTATCGATTTTCGATGTCAGGATATTCCAGGCCGAATCGATCAGTTCGTCGGCCAGACGTTTCGAGAACTCGTAACTGTGCACCGTGTCGTCATAGACGTGATCGGTCATGACACCCGAGGCCAGGTCGTGAGTCTCATTGAACAGCATGGGCTCCCAGGCTCTCCAGAACGCAACTTCCTCGTAGGGAGCACCGAACCAGCAAGCCAGCGCTGCCAGGGTCTCCGCCGTGACCAGCTTCTGCTCCAGGATTCTCATCCACTGCTTGAGCTCGATCCGGCTGCTGTAGGTGCCCTGGAAGATCGGGTTAAGCTCGCCTCGAAATACGGGTCGGTCGCTGCGTTTCGCGGCGATGGCCTCGAAGTCCGCGGGAACGCCCAGCCGCATCGTGAACGGGGAATTCCCTTGTTTGTTGAAGGCCGCGATCATGGGGACCAGGTGTTCCTCAGGCACCGAGACGTCGGCGCCGGCCAGTCCGACACGATCGCTGCCATGAGAATTGGGGGTCAGCAGGTCGAATCGCTGCCTGGCAAACCCCTGAAACTCCGGCAGCGTGCGAGGCGACCCATAGAGCAGTCCATAACTATAAGGAAGCCAGAACGCGGGAATCCGCGTGCCGTCGATGCCTTCCCAGAGGAACTCCGAAGGATGATCGGGGCGATTCACCCCGCGCTGGCACCAGAACGACTTGTAACCGGCAAGGCTCAATAATTGGGGAAGCTGAGCGTGGTGGCCGAAGGTGTCGAGCAGCCATCCCGTGGTCACGTCCACGCCCAGCTTCTCACGGTAATATCGCTTTCCATATTGAATCTGCCTGACGAACGTCTCGCCGCCCGGCATGTTCACATCGGGCATCACGTCGAGAGCGCCCACCAGTTGCAGCCTGCCCTCGGCAAGGAACCTGCGAAAGTCGCGCTCCTGGTCCGGATAGCGGTCGAGGAACGGCTTGACATAGGCAACCTGGTCGAGCACGAACCGGAATTCGGGCTGCTCCCTGAGCAGCTTCATTGCCTTGAGGATATTGGGCAGGCCTATCTCCAGGTATTCCTCGCGGGTCTTGAACACCGCGCCTTCCCAGTGCGTATGTGGGATCACCCAGAAGGTGGTCTTCTGCGTTTCTCCCGGCGCATCGGCCGCCAAGGTAGGGGACGACACCCAGATCAGGGCAAAACCCAACACGTGGCAAAAGGCTCGAATGGACATCATAATCTCCCATGGATTCAGGGTTGGCCCGGAACGAGCCCACGATGGAGGGGCATGCTCGTGAATTCGAGACGGAACTCGCTCGGTTCCTCGATCGTGGCCTTCAACCAGAGTGTGCGGCCATCCCAGGCATACTGATCCGGGCGAATCCTGAGGCCATCGCGCGTGATGGTCAAGGGCCCTTCGGGGGCATCTGCCAGCTCGAAGACCGGGTTCACGCACTCGATCTGCGGTTTGACCTTGATCGTGACGATCGGCTTCTGAACACGAAGCCGGAGGGCACGTCGCCGCGCGTCGTATGAGTCGAAGTCGAGACGTCCACCCTGGACCTCGAGGGAGGGCGGAGACGCGAAGCTGGTTGCCCACATGCCCAGCTCCAGGTCGGAGGCACTGGACATGCCGATCAGCCAGACCCATCGGCGGAACGACAACAGTTTGGACTTGCCCTGGGCGTCCAGGCCGACGCGCTCGGCTGCCTGGATGGGTTCCGGCTTGATCCTGGCCCAGCTTATCACACTGTTGTGGCAGGGCGTCAGCAAGATTCGCTCGTCGATGGCGTTGCCCGTGGCATTGCCCCGGGCGAGGGGCCAGTGGCTGCCCCAGTAGCAAGGCGTGACGATCTGCCCACGATCCGAGAACGGGGCGAAGATCACCTCGGGGAACTGACGGTCCCGCGGATTGAAGTAGATCGCCGCGGCGAAGTCTTGCTTGTTCAGCCGCAAGCGGTAGATGGTGGGAGGCGTCATCGCCTGGCGCATCCGGTCCGACTCTTCAGGACGAAACGGGAAACGGAAGCTCCACTTCCGCCCATCCAGGCCGATCGAGTCGACGAGCGTCTCGGGCAGCACTTCGAATGGATAGGCCCCCTGCGGCGTGAGAATGATGAACTCGCTGAGCTCATAGTCGTTGGCCGGGTCCGACTTGAGCGTCAGCACCCTGGTCCCGAAACCATCAGGATAAAAGTAGTAGTCCTCGACCGCCTCGTCACCCCACACCTTGTAGTGCAGATCCGTGGATTGGTAGGTCCAGCGCACATGAACGCACGCAGCGGTGCTCTCGATGATCTCCACCCGCCCGTAGCGCAGCTCCTTGTCCATCAGCGGCTCGACGCAGTCCACCGCGTCCTTGAGCCCGGAAACCACTTCGGCCCACTCGTAACATGCCCCGGTGTTGTACTTTCCCGCCCAGAACGGGATGTAGCTCGAACCACGCCAGAAAACGAACCGTGAGCCATTGGGTAGTGAGACAACCACGTCCTGAAGCGCCGGGGCCCATCCGTCTTCGTACTTCAAGGAGGAGAATGTCCCCGTCCGGGGATCGCGGACCGAGATCGGCGCGTCGTAGCGCAGCTTGGTGTAGGTGGCGCCAAACCGTGGCCAGCGCGGGGGCTTTTGCACCAGCATCACCGCAATCGACTTTTCCGCGAGCACCTCTCCCCGGCCAGCGATGAGCACGACATGGAGCACGTCGCGATCGAGCGACTTCGAGGGCTCGGGGAGCCTCAAAGCCATCCCCTTTGTTCGGCCCTTTAGCAGCGCCACCGCGGCAGTTGCCTCGCGGTCAGGCGCTGATTGGAAGAAGGCACGAACGTGCGCCTCCGGTTCGTCTCGATCGCGGCAGATCGCGGCAATATCTAGCCGGCCGCCCTGCCCAGGACCAAGCAAGAGCCACCCGTGCGGGACCAAAATCGTGCCAAGATCGACAGGGTTTGTAATACCGTCGGGCAGGGCCACCGCGTCCAGTTCGGCCTTGGGGATGCGAATAAGCTGACGAGCCAGCTCGATCCTGCCGGTCTCGTTGGTTTTCCCGGCAGACAGAACAACCTCATCGCCGTATTCATTGATCGTGATCGTGGCGGAGAAGGGGGGCTGGGCGGTGAAGTTTACCGGGTGTAGGCCAACCTCCTTGCCATGCTGCAAGACCGTCAGTACGTAGTTGGAGTTCCTCGCTGCAACGGACGACTCGATGATTGCGGTGAAGGGCTGTCCGACACGTTTCAGGCCGAAGGGGGGCCGCCAGGGATGACTCGTCCGAACGGTTATCTGATAAGAGGGCTCATTCTCTGCGACAAGGAACCAGGGCGCGGCGGCAAGCATCAAGAAGCATCCCAGACTCTTGATTCTTCGCCACATGATGATCGCTCCTCAGCTTGCGGCAACGAGCCTGCGGACGGCTGCGGCGATCCGCGCGGGGTCTGGCCGGTAGGCATTCTCGAGCACGGGGGTGAACGGCACCGGCACGTCGGCCGAGGCGACGCGCACGACCGGAGCGATCAGGCTTTCTCCGCAGTGCTCCATCAAGCCGGCTGCAATCTCACCGCTGACGCCGCCCGTTCGTGGACCCTCCTCGACGATGACGGCTCTCCCGGTCTTCTCGACCGACTTGGCGATCGTTGCGTAGTCGATCGGCGACAGGCTGCGGACGTCGATCACCTCGCACTCGATGCCGTCCCCGGCCAGCTCCTGGGCGGCATGGATCGCGTGATGGAGCATGAGCAGCCAGGCGAGGATCGTCACATGCTGCCCTTCGCGGCGGACCGCCGCGCGGTCGAGCGGAACGGTGTAGTCCTCATCGGGTACGTCCGAGGTTGCGTCCACCGCGCCCGGCTCGGTCCGGGCACCCTTCGACCCATACAGCAATTTGTGCTCGAAGATCAGCACTGGGTTATCGTCGCGTACCGCCGATTTAAGGATGCCTTTGGCATCATAGGCATTGGACACGGCTACGACTTTGAGGCCGGGCACACCCGTGAAGTAGCGTTCCATGCTCTGGGCGTGCTGCGATCCCCGGCCGGTCGCGCCCACCGGGGCCCGCATCACCAGCGGAACCTGCACCGTGCCGCCGGACATGTAGCGGAGCTTGGCGGCATTGTTGACAATCTGGTCCATGGCCAGGAAGAGGAAGTCGCCATACTGGACATCCACGATCGGCCGCATTCCCATGATCGCCGCGCCAACCCCCGCGCCGAAGAATCCCAGTTCGGCGATCGGCGTGTTGAGCATGCGGTCGGGAAATTCGTTTTCCAGCCCCAGCGTCACGGTGAAAGCGCCTCCCCATCCCCCCGGCACGGCAATGTCTTCGCCCATGCAAAAGACTGCCGGGTCACGCCTCATCTCCTCGGCGATCGCTTCGCGCAGTGCCTCGGCAATGCTCAGCCGCTTCATCGCTGCACAACCTCTCGTTTGGTTCACGGAAAGAGCACATCGGTGGTCAGATCGTCGACGGTTGGCAACGGCTCGGCTCTGGCGACATCGACGGATGCCTGGAAACGGGTCTGTACGCGGCTGCGGATCTCTTCGAGTCCGGCCTGATCGACAAGCCCCCGGTCGATCAAGACCTGCGCGAAACGGTCGATCGGATCGCGCCGGGACCACTCCTCGCGCTCCTCCGTCGGCTGGTAATGACAGGCGTCGCGGCGGGAGTGGCCGGTCCTGCGGTAGGTCAGCAGCTCCAGCAGCACCGGCCCCTTTCCGCCGCGGCACTGGGCAACCGCGGCGCGGGCCGCCTCGAGGACGGCCAGCACGTCGTTGCCATCAACGGTCTCGCCGCGGATCCCGTAACTGGCGGCGCGGTCGGCAATGTGCTTGGCTCGCATCACCTGGTCCACCCGGGTCGATGCCCCGTACAGGTTGTTCTCGCAGACAAAGAGCACGGGCAGGTCCCAGATGGCCGCGAGGTTGACACCCTCGTGAAAGGCTCCCTCGGCCACGGCGCCGTCGCCGAAGAAGCAAGCGACCACATTGGCCTGCTTCCGCATCTTGAACGCCAGCGCCATGCCTGCCGCGAGCGGAATCCCCCCGCCGACGATGGCGATTCCGGGGACCATCCCCCTTGCCATGTTGCCGACGTGCATCGATCCACCCTTCCCCTTGCAACAGCCGGTGACGGCACCGAAGAGTTCGAAAAGCAGCTCCTCGGGTGTCAGCCCCTTGGCCAGCGCGTGGCCGTGCCCGCGAAAGGTCGAAGTGATGAAGTCTCCCTCGTCGAGTGCCGAGCAGACTCCGACCGCCGTGGCCTCCTGCCCCTGGCACTGGTGAATCGTGCCGGGCATGGTCCCCTCGAGAAAGAGGAACTTGACCCCCTCCTCGAATTCACGGATCAGGACCATGCGCTCGTACAGACCCAGAAAGAATTCGCGATGGCCCACTCCGATCGGCAGGGGCTGATGCTTGTCGTTTGTGCTCTTTAGTTGCTGCATTCTCGGCGGCCTCAATCACCTGGATCAATGGTTTCAGTAAAGAAAATGGGGCGGCCAATCGGATCGGATGTCACGACTCGTGATTGAAAAGGCCGGTGCGGAGATCGACAGGAGCCGACAACGCTGTCGCCTGCCACATGACCTAAGCAAGACCGTCCGTCAGGCGTGGGGTCGGGTGACTCGGATCAGTCGTCCAGTCAAATCAACAGTAATGGATAGCCCCAGGTTGACCCGAGCCGCCAGGGATTCAAAGTCCTGGTCCTCCGTGCAGAGGACCATACCGCTATGGGGGATCCCTGCGTTGTGAAGCTTACGGAAGTGCTTTCGGTTGTGCGTCAGTACGGCTCGGCCGTCTGCATGCGCGTAGGCCAGCACTTCTTCGTCAGCGATCGCCAGACCCGCCTGACCAGCTTCCCCGACGGTCAGTACGTCGTGTCCCAGACGCCGCAGGGCCTCGACGGTCGGGTAGGGGAAGTTTTCATCTGCGTAAAGGCGGGCCAATGGCTAGGCTTCCTCGTTTTCACGGATCTGGCGCTCGATCTCTTCCGGGTGGTTAGCGACATAGGACCATGCGTTGACCAGATCAGTTGCCCGGAGGGTCGGGAACGCTCCCATGATCTGGGCTTCCGTCAGTCCGAGCCGCCGGTAATGCTCCACAGTCCACACGGGAATCCGTGTACCCGCAATCCTCGGGTCTCCACCACAGACCCCCGGCGTCGACTCGATACCCGAGCCGAGCCGAGCCAGAAGTTGTTCGACCGTCGTCGTCATCTGCACACACCCTCCTCATGATCATGCTATCGCTCCCAGAGATGAACTGCAATCCGTTGCGGGACGCAGGGTTAGCATCAACGACACCAATGCCTTTCTAAGACAAACTCTCGCCCCCGGTACGGGTTGATCGCGGTCTTCTACGCCTGCAACAGCGCTCGGGCCATCAGGTGCCCGCGACGACACCTTCACTCACCAGGTCATAGATTTTCAAGTTCCCGGACAATCTCCGCAAGGAATCCCGCGGCGTATTTCCCGCTCACAACCCGGTGATCCACCGAGAGCGTGAGGTTCGCCCGCTGCTGCACGGCGATCTGACCCTCGGTCACGGTGACGACAGGCATCACCTTGCCGACGGCAAGGATTGCCGCCTCGGGCGGGTTGATCACGGCGGTGAACGATTCGATACCCGCCCCGCCGAGGTTGGAAACCGTCATGCATACCGACTCTGCCATTCGTGCCCTGGGATCGCCCGAGTGGAGCCGCTTCAGGCCTTCCTTGATCTCCCGAGAGATCACCTCGGGGCTCTTGTCCGCGGGATGGTCGATCGCGATTGTGAATATATCCCCTCGCAGATCGACGGCCACGCCCACGGCATAAACGCCTTGCGAAACGAGCCGATCGTCCTCGAACCGGAAAGTCAGCCGCTGGAATCGCCGCAGGGCCTTGCCGGCCGCATGGACGAAGAACGCATCCCAGACAGTCGGCTCGTCTCCTTGAGCCTTGCGCCTCGCTGCCATCGCTTCGGCATTGGCCGAGGTCTGGAGATAGAAGTGGGGGATGGTCTGCTTGCTCTGCCTCATCCGACCTGCTACCACCCGCTGAGGAACGCTGAGCTCGATGGTCCGGGGCTGCTGAATCGGTCCGGCGGCCGCGGGCTGCTCGCCGCGTTCCGCGCGAGCCCGACGGTTCCGCGCGAAGAACGACTCGCGCTGTCCCGTGAAGGCAGGGGTCCGGTCGCGAACGGCAGATCGGTCGCTTGCCGTGTCGGTCGTAATGGGATTCTTCCCGGGAAGGCGGGCCGCCGGCGCGACTTCGGGCTTGTCGGTCGCGAAGCTGGCGATGGGATTGCCGGCTGCCACCTCCTCACCCTCGATCGCCGAGACCGAGCTCAGGCATCCGCTAATGACGGATTCCACTTGCATGACAGCCTTGTCGGTCTCGACCTCGAGGAGCGGCTGCCCGCGCTGTACGGTCTGGCCCACGGATACGAGCCAGCGAAGCACCTTGATCGGTGATCCGGTGGTCGCCAGGTCGGGCATCCTCATCTCCATTTCCATGGTCTGCTCCGGCGATCAGTCGGCCCGCCCGCAACAGCCGAGAATATCGATCCGCTCGAGGACGGCATCACGGACCGCCAGGCGGCCGGCCACCAGAAGATCGTCTGTCCCCCCCATGCCGAGGATCCGGTGCGGGTCAGGGCACTCGCGATCAAGCGTCTGGCGGATGGCTCGCAAGTAACTCTGCTTGAGGTAAGTCCCGTAATTGACCTTGGCCACGCCCAGCTTGATGGCCTGGCGCAGGGAAGAGGCGGAGATCCCGGTCCCGCCGTGCAGCACCAGGGGGATCTTGACGTGCCGATGAATCTCGGCGAGCCGGTCGAGGTCAAGATCCTGCGTGCCATCAACCTTGACATGCACGTTGCCGACGCTCACAGCCAGGAGGTCGATCCCGGTGGCCACGACGAAGTGGGCGGCCCGGCCCGGCTCGGTCAGGCTTCCCGCTCCAATGCCATGCCCCGCGAGGCCCGCAGGAAGTTCGCCGAGTTCGGCCTCAATCGCAATACCGTGGGCATGCGCGAATTCGGTGAGCACGGAGACCCGTTCCATGTAACTCTCGAAGGAAGCCGAAGCGTCGGCTGGCATGACCAGGTTGAACCCGCTGGTGATGGCCATGCTGACCCAGTCGTCGCTGGGACATTCATTAAACAATAATGCGCAGGGAACCGACGCCGACTGGGCTGCCGCCCGACCCAGGGCCGCGTACCAGCTCAAACGCTCCGCGGCAAGCCGATCCCTCGCGCTCATGAAC
The DNA here is from genome assembly GCA_963797295.1 of uncultured Planctomycetaceae bacterium. GTDB lineage: Bacteria > Planctomycetota > Planctomycetia > Isosphaerales > Isosphaeraceae > Aquisphaera. The sequence continues at coordinate 16,774 of CAWCPP010000039.1, forward strand.
CCGCCATTGAAACCGATCAAGATCGGTGATCGGCTTTGCTCTGCCGCGTCGATCACTCCCTGTAGCGACTCCAGATTCCAACTTTCGGAAGTAACCCAGGGCGTAGCCATCGGTCATTGCCCTTCGCAGCATCGTGCGGATCTCTTCCACGGGCATGACACTTCTCCGTGAACCCGCGGACGCGGTAGTCTCTGTTGCAGCGAAGGTCCGCCGATCCCGACCTCAGCGGTTCTCGATCGGCACGTAAGCGGTCTCGGTGGGGCCCTCGTAGAGTTGCCGGGGACGGGCAATTTTCAGAGCGGCATCGGCGCTCTTTTCTCTCCAGTGCGCGATCCATCCGGGCATTCGGCCGATCGCGAAGATCACGGTGAACATGTTGCGGGGAATTCCGACCGCCCGCATCAAGATTCCGTTGTAGAAGTCGGCGTTGGGGAACAAGCGGTGATCGACGAAGTAGGAGTCTTTGAGTGCCCGCTCCTCGAGCTGAACAGCAAGGTCGAAAAGCGGGTCGCGCTTGCCCTGTCCACCCAGCAGCTTCCCGGCCGCCTCCTTGAGAAGACTAGCCCGTGGGTCAAACTGCTTGTAGAGTCGATGACCGAAGCCTTTTAGCCGGAACCCGCTTTGACGTTTCTTGGCCAGGCTGAGTGTCTGATCGATCGTCATCTCGCCACGCTCGATGGCCTCGAGCATTTCGATGACGGCTATCGTCGCACCGCCATGTACCGGCCCCCAGAGCGAGCAAATTCCCGCAGCGCACGACGCAAACAGATTGGCCTGGCTCGAGCCGACTATCCGCACCGTGGTCGTGCTGCAGCCAAGCTCGTGGTCAGCATGCAAGATGAGAATCAAATTCAGTGCGTCAACCACTTCCGGTGGCGCAAGATACTCTGTGAACGGCTGCGAGAACAACATGTGCAGAAAGTCGCCCGCGTAGCAGAGCCGCGGATCGGTGTAGATGAACGGATAGCCCATCGAGCGGCGATAGGAGTAGGCCGCAATCGTCCTGGTCTTGCTCAGGAGCCACGCCGCCTCGTCATCGAACTCTTCACTGACTGAGTGGTGCAGTCGCGGGTAAAAGCAGGCCAGCGTGTTGACCATGGCCGAAAGCATCGCCATCGGCGGAGCATTGACCGGAAAGCCCTCAAAATGGTGCTTGAACGACTCATGGAGCGCTGCGTTTGTCGTCACGCGCGTACTGAACCGATCCAGTTCTTCCCTGGTGGGCAGGTGTCCGTAAATCAGCAAGAAACTCGTCTCGACAAAACTGGATTGCCTGGCGAGTTGCTCGATGGGAATGCCGCGATAGCGGAGTTCGCCCTTTTCACCATCAACGTAGGTGATGCCGCTCAGGGTAACCCCGGTATTGCTGAAGCCGGGATCGAGCGTGATCAGGCCGGTCTGGGCGCGAAGCGACGTGATGTCCACGGCCAGCTCGCCTTCTGAGCTTTCGATCACCGGCAGTTCAATCGTCTGATCGCCAAACGTTAATCTCGCGGTGCGCTCCATGGTGAGTTGGCTCCCGGGACAGGACATCGTCTGTTGGAGATCGACTTTCACTGATTATACCAGGCGGGACAGCCACAGAAACCAACCACCCGCCAAGGTCGACCCGGATTAGTGTCTATGGACCGGAGGGACGACCGCGCCCGAACCAATCGAGGGGAGGAGGAAGGCACTTGAGATCCAATTCGTTGTGAGTCATCGATCTCGACTCGATAACAAGATAGGCAGTTTAGGAATCCTCTGGCCGAGACATTGCAGGCACCCTGAGAAAAATCTCATTAACCAAGGCCCTTGTCGAACTGTCAATCTGCACTTAGGTTATACATCTTCGCCGACTTGATTCGACCGGGACAAAACTCATGCCCTGAATGAGTTAGAGAATCCGGGTCGACGAGACGGCGGCACTTTTCCGCCTACACTGGTCTTTGCTTGGTGTTCCAATTCACGGTCAGGCGCCCGGGTGAACCAAACTGGAGGGAGAATCGCGCGATGCGAAAACAGAATCCCACTCATCATCATGAAGAGCCGCCGGGCCACAGTCGCCGCGACTTTCTGCGGGGGTCGGGGCTGGCGGCGGCCTCGGCCGTACTGACCGGCGGGGCCGCGGCCGCGGTTGAGGAGTCGGCTGTCGTCCAGGAGGCCGGGCCGAAGATTGTTTCGGGTACGGTCGAGATCACGCTCAAGGTTAACGGCCAGGAACACAAGGCCAACATCGAGCCCCGAACGACGCTTCTTGATACCCTGCGGCACCGGCTCGACGTGACCGGGCCAAAGCGGGTTTGCGACCGCGCGAGCTGCGGTGCTTGCACGACAATCGTCGACGGCGTGCCGGTCTACTCGTGTACCACTCTGGCGATCACTTGCCAGGGCAAAACCATCGAGACTCTGGAGAGTTTCGACACCGGCGAGAAAGGCGTACCCCACGCTTTTCATCAAAACGATGCCCTGATGTGCGGTTACTGCACTCCGGGATTCGTCACCGCTTGCAAGGCGATGCTGGATAAGAACCCCAACCCGACTCTCGAGGAGGTGCGGAAGGGGCTCGATGGCAACATCTGCCGGTGCGGAACATACATTGGCGTCCTCCAGGCGGCCCTCGACGCGGCCAAAGCGATGAAAGGAGTCTGAGTCATGGCTCTGACCTGGCCCGAGAATCCCCGTTTGATCGGCACCAAGATCACCAGACTCGACGGCCTGGCAAAGGCGTCGGGCCGCGCCAAGTACCCCAGCGACACCCGTCCCGAGGGAACTCTGTTCGCGGTGATGCTGTACAGCCCACATGCTCACGCGAAGATCAAGTCGATCGATACCACGGCCGCCGAGAAGATGCCCGGAGTGAAAGCGGTCTCGACGATTGCCGCGGCGGGTACGACTCTCCGCTACCAGGGCGATGATATCGCCGCAGTGGCTGCCGAGACCGAAGAGCAGGCGCGAGACGCCGTCCGTGCGATCAAGGTCGATTATGAAGTCCTGCCCCATGTCGTTACCGAGCACCAGGCCATGGCCGAAGGTGTGCCCGAGGTCTTCAAGGGTGGGAACGTGCGGAAAGGTCGTGCCCAGTCGAAGGGGACGCCCGACGACGCCATGAAGAAAGCCGACGTGGTGATTGAGGGAACGTACCGTCTGCCGGTCATCACTCACGTCTGCCTTGAACCCCATGGGCTGACCGCCAAGTGGGAGGCTCCGGACAAGCTGACCGTCTGGGCGAGCACTCAGGCGGTGCAGGTCGTGGCGGGAGAGCTGGCCGACGGGCTCGGCATCCCGGTTGCGAACGTCACGGTCTTGACCGATTACATGGGTGGGGGGTTTGGCTCCAAGTTCGGGGCCGATGTCTGGGGGCGAACCGCCGCCGAACTCGCCAAGAAGGCAGGCAAGCCCGTCAAGCTATTCCTGGACCGTGTTCAGGAACACCTGGCGGCCGGTAATCGTCCGAGCGCGGCGGGCAAGATCAAGCTCGGCGCGACCAAGGATGGCAAACTCGTCGCCATGACCGCCGAGACCCACGGTACCGGCGGTGCTCGAGGCGGCTCCAATTTCCCCCTTCCTTATGTTTATGACGTTCCCGCTTCCACGCGAACTCATAATGAGGTATTCGTGAACTGCGGCGGCGCCCGAGCGATGCGGGCCCCAGGCCATCCCCAGGGCTGCGCCTTGATGGAAGCGGCCATGGACGACCTGGCCGACAAGCTCGGTATTGATCCCCTCGAGTTCCGGCTCAAAAACCTGCCCAATGGCGAATTCCGCACGCCGATTTACCAGGGTGAGGTCAAGCTGGGCGCCGAGCTCATCGGCTGGCGCGAGAAGCGTAAGCCCCGCGGCAAGAGCGACGGCGGTCCTGTCCGCCACGGACTGGGCATGGTGCTGCACCAGTGGGGTGGCGGCGGTACCCAGGACAAGAAAGTCAGTTGCACGATCAACCCTGACGGGTCGGTCGAGCTGAAAACCGCAACGCAGGACCTCGGCACCGGCGCCCGGACGATCCTGGCGGTGATCGCCGCCGAGGTCCTGGGGCTCAAGCCGACGGACATCATCTCGAATATCGGCAACTCGTCATTCCCGCCAGGCCAGCCATCTGGAGGTTCGACCACCACGCCTTCGATGGCCCCGCCGTGTCTCGACGCGGTGACCAAGGCCCGCGACGCCATGTTCAAGAAGATCGCTCCGGCCGTCCAGGCCGCCGCCGAGGACCTGGAGCTCAAGAACGGCCAGCTCTATGTCGAGGGCGAGCCGATCATGGGCTGGAAGGAAGCCTGCCGGAAGCTGGGCATGGCCTCCATCTCCGAAACCGGCAGCGCCGTGGAAGGTCTCTCGAGTGTCGGTGTCGGCGGCTGCCAGTTTGCCGAGGTCACCGTCGATATCGAGACCGGCGTGGTCCGGGTCAAGAAGATCGTCGCCATTCAGGACTCGGGCTTGATCCTCGACCGTCTGACCTGGAATAGCCAGGTCTACGGCGGAGTGATCATGGGGCTGAACTACGGCCTCTTCGAGGAACGGATCATGGACCCGGAAACGGGTGTGATGCTCAATGCCGACCTCGAAATGTACAAACTGGCGGGCGCCTCGGACATTCCCGAGATCATCGTCGAGGCGTACGAACCCGCAGATCAGAAGGCGCGTGGCGTGATCGGAGTGGGCGAACCACCAACCATCGCGACCGCGGCCGCCATAGCCAACGCGGTGACCAACGCCATTGGCGTGCGGGTTACCGAATGGCCAATGACCCCCCGGAACGTACTGAACGCCCTGGCCGCGGCCCCCACAGAAGGGAAGGCGTAAGACCCATGAATGCTTTTGACTTTGCTGCACCCACAAGTGTTGAGGACGCGGTTCAACTGCTGAGCGGTCAGAACACCGCGGCTCTCTCGGGTGGAACCGACCTGCTCAGCCGGATCAAGGATGAGGTCACCTCGCCCCAACGGGTGGTCTATCTCAAGGACATCAAGTCCAGCTCCGGAATCACCGGTGATCCCGGTTCCGGACTGACACTCGGAGCCAGCACCCTGCTTGCCACGATTGTCGAGCATAAGGCGATCCGCGAGGATTATCCTGCGCTCTGGCAGTCGACGACCGAGGTGGGTACCCCTCAGATCCGCAACATGGCGACGCTGGGCGGTAACCTGCTGCAGAGGCCCCGGTGCTGGTACTTCCGCTCCGGCAATGGACTGATGGCGATGAAGGACGGCAAGAGCCTGGTCCGGAGCGGAGACAACCGTTATCACGCCATCTTCATGACCGATGGCGATGCCCTTTTCGTCAATCCGTCCAGTCTCGCGGTTCCGCTGATCGCCCTGACGCAACGGCCACCATCAAAGGGGCCAGTGGAGAGCGAACAGTCCCGGTCGAAAAACTTTACCAGGTCCCCAGGACCGAGAAAGACAGCGAACTTGCCATCGCACCCGGTGAATTACTCACCAAGATCATGATTCCGCCAGCCAGAGGCAAGAACGCCTCTTACGAAGTCCGGCAGAAGCAGGCGCATGACTGGCCGCTCGTGCTTGCCTCGGTCAACCTGAGCATGGACGGCGATAAGGTTTCGGCGGCGCGAGTCGTGATTTACGGCGTGGCTCCAATCCCCTGGAGAAGTACCGCCGCCGAGAAGTCGATTGCCGGCAAGGAGGTCACGATGGAGACCGCCTCGACCGCCGGCGAGGATGCTATCGAGGGGGCAATGCCCCTGTCGATGAATGCCTACAAGGTCAACCTGACCAAGACGGCGGTCAAGCGGGCTCTCATGGCGGCGGTCGGCAAGCGATACTGGGAGTTTTGACCATGGCCAACCCCGAATCGAACGACAACACCTTAGACTTAGCCTCACCTCAGGTAACTCCGTGCCGCCACTTGCGAAACAAGGGGATGTACGTCTACAGCGACGGGCAGGGACGGGAACCGCATGAGGATTACGACAACACCATCTACTGGTGTTTGAAGACCATGAAAGAGTACGGTCCGGACGATGAAATGGTCGCCGGCCCCGATTGCCGTAACCCGGAACGGACCTGCTACGAGCCGTTCTGAAACCGACTCTGTCGACGACCTTGATCGCAAGAATCCCGCGTTTCCGCCCCGGCATCAGCCTCTTGATGCCGGGGCTTTTTCGTTGCAGTGGCGAGCGCCGCGGCGATTACGGCCGGCATCATTTTGACCGATCGTTGGACTCGAAACGGCCGACGCAATCGCTAAAGTTTAGAGAGGCTGACTTCAGTGTATGAAAACGATACACAAAGTCGATTTTCTTCACGAATTAGTCTTGATGTCAAAGACTCAAAACGGCATTCTAAAATACGTCGTTATCCTGGTTGGAGATGACGACGGCTCATTTCCATCTGGACACTTCCCGAACTGACTCTAGAAGGAGTGACGAAACATGGGTGACGCACGAGATACCGCCAAGAAGAAAAAGGCCGACGAGAAGAAAAGCACCAAGGGTGCCAAAGCTCCGGCCGCCAAGCCTGTTGCCGAAGCCAAGCCGGCAGCCAAGCCCACCAAGAAGTGAAGCCGATCGAAACCGATCTGCCAGAATCAGACCGGCGGCCGCCTACCCAACAGTGGAATGCCGGCCCCGGTCTGATTCTCGTTGACAACCGTGTCACCGTTTCAAATTGGGAAACTCCGACCGATCAGTTCGCGTGTCAGTTTGTCCTGGGATCTTGGTCGGTTCCCAGTTGTTCGCATGCCGCGTTCAGACTGCGTGCCGTTAGCGCCACGGTGAAGGGATGAGAGGGCACGGCAAATTGCTGGTCAGAGAATTGCCAGGCCACGATCTGGGCTGATCGGGCCAGCTCGGTCTCCCCGGCACAGCTCCAGAACCAGTGCATCCAGAGCAACATTCTACGGTAGAGTTCCAACCGATGAATGATCCGGTGCTCGAAGAGGAACCGGAAAACCCCGGTATCGCGCTGGGGATCGACGGCCACGCGACCTTCTCGTAAAGACACTTCCTCGGCCATCTCGAAGGTGAGCGACGACCTGTCCAGCCAGGTTGGGCACGCCTTAAGAATGTCGTGCGTGCTCGCTGAAGCAAGTCCGCGCTGCCGGTTGGTTCCAGGTTGGGCTCGATGGCAGGCATCGGAAACGGGCGCGGCTTGAAGCCCCGACCGAGCGTTGCTTCCAGCCACTCCAAGACCGGACGAGCCGTCGAATCTCCGCCCACCGCGAGACAGCCTCCAAGCAGCCCGAGGGCGAGTTCCGGGACACCTTCAATCGCCATGCTCCCTGCCTCTGTGCTCGCATCTTCGAGCAGGCTGCCCGCCGTGCCTGACTCTGGCTCGACCAAGCCCGTCGTACCGGTGATACCACGTTCCACGTCGCAGAGGAACATTGCTGTGCATCGCTCGGTTTGCCGGTTCGCGGAGATCACCACCGAGCCCCGGCCCAGACCATCGACGGCCGTAACCAGGCAATTGATCAGTCGAGGTTGAACAGGATCCGCGGCCGGCACGAGTTCTCGATACCCGGCCGGCACGCGTTCGACCGCACCTGAAGCTTGCCGCGCGACGGATTCTCCTGCTGGCTCCTCATCATGACTGGAGACTCTCGGAGCGGCGGCGAGCCTGACCTCCAGTGTCTTCTGAGCTTCGATCGCCGCGGCTCGGGTCTTGGTGCACTCCGAGTTCGCCAGAAGGTGGAGCAAGCGAATTACCCCGGATCCCACCGGTATCGACGCCAAGCCTTTGATGACGTTGAGCCGGGTTTCAACATCGAGCAATTCTAGACCCTCACACGCCTGCCGGCATTGCTGAGGGTCTTGCTCGAGCTGCGTGATCAGCTCTTCCAGCGAATGACCATCCGTCGGCTCCGTGACTTCGACGACCGGCCCCGGACCGTCCAGTTCGTGGGCTGCAAGAGCGCAATCCGTCGGCGGATAGGGACTATCTGGGCCGGCTCCGTCCATCGTCATGGGTACGTCGGTCCGCTTGGCGTCCAGAGTTTTGAGCGGCCTGGATTGCTCCAGACCAGACCGACCGATCGGTTGCCCGGCTTGAATCCAAGCCCGGGCGGCTTGATCGGCGAGTCACGGCGTTTTGATGCAGGCGCCTGCTGGAGATTGTCGAGCGAAACAGTCCCCGGCGCCGGTACTCTGCCATCGGCAGAGAACACATAGAACAGCGGTCTCTGCTCACTTTCTACCTTGGAGCCGTCACCCTGACCAGTCGAATTCGCCGTCAAAAGCCACTCCCCGGTGCTTTTCTCTTTGCGCTCATAGAGCGGAATTGTTGCCAGCCCAGGCCGATCCGGTGCAAAGAACGCGATCTCTCGTGGACGCGTATCCCCGGCCGAATCCAGTCCGGCAACGTGGCGGATCGACGCATCCTTGTCCTGCACCGTGTAAATCGGCACAGGTAGGGCAAGTCGCGGGTCGCTCAGGTCGAGTTGATACATCACCTGGTTGTAATCGTACCTTGGCGTCGGATCCTTGCTACCCGAAAACGTTGTCGCGTAAGTGCCCTCAAAGTAGATGATTCTGCCGCCGTCCTGGTCGAACACGGGATGATGCTTGGGATTGTAAAAGCTGTAGTCTTGATGGGTGACGATTTTCCGAGCGTAGACCCAGGGTCCCAGCGGAGTGTCAGCCTCGGCGTACCAGACCTCGCCCAGAAACGAATTGCCCATCACCTCCACGGCGATCATGATCCAGCGACGGCGATATTCATTCCACGATACGGACCCGCCGTGGGCCATCACGGTCTTGCCAGTCAAGACATCGCGCAGATTGAGCAGTCCGTCGTCCGACCTCATTCGTCCCGACTTGATGAGCTTCTGCTGCTGCTCCTGGGAAACGATCGGGGTCTGTTTCTTCCAGCCATACCGCAAGCGGCCGTCCGGCAAGCGATCGAGCTTCTCCTGCTCGAGCCGGGTACCTGGCTCCAGACAGGTGAATGCTTCCCAGGTCCGGGGATTGGCAAGCGCCGCGGCATTGGCTGGCACGCGGACAAGCGGGTAAGGGTTGCAATAATAGATGTAGTCGGCATCGCCGTCGCGGCGCACGAAGGGATGACCCCCAGGTGGCTCGCCGGGATAGGCGGCGAGATTCATCGGGAACTCCGCCCGCTTCTGAAAGGTTCGCGTACGGGCATCAAACTCGGCCAGCCCACGCTGGTAGATTTCCAGAGGCGGTCGAATCTTCGCGTAGTTAGCGAACATGCGTTCCTGACCCTGGCGGTCGCGGAGGACCACCAAGCCGTTGATCCAGGTTGGGCCGGGCCCGGGCATCTCGCAGGTCGGCTGGGCCAAGCCGGTCTCGTTCACGAAGTAATTCAGGTCCACTCCGCGCGCTGGATCAAGCCCGCCCTGACCCGGTAGCTCTGACGTCGCGCCTGGACTGTGAAAATTGCCGAGAGGATATCCCGGGCGGTTGGTGTCTCCCCAGAACCAGAAGATCTTGCCCTCGAAAAGAGCCGTGAGCACGCTGTCCTGACCGAGGACCTGCCCGTTGAGCACCGGTTCTTTGATGGGAATCGGTGTGCCGGTCAAGAGACTATCGCGATAAATCCCCGCGCCGGTGACGCGGTACAGCCGCCGGGCAATGTTGAGCCGCTTGATCTGGATTCGAGCCGAACCTCCCGGATGGGTCTCCAGCGCCAGGCCGTGATAGCCAAAGCTGTCTTTGGGGAACTCATAGCCATGGCTCTTGATGTGGAAGAAGACCTTGCGGCCCAGCAACCCGGGCTCATCGAACGCCACGATACCATTGCTGTCGGATACATAACGAATCTGGTTGACCGTCGTCAACTCCACCAGCGGCACGCCGCGCCCGGTCTCGTTGTCAACGATTTCGATTCGAAACGGCTGGGTGGCTTGAGGCGGCTTCCGTGCTTCTTCGGCCTGGATCGCCGGAAGGACGTGCATGGCGACCAGCGCCAGAGCGAAAAGTCGTTGAGCGTTCGTTTGGCGAGCGGCCATCGCGATTTCTCCACCTCGCGGAAGGTCCCGCTCACGGTTTCGGCTCGTGTAACCGCGGCCACGTTGAACGGCGGTTGTCGCCAAAGTCGTCGTCCTCATCGGGCCCGAACAGGTCGAGCTCATGATCCACCTCGGCCCGCTCGAAGAGACCTTCATCAATCTCGGTGAGGAACCGGCTCGGCTTCGTGAAGACCATGGGGCCATAGCCTCCGCGCGTGACGGTCGAGGGATAGGTCAGCGTGAGCTCGTTCATGGTCCGGCTGACCGCGACGTAGAAGATCCGCCGTTCCTCTTCCTCTCCCTCTGGCTCGTCAATGGCCCGGCGGTGGGGGAAGCTATCCTCGATCAGCCGGATCACGAAGACATGCGACCATTCCAGTCCTTTAGCCTGGTGGACGGTGCTCAGCACCAAGACTTCCTTGGGCTCTGCACCTGCAACGCTATCCATGCCATAGACATCGCCGGCGAGAAGCAATTCGGCCAGGAGCCGCTCGAGGCTATCGTACCTGGCAGCCAGCACGGCGAACTGCTCCAGGTCGGCCAGCCGGTTGTCCGCCCGATCATATTTCTGCCGCAGTGTTGCCGGGTATCCACCCTTGAGCACCGCCTGGATCGCCGCGGCTGGATGCTCGTCAGGGTCGCTTGCCTGGATCTGTCTGAGGTCGCTCACGAATGCCGCGAAGAACCCCTTGCTCCGGGAAGGGACAGCCGCCATCGTCTCGGCCGCTCCGAGCACTTTGAGCGGATCGGCCGACTCACCGACTCGCTGATACACGGCCGCCGCCTTGGCCGGGCCGATTCCAGGTAAAAGCAGCAGCACGCGCCGCCATGATGCCTCATCTCGAGGATTGTGGACAACTCGCAAGAAAGCGAGCACATCCTTGATGTGAGCCTGTTCAAAGAAACGCAGGCCGCTCCGAACCGTGTAGGGGATCCCGCGCGTGACCAGCTCACCCTGAAGCACCACGCTGTCATAGTGGTTGCGGTAGAGCACAGCCATCTGGCCTAGCGGTACATTCTTGTCTCTGGCCTCGAGGATTTGCTGGCAGACGAGATCCGCCTCCTCGTAGACATCGGCCGTTGCCGCGACAACGGGGCAGAGCCCGTCTCCTCGGGCGGAGACCAATTCTTTGGGAAACCCGGTGCGATTGTGCCGGATCGATGCCGCGGTGAGGGCGACAATCTGCGGTGTCGATCGATAGTTGATGTGCAGTTGGAAGCTTCGGGATCCGGGATGCCGCTCGGAGAATTTCAGAATGTTGTCGTAGTTCGCACCTCGAAATCGGTAAATCGACTGGGCGTCATCCCCCACGGCCGTCAGGTTGCCCGCACCACTTGCGGCCAGGGTTTCCACGATCTCGACCTGAAGCGCGTTGGTGTCTTGCATCTCATCGATCAGGATGTGCCGGAACATACCCGATTGAGACTCGAGTTGCTCGGGAAACTCACGCAGAAGCCGTAGCCACTGCGTCAACAAGTCATCATAATCCATGCAATTGGCCGCCTGCTTACGTCTGCTGTAAGCGGCCGCGACATTCACGATCTTGGGTAGCCACTGGACCAGTTCAGGTGCCTGGACGGCGACGACGTCGGCGAGCGGCTGCCTGGTATTCAAGGCAAAGCTGATCAGATGTTCGATCTGGGCAGGTTTGGGCGAGCTTGCCCTCGGAACTAAACCCGGCGTCGTCCATGGCCAGCCTGATCAGGTCAAGTTGATCCTCGCTGTCGAGGATTGTGAAGTTGGGCTGGTAACCGAGAAGCTTGGCCGGCCGCCGGAGCAACCGGTTACCGACATGGTGGAACGTCCCCGCCCAGACCTTGCCGGCGTCCTTGCCGATGAGTTGTTCCAGCCGATGCTCCATCGCCCGTGCCGCTCGGCGCGTGAACGTGACCAGCAAGATCGACCCGGCCGGAACACCACGAGCAATCAAGTAGGCCACGCGGTACGTGATGACGCGCGTCTTACCGGATCCTGGCCCGGCCAGAATCAGATTGTAGCCGTCTGGCGCAGTGACGGCCTGTCGCTGCGAGTCGTTCAAGTCCTCCGTGAATTGCTTCTCGAGCCGAGCCGGCAACGAGTGCTTGAGCGTGATCTTCCGCATGCGCCCATCCAAGAAACGTCGCGGCCATACTTCTGCCAAGTGAAGGCTCGATTATATCAGGCCTCGGCCTTTTTCTCACGAGCGGTAAACCGTTCAAGAGACCAGTGCCACGCGAGACAGGTCGTAGTTTCCCTTGGCAATGCAGACAAACAGTAAAGTCGCGAGGCTACTTCGGCTTGCCCGCACCGGCCATGCTCGGGGCACTCCGCTCGGCGAACGGTGGGAGCGGAGGCGTCGAGTGCGGGTCTTCCTGGTACCAGTAGGCAACGCTTGTGTAGTCGTCGGCGTCGCTGGTCGTCGGTGTGCCGTTATCGTGTTGGTTCTGGATCACGATCTTGAGCGACTGCTGAAACCGCACGGGGTTGGCCAGGTACCAGCGGTACATCCGGTGGTTACCCCTGTCGTTTTGTAAGTAGCCGCTTTCCAGGTAGGAGTAGGTCTTGCCGAATTCCCAGCAAGCGCCGTACTCATCTTCCGTACCCGGTGAGTGCGTGATCGTTTTGCCGTCACGCTGGAGAATCAGATCGCCTTCTCCCCACCAGCCGGCGAACCGTGTGTGGACCTGGAGGAAATTGCCGAGGTAGTGGCCGCGGCCTTTGACGTCGAGGATCGTGTGTAAGCCATCCTTCACGGGGTTGCTCCGCCGCCACGCGCAATGGAGCCGGCTGTTTTCCCGGGCATACTCCGCGCCAGTCTCGTGGTCGATTCCGTAGGCCACGCTCTGCGCATAGTCACAATCGCCGTCGTTGGCCAGCACGAATCGGGCTTTGCGGGCGAACGGCATTGGCAGGCAACACATGTAGCAGAGGTGTTCAATCTTCAGGGGCGCGGACTGGTAGTCGATCGTGTGGCCGCCGATCGCTCCGAAGAAATCCGCGAGCGGTACGTCGATGCTCGGGACCGGCTCGTCGTCCCAGAACACCTTGAGCACCAGCCCCGGGTATAGCTTGCCGTTGGTGTCGTCAGTGAAATACCAGTAGGTCACCTTGCCGGGCCCACTGAGCTCGGCAAGCAACACCTCTTTGCCTTTGATGATCGTGACCTTGTGATACTCGACATGACTGCCGAAAACGCCCTCGCGAATCTTGTAGATGTCGGCCAGCCCCTGCGCCGAGGCCCCCTGGGCAAGCCACCCGCACAGCGTGACCGGCATGACGAGGGCCGCGATTGAACGAGCAATGCGGAATGCGGAACGCGGAATGGGGAATTCCGCAATCGAATGAGCGATGATCATGGATTGGAGCACTCCGCCTGAAGATTCGAAGACCCTCCTGGACTCAAGCGGGCATTCTAGGTCGAGCCCGCGTCGCGGTCAACGACCGTGGCAGACGCTCGACCACTGACCACTCGTCACTCGCTGACCTCTTGCTTCGCCGTCTTTCCAATGTGACATTAGCGGGAAAGGAGCAACAACCATGGCAAATCGACGTGAATTCATCGCCGCGGCGGGTGGACTGGGCATGGCAACATTGGGCGGCCTCAACGCGGCCGGTTCAGAGACGCAAGACTCATCAAACGCCCAACGCGATCTCTATGAACTGCGCCGCTATGTGATCGACAACGAGCCGCAGAAGCAGGGGTTCGACGCATTCTTTCGCGATGCGGCCATCCCGGCTCTCAACCGTATCGGCATCTCGCCCGTTGGTGTTTTTCACTCGGAAAAGGATTTGAGCCCGATTTACGTGCTGCTGAGGCATCGCTCGACGGACTCGCTGTTGACCAGTACCCAGAAATTGCTGGCGGATGCCGAGTACCTCAGCAAGGGTGCAGAGTTCCTGAACGCACCGGCCGATAAGCCCGCATTCCAGCGTGTCGAAAGTTCTCTGCTCTTGGCCTTCAAAGGCATGCCCACGCTGGACACGCCCGTGAGCAACTCCGGACGCGTCGTCCAGCTTCGGACCTACGAGAGCCCCAGCGTGAAGACCGGCCAGAAGAAGATCGAGATGTTCAATGATGCGGGCGAGATCGCCATCTTCCGTCGCTCCGGGCTACACCCGGTTTTCTTCGGGGAATCGCTCGTCGGCTGCAAAGATGCCCAACCTGACCTATATGCTCGCCTTCGAGAGCGCGGACCAGCTCAAGGCCAACTGGGCCAAGTTCGGCTCCGACCCCGATTGGAAGAGGCTCAGCAAGATGCCCGAATACTCCGACAAGGCAATCCTCTGCGGCATCACCAACCTGATTCTCAAGCCCACCGAGTATTCACAGATCTGAAGCGTAGCCGACCCTGCGGCGGTCTGGCTTCGGGCAGCGTTTGTTTTTCAGAAAGGGTAATGCCAGCGTGGGAGATATACACAGACAATCAGCCTGAACAGCTCGGTTGCCGGACAATCTTTTGAGCGAAGGCTGTTTCTGGATTCGACGCGGGTCAAGTTGGATCCGTTGCCGGTGGAAACTTTCGGCATCGTCCCAAAGTGGGGTCAACGTGGACTTGTCTCGCTTGACACTTGGCGGGCCGTTCATACTAGCCCGAAGCGTCAGCGAGGGTCGACACAACAAATCCATGCGGGGAAATGGGTAACCCCTCGCTGACGCTTCGGGTTGGTATGTTGCGCCGGCCTGTCAGTTCGTCAACGCAAGAGAGGAGGGTTTTGGGACGATGCCAAACATTCTCAACGCAGCCAGAAGACGCCGGGCGACAATCAAATCAGGATGATTCATCTGAAGGCAAGCGACCGTCGCTCGGCCCCAATCGGATCCAAACCGAGGATGTGAAACGCGGGATCGTCGGCCCAGGCAAAGTGGCCCGGCCATCTGTGTCGCCGAGGGTGAAACAACGGAACCACGGTTCCCGTTTCGTCATCAGTACCCTGTGTGTGACTCCACTTGTAGGCATTGCAGTGCGGGCAGGCCAGCGCGAGGTTCTCTGGCTCCGTCGAGCCCCCGACCGTTCGCGGTCGTATGTGGTCTACTGGAAACCGCGCCACCTGTCCCTCGGTCGGCAAAAGGCAATACTCACAACGCCCTTTTGCGCGGGAAGTCACGAAAGATCGAAGAACCTCTGAGATCGCGCTCACCGACCAGATACCACTTGGGGGGCTATCTCGTTGAGCCTCTGCAGAGCAAGTCGAGCACCAAGCATCTCGATAGAACGCTTTCGGGAGAAAGCGACGAGATCAATCAACTCGGCATGCTCTTCGACGGTAAGAAACTCTTTCCGCTCGCCCAGGTCACGCAGACGGCGATCGAGCGCTGGTTCGAGTTGATAGTCGGCTACCGGACGCAAAGCGCGGGCACAATCTCGTAAGATGTCATCAGCGACGTTGACTGTTGCCATGGGTTGGATCTCCTCGTTCCTCATCCTATGGTCAAGCGTCGAGAATGGGAACCGCAATCTCCAACCTCCCCCCCCTCCATTTTGCACCGGCGAGGCCGCTTGCCTCGCCAAGTAGGAACCCCACCATGTACCTCGCTATCAGACCCCGCATACACGCTGCCGAATGCGCCGCTTTCTTCCTCACTGGTGCCGTCATCGCATCAATGGCTGCGACAACCTCGAACACGCTGGTCATTCCGGCGCAGCAAGCCGGCATCAAAACCGTGGGGGGCAAGGTCGAGGGAGGCTGGAATCTCTGGAGCGATGGACGAGTTGGCCAGCGGGTGAAGATTCTTCAGGGAGGTCAGTACACGGTGGTCGTTCGTGCCTGGGGAAGCCCGGCGGGAGGAACCTGGCCCGAGATGGCCTTGCTCGTCGATGAGCTTGAGGTCAAGTTCGTGTCGGTCGATCGATCTCGTCCGGCGGATTATCGATTTACCGTGGATCTTACTGCGGGGTCTCACGAGGTGGCCGCTGCTTTTCTCAACGATGCCAGAGTGGGCACGGAAGATCGCAACCTCTACCTTGAGAGAATCGCGATCAGTGCGCCGCCAGGCTCGGCGGCGCCGATTGCGCTCGTCGGCGAGGAAGATCCTCAAGACGCGGCTCGGCGAGAGAGTGCAGTCGTCGCGGCCACCGGTCCGGCGATCGACCGGAACCGTAAGTCCGACGCGATTGTCCGGGTCGTTGATGCCGCCGGCCAGCCCGTAGGAGGGGCCAAGGTCGCTGTCACCCAGACCGGGCGTGAGTTCCTCTTCGGCTGCAACATCTACGGCTTCGACCAGCCGAGAAACGCAGAGCAAAATGCCGCGTACAAACGGCGGTTCGCGGAACTCTTCAACTACGCTACGGTCGGCCTCTACTGGCGCTGGTACGAGACCGAGCGCGGGCGGCCCCGCTATGCGGACACCGATAAAATCGTCGCCTGGTGCCTCGAACATGGTATTCGAATGAAGGGACATCCGCTCTTGTGGGGTGATGAGGGGGGTATTCCCTTCTGGTCGTCCGGCCAGCCCGACCCCTCGACGCAGCAGGAGCGGGTGCGAGCCATCATGAGCCGCTATCACGGTAAGATCGGCTTCTACGAGGTCGTGAATGAGCCCTCGCATCAGCCCCTGCCCAAGATTGATGACCCCTACCGCTGGGCCCGCTCGGTCGATCCCGACGCCTATTTGATCGTCAATGATTACCACGTGCTGGACGACGGTGCTCCGGCGTTCTTCCGGCTGCTCGCCCGGGCGATCCATGACGGCGTCCCATTTGACGGCATCGGCATCCAGGCACACGAGCCGCAGTCCATGCGGTTCCCGCTCGATCGGGTGCGGACGATCCTCGATCGCTACGCCACGCTTGGCAAGGAGCTGCACATTACCGAGTTCACCCCGGCCTCTAGCGGCGAGCCCATCACCGGATCACATCTCAAAGGACCCTGGGACGAGGCCGCACAGGCCGATTACGCAGACAAGTTTTTCAGGGTCTGTTTTTGCGCAACCGTACGTCCGAGCGATCACCTGGTGGGACCTGAGCGACCGGTATTCCTGGCGGAAAGGCGGCGGAATGCTCCGCGCGGATATGACCCCCAAGCCCGTGTACGAGAAGATCAAGCATCTGATCCACGAGGAGTGGACGACCCGCCTGGCCGGTACGACCGACCCCTCGGGCCAGTTTTCGTTCCGGGGTTTTCGCGGAGCCTATCGCATCACCGCGGAGGCCGGAGGTCAGACCGTGACACAGCCGCTTACGCTCACCAAGGGGAAAACCCCGGAGCTTCGCCTGGTTTTGCCCTCCGCCAAGTGATCCGGCTCAACCTCAGCGCCGCTTGCGGGGACGCCCCGTCGCCGGGGCTTGCTGTTCGACTCCGTTGCCCGAGGAACCGGCCGTCGTCGCGTTGTCCAATTGCATGACCTCGGCCTCCATCGCATATGCTGAACTGATCTTTCCACCACTCCCGTCCAGGCTAGTGACCTTGAGGATCGGGATGCCTTGCAGCCAGTGGTATTTGCCCTCGAGCCGGATCACGTCGAAGTGGGCGATCACCATGTCGAAATGCTCGCGGCCAAACCCGGCGTCCGCCCGATGCGACCCGATGGCCACGGCCGGATCGGCAGGAACCCAGCCCACGCCCTCCGCGTAGAAATCCATCTTCACGTGCGGTGTATTTGGTTTAACAGATCTTCCAGTCAGGCACCTCGCGGGAATACCGTTGGCTCGCAATATGCTGACATAGATCGTTGCAAGCCCGCCGCAGTCGGACCATCCCAAAGCGCATACAGCGGATGCCGACCGCTTGGAATTGGCCTCGAGCCGGTACGTGTGGGTTTTCACCAGCGTTGCCAGCGCCCTATGGGCAAAGTCGAGATCGCGTTCGCCAGGCTTGCGCCGCAATTCCTGCTTGCGCAGCCACCCCTGGAACTTCGAGCTGGAAAAATCGAAATGGGTCGTTGCGGCCAGGTATACCGACCGCTCGGCCGGCGTCAACCTGCGCACCGGCGCGCTCGGATCTCCAGACTCAAGCGTTCGACGTGTGATTGTCACCTCATACTCGGCCTCGGCCCTGAAGCTATGGTTCGCGTCGTTAACACCTGGCAACCAGTGCAAGACCACGATCGGCTGGCGTAAGCCGCTCTCGTCGATGATCTGGTTGCTCTCCGCGAACGGCGCTTCGGCCACGCGGACCTGCACCCGGGCGCTCGGCTGGCCGTCGAATTCGGGCGGCCACGCAAACGCCGCCCACCACTCGCGGGCGTCGAGATCGGGAAATCGGTACGTCGAGGTGACCGTCGCGTGTACTCGCTCATGCGGCGTGATCTTGATGTGATAGGGACCCTCGAACTTTCGATCCGGCTCGTCGGCCCAGGTCGTTGCGAGGGACAACGGAGCGGCGCACATTACAATGATGATGCACCTGGAAGCAGCGATCGTCATGGCATTCCGCCACTTATCTCGAATGCAGCGCCACCCGATTGCCCTCGCTGTCGAGGACCACCGCCCGGAAGCCATGCGGGCCGATCTGGTGCTTGGGCTGGAGCACCTTGCCACCATTGGATTCGACCGCGGAAACGGCCTCGTCGAGACGGCCCTCCGCGTTCAGGTAGACGAGCATGCCGCGGTCGGAAGGCATCTCGTCTTCCCTCGTGAAAAGGCAGCCACTGACCGCGCCGTGGGTGTTGGCGTCGGGCAAGAGCGCGATGGTCATGCCCGGATATTCTTGCTTTTGAACCTCGGCTCCCAGAACGGCGGAGTAGAAACGGACGGCCCGGTCCAGGTCCAGTACAGGAATATCCACCCAGACGATTTGATTGGCCACGGGCATCCTCCTCAATCAGAAGTAAGGACTTGCCGGTTTCGAAGCGACATGAAAACGAGTTTACTTCAAGCTGCCCCGAACCGCCACGGTTGTCCTGCGCGGGAAGGCGAGCGACGACGTTCCATGAACAAGCATTCGGCTCGGGGAACAAGATCGAAATCAGGACGCAGCCTGTCTGCGCTGAGGGAAAACGGGCGAGCCAGAACCGCCAGTGAACGGACCATGTAAATCACACAGGCAACGAGGGGTTTCCATGGTATACACGCGGCAAATGACTGTGAGATGGGGGGCGTCGACTGTATCAGTCCGTCATCGCCAGTTCGGCCGCCTCCGCCATTTTTCGTGCCATGCCCCGGAAGATGAGGCGGTGGATGGGATAGAGGACGTTCCAGTAGAGTCGGCCCCAGAAAGGTATCGGGCGGAAAAAGGCGGTCTGGATAAGCTGGGAACGGCTGCCACCGTCAAGCGGACAGACCCGGAATTCCAACCAGGCGTCGCCGGGAACCCTCATCTCGGCGTGAAGCAATAGACGCTCACCAGGAATCATGTCCTCGACACGCCAGAAATCAATCGCCTCGCCCATAAAGACATTCACGGGATCGCGCCGGCCTCGACGCAGCCCGACCCCGCCGATAACTCGGTCCATCCAGCCGCGGACCTTCCAGAGTACGTCGGCATAGTACCAGCCGCGGTCGCCGCCGACTCGCTGAACCTGGTCGAACAGCATCGCCGATGGACAACTGCTTGTCACTGTCTGCCGATCATGGATCGGAAAATCGGCGGGATTGAACGCGGCGCGGGCCCGAACCTGGCCTGGTATGCTCGCGTTGGTCCAGCGCGTTGCCACCTCATGCTGGCGGGTCTTTTCCAGGGCAAGTTTCACCGCGGTGTCGAAGCCGATCGGCTCGACAGGCACCAAGCTGTTGATGCGATCGTCCTCGCAAATGGTCTCGGATCTCAGACCTTCGATGAGCGGAAAGGCGATCGACGCGGGTACCGGCGTGACCAGGTTCGCCCAGTAGGCCGAGAGGCGCGGGGTCAGCACGGGAACGACCAATATCCACCGCCTCCGGCCTAGAATCGCGGCGAACCGCTCCATCATTTCTTTGTAAGTCAGTACGTCCGGCCCACCGATATCGAAGACCTGCCCGGCCGTGGCTGGCGTTTCGAGGCACCCAACCAGATAAGCCAGCACGCTGCGAATCGATATCGGTTGAGTGCGGTTGGAAACCCAGCGCGGGCAAACCATGACTGGAAGCCGTTTGACCAGAGAGCGGAGCATTTCAAAAGAGGCACTTCCCGACCCGATGATCATGGCCGCCCGCAACTCGGTCGTCGGCACACGGCCGGCCCTGAGAATCTCTCCGACTTCATGACGGCTCGACAGGTGCTTCGAAGGCTGCGCATCGCGCCGGCCCAGGCCGCCCAGGTAGATGATCCGCTCCAGCCCCGCCGCCTCGGCTGCGGCTGCGAAGTTCTGAGCGGCCTGAAGATCCCGAACGCGAAACGAACCCGTCCCACCCGCCATCGAGTGCACCAGGTAGTAAGCAGCCCGGCAACCCGCAAGCGCCGGAACGAGCGATGCCCCGTCCAGGACATCGCCGACTACAATCTCAACCTGACCTTCCCACTCTCGGCCTCGCAGGCGATTAGCATCGCGCACCAGGCAGCGCACAGCGTATCCCTTGCGAAGGAGCTGCGGTACCAATCGGCCCCCAATGTAACCTGTCACGCCGGTGACCAGAACTCGATCGACACTCATGGGAAAGGTTTTCTGACTCGGTAGCCGGTTTCCACCCTCGATCCATCCACCATTGTCTTTATACGGGAAAGCTGCTCCGGCAGTACCCGGCGCCATCAAAAGTCTACGCCAAACCATCCGGATAAATCCTCGAAAGAAAATCATTGTACAATTTGACGGCAGATCCTATAATTGCTATTGAGATTCAGTCTCAATTGATCTCCGGTATGTGGTTTGCCGATACCCACTAAAGCAGCCAGACCTCAGCAAATCGGCCTTGTCAAATGAGATAGAGGCCCACGCATGAAGGCATTGGGTCAGGTAGCAGCAAAAGATACCCAGATCGATCTGATTCCCCTTTGCCGACTTCGAGCAGGCGAGGGGGGGTGCGTTGGTGACGTACTGGGCACATGCGAGATGGTCCATCGCCTGCGGGAGATGGGTCTTTACGACGGTGCCCGCATCCAGATGATCCGACCGGGAAGCCCGTGCATTATCCGACTTCAAGGGCAACGGCTGGGCTTTCGCATGGATGATTGTGCACACGTAATGGTTCGCCTCAATGCCGTGGCTTCGTAACTGGCTCCACTGGCCAGGATGAGCGGCAAGCCGACCCGTCTATCACTCCGGTTCCATGATGCCGCCCGCCACAGATCGCAGCACCTGGACGATTGCCCTGATCGGCAACCCGAACACGGGCAAATCGACATTGTTCGGCGCGCTTTCCGGCGTGCAGCAGCGGGTTGGCAATTATCCGGGCGTGACGGTTGAAAAAACGCTAGGAGAGCTCGTTCACTCCGGCCGGCGTTGGATTCTCGTCGATTTGCCTGGAACCTACAGCCTGGCGCCCCGTTCTCCCGACGAGATGGTCGCCGTCGATGTCTTGCTGGGCCGAGTCGCTGATGTGCCTGCTCCCGACGTCGTGCTGTGCGTGGTCGCGGCCAACAACCTGGAACGCAACCTTTACCTGCTCAGCCAGGTCCTCGAGCTGGGCCGGCCGGTCGTCATTGCGCTGTCGATGATCGACGTGGCCCACGACCAAGGATTAAACATCGACACCGAGCGGCTGAGCCGGCAACTCGGCGTTCCCGTGGTGTCGATCCAGGCCCACCGAGGGCTGGGCATCGACGAGTTGAAGGCCGCGCTCGCCGAGGCCGGTCTGAAACCGGGCACGATCCCGGATAGCCCATTTCCGCAAGCCTTTCGCGATGAGGTCGACCGCCTCCAGTCATTCCTCGCCAAAAGCAATGGCGAGGCGTCTTCGCGCCCTTTGCCCCGCTATCTCGTGGAGCGGCTCCTGCTCGACACGGGGAGTTACCTCGAAGATCGCATTTCCAGCAACGGCGAACAGCTCGCGGTCGGGCAGGAACTGAAGGCCGCTCGCGAGCGGCTCGGTCAGGCTGGCTGCCCCGTTCCGGCCGTCGAGACAATGGCCCGCTACGGCTGGGTCTCCCGCGTGGTCGATGGCGTCGTGGACCACCCGATCGAGCTCGTCGACACGTGGGGCGACCGGCTGGACGCGGTTCTCACACATCGCGTCTGGGGCATGGTGGTCCTCGCTGTCGTGATGCTGCTCATGTTCAGCGCGGTGTTCTCGTGGGCGAAGTTGCCCATGGAGGGCATCGAATCCGCGATGACATGGCTTTCCGGGCACATCCAGGCCAGCCTGCCCGATGGCCCGCTCCGTAGCCTGCTGGTGGATGGCATTCTCGGGGGCATCGGCGCGGTGGTGATCTTCCTGCCCCAAATCTTCATCCTTTTCCTGATCCTAACCAGCCTGGAAGAATGCGGCTACCTGGCCCGAGCCGCCTACCTGATGGACCGGCTGATGGTCCGGGTCGGGCTCAGCGGGAAGTCGTTCATACCCTTGCTCTCGTCCTTCGCCTGTGCAATCCCGGCGGTCATGGCCACCCGGGTCATCGAGAACCGGCGGGACCGCCTGACGACAATCCTGATTGCCCCGCTCATGAGCTGTAGCGCCCGCCTGCCGGTCTACACACTAATGATTGCGGCGTTCATCCCGGATCGAAAGTTTTTCGGTGGGCTGCTCGGGCTCCAGGGCCTGGTGCTCTTCGCGATGTACGCCCTGGGAATCGTGATCGGGGCCGGCGTGGCGTTGTTGCTCAAGCGGACCTTGCTTCGCGGGTCGGCTCCGCCGTTCTTGATGGAGATGCCCGCGTACAAGTGGCCCTCACCACGGGTGGTACTGCACCGGATGTTCGACCGCGGCTGGGATTTCCTGCACAACGCCGGCACGATCATCTTCGCCGTGTCCATCGTGATGTGGGGAGCGCTCTATTATCCCCGGATCTCGCCCGGTGAGCTTGCCCCTCTGATCGCCGAACGGCAGCGGCAAGAGGCAGTTCGGGACGACGCTCGGGCCACGGGCGACACGACACGGGAAGAAGCCGCGAATACGAGCCTGGCCGACATCGCGAACCGCATCGAGGGAGCCCAAAAGCGTCAGAGCCTGCTGGGCCGCGTCGGCCGGCTCATCGAGCCGGCAGTCAGGCCGCTGGGCTGGGATTGGCGGATCGGCAGCGGCGTCATCGCCTCGTTTCCTGCCCGCGAGGTTGTGGTCGCCACGCTGGGTGTCATCTTCGATGTCGGTAAGGAAGTGGACGAGCCCGAAGGAACGCAAAAACTGGGCGCTGCGCTCCAGTCGGCGGCCTGGCCCGACACCGGCCGGCCGCTCTTCGACATTCCCGTCGCCCTGTCGATCATGGTCTTCTTCGCACTCTGTGCCCAGTGCGTCTCGACCCTGGCGGTCATCGGCCGCGAGACCGGAACGTGGACCTGGCCTGCATTCACTTTCTGCTACATGACCGTCCTGGCCTATCTCGGAGCATTCATCACCTATCAGGCAGGGATGTGGCTGAACCTTTAGAGGAGAGCCGCGCATGGAACTCGGCTGGCAAGACCTCGCTGCCCTGGGCATCGTCCTCGCGGCCGCGGGCTACCTGGCTCATCTGGCCTGGAGTGCCGTGATCCGCAAGCAGGCATCTGGCTGCGGATCGGGATGCGGAAGCTGTTCGGCACGATCGCCAACGAACCGCACCGTCCCTGACGAGGTCATCTCCATCGGTCTGCCAGGACAGGTGTCGCGGCCGGGGCCATGAATCTCCGGCCGACTCCGCCCTCATCATCGGTCCGGTTGGAACCGCAACTCCCCCTGGAATGCCAGGACTTCTCCGCCCCCGAATCTACCCGCTTCCAAACCGATTATTTCGCTGCCCTTCGCGCGGTGCTTTGCCAGCCCGTCGTAGGCGACTCGCGTGAACATGCCTCCGGTAAAGAAGCCCTTGCCCCACGTGGCGTCGAGGTCGGCCGTAGGACGGGCATCGATCGCCTCCCTGAGGGTCTTCCCGCCGTCAAGCAGCGGCGCGAGCCGGTCCTGAACGGTCACGAGCATCTTGCGGAAAGCGGCAAGGTCGGCCGGCGTGGCGAGCGGGCCGTGGCCGGGGATGATCCGCGTCTTTGGACCGGCGAGCTTGAGTAGGCGGTCAGCGCCAGCGATCATGCCGCCGATCCACCCGAGACTCGAGGCGTCGATATTCGGATAAAAACCATTGCTGAAGAGGTCGCCCGAGTGGATCACGTCGTGGGAGGGGATATGAACGATCAGGTCGCCATCGGTGTGTGCCGGGGGTACGGAGATCAGGTGGATGGTCTCGGAGCCGATGTGGAGCTCAGCCTCGTCGAATGTCAAGGCGGGCAGCGCACCGGGAGGCGAAGCCGGGGTGGTCATCTTGAAGACCTCGGTGTACTGGTCGGTCGCAAGCCGCTTCCGTGTGGCCTCGGTCGCCAGAATCGTCGCCCCCGCCCGGCCAAAGACTTCGTTGCCTCCCGCGTGATCGAAATGCCAATGGGTATTGATCAATCGCGAAACCGGTTTACCGCCGACTTTCTTGACCGTCTCGAAGACGTCATTCGCGCGGATGGGAACGCCGGAATCGACGACGACCAGCCCGTCCGGCCCATCAAGCACGGCCACGTTGCCGCCCGGTCCCTGGATCACGTGAAGGTCGGCCGCGAGCCCGACAACCGTGATCGGAACCTTGGCCATGATCGGCCCCATCCGACCGATCAAAGGGGCAGGGTCGGAGTCGTCCACGGGCCCGTCGCCTCGTGCCGTACCCGAAAGCACCAACGTTCCGGCTGCACCGAGGCCGGTACGTAACCATTCACGTCGATTCATCATGAGTAACTCACTCTGTCCTGAGACCCGGAAAGCTACATACCGGTCAGACACCCCAATCCGGAACACACTTATGTTATCTGCAAGGTCAAGCACGACCCGATTTTTGCATGGTGGGCACCTGAATCCAGGCATCGGCAACGGTCGGCCCGATGGCGTGGCTGACGGGGCCATAGACGGACGAACACGCTTGATGCCTCATGGTGTTTCTTCGAATTGCAGGAGTGGCGATGCGACCGGTTAGACTCGCGCGAGTGCGCTCGCTCACGTGCGGTGTGGTCTTCGGAGATAGTAGACGGGCACCCCCAAGACGATGCTTAGGAGAGAGATCGACGAGACGACCGGCCGCTCGTAGATGACGGCCGCGGTAAGCAGACCAGTTCCGGCAAGGTAGACAGCCGGCACGATTGGATAGCCGGGTGTCCGGAACGGTCGCGGAAGATCGGGCTGACGCCAGCGAAGCACATAGATGGCGCTGACAGTCAACATCGAGAAAACGGACAGACCGACGCCCGAGTAAAGCAGAATGCGTTCGAACGAGGCGGTCCAGAGCAAGACGAGCGACCAGCAGACCTGCAAGGCCGTCGCGATCGCGGGGCGCCCCGGGACGAGAGCCGGCCGGCAGCCTCCGGGAACTGGCCGGCGCGGGCCATCGCGTAGGCGACCCGGGGGCCGGTCAGGATGTAAGCGCTCACCGAGGCCAGCAGCGTCACCCCGATAGCCGCCGACAGCGGGTCGGCGATGCGATGGCCGTAGAGCCGATCGACGGCGATCTGCGCAATCGGCGCGATCGCGTTGACGTTCTCTGGCGTGCCGACGATCGCCCGGATGTCGGCTGCCGACAGGGCCAGGGCATAAGACGTGTTCAAGGCCAGGTAAAGGGCCAGCACCAGGCCCGTTCCTAGCAGGATCGCCCGGGGCATTTTCTCCTGCGGCCGGTCGATCTCTCCCGCAAGGTATGACGCGGCATTCCAGCCAGTGTAAGCATACGAGATGTAAACCAGCGACGAGGCCATGGTGATGATTAGACCCGAGCTCAGCGGTGGGCGGTCGGCGAAGTTCTCCCACCGGCCCCAGCCGGCCGCCAGGCCGGCGACCGCCAGCACGGAGAGGATGCCAATCTTCAGAGCGGTCATGCCGACCTGCGCCCGGATCGTCGATCCGCGACCCCGGCAGTGGATCACCGCAAGCACGATGATCGCCACCGAGGCGGCCGCCGGCTGAGCGACCCCGGCCGAGGCGTCGCCTAACCGCAGGGGAGCCAACAGATACTTCGCCGCGGCTGACGCCGACGCCGCGATCGGCCCGCCGAAGCCGATCAGGAACGAGACCCACCCCGATAGGAACGCCGCCAGCGGTCCGTACGCTTCGGAGAGAAATACATAATCGCCCCCCGAGCGGGGCAGCGCAGCCGACAGCTCACACAGCGTCAGCGCCCCGCACAGAGCGAGGACCCCGCCGACCACCCAGAGGATGAGCATCAACTGGTTGCTGCCGACGAAGTAGACCGTGAACCCCGACGTGGTCAGCACACCTGTGCCGATCATGCTTGAGACGACCACGAAAGTCGCCGTCGCCAGGCCGAACCGCGGACCCTCCCGCGACGCCTCGCGCGCGGGGCTGTTACTGTCGCCAAAACCATCGTGTTCTCCCCCTCCGAGGACTGATCGCTCGGTCGCCGCGGGCTCACGATCGGAACCCACGGCAACCGGGGCGTGTGCACGTCGTTGAAACCACCACCCGCCCCGCCTCAGCGTTTCTTGAGCGTGATCCCGACCCCGGCGCCGTCCATGAGCACGAATGACGTGTCCAGGCCAGGACTAGTGGTGATTGCCTTGATGTACTGCGGATTCGGATCCGGCATCCGCATGTTGTGGGCGATGATCAGTCCGCCGGGACGGACGTAGGGCAGGAGTTCCCTGAGGTAGGCGTCGTAACCTTCCTTCTCGGCGTCGATGAAGAGGATGTCGATCGGGTCCTTGTTCCGCAGCGCCGTCTCGTGGGCGTCGCCCTCGGTAATCACAACGATGTCGTCGACGCCGCCTCGCTTGAAGTTCTCGCGAGCAACGGCAATCCGGCCCGGGTCAATGTCGTGTGTGAAGAGCTTGCCGCCGGTCTTGCGCAGAGCCATCGAGAACCAGAGTCCCGACTCGCCCGTCGACGTGCCCAGCTCGACCACCCGCTTGGCGTTGACCGATTCGGTGAGCTGCCGGAGGAGCCGGCCGTCAGCCGTCGAGACGTTGGCGAATCGCTCACCCCCTCGGGCCTGTTCGAGGGCGGCTAGAACCCGCTTCTCGCCATCGTCCTTGGGCAGAGGCGGCTTGCCCGGGTTGCTTGCCCCCTCCATCGACCCCGGACCCCGGCCAGGACCGAAACCGCCGCGACCCCGCGGGCCCCGCGGCAATTCGTCGGCCGTCAGCTTGCCGTCCTTGTTGGCGTCGCGCTCGCGAAGCTTCGCGGCCGCCGCATCGATCTCGGCCGCCGAGAGCGTGCCATCACGGTCGGCATCAAACGCCTGGAGCAGCGGGTTCGGCGGGCCTCCCGGCCCCGGCTGCCCGGGAGGCTGCGCAAGCACGAACTGGTTCAGGACGGCCGTCCCGATCATCAGACCGGCAGCATAAATCAATCGCTTCATGGTGACGTCTCCCATAGCAAAAGCAAAAATAATTGGGTTCACCGCGGTCGGGCCACAGGCTCGGGGCCCGCCGCCCGATAAGTCTTGGCGACAGATGGTCGTTCATGCCCACTGAGCCGGTATCGATCGTCAGCGACGAGCTATTCCGACGGAGTGAAGGGGACCATGCCCTCCCTGCCCCCGCGGAGATTTGAAACTTCACGTCGCCACGGTTCATAGACCAGATCATCGAGTCGGCCCGCGCTCTGTTCTTGTTCTCCCGAAGGGCTCCCCCGGTCCGCTCCGTCTCGGGCGATGTGGGCAAGTCGTGGCCACCCTCAATTGCAAGCAATTGGCTCCTGACTTTTTAGCTGGGCTACCATGCAAGTCACCTTGCTTCCGAGCCCCGCCAGCCAGGCGGCTTTCAGCGGGCCTCGGGAGATCTTCCTGGATCCGCCAAAGGTAACAGCAAGGCATTCGAGACCGGAAAGCAATCCTCCTAAAATCCGCTTTATGATTAGCCTCGGGCTGACGAGCCAAGCCACCAGTCCAAGTCAATCGGAATTGCGGTCCGCCCCCAAGTGTCCCCCCTTCCAGGCAAGATTCCGCCGCTCAGTGCGAATTACAGTAGATCATGAAGCCGGACTATGGGAACCGGCCTTTCAACAATGGAAACGAGGTTACCATCATGCGTTTGAGTGCCGGGATCGTTTTGCTTGCCATAGCAGTTTCCGCCGGTTGTGGCAGAAGTATCTTGATTGGACCGCCAGCAATCGCGGGCAGCGGTGTTTCCAAAGAGGAGGCTCGCACTCTGGACGCGTTTCACGCGCTCGAAGCGGGCAGTGCGCTTCAAGTGATCGTCTCGGTCACTTCGGGGGCGAAGCCCGGCGTGAAGATCAGTGGTGACGACAACCTTGTGCCGCTCGTCGAATCCCTCGTCCGCGACGGCACGTTGATACTTCGGCTCAAGGACGGCTCCAGTATCAGCCCGAAACTGCCGCTTCTGGCCGAGGTGGTTGCAGGCGAACTCGATGGAGTCGAGGCGTCCGGCGCGGCGACCGTCAAGGTGAAGGGCGCCGTGAAGGTGGGTCGCTTTACCGCCGATGCCAGCGGCGCGGCACAGGTTTCCGTCGAAGGACTCGATTCGTCGCAAGCCGTCGCAAGCGCGGCGGGCGCCTCTCACGTCGTCCTCTCGGGTTCCGCGGCGTCACTGAAAGTCGAGGCTTCGGTGCGAGTGAGGTCAACGCCCAAGCGTTACAGGTGGCTGAAGTCCAGCTCTCGATCAGCGGCGCTTCAAACGCTGCCGTCCTGGCCAATCAGAGCGTCTCCGGCGAACTCTCCGGCGCCTCGCAACTCAGCCTTCATGGCAGTCCGGCAAAGAATACCGTGTCCACCTCGGGAGCCTCTCAGGTGATCGAGAAGAAGTGAAAGGGCAGGTGATCCTCGGACAACAATTGTTCTGGTGAAGGATTCACATTCTTTTGAGCTGTCGGCGCATCTCCTTCGATAGGGATTGGCGGAGCTCGAAAAAACCCGGCCACGGATCATCCTTCATCTTCCCGAGCCGCTCGGGCACGGTCTGCGTATTGAAGTGCGCCGGGGTCAAGGAGTCCGAAAGCTCATCCCAGGAAATCGGGGTGGCGACGGTCGCACCCTGCCGAGCCCGCGTGGAATACGACGCGACGGCTGTCGCGCCTTGTTCGTTTCTCAGGTAATCGATGTAGATTCTGCCGGTCCGCTTCGCCTTGCTCGGCTGAGCAACGTATCGATACGGATGCTCGCGAACGAGCGAATCCGCGAAGGTTTTTGCGAAGCTCTTCAGATCGTCCCACGAGCCTCGGCGAACGATGGGCACAACAACATGCAGGCCCTTGCCGCCCGTCGTTCGCAAGAAGCTCTCGAGTCCCAGGTGCTCGAGCCGCTGCTTGACCTGGCGAGCTGCTCGCACAACATCGTTCCAGTGGACCCCCTCGCCAGGATCAATATCGATGATCAGCCGGTCCGGGCTGTCGAGTCGATCCTCACGGCTTCCCCAGGGATGGATTTCCAGAACGCCAAGCTGGACGAGCGAGATCAACCCGGCCAGATCGTCGATCACCAGGTATGCGACGCTCCCCGCTTTTTCCTTGACCTCGATCCCACGCACGGATCGAGGCATCGAGATCCCCAGGTGCCTCTGGAAGAAACAGGCTTTCGTCGTCCCGTTCGGACAGCGCACCAATGACAGCGGCCGGCCCACGATGTGCGGCAAGATGAAGGGCGCGATGGAGGCGTAATAAGCGGCAACGTCGCGCTTCGTGATCCTTTCATCCGGGAACAGAATCCGATCGGGATGGGTCAGCCGGACGCCGGCAAACACGTCCGTCGGTTTCCGCCGTGAATCTTCCCTGGCACCCCGGCTGGCCGTCGAGATCTGCTTACGTGAACGCGAATCGTCTGATCCAGTCTCCGCTCCGGAACCAGCACGCGCGACCGGTAGTTCGAGCGTGATTTCCTGAGGCTCTTTATCCTCACGGAGACCTTCAAAGGAGGCATGACGGAGAATCCCATCTGCCGTCCAGGCGGCAAACCTCACCTCGGCAACCAGCTCGGGTGCGGCCCAGTGGATGACTCCGTGCGCCGCGATGCCGGATGGAGGTTCACGAAATGGTGATTGGTTCCGTTCCTGTCCTTGAAGTGCCTTGTGCAGACTTCGAAGCGACTGCTGGGAGAAGCCGGTTCCCACCCGCCCGCAGTAGACAAGCTCGGAGGGCCCACAATAGTAACCGACAAGTAAAGCGCCCAGGGAGGTTCGTGAGCCAGCCGGTTCCGTCCAGCCGCCGATGACGAATTCCTGGCGTTTCAGACACTTGATCTTCACCCAATCCGCTGTCCGCCGCTCGACATAATGGCTGTCGGCTCGCTTGGCGACGATCCCTTCCAGGCCATGCCGGCAGGCGCTCGAAAAGACCTGATTACCCTCTTCGGCAATATGATCGTTATACCGGATGGTCTCGGAACGATGCTTTTTGCTGAGGATTCGCGAGAGCAACTTCTTCCTCTCAAGCAGAGGAACTTTTCGGAGGTCGTGGCCGCGATAGTGCAGCAAGTCGAATACGAAGTAGACGACCTGCTGATCGTCCCCGCGTTTCAACAGGTTCTGAAGTGCCTGGAAGTCGGTTGTCCCATCCTTCCGGATTGCGGCGACCTCGCCATCGAGAATCACGTTCTCCAGCCCGAGTCCTTCCACGGCACGACAGATGGTCGGAAACCGGTCCGTCCAGTCGTTCCAGCGACGCGTGAAGAGCGACGCCGCACCCTCTCGAACAACACAGATCATCCGGTAGCCGTCGAGCTTCAACTCGTACAGCCATCCCGCATCGTCGGGAAGCTGATCCACAAGGAGCGGAAGCTCGGGGGCAACCCTGGCCGGCATTGGCGACCGCCTTGCCCCACGCAGTCGTGATGGTTCGATCTTGAGGACAGCGTCATGTTTGCGAATGAGCGTGTCTGGTCTGCCGGACCCGGACGATGTTCCCGGCTTTGCGCTCTTGCTGACGCGAGCCGGTTTCACCTGCTTGTTGCCGGCGATCTCGTCCATGGTCCGCCCGGTAGCGACACTTGTCACGTTCTTCAGAACGTCAACGTCGCCTGCTGACCGGGCCTCCTCGTCGTCGAGCTTCTTGAGCAGCCAGTTCTTGCCGTTTTGGCCTGCCTTCCCTCCCATGCGGATCAAGGCCCAGCGGCCTTTGAGCCGCTCGCCGGCAAGGCGAAAGACGAGCTTCCCCAGTCCATAACTCTTCCCGGCGTCACCTTCGGGTACCCAGGTTCCACGGTCCCAGAGCATGACCGTCCCGCCGCCATACTGGCCTTTCGGAATCACGCCCTCGAAGCTGCCGTACTCGATGGGGTGATCTTCCACGTGCACCGCGAGGGATTTCACCGAGGGATCGAGGCTTGGCCCCTTGGGCACTGCCCAGCTCTTCAAGACGCCGTCCAGCTCCAACCGGAAATCATAGTGCAGTCGGCTCGCCGCGTGCTTCTGGATGAGATATTGCCAGCCGCCTTTGACTGGCCGGTGCCCTGCCGGCTCATCGGTCTGCTGAAAGTCTCTCTTGCGGTGATACTCTTTCAAAGCCATGCCGAAAACGCCCTTCTGGCACCGGTGCCGTTGTGATCTCATGAGTCGAGCGATCGAATGAAGCGTCCTCGCGGTGAGTGATGGCGAGAGCCGCCCCGACCGGTCCACGACTACGACCTTCGCCTATCTTCCCTTCCTGGCCCGGGACGGCTGCTTCATCCGCGTCCACATCGCTCTGTCGTCCTTTCTCGCCCCAGACGGCTTTTTTTTGCCTGACGCCGTCGGCCGGCGATGCGTGGCAGAATTGCTTCCAGCGTGCCGCAAGCTCTGGCGAATAGTCTCCAGAAGGTCAACCTCGCCCTCGCTGTCCTCCTCGGAATCGAGCTCGGTAGAATCGTGTTCCGTGCGGATCACATCGCGTCCGGCCTTTCGCTTCTTCTCGATCAGTGACTTCAACTTTTCGGCCGCCCTGTCTGCCAGCTCGTCGCCCGAGAGGGTTTTCCGGAAAAGGGCGTCGATGGAGCGCTCGAATGCAGTCACCCGCGCCTTGTCCACCGCGGATGGCTTCGGTAAGCCGATAGCCTCGGGATCGCGAATCTCGTCACGGAACCGGAGCGTCTCCGCGCACAGAATTCCATTTCGTGCAAAGATGGCAACCAGGTACTCCCGATCACGCATGACAAACGTGGCGATTCCCGCTTGTCGCGTCTGCTCCATAGCTTCCGCAAGCAGCCGATACGCTTTGGTGGCTTCCTTCTGCGGTGTCAGGTAATACCCGCGTTCCAGAATGGTCGGCGGTAGCTCGCTCAGATCAACGAATTCCCGCAGATCGATCTCGCGGCTCTTCTGGGGCTCGAGCGCTTCCAGTTCCTCGTTGTCGACCACGATATAGGTGCCGTCCTCCAGCTCGTAGCCGCGGACAATTTCATCGGGTCTGACTTCCTTCCCATCGCTCGGGCAAAAGAAGTGCCGCTCCAGCAGTGCACCCTGCGGGCTCATGAGGCGCAGGCGGACCCCGGAATGTCGGGTCGACGGAAACATGAGCACCGGCACGTTGACCAGTCCAAAGCTGAGCGAACCGGACCAGAATGCGTGGAACGGTAGCTTCGTGAATGCCGGCTTTTTCGATTTTACTGGTGTTCGCTTACTGGTGCGCGGCATGATGAAGACCCTCCTCATTTCGACCGGCGTGTCGACACGCGTGCCAGGCTGGCCCGCAGCGAGGCTTCCAGAGATTCTTCTGGTTGTCGACGTTGCACGCGCTTTGGTTTGATCTTCTTACCGGCCTGCTTGGCAGCAATCAGCTCGCGAATTCGCTCGTCGTACGCATCGCTGTAACTTTCGGGCTCGAATCGCCCGGAGAGGGCGTTGATCAAGGCTCTGGCCATCTCTCTCTCTTTCGGCATCAAGGGACGTCCTTCAGGCCGTTCGAGCTGGCTGATCGGAATGACTTCCTCGGCATGCCGGAGGGCGATGATCATCAGGTACCCCCGCCGAGCCAGCAGACGCCCGCATAGGAATGCTTCCGCATGACCCAGTTGGCGATTCCGATCCGCCTGGTCTTCTCAAGCGCCTGCGCCAGGGCGAAGTAATCGGCCTCCGACTGGTTGGTAGGTCCGAGGTAATAGGGCCGATCGAAAAACTGTGGATCGATCACCTGCTCGGGCACGAACTGACTGACCCTGAGATCCCGACTCGCCTGGGGAACAGTCGCCTCGATCTCTTCAGGAGTCAACGCGATGAACAAGCCGGCCTCGGCTTCGAATGCCTTCCGGGTGTCGTCCAGGTTGACAGGCTTCTTTGATTCGGTATCCACCATGCGCTGCTGAAGACGTGTCCGATCCCGCTTGTGCAGCAGGTGGAAGTGAACCTGGCGGTCAGAGACCGCGGCGTAGAGCTTGACGGCAACCACGTGCTTCTGAACGAGCAGGTTTCCCTGCCAGATCGCTCGGGCGGGCATGTGCGTCAGGTTCCCCGTATGTCCTGGCATTCCATTGCGCATTCCGGGCACAGGTTTTCGCGAGGCATCCCGATTCGCACCACGCACAGCGAGCAAACCTCGCGGTCACAGTCGACACAGCGATACGCCGGCAATACGACCGATTCGTGAAAGCACGAAACACAGACACGGTATCCACGGCTCATCTGGAGACCGTCGCGCGGGAAGCCCGACTGTCGAGTGGCATGTCGGCTCATGCGGCGAATTGCTCCCAGGATCGTGCCTTGTGATGGTGTCGCGGTGATGACGAACAAAACTCTGCATCGTTCGTGCCGAATCCCCACGCAATAGAAAAAGTAGTTGCCGTGTGCAAGTCTTGATACTGGACGAAACTTGCCACGTGCTTGTTCAGGTCTGCGAGAATCCATGTAACGCGAACGAGGACCCTGTTTAGCCACCTGATAGAGTACTGCCAGCCTGCCGGAGAAGTTTGAACTTGGCCAGTAAAGCTAAGCGAGAAACCCTACGAGTTATCATGTAACCCTGGAAGATTGGGGCAGCGTTTGCGATTCGTCAATACAACTGCCCTTGGTCCGTTCGAGGGGTTTTCCGAAGGACAAGATTGTGCGTGAGCAAGATAATTGACGCCAAATCCGCGGATTCTGATCAACGTATTTGAGGTTTTGGCGATAACCACCATCAATTAGCGTGATCGAGCGAAAGCCTTCGCACGGCGTGTCCTCTTTCAATGGATTCAGTCGAAGGAGCACACCATGATGAGGCATGAGTTGCATCGAAGTGGGAGTTTCTGGTCGTTCCTTTTGTCGATTGATAAGGACTTGGCCGATTCGACTCGGAAGCAAGGATGCTCGTGCGGTGGTCGACTCCACTGCGCCAACTACCCGCGTGCACCGCGGGGCGGGGCGGATCATCTGCCGGAGGAGTACCGCTGCCGGTTCAGCTTCTGCTGCGATCGAGACGGCTGCAGGAAGAGGATGACGCCGCCATCGGTCCGTTTTCTCGGCAGAAAAGTCTACCTTGGTGCCGTCGTGATTTTGATCAGCGCCATGCGGCAAGGTCCAACGCCGCGCCGGGTCCACGAGCTTACGACCCTGTTTGGTGTTGACCGGGCGACCGTCGCGCGATGGCAGACCTTCTGCGCGACTACATTCCACAGACGCCTTTCTGGAAACTTGCACGAGGTCGCGTCGTACCGGTTGTTGAAATCGTAGTTTTGCCTCTGTCGCTGCTAGATGCGTTCCATCGCACCAAAGATCCCTGCCAGAACTGGGGGTATCTCTTGCGATTTCTGTCCCCGCTTTCGGTCGCGAGCAATCCGCTGATCAAGATGATGTGATGGTCAACGATCACCCGCAGAGCATGCGGCGTCTCCGTTCTTGATCAGCAGCGTGCATCGACTCAGCAGGAGATCTTATACTGTCGAAGGCCATGAAAAGAGCTTAGAAACGTCCTCACCGGTCGACCTGGTACCCGCGGAAGGGACCCTGCTGGAAGGGCTTATACCGAGGCGTTTGACCCTGCGCAGTGACCGTCGGCATGGAAACAGAGCGGCCTCGCCAAGTCGTTCCCTGTTCCTCATGGAGTGTCAGGGAACGGCACGCTCACTCAATGCACCGAGACGTGCAGCCCACGACGCCGGGGTGGAGGTCAGCGGTTCGGCCGTCTCCGTTTCTCGGGTAGAGTCTCCGACTAACGGACAGCGAATCGCGGCACCCATTTCAGTCGCCCCAATCTCCAAGGTGCCGTCGCGGGGGCATGAACTGCCAAGTGCGGGCACGCCTGATGCTTTGCAGAAACTACTTCGGTATCGTCGGACCAGAGCGAGCAACACGAGTGGCAACGACACGTCCTGGAAGGGCCTTCGGCAGCACGGGAATTCCCCTTTGAATCCGTTGACCAGCGACCGGAGGGCTGACGGTTGTAGCAGCTTCATGATGGCCTTGAAATCCAATTGTGCAATGTGCGAAGCGCTCTTGCTTCGCTCCACTCGTCGACTAGAGCCGGGTAAATTGAGTGATCCACTTTGGGTCGATACCTGCGACTGGTTCGCCTGGACTTGGTGACCCATCGGCGTTGGAGTGACGCCCAGTGGCCCGCTCGGTTGTGCGAAGTGAACCACCAGGCGAAATGGCTTGCCGCTCATCCCTGTCGATGATGTCGCGGGTGGAGCGGATCCGCGAAGACCACAGCCAACGCGGACTCCGGCTGCGTGACCGACTGGAGCGTGTCAATGGCCTGGTCGAGGACCGCGGGGGTTTTGAACGAGTTGTTGGCCACCATCCCGCGGGGAAACGCCGAGGTTTGAGAGCCTGAGGTCGTTGCGGACGACGGCGGATCGGCAACTCCCTGCGGGTTGGTGTTGCCAGAGGCCAGCGCAAAACTGGTCGAGGGGTAAAGCTGACCCGACGTGAGACTCGCGGCGTTGTCGAACTGGTAGACCCGTTTCGTTCCGCTGTCGACGATCCAGAGGTTGCCGACGTGGGCCGGGTCGAGCGTGATGCCCGTCGGGCTGGAGCCCGCGCCGGTGATGGTCCAGCTTCCGACAAGCGATCCCGACAGCGTGTACTTGAACACCTTGTCGGTGCTGGAGTCGTTGACGACCCACAGGTTCACACCGTCGGTCACGATGTCCTTCGGGCTGGCGTTGCCGCTGTTCAGGCTGAAGCTGCTGGCGGCGTTCTGGCTGCCCGAAAGGCGGCTCGCGGCGTTGGAGTAGCGGAACACCTTGTCGGCCTTGGCGTCGACGATCCAGACGTCGGTGCCGTTGGTGGCGACCCCCTCGACCGTGGCGTTCGAGGCCAGCGTGCCGGCGGTCCAGGAGCCGAGGAGGCCGCCGCTGGTGTCGTAGACGTAGACCTTCTTGTTCGAGTCGACCACCCAGACCTTGTCGCCGGCCGCCGTGCCGGCGGCGCCGCGGGGGGCGGTGTTGCCGGTGTTCAGGGCGTAGTTCTCCCCGGGAATGCTGGTAGCCGTGTACTCGTAAGTGCGGTCGGTCGAGCCGTCGTTGACCACGTAGAACTTCGTGGGCCGCGGCGGGGAGGGCTTGCCGTAGACGACGTAGGCCTGGCCGGCGTCGATGCCGCCGTTCAGGTCGGCCCCGGGGGAATTGATCCCCACGTCGGCGTAACCGTCGCCGTTGATGTCGCCGAGGCCTGTGATGAAGACACTCCCCGCTGGCTGGAACGCCTTGAGGATGTAGCCGACCGACCCGTCACCCCCGTTGGCCGAAAGCAGGCTACCGAGGTCGAGGCTAGAGGGGAAGTTTGGCCCGCCGTAAACGAGGTATGCCTCGCCGACCCCGGAGTTGCTTCCGTGGGAAGTCTGGGTGGCGACCAAGAGGTCGTCGTAGCCGTCGCGGTTGACATCGCCGACCTGGCTTGTCAACGACATGGAATCGGCGGGTGCGACGCCCCTAATGATGAATCCGTTCGTGCCATCGAGGTTCGCTATGTTAAGGTGGGACGGGAACGCGCCGGCGGTCGAGGTTTGCTTGCCGAAGACGACACAGACGCCGCCGACGGCGGAGCCACTGGGGCCTGCCAAGCCGCCACCGCTGTCGAGGCCAAAGGCGCCGACGCAGAAGTCCTCAACCCCGTCGCCGTTGACATCTCCGGCACCGCACACGTCCCAGCCGAGGAAGTCGAGGTTGGCGATGGCGTCGATCGTGAAGCCATTCGAGCCGTTGAGAGTGGTGGCATCAACAACGGCCGGGAAGCTGGTACGACCGAAGACCACGAAGGCCTGGCCCCGCTGGCTCAAGCCGGATGGTATGGCATAGGGCATGCCGATGACCAGGTCGCTGAGCCCATCACCGTTGACGTCGCCGCAGCCTCCAGCACTGTAGACCTTCGAATAGGAAGGGTCGCCCGGGAAATTGCGGACGACGAAGCCATTTGATCCGTCGAGTGTCGAGCAATTGACCGTGGGCGGGAACGCGCTCCCATCCCGGCCGAAGACCACGTAGACCTCCCCGGTGGTGTAGGGGTAGAGAACCAGATCGTCGACGTGGTCGCCGTTGATGTCGCCCCCTGCCTGGGTATAGAGGGAGTGCTGTGCGTCACCACCGGTGATCGTGAAGCCGTTTGTCCCATCGAGCGCGGTCGGGTTGACAATGATCCGGTGATCGATGTTGCCATCGGTGGCGTCGAGCGCGGCAAGATGTTCTTCTCCACCGAAGAGCACCACGGACTGAGTCATACTGGAAGCCGACCGGAGTACGAGGTCGGGGATCCCATCGTGATTGAGGTCGATCGGGCCGCTGCCTGCCATGCCCGCGGCACCTTCGAGCAGGTAGCTGTTGGTCGCGTCGAGCGATTCGTGGTTGAACTCGGCGGGGAAGCCCGCGGCCTGGCCGAAGACCAGGTGAACGTGGTCGGGGGCGTTGGGATTGTCGGTGGGCCTCGAGTCGCAGATCAGGAAGTCGTCGAGGCCGTCCTGGTTGACGTCGCCGACCGGCCCGCTGAGCTGGAGGATGCGCCGGCCAGCGACCCCATCGACGACGAAGCCATTCGAGCCATCGCCGCCGTTGGCCGGCAGCAGACTGTTGAGCTGAAACTCGGCGGCGGAGAGGAGTTGTCGTGTCTCGAGCGCGTCAGCAAGCGGGCGAAAGGCAAAACGCCGGCGCGGTCGTTTAAGAGTCATTGCTCGAGTCATGGTGCGGTTCCTTTCCAGGGGAAATGGTTCACTCGCCCGGCGCGCACGGCGAACGAGTGCGGTCAGAGCCACGGTCCGGATCACGGACTGTTTCGGGACGTCAAGGATCGATCGCGGCGACGTGCTTGGCCTGATCGTCTCGTCGGTTCTGGAGGTCCCTTCGGGTCGGCGCCTGGACAGCCAGGCTCAGAGGTTTCACAAGGCTCATCGAGTGAACGGGTCGGCCGGGAAGGCGGAGTCGAGCACCACTCCCTCGGCTTCACGGTGGAGGATCCGGGCGAGCGTTGCTTCGCGCCAGTGCCAGCCGATGCGGAAGCCGTTCGGGTCGGTCTCCATGGTCGCGGTGGCAAGGGCGCGGTTGGCTTCGGCGAGATCACGCTGGGCGGCGTTGAGGTCTCCCAGTCTGGCGTGGGCCATTGCCAGGATCAACTGGGTTTGCACCCGGCCCGCGGGGTAGTCTTGCCGCGACAAGGCAAGGGTCAGGGACTCGACGGCAGCCCGGCACTGCTTCGCACGATACTCGGCGGCACCTCGGGCCAGCAGGAACCAGGGGTCCTCCGGCCACGCCGCGACCGCGACCCGAGCCAGGTCCAGCAGTCGCGCCGGGTCAGCGGCGCCGGGGATCATCGTGCCCAGCCAGGAGACCTGGCGGGCGATGCCCGCGTCCAGGGTTGCGCCAGGCGCCGGAGTGTCTCGTCATACAGGGTTCGGTAGCCGGCCATGTCCCCGGACTGAAGCTTGAGCACGGCCAGCGGGTACCACGACCAATAGAACCCGCGGGTCTCGAACTGGTCGGGGTTGATCCGCCAGACCTCCTCGAACAGGGCCGCGGCCTGCCTGGTTTGGCCAAGTTCGGCAAACTGGTCGGCAAGCTGGTCCATGGCGCTGAGCGTCTCGGGGTGCGTGGGACCCAGTCGCCGGCGACGATCTTCCAGGGTCATGGTCCAGAGGTCGCGAAAGTCATCTGGAGTCTTCGGGGCGAGGTCGTGCAGCCG
Source organism: uncultured Planctomycetaceae bacterium (assembly GCA_963797295.1). Classification (GTDB taxonomy): domain Bacteria; phylum Planctomycetota; class Planctomycetia; order Isosphaerales; family Isosphaeraceae; genus Aquisphaera. The sequence continues at coordinate 55,623 of CAWCPP010000039.1, forward strand.
TGATTCGGCCTCCGATCGGAGGGCCGGAAGCTCCGTGCCGGCAGCCCAGGCGCCATCCCCTCCGCGCGACAGCCAGGCCGGGAAGTACCAGATGCGGGCCGCAGCCTGGTCACCACGGCCGGAGTGGATCAAGGCCAGAAGCAGCCAGTCGTACGGGCCCCCCGCCGTATCGCGAAGTTTCAGCGACTTCGTCTCGGCCTGGAAGGCGGCGTCGAGACGACCGGCGCGGTACTCGGCCAGGGCTCGCTTTCGCCAGCTCGGCTTCGAGGCGGCGGTGCCCAGCAGGTCTGTCGCCTCCTGGCGAAGGATCCTGAGGGTCAACCGGCGCTGAAAGGGCAATGGTGTGGTGCCGTGATCGTGCTCGGCGACGGCCTTGTCGATCCTTGACGCCGCCTCTTCCAGCCACTGCCGGGCCTCCTCGGCGTGGCCAAGGCGATGGTGGGCCATCGCCAGAAATAGCACGGCGTAGATCGGCGTGAACTTGTTGTTCTCGGGCAGCGCACGTGCCTGGTCGAGCCGGGCGACGGCCTCCCTGTACCGGTCGGCGCGATAGAGTGCCGCCCCGGCCGTCTGGAGTGCCATCAGGTCGTACGGTTGCTCTGCCAGGTTGCGCTGGGCAAGGACCAGGGCGGGCGCGAAATCGGCCACCGCATCGGGGGCCAGGGCACAGCACCAGGCCGTGAAATGGGCGGGTTCTCCGCTGGCCTCGGGCCCGCCGAAGAGCCGCAGGAGCGACGCGCAGGCCGCACGATAACCCTGACGATCACCCTCGGCCAGGTGGAGCAGCGCGGCTCGATACCAGACGTAAAAGCCGTCGATCGGACGGAGCTTAGGGGGGTCGAGATCGCGGGCCGCCTCGTGGACGTGCTCGAGCTCGGCATGCGCCAGCCCGCGCCGGACGAGAAGGGCATGGCCCTCCGGCTCCGCCGAGATCAGCCGGTCCAGGTGCTCCACGGCGCCTGCCCAGAGGTGCGACGACTCGCAGATGGCGGCCTGCTGCAAATGCCAGCCCTGCACCTGGTCAGCAGAGGCCTGGAAGGTGGCTGGAGCCTTGCGGACCAGACCCTCGTAAGCCTCCCGCAATTCCGTGCTCGAGACGGGTACGGAGGCGCCTGAGGTATCAATCCGGCTGCCCGAGAGAATCAGGGCCACGCGGGCCAGGTCGTCGATCGGTCGATCGTCGGGTACAAGGTCGATGAACTGGATATCGCCCGTGCCTGACGTGGTCAGCAAGCGGCGGCCATCGGGTGTGAACTGCGCCGAGAGCCCCTGCTCATGTCGAATCGGAGGTGTAACGGGCTGGCCGTCTGTGAGATCCCACACCTGGGCGCAGCCACCCGGCGATCTATCGGGAGCACGAGCCAGGAGACCGAACTCGCCGCTGGTCAGAGCCCAACGGCCGTCGGGGCTGAACTCGGATGCAGCAACCGGCCCCTGGCACGGGAATGGGGGCAGGGCCGGAGTCCCGGTAACGGCGTCCCAGAGACGCACCGTGTTATCGCTGCTGGTCAGGAGGACAGAACGCCCGTCGGGACTGAACGTGGGGTCCCCAACTCCGTTCCGAAAGAGAAACTCCATCTCCGGTCCCAGCGAGCGGCCCGTGGCCACATCCCAGCTCTGAGCAAGGTCCACGGTGTTGTCCCTGGCCCGGCTGGTCAGCAGGCGGCGCCCGTCGGGACTGAACCGCACCGTGTGGCAGGCCCGAGGCATCGGGATGAGCGGCAGAACGGCCATTCCGGTACGGGCGTCGAGAACTCGCACGCCGCCCGGCCCTGGTGTGAACCAGGCACCGCAGGCCAGGGCCAGGAGCCGGCCGTCGGGGCTGAAGGCAAGATCCGAGATCGTCTCGAACCGCAACTGCGGGGTCACCGGCGCGCCGGTCTCGGCATCCCATACCCGAAGCAGATAGACCGACGGGTAGCCCGGAAACCCGCCGGCAGCCGTCGCGACGAGTTGTCCTTCCGGACTCCACGCCGTCAGGTCGGTGCGTCCCTCCGCTGGCTCCTTGTAGTGCTGCCTGAGCGGTCCCGCCTTGACCCGGCGCGTGGCCAGATCCCAGACCCACGCGTCGGTCGTGCTGCTGGACGTCGTCATCATCAGCCGACGGCCGTCCCGGCTGAGCTCGACGAGGCCGACGGACCCCGAAGGGGGAATCAGGGGATCACCCAGCGACGCGAGCGTCGCGGGGTTCCAGAGACTGGCTCCGCCGGCTCCCCAGGTGACCAGCAGGCGGCCGTCGGTGCTGGTCACGGCGCCCACAACCGGGGCCGTGTGGGGTAAGCGCGGGCCGGCCGGGCCGGCTGAGGCGAAGTCCCAGAGGTAGACGTTCCCATCGAGAGTGCCCACCAGCAAAAGTCGACCATCAGGACTGAAGGCCGACGAGGTTGCATTGCCCGCAAGATCCGGGATGGGGATACTCGGATGCAAGATGAGTGGCAAGACGAGCTGGCCGGTCCCTGCATTCCAGATCCGGACGATACGATCCTGGCAAGTCGTTGCGACGCGAGTACCGTCGGGGCTGAAGAGTGTTCTTGTGACCTTGGTGGCGTGACGCATGGAATCGCATTGCGGAGCTCCCGTCTCGGCATTCCAGACCCGGGCCGAGCCGTCCGCGTTGGTGCTCAATACCCGGCGGCCGTCCCGACTGAACTGAGCATCGGACACCGGAGACGAGTGTTTAAGTGAAGAAACGATCACGCTCCCGCTGGTCGTATCCCAGATCCGCCAGACGCCATCCCCGCCCGCCGTGACTAGCCTCCGGCTGTCGGGGCTAAAGCTGGTGACGAAGAGCGAGTTGCCGTTAACCTGGTCCGGATGCGACAGGGGAGGCGAGACCGGCCGGCCGGTCCGGGCGTCGTGAATTCGCAGCACGCTCTTCGGGTTGCCGCCCGAGCCGTCGGTCAGAACGACAGATCGGCTGTCCGGGCTGAAGGTGGGATGGGCGAAGTTGAGCACGCTGAACCAGTCGGTGAGCGGCAGCCCGCTGGCGGCGTCCCACACTCGCCCAACAGGCTCGTTCCCGTGGCGCGATTCGCCCGAGGTCAGAATCAACTGCCCGTCGGGGCTGAACGTCGCGTGATGAACCTCGTGAGGGTGGGAGATTGCCGGGATGACTTGCCGGCCGGTGGCGACATCCCAGTTTCTCACGGTCTTGCCGTCGATGGTCACAAGCCGCCGGCCGTCGGGACTGAAGTTAGAGGCGGAGGCGGGTTTCAGGGAGGTGCCAAGCTGCTGTCCATTGGCGATGTCCCAGACCGAGACAGCACCCTCTCGGCTGATCGCCACCGCGCGCCATCCGGGCGAAAGCGGGCCTGAACCGAGTCAAACCAGATCCGCGCCGGTTTGGGGCACAGGGCCAGGATCGTCGCCAGCCGCACACGGTGGACCTTTGCCCGATCGGGGTGTCTTTCATCAAGCCGCAGCGCTCGACGAAGTAAGGCAGCGAGCCTACCAGGTTGCCGTCGTTCATCAGCCGCGCGCCTTGCTCGAGGTAGAGCTGCGCCTGGCGCCGGCGGCTTTGCTCGGTCATCGTCTCGGCCCTGGCCTGAAGCTTCTGGGCCTGGTTTCGCTGGGTCTCCGCCCGAGAACGTTGGACATTTGCCTCCGCGTAGCTGGCTTTGGCCTGCACCAGCGCGTTCCCGGCAAGATGCTCGGCGGCTGTGGCACGCACGGCTTGCCAGACACTCACGGCCGTCCCCGAGAGCAAGGAAAAGGCGACGAGCGCAGCGGTGGTCAGGGCCACTCGGTTGCGGCGAGCGAACTTGGTCAAGCGGTAGAATGCCGACGGCGGCCCTACCTCTACCGGCTGATCGGTCGCGTACCGCGTCAGGTCGCTGGCAAGGCCGCTCACCGACTCATATCGCCGGGTCCGGTCCTTCTCCAGGCACTTCATGATGATCCAGTCGAGTTCACCGTGAAGCGCACGGGCCAGGTGGCGAGGGTCGGTCTGACGATTCGCGGAGACGCTCGATCGGTCCGGCTCGGATAGCTTGCTCAGCCGGGTGCTCGGGGCCGGCGGATCTTTTCCTGGAGCTGGCGGCGAATCTCGACGAACGACGCCTTGTGGTTCGAGTCGGGCTCGAACGGCGTGGTTCCCGTGAGCAGCTCGTAGAGCATCACGCCCAAGCTATAAACGTCGCTGCGAGTGTCGACGTCGTGCACTGAGCCATCGGCCTGCTCGGGGCTCATGTACAGCGGGGTTCCGACCACCTGGGCGAAACCGGTAAGGGTGGCATCAGCCGTGAGCGCCTGGCCGGTCGCCTTGGCGATGCCGAAGTCGATGACCTTCGGCACCGGAGCACCATCCTGGAGCGCCACCAGTACGTTGGAGGGTTTGAGGTCGCGGTGGATGATCCCCTTCTGATGTGCGTGCTGCACCGCTCGACAGACCAGCACGAACAGCTTCAGCCGCTCGGCGATCGTCAGGTGATTCTGGTCGCAGTAGGCCGTGATCGGCACGCCCTGGACCAGGTCCATCACAAAGTAAGGCCTGCCCGAGTCGGTGGCCCCGGCGTCGAGCACGCGGGCGATGTTGGGATGGTCCATGAGCGCCAGGGCCTGACGCTCGGCCTCGAACCGGGCGACGACCTGCGCTATCCATCCCCGGCTTGATGACCTTCAGCGCCACCTCGCGGTGCACCGGGTGCATCTGCTCGGCGCGGTAGACCGCGCCCATACCGCCCTCGCCGATCATTTCGAGCAGCTCGTAGGGGCCGATGAGAGCACCAGGACTGTCGCCCGAGCGGACTGGCTCCCTGGTGCGGTTCGTGTCCCCCGCCAGTTGATCGATGATCCCGGCGGTCGTGTCATGAGCGCGGAGCAGAGCTTCGACCCGCCGGCGGAGTTCGACATCGCCAGCACAGGCATCATCGAGATAGCCCGGCCATTGATCGGGCGAACGGCCTTCAACCGCGTTCAGGAAGATTTCCCTCGCTCTGGGAATGTCGACTTTCATGGTTGGGCCTCCTCTTCTCGCTCCAATAAGCTATGCGAGATCCAGGGACCGAAAGTCTCAGAAAATGGGGCTCACGCCCCAGGCGGCGCATCTCCCTCCCGAAATTGCGCGTTGAGCCAGGCGCGCGCGTACGTCCAGTGTCTGAAGGCGTTGGCGCGGGAGATTCCCAGCAAGGCCGAGGCTTGATCGACAGAAAGGCCGGCAAAGAGACGCAGCTTGACGAGCTCGGCGGCTTCCCGGTCCTCATGCTCCAGCTGGGTCAGAGCTTCATCCAGCTCGAGGAGTTGACCCGGCTCGGCGAACGAGACCAGATCTGCCTCGGCAAGGTCCACTCGTCTTCGGCCCCCGCCGCGCTTCTCGAAGCGCTTGCGGCGGGCGTTCTCGATCAGGATTCTTCGCATCGCCTCGGCGGCGGCGGCGAAGAAGTGCCGGCGACTGTCCCAGTGCTGGGCCGGCTCCCGGTCCACCAGCCGCAGATAAGCCTCGTGGACCAGGGCTGTTGCCTGGAGCGTATGGCCGGGTTTCTCGTGGGCCATTTTCTGCTCGGCTAGCGTGCGCAGCTCCTCATAGACGAGCGGCAGCAGTCGCTCGGCGGCCAGGGGGTCGCCTTGTTCAATGGCCGAGAGGATGCGGGTGACGTCGTTCATGCAATAGGGCCGCCTTGGCCTCCAGGCCCGCACCTGCCAGTCCCTGCCCCGGAGCGACGTCGCCCCGATTCACCCGGGCTGCATGTACCGATGTGCGCGGGCAACCATCCTCTAGGGTAAGCCTCAGAGCCATGTGGCGATAGCCCGCTCCGCTGCACAGGGGCGGCTGCGCTGCGACGCGACGAGCCTCGCGGGAAGTGACACGGCTTCAAGCGGGTGTCCTGCGGCGAGCCAAGGGTGCGACATGAACCAAGTATCGGGCAGCAGTTGGTCGAGTCGTTCGACGGGATGGATCGCCAGCCACTCCAAGATGTCCTCAAGCTGGGCAAATGGATCGATCAGATCGAGGAAAACCCTGCAACTCTGCTCGTCCAAACATTCCTCGAGCTGAGTTTCAGAGCCCAACAGTGTTCTGTTTCTGGATCACGCGACGCTGCCGGAGGGAAGGAGCATTGCGCACTCCGGTCTGATCAACAACGCATCCTGAGAGTAATGCCGAGTTCGGCGCACAGATCGCCGATCCTGGTTTCGGGTTGGTTCATGGAAGCCACGTCCAGGCACAGTTTGGAGGGGGCCATCTTATAGGGCCTGCCCCCAATGCGGGAGCGGGCGGCGGCCATGCCCGCTTTGGTCCGCTTGATGATTAGCTCCCGCTCCAATTCGGCCGGGGCGACAAAGAGGAGCGACTAGGAGATGTGCTGGAGTCGCTAGAGCGAACTGGCCAACTTGGCCGCACGCCGAGAGGTTGGCAACGATTCTGCTGACCGAGAGAGAAGGACCGTTCCGTTGCCCTTATGAGAAGGGGAACGGAACGGTCCTTGAGCAGCGCTGTCGCTGCGCATCGATTATCTTGATTGGAACGTTATCAATTATCGTGACCACTCTCACAAGATGCGCGGATTTCACTTACCCACCAGCCCATGCGAGTTCCTGGCCGGTGTCGCGAGGTGAAGGGATGAGAACCCTGGTCATCGGCGGCACAGACCACATTGGGCCGCGGGGCGAGCGATCCCGGAGAGCCCCTTGAGCGAAGCGGGATTGCTCGCCTGCGCACCTGGCTGGCAACGCTGGATCGTCCACTTCCCATGGCGTCCCAATCGGATCGCGACGGAAAGATCCCTGGATCAATACGATCAGCCCGATCGCGACAATTGTCCCGAGGAAGAATAAACTGACTCGGATGACTTGTTCAAGTGCGATTGCGAGTCATTCGGCTCAAGCCGTGGTCATGAACGGTCGATTCGGGAGCGTGACACCGAAAATCACTGCATCGGAATCTGCCGATGTCGTAGCCATGGTGCATCGCCTGGACCTCCGGCCGACGCACCGCCCCGAGACCGAACCCTGCCGAGTCTTCCCAGCTCGGCAGGGAAAGGAGTCGCGATGAAAGCACGGATTCTGCGTTTTGGGCGACCCCTGTGGGCTCGTGCCCAGGACTCGGTTGGGCCGGTCCTCGCTTGGGGCGTCTGGGGGGTCATGACGGCCGCCACAATCCTCTTTGTTTATCAGTATGCGCGGAACGTCCCTTATATGGACGACTTCATGCTGGTGTCGGTGATGACTGGACACGAGCCGGTGAGCCTTCGATGGGCTTGGGCCCAGCACAACGAGCACCGGCCGGTCATCTCCAGGCTGATTCTGGCCGGGCTGCATCGGTTCATCGACAAAGACTTCCGCGTGGGGCTGTACTTTAACGTCGGGCTGCTCTCGGTGGCGGCGGGTTCCATGCTCGTGCTGGCGCGTAGGCTCCGCGGGTACACCAGCGTCACGGACGCTGTGTTACCCCTGTCGATCCTCAATCTGGGTCAGGCCGAGAACCTGCTGATCAGCTTTTCTCTGAACCTGCTCCTGACCGCCTGGATCTCGCTCGATTTGATCTCGGTGGCGAGCCTCGCCGGTCGGCGCCCTCCGTGGCGATTGGCCCTACGGTTCGGCTTGCTTCTGGTACTGCTGCCGCTGTGCGGGGGCAGCGGCCTGGTCATGCTGCCCCCACTCATGCTCTGGCTAGCCGGCTACGTCGCCTGGGGCTGGTGGTCCGGGCGAGAGCCTTCCGGCGCGGCCCGGGCCATCGGCCTGTGGTTCCTCATGGCCTGTTCGGTCGTCGTCACCCTGTACCTGAGCGGCTATTCCAAGCCTCCCGACGTGCCGCTCGCCCCATCGCTGGCCGCGGCGGCATCCACGACGGTGGAGTACCTCAGTCTGGTCGTCTGCCCCAACATCCCGGGGTACTGGCGGCCTGCGGGCCTTATCGTGGTCCTCCTGATTGCTGCCACACTCCTGCGACTAGCGGTCGTGGGACTGCGGGCGCCGGGCGAACGTACAGGGGCCGTCGGGCTGATTGCGGTCATCTTGTCGATGCTCAGTGTGGCCATTGCCGTAGGCCTGTCGCGATCGGGCCTTGGCCCAGGCTTTGGCCTTACCGGTCGCTACATCCCCATTTCCGCCCCGCTGCTGAGCGCTCTTTACTTTGCCTGGCTGGCCTACGGGCCCGCCCCGGCCCGACGGGTGGTCCACGCCGGTCTGCTCTTGCTGGTCTGCCTGGCGGTCCCGGCCAACGCAGAGTTCGGCATGCTTTGCGGCGATTACAAACGCTCGGTCTACCTTCAGGTCGAGCGGAGCCTGGAGGCCGGCTTGCCCGCTTCTCAGCTCATGAGCCAGGCCAGGCCGCTCTTCCCCTGGAAGCCCGGGTACGTTTACGAGAGCTTCAAAATGCTCAGGGATGCCCGAATCGGCAAGTTCAAAGATTTCGTTGACGACCGCGTGGCCGCTGTCCCGGAAGTTTCGACGGCTGTACGCTGACTCCTTGGGGTCTCACAGCCCCATTCTGAGGGTTGACCTGTAGTAGTTTCTGGTCAGCAGGAATAGCTCGCCTGAAAGTCGGGAAGCTTCTTACAGAAACTGGGGCCGTCTTTCGGTGCCGGCTCGTCTCGCCAGACGCCGAGCGCGCAGGCTGTCCGCCTGTAATCGAAGACTGCGGTACGTTCAGGGGAATCAGTATTGATCCGCGCTGATGATCTCGCCGCAGTTGCGAGTGGCGAGAGCTTGGTACACGCCCTCTTTGGCGCCGGGCATCAGGACGAGACCGTAGTAGGACGGCGAGGCCTGGCTGGTGCCCGTCGGTATGCCGTTGACTTGCGGAGCGGGGATGACCCAGGATTCGATCGTGTCGCGGAGGAATCGGACCGAGCCGTCGCAGAGCGCGACATTGACTCCGCCCGGGTGGAAGCTCATGGCGTCGAGGATGGCCCAAGTGGTCAGAGCGTTGTTGCTGGGGTCATTGACCGGGTCGGAATAGTGGCGTCCCCAGTTGGGCTGGAAGCGGGCCTCCAGGGACGTCGAGGCAGGGTCGGACCCGCTCCACGAATGAATATACCCTTGCGTGGTTGAGCTGAACACGCCGTGGCCGTTCTCGGAATACATGATCGTGTTGCTTGTGCCGTCGGTAATCGAAGCGAGGGTCACCCCGCCGCCGGCGACGATCGTCCCTTACGCGTAGCTGGGGCAAGCTGCGGGTCGGTGTAGAGGCCGCCCGTCGCCGGGCTGTAGAACAGGTTAAACGCATTCCAAGGACCGACATTGCCGGAGTAGTGAGCGTGAAACTCCTGAAAGGTCGGCGGCCCGAACTCCAGGGGGTTGGAGAGCAAGGCCGAAGGGTCGCTAGGACAGAAGAACACCGAGATCGCGACGCCGGGGACCGTCCAGTTGTCGGGCATGAAAAAGGCCAGGGAAAAATTGGTCGCATTGAAAACCGCGGACTGCTCGAGGAAGGGGCAGATCCGCAGGAGTGAGGTGAACCCAAGGTTACCGCCGTTGCACAGCATGGCGGGCGGAAGGCTGCCGGACGACGATTCGTAGTTCAGCGAAGCCAGCGCGATCTGCTTGAAACCGGATAAGGTGCCAAACCGGATAAGGTGCCAGGAACCGATAAGGCGTTAAATTGCCTCGAACTAAGCATGATCGGTTCCTGGCACCTTATCAATTCCCCCGGAAGGCGAAGCCGGGAGACACACGCCGGACCGAATGGTTGGTTTGGGGGTGGAGTATCCCCGCGTGTGTACCGCCCTCAGCAATACTCGATGACCACTTCCTTGTTCAGGCCGCGGATGAACTGGGCCAGTTCTTCAACAAGGCTGCGGCGGATGGAGATGCTCCTGGGCAGGAGCGGGTTCTGGTAGTATTCGTTGATCCGCTGGCCGACCAGGAGATTGATGTAGTCGGCACGGAGGATCTCCTCGGCCAGCATCCGGGCACCGTTGCGTTCGGCGGGGAGCTTGTAGATCTCGCCGCCGCTGGCTTTCAGGTACTCGAGGGCCTTGGCCATCGTCAAGATTCCCTCGGTCACCAGGTCCACCTGGCTGAGCCGGCCCATCGGGGGAACGTCCGGGTAATGAGTCTTGGGGTCGATCTCGACCGGCTCGCCAAGATGGTGAGCCACGATGTTCGCGGTCGTGCCGCCGCAGACGATGATTCGCCCCTTGAACGAAAGCACGCGCTGGACGTACTCGTCATCCCGCGACATATCCAGCGGAGGGCCCGTGAAGATGATGGCGGCATCACGGCGGCGCGCCGTGATGCCCAGGAAGGTGGCGTCGTCGCTGGGAGCACCGCGGTAAAGCCGGTTGGTCTCGGCCATGAGCTTCTGCACGACGGGTCGGGCGCCGTGGGCGTGGAGCATCAACTGTTGTTGCAGGAAGCGGGCGATCTCTTCCCAGCCCCAGCCAAAGCTGTGCTCGATGCCCAGGCCGGCGTGGAGCACGCCGTCGCTGAGGATTCCCAGGAAGTCGCCGCGCTCGAACTCCCCTTCCGAGAACCGGAGCCGGCGCTCGAGCACTTGCTCGGTGCGGATCGGCAGGCGACAGAGCGCTCCGCGGTGAAAGAAGAACGGGGCGGGATTGTCGAAGTTGATGATCCGGAATGTGCTCTTCCGATGATCGATCTGCACGACGGTGAACGTGGCGTAGGCGATTTTCCTCAGCTTGCAGATGGGCAACGTGCCGACCACTGTCTCGATCACATCCTCGAGGGGTACATCGGCCTGGAGCATCTTGACCAGGATTTGCGACGTCAAGGTCGCCAGGATATTGGCTTTCACGCCGCTGCCCAGGCCGTCGGAGAGAACCGTGATGGTGCGTCCCTCGGTCCTGAGCACCCGGACCGTGTCGCCGCAGAGCTCCTCGCCGTGCTTGCGCAGGGATTCAAAATGAATGTCCAGAAAACTGTCGCCGAGGATCACATTTCCACCTCGATGGCCCGGATGAGCTTGAGCAAGCTGGCCTTGGTCTCGGCCGTGGTCTCACCCAGCAGGCTGGCGATCTCCTGGGCCACCTTCATCTGGTTGTCCACCACCCGCTGGACCTTCTCGATGGTCTCTTGCTTGAGCCGGTTGCGTTCGGCCCGGCGCAGGTAATCGAGCGAACGGTCCACGTTGATGCAAGCCACCAGATTCTGGCCCTGGACCAGGAAGAAGACCTGGTGAACGTGCAGATCGAGGTGCGGGAAGGCCTTCTCGCGGCCGAGGATCGGCTCCTGGGTCTCGAGAACCTCCTCGAAATCATCGAGGTCGCCGAGGATCGGTTGCGCGGGTTGACCGATGACAATGTTTGCCTCGACGCGGAACATCCGGCAAAATGCCGGGTTGACCACCTGGATTCGCATTGACGCGTCAAGCGCCACCAGACCGTTAGGGTCGTAATCCCAGAACAGTTCCCAGAGGCTCTTTCCTTGTGGATTCACGTCGGCCTCCAGCGGCGGGCGGCAAGCGGGCCGAGCATGCCGGTGCGCGCCATCGCGCACACGAGGAGCCGGAGCCGGGCCCGACAATTCCTGCAATCTGGATTTTGACCTCGCGGCGGCAGAGGTTCCAGAGGCCAGTGACCGGCGCTGTCGTTGACGAGGACGTCCTGCCTGCCCGCTCCGGCTCAGCCCTCGATGACCGATCGCCAGCGCCTGGGAACGGCCTCCCAGGCCGATTGATAAGTCGCTTCGAGCGCGACGGGGACGTGCCCGCCCGCTTTGAGGAAGAGGGGCATCTCCAGCAAGGTGTCGCCGACGGCCACCGCCTCGACGAACGCGCGCACACCCATATCCGCCTCGTAAGCCGCCAGGGTCAGCGGCTTTCCGGATGGAGCCTGGTATTCCTCGTCGGTGAGCGCCTCCCAGATGGCTCCATGAATCCCGTTGGGATCTCTTCGGGTAGGCGGGATCAGGTCGAGGATCAGCAGATGGATATCCTGACTCAACAGCTCGACCGCCTTGTCGACAAGTTTGCGGTAAGCGGTTTGGCTCGACTTGTTTCCGGGCGAGACGATCTCGACTATGGCCACCAGCCGATCGTCGCTCACGTGCCGCACCGCGACGACGTTTTGCTTGCGACGATAGAATTCCAGGTCAGTCTCACCGGCGAGGCGGGCTCTGGGTGTGGCGATGATGACGCCCCCACTTGTTGCACCAGATTCCAGCCCGATCGGGGTGCCTTGATCTTGATCTTCATCACCTCGGACTCTCGACTGGAGCGTCAACACGTCGGGTCCAAAATGAGAGGTGTGCTGCTCGGCCAGCGCGTAGTGATCTGGCGGAAGAACCCCGCTGTTGAGCAAGCGTTTGATCTGCTCAATCCAGGCATGATGGAAGTCGTGAAATATGCCAGCGTCAACTTTTGACCAGTCGTGGATGGGCATTGTCATAACTCGCACTCGACTTTTTCGTGATCGTCAATCTGATCATACAGCGAACCTTCGTTGAGGGCTGCGCAAGACGCGTTGCGCGGCCGCTGGATGCAAAGGAGTTCTCGCTTCAAGACCGCTCGCGCTGGTCGAGCCGCTTGAACACCAAGGCCCGAGCGCTCGCGTCGGACAGAGTCGCGATGTGCGACATCATTGCGGGCTCCGGACAGAACGATCAACCCCAGTGTCTTGCAGGTTGCACCACGCCGAGCCCGAACTTCCTCGATGTAAAGAAGGAGATCGCCAGGTGGATCATGAGCCGCGTTCATGGCGCGGGACGTCGCGCAGCCCGTTCCCGAGCGCCTGCGCGATTTGCTCAGCCGCTTGCTCACCGCTGTGAATGCACTGCGGCACGCCGACTCCGTTGTAAGCGTTGCCGGCGAGTGCCAGCCCAGGATGAGTGGCGATTGCCGACTCGATGGATAGCACCAGAGCCAGATGGCCCATCTCGTACTGCGGCATCACCATGGGCCAGCGGCTGACGTGCCGGACGATCGGCTCGCCCCGGATGCCGAGGAGGGTCGACAATTCTCCAGCCGCGATGGCGCACAGGGCATCATCGTCCTGATCGAGCAGATCCGTACGGAAGGCCCCACCCAGAAACGCCCGGAGGAGGACCCTGTCAGGCGGACAGCGGCCGGGGAATTTGACGCTCGAGAAACTGCCCGAGAGGATGTTGCGGTTTTCAATCGTCGGCACGACGAAGCCAAAACCGTCGAGAGCGTGGGAGATCTGGTCACGATGGTAGCCCAGCGAGACGATTGCGCACGACGTCGAATCGATTCGCCCGAGCGCCGCGGCAAGCGCGTCGTCAATCGTGGCGAGCAAGCGGCTCGCAACAGCGGCCGGCGTGGCCAGGATCACGGCGTCCGTCTCGATTGTGGTAGGACGACCAGCATTGACGCAGCCGATCCTCCAGAATCCGTCATCTGCATGCTCGAGCCGCTCAACCTTGATACCGCAACGAATCGCGTCCTCTGGAAGAGACCGCACCAGAGCGTCTGGCAGGCTCGACATGCCCGCACGCAAGCCGACGAACAATGCCATACCTGGCTCCGCTGCCCGCTTGGCTGGGTTTACCGTTCTTCTCCCGGCGCGCAAGGAGGCACGGATCAGGCTGCCGTGGGCTCTTTCCATCTCCGAGAATCTCGGCATCGTCGCCTTCAGGCTCAAGCGTTCGGGGTCTCCCGTGTACATCCCCCCGACCAGCGGTTGGATCAATCGCTCGTAGGCGCCTCGCCCGAACCGGCGACGGACAAATGAGGCCAGGCTCTCATCGACTGCGTCGCCGCGCGGAACCAGCGAACTCCAGACCCATCCTCAATTTGTCCCAGGGACTCAAAATGGGCGTCTTCAGCATCGGCCAGAGTCGGGTGGGCGCCATGATCATGAGCCCGTCGGGTATCGGTTCCAGCCTCCCCCGCGAAACCACGAATGCCCGCCGCCTGTCGGGGTCCGTCGGAATGATCTCGCTCTCCAGCCCCAATCGCCGGCAGAGGCTCAATCCATAAGGGAGCGCCGTCAAGAAACTATCGGCGCTCTCTTCGATGAGAAATCCGTCCTGTCGAACCGTCCGCAAGACCCCGCCAGGCCGTGACCCTGACTCCAGGACCAGCACCCGTGTTCGTGGTTCCAACTCGCCCAGCCGATGGGCCGCGGCAAGCCCGGTGATGCCCCCTCCGATAATTGCCACGAGTGGTTTCGAACCTTCTTGATGGCTCGCCCCAACGGATTCGTTGGCGTGCACTTCCGACATGAATTTCGATCTCTTTTGAGCCAACTTAATTAAACACCCTATTGACAGGCCGCACCGGATCGGCTACATTCTGGACATTTATGTCCGTTGGTGTCAACAACGCGGACGACGTGGATGTCCGTTTTTGGGGAGTGCTCACGGTGAACGTGGCGGGGACGGCGCAGGTGCGGTCCGAGACGAGGTGGGCGGAGCGTGATTTCAACGTCAACCCGATGATCGTCTTTTACGAGGTGACGCGGGCTTGCGATCTGGTTTGCCAGCACTGTCGGGCATGTGCGCAAGCACGACCCGACCCGAACGAACTGACGGGCGAGCAGTCGCGGCAACTCATTGACCAGATGGCTCGGTTTCCCGTGCGGCCCATGCTGGTGCTGACCGGAGGCGACCCACTCAAGCGAGAGGATATCTACGAGCTGATTGCTCACGCGAAGGGGCAGGGGATAGAGACGGCGATCACCCCCTCACCGACGCCGCTGGTCACGACCGAGGCCATTGCCCGGCTCAAGCAGTCTGGAATCGACCGGATGGCTGTGAGTATCGACGGTGCCGACGCGACGACTCATGACCGGATGCGCGGGTCGAGGGAAGTTTTCAGCAGACCCAGCGGATCATGGACGACGCCGGTCGCCTGGGCATCGCGGTCCAGGTCAATACAACGCTCAACCCCCAGAACTTCGAGCAGATCGAGGCCATGGCCGAGATGCTCGAGAGACATCAAATTGTGCTCTGGTCGGTCTTCTTCGTCGTTCCGGTCGGCCGGGCCACTGCGAGCTTGCGGCTTACCGGTGCACAGTATGAAGAGGCCTTTGGCAGGCTTTATGTTCAGTCGCTCTGCCGTCGTTACGGGATCAAAACCACCGAGGCGATGCATTATCGGCGGTTTGTTGCCCGCAAGCGGATTCAGGCGAAGCAAGGCATTGGCCTGCACGCTGCGCCACCAAGTCCACGCTATTTGACGATGGGTATCAACGACGGCAAGGGCGTAATGTTCGTCAGCCACACTGGCTTGATTCATCCCAGCGGATTCATGCCCTTGGTTTGCGGCATGTTTCCCTTCAATAATATCGTTGACGTGTACCAGCACTCCCCCATCTTCCTCCGACTGCGTACCCCCGACAGTTTTGAAGGCAAGTGCGGGCACTGTGAATACCGTAACCTTTGCGGCGGCAGCCGCGCTCGGGCGTACAACGTGACGGGCAACCCCTACGCGGCCGAGCCCGATTGCATTTTCCAGCCCACGGGCTGATCTCAGCCCTTGGCGTCTGGAACCCATCACAGTCGCCCGGTTCACTCCGCTCCCGTTCAGCCGCCCGCAATGGCTCCCACGATCAGAAAGGCTTCTGTCCCCTCGATGACAGAATCGGGAAGGGGCGAATCCGGCGGGTCATGTGATAGGTCCTGCTCGCAAGCAAAGAACCGCAAGAAGGGCCTGCGCCGACCGTTGGCCTGATCGCGTATCGTTCCGCATAAGGTCGGATACCCTGCTTCCAGCGCGTCCAGGACCGACGTTTGGGTAACGGGCCCCTTGATGAAAAGCTGTACCTCGCCGTCCACTTGCGCGAGAACGCGTAGATGCTTTGGGAGAACAACCCGGATCATGGTGCACGACTGGGCTGGATCAGGTGTCATGGTTCACCGCAAGAGAAAGCTGGCACCGTAGTTCGATACGGCTTCTGCAATATGTGCTGGCGCTGCTCCGATAAATCGTTCTCGAACCAGTGCCGCATGAAAAAAGCGTGCCACCACGCCGCATCCTTCGTGCGGGCTCCGCGAGACCGCGCCCGGATCGATTCGTCAAATCGATCCTGAACGAAGCGCACGTGCCCACCTAGCCTACGCGTGCTAAGCTTCTCCAGGCAACGGGTTTGGTTCCGGTCGACTCATCGATTGGCTCAGCACGTTCGAGCCGGGTCCCTCAGAGTCGGTTCCTCTCGGCAAAGTGATCGCCTGTGATACAATAAATACGCCTATGCGCGGCAGTAATCCGGACGACCGAGAGGAGATTTTCGGATGAGCACTTATTGGGATCGGCCAGGAGATCGACGGGGGCGATCTTCTGCTCGCCTTTCGGCTACCCGTCGCCGTTCTGTTTGAGAATGACCCCGAGTGACGCGGAATGGTCACACCATGTGTTGCGACTACGAGTTGACTGAAAATCGAGCATCTGAACCATGCCTACCACGCCCGAGCTTTCCTCGCCCGCACTGTCCCGCCTGAACGACCGCCTGACCTGGGAGACCCGCGCCGAAGTATTTGTTGACCCTGGAATGCGCGCCCTTTATTCCACCGACGCCAGTCTCTACCAGATCGAGCCGGTTGGTGTCGTGGTTCCTCGAACCGTCGAAGATGTCATTGCCACGGTGCGGATCGCCGCGGAAGAAAACGTGGCAATCGTGCCCCGGGGCGCGGCCACGAGTCTTTCGGGTCAGACCGTGGGCGCCGCGATCGTGATCGACTTTTCAAAGTATCTCAATCGCATCGGCGTGGTGGACCGGAACACGATGAGCGTGCACGTCGAGCCAGGCGTGGTGCTCGACCAGCTCAACGCCCACCTCAAACCGCTGGGGCTGATGTTCGGCCCGGATGTCTCGACGAGCGACCGGGCGACAATCGGTGGCATGATCGGAAACAACTCGGCAGGCGCCCGCTCGCTGCGCTACGGCAAGACCGTCGATCACGTGCGCGCGGTCGATGTCGTGCTGGCCGACGGTACACCGGCCAGATTCAGTCCGCTTTCGGAACAAGAACTCACGGAGGTCTGCCGCGAATCAGGCCCGGTGGGCCGGGTCCATCGCGCGGTCCGCGATACGGTGGCCGCGAATCGGCAAGCTATTATTGAGCGGTTTCCCCACATCTTGCGGCGCGTGAGCGGGTACAACCTCGACGAGTTCGTTCCGGGGCTGCCTGTCCGCCCGGTGGGCTGGGTCGATGAGCCATGGCGGTTCAATCTTGCCCGGTTGATCGTCGGCTCGGAGGGATCTCTGGCCGTGGTGACCGGGGCCGACCTCAAGGTGGTGCCCATTCCTCCGGCCCAGGGATTGGTGGTGATCTCATTTTCCACGATCCCCGCAGCGCTCGAGCGGCTGGCCGAGATCGTGGCAACCGGCCCGGTGGCCGTCGAGATGCTCGACCGGATGATCCTCGATCTGGCGGCGCAGAACCCGCTCTACTCACACTACCTCAACTTCGCCGAGGGCCTTCCCGCCGCGGTCCTCGCCGCGCAGTTCTATGCCGACTCGCAAGACGAACTAGCCGAGCGGGCCGACGATCTCGCCAGGCGATTCGACGGCCGCCCGGGGGTTCTGGGCATCCGAAAAAGCCTGACAAGCGCGGCCAAGGACGATTTCTGGAAGGTCCGCAAGGCCGGGTTCTCGCTGCTCATGGCCATGGTCGGCGATGCCAAACCGATCGCGTTCGTGGAAGACACGGCCGTCAGTCCCGATCGGCTTCCTGAGTTTTACGACCGATTTCAGGGCATCGTCGAGAAGCATGGCGTTCGTGCGGCGTGCTACGGACACGCCGATGTCGGTTGCCTCCATATCCGGCCGATCATCAACGTCAAGACCGCCGAAGGGGTGGAGACGGTGCGATCGATCGCCCGCGAGATCTCCGACCTGGTCGTCGAGTACGGCGGCTCGATGAGCGGCGAGCATGGCGACGGACTGGCGCGCAGCCTCTGGAATCGCAAGTTATTTGGACCGGTGGTCTACTCGGCTTTGCGGCAGGTCAAGGATGCGTTTGATCCCAAGAACTTGCTCAACCCCGACAAGGTTATTGGAGACGCCGATCCGGGCGACCGTTTGCGGATCGGCCCGCACTACCACCCACACGAGCCGGCCGCAACGCAATTTGATTTCTCCGGCCAGGGAGGGTTTGCCCGCGCCGTCGAGATGTGCTCTGGCGTTGGTGCCTGCCGCAAGACGGGAACCGGCACGATGTGCCCCAGCTACATGGCCACGCGCGATGAGATGCACTCGACGCGCGGTCGGGCCAATGCCCTGCGGCTGGTCATGACCGGCGAGCTGCCATCCAACGGCAACGCGATGGGCAACGACACCCTGCTCGAAGCCCTGGACCTGTGCCTTCAGTGCAAGGCCTGTAAGAGCGAATGCCCGTCCCAGGTGGACATGGCCAAGCTCAAGGCGGAGGTGCTGTACCAGTACTACGGGGCAGGGCCTCGACCCCTGAGCCACCTGCTCATGGGCCATATCTTCCGGCTCAACCCTGTCGGTTCCGCGCTCGCTCCGCTCGCCAACGCGACGCTTCACAATCCGATCTTCAAATGGCTGCTGGAAAAAACCGCCGGGATCGACCGGCGGCGAACTTTGCCAACTTTTGTACACGACCATTTTCGGAAATGGTTCAAGCATCATGAACCCGACACCCGATCGGGGCATCGCGGGTCGGTCGTGCTGCTGGATGACTGCTTCACCACGTACAACAATCCCGAAGTGGGGATTGCCGCGGTGCGCGTCCTGGAAGCAAGCGGCTACCAGGTAGTCCTGGCCGGTCTCCGCTGTTGCGGCCGTCCGGCGATCTCCAAGGGACTTCTGAAGCTCGGCCGCGAGCTGGCGCAGGAGAATGTCAAGAAGCTTCTGCCGCTGGCGCGCCAGGGTGTTCCAATCGTCGGCTGCGAGCCGAGCTGCCTGACGACTCTGGTCGATGAGTACCGCGACTTCCGGCTCGGGCCTGCCGCGGACGAGGTCGCCGGCCAATGTTCGCTCGTGGATGCCTTCGTGGCCGACCCGGCCCGGGCGCCCGACCTCCGGTTCAAGCCGCTGGACGATCGTGTCTTGCTGCACGGGCACTGTCAGCAAAAGGCCACGCTCGGAACGGCGGGAACGCTGGCCGCCTTGAAACGCATCCCCGGCCTCGACATCCGCGAGCTCGATTCCGGCTGCTGCGGCATGGCCGGCTCGTTTGGCTATGAGCACGGCCATTATGACGTCAGTGTTGCCCTGGCCAACCGCGTGATACTTCCCGCCATAGCGGCCGACCCCGACGCCCACCTCGTCGCTCCCGGCTTCTCCTGCCGTAGCCAGGTTCACGGCCTTGCCGGGATCGAAGCCTTGCACCCGATCCAGCTCCTGGCGGCACAGCTTGATCTTTGAAGCCAGCGTCCGCTTTTTCGCTCGGAATCTCTGCATTTCTCCAGGTATCATCATACCTTGTCGACGCCTTGCGACTTGACTTCAGCGCTGCGCCACTGTGACGCCACTGACCGTGCCTCCGAATTGCATAGGACATGCCGGCTCACGACCGCAGTGTGAGATTAACCTTTTTGGTAGATTGGCATATCGCAAACACGCAAGCTTCATGTTATCCTCTTCGTCCATCTCCCCGGTGAAGCGGGGTCTCATCTCTGGGTCGGCGTTTCTTCGATCAAATTCGACAATCAGGAGCTTGGATCACCATGTCGCCATCCTGTCGGGCTCGCGGTTTCACATTGATTGAGCTACTTGTCGTGATCGCCATCATTGCCGTATTGATCTCGTTGTTGCTGCCAGCCGTTCAGTCGTGCACGAGGCAGCACGACGAGCCCAGTGCATCAACAATCTGAAACAATTCGGTCTCGCCATGCACAACTACCACGAGACCATCAATACCTTTCCGACCGGAGATGTTCGCAACGTGGGGCTCACTCTCGTTCCCGGAGCGAGCGCCTGCGGAAACGATATCTTTAGTAACTGTCAGAATACACCCTGGTTCGTCCTGATGCTGCCGTTCATCGAGCAGAGTAACCTGGCCAACAGTTATAACTATCAGTTGGGTTCGGAAGGCCCGAACGCGCCACTGCCGATGGGCTTTTTTGCCAACAGCACGGTTGGGGCTACCAAGCTCGGCACTTTCCAGTGCCCGAGCGACCGCGAGAACACGTTCCAGGTGAATCCGACGTATTCGCCCTATCTCGCCGGCCCGATCTTCACCAAGGGCAACTACGCGGCAAGCTGGGGTAACACGTACTGGTCTCAGGACGGCACGCCCGTTTCCTCCTGGGGCGGCCCGCAGATGATTGACCCGGCAACCGGGGCCGCGCCGTCCTACAGAAAATCGCCCTTCGGCTTCTTCACTCTGGGCATCAACGCGGTGACTGACGGCAGCAGCAATACGATTTTCTGCGCCGAGGTTGTTCAGGGAGAGACTTATGATATTCGCGGTTTGATGTGGTCGACCATCACCGGCGGATGCTCCTTCTTCTCACGACTTCCGCCCAATAACCCGGTCGATTATTACCAGACAGGTCTCTTTGGCGACTTCCTGACGAACGCCTACTTCTGTGTCTCGGAGCCGGGCATGGACTTGCCGTGCACTGCCAATGCGACCGATCAGACCGGCTATGCCGGCGCTCGAAGCCGCCATCCAGGAGGCCTCAATGCGCTGTTCGGCGATGGCTCGGTCCGATTCATCAAGAACAGCATCAACATGCCGATCTGGCTTGGTCTGAACACCATTGCTGGAGGTGAAATCGTGAGCGCGGATGCCTACTGATTGATCGGCCGCTTGCGACGTGATCCGCTCAATACCAGGTTCCCGCGTCGGGGTTGGCGTACCAGGCCATGAGCGTGGTGGCGATCGACTCGAGCGGCACAACATACTTGGCGGCCCCGCGGCGAATGGCTTCGCGGGGCATGCCAAAGACGACGCAGGTGGCTTCGTTCTGAGCAACGGTCAGGCCGCCCGCCTCACGCATCTCAAGGAGCCCGCCCGCTCCATCGTCGCCCATACCGGTCATGATCACGCCGGAGGCGAGCGGGCCGGCGGCCTGGGCCACCGATCGAAACAGGACCTCGACGCTGGGTCGATGCCGGCAGACGGGCGGACCGTCAACCAGTTCGACGCGGTAGCCGCCGCCAGCGCGGCGAACCAGGCCGTGGGCGTTACCTGGAATGACGAGAGCACGTCCGGCGCGGACCGAATCGTGATGCCGAGCCTCGGCAACTTCGACTTCGATGCGCGGGTCGTTGTTGAGTCTCTGGGCAAACGCCGATGTGAAGTCGGCCGGCATGTGCTGGACGATCACGATGCCCGGACATCCGATCGGAAATCCGGCCAGAAGTTGCTGGATCGCCTGCACGCCGCCGGTGCTCACGCCCACGGCGATAATCCGCTCGCTGGTGCCCGCGCGAGGCGCATACGGCACTCGGGGGAGGATCACATCCGCGGTGTGACGCGGATCAGTACTCGACGTCCGCTCATCGCGCATCGGCAGCCGGCCCGCCCGGGCGGCGTTACGGATACTGTCCAGGAGATTCTGCGACCATTCCGACAACCGCGATGCGTCTTGCCAGTCGGGCTTGGCGATGACCTCGATGGCACCCATCTCCAGGGCAGTGACCGCTCGCTCGGCCTGGGCTGTGCAGAGAACCACCGGCATCGGATGCTGACGCATCAGCTTCCGCAAGAAGGTCAGTCCGTCCATCCTGGGCATCTCGACATCGAGCACTATGACGCCCGGGACCGATTTGCTGAGAATTGCCACGGCCTCGTAAGGATCGGCCGCCAGAACCACTCGAAAATGCGGGTCTGATTCGATGATTGACTTGAGACGCTGGCGGATCACGGCACTGTCGTCGACCACCAGCACCTCGATCGCCGGAGGCTGCTGTGCGGGCGAGCTCTGGGGTGGGTGACGATCGCGCAGGGCCATGGACGATCAAGCCTCTCTCTGATAGAGCGACGGCGAGTGCTTGCGGAGCGACGCGGGTACCGAAGGCAAGATCTCGCCATTACCCATGACCAGCCAGCCTCCGGGACGAAGGTGATGGGACAGGCGGTCAAGCAAGATCAGGCGCTCGTCCTCGGCAAAATAGATTGAGACATTCCGACAGAAAATGATATGAAAGTCGTTGGGCAGTGCCCAGATGCTGTTACGCAGATCCAGGTGACGGAACTTGACGAGATCACGAATTTCGGGAACGACCCGGAATGAGCCCTCGCGCGGGCCCCGGCCTAGCAGGAAGAACCGCCGCAGACGGGCCGCGGACACACCCTGCACTTCGCGTGAGCCGTAAATCGCTCCGGCGGCGACCTTGAGCATCTCGAGCGAAAGATCGCTGGCCCAGATCTCGACCTTGGCAAGACCGTGCGGTGGCAAAACTTCCGCCAGCGAAATTGCCATACTGTACGGTTCCTGCCCCGAGGAACAGCCCGCCGACCAGAGCCGGACCGTGGTCGTGGGAGATTCCTTGAGCGACGCAGCCACGTGTTCGCTGAGAAATGTGAAATGCGCGGGTTCGCGGAAAAAGGAAGTATGGTTCACCGTGCTCAGGTCAATGAGCAACTGGGTTCCCCAGCCGTTGGGATCATTCCTGAGAACCTGCTCTTGAAATTGAAGAAAGCTGGAGAATCCTTTGACCTGCAGACGTGAGCGCAACCGCGCCTGGAGCAATCCCATGCGATGAGGTTCGAGAGTGATTCCGATATGATGCCGGAGGAAAACGACAATCCCGGCAAAGTCCTTCTCCGACCAAGGCTCGGGTTCCGACGGCGGCATGCCCGATGTCGCCACGTTAAGCTCCCTCACCGTTCAACGATGCCAGCGCGGAAAAAACCCGGTCCAAGTCCAATACGAGCAGAAATGCATCCTGGTGACGGATCAGACCGCGGACAAATGGAGTTGTCTTCCCAAGTCCTAGTTGCGGAGAGGCTTGCACCTGTTCGGGCGAAAACTCCAAAACGTCTGAAACGCGGTCCACCACCAACCCCGTGATCTGCGAGTCATTCCCCTGCTGGGTCTCGACAATCAATACACTCTGCGCCCGATTGTGGCTGGAACTGTCTTTCAAGCCAAAGGGAATTCGCAAGTCGTAAACGGGCACGACGCGGCCACGGAGATTGATCACTCCCAGCAAACACTTCGGGCTCCCGGGCACTTCGGTCATCGTCTCGATGTCGAGAACTTCCTGAACCCGCATCACCTCGAGCGCATATCCTTCCCCGCCAAGCCGGAAGACGACATACGACTGCCCTCCGTCTCGATCAGACTCGGTCATGGCATCGGCCGCGAGATCGAACATCAACCGGCCTTTCGTTGACTCTCCATAATTGCAACCAAGACTGCATTAGAATACTACGGATCGAAGCCGCGCGGGAGTCTCGATTCTAATTTAACAGGTTCTTCTTACTGCTACGAGAATCGCTCGAAATTGTCATCGTCGTCAAGGTTAACCACAACCCCGCCACGCTGCGGAGAGATCAGTCCCGATCCGGTAGGAGGTTGGGGGGGGCTGCCGGAGGTGCCTTGCGCGGGTGGCGAGGCGGCGGTTCCGGAACCAGCCCCGGGAGGGGCGATTGCATTGTTTTGCTGCCCATCGGATGAATGCTGTGATGCCGGTCGGGGTGCAGGTAGCTTGCGGCCGGTCATCACGGGAGTTCGTGGATAAGGTTTGCTCACCTGGCTCCGCGAGGATGGAGCGGGGGCGTTGTTCTGAAATCCGTCGGTTGCGGATTCAATACGAAAAAAGCCAACTTTTTGTTGCAAGCTCGATGACTGGGAAGCCAGATCCGTGGATGTTGCAGCGAGCTCATGACTCGCGGCCGCGTTTTGCTGAACAACCTCTTCGAGCTGGCTGACACCAACGTTGATCTCACGAATCGCGGCCATCTGTTGCTGTGATGCCGCGGCGATCTCCTGGATCAAGTCGGAGGTCGCGCGGATCATGGGCACGGTCCGCTCCAGCAGTCCTCCCGCATTCTCGGCCACCGCGACGCTTTTCTTGGCCAGGTCGCTGATCTGCTGCGCTGCGGCCTGGCTGCGTTCCGCAAGCTTGCGCACCTCGCCGGCGACGACGGCGAAACCCTTGCCGTGGGTACCCGCCCGGGCCGCCTCGATGGCGGCATTCAGCGCCAGAAGATTGGTCTGGTAGGCAATATCCTCGACGACGAGAATCTTCTGAGTGATCTCGCGCATGGCCGCGACAGTTTCATGGACCGCCTCACCGCCTCGTTCCGCCTGGCTGCTGGCCTCGTTGGCCGTCCGGGCCGTGTCCTTGGCGTGCTGGGCATTACGCCCCACCGAGGCATCGACGTTTTGCAGACTGCTGGCGATTTCTTGCAGTGTTGCCGCCTGCTCGGCCGCACCCTGTGCCAGTTGCTGGGCGCTCGAATTGAGCTCGCTGCTGGCCGTGGAAACCGATGCGGTCACGGTCCGGATCTGGCCGATGACTTCCGAGAAGCGATTCACGACCGAGTTCGTCAAGCTTGCCAGATCGCCGAGTTCATCGTTCCTGTTGATGTGAGTCCGGTTGTACAGATGCCCCTCGTGCAGATCCTCGGTGACGTCCTTGATCTCGAGTAGCGGGCGGATGAACCAGCGTCCGAAAAGAATGCCCAGGAGCAACGTCAGAAAGCAAGAGCCGACAAGGATGGCGACTGTGCGGGTCTGGTTGTCGTAGATTGTTTGAAAAGCCGAGCTCTTCGGCTCCACGATCAAGGTGACATAGCCGTGCGTTGCAGTGCCGTTTCGGTGGATCCCGGCGATCGGAGCATAACCGACAATCTCGGCGGGCTCGTAGGGCTCCCGCTTGAAATCGATACTCTTGGTGCCCATGGCCATGATCGCAAGATCCGCGGCGGGTTCATACTTGGGCGGCAGCTTGGGATCTGAGAGATAATTACCCATGGCTCCGCGCTGCAGGAGCAGATTATTCATGGGATCCACGATGTAAACTGCTGCATTAGTCAGATTGTGATCTCTGAGTGTGTAGTTAATCCTGCTCTTCAGATCATCTCGGTCTGCATCCGTCAGTTGCCACTTCAAAGTCGGGCTCTCGGCGGCGGTCTTTTCGCCCTTGTGTTCCAGCTCGTTGTTTTTCAGCACCAGAAGCCTGGCGTGGTCGCTGATGGAGTTGGCGGCCGCGCTGATCATCTGGGTTTGTCGATCCATGAAGTCCTGGGCCGACATGTAGGCAAATGCCGCCACGATTCCCGCCGGAATCAGGCCGAAGGCCACCAGCGTCAAGGTTACTTTGGTTCGTAATGGGATTCTCATGGGAGACTCTCCGCCCGCACGCCGCCGGTGGGCGTGATAGGAACACCATGATTTGCGACGAGGGATTCGGTGACCACAGCCGAGAGATCAAGAATCAGCGAAACGGAGCCGTCTCCCAGAATGGTTGCGCCAGAAAACCGGCTGAGGCCATGTAGTCCATCACCGAGCGGCTGGATGACCGCCTGGACGCGGCCTACCAGCCGATCGACGGCCACTCCGACTCTTTGCCCGGCGTGCCGGGTCAAAAGCAATTCTTGCCGCGCCGGCAAGGGACCATTGGTTCGAAACAGCGATCTCAGTGAGATCATGGGAACCAGTTCGCCGCGAACCGACACACAGGGCCGCTCCCTGGCCAAGGCCGGGCTGGTGCCACCCAGAGAGACACATTCTTCGACCTGGGCAAGGGGCACGACAAACTGTCCGCCCGCCGTTTCCACCAGCAATCCGTCAATGAGTGCCAGCGTGAGCGGCAACCGAAAGATGAACGATGTTCCCTTGCCGGGCACGCTTTCGACGGAAAGCGTGCCGCGGAGGCTGCGGACCGAGTCGCGAACGACATCCAGGCCCACGCCGCGCCCGGACATTTCACTCACATTATCGCGCGTCGAGAACCCCGGCTCGAAGATCAGGCTCACCACACGGGGATCTTCGGGCGACATGCCTGGCGGGATCAGGCCGCGAGCAACTCCCTTCTGGACAATTCTCTCACGATCCAGCCCACGGCCATCATCCTCCACGCGAATCGCCACGCGATCGCCCTCATGCCCGGCATGCAGGGTGATCCGGCCTCCCCGGGGCTTGCCCTGGGCAAGCCGTTCCTGGGGAGTCTCGAGGGCGTGATCGACGGCATTGCGGATCAAGTGGACCAGCGGGTCGCCCAGCCGTTCGACGATTGTCCGGTCCAGCCGGGTCTCCTGGCCGATGATTCGCAATTCAATTTCCTTGCCGGAACGATCGGCCAGATCGCGAACCACCCGGGGAAACCGCGAGAAAAGCTCATCAACCGGAACCATGCGCAGCTCGAGCGTCGTGTCTCGAATTTGCCTGCTGACCCGCTGGAGCGATTCGAGCGCGTGCAGCCAGGGAAGCAGCCCAGGGATCTCGCAGGCCCTGGAGGTTGTCGGAAAGCACAGCCAGCTCTCCGGCGAGGCCAACCAGGTCGTCAAGCTGCAAGGCATCGACGCGGATCCGGGCGTGTGGTCGGGCCCCCGGAAACGGCGAAAGTCCGCCGACCTGCGTGCCCGTGCGAGATGGTACAACGGCGGCTGATCCGGGCACCGCCCGCGCGCCATTGGTATCCGACGGCTCGGGCTCCGCCAGCCCATTGCCATTTGCCGGTGCGGCCGCCGGTACTCCCGGGACATGAGAGCCAGCCCCTGAAGTCAGGAAATCGGTTGCCGTCGGGATGCCGGCAGGCTGCGGAACACCGGCATCGAGTGGCACCGTCACCATGCTTCCATCGGGGAGCCTACGCTCGACCCGCACGGTGCTGTCTTCGGAAACGAAAAGGAAAACGTCTCTCAGCCGCTCCTGGTCGGCATCCGTCCGGACCGTGATGGTCCAGCTCAGGTAGCAGCGTTCCGAGTCGAGCTCGTCCAGCAACGGGACGGCTTGCAAATCGGCGGTGACTGTGCACTCCCCTAGCTCACGCAGTTCGTCGAGGACGCCTAGCGGGTTGACCCCCCGGCGCAGAGTGTCGAGTCCCGGTGCAAGCTGGATCACGTAGAAAGACGGCTGGTCTTCTGGACCCGGGCTCTCGCCGGTTGCTGCTGCGGGCGGTTCCGACCCGCCGTCTCCGGCTGAGGCAGCCTTCTTGTCCATGGCTCTCGACTTGCTTCGTCGCGGCCTTGCCTTTGCGTCGGTTCCGGCTTTTTTCCGGCTACTCGAGCCTTTTGATAGCGGTTTGTGCGGAGCGGCCGATGAACCCGTATCGGCCGATGAAGTCGGTATCGAGGCCCCGGCGATGTCTTCCTGCGCTGCCGGCAAGCTGCGATCTGTCGCGGTGGGTGCGGCCGGTCTGGATGCCGCGGGATGGAGGGGGGCAGCGCCGGGATCGGGCTGGCGCGGTCCGCCGGCTGCGGGAGGGACTTTTTGCGGGGCAGGGGTAGGAGTCGGCGGGGCAGGAGCCACTCGGAGCAGCTCGCTCAGACGCTGGCTCAGCTCACCCGAGCCGGGAACCGGCGAACCGGCCGCGTCGCCCTCCACCATGGCGGCCAGGTGATCACGCGACTCCAGGAGCGTCGTGATGATGTCGGAATCGACCGCCAGTGTACCTGCCCGGATCTTGTCGAGTACCGCTTCGATGCCGTGAGTGAAGCGAGCGATCGGCTCCAATCCGACCATGGCGGCGGCGCCCTTGATGCTATGCGCCGCGCGAAGGTCTTGTCGAGGTGCGCACGGTCCCCCCGGCGCCTCTCCAGATCCATCAGCCCTTCCTCAAGGCTGATCAGGAGCTCGCGCGCCTCCTCGAAGAACATCTCACGAAACCGGTCGTCCGAACTCCCCAAATCCCTCACCTCTCAAAGGAAACGGCCGGAGATCCATCCAGTGACCTGCGTCGGACAGCAATCGCCACATCCGCTCCTGGCGAAACTCGATTCCCGGTCGGAATCAGAGTTTGCTTACCCGCCCCAGGATCTTCGGGATGAACCTGTCCGCCAGGGATCTGCTCGGTTTACCGCTCCTCGACGCGATCGGTTCTGTCGTCTTATCCGGTCACGCCGATCCGGAGACCCGAGCGTGTACCTTGTCACCCTGATGGCGCGGCTGTACCTCGAAACTCTACACGAAAACAAGGCCGTGGAAGGTCCGGCTCGTCGAGAAACTGGAAACGACGACCCACTTCATCAGAAAACTCGGACCGGCGATCATTCCGCCTGATTGATCCGATGCAGAAGTGCCCAGCGGCCGAAGGACCGCCGCGAGCGTTCAGGAAACTCTTTACCTATATAAATGAATACGGTTTCCGGACTAA
This sequence comes from uncultured Planctomycetaceae bacterium, assembly GCA_963797295.1. Taxonomy (GTDB): domain Bacteria; phylum Planctomycetota; class Planctomycetia; order Isosphaerales; family Isosphaeraceae; genus Aquisphaera. The sequence goes on from CAWCPP010000039.1 coordinate 83,666, forward strand.
TCCGGCAAGACCCGGCGCACCCAACGGCGCAGGTGTTCCCCATCGATGGGTTTGACCATCCAGCCTGTCACACCCTGACGAGAGTATGCTTCAAACTCGCTCGGATGACGGCATGAAAGGACGAGAACCGGGAGGAAGCGGTGGGCCGGCAACTCCCGCACGGCGTTAACGAGCGCGAGCCCATCAAGTTTCGGCATTTCCAGGTCAGTCAGCAACAAATCACAGGCGGATTCGCGCAGCAGCGACAAGGCCGCTTCGCCGTCGGAAACCGAAACGACTTTGAAATTCAGATCACCCAGTTGTTCCGCCACCCAGTGCCTCACCGAGGCGCTGTCGTCGGCATGAACGATGGTCTTGCTCATAGAAAGTCGCGTGAGTTCACGTACCAATCAAAGAGACCGCCTTGGCCAGAGTCTTCGAGAGGCCGAAGTTCCCACTGGCAATCGGCTACTGGCCGTGTGATTCCTTACCCAGAGCACTGTGCTTTGACTTTGAAATCAACGATTTCCCGGTCAGTCGGAGACGGCCTTGAGCCAGTCCGACAGGCCGGAACGTTCGGCAACTTCGGCAAAACCTTGGGCACACCGGTCAGTTGTACCTGGAGCCCATGGTGTTCCGCGGTTTTTATACAGGAGATCAAGAGCTGAAGTCCGGCCAGGTCCCACTTCCCTGAGTTTCCCAGGTCGATCCGCAGATTCTTGCCATCCGCAAGTGCTTCGCGCAGAGCCTCTCGGTGAGCCGCGACCTCATAGATCGTGGCCGGGCCTTCCAACATGATCATTTTGAAAAGCGCCATGGCGCGTACCACCCGTTCCACGCCGAGCGAGTAGAACCGGATTGCAATGCGAGGATGCAAAGGTGGGGAGGGTGAGCACAAGGGCGCGGATTGTTCGGCCTTGCGATCAGCCTTTGACACCTTTGGAGAATTGTACCACGCGATCGGGTGAAAAGGGAGTGTTCAGTTCACTTGACCGGTCGCTGGAGAACAATGATGTTGATATCGTCCGCGGGGCGTCCGGGCATCGTGTGGCGATTGAGGGCATCGTCGACCTTGTTCAGGATCTCCACCGGATTGGCGCCGTGGTAACTCTGGAGCAGAGTACGCAGCCGATCCTCACCAAACAAGACGTCGGTTGGGTCCATGGCGTCCGTGAGCCCGTCGGTATAGATGATCAGCGACTCGCCGGGCTCCAGCCGATCGTGATCGCCGGCAGTACCATCCACCATGCCGATCCCCAGCATCCCAGGGTTCGACGGTAACATGCGCGAGCCCGACGGGCCGACGACGATCGCTGGGGGGTGGCCCACCCCGGCATAGCGCAACAGGCCCGTTCCTTCATCGGCGATCAGGTAAAATCCTGTACAGAAGTATCCTTCGGGAAAATACTGCTCGGTGGCAACGTCCAGGCCGGCCAGCAGCTCGCCTGGCTCGAGCACGGCAATGGACAGCGGTGCGGCGAGCGCCTTGACCATTCCCGAGAGCATCGCCGAATTGACGCCATGTCCCGAGACGTCCGCGACCAGGATTCCCAGCCGGTCGTTTTCCAGCCGGTAAAAGTCATAAACATCGCCGCCAAGCTGATTGGCGGGTGTGTAGCGAACGGCCGCCTCCAGGACCCCGCGCGGCTTGGGAGGCCGGGGCATCAGGGCAAACTGGACCTTGCGCGCGAGATCGAGCTCGAAGGTTAGCTTCTTGTGCGCGGCCTCGAGCAAACGGTTGCGTTCGGCAAGCTCGACGCGAAGATCGGCAATCCGCAGGTGGGCCCGAATCCTGGCGTACATCTCCTGCACGTCGTCGGGGCTCTTCGGTTTCTGGATATAGTCGTCGGCGCCGGCCTCCAGGCCGGCGATCTTGTGCTGGGTCTCTCCCAGCGTCGTCAGCATGAGGACCGGTATGGAGCGCAGTTCGCGGTCTTTCTTGATCTCCATGCACAGCCCGGCGCCGTCCATCTCCGGCATCTCGTAGTCCGTGAGAATCAGCTCGGGACGCGGCTCCTCGCGCGCCTTGAACAGACCCTCGACGCCGTCGTTGGCCGTCTTGACCTCATAGCCCTCATCCTTGAGCATCATTGAGAGCATGCGGCGCATCGTGGAACTGTCTTCGACGAGCAAGATGCGACGCGACGCCATGGCCCTCATCTCCCGGTCCAACAATCGTGCACGCGCGAAACCGCGTACAGTTCTCCAATTCCCTGCTTGATCGGCACGCCGCGGCTCTCGCTGCTGAGCCCCAATTGCTCCTGGCCCGGTCGCCCCGACCCGCAAATTCTACAGCCTTTGCGCAATCAATGGGAGTCAAGCTGGCCCAGTGAACCAGCCCGCGGACTATCTGTTCATGATACGGAGGTGACACGGGGACTGACTAGGTCAGCCTTGTCGACCCGCAACCAGACGCCGAATGGAATACGCGACCCAGCGTAGCACGGGTAATCGCTCGCGTGATTCCTCTTCTGACACGGCAGCTCATACAGGACGCGAGACAGGCAAGCAGCAGTCGCTCGGGCAGGTATCATGAGCGGGCCCAAACTGGCCCAAAAACCGGCGCTCTTCCGGCGGGGTGCTCGAGACGCGCTCGCAGATCAGCTCGCAAAGCATCCGGACGAAGCCACGATGCGTTCCTACGGTTCGCGAGCGAACCATCGACAGCTCCAGCTTATTGCAGAGCTGCTTCGCCTCCTCATCGAGATCATAAAGAACCTCCATGTGGTCGGAGAGAAATCCGACCGGATGGATGATCACGGGTTCCGCACCCTGCTCCCTCAGGTGACGAAGATGCGCAAGAATATCGGGCTCGAGCCATGGGTCTTGCGGCCTGCCGCTCCGGCTCTGGTAGACCAGAGACCAGCGCGGGGCCGGGATGCTCAGATCCGCGGCCACCAGCCGACACGTTTCTTCAAGCTGCATCTGGTAGCTGGAACCCCTGGCCATGGAGAGAGGGATACTGTGCGCCGTGAAAGCTAGACGCACTTTCGAGCGTTCCTCGAGCGTGAGCTGCGCAAGCGCCTCACGGACCCGGTCCGAGTTGGCACTGATGAACTCGGGATGGTTGTAGAAGACCCGGATCTTGTCGATGTTCGGGGCACCGGGGCCCACTTCCTCCTGGGCGCGTCCGATGTCTTCGCGGTACTGCCGGCAACTGGAATAAGAGCTGTACGCGGCCAGAACGACCGCCAGAGCCTTCTTGACTCCGGCTGCCGCCATCTCGCGGAGGGTACCGGCAAGCATGGGGTGCCAGTTCCGATTTCCCCAGTAGATCGGCAGGCCAACGGCATGCCGCCTGAGCTCGGATCTGAGCGAGTCAATCAAGTCGCGGACCTGACCGTTGATCGGGCTGGAACCGCCGCAGTGATAATAATGCTCGGCCACCTCGAGCAGGCGCTCACGGGGGATGTTGCGGCCCCGCGTCACGTTTTCGAGAAAAGGAATCACATCTTCCCGCTTCTCCGGACCGCCAAAGCCAACGACCAGGATCGCATCGTATTCCTGCATCTTGGAGATCCTATGCATTCCCACCACCGATGTGCCATTCTTTTCTGTTTGATCCATGCGTGCTACCTGAACTAGGAAAACAATGACGCGTTACATTCTGTGGACCGCTGGCCGAATTTCTCAAGAGCAGATCATGCCGTGTTGCCCACGCGAAACAGGTCCTTCGCTCGTGCGCGAGCCATTGGTAGGAAGACGGGCAGACGTGCCGCTAGACCTGCGGGCCCCACTTGACGCCCTAATTCCATTGTAGTCCTCGATTCCCACCCATCGGGAATTCCGACGAAACCTGCGGCCTGCGATGTGGCCATCCCTCGGAAAGGTTAAGATAGAGTCTGTTTTCTCTCTGGCTCCGGTCCTGAGCGGGATAACCATCATGTCCAAAGTCAATCTTCAGCACATCAACGCCACCATGGACGGAGAGATTGCCATCGTCGAAATCCTGGCCAAGGAGCTGCGGTTTCCCCAACAAGCCCAGGAGCTTGGATCCGAGCTGACGCTCGTCGCCGGTCAAGAGTGGGCAAAGCAGCTCCTGGTGAACATGAAACACGTGAAGTACCTCAGCAGCACCGGATTCGCCGTTCTTCTCAAGCTCGTCAAGCAGGTAAAAGACCAGGGTGGGAAGCTGAAGTTTTCCAACCTCGACCCGGAGGTTCGGATCGGCGCCGACATCATCGGGCTGGACCAGGTCGCCGCGCTCTTATGAAACCGAGCATGAGGCGATCAAGGCTTTTGCCGAGAAATGAGCGGGTTTGCGAATCCACTCGGAATACCCGAGTGACTTCCTTGCCGGAGTGGAAAACCATGTAAGATTCCTGCCTCACCTGTGTATAGCTGAGTGTGAGGAGGATCGATGAACGAATCGCCCGCAACCCGGCACTCGCTGATTCTCAAGATTCGCGACCCGGCAGACTCGGCCGCATGGTGTGAGTTCCTGGCGATCTATGAGCCACTTGTCTACCGACTCGGCCGGCTCAAAGGACTTCAGGACGCCGATGCGCGGGATCTGTGCCAGGAGGTCTTCCATGCGGTGGCCAGATCCATCGACCGCTGGGAGCCAGACCGCGGCAGCTTTCGCGGCTGGCTTACGCGGATCGCCCGCAATTTGCTGATCAACTTCCTCACCCGCCGTCAGCACCAATCCCGCGGCAGCGGTGCCACCAGTGTACGGGACCTGCTCGAGGCTCAGCCCGCTCCGGATGCGTCGGCGACCGCACTTTTTGATGCCGAGCACGATCGACGCCTGTTTCAGTGGGCGGCCGAGGACATCCGCGGCGATTTCGCTCCAGCGACCTGGCAAGCCTTCTGGCAAACTGCGATGGAAGGACGGCCGCCGACCGAGGTCGCGGCCGAGCTTGGTCTCTCCGTGGGGGCCGTCTACGTCGCCCGCAGCCGCGTCCTGTCCCGGCTGAAGCGGCGGATCGAGCAACATTGCGAAGAAGGGTCGGCTTTCTACAGCGAGGTCCATGATGAAACCCCGGCTCGACTGCTGTAATCCGGAACAGTTGCGTCTCCTGGCCGAAGATCTGCTGCCGCCCGCCGAGATCGCCCGACTCGAGGAACACCTCGAGTGGTGCGGCGACTGCCGGGAAACGCTCGACCGCCTGGTCGGCACCGATCGCTTGCTGATTGCCGCTCGGCAATACCTCGACGGCGACCCGACAGCACCGTACACACTGGATTCGTCAGCCGGGGAAACCCTCAACTTCCTCGCACCGACCGACTGGCCCGACTCGCTGGGCAGGCTCGGCAATTACGAGGTCAAGGGCGTGATCGGGCGGGGCGGCATGGGCGTGGTGCTCAAGGCATTCGACCCCGCCCTTTCTCGGAATGTCGCGATCAAGGTCCTATCAGCTCCGCTCGCCACCTGCGGGGCCTCACGCCGGCGTTTTCTCCGCGAGGCGCGGGCCGCGGCGGCCGTGGTCCACGAGCACGTGGTCGGCGTCTTCGCCGTCGTCGAGTCGGTGGGTCTGCCGTTCCTGGTCATGGAGTACGTTCCCGGCCGGACCCTCCAGGAGCGGCTCGACCACGATGGTCCTCTGTCCCTGCCGGAGATCTTGCGGATCGGCACTCAGACGGCCGCCGGACTGGCGGCAGCTCACGCCCAGGGGCTGGTACACCGCGATGTCAAGCCGGCCAACATCCTGCTGGAAAACGGCGTTGAACGGGTGCGGCTGACCGACTTCGGCCTGGCCCGCGCCGCGGCCGACGCCGCCATGACGCGGAGCGGAGTGGTGGCCGGTACTCCACATTACATGGCCCCGGAACAGGCCAGCGGCGAGGCCGTCGATCACCGGGCCGACCTCTTCAGCCTGGGCAGCACCCTGTACGCGATGTGTGCGGGTCATCCGCCCTTCCGCGCCGAGTCGCCGCTGGCCGTGCTCCGGCGTGTCTGCGACGACCAGCCCCGCCCGCTCCGCGAGCTCAACCCGGATGTCCCCGCATGGCTGGAGGCGATCATCGCCCGCTTGATGGCCAAGGACCCGGGCCGCCGGTTCCAGAGTGCCACCGAGGTGACGCAAGTTCTGGGGGCTTGCCTGGCACATGTCCAGCAGCCTCTATCTGTTCCCTTACCGCCCGGACTCGACACGGAACAAAAGCAGCCCGGCAAGTGGCGAAGGTACGTGTTGCGGGGATTGCTCGCCGCCTCGGTTCTGGCCGCGGCCGTCGCCGCTGGAATGATTCATGGCGGGTCGCCGACCCGACCCAGCGAGCTCACTGCAATCCGGCGAGATCCGCCGCAACCCGTCGTTCCCGCGACGCGAACTGCCGTACCGATCGAACAGCCACGAGTCCCGAGCGACGAGATCGACCAGGAGCTCCGTGAAGCGTGGAGCCAGACCGGGCGCCTTGAAGCCAGCCTGCATCCGGCGGCGACCGGCGCAGGTGATGACCCTATCTCGACCTGTGCCCACGAATTAGCCCAGCAAGCAGAAGCGCTGGAAAACCAGATAACGCCTCACCGCGAAACCGATCGCCGCAACCCCTCTGTTCGTTCGAATTCTTACCCTTTTCCAAGGAGATGAACCATGAATGCGAAGCCATCGATCGCCGTGCTTGCCTTGCTGGGAGTTCCCATTATGCTCGTGTCGGCGCCGGCACAACAGTCGTACGACCGCGACTCGGGTATCGGTGTCCTAGGGCGGATCATGAGCGATTCCAATCAACCGTCAGGTCAGCCGGGCGGCTCCCAGACGCAACGTAAGCCATTTTTTTACCAGCCCGACGGCGGCCAGATGTTTTCCGTTGCACGTGCGGTAACACAGGATCCCGAGAAGCTGCTGGCCCGCAGGACCGAGGAGCTGGCGAGAAAGCTGGGCGAGGCGAAATCGGAGAGCGACAAGTCGGAGATCAAGACCGAGCTGGCCGCGGGTCTAGAAAAGCAGTTCGATCTCCGCCAGAAACGGCATCATGACGAGATCGCCGAGCTCGAGGCCAAGGTAAAGCAGCTCAAGGACCTGGTCGAGAAACGACAGGAGAACCGCCGGGAGATCGTCGCCAAGCGGCTCGATCAGATTCTGCGAGATGCTGAAGGACTGGGCTGGTAGCACTCAACGTAACGAGGCCGGCACGGTTTCCAGTGGAATGGCGCAGCCAGAGAATCTGTCGCATCACGAAGGATGAGAATGACCGTGCTCATGATGATCGTGTGAGTGCCCATGCCCGGCGTGGAGCTCACGATGGCCGGAGACCGGCGCCGCGGCTGTCAACACGAGCCGGCCGGTCTCAACGCCTTTGGTGCCGATCAACTTGTCGGCCAGTTCGCGAACGCGGCCCGCTGAACCGCGCAGCAAGATCACTTCCAGGCAGCGCCGTTCGTCCAGGTGAACGTGAGTCGTCGTGACGACCTGCTCCAGATGGCCGTGCTGAAGTTCCGTCAAGCGTTCGGCGATGCGGCCAGCGTGATGGTCATAGATCAAGGTGATCACGCCCATCGCTTCAGCCTCTTCCGTGTCGATCACTTCCTCGATGAGGGCATCGCGCATCAAGCCCCGGACCGCCTCACTCCGGTTGGGATAACGATGCTCCTCGCGATACCGGTCGAATTTTTGCAGCAGATCGCCGCCAATCGCGACGCTGAAGCGGACGAGTGGGTCTTTCATGTCAGGCTCCATCTGGCCGGTGTGCTGGCCTCATTCCTTGAGTGTAAACCAGCCGTTAAATCGCCGCGAGAGGACTCGGCCCTTGGAGTGGGCTCATGGTGCGGCTATAGTGGCCACAAAGCCACCTGGGCGAGTGATGGCGACGTCGCCGTGCGCTGGCTTTGCGGTTTCTGAGCGATCGAGGAGATTCCCGATGCGTGAGATCAACGTGGCGATGATCGGCGAGGGCTTCATGGGGCGGACCCACTCGAACGCCTGGTCGCAGGTCACCAAGTTCTTCAAGCCCCCGGTCCGCCCGGTCATGCACACGTCGTGCGGACGCAGGGAAGAGCATCCCAAGATCTTCTCCAACCACTGGGGCTGGACTCACGCCTCGACGAACTGGGAAGCCGCGGTCAAGCTGCCCGAGATCGATCTCGTCGACATCGTGACGCCCAACTACATGCACGCCCCTGTGGCCATGGCCGCGATCGCGGCCGGCAAGAACGTGTCGTGCGAGAAACCGATCGCCGGCACGCTGGCCGAGGCACGCGCCATGGTAGAAGCCGCCTCGGAGGCGCGCGTGAAGACGTTCGTCTGGTACAACTACCGCCGCTGCCCGGCCGTGGCCCTGGCGCACAAGATGGTCAAGGACGGTGCGCTCGGGACGATCCGCCATGTCCGGGCCTTTTATCTGCAAGACTGGGCCGACGAGTCCATTCCCCTGGTCTGGCGGTTTCAGAAGGAAGGCTCCGGTTCGGGCGCCCATGGCGACCTCAATGCCCACATCATCGACATGACACGATTTGTCACCGGCGAGGACATCACCGAGATTTGCGGTGCGATTGCCGAGACGTTCATCAAGCAGCGGAAGAAGATGACGGCGCCGCCGCGGGCGGTATCGCGGCCGGCGTGCAAGCCGGCGAAGGCACGGGGCCGGTGACCGTGGATGACACGGTGCTATTCCTGGCCCGGTTTTCCGGCGGCGCCGTGGCCAGTTTCGAGGCCGCCCGACAGGCAACCGGCAACCAGAACCGCAACGCCTTCGAGATCAATGGCACCAAGGGTTCGCTGAAGTTCGATTTCGAGCGAATGAACGAGCTCAAGTATTACGACGCCACGCGTCCCAGGGCCGTGCAAGGCTGGACCACGATCATGTGCACTCACGGCGGCGACCATCCCTATGCCGAGCACTGGTGGCCCGATGCCCATACTCTCGGCTATGAGCACGGGTTCATCAACCAGGCTTACGATATTCTTCAGGTACTTGGCGGCCACGAGCCCACGGTCCCGCTTCCCGACTTCCACGATGCTTATGAAACCCAGCGGGTGCTCGAGGCCGCATTGATCTCGGCCGCCGAGCATCGGCCCGTGATGGTCAGTGAAGTGAAATGAACCAGGGATGGCCACTTCACGCCATGGATCGTCGCCCGATTGCGAGCCGGCAACGGGCCCGTTAGCCTAGAAAAAGACGGGCGCGACGCCCCAAACTCCAGCGGCAAGAAAAGGAAGACTCTTCAATGGGTGCACCTCACGTTCTGACCAATCCTCCCAGGGTGGCGTTGATTGGCAGCGGTTTCATCGGACCGGTTCATGCCGAGGCCCTGAGGCGGATCGGTGTTGTGGTCGGCGGCTTGCTCGATATCAGCCCCGAGCGAGCACGACCGCTCGCCGAGCGGCTCGGCATTCCCAAGGTCTATAGCACGCTCGACGAACTGCTTGCCGATCCGGCCATCAGCGCAGTGCATATCGCGTCGCCCAATAATGTCCACTTCGAGCACGCCAAGCGCTCCCTCGAAGCGGGCAAGCACGTGCTCTGCGAGAAGCCGCTGGCTGTCAGCGCCAAGGAGACCGGAGAGCTGGTGAAAGTCGCCGCTGCACATCCCAAGCAAGCCGCGGGCGTCAACTACAACCTTCGCTTCTATCCGCTCTGCCAGGAGATGCACGCTCGGGTTGCCCGGGGCGAACTGGGCCGGATCCTCTCGGTCTCTGGCTCCTACACCCAGGACTGGCTGCTCCTGATCGACGACTACAACTGGCGGGTCGAGCCGGATGGCCACACCAATCTGCGTGCCATCTCCGATATCGGCACCCACTGGATGGATCTTGCCCAGTTCATTACCGGACTGCATATCGAGCAGGTCAACGCCGACCTGGCGACCTTCCACCCCGAACGCAGGAAGCCGGTCGGCGGCGCCGAAACGTTCTCCGGCCCCGGGGGCAAGAAGGCGACCGAATCGGCAAAGATCGTGACCGAGGACTACGGAGCGGTCTTGCTCCATCTGAGCAGTGGTGCCCGCGGTCTTTTCCACGTGAACCAGATGCACGGCGGACGCAAGAATCGGCTCTTCCTGGAAGTTTGCGGCACCGAAGGCTCGATGGTCTGGGACAGCGAATCGCCCGAGTTGCTCTGGCTCGGCCGGCGGGGGTCCCAATTCGCTCTTGAACCGCGACCCTTCGCTGCTCTCGCCCGAAGTCGCCGAGACCAGCCATTTCCCGGGCGGTCACGCCGAGGGCTTCCCCGACGCCTTCAAGCAGCTTGACCTGGCCTTCTACACCTTTATCGGCTCGGGCTGCCAGGGCCAGCCCCGCTTCCCGACCTTCGCCGACGGCGACCGCGAGGTCCGCATCTGCGAGGCCATCGCCCAGAGCGCCCGCGACCGGAAGTGGGTTGATGTGAGCGCATGAAACGCTCCCTGAACCTCCTGTCTGGCCGCCGTTGCATTTCAACATGCAAGGTCCTCGCGTAAGATTCGAGCGGAGGCTGCGTACCGAGTGGAGAGAGATCATCCCGGGCTGTCCCAGTCCGGGATGATCTCAACGCTTTGCATCTTCCTCAGAACAGGAGTCTCAGGACGTGGCCCAACCCGTTTTTGAAGTCACTCCCTCTCGACCAGCCGTTTGTCGGGATGCCCGGACCATTCTGGATCTTCTGATCCGGATCATCCCGCCCCTACCAGAGGTCCATGTCCTTCGACCTCCGATCAACCTTGGTCTCGTGATCGACCGCTCGGGATCGATGAGTTCGGGACGGAAGATGACCCATGCCCGTGAGGCAGCCAGGTTTGCCGTCAGCCAGATGCTCGCCACCGATCGGCTCAGCGTGACGATCTTTGATGAGGCGATTGAGACCATCGTCCCCTCCGCCCATGTCGTGGACAAGCCAGCGATTTCGGCAAAGATCCAGGGAATCACGCCCCGCGGCAGTACGGCGCTGCACGGTGGCTGGGAGGCCGGCGCTCAACAGGTGCTCGAGCATCTTGTCTGGCAGGGTATGAATCGCGTCCTGCTCGTGAGCGACGGTCTGGCAAACTTTGGCCTCACCGACCCGAAAGCCATCTGCACCGAGGTTCAGGGCATGGCAAGCCGCGAGGTCAGCACCTCCACCATCGGGGTGGGCAGCGACTACAACGAACAGCTTCTCTCAGAGATGGCCCAGGCGGGGTTGGGCACATATTACTATGTTGACGACCCCGTTCAATTGACCGACATCTTCCAGACCGAGTTGAAAGGCTTGATGGGCACTGTCGGCCGTCATGTTGAGCTCTCCCTTCAGTTATCGGGCGGTGTGTCGGATGGCGGGGTGCTCACGGAACTGCAACGCGGTACTGCCGGACAGCTCATGCTGCCGGATCTCGTCTGCGACATGCCGGTCACGGTTCTGCTTCGACTCGATGTCGCACCACGAGACGGATGGTCGGAAATCTGTCAGTTCCGGCTCTCCTGGGAACCGCCCGATGCGCACGCTGGGGTCCGGGAACACCTGGAAGTTGCCTTGAGTCTCGATGCAGTCAAGAAGCAGTCATGGGAGCAGATGACCATTGATCCCCGGGTGCGGGATCAGCTTGCGCTTGCGGTCACCATCCGGACGCGTGATGCCATGTATGAAGCAATCCGTGGCGGCCAGGGAGATCAGGCGGGGGTCCTGCTCCGGCAGATTCGAGAGGTGATCCAGCGAACGTCGCTTGGAGAAGAGACCCAAGCTGAACTGGCGATGCTCAATGATCTGGAGCAGAAACTGGCTGCGGGCGAATACACGAGTTCCGCCAAGCTGGCCCACCTTTTCTCTCATCAGCGTAAACAGTCCAGACAGCACCCGCAACAACAGCGACCTGCCCCCCCGGAAGAACCGAAGTAGGTCATTGAAGGGCTCTTGCGGACTTCAGAAAAAGAGGCCGACAGGCGATGTGCCGCCTGTCGGCCTTGTGCTTGAGTGTGATCGTAGCCTCGCAGGTAGCGACCGTCCGTCACTCTCGATTGTTGGCGATCTTCTGAAGCAGCCGGAGCATCTCGAGGTACAGCCAGACCAGCGTGACCATCAGACCGAACGCGCCGTACCACTCCATGTACTTGGGCATCTGCCGCTGTGCGGCCTGTTCGATGAAGTCGAAGTCGAGCAGCAGGTTGAATGCCGCCAGGCCAACGACGAAGAGGCTGAAGCCAATGCCGATCGGCCCCGAGCTGAACACGAACGGCACGGCCACTCCGAAGAACATCAGGAGCATCGAGACGAAGTAAAACAGGCAGAGAGCTCCCGTCGCCATGATCACGCCCGACTTCAATCGATCGGTGACGCGGATGATCCGGTTCGAGTATAGAAACACCATCAGCAGCAGCGTTCCCGCAGTCAGCATCACGGCTTGAAGTGCGAGACCGTGATAGCGAGCCGGGGCCTTCATCTCGATGATCTGTGAGATCGCGCCCAGGAACACCCCTTCCATGGCCGCGTAGACTGGTGAGGTCCACGGAGCGACGGTCGGCTTGAAGATCGTCACCATCGCCAGGATAAACCCGGCGATACCGGCCACGGGAACCACACCGAGCTGGAGTTGGTCGGCCCCCACGGCGTGGAACGCCCAGAGCGCGGTGGCCGACATGATGGCCAGCAGAAGGAACGTCTTGGACATCGTTCCCTGCACGGTGGTTACCGTGCTGCGGGGAACCCCATAGACCTGACTGTACCCGGCGAAAATATCCTGAGAAAACGCAGGATTGCTTGTAGCCACTCGAAAATCTCCTCGGTTCGTAGCGATCCGCGCTCTCACATGAGAGGGTTCGCTCGCTGAACACACCTAGATTGTACGCTCCGCGGCGCGGGAAAGATCGACCCGAACCCGAATTCCTGGCTTTGCCGAGCTGGGTATTGTTTGCTTTCCAGCGCTGTTTGACAACAACAATCCCCACTGTCGCCACCATGCATCCATTAGAAACAACCCCGAACCTGCCCATCTAACGGACCGGTAGCACCTTCGGCCAGGCAAGCTCGACGCCTTGCTGCGTCAGTCGCGTCTGAAAGGCGGCAAGCTTCTCGGGCGTGTTCCGGATCGCGGAAGGACCGAGCCGGGATTCAAGGCAGAACGCGGCGAGTGTTCCGGCCGCCTCGCCGATGGCCCACTCGACGGGATGTAGCCGGTAGCAGCCATTCGTGATATGTGTTGTGCCCAGATTCTTGCAAGCGGGCAGCAGGTTCTTGATCCGGCGAGGGATCAGCGCTCCCAGTGGGATTTGAAAAGGTAATGAGCTGATGTCGATGTAGTTGACACCGCCGGTGCTGGGATGGAGATCGATCCGGTAACTGCCCACGCCAACGCTGTCATGAAAGGACTCGGCAACAACGTTTTCTTGATGGGTTTGTCGCCGCCGTGCGTCGGTACCGACATGCTGCTCGACCACGGTGAACTCAGCTTGAATCCGGCGCGATTCGCGGATGTAGGGAGCCTTCGCCAGCCCATCCTCGGTGCCAACCAGATCGGGCCTCAGCCTCAGGCCTTTCCAGCCGGTCTTGCCGTCGGCCCGGGGACATTCGGTCTGGAGCCAGTACAGCAGCGACAGGCTGAGCTGCTTGGCCCGGGCGATGTGCCCCTCAACGTGCTGCCTTGTCACGTCCTGGCCCAGCAGCGTGCCAAGCCAGTAGTCGTTCTGAGGCCAGTTCACCAGGGTGATGCCCGTGCTTCCGGGATAGGTTCCAGGCCGAAAATTCCGGGGGTCGGCAATTCGCCGGTAAGTCCAGAAACCGACTCCTTCTCCCTTGGGGTCAAAACCGCGGTTGACCGGCTTGAGGCTGATCGGGTCGCAGGTCGTCAGATCCAACAGCTTTCCCGGCCAGGGATGATCGAGCCGGGGTGCATAGGCCCTCCAGAAGTCGTACTCGGCGGGCCGGTCGATGGTGTGGTCCTGGCCGTCAAGATAGTCCATCGCGAAACAGCAGGTAATCGCCTGCTGGACGTCAGGACGGGGGTTGGCCGGCGCGTGCGGCTCTCCGGTCTGGGCCTGGCCCTCGGCACCGATGACATGCTCAACCCCGGCGAGGGGCAGCAAATCGCCAAGCTCGGTGGCATCGAGGAAGTAAGGGGCGGTCAAGACGCGCCGGGTCTGGGTCTTCCGATCCTGGACGACCACGGCACGAACTCGGTCGGCATCGACCTCGGCCGCTACCGGCTCGTGTTCCAGCAAGACAAGGAGCCGTCCCCCCGAGGCGTGCGGGGCGAGCATCGCCGTGAGGACTGCCAGGGCAACCCTGGGCTCGTGGCAGAGTCGCGACACGGTGCCACGACCTGGGTTCAAGAATGTATTGCCCTGGGCCTCGGCGGTCAGCGGATAATGTTGGCGGTAGTAGTCTCGAATGCCCTGGCGGAGCTTCTGGTATCGCGCGTTGCGGCCGAATTGCTCGATCCAGGGATGCTCATCGGGCGGCACGGCCTGGGACGTGAGCTGACCGCCGATCCAGTCAGTGGGCTCGGTGAGAACGACTCTCAGGTTGTTCTCTAGTGCCGCCAGCGCTGCCGCACAGCCGCCAACTCCGCCGCCGACGATGACCAGGTCGGCCGCGATCTCGCGAGCCGCACTCGGAGCTGGCCATCCGGCACCTGCCGGGCTCCCACCCGACACGGCCGTACAGAGTCCGCCCAGCCCCGCTAAACATCCGTCAAGAAACTTCCGCCGATTCATGGAACCATCGAACCTCTTGGCATGTTGACGTTGTCTGTTACCATAATACGACATCAGTCTGTTCGAAAGTGCAACCATTATGTCCACGCGAGAGTGGCGGAACTGGCAGACGCGCAGGACTTAGGATCCTGTACCGCAAGGTGTGAGGGTTCGACTCCCTCCTCTCGCAATGACCCGTCAGAGGCCGTCAGACCGCGACAAAACCACGCAAGTCACAAGGAAAAACCCTCGTTAACCCCGGTTGAACTGATCCCATCATCGCGTCAGGATACGACAGATTCATCCTCAATCCGTCCCCTGACTGCTACCCAAAATGCTACCCGCTTGCTACCCGATGACCCCGGCCTTGCCACCGTGGTCGATGCATGGCCCGTCCTGCCCGAGGCGATCAAGGCCGGCATCGTGGCGATGGTCAGGGCTTCCAGATGATGGACCGCCAGAAACGGGCTTGACAAACGTGCTATCAGATGCGGCGGCACCTGGCGTGAATCAGCCACCTGTACTCAGTTTTTTTGCTTAAGGGTGTAGATTAGGAGTATATTCCTTGTAGGCAGATGTGCGATTGCAGACGACATCCTTCGACAGGACGCTCGGCCAGATTCGCGCATGTTGTCATCCTGTTGAAGTGTCGTTTTAGACGAGCCTAACGCTAAACTCATTAATGTAAACCCTGAATCGATAATAACTTGAGGTTTTCTTAATCCTCTGGGAGTGTAGGAATGATTTGGTAGCTGTACTGCTTCATTTCTCCTTGAGCCAATGGCAAAGTGTTCAGAATGAAACTCAGAAATAAACTGATTTGGATTACTTAGAATGTGAGCCTAGCCTCTTGTCAAGTGCTATTCCGCACTAGTATCGTACCGCTAATTGCATGATTTTGTGGTGACTGGCTTGATTTTTGCGGTCTTCTGGTGCATGGCAGCCGCACCGTTTAAGCGACCAGCCCCAACCAATTGCTGGTATTCCGTCAAACACGAAGTTTTCCGTTGTTCGTATTACATTGTTCACCCATCTCGATTTATTTGTCTTTACCAAAAGAATGCTGGGGAAAGAACCGAGCTAGCATTCTGTGTTTCAAACCTTCGGCTCTCGCTCAAGAGGTTGGAATGTCCACCCTGATGGCACGATACCCGGGGATCAATCCGATGAACTCAGAAGAGGCTACCGGAGTTTACGTCGAGAATGATCCAGCTTCACTTGCGAGTCAAGCTGCTGTTGAGCTTGATAACCTACTCCGGTCACGCGGAACCAGCGTGCCCGCAGTTCTGATTCTCTCCCGACTAATCAACGATGAGTTCTCTGGAGGCGCGAGCAAGGCGACCACAGTCGGAGTCATGAAGCGTGCCATTAGCCATGCCAAGTTGGCTCCGGAGCCATTGAATAGGGTGGAACAGGTTGAGAGCGAGGCGAGTCAAGTAGCAGATCACCTGAAGGAAATATATGAGAAGGTCCAAGGCAAAGAACAGCTCGACTTCAAAAAGATCGAACAAATGAGAACGTTTTGCGTTGCATATTCAATCCAAAGATCTGCGACTCAACCCCTTCGTAATAGAAACCCGAAAAACCCTTACAGGAGATAAAGGTGCCCTTTCGCGAAAAGCTGCTAAGGCAGGCCCGCGAGCGATTACATGAGTTCTTGTGTGAGATTAAACGAACTGAGGAATCAGAGTTTCCTTACGAGCAATCGGCGAAGGGTCTCGAAGAGCTAAGAAAGATCTTTCAGTACAAGCTGGAGCGGTTGAAGTGTCTCGATAAGTTGAGTGATCCAGCAACAGTTAAACAAGAATGCGCTCGTGCACTTCGTGCTTTAACCGATTACCTTCCTATTCTGGGCATCATGCTCAGATCTACTCATGTTCGAAATGCCTTTGAGATTTACGGCCCCCTCCTTCGCCTCGCACGTCTTATCCTTGACCGCCCCGGGCCTAGCTTCCCCGTCAAGACCCAGTTAGTGATTTCCTCGGGGTGGGATTATTCTCCGTTCATCTATTTCGAACGTGCCTGACCTGCCAGGTTATGCGTGGATTGAATTTCCCGCACCAGAATCCGCGAATCCGCTTCTTATTCCACTCGCAGGGCATGAACTTGGCCACTCGCTCTGGGTCGTGGAGGACCTTGAAAGGTCTCTATCAGACAAAATACACAACGAGATCGTGCGTGGGTTAGAAACTAGCTTGTCGGAGTTCATTCGCCTGTTTAAGCTTGATATAAACATCAAGCAGGCTGCCTTGACGACAGACACCAGCATAATGGAATTATACGAACGCTCCGAAAAGTGGCTATTGTACCAAGCGGAGGAGAGTTTTTGTGATTTCGTCGGATTAAGACTCTTTGGGCATTCATACTTAGAAGCATTCTCATACCTAATCTCTCCAAAGCTGTCAGGCGTTAGGTCAGAGCTTTATCCGAATAACGTGGCTCGAGCCAAGAACCTCGTCCGTGCGGCATTTATCTTCGGCTTGCCTACTCTCCCTGACTATCTAGCGTTATTCGAAGATGATACCGATCCTACTGATACAGAAGCAGAAAGATACCTGCTGGAAGTAACTGACAAGGCGCTCGACAAAATCGTTGAGGATTTAATCAAACAGGCTCAGGATCTGATATCTGCAACTGGCTTCATTACTTCTGAAGAAGTTGAGGTCTCGAGAATCGTTAAGTGTTTTCGGAAAGGCGTACCAGCAAGCTCGACAAACGGCCTTCCTGATATACTAAACGCCGCCTGGCGCGCGTATCTCGATGATGGTCTTTGGGCCGACTTGCCGCTTGAAAGGCGATCCAAACAGGAGATCCTCAAGGATCTTGTACTTAAGAATATTGAAATCTTTGAAATCGATCAACGACAGAAAGCTACCGCGCCATGATTAGAGCATCGCAAATAGCCCGGATGTTGAGTGAGGTAGACGGGACGTGGAGCGATGAGAGCGATCCCCTAGTGATCGTTCCAACACCGACTGCTGCAAACCTGAATGATGGAACAGCATCTGTCGATTTAAGACTCGGCACATGGTTTGTGACGCTTCGCCAACCTCGAATGCCCTGCATTATGGTAGAAACTCAAGAGACTACAAGTCAATTTGTGAAAACTCGATATGTTCCTTTTGGTAAAGATTATTATCTTCACCCGAGGTCGTTTGTTTTGGCCGTTACCTTAGAGTGGTTGCGACTTCCGCGAAATCTCGCGCCTATGTCATTGGAAAATCAAGCTGGGGTAGGCGAGGATTGATTATTGCAACGGCTACAGGAGTCCATCCTGGATTCAATGGATGCTTAACTCTCGAATTAACCAACGTGGGTGAGATTCCTATTGAAATCACTCCTGGGCTTGCCATCTGCCAATTGTTCCTTCACGAAATCCAAGGCGAATTCACTAGTCCCGTTGCTCCTAGTCAATTTGACGGGCGACGAAAACCCGTCGTCGGAAAAGTTGGCCATGATGAATTCTCCCAGAAACTGAAGGCTTCTATCACCTAGTACACGAATGGATGCCGCTGCCTTCGTTGACAAATGGCGGAAGTCTCGACGCTCGGAGCGATCCGCCTCGCAAGAGCACTTCCTGGACCTTTGCGAAGTCCTGAAGCATCCAAAGCCGGGGGCGGTCGATCCCAAGGGGTTGTCGTTCACGACGGAGCGAAGGGTTACGAAGGAGGGGGGAAGCACGGGTTCGCCGATGCCTGGAAGAAGGGGTTTTTCGGCTGGGAGTACAAGAAGAAAGGGGGCGATCTCAACGAGGCTTATAACCAACTTCTCCAGTATAGTGGGGACCTCGGGAACCCGCCGCTGCTGGTCGTTTCGGATATGGACCGGATCGAGATCCGGACCCGGTTCACCGACTATCCGACCACGAACTACGTCATCACACTCGACACGTTCGCGACACCCGGGAATCTCGAGAAACTCCGCTGCCTTTTCTACGAGCCCGAGAAACTCCGGCCCGAGAAGACCATCGAGAAGATCACGGAGGAAGCCGCCAAGAAGCTGGCGGAGCTAGCCCCGAGCATGAGAGCCCGATTCTCGGACTCGACCAAGGTGGCCCACTTCCTGGACCGGCTGATCTTCTGCATGTTCGCCGAAGACGTTGGGCTCTTGCCGAATCGGGTTTTCAGCCAATTTCTCAAGAAAACGAATCGTGACCCCCGGTTCGTCAACCGGGACATCACCTAGCTATTCGAGGCGATGGCCAACGGAGGGGACTTCTTCGGCGAGACGATCCCTCATTTCAACGGGAACCTGTTCGACAACACCCTTCCTTTGGAACTGATCGGGACGGAGTTTCCCATCCTGATCGAGGCGAGCACGTTCGACTGGAGCGAGATGGACCCGTCGATCTTCGGGACCCTCTTCGAGCGAGTCATGGACCCCGCCCAACGCTCACAACTTGGTGCTCATTACACCGGCTATCGGGACATCGCAACATTGGTCGAACCCGTCATAATGGCCCCGTTACGCCGCGAGTGGACCGAGGCCCTGGAGAAGATCGCATCCTTGGCCCCCGACGTCATCGAGATGCGCCGCGGGGAAAGCCTCTTCAAACCGGCCCACGAGTCAAGCATCCAAGAAAGCCCAGAGGCTCGTCGACGCCTTCCTGGATCGCCTCAGAGCGATCCGCGTCCTGGACCCGGCTTGCGGATCGGGGAACTTCCTCTACGTCACGCTGCGAATGCTGAAGGACCTGGAAAAAGAAATCCTCGTGGAGTGTCGGCACCGCGGGTTGAAGGAATTCGAGCTGACTGTTGGGCCGCAACAACTCTTTGGGATCGAGATCAACCCCTATGCCTTCGACCTGGCACAAATGACGGTCTGGATCGGGGTCATCCAATGGCAGAAGGATAACGGCTTCCCGGTCGAGCATGAGCCGATACTTCAGTCGCTTCACAACTTCGAGAAGAAAGACGCAATCATCGACCTGACCGACCCAGCCAACCCAATCGAGCCAGTGTGGCCTGATGCTGACTTCATCGTCGGCAACCCGCCGTTCTTGGGTGACAAAAAAATGAGATCCGAGCTTAGCGACGCATATGTATCAGCCTTACGCGGCTTATATGCTGGTCGAATTCCCGGTCAGTCCGACCTTTGTTGCTATTGGTTTGAGAATGCGAGGGGACAGATTCAGAAAAAGACGTGCAGCCGAGCCGGACTCCTGGCCACCCAAGGCATCAGAGGGGGGGCGAATCGAGAAGTTCTCAACAGAATCCTAGAGACCGGTGATATCTTCTTTGCCGAGAGTGATCGCGATTGGGTTATTGAGGGAGCGAGTGTGCATATTTCAATGGTCGGTTTCGACGATGGCACCGAACCGACCAAACTCTTGGACGGGAGACAAGTTCAGACCATTCATGCGAATCTGTCCAGCACGAGTGATATTTCGACGGTTCACCGTCTCTCGGCTAACTCAGGGATAGCCTTTATAGGGTCAACGAAAAAGGCTCCGTTTGACATACCTTTGAAGATGGCCATTCGCATGCTGCTTCAACCGAACCCTCACGGTAGACCGAACAGCGATGTTATCCATCCCTACGCAAATGGTCTCTCGGTAACACGAAGACCATCGGATCAGTGGATCATTGACTTCGGAGAGAAAAGCAAAGAAGAGGCTTCTTTGTATGAAGCACCATTTCAGTTTATAACTGAAACTGTCTATCCACTTCGCGCTGAGCACAGGGAGCCCCGGCAGAAGGAAAAGTGGTGGTTGCTGGCCCGATCTTGTCCAGATATGAAAGAGGCCGTCTATCCGATGGATCGGTTCATTGTCACACCGACAGTGTGCAAGTATCGGGTCTTCTCTTGGCTCTCGTCGCCTACCAATCCCGATCACCAGCTATACGTATTCTCACGCTCAGATGATTATTTTTTTGGGATACTTAATTCGAGATTGCACGAGATCTGGGGACTTCGGTTAGGGACCCGACTGGAGACGCGCCCTCGTTACACTCCAACGACTTGTTTCGAGACCTTTCCATTTCCATGTCCAACAGACACTCAGCGAATGGCAGTCGAAAAAGCCTCAAACCGATTGGACTCATTGAGTGCAATTGGCTTAATCCACCGGAATGGCTCCGCGAGGAAGTGCTGGAGTTTCCAGGCTCGATAGATGGTCCATGGGCACGCTACGTTCACGATCCAGACGACCGGGGAGTCGGGACCGTGTGGTACTCTCGGATGGTCGCCAAGGACGCTCACGTCTTCGACCTGGCCAAGCGGACCCTGACAAAGCTCTACAACGAGCGTCCGACCTGGCTCGATCTCGCGCACAAGAACCTCGACGCGGCGGTCTTTGCCGCCTACGGCTGGGACCCTTCGATGACCGACGAGCAGATCCTGGCCGCCCTGTTGAAACTGAACCTGGAGCGATCGGCAGCGAGCAACACAACCCCGTCTAGCCCGGCTGACGAACCCGAGGAAGACGACGCGGAATAGCCCGGTCTTTGCGGTCCACGATGTGATCAGGAAAGGAGCACTCCCGGAACGCGACAGAAGGATACTTTACCAACTTCACTAAGATGGGTAAGATTCCTGATGATGCAACCATCAACGCCACCTACACTTTTACGATGGATACAATGTGAAGCGTGGGTCTCACATATAAACAACATCTGTTCATTGAAGCCTACCGTGTCCGTCCGGCCAACCGCATTCTTGACAGCCCGAGCGGCCGTTGTTAATTGGCGAGCTGGGCGAGGCCGCTCGGTAGGCCCCCCTTCAGTACCAATGGTCGGCGTCGATCGGCGCACATCATCGGTCGGCTCAGTCAGCCTGGTCAGCCTCGACCAGCGCGGCTGCTTCGCGCAACGCCTGCCAGCGGTCCGGCAGCAATTCCTCGATCCGTCGGGCGGGATGCGTGCTGACACGCCGCAGCACGTCAGTCAGATAGGCCAGCGGGTCGATCTTCAAGTCCTTGCACGTGGTGCACAGGCTCATCAGGATCGCCGCCGTCTTGCCACCCGCTTTGCTGCCGGCAAACAGCCAATTCTTGCGACCGATGGCCACTGGCTTCATCGCCCGCTCGCTGGCACCATTGTCGATTTCCAGGAAGCCTGCTTCCAAGTAACGCTCCAAGGCGACCCAGTGGTTCAGCGCATAGCTGATCGCCTCGCCTAGCGGGCTCTTGGGCAAGAACGTCTGCTGGTCCAACCATTCCTTCAGCTTTGTCAGGATGGGCCGCGATTTCTCCTGGCGCAGGCGTGACGCTGCGCATCGTCGAGCTTCTCTTCCTTGGCCTTCTCTTCGATATCGTAAAGCAGACTGATCCACGCCAGAGCTTGGTGCGCCCGTGGAGGATCGCTGGTCCTGGCCTCGTAGAACTTCCGTCGCGCGTGCATCCAGCAGCCGACTTCAAGGATCTTGCCGCTGGTGTAGAGGGCGTCATATCCCGAATACGCGTCAGCCTGCAGGTAGCCCTGATAACCCGCGAACATCTCCTGTGGCCCGTCGCCACTGTGATTCTCGGTGAAGTGATACACCACGTAGCGATGATCGCGATCCCCCAGGGACACCCAAAGCCGACCCACGAATCGACCCAGCACCGGGTCCAGCACGGTCACCGTGGTGTCGTCGGTCTGAACGACCCGCGACTGGAGAACCAGCCGATCCATGACCTTCCAGATTGGCTCGAGCAGGCTGGCAATGACGGCCATCCAGTCGCAGGTCGTCTGCCGGGACAGTTCCACGCCGTGACGGCGGAAGATCCCTTCTTGGCGGTAAAGCGGCAGGTGGTCGGCGTACTTGCTGACGGCTACCTGGGCCAGCAGCCCCGGCCCGGGAAGTCCCTTCTCGATCGGTTCAGCGAGCCGCTCGCCGATGACGATGTTCCCCTCACAGGCCTTGCAGGCATACTTGGGTCGCACGTGCTGAATGACGAAGAGACAAACAGACTGCACGCGAAGTTCTGCCCTGTTCGACCCCCGCGCCGCCTCCCATAATCGAGGTGCCGGCGCTCCTGAAGTTGGCGGACTGGAGCCGCGCTCGCCGGGAGAAATCGCACCACGGAGGATCGAGATGCGAAACCACGAAGCCCGTTCAGTCCCCCCCGCGCTCGCCGAGATCGACGCGGCGCCTCCCGCTGACGCACCTCTGGCAAGCCCTTCCTCAGGTCGATCGCCGTCAGACGCTCCTGTCCCTCAGTCGCATCATCGCGCTGAAGCTGCCAAGGCTTCACGTCGACAAGGAGGCCGACCATGAGTCGCCTTGACTCGACCGGTCAAGCGGAGTCGGTCTCCGGGCCACATCTCGACGAGTTCTCCGACCGGCGGTCTGTCCAGCGGTCCTCGAAGATTCTGGACCTGCACCTCGATCGCCTCGCCATCGTTTATATACGTCAGTCTGACCCGCAGCAGGTCCTCAATCACCGGGAGTCGCGGGGACGGCAATACGAACTCGTCGAGCTCTCGGTCGCCCTGGGGTGGCCACGGGATCGTGTCGTGATAATCGATGACGATCAGGGAAAAAGCGGTCGGTCGACAGTCAAGCGGAGCGGATTTCACCGCCTCCTGGCCGAAGTTACCATGGAGCACGTCGGGCTGATCCTGGGGATCGAGATGAGCAGGATCGCCCGCAACAACAGGGATTGGCACAATCTGTTGGAGATGTGTGCTGTCTTCGGAACGATCCTGGCCGACGAAGACGGCGTTTACGACCCAAAGGATACCAACGACAGGCTCTTGCTCGGCCTGAAGGGAACGATCAGCGAATTCGAGCTCGTAACCATGAGAAACCGACTGGAACGAGGTCGGCTGCACAAGGCCCAGCGCGGCGAACTCTTTTACAACGTGCCCACGGGCTACGTGAAGATCTCCACGGAACGGGTCGAGATGGACCCCGACGAGCAGGTCCGTGACGTCATCCGTCTCATCTTCGACAAGTATGACGAACTCGGGACCGTGTTGGGCGTCTTCCGCTACTTGATAAGCAACAAGATCCGCCTGGGGATCCGCCCGTATCATGGGCCCAACCGTGGGAACCTGGAGTGGCGCCGGCCGAACCTGGCTATTCTCCTACAGGTCATTCGCAACCCGATCTACGCGGGCGCCTACGCCTACGGCCGTCGGCCGTGCAAGCGCGTGCGGACCGCGGATGGGGAATACTCGGGCCGAGCGAACTGGGTCCCAATGGAGCAGTGGAAGGTCCTGAAGCGCGACTGCCTCTCGGCTTACATTAGCTGGGACCGCTACCTGGCGAATCAGGAGTGCCTGCGGCAGCATCGCTCCCTCCCCGGCTCGAAGGGGACCTCGCGCCGAGGGGCCGCTTTACTGACTGGCCTGGTGGTCTGCGGCACCTGCGGCCGCTACCTCCAGGCGTCCTACCGGACGCGACAGGTCGCCCATTACAGCTGCGTCCGGCATCGTGTGGAAGGGAGGGAACAGACTTGTTACGGGCTCAAAGCCGCTGTCATCGACGAGTTGGTGACCCAGCAGGTTCTGCGGGCCTTGGAACCGGCCGCCCTGGAGTTGAGCTGCCAGGCTACAGAGATGATCCAGAGGGACCGAGCCCGTCTGGACAAGCATTGGAAGCAGCGGCTTGAGCAGGCCCGGCACGAGGCCCGGGATGCCGAACGCCGATACCGGGCAGTCGACCCGGAGAACCGCCTAGTGGCACGGACTCTGGAGCAGCGGTGGGAGGAGGCGCTGCGAGCTGAGCGGGGCGTGCAGGATGATTACGACCGGTTTCTGCGGGAACAGCATCCGCGGCTCCGCCCGGAGGAACGGGCACGCATCGTCGCGCTGTCCGCCGACATCCCCGCGTTGTGGAACGACCCGGAAACGTGTCCCCAGGACCGCAAGGAGATCGTCCGTCACCTGGTGGACAAGGTCGTGGTTCACGTCAAGAAGGACAGTGAATATGTGGATGTAAAGATTCACTGGCACGGCGGTTTTACCAGCGTGCACGAGGTCGTCCGTCCGGTTCAGCACTACGAGCAGCTCCGCGATTTCGACAAGCTCATGGAGCGGATCGTGGCGTTGAGGCATGAAGGCCACACCGCGGCGCAGATCGCCGACTGCCTGAATCGAGAAGGATTCTGTCCACCGAAGCGCTGCAACGCATTCTCGACTGAGTTGGTGCACATGATACTGCTTCGTCGTGGCATCACCAAAGGAGTGCCCCGTGACGACCGACTGGGGCCGGATGAGTGGTGGTTGCCGAAGCTCGCCGAACGAATCCCGGTGTTGGCGGGAAAGCTCGCGGACTGGGTCCGTCGGGGCTGGCTTCATTCACGGAAGACGGCCACTCGTCGTCGGTGGGTCATCTGGGCCGACAAACAGGAACTGAAGCGGCTCCGGAAGCTCGCGGCCGTGTCACGACGTGGCATAGTCGAGTATCCGGCGGCACTTACCACGCCGGCTGAATACCACCGCTGAGAGCTCTACATCCGTTATATTCATGCAACACCAATGGAGACTGGGAGAGGGTCAACGTCGCCTAACAACGGAGGCACCATGGTTGCTTCTTCACGATCAGGCTGGCCGGCACGTACTCGAGTTGCTCGCGGATCTCCTCGCCGATCCTGATCCGCTGGGTGCCGCAGTCGGGACACGGAAGTTGCTCGGCGGGGACGTCGTGGATCTCTTGCTTGCGCGGCAGGTTGGCGGGCAATGGCTTGCGGCCGTGCCCCTTCTTCTTGGGCGGGCTCAACGGATCCGGAGTTGGCGGCGTGTCAGTTGGCGGCGTGTCGCTGGGCGGTGTGGATTCGGGGGTCGTGGGTTCGCCGGCCGCCAGGATCTCGCGGGCGAAGAGCAACAGTTGAGCGGGGTCGAGCGTCTCGGTCTTGCGGCCATAACGCTGACGCAAGAGCTGTTCGAGCTGGTGCTGGAGCTTCTCACTGAGGTGAGTCTGCTGGTCAAGCGACTTCAGCAGCTCGCGAATGAGCTGATGGCAAGTCTCGACGTCGGCAGGCAGTTCGTCCAGCGTGGTCGTCATGTCATCATTACGGGTCGACCTCATCAGTGTGACAAGAGATTCTCAAAGAATTATAGAATGTAATCTCCGTTTCAGGAAGGTATGAGAGCTGGCAGCACGAACCGACGCTGCCGCCGGGCCAGCTTCAAATCGATGCCCTCGAGGATGGCGGCCATCTCAGCCGGCGTGACCTCGACACGATCGCCCTTCGGCTCAGGGAAGCGAAAGACGCCGCGTTCCAATCTCTTGGCCCAGATCGCCAGCCCATCTCTGTCCCAGTACAAAATCTTCAGCCGATCACCGCGACGATTCCGGAACACGAAGAGATGACCGGAGAGCGGATCCTGCCCGATGACTGAAGTGGTCAAGGCAGCTAAACCGTCGAAGCCCGGCGCATGTCGGCCGGAGAGCTGGCGAGGAAAATGCGAACGGTAGGAGGGAGATTGATCACGACCGCTCCTCCAGTACGTCGAGGAGTTGATGGAGGGTGGCCGGATCGAAGCCGGCGGGGACACGAAGCTGACAGCGGTCGCTGAGGACCAATTCCAGAGGTGCCGGGGGTGGGACGACCTGATGATCCGTGCCGGTCGCCAGAGCACGGGGACGGACATGGACTGGCAGGAAGGCAGGTAGAGCGGCCTGGGTCGGAGAAGGAGTTGGGGACGTGTGACCCGGCAGTGAGGCGGGCAGATCGGCCTGGGTCGATGAAAGGGTTGGGGACCTGTGGTCAGCGCGAGAGCGACGGGGAGGGAGGCCGGGGCGGAGCCGATAGAGCCATTCGCGGAAGGAATGGATGGAGATGCGGCGGAGTTGGCAGAACTCGACGTGGGTCAGTCCCGAGCGGCGGAAATCCGCGAGGATTGCCGACCAGTAGATCTCGCGGGACGACTGAGCCATGGTGGGGCCTCCGGGAAATCAGGAACTGGCCCCATCCTGACGAGTCTCCGTTTGGCTTTAAAGATGCGGTTCACCGGACTGACACCGCGGACGTCAAGGACTCTGTCTTCCATTGACCCTTCCTCATTTGCATGCGTCACTTTTCCAGTGATCGAATTGCAAACCAGTAGCACGATGGACATGAGCCAGATCAGGATAAGTCCCTGTGATCTCGGCGGAGACCACCCATCACGAGAATGGTGGCGATGGTGAAGGCCGCCTCGGGCTATTGTCGCATTCAAGCCTATTCGATCTTGTAGGGTCTCGCGACGACCTTGTCTTCCGAATTCAGTAATCGGAGGTCGCCCTGGGAATCGACAAGATAGCAGTCCGTCCAGCCTCTTGCATCGAAGTCGAACGGTTTAACGTTGCCTTTTGCGTCAACCTCCGAGTATTTCCCGCGATTTTCCTCTGAAAACCAGACTTCCCGGAAGTCGGACGACAGTCATTTCAAAGATCAACTTAGATCCACCGACAGATCCATGTTCCATGAAATAATGGGCATTTTCTTTATAGATTGTTATGCGGTATCCCTGAATGGACTCATTAATCCATCGTCCAATCAATTCTCTGCCAGGCGGGCTGGGTTCGTTTCTGAAAAAATCCTCCTGTTCTTGCGTCAAACCGTTAATACTAACATCGTAGCCTGGATTGCGTCCTGGGGAGTCGTCAGTCACAGCCCGGGTATGCTCTATCCATGGAAGATAATACTTTATGTTATGACCTTCGAGTTGTGGGTTTTCCTGTGCTTTCAATTCAAGAGTAATTGCTCGGAGAACATCCTTTGGCACTTTTTTGTTCAAGCGTACAGAAAGCCATCGCTTACGAGGCCCTTTCGGCATAAAACCTTCGTTTATTGTGTAATCATCGATTACTGTGTATGAGACATGTGCGGGGATTCTTGGGTTTCTCTTTGAGATCTGTCTCTCACTCGCGGAACCTTCGAGTCGGAATTATTCGAAGGCGTTTCGGCGGGAGTGCGAAGGAAGGCCGCAAGAAGGATAACCGCGACGGATAGGACCAACATGGCGACCACCACCACGGCAGTGCGTTGAGCTCCACGAAGCCTGGTGGTCAGATAGGTAACCTGGTCTTGCAGCCGTTGACGATCTGCACTCAACATCGTTCGCTGTTGTACTTCGTCGATCTGAGGTCGGCATGGTTATGCTCGCCAGTCCCTGGATGACTCGGTCCTGCACAAGCCGAACGTGGCTTGTCTGCCTGTGGGAGCCCGTCGTCGTCGCGTCCCTTAGGGATTCTCGGGGATCGAGGGGATGTACGCTATGTCGACGGGCTCTACCGAGATGTCTGTTCATCTTTGAGCACCGGCAAGTGGCCCGCGAGGTTTGGTATCGGGTCTGACAGCAAAGGCGGTGGCTCGTTGGAAGTCCCAGATCATTCCCGCAGTGAGGACATCTGGCCTTCCTGCAGCGAGTTCATCTTTCGCCCTCAATCGCTTGCCACAATTGCAGAGGATGATCATCGACATTTAAGGAGCCCCCGATGGCTCTCGCCCAAAGACCACCTCGACCATTCTTTCGCAAGATAATGCCGCCACAGACAGCGTGGACCATGACTCATCGGCGATGCATCTATATTGCTATCATAGAGGGTCCTGGCTGAGAAACAAGGTTCGGCTCCGTGGCCCGCACCCCGCCTTTTTGGAACCCAACCTAGGGCTTTCGGGGTCAGACCCAGTTTCAATTTAAATTGAAACCGGATCTGACTCCGAATGTGGAAACCCCGAATGTGGACCGAATGTGGAACCATTCGGGCCAACGTGTCCCCGGAACCAATCGTCAGTATCAGAGCACAATGTATCCTGATCTCCGGGACTCGCCCTGTTTTGTTTACCGTGATAAGCGATGAGTTTAACCTTGTACTGCCCTGGGGGCATGGGATAAACCCGGTGAACCGGGAAATCACGGTACGACATGGCAGCCGGGCAGTTTACCTTGCCGACGATACCATCGAAAAGCAGGTTGCCTTCACCATCAGAGACCAGCACATGGACGGCAACGGTGTGGTCAAAGATATCTGGGACGCCCACGCGAATATACCGTCAACAACCAGTTCACCGGGGCCACCCGTATTGTGGTGATTGATATTCGCCAAATACCGGGAACCCGCGCGTGATCCGATGGGACACCAGGATTGGGAGCAAGCTGCCGCCCGATGCTGACACCCACTGTGACCAGCACAACGAGGCACGAAGAATCGACACTTTTTTAGATAATTCATTCTCCTGGGTTCGAGGATCGAAGATCAAGGGCAAGTGGAACTAGATGAAGTCTGGGTACCACCGTTATCGCCGTAAAGATTGCAGCTGGAAGAACCCGTGGACCATGACAAGTTGGACTTGGTGTAGTAACTCAAGCCACTTCCGCATGGACAGGTAGTGGTGGTCTCACTGATACTGATATTGCCCCCGGACGGGCAACTCAGACCGCAATTGACTTGTTGGACATCCCCGTAGGAATCTACGATACCGCCCGTTATAACCAAAACAAGCTCAATGGAATGTTGGTATTCTGTCGTGGTAGGGTTACACCCGTTGGAAGGACCTGATGGGACTGTGACGGTATCCGAATAATCTGCGTTGCCCTCGTAAAGGCTACACAGTTCTGGATATGTTGGCGTGTTGGCCGTCCATGTACATGGCGTTCCTCCTCCGCACGCCCCCCTGTAACTCTGCTCTGAGCGCGGAGCGTCAAAATCATGCCCAGGACCATCACCGCAACCAAACTACTAAGCAAGGTAACGCGAACAGTACGCATAGACATCTTCCTTTGGGTTTGACGTTGACTGACCCCGAAATCTTCGCTTCCAGCCCCTTCCTCCGTGTGCCCTCACCTTGAACGAGCGAACGGGGACGCAGCTTGTCTCCCTCGGACAGACGCTTTTGGACCGGATCGCGAAGCGAAACTAGCTGCGTCCCGAATGGCACGGTGAACCCATCAGGACGAACGACAACTCGATAACCGGCATCTTGAGGATCTCCTCGTCGGTTCTGAACGCATAATCGCTCTCGAATGTACCTCGCGGCTCGCAAGGATTCAACACCCAACCAAGCGAGAATTCTTGGGCACTTTCGGGCCACCATTTATGTCCTTATAAGCGGTTCCGGACTGTCCAGTCGGCCGCAACAGGCAAGACTGGGCGGCCCTTTTCCTTTTGCATTGGTTTTGGCCCAGGTCAGGCTAGAAAGCCCGACCTACGTAAGTCTATCGATGCACCGGCACACGGATAGATCGGTGGCAGGGCAGAACCGCTCCTGCACGATCTGAAGCGGGGAACTCCGGCTCACGATTGACGTGCGAGCCCTGTGTACGGCCGTTGACGTGTTTTCAATGGCTGTCGAACCGGGCTCCGTCCGGTTAGTGAGGCCGTTCGGGGTCAGACCGAGTTAGAATTTTCCATTTGGCTGGGTGGGCCGACCCGCGAGCTCGCTGGGGTTCCGCGAAGTAAACTGAAACTTGGCCTGACCCCAAAGGCCTGCCTTCATGCCTACTGACACCATCGATTAACCTTGGCGACCGACAACGTGACCCTTACCGTAACCCAGGGGACGCAGATCACGCCGACTATCACCTGGAGTAATCCCAGCTCCATTACCTATGGCACACCACTCAGCGCCACCCAGCTCGATGTCACGGCCAATGTGTGCGGCAGCGTCGCATACTCCCCGGCAGCCGGTACCGTGCTGTCGGCGGGCACACAGACCTTGTCGGTCTTATTCACGCCCTCTGACACCACGGACTACACGACGCCACGGCCACGGCCTCGATCAATATCGCCCAGCACGCGACCACGGCGACGATCTCCGCCTCGACACCCGAGGGCGCATCGGGACAGACTGTCACCTTCACCGCGACCGTTTCGGGCGGGCTTCCTCGCCCTACCTGCCGACCGGCTCGGTCCAGTTCCAGATCAACGGCGTCAATGCCGGCTCGCCCGTGCCCCTGGCCTCGAACGAGACGGCCTACTTTTCGACGACCGAGCCGGCTTCCGGTTCCTTCACCGTCACCGCGGTCTATTCCGGCGACACGAACCTCACCGGCATCACGTCGCCTGGTTACAGCGAGAGCGTCCTGAGTCCCGGCGTCTACGCCGTCGGAACCACGCTGTACGTCGTGGGGGCCAACTCGTCTGACTACGCTCTGATCAGCCCATGGGGTTCAAAACTCGACGGCACCACCGGGCTCGCTGGTAACGGCTGGCAACGGATCCAACGTGATTGTTGAAGGCAACGGGAGCGACACAGTCATTGCCGGCAACGGGGCTGACCTTGTCGTCGGCGGGTTGGGCCAGCACACGATTCAGCTCGGTAACGGCAACGACATCCTCATCGACGGCTCGGCGAGCGTTGTCAACCCCGGCGACTCATTCCTCCAGATCCTCACCGACTGGAACGCAAGCCCGTCAGCCTCGGTAAACACGCGGATCAAGGTGGTCTACAACACCGTCCATCCCAATATCCTGAAGGCGGGAAGTGGGCGAAACTGGTTCTTCTACGCCTACGTCAAGGACGTGACCAGCAAGAAGCCGACAGATCGGTGGAACTAAGCTTGCTCCATCGTTTTCGTAGCAGAGGATTCGGTTGAGCGGAGCGAGGCCCACCCTACATCGAGCAACCGGACGAGGTCCGGGACCAACCCGGTCGCGGACTTCGTTTGCCTCGAAAAATCAATCGAGTTTCCGTTTTTTTGGAAAGTTGCCGGACAGCTTATCGTATGTTCCATAGAGCGAATCTTGTGGCCGGGTCGCTCGTCGAGACTGTCGCTCGCACATACCGGCGGGACTCTGGCCGAAGCAGTGGAATCGAGTTGAGCAATGAAGGCAGACATGCGCGACTTGAGGTCTGTGCCAGCGGTAATGCACTTGCCGATTGCACGGGAGCGTCCAGCCGAAACCAGGATCGGAAGTCGCTCCCGAGCCCGGAAGCCAGCGTGCCCAGCCTCCAAAAAGCGCCGAACGAACCCAAATTGGGCATCTTCATTAGTAACATAGAGACAAAGAGTTAGCATCGACGCATTCGGGATCACGAATGGAAAACGAAGCCAATTTGCACCCGTTCTTCATGAAGCATGCAATCGCTATCCAATCCTCCCGGGCAATCTCGTCGTCGGGCCGGTTGCAAGCCGTTGACGCCCCGCTTGCGATCGCGGACAATCGCGTTGTGAGTCCCAGAAAGTACGCGAACGAAGCCAATTGGCTCTTGCTGCAAAGTATTATTGATAAATAGTTTGAGTCATACGAATCAAAATCCAATGATTGGAAACGAAGCCAATTTCGCAGGTCGGAAGCACGGCACGGAAGTATGACGGGAAAATCCTGGTGAAGTTACGAGCAAGAGCATGCCTGGTTGGGGTTGAGGCACACGAAGAGTTCTCAGGTTCTCGTCGGGCGTAAGCGGGCGGTCCGAGTTTGCCGACTTCACGGACGATCTCGTTTGACTTGTCGTATACTCAATATGTGCAGACAGCATGGCCATTCGCGGCTCATTGGCCACGCGTGATGAACCGCCGCGGAATTTTGTTTGACAGCCAGCGGGCAGGCGTTACGATAAAGGTGTCAACCCACCCCGCGTCGTCCCTGTCGAGACGCCTTGGCTTTCGGTTGCGCCGAGCTGTCGGCCCTCCCATCCCTCGACCTCATTCCCGTGCCCTCAGCATGCTGGATATCCAGTCCTGACTGTACCGAGCTTTTCTCGGATCTTGCCGCGTTGCCGCACGGCCCCGTGTGTATATTGGGTTGTGCTGGCTCGACGCAGGCTCCGTCTGGGAGACCGCGACGGATGGAAGCATCTGCCTCGGTGGCGAGGCCGAGCAGCAACGAACGGCTCATGCGGGGTTGGAGCCGGTACTGGGAGATGGGACATCATGATTGGCCTGCGGGAGCTCTTGATCATCGGAATGGTTGTCGTGGTGCTCTATGGCCGGTCGGGCGTGCTCAAGAGCCCCCACGCGAAGACGATCCTGCCCTGGCTATCTCCGGTCCGCCGCAGTTCGGCCAGGCGAATGCCCCCGGGCTCTCGAACGGCCGAGGACTCCGCCGGACCATCAAGCATTCCCGGGGCGTTCCTGGCTCGCGGGAACCGGCTTTACTGGTTCTTGACGATTCTGGCCGCGACCGCCGTGGCCGCATTGATCATCGCCCGGGCCCTGATCACGAAGGGCTCTTCCACCCCACTTTTGCCCTGACCGTTCGCGGCATGCCGGCCGCGAGTAACCTGAACCTTGCCCCTTGACTGCGCCCCAAGTACGAGGACCCTGCTCATGATGCCGTTTGCTTTCCTTCAGAATATCGGCACGACCGAGCTCTTGATCGTGGCCTTTGTCTCCTTGCTCATGTTCGGCAATCGCCTGCCCAGCGTGATGCGTTCGCTCGGTAAGAGCGTGACCGAATTCAAGAAAGGCGTGTCGGGGATCGAGGACGAGATCGATCAGGCCGTCACTGCCGACAAGAAAACGACTCCGCCCAATCCTTGATCGAAAACCGCCTGCCTGTTCCATTCCGAATCTTCCGGAGACCGTCTGATGTTGCCACAGCTTGGTCCACTTGAAATCCTCATCGTGATGGGCGTGGCGGTGCTGCTCTTCGGCAAGCGCCTGCCCGAGGTGGGGCGATCCCTGGGCCGGGGTATCTTGGAATTCAAGAAGGGGCTCAATGACGTCGCCGGGGAGCTGGACGACGGCTCTTCCACCGGCGCCATCAGCAGCTACTCCTCGAATTACAGCTCTCCGCGCCGCTACGACGATAAACCGCACGGCGAGGCCGTCTACAGCGATGCCTCGGTGCCCAAGTTCGAGCTTCCCGGCACCGTGTCGTCCTCCGCGCCCCAGATGGAATATCCGCAGCCAACCTCCCCGGAATGATGCCCTCCATGGGTCCGGGCCAGCGCTACGATTCCTCCTGGGCCCGCTCAGCCAGGGCCTCCGCGCCGGGCCATGCGGATGGCCTGGCGGGCGGCGCGGCCTCGTCGCGACGGCGGTCCGCCGCGGTCTCGCTCAGGAGCGGTGGAACCCGCTCATGACGCTTTGCCTGGTCGTCAAGCGCGACGTACAGCCCATAACCGACGCCTACCTTGCGCCGGCCGATGCGCGCAGAGGTTCCGCGAAGATCTCGATGCGCGACTCGAGCGACGATCTTCCCGCGTAGGTGACCTCGGCCGTGACCTCGACGCGCTCGCCAATCTGGACGGGACCAAGGAAGATCATCGAATCAATGGCCGCCGTGGTGATCTGGCCGTGGCCGACATGCCGGAGCGCGGCGATCGCCCCGCACTCGTCGGCCAGCCGCAGCATGACGCCGCCGTGCATGGTGCCGTAGGGATTGGCTTCTCCGGGCATGATGATGATCGACAGGCTGACACGCGACGCGGACGCGGGGCGGGGGGTCAAGTCGGGTTCCATCGGCGAAGATCCTCGCTTCCCGAGGCCGGGCACGGGCGTGAGAGCCCGCGCCGCCCGGCCCCCTTGTGCTCGAGGCGTTCTGGCTGCAACCTGGATTCTATCGCACCCCCGCGCTGTTCCAACCCCTTGCCTCCGAAAGGTCCCTTCAAGGTGCTCGAAGAGCGGCTGTTCGAGTTGATCGACCCCGTGCTCCGCCAGGCAGGTGCTACCCTCGAGTACGGCGAGGAGTTCCGCCAGCCGCCGCTGGATATCCTCCGCTACTATCGCCGGAGCTTACGCTGGAGCAGCATCCCGATCGTCGGACGAGCAGTGAGCGTCGTGGCCGTGGTGCGACAACCGGTCGACATCGAGCTCTCCGAGGACGGCTACGCGCGGCTCCTGACCCGGCTGGCCCAGGCCGTGTGCAGCCGGTTTCCCCCCTGGAAGGGCCTGGCGATCGGACTCACCTGCCTGGTGCTCACTCCCGAGCCGATCGCGCCGGGCGACGATGCCGTGCTCGGCCGTGTGCTCGGTGGCTCGCTCCGGAAGTTCCGCGTCGTCCCCGTCGGCCTGATCCGGATCAACCTCGGGCAGGAAGCGACGTCGTTCGCGCTCACCACCAGCACCGACCAGCTCTTCACCGAGCCCATCCGGCTGGCCGACCTCCTGAGCGAACACCTCCGCAGGTTCGTCCCGCTGATCGAGATGGGATAGCGGTCGCAAGGAGTTGACCTTGGCACAGGTAAACGATAGTCAGGCCAATCCGCAGCCGATCGCGGAGCGGGAATCCGAGTACACCGGGCCGGTCAAGATCACGAATCTCGAATTTGGCGGCCGGCCGATCCGCGTCGTCCGCCCCGCCGACCCGGACCGGCTGCTCGATGATCCCCTGGTCCGGCAATGGAACCAGCGTGATGATTACATGCCCTACTGGGCCTATCTCTGGCCAGGCGCGTCTCTTTCTTGCCGAAGCCGTCGCCCGCGAGCCCTGGCCGGTGCGGCCCGATGGGGCATCACCGCTCCAGGTGCTCGAGATCGGCTGTGGCGTGGGCCTCGCCGGACTCGTGGCTCTCAGCCGGGGGCTCCTGGTCTGCTTCACCGATTACGACCGGGCCCCGCTGCACTTCGTCCGGCGGAGCGCCCTTGAGAATGGCTTCGACCCTTCCTCTTACCAAACCCGTCTCCTGGACTGGCGTGATCTTCCTGACCAGACCTTCCCCGTGATCCTGGGGTCCGACGTGCTCTATGAGCGCCGGCTCGTCCCTCTGGTGGTCAACTTGCTGGCCAGGCTGCTCGAGCCCGGCGGCCTGGGCCTGATCGCCTGCCCGGGTCGAAGCTCGGCCGAGGGGTTCGCACCGGCCCTCAAGAGCCTTGGCCTGAGCTGCCGGGATGAGCCCATCGAGACCCGTTCCGAGGACGGCCAGCGCATCCGGGGCGTCCTTTACAGGGTGAGCCGGGAACCGTGAGCTGGCTGGTTTACAGGCGAATTCCAGGCGCCAGGTTGACGACGACATCCCGCCCGGCAGGAGGCAACATGCTACGAAATGCTACGATTTCCGGCCCTCACGTCATGTAGCCAGCCCTGGCTTATTGACACAAGGCGATATGCATCAACAGGTTACATCTAACCCGATTCAGCCACATGAAACCCATACCCTGGACGAAACTCTCTATTTCACGAGGCATTTATGTCATGCGCTGGTGACAGTCGGAATTCCTCGATCTGGCCGCCGGACATGCTCGCTCTGCTTGGTTGACGGCTCCAATACATTCGCGACAAATAATTATTTGTAATAATATAAATACTCAATGTGGCAGCATGGAGACTGCGCCCGCCGGGCCGTCGCGCGGCAACGCGCCGGAGCCGCCGCATTCGTCTGCTCATCATCGCCAGAGCTCGATCAATCGGACCGCGAGCGTTGGCAGGTCGGCGGCCATGACGTTCGGCTGCGGCAAGCCGGCCACCGGCAAGGGCGCGTTCCCCGGTCGCGTGATCAGTCCGGCCGAGTAGCCGACGCTCTGCGCACCGATCGTGTCCCAGACATGGGCCGCCACCATGCAGCAGGCCGAAGGCGTTACTCCCAGCTCGTCGGCCACCATGTGATACACCAGGGGCGAGGGCTTGAACGCCCGGACCGCCGCGACGCTGAACTGGCGTTCGAAATGGCCGGCCAGGCCGGCATGCTCCAGCGGGCTCTTTCCGTTCGGGTTGGGCGGCGAGTTTGTCAGGGTGGCCAGCCGGAAGCCCGCCCGCTTCAGCTCCCTCAACCCCTCCTCGACGTCCGGATGAGCAGGCATGGTGAGCAAACCTTCCCTCAGCGCCTCGATGTCAGCCGCCTCGACGACGACCCCGTGGACCGTGCCGAGCATCTCCAAGATCCCCCGCCCCAGCGCGAAGAAATTCTCGTAGCAGCCGGACATCGTCGTCGTCATGGAATACAGCACCAACTGGCTGAACCACTCGCGCAGGACGCGCCCGTCGCCGAAGACCCGCTCGAAGACGGGGCTCAACGCCTCGATGTCGATCAAGGTCTCGTTCACGTCGAAGACGACGACCGAAGGCTTCCTGTCGTTCGATCGCATGCTGGGCGGACCGCTCGATGGGCACATTCTGGCGTCCCTTTCTCACGGCCGCCTGGCCGAAGAAACAGCTTGCTCCCCTGTTGCACGAGTCGCGACCCGCGGCCCGTCCGCTGGATTCACTCGGAAAGGAACTCCCGGATCGCCGCGGCGATCGGCTCGGCGTGGGTCTCGAGCGCGAAGTGGCCGGTGTCGAAGAAGCGGACGTCGGCCTCCGGGATGTCGCGCCGGTACGCCTCGGCGCCGGCCGGCAGGAAGAAGGGGTCGTTCCGGCCCCAGACCGCCAGGAGCCGCGGCCGGCGCTTGCGGAAGTAGTCCTGGAACGCCGGATAAAGCGCCACGTTGCTCGCGTAGTCGCGGAACAGGTCGAGCTGGATCTCGTCCGCTCCCGGCCGCGTCAGGTAAAAGTCGTCGAGCGAATAGCCGTCGGGAGAGACGGCGGCCGCGTCGGGCACGCCGTGGGTGTACTGCCAGAACGTCGCCTCCGGGGTCAGGAACGCCCGGAGCGCCTCCCGGTTCGCAGGCGACGGCTCCCGCCAGTACGCACGGATCGGATTCCAACCGTCGCTCAGGCCTTCCTCGTAGGCGTTGCCGTTCTGGGAAATGATCGCGGTGATCCTTTCCGGATGCCCCATCGCGATCCGAAAGCCCGTCGGCGCACCGTAGTCGAAGACGTAGATCGCGAATCGGTCGAATCCGACGAGCTCGGTGAAACGCTCCATGACCCGGGCGAGATTGTCGAACGTGTACTGGAATTTCTCGGCGCCGGCATCGCCGTCCGCCCAAACCCCGGCAGGTCGGGCGCGATGGCGTGAAAGCGGTCGGCCAGGCGCGGGAACAGGTCCCGGAACATGTGGCTCGAAGTGGGAAAGCCATGAAGCAGCAGCAGCCTGGGCGCCTCGGGATTCCCGGCTTCGCGATAGAAGACGTCGAGCCCGTCCACGTCGACCGTGCGGTATTTCAACGGGGCCACCTCAACCCTCCGTCGTCGTTAATAACCTTGCCAGTGGCGGCAAGACGGTTTGAATGCTACCGACGGTGATTCCAGGAAATTGGTTATTCGCATCACCTGATGCGAATCCGTTAGTCAGTCTCGTAACCGGATAGCACTAGCTTGACAGGTTATGTCGCGCGGCGTAACCTGTCAAGTGGATTTCGACGGGTTACCGAAACGAGGTGCGAGGACGCATCGGATGAGCGATCGCAAACCGCCGGCGATCTTCCTATCGGGATCACCGGGCCTCGATTTCTTGAACTCGCTGGCCACGCCGGTGGACGTGCCAATCGACTGGATCGACGACGGCGACGGCCTGCTCGCCTGGCTGGAACAGGCGCGGCTCGTGCCGACGACGGTTCTGAAGACCCTGAAGAACCAGGCGATGCCAGGCGAGCTAGACGGAGTCGCGGCCCGGGCCCGCGACCTGCGCGAATGGTTTCGTGGCTTCGTCAAGGCGCGGAGCGGTAAGAGGCTCAGGGGCCCGCGACCTGCCCGAACTCGAGCCGCTGAACCACTTGCTCGACCGCGACGAGCGATTCGATCAGCTCGTGGCCGAGGCCGAGCCAGGGGCATTCGGTCCAAGTCTACAGTTGCAGACACAGCGGCGATGGCGTTCGCCGGAATCGCTGCTCTTGCCGATCGGCGAGGAGATCGCCAGGTTCCTCTGCCACGAGGATTTTCCCTATGTGAAGGCCTGCGAAGGTTCGACCTGCACGCTTCTGTTCGTGGATCGCACCCGCAGGCGTGCCCGGCGATGGTGTCGCATGGCGATCTGCGGAAACAGGGCCAAACAGGCCGCCCACCGCAACCGGCGGAAGGCGGACCCGTGAACCCGTCGAGCGGTGCGGAACTCCGTGTCCCCGAAACTCCGCGGCCGGCGCTAGACGCGGGTCTGAAACGATGCCTCGACCGTAACCATCCCGCCCTCTTCCCGTCCTCTGCCGGGCGACGGCCTGGGCTCGATCATCGCAAAGCCGGAATCCCGGCAATGCGGGGGCTTCCCTGGATTATTCGTTCTCGGCTGCGGATCCCTGGTGATCCGTTCTGGAGTCCCGATCAAAAAAGAGCAAGATTCAGCGAGCTTCCTGACGCCCCTTAAAAGTGGTATCATCAAGTGCGAGTTTGTCCCCGCACCCGTGCACATTTGGCGACTGCTCGTCCTGACTCTGATGGGGTTCAAAAGTGTAAAGGGTCAATATGCCCCACGGATCAACGATATTTGTTCCCTCGAATAAAAACTTACGTCAAATCGCGATTGTAAAGGGTGAACTAGAAACGAGACTTTCCACTTGGGCCTTGGCCCGCTCTGCGGTGGCGACGCTGGTTGTGCGGGGAGGTCGAGCCCGAGTTAACGAGAGCGAGGTCTCCAGCTGTGTGGTTCTTCTTCTTATCGCTTCTGTCCCTTCTTCAAGTCGCCGACAACGCGACGATTGGACAACCACGACGGTCCCTCGATGAGATGTTCGAGCGCGCTTCAAGAGAGACCGACATCGAGCGGGCAAGCTCGCTGCTCGCATCCTTTCTAACCGACGATGCCAGGATCCGTTCGGCATTCTCGACAACCCGAGTACTGGACGAGCGTACGGTTTATCTCCTCTATGGAGTCGGCTGGCGTGCCGCCGGCAGGAACATTCCGCATGAGGAATGGGCTCGGGACTGGAGGCGACGTGTGAGGATCTTGGTCGAGACGGTGTCCACCAAGCCGGTGCTCATCCGATCGGTCATCCGAGCCGACCGCTACGAAGCCTCCATCCGAAAGCATGTGAGCTACCCGGCGCATAGCTGGGCACCGTTCTTCGGGGAGACTTACGCCGACGATCTGGTGGAATACAACGTGGAGCATCTCAGAAGGGATGCAGCCCACCCGGCGGAGCCGATCCACGCGGAGTTCGAGCCCTCTCGAATTATCGTGACAGTCGAGGACGTCGAGGTGTCACTCCTATGGCGGTGGCAAATGGTTTGCGGCGTGTGCGATCGGCTCGACCTCATCAACAACTCGACCGTCAAGAACTGGAGAAGCCGCTTCGCTGAGCTGGACAAGTGGTTCCAGACGAACAGGCCGTACATCTTGTGGGACAAGAAAAGCTCGTGCATCCAGGTCGATCAGGAGGCCAAGGAGTTCGGGTTCCCCACACCGAGGAAGCCAAGGAAGATCCCCGAGCTTAAGCCGCCCTGGCCCTCGCGGATTGCAGAGCCAAAGTAGCGCCTCGGGTGAACCATAGTCGAAGGCACCACATTCGCTGAAGTCTAGCAACCATTCAGATGTCGCATCAATCCACGGCGAAATACAGGCGGCGCTACCTCCGTCTAACTGTACGGATGCTGCTTATCCTGGTTCTCATCATCGCAGCCGCACTCGGGTGGGTGGTCCAAACCGCTCGCACTCAACGTTTGGCTGTGGCGGCGATCAGGAGCGTCGGAGGTTCATGCGCTTACCTCTGTTCGGGGCAACCCCAGTTTGCTCGGAATTTCGCGGCAGCCTTGGCGTGGGTTGCCACGGTTCGCTGGCCTCGGCTTGCACTGGCGGCCTAGGATCGCGCAAAGATTCCCCATCCCCACATCGGTGGTGGGTCCTACGCGTTGGCCGGCCGGGTGGAGAATTCAGATCGTGCGAACAGTTTTTTCCAGGCCTGTCCGTGCCTCATTCGGAGACGGTTCGGGGCCGCGGTGGTTTCGTCCTCGGCTCGATTCTCTCGTGGGCCAGCGAGTCTACGAACGCTTCACTCCCGGAGGCGCGGATCGTTCGTTTCTCGCCTTCGCTGAACGCCGGCCTGGGGGGCAGACCCTGACGCTTGTAAACCTCGTCGAGGGACTTGATCGTTCGAGTCTTGCCGGTGCCCAGCTTGGACTGGGGTTTGGTCCCCTTGGGGCTGCCCGACTTTCGCTTCTGCCCGGTCGCCCGCACACGCAGCGACGCGAGCTTCTCGTCGGTACATCGGGGGGACGCATAGCGGTAAGGTTCATTATTCTTGAGCATATGCCAAGAGATTGTGACCAGCTTGCGCGGTGGCCACGACGGCCACGTTGCGGTTCTTGCGGCGGGCGAGCTTGCGGAAGAAGGCTCCCAGGGGGCCCGGGTGCCGACCCACGCTCTGCGCTGCCTGCACCAGCATCCACCGCGCCTGGCTCGATCCCGCCTTGGTGATCGGGCCAGTGTACGACTTGTCGGCCGATTGCTTGATCCGGGGCACCAGGCCCAGGTAGCCGGCCGCCTGGTCCGGGGTGGGAAAGCGATCGATGTCTCCCAGAGCCGCCATCAG
The DNA here is from genome assembly GCA_963797295.1 of uncultured Planctomycetaceae bacterium. Lineage (GTDB taxonomy): Bacteria > Planctomycetota > Planctomycetia > Isosphaerales > Isosphaeraceae > Aquisphaera. The sequence continues at coordinate 124,239 of CAWCPP010000039.1, forward strand.
CGTCTGGGCGACGGCGCAATCGACGCCGGGCAGGGTCATCAAGAGCTGAACCCGCGGATCAGCAAATGCCTCACCATCGATCATATGTTCTACGGCTTTGATTTCGACCTGCAGCGCGGCGAGCAGCCTGAGGTCGGCGTCGATGGCTGCTCTGGCGGCGGGATCGAGCGTGATCGAGCCCAGCCACGCGAGCCACTTCACCGAGAACGGATCAGAGGCGGGTTCGGTGATCAACCGCTGCGCCAGCACCGAGTGGACACGGTTGCGGATCGCCGTGCGGTTGTTCACCAGGGAGGTCCGCCGCGCGGCCAGTCCGCGGCTCTGTTCGACGGCGGGACCAGGCTGCCAGACCGAGGGGAGATAATCACAACGCAAGAGCTGTGCCAGGACCAGAGCATCCACCTTGTCGGTCTTGATGCTGGCCTCGGCGATGGCCTTGGTCTTCAGGGGGTTGGAGACAACGATATCCGCGACGTGGTCACGGATCAGGCGGACGAACGCCCATGTGTTGGAGGTGGCCTCGACGGCGACATAGTCAGTTTTGCAGAGGTGCTTATCTGCAAATTCAGCAATTGCTTCCGCGGTGACTGGAAACTTGCCGCGTCTGATCGATTCGCCTCTGGCATTGAGAATGTGATACTCGGCGATCCGCTTGTGCAGATCGACGCCGATGAACCGTGGCTCGGGAGTTGGCACCGCGGTTGGGAGGGGTGTTGGTGTGGCATCTGGTTTACGTTTCTGGGCCGCCATGGTGAAGATCTCCAGGGGGCCTTTTTCCAGGGGTTCGCCGGGTTGTACGCCAAGTGCAACAGCGCGGCGAGTGGGCCGAATCGACAACTACCTCTTCGAGCTCGGAGCTCAACCGGATTGGTCGTAAGGGCGTCAGATACGACTGCGGGCTCGAAGCCCATAAGTATAAACGAGCGGCCCTTGGACGATCGGCCCCTGGAACAGGCCATGTATTGTGGGAAACATTGTAGGAAACAAGACACGACAAACAGCGATCGTCCACCCGAGATCCGGTAAACCAAGGAGGCGCGAGGGCAGAGAGAAGTGCAAGCAGGAAGGAGGGGGCGGGATGCGGAAGTGGGACGGCATGTGCCGGTGGTAGGGGATGTGAGGCGAGTGCGGAATGTAGTGATGGAGGAGGTGGAACACAGGGAAGAGGGAAGGGGGCGGGGGTCTGGGGGCGGGACCTGGGGACGCTGGTCCCGCCCCCAGGAGAGCCTGGGCAACGTCACGAAGCCCGGAGAAGTGAAAAGCCCCTTGAGCACCATAGTCTCCCGGATAGCCGATGGAGGATCGCGTGCGAACTCCCAGAACATACCGGGTACGATTGGGAGTGGGATGAGGGATACTACAATCCGTCTGGGAGACCACAATGCCCGTCGTGGCTCCTTTGTCTTGTCGACGTTGACTTTCTGGGCAGTGTGGTTGAGGTTGACCTGTCCAAGATCGCAACCGATGAGTCGCTGGTCGATGTGGAAAACCTCCACCGGCTCAAAGTGCTGCGCTTATGGGCTGCCCGCGAGGTGACGGATCGCGGTCTTGCACATGTACGTGGGTTGGCAAAGCTCGAAGAGTTGGACCTCGTCGGCACCCAGATAACCGATGCCGGATTGGTGCATCTAGAAGGGCTCTCGAACCTCAGGCACCTATCCCTCGCCAATACCAAGATCAGCGACAACGGGCTGCTACACCTCAGCGCGTTGAAACGACTCGAATCTCTTTGGCTTATTGCCGCGCAGGTAAGCGACTTAGGGTTGTCGCACCTGGAGGGGTTGAGCGGGCTGGAATCTCTGCACCTGGAAAGGACAAGGATCACCGATGCTGGCTTGGCACACCTGAGAGACCTCCGCAGCCTCCGTGAGCTGTACCTAAATGTGTGCGCTGTCGATGGGTCGGGTCTGGCCCAAATACGCGGGCTGCCCCGCCTCGAACAGTTGTCACTTATCGCAACGAGGTTGAACGATGATGGTCTAAGAAACGTCAGCGGGATGGTGAGCCTTCGATGGCTCGAACTCGCAAAGACCAAAATCAGCGATGTGGGGCTGGTCGAATTGAAGCCCCTGACCGCCTTGGAACACTTGTCGATTGAGGATACAGACACGACCGACGTTGGAGTGCGACTCCTGAAAGAGGCACTCCCCGGCGTGATGATTAGTCGCTAAGTGTGAACTATAATCGAACTCAGAGTTCCGACAATTGCTATCATGCAATGCATGTCTTGGCGGGTAAGTAATGAGGCTTCGCCGAAGGGAATCGTGGGACTACCCCGCGTGCGCTTCACCGTCCGAACGATGATGGTCGCGATGGCGGCGGTGGCCGTCTCCCTCGCCGCATGGAACCAGGCCATGGAAGCCTGGGACTCATACCGCTTCCACAAGGGGTGGGATACGTGCGACGTCCAAGGCGAGGTCACTGCGGTTGAACGTCAGAAAGGACGGGTGACGATCTCCATCGGCTCAGATGACGGGATTGTCCCCGGAGAAATCCTTTATCTCTTCCGAGCAGAGACGGAGGCTAGTTGGATCGCAGAGACGGAGGCTCGATACATCGGCAAGCTCAGCATTATCTCCGTCGAATTCGAGTCGGCCGTGGGTCAGATCCTAGCGAACGTCCAAGGCCCTGCTATCCAGGCGGGGGATCGTGTCGCTCACTTCACCTGGGACACCCACCGCAGGCGATTCGTATGCGGGTACGCCCTCGGGGAGTCGATACGGCCCTTAAAATGATTCAAGCAAGCGCCAATGGTGACTTATAGTTGGGGTTACAGTTGCCACCATCGGGAGGAGAGCCATGCAAGAACGCGAGCTTAACCTTCGTGACCCTGGCGACCGTGACTTGCTTGCGTCCGAGTGGCTAAGCTACTCCGAGTCGGGGAAGAGATTCGCTCTTGGGCTTACGATGCCCTCTACGATCTCATCGACGAAGAGCCAGCACTGGCCTGGACCATCGTCCTGAAACTCGTCCATGGTGCCCCATCCGATGCCGCGTTCGACCTCGCGGCGGCTGGCCCTCTTGAAGACCTCATTGTCCAACACGGCCAAGAACTGATTGACCTCATAGAGCAGACGGTGCAAGGCGACGAGGTTTTGCGCAGGGCGCTCTTGAAGGTTTGGTTGAACCGAAATGATCTCGCCCCCACAGCCCTGGCCCGTTTTTGGAACCTGGGAGTCCAGCGCATAAGGTAAAGTATAAACGATCTCAGCATTCCAGCGGGTGCATGCATCCAATCCGCGTGATACCAATCTAAGAATCGGAGTATTGAAGAGAATGCCAGCCCACAGTAGCACGTCTCATGTTTTGGAGGGTTCTCGTTTCCCCGCGTGAGCTAACACCGTGGCGATCATCATGCGACCCGTCCTCTCCTCTGCCCTTGTCTTGATCTTCTGGCTCCCGCCGACCTTGGCCGATGAACAACGGACGTTCTATGGCAAGACGGTCGAGGGCTGGAGGGAAGCCGTTCGGGACAAGACATGGGAGGTAGGCGAGCGCCGCCAGGCAGTGTGGGCACTCGGCTGCTTTGGCCCGGAGGCCAAGGCGGCGGTTCCGGACCTGATCGAGCTGGTGCAGCGGGGACAGTTCGAGGACGAGGCAATCGGTGCCTTGATCGCGATCGAGGCGCATCCGGAACTTGCCGTTCCTCGCTTGATCGAGACGTATGTCAAGGAAGGCTGCAGGCATCGTACCGCGATGGGTGCCATCGGCTTCAATGCCGGTACGGAGGATGCAGCTCGTGCACATTGGCGGGCCCGCCGTACCCGCCCTGATCAATATCCTGAATGGTCAGGACAGGGACATGCGAGTGTGTGCGGCCGCCGCGCTGGGCAGGATCGGCCTCGCGGCACGTCCAGCCATTCCGGACCTTATCCAGGCGGCAAGCAGCCCCGAAAAAGACTACCTCGCCCGGATCCTCAGGCGCCACGCCGTCATTGCCCTCGGCCAGATCGGGCCGGAGGCCAGGGCCATCGCACCGACTCTGAAGAGATGGCTCGAAGGCGAGCTGCAAGGCAATCTCGGTTGGCCAGGGCCGGAACAGCCTGATGTCGTGACGACCTTGACCAGGATCGGCTTTCCGCCGGTCTCGATGCTCGTCCATAGGCTCCTGGAAGATGACAGTCGCAGGAGTGCCTGGGAGCTGGCGGGCCTTGGATCGAATGCACGAGAGGCGATTCCCGCGCTGCGTGGCGCGCTGACGGATAAGAGGCTTCCCGCTCGAGTCTATGCGGCGATTGCACTGGTGGGTATCGACCCCAATTCTGTCGAGACAGTCCCGGTTCTGACCGAAGCCTTGAATCATCCTGATGAGGAAATCCCCGATTCCTGGGTCATTAACGCTCTGGCGACGCTCGGTCCGAAGGCACGCGTGGCGCTGCCGGCGCTCATCGGGCTTGCCGGTAAGGAATGTGACCAGGATTTATGTAAGGCGATCGTACGGATCGACCCCGACGGCAAGGCATGTATCCCGACGCTCATCTCTGTGCTGAAGAACGAAGACTACCAACTCGTACACGTGGCGGCGGACTGTCTCGGCTTGCTCGGACCGCGGGCGAAGGACGCGATTCCGGCTCTGGCAGCATCGTTGACTCGTGAGTTCGGCGAGGGCTTTGCTAATGGCTACGAGCCTCAGGCGAGTGCAGCCAGAGCTCTGCGCCGGATCGGACCGGAGGCGCGATCGGCCATTCCGGCGCTGATCCGGGCATTGAAATTCCGCGACCACGTTCGTGCGAACAAGGACCCATTTAACCAGCTCAACGGCCCAGCCGATCAGTCGGACAGTACGGGCGCGGAAGCATCGGCCGAGGTGCTCGGATCGTTCGGTGCCGAAGCGAGGACAGCAGTCCCCGCCCTGATCCAAGCCGTCCAGACCCGCGAGAAGGATGACGAGAACTGGTATGTCCGATTGAAGTCAATCGAGGCACTGGGTCGAATCGGTCCGGACGCGAAGCCCGCAATTCCCGTGCTTCGGAGCCTGATGGAAGAAAAAAAGGACAACCCGCAATACCAGCCCGTCATTCTCGCCGCACTCTACCGGCTGGCTCCCGATGGCAAGGAGCTTGCAAACAAGTGGCTTGCCGAACCGATGAAGGGCCGTGTCACCTTGCGGATGCGGCAATCGGTGGAGGGTCGGGCTATGCTCATGGGGGTCATGGGGCGAACCAGCGTTGAAGCCGATTACCTCATCCGCGTCGATTTACTGCGGCTCGCTTCGATGTTCGAGAACGCCGGTCCCGAAGACGCAGATCCGCCGATGCCAGCCTCGTGGTCGTTCGAGAGACTGGGACGATTTGGCGTGGGAGGTCTCAACGCCATTCCCCGGTTCGCGCGAGTTTCAGAAGCACCCGAGCCCATGGGTCCGGATGTGGGCGACGGAAGCGCTCGCCCAGATCACTGCAAAAGGCAAGTCGGTCCCTCTCCTCCCGGTGTTCGGGGCAGATCAGCCTCGCTCTCCCGGTTGGGATTGATCACTATATAGGCGCAAATGATGAACTATAGTTGGAATCAGCATTCGTACGGGCGCAATCATGCATCCTGCGTCCCGCTCGTTTAGAGTTTGGACCTGACAGAAAACGAGGACGCAAGGCGATGGGCTTGGGGAAGCTCGTCTACCTGTCAATTGCGGAAAGGGCGGTCATTTACTCGCTTATGGGTCTCTTCGCTTCGGCCGCCGTTCTCATAGGCCGTAAGCGGCGCCTCACAGTCATCGAGGTACTCGTCGTCCTGACCAGCGAGGCGGTTCTATTCTTGCTCACCCTTCCCGCGGTTTCCGGGCATTAACCGTAAAGGTTGCTCAAGGAAGGCTCCAACCATGTGGTTCTTCTTGCTGCTCCTGTCCCTTTTTCAAGTCGCCGATACTGCGGTGACTGGACAACCACCACGGTCCCTCGATGAGATGTTCGAGCGCACTTCGAGAGAGACCGACATCGAGCGGGCAAGCTCGCTGCTCGCATCCTTTCTAACCGAGGATGCCAGAATCCGTTCGGCATTCGCGACAACCCGAGTACTGGACGAGCGTACAGGTTTATCTCCTCTATGGAGTCGGCTGGCGTGCCGCCGGCAAGAACATTCCCCATGAGGAATGGGCTCGGGACTGGAGGCGACGGGTGAGGATCTTGGTCGAGACGGTGTCCACCAAGCCGGTGCTCATCCGATCGGTCATCCGAGCCGACCGTTACGAAGCCTCCATCCGAAAGCATGTGAGCTACCCGGGCATCGCTGGGCCCCGTTCTTCGAGGAGACTTACGCCGACAATCTGGTGGAATACAACGTGGAGCATCTCAGAAGGGATGCAGCCCACCCGGCGGAGCCGGTCCACGCGGAGTTCGACCCCTCTCGAATTATCGTGACAGTCGAGGACGTCGAGGTGTCACTCCTATGGCGGTGGCAAATGGTTTGCGGCATGTGCGATCGGCTCGACCTCATCAACAACTCGACCGTCAGGAACTGGAGAAGCCGCTTCGCTGAGCTGGACAAGTGGTTCCAGACGAACAGGCCGTACATCTTGTGGGACAAGAAAAGCTCGTGCATCCAGATCGATCAGGAGGCCAAGGAGTTCGGGTTCCCCACACCGAGGAAACCAAGGAAGATCCCGAGCTTAAGCCACCCTGGCCCTCGCCGATGGCAGAGCCGAATAGCACTCGGGTAAACCATAACTGAATCGAGCACTTTCGTGAATACTAGCACGAAATGCATGCCACCGGATGGCAAGGGCTCAGAGACCTCCACTGACGTTGCTGGCAGCTTTCCGCAGTTCCGTCTGAAGACGTTGCTCTTCGTTGTTGCGATCCTTGCAATCGCTATGGCCGTGCTGCCTCCAGTATGGAGAGTCTTGAGCTTGACTGGGTAGACGATGCGTACGTGTTGTGGGGGGCGGGAGACATGGTCGTAGACTACATGGAAGACCATGGTGGCCAGTGGCCAAAAGGTTGGGATGATCTCAAGCCCTACTTTGATGCGGGAGGCGGAAGGGTTGGCGGCTGGTCCTTCGCGGAGTACCAGCGGCATGTTAAGATCAAATGGGATGTGGACCCGACGACATTGGAGGCAGCCGCGAAGGGAAGCCCGGAACTACGTTCCGGGTGATCCAGGCGAAGGAATGGCTAGCCGGGACTATCGGTGGACACGAGCCCAACGAAATTCTCTACCGCTATTTCGGAACAGGCACAGCCCCTAGGTCAGGGTTGGGCGCATCTCCTGATCTATAAGCAACGAGCCTGAGCAACATGCGGCTTCCGAAAGTTCGCTTGACAACTGGGTGGATAACAGTCGCGGTGGGGCTAGTCTCCTTAGCTCTGATCCCTATCGTCCCCTGCCGCAGTCGAGACTATTCCGATCCGGCAGACCGCTGGGAGCAGAGGACTTCTCAGGTCGGCCACCAGAAGCGATGCTCTCGACGCAAGAGGCCATCCAGATAGCAGAGGCGGCCTGTCGAGCTATCGGGGCCAATCCGATTCATTTCAAAATTGGTTGGGTGCGTTACTCCGAGGGAGGATTGTGGACGATTCATCTTGACCACATACCGCCAAGCCCAGGCGGCCCTTTAGTCCTCATCGATGACGTGACGAAAAGGAGCCTGTTGATTCCAGGCGAATGAACCAGAACTCGGAAGATGTGTAAACGGTAATCTATAGTTAAACTTTACACTCGGGCCTCGCCCGGGCAGAGAAGTGCTACGAGTGAACTAGCGAAGGTAAAAGGGTTGGTAACTGAATAGCCAGCCTCTACGCCTCAAACGTTCGATATCAGTGGCGTCACTTTTTGTGTCTGCTGGCTTTCGCCATCGATGAGTGCCGACTGCTTATTGAGTCGGTCGATCGTCTTCAGGTTCGTTGTTGCGATCGAAGAAGACTTTCGCTTCCTGGACCGTGCTGAAAACGTCCCAGTATTCGTCCAGTTCCATCATGGCGAGGTATTTCTCGACGTCGCGGCTGAGGTCGGCCAGGACAGCCTCGCCTTTCGCACTGCGGATCTCTCGTGTGATCGTCATCAGGACCCCAAGAAAACTGGACCAGTTCCTTGACCCCGGCCAGCTCGATAACGTAATAGCAGATCCCCTGGTTGAGCATATCCTGGACATCACGGGCAGCATCGACATAGCGAGGGTCGTTCATCAACCGTGCGAAGTTGCTGAGGATCGCGACACTTCCATCAAGACGAACGTTCATGGCCATGAGACTTGCTGCCTCGCTCTTGCGATTCACCGGTCATGGGACCAGCAATCACCTCGCCGGGCCACACCGCGTTTCATCGTCTCTTGACTGCGTACCCATAAGGGATCGGCCATTCAGAAGGCACGCCGAGCTCCTGCTGGGCCTTGATCACCCAGTAAGGCTCGCGCAGCAGCTCGCGGCCCAGGAGCACGAGATCGGCCTCGCCGTTGCGGACGATCGCCTGGGCCTGGGCGGGGTCGGTGATCATGCCAACCGCCCCGGT
>CAWCPP010000040.1:0-691630 GCA_963797295.1 uncultured Planctomycetaceae bacterium
AGATGATCTCAACCCCGTGGGAATTCAGTTCGTCCATCAGGACCATCTGATAAGGATAATCACGTGCGAGGCGGTCGGGGGACTCGACGTAAAGCAGATCGATTGCTCCGGCAGCAGCAGTGTCCCGCAAGCGTTCCAAGCCGGGGCGTCTGAGGGTTTCACCGCTGTAGCCGTCGTCGATGAAGCGGAGTTCGGGTGCCACGAAGCGACCGTCGGCCAGAATGCGGCGGTCGAGGAGATCGAGCTGGCTGGCAATAGTCTCGATAACGACCTGGTGTTCCGAGGAAACCCTGGCGTAGAGACTGGTGTGGTTGCGATCCTGGTCTTTCATGATCTACCTCCTGAAGCACACTGTGATTTAGAGATGGCGATATCATCGCATGAAATGACATGATATTGAGAATCTCTTGGGAGCTGTCTCCGGACAACAGGAAGGGCCTGCGCGAAGGCGTAGGTCAGGAGTTGACGCTCGAGCCGCGATGGGGCGAAACTGCGATGGATCAGAGGACAGAGAATCCTCGGTGAGGAAAGGCGAGGCATGTCCGCTCTCCTTGATAGGACATTGATCGAGACTGCACCTCCAAACAAGGAATCAACCATGCTTCAAGGGTGGCGACGACGCGCTCGCAGCGTAGTCACGGAAATGACAGTATCAGGGATCAGATGGCGATGTCCCACTCTGTTGGTAACGCTAGTGAATAGCCAGTGGGCGTAAGCCCTTGTCATTACCAGCATTGTCACCGTAGTTATGGATATACTCCAATAATTACATCAGCTACCCTGATCATGGTCTGCAGCTTATCCCAGCCTCGCCAGATTTTCATCCATCCTGGCTCGCCATCGCGCCGCCGACCCAAGAACCCACCGAGCTTGGCCAACTCCCGGAAGAAACGACCAACAGTTAAAGCCGTCGAGGCTCCCAGCTTCCGCACAGCCTTCAGTGCATTGACGTACTTGAGGGGTAGTACCTCTGCCGCGGGCCGCTCAGGCGCCGTCCGCGCCTCCCCCTTCAACTGGTACAACCGAACCGCTGCTACCGACATCAATCCCATCATGGCCTCGAGCCCGCGCTGGTCTCGAGCAGCCGATGTTCCACCCGAAGGCCAGTCTTTATAACTTTGTGCCACACTTCCGTTTACCAGCCATAATGCCTCCCAAGACAAAGGCTAAATCTGACTCCGGTGGGACTCCTTTGCCCCACCACGAGCCAGCGGAATTCACGTGCTTTACTTCTTCTTTCGGATTCTCGGTGTCGTCAACTCTGCCGGAATGGGCTGATCGCGCCTCGCGCGTTGATATTTGCGTAGTCGCGTCAAACGTTTCAGCTCCGAAGCAGTAGCATAGATCGCCCAGTGACCGCCAGGCACGGGCAACTTTCGGGCTTGCACCCAACCTACTTTACGCCAACGATGCAGCGTCTCTGACGGCATTTGCAGTTCGCGGGCTAGATCCGTCCGTCAAGAGCCACTGCAGGGCAAGGACATGCATTGCAGCCTATTGCAGCCTGTGCCCATCGCACCCGTGCACCTGCTCGCGATCGCTCTTTGTGACGTCGGCACATCAGCTTACGACGCGGCGGGCTGTGCCCTGACCGCGGCTTGCCCGCTTACGTGGACTTGCGTTTTCCGTTCTCGACAGCCCAAGCAAAAGCCGAGCCGCCCGCGCGTACCAGAAGCGAACCGGCGCACCGGATCGACTTGAGGGGCAAGTTGGACGTGCGAGTGCGATGCATGTCCTTGCGGCTCTTGACTACCGGCTCATCCAGGGCGGCGCCGAAATCCACAAATGCGATTCGGATCCTTGAGTTCCTGGGCTTCCCGGACGGGATCATTCGGGATGCGGAGCGCGAGCACCGCCGGGCCACGGGGACGGCCGCTGACCCCGGCGCGTCTGACGGATACACCGGGCGCGGGGGCCGGTCCCGGAGATTGGGCGGCTGATTTGTGTCGTCCACGCAGTCCCCGGCCGGATCGCCGATCGCTTCCTTCAATCCTCGACGATGTCGTAGTCCGTGATCGTCCCATCCGCGGTGAGATGGATCAGGAGGCCGCGATCGGCCTTGTCCGTCACCAGCCGATAGTAGAGGATCCGACTCACCGCGTCCTTGTGCCGCTCGATCTTGCGCGCGGCGACATCGTGTTCGGCGATGAACCGGAGCGAGCGCAGGCCGGCCAGGGCCGTGGTGGGACCGTCCCCGAAGTCCTCGCGCGCGCCGGAGGTGAAGGACCGAGACTCGGCGAACGCCTTCCCGCCCCGCTCGAGGGCCCTCATCGCGGCGACGATCTTCTCCGTCCTCGCCGGATCCGGGTCGGTCGCCGGCTTCAGGGAAGAGAACAGGGCCCCGATGCGCGGCGCTTCCCCTCGCGGCCGCCCTCCTGCCAGAGGAATCCGCCGATCTGCCCACGACCTTCTTCGAGGAAGGTGATCCGCATATCCCGTTGGGCCGAATGGAAGCGGCCGTCGTCCTCCGGCAGGAACTCCTCGTCCGGGAATCCGTCGACGACCGTCGCCAGATGACCTCGATCTACCACGAAGGTCATCATCTCGTTGTTCGCGAACTCGTAGCGCCCCGTGCAGGCGGCGAGCCGGCTCTCGGCGACTTCCGCCATCGCGTGCCTCGACGGCATCGACGCGGGGTAGTCGGGCCAATGGTACTCCCTGGCGATGGACTCGAGGATCCGGGAGATCATCCGGGAGTTGTCGTTGGCGTTGATCATGATCGCGGCGCCTTGGCCGGTCTCCGCGTAGGCGATCAACCGGGCGTCGAACCCGTTGTCGCGGCCGCCGTGGCCGAACCGCAGCGCCTGGCCGCTCCCCTCCAGGAAGACCCCCAGCCCGTCGCGGTCCTTCTGATCCGTGAGCATCTGCCGCGCCATCCGCCGCGACAGCACCTGGTCGGACTTGCCCGCGAGGGCCTCCTGGACCCCGATGGCGAAGCGTGCCAGGTCGGAGGGGGTCGTCCAGAGGCCCGCCGCCGCCATCTCCGGGTAGATGTGCCACCGGCCCTTCACCGGGCTCCTGTCCCCATAGTACCCGGACGCCGTCAGCTTCGCCGTCCCGGCGGGCAGCGGTTGTTCGAACGTGCTGTCCTTCATCGCGAGCGGCCCCAGCACGGCTTCCTGCATGAACCGCGGGAACGGCTCGCCGGTCACGTCGACGATCATCTGCTGCATCACCGTGTAACCGCCGCCGGAGTAACGCCACTTGCTGCCCGGCACGAAATCCACCCGGATCGGCTTCGTGTTCGCCGGCTTCGCGCCGTCGAGGATCTGCACGATCGTCGGCACCGGGTCATCCGTGGCATAGCCGGGGAAGCCGTGGACCGTCAGGCCGGCGGTGTGGCTAACGAGGCCTCGCAGGGTGACCTTCTTCTCCCTGGTGAATTCGTTCACTGGCACCTTCCAGGTGACGAGCCGGGCGTTGACATCCTCATCCAGGGCCAGCTTGCCCTGCTCCACCAGCCGCAGCGCCCCCAGGGCCGACACGGACTTGCTGATCGAACCGGCCTGGAAGAGCGTGGCGGTCGTCACTGGGGCATCCCCACCCCTCTTCGTCACGCCATAGCCTCTCGCCTTGACGATCTTGCCGTCCTGGATGATCGCGAGGGATAGGCCGGCGACTTGGCGCTTCCGCATCTCGCCGAGGATCACGTCGTCGACGACGTCGGAAGGGGAATCCGCCGCCGGTTCGAGTACGGGGGACGACGGCCCGGCCCAGGCGAGCAACGCGCCCGTTGCCAAGGCGAAGGCCAGGCCGACGAGGATCGTGGAAATCGCGGTTTTCATCGAGGAACCTCCATTGTCTGGGATCGACAGAAAACGACCGGAGAACGTGTGCCGGGAACCAACAAGGGTCATCGCCCAAGCAAGGCGGCGACCGGGGTTGCCTCCAGCGACTCAAAGATCTCCGTGCCGTCGGGTGCCGGCGCGGCGTGCAGGGCACCGCAGTGTTCACACACCTCGCGTGTGACCACGCGGAACTTACGACATTCCAGGCAGGAGACACGTGCCGGCCATTCCTGCAGCACCAGCATCAGGACCAAGCCGACCCATCCGAGGACCAGCCCCACCAGCGCCCAGCCGATCCGCGCGCCGGGAAAAGGCATAGCGTCGGGCCAGCACGAAACAGCCGAGCGCACTGGCCGCCGCCGAGAGCAAAATCAGGGCGACATAGCCGGGCATCAGTCCGCCTGGAGTCCTCTCAAAACGCGAGGTCCCGGGAACGAAATACCGCATGTTCTCAAGATAATCGAGGATCACGGGCTGGCGCGTGCTGCGTTTCGAGCGCCCCTCCCAGCGAAGAGACTGCGATAGCCCGACGAGGGTCGCGACCTCCGTCATCGGAGTGACCAGCCCGAAGAACGCCTTGGCATACGAGGCCGCCGGATAGGGACGTTGCGGGTGGTCCCTGTGGGCGAGCTCGCGACCCCCGGCATCGTATTCGTGCAGATGGAAGGGCGAGGTCTTGGACTCCTGGGGCTCCACGAAAAGAGCCCCTGGATCCGGTCGATACCAGGCAAAATTGCGCTCCGGCTTTTCCAACTTGCCAAGCGCGAGGAGATAGCCATAGCAGTCGTGGGCCCTCGGCATGGACACCATCTGCGAACCCTCCTCGGTCAGGAAGTGGAACGACTTTTCCGTGCCGACGACAAACCACTCATGCTTCGTCAAGAGATCCTCGCATTCGTCTGCGCTCACCACGGTTTCCCCCGCACTCGGAGTAAACAGCGTTCGCATCGTACGCCGGGCAAAATCGACCGTGTAGACGCGGTCAGGAAAAGCCAGGAATGGGATGTTAAAGGTGTACCAGCGATCATTCCCATATCGAAGCTCTCCCTGGAAGCGCTGGCCCGGCTGCGCCCCGGGCGGGATAAACCCATCCGGACCGAAATTGCCAAGGAGATGATGGTAATACAGATGGCGACCGACCAGGCGGCCCTGAGCCTGGTCGTAATACCAGCGTTCGTTGCCTGGCCTCGTTTCGTTCCTGCATTCCACGTAGAATCGGCCGCTATTGCGATAGCTCCAGAAGAGTGGAGTCTCCACGACGGTGCTCGGGGCCGTCAGTCTCGGAAGGTCCTCGCTGCGATTGAGATCGGGCAGCTCGTGTCCCTCGAGATCGGTCCAGGGGCCTATCGAGCCGCGGCCCATGGCGTAGGGCATGGCCACCTCCCGTCCCTGGCGATCGACGATGTACTTCCAATAGAACCCGGGATCGAACCACTCGCCGATCACTTGCTTGCCGAACATGCTCGCGATCAAGAGACCTGCAAGGAAGGTCATGGCCAGGGCGGCCTTGGCGAGACGAGGTTGCGGGGCGTAGGCGCCGCCGGCGCAGATGCTGCCCCATGCCGCCAGGCTCACCAGCAGACCGATGATCGCGATCGCCAGCAGGGCCTGCCAGAACTCAGGCAGGACCCACACGAGAAAGGAGCAGAAGAAGGCCGCGGCCAGGGCCAAACCCCGGCTGCCATACCAGCGCACGTCTCGCTGGGCCGTGAGCATCCCCGCGAAGTAGTAGACCAGGCCCGAGAGGGTGTCCGCCAGCCAGGGAAGACTCGTCCGCCAATGATACGGCGCCAGCAAGTTGCCCGGCCTCGCCTTCCAGGTCTCGAAACACACAAACGGAATACCCATCGCGAGCACGTAGAGGCTCATGCCGGCGATCGCCTTGGCCAGGAAAACACGCGACGGGCTCAGCGGCCGGTGGAACAGCAGCGAACGTGGGTCGCCGTGTCCCTCGAAGAACACTTGCAGAAACCCGAGCGCCGTGCCGAAGAGGATGCCGGTGAGGCACAAGAAGAACGCGATTGTGACATCGGGCATCGGCTCGCTGGGCTTATTGGTCAGGAACATGAGCAAGATCGCCAGGCCGGGCAGGGGCACCCACTTGAGGTGTTCCCGCCACTCTTTGAAGATCAACGCTTTCATGATGAGTCCCCCAGTTATCTCGCGGTCAATGTGAATTGCCGTAGCGCCTCGGCCGATTTCGAAGATCTCCGTGCCGTCGGGTGCCGGCGCGGCGTGCGGGCCGCCGCAGTGTTCACACCGGTCGCGTGTGACCACCCGGAACTGGCGACAAGTCGGGCAGGAGACGCGCGCCGGCCACTGCTGCAGCACGAGCATCAGGAGCCACCCGACCCAGCCAAAGAAGAAGCCAACGAGTGCCCACATGATGCTGCGCCCGCGGGAAAAGGCGTAGCGGCGGGCCAGCAGCCAGCAGCCCAACGCGCTGGCCGCGGCCGACAGCACGATCAAGGCGAGGTAGCCGGGGACCAATCCGCTTGGGGTCACTTCAAACGCGGAGATACCGGGGATGTCATACCGGCTGTACTCAAGGTAATTGAGGAGAACGGGCTTCCGGGTGCCTCCCTTCCGGCGCCTCCCGCGCAGGTACGCGCGATGCGCCGACAAGGACCGCGGCCTCCGTCATCGGCGTAACCGCTCCGAACAAGGCCTTGGCGTACGAAGCCGCTGGGTAGGGAAGTAGCAGAAAGCTGCGGTGGGCGAGCTCACGACCGGAGGTATCGTATTCGTGAAAATGGACCGGGGTGGACTTGAACTCCGTGGGTTCCGCCAATGACCACCACGGCGAGCTCAGTATATAATAGACGAAGTAGCGTTCCGGGTTTTCCAGCCCACCGAGAACTACGGTATAACTCTCCTTCTGGCGGTACTGAACCCTCGGCACTGAAAGCACCGGTGCGCCGTCTTCCGTCAGGACATGGAACGACTTGTCCGTGCTGACGAAAACCCGTTTCCATTCTCGCCTGAAGAGATCGTCGCAAGAACTTCCATAGATTACGGTCTCACCGGCAGCGGGAGTAAAGACCGTTCGGATCGTGCGCCGGGTAAAATCGACCGTGTACACGCCGTCCGAGCAGACCAGGCAAGGGCCTATCTGACCGTGCAAACCCCAACCGAACAAACCCCTCGTGCGGTAGCGAAGCTCTCCGTGGAAGCGTTCCCCCGGGCGCACGCCGGCCGGAGTAAAACCGTCCGGTCCGAAACGGCCAACGAGCTGATGATAGGACCTGTCGTATCCCACCAGGCGGCCCTCGGCCTGGTCGAAATACCAGACTTCGTTGCCTGGCTTGGAATCGTTCTCGTATTCAATGTAGAATCGGCCGCGACTGCGGTAACTCCAGTGGAGCGGCATCTCCATTGGTGCCCGCGGGGCCTGGAACCGGGCCTCGTCGTCAACCCCCTTACCATCGAACGCAGGGAACACCGGCCGTTTGAGGTCGGGCAGCTCCTGTCCATTGACAGAGGTATAAGGGCCCATCGGACCGAGGGGCCCTATGGGAGCTACCACCACACGCCCCTGGCGGTCGACTCCGTAGTCCCACTTGAAGTCGGAATCGGACCACTCCCCGATCATTTGCTTGCCGAGCATGCTCAGGATCAGCAGAGCCGCCAGAAAGGTCATCGCCAGGCCGGCCCTGGCTAGCCGCGGCTGGCTGGCATACTCGCCGCCGGCCACGAAGCTGCCCCACGCCGCCACACCCACGAATGACCCGATGATCCCGATCGCTACGAGCGCTTGCCAGAATTCGGGCAGTGCACCGACCAGGTAGGAGCAGGTGAAGGCTCCGGCCAGGGCCAAACCCCGGCTGCCGTACCAGCGCCGCGCGCTGGGCCATGAGCATCCCCGCGAAGTAGTAGACCAGGCCCGAGAGGATGTCCGCCAGCCAGGGAAGGCTCATCCGCCAATGATAGGGCGCCGGCATATTGCCCGGCGACGCCTTCCAGGTTTCCAGACAAACAAAAGGAATCCCCAGCGCCAGCAGGTAGAGGATGACGCCGGCGAGCGCCTTTGCCAGGAAGATGCGCGACGGGCCCAGCGGCCGGTGTATGAGCAGCGAACGCTTGTCGCCGTGCGCCTCGAAGACGATTTGCAGAAAGCCGAGCGCCGCGCCGAAGACGACGGCGGTCAGGCAGTAATAGTACGCGGCCGTGGACCAGGGCATGGGCTCCACGGGCTTCTCGATGGAGAAGACAAGCAGGATGACCAGGCCGGGCAGCGGGACCCACTTGAGGTGTTCCCGCCACTCTTTCAGGATCAGCGATTTCATGGTGCGTCTCCAATCGTGTTCAGGAAGAAACTCTTGTCACCCTGCCGTCCGACATGGGCGATCAAGGCGTCTTCCAGGCTGATCGGCAGCTCGTCCACGGCTTCGGCCCCGAGGGATTCGAGATCGCGCCTGGTCCGTCCGTTGAGATTGGCCACGATAAGAGACAGCTCGTTCTCGGTCCGCGTCGCCCGCAGCAGGCCCGGGATGGCCGGCAGCCTCCGAGGAGGCTCGCCAGGGAACCGCACGACCAGCGAGCGCACGCGGTCGCGGAACGTGTCGACGCTGGCGCAGGCCCGCAGGATGCTGTAGTCGAGAATCGCGACGTGGTCGGCGACCCGCTCCACGTCATCCAGAAGGTGGGTCGAGAAGAAGATCGTGGCGCTCGCGGCTGCGGGTGAAGTAGATCATGGCCTCGAGCAAGGACCTGCGGGCGGCGGGGTCCAGGCCGGTGGCTGGGTCGTCGAGCATCAGCACCTCCGGCTCGATCGCCAGTGTCATCGCCAGGTGGAGGCCGGCGCGCTGACCGTGCGACAGGTGGCCGGCCTTGGTGCGCGGGTTGATCGCGAAGTAGTCGATCACGGCGGCGAAGATTTCTTGGTTCCAGTGATGGTAGAAACCGCGTTGAAATCGCCCATACTCGCCGACCCGCATCCAGCCGTAGACGGGATGTCCCTCGGCCATGTAACCGATCCGGGCGCGGGTCTCGGGACGGAGAGTGGCGCTGTCGCAGCCGAGGATGATCGATGAGCCGCGCGTCGGCTCCAGGAGGCCCAGGAGCATACGGATGGTTGTCGTCTTGCCGGCTCCATTGCGGCCGATGAATGCGAAGACGCTGCCGCGCGGCACGCTGAAGGAGACGCTGTCGACAGCGCATCTTCGCCCGAAGTAGCGCGTCAGCCCCCGCGCCTCGATCACCGAGTCACTCGGGGCGGGTGGGCTGGTGTGGTCACAAAGAGCTGTTGCGATCATGTTTTTCTCCAATCGGTTTGGTTTCCCAATCCAGCTCGGTCAGCTTCGCGTCCACGACCTTGCGGATTTCCTCGGCGCTGAAGTCCAGGAAAACCGCCTCATGGATGAAGTCGTCGACGGCGAGCCGCAACCGCCGCAGACGTTCGGACTTGCTGTAGATCTGCCGCTTCTCGGCCACGAAGAAGCCCATGCCTTGCTGGGACTCAAGCACTCCGTCGCGCACCAGCTCCGCGTAGGCCTTGACCACGGTGTTGGCGTTGAGAACCAACCGCTCGGCCAGGCTCCGCACACTGGGCATGGCTTGACCGGGGCGGAGGGCCCCCGTGGCCACCCCCAGGCGCACCTGATCGATGATCTGACGGTAGATCGGCGTGCCGGTTCCGGTCGTGACGTTGATGTGGAAGGCGGACATCGTTCACCACCTGTACTAGTTGTAGTAGTACAGGCTAAGGTTCCCTCTTACAGTTGTCAAGCTTTTGGGCGGAATTTTTTTCGGAGCCGCTCGTGATGGCGTCTGATGGGCGTTGATCACCATCTCCATCCTGGGCACCAATGGCAATCTCTAGCGGAGGCTCCCGGCTGGCAGCAGAATGAGAGCACATTGGGAGACGGAAACGGGGACGCAGCTCGGCTTGACCGCCTTCCGAGATCCGGGGACACCATACCTAATTCGGCGGCTTTCCCTTGGGGCCGGGTTGGACATAGATCCGGGGACATAGATCCGGGGACACCATACCTAATTCGGCGGCTTTCCCTTGGGGCCGGGTTTCTGCCGTCTCAGGAACGGGAGAGAAACCATCAGTCCAAGGACTCCCGAGATGGCGCCATCCACCTTTCCCGGAATCCAGAGGAGGTGTGACCCATTCGATCCTCCATGGACGACCGAGAGAGCGGCGATGAGCCGACCGAGTGGCCTCAGTTCTTGGGCGGATGCCAGCCCACGGCGACCCAGGATCGCCTGGCCAGAACCAGGATGGGGCGGTTGAGCCGGAAGGCGGCCACGGTGGCGCGACCGGCCGGCGTCAGTCCGGTGATGACGCCTCCGCGCTCTGACCAGCGAAAGTGCTCGTGCCAATCTCGGTGCCGCGGATTGAAAAGCCGCACGACCTCGCCGGCCGTCGGGTCCTGGGCCGCGATCCGGCTGGCCTTGGCATCATTGCGCGGCGAACAGGCAAGCCAAAGAGCCTCTTCCGCAGGCACACCTCCGAGTGCCTCAGGTTTTGCCCCAGCAAGAAAGTTCCGCATTCTACTTCGCTGCCAGTGTCATCCCGGTCCGCCAGACATCGCCGGGGAAGGCCTATTCAAAGACAACCAGCAAGGTGGAGCGTCCGTTTCCTTGACTGGTTCCTCCATCTGCGTGCATCTGCGTCCTCTGCGGACAGTCCGCTCTTGGTTCTTCTTGAGTCCTGTTTCGAGGCTCGAACGGGATGGGTCATTGATGGATGAAAGATCCAAGGAATGCAAATACCATCGTCCGTAGATGCGGAACTGGTATGGAAGTTGCCGCGTGCAGGAGCCCACGCGGAGAGGTCCACGTCGCTCGTTCTCTGTGTACGTGGCGTTCGGTCGCTGCGACTGCCATGGTTGGCCATAGCCACGGTACCTGTCTGTTATTGGTGGCAGCCGATACCGAGCGATGTTACCGTGAGGACCGGCTCGAAGGGCCTGGGACGCTCTTTGTAAGGATGGGGCTGAAGCCGAGGTGCACACGATGAACATACTGTTATGGGTCTTACAGGGACTCGCCGCACTTCTGTACGGAGCGTCGGGCATCATGAAGGCCTTCATGTTCGAGAAGATAAGCCAGGACGTCCCGTCCTTTGGCGCGTTGCCGCGAGAAGCCTGGATGGCCATGGGCATCCTGGAGCTCGTGTGTACGGTTGGGCTCATCGTCCCCGCCGCGTTCCATTGGCAGCCGGTGCTGACGGTCCTGGCTGCCTCGGTCTTGGCGGTTGAGAGCCTCGTGTTCGTCGGGGTGCACGTCAAGTACCGCGAGGTCACGCCCATGATCTTGAGTGGCGTGCTAGGCCTCCTCATGGCGTTCATCGCGTACGGCCGGATGGTTCTGAAGCCATAGCTTCGCCAGCGGTTAACCAGCTCGAACTTTGGGCAGCCGCCACGAAGCAGCCTCTGCATCAGGCTGCGATCAATCTTTGTCATCGCCTTGGCCGCGACATTCCCTGGATCGAGCCCTGGTGAGGGCCTCCCAGGTCATCGCATGGTAAGGGCAAGGCCGGTGTCTCCAGCAAAGAGACAGACAGGAGACGACGCCACCGGCACTCCGCGAGCTCGACGATTCGACGAATTCCCATCAATTACCTCGATCGAAGGTCCGTGAATCGATCGCCGATGCGTCGTTGGGCCGCCGCAATCTCTGTGCGCTGGTCCGCCGTCAGGTCGACCTGCTCGCTCTTGCCGTACACCATCAGATCGCAAGGGGCCGCTCACGGTCGGGAATCCGGGCAAGTCGTTAATTGCCCCCTCTCGCCCACCGTTCCTGATCTTCATCTTGATCTCCCTCTTTCCAACTCCATGGACAGCAGATCGGGGCGTCATTCGTGTCGGTTTTTTGGCGAAACAAGGACTGAGACCAAGTAATCCCTCGGCTCGACAATGTCGGGACACCGTGGTAAGCTGCTTTATCTTGGAGGGCCAATGACATGACGATTCATTTACCAGAAGATTTGGAACGTTCGATCCATGCCGAGGTCCACAGCGGCCATTTCGCATCCGCCGATGAGCTGGTTGCCCAGGCCGTCCGTTCGTTTCTCCATCAGCCCAAAGGCCCCCAGGCCGATCACGGTTTGGGTTCCATCGGAGCGATGCGGGATGCCGCCGACGAGCTGGACGAGATCGTTGCCGACGCGATGAAGAAGCGGCGGGAAGAAACGTGGCGGGAAATCTCCGTTGAATCAGGCTCTGCTGGACACTGATATTTATTCGGAAATTCTCAAGTCCGTCGACCCGACCGTTACCCGGAACGCCACCACCTACCGCCAGGCCCACGGCATCCTGACGCTTTCGTCCGTCACCGTGATGGAAGTCATCCGAGGCTTCCAGAGAAACCAGAGCCAACGAAAGCTACAGAACTTACTGGCCGCTGTCGCCCTGGAAGAAATGCTTGCCTTCGACCGCGCGGCTGGCGAGCTGGCTGGTCGCATCGCCGGTGAGCTGGAACGAATCGGCCAGCCCATCGGCGTCGCTGATCCGATGATCGCCGCCATCGCCCTGACCCAGCGCCTGGAGCTGGTAACGGGCAACACCGCCCATTTCCAGCGAGTACAGCAGCTTGGCTACCCCCTGATTCTCGCCAACTGGCGGACTTGAGCGACGAAGAGGCAACCCATATTCCAAGCGACGAAGAGGCCACCCACATTCCGGAATCCGAGAAAAGCGGCTGACCCCATTTGGCCTGCGCCGTCTGGCCAATCAATGGGTGGTTCCTTTCCGCTGGCAGGGAGCCTACCTCATCGGCAGCACGCCCGTTGGCCGCGTCACCGTTGACGTTCTCAATATCAACAATCCGTTCTGCGTCGAGTTGCGTGCCGTGTTGATTCAGGAGGAACTCTTTCCGCCTGTCTAGAGACAGAAAGGCAGGTTGTTGCCTTTGCCGAAATGGCGGAATGGTAGACGTACCGGACTCAAAATCCGGTCCTCGCAGGAGGGTG
Source organism: uncultured Planctomycetaceae bacterium (assembly GCA_963797295.1). GTDB lineage: Bacteria > Planctomycetota > Planctomycetia > Isosphaerales > Isosphaeraceae > Aquisphaera. The sequence continues at coordinate 12,712 of CAWCPP010000040.1, forward strand.
TGGGTTCAAGTCCCACCTTCGGTACTTCAAACTCACGGCCGCCGATTCACGCGGTAGCACCATCGGCCAGGAGTTAGGCTCGCAAGCTTTCCGTCGATCCGGCTGGCCAGGGCCAGATGATCGGAATCCTGCGATGCGGTGAGAATACCGACGTGCGCCGCCCCTCGATGATGCAGGCGTACGTAGTGGCGTCGATTGTGAGTCAAAATGACACGTCCTAGCGCAAAGGCGCGGTCCAGAATGACAGCATCCGGCATAGCCGTTTGCCCGTCTTCCTGAGCCGTTAGCACGTCGTGACCCCGTACTCGAAGTTCCTCGACCGCGGGAAAAGCGAAGTCCTCGTCCGCGTAGAGCAGCATCCGCCGTTACTCCACAAGGCCGTCGTCGCCCTCTTCGTTTTCGCGGATGGCCTGCTCGATCTCTTCCCGGTTGGCTGCGACGTAATCCCAGGCGGCTTCCAGGTCGGGGGGCGTCAGAGAAGGGTAGGTCGACAAGATTTGGGCATCGGGCATACCCAGACGGCGACAATTGTCCAGAACCCAAACCGGAATGCGCGTGCCATGGACGCAGGCGTCGCCGCCCTGACGATCAGCTTGCTTGAAAATCCTACCGGTCGCCGTGGCCATTGGTCATCCTCCCGAGCTGATCAAAGACTCTGGAACGAAAGCGACACAATCGCCATGCCGCCCCGTTTTGCGACTACCTTTGATTCTAGGCTGGTACCCGTTGGCGGAGCAATGGGCGCTTCGCGGTGGCAAGGCTTTGGGCGCTTCGTGGGCGTGGGCGCTCGGTGTCAAGCTTTGTTTCTCGTGATTTCAGCCCGATGGGAAACCTGTTCGATACTTTTGTCATTTCATTTATAAGATGGGAAACTTTTGTCATTTAATTTATTGGCACTTCAAATGAACTGACCCTGATTCCGCCTCAGACTTCCCGCTTTAAATGAACTGACACCGTTTTCTTTTAAATGAACTGACACCGATTTCCTTGCTGAAACTCCACATATGTTCCTAGTCAAACTATTGCTATGAACGCTACGAATGACGCAACGGAGCAAGGAACTTGAAAAAGTAGACCTTTCCCTTCGGCGCATTATCGGTAGTGAACGAGCCAATCACATATCCGTCAGACGTGATCTCACGGGATCCTCCTACGAACCAGATATCGGGTTCTGCAACACCATCAATTCCGATGGCATGGTCATGCCAACTATCGCCGTTATCTTCAGATCGCAGGCAGGCAAGGTCGCCCGTACTAGTAAGTGAGATGCAATACAGCAGAGCATTTTGGCTGGAGCTTCGCGATGCAAAAAAACCGCCCTTGTGACTAGCTGAGATTTCAATATCACCTCCCTTAAACGGCGAGGTATTCTTGTCAGGCTGTGCAGGTGACCCGTCTTTACCTATCTCGTCAGCAAATCGCACATAGTGTTGTCGTACGACAGAGCCGTCTTGTGGGTCTAGAGCGTTATAGAGAAAATGAATTTTCTTGCTGCGAGCCAATTCATTGGCAAGCCAGGTTTTTTGCTTTCCGATCTCATTATCGGAAACGATACACTCGGTCCTCGGGTCGTCAGCAAGAACGGGGAGGGGCAACATTTCTCCTGAAAGATTCTGCCATGTGAGACCCCCGTCCTGGGAAAGCATATGGCGGATAGTCCTATACGTATAAGACGGTGGGGGTGTTGATGGGAAGGCCTGGACCGTCCATGCCATGTGTAACGTCCCGGCTTCGTCGAGGGAGAGGAGGGGGTACTCTAAGTTTACGGGATTCGTGTATTCGTTGTATTTTGGACCAGCCTTGACGATGCTAAATGGGGGTCGCTTGAGTTGTCCATCGAGATCCAAGATATAGAAATGCACGTCTGCGTTATTGAGTCCGCCAGGAACGTAGTAAATCTGCTTCCGAATCGGGTCGAATAACATGCAGAACTTATCGCACCAACCATTTTGGAGCTGCATATTATTTACAAGTCGATACTCGTTGTCTCTGGAAAGTCCGAAAGCGAGAAAACGGGCCGGCCCTCCATAGGAAACGCCAAGAGTCAGATATATATTGTTCTTTTCGTCTGTCTCTATCGCTGGTGCCCGAGTGTCAACGCCTGTTTCACGATACAGTACTTGCCAACTGTTTCCACCGTCTGTGCTTTGAGCCAATTCCCAGTCATTATTCTCGATATTACCCATAGCATCAAGCTGCCATTTTGTCAGGTATGTCATGAAATAGCCATGTGCATTGCTTATGACTTTCTGATTGTGACTGGAGAAGGTGGCGTACTGTTGCCCTCCCGCAGGAGATGGCAACCTGAGCACTGTTCTCACGGTTATTGGTAGCGGGTTAAGATTGAATTGTTCGGCGTCCAACAGGTTCCAGACCTTGTCACCCTGTCGAACATAAGCACGCGCTTGGCCTTTGCAATCCTTCCATTGTACCAAATCAAGGTTCCCCGCCCCGCTCATGCCAATGAAGTGGTCGGCGTTGAGCATACTCAGACTTCCGTCGCCTTGTAGGACGTAAGCGCGCGGCTGCCCTGGGCCGTCTAGCCCCTGTACCAAATCAAGGTTCCCCGCCCCGCTCATGGCAATGAAGAGGTCGGCGTTGAGCAAACTCAGGCTACCGTCGCCTTGTAGCACGTAAGCGCGCGGCTGCCCTAGGCCGTCTATCCCCTGCACCAGCGCCCGGTTCCCCGCCCCGCTCATGCCAATGAAGAGGTCGGCGTTGAGCATACTCAGGCTGCCGTCGCCTTGTAGGACGTAAGCGCGCAGCTGCCCCAGGCCGTCTATCCCCTGTACCAGCGCCCGGTTTCCCGCCCCACTCATATCCGAGGATTGGCCGAACATATGAAGGCTGCCATCGGAGCGAAGCCCATAAGTATGGGAGTTGCCATCAGTGTCTATGCCTTGAACCATTACCTGATCTGAACTCATATCTGCTCCTTGCAAATGGACGGTTCTCATTCGTTGCTGAAAGATCGCCGAACCAGGGATTAGGCTGCATTCGATCGAGACGCGAGGCCAGCGATAGGCGAGCCTTGCGGGCGGCACGCTGCGGCGTAGCGCGCTAGCGGAATCGTGTTCGCATCGGCGTTGCAAACGGATTCTCGCGTCCCGGCGCGGAGTTCCTGACCTAGAGGGCCGGCGGGTCTTGCCGCCTAACCTAGAGGAGGTTAAAGACATATCCGCTGACGCTGGGCAGTGGAAAAAGGGTGGTTGTCGATGGCACGTTTCCGCCGGTGTCTAAGACGGAGAGCGCATTCTCCCCCATGGAATCAGTATCGTGAATTACGAGTGAGAATTCGAGATCAGAAACGGAAGTTATTGATTCGTCGCCGGGAGACACAGGTTCCGGGGGCACAATACGTAATTGTCGGATCCGGCATCAATCAGCATCGCGGTGGTGGCGGCGACGGGACACCGTTAGAACTTCTCATTGCAGGCATTAATGGGTGGATGGCCGATGTGCGCAAACGCCCAAGTTTCTGTAACACAAAGCTGGATTAGTCCGTTAGCATCTACCTTGCCATCACCCTCGGGCATCATCTCCGTGGAAAGAGGCGTTATGACGGTTTTTCGCGCGTTCTCTGGTTTCGCTTGCTACGGTGCCTACGTTCCTTCCGACGACCGGGGGGCTTGCACTCAAGGTCACAAACGGCTCGGGATTCCTATCCTTTACTTTGGCCAAGCGCGTGACGCCGACTATCAGTGGATCCATTTCGACCCCAATAGTCAGTCCAACACCGAGTCGGAAATGGAACACGCTGTGCAGATGAATCCAAATAGCACCCTTATTCTTGGCGACGAAGTCAATGCTTCGATGACCGCGTCGGATTATGCAAAGGCATACATCGTTTGCTATGAGTGGCTCAAGGATCGTAGCCCTCTAACTCGGCTCTCCACCGCGGGGTTTGAAGACAATCACGATCCGTTCGGGTTCGCCGAAGACTTTATAAAGATCGTGCGGGGCTCTGTAACCGTAGATGAGTTCCGATTCAATGCTTCATTCGCCTCCAATGGCGCATTGACGAATTTCAAGTCGTACCTTGGTGATGCCCAGGCCTTCGCCAAGGGGCACGGATACCTATATAATTATATTATTGGTTCCTTCTACGCGGGGCCCGGCCTGACTGGGGCTCAATTGCGCGACGTCATGGTTGCGATTCGTGACGAGGGCACGGTCAAGGAGGCGGTTTATTACGGTTTTGAACAGTTCAATGCCCAGACTGACAACTGGCTTGCGACTTTTGACGGCATTCAGGTTCCGGAATTGACCGATCTTGGCAAGGTGTTCGCTCGAACTATTAGAGAATTCGCGGATTGATGAGAAGTGCCGGCCGTGAGCGGCCGGGACGACTTTGTTGCCTTGTGGCGTAGCCGCATGATGGTACAAGAAAGCTTTATGCAACTCGTATGGTATTGCGGTCGCATTGCAGTCACATTGCCGTGGTATTGCACTCGGGGCGACTGGATTTGAACCGACGCCGAACGCCGAGGGCAACAAGACACCCAGGCTGGCACGACCGAGGGCCGCTCCTCCACGCGGTATTGTGCCTCTCGCTCGGAAGGCCGTTCCGGCATAGCCCACGGATCCCCGGGGACAGGGTTTGCACGCTTGATCCGACATCGGTTGCTGCCCGCGTCAGCCCATCATCCATGATCAAGCCTGTACCGGCCTCTATTCGGGCGCGAGTTGGGAACAAATTGGGAACAGTATTGGCAACGTCAGCCCCACGCGGCCACAATGCGAAAAGACCAAGGTGGCGACGTGCTAGCCTTGGATTCGCAGACTTTAAGCACCACCGCAACCTGTTTCCAATGCGACGGCGATGGCAGACGCACCGGACTCAAAATCCGGTCCCCGCAAGGGGGTGTGGGTTCAAGTCCCACCTTCGGTATTATCGACTTGTCACGACGCGTATTCTCGTGTTGGCTGGGAAATCCGCAGTTTTGGGGCTCACCCGAGGATCCACGAAGCATGGACCGGGTGGAGGTTGGGCCGTGGCACCAAGCCCTCGGGGAAAGCGAGGCGTCGGCGTGCGCCTCTCCGGGCTCCAGCAACTCCGCGATCGCAGCCTAGCTCTTGGGCGTAAGTTGCCGCTCCGCGATCCGGGACACGACCCGATGACCGAGTCGTCCCCAGGCCCAGGCGGGCGTTGCGGTCTGAAGCGCGATCAGCAGAAAAGGGCGAGTGTGGACCATGAACGGCTGAGCGTTCGTCCTGGCGTAGTGTGCTCCAGGGCTCTGGCGTGGTGTTTTCCGTTGGACGGTCGATTGTCATCGGGACAGTTTGAGGGGTCAATCCGACCGATGATGGTTGGAATGTCGAGACGGCAAGGATCTGTTTGCTGGTTTCGCGTCTATTCATCGCTGGTGCTCGGCCGGCCAGTCTGCTGAACTTTTTCGTTGAACGAAACCTCATGGTAGACCTCTCCCCACGGAAATTCTCGCCATGAATCCGCTCCGGCAACGCGTGCATCTCTGGTTGCCAGGCCTCGCAGGTTTCCTCCGAGTGGGGGCCGGGCTGGCGGTACTCGTTGAGACCGGGATAAAATCCCGCGGGGTGAGATGTGAGATAGATCGCTTGGCCTTTGACGGGTCGTCGACAAGTGGGGAGGCGACGGGCGGTTTCGTCCGGCGGCCCACTTATTCCGCCGCGATCACGGCGTGCGACGTCGCTCAGCCCACTGGAAATGGCGGCGGAAGACCGGGCTATCGTTAGGTTGATCAAGGAGGCTTAATGTATTTCTGGAATATCACCAAACTGAAGGAAGAGATACGGGGAGGTGGGCCATCCGAGAACGAGTGCTTTAAATATCTCCTGGCCTTTGGAATATTCTTCGCCCTCTTGTCTTCCGCTCCTACAGGCCAAGAGAAACGCGAACCTGCGCTCTTCTTTCTTTCAGCACTCGCGATGATCGGGATCGTGATCGCAGCAGTGACGTATTGTTATAAGATGAACGGCGGGACAGCGGGCCGTGATTTTCTAAAGAGGTTTCTTTCCATAGCATGGGTCGTTGGCTGGCGTGCGCTGCTCGTCGCCTTTCCGGTTCTGATCGGCATAATAATTGTGTTCGTTTACCTCTTTCACCCGAGCGCAAGAGAAGGCCGGTATTTTGCACTTATTATCGGCACAGTCTACTGGCTTGTTGTCATCGCGATTATGGGGGCGCACATCAAGGAAGTCTCGAGTGGTGTTTGATCAACCTCACAACGGGGCTGAACCTGGTACGTTGACCACGTCAGTTTGGAGTCAACATGCGGGCCTTGATCTGAGCCTTTCGCGGTGCGTTCGTGGGTTTCGTCGTCTGTGTAGTCGTCGCGGCCGTCGAGGTCGAGATCAGAGCCCTGCGCGGTCCCAATCCGGACCTGCGACCGTCGGTTGCATGGCCCACCGCGGCGATCTATGGTGGTCTCGGCGCCGGCCGCTTCGTCGCATGGCCGGGGCGGTCGTTGGCTCTCTCGACGGAAGAGCGACACAAGCGAGGCGGGCCTCAAAGAGTGAGGCGTAACCTCTCCCCCATTTACCCGGCCCTTCGCGGCGCCTATCACGATCTTCGGCGACCCCATGCCTCGTTGTTTTCGCATCTGCAATGGTCCGGACGTCGGCGATATCCTCGACTCGGTCGAGTCCATCGAGGCAATCGCCCGCGACCACGGGCCTGGCCGTTACGACGTCGATGAGCACTCCCTCGACCCGTTCCCTGGAACGAAGTTCTCGGCTAGAGGGTGGGGCAAGGTGATCCATCACTAGGAGACCGTCCGAGAATTCGCCTATGCTCCCGCATTGCCCCTGGGCCTCGTCCTTTTCGGCCAAGCCCGCGCGCTCGGCGCACTATCCCCTCAGTTTCTTGCGGCGCTGCAGGAGCGACGCCAAATCTTCAGAAGATTGTGGGAATAAATGGTGTCAGTTCAATTTGTCGCAGAACATTGAACTGAGACCATTTATTCTCCCAGCAAGAGATTTCAGCAGATTGACACATACTAACCCGAAGCGTCAGCGAGGGGAAAGCCTGGGGATCCTCGCTGACGCTTCGGGTTGGTATGTGATTCTCTTTGTTGCCGAACAGAAAGGGGCCGCCTAAATCCCGCCTCCAGGGAAACGTGGATGGCCGTTTCTGCGCTGGCGTTAACGCCGCGAAAACGCAACCGGCGCCCGGCAAGACGTTCTTGCTCCTCGCGCGCACTCTGGATAAACGTGTACGAGACCAGCCCAGACCGAAAAAATCGAGTGCATGGTAGGATCGCTCGAATCCAGGGTGTACGATGATCTCGGCGTGGAATTGGGATGGTCTGTCTCTCGGTCGGTCGCCGGCCTCTCTCTCGGCGTGAACGAGATCTTGGGCGGGAAGAACCGCGGCTTCACTGATGAACCCGGAAGACAAAGCCCGGCAGGACATCGACCGGCAGCTCGCACAATGCGGCTGGGTGGTTCAGGATAAGAGCCAGATCCACATCTCGGCGGCTCTCGGGGTCGCCGTCCGCGAGTTCCCGATGCTGACCGGCGAGGTCGATTACCTGCTCTACGTCGGCGGCAAGGCCAACGGCGTGCTCGAGGCCAAGCCGAAAGGACATCCCCTGATCGGCGTGGAAACCCAGGCGTCGAAGTATTCGGGGGCTCTCCCGCCCACCGTCCCCGCCTACAAGAGCCCCCTGCCTTTCGCTTACGAGAGCACCGGCGCCGTCACGCAGTTCACCAACCTGCTGGAGCCGACGCTGCGCAGCCGCGAGGTCTTCACGTTCCATCGCCCCGAAGAGTTGCTTTTTGGTGATCCCTCTCATGCCCCTTTATGAACTCACAAAAGACGACTTGCGGCCAATCCGTGAGACCTCTTTCGCCACGGAGCATTTCCGCGAGAGAGAAGACCTCCAGCGCCTGCTACGCGAGCGGATCGAGGTCATTTGCCCCGATACGCTGGTCCTGACCGAGGAATTCTGCGACTGGCAAGACAGCTACCGGCGAATCGACCTGCTGGGGCTGGACAAGAATGCGAACCTCGTCGTCATCGAGCTGAAGCGGACCGAGGACGGCGGGCACATGGAGTTGCAGGCGCTACGGTACGCGGCGATGGTCTCGATGATGACCTTCGAGAAAGCGGTCGAGGTCCACGCCAGCTATCTGGCAGGCCTTGGCCGATCGGAGGATGCCCGAGGCGCGATACTGGGATTCCTTCAGTGGGCTGAGCCGGACGATAATGCCTTCGCCCAGGATGTGAAGGTCGTCCTGGTTTCCGCGAACTTCCATCCCGAGATCTCAACCACAGTCCTCTGGCTGAATCAGCGCGGGCTCGACATTCGCTGTGTCCGTCTGCGACCTTACAAGCTCGACGATCGGGTCCTGCTCGATGTTCAGCCGATCATTCCCCTGCCGGAGGCTGAGGAGTACCAGGTCCAGATCCGCCAGAAGGAAGACGCCGCGAGGGTTTCTCGCGGTACAGGCGGCCGTGCCTGGGACCAGGCAACATTCATGTCGGCGTTGGAGCAATCCAAGGGGCAGGAGGTTGCAAGGGTCGCCATGGCGATTCTCGATTGGATCACACCTCGTGTCTTTAAGGTTCACTGGGGCACGGGAATGAGAATGGGTTCTTTCGTCCCCGAAGTGCTTGCTGGCGAGAGTCATTACCTTTTTGCCGCTTGGACATACGGTACCATCGAGATCTATTTTCAGTGGCTGGCATACAAACCAGCATTCGCCGACGAATCCCGGAGGAGGGAGCTCGCGATCGTTTGCAGCAAATTGAGGGCGTTCGTATCGGCGACGACAAGCTTAGCAAGCGTCCTGGAATCGATATGAGGCTCCTGCTCCATTCCGGGAATCTCGATAGGTTCTTCGAGACGTGGCAATGGGCGATCGAGCAAATCCAACACGCTGCACCAGAGCGAATCGCGGAGGATCCCGGGAATCCAACCACAAATTGAACTCACGATCGCGAGTGCGGCAGCATGAGCACCGATACCCAGCAAGTCGTCAGCAAGGCCCGGAACTTCGCCCACGTCTATTTCTTCGACGCCAGGCACGCCCGCGAGCAGCCGTGGACCGAGAAGCTCTGGGTCTTCGACTACCGCACCAGCATCCACCACACCCTCAAGACCAAGCCGTTCAAGCGCTCCGACCTCGACGAGTTCGTTTCCTGCTACCACCCCGCCAACCGCCACGAGCGCAAACCGACCTGGAGCGACACCACCCCCGAAGGCCGCTGGCGCTGCTTCACCTATGAGGAACTTTCCAAACGCGACAAGCTCAACCTCGATATCTTCTGGATCAAGGACAAAAGCCTGGAGGACGCCGACAGCCTGCCCGAACCCGACATGCAGGCGCAAGAAATCGCGGATGATCTCCAGACGGTGCTGGAGTTGTTTGGGGGGATTGCCAACGAGCTAAAGGAATGACACTCACATGCGGCGGTTACCGCGATCGCTCGAGACCTCTGGCTATCCTTCTGGTTCGCGAATGGTGACGCTTTGGAGGTTGTCAGCTTCGTTCAACGCCTTCTCAATTTGGCCACGGTCATGCTGGCAACCCTACAGTTTGTCCCCGGACCCTAACTTCTTGATAGGACCTTGATTCAAGTTTGAATAACTTATGTCAGCTCCGTCGATCGGCTGATACAATAATAACGTAAGGAGGCGATTCGTTGTCTAGTTCGTACATCGAAGAGATTACAGAGTTGCCGGAAGACCCAATAGGAGGGGCCTGGGCTTGACGGGGGAACCATAACGATGGAAATCCAAAACTTCCGATATATGCTCGTCCGATATGTCCCCGACAAGGAGCGGATGGAGCCCATTAATGTCGGTATCATCCTTCAGGGAGCCGGACGCATCGATCAGCTGCCCTCGGGGTCAGACCGAGTAAGAATTTACTTCGCGGAGACCCAGCGCTGCCGCGGGCCGGCCCGCCGAACCCGTACGCCCCCAGGAGCGAATCGAACAAGGTGCTCATGTGAACGGGACCTCGCCGACTTCCGGCCCCAGGTCGATTTCACCAACTTGCCGGACGCGAATTCGGTGCTCATCGGCGATCCAAAGCCTGCCGGCAACAGGGACTGTTTCGAGGTGAGGCACGACACGCCGCAGGAGGCTCAAGACCGCCCTTGGACCGGGTTTGTGCAGACGAAGCACGATGAGCCCGGAGTAACGTTCCGGCGGGTAAACCAAGATGTTCGAGAAGTCCAGGTCGAGAGAAAGGAGAACCTTGCCCTCGCCCTGGCAAGCTGCCAACACCTCCGGATCGGTACATCTTTGCAAATCCTGATCGTACACGGTCATCACATCGTGACCGAGTTCCCGAGGCAGACCGGCCGCGGCCGGCGGCAGGTTCTCATCGAGCTTGAACTGCATCAGCCGACCTCTTGCTCAAGGGGCAAAAAACGGTCTTCAGCCATGTCGGCCGCGAACAGCATGGCCGCCTGGATGTCTTCCGGCTCCAGGTGGAAATTCGCCATGACGGCTTCCGGCGAATCGCCCTCGGCGAGGCTGGCAAGGATCACGCTCACCATGACCCGCCGACCCTTGATGCAGGCTTTTCCATGGCACACTTCCGCCCTGATGCTGATACGGTCTTGCCATTTCATCTCTGAGCTCCGTTCAAGCGACGCGTTTCGATCTTAATGGCGTTTGTCAGGTGAAAGTCCTTCACACGAACTCCGACGAATTCACCACTCGACCAGAACCAATGGGGTACTGCCCCGTTGCTGAGCCTGGCAGTGCCCACGAAGGTCTTCGGGTCTTCTCCAATGCTTTTCGCATAGTCTTGATACCAGGCTTGCCGGCGCTGGCAGAGATAGATCATGGCAGTAAGTCTGGGCTGGGGCGCCCTACTCGCTTGCCACCGACCGTGCGCAGGTCGGGAATCGGAAGCTTATCCTCCGGGGGTACCGGCAAGAACAGGTAGCCGATAGGGACATAGGCTGCGCGCGCGAAGTCCTCGAGTTGCTTCAGAGTGGGTTGGGCTCCCCCACGTTCCCAGTCTTCGAGTTTGGGAAACTTGTCGTAAAGGTAGGCGCTACGTTCCCCTACCCGCTCGACGGCCCATTTCAGCAAACTTGGATTGATTTCAACGCGCATCATTCGGGCTCCTTGCCCTGCTTGCGTACCTCGATCTGGCCGGTGAGGGTGAATGTGATCAGTCCGGAGCGGTATGAGTTATGCTTGCCGATGGCTTTAATCGACCCTTTCACCAAGCTTGCCTGAGCTTTGTCATAACTCGATGCGTACCGGTCCAATCCCGGCAGCATGGAGAGAATGCCATGTGACTTATCGTCTTTCTTAGCCCGCGCCGGCAAGCGAGCAGCCCACGAAACACCAATGTTACCTGGCGAAAGCCATGGTCTGTGGCACAAGATGGTCGTAACTCTTTACTGTACCAACAAACACAAACGCGGAGAAGTTAAGACCCTGGCACGCAAGCACTCCAGGTACAGGTCGTCGGCCTCGCGGAGCTTGGCGGCGAGTGGCTCCTCTTGCTCGATCAGCTCCTGGATGTCGATCTTCATGGGGACAGGCCGGGAATCAGGTCGCGATTTCCGTTCCGGACGTCCGGGATGGCAAGGGCTGATCCGAAATGCGCCTCCCCATGAACTCCCACCGTGGCCGCACGGTGTCGGCGGGTCGTCCGGCGGCTTTTCCTGTCGGGAGCGTTGGACGCAGCACGTAATACCCCCTCACCCCAGAATCGTGAACCGATACCGGAGGCTCTGGGTTCTCATCGTTGTGCATGGCCAGCGGCGTGTCACGTGACGGCGACCGCCTCAGTCGACTCACTTACTGAGCGGGCAGCGGACTGAGTTGGAAGCCCATTGCCGCCGCCTTCCGTTTCAGCGCCTTCAACATGTTGTCCTTCATCTTGGCCTCGTACTCTTCCATTGACTGCGTCACGTACTCCTGGCCGTACCTGAGCATCCTGTAGATCAAGCATGCCAACTTGTGCGCGGTTGCTTTAACTGCTCCGAGGCCGCCGATCCGACTGCGGATGCGGCGGTAGAACAGGCCCAACGGCGTCATCGTCCTACCCACCGACTGCGCAGCCATCCGTAACGCGATGGTCACTCGGCTGGTACCCTTCCGATTACGGTGACGTCGGTTCGTCTTGTTGCTCTCATTCTGCGGGGGACAAAGCCGTAACCAACTGGCGAAGTGCTTCTCCGTGGGGAAACGACTGACATCTACACCGATCTCGGCCAAGATCACCAGAGCCGTTCCCACGTCGATCCCCTCGATCAAGGTCAGGTCTACGCCCAAGGCCTTGAATAGTGGGCCCGTGGCCTCGAAGCCGACATCGTTGCTCTTGTGCCCGCGCTTGCGCGGCTTGGCCGTGTGTGGTTTCTCCCCTGCCCGGTTGGGGAACTTCGCCAGTTCTGCTTGGATCTGTTGGTCGCACTCAGCGATCTGGCGATGATGAAACTGGTACAGCTCGTATGCCTGCCGAAGCTCGAAGAGATGTTCAGCTCGCCATGTTCCGTCCAGGGCAAGAGCGATCTGCTCCTGGCTGCGATGGCATTGTGGATGACGCAGTTTAGCCAGCTCGTTGGGGTCGCGTTGCCCCTCCAGGATGGCACTGATGATCAACATGCCGGTAAGCCCCGTGATGTTGCTGACGACCTCCGTCAGTTTAACGTTCATCTGCTCCATGGCCTTCTGCATGTGCTGGACATGATGCGCGGCGTAGCGGATCTGCATCTGACGCAGCCGCCAGTAGGCACGCACCGCGAGCACGAAATCGGGAGGCCGGAACGACGCCGCAAGAGACCGTAGGAATGTAAGCGTTGAATCCACTGGACGTCCAGCACGTCGGTCTTCGGCCGCGCGCCGCAACGTGAAAGCTGCCCTGGTTCCACCAGATGGACCTCGAAACCCTCTGATTCGAGGAGTTCAAACAGGGCAATCCAGTAGACTCCGGTGGACTCCAAAGCAATCGTCTTGATACGACACTTCTTCAACCATGCGACGATCTCGTGAAGGTCGGCGGTGTTGGCACCGAACTGGCGGACTGGGTCGGCATCACGGTCCGCCGGGACGCAGACCATATGCATGTTGGAATGAACGTCGATTCCGGCCGCGTCCGGATTGATGACATTGAGCGCCGCCGCCGAAGCGGGGACGGGAACGGGAAATGACCGCTCACTTGACTTGCCCGGCTTGGCAGGCTTCTTCGGCTCTTGGTTTGGGACGACCATGGATGTCTCCGGTTGGACGATACGGATCGTGTAAGAACAAGGTGCCGCGTGCCAAGAGGGGTATCGAGGACGTTTGAAGTCTCCCCAACGGGATCAGTACCACGACGGGAGGACCCGACATGGCAAGTCACCAAAGAAAAGGTCGAAGCCTCTCGGGCCAAGCTTCGCTGCGGGCAAGGAGCACCAAAGGCAATACGGCCGCAGACACGCGTCACCAGACTCCAGAATGAAGCCAAACGGCACACAGAGCCAGATCTCCCGAACCAAAGTTCACGGGACGCGAGGGTGCCGCCGAAGGCGGCACGATAGGTTTCGCTGGCGCTTCAGGCTTGTCAATTCTTGAGGCCGCAGAAATGTGCCTTCGCTCGCTTCAGGCTTGTCAATTCTTGAGGCCGCAGGAGTACAAGCCTGATGCGCCAGCGAAGGCCGCCAGCCCCTGCCTCGAGACCTGGCGTGAGATCGCCAGACCCGGCCGTGATCCACGTTCGCCAACGCGACGCAGGGAAGTCGTTTGCAGCCAGTTCCATAGACAGTATCAATTCATGAAGACAATATCATGTTATGGATGAGTGCGTCGGCGACGTCGGGACTCGCCGAGTATCGGCGCTGCACGGACACCAACAGCGAGCGAAAGCCCATGCCGCGTCTGAACCGCGCCTGTCTTCAGAGTCTCTCATGATTATTTTCCCAGCACGAACCTTGCACGCTCGTGCCGGAGCATCTCGTAGGGTGTCATCCATTTCACCTTCACGCCGATGCAGACATTCGGAATCTTGACCCTTGTTACTCCGCTACTGGCGATTTCGTGAGTGACGACCGTGCATTTGTGCGGCAAGCGCGTGCGCAACGAGCCAGTAGTCGGCCACTTGAAAGAATGTGCTGACCGCGGCGGGCTGGTAGTTCTGAGCCTTAACCCACATGCTGAGGGTCGGGGCCGCCTTTAGCAGTTCCTCGTCTTGCTTCAGGAAGAAGGTTTCCCCACGTCCCTTTGCCCAGGTGGCTAGCTCGTCTTGCCCGGCTTCCAATTCATCGCCGATCTTTTCAATGCTCTTGACCAGGCCCTTGGCATCCTTGTCGATGATCCAGTCCCAGAAGGCGGGGCAGAAATCGAAGCCGTAATGAAGATTCTTGGCCTGGATGAAAACGTTTGCATCAAGGAGGTAAACCATCAGGGTGTTACCTCCAGCGCCCGGCCGAGTTCCCGGAAAGTTCGCTCTTTGCTGATGCCGAGCATCTGAAAGGCGTCGCGATAAAGCGTCTGTCCCTCGAGCGTACTCGTGATGATGGCTTTGGCGAATCGTTTGCTCAGGCGTGCTCCCTGCGTCAGGTAGAAATTGCCGCCGCCAGCCTTATCGTTGGAGGTCAGCTTTGCCATCTCCACAGAGTAGGCCTTGTCAAACTTGTCGCGGGAAATCGCCCCCGCATCCAGCAGCCTGCGAAGGATCACGAGAGTGCTAACTTTGAAGGCCCGGGCAAGCCGGGGGACGTCCTCGACCGGGTTTCGCTTTCCCAGCTCGCTCTTCAAGTCCACCAGTGGCACGAATAGTTCGGATGCCACACGATTGCACCAGACTTCAACGCTATGGGTCGCAGTTGGCCCCGAGTCTCCTACGGCCGATTGGCCGAGCCAGATATGCGCCAGCTCGTGGGCAAGCGTGAACATCTGGGCGGCCTTGGCGTCGGCCCCGTTAATGAAGATCAAGGGGGCGATGGTGTCGGCGAGAGCAAAGCCACGGAACTCGTCGGGGTTGAGAGTTCGCTTGTTGTTGCTACCAACGACTCCGCTCACCATCACGAGGATACCCAGTTTTTCCATTTGCTCGACGAATCGGCGTAAGGCTTCTTCCCACGTGCTGAATGCACGACGCTCTGCGATACTGAATCCCAATTGCTGCCGCATGTCGCTGGCTACGCGTACTGCCCCATTGCTGAGCCTGGCAGTGCCCACGAAGGTCTTCGGGTCTTCTCCGGTGCTTTCCGCATGGTCTTGGTACCAGGCTTGCCGGCGCTGGCAGAGATAGATCATGTCCAGCAAGTCTGGGCTGGGGCGCCCTACTCGCTTGCCACCGACCGTGCGCAGGTCGGGAATCGGAAGCTTATCCTCCGGGGGTACCGGCAAGAACAGGTAGCCGATAGGGACATAGGCTGCGCGCGCGAAGTCCTCGAGTTGCTTCAGAGTGGGTTGGGCTCCCCCACGTTCCCAGTCTTCGAGTTTGGGAAACTTGTTGTAAAGGTAGGCACTACGTTCCCCTACCCGCTCGACGGCCCATTTCAGCAAACTTGGATTGATTTCGACGCGCATCATTCGGGCTCCTTGCCCTGCTTGCGTACCTCGATCTGGCCGGTGAGGGTGAATGTGATCAGTCCGGAGCGGTATGAGTTATGGTTGCCGATGGCTTTATCGACCCTTTCACCAAGCTTGCCTGAGCTTTGTCATAACTCGATGCGTACCGGTCCAATCCCGGCAGCATAGAGAGAATGCCATGTGACTTATCGTCTTTCTTAGCCCGCGCCGGCAAGCGAGCAGCCCACGAAACACCAATGTTACCTGGCGACAGCCATGGTCTGGGGCCAAGATGGTCGTAACTCTTTACTGTACCAACAAACACAAACGCGGAGAAGTTAAGACGCTGGCACGCAAGCACTCCAGGTACAGGTCGTCGGTCGCGCGGAGCTTGGCGACGAGTGGCTCTTCTTGAGTGATCAGAGTTTCAAGATCGATCATCAAAGCGGGTCTCCTTTCATGAAGCCAGCAGCATGCTCTGGATGAGTGCGTCGGCGACGTCGGGCGAATGGCCCAGGATGGTCGACCACTGGTCCTTGGGCATCAGCTTGGTCTTGCGGCCGACCAGGCCGTACGTCAAGGGACGCAGCTCTTCGACCAGCCGGGCATAGTACACGCCGGGGCAGAAGTGGAATGGATGTTGCGTCCGCGTGTGGGCAGGGCGGCCGCCCGCAGGGGGCTCGTAACGCATGTGGCTCACGTCCAGGCGATTGTGCAGTTTCCAGGCGGCCTCGGTGCGCAGGTTGACAAACGAGGGATCCTTGGGCCTTCCCTCCCCGGCGTAGGGGAGCGCCGAGGTGATGCCCCAGCGGGCCAGGTGATTCGGGAAATTGCGGCCGATTCCCAGCCGGTCGTACGTGATCCGCTCGTGCGGGACGTTCCACTTGAGGGCCAGACGATGGATCGTCTCGGCGGCTTCCGGCAAGCCCGCGCTGTTGCTCAGCACGACATCCAGCACGCCCCAGTCGTCGACCACCACGATACAGGTGCTGTCGCGGCCGACGCCCTCGGCCAGGTCGCAAGCGATCCGCCGGCTGTAGTTTACGGGATGAGTCGGCGGGACCGGCGGCCGCTGCTGCTGGCTGTGGTAATTTAGCCACTCGATGGGGATCAGTTGCTGGACGTCGATATCGGGGATGCGCGCTTCGATGTGCGACCTGACCCACAACGAGTCGCGGCCGTGCTTGCGGTACATCGAGTCCAGCCAGGTGCGATCGGCCAGCCCGACCGGGCTCCGCTCCAGGCGTGCGTGCGGCGATTCCGTGCTGGGAATCTGGATCGCATTGACCGACAGGCGCGGGGGCAAGTTGTCGCCACGGTCACGTTCGGCCTGGCGGATCAGCTCGACGAACTTCCCCTCTGCCCGGATCGGATTGCCAATGCAGACCAGTCGCTCAAAGCCCAGAGAGTCGATCGCGTCGAAGACGAAATCCTCGACTCCCGAGGCCTCCTCGACCACAGCCAGGAGATGCCGCGCATGCTGGCCCGACGCCCGTTCCACGCTGGTCGTGGAAAACCCCAGCGCTTGCCAGCCGGGCGCGATCTCGACCACCGCCGGACTGGCCTTGAGGCCCTTGGATATCTTGCCGCCAAAGGGGATGACGGCCCCGTCAAGGCAGCGCCTGATCTCCTTGAAGGTCACGCTTCCCAGGACCATTTGCGATGGGCCGGTGACTATGCACAGCGCGTGCGGCCTCGTGAGCAGCCACCAGAGGATAATCCCCGCGATCCAGTAGTCCTTGCCGATCATGTTGCCGGAATACACGACGGTCGACCGGTACTCCACGACCGATCGGCACAGGTCAACCTGCCGGGACCAGTAGGGGGGGCGATTCAGGAACTTCTGATTGAACAACTCAGGGCTGTTCCGGCATTGTTTCAGCAGGCTTTTCCAGCGGTTCAGTACGCTCGCCTGACATGTCCTCATCGTCGTCCTCCAGGCTCTTGGCCAGCTCGACCAGGGTGAGCTGCGTCTCCGTTTCGCCTTTGAAGAGGTTGTAGTGTTGCCCCAGCTTGATCAGGGCGTTTGCCCTGGATTCCAGCTCGATCACGGAGGATCCGTCCTTGTTTTTTCGAAGCCG
This sequence comes from uncultured Planctomycetaceae bacterium, assembly GCA_963797295.1. GTDB lineage: Bacteria > Planctomycetota > Planctomycetia > Isosphaerales > Isosphaeraceae > Aquisphaera. Next base: position 30,245 of record CAWCPP010000040.1, read on the forward strand.
CTTGACCAGATGTCCCAGGCCAAGGCGTTTGATGCGTTTGAAGTCCACCTTCCAATCGCCCGTGTCATCCACTGCGATGAAATCCATGAGGTCGGAGGTCGCCGTGTCGGCCAGGCGCGCCAGGATTTCGTCCGCGGAGATGGCCGCCGTTTCCATTCGAGCAGCGACGGCGACGCGAACTTCACTGTTCTTGAGCAGTCGCGGTCCCTGCGTTTCAGGCCATTTATACCCCGCTTTGCGCGCCGCGTCGGCCGCGGACCCCGACGATTCACCCAGGTAATGCGCAACAAAAACTCGCTGCCGATAGTTCAGCGGCTGCATGGTACGGTCTCTCGACGGTGAAAACGAATGGAACCGCAGGCTCGACTCGTGCGCTGGTCGTCTGGCCCGCGCTGGCCAACCCCGGCGGTCAACGCCGGCCGCCGGAACACGGCTCCCAGCACAAGGCATTCTTGGCGAGCAGGGCCCATTGTCAGGGGGAGATTTGCAAGTACGTCGGGGTGAATGCCGCGCTCGATCAAAACTTGTATTCAACGTCCTGGCCCCGGCCTGCGGAACCACTGTTGAGCAGGCTGGATCGTCATGTACCCCGCAACAGGACTCTCTTTGAAATTAGAATACGATACGATCACGTTGTTGATTCCAGAAAGATGGAACGGCAAATATTAATATCATATAGTTCATAATAAGATTCATGATAATAAATAATAAGTAATACAGAGGCCAAAGCAGTTTTCCAATAGAATCAATGTATCCTGTTGGGATAGCCATTAGTTATGACTCAGTAACGAGTTAGCGCCGCCAGGTTGCGGGCGAGACCGGCTGGTTCACGAGACCGGATTGTCGAAAAGCTTGGTTGCCAGACCGCATGGGGCCTTCTTCATGGCGGCAAGAAATCGCCCGGAAATTCACCCGCCGGTCACCACCTGAAGCGCAACGCCGCGCATTTCGCGGGCGCCGCTGAGCGTTTCTCGGACCTGCGTGAGACCATCTGAGAAACAGTCGGTCAGACGCTTCCTGTCAACCACTTTTCGCTGCAACAACTTCATCTATTAATATATCTATTGAATTTTCCACCCGTCGTCTGGAGAGCGTGTTACATGTACACTCTTGTACACAAGATATCTTCCGTTCAGTATATTGTCAGATGGAAAGTGTGTCACCTGGACATTCCTGGACATTTTACGTGTCGCCCGTTCAGTATCTTGTCAGTTGGAGAGCGTGTTGCTTGGGCTTTTCGATGTGCCTCTCGACCGTCTCGAAGGGTGCTCCTGCGGCTTGTGGGAACCCCGTACCCCCGCCGCGTCGGTTGACCGGCTCGGAAGCGATGCGGCGCTGAGCTGGCTGATCACCGTCAAGGAAAAGCCTGAAGTGACGACCAGGCGCAGTGCATTCCTTGCGCTTCGGCGAGGGGACACTGGATTCCACTTCAGGGCGGCTTCATAATGGGGTTCGTCTCGCATCCCACGGGCTGGGAAGCGCTTGAGCCGGGTAGTGCCTCACTGCGTACGATGAAAGACAAAGTGACCGGCAAGGTATTGCTGGAAACCTCCGACCAGAAGCTCGTCGACGGCGTGCTCGCGCGTCAAACCCGGGCGATGGCCAAGGCGATCACGCTCCTCGAGTCGGCCAGGCGCGACCATCAGGCGCGCGCCGAGGCCGTGGTCGAGGCCATCTTGCCGTCCACGGGCCGATCGATCCGCCTGGGGATCAGCGGGTCTCCGGGGTCAGGAAAGTCCACCTTCATCGAGGCCTTGGGTCTGTACCTGATCGAGCAAGGACACCGGGTCGCCGTGCTGGCGGTGGACCCCTCCAGCACGATCTCCGGGGGCTCGATTCTCGGCGACAAGACGCGGATGGAGCGGCTCTGCCAGCAACTCAACTCGTTCATCCGCCCTTCGCCCTCGCGCGGGTCGCTTGGCGGAGTGGGTGAGAAGACCCGTGAAGCCATGCTCGTGTGCGAGGCGGCCGGCTTTGACGTGATCCTGGTGGAGACCGTCGGTGTCGGGCAGTCGGAAACGACCGTCGCGGGCATGGTTGACGCGTTTGTGTTGCTCCAGCTTCCCAACTCCGGCGACGACTTGCAGGCGATCAAGAAAGGAATCGTCGAGCTGGCCGATATCATCGTGGTCACCAAGGCCGACATCGATGCCAAGGCGGCGGCCCTGGCCAAGCATCAGTTCGTGGGGGCGCTGGCGATGCTTCGCAGCGCCTCGGCGCACTGGCGGCCTCCGGTGGTGACCATCAGCGCGGTGGCGGGCACGGGCATCGGTGCCTTCTGGGAAGAGATCGAACGCTTCCGTAAAGTGATGACCGAGAGCGGCGAGCTGGAATCGAAGCGCCAGCGTCAGGCCGTCGACTGGATGTGGACGCTGATCGACAGCGGCCTGCGCGCCCGGTTCCGGCAAAATCCGCAAGTCAAGCATAGCCTCGAGACGATCAGCCGCGCCGTGACGGGGGGAAGCCAGACCCCGGCCGCGGCGGCTCACCGGCTTCTGGGATACCTGGACGGCACCAAGAAGGGCGACTGAATTGCGACACGCAGCCACGTAACAGTTCAGAAGTCGATCCGCTCGGCGCACCTCCAGGGCCATTTTGAAGTCTTCACGAATTGCCGAGGTGCCTCATGTACAGTGTGATCCGCCAGCTTGATGAAAAGCGAGCGGCCGCCCGCCTGGGAGGCGGCCAGAAGCGCATCGACGCGCAGCACGCCAAGGGCAAACTCACCGCCCGGGAACGTATCGAGCTCTTGCTCGACCCCGATTCCTTCGAGGAATGGGATATGTTCAAGGGGCACCGCTGCACCGATTTCGGCATGGCCAATCAGTCCGTGCCGGGCGACGGCGTGGTTACCGGCTATGGCACCATCAACGGCCGGATGGTGTTCGTCTTCAGTCAAGATTTCACGGTCTTCGGCGGCTCACTGTCCGAGGCGCACGCCGAGAAGATTTGCAAGATCATGGACCACGCCCTGAAGGTTGGAGCGCCGGTGATCGGCCTGAACGACTCGGGCGGCGCGCGGATTCAAGAAGGTGTTGCTTCCCTCGCCGGTTATGCCGACGTGTTCGAGCGCAACGTCCTGGCCTCGGGCGTGATTCCCCAGATCTCGCTGATCATGGGCCCGTGCGCCGGCGGCGCGGTTTACTCGCCGGCAATGACCGACTTCATCTTCATGGTCAAAGACTCCTCCTACATGTTCGTGACCGGGCCCGAGGTGGTGAAGACGGTCACGCACGAGGAAGTGACCGCCGAGGAGCTCGGCGGCGCGGTCAGCCATACCACCAGGTCGGGAGTCGCCGACCTCGCCTTCGAGAACGATGTCGAAGCCTTGATGATGACCCGCCGGCTGTTCAGCTTCCTGCCATCGAGCAACAAGGAAAAACCGCCCATCGTACCCACCGAGGATACCGTCGACCGGATGGAGATGTCGCTCGATACCCTGGTGCCGGACAGTGCCAACAAGCCCTACGACATCAAGGAGCTGCTCGTCAAGATTGTCGACGAGTCCGACTTTTTCGAGCTCATGCCTGACCACGCCAAGAACATCGTGATCGGCTTCGGGCGGATGAATGGCGAGACCGTGGGACTGGTCGCCAACCAGCCGCTGGTCCTGGCGGGCTGCCTCGACATCCGCAGCGCGATCAAGGCCGCGCGGTTCGTCCGCTTCTGCGACGCCTTCAATATCCCCATCGTCACGTTTGTGGATGTGCCCGGCTTCATGCCGGGAACCGCCCAGGAATACGGCGGCATCATCAAGCATGGCGCCAAGCTGCTCTACGCGTATGCCGAGTGCACCGTTCCCAAGGTCACGGTCATCACCCGCAAGGCTTACGGCGGCGCCTATGACGTGATGTCGTCCAAGCACCTGCGGGGCGATGTGAACTTTGCCTGGCCCACCGCCGAGATCGCGGTCATGGGACCCAAGGGAGCGGTCGAGATCATCTTCCGCGAGGAAAAGAGCAACCCCGAGAAGATCACCGCCCGCGAGCAGGAATACAAGGAAAAGTTCGCCAACCCCTTCATCGCCGGCCATCGCGGGTTCATCGACGATGTGATCATGCCTCACGAGACCAGAAAACGCATCTGCCGCTCGCTGGCCATGCTCAAGGAGAAAAAGTTGGAAAACCCCTGGCGCAAGCACGGCAACATTCCCCTCTAAGTAAGAACGCTGAAGTGCGGCGGACTCACACGACACGCAGGGGTGTCGACCAAGGTGACGGCCGCCGCTCGGTGATCTCGGCACATCCATGGTCAATGACTTCCGAGGCAGCCATGTTCAACAAAATCTTGATCGCCAATCGGGGTGAAATCGCCTGCCGCGTCATCCGAACCGCCCGCAACATGGGTATCCGCACCGTCGCCGTTTATTCGGAGGCCGACAAGGACGCCCGGCATGTCGAGCTGGCCGACGAGGCGGTTTGCATTGGCCCGCCCCCGTCCAAGGAATCGTACCTGGCGATGGACAAGATCATCGCCGCCTGCAAGCAGACCGGGGCCGAAGCGGTGCACCCGGGCTACGGTTTCCTCTCCGAGAACGAGGAATTCTCCAGGCGACTGGAGCAGGAAGGCATCGTCTTCATCGGCCCCAAGCACGATTCGATCGCCGCGATGGGCGACAAGATCGCCTCCAAGAAGCTCGCCCGCGACGCCCGCGTGAGTACGATCCCGGGCTACAACGATCCCATCGAGATCCCCGCGCAGGCCGTGGAGATCGCCCGCAAGGTCGGCTATCCGGTGATGATCAAGGCCTCTGCCGGCGGCGGCGGCCGAGGCCTGCGCGTGGCCTGGAACGACAAGGAAGCGGCCGAGGGCTTCACGTCGTGCCAGACCGAGGCCAAGAACGCCTTCGGCGACGACCGGGTCTTCATCGAGAAGTTTGTCGAGGAGCCCCGGCACATCGAGATCCAGGTGCTCGGCGATGCTCACGGCAACGTGGTTTATCTCTGGGAACGCGAGTGCTCGATCCAGCGGCGGCACCAGAAGGTTATCGAAGAGGCCCCCAGCCCATTTCTCGACGACGCCACCCGGCGAGCCATGGGCGAGCAGGCCGTCGCCCTCGCCAGGGCCGTGCACTACCAGTCAGCCGGCACGGTCGAATTCGTGGTCGGCAAGGACAAGAGCTTTTACTTCCTGGAGATGAACACCCGACTCCAGGTCGAGCACCCGGTCACCGAGTTCATCACCGGGCTCGACATCGTCGAGCTCATGATCCGGGTCGCCGCCGGCGAGCGGCTGCCGTTTGCTCAGGACGAGATCCGCCGCGAAGGCTGGGCGATCGAGTGCCGGATCAACGCCGAGGACCCGTTCCGCAATTTCCTCCCATCGACGGGCCGCCTCGTCCACTTCATGCCGCCGGAGCAAGAACCCGGGGCAATCCGGGTCGATACGGGAGTCTACGAGGGCGACGAGATCTCCATCTATTATGACTCGATGATCGCCAAACTGATCACCCACGGCGCCACCCGCGCACAGGCCATCACCCGAATGCACGATGCGCTGAACGGCTTCGTGATTCGCGGCATCTCGTCGAACCTCGCCTTCCAGGCCGCCCTCAGCCGGCATCCCCGGTTCATTGCCGGCGACTTCAACACCGGCTTCATCGCCGAAGAGTTCCCCAAGGGCTTTCACCCCTCGACACTCCGGCACGAAGATCCGCTCTTGCTGGCGTCGGTCGCCGCCTACGCGCGCAGGCGCTATATTCATCGCGCCGTCCGGATCACCGGCCAGCTCAAGGGCCACGAGCGCAGGGTCGGCAAGGAATGGGTCGTCTTGATGAAGGACCAGCGGTTTCAACTGACCGTGAACCTTGTCGAGGGCGGCTGCGATATCAGCTATCAAGGCGAAACGGCGTCCCTGCGAACCGACTGGAAGCTCGGCGAGATCTTGATGCGCGGGACCTGGAACGGCAACAAGGTCTGCGTTCAGGTCGAACGCATGGGACTGAAATACCGGGTCATGCACTGGGGCACGCAGGCTGATGCCATTGTCATGACGGGCCGCGCCGCCGAGCTGCTGACCCTCATGCCCGAAAAGCCGCCGCCGGACCTCTCCAAGTTCTTGATGTCGCCCATGCCCGGGCTGCTGACCCAGGTTGCCGTCAAGCCGGGCCAGGAAGTGCGCGCCGGCGAGAACCTCGTGGTGATCGAGGCCATGAAGATGCAGAACATCCTGAAGGCCGAAAACGACGGAGTGGTTGCCGAGGTCATGGCAAAACAGGGCGATAGCCTGGCCGTCGATCAGCCCATTATTAAATTCAAATAAGTTGCCGACTGGCTCAGCTTCGACAGGAATCCCCAGAACGGCAAGCTGTCGTGCGTGCTGTCGGGATTCAGGGTTTCGTGCACGAACTTCAGTTTCTCTACCGCGGGGGGCGAGAGCACAAACGGGTAGCCGTCGGGTAGACCCAGACCGCGATTGAGATTATTGAGCACGTACGTCAGCGGAAACCAGGCGTCGATGAGCCGGTCGAACGCGGTGAAGCGGGTGTCGGGAAGCCTGGGAGGAGGCGACTTGAGCGTCGGCTCGTCGTCACGCCTGGGCCGCAGCGTCAGTCCGCAGGCCGAGGCGGTTTCCAGCGTGTCGGTCATGTGCAGGTAATGCGCCCAGGTCTCGGCCCAGTCTTCCCAGGGATGGACGCTGGCGTACGCGCTGACGAATTGCTGCTGCCAGTCGGCCCGCGGCCCCTGGTCATAATGCTGCTGGAGCGCCTGGGCATAGTCCCTGCGCTCGTCGCCGAAAACCTCGCGGAAGCCCTCGATGCGCGGGTGGTCCTTGATCAATCGGTCCCAGTAATAATGACCGACCTCGTGACGGAGATGACCGAGAAGGGTGCGATAGGGCTCGTGCAGCCGGAGCCGCCTGCGCTCCCGTTCCACCTCGTCGGCCTCGGCGATATTCACCGTGATCACACCGTCCGCATGCCCGGTGAGTACAGCCGGCGCACCGTTATTCTCGGGGTCCGCAAGGAACTCGAACGCGAGGCCGCTCTCCGGCTCGACAAGCTTGCTCTCGACCGGACATCCCAGCGCCAGCAGGCTGTAAACCACCCGCCGCTTCGCGACCTCGAGCTTGTACCAGGCCTCCTTGTTCCCCGGCCGGCTCAGGTTCGGGATCATGCGCGTCAACCGGCACGACTGGCAGAGGGCGTTCGGATCATCGTCGGGCACGGCCCAGTTGCAGACGTTGTACTGAGAGTAGTTGTAGCAAAGGCGATAGAGACGGCCTTTGGCCCTGGGCAGAGGCGAGCTCCAGCGGCCGTCCCCTGTGGCATTCAGCGACCCCATGTACCCCAGATCCGGTAAGTAGGCAAGCGTGTTCCCACATTTCACGCAGACCGTGTTCTCGAAGAACACGAGCTGGTCGCAATGGTCGCAATGGAAAACATTCATCGTGGTGAACACCGCTCCGGAAAACGCTTCGGGCCATGAGACGCGAGGCCATGCATAGAGACTCGGGACCGCGCTGGAGCAGATATTCACGCAGGTTTCATGCCGTGAAAAAACACGACAAAGTCCATCGAGAGGAAGACGACGGAGGATGCGGGTCGGGACTCGGTGGTGGTGGCGAAGACCCGGACCATGGAGAATGAGATCGAGGGAGAGGAACTTGTGTCGTTGGTGGTGAACGGACGCATCCAGTCACGGCCGGACGATTCCTTTCCTTTTCGATTTCGCAAAGGAGCCCTTGCATGAGACAGGCCATTGCTTCCACGGTTTCACGCAGACAGTTTGTGACAGGCTCGGCGGCGGCCACGATCGGCGCGCTCGAGCTTGGCCACACCGCTTTTGCCGCCGGCAGCGACGAGATCAAGATCGCGCTCGTCGGTTGCGGGGGACGAGGCACGGGCACTGCGTTCGATGCGCTCGGGAATCAGACGCACAGCAACGTCCGGCTGATCGCCATGGCCGATGCGTTTGCCGAGCCGATCGAGCGCGCGCATCAGGACCTTCACAACCAGTTTCACGACAAGGTGGATGTGCCGCCGGGCCGCCGCTTCGTCGGTCTTGACGCCTATGAAAAAGCCATCGCGGCGGGGCCGGACATCGTTCTGCTCTGCACTCCACCGGGTTTCCGCCCCGCGCAGTTCGCGGCGGCGGTGAACGCGGGAAAGCACGTTTTCCTGGAAAAGCCTGTCGCCGTGGACGCACCCGGCTATCGGCTCGTGAAGTCGGCCAACGCCGACGCCAAGAAGAAGAGCCTTTATGTCGCGGTCGGCCATCACCTGAGGCACGCGAAGAGCCACGTCGAGGCCGTTCGCCAGATTCACGACGGACTGATCGGCGACCTGCTCTTCACCCGGGCGTATTTCCACACCCAGGGAATCTGGAACCGTCCGCGGCAGCCGGGCATGACCGAAATGCAATATCAGGTGAACAACTGGTATCATTTCGTCTGGTTGAGCGGCGACCACATCGTCGAGCAACATGTCCACGGCATCGACGCCTGCAACTGGATCGCGCGGTGCGCCGACGCAGGCCACCGGCCTGGGCGGCCGACAGGTTCGTGCCGAGCCCGGCATCGGCGAGATCTTCGATCACCACTGCGTTCAGTACACCTATCCCGACGGCTCGTACAGCTTCAGCGAATGCCGGCAGCAGCCCGGCTGCTGGTCGAACTTCAGCCATCATGCCCACGGCACGAAAGGTTCCGTCAGCTTCGACGGCGGCGACACGGTCGTGATCCACGTCAACGGATCACAGCCGAAGCGCCTCAAGCCGGGCCGTGACGGCCACCAGACCGAATGGGACGACCTGCTCGCCGCGGTGGTCGCGGGCCGTCCCTATAACGAGCTCGACTGGGCCGTTGAAAGCACGATGACGGCAATCCTCGGCCGCATGGCCACCTACTCCGGCAAGCTCGTCACCTGGGACGAAGCCGTCAAGTCCGACCTGACCTACGCCCCCGACCGGATCGCCTGGGACGCTTCCCCGCAATCCAAGGCAGGACCGGACGGCATCTATCCCTGTGCCATGCCGGGGATCACGAAAGGCGTTTGAACCGAACCGTAACGCAAGAAGGCAAAAGGTAAAAGGCAAAAAAGGAAGGATAAAGGTAGGAGAGGAATGGAGGAGGGGGGGAAAACGTACGATATTGTGGAGCGGACGTTTTCGTATGCGCTGGAGATCGTGCGGCTTTGCAAGGGGTGTCAGCGACGCGACAACGCCGCGCGGACGGTGGCACGGCAGTGTCTCCGGTCGGGAACATCGGTCGGTGCGAATGTCGAAGAAGCGCAGGCCGGGCAGAGTCGGGCCGACTTCCTGAGCAAGTACGCGATCGCCCTCAAGGAGGCCCGCGAGACACGCTATTGGCTGCGTCTGCTGATCGAATCCGGCGACTGCCCCGGTGAAATCGGTTCGGCCCTGGTGCAGGAAGCCGACGAACTTCAGCGCATCCTCGCCGCGATCATCGTCAAAGCCAAAAAATCCGCCCCGCGCAAGTAACCTTCCCTTTCCCTTTCTCTTTTTACCTTTTACCTTTTGCCTTTTTCCTTTCCCTTGACAGTCAGGCTGCTACAAAGCGGTGATAGTATTGCGAGGCGATCTCGCGAGCCTGTTCGTCATAGGTGGTCAAGTTTCGTGCCCGGAGCAGTTCGGGTATTGTGGGATTGCTCGTGCTCGCCAGGTCCAGTGAACGCTGCGCCTCGTGAGGATGACCCAGCCGCAGCTCGACCAGTCCCCGGTTGAATTGAACGATGGCAAGAGTCGAAGCCTGGACCCGGTCGCGGCCCGGCGCGTGCTCGAACCGATCCGCCAGCTCCAGAATCCTCCGGGCGGTCGCCTGAAACGGCTCGTCAGCGAGTTGATCGGCATGGGTCGCCAGGACGTGCACACACTCCGCAATGACCCTGGCGTCGAGGTCCGGGTCGGAGGCCATTTCGTAGACCACCTGAAGGGCCCTGGGAAGGTTGGCCTTCCGAAGAATTTCCAGCAATAGGAAGTCGTCGTTCGGGTGGCCATGTTCCAGCCGCCGAGCCTCCTGGATCTCGACGAGGGCCAGGTCGAGCTGCTCGAGCCGGAGCAGCACCGCCGCGCGGCGGTACGGGAAATAGCCGGGTCGAAACTGACCTGCGACGGATTGAGGGGCGATTCGTTCGAAAACGACGAGCAACCGGAATGCCCGCCAAAGGTCTTCGGAGCTCGGGTTTCTTTGTCTGAGCAAGAGCGTCAGCTCCTTCCCCACGGCCGCGGCATCGTAGGACTCGTCTAGATGAACGAGAGTTCTCCAATCGGGAGCTGCAATGATGCCGTCTCCGGGACTCGTATCGATCTTGCCACCCACAACAAGCTCGCCGTCGCTGAGCCAGGACCAGTCCCCAGGATGAAGGCCCCTGGCGCGGAGATCCTCTTGCGAACCCTGGCAGTTGAGGCGGACCTGGCCCGATTCTGTCGTCGCGTTGAAGTCAGCAAAAACGGGGTTCATTGGTGCCTCTCCGCCTTCGGCACGGGGTTGTCGCGATCCTCGAACAAGTCGGCCATTTTCTGCTGGTTCGTGTTACGAACCTCCTTCACTCGGTCTCGCTTCAAGGTACGCCCTCCCCAAATCAGTGAGCGTTGAGGGCCACCACATTCTTGCAAGAGGATAAGAGGGCGGCCCCATCGGCTTGCTCTCTATGCATTAGATTATCTTCGCACCGCGGCCCACGCTCTTCATCTTCGGCTTTTCCCGATACCTGGATTTCGAATTGATGGTTTAGCGGCGGGCCTGCGGATAAGATGGGTGCTGATCGTTGCTTCGGAATCCAACCACCACGGGGCGATGATGAACGAGACGGCCCCATTGCGTGTCGGACAGACCCTGATCGGTCCACTCTTCAACGAGCCGATGCGGGTGGAAACTGTATCCGCCACAGGAAACAGCTCCTGGGTGGTTGGCCTCGTAGGTGCCCAGTCGGAACGCTTTCGGCGTGTCACGATGTCCGAGTCCGATCTTGCCGCGATCAGTATTCTCGACTCCGAGATGAAGTTTAACGGCGACGGCAGCCTCCTTCGCCTCGGCATCCAGGCTTATTCGCTGGGAATCGCTTACGAGTTTGATCCCTATTTCGGCCTGTCGATATCCCGGGTCGATCCGTTGCCCCACCAACTCGAAGCGGTCTACGACTACTTGCTAAAGCTCGCCCGCATTCGCTTCCTGCTGGCCGACGATGCGGGGGCGGGCAAGACGATCATGGCCGGGTTGCTGATCAAGGAACTCAAGCTCAGGGGGATGTGCGAACGCATCCTGATCGTGGCCCCGGCTAACCTCGCGTTCCAGTGGCAGAGGGAACTCAAAGAGAAATTCGACGAGAAGTTCTTTGTCATCAAAGGCGACGACATCCGCGACCAGTTCGGTGTCAACCAGTGGCTCGAGCAGAAGCAACTAATCACCTCACTCGACCTGGCCAAGCGGACGGAGATTCTGCCTGGCCTGCGTCAGGTCCATTGGGACCTGATCATCGTTGACGAGGCGCACCGCATGTCGTGGTCGCCGCCTGCCCGCAAGACGGCTCGCTATGCCCTCGGCGAATTGCTGCGAGACGTCAGCGATCACATGCTCCTCTTGACCGCGACCCCACACAAGGGCGACCCGGCTAACTTTACCCTCTTCCTACAATTGCTCGATGTCGATGCCTACGCCGATGTGAAGTCGATCCGCGAGGCGATGGACCGTCGCCGTGCCCCGTTCTACCTGCGGCGGACCAAGGAGGCGATGGTCTACTTTCCCGAACGGCAGCCAGACAATACTTGGGTGGCCAGGAAAATCTTCACCAAGCGTATCCCACACACCGTCGATTTCCATATCGATGGGGCCGAGTTCGAGCTCTACAAGAGCGTGACCAGGTTCGTGAAGCGGCAGAGCGCCCGGGCGGCTGCCGCAGGGGACGACCCGCGTGCCCGCGCCGTCGGCTTCCTCATGGCCCTTTACCAGAGACGTCTGGCTTCGAGCACCCACGCCGTGTGTTGCTCGTTGGAAAACCGGGCGAAGAGGCTAGACGTCGGATTGAAGAAGGCTCAAGAGGTGGCCAGGACCGCGCCGCCCGACTTGCCTGATGCGGATGAACTGGAGGAAATGGAGGAAGGCGAACGCGAGCGACTCGAGCGCATCCTGGAGGCGATTTCTCTGGCCGGCAACGCCGAGGAAGTGCGCGCTGAGATCAACGAACTCAAGGAGCTCGCGGTGCAGGCGAAGGCGGTCGAGACGAGCGGGGTGGAAGCCAAGCTCTCGCGCCTCAAGAACCTGATGCAGGAGCAGGGTTTCTTCGAGCACTCGGATCAGCGGCTCCTCCTCTTCACCGAGTTCAAGGACACACTCGACTACCTCGTCGCCAATTTGGTTGAGTGGGGCTTCCGGGTCGGCTCGATCCACGGCAGCATGAGGATCGGCGCGCGGGACGACCCTGGCTCCCGGTTGCACACTGAACAGCAATTTCGCGAGGGGGCAATCCAGATCCTCGTGGCGACGGAGGCCGCCGGGGAGGGGATCAACCTCCAGTGCTGCAACATCCTGTTCAATTACGACATCCCCTGGAACCCCAATCGCCTCGAACAGCGGATGGGCCGTATCCATCGCTATGGTCAAACCAAGAATTGCCTGATCTTCAACTTCGTGGCGACTAACACTATCGAAGGCCGTGTCCTGCAACGACTGCTCGACAAGCTCCAGGAGATTCGCAACGCCCTGAACGACGACGCGGTCTTCAACGTCGTTGGTGAGGTCTTGCCCGCCGCGCAGATTGAGCGTGTGCTCCGCGACTACTACGCCGGCCATCTGGGCGACGCCGACCTCGAGGACCGTCTGCTCCTGAACGTGGACGAGGGCCGATTCCGGGCCATCTGCCAGAACGCTCTGGAAGGCCTGGCATCGAAGCGCCTGAACCTGGAGATGCTGATCGAGCGGCGGGCCAAGGCGCAAGAGCGTCGGGTCGTTCCAGAGACCATCGCACGCTTCCTGTCCGATGCCGCGGGGTTCTCCAGGCTCGCCCTCAAGGCCGTGCCGTCGATCCCGCACACATACGATCCGGGCCGCACGCCAACTGTTCTCAAGAACTACGAGCGGAACCCGGACTGGCGGCTGCCATCGCTGCTGGCAAAATATCCGCGGCTGTCCACCAACCGCGAGACAGCCGAGAGGAACAACCTCGAATGGGTCACACCCGGGCACCCACTCTTCGAGGCGGTCCGCAGGCATACATTCCACTCCTCTCAAGGAGATTTCAAGAAGGGCGCTTGCTTCTTCTCCCTCACCCACGAAGTACCTGCCCGCATCGACTTTTATCGCGCCCGGGTCGTCGATGGCCTCGGACAGGTCATCCACGAACGGATCTTTGCCGTCGAGCTTGCCGAGGGGCACGGCCCCGCTCAGCGCGAACCGGCTGTGCTCGGCGACCTCGCTCCAGCCGAGTCGCCTGCGCCCCTCCCAGCCATCGCCCAGGTGCCGGAAGCATCGGTTTGGCTTCACGATCATGGGCTGCAACCGTTCCTCGACGAGGTTCGCGCCGAACGGCTCACCGAGGTGACTCGTATCGCCGACCACATCGAGCTATCGCTGACCGAGCTACTCTCCAAGGCTGACGAGGAGATTGGACGCGCAGCCGCCGAGGTCGAAAAGAGCACGCAGGGGTCGGAAGGCCGGATGGCTCAGGCCGAGACGCGGCACACCGAGCTGCTGGCACGCCGGGACCGGCGCCGACAGGATCTCCAGCAACAGAGGTCGCTCACCCTCCAGGCGGTCGAACGGATCACGTCGATTCTTGTGTTGCCCCACCCTGACCGGGCTTCGCCCGAGGTTCGCCGCTTGCGGCCAAATCCGGTGACCGAGGCAACGGCCATGCGCGTCGTCATGGAACACGAGCGGGCACAGGGCCGGCAGGTCTTCGACGTGTCCGAGAAGAACCTCGGCTACGACATCACGAGCGTTGACCTGGCCTCCGGGGATCTCCGACTGATCGAGGTTAAAGGGATCGGCGATGCCGACGGCAGTGTGTTGCTCAGCCCAAACGAGCGACGCGTCGCCGAGGACCGCCGTGACTGTTACTGGCTCTACGTCGTCACCCACTGCAACACGACGCCGCAACTGCGCGAACCGATCCGCGACCCTGCCCGCCTGGAATGGGTGAAGGTGACCAAGGTCGCGCATTACCGCATCGAAACGCATGACCTGAACTGAGGGCCGTGGCGAATCGGCAATGGATAGCCTTCATGAAGATCAACTGCAAATCATTCGCTCCCCATTTGAGCGAGGGCAAGGCTCGGATGGGATTCCTTTTCAGGAGCAACTCCCATGAGTTTTCCAGGACACATCAAAAAGGGCATGGTCGTGTTGGATCAGCCACTGCCTCTTCCCGATGGCACTCCAGTGCGCGTTGAGGCCGTGGTTCCACTGCCGGAGTTCTGGCAGTCGGCCTCTCTGGACGAACTGGCCAGGCGGCAAGGAGTGTCAGCGGCAGGGTCGCTCGAAGACCTCCTCGGCGGCTGGCCCGCGGACGAGTTGAACGATGAGTTCGAGGAGGTTTACCTCGGTTGGCGTGAACGCGAACTGGACCAACGCCCATGAGCGACTCCTTGGTGCTGGACACCGACGTGGCGAGTTACTTGTTCAAGAACAGCCCCCGCGCAAGGCCATTTCAACCCCTCCTTGAGGGGAAGCGTCCGGCGTTGGCGTTCGTCTCGGTGGCGGAATTGTTCAAGTGGACCCTGAAACGCCATTGGGGCCCACGAAAGATCGAGCAACTGGAAACCGCGTTACGCCGCTACGTCGTGATTCCTTACGATCGCGACCTGGCGTGGGCCTGGGCACGAGTCGTGGCCGCCTGTGAAGATGCGGGCCGCCCCGTCGCGCCCTCTGACGCCTGGGTCGCCGCAGCCGCTTTGCGCCACGATGTGCCCCTGCTAACGAACAACCTCAAGCACTACGAGACCGCCGAGACCTTATGCGGACTCAGACTGCTCCGCCCGCAAACCACCTGAGATGGACATGATCCCCAAGGAATGCAAGCGCCTGGCCGAGGTGGACTTCCCGATTGCGGTGGTCTCCAAGCACTCCGCGCGAGAGAAGTCGATTCGCCACGGGCATCCGTCCACGCTGCATCTCTGGTGGGCGCGGCGGCCGCTGGCGGCGTGCCGGTCGATGCTGATGGCGTTGCTCTTGCCGGACCCTGAGGACCAGCATTGCCCGGCTGAGTTCAAACCGGCTGCGCGATCATTGCTGAGCAAGATGTTCGGGCAGATCGGTTCAAAGGATGCCGATTTGCGTTCCGCGCTCCTGCACTTCATCGGGGACTTCGCCAACTGGGACAACTCATCGAACCGAACCTATCTGGAGATCGCCCGTGGGCTGGTGAAGGCCGCCCACCCTGAAGAGACGCCACTCGTGGTCGATCCCTTCGCGGGAGGCGGGTCGATCCCACTGGAAGCCCTACGGCTTGGATGCGACGCCTTCGCCAGCGACCTGAACCCGGTCGCCTGCCTCATCAACAAGGTGCTGCTCGAAGACATCCCCCGCCACGGGCCTGAACTGGCCGAGGAACTGCGCCGCGTCGGGGCCGAAGTGAAGAAGGCCGCCGAGAAGGAACTGGCCGAGTTCTACCCGCACAGACCCTGACGGTGCACGGCCCATCGCCTACCTGTGGGCGCGGACGGTTCGGTGCGAAGCCCCCAACTGCGGGGCCGAGATTCCGCTGGTGCGGTCGTTCTGGCTGTGCAAGAAGGCCGAACGGCGGCGTGCATTGCGAACCAAGGTCGTTACGCCCAGCGAAGGGAGATGCCGCGCGTCGAGTTCGAGATTTTCACGCCGACCACCGAGAAGGAAGTGCGCGGCTGGCACTGTCAGCCGGGCCAAGGCGAAGTGCGTTTGTCTGCAACTACTGTGTCTGCCCCCCGACCGCGTGCGGGCGCAACTCGCCGCTCAGCATGCGGTGGGGCGGATGTAGTGTTCGACGCGAAAGGCCGTCGCACAGGCGGGGCGACGCTGCTGGCAGTGGTGACGCTTCGGAAGGCGAACAGGGCCGGCATTACCGTTTACCAACCGAAGCCGACTACCAAGCCGTCTGGAAGGCCAGCAGCGAATCGAAGCTATCCGTATGGCATGGGAGAACGGCCGGACGGGATCTATGCCCCGTCCCGGACGAGCCGATTGCCAATGTGCCGCCAGCGCCGAACGCCGAGGACTTTCGCAGTGACACGATTACGGAATGGATGCAATGGGGTGACCTGTTCACGGCGCGGCAGAAGGCGGCATTGCTGTGGCATCTGACTGTCAGCGGCAGTAAGCAACAATCAAGTCTCGAGGACATTCGTGTCTTAGTCATTTGCTCGCCATTTCGATAGGCAAGACCGCCGACTCTGCAACTCATCTTGCTCGATGGAAGACAGACGCCAGAATGCCCGAGCATACGTTTGCTCGGCAAGCACTTCCTATGACTTGGGACTTTGCCGAAACAGTGCCCGCATGTGATCGCAAGTGGTTCCTTTGCGAGTGCTTAGTGATACGGAAGCGTTGATGGCTTCAGTCAGCTGGTTGGTGCAGCTCGAACGAACTCGGTCATATACAACTGGCCGACGCTGCTGCAACACCCTCTACCTGACCAAGCGGCATCGTCTGGTTCACCGATCCGCCATACTACGATGCGATTCCATATGCAGATCTCTCAGATTTCTTCCTCGTCTGGCTGAAAGCGCACATTCCAGGACATCGACTCTTGCAGCGACCCATTTGATCTGACCAATCCACTGTCTCCAAAGGTACGAGAAGTACGTTCGGAGATCGAGCCCATAGTCAGAGGGACGACCCAAAGATGCGGTATTCTTTGAAGCGACGATGGCCAGTGCATTCGTCGAAGGCCGGCGCGTTTCGAGAGACGACGGAATCGCGATGCGTCGTCTTTGCCCACAAGACCAACCGAAGGCTGGGAAGCGTTCCTCGGTGGACTGATCGCGGCTGGCTGGACAATCACTGGTTCTTGGCCTATTGCAACCGAGATGGCAGACGCGCATGCGCGCCCGTGACAACGCTGTCACTTGGCTACAAGCGTTCACCTCATCTGCCGCCCGCGTCCCGAGGATGCCCCGACTGGCGACTGGGGCCAGGTTCTCCGCGAGTTGCCCAGGCGAGTCGCAGACTGGATGAACCGCCTCCAAGAAGAAGGCGTTCGCGGTGCCGACCTCGTCTTCGCGTGCATCGGGCCAGCCCTCGAAGTCTACAGCCGCTATTCCAAGGTCGTCGATGCCGAGGAACGCGAGATTCCTCTGGGCGGCAATCCCGAAGCCCGCGAAGCGCACCAGCGCGGGCTTTCTCGCCTACGTCTGGGAAGTCGTTGGCCGGGCGGCACTGGAGGAGGTGCTGGGTACGGCCGAAGCGAAGGCTCGCAACGGGGCCGCCGGTGCCCTCGAAGAAGACGCCCGGTTGACCGCTCTCTTCCTCTGGACGCTCCAGGAACCACGCAAGACGCCGAACCCGTCTCTACGAAAGACGACGAGAACACTGACGCCGAGCCGGAGGACGATGACGAAGAGGACGCGCCGACAACCAAGAAGAAAAAGAAAGGCCTGTCACTGCCCTTCGACGTGGCCCGGCGGTTCGCCCAGCCACTGGGAATTCACCTCGACGCCTGGGAAGGCCGCTGCATCGCCACGGAAAAGGGCATTGTCCGGCTGATCCCCGTGCTGGACCGTGCCGAACAACTCTTCGGCCATGATGGGGCCGAGGCTGTCGCAGATCGGTTGGAGGAGCACCGCACTGGCCAGGTACAACTCTCCTTGTTCGCCGAATTGAACGAGCCAGCCCCGCCGAAAGTCAAAGGCCGCACCAGGAAAAGCGGGACCGAAGTGTCGGACGAGTCGTTGCACAGGCACCGCGGAGCGACGACGCTCGACCACGTTCACGCGGCCATGCTGATGCAATCGGCGGGGCGGGCCAACGCCTTGCGGGCCTTGATCACGGCGGAGACACAGCGCGGGCCGGACTTCTTACGACTCGCAAACGCCCTCTCCGCACTCTACCCGAAAGACAGCACCGAAAAGCGTTTGCTCGATGCCATGCTCCTGGCGGTACCGAGATAGCAATAAGGAACTCCGCGCAAAACACAACCAAGGAGTAGCCATGTTTGATCGCATTACGTTTGACTTACGAATACTTGGTGGCCGTGCCAGTATTCGCGGCATGCGAATTCCTGTCTCCGTGATCGTTGGGCAGATTGCCCACGGAGCGAGTTGGGACGAAGTGCTGGCCGATTACCCCGACCTCGAACACGAGGATATTCAGCAAGCGCTGGAATACGCCGCGTGGTTAACCCACGAGGAAGTGCGAACGGCGTGAGGAGAACGACACATGAGTCGCCCAAGTGGGAGGATTGATCCATGACCGAAGATGAATTGCTGGAACGCATCACGGCTGACCCGAGGATCTTTGGCGGTAAGCCGATCATTCGTGGAATGCGGATCGCTGTGGAACACGTTCTTGGAATGCTGGCGGCCGGAGATAGCCAGGAACGACTGCTGCAAGAGTATCCCCTTCTGGAACCGATGGACATTCAAGCCTGCCTGGCCTACGCACACCGATCGCTTTCCGGCGAGCAGGTCCAAGAGCGGATCGCGAGGGCCCAGGCGACATGAAGTTTTTGCTCGATGTTTGTGCGTCGTCGCGTTCACTCCAGGCCTTTCTCGTTGCTCAGGGCCACGACGCCTTGTCGGCCATTGCCATTGATCCCAAAGCCAGCGATGAGCGGCTTATGGCCATGGCGCATCAGGATGAGCGCGTCTTGGTGACCGAGGACAAAGACTTCGGAGAACTGATATTTGTTCGCAGACAACCGCATGGCCCCATCGTCCGACTGGTCGAATTAAGCGTCGATGAACAGGTCCGAGGTTTGGCCGAGCTGCTGGAACATCATGCAACGGAGCTAACCGGAGCGGTGATCGTGACGGTCACGCGTACAAGAATCCGGATTCGACGATAGGCTCGTATTGCTATCGGGAGAACCCGCTCAAGCAGCCTTGAGGAGCAACTAATGGACCCCTGGTACAAAATCGTCACACCCCGCAAAGAGGTTCGCGAAGGGCGTTCATTCAACCCGGACGAGTTCGCCATCGCGCTCGAACAGGTGGTTGCGGGCACCGCTCCGGACGACTACAAGAAGCCTGAGCAGTTCTTCTCGCGAACCTGCTTCACGAGGGCGCTTCGGGACAACTCGGGCCTCGTGCTGCGCCGCCTTGCGGGCAAGACCGAGAACACTGCCCCGGTGCAAACGCTTGTCACCCAGATGGGCGGCGGCAAGACGCACATGCTGACGACGCTCTGGCACCTGGCCAATACGGGAGCGGCCGCATCGGAGTATCCCGGAGTCAAAGCTCTCTTGAGCGAGGCAGGGTTGGCCGAGGCTCCCAAGGCGAAGGTGGCCGTATTCGTCGGCAATGCCTGGGATCCGCAGCCAGGTCGGGAGACGCCGTGGATCGACATCGCCCGCCAGCTCGCAGGCGACGCGGGTGTCAAGGTGTTCGGGCCGTCGGCATTGGACGCGCCGCCGGGGACCGACACGATCAACCGCCTCATCTCCAGGGTGGATGGCCCGGTCCTTTTGCTGTTCGATGAGTTGCTCAACCTGTTCAGCCGCCACCGCGGTCTGGCTGAGTCGATGCACGCTTTTCTGCACAACATCGTACGCGGATTCATCGGCAGCGCTCACAGAGCGGCAGTTATCAGTCTCCCGCGCAGCCAGGTTGAGATGACCGACTGGGATTTACAGTGGCAGGATAAGATCGTCAAGGTCATCGGCGCGGTCGCCAAGCCGCTTCTGGTCAACGACGAGGCGGAAATCAGCGAGGTGATCCGGCGGCGATTGTTCGAGAACCTGGGGCCAGAGAAAACGCGGAGGAGCGTGGCAGTCGCGTACGCCGACTGGTGCTTCGAACGCCGCGCACAACTGCCGCCCGAGTGGACCGCCGTCGACACCGCGACCACCGAGAAAAAGGCCAAGGAGTTTCTTCAGGCCCGGTTCGAGGCGTGCTACCCGTTCCACCCGGCCACGCTTTCGGTGTTTCAGAGGAAATGGCAATCCCTGCCGCAGTTTCAGCAAACCCGTGGCACCCTCGCGATGCTGGGCCAGTGGATATCCCTCGCGCAGACTCAGGCTTACCGGAACAACGACCGTTGCGCCCTCATCACGCTCGGCTCCGCACCCCTCTATCACGCGGGGTTCCGCAGCGTGGTGCTCGGGCAACTCGGGGAGTCCCGCTTGCTATCCGCGATTGATACGGACATTGCCAACGAACGGTCGCACGCCAGCGCTCTCGATGTGGACACCATGGGCGTGCTGCGAGACATTCATCGTCGAGCTGGCGCGACAATCCTTTTCGAGTCGTCCGGCGGCCAGATCAATAAGGTCGCGCACTTGCCCGAGCTCCGGTTCGCGCTGGGCGAGCCGCAACTGGACACAACCTCGGTCGACACGGCGGCGGTCGCATTGGAAGCCAAGGCGTTCTTCATCCAGCGAGTGGGGGCGGACGGATTCAAGGTCTACCACAAGGCCAAGATCGACAAGGCGGTCCACGACCGCAGGGCTTCCCTCGATGAAGATGAGGAAATCAAACCGACGATTCGCACGCTGGTCAAAGACGAGATCAAGCGGGGCGCCAGCATCCCCGTCGAACCTTTTCCTGCCGACAGCAGCACGGTGCCCGACTCACCGCGGCTCACGCTCGTTGTACTCGACCCAATCAGCGAATGGGACGCAGGCGAAGCGATTCGCGCAGATCGCCGATTGGACCAGGAATCGGGGCAAATCGTCGCGGTTATACCCAGGCGCCTTGGTCTGGTGCGTACGCAAGCCCGGGCGCGACCTGCGGGAGAAGGTCGAACTGCTGCTGGCCTGGCGCCGCGTGCAACGCGACGTGCGCGAGGGCTTGCTGGGGGCGGACTTCGAGCGAGCGGACCTTCAAGAGATCCAGACCAAGGTCACGTTGGCCGAGGATGAAGCCAAGGACGAGGTATGGGCGGGTTACCGTTTCGTGGTGCTGGCCGACAGCACCGACCCGAGCGGCCTGAAGATCATCGATCTGGGAGCCGGCCACTCCAGCGCATCCGAATCGCTGTGTGGCCGGATCATCGCCGCCTTGAAGGCCGAAGCTCTCCTCAATGAGTCGGTGGGGGCGGGCTACATTGACCGCAATTGGCCGCCGGCGTTCAAGGACTCCGGAGCCTGGCCCCTCGCCAGCTTGCGGCAAAGCTTCCTCAACGGGGCGCTCACGCGCTTGCTCGACCCCGACGGCGTACTCAAAGCCAAGCTCGTCGAGTTCGTTGGACGGGGAGAGTTTGGTCTGGGGTCCGGACCGAAGCCAGGAGGCGGGTACGAACGGCTCTGGTTCTCGGAACCCATCCCCTCCGACGAAATCGCCTTCGAGTCTGGGGTGCTGCTGCTCAAGAAAGCCAAAGCCGAGGCACTCAAGAAGAGACCCGCATCCACTCCGGCCGACCAAAGCCATCCTGGTGATCCTGAATCGACCGGGGTAACGCCGACCGGCGAAGAGACAGGCAAGGGCACGGGAGGCACTACGTCCGAGCAAGGCCCTGTGGACTCGCCGAAAACAGGCCCGACGACGAAGACCATGACATTGTCGGGGAACATCCCCGCCGAAGTATGGAACCGCCTCGGTACACGCGTGTTGCCGAAGTTACGGACAGGCAAAAACCTCAAGATCGGCATCGATTTCTCGGTCACCGTGGAAGCGGCAAACGCCAACGACCTTCAGGCCGATCTAAAGCAAATCCTCACGGACCTGGGATTACAGGATTCAATCGAACTAGCGCAATACTAGGGGTTGGGCGACTGATGGCTACCGCCTTCATGCTATCGGGCGGATATGATACCCAAATTGGTTCCTTTCATCAGATTATGGAGATCGGCGAAGGTTTCTTGAAACCTGACATGATTCAAGACACCGCATTGCGTATCTGGAGGAAATCACATGCCATTTCACGATACCAGAACCCGCGCTCACACGTCTCTGCTCAATGAGGCAGAGATGATCAACTTATTGACGTTAAGAAAGGAAAACGCAACTCAAGATTACAAGCGAGAACTACCCACGCGTGGATTTAAGACATGCGCATTACTAGATCTTCTTAAGGATCTTGTCGCCATGGCAAACGTGGGTGGTGGCGTTGTCGTCTTCGGGGTAGAGGACGAAGGCTACGAGCCTGTAGGATTGAGCCAAGAGCGCAAATCAAAAAGGCTTGATGAACAAGACATTTCTCGAGCATTTAGCACTTACCTTGAGACCGACGCAACTTTTGAACTGACATTCTTCAATTACAAGGAAAAGCAATTCGCGTTTCTCAAAATTGCAGGCGTACAACGCCCACTTCTTTTCCGCAAGGATGCTCAATGCGAGATCTGCCGGGACAAAGCTGCGGGCAAGCACTTCTATATTGGTTCTACATTCATTCGGTCTGGAAGCACCACCGTCCGCGCCTCGGAAGCATGGCTGACAGAGAAACTTTGCGACCTGCAGTTGACTGATACACTGAGGAACGCGCGCCGTACCATCCCGAACAACCTCCCAGGCAGGGATTCCATCTACGATACGTTCGTCGGCCGCAAAGAGCCACTTCGCAAAGCCATCCAGTTGCTAAAGGACCAGCGCCGCCGGGTGACCTGGATCCAAGGCTCTGGGGGTATAGGTAAAACCGCACTCGCCTACCGAATCGCCGAGTCCGTTGTGGGAGCTGAGGAGCTGGCCAACGAGTTCCACTACGTCGTCTGGATTAGCGCGAAAGAGACTGCGTTGACCCTCGCCGGAGTAGAGGTGATAACGCCGACACTTACTCGTGTTGCTGACGTTGTTGCTGCGGTCGTCTCAACGACTGGAATGGTCGAATTATCCGACGAGGACGTTGCGAACCTCTCCAACGCCCAGCAGGCGATCAGGGCAATTCGGCCTGTCCTCGATGATATGACCGGCCTGTTGGTTCTAGATAATTTGGAGACTGTGCACGACACGGAGGTCGCGCTGTTCCTTCAAAACCTGCCCGGCCGGACTCGTGCCCTAGCTACCACACGGCGCTCGATGGACCAGATTGGCGGAGACACAGTTCTTCTAGAACCAATGGGAATCTCCGAAGCGGACGACCTGATTAAAACGGAGGCGATCCGCACGGGTCGGACGTGGCTCACGAACGACGACCAAGCAGTCATGAAGGTGATGGAACTTTCCGGCGGCATCCCACTAGCAATCCGGCTCATCGTCCCTCGGCTTGAGTCGCCAAAGTCTCTCAGAAGTTATCAAGACGCAGCTCCTCGATACGAGAAGGATCTCTTGGAGTTTTGCTACCAGCAAACGTATAGCGATCTTGAAGAGGTGGAGAGGCGCATCCTTTACGCTACGTCACTTTTCGACGACGGGGCCTCCCTTCGGGATCTAGGTTTTATGCTCCTTGTCGATCTCAACGATCCGAGAAACCATGACACGCTGCTCCACCAAATCGAAAGGTTGTGGCACCTATCACTCGTTGTGATCCGGCAGTCCGGTGCCACGATCCGCTATGAGATGCAGTCACTTGTTCGCCGGTTTGTCACGCGGAGACTCTCAGGCGATGCCGCGCTTAAGGCAGAGTTCAGACAGCGACTGGCGTTACTGGAAGTCAATAAGGCGGACAACATACCTGGGAATGCACGCAAGGCATTGCAGGAGTATAAGGAGACGGGTCAGTACGAGGACGCGATGGCTGTCCTCGACGAGTGTATAAAGCGAGACCCAAAGAGTATTCAGGCCTGGATTTCGAAAGCCGAGATCGAGCTACTTCATGGACGATATCGCCAACGGGCCGCGAGTGCTGCATCAGAGGCCAAGAGTCTCGCCGAGCCGGGAACTTCATCATGGATCAAAGCGACCACGTTTCTGGCAGAGCTAGAAATCCACGACGGAAATCACGGTAGCGCAATAGAGTTGCTGTCGGAGATCGACGAGGGGCGGGCGGATCTTGCGGTATTCCTCCTTTTTTCTGAATGCTACCTGAGGATCGCGGACGGACTCAAAGGGGACCGAGAAAAAAGCCTCGCAAACTACAAAGAGGCCGCACGTCAGGCAAAGAAGGCGACAAAACGAGCAATCGCGACTGGTAAACCCAAGGACGAATGTAGGGCGTACCAACTCTGGGCACGCGCTGCCTTAGAGTTTAATCCCGCGCTGGCCTATCAAGTAGCAGATCGAGCTCTGAGCCGAACATCAGATTTTGCTTGCGACCTAAAAGAGATCCGCCATAGGGCACTCTCGGAACTTGAAAGTGTGCCGAGGAAGGATCTGCTGGGGCTGGATGATTGAGAAACTCCACGCGATCGGCTTTTCAGCGGAGAGGGTTGGGGCCATACGTCTTCCTGGTACTTACAAGGAGAAAGTACGTAATACGGATGATGTCTCATGATGAAAAACGTCTGGATTCTTTAGCGATGAAGGCTTCATGCCGCGACTAAATGCTCAAATTTTTATCAGAGCCAAGGGGTAAAATCTGGTGTGGGCGGTGAAACGTGAGCTCTAAAGCTTCGGGAGGGAACGGGGAGCCTGAGGCGAGCGGGGGCGAGGCGAGCGAGTTCCGGAAGAACAGGAGCGTCGAAAGGCACCCAAGTCTTTATACCGCGGCGACCAAGCAGCCACTTCCGCTCTCGGAAAGGGCATCCTGGCCGGATGAGCCAGTCGCACGCCGGCTCGGTAAGGGAAAGGGCGATTCCTTGGGAATCAGCTACGTTGGCTCGTTTGGCGGAAATCATTTGCTACAATAGGTTTATGTCGAGAATCTCGATCTGCCGTAGCCAATTAAGGCTTGGTGTAAGTCATTGTAATCAAACAACTTGTATCCGGGAACGGCCTTGATGGGAGTTGGCTAACCCCACTAGAACGTAGCATTCCGTAGCATGTCGGCCCTGGCGAGGGGGAGCCCAAGGACGGGGCCCGGGTCTCTTGCCGAGGGCACTCTCCAGGCCCCATGGCCAAACGAGAACAAGGCTCCGCCGAGCCAGGATGATTGGCTGGGCGGGAGCCTTGTTGTCCCCTTTGGGGAGTTTTCGGAATGTGTCGATCGTCGCTCTCAGTAGCTCACGCGGCCGGAGCGGTCGGCGAGCCACTGGGTGACCTCGGGCCAGAAGACCTTGTGGGCCTTCGAGCTGACTGAGAGGCCGATGTGGCCGGCGTCGAGCGTCCGGCACTTGACGTCCTTGGAGCCAACCTTGGCCTTGAGAGCCTCGCTCTGGCAGGGCGGCACCAGGTGATCGGCGCTGGCCATCAAGATCTGCAATGGGCAGGTGATCTTGCTCAGATCGACGAGCTTGTCGCCGAGCTTGTATTCGCCCTTGATCAGCTCGTTGCGCTGGTACAGCTTCTTGACGAACTCGCGGAAGGTCTCGCCGGAGACGGGGATGTTGTCGCCGGTCCACTTCTCCATCGCGAAGTAGTTCTCGATGAACTTGTCGTCGTCCATCTTGTCGAAGAAGGTGATGTACTTGCTGTAATAGTTCTGCACCGGCTTCATCATCTGGAAGCTGGCTTGCAGGAAGGTGGCCGGCACGTTGCCGAAGGCATCGACCAGGGCATCGACGTCGAAGTAATCGGGGTTGGACCAGAAGGTCACCAGCGATTCTTCCTTGCCGGCGGCGAAATCGATCGGGGCCGCCATGATGGAAAGCGTCTTGACGATGTCCGGGTTGCGGGCCGTGAAGATGGTCGCCATCGTGCCGCCCATGCAGTAGCCCATCAGGTGAAGGGCCTGGACCTTGTGCCGCTTGAGGACGTCGTCGACGCAATTCTTGATCAGGCCGTCGACATATTCCTTGAGCGTCATGCTGCGGTCCGCGGCCGAGGGAACGCCCCAGTCGATGAGGTAGACTTCGAAGCCGCGGGCCAGCAGTTGGCGGATCACGCTGCGGTCGGTTTGCAGGTCCACGATGTAGGGCCGGTTGACCAGGGCATAGCAAACCAGGATCGGCTCGGCGTAGACTGCCGGCGTGTCGCGGCGATAGCGGAGCAGACGGAGGGTGTCTTCTTCGTAGACAATTTCGGAGGGCGTGGTGCCGACCTTGACATCGCGTGCCCGGTCAATGACCCGGGGGACGGCGAATAACCGGCTCCACATCTTGAGCGTCGTCTCGTAGACGGCCTTCTGCTGCGCCAAGGCCTGGTTGAACCACTCTTGCTGCAGGCCCAGGGTGATATCGCTAATATCATTGGCCATGTTGCTTGCCTTTCCCGTCATGTCGCCTTGAAGCCGCCGGATCAGGAAAAGTCCGGCGGCGACGCAAGGCAGATCGAGGGCCCTGGCAGAGCGGATCGGCCCCCACGATCCGGAATCGTCCCGGCGCCCGCTAAAGGCGCCTGGGCTCTGGCTACATCGCGAATCCCCCGTTGATGTCGAGCACGTGCCCCGTGATGAAGCCGGCCGACTGGCAAGCCAGGTAGACCACGCCAGCGGCGATTTCCACGGGTTCTCCCATCCGGCCCAGCGGGGTCGCCGCCGTGACCATTTCCAGAGCTTTGTCGGGAATTCCTTCGGTCATCCGCGTGCGGGTGAAGCCCGGCGCCACGGCATTGACGGTGACGCCCTTACGGGCGTATTCGCGAGCGAGGGTCTTGGTCAGGCCGATCATGCCGGCCTTGGCGGCGGCATAGTTGGCCTGGCCGTAGTTGCCGATTTCGCCCGACATGCTCGACATGTTGATGACCCGGCCCCAGCCGCGATCGGCCATGGCGTCGATAAAATGCTTGGTGACCAGAAAGACGCTGGTCAGGTCGGTGGTGATGACCTCATCCCAGGCCTCCTTGGTCAGTCTCTTGAAGGTTTTGTCGCGGTTGATGGCCGCGTTGTTGACCAGAATATCGATCGTGCCGAAGTTGCGCTTGACCTCGTTGCACATGGCTTCGATTTCCGACTCCATGGCCACGTTATGGGCGTAATAATGTGCCTTGCGGCCCATGCCGCGGATCACGCTGCAGACTTCCTCGGCGGCCGCTCCTCCAGTATTGCAACTGATGGCGACATCGGCTCCCGCATGAGCCAGCGCCAATGCCACGGCCCGGCCGATGCCTCGCGAACTTCCGGTGACAAACGCCTTCTTGCCCGTCAGGCCAAAATCCGGCACCGCCGACTCTTCGTCCGACGTATTGGGCGTCTCGCTCCCCGTTGACATATTCTTCAACTCCGAACGGAAAGAAAAGGATGGGAGTGGCCGTTCCACTCAATGCTTGGGTTCGATGGCCTTGAGCCGTTCTTCGATGGCCTGCAGCCGGTTGAGGATGTTCTGTTCGGTGCTGTGCAGACGTTCGAACAGGCCCGTGATATCGGCGGCCATGGGGAAGCCGAAATGGCGGGCCGTGTCCTGGACAACCTGATCTTGCATCCCCTTCAAATCGGTGATCGCCTTGAGATTGTTCTTGAGCATCTCAAGGAAGGTGGGGGTGCGCATGAACTCGTCGAGACTGGTTGACACCGCGTCCAGCCAGCGGCGCTGAAACTGGTGCGGGTCGCCGGCAGTCTGCATGGCCTCGAGCACTGCCCGGGTGCCCCGGCTCGATTGCTCGAGCCATTGGGTCCAGAACGAGGCAATCATGGTGGTCGGGTCGGCGGTCGCGCTGGAGTTGGGCTTGGTCTTGGTTTCGGTGGATGGCATTTCTTTTTTCTCCTGGCAGAGCGGACGGTCTGTCTAGCTGACCGTCTCGATGGCCATGGCAATACCCTCGCCGCCGCCCACGCAGAGCGCGGCGACGCCACGCTTACCGCCAGTCCGCTTCAGGCCGTTCAGAAGCGTGACGACAATCCGCGCGCCGCTGCAACCGATCGGGTGCCCGAGCGGGACGGCACCGCCATAAATGTTGGTTTTCTCGGGCGTGAGCCCCAGTTCCTTGCCGCAGGCCAGAGCGACGACGGCAAACGCCTCGTTGAGCTCGAACAGATCGACGTCCGACACGCTCCAGCCAACCTTGTCGAGCAGTTTCTTGACCGCACCGATCGGGGCGGTCGTGAACCACTCCGGCTCCTGGCTGTGGATGGTCGCACCGACGATCCGTGCCCGTGGTTTCAGTCCCAGTGCCTCACACTTCTCAGGCGAGGCCACCAGCAATGCCGCGGCCCCGTCATTGATGCTCGAGGCATTGCCCGCAGTGACAGTGCCTTCGGCGTTGAAGGCGGCACGCAGCCCGCGCATCTTGCCTTCGTCAAATTTGTTCAAGCCCTCGTCCTCGCTGACCGTCGTGGTCTTACCCCTGACGGTGATCGAGACCGGCGCGATCTCATCGACGAAGACTTTATCGGCGACGGCCTTGCGGGCGCGAGCATGGCTCTCGACCGCGAAGTCGTCCTGTTGCTGGCGGGTGACGCCGAACTTGGTGGCGCACTGGTCGGCAAACACGCCCATCGGCTTGTCGCTGTAGGCGTCGGTCAAGCCGTCGTACATCAAGGCGTCCATCACCTCGCTTTTGCCCAGGCGGTAGCCCTCGCGGGCCTTGAGCAAGAGATAGGGAGACTTGCTCATATTCTCCATGCCACCGGCGATAGCCACGCCCGCTTCACCCAAGCGGATCATCTGATCGACCAGCATCACGGCTCTCATCCCCGAGGCGCAGGCCTCGTTGACTGTCACCGCATGCGCACCGTGCGAGATCCCGCCGAAGATCGCCGCCTGGCGCGCCGGGTTCATACCCTGGCCGGCGGCGATGCAGGTGCCCATGACAACTTCATCAATACGGTCGGGCGGCACGCCCGTCCGCTCCAGCAACGCCTTGATACAGGTAGCCCCGAGCTGCGCTGCCGGAACACCGGCAAGCGCTCCCATGAAGGCCCCCATCGGTGTCCTTACGCCTGTCACGATCAACGACTGAGTGCTTGCCATTGGCATGGTCCTCGACCTTGCGGAGCTTCTTATTGATGTGTTGTAACCCATCCTGGGCTCGTCCGGCGGCCGGGCAGAGTCCTGCCGGCCATTTTTCGACCACCCGGACAGTCGTTTGACGTCCGGGATGTTGGATTCAGACCTTCAGCCCCGCCGCGTTCTTGGAAGCGACTTCATAAAACTTCTGCATCGCGGCCTGAACGTCGCGCGTCTGTGCCTCGGCGACGGTCTTGAGGCATTCAAAGCTGTGTTTCCAGAGCTCTTCGGTCAGACGCCGAAATTGCTGTGGATCCTTGGCCTCACCAACCTTGAAGGCCTCTTCGATGGTCCGAATGCCCGCCTTGTACTGGGCGTCAAGCGATTCACGGTGCTTGTTCAGCATGTCCGTGATGGTCTCGCCCCATTTCTTCTGTGCCTCGCTCAACTGCTCGAGCCAGGCGGCTCCGGGCATGGCCGATCCCGTGGTCGACGCTCCCATGAAGGGAAGCCCGAACGACTGGGCCCCGAACATCTGAGGCCATTGCATCGTCCAGTTCCGCAGCACGTCCTGCTGCAGCTTCATCGTCGACTCAGTCGCTTTGCGATAGTTCTCAAGAATCAAGTCAAACATGGTTCACCTCCAGAGAGTCCGTGACCAGCTCACCACCTCATCCTGACCTGGCCGGCTACCGGCGTCAAGCGAAAAATGCTGCGATTGCAAAATTTTTCCGCTCCCCTATTTCTCGGGATTTTGTGAGGATTTGCTCGGTTCAACGAGAAGTCATGGTGCGAATGCACAATGAACCGCAGGATGATCAATCCAGCCGCAGGCTGACAACCGAAGCCCCAGGATTTGCAACAGGACTGGTACGGCGATTTACGGATGCGTCTGGCAATGCCATGGCGCATGGACACATCGAATCATTTATAAAAGCCACATCGTTGCGGCTCAAGAAATTGCCCGCACCTGAAGCACGACGGTACGAGCATACGTACCCGGGACGACCGGTTCCCGGTTAATTCAGTCGATGCTCATCTTGAGCAAGTGATCGTCCTGAAACTAAGTCCCCGGTGGCAGCAAGTCAAGCACCTGATCCAAAGTGGACGAGGGCAACAAGGAATCTTGGCGTATCGGTCATTGATAAGTAGCGTGATAATCCCAAAACATGCGCGGTGCATGCTGCCCTTGATGAGGAGCTTGCTGAGATGAAGGATTCGCCGTCCAGTCCCGCCTCTCCGGCTCGCCCGATTCGCGGTGAGACTTCTGCGCCTGCTGACGGTGTCGCAATCGACATTTCTTGGGGGCCGGACGCAAGGCTTGGGCTGGACCTCCTCCCTGTTTTGGTGAACCCCGACGTGAACACATTCTGGCCCGATCTCGAAGGCTCAATCGCCGATTATGCAAGTGCTCTTGAGGGTGCCCTTGATGCCCCCGAGGAATCTCCCGTGCTGGACCACCTCGTGAAAGCGGGCTCGACCGTGGCGATCGTAGTCGACGATCCGTCACGCTGGACGCCGGTTCGCGCCGCGCTGCCGATCATCCTGAGGCGGCTACACGCCGCGGGTGTTCGCACGGACGATGTGACGGTCAGTGTCGGCGTGGGACGGCATCAGGCCGTCGATACTGCGGCGATGAGGCAACGGCTGGGCGACGATGTTGCCGGCACCTACCGATGTTTCAGTCCCCCGGTAGACGACCTCACGGCTTACGACGATCTGGGGACGACAGCGTGTGGAGTTCCAGTACGCGTCTTTCGCCCCGTCGCCCGGGCGGACCTGCGTGTTTTGATCGGCTCGGTCTTGCCGCATCTGCAGGCAGGCTTCGGAGGCGGCTACAAGTTGATCTTCCCGGGAACCAGTCACCGCTCCACGCTTGGGGCTCTGCATCGGCAGGGCCTCACCGGCTCCAGCGATGCAGGCTCTTTGCTGGGAGGAGACGCGGTGCGCAACCCGATGCGGCAGGCAATCCATCAGGCTGCCGGACTGGTGGGGCCATGCCTCTCGATCAGTCATTTGATCGGAGGGCCAGATCAGATCTTTCAGGTGGCCGCCGGCCGGCCCGAAAAAGTTCAGGAGCGACTCTCGGCCGATGTCCGCCGCCGGTTCCAGGCTCCAGCCTCTGCTCCGGCCGACATCGTCGTGGCGGGCAACCATCCCTGGCCCGGCGATCCCATGCAGAGCTTCAAGGTACTGCTCCACCATCGCGCTGCCTGCAAGCCCGGCGGGGTGCTTGTCGGCTTCTTCTGGACCGATCCGGATGAGATCGCTCGCTCTCTTCCGCGTTCCACGATGCGGTTGGTCACGGCCACGGGTGCACCAGGAGGCTGGGCGATTCGGAAGCTGGTTCCACTGGCCGAGCGTGCCCTGTCGGCCACGGGCTCCCCCAGCGCCTTCATGATTCGCTGGGCCCGCGAGCTGGTCGTCGATCGCACCGTCCTGGTTTTCGCTCCCCCGCTCCACGCCAGCCTTGGTCCCTGCCTCGGCCCCGTCCGTCTCTTTGCCGACCAGACGGCGCTCTGGCGCGCCGCGATGGAGTCGCTTCCCGAGGACCGCCGCGACACGCCATTGATCCGCGTTTTCCCTCAAGGTGGGCTAACCTACGTGCCAAAGTTCCCTGGATGAGAGCATGGTGATTGCGATTCGCGGGGACGCGTGGAAGGTCATCGATCAATATAGTTTCGGAACCACAGCTCCAGCATGACGAGTGCCCAGAGGCGGTGGCCGTGCTCGCGGCGGCCTTCGATGTGGTCGGTGACCAGGGCCCGCACGGAGTCCGGGCGGAAGAGTCCACGGTCAAGAGACGAGCGGTCGAGAAGGATGTCGCGAAGCTCGTCTTTCAGCTCATTCTGGAACCAGCGGCCGACAGGGACGCCAAAGCCCATCTTCCGGCGGGTCCTGATCGGTTTGGGGAGGAGGTCGGCAAAGGCCCGTTTCAGCACGACCTTCGACCGCCCGGGGCGAAATCGCAGCTTACGGTCCAGCGGCATCGCGGCGGCGAGCTCAACGATGCGGTGATCGAGAAAAGGCCCCCGGCACTCGAGGCTATGAGCCATGCTCGCCATGTCAACCTTGGCGAGAAGGTCACCGGGAAGATAGGTCAGCAAATCACCTACCATGGCCTGTGTGACCTTGTCGCGGCGGCCCGCCTTGGCCCACCCTTGAGTCAGCAGAGAGGCGGGGTCGGTCGAATTCTGGTCAGGCTGGATCGCCGCGGCAGCCGCCAGCAGGTCAAGCTGGGCGTCGCAGTAAAGCGCCAGCCGGCCGGCTTCGTCGAATGTTGTCATCCAGCCCAGGTAGCGGGCCGCCGCCGGCTCGTTGATCCGCTCAAAAATGCGTTCCATGGCGCGAAGGCGTGTTTTTGATTTTGCCGAGCGTGGAAGGACCCGGGTCACGGTTCCGCCGATCCAGCGTCTCGGTGTCTCGGGCACGTGCTGGAACAGTTCGGTCAAAGCCAGTGCCCGATAGCGATCGTAGCCGCCAAACAGCTCGTCGCCCGCATCGCCGGTCAGCGCCACGGTGACAGCCTGGCGGGTTTCGCGGGCCACGTGCCAGGTTGGCAGCGCCGAGCTGTCCGCAAAAGGTTCATCAAACTGCCAGGCGAGGAGGGGAAGCGTTTCCCAGGCCTTCGGCTCGACCATGAAGGTCTGGTGCTCGGTGCCGAGGTGCCGCGCGGCGAGCTCGGCATAGTGGGTCTCATCATAGGCCGGATCCGGGAAGCCGATGGCGAAGGTCTTCACCGGACGGCTCGCGGCCTGCTGCATCAGGCCCACAATGATCGTCGAGTCGATGCCTCCGGAAAGAAACGCCCCGAGCGGAACGTCGGCGATCATCTGCTCGCGGACGGCATCGGCCAGAGTGGTGCGCAGCTCTTGGATATCTTCCTCGATTGGCCGCGTCCGCTGGAGATTCCAGTCCGGGCTCCAGTAGCGCTCGATGTGCAGCAAGCCATCATGCCAGACCGCAAAGTGTGCAGGGGGCAGCTTGTTCACGCCTGCGAGGATCGTGCGAGGCTGGGGCACGTAACCGTAAGTCAAAAACTCATCGATGGCCAGTGGATCAACCTGGCGCGGGACCTCTTGCTCCGGCAAGGCCAGCAGAGCCTTGAGCTCGCTCGCGAAAGTGAGGCGCGAGCCCTCGTGACGATAAACCAGTGGCTTCTGTCCCAGCCGGTCTCGTCCCAGGACGAGCGTTTGCCGCGGCGCGTCCCAGATTGCCAGGGCGAACATGCCTCGTAGCAACGCGAACATCCCGGTGCCCTCGTCCTCGTAGAGGTGCACGAGGACCTCGGTGTCGCCCCTGGATCGGAGCGTATGCCCCCTGGCCTCGAGCCGATGTCGCAAGGCGGGAAAGTTGTAGATCTCGCCGTTGAAAACCGTCCAGATGGTGCCGTCCTCGTTCGAGAGCGGCTGATGGCCTCCCTTCAGGTCAACAATCGACAGCCGGCGAAATCCGAGCGCGGCATGGTTGTCGCGATAGTTGCCCGCGTCGTCCGGACCCCGGTGGACAAGCCGATCCATCATCGCGGTCAGGTGTTCACTGGCCAGGGCTTTTCGGGGATCGGTCCAGACAGCTCCGCAGATACCGCACATGGTGATCGCCTCGCTGAGTCTGGCACGCTTTCCTTGGCATCGAAACACAGAATCGTTCTCGACAGCAAACCGCCAGGCCCGATGCCGATTGTCGCCCGATTTGCGGCTTCTGGCCAGTATGATCATTCCGGGTGACACATCGATGATCGACATTTCCTGAAGACCGAGAGGAGTTTGGACTGGAAGATTGGCTTCCCGAGCCGCATCATGATCTGGTCAGACAGGACACGATTTCAGGATCTCGGATTCATGCACGACCCAGACTTACCGTCCCCCTCTCCGATCGCGGGCAGATTCCAGGCAGCGTTGAGGCAAGGTTTTCAGCGACTGGCGGCGCTGTGGGCGACTCCGGGAGTTGGTCGCACCGCGCTTTGCAGTCCCCTGGTCGGCTTCATTGCCGGGCTCGGGGCCGTGGCATTCTTGCTCTGCCTCCAGGCCATGTACAGATACGTGCTCAATGGCCTGCTCCATTACCAGATGCCGCCCACGCTCGAAGGCGAGCCGCATGCCATTACTTATCCCTGGCCCTGGTGGCTGGTCTTGCTGGTGCCGACAGTGGGTGGGCTGATCTCGGGCATCCTGGTTTTCACCTGGGCGCCGGAGGCCGAGGGACACGGGACCGACGCCATGATCCGGGCCTTCCATCAGGGGGGCGGCATGATCCGTTCGCGGGTGCCGTTCATCAAGTCAGTCTCCTCGATCATCACGATCGGCACCGGAGGATCGGCCGGCCAGGAAGGACCGATTGCCCAGATCGGATCGGGATTCGGATCATACCTTGCGCGCGTGCTCCGGCTGCCCTCGAGCGAACGGCGAATCCTCATGCTGGCCGGTGCCGCCGGGGGGATCGGGGCCATCTTCCGGGCACCTCTGGGAGGTGCCCTCTTTGCCGGCGAGGTCCTTTACTCGTCAACCGCCTTCGAATCGGCGGCCCTGCTGCCCTGCCTGGCCAGCTCGATCGTGGCCTATTCGACGTTTGCTCTGTTCATCACGCCCAAGCCGATCTTCAGCCTGCCCAATCTGTCGTTTCAAGGATTGCGGGATCTGCCGCTGTATGTGGGGCTGACTCTCCTCTGCGCGGCCTTCGGCTGGCTCTACGTCAGGGTCTTCTATGGGTTACGCGA
Source organism: uncultured Planctomycetaceae bacterium (assembly GCA_963797295.1). Taxonomy (GTDB): domain Bacteria; phylum Planctomycetota; class Planctomycetia; order Isosphaerales; family Isosphaeraceae; genus Aquisphaera. Next base: position 64,777 of record CAWCPP010000040.1, read on the forward strand.
CAAGCTCTTCAAGCCCATGCCCATTCCGCGGCAAGTCAAACCCGCCGTGGGAGGATTCCTGCTGGGATTGGTCGCCCTGGCGTATCCGCAAGTCATGACCGGCGGCTACGGCTGGGTTCAATGGGGAGCCATCGGCATGCCGCCGGAGTTGACTCTTCCCGGTGAATCGAGCTTTGTTCCCCACATGGGAATGGGCCTGCTGCTTGCCCTGTGTTTCTTGAAGATCCTGGCCACCACCTTCACCATCAGTTCCGGCGGTAGTGGCGGCGTGTTCGGTCCCTCGATGCTGATCGGCGGGATGATCGGCGGGTTTTACGGTCAACTCATGGACTGGTTGCTCCCCGCCGCCCACATCAACCCGGCCGCTTATGTGCTCGTGGGCATGGGAGGATTCTTCGCCGGCGTCTCCAAGACACCTCTGACCTCGATCGTGATGGTCAGCGAAATGACGGGTTCGTACAGCCTGCTCGTTCCCTTGATGCTGGCCTGCGGTTTGAACATGGCCATCTCGCGCCGGTGGACCATTTACGAGGAGCAGGTGATCAGCCCGATTGATAGTCCGGCCCACCAGGGCGACTTCGTCGTCGACGTGCTCGACCAGATCCAGGTTGGCGACGTGTCCATCCGCACGGAAGGCATCGAGCCCATCCCCGCCTCGATGCCGTTCCGGGATCTTATCCAGCTTGTCGCGCGATCGAACCAGACGCTCTTCCCGGTCGTTGATGGCCGGGGCCGGCTGAACGGGATCTTCACGCTTCACGACATTCGCCTCGCTCTGTTAGGCTCCGAGTGGGGCCCTCTGGTGCTGGCCGACGACCTGGCTACCCGGCCGGTGCGTTCTGTCACTCCCGAGGATACCCTGCACACGGCGCTGCGGCGGATGACCGAGCTGAATATCGACGAGATTCCCGTCGTCCAGCCCGACGACCCGACCGACCTGATCGGCCTGCTCAGCCGCCGCGAACTGACCTCGGCATACACCGCGCTCATCCAGTCGCTCCGTTCACCAGTGACAGCGGGTACTTCCGGCAAGATGTGAGTCATGCGTCTGCGGGTCCGAGCAAGTTGACGCTCTTCCAGCCGGACGGCGACCAACATGCTACGATCTTCGGCCTTTTGACCTCATCCGGCCAGCAGACTCTACCGAGATCTGAAGTGGCGGCTTGTAAGGATCGGGGCGGCCAGTCCACCGCCCCGCTCCCATGCACTTCGCCGATCGGCTTGGTCACGGCACCAGGTTGGCCGCCAGTACCTCGACGTTGGGGTCGTTGGGCAGAGTCAGGGTGCTGACCGTCTTGGTAAGATCGAGCGCGAACGTGTACAGGTAGATCCGGAACGTGCCGCCCTGCTTGGCTCCGTAAGACAGGTCGCGATATGCGGTTGTCACCGCGGTCGTCTCTCCGGGATATCCCTGCGGCGCGGCCCAATCGCTGATCGACTGGGTGAACGTCTGGGTTGTGCCGTCGGTGTAGGTGACGGTGAAGGACTGGTTGGGCTGGGCACCGCCCACACCGGTGGCCAGCAGGTCCAGCGTGGCGTCGCTACCCGTGGGCAGCGCGATTTTTTGCCCATCGGCGCTGACGACGTCATTGGCTCCGGCGTGGCCGAGGTTGAAGGTGACGCCACCGGCGGAGATGCTGTTGCCGAGCAGGTTGGCCGAGAGGGCAGAGCCGTAGCCGTCCAGGCCTCCGGAAAACGCCGTTCCGTCGGCCACGATCCCCGTCCGGTTGAAGGCGGAAGCGATGAAGGTGGAAGAGTTGTTGGTTTGCGTCGCGGATCCGGGGACAACGGTTGCCGCGAGCACCTCGACATTGGGGTCATTGGGCAGCGTGATGCTGAAGACCGTCTTGGACGGGATCAATGCAAATGTATACTCATAGACATTGAACGTGCTGCTCTGCTTCGTTCCGCCGGACAGGTCGCGATATGCGGTTGTCACCGCGGTCATCTCTCCGGGATATCCATGCGGCGCGGCCCAGTCGCTGATCGACTGGGTGAACGTCTGAGTCGTGCCGTCGGTGTAGGTGACGGTGAAGGTCTGGTTGGGCTGGGCTACCGCCCACGCCGAGTCGCCAGCAGGTCCAGCGAGGTGTCATTGCTCGTCGGCAGGGTGATGGTCTGCCCGTTGGCGCTGATGGCGTTATCGGTGCCGGCGGGGCCGAGGTTGAAGGTGACGCCAGCCGGCGGCAGAGCTCGTGCCGAGCAAGGTTGGCCGAGAGGGCAGAGCCGTAGCCGTCCAGGCCTCCGGAGAACGCCGTTCCGTCGGCCACGATCCCCGTCCGGTTGAAGACGGAGGAGAGGTTGACTTGCGCGTGATCCCGGGAATGAGCGTGGCCGCGAGCAACTCGACGTTGGCGTCGTTGGGCAAGGTCAGGCTGCTCACCTGCTTGTTGGGATTGAGCGCGAACGTGTACACGTAGACCCGGAACGCGCCGGCCTGCTTTGTTCCGCCGGAAGGTCGCGATATGCGGTTGTCACGGCCGTCGACTCTCCGGGATACCCTGCGGCGACGGCCCAATCGCTGATCGACTGGTGAACGTCTGGGTCGTGCCGTCGGTGTAGGTGACGGTGAAGGACTGGTTGGGCTGGGCGCCGTCGACGCCGGTGGCGAGCAGGTCTCAGCGAGCGTCGTTGCCCGGGGCAGTGCGATGGTCTGCCCGGCGGCGCTGATGACGTTATTGGCTCCGGCGGGGCCGAGGTTGAAGGTGACGCCACCGGCGGACAGGCTGGTGCCGAGCAGGTTGGCCGAGAGCGCAGAGCCGTAGCCGTCCAGGCCGCCCCCGGTGAATGCCGTTCCATCGGCCACGATCCCCGTCCGGTTGAAGGCGGAGGAGAGACTGACTTGCGTTGAGACCGCGGGCGTGAGCGTGGCGGCGAGCAGCTCGACGTTGGCGTCGTTGGGCAGGATGAGGCTGAGGACGGTCTTGTTGGGATTGAGCGTGGACGTGAGGTCGTAGAGGTTCACCTGCTGGATCTGCACCGTTCCGCCGGCCGTGTCGCGATAGGCGGTTGTCAGAGCCTTCAAAGCGCCGGGGGACCCTTGCGGCGATGTCCAGTCGCTGATCGATTGGGTAAACGTCTGCGTCGTGCCATCGGTATAAGTGACGGTGAACGACTGGTTGGGCTGGGCACCGTTGACGGCCGTGGCCAGCAACTGGAGCGTGCTGTCGTTGCCCGCGGGCAGGGCGATGGTCTGCCCGGCGGCGCTGACGACGTCGTTGCTGCCGGCGGGCCCGATATTGAAGGTGGTGCCGCCAGCGCTCAGGCTCGTGCCGAGCGCGTCGGCTGAGAAGGCATTGCCGACACCGTCGAGCCCGCCCCCGCTGAACGTCGTGCCGTCGGCCACAAGACCCGTTCGGTTGAAGGCGGAGGAGAGGTTGACGGTCGTGGGGTAAGGAGGCCCTGGCGCCGGTAGGTTGGCGGAGGTGCCATAGAGGGAGCTCATGATGTAGGAACGATACTCGAGGCCAGGCATTTGCTGCACAAAGGTCTGGGTGCCATCGGGCAGCACCTCGATTGTCTGCCCGATGTAGTTCGGAGGTGTCCCCAGAGTCCCGGAAGTGAAAGCTAGATTCCCGTTGGGGAGCATCTGCGCGCTCCCCAGGGCGAACGAATAGCCGCCCAGGTCGGCATTGACCACCAGTGTCGCAGTCATCGTCTGCTCGTTGAGCACGTATTCCTGTCCCCGGCTATCCGCATTCGGGTTGGTCAGGCGGCGGGTGTTACCGTCATCGAACACCAGGATGGTGGTCGGGTTGATATAGGTCACGTCGTGCTGGTGAGAGAACCACGGGGATTGGACCCCGGGAGGAGCAGTGAGGGTGAAATTGCCGCCCTGCCCCAACGTCCAGACGACGTGGCCGTCGCCGGTCCCGTTGGCGTAATCAAGCTTGATCACCCAGTCCTGGGCGCGGAGGGAGACAATCAGGTTGCCGTCCGAGGGCGAGTAGCCTATCGAGTTGGCATGCAGCCAGTCGGACGGGCCCTCACCGTTGGTGGGAAGGCGGCTGGTGGAAAGCCAGTTGAAGGCGTTCCAGGCCCAGGAGACCTGAAAGTTCTGGTTGAGCACGATCACCATGTTGCCGTTGTACGTGGTGGGGGTGCCGTTGACGTTGATGACTTCCGAGGTCAGGGCGATGACAGCCGTGTCGCCGTTGGGCAGGCGTATGGCCTCGTGGTCGAAGTCGCTGATCGAGTTCTGTCCCATCGCGGCCAGCTCGGCATTGATTGCGGTGATGTTTGTCTGGCGCAGGGTGTCGCCGCCCAGGTTGATCTCCCGTAGCACCTGTCGCGCCGCCGGCTCCGGAGTACGTGCCCCCAAGCAAGAGGACGGTGCCCCCCGGCACCAGTGTCGGCCCATAAGCGGGGAAGTTGTTCGCCACCGGGTCAAAGTACCAGTTTACGTGGCCACTCAGGTCTGTCGAGAGGACCTCGACGGTGTTATTCGTGCCCCCCCCAACTCCCGTGTGGTAAATCATGTTCTGCAGTCAGGTAGGTACTGGGAGTAGGCGACTGCGGGTCGGTGAACGAGGGAAAAACCAGGTTCGTCGGCAGGCTCCCGGTCGTGAACGGCAGCGGGGCGGAGGTCGTCCCATTGTTGAGGACATCCCTCATGAGGTAAGTCGTGTTGGGCAGCATGCCGGCCACCAGGAAATTGGTGCTTTGCCCCGGCACAACAGACAGTGGCGCGGTACTGGTCCAGGACGGGCTGGGACCGAGCGGACTGAACTGAACGTACATCGAGCTGGCGGATGTGGGAGGCGCGCTGTACAGGGCGACCAGGGGGTTGGATGTCGGGCTGATCACCGCGGTATTTCCCACGACGCGCAACTGCGCCGTATAGGAAGCCGTTGCCGAGTCGGTCGTCGTCGCGGTGTAGCTGCTCTTGGCGACCACCTGAATACTGAACGTACCCTGCTGTAATGGATCCCATGTGAAAGTATTTGCGGGACTGAAATCCTGAACCATCTGGGAGGCGCCGCCGGCCGGTGTGACGCTGAACTGGTAAACGGGCGATGAGCCGTCGCCGGTGGCCGTCGCCGTCCAGAGAACCGGCGCTCCGACCAGGGGGGTAGATGCTCCACTGGACGAGAGGGTGACGGACAGGAGGCAGCGCTCCTCAAGGAACTTGCAGTGGGGCCGATACGACCGGAGACGACGAACGGGGGTGCGTCTAATCTCTGTCCGCTTTCGTAGTGGAGTCAGGAGTGGCCACATCGGTTGTTATCCTCATATTAGAATAAACACAATACAGGTGGGGCACTGCAAAGATTCGATCATCGCCGAAGGGCCGTGGCGAGGAAACCGGCTTCGACCGAGATGCGGGATCGTAACCAGCGCCAACCCTGACTGCAAGAACTGTCCCCCAGAATCAACGTGAACGCGTACAAAATCACAGTTCATGATATTGTGAATGGAGACGCGATCCTCAAGTATTAATAATTTTTAGTCCCTTGTTCCTTATAATATTGATTCGACAGCCCCGTAGTGCCGCTGAGAGCAAATCATGGCGGAAGATTAATCGATGCGTCTTCTTTCTCTATAAATAAGCAATTCCGGGAGGAGTAATCGATGTCGATTCTCCTTTTCCGGAAGGGAAAACACATCGCTGTTCACTATTTTTGAAAAATAAGCAACGCCTTGAGCTTGTCGAGGAGGCAACATACCGCGGACAGTCCATGGCTTAATTAGTGAATATTGGCTCAAATGCACCCGTAAAGTAAACGGGTGAGGGCAGCTCGTCCAGGACACGACCTCTGTGTCGTGAATGAATTGTGTGGCATGCGTGGAATGGGTGGAAGATTTGTTTCGTCGAGGATCGTCTGCTGTGCGCGGAATGGGTGTCAAATGAATTTTTATTAAAAATTCCGTACTGGGGCAGCTCTCGGTCGCTTGAAGCGGAGTACCGGGACTTTTATTGACGCTATCCGACATCATCGCCACGGGCATTCAACACCGAAAACCTTCGGCGGTACCGCGAACAGGCCGCGGACTCGGCGGAAAGAACTTCTCGCCGCTCAACCGATCATGGATGGCGACCGTGTAACCGTGGTCGATTGGAGGCAGGGCGATCGCGGTTGCCCTGAAGTTCCAGGGGCTCCGGTCATGCAGACGCACGAATGATCAAGGACCTGCGCCGATCGGCTACCGCTTGACGTCCGCCGCCGCCAGCGCGAGGAGGGCGTAGGAGGTGACGATGTTCGGGTCGCCTTCCATGAAACTGTCGGACCGGTTGACCCAGCTACCGTTCGACGCCTGGCGCATCGCCAGGGCGGCCACCAGTTCCGCCCGCCAGTCGTGAGCCTTGCCTTGGGCGTCAACCAGCTCTCGGTCGCCCAGCATGGCGAGGGCCTTGGCAAACGTCTGGTAGTAGTAATACAGCCCGCGCTGACCCTGTCCCGGGTTCTCCTCGAGGGTGTAGTTCTTGCGAATGTAGCCCAGGGCCGCCTTGACTCGTGGGTCGTCATGGGTCAGCCCGGCGTAGATCATGCTCTTGAGGCCCGAGTAGGTCATCCCCGCGTAGGAGTGGAGGATGGGGGCGGCAGCCCGGCCCGCGCCGGTTCCGGTTCCGGCTTCGCCGCCACGGCCCGGCCGGCCAGCGCCCTCGGCGGCCGAGGGGTTGTAGACGAATCCGCCGTCGTTGATCTTGCCGGCCCAGGGCCTGTCGTTGAACTCGCTCTTGAGATTCTGGCACCTTGAAACGAACACCAGCGCCTTTTGCAGGGCCGGGTCGTTGGCCGACAGGCCAGAGTCGCGCAGGGCCTCGATGAAGTACGCGGTGTTCGACAGGTCGGGCCGGCTGTTCCCGCCGCCGTAACCCAGACCGCCGTAGGAGGAGTCGTCCCGCGATTTGCCTTCCCCTTCGTCGACCTGCGTGCCCTTGAGAAAGTCCTGGCTTCCCTTGATGATGGCATCGTACCGGCCTCCCCGATTGGCTTCCTTGTAAGCCATGATCGCGACCGAAGTGGAGTAGACCGAATGGGGAGCCTCGGAGAGCCCGCCTTTCGGGCCGACGAACTGTTGCAGGTAGACCAGACCCTTGGTCACGACCGGGTCGTCGGCTGTGACCCGCCCCGATCGCAGCAGGGCGGTCACGACGAGTGCGGTGATGCCCGGTTCCTTGCGGTCCTTTGACCAGACGCCGTCGCGGTCCTGGCGGCCGCGGAGGAAGGCCACGGCTTTGTCGACCATGGTGCTGGGGTTCGCGCCCTCGCCGTCATTGCCCCGGACTTCGCCGGGCCGTGCCGCCAGGATCAGTGCGCCCACGGTGCCCAGTCCGCCTCTCAGAAACGTGCGTCGGCTCCAGTCGTATCGCATCGATATCAACCCTCATCGAGTGGCGTGGAAGCAAAACCTGTTTCCGATGACGGCTTTTCCACGTCGTGTCTGACGCGGGAGAGTTCCCGGCCAGCGCGCCGCGAGGCCTGGATTACTTGACCTATGCAAGTCCCGGTCCTCTTGTGATCGCCGGACGGAAGTGGACGCGCAACATCGACATCGGAAGATCGCCCCAGGGAATCCGCTTCCCCGGGGCGGTGAAGATTTGTCCGCGGATGTCGATTTCTTATCCAATGACGAACGGTGGAACGCCTCAGACGGACCTGAACTCTAATCATCCCCAGCATCGAGTTGGGCAAGTGCCGGCGGCACCATGCCGACGAGCGATCTGGAGGCGAGCAGAAGCGCATGACATGACCGGTGTGAGAGTGATTGAAAGGACTGGAACACCAGCGCCGCCAAGGCAGCCGTGGCGAAACCAATCCAGACACCGGGAAGCAAGTCCAGCCAGATGACCTCGGGACTGATCAGACAGAGCGCCTGGTTCGTGAGCGATTGCATCGGCCGCCTCTTTCCCCGGCTTCGCTCTGCCGGCGATTCTGGTACGCGTCGAGCAAGGATCGAATCCGATCGAGCTCCTCGGCGCCCGGCGAGGACTGGTCAAGCAGATGTGCCAGCAGCAAGCTCGCCGACCCGTCGAAGGCCCGTTGAAGCGTCTCGCCCAGGAGAGATCGAAGCGTGCGTTCCCGGGGCAAGACGGGCTCGTAAACAAAGGCGCGGCCACGCGGGGACCGGCGCAAGAGTCCCTTCTCGGTCATGACATTCAACAGGCTCATGACCGACGTGTAAGCCCGGGGGTTGTCGGCCTCGCGGTTGACCACGCCAAGCACGTCACGGACTGTGGCCGGACTCGCGGTGTGAACGTCGCCGCCGCGACTCCACGGAGCGGCCCTGATCGATGGGGCATTCAGCGACGGCTCGCCCACCGTAAGCGGGGTCTGGCCGGGCCTCGATCCTGGTCGAACCTTGTTCCCCAGGCAACAATCAGCCACAATACCGTCAGTCAGGAGCTCCGGTACATTGCAAGGGCACTATCACTCGACGGCGGGCTCGGAATGCCACTCACGCTCGAGCAAGTGGTTGAACTCGCGCCGGACGCCGCGGCGGTAGCGGCCGGCAAGAAGCTGATGGGCTTCAAGAACTGGCAAGCACTCGGCCGCGGCCCCGAAGCGCTTTGGGGGCTTTGCCAGGGGAGTGCCACTTACCAGGTCAAAGTGGACCTGACTCATTTCGGCTATCACTGCTCCTGCCCGAGTCGCAAGTTTCCCTGTAAACACGTGCTCGGGCTATTGCTTATTGATGCAGATTCCCCCGCAGCCGTCCCCGACGCGGCACCGCCGGACTGGGCGGAAGCCTGGCTCGCCAAACGGCGCGAGCGCGATGAAAAAAAGGGTCAGCGTGCAAGCAGTCCGGCCGACGAGCCAAAACCCGTCGATGAGAAACCACAAGCGCGCCGGGCGGCCCAGCGCGACGAGCGCGTGCGCGATGGGGTCGCTCGACTCGACCTGTGGCTGGCCGACCTGTTTCGGTCGGGACTGGCGGGGCTTGAAACGCGTCCCGCCTCGTTCTGGACGGATCAAGCCAGGCGACTGGTCGATGCGCAGCGCCCGGCCTATCGGCCGCGGTGAAGCGATTGGCGGCGATTCCGGGGTCGGGGCCTGCCTGGCCGCGGCAATTGCTCGGAGAAAGCGGCCGACTGAAACTGCTGCTCGAGGCCTTTGGCCGAATCGAATCGCTCGCTCCTCCGCTGGCGTGGGAAGTTCGTCAGCTTATCGGCTGGACGGCACAAGCGGCGGAGCTCGAGGCCAGCGGGGAGAGTGTGACCGACAGTTGGGTCGTGGTCGGCCAGACGATCGACGACGAGGATCGCCTCCAGGTTCAGCGGTCCTGGCTTCTCGGTCGCCAGGTGGGGCGATTGGCCTTGGTCCTCCAGTTTTCGGTGGCGAACCAGCCATTTCCCGAATCGATCTTGCCGGGGACCGAGCAAGTCGGAACGCTGCAATTTTATCCCGGCGCCTTGCGCCTACGAGCACGCTGGCAAACCCGCACCGGCACGTTGGTCGAGCTAGCCGGGAGCTCGCCTGGAGTGGATTGTATCGAAGAGTTTCTGACGTCCTTCGCAGAGTCGCATGCGCGCCTTCCCTGGCTGAACCTCCTGGGAGGCGTTATCCGGCGGACCGTGCTTGTGCCCGGTAAAGACATCTGGCATCTGGTCGACGCCACCGATCAGGCTTTGCCACTTGTCGGCCGTGCGTACTGGCGACTGCTGGCGATCAGCGGTGGCCGGCCGGCAGATATCTCGGGTGAATGGGATGGAGCCCGGTGGAGACCGATGGGCATGTTTTGCGACGGTCGGTTCTGGGGAGCCTGATGGACACGCTCGTCAAGCTAGCCCTTGTTGGCACGGCCAAGGCTCGAACCGCCGAGCTTGCGGAGCCGTCTCCGCTGACGGCCCCGATCGTCGACCAACTGAAGATCGACGATCCGTCGCATCGCCTGCTGATCGCGGCGGGAGCCGAGCTTGTCTGCCAGCGCTGTGGGTTCTTGCCGCTTGTCGGTATCCAGAGGCCGGCGCCGGCCGAAACCGACACCGGCACGCCCTGCTCGCCGCAACTCACCAGCCTGCTGCACCAGGCCATGACCGCGAAACAGCCGCGCCTCCTCGACGAGTTTCTGCAAGCGTTCGCGGAGTTTGGCGTTCTCGCGCCTCCGCAGTGGCTGCCAGAACTGTTGAGTCTGACTGATCCAGCCCTTCGGCGGCGACTCTTGCCGGTTCTGGGCGATCGAGGTCGCTGGCTCAGCAGCTTCCGCGAGGATTGGAACTGGGTGAGCGATGCGATCACCGCGGCCGCGCAGGTTGACCTGCCTGCGCTCAAGCAAGTCTGGGAGGAAGGTACCAGCAGCGATCGTCAGGGAGCGTTGCGCCGCTTGCGAGCCGCCGAGCCGACCCTGGCGCGACAGTCGTTGGCGGACGGAATCGATGGCGAAAAGGCGGATACGCGCGTGGCGCTCCTGGAGACGATGGCCGTCGGATTGTCCACGGACGACGAGCCCTTTCTCGAAAGCCGGCTCGACGACCGGAGCGAAAACGTGCGGCGTGCGGCGGCGCGGCTCCTGGCGCATCTGCCCGGCTCTCAACTGGCCGGGCGGATGCGACAGCGTGCGCTCGCGATGCTGTCGCTCAAGACTTCGGGCATGTTTCATAAGACGCACACGTTGACCTGCGAGCCACCTGAGGACATTGACAAGAGCTGGGAGCGGGACGGCATTTCCAGAAAGCCGCCGCAGTCCACCGGAAAGCGAGCGCATTGGGCCCAATCGCTCGTGGCGCTGGTGCCGCCATCCGATTTGAGTGCTGAATTTCAACTTGAGCCGGCGGCTCTGATCAGCGCCGCCGGCGACGATCCCTATGGCGACGCGATGCTCGCCGGCTGGAAGGAGTCGGCCCTCGAATTCGCCGCGCCTGACCGGGTATCCATTGCCTGGCGCCGGGCATTGGCCGAACATTTTCTCCGGGCCGCAACCGGCAAGCCGCCTGGTCCGGGATCTCGCGCCGGCGGACCGCTCCGAGAGCTCATCGGCTCTCTGCCGCTGGCGGAAGTCGAAGATTTGGCCATCGAGGCGTTACATAAACTCGATGACCTTGAGCGGATTGCCCTCTGCGATGCGTTACCGCAGCCATGGACGCCGGGTCTTACGCGTGCGCTGCTCCGCGAAGCATGCCGGGCGATGGACACGGAGAACCACAGCGAATCGGGGACCTGGGCCTCGATTCTGCTCACGGCCGCGATGGCACTGCCGCGCGAGCTTCTGGGCGAGGCGATTGCGGCGCAGGAAAAAATCTTGACGACGCGCTCTGCCGAGGCGATGGAAAATCGAATCAGCTCGTTTGCGGAAACGATTCGTCTCCGCCAGACGTTTTATGCGGCGCTGGCGGCCCTCCGTCCGGCACAGCGCGATTCCACTTGATGTTCATCAATTCACGGGAGGGTGGTCTTGGCCAAGCGCACCGAGACGAAGGAAGCAGCCGTTGATTTCACGGCGGCCGACGTTTTGCCGACAATTTCCGAGGAAGGCTGCGGCTGCACGCCGAGGAGCAGTTTGCCGCCGAGCTGTCTGCCCTGGCCGAAGTGGACGATCGGCAGCGACCACCGCACTGGCGGCTTTCCCCCTGGGCGGTCAAAACCTACTTGCTGGGAGGTCGGCTGGAAAATGGTGTCGAAATCTCACCAAAGTACGTCGGTGCATCGAGGCTAATGGAAATCGCCGTGGCCACGCTGGCCACCGACCGGGCACTGTTGCTGTACGGCGTTCCGGGAACGGCGAAGAGCTGGGTGAGCGAGCACCTGTCCGCCGCCATTAGCGGCACTTCCACTTTACTCGTCCAGGGCACCGCCGGCACGGACGAAGCCACGCTCCGCTACGGCTGGAACTACGCCCGGTTGCTGGCCGAGGGTCCATCACGGTCGGCACTGGTTCCCAGCCCGATGATGATCGCCATGGAAACTGGCCGTCTGGCTCGAATTGAAGAGCTGACCCGCATCCCCAGCGAGGTTCAAGACACCCTGATCACGATCCTTTCGGAAAAAGCCTTGCCGATCCCGGAGTTGAATTGCGAGGTCCAGGCGATCAAAGGCTTCAACGTGATTGCCACCGCCAACAATCGAGACAAGGGCGTCAATGAACTTTCGAGCGCGCTCTTGCGCCGCTTCAATACCGTCGTCCTGCCGGTCCCCGATTCGCTCGAAGCGGAGGTAGAGATCGTCGGCCGCCGGGCGGAGCAACTGGGGCGCGCCCTGGAGCTGCCAGCGGAGAAGCCGGCCCTGGAAGAGATTCGCCGCATCGTCACCATCTTTCGTGAACTCCGCAATGGCATGACCGAGGACGGCAAGACGAAACTCAAGTCCCCGTCCGGCGCCTTATCGACCGCCGAGGCGATTTCCGTCGTGTCGGGGGGAATGGCCATGAGCGCGTTTTTTGGCGATGGCGTGCTGCACGCCGGGGACGTGATCTCCGGACTCATCGGCGCCGTCATCAAAGACCCGGTCCAGGATCGGCTCGTCTGGCAGGAGTACCTGCAAACCGTGGTGAAGGAGCGCGACACCTGGAAGGATCTCTACCGCGTCGGCAAGGAATGGTAACGCCGCAATCACGCAGCCCGTGGACACCAGTCGCGATGAAGTGGACGATTTTTGGAATTCGGCACCATGGACCGGGGTGTTCCCGCAGCCTGCTCGCCGCGCTGACGGAGCTGAAACCCGATGTGATTGCCGTGGAAGGTCCGGCTGATGCGCAAGAAGCGGTAGGACTGGCCGGCCATGCTGACCTCAAGCCTCCGGTGGCGATGCTCGTCTACCTTCCGGATGAGCCAGCGCAAGCGGTGTATTACCCCCTGGCCGAATTTTCGCCGGAATGGCAAGCCTTGCAGTACGCGAGCGAGTACGGGGTGCCGGTGCGATTGATCGATTTACCGCAGTCAATTCAGTTTGCACTGGCCCAACAAGACGAGTCCCGCGCCGACGGTCCGCTCTCGCGCCAGCAAGGTCCGTCGCCTCCCGCGTCAACGCCGCAGTCCGCGCCGGCACCAGTGCCCTCCCCCGATGCTGACGATTTCGAAACCGACCGAGTCCGGTCCTACCGAGCCCAATTCCGCTCCCGAAGACTGGCGGGTCGATCCCATCGGCTTGCTGGCCGAGGCCGCCGGCTTCAAAGACCGTGAGTTGTGGTGGGAACAGCAGGTCGAGCAACGGATCGACGCCAACGAACTCTTCAGCGCGATCCGGGAGGCGATGGTCGCTGTGCGGGCCGAGCATCCCGAGTCTCGACCGCGCGATCTGGATCGCGAGGCTTACATGCGCCGGGCGCTGTGCACGCTCGCGAAGGAAGGCTTCGCCAATATTGCCGTGGTCTGCGGGGCCTGGCACGCTCCCGTTCTCGACGCGGAATACCTGGGTGGAAAGCGTCCCGGCTGCACGGCCAAGGAGGACGAAACGCGGCTGAAAGGGCTGCCCAAACTCAAGACGGCGACCACCTGGATTCCCTGGACCTATTCGCGTTTGACCTACGCCAGCGGCTACGGTGCCGGGATCAATTCGCCGGGATGGTACGGCCATCTGTGGGCCTCACGCGCAGGCCCCCCTGCGCTGGCTGACGGCCGCCGCCCGGCTGCTCCGCGATAAGGACCTGGACGCCTCATCCGCCAGCGTGATCGAGGCGGCGCGGTTGGCGGACGCATTGGCGGCGATGCGCGAACTTCGCGCGCCGGGCTGGCGGAACTCAACGAGGCGATCCTTGCGGTTCTCTGTCACGGTCAGGCGGCGCCGCTGACGTTGATTCGCCATCGGTTGGAGATCGGTGATCGCTTGGGGGAAGTGCCCGCCGAAACTCCTGCGATTCCTCTGGCTCAGGACCTGGCGCGGACGCAGAAATCGCTTCGGCTCAAGCCCTCAGCCGAAATCAAGATGCTCGACCTGGATCTGCGTAACGACACCGACCTGAAACGCAGCCAGTTGTTCCATCGCCTCAAACTGCTGGCAGTGTCGTGGGGAGAGCGTAAGCCCGGGGGAAGTCACGTCTCAACATTTCACGAAATCTGGAAAATCGAGTGGAAGCCGGAGCTTGCCGTCGCTGTGATCGAAGCAGGGATCTGGGGCACGACCATTCCCGCCGCCGCGACCGCCAAGGCATTGTCCGTCGCGTCCAACGCCGAGCTGCCGGAGATCACGACCGTTCTGGACACGGTAATCCTCGCCGGACTCTCCGACGCAATTGCGCCGCTCTTGACCCAGTTGCAAGCCCGAGCGGCGGTGGCCGCCGACATTCGACATTTGATGGAAGCCTTGCCGCCGCTGGCACGCGTGGCCCGCTATGGCGATGTTCGCCAAACCAGCGCGACGCACGTCGAACCGATCCTGGTGGAAATGTTCGAGCGGGCCCTTGTCGGACTGCCTGCCGCCTGCACGAGCCTGGACGATGACGCTTCCCAACGGATGCTGACCAGTATGGACGCGGTGCAGGAAGCGTTGAACGTGCTTGCTCGCGAGGACTTGAGCCGTGAGTGGCAGGAAAGACTGCGTGAACTGACGCAAGGCTCTATCCATCCCTTGCTGCGTGGCGCGTGTTGTCGGCGATTGCTCGAGCAAGAGGTGATCGATGCGGTCGAATTAGGCCGCCTGGCGAGCCTGGCACTGAGCCCAACCCTGCCGCCGGGCGACGTGGCGGCATGGCTTAACGGCTTGCTTCGAGGGAGTGGGATGGGGCTGTTGCATCAGGATGCGCTGTGGCAGGTCATGGATCTTTGGCTGGCCGGCTTGCCAGCCGATGTCTTCACCGAAATGCTGCCGCTCGTACGGCGGTCGTTCAGTGGCTTCAGCCCGGCGGAGCGGCGTCAGATGGGAGACAAGATGAAGCGGTTGTCGAGCACAAACGGCGCGGCCGCGCACTTGCCACCCACCGTGTCAGTGGAACTGCATCCCGCGCGCTCGCGGCTGCCCCTGCCCGTCCTGGCCCACATTCTCGGCGTGACTCTAGACGAAGCTACATCTCTGTGAAAACCATGAAGAATCAGATGAATACACAGGAAATCGAACGGTTGCGACGCTGGCGTCTGGTGCTTGGCAAGGCGGCCGAGTGTGGCGACGAGGCCACGGACCAAGAAGGGCTTGCCAGAGCCTTGGCAGGGTCGGACCTGGAAATGGACAGGGTGTTGGAAGCCTTGTACGACTCTGATCGCACGGCCGGCCTCGGCAGTTCTTGCCCCAGCGTCAACCGGTGGTTGGGGGATATTCGCGGTTATTTTCCCAAATCGGTCGTGCAGGTCATGCAGCGCGACGCCCTGGAGCGACTGAATCTGCGGCAGATGCTGCTCGAGCCGGAAACACTCGATGCCGTCGAGGCCGATGTTCATCTGCTGGGTACATTGCTGGCGCTCAAGAACGTCATTCCCAACCGCACCAAGGAAACGGCTCGTGGCGTGGTTCGGAAGGTCGTCGCCGACCTGGAAAAACGGCTTCGTAACCCCCTGCTCGCCGCCGTGCGTGGCGCGCTGAGCAAGGCCAGCCGTACCAGCCGGCCCAGGCCGGGCGAGATCGACTGGCATCGCACCATTCGCAAGAATCTTCACACGTACTTGCCTGATCGCCGGACCATCGTTGCGGAGCGCCTGGTGGGCTACGCTCGGCGGCGCTCATCGCTGCGCGAGATCATTCTGGCTATCGACCAGAGCGGCTCGATGGCCACTTCGGTAGTCTATGCGAGCATCTGCGGCGCCGTGCTGGCGTCGCTTCCGGCGGTGTCGACGCGGCTCGTGGTATTCGATACGGAAGTGGTCGATCTGACCGACAAGTTGGCAGACCCGGTCGATATCCTGTTTGGGACCCAGCTTGGCGGCGGCACGGACATCAACCGCGCGGTCGGATACTGTCAGCGGTGGATGACCCGACCGTCGCAAACGGTTTTTGTGTTGATCTCCGACTTGATCGAAGGAGGTGTGGCGGAACAACTATGCCAGCGCACGGCCGCGATCGTGGCCAGCGGGGTAACCATGATTTGCCTGCTGGCTTTGAATGACGATGGGGCACCATGCTTCGATGAAAACCTGGCCGCCCGCATGACTTCGCTGGGATCGCCAGCCTTTGCCTGTACGCCAGACCTGTTTCCAGATCTGATGGCCGCGGCGATCCAGCGCCGGGACCTCAGCGAATGGGCGTCACGTCACGATATCAAGGTCGAGCGTCATTATGAGGGACCGCACTAGACCATCCTTCCGCAATCCGTGACGCCCTCGAACTGGAACCGGAGCTAGCTCAGAGATTCTCTTGAGGGGGATCGCGCGGCTTGTCGACCGTTCCGGTTCTTGACCTGACGCAGAAACTCGAGCAACGAGCGCTCATAAAGGTCCGGGTCGGTCTCCGGAAAGTTCATGTGCCCGGCATGCTCGAAGAGGATCAGTTGGCCGTGCGATCGGACGCGATCAAGGATCGCCTGCGCCTCATCGGGTCGGGCAACGGGATCTTCTCCACCCGCCAGAATGAGTAAGGGCGTGTCGACAGGAATGTCGCTCACTGCATCGATCGGCGAGGTCTTCTGTAGATCCGGGAGAACCAGCGGAGATACGGCCAGGAGACCCAGGTAGGCGATCTGCGCGATCACAGGCGGCAGGGCGTTCTCGGTGCGGTGACGCACGGCGGTTTTCAAATCGCGATATGGGCTCTCCAGGATATAGCCCTGGACCCGATGCGCAAGCTCGCCGGAAGCGAACACGGCCGCCGCACCACCCATGGACAGCCCGTGGACGATGATCGGCTTACCGGAGCAACGCCGTTCGAGAAACTCGGCGGCGGCCACAACATCATGACGCGCGCTGTAGCCCATGTCATTGAAGTCGCCCGTGGAGTCGCCGTGGGCCCGAAGTGAGATCATGAGCACCGAGCAGCCCTGGGCAGCGAGCAACTTCGCCCGGCTCAGGCACGCCGATCGACTCGCGCCGATGCCGTGAATCAAGAGGATCGAACAGACATCACCGGGATCAGCCACGAGCCAGGCCCCGATCTCCTGGCCGTCGATCGTCTTCAGCCGGTGAGGCTCGAACTTGCCCCAGCCGGTAATGGGTACCGGCTCGGGGAAACGAGGCTGCGATCGCCTGGTGAGTCGGTAGGCCATTGCCAGCGAGACAAGCAGCCAGAGCACCAGGAGCACGACCAAGGCCAGCAGGCCGGACTTGAGCCATCGCCAGTTAGGATTCCGCATTCAATGAGCCGCCACAACCCGCCTTCATCCACGATCCACGGACATCTCGAACCGGTCGACGGGTACGAACTGAGACCGCGTGACCGTTGAGGCATCCATCCCGTTGATGTTACCCTCGTCCCACCCGAAAAGTTTCTGCGGGTGCAATCCCGCCTCGTTAACGGCGACTGACTTGACTGGAGACGGTTCCATGGATCAAACCCGGACTTGCGTGACCATCGGTCTGACGGCCTTGCTGTTGCTTGGCACATGCTCCGTCAAGGCGGATGATCCGGCTTTCGACCGCAAGGAAGACGTGATCTACGGGCGAAAGTTCGGTACCGCCCTGACGATGGATGTCCTCACTCCCAGGAAGGTTGCCAAAGGCCTCGGCGTCATCTTCGTCGTCAGCGGTGGCTTCTACTCCTCACACGAGGCAATCAACCCGGCCTTTGTCCGACCCTTGACGGACAGGGGCTTCACGGTCTTTGCCGTGGTCCACGGCAGCCAGCCCCGCTTCACCGTTCCCGAGATTGTTCAGGACATGAACCGGGCCGTCCGATTCATCCGTCATCACGCCAGGGACTATGGCATCGACCCTGCTCAAATCGGGATCTACGGCGGGTCGGCGGGAGGCCACCTGTCCCTGATGATCGGCATGGCGGGCGATAAGGGCGACCCCAACAGTAAGGACCCGGTCGATCGGGAATCGAGCCGAGTGCAGGCGGTGGCCTGCTTTTTCCCGCCCACCGACCTGCTCAACTTCGGCAAGCCGGGCAAGGAGATGGTCCACGCGACCGATCACCAGCCGCCGTTCCGCGCCGCCTTTGATTACCGGGAGCTCGACAAGCAGAGCATGCTCTGGGTTCCAATCACTGATGCTCAGCGGCTTCGAGAGATCACCCGACAGATCTCACCGATCAACTTCGTCACTCCGGACGACCCGCCGACGCTGATCATTCACGGCGACGAAGACCCACTGGTGCCGCTTCAACAATCCGAGCTCATCAAGGACAAGCTCAAAAAGACGAACGTCGAGTCGAAGCTGGTGGTCAAGAAGGGCGCAGGGCATGGCTGGGCGGGTCTGGAGAAAGACCTGGTCCAGTTTGCAGATTGGTTCGATCAGCATCTCAAAAAAGGAAGCACGAAGGCGCACTGAATAAAAAGCGATAGTTTCGACTCGCTGTGAGCGTGGACCTTGCCTGGCACGTTTCCACTTTTCCGGCTACCAATTCTACAGACTGCTTATGCTGGGAGGTCCAATCGTTTTTTCCTCAAATTCCTCCGGTACCACATGAGCTCTTCTTCCTCCACCAGCTCCCCGAATTGATTCTCGAGGATCGGAATGGGCACGGGGATAATCTTGGCCAATCGGGTACGCGGGTCGAAGCCGGCGATCAAAGCGGTTTCGATCGCCCACTTGGAACAGTTCATTCCCCGGAACGTCAACAGATTGAAGCGGGGAGGGTTCTGCATGTCAGCCTGTGCCTTCTCACGGGCCCGCCATCCGTCTGCAAAGTGGACTCGCCAGCTCCGGAACAACGCGGGGGTCATTCGCAGCGTCTGGTTGTTGACTCGAGGATAATAACACGGGTCGGTGAAGCACCTGATGGTGCCCTCGTCGCTCTTCAAGCTCCGCTGTGTACTCTCAACCTCCGCGCCGGAGGATGCCTCGCTTTTCGGTACCAGGTCGTAGATTTCGTGTCGCCGCTGAGCGGTTCTCGGGGGAGAGAGGTCCGAATCGTACCATTCGAAGGCAAGAGACGTATGTCCGGCATTCGGAAATCCCCGGGGCCAGAGCACGATCGTTGAAAGAATCATCTGACCTTGATACATCGCGGCACCGCTGTAGCGGCTCCTGGGCCAGGTCTCGGGGTCGGGACCATCCAGCCACGAGAGCAAGTCGAGCTCAAACGGAATGCCATTGCGGTCTGCCATCGCTCAGGACCTCGGGATTGGGAAACGAGATGGACTCGACTTTCAGACCCTCTCCAGCAACCACTGTATCCGTCTGGCGATTGAAATTGCCCCAGGAGCCGGATCGACGGGACATCGGCCAAGGTGATGTCGCACCACGTCTTCTCCCAGGCTTTAGATCTCCGTTTGGGGAGTCTCTGCGTGCGCGGTATCAGGAGGGGCATCGAGGTCCGCCGCCGCCGTTTGTTCCGTGCCCGGCCGGGCTTTTGCCACGTAGTGCCTCGAGTACGCGGCCTCGAGGGCCGGTGCGCCGCTCTTGGAAAAGCGCAGGATGATGTGTTTTCCACCGCGGCCCCACTTGTGATACACGGTCTGCGAGGGCTTCAAGCCCATCGCTCGAGCATGCATGTCGAGAATACGGAGGATGGTGCTGAGCTTGGAGAGATTACCGACGCAGACGCGTTCCAGGTAAGGGATCCGGCCGAAACGCCAGTCCTCGAGCTGTTGCTTGGTGATCCGCTGCGTGTGCAGCAGAACGTCCACGGGTGCGACGACATGATTCGACTCGAGGATGGCATGCACGGCCCGCGCGATCGCAGGATAGGACTGGTGCTTCTGATAGTTGGCTGCGGTGATCGATTTCATGATACATCTTCAAGGCGCCGTGAACCGCCGCGGCGAGTTCGTTCAAGCCGCTGGGAGTATTTTACCCGACGACGAGCTCATGGGATAAATGTCACCCCTGACAGTTCTCCACGAGCGGCGGATTCTGGAGGCTCGGATGGCGGGCGGAGGAGCCCAAGGTCGGCGCCCCCCCACCCGATCCGAGTTCCTGTCAACGGGGCCTGGGGACCGGTCCCTCCAGGAACCGGGTGCGGGCCGCCAGCATCCCGGACTTGATCGCCGCCTCCTTTGGAACCGAGCCTCTGGTCTCGAACTTTGCCTGCGGTCCTTTCGGGTGGCTTGAGCCAAGTACAATTCCCGGCGTCGTGGCGTGGGGTTTTCGCTTGACGGCCGTGCGGGGAACGCCGTTGCCGCGTTGTTCGGACCGGTCGCTGGTCACGATGGGAACGATGGTCTGGGTGCCGACGCTCTCGACGATGGTAACAGTGCCCGAGGCATGCTTTCGCCGCGAATAGGTATGTGAGCCGAAGACGGAGAACTCCGTGGCGCCCGGTGAGTTGGCGCCGGCGATGATGACGCCGGAGGATGCCGACCCATCTCCCCAGTTGATCATGGCGTAGAACTCGCTGGTCGTGGCCGGGATGGGGCTGATGAAGGTTGCTACAGTGCCCGAGAACTTCTTCCGCGGGATCGCGGCGATCGACACCCCCTGCGCGACGATCGCCGGGGCAGAGACGGTAGCGGTGCTGGTGTCCGAGACGGACTGCCCTTCGTTGTCGCTGACGGTCGTGCTCACGGCGTAGGTCCCGGGCTGGGCGTAGGTGTGATTGCCCAGCACAAGAAATGCGCCTGTGCCGCTCTTGGCGATGGTCCCGCTCGACGACTGTCCGTCGCCCCAGTTGATGACAGCGGTGAACTCACCGGGTGTGGCCTGGAGGTCGGTCGTCGAGAAGGATGCCACCTTGCCCTGGAACGACGTCCCCGCGACGGCCTGGACGTTCACGCCGGGGTCGATCAACACCGGGTCGTAGAGGTTGACCTGGCTCGAGACTGACGCCGCGTAACCGTCACTGTTGTTCGTGATCGTGACCAGGAGGCCCCCACCGTCCCGTTCCGGGCCGCTTGGCTCCAGATCGTTGCCCTCGAGGTCGGCCGTGACTGCAAACACGGTCGGAACTGAGTTTCCACCGCCGATCAGAGTGACCTGGGGATGGCTGGCAGTTATATCAGGGTTCTCCGATTGGATCGTCACCCCGAAATCGCCAGCCTTGGCCTTGGGGTTGGAGTCGGTGACGGTGGCGATCACCTCACCACTCTCCGGCACACCCTCCGGAAGGTTCGCCGTGGCGGGTTCGGCGGTGATCGAGTGCTCGAGACTTACGTCGAGCTGCCCGACCGTGATGTGAGAGGGATCGGCGTCGAAGACGGTGGCCGTGACCACAAAAAAGCCGGGAGGGGTCGGAGGGGCCGCAGTGTACACGTGGCTGCCGTTGACGCGGAAGATCGTAGCGCCGGCGGTGCCCCCCACGATGCTCACGCTCCCGGTCACAGCATCCAATGGGCTGCCGTCGCCCCAGTTGATGAGTACGGAAAAGTCGCCGGGCGTGTCAGGCTGGGTGGCACCGGGCCCCGGCGGATTCGACTCGGTGAACAGGCCGATCTCGACGTTGCTCAAGAGTCGGCCCACCGTGAAGGTCGAGGTGATGACCGCTGGCACCGGCGCCAGGGTCTCGTCCACAATCGATGCCGAGGAATCGGGGATGATCAACTGGTAGCCGCCGACGTCGCCGGCGCTGTCGTCGATCGTCAGGGTGATCACATAAGGAAGGCCCGTGAGGCTCAGTTGGTCGGGGCTCACCTCAATGTACTTATGTGAGCCGATCACATCAAAATCGCCGACAGTCCCATCGGCGCTGGGGACGATATTGCCCGAGCTACTCGTGCCGTCGCCCCAATCGATGCTCGCCTTGTAGTCGCTCGGCAGCCCAAAAAGGTTGGCGTCGTGAAAGGTCGCCACGGTGACATTGATCAGCGGCTGGCCTTCGACGCCACTCAACGCCGCAGGGGCCACCTCCGTCAGTGGCGCTTCGGCGACCAGGACGTCGGCGACCAGGTTGAGTGACCTGCCGCCGCTGTCGGTTACGGTGATCTTGATCTCGGCGGGGCCGACTTTCAGGTAGGTGTGGCTGCCGGTGATGCTGAAGACGCCAGGAACCTGATGCCCGTTCAGGACATAGGGAACGACGAGGCCCAGACTGGCCGAGCCATCACCCCAGTCGATCGAGGCCGTGCCCTCCACACCGTTGGCGACGAAGTCGGTCCCCACGGGAATTCCGTCGACCACTGCCACGGGGGACTGCGGGTTGGTATCAACGAAGCTGACCAATCTGCCGGTCAGATTCGCGCCCTCGACGGTCGTGATGGCCGGGATGCCGGGCGTGAAGAGCGGGAGGCCGTCGATCAGTGGGGGCTCAGAGGACAGGGGCGCATCGGCGACGTTGGCGAAGCCGTCGGCCCCCACCCTGGCGCCACCGTCCTTCTCCCTGATCGTCACCGAGATGTCCAAGGGCGTGGGATGCTCTGGAGAGCCGGTCTCGTCAACGTAGGTGTGCGTTCCAACCACAATGAAAGACCCGAGGGGATTACCGGCCTGGACAGTACCGGGCGAGGTGTGGCCATCACCCCAATTGATGGTGGCGGTGAAATCGCCGGGCTTGGCGAACGGATTGTCGTCGGTGAAATTAGAGACAACACCGGTAAAGGTGTTCCCCTCGACGGCCGAGACATTCACCACCGAAGCCTTCAGCGCCGCATCATCGATGCTGGCCGTGCTCACCACCGGCGTCGGGCTGCTCGTAAGAACCTGGGGGGTCAGGCTACCCAGCAGCCCCTCGGTCCCGTTGGCCGGCCCCGCGGTGAAGAAGAGCGTGCTTGTCGCCCCGGCCGCGTTGCCGTTGCCGAAGCCCAATCCGTGCAGCCCGTCGATGGTCAGTGTTTGGCCCGTGCCGGTGAGGAAGGGGCCGACCAGTGTCCCGGTCGCCGGGTTGAAGGCCTCGATCTCCCCGTCGCCGTGATTGGCGATCAGCAGGTCGCCGCTGAACTGACCGAAATTCGCCGGGGCCAACGTGATGCCCCAGGGCTCGTTCAAGGGACCGTTGGAGATCAGACGCTGGAGCAGCACCCCGCCCGGCGAGAAGATGTCGACGAACCCGTTGCCCAGGCCGGGCACGGGGTTGTGCCCGGTAGCGTCCTGCAGGGCGAAGCTGACGTACAGTCTTCCACCGATGTTGGCTACGTTATAAGGCGCATAACCACTCGGCAGGGAGGTGTCGGTGAACGAGCCTGCTGGCGCGAAATTCTGGTCGTAGACCTCGATCGAGCCGGAGTGGAAGTTGGCCGCGTAGAGGAACGTACTGCCGCTGTTGTCGGCCACCGCCAGCCCGGTGTAGACAGCTCCTGTAGCCGAGTTGTCCACCTTGAGTGTGGCCGCAGTGGGGGATACCTTCGGGTTCCAGCCGCTGATCGTGCCGTCCTCGGTGACGAACAAGACCATGGCCGATGTTGTGAGATCGCCCGGCACCAGATCGAAGACGCTCGACAGCGCCCCCGAATGGGGATTGAAGGCGACCCCGGTGGGCGAGGACGACGGGATGGTTATAGCCGGGGACTGCGGGATCCCAGATCCGTTGTAGCGCGAAGCGACGCCAGCACCGCGGTCGCCCACCCAGAGCGGCCCGGTCGGACCGGCGGCGATTCCCCATGGATCGACCAGGTTGGGATCGGTGTTCGGCGCGGAGACGGCACCGTTGGAGACCAGGTTCACCTGCGCCACGGAGACAACTCGCGCCGGCTCGCTGCCCAGATCGGTGACTGTCACAGGGATCCCGCCGATGATTGACGGCACCGCTCCGGTGCCCAGGTCGGTGATGGTCACGCTCACCTTGTAGGTCCCGTCCTGAGTGAAGGTATGACTGGCCGTCACGTCAAAGAGGGGAAAGTCTCCGACGAACCCCCGCGAGCCGATCGAACCGGGGGTCAGGGGCGAGCCATCGCCCCAGTTGATCGCCGCAGTGAAGTTGCTCGACCGGGCGTTCACATCGGTGTCGAGGAACGAGGCGACGAGATAGGGGAACGCCTTGCCCTCCAGGGGCAGATCGCCCGTCGTGGTCACGACCGTGTTGCTCTCCACGATCAGGGGCAAGTCGGCCGCATTGGTCACGTTCACGGCCCCCATGTTTTCATAAGTCAGCGGCAGCGCCGAGTCGATCGTGACCGTTCCCAGGCCGACGCCAGCCAGCGGCACGACATTGACAGGTCCCTCTTTGTTGGCATTGATGTTGAGTGTGTCCAGCCGTCCGGCGCCGATCAAGGTGAGTGACGCAACATCGGCCGGTGTGTAGGTGACCGGGACGGGCAGGAGGCCGGAGATCACGCCCTCGGAGACCAGCACAACCCGGGCTGTCGTATCGGCCGAGTCATCGATCGTGACCCGTGCCGAGTCCGAGGCGCCGGCCAGCAGGATCCCGCCGTTGATACTGCCGGTGCTGGCGCCGCTGTTGGTCAACGTGACGAGGTTGCCCGTCCCGGGAGTGTTGATCGTGAGCGAGTTGGAAACGCTCTGAAGCTTGAGGGAACCCGTCACGTTGAGCGACGTCCCGCTGGCCATAGTGATCGTATCCAAACTTTGGCTGTTGACGATCAGAGTGTTGGCATTGGCCGGGTCGGTGGTGTTCTGAACGCTCACCGCATTGGGATTGGGGATGTTGGGGTCGATCGTGGCGCCGGCCCCGGTATTCAGCGTGACGATCGCGTCGGGTAGGCTCGTGACGGAGAAGCTGTTGCCCCCCTCTCCCCCCTTGACGTTCAAGGCGAGAAGATCGGCGGCGGAGTAATCGATGGTATTCGGGGCCAACCCCGTGACGGTTGTACTGGTGATCGTCGTGGTCCGTCCAGTCGTGTCGGCCGAGTCGTCCACGTTGAGGACGGCGATCGCGCCGCCCGAGGAGGTCCGGAGTGCCACGTTACCGAGGAGGTCCTGTACGCCGAAGGGTGAGGCGCCCAGTGTGAGTGTGTCGGTCCCCCGGGCGTTGATCGAGAGTGGTCCCGCAATGGTCTGGACCGCCGTTGTATTCACGCTGGTGCTCCCGACACCGGTATTGATCGTCGTCGCCACCGGGGCCTTGGCGGTGGACGCGATCGTCAGGGTGGTACCCTTGCCCTCGTAGTAGGTGACGGAGCTGAGCTTTGTCTTCGAGACGTCAATCGGATTGGACTGGCCGGAGCTGGTGGTGCCGGGTAAGAGACCCGTGATCTTGGTGCTGGACAGCGAGACGGTCACGGCCTTGGCGGTGTTGCCCGAGTCGTCCACAACCAGGGCCGTGGCGCCGTCGAGGTTGGTGACCGATACCGCCCCGGTGATCGCCTGGGTACCCTTGCTCGGGTCGCCACCGACGATGACCGTATCGACGTTGCCGGCCGCGTTGCTGAACTGCATGGCAACAGGCGCGTCGGCATCCTGCACGATGACCGAGTCGTTGCCCGTGCTCAGGTCTATGGCGATCGAGCTGACCGGGAAGTCGGGACCGGTCACCTCGTTTGCGGCAATGGAGGTCCAGTGCGCGTTGATGGCGGCGGTAGTGAGGGTAATTGTGATCCCCGGGGCATCGGTGAAGGTGTACATCGGGGGCATGTTGGTCGGGTGGGTAACCGCAATCACGAGGTGATTCGTCTCGCCGGCTCCGGCCGTGTAGGTGAGCGCGCCGGTGGCACTGATATCGAGCGTGGCTAGCAACGTCCGTGCCTCCAGGGGTTCCCAGACCGCTTGCGGTCTCCTGGGGGTGCAGCGCCTTGGCGGGGCGAGTCGAGTTCTGGAACGAGGCGCGCGACTGTGACGGCTGAAGAGGTGCAACATGGCTCGGCCTCCCGTGGTTGTTCAGTTCGGTTGATGGAGCGTTGCTCGAGACGGTTCGGCGATCTCCGCCGGGCTGCAACGAAATGCTTCATATTAAGATCAGGCGATTTGGAAACGGGGTACCATCGGTGCAGAGGTGGACCCTTCTCCGACCATCCCATGTTCGCGCGCACGGGTTGGGGACGGCCTGGAGCACTCCGAGGCCGGCAGCGATCAGCGAGAACCGACAGAATGAGTCTCGACCCACCCCGGCGCGAATGACGGCTCCGGGGCATTCTCTGTCCGTATGGGGGGCTGCTGGTTGTGGCTCAGGCCAGCTTGCACCGTTTGGGCGACATGCGAGAACGGCGCCGCAGGTACGCCACTGGAAACAACCCAGACCCAGTCGCCAGAAGGCGCCAGGACTGTGGCTCGGGTACAGTGAGCAGACTCAGATCATCGAACGCGAGCTGCTTGTTGCCGCCATCGAAGACGATGGAATGGCCAATGCCGGAAAACGTGATCACGTCCGTGACGAATGTGCCGGGTCCGGTGATTGGCGAGGTGACCGGCAGTTTGAGGTCGGCCAAGACAGTCCCCATCGCGTCAAGGCCACTGTAGATCTTCAGATCCCCGGGAGCGTCGATCGCCGCGTAATCGAACCTCATGCTTGAGACGATTCCGCCAGCGACATCCATCGTGGCGGAAATTGCTTCGCCCTCCCGCGCTGTATCGCTGTAGAGTTCCATGATCCCAGGCTTGGTGAAGCTTCCTATCAGGCTGCTCGTCTGGGTGAAGACCCGGGCATTTAACGTGAACGAGACACCGTAGTCAGGTCCGGGGCCGATTCCCCGGTACGTCTCTCCGTCGTTGTAGAAATTCAATAGCGGATCGTTGTTGACGAGCTGCGGCTCGTCGAAGGTGACAGCCACGGTGCCTGCTCGCGCCACCTGACCCCGACTGGAGGGCAATAGGGCCGCGATCACAAGCGCTCCCCACGCCAGGTGTCTCATTGCTGTTCTCCTCCCTCGCAAGGATCGCTGACTTGTGCTGGCACCGAAGCAGCTTTGTACTGACTGGCGGCGCCGCCGGGGCAGCTTCAGAAAGGATCTGCATGACACGAATAAAGACATGAATATGTCGTTATTCGTGTTTCTTCGTCCCGAACTCCTTCTCTCCAGTACGACTCATATCGAGATGATGCGTGAATGTCAACAGCATTCCAAGATTGTGTGTTTCTTTTCATAATCCGAGGTCAGCTCCAAGCCGTGGCCTTATGGGCGGGTAAGGGGAAAGCCCAAAGGGAACCGTTCTATTCAGAGCAGACGGTTGGATGATTCTGGGAGGAGTCGATTTCCGCTTCCAGAGTCACCTTCACTTACGGCTCCGCTTCAGGCCGGCCAGCAACTCCCCCAAGGGCTCGTCCGGTCTGGGAGGCTCCAGAAGCCGCGACGGAGGTCGGTGTTTGAGGTAAAAGGCCAGCACCCCGGGGAAGTAGACCAGGCCTTCCGGCGAAGAAGAGCCGAACGAGAGTGTGCCTTCCTTGTAATCGCGCGGGGTCGCGATCTTCGGGATGTTGGTAAATTCGTTCGAGATCCGCCGGATTCCTGACCTTGCCCGTGACGAGCTCCCAGGCGGCCACGCCGGAAGGGATCTGGCCGGTCTGTTTCCAGCCGTGGTACCGCTGGCGAAGGACTCTCTCGATTGCGTCGAGGTGCTCGGGCTGGGGGCCCAGCAGGGTGTCGGCCACGGCGAGCTGCCAGGCGTGTTCGATGGCCTGGTCCAGGATGAGCGAGCTCGAGCGCGGGTGCGGGTAACGCCAGCCGCCGGCCGGGTCCTGGCTGGCGGCCATGAAGTCGGCGACAGCTTGAACCACGCCGCGCAATTGCGGCTCGTTCGCCTCGAGTCTGGCCAGCCGGGGAAGTCCCAGAAGGGCGTAGCCGATGATGTAGGGCTTGGCGAAGGGATGCCGGTAGCCGGTGTCGTCATCGTTGATGAATGGCGGGTGCGCTTCGAGAGGGTGGCCACTCTGGCTGAAGAGTAGGCCGGTCGACAACTTAGGCCGCAATTCCCGGAACAGCCGCAGCGCTTCATCGAGGTAACGCCGCTCGCCGGTGCACCGGTAGAGCCGAAGAAAATCGTCCACATCGCCGATATTGCGGGCTTCGCCGCGGTCAGTGTGAACGTATTGGCTGGCGTAGTTTACCTGGGCATCGAGCGCTTTGCGCATCCGGGGATCGCCGGTTTGCTCGTAGGCGAGCAGAAACGCGCTATAGCCCTTGGTGCAGAAGTCGACGGCCGTGTTCGACCGCCACATGAAATGGCGGTCGCTGTCTGGTGGTTTGCCGTTCATGGCCAGGAGATTATTGTAGCGCGTGCCGCCGGTGCGCTCCGGTCCCCACCAGATTGAAAGGTCGTGGAAGTTATCGCACCAGTTCACGGCCGCATCGCGGAGACGGCGGTCGCCGCTGCGCCGGGCCTCCTCGAAGATGGCCGGGCAGTGGTTGAGGCGGTTCATGCCGAACGCCGGGCCGGAGTCACGGCCAGCGCTGTAGCCGGTGACATTGCCCCAATCATCACCACGGGCCGCCGCACGGACGATCGCCTCGTGGTGATAGTGCATCAGAGCGGCGAGCTCGGGTTGTCTGGAAAGGTCGATCGGTGGCCCGGTGTCGTAGAGTGCATCCCAGAGTCGCCCATCAATTTGAACGTTGTGAGCAGACTCCAGGCTCGCGGTCAGCGGAGCGATCGCCGTGGGCGCGATGACCGCCTCGGCTTTCCGCCAGGCGGCCTGTTGCATGGGCACCTTCTCGCCAGCGGTGCAGCGAAGATAGCGATAGTCGAAGCCGCCGGCTGTGCCCGGCCGGACCTCGACATACCCGCGCTGTTTGAGGGCCGCGGCCGGGTGGTCAATTCGGAAGCGATCGTGGTCGAAGGCGAACTTCGAGGCGGCGCCTGCCGCGAAATCGTGGCGGCCGGGATGGAACCGGCCGGGGGCGGCGGTCGATTCAATCCGCCAGCCCAGATCCGGGGTGTAGGCATCGCCCGGAAGGTTGCGCTGAAGGTGCGCGACCAGGACCACTTGTCCCAGCGCGTCGGCGCGAACCTCGATCACGCGCGGCCAGTGCGCGTCGGCCAGGTGGAACCGCTGCCAGAAGAAGAACGCGTTCGATTCGACAGTCTCGACAGTCGGCGGCATGTCCGCGACCCGGGCAGGTGCCAGCAGCCGCGCGGTCAGGCTCGGCCCGCCTTGATAGGAAATGGAAATGGCCGAGCCATCGAACTTGACCTGGACCAGAAGCGGCTCAAGCCGGGTCGCGACGGCTGATTCCGGCTCGGCGACGAACGAGACCGGATCACCATTCGCAAATGCATGTGGAAACGTGACCAGGGCACGACGGGCCGAGCGGACTGCTTGCGCCGTGGTGGGATGCCACGTGAGTACACGTACGGCGGCCACAGTTTGGTGATGCCCGTCCGACAATGTCAGACGATGTCCTTCCGGCAGAAAGCCTGGCGGGAGCGGCAGCGACAGCCGCACAAGTTGCCGGCCCGTGGCGGCTGGGGTCACCGTGAATTCCAATCGCCGTCCCGATGCGGTCGCGGGCTCCGCAGCAATTGCGATGGCCGCGAGCAAGGCCGAACCGATCAAGAAGTGCATGAAGACCCCCTTTTTTCGATTCGCGTTACTTGAACGAGGTTCGGGCCAAAGGACCATCACGGCCTTTGAAGCGAGCGGACAGCGGATGCGCAGTTCATCCGAGGTGTGGTTCAGGCAGTCGATCTTGTGGATCAGGGAGAATCTGTCCTCATCTCACGGCACCATCAATGGGCCAGTCAAGGGGGGCGCCACAATGGCGTGATGAACCGCCTGCCCCGGCAATCTTGCTACCGACGGATCGGTGAAGCCGTCCGGTGACGCCAGCTTCTTTTTTTCGGGCATGGCATTCGCACAGAAAAAGGCAGCATGCGATGAAGTTGGTGGCCCGCCGAGCCGAGCCGGGCCGTCTGTCGGCCCGTCGATGCCATCCGATCATGAAAAGCTTGAGCCAGGTCGAGACTCGCGATGCCTCCCGAAGTCTATCGTCATGACGCCGCTATGGTTCCGTCCTCGAGTGGTGACGAAGTCCCCGTACCACTTCATCCGCCCCGCGGTCCCGAGCGGGCGATCGTGCTTTCCAGCGTGATGTTCGCGTTCATCGGCATCTGGGCCACGGCGGCCGTGGTGCTGTGCGATCTGGCGAGCACGGCCTATTACATCGGTGGGATCGTCGAGGCGCAGATCGGTAGAGCCGCGCCCTGGTTCATTCTGGCGGTCATGTTCTTCAGCTACGGCATCCGCAGTGTCTACATCGAGAGCTGTTCGATGTTCGTTCGGGGCGGCGTCTATCGGGTCGTCAAGGAAGCCATGGGGCATCGCATGGCCAAGATTTCGGTCTCGGCCCTGATGTTCGACTACATCCTGACCGGGCCGATCAGCGCGGTATCGGCCGGACATTACCTGGTCAAGCTCATCAACTCACTGCTCAGGCACTTCCAGTTTCACTTCACCGTCAACGAGCGATTGGGTGCCAGCGGCGTGGCCGTGGCAGTGGTGGTCTACTTCTTCCAGGCCAACATCCGAGGCATTCCCACCTCGAGTGCCAAGGCGCTCAACATCATGCGTGCGACAACGCTCATGGCTGTCGTGATGATCGCCTGGTGCGCGGTGACTCTCGTGGTTCGACCCGAAACCCGGAAGCTTCCTGCCTGGGAGCCCGAGCTAGGCAAGAAGGTGGATCGTGACGGCAAGCCCGAAATGAATGAAGTCACCAAGCAGCAGAACGATCCCATCGGCTGGATCGCGGCGACACCGGTTGGCGAGGAGTTACGTCCGGATCGCGTGCACTGGATGAGCTGGGTTGGCGCACTCGGCCTACTGATCGCTTTCGGCCATTCGATCCTGGCGATGAGCGGTGAAGAGACGCTGGCTCAGGTTTACCGCGAGGTCAAGGCACCCAAGCTGAGAAACTTTCAGTGGGCCGCCTTCATCGTCTTCGTGTACAGCATGCTGCTCACTGGGCTCATCAGTTTCTTCGCCGTGATGATCATCCCCGACGACATCCGGCCCAACTTTCAAGAGAACCTGATTTCCGGGCTGGCGATGCATGTGGTGGGGCCGCACTGGGCCAGGTTGGCGCTGAACGCTCTGGTGGTCGTGGTCGGCTTTCTGATCCTGGCCGGCGCGGTTAACACGTCGATCGTGGGAGCCAACGGCGTGCTCAACCGGGTGACCGACGATGGCGTCTTGCCGGATTGGTTCCAGAATCCTCACAGGAAGTTCGGCACAACATGGCGGCTTCTGACGTTGATCGCCGGTTTGCAGATCGCCACGATCATCCTGAGCGGCGGCGACGTCATCGTTCTGGGTGAGGCTTACGCGTTCGGCGTCGTCTGGAGCCTGGTTTTCAAGTGCCTTTCCATGTTGATGCTCCGTTTCACGGAACCGGATCGTTACCGCGGTTATCGCGTGCCCTTGAACGTTCGAATCGGCCGTCGCGAAGCACCTCTCGGGCTGGCTCTGATATTCCTGGTGCTGCTGGCCGCGGCGCTGGCTAACTTGATGACCAAGACGATCGCAACGGTTTCGGGTCTGGCGTTCACGGCAACCTTCCTCACCGCTTTCGCCGCGACGGAACGCTATCGCAACCGGCACCTGACCGAGAATGAGCGCGATCTTCATCACAAGTACCTGGATCAATTCCGAGGCGAGTCGGTCGAGCAACTGACACCCGAAGCGCTCGGACTGGAGCTTACCTGCCGCAAGCTCGTCGTGGTCAGTTCAGCCGACGACCTCAAGATGCTCGATACCTGCCTGGTCGAAACCAACCCCGATACGACCGAAGTCGTGGTCCTGACAGCCCACCCGCCCGCCCTCGCGGGGCGCTACGGTGATCCGGAGCACACGGAGATCATCACCGTGTCGGGGCGAACATCCGCTCCGGAACCGCTGCTGGGTCTCGAGGACCAGAGGCTTATGACGGCCGTCGTGAACCGGGCCGAGCTGGTGGGCAAACCCCTCAAGACGGCCGTCCTCCTGAGCGACAATCCGCGCACAGCCGTACTCCGAGCCGTGCAGGCTCTCGGGGTTCAGGAGTTGATCGCCGGGTACACTGAAGCGGAGTCGTCCCGATCCCAGCTTGACCGCCTCGCCAACGACTGCCGCCAGACCGGCGGGCTGCGACAGGCTCCGATCACCGTCCGGCTGATCGGTCCCAATGTCGATGAGCGCCGCGAAATTGACGGTGGAACGCGCATTCCCCACGTCGTCGACGACGATGGAGAAACCGCAAGAACCCTGGCCGGTTCCGGAATGGACTGAAGTCAGCGATCGTGGGCATTTTCGACGTTCAAGGCCATGACGGCTGGCCGGCCGCGGAAGACGTCGATTCACTCGGAATCGAGCGGCGATTTTGATTGACGCTTCGACATGCCGATGGATACCATTCCGAAGATGACCGGACGAGTTCATCGTCTTGACAGGGGGCTCTGCATGCTCAGTTCACAGAACTTGCATTCCCATTCTGAGCACGACCTCTTCATTCGCCTTTTCTTGACCGGCGGCGGCGGCTGGTAATCGGGCCCAAGCGCGCCCTGCAGCCCTGAGTGTTGCACGCCAAGACCTTCAGGAGCCCGTGAGCGACCGGACCTTGCCGGCAAGCTCGTGCCCTACGTTGGCCCGCGCGCGGGGCAAACTCTCGGTGCGCGCATGGCTTTCTGCACCGTCGAACACGCGGGCCTTGCAAATTGCGGCCCGGGTATGGCAATCCGCACGAACCCAGGTCCGGGTCGGTACCGGTCCGGTACATCCACTTTGCCGTAAGTTCTTGCGGCGCTTTCACATGATAATCTTGTAAGCATTTTGGTATGCATTGTGCATCAAGACGTGCCCTTACGCCTCCACACGCGAGGTCTTGAGAGGAAGCTGGTGCGGAAAAAGGAAAGGAGCGATCAAGTATGATCAAACAATGCACCATGACCATGGCCGTGGTGATGCTGTCTGTATCCTCGTCGGGATGTGGCAGCCCCGCGGGGTACTATCCGGTCTCGGGCAAGGTGCTCTACAAAGGCGAGCCCGCTTCCGGGGCGGTTGTCTACTTCCATCGCGAGGGAGGGCCGGCGGCCCCAGGCCAGCCTGTTCCCAGCAGTATTGTCAACGGTGGCGGCTACTTTGATCTCGCTTGCGACGGAGTGGGTTACGGGTGTCCGCCCGGGAACTATGCCGTGCTTGTGGAGTGGAAGGACATGGCCGGTGATGGAGTGGTTCCGGTGAAGACCAAGAGCAAGACAAACCTCGTGAAGCGAAGTCGTGTGCGATCGGGCCCGGACAAGCTCAAAGGACGGTACTTCAACCTCGGCAAGCCCTTGCTGCACGCGGAAGTCAAACCGGGCTCGAATCGATCGCTTGACTTTGATTTGACCGACTGAATGGCGGAAACAACTCTCCTGGTTGTACCCCGTGGTTCTGGATGAACGAACGAAGGGTTTCGGGATCGTTTTTTGGAGGATTCCACATGAATCGACTTTCTACAACATCGAGACGGTCGGCCGGATTCACGCTGATCGAACTCCTGGTGGTCATCGCGATCATCGCCGTGCTGATCTCGCTCCTGTTGCCCGCGGTGCAGTCCGCGCGTGAGGCGGCGCGGCGCGCCCAGTGCATCAATAACCTCAAGCAAATCGGGCTGGCAACCTTGAATTTCGAGAGTACGTACACGTACCTCCCGCCCAAGGCCCTACTGCTCACGACGCCCGATTTGAACGCTGATGCCCAGGCGGCCATCCCCAACGTCGCGGCCTCATATCTGACGATGATCTTGCCCTACATGGAGCAATCGATCATTTACAATCAGATCAACCTGAGCCAGGCGTCGTCCGACACGGCCAATATCCCGCCGTGCACCGGAAGTGGAGCAACTCACTCGGGTTTCAACTCGGTGTACTCCACCGCGATTAGCACATTGATCTGCCCGTCTTCACCGGGTCCGTCCACGATCAATTACTTCAACACGTTCTGGGGACCCTATGGTGATGGCGGCGGCGATGTTTGCACACCCGGCGCACCGGCGCCGGCTGGCAACGTCCAGAATCTCAATCCACCTCCGCTCCAGACCTGGGGCCGGACCGATTATTTCCCGATTCCCGGGCTGCACAACACGGCGCTCCAGGCCGCCGGAATGTCGGCCGGCTACATCGCCGCAGTCGGCGAGGGCAAGGATTCGGGGACGATCACCGGCACTCAGATCACGGGGAAGATCCGGCTGGCGTCGATCACCGACGGCACATCGAACACGATGATGGTCTCGGAATGCGGATCCAAGCCGATCGGCTACAACGGCTTCAGACAGATTTATCTGTCGGAAGTCGATGGCCTGCCGGTTGATGGCATCATCGAGCCAGTGAGCAGTGGTGGCGGCGCCTGGGCCGACAACTTCACGTATTCCAGCCTTGCCGGTGCCCAGGGCAGGCAAAATGGAATTCGCGGCGGAACTTGCATGATCAACTGCACCAGCAACAACGAGATTTACTCGTTCCATACCGGAGGCTCCAACGCCCTGTTCGTGGACGGTTCGGTGCACTTCTTGAAAGACGTCGCCTCGGTGCCGCTCATCGCCGCGCTGGTTACCCGTGCCGGCGGTGAGATCATCAGCGCCGATCAGTATTGATCGAGCATCCGGACTGTCAACGAACACTTCGAGGGGCGGAACTTCGCCCCTCGAGGACTTTCCGTCGTCCCGCCTCACTCCCTGAAAATTCCATGAATCGCCGATTGATAAAGTATTGTATTGAAATTTTTGTCCTGGCTGTCTGTGTGGGATGTGACACGCGGGAAGGCGGGCAGATTTCTAACGGCGAAGGCAGCACTCGCGTCCACGCGCCCGAGCCGCGAGGACCCGTATCGCCGGAACTTCCGTCAATCGCGATCGCGGCCAGTCGAAGCGTGCCGGTTTATTCGAGCGACATTGTGCCCCTGCTCGAGAAATACTGCCTGAACTGTCACGACAGCGTGGCAGCCAAGGGAAGAGTCGTGCTCGAAAATCTGAGCGACAAGGTTCCCGACACAGAGCGCCGGCTGCTCTTGCTCCGTGTGGCCGACAACCTGGAATCCCAGAGCATGCCGCCCGAGGGCGAGCCACAGCCCGGCGAGGATGAGCTGGAGACGATCAACGCATGGCTTGATTTCACGATCGCGGGGGACCGGCGGTCATCGGCAAGTGTCACCTTGCGCCGCCTCAATCGAGCCGAGTACAACAATACGATCCGGGACTTGATCGGGATCGACATCCGCCCCGGCGACGATTTTCCGTCGGACGACATCGGCTACGGGTTCGATAATATCGGCGAAGTGCTATCGACATCCACAATTCTTGTGGAAATGTATCTGTCTGCCGCGGACAAGGTGATTGGCGCTGCCATGCAAGAGCCGGTGGCCCGCGAGCGCATCCTCGAGCCGCCAGCCGACACGTTCCCACTGGCATTCCGGAAGTACAGGCCACCGGTGCGAGCGGCTCGCCTCGACAAGGTTTTCCGGGACACGCCGATCCTCGAGGATCCCGAACTGAAGAGGCAACAGCACGTGTACGACATCCTCCGGGGTTTTGCCGATCGCGCGTTCCGCCGGCCAGCCACCCACGAGGAGCTGACTCGGTTGCTGGGGATCGTTTTGTCGGCCGAGAAGGATGGAGAGAGTCCCGAGGCGTCGATCGCGCTCGGTCTGCGGACTGTGCTCGCCTCGCCCCAGTTTCTCTTTCGGGCCGCCATGATCGATGACTCCCTTCAGACGGGTTTCACGCTGCCCGCAAACGATTTCGACCTGGCAACGCGGCTCTCCTACTTCCTCTGGAGCAGCATGCCCGACGAGGAGCTTTTCCGTTTGAGTGTGCAAGGTACGCTTCACCAGGCCGAGACTCTCCGGTCGCAGGTTGTGCGCATGTTGAGGGACCCCAGATCGCAGGCGCTCGCCGAGAATTTCGCCGCCCAGTGGCTTCAAACCCGCAGGCTCAAGGACTTCGCGCCCGATCGGACCCGATTTCCGGCATTCGATGAAGCGCTGAGGTCGGCGATGCTCGAGGAGACAAGGCTCTTCTTTGCGACGATCCAGGAAGAGGATCGCGATGTCCGTGACTTCCTGGATGCCGATTTCACGTTTGTCAACGAACGGCTTGCCCGCCACTATGGCATCCCCGATATCGTGGGCGAACAGTTTCGCCGGGTTTCTGTCTCCGGCACCGCGCGGGGCGGTGTGCTGACGCTGGCGAGTGTCCTGACGGCGACGTCGAACCCGACCCGGACGTCGCCCGTGAAGCGAGGGAAATGGATCCTGGAGAACATTCTGGGTGCCCCTCCGGCACCTCCTCCCTCGGGGGTGGAGGCTCTCAAGGAAGGACAAGGCGAGTCGGCCAGCGGCACATTGCGGCAGCGGATGGAGAGGCATCGGAATGACCCGTCGTGCGCGTCGTGCCATCGGCGGATGGACCCACTCGGATTTGGCCTGGAGAACTTTGACGCCATCGGGGCCTGGCGAGCCCATGACGACGGTCAGCCCATCGATCCCTCGGGTCGGTTGCCGGGCGGTCGTGCGTTTCGTGGCGTGGCCGAACTGAAAGCCGCGCTGCGGTCGCAGGCAGCGCGCGTTCGCTCGTTGCCTCGCCGAGGAAGATGCTGACCTATGCACTCGGCCGTGGCCTGGAACAGTCGGACCGGCGCGCAGTGGACCAGATCGTGGCGGGTCTTGCCGGGGAAAACTACAGATTCTCGGCCCTCATCCTCGCCGTGGTGCAGAGTGATCCATTTCTTGGTCATACGACCTCGCGGGGAAATCCATGAGCAAGTTGAGGCGAATCTCGCGGCGTACAGTCTTGCGCGGGATCGGCGCATCCTTGGCGTTGCCCTGGCTGGAGGCAATGGGGGCTGGGCGGTCACTCGCCGGGGCGGTCGACCGGAGCAGGCACCCCTTGCGCATGGCCTTCGTTTACGTGCCCAACGGCGTTCGCATCTCGGAATGGACGCCGCGGACGACCGGGCGCAGTTCGATCTGCCGGCAATCCTCGCTCCGCTCCGCGAGGTGAAGGAGGATCTGATCGTCGTGAGCGGTCTGACGCTCAATCCGGCCCGGGCTCTCGGCGACGGCGGGGGAGATCATGCGCGCGCCATGGCCAGCTTCTTGACCGGCCGACATCCTCGCAAGACCGACGGCGCAGATCTCTGCGCGGGGCTCTCGGTTGACCAAGCTGGCGGCCCGTTCCATCGGCAAGTCGACGCGATTACCATCGCTCGAGATCGGCTGTGAGGGCGGCAGGAACGGCGGTGAGTGCGATCACGGATATAGCTGTGCGTATCAGTCCAACCTCTCGTGGCAAGGCGAATCGACGCCCGTCGCCAAGGAGATCAATCCGAGGCTGGTCTTCGATCGCCTTTTC
This sequence comes from uncultured Planctomycetaceae bacterium, assembly GCA_963797295.1. Lineage (GTDB taxonomy): Bacteria > Planctomycetota > Planctomycetia > Isosphaerales > Isosphaeraceae > Aquisphaera. The sequence continues at coordinate 101,731 of CAWCPP010000040.1, forward strand.
GGGGAGCCGGCAACGGGCTCTCGCGCCGAGGACCGCGCCTGCGCCGATCGCCGGCGCAAGAGCATTCTTGATTTTATAGGCGGCGAGGCCCGGCAACTCGAGCGCTCCCTCGGCACAGCCGACCGCCGCAAGCTCGATGAGTACCTCACCGGCGTCCGCGAGATCGAACAGCGAATTGATCGGGCACGACCGGCCATCGAGCTTCACGGCGCCAAACTGTCGCGGCCGCTGGGCATCCCGGCCGATCATCAAGAGCACCTGAGGCTGATGGCCGACCTGCTTGTGCTCGCGTTTCAGTGCGACCTGACTCGGATCGCGACCTTCGTCTTCGCCAACGACGGCAGCAATCGCAGCTACCAGAGTATTGGCGTCCCCGACGGCCATCACGACCTCTCACACCACGGGGGCGATGAGGCCAAGCTCGACAAGATCCAGAAGGTCAACCGGTTCCATGTCGCACACCTGGCATACTTGCTCCACAAGCTCAAATCGATTCCGGAAGGAGAAGGAACGCTGCTCGATCATTCCATGATCGTCTACGGTAGCGGCATCAGCGACGGCAACTCGCATTCCCATGACCACCTGCCCATCTTGCTGGCCGGGAAGGCAAACGGAACTGTCAAGTCAGGCCGGCACATTCGCGTCCCCGACGAGACGCCGCTGACCAACCTTTATGTTTCCATGCTCAAGCGAGTGGGGCTCCCCGTCCCACAGTTCGGCGACAGCACGGGCGAGCTTGCCGAACTTCAGACCTGAGGAGGCCCAAGCATACAGCGTCGTATTGGACGGCTCGACCTTCAAAACTCTCGAGATTGGTTCGAGCTTCTTCTGGTGGTGCCTACACGAATCGCTCCAGATCTTCTCCCTTGGCGACGACAGTGAGGCCTTCGGCCGTGAGGGTCAGACCCCGAGCGCGGTCGAGTTCGCGGTTCCAGCCGATCTCGAAGCCCGCGGGGACCTTCACCTCCTTATCGAGGATGGCGCGGCGGATGCGGGCATGGCGGCCGACCTCCACGTCGTCCAGTAGGATGGAGTCTTCCACCAGTGCATAGCTGTTGACTCGCACACCTGGCGAGATGATGCTGCGGTAGACCTGTCCGCCCGAAACGATGGCCCCCTGGCAGACGATGGAATTGAACGCCGCACCGCGACGATCGGGGTCGGTGTGTACGAATTTGGGTGGCGGATAGGGCGGTTGAAAGGTGTGAATTGGCCAGTCCTGATCATAGAGGTTCAAGATCGGATCGATCGCGATCAGATCCATTGTCGCTTGATAATAAGCGTCCAGAGTGCCCACGTCGCGCCAGTAAGCGGCCGTCTTGCGGTTCTCATCGCGAAACGGGTAGGCGAAGATCCGCATACCCGCCGCCAGCATGGCGGGGATGATATCCTTGCCGAAATCGTGGCTGCTCAGCTCTTTATTGGCGGCATCCTGAAAGAGTTGCTCGTACATGACGTCTGTGTTGAACACATAAATTCCCATGGACGCAAGCGAGATGCCTGGGATACCGGGGACTTGCGGCGGGTCGGCGGGTTTCTCGAGGAAGCTGGTGATTCGCCCTCCGCTGTCCATGCCCAGCACACCGAATTCCCGGGCCACCGCCTGGGGGACCGGCAGGCAGGCGACGGTCAGGTCGGCGCGGTTGTCCCGGTGGAAGTCGATCATTCTCGCGTAATTCATCTTGTAAATATGATCGCCCGCAAGAATCATCGTGTCGCGAGGCGAGGCCTTCTCGATCGTGTAAACGTTCTGGTAGATCGCGTCGGCGGTTCCCTGGTACCACATCTCGGCGATGCGCTGCTGCGGGGGAATCACCTCGATGTACTCGCCCAGCTCACGGCAGAGGAACTTCCATCCCTGGTCGAGGTGGCGGTTCAGGCTGGTGGCCTTGTACTGGGTCAGCACCAGGATCTTGCGCATGTCGGAGTTGATGCAATTCGAGAGCGTGAAGTCGATGATGCGATAGATCCCGCCGAACGGAACCGCCGGCTTCGCCCGGTCCCGGGTCAGCGGCTCGAGGCGCGATCCCCGGCCTCCGGCCAGGACGATCGCCAGAACGTCGCGATACACCAGACCACCTCCACTCGTTGCCGGGTTGACGATCGCTCCATGAACTTGAGCGGCGCACCGGCATAATGTCATTCTACCCGATCCGTACAGCCCTCGCAGGCTGCCAGCGGGATCGGCCATTGAAGCGGGTGGTTGACCGAATTCTTCGCCGTTTCTTGAAGAATCCTACTCATTAAGGCAGCATACTATGAGTCTGGTGCCGCGGGCCGAGACGCTGCCTGCCCTGCCCCACGCCTTCGTTCTGGCGTCAGTCGTTTCGCACGTTTGTCTCGCCCACAAGAGAAGGGTTACTCTGGGATGTTTTACCTGACTGTCCTCGCCGGCCTGGTCCACGGTTTCTTGCGCGACAGAGGCATGAGCTCTCGCACGGGGATGATCTGGCTCTTGGCCGTTCTGGCCGCCCTGAGCTGGCCGGTCAAGCTCACCGCGCAGGCCCCGCCCGCAGTCGAGGCCGCTGATGTGCTCAAGGCTCTCCAGACGCAGTATGTCCAGTCGGCCAGCGAGAAGAAGCCCCGGGTTTACCACTTCGGCTCGCAAGGACCGGGCAGCGTCTTCTCCAACCACATGAGCCACACGAACCGGATGGTGGGGGTCTATATCTACGGTCGCAAGGCGGATCTTGGCTCGGTGATGGGGAAGAACAGCCGGTATCGTGACGCAGAGAAAATCAAGGCGGCGTACGGTGTGTTGCCCGCGAATACCCTCAACCCGGAAGCCGTCTATGCCGACCAGAGCGATCTCTACCGGGTGCAGAAGGACGCGATCGCGCGAGGAGCCAAATACGTGTTCATTATCTGGTTCGACGGGCTCGACTGGCCCACGACCCAGGCCGCGGCCGTTGTCCGCTCGGGGAAGATTTACACCGAGGGGAAAGGTTCGGGCCTCTTCTATCAGGATTACACCGCGGATGGATCAGCCCAGTACGGCTTCGTCGTCACCAGCCCCACGCGCGACCAGAGCACGCGGGACGTGGACCGGCAGCTCGTGACGATTCCATCCAGCAGCCTGAGTGGAGGCTACGATGTCCAGCTCGCCGGCCCCAATCCCTGGACGCCCGGTCTTCTGGCGCACGAGGCCCCCGGTTATTTCAAGGGGCAATCGGCGAACAAGCTCGATCGGGCCGGAGTCCAGGCCGTCGGCAGGGTCATGCACGCGTATACCGATTCGTCGCAGAGTGCCGCCGAGCTGGTAAGTGGTGTCAAGTCGTACAATAGCGGGCTCAATGTCGACGACAACAGCCGCCTGGTGCCGACCCTTTTCCACGAGCTTCAGGATCAGGGATGGAAGGTCGGCACGGTGACCAGTGTGCCGTTTTGCCATGCCTCGCCGGCCGGCATGTACGCTCAGAACGTCGAGCGCGACGACTACCAGGACATTGCCCGGGCCATGCTCGGACTTCCCGGAATCATCCAGCAGGCGCGGCAAGGTCGGCTCTACCCCGGCCTGGATGTCGTGATCGGCACGGGTTATGGCATCAAGGCCAGAGATTCCGATCTCAAAGCTCAAGGCCAGAACGCCGTTCCCGGCAATCTCTACCTCACAGACGCCGATCGGACGGCCATCGACGTCAAGAACGGCGGCAAGTACGTTTGCGTGCAGACGGATTCCGCATCGAATGGCGGCCAAGCACTCATCAAGGCCTCGGCCGAGGCCGCGCAAACCGGTGCCCGCCTGTTCGGCTTCTTCGGCGCCGAAACATTCGATCACCTCCCGTTCCGCACGTCCGACGGCCGATACGATCCCGCGCCCAGCCTGAACCGCAAAGGCATGCCGGCGGCCGCGGAAGCCTACATGCCCTCCGACCTGAATGCTCAGCCCACCCTGGCCCAGATGACCGACGCCGCGCTCGACGTTCTCTCCGCGCGTCCGGGCCAACCCTTCATTCTCTTCGTCGAAGCAGGCGACGTCGACTTCGCGCTTCACGCCAACAACCTCGACAACGCCATCGGCGCCATCTTCAGCGGCGAGGAAGCCGTGCGTACCGTGGTCCGCTGGGTCGAGACACATAGCAACTGGGACGAATCGGTGGTGATCGTCTCGTCGGACCACGGCCATTACCTGGTCGTCGATGACCTGAAGGCGCTGGTGGTGCCTAAATGACCTGAACATTGCCCACGCTTTGCTGGGCTTTCGCAAAAAAAGTGCACCGTTGAATTTTTCTGTGGTATGCGGGAAGCTACGGTCGTTATATTCGCAAACGACCATTTTGCCTATATTCTCCCTGTCTCTTCTTTTAACTATCATTGATTCCCGGTTGCAATCATCTGCTCCAGAATCGATATTCTGGGTTCGCGACAGCGAGAGTCGCCCTAAACCAGAGGGATAGGAACACGCGAGGCACTCCCATGGTTCATCGCAACTTCGGTACGATGCGGCGTTCACGTCCGGCGAGCCGTCGGCGCGGGAAGAATCGGTTGATGCTCGAGACTCTTGAACGCAGAGAACTGCTCACGACGACCTGGACGGTGAACAGCATCGGAGACACGGGCGCAGGGTCAGGAAACAGCGGCGACCTGCGATACTGCATCACCCAGGTCAATGCGACGTCGGGAACGCAGGTCATTGATTTCGACATCGCGGCGACCGGGGTCCAGACCATCAAGCTGGCCTCTCCGTTGCCCACGATCACTCACGCGGTCACGATCGACGGCACGTCGGAGGGCTCGGCGCAGGGCCAGACCGGCTACACCGGGACGCCGCTCATCGACATCGACGGCACGGCTCTGAGCACGACGCAGACTGTGCTGACGGTGGCCGCCGGCGGTTCCACAATTCAGGCGCTCGCGATCAACAACTGCGCGGGCACGGCTATTACTTTGCAGACTTCTGGAGGAGACACGGTCCTCGGCTGCTTCATCGGCACGACCGCCGATGGGACCAAGGCCGCGGCGAACGGAGTGGGAATCGACATCTCCGGTAGCTCGAACAATACGATTGGCGGCACCGGCACCAATGACCGGAACATCATTTCCGGCAATACAGGCCCAGGCATTCGCGTTGGCGCCACGTCCGCGTCGAACGGGAATGTGATCGTGGGCAACTCGATTGGTACGGACATCACGGGTGCGAATCCGCTGGGCAATCAGTACGGAATCGTGCTCGACCAGAGCAGCAACGATACCATCGGCGGAACAGCCACGGGCGCGGGGAACGTGATTTCCGGGAATCTCCTGGACGGCATCGACGCCACATCATCGGGATCGAGCGGTGATGTCATTCAGGGCAATCTCGTCGGCACGAGCACTCAGCCCACCGGACAGGGACTGCATGTCCAGACGGGTTTCGCGGGCATGCAGTACAACGATACCACCGGTTATATCCCTCCCGACACGGAGGTGGCGGTCGGGCAGACGAACGTGCTCGAGACTGTGCAAACCACCTTGCGGATCTTTGCGAAAACGGGGACTGTCGTCTCTACGACCCAGCTTGGCAGCTTCTTCCCGACCGCAAATGCCACCAATCTGGGCACACCGGTCGTTTTCTACGACGACATCCTCAAGCGATTCGTCGTGGCCGCGTTGGAGGAAGACGGAACGGCGGCGTCATCCTATCTGGACGTCGCCTTCTCGGACGTGGGCAAAGAAACGACTTTTTCCAACGTTTATCGATTGGGTGTGGCGGAGGGAAACAGCTTCGCGGACGGCTTGAGGTTCGGCTTCAACGCCAATGCGATCGTCTTTACCTTCAACATGTTTGATGCCAGCAGTTTCAATTTCACGAACGTCCAGATCCTGTCGGTTGATCCGACCTCGATCGGTCAGAGCAACCTGGGCACCGTGAAGCTGGATCGTACAAACGATTTCAGCGACACGCCCGCGACGATGCACGGAGCAACCTCGACCGACCCGATGTATTTCGTCGAGGCCAACAACCAGTTCACCGCCCCCTATAATGACGTCCACGTTCTGACGTGGGCGAACCCCCTGAATGCATCGTCTTCGTTCACCGATACAGACGTCACCGTTCCCACGTATTACGACCCGACAAGCGCGAATCAACTGGGAACCACGAGCCAGATCGATACCATTGATATTCGAATCCTGAGCGCTGCCTGGCGGAACAACAGCCTGGTCGCGGCGGGCAACACCGATAACGCCAGTGGCGATCCCAACGTCCGCTGGTACGATTTCTCCACCGCGCTGAGCACTCCTAGTCTCGTGCAAAGCGGGAACATCAACCAGGGAAGCGGAGTGGCGACCTACTTCCCGTCGATTGACATCGATCCCTCCGGCGACCTCGGCATGACATTCATGGAGTCGTCATCTAATGAATACATGTCTATGTACGTGACCGGGCAGCTCGCCGGGTTGACCAACGGCACGATGCTCACGCCGGTGCTGGCACAGGCGGGCGTTGCGCCCTACACTCCTACAATTGACACAACTCCCTACTACGCGGGCTACTTCAGTGGCATCGGCGTTTCCCCGACAGACGGCAGCTTCTGGAGTGCGAATGAATACGCTATCGCGGCTCAGGCGAATGCCAACTGGGGTACGTGGATTCAGCAGTTCAGCGTGCAATCGAGCGAGAGTTTCAAGTACGTCGCGCTGGCCAACCATTCGAACGGCATCGTGCTGAATGGGCCGACGAACGTGCTGATCGGCGGGACGGTTGCCGCCGCCGCCAACGTCATCGGCGCCAATCTGGGCGACGGCATCCAGATCCTGGGCGGCTCCTCGGGCGTTCAGGTGGAAGGGAACTTTATCGGCACGGACCCCAACGGTGATGGTTCGCTGGGAAACGTTGGCAATGGCGTCACTGTCTTGTCCAGCCAGAACACCATCGGTGGAACAATCGCCGCGGCCGGCAACGTCGTTTCGGGGAATTCCCTGGACGGGGTTTTGGTTAGCCAGGTCGGTGGTGGAGCAACGTCGTCGGGTAACCTGATCGAGTGGAACACGATTGGTGCCGCGCCCAACGGCGGCAACGCTTTGCCCAATCTCAAGCAAGGGATTCATCTGGAGGCCGTCCACGGAACCAGCATCCTGGATAACCTGGTTTCGGGCAATGGCCAGAACGGCATCATGCTGGATGTCCAAACCATCAACAACACAGGTTACGGCAACACCAATACGTTGATCCAGGGCAACGAGATCGGGACGGATATCGCTGGCTCAACACCTCTGACGAACACGCTCGACGGCATCATGGTCATCATGTCGACGAATACCACGATCGGCGGCATGACCACGGCAACCGCCAACGTGATCTCGGGCAACACGCAAAACGGTATCGAGCTGGCGAACTCGGGCTCGGTCAACTCCTCGGGGACTCTGATCGAGGGGAATATCATCGGGCTCGACGTGACGGGTCATAACATTCTGGCCAACAGCAACGACGGGATCTGGCAGCACGGGGCCGATGGCACGACGATCGGGGGAACCGTCAATGGAGCCCGCAATATTATCTCGGGCAACAAGAGCGACGGCATTGCCTTGGGCGCAGGCAACAACGCGCTGGTGCAGGGCAATTACATCGGCACGGATATCACCGGCACTCAAGCTCTCGGCAACAGCACGGGACTCTTGTGGAACGATGCCTCCTACGCCACAGTCGGAGGGACCTCGGCGGCCGCTCGCAACATCATCTCGGGCAACTCGTCGGGCGGCATGAATAGCTTCACGCTCAATAGCGTCGGCGACGAGGTGATCGAGGGCAACTACATTGGCGTTGACGTCTCGGGCGTCAAAGCCTTGCCCAATGGCACCGTGGGTATCCGGATTGCCGGGCCCCTCAATAACACGATCGGCGGAACGGCTCCAGGCGCCGGCAATGTGATCTCGGGTAATAACGGCGACGGTATCGAATTCACGGTGGGTAGTGGCGCTGGTACATTGATCGAGGGTAATCAAATCGGCACCGATGCCACCGGTACGGTCGCCCTGGGCAACTCGGGAACGGGCATCGTCCTCTGGTCGAATAGCATCACCATCGGCGGCACCACGGCGGACGCGGGCAATATCATCGCATACAACGGTAAGGACGGAATCGGATTCATCTTCAATGTGAATGATAATGCGATCCTCTCAAATTCCATCTTCGGTAATTCTGGTCTTGGCATCAACTTCGCCAACGGCCCGACAGCGAACCACCCGTGGCCTCCGGGCGTTTCTCCGGGATCGGGGCCGAACAATTACCAGAACTATCCGGTTCTGACCTCGGCGATCTCCAGCGGCGGCAATACCACGATCCAGGGCTCGCTCAATGCGGCGCCCAGTACCCAGTTCCTCGTCCAGTTTTTCTCCAACGCGACAGAAGGCCCCTCCGGATACGGGCAGGGCCAGACGTATCTGGGCTCGGAACTGGTGACCACCGATACCACGAGCAACGTCACTTTCAGCGCCGTGCTCACGGGAGTTTCCGTGCCGAATGGATATTACGTCACCGCGACTGCGACCGATCCAAGTAGCAACACATCCGAGTTTGGCAAGGATGTTGTCACCAAGGCAGTCGTCAGTGTGAACCTCGGCGTAACTGCACAGCCAAGCACGGGAACCACGACGTACGCCGGCAGCACTCTGATCTATACGCTCACGGTGACAAACAGCAGTACGGAGAGTGACCCGGATGTTGTCGTGACCGACCAGCTTGATGCCAACGTCACTTATCAGACGGCGACCAGTTCGATCAGTACCGCCAAGATTTCGCAAGCCAGCGGCACTGTCACGGCTGATCTTGGCGTGCTGGCGGCGAACAGCTCTGCAACAGTGACGATTTATGTTACTGTAAATGCCGGTGGCGTTCCCCATGTGACCAACAATGCCTCGATTTCCACCTCGGACTCCAACATCGGAAGTCCCACGGCAGTAACGACCGTCACATCGGTATCCCCCGCGACCGATCTGACGATCAGTTCAATTTCCACCACCCAAGCGCCGAACTACGCGGGTGCCAATCTGGTTTACACAATCACGGCTGTCAACACCGGTCCATCCAGTGCCACCGGGGTGACGGTGGTCGACACGCTGCCCGCGATTGCAGATGTCACCTTCGTCTCGGCCACCACTTCGGTGTCGGGCGTGACTCCCTCGGTCGCCGGCAACGTGGTCACCGCGGACTTCGGCAACCTGGCCTCTGGCACTCCGGTCACATTAACCGTTACCGTTGTTCCCACGGCAGCCGCGGTCGCCGCCTCGCCGCTGACCGATAGCGCGTCGATCACGGGCAACGAGTATGACCCAACTCCGGCAAACAACTCCCTCAGCGCCTCGACGACAATCACGCCGAGCGCCGACCTCACCGTGGGGATCGTACCCAGTCCTTCACCCGTTGAGGCCGGAAAGAATGTGACCTATACGATCACGGCCACCAACAACGGCCCCTCGGCGGCCACCGGCGTGATCGTGACCGATACCATACCGGGCGATGTCACCTTTGTCTCGGCCACCGGCAACGTCACGCCGAATGGCAGCGGTGTGATTACCTTCAACGTGGGTAACCTGGCGGATAACGGCACGGCGACGTTTCATGTCACCGTGACCGCCCAGGGAACGAGCGCCTCACCCACGACCGACACGGCCACGATCACGGGCGGCCAATATGATCCGAACACCGGGAACAACAGCGCAAATGTTTCGGTCCCGATCACTCCCGTGAGCGACCTCCAGGTCGCCATGAACGCCGCCCCCAACCCGGTCTACGTGGGTGCCAATCTTGTCTACACGATCACGGCCAGCAACACCGGGCCTTCCACCGAGCCGGCGGCCGTGGTGAGCGACACGATCCCCGCCAACCTGACAATTGTATCGGCCATCACCTCGTTGCCGGGAGTCGCTCCCGTCATCACAGGCCAGTTGGTTATCGCCAACCTGGGCAGTCTGGCCGCCGGGGCCACTCCGGTCACCGTGACCATCACCGTCTCTCCCACGGCCTCGGCCGCCGGGCAAGTGACTAACACCGCATCGATCTCGGGCCAGAATGTCGACAATTCCCCGCCCAATGAGCTGACGGCCTCGACGACCACGACCGTCGATCCCAGCGCCGATCTGGCGGTGAAGGTGACGGCTTCCGGAACCGATCTGGTCGGTCAGAGCCTGATCTACACGGTCACTGCGACCAACAATGGACCGTCGCCGGCCACCGGCGTTATGGTGACCGATACGCTGCCCGCGCTCACGGATGTCACAAATGTCTCGGCCGTAGCTTCGGTGTCGGGTGTGACTCCGTCCGTCGCCGGCAACATGGTCACCGCGGACTTTGGCGACCTGAACGCAAACGCCTCGGTCACACTGACAATCACCGTGACCCCGACTGTGGCGGCAGTGGCGGATTCGCCGTTGGTCGATACGGCCTCAGTCAGCGGAAGCCAGCACGATCCCAATTCCAGCAACAACAACGCGCAGGTGAGTAGCACCATCGCACCCGCGGTGGATCTCATCGTCAACAGTTTCACAACGTCACCGAGTCTCATCCAGATTGGTGACAGTCTGACCTACACCATCGATGTGACCAACAGTGGCCCGTCACCGGCCACGGCGGTGACGGTCACCAGCCCACTGGGCGACGCGACGTACGTTGCAGGTTCGGGCACCGCAACCGATTCGGGAACTGTCAGTCTTCAAGGTTCGCAGGTCGTTGCCACCTTCGCCACACTGGCAGCGAACTCAACAGCCAAAGTGACGTACGCCCTCATTCCAGGCGCCATCGGTCAGTACACCGCAACCACGATGATCAGCGCGAACGAGACTGACACGGATACAACGAACAACACAGCGACCGTATCAACCACCGTGCTCGACCGGGTAGGCACCATCGAGTTCAGCTCAACGGGCTACAGTGCGCCTGAGAACGCCGGCTCGGCCACCCTCACCGTGAGCCGGGTCAACGGCTCACGGGGCACAGCGACGGTTCAGTACACGACCGTGCCGCAGAACGCGACTCCCGGTATCGACTACACGCCAGTCTCGGCAACTCTGACTTTCGCCCCGGGGGTCACCTCGCAAACCATCGTCGTGCCCGTCCTGGAAAACCCGTACGATAACCACAACGAGCTGCTGAGCGTCGTGCTGAGCAACGTGCAGACTTCGATTCCTGCGGGAGAGCCAGGTCAGGCCATCCTGGGAACACCCAGCACGTCGACCTTGACGATCATCGACATCGACCCCAACTACACGCCGGTGAATGTGACGAACGTGCAGACGAGTGGGACGGCGCAGAATATCCAGGCAATTACTGTGACCTTCAACAAACCATTGATCGCCAAGACTGCGACCGATTTCGCGAACTACACGCTGGTCAACCTGGGCCCTGACGCCAGATACGGCAGTCTCGACGACACCGGGGTCCAGCTCGGAACGGCAACATATAACTCGTCGACGTGGACCGTTACCTTGATCCCAAGCTCACCGCTGGCTGATAATCAGTTCTTCCACCTGATGATCAATGGTGCATCGCCCGGCGGCATTGAAGATATAGGAAACAATATGCTCGCCGGCAACGGAAGCACTGCGGGGACCGACTTTACCGCCATGCTTGCCGACGGTACGAACTTGCGTTACTACACCCCTGCCGGTGATCAGGTAAACCTGAAAATCACCGGTGGCGGGATCATCGACGATCTACTGAGCGGATCAGGCCAGGGGATCCGGCTGTCGGTGGTGGGAGAGGTACCGCATCATACCGTCCTCTCAGGTACGGTGAAAAAATCGCCGGGTGGCACCGGAGAGGCGTATGTCGGATACACCTTGTGGGGCCTGGGTCAATTCGGCGATGTCCGGGTGAAGATGTATTCCCCAATGTTCCAGGTCTCGGAGTACCCGTTCTCTCCCGGTTTCAGCGCCAGCAGTGCTCAGGCGAAGGTCAGTCTCGACGGCACATTTGTCGTGTCTGCCGTGGCTCGGTCGGGCAAGACGCTTCTGACGACAAAGGCTGGCAGGGTTTCGAAAAAGGCGGTGGTTCCTGAGTCCAGGATCGTGAAGCAGGTGGTTTCCAGCGGTACCGCTTCAACCATGAACCGACCGTTCCACGCATTCCGCCATTGAACCGATACGTTCGCCGTTTCTCCGAGCAGAGTGGCGTTGCCGTCTTCTCAAAATCTGAGCAGTGGCTCGATATCTGCTCAATGGTGGATCAGCATCGTTCGGGCGTAAACGACCTGGAATCCCTGCCGCTCGGCATTGCGCTGGGATCCGCTGCCAGGCTGAGTACAGATGGCGGCCAGGTCGCATCCGTCTGCCACTGCGTGGGCCAGCCGAGCGCGAAGCAGCGACGTCTGGACCCCCTGATTTCGGAAGCGCGGAAGAGTGCCGTCGCCGCAGATCAAGGCCAGTCCGTCCTGGATCACGAGCGTGCCACCGCCGGCTGGTTCACGATTGACGGTGGCCAGCCAAGATGTGGCTCCGGGCACCATGCTCATGGCGATTGCCCCTTCGCGGAGCGTTGGAGGAGGGCTCTCTGGCTCTTCGAAGAAAGAACGAAGCACGACATCAATCCAGCGCTCCAGGCCTTCAGGCTCGACGCGAGCAATCTCGACAGTACCTGACGACCCGGAACGCGTCATTGGCTGTTCTGTTGCGGGTCTGTCACGAAGCGAGCAGACCAGCGAGTGAGTCTGTTCGGCGATGAGATAGCCACGCGCGCTGAGCGAAGGCAGGAGCGCGGGATCCGCCAGCGAGGCGACTTCAATCTGCGTCATCGTGCCGCGATCACGAAAGAACTGTTCCAAGCATCCCAGGTCGTGGCCGACAACCGGTCCATGAAAACCGAGATTCTGCGCTTGCGAGAGCGGTGATCCGACACCGAGAAAGACCGCGTGCCCGCCACCGACCTCGATCGCCTCGGCCTCGGAATGAGGCGCGAGTTTCCTGTGAGCGAGCGCGTTCTCCACGGCCGAGATGTCCCAGGCCGCTTCCACGCGTCGGGCCAGTGCGAGGTCCGCAAAGAGCCGCTTGTTTGCCATTCGCTACGCCCGGGTGCTGGTGCCGGTCATGACCTGAGAACTCGTACGCTTTGCTCCGTTTTCTTCAGCTCGCCGCGATCCTGACCGCCTTCTTTCACCCGCCTCGCCGCTGGTGACATTCAAGTCGCCGGCAGTGTTCGCGGTCAGCCACAGTGCTGAGCAAAGAACCAGGACCACACCGCCAGGATACGGCATCGTCCTGGCTCCAGTCGATCCCCCGGTGTCCGGACTCCAGGGTCGATCGCATTACCCATTGATTCGAAATCTGACGTTGGCCACCGCCAGACCTCCTGTCCTGATTCCTGGATCGCCCGATCGCCGCAGAAACGGGTTGCCACACTGGTGCCCTTGGAGGATGATTCTGGATTATCGATGTCTACCTGGAAGATCGGCCAAGATTTTTCGGGAATCGTGACGACCATGTGCCGCCCGAACTTGTCTGGTGCGGACAGAATCTCCTTGCCGAGGATAAGAATCCATCATGTCAACGCGCATTCAATGGCTGGGTCACTCTTGCCTGCTGCTGGAAACCAGCGGTCAGAAAGTTTTGATTGACCCATTCCTGACAGGCAATCCCAAGGCGGCGACGACAGCCGAGGAAGTCGCGGCCGACTTGATTCTGATCTCGCACGGGCACGGCGATCACGTCGGTGATGCCGTGGCGATCTCCAAGCGCACCGGCGCGGCGGTTCTGACCAACTACGAGATCAGCAACTGGCTCCAGCAGCCACCGCGCGGGGTCACCAAGGTTCATGGTCTTCAGCACGGCGGCGGCATCACGTTGGATAGCGGAATCCGTGTCAAGCTGACCCTCGCCTTCCATGGATCGGCGCTTCCCGACGGCAGCAACGGCGGAAACCCCTGCGGCTTCCTCCTCACCTGCCCCGATGGGACCAAGGTGTATGACGCGGCCGACACCGGTCTCTTCGGCGATATGGCGCTCATCGGCGAGGAAGGCATCGATCTGGCGATCCTGCCGATCGGCGACTATTACACCATGGGCCCCGACGATGCTGTTCGGGCCGTCAAGCTGCTCAAACCGCGGTTCGTGCTGCCCATCCATTACAATACCTTTCCTCCAATCACCCAGGACGCGGGCGCGTGGGCGGCCAGAGTGAAAAGTGAGACGAGTGCGAAGCCAGTTGTACTCCAGCCCGGAGAATCCTTCGAGATTCCGAGCAAGTAGCTGTCAAGCCGCGCCACCATACCTGGTCCATGAGAATCCTCCTGATCCGCGTCGTGGCCAGAAACTTCATTCGGTTCGTGGAGAAACATCGAAATTCTTGGCCCGGGCCAGTTCCTCGTACAATCTGGCAAAACTGTCGATCATGGCTTGGACAGGAAACTTCGTGTCGACGTGTTCGCGGCCGGCCGTGCCTAGACGCTGGGCGAGGTCGGGGTCGCGAACGACGTCGCGAATGGCCCGGGCGAGGAGCTGGGGGTTGGCGACCGGGACGAGAAGCCCGGTCTGGCCGTCAACCACGACCTCGGTGGTGCCTGGCGCGGAGGTGGCAACCACGGGTTTACCGAACCGCATGGCTTCGAGCACGAGGTTCGGCAGCCCCTCGTAGGCGCTTGGCAAGACCACAAGAGTTGCGGCGGCCATCAGCCGCGGCACGTCGTCACGATGGCCCAAGAACCGGACGCGGTCCTCGAGGTTGAAGAGCCGGGCGGTCTCTTCAAGTTGCAGTCGCAACGGACCGTCGCCAGCGATCAGCGTGCGGAGATCCGGCTGCACATGTTGCAGCAGGTCGAGCGCCTTGAGCAGGTCGTCCACGCGCTTCTGGTCGGCCAGCCGCCCCGCGAACAGGACCAGGGGCGACTCGGCCGCAAAGCCGAACTCGGCGCGAATCGCGGCGGGATCGATCACCGGCGGGTCTTCGCTGGCGATTCCGGAATAGATCATCGCCAGCCGGTCTTCGGGCACGCCCATTGTGCGATAGTAATCGACCACGGCGTTCGAGTTGCCGACCAGCCGGTCGCACCAGCGGGCCAGCCGGCGATCGATCCACCGCTCGGACTTTCCCTTCCAAAGGTCGACGGCCATCTCGGTCGTGATCACGATCGGCACACCCGCCAGGCGGGCCGCCACTCGTCCATAAGTGTTGGCCGCGAAGATCCAGGTCTGAACGACATCGAATCTCCCCGATTTGAGAAACTCCACCAGCCGCGCCAGGGCCAGCGGATCGAGCTTGAACCGCTTTCCCAGCAACGTGACCGGGATGCCCGCTTGCTCAAGCTCATCTTGAAGCGGACCGAGCCGGGTCAAGGTTGCCACTTCGACCTGGAACCGATCTCGCGGCAGCCCTTTGGCAAGCAGGACCAACTGCTTCTCGGCGCCCGAGCGATCGAGCGTGGGAATCAACTGTAAGATTTTGAGCACGTTAGCAAACCCTTCGTTGTTCCAGGATCTTCTCGAACAGAGCCAGGTGCTTGCGTGCCACGGCAGTGATCGAGAACTCCTGCGCGACCCGGCTCCGCGCCGCACGGCTCATGTGGAAGGCTCGATCGAAGTTGCCCCATTGCTCGATCACCACACGCGCCAGGGCGGCCGGGTCGTCAGGTGGTGCCAGCCTGCCGTGCTTGAAGTCGCTGACCAGGCGGCGATTGCCGGGGATCGACGAGGCAACCACCGGAATGCCGAGGGCCATCGCTTCCAGCAGGGCAATGCTCATCCCTTCTTCCTTCGAGGGCAACACAAACAGGTCAGCGTCCCGCAGGCTGGCGGTGACGTCGCTCACAGCGCCGGGCATCGCGATGGCCTGGTCCAGACCCAAGGTCAACCCAAGTGATCGCGCTTGGGCCTCGAGTGCCGGCCGCTCGGGCCCTTCACCAATCAGGATCAAGCGGGCACCAGGATAGGTCAGGCGCACGCTCGGCCAGGCGTCGATCAGCGTCGTCAACCCCTTCTCGGCGCCAGCCTCCCCACGAAAACGGCGCGGGGCGTTGTCCGCCAGTCCGGCCTGCGCTGCCATGCACTTTCTGGCACCGGCACACCATTGGGCAAGGAGTGAATTCTGGCCGGCTGATATCCACCTTCGCTGAGCTCGCGCGCGATCTCGCGAGAGATGGCGATGAACGCATCGGCCTGTTTGCAGCCATCACCGATCTTCCGTCCGAAGTTGCCCCACCGTTGCCAGGCCAGGTCGCCGGTCGCGCCTGCGCCTTCGGGTCGGAGCACGACCGGAAAACCTTGCCGCAGGCCGGCTGCCACGGTGACGTAAGCGTCGTGCTTGAGCATCGAAACATAGGCCAGATCGACCGGGTTTTTGGCGAACCATCGCGTCAGGTTTCGCATGTACTGCCAGGTTCCCACAAAGCGTAATCGAGACGTTGCAAGCCGGATGACCGTTAACTGGCCGCCACCACGAACGGCTGGGATAGACGGTTCCTCACACCGGGGCAGATGCGTCGTGCCTTGCACCCGGGACGTCAGAACCGTCACCTCGGCTCCTTCGCGAGCGAGTGCCTCCGCGAGGTAGCTAAGCACCTTTTCGGCCCCACCGATCAGCGGGGGATACCTGCGGGTTACGAGGGCCAGTTTCAAAGGGCGTCTCAAGGCTGGTGTTGCCACTGGTCACTCACAGCTCGCCGCGTCTCGCTCCTTGAGCACCCCGACATAAGGCAGATGCCGGTAGTCATCATTGAAATCCAGGCCGTAGCCGACGACGAACACATCGGGGATCGTGAAGCCGCAGTAATCGGGCTCGAGCGGAAGCTCCTGCCGGCCGATCTTGCGAAGCAGCACGGCGGTCCGGACACTCCGCGCGCCTCGATTGGCCAGGTGGCGAACCAGGGCCGTGAGTGTCTGGCCGGTATCGAGGATGTCGTCCAGCAGCAGCACATCCCGATCCGCGACATCCGGGGCGAATGACTCGTTGATCACCAGGGTGGTGGCCACCGTGGTCGCCCCCCGGTAACTGCTCGCCTGGATCAAGGCGATGCGGTGCGGGATGCCGATCCGCCGAACCAGGTCGGCAAGCATGATCAGACTGCCCGTCAGGACGGCGAGGATCGTCAACGGCTTGTCGCGATAGTCCGCTTCAATCTGCTGTCCCAGCGATCGCACCCGATCCTGGATCTCAGATTCACTGATCAGAGTTTCGACTTTGTGGTCCACGGCGGACGCGTCTCGCTTTCGGTAATTCCTGCAGCCCAGGTCATCGGGCGTTCATCACACACAGAGATTTTCAGTCTAACTGTGAAGGGTCTTACGATGTAAGTGAATGGACGGCGATCCTGACGGCTTTGTCAATCATCAACACCTCGGCGAATCCAAGGGCGATCGTCCATGCATGAGAATACGGGATATCCGAACCGGGGTGCGAGATTCAAACCTCCGTCCCATCGCGACCAGCAAACACGAGCGATATAATCGCAATTGTTGGTCGATGTTGACAGAGAAATACAAGGGTACGGAAGGGCCGTACAGATCATGACTGGCACAACCGTGGATCTCAAGACCATCGCCGAGGCGGGCGTTGTGGCGCGGGGGGAGCCGGGTTTCCCACCTACGTCAAGCTGTCGGGACGGGCCGATACGGTACTGGTCAACGCCGCGGAATGTGAACCGCTGCTGCACAAGGACAAGGAAGTCTTGCACGCGTACGGCACCACTGTACTGGACGGTCTTCAGGCGGCCATGCGGCTGGTCGGGGCCTCGGCCGGCTGGATTGGCATCAAGGACAAGTACCACGATGTGGTTGACGCTCTCAGGCCTTGCCTTCCTGAGGGCGTGGATATCGCTCTCTTGCGCGACACCTACCCGGCCGGCGACGAGTTCATTCTGGTTTACGATGTGCTGGGGCGCGTCATTCCCCCGGGTGGCATACCTTTGCATGTCGGCGCGGTGGTGATCAACGTCGAGACCGCGCTCAACGTCGCCTGGTCGGACCGGCAGCCGGTCGTCGAGAAGTTCCTGACGATCGCCGGCGCGGTGGCCAGTCCAGTGACCCTGCGCGTTCCTATTGGCGTCACCCTCGCTCAGTGTGTCGCCGCCGCCGGCGGTCCCACGACCCGCGGAGCGACCTGCCTGGTGGGAGGCGTGATGATGGGCCATCTGGAGGATGATCCCCAGGCCCTGGTCGACAAGACAACCGGTGGCGTGGTCGTGCTTCCTGAAGACCATGTCGTGGTACGGCGCAGGCGACAAGACTGGCACCAGATCGCTCGCATCGGCCGCAGCTCTTGCGACCAGTGCAGCTTCTGCACCGAGCTTTGCCCCCGCTGGCTGCTGGGCCACCCGATCGAGCCGCACAAGGCCATGCGCAGCCTCGGCTTCAACCTGGTCGGCGAGGCCAACGTCATCGGGACCGCGTTCTGCTGCGAATGTAACCTGTGCAGCCTTTACGCCTGCCCCGAGGATCTCGATCCCCGCAATGTCTGCGTCCAGAACAAGCGAAGGCTTGCGTCCGCGCGCAGCGTTGGGAAGATCCGCCGTTCAATCCCCGCCGCGCCAAGTTGCACATGGACAACCGCAAGGCTCCCATGTCGCGGTTGATGCAGAAGCTCGGACTGACGGGTTTTCGCAATGTCGGACCACTGAGCCCTGAACTGCTTGAGACCAGAAAAGTGGGCATCCGTCTCAAGCAACACATCGGCGAGCCCTGCCTGCCGATGGTCCAGATCGGTCAGCGCGTGGCGAAAGGCGATGTGATCGGCCGCCCTCCCCTGCGCGACGGCAAGCTCGCTCTTGGCGTTCCCGTTCATGCGTCCATCGACGGCACCGTCACCGCCATCGACAATGAGGTCGTCTGGCTCGAGCAACCCTCGTAAAAAGCGTGATATCCTAATGCCCGTGATTCTCGGCCAGCCAACGGCATCTGTCATCTGTAATCTATCATCTGTCTTCTGTCATTTGCCATTTACCGTCTTTTCCAGAGGTGCTTCCCATGCCCACTCCGCGATCCATCGGCGCTGTCGAGTTTTCGTCCATCGGTCTGGGTATCGAGGCGCAGGACGAGATGCTCAAAACCGCCTCGGTGGAGGTCCTCGTGGCCCGGACGATCTGTTCGGGGAAATACCTTGTCATCGTTGGCGGCTCGGTCAGCGATGTACAGGCGGCGATCCGCTCGGGATTGCAAAAGGCGGATGAGTCTGTAATCGATCACATGATCATTCCTAACGTTCACGATTCCTTGTTCCCCGCGCTCGGGCAGTCGGTCGTGCTCAAGCCCGATGAAGCCGGTGCGCTGGGGGTGATCGAAACCTTCAGCGGAACCAGTGTGCTGGCCGCGGCGGATGCGGCGGCCAAGGCCGCCAACGTGATCGTGTTCCGGATTCATGTGGCCATGGCCCTGGGCGGCAAGGGCCTCCTGTTCATGACCGGCGGCGTGGCCGATGTTCGCGCCGGAGTTCAAGCAGGAGCCAGGCAGGCGCGAGACCGCGGCTTGCTGGTCTCTCAGGTTGTCATACCACGCCCCAGTCCGGAGCTGTTCCAGGAATATCTTTGATAGAATCAATAATTGAGCGCATGAGTCTATGTGAACCGATCTTAGTGGAGATGAATTCCCATACCTTCGAGCAGAGAGGACATGGACCTGCTGGTGATCTCCGTGTCGGCAAGCCGTGCGCAGGTCGGCGATCTCCTCGCGGGCCGCCGCGAGATCGGCCTCAGGCGCGGATCGCGACTGAGCGATCGTGAGGATCTCGGTCTTGAGCCGATCGATGAGATGAGCACTCGCCTCGGCCTGGGTCTGAAGCGTGGCAATCTGCTCGGCGTGCCTGGCCCCCAGGGCATCGAGGTCGGCCTGGTACTCGGTCTCGAGCCTGCCCCGCTGGGCCTCGATAGCCTCGAGATGATCGGTCCTGGATTTCTCGAGCTGGCCTTCTAGTTCACCAAGCTGCGCCTCGAGTGCCGCGACTTGCGACCGGGCCGCCCCGAGCTCCTCCTGGGTCGCCTGGTGCCGTTCAGCGAGCCGGCTTTTTTCGTCACCATGCGCCTGTTCGGTATGGGCAAGGCTATTGTGCAGCTCGTCGATCTGCTGCCTCAAGCCGTGGCATTCGAGCTCGACCTCCTGCTCGCGACGGGCCAGGATCGCGCGGAGCTCTTCGGTTGCGGCCACATCGGCCTGCCGCATCTCGCCCAATCGCTCGAGTTCGCTGAGCTTGGCGGCAAGCTCGCTGTCGCGCTGACGGAGCTGCTCGGCGAGATCGTCGCTTCGCAGGGTCGAAGTCTCCAAAGACTGGGTGTGCCGGGCAACCCGTTCATCGAGCTCGGCGCCGAGCTTCCAGGTTGCTGGCTTGATCCTGAGCATCGCGGAGCTGCTCGGCAAGCCGGTCGTGCGCTGCTTGAACGCCGTGGAACTGGTCCTCGAGCTGAGCGATCCGCTTCTTGAGCTCATCCGCCTCGCCGCGTGCCAGACGTAGCTCGTCTTCGCGATCCGCCACGGCTTGAGCCTGCTCCTGGCTGTAGGAAAGCTCGGCTTGCAGGGTTTGCAGCTCGCCGCGTAACTTTGCGTTCTCATCGGCCAGCAATTGCCGCTCGTTGTTGAGCACCGCCACGTCTTGGGGGGGCAAGTCTCCCAGGGCAGCACGCAACGTCGCGAGCTCGTTCTGGAGCCGCTGGAGTTCGTTGCGATCCGCTACCTGTGCGGAGCCAAGATGTACGTGCTCGCCGCGGAGCTGCTCGAGCTGGGCCAGCAGAGAGTCTTTCTCCGCCTGGATTGCCGCGTGATCCTGCTGGATCGCTTCGAGTCTGGCGTTCAGCGATTCCTTCTCATCGCGAAGTGCCGCAACCTCCGCGCTGGGTTCGGGACGCTGCTCCGCCGCACCCTCCGCGGACGGTCGTCCCTCAGGCCGAGCGTAAATATGGTCGAAGAGATCGGATTCCGTGGCCTTGTGCGTGGTTTGCGGAGGCAAACCCTCGATCTTCGGTACCAGAATCTTGTGGTCGCACTGCTTGCATTGAACGTGCTGACCGGCAAGCTCGCTAGGCACGCTCATCGAAGTCGAGCAACTGGGGCAACTCACGTCGATTCGGCCGGCTTCGGAACTGGACGAGCTCAGCGGGCCGCTCTGGTATTCCACGGAGCCAGGGGTGGCCATATCGTCCGGGCGGAAGGCGCGAAACTTGTGATCGCAGTGCTTGCAGCGCACATGGCTGCCGCTATATGCGAGCCGGACCTTCAGGGTGACCAGACAGTTGGGACAGACCGCAACGAAGTGCGTTGGCGTCTCACTCATGGCCATTTTCCGCGTTGACGCTAATCTAGGAAGCAGGTACAGCGAATCGCATGACCATCCTGGACAACAGTCACTATACTCGATCTTTTCAAGAAACGCGGGAAATTTCAATCAGCTTTCCTGACACCGCAACGTCCTCGCCGAAAGAACCGTCACGAGTCGCCGAAGCCGCACCGTGACTCCGGCGGATGACTGCGATACGGACGACGGGTACGGAGCGCAAGACGAACCGCACCCAAGCGTCATTGGACTCCAGGGCGCGGTCAAGTGACGGCATCGTATCATCGGTCTCAGACAATCTTCCTCCGGTTGAGCATGCGATTCCGGGCAACCACGCCGACCACCACGGCTGACCAGAGAAGCACCGAGAGCGGCTCTGGATTGTTCACGATGGTACTCGTCGAACTGGTAGATGACGAACTGGTACTACTCCCGGATCCGGAGGATGTGGAATTCGCCGCCGGAATCGCGGTGATCGTGACGCCTGGCGTGAGCGAGGTCAGTACGGGGGGATCGCTCGCCAGAGCGCTGTTGACGCTCAGGGCGAAGTTGAGAACGCCGCCGGCTTTGAAGCCGGTTCCAAAGAAGTCGAGGCCGAGCTCTTGCTGAGACTGGCCGGATGCGGATGGCGCATTGCTGAGCGCCACGATGAGCTGGTTGGCGACGAACCCGGTCGAGCTGGGCAGAGACCGTGAGCGGGCTTCCCTGCTGACCGTTCGATTGCGTGGGGGGGACGATTCCCCCGGGCGGGACGACCAGGGCCACGACCTGAGGCGTCGTGCTGTTCGCGCTGGGAACTCCCAGGGTAGTACTGCTGGTCAGGCGGTAGTCAACCGTGGTTGTGGAGGCATTGGGATTCACCGAGTCGGCACGAGCTGCCAGGGGCTGAGAGCCGAGGACAAGAAAGAGCACCGTCCCCAGCATCGCCGCGCGAGGTAAACAATGAAGCATCACGGCAAGAATCCTCCTTGAACACTGCCTGAAGTCTGCATAGGGTCTTGCTCGATGGACTCGAGTTGACGTTGTCGCATCCTTGACTTTCCTTCGCACTTCACACTGTACCTGGCGCCATGGCGGGCTCTGGCCGCCGGAGAATCCTTCTCCCGCTTCGCCAGATCTTGGGCGGTCAGGCTCAAGTCCCCAAAGTCGGGGGATCAAGAGGGGCACATCTCGGCAGGAAACTCCCGGGACTTGAGGGCCGCATTGTGCGAGGAAGGAAAAAAACGGTCAAGCCCGAATGGACCGTTTCTCACTCGCAAGCTCGCATTCTTTTTATTCTTCGCAGCTCTCCCCTGCCGCGTCGGTACGCAACTTGCCTCAAAAGGAATACCAACCTCATTCTCGGAACGAGACCAACCCGATTTCAATTGATGTTATTTGGCATTCTGGCAGGTAAGAGGTGCGATGATGAACATCTTGATTGTGACAACGAGTTGCAGCATGCTGGCGCTGGATCACCCGACGGGATTATGGCTTGAGGAGTTTGCCGAACCGTTCACGGCATTCATCGAGGCGGGTGCGACGATTCGAGTCGCCTCACCTCAGGGGGGATCGGTGCCCATCGACCCCAAGACCGCGCCGACGGACAAGGATCGCGAACGGTGGCCCGATGCCCTGGAAGCACTCACCTCCACCGAACGCTTGACCGACGTCGCGGCAGACAGTTTCGATGCGGTGTTCATCCCGGGCGGTCATGGACCGATGATCGACCTGGTCAACGACGAGCACCTCCAGGAGCTGCTGGCGGCGTTTGACCGCGAAGGTAAGCCGATCGCAGCCGTCTGCCACGGTCCCGCCGCTCTGCTGAACGTGCGGAACTCCGCGGGCGAACCGTTGGTCCATGGCCGGAAGGTCACGGGTTTCACCAACATCGAGGAGCGGCTGGTCATGCTGCACAGCGTGGTGCCCTACTTGCTCGAAGATGCCCTGAAGGAACGTGGTGCCGAGTTCGAATCCGCCACTCTCCCCTTCTTCTCCCACGTCGTCCGCGACGGCAACCTGATCACCGGTCAAAACCCGGCGTCGAGCAATAAGATCGCTGAAGAGCTGCTCACCGCGCTTCAAGCCCTCATTCCAAAAATGTGACCTCGTTAGACATACGATGGAGGGGTGGTCGGCCTTGTCGCGTGCCTATCAGTGCCCCTCCTCCTCGTAAAACCATGTCAGGCCGCCGTCGACAAAATACGTTGCCCCCGTGACGTAGTCGGCGTCCGACGAGGCCAGAAACGCCGCCACGCCCGCGACATCGGCGGGCTGGGCGACACGGCCAAGCGGAATTTGCTGAAGCAGCGTTTTCACCTTCTCCGGGTCGTCCATCAGCTTGGCGTTCATCTCGGTTCGCACCGCCCCGGGTGCGATCGAATTGACCGTGATTCCCAGGGGCCCGAGCGCCACGGCAAGGTTGCGGGTGAGCATCTTCAGCCCCCCCTTGGCCACACAGTACGAGGCAAAGCCGGGGAATGGTAACTCCTCGTGCACCGAGCTGATGTTGATCACCTTGCCCGGCCGCCTGGTCTCGCGCAGGTACCGCACGAATGCCTGGGTCACGAAGAACGGCCCCTTGAGGTTGACGCCCAGGACGTTGTCGTAATCCTCTTCGGTGACATCCCAGAACTCCGCTGGCTTCTCCACGCCCGAGTTGTTCACCAGGATGTCGATCCGACCCATCCGCTCAACCGCACTGTCCACCAATCGGCGGGCATCCGCAACCTTGCTCACATCGGCCTGGATTGCCACCGACCTTCGCCCCATGCCCTCGATCTTCCGGCAAACCTCCTCCGCTGCATCCCCACTATGATCGTAATTCACGGCAACATCCGCGCCTTCGGCCGCGAACCGCTCCGCGATCCCGCGTCCGATCCCCCGCCCGCCCCCCGTGATCAATGCCGCCTTGCGTTCGAGCCGCATCACCGCACCCTTCCTCGTATTCAGGACCTGGGGAACCACGCGCTGCAATCTGAAATATCGTTTCGCAGAATTGATGCCGCGTGAGCGAATAGTGAGCGGCCGGTGAGGTATGGCGCGAGGCGGACGACCAGGGGATAGACGTGCCACGCAGATGCGAATCATGATCTTCACGTAAGCAGAGGCCGGCCGGGATGTCGGGACGAATTGGCTTTGATCCGGAACCACGATTATCCAATAATCCGACGTAACTCCTTGTTGAAATTAGAGATAAGCAGTGAAAAAAATTGGCTTTGTTTCACGACTTTTCTCCCCTGCTGATCCTTTTTCTTGCTCACACCGGCTGCTGAAGAACGTCCGCTCACCACTCCCGCCAGAGACACTGCCACCGAACTCGAATTGTCAATGAGCGTACCGGGGGCCCCGCGCGACACACGGCCCCGCTATTACTTAAGATGCGCTGTGGTACTTGATTTCTGCGGAAAAACTTGTCCGTTTATCCAAGTTTTCCGAGCGACTGAGCGTCGCTTCACACAGGGAACTTGCTGGTCGTGGATCGACCATCCCCTAAGAACTGGAGGAACTCACCGGTCTTCTGGCGGGAATCCGGTCAATTTCGTGGTTCCCTCTCGTCGTCCGTTCCTTCCGCCTTCGGCTCGACAAGCTCTTTGAGCAGATTGGGAAGACGGCCCAGGCCTCCTGGTAGGTCGTCTCCAGCGGGGCGGGAATGTAGCGGGTCTCGGAGAGGAAGATCGGCAGCGAGGGGAGCGGGTCACCGATTCCGATCGACTCCACGTAGGCGGTCGGAATGTCTCCACCAAGGTAGGACGCCACGATCAGCGGCTTGCCGGCTGGCGCCTGGAACGGCTGGTCGCCGAGTTCGTCCCAGATCGCCTTATGAATGCCGTGCGGATCGCGGGGTGTCGGCGGGAACAGGTCCACGACGAGCAGGTTCACTCCTTGATTGAGGATGTCGGCCGCCTTCTCGACGAAGGACCGGAGCGCTGCGCGGCTCTCCTTGTTGCCCGGGGAGAGGATCTCGATGATGGCAACGACTTTCCCGCGTCCGTGCCGGATCACGACGCGATCGGCCCTCTTGGCGTAATTGACCCTCTCGATTCTGGCGATCAGCCGCGCAGTCGGCGGCGCCGTGGCGACAGCGATCCCGCCTTCCGACCCGTCTTTCGGCTCGTACGCTTGGAGCGTGACGACATCCGGAATTGGCCGACCGGTGACCTGGTCGGCCATCGCCAGGTAACCCGGCGGCAGCAGCCCGGCGTTCAGGGCATTGCGGATCGCGACCACCCAGCACTGGTGAAAATCGTGAAAATCACCAGCTTGCACGCGAGTCCAGTCATGAACCGGCATGAGGAATCTCCAGGGTCCGGATGAATCTATTCTATCCTGTACTTACCGCCAAGTTAAGTTTCCGGTCTCGCGAGTCCGAAGTCCGATCTCGCAGGACCTTGCCTTGAATGACTCTCAGTGTTGCGTTGATTGATTGAGCTTGAAAGCGACCCAGCGGGTGGTGTACTGAGAAGGGACATGGCTGGCCGCGTATTCCTGGTACGTCCAGAGGCATGTCGGATCCGACGGGTCAACACACGTGCTGTTGTAGTTTCCCCAGGCCAGTCCATATTTGCTGGGGAGGTTGCTCGAGAAGACCGTCGTGCCTTGGGCGGCCACGACAGGTGGGCGCATTGTGTTCCTGGGATCGCCCGCGGCATGCATCATGACGCAGACCGAAGGGAACTCCGTTTCCGATGACCGTGTGCAGCCCAGGCCGATATTGCCGTTGACATCGACTGCGAGCGATGGCACCAGGTAGTCACGGTTCGGGGCGTCCACAAAACCTTCCTGCAAGAGCGCCCCGTCGCTCGCTCGGATTTCGCACCAGAACACTCCGCACCGGGAGTCGAGGGTGTTCTTCGCGGCATTACAGGAGAAGATGCTTCCGCCATGTGCATAGACGCACGTGGTGCGGCGGGCCTCATCGGCCCGGATCCTGCCGCCCGGAGCGGGTTGAATCGCCTGACCCTTCAGGGAAGCACCGTTCGGCGATTGGTACGTCCGGCTCAAGGGAATCATCTGAGCCTTCGAAAGCGTTGCAGTCTTTCCGGACCACGTCAGTCTGTACAGGTACATCTTGGCGAAGCTGTTGCCGAATTCGCGGTTCAGGATGATTTCCGGCGCGTCGGCAGATTTATCCGGGTTGATGTCCGTCGCGGGAAAGGATTCGATCTCCAGACCGCTGAACGATTGCAGGTTGGCCAGACGCGGCCCATCTCCAGCGACGGCATCAGCCTTCGGGATCGCAAAACAGCCGTGCATGGTATGAGTGTCACCGGTCATCATAATGTATGTAAGGTAGATTCCGTTCTTGTCGAATCCCAGTTTCATGCCCAGATTGGCCGGTTTCATCGGCAGTTGAACTCCCTTCCAGCCCTCGGTGGGATCCGCCGATTCCGAGACGGCGAGAAATCCATGAGGGGGGCCGCTCTGTGCCTGGACGACGGTGTACCACCGCTCGGCCAGCGGATCGTACGTCATGCGCGGATCGTTCAACGTCGCCAGCGCGAAACCGGGCCGGGCGTTTTTCCAGAATTCCGTCTGGGTCATGCGTTTCAGCACCTTGCCTGTTTTCTTGTCGTGAATCACGATATTGGCATCAGTGCAATCCACAATGTGGCTCGGCCCCACGCCGCCGGTGTTGTCGGGATTATCCTTTGGACCAGGTCCGGAATCTCCTGGAAACGAGGTCAGAACAGTGATCTCTTGCGCCGGGGCCATCGCCGGTACGAGCGAGCCAGCGAAGAACGCGAGTTGAAAAATACAAGTCTTCATGAAATCCTCCGCCCGGCTCAAACCGTGGAACTGCCGGTCGATGGGAGACGGAAACGTGGACGCAGCCCCAGAGGTTCACGCTACCGGGCAAGGAGACAAGGACAGCACATTCGTGGTTCCTTTTCTATGTCTCTTGACCGATTCACTGTGATGCGGCCGAGCAGTTCGTCCTCGTTCATCGGGACAATTACTTCTTCTGGCCGCCTTGTTCGCGTCCGGCAGCGTGCCCTACCTGTGAAAATAAGTCCCGTTGATTTGCCGTTCCAGCTCCCTCCGCCTGATTCATTGACCGATGTTGCAGGCGAGATCGATCAGGATCTCCGATCCCTCGTCCGTCATTGACACGGGCAGCAACGGCGAGCTGGAACTGTCCGAGCGACCGCGATTGCACGTGAACGCGCAGTCCGCTGGCCGTGCGATATCACTTCTGGCAGGGAACCCGGGAATCGAGGAAGATGGCTGTCTCGTCGCTTTCCCATTTGATGGCATCTTGGAATTTCCCGATCTCGGATCGAAGACCCCGCGTACCCCAAAAGGAAGGTTCCATGATCACTCGCTCTCTGGGTCTGCTGTACGTCTTCAGGTCCCGGCTGATTGTTGCGGCGACTTTGCTCCTGCCGTTTGCGGCAACTCCCATATCGGGCTCAGAACCGAAAAACGAAACGCGGGCCGGCGGTGAAGTCTTGGGGAATGATGGAACCGCCCCGGGTCGTTCGTCCGTGCAACCTGCTGCGGGCACAACTTCAACCTTCGTTTGGCCAGCCAGCGTCAGTGCCGCCAACCGGCGCTTCCTCGATCAGAATGGCAATGTGTATTTGCTCAAAACCATGTCCTCGTGGGCAATGGCACAAAACTGCACCAATGCCGAAATCACCAAAGCTCTCGAAGGTTTGAAAGCGCTCGATTTCAATGCCGTGACCGTCTCGCCGTTCGGGGTCCACATGAACGATAGCTTTGGCGACAGGTACAAGAACAAGGCCGGGCAACGTTTCTTCACCGGTGCACCGTATGCTTCCTCGTTCGGCCCGGCGTGGTCTTCGATGGACTGGATCATGTCAGAGGCCACCAGGCTCCATTTGACCGTAGTGTTTTCCTTGTTCATGAGCTGGACCAATACCGGCACCGCTGAAGATCTGGCCAACGCCGGGACGACGAATGCCTACAACTTCGGCAAGACGATGGCAGCCCGCTACGCCGGTTCTCCGAACATCGTCTGGCATGTGATGGGTGATTTCCGGTGGTCGTACAATCAAGGTCCAGGGCGGGGACTCGATGCCATTTTCCATGGCATCAAGGATACAGAAGGGAGCACTCACAGGCTGATTATCGCCGAGCCGGCCAACGGATCGACGTCATTCGATCAATTCCTATCAGAGGAAGGCGCCAGAGGATACCAATGGTTCAAACAGAGCGCCGACACCGTCTACGACTACGGCAGCAACTCTGTCCAGCAGTTTGATAAAGTTTACAACCGGGCGAGCGCCACGACCTATCCGGTCGTCGATATTGAGCCGCCGTATGTCAACGCCCCACATTACAAGGACCAGCAGAACCAGGAGCTGCGCGAACGCAACTATGCGACGTTCATCCGCGGCGGCGCCGGGATCAACTTCGGCCACGAAAAGTGGTGGCCGTTTGGCGTCACCGGCTTGTTTGATGGTGGGCCGGGCTGGCTGAACATCCTCACCGAGCCGCCGCAACGATGTGCCAGGTACGCCTGGGAACTTGTCGATACCTATGTCCAGGACAGTTCCTGGACGCCTGACAACGGAGCATTCCTGAAAACCGGGCTCGGCAGCGGTGATGACAAGGCGGCATCGGGATACTCGAGATCGGCGGGGGTCGTCTATCTCCCAACCCGTCGCGGAATCACCGTGGATACCACGGCGATCAGCGGCGGAGGGAATGTCAGACTGCGCTGGTATGATCCGACGAGCGGAACGTATACGGTCATTTCGGCTTCCGAGCCGAAGAATTCGAGCCGGTCGGTTTCCTACCCTTCCGCCCACGAAGACGGCACGAACGATTGGGTGCTAGTGGTCGAGGGAGTGTGAGCAGGAGTGCGCACAGAGAGAACAAGGGGACGGGAATCAAGTTTCCGCATATGAGACGAATCAAAGGGAATGCGCGTCAATTCGACGCCCAGATTCACTCCCAGCCCCTTTTCCGGTTGGATCAGAATACCCGCGACACGCGCATCCCTCGCATCGGGTGTTTTTGCCTTTTTTTGTGTGTTTCGTCAATTTCGTGGTTCCCTCGCCTTGCCTTTCTCCTCCCGTTCCACCCTCCGCCGCACCAAGCGGTGTCCGCGAACCGCGAACCCGCGTTCGGCCAGCCGCCGTTCCCAGCCCTCGCGGGTGCCGATCGTGGCCGTGTCGTCGAGCAGGCCATGCTTCTCTTCCTGCCGGGTCAGCCGGGCGAACCTGTCCAGCGAGCGGATGCCCGGGCGGCAGGAACGTTTCCTTGCGGTGGAGGACGGGGGGATTGGTGCTCTTGGCGTAGTCGAAGCAGTCGAACTTCTGCGCCGGGAGCGGGGGATTGAGACCGTTCAATCGTACTCGGGGCCGCGTCAGCGGGCTTTGGCGATGGCCGCGTTCGAAAGGTCGGAGACCAGCTTGCGAAGTAGCTCCCAGGTGTCCCGGTGATATTGCTCGGGGATAACAACCTTCTCTCCAACCTTGAATCTCGCGAGCCGTCCTGCTTTCGTTTCATAGGTCCAGCTGGCGATCCCTTGATTGTGGACGAGCGCATCACGTGAGGCTTTTGCCTCGGCGACGCGCTCGATCTCAACGGGCGAAGGGCAGTCTAGCTTGACCCTATCCTGAAGGTAGGCGAACCACCCCGCGGGTCGGTCGTACAAGACCTCATTCAGTTCCTTGGCCACCACCAGTTGAGTGACGGCCTCTTTGTCCGGGGCGTCCAGTACGGTCTTGAAGTCAATTTGCTTTCCACCCAGACTTCGCGGGTAAGCCGTCAGCCAGCAACGCAGCAGATCGAAGAAGAAGCTCTCAAAGGTGGAGATGAAGTGCTGGAAGGTTGCTTCTGTGAGTTGTCGGGCAACATACGCGCGTGCCTTGGCGGCAAGGTCCGTCTGCGTCGCCACCGTGCCGGTGATG
This sequence comes from uncultured Planctomycetaceae bacterium, assembly GCA_963797295.1. Classification (GTDB taxonomy): domain Bacteria; phylum Planctomycetota; class Planctomycetia; order Isosphaerales; family Isosphaeraceae; genus Aquisphaera. The sequence goes on from CAWCPP010000040.1 coordinate 131,746, forward strand.
GGGTTCCGAACGGTGAACCTGTGACCGGACGCGACGATCTTGTGGACGAGTCGCCAGGCAATCTTCGTGTCCGAGTAGTAATCGTGGGCCGAGTCGAGATCGGCAAGCACGCGATCCCGAAGCGCCCGGATCTCTGCTTCGAGAGCCATGGCCAGACCTACGATTCAGGGACGGTGTCCAGTATTTCTTGGATCGCATCTGCGTTTGCCGCGTGATCCAGATCGATCACGGCAACCTCCGGCGCACCGTCCAGCGAGATCACGTCTTCTTCGACCGCATAGCGAATGCCGTGATGATCGAGAACTTGACGAACATCCGCGAGCTGAACGAAAGGCACCATGATATACGGCCCGGCTCCCCCATCAGTCGAGACATGCAGTCGCTTCCGGGTCATTGCATCAATCATTCTTATGCCTCTCCAGCTTGGCGGCCAAGAATTGCCAGCTATCCAGTGCCACCTTCAGCGTCGATTTATTGTACACGGAAGCGGCTTCCAAGGCTGCAAGTGAATCATCCTGAGCACGGTCATTCACGGTTGGCAGGTAATTCGAGGTCCGTCCAGGTCATGTTTGTGATGGTTCCCATAGCCGAGACAGTCCCCTGCTTCGAGCGGCGCTTCTTTTCGTGTCTTTCGTCAATTTCGTGGTTCCCCCTCTTCCCCCTGTTCGACCCTTCGCCGGACCAGCCGATGCCCGCGAATCATGAACCCGCGCTCGGCCAGCCGCTTTTCCCACCCCTCGCGGGTGCCGATCGTGGCCGTGTCGTCGAGCAGGCCGTGCTTCTCTTCCTGCCTGGTCAACCGGGCGAACCTGACCACGAGCGGGTGACCAGGCGGAAGGATCGCCTCCTTGCGGTGGAGGACGGGGGGATTGGTGCTCTTCGGGCGTAGTCGAAGCAGTCGAGCTCCCGCGTCCGGAGCGAGAGCTTGATGCTGCGCAGCGAGGCCGGGTGCGGGTCGGTGGCGAACTCGGGACAGACCAGGAACGAGACCTTCGATGGTGTCGTTGTCGAAGCCCAGGGACATCGCATTGAGAAAACCGATGGGGAAGACGGGAACAAGAAGAACGCCAAGTGCATCAACCACGAAGACGTATACTATTTCGAAGGAGTTCATCTTCTTCGGTGCCAACAAGGAGGCCAAAGCCGGACCTGGAGCCAAACTTCGCCGCCGGACCGAGTCGCATTGACTCGCGGCTGCACGATCGGCACCTTCCAGGTAGCGCCTCGCGCGTAGGGGAGAGACCGGCATGGAAACGGTGTATCTGGAGACAACGTTCATCAGCTACCTGGTCGCTCGCCCAAGTCGGGACCTGCTTGTGGCCGCGCACCAACAAGCCACCGAGGAATGGTGGGCGACTCGACGCGGCGAGTTCGAGTGTTGCGTCTCCCAGGTCGTCATCGACGAAGCCTCCGCCGGCGATCCAACGGAAGTGCAAAAGCGACTCGCGATCATCAGCGGCCTTTCGGCGTTGGAGATCACCGTAGACGCAGAATCGTTAACGCAAGCGATTTTGGCTGAGGGCGTATTGCCTCCCCGTGCCGTTCGTGACGCGGCTCATGTTGCGGTGGCGACTGTCCACGCGGTCGACTATCTGTTGACCTGGAATTGTAAACACTTGGCAAACGCGCAGATCGCGCGAAGAATCGCATTGGTGTGTGAGCGGCTGGGATACCGGATGCCCAACATCTGTACGCCTGAAGAACTCATGGGAGCCTGATATCGTGTGGGAAGACCCCATTGTCGCCGACATCCATCGGACCCGGGAAAAGCTAGCCGCGGAATACGGCTTTGACGTTCATGCGATCTTCGCCGATCTCCGGGAGCGTCAGGGGCGCTCGGTGGCAAGCTTGTGTCTCCAAAAAAACGAGCCGAACCCAGTGTTGAGTTGGATCGGGGCCGCGATTTCGAGTCGTCCGGTTCGACGCCGATCGAGCTGGACCCAGCATCTTAGTCTGAGCGCTCGACAGCATCTCGCTTGGCATATTCCATCGATTAGTACATGCAATAGTATTGGAACAGAGTGCCGGGGACACGCGCATTCCTGGCATCGGTCGTATTCTCTTCTTTTCGTGTGTTTCGTCAATTTCGCGGTTCTCCTTGTTCGCCGTTTTCTCTTCTTCGCCGCACCAGCCGGTGTCCGCGAACCGTGAACCCGCGTTCGGCCAGCCGCTTTTCCCAGCCCTCGCGGGTGCCGATCGTGGCCGTGTCGTCGAGCAGGCCGTGCTTCTGTTCCTGCCGGGTCAGGCGGGCGAACTTGTTCAAGAGCGGATGCCTGGGCGGGAGGAGCGCCTCCTTGCGGTGGAGGACGGGGGGATTGGTGCTCTTGGGGCGTAGTCGAAGCAGTCGAGCCCGCGTCCGGAGCGAGAGCTTGATGCTGCGCAGCAAGGCCGGGTGCGGGTCGATGGCGAAGTCGGGATAGACGAGGTAGGAAACCTTGCCCGAATGCCGGTGGAGCTTGGCTGATGAAACCGAACGATAATTCTCAAGACCGGCGGGGCTCGAAATCCGCGTTGCCGATGGTGACAGATGAAAGTCAGGAGCATTCAGGTTTGATATAAGGAGAACGTGGAGTGGGTTGAACCGGTACTGTCCGGTTCGCCGAGTGTCACGAAGCAATCCCTGGCTTGGTTGGGTGAACGGAACAAAACACATGATCGAGACCAACGTGGAACGGCAAGTTGCCAGATCGGAGGCAGAAAATAGATTCGTAGATCTGTTCACCCAGGTCTTCGGGATCCAGAACACTTGCCACTTGGCGTTGGGGTTTCCGGTCAAAGACATTGACGGGCGCACTCGTTTCATCGACTACGCAATCCGGACTCTTGATGAACGCATCGCATTCGAGATCGACGGGCTGGTCTGGCACGTTCCCGATGCTGAGAGGATTGCTAAGTACGAGGATGATCTGTTACGCCAAAATAGTCTGATTCATAACGGCTGGCGGGTATTTCGATGGACCGACCGCCAAATCCTGAGCGAATCCGAGCGCGTGAAAGACCAACTGCGCCTCTTTTTAGAACGCGTCCCCGGGCTCATCGACTTCGACGACTTCCTACCCAAGCAACGCGGGCAAGTTCTCGAATTACGCCAGCATCAAGAAGAGGCGTTAGAAGCACTCGCACAGCTTCGTTGGGGCGGCAACACGATCGCCCTGGTAACTCACGCCCAAGGCGCGGGGAAGACAGTAACAGCGATCGCAGATGCACGGCGCCTCGCCAAGAGAACACTATTCGTCGCACACACTCAGCCTTTGGTCAACCAAGCACAGATCGAGTTTCAGAGGTCTTGGCCTGAGGTCGAGACGGGCTTGTTCCTCGACGAGCGGCACGATGTCGACACATTCAATGTTGTCGGTACTGTGCAAAGTGTCGCTCGCTATTTGGATCGGTTCAGTCCAGACGCCTTTGGGTATTTCATCATCGACGAGGCTCACCACGCGACAGGCGAGACATATCAGAAGCTTCTTCGTTACTTCCGACCTCAGTTCACGCTGGGCTTGACGGCGACCCCCGATCGCGCAGATGGGACATCGGCGCTAGAGGTTTTTCAGAACGCGGCGCATCGTCTCTCGCTACGTGATGCTGTTGAAAAAGGGGAACTGGTGCCGATCCGCTGTGTCCGTGTCCGGACAAATGTCGACCTTACCAAGATCCGCTTCAATCAGATCCAATATCATCGACGAGACATCGAGGAGGCCGTCCGTGTGCCCTCGCGTGACCACCTGATCCTCGAGACCTATCAGAGCCATGTCTCAGGCCGGAAGGCGGTTGTGTTCTGCGTCAACGTACGACATGCGGAAGATTTGGCCCTCTTGTTTCGTCAAACCGGGTTATCGGTGCGCAGCGTATCAGGAAGAATGATCATCCAGGAGAGGAAAGAGTGCCTTGACAAATTCGGTCGCGGTGAAGTGCGCGTGCTGTGCGCCTGCGACCTCCTGAATGAAGGGTGGGACTGCCCGGATATCGAGGTATTGATGATGGCCCGACCGACATTGTCGCGGGTTGTCTATTTGCAGCAGCTAGGTCGCGGAACACGTAAAGCGCCGGGAAAGGACTGCTTGGTTGTCTTCGACTTTGTCGACAACGCGACCCAGTACAACCAGTCGCTGAACTTACATAGGGTCTTTGGAGAGAGCCGTTACCGCGCGGGTGCCTTGGTTGTTGCTCCGCCCAACCTAACGAGCGAGGAGGAAGCGGCACTGGCCCGAGGAGAAGCACCCACGCCGATACTTCCAGTGGAACTTTGGGCAAAAGAGCTTGAGGTTGTCAATGTCTTCGACTGGCAAGAAGAAACGAAGGGTATGATCAACCACATAGAGTTGGAGGATGAACTCGCTGCAACAGAGGGTCGAATTCGGAGTGCGGTTGAGCGAGGGGTGCTCCGGACAGATCACACGCTTACTCTCGGCGATCGAACCTATCATTACTTCTTGAAGGAACGTGCTGAAGAAATCCGGCTGGCACTTGATCTTCCACGAGTTGATGACGTCACCATAAGGGGCCTCTTCCTCGATTTCGTTCAGCGGATGGACATGTCCAGTACCTACAAGCCGGTCATGTTGCTCTCCTTGCTCAGGCACGTGAATGATCGTGGCTCCGCGCTGATTGATGAGGTTGTCCAGTCGTTTCATCAATTCTACCTGAACCGGCTTCATCGCCAGCTTCGGGTTGAACGCCAGTCTAACACGATGGCGCGGGCGGAAGATCTGAGCGAGGAAGATGTCAGGTCATTGATGCTGCGAATGCCCTTTCAGAAGTTTGAGCAGAAGAAGTTTATGATGTACGACCGCAAAGACGTGGCTTATATCCGCTTTTCGGGCAACTTGTGGCGACAGCTCACAGATGAGGACAAGAATGACGTTCGGGAGAGCTGTGAGGCAGCGATCGCCAGGTACTACGAGCGAATCGAGGCATGAGTTGTGTCCGTTCTGCACAGTTCCTGAACGCCGAGTAATCGAGGAAACTGTTCATGCCTTCGCTGTGTTGGATGCCTATCCCGTGTCGATTGGACATACCTTGGTCGTTGTGCGACGCCATGTTGCTAATGTGTTCGACCTGGAGCAAAAGGAACTTGCCGCTGTCTTTCATTTGATTTGCTCAGCAAGGAAGCGAGTTGACCGCGACCATAGGCCAGCGGGTTACAACGTTGGGGTCAACATAGGAGAAGCCGGCGGACAGACCATCATGCACGTGCACTTCCACGTCATCCCCCGGTATCTCGGGGATTGTCCCGATCCAACGGGCGGAGTGCGAAACGTGATTCCCGGAAGGGGAAGATACATGATAAGCGTCTGAAGCCCAACACAACGTATCGCGGTTCTGGCACGGCATTAGTTCAGCCGGAGGACGCCTCCGATATGAGTCGGGCGAGGCCCGCAATCCGCCTGTCTTCGATGGCTTTTTCATCGTCATCGAGCGGCAATCCTAACTTTTGCTTGATCACGTTCCCGACCAGCACCACGCTGACGTTCGTTTTGGAAAGCCGGCCGGCGATCATGGCTCGCCCCTCCCATAGGGAGGCGTTGGTCCTCGACCAGTCCAGGGAACGCAGGGCGCGAAGCCGTTGTTTCCAGGATCGCGGATATGCATTGATGACCGATTTCCCAACTCTAGCCAATGCGGCAAGGGCAATGGCATGTGCGTGGATCCGGTTCTTCCGGAGTTCCGCGGGACTCACCTCCTTCGTCTTGCGCGCTGCCAGTCGGGGATGAGCCTGGATACCTCGGTCCAGAATTCCAATCCGAGAGCCAGGCGGCTTTCGTAGGGCTCTTTCTGACTGCCCGAGAGAAGAATCTCGTTCGCGTGGTAGATCGCACTGAAAGTGAACAGCTTGAGAGACCGGTTGGAGATCGTGCTCCGTACGGTTTCCGTCATGTCGGTGAAGACCTCCACCCGGCTGACCAGCTCCTTCGTGATCACGGCGGTCTCGTCCCGAAGATCACAGAGAATACCCTGCGAGCGCGCCGACCGGGACCCATTGCGCCGGATGTCGGACAGGATCTGCTCGACACGCTTCGGGCTGGAATCGACATAGAACAAGATCGGGACCGCCTCGTCACCGAGCTCGGGACGCAGCTTCAAAGCCATCTCGATGCCAGCGCGACGGTTGGTACCGTCCAGAATCAGGATTCGCGAAGTCAGGGGCACTCGCAAGGTCCCGCGCCCGAAGGAATGCCCTTTCTCCCCCGGCTCGTCGAAATGCACCTTGCCATCGATGAGGCATGTGATGGCCGGCAGAACATACGATTGCGGATTGCTGGCCAGGTAACGGGCGATGTCCTGAGAACGTCCGCGGTCGGCCACGCGGTTAAATGGAGATTCTTCTGAAGGCTCCGCCGAGTCTAGCGGGATCAGACGGGGAATGAACTTGGTGGGACACAACGCAAGGTAGAACGGCCGTCCCGCCTGGATTCCGCGAATGGCCGGGAGGTGGATCTCGAAGTCGGACATCTCGGGAGCTGTGGTCAACGGGCCTGGAACGCTGGACCTGGGGACTCTGGCCATGATTATACCGTCGCGGCCGAGAGGCTGCGAATCGCGTCCATCAGCCGGTCGAATGGGATACTTTCCACGCCAGGGCCCCAGGAAAACCGCACGGACGAGGCAATGCGATCGGGACCGAAGCCCATCGACGGTTAGGACGTGACTCTGCCGGTAACTCGCCGAGGAGCACGCAGCGCCATTCGAGAGCGCCATCGAATCACGGACAGCCAGCATCAACGCCTCACTGTCCACGCCCGGAAAGCTGACATTGAGCACATGGCTCTGCATGCGATTCACGTCGCCGTTCACCACATGATCAACCGTGGCGAGATGACGCTCGAATTCGCGGCGGATCGCAAGGGCTTGTCTCGCTCGCTCGACATGCTCGCGCAGCGCCAGTTCGGCCGCGAGACCCAAGCCGACGATCAGGGGAACCGGGAGTGTGCCCGGCCGCAGGCCCCATTCCTGGCCGCCGCCGTGGACGATCGGGGCAAGGACTGCTTTCTTGTTGCCGGTACGTTTCACGAACAGTGCACCCACGCCCTTCGGACCCAGGACCTTGTGCCCGCTGATCGAGACAAAGTCGCATTCCAGTGCCCTGAGCGCCTGAACCTCCTTGCCGAACGTCTGTGCGGCGTCGACGTGGAAAAAGGCGTTCGAATCGGCGACCAGCGGGGCAACTTCCAGCACGGGTTGAAGAACGCCGGTCTCATTATTCGCGTGCATGATCGAGACGAGCAGATGTGTCGGATCTGAGGCGTGCCCGAACCTCGGCGGGGTCCACATAGCCGTCGGTGACCAACGGGCAGAAGCTCGATATCGAAACCTTCGCGACCGAGCACCTCGAGCGGGCCAAGGACGGAAGCGTGCTCGATCGATGACGCCAGGATGTGCGTTCGACCGATGCGCCGGCCATGGCTGGCCAGACCCAGCAAGACCAGATTGTTGCTCTCGGTGGCCCCGCTCGTGAACACGATCTCCTCGGGTCGAGCGAATAGCAAGTTCGCGACCTGCGCCCGAGCCTCTTCCACTGCAATCCGCGCCGTTCTGCCGTGAACGTGCTGACTGCTCGCGTTTCCAAAATCGACGAGTGCGAATCGCCGCATGACTTCCACGACACGCGGATCGGTCGGCGTCGTGGCGTTGTAGTCGAGATAAACCGGCTTCGCCATCTCCCCACTCCTTCCGCTCGCGCCCTTGAGCAAAGGTTATGGATTGACGCTCTGGAAGTCAATTGATTAACTTCCAGTTGACTTCCAAAACTTCCGGTCCTGATAGAGGAGTGACAGAGTGACGACACGATCAGCCTTCAGTGAGCTCGGATTCGCGCAAACTCTCAAGCTCCAGCGCGAGGAGATCCGCGAACTCTATGCAGAGTGATGGCATTCCCTGGGTCGTCGGCTACAGCGGCGGGAAGGACTCGAGTGCGGCGCTGCAACTGGTCTGGCTGGCGATCCGCGAGCTGCCGGCCGACGGAGCGGACGAAGCCGGTGCATGTGATCTCGACCGATACGCTGGTCGAGCAGCCGCTGGTCGCGGCCTGGGTCGATGCGTCGCTGGCGAAGATGCGGACGGCGGCGGGCGAGCAGGGGCTGCCGATCGTGCCGCACAAGCTCACGCCGGAGGTCGAGAATACGTTCTGGGTCAACCTGATCGGCAAGGGATACCCTGCGCCCGGAACAAGTTCCGGTGGTGCACCGAACGGCTCAAGATCATGCCGTCGAACAAGTTCATCCGCGACGTGGTGCGGTCCAGCGGCGAGGCGATCCTGGTGCTGGGCACGCGCAAGGCCGAGAGCCAGCGGCGGGCCATCACCATGAGCAAGCACGAGTCGAAGCGGGTGCGCGAGCGGCTGACGCCCAACGCGAGCTTGCCCAACTCGCTGGTCTACACGCCGATCGAGGACTGGAACAACGACGACGTCTGGCTGTTCCTGATGCAGGTGAGAAACCCGTGGGGGCACGACAACAAGTCGCTGCTGGGCATGTACCAGGGGGCGACGGAAGGGGGCGAGTGCCCGCTGGTCGTCGATAGCTCGACGCCGAGCTGCGGCACCAGCCGGTTCGGCTGCTGGGTCTGCACGGTCGTCGACAAGGACCGGTCGATGGAGGCCATGATCAAGAACGACGAGGAAAAGGTCTGGATGACCCCCCTGCTCGAGCTCCGCAACGAGCTGGGCAACCCGGACGACCGCGGCCTGCGCGACTTCCGCCGGATGAACGGCAACGTCCAGCTCTTCCACGACCGCACCATCCCCGGCCCCTATACCAAGACGTCACGCGAACACTGGCTGCGCCGGGTTCTCGAGGCCCAGGAACTGGCCCGCGGCGAGGGACCGCCCGAGTTTCGCGAGCTCCAGCTCATCACCATGGAAGAGCTCCACGAGATCCGCCGCATCTGGCTCAACGAGAAGCACGAGTTTGACGACAGCCTGCCGCGGATTTACGAGGAGGCCACCGGCCAGGAGTTCCCCCGGCAGGATATCGGCAATCACCCCCTGCGCGGCGACGACTGGACGCTGCTCAAGGAGGTTTGCGGCGACGACCCGGTGTTCTTCGACCTCCAGGTGCACTTGCTGGGCATCGAGCAAAGCCACCGCGGCATGTCGCGCCGGGCCGGGATCTTTGAAAAGCTCGAAAGCCGCTTCCGGGCGGGAATCTACTCCGACGTAGATGAGGCGGTGGACGATCTGACCGAACGACAACGGCGCACGCAGGAAGCGAAAGCTCGGGCGAAAGGCGAGGACGAGATGCCGCCACGCCCGGTCATGGTCGAGCAGCAGCTCGGGTTGCTGAGGGACGATCTTGAGCGGGTGGGGGAATGAGCGGGAAGGTTCGAGCGAGGACTAAGGTCGTTGTCCGGTGGTCGCGGTGACCGGGCAGCGCCTGCCCGGTGCTGATGAATCGGCCATCGAGTCATGGCAGGGAGCTGCTTTTACTGCCCTCGCCCCTTGCGGGAGAGGGTTGGGAGAGGGGCCGCACCAGGCAGCTTGACCCTTCGGATAGGGCGACTGGTGGCGCCCTGCCCCCCTCTCCCCGGCCCTCTCCCGCGAGGGGAGAGGGGGTATGAAGGTTCATCGGCCGGGTGTGGCGTTGCCAGCTCACCGGCGTTGCATTCAGAGCCTCGGGACAAAGACACGATCTCATGATCCTTCAGCAATTGATTCTCCGCGACTTCGGGCTCTTCAAGGGCAGGCAGGTGCTGGACCTGGCGCCGACGAAGGCGGCGGGGAGGGGGCGGCCGATCGTGCTGTTTGGCGGGGTCAACGGGGCGGGGAAGACGACGATTCTCGATGCGATCCAGCTCGTGCTCTACGGCGTGCGTGCGCGGTGCTCGAAGCGGGCCAACCTGGCTTACGAGGAGTTCCTGGCGCGATCGATCCACCAGGGGAACGAACCGGCGACGGGGGCCGAGATCTTGCTGCTGTTTCATACGGTGGCCGAGGAACAGGACGCGTACTTCGAGGTCAGGCGCTCGTGGCACCTGCGCGAGGGAAAAGTCCGGGAGATCCTCAGCGTGTTCAAGGACGGCGTTTATGACGCCTGGTACTCGGACAACTGGGCACAGCAGGTGGAGGAACTGGTGCCGCTGGAGATTGCGCAGCTCTTCTTCTTCGACGCCGAGAAGATCCGCACGCTGACCGAGGACGAGACCAGCAGCCAGGCGCTCGGGGCGGCGATCAAGTCGCTGCTGGGGCTGGATATCGTCGAGCGGCTGATCGCCGACGCCGCGGTCATCCAGGCCAGGCAGGCGAAGGAGGGGGCGGCCGCCGGACATCGCGAGAAGGTCGAGGTGCTGGAGCGGCAGGCCCAGGAGCTGAAGGACCGGAGCCGACGACTCAATGAGGAGCTTGGCGCTCTGAATAACCATGTCGATCGTGCCTTCGCCGCCCAGCAGACGGCCGAGATGAAGTTCATCGCCTCCGGGGGCCGGTACTGGGAGCAGCGCCAGGCGCGGGAAGGGCGGAAGAAGGAGCTGGAGACCCGGGCGGGGGAGACGGAGAGTCAGCTTCTCAAGCTGGCCGCCGGAGAGCTGCCGCTGGCAATGGTGGGCGAGCTGTTGCAGCGAGTGGAGCACCAGGACATGCAGGAGCGGCTGTCGGCCCAGGCGGCGATCGTCGCGGAGCTGCTGGCCGGGCGCGATGAGCGGTTGCTCGAAACACTCCACCAGGCCAAGGTGAGTTCCCGCGTGATCGAGCATGTCGAGCGCTATCTCGCCAGCGACCGCGAGGCGCGGCAAGCCGCCATGGGCGCCGAGCCGCGGCTGTCGCTTTCTCAGCCGGCCCATGCCCTGCTCCACCATCTCAACAGCCACCGGCTCGCCGAGCTGCGGCGGGAGGCGGAAACGCTGATCGCAACGCACGCGGGCCTGCGCCAGAGTCTCGACGACCTGGAACGCGGGATCGAGGCGGCACCGCGAGATGAGGAGATCGGCCAGGTCGTGGAGACGTTCAAGGCCGCGACCGTGCGCCACTCGACCTTGCAGGGCGAAGCCGAGCGGCTGACCGCCGCGATCACCGCGCTCAAGGACGAGGAAAAGCAATGCCGCGAGAAGCTGGCGAAGCTGTTTGAGGGCGATGTGGAAAAAGAATTTGCCCAGGAAGACCGGGCGCGGATTGTCCGGCTCGCGGCGCGGACGCGGACGACGATGCAGGATTTTCTGAGGCGGGCGACCGACCGCAAGATCGACCGGCTTTCGGGGTTGATCACCGAGTCGTTCCGGTTCCTGTCGCGGAAGCAATCGATGGTCGAGCGGATCTTGATCGATCCGGGGACTTTCGCCATCACCTTGTACGACAGCGCGGGGGGTGCGTTGTCGAAGGAGCGGCTGTCGGAGGGGGAGAAGCAGATCTTCGCGATCGCGGTGCTCTGGGGCCTGGCGCGGGCGTCCAACCGCCCCTTGCCCGCGGTGATCGACACGCCGATGGCCCGGCTCGACGCCACGCACCGCCGCAACCTGGTCGAGCGGTACTTTCCCAACGCGAGCCACCAGGTGGTGATCCTCTCGACCGACACCGAGGTCGATCGCGATTACTACGCGGCCTTGCAGCCGCACATCGCCCGGGCCTATCACCTCAGCTACGACGAAGCCCAGCGCGTGACGGTGGCCGAGGAGGGTTATTTCTGGAAGGACGTTTCTCAGACGTCGGGCGGGGCTGCGTCATGAGCATCAAGCAGATTCGCCTATCGGCCCAGGCCCGCGAGCAGCTCATCCGGCTCAAGACCCGCACCGGCATCACCCAGTGGAACATCCTCTGCCGGTGGGCGTTTTGCCTGTCGCTGCAACAAGCGACGGCACCGACGCCGATCGAGATCGCGGCCGACAGCAATGTGGAGATGGAATGGACGGTCTTCGGGGGAGAAGCCCACGAGCTGTACATGGCCTTGCTCAAGGAGCGCTGCGTTGTGGATGGGTTCGGCGCTTCCGACGACGTGCTGGCGCGTCAGTTTCGTCTCCACCTGCACCGCGGCATCGGCTACCTGGCGACGCCGCACCTGGTCGGCTCGATCAGCGACCTGGTGAAGCTGGCCACGCAGGAGAGCCAGGGCAACGCCGCGGTCGCGGGGACGGAGGAATGAGACGTAGGTCAGGCTTTCCAGCCTGACACGATGGATTTCACATGCTGGAAAGTCCGAGCAACACTCATTTTTTGGAGCACAGCAATGCCGCAAGTTTGGGTCACGAGCACCATCAAGGTCGACCTTCAAGTCTCGAGCTACGACGATTATCCGGAAGACGAAGCCATAAGGGTGCACGGCTGGGTCGGGGACTATCAGGTATTCGTCTCATTGCCGTATAGCAACAAGGAAGTGCAGAAGCTCAGGAAGCTCAAGGTGCAGGATTGACCGCTGGTGATTCGCCGCTTGCGGCCACGGCGGTTGTCCAGCGATCCAGGATCCGTCCCTTCGTCGCCTCATGGGGTTGTCCCAAAGATCTTATTTCTTGCGTTGACGAAGACAGAGGCCGGCGCGACATACTAGCCCGAGACGTCAGCGAGGGGTTTCTCCTTGCCCTGCATGGATTTGTGTCGATCCTCGCTCACGCTTCGGGTTGGTATGAACGGCCCGCCAAGTGACAAACGAGATAAGTCCACGTCGACCCCACTTTGGGACGATGCCCGCCTCATCCATCAGCCGGCGCCGTTCAATTCGAGGTTGCGCTTTGCCTTGAGTTTGAAAATGGCGAGCAGGTCCGCTGCCTCGACGTAGCTCAAATACTCATCGCGCTCCTCGGGGGTAAGTTCCCCCTCGTTGGCACGCTCGGCCAGCACTTCAACCCGAGCCTGGATCTCAGGGTCAATGCGAATGTCGAGGATGCTGCGAGCTGCTTCTCTGTTGAGAGCAGCGGCGAGTGGGTCGAGAACTCGGTCCAGGAAGTGTGCAGCTTGAGTCTGGGTCTCCATGGTGGATCAGCTCCTTGATCCAAAATGCTAACACATAATCGCCGCCGGGCGATACGGGCGCGGTGCGTGGAGCACCTGCGGCCACCAGCCCGTGATGCGTCGGACGCACACGTGGCTATTCCGCGAGGGACCGATCATCGACAATCGGGAGACGGAGATCATCAATCCTCGCTGGAGCGCTTGCCGTGTTCCTTGGCGACTGGTTGGGGCGGAGAGCCTGGTTGACGCCCGACAAGCTGGCGCTCGTCGATGCGACCAGCGGCAACCGGCCGATCACGTATCGGCAGTGGAACCTGGCGGCGAATCGGTCGGCGCAGCTTCTGAAAACTCTCGGAGTGGGCAAGGGCGATCGCGTGGCGATCCTGGCCCACAATTGCGTCGAGTATCTCGACATCTGGTTCGCTTGCGGCAAGCTGGGCGCGGTCTTGCAGACGCTCAACTGGCGGCTGACAGCTCACGAACTGGTCGAATTGATCCGCGACGCCGAGCCGAAGGTGCTGGTGCATGGGCCGGAGTTCGTGGATGAGGTTCGCGTCGTGTGCGAGGACGGTCGCGGCGACTTGACGCGGCTGGCGCTTGATGTGAACGCACGGGTGTTTCCGGACGATCGCTGCCATGATGAGCGCGACCGACTGGGCGATGCGGCCCCGCCGCCAGTTGAGCTGGAGTGGGACGACCCGTGGGTGCTCTGTTACACGGGAGGTTCGACCGGATTGCCCAAGGGGGCGATCCTCACGCATGGCAATATCACCTGGAACGCGATCAACACGGTGATGAGCTGGGGTCTGGCGCCGGATGACGTGACCGTGCTCAACGCACCCTTGTTTCATACCGGGGGTTTGAACGTCTTCACGGCGCCCTTGGTGCAGATCGGCGGTACGTCGATCGTCTGCCGGAAGTTCGATCCGGACCAGGTCTTTGATCTGATCGGCGATTCCGGGCTGACGCTCCTGTTCGGCGTGCCGGCCATGTTTCAGGCGTTGCAGCAGCATCCGCGATGGGAGGCGGCCGATTTCTCCAAGCTCAAGCTCGTCATCAGCGGCGGTGCCCCCTGCCCGCCCTCGGTTTTCGAGCGGTTCTGGGAGCGCGCGGTCGCGTTCAGGAGCGGGTATGGATTGACCGAGGCCGGGCCGAACACGTTCTGGCTGCCCGATGCCGATGTCCGGCGAAAGGCGGGCTCTGTGGGATTTCCCTTGTTTCATGTCGACGTCAAGATCGTCGACGGCGAGGGCCGCGACTGCGGTGCCGACGAGGTGGGCGAGCTCTGGATTCGCGGGCCGCACGTCTGCGCGGGTTACTGGAAGCGGCCGGAAGAGACCGCGCAGGTCTTCCGGGATGGCTGGCTGCACACGGGCGATCTGGCCCGCCGCGACGCCGAGGGCTATCACTTCATCGTTGGACGGCTCAAGGATGTGATCATCTCCGGCGGTGAGAATATCTACCCGGCCGAGGTCGAGAGCGTGCTCGCGGCGCATCCGGGCGTCGCCGAGGTGGCCCTGATCGGTGTGCCGGACGAGAGGTGGGGCGAATCGCCGGTGGCTCTGGTCGTCGCCCGGCCGGGCGGGATGGTCGAGGCCGAAGAGCTGATCCGGTTCGGCGGCCAGAGGATGGCGCGGTACAAGCTTCCCAGGCGAATTGTGGTGGTCGCTGCCCTGCCCCGGACCGCCGCGGGCAAGGTCGACAAGGTCCAACTGAAGAAAGAGCACGGTGGTTCATGACCGGACAGTATGCCGAGTCGAACGGAATCCGGATTCATTATCTCGATCATCTGGGCGGCGAGCCGACCCTCGCGCTACTGCCGGGGCTCTCGGCGACGGCGCCGATCTTCGAGGAACTGATTGAAGCAGGGTTGTCCCCACGGTTCCGGGTGATCGCCGTCGACCTGCGAGGACGCGGCCAGAGCGACTGGCCCCCCGCGGGGTTGGACCCATCCAGGCCGGCCGCCGCCTACACCATGGCCGAGCATGCAGCCGACGTACTCGGATTGATGGATGTGCTGGGGTTGCGTCAGGTTATGCTGGTCGGCCACTCGTTCGGCGGGATGCTGGCGTTTTACATGGCCGCGCATCATCCCGAGCGGTTCCCGCGAATCGTTGTGCTCGATGCCGCAAAAGCCGTCGCAACTCCGGCGACCCGTGAGGTGCTGCGGCCAATGCTGGCACGCCTGGGTGCCGTGGTTCCGTCGTGGGAGGCGTACCTGGCAGCGGTCCAGCAATTGCCTTATCTCAAGGATCGGTGGGGGCCGGGTCTGGAAACGTATTTTCGCAATTACGTGCAAATTGCCCCCGATGGCAAGGTACGTCAACTCGTGAAGCCGGATGGAATTCTTGCGGCGGTCGAGGGTATTCTGGACGAAGACTGGGGCACGATGATCGCCGGCATCGCCCAGCCGGTCTTGCTCGTCAATGCGACCGATCCCTATGGGCCGGAAGGCAGTGCGCCGTTCCTGTCGCGGGAACAGGCTTTGGACACCGTCGAGGAGTTGAAGAACGGTCATGATCTGGCGGTCGGCGGCAATCACATCACGATGATTTTCGGAGACAACGCCCGAACAGTGGCGTCGGCAATCGTCGAGTTCGTGGCCGGCGATCGGGCAGCCGAAAAAGCGAATAGTTCAACGGCTTCCAGCGTCTAAGAGCTCAGGTGAAGGTATGCTCGACGCTTCGCTTAGCGTGCAAACGCCCGAAGAGGTTCTGGTTCGACGCGCGCGGGAGCGGGACTCGAGCGCACGCGAAGAGCTGTTTCAGCGTTACCGGGAAGATGCCTACCGGGTGGCCTACCGGCTGCTGGGGAACGAGCAAGACGCCCTGGACGTGGTTCAGGAATCGCTCTTCAAGGCGTTTCTGGGACTGGACGATTTTGACGGCCGCAGCGGGTTTCGGTACTGGCTCTTACGCATCGTCGGCAATACGGCCCTGGACTGGGGGCGGCGGAGGAAACGGCGAACGATCCTGAGCCTGGGCAACGGCGGGCACGACTTTCCCGAACCGGCCTTTCACGACAACCCGGCTCGAGGCTTGCATCAGCAAGAACTCCGCCGGACACTCGATACGGCGATCGCCGGCCTGAGCCCCAAGATCCGCACGACTTTTGTTCTATTCGCCGAGCTAGGTTTGAGTTACAAAGAAATTGCTGAGACCCAAGAGATCCCGATCGGCACGGTGATGAGCCGCATCAACGCGGCCCGTGAAAAGTTGCAGCAAAGTCTGAACTGGGAAAAGTTGAAAGCGCTGGATTAAATCAAGGCGAAGTTATTCGTATTCGGCGAGCGTGGCATTGAAGAGCGCTCGGGGCGATAGGTGCAAGGCCCGACCGAACCGGAAGGATGTCCGATAATGCGATGCGATGAATTCATGCGTGAATCGAATCTGCCGAGCAATGACCGTGACGTACCGGGTCTGGAGCAGCACCTTGCCGAATGCCCGGCTTGTGCCCGTTGGTCGCAGCAATTCCCCACGTTCAACCGTCTCTGGGATATCACCCGACCGAGCGAACCCTCACCCGAATCGTGGGATCGGCTCTGGTCTTCGGTCACGGCCCGGCTGGAACATGCGGAGCACGTTGGGGCCGCTCACACCCGGTCTGGCAATCCCGGCACCTTTGTTGACGATCGAGATCCTCAGCACTCCTCGCCGTTTGTTCTTTCCTGGCGTCATGTTGCGGCGATTGGACTGGTCGGGCTGGCCCAGGCCGCTGCGCTCTTGCTGGCCGTCAATCTGTTCTGGAACCCGGGGAGCAAGAATATTCAGCCGCGCACACTTCCCGCGGTTCCCGCGGTGGTCCAGCGGACTGTTCCCAGTCTCGATTCCGTGGTTGACGTCGAATGGGGTCAGGTCGTCCTGATTCGCACGGATGGACCCGAGGTCAAGATCACCGATCTCACCGCGCTCGAGCCGTCGAATGGCGAAGATCCGTGGTACGACTTTTACAACCGGGTCGAGTCGGCCAGCGCGGTCGTGGCCATGACGGAGTGACCTGCTGTGCCTGCTGCTACCCGGCGTTGGCCGTACTGGCTCAGAATGAGCATTTTGGGCTTGGCCCTTGGACTGGTTCTGATCGCTGACGGCTCACGAGCAGCTCAAGAGCCAAAGCCACCGAAACTACACAGCGCGGCGGACGAAAAAGCGCGTCAGATCACCGTCTTTGCGATCCTGGCGACGAACGATCCGGCGGCGATCGACCCACGGTTGGCACCTGTCACTTCACAGTTGCGCAAAGCCATGCCGGGGCACGGGTTCAAATTGCTCGGCGTGGAAAGCAAGCGGCTTGAGGCGATGCAGTCGGTGACGTGCGATCTCGGTCGAGGCTACAAGGCCGAAACGGTTCTGGTTCGACCGCTCGATGAGAACGGCAAGGTTCAGCTCCGATGCAACCTGTCTCGGCTGGGGACGAAGGAGTTTTCGACCCTGGTCAAGACTCCGGTTAACCAGCTCTTCTTCTATGAGCGGTCGCTGAAGGATGGAGCCCGCGTGTTGATCGGGGTGGGAGCGCGTGATGCGCTCAAGGTGGAAGGTTCCCAGGCGCGGTAGAGCACATTCTTGAATCCAAGCGGGAAAAGCAAGGTGTAGGGCCTTCCCTGGCCCTCTGGCCCCCCAGCCGCCCATCCGTCCCTGGAGGCGACCGCATTTCTATGGGGCCTGGGTGCTCGGTCTTCCATGACCGGGTCGGTATTCCCTACCGACATGGGTTATATCGGCGCTCCAGGGTTCGCATCTGAAAAGTTTCTACCGTGCGAAGCCCGGGATCGACCAGGATCAGGCAATGGTGATCGAGTCGTCGAGGTAGACATCCTGGATGGCGTTGAGCAGCTTGACGCCCTCGGCCATGGGACGCTGAAAGGCCTTGCGGCCAGAGATCAAGCCCATGCCACCGGCCCGCTTGTTGATGACGGAGGTCTTGACGGCTTCGGCCATGTCATTCTTGCCGCTGGCGCCGCCGGAGTTGATCAGCCCCGCGCGACCCATGTAGCAGTTTGCGACCTGGTAGCGGGTGAGGTCGATCGGGTGGTCGCTGGAAAGCTCCGTGTACATTCGCTCGTCAAGCTTGCCATAGCTCGAGCCGCCCATATTCAGGGCTTTGAACCCGCCATTGTTCTCGGGCAGCTTCTGCTTGATGATGTCGGCCTGGATGGTGACACCCAGGTGGTTGGCCTGACCGGTAAGGTCGGCGGCCACATGGTAATCTTTGTCTTTCTTGAAGGACCCGTTGCGGAGGTAGCACCAGAGGACGGTTGCCATGCCCAGTTCGTGAGCTAGCGCGAAAGCTTCGGAGACCTCGACGATCTGGCGGGTGCTCTGGTCCGATCCGAAATAGATCGTGGCGCCGATGGCCGCGGCGCCCATGTCGTGGGCTTCCTTCACGGTGCCGAAGAGCACCTGGTTGAACTGGTTGGGGTAGGTCAAGAGCTCGTTATGGTTGATCTTCACAAGGAAGGGGATCTTGTGGGCGTACTTCCGGGCAACCATGCCGAGCACGCCATAAGTGCTTGCGACGGCATTACAGCCGCCCTCGAGCGCGAGCTTTACGATGTTTTCAGGATCGAAATAAGCGGGGTTCTTGGCGAAGCTCGCTCCGCCGGAGTGTTCGATGCCCTGATCGACGGGAAGGATGGACAGGTAGCCGGTTCCCGCAAGACGTCCGGTACCGAACATACGCTGCAGGCTGGTCAGAACCCGCGGGTTGCGATCGCTGGGTACGAAGATGCGATCGACAAAATCTGGACCGGGCAAGTGGAGCGACTGCTTGGGGATGGTCTTGCACACATGTTTCAGCAGGCTTTCAGACTCGGTACCTAGCAGTTCGCCAATGGGGGTCGCCATGATTGGAGACTCTCCGATGTGCGGTCAACCCTGGCCGTCCCTCGTCGGGGCGGACGCCACCAGCGGGTCCGCGTTCTGAGTGGATGCGATCAAGATGGTTTGATGCCATCCCGGTCCAGGTGCTGGCCCCTGATCGAGCAGACCTGAACACAGTGCGGGAACGTTCGGTCCATGAACCCTAACGTCCAGACTCGACCCGCTGAACCTATGCTTCGGTCATGCGGTAACGATCGAGTCATTCCCCATCATAAGATCATCGCCGGCAATTCGCAATCCTCCCGACGGCGCGGCTTTCGCGATAGAATGAGCCTTGTGGTTTCATGGCAAGTTCTCCTGATTGACGAAAGAGCCACTTTGATGACGATTGCCGAGAGCGTGGATCGCCTCAGTGCGACAGTACTCCTGGGTAAGGAATTGACGCCGGGCAAGCTGCGCGGCCTGCACCGCATCAGCAACCCCAACGGTACGCTGACGATGCTGGCGCTCGATCAGAACAGCTCGGTGATCGAGATGGCAGCCACCGCGCTGAAGGCCGCGGGAGAAAATCGCCAGCCCACATTCGAGGAGATTGTCGAGGCCAAACTCGACCTGACGCGTCACCTCTCCCCGGCCGCTTCCGCGGTCTTGCTCGATGCCTACTATGGCGCCTGGCCGGCGATTGCTTCCGAGGCCCTTCCGCGCGACACCGGGCTTCTGGTCCGGTACGAGATGTCGGGCAGCCCCAAGAACCAGGTGGGTGCACCGATGGCGGCCGTGGAGCCCGGCTGGAGCGTCGAGAAGATCAAGCGGATGGGCGCCGACGCCGTCAAGCTGCTGGCCCAGTTCGAGCCGACCGAGCCGATCTCGGCCGAGCACCAGTTTCAGGTTGTCCAGCACGTTTACAACGAGTGCAAGAAATACGATATTTTGCTGCTTCTGGAAACCGTCTCGTTTCCGTTTGGCGGTGAAAAGAAAACCGACCCCAGCTACCTGCACCGCAAACCGCTGACGGTCATCGAGTCGGCCCGCCAGCTCAGCCGCTTTTGCGACATCTACAAGTCGGAGTTTCCCGGCACGCTCGGCCAGCAGTCTCTCGAGCAGCTCGAGGACAACATGCACGCGCTGGACGCGGCCAGCGAACGTCCCTGGGTGCTCCTTTCCGCGGGCGTCGATTACGACCAGTATCGCCAGCAGGTCGAAATGGCATTAGAGGTCGGGGCGTCGGGGATCCTGGGCGGCCGGGCCTTCTGGAAGGAGTATTTCCTCCAGGAGGGTTCCGAGGCGCGGAGGCGGTTCGCCGCGACGACCGGTCGCCAGCGGCTGGCCGAGGTGGATGCCTTGGTTCGCGAGCGGGGCACACCCTGGTTCAGCCGCTACGGTTTCAGCAAGGACGAACTGGCCTCGATCCGGCCGGCCGAGGGCTGGCATCTGCGGTACGGATCAGGAGGACCAGCACCGGCGGCTTCGGCAAGCGCGGGAGCTGTTTCAGGCGAGGTTTACTGATCCTGGCAGCGCGGCCGTGCCGTGCCAGGATCGACACATTCGATCACCTGCCGGTGAAGCCCTTGCGCTCGCCGTTGTTGGGCGCCACCTTGAATTGATTCTTTTTGGGCTTGGGTGGCTTGGCATTGGGGTCGGGCGGCGCCACGAAGCTTGGCCGGATTCCGGTTCGACTGTCGAGCATCTGAATGACGTCGGGCCCGATCCCTTCCATAAAGCCGGTCTTGGGGTTAACCCGCACGGCCTCGAACCGCCCGGGCGAGCCCATCTGTCCCGGGCCCTTCTGGCTGGCCACTTGCACTCGACGGCCTTCCTGCCCATTAGCGTATAATAAGTCATTGTATGAATCATACGTAATGACATCGGCCTGGATTGTCGACTCACTCGTCGTGGCGTAGGCGTTTTCCCATGCCTTGAGGAAATTTCGCCCCGGAGTGTTTGCGGGCGACCCCGGTGGCGGAGGCTCGTTGACCACGCGCATGGTCTGGGAAGTGAGGAAGTAGGTGTCCGGTGGTGGCCGGTCGTAATCGACGATGACTCGCTCGTTGGCGACTGGCGTACGTGCCGCCTCGATGTCGCCGAAGAAATCGGCCCAGCGAGTTTCCGCGTTGTCATTTGCCTTGCCGGTTCCAAGCCGGCCGTACATCTCGCGGCTGAACTTGATCTGGGTGAGTATCAACGGCAAGGTCGCGGACTTGCCGCCGGGTTTGTCGCCCGGTTTTCCGGATGCCGGACGGATCGTCCGGCTGCTGGCGACCGGTCCATCGTCAGCGGCTTTCTTGGATTTCTGGGAGTCTTCCGCCTTGTCGTAGAGGTAGACCATGCCGGCGCAGGGGCTTTCAAACATGCCCGTTCGCCGGTCGTAAATCAGGTGTTCGCTGGTCATTTTTTGCAAACTGATCGGGACCGGCCGGTCGGGATCGACCTTGCGGTTGATTGCCACCGCGTTGCCGACCAGATCGATCAAGGTCAGGTCAGGCTTGGTCTTCTCACCTTGCTCACCCGCCGCGCCCTTGTCCCGGTCGGTCTTGGTCTGCGACTTTGAGCCCGGCCCGGTCTGGCTCATCTTGCCAAGCTCGGCAAGCGGGATGGGCTTGTCGGTGTAGGTCGTCATGATCTTGGTGCAGTAGAGCAGGCCGTCTTCCATCTCGGCGCGGACGTTCTTGTAGAATAACGCCTTGGCGGCCGGCCGGTTCTGGGGATCGAGCGACTTGCCGTAAAAGAGCATCTTCTCGCGCAGGTGATCACCAGGGGAACCTTGTCGGAAAGGACCTTGCCGGCCCGGGTGTTGGGCTTGGTCTTGACGGTCTGCTTCTCTTTCGACTTGGTGGACGGCTTGCTGCCGGTCTCGGTGGTCTCGGTCGTTCCCGTTTTCTTGCCATTCTCGTCGTCGGCCTTATCGGAGAGGAGGGTTCGGTCGGTGTACTGGACGAGCTTGCCGGGTCCGTGAACCTGGGCTTCGTCGGTGATCTGATTGAGTTTGAGCACCGGTCCTTCGATGTACATATCCTCGGTGACAACCTTGGCCGGAGGCCCCGGGGTCGCGAGCGCAAGTTCGCCCTTCTTGGGGTCTTGACGATCGTAGAGATCAATGATGGCACGACCCGGCCCTTCGTTGTGCAGCACAAGCTTCTCGCACCAGGCATCCTGGCCCTTCGTCTTTCCCGGCGAAGGATCCTGGTGGAGGCGAACGCCGCCATAGAGTCGCATGTCGCGAACCTCGTAATCCGAGTCGGGATCACCGGGCGTCGACGCCGCGGCGGTCTTGACCGTGCTATTCTTCTTTCCTGCTTGTGTTTCGCTCTCGGGGTTGGTGATCAGATCGGCTTCCACGCGGTGGGCAAAGGCCACCATCGCGGGTTCGGAGGCTTTCTCCTTTGTTGCGGTATCCGGTTCGGCGGCTTTCGCATCGGTTCCCTGGGCGGCCGGAGCCGGGGAGACTTCGGCCGCGGGTTGCGCTGTTCCCTGCACGGTCGTTCGCGTGATGAATGGTGGGCTCGGCGCTTCCCGGAAGTTGGCGTCGAGCCGATCGCGCGCCGTCAGGTTCTTGGCAGGCGCGATCAGGTGGACATCGCGGATCGCGAGTAGCCGCTCAATCTGGAAGTTCTCGCCCTCCGCGTTCGAAACCGCTCTTGCCCTGTTGAGCGGAGCTTGACGGATTCGTTTTACTTTTCGCCATCGCAGTCGAGGCAGGCTTGGGCTTGAGCCAGGTGGCGATCGTGTCCACCGCGTAGATCGACTGTTGCTTAACCCGGTCCACGACCCGCGGGTTTCCTTTGAGGACAACCTTTTTCTGGACGATTTTCTGGTCGGGCCCAAGGATGTTCTCGAGCATCATCACGTCTTGCCAGACGGCAGTCCGATCGGCTGGCACGTCCTTCAGGGGACTGTCCATCTTGTCGGGAATGGGCCGGGTTTCCATCAGGCCGGGACCGCGTGCAAATAAGTTGGCCGTCTCCATGCCACTGCCACTGTCGACCATGGTGGCATCGACGGTCCAGATGTGCGTGATCGACTGGGGCTTGCGTACGACCGGTCCATCGGGTCCCTGGGGATGTTCCTCGACGTAGTCATACTTTTCGACAACGACCTTTCGCGTCGGATCAGCGCGCCAGTAGGTGGTATTGGGACTCTCGGGCAAGGTGATCCGGTGCCGCAACTCGTTGCAAAAGATTCTGACTCCCTTCGTCGGCGACCTTAGCCAGACGGCGTGACCGGTGGCCTTGAGATGCTGCAAGACGAGGTCGCCGAGCATCCCGTTTTGTTCGCCCTCGCGATTGGGGGTCGCCTCGGCAGTCTGGGTCTGCTTGCTGGCCTTGGCCTGTTTGTCAGGCTGGGCTCTGCCGGAGCCAGAAGCCGAAACAGCGACCGTGCCCGGTTTTACGCCTGCCGCCGGCGTCTTGCCCGGCTTGGCCTCTGGCTTTTCCGCCGGGACGAAGGTCAGGTCCAGGTTGTCGCTGTCGAGCTGATCGGGCTGCTCGGTCAGCTTGCCGCGGCGAACGACCACGTTGCGCTCGAAATGCACCAGCGTCGGCCCCGAAGGCGCCGGAGGGCCCACGACGACCGGCTGGTGCGGCTTGGGAAACGTGGCCAGCATCGCTCCGTCGCAGGTGAGGTCCAGCGGCACGGGCTCGGGCCTGGTCTGGCTCTTGGCGTTTTGATTCTGGGCTCGTCGAGGGTCAACCTGGACCTGAGGTTCGGCCTTTCCCGGCCCCCCGCGCCTGGGCGGGGCCGACGTTGGCAACATGCCCGTCTTGCTGACGTCGGTGAAAACGACGTGGACATTCTGGTTGAGCTGTGCGCTCTGAGCGCCCTCGAAACCGGAGGCGTGCGAGCCCGGGGGACCGTTGTCGGACTTGGGACGCAGCTTGATCAGCATCCCGAGACCCGTGATTCGCGTGTCCCGATCGACGATGAGAACGTCGGAATCGCTAGTGATCAGCAACTTGTCGTCATCGAACTCGACCCAGGTCAAAGGGCCGATGAGCAGGTCGTCCGATCGGTCGTGGATCGTTCCGCGGTCGTCGCGGATCAACACATTACGCTCGAGACGGGCATGTTTGACGATGATCGGGTTAGAGTCGGACTTGGCATTGAAGGAAAGTGGCTGGTTAAGGTCGATAATCGCTTCCTCGGCGGTCACCGTCTTGGTGCTGCTGCCGTCCTTCGCGCCAGATAATCGCCGCCGGCTTGAGCTTGATGCGTTTGCCGTCATAGCGGACCCCGTCCTCCTCGATGACCCGGTCATCATGCTGCGAGTACATCCAGAATCCGCGTTCGCTATTGTAATAACGTAACTGGAGCTCGTCCTCGGCCGTCCAGTGAGTCTCGCCGAACTGTTCGCGGGCGCGGAGAATCGCCTCGCGCTTGGACCTGGAATCCTTGACGGTGAAGGGGATTTCGGCGACCTTGCGGGCGGCAGTCAAACGTTCCACGACCATCGAAAAGGCGCGCACGTATCCCAGGTAACACCCTAGCAGAAGGGCGAACATCATCACCAGCTTGAGAAGTTTCTTGAACAAGAGTCAGCTTCCGTAACGTCGCCAGCCATCAATTACAAATCAAGAATGGATCATTTTCTCAATGCAAGCTGGGCCCTCGAAGGCAGGAACCACCGCAACGTCGAAGCGGTCATATTGCTGGCACTAAATAATTACTGCAAAGGCCGTGCCACAGCCCTTGCCCTTTCAGAATGACCTCGATGACCTCGCGAACTGCACCCCGTCCTCCCGCGTCGCGGGTGACAAGCTGAACCGCGTCACGAACCTCGTCGACGGCATCGGCGGGACAGGCGGCCAGTCCCACGGTCCGGAGCACGGGCAGATCGATCAGGTCGTCGCCCACGAAAGCGACCTGGCGCGGTTCCAGCCCGAGCTCGGCCAGCAAGGCTCGCAGCGGCCCCGCTTTTTCGGTTAGCCCTTGAGCGACATGGGCAATCTTGAGCTCGGCAGCGCGCCGGTCCACAACCTCGGCGCGGCGTCCCGAGAGAATGGCCGACCGCTTGCCCGCGCAGTGCCAGAGCGCGTAGCCCAGACCGTCCCGGACGTGAAAATGTTTCGATTCCACACCCCGGTCGTCGATCGCGATGACGCCATCGGTCAAGACGCCATCGACGTCGACCGCCAGAAGTTCGATTGCCGCGCAACGGGCGGCCAGATCGGCCATCGCGTGTTGCCCCATGCGCATCACTCCTCGAACTCGGCTGCAACAGTGCCGATCAGATCCGTCACATCGATCAGGCCCACAAGATGATTGCCGCGATCGACGACCGGCAACTCGCTGATCTTGTGCGACTTCAGAAGCTCGACGGCTTCGCCAAGCAAGGCTCCGACGCGGACCCGCTTGGGGTCGATGGTCATGATCTCGCCGATCCGGCGGTCGAGGTCGGCCTCGCGCCGCTTCTCGAAGAGCCGGGCCAGGTCGCTGTCGGTAAAGATGCCCAGCAGGTGGCTCTCGTCGTCCTCGATGAGGATGGCGCCGGACCGCCGGCGGGGTCCGGCCAGCCGCACGAAGATGTCGCGAACCGTTTCTTCGACATGGGCCCGGCGCAGTTGCCGGCCGGTGCGCATCACGTCCTCGACCCGGGTCAGTTTCCGGCCCAGGCTGCCGCCGGGATGGTAAAGGGCGAAATCCTCGGGCGAGAAGTCGCGCATCCGGCTGACCAAAAGTGCCAGCGCATCGCCCACGGCCATGAGCGCCGTGGTGCTGGCCGAGGGAGCCAGCCCGAGCGGACAGGCCTCTTCGATCGGCCCCAGCGCGATGCAGAGCTCGGCTGCCAGGCCGAGCGAGCTGGTCGCTCTCTCGGTGATGGCGATCAGCCGTGCGTTCAGCCGCCGCAACGCCGGAACCAGCCGCAAGACCTCTTCCGTCTCACCGCTTTGCGAGAGTGCGATCACCACGTCGTCGGCCCGGATTCGCCCGAGATCGCCGTGGATGGCCTCGCCGGGATGAAGTGGGAAAGCTCGGGTGCCCGTCGAGGCCAGGGTCGCGGCCAGTTTCTGGCCGACCAGCCCCGCCTTGCCCATCCCGGTGATAATCACGCTGCCGGCACAGCGATAGACCAGGTCTGCCGCCAGAGCGATCGTCGGCCCCAGACGCTCGCGTACTCGCTCGAGCGCCTCAGCCTCGATTCGCAGGACCTCGCGTGCGAAGGCAACGCCCTCGACCTCGGTCTCCAGCGACAGGGACGCGTCCGTGATCATCGCCATCGTGGGCCTCCCTGCCCCGTGAGGCAATTGTCCCGAACCGGTATCTTCGACCAGACTTGCCGGCGCCGGAACCATAGCCCATCCCCACTGACTCGTCAACGCAAAGCGCGCCAATTCACCTTCTCCAACCTCAGATCCCCAAACTGGTCTCTCTATCGGCACGCCAGGTCCACGAGTTTGGAGACATTAAGAAATCTATGGGGAAAGGGGTGGTTTGTTAAAATGAGAAAAATCTTTGGTTTGTGAGGTGTGTGCGGTTTTTGGGCCTGGGACGTTGTCCGCACGAGGCAATCTTGCCATCAGCATTCAGTGGCCGACGCAGTCAAACCGGCCTCAAGCCTTCCCGCTTCTGTTCTCAGCCTTTGTCTCGTTTCGAGGATGAGCTGACTCAAGATGGTGCTTGCCGGCCTCCACATGAACCGACTTCGCCGGCAAGATCACGTCCGCTTCGGTGCCGGGTGGAACGGTTACATCGAAGGTGAGTTTGTCGCTCAACTGCTCCCAAGACACCAGCACATCACCGTAAGGGGTGGGCACGCTCCCCTTGGCCCAGGTCAGTCTGCAAGGCGACGGCCGGATCGTCATGGTCTTGAAACCCGGCGTAGTCGGCGTCACACCCAAAACCCGCGCCGACATCTGGACCAGGGGCGTCGAACACCAGCCGTGGCTGAGATCGCCTCCGTTCCACATCTCGCGGAACGATTGCGTCTCCGGGACAATTCTCCATCGCTTCATCTGGGGCATGGCGTACTTCTCGAACAGCCCGGCATGGTCGATCGCCTGAAAAACCCAGTGCATGAACCAGGGCTGCGTGTTCAGTGGCTGCTCTGCCATCACTCGCTCGACAATCGCCGGTTGCCGCTCTCTGGGTGCCAGATCGTAAAGCACCGCAAGCAGGTTCACGTGCGGACTGAACGTTTCGATGTTCTTGTCTGCGGGCAGCCATTGATGCGGCTTCACCGCGGTCTGGAACGGCTTGCCATCGCGATACAACCCTTTCACATCGCTCCACAATTCCCGATTGAAGGCTGCTGCGATCTCGCGTCGCAGTTGCTCATATTTCCGTACCCGCGCCGTCTCTCCCTGCAACGTGGCCACGCGCGCCGCTATCTCCAGCCCGTGATAGTACAAGGCCGTGAGATAGCCCTGCCCGATCACTGCCGGCGGGTGATGGCAGGCGAAGCCGCCGATGTCCACCCAGTCCATGAACATGTAATTGGGCGCCTCGGACAGGATGCCATTCCGGCCGCGCCACGAGGCATAGGTATCGAGCAATTCGTGGACGTAGGGTGCCATTTCCTCCACGAGCGTTCTGTCGCCGGTGTAGTCGTAATAGTCGATCAGCATCTGCACCCAGGCGATCGAGTAGCTGGTGTGGAAGTTCTGATACTTCTCGTCCTTGAGCAGCCACGCAAACTTACGCACGTCCTGACGTGTCAGCCACGGTTGTGCGAACGCGTAGTTGTTCACCATCGACTCGATCACGTAATCGCCGGGATCGCAGATCGGTTCCTGGTGATTCGGCGAATCGAGATGATGCGTCTGGAGGCAGATCTGCACGGTCCAGCGCGACACCTTCCAGATCTGGTTCAGCGTCTCATCGCTGCACTCGAACGAACCTCGATACTCCACCGGCTGGGATGTGAAGACGGCCCCGGCATCGAGAATCTCCACCGGCTCCTTGATGTTCTTCAGTTCGACGGCAAATGCCGGGACAATCTCGTCCATGAACGGAAACGCGACCGTCCGCTCACCGCCTTCGAGTCGGAACGACGCTTTCCGGGAGGCCTGGATCGTCACCGTCGCGCCTTTGCCGCCTTTCACCTTGACCATCGGAAACCCGCTCAGAACCCGGTCGAAGACCACGCGAAAGCGACTCTCTTTCGTGATTACCTTGTTATCCGGCAAACCCTCGATCCGCGATACCGGATACCGCGCCTCCATGAGTGGCGGGATTTCGCTGGGCACCAGGGGCTCCCAGACGTTCCGAACCGTGCCTGCCGGCTTCCAGGTTGCGTCGACAAAATCGGGCATTTGCCAACCGTAAAGGTCCTGAACCGGTAGCGACCGCCACGAGGCATCAGACTTGACGGTCAACGTCTGCTGGTTCGGAATCGTTAGATCGGCCTCAAAGAGAAAACCGGGTGTCCCGCGCGAGACTTGCCAGACCGGCCAGCGGCGAGACACTTCCGCGGCGATGACGTTTCTGCCTTTGTGAAAGAAAGGCGTAAGGTCACGGTAATCATAGAACCAGCGATGGGTGTTGCCGCCTGCATAATCGCATCCGATGTCCGCCGGCCCGCGCGACACGAGTTGGCCGTTGACCCAGAGCCGGTATTTCATGTCGGCCGTGACCCACGCCGCCACCCGCAGCGGTGTGTCGGTCAGCGTGATCTCCTTGCGAAACCAGCCCGCCTCCGGCGCCTCGCCGTCAACCCAGATCCAATCTGCTGCCCACGGCTTCGGCTTCCGGCAGCGGTTCTCGAACCGATAGCCGCGCGCCTGCACTCCCTGCTCGTCCACCGTGACCTGCATCCCCGGATTCTCGATCGGCCCGAACGGCTCGACGCGGGTTTGAGCCTCGGCGCTGATGGCCGCGAGCAGGATGGTGACCACCATGAGCATCAGTATCTCGGTGTTCAATACCGCTTTCATGAGGTTCTCCAGCTTTGATTGGTCGGGTAGGAAATCGGCATGAGCCAGACACATGGTCATGACACGCGCAACACTTTTGCCCCCCGGATCTCGCCCTTCTTCAGCTCGACCAGGGCCCGGTTCGCGTCTCCGAGTTCGTACTCCTGAACCTCGGGCTTGAGGGGGATCTCGGCCGCGAGGCGAAGGAACTCACGCACGTCGGACCGGGTGACGTTGGCGACGCTCTTGATCCCCTTTTCCAGCCAGAGATGAGCGGGGTAGTCGAGATCCAGTAATGCCTTCTTATCGCCGTCTTCCTTGCGGATCGCGTTGATGACCAGGCGCCCGCCGCGCTCGAGGTTGGCGAGCGCTTCGACGACCGGTGTCCAGGCAGGGGTCGTGTCGATGATCGCGTTCAGTCGCCGCGGGGAGCGCTCGGTCGTCTCGCCGGCCCAGGCTGCCCCAAGCTCGAGGGCGAAAGCGCGCTCCGCCGCGGAGCGGGCGAACACGAAAACCTGTACCTCGGGGAAGCGATGGCGAACCAGTTTCAGCACAAGGTGGGCCGAGGCTCCGAAGCCGGTGAGGCCCAGGGCCTGCCCGTCTTCCAGGTTGGCCAGGCGAAGAGAGCGGAAACCGATTGCCCCGGCGCAGAGAAACGGTGCCGCCTCCACGTCGGCGAGGCCGGTCGGAATCGGCTGCGCAAACGCCTCGGGCACAATCATCAGCTCGGCGTAACCGCCGTGCGCATCACGGCCCGTGGCCCGGAATTGCTCGCACAGGTTCTCCTCGCCGTTGCGGCAGAAGTGGCACCGCTGGCACGCCGAATAGATCCAGGCCACGCCCAGGCGGTCGCCGCGCCGGAATGCACTGACCCCGTCGCCCAAAACTTCCACCCGGCCGACGACCTGATGACCGAGAATGACCGGTAGCCTGGGCGGCGGCATCCTCCCTTCGATCTCGTCGAGCTCGGTGTGGCAGACCCCGCAGACGCTCACCCGAATCAAGATCTCGCCCCCAGCCGGGGTCGGGTCTGGCCAGTCTGCTGACACGAGCCGCGCCGAGCCCTCGGTTACGGGTCCGAGTTCACTCAATAACATGGCACGCATTTCACGAAGCTCCGCGCGAATAACCGGGAGAGGCAGTTTGGGCTGCCGGAGACGATGCGTGATCCTGGACAGGTTGTCTATAATGAACTCACGACAGCTCCAGCCGCAATCCGGTCCAACGCGTCGGCCACCGGCTCGACCTTGAAGGAGTCCAACGATGATTCAGCGCCTTCTGGTGGCATCTCTCGGAATCGCCGCCGTGCTGACACTGGCGGGAATGGTACAAACTCCGAAACAGACAAGCCCGCCAGCGGCCCCGGCTAGCAGCAGCGACGAAAACCCAAGCACGGGCACGGACCAGAAGAGCTCGTCGGACCCGCAGCAGATGGAGACGAAGGGCCAGGAGAAGACCAAGAACAAGGCCGCCAAGGTCAAGAAGATTGAGAAGGCCACGTTTGGCGGTGGCTGCTTCTGGTGCATGGAGGCGGTTTTCGAGCGGGTCAAGGGCGTGAAGTCAGTGGTTTCGGGCTATGCCGGAGGGCACGTGCCGAACCCCACGTACCAGATGGTCTGCACCGGCCTGACCGGCCATGCCGAGGTGATCCAGATTGAATATGACCCCTCAGTCGTGAGTTACGAAAAGCTCCTGAACGTCTTCTGGCTGGCTCACGACCCGACCACCTTGAACCGGCAGGAAGACGACTTCGGCCCCAATTACCGCTCGATCATTCTCTATCACACCGAGGAGCAAAAAGAGGCGGCCCTGAAGTCGTACCAGGACCTCACCCGGCGCCGGGTCTTCCGCTCGCCGATCGTCACCGAACTCGTCCCGTTAACAGCGTTCTACCCCGCCGAGCCCTATCATCAGGATTACTACCGTAATCATCTGGGCAGCGAATACAGCGACATCTACATCGAGCCCAAGCTCAGGAAGCTGAGGCAGAAGCTGAAGTAGTGATTTCGCATCTCTGCCACAGCTTTTGCCCACTCACCAAAAAACCTCTTGACCCTCACGTTACGTGAGGCCGTAGCATTCTCTTGCGGTGCCCGGCTGGCTTTGCCGCAGGAGACTGCCATGCATGATGAGGCGCTGAGGGTCGGAGATCTCGCGAAGCGGACCGGACTGACAATCCGTACGCTCCACCACTACGACGAGATCGGACTCGTCAAGCCATCACGGCATGGTGAGTCAGGCTATCGGCTCTACACGGCGGCTGATCTTGCGCGGCTTCAGCAGGTACTTGCGCTCAGGCGACTCGGGTTCTCGCTCGAGGAGGTCCGCGATTGCCTGGATCGTCCGGACTACTCGCCCCTGGAGTTGATTCGCATCCACATCGAACGACTCCGCGACCAGATCGTGCGCGAGCAGCAGCTCTGCGGCCGGCTGGAGGTAATTCGTGATCACCTGGCTGCGGCGGAGTCAGTCTCCGCCGAAGAGATCCTTCAAATCATCGAGGGGATGACCATGATTGAAAACCACTACTCACCGGAAGAGTTGGAGTATTTGAAGAAGCGCCGGGAACTGGTCGGTGAGGAGCGAATCCAGCAAGCTCCCAAGGATTGGGAAAGCCTGATGGCGGATGTCCGCGCCGAGAAGGAGCAGGGCACTGACCCGAACGATCCCAAGGTTCTCGAGCTGGCCCGGCGCTGGATGACCCTGGTCAATGAGTTCACCGGCGGAGACGCAGGGGTTGCTCAATCGCTGAGCCGGCTCTGGAGGGAACGGGGAGACCAGCTCGTTGCCCAGCAGCCGATGCAAAACGACCCTCGTGAGCTTTTCGACTATCTGGGACCCGCGCTCAAGACACTGAAAGAACCAGGCTGAGACTGCCGGTTTGCTCGAGCGGCTCGACCCGAGTAGACTGTTGCCCGTGCTCCCGCCCCGGGATTAACTCCCGGCAGGGGGGGAATGTGCGGTGCGAGGCTGGCTGGGTTCTGACCTCGCTCTCTCGCTTCAAGGTCCTTGGAGACCGGGACCCCGACATGACATCGCTCAAGGATCAAATGGTGAGTTACGGTTCCTATCATCGGGACCCCCGAAACAAGCTCACGCATTTCGTCGGTGTTCCGCTGGTCACGTTCTCACTGTTTCTCGTGCTGAGCTGGTTCCGCTTCGTCCACGCACCGGACTGGCCGATCAGCGTGGCCACATTTTTCTTCCTCACCGTTTTCCTCTACTACCTGCGGCTGGACTGGCGCATCGCGCTCTTGCAGGCTCCGGTCAACCTGGTGCTGCTGGCGCTGGCCGACCGGGCGGCTCTCTTGCCGTTCAGGGAGTCGCTCTTGATCTTCGTCGCGGCCTTCTTCGGCGGCTGGTTCTTTCAACTGCTGGGGCATGCCATCGAGGGCCGACGACCGGCGCTGGCCGACAACCTGCTGCAGATCTTCAACGCCCCTCTGTTCCTGACCGTGGAGGTTCTCTTTCTTCTCGGTCTGCGCCAGGACCTGCGCGAGACACCGACCGAGCCGGCCTGAGACCCGCCACGCGGGCACTCTTGGATCAGTCATCTTGGGGTGGTATGTTAGACCAGCGCTTGCCCGGAGTCGCGTTGCGCCGGGAGCCGCCGCGGAAGACTACCAGCGACCCTGTCCCGGACATTCCGGGTCGTGACGTCAAGAAAGAGGTTCACCATGATTCGCGTGGGGATTGTCGGGCTCGGTTTCATGGGACGGATGCACTATCGCTGCTGGAAAGCAATCCCCGAGGCCCGGATCACGGCGATCTGCGAGGCCAACCCCAAGGTACTGGCCGCCGCGAGTGAGCCCTCCAAGGGAAACGTCGGAGGCGCCGCCGATCACATCGATTTGAAGGAGCTCAGCGTTCATTCCGACCTGGATGAGCTGCTTGCCAGCCGGGTCGGTCGATGCCCTGTCGATCACCCTGCCAACGTTCCTGCACCCGGACTCCACTGTCAAGGCGCTCGAGGCCGGTGTGAACGTACTCTGCGAAAAGCCGATGGCGCTCGACGTGGCGGACTGCGATCGCATGACCGCGGCCGCCCGCAGCGCGGAGCGCGTGCTGCAGATCGGCCATTGCATCCGGTTCTGGCCCGAGTACGTCGTGACCCAGCAGCTCATCCAGGGCGGGGCTTACGGCAAGACGATCGCCGCGTCGTTCCACCGCTACACAGCCATGCCCGCCTGGAGCCCGGATAGCTGGTTCGCCGACGAGAAGCGCAGCGGAGGGCAGCCGCTCGACCTGCATATTCACGATACGGACTATGTTCATCATGTCTTCGGCCTTCCCGCCAAGGTGAGCAGCGTGGCCGACGGTCCGCAAACGTATATCTCAACTCAGTATTACTACCCGAACGGGCCGGCCGTGGTTGCTGACAGCACCTGGCGGATGGCCCCGGCTCTCAGCTTCGAGATGAGCTTTGTGGTGATGCTCGAGCGGGCAACCATCGTGTACAGTTCGGGTAGCACTCCGGCTTTTCGCGTCTTCACCGCCGACGGCACCACCCCCGCCCTGGAGATTCCGCCAGGCGATGGGTACTCGCGCGAAGTCGAGCACTTCGCCCGCGCCGTGGCCGGCGAGAAAGTCGAGCCGATCATCACTCCCGAGCAAGCGCGCGACACGATCCGGCTGGTTCTTGCCGAGAAACAATCGGCTCGCGAGGGACGAAGTGTTGAGTTGTAGCCTCCGGGGAAGGCAGCGACCATTCGGTCATCCCATCGCCGCAACCGCTTGCAAAATGCCGGCAATGTAGCCATACGCAAATGCGAAGGCTTGCAGTCCTTGCGGGTCATCCGGGTGGTGGGGTACATGGTCCGGCATCAACATGAATTCGTAGCCGACTTCATGGAGCGTGAGCGCCACCTGGAGCATGTCCATGTCGCCCTCGTCGGGGTAGACTTCCTGGAAGTCGTCGCGGCGGCCGCGGATGTTTCGAAAGTGGATATTGAAGATCTTCTGACGACGGCCGAATTCACGGATGACATCATGAATCTCCCGGCGCGGGTTCTGGAGCATCTCGGCCGTCGTTCCCAGGCACAGGTTAAGTCCGTGGTAAAGGCTCTCCTGGATCGATAGAAACTTGCGGAGTCCTTCGGGCGTTCCCAGCACGCGGACGACGCCCTGGAAGCCCGCGGGCGGCACACCCGGATCGTGAGGGTGGCATGCGGCCCGGACCTTGTATTCGTTGCAGACGGGGATGATCCGATCCAAGAAATACGTGATACGCTCCCAGGCGATATCGGCCGTGACCCGCGCGGCCCGCGTCAAGGGCGGTTGCTCGCGCGCCTCGGCCAGCCGCCAGGTGCTGTAGCGTGAACCACCCCGGCCGGGTGTCGTCCCGCTGCGCAAAACGCCAAGCAAACTCAGGTTGTACTTGAACGCCGGAATCCCGGCCCTGGCGCAGGCGGCGATCATCTTCTGAATGCATTCAATGTCACGATCGCGCTCGGGGCTTTTTCCCAGCATGATCGCGCCGTGAGCCTCATGATCGATATGGCTCGACGACAGGAATGGGAGGGCCACCATGTCGAGCGCGATGCCATGTTGCTCGCAGAGGTCACGTGTTCGCCGCAGATCGTCGTCGGCCCAGGCCACACTGGCGTCTGGAGAGGGCGGATAGCCGCAAATGTGGTTGACCCCATGCCGCTTGAGGTACTGGAGCATCCGGGGGTTCGTGGGCCCCTGCTGGGTACCCAGGTGCATCTTCACGGGCTTGCCGGAACGGCTTTGAAGTTGTGTCGATGCTTGCGGCATGCCAGCCGCGCGGGCTGCTTTGCCTGGAAGCAAGGCCCCCGACCCCAGCAGCGAAACAAACGACCTGCGTTTCATTACCATGGCTCCTGGATCGTACCGAGATTGTTGCAACTGGGGTTAGAAAGTGGGTGACCCGCTTCCGCTGCCCTTCCGCCTCTTCGGAGCATTGTTGACCGATCTTCCCAAATTGACAGCGGCACTCGGTCTGCTTATAGTGTAATATTGGTCAGATGCATACGAGGAAGCAAATTTCGAGAGAGGGACCATGCATCTTCGGTTCAATTTCGACCGAACGCTCCAGGTGAGTGCCTACCTGCTCCGGCTTGACGGTAAGCGGATGTCCTACCTTCGCTTGTTGAAATTGCTTTACATAGCTGACCGGGAGTGGCTTGCGGAAATGGGCGAGTCCATCACGGGCGATCGAGCCCTTGCCATGAAGTTCGGCCCAGTCCTGACAAGTGTCTACGACTTGATCAAAGGGAACGGGTCGAAAGCAGGCGTCTGGGACGATTTCATCCATACGGAAGGTTATGCCGTCGAATTAGTGGCAGACCCTGGACGGGGCGAGCTGTCTAAAGCGATCGTAAAGAAACTGACCGAGATCACGGAGCGGTACCGGAACATCGACGAATTTGAACTCTCAGAGCTCACGCACGGTTTCCCGGAGTGGGCTGACCACTACAACAGCGGTGCAAGCTCGATCCCCTGGCAAGAGATACTCGTGGCCCAGAATAAGCCGGAAATGGTCGCCATTGTTGAGCGCGACGAGAAGGCCAGCGCGTCTTCGATGAAGTTTTCGGATTGGAGCCGTGAACGCTGGAGATGCGTTTTTCATCCAAGACAGGGCGGTTGATACCCACCTCTGGGTGATCATCTCTGACACGGAGAAAGATCCTGAAAGAGTCGTGATGGTTAGTATCACGACTCATGAGGACTACAAGGAAAGTGTCTGTTTGCTTGAGCCAGGAGATCATCCCAGGATCACTCATAAGAGTTGCGTCTTCTATAAAGAGACCAGGATGACGACTCTGGAGACGTTAACTTACTTCGGGATCGGGGCTCCTTGAATGTGCAGCCCCCCGTCTCGACTGAGATTCTGGCCCGCATCCGAGATGGAGTGAGTCGATCTACGACAATCAAACCTAAGAAACTATTTCAATACGACATCCTGCTCGAACAGGAAGTGATCGAGTAGGCAAGAGAGCGGATTGGCCACCCTCGTTTCCTGAGTGCCACGAGACATAGGGGCCAGCCAGGTTGTCGCACGCGGGAAATGTGGATGGCCACCTCTGATTCCTTCAGCGTGGAGCCCAGGAGAAGAACCGCGGCCCGGTTGGTTTCCTGATCGTCCCGGGTTGCCAGGCCAGGAAGTGAACTGCCCCGTCGAGCCTGGTGAGCTGTCGCGGCGCTCCTCCTTCCGCCGCGATGACAAAGAGCTGGGGATACTTGCCCTCAAAAGCGATGAATGCGATGTGCCGGCCATCGGGGCTCCAGCGAGCCCGTCCGCAAGCGAACCGGCGGTTCGTGAGCGTATGCTCGTGGGCTCCGTCGATGTCCATGACATGGACGTTCGCAATTCCATTCTGCTCGCTGATGAAAGCGATGCGCCGGCCGTCAGGCGACACGCAAGGGCCGTCGCTGGAGCCATGCTGATCCTGAGGCGAGAGCCGGAACTCGACATGATGGGCGCCATGGGTGAGGCGGCGGAGATCACCACCGTCGGTGCCGATCCGGTAAACGTCGCCGTCGCGGCGGAAGAATACGATGGTCCTGCCGTCCGGAGTGAACTGGGGGCCGAAGGATTCCGGTTGATCGGGCGTGAGCACAACCGGGATCTCATCCGCCAACCGGATGCGCTGCAAGCGATAGCCCGCGGCCGGACCCGAGCAGACGATCACATCTCCGGCCGGGCTCAGCGCGGCCATGTACAAGTAACCGGCTCCGGGAGCAATCACGCGGGGTCGAGAGCCATCGGCCCCGGCGATAGCCACGTGACCGAGCTGCCCATCATGGACGGTGAAGACAAGCCGTCCGTCTCGCGCCACCGAGAGCCCGTAAACACTCTTCCAGGAAAGCCCGACCGATTGCGGAGAGATCAAAGTCTGAAGCTCCGAACCGTCCGTCCGGCACCGTGAGATGTTGGAGGTTCCATGGGAGCTGGATTGGAGATAGACCCAGCGCCCGTCGGGACTGAACGACGGAGCATTGGCATCTTGACCCGGCTCAACGATCTTGCGGAGCTCGGATCCATCGAGTCTGATGCTGTAGATCGAGCCAGTCGCCGACGTCGAGACCACGCCTCCTGGAGCGTCGCGCGACTGGTACTGTCCCTCCCACCGCCTGACCGAGAAGGCGATGAGGCCAGGAGCATCCGCGGCCGATGCGGCCGCTGCAGGCGTGGCGAGAAAAGCCAGAATGAGCACGAGCTGCCAACGTGATCGATTCACGGTTGTCTCTGATCCACGAGGTCCAGTCCAGGGAATAATTCCTTTCCCAACGATTGTGCTTGAGCAGGCTTGCTTGCTCAAGCCCGTTGGGGCATGCTCGATGACCAGAGCGAGAGGGAAGTGTACCGAGCAGGAGCGATATCATGATCCGTTTATTGTGCGGCGGGCCGGGCTTGCTGGCCATCATTCTGACGTCGGTTTGCTTCCCCTTGCCGGCTGCCGCGGCACCGCCGAACGTCTTCAAGGCCGGGTTCGCGGAAGGGGACATCTCGCCCACGGTCGGCATGGAGCAGCCCGGCGGTTATGGCAAAGCTTACCACCGGTCGTTCCACGATCCGTGCAAGGTTCGCGCGGCGGTGTTCGACGATGGCAAGGCTCGGGTGGCGATCGTCGGGATCGATGCGCTCTTCATCCGTCGAGCCACCGTCCAGTCCATACGCACGGCGATCACGAAGAAATGTGGGATCGAGCCGCAGTCCATCCTGATCAGTGCCTCGCACACGCATTCGGGAGGACCGATCGGCTACTTCTTGCCTGGCGAGTTCGACGATGCGTCGCCGCTCGTACGGTCTCTGGTCCATGACCGGACGGTGTGCGCCAATCCGGAATATCTGGCGAAGATCGAGCACGCGATCGTCGAGGCTGTGTGCGCCGCCGATGCACGCAAGGTCGCAGCCCGAGGCGGCCTGGGATACGGTCTCGAGGACAAGGTCGCGTTCAATCGCCGGTTCCGGATGAAGGACGGCTTCGCCATGACGCACCCCGGGCAAGGCAATCCGGCCATCATCGAGCCGGCCGGCCCAACCGATCCTCAGGTCGGAGTGCTGGGTATCTGGAACCTGGAAGGGCAGTTGCTGGGCTGCATCGTCAACTTCGCCTGCCATGCCACGACCGGGCCGGGAGGAATTTCTGCCGACTACGTTCACTACCTGGAGAAGACGATCCGTGGAACGATGGGCGATCAGGCCGTCGTGGTCTTCCTGCCCGGCGCGGCCGGCGATGTGACCCAGGTGGACAACCGCAGTCCCTACCAGATCAAGCAATTCGGCGAGGTCGCCGCGCGGCTCGTGGGCGGACGCGTCGGCGCCGAGGTGGTGAAGACCTTGCTCCAGGTCGAGCAAGGGACCGAGCCGCTCGGACCGCTGACCGCGGCCAGCCAGTTGCTGCACATCAAACGTCGGTCGCCGTCACCCGAACATCTCGCCCGAGCCCTGGAGATCGTCAAGAGGTCTTCCGGAACCGGCGACGAGACCGAATGGATCTTCGCCAAGGAGACCGTGGTGCTTGATGCCCGGATCCGCCGAGAGCCGGAGGTTCCCGTCGAGGTACAGGCCGTGCAGGTTGGCCCTGCTGTGTTCCTGGCCTGTCCTGCCGAGTACTTCTGCCAGTTCGGTCTCGACTTGAAGGCCCGCAGCAAGTTCCCGTTCACTTTCCCGGTCTCGCTCGCCAACGATGCGATCGGCTACGTGCCCACGGAGGATGCGCTTGGCCCGCGCGGGGGCGGTTACGAGACGCGGCTGACCAGCTACAGCAACCTCGAGCCCGCCGCCGGCCGGCAGATCGCCGACGCCTTGATCGAACTCTCTGGCGTCATGCGTCCCGGCCCCATTCCTCGGGCCCCTGCCCTACCCCCGTTTCGAGGGCAGCCCTGGTCTTACGGCAGCCTCAGGCCGCAACTCGACTGAAGTCTTATCAACATGAAGGAGAATTGCCGATGAGGCCTGTGTATGCTGTGCTGATCGTGTTGCCCCTGATCGCGTGGCCCGAAGCCGCGTTCGCCAGGCAGAACGGCGGCTCCGTGGCAGAGCTGACCTGCGAATATCTCATAAATCCGCTGGGGATTGATGTCGAGAAGCCAAGATTGAGCTGGGTGCTCAGCCCCGGCCCGCGCGGGCAGCGGCAAACCGCCTATCAGGTTGTGGTGGCGAGTAGCCCTGAGGATCTTAAGAATGACCGGGGCGACCTCTGGGACTCGGGTAAAGTGGTCTCCGATCAGTCCACGTTTGTTGTTTATGCAGGAAAGCCCCTGAACTCCGGAGCAAGTTGCCACTGGAAGGTTCGCGTCTGGGACAAGGACGGCCAGCCCTCGCCGTGGAGTGCGCCGGCGTCGTGGTCGATGGGTGTGTTACATGATTCCGAGTGGTCCGGCCGGTACGTCGGCCTGGGCCGCCCGGCGGACGTGAAAGAGGGAACCCCGCTGGCTTTTCCCTGGTTTCGCAAGACGTTTGAAATGAAGGAGAAGCCGCGCCGAGCGACGGCCTACATCAACCCGCTGGGCTACTACGAGTTGTATGTCAACGGCAGGAAAGTGGATGACCACGTGTTGAGCCCCGCGGTCAGCGACTACTCGAAACGGAACCTCTACGTGACCCACGATGTCACCAGCTACCTGGTTGCCGGGAAGAACTGCGTGGCGCTGTGGCTGGGCCGCGGCTGGTATGTGAGAGGGCACCCCGGCGTCATTCACGACGGTCCACTGCTCCGGGCGCAACTGGACCTTTCGCTGCCGGACGGAAAAACGGAGCGGATCGCCACCGATGCGACCTGGAAGGTCCGCGAAAGTCCGATCACTCCACTGGGCCGGGGAACCGCCTTTGGAGATTATGGCGGCGAGCGCTACGACGCGCAGCGCGAGCTTGCGAGCTGGAACGCCGTCGATCTCGACGACGCCGACTGGAAACGGGCTGCCGTTTTCGATCCCTCGACGGTCACGACCGCGGCACAGATGGTCCAGCCCAATCGCATCGTTCAAACTCTCCGGCCGGTCAAAATTTCGGAGCCCTCGCCCGGAGTCTATCTGATCGACCTGGACCGGAATATTACCGGCTGGTTCGAGCTGCGCATTCCCGCCGGCGCCGCGGCAAGCTCGGGCGTGAAGCTGGAATACGCCGAGTTTCCGTCAGCGGGACCGCGGCTTGCAACGTTCAACCAGCGCGACGAGGTGATCCCGCGCGATGGTGCGGAGATGGTCTTTTGCTCGCGGTTCAACTATCACGCGTTCTCGCTGGTCCGCATCACGGGCCTCAGTCGACCGCCGACGCTCGAGGATGCCAGGGGCTTTCTGATCCATACCGCATACACGCCCGTGGCCGATTTCGCGTGCTCCAGCGAGCTCTTGAACCGGATCTACCAGACCGTGACCTGGACCTACCGGTGCCTGACGATGGGAGGCTACGTCGTTGACTGTCCGCACCGCGAGCGACTGGGGTACGGGGGCGACGCGGGAACCTCGCTCGAGACGGGCATGTTCAGCTTCGCCACGGGGGCACTTTACAGCAAGTGGACCGCGGACTGGCGGGCCGCGCAAGACCCGAAGACCGGCGACCTGCCTTACACGGCCCCCAACTACCAGGACCAGGGGGGCGGCGGGCCGATGTGGAGCGGCTTCATCGTCACGCTTCCATGGCAGCTTTATCTCCAGTACGGTGACAGGCGAATCCTCGAGGTCTCGTACCCCAGCATCCAGAAGTGGCTCGCCTTCGCGGAGTCGAAGACCGTCGATCATGTGCTCGAGTTCTACCAGAGCTACGGGATGAGGATGCGCGAGTGGAATTTCCTCGGTGACTGGGTGAGCCCGCGACATTCGGCCCAGGAGCAAGACCCAGCCAGGGGGGCGTTGACAGCGCCGTTCATTAACAATTGCCATTACCTTTACACGCTCCAGCTCGCAGCCAAGATGGCCGCGGCCCTTGGCAAAA
The DNA here is from genome assembly GCA_963797295.1 of uncultured Planctomycetaceae bacterium. Taxonomy (GTDB): domain Bacteria; phylum Planctomycetota; class Planctomycetia; order Isosphaerales; family Isosphaeraceae; genus Aquisphaera. Next base: position 172,174 of record CAWCPP010000040.1, read on the forward strand.
CCGATGACGCCGCGCTGTTCGAGAAAAAGGCGGCCGCGGTGCGGCACGCGCTGCACGCGCGATTTTATGAGCCGTCCACGCATGGCTACGCGGGCGGCGCACAGCCGTACCTGGCGTTTCCGCTGCTGGTGGACATCGTACCGGCCGATCTGCGTTCCGCGGTGGCTAAGAATCTGGAGCAGACCATCCTAGTGAAGAACTCCGGCCACATCGACGCCGGAATGCACGGGCTCTATTTCCTGCTCAAGTACCTGATGGAGCAGGATCGCAACGACCTGATCTATCAGATGGTCAGCAAGCGCGACTACCCGAGCTGGGGGTACATGCTTGACCATGGAGCGACGACGATCTGGGAGGATTGGGCGGGCAGCATGTCGCACATCCACGACACGTTGATCTCCGTCGGCTCGTGGTTCATCCAGGGAATCGGCGGGATCCGGATCGATGAGAAGTCGCCGGGCTTCCGGCATTTCTTCATCAAGCCTGGCATCGTCGGCGACCTGACATTTGCCCGCGCCCGTTACCGCTCGCCGTACGGGACGATCACCAGCAACTGGCGGCTGCAGAATGGAACGCTCCATCTGGACGTGACCGTGCCGCCGGGAACGACGGCGACGGTCTACCTGCCGACAGACAATCCAGGGGCCGTCACCGAGGGTCAACATCCCGCCGCCCAGTCGCCGGGAGTCCGAGCCGTGGGAGCGGAGAAAGGGAAGGCTCTGTTCGAGGTCGATTCGGGAGAGTACGCCTTCGAGGTGCCAATGGTTCTGGCGCCGCAGTAAAGTCGGCAACGGTGATCGGACTTTCCCCTGTGGGACAACATTCCAATGTTGTCACTGATGATCCGACAAGTTTGGAATCTTGTCCCACGATCAGGCGGCGGGGTTTTCCATTTTCCACCCCTTTGCTTGCAAGGGGAAGGGAAAGCGGAATTCTGCTCGGGGCCCCGCCTGGGTGCGACAAAAGTGAATCTCCATGGCCTTCCCCCCCTATCTTCCGAACGCATGCGTGAGGGCCTTGAGTGCCGCCTTGGGCTGACGGTCGACAGTGACGACGCCAAACGGTCCGAAGGCGCCGAGGGATTGGAAATTTCGACGGTGGTAGTAATCGGCCCACGACCAGAGCACGCCGCCGGAGACTTCTGGATTCGCGGCGATGACGCTCCAGACCGCCGAGATGTAGGCGGCCTGGAAGTCTTCGGTCGAGGCAACCTGTCCGTGAGCGCCGTGAAACCCCATGGCTCCAAACTCGGTGATCAGCAACGGTTTGTCGGGGAACGCCCCCAGACGCGTGCGAAGGGCCGCCTCGGCGGGCTTCCTGGCGAGCTGATCAAACTGGCCAACGTGCTCCGCCAGCGGCGGGTTCAGTGAGCCAGGATAAAAGTTAATCGCCACCAGATCGGCATCGGCAAAAGCGCGGTGTTCGTGGACTGCGCCCGAGTCGGTCACGAACGTCACCAGCCGGGTCGGGTCCAGCTCTTTCGTCCGACCGATCAGGCGCTGCATGACCTTGATTCCGATCGCGGTGTCGGTCTTTGATTCGTTGCCCATGCTCCAGATAATCACACAGGGATGATTGCGGTCGCGGCGGATCATCGTCTCGAGCATCGGCAGCGCCTGGTTCAGGATGCTCTCCTTCTGCTCGATGTCTTCGTTGCCGCTCGACTCCAGGCCCCACCAGTTGATCGGCAACTCTTCCAGAAACAGGAGACCCATCCGGTCGCAGAGCTCCAGGAACCAGGGAGCCTGGGGATAGTGCGTGCGAATCAGGTTGATACCCGTTCGCTTCATCAGCCGGATCTCCTCCTCGACGAGTCCACTGGGTGGGTTCGGACCGTACCGGCCGTATTCGTCGTAGCGGTTGACGCCGTGGATCCGCAGCGGTCGGCCGTTGAGCAGCAACTGTCGCCCCCGGGCTTCGATCGATCGAATTCCGAATTGCTGGTGAACCCGATCCAGCACCCGACCCCCCTGCTCCAGCGTCACATCGAGCTCGTGGAGGTTGGGTGATTCGGGCGACCAGGGAGCGGCGTGGTCGAGCGTGAGGGTGACTTCGTGGCGGGAGATCCGCCCCGCGCGCATCGAAGACTGCTGCTTGCTCGCGGCCTGCCGCGTTCACCCGCAGCGTGAGCTCATGAACGTCCTGGTGAGCCTCGACTTCTACTGTACTCGTGATGGCCCCGCCAGCGCCTTGGGGAATTGCCCGGATCGCATGGTTGGCGATAGCAGTCGGGTTGCGGGTTTCGAGTAATACGGGTTGGAGAATGCCGCCATACTGAACCCACTCGATCTGCTTGGCGGCGGGGAGCCAGTCGACCCGCGGCCGGTTGTCCACGCGGAGTACAAGGTGATTTTCCGGCTGACTGAGCTTGCCGGTGATGTCGAATGAAAAGGGTAAATAACCGTCGATGTGCTCGCCGAGGTACGCGCCGTTCAGCCAGGCTTTGGCGTGATACATCACCCGGCCGAATTTCAAGTGCTGTCGCTTACTTTCACGGTTCGCGGAACCCGGGAGTACCACGTGATACCAGCCGATGCCTTCGAACCTGCGCAACGATTCATCGAAGGTGTCCCAGGCGCGCGGTACCTCCACCTCACGCCATGGTGCGTGATCGTGGTTGGTATCAAACCAGTGTTCGCGCTCCCCCTGGTCCCGGGCATCAATTTGAAACCGCCATCCTGAAGCCAGCTCCGCAACTTCGCGAGGTTCCGCGGCGGCAGACCCGGTGTCTGCGGCAAGCATTCCGACTGCGGTGCCGATCAACAGATAGAGGAACAACGTAGGACGCCGTTGGTTTTCCATGGCAGGGTCATCCCGGCAGATTCCCTAGTGCAACTGTGACAAGCTTTGCCGCCATCATACGGCACTGATTCCGAGAATCGACAGGCAGGTGAGTGGAGATTTCAGAAAGGAATCTGCGGCTGTGGGCATTTCATTTGCGGGGATGTAAAGAAACCGTACGCGAACTTCCCTTCACGCAGGGAATCGCGAATCGCAGACGCAAGGAGCCCACGATGGACCCGATCACTGGAACGATTGACAAGCTGGAAGAAGTTCTCGGACACAGCCCTCACCCGGCGATCGTCGCCTTGCCAGTGGGAGCCTGGACGGTGAGCAACATCTGCGACAGCCTGTACTTGATGACTGGCAACGACGCTTATGACAACGCGGCGCAGGTGAGCATGGCCATTGGCCTGGTCGGTGCGGCGGGAGCGGCGGTGACCGGGTTGCGCGACTATGGTTACATTCCCCAGGACCGACAGCCCAGCCACGATGTCGCCACGACCCACGGTCTAGGCAACGCGGTGGCCGGCACGCTCTTCATGACCAGCTATGTGTTGCGGTCCCGCGACCGGGCCGCAGGCTATCGAACAGGCCTGTTTCCAAGGTTGCTGGCGCTGGCCGGCGGCGGTCTGGCGATGTACACGGCCTGGCTGGGCGGCAAGCTTGTGCAGGAGTATGGCGAGGCTGTCAAGCCGGTGATGGATCAACAAAAATCGGAACAGCATCAGCTTGAAGCCGGCAACCGAGGCTCTCGCGAGGAGCACGCAGGGAACGGTCCTCGCGGCCGCCAGGAGGCCGTGGCTCACCGCAACAGATAGCAAAATGATGAAAGGCGAAGCACCTCATTGCTTGACTTTCAAAGGTTGGCTGCGCCACGGGTGTTCGCGACTGAACGCAACGGGAGCAGCATGTTCGGCGCGTAACCACGAGCGGTAAGACGAGCCGTCGAACCCGGCACTGGCGAAATCACAGAGATTGATGGATCCGCCGGGCGTACTGGCTTCCACCAACAGAACAGGCGGCTGGTTTCCATTCCATGTGGCCGGCGAGAGGCTTGTCCTTGACAGATCGATCAGGGGCGGGTCAGCCGGCTTGCCGGGATTGAATCGGGGATCGTAGGTGAGCAGAATCGGTCCCCGGAATAGCGAGACCCGCCCGGCACACTCGCGTTCGCCTGTCCAGACATGGGGGCTCAGATCGAGCTGCAATTCGATCATGTCGCCGGTCTTCCAGGTTCTCTGGAGGTCGAGATAACTGCCCGGCTTGACGTCGGGTCTTTCTTCGCCATTCACCCTGACCGTCGTACGCCGCGACCAGTGGGGAATACGAAGTCGCAGGTCGAGACGGGTGGGACGTTCAGGCGCGACACTGATCCGCACCGGGCCAGTTCTCGGATAGTCCGTCCGGCTTGTCAAAATGATTTCGATGCCCGATGCCGATCGCGTCCTCAGCACCCCCGGACCATACCAGTTGAGGACCAGGCCATCGTCGGTCGCGTCATTCATCAGGGCCCATTCCGAGAGCAAGCCGAGCCCTCGCGCGGCGTTGACGCTACAGCAATTGAGCTCGGGTGATCCGGGACGGGCCTGGAACACGATCTCGTGGAAATTTGCTTTACGATCGCCGTCCATGGGCGTGTTGTAGGTGCTCCACCGTCCGGAGGGTGAGAACAATCCCATGGCCGAGTTGAGCGTGGACAGTTCGAGTTCATCGGCCGCGATCGGGTCGCCCGTGAGCTTGAGCATTTCGACGGTCATGGCCATCCAGGCGATCGTGCAGCACGTCTCGATCGCGCCGGAGTGATACGGATTGCCCTGCGCCTGTTCGCCGGAAGCGAAACCACCGTTGTTGTGACGGTCCAACCGGGCAATGCTCCACCACAGGTTCGTGAACGCCTTCCGGTAACGATCATCGCCATCGATCCGGGCCAGCTCGGCCAGGGCGAGCACAGGGTGCAGGCTCTCCCACCGCGGCTTGGGTAAACGATAGAACTCCTCACCGGCCAGGCCGCGGCGGAAATAGTCTCCGGCCAATGGCTGCTCTTTGGGATCCACAGCGGCAAACTCGTTCACAATCTGACGGGCCAGCTCGGCGTAACGTTTTTCGCCCGTCCTTTCAAAGAGCACGCAAAGGCCATGGGCGGGTGCGAGATTCATCTCGGTCGAGCCGGTATCGACAAGGCGAGGGCGTTTATTTCCAAGGAAATGATCGCAGAGGAGATCTCCGATCTTACGGGCCGCGGTCAATGCATTGGCATCGCCTGATGCCTCGTGCCAGAGCAGCAACCCGAGCATCGTATGATAGTGTCCCCAGGCGTCCCAGGTGGATCCGTTCTTGCCGCCGACGTTGGGCGCGGAACCAGTCAGGCGATTGGCTCTGGGAAAGGGGCCAAGGTATCCATCGGAATCCTGAAATGCGATCAGGCTGGCGACGAAGTGCTCAAGGTGGGTACGCAGCCGGGGGGCGTTCGTCGCCCGTAATATCTGGGTAGCTCCCGTCAGATACTTGCCCGCGAACTCGCCCGACCAGGGAAGCAAGTCGCGGTAGGGAACGCGGTCGCGGTCGGCGAACATGGCAAGGATCGCCGGATTGGCCCCGGGAGTGGGCAGGAGCCAGTTCGCTGTCACTGCCTCGAGGTAATGTTGAGCGGGTCCTTCGAGCGACATACGGACTTCCCGGGCGCGATCGAGCTTCCGGAAAGGCGGAGCCTCTTCGCCCGCCTGAGCAGCTCTCGAGCCAGCGATCAGGGAGACGATCAGGAAGAGCCGCCATCCGGACGAGCCCGCCGGGAACCCGTTCAAAGTCATGGATTGGTCTCCGTGATGAATCCGGCGCGCCGGATCAACTGGTCACTTCCGCGAACCCCGGCGCCGGCGCCCTTCTCGGCTGAATATAGGCGGGAGCCTGCCACTCCGCAACGGTGCGGTCGCGCCGGGCATCGGATACACTGGATCAATCCTGACGCGTCGGAGAGCAACACGGCTTTTCGAGGACTGAATGGCGGATACTTGTTGAGTGGGAGGCTGCGGTGCAGTTCAACATGCGATTTGCTGTCACCACGGTCGCGGCTTTCACCTTGGGTCTTACCGCGACCGGCCAGGTCCAGGCCGCGGACCGTCCGAACTTCCTCTGGCTCATTGCCGAGGATTTCGGCAACGACCTTGGCTGCTGTGGCAGGCGGGAAGTTTCCACACCCAACCTGGACAGGCTGGCGGCAGTGGGTGTGCGGTACTCTCGGTTTTACACCACGGCGCCGGTCTGCTCGCCCAGCCGCTCCGCGTTCATGACCGGGATGTACCAGACCACTATTGGCGCACACCACCACCGGTCGCACCGCGACGACGGTTATCTCCTGCCCCCCGGCGTTCGCTTGCTGACCGACTGGTTTCGCGACGGCAAGTACTTCACTGCCAACCTTCGCGACCTTCCGACGGAGTTCGGCTTCAAGGGCACGGCCAAGACCGACTGGAATTTCACCTCGCCGGAAAAGCCGTTTGACTCCCAGCGCTGGGCCGATTTGAAGACGCATCAACCGTTCTACGCGCAGCTCAACTTTCAGGAGACGCATCGAACCTTTCATGCACCTCACCACGCCAACCCGGCGCTCGTCGAGATTCCGCCCTACGAGCCTGACCACCCTGTCACCCGAGCCGATCACGCCGCGTATCTCGACGCGGCGACCGAGCTGGATCGTAAGGTCGGACTCGTCTTGAAACAACTCGAGGCCGACGGGCTTGCCGATTCGACCATCGTCGTTTTCTTCGGCGACAACGGCCAGGCACACATCCGGGGCAAGCAGTTCTGCTACGAGGAAGGGCTCAATGTCCCGCTCATCATCCGCTGGCCCAAACAATTCCCCGCTCCCGCCCACTTCACTCCGGGAACCGTGGACGACCGTCTTTTGATGGCCATCGACCTGGCCCCGACCATGCTCGCGCTTGCCGGCATTCCGGTTCCCGCGACGATGCAAGGTGGAGTCTTCCTGGGCGATCACGCGGGCTCGCCCCGGGACTACATCTTTGGCGCCCGCGATCGTTGCGACGAGACCCCGTTCCGCTTTCGAACCGTCCGCGACGCCCGCTATCGGTATATCCGCAACTTCACGCCGGATCGTCCCTTTTTGCAGACCAACAAGTACAAGGAGACGTCGTACCCGGTCTGGAACCTGCTGAAGAAGCTGCATGAGGAAGGTGCCCTGACACCGGCCCAGGAACGGCTCTGTGCCCCGACGATGCCCGAGGAAGAGCTCTACGATCTGCAAGCGGACCCCCATGAGATCGACAACCTGGCAGGTCGGCCCGATCACCACCCGACGCAGGAGCGGCTGAGGCGGGCCCTCATGAGCTGGATCGACGAAACCAACGACCAGGGCCGCGTCCCAGAGCCGCCCGAGCTGATTCGCAGCCAGGGAGCGACCAAGCCAAACACCCCTCCGCTCAAGAACTATGCGCTCCCTGACCCGGCGCGCCCCAACGTGATTTTCATTCTCGCCGACGATCTTGGCTGGGCCGATCTCGGGTGTTACGGAAGCACTTTTTATGAGACTCCACATCTTGATCGACTCGCTGCCCAGGGCGTGCGGTTCACGCAGGCTTACGCGGCGTGCCCGGTTTGCTCGCCGTCCCGAGCCGCTGCCGTCACCGGAAAGTATCCGGCGCGGATCGGTCTGACTGATTTCATTGGTGGATTCCGTAGGGGCAGACTCAAACCTGCGCCTTACCTGAACCACCTGCCTCTCGCGGAGACCACCGTGGCCGAGGTCTTCCAGTCTGCCGGCTATGCGACTGGGTTCGTGGGCAAGTGGCACCTCGGCGGCAAGGGGTTTGGCCCCCTCCAGCAAGGCTTTGGTTGGAATGTCGCCGGCTCCAGCAGGGGCGGTACCACCACGTATTTCAGTCCTTACAGGATGCCCGCGCTCAGCGATGGCCCGGAAGGCGAGTACCTGACGGACCGTCTGGCTCTGGAAGCCGTCAGGTTCATCAAGGTGCACCGCGAACGGCCTTTCCTGCTCTGGGTCTGCCCCTACGCCGTTCATATCCCGCTTCAGGCCAAGCCGGACCTTGTTGCCAGGTTCGAGGCCAAGGCCAGGCGCATGACGGATACCTCTACCCCGCGATTTCGCCTGGACGAATCGCACAAGGAGCGGCGGGTTCAAGATCACGCTGTCTACGCGGCGATGCTCGCCAGTCTGGATGACTCGGTCGGCACGATCGTGAAAGCGATCAACGAACTCGGACTTGCGGATCGGACTATGATCGTCTTCACATCCGACAATGGCGGGCTGTCAACGGCCGAGGGCTGGCCAACTTCGAACGCGCCGCTCCGCGCGGGCAAAGGTTGGCTCTACGAAGGGGGCATTCGCGTTCCCTTGATCATCAAGGGGCCGGGAATCGATCGACCCGGACGGACCTTGGATACGCCCGTGACCACGATGGATGTCTCGGCCACCTTGCTCGACGTCGAGGGAGTGCGCGATGCGGCGAGGAAGCCGCCTGACGGAGTGACCCTGCTCCCCATGCTCTCAGGTCAGACCGTTCCCGGTCGCGAGGCGATCTACTGGCACTATCCGCACTACGGTAACCAGGGCGGATCCCCCGGTGGAGCGGTCCGTCTGGGTGACTGGAAGCTGATCGAGTTTTACGAGGACAATCACCTCGAGCTTTACAACCTCAAGCAAGACCCCGGCGAACAACACGACCTTGCCGCGAGCGAGCAGCAGCGGGCTGATGATCTGCGCCGCCGCCTGCACGCCTGGCGCGAATCGGTCGGCGCAATCATGCCGACGCCCAATCCCGACTATCGAACCTCCAAGTAGGTCAGGCTTTCTTGCCTGACATGCATTACTTCAATTTCTGAATTCATAGGTAATTACTATCACTACGAATTGTTAAAGGGGCGTCAGGCTTCCTGCGTTGCCGCCTCTGCCGGCACGATCTGCAGCGTGAGGATCTCGGGCCGCCGCAGCACTCGCATCGGAACTTTGATTCCCACGCGCTCCTCGGTGAGCAGCCGGTGCAGGTCATCGATACCGCCGACGGGATGACCGTCGAGGCCGAGGATCAGGTCGCCTTCCTCGAGCCCCGCGCGCTCGGCGGGTCCACCGGGTTCCAGGCCAACCACCAGCACGCCGCCGCGCCGCTCTGAGCTTTTTCGACCCGTCACGCTCGCGGGCAAAGGCACGGTTTGTACGGAGATGCCGATGCGCGCCCGCCGTACGCGGCCGTCGCGGATCAGGCGGCCGGCGACGAACTTGGCGGTGTTGATCGCGATCGCGAAGCAGATGCCCTGGGCCGGCAGGATCATGGCCGTGTTGACGCCGATGACGGCGCCGCGGGAATCGACGAGCGGCCCGCCCGAGTTGCCCGGGTTCAGGGCCGCGTCGGTCTGGAGCACGTCATCGATGAGCCGGCCCGACCCGGCGCGGAGCGATCGGCCCAGGGCGCTGACGACACCGGCGGTCACCGAGCTCTGGAACCCGTAAGGATGGCCGATCGCCAGCGCGAGTTGCCCGACCCTCACTTTCTTCGAATCGCCGAGTGTGGCCGGCACGAGATCACTCGCGTGCACGCGAATCACGGCAAGGTCGGTCTCGGGGTCGTCGCCGATGAGGTCCGCGTGGTGCTGACTGCCATCAGCCAGCGTCACCTCGAGCTGGTCGGCTCCGTGCACCACGTGGCTGTTGGTCAATATGTAGCCGCTCGAGGTGAATACGAACCCTGAGCCGGTGCCGCGGTTGGATCGGCCGCGCCCCGTTGTTGCATAACGCGCTTCGATATGAACGACCGAGGGCCCTACCCGCTCGGCGGCTCCCACGACGGCCCGCGAATAGGCGTCCAGAAGCGCCAGATCATCTTGCTCTGCGACCATGGCAGTGCTCGCGGCCTGAAGGGTTTCCGCGCCCAGATCACTGACCGGCTCGGTCCAGAGTTCATCCCAATTGATCGTGCTTGCGACCATGGCGTTGTTCCTCGACATCAACGTCCCCCCTCTGGAAGAAGTGTATGCGCCCTGGGAAGGGGAAGGCAAAATGTCGCCGAAATCACGGGGGCTACTTCTTGGCGCTGGCGACACCCGATGAGCACCGGCCGACTGTCTTTGCCGTCGGGAACTTGTCGGAGACGCCGATTCCTTTCTGGCCTTCTCGTATTCGCTCAACAGCTCGAGACGGCTTCAAGGCCACCTGCTCGCCGGGCTCGAGCTCCTTGCTTGACCTGAATCAATTTGACCGTTGGCGTCGGCATCCCCAAGGATGACCTCGCGCACACGTAAATCTGCCGTCCGGTCTCTTCACCGCTACGTGATCCTTGTTTCATCGAAATGGAAAACCGCGTCCGCAGGGACCGTGATGCATCGTCGTGCTCGGCAAGGAGGATCTCGACATCGGCCTTCATCCCGGACGCAGGACCTCCTGGGCCTGTCAATGTGACCCTCGTCGAATAAACCTTCCTACCGCCACCCGGCGAGCCTGGTGGTCAGGCTGCGGCGCAATCTGGGTCACGGTCCCGAGCAACTCTTCACCAGGAAACGCATCAACCACGACCTGGGCCTTCTGCCCCGGCTGCACGCGGTCGACGATCAACTCGGCAACCTTCGCGTATGACCTGCATCGGTAGACCGGGGTTCTGAAGACGGAAGACGAGATCGCGTTCGAGGACGGCCCCGCCTGCGATTTCAGGCGGCACTTGTCCTGGGTGGCGATTCAGGTAGTCGGCGTAGACGACGATGCCGTCAGCCGGCGCAAAGAGCTTGCAGTTTCCGAGCAGCTTCACCAGCTTGGCTTCCTTGGTTTTTTCAAGCTGATAGACCTGCTCCTTGGCCAGCTCGTTCGAGCGGGCCTTTTCGACCTCGACTCTGAGCTCCTTGGTCGTCTTCGGCTTGGTGTAGTCATTCAGTTTTTTCAGCTTGCTCTGCGCTTGCTCGAAGGAAAACCTGCTGCGGCCCATCGCCTGGTTAATCGTGTCGATCCGATCATTCAGGTCCAGTTCTGCCATGATGTCTGCGGAATTCGCGATTCGGTCCTTGCTTGCCAGCACATCATTGAGCTTCTGTCGAGCTCTTCGGGTTCTCTCGAGCCGCACTTCCGTGTTCTTGAGTTCTGCCTCAGCCATCTTGATCTCGCCCTGGATCGTTTGCACGTCCTGAGGATAGACGCCTTCTTCGTATTCTACGACCGCGATCTCGGCGACCTCACGGGTAAGCTTGGCGTTCTCGAAGGCGGCTTCAGCCGACTGGGTCGTGATCCTCTGGTTCGTCAATTGGTCCACGCAGCGACCGGGGAATCGAGCTCGCAAACCAGGTCGCCTTTCTTGACCTTCGTTCCCTCGGGCACGATCGAAATGACGGTTGCATTGCCCTCGACTGGCGAGTACACATCCTCGCTCTTCGAGACCTCCACGACCCCGCGCTGGGTCGCGGCGATCCGGAACATGCCCCGATTCACCGAGGCGACCGGCATGTCCGCGCCAGCGGCTCCAGAACCAGTATCCCCCTTCGCGGCTGCCTGTGGTCGAGGCTCGACGGCCAGGATCCCACCGCTGCCTGAAAGCAGTCCCGCGCCGGAGATCGTCGCACCGGCGACCAGCAGAACTGACGCCACCTTCCACCATCGAGTCATCGACATGGCTGTTATCAACTCCTTGTGCGAGGATCGCGGCGGTGCCGCCGAGCAGGGTTCCAGACGCACCGAACCGGACTGCGGCGCTGGTCGTGGAATGCACCAACGCGCCGGGAAGCAGGTCGTCCATGACGGCAGGCCGCAAGAGGGCGATCACCCCGGCGCCGGGGGCGAGGCCGCGGCGAGTGAGCCGGTCGCGAAGCCGCTCGCGAGCCCGGGTCAGGCGGCTCTTGACCGTGCCGACCGGCCAGCCCAGATGCCGCGCGGCTTGCTCGTGAGTACGCCCCTCGAGATCGCAAAGGATCACGGACATCCGAAAGCGGTCAGGCAGCCGGTTGATTTCCTCGTGGAGCACGTGCGCCAGGTCGTCGCGGCACCCGACACTTGCCGCACCCACCGCTACGGCCGCAACTCGCTCGTGCCGATGCCGGCGAGCCGCCGCAGAGCGGGCACAGGAAGCGGTCCGCAAGGCCACTTGATGGAGCCAAGGACCCAAGCGAATCGCAGACCCAGAGCGAACGGGCCTTCTGGACCAGAACCAGGAAGGTGGCTTGAAAGGCGTCTTCCACATCGTTGGGATCGAAGAGAACGCCGCGGCAAACACGGAGAACCATCGGGCCATGGCGCTCGACCAGCGTAGCAAACGCCTGCTCGGCCGCATCGCCGGTGCGGGTCGCGAACCGCTCGAGGAGTTGCCCATCGGTCAGCTCTCCGGCCGTGCCGACGGTCAGCAGACGTACCAAGCTGCCGCAACACTCGTTGGTCGTGTCCCGCCGCCACAGGTCAATCTCCCCGCCCCGATCGCGTGAATTACACGTGTAATGTCACGGCGGCGGCGGACGGTTCCGATTTTTTCCTCGGAACGTTGAATTTGTCCTGACTTTCGTCAAGTAATCGTCACCCAGTCGCGAGCGTCGATACCGGGAAATCTGGCGAGGTGACTCACATTACCTGTCGCCACTGTTACCGAGTCTCCAGCGGTTCCAATCAAGATGGCTTGAGCCGCCAGGATCGCGTCGGCGTCGAGTGATTGATCACCTGCTGTTGGCAGCCCTTTGCGGCGGACCTCAGCCCAGAATTCGGCTGCCTTGTGCATGACAGGAGTCGTAATCTCCGCATAGAGAAAGCGCTGGGCCAAGGTATCGAGGCGGCGAAGACCCGGCACTTGACTTAACCGTTCGAGCTCGCGTCGAATCTCGTAATCGGCGACCTCGGGAATGACGATTCGCGCACCAGTTTTGCCCAGGGCGGTGATCCAGTCGTGGCAACGATCGACTATCGGGATCCCACGGCGCCGGCTGAGGAGCCCAAGCGGTGACGCATCCAGAAAAACATAACGGGCGAAGGTCAATAATACCCCTTGAAGGCTGCTGGTCTTCCTTGCCGAGACCGTTCCTCGTCGAATTCCCGCATGAACTGCTCGTAAGATTCTTCTGGAGTGTCATCCTGCCGATCGATCTCGATCAGCTCCCGTTCGAGGGCCGCCACACGCTCTTGCCAATCGCGCTCAGACATGGGGATGGCCTGGCCGGTATTCCTGTCGACACCCGGAGACGGAAACCGTTTCTTGTTGACCGAGGTATCGACCATTTCTGTGGGATCCCGGGGGGCGATAACGTCAGCATCCTCTATGCCTGATGAGGCCTTGTCTGTTACCGAAGCCGGGTTTCTTTTCGTGTGCATGGCCATGCCCTCAATTATGACAGAATTCAACCGCGAGAATAAGCCTTTGCAGGATCTACCGCATCGCCCCCGATTCAGCAAACCGTGTTTCGCCGTTATTGCTATTGACCTTCGTTACCGCTGGCCACGGAGCTCAACCACCTCTGCCGACCAGGCCGGCATCTCCCGTTCCACCCGGAGCTCACCGTTCTTGATAGTCGCCCAGGGCTCCGAGCTGGAATACGTCCGGGCCGGATCGAGGCCAAGATCACGGATCGCGATCCGCCCAGCAATCTTGCGGCTCTGATCGGCGAGGTTGAACAGGTTCACGGCCATGGCCTGCTCGCCCGGCAAGCGCATGAACGTGAATCTCCTCGCTGATACCGAAGAACTCGCCGCGCTTGTAGAACCGCTCCAGCTCACGGTAGCGGCGCATGGCTTTTTGCTGGGCCGCAACAACCTCGGGCTGGGCGTGAGTGCCGCCGATGCCCAGGTGGCGACAGGTTGAGGCGTACCACCAGAGCACCACGCAATGCTCGTTGTCTTTCCTGAGATCAATGTGCAAGTAAACCGGCACGTTGCAGCCCAGGTTGTAGTCGTAGAGCGTCCGAGCGCCGGCCGCTGCGGAGGTCGGCCATCGGGTCCCACATCAGCTCGAAGCCCCAGTTCTCGTCGTAGCTGCCGGGCAGGCCGTACTTGTAATAGACGGGAGTCATCCGCTCGGTGCTGCCACCCGCGAGCATGTCATGCATCTCGATCAGAACCCGCGGATAGCGGGTATGGACCCGCTGTGCCAGGTCGAGGCAGGCGCGGATGTGGTCTTCCATGCGGTAGGGGATCGGATGGCCGTGGGTGAGATCCGTGCACGGGCCGTTCCACCAGGTGCCGTCGAACATCAGGAAGGATCGCGCCTTGCGCGCAACGGGCCAGCAAGCGCTTCTCTGCCTCGGCCAGGAACTGCCCCGAGCCCATACAGATGACGGGGCCGACATCGGATAAGGCAGGCGGGCTGGGCCCGCGGCGGATGTTGCTCGCGAAGGCTGCCGCCTCCGCGGCGGAGACGGGCTTCGCTTCGTAGATCTCGATCTCGTCGAACCGCACGTCTCCCTGGTTACTCTCCGGGACCTCGACGCGGACCCAGCGCGCGTCCACCGGGGCGAAGCGAAACGTGCGGGAAGCCTCCAAAGGCTTGTCCACCTGGTCCACGACCGTTTTCCAGCCGCTGCCGGCGGGGGCGTGCTCGACGGCCGTCAGGATGCGCAGGTTCGCGGCGGCCCGATCGGTGAAGATTCCCTCCTGATCATTGCTCAGACAGACTCGTGCGATCGTGCAGACCTGGCCCAGGTCAATCTCGACCCACGCGGGCACCGTCGCGGCGATCCAGCTCCGGTTGTTGCCATACCAGCCGTCGTTGAGATGCGCGACCTGATGAATGGCATAGCCCGGCAAGGTCGACGACGCGGCGGCCCTGGCGGTCGGCAGGAGGGCCAGGTTGCGACAATTGTCACGCACGGCCGGCACCGTCAGGTTCACGGAGTCTTCCGCGGACGCCTGGGGAGGTAGCCTGCGGCACGCGTCGGGCCAGTCCTCGGGCTTGAATGGTCCCATCGACATCCCGGGAGAAGAGGCCCACGGGGGCATGGGACAGTGGAGGGCCAGCTTCAAACCGTAGGTCGTGCGGATGTGGTCGGCAAACGCAGCTTGCGGACCGAGCCAGTCTTGACCCCAGATAAACGAGCCGAACGACGTGTCCCAACCGGGATCCAGGTACAGTGCCTCACAGTGGTAGGCCCGCCCCTTGACTGCCTCCTTCTCGACCACGGCGCGGGTGTAGCGGTGCAGCCGATCGTCCCAGGCGCCTTCCATGTCATAAAGCTGCTCCCAGTGAACGGGCGGGTCGTAGCTTGCCGGGAACCGGCATCCGTTCTCGTCGAGGAATGCGCGAAAGGCATACGCAGCCGGCACATATCCGCCGCGAACCGACTGGTAGCGGGTAACGCCCAGATCGACGGTCTGCCCGGGTGCGATCCGCGTCAGCGCCGCCGGTTCGCCCGAGACCATGGCCGCGCCGCCAAACCGCAGAGTGATGCCGGCCGGGCCCTTTTCGGTCGCGACCACGCTGTAGCGCATCATTTCCTGGTTGAAGCTGAAGACGCCGAGTGATGCCCCACGATGGGTCCAGGCCCAGCCTTCCGCCACGCGATGATCCGCGGAGACGACCTTCTTCCGCTTCCAGCTCTCGGCCGGCCGGTACTCCTGGCCGGGCTCGGCGATCAGCTCCGCCAGGCTGAAGTCCAGCACTCGCGCCGAGTCTGCCCGGTGCCGTAACGGCACCGCGACCATGCGATCACTGGCAAGCTCGGGAAGCACGCGTCCCGACTGATCCGCGACCCGTCGCGAAAATCCAGCCTCGAACTTCGCCAGATGGATCATGGCCCCCGTGCCATTGCCCAGCGTGATCCGCTCCTCCAGGATCGGCCGGTCCTTGGGAAGCGTGAAAGTTTGCTCGAGCTCGAGCCCGGCAAGTCGGCCACGGATGGTCAGTTGGTTTTCCCGGGTCAAGATCCTGGCTTCGCTCAGGCCTTGCTCTTGTTCACGACCGTTCGCCTGCTGCGCACGATAGAGATACGGACCTTCAGCGACCCGCAGACCAAGCAGCCGGTCATCGAGCGTGACGCGAACTGTCCCTTTGACCATCTCCGCAGCGAGCCGGTAGGCGCTGTTCTCCATCGCCGCGGCCTCGCCGCCGCGGGCCGAGGCGGATAGCAGCAGGCCAACAGCGGCAATCAAGCTAGCCCTGTTGAGAATGACAGTCATGGGTCGTGTCCTCCGGATTTCCAGTTCCATCCCGGGCTTGTGAAGGTGGCATCGGCCTGACCCGTCAGCCCTCGGAGTGCGAAGCCTCTCGAGGTGCAATACGCCACCCCGACAAATTGGCTTTGATTCGCGTCGTTGATTTTAAATGCGTTGAGATTAACTTGTTATTATGAATAAGTTTATGGCCAAACAGAAATTGGCTTTGTTTCGAACTTTTTCAGTCCGCGCCTGCCTTGTCCCTCTACGCCGACCGCAGTCAATTGTTCTTCTTGCCACTCGAACTGCGCCGTCCGGCATGATCCGGCCTCTTCGCGAGGACTGCGCGACGCATTCGTCGGACACGTCGATTCTCCGACGTCCACTTGCAAGTCCCACACGCTGCCCTCCCAGGTCAAGCCACACGCGGCCAGTGATTCGTGGTGCATCGTCTTCGAGCGGCCAGACGATACCTCCATACTCAGTTTACGATGACATTGCCCGAATACGAAAAGCAACTCAACAGCCTGGTCTTTTCTCGATTGCAGCATGCTCAGCCGAAACCAGAACCTTCCGGTTCGAGCACCGCCACCATTGTGGAATCGGGGAAATGAGAATGGCCCTATTTCGCAACCTTGACGCTTATCGCCATGGCGAGCCGAGAGGGGGGATCATGGGCCGAGACCGTTCATTCTCCGACAAGTTCCCGGAGCCTCAGGGCGTTGCGGACGGCGTGGCCATGGCCGTCGTTATTGAAGTACGCCAGGACGTCGCGGTCTTGCGATCGCCACTCGCTGATCCGGTCGGCCCACCAGCGCAGGTCAGACTCGGAATACGAACCGGCGTAGAGGTGCTGCGGGTCCGGACCATGCAGGCGAACGTAGACGAAGCGCGCAGTCGCCCGCAAGAGGCACGGCAGGTTCGCACCGCTGGTGACGCAGTATGCCACGCCCCGGCGTTCCAGGATGGCGAATGTCTCTTCCGTATCCCAGCTTGGATGGCGGAACTCCACGGCCACGCGCTGGCCCGAAGGTATGACGCCCAGGAAGTGGTCGAGACGGTCGAGGTCGCGTCCGAAATGGGGCGGAAGCTGAGAGAGCAAGACCCCACGTTTCTCGCCCAGTCGGCGCATGCCCGATTCCATTCTCTCGAGCCAGGGCGCGGGGTCGTTGAGCTTTCGGAACTGGGTCAACCCCCGCGACGCCTTGGCCGAGACGACAAATCTCTCGGGTAACCGGTCGTGCCAGGTCGAGAAAACCTCATCCTTGGGCCAGCGGTAGAACGTGTTGTTGATCTCGACGGTCTGAAATCTCCGGGTGTAAGCATCGAGCCGTTCCAGGCTCGACGCCTCTCGCGGGTAGAGCACTCCCACCCAGTGGTCGTAGCTCCAGCCCGAGGTCCCGATCAAGACAGCCACTGGCGGGTCTCCCCCGCTCGACGCCAGACCAGGTCGCACCCGCTGCATCCAGACTGACCACCCGATGAACCTGGCAGTGAGGACCCCGGCGAAGTCATCAAGAACGACATCGATGCTCTCAAAAGCAACTCCGATGCCGTTCGGGAAAGCTTACACGGGATGTCTTTTCGGTGCGCCGATCCGATTGATTGACGACCGGAGCAAGGCTCTCACGCCGCCTCCGGCCCGAAGAGCGAGGCGTCGCCGCGGACGACTTGCTCGGTGATCGTGTAGGTCTGGCCTCGCTCGCGATCGGGTAGGTCGTACATGATGTCGAGCATCAGGCTTTCCATGATCGACCGCAGCGCAGGGCTCCGGTGCCTCGCGCCTTGGCGCGGCGGGCGATCTCGCGGATGGCGTCGTCGTTGAACTTCAACCTGGCGCCGTCGTAGTGGAAGAGAACTTCGTACTGCTTGGTGAGCGCGTCCTTGGGCTCGGTCAGGATCCGCGCCAGGTCGTCCTCGGAGAGCTGGTTGAGTGTGGCGATCACGGGAAGCCGGCCGATCAATTCGGGGATCATGCCGTAGCGCTCGAGGTCCTCGGGGGTGACCTGGGCCACCAGCTCGTTGCGCTCGAGCTCGCGGTCATGGGCCCGCTCGTCGCCGCGGCCGAAGCCGATCATCTTGCGGCCCAGGCGCTTGCCGACAATTTCCTCGAGGCCGACGAAGGTGCCGCCGCAAATGAAGAGGATGTCGGTGGTGTTGACCTGGAGATACTGCTGTTCCGGGTGCTTTCGCCCCCCTTGCGGCGGCACGTTGGCGATCGTGCCCTCGAGCAGCTTGAGCAAGGCCTGCTGCACGCCCTCGCCCGACACGTCGCGGGTGATCGAGACGTTCTGGCTGGTCTTGCCGATCTTGTCGATCTCGTCGATGTAAATGATGCCCTTCTCGGCGGCGGGGATGTCGTAGTCGGCGGCCATGACGAGCTTGAGAATCAGGTTCTCGACGTCCTCGCCCACGTAGCCGGCCTCGGTCAAGGTGGTGGCGTCGCCGATGGCGAAGGGCACGTGCAGCCGGCGGGCCAGCGTCTGGGCCAGGGCGGTCTTGCCGCAGCCCGTCGGACCGATCAGCAGAACATTGCTCTTGGAAACCTCGACATTCTCGAGATCGGGCTCGGTGATCTCGCCGCCGAGCACGCGCTTGTAGTGATTGACCACCGCGACGGCCAGCGTTTTCTTCACCCGTTCTTGACCGATGATGTACTCGTTCAGGTGGGCCACGAGCTCGCGGGGCGTCGGCAGCTTCTCGAGCTTGCTATTCTTCCGTTCATGCTGCTCGAAGAGGTTGTCACACATCTCGACGCAACGGGAGCAAATGTGCGCGATCGGCCGGCCCACGGACACGGCAACCAGTGCCCTGCCCTCGATCATGGGACCGGCATCGGCACTGTTGCGTCCGCAGAAATCGCACAGGACCGGGGCCTGTGCCGGGGACGCGCTCTCTTCGGTCGTCACGATTGTCACTCCAGATCGAAATCGCGAATGGGAAACTGATATCGTGCCACATTGCTGGTTTTTCCGCCAGCATGACTCGCCGATGGCCCGGAGTCCATCACCTTCTTGACCCATGCACGGGCGCGCCGGAGAATCGCGGTATGGGCTGATCCGGCTCGCGAGGGGTCGGAGAGGTCTCGCCAAGGCGGCCCCGTCGCGCATCCTTCGCGCCGGCGGGTTCTTTTTGTTCGTGCGATGCCGCATTCGACCGACGAATGAGCGGCCGAGTTGCCACTCCGGCACACCTGCCCCGAGAACAATTGGATGTTTTTCGGACCCAACCACGCCATCTCACCGAGAAGGGGATATCCATGAATCGTCGCCAATGGCTTCGCGGCTCGGCCGCCGCCGCGGCTGCATCGACGTTCGCCTTTCCCACGCTGATCTCCCGAGGCGCTCTCGCGGCTCCGGGTCGGCCTGGGGCCAATGATCGGATCCAGCTCGGATTCATTGGCCTGGGTGGCCGGGCGCGGTGGATCCTGACCAGCGAAGGGCTGCCAGGCGCCGAGGTCGTCGCCGTGGCCGATTGCTATCTGCCCCGCTGCCACGAGGCCGCGAAGCTCGTTCCCGGCGGCGACAAATGGAAGACCTACCAGCACTACCGGGAGATGCTCGAGAAGGAGAAGCTCGACGCGGTCTTCGTCGAGACGACGACCCATGCCCGGGTCCTGGCGTGTGTGCACGTGCTTCAAGCGGGTTGCGACGTCTATGCCGAGAAGCCGCTGACGCTCACAGTCGCCGAGGGCCGGTACCTCGTCCACGCGGTTCAGAAGTACAACCGCGTGCTCCAGGCCGGTTCGCAGCAGCGTTCCATGCCCATCAACCAGTACGCCAGCAAGCTGGTCCGGGAAGGTGCGATCGGCAAGATCCAGACCGTGATCACCTTCAACTTCCTGCCCGGCATGGGGTGGACGCCCCGCGCCCCGGAGCCGATCCCCAGCGGGCTCGACTGGGACCAGTGGTGCAACCAGGCCGAGCTTCGCCCTTATCATCACGACCTTCAATTCGGCTGGGGCAATTACATCGACTACGACACCGGCGGCCAGTCGTGGGGCGTGACCGGCTGGGGCACGCACAGCCTGGACCAGGTGCAGTGTGCGCTCGGCACCGACCACACTGGCCCCGTTGAGATCTGGCCGGAGGAGGAAGGTCTGGCCGCGCGGGTCACAGCCCGGTATGCCAATGGCACGCTGCTCAAGCTCGAAGGCAAGAAGCGGGGCATGGAAGACCTGGGAGCGATCTTCGTCGGCGACCACGGCGCGATCGAGATCAAGCGAGGCAGCTACACGGCCGATCCCAAGGAGCTGCTCAAGGGAGCGCCGCCCGAGACCAAGCAAGGGCCGCATGAGTCTCTGGCCCATATCGAAAACTTTTTCGAGTGTATCCGCACCCGCCGACAGCCGAACGCGGATGTCGAAACCGGCCACCGGGCCACCACGCTCTGCCATCTGGTCAACATCTGCCGGATCACCGGGCGGAGGCTCTACTGGAATCCCCAGACCGAGACCTTCACTGGCGATGACCAGGCCAACCTGCTGCTTTCCAGGCCTCGCCGCAAGGGGTACGAGCTGCCGCAAATTGGCTGATCGTTCCTGCGCAGGTCGAAAGGAAGTCATTCCGTTTCTGTCCTATGAACAGTGTCGGACTACAGGAGTAGAACCATGAGCGAGAACGGCAATCCTTGTGAAGGCAGGAGCAGCAACCTTCGCCTCTCCAGACGCGAATTGATGGAGACGTTCCTGGGCGCGGGTCTTGGGCTGGGACTGGCGGGATCGTTGGAGGTAAGAGCCGAAGATCCGTCGGACTTGCGCGCCAGGGCCAAGAAGAACTTGAAGCTGGGCATCGTATCCTCGGTGTACGGCGAGCTGCCGGTTGAGGAGGCGGCGCGGCAGATCAAGGCCGACGGCTTCTCTTGCGTGCTGTGCGACTTCGCGTTCGCCGATGTGCATTTTGACCCGCTGGAGCCGGACTGGGCCGCGGTGCGCAAGGTTGTCTCGACGCTGGAGCGGAATGGTATCGAGATCGCCAGCCTGTTCGGCTACTACAATGTCGTCGATCCCGACGCGAATCGCCGCAAGCTTGGTGAGGCCCGGATCGAGGCCTTGCTTTCGAATGTGAACCGGCTGGGCTGTCGCGTGGTTTCGACCGAGACGGGCACGTTCAGCTCGCACTCGGAATGGGAGAGCGACCCGGAAAACCAGACGGAGCAAGGATATCTCCAGTGCAAGGCCGTGTTCGAGAAGCACGCTCGCCTGGCCGAGAAGCACGGTGCCATACTGGCAATCGAGGCTTATTATCGCAACGTCATCGGCACGATCGACCGGGCCGAGCGGCTCTTCCGCGAGGTCCACTCGCCTGCTCTGCGGCTGGTGATGGACCCCTGCAACTACTATCGCAAGGACGACCTGCCGCTGATGAAGCCGATGCTCGAGTCGATGTTCCAGAAACTGGGCGCGCAGATCGTGATCGCTCATGCCAAGGACGTGAAGGCCTCGGGTGACTCCGAGAGCCTTCCCGCGGCGGGCCTGGGCGTCCTCGACTACCCGCTCTTCCTCCGCCTGCTGGCCCAGCTCGACCGGCCGATCCCGCTAGTCGTCGAGCACCTGCGCCGGCCTGACGTTACGCGGGCGAGGGATTTCGTGCTCGGTCAGTTCAAGAATATCTGAGGACCCATGGTAAGTCAGAACGAGAGCAGAATCTGCCAGATATACATATTTGCCAGTCCGTCGATCTCTTCCCAGACCCGCTGAACGAGGTCGGGCTCGCAGATGTCTGTCGGTAATTGCGCGCGTTTTTCTTGCCACGGTGTAACCACGCCGGGACGCCTGGAGCTTGGCTTGAGGCTGTGGGAATGACTGGTCGTGGCATGGGTCTCGGGTTGCATGACCACGCTCTGCCCACTGGTCGAGTAAACACCGTACTCACGTGTGAAGTCGGTCATCGCCTTGACGTTCTCGACCCTGGAGTCGTTCTGCATGATCGCGCTCGAATCCATGATGTAGCCGCCGTCGCGGGCGGCGATGTCAATGACTTCCTTGCACCGCCGGCGGACGTCATCGGGCGTGCCGTGCGCCAGGATCACATTGGAGATACCGCCGCTCAAGCAGAATTTTTCGCCCAAAACCTTCTGGGTCTTCGCAATGTCTCCCTGGTCAACGTGGTAGACGATACTCCGGTCGGGAAGTTCGGCGAATGACTCCAGGTGCCTGTCCCACTTGCCTTCGGCGTAGAAGAGCGTCTGGATGCCGTCGGCCCAGAGTTCCTCGATGATCGGTTTGACCGTGGGCCAGTAAACGGTCTTGAAGATTTCGGGCGAAACGAAGGGCACGCCGCCGCGATGCATCCAGTAGCCGACGGGAACCAGGCGGGCTGGATCGGCCGTGCTGCGGGCCACGTGAAGGAGGTGGGGAAGCAGAGCCTCGCAGGCCGCCAGCACCTTGTCTCTGCGTTCATGAAGGTCATCCACGAGCCCGAGGTAGCCGCGCAGCTTATCGGCGATGATGTCCATCGGTGCCTTGAGGATCCCCGAAATCGCCGAGACCGTGCCTGATTCGGCGCGAAGCCGGGCGTTCTGGGTGCCGAAGGCGGCGAAGTATTCCATCATCGCCATGCCTCCCTTGAGAAAGGAGAGGTTGTGCGCGCGAGACACCGGCTCACCCGTTTTGCGCACCTGGGTCGAGACGCGCGGCAGCCAGACATCGAGCAGGAAGGCCGTGGGATCATCGATCAACTGATCGTATTCCTCCGGCTTCATGAACGCGTTATCTTGCGGCGGCTCGCGGTACTGGAAACCCATGTCCGGGGTGACGTCGATGCCAGGGATGCCGTAATAGCGCAGGCCGATCGCCTGGGTCAGTCCGGTCCAGACGTAGACCATGTTCGAGACCACGGCATCCCAGTCGTAATCCGCCGCGCACCTGCGTGCGGCGGCGAACGCCTTCTTGTAGTCATGGGCGAGGTCCTGGCAAGTGTAGCCAGCGTGGACGCCAGTGAACTCGGCCACGAACGGCCGGATCGGGACCATGTCCGGCTTGCCGTTGCGCATAGCCGTCACGTAGCGGTTCAACCGGGACTGGTAGCGAGCCTCCACATCGGAGGCTGGATTCGAAAGATCGTCGGGCATGGAACATCCTTCACGCGAACAGCTCGCGCGTGTACTCCGCGTTCCGTTTCACATCGGCCACGGCGTCGTGGGAGGGGTTGGAGGTTTCGAGCACGATCCAGCCGCGGTAGCCAATCTCCTTGATGGCGGCGGCGATGGGCGGGTAGCGCAGCTTGCCGGTCTCGAGATAATCCGGCCCATTCTTGAAATGGAACTGGGCGATACGACCCTTCAAGAAACGGATCTCGGCAGGGACGTCGTAGCCCTTGGTCCCGCCGGTGTTGAAGCAGTCGTAATAGATCTTCACCGAATCGTGGCCGATGCGGTCGAGAATTCTGGCGTTCTGCTCGGCATTGAGATAGTTCTCGATGCCCAGGATGACGCCGGCGTCCCTGGCGCGAGGAGCAGCGGCTTTGAGCCGCGCGACGACCGAGTCAACATCGCTCTCCTTGAGCCGGCCGTCAGGACCGAGCAGGTCGCCGTTGGCGAAGAAGGCCACGAGGATGACCCTTGCCCCCAGGTCATGGGCCGCGTCGATGCTTTGTTCGAGCCAGGCCGGCGCCCGCGGGTCGGTGGCCAGGGCACAGTCGTTGAGCAAGCCCATCATGAGCGAGCTGATGGGCAGGCTCGTTCTTTCCATCAAGTCCTTGTACCGCCGGCGAACCTCGGGGCGGCTGATCTCAAGCCTGTCCGCAGGCTCGCCGACGCGGACCTCGACGCCGTCGAGCCCGCATCGGACGCCCTCCTCAAGATTCACGGTGCAACCGCCGATCTTGAGGGCGGACTTTCCCTCGGCGGCCATTGCGGGTGTTGTACCGAAAATCCGTGCCGAGAACGCTGTGGCTGTTACGCCGCCCAGCGTCCCGCCCAGGAATTCGCGTCGCGTGCTGCTCATGATCTCCTCCGAACTAGCGGTCCGTGGTTGTTTCCCCTTATTCGACTCCACCCCGAAGGTCCGATCAAGCGTCTGATGCCCAGACCCCCGGGGCAAGTCGGTGCAGTGGCGGGTGCTTTTCCGGTCATGCGGAGTTTTGCGTTGCCTTCCTTGGCTGGCCGGTTATCGTGGTTCTCAAGTCCCAGGACGACATTTCAGACCTCAGTGACCATGAAAGGAAGGCTTGTCATGTCGGAGCAGCCAGAGGCTCGTTCCATCCTGGATCAGCTCATGGATTTTCTTCACGCTGATGACATCGGAGGTGTGCGCACGCTTCTCGACGGCCAACCTGAGTTGAAAGCCAGGCTCAATGACCCGATCGGGCCGTTCGATTCGCCCGCCCTGACCAGCGCGCGGAGCCGCGAAATGGTCGATTTGCTGCTTGCCGCGGGGTCCGATGTCAATGCCAAGAGTCGGTGGTGGGCAGGCGGATTCGGCTTTCTGCACGTTGCCGATCTCGAGCTTGCCGAGTATGCCGTCGACCGCGGGGCCATCGTGGACGTTCACGCCGCGGCGCGGCTTGGGCGGATGGACCGCCTGCGCGAGATCATTGCGTCTGACCCACAAAGTGTGCACGCGCGGGGTGGTGACGGCCAGACTCCATTGCACTTCGCCCGCACGGTCGAGATCGCCGCTCACTTGCTCGAACATGGCGCCGACATCGACGCGCGCGACATCGACCACGAATCGACGCCCGCGCAGTGGATGCTTGGCGACCGCGTCGACGTGGCACGCTACCTGGTGCAACGAGGTTGCTCGACCGACATTCTTCTGGCCGCCGCCGTAGGCGATCTGGACCGGGTCCGCGGGCACCTTGATGCCGAGCCGAACTGCATCCGCGTCCGCGCCACCGCGGAATGCTTTCCGATGGTGAATCCCAAGGCCGGCGGCAAGATTTATCAGTGGACGCTGGGCTATCGCGCCTCGCCCTACCAGGCTGCCGCAAAGGGCAGTCATGCCGATGTATTACGTCTGCTGATGGAACGCAGTCCGCCGGAGATACAATTGATCGCGGCCTGCTGGCTTCACGACGGTGACACGGTTGCCTCTTTGTTGTCCCGGAACTCCGAGATCGCGCACGAGATATCCGAAGCCGATCGAAACGAGGTAGCCCATGCTGCGCAACAATGACACTCAGGCAGTTCTGCTGATGCTTCAGTCTGGCTTCCCATTGAATGCTCATGGTCAGCACCACGGAACGCCGCTACATTGGGCCGCCTGGCACGGCAATCTCGAGCTGGTCAAGGCGCTGCTCCGATCGAATCACCTGATCGACGATGCTGACAACGATTTCCATTCCACTCCGCTGGGCTGGGCGACGCACGGCTCGGAGAACGGTTGGCATGCCGAGGCGGGCGACTATCCTGCTGTCGTGGCAGCCTTGCTCCAGGCCGGGGCGAAGCTCCCCGAAACGGTTTCGGGGACAGATGCCGTCAAGGAAGTGCTCCGCCGGTACGTAGGCAGGAAATGAATCGCAGGAGTCAATGCAACCCCGACTCGTGACCGCGACAGTTCCACACTCTGTTACCCATGGGATGAATGGCACGAATTCGACCTTGCCGGTAGGATTATGAAAAGCACGATTCGATCTGCTGGAGACCTCGACCATGCGCAGCCCTTTCCCTGGAATGGACCCGTACCTCGAGCAGTGCTGGGGCGATGTTCATCATCGTTTGATCACCTATGCGTGCGACGCGCTTCAGAGCCGCTTGCCCGGTGGTTTGCTCGCTCGAGTTGACGAGCGTGTTTTCGTAGAGCCATCCGAGGGACAGGGCCGGAACATCATTCCGGACGTGCGGGTCGTCGAGCGCGGCCGGCCGGGAGAGCGAGGGGTCGGCACGGGCACGGGGAACGGTATTGCGGTGGCTGAGCCGCTGGTGGTCCACATGGAGCAGTCTGAGCCGATCCGGCAGGGGTTCATCGAGATCATCGACATCAAATCGGGCCGGCGGGTTGTGACGGTGATCGAGGTGCTCAGCCCATCGAACAAGATTCCCGGCCCGGGACGGGAGCTGTACGTCAAGAAGCAAGAGGAACTGAAAGCGGGAGGTGTGAGCCTGGTCGAGATTGATCTGCTCCGTACCGGCACGCGGGTACTCTCGGTTCCGCTCGACCGCATACCCGAGGGCCATCGCACAGCCTACGCCGCGTGTGCCCGCCGGGGCTGGAAGACGCTTGAGATCGAGTATTATCGCATTCCCCTCCGCGAGCGTTTACCAGCGATTGCCATCCCTCTCCGTCGCGACGACCGCGACGTTGCCCTTGACCTGCAATCCCTGATCGACCAGTGCTACGAGTCAGGCCGTTACGGCGACGACATCGACTACCGCGAGGATCCGGAACCGGCGCTATCGGCCGACGATGCAGGATGGGCAAACGCCTTGCTGCGTGAGCAAGGACGGAAAGGGTGACGTTCAATGCCCGCCAAAGACTTGTTCCACGACTGCGTTCGCCATGCTTTGATCCACGATGGATGGACGATCACTCATGACCCTCTTCGATTGGCCTGGGGCGGCAAGGACCTGTATGTTGACCTGGGAGCTGAGCGACTGATGGCGGCCGAGAAATCGGGTCAAAGAATCGCCGTGGAGATCAAGAGCTTCGTTGGTGATTCGGGAGTCGACGATCTTGAGAAAGCTGTCGGTCAGTACGTGCTTTACAGGGCTGTACTGGCACAACGCGAGCCTGAGCGAGAACTTTTCCTGGCCGTTCCCGAACTCATTCTCCGTGATGTCTTCGATCAATCATTGGGGGAACTGCTTCGTAAGGACCAGTCCATTCGCGTTGTTGGCTTCGACCCTCAGACGGAGGTTATTACTCGATGGATTCCCTGACACTTGATCATTATCGCCAGATCATTGAGTCGATTCTGCTAGAGTATACCAAGATCCCGTACGCTTATGGTGATATTCAGACAGAGGCTGTATTCGATCGAGTGCACGACCGGTACTTGCTAGTGAACACGGGATGGGATGCCGGTAAGCGGGTTCATGGCTGTCTGGTCCACGTGGACCTCGTGGACGGAAAATTCTGGATCCAGCGCGATGGGTTGGAACACGGAATTGCCAAAGAGCTCGTCGCGGCGGGCGTTCCCAAGGAGCATATCGTCCTCGCCTTTCGGCCAATCGAATTCCGGCGTCATACCGGGTACGCCCTGGCATAGCGGAGACAATGCCTGGTTCGACGTTCGATGACTTAGCGCCGCAGGAAGAATAGTCGTTTGCCGGTCATCCTCGCAAATCCTCTCAAAACGCCGGCTCCTCCAGATGCGGTGCGGGCGCGGTGGTCTCACCGGCGGTGATCGGCACAATATCGACCGTCACCTTCACCCTGTGGTTGCCGCCTCCAAGAATGACGCCTTTGATGGGGCTGACGTCGTCGTAGTCGCGGCCCCAGGCCAGGACGATGTGGTGATCAAAGGGAAGCTGGTTGTTCGTCGGATCAATGTCGATCCAGCCGAAGCCGGGGCAAAAGAACGAGACCCAGGCATGTGAAGCCTCGGCGCCGACGAGCCGCGGGCGGCCGGGAGGAGGGGTGTTCACCAGGTAGCCGCTGACATACCGCGCGGCCAGGCCAAGGGAACGCAGGCAGCCGATCTGAAGGTGGGCGAAATCCTGACAGACGCCGTGCCTCTGCTCGAGTACCTCCTTGATCGGCGTGGCAATCGTCGTCGCGGTCGGGTCGTAGTGAAAGTCGGCGTGAATCCGTGCCGTCAGGTCCAGGACGGCCGCCAGGATCGGGCGGCCGGGCGGGAACGAAGGCGCGGCGTAGGCGGAAAATCGATCATCCGTCGAAACATAGGGCGAGTCGAAGGCGAACTGGCTGGCGGCCAGGACGTCCACACTGAAGTCGGATCGCAACTGCTCGCGCACGGCTTCCCAGGAAGGCGTCTGTTCGGCTGGAGGTGCAGACACCGGGGTGATCTCGGCAACGTTGATAGCGGTCACGTTGAGCTCACGATGTGGCTCCTCGATCGTGGCGAATGTTGCCGTGTTGCCGAAGTAATCGATTCGCTCGGTCATCACGGAGGGTGCCGGACTGATTCGCAACTCACCCGACCGCCGCGTTTGCCACAATGCGCTCTGCGCCGTGAGGTGAAGGACATTATGGCAAAGCGAGACTGGCTCGACATAATCATAAAGCGTTGTGTGGATCGATTTGTAAAGCATGATGTCTCGAGCTTGCTCTCGCCGCAATGCGCGAGAGCCGAAAATCGGATCACCTGGGTTCCTGGCTACCCAGATGCCGCGAGGTTTGCAAGTGGCTGAAATAGCTGGCTGCGATCACTTCGGAAAGAACCGGCAGGTCGGCTTCGAGCTTGGTGAGCAAGGCCACCAGGCCGTTGCGGCAGCTCGATGGATCGGCGCGGGCCAGACTCTCGACGTCGGCCAGACGCAATTCGGTGAGGTTGGCCAGAACCAGGCGCTGCTCGGTGCTGCGGCCAGGCAGAGCTGGGTCACGGGGCAGCCGATCGATGCTCTCGTCGAGGGCGGCGAGTTGATAAGCCAGCGAGCGTGGATTGGTCTCATCGGCGAGCAGGAGATCCAGCGCGGGAGCCGCCTGGATCATGCTGAAGTAGCGCCGGCGGTAGGTCATCGAACTGTCCGCGATTTCGAGCAGGGCCTCGAGCAGGGAGCCCTCGTTCCGCGTCTCGACGCAAAGCGTACCGCGGAGCAGGCTGGACATCTGGAGTGAGCGCTCGAGCCGGCGGCCCATGTCGAGGAAGGTCAGCGACTGGCCCCTGGTCAGGTTTTCGGCGACCAGACCGCTGAAGGCTGCCAGCCGGCTAATCCCCGCGTCGAGCAGTTCCAGGACATCGCTCAAGACTCCGCGAGCGTCCGGCTGGTTGAACTCCAGCGGGTCCGTGCCATTGGTCGCAGGGAGCTGTGCCATGGCCGTCAGGTCGGCCATCATATCGACCATCAAGTGGCTGAGGGCTCTCCACATATCGACCGAGATCCGGTCGCGGACCTTGGAGGCGACTTGCTGCAGCATGCACAGCGTCGCGGCCAGGCTGCCGACCCGCTCGCGATTGAAGATCACCGAAAGCAGCTCATCCTCGGGCCGTTCGAGAGAATCGGGCCGGCTGGGATCGAAGAAGCCCGGAAAGGTCCGGGTCTGCGCGGTGAGCACCCGCAAGAGGACGGGAAGCTCGGGAGCGTCGGCCATGCCAGACTTTTCGGTCAGGCGGATGAGGATGCCGCGAAGCAGGCGAACCACACTCTCGGCGCGTTCGACGTAGCGGCCCAGCCAGTAAAAATTGTCGGCATGCCGGCTGGAAAGGTCGCCACCCGACCGGCTGAGCCGGAGCGGACGGTGAGCCGGAGGCAAGAGGCTGAAACTGCCGACCGGATGATCACCGATGACCCAGGTGTCCTTGCTGCCACCTCCTTTCTGCATGGTGACGACCTTCGAGTCAGATGCGCAGGACACTCGGGTGAGACCTCCGGGCATCATCGTGTACGATCCTGCACTCGCCGCAAGAAAGACGCGGACGGCGGCATACCGAGCTTGGAGCCGCTCGCCTTGCATCACGGGCACCGAGGAGAGCGAGATCTGCTCCTGTCCCACGAAATCACCGGGCCGGGTCTTGATCCGGCCGGCAAGCTCCTCAAGCTGCCGGGAATCGAGCCGGTCGGCGAAAACCGGCTCGAATCGGCGGTTGGAGAAGGCCGGCTTGATGACCATCCGCGGCAACTTGGCCAGCACGTGCCCGAGCCCGACGGGTTCGCCACACCACCACGATTCCGCGTAGGGGAGCATCAGATCCTCTCCCAGAAGCTCGCGGCTGATGGCCGGAAGGTAGGCCAGGAGTGCCGGGGTTTCGACCAGGCCGCTTCCCAGCGCATTGGCCATCGCGACATTGCCGGCCCGCAAGACCTGGAGCAATCCAGGCACTCCGAGAAACGAATTGCCGCGAAGCTCGAGCGGATCGCAATAGTCGTCGTCGACGCGGCGGAGAATCACATCCACCGGCTGCAGACCGCCCAGGAGCTTCAGATAAACGCGGTTGCCGCGGACCAGCAGATCGCCCCCCTCGACCAGGGTGTAGCCCAGATATCCGGCGAGAAAGGCGTGCTCGAAATAGGTCTCGTTGTAAGGCCCCGGCGTCAGCAGCACGATGCGCGGATTGTCGCGGTTGTGCGGCGCGATCGATTGTAAGATGTCGCGAACCGCCTGAAAAAAAGGTGCAAGCCGCTGCACCTGGCAGTCGCGGAAGAGCTCGGGAAGCATGCGTGAGAGTACCAAGCGGTTCTCGAGCGCGTAACCGGTTCCCGAGGGTGCCTGCGTGCGGTCGCCCAGCACCACGATCGTGCCATCATCGAGGCGGCCCAAATTCGCCGCATAGAGATGTAGATAGCGGTTGGCGGGAACCTGCATTCCATGGCAGGGATGGAGGAAAGCGGGATTGCCGAAGACAACCTCGGCAGGCAGAAAACCTCGCGCAAGGAGGCGCTGGGGACCGTACAGATCGGCGAGAATCATATCCAGGAGCGAGGCCCGCTGGACCAGGCCTTCTTCAAGGACCTTCCACTCGGCCGGCGACATCAGGAGGGGAATCGGATCGAGCTGCCAGGGACGATCGGTCCCTCGGGGATCGCCATAGACGTTGTAGGTCACCCCGTTCTGGCGGATCAGGTCCTGCGATTCCTCCCAGCGGCGACGGACCTCGTCCTCACCCAGCAATTCGATCATCTCGACAAAAGGCCGCCAGTGGCGCCGCACGGTCTCATCAGAATCTATCAATTCATCATAACAGCCAAGCGGAGCCCGATAGCGGTCCCGAAGATGTGCTCGGGGCGTCGCATCGGACCAGGGCGGTGATGTATCGGCTCCGGTTGTCATGGATTGCATCAGAATGACTCGATAAGGCCGGGCATACGGCGCTCGCCTGGTTCATGTTCCATGATAGCATCGGCAAAAGTCATACCATAAGATCAGATGCCGCGGGAGTTCAAGGAATCGCGGGTGAATCGGAGTCAAGAGGTCTGCGCAGGTCCAGGGTCAGTGGGGAAGCGGGATGCCGCTCGAGCGGGGGCACTTCCATCGTGCCCGGAGTATGACCGTAGGGGAAGAACCGTGAATGCCGACGGCCCTCGG
This sequence comes from uncultured Planctomycetaceae bacterium, assembly GCA_963797295.1. Classification (GTDB taxonomy): domain Bacteria; phylum Planctomycetota; class Planctomycetia; order Isosphaerales; family Isosphaeraceae; genus Aquisphaera. The sequence goes on from CAWCPP010000040.1 coordinate 203,112, forward strand.
CCTCGTTGGCGTTGACCGGGAAAGTGTCATACGACCGCCCCCCGGGATGTACCACATGGTAGGTGCAACCGCCGACAGACCGCTTCAACCAGGGGTCCCAGACATCAAAAACCAGGGGCGAGCTGATCGGAATGGTCGGGTGCAGACACGAGGGAGGCTGCCATGCTCGGTAGCGAACTCCGGCGACGTACTCGCCCACCGTCCCGGTCGAGTGCAACGGCACACGCCGCCCGTTGCACGTCACGACCTGCCTGCCTTCGGTCAGCCCCTGAACCTTGACCTGGAGCCGCTCCACGGACGAATCGACGTACCTGGCGGTTCCGGTGCTGGTGGTTTCCTCTCCCAGGATGTGCCACGGTTCGATGGCCTGGCGAAGCTCCAAGGTGATTCCATTCACCGTGACAGTACCAATCTGGGGAAACCGAAACTCGAAGTGAGGAGCGAACCAATCGTTCTGGAACGCGTAGCCGGCCCGGCGCATGTCGAGGATCACATCCTGAAAGTCGAGGTCCACGAAGTGGGGCAGGAGGAAGCGGTCATGAAGATCCGTGCCCCAGGGGATCAGCTTCTCGACCACCGGGTTTTCCCAGAACCTGGCAACCAGACCGCGGATCAAGAGCTGCTGGGCCAGGCTCATGCGGGCATGCGGCGGCATCTCGAAGGCGCGCATCTCGACCAGACCGAGGCGGCCGCTGGAGGAGTCGGGGCTGTAAAGCTTGTCGATGCAGAATTCGGCTCGGTGGGTGTTGCCCGTGACGTCCACTAGCAAGTGGCGGAAAACCCGGTCCACCAGCCAGGGCGGAGCGCCGCCGCGGTCAGGAATCTGGCGGAAAGCGATCTCCATCTCGTAGAGACTATCGTTCCGCGCCTCGTCGAGCCGCGGTGCCTGGCTATGCGGGCCGACAAACAAGCCCGAGAAAAGATAGGACAGGGCGGGGTGGTTGTGCCAGTAAGTGATCAAGCTGCGCAGCAGGTCGGGCCGGCGGAGCACAGGGCTGTCGGCGGGGGTCGGACCGCCGAGGACCACGTGATTGCCGCCACCGGTGCCGGTATGGCGGCCGTCGAGCATGAATTTCTCGGTGCCCAGTCGCGTCTGCCGGGCCTCTTCGTAAAGGACCGTGGTCTTCATCACCAGCTCGTCCCACGTTTGCGAGGGATGGATGTTGACCTCGATCACTCCGGGGTCGGGTGTGATGCTGAAGTGGTTGAGCCGGGGATCATTCGGCGGCCGATACCCCTCGACGATCACGGGGAGATTCAGCTCTCTGGCGGTGGTCTCCACGGCGGTGATCAGCTCAAGATAGTCTTCAAGAAGCTCCTGGGGCGGCAAGAACACATGGATCTTACCGTCGCGCGGCTCGGCGCAGAGCGCGGTGCGGACAACGCCAGTGATGCTCTGGCCGACTGCCCAATGGGCACGCAACTCACCGGCATCCGGCCCGCCCCCACGGCGTGAAGTGTCGGTTTCGGACGTGGTCTTTTGTCGCCGCGGGGGTCTGGTCGCACGAGGAGGAAGCGGCGGCCGGGGAGCAAACGGGTCGAGCTCGACGAAGGGGTCGCAGTCCTCCTCGCTCGCCCAGGGCAGCGACCCCAGCGGCAGGCGAAAGCCGACCGACGAGTCGCCCGGCAGCAGGAAGAGGTTCCCCCGGCGGAGTTCCCAGCGATCGCTGACCCAGCGGCTGGGCCCGGCATTCGCCTGTGCTTGCGCCTGCTGAGCCTTGAGCGGAAGGACGTAGGATACCACCTGGTTCAAGCCGCGATCGAAGATCTGGGTCAAGCGGTGACGTTCGACGGGGTCGTCGAGATTGCTCTCGCGTGGATCGAGATTGACCGGCAGTTGCTGCTCGCGCCAGAGGTAGTAAAACACATCCTCATAGGCAGGCTGGGCGCATTGGGGATCGACACCCAATCGTTCGGCCAGCGCCGTGATGAAGCGGTGGGCGTCGGCCGGGGTGTGGCCGTAGTCGCGCGCCTCGTCGGCGATCAGGTCCGGATTCTCCCAGACGGGCACGCCGTCGGTGCGCCAGTAGCAGCCGAGCGACCAGCGCGGCAGTGGTTCGCCGGGGTAAAGCTTGCCGTGGCCGTAGTAAAGGAGCGCGCCGGGAGCAAACCGGAACTTCAAACGCTTGAGCAACTCGCCCGCTAGCCGCCGCTTGGTTTCGCCCAGGGCGGCCGTGTTCCATTCTTCACCGTCCATGTCGTCGATCGATACGAAGGTTGGCTCACCGCCCATCGTCAAGCGCACGTCGCCGGCGCGAAGGTGAGCATCGATCTCGCGCCCGAGTCGTTCGATTGCCAGCCACTGCTCCTCGCTATAGGGTTTGGTGACCCGGGGATCTTCATGAATTCGCTGCACCGACATGTGGTGCTCGAACCTGGTTTCGCAGACATCGTGCTGGGCGTTGCTCGGGTCTTGATTCCAGGAATATGAGCCCGTCACGGGGGCGGCAGATACCGGTTCGGCCGTGCAGGCCAAGGGAATGTGGCCCTCGCCGGCGAGCAGCCCCGATGTCGGGTCAAGTCCCACCCACCCCGCTCCCGGCAGGTAAACTTCCGCCCAGGCATGGAGATCGGTGAAGTCGACATCCGTGCCCGACGGGCCGTCGAGCGCGGGCACGTCGGCCTTGAGCTGGATCAGATACCCCGAGACGAACCGGGCCGCCAGGCCGAGCTGCCGCAGAAGCTGGACCAGCAGCCACCCCGAGTCGCGACACGAGCCGCTGCCCAGCTCGAGAGTTTGTTCGCAGGTCTGGACTCCCGGTTCGAGACGGATGACATAGCGCGTTTTCTCGTGCAGCCGGCGGTTGAGCTCGACGATGTAATCAACGGTAAGGACGTCCCGGCTGCGAACCTCGCTGACCAGAGCCTGCAATCGCGGGCCAGCCGGTTCTTGTTCCAGGTACGGGATCAGCTCACGGGCCAGGATCGGGTCGTAACGGAACGGGTATTTCTCGGCGGCCTCCTCGATGAAGAAGTCGAAGGGGTTGATCACGGTCATCTCGGCCACGAGGTCGACCTCGATTTTCAGCTCGCTCAGGGGCTTGGGAAAGACGAGCCGGGCCAGATAATTGCTGTACGGGTCTTGCTGCCAGTTGAGAAAGTGGGGTTGGGGCTCGACGCGCAGGGAGTAGCTGAGGATCGGGGTTCGACAATGAGGCGCGGGCCGCAATCGCACGACCTGGGGCAAGAGCGTGACCAGCCGGTTGTAGGAATACGTCGTCTTGTGGTTCAGGGCAATTTGAATGGGCATGAAAACTCGCTGTCCTGGCTGTCTGAAATCCGGGCGGGATCCGATTCGAGAGTAGTCCGCAGACCACCTCCGGGCTGCCGCATGAGCGCTCACGATGACGTCTGGTGGGACGCACCGGACGAAACTGCCGCGGACGCCTGCGCCGCGAGAACCGGTTTCTGCGCATGCTTCTCAGCATCCAATGCCGGCGTCAGGCTCTCACGCTGGTCAAAGAAGCTGCGATGGATTGCTTCGCCAATTCCGTGAATACGATTGATGACGCTGGTGAGCGCCTCGTGCAGGCCGGCCTCGACGAAGTCGTCGATCCGGGCCAGGTTCAGCCAGTTTACCAGATCATCAAGGGCATGCTCCGCGGCGTTTCCCGGCCTGCCGGGCTGTCGACCCGAAATGGCGTATGCGGCGGCCCGACACTTGCCCAGGCAGAACCGTACCGACCGCGGAAAGATCGAATCGAAGATCAGGAAATCGGAAACGGCAATGCCTGGATCGGCACCCGGACGCTGCTTGTGAAACGGCTCGTAACCCGAGCAGCTCATCAGGATAGCCACCCAGTGCGCGTTGTCGACCGGCGTTCCGATCTGGTCGACGGTCGGCAACAGGATATGGTACTTGACGTCGAGGATTCTGGCTGTCTGACAGGCTCGTTCCAGATACTTGCCGAGCAGGAAAAAATCCCAGGCTTCGCCGTGCGACATCGTTCCTTCGCCGATCCCCGTGATCAACTGGTTAATTCGCTTGATCTGACTGTAGAACGCACTGCGATCATCCAGGTAGAGGTTTTGCGCCCGGCTGCTTTGCATCCAGAGATAATAAAAATTCAGTCTTTCCCAGCTCTCGGCGCTGATGACCTCGCGGATATTCCGTGCGTTCTCGCGGGCGGCCGCGATCGAGCTGGCGATGCTGGCCGGGTTGGAGGTTTCCCAGGTCAGGTAGTTCTGGACGAACTCTCCGTCCGCGTCTTCGGGCATGTCGTGAATACCACTGATGATCAAGAGCGGCTGCCACTGCTGTTCCAGAGGCACGGGGAAGTCGAGCAGCAGCGTCTGGTTGACCTCGAGAACCCGGGCCGTGTTCTCGGCCCGTTCGAGATAGCGGCTCATCCAGAAGCAATGATCGGCGACACGGGAGATCATCGGCCATTCTCCATGACCCAGGTATCCTTGCTTCCGCCTCCCTGGCTGGAATTGACCACCAGCGAGCCCTTCACGAGCGCAGTGCGGGTCAGTCCTCCGGGTAGGACCCAGATCGAGGATCCGCTGACGATGTACGGCCTGAGGTCGACATGCCGTGGGGCCAGCCCGTCTTCGGTCCAGGTGGGGCTGGTGGAAAGCGTGACGACCGGCTGGGCGATGAAATTTCGCGGATTGTTCCGCAGCTTCTCGGCAAAATCGCTGCACTGCTGTGACGTCGCCCATGGTCCCATGAGCATGCCGTAGCCGCCCGACTCGTTGACCGACTTGACCACCAGCTCAGGGAGATGCTCCAGGACGTAGGCCAGATCATCGGGACGGGCGCAGATGTAGGTGGGAACGTTCTTGAGGATCGGCTCCTCGGTGAGATAGAACCGGATCATGTCCTCGACGAACGGATAGACCGCCTTGTCGTCGGCCACGCCGGTGCCCACGGCATTGGCCAGCGTGACGTTGCCGGCGCGGTACGCTTTCATCAGATTGGGGACGCCGAGCATCGAATCGGGCCGGAAGCACTTCGGGTCGAGAAAGTCGTCGTCAAGCCTGCGATAAATGACATCGACACGCTCGGGCCCGCGGGTCGTGCGCAGGAAGACCTGCTCATCATGCACAAACAAATCCTGGCCGAAGACCAGCTCGATACCCATGTGGCGGGCCAGGAAGCAATGCTCGAAATAAGCTGAGTTGTAGGGACCGGGCGAGAGCAACACGATTGTCGGCGGATCGTCGGCTCCCGGCGGAGCCACCGAGCTGAGAGCCTCCCAGAGTTTGTGCGGATAGTCCTCGACCCGGCGCACGCGACACTGCTGGAAGAGCTGCGGAAACACTTTCTTCATCACCAGCCGATTCTCAATCACGTAGCTGACGCCGGATGGGCAGCGGCCGTTGTCTTCGAGCACGAGGAACTCGCCGTCGGCGTCGCGTACCAGGTCGGTGCCGACAACGTGCACGTACTGCTTTCCTGGCGGAGTAAAGCCGCTCATCTCGGGGCGGAACCCCTTGGATTCGAGGACCAATCCTGCTGGAACCACCCCCTCCTTGAGAATACGCTGATCGTGATAGACGTCGTCCAGAAAGATGTTGAGCGCGCGTATTCGCTGGATCAGCCCGGCTTCGAGCCGGTCCCACTCCTTGCCGGAAACCGGCCGCGGGATCAGGTCGAAGGGAAAGATCTTCTCCGTACCCCGGCGATCAGAATAAACCGAGAAGGTGATGCCGTTGTTGATGAACGCAAGGTCCGCGGACGTACGCCGCTGATGAAACTCATGCTCATCGAGGCCTCCCAGGCGATCGAGCAAGACCTGGCAATAGTCGTGGCCCCGCCCCGGCGCCGCGAAGAGCTCGTCCCATGCCTTGGGGTTGAGAGTGTAGTTCTCGAAAAGCAGAGCGTCGGTCTCAGTTCCTACGGGGACCTTTGGCTGGTCTTGCATCGAGCTCTGGCTCTGGCTCTGGCTCTGCTGCAACACTGGACTGGAGGACATCTGGGTCACCTCCGCTGTTCTGGCTTCCTGGTACCGCCCCGGGACTTCGGGATGTCGAATGACCCCTCGGCCCCGAGGGCGGTCTGACGCGAACTCTACACCTTAACATGGAGGAGAAACCGGGTCGAACCGAATCTGACCGTGCTGGATGCACGATGGCTCGCCCCGGCAATCCATACATGCCCGATTCCCATGGCCGATAGGCGGCGGGCAACTCTCGCAGTGACGCCCTACGCCGGTACCGACAACGACCCCGCGGCAAGTACGCCGGTCTCTCTGGTCAAATGATGGTGTCATGTCGAACACGAACCCAACGCCGCACGTGGCCCACTTCCATGGCCGGGCCGTCAAGTCCCTGAATCAAACTCAGGGAAGCAACACCCGCCAGCTCGTTGCGGTGTCGCAGGAAGTTTCAGCGTGATCGTCCCAGTGCCTGGTCAATCATCCACACACCCGGCAAGGATTGAGCGACGCCGCGGTAGGCACGACCCCGGAATCGATGTGTGAACGAATCGAAGGCAACAGAGCAGCTTTCATGCCCGGTTGCCTAATCGATTCTGTTTATATTTACTAAGTCATTATGCTTGTAAAGGTTATGGCTGAAATAATGGGCCAGATGCAATCCGCTGGCAGATTGACTGCCAGCTTTGGGTGCAGTCTATGCCTCGTATCTCTACGGGGATGTAAGCGTGCCCGGATTGGTGTTCTTGGGGGACTGGATCGGCAAGACGGGTGCTGCCGGTGGCTCCTGTCTGATGTCGAGGCGATCCAGTTTCGCCAGTAGAACCGCAAGACTGTCGCATTTCCTCATGGAATCCGCAACACCCGGCACGTCTCTTCATAGCTCGCTTCCAGGTCGAGCATCACGGTCTGGGTTTCCGACAACCAGACCGGGAGAGAAGGGAGCGGCTGACCGACCGCCAGGGGATGAGACCATGTATCCAATTTCGTTTGCCGGCCGACTTTCCGTTTGCGACAAGTGACCGCATAGATCGGCGGCACAGGTGCGCTGAACGCCGGGTCGCAACGGTCCAGCAGTGCGAGCAGCTCCGTATAGAAGTTGAATTGGCGGATCGTGACCAGATCGATGATCGACAGACAGACGTCCTGGCGCAGGAGATTCAAACACTTGGCGACAAACAACTGCCGGCTCTCGGGACGGTCCTTGTTTGCCGGACTGACAATCTCTATGGCCGCAACTAATCGGCGATCGCGTTCGAAGTCGAAGATCAGAACTTCGTAGGCATACTGTTCCGGAAAATCGGCATCCAGGGTGAGGGTTGGCACAGGAAGCGATTGAGGCGCCGTCGCCACGCCAACGTTTGCCTCGCGGGCAGAGCCGGCGACTCGCTCGCACTCTTCGTATTGCTCAAATGTGCGGACGTTGATTTCGTAATAGCTGCCAAGATGCACACGCGGTTCCGCCACGAAGCCGTCCGGCAACCGGGGCGCAAGATCTTCAACGATTCTCATCGGCCAGCCGCCGTGAAATCCTTCCCACGAAGAGCGTTTGGACACCGGCGGCCGGAAATGATCACGCAGTGGCATAGCTCCTCCTCGAGCCGATTATAGCCGCTACGGTTTGCTCCACGCGCAATCAACTCACCCGGCTCCGCCTTTTACCCCAATACCGTTGAATGAGCCGTAAAGCCCTGATAGGTCGAGACTTAATTTACCCTCTCCCCTTGCGGGAGAGGGCAGGGAGAGGGGTGATTGATTCGGCCACAGCCCGTGAACCAAGCCATCGGTGGTGCCCCGACCCCCTCTCCCCACCCTCTCCCGCAAGGCATAGGTATGGACACAATTCTGTGACCTGGTAATCTCCGTCAGAATGGATTCCATTTCTGCGGCCTGGATCGCCGCCACCAGAACCGGTTCTGGAAGCTTGTGAATGAGCACACGCACGCTGTCAACGCCGCGGTGACCGGCCTGTCCGCGTTGCCGGGTACGGCGCAGCCGTTCTCCGCGGCGCGGGCCATGACCCGCTTCCTGAACCATGATGACATCCCGTTCCATTCCCTGATCGAGCCGGCCCAGGACGCTGTCCGCCTCGAGCTGACCCGATGGCCCGGCCGGTTCGTCTTGATTGTGCACGACTGGTGCATGTTCAACTTCAATCAGCACACCTCCAAGCGCGACCGCTACGTCCGCTCCCACGACACCGACCTGGGCTACGAGCTGGGCACCGCGCTGGCCGTCAGTGCCGACGACGGCCGCCCGTTGGGGCCGATGGAGTTCCGCCTTCGCACCGCCGACGGCATGCTCTCCACCCGACTCGATGGGGCAGCCCTCCCGCCGGGACACGTCGATGAGCTCGACGACGTGATGGCCGCGGCGGCGGGGTGGGGGCTGGACCGCACGCCGGTCCACGTCATCGACCGCGAGGCCGACTCGGTGGGCCACTACCGCCGCTGGCACGCCGCCGGGCACCGGTTCGTCGTTCGCGCCGACCACGATCGCGTGGTTCTGCACCAGGGCCGCGAGTGCCCGTTGGCCGAGGTAGTCGCCGGCTTGGGCAGCCGCTTCGTCGAGCTGCGCGACACCGAAGGTCGGCCCGAGTCGGTGACAATCCGGGCCGGGGTTGGGACGGTCCACGTCGCCGAGACAGAGGTTATCCTGCACCGTCCGGCACGGCACTACACCGGCGAGCGGACCGCCAGCGGCCACAAGAAGCAGGTCGAAGTCCCCGGCCCGCCCTTGCCACTGCGGCTGGTGGTCACACGGGTGGTCGACCAAGCCGGTGTGGTGCTGGCCGAGTGGTGGCTGCTGACGAACGTCGACGGCGGGGATGCCGACGCGGCGACGATCGGCCTCTGGTACTCCTGGCGGTGGGCGATCGAGTCCTATCATAAATTAATCAAGTCCTCAGGGATGAATGCCGAGGCGTGGCAGCAGGAGTCCGGTGCCGCATTTCTGCGACGGCTGTGCGTGGCGAGCATGGCTTGCCTGACGGTCTGGCATTTGCAGCGCGACCAGTCGTCGATGGCGGCGCGGCTGCGGACGGTCCTGGTGCGTCTCTCGGGGCGACAAATGAAGCATAAGGTGGAGTCGACGGCCCCAGCCCTGCTGGCGGGGCTGGAAAGGCTGCTGGCGATCGACGACCTGATGCAGGCCGAGGATCTCGAGGAAATCCTCGATCTGGCAAGGCGCCAACTCCCGCGTCTCTTCCCCGACCGCTCAGGATGACCTACTCGAAAAGTTGTGTCCATGCCTATGCCCGCAAGGGGAGAGGGAGCCAGAAATGCCACCAGCATCGTGACTTGTGTCTCATTCAACGGTATTGCCTTTTACCCCTCGGGCTTGGGTCGCCGGATCTTGGCCAGGTTCCAGAGACACAGATCTTCGTCGTCTGCCGACACGGCGAGGTGGAGGCCGTCGGACGAGACGGCCAGGGTGTTGATCCGCGGGGGCGCGGTGTCCAGACTGTTCCACGCCTCGCCGGTCGCTACCTTCCATAGTTGAATGGTTTCGTCATTGTAGGTGGCCAGGAACTGACCATTTGCCGAGAACGCGACATGACTCGCCGGGAGGTTTTCGGTGAACTGGCGGTGCTGCCGTCCTGTGCTCATATCCCAGAGCCGAACCGATGGAACACGGCCGCATGCAGAGGCGAGAAGAGCACCGTCCGGGCTGAAGGCCAGAGTTCTGACTGGCCCATCGGGCACGTCCAGTCGGAGGCGAGGCCGGGCCGCCGGCACATCCCAGATGATGATGACCGGGTCAGATGTCGCCCCCGAAGCAAGCGACCGGCCATCGGGACTGAACGTAATTGTATGAACGGGAGATTCGTGGTCGCGCAAGGTCGCTAACGCATGCCCCTCGAACACGTCCCAGAGGATGATTTCCTTGGAGTCGACGGCAGCAACAGCCAGTGTCCCGCCGTCGGGCGAAAATGCCAGGGAACTGGTCCGCTGGACGGGGATTCCCAGCGGACGCGCTGCACCGTCTGGTCTCAGGTCCCAGAGCAGGATGTCGGGCTGCGTTCCTCCCAGAGCCAGGAATCGGCTATCCGGTGAGAACACAGCGACGAAGAGATCCGAGGGACAGGTGGTCAGCCGCGTGATCGTGGCTCCATCCGTCACGTTCCGCAGCACGACGGTCCGGTCATTCCTGCTCGTTGCGACAGTCTTCCCGTCCGGAGAAAACGCCAATCCCAGGATTCGAGCGGGCTGGCATCCTCGCGCCAGTGTAGCCGCGTCACGATCGTTGTCCTTCCAGGCGGCCATCCAGGGAACCGTCAGTGCGGCCACCAATGTCACGCCAGCCAGCCGGTAGTCCACCAGGGAGAGTCGCACTCGCCCCAGCTTGTCGCCTGGCGAGGCGTCTCTGACAGGCGGGTTTTCCCGGCCCCGAGGTACGGTGTCCAGCATCAATCCACTCCCTGCGCTCCGGTAGGAGCGGCCAGTACAGAGCCGTCTTCGACCAAGCGAATGCATGGACGGACCATCACCCCGGACCGAGACCGCGCAGCGGCATCGGCAAGAGCCCTGGGGTGAGCGTGCGACGTGCGGTCAGGGAGCCTGCGGTCCGTCGATCAGGATCAGTTCGCCGAGGCTTCCGGCATCGCAGCCCTTGTACGAGTAATTCGGGGACAGCGGGCCCCAGCCAACGAATGCCGGAGGATCCGTCTTGGCGTCCTTGTCGACCACGACCACTTCGAGCCCGATCCGTTTGCCGGGCACGAGCCGGGTCGGCTGATCCGGGAACCGATCGTAGGGTTGAATGCCCCACTCGTAAGTTGTGATATCCTTGTCGCGGCGAAACTTCATCCGCGTGCGCCCTTCCCTGGTCTTGGAGTACATCAGGGTCGGATTCTCGCCCCACGGGTTGGCATAGGCAGGCGCATTGCCAGGCACACCCACGTACTGGAGCACGGGCATTGTCGCCGCATCCAGGACCAGGCGGAAGCTGCCCGAGGGTACCGGAATCTTCCGCCGCGAGAAGGTCCCATCCACGTACACTTCGACGGCGTCGGTCGCGAAGTTGTCGAAGTCGTCACCATTGGTCAGCGGGCGTCCGGGAACATGAATTACAAGATCCTGATCCCGAACGACGATGGCCAGATAGATCACACTGGCTGCCTTATCGTATCCCACCATGAAGTACGCATCCGGATCGACGGCCGCCTGTCCCACGCGCCTGGCATATCGCGGATGTTCGATGAGATGGTTCTTGATGGCATGCCTGGGCTGATCGCCGGGCCAGTCGTCAAGCCTGCCGTCGATGGAGATGCCTGAGAGCGGAACGGCATACGTGGAAGGTGATCGCGACGGCAGCGGCAACCGGCTGACGACACGAGGGGCCGGGGGAATGGACGCGGACGCGGTTGTGCTGGTTTTCCGCTGAGCGGGCGAATCATCCTTCCGCGCCGATTCCGGCGCAGGGCTATCCAGCGGCGCTCGTGGGTTGACTGGTGGAATGAAGGCACGAGGCTCTCGCACCAAACGGTTGATGCGTTCGCGATGAACGACAAGACCTACCGCCGTCAGCCCACCGCAGGCTCCCAGGAGTATGACGACTGTTGCAAGGCGAAAGGCGTGAGCTTGTAAAGAGAGCCGAGCGGCCAGGAGTCCTGCCGAAACCCACCCGATGCTGGATTGCTGAGCGCCGAGCTTGAGGGCGGCCTGGAGCGTTCTGTCGATGATACCTGACAGATCAGGAGACCTTGCGATTTGTGGCAAGAGCAGGGTCATGCTGAGAGTCGTCTCGCGTGGTGCCAATCCGCGCCCGGTGAGTCGGCTGCGCAACTGCTCTCGAGCCCGCGACAGTCGACTCTCAACGGTTCCGATCGGGCAGCCGAGATGACGCGCGACTTCATCGTGACGCATACCCTGGAGGTGGCAGAGGACCAGGGGCAGGCGGTAGTGTTCGGGAAGTCGATGAATCTCTTCATCGATCACCGAACGCATCTCGGCTTGCTCGAGCGTACCGTGCGTTTCTCTGACTGGCTCCGCTTCGGCGCTCCGCTGCTCGACGAGGAGACGACGCCTGATCTTCTTCCTTTCCTTGTGGCTGATCCGAAGCGCGACTCCATGTAGCCAGTTGGCCAGAAGATCCGAGTCGCGCAGGGAGCCGGCTTTCTTGACGAGAACAAGGAACGTGGCCTGAAACGCATCCTCGGCCGCATGATCGTCGCTCAGAACGCGACGGCAGATGCCCAGGACCATGGGACCGTGACGCTGGATCAGGGCCCGAAATGCCTCCTCGGAGCTCTCTTCGTGTGCAAGAAACAGGGTCATGAGCTGGCTGTCCGTCCAGCTACCTTGAATCCCCCATTGGAAGAGGGTATGAATCTCAGGCTTCGCGAATCCGGAAACTCGCATCACAAAGGGCCGCTCCCGCCAGAAACTCTCTGATCCCATCTCCATACTGCCCCGAATCCGATAATCCTTCCAGGATTTGTGCAAATTCGAAAGTTTCGGAACCAAGCGGGCAGCCTGCGGTATCGAGAATTGCATCGGATCAGGGTCTTGGGCCGATCGCTGCGGGCTCTTTGGGATTGTCGGGCCGGTCGGCTTCCGCGAGGTAGGCGGCGAAGGCGCGAGCCAGGTGTTCCACGTCGGGCCGGTCGCGGTGAATCCAGATCCGGTAGCGACACCGCACCGGTTTGCCGGCAACGAGCGTCTGAGTTCGAACTCCCGGCCAGCCCAGGCAAAGCACCCCGTAGTGGCGGGTCAACCAGGTGGGAGGGTAGTCCGGGTGAGTCGGGTGCACGAAGATCGAGGCGCCGGAGGGGGAAGAATGGCCGGCCCAGAGGCGGGTCAGGTCGGTCCAGGCGAGGCTGGTCATGTACAGGTCCTCCTTGGTCCGCCCCGATGGGACGGTGATCTGTGTGTCGGTCCCCGGAGCGAACCGGAACGTGAGGCCGCCGTAACTCTTCCCCTCCGCACCGCCGAGCGTGATCGGCTTATCCACGGGCGTCCAGGTAAGCTCCACGTCGATCGCTCGACCATTTTCGCTGGCCCGAGCGACGCGCAGGAGAAGCTCTTCGCGCATGACCTTCCTACCGGACACGTACCAACCGTTTTCGACGCCCAGGATCGCTTGCCTCTCTTCGGTCCGCCGCAGGCCCCATCGCTCGAAGCGAGCTTCGATGCCATTTTGCATCCACAGGTCGTAGTGCTTTCCGTCGACAGTGACGTGCGGCCAGGCCCAGAAGAGACCGCGATGGTGCAGGTGGTCGGCGGGGAAGTCGTCGGTAAGAACCTCTTCGTCCAGACCGTAGAGCGGGTGAATGTAGCAACTGTGCGGCTTCGCGGTCGGGTTCCCTTGCTTGGCCTTCACTCCGTGATTGTAAACGAGGACCGGCCGACTGCCCTCCCAGAGGCCAAGCGACGCCTCGTCCACGGCCGCGAACCGAAACGCGCCCGGGCTCTCGCCCTGGGCCGCTCCGGCAAGGCCGATGATCGTCAGAACGATTGCAGCGATGGGGAACGCCGGGAATCGTCTCATCCTTCCGTAGGAAAAAGCGCGATGCTGCATGGGATTCTTTCCTCGGCCCTCAGGACGCCTTGACCGCGAACCTGGCAATCTTGGTTTCATCAATGTCGACCCCGAGCCCCGGACCGTCGGGCACGGCCAGCTTGCCCTGAGAAACGGTCAGCGGCTGCTTCAAGATCGAGCCCTCGAGGAACTGGGGACCGTTGAGAGCGGCGGGATACTTCAGCCCAAAAGCTCCGTAAAGCGCCAGGGAGGCGGCGAGCGAGAGGTCGGGATCGGTCAGTCCGCTACCCAGGAACATCAGCCCCTCGTTCCGCACAATCTCGATCTGCTTGCGCGCTTCCGCCAGACCACCGCACCGCGCGGGCTTCATCGCCACACCGTCGAGCAGACCCAGCTTGATGAACTCCACCAGCTCCACCGAAGAGACGATTCCCTCGTCCATGATGATCGGCAGCGCTTTCTGCTGCCGCAAGCGGCGGTATCCCGTCAGACGATTGGCCGGCAGAGGCTGCTCGAGCACTGGTACCCCGATGTCCGCCAGTCGGGGCGCAGACCTCGAGAGCCGTCGCCTCATCGTAGCCGCCGTTGGCATCCGCCCAGAGAAAGCCATCGGGGACCAGCCGCTTGACCAGGCGGCAGAGATCGAGGTCGAACTTGGGATCGGGCGCAACCTTGACGTTGAAGTGCTGGTACCCGCGCTGGCGGCCCTGCGCGATGAGCGGCTCGACCTCATCGAGCCGTCGGGGGTTGAGCGTCCAGCTCAGCGTGATCTGATCGCAACCGTGCAGACCCCAGGCCGAAGCCACCGACTGCCCGCGCAGCTTTCCCATGAGATCATGAAGCGCCAGGTCGATTCCCGCCTTGCAGATCGGCTGACCGGTCGAGAACGAGGGCGCGATCGAGTGATCCATCATGGAGCGAATGGCCTCCAGGTCAAACGGGTCGCGGCCAATCAGCTCCGGAGCCAGGTAGCGGCGGATGGTCGAGTCGACCGTTTCCAGGGTCTCGTAACTCCAGCGTGGCGTGGGCACGCTCTGGCCCCAACCGACCGTGCCGTCGTCAGCCGTGATCTTCACCAGTACCGATGGCCGCCCGGCAGGCTGTCCCTTCGGCCCCTCGAAAAACTTGAACCGGCCCACCGTCGGGTAAACGATCGGGAAGGTTTGGATGCTGGCGATCTTGATGTTCATGGCGGCGTTCGTCCCCAAGGGCCACGCCGCGCAGCCTGCGAGGCAACTCGCGGTGGACTGGCCCAGGAATCGGCGGCGGGTCCAGGACATGGCATCCTCGATGATCAAGAGCGCGGGCTGTTCGTTCCTCCGCGAGATTAGCCAGGCAGGATCGCGCGCTGGTTCGGGTCATAAACTTGACGGCGCCCCGAGGCGAGCGCCTCGGCCGCCATCACCGTGGCGACAACGTGCTGATAGCCGAATTCGATATCCGCGTTTGGCCGCCGCCGCGACCTCAGGCACTCCAGCCAGTTTTCCATGTGCGACACCGATGGCTCGGCCGCGAGCGGCCGGGAATTCCGGCCCTTCGTCTCCGCTTGAATGGTCCATCGATCCGCATCGAGGGTCTCCCTCGTACCGTGGACGGTGAAGTGGCCGCCGGTGGCGTTGCCCAGCCCCATGCCCCAGTCGAAGAGGAAACCCTCCGGATACTCGAGCACCGCGTGAAAGGTATCGGTGTGCTCGCGGCCATCTTTCCAGACATAAGTGCCCCCGAGCGCCACCGCGCTTCTGGGAAAACTCACGCCCGTGAGCAGATGCACGGCGTCGGCGAAATGCGTCATCCAGAGCCCTGGCAGGCCGTTGCTGGTCGCGCGATAAAGCTGCCAGCAGCGGAGCAGCTTGGCATCGAACGGACGCGCCGGAAGGTTGAGCAAGTAGGCCGGCCAATCGACGTCTGCCTCCACGAGATCGGCGACGGACCGCCGCCACCGCGGTTCGTTGAAGCCCACGGCCGCCGAGACACGGCTGATCTGCCCGAGCTCACCGGTGGCAATGAGCTTGGCCGCCGCTTGAAAATGGCCATCGCTCCGCCTCTGGGTTCCGGCCTGCACCACCCGACCTCCCGCCCGAGCCAGCTCGAGTGCCTGCCGCGCCGAGGCCAGGTCGATCGTCATCGGCTTCTCGACATAGACGTCCTTGCCGGCTTTGAGTGCGGCATTGAGAATCGTCCCGTGGCTGAAGTCGGGTGTCGCGATGACCACGGCGTCCACATCATGCTGCTCGAGCAGATCGCCGAAGCGGGTGAACTGCCGAGGTTCGTGCCCGAGCTTTTGCGCAACTCGTTCCGCCGCTGTCTGGCTCGCTTTCCGCCAGACATCGCAGACGGCTGTGATCTGCACGTTCTGAGAGCTCGCCAGCCGGATCAGCTCATCCCGGTGATCCGTACCGCGCCCTCCCACGCCGATCAGGCCAATGCCGATCCGGTCGTTGGATCCAGCGGCCGCCCGGCCAATCCAGGGCACTGCTCCGAGCGAGGCAATCCCCGAGGTCTGTACCAGAAAGCCCCGCCGGCTCGATCCGCTCGTGTTCTGGGATCTCATGAAACTGGCTCCAAGACGTGATGATCCGGATCTCCAAGAAAACAGTATACCGCCGCCTTGCCCTGCCCGCGCCTCTCACTTTGCCCTTCTACACCGTGCCGCTTTCGTAGACTGTGTCCCGTTGCAGAGTAGAGGATTCTGGGACCATGACCTGTTTAATGCTATCTGCCAGCCGACGTATGACGGAACGATACATGCAAGCACTGCCTCGGCTGGCTTGGCAAGGCCGGATGCCTCTGATAAGCTGGAAGCTCAAAAAAACAGCAATATTATGATCAATTACTGACTGGTTAAGCGCGGTTCGTCCTTGACCAATTAGCTGTCAAGCGTTACCGATTCGTACAGTTGTAAGCCTTGACCTCTGGAAAGCCTCGAAAGGCAACCATGTGGACCAGAGAGCCTTCCTATGTCGATCAAAGACCTAGGAGCTAGGTGTCTGCATTGATGAGATGGAGGCCATGCTTAACTACCTAAAGCTCAAGAATATCGGACCTTCCTCCAAGCTGGAGATCGATTTCAAGCCCCGTATGAACTTCTTGACGGGCGACAACGGCCTCGGCAAGACCTTCTTGCTAGATATTGCCTGGTGGGTGCTCACGCGGACATGGGCGAAGACCCCGGCGACCCCTCCTAGAAAGGGTTGGAAGACACCGAAGGGAACAGCCAGAGGCACTTCCTCGATCGAGTATGGCTATGAAAAAGCATCTGGCGGTCTCTTCAAGAACGAGTCAATCTTCGACCGCTACAGACAGTATTGGTCCATGAAACCAGGTCGCCCAGCCATAGCCGGCCTCGTGATCTATGCACAGGTGGACGGCGGTTTTTCCGCTTGGGATCCCGCGCAATTACTGGAAAGAGAAAGACCCCGAGAAACCCGACCGCCCGCCCGCCTTTCGCTTCAAGCCAGAGGAAGTCTGGGACGGCTTGCCCCGCGACAGTCCCCAGAAGTTGTGTAATGGATTGATTCTCGACTGGGCAAGCTGGCAGCGAGAAAACGGCGACGCTTACAGTCAACTTACCCGTGTTCTGCGAGCCCTGAGTCCTTCCTCGAACGAAGTATTGAGGCCGGGGAAGCTGGTTAGAATCGATATCAGCGATGCCCGTGATCAACCCACGCTGATGCTTCCTTACGAGCAGGAAGTACCACTTGTTGTTGCTTCGGCCGGAATGAGGCGGATTGTGGCACTAGCGTACTTGTTGGTCTGGACCTGGCAGGAGCACTTGCGCCTGCGAGATTCGCGCTACGAAACCTGCCAAGGAAATCGTCTTCCTGATCGATGAAATCGAGGCCCACCTTCATCCCCTTTGGCAGCGCCGTATAGTCAAAGCCCTTTTGGATGTCATGAAGTCCTTGACGGAGACCCACGTCGTGTCGGTGCAATTGCTTGCCACGACACATTCTCCCCTAGTCCTCGCCTCGATCGAGCCCGAGTTCGACGACAAGAAGGATGCGATCTGGGAGCTTGATCTTGTGAATAACCGAGTTGAGTTGCGGCAATTCCCCTGGCGACGTGTGGGTGACGTAAACAATTGGCTAACATCCACGGTCTTCGATCTATCCGAACCTCGCGGGATCGATGCCGAAGAGGCGCTTCAGGAAGCTCAGGAGTTACTGCGGAGGACATCCAAACCGACTTTGGGAGAATTTCAGATCGTCGACCGGAAACTGAGAACGGTTCTGGGCGATACCGACCCATTCTGGATCCGCTGGAGCTACCACCTCGATCAAATGCGGGGCGGGGGATGATCCACGTCGACCCAGCACCAGAGCCACCGGACTTTGATCAGAAGGTACGCCAGCCTGGGCTGAGCGCCATTGGTGAGATGGTCGGCGAGCCCCCGCTCGTGAGACGACGCGGCCCTCGTCGCAGTAAAATCGCTAATCGGCGAGAAGATATTCCATCGAAGAGTTTCCCCCCATTCTGGAGGAATGGACTCGATGATATGATGAGGTGTTACAACCAGGTCTGCGCATACATGGCCATCTATATCGAGAAGGTCACGGGAGCAGCAACCGTCGATCACATGATCCCAAGATCGGTGGATTGGAGACACGTTTACTCCTGGGACAACTACCGCCTGGCATGTTCACTGATGAACTCAAGGAAAAGTGATGCGATTCTCGTGCTGGATCCATTCCGAGTGATGTCGGGATGGTTTGAATTGGAATTTGTCGGCTTCCAGGTCAAGCCGGGTCCGGCCCTATCGTCTCCGATTCGGGGCCGGGTTGAAAAGACGATCATTCGACTGAGACTCAATGATAGCGAGTGCCGGGATCTTCGACAAAACTATGTGGAAGAGTACGAGGCAGAACAGATCTCGCTAAAATACCTCACCCGTCGTGCTCCGTTCATAGCCATGGAATTACGACGCCAGGGGCGATTACTGAAAGGTGACGGTTGATTCATACATTTCCACTTGCGTCAACAAGCTGCTTGCAGTTCGTGTCAAGAAGTATTGAGCGCGGACATGCACAACCTCGAGTGCCTGACGCAACCACTCTTGAAGCGTCCCGATGAGCATCTTGAGCGTTCGACGAGATCGGCTCGGTGAATCTTGGCTGTCTGGCAACGAACCTGGAATTCCATGAACAGTCGTGCTTCGCAATCCGCGCCCAAGTGGAACTCCTTGTGGCTTTCAATGGGCGCGCTACACACATCCTCGAACTACTCTTGATCCATGTGTCCGGTGTCGAGCCTGAGTGGGGCGGGCGGTCTTCATGCGACCTGAGTTGGCAGATCGCGTGGGCCCTCCGAGCAGTCCAATGCGCTCGCAGCCGTCCGGTCGAGCTTGGGCGCTGCTCCCAGCGAGACAATTGCCTAGGTGTGCGCCAGAAAGCCCCGCCGGCTGGATCCGCGCTTGCTTTGGGATTTCATGGAACTGACTCCGCGACCTGATGCTCGGCATCTCCCAGGGAAGAGCATACCGCTGCCCTGAACCAGCCTACCCGCTATGGATAGAAATCCGCGCTTCCAGCGACAGGGGAGGACCACGGTATCCAAGGGGCAGGTCGCGGCTGGCAGGGACTACCGAGGTAGAACGAGCTAGAAAAAATACTGAAGTGGCGGCTTGACAATCGTGGTTGTTCTCGCAATACTGAAGTCGTTGCTTCACTATTCACATCTTGCAAGAAGGGGAAGCCATGGGCGAGCCGTCAGTGATCCACAGCACGTTCGTGATCGAGCGGACCTATCCGAAGCCTCCCGAGCGAGTATTCGCGGCTTTTGCCGACGCAGCCCAGAAGCGGCGCTGGTTTGTGGAAGGCCAGAGCCATGAAGTTGAGGAGTTCGCGATGGATTTTCGCGTGGGGGGCAACGAGCGCGCCCGGTATCGGTTCAAGGAAGGCACGCCGTTTCCGGGCGTCGCACTTGCGAACGAGGTACTCTATCAGGACATTGTGCCCGACAGGCGCATTGTCACGGCTTCGACGATGACCCTCGGCGATCGGCGGATCTCGGCCTCGCTGGTCACGGTCGAGCTACTGGCAACAGAGGCAGGCACCGATCTGATCTGTACCCACCAGGGAGCATTCTTTGAGGGTGCCGATGGTCCGCAAATTCGTGAAGCGGGCTGGCGCCATCTGCTCGAGCGATTGGCCACGGAGCTGGCGCATTAGTCGGCGAATTCGCCAGAGACGGCACGAGCCATGCCCGATCCACCGGTGAACATCGATCATATCTTTCACGCGCTTGCCGATCCCACGCGCCGGGCCATCCTGGACCTGCTCAGCGCCGGGCCACTTTCGGTCTCCGGGCTGGCAGCGCCCCTGGACATCACTCTGACCGCGGTGATTCAACACTTGCAGGTGCTCGAGGAAAGTGGCTTCGTGCACACGGAAAAGTTCGGCAGAGTGCGGACTTGCCGCATCGAAGCCACTGGCTTTTCCGCCCTGGAGCGATGGATTCGCAATCACCGTTCGCTATGGGAGCGAAGGCTTGATCGGCTCGGTGATTTGCTCGCCGGGCCTGATGAAGGTGAATAACGACGAGCTGGCAGCAGGCGTCTCCAGTCGGATCGGCGATTCATGCGTCGCGGAGGATTTCCTTGACCACTCGTGATGGCCGGCCATCGGTGAGCCGCTGTTCGCGGCCGTTGGCGTGGTAGATGAGGCGGTTGTGGTCGAGACCGAAGAGATGGAGGATCGTGGCCTGGAAGTCGTTGGGGGTAACGACATTCTCGACCGCGCGGTGGCCCACCTCATCGGTGGCACCGAAGGTCAGGCCTCCCTTGATGCCGCCGCCGGCTAGCCAGATCGAAAAGCCCTGGCCGTTGTGATCGCGCCCGGCGGTGGCGTCGAGGTTGCCCTCGCTGACTGGCAGGCGGCCGATCTCGCCGCCCCAGTGGACGAGGGTCGTTTCCAGCAAACCGCGCTGCTTGAGGTCGCGAACGAGGGCCGCGGCGGGCCGGTCGGTGCGCCGGCATACGGCAGGAAGTGCCTGGCGGATCGAGGTGTGATGGTCCCACGGCTGGCCGCCGAGGAAGAGCTGCACGAAGCGGACGCCGCGCTCCACCAGCCGGCGGGCGATGAGGCAGCGTGTGCCGTACTCGCGGGTCGCGTCATCCTCGAGTCCGTAAAGCCGCCGGATGTACGGAGGCTCGCTGGAGATGTCGAGTGCTTCCTTGGCGGCCGTCTGCATGGCCGCGGCCAGCTCGAAGCTGTGAATTCGCGATTCCAGGTCAGACTCGCCCGGATGCTGTCCCAGGTGACGGCGATTGAGCCGGTCGAGGAACGCAAGGTTCTGCTGCTGAGGCAAGCCCGCGAGCTGTTTGGGCGGCTCGAGATTGAGGATTCGCGGCTCCTGGGGTCGCAGCACCGTACCCTGGTAGAGCGTCGGCATGAAGCCGCTCGACCAGTTGATTGTGCCGTCCACCGGGTGTCCATCGGGATCGGCAAGCACCATGTACGAAGGCAGTGACCGCGATTCACTCCCCAGTCCGTAGACGAGCCAGCTCCCCATCGTCGGCCGGCCCGCGATGGCTGGCAGTCCTCCGTGGAAATAGCGAATCGAGACCTCGTGTCCGTTATGCCCGGTGTGCATCGACCGCACAACGCAGAGGTCGTCCACGATGCGGGCGGTCTCGGGCAACAGCTCGGACACCTCGGTGCCGCACTGGCCGTGATGGGCGAACTTCCAGGGTGAACCGAAGAGCTTTTTGCTGGCCCGGTTGACGAAGCTGAAGACGACCTCGCCGTTGTAGTCGGTGCCGTGCGATCGGCTCAGTGTGGGCTTGGGATCGAACAAATCGACGTGCGATGGGCCCCCGTGCATGAACAGGGAGATCATGGCTGTCGCTTTGGGTGCGAAATGAGGCGCCCTGGCGCTGAGATTCAGCGGCAGGTTCTCGCCGGGCTTCTTGTTGTCGGCGAGCAGCCCTTCCGCCCGCATCAGGTCCGCCAGGGCCACGGCCCCGACGCCGAAGGCGGTGTTGGCCAGGAACGCTCGCCGGGTCTGGTAGCGCGGGTCAGTCCACATAGAGAAACTCGTTGGAATCCAGAAGTTGCTGACACAGCGAGGTCAGCACAGTGAGTTGGCGATCCCCGCCGGCACCGGCTCGATCAAGCGCGGCGCGTTGTTCGGCCGCGAAGCTCCGAGCCCAGTCGAGTTCTTCGGCAGTGATCGAACGCTGGTAAACAAGCCGCCAGGCCGCAGCAATTTGCTGGGTCAGCGAGGGTGCCGGAGTTCCGGCCTGAAGTCCTTTGGCGATGAGGGCGGCGTGGTTGAGCACGAAGTCGCTGTTCATGAGCATCAGCGACTGCATGGGCGTCGTGCTGGGAATACGGCGGTCACAGTTGACCGTCATGACCGGCGCATCGAATGCGGCAAGCAGCGACACCGGCCGGGTGCGGCGGACTTGCAAGTACAGGCTGCGCCTCGGTGAATCCTGGGCGGGATTGACCAGGCCGACGGTATCCTCGACGACCGTCACCGGGGGACCGGATAGAGTTCGGTCGAGCCGCCCGCTCAGGAGCAAGATACTGTCACGGAGCGACTCGGCGTCGAGCCGCCGGACGGGATAGCGGCTCAACAGCGAGTTGTCGGAATCGGCCGCGTCGCGGGACGAGTCGCGGTGGGACGACTGCCGGTACGTTGTCGAACACATGATCAGCCGGTGCAGCCGTTTCAGGCTCCAGCCGGAACTGACCAGCTCATCGGCCAGCCAGTCGAGCAGTTCGGGATGGGTCGGCCGGGAACCAAGTGCTCCGAAGTCGCCCGGAGTTTCGACCAGGCCGCGACCGAAGTGATGGAGCCAGACACGATTGACCAGCGCGCGTCCAACCAAGGGATGTTTTCCACTCACAAGATGCCGGGCATAGGCCAGCCGACGGCCTGAGCTTGTTGAGTTCTCCTTGGCGTCGCTGATCTCCAGCCGTGCACCGTCGGGCGCGGCGATGGTCAAGTCGCCTGCCTGCACGGCCTGTTTCGGCTGGCGATAATCGCCTCGGTGGAACAGGTGAGTCTGGGGACGTACTCCCGGCTGCTCGTCGAGCACACTCACAAAGTCCTCGACGGGTTTCTCGGCGCGCTTGGCGTTGACCCGCTCCTGGTCCTTCTTCAGCTCATCGGCCGCGGCCTGGTTGTACTGGTAGAGCACGCCGGCGCTGAGGTTCAGGCTGGGATGGGTGGCGAGGAGCATCTTTTGCTCCGCGGTGCGTTTCTCGGCCGCGGTCTGCAGTGCGGCGCGGAGCTTGGACCGCAGCGGTTCGGCGATCTTCTCGAATTCCTTATCGAGAGCTGCAGCGACATACTTCTTGGTCTTCTCATCGACCTTCGCCTGGAGCCGTTGTGCCTCATCCTCGATGACCTTGGCCCGGGCGCGGTCGGAATCGTGGTAGAGCGAGACCAGGCGCTGAACCGGTCGCCGCCAGTGCGATGGGTCGAGCGCCGGCTCGAACACAGCGCGAAGGCGGTAATAATCGGCCTGGGGAATGGGATCGTAGCGGTGGTCATGACACTGGGCGCAGCCGACCGTCAGCCCGAGCAGCGTCGAGCCGACGATCTTGAGCGTGTCAGTCACCACCTGGTTCGAAGCCAGGGCCTCATCCACTCCGCCCGTCGCGGTCCCGTCGACGGCCATCCGCAAGAAGCCGGTGGCGGCCAGTGTCCGGGCTTGCTCGGCCGTCATGTTGTTCCACGGCCGGGGCACCAGCTCGTCGCCGGCGATCTGTTCGATGAGAAAGCGGTCGAGCGGCATGTCGGAATTGAACGCGCGAACGACATAGTCGCGGTACTTGTAGGCGTAAGGGCGTCGGTATCATCGTTACCATCGCCTTCGGAATCGGCGTAACCGGCGGCGTCCAGCCAGTGCCGCGCCCACCGCTCACCGTATTGCGGCGAGTTCAGCAGGTGATCGATCAAACGTTCATAGGCATCGGCATCCGAGTCTGCCACGAATGCATCGAGTTCCTGCTGCGACGGCGGCAGACCCGTCAGGTCATAGAAGGCGCGGCGGATCAGCGTCCGGCGGTCGGCCTCGGGTGCGAACGAAAAGCCGTGCTCGCGGAGTTTTTTCAGTACGAAGGCATCGATCGGCGTCCGCACCCGGTCCTCGCCGCGGAACTTCGGTGGATCCGGCCGCTGGACTGGTTGAAACGACCAGTGGGCTCGGTCTTCGGGGGAGATGTCGACGCCCGCGGCGAGACGCTCGGGCTCGGCCCTGAGCGTGGCCGCGCCCTGGGCGATCCAGCGCTCGATGACCGTGATCTTCTCGCGCGGGACTTTCTTTTCGCCCGGCGGCATTTCCGCGTCATGGAGGCGGTCGAGCAGGTAACTCTCGTCGGGCTTGCCCGCCACGATGGCCGGCCCGCTTTCACCACCGCGCTCCGCGAACCGCTTGAGGCGCAGATCGAGCTTGCCCTTCGGCACATCGTTGCCGCCGTGGCAGTCGAGACAGAATTCCTTGAGGATCGGCCGGACGTCGCGCTCAAAGCTGAGCCGTTCCGCCGCGACGGCGTACGGGGCCACACTGAAGCAGGCCAAGGCCAACATGAGGTACAGGTGCGGGGCATGTCTCATGCGGAAATCTCCGGACGTCGTCCGGCTGCTCCGGGGCGGGAGTGACGATTCCTGTCGTGCGTGCTTTGCCGAGCCATGTCCGTTGGTCCAGGCAAAGCCGCAGTGTCAAATTATTGTTTGAGACTGGCTGAACTGCAAGGCTTTTTTACCTTCGGACTCGGCGTGTTCTTTCAGAACCCTGAAGGAACGCATGAAGTGGTAACGTTTTCCTGAATCATCCTCGCGTCGGAAAAAGCCACCCACGCTTATGGATAATTGGCAACAGGGGCGGCGCGAGTTTGAAAACCGCCTTATACTCGCGTTTCAGGCCTCAGGATGTCAGCTCACGACCGGAAGCGCATGGGCGAGTCGAGAGGGAATTCACATGGCAGGAACACCGGAATCCTCGTCGCTCCGCAAACAGGAAGTGGCCCGGTATCGAAACCTTTTGGTGGTGTTCCTGGCCTCCACGGGAATCTGCCTCTTGTTCGATCAACTGGGCAAGGGATGGGCCTTCGCCTCGTGGAGAGTTCCCGCCAGAGCCGTCCAGGTCATCCCGGGGCTCTATGCGGGTGCTCAGGCCCGGAATCATGGCGGCATCTACAGCCTGGAAGGCGAGGGCGGACCATTGACCCAAGGCGGCCTGGCGATCGTCGGTTTTATCGTCCTGGGAATGATTTTTCGCTGGGTGTTCGTGCTCGACCGAGATCGCTGGTGCCATTTCGATGCCGCGGCGGGGGGATTGTTGCTGGCAGGCGCCCTGGGTAACCAGGTGGATCGGCTCTCTCTGGGTTTTGTCCGCGACTACATGGTCCTTGCATCGAGGCCCACTGACATTTTCAATACTGCCGACGTGTTCATGCTCCTGGGAGCAATTCTGCTCATCGGTTCGTTGATGATTCATCGTCGAACCTGAATTGCCTGAGCGATATCACGAAAACGTCAGCCGTTCCGGGCAGAACTTCTTCAGCTTCTCGGGATCCAGCACGACACCCAATCCGGGTTGCTGCGGGATGATGAGCAGGCCCTCCTTATCGAGATGAAATGGTTCGGTGGTGATCGCGTCGATGTAGGCGCAAGGCGTGAGGTACTCGACGTAGCGGGCGACGGGAATCGCAGCCGAAAACTGGAGGTCGGCGGCGAGGCCGACGGCCGTGTTCCAGCCGTGAGGGACAACCTGGATATTGTGGTCGCGGGCCAGCCAGGCGATCCGCCGCGACTCGCTCAGGCCGCCGTTCTTTGTGCAGTCGGGCTGGAGGATGTCGACGGCCCTGCGCTCGATCCAGGGCTGGAACGCCTGCCTGCGGGTCAGCACCTCGCCGCCGGCAATCGGCACGGGAGAAACCTGCGTCAGTGCGATGTAGCCTTCCAGATCGTCGGGCGGGAGCGGCTCCTCGAACCAGACAATCCCATAATTCGCCAGCATGCTGGCCGTGTTTCGCGCCCAGTTCGCGCCATGGGGCCAGAATTGCTCGCTGCCACCGGCATCGACCATCAGCTCCACGTGGTCGCCCACGGTCGCTCGCGCGGTCCTAACTAGCAACTCGTCAAACTTGCGGTCGCGCCGACCGAATGGCCGCCAGCCCAGCTTGATGGCCTGAAATCCACGCTCCATCACGCTGATCAGAGTCTTCTGCAGCGGATCGGGTTCATCAAATAAGATGGACCCGTATGGTTTGATCTTGTCGCGGTAGTTGCCCCCCAGCAGCCGCGCAGACCGGTTGGCCGCAGGCCTTGCCCATCAGGTCCCAGAGCGCAATGTCGATGCCGCTGATCGCGTGCTCGACCGAGCCGCCACGCCCCTGCCAGAAGCTGGACTGTCGGAGCGTTTCCGAGACCCGCTCCGGCTCGACGGCCGATTGATGCTTGAGCAAGGGCCAGAGCAGCTCGATCGCGCCAGTGATGAGCTTGCCCGACGTGAAGCAACTGCCGTAGCCGACAAGCCCCTCATCGGTTGTGACCAGGAGCAAGGTATGCAAGTTTTCCTGAGGTTCGTGCCCCTGCGGCCAGCCGCCATCCACGGTCCCGCCGGTCAGTGGGCAGACCTCGATTGTCTTGATCTTCACGGCGACCCCCTCGTTTCCCAAGCCATGCGCCGCGACCGATAGACTCTGTATCAGAATTCATCAACCGGACGGCGATCACCGGACGGATTCCATGATACGATCGGGATGTCGCTCGCGAAATCTCTGTGTCAGATAAGAGGGTCCGTCATGTTTTCTGATTCCGTCCAACGGGTTATCGACCGGGTTGACCGGCTGCGCAATGAGGTTGAGGAGCGTGATGGGGCGACCCACATTACCCCGGTGTCAGTG
The DNA here is from genome assembly GCA_963797295.1 of uncultured Planctomycetaceae bacterium. Classification (GTDB taxonomy): domain Bacteria; phylum Planctomycetota; class Planctomycetia; order Isosphaerales; family Isosphaeraceae; genus Aquisphaera. Next base: position 229,336 of record CAWCPP010000040.1, read on the forward strand.
ACTCGACCCATTATGCAAGCTCGTCTTCAGCCAGGAGTGAAGGCTTTGACCTGAAGCGTGGGTGGCCCTGTTCTCTTGAGAGTCCAGACCCGTTGATGTCCTCGCTCCGTTGGAGGAATGCCGAGGTTTCGTGCTAAGATGGAAGCCATCTCAGGAATCCTCGAACCGAGATCCATCATGACCATCAATATCGAACTTGAGCCCGAGGAAGAGCGGGAGCTCCGAGAACGGGCACGTACCATTGGACGCGACATCTCCGAATACGTCCATCAGGTCTTGACGGAGCATATTCGCTCCGGCCAGAGCCTGCCGACGCGCTCCAAGACCTGCGATGAGATTCTCGCCCCCATGCGCGAGGGCTGGCGGCAGAGCGGGATGACCGAGGATGAAATTACCGCTCTCTTCGAGGAGACCAGGGACGACGTTCGCAAAGAGCGACGGGCACGGAAGGAGACGCCGTGAGCCAGGGAGGTCTTCCCGCGGTTGTCTTTGACACCATGATTCTCTATCAGGCGACGGCCAGTCTCACCGGACCCGCGGCCGAACTCCTCCGTCGGCTCGAGGCCGGGCAGTTCATCCTCTACGTGAGCGACGAGATCCTCGACGAGGCCCGCGATGTCTTGAGCCGACCGAAGCTCAGGGCCAAGAACTCGCGTGTCACCGATGAGACCGTCCAGGAGACGTTTGATCTTCTGGATCGGCTGGCCCGAACGGTACCCGGTGTGCCGAGCCTCTTTTCACTGCCCCGCGACCCTGACGACGAGCCCTATCTCAATCTGGCTATCACCACGGACGTCGATTATCTGACGACCTGGGACAAGGACTTGCTCGACCTCATGCAAGATGCGGGTTTCCGTGCCCAATATCCGCGACTAACCATCTTGAATCCCGTGGCCCTGCTTCAAATCTTGACGCTCCCACCCCAGCAACAGCCGTGAGGGGTCACAGGGCTTCAAGCCGGCGCTGGCACGAATGGGTCATCGGCCGCCTTCCGCCAAGCCTATGACAGAATCTCCCTGAGGAGTTCGAGCTCCAATCGACGTCGGAGTCAAGCCGTGCCAGGACTGACAGCAGATACCGGAAGTCGCTCCTTTCACATCCTGGCCCTCCCCGAGGCCGAGATGCTCTTCTGCCCGGCCTTTTTCTCCCCCTGTGAGGCAGACCGTCTCCTCCAGAAGCTGCGAGATACGACGGCCTGGCGACAGGAAACCATCAAGCTTTACGGGAAGACAATCGACGTCCCGCGCTTGACCGCCTGGTACGGCGACGCGGGCACCAGCTACGTCTACTCCGGGATCAGGAACGTGCCGCTCCCGTGGACTCCGGCTCTGATCGAGGTCAAGCGGGCAGTCGAGCCACCTTCGGGAGTCGTCTTCAACAGCGTCCTGCTGAACCGCTACCGCACGGGGAAAGACAGCGTCTCCTGGCATGCCGACGACGAACCAGAGTTCGGCGAGCAGCCCGTCATCGGCTCGGTCAGCTTCGGGGGCACCAGGACCTTCCAGCTCAGGCACAAGCAGCGGAAGGAATTGAAGATGAGCGTCGAGCTCACACACGGTAGCCTGCTGATCATGCGCGGCGGCACGCAGGCGAATTGGCTGCACCGACTCCCAAAGACAGGCAGACCCGTTGAGGAGCGGCTGAACCTCACGTTTCGCGTGGTTGTCGTTCCAACCAAGTAACCCGCACGGCTCGGCCTGTCGAGAGGAGAGGATTGGAATCCAACGGCTCTGCGCAAGACGGCAATCAACAACGCGATCCTCGACGGGGCCACGTTGCACGAAGTGGGGGAGTTCGCCGGACACAGCGAGATCCGCACCACCGAGATGGCGGCGAGGCGGATCCAAATTCGCGTGTTGGCACCAAAGTGCGAGTAAAGCCCGTGGCAAACGTCAAGCCGGAGTCCAAACCTGCCATGATGGATTTGGTTCCTTGCCCCCGCGGCAGTGTGGCGCTGGTGTCGAGCATGGGCGCACTCTTTGCACGAGAGATCCCCGAGTGAGATGAGGAGGGCTAGCTGCTGTGAATTTCTTCAAGAAGAGCCGACCGCATTGGGGCCTGTTGCTGCTGGGTTCCTGGCTGATCGCGACCGGTCTGCTGCATCTGGTCCCCCGGCTCGGGTTCTCGAGCAGTGACCAGCTCCTGGCGGGCCTGGCCATCGCGGCCGGAGTGTTACTGCTGCTGGACCGCTAGCGTGAGCGAATGAGCGAATGGGGCCACCCACTTTGTGGCATGGCGAAAGGATGGCTGACCCCAAAAGTCCCTGCCGAATTCATCAACCTCGCGACGACGCCCGGAAGGCGTTCATGATACGATCAGTAAATCGATTGTGAAACGAAATCTCTGTGTCACACGAGAGGGCCTGCCATGTTTGCCGACCGCGTCCAACAGGTTATCGACCGGGTTGACCGGCTGCGCGATGAGGTTGATGACCACTGGCAGATCCCGCGAGATGAGGCCGTGCTTCTGGCCCAGCTTGTGCGCATCGGACGATGCATCTCAATCTGCGAGGTGGGTACAAGCTACGGGTTCTCGACGCTCCACCTTGCGGCCGCGGCCAGTGGCCATGGGGGGCGAGTCCATTCGATCGATGCGGACCCGAAGAAGGTGCGGGCCGCGTGCGAGAGTCTGAAGGAGGCCGGACTGGCCGAGGTGGTCACGCTTCATGAGGGCGACGCGCGAAAGGTTCTCAGTGAGATCCGGCCGCAAGCCCCGTTCGACTTCGTATTCATCGATGCGACGAAGGCGCAGAGCGACGCATATCTGGATGCGGTCTGGAGCAAGCTTGCACCCGGGTGTGTGCTTGTGACCGACAACACGGTCACGCACGCCGACGAACTGGCTCCGTTTGTTGCGCGACTTCGTGGACTGCCTGGCTTCACCAGTTGCGGCGTGGCCGTGGGGAACGGATTTGAGCTGACCGTGCGGCGAGGCTGAACGGCGCGCTCAACCGATACGTCGCTCGACCTCGCGAACGACCGGTGACATGCCGTTCAGGCACGCTCGTCGGCTTTGGTGACGTCGGGCACGTCCACTCCCAGGGCCGTCGCCAGGTCAATCTGGTGCTCTTGCTCTTGAACCAGGATTCCCCGGATCTGTTCGGCGAGCGCGTACTCACCAAGTGCCTCGCACTGGCGGACCCGCTTGCGGTAATTCCTGATGGTCTCGTTCTCATTATCCAGGTCGAAGCGGAGCATTTCCTTTGCGTCTTCGGACGTCTTCACGGGCTTGGCAACGGCCGTCGGCATCCCGCCCAGATAGTCGATCTGCTTGGAGATGGTGAGCGCGCTGCGCGAGTTCTTCCGAGGCATGCAGCTCCAACTCGTCGGCGATCTTCATGTACTCCGGACCTTTAAGAACTTGCGAGTAGACGACATAAGCGATGATCGCCTGATATTCTCGGGCCAGATCCTCGTTCAACTGGTTGATGAGTTCCTCACGAGAAAGCGTGGCGGAACCGTCGAGGCTCGATGGACCCTGCATCGTGGGTGAAGTTTCGTTCGATGTGCTGGCCATACCGGCCTCCCTATGAGATGAGAAACTAAATTCTGAAACTGGCACGTACACGAGCAAATGGGGCGCCACCGCGAACGAAAAACGACCGCCCTGAGGCATCATTGCGGTTTGGTCGGAAAATTTTCGCCTGCGACCACGTAGAAGTCGCTCACTTCGAGCGTATTCTCGTCGACGGCGGAATTCATACCCAGGCTGATCCTTCGAACCAGATCCAGGTCGAGGCGGCCGTTGGGGTCGGGAGTGTTTGCCGTACTGGAAGTGAGGTCGCGGAATTGAACCCGCCCAACATGCCATTTGCCGTCGGCGGGAATGATGGGGTCGGGCGTGATGTAGCCGATATCCTTGTCGCCTTCCCAGAGAAAGATCCGGACGGAGGCCCGCCGCGCACACCGAGCCCGCACGATCAGGCTGTCGGCCCGATCGAGGTGGACTTCGGGCGGAAGCCGGAAGAACGGATACACCCAGCGGTCCCGGCCCCCTTCGTGCTTGACCCGAAGACGCCAGGCCGACTCGCTCGTCGAATCGATATCGATCGCCCCGTGGGGACTGATATTCGCAGTCCAACGGGATCGGTCGCCGATTGGCAAAGGGACCGAAGACCGCGCACCGGCCAGAGTTCGAGCGAGGTCGGCCTCACCCGAGAGCATGATGTTGAGCTCGTCCCGCAAACCCGACGTGTCTCTCGCCACGACCTGGGCATTCACCTGGCTGGCCCTACCGATAAGCTCGTCCAGATCCGCCCTCCACTCGACGGATTGCGACGATCGCGGTCCCACGTGAAGCGTGTGGATCGGCTCGCTCATACTTATTCCTGGCACATCGAGTCTCAGTCCCAGCTCAAGTGCGGCGTCGTGGTCTGCCAGGTTCCAGATCTCGAACCCGAGCCGCACTTTCCCCACGGGCACTTCCTTGACCCGATAACCATGCGACGAGGGCTGAAAATGGGCGTCATCAAGCTGGAATCTGAGCACGATCGGCGAAGGTGCGGTCCGAGCTTTGCCGCTGCCTCGCTCCGGGCGCATGCGGCTGGCCGCCGTGTCGGCGATCAGTCGGCTCGATGCCCCGGCGCGGTTGATCCAGACGTAAGCCAATCCATCCGGGATCGGGATGGAGCCGTCGCTCTTCGGCAGCAATCGACGGCCGTCGATTCCTTCGATCCTCTCGACAGGCAGATCCAGTGTAACGGCCGCGACTGCGTTCGGCTCTCCCGTATAGAGCACGGCGATCACTTCGCCATCATTACCGAAAAGCCTCGCTCGCTGGAGCGTGGGGACGGAGTGGCGAAGGTCTCCCATGTACTGATGCGTTGCCAGAACGCGAATCATCTGGGCGTAAGCGGCGAAAGAACGGAGCGGAGTCAACCGGCGATCCATCATGCCGAAGTTGTTTGTGTTCTCCTCGTAGTACGGATAGACGAACGGAAAGTAGCGGGCAATCCCGCACGCCAGAGCCTCGACTCCCTTCATGGTGATGTCCAGGGCGCTGATTTGATCCTGGTCGATGGGCGGTCGATCGGGCCCTCGTTTCCAGGGACGCCCGCACTCGGTCAGCCAGAGCGGCATCGCGCCATGGCCATACTTGCGGAGCCATTCTCGATAGCCCATCACGATGACTTCGAGGGCGTTCGCCTTGTCGTAATTATGAAAGCTGAAGGCGTCTACCCGATCGAGCAAGCCGCTCCGGCCGCAGGTCTCACGGAAATCTCGATTGGGAACAGCCATGACGCCGCCCACCAGCGTGCTTTTGAGACCAGCCTGGGACAGTGAATAACTGAGAGTCTTTGCCAGGGCCACATACTGATCGGCCGGGAGGTTCCCGCCAAACTCGATGTCGGGTTCGTTCCAGATTTCCAGACCGCCCCAGGCCGAATGCCAGCGGCGACCGATCTCCGCCCAGGATGCGCCTGTGCTGACAAGGTCTCGGGGGTATTTCCCCACTCGTCCGAGCCACTCAGGGCTGTCGTGAGCCAGCTCGAGAATAGAAACTCCGCTGTTGCGATAGAACTGGCGAATGGTCTCGTATCCTGCGCCGCCCTCCCAGTTCCATTGCTTCTGCCCCGGGTTGATGGATGCCCAGCTCAATCGCTCGCGAACCATGGAGATTCCGGATCGTCGGGCAATGAGGATCAGATCTTCTCTTCGGGCTGCGTCGTGTTCCAGCCACGACAGGCCGCCGTCGATTGCGAAAAACGGGTCGGGTTTGTCCTTCGACTCGGGCAAGGAAACCACGCCGAATCGCTGACTGGTGCCGGGTAGCTCGACCTCGAAAAATCCTGGTTCCGGCCGCAACGCGATTTCCCAGTTCCCCGCGGCGGTACGACGAAGTTCTCCCTGGGCAGTCAGCTTGCCGGAGTAATCGACGACCCGGTACGGCACCCGATCGGCGGCTGTACCCGACGCGAGCCGCAAACGAAGGGTCACGTTCTCCCCGGGCGTCATGAACCAGGAACGCGGACTCGCGGGAGCGAACACGGGTGCCCGGGCATCATCAATCGCGGCAGTCGCGACCAGCATGGTGAGGACGAACGGGACCATCGATGGATCTCCCAGAGGCCATCAGACATTTCGCAGCATGAGCAAGAGACCTTCCTCGGTCTCACTTTTGATCGAGAGACGCTCATTGTAGCAAGCGTAACCCGGCAAACCCACCAGCATGAAGATTGACTTCAACCAGGTCTCCCTTGATGGGAAGTTCCTCAAGGTCACGCTCCAGGAGGTCGGTCTGGAACACCCGACGGAAGCCCGACACCACGATCTTCAAAGGCCCAGACAGGCCCGCCAGTTCTCTGAGGCGGACCATGATGCCCCCCTTCTCCGGATCGTCCGCGGGCTTCAAGCAGGTTGCGATTGCACGCGCAGGGTCAACGATAACAGGCGGCCCCGCCAAACTCTCCGCCGGGATTCGCCCGATGATGGCCAGTAATGGACTGCTCACGGCCCGGCTCCACGCCAGAGAGCTGTCGCCTTCCGCACGACCGGCGCGCGCCCGCAGGACATATCGGAAGCGAAAGTCGGTGTCGCCGCCCTGGTCGTGGATCACCTCCTTCTCGTTCTGATCGTCCCCCAGGGCCTCGAACGTGATCTGTCCGAGATCGAGTCGAAGCGCGAAAGCATCGAGCGGCGCGATCACCACGGTTGGCCTCCCGGGCGACGAGACCTCCACGAACCCCTGGACGGCCAGCCGCCTGGTGTCGGCACCTGGCAAGAGATCGCCCTCGGGTTGGCGGGACGGGCGGATCACCGCGCCGGTGGTCTCGACACGGAGCGTTGAACCTGGATACCGAACGGGAAAGACCTGGCAGAACCGCTCGCGCCGCGGCCCGGCCGGGCGGGTGATCCGCACGTCGAAGTCCACCCGGTCAAGATGCTGGTAGATCGTGAGGAAACTGCGCACCTTTACACCGGCAATCATCAAGTCGATTCGCAAGCGGGAGAGAACCGGCCCACTGGCGACAAGTTTGGACTCAACACCGGTGATGGAGTGCTCCTTGCTGTCGAAACCAGTCGTCTGGCCGATGGTCCGTCCTTCGCCCGCGGCGAGCTCTGCTCGCGTGGCCCGGTGGATCAAGCTGGCGAGGCCGCCAGTCCTGGGGTCGACACGCAGCTTGTAGAACGGGCTTTCCAGCTCCCAGGGACTCGCGCTTGTCTCCCGGATCGGATGAGTATCGGGCCCGGCTTTCCACCGGAATGCTTTGAGACCGAACCCGGGAAGCCCTGGCGAGACGCTGTAGAGGATGCGCTTGCCGTCCTCTTGCACGACCTGCGAGACGAGCGGGGTTGCACCATCAGTGATCAGCCCGGCGCCCGCGGGGGCTTCGAGGCGAATCAGGTCGGCGCGGGGGATGCTAAGGCTGTTGAAGACGCAGATATCCCGATCACCCGGTGCCAGGCTCAGGGCCGTCAATCCGCTGTTCAGCAATCCTCTAGAGAGGTCATCGAGCTCCTTGCCCCACTCCCGTCGCAGGCGGGCGTTCTCGCGCCGATTCTTGTCATCGGTGCCGTTCCATGCGTGGTCCGAAAGCATGGCCAGACACCACTCGGCGCGCTCGCGGGCCGCTCGTGTCGACTCCACGACGGCTGTTCGTGCCCGGCTCGCCACGGCGACGAGCGCTTCGGCGGCCAGAAACGATCGCTCTCCTTCCCGGAAGTCCGCAGCCAGGCGGGCCAGGGAAACGGGCCAGAGTTCCCATGAGTGACCGAAGCATCCCCGCACCGTGGGCAGAAAAGGGGCCTTATCCTCCACCGCATCGATGGCCTTGCAGAACTCGGGCAAGGTCGTGTTCACCAGCGTCGGATGCGGCCCGTGGCTCTTGTTGTACTCCTTGATGCGGGCAGCGAACCCGGCTGCCTGGGCCGCGCTGCCGGGGTTCGTGTCGCCGTGGGTGCCACTGGAGAGGATCACCCGGGCCGGATAGGAGGAGCCAAGCTGTTTGTAGTGCGCGAGCCACTCGGTCGCGATCGCTTCTGGTTTGGCCAGGAGTTGAGCCCCCTGAACATAGTTTGCCTTGCGTGAGGCCCATGGATCCAGGACGACCCGGATTCTCGATTCGTCGGGCCCCTCAAACTGGAACAGAGGTGGACAGGTGAGTCCGTCAAATGTTGTGTCGTATGCCAGAAAAGGGACGGACAGCCAGCGCACGCCGCACCCGGCCAGCAGCGAGGAGACGCCCCACGGGAGCGAGGGGAGTTCGATGTGCTGGGCCACATCCAGGGTCACGCTCCACCGGCGTTCCAGCCTTCGGGCTGGATAAAGCGTGGCGCAGAAATCCCTCGACGCCCTGAAAACCCCAGAGTGAGTTGCACAAAAACGGGCTGATCGCGACCCGACCCTCCTTGACCCGGCGAGCCAGCTCCTGCTCGCGGTCGGGATACCGCTCGAGGAAGCAGATCGCCTCCATCGTGACCGCCATGTTGTAGCGGTCCCGATCGCTGAGTGAGTCATTGTCGGTTCTGGACATCAGGTCGAGATGGGCGCGCAGGAGCTCAGCGAAGTTTCGTCGCGTTTGAGTCTCGTCGTTGCCCCAGGTGTAATCGGGGCAGGTATCGTTCGTGATGAAGATCGTCCATTCAGAGGCGTCATCCCGCGGCGTTAGAGGATTGCCCTCGGAGTTTCGCGGGAACGAACCCGGTAAAACAGTCCCGGCCCCGAGAGCAAGACACGTCAGGAACTCCCGTCGCGTGGTCGGCATGGTGCTGCGTTCCGTTCTGGATGTCACGATGCTTGCGTCTTGGATTCCCGGATGACTGTCACTCACGATTAGGATCGCGGAGAGCGGACATTCGTCACGTTAGCGTGCGTACGACCGCCGGACAATCTGGATCCACGCCACGGCGGATTCCGCGGGCATGCGTCCCACTTCCATCGTATGCTGGCCGGAAGGGCAAGCATTGACCGGCGACATGAGAGGCCTTATCGAGGAGGAGACGTCCATGGTTCACAGCAATATAGGTCAGCCCGGCCAGGCCGAAGAAGGGCGTGGTTGTGGTGCTCCGCGACGATCGCGGCAGGTGATCTTGCTGACACTTGTTCTCCAGGCCTGGGCATGGCCCTGCCCGGGCGAGACGCCCTCGGGACGTGCGCTGGACGGAACCGCAACGCCGACGCCCACTCGGTGGACGAGCCTGGGGCTTGGCGGCGGAGGGGCCATGTACACGCCCGCGATCTCGCCGGTCGATCCGAACCTGATCCTGCTGGGCTGCGACATGAGCGGCGCCTACCGAACGACGGACGGGGGTCAAAACTGGGAGATGATTCATTACCAGCAACTGAACGGCTCGACGACCGTGCGCCCGGCCTGGCATCCGGCCGATCCCAACATCGCCTACGCCGCGGACGGCTGGCGCGGTCCGCTGAAGATGACACGGGACAAGGGAAAAACCTGGGCGAGCGTACCCGGCGCCCCCATCGGAGTGTCGGCGATCGGTGTCGACCCCGGAAATCCGGATTTGTTCCTGGTTGGCAGCCGCCGCGGCCTTGGCCGTTCGTCCGATGGTGGAAAAACCTGGGCGAATGTCGGACCCGTCCATGGCCGACTGCTGGGATTTCACTTCGATCGATCCAGCGCTGCGGACCGCCGCGTCTGTTTCGCCGCCACCGACCAGGCGGTCTTTCGCTCCGACGACGGCGGCGCAACCTGGCATGAGACGGCTTCGCAGCCCGGTGCCGGGTCGGTTCTCAGCTTCGCCGGGGCATCGAGCGAGGCCGGCAAGATCTGCGTCCTCTACTGCTCTGTAACTGGCCGTGCCCAGAGCGAGAATGCCACGGGAGGCATTTACCGTTCCGACGACCGCGGCGCGACGTGGGTAAAGGCGATGGGCAAGGGAATTGATCCAGCCAGCGGACGCGATGCGCGGTACGAGTTCCTGCTTGCGAGTGATGCCAGTCCATCGCGAGTCTACGCCACGCGCGGTCACGACGGCCAAGTCTTCCGGAGCGACGATCGCGGCGCGTTGTGGCGTCCCATCCTGTTCACGGCTATGAGAGCGCCGGGGTTCAATGTGGGACCGAGCTACCTGATCGACGAGAAGGGAAGCAGCCGTGATAACATCTCAGGGGCCGGCATCAATCCCGCCGATCCGGACCACGTCGTCATCACCGACTGGATGAGCTGCTACATCACTCGGGACGGTGGAAAAACCTGGGCCTGCGCCAATACCCGGAGCGCCGAGGCTGCCGGACAGCGCGGCAAGGGAATGCGGTGGATCAACAACGGTCTGGTGGTCACTACGGTCTGGCATTATTACATCGATCCCTTCGAGCCAGCCCGCCACTACATCGCCTACACCGACATCGGATTCGCCCGGTCCACCGACGCGGGCAAGACATGGTACTGGCAGAATGGCCGCCCGCTGCGGAACACCACCTATGAGCTTGCCTTCGACCCTGAAACGCCGGGAACGATCTGGGGAGCCTTCTCTGACCTGCACGACATTCCAAACAACAACGTGATTTCCGGCCGGCACTACTTTGCGAGGGCGGGCGGGGGAGTCGGCGTGAGCACCGACTTCGGGGTGACCTGGAAGGACAGTTCGCACGGGCTTCCCGGCAAGCCGATCACCTCGGTGGTTGTCGACCCGAAATCGCCCAAGGGCAGCCGGACACTCTACGCCTCGGCTTTCGAGGCCGGTGTGTTCAAGTCCACCGACGGCGGCCAGAGCTGGGCGAAAGCGTCGCAGGGACTGGGTCGGCCGGAGGCGAGCCTGGCGCGTGCCGGCTGATTCTGCACACCGATGGAACGCTCTTTTGCCTGGTCACCGCCCTCCGCAGGGACGGTCACTTTGTCGCTGAAGGCCCCGGCCTTTATCGATCGACCGATGGCGGAGCGTCGTGGCACTGCATCAACGGGTCGCGGCCGTTGCTCTGGCCGAAAGACTTCGATGTTGACTCCCGTGACAGCCGGGTGATCTACCTTGGGGCCGCGGACGCGGGAAACGAGGAGGGGGGTCTGTACAAGACGACCGACGGCGGCGACAACTGGAAGCGGGTGGCGCGCCGAGGCGATGACTGCTTCGGAGCGACCATCGACCCGCGGCACCCAGGCCGGGTTTACATGTGCATCCCGGAAGGCGGATCCGAGCCCGGGCTCTGGCGGAGCGACGACGCGGGAGAGACCTGGGTCGCGCTCGAGGGAATGCCGTTCCGCAACGCCCAACGTATTACCTTCGACCCGGCCGAGTTGTCGACCATCTACGTCTCCACGTTCGGAGGCAGCGTCTGGCGCGGACCGGCGAAGTGATGGCCTCGCCGCGCCTTCTATTCAAAAGAAAGAGAAAGCCGATCAACATGAGAACGATGGCACAGTTCGCGATCATGAGCCTCGCCGCGTTGAACGCACTGCCGGCGACAGTTTACAGTCAGGAAACCCAGGCACGGCCGCAGGTCCCTCGTTCGGTACAAAACGTGCTGGTCAATGGCGGCTTCGACAACGACCTTGGCGGCTGGAATCCTTTTTGGACCCGAGTTCACGACACCGGGATCGCCACCCTCGATCGGACCATCAGGCACGACGGCATGGCCTCGGTCCGGATCGAACATCGCGGCGAAGACGACTGGAGCCTGGAAGCCGCGCGCACCGTCACCGTCAAGACCGGCGAGGTTTACGAGTATTCCGGTTGGATGCGCGTTGAGGGCAAGGGCCGGGCCGAGATCTCGGTTGTCTTGCGTGACGCATCTGGAGAGGTCATCTCCTGGTCCTACGGCGGCCGCACGGCAAACGCGACCGAGGACTGGCGCGCGCTGAAGAGTCGGTTTGTCGTTCCGGCTCGGGCCCACACGATGACGCCGCGGGTCATTGGCTACGGCCCGGCCATCGTCCATGTCGACAGCCTGGTTCTTGCCCGCGGGCAGGATTTGAAGGGACTTCATCCCGGGGAACTGCCAGCCTCGCTGGAGGCGTCGACCGACACGCTCGGTCTCACGTTCGACACCCGGCGAGCCAGCTTCTCGGTGCTGGACCGGCGAACCGGGAAACGGTGGTCACAACAGCCCGCCGGTCCCGAGCTTATGGTCAAGAGCGCGCGCGGCTCCGGCCGAATGATCGAGGCGGACCTGGTCGATCCGGCAACGACCCTCGAATTCTCGGTGCGCCTCACGATCGAAGCCGATAGGCCAGAGCTGGCCATCGAGCTCGGTGGCAGCGGCGAACTGAGCCAGTCGCTGGCGTTTCCTTACCCGTTCACGACCGCGAAGGGTGAGTTTCTGGTGATGCCGGTCAACGAGGGCATGAGCTACCCTGTGGACGACGCGAGCCTGCCCCAGATGCACTACATCCTCTACGGCGGCCACGGTCTCTGCATGGCGTGGTGGGGCGTTACGGACGGGCGCCGGGGCGTCATGGCCATTGTCGAGACGCCCGATGACGCCTCGGTCCTGAGTCCCCGGCAGGATGGCCGCCTCTGCCTGGCGCCTCTCTGGGACGCCCAGAAGGGGAACTTCGGCTCGAGTCGGCGGATGCGCTATGTTTTCCTGGATGACGGCGGCTACGTCGCCATGGCCAAGCGCTATCGTAAGCATGCCCAGGCGATAGGACTGTTCAAGACGCTCGAGCAAAAACGAACCGAGAACCCGAGCGTCGATCGCCTGATCGGCGCAGTCAACGTCTGGTGCTGGGATCGTGATGCCACCGGCATCGTCCGCGAACTTCAGCGCGGGTATTGAGCGTATCCTCTGGTCACACGCGGCAGCACCCGACCAGATCAAGGCGCTCAACGCGATGAACGTGCTGACCAGCCGGTACGACATCTATCAGGACGTGATGGACCCCGCGAACTTCGCGAAGATTCGCTATATCGCTCCCGAATGGACCACCAAGGCCTGGCCCCAGGACCTGATGATCGACGCGGCCGGACAGTGGATTCGCGGCTGGGAAATCGAGGGCAAGCAAGGCGGGATGTATCCTTGTGGCGTGACTTGCGACCGCCAGGCGATCCCCTACGCCGAGGAGCGGATTGGCCAGGATCTCAAGACGCACCCCTACCTCTGCCGTTTCATCGACACGACGACAGCCGCTTCCTGGCGCGAGTGTTATGCGCCAGCCACCCGCTCGATCGGTCCCAGAGCCGTCACTGGAAGATGGAGCTGCTGCGCCTCGTCAGCGAGCGATTCAAGCTGGTGACCGGCAGCGAGACCGGCCACGAAGCGGCCGTGCCGTTTGTGCATTACTTCGAGGGCATGCTCAGCCTGGGCCCTTATCGGGTAGACGACGCCGGCCGGGACATGCAGCGAATCGTCGAGCAGGTGCCGCCTCAGATCGAGAGATTCCAGACCGGCCCCTACTACCGCCTGCCGCTCTGGGAGCTTGTCTATCACGACTGCGTCGTGGCGCAGTGGTACTGGGGCGATTACAACAACAAGCTGCCTGCCGTCTGGGACCGGCGCGATCTCTTCAACGCCCTTTACGGCACGCCGCCCATGTTCATGTTCACTCGACGGTACTGGGAAGCCCACCGCGACCGGTTCGTCAAGAGCTATCAGACCGTCTGCCCCATCGCCCGCGGGACCGGTTACAGCGAGATGCTCTCCCACGCCTGGTTGACCGACGACCACACGGTCCAGCAGACTCGGTTCGCCAATGGGCAGACCGTGACGGTCAACCTGGGTGATAAGCCATTCACCATGGCGGACGGCTCAGGGCTTGCACCTCTCCAGGTGCGGGCGGCAAGTGGCATGGCAGAGACGCGAGCACGATAAGAAAACCAAACAGCTCGACTCATATGATGCTCTTTCGGAGTACGAGCGCCACCAGGTCGTCGTTGAGATACTCCGCGGCATTGCGCCCACTGACGCCGACCTGACCGTGCAAGTGTTCGATTTCAACGCGTTTTCAGGGCACGCAAAAAAACCAAGAAAAGCGTGACGCTCGCGAGACGGCCAGCTTCTCGCCGTAGGTCGTTTCGGAACGGGCAAAGGATGCCCCCCACGAGCGGGCCGGCGATAGGTGGTATCGGGTGAATCCGACTCTTGCTCAATTGTCTGCTGTGTGATTCCGTTGGGACGGAAGCGGCTGTAGAGGGCCTTTCTCTTCAGAGCCGAGCTGCAGCAGAATCACCCCAACGATGATGAGGGTAAGGCCGCTCACCTTGAGCGGGTTTGTTGATTCGCCGAACAGGACAACCCCGAAAGCCGCAACAACACCCGTCCCCACCCCTGCCCAGGCAGCGTATGCCGTACCAATCTCCAAAGTTCTTGTGGCCTGGGAAAGTCCCAGAAACGCCAAGGCGTAGCCCGGGCCGACGACGAGAAGCCACCATGGGCGTCTCAGGCCAGCGCTCTGCTTTAGGGCGAGTGTCGCGCAAATTTCTGCCGCGATGGCCAGGAATAGAATGATCCAGGCTCTCGTCATGGCCGCAACCTCCGGCTTGGTAGCGAAACACGAAGGGGCGGTGATGACCGCCCCCTGTGCACAGTGGACATTAATGAAACGATTCAAGGACGGGCTGCCTCGCGGAGGGCAACTCGATCAGGAATCAAAGCCAACAGGCTGGGCAAGTCCTTCAGGAGCGGACGGACACGCGGCGTCTGTTCCCCCAGTTCTTCCCGCAGTCGGGTATCGTCATGGGCCACATTTTGGTTAAGAAACGGGAAGTAGTGATCCAGAGCCTCGAAAAGCCGCTTTTGCTGTGACGAGCTCACAAACGTTTTTTCGTGCCAGGCGCTCCATCGATCGGGAGGCACAAGCCGTAGAGGTTTCTTGCGTTCGTAGTAGCGACCGATGACGGCGAACGCCTGTTTCGTGGTGATCGCCTGGCGCACCCCGGCCGATAGGTTATAGGTTTGCCAGCGACGGTTGCGTTTTCGGAGCAGGCCGAGTGCCGCCTTAACAACAAAATCCACATCGATGACATCCAGGCGGGAAGCCGGGTGAATGGGCAATGCCTGGAATCGGCTTGTAATCGGTGCGAACCAGAGGATTTGCTTAGCAAGTTCGGGATCATCCCGACCACCCGGCAGAACGATGGTGGGCCGGAGGATCAGTACCGGTAGGCCGCTGTCGCGGAGCATCTGCTCGGCAACCGCCTTACTGTGCGTGTAATCGTTGATGTGCGTGTTGTCGGGCCGACAACCGTCGTCTTCGGTCAAGATTCGATCCTTCACATCACCGCCATTCGCAGCGGTGGACATGAACACGATCAGCGGGTTGCGCAAACACTTGCGAGCCAGGGCGATCAACTCGCGAGTCCCCGATACGTTCGTGTCGTAAGTGGTGCGACGAGCGACGAACGAGGTGTCTGCCGCGTTGTGGATGATGATGTTCACCGACTGCGTCACTTCGCGCAAGTCGGCGTCGGAGAGCCCCCAGCCGGGCAAAATCATGTCACCGCTCAGAGCCTCGGCGCGGATCATTGCACCAGAAGCGCCGGAACTTCGGCGAAGACGCTGGTTCAGTCGTTCGGCCGGGCTCATCCCATTGCGCTGACGGACAAGGGCCCAGAGGCGGCCCCTACCGCCACGGTTCAGCGCGCATAATGAAAAGATAAGTTCACCGCCGATAAGTCCGGTCGTGCCACTCACAAGGATATGCGCGTCGGGAGTCAGGATGCCCTGTTGATTGGGAGTTGGGTGCGACATCAAGCGAGTCCTTTGCTGCGTGGAAGGCTCGCCGCTGGTCGTCGATGTGGTATCATCAACGACAGGCGCCTCGGTGGTAAGGCCGCCTTGCGGTTCTTCCACTACTCCTGGCTCTGGCTGCGCGAACAGTCACGAGCCGATGAAACGGTTTCACTCACACAGGGGGAATCGGGTGGGGTGCCTGGGGTGGCCGAGTGCTGGTAACACCTGGCCATCCCTTTCTTTGCTTCGATTCAGGCCGAATCGGACGAGCGAGATAATCCGAGGGTTGACTCTGATCATTTCCTCGCCGCTGCCCGATCGGCAGAGTCGAGCGTTGTGTCCGTGCCGGACATGATGAATATCACGGACGAGAGGGTGTAGCTCGCATAGGCTCTCGCAGAATTCTGGAGGCGGCAACCGGCGTGATTCCATCTCGAACGTCAGGGTCCGAGATCGCGAGACCACTATCAGCGCGAACGGGAGTGGATAAGCAGGATACCCCCGGTGAGCGACCGACTCCGGATCTGAGTGTTCGTATCGAAGCTCGTTCCGGCAGCGCTAGCGCGCGGCGATCTGCCAGACGAGGCTTGCAAGCTAGGACCACGACGCAAAGCAGCATCCCTGCCATTCGAGCGGGAAGCTGACTCCTTGAGGAAGCTCAGTTCAGCTGGCGTGGCGTCGTTCACCGTGACGATGAACGGGAGATACAGAAGGATTCTTCTGTCCCCGATTCCGGAGTCGGTAAACCGGCGATATGCTGATCGGCTTCACCGGGTCCGCGCGACGCGGAACCCGCTCGATGCGTCGGGGTTTTCCGATGGCGAGTTGCGGTCTCGGTAGGCCGACCGGAGGTTCGTCTCCGAGCTCTCGAAGCTACCACCGCGAAGAACTCGGTCGCGATAGGGGTTGGTAGAAACTTCGTCCAGATTCGGAACCTGATAATCCTTGTTGTACAGGTCCTGCGTCCATTCGAAGGCGTTGCCGAGCATGTCGAACATTCCCCAGTCGTTGGGCATCAATTGCCCCACCGAATTCGCGGCTCCCTTGCTGTTTCTGGCACTCCAACCGTAGTGCTCCAGCAGCTCGATCGACCTTCCGAAGGGCCGTGGCGTGGTTGACCCGGCTCGACATGCATATTCCCACTCCTTCTCGGCGGGCAAACGATACCCTTGGCCCGTCTTCACCTTTCTCGTCTCCTGGTAGAGCGGCTGCTCTGAACCTTCGAGCTCAGATTTGGCTTGCACGGGTGGCGGGTAGTATTCGGGGATTTTCTCTCGCCTGCTCAGCCAGTTGCAATAGCGCGTGGCCTCGTACCAGGTTACCCCGGTGACGGGTTGGTCCATGTCCAAGTTGCCTGACGGCTCGCGGCGCCTGATTTCTTCGAGCCAGTCATTCGGTGTTATCCGCACATCCCTCCGACCATCTTTTTTCTTCGGCAGCAGGTCGGCATTCACGGGATCGACCAAGAACTCGAGGTATTGCCGGATAGTCACTTCCTTGGTGGAGATGTCGAGAGGGTTTTTGATCGCCTCGTCGTGTTCCATCTCGTCTCTTTCGCGCTCCCTGTCTGTATGGTGCGACCCCATCCTAAACTTCGTGGCTATCGGCAAGACTACCATCGTCATGCCGGCGGAATTGACGTACCAGCGGTGATCCTTGGTATGAGCGACTCCTAGGCCACGCAGAAACTCGTCGTCGGTCTTCAAGGCCGCCGACATGCGGAACCGATTCCTTAACGCCCATTCAACGGCGGAATGAAGGCCGCCGTCCGGGTGATAACGATAGGCGCGTCGCAATTCATCGGACAGGGTTTTATCCAGCCATTGAGCACCGAACTGGCCGATTGCCAGGACCAGCGCACGCATCTCCGAGACCTCAGGATTGGTCCTCAGACGCGCAAGCAGTGCCGCAGGGTCATCTACAAACTTCGGCAAGGAGTGAATGATTTCGGCGCCGGCCCGGGTCTTCACTGAAAGTGAGCCAGGGCCAGGCCTTCTCAGGGCGACCGAAAGCGATCAACGCTGCGGCTCGCTGGCCAAAGCGGTGGGCTGCCCCCGCGTCGGGCTCGGGGCGTTCGTCAAGGGATCGTTCCAGAGTTTCGACGGCGGTCCGCACATTGCTCTGAAGGCTCCCGATTCGCGCGTTGATCTCGCGGAACTGCATCGGGTCGGCTGCCCCGATCAGGGTGGACAGGTTGGCGACCGTATCTTTGCCGTCAGGGCCGTCCTCCTCAGCGTATTTCATGAGTATGGCGAAAGCCAGGCTGCGCTCGACGCGACCACGGATAACCGGCGAAGGCGTTATCGTATAATTGAGTTTTACTATAAAAACAGGCTTGTGTGAATCGACTTGTTCGTCATCGAACTCTATATTGACCCGATCGGAGGCTCTTCCCTCATAGATCGCGAGCAGGTTCGGCCGCATCCACTTCTTGACGTTCTTGAACACATCTGCCCAGTCGCCGGCTAACGACGGGGATGGCTGAACGAGGTACAAGGAGACGAACCGACGAAGGTCGCTCTCGTGCTCAAAGCGATCAGGATCGAGCGCGACGAGGGCGCCCGCAGCACGGATGCGAATCTTGTCGACCTCACTTTGGGCCAAACCCGGCGGTTCAGCCTGCTGCCCCTGCTCGGGACCGGCCACACCGGTACTCGGACCGCGGAGAAAGGCGTTCCAGAGCTCGCCTGCGAACCTTTTCTTGTATCCCTCGGCTTTCAATTCATCGCGAATCACGAGCACCTCGTCAGCGCGGCTTTCTTCCAGCAAGAATTTGAACAATTCTGGTGCAAATGATGGTTCTTCACGAAGCAATGCGAGCATGGATCGTAGCCTTCGGTCCCGATTACTGCTGCTGCTTTCGGTCCTCAGTTTATCTCGGATGAGCAACAGATGATAAGACTTGAGCTTCGTTGCGAGCTCGCGGAATTCGGCCATCGGGCAAGTAAGGAGTTCTGAGGCCAGGACGTTGGCGCGTGAGAAGACCTGGAAGGCGAGAAAACTAATCAAGCCCACCAGCGAAGAGAGCAAGGTAATCGTGACAGGGCCGCTGTGACGACTTACCCATCGTCGAACCCGGCGCCATCGTGGCTCCCGGCTCACCAGTCTTTGCGAACCGAGGCGACGAGGTTCCAGCCAGCCGAGCACGGGCTCACCGGCCAGCCATCGCTCCAGGTCGTCGGCCAGCTCTTCGGCCGAGTGATAGCGCTCCCACGACTCCCGGGCCATGGCCTTCAGACAGATCCTTTCCAGATCGGGGGGAACATCCGGGTTCACCTTGCTCGGCAGGGCGAATTCACCGTCGACGATTTTCTTGATCAATGCCTTTCGGGGTGAGCTGCTGGCCCAAGTCGATGTCTCCGAGCCCTTCCGCGACGGCCTCGTTTGCGTACGTCGGACCCTCTCTCCCTGCGATGGCCCGTCGTCCATAACGCGGAACGCTCGGACACCAGTGATGACCTCGTAAAGCGTGGCGCCCAAGCTGTAGATGTCATCGGCAAATGTTAAACCGTCTGAGTCGCCTGTCGCCTGCCTTGGCGAGCTATAGGCCAAAGTGCCCAGTGCAACGCCGTTTTGAGACTCGAGTAGCCCCGCGGCGGTCACGACAAGGAGCGGGTCTTTGATCACTTTCTGCCGCTCGATTGCCACGCTGACCCTGTGCTTTGCGCTTGGTTCCGGCGGGAGCACTTTCGCGAGACCCCAGTCGACGACGATTGCCTCGCCAAACGCACCGAGCACGATGTTGCCCGGCTTCAGGTCTCGGTGGAGTACTCCTCGGCTGTGCGCGTACGCGACGGCGCGACAGACATCGACCATTCTCTCCACAAGATCGCGGAGGGTCAAAGTCTTCGGGCCGTCGCGGTCCGCATGATGTTGCGGTGAATGGAGTGCCGCGATTGCTTGTTGAAGGTTGCCCCCCTTGAAATAGGGCATGGCGAAATAGGGTCGGCCGTCCGAGTATGTGTCGAGACCGAATATCTTCACGATCCCCGGGTGGTCGAGACAACCGGCGATCTTGGGTTCCTGAATAAAGCGCTCGTAAGCGTCCCCGTTGCAAACGTGCTCGATCGCCAGTTCCTTGACGGCGACGATTCGAGCCAATTCTCGGTCGTGCGCCAGGACGACGACCCCGAATCCGCCCGCTGCCCTCTTCTCGCTGTTCTTTCTGGTGTCCAGCTCCTTCGCGACCTCCTCCACAATGTACCGCCCGTGTTTGACGTGTCGGAGGTCATCTAGCAACTCGTCAAGGCCCGCTTTCGTCCTCGCATCGTTAATCTTGTCACGCTCGTGGACGAGCAACGACCGGACCGCATCAACTTGCGTTGATTGAAGCGATGTCAGGCACCTGACCTTGTCATTGTCGTTTTCTGCCACCCACTCGCGAACCTGCTTGAACAGGGGATGTCCCGCTCGCACAATCGGGTTTTTTGTATCTGGAAATGATTTGTCAAGGAATTCGGCGAACGACGGCCTGGGGTCTTCCCTTCCGGCCCAGTCCACAAGCCGGCCAACAAGTTCCCTTTCGGTCACGAGTCCCTCCCGCGCCGAGAGCAGGCCGGCCAATATCAGACAGACCGGTTCGTTGTCGTTCGGGGGCGGACTCAGACGGAAGGCGGCGTAGATTTCCCGCTGCCAATCTGTAAAGCGGTAGAGGTAATCTTTGGGGTTTGGCGCCTCGTCACTGGCGCGCCGGAACTCGATCTCGATGCGCAACAATTCCCGGAGTAGGAGTGGATCCGGGTCTTTGCCCATGAAGCTCTCGATGAGCGGCCGCCGTCCCTCCGTCCATTCCGCCTCGAACGCGTCGCAGATGGCTTCGTTCCGTTCAAAATCGGACTGCACTCCCGCCTCCGTTTCTGAAACCTGGTCAGAGCACCCGTTGCGATCGCAAGGTCGAGGAGTCAAAACCGTCGGCGATCGATTTCAGCTTGGCGAGGTACGCTGAAACGCATTGCTTTCTCCTGACGGCTCCGTTAGCCAGGGCACTCCGGGCATGACCCACCGGTTCGTGGTCCAGCAGCTCCGTGAGCTTTGCCCGGATCCGTTCCAAGTTGCGAAACACCTTGGCCTCACTGAATCCGGTATGCCGGGTGATCAGGGCGATGCCGTGCTGGTTGTCTTCTGGGAAATTCAGCTCACGGGCGATGTTGTTCAGAGCTTGTCGGAGCGGGTCGTCTCCCTCAGGGCGGGACATGAGGTCGATCAAGGTATCTTCGATGATCAATTGCGAGAACAGTCTGAGGAGGAGAATCTTTTGGGCGTCCGTGTTGTCGAGCGAGTCGAACAGCCGGCGGAGTAAATCTTCCATGACCAGCTCGGAGTCTGATGGAGCAGTCGCCGCGTCGACAAAGTTCTTGGCAGAGATGGCCCTCGCCTGGTCTGTGCCACTCTCCGCGTCCTGGTCGCTGAGAAGCAACGAAAATTCGCGAGTGTCACGCACGAGGTTGAGCGACCTGGTTGTTACGAAGGAGCGGAGTAACCCGAAGAACATGTGGCGGTTTCGGAAATCGAGCTCTCCATTCTTCAGCCGGTCGAATGTCGCTGCAAACGCGTCCTGACCAACGTCTCGTCCAAGGGAAGCCAGCGCGGGACGGAGGCGTGCGAGATTGTCGGTGGCGATCGCGTAGACCTTTTCCATCATCTTAGCGAGAGATTTCTCGGCAGCGGCCAACAGATCGGGATCAATTGGCCGGTTCTTTCTGACCTCGAGCATCCAGCGAGTTATTGACCCACGATCTCCACCCGTCGATGTCATGATAGTGCCCCACTTCTCGAGAACTTGTGAGTCGCCCGTACAGAGAATCACATCAGGGGCCAGCAAACTCTCACGGTCGACCGGCTTTTTTTCGAATGGGGAAAACCTTGCATACCATAAACCATTGTGCGGTAGCGACTTCGATAGTCTGTACCGCGGCCGAGTGGGTAGGTCTTGACTGGGAGTGTCGGCCACGAAGTGTCCTGCGTGGAAGGACTCGACCCGCCGGTCCTCCTCGCCGAGAAGAGTCGATTGGCTGACTTGCCTATTGTGCTCGAATCGCCGAGTCAATCGAAAGGTAAAAAGGTCAGAACTACGACTGGATCGATGATTGCAATGAAGGTAAGCAAAGTTGCCTGGCCGAATATGCGGCCCGTTGGCAACTGGCCAGCTAATATTATTGACGGATAAGTGTCACAAATCAAATTTAATAATATGACTTACATATAAAGCTAGTATTGCTAATACACTTAAGTGCCTGCCCGAAATGGTCAAAAGGGAAACCAACTGTGGCAAAACACTGAATCTGGAGAATTCCAAATGTCCTGTGGGACACGGTATTCAGGGGACGAAAAAAAAAGCCCGGCCCCCACCGAGGGGGCCGGGCACAGCCAGGGAGAACGACGCTTGCTCGTGACTCTAAGATGAATACCAGCTCTGATTCGGGCAGAGCCAGACTTCAGAACCAAGGCTTTCGGGAGCCTTGGTAAGATGAACAATAGAAAAAGCATAGCGCGTGCCGAAGTCGCGGTATCCTGACAGATTCTTTCTTTCACAATATAAATCTTTCCCCGAAAAAGACTTGTGATGCTCAACGCCTGGACCTCTCGAATCGCCCATCGCGTGTGCCTATTCTTCTCGCCGTATTCTTCGGCATGAATGTCACTTTCTTGAGCGATTACCAAGAGCGGTGCCGCAGTCGATCTGTTACGGCATTCGTCAATGAGTGCGTGCGCGGTTGATTGCGAGGTGGGATCCGTCATGGAACCTCGCGCTGCGTGTTGCCGGTTTCCAGGCTACACTTCACCGCCGTCATTCAAGGACGCGTGGAATTGGCACGTGTTTTGGATTGACGTGACAGGCGTGTTCCCAGAGCCCAGGCTAGCTTGCGGGACCTCTGGGCCTGGGTTGCCATGGCAAGATGGGCGATCTGTAGGGTCGCAAGAACTCTCTCTTTAATATAAGATACCAAGTGATGTTCGTCGGACTGGCCGACGAGCGAATTGCATCTCGGTGAAGACGTCCAGAAGGCGTGGAAAGGATCGTGGTTCGATGAAGGTCCTCGTGCTCGGCCTGGATGGGGTCACCTGGGATATTCTGGATCCCCTGATGTCGGAAGGCCATTTGCCCAACCTCGCCTCGTTGCGACGGATGGGAGCTTCCGGTGGACTCGCGTCAGTTTTTCCGCCCCTGAGTCCCGTGGCCTGGACCGGGGTCATGACGGGCAAGAACTCGGGCAAGCACGGGGTTTTTGAGTTTCTCGAGTACGGGCGCGACCCGCTCAAGGTGCGGGTGAATTCCTCCCGGTCGATCCAGGCCGATTTGCTCTGGGAGATCGCTGGCCGGCATGGCAAGAAGACCGTGGCCGGGGGCGTGCCCATGAGCTATCCGCCCCGGCCTGCTCGCAATTTTCCCGGCTTTTACCTCGGCGATTTTCTCAGCCCCGAGCAAGCCCCCGATTTCACATCCGACCCCGCGCTCTTTGCCGAGCTCGAGCAGGTTGTGGGTCCTTATCGCCCCTGGTCTACAACGATCCATGACGGCGGCAATGAAGCCGGTGTGATCGACGATCTGACCAGGTTCCTTGAGCAGCACCTGAAGACCGTCGAGTTCCTGATGCGGCGGTGCGAGTGGGACTTGCTGATTTTCGACCTCATGGCCACGGATCGCCTCTGCCACGAACTGTGGCACGTCTGGGACCTGGCCCACCGCGCGGCCCGGGGCAGGGAGGCAGAGCTCAAGGCACTGCGTCCCAGGCTGATCGAGTTCTGGAAGACGCTGGACCGGGGCGTGGGAGCCATCCATGCGCTCTTGCCGTCCGATGCCGCACTCTTGCTGATGAGCGATCACGGTTTCGGGCCGATCGAATGGTACGTCAATTTCAACGTCTGGCTGCTCGAACAGGGGTTCATCGCGCTTCAAGACAGTTTTTACGTCAAGCAGAAACAGTGGTTTTATCGCCGCGGGATGACCCCGGAATTCGTCTACAACGTGATGAGCCGGCTGGGATTGGCCGGTCACCGGGTAAGTCGGTTCCGGGGCAAGCAATCCAGCTTCGTGGATCGATTGAGCGAGTCGGTTTTCCTGTCCCGCAGGCACATTGACTGGTCGCGGACACAGGCTTATTCGCAAGGTAACTTCGGCCAGATCTTCATCAATCTTAAGGGTCGACAAACCCATGGATGCGTCGAGCCCGCCGACGTTGGGGCCGTCCGCCGCGATCTCAAGGCCGGGCTTCTCGAGATCCTTCATCCCGAGACCAGAGAGCCGCTCGTCGAGCATGTGTACGAGGCCGAGGAGTTGTATCACGGTCCGCACACCCCCCTTGCTCCCGACCTCACGGTGGTGCTCAACGACTGGCGGTACAGGACGATCGGACTGCATGACTTCACGACCCACAAGGTCGTCTCCCCGGCGTTCGGCCCCACCGGCGACCATCGCATGGAAGGCATTCTGATCGCCGCGGGGTCGCCTTTTCGTCAGGGGGCGTCGCCCTACCAGGCCGACCTCCTCGACATCGCTCCGACCGTGCTCCACCTGCTGGGCGTTCCGGTTCCCGCCGACATGGACGGACACATTCTGACGGAACTTCTCGATCCCCTCGCTGTCCCGCCCCCAGCCGATGCCATTCCCATATCCACGCCCGGCCTGGTCTACCAGCCCTCCCTCGCGAGTGTCGGCGGTGGCAATGGTAATGACGCCGGCGTCTCCGGCGTGCCGGGTGGGGCGGCTTACAACGACGCGGAAGAGGCCGCAATCCAGCAAAGGCTGGCAGATCTTGGCTATCTTTGAACCGGTGCCAAAGATCGGTTGATCGTACGCCAAGTCGAGACTATGATTGAGACAGCATGACCCTGCGTAGGTGGAAGCTCTGACGACTCCTGTCAATTCACGCTATCATGCATCTGGAAGGAGGCCAACCATGCCGATGACGCCCCGTCTCATTGAGTCATCGAGCCCGAGCCCCGTTTCCGGATCGCGACAGACCTAGGACCGCGTCTGGTCCCTCTGCCCACGCTGGCCCGTGTCGATCTCGGCTCCTGCCTCGATCGGCGAGTGGAAACGCGCACGCCGGACCCCGAACTGGTGCGTTCCAGGGTATTGCGCGTCTGTAAAGCAACATAAGCTCACATCATTTGCGGGAGATAAATCATGAAAGATCTCATCTCGCGGAAAGTCATGGCCCGGCTTTGCGCCGAACCAAGTCCAGACGATGGACAAGGCCCTCATTCCCGATCGCTGATCTTCCAGGGTGATAGACACGCGCACGGTCGATCTCAGGAGGTTGTCGACCGCAAGGCGTTGCAACTTTGTCACCAGGTTGCCGAGACTCTCGACGAGGTCCTCGCCGAGTGCGGCGACGGCGTTCTGCAAGCTCTGCGGGTGCTCGACGTGGAACCAGCGCCCGATGCGTCGCGGCTGCTGGTGACCGTCGCCATCGATTCGCCGCCGGACGAGGGGCTCAACCTGCGCAACGTCCATGACCACCTGGTGCGCGCCTCGGGGCATCTGCGCAGCGAGGTGGCCGGTGCCATCACACGAAAGCGAGCGCCCGTGCTCGTTTACCGTTTGGCGGCGTCCCCGGAAGCGTTCTCCTGTTGATTCGATGGATAGGAAGCCGGCGGAGCACCTTGCCTCGCCGGCTTTTGAAGCTTGTGGGCTAACCGACCATCACGCGTCCCGGCTGGCCTTCCGTACTTGGCTCTTCAATCACGATCGGGCGATCGAGAAACGCGCGGATGGTGGCGGTGTTGGTTCGAAGATGGTCGGTGATCTCGCTGACGGTGTAGATCGATCGACCCTCGGCAAGCGCCAGAGGGAGCAGGATCTGATCCGCGGAGTGGGCATCGACCGCTGCCTGATCGACAGCCTCGAAAGCGAGTAATTGATTCACGGCATCGTCCGCGACCTCCTCGGACGGCTTGCCGCGCTCGCCCAGGCCGACGAACGTGGCGGGAATCGATCCCTCGTGTTCAGCCGACAGGCCAAGAGCCGCCCCCTGACCCGGGCTGGGCCAGCGAACCACTTCGATCTCGACTTCGGCGGTGATCCCGCACTCCTGGAGCCGCCCGATGGCCCGGTCGCGGAGCCGCCCGGCGATGTCATCGCGCAGATTGGCGACACCGGCGATGCCGCGGATTCGCCGCAAGGGTCCGCGCCCGGTCTGAATCCACGCCCTGGGCTTTGCCGGCTCGATCCAGGCCTCGAGCCTGCCGCCTCCTTTCGGGTAAAAACCCGCCGTCGACATGGCCAGGGCGACTGGCAGACCCAGTGCGGCAAGGTAGGCTCGCCAGGTATGCTCGAGGAATAAGTACGCCGGTGCTTGGGGGTTGAACGTACCTCCGGTGAGCACGACGCGAACGGCCGATTCGGCCCGCATGGCCAGCGGCAGATGCAGCGTCTGGAGCACCAGGCTGGTTGAACCCGCGGTGCCGATATCGATCGTCATGTCGACCGGCGAATAGGACTGCGGTCGGAAAACCAGATCATGCGAGCCAGGGGCTGCACCGGTCACTTCCGCCTGCCCGAGGAGCGCGGCGGCCTTGACCGCTTTCAAATGCTGCGGCCTCAGGCCCGGCTTCTCGCGATTGGCCCGGATCCGCGACATCCGGAACGGCCGGCCGGTGAGCAGCGACAGCGAGAGCGCCGTGCGAAGGATCTGACCTCCGCCCTCCCCGCGCGAGCCGTCCAGTTCGACAAATCGTTCCGTCGGATCGGTGGATGCCGGCACTTCTGGTATGTCTCCCGTCTGTCCGGGGTTCCATGATGCGTTCCATGATACCCGAACAGGAGGGGGAATCGCCTCGTGTGGGGCATGAGTCGCCCATTGTTTTCGGGCAAACCGATCATCGGGTTTTGCCTCGGGCAATGCCCAACTCTTACCCCAGCGCAGCCGCCCCTCCATGGTCGTTGCTCCTCTGACGGTACAGGGCCGACATCAGCGTCCTTCGGTCGGCTCAGCAGACTTCGTGGGCTGGGGATTGTTCTTCGCGTCCGTGCCGTCCTTGGGCTTTTCCGCGTTTCCTGAGTTCGTCTTGGAAGCGACTCGCGGAGCGGGACGATCCGTCCTGACGACTTTTTCACCCAGCGTGCCTAGCTGGTTGCGGTCGGCCCAGATCAAGATCAACTTCTGGCGCCGCTGGTCGCCGTGGGCATCGGAATGGACAAACAGAAAGGCACCCAGTGTGCCCTCCTGTTCGGGACGGCAACCGACCACGGCCACCTGGCCAGATTCAAGAACCAGGCTGGCGGCCAGGTCGGGAAGCGACTCCTCGGGCTGCCCGTCGCTGATCTTGAACTGCTGAGCCGCATAGGGAGCGGCACTGGTGATTGCCTGGTACGAGCGCTGCGCTTGACCGTGATGAATCTCGGGCGTGAAGCGCAGCGATACGGCATGTGCGCCGTCCTGGGCCGCGATCACCCGGAAATAACCGCTGGCGGCCTGGTAATCCTTGCCGTAAGCGCGATTATCCCGGTTCATCAGCAAGGTAACTTGCTCAACTGGATCATTTGTGCTTATAATCGTATGTTCACCATCATCAAGAAGAAACGTGGCCGGCTCGACCTTGTGCGGCGGAGGCGCGGCGAGGACGGCCTCGAGCTCGGGGGGAAGCTCGCCGGTGATCCGGCCAATTCGAATGCCGTTGACCTGAAGAGCACGCCGGGCTTCGGGCGTGATGGACTGCTCATCGGCCGCCTTCCAGACAATCTCGTTGATGGCCGGTTCGCGGAAGGAACGATCGAGATCGCCACGCGGAGCATGCATTTTCGAGGTTCGATGAGCTGACCGTGTTGCCGGCCAATCTGTTCGAACAGGTTCTCCGGGCGGAGTTGATCTCGGTGCGGATTACAGCCTGTAAGTCCAGGCAAGCTTGCCATCAACACCATCGTCAGGGCCGACATGCCCACGGTTGCCCACTGCCGGCTCTCAGAGTTCATCGGGCGGAATCCTTTCCGCTTTGTCTCGGAAGGGGCGAGTCAACAGAGGGAACAGGGACATCGTATCCCGGAACGCCAGGCCGCTGGCCGTGAGGTTCTGCCCCCGCAAGCGGGCCACTGGATTCCGACATCGGAATCGGGAGTCTAGGACCGTTCGGCTGAATCGTCAATTGGAATTCCCGGCTCGGCAAGACTACCCAAAGTCTTTCCGTCGCTCGTCTTGATACCCTCGAAGGAGTAGATCACGTAATTCGCCGCAACCTTGCCGCCTGGCAAGGCGCATTCCTCGCTATATCTTTCGATCAGCCGTTTCAACTCGCTCCGCGTGAGCACTCGGGAAGACATGGCCAGAGGCCCGCCCGTGAATCCAAGTTCCTTGATCGACCGCAGAAAATCTTCCGTGCTGGTGTGTTCGGTTTGCAAAATCTCTTCTCGGGAACGGGAAACCCGGAGATTTGCGATCTGCAAGGACGCAACCGTTTCCGCGATCGTCGGCAGAGGGCTTCGCGGAAGCTTCCCCGGCGCGATGTCACGCCGCAATCGGTGGAGATCTCCGAGCGTTCCTTCCACCATCAGCGAGCAGAGGAAGCGGCCTTCTGGCTTGAGCATCGACGCCAGGCGAACAAATAACCTGTCGAGCGGCTGCATCCACTGAAGTGAGGAGCTGCTGGCGATCAGGTCATAGACCGCCCCGGCCTGGTAATTCCAGACATCACAGGTGTGCCAGCCGATGCGTGCATCATCTGCCATCTCTCGCCGGGCTTGCTCGATCATGCTCGCCGAGATATCGAGGGCATCAATCCGCGCACGCGTGAATCGCTGGAGCAGATTCTCGGTAAGAAACCCGGTCCCACAACCGAGCTCCAGAATGCGACCGGGTTCGAACGGATTCCCCAGATCATGCAGGAGCTTGCCGGCCACCGCGCGCTGGAGTTCGGCCCTGCTATGATAAATCGCGGCGGCCCGGGAAAAATGGAGCGCCGTGGTTGTGTTGTCGCTCATACAAGAAGCGGGTCCGCATGAAAAAACCGCGAAATGGCCGGAGCGAGGACTGCGGGAGAAGTCGCGGCGAGGCCATGGTCGCCGTCGTCGACCAGCAGGAGTTCACTGCCGCCAATGCCGGCGTGGAGCAACTGGCTCGCCTTCCAGGAGATCACCCGGTCCTTGCGACCGTGGACAATCCAAGCCGGCACACGAATGGCGGCGAGACGTGTGCAGACATCGATCGTCTGGATGTACCGCAGGCCGTGAACCAGATGGTCCGGCTTGATTTGCAACGCCCTCTCGAGGTCCCGCGCCGGTTGCGACGCGCAGCCATTTTCCGAATGCACCAGCGAGAAGAAGGTTCGCAGCGTTTGCACGCGGTCTCGATGCAATCCGACGATCAAGGCGCGCACCGGGAGTGACCGCGCCTCGCGAGAATCGGCCCCGGGCGGGTCGAACGTCGCGCATGAGCTGATCAGCACCAACCGCCGCACCAGGTCCGGAAAGTGAATGGCCGTCTCCAGGGCCACCATGCCTCCCATCGACCAGCCAATCAGCGTCGACGGCTGGTCCCGTCGCACGAGCTGCAATGCCAGTCCGGCCGCATAGGCAGATGGCGTGCTGCCGTCATGAAAATCTCCTTCGCCTCCTGAAGCGGCCAGCAAGGCCGCAACCGAGGTCAACGTCGCCACGCAACCGGCCCCGGGTCCTGGACCTTCGGCTTCCCTTGTTTCGGACGTCACGACAAACCGCCCCGGGAATAACTGAGCGGCCAATGGCGCGAGTGCCGCTGCCGTCTGCGCCCAACCGGCGATCATGGTGACGCGGGCCGAACCATTCACGCCAACGCCTCCTGACGGGCAGCCTCTGCGATCGCGGTTGCGGCCTGTCGCAGGTCGTCCTCGGTGTGAGCCAGGGTGACCGAAAGCCGGATCCGCGCCGTCCCGCGCGGCACCGTTGGCTCGCGAATCGCCGTGGCCAGGATTCCCCGTGCCTTCAGGCGAGCCGATAAACTCAGAGCCTTCGCATTGTCGCCGATGAGCAACGGGATGATCTGGCTTTCCGAATCCATCACGTTGAGCCCCAGCTCGCGGAGCTGCCCGCGAAATCGAGCGGCTCGGGCCAGGAGCGTCGGTCCCAGATGTGGCCCGGCTCGAATGACATCCAGAGCGGCCAGTGCCGCACCCACACTGGCGGGAGGTAGCCCCGTGCTGTAAATGAACGGTCGCGACCGGTTGATCAGGAATGCCCGAACCTCGCTGGAGCAGGCGACGAAGCCTCCATAGCTGCCGAACGCCTTGCTCAGCGTGGCGGTACACGCATTGACACGTCTCGTCAGACCTTGCTCGCTCACCACCCCGGCGCCATCGGGCCCGAAGACACCGAGCGCATGGGCCTCGTCGACGACAAACATAGCCTGGTGACGCTCGGCGACATTGCAAAGATCCTGGAGCGGAGCCCGATCGCCGTCCATGCTGAAGACCGATTCGGTCACGATCAGAAAGCGAACGTCGGGCCTCCGTGACGCAGCAGCCCGTGTCATCAGGCTGTCCAGTTGATCGCTGTCATTGTGCGAAAACCGGATCAACTTCGCACGGCTGAGCACGATCCCATCGAGGATCGTCGCATGGACGAGGCGATCGGCAAAGACCACGTCGTTGCGGCCGACGAGCGTCGAAAGCAGCCCGAGATTGGCCAGGCAGCCCGAGCCGAAGACGAGCGCGGCGGGGTAAGCCAGGAATGAGGCCAGCCCGTGCTCGAGCTCGTCATGACAGTTGAGCGTCCCCGTCACCAGACGCGAGGCCCCTGCCCCGGCACCGTGGCGGGCCATGGTCTCCCCGGCGCGGCGTGCGACGCGCGGATCCCGCGACAGGTTGAGGTAATCATTGCAGGAAAAGTTCAGAAACTCGCGGCCCTCCGCCACGAACTTGCCCCCGGCGCGTGGCAGCACCTGCAAGGTGCGCTCGAGGCCATCGGCCTGCAACTGGCGAAGTTGCGGCGGGATCCAGCTTTCATTCTCCATCGTAGGTCTCGAGCACCGCCTCGAATCCCATGTCCTCGATCATCCGGTAATCCTCCTGGGGCGGCTGGCCCTTGGTCGTGAGGTAGTCACCGACGAAGAGGGAATTGGCCGGATAAAGGCCCAGGGGCTGAAGGCTGCCCAGCCGCAGCTCGCGCCCGGCCCCGATCCGCAGTTCGGCCTTGGGATTGGCCAGCCGGAAGAGGCAGAGAGCGCGCAGACAGTGGCGGGGGCTGATTTTGGGCTGAGGCCCAAGGCCAGTGCCTTCGATCGGGATCAGGAAATTCACCGGGACCGACTCGGCCTCCAGGGCCCCGAGCTGCAAGGCCAGCTCCACGATATCGCGATCGTCCTCGCCCATGCCGATGATTCCCCCCGAGCACATCTCCAGCCCGGCGGCGCGGACAGCGCGGAGGGTGTCCACGCGGTCATCATACGTGTGGGTCGTGCAGATGCTGGGGTAATACCGGCGGCTGGTATTGAGGTTGTGGTTGATCCGATCGACACCGCACGCTTTCAGCCGCTCCGCCTGCTCCGGGGTGAGCAGGCCCAGCGATGCGCAGATATGCAGCGGGAATGCCGCCTTGATCCGGGGGATGACCTCTTCGAGGCAGTCCAGCTCTTTGGGACCGGGACCGCGCCGGGCGGTGACGATGCAGTAGGTTCCCGCCTGGCGCTCGGCGGCCTCCCGGGCACCGGCGAAGATCTCCTCGGGATCGAGCATGCCGTATCGGGAGATGTCTGAGGTGGCTTTCCCGGCCTGTGAGCAGTAGGCGCAATCCTCGGCGCACCGGCCGCTCTTGGCGTTCATGAGGAAGTTGAGATGAACCCGGTTTCCATGCCAGCGATAGCGCACGCGGTAAGCCGCCGCCAGCACGTCGAGGAGTTCTTCGTCACCCGATCGGAGAATCGCCAGCCCTTCATCCTCGGAGAGCCGATGCCCCTCGAGCACCCGGTCTGCCAGTTCGTGCCAGGGGCCGACCTGAGAAACTGCCTCGATCAATGAATTCTCGCACACGTCCTTCATGGATCAGTTCCCTCGACAATGGACGAATCGGTTCTTCCGCGGAACCTCGACGTTTTCCGTCTCCCTGAAGTCGTTCTGTTCTCGTCAGGCGCGGCCGGTCGCAGGAGTTATCGTACGATCTTACGCGGTGAGAGAGAAGCGGCAGACAGTGGACATGCGTGGTGAAGTTACGACCAACAACTGGCCGCTGACGAGTAGAATTTGGCTCTGTTTCGCATTGGCCATTCCGAATGTGTGAGTCCTAACTGCTTGTTCTGAATTCACTAATGACGAAAATGAAATTGGCTTTGTTCGGCACTTTTCCATCAATCAAGTTCTCCGTCCGCTGGATTGGCCTGATCGCTGCGATTCGGTCCCATCTCACCATGATTCCGGATGACCGGCAGCTTTCGCTGCAATCGGCAGAACCGACACATCACTGCCGCCGCGCCCTATCGAACAGGCTTCGCATGCTGACTTTCCCCCGGCCACGCTACGCATGCACTCTCGCGCTGAATTGCCGAGCGCGCTCACACTGCACCGACATCATCAGTTTACGGCAGAATTGCCCGAATCTTGAAAGAACCCCAGAAACCTGGTCACTTCGCCGGACCCGAACATCACCAGCTTTCAGCGCCTACTCTTCCCCGGTCCTCCATGCGCCTGCTCTTCTCCTCGATCCATGATTACCTGGATCCCTTCAGCGGCGAGGAGTTCTGCTTCGATCCCGCTTCAGTTCCCCGCGCCATCGAGAGCCCGGAACGCTATGATTGCCCCAGACTATTCAGAATCCGAGTCCACGAGCGACGTTCCCTTTACCTTCCTTGGCTCGAGTGGTGTATGGACGAAACCGTGTTTGAAGTCCGTGGCGGGCCGTCGCGCGAACTGCCCGGCGTGATCTCGATCCCTCGCGAGGCTTCGGCCGGTCGCTTTGCTGTTGGCTATTGTGGCGGTATTCGCCATCGCCGGGCTGGCGGCCTGGATGCATCGAAACGCCGTTATCGTAAGCGGACATCGTTATGCCGGAGAGATGCTCGTCTCGGTGGCAATGAGTCTCGGTAACTACAGTAAACTCCACAATCACTTGCCCTATCCTGAGGTCTCGCCGGAGACGGCGAGGCTATCGGTCCATGCAAGCCCGCCAAGAGGAGGGACCAGGCCGCTTTACAGTTGGCGCGTCGAGATCGTTCCGGACCTGATGAGTTGGGATGGGACATGGGATCCATCACGTGCCTGGGACGACCCGATGAACAAGCAACTTGCGGAGTTATCAGGGTTCTTTGCGTTTGGTGCAGCGGGACGGGAGGCTAATCCCACGTCGTTCCCCGAAGCTGATATTCTCGCTATCACGGGGCCCGGAACCGCATTTGGGGACGGTAGGGAACCACCGATGGCGCTGAAAGACGTTCCCCCACAAACGATCCTCGTTGTCGAGACACGAGCGTCTGGCATCCCGTGGCCGGCGCCCGGCGACTTCGACATTCGAACCATGCCGCAGACGATCAACGCGACCCGATGGAAAAGGCATTTCCAGCCGGAATCCCGGAGGGTTTCACGTGATCTTCGCGGATGAGTGGCTATGGTTGCTATCGAACGAAGTCCCATTCGAGACGCTCAGAAAGTTTTTCACGATCGCAGAGGCCCGGAGCCACGATCGAGAGAAACTGCTTGGACCCTTCGCGCTACATCGAGGTCCATGACAGGGGAACGCGAAAGGGTCGCATGAGGAAATCAAAGGAGTCGGGGATTTGCTGCCAAATAGGGAATCTGACGGCGACCGGTCGAGACGACTCTGGGGTGGGACAATCGGATCTGTCTCGGGGTCGGCCAACCGCGTGGATTGTGCCAGGCGCAATCGCAGTTGGTGTTTTGCGTTCTGTAAGCTTGTGCACTTGATGAACTACACCCTTCAGTTGGTGGAAGGGAAGTCGACATGAGCGACCGACCTGAATCCGACGACAGACGAGTGTCCTTGACGATCACCAATCGCCACTCAGACCCGATCAGGCTGTACCTCGAGCCGTGGGGCGATGAACACGACATACCCCCGAACAAAACGTTCAAAGTTAATATCCGTGCTGCGACTTTGGAAGCAATTCCGATCTCCTACGGTCGGGACAGCATTACCGTCGAGGGCTGGGAGGGATCAGTCGCAGAGATCTGGTGCGATGGAGAGTTGCTCAACTGATGAAATTGTAAAGAGCGGCATCCGGGGTCAGGTCGGCATTCGGGGTCAGGTCCGATGCGACACAGGCCACTCATACTCAAGCCCTTCAGAGGGCCCGGCAGATGGATGGGAAAAGAACCACGGAAGGCACGGACGACACGGAGGAAGAATTGAGAAACAAGGAGAGAACCTCGATCGGCCTGACCGGGCCGATGTCGAAGTATGCTTCGCCGCCGCAACTGGTTAAGAATGTGCCATACACGAACCTGGAAAACATGCAGGCGTTTGCACGAAGAGCGGCGCGGGCGGTGGTTCACGACGGCCAAGCTGCCGGGGTTCTGCTTGCTGATGAAGCGCGCGATGCACGAGGCCGTCGGCGGGCTCGATGAGCCATTCAGGCTGGGGCTCTTTGACTGCAATGCCTGTCCTTTTATTTCTTGTGTGTAGGCCATTGGGGCGACCTCTCCGACGAGGACCGTCAGGCGAACGACGACGCCTTGGTGGACGGCAGCCGCCTGCTCTCGGCGTACAGGCTTCGGACATCGCAGACCATCTGGATCATCACGGAGGCTGTGAACAACGTGGGCCTTCGGTACGCCAGCACAATCTTGCTCCCCGAGGAGTACTGACCCGCCCTGACACCACCGTGGCGGTCGTGAGGTCCGACGAGACCTGGCCCGGTATGAGTCAACCGGACCCTCCGTCGAACAGCCGACGCCAGATCCACCAGAGCCGCCACCGCCATCCCACGAAACGGGTGACTCCCCATGACAGGCCAATTCGGACGATTAGCCCGATGTCGCCCTCCGTGACGGACAAGCCCACAGGGCAGTCGGGCGGCTTCCGCATGAGCAGCAACTTGGTCGAGCCCACTCGGAGCCGCCAGTATTCCTTCCCCTCGTCGTAATGGGGCTCGGGATACCGTTCGGTGACAACCGCACCGAAATCACGACAGAGACGCTCAGCGATTTCGACCATCGCCCCGTGACTCGTCATGTCGGCGGGAAACTCAAGCCAGATGTTCCACTCGCATCGGCGTGATGGCCCCATCCATAAGTAGGGTTCGCTTGCCATTCCGACACTCCGAACCACCAGACCCGCTGCCGGGACAGCGAAGTGGGTGTTCTGACACCTGGGAAAGCCCATGCCCAGGCGGGCACGGGGCGATAGCCACGGGAAGCGGGACTGTGTTCAATCTTCCCGCTGCCGCCTCACCGAATCGATGACCGCCTGCATGGCGTCGAGGTACTTCGTGAGTGCCTTCCTTCCGGTGAGCGTGATCCGGTAGGTCGATCTCGGTCGCTTACCGACGAACGCCTTCTCGCAACTGACGTAGCCAGTCTCCTCCAACTTCTGGAGGTGCAGGCCGAGGGCTCCGTCGCTGACACCGTGTTGCTTCTTGAGGGACGTGAAATCCAGCGGGCCGTGGACCTGCAACGCTGTCAGCACCCCGAGACGGATGGGGCCGTGGACGGTCGTGTCGAGGCCGTTGAAGTCAATCGGCGACAT
This sequence comes from uncultured Planctomycetaceae bacterium, assembly GCA_963797295.1. GTDB lineage: Bacteria > Planctomycetota > Planctomycetia > Isosphaerales > Isosphaeraceae > Aquisphaera. The sequence continues at coordinate 264,500 of CAWCPP010000040.1, forward strand.
GCTTGACCTCGCATCGCAGTTGACGAGCCATGACGATCGCCGTAGAGACCCCGCCGAAGGCGAGCCACCCGCCCACGAGCAACCCGGCACCCTCATAGCCGACCCAGGGGCAGATCGCACCCGCCAGCATGGTCGAGACACCAAAGCCGAGCGTGTATCGCCTGCCCCTATCTGAAATGGCAGCCGCCACGGAGAACACCCCGGCGAGGAAGAAGGTGGCGGCGGTCAGAGTGCCCGCAGAGAGCCTGTTCTTGACGCCCCAGACCGTGAACCCGAGGTAGAGGGGTACGATCACGACGGCGGCGACCCACGAGTGGCGCTGCTCACGCCAGAAGAGCGGAGCAACCTCCCTCCTGCGATGGGCGAATGTCGCCATGAGGCCCAGAGCCAGTGCAACAGGCACGAGGAGGAGCCCGATGTACGCAAGGTGAGAGGCTGATCCCGGAGCGGCTGGCTTGGCCGAGATGCCAGTCACCGCCGTGATCACGGCGACGGTCACTCCGACACACGCCAGGGCGAGGCAGGCCCAGGCGTGTTCCCACTCGAACGGAAGTCCCAGGCCCACCGCCTGTCGCATGACGGCCAGGTCTTCACGCACTCGATCCAGTCTTGAATCGCTCATGGCGCTCTCCGAGTTGCCAGCCACCGTACGCTCTTGTACGACGATTACTCTAATTTGAAGAGTATTCGGCGATGGCCTTCCGGTCAAGTGCTAACAGCCCATTTCGTGTCCCTACTGGGCCGGGCTCCACCCGGCTGACACCAGCGTGACCGACGTGAGATCAACCCGCCTTCAGCAGAGGAGACCTTATGAGCGATTCGATCGAAACCGCACGCAGGGAGATGCTCGCCGAGATCAACCACCAGCCCGGCAGCCGTGAGCACCTGGAAGCCAAGCACGGCCAGGTGTGGGACACGTCCGAACTCAGCCGTGACTTCGATGTCCTGGGCTTCATGGCCCCGCTGATCGTCGTCCGCAGGAAGAGCGACGGCCAGAAGGGCAGCCTGACCTTCCAGCACACGCCGAGGTTCTACTTCGGGTTCGAGCCGCACCGACCGTGACACCACAGGACGGGATGGGCAAGGATGCCCGCCCGATTTCGCAGAAGGGTCAGTCCACGCAATCTTCGGAGTCTGAAGATACCCCCGGAGCCCAGATCATGCCCGAAACCCCGCCCGATTGCGCAACCCAGAACGGAAAGCCGAAATCACGGAAAGCGAAGATCATCGCCCATATCGCCCGGCTGGTGCGCCGTGAGGGGTTGGACTACGAGGGCTTGGCGGTACGTGGCGAAGCGGGTGCGGAAGGTCTGCGAGCTTCGACCCGCCAAGAAAGGGCGTCGTCTGCCCCGTGTCCTCACGACCGAGGAGTTCCGCCGCTTCTATGCCGTGGTCGATCGAGCCGAGGACGTGCAGCACGCCCTGATGCTCCGGTTGCTTTTCTACACGGGAGTCAGGGTCAGCGAACTCTGCGGGATGACCGTCGCAGACGTGGACCTCGAAGCCTGCAAGATCCGGGTCAACCAGGGCAAGGGCAGCAAGGACCGCTACGTCCTCTTCGGCAAGAACTTCGCCACCGCCCTACGAACGCACATGGCTGCCCACCCGAACAACCGTTGGCTCTTCCAGACGCAACGGCACGGGAAGTTCTCGACCCGTCGTATCCAGCAGATCGTCTCGAAGTACGCCCAGGAAGCAGGCGTCAAGGCGACCCCTCACACCTTCCGACACCAGGCGATCACCTGGCTGACTCGGCACAGCGGCTTGGCTGACGCCGAGCTTCAACTCATCACGGGGCACGCCCGCCGTGAGACCTTGGCCGTCTACCAGTACGTCGCCCTCGATGGCGACCTCGAAGCGAAGTATCAGGCGACGATGCGGGAGGTCGATCTCTGACGCCGTGACTGACACCACCGGCTGGGGTGCGGAGAACGATGTTCAGCACCCCTGACCAGGACAGACAGCCATGTATTCACTGAGTCTCACAGCAGATGAGCGACGGGCGTTCGACTGGGTGGGCGACCGGTACAACAGCGGCAAGGTCGCCTCGCTCCTGATTGACTGCCTCCCGGAAGACCGGGTGTGGGGCGACGACGGCGACATCACGTTCGCCATCCCGGAGCACGTGGCGTGGGAGATCTTGGAGCTTGCCGAGGAGGAAGACCACGAGGCTTCGCGGGGTCAGGCCCGACCACGAGGCTTCGCGGGGTCAGGCCCGGTTTTCGGTTTTCTGGGCTCGAGGGAACTGGCACGATGAGCGAGAGTTGACGCCGGCAACCCTACCGGAACTCTCCCAGGCGTTTGGCTTGACCCGCTCGACAGCGTCCGCAACCTGATTCGTCGCGACCAGCAACCTCTTGACAGCTCCTCCGCCTCCGCGATGAAATCGGCTTGACCCGTCTGTCCATCGCAAAAACCGAAAACCGGGCCTGACCCCGCGGACAGCTCCTCCGCCTCCGCGATGAAATCGGCTTGACCCGTCTGTCCATCGCAAAAACCGAAAACCGGGCCTGACCCCGCGGACTGATTGCTGGAATTGCTGGCGGCACGGGGTATGGATTGCCGCGTGCTGACGGCGGCGCGGCTCGATCCTGAGGGGGAGACGCCGCTGACCGAGGCGCTCGCCAGCTTCGAGCTGCCCGACCTGCGCGAGCGAGCGAACGGGAACGCAGCCGGTCTCGATGGCATCGTCCCAAAACCCTCCTTTCTTACGTGGACGTAGGGACAGGCCCGCGAGACATACCAACCCGAAGCGTCAGCGAGGAGTTCCCCTTTTCCCACATAGGATTGTGTCACCCCTCGCTGACGCTTCGGGCTAGTTTGAACCGCCTGCGAGGTGTCAAGCGGGTGAAGTCCACGTTGACCCCACTTCGGGACGATGCCGTCTCGATCTTGCAGACGCCTACGGGGCGGGTTGAAATCATCTGCGAACCTGCTTCAGTTCCCCGGGCCATCGAGAGCCCGGAACGCTATGATTGCCCCAGACTATTCAGAATCCGAGTCCACGAGCGATGTTCCCTTTACCTTCCTTGGCTCGAGTGGTGTATGGACGAAACCGTGTTTGAAGTCCGTGGCGGGCCGTCGCGCGAACTGCCCGGCGTGTCTCGATCCCACGCGAGGCTTCGGCCGGTCGCTTTGCTGTTGGCTATTGTGGCGGTATTCGCCATCGCCGGGCTGGCGGCCTGGATGCATCGAAACGCCGTCATCGTAAGCGGCCATCGTTATGCCGGAGAGCAACTCATCTCGGTAGCATTGAGTCTCGGGTTTTACAGTGAACATTACAAACGCTTGCCCTATCCTGAAGTCACGCCGGAAACGGCGAGGCCATTAATCCATGCGATCACTCCAGGAGAAGGTAGAAAGTCGCTTTACAGTTGGCGCGTCGAGATCGTTCCGGACCTGATGAGTTGGCATGGGACATGGGATCCATCCCGTGCCTGGGACGACCCGATGAACAAGCAACTGGTGGAGTTGTCTTCGTTCTTTGCGTTTGGTGCAGCGGGACGGGAGGCCAATCCCACGTCGTTCCCCGAAGCTGATATTCTCGCTATCACGGGGCCCGGAACCGCATTTGGGGACGGTAAAGAACCACCGATGGCGCTGAAAGACATTCCCCCACAAACGATCCTCGTTGTCGAGACACGAGCGTCTGGCATCCCGTGGCCGGCGCCCGGCGACTTCGACATCCGGACCATGCCACGGACGGTCAACGGACCCGATGGAAAAGGCATTTCCAGCCGGAATGCCGGTGGGTTTCACGTGATCTTCGCAGATGAGTGGCTATGGTTGCTATCGAACGAAGTCCCATTCGAGACGCTCAGAAAGTTTTTCACGATCGCAGAGGCCCGGAGCCACGATCGAGAGAAACTGCTTGGACCCTTCGCGCTGCATCGAGGTCCATGACAGGGGAACGTGAGAGGAGACATTTGGAGACTTTTGGGGCTAACCACAAATCCGCGAACGCTTCGTGGTCGACGTCTCGGTGGAACAGGTGCATCTTGCCGGCAGAGCGGTTCAGGAGATGAGCACGCCTTGTGGTCGGACCTCTACCAATTCATCGCCTCGCGCCGGCGGAAATTTCGCCCTGGACTGGAGATTCGGCCGAGCTTCTGGAAAAAACTTGTATTTGGAGACGACTTCACAGGCACTACGGAAGCAGAAGGACAAGTAAGAAATCACGACGCCTGGTCCACCGGCCTGGAATCTGGAGGGATACAGCAATGGTCTCCTCGGCGCTTCTCTGCGGTGCTCTGATCCTGGGCGGGCTCCTTCAAGACCGCCCCGCGATCGATCCGTCGGAGCGGGAGGCGTACGAGACGGCCGCGGCCGTGGCCAGCCATGACGCCACCGCCCAGGTGCGGCGGTACGCGGTGCGAGCTGAGGGTACCACCCAGCGGCTTGAGCACCTGTACGCGGGCCATTTCCTCGACCAGCCGACGAATGTTCTGACCCGGGCCCTCCTGGGGCTGGTCCACTATCAGGGACGTTGGGTGCAGCCCGATGTCGTCGCGAAGCGAGTTCGGGACGACGCCGATCGGCAGGCCCTGATCCGTGAGTACCTGGATCGTCGCGCACGGGCGGCCGGCACGCCGGACGCCCAGGCGCGGTTGGCGGCCTGGTGCGAGTCCAATGGCCTGAAGGAGCAGGCGTTGGGTCACTACTACGAGGAGTGACATCTGGGGCCATCCACAAATCCTTCTCTTCTTGAATCCTTCCTGGTACTGGACACGCGGATCCCAGTTTGGCACATCTGATCACCATGACGTGATTCTGTCGCTGTCGATTCAATAGCCCGGCCACCATCTGGCACGGCGATAGCATGCAACGCATGTCCATTCATTCTTTTATTTATTCTTCTTGATGCTTGGACGAAATCAAAGGGGACGCGGGTCGTTTTGCCCAGCCGCAATTACTCCCCTCCCCTTTGTTTTCTTCAAGCGGGCAGTCTCTTTGGGTCTATCATCCGAAAACTGGATGGGGGGCACCAAACGATGGAAGTGATTGGATGCGAACGGATGATCTTGTAGAATAGCTAGACCTTCGATCGACGAAGAGTTATCCATCGTTGCTGACGTAACACACGAGGAAGCCGTGCTTGGAACTCGATCCTCGGACCGATTCCCGACCACTCAGTGGAGCCGGGTGATTCGGGCGGGTCATCCCATTGATCATGACGGGAGAGTCGCGCTAGAGGGGCTATGCGAGGATTATTGGTACCCGATTTATGTGTTTGTTCGGCGCAAGGGGCTCAACCGGGATGAGGCGTCTGACCTGGTCCAGATGTTATTCGCCGATTTGATCGAACGAGGCGACTTCGCCAAAGCCGACCCCGCCCGCGGCCGGTTCCGATCGTTCCTTCGCGCCGCTTGCGAACATTTTCTTGCCAACCATCGCGAACACGACCGAGCTCTCAAACGCGGTGGCGGAAAGACCCCGGTATCGATCAATTCCCAGGACGCCGAGGGCCGTTACCTCAACGACCCATCTCATGACCTGACGCCGGAGCGACTCTTCGAACGACGCTGGGCCACGGTCCTGCTGAATCGCGTGCTGGCCTTGCTCGAAGCCGAGGCCGTCCGGGCCGGTAAGTCGTCGTTGTTTGCTCTCCTCCGGCCCACGCTCGAAGGGGAAGACCTGGCGCATTCCTACCAAACCATCGGTGAGATGCTCCATATGACTGCCGGAGCAGTCAAGGTCGCAGTTCACCGATTTCGGGGCCGTTACCGTCAACTTCTTCGCGAGGAAGTGGCCCGGACTGTCGCCGACCCTGCCGATGTTGACGCCGAGATCGCCGACCTTCTGAGGGTTTTGTCGTGATCTGTCAGGCTTTGAAAATCGCTTGTAACCTTTCCCGGTTTCTCCGTCATCATCTTGTAGTGAGATCGTCAACGAACATCGCGGAGAGCCCGAGATGGGAAAGTCGAATCGCTGCCAGGGGTGTGGTGAAACAAGACCGGCCGATGCACCCGCTGGACTTTGCCCGAATTGCTTGCTAAAGGCCGGGTTCCTGGGTGAAGAGTCGCATCTACCCGATCTCACCATCACGTTCGGACCTGCCTCTTCCAGCGTCCTCAAGTCGTTCGGTGACGCTTTCGGCAAAATCCCCCCGGTTCTGCTCCGCGATGCTGACTCCGTTACCGACCCAGCCCCTGTGATACGTCCGTTGTCGGAGGAGATTCCCGACCCCGCCGACCGATCCGCTCGGTTACAGATCTTTGGAGAGATCGCCCGCGGCGGAATGGGCGCCGTGCTCAAAGGTCGAGACTCCGACCTCGGCCGCGACCTGGCAGTGAAGATTCTGCTCGAGTCTCATCGTGACAAGCCAGAATTGATCCGCCGTTTCATTGAAGAAGCACAGATCGCCGGACAGTTGCAACATCCAGGTGTCGTCCCCATTTACGAACTGGGCGCCTTCGGCGACCGACGCCCCTATTTCGCGATGAAACTGGTGAAGGGCCACACCCTCGCCGAAATCCTGGCAACTCGCAAATCACCCGCGGAGAATCTCCCGCGTTTCCTGTCCATCTTTGAGTCGATCTGCCAAACGATGGCTTACGCCCACGCCCGTGGTGTGATCCACCGCGATTTGAAACCGTCGAACGTCATGGTCGGGTCGTTCGGCGAGGTTCAGGTGATGGATTGGGGTCTGGCCAAGGTCTTGCCTCGCGGAGGGGCCGTCGCCGACGCCTCGGCGGGTCACACGAAGGATGAAGCCACGATCATCGCGACCGCTCGCAGCGAAGACAACAGCGACCATTCCAAGGCGGGCTCCATCATGGGAACGCCGTCCTACATGGCCCCCGAGCAGGCACGAGGCGAGATCGAACAGATCGACGAGCGAGCCGACGTCTTCGCACTCGGCTCGATCTTCTGCGAGCTGTTAACAGGTGAACCCGCCTTCACCGGCCGCAGCTCCAGCGAAATCCAGCGCAGGTCTGCCCGAGGCGAGTTGACAACTTCGTTCGCCCGACTCGACAAGAACGCATTTGGAAGTGATCCCCAGCTAATCAAACTCGCCAAGTCCTGCCTGGCTCCCCAGCCGGAAAACCGGCCGCGGAACGCCGGTGAGGTCTCGGAACGCGTGGGTCTCTATCATTCCCGGGTTCAGGAGCGTCTGCGACAGGCCGAAATTGAACGTGCGGAAGAAAAAGCCCGTGCGGAGGAAGCGACAAAGCGGGCGGCCGTCGAGCGTGATCGGAGGCGGCTGACGTTGGGCCTGGCGGGGTCCATCGTAGGGTTCACGATCCTCGGGGTCGGCGGCTGGGCCTACTTCGCCCGCCAAAATGCAGCCCGACAGGCGGCAACAGAACGGATCGTCAGCGAAGCGATTGATAAAGCGACACTACTCCGAGGACAAGCCAAGGCTGCTCCCGTGGGTGATCTCTCAAAGTGGGCCGAGGCACTGGCGGCCGCCAATCAGGCGAGTTCCTCATTGAAAGTAGGCGAGAAGTCGGAACCGCTCCAGGAACGAGTCGACCTGTTGCTGACGAGCCTTGAACAGGAGCAGGCCGAGGCAACTCGTCGAGCGACCGAGCAAGCTCGGGACCGGGCTTTCTTCGACCGGCTTGAGGCCATCCGCTTCGAGTTCGCCCAGAACAACAAGGCTCGATTTTCGTGGAAAGACCCTGAAACCGCCAAGAAGGCCGACGCTGCTTATGCGACGGCTTTCCGCGAATTCGGCATCAATCCCATTACGCTCGACCCAGCCGAGTCCGCGCGCCGCTTCCGCCAGCGGGGCCGGCCCGTCGAGTTCGCCTCCCGGCTCGATGATTGGGCTTTGATCCACAAGGCCGCGACCAACTCTCACGACACAAAGGTCGATGCGCTTTGCCTGCGGTTGATCGAGACGGCGCAGGCCACGGACGATGACGCATGGAGAAACTCCATCCGTTCGCTGATCGCGCGATGGGACCACCCGGCCGCCCGAAAACTCGCGGCAGACGACGAGCAACTGTCCCGGCAATCGGCCCGATCACTCTATCTCCTGGCCGAGGTCGTTGAGGACACCCGGGGGTTCTACCCCTGGACTACGACGCATCTACCGGAGACGATGGCGATCCTGAAGTGCGCCTGGATGCTCAATCCGAACGACTACCAGATCTGCCGGAAGCTCCACATCGACTCGCCTCGCGCGATTGATCGCCGCCGGTTCGCGACCGCCGCTGTGGCGGCCGCGCCCAACAGTCCGCACGCCCGGATGAACCTGGCCGACGAGCTTTTGCCTACACTCTATGAATACACCTCGATCAGGGAACGGAATCGTCTCAAGTCGGGTGTACCCCGTGACAAGTCGGTGTCGGAGACAATGACGGCCTGCGAATTCCCTTTGAAGAACGGCGAGATCAGCATAATCGGTGTCAAACGGTTCGATCGGAAATCGATTCCCGAAGAAGATCTGAAGGAGGGAATCCTGCAGCTTCGAGAGGGGATCCGCCTCGACCCGAATTCCGTCTTGCTTCGTGAGAAGCTGGCGATGGCCTTGATCTGGGAAGGGCGCTATGATGACGCGATGGCCGAAGCTAGGACCATCGCCGCAATCGACCCGAGATTCCCACAGGGGGGGTTTCTCGGGTGCTGGTTGTTCAACGTCGGCGAATTGGATCGTGCGCTTGCGCTGGTCCAGCAAGAAATCCAACGAATACCGGATGCCTCTTATGATTTCGACTTGATGGGCCTGATCTATTACCAGCGAGGACAGAAGGAGCAAGCGCTCGCCGCGTTTCGCGAAAGTCTCTTCCGTGCCATCGAGTCTCCCGAGTTTAACGGGAACTGGAGCTCCGTGTCGCGGATCGGGCTGGAATCGATCGGGACCTCGAAGGATGTCATCGCGACCTATCGCCAGGCGATCCAGGCCCACCCTCGCGACGATCTCGTGCTTGCACTCGCCGAACTCCTTCTGAAGGAAGGAATGGTCGACGAAGCACTGGCTCTTTACCGCGAGGAACTCGCAGCCCATCGTGAACACTCCGAGCTGGCCAGTCGCCTCGCCGAGCACTTCTCACAGGCGGGACACGGCGACAAGGCGCTGGCCGTCTATCGCGAAGGCATCAAAGCCTTACCGGAGAGCCTTGATCTTCATCTCCTTCTCGCCAAACACCTCAAGAGCCAGGGGACGGAGGCCGAGTGGACTCAGGAAATCGACAAGGTCATTCTTCTCTACCCTGCGGCACTTCAAGTGAAGTTTAATGATTGGGGACAGGCCGAGCTCGCGGCCCTTTACCTGGAACGAGGACGACGGGACGAGGCCCGGGAACAATTCCGCGTTTTGATCAAGAAGTCGACTCATCACAATTGCATGAATAAGTATGCGATGCAGCTCTCGACCAGTCACGACGAGAAGGCTCGCGACGGCACAATCGCCGTGGAACTCGCGACGAGGGTTTGCGAGCTAACCGGCTGGGGCGATTCGACGTACCTCGATACGCTGGCAGCCGCGTATGCCGAGGTCGGCGATTTCGACGCGGCCGTGAAATGGCAGTCGAAGGCGATCGAGCTCCTTAAGAACCCTCAGGAAAAGTCCGATTTCGAGTCGCGACTTAAGCTCTACCGCGAGAAGAAGGCCTATCGGTACTAGGGTTCGTGACGTTCATCAATCCACTATCGGAAAAGGGCGTTGAGCCGACCATCCGGATTGCCCATGAGCGGGGCCCGCGCCGGCCCGACTTCCCGCCGCTGGTGGTCGAGAGCCGAGGCACGCGGCACGCTGGCCGCCTGCGGGATGGCGCGGTCAGCGTCCAGATCATGGCAACACCACGGACCCGCGCCACTTCTGGTGCCTCAGCCGGGTTGCGCTACGCCAGGGTTCCGATGGCGTAGCTGCATGGCATCCGCGATCTGGTCGAGCGAGGCCTCCGAGGTGCAAAGCGGAGGCATGGCGTAAAGCACGGAGCCCAGCGGACGCAGCAGAACACCCTTTTCCAGACAGGCGGATCGCAATTGCCGGCCGATGGGTGCGAGATAGCCGCCCGGAAGATCGAGCTCCACGGCCGCGATGATTCCGCGAGTACGGACCTCACGCACCCGCGGATGGCCGCGCAAGGGGGCCAGGGCGTCGTTCCAGAAGCGTTCCATGCGCTGGGGGGCCGACGATGGCGTGCTGGTGAGCATCTTCCAGTTGGCGACCGCGACCGCGCAGGCCAGCGGGTGGGCCGTGAACGAGTGGCCGTGAAAAAAGGTCCGGCTGCGATCGGCTGTGTCCCATGCGGCCACGATCGACGGTGCGGCGAGAGTCGCGGCCAGCGAGAGCATTCCGCCAGCCAGCGTCTTGGCCGCGCAGATCAAGTCGGGTGCAATGCCGGCGGCCTGGTGTGCCCAGAGACTGCCGGTGCGTCCGCCGCCCGTCATGGCCTCGTCGGCGATGAACAGCACGCCGTGTTGCCGGGTCACCTGGGCCATCCGGCTGAGCTCTTCGGCCGGGTGCATCCGCATGCCGCCGGCCCCTTGCACCAGCGGCTCGACGATCACGGCCGCCACTTTTCCCGCAAGCCGCGTCAGCGCCTCGTCGAGGCGCTTTGCCAAGGGCGGCACCATCTCGGCTTGAAACATCAGCGGCTCGAACCGGCCGAAGAAGAGCGGGTCGCGGCTGACCGACATCGCTCCGAAGGTGTCGCCGTGGTAGCCTCCCTCCAGGCCCACGAACCAGGTGCGCTCGGGCTCATCCTGGTGACACCAGTACTGGTAGGCCAGCTTCAGGGCGACCTCCACCGCCGTGCTGCCGTTATCCGAATAGAAGACACGGCCTCCCTGCCAGGGAGCCGTGCTCAAGACGAGCTCGGCCAGATCGACGGCGGCCGGGTGGGTGACGCCGGCGAAATGGACGTGGTCCAGCGATCTTGCAGCTTCCTGGAGTGCGGCGGTCAGAACGGGATGGCGATGTCCATGGAGAATGGTCCACCACGAGGAGATCCCGTCGATCACGCGCCGTCCATCGGCCAGCCATAAAAACTCATCTTCCGCGGCCACGGCGACCAGGGGGAGGTCGGGATCGCGGAGCGAAGTGTAGGGATGCCAGACGAAGCGTTGATCGCGTTCCAGGATGTCCGGAGCGATGGACCCTCGCGGTGGTGTGAAGCGCGCGGGCAGTTCCTGCTGACCCGCCGCGGCATTGCGTGCAGTTGGGTGCCCCTCGACAACGTACAAGCACAAAGCCTGGAGTACTTCAGATTGTTCTTGTGCGGCCCGCGCCACGCCTTCAGGGTCCCATGTTGAAGGCAGTTCCAGGCTGAAGACTGCGCCAAGGGGCCAGTGCCGGCCGAGTTGCTCGACCGCGAATGCGTCGGGCGGTCCCATCAGGACCACCGCAGCCGGACGAACGCCGTGTCCCAGCAGCGCCACGAGGGATTGCAGCGTTCGACCTATCGCGCCGACGGCCGACGAGCCGACCAGAATGACCGGCAGAGCCAGCGACTTGACAAGCTCGATCTGGAGTTCCGTTTCGTTCAACGGTGACAGCAGACTGCCGAACGTCTCGATGAGCAGGTGACGGCCAGCAGCGGTGGTGCCTGGCCTGGCCTCGGCAATGGCCGCGGCAGGCGGTACGGTGCGAGCCTCGAGGCGAGCCGCCAGCAGCGGCGCCACGGCATGCTTGAACTGGGCCAGTGGCGGGTGGACGTGTGCCCCTGGCACGCACCGGTGCACCCGCTGCGAGTCGGAATCTCCGGTTTCCAGTGGCTTCCAGTACTCGTAATCGTCGGCCAGCACGGCCAGCCACAAGAGCGCCAGCGCGGTCTTTCCCGCATCGGTGTCAGTACCGGCGATCAGAACGTCAGTCATGGTTTATTGCGGACCCGAATTCTCTGCAAAACTGCGGACTTCTGTCCTCATGTCAATGCTGTTCCATGCTCTCATGACCGCTCGGCCGAATCAGTTTCGTAGGCCTCTGAGTGGGATTCGCATGGTAGTCGGATGAGTCGCCCAGTCGGTGAGCCATCCTCAAATCAGAGCGGTGCAAGACCGAAGTCTTCGACTCCAGTATACCGACAACGCTTCGTTGGCACGACGCGGCTCCCTCATAAGGCCGGAGCAAGAAGCGGCCTATGCGGAAGGGCAGACCTGATGAGTCAATCGATCTCACGGATGCCAGGATCCTATCACCTGCTCCAGCTTCCTCTTGATCTGGCGAGCGACAAAGCTGGCTTGTGATTGCCGCCTGCGCAGTGTATAGGATTCATAGCGAGAATGCCCGTCGATCCACTCGCGGGTGCCTGGTCAACAGGCCCTCGTCTGGGCTTCTTGCCAACATCTTGAGCGCACTACAAGGAAGGTCAGCCTCTTGAGTAATCTCGATGCCTGGAATTCTGCCCTGGTCTGGGCAAATGCGCAGTCGCTTGCGATCGGGCCCAACGGTTTTCCTGGCCTCCACCGCATTGCCGATCTCCTGATCAGCCTGGCATGCCTGGTGATCGCAGTATTCCTGGTTTTCTGTTACTTGCGTCCATGGAGGCGGTGCGACGTACCTTACCAGTGCATCGTCTGGATGATCGCGGGATTCGTCCTGCTTTGTGGGCTTTCTTTCTTTCTGGAAGTCATCGCGGATGGCCAGAACAGCGCACTGACAGGCGCGATCTCGGTGGCGATGGCCGCGGCGTCATGGACAGCCGTGTTGAAGCTGGCTCGTCTGGTCAGCGTCACCAAGGCTCCGTGCCACCCGCAAGAATTCGAGAAAGAGATCGCCGAACGGCAACGCGCCGAGGAGGCTCTCAAGCAAAGTGAATCAGAGGCCCGAAAACTCGCACTTGTGGCCAGCCGTACCGATAATGGTGTGATCATCACAGACGCTGAAGTCCGCATCGAGTGGGTCAACGAGGGGTTCACCAGGATATCGGGTTATGCACTGGAGGAAGTCTTGGGCCTCAAGCCGGGCGCGATTCTCCAGGGGCCGGAAAGCGATCCGGCGACGGTCGCCATGATGCGGGAACGGGTCGAAGCGGGTCTGGGATTCCAGTGCGAAGTACTCAATTACGGTAAGTCGGGCCGCAGGTACTGGGCGGCGATCGAGGTCCAGCCCATTCGTGACGAGTCGGGACGGCTCACCAACTTCATGGCGGTGGAAAGCGATATCACCGAGCGCAAGCGCGCCGAACGGCGAATGGAAGTTCAGCACGCGACGATGCACATTCTCGCAAGCTGCATCCGACTGGACGAGGCGATACCCACCCTGCTTTCCACCATCGGCCGGTTACTGGATTTCGACGTGGCCGAATGCTGGATGGTCGATGGCGTGGCGGGCGTGTTGCGGGCCACGGCCGAGCCATGGACCTCGCCGCGCGTTGGTCCCGAGTGGATTCGCTCGACGGTGGGCCGCGAGTTTGCCAGGGGTGACGGCCTGACCGGACGCGTATGGGACACGGGTCGCTCGGCCTGGATCGCCAACCTGGCGCTCGAACCCGACGACCGATTGGTGCGTAGGGAACTGGCACTTCGCCTGGGACTCCGCAGTGCCTTCAGCTTTCCGATCGTTGCCAGTGAGTCAGGACCGATCCTCGGCGTGATGACGTTCCTGTCACGCGAGTCTCAGAGACGTGACGAACTGCTCCTGCAAGCCATGACCACGCTGGGTCGACAGATCGGGCTCTTCGTCGAACGGCGGCGGACCGAGGCCGAACTGATGCAGGTCAACGCCCGCCTCAACGCGCTTCTCGATGCGTCCACCCAGGTCTCGATCATCGCGACCGACCCCGATGGTTTGATCACGATGTTCAACCCGGGCGCCGAGCGCATGCTGGGATACACCGCGGAAGAGATGGTCGGTGTTTCGACTCCCCTGGGGATTCACGATGTCCAGGAGGTCTCCGCGCACGCGGCCCGTCTGTCGGCCGAGTTTGGTACCCGGATCGAGGGGTTTGATACCTTCGTCGAGCGGGCGCGGCGGGGGGGCCACGATGTGGGCGAGTGGACCTATATCCGCAAGGATGGCACGCGGTTGACCGTCCTGCTCGCGGTGACAGCCGTGTTTGACCCCGAAGGCAAGATCGACGGGTTCCTCGGTATCGCCACCGACCTGACCGACCGTCAACGGGCCGAGCGTAATCATCGCCAGAGCGAGGCCCGATTCCGCCGCCTGGTCGAAGCCAACATTCTTGGTGTGGTCTTCGGTGACATCAAAGGCAACATCACCGAAGCCAATGACGCATTCCTGGAGATGGTCGGTTATACCCGCGAGCAGATGGACGCCGGCAAGCTCCCCTGGGATGCTCTGGTCCCGTCAAGCTCTGTCGGGCTCCTTCAGCGTTGCCGTGCCGAGTTGAGACGATGGGGACGCTGCGCTCCGTTCGAGATGGAGTGCCGGCGCACCGACGGACAGGATCTGCCAGTCTTGCTCGGTGTCGCGCTGCTCGACGAGCGCCGACCCGCCGAACCGGGCGCGTCGGTCGTGGCCTTCTGTCTCGATCTCTCGGAACGAAAACGCCTGGAGGATCAACTTCGCAGGCATGCCAGTGAGCTGCGCGAAGCCGATGCCCGCAAGAACGAGTTCCTGGCGATGCTGGGACACGAGCTGCGCAATCCGCTGGCTCCCATACGCAACGCCGTCAAGATCATGAAGCAGCGCGGTTCGGAAGATCATGCCCTGTGCTGGGCCCGCGACGTCATTGACCACCAAACACGGCAGATGGCGCAGCTTGTCGACGACCTCCTGGAAATCTCGCGTGTCACCAGAGGCAAGGTGCGGCTGCAGAAGGAAGTGGTGCCCATCGCCACCATCATCGCCTACGCGGTCGAGACCAGCAGACCGATCATCGATTCTCATCGGCACCGCTTCTCAATCTCCCAGCCCCCGGAAACCATCCAGGTCGAGGCCGACGCGGTTCGCATGGCCCAGGTGCTCTCCAATCTGCTGAACAACGCGGCCAAGTATACCGAGGCGGGCGGGCACATCCGCCTCGTCGTCAAGGTCGAGGGCGAGATGGTCGGCTTCCGGGTCCGCGATAATGGGATCGGCATTGCCGCGGAGATGCTCTCCAGCGTCTTCGACTTGTTCACCCAGGTGGACCATTCGCTGGACCGAGCCAATGGAGGACTCGGTCTCGGCTTGACCGTGGTGCGCAGTCTGGTCGAGATGCACGGCGGCAGCGTGCAGGCGAACAGCGAAGGGCTGGGCAAGGGAAGCGAATTCGTGGTCCTTTTACCTGTCTGGAAAGACGAGAAAGCGCCCGTCGTCGAACCGACTGCCGGCATGCCCCCTGCCCCGGATGACACAAACGCGGCCACCAAGCCGGCGCCGAACCGTCGGAAAGTTCTGGTGGTTGACGATAACGTCACCTCGGCTCAGAGCCTGGAATTGCTGCTCACCCTCGAAGGGCATGTCGTGCAGGTTGTCCATGACGGCCATTCCGTGCTCCAGGCGGTCGCCCAGCAACGCCATGAAATTGTGCTCATGGATATCGGTCTTCCAGGGATGAATGGCTACGAGGTGGCCCGGAAGTTACGCGAGCAGCCGGAGCTGGGCAATCTGTTCATCATCGCCGTCACGGGCTATGCCGAGGACGAAGCCAGGCGACTGTCTCGCGAGGCAGGTTTCGACCATCACCTTGTCAAGCCTGTCGACCCCGACGCCCTCCTGGCTTTGGTCGCCTCGCTCGAGTGGTCGGAGCAGTCCGAACGGTCACGTGCCTTCATGTCCAGCGAAGCGACTGCTCGGTTCGTGGAGCGATGAGTCCGCCGCTCATTATTTGTTCCCGATCTTGAAGTGATGGTCCGCGAAGTTCATGTAAGCGTCCCAGTCACTGGTGGTGACGTCGTGCTTGCCGGGCCGGATGCGATAGCCGATCGTGCTCTTGACAAGCGAGTTTACCGCGGGCTCGGGCCATCGGGAAATGGCCAGACCGTCGGTGCCTAGCAGGCGATAGACGGGATCGCCCGCTTTGGCCGCCAGGAATTCCCCTTTTGGATCCGCCCAGAGGTCTTCCGCGGCGCTCGAGATCAGAACGGGTCGAGGAGCGATCAGTGCGATCAGCTCGTGCTGATCCATCGGCAGCATGAACTCACGGTCGCTGTAGACCTTGAAATTGCCACAGAACCAGTGGGGAAACGCGGTGTTCAGGCGCGCGACCGTCTCGCCGAAGATGCGCCGGCTCAAGGCCGCGCCGCCGGCTCCCGAGTTGTTCGAGATCACGATGGCGAACCTCGGGTCGCTCGCGCCGGCCCAGAGCGCCGCCTTGCCGAGCCGCGAGTGGCCCATCACCGCGACCTTGCCGGCGTCGATCTCCGGCGCGGTCTCAAGATAGTCGAGCATCCGGCTCAGGCCCCAGGCCCAGGCGCCGATCGAGCCCCACTCATCGGCGGCCGGCCGGGATTGTCCGGCCCGGTAGAAGAGGGGATGGATCCCGTTCTGAAAGCCGTCGTCAAAATCGGGGTCGATATCGCCGTAATACGCGGTGGCCAAGGCGTAGCCTCGTGCCAGAATTCGCTCGATGGGCCAGCGTGAGGCTGCAGCCCCGCGTGATCCTTCGGTCGCCCGGTGATCGACAATGCCTGCCGCGGAATTGTTGGGCAGCCACGCAGTTGACAGCGTGATTCCCGGGTCGCTGCTCACTTGCGTGGTTGCCCCCGAAATTCAAACCAAGAAAGGCCGGAACTCGGCGACCGGCCGCGGCGTCCCTGGGAAGATAAAGCAGCAGATGAATGACGGGCCCCGCCGGTTCATCGTTGAACCGGATCGCCACCTCGCGGCGAACCGCCTTGCCGCCCAGGGCCTGCGCGGTCTTCCGAGCCGACCGTGAAAGCGGGCTTGACGGGATGGGCGCGGCGTGGGGAGCTTGCCGAACATGTAAGTCTCGAACAGCTTCAAGATCTCCGGCCGACGCCGCGCGTTCCAGGCTTCCGCCGTGGTGACGCGCTCTCCGTCGGTGCCGACCAGGGGGTCGGGCAGAGTGTAGACACCAACCTTGGACTCGTCATAGTTGGCCGCGGGCGATTGAGCCGCCGCGGGCCAATCCAGGACCAGAAAACCGAGGCTCAGGCCGAGAAGCGCCATGAGGCACCATCGTCGGTGCTGGTGATCGCTCGGGACGATGGTTCTCGGTCGAATCATCGAGAGTGCCATGTGCAAGCTCCGCGGAGAAAGTTCCAAGCAGGGGACATCATCCGTCTTCTCGTGATCATGGTCTCTCGCGAGGTCCGCTGCAACGGTCAACCGGATTGTCCTGGCGGCCGATCGTCGGCCTGGAACTCGACGCGTTCGAGAACGATGCACCACCACGTCACGCGACCGGGATGAGTTTCAAAGACGGTGAGGTGGGGCCGGGTTGGCAGTGGCTTACGCAAGGCCGCGTGCCTTGATCCGGCCAACGGCCCGAACCTGGAAGCGGGGGGCTCGATCCCATGGTGATCGGTTCGTATCATGAGGATTGAATCGTACTCTGGGACGGGAGAGATCCATGAAGACCGGACGCAATGATCCTTGTCCGTGTGGCAGCGGCAAGAAATACAAGAAGTGTTGCCTGGCGAAGGATCAGGCGTCGTCGTCGCAGGAACCGGCTGCGGTTCTGCTGCCGCCTTCAGTGGTTGCATCAGCTCGTTCGACTGCGTACCCCCCATCGGGGCAACCGCATCCAGCCGGCCCAACCGCACTGGCACGCGCCGCGGAACCTCCGCCGCCTCCCTTGCCGCCAGATCCGGTCGCCGAGAGAGCAGCGAGCCACTGGCGGGAGTTCGAGTCGGAAAGCGACGACGGCCGGATCGCGCTCTTCCTGAAGACCCTGGAAGACGCTGAGTTGATGACCGACGACCTGGCGTTCGAAATGCTGAACAGAATTCACTCGGACGCCGTGAAGAATGGCGGCCGCGCACGCTTCGCGGAATACGTCAACGAACTCCGCGAGCGCTGGCCTGAAATGTTTGATCAAAGTGCACACTACTATCGGGCCTGGTGTTTGCAGGACGCCCTGGCCGAGAACCGACACGAGGTTGTCCCCACCCTGGCCCGGGAACTGGCCGCCCGCGCGGATCGCGACATCGACGTCTTCAACCGCTCGATTGCCGTTCTGGAATATCACGGCCAGCTCCCTGTTCTTGTCGAGGCCCTGCGTCTCGCCTGGCCGAACGTGAAATCCTCAGACAACATCGTTCCCTGGGGCATCACCGAGTTCGCCGAGAAAGGGGCCAGGTACGAGATCTTGGACTACCTCGAACATACAGCAGCTCCCGATCCGACCGATCCGGGCTTGCTCGATCGAGTTCGCTTTTTTGTCGAGGAGCCGCGCGAGGACTATTTGCGTGAATTCATCGGCGACCTGACGGGAAAGTCCGGAGAAGAGTGGCAGGTTGAAGACTTTGCCCTCAATCCGCCACGGCAACGAAGCCATCGAGATTGGGATGCCGAAGACGACGAAGGACCGACCCGCGACCAGGGTGCGATCAATCTGTTACGGTTAATCAGCGCATTCGTGGGTTTCCTGCGCCGCGAGCAAGGGGTCCCCTTCCCACGGGGGGAACTCGTCAGGCG
Source organism: uncultured Planctomycetaceae bacterium (assembly GCA_963797295.1). GTDB lineage: Bacteria > Planctomycetota > Planctomycetia > Isosphaerales > Isosphaeraceae > Aquisphaera. The sequence goes on from CAWCPP010000040.1 coordinate 282,942, forward strand.
AGAGCTGTACCTCTATTTCGTGCGGCGGGACGCCGGCGACCTCGATCCGCAGCCGAGCTTGCTCGAACAGGCAATGCACCCCAATCGGAAACTGCCGAAGCCACCCCGGCCGGCCCACCCGCTTTGCCCTGAGCGGGTAACCCTCGAGGTTCACCTCGCCCGGATGATGGACATGATGAGCGCGCGGTACCACACCGCCGCGGCCCTGTTTCAGGCCATTCCCGCCTGGCTGCGCTTCCTGGAGTCCCATCGGCTGATTGACTCCGGCACGAGCAAGAAAGTCATGGCAGAGTTGCTCCCCCTGCATGCTTCACTGCGGAATATCTGGGAGCAGTTCAGCGATGATCCGCACCTGTATCACCAGGGGCAGTCGTGGCTGACCTTGCCGTAGCCGACGAACAATGACCGACGCAGCGGCTGTTATATGTTTCGGTGATCAACGACACCCGCGAGCGATTTGATCGGCGGGAGCGGGGCCGGCATTCTTGCTCAGAACGCCTCTCCGGCCGCCTTCATGCGATTCCACATCTGCCTCATCATCTCCCGCTCGGAGATGCCGATCCAGCAATGGCCCTCGCCTGGGCCGTAGGCGATCGAACCTCCGTACGGGGGCTGAGCCCGGGACAGGAATTCGTCAAGCTGGTGGACGGCGTTGTTGAGGAAGAAGCTGTCAGCGTCGCCCACCCAGATGTGGATCTTGCCGTGCAGCCGGGGACCAAGATTCGCCCAGTTCTTCTCGAGAACTCTTCGCAGGTCATAAGCCTTCCAGTGTGCGACCGCCGCGCGGTTGATCACGCCAGACCTGGGATCCCAGAGACCGACGGGCCGGCCGTCGTCGCCGCGCGGGCCGTACGTGGCGTTCCAGGCGCCCCACTGGCCTCCCGACATCGTCCACGAATCACCCCGGCCCAGCACGTTCTCGAGCGAGCACTCGTGGCGCATCGTGTACTGGACCTCGCCGGTCACCTCGCGCACCGCGGGACGCTCGAAGCCGTGCTGGTTGATATACGCATTGTGATCCTCATAAATATTCACCAATTCAAACGATCGAAAGTCGACCGCGTCGGGACAGAACGACCAGGCCCCGCTCCAGAAATCGGGATAAAAGACTTGCAAGGCTAGCGAGACCCAGCCGCCGGTAGAGCCGCCGTCAAGCACGCGTGCCGACCCACGCCCGATGCCTCGGAACGTCCGTTCTATGTAGGGAATCAGTTCCCGCGTCACGGCATCGCCGTAGGGGCCGTGGTTGGCCGAGTTGACCTGATAGGGATCGCCCAGCGGCCCGGCGCCGTCGAGCATCACGAGAATCATCCGCGGCGTGCCATCGGACATCCAGAGGTCGTGGAATTCCGACCCCGCGGCCATGCGTTCGTTGATCCCGGTGAACCGCGCACCGTAACCGCCGATGTGCACCCGCAAGGGATAGCGGCGGTCGGGTTCGCGGGCGAAGTCGCGCGGCAGGATGACACCTGCGCGGAGGAAGATCGGCCTGCCGTGAAACGTGCTCAGAAGCGGCGAGCGGATCTTTACGTACCTGAGGAGTTCGGTGTCAGGCGGCAGGGTCTCTTCCGGAATGGCCCGCGTCAGTTCGACCGTGACCGTGCCACCCGTTGCGGGGTCGAGCTTCACCTTCTTGACCGCGCTGTAGAGATCGCCGGGCGCGTTGGCCACGTTCAGGTCGATGTTCCTGTGGAGGATCGCCTGGACGGCGTAGGTTCCGGGAGCAAGGTTCCCGAGGTGGCCGAGCGGAAAGAGGATGGAACGATCGTCAAGAATCGCTTGCTTGCCAGGGCCAAGACCCGTGACATCCCGGCCCAGAATCGGCGCTGCGTTCATTCCGGTCTGGCCGATTGCCAGCCGTGGCTCGCCGCCGTCCGGCTGTCCCAGCACCACCAGCAGCCGACCGGAAACGCCCTTCTCAGACGCGAGATCATCAGCGACCGTGACGGCGAACCGCAGCGTGGTGGCTGTGCCAGAGTCTCCCCGGATGCTGCCCTGGCACAGGAAAAGACAACAAAGAAGCACAGTGGGATATCGTGGTGAGCGTGTCATGAGCTTACCTGAGGAGTGGATTGGCCAGCGACTGCAAGCGTCGGTGGGTAAGCTCAGTTATGGTACAACGAGGCCTTGTCGACGGGAAGCGGCGACTGTCGGCCGGGCCTTGCACTGGCTCACATCTCCTTCAGGTACTCGTGCACGAACTGGACGGCCATCGCGCCTTCGCCGACGGCCGAGGCGACGCGCTTGACCGAGCCGGAGCGCACATCTCCCGCGGCGAACACACCCGGACGGCTGGTTTCGAGCAGAAACGGCGGCCGCTTGACGACCCAGGTTGGCGACTGGGCCAGGGCCGGCCCGGTGCGGACAAACCCTTTGGAGTCGGTCTCGATCTCCCTGGGCAGCCAGTCGGTCCGGGGCACGGCACCAATGAAGCTGAACAGCGCAGCGGTTTCCAGCACACGGGTCTCTCCGGTCTTGTTGTTGAAAATCTCGATCGTGGTCAGGCGGCGATCGCCGGACATTCGCTTGACCTCCGTGTTCGGAAGCACCTCGATGTTGGCGGTCTCCTCGAGACGTCTGGCGAGGTAGCTCGACATGTTCTTGTACAGATCGTCGCCACGAATCAGGACGAACACCTTCCGCGCCTGGCTTGCCATGAACACGGCGGCCTGGCCGGCGGAGTTGCCGCCACCGACGACCACCACGTCCGTGCCCCGGCACATCTGCGCCTCGTTCGGTGTCGCCGCGTAGTAGACGCCGCAGCCCTCGAACTGGTCGCACCCCTCGACACCCAGGCGGCGATACTCGGCTCCCGTGGTGATCAGCAGGCACTTGGCCGAGACCGATTCGCTGCCGTTCATGTGAAGCACGGCATAGGCGTTGTCGAACGACAGACCCGTCACCGGGCCGGAGACCGACAAACGGGCGCCGAACTTGTTGGCCTGGAGGACCGCGCGTTCCGTCAGCTCGCGTCCGGTCAGGCCGGTGGGAAAGCCGAGATAGTTCTCGATCCGCATGCTGCTGCCGGCCTGACCGCCGGGCGCCATGCACTCCAGCACGACGGTCGAGAGTCCTTCCGAGGCGCCATAGACCGCGGCCGCCAGTCCCGCGGGGCCGGCCCCGACGACGACCAGGTCGTACACCTGCTGCTCCAGCGGCCTGCGGATCCCGATGGTCTCGGCCAGCTCGCTGTTCGAGGGATTGCGCAACAGCACCATGTGCCCACACGCGACCACGGGCGTGTCGGCCTCGCTGAGCCCGAATTGTTTGAGCAATTGATCGACTTGAGGATTGGCCTCGAGGTCGAGCCATGTGAACCAGACCCGGTTCCTGGCCAGGAAATCGCGCACCCGGAAGGTGTCGTGCGAGTACCGCGAGCCGATTACCCGCAGCCCGGTGAAGCCGGCCGATTCGCGCAGAAGCTGCTGTCGTGCAATGAACGCCTGGAGAATGATGTCGCCCAGGTCCGGGCACCGGTTCAAGATCTCGCGAAGACCGTCGTGCGACACCGGATAGACTTCGCAATCGCTCCGGGCGACGGCGGTGACAACCGCCGGACGGCCCGTGAGCTGCGCCGCCTCGCCCGTGAAATCGCCGGGCCCGTGCACGACGACGAGTCTGGGTGCTTCTCCAGTTTCATCGCGGATCTCGACCTGACCCGACTTGATGATGAAGAACTTGGCGTCGCGGTCGCCGCATCGAAAGAGCGTTTGCCCGGCCTGATACCGCGTCAGCGACGTCCCCGCGCAACTTCCCAGAGTTGCGATCTGAGCTTCATCAAGCTTGGGAAATGCGACCGCCTGCAAGTCGTGTTCGGCCATGTCTCCGCCTTCTGATGGGGGCTTGTCGCCTCAGGGCTGCAAGTAGGGAACGACCCGGGCTGGGACGGGCAGCTCCGCCTGATCGACGTAGCACCAGGCCCACCGTTCGCCCGGCTCGAACGAGGCGACCACGGGGTGGCCTTCCTTGTGAAAATGCTTCGTGGCATGGCGGCCTGGCGAGCTGTCGCAACAGCCGACGTGACCGCAGGTCAAGCAGAGCCGCAGATGGACCCAGGGCGTTCCCCGATGCAGGCACTCCTCGCACCCCGCGGTGCGGGCGGGAACCGGGTCGTTATCTAACATGTGTTCACAGCTCATTGGTGACCTCCGGGCAAAGCGATGCCGCCTTCGTTCTGGAGACAGTCAAACGAGCCTCAGCCTCTCGATCCGAGCTCCGCTTTTCAAGAGTGCCGTCTCCGCGATCGAGGTGACCATCACCCTGAAAGAGAATCAGAGTCCCAGGCGAGTTGATTAGCATCAGTAGAGCAACATCGACACGGAATTCCAATGAAATTTCTTCAATGCGAGATTCTCGAAGCGAGCGAATTGCCATTCTATCACCGTTCGCTTCAATCGCTCGGCTCGACATGGCAAGCTCGCTGACTGACCCATCGCCGCGATAGCACGAGCACGTTCCATACCAGCCAGAACCCCAGCGCAACCAAAAAGACCAAGGGCAAGAAGATCGCCATCGGCCAGTGCCACCAGCGGGCTGTGCGGGCGCCCCGTACCTCGGGCACCGTGCAGGCGGGGAGGTATATCATCAGTCCGTAGACCCACACCCACATGCCGACCTGGATCAGGTTCTGAGGACCGAACGTGATTGTCTCGGCAAGAGTCCCAGTCAAGCCGAACAGAAGGAGAACCTCGGCAGGGCGGAAATCGTAGCGTGACAGCAACCAGCCCCAGCACAAGAAAAATGGAACGAAGACGATCACACTGTGTTTGAGGATGACCTCCAGATAATTCTTGGAAGCAGTGATCCTGGCGGCCTCGGTGGCTCCACCCAGCAGCGGAGCCAGGTTCGTCAGGCTGGTGGTCACGGCTTCTTCCAGCATGGCGAAGAGGATGCAAAGCAGGACAAACCGGGTTCGCCAGCCCAGCGGAATCCGCCTCGCCCACCTCACGAACCCGTCCCGGATCTGGTACATGACCAACCCGCCCAGCGCGCACCAGACCAGGATCAAACCGAGTGCCATCCGGATGATCGCTCGGTGGTCAGGATCAGGATCTCTTGAGAGGATGAGAACGGCCACCGCCGTGGTCGAAACGACGCCCCAGCCGGCGATCAGGATGAGCAGATGACGCACCAGCGACGTTCTTGTTGGACGTAAAAGCCTCAAGGTCGTCATGACCATGCATGGCATCCGCCGGGGAAGGTAATTTCTCCCAGAGCAGCCAACGCTCAGTCCGTGCCTGCCATCGCCGTTCGGTATTGCTCCTCGTTCAGCATGTCGGTCAGGAACTTGTACGCCAGAAAATACTTTCGCAGGCGGCCAATGTCCGGCTCGATCCGATCGGGACGCAAGAGTGCCCGTGAAGGCCGGGAGTTGTCCTCCAGGTCGGCCAGCTTGACACGACGAGCGATCGAGTCAGCCTTGCAGCGAACGACGTAATCGGCGTAGGTCTCGCCGTGGCGGTGGGTCAGGCATTCCACGGCTGCGAGGACAGCCTCGTCGAAACCCTCGCGCCGGAGGTCTTCGGCCGTGACCGACGTATCCTCGACCACGTCGTGGAGCACGGCCACGACCTTCGCCGTTTCATCGTCCACGGCGTTCATCACCCGGAGCGGGTGGAGGATGTACGGCTGGCCGTGCTTGTCTTGCTGCCCTTCGTGGGCTCGGGCGGCGATCTGCAACGCTTTCTCGATGGATGGCATGATTTTCCTCAGCGGTCACCGGGACGGTCCACGGGTTGCCCTGCGCAACCTCGTGCCTGTTCATGGAGTCCAGCTTATCGCAAATGTCGCTGGGCTGTTCTCATTCGCTGGACTTTCATTGATACAAGACGGTGCTCCGGAGATGCGGCGAAGCGTGCCGACATCCTCCAGTGGGCAGACAACCGGGCCACCTTTGGAGTCGTCCCTGAGTTGATCAAGTCGGCCTGGAGGATCGATCAGCCGGCATACCGAGATCTCGGAAGCCGATAATGCGTCGCTTCGTCCAGGTCTCCGCCTCATCGAGCTCGATGCCCTCGAATCGATGAGGCGTCAGACCGCGCCGCCCTCCCTTGCCGGGTAAACCGCGAGGCGTCACAATGACGTCGAGATCCATCGAAGGTTCCGCAATCGCGGGGAAGCCCTCATGTCTCAAGCGACAATCGCTCCTGCCGAGATCAAGACCCTGGCCGACCTGCGGCGGCGGCTGGGTGGGATCCCCCTGGAGCGGATCTGGTTTCACCCTGCGCCAGGGACCGCCACGGAGAAGGATGTCATCGAGGCCGAGGCAGCGAGAGAACCGTCTCTGCGAGCTGGTTGACGGCACATTGGTGGAGAAAGCGATGGGGTTCGAGGAGTCGCGACTGGCCGTCGAGCTCCTACATCCGGTCATGTCTTACCTCGATCAGAACGACCTGGGAATCTGCGTTGGAGCCGACGGCATGATGCGGATCGCTCCTGGCCTGGTGCGGATTCCCGATCTGTCGTTCATCACCTGGGACAGGCTGCCTGGCCGTGAAAGCCCCCGAGAGCCGATCCCCGACCTGGCACCGGACCTGGCCGTCGAAGTGCTCAGCGAGGGAAACACCAAGCTGGAGATGGCCCGCAAGGTGCGAGAATACTTCGACGCCGGCGTCCTCCTGGTCTGGCTGATCGATCCCAGGAAACGCACGGCTCGCGTCTTTTCGACCATCGAGAAGTCAGTCCTCGTCCGTGCGGACCAGGCGCTCGACGACGGTGCGGTTCTGCCGGGCTTCGTCCTTCCCCTCTCGGACCTTCTCGACCGCGGGCGGCGGCCTCGGCGGGACTGATCGCTATCTTTCCGCAACCACCACCAGGAGGGTTTTCAGGTGTCAGAGCCAGTGCGCGGCGCAGTTTCTCCTTGGGATCATCACACCGACTCATTCCCCCGGGTTCGGTCCAGTGTCGTAGGTCATGTTGGTGGACCGCAAATCGGACTCCACGATCTGGCCCTTGATCGGTTCGGTCTTCCGGGGCGTGAACCAGCTTCCGTCGATCTGGACCACATGCCGACGAGTCGGCGGTGCTTGCAGCCAGGTTTCCACTCGTTGTCGTATCGGCTTTTCAAGGGCCGGATAAACCAGCTCGACCGGCAGCACCACTCCCCGGTTCGCCTGCTTGTCGAGAATCACGGCAATGCCACCGGGGTTGATCACGATCAGCATGCCGCGCCATTCCTCGCGGGAACGGCAAATCTGCAGAGCTTCTTCGACGATCGCCTCGATGCGTTCCTTGGGCAACTGCCGGTGGATCTGGTCGTGCACCTCGAAAGCGAGCGAGAACGGCTGACGTGAAGGCTCGGGACCACTCACCGGCTGCTGCTCGACGTCGTGATACCAGACGTTGATTCCTTGCAATGTGCCCTGCTCGGTGACAGTTTGCGTCTTGTCAATCACGAACTTCGGATGCGTGTGAAACCAGCGTTCAATGGCTCGCCGGAGCAGCAGTTCGGTTTGGTCTGGCTCTGGCCTGGGCTCGACGATCTTCACATAGATCCAGCCGGGCTTCATCTCCAGCAACACGGTCGTCGAGCTTCCCTCGTCTGGTGCAGACATGGCATCGAGCCTCCTGATCCTGGTGGATTCCTGGGATTCGCTCCAGGAATGGGCACGTGCGCTCGGGTGGCTGACCACTGCCTCGTCGTCCTCTTCTTTATCCTTTTTTGTTCGCGGCAGATCAAGAGTCGCCCGCCGAGCCTTCCCTTGAGAAGTCGATCCGGGTGTGCGTTCCCGAAGCGAGCCGTCGCACCGGAACGACCTGAAGGTATGTTGGAACCGCGGGCGAAGTGCATGTCTTTGTATATAGATGAAGTAGACAAGCTCCGAGATCAGCCGTGCTCCAAGGGCGAATGCCGGAGTTCGCTGAATCCGTCAGTCTCTGACTTCCACAAAACGGATGGATAGCTTCGTGCCGTTTGAGGCACTAATGAACGATACGGGGGGCAAGCACGAAATATTGACGGGAGGTGACCGGTGATTAAACGTGCTCTATTCATTCTACTCGGATTCGCGGTCGGCATCGCGGAAGCCCAGACCAACGAGCCGAAGGGAAGTAAGGCGAGCGGTCGAATTGTCGAGGGAAACATCGTCGCGGCTGGGAGCAAGCCGGTCGAGAGTGCGAAGGTCCTCTTCGGCCAGCATGGGGAGGGAGCGACGGTGACGACGGATGCTCAAGGCCGATACCGTGCCGATCTGGTCAAGCTCCCGTGGTCGACACACGCGATCCGTGCCCTCGTCTTGGCACCGGGCTTCAAGGCATCCGACAGAAAGATCGAACCCGGTACGGGCACGGCGACGGTCAACCTCGAGCTGCTGGCGGAACCTTGGCACGAAACCCTGGTCCGATTGGGACATTTGGGGCCAGTCACAAATCTTGCTTTCTACCGGACACGCGGTCCCTATTTTCTTGGGCGATCTGGGGCCGTCCACCTCGGCACCCCGGGGCAGCTCATGTCCGCATCGACAAGCGTTTCCGCATAGGGCATTTGGCCTGAAAAGGCGAAGCTGGATGGCCCGCCCCTTTCGCCCGATATCAAACAGCTCGACGACCGGCACGCCGCCATCACAACGTTTCTCAACAGTGACTCGGCTCGGTCGCCGATTGCCCGGAAGAAAACGATGAAAGTCCGGGTCCGGTTTTGAAGCACGTGCGTGACCGAGATTCAGGCCTGGTTCCCGCCCGAGCTGGCAGACAAGCTCGCCGGGCTGCTGCGTGTCAAGAAGCGAGTTCAGCTCTCGGATGACGATCGAACGCCGGGCCGTCAGAGCCCGATCCATCCCGCGGCTGGCCAGGTCTGTGAAAACGGTCAATCCCGAGGTGCGGCGATCGGGATCTCGGTCGATAGGGCCGGACGTTCGGTGGTTGTCGTGCGTCTATGGGCCGGCGGATCGCTCTTTACCTGGTCGCCAGGTCACCCATCGCATTGTTACGTCTCGTCGATGAACATCCACTCCGCGACCATTTCTTGACCTACGGGCAGCGGATGGGTCATCCCGGTGTCCCGCTCGAGCTGGTGGTCGACCTGCCTCTCAAGCGTTTGGCTTTCGGCAAGATCGGCCTGGTTGTGGTACCTGGCCCAGCGCCGCTGGAAATGCCGCATCCGGCCGACCAGAACGACGAATTCATTATGCTCACTCATCGCACATGGCTCCAGTTCATCGTGGCAAGTTTGGCGTGGCTGCGACGCCACTAGTGCTGGTGGTCGGCCACCCATTCTTGGTGGGGCAACGGGGCTTGCTTCGCACTCAGAACGCACGGGACAGCATTCGCAAGGATTCGTACTCTGCTACTCTAACCATACGACATAAAAGAAGTTCGCCGCACGGAATGGTGGTCGTTTTGTGGCGTGAGAGAGTCCGAGACGGCCGTGATCAGCCCGAATGGTCATCGTCGATTCCTCGCTCTCCGCTTCAGCCAAGGCTATCGAGCTCGACAGGGAGACGTCGAGCGATTCGAGGATGAAACACCGGAGGCCTTGTGGATCAACGGGCAGCGGCGCGTGGACCGTGATCGGATCACCGGAGTCGATCAGGGAGTCGATCAGTGCCACTCATTGTCTAGCACCTTATTTGGCATTCCCGTCAATCGGTGTCAGTTCAATTTACCCCGGCGGACGATCAAGAGCATCATTACCGGGAACCGCTCCGTTCTGACGGCAACCCGTGGCGAACTGGCCGTTGCGAGGGTCGCAGAGGCTGCTCTGGCCGATGGTCTGGACCTGTGCGTCATGTGTGCCGATGGCTTTCGTGGCTGGCTGCGGGGCGGCAGCCCGAATCTGACGCACCAGAAAGGTCCTGGCGGGGCGATCAGCGATACCGCTGTGCATCGGTCGGGTTCTCGGCTCCGTGCGTTTGAGGGCAATTGCGGGAATTGGCGGCATCATTCTTGCTTATGATCAAAAGAGAGTCTAAGCTGACCAACCAAAGTCCACTCCGACTTAACCTTCCCGCGTTTTCTCATGCCTATGTACCATATTCGGATCGGCAGAGGCTCCGCTGCGGCCAGCGAGCCGGAAGGTCTGGTCCACATCATCAAGACGGTTCCTCATGGTGAGTATGAGGTCACCGAATCAACGTCGATGTGGCCTCGGACCATAGTACGCCGGTGGGGCGTGGCGATTCATCGCCCTGACGGGAGCGTCGAGTTGCGACCGGACCCCAAACCTTGACTTGAGCCGTGCGTAGGTGGTGACCCTGGAAACAGCCACGGCCAGCAACCCCGAGGGGGCGGTGGTCGTTTTCACTGCGATAGCCTGAACCCCGATCAACGATGATCCAACGGCCCAAAATCTCTTCCTTGCCGATCCGCAACGTCCAGACCTCGAGCCAGTTCTCATCCCAGATCCGGCAAGATGCTTCACCGATCCGCATGAAATTGTCTAGCGCTTCGAGAATGCCGATCAAACCGGGTACTTCGCCGTTGATTTTCCCTTGTGGCTGATGTGCGCGAAGTATCGCATGGCGATCTGCCCTGCTAAGTCGCCACTTACCCGCTCGCGGCCGGAAAATCAGAGGCCGACTTTTCGTTGTACGGTTTCCCGTCTACTTCAGATAGTGCCAGAAGATGACCCAGTTCAGGATCTGTCCCTTCTGAGACATCGCCGAACCCGGCTGGATCTCGTCGATCTCTTTCATGCAGGCGTCGAAGTCGATGTCATCGGGGGCGGCATATCGCGTCTCTTCGGCGGGCCGATCCGCGGCCTTCCTGTGCCGCGTGATCGCCTCGACTGCCCGATCGTAGACTCCGCAAAGCACATCGAAGGCTTCGCGACATTGGTTCGCAGAGAAGCCCGTGCGCCTTGCTAATGCCTTGAGTGCCCCTTGTTCTCCGCCGTAGCTGCCGTGGCCCTTGAACCGGACGACTACATCGTAACATACATCGAGCAGGAGTGGGTCGAAGGTGAGGGGCATCAAGTCAATTCTTCCAGGAGAATCCAACGCTATCGATCCGCCAGTCTTCATGCTGAGCTTGCATCGCAGACAATACTACCGAAGGGATACGGTTTCAGTTTTTTTCTTTGCTCGCGGCAGATGGGCGCAAACGGAGTTCGGGAAATCATGGATGGCCCCATTTGTAAGTGGGTGGCCTTATTTGTATTTTGCAAGATATCCTTATATAGTACACTATAATCATCACCGCCCTCTGGAGGCTCCGATATCAGTGATGTCGCTTTTGCGTCCCCTGCTCCAGCAGATCGACCACGGTCACCTTCACGCCAGGCCGTCCATCCGGCTCCCCTGGGGGATGATCCAGGAAGTTCCACCACCGGGCTGGTTCATGGCCTGCCTCGCCGAAGGATGATACACGGAGCCGGTGCCAGGCGCACCGCCGCCAAATCCGATGAGGTGCTCCCTTTCCCCGGGCTTTACGATCAGGTCAGCCTACTTCGTCGTGCAGCTTTCTTGGACAATGTTTTATTAAATAATGTTAGACATAGCTTCTCGATGTTTTCACTGGTTTTTTCTTAACAAGTCATAAGTTTTTTCTTAAATTAGAGAGATCCTCTCCTCGTGTCGGCTTGGCCTGAGCCGAAGTCGGCATCACCCACGACTTTCACGACGGGGAGCTCGAATCCCAAGAACACGGTTCCGGATCAAGTCTCTCGATCCCCTCTCCCGGGTCAGGTGCTCGGCATTCACGGTCACAAAGGAGCCACGCCATGTCCGCGAAGCCGTCGAAATTTCTCAATGGATCGGACACGCAGGACGGAGTTCTCAACCGGGAGCGAGAGAATCTCGGGCGCTTTCTTCGCCATCTCGGCAACGAACTTGCCGACCAGCACTGCAAGATTGATGCTGACCAAGACAGAGAGTACGCATACTTTGATATCGCGCTCCCCCTCACCTTTGACGACATCGACATTTGCGTTCATGGAGGACACGTGCTTGTCCGCATGGCAAGACCGCGCTAGTCGCGCATGAGCGGTCGCCCGGCCGACCGGACCTGTTCATGAGTTCCAGCAACCGCGCGATTGTCGTCGAGGCCGCATGAAAAACGAATTCCCGTTACCTCAGGTAGGTTGAGCAGAGCAGGAATCTTTTCGATTGACAGGAACAGGATCAGGGACGCGACCAAGCGGAGTCAAGTTTGATGGCAAAGAATTCCCATGTCGCCCGTAGAAATGTGGACGTGAACAATGTTTTTGGTCTTCATTTAAGAGTCGCCAACAAGTTTGTGGAACTGGCGAATGCGTTCCAGTCGGATGTCAAGGTCTGTTGCAAGGGGATCATCGCCGACGGCCGGAGCATCCTGGGCCTGCTGACGCTTGCCGCCGAGCAAGGTACGACGCTTGCTCTCGAAGCCGAGGGTTGTGACGCCGAAGACGCCGTCGCCGCTCTGGCCAGACTGATCGCGGATCAATCGGAACTTCCAGATGCTTGAGCGCATGCAAATGGTGGCGGGGTCTACCTGGGTGGGCTTGACAAATGTATGATCATGTGTACATGTGCCTTCGCACTCTTATCCGGCCCGGTCGGGCTGTCACGACTTCGGGTGCAAGGAACTCGCTGCGCAGCGACGCCACTGGCTCTGATCCATGCTCCGGACGCCAGGTGCCAGGTTGTCAATCTTCGCCGCTCTCATCCCTGCCGAGCATGGGCGGGGAAGGGAAACTCCGCGGGAACTAGCTACTCGGCCTCGAACGGCGTAAGTCCCTCACGCCAATACGGTTGTTCCCGATTCTGGGCTCCGGCAAGCTAAATCAAGAATCGACGTAAAGCGATTATGCATATAAACTTATGCTTAGAAGACGGCATCGCCGAGATTGCACCAGGCCCGGAAACCGTAGCATATTGTAGCAAATTGACCCGGCTCACAAGCGGGCTTCCGGAGGAGTAAGGTCCGGTACCTCGTCTTCATCATCGGCGGGCTTCCTCGGCCGCGGCTTGCTCGCGGGCCTGCTGCCGGAGGGGGGTGGGCCGGGCATGGCTTCGGGCAGGTCCTCATCGTTGGGCTGTTGGGGTTTGGTCTGCCCTGGAGTCTTGTTCCGGCTGGTCGGCGGTGGAATGGCGTCGAGGTCGTCGTCGGCCGGTTCGGCTCGCGGTCGGACATCGCTCCGAACGGGAGCGCGGGGCCGCGGTGAGGCGGGGTCGGGAAGAGTGTCGCGGCGGATGGCTCCCTCGATCTCGATTCCGTCCGGCTCATCGAAGCGAGAGCTATCGCCGTCGACGACGACAGGCGCATTTCTGGGGCGGCCGGCCTTGACGACGCGTTCGGGCCAGGCGGTCTTCTCCGCGAGCAATTGCTGGAGCGAGAGGGTCGAGGCCGGAACGGCCAGCGAGCTGTTGATTGCGAGAATCGCACCCGGGGAGACGGGCTGGTTGTAGTAAAATGTGTTCGCTTTCCCATCGATCTGGAGAGTGCCGCCCTCGGCGGAGACACCGGCGAAGATTCCCTGGGAATTCGAGTAGGAAAGGATCTCCGCCTTCAGTCCCGCGTCGGTGCTGGCCTCGAATCGTTTGCCGACCTGACCGGCCGCGATTCCGGCATCCACGCCCAGCGTGAGCTTGCCCTTGCCCTTGAGGAACCGATCGAGGCCCTTCTGGCTCTGGAAGACCAGGACCAGATCTGTGGACTGGGCACCCGCCTGGGCTCCGAAGCTGCCTCCCAGGAGCTGAATGAAGACGGGGTTGCTCCAGGTTCCGTCCGGCTGCCGAACCAGCAGCACCCCACGCCCGAACCGGGCGCCGAAGATGAAGCTCATCTTGAACATGTCCGGAATGATCGCGATCCCCTGTGCGTTTCGCAATACCTTGCGAGGCATGCCCGTCTTCGGGTCGCGTGTGACCTCGCTGAGCGCCTGCAGCGATTTCCCGACGGTGATTTCCGGGTCTCTCTGGGCGCGGGCAAGTTTCGCCGGACCGATGACCAGAGTGAGGACGGAGAGAACGACGATCATTGACCGGGAAAACATTCTCACGGTGACCCGACTCCTTATGAACATGGATCCCGGGCAGACCCTGTGCGATGCATGATTCGCCGATCAAAACCAGGCGCGGCACTGCGTGACTGGCAGCGAACAAACCGTCCTGGCCTGCCCTCGGCAGGATCGGCGCGGAAGTGCGATCCGACCGGGTTTGTACCGGTTTCCGAGAGATCGGTCAACGTGAGTTGATGAGGGTGGAGAAGAGCGAGAATTGAGTTCGCGGGGCCGGTGCGGAAGTCGCTCGGCCGATTTTAGATCTTGAGCCAGGGGATACCGAACAAGGTGTTACTGGTGTGAGTCGCAGTGGCATGTTTGGTGGGCCAGTGGACCGGTTTCGGCTGGCCGGACCGTTGCTGGTTCAAGGTCTCCAGATAATTCTTGGCACTCTTGGTATAGCTGCCGATCGCGTTACCGATGCTATGAATTTCCGTCGTGACCCAATGGGGCTCACTGATACCGAGAAAGCTCGGCACGACTCGTTCTTCCATGTCTTCCAGCCGGGGAGTCGCTTTGAGCCTCTTGCGCATAGGACGGAAACTCCTTCTCCGCGTGCCGATCGATCTGAACCCCAATATCGTTCATGAAATACTGGCTCAGCCAGGGAATTCCCCGGTCTTTCTCTTCTATCGGCTCGGATTGCGGGAAAGATCAACGAAAGCAGGGGCTGCATCGATTCTTTGTGATCTACCGGATGATCCGGAGATCGGGAGGAGCCGTCTTGGCGGCGACGCGCTTGTCGCCGGGCTGATCGGGCGGCGGTGTGAGCGCATATCGGATGGGAGTTTGTCCTTGTGGGCGAGTGACCCGAACAGATGGCGTCGTGCCTTGCTTTCGCGCCTGCCGCTGAAGTGCATATTCGTTGTAGTGGACGGTGAGAATTCGCCGCATCTCCTGGATGGCCGTATCGTTTTCCTCGGCGGAATGGTCGCTCGAAACGATCAGCTCGGAGAGTGCTCCGTCGACGTGAGCACTGGTGTACGGGACCACGCCATCGCCTCCCGCCGGAAGCGCCTCCTTGCCGTTGAAGCCAATGATCGAGTGATAGGGAACCGCCTCGCTCATCGGCAACTGGTTGATTGACTGGAGTACGGGGTTGCCGGTTCCCAGTTGGGCCACGCTGGTCGCGTAGCGGCTGCCCCGGAAAGCTTCGGACATTGTCACCTGGCCGTTGTACTTGGCCAGCGTCTTGCGAATTTGCAAGATATCGCTGGGCACGCGAATCATGCTCGAGGCCAGCCGTCCGACGAACTCGTCTCCCAAGGGGCTGCCGTGGTGTGGCGTCGAAACGAAGATCACCCTGCTGACCATGGGGACCGGTTCGAAGATCAGGGCCTGGACCATCAGTTCCTTTAATTGCGGATCCATTTCAATCTGTTCGGGTGGGACTCTGGAAGCGGTGTTCCAGAGAGCTTGCCCGCTATTGCTGATCGCCAGCCGCGAAAGCAAGCCGCCCATGCTGTGACCGATCAGGACCATGCGATCGAAGGCCGGGTCCTTGGCTTCGGGATCAAGCCGGGTGCGCAGCTCTCGCAGAGACTTGCGAAACCGCGCTCCGGAGGCCAGGATCGGATTTCCCGTAGAGTAGAAAAACATCCAGAACTGGTACCGCTTGCGAAGCTCGGGATCTCCACGCAAGTCGTTCATGGCGTTGTCCCAGGCCTCGGGACTGGACATGAGCCCGTGCACGAATACCACCGGGATCTTGCCCGGCTCGTAGGGATCCAGCATGAAGATCCCGGTCCGACCGTTGTATTCCGATGGGAAGAGAACACCGAGCGCGCCCAGCAGGTTCAGGTTGGCAACGTGGAACTGGCGGGCCAGCGGAACGGTCATATCATAAGCAAGCGGTAGAGCGGTGCCGTTCGGTACGGCCTGCCAGCTCATGGCCGGTTCGCGAATGGGGTCGTGGAACTCAAGGACCGCAGGCGGCTCTCCGGGACCGGATCCCGGCCTGAGCGTCGCCGAGGCGGCGCGGTAAAGCGTCTTCGGAAAGTGAGCCTCGCATGGCTCGACGATTGCTCCGGTGGTCTCGGTTGCGGGCTCACCCCACTTTCCGGATCGGGTGAGGAACGTGACCACCGGCGCACCGACACCTCCCCGACCCGACTCATGGCGGAAGCCTTCAACCTCGAACCGGCGGGTCGGCAAAGCCTCTTCCCAGTTTGACGCTTCGTACAACCCAACTCGACCTCGCACGCCAACTCCCGCCCGCGCCAGCAACTCGGTCCAGGAAATGCCCTCGACCATCGCTTGCCGATGGCTCGTCTCCAGCATGTATTCAATGGCGCGTCGATAGATTCCCTGGGCTCCCGAGGCCGTATCGATGTCAAGCCGTTGTGAAAGCTGCTCGTTTTGCAGGTACGGCAGCGCCTTCAGGGCAGCGTCGCGGTAATAGGTGATCGCCCACTCGGGATGCTTCTTGTCGAGCGCCACGCCGGCTTGCACCAGCGCGAACGATTCGGCCGGAGGGGGCGTGGCTGCGGATGGGACTTCGAGCGAAGTGTGGTCAAGGACCGGCCGATCGTGGATCACGACCGATGCACAGCCACCCAGGACAACCGGCAAAGCCAAGACCAGCGGCCAGATCGTCCGGGCCACGGCCGCTCGCGGAGAGTGGAGGTGGTGGGCTGGTTGGAAGCTCCGCATCTCCCCTCCCTGGGCGACTGTCTGCTTCGAGCGGAACCGACCATGGTCCCGCAGTCCTTCGATCGAGGAAGGACTCGCGGCGAATCATACGGGGATTCGCCGGTTTGTCATCGCCAATCTCGAGACACTCTGTTTTACTTTTGCAAAACAATCCTATTCTTAGTCGAATTCAGATCCACTAATGCTTCTGGCTTACCTAGTTTATCGGGTTATTCGATTTGCTTGGCATCGTCCCAAAGTGGGGTCAACGTGGACTTGTCTCGCTTGACACTTGGCGGGCCGTTCATACTAGCCCGAAGCGTCAGCGAGGGTCGACACAAATCCATGCGGGGAAATGGGTAACCCCTCGCTGACGCTTCGGGTTGGTATGCGCCGGCCTGTCAGTTCGTCAACGCAAGAGAGGAGTTTTGGACAATCCATTTGCTTCGCTCTTGGTCGCTGAGTGAAGAAACTCGGAACGCTTTTTCGCTCTCGTTACACTACCTCTTGTTCTGCACATCAAACGGCTACGTGTTGCGGGGAGGTGGAAGCATGGCGAGACAGGAAAACGGGCATGCGTCCGCCCTTCAAGAGATCCGTTCCTTGTTCCAGTTTGGCGCGATCGGAAATCTGACCGACGGGCAACTTCTGGAAAAGTTCGTGAGCGGCACCAAGGATAGCGCCGAAGCGGCTTTCACAGAGCTGGTAATACGGCATGGGCCAATGGTCTGGCGGGTTTGCCACCGGGTTCTGAACGATGCGGACCATGCTCAGGATGCCTTCCAGTCCACGTTTCTCGTCCTGGTGCAGCACGCCGAATCCGTTCGCAAGAAGGATTCGGTGGCGAGCTGGCTTCATGGCGTGGCGGGCCGCGTGGCCTTGTGTGCTCGTGCCGCGGAATCACGACGGAGGAAGCACGAAGAGCGTTACGCCGGGGGTCAACAACGGGTCCTGCATACATGCGGAAGCGAGAATTTGGAACTGGCGCGGCTCCTTGATGAGGAACTCAGGCGGCTGCCCGACCGCTTCCGCACGCCGATCGTGCTCTGTGATCTCGAGGATGTAACTCATGAGAAGGCCGCCGCCCAGCTTGGCTGGCCGGTGGGAACCGTGAAGAGCCGGCTGGCGCGGGGCGCGAGCGGCTGAGGTCGCGGCTTGTCCGGCGCGGCGTCGCTCCGTCCCTGGGACTTGCCGGTTTGGTGATGCTACGTGAGCCAGCTCTGGCGGCACCGCCTGCATCCCTGATCAACTCAACCGTTCAGTACGCCCTGGGACTTGGGGCCGGTCTCTCGCTGGCCAGCTCCGCTTCCACGGCGATCACCTTGTGGACCCGGGAGGTCTCGAAAGCCATGTGGATAAGCAAGCTGAGATTGGCGGCAATTGCCGTCCTGTCGGCCAGCGCCGTGGGACTTGGTGCGGGTCTGCTCTGGCGGCAAGTCGAGGCGCGGCCGCAGCCGCCGATCGATCGAAAAGCGACTTCAACCCCGCCGGGTCCAAGACGCGATGAGGACGCAATCTGGGCCCGGCACCTCGGCAACCTGAAACGAATCGGCCTGGCGCTGCACAATTACCAGGCCGCCGAAGGGCACTTTCCACCAGCCGCCATCTCCGGTAAGGACGCGAGGCCGTTACTGAGCTGGCGAGTCGCGCTCCTTCCCTACCTCGAGGACTATGACGGCCGGTCACAAGTCGAGTTGTTCAAGGCGTTCCGTCTTGATGAACCCTGGGATAGCCCCCACAACAAGGCTTTACTCGAGCGGATGCCCGCCGTCTACGCTTCGCCCGGCGAGTCGAGTAGGCCATTCACGACTGCCTATCGCGGGTTCGTCCGTTCTGAGGGGAGTCTGGATGCGAGAGCAGGGATGGCGGGGATGATGGGAATGATGTCAGCAGGGGGTGCAGCGGGAACTGAAGTGGCGGGCGCCGGGGGGATGGCTCGTGAGAAAGCCAGCGGACTGACCAAGTCCGCCGGCTCGATGATCGTGGATATGGGCAAGGATGAAATCCCGTCCCAGTATCTCCCTGGAACCGTTTTTCGCGAAAAGCGGGGGGTTAGCCTCTCGGAAATCATGGATGGAACCAGCAACACTCTGATGGTTGTCGAGGCAGCCGAGGCGGTTCCCTGGACGAAGCCCGACGATCTTCGGTTCGCGATGAACCAGCCGATGCCGAAGCTAGGCGGCTCGATGCAAGGTGGTTTTGCCGCGCTCTTCGCCGACGGGCTGGTACGGCTCCTGGACAGGCGAATCGATGACCGGCTGCTGAGCTGCTTGATCACCCCCAACGGGGGCGAGGTTCTCTCAAGAGATCAGGATCTTCATTGGGATGCTTCTGCTCCGGGGGGTTTCATTCTTCAAGAGGAGGCGGGCACCACGGGTGCATCCTCGCTGCCCGATTCTCAGCGGTATGCAGGAGCATCAACTCTGGAAAACGCCGTGGGAATTCTCAAGGACAAGCTCAAGCGGGAAGGGAAGAGCGAGATCGCCGACTGGCTGACTGAGCCCAAGGCCCGCAGAGCCGTCCGCGCCGGCCTCCAGACCTTCGAGACTTACCTGCGACGTGTTGGCGAGCCCGAGCTTCCAAGGCGGCAGTTTGAAATTGTCAAACCGCTCTTCCAGCAAATAGCTCAGGACGGTACTTGGCCCGCGGACGGCTGGTTTACCGCGAGCTCAAGCGTCGAAACGCGTGACCGGATCACTTACGATCGCTATCAGGTCCACCTCGATCTAGAAGCGATGGAACGGGGCAAACCGTTCCGCTTCGGCATGCTCGTCCTGGATGTCTTCAGCGGTCCGGTGGAAGAGCCTTCCAGGCCCGAAGCCAAAAATGATCGGCGGGCGATCGAGGTCCTTGATAGGAACCGGCGCTGACCGGGTCGGTGATCAAGAACCTTCCGCGTGATATCCTCGGTAGGTTCGACTGGATCAAACCGCTCGGAGGATATCGCTCATGGAACGGCAAGACTCTCGAGGAGCCTGTGAAGCGTCACGGTGCGGCTGTGGTCCCCAGCCGCTGAGCATCGGCCGGCGCGATTTCCTGACGTTGACTGGCCTGGGCGCCGCGGGAGTCTTGCTGGCAGGCTTGCCGGCCGTGGCTGGTCCTTTCGAGGAGAAAGACTTTGAATTGCTCGTGCCCCGCGACAAGAAGCTCAACCCCGAGTGGATCGATCGTCTAACGAGGCGGGGCGAGCCGGAGGTTTACCGAGGCGCGGAGCTGAACTGGATCGGCATGCCCGTGGGCGGAATTGCGTGCGGCCAGCTTTACCTGGGCGGTGACGGCCGGCTCTGGTACTGGGACATCTTCACCTCAACCACAACGACCGACTATGAAAGCAAGATCTGGGCCGGTCCCCACTACGAGCATCCTCTGCACCGCAAGCCGGTCGTCGAGCAAGGATTCGCGATCCAGGTGAAGCAGGCTCACGATGTCTATATTCGTGTGCTCGACCGCCGGGGATTCAAGGACATCACGTTCCGCGGCGAGTACCCGATCGGCCGCGTGACATATCATGAAGACGCCTTGCCCGTGGAGGCCTCGCTCGAGGCGTTCTCGCCATTCATTCCGCTCAATGTGCAGGACTCGTCGCTGCCGGCGACGGTACTCTCCTTCCAGGTGAGGAACACGAGCCAGGCGCCCGTGGAGGTCAGTCTGTCCGGCTGGCTCGAGAATGCGGTTTGCCGCACTGGAGACGGCGGGCTGAGCCTTCGACGGCAAAACTCTTTCGACAAGGATACGCAGGACCGCACCACTCTCTTGAGCACCATCGAACGGGTTGCCGACGAGTCTCCGGGCCGGCCCGACATCGTCTTTGCCGACTTTGAGGGGGCGGATTACGGCGGATGGACGGCCGCGGGCAAGGCATTCGGCGAACGTCCCTATCACGATGACGAGCGGCGCTTCTACACCGCGCTCTCGGGTTACGAGGGGAGGGGATTCGTCAATACACACATGATGCGGCATGGGGAAAACCCCGCAGACGCCGATGAGTATAAGGGAACGCTCACGAGTCCTGAATTCACGATCGATCGTAAGTTCATTCAATTCCGGATTGGCGGCGGCTCCGACCCGAACAAGCTGGGCCTGCATCTGCTCATCGACGGCAAGGTGGTCCATCGCGCCGCGGGCCGCAGGGTTGGATCGATGCGTCGCGAGGCTTTCGATGTTCGTGAGTTTCAGGGCAAGCAAGCTCGGCTCCAGATCGTTGACGAGGCCACGGGAGGCTGGGGGCACACCACGGTCGATCAGATCGTCTTCACGGATCGCCCGGTCCACGATTCTCCGCGCGATGTGCCGGGATATGGCTCGATGGCATTGACCCTGCTTGGAAGCGATCAAGGAAAGCTGATCACGATCAGCGACGTGATCGGAGCCCCGCCGGCCGACGTGGCGGAGCTTTGGCGATTGTTTCCCAACCACAGTTCCCGATCGCCATCGGAATTGAAGCCCATGGATCAGCGCCTGATCGGCGCGCTGGGACGCAAGGTGGCGCTCAAGCCGGGCGAATCCGCAACGTTCACATTCGTACTTTCCTGGTGGTTCCCCTACTACAGCCAGGTTAGCGGTGAGATGGCGGCAATCACCGAGATGGAGAAGCTGAAGCGGCATTACATCAGCCGTTTTGACAGTGCCGCCGCCGTGGCCGCCTACGTGGCCAAGCATTTCCGTCGGCTTTCTTCTCAGACCCGGCTCTGGAAGGAGAACTGGTACGATTCGACATTTCCCTACTGGTTCCTCGACCGCACCCTGACCCCGGTAAACTGCCTGGCAACGCAGGCGTTTCACGCGTTCGACAACGGTCGCTACTGGGGGTGGGAAGGCGTCGATTGCTGCCCCGGGACCTGTCAGCACGTCTGGCAATATGCCCAATCGGTCGCCCGACTTTTCCCGGCCATCGAGCGCGATCTCCGCGAACGCGTGGATTTCGGGCTGGCATGGCACGACAGTGGCGCGATGGATTTCCGGGCGGAAAACGATCGGCATGTGGCTCACGACGGCTTTTGCGGCACGATCATCCGGGCCTATCGCGAGCATCAGATGGCTCCCAATTCGGCGTACCTGCGGCGGATCTGGCCGCGGATCAAGCGATCGCTGGAATTCATCATGAGCCAGGATCGTGATGCCGATGGCCTGCTCGAGGGAGAGCAGATGAACACGCTCGACACCGCCTGGTTCGGGCCGATGGCCTGGATCAGCTCGCTTTACCTTGCCGCCGCCGCGGCCGGTGCGGCGATGGCCAGCGAGCAAGGCGACGCGGCATTCGCCGAGCGTTGCCGCAAGATCGTCGAGGCCGGGCGGAAGAGCCTGGTCGCCAGGCTGTACAACGGCGAGTATTTCATCCACAAGCCGCCGGAT
Source organism: uncultured Planctomycetaceae bacterium (assembly GCA_963797295.1). Taxonomy (GTDB): domain Bacteria; phylum Planctomycetota; class Planctomycetia; order Isosphaerales; family Isosphaeraceae; genus Aquisphaera. The sequence goes on from CAWCPP010000040.1 coordinate 304,840, forward strand.
TACAAGCATAACAATACCAACATCGGTTGCCACAGCGACCAGATGCTCGGCCAGAGCATGGCCTTCCAGGTCAGCCTGCCGAGGATCGTTCCCGAGGTTGAGGCGCGCTCGGCGCTGACATGCGCTATGGAGGTACAACTTCACACCCGACGTCGGTCCCTACCGCGAGAAGTTCAAAGCCATCCCCGGAGGCCGCTGGTACGCCATGCCCGGCGAGGGGGGCTTGCTGGTGACGACCTTTCCCAAGGGCGGTGCCGACAAGGCGACGGGTACGAACTCGGCCTTCGCGTACTACTTCAACGAGTGCTGGACCGGGTTCGAGTACTCGGTCGCCGCGCAGATGCTCTGGGAAGGGATGATCACCGAAGGCATGGCGATCGTGCGGATGATCCACGACCGTTACCATCCCGCCCGTCGCAATCCCTACAACGAGGTCGAATGCTCCGACCACTATGCCCGGGCAATGGCCAGCCACGGCGTCTTCCTCGCCGCCTGCGGCTTCGAGTACCACGGCCCGAAAGGCCACCTCGGCTACGCTCCCCGGTTGACTCCCGACAGCTTTCGAGCCCCGTTCACGTCCGCCGAGGGCTGGGGCACGATCTCACAGCGGCGGGAAGGGAAAAGTCAGCATCAGACCGTCGAAGTCAAATGGGGCAAACTGAGCCTCAAGACACTAGCGTTTGAGGTGCCGCAAGGTACTCGTGTCGGTCAGGTCCGGGTCTCTGCCGTCGGACAACCCGCCGAGGCCACACATCTCCAGGAAGGCCAGCGCGTGGTCATCACGCTGGCCCGGGAGATCGAGCTCAATGAGGGGCAAGAGCTCGGAGTTATCATGGCGGAGCAGCTCGACTGATCGAGTCACCTGCCTGTTGATGCCGCATTCCGCCCGAACAGCGCCTCGCGCATGCCGGGCTCGGGCTGGTTCGTCTTCTCGTTCCAGTAGCGGAACCCGGCTTTCCAGTCCCACAAGGCCCAGCCGATGCCGGCAGACTCCAGCGTCTCCCGGAAGGCGCGATAATAGTGGGCTCGCGATGCGGGGTCGGCCGTGGTGAAGGCGCCGAACTCGCCCAGGTAGACCGGCCGTCCGTAATAGTCGGACCACTCCCTGATCTGAGCAACCGCGGCTTCCATGACCCGCGGGCTGCTCGGGTTCGAGTCTGCCGGCCGGCTGTTGTACGCTTTGATCCAGTCCCGGAATCCGGACGTCAGCCGAAGCCGCGGGTCGGGCACAAGCGGGGTCGCTGGCGGTCCGGGGAAGATGATACCCGTCACCCGGCGATCGGGAGAATCGCCCGCCCAATCGGCCCCCTGGTGCGTGAACTGGAACGGGTCGTAACAATGCACCGTGGCGATCAGGTTGAGGTCGTCATCAGGAAGCAAGAGCTTGGGCAGTTCGCTGATGCCGTTCCAGAGGCCGGGGCCATAGACGATCGTCCTATCAGGATTACTCTTGCGAATCTGATGAACGGCTTCAGCAAAGATCGGATTGTCCACCTCGGTGGTCGCCGCGTCTTTCGGCTCGTTCAGCAACTCGAACGCCAGGCCGGCGGGCGCCTTGGCGTAATGCTCGGCAATCTGCCGCCAGATGGCGAGGAATTTGGAAGTCGTGCCGGTGGGGTTCGAGGTGAACTCATCAAAGTGGTGGATGTTGATGAGCACGTTCAGGCCTGCTTCGAGCGCCGGGGTCACCAGGGCATCGACCTTGCGGAAGATCTCAGGCTTGAGCAAGTACTTCGGCCCTGAGCCCGCGTAGTGATGCCAGCCGATCGGGATGCGGACATGATCAAACCCCTCGCCACGGATGTAGCGGATGTCCTGGGGCGTGTAGTGGAGCGCCCAGTTCTGTCCTGGAGGAACCTCCAGCCCGTTGCCCAGGTTGGCGCCACGGAGGAATCGCTTTGCGGCCTGATGCGCGGGGGTGTCATGGCGCGTGATCTGTTTCATCTCGCGGAAACCCTCGGGCCGGACGGCGCGTGCGTGCACGCGAATCGACACGGGCTTCCCCGCGTCGACCTGAAGCTTGGCGGATAGCGTCTGGTTATGCCACGTTCTCGCATAATGCGTCCCGTTCACGGCCGGCACATCGCTCGTCTGCCCGACAACGATGCCTCCGCCGCTCAGCCAGCCTGAGTTCCTGGATTCAAAACCGCCGTCAGCCAGCCTTGCTCCATCCACGACAAACGCATCCCAGAGAACTTCCTGACGGTAGACGACACCTTGCGAGGCCTGTTCCCAGGGACCCATGAGCGTCAGGGTCACGTCACCACTGCCTGCCGGCGTGAACCGGATCTTGACCTCACGCCAGCCCAGCCGGCTCACCGGGAAGTTCACCGTGAAGGCTTTGGATTGCTGGTCTTCCGCAAGCCAGTTCGGCCGCTGGATCGAACCGTTGCCCGCGACGATCTGGCCATCCTCGATTGATCTCACACCGGCTCCTGCACTGAGATCAAACCGTGCGGAACCGGCGAGCTTGACAGGCTCGCTCTCTGCTCCGATCAGCAAGTTTGACCACAGCAGGCAGAATACAAATGAGGCATGGATCGCAGTCTTGTTCATGATGGTGGGCTCGGCGAATGGGAGAGGGAATACTCTGCGCGGTTCTCATGAGATCGCTGCAGAGAGGGGAATGAGCGCTCAAACTTGAGGCGATTCCGCGTTCTCTTTTTTGTAGCTCAAGGTCTTACTCCGATCCAGGATAACAGAAGTTCAAGCCGTTCGCGTGATTGCCTCGTGGTTGAGCGCTTGAAAGCCCTGATATTGGTGTAGCCCGGCCGCTATAATGAATGAACGCGTAGAAGGTTCAGCGACCATGAGGCGAGCACTCCGGAGAAAGCGTCGATCATGCATCCCAACAAGACATCCCGTCGTCAATTCCTTGACCGCAGCTTGGTCGGGCTGGGATCGGTGGCTTACCTGGGCGGACGCCCTGCCTTTTCCTGGGCTCGTCAGCAGTCAGGGACGTCCTCGGTCGGGCAGATCATCGACCGCGCCGTGAAGTTTCTCCGGCCCAGGCAGGACGCCAAGGGCGGCTGGTCAACTCAGCGCGAGCCGGGGATCACGGCACTGGTGGTCACGGCCTTATTGCGCTCGGGAGAGGTGCCTCCGGGCGATCCCATGGCGACCCGCGCCCTCAAGTATCTCGAGGGCTTCATCGGTCCCAAAGGGGGCCTGTCCGAGGCCCCTCATGCCAATTATTCGACCTCGATCGCGCTGGTGGCGTTCCAGCAGGCCAACATCAACGGCCGCTATGACCGGGCGATCAAGGCCGGTCAAGATTTTCTCAAGTCGATGCAATGGGACGAGAGTGAAGGAAAGAGCCGCGAGGATGCGTTTTACGGCGGGGCGGGCTATGGCGGCAGCAATAGCCGGCCGGATCTCTCGAACACCGCGTTCTTCATGGAAGCCCTGCGCGACACCGGGCTGCCGGCCAATGACCCGAACTTGCAGAAGGCAATCGTTTTTGTGTCTCGGTGTCAGAACCTGAAGAGTGAGTTCAACGATCAGGCCTGGGCGGGGAAGATCAATGACGGCGGCTTTATCTACACCGCCGCGCAAGGCGGCAGCAGCATGGCCGGCAACGCGGCCAATGGCGGTCTCCGCTCCTACGCCAGCATGACCTATGCCGGGCTCAAGAGCATGATCTACGCCGGGCTATCTCGCGAGGATCCCCGGGTCAAGGCCGCCCTCTCCTACATCACCCACCACTATTCACTCGAAGAGAACCCGGGCCTGGCGCAGCAGGGGCTGTATTACTACTATCACACCTTTGCAAAGACAATGTCCGTACTGGAGACTCCGACCATCACCGATGCCGCGGGGATGTCGCACGACTGGCGTGCCGAGCTGGTCGCGGCCCTGGCGAAACGGCAGCAGCCCGATGGAAGCTGGGTCAACTCCGCCGATCGATTCATGGAGGGGGATCCGAACCTCGTCACAGCGTACTCGCTGCTGGCACTTGCATATGCCCGGCCGGGTACACGAAAACCGTGAGTGGGCAAGCGGTCGTCCGCGTTCCTTCACAAATCCCCAGGCTTCAACCCCGTTCGCTTGGCGATCCTCGAGAGCATGCGTGGGCCGATCTCATCATTGTCGTGGAAGGCGAAGACGAAATCAGGATTGCCAGGCTGGGAGAGAACTCGATGAGAGCCACCGGTATGGCGCTTCAGTCTCCAGCCGATTTTCAGTAGCGCTGAGAAGACCTGTCGCGCCTTGGTAGCTCGCCACTGGCTCATACGGAAACCGAGAAAATTTGGTCGATCGCGGGCGCCAGTTCGCCATGCTCCAGTCGATCGGCAATCACTCTAAGGGCAAGAGCCTGGACCCGCGATATCGCCTCTTCTCGAGTCTTCCCGTAAACCATCACTCCGGGCAGTTCAGGAATCTCCGCGATCCAGCGGCCGTCGTCTTCGCACTCGGTCTCGATGAGCAGGTTCATTTTCAGTCCTCGGATTTTGCGTGAGAGGTCTGATCGAGTTCCTGCTCGATGCGTGCTTTCATCCGGCTCAATTCGTCGCCGCTGTACTTTCCTTGCGGCCAGGGCCAGTGGATCGTATCGTGGGCGAAGCGGGGGATGATGTGCCAGTGGCAATGGTCGATCGTCTGACCGGCGACGGAGCCGTTGTTGATCACCACGTTGAGCCCCTCGGCACCCGACGCGGCCTTGACAGCCCGACAGAGCCGGGGAAGCAGCGAGCCGGCATGGGCGGCAATCTCGTCGGGCAGCTCTCCGAGATGAGGATGGTGAGAGCGCGGGACGATGAGAATGTGACCAGGATTGAGCGGGTTGATGTCGAGGAAGACCACCGCGTGATCGGTTTCGAGGACGCGGGCCGAGGGAATCTCGCCCCGGACGATCTTGCAGAAGACGCAGTGCGAGCCCTGGGTAGAATCCGACACGACGCTTCACTCCCAGGATGAGGAACGGGCGAGACCCGGGGTGAATTCACACCGGGTCACACTGTTCGCGGTTTACTTGCTGCTGGGTGCGGCGACGACGGCCGGACGTGTCGGCGCCTTGATTTGCTCTTGTTCGCCGAGGAGCGTGATGACGGCCATCGCCGCGGCATCGCCCTGGCGTACCTGGGCCAGCTTGTAGATGCGGGTGTAGCCGCCGGGCCTGTTCTTGTACCGCGGTCCGATTTCGTGGAAGAGCTTGTAGGCGACCGATTTGCTCGTCAGCACCGCGAGGCAGCGACGGAAATTGTTGAGCTCAAAACCGTTCTTCGCCAGGGTGATCAGCTTCTCGACATAGGGCTGAACTTCCTTGGCTTTGGGAACCGTGGTCTTGATCTTGCCGTGCTCCAAGAGCGCCGTGGCCAGGTTGCGCAGGAGCATCCGGCGGTGTTCCGGTGATCGTTTGAATTTTCGGCCGGCTTTCTGGTGACGCATGATTTCTTATGGGGTTGGTGGCCCGAGGCCAGTGGTTGGTGGCCCGAGGTCAGTGGTTAGTAGCCAGTGAAGAGAAGAAGAGACAAGGGCAAAGGCGGTCGGAATTCTCTGGCCACTGGCCACTGGCCACTGGCCACCCCGGACGGGCCACTGACCATCGGCCACTGGCCACGGTTCTCAATTCTCAGCCTTTGGCCGGTACATTCATACCCAGGTCCAGCCCGATCTCGTGGAGTTTAGCGCGAACTTCCTTGAGCGTGGTCTCGCCGAAGTTGCGCACGTTCAGAAGCTGATCTTCGGAGCGGCTGACCAGGTGCCGGACCGTCGTGATGCCTTCGCTTTCCAGGCAGTTGGTCGCGCGGACGGAGAGTTCGAGCTCGGCCAGGCTCATGTCCAGCTTGCGTTCCAGCTCGGCGTCCAGAGGTATGTGCTGGTGTCCGTCATAGGGGCCTGATTCGGTGGAGAGACCCGGCCCCGGCTCGTTGTACTGCACGAACGGATTGAGGTGCTTGCGGAGAATCTTGGCGGCCTCGACGAGGGCCATCTCTGGGCCCAGAACTCCGGTCGTCCAGAGTCGCAAGATCAGCTTGTCGTAGTTGGTTCGCTGGCCGACGCGCGTGTTCTCGACGTGGTACTCGACACGTTGCACCGGGCTGAAGCTGGCGTCGATCGGAATCACGCCGATTTCGAGGTCGTCGGTGTGGCCTTCGGCCGCCGTCCGGTAACCGCGACCGTTCTCGATCGTCATCTCCAGGTGAAACGGGACGTCATCGGTCAGGGTGCAGAGAATATGGTCGGCATTGATAATTTCGACCGATTCATCGTGCAAGATATCGGCGGCGGTGACGACTCCCCGGCGATCGCGATCGATGCGAATGGTTTTCGGGTGCTCCGAATGATTCTTCACCACCAGAAGCTTGACGTTCAGCACCAGGTCGGTGATGTCGTCGACCATGCCCGGAATCGACGAGAACTCATGCTGCACGCCCAGGATCTTGATCTTGGTGATTGCGCTGCCCTCCAGGCTGGAGAGCAAGATACGCCGCAGGCTGTTGCCGACGGTGTGCCCGAAGCCGCGCTCGAAAGGCTCGACGTGGAACTCGCCAAAGCTGTCGGTCAAGGTCTCGCGGTTGCAGATCACCCGGCTGGGTAATTCGAGCCCGCGCCAACGAATACGCATCACTATGTCCCCTATATAATCGCTCGACCAACCCTGATTCAGCGGCTCAACAACTCGATGATCAACTGCGGTGTCACGGGTAGCGAGATATCCTGGGTGGACGGCATGCGAGTGACCCGGCCTTCGGGCGGATCGGCGCTGAGCCGGTCCAGCCAATCGGGCACGGGCGGAGCAACTTCAGCCAGATTACTTGCGACCATCCTGCGAGAGTGCTCGCGGTTCTTGACCTGGATCTGGTCGCCAGGGGAGACCAGATAACTGGGGATATCGAGTTTCCGGCCGTTGATGAGGATATGTCCGTGGCGGATAAGCTGCCGCGCCTGCGGCCGGCTGGCGGCAAAACCGAGGCGGGTGACCACGTTATCGAGCCGCCGCTCGAGCAGCGACATCAGGGCGTCGCCCGTGTTGCCGGCCCGGCGATTGGCTTCCGCGTAGTACTTGCGGAACTGACGCTCGAAGATCCCGTAGTAGCGTTTGACTTTTTGCTTCTCGCGGAGGCGGATGGCATACTCGCTGGCCTTGCCCCGGCGATACTGATGCATGCCCGGCACACCTTCGCGGCGGTCCACGGCGCATTTCGGGGTATCGCACCGCGTCCCTTTGAGGAACAGCTTGGTTCCTTCGCGGCGGCAAAGCCGGCAAACCGGTCCAGTATTACGTCCCATGGCTGATCTGCATTCCTCGGTCGGATCGAATTCGTGAATTGACGCTCAAGCATTGATTCCGTTGGGATGTCGGGTCGGAGATCCAAGCACAGGCTGCGAGGTCAAGGTTGGCTCCATGACCGCCGGAACCTGCCGCCAAGGGGATGTGTCCCCGAGGCAAGGCCGGCGCTGCCGTCCCACGGTTCGAGTCCTCAGACGCGGCGTTTCTTGGGCGGCCGGCAGCCGTTATGTGGCAGCGGGGTGACGTCCTCGATGGCCTTGATCGACAGTCCTGAGGCCTGAATGGCCGTGATCGCGCTTTCACGTCCTGAGCCAGGCCCCTTGACCTTGACCTCGACCTCCTTGACTCCGTATTTGGTCGCCGTAGCCGCCGCGGTTTCCGCCGCCCGCTGCGCGGCGAACGGGGTGCTCTTGCGGCTACCTTTAAATCCGACGGTGCCGGACGAGGCCCAGCACAACGCATCGCCATTGGGGTCGGTGATCGTCACCGTCGTGTTGTTGAATGTCGCCTTGATGTGCACGACCGCCCTGCTGACGTTGCGTCGTGTCTTCCGCTTTTTGGCCTTGGCCACGGCTCCAATGCTCCTGAATCAAACAGATCCGCTCAATATTCTGGTCGTTCTGGGTTCGTTCACGATCATACCGCGAGTCGTTTCGACCCGCATGCGGCTCGAGCCTGGCCTTGCGCGTCGTGCCAGGATGCCGTGAGATTGCGTTGGACTCCCCGGCAAACTGGGAAAAGGCCAGCACCGCGAAGCTTCCTTTGGCGGGAGAATCGGCGGCCGCGGTCCGGGAAATGTTCGCAAGCATGCCCCGGCATCGGCGCAATTAACGTAGCTCCTTGACGCCCTTCTTTCCAGCCACGGTCTTCCGAGGGCCCTTCCGGGTCCGGGCGTTGGTGCGCGTGCGTTGACCTCGAACCGGCAAGCCCTTACGGTGCCGAAGGCCGCGGTAGCAACCGATATCGCGGAGCCGGCCGATGTTTTGTTGAACCTGGCGACGGAGCTGGCCCTCCACCACGTATTCGTTGTCGAGCAGCGAGGCGAGCTTGGCCAGGTCGTCTTCCGTGAGGTCGCGGGCTCGCTTGTCGGGATCGATCCCGGTCCGAACGCAGAGCTGCTCGGAAAGGAACGGACCAATCCCGTAAATGTAGCGCAACGAGATCACCGTGCGCTTGTCGTTGGGAATATCAACACCCAGAATACGCGGCATCCCTTTCGGTCTCCGTCGATCGATACCTTGACGATTGTAAGCTGATGAACCGGGTCGTCAAACCACCTGGCCGGCTCGCGGATTAAGCTCCGCGGTCGACGCGTTCCCGTCTAACCTTGTCTTTGCTTGTGGCGCGGATTGGTGCAAATCACATAGACCTTACCAGCCCGGCGAACGATTTTGCAATTCTCGCAAATTCGCTTGACACTAGATCGCACTTTCATGGCACTGACAGCTTTCCTCAAGTCTTCGGCTGGCTTCGCTGACAACCCTGACGGCTCCCCTGCTGTCGGGCCGTCGTGGATCGAACGAGTCGGAACCACAACCGCGCCCCAGGGTCGACTGGCATGAGTGGTCGATGCCCGGGCCTTTCAGGTCGTCTCAGAATCCATTTCGGCTCCGGCGGTGGCCGGAAAATCTGCCTTGGAGGGGTGATGACGCATCGTCACAACCCGGGCCGAATTGAGCTAATATACCGACATACGGGAGCGATCGCAAGAGTACATCGACTTTTTTCGGGGCCGTGGGGCCGTCTGCTGGACCGCATACGATCGAGACCTGTGATCCGTTGGTTCACCGGTGAGATCGGCCCATCAATACCCATCGACATTCGATGCGTGAGTGCAGCTGGCTTGCAGAACCTGTACAAGACCTGGGGCCTGCACCAGCCAGTAGCCACGAAGAAGGCCGAGCAGGCCGCACGCGAGCTGAAGGATGAGACCCCGACCCTGAAAGCGCTGACCGGAGCACTCCGGAAACGAGGGTTCTTGATGAAATGAGACGCCCCGGGTCCTCGGCTACTTCAGGGCGGCCCGGTAATCCCCTTTGAGGAAGGCCTGTTGCAACTCCTTGCGCCGGGATGACCCCTCGGGAAGAGCCAACCAGCGCGAACGAGCTTTGACAATGTCTTGCACGGTCTGCCCATCGTACCCCGGCACCAGCGGACCCAGGATCCCACTGATATCTTCGGGCGCGCCGATCTGGAGGTAGGCAGCAACATAAGCCGTACGGAGCGCGGACGGATTGGCGCCGAGCGCGTCCCAGTGGATGCCGTCATCGATGGCCGCCCGGAACGCCTTGCGGAAGATCGCCCAGCCGAACTGATCCTTGAGCCTCAGGAACATGACGACCAGCGGGTCTTCACGTCCCTGCCGCTCATGGAACACCGCCATTTGCGGCACGAGTGCGTACTCGATCTCGACGGCCGTCATCAGCGGGAAAGGGCTGCGGTGATTGGCCCACCAGTCCACGGGCCAGCCGCCGCTGACCACCTGGCCTGTAAACAGGTTGACCATCTCGTGTGTGATCAGGATATGGGCCCAGTACGCCTTGAGCCCGTGCGCGGTGCCGGAGAAGGCGTCGTAGGAGCAGCCGATGCCCGGGCTTTCCTTGCCGGTGATGGCCCGGGCCTCGCCGATGTCCCCGGCTGCGAAGCCGCCGCCGCGATTCGGCCACACGAGCAACGCGTACTTCTCCTTGGGAGGCCTGAGTCCCCAGGAATCACAGAGCTTGTCGAAAGCTTTGTCAGCATAGTCATACAGGGCCGCGATATCGGCCTTGTGCGCCTGGAATTGGTCCTTGCGGGCAAACCAGGTCCAGTGCTTGCCCTCGTGAATCTGCTCGATGCGCGGGCTCTGAGCCAGGGCCTGGCCCGCCGTGGAGAGGCCTGCAAAAACGATGGCCAGTCGGCAAATCGTAATTCTTGACATAAGTGCGTGTTGACGCCTTTCCTTGGAGCCGGGAAATGGGGGAAAGCCCATCAGGGTTATAAGTCAACCCGGCAGGAGTCTCAAGACGCCAGACCAGTAAACGCAGCCTTACAGACAACTCAGGGACAAAGATCCCGCGGGTAACTCGAAGGGTCGGTGATGGTGCGCATGTGACGACTTCGCGTTAGGCACAGTCGAGAAGTCGCGACGGGCACCGAGAGTTGGCCAACAATTGATGGTCATTAGCTCCTGGCGGGGACCAACTCGAGTTGGTCTTCTCTGAGCTCAATGTACTTGGGCTCCGGCTTGCGCCGAACCAGGACGCGGTAGACTTGGGCGCCCCCCGGCCCGAGGGGACCGCGCAGTTCGACGATTTTCCCTCGCAAGCCTCCGGAGAGCCGGATCCTGACACGATCACCCAACTGGAGTAGAGCAGTCGGTTTTTCCTGTTCGTGTTCGACCATCGATCTGTCCTTCTTCCTAGGGTGCCCAGGGTGCTCGCCTGAGAATCCTTCTGAGCTGATTGTAGAGGATTCCGTCAAGCGAAGCCGCCAGACCGGTGCAGGAATTTCTCCAAGCTTGTAAATGGGCCAATGATGGGAGGCCCGCAGGAGGGCGCAGCACACTGCGTTTCGATTTCGACCATGCGTAGCATCCGGTCGTTCATCCAATACTGCAAAGAGGAGGATGGCATAACCTTCTCCGCCGCCCCGAAACCCCCAGGCAAAGATCAAAGCTCCGGATTCTGATTCTTTATCGACATCGGCTCCCTATCGCGATCGGATATCAACGTGAGCCCGAGCCGGATTCCGTAGATTTCGAAGCAGCCACACCAGGGAAGTTGGCGAAGCTCGTGTCCGAGGGACCGGCACTTGGGCTTCACGCAGGGGTTGACTGATTGTGCTAGAATGGCCGCTCCTGCTCTAGAGAAGAATCAAGGCTCACCAGGTTCCATCACTCTGGTCGCGTACCATGCTTCATCTTCCCAATCCGGCTGCCCTGCAGCCTGGTGATCGCTTCGAGGTATTCCCGGTCGATTCGACGGAACGGCTCAAGCTCCCCAGGCTGCTTGGCCCCGACGGGTTTCCGATCGAGAAGATCGAGGATCCGAGGGGAAGGCTGCTGGACGTGGAGCTGAACCCGGTGGAGCATTCGGCCGTCGTTCCCGACCTGCGTCGCGGCGATGCCCATGCGGCCTCAGCATTTTGGCTTGAATACCAGAAGCCGGGAACGTTTCGCTTGATCGTCGAGCCCGTCCTGGCTCCGCCGGGCGACGGCGAGCAGACAACCGAGCAGGGAGTGCGCATCGAGTTCGACTCGCAAGATAGAGCTGTCGTTCTGTCCGAGTCGAACTTCTCGGCTGGAGTGCGCGATTTTGAACTGGCTCTGGAAGCCGCACGGCTGGCGACTCAGGCAGGGTTCGACAAGCTGATCGCCCTGCCCCTGGTCCGCGAGCTCGAACCGCTCGAGCATCAGATCCGCACGGTCAAGACCGTCTTGCGCCGGTTTCGCGGCCGGGCCATGCTGTGCGACGAGGTGGGCCTCGGTAAGACCATCGAGGCTGGCCTGGTTCTCGCGGAGCTAATGATCCGGGGGCTGGTTCGCTCGGTCCTGGTCCTGGTACCGCCGTCGCTCATCGAGCAGTGGCAAGGCGAAATGCGCCGGAAGTTTGCCATCGAATTGATCAGCCATGATGACCCGAAGTTTCGTGAGCGGGGGACAAAGGCCTGGACGGAATTCGACCGCGTGATCGCGTCGATCCACACGGCCAAGCGTGAACCGCACCGGTCGGCGATCCAGGCCCGCAAATGGGACATGGTGATCGTGGATGAGGCGCATCACTTGCGCAATCGCAATACCCAGACATGGAAGTTTGCCAGCGAGGTCCAGAAGCAGTTCATCCTGCTGCTCACGGCGACTCCCGTACAGAACAATCTCGAGGAGTTGTACAACCTGGTCACGTTGCTGGAGCCCGGACTGCTGAGCACGTCGCGGCAGTTCCTCCGCCATTTCGTCGATAAGCGTGACAAGCTGACCCCGCGAAACGTGAACGAGCTTCACGAGCTGCTGTCCGAGGTGATGATCCGGAATCGGCGGAGCACTGTAGGCCTCCAGTTCACGCGCCGGTGGGCGAAGACCGAGCGAATTCCGCTGTCGCCTCCCGAGCAGTCGCTCTACCACGACGTGACCGAGTTTGTTCGCGGTCATCTTCGAGCGAGCAAGGAGACGGGGGCTTTGAGCCGGATGGCCCTGGTGATGTTGCAGATGGCGATGGGCAGCTCGAGCCAGGCGGCAGCCGGGACGCTGGGGAAGATGGCCGAGCATCCCAAGCTGGGGGCAACCGAACGTCATCGGCTCGAGGACCTGGCTGAACGGGCTTCGGCTCAGCACGAGAACACCAAAGCTCGACGTTTGATCGACCTCGTCGGCGAGTTCCGCGACAAGATGGTCATCTTCACCCAGTTCCGAGCCACGCAGGAACTGCTCCGTGTGCGACTGGCAGCGGCGGGTCACGACATCGCGGTCTTTCACGGAGGGTTATCGCGGCTGGAGAAGGAGGCGGCGATCGAGCGGTTTCGGGGGCCAGCGCGACTGCTGCTCTGCACCGAGGCCGGCAGCGAGGGGCGCAACCTCCAGTTTGCCCATGCCGTTTGCAACTTCGACCTGCCGTGGAACCCGATGAAGATCGAGCAGCGGATCGGCCGGCTTAGCCGGATCGGCCAGATTCACGACGTCCACGTCTTCAACTTGGTGGCCGCGGGCACGGTCGAAGCTGCCGTGCTGCACTTGCTGGAGGCAAAGCTCAACATGTTCGAGCTCGTGATCGGCGAGGTCGACATGATTCTGGGCAACCTCGACGAGGAACGCGAATTCCAGGAGGTGGTGGCTGATCTCTGGGCCGAATCGGCCGACACTGAAGACTTCGCGCAGCGCATTGACGCACTTGGCGACCGGCTGCTGGCAGCCAAGCGTGCCTACTTCGAACAGCGCGCGCTGGACGACCAGCTTTTCGGCAACCGTTTCGCGCCCGATCAATGAGCACTTTCGTGATCGAGGAACCTGCCAGCCATGGAACCGAGCCAGGGCATCGCCACCGGAGGAGCAGTTTCCCCGCTGGAGCAGTTTCTCCGCGATTACGCGGAGGCCTCCGGCGGCATGTGGGAAGAGGTCGAGCCGCAGGTCTACGACCTGATGCTGCCGGATCGGGACAAACATGGAGAGCCCAATGTCGTGCGAGTCACCTTTGATCCCGAGGCGATTCCTGAACATCCCGGCGCACAGCTTGCCAGCCGCGGTACTCCGCTGGTTGACCGACTGCTGGCGGATGCCGTGGAGCACGGACGCCGCGTCATTCTCTATGTGATCGGTCTGAACCTCTCCTCGTCAGGCGTGCAAGATCGGGTGCGCCGGGCGGTGTCGCTGCCTCAGGGGTTCACGCTCGAGGTTGAATCTGTGCGGCCGCTGTACTTTCCCCAGGCCGCCTTCTGGTTCGAGGCGACTTTTGTCAGCGACCAGAAGGAGCAGGAGATCCTGCCCGTGGCAATCGACTTGCATTACGGCCGTCAGGTTCGACACCTTGATCGCCTGCTCGATCGTGGGCGACTGGCCGAGGCGCCTGTGCTGCCGCTGGCGGAGACCCGGCACCCGGGACTGGCCTCCGCCTATCCGATCGCCCGCGACCGCGTCTTGCGGACCCTCGCGGCTCTGGCCAACACCCGGCATCGTGAGCTCGGAGACCGGCTAGCCCGGCAGCTCGAACGCATTGGGCGCTATTACAGCGACCTTCGAGCCGAGGTCGAGGAGCAGGAGCGTCGAACCCAGAGCCGCGGCGAGGACTCGACGCGCTACAAGAGCCGGCATGAAGCGCTCTCCCGGGAGGAACAGCTCCGCACGGCCGAGTTGCGTCAAAAGAGCCAGTTGAGAGTTCACCTACGTCTTTTGAATCTGGTGGAGATCTATCAGCCCAAGCTGCTCGTCGGCACGACAGCGAGCAATCCGACCAGGAAACCGACCGCGATTGCCACCAAGCTCGAGTGGGTGTGGGATCCCCTTGTCGAGAACGTGGAAGCCACCGCCTGCCCCCTGTGCAATCATCCCACGTTCGAGCTGAGCCTCACCCGCCACGGCGGGCTCGCCTGCCCCGCGTGCGCCGAGGCTCGCGCGGCCATCGCTCGACGATGACTCTCAAGGTTCACAATGCCTGGTGCCTCAGGGCGGCAGGAGCACCTGCTCTCTCACCGGGCTTCGAGGTGAGCCCCAGCGACTCTAATTTACCTTGCCGGTGCTTCCCGTCCTGGTGGCCCACAACGACGGAATGTCAATGAGGTCGTCCAGGTAGCGCCGGGCCATCGACGGGACCTTCCGACTCCCTTGCTCCCAGGAACTGACGGTTTGTGTGTTTACGCCCATGAACTTCGCGAGAAGTGCCTGGCTTGCCTTGAGTTTCTTGCGGACGGCCCGGACCTCCTTGGGTCCATATTCCCTGGGTTTCAATTCGAGTTTGCGAGTCCGGACCGTGCAAAGGTTCTTGAGGGACTCGCCGGCTTCGGTCGCTTCCAGGAGTTCATCGATCCCAGCACAGGCCTCCGCGATGAGGGGGGACACGTCCTCCGCTTCCCGAACTTTCTTGGCCCGGGTCCTTATTCTCAACGTTCTCGCATTTGACGAAGCCATTCTTCATGCCTCGCTTTAGCCCACGCCTTCAGCCCACCGGCACATTTTGCCAGGGCATTCGTGTCGGCCTTGGTGATGTTCGCTTTGTCGCTTTTCCCAAACACAAGAACGAAACATACGGTCGCATAGGCCTGCATATAGAGATAGAGCACACGGTATGAACCGCTCTTCCCTTTGTTCGACTCTTCGCGACTCCATCGAATCTTCCTGAATCCGCCAGATCCCGGGATCTCGTCTCCTTTACAAGGCGCATTAAGGATCTCGTTTTCGAGACCGATCAGATCAGCTTCAGTCAAACCGTGCTTGTTCCACAGCCGCTGAAAAGGCTCAATGTATACAAAGTTGAGCAGCCTGGCTCGAGCATTGCTGGACGACATCCGCAGCCCTCAAGACCGCACAACCTTCGGCGCAAGTGTATAACTCCATAATACGGAGTCAAGATGAGGCTGCTCGGCCGAACTGCGTCGTTCCGATTCAGGTCAGGGCTGAGTGTCGGGCTCGGGCTGGATCGGCCGTTCGGATTCCGGCATCGGGTTTGAGGTGGTCGCGGGGCTTGCCGGCTCATCTTCAAGATAGGTGAGCACGCGGGGGCCGTCGGGAGTCATGGCCACGGTGTGCTCGAAATGGGCGCTGGGGCGGCGGTCCTTGGTCTCGACGGTCCAGCCGTCCTCGAGGGTGCGCACGTCCTTGGTTCCCATGGCGACCATCGGTTCGATCGCCAGGACCAGCCCGGGCTCGAGCCTGATATCGTTCTTGAGCAGCGGCTTGCTCACGAAGTTGGGAACTTGCGGCTCCTCGTGCATTTCCTGGCCGATGCCGTGGCCGACGAATTTCTCGACCACATAGAAGCCCTGGCTCTTGATATAGCGTTCCATCAAGCTGGCGACTTCCGACCAGTAGCGGCAGCGTGCCATGGCCCGGATCGCCAGGTTGAGCGATTCCAGGGTGACGTCGAGCAGTTTCTGGACATCCGGCGAGATCTCGCCGATGGCGAGCGTGACGGCCGAGTCACCGCACCAGCCACCGATCTTGCAGCCGGTATCGATCGAGACGATATCGCCGGCCTTGAGCGGGCGGCGATTGGGAATGCCGTGCACGACGTGATGGTTCACGCTCGAGCAAATGACGGCCGGGAACGGAGGCTTGCCTTTGACGGTGCTCGGGTAGCCCAGGAACAAAGGAAGGGCATCGTGTTCGCGGAACACGGCGGCCACCGCATCTTCCATATCGGCGGTGGTCACTCCCGGCTCGGCGAGCTGTCGCGCCCGGTCAAGTGCCTTGGCAACCACGCGACCGGCTTCGCGCATCAGCGCGATTTCGCGCGGGCTTTTCAGCTTTGGCGCGGGTCGGGGTGCTCCCGGTAGCGGCCCCCCTTTCCGTCCCATGCCTGACAGGAAAGACGGGAAAGACGGCCGGGGAACCATGCCTCGACGGGAACACACGTCGCTCAAGCTCCTTTTCGATCCTCGCCAGTTCCACTGGCAAGTGACGACAATACTGTACCAGATTGGTTGCCGGCCGCGCAGACAGTTCTCCCCTCAGGGCGAGAATTGGTCCAGGGCCCACACCCATGCTTGTGTCTCGGCGGTTAGTTACTTCCGGTTGACCAGACCCGGGTAGTTGCGCATCACCAGATGGCTGTCGATCTTCTGCACCAGGTCAAGACAGACGCTGATCACGATCAGCAGCCCGGTTCCGCCCAGGAACGAGGCGACGGTGAAATCGACGTTCAGCGAGGTCTGGACCAGCGAGGGAATGACTGCCACCAGGGCCAGGAATGCGGCTCCCACGTAGGTGATCCGGAGCATGACCTTCTCAAGATAATCCGCGGTGCGCCTGCCCGGCCGATAGCCCGGAATGAAGCTGCCGTAATCCTTGAGGTTGTCGGCCATGTCCTTGGGATTGAACGTGATTGCCGTCCAGAAATAGCAGAAGAAGTAAATCAAGATGATATAGCAAACTGTGTAGACATAGCTCTGGCGCTTGAACGCGTCGGCCATTTCCTGAAGGAAGCTGGCCATGACCGAGCCGAAGGTCCAGGCGTCGGAACGCATACCGGCGGTGGCCCGCGACAGGCTATTGAGAACGAACGACGGGAAGATCAGCAGGCTGGAGGCAAAGATGATCGGCATGACGCCGGCCTGGTTGACCTTCAGCGGCAGCGGCGTTTTCGATCCGCCGAAGACCCGCCTGCCCCGTACGTGCTTGGCCGACTGGGTCGGAATTCGACGCTGGCTCTCGGTAATCGCAATTACCCCGACCACGACCGCGATGAACAGTGTCAGGAGCAAGATAATGGTGATGATGCCGTACTTGCCGGGCTCCGGGGTCAGCTTGGATGTCGAGTTTTCCCAGAGCCCTTTCATGGCGACCGGGACACGGGCCAGGATGCCCGCCATGATGAGCAGGCTGATCCCGTTGCCGATACCGAACTCGTCGATCTGCTCGCCGACCCACATGAGGAAGATCGTGCCCGCCGTCATGATCGACACGCAGACCAGTCCGTGCCAGAAGTCGCGGTACTGAGGAAGTACCACGTTCATCTGTGGACTCATCATGTATTGAACCCAGAAGGCGCTCTCGATCGCGCAGAGGCCGACGGTGGCGTAGCGGGTGTATTCGTTGATGCGTTTTCGCCCGCTCTCTCCTTCCTTCATCATGGCCTCGAGCGAGGGAACGACGCTTCCCAGCAACTGGAAGATGATCGACGCGGAGATGTAAGGCATGATTCCCAGGCCGAAGATCGTGCTCATGCCGATCGACGTGCCGCCAAACATGGCGACTGTGCCAAACAGCCTGCCGGCCGTGTTGGTGTTTTGTTGTTCCTCCCAGTTCCGCAACTGGGCCTGGTTGACGATCGGCAGGGGCACGTAAAAGCCGATCCGGTAGATGGCCAGGAGCACGGCCGTGAAGAGGATCTTCCGCCGTAGTTCAGGCACCTTGAAGATAGTGAGCAATTTGTCCACGGCGATCGTCTCCGCTTCCAGTCTCGTCGAGTTCTGCGTTGACCTTCGAAATCCCTCGCTATGAATAGGACAGGGGAGGCGTCGCGATCGCCAGCGAGGGTCGTTTCCGAAGCTTCGGTGAAGGCCAATCAGGCCTCGGCCGTCGCCTTGGTCCGGCGGGAGTAGGGAACAGCGACCGTCTTGCCGCCGGCGGCGGCGATCTTCGCGGCGGCCGACTCGCTGAACTTGGTGGCGTGAACGTCCAGCGTCTTGGTCACCGCACCATTGCCGAGGATCTTGATTCCGTCGAAATCGTGACCCTTGACCAGCCCCTTGGCTCTGAGGGCCGCCTCGTCGACGACCGCGCCGGCGTCGAAGGAGGTCTCGAGGTCGTCGAGATTGACGATCGCGTATTCCTTCTTGAAGGCTCCATTGAAGAAGCCTCGCTTGGGGACGCCCGGGCGAGCGGCATCTGGCCGCCCTCGAAGATGGGATTGAGCTTGAACCCCTGGCGCGAGGCGTGGCCCTTGTGCCCCTTGGACGAGGTCTTGCCGTGGCCCGAGCCGACGCCGCGGCCGACGCGCTTGCGCAGTTTGCGGCGATGAACCCCCTGGTGGACGTCGTGTAATTGCATTAGAGAGCGACTCCCCGAAGGCGAGCTATCTCTTCCTTCGTACGTAGTTGGGTCAAGGCATTGATGGCGGCCTTGACGAGGTTCAGCTTGTTATTCGAGCCGAAGCTCTTGGTCAGAACGTCCTTGATGCCGGCCGCCTCGACCACTGCCCGCACCGCGCCGCCGGCGATGACGCCCGTCCCCGGCACGGCCGGCATGAGCAGCACCCGGGCGGCTCCGAACTTGCCGATCACCGTGTGGGGGATCGTTCCGCCCTTGAGCTGGACCCGGTTCATCTGCTTGTGGGCGTCCTTGACGCCCTTCTCGACGGCCGGCGGAACTTCGTTGGCCTTGCCGTATCCCCAGGCGACCTGTCCCCGGCCGTTGCCGACGACGACCAGAGCGTTGAAGCTGAAGCGTCGGCCGCCTTTGACCACGGCCGCGCAGCGGCGGATTGAAACCACGCTTTCGGCCCACTCTCCACGGTCGCGATCTCGATCTCGACTGTCAGTCGACACAGACAATCTCCTTCATGAACCCGACGGCCTGGGAGATCCCACCGTCGTCCGCAAGGCAAATTACCCTAATAATGTACGATGGTCCCCGGCCGATCCGTGATCAGGCACCGGGTCGTCAAAACTGCAGACCCGCGTCGCGAGCTGCCTGGGCGAGGGCTTCAACTCGACCGTGATACTTGTAGCTTCGGCGGTCAAAGCAAATCTTGTCAATACCGGCCTTCTTGGCACGTTCGGCCACGACACGGCCGACAATCGCGGCGGCGGCCTTGTTTCCGCCATACTTGAGCTGGGCCTTGATCTCCGGGTCCATTGTACTGGCCGAGACCAGGGTCTTGGCGGCCTGGTCATTGATGACCTGGGCGTAAATATGCTTGGAACTTCGAAAAACGGCCAGGCGGGGACGCTCTACGGTCCCGAATAGCCGCTTGCGGACGCGATGCTGGCGGCGCCTGCGGCGGGTTTGGACCAGCAAGTGATGGTTGGCGGTGTCCACGAGACATTCCTCGACATTCAAGAGAAAGACGGCTTGTATTGGTCGCCGACCGATCCAGACCCGATCCGGGCGCCGGCGGCGGAGTGATTACTTGGACCCGAACGCCTTGCCGGCCTTGCGGCGGACGGCTTCGCCTTCGTAGCGAATTCCCTTCCCCTTGTACGGTTCTGGCGGCCTTACGTCGCGAACGATCGCGGCGAACTGGCCGACGGCCTGCTTATCCGCACCGGTGATGGTTATGTGGGTAGGATCCGGCACGGCCACGGACACGCCGGTAGGGGCTTCGAGCACGATCTGGTTGGCATAGCCGACCTGGAGGGCCAGCGTGTTGGCTTTCTTGAGCTGTGCCTGGTAGCCGACGCCGACAATTTCGAGCTTGCGGGTGTATCCGCTGGAAACGCCCTGAACCATGTTGGACACCAGGCTGCGCGTCAGTCCGTGAAGCGATCGGCTGAGCCGTTCGTCATCGCGGCGGCTCACCTCGACCAGACGCGTCGCCTCGTCGAATTTTAATGTGATTTCGGGCCGATGGGAGAAGCTGAGCTTGCCCTTGGGGCCTTCGATCTGGATCGTCTGATCGACGATCGAGACTTTTACGTTGGCCGGAACTGTCACCGGCTTGCGACCGATACGCGACATGGCTCATTCTTCCTTCGCTAGATTCACGGATTCGGGGTCACGCGGGTTCGAGTCCGGCTCGGGCCATAGGGGTCAAGCTTGTCCCTGGATACTTTCCCGACTGCTCCGCGGCTTTCTGGCCACGCGGCCTCGTGGCTGTTGTTGTTCAATAGGCGCCGCGGTCGAGGCCGTCGACCGCTCCAGGACAGCTCTCAATAGATCATTGCCAGAACCTCGCCGCCGATCTTCTCGACGCGAGCGCGGCGATCGCTGACGATGCCTCGGGGCGTGCTCAGAATCTGGATGCCCATGCCGCCCAGAATCGGTTTGAGCTCCTTGTACCCGCGGTAGATCCGCCGCCCCGGCTTGCTGATCCTGTCAATCTTGGTGATCAGCCGCTCGCCGTTGGGGCCGTATTTCATGTGCAAGCGGAGCGTCCGGGCGGGCGTCGTTTCGATTTCCTCGAAGTCCCAGACATAGCCTTCGTCCTTGAGCACCTGGGCGATACCCCGCCGCATCTTCGACGTGGGCATATCGAGGTGCGTGCGCTCAATCCGCACGGCGTTGCGAATCCGGGTCAGCATATCGGCAATCGGGTCTGTCATCATGGGGGAGAAGCCTTCCTGATCCGTCGCGGGTAACGTGTCGAGTCGCTCGGCAGAATCACCGGAACTCGCGGCAATGCCGGCCACGTCGGGGCGGCGGGGCAACTCATGCAAACTCGTGATCGGGTTTCGGCGGGCCGGTGCCTGCCATGGGTCATGATTCGTTGTTCGGGTGACGGTATAGGGCGGGCTCGAGCCCGCTCGCGAATGAGATCGATAACGACGGTCGAGCTACCAGCTCGCCTTCTTGACTCCCGGAATCAGGCCGCGGCTGGCCAGGTTCCGGAAGCAGATGCGGCAGATTCCAAACTTCCGATAGTAGGCTCGGGGACGCCCGCAGAGGCGGCAGCGGTTGCGATGCTGAACCGCGAACTTGCGGGGCGTCTCCGACTTGATCTTTTGCGCCTTGGTCGACATGCTCAGCTTTCTCACACCGGAAAAAGAGGGCGCCAGGCGACGCCCAACAAGTTCACATCCCGTTTGATCACAATCAGGGATTGCCCGCCGCCGCTGCCTTGCCGCCAGTTGCCGGCTGACGGAAAGGGATGCCGAAGTGGCGAAGCAGTTCCCGTGCTTGTTCGTCGTTGATGGCCGTGGTCACGATGGTGATGTCCATGCCCTGAGAGTGCTGGATCTTGTCGGCGTCGATCTCCGGAAAGACGACCTGCTCGGCAAGTCCCAAACTGTAGTTGCCATGGCCATCGAAACTGTTCGGATTGACGCCGCGAAAGTCGCGGATACGAGGCAGGGCGACCGAAACCAGCCGATCCAGGAACTCGTACATCCGCTGGCCGCGGAGGGTCACCTTGCAGCCGATATCGTTACCTTCGCGAAGCCGGAACCCGGAGACCGAGGTCTTGGCCTTGGTGATCACCGGCTTCTGGCCGCTGATCTTGCCCAGGCTGTCGGCGGCCACATCGAGCTGGGCCTTGTCCTGGGTGGCCCGGCCCACGCCCATGTTAATGACGATCTTATCGATCTTGGGGATCGCCATCGGGTTGTCGAGGTTGTATTTCTCGGCCATCGCCTTGGCGATGTCGTTCTTGTACAGATCCAGCAGGCGAGCCATTTCGATCGTCCTTCATTGCACCGCGTGTCGCGTCGTTCTGCTTCAAGTCCCGGCGTCTGGAAAACGTTGATCTTGATCAGGGTCACTTCTTGGCGGCGGCGGCATGGGCCGGCTTGCGTGGTCCGACATTGCCCAGGGCCTGGCCGCACGACTTGCAGTAACGCTGCTTTTGCCCGTCGTCGCTGAACCTGTGGCCCACGCGGACTCCCCGGTTGCACTTGGGGCAAACCAGCATCACGTTGGAAACGTCGATCGGCATTTCCTTCGAGAGCCGCCCACCCTGGGGATTCTTGTTGCTCGGCCGCATGTGCTTGTACACGCGGTTGATCCCCTCGACGACGATCTTGTTCTTCTCGGGAAGCACGCGCAGCACCTTGGAAAACCGGCGTTGCTTGGGTGTTCCCCGGTCGTCGCCGGCAATCACTTCGACCTGGTCATCTTTACGAATATGCATGGTCGGCTCACTTCGCTTCACATCTCGGTAACTGTTCACTGGCAGTCGGGCGGACATCGCGGCTTGCTGGACCGCGGGCGATCGCAAGGCCGGGGTCAAACGACCTCGGCCGCGAGGCTGATGATCTTCATGAACTGGCGGTCGCGCAGTTCGCGGGCAATCGCTCCGAAAATGCGCGTGCCTCGCGGATTCTTTTCGGCATCGATCAGCACCACGGCGTTGCGGTCAAACTTGACATAAGAGCCGTCGGTCCGCCGGGTCTGGTTGCGGGTGCGGACGATGACGCACCGCACCACGTCGCCGGCCTTGACGTCGCCGCCCGACGAGGCTTTCTTCACGCTGGCGATGATCGTGTCACCCAGGCCCGCGGTGCGCCGCTTGTACATCGACGCGCTGCCGCCGAGCACCTTGATGCACATCACTTCCTTGGCACCCGTGTTGTCGGCCACGTCGAGCCGGGTTTGCATCTGAATCATGGGACGGATACCCTTGCCTTGCACTGGCCCGAGGCTCGACGCCGGGGGCCGAAAGTCTTTCTAGTTCGATCTCTGCGAGCAGCGAATGGTTCCACGATACCGCGGTTTGACCCAGGATCGGTCGCGCCAGGAGGCGCTGCGTCAGGCGGGCGAGCGCCTCGTCCTCTCCGGCGAGCGCCTGCTGGGCGCCCTTGCGGACGATCCGGATCAGCCGCCACCGTTTGGACTTGGATATCGGCCGGGTTTCCATGATCTCGACCATGTCGCCGAGATGCGACTCGTTGGCCTCGTCGTGGACGTGGCAGACTGTCCGGCGGCGCATCAGCTTGCCGTACTTGGGGTGCGGGACCAGCCGCTCGACCACGACCCGGCGCGTCTTGTTCATCTTGTCTGATGTCACCGATCCGACTTCCGTCTTGCGGCGGGAGCGGGCTGGCGCAGACTTCGTGCTGGCTGTGCTTTCAAGGCTCATTGTACTGGGTTACGTTTGGCTAGTGGTCCTGAGGAATGGAAGATTCAAACCGACGGACTAATGGGTCGCCGGAGCGGCCACCGAACGCTCCCGCTCGATCTCGCGGAGCCTCAAGATGGTCTTGATCCGGGCGATTTCGCGCTTGGCCTTGACGATCTCGCTGGGAGCCTCGAGCCGCTCGGTTTCACTCTGGAGCCGGAGGCGGAACAGGTTGTTCTGAACATCTTTCAAGAGCAGCTCGAGCTGCTCATCGGTCTGATCACGAAGCTCTTCAGGTTTGCTCATCGCAATGTCACTCCCGAGTCGGTCAGTCGCGGTCTCAGATCGTGGGCCGACGGGCCGACGAACCGGCATTTGATGGGCATCTTGTGGGAAACGCGTGCCAGGGTCTCGCGAGCCACTTCCTCGCTCAGGCCGCTGATCTCGAAGAGAATCGTGCCCGGTTTCACCACGGCCGCCCAGAACTCGATTTCGCCCTTGCCCTTACCCATCCGGGTTTCGGCCGGGATTGCAGTCACGCTCTTCTGGGGGAAGATGCGGATGTAGACCTTGCCTCCCCCCTTGACCATCTGGCTGGCCACGACACGACCGGCCTCGATGGTCTGGGCGCTGATGCGTCCAGGTTCGAGTGCCTGCAGTCCGTACTCGCCGAAGGCCACGTAGTTGCCGCGGGTCGCATTACCTTTTACGCGGCCTTTTTGGCTTTTTCGGAACTTGACCCGCTTGGGCATCAACGCCATCGGCGGCCTCCATCTTCAAATAGTCGCCCTGGTTGACCCACACCTTGATACCAATATGGCCTTGCGCGGTTTTGGCCTCCGCAAAGCCGTAGTCGATCTTGGCCCGGAGCGTGCTGAGCGGAACCGAGCCGGCGGCGGCCGCCTCGGTTCGCGACATCTCGGCGCCGCCGAGCCGGCCCGAGAGCTGGATCTTGACGCCCTTGGCCCCGCCGTCCATGGTCTGTTCGATGGCTCGCTTCATGGTCCGTCTGAAGCTCGACCGCTTCTGCAACTGCTCGGCGATGTCCTCGCTGATGAGCTGGGCATCGATTTCCGGCCGGGCCACCTCGACGATCTTGATCTCGATCCTGCGGCCCGTCAGGTTCTGGAGTTCTTCCTGGAGTTTCTCGACCTCGGCACCCTTGCGGCCGATGATCACTCCGGGGCGGGCCGTGGACAGGAGCACGGTCACCGACACGCTGGTCCGTTCGATCTCGATTTTGGGGATACCGGCGAAGCCGTACTTGTTCTTGATAAACTTGCGAATCTTGAAATCTTCGACGAGCAGGTCGGCGAACTCGTGCTTGGAAGCGTACCAGCGACTCCGCCAGTCTTCCATGATGCCCACGCGAAACCCGGTCGGTCGAACCTTTTGGCCCATGAGTCAGCGCCCCTTGCTTGGGTGAGTCTCCCTTGATCACGTCGATGAATGAATAGCCCCGGTCTGGACTGACCTTACCGGTCGAGTCTCAACTGCCCCGTGTCGCAGTCCCGTGTCGCAGCCCCGTGTCGCTGCCACTTGCCGCGAAATCACTTTTCGGTCTCCTCCTCGCCGTCACCGTTTTCGTTCCCGGCGACCAGATCCATCAGGCCGACGGCAATATGGGCGCTGCGGCGACGGACCAGATAGGCCATGCCTCGTGCGCGAGGCATCAGTCGCTTGAACATCGGGCCGCCATCGCCGCGAGCGTCGATGACAACCAGGTCGCCGGCGTTGCGGACGCCCTTGTCCTCGGCGTTGGCCATGGCACTTTTGAGTACCTGCTCGATCATCCGGGCACCCCGGTGCGGCATGTACTTGAGGATATCCAGGGCGTCGTCGGCATACTTGCCCCTGATCAGATCCAGGAGCGGCCTGACCTTGCGCACCGAAATCCGGGCGAAACGGTGGGTCGCGTTATACTGTTTCATACTTACACCGAAGTTTCATGCGCCGAGGCGGAACACGGCAAAGCCCGCAATCCGGCACTCTCTCGCAACAATCCGCAAATCGGGGTCGAATCGAACGCCTCGTCGAATGTCAGAATGCTCACGCTGTCGATTTACTTCTTGGAGGCCTTGGAGGCCTTGCCACCGTGCCCCTTGAACGTCCGGGTGGGGGCGAATTCGCCAAACTTGTGCCCGACCATGTCTTCCGTCACGTAGAGTTTCATGAAGATCCGGCCGTTGTGCACAGCAAAATTCTTGCCGACGAACTCGGGCACGATCGTGCTCGCCCGCGCCCATGTCTTGATCGGTTCCCGACTGCCCGATGCGTCGGCCTTGTACACCTTTTCGAGCAACCGCTCGACGACATACGGTGGTTTCTTAAGCGAACGTCCCATGGAGATTCCTTGAATACTCGACAGTGGCTACGAACCACTTTGTGCACGCCTACCGCCGCTAGATTTTCAGTTGCCCGTAACGCACGCTGGTTCGCCGCCGGATGATCGCCTTGTTCGACGGCTTGCGGCGGCGGCGGGTCTTGCCGCCCTTGGCCAGCACGCCCGACGGGGAGCGGGGCGTGTGCCCCTTGGATCGACCTTCACCGCCACCCATCGGGTGATCGACGGGGTTCATCGCGGTCCCCCGCACATGCGGCCGGCGGCCCAGCCATCGCTTCCGGCCCGCCTTGCCCAGGCGAACATTCATGTGATCCGGGTTGCCGACCATGCCGATGGTTGCCCGGCAGGCGGCAGGAATCCGGCGGACCTCGCCGGAGGGAAGGGTGAGCTGGGCCCAGTCGCCTTCACGAGCCGTCAATACCGCGCCCACGCCGGCCGAGCGGCACAGCTTGCCGCCGCCGCCAGGCTGCATCTCGATGTTGTGGATCGACAGCCCAGTGGGGATTTTGGAAAGCGGCAAGCAGTTGCCGACCTTGGGTTCGGCATCCGGACCGCTGACCACGGTCATCCCGGCCTTCAGCCCGTCGGGCGCCAGAATATAGCGCTTCTCTCCATCCGGGTAAACGATCAGGGCAATCCGGGCCGAGCGGTTGGGATCGTATTCGATGTGGGTCACCTCGGCGGCCGTCCCGTCGTGGTCGTTGCGGCGAAAATCGATGACCCGGTACTTGCGCTTGTGACCGCCGCCACGGTGCCGCGCCGTGATGACTCCCTGGTTGTTGCGACCACCCGTCTTCTTGAGCGGTTCGGTCAGCTTCTTCTCGGGCTTCTTTTCCTTGTCAGTCAGCTCGGAGAAGTCGCTGACCGACGAATTGCGGCGCCCGGCTGTGGTCGGTTTATAAGTGCGAATGCCCATCGCTTGGTATCCTGAATGAGTGGCGAGCGGCCGGAAGCGAGTCAAGAGTCGCCGGGGATGACTGCCGTCGATCCCTCACGTCCAAAGGCTCGCGAGTCGCTGCGTGCTGGCCAATCTCCGCTCAATAGAAATCGATCCGATATTCCTCGTGGAGTGACACGATCGCCTTCTTCCAGTTCCGCATGCGACCGAGTTTCAGGCGATAGCGTCTGAGCTTGCCGCGGCGGTTCTGGGTCCGGACGTCGAGAACCTTGACATTGAACAGCGCCTCGACGGCGTTCTTGATCTCGGTCTTCGTCGCCAGCGGATTGACCTCGAAGGTGTAGGCGTTATGCCGTTCCGAGAGGTGGGTGGCCTTCTCGGTGATCAGCGGGCGGACAACGACCTGGTAAGGGTCGAGAACGGGCCCGGTACGTTCGTACTTGGGAGGTCGACGGAGGGTGACCATGGTTTAGCTCTCCGGGCCGGCGGCCGGCTGGGCCGCGGCGGTGGTGTCCAGCGGCTCGGTGCTGTCCTTGACCCGCTGCTTCAGGGCCGCCAGGGCCTCTCGGGTCAGCACCAGGTAGCGCTGCTTGAGAATGTCGTAGGTGTTGAACTCGCTCACCGGCGCCACCGCGACGCCCTCGATGTTGCGCGCGCTGCGGTGAAAGACCGGATCATGACCGGGGATGCCAAACAGGACGGACCGGCCTTCAAGAGTTCGCTTGATCGCCTGGGTCTTGGTCTCGCCGACGGCTTCGGCGGCCTCGGTTTCGGTCAAATCGGGCCGGCGGATCGCCCGCAGCGCCTTGGCCACCACCTTGGTCTGGGGCTTGGTGAAGTTGAGCCCATCCAGCACGATGGCCTGGTGATCCTGAAACTTGGACAGCAAGGCCATCCGGATCGCGGCCCGGACGGCTTTCTTGGGGATTGTATAACGATAATCGCGGTTGCGTCGGGCGAAGGCCGCGCCACCGCCCTTGCGCTTGTGGGTGCGCTGGCGCCGGCACGGGCGTTGCCGGTGCCCTTCTGGCGAAACAGTTTCTTGCCCGAGCCGGCGACGTCGGACCGGCCACGGGTATTGACCGTGCCGACCCGGCGAGCCGCCAGGTGCATCAGCACGACGTCGTGCAGCAGTTGCTTGTTGATCTCACCGCCAAAATCGGCCGGATCGATCGTCTCCTGGCCCACTTGCTCGCCGGCGGTATTGAACACGGGTATCGTCAACATGATCATAAATCCATCAAGGAATTCACCGCCGGGCTTGCGGCCCGGGTCTCGGTGGCGCTTCTCTTTCTAGACCTTGTTCGTCTGACGGATGGTCAGATAGCCGCCGGTCGGGCCGGGGACGGCACCTCGAAGCAAAAGCAAGTTGTTGGCCGCGTCGATCTTGACCACCTCGAGATTCCGCACCGTCGACCGGGCATGGCCGTGATGGCCCGGCTTGCGGATGCCTTTCTGGGTCCTCGCGGGGTCGGCGCTGGGGCCCGAGGAACCGGGATGGCGATGCATTCGCTTCACGCCGTGAGTGGCACGCAGGCCGCGGAAGCCATGCCGCTTCATGACGCCGGTAAAACCTCGCCCCTTGCTCGTGCCTGTGACGTCAACGCGTTTGATCTCTTTGAAGAGCTCGACGGTCAGCGTCTGGCCCTCGGCCACATCGGCCGGTCCCGTCTGCCGCACCTCGCGGACGTACCGCTTCGGCTCGGTGTTGACCTTGCGGGCGTGACCCCGCTCAGCCTGGGTGGCGTTCTTGCGCTTCTTGTCGTCGAAGCCGAGCTGCACGGCGTGGTAGCCGTCGCGATCCTCGGTCCGGACCAGGAGCACGGTGCACGGACCGCATTCCAGGACCGTGACCGGCACGGATGTGCCGTTCTCCTGGTAAATCTGGGTCATGCCGATCTTGCGCCCGAGCAGTCCCACTTGCATCGTCTCACTCCGTAACCTAGCGGTAAGCATCGACTTGCCGGCACGGCTCGCGGCACTCTGGGCGCCACGAAATGCGGGCTTTCGCTTCCCGGTCACCTGGGGAAATAGGTCAGGTTTCAGCGAGGGTCGCGGCCAGGCATTTCGGCGACCCTGGCGCCGGGGCTGTCTCTCGGAGAGCCGGTAAGGGCTCTGGCGATTGAGGCGTCCGACGCAACCGAACAACGCGTGCGCTTAGGGTGCACACGGTTCAGGAAACCCAGAGACCCGCTGAACTCGACGATCACGGTGGGGACGAGCGTCGATCAGGCTCCCGACTGGGAAGCCTTGATCTTGATGTCCACACCGGCCGGCAAGCTCAGCTTGTTGAGGGCGTCAATTGTCTTGTTCGTCGGCTGAACGATGTCGATCAGCCGCTTGTGAGTCCGGATTTCAAACTGCTCCCGCGACTTCTTATCGATGTGCGGGCTCCGGAGCACGGTGTAACGCTCGATCCGCGTGGGCAGGGGAATCGGTCCGTGGACGATCGCCTCGGTACGCTTGGCGGTATCGACAATGTCCTTCGCTGACTGATCCAGGATGGTGTGGTCATACGCCTCCATCCGGATCCGAATTCGCTCGTTGCTGCTGATACCGGCCACCAGACTCTGTCCTTCCGATTCCTGACCGCTGCAAATGTGAGTCTCGACTCACCAGTTCTCGCACATCACGCAGGAAAGGAAAAGTGTATCAAGCCACCCAAGACCAGTCAACGCGCGATGGACCAGTTTTTTGAAATCCGTGGCAAAAGTACGGCTCCGACCGTGAAATTGTCTCCAGCTTCACAATTTTGGTAACCGACACCTCGTTCGACGGCTTCCAGGGTGCCAGCTTCGCTCGTTCTTGAATCTTTTATTTCGACACGGCGAGATCCTCCATCTGAGTTTTCGCGCCGAGATGGTCAGGGCAGATCTTCAGGCACTCGGCCAGTTGCCGGCGTGCCTCATCAAGCCGGCCCAGGCCCAGGGCACCAAGTCCCGCGGTAAAGTGAGCCTGTGCCAGGCGCTCGCGTTGCGATTGCTGGATCGTGGCGGCGGCCGTGGTGTCGATCGCCGGCGGATGCTG
Organism: uncultured Planctomycetaceae bacterium; assembly: GCA_963797295.1. GTDB lineage: Bacteria > Planctomycetota > Planctomycetia > Isosphaerales > Isosphaeraceae > Aquisphaera. Next base: position 334,179 of record CAWCPP010000040.1, read on the forward strand.
GAGTGTCTGATGCGCGGTTTCCGCCAGTTCTCGGAATATGGGTTCCGCGTCACCGCGGCGTCCCAGCTTCCGGAGAGCCAGTGCCTGGATGTACCGCGTGTGGGATCGTCTTGAACCGCCCCCGTATCCGCCGCGCCGCGGCTCGCCGCGACCGGTCGCCGCCGCTTGCTCCCACGCCTGATGCGCCTTCTCTTGCTCGCCCATGGCTTCATGAACCAGCCCGGTGGCATAAGCGATTTCGGCCGCGTGGGCGTTGTCGCTCGCTTGATCGGACGGAAGATTGTCGGGAATTTGACCGGCCGCGCGAAGGTCGGCCAGGGCCTCCGCGTAATGGCCCTCGGCGCGGCGGTGCTTACCCCTCAGCAGGTGGGCGTTCACCCAGTCGTCCGCCACGCTCAGTCTGCCGCCTTCCCAGACCTCGAATTTCCGGCCGGTCATCAGCCGGATGGCCTCGTCGTAGCGGCCCCCGAACATCAGGAGAGTGATCTCCCGCGCGAGTGCCTCGGCGCAGGGTGACAACCGCTTGGTGCTCCTCGAACATCTTCAGACGCTGCTCCGGAGCAGTACCAGCGGCCTGGTAGAGCTCGTCGAGCTCGGCAAAGTGGAGCGGCAACCGATCTGGCAGCGAGACGGCCTTCTCGAGAGCCGCGATGGCTTTGCCAAGGTCGTCGCCATGCGGCCGGTGCGACCGGGCAATCGCCAGGTTGCGGTGGACCATCGGCAACGAGGGATCCAGCGCGGCCGATTTTTCCCAGAGCTTCACGGCCTCGTCCGGCTGCCAGTCGAAGAGCAGGTTGCCCAGGTAATACGGTGCCCGCGGATCGCTCGGTTCGGCGTGCATCGCCGACCGGAGGACTTCCAGGGCCTCGGGCTGGAACGGAAACACGTAATCGGCGGAGTTCTTGCGGGCCTGCCGCCGGTAGTCGGCCGCCGCGTGTTCCGCGCCAAGCTTCTCCGAGAAGTAGGCGAGATCATAGAAGATCAGGGGCGAGAGCCGCGCGGCGTCGGGTGCATCCGCGACCAGCCGGGCCAGCACGGCCTCGCCGTCGTCCCAGAGCCCGGCGCTCTGAAACTCGGCGGCTGTCTCGGCAGCGGTTGCCGGATAAGCCAGCATCGTCTCGGTCAAACTGTGGGCGTCCGCGGAGTCTTTCGTTGCCAGCCAGCGTTCGGCCAGGCACCGGACGTCGAGCGGATCGCTCTTGCTTATGACCGTTTCAAGGACTTTGAGCGCGTCCCGGGGCCGTTCCAGGTGGCGCAAGATCGCGGCTTTCAGGTTCAAGGCCCTGGTATTCAGCGCGTTGGCCTCGAGCGACCGATCGGCAAGATCGAGCGCGGCGGTCAGATCGCGCCGCCGGGTGGCGAGCTCGGCCAGGGCAAAATACGCAGGTCCGCGCCAGGCCTGGCTCCACGTTGCCTTGTAAAGGGCATCGCCCGCCTCGGTATCGTGGCCCTGCTCCCTCAGAGCCAGGCCGAGGTAGTAATAAGGTTCTCCGTCGCGCGGCGTGGCATAGCCGACGGTCAGACGCTCGAGGGCTTTGCGCAGATGGGCCTCGGCCTCGCCATAGCGGGCTTGCTTGAACTGGCGGATTCCCAGGACCGTATGCACCCGCGTATCACCGGGATCGCGCTTGAGTGCTTCCTCCCAGTACGGCTCGGGTTCGAGCGCCGGATCGTGAAACTGCTCGATCCGCAGTCCCGTCAGGTAGAGCTCCTCAACCGTCTTGATCTCCGCGGGCGGAAGCGGGGGACGATCGGGCTGGGGCATCGGCTCGGGCTTCAGAACGATCGGCCTGTAACTGACCAGTTCCTTGCCACCCGCGGAAAGCGACGCGCGGACGTCCGCTGGCTTCGTTGCCGGCGGCAGAGCAACTTGCCTGGAATACGGTTTGCCGGGATCGATATCCACCGATTCTTCGAGCACGACCTTGCCCGCGGCCTCGAGCCGCACCTTGGCCCCTTGGTGGACCGCCGTCGTGCAGAACCCCACGTTGGCCTCGCCGCGGTCGCTGATTTCCAGGTTCACTGCCGCGTCCAGGTTCGCATTCTTCACTCCGCCGATCTGTCGGAAGGGGTACCAGAACATGGAGAACGACTTCACTTCGAACGGTTGCAGCCAGCTATAGTCCGGTTGGTTGTCCGAGTAGCCGCCCACCATGAGCTCGATGTAGGGGCCGTCTTCGTCGGTGAGAATCTTGTCCCACATCCGCCCTCTCGGTCCGTTCCCCCAGGTCCACAGCTTCTTTCCCGGAACGACATGATGGTCGGCGACGCTCATGGTTCCGGCTTGCTTGCCGTGGTCGTAACCGGCGAAGAAGTCGTCCGAATAGTTCCAGGCGAACATCGACGTGGCCGCGATGTGGTTCTTGATCCAGCTCACGTCGGTGCCGGGACGAAAGTCGTATCCGGTGTACCGGGTCGTGGCGATCGGCCAGGTGGTGAACTCGCGCTTGTGGTGGTAAGTCACGTGCTGCGTTGCCGGCGGGAAGATGACCTGATAGTCCTTGTTGACGTGGACAGCCGCGTTGGCGAAGCAGAGCATCGTGTTGACGACCGGTGTGCGATTCACGATCCGGATCGACGCTTCAAGGTAAGATTTCCCCGGTCTCAAGGTATAGCCGACAGCCCAGCGCATCCGGTGCCGCAGCTCCAGTTCGCCCACCCAGACGGTCTTGCTGCCGTCGTCGTTGTCGACGATCCGGTATTGAACCGGCAGGAACGTCGACGCCCGGTGGTGGTGCGGAATGTTCCACTCGACGCCCCCGGAAATCCAGGCGCCGATCAGGCCGATCAGGGCGGGCTTGATGACGTGCTGACGGTAAAAAAAGTTGTAGCCGTTGGTCTTGTCGACCGCCTCGAAGAGCCTACCGCCAATTTCCGGCAATATGCCAATTTTAACATATTCGTTCTCGAGATAGACGAGCTTGTACGTCTTGTCGGCCTTCTCACCGGTCAGCGTGTCGTAGAGCGGATAGGGATAGATCCGTCCTTCGGCTCCCTGCGATTGCCGCCCGAAGAAGAACATCGGGCTTTTCTCGGCGCCCCGGCGAGATAGGTCGGAAGGACGGTGTCTTCCTCGTAAACCTTGACACCAGAACCCATTGCCGTCTGAACAGCAAGAAACAAGACCAGCAGCAAAGCCATCACAACCGCGAAGCGGCCACTGTGAATCGGTTTGACAGGCATGGTTGAAAGCTCCGCCGAGAGCTCGAAGGCGTGCCCCTGCCCCGCGCCGAGCGGATTCCATCGGGGCGAACTGCCACGATTCTCCCAGTTTCTTCACTCTACCCAGGCGGAAGTACCCGGCACTACCCCCGACTCAAAAGCGTATGGATCTAAAGTCGGAGTGGTCCGTCTGACTTGTCTCCTTAACTCCTGGACGAATCCCCTCAATTTCCTAACAACCCTTGCCACCCCATTTACCACAGGCTGTTTTTTTGAAAAAATCATACTCGTTCCCATAGGCTGAATCCGTTCCTATGATGGCGGGTGTATCCAGGTGGCGTGGGGACACCGGCTGTACGCTCTTTGTGCAAACTGCAGAGATCGCAGCTTTGTCGTGTTCAACACCCGCATCGAGAGCGGCCACCGGTTACGATCCGACAACAAGTCAGGTGAACGATGAGCACTCAAAGAAGAGATCGCCGAGGTCGACGCGGTGCCCGAGGTCGGGTCTTCGCACTCGAGCATCTGGAAGACCGCCAGTTGCTGGCATCCGTCAACGAAGCCTTTACCGGGCCTTCGCTGTCGGCCTTGATTTCTCAGGCTTACAATGGCAAAGATACGGCACAGGCGACGATCAAGACCATGCTGACTGCGCTGCATACGCAGCTCACCGATGGGCCGCTGGTGGACCTGAATTCCGGCTGCCGTGGACGGCAGTGGATTCGTCTCGGAAGTCCAGAGCCTGGTCGTGAGCTTCAACCAGAACGTCGATCAGCAACTCTCGCGGTTCCCGCACATCGATACCATGCTCAAGCTCCAGGGGCAGCAGGTCGTCGCCAATGTGGCCTCGTTGAACCAGCAGAGCACTGTCGGACTGATCTCGGCTGACGTTCTGCCCACTGAGGCGGGCGCCGCGATCAATACGCTGACCAAGGGGCCCGATCTACTCCTTGCAGACCCCGTTCAGCGCGTACGTCACGACCACCCAGACGTTCGAGACCAACCTCGCCGTGCTGGCCAATTCGCTCAGCTCCACGGCCTCTCCGCAGCTTGCCCTGAGTGACGTGAGCACCACGATCCAGGCCGAGGCGGAAGCCTATCGCACGGCGATGGACGCCGGTCTCCAGGTGACTCACACGGATCTCTCCACCACGGTGAACGCCGCCGTGACGACACTGGAGAGCTCGGTCATCGCGATCGCCAACGCCAACAGCTCGACCGCGCAGTCTGAGCTTCATACTGTCATCGCCACATTTGATTCCCAGATCCTGGACACGACCGGCCTCTTCGGCCTGAACGGTCCGGTCACCAAGCTCAATTCGGAGCTCGGCTACATTCCTCATAACCTCGTCGGCAAGCAGGCCGCCACGACCATCGGGTCGGTCGCCGGCACCGCGGCCTTCGGCGGCACGGCCACGCTCAATGCGACTCTGACCTCGGCGACCGGCACCGGTCTGGCCGGCAAGGTGATCAGCTTCACCCTTGATGGTTCGTTTGTCGGCACGGCCGTCACCGACAGCAGCGGTGTCGCGACCCTGAGCGGCGTGCCCCAGAATAATCCCGCCGGTCCCGACACGAGCGCGATCGTGGCCAGCTTCGCCGGCGACAGCACAAACCTCCTCAGCCAGAAGACCGGCGACCTCGTGGTCAGCCAGTCGACCTCGACAACCACCTTGACCTCCAGTCCCAACCCCAGCATCTCCGGCTCCTCGGTGACGTTCACCGCGACCGTTGCCGCCGGGACCTCGGGCGCGGGAACTCCGACCGGTACAGTAGATTTCATGGATGGCACCACCACGCTGGGCACCGGCACGCTCGACAGCTCGGGCGTCGCGACCTTCAGCACCAGCACCCTGGCCGTCGGCTCGCACACCGTCACGGCGGTCTATGGCGGTGACACGAACTTCACCACGAGCACCTCCACAGCCCTTACCCAGGATGTCGACCTGGCCAGCACGACAACGCTGACCTCGACTCCCAACCCCAGCGTCTTCGGCCAGTCGGTGACGCTCACGGCGACGGTTGCGTCGGCCACGTCGGGTTCTGCTACACCGACGGGTACGGTGACCTTCATGAGCGGCAGCACGACACTCGGCACCGGCACGCTGAATAGCTCGGGCGTCGCCACCTTCAGCACAACTACCCTCCCCGTCGGCACCGACTCGCTGACGGCGGTCTACGGCGGCGACACGACCTACGCCACGAGCACTTCCTCGGCCGTCGCGCAGGTGGTCAACCAGGCCAGTTCCGGGACCACGGTGAGCACGAGCGTCACACCCAGCGTCTTCGGGCAGCCGGTGACGTTCACGTCGAACGTGGCGGCCACTTCGCCAGGCTCGGGCACGTCCGACCGGCACGGTGACTTTCAAGAACGGCACCACCACCCTGGGCACCGGCACGCTCAGCTCGGGCGTCGCGACCTTCACCACGACCAGCGCCAGCCCGCTGCCCGTCGGCACCGATTCGATCACGGCAGTCTATGGCGGCGATACGAATTTCGTCACCAGCACCTCGTCGGCCTTCTCTCAGGTCGTCAACCAGGCGAGCACGACGACGAACCTGACCTCGAGCCTCAACCCCAGCACGTCGGGCACGTCGGTCACCTTCACGGCGACCGTCGGACCGGTCTCGCCGGGCGTCGGCGTTCCCACGGGAACTGTCACTTTCATGAACGGCACCAGCACGCTGGGCACCGGCACGCTCAGTGCCACCGGCGTCGCCACCTACGCCACCAGCAGCCTGCCGACGGGCACGAATTCGATCACGGCCGTCTACGCGGGCGACACGAACTTCACGACCAGCACCTCCACGGCGGTGTCTCAAGTGGTCAACGCCTGATCCATGTGAGATCTTGCAATCAAGTAAACCCCCTGATTCGTGCAGAGGCGGCCGGCTTGCAAGCAAGCGGCCGCCTCTGCACGTTTAGCAAGGTACTTCTATCGCATCATTGATGCTAGCACGCCTGGTTTCGTCTGGCCGTCCACGACCTCGTAGAGAGAATCCTCGGGAACCGCCGAAAACGGCACATCATTCGGCCCGGGGTCATTTGCGAGTGGGGGGGGCGAGCTCGCAATCGAAGTCACGCTGGCCATGAGATTCTGCCTCCTCGTTGAACCGGGTACCAGGTTCATCAGAGCGTCCGGTCGCTCCGGGTTCACGTCAGCGCTTCGAGCATGCTCTCGGCGCGGGGGCGTATTCGAGCGGCTCCATGGTGTAGCTGGCGCGGCCCTGGCTGAGACTGCGCACGGCGGTCGAGTAGCCGAACATCTTCTCGAGCGGGGCGCGGGCGTCGATGACCATCAGCTTGCCGCGTGTCGAGGTGCGATCGATCAGGGCCCGCCGGCTCGACAGGTCGCCGGTCACGTTGCCCAGGTAGTCCTCGGGCGTGACCACCTCGATCCGCATGATCGGCTCGAGCAGGACCGGACCGGCCTCCTCGACGGCCTTGCGCAGGGCGTCGGCCGCGGCAAACCGGTAGGCCAGATCGTGGGAATCGACGTCGTGGTAGGCCCCGTCGGTCAGCGTCACCTTGAGGTCGACCAGCGGATAGCCGGTCCGTCCGCCCGACTTGGCCTCCTCGCGCAAGCCCGCCTCGATGGCGGGGATGAACTCGGCGGGGATGACGCCGCCCTTGAGCTTGTTGACGAAGCGGAGCACCGGCGCACCCTTGGCCTGGGTTTCGGGCTCGAGGTCGATGGTGATCTTGGCGTACAGGCCCGACCCGCCGGTCTGGCGGATGCACGTACCCTCGACTCGCTTGACGGCCTTCTTGATGGTCTCGCGATAGCTCACCCGCGGCCGGCCGACGTGGACCTTGAGGTTGTAGTCGCGCGTCATCCGGTTCTTGAGGATCTCCAGGTGCAGCTCGCCCATGCCGGAGATGAGTGTCTGGCCGGTCTCTTCGTTGACCTTGAAGGTGAACGTCGGGTCCTCGCGCGTCAGGGCGTTCAGGGTGTCCGACAGCTTGCCCTTGTCGGCCGAGCTGACCGGCTCGATCGACATGCTGATGACCGTTTCCGGGAAATCGATCCGCTCGAGCAGGATCGGGTGCGAGGCATCGCACAGGGTATCGCCGGTGACCGAGTCTTTCAGCCCCACGATGCCCACGATATCACCCGTCCCGGCCAGGGCGATCTGCTCGCGGTCATCAGCGCGGATGTGATAAAGCCGCGAGCAATTCTCCTTCTTGTCCTTGCCCGGGTTGTAAACCCGGGTGCCGGCCTTGAGACTGCCGGAGTAGATCCGCACGAACGAGAGGTCGCCGTGGGCATCGTTGGTGATCTTGAAAACCAGGCTGGAAAACGGTTCGACCGGGCTGGGCTTGCGTGCCAGATCGGTTCCTTTCTTGGGGTGATGGCCGACGATCGGCGGCCTGTCGAGCGGGCTGGGCAAGTACGCCGCGACCGCGTTGAGCAGCCGCTGCACACCGACGTACTTGAAGCTCGACCCGCAGAGCACCGGCTGGGCGCGTCCGGTCAGGGTGGCCCGCCGCAGCGCGGCGTGAATCATCGCCCCGGACAGCTCGGCCCCGTCGAGATGGGCCATGTACTCCTCGGCGAACGTCTCATCAAACGCCGACAAGCTGTTGAGCATGGTCTCGCGCCAGGCTTCGGCGTCAAGCCGGAGCTCGTCGGCGATTTCCGAGACGGTGAACGTCGAACCCAGGTCCTCGGTCTTGAAGTGAATCGCCTGCATGTTGATCAGGTCGATCAGCCCCTGAAACTCGCCCATCGTTCCTTCCGGCCCCGCGCCGATGGGGATCTGGATCGGGATCGGATGGCTCTCCAGGAGCCGGTCCTCGATTTCCTTGTAGACTCGCTCGAACTCGGCGCCGATGCGGTCCATCTTGTTGATGAAGCAGAGCCGCGGGACATGATACTTGGCGGCCTGCCGCCAGACCGTCTCGCTCTGGGCCTCGACGCCTTCGACCGCCGAGAAGATGACCACTGCGCCATCGAGCACGCGGAGCGACCGCTCGACCTCGGCAGTGAAATCGACGTGGCCCGGCGTGTCGATGATGTTGATCGTGATCGGCTCTCCAGCGGCATCCTTCCAGCGGCAGGTGATCGCCGCCGCGACGATCGTGATGCCCCGCTCCCGCTCCTCTTCCAGGTAATCGGTCGTCGTGTTTCCCTTGTCCACGTCGCCCATCCGGTGGATTTCACCGGTGTAGTAAAGGATGCGTTCGGTGGTCGTCGTCTTGCCGGCGTCGATATGGGCAATGATGCCGATATTCCGGATCTGGCGAAGGTCTGGGAGTTCGGGTTCGCTGGCCATGGTTGTCTGATCCTCAACTCGGCAACGCCGTACGGTCTATCTCGCAGGGACGAGAGGGCAAGAGCATCCGGCAGCCTTCCGAGTTCGCCCGCGCAGGCTCCGCCCCCGACCGCATTCCTGATCAATCATTCTGCATAGCTTACCTTCAACCGTTTGCGTAAGCAGCGCGAGTCGCCCGATCTTCCCGCGGATCGGTCGCCGACCGCGGCTCAGGCGCGGCCAAACTTCTGTCTCGTGACTCGCTCTGGCCCTTGATCGCTCCCGGCGCGACACATCGCCCATCACGGCCCTCGACCGCCACCGAATCCCGAATCCCTGGTGCTTCCGGCAGGCGTACTCGCCTCGCGAAGTTCCCGCTCAGCCGAGGCGTTTTGGCTTCGTTCGCGCCCGGCAAGGCTCCGACTTTCCGGCTCAACGATCTGAGACTCAACGATTTGCGTCGAAACCGATTTGGCTTCCTTCGGCGCATTTTCCGGTGTCACCTTGCCCTCTGCCACCATCTCGACGACCTCCACCGCGCCTTCCGCCGGCTCTTCTTCACTGGCCACTGGCAACTGACCGCTGGCCACTCCCGTCTGCTTTTCTTCACTGGCCACTGACCACTGACCACTGGCCACTTCCGCCGGCTCTTCCTCACTGGCCACTGGCACTGGCAACCGACCACTGGCCACTCCCGTCTCCCCCTCTGCCATCTGCCATTCCGCATTCCGCATCTTGTTCAGCAGCTCCAGCGTCTTGTGCAGCTCCCGCGTCCGCGCCGACTGGTATCGCCGGTGCCGCTCGAATGCCGGGCTGCAATCCATCGCCGCGCGGTCCATCCAGGTCGGATCGTCCTTGAGCATGGCTTCGTTCGCCTCGTTCTCGGCCAGAAGCTCCTTCAGCCGGGTGATGTATTCATTGAAGATCGTGGAGAGCACCTCCCACGCCTCCTCCGGGTCCTTGGGCCGCGGGGCGATCTCGCGCCATTTCAGGCGGTGGGTGTACGCCGGGTCGAGGATCGACCGCTCGTCGCGGTACGATTCCCATTCCTTGCGGGCGTAGCCGGGTTCGATGACGTCCCAGGCCAGGAAGATCAGGTTGATCTCGGGGTCAAAGACCGCCTCGACCAGCCGCTTGCCCATCAGCCGGAGGAACCGGATGAGGACCGGCTCTTCCCACCGGGTGCGGCGTTGCAGGAGGTTGCCGTACTCGGACCACCGCTGGAGCAGCCAGTCGCAGCCGTCGGCGGTGTCTTCGAGCTCGGCGACCAAGCAGCGCCGGGTCGTCGCTGCCGAGGGGCTGCTTGTCGACCTTGATCTCTTCGGGGCCGTTGAGATAGAGCAGCGTGCGGCCCAGCTCGGAGATCCGCCGGCGCACGCGCGGGTCGATCTTGCGTTCGCGCCGGCGTGCGGCGACCGCGACGCGGTGGGCCATGTGTCCGGTGCCGATCCGCTGGGCGCGTTCGAGGTCGATGGTCAGCCAGGCGGCCTGGGCGGTGAGCTCGCGTTCGATGGCCGTGCGGGGCTGCACGTCGTCCATCCATTCTTGGATCCGGTCGTCGATGCGCTGGGGGTCTTCGGAGGGCAACGTGGGCATGATCGTGAAGGCGCGGAGGCCGTGCTTCAGGGCATTTTCGCGTGAGCGTGCCTTGCCTTTTTCGGTCTTTGGGCCGGTGCTTTTTTGGGCATTACGTTGATTGGCTGCAATTTGTGCCGAGGTCGCCATGGGTGAGCTTTCGGGTGAAGTTCAAAATGGGTGGTTGGGCGGAAAGGGAACCACGAAACCGACACAGGCTTGTAGGTCAGGCTTTCCAGGCGCTGGCATCGTGAATTTTGGTATCGTGATTCGACTCCGTCCGTGCGCGTTTCGGCCATCGCGCGGAAGTCGACCCTTCTATCACATACAATCCCGTCGCGGCCCGCCGGAGTTGCAAGAAACTTTGCGAATGGAATCCGTTGGCATCGTCCCAAAGCCCTCGTTTCTCGCATTGACGAAGTGAGAGGCCGGCGCGACATACCAACCCGAAGCGTCAGCGAGGGGCTTCCCCTTTTCCCCTTTCCGCGCATGGATTTGTGTGAACCCTCGCTCACGCTTCGGGTTAGTGTCAGCCCTCGCTCACGCTTCGGGTTAGTGTCAGCCCTCGCTCACGCATCGGGTCAGTGTCAGCCCTCGCTCACGCATCGGGTTCGTGTCAGCCCTCGCTCACGCATCGGGTTCGTGTCAGCCCTCGCTCACGCATCGGGTTCGTGTCAGCCCTCGCTCACGCTTCGAGTTCGTGTGAGCGGCCCGCAAGGTGTCAGGCGAGATAAGTCTACGTTGATGCCACTTTGGGACGATGCCCGCCCGTCCGAGGTTTCTCCCGGATCGCCGCAAATTTGGCGCGATGAGTCGGCCGATCATGGCGCATCCTAGGAATAGACAACGCGTCCCGGCCGCCATCCTGCCTTCGCCGATCCAGGAATCGCAACGTGTCATCGCTCAACTATCGACAACGGATGTTCATCGAAGCGTACCTCGGTGACTCGTCGGGATCGGCCGTTGACGCCGCACGCAAGGCGGGTTATTCCCGGCCCGAAACGCTGGGTCCGCGGGTGCTCGAGAAAAAGCCCGTTCAGGCGGCCATCGCCGCCGGCGCGGAGTCGGCCGGGACGACTTCCAGCGAGGTCCTTGCCCGGATGGCGGATGTCGCGGCGTGCGACGTTCTGGACTTCATGAAGATAGGGCGGGATGGCCAGGGGCGAGTCGACCTGCGCCGGGTCAAGCGGCTGGGCCTGGGGCATGTGATCCAGCGCGTGGGCGTCCGCAAGGACGGAACCCCGGACATCGTGCTCGTGCCCAAGCTGCCTGCCCTGGTGAAGCTCGGCGAACATTTCAAGCTCTGGAAAACCGAGGCGGAGCCGCAGGTCACCCTGGTCGACATCGCGAAAAATCTGCGAGAACGCTATGAACAGATGCGACGCGAAGGCCAAGTGTGACGACCCTGCGGAAAACTATCCACAGCCCTATCAAGGGGAACAATGATCTGTTGCACATAGCTCGACGGAATCGCGGGGAGGCTGCGTGCGCTCGCGTGTGCCTTGCCCGTCGAGAGTCAAACGGTCGCAGTTTCTCGCGTCACGCAAACGGTGTTCAACCATGTGCCGGGGTGATACGATGCGGCAGCGGAGATGACCATGACGACATGTCAGCCGATGGGTTCGTGAACGGTTGCACGAGGAAGTCACACATGTCTAGACAGTTTCATATCCGAACTCTCATGGTCTTGAGCTTCGTGCTTGCGCTTGCACTGGCGGTGATTGCACCCGTTGTGCATACGGCTCAGACGCGATCAACCGGAGAACAGTTTTTCCCTGTAGACTTGAATCCAGCGGTGACGAACGATGCGCTCCAGCCCGGAGACCGCCTCATCGTTTCTCGTGCGGAACCTGTCCAGGAAGCTGCGCACGCCGCCCGGGCGGGTGGAACGTTGCCCGAATCGCCGCCGGCCGCGGTGGGTTTTGACGCGGCCCGCCTGCGGCGGATCGACGGTGCCGTGGACCGGGCCATTGCCGGGGGAAGCATCCCGGGCGCCGTGGTTCTGGTGGGACGGCGGGGAGCGATTGCCCATGCGTACGTCGCGGGGCGTCGAGCCGTCGAGCCGGCGCCCGAGCCGATGACGCGCGACACGGTCTTCGACATGGCCTCGCTGACCAAGCCTGTGGCCACCGCGACGTCGATCATGCTGCTGATCGAGGAGGGGAAGCTCCGACTCCAGGACAAGGTAGTCCGGTTCCTTCCCGAGCTGGATAATCACGGCAAGAACAAGATCACGGTCGAGCACCTGCTGCGCCATTGCGCGGGCCTGGTGCCTGACGACCCGCTGGAAGATTACGCGAGCGGCCCCGCCGAGGCCTGGAAGCGGATCGCGGGCATCGACCTGACATCCGCGCCGGGCGAAAGGTTCGTCTATTCGGACGTCGGGTTCCTGATCCTGGGCAAGCTCGTGGAGCGGATCTCCGGACAGTCGCTCGACCAGTTCGCCCGCGATCGGATCTTCCGCGTGATCGGCATGACAGATGCCCGTTTCCGGCCGCTCGAAGATCGGGCGGGCGAGGATAGCCTGCCGGCGAACCGGATCGCCCCGACCGAGCGAGAGATGCCGTCGGGATCGATGCTGCGCGGGGTTGTTCATGATCCCAGGGCCAGGGCACTCGGGGGTGTCGCGGGCCACGCCGGACTGTTCGCCACGGCCGACGACCTGGCCATCTTCGCGGCGACACTGCTGGGCGGAGGCGTAACCGCCGATGGCCGCCGGCTGCTGTCGCCTCTGGCCGTGCGGGCCCTGTTCGATCCCGGCTCGACTCCCGCCGGTCAGAAGCGCGGGCTCGGCTGGGACATCGACACCAGCTTCAGTGCCCCGCGCGGTGAGTTCTTCGGTCCGGAAAGCGTCGGCCACACCGGCTTCACCGGGACCAGCATCTGGATCGATCCCGAGACCGAGACCTTCGTCATCCTGCTGGCCAGCCGCCTTCATCCCGATGGCAAGAAACCTTCGCCCACCGCCCTGCGTGCCGAGATCGCGACCCTGGCCGCCGCGGCCATCGTTAATGTACCCCTGCGGAGAAGCCGCGGGAGCCGGTAACTGGATTCTCAGAACCAAGCATTGGCGAGATCAGAAGGAACAAGAGTCTCGATGCCACTTCGAGTGCTTCCGTAAACTGGTGGAGGACGTCAGCCTGTTGTATATCATGCAGCCTGATGACTAAACCGAGGCGAAATCGAGGACGAACAGAGGGCTGGAGGCGGACAGGATGAACTGGAAGCGCTGTAACCTGTGTGTTTCGAGCTGCGTCCGCAGTCTGCCGGGCCGAACGTGCTGACGTTATGGTCAATTTGACCGTAAGAATGGACGTCCAACATGGTGAGCAAATACACTGGATCGATTTCCGGACATGAGACAGGTGAACACGAAGTAATTCACCGTCTCGGGACGAGGGACGTGATCGTTCAGCTTTACAGGAACGGGCCGAATGGTCGCAATCTTGTCCAGGCCACGATTCTCGTGAACAGTCAGGACTCGATTGTGGTCACGCTAGATCCGATCTTGGGAGATAGTCATGTAACCGACGATTACAGGGTTGTAGTGATTGGCTGAAAAACGGAGGGTTTTGGAGCATTCGAAGACAGAGCCAAGTGCTTTCGCTGGGTGATTGATCTGGATCAACATCAGTGCGAGATAATTGAGGTGCATTTACTGTGACTCCGGAGGTGGCAACGTCCTGAAGTTGTAAGTCAATTACACCCCCAAGCTCAGGGAGCTTACAGGGACTCTGACCACTGGCTTACAACGTTAACCATGTGGAAAGGGAACTTATGACTTCCTCTGGACATGATCGCAACCATTGTTTCTATATTTGTTGATTGGTGATAGGGACAGCCCAGCAAACCCACGTGGAGCACACCTCATGCTGGTCTGTGGGATGGACGCCCGGTGAGTCGATTGGATCCATTCCGTTCGGCGATCGTACTGACGATCTCATTGAGTTGTACGATTTGGACGAGCAGGGGCCGGATTGCTCGATAGCGTACTGGGAAACGTACAAGATGCCGGGCTGGGAGTCGTCCGTCATAATTGAGGACGGAAGGTTATCGGCCATCTGCTGCAACGATTCATGCCTATTCGTGGGGAGCGAACTGCTGGGTATACCGTTCACTGATGCTCGGGACCTTCTCGGTTCAGAGGACGGCTTGGGAGAAGGTGTCGGGGATGGGTATGCTGCGTATTATAGTCGCCTCGGGCTGACGCTCTGGGTAGATGAGAACGGCATCATCGGATCGCAAAACGATAGGAGAGAGTGCATCATAAGAACCTTGCGAGGCCCCTATCCAAGATGATCCAGGCGGCTCATCTGGCCTGTAAGCCGAATGTTTTGACTTTCTCATGCCAGAGCCGTCCTCCCCGATGAATCCGGCGGCCTGCACGTCCTGACGTTGTGTTACCCCGCCAGGTCACCACTCGGCACATTTCTATCCAGGCCGAGGAGAAGTGGGCTATCGAATCCGGGGAGTTCCTCTTTGATCCGAGGCTTACTTGACGTCTGTACTTGAGCCGGCAAGAATCAAGGTATCTGTGTACGGCGATGGGGTTCGCCCTGGAACCGCCGCTCCGGCGGCTGATAACCTCTACCGGAAGATTTTCCTTCGGGTGGGGTGCGGAATAAAGCCAAAGCCCTTGGGAAGAAGCGTCCCGGGGGCTTTTTTCTTTGCTTGGCGAGCAGGTTGGACGCGCCGGGTCTTGGCTTGTGCTCTTGTTATGGGAAGTCAGCACCTCCGATGACACAGCTCAGCGGGACTCACAGCCGCCACATCCTCAATGGCTTTCTCAGTATTCACAAGCAAATGACGGAGCTGGAAGCGCTTCTCGTCCAGAGCGATACGGCCACGCCCTTCGCACAGTACGTGAAGGACGTGTCCCCCACGGAGGGCCGCGTCATCCAGGATCACTTCGCGCGAATCCGGGCCGCCATGGTCGCATACCTTCGAGAGCTGGAGATTCCGCTCGACGTTCGCACCTCAAGCGTGCGCTGGACGTTCGAGACCAGCTTGATGCACCTTCAGGTTGCCGTGGACGACATGGGGCCGAAACAACTGGCCAGTTACGGAGAGGTCAGTCCGGCCGAGCAGTGCGGCGGTCGCGAGGATCCAGGACGATCTGACACGGCTGCTGGAACTGCGCTTGCGCCTACCTTCGCGAGGGGCTCGGCCGCGACCTCCCCGATCGCCTCGCCCGTCTGGACGCATCCGGGGCCAGTGTGCAGACGCTGGCGGCGATCGAGGCAATCCTTGGCCGCTGGGGGCTCGTCGAGTATCGTCCCACCCTCGAGATGATTGTGAATCGGCTGGAAATGCCGCGCTTCGAGGTGGCGGTCTTCGGGCGAGTAAGCTCGGGGAAATCGTCGCTACTGAACCATATCGCTGGGCTTGATGTGCTGCCGGTCGGCGTGACACCGGTCACGGCCGTGCCGACCCGGCTGGAGCACGGAGGGGAAGCGACGGCGGTCGTCTCGTTCTCCGTGGGCAACGATCGTCGCATCGACCTCAAGCAACTCTGGGAGTACGCCTCGGAAGAAGGGAACCATGGCAATCACCGGCACGTCACCGCGATCGTCGTTCAGGTCCCCTCCCCCCGGCTGAAGGCCGGAGTCGTACTGGTGGACACTCCCGGCGTGGGCTCGCTCGCAACCTCGGGCGCGGCGGAGACGATTGCTTACCTGCCGCGATGCGACCTGGGAATCGTGCTGGTCGACGCCGCGTCAACGCTCAACAAGGACGACGTGACCCTGCTCCGCGCCCTCTACGAAGCGGGAATCCCGGCGATGATCCTGCTGAGCAAGGCCGACCTGCTGTCGACGGCCGACCGTGCGCGGATGGCATCGTACATCGGGGACGAGCTTCAGCGCGAGCTCGGACTCTGTCTTCCGGTGCATCCGATCAGTGCCGTGGGCGCCGACGAGTCATTACTTCTTCGGTGGTATGACCGCGAGATCGCGCCGCTGCTCGAGCAGCACCAGGCCCTGGTGGAATCCTCGCTCAGGCGTAAGATCGCTTCCCTGGCGGAGTCCGTGGCCGCGGCGCTGGAATCGCTCCGCCGTCAAGATGGCGGGCGCGAAGCGATGCAGGGCACCGGTTTTGTCGACGCGCGGCGACTGTTCGATGAGGCTGACACAGCGATCCGCCATGCCCGGCAGCAGTTACTCGACTGGTCGCTGCTCCGGGAGCGGGTCTTTGAGCTGATCCTGCAGACCGCCGCTCAAGCTCCGGATCGCGGTGAACCAGGAGCGTCGGTGAACGATGACCGGCTGTTTCACGTCGCCCGCGAGGTTCTGGGCCAGCGCGGCGGAATGGCCCGCGAACTCGTCGCCGGTCTCGAGCGGTCGCTGCGCGGCTCGCTGGATGGATTGCTCCGCGGTGAGCTCGGGACAGAGGCAAAGAGCGTCTCCCGTCTCGACGCGAAGCCCGCTGGACTACCGGTTCCCGACCTCGGCGCGCTGCACGCTCAAAGGTCGAGACTGCGGCCCTGGTGGGCCCCGGCGCTACGTCCGCTGGGCGATCGCGTGGCGCGGCGCAGGATCGAAGATCAGTTCGGTGAGGCAATCGCCGGGTGCGTCGATTCCTACGATCGCCAGCTCCAGGCCTGGGCCAGGTTGGAGGTTGAGCGGCTCGTGGAACACTACGAGCTGGAAGCGGCTCCGATTCGTGAACAGGTTCGCCGAGCCCGGGCCGACTCCGAGTTCTCCCCCGTGGACCGGGATCGGCAGCACACGAACGATCTCGAAGCCGATCTTCGCGAGCTGCGCGGAACCGCCCGACCGATTCTCGACTCAAGTTTCTCACCGTTTCCATCCCCAAGAGAGGAGGGTGGGTGTACAACGATGAAGCCCTCTTCCTGTTAGAAGGGGGAAAAGATGGAATTCTTGAATGGATTGGGTCGGCCTCGGCCGTAAAAACCCCTCATCCTGAAGTCCGGGCCGCCGTTCGCCGATATAATCCGCATAAACCATACATACGGCGCCCATCGGGGATACGATGAGCATTGCCAGAATCATCGTCACCATTGGCCTCGCCGCGCTAACCGGATGCACGACCGGTCGGCTTCGCCAGCGAACGATCAACCAGGGGAGCACCCTGCCGGAGCTGCAGTACCAGCAAGTCCTGGATAACCTCGCCCAGTTCGCAACAAACCCATCGGCGCTCCCGTGGCACGTGAATCTGCATGAGGGGACGACGCAAATCACCGACTCGGTCACGGGGGGTGCGGCGATCGACATCGGCCCTCCGGTTACGTGGTTCCCGCAGCTCCTGGGCTCGAGGACGGCTGTCGCCCAGTGGGGCATGGCGCCGGTGATTAATGTGTCCGAATTGCGTTTGCTGCGGATCGCCTATCGCCGCGCCCACGGCGCTCCCGAGATGCCATCGCCTGAGTTCCTAGACGAGCTGGCCCACGAGTTGAAGGACCAATTCGTCTCCAACGCCGACCTCCGGAATGAGTCAGAGTTGTTCTACGAATTCCAGGGCAACGCAAGCCGCAGCTCAAGAGAGCTGGATGCCCGCATCGTCACCACCAATGACGATACCGTCTGCGGCGACGCGGAAATGATCGATGATCGATCCCCGCTGGCGAGGAACGTCTGCCGAAAAATCAAGATGCTTCAGAACGACCTCGCCATGATCCAACCGGGCTGGTTCCACGTAGCTCGCAAGGGAGACGTTCCGAAAGATGCCTGCTACGTCGGAAATTGCGGAAGTTGCTACGTCTGGGTCGGCCCGGAAGGGCGTGATCAACTCACGGAGTTTACCTTGACAGTCCTGAAGATCGCCTCCCTGATCAAGGAGACGCAGACGATGATCAACCCTGGGTCTGTGAAGTTTTCACCGGGAGACCGGGGCGGATGAGCACTTGCCACGGCACGGAGACGGGACGGAAACAGGCCGAGTAGCCCTGGGTGCTCACCCAATAACGCCCCCACGGATCCAGACGTGCGCCTCAAATGCATCTGGCGCTTCATCTCATGACGTCGCCGCGCCGCTCCGCAGGCCGTGGACCACACGGGCTCGGGGAAGACTGTATCGCTTCTCCAGTCAGAGGAACTCTGCCCACCTCACTGCACCGCCCAGCGGGGCCGAGACAGCCGACTGGTGCCAGACCTTGGCTGGAGATTGCTCGGCCGGGAACTGCTTTACCAGTCTGCTGCGGTTGAGTACGTTCTGGATTCCGAGTTTCAACCGCTGGATGAGCAGGCGGTCAGCATCGCGGAGCGTGCGGCTTCCCCGCCGCACGATCGGTCCATCCACAGCCTCAGCGATCGTGAGGGCGGCTGGGAGCAAGTAGTCGATGTTCTAACGGAGGGGAAAGGGAGATCCACGTGGAAACCTGGAGTAAGATTCTGGCGTTGTCGGTGGGCGGCGTGGCGGGCGTCAACGCCCGCTACTGGCTGGGCGTATGGATCAACCGCTGGGCCAGCTCACAGTTTCCCTGGGCGACATTCACCATCAATGTTTCGGGTGCGTTCGCCATCGGTTTCCTGACCGCGCTGCTGGCCCGGTGGTCGCCGCATTCGTATCTACGGCTGCTGATCCTGGTCGGCTTTCTCGGCGGCTACACGACATTCTCGACCTTCGCATTCGAGGCGGTGACTCTCTGGCAGCGCGGCGAATCGGTGTTCAGCCTGACGTATGTCGCGGGAAGCGTGCTGGCCGGCTGCGCGGCGGTGATCCTGGGCGCTGCGCTGGCGCAAGGGATGGTTCAGCCTACTTGGAGCCGGTTGCTCCGGATGGGACAATACACGCGCCGCGACTCGACCGAGAGACCGGCAGAGAATCGGGCCTCCGACCAGCCGCGTGTATCTTGCCTTGGTCAAGTTCTGATGTCGGAACCCGACCTTGAAGAGACGACCGACTGAATCAAACGATGGACAGGCCGTGAACATCCCACGAGAAGCCACACACCTGAGTCTCTATCTCAACGCCAGCGATCGGCTCCATGGCAAGGCCCTTTACCGTCTCGTCGTCGAGACAGCACGCGCAGATCATCTGGCCGGGGCCTCGGTCTTCCTCGTCGATTTCAGCTATGGCACGCACAAAAGGATTCGCGACGCCAAGAGCGAGTATCTCTCGTTCGACATCCCCGTGGTCGTCGAGATCGTCGATTCGGGCGAGAATATCGGAAAGTTCCAGGCCGAGCTGGATCTGGTGGTGACCGAGGGTCTGGTGGTCACCCGGCCGGTCCAGGTCAGGCACTATGCGGGGCAATCATTGCCGGCAGCCACGGCCAAGACGACGGCGTCCTATCAAACTTCTGCCACGACGTTAGCCAGCGGGAGCTCGAGCCCGATGAAAATTGAAGGAGAGGCTCAGCGGGTCACCGTCTACATTGGCAACAGCGACACCTGGCGCGGCCGCAACCTGGTGACGGCCATCGTGGAAAAGTGCCTGGAACTGGGTATCGCGGGGGCGACGGCCAGCACGGGAGTGATGGGCTTCGGCAAGACGTCCCGCATCCACCGGGCACACTTGCTGGGGCTCTCGGAAGATCTGCCCGAGCGGATCGAGATCGTCGACCAGCCGGATCGAATCGAGATGCTCATGCCCGCACTGGAGGCGCTGGTGCAGGGCGGTCTGATCGTGCTCGAAAACGTCCAGGTCATCCGCTACGTCCACGATCCCAAGGGGGCCAGGGCCTGAAGTTCAACCAACCTGGTTCCTGGATTGGCTGATTACGCGGGTCACCAGCCAGATCAGAGGGATGGCGCCAAGCTGGACGAGCACGGAGAAACCGATCAGGGCGGGCAGAGATGCGTCGTAGAGAATACCCATTGCCGCACTGCCCACGAACCAGGCCAGACCGTAGATCGCATTGAAAACCCCATAGGCAGCTCCTCGGCGATCCTGCGGGATCATTCCTGCAATCGCGGCCCGGAAGATCGACTCCTGAGCTCCCATACCGATGCCCCAAAGGACCATGCCGCCAAGCGCGGGGTATAAACCTCCCAGAAACACCAGCGGGGAAAAGAAGGCCGAGCACAGCACGGCGACGATCAAGGTCGCCAGCCCGAACCTGTCGAAACAACGACCGAATGCGAGTGCCGCCAGAGCATCGACACCCATCGCCACTGCATAGAACACGGGGATCCAGCCCGCGGGCACGACGGAAGTCTTGCCGAAGTGATAGGCAATCAACGGAAAGTCGGCATAGCCGGCCGCGACCAGAGCGGCGGCGGCCAGGTAGAGCCAGAAGGCGCGCGGGAACCCATGGCCATCGTGAGTCGGTGTCGCCGGCTCGAGGTCATGGGGACTCGGATAGAGCCGTCGGGCCAGCAGGAGAATCCCCAATGTGAGGGTCGCGGGGACGAGCAGGACGGCGAATCCCGTTCGGTATTCGCCGCCGGTCGCCAGGACTGCCGCGACGAATAGGGGCCCGACGACTGCCCCGGCCTGGTCCAGCGCCTCGTGGAGCCCGAAACCCCAGCCGTGGCCGAGTTGGTGGGTGGCGTGTGAGAGCATCGCGTCCCGGGCGGGCGTGCGGATGGCCTTGCCGACCCTCTCGCAGATCATGAGCGCGGCCGCGATCTCCCACCGCCCAGCAAGGGCGAGGAGGGGCACGGCGACCATGTTCAGGCCGTAGCCCACGAGGGTAATCGCCCAGTAGCGCCCCGTCCGATCGGCCAGGTAGCCCGAAGGCAGCCTCATGAGGTAACCGATCAACTCGCCCAGCCCCGCGATCAGCCCCACCGCGGTCCCGCTTGCCCCCAGCACCGCGAGAAAAGGGCCGGTGACGCTCCGAGCCCCCTCGTAGGTCATGTCCGCAAACAGGCTCACCACGCCGAGCAGAATCACGAAACGGAGCGCTTGTGAGCGCGAGCGGCCCTGGGCTGACTCAGTCGCCTCGGATTGTTGATTCATCGTGCCCCTCACGTCTTCGGAATCCATCCGATCGTATAACATGCTGTGATCCTTTTCACACAGCAACTCGTCCGTTAGCCTCGAAGCGAGAGAGCCGTTTTGATTCCCGAGGTTTGCCAGCAACTGCCGGCTTTCGTCGTCGCCAATGCGGGCCAGGCCGCGGAGGTTCCCTGATCACGAACCGATCCACTTCCGTACACAGCATGGAGGCCAGGGCAGGGAGAGCCGAACTGCTCCTCAACTCCCCCAGCATCTGGATCGCCATCATCCGATTCTCGGGGATCGGGCGCCTCAGCGAAAGAATGAGTTTCTGCTCGTTTTTAGCTTAGTATGGTTCACTAATGAGTAATGGCACCGAGGACCACGTCAGCTCCCCTGTCAAGCTCTTCCCAGCAGTTCGGACACAAGGCCTGGAGCATGGTTCCCCGTGGCGATGGAGCGGAAGCGGAACATGACGCCAGAGCGGTTTCCATTCCGTCCTTGATGTCGGCGATTACCGAGATCATGCCTTCAGCCGCGCGGCCAGAGGACCTGGCTGCCGGAAACGATGATCGTCAGGTCGATAGGACCGGGGGGCGGCGGTAACATTCCGTTGATAATGCCCGCCGTGAGCAGCAAAAGGTCTGGGTTGACTCGATTCCCTCTGAACTCAATTTCGCCGCCGGACAATCAATCGGGCCCCTCTTGAAGAACTCGCATGCGCCGTGAGTTCAGTCATTGAGGACGCGCGACGGTTCACCCCTCGAGTCGGGCGCCCGTTAGCACCTCTGACGGGACTTCGAGCACATGCGCTGGCAGCGGTGCCTTGCGGAGGTCTCTCAGGGTCTGGTTGACATCGTAAGGGACCCGTTTCCGCAACATCTCGGAACCATCGTAGAGTGCGGAGCTACCCTGCCCCCGTTCGTCCCTGGCCAGTCCCACGCTTTCGGGGCTGACTACCCTGATCGGGAACGATCCCATGGACCGACAATCCCCGAAGCAACTCACGGCGTTGTCATGATTCCCCCGCAACCGGCGCTCGGCGTGACCCGCAGCCCGGCGCAGGTATTGAGCCGGGTGCGGGCCATGATCGACAACAACGCCGCAGAATGCCACCGTGTCCCATGAGCCTTCAGTCTCGAGAACAGACGCGAGTGCGGGCCAGTTGCCATGGATGTCGGCGACGATCAACAGCTTTACTTTGTTGCCATCCTCGCAAAGGCCGATCGGCCGGGATAGCTTGCGTGCTTTCCCAGCCCGAGCTCGATGCGCAAGAGCTGATTATATTTGCACACGCGATCGGTCCGACAGCGTGAACCGGTCCTGATCTGCCCGGCAACGTCTCGTCCGGATCTGACGAACCGCCAGCGCGGCCGCGACGAGGCTGAAAATGACGAGCGTGCCCGGTTCGGGCACAGGCGCCGGTTGGGGGGTTCCCCCAGAACCGGAGCTATTGATCACCTGGGCTTCCAGGACGGGCTTCGATGTGCTTGCCTGGGTCTTGGTTGTCACATTCTTGGGAGGGTGAATTCCCAGGTCACTTTCCAGGGCGTTCAGGGATTGCTGATTCCAGTTCACCAGCTTGCCCGACTTGATGTCGAAGAGATGTTCCATGTCTTTCACGAGCTTGGAATTGGTGATCGGGTCGGTGAGGCTCGCGGGCAGGAGCGTCTGCGCCTCGACCGGGGCCACCGCAGTAGTGGTCGTACTCAAACTGCCGGTGGACCGCTGGCTGGCGATCCAGTCGAGAATGGCCCCACCCCCTGATCCCGTGGCCCCCAGCAAGGAAGAGAGCGGTTTGACCACATAGGTGCCCTGCCCTGTGTAGACAGCCGCCTCTCCGGCCTTTGTCAGTGTTTGATTGAGCCGGTTCTCGATCGAGGCATCGAGATGGAGCGGGCCCGTCCCGGTCTGGCCGGATGTGGCCGGGTCGGAAATGACGGTTGGAAATCCCCTGGGCAATGCCTTGCCGGCATCGACCGGGTAGGCGACGTAGCTCGGTACCACGCCCGCGTTCGTGCCGCTCGAGCCGGATTGCTGGGTGGTTGTCAACGGAATCACCTGCCCGTTTTGATCGAGCAAGAGCGGGTTGCCCAGATCCTTGACGTTGAGCTTGCTTGTCGAAGAGATTTGCGCGGCGCGACATGTCCGGAGTGGCCAGGGCGAAAGGTACAGGCTCAGGCCCAAGCTCAGCGCCAAACCATTCACCAGGCAGGCGCGCAAGTCACGATGGGTCGTTGTTCGTATCACGGCGTCCCTCCTTGGAAATCTACCGTGTGAATCCCGCGCCAGGTCTCCGCCGCTGCTCACGACAGCAGGCGGCACCCCGTGGGGCTGGCAATCGGGCGGAAATGATCCTGATCGAAATCGACGCGATTTCAGGACACGATGTGGTTCAGGCGAAAGGTAAGGGCTATTTAGCACGATCAAAGAGACCGAACAACCCGGGATCCGGACACGGCGATGAGAATTGTAGCGATTTGAAAGATTTTCCTAAAGTTTTGAAGAGCCATTGCCGGGAACCTTTGCCGAAAGCTCGGAATCAAAGATCTGGGCGAGGAATCTAAAAGCACTCTCGATCCAGGCGAATAGTCCATCAACGGCCGTCCTCAGTTGACGAGGGCCATTCCTCCCAGTTCAACGCCGGTCCGTCTAGCAGCAGCCGAACGCAGTTCAAAACATTCCTTCCAATGACTCCCACCTCAGACTCGACTTGTAGAAAGCGACCACGGAATGATTTGTTCAAGAAAAGAACAACCGCGTGCACCGCCTCAGTCGCATGGACGGTGCCGTCAAATGCCTCGAGTTGATAGCGTTCGCCAGTACCCGGGATACCCAGAATCGCGACGGAGGATCTCGGTAACAAAGTCGCGTCCGCACTCGAGTCAATTAGCATAGGGATATCTGCGATGCTTTCCCCGCTCTCGGGATGCCGAAGGATGACTCTTGCGACTGGAGCCGCGGGAGTGTAACCGCTGTTATCGTATGCCGGCATCTCGAGGTTCCTCGACCACATCCATCACGAAATCGGCCGCGCGCTCCGGTTCCACAAGACGCGGGCTGCCCACTCGTACGCGGGGCATCCTTGCGACGCCAGGAACTATTTGCTGAGGCTCCGATGGCGTGGCTGGTTGATCGTAAGTTGTTCGAAGCCTCCGTTCGAGCCGCTCGACCTGGGCCAGACACTTTTCGATCGTCTCTAATCGACGGGGCGAATGTTCGACGTGGTGCTCGATTGCTGACTGCAAATTGTTAAGCGTCGCCGCGATCGATTTCGCCTGCTCGGCGAAGCTCAAGTCGCGGAATTCCTTCGTATCACCCTTATGTCGCAGTGCCATGGACTTATCCTCGTTGGAATCCTGGCGGAGTTTCCAAATCAAGAAAGTGGCTGACTTCAGGGTACCGCAATCAACCAAAGCGCTTCAATGTCGCTGGGATAGACCTGTACTACTCCGCCGCGGCCGCGCCGCCTTTGAGGACCAGGTAGCCGACCGGGATGAGCAAGCGCGTGAGCAGCATGTTGGTGATCAGGCCGCCGATGACGGCGATGGCCAGCGGTTGCTGCATCTGGGCGCCCGGGCCGAAACCCATGGCCAGGGGAACCAGGCCGAGAATCGTGCAGAGGCTGGTCATCAAGATCGGCCGGAACCGGGTGCGGCCGGCCTTGATCAGAGCATCTCGCAATGGCATTCCCTGCTCGCGAAGCTGGCCGATGTACTCGATCAGGATGATTTCGTTCTTGACATCCAGACCGATCAAGAGGATCGCCCCCATGAACGACGAGACGTTCAGCGGCGTGCCGGTGATCCAGAGCGCGAACAGGGCGCTGACCAGGGAGATCGGCTGGACAAGGAAGAGCCGGATCGGCAGGATCACGCTCCGGAACTGGAATCCCATCAGGAGGAACACCAGCCCCGCCGCCACGATCAGAACGGTCAGGAGGCTGGCGAACGACTCTTGCTGCGCCCGATAATCGCCGGCAAGCTCCCATCGGTAACCGGGAGGGAACCTGAGTGCCGAGAGCTTTGAGCTGAGTTCC
The DNA here is from genome assembly GCA_963797295.1 of uncultured Planctomycetaceae bacterium. GTDB lineage: Bacteria > Planctomycetota > Planctomycetia > Isosphaerales > Isosphaeraceae > Aquisphaera. The sequence continues at coordinate 359,053 of CAWCPP010000040.1, forward strand.
TTGTTCACCGACCCGATGTCCCGCTTGTCGAGAGCAGCGGTCACCGTGATGACGGGCTGCTGATTTTCGCGCCAGAGCTCGTTGGCGCTGCGGACGACATGGATCGAGGCGAGCTGCTCGAGCGGAACGAAGCCGATTCCCGCGGCCGCGGGTGCCGTGGTTCCCGCCGTGGCGGTCGCGGTTGCAGGCGCGGCTGTTGCCAGGCTGATCGGCAGACGGCCCAGGTGTTCCCGGTTGTAGCGGATGTGGTCAGGATAGCGGACCCGGATCTTGGTCATTCGATCCTGTTCGGGAATCGTGCTGGCCACCTGGCCGTAGAGTGCGGCATTGAGCTGGCTCTCGACGTCGAGCTCGGTCAAACCCACCCGAGCGGTCTGCACGCTATCGGGGCGGACCACGATATCAGGATTGCCGAGCAGGACGTGCGTGTTCACATCAACGACGCCCTCAACCTTCTCAAGAAGTTCGCCAACCTTGGTTGCAAGGTCGCGAAGGGTCGCTGGTTCGGGCCCGAAGACCTTCACCTCGATGGGTTGTTCCACGCCCGCGAGGTCGCCGATCTGATCGAGCACCAGGGGAACGAATTCCGTGTCCAGCTCGGGGACCTTCTCTTTCAGTTCGTCCCGGAGCGCGTCGAAGAGTTCCTTCATCGGCCGGCGCTGGCCGGTGGGCTTGAGGCTGACGAGAATGTCGCCCGTATAGCTTTCGGTCGCGAAAAAGCCCAACTCGGCGCCGGTACGGCGGATATAGCTCTGAACGTCAGGGGTATCGAGCAGTACCTGCTCGACGCGGCGGAGCACCTTGTCGGTCTGGGACAGCGAGGTGCCGACCGGCATGTTGTAGTCGAGGACGAACGCGCCCTCGTCCATCTCGGGCATGAAGCCGGTTTCCAGCGGGCTGATCTTGATGGAAGACGTCCCGACCGGGATCGACAGTCCGTGGAGGAGGACCCAGCCCGGCACGACCGCCAGCAGCGTCAGCGACATGATGGTTTTCGGGTATCGGAGGCAGGCCCTCAGGGCCCGTTCGTAGACGTCGGCCAGCCGGTTATAGATCGGGCCCGTCGTCGGCATCGCGCGACGGCCCAGGAAGTGGGCGGCCAGGACCGGGATGATGGTCAGGCTGACGACCATCGAGACCAACAGCGCGACGGTCAGCGAGATGCTGAGCGACAGGAAGAACTGGCCGACGACCCCGCGGACGAATGCCAATGGCAAGAAGACGAGGATCGTCGTCAGGGTCGAGCCGATGACCGCGCCGCTGATCTCCTTGCTGGCCCGGTCCACGGCCGCGTCGCCGGTTTGTCCCTCGGCCAGGTGGCGCGTGATGTTCTCGATCACCACCACGGTGTCGTCGATGATCAGTCCGATGGCGATCGCCAGACCGCCCAGCGACATCAGGTTGAGCGTGTCTCCCGTGAGGTAGAGGAAGACGAAGCTGATGATCAGGCTCAGCGGAATCGACAGTGCGGCGATGGCCGTCGCGCGCACGCTCTTGAGGAACATCAGGAGGATGAGCAGGCTGAACGCACCGCCGATGATGATCGCGTCGCGGACGTTGGCGATGGCCGTCTTCACCAGCAGGCCTTGATCGTAGACCGGGCGGATCGTTACTCCCGGCGGGGCCGATTTCGCCGCGTCGGCGAGCACCAGGTCAAGTTCGCGCGAAACTTCCAGAGCGTCGCCGCCAAGACGTCGAAAGACGGTGAGCGCCACGGCATTCAAGCCATTGGAGCGAATCACCATCGTGCGATCCTCGTGCGAGATCACAACGCGGCCCAGGTCACGCAGGCGGATCGACTGGCCGTTCTTGCTAGCGATCACCCGATCTTCCAGCTCCATCGGGTCGGTGGCCTGGGTGTCGGCCAGCACCTGGTACTGGAGCACCTCGCGGTCAAGGCGGCCGACGGCCTTGAGGCGGTGCTCTTTCCCCAGACGGTCGGCCACGTCGGCGATCGAGAGACCTGCCGACACCAGGGCCTGGGGATCGACCTCGACCAGGATCTCGCGAATGTCCCCGCCCTGGACCGTGACATAGGAGACATCCCGCAGCCGGCTGATTCGCGGCCTCAGGTCGTAAAAGGCGTAGTCATGAAGCGCGGCGGGGTCGCGACCGCCGGTGACGACGAACGAGATGATCGGGTGGACCGAGGGCGTCTGGCGTTCGGTGATCGAAGTAGTGCCGGGCGGCAACTGCGATCCGACTTCGGCCATACGAGCGCGGATATCGTTGAGCGCCTGGATCATCTCGGTGCCAGGCGCAAAGTCGATATCCAGTTGGGCAGCGCCGCGGACCGATTTCGAGCGGACACGGTTGACTCCCAGGACGATGCTTACCGCCTCTTCAATCGGCCGCGTGACGGCGACTTCGACGTCCTTGACGGCCAGGCCCGGCGACTGGACGATCACGACGATTCGTGGAAACGCCACCTCCGGATAGATGCCGCTGGGCATCCGGAACATCGAATACAGGCCGAAGGCTGAAAGCAGCACGGTCGTCAGGACGATCAGACCGAAATAGGGCTTGGCCAGGGCGACAAGATTGATTCCGCGCCCTGCATGACGTTCTTCGATTTCCGGCTCTGCGATCGTGGTCATTGCTCGTGCCCCGGACCGGCCTTGGCCGCCTTGGTCTTGCCTTCATGCTCATCGGCCGTGTCGCCCGGTTTCTCCGCCTTACCCTCGTGCTCGTCGGCCTTGCTTGCTGGCTCGTCGCGCTTGTCCGCCTTCGCCTCGGCCTTGCCCTCCTTCGCTTCGGCCTTGGCTTCATGCTCATCGGCCTTCTCGTCCTTTTCGCCCTTCTCCTCGATCTTCACCGCGGTTCCCTCGGGCAGGTTGTAGCCTCCCTCGACGATCACCGGCTCTCCTTCTTTGAGGTCGGTTTTCGCGATCGCGACCCAGCCTTTCTGGGTGATTCCAAGCTCGGGGTGGAGTGCCACGGTCTTGCCGTCGCGGATCACGGTCAGGACCAGGCCTTCGCCCTGGTCGAGGATCGCGGCCGTGGGAACCTGGAGCATTCCGGCGTGCTCTTGCAGGGTGATCGTCACGCCCATGGTCTGCCCGATCGGGATCCGCGCTTCCGGGTTCTCGACCAGGATATTCACCAGCAGGTTGCCGGTCTGGGCATCCGCAAGGCGGCCGACGAAGTGGACCTTTCCTTCCACGCCCGCTTCGCCGCCGGCTGACTCGGAGGAAGACTCGGAATGCGATTCGACGATCCGGACCTGCGCGTTCTGTCCGACGTGAACAGCCTGGGCCGAGCGGGAGGGCAGGTAGACCGAGACGAAGATCTGCTGGGTATCGACCACTTCTCCGATCGGGGTGCCGATGGCGATGGTCTGCCCCGGGTGGCAGGTCAGGGTGTCAAGGACGCCGTCAATCGGCGAGCGAATCGTGTGCAGGTCGAGATGGGCCTTGGAAAAAGCGACCGCCCCGTCCGCGACGGCAATCTTGGCCTCGGCCTCGGCGACCGCTTCCGGCCGGGGTCCGATCAGTGTGACTTGAAGCTGGGCTTCCGCGGTTTTATACATGATCTCGGCCGAAGTCACCGCCAGGTCGGCCTCGAAGACCTGCTGCTCGGATACCTCGTGGCGGGCCAGTAAGGGCCGCAATCGCTCCGCGGCGGCCTTGGCCCGCTGGAGCGCCACATTGGCCTGCTCGATCGCCAGCTCGTTCGATTTTCGTTCCTCGGAACGGGGCAACGATTTGAGAAGCACGAGCGCGGCCTTGAGGCTGTCGCGGGTGGCCGTCTTTTCCGCAAGGTCGGCAAGAGCCACCGACTGGTCGAGCTCGACGATCGGCTGACCTTTCTTGACGTTATCGCCCTGCTTGGCCGCGAGCTCGTGAACGTGTCCCTCGACGGCCGGTGTCAACGTGGCGAGCTTGGTGGGAATCGCTTCGCTTCGTCCCAGTCCCTCAGCGGTTTCCACGATCGTCGTGCGCCGGGCCGGTTCAACCCGTACAGACACGTGAGCTTCCTTATCGCCGGACTTGTCCTCCTTGGTTTCCGCCGTCTGACTCTCGTTGTGGCATCCGGATAGTCCGATGCAAAGCAGTCCCACGAGCATCCACCATCGACCGGTCATGCTTTTGCAACCTCGCTCGAGTACCCGGACAAGAAAAGACAAAGCGCGTTGACAACACATAACATATCTTGCGAACGAAGCCGACAGTATGGGCGGGCAAGTTAAATTCTTCCTTAGATTCCGGTTGGAGGTTCGTCCGCACCGATAAAATAGATCAATGGCAACGGAAACGCGGCGGGGTTTCCTTGCCGTCCTGGCCGATGCTGCATTCCAGGAAGAGATGGAAGACGGAAGCCGCCGATCAGAAACTGGAGTCCGGACCGATCAGACCTTGCGACCGTGCCGCCCGGCGAGCGACCAGGAAGGTCGAGTGCCCCGGCATCGGCAAACCAAGCAGGATGCGAACCGCATGCGACCCTGGCTCGCTCTCTTGATCGACTCACTGCTCTGGAGCACGCTTGCAGGGGCGCCTTCGGCTGCCAGCGAGGTTGCAAACCCGCCCTCTGTCAAATCGGCTCCAGCGCGAGGCGTTGACGGGTCCGTACGTCCGATCCATGTGGAGGCCACGGAGCACCGCAAGCCGATTGGCCGGGGTATGCTGTCGCCCGGTCCGCTCGGAGATCGACCGGGCGAGGCTGTCTCCGTGGTTAACGGGCCATCGATCACTCTGCCGATGGCGTTGTACGCGACCCTGAATTGCAACCACGACCTCAATATACTGCGACTGGGCAATCCCGCTACCCCATCGGCCGAGTCGGTGGAGGTCGCTCGCCATTTTCCTGTCACGCTGAACCCGACCCTGTGGATGGACTACCGGCCGATGATTCTCATCCCCTTCGAGCCCTTCGGCGGGCCGGGAGTGGGGGCCACTCGCACAGGACCTTATTACCATTGGGGGCAGCAGTACATCTATCTGTCGCTCCGCCAACCGATCGAGCTCGGGCATCAAACCACGCACCGTTACCATATCGCCCAGGCGACCTTTGAACAGCAGCGGTGGACCGTCGCGCAGGCCGAGCTTCTCGCACTTGTTCAGGCCTACCGGTTTTATCAGACGGCAGTTTACCGCCGCGAGAGGTTCAAGGTCGCTCAGGAGCTCACTCGGTTCAACGAAAAAATCTTATCGTCGCTCCAGGACCGGCTCGAAGCCAACCTGGTCCCCCCCGCCGAAGTCATCCTTGCCCGGGTCGAGAGCCGCTCGTCGCGACAACTGGCCAAGGCAGCCCAGCAAGCGTACCTCCTGGCTCTGGCCGACTTGCGGAACCAGATGGGGATCACCGAATCCGTCGACCTGGCCGAGCCGCTCGATGAGTTCGCCTTGCCGCCGTGCATTCCGGAGGTTACCGAGCAGGAGCTCACCCAGATGGCGCTGCAAAACCGCCCCGACGTCCATGCGGCGCGCGCGGCGGTGGACGGAACCCGGGCCGCCGAAAACCTGGCCCACGCCGATCGCATCCCGAGCCCGATTGTCGGCCCACAGTACGAGATCGATGAAGCCGGCTTGCAATATATTGGATTCGTCTACGTCACGGCCCTTCCCGTCTGGAACAACGGCGGCCCGCTGCAACGCCAGCGCGAGGCCGAGCATCGCCGCGCCTGCCAGGCCCTGCAACAAGCCCAGCAGCGCGTCGTCGCCCAGGTCCGGTCGGGCACCCTGCGATGGAACGGTGCCGTTGGCACGGTCAATCAGACCCGGGGACTTTCCTCGAACCTGGCACGTGCCGCGTCGGACCTGGAAGACCTGTTTCAGCAGGGACAGGCCGACATGACCCGGCTCTTGCAGGCCCAGCAACGGGTCATCCAGTTGAAGAACACCGAGCTCGACGCGCTCTGGGCGGCCAGCCAGGCCCAGGCCGACCTGCTCCTCGCCGTCGGTGATCCGTCCCTGATACAGTGCATGATGAACCAGCCCTTGAACCCCGCGGCCGACCCCTCCCCGGCGCCCGCTCCGCCGGCCACGTCACCGTCTCCGTTCACGTCGGCAGCCGAGACGCCCGCGGTGCGATAAGCGAGAACGACATGTCGGACTTGAGCGAGGTCGACCGTCGGAAGCCGATTGCTCGGCGAACCCCGCGATCGCACGTGCGTGGATTTCCCCAGAAACGAGTCACGCGCAAGATTCTGCAAGCACGAGCCATTGACTAGATAACCAATCGACTATACAGTTGATTTGCGAGCGAAAGGGCCAGGGGTTCCAGGTGCCGGAACCCTGATATGGAATATGGCGCCAATGCTTTGCAGGGGAGGCCTGATCGTGAAGTTGCTGATAGTCGGAGGCGTTGCGGGCGGAGCGTCAGCCGCTACTCGAGCCCGGCGTCTGTCCGAAGATGCCTCCATCGTGATGTTCGAGCGTGGTCCGGACGTGTCGTTTGCCAACTGCGGGTTGCCTTATTACGTCGGCGGCGAGATTGCCGATCGCGACAAGCTGCTCGTGGTGACTCCGGATCTCCTCCGGTCCCGATTCCGGATTGACGTGCGGGTTCGCTCGCTGGTTCAGTCCATTGATCGCTCCGCGAAGCAGGTGCGGGTTCGCGATCTGGCTTCGGGGCGCGAGTACGAGGAAGGCTACGACAAGCTGATCCTTGCCCCCGGGGCGGAGCCCCTCCGCCCGCCGGTTCCCGGAATCGATCTGCCCGGCGTTTACACCCTGCGTAATCTCCAGGACGTGGATCAGATCAAAGGGCGCGTGGATCACGGGGTCACGCGGGCCGTCGTCGTGGGTGCGGGGTTCATCGGGCTCGAGCTGGTCGAGAGCCTCGTGCGTCGCGGCATCGCCGTCACTGTGGTCGAGTTGCAGGACCAGGTTTTGCCTCCCTTCGACAAGGAGATGACGGCTTCCCTTGCGGAACACCTGGCAAGCAAGGGAGTGTCGCTGCTGCTCGGGCAGTCCGCCGAAGCTTTCGAGCAGGGACCTGACGGCCTGACAGTCGTGCTGAAATCGGCAATGCGGCTGCCAGCCCAGCTTGTCGTCCTGGGAGTCGGGGTGCGTCCGGAAAACCGATTGGCAACCGATGCGGGACTGCAAGTCGGTTCGCGCGGGGGCATCCGGGTCAATGAACACCAGCAATCCAGCGACCCGGACATTTACGCGGTCGGCGATGCGATCGAGGTCCGAGACTTTCTGACCGGTGAACCCACGCAGGTGCCGCTGGCCGGACCTGCGAATCGCCAGGGACGGATCGCCGCCGATCACATCATGGGGCGGGACTCACACTACCGGGGAACCCAGGGGACGGCCATTGTCCGCGTGTTCGACCGGACGGCCGCCATGACAGGCGGTTCGGAGAAAGTTCTCCGTCGAGCCAATCGGCCCTATCGCAAGATTTATATTCATCCGGCGAATCACGCCGGTTACTACCCCGGTGCCGAGGTGATGACCCTCAAGGTGCTCTTCGACCCGGCGTCGGGCCGGGTGCTGGGCGCCCAGGCCGTCGGCGGCGCCGGAGTTGACAAGCGGATTGACGTGCTTGCCATGGCAATTCAGGCGGGCATGACGGTGTTCGACCTGGAAGAGGCGGAGCTGGCGTATTCGCCCCAGTATGGATCGGCCAAGGATCCTATCAACATGGCAGGGTTCGTGGCCGCTGGCTTGCTGCGGGGGGATCACCCCCAGGTCGATGTGGAAGCCGTCCTGAACGCTGCCGCCGGCAAGATGTTCTTGCTCGACGTGCGAACGCCCCAGGAGTTCTCCCGCGGCCACATCCCCGGCGCCGTGAACATCCCCGTGGATGAACTGCGATCCCGTCTCGATGAGCTTCCCCAGGGCAAGCAGGTTGCCGTCTATTGCCAGGTCGGCCAGCGGGGTTACGTGGCGACGCGTGTCCTGCTTCAGTCCGGTTTTCCGGCCGTGAACATCGGCGGCGGCTACAAGACCTATCAGATGTGGACGCGTAAGTGATCTTTATCGCGCGGTAGAACGGCTGGCCAATCCGCCAAGAAATCCCAACGGCCGAGAGTGAGCCCAAACTCTGGGCCGTTCGCTCGTGGAACGGAGAATCCGTACCCGTTTGATCGGCTCCATCGGACCGCAATCGCTGTGCTGACTTTGGCGATTCACCCGCCGCCCATGTGTATCAAGGCTTTGCCAGCCAGGTCGCGGGCGAGTGAGTCCTTGTCGCCGCGGCTGATGGCCTCGAGCCGTTCTTTCACGATCGGATCGGGTTGCTTGAGCTTGACCACAGCGCGGATGGCGTCGCGGCGGACCAGGGCGTCCGAGTCTTGCAAGGCAGCCACCAAGACCTCGACCACGGCCGGACTGGAGTCACCGGTATTGCCGAGTTTGAGCACCGCCTGGCGGCGAACCCGAGGGCTGGGGTTGTGCATGTCCGCGACCCATGATGTCATCTCTCGCCCTCCCGAGAGAATCGGCCCGCGTTCCTCATTGCCGCAGCCCGGCATGGCGCTGACCATTACAAAAATCACCAGCACACTCAGAAAACCGATCGCTGTCCGCATCGAGATCATCGAAGTTTGTCCTCAATACGCGTCGGAACTCACAACCTCGGCGCCAGCGCGGGTGCCGAGTGCCTGGAGAACCATGCTGGAAGGTGTATACCGGGTCGAGCCGTTGGGGTTCACGCCCGCGTCGCTGGTGACATTGCGAAGAAAGTGCACCGACCCATCGGTGAACAAGGCATTGGCACCCGTCGGGTGAAAGCTCGAAGGGTCGTCGAGGCCGCTGTCGGTATCGGCGTTGGTGTTGAGCAGATGAAGGTGCGCCAGTATCAGGCAAGGAGCCAGATAAGTCGCCACCGCCGAACCGGGGCAGGGGTTCATCGGACCTCGGAGCACGAAACCGGCGGCAATGGCCCCCGTCCAGGTTCCTTCCGTCACTCCCCAGGCCCGCTCCATGATCGCGAGCGTCTGACTGCTGCCATCGGTGATCGCGGCAAGACTCACTCCGCTGTTGCGGTAGAACAGGCCGTCGCACGAGCCGTCGTTGTTCAGCCCCATCGCCACGTCCGCCGCATCACTGCCAGTCGAGGCCGCGTAAGAAGTTGGCGCCACCGTGGCCACCGTATTTCCGAGCCCGTCGGTGACCGCGAATGTACCGCCCGGCAATTGATCCGACGGGCAGAGGTAGGCGCTGAGGATCGTCTGCGTCGCTGTCGTGTTCGCCGCCGCCTGAACCGGCAGATTCACGTTGATCGAAGCATACAAAGGCGCCTGCTCGAGCTGAGGCAAGATCATCGCCGCCCAGCTCCAGCCCGGGGACGTGTCGGTCTCACCGTCAATGAACTTGCTGGCCGCGATATAGCCGGGCGGGAAAACCGACAGCGCATCGTGGTAGTTGTGCAGGGCGATTCCGATCTGCTTCAGATTGTTGACACACTGCATGCGCCTGGCGGCCTCACGAGCGGACTGCACCGCCGGCAAGAGCAGCGAGATCAACACCGCGATAATCGCGATAACCACGAGCAGCTCGATCAAGGTGAATGCGCGACGCCGATTCATGATTGGAAAATCTCCTGGATCCGCACCGGATTGAAACAGGAGCCACCCTCAAAGCAAAAGGCGCACCTTACTAGTAGGATACCACATCATGTTGCAGCATCATCATTTACGTGTCACCCTGGCTTGGCAAGGAGTTGCTCGGCGGCGAAAGTCTAACCACGGCCGGCCAATTGTTCGTCAGAGAACGCTCCGGCGCGCAGAGGCTCAACCGTGTCCTCGAAACTGTCGGCGGTAGGCGGTTGGGGTCAGTCCGGTTTCTTGACGGAAAACGACCGAGAGCTGGCGCGAGTCGGTGAATCCGGCGCGCCGCGCCACTTCGGACATGGGAATATCAGATCCGGCAAGCAGCGCCTTACCGCGTTCCAGGTGGGTGCGGTGGATCTCTTCCCAGATACCCCTGTGAATCGTCTTGCGGAACCGCCGCTCGAGCCCCCGGCGCGAGACCGGCACAGCCTCCAGCACATCGGCAACCCGGATCGGCCGGCTGGCGTGATCACGAATAAACCGGACAGCCGCGGCAACATCGGAGTCGTCGATGGCCAGGGTGTCGGACGACTGGCGTACGACGACCTCACGCGGAGGCAAAAGTAACGGCGCACATGGGGGTTTTTCGCCGCCAAGCAGCCGCGCCAGGAGTGCCGCTGCCTGCATGCCGATCTGCTCCGACGGCAGGGCAACGCTCGAAAGTGACGGCCGGGCGAGCTCGCAGAGCAGGTCATCATTGTCCACGCCCACGATGGCCACCTCCTCGGGAACCTTCAACCCGGCAAGTCGGCACGCGTCGGATAGCTGAACGCCTTGCGGATCATGACTGGCCAGGATCCCCACCGGGCGAGGCAGTTCGGCCAGCCAGCGCGGCAACGTGTTGCTTCGCCGTCCAGATTCCTGTCGGGTCGCGTCGCCACGGCACCCGGGCATGAAAGATCGATACCGAGAATCCTGCCGCCTTAATCTTCTTACGAAATCCCGTCTCGCGGCCCACCGAGAACGCATGTTCCTGATAACCCACGAAGCCGAAATGCCTCAAGCCGCGGTCGAGCATGTGCTCGGCTGCCATCCGGCCAACGGCTTCGTGATCGACCATCACTCGGGCAAAGGGAAGTTCCGGTAAGACCCCGGATACGTTCACGACCGGCTGGTCGAGTCGTACCAGCTTCGCGGCCATCGTCTGGTTGGAGACATGGGCGATCAGTCCGTCCAGACCCAGACGCCTGAGCGACGACATTCCCCGCGGTTCCGGGGCGATCGGAGTCAACAGCCAGTCCCCGCGCGCCTCCGCGTGAATCTTGATCCCGCGCAGAATGTCACGGTAGAAACCCAATCCGAATCCGAAAACCAGGCCAATCCGGCAGACACTTGACATCGTGGTCAGGCTCTCTCGAGGTCTGTCGTCATCTTACAAAAGATTTACGCGATATGACATGGCGTGGAAACCCTGCCGCAAGATGAAATAAGGCTCTCGAAATCCTTGTCAAGGCATTTTCAGCAGCCAGCCCCGTTCGACAGTTGACCTCCGAAACGTCCTCGAGATGCACCATGCAACAAACAGCCGTCCTTGCTTTCAGCCTCCTGGTCGCGACATTCCGAACCGGCGACACCGAGATCTTCCGTGTTGACCCTGTGACGGGAGATGCCCGCAACCTGACGCGCAGTCCGCGGTCGAGCGAGCGTTATCCGTCCTGGTCACCGGACGGCTCGCGGATTGCGTTCAACTCCGACCGGGACGGCACTCACAACCTTTTCTTGATGGACGGCGACGGCCACAACCTGCGTCAACTCACTCACGAGAAAACACCGGTCGTGGCCGGGATGCAAAGCTGGACCGCTGATGGAAAGTGGATTTACTTCGGTCTCTTTGGCAACGGGCCACCGCGGATGTGCCGGATTCAGCCGGACGGCTCGGGTTTCGAGGTCATTCATCGCGGAGGCATCGACCCCGCCATCTCTCCCGATGGCAAAACCCTGGTCTATGCCCGCGAGGTCGCCGGTGGACACTGTCTCTTTGCCGCCGACGGTGACGGAAAGCACGAGCATCAGCTCACAACGCACCCTAACCCGTTCGCCGGAGTTCACGCGGCCTGGTCGCCGGACGGACGCTGGATCATCTTCGCTGACATGGTCAGTGATTCGCTGGAACTTTTTCGCTGCGACCACGACGGCAAAGAGCTGGCCCAGCTCACCCGCTTCGGCGGCGGCCGGGCCGCGACATCCCCCTCGGTTTCGCCCGATGGCCGGTTGATCTCGTTCCGGCTGTGTGACGAGGTTTACTGGCGCGAAGGCAAGCTCAGCGAACGGGCCTACAAGGAGAAACGCGGTGATAAACGGCCCGTCTGGGTGATGGGCATCGACGGCTCAAATCCAAGGATCATCGAACCGCTTCATTACCAGACCACGATCGACGGCAGCCGTGCGCCGTGGGGGCCGAAATGACCGGGTTATCGAGGAACGAGGAGCGGCGTGAAACGCTGGCTTGCGTGTGGGAATTGCTGATGGGTTCCGCCGGTTTTCGTGGTTGCTTCGGATTGCTGGTCTGGTTCGCGTGGTTTGCCGCCCTGGCCGCGGCGGGCGAACCGACCGTCATGCGCGGGGTCGGCATTCCGATTTCTGTGACCCTGGACAGGCCCTCTTTCGTGACCGTCGTGATTGACGACGCCGCGGGAAACCGGGTGCGTACGCTCGTCTCCAGCGTGCGACTGCCCGCGGGCCGGCAGACGCTCTGGTGGGATGGCTGCGACGAAGGCCGGCGCGACGAGTCGGGCGCCCTGGTGCGCCTCCGTGTGACTCCGGGAATCTACCATGCTCGCGGACTGACACACGACGGGATCGTGATGCGTTACGAGCTCACGGTGAACAACCCGGGCAGTCCTCCCTGGAAAACTGGCGACGGATCGGGGGGCTGGCTGGCCGACCACACTCCGCCAGGCGACATCCTCGAGCTGCCGCGAGGAGAGCGCGCTCCGAGAGGGAAGGCCACAGGTGCCCGCCTGCTTGTCTGCTCGAATTCGGGCGAGGCGGGCGAGGAGTTTGTCTGGCTGGATGGCGAGGGCCGTCGTCTCTACGGCATGAATACCGGCTTCTGGGGCGGCATGTTCCTGGCGCGCGACGACGGCCCGGGCGCCATCGCCGATCATCAAGCCTACGTCTTCATGTCCGGCGAGCGCGATCCGGACAACGATACTGTGGAAGTCCGCGGCTTCCGCCGCGATCTTCACGGCGAGCAGGATGTGGAGCCCGTGGTGAAGATCACGTTCCCTCACCAGTCGCGGCGGTTCAAGACTGTGGAGGATGGCTATGGCAACAATGGCCTGGCCGTACGCGATGGGATCGTGGTTTTCAGTTTTACACAGTTCAATAAGCTTGTGGTTGCCGACGCCCGCAAGCGCGCCGTGATCGGCGAGCTCGCCCTTCGCGAGCCGCGCGGGCTGGCATTTGATTCGAGCGGACGACTGCTCGTCCTTTGCGGCAAGCAGGTCAATCGGTTTGACTTCCAGGTTCAAGCCGGTCGGCCTCGCCTGGACGCGCCTGAGGTCGTGATCGGTCAGGGGCTCGACGACCCCCGCCGGATCGAGATTGGCCCCGACCAGAACCTGTATGTCTCCGACTGGGGGACCAGCCATCAGGTCAAGGTCTTCACCGCCAAAGGCGATCTTGTCCGGTCGATCGGCGTGCCCGGAGGTCCGCAGATGGGTCGTTACGACGAGCGGCGGATGAGCTTCCCCGCCGGTCTGGCGTTTGATGATCACGGCCTGCTCTGGGTGGCCGAGGCCGAGTTTTTCCCCAGGCGGATCAGCCTCTGGGAGGCTGCCGGGGCGGCCTTCGTGCGCGGCCTCTACGGACCGGCGAAATACGGCGGAGGCGGAGCGATCGATCCCCGCGATCGAACCCGGTTCTACTATGCCGAGTATGATCGGGGCGGCGGCATCGAGTATGCCCTTGACTGGGACCGCGGCACCGCTCGCCCCTTGGCAATCTTCTGGCGGCCCGAGCGGTTTCGCGAACCATTCCCCGGACCAGCCCCCGAGCGTGCCTTCTATGCCGGCAGCCACCAGTATCTGACCAATTGCTACAACGGCCAGCTTCGCTTCAACCAGGACCGGGGCACCACGATCTGGAGGATGGACAGCGACCATGTCGCCCGGCCGGTCGCGGTGATTGCCAACGCGGGCGACATGAACCATCCGCTCTGGGGCTGGACGTGGCATGATCGCAAGGCAATCAACGCGTTATGGACCGGCAGAGACCCAGCGCGAATCCTTTTCGTCTGGTCCGATACCAGTGGTGACCAGGTCGCGCAGCCGGAGGAGGTTCAGTGGCTGGAATCAACTCATCCACAGAAGGAAGCTGATTCCATCGGCAACATCGGGCTCATGCCGCTGGTTCACGATGACCTTTCCGTGACGTCCGCCTACGGACTTAAGATCGGCCCCCCGATTATCGATTCCCGGGGTGTGCCGGTCTACGACCTGAAGGCAATCCGCACCGTTGGAGACGCCAGCGTGCTTCGCTCGCCGCTGCTGGCCGGCGGCTGGTCCCTTGCCTGTCTTGATGGACAGGGAGGCGTCAGCGCCCTGGTCGGAGCCGATTTGCGGGGGGCTCGCCGCTGGCGAATTAACGCGATTCCCGAACAAGTAGTTCCCACTGACGGCCAGCTTGCGGCGCTCACCCGTCCGCTCGGGCCAGCCATCCTGCCTCCATCCGGACAAGCCGGCCCTCTCATCGGCTTCAATGGTGAGATGGGCCAGGTCTTTCTGGTCACGATCGATGGCCTGCCGATCCAGGACCTGGGAGGAGACGCTCGCGTCAAGCGGTACTGGCGGACACCTCGAGCCAGCCGCGGCATGGTCGTGGACGGAATCTCTTTCCAGCAGGAACATTTCCACCCGTCGCTGGGTCAGCTTGCCGACGGCACGATCTTCCTGGTTGCGGGGTTCGACCATTCCAGCCTGCTTCACGTTGAGGGGTTTGAATCGGTCCGTCGCCGCGATTTCGGCCAGGTCCCTCTGAACGAGCAGTCGCTCGGATCGCTGCCGGCCCGTATCAGCGAGCCCGTTCGAAGCGAAGCCCGGCAGCATCTCGCAGTCGCTCGGCTCGACCCAGCGAAGGCACCACGGATCGATGGTCGGCTCGAGGACTGGCCGGCTACGACGGACTGGGCTCCGATCGGCGCGCGGGCCCGCGCAGCGATCTGCGTGTCGGGAAACCGGCTCTTCGCGGCATTCCAGACCGGCGACCCCGGCTTACTCGAGACGACGACCGGCGGATCGGTGCAATATCAGTTCAAGCGCGGCGGGGCGCTCGACATCATGATCGCCACCAACCGTGATATCCATCACCGCGACAATGACCCGGGCCTCGGCGACCTCCGACTGCTGGTGACCCGCGTCGAGGGACTTCCCCGCGCAGTCCTCTTCCGCGCGCGTGTTCCCGGGGCGTCGCCGTTGGAGCAGGTCGTTTACCAGTCTCCCATCGGCAAGCAGACCTTCGATCAAGTCCTCGATGTGAGTGCCGAGGTTTATCTGGCCGACCAGGCGGGCAACTGCGAGTTCAGCTTCCCCCTCAGTCGCCTGGGCCTCGAACCGGACAAAGGCCGGGAGATCCTCGGTGACCTGGGAATTCTCCGCGGCCAGGGAGGCCAGACCGTGCAGCGGATTTACTGGAACAACCTCGATACTCTGCTGGTCAGCGACCTCCCGAGCGAGGCCCGACTCCAGCCCGCCCGGTGGGGGATCTGGAAGTTTGAATGAAGACCTCTTCTCGCTTGACTGATGCAATTCTCACCGCTCAGTTGAGGCGGCAAATCGCTTGCTCTCCTTCGCGCGATTAACCGAGCTTCGTCTCAGCTATCGTATGCTTGCAAACGCCCTCCCATGATCAAAAAAAGCTGGCATCGTCGATATTGATTGGTTTGCCGAATCATCCAGGTCTTGATAAGGTGAGATTACGGGAACCAGTTGAGGTGGCGTGTTTATTGTGTCACAAGGGAGGCGTACCATGTCATCGGTACATGGAACCTCCGAAGGGGATATTCTCACGATCCCCGGTTACCAGTTGATGAAGCTTCTCGGTCAGGGAGGCATGGGCAAGGTCTATCTCGCGCAACAGCAGGCCTTGAAACGGCTTGTCTGCGTGAAGATCTTGTCGATTCCGGAGACCGAGGATCCCGATCTTTGCCGGGCGATGTTTGCGACGAGGCGGAACTGCTGGCCAGTGTTTCCCATCCGCATGTGCTGGCGATCTATGACTACGGCACGACGGCTGACAAGAATCTGCCGTATCTGGTGACCGAATACATCGAGGAAGGCGACCTCCGCCGGCAGATGTCGAAAGGCCACCCGATGCCGATCGACCGCGTCCGGTTGATTCTCGGCCAGGTGGGCAAGGCACTCGAGTTTCTTCATGGCAAGGGAATCATTCATCGCGACCTGAAACCGGAAAATATTCTCATGCCCGCCGAGACGGACTGCAAAGTGGGCGACTTCGGACTTGCCGTGATGCAGGACAAGGCCGGACTGCTGACACGTTCGATCCGGGGACTCGGGACCCCCGGCTACGTCTCGCCCGAGCAACAATATGGACTCAAGATCGACGAGCGGACCGATCAATATTCCCTGGCTGCGCTCGGGTACGAACTGATGACCGGCCGCCGGCCGCTGGGGCAGATCCAGCCGCCGTCGCGTCACAACGCTCAACTGTCGCGCGAGCTCGACGCGGTGCTGCTCCGGGGGCTGGCGGAGGAGCCGAGAGACCGTTTCCCGTCAGTGACGGCGTTTCTGACCGCCTTCGAGCGGTCATTGGTTTCCTCCCCGCGACGTGGCATCGGCCGGAGAAACGCCATCATGGCGACCGTGGCTGTTGTCTTGTGCGTTTGCTGTGCGGCGGCATTCGTGAAAATCGGGCCACGAACCGCGGTCCGTGGTCCGGTAGACGACCGGGCCGTTTTGCGCCGTTCCGCCGGGGCCGATGGTCGGCCGGACAATACCGAAACGAACGGGGTTCCTGCTTCCGCCGTGACCGATTCCCTTGCGACATCGCCGGAGTTACGAAAACTGGTCGAGCTTCGTGCCTACAAAATCTGGGTGGATGTCGGCAGTCCCACGGGGAAACTGGGCGAGGCGGTCAAGGATCGAAACTGGGCCGACGCCGAGAAGCAGATCAAGGCGGAAGTGGATGCCAGGGCGTATCAGCTCTGGGTGCAGCAGGGCTCTCCTGTCGGCCCCGATGGCGAGTCGGCCAGCAAAAGGAATCGCCATGAAGCGGTGATTCAGCTACTCAAAGAAATCGAGCAACAGAGCCGCCGTTCTCCGACACACTAGAATAACGTAGTTCCAACACGTTCTCCCGGCGAATTGCTGCCGGTCAAGAATCCCTCTGGCTGAGGCCCGTTCTGGTCATGAACGCCGAGGACCGTCAGTTCGAAATTGCCCGCAGCCTGTTTCGCGAGGCCAACGATGCGTTCTTCCTGTTTGATCCGAAGACGCAGATCGTCGTCGATCTCAATCCCGCGGCGCAGCGGCTGACGGGGCTGGACAAGCAACGTGCCTGTACGATGAGCCTGTGCGATCTTTTCTTCAGCAGAGCATCGGGCGATCTCGACCGGCTCGCACTGGCGCTCAATCAAACCGGATTCTTTCACTCGCGCGAGGGGTATTACTTGCGCCGGGGATCGAACGCGGCTTTGCCGGTCAACATCAGTGTGAGCCGCATCCATACCGAGCCCGAACCGGTCGGACTGGTCGTCGTCCGCGACATCAGCGATCGCCAGCAGCGCGCTCGAGGCCCTCGAGCAGGCGGAGGTTCGGTATAACAGCCTGGTCGAGTCGACCGGTGTCGTGGTCTGGGAGATCGACGCCAAGGGAGTGATCGTCTCCCTGAACCCGGCCTTCGAGACGCTCACAGGCTGGCCGCGCGCCGAGTGGATCGGCCGACGGTTCGACGCCCTGATTCACCCCGATGATCTGGAAGCCGCGTTGCGATTCCAGGAGAAGGCCATGCGGGGCGAGACATTGCCCCGCTTCGAGTTGCGAATCCTGACGCGTACCGGTGGTGCCCATGTCGGTGAGTTCTTGCTCGTCGCCAGGATCGTCGAAGACTCGCAAGAGTGGCTTGTGGGCATCAGCAGGGATATCACCGAACAAAAACACGTTGAGCAGGCGCTCGAGCAGGCCGAATTGATGCGCCAGGCCCGGGACGCCGCCGAGCAAGCGAGTCGAGCCAAGAGCGAGTTTCTGTCGAATGTCAGCCACGAGATCCGAACTCCGCTGAGCGCACTTCTCGGCTACAGTGATCTGCTCGCGGAACATCCCTTTCTGCGGCAGGGCCCCTCGGAAATCGACGAGTACTTGCGCAATATCCGGGTGCATGGCCAGTTGCTTCTCGGGTTGATCGACGATCTGCTCGATGTCGCGCGAATCGAGTCCGGGCAGCTTCGGGTCGAGCGCGAGACCTGCTCGCTCTCGCAGCTCGTCACGGATGTGGTGGAATCGCTCCGCGCAGGCGCGGAAGCCAAGCAGTTGAAGCTGGAGGTGATGCTTGCCGGGAAGGCGCCCCAGCATATTGCCACCGATCGCTTACGTCTCCGGCAAATTCTCGTCAATCTCATCGACAATGCGATCAAATTCACCGATCAAGGCAGGATCCGCCTGGCCGGCCAGGTGATCGAGCACCCTGGCGCCGAGGCTGCCCTGGTTCTCGAGGTCGAGGATACGGGCATCGGCATGAGCGGCGACGAGGTGGCCGGCCTGTTCCAGCCGTTCTATCGGGTTCGACCAGCGCTCCGCGACGGGCCGCGAGGAACGGGCCTGGGCCTGGCGATCTGCCGACGCCTGGCCAGGCAGCTCGGCGGCGACATCGTGGTTCGCAGCACACCCTTGGTCGGCTCGACGTTCAGCCTGACCATTCCGGTAGGCGTGCCCGCGGCCGATCCGACCGCACCCACGCAACCCCTGCGGCCGCTTCATGAATCGCCATTGTCACAACAGGTGGCCTCGCCGGCTCCGCTCTTGCGTGTTCGGCTCTTGCTGGCCGAAGATCATGACGCCAATCGGCAGTTGATCACCTTGCGCCTCAACCGAATCGGTGCCGAGGTGATGCCGGTGCGCAACGGCAGGGAAGCGATCGAAAAGATCCGCGAGGCGGCCGAAGAGGGCCGGCCGTTCGACGGCGTGATCATGGACATGGAGATGCCGGTGCTTGACGGCTACGAGGCCGTGCGACAGCTCCGCGCCGGTGGTTTCACGGGACCGATCCTCGCCGTCACCGCCTACGCAATGAGCAAGGACCGTGACGAGTGCCTCAGCCTGGGCTGCGACGACCACATCAGCAAGCCCATCGAGTGGGACCGGTTCTACCGCAAGCTGATCCAGCTTTTGCCCGCACAAAACGGAATGCTAACTGGTGAGCAAGGATGACCGGCCAATCGCAACTCTTTCAAAGAACTCCTTGAGCGGCGGAATGCAGCTCTCGATGCTGTACCGCTCGTCAATCACGCGGCAAGCGGCATTGCCCAGCGGAGCGAAAGCGGCCGGGTCGGCCAGAACCTTCAGGGCGGTGTCGGTCATTCGGTCGATGTCAAAAAGAGGCTCGAGCAAGCCGTTCACGCCGCTTGCGATGACCTCTCGAACGGGTGCGATGTCCGACGCCAGAACGGGCACACCGGTCGCCATGGCGTTGAAGAGCGACCATGAAACCACGAATGGTGCTGAGAGGTAGATGTGCAGGTTGCTCAGCCGGAGGATGTCGGCCAGGTGCTCGGGAAGAATCCGGCCCACGAACAGGAAGCGCGAGAGGTCGTACTTGTTCTGGCTCAGAACCCATTGCTTGAAGCTTGACGAACCGGTATGCAGCTTATCCCAGCCGTAATGGATCTCCTCGCCGCCGACCACGACGAAGAGCACATCGGCGCGCTGGCGGCAAATCCGGTCAGCAATCTTCATGAACAGGTCGAAACCGCGAATCGACTCCAGCCCGCGAGCGACGAAGGTGACGACCTTCGTGCCCTCCGGAATTGAGTTCTCACCGATCTGCCGCGGCGCGGCACCAGGGTGGTAAAGCTCTGTATCGATTCCATCAAAGTAGACTTTGATCTTGGACTGGAATCGTTCGGGAAACGATGCTCTCTGCCACTGCGTGGCCGAGTAACCGGCGTCGCAATCGACCAGCGACGCGAGCGTCGGGGCGTTGATGCACCGTGGAAAAAACGGTGCGGGCTCCGCGGGCGGCAGGTCGATCCGGTACGAGATGTCGCGATGATGCGTCGCGAAGTAATATTCACAGTAGTTGATGATCGGGCCGTCGAGCAAGTCTTTCAGGAACAGAGTCGGCGCGCCTCGGCCGCCGTGAGCGACGGTCAGGTCGGGCTTCAGATCGGGGCGTGAGCGCAAAGCATTGAAGACACTCTCGCATTGCTCGAGATACATTCCATAAATCTGTGGCCAGGGAATTCCTTCCTTGGACCGATGCTCGGCCGTCAGGGGAAGCTGATGCAGCTCGAGCTCACGGAGCATCTCGGGCGTGGGCGTGGGACAGCTTGAGAGGCTCTGGACCAGGAAGCTGCACCTCCACCCGTAGCGTCTTTTCAACTCGAGTCCGAGCCGGCCGAACTGGGCGGGAAACGCATCGTGGAGGAAGAGCACGTGCATGGCCGCTACCTCCTGGCTCGCGTGGAGGCGAGAGCCGAGAATCGCTCGGCGATGACGGGAAGACAGATCTCCTGCGAATACTGGGAACGCACAAGCTCGGCGGCCGCGTCGCCCAGCGGGCGGTGCTCGTCCAGATTGTCCAGCACCACGAGAGCCTGGCGAGAGAGCGCGTCGGGGTCGGCAACGTCCGCGAGAAGCCCGTTCTGGCCGTGGCGGATCACCTCGCGATGGGCGCCGTGTCCGAGGCCAGCACGACGCACCCCGCAGCCATCGCCTCCAGCAGCGAACGCGCCACGGGATAGGGCCGGCCTGGCGCCAGGTGTAAGTCACTTGCGGCCAGGACTTCCGCGACCACACCCGGTGTTGCTCGCCCCAGGAACCAGAGCCGTTCGGGATCGACCGGCGGGGCAGCGTCGCGAAGCTGAGCGGGGTAATCGCGGTTGTTGTGCTGAACGTCGAGCCCGCGCTGGACCACCGGATCTCCCGCGATCACGCAGACCACGTCTGAGCGGGCGCGGAGCAAGGCATTGGCCGCCTGCCAGAACCGATCGAATCCGCGTAGCCGCTCGAGCGACCGGGCCACGAAGCTGACGATGCGTGTTCCCTCGGGGACGAACCGACCGGCCAGCGACCGCCGGATCGGTCGCGAAGCTCGCGGCGTGACGCTGTCAGGGCCTGGAGTGGCGACACCTTCGGATTGAACCCAGAGGTCGTCGCGATACTCAACAGGGAAGAGATGGCGTTGCCAGTTGGTGGCGGTCCACGCCAGGTCGCACTGTTCGAGATCAAGCAGCTCGATGGCGTTGGCCGAGCGTCTCCAGTGAACGTAAGCGGCCGGACTGTCGGCGGCAAGCTCGTCAGCCAGATCGTTTTGCCGAGGATGGAAGTAGTAGTCGAAGAAGTTGACGCGGGCGGGAGCAGGCGCGTAGACGGGCGCGAACAGGGCGGAACCGAGCCCGGTGGAACGGCCCACGATCAGGTCGATCGGCCGCGGCCGGCGCGACTCCAGAACTTCCCAGCAGCCGTAGGCGTAGCAGAGGCTGCGCTCGAGGGTTCGCGACCAGGCCACGGCCTGCTCGCGTGCCGCTCCACCCACGCCGAAGACCTGCACCTCAAGCCCATGACCGACCGAGGGCGGCCAATGCTCGCGGGGCGAGGCGGTATGGCAATAGAACCAGCAGCGATAGCCCCGCCGCCGCACCAGCCAGTCGGCCACAGCCCCGAGCCGGCCGGGAAAGTGGGGCTCAACGCAGAGCAGATGAAGCGGGTCTTGGGCCATGGAGGGCGAGCAAGCCGCAAGGAGAGAACCGTGTCGTCCGATCTCACCAGGCGAAATGGGCAAACGCCTTGTTGGCGTCGGCCATGCGGTGCACGTTCTCACGCCGGGTGATCGCGGCACCTTCGCGGTTGTACGCGGCAACCAGTTCGTCAGCCAGCTTGATCGCCATGGGCCGACCCTTCTTCTCACGAGCCGCCATCAGCAGCCAGCGAATCGAGAGAGTCTGCTGCCGGGTCTTGTTCACCTGCATGGGAACCTGGTAGGTGGCACCGCCGACGCGCTTCGAGCGAACCTCGATCATCGGCTTGACGTTCTCGACGGCTCGCGTGAAGACGTCGATCGGCTCCTCGTTGGGCAGCCGCTTGTGGATCAACTCCATCGCGTCATAAAAAATGCGCTGAGCGACGCTCTTCTTGCCGTTATGCATGACGCAGTTGATGAACTTGCCGGCCAGCTTCGAGCCATACCTTGGGTCAGGGCGAAGATGCGTCTTGCTGGCTGTGAACTTACGGGCCATGAAAAGCTATCCTGCGGTAATGATCGAACCAGAAAACGGGAACACGATGTACGAATCGCAAAGCTCTTTCGAGCTCATTTCTTCTTGGCCGGGGCCGCAGCCTTCTTGCGCTGGGCGCCGTACTTCGAGCGCGCCTGCTTTCGCTCGGCAACGCCCTGGCAGTCAAGGACGCCGCGAACGATATGGTAACGCACGCCGGGCAGGTCACGGACACGGCCGCCGCGGACCAGAACAATCGAGTGTTCCTGAAGGTTATGACCTTCGCCGCCAATGTACGCCGTGATTTCCTTGCTGTTGGACAGACGTACTCTGGCCACCTTGCGGAGCGCGGAGTTCGGCTTCTTGGGGGTCATCGTCTTGACCTGGAGGCAAACCCCCCGCTTGAACGGGCAAGCCTCGAGCACCGGTGCCTTGGTCTTGTACTGGACCGGCCGGCGCGGCTTACGAACGAGCTGGTTGATCGTGGGCATGAGTCAGTCGTTTCCCTTACCCCAGAGCCATCAAGTCCTGGCTCCTGTCCCTTATCAGTTCCGGGCCGGGGCATCCCTCTGTTTCTTGATTGCACAGGCGACTTAAAACCGGGCCTCGCGGCGATGCCGTAGGCTGCAGTCGGCTCAGAATCGCCGCCATCCACCCGGCGATCAAGATCAGCTTGACCGCTCCCGCCCGCGCGGCCCCATGGATGCTACACACGCGGTCGCTTCGGTGGCGAAGCTACAAGTCTAACGTAACCTCCCGGCATGTCAAGTCATGGATCGAGCAGAGAAACAATAATTGCATGCATTCGATTCCGGCCTCGCTTACATCTTGCTTACATGGAATACAGGCGATCGGTCTGGCTGACAGCGTCGTGCGCTGGTTGCATTCGCTTAGCCGGCCATGGCCCGAGCCGGGCGATGAACGCGCGAGCGTGGCGTTTTACCCACGCTCTTCCCTGCACGCGGCAAGGCGGCATCCAGCCAGGCGTCGACGTCGCCGCTTGTCATCCCCCGCGACCAGGAAGTCTGAGAGATTCTCCCGAGCCGATCGGCAATCGCGGCAGGCTCGATATCGTGAGGTGCAACCAGTGGAACAGGGATTCCGAAGCCCGCGCGGAGGGCTTCCCCCTTGAGGCGGTAATACTCGGTTTGTGCGAACAGCAGAGTCGGGATTCGATTCTCGAGCGCGAAGATCGCCGCGTGATAGCTATGTGTCAGCAGCGCATCACAGATCTTGATCACCCCGGCAATCGCGGCGACATTGCCGGCATGATTGACGATGTGCCACTCGGCGCGGCGAGGACTGCCGTAGGCCAGGTCGGCGAGCAGCTCGACCTCGGGGCCGCCGTGCGTCTGCATGTTGATGGGCACGCCGACGATGACGTAATCGTTGTCCGCGGCGAAAGCATCGACACGCCGGGCGGTCTCACGGAGCTCTTCGCGCGAGAAGCCAACATAATCGGCCTCGCGACCTGGAAGCCCAGCAAGCGGCGATCCTGAGGCACGCCGATCTCTGCCAGTCGTCCTCGCGCCACGATCGGCCCGTCGCAGCGCAAGCCGAGGGCATCGTCTCCGACCATGCTCATGCGAGGCTGGGTCGGCTCGAGTTGTCTCAGCAAACGCACTGACTGCGGGTCGCGTGTGGCGACGGCCAACGCGCCGGCGACGAGAAATGAGAGCATGGGAATGATCTCTTCCGAGATCGGCCCGACCCCCTGTCCGCTCAGGATGTAAGGAACACCCACGGCATTTGCGCCCGCGGCGATGGCGGCCCGCCACGCAATCAGGTTCGGCCAGTAGCAGTTCAGGTTGCCGCCTCCCGCCATGATCACCACGTCGAAGGTATCGAGGCAGGATCGAGCGTGTGAGCCAGGTTTGAGCCATCGTGAAAGCTCGGCGTTCAACGCCTGATCGTCCCAGAATCCCAGACGCACGTCGTCGGGATCGAGCCCCGTGCCAAATTCTTCCGACGTGCCCGCCCAGACGCCCAGCCGGCCGAGCGGCGGACAGTTCGGTCCGTCTGTGACGACCGCCGCCACGCAATCGGGCCGGATCCGCCGCAGCCGCTCCAGGGTCGAGAGCAGGATGGCGTCATCGCCATAGTTCCGCACTCCTCCCGAGGAAACCACCAGCACCTGGAGGCGCGAAGTCGCCGGTTGCGAGACAGCCAGTAGCGGCGGTTCCGACGCGGTCGACGACCAACTGTTACTGGTCCAGATCGTGCCGATCGCAGGATGGAAGACGCACGCGCGGTGACGCTCCAGGTCCGCCGGGGCAACGCAGCCAAAGATTCGCCCACCGCGCCGGTGCCGCAACGATGTCGGTGCCTCGCGAAGCATGGAGAGCGGCAAGACCGTGTAGTTTCCAGCGTGCACCGGAACGAACGTCATGGGCTCGCCCAGACTGAAGAGTCTCTGGTTCAGCTCCCAATCTTCCATGCCATACAACCATTGGCAGTCATAACCACCCAGTTCGAGAAGCCGTTCGGTTCGCACCAGCGCCATGGCGTCGATCCAGTTTCGGTGCAGAAGATCCGCGGTGGCGCGTTCGTTGCTCACCAGTTCCAGCACCGAGCCATGCTGATCGACCTTGAGAATGTTCCCATAAGTAAGCACCGACCCGGTTTGCCGGGCCGCGTCGTGGAGGATCGCGACTCCCGAGGGGACAAGCTGGTTGTCGGCATCGAGGATCATCGCGTGTTCGTAGCGCGCCTGGCTCAACAGAACGTTGCGAGCGCACGGTAGCCCCAGGTTGTCAACGCTCTCGATGAGTCGGACTCTCTGATCGACTCGGGCCAGTTCCTGGGCGGCCTCGCGACTGCCGTCGCGCGAAGCGTCGTCCAGGATGAGTACCTCACCGGGGACGGGTAACAGGTCGAGCGCGGCGAGGGTACTGGCAACCGAGTGCCGCAGGAAGCCGGCATGGTTCCAGCAGGCGATCAAAATGCTCACACCCGGCTCGCGCAGAGTCGGTGGGGTAAGCTGGGCGCGAAGCTTGCTTTCGGCCGCCGCCCGTGTCGCCAGTCGAGCCGCCGTTTCCAGCAGGAGACCCTGCTCCCGGATCTCACCCAGAAGCTCTTCACGGAGCGCGGAAAGCTCCTCGGTCATCGCCCGATTCTCGTACTTCAGGCTCGCGATCGACTTCAGGATCTCGTCCATGGCGATCCGGTTGTCCGCCATGGCGTTCCGGCTGTCCGCGAGGTCCCGGCGCATGGCACGGACTACGTTCTTGATCCTCCAGGGCAAGCGGAACAACGATTGAATATTCATGTCACATTAAATTGGATTTGTGAGAGGAATGATCTGTGCCAGGTCTCGCTCCAGGCTGCTCCCCAGGATGACAGACAGCCCTTCGTCGATGCGCTCGGCGCGCTCCTGCCTCGAAATCCGGGGGACCGGCCCCTTCTCCGGAATGGGCAAGGTGAAATGCACGAGGCCCGGAGGGAGGCAAGCGGCCAGTGTGTCGTAGGTATCCTGGGAAACGCACTGTAAGGGTAGGCAGCCGTGACGGAGGGCTTCCAGCACAAGGAATGGATCGAGATATTGACCGTCTCCCCACCAGACGCGCATCTCCGACCGTTGCTGGATCAGGGAGGCCTCGCCGTGGGTGATTCCATGATCACCCTCGACGTGGTCTGGCTGGCTCAGGCAGGTGACGCCCTGCCCCCACGATTCCGTCAGCCGCCCCATCAAACGCGCTGGTTCATGCGAATTGAAGGCGATCAAGCACCAGGCGTTCGGTCTGTTCTCGGTGACGCGGCAGGCGTCCAGGATGTCCAGGCCCATCGAGAGTGGAGGACGCAAGCCCAGAGGGATTCGGCCCGGCTCCGGCGCCGTCCAGGTGACGTCAACCCGGTGCGTGGTCGAGCCGATTTCCGGACGCTCTTCGCCTGAGCTCAAGGGCGCCGGAAGCAAGACGCGGGCCGATGCCGGCAGCAATGACACAGCGGCTTCAGGAGGAGCCTCGATCCTGATCGAAGGCCCGGCCCGGTTTGCTCGACTGGTGGCAAGCGGGTGATTGGCGGGCAAGCGTTTAAAGGCGGCGGAGCGCAGCTCGGCCAGCCGCGGTTCGCTGGGAAAGCTCTCGCACAGTTCGCTCCAGAGCGCTGCCACGGCACTCTGACCGCTCTCCTCATCGAGGACGGGAAGGTTCGCCACGGCCGGAATCGTGAGGGCATTCTCAAATACGGTCGCGCGCTCGAGTGCCCCGGCGATGGCCAGCGCACACTGCGTTCGAAGACACTTCTCGCAGCGGCCGCAATTGGCCTCGATGTCCTCATGCCAGCAAACCTTCAGCCGCGAGAGTGCGAATTCCGACGCAGCGATCGAGATCACTTTTCGCGTACGCGTGACCTCAGCTCCGTCCACTCGTGTGGTCGTCCGTTCCGTGGACCAGAGCGCGTCGAGATCCGGATGGCTGCCCCAGGGTGTCGAGTGATTCACGTCCATCGAAGAGGCCGTGAGCACGTTGGCGATCCAGCCGCCCAGGGCCAGGCCGATGCCTCCCAGCACGCCGCCGTGGGAACGCTCCCAATTGACGAACCGGTCGAGAAGATCGCGTCCATTGTGGGAGATCGGAACGAGCGGCAGGCCGATGCGAGCCGCGGCTTCACGCGTCAACTCGAGTGATCGCCGCCGGGTTGCCGGCGAATAATGGCGATCGAGATCCGGAGCATAGAGTAGGTGGGAAAGATGGCTGGGATGTTCACTCGCTCGATCACGCAACGCCGAATACCACGAGTCGACCCCGCGGGTGAAGAACAGGGCCGTCCCTTGGCCGGGGCGCCTCGGGGCCGCCATCGCTTCGGCCTCGACCACCACCGGCGCGATACCCCACCACGATCGAAAGATCGCGCACGCTTTTCTTGTGCTGGCCAGAAGCCGAGGAGAAACCGTTCCCTCCAACCTCAGCCTCTCTCCCAGAACGCCGGCAAGCAGCAAGAGCGTCGGCACGAGCGGGTTGCCCGTAAGGTCGAGCCAACCGGCATAGACGCTCGGCACTCCGATGACCAGCTCAAATGGCGTGAAGTTCTCTGCCTCGCTGTGAACCAAAGCGACGATTCGTGCTTCGTGATCATCCAGCGAAAGACGCGATTTCTGGACGATCATGCCCCGTCTCCGCGACCCGAAAAGATTCACTTCGGCTTCGAAATCTCCTACCGGCTGCACCTTGCCTTACTCATCGAGCGAAAGATAAAGATTCTTGAATCTGGATCGTTTCGAGTCCCTCGCCAGGCGATCGCGGTGTGTCAAGATTTTCCGAGATGGCAAGGGGCAACGGTCGGTAAAAGGATGCCGACGCGATTCGCCCCCCTGCGCGGCCACCCTCGGACAGACAATCAGACCGACAGATGGCTGAGTGCCGGTGAACTCAGCGCGATGGCTTGCTCTGGTCCTTCCGGTCGTGAACATTCCTGGCGGCAGGCTTCACTTCGACGAGCTGGCCGGGCGGAGCGGTGGAGAATTCCTCCATGGCGATCAGGGGACGGATCCGTTGTTCGACTGCGCCGTCGCTGAAGATGTGCTGGAGGGCGTCGTCCGCCAGGGCGTTGGCGATCGCCGCCATGGTCATTCCCTGATCCAGTGTCAGGATGCAGCCGGCAACCACGCCCGCCGAGACGTCGACCGAATCCTGGAATCCCAGAGATGTGTAGATGGGGAAGGCAAGGGCCAGGGCGCGGAGATTGGCGATCGCCTCGTGGGGAGCGTAGCGGAGCGCCAGGAACGAAGCGTGGGGGGTGACCACCATGTGAATGGCGTCGGTCGAACGGTGGACCTGTTGCACTGGGGAAGCCATCCCGATTTCATGGCAGAAGTAGCCTTGTGCATAAGTACCGAGCGCTTTCACGCCATAAACCTGGTAGCCGCCTCGGGGACTCGCGGCGGGCGAGAATCCCCAGAAGCCGTAACCCACCTCCTGCAGGCCGTGCCTGATCTGCGCCTGGACGTAGAGCGGGTGGTTCATGCCCCAGCTCTTGGGCGCCCAGCGATCTTCGGGGACGAAGAGCGTGACCATCAGGGCCTCGAACATGCTGCCTCCCCAGCTCGGGACGATCCGGGCGCCCAGGTGATCATAGTGACCTTCGAAGACAGGTACTCCGAGGTACTTGCGAGTCTCACCGCGGGGTATCTGCCCCTGCGACGCCAGTCCTTCAGGCAAGGTCCGGAACAGCCGGTAGTAGTGCTCGGGAGGTAGCTGACCACGCGCGATGGCCAGGTAGCTGGCGATCCGGGCCTCGGTGTTGAGCAGTCCGTAATGGCCGTAATACACCCGCTCGGCGGGGCGGAAGCCCACGCGGAGCTGGCCCGGATGAGCGACCGGATCGGCCACGTCGTAGGGATCGTAAAAGAACCGAAAATCCATCGGTTCCAGGAGCTTTCCCGCGCGAGCCCGGAGCGACGGCTTGGCGTTGGACACCATCGTCAGTGCGACGGCCAGCCAGGCGTTATCGATGGCCGAGACCCGCAGCCGGGGCGGTCGGGAGTCGAACGCGGAGATCTTGACGATGGCTCCGTTTCGCGGGTCGATTTCATTGACAAAGAACCCGTGCGTCCGTTCCATGCCCTCCAGCGTCGCGAGCGTGCGGTCGAGCCGCGATCTGGCCTCGGTGGTGCTGATGAGATGCAGGCGCTCGGCGGCCAGGACGCTCCAGAGATAGGCGGCAATGTTGGTTGGTGAGGTCTGCATCCAGGGCGGAGCCCAGTTCTCACCCTCACGACGAAGGCCATCCGCCGGCAGATTACTGGGAAGAAGCAGCTTGTCGAACCCGCGCCAGGTGTCCTTGGCATACTGGAGGAGCGTGGCGCGCTCATCGGACTTCAGGAGATTCGAAGTCGCCGTCGGAGACGCTGCCCGGGTCGGTGTCAGACCCCAGTGGAGACCGGTGAGCAATATGCCAAGTGCCGTCAATCTTGCCAGACGAAATTGCCTCTTCAGGGACATGGGTTGTCCCAAGGATGGTGGGTCAATCATCATGATCGAGGCTCTTTACAAATGCGGTGGGCGAGCGTGTCTGGAAGCGAGACATCTCGGGCCGGGAACGCACGTGAGGCAACGCGAAGAGGTTCTTGCTGAGTCAGCCGGAGGGGGCCGCTCTGGAGCAGGAGGAGCCGTTAGCTTCGGTCACCCGGATTCCTTTATCGGTTTGTCAGGGGATTAACTCTTGCTGCGAATTTGCTCAAACGATCCTTTCA
This sequence comes from uncultured Planctomycetaceae bacterium, assembly GCA_963797295.1. Classification (GTDB taxonomy): domain Bacteria; phylum Planctomycetota; class Planctomycetia; order Isosphaerales; family Isosphaeraceae; genus Aquisphaera. The sequence goes on from CAWCPP010000040.1 coordinate 388,135, forward strand.
CGCCTGCGGAAGTGGCCTCGAACCATTTCTGTACCACCGCCTGAACATCATGGAGATGCGACCCGACCGCAGTTTCGAGGGTCTTGAGGCTGCGCTGCCAGAGCTCTTCGCTGAACCGGCGGAACTGCTCGGGATCCTTCACCTCGCCGGCCCGGAACGCATCGTCAAGAAGGCGAATTCCCGCCTTGTACTGCTCGTCGAGCGTCTCGCGGTGGCGATTCAGCATCTCTTTGACCAGTTCGGCCCATTTTTTCTGGGCGAGCTCAAACTGCTCGAGCGCAGCCTCAGCCGGAGGCGGGGAGCCCGTGCTCGGAGGAGCCGCCGGCCTGGGTTCCCGGACCTTGGGTTGGGCCGGAGCCCATTCATCCGTCAACTTGCCCAGCATTTCCTGCTGGAGCTTGAGGGTCGATTCGACGGCTTTGCTGTAGGTGTCCAGCATCTTGTCCAGCATCGCTCACCTCCCCGGGCCTCGAAACCAGATGTCACACCACAATGCTGATCGCCCCAAGCCGGGGAGTCAAGCCAGAAATGCTGCGATTGCAAAATTCCCTAGATGCAAGGATTTTCAGGATTTCTCGAACGCGGCCATGATCTGCCTCAAGAAAATGATGCAGACGCACAACGGCTGTTCGGGGCCGGATGCTCAGTAATCATTTGTTCGCTCGGCGAAAATCAAACAAAATGGGCTAGCATCCCGAGAGATCTCCAGATGCTAGCCCGACCCTGGGAACGACAGATCTTTTGTAGCTCGATCAGAGTGGCTGATCGGGCGACTCCCCTGTTCCATAAGGGGTAAGCCGCTTGCCCCGAAACCGGCATACGATGCCCGCAACGCAGGGCAGCGCGGTCGCCAAGAGTATGAACGCGGAAGGCTCGGGAATGGCTGGTCCGGCGACGACAATTTTTCCGGCCGGAGTGGAGTAATCGAGCTGATACTGGGTAGTTGATTGTGGGTTAGTCACGCTGTCGCTCACGGATGTGCCCGCCGAGACGAAGTTGATGAAAGCCGTGCCCGGTGAGGCCCCCGACGTATCGTATGTGATTACCCCCAGGCCAACGTTGGCCCCAGCCGCGAGCGTTACGTAGAACGGGGACGTGAAGACGCTGTCACCCGCCACCAAGTCCGTCGTCGGGAACGTGGAGCTAGCAAAAGGAGGCGGGCCACCCACGCCCGAGAAAATGTAGGATTCGGCCGTTGTGGCAGTCGTCGCGCCCGTGAACACGACTCCGGCCAGTCCGGACAATTGAAGCTCGATCGAGAAATCACTGACCGTCACGGCGGTGCCGTAGTTGTTGAAGAGGTCGATCTCGAAGGAACCGGTGGTGGACGATGTCGTTTGAAAATTCCCCAAGGTCAAATCGAGGCTTGAACCGCTTGAAGGCGCCCCGAGTAGCAAACTCAAGAGCAAGGCGGCCGGGGTCGCAAGGAGCCAGCAAGGACGCTGGCCGCAACCACGGAAGACCTTACGGATTGAAAAGTTGCGGGTCTCTCTCATGAATCTTCAAACCCCTTGTCTAAGTTCGGATGATTCCGTTCATTAATAGCACAATCATTGATTGATGGTTTCGCGCTGCCCAATCGCGAGACGAGATCACGGCAACTTGAAGCCGATCCACTTCTTCACAGCATACCAGTCGTTCATATCGACGACGATGTTGCCCTCGTTGTCCACGCTGCCATCCAAGTCGGCCCACATGGTCAGCGGTGCGATTCCCACGATCTGGTTGCGAACGACGCCCATGTCCACGCTGTTGACGATGCCGTCGCCGTTCACGTCGCCTGGCAGGACCTTGAATTTCTGTGTGAATGGGTTGACGTAGATGCCTGGTTTCACGTGCGCCCCGTCGAGAGCCATCATCAAGCTATCAACTCCGATGGCAGTTGGCAGCGTCCATTTGGCATCGTGAGTGGCTGAGTCGTAGCTGAATCCGCTGAAGCTGTAAGAATGGCCCGAATTGATCAGGCTGGAGAGCGTCAGGTCGGCCTCACTCACGACCACGTTCTGGTTAAAGACGATATCGATCGCGTTGATATTGACGAACGGCAGATCGCGGCTCAAGTTCAGCAGCGACATCGATTCTGAGCCCCAGTCGATTCTAGCGTCAACAACCTGAGGTTGGAGTATGTTGCCGAAATTCAACCCCGTCTGATTGACTCCGCTGGTAGGCGTGACCGCGATGGTGCCCGTCGAGGGCACCGTCGGGACGTATGGAACGTTGCCTGGCCCGGTCTGGGGCACTTCCTGGATAGTCTGAGCGCCAGGGCCGACTCCGGTGAACGAATAATCCCCGTGCGAATCCGTGGTCGTTGTTGCAATCACTTTGTCCTGGCTGTTGAGCAGGTTGACCGTCCAGCCCGAGAAGCCCGTATCGCCGGGATCGATCATCCCGTCGCCGTTAAGGTCGTTGAAGACCTCGCCGCTCAAGGTCACCGTCTGGAAGGCAACATAAGTGAAGTGATCGGCGGAGGAGGTGGCCGAGGTGCCGCCTGGCGTGGTGACGGTGACGTCGACGACGCCGGAGCCCGCCGGACTGTCGGCGGTGATCTTGGTGTCGCTGACGACGGTGAGGTTGGTGGCGGCGATGGTGCCGAAATCGACCACCGAAGCACCCGTGAACCCGGTGCCGGTGATGGTGACGAGCGTGCCGCCAGCAGCCGGCCCACTGGTCGGGCTCAAGCCAGTAACGGCGGGAGTGGCGATGTAACTGAAGTGATCGGCGGCGGAGGTGGCCGAGGTGCCGCCCGGGGTGGTGACAGTGACGTCGACGACGCCGGAGCCCGCCGGACTGTCGGCGGTGAGCTTGGTGTCGCTGACGACAGTGAGGTTGGTGGCGGCGATGGTGCCGAAGTCGACCACCGAAGCACCCGTGAACCCGGTGCCGGTGATGGTGACCAGAGTGCCGCCAGCCTGCCGGCCCGGTGGTCGGGCTCAGGCCGGTGACTGCGGGAGTGGCGATGTAAGTGAAGTGATCGGCGGCGGAGGTGGCGGATGTGCCGCCCGGGGTAGTGACGGTGACGTCGACGACACCAGTGCCGGCGGGGCTATCGGCGGTGATCTTGGTGCTACTGACGACGGTGAGGTTGGTAGCGGCGATGGTGCCGAAGTCGACCACCGAAGCACCCGTGAACCCGGTGCCGGTGATGGTGACCAGAGTGCCACCGCCGGCCGGGCCGGAGGTTGGGCTCAATGCGGTGACGGCGGGAGTGGCAATGTAGCTGAAGTGATCGGCGGCGGAGGTGGCCGAAGTGCCGCCCGGAGTGGTGACGGTGACGTCGACGACACCGGAGCCGGCCGGACTGTCGGCGGTGATCTTGGTGTCGCTGACGACAGTGAGGTTGGTGGCGGCGATGGTGCCGAAGTCGACCACGGAGGCGCCGGTGAACCCGGTGCCGGTGATGGTGACCAGAGTGCCTCCAGCAGCCGGCCCACTGGTCGGGCTCAAGCCAGTAACGGCGGGAGTGGCGATGTAGCTGAAGTGATCGGCTGAGGAGGTGGCCGAGGTGCCGCCCGGGGTGGTGACGGTGACGTCGACGACACCAGTGCCGGCGGGGCTATCGGCGGTGATCTTGGTGCTGCTGACGACGGTAAGGGTGGTAGCGGCGATGGTGCCGAAGTCGACAACGGAGGCGCCGGTGAAGTTGGTCCCTGTGATGGTGACCAGAGTGCCACCGCCGGCTGGCCCGGAGGTTGGGCTGAGTGCGGTGACCGCGGGGGCAGCGATGTAGGTGAACTGATCGGCCGAGGTAGTTGCCGAAGTGCCGCCCGGGGTGGTGACGGTGACATCGACGACGCCACTGCCTGCCGGGCTATCGGCGGTGATCTTGGTGCTGCTGACGACGGTAAGGTTGGAAGCTGGGTTGGTGCCGAAGTCGACCACGGAGGCGCCGGTGAAGTTGGTCCCTGTGATGGTGACCAGAGTGCCACCGCCGGCCGGGCCAGTGGTGGGGCTCAATGCGGTGACCGCGGGAGCAGCAATGTAGCTGAAGTGATCAGCAGAGGAGGTGGCCGAGGTGCCGCCCGGGGTAGTGACGGTGACGTCGACGACACCAGTGCCGGCGGGGCTATCGGCGGTGATCTTGGTGTCGCTGACGACAGTGAGGTTGGTGGCGGCGATGGTGCCAAAGTCGACCACCGAAGCACCCGTGAACCCGGTGCCGGTGATGGTGACCAGAGTGCCTCCAGCAGCCGGCCCACTGGTCGGGCTCAAGCCGGTGACTGCGGGAGTGGCGATGTAGCTGAAGTGATCAGCAGAGGAGGTGGCCGAGGTGCCGCCCGGGGTGGTGACAGTGACGTCGACGACGCCGGAGCCCGCCGGGCTGTCGGCGGTGATCTTGGTGCTACTGACGACGGTAAGGTTGGTAGCGGCAATGGTGCCGAAGTCGACCACGGAGGCGCCGGTGAAGTTGGTCCCGGTGATGGTGACCGAGAGTGCCGCCGCCGGCTGGCCCGGAGGTTGGGCTGAGTGCGGTGACCGCGGGGGCAGCGATGTAGGTGAAGTGATCGGCCGAGGAGTAGCCGAAGTGCCGCCCGGGGTGGTGACGGTGACGTCGACGACGCCAGTGCCCGCCGGGCTATCGGCGGTGATCTTGGTGCTGCTGACGACAGTGAGGTTGGTGGCGGCGATGGTGCCGAAGTCGACCACGGAAGCGCCGGTGAAGTTGGTCCCGGTGATGGTGACCAGAGTGCCGCCGCCGGCCGGCCCAGTGGTTGGGCTCAAAGCGGTGACCGCGGGAGTGGCAATGTAGCTGAAGTGATCGGCAGAGGAGGTGGCCGAGGTGCCGCCCGGGGTAGTGACGGTGACGTCGACGACGCCGGAGCCCGCCGGGCTATCGGCGGTGATCTTGGTGTCGCTGACGACGGTGAGGTTGGTGGCGGCGATGGTGCCAAAGTCGACTACCGAAGCACCCGTGAACCCGGTGCCGGTGATGGTGACGAGCGTGCCGCCAGCAGCCGGCCCACTGGTCGGGCTCAAGCCAGTAACGGCGGGAGTGGCGATGTAGCTGAAGTGATCGGCGGAGGAGGTGGCCGGATGTGCCGCCCGGGGTGGTGACAGTGACGTCGACGACGCCGGAGCCCGCCGGACTGTCGGCGGTGATCTTGGTGCTACTGACGACAGTGAGGTTGGTAGCGGCGATGGTGCCGAAGTCGACCACGGAGGCGCCGGTGAAGTTGGTCCCGGTGATGGTGACCAGAGTGCCGCCGCCGGCCGGGCCAGTGGTTGGGCTCAATGCGGTGACCGCGGGAGCAGCAATGTAGCTGAAGTGATCAGCAGAGGAGGTGCCGGATGTGCCGCCCGGAGTGGTGACGGTGACGTCGACGACGCCGGAGCCCGCCGGGCTATCGGCGGTGATCTTGGTGCTGCTGACCACGGTGAGGTTGGTAGCTGGGTTGGTGCCGAAGTCGACCACGGAGGCGCCGGTGAAGTTGGTGCCGGTGATGGTGACCAGAGTGCCGCCAGCAGCCGGCCCACTGGTCGGGCTCAAGCCAGTAACGGCGGGAGTGGCAATGTAGCTGAAGTGATCAGCAGAGGAGGTGGCCGAGGTGCCGCCCGGGGTAGTGACGGTGACGTCGACGACACCGGTGCCGGCCGGGCTATCGGCGGTGATCTTGGTGTCGCTGACGACGGTGAGGTTGGTAGCGGCGATGGTGCCGAAGTCGACCACGGAGGCGCCGGTGAACCCGGTGCCGGTGATGGTGACCAGAGTGCCGCCAGCAGCCGGCCCACTGGTCGGGCTCAAGCCAGTAACGGCGGGAGTGGCGATGTAGCTGAAGTGATCGGCGGAGGAGGTGGCCGAGGTGCCGCCCGGGGTGGTGACGGTGACGTCGACGACGCCGGAGCCCGCCGGACTGTCGGCGGTGATCTTGGTGTCGCTGACGACGGTGAGGTTGGTAGCGGCGATGGTGCCGAAATCGACCACCGAAGCGCCGGTGAACCCGGTGCCGGTGATGGTGACCAGAGTGCCGCCGCCAGCCGGCCCGGAGGTTGGGCTCAAACCGGTGACTGCGGGAGCGGCAATGTAGCTGAAGTGATCAGCAGAGGAGGTGGCCGGATGTGCCGCCTGGGGTGGTGACGGTGACATCGACGACGCCGGAGCCCGCCGGGCTGTCGGCGGTGATCTTGGTGTGCTGACGACGGTGAGGTTGGTAGCGGCGATGGTGCCGAAGTCGACCACGGAGGCGCCGGTGAAGTTGGTGCCGGTGATGGTGACCAGAGTGCCGCCGCCAGCCGGCCCGGAGGTTGGGCTCAAGCCGGTGACAGCAGGAGTGGCAATGTAGCTGAAGTGATCGGCGGCGGAGGTGGCCGAGGTGCCGCCCGGGGTAGTGACGGTGACGTCGACGACACCGGAGCCCGCCGGGCTATCGGCGGTGATCTTGGTGTCGCTGACGACGGTGAGGTTGGTGGCGGCGATGGTGCCGAAGTCGACCACCGAAGCACCCGTGAACCCGGTGCCGGTGATGGTGACGAGCGTGCCGCCAGCAGCCGGCCCACTGGTCGGGCTCAAGCCAGTGACGGCGGGAGTGGCGATGTAGCTGAAGTGATCGGCGGAGGAGGTGGCCGAGGTGCCGCCCGGGGTAGTGACGGTGACGTCGACGACACCGGAGCCGGCGGGGCTATCGGCGGTGATCTTGGTGCTACTGACGACGGTGAGGTTGGTAGCGGCGATGGTGCCGAAGTCGACCACCGAAGCACCGGTGAACCCGGTGCCGGTGATGGTGACCAGAGTGCCGCCGCCGGCTGGCCCGGAGGTTGGGCTGAGTGCGGTGACCGCGGGGGCAGCGATGTAGGTGAACTGATCGGCCGAGGTAGTAGCCGAAGTGCCGCCCGGAGTGGTGACGGTGACATCCACGACGCCACTGCCTGCCGGGCTATCAGCAGTGATCTTGGTGCTGCTGACCACGGTCAGGTTGGAAGCTGGGTTGGTGCCGAAGTCGACCACGGAGGCGCCGGTGAACCCGGTGCCGGTGATGGTGACCAGAGTGCCACCGCCGGCCGGACCAGTGGTGGGGCTCAATGCGGTGACCGCGGGAGCAGCGACGTAGGTGAACTGGTCGGCGGCGGAGGTGGCCGAGGTGCCGCCCGGCGTGGTGACGGTGACGTCGACGAGGCCAGTACCAGCCGGGCTATCGGCGGTGATCTTGGTGCTGCTGATGACGGTAAGGTCTGTTCCAGCATTGGTGCCGAAGTCGACCACCGACGCTCCGGTGAAGTTCGTTCCAGTAATGGTGACCAGAGTGCCGCCAGCGGCCGGACCCGTGGCTGGACTCAGTCCCGCAACTGTGGGCGCAGCAACATAGGTGAACTGATCAGCCTTGGATGTAGCCGAAGTGCCACCCGGGGTGGTGACGGTGACATCAACGACGCCGGTTCCGGCCGGGCTGTCGGCGGTGATCTCGGTATCGTTGATGACGGTAAGATTGGTGGCGGCCTTCGTACCGAAGTCGACCAGAGTGGCGCCGGTGAAGTCTGCGCCGGTGATGGTGACGAGGGTACCGCCAGCGGCGGGACCGCTGCTCGGACTCAGGCCCGTAACTGTCGGAACAGTGACGTTGGGGTTGAGCGTGACGACGCCTGTCCCCCCGCCCGTCGCGATCGTGGCGCCAACCGGATCGGACAGATTGACGTCGAAGTAACTCGACGAAGTGGTAACCCTGTCGAGTGCCTGGACTTCGACCGTGGCCGTTGTCTGGCCGGGCGCGAACAGGAGCAGCCCGGTACCTGGCTTGTAGTCGCCGTTGGCAGCGGTCGCCGTGCCGTCGGCCGTGCTGTACTGGACCAGTACCTGCTCGGTGGCCGCCGCCGAGAGGGTGACCGTCAGGTCAGCCTCGGTCGTGTTGACCTGGAGTTTTGTAGCCGACAAGAGGTTCAGGAACTGGAAGTTGTAAGACCCTGTGTTGAGTCCGTTGGTGGTGATGACCAGCTTGTACGTACCCGGGGTTGTCAGCGTGTAGGGGCCCGCGTTGTATTCGAGGTACGAGTCGAAGACCTGGGTCCCCAGCGGATCGTAGAGATAGGCGATCTGCAACGAACCCGGCTCCAGGCCGTTGAACTGAACCTTCTGGCCGATCGAACCGGTGAACGTGTAGATCGCCTCGTCGCCCGGGTTGCTCAGCGTGCCGGTCACCTGGGAGTTGAAGACCAGGGCCGAGGATGGGGCGACGTTGTCATAGAGCTTGAAGCTGTAGCTGACCGAGGTGTTGCTGGCGCTCTGCCCGACAATCGCCAGGATGTAGGTGCCTGAAAAAGGTAACGTGACCTGGGTATTGTTCTCTACATAGACATCCGTGACGGAACTATTGGAGGGGCTATAAAAGTAGGCGATGGCGCCATCGGTCGACGAGTCGGACTGGCCCGCGAAGTAGACGAGCTCGCCCTTCGTCCCGGTGAACTGGTACAGGTTGGTGGTCAGGCCCGTGGTCAGCGTGCCGCTCTCGGACGTGCCGCTGCCTGGTGTCAAGGCAATCGCCGTTGCCTTGGAAGTATCGTCCAGCGTGAAGTCGTAATTGCCGGTGTAGGAGTTCAGGGTAGAGAGTGTCAGGGTGTAGGTTCCCGCCTGGTTCAGCGTGAAAGGGCCCTGGTCGCCGTAAGGCAAATAGCTGGCGAAGACCTGATTGCCGAACGGGCCGGTCAGGGTGGCGTAGATGTAAGTGCTGCTTTCGAGGCTATCGAGGTAGACCGTCTGGCCGGGCGATCCGGTGAAAGTGTACGAGGCCTCGTCGCCCAGGTTAGCCAGGGTCCCCGACACCGCGGTGCCCAGGGTGAGCGTCGAGGTCGGGTGGACGTTGTCGAATATCTCGAAGCTGTAGCTCACGGTGCTGGTTGCGTTGCCATTGCCCTCGACCGCCAGGATGTAGGTACCGGTGGACGCCAGCGTCACGACGGTCGAATTCTCGACATAAACATCGGTGATCAGGCTGTTGGACGGGTTGTAGAAATAGGCAATTGCGCTGTCTGCGGGCGAGTCGCCCAGCCCCTTGAAGTAGATTGACGAGCCGGCCGTGCCGCTGAACTGATAGAGGTTGGTCGTCAGGGGCGTGGCCAGCGTGCCGGTCACCACCGTGGAAGGCGTCAGGGTCGTTGCCTTCGAAGTGTCGTACAACGTGAAGCCGTAAGCCCCCGTCGCGCGGGTGTTGCTGTAACTGTAGATGGTCAGGGTGTAGGTGCCCGACCAGGTCAGAGTGTAAGGGCCCTCGTCGGTGCTCGAGGAAGTGTCGAAGAGATTGTTGCCGTAGGGATCGGTCAGCTCGGCGAAGAGGTAGGTGCCGCCCGAGGCGAGGCCGTCGTAGTAGACCCGCTGGCCGGCCGTGGCGGTGAAGGTGTAGGTATGCGCATCGCCGGGGTTGGCGATGGTTCCCGTCACCTCGGTGCCCAAGGTCAGAGTCGAGGTCGGGTTGGCGTTGTTGTAGATCTCGAAGCTGTAAGTCGGCGCGGAGTTGGCGGCATTCAGACCGGCCACCGCCAGGATGTAGGTTCCTGTATAGGGCAGCTTCGCGGTCGTGTCATTACCGGACCCGTTCAGGTAGAAGCTCGTGAGAGTGGAGTTGCCTGGGTTGTAAACGTAGGCTATGGCGCTGGTGGTGGGGGAATTCGCGATGCTTTCAAAGTACACGGACTGGCCGGCGGTGCCGCTGAACTGGTAGAGGTTGGTCGAAAGCCCAGTGGCCAGCGTGCCGGTCACCACCGTGGCGGGGGTGACGCTCGTGGCGGTGGACGTGTCGTCCAGGGTGAAAGCGTAAGCACCCGTTGCCCGCACGTTTGAGTAGCTATAAATGGTGAGAGTGTAGGTGCCCGAATAGATAAGGGTGTAGGGCCCTTCGTCGGAGGTGGAGTAGTAGTTGAAGAGATTGTTGCCGTACGGGTCGTTGAGCTCGGCAAACAGGTAGGTGTTGCCCGAGGCGAGGCCGTCGTAGTAGATCCGCTGGCCGGCCGTGGCGGTGAAGGTGTAGGTATGCGCATCGCCGGGGTTGGCGATGGTTCCCGTCACCTCGGTGCCCAGGGTCAACGCGGAGGTCGGGTTCGACGTTGTCGTAGATCTCGAAGCTGTAGGTCGGCGACGAGTTGGCGGCGCTCAGACCGGCCACCGTCAGGATGTAGGTCCCCGTGTAAGGCAGCTTCGCGGTCACGTCATAACCGGAACCGTCCAGGTAGAAGCTCGTGAGAACCCCGGTGCCCGGGTTGTAAACGGTGGCGTAGACACTGGAGGTGGGGGAATTCGCCAGGCTTTCGAAGTCGACGGACTGGCCGGCGGTGCCGCTGAACTGGTAGAGGTTGGTTGTGAGCCCGGTGGCCAGCGTACCGGTGACCACCGTGCCGGGCGTGACGCTCGTCGCGGCGGAAGTGTTGTCCAGGGTGAAAGCGTAGGCGCCCGTGGTGCCGCTGTTGCCGTAGACGGTCAGTGTGTAGGTCCCCGGGTAAGTCAAGGTGTAGGGGCCAGCGTCGGAGCTCACGGAGTTGTTGAGAATCTGGGTGCCGTTGGGATCGGTCAGGACGGCGTACAGAGAGGCCGATTGGAGACCGTCGAAGTAGATCTGCTGGCCACCGGTGCCGGTAAAGGTGTAGGTGGCCTCGTCACCCGGGTTCGTGAGCGTGCCAGTCACCTCGGTGCCCAGGGTCAGAGTCGAGGTCGGGTTGACGTTTTGAAAGGCCTCGAAGCTATATGTGGCCGTGCTGTAGCTCCTGGTGTTGTAGACCACCAGCGTGTAGTTGCCGTTGGTGGGCAGCGTCGCCGACAAGCCGTTGCCGATGTAGCCGCTGGTGATGTCTGCGTTATTCGGCCCGTAAAGATACCAGTAGGCGCCGCCAGTGCCGTTAGAGTCGCTGAGATACTGGAAGTAGACGCGCTCGCTGGCGGTGCCGCTGAAGGTGTAGGCGTCGTCCTGGTAGGCGTTGGTCACCGTGCCATCGGTCGCCTTGCCGAAGGAAAGGGGGCTGGTCGAGGTGTCGGTCAGCCGGAACTGATAGTTCACCGATGACGACGACTCGCCATCGACCAGTACGTAGTACGTGCCGGCGGCCTTGAGGGTCAGCGGTCCGCCGTCACTGCCGGAGCCGATACTGAAGATCTGATTGTTGTAGGGATCGTAGAGCTGGAGGTTGACCGTGGCGCTCGAGATGGTCTGGTTGTTGAGGAAGAGGTTCTGGCCGGCGGTGCCCGTGAAGCTGTACGCGACGGCGGTGGTGCCCGGGTTGAGCGTCCCGCTCACCACTGAGCCCAACGTCAGTGCCGTGGCCGAGGTCGGCAGGTCGAGCATGTTGAAGTCGTAGGTGCCCGATGCGCTGGCGCTGGTGTTGGTCAGCTTCAGGGTGTAGGTGCCCGATGCGGTGAGGACGTACGGGCCGGCATTGTAATAGGGGCTGTACGAGAAGACCGTGTTGCTGCTGGGGTCGGTGAACGTGGCGGTGATCGGCTGGGAGGTCCGGCTCAGGTTGTTGAAGTAGACCGATGTTCCGGCCGGAGCATTGAACGTGAAGCTGGTCGATGCACCCGCGGCCAGGGTCCCGCTCTGCACCGTACCAAAGCCGCTCGGGGTGACCGATGCGGGAGTCGTCGCCGAAATGTCGAACTTGTAGGTGACGCTCGGGTCGGTGCTATCGCTGCCCAGGAGTTCGAGCACGTAGGGGCCGTTGAGTGTCAGAGTCGCCGAGAAGCTGCTGCCGAACCCGGTGCCGGCGACTACATTATTGTTGGGATTGATCAGGTACCAGTTTCCCAAGGTGGACGAGAACGAGTCGCTGGTCAAGGTGAGCTTCTCGCCAGCTTTGCCGGCGATCTGGTAGATGTTGGCCCCGGTCCCCGGAGTGATCGTTCCACTCACCGTCGTGGGAGTCGAGGTCGGAGTCAAGGTCTGCGCCGACGTGTTGAGCATCCGGAAGTCATAGCTCCCCGTGGACGCCGCGTAGCCGTAGATGGTCAACTTGTAGGTGCCGGCCTGGGTGAGCGTGAAGGGCCCGTAATCGCTCGACGCTCCGATGTTGAGGATCTCGCTGCCATTGGGGTTGAACAAAAGGGCGTCGATGTTGGAAGAAGCGCTGAGGCCGTCATAGAAGAGGGCCTGGCCGGCCGTGCCGGTGAAGGTGTAAGTGGCCTGATCGCCGGGATTGGTGAGGGTCCCCGAGACAGTGGTCCCCAGGGTCAACGGCGAAGTCGTGTCAACGTTGTCGAAGGTCTTGAAGCTGTAGCTGACCGAGCTGTTGCTGGCGCTCTGCCCGACCACCGCCAGAATATAGGTCCCAGAGGCAGTCAGCGTTTCCTGGGCGGTGTAACCAGAGTCCAGGTAAAAGTACGCGAGATAGCCGTTCGTCGGGCCGTAAAGATAGGCGATCGCACCGTCGGCGGGGGAGTCTAGCAGGCCCTGGAAATAGACGGACTGGCCGGCGGTGCCGCTGAACTGGTAGAGGTTTGTGGTGAGTCCGGTGGCGAGCGTACCGCTCTCCGTCGTGCCGCTGCCGGGGGTCAAGGCAATGTTCGTCGCCTTCGACGTGTCGTCCAGCGTGAATGCATAAGCTCCCGTTGCCCCGGTGTTGCCGTAGCTGTAAACCGTCAGGGTGTAGGGGCCCGAACTGGACAAGGTCAAGGGGCCCGCGTCGGAGCTGGCAGTGCTCTCGTAGATGCGATTGTTACCGTACGGGTCAGTCAGATTGACGAACAAGTAGGAAATAACCGGGCCGAGGCCGTCGTAGTAGAGCCGCTGGCCGGCAGTGCCGGTGAAGGTGTAGGTGTGCGAATCGCCCGGGTTGGCGATGGTGCCTGTGACCTCGGTGCCGAGTGTCAGCGCGGAGGTCGTGTTCACGTTGTCGAAGACCTCGAACTTGTAGTTCACCGATGGGTTGGTGGCGCTCTGCCCGACGACCGCCAGGAGATAGGTTCCGGTGGAGGACAGCTTCACGGACGTGTTATTCTCAAGGTAGAACTCCGCGACATAACTGTTGCCGGGGTTGTAGAGAACGGCTACTGAGGCAGCGGCCGGTGAATCCTGCTGACCCTGGAAGTAGAGGGACTGCCCGGCGGTGCCGCTGAACTTGTAGAGGTTAGTGGTGAGTCCTGTGGCGAGCGTGCCGGTCTCCGTCGTGCCGCTGCCAGGGGTCAAGGCGATAGTCGTGGCGCTGGCAGCGTCCTTCAGGTCGAAGGCGTAGGGCCCCGTTGCGCGCTCGATGTAGTAGCTGTAAATGGTCAGCGTGTAGGGGCCCGAATAGGTCAGGGTGTATGGACCCTCGTTGGCGCTGGCGGATGTGTTGAAGAAACTGGTGCCGTACGGGCCTGTCAGCTCGGCAAACACGTAGGTGCTGGACGCGGCGAGGGCATTGTAATAGATCCGCTGGCCGGCGGTGCCGGTGAAGGTGTAGGTGTGCGAATCACCTGGATTGGTGATGGTGCCGGTGACCTCGGTGCCCAAGGTCAGAGTCGATGTCGGGTTAACGTTGTCGAAGACCTCGAATTGGTAACTCACCGAGGGATTGGAGGCGCTCTGTCCGCGCACCGCCAGGAGATAGGTTCCGGTGGAGGGCAGTTTCTCGGTCGCGTCCGATTCCAGGAAGAAGTCCGTGATGAAAGTGTTGCCTGGGCCGTAGAGATAGGCGATGGATGAGTCGGTGGGGGAGTCTTTCTGACCTTCAAAGTAGAGTGATTGCCCGGCGGTGCCGCTGAACTGGTAGAGGTTGGTGGTGAGTCCGGTGGCGAGCGTGCCGCTCTCCGTCGTGCCGCTGCCGGGTGTCAAGGCGATGGTCGGCGCGGTGGAGGTGTCGTCCAGGGTGAAGGCGTACGCCCCCGTCGCACGCGTGATGCTGTAGCTGTAAATGGTCAGCGTATAGGTGCCCGACGAAGTCAGTGTGTAGGGGCCCTCGTCGGTGCTGGAGGAAGTGTCGAAGAAACTGTTCCCGTAGGGGTCAGTCAGCTTGGCAAACAGGTAGGTGCCGCCCGAGGCGAGGCCGTCGTAGTAGATTCGCTGGCCGGCCGTGGCGGTGAAGGTGTAGGTATGCGCATCGCCAGGATTGGCAATGGTTCCCGTCACCTCGGTGCCCAGGGTCAGAGTCGAGGTCGGGTTGACGGTGTCGAGGACCTCGAAGCTGTAGGTCGGCGTGGTGTTGGCGGCGCTCAGACCGGCCACCGCCACAATGTAGGTGCCGGTGTAGGGCAGCTTCGCGGTCGCGTCATAACCGGCACCGTCCAGGTAGAAGCTCGTGAGAGTGGCGTTGCCCGGGCTATAAACGTAGGCGTAGGCGCTGGTGGTCGGGGAATTGGCGATACTTTCGAAGTCGACGGACTGGCCGGCTGTGCCGCTGAACTCATAGAGGTTGGTGGTGAGACCGGAGGCCAGCGTGCCGGTGACCACCGTGCCGGGCGTCACGCTCGTGGCGGCGGCGGTGTCATCCAGCACGAAATCGTAAGCGCCAGTGTACGCGTTGCTGGTGCCGTAGACGGTGAGGGTGTAAGTCCCGGCCTGGCTCAGCGTGAAGGGGCCGTCGTTGTAGCCCATGTACTGGTTGAATACCTGGTTGCCGTAGGGGTCGGTCAGCTCGGCGTAGATCCCGCTGGTCGCCTCACGACCATTGAACCAGATCGTCTGGCCGGCCGCGCCGGTGAACGTGAAGGAAGCCTTGTCGCCCAGGTTGACCAGGGTGCCCGTGTACTCCTTGCCCAGGGTCATCGCCGTCGTCGGATTGACGTTCTGAATGGCCTCGAAGCTGTAAGTCGCCGAGCTGTAACTCGGGTTGTTGAAGACAACCAGCGTGTAGGTGCCGTTGGCCGTCAGCGTCGCCGACAGGTTGGAGCCGATGTAGTTGCTTGTAACGCTCTGGTTGTTCGGTCCGTACAGATTCCAGTAGGCAGTGTAGTACCCGTTGGAGGCGCTGAGCTCCTGGAAGAAGACGCGTTCGTTGGCGGTGCCGGTGAAGGTATAGACGTCGCTCTGGGTGGCGTTGGACACCGTGCCGTCGATCGTCGTGCCGAAGGTGAGCGGCGCGTAGGCGGTGTCGCTCAAGCGAAACTGGTAGTTGAGCGCCGGGGACGTGGTGCCCACGACGAGCAGGTAGTACGTCCCGTTCTCGGTCAGGGAGAGCGGGCCGCTGCTGGAATTATAGGGGTATATGGTGGACGTCGTGCCATCGGGCGTGACGAGCTCGAGGCTGCCCGGGCCGCCAGAAGCGAGCTCGTTGTTGATGAAGATGCGCTGCCCTATGGCACCCAGGAAGCTATAGACGCCCGTCGAGAGGCCGTTGCTGAGCGTGCCGCTGACAGTCTGGGTCGGTCCCGCCGCCAGCGAGGTCGCCGCCGAGGGGAGTGACAGCAGGTTGAAGTCGTACGTGCCCGATGCGCCGCTGGTGTTGTCGAGCGTGAGTGTGTAGCTGCCCGAGGTTGTCAGGACATACGGGCCGGCGTTGCCGTAGCTATAAGGGGAGTAGCTGAAGATTGTTTTGCTGTTGGGGTCGGTGAGAGTCGCGAGGATCGGCTCACTGAAGCCGAGGCTATTGAAGTAGATGGGCAGGCCCGCGGGGGCCTTGAAGGTGAAGCTCGTGGTAGCGCCGTTGGCCAGCGTGCCGCTGTGCGCCGTGTCGAAGCCACTGGAAGCAATCGGTGGATAGGTCGTCTGGTCGCTAATCTGGAAGGAGTAATTAATCGCCGTCGAGGTATTGCCGACCAGCTCAAGGTAAACAGGGCCAGTGGCTGTCAGATTCGCCGTGAAATCGGTACCGAGCGCGGTGCCGGCCACTTCCTGGTTGTTCAGGCCGATCAGTTCCCAGATTCCGCTTGTGGAGGATGTGGAGACGCTGTGGAACAGGAGTTGCTCGCCCGCGGTTCCGTCAATCCGATAAGCGGCCAGCTCGGTGCCGGGGGTCAAGGTGCCGGCGACCGAGGTCGGCCCGGGAGAATTCAGGGTGATAGCCACGCTATTGATCGACAGCGAACTTGTGAGGACCAGACGCTCCTCCAGGGATTCGATCTCGATTCGCCGTCGGGTCCTGGCCCAACGAGATAGTCTTTTGGAAGGGGCGCGACGCGGTAGGTTCAAGCAATTCACGGCAGTTTCCTTTCACGTGCTGAGCTGTGAACGTCCCAGATCCGTTGTGAGTTGCGATCCCCGGAGGGTATGCCGCTCGTTCGCTAGTTGGCGTCTTGCTCGTGATTCCTCGCGTCGAAATGTCCTGATCGCCTCTGGCCCAACTCCAGGTGGGTGATCTTCGACGCCGTTTCAAGGAGCTATCGCACCAGATCCGCGCACATCAAAATGATTGACGGCCTGAGAATTGAGCCGAATTTCGCTGCGGATATCAGAGTCTTCACATCTGTTCGTGAATCACCCGCCTGCCCTCGCCCAGCGGCGATACATTGGAAAACGGGTGCTTCGATGACGGTCGGTAGTTCTAACGCCAAGAATGCTTGAGTTCAAGGGTGCAGATTCGGCTTTTAACGGATTTCGTCATTGCGACTCGAAAATGCTCGGTTCTAACCCGAGTATTTGGGAGCATTTCCGTAAAGACGAGAGGTAACGTTGAAAATACTGAACGGTTCTTTTGAATGCCTTCAGGGGCACCGCGGGTGGTGCATTTCACCCTATATTCATGAACCCTGCGGAATGTGTTGCTGACCGGTTCATAATAGTATAGATGCTCGCCAGACATTGGCGGTGATCGAGTGCTTTGCCATTTTGCTCGGGTTTGTTATGAATCCGCGGCCAGGTCCTGTCGCAGGGTTAACAGATTTCCGCGCCTTACCGGAACCGTAATGCCGGTGCGAAAGCCATGAGTGACAGGACACCGACCAGGGCGATGTAGTGGACGAGGGCGCCGCGATCGGGGCGAAGGGAAGGTTTGTCGACAAGGGCGCGGATTGCGGCGGCGATCATGAGCAGGAAAAGCATGCCGTCGTGGGTGACTGCCCAGGCGGTTGCCAGGGCCGCCGCGGCTAGCCAGCGCTGGGGACGGTCGAAGCTGCGGAAGGTGCGGCCGCCGTCAAGTTGCCAGATCGGCAGCAGGTTGAACAAGTTGACAAAAGACCCGAACTGGGCCAGGGCCGCCCAGATTTTCTCGTGAGTCACGAAGAATACCAGTGCGCAGATGACCGCCGCGCCCAGGCCCCAGGTTGGGCCGGCCAGGGCCACACGTGCGTCCTGACGCGAGTCGGTGAACTCTTGCCGCAGGCGAATCACGGCGCCCAGGCCGGGTATGAAGAGCGGTGCGCTGGCGGGCACGCCGTACCGCATCAGCGCGGCCACGTGCCCCATCTCGTGTACATAGATCGACAGCACAAGCCCCAGCGCGAACCAGAATCCGAACGCCGTCCAGTAGACGCCGACCATGGCGAACATCGAGAGAAACGTGCTGGCCTTGGTGAGGCCGAGCAAGAGCAGCTTCCCCTTGCCGAGCGCCATGACGGCCAGGAACTTGAACTTCCAGACCGCCAGAGCAAGCGTACCGAGGATGCCCGCCGCGGCGCCCTTGGTTCGGCCCGCCCCGGCCTCACTCTCAGCCGCCCGCCTCGGTCGAGTCGTCCGACAATGGCCGGGCAGCCTGTGGCCGCGGCGGGATCGATTCCGCCTGGCGTCCCAGTCGGGCGATTCGCTCGCTGATCAGCGCGTGCTGGCGCGTGCCGCCGGGTAAGAGCGTGATCGCCTCCTGCCAGGAGGTCAGGGCCAGACTGGGATTCTCGTCACGCTCGGCGGTCTCGGCGGCATCGGCCAGAACCTTGAGCCGGTCGGTATGGACCAGGCGACGACAGACCGGGCACGAAAGCAGAGTCGGAGCCAGTTCCGCGCCGCAGCCTGTGCAACTCGCGACCTGTAGCGATGTTGAGGCGGCGGGCTCAAGACTCATGGTTTGTCTCCTCGGGCTCGATCGCCACCGCGTCACTTGCCTGAGTGGCCAGGCGAAACGGTCCGTTGAAGGCGAGCTGGACCTTGCGGTTGATCTTCCAGGCCTCCCAGAGTGCGAAGCCGAAGATCAGCCCGGAAATGGGCGAGTTCACCGCGACCAGCACCGGGGTTGCGTAGGCAGCCATGAGCAAGATTGCAAGGACAACCGCAACGGCCGCCAGCATGCCCAGCAAGGAGATCGGTTTCTCCTGGGCCGGAGGCGGCTGAACGGCGGGGGCGTCGACCGGGACATCCTTTTTCCCGGCATCGGGCCTGGGCTGCGGGTGAGGAGCTTCAGCAGGTTCAGGGACCGGCTTGAGATCGGCACCGGCCTTTTGAGCGGCAGCATCCCGACGGAATTCCTGGATGAATCCGTTCATCAACTCGGGGACGCCCATGGCGACGATAGCTGAGTAGGTCAGGAATAACGCGAGGAATTGATAGAAACGCCCACCACGATTGCCTGATCCCGCCTTGACGGCGCCACCGACGAGCACCCCGACCACTATGGCAACGATACCGATGTTCCAGCCGGTGATCTTCATGATCGCATAGTAGAGGATCGCGCCGATCGCGGCGGCAATCGAGCCGAAGACAAACGCCTTGATCACGCGGCCCAGTCGTGAGCCCTGCTGAAAACCCGCCTCGATCCTGTCGCGGCAAGGCGGGCAGAGGACCTTTCCGTTTGCCTCGTAATAGAGTTCCGGAATAGCCGCCGTGCAAACGCTACAGCTTATCTGAGGTTCCGAAGCCGCCCCGACCTCGGCCGGAAACTCGGCGTGCTCGAACTGGAGCTCGTCTTGATCGGTCGCGAGGGAATGATCCGGTGTAGCCATGTGTCGACTCGAAAAGGATTGACGGCCCACGTGATGCTTGGAGAAATGCAACCAGAAAGGAAGTATAAACGGTGGCATTCCAGAAAACAAAGGCATTCCGGTATGGAGCAACGCCCCCACGCGGCTGGCCTCCGGTTCTGCTTCCTTCCCGGCGGCGAATACGGTAGGCTTCGCTGCTCGCTCTCGGATCACCCAGTGCCGAGCGGACACAATGATGATGGATCCGTGTTCGCCGGTTGCCCCGATTGAGGAACGATCATGAGCACATCAGGGATGATGGCAACTTGTCAGCAAGTCTTATCCACACAAGGACATCGGGAAACCACGGTAGAGTCGGGAAGACGCTCGAGGAATGTTGTCCTGGCCGCCGTACTTGCCCTGGCGGGTGTCATTCCGTTGCTGGTCACCATCACTCCGTGGCTGCTCACCGGCCGGGAGATCGACGAGTTCAACACGATTGACAAGCTCTACCGCTCTGTCGCCATCCGCGTCAGCGAGGGAGCGATTCCCTACCGAGACTTCCCGCTCGAGTACCCGGTCGGTTGCTTGCCGCAGTTGCTGCTGCCTATCCTGGCTGGCCAGAGCATCCCGGCTTACCGGTTCGCTTACATCGCGGAGATGCTGCTCATCAACGCCGTCGTGCTCCAGGTGCTTGCCTGGCAGGTGGGCCGGCGCGAAGGAGAAGCTGCGGTTCCGCGTCGGCTGGCCTGGTACTTTCTCTGTTTCGCCTTCCTGTGCCGGATGATCGTCAGCAGGATCGACCTCGTGCCGGCACTTCTGGCCCTGCTCGCCGCGCTCGAATGGTTCGGCAAGAGACCGATCGTCGGAGGTGTTCTGGCAAGTCTGGGCGGCTTGGTCAAGATTTTTCCGGCTTTGATCGCGGTTCCTGCGGGTCTCCGGGAGCTATTGAACGCGCGTCAGAGCCGGCTTCGGGGTTCGCTGGCGTTTGTGGGCTGCTCGCTGCTGGGACTGCTGATCTGGTTTCTTCTGGGCGGCGCAGGAGTGACGTCCTCGATCCTCTATCACGCCGAGCGGGGGCTCGAGATCGAGTCGCTCTATGCCGGTCCGCTCATGATTTTCGGCCGCATTACCGGCGAATCGATGGCCGTGGAGCTGGGGCACGGCTCGTACGAACTCATCTATTCCCGGGCGCCGGCGGCAGTCGCCGCGTCGCGGTATGTCCAGGTGCTGGTTCTCGTGGTGGGGCTCATTCCATTCCTGGCCTCGCGGAGACGATCCGGCGCTCAGTGTGCGTGCGCACTGATTGTAGGTTTGATCCTTGCCTCGCCGGTCTTCTCACCGCAGTTCGTGATCTGGGTACTCCCTTTGATGGTCGTCATCGGCGGTTCCCTGGGACGTCGTGTCCGGCCGCTGTATGCCCTGATCTGCGTGCTGACGTTCTTCCTCTACCCGGTCTTCTATCATCGCGGACTGGTACCCTTGCGGCTGCCGGCGATCCTGCTCTTGAACGTGCGTAACGCACTCTGGATGGTGCTCTGGGGGATGATGGTGGTAGGAGCCGATTCCCCCGGCCAGCCAGCCTCGTCCGATCCTGTCGTATACTGAGAATGCCGGTATCGAGGAGATACTCGACAGGCTCGAACGGAAAATCTTCTCCAAGGTATCTGAACGAAAAACCAGTAAATGGCCGTTATGTTCTGTCTCATTTGATGGTTGATAGTGTGAATCATTGGCTGTAAAGTGAGGTGTAAATCAAGACGGATGTACCAGCGGAACGCACCAAAAGGTCGAAACAAAGCCAATATAAGGAACTTTCTAAACAGCTTACCAGCAAACATTTAAGAGAAACGTATCGGTAATTGCACATACGAATCAAAGCCAATTACGCCGGGCGGGGGACAAGGCATCTCTGGAAGACGCCAACTCTCTAGAAGGTGCGGATGGTGACGGGGAAGATTGCTGGTTCCATGGCATGGCCATCAACTTCCGCGAAAGCTCGTGAAAGCTCGGTCTGGTGCCACATACCGAAATCGGTTCGCGCCCGGGAAAGCGTGACACCTCCCGACCATCCAAGCGGAAGGAGGCAGGTATGCGCGGTGGCTGTCCTGGAATTGACAGCTTGCCCTGGTAAACCTACGATCGGGCAACCACTGCCGATCAAGCCTGAGCGTGAAATCAGTCACAAACGACGCAGCCCTTCGATCCGGGCAGGGACCAAGGGCGTTCCGTCGCGGCCCGAGGAATACACCCTGGGGGAAGGGATGCCGCAGCGCGACGCCAGAATAGCCTCCGACGCTTTTTTCGTCGCGGATGTAGGGCCCTTGGGCCCGGTCATCCACGAAGCGACACCGGCTCGCAATGGCAAGGGAGGCGGAAGCCCGGCCGAACATCCGATACTGGCCCAGCCTGCTCAGAGGCCTGTGTCTACCATACGCTTACGCGTTGTCATGCTTTATGACATGGATGCGTGCCACGGCCCGACGGGAGTGACCCGGCACGCACTCGCTCAACTCGAGCGATTGACGCTCCGGGATGATGTCGACTTTCGATTGATCTCGGGGCGGATCACTCATCCAGATGGGTTGGCGTACTGGGAATCGCTGGAGGACCTATCGCGCCGGGAATTGCCGATCCGGACCCGCGACTTGCTCCGGTGGTGGCGGATCAAACCCTGGCCGCCGATCGACTGGCTGACCGGACCCGCCGACTGGATCTACTGTCCGACGGAGTATGCGATTCCCACGCGTGGGATGCGGCTCGCCGTCACCAGCCATGACGTGCTGCAACATCTACGGTTTCAACCTGTCAAGAATCGCGAGTTGCTGGCCTCGGCGTTTAGCAAGGCCGAACTGATTCTCTCGGTATCGCAATTTAACACCCGCCAACTGCTCAGGGCGTTTCCCAGATGTGAAGGCCGGGTGGCGCACGTACCCAACGCGGCGGAGGATCTGTTCTTCGAGCCGGCCACGCCGCGCGAACGCGAGCAGGTTCGGGCGGACCTGGGACTGCCCGGACGGGTTCCTTATCTTCTGTCCGTGGCGAATTTTCAGCCTCGAAAGAACCTCGTCCGACTGATCCAGGCGGCTGCCGCGCTCCCCGAGGTTGCCTCGGGTGATCTTGCCCTGGTGCTGCTGGGCACGGGGGCCGAGGACGAAGCTCGTCCGCTCCGCGAGGCGATTGCCGCGGTCGGGCGCAAGGCGATCATCCGGATGCCCGGCTACCGTCAGGGCAAAGTCCTTCGCGCCGCGTATGCCGGGGCGGCCGCCCTGGTCTTTCCCTCGCTTTGCGAGAGCTTTGGCATCCCGGTGGTCGAGGCGATGGCCCAAGGAATACCCGCCGCTCTGGCCAGCTCGACAGCCCTGCCCGAAATCGGTGGCGATGCCGGCTGGTATTTCGACCCCGAGAGCCGGGAAGCGATCACCGCGACACTTCGCGATCTGCTCGACCATCCCGAGCAATGCGCCGCGCGTGTGGCACTGGGCCGCGAAATCGCGGCACGATATCGATGGCAAACTGCCAACGACAAGCTCGTCGCAGCGCTTCTGGCCGCCGGCTGAGTCGTTTCATCCCGCTGACCCTGAAATGCTGCAATCCCATCATCGCCCTCTCCGCCTTGTTGCGGCCTGGAACGATATGCGACGATCAACCTGACGCGCCTCCTTGCCACTCAGCGCACCTTTGAAGAGCGACCAGGATCGACACATGAAACGCGAAGCGCAAGATTGTTGGCTGGTCTCGGTTTGTTCCTGGGCACTGATCGCCGTGTCAATCGCCGCTGGCGCCGGGGCGGATTCTCCAGTCACCAACGTAGATCTCCGGCTGACCCCGTCTGTAAACCAGGGGCAGGACGACGGTCAGGGATCGGAGAATACGATCAAGTTCCGGATCACCCGCCGCGCTGCTCAGCGAGAGCCGTCAACACCGGCTCAGGGCGAAGCAGGAACCAGCTTCGCGCTCGACTCGAAGGGTGCCGAGTGGACGCTATCAATCAATGACAGCGCGGAGATCCTGATCTTTCACCACGGGATCCAGGTCGTCAAGGGATCGCATGCGTTCTGGGCGAAAGGGGAGACCTCGGCGGGTGCGCGCATCTCTGTCACGGCCCGGACGGGCAACCAGGTTCGGATCGGTGGCGCCGTGGATGGGCTGAGCCTGGCCGTCCAGGGAACCGCACAGCCTGTGTCGCCGCACGAGCTGCGGGTCGATCTGTCGCTGGCCGCGGCAAAGGCATTCTCGGACATCACCGGGGGCGGCATGAGCTGGTCATTCAAGCTCGATTCTCCCACCTTCGGCGGCAAGGCCGAGGAACCAAGGCTGCTGCTCGACAGGACCGGCTGGCGGTGGCCGGTCGCCGACGGCCAGGAACTGATGGTCCGCTTCGACAAGCCCCTGGCAAAGCTCTTCTTCGACCACGACAAGAAAAGCGAGATCCGCACGCATTACGTCGGCGACCATTTTCGATCGGGCCGGGGAAAGTTCGGGCTCACGGTGCTCTTGCCGGAAGCAGGCAGGATCTGCGCGACCGACGCCGAGAAATATGCCCGACCCGAGGCCGGCTGGTTCCGCGACGCTCTGCGGTGGGACGTCTCGCCGGTGGACCTCTCGTTTCTGAACGCCGATGATCGGCCAGCCGGCCGCCACGGCTTTGTCAAGGCGGACGGAGACCGGCTCGTGTTCGAGGACGGCACGCCCGCGCGGTTCTGGGGTGCCAACCTGGCCGGTCCCGTGCTCTTCGGGACGCCCAGGGAAAACGTCCCCCGCCAGGCGCGGCGGATCGCCCAGCTTGGATACAACCTCATACGAATTCATCAACAAGACGCGAACTGGGTCCATCCCAACATCTTCGGCGGCGACGTCCGTGACACCCGGCACCTCGATCCGCGGTCCCTCGACGCGATCGACTACTGGGTCAAGTGCCTCGAGAACGAGGGCGTTTACGTCTGGCTCGACATGCACTACCTCCGTGAGCTCAAGCCGGGCGATGGCGTGACCCAGGGCTGGGACGAGATCGCGCGGGCCAAGCGCATCATCTGGGGTTTCAGCTACATCAATCCGCAACTGATCGACTTGATGAAGGAGTTTCAACAGCAGTTTCTGAATCATGTCAATAGATATACCGGTGTTGCCTACAAGGATGATCCCGCGGTTGTGGGGATCTTGCTCACGAATGAGAACGATTTGACCTCGCATTATGGCCTGTTGTTCCTGCCCGATCACAACAACCCTGTGCACAAGGCCCTCTACGACCGCGAAATGCAAGGTTTCGTCAAGGCCACCGGTCTGCCGGGCGACCGGGTCTGGCGGTCGTGGGAACCCGGGCCGAGCAAGTACCTGCTCAACGAGGTGGAGCACCGGTTCAATCGTACGATGATCGACGCGCTAAGGGCCGACGGAGTGAAGTCGCCGATCGCGACAACGGACTTCTGGGCGTCGGGTCCGCTGTTCTCGTTGCCTGCCTTGACCGATGGAGACGTCATCGATGTTCACACCTACGGCAAATCGGAAGCTCTCGGCGTCAATCCTCGCTACGAGGCCAATTACCTCGCCTGGCCCGGGTCGGCCCAGGTCTACGGTAAGCCGCTGGTGATGACGGAATGGAACGTGCCGTATCCCGAGATCGACCGCTTCACTGCGCCCCTGTACGTGGCGAGTATCGCGTCGCTCCAGGGATGGGACGCTCCCATGCTCTACAACTATTCGCAGATGGAGCTGAAGCGGCCCGAGCAAGGGAAGTCTCGAATCAATAACTGGTCAACCTTTTACGACCCTGCGCTCACGGGTGTCATGCCGGCGGCCGCGATCGCGTTTCGCCGTGGGCACATCAGCCCGGCCCGCACAGCCTATTGTCTGAAGCTGTCGCCGAAACAACTGTTCGAGACGATGCTTTCTCCCGAGCACGGCACCGCCGCGATCCGGACGCTCCTCGAGCAGAGCCGGGTGACCATCGGCATGCCGGCGGTCAAGGAGCTTCCCTGGCTGAAGCCGGGTGAACCCTCGGGCGACGTCCATACCCTGGACGATCCCGATCACGACCACATACCCGCGGGCGCGGACGAGGTCCGGTCCGATACCGGCGAGCTTGCGCGGAACTGGAGCCAGGGGGTCCAGACCATTGACACGCCCAGGACGCAGGCGGTCAACGGCTGGATCGGCGGCAAGACCCTGGCTCTGAAAGACGCAAGCTTCGTGTTCCGGACGCGGAAGGCCGTGGTCGCGCTGTCGAGCATCGACGATCAGCCGCTCGCGACGTCCCGGTTCATCCTGATCACGGCCGTGGGACAGGTTCGTCCCAGCACGGGGGAAAACCTGCCGTTTCTGTCCGAGCCCGTGACCGGCACGATCACCTTGCGTACCCGTGCCGACGGCCTGGAATTGCTCGCCTTGGGATCCGACGGCAAGGTTGTCGGCCGAACCACGCCCGCCCCGGAGAACAACGGCCTGGCCATTCGCCTTCCCGCGGGGCGCGGCACCCACTGGTATATTCTCAAGGGTCGCACGACCGCCAAGACCGCGGCTGGTCCATCGTCGGCGCGATAGCACTGTTCATGTTCCGTCTCGCAACACTCCCGAGTAGGCCTCGCTCGCGAACGGGCCGCTCGAGGGCGGAGTCCCCGGAGCACTGTTGAACGAACTGGAATCCGACGCGAGGCGCGTGTAGCCGCCGAGGCTCCAGACGAGGTCGCAATTGTGCTGGACATCGAGCATCGTCAACGTTTGCACGGCGCGAAGGACCAGGATCTGGTCGCTCCAGAGATCGGTCTTCAGGAGCACGTTGCGCAAACGGGCGCGGACCGTGGCCCAGGGATCGTCACCCCCCTGCCCCAGTAGCACATGAATCCACCCCCGCACAGCGCGACGGTGGCGGCGAAGGTAGGCGAGAATTCGGCCTTGCTGTGCCCGGTCGTAACGTGGGAAGCACGGCAGGTCGAAGAGTGCGGTGACTGGCCTGCGCACCCGCGGCACCGGGTGCCAGAGCTTGCGCAGGTTGACGACCGGGTCGGGCAGACCGGGAGGCAGGGTCTTGCCGTTGAGGGAGCTATCCGCGCCGTGGGCCATCACGCGCTTCAAGCCCTCGATGGAAAAGGCCAGCGTGGTGATGTCGTCGTGATCGAGCACGCAAGCGGCCACCAGGGCCCGCAGCGACTCGCCGCCCCGGTTGGTGAGATAGGGAATCTCGCGAGCCAGGTATTCCGGCAACTGGTCGAAGGTCCAGCCGAATTGCTGGAGCCATCGGCCGATCCAGTGCAGCCTGCGCTGATGCCCGCTACGAATCTGCTCGGCGATGATTCGATCTTGACGCGACGCGCCGATGAAATCGAGGTCGCTTTCCATGAGCGAATGAATGGCGATGCCCGGCGGCGCGGACGGTAGCGGCAGCCCCAGGTATTCGGGGTCGAAGCGGGCTCGCAGCCAGAGCGAACCCATGAAGACGGGCTTCCGCATGCGGTGGATTTTGCGATGGGCCGCCCAGTAGGTATCCGCGGGCAGATCATCATCCTGATCGACCCTGGGGTCAAGGATCTCCCGGACGACATGGTAGACCGCGCGGACGGCCATTCCGACCACGCGAGCCGCCGCGCCCAGCGTGAGTAGCGGCAGGAAGACAATCCGGCCGCGGGAGAGGTGGGTCTCATAGAATGCGAACGGATTGATGGTCCGCTGCGCCAGCGGAAGCTCGTGGAGTGGAAAGCTCCGGAAAGCGCGGCGGACGTTCTGCTGGCGATCACGCCGCACCAGCTCGGCAACCTGGGGACCGAACCGGGTCTGGATCGCCGCGTCTCGTTCAAGGTCGTCGGCCAGGAAGTCGATTGCGGTGAATTCCACGGTCTCGAGAAACTCGCTGGCCTCGGGTCGCGACGGCCGGATCCTGCCATTTGCGACCGGGGTCGCTCGCGCCGAGGCCGTCGTGCAGGGCTCCGGCAACTGCACGTCCTCGGGCTCGATGCGCAGCCGCCTTGCCAGCCAGGTCGCGTAAGCCTGGCGGGATTCGGGCGTGCAGCAGGCCAGGCGATCGAGCGGGATCGCGTGCCGATTGTAGTCCAGAATCAGCATCGCCGTCTCCTGGACGATCATCCGGGTGATGTAGTTGAACCAGAGATAGGGACCGCCAAGCAAGTGGCCGGAGCGGTTGAGGTCGAGCCGATCGAGAACTCGCCCTTCGCGGAGCAGGTGGCCGAGGTGGCTGCGCCTCAGGTTGGTGAGCGCGAGGTTGCCCAGGAGCTGCACCGAGGCTTTCGTGTCGCTGCGGTGGAACGGCGATCCGTCGAGATAATCCTGATAGAGCAGGCGAATATTCCTCAGGAAGATCAGCTCACGGTTCTCGAACAGGAGCGTTCCGGAGTGAGACGGAGCCGTGGCGGACGGGTCATTCCGACGATAGAGATCCGGCATCCGGTTGTCGGACGATCGCAGCAGCAACTCCGGGTCGATGACCCGCTCGGCCAGGAAATGGGCGTCGTGATCGCGGTGCCTCGACTTGAGATTCTTGGTCTGAGCGGCGAACTGGGCCTCGACAACCCGCTCGCAATAGTCGGCCGACCGGTTGGCGATCTTGCGGAACCATGCCCCGAGCATCCAGAAGCCCAGGCAAATGACACCCAGAACGATCACCGGCCAGCCGAGCAGGTTTTGCAGTCTGTCGACGAAGCCGCGGAACGACCGGAACCACGCCACGGCATTGACCACAATAAAGAGCACGAGAAAGGCCGACCCGAGCCAGAGCAGCCGTTTGGCCGGCGTGCGAGTCGCGCTGACGATCGTCGCGCCCAGGCGGTCGAGAAAAACCGGTGGCGAGAGCGTTCCCTGGAGGTCCGCCAGAAAATACACGACATCGAGGAATCGCTGCACCAGATGCCCCAGATAATTCGCGGCCAGGGTGACGGCCTCGGCGGGGCTCTTGTGGCGGTAGGCCACCAGGTTGCGGATCACGGGCAGACGCCTGAAAAGCGGGAAGTCCAGGAGCCTGAGATATCGATCGGCCGAGGTGACGAACCCTGGCCCCATCTGGTGGACCAGGCGTTCCGGACTGAGCTGGATCAAGCGATCCACGAGCGCCTCCACGGGAATTTCGCGCCCTTCGTGCTCCTCTTGCTCCTCGTCCAAGCCGTTGAAGGCCGTGTCGGAAAGCGCCTCGATCCGGATGTCGACGTCGGCCAGAAGGCGGGTGGCAAGCCGCAGGCGATCGCCTGTTTTCAGGCGGACCGCCGCCGCGACTGCGACCTGCTCGTGCTCGGCGCGGAGGGCAGCCAGGTGATGGCGGCTGCTCGACTCGGGGCGCTGAGCGTGGTAGGGCTCGAAGAGGACGATGTTGCGGTTGAGTAGCCGTGCGTACTTGCGCACCAGGCGATCGCTGAGCCGCAGAAAGAACAAACCCAGCCGCGCGACGCGAACGACCGGCAGGGCCAGGCGAACAAACCGCAAGATCTGTACAAGCTGGCCCAGCTCCAGGAACCTCAGCAGCCATACAGCCTCGGGCGCATCGGTCAACCCGGTCACGACCTGCTCCGAGGCAAGCTGGTATGAGAGAAAACCGAACGGCAGTGAGGCCAGGAAATCGATCACGAAGTGACGGAGGAAATAAAGCCCCTTGCGTGGGGCCAGGCTCAGGCGGAGTGCGAACTCGGCAAGCAGGGCCGAGCAGATGACCAGATCGGCCCAGGCAAGCCAGGCGCGATGGGTATCGGTGAGCCAGCGGCTGCGGTCGAGGAGATGTTCGGCCACGATGAGGCCGACGAGCAGCACGATCAACCAGAGCACGGCGGTCTCGATCGTCTTGACGAGCCGAGGGCCCAGCAGGTTTTGCAGCCGCAGCGCCAGCAGCTTCTCCTGCCATTCGCCGCGCACGGTTCGCTGCGAGCGTTCGAGTTCGTGAACCTGTCGGCCGATTCGCTCGCGCGCCTGGGCTTCTTCCCTCCGGTGTTCATGCTGAGAATCCTGGTCGAACAACCCGGCCTGACTTTCGGGGTCGGACTCGGATCGTGGCGTGGACATGAGCCGGTTGAGGATGATCGCGACCTGGTCAAGGTCCTGCTGGGCGAGCTCAAGCCGGCTCACGGCTCGGCGCAGGGGCATGTCTTCGAGGAAAGCGATCAGCTCGCTGATCTCGTCCCTGGTGTGCTGGGCGGCACGCTCGCAAGGCCGTCGCGCCTCGGCGAGGTCAAGTTCCTGGAGCTGGGCCGCGGCACGATCGGCCAGCTCGATCCGGCGAATGGAGAGTGCGTCGGTCAATTCCGCCGGATCGCAACCGAGCCACGCGGTTTGTCCCGAGCCGCTATCGAGCGGTTCGATGGCTGTCACGCGTGCCTGGAGCCGCGAGTGCTCGAGCCGGCGGCTCAACAACCGACCGGGAGTTGCATTCTCGATGGAGCCGGCCAGCTCCATCCGGATTCTTCGTTCCAGAAGAACGCTCCGCAGCCGCTCGCAACGGGCCAGCAGATTCTCACGCTCCGCTGCCGATTCTGGCTCCAGGTCGGCCAGGCGGGTCAGGCCGTTTTGGATCCGCTCCAGCTCCACCTCCAGCCGCGCTGTGCGACTCGGCGGCGGATCGCCATCCAGGTAAGCGACGGGCACACCCAGCCATTCCAGGTCGTACCGCAAACCCTCCGCCGCCAGGGCGCGGCCCAGCGGGTCGAGGGTGTGGTCGGTCGAGATCTGGCGAAGCGTGATCCGTGATCTGGACAGCCAGTGTTTTAGCTGCGCGGCAAGTTGCTGGCGGTCATCACCACCAAGGGCTTTCGCGGTGAGCAAATCTCCCGCGACCTGCCGCAACTTCGCCAGATCTCGCAGGATCGCTCGCCGCCGTGATTCCGACGCCGCATCGGGCGTCCGCGGGTCCAGCGTGTAACGGAGTCGGATGCCGACGTCGATATGCTTGAGGAGTTGCGCCAGCAGCTTACCGCCGGCTTGCTCGTCGCAATCGACAAGCTTTCGGGCTTGCTCGCACCAGTCGTCCGGCTCCCACCTGGTCTCGTCCACAAACCTCGCTCCAGTGCGGTTGAGATCTGGAGTGCTCGCTCGAGATATTAGCTCAGGATGGAAGATTCTTGAGAAAAAACCGCAGCCAGTTGCCGTGGAAGATGTCGTCGATCGCACTGTCGGCATATCCATGCCGCGCCAGGATCTCGCCCAGGTTATCCAGGTCCGAGATGCGATCCATGCCGACGGGGCTTTGCTCGGTGCCGAAACCGCCGTCCAGATCGCTGCCGATCGCAGCATGCCGATGGTTGCCGGCAAGCTGGCAGACGTGATCGATGTGATCGGCAACGGCCTCGAGCCGCACGACATCACGCGATGTCTGGCCTCGGACCCAGCCGGGGAAGAGCATCCAGGCATCAAGGGCCGCGCCGATGACGGCGTCGCGGTCGATTAACTTGCGTAACTGCTCGTCGCTGAACTGCCGGCCGTCAGGCACCAGGGCCCGGCAGTTGTTGTGACTGGCCAGCACCGGACCATGAAAGATGTCCAGGGCCTGGTGAAAACTGGTGTCGGACAGATGGGTCGCGTCGAGGATCATTCCCAGTTGCTCGAATTCCTTGAGCAATTGCACGCCCTCCTGTGAAAGCGGTCCGTCGTCGCCGGTGCCGACCGCGTAGCGGCTGGGGCCGTAATGCGCCAGGTTCACCGAGCGCAGGCCGAGGTTCCACCACTCGACAGCCTGGCTCGGCTCGACAATCGGATCAGCGCCTTCCATCGCCAGGATATAGCCGATCGGCTCACCGTCCGGGTTTGCCGTGAAACGCTCCCAGTGGCTCTCGAGATCGGATCTGGTGCGGATCATCCGCAACACGCCGCGCCGCTCGAGCAGCTCATAGTACGCCAGTTGTCCGCGGGCCGTGGCCGAGGCGATCTCCTGGGTGGCGAAGTCAAGGCTGGTGCGGGCATGCCCCTCCGGCCGACGGACGTTTGGCTTGGCCCGCGCCAGCAACGTCGCCTGGCAGACCACGATCCCCGCCCGCCGCATCTCCGGCAGCGTGGTCGTCGCCCGGCCGCGTGATGGGTGATCGGTCATTCCCGTCTCGTACTGGTTCAAACGGTCGAGGTCGAGCGTGATATCGCGGCCCCACGAAAGGGCGTTCCAGGCCAGATCCAGATGCCCATCGATCAACCATCTCATCGGCTCTCACCCTTGCCTTTCGTCGACGTTCCCAGGTTGTCCCGTCGGCTTGCATCGCTGTGCCGCCCTGATCATGATAAAGGTATATCCGATCTTGAGCTCGACCCGCAACGAAACGGAGACGCGGTCCTCTCGCCTGGTCGAATAATAAAACCTGAGCGATTCGGGGCTGCTCCCGGGGGAAGCCGTATGCGAGATCTGCGGATGCTGGCCGGTATGGGAATTCTCAGTATCGCGGCGTGGACTCCCAGCCTGGATGCGCAGGCCGGCGGGGGGCATGGGCATGGGTCGTCGCATGGTGGTTGGCACGGCCACAGCGGGCTCGAAGGCCACCCTCGCTACGGGGTCTTTCACAGCGAGTATATGAACAAGCCTTTTGGAAACTCGCTGACGTCACAGTGGAATCTCGTTCCCGGACAACCTCCACCGGGCCCGGCCGCTCCGGGTCCAGTGCCCGGCGGCATGGTGCTGGGCGGACCGGAGCAATTGAGCGCTGAGCACCTGGCGGGTCATCTCGGCCAGCATCATCATCATGCCCATGCGGGCGTGGCCGTTCAGGGTGAACATACAGCCGCGTTGCCGTCGCAGTCGGCAAGTTCCGACAACAACGATTCCGACCATGCGGGCGGAGCGACGGCGCAGGCGGTTCCCACCACCAGGCCGGTCATGGCACGTCCTCAGGGCGCCGCTGGTCCGGGACGGCCGCAGACGGGACTGTCTGGCCCCGGTCTGCCCGGTCCCGGACTTCCGTCCGTACCACGATGGTAAAGTTGGACTCTATTTTAGCTTCCGGAGCTCCGGCAATTACTGAGCCTTCTTTTCCGCCTCGAAGCGGACCTTGACGGGAACCTCCACGCGCAACCGCTCCTGAGGGTTGGCCACGCGAACCACCACCGGAATGAAGCCGGTGTTACGGTCGGCCGCCTTGCCGATCATGACGATTCTCCCTGATCCGGTTGCCTCAGGTTTCCCATCGATCCAGATTTCAGCCGACTGGCCGACGGCGACTTGTTCCGCCTGAACGGGCGTTAATTCACATCGCACGTCGAGTTCGCGCACGTCGACGATTTCGCCCCAGATCAGCGAGCCCGGCCAGGTCACCGTGCCCGGACTGACATCCAACCAGGCAATCTCGCCGTCGATGGAAGCCGTGACGGTATAGAGTTTGAGCTCACCTTGAGCCAGCGCCAGCTCGGCTTCCGCGGCCTTCGCCTGCGATTCGTTACTGAGCGCCGTGGCGCGAATTTCGTTATACGAAGTCTCCGGCAGCGCCCCGGTGCTCCGGGATCTTTCGGCCAGGTCGAGGTTGCGCCTGGTCAGCTTCGCCTTCGACTCGATGCTCTTGAAATCATTCTCCCGGGCACGAACCTTGGCCTGGGGCTCGAGATCGTAAAGCTTGATCAGCGGCTGGCCCCTGGTCACGCGGTCACCCGCACTGACCAGTACCTCGACAACGGGACGCAAGATCGGCGATGCGATAATCCCCCTGCGACCGAGCAAGCAGCGCGTACGCCCGGGCACCTCGAGTCCAGGCACCCGCCCCGTCTCTGCGGGCTCGGCGGCTGCGTCAGCGGCGCGAGAAGCCAGTTCGCAAACGGCCAGGACCCCGACAATCAATCCACCTGCCACCAACGCGATCCACTTCATGATGAGATCTCCATTCGGTGTCCGGTCATCTTCACGATGTTCATTGGACGGCCGGCTTGTTATGCATTTGCTTCGCCTGTTAGAATTCCTGTAACCGTGCGCGCACCATTGCTTGCAGGATCAAGATAACTTCCCGATTTCTCGTGACTGACTCCTGACCAGGTGTGCCATGCTGCTCGTCTTCTCGTGCACCAACTGCGGAAAGAAGTTCGAGAAGGACGAGAGCCTCGCCGGCAAGAAGGCGCGATGCAAGGACTGTGGGCATGTCTTTGTGATTCCGACGCCATCCCGGAGGTCAGAACTTGCTCCCGTGGGATCGCCGAATCAGGGTGTTCCTGCATCGAATTCCGGACGATCGACGTCGTTGGCCAGCCGCGCTCCCGAGCCGAGCTACGCCGATCCTGTCGAGGACCCTTATGGCCTGAATGACGTCCCCCCTGCTGTAAGCGAAGGCGAGCCCGAATTCGCGACACTCGTGAACGCTGACGACGAGATCGCACTTCCTCGGCGGTTTGCACCCTCGCCGTCCCAGCCCATCAAGAAGAAGTCATCACGGCGAGATTCCAGTGGCGGTTTCTTTGACGGTATTCCCGGAATCGTGTATCTGATCATCGCCGGTGCTCTCGGACTCGGCTTTTTGTTGACGCTCGTCAGCCCGACCATCGGGGCCTACGTCTTTCTTGGCTCCGGGGCGCTATCGTTCCTTGTCCTGTTCCTTTACGGGCTGGCGGGCGTGGTCATCCTACCTTTCACGGATAGTGTCCTGAGCGGCTTCCTCTGCTGGATCTGCCTTCCGTACCTTCTGGGTTATGTGTTTCGAGAATGGGACAGGATGAAAGGCAGTTTCCTGAGCTTGCTGGCGTCGTTTGGCGTGATCGTCTTCATGGCAGTCGCGTTGCCCGGTCTCAACGCGATGAGAGGCGACCTGCCGCGAATGGCCAGAAGCCAGCAGGCCGTGCCGGCTTCAGACTTCGGAGCTGAACCGCCCGCGGGATTGCAACAGTCTGCGGCTGGACCTTTTGGAGCTCCGCGACAGCCTGCGCCACCGGGCGTACAACCGCCGATCATGGCGAACTCGATCACGGTGGTCGTGGTCGGACTAAGCACGCGTGAAGCCGGTCAGGCGTTTGGCGATCAGCTCACGGAGCTCGTGAAGCGCGTCTCCGGCGGATACCAGATCTCGGGCTCAGGCGGCCGCGGTCGCTCGAGCTACGCGATTTCGATGCAGAACTCGGTGGACGTGAAGACGTTTGCGGATCAGATCACCTGGGCGAAGGTGAGCCGGGTTTTCGGCCGGACGATCGAGGTCGATGCCTCGGCCCATTGAAGGATTGCTTGAATTTGCAGAGCGGTTTGAAAGGAATTGTGGGGCTCCACGTATTACCGGATAAGCATGCAGGTCGCGGGGTCCAGGACCGGGAACCCCCGGACCGCGAAGGATTTTGGTTTCCACCTGTTCTCGTTGCAAGCGTGAGCGGTTATTCTAGTTTTGGGTGTTCGCTGGGGCGGACGGCCCAGCCGTGGGGGGAGTTCAGGAATGAAAAACGTTCGGCTTCCACTCAATATCGGCGAGCGACGACCGAAAAGGCATGTGGAGGAGGTATCCTGACCATGTCATACGGCGGAAATGCCGATCCCAATGGGATCCAGGTGACGTTTCTGGATCAGACCGGGTCAAAGTCGGTCAAGGCGGTTATTGCCTTCACCGTGCCCGTCAGCCGGATCATTCCCAACATCATCACCAAGATGAACTTACCCGCGACCAGTCCCGATGGGCAGCCCATGAGCTACGCGCTGGACCACAAAGAAGGCGGCCGGCGTTTGCTGGAGAACTGGACGCTTGTTGAGGGCGGGATCCAGAACGGCGACCACTTGATCGTCTACCCCGAGGTTGTGGCCGGCCACGACTGACGGGGCTTGTGATTGGACCCTCCTCCGGCAGCTTCAGTAATTCCCGCCTGGATCACCCTTGAACCAGGAAGGAGTTGCCGGGAGGAATGGTCAACACAGGCGCGGGTCGCGCGACTCGCAACGAAGAGTGGGAACAATTTATATTCGATCGCCATTGAGCCCGGCTGCGTGGGCTCGCTTCTTTTGAGGACGGTTCCGCGCCCGCCGCGGATTGCCGCGAGAGCATGCACGAATCGCCGCGAATTCGCCGCCTCCGAAACGACCTGGTGGCCCTGGAAAAGCTTCGCTCGGAAAGCTCTCTATTCGATTTCCAGTCGATCGGCAAGCCTCCGCATCAGTACCTGATCACGTTCAAGGGCAGCGGCTTGTGCCGTGACCGCGGTAAGGTCAAGATTGCGCATTACCATCGGGTGGAGATCAAGCTGGGAGCGTCCTATCCCCGGACAATTCCCGAGCTTCGCTGGCTGACCCCAGTTTACCATCCCAATATTTCGGAAATCGGCATGGTTTGCCTGGGCGGCTACGGCACGCACTGGGTGCCAAGCGTTCAGCTCGATGAGCTCTGCACGATGCTCTGGGACATGGCCAGGTATTTCAATTACGACATCCGT
Source organism: uncultured Planctomycetaceae bacterium (assembly GCA_963797295.1). Lineage (GTDB taxonomy): Bacteria > Planctomycetota > Planctomycetia > Isosphaerales > Isosphaeraceae > Aquisphaera. The sequence continues at coordinate 423,059 of CAWCPP010000040.1, forward strand.
AGTCCTTACAATCGCGATGCGGCTCTTTGGGTGGCCAACCAGACCTCGATCCTGTTTCCAACTGATTCCCGGCCGCTCCGCGACCTTCGAGCCGCACAGGGGCGAATCGAGTCTTCAGAAGAGGCGCTCAAAGGCAAGGCGAATGGCTCGGCGGGAGACCCGTCGGGCCGGTCCACTCGGGCCGGACGGCACACTTCAAGTTCGGCGGGGATGCGCTGGGACGCACTCTTGCCGGTCAGTCGGGTTCGCCAGTTCATGGACCGTTATGCCAGATCAAGCGGGCAAGCCCCGGCGCAACAAGCAGACCCGGCATCGATGCTGACTGTCCCCGAGCGACCCCTGCGCGGGAAGCCGAGCCCGCTGCGGCGCCTCAAGAGCCTTTGCCCGTTTCCGAGCATGGCCAGACGCCAGCGGCGCCTGTCGTCCTTGAGACCTTGATCGGTGAGACCGTCGGGCATCACGTTCAGGACGAGCCGGACGGAGTTGTGATCGTTGAAGAGACGATCGAAATTCCGGACCGGCCGGCGCCGCGAGAATCGGTCGACGACGAGATTGTTTATATCGAGTGAACGCGACCGGGCAGGTCGAGGCGGAAACCGAGGTCATGGACAAGTCACCGTTCTCGAGCCCCGGCACGCCGCATGCCGCCCCGCACAGTCACAACCTCATGGTTCCAGACCCCACGCCAGGTCGAGCCGCCGATTCGGACGACCCCGAAATCCTGAGAATCGACGACGATGATCGCTATGGCCGTCTCCGCCTGATCTCGTGGTGGCGGCAAGAGCGACTCGCCACGGCGCGTGTGCTGGTTGTGGGGGCGGGGGCGCTGGGAAACGAGGTCATCAAGAACCTGGCGCTTCTCGGTCTCGGAACCACGTACGTGATTGACCTCGATCGGATCGAGGCGTCGAACCTATCGCGTTCGGTCCTGTTCCGTGGCGAGGATGCGGGCCGGCCCAAGGCCGAGGTGGCCGCCCAGCGCGCGCGCGAGCTCAACCCCGAGATCACTCTCGTGCCGATTCACGGCGACGTGCTTACGGATCTCGGGCTCGGGCTCTTTGCCGATGTCGACCTTGTCATCGGCTGCCTGGACAACCGCGAGGCCCGGCTCTGGGTGAACCGCCAGTGCTGGAAAGTGGGTACCCCCTGGATCGACGCGGGCATTCAAGAAATTCAGGGTGTCGTCAAGATATTCGTGCCGCCCGATTCGGCATGTTACGAGTGTGCGATGACCGAGCGCGACTATCAACTCCTCAACCTACGCTATAGCTGCCCGCTGTTGAAGCGTGATGAGATTCTCGCCGGCAAGGTCCCCACGGCCCCCACGATCGCGTCGATGATGGCGGCATTGCAGGTTCAGGAAGCACTCAAGCTGCTGCATGGAATGCCGGTTGCGGCGGGCTCGGCGTTGGTGTTCAGCGGCGTCGGCAACCAGTTTTACACCACGCGGCTCCCGTTTCGAGAAAACTGCCTGAGCCACGAGACCTACCCTCAACCCGTGGAGCTTGCGCTCGGTAAAGCGAGCACTGTGGCCGACCTTCTGGCGATAGCCGGCAAGGAGCTTGAAGGCCCGCTCAGTCTGGCCCTCGACCGCGAACTCGTGGTGAGCGTTCACTGTCCCCGTTGCGACTGGCGCGAAGAGATCATGCGGCCCCGTACCAAGGTGCGGCAAGCCGAGGCCGCCTGCCCGAATTGCTGTGAGCCGGGACGTCCCGAGCTGATCAGCGCGGTGGATGAAGATTCGCCGCTCACGAACCGGACGCTGGCGGCTGTCGGTGTGCCCGCTTATGATATCGTCCGCGTGGACGGTTCATCGGGTTCCCAGTTTTTCCTGCTGGCCGGTGACCGGTGCGGCTGCTCCACGGGATGGGGGCTCGGCCGGTGAGCGGCGACGAGATGGTCTTCGAGGAGATCAAGTACCGCGAGCCGGTGCGGCTGCTCCGGCCCGATCGCGATCTGCGGTACGCTTGTCTCTCCTATCAAGTCCCGGGGCAGGCGGACTTGCCCATCTTCATCGATCACCGCGCGGCCGAGGCCATCGAGCGGCATGCGCTGGCGGATACATCGGTCGAGCTGGGGGGAATCTTGCTGGGCAAGGAGTGCCTTGACGAAGTTTCGGGCACGCCGTTTGTTTGGATCACCCAATCGCTCGAGGCCAAGCACTACGCCAATACCCAGGCAAGCTTCACCTACACGCACGACTCCTGGGAAGAGATCACACGCGAGCGGGACCGGCTTTTCCCCGATCTTGACATCGTCGGCTGGTACCATACGCATCCAAGTTTTGGCATTTTTCTTTCGCACCATGACATTTTCATCCATCAACATTTCTTTGCACAGGTCTTGCAGGTCGCTTACGTCGTCGATCCCGTGCAGCAAACCCGCGGTTTCTTCCAGTGGCGGGGCCAGACCGTGGCACAGGTGGAAGGGTATTACCTCACCGCCGATCGCGGCGACAGGATCGCACTGGCGAAGCTGGCGAACGACCTGGAAAACTTCCCCAGCCCCACCGGCCAGGGAGGCACCTTCCTCTCTCCACGCCTCGAGGCGGAGCTTCTCAAGATGCTCAATCGATCGACTTCCCCGCAGTATGTCAGTTCTCCCGCCGACCGGCTCCAGACAGCCATGGTTTTTGGCATGCTCGGGTCGTTCCTGGGCGTGATGGGCGTGGCCGCCGCTCTCTGGCTGTTCCAGCTTCACGGCCGGATCCAGGAGCAGAGCGATACCCTCAAGGCCATGGCCCATTCGGTGGAACAGGTCGCCGGCAGTCAACGGTTGACCGTGGATACGCTTCTCGACAAGGCCGGGACCGACAACCCGGCGCAGTTCGCAGAACGCTACGACCGCGCGGCCAAGGCGCGCGACGAGGCCCGGCGTCAGCTCGCGGCCCAGCAATCGATCAACGAGACTCTGGGCGTCCGGACCAAGGAGCTCGAGTCGACGGCTGTGAAGCTCTCAACGGATCTCGAGACGGCCAACAAGACACTAGCTCTGTACGAAGTTGACGCCAAGCAAGCGCCCGAGCTCCGCGAGCGGCTTGCCGACATGGAAAAGAAGCAGGTGAAGCTTGAACGCGACCTGGACGAGAAGACGGAGATCGCCGAAGCCTTGGACGTTCAGAAAGGGGCCGACATCGTGCGCCGGCTCAACCTCTTCCGCACGGCCACCTACGTTCTCGGAGCATTGAGTGCGGCGCTTGCGGCGGCCGTTGGCTATCTCACCTTGCGAATCTTCGGCGATACCAATCCCAATCCCGCGACCGTCGAGGAACAGCCTCACCAGATCACGTGACGACGGTTTGTCGCGTTGTGCCGTTTCCTGTTTGTCATGATCTCACGATGAAAAGGATCACATTTCGATGGATCGAAGATGGCTCTGTCCGTGTGTCTTGCTGCTCCTGGTGATGGGTGTCTGGCTTGCCGGAAGCGGGTCGGCCCGGGGTCAGATTGCCAAGGATACCCCTCCGAAGGAAACCCAAGAGGAAACCCGAGGTGATTCAAGCACCAACCCAGCTCCCGCGCGATCGTCAGCCACGGTAGATGAGTCGCAGCCCGTTGAGGTTCCAGTCCCCAGCGAGAAGGCGCTTCGCTTTTATCAGAGCGGGATGTGGCTCTGGGCCTTCGCTGAGTTCTGGGGTCTGATGGTTCCCGCGGTGATCGTCTTCACAGGATTTTCAGCGAGCCTGCGCGACCTGGCCCGCCGGTTGGGCCGGTGGTGGTTTCCGACGGTCGGGCTGTACGTGGTGTTCTACCTGGCGATTGTTTACCTGATCGATCTTCCGTTGAGTTACTACCTGGGTTTCGTCCGCCAGCACGCCTACGGCCTGTCGAACCAGACCCTGGCCAAGTGGCTGACCGATTCCCTGCTGAGCGTGGGCATCGCGATGATTGTCGGCTTCGCGTTCGCATGGGTTCCTTACCTGTTGCTGGCCCGGGCGCCGCGGCGATGGTGGCTCTACACCTCCCTGCTTTCCGTGCCTTTCCTGTTCTTTGCCCTGCTGGTCGAGCCGATCTGGATCGCTCCCCTGTTCAACCATTTTGGGCCCATGAAGAACAAGCAGCTCGAGCAGTCGATCCTGAATCTTGCGGGCCGCGCGGGCATCGAGGGCAGCCGGGTGTTCGAGGTCAACAAGAGCGTGGACACCAAGGCGCTCAACGCCTATGTCACGGGCGTGTTCGGCTCCAAGCGGATCGTGCTCTGGGATACCTTGATCGCTCGACTGGAACAGAAGGAACTGCTGGCTGTGATGGCTCATGAGATGGGCCATTATGTTCTGGGCCACGTGGTTCGTTCGATCCTGCTTTCCTCGGTGCTCACTCTGACAGGCCTCTATCTGGTCGATCGCCTGGGCCGCCGGTTGGTTGCTCGCTACTCTCATGGACTGCGCTTTGAAAGCCTTGCCGATGTCGCTTCCGTTCCCCTGCTGCTTCTCTTGCTTCAAGTCAGCAGTCTCGTCCTCACCCCGGTGGCCATGGCCTACAGCCGCTACCAGGAGCACGAGGCCGACCGGTTCGCACTCGACTTGACTCATACGAACCACTCCGCGGCGACAGCGTTTGCCAAGCTCCAGCAAGAGAACCTCAGCAATCCTCGCCCCGGGGTCATCTACAAAATCTTTCGTGCGTCCCACCCCAGCATCGGCGAACGAATTGATTTCTGTAACAGCTATCGGCCTGCAACGAGCTTGGCTCCCGTGCGCAATCGGCAGGATTGAGAAACACGTCCCCGAAGCTCCCACGGATCAAGGGCCTGAGGCAGAAGGAAGGCGATCTCTCTCTTGGCAAGAATTGCCATGAGCTGTCAGGATGGCTTTGTCGGAGGATGACTGTATGACGACCATGAATATTTCCCTGCCAGAGGAAATGAAGGCATTCGTCGAAGCTCAGATGGATCAGGAGGGCTATGCCTCCGCCAGCGAGTATCTGCCGCGCTGATTCGCGACGCTCAGAAGCGACAGGCCAAGCGTGAACTGGAAGTGAAATTCCGCGAGGCCATCGAGAGCGGTTCCGCTGCCCCCATGAGCCACGAGGATTGGGTGGCCTTGCGGGCCGAGGCGACTCGAGGGTTTGGCAGGCGAGACAGTTCGCCCGTGAGCCGCATCATCCGCCGGCCTTCCGCAAACCGTGACCTGGTCACGATCTTTCGCCACTACGCAAGGGAGGCGGGAATCCGGGTCGCCGATCGCTTCTTCGCCGAAGCCGAAGCAACGTTCGCCCGCCTGGGCAGTATGCCTGGCATCGGCACCCGTTATGAGCCGGCCGAGCCGCTCTACGCCGATCTCCGCTATTTCCCCATCTCTCGCTTCCGCGTCTACTTGGGCTTCTAACACCCAATCCCCGGCGGCATCGAGGTACTGCGAGTCCTGCACGGGGCACGCGACATTGCCGGCATCCTGGCGGAGGAATTCGGCATTGAAGAAGACGCCAGTGACGCGACCGCCGAAAGCGAATGAGTTCCTTTCGTTTCGTCCGTTGTTTGGGGGAAGCGACGGCCATTCGTGACGCGCCTGCGGTGGGAGTCCACACTAGCCCCTTGCGACAAGTGTCCCAGGCCGCTATGATGCGGGCACGGGATCGGGGAAACATCCGTCATATCCTGTCTTGCCCCGATCCCGATCGGTCCCGATCACATCCAGTTCAAGGGGCAATCATCATGAGTAGTCTTTCCGATGCGCGGATTTCGGCTCTCGAACCCAGTCTTGCGGACAGCTCGCGAGGCTTGATCCGCTGGGTGAGTTGCAACAATCCCTTTTACGCAATCAGTGCCCTGCTGGTCTGCCTGGGTCTCTGGGTCTCTTTTGGTGGCCATGAGCAGGCCGCGCAGACCTGGGCACTGATGGCAGGCATGACGAGCTACACGCTGCTCCTGGCTGTAACGGCGTGTTTGCTCGTGCGTTTTCTCGGTGTCTGGGACGACGTGCGGACGGTGATGTTGCTGACCGTGCTGATGTTTCTGGCCACCTCGGTGACCTTCGACGAGGTCCTCGCCGTGGCCCCGGAGCGCGGGATCGCCTGCTTTGTGGGCGGGTTGGCGTTTGCCGTCACGGTCAGCGAGGCGATGCTCCACGGCGCGCGGCTCGTCCTTCCCCTGGCCTTCCGGCTACCGTATCTGCTTCTCCTGGCGCTCTTCTTCCTGTATCCTGTCGCCCTCGTTCCACTTCTGGAACGGTCCTGGAACACAGAGCTCGAATGGGCCTTGTTTGGCTTCTCTCCCGCCGCCGGGATCGTGGCCGTGACGCTCTTGCCAGCCGTCCGCCGCGGGCGGGATTATGTCCGCGACAATGGCAGCCCCTGGCCTTGGGCCTGGTATCCCTGGTCGCTTTTTGGAGTACTTGGCTTCGGCGTCATGGCCCGGACGGCGCTTCTTTGCTGGTCGATGCACCATCTCGAACTCAGGGGGACGGAACCTTACATCTTCGGCCCCTATTTCCTCGTGCCGTTTCTCTTCGGCGTCATGATCCTCCTCCTGGAGATCGGGCTCGTCGAGCGAAACAGGACGGTCATGCGCGTGGCGCTTGCCATGCCCGCGATCCTGGCGACTCTGGCTGCGGTCGGGCATCGTTCCGAAGCGGTTTACCAGGCGTTTCTGACCCAGTTCACGTCAACTCTTGGCGGCACGCCATTCTACCTGACACTGGTCGCCTCGGCCGGCATCTACGTCTATGCGTGGAGCCGGCGGGTGCCGCTGGCGGCAGGCGCTCTGACGGTGGTTCTCCTGAGCCTGGCTTTCGTCGAACCGGCCACGAGAGATCTTGATGGTCTGGTATCGCCTCGACCCTTGCCACTCGTGGCGGTGGCCATTTTACAGCTTGCACTGGCTGCTTTGAGACATAGCTCGTGGCGGTGCCTTTTCGGTGCAAGCTGCCTGATCGCTGCGGGAATGGTCGGACAAATCAACGGTGCGCCGCTGCCTTACCGAGTGCCGGTGGGCTTCCACATGGTGCTGCTGACCCTTCTGACACTCGGCTCCGTATTCGATGACGCCCTGGGTCGTTGGCTGAGAAACGCCGCTGCGGCATTGGCGATTCTGGGCTGTCTGACCGTGATGGTCGGCTGGACCGCAGGGGTCGGCGCGAGTCAGACATCCTGGGTTCCTTGGGTTTACCCGCCCGTATTGTGTTTGGTCCTTGGGGCCTATGGACGAGTTCTTGGACACAGGGCGTCGCTTGCCGCAGCGGGCCTGATCCTCGCTTCCTGGCTGATCTGGACGGGCTGGCGCGGCTATCGCTCGGCGCGGCAACTCATCGCGGGACTGGATTACATCGCGCTGGGGATGCTTTCTTTCGCCCTCGCCTGGTTGACCAGTCTGGTTAAAGGGGGCAAGTTGGCCCCCATCGTCAGTAGCAGCAAGGGCAACGTCGAGCCTCTTCCCGAATGACCATGATTGCTCTGTACCGGAATCGACAGCCCGCGCTCACTGCATCGGGTCGTTGTGCCGAAGGTGCGGGCGGCGGGTTCCCGCAGGCGAGCGCATTTGCCGTCCTGGGAGGATGTTCCCGACCGTGCCCATTGCACCGAACTTCTAAGCTCTCTTGTGTTTTCCCGCTCGACGAATCATTTCGGAGCGAGTGTCCGGGGCCCTGTTTCGAATGTTCTTGCATTGATCGGACTGCATTTCGCGTCTATACTTCCGGAGATGTTGGGTCAGGTTATACTCCTGAGGATCTCGGGTCAGGTTTTTGGCCTACCGATCAGCCCTCCCATTGATTCGCCGGCTCTTCTCCAGAGTCTGGCGACTTCTCAACCGATCTTCCTCGCGTTCCGGGCAGGCTTGCCTGCTTCGACGGATTGGTGTACGAGCGCGGGAGGGATGACTGGACCAGGAGTCGGTTTCCATGACACTGGACAGAATCTTCAGCGTGCTGGGTCGTCGGCCTGCATGGGTCATCGGCGCATGGATGGTGCTGGCAGCGGCGGTCGGCCTGGGTTCTCCGAACCTGACAAGACTAGCTGCCGAGGGGCAATCGAAGCTGCTGAGCCAGTCGTCGGAAAGCCGCCGCGCCGCAGAGCTGGTGAGGCAGGCTTGGCCGGAGCAGTCGTACGAATCGACAGCGGTCTTGATGCTCTATCGCCCCGCCGGGCTGACTGACACCGACCGTCAATTTGCGGTTCGGCTGGCGCAACGGTTTGAATCCGCCGATCGTCCCAAGGACGTCTTGAGGGTCTTGGGTCCAAATTCTCGAACCGAGGTCGCCGAACGGCTGGTAAGTACGGACAAGACGCTCAGCATGCTGGTCGTTCCGCTCGATTCCTCGCACGTCTCGCCATCAGCCCACAAGGCAATCGATTGGATGCAATCGGCGGCAGAGACGCTGCGGCGTCAGACACCGGACATCGCCGGTCTGGATCTGCGCTGGACCGGTGACTCGGTCATCGGCCGCGACTACATGTCCCAGGTGCAGGCCTCGCTTGACCGAGCGGCCGTCGCCACGGTTGTATTACTGCTGATCGTCTTGCTGCTGGTTTACCGGTCGTTTTTCCTGGCGCTGGTGCCGCTGGTAACGATTGGCACCAGTTTGATCATTGCCCGCGGGTTGCTCGCCTGGCTGAGTACGGCCGGCTGGGAGATTTCTTCTCTCGTGGAGTTGTTCCTGGTCGCGCTCCTGTTCGGAACCGGGACCGACTTTTGCCTGTTCCTCTCATGGCGGTTCGCCGAGCACTTCAATCCCGAGAACCCGGCGGGCGTGATGAAGCAGACGCTCCACCGGTCGTTCATGCCCCTGGTGACCAGCGCGGGCACGATCATCATGGGCCTGATGCTCATGGGAACCACCAAGTTCAAGCTCTTTTCGACCACGGGCCCGAGCGTTGCGCTTGGCCTGGCGCTTTCGCTCGTGGCCACGCTGACGTTGACGCCCGCTTTACTGGTTCTCCTGGCGAGGTATCGCCCGCGGTCGTTCCAGAAGTTCATGGTGCCTTCCAGTGGAATGTGGGATCGCATCGGCCGCGCGGCCATGGCCCGTCCGTTGCGTAGCTGGGGGTTGGCTCTGCTGGCGCTGATTCCGCTGGCCGCACTGGGATTGCAGAGCCATTTTGTCATGGACCTGCTCTCCGAGATGCCGCGGCAAACCCAATCCGGCGAGAACCTGCGCCTGCTCACCTCGAAGTTTGATTCGGGCATGCTGGCTCCGCTGACCGTCGTTCTCGAGTCAGACACGGACCTCCGCGCGTCTGAAGGCCTGGCCTTGATCGACGATGTGAGCCGCCTTCTCGCACACCAGCGCAAGCTGACGGAGGTCCGCTCGGCAACCCAACCTCTGGGGAGCCCCGAGCCGCTGAATCGGGCTCGACTGGCATCGAGACTGGGCGAGGTCAACAATGGCTTTCGCCAGCTTTCCGAGGGCGCGAGGCTGCTCAACAAGGGGCTGATCGAGGGTTCCTCGAAGCTGCGTGCCGCGGTCTGGCTGGAGCAGAAGACAGGGCTGAATCTCACCGGCGCCGTCGCTCGCGCTGCTGTGCCCAAGCCACCAAATGTCAAGGATCACTCCGCGTCATCGGCGTCAGCCGTATCGCCCACGGCGCCGGCCTCGACTTCCGCCCTCGTCTCCGGACTCAAGGGCGCGTCCACCGCCCTGCTGATCTCGCAGGGCACTCCGCCCTGGGATCTGGCGGGGCTGAGCAAGGCGTTTGACCTCGTTGCGTCGGCCAACAATGATTCCGCCTCTGTGGCGCCGCCCGGCAGTTCCGACCCGTCGGTCCAGCGGGCCGGCCATCCCCAGTCGGGTTCGACGCCCGGTCCGCAGCCTCAACCTGCACGAACCGAGGGGCCGGCCGAGACGCTGCTCGCGGAACTGACGCGAGCAGCCGATGGGGCCGAGCAGATTGCCCGAGGCGCGGATCGCGCTCATGACGAGGTTGCTTCCATCCTCGACGACCCCGTCGGCAGGCGGGCTCTCGATCGGCTGCTGATCACCCCCGAGACCGTGCGTCAGAATCCCGAACTCTTGCAAAGCTTCGCCGTCTACATCACTCCCGACGGCCACCACGCACGCATCGACGTGACCCAGGCAAACCGCGTGTTCTCAAATCAGGCGATGAACCAGGTGGAAACCCTGCGGCAGCGGCTCAAGGAGTACCTGGGTGAATACGAGGGACTGCACGTCACGGCCTCGATCGCGGGAGCGAACGCAGAGTCGGCCGACATCCGTTCGCTGACGCATTCCGATCAGGTGCAAAGCTGGTTCGCCGTGCCGATCGGTGTCTTCCTGGTCTTGTTGATCGCGCTGCGAGATCCCTGGTCCTGCTTTAACCTCGTCGCGACCATGGTTCTGACCTACGCCTTCGCGCTGGGAGCGACCGATCTGCTGTTCGTGAAGATTCTGGGGGCGGAGGGTCTGGACTGGAAAGTTCCCTACTTCCTGTTCGTCCTTCTCGTTGCCGTTGGCGTCGATTACAACGTCTTTCTGATGACCAGGCTGCAAGAAGAGACGGCCCGACATGGGTTCCGCGGAGGGATCGTGCGTGCGATCGGGCAGACGGGCGGCCTGATCAGTTCAGCGGCTGCGATCACCGCGTGCAGCTTCGCGTCATTCATATTCAGCCCGCTGAGCTCGCTGCGTCAGCTTGGTTTCGCCTTGGTTGTTGGAATCACCGTGGACGCCTTGCTGGTCCGGCCGCTGCTTGTCCCCTGCGGCCACTGGCTGCTTCGCCGCTCCCGCGAGCTTTTCGGACCTGGCCGTCCCGCCTCTCCCAGACGCGACTGGATGCAGTTGTCCAACATCTCGGACTGAGATTGAGGTCAGGCCCGACCGCCCGGGAAGTAGCGACCGATCACCAGGCTGGCGTTATGGCCGCCAAAGCCGAAGCTGTTGGACATCACGTAGTTGACTCTTGCCTCGCGGGCAACGTTGGGGATGTAGTCGAGATCGCATCCTTCGCCCGGTTCTTCGAGGTTGATCGTGGGGGGGAGAACGCTCGTCTGGATCGCCAGGGCGGAGATGATCAGTTCGACCCCGCCAGAGGCGCCGAGGAGATGTCCGAGCTGGCTCTTCGTGCTGGAAATCTGAAGCTTGGGAGCATGGCCGTCGAAGACGTTCTTCATGGCGATCGTTTCGGCGAGGTCGCCCAGGGGCGTGCTGGTTCCATGAGCGTTGACGTAATCGATCACGTTTGCGGGAATGGCCGGCATCGGCAAGACAGCGTTTCATGGCGCGGGCCGCACCTCGGCCCTTGATCGTCGGGAGCCGTGATGTGCCAGCCGTCGGCGGACATGCCGTACCCCAGCATCTCGGCATAGATCCGCGCACCCCGTGCGCGGGCGATTTCCTCGGCCTCGAGGATCAGGATACCGGCGCCTTCGCCCATCACGAAGCCATCGCGCTCGACGATCGAAGGGGCGGCTGGCCCGTGGGGGGTCATCGTTGCGCAGCGAGAGGGCGCGCATCGCCGCGAACCCTCCCAACCCCATGTGAGTGATGGCGGCTTCGCTGCCACCGGTGATCATGACGTCGGCGTGGTGCGCCTGGATCAGTTTGAACGCGTCGCCGATCGCGTTGGATGCCGAGGCGCAAGCGGTCGCGACCGCTGAGCACGGACCCTGTAGCCCCCAGCGGATCGACACCTGTCCGCTGCCGGCGTTCACCATCAGCTTGGGAATGGTGAACGGGCTGATCCGTGAGGGGCCCTTGTGGATCATCGTCGAGTGCTGGGACTCGAACTCATTCAGGCCGCCGATTCCCGATCCTATGAAAACGCCGCACTGATCGGCCGGGAGCTTCGAGAAGTCGATACCGGCATCCTGGACTGCTGCCTCGGCGGCCACCAGTGCGAACTGCGCAAAGCGATCGAGGTGCCTTGCTTCCTTGACACCGAAGCGGGCCACCGGATCCCAATCGCGGATCTGCCCGCCGAAGTGAACCTTGAACTCGGTCGTGTCGAAAAGGGTTAACGGCCCCACACCACTGCGGCCGGCGCAGAGCGCCTCCCAGAAGGTGTGCAGGCTTTCACCCAGCGACGAGACCACCCCCATGCCGGTGATGACGACGCGCCGCGAATGTCCCATGTCGCTCCCAACTTATCATTTCATGGGATTATAATGGCATAGAAACCGGCAGTGGCGACTTACTTGGCGTGCGCGTGCTGCTCGATGTAGTCGATCGCCTGGCCCACCGTCTGGATTTTCTCGGCCTCCTCATCGGGGATGGTGATGTCGAATTCTTCTTCGAATTCCATCACGAGTTCCACGGTATCGAGCGAATCGGCACCGAGGTCGTTGATGAAGGAGGTCTCGCGGGTGACCTGATCTTTTGAGACTCCCATCTGTTCACTGACGATTTCGATTACACGCTCTTCCACGGACACGGGCGAACCTCCTCATCTTCACTTTTCATTCGTTCACGTCATCACGACCACGAGCTGCTTGACCCTTGAGATTCAAGCAGAAGGCGGCGTGGTGACAGTTCCCGGGAATTGGATCAAAACGGTTCTGGGGTCGAACCGAGACGGCACACGACTCGCAGCCGGGTGCCGACAGCACCCCACGGCGGCCTTCAAGAGTTCTCCGGCTCGCGAATTGAAGCTCCTGGCTGGATTAGGTTTACGGCACTGAACCTGGCCGAGGGTCCGGAGGCCGTTCGGTTCTCCTTGATCGCGAGAATGAGCCAACTTAGCATGGAGCAAATAAAAAGTCCATCCGGCGTGCCTCGCGCAATCGAAAGCTTTCCCGGGCTCGGAACAAATTATCCTGGACCAGCAAACCACGACAAGGATGGACTGCGAGAATATCGAAGCTTGCGTGGATCGGAGTCTCGATCAGGCTTCGTCGATCAGAGTCAGACGGTCAGACCGCCATCAACGGCGATCACCTGACCGGTAATATAGCTTGCCGCGGGGCTGGCCAGAAAACAGACCAGATCGGCGATGTCCTCGGGGGTTCCGAACCGTCGCAAGGGTATACGTTCCTTGACCTCGGTTTTGATTTTCTCCGGCAGGACGTCCGTCATATCGGTGGTGATGAAGCCGGGAGCAATCACGTTGACCGTGATTTTCCGCGCCGCAAGTTCTCGGGCGACGGTCTTGCTGAACCCGATCACCCCCGCCTTGCTGGCCGCATAATTGGCCTGTCCGGGGTTGCCCACCAGTCCGGCCACACTACTGATATTGACGATCCGACCGTACCTCGCACGCATCATAACGGCGCCCACTGCCCTCGAAAAGAGGAAGGTGCCTTTCAAGTTCGTGTCGATCACGTCTTGCCAGGCGTCGTCCTCCATGCGGAGCATCAGGCCGTCGCGGGTGATGCCCGCGTTATTGACCAGGACAGAAATCTTCTGGTATTTCGCTTCCACCTCGTCAACAATTCGCTTGACCTCGGTGGAGTCGGCCACGTTGGCCGGGAACCCTTCAGCCTTCCCACCCCCATCGTGGATGGCCTGGAGCGTCCCCTGCAATCCTTCAAGACTTCGCGCCACGCCGACGACCGTTGCCCCGCACGAAGCCAGCCTGACGGCGATGGCACGGCCGATTCCTCGCGAGGCGCCCGTCACCAGGGCAACTTGGTCTTTCAAATCAACCAGGAAACCCGCTTGCGGGCTGGCGCTTGCTCCCTCGGCCATGTTCTTCCCATCCTGCTGAGGAAATTTGGCGGTAACCGCCCGATCCCGGTACCCGGATCCGCTTCAACGTCCTGTCTTGTCGCGATCATCCCGCATGCGCACTCTCCCTCGATCGCCGAGAGCAAAACAGGTTCTCGTTTATAATCGCGGAAGATCCAACGAGACAACCCCAAACCCTGCGTAACAGGCAATTCCGCTGTAAATAGCGTGTCTTCCAGGTCACTCAATCGGGAAGTCGACCGATCTCTTGCCGGACCTGTTCGACCACCTCACCCATCAATGGGATGTTGAGTCCTGGCCAGACCCCCCGTTTTTCCGTGCCTTCGGCGCCGGTGCCCAGTCGTCGGCCACCTTGAACAGTTGCGCGAGCGGCAGCTCGAATCCTGGCAAGAGCGGCGTGCGAAAGACTTCATTCTGCTTGATGATTTGTTCGGCTGGCTCACCGGGCGCCGGACTACCGCGGAAGAACGTCATGATGCGCTGGAACCGATCAATGATCCAGTATTCCCGAACGCCGATGGCCATGTACTCGCGGCGTTTTTCTTCGTAATCTCTGACCCGGTCACGATGCCGCTTCGATACGAACTCGACCACGATTGCTGGGATATCGGTTTTCGGATTCGGGATTCGGCCCAGTCCGGCCCAGATCACGCGATCCGCGCGGCGGCGACCGTCCGGTAAGCGGACGTACTGCTCCGATAACGTCTTATCGAGAGCCGAGCCGGCCTGATGAGTCGACTTGTAAAACCGCAAAAGGTAATCCAGTTCACCATTCGGATCTCGTTCCGATTCTCCAGGAGGAGGACTCACAATTAGCACCCCATGAATCAGCTCGTAGGAATAAAGTTCATCGAAATCGGTCGCGGCGTCAAACTCCTCGGGCGTCATCAGCGTGCCGTTGGAGCGAGGACCGTAACGAGTCGGTTTTACGCTGGGGACGCGGATGGTGCTCATGGGCCGGACCTTTCCCTCGATTGCGACAGTCGAGCCGCCTTCTTCCCATGTGGTTGGGTCGAGAGTCATTCTACCGCGCGGCGATGTGTGTGCACGGAACCCTGCGATTGATGCGTTTGAGCAGAGCCGTCAAGACTCGCCCGGGACCGATCTCGTAGAACGTGTCGAAGCCGTCGGCCAGCATTCTCTGCATCGAATCTTCCCAGCGAACGCCCTGAAGGACCTGGGCGACGAGAGTGCTGCGGATATTGTCGGGATCGTCGTGAGAGCGGGCGTCCACATTGGAATAGACGGGGATGCGCGGCCGCTCCATGGGCGTTCTTGCCAGGACTTCGGCAAGCTGCGCATCGGCGGGCTTCATGAGATCGCTGTGAAAGGCGCCCGCGACTTTCAGGGGGACGACCTTCATGGCGCCGAGCTCGGTGGCGATGGGTTCGATGGCCGCCAGCGCGGTGGCCTCGCCCGAGACGACGATATTGCCCGGCCCCAGCATGTTGGCCTTCCAGAGCCGTCCCGTCGGGGCGACGCGGCGGCAGAGCTCATCAATCTTGGCCTCGTCCAGCCCCAGCACGCTGGTCATGCCGCTGGGCGTGGCCAGCGAGGCGGCTTGCATGGCCTGGCCGCGGCGGCGAACCACCTCCAGCCCCGAGGCGAAATCGAGAGCGCCGGCGAATACCAGTGCCGTGTATTCGCCCAGGCTCAATCCGGCGGCACCCTGACAAGCCTCGACCACCGCCGGTTCGGTCTGCTTGAGACCCTCGAGGGCCGCCAGGCTGGCGACGAAGATCGCCGGCTGACTGACGTCGGTCGCCTCGAGTGCATCGGCCGGGCCCTCGAAACAGAGTTTCCTCAGGTCGTATCCCAGGACCTCGCCGGCGCGGTCAAACAGTGCCCGCGCCGCGGGCAGCTCGCGGTCCAGCTCCTGGCCCATGCCGACCGTCTGCGCACCCTGGCCGGGAAACAAGAAGGCAATCTTTGGCATGATGGGGCAACCTCTGATTGAAGGGCCGAGCACCTTTCACTCGCTGGCAGTGGCAACCTCGGCAGACTCGTCTTCCACACTCGCCAGCTTCGCGCCCAGATGTTCGAGAATCCGGCAATTGAGCCGATCCTCGGCCATGGCATGGGCGACCCGAAGCGCGTTCTTGATGGCCCGCACGCCCGAGGCTCCGTGGCAGATGATGCAGGCGCCACGGATTCCCAGCAGCGGGCCACCACCGAATTCCTCGTACTCGAACCGGCTCTTGAGCGTCCGCAGGCTGTCGGCGATTCGATGTCCGGCCCCGACGGGAAGCTCCGGCAGCATCCGGGCAAGCTCTTCGCGGAGCGTGGAAAAAAGAAATTCGACAGCCCCCTCGCCGGCCTTGAGCAGGACGTTCCCCACGAACCCGTCGCAGATGACGACCCGGACGTGGCCCTCGTAGATGTCGCGGCCCTCGACATTGCCCACAAACCGGCTGGCCCACGGGCTGGCATGGTACAATGCGCGCGTGGCACGGGTCAGGTCGGTTCCCTTCTCGTCCTCGGTGCCCACGTTCAGCAGGCCGATTCGCGGGTGCGTGACCCCGAGGATCTCCTCGGCATAAATCGCCCCCATGATGCCGTACTGGTACAGATCCTCGGCCTTGGCATTCATGTTGGCGCCGACGTCGATGATCACGATCGGCCCCTGGTGCGACGGGAAGATCGCGGCGATCCCCGGCCGCCGTACCCCAGGCAGGAACATCTTGGCGTTGAACAGCGCCGAGGCAACCATGGCCCCGGTGTTGCCCGCCGAAACGACCGCCTTGACTTCCCCGGCGGCCAGCAGGCCCCAGCATTTGGATATCGAGTTGTCCCGCTTTTTGCGCAGGGCATCGACCGGCTTATCCTCCATGCCGATCGTCTGGCTGGCGTGGACGATTGGCAGGCGGTCGCGCGGGGTGTCCGGGGCCTTGGCCAGCTCGGCCTCGATCCGCTCGCGATCACCGACAAGCACCGCGATCAGCTCGGACTGTTCGCGTACGGCCTCGACGGCGCCCGCGATGATCGGCCCGGGGGCAAAATCGCCCCCCATCGCGTCCAGGGCTATCCGCATGACATTGCTCCACCTGGCTTGATTTCATCCCGAATACGAAATTTACACCCAAACGAAGAAGGGATGCCGGAGCCGGGAATATATCCCAGTTTCGCAGCATCCCGAAAAAATCAGAGAAGCCGCCAGGCGCCTGAAAACATCGCTTTCCAAGCTTGGGCTCGGGCGCGACCTGGATCGGCAATACTCGACCCCAGGCTCCTGGCGTGGTTGGATTGAGCGGATCTCATCGTAGAAGACGCCTATGCGACTGTCAACCCGCGGTCACGGGATCGACGAATCACGGCTTCTCTACATTCACTTTCCCTCGGACCCGGAGCACCGTCACCGAGTTGCCGGGAAACGTGTGCACAAGAGCCAACTCGCCGGCCAGAACGAGGGTCGTGATCGGGCCGTCTTGCGTGACCGGCACCACGTTGGAGGGGTTTGCCAGTGAGTTCTCGTCGGTGGGATGCGCCGAGGTCAACGTAACGATTCTGGCCGGACCCGTCAGCCGGGTGATGCCGGAAAGTCCGATGTCGGTCATCAGCGGCTGACTCGCCGCATTGACGACCTTGAGGATGATGTCGCCGCTCGAGCTTTCCCGCGTGGCCGACGCGTAGAGCGCCTTCATCGTGGGCGTGTGGACGTCGTGCACGAGCTTGCCGTCGAGGTAGCATTTGATATTCGAGCCGGCAAGCTCGATCCGGATATCATACCACCGCCCGGTCTCGATGGTGCCCGGTACGCTCTGGCCCACCTCGCCGCCAATTTCGATCGCGTGGCGAGAATTGCCCCAGCCCCCGATGTTCCACCACGACTTCTGGTCCTCGTTTTGAACCCGGAAGAGGATCAAGAAACCCTCCGCCCCGCCGAGTTTCCGCGCTTTGAGGCTGAGCGTGTAGTTGGTCCAGCTCTTGGCTCCGGCCACCGCGCGGATGTTCTCCCTGAGCTGCGTCTGGCGGAGAGCTCCGTCCTCGATGCTCCATTTGCCGCCCAGTAGCTTCCAGCCTTTTGTGCCAGCGTTGAGATCGGCCGAATAGAGGGTCCGATCGCCGCTGGTCACCTTGATGTCCTTGAACTCCGCCTGTGTCGCCCAGGTTCCGACGCCGATGGCGCCTGCCTTGGGGCCCTCTTCGTAGCTCGGGCTAACAGCATCGACGGGAACGACCACGTCACCGCGATTTTCGCTGAACATGCGCTGAACGTAGTAAGAAGGGATGCCGTAAACCCGGGAGCTGTCATAGTTGATCAGGTCCGGGTTCCAGCCACGGTGGTTCACGTTCACGAACAACGGGGCGTACGATGACATGGCCACGACGTCGGGGTTCCGCTCCATGCCGATCATGAACGCCGCCTCGCCCACGGCTGCGCGCAGGTTGCCCTGGCCACATCCCTGCGTCACCGCGTACTCGCCCACGTAGATTTTCGGTCCCTTGCGGTCGTACCTGTCGTATCTATCTGCCTGCTGGATGAAGAATTCGGGGCTGGAGTAGTAATGCTCATCGACCACGTCGGCGGGCCGGCTGGTGGTCGGCATGTTGGCGATCAGGGTCATCGCGGGATCGCGCTTCTTGATCGCATCGTGGAAGAGTGCGTACCGCTCTTGATACGCATGGCCGCCATTCTCATTGCCGATCTCCATGTATTTCAGACCGAACGGCGCAGGGTGCCCGTTCCTGGCTCGCACCGAGCCCCAGGTGCTGTCGGCCGGGCCGTTGCAGTACTCGATGGCATCGAGTGCGTCCTGAACGAACTCCTCCATCCTGTCCATCGGCACGTTCTCGCGGTGCGACATGCCGCAGTTGATCACGAACAGGGGCTCCGCGCCCAGGTCCTCGCACATCTGAAGATATTCATGAAAGCCCAGTCCGTGAGTTGCGTGATAGTTCCAGATGTTGTACTGGGTCCGCCGCTCCGAGATGTCGCCGATGGTCTGTTTCCAGCGATAGGCGAACCGCATCGTGTCACCCTCGACCCAGCAGCCGCCGGGGAATCGCACGAACGACGGTTTCAATTCCGCAAGCATTCCGGCAAGATCGGGACGCAAGCCGCCCGGTCGATCCTTCCACGTTTTGACGGGGAAAAGCGAGACCATGTCGAGCCAGAAAGTGCCTTTCCCGGCTCCGCCGATCTCGAGATGGGCCCTGGGGTCCGTGCCCTTCGAGGTGAGTGAGTATTGATAGGTCTTCCAGTCGTGAGTCAATTCCGGCAACATCTCCTTCGCATAGCAAATGTCGTTGCTGCCGACGAGACCGATCGTCAGCCCCCCTTGAAACACGTCGTCGCAACGAGCGCGCAGCGACAGGCGATACGTCTCACCTTGTTTCACGGCCATGCCCCAGAAGCCGTCGTTGACGACCCCCGCGAACGCGTTTCCCGGTTCGGCGATCGTGACCTTGAGTGACCTCGTGTTCTTCGGGCTGATGGGCCGCGAAGTGTCGATCGCCACCTCGACCTTACCTTCGCCCCCCTTGGTGACCGACCAGTGTTCCGGCTTGCCCGAATCCTCGAATGATCGGTTCCGGACCAGCTCGGCGTAAATACCGCCGTCGGCCGAGCAGTTAATGTCCTCGAAGAAGATGCCGTAGAGCAGCGGGCTGACCTTGGGGCCCTCGCGGTCGGCATGGACCGTGAGCCGGGCCGAACCCGTGGGAGGCTCGGCGTCGGCCGCCGCAGAGGTCAACATGGTCACGGCCAGCGATATCAGGCCAGAAAGAAACCAGAACTGCCAGAGGGACTTCCGAGCCTGTGTCTGGTGCCATGTCGGCGCGGCGGGTCGCTTGCGACGCATTCGATATGCTCCTGAGGAGGAAATCGTGGTGGTAAGGCCGATCATCGGGAGGCGTGCGACGAACCGCCGTCGCCATGCGCTCCGCCTTACCCTGCATTGGAGCCGATTCGCGGTCGCGAATCCAGAACTCGGCAATCCTCAGGCACGTGACGTGCGGGCGTGTTCTTCGGCCCAGGCACGATCGCCCTCAGCCAGAGGCAAATCGAGCGGTGTGGTGTAATCGAGCTCACGCGCGTAGCGGCCGCGTTCGTAGGCAAGAGCGAAAAGGGCGGGAAGGTCCAGGATGACGTCGGGATCGGGCGCGCGCAGGGGAATCGGCAGGTTCGGCAAACGATCACGGACCGACCAGGGATAGACGTCGCACTTGAAGCGACGATCGGCGCGGGAGACGAATGCGAAAAAGTTGCCCGGTGGCAGGTCTTGCCCCATGGGCAACCGCTGACCGCGCA
This sequence comes from uncultured Planctomycetaceae bacterium, assembly GCA_963797295.1. Lineage (GTDB taxonomy): Bacteria > Planctomycetota > Planctomycetia > Isosphaerales > Isosphaeraceae > Aquisphaera. The sequence continues at coordinate 442,861 of CAWCPP010000040.1, forward strand.
CCAGCAGATCGAGCTCGACCAGGTGGACGTCCTGGCGGATCAATGACCTGCGATTGCTTTGATACTGCCAGTAACCCTCACCCAGCTTGTTCGTCGGCGAAAGGATCTCGATCGCCGTGACCAGTTCGCGGTCGGGGCGGCGGTGAATCTCGATCCAGAGATCGCGCACCTCTTCGATGTCGGTGACGGGCAATTCGATGGTGACCGGGTCGAGAGTGAGCACGCCGCCCGCCGTCGCTGACTGCGCCGTTGCTCTCGTACGGATGCCACCTTCCAGGATTGTCACATCGGGGAGGACCGTCTTTCCCCGAGGATCGCTTCGCTCGATCAGGCGAAGCTGCTCGCCCAGGCGAGCCACATAAATCTCGGGCAGAACATCGTTCAGGATGTCACGACAATAGGTCGTCAGGCTGACGTGAAAATCCGGCCAGTATCCCTGGCTCTCGAGATACGGATCGACTCCCGGAAAAGGGCTGGGCATGACGCGATCCCCTCCGAATCGAATCTTGCAATTCCTCAAGAACCCAGTTTATCGCACGGATTCAACAACCACAGCGCCACTGGTCAACGGAATGATCTCACGCGCGCACCGCCCGCGCCTTCTGACGCCTGCGGACCAATGGACCGAATTCCACGCGGAAAAGCAAATCCGGTCGGAGGTGGGTGGCGCGGCCTCGCGAACCTGACGCGCGGTGATCCGGGAGATCCGGTCGGGCCAATGCTTTGGCTCGTTGAGGTCCAGGCCAAGGTGCGCTCCAGTTCCAGCAACCGTTCGGCACGCTGGTCGACGGTCTGGAAATCGAAGACAAAGGCGCCGGCCGAAGTACGCGCCGGGCGCGGTCCACCTCGTCGTCGCTGAACGCTCCGTCGTGCATTGCCTGGACCTGTCCGGTGATCGCCTCGACCACGCGGCCGGCCTCCTCGGGCTTCGTTCCGGCGTAAACTCGAAACAGTCCCGGCAGCAGGTCGGCGGAGTCGGTCATGCCGCCGCCGATGCTGTAAACCAGCCCCATCTCGTCGCGAACGATCCGGCCCAGCCGGTCGGAGAACCCCGGCCCCGTGCCGAGGATGTGATCGAGCACCACCAGGGCCTCGAAATCGGGATGATGACGGCGGATTCCCAGGTGGCCCAGCATCAGGTGGACCTGTTCGCCGGAACGCTCGACCCTGCGCAGCCGCGCCTTCCCCGGTTCCTGCAAGCCGGGAAAAGGGCCGGAGGCTGCACCGCCGTGGGGCCACGTTCCAAATTGAGCTTTAACCAGGCGCACGAGTGTCTTCGGCTCAAAATCTCCGACGGCCACGAGAAACGCGCGATCAGAACCGAAATTCCGGCGATGGTGAGCGACGACATCGTCGCGCGTCAGTAGTCGGACGTCGCGCAGGCTGCCGCGCGGGTCTCGGCCCAGCGGATGCGCACCGTAGACGAGACCACGGAAGATCATGTCGACCTGACAGGCCGGGTCTTCCTTGTCGGTCTGCAACTCGGCCAGAATTCGCTGCTTGGCCCAGTCGACGGCACTTTCGGGAAAGAGCGGCTGGCGTACCAGGTCGGCCAGCAGCTCGCACGCCAGGGGAAGGTCCTCGGCGCGGATCCGCAACGAGATGCAGGCCGGGCTGATCTCCATGGTCCCGCCCACATCCTCGATCGCGGCGGCAAGCTCGGCGGCCGTGCGGTTCCTTGTCCCTTCGTCCAGCAGGCGGCCCGTCAGGTACGAGACCCCAGGCTTGTCCTCGCGGAGGAAGCCGGCATCGATATGCAGCTCCAGGGCGACGACCTCGGTCCCGGCCCGCGGCTCATGGATCACGCGCAAGCCGTTCTCGAGCCGGAACCGCCTGGGCCGGTAATCCGCCAGTCGCGTGATGCCGCGGGGAACGTCAATCGCCGGCACGCATGAAGCCGAGCTCGCCGGTGCAGGTTCCGGAACCGGAGCAAGCGAAGCGGACTTCTGGGACCTGCCGATCGCGCGATCCGTCGCGCTCGTCGCGACCTGGCCATTGCCGGACGACCGGGACATCAGCGCCTGCCCGGCCAGTAGAGCCACATCGGGATTGGAACTTCGTCGCGGGCGCGGAAGTGACCAGCCGGCAGTAAGATTCGTCTCGACCAGGTACCGCGCGGCGACGCGCTGAATGGCCTCGGCATCGACGGCGAGAGCCGCGGCATGCTCCGCTTGCCAGTCGCGCCAGTTGCCCCAGAGCGCGGCGTGACCGATCCCCGCCGCCAGACCGGCCACGTCTTCCTGTTCCCAGCGCCAGCCGGCCTCTAGCCGGTTTCGTGCCCGGGCCAGCTCTTCCGCCGTTGGACCGTGCCGCGCCAGCTCGCCGAGTACCCCCGCGATTCGCTCCTCAAACGCCGCCGGATCAACGCCGGAGACCGACTCGACCACGATGGAGAACTGCCCCGCACGGCGAGCCGGTGAGTGCGATGCTTCGACCCAGGTCGCCAGCTTGTCTCGCTCGACCAGGGTTTGCCAGAGGCGTGAACGCCGCCCCGCGCCTAGCAAGTCGGCCAGCACGTCGAGCGCCGCCGTATCGCGATGCCCGCGCGCCACCGTGTGCCAGCCGAGCAAGCCACGGGGCAAGGCGTCCGCCTCGGCGAGCGTGAACTCGCGCTTGCCGGCTTGCGGCGGCTCGTCGCAGACCCGGTCGGGACGCTTCGCCCCGCCCCGCTGGATCGATCCGAAATGGGCCTCGATCCGCTCCAGGGCCGCGGCCGGTTCGAGATCCCCCGCCAGCACCAGCACCGCGCCGTCGGGCCGGTAATGGGACTGGTAAAACGCAGTCAGATCGTCGAGCGAGATCCGCGCCACGTCTTCCGGCCAGCCCAGCACGGGGTTGCGATAAGGATGTTTGACGTAGCTGGTCAGCTCATGCATCTGGTCGAGCCGGGCCATGGGCGACTCCATCTCCCTCGCCCGTTCCTCGGCGATCACCTTCCGTTCGGCCTCGACCTCGCCGGGATCAAGCCGCGCCAGCGTCATCCGGTCGGCCTCGATCGCCAGCGCCAGCTCCCATCGGTCCGACGGAAACAGGAACCAGTAGTGGGTGCAGTCCTCGCTGGTCTCGGCGTTGGCCTGACCCCCCGCGATGAAGGCGATCTGGTCGATCTGCCCTTTCGGGAACCGCTCGGTTCCTTTGAACAGCATGTGCTCGAGGAAATGCGCCAGCCCGGTCTTGCCCGGCGGCTCATCGCACGAGCCGACCGAATAGAAGAGGTCGCAGACGACGATGGGAACTTGCCTGCGCGGCAGCACCAAGGCCCGCAGCCCATTATCCAGGACCCGCTCGAATACCGGCAAATCGCCGACCCGGGGAGCCGAGGGGCGGCCTTTGAATCGTCGAGCCATTTCCGTGCTGCCCCTCGATCATCGGGTGATAGGAGGACGTCCTGGTGCCCCGCGCCGACCGCGTCCTGAAAGTCGCGGCCGACCTCCGGGTGTGCTGGGCCACTCGGTCGCGGGTGAGGCACAAGGTTACCCGTTACGGCTATTGTAACCTGAACCGCCGTTGGATTCATGAGCGATTCGCACCAGAGCGACGGAAGTCCGAGGAGGTACCGCTACTAAGGAATTCCGACCTGTCGAACCTCAGTGAAACCCGCTATGATCACCACATGCGGCCCCGTCGATCTGCCGGATACGCGAGTTTTTACCTTTTGAGTCGTGAGCCAGTCCCGAGACCATGCCACGCAAGATTCGGGAATTGATTCGAGATCTCGAGCGCGGCAGGGTTCGTCGATCGCGGGGGCAAAGGCGACCATAGGAATTTTGAGCATCCTCGAGGCGTTCGCGTGACGTTATCCGGCAAGGCGGGGCAAGACGCCAAGCCCTACCAAGAGAAAGAGGTCCAGAGCGCAATTCAAGGGGTTGAGCCATGAAAGACAGTGCCAGGTACGTCAAACTCGTTGAATGGTCGGACGAAGACGACTGCTTCGTCGGTCAATGTCCTGGGATCATAGGCCCATGCTGCCACGGCGATAATGAGGCGGGCGTCTACGCGGAACTTTGCCAGATCGTGGAAGAGTGGATTGCGATGATGAATGAGAGAGGGCAGCCGCTTCCACCCCCAACAATTCGACGAAACGTCGCGAGTCAGATCCTCCCTGAAGTCAGCGGTGGCCAGAAGAGTTCGGCATAACTCTCGTCATTCCCACTCATGAAGGCTTCTTCCCTCACCCGCCGTCTCGTTCTTGAGTGAATGCTGAGCCCTCGTACCCCAGGCCTCCCACCCTGACACGCATGCACGTACCCCGGAAATTGGCTTTGTTTCGCATAAAAAAATCCGATCACATCGCCTTTAACCCTTTATTTTTAACGTCTTGGGTCCGAAAGCATTTGGCTTCGTTCGGCATCGTCCCAAAACCCTCCTCTCTTGCGTTGACGAACTGACAGGCCGGCGCGACATACTAACCCGAAGCGTCAGCGAGGGGTTTCCCCTTTCCCCGTATGGATTTGTGTCGTCCCTCGCTGACGCTTCGGGCTAGTATGAACGGCCCACCAAGGATCGGCAACCACTTTGTCCGCGCCACGGCCCACCTATCCGATGGCACGCGGGCCGCTTCACATACCGAATTGCCAAAGACCTTCCCCACTGCCGTCTCATAGTGAGTTTACGACATGGCAGAAGGATCTTCGCAAGAACCTTGCGATCGGATTCGCTCCCAGATGTTCACTCGCCACTCTCCAGTCAGAATTCTTCTGTAAGGTTTCCAGGCGGCGTGCGTTGAGTCGTGTAGACGCGGCCAGCCACGGACTGCATTCCTTTCGCGGAGGAAATTCTTACCGACCATCTGGAGCCCATTTCGATGATCAGACTTTCACCAGTCGAGCTGCAACCAAGCGGTGATCCAGATAGCACCTGGTCCAACCCGGCCAAGCTCAGCCGCAAGGTCCGCGAACTGGCCCACCAGTCGCACCGGGCACTGAAAGCCAAGCGGGTTCGCACGTTCCGCCGTCGCCGAGTGTCCGGTTAAGCCAGCAGGATCTGAGCGAGCTGATGACCCAACTGACCCGCCTTCAGGAGAAGATCCATGCGCTGGGGCTCCGTGGGCTTTTTCCCTGGATCGACACACTGAAACGGCAGGTTGAAACCCGACTGAACCGCACGGAAAGTGAGGCAAGTCCATGAGTCTGCGAACGCCTGATCAGGTACTACGAAAGGTCGGCGCGACCAATCATGTGCACGTTCAGCCAGATTTCGCTGGGCTCCGTGACCCGCTTGTGGCTAAGCTAGCTACCGCGCAGGTCAGCACGAAACATCATCACGTCAACGCTGGACATCTAACCATGTCGAATTCGGAGACACGCGCCTCGCTCATCGCCGGGGTTTGCCAGCAGGACCACGAGCGGTGGCGTCAGTTCGATGCCATTTACCGGCCGATGCTTATGGAGTACCTGAAGAAGCGGCGACTTCCCGAGTGCGATGCCAGCGACGTCGTTCAGGAAATCTTCGTGAAATTGCTCAACAAGATCCAGACGTACGATCGCGCGAAATGCAGCTTCCGGAGCTGGCTTTTCAGCGTGGCGCACAACGCGCTCATCGACCATGCCCGCCGCGTGGCCAGCCGCAAGAAGGCCCTGGACGGATGGGTGATCAACGTCCTGCGGGCGACCCCCTCCGACAGCGTCGGGTGGGAGGGTGAATGGTCGGTGTTACATCGGGAGCGAATCCTCAAGCACTCGCTCAAGATCGTTCGGGCGCGGGTCTCGCCCAGGGTCTGGGCCTGCTTTGTCCAGCGAATCTTGCACAATCGCCCCGCTGCCGAGACGGCCCGCGACCTGAATCTCGCGGCCAACGCCGTTTACGTCAACTCCTGCCGCGTCATGAAGCTCGTCCGACTGATTTGTGAAGAATTTGAAGAGGACATGAGCCATGCCTTCGACTCTGACCTGTCCTGACGAGGCCGAGTTGCTGCCCCTGGCGATGGGCGATCCGGTCGCGGACGAAGTCATCGCGCACCTCGCTGGATGTCTAGCTTGCCAGTCGCGGCTCGAGATATTGAAGGCCGAGGTGGCCCTGCTCCGCGCCGAGCAGTCGGAGGGGGCATTCTCGCCATCGCTCGATCACGAGCACACGACAGCTTCTCCTGGTGAAGGTCCAGCCGCTGGGTGATTATCATCAGGCAATCGTCTTCCCGAACGCAGGGAGGGAAATGACGGAACCATGAATTTCTTCAAGCGACTCTTCGGCGGACGACGCCACAGGCCTGAGTCGAAGGCGGCGGCGGCGAAATCGGTACCGACCGCGGAGCCCATCCCGAAAGCCTCCGAAGAGCCATCCGCCGGCGAGCTGATCGGGCCCCCGGAGGGGCACTCGCCGATTGTCATGGTCGAACAAGGCAAGACCATGATGATCATCGACCGCCTGTCTTACGAGTACCGTGAGGGCTTGACTCGGGGAACCGACCCGACGCAGGCCGAGCTTGACCAGGTGCTCGCTAAGGTCAGCCGTCTGCGCGTACTCGCGGGGGGGATGATGCGCGACAAGGCTCTCGGCGTCGAGGTCTTGCTAGACACCCGCAACGCCGCCGAGATCTCCGCGTTCCGCGCGGCACTCCGCATCGAGGAAAACCGCCAAAGCTTCACCCATTGCGCCTGCCTGGGAGGGCCGACCGTCGAGTGCTACGCGGGGCGGACCGTGGCCGCCACGCTCTCGTTCCATTTCCATCACGGCCACGGCGTCCGCTGGCATTGCTGGAAGCACGACGCCAGGCTTGCCGATCCCGAACCTCTACTCCAATGGTTCAGCCGGCACAAAATCGAGGCCGACCCGGGCAAGAGCTCGGAAGACCCGATGCAGCTCCATCTCCTGGCGATGGCGGACGCAGAGCGCCTCGCCTACCGCGCGCAGTCTCACCTGATGCGGGGCGAGATCCATCAGGCGCTGGAGGATTGCTCGCAGGCGTTCGCGGTCGACCCGAAGTGTGCCCTGGCGTACGGGGTCCGTGCGCTGGTCTACCACACCCAGCAGCGGGCCGAGGAGTGCGAGGCCGACTGTGATGCAGCCATTCGCCTGGGTCTCAAGCATCCCCGGGTCTTTTACACCCGCGCCGTGGCGCGTCACGCCAGGAAGGAGCTGAACGACGCGGAAGCCGACTGCAACGCCGCTCTTGCCCTGGCGCCCGAGCACGCCGGCGTCTACAACAGTCGCGGCCTGGTCCGCGGCGAGCTGGGGCGAATCGACGAGGCGCTGGCCGATTTTACCAAGGCCATCGAGCTGGCGCCGCGGTGGCTGGTGCCGCGCGCCCACCGCGCCGGGCTTCATGAATATACCGAGGCGCTGCCCCGGGCGATTGAAGACTATACGGCCGCCATCACGATCATCGAAGAGTCCAGCGCGGAGAACCCCGAAGCGGCCGCCAGGCTCGATGGCTACCGGCCATCGTTTTACTACGTCAGGCGCGGTTGCTCGTTCTGGGGCCTGGGCGAGCTCGACACCGCCGAAAGCGACTTTGATCGCGCGGTCGAGCTCGATCCCGAAGATCCGCAGACCTTGCTTTCCCGCGCCGGTTTTGCGTTCACGACGGGACAGTGCGAGACCGCGATCTGGGATTGCACCGAGGCGATCCGGCTCCGCCCCGACCTGGTCGAAGGGTATCTGGCGCGTGCCCGGATCCGGATGTCCTTGAACGATCTCGACGAGGCGCTCGACGATCTGAATGAGGCGATTCGCTGGTCGCCCGATAGCCCCGATGCGTTCTTGCTCCGCGGCCAGCTTTTCTTGCAGATGACGCGGGACGATGATGCCCTGCGCGACTTTGGAACGCTCATCCAGCTCGGCCCCGAACACCCGCTGGGGTACTACATGCGGTCGTATTGCTGGCGCAAGCGGCGCGACCACGCGCGCCAGCGTGACGACCTGGAACAGGTGGTGCGGCTTGCACCCGACTGGTCCGAGCCCTGCAACTCCCTGGCCTGGCTCCTGGCCACGTGCCCTGACGCGAGCTTTCACGACGGCCCTCGCGCCGTGGAACTCGCCCGCCGGGCCCTGGAGCACTCATCCGAGCCGACCCGGGCCGAATGCCTGGACACATTGGCCGCGGCCCTTGCCCAGATCGGTGAGTTCGCCGCGGCGATCGATCAAGCGATCGAAGCCATCTCGCTGATGGACGACATCGATCGTCGCCTCAATTACCAACGGCGCCTGTCGCTTTACGAGAACGGGGAGCCGTACCGGGAAGAACCGGACGATTGACCCGGGCCGCGGCTGATCCGCAGGCTTCCCACGTTTCACAGAGACGCTCATGGATCACTCCTCGTCCTCCGGATCGGTGGCCTTTGACCTGCTCACTGCGCGGCTGGCCGACCATCTCCACTGGGCGGAACTTGGTCTGCCCTTTCAGCTCACGACCTTGGGGATCGAGACAGGAGCGGCAGGTGAGGATCTCGCCGCCACCGAATGGGATTCGGTCGCCGCATCGGACGATCTCGGCTCCGCGGTCTTCGTCGTCAACGCTCCGCGGGGATACGCGTCTCGCACGACGGACGCGATCGACGAGTCGCTTGAGGATGACTCGTGGAACGCCTACGCCCTGGCCTGCTGCGGGCCTCTGGGCCGGTCGGCCGACGTGCACTTCGCGACCAGCATGCCGAGTGAAGGTTCTTGCCGGCGCGCTTCGCATTTATCTCGAGATCCAGCCCGACGAGCTATTGCTGGCGATCATCGATCGGTCGGGAGGGCGAGCCCCTGCCGGCGGCTGTGCCTTGACGACGCGGCGGTTCCACTGGGCCGGCCGTCACGGCAGGGCGGACTCCACCTCGGCGCTGGTGGACGAACGGGGACAGCCCCGGCCGCCGCTGGGCCGGGCGGTCGCCTATGGCGAGATTGCCGAGGTTTCCCACCAGGGTATCCGGCTTGTTGAGCTCGATCCGAATTCCGGGGGACGCGTGGCTTTCGGAACCCACGGTTTGAACGTGTCGGGGGAGCTGGCCGTCGTCTTGAAAAACCTCCGTGAGGTCGCTCGTGGCGAACGTGTTGCCCTCTCATCCCGGGCCGAAGAGCTGGCCCGAGCCGATCTTCCGAAGGTCCGCCGGATGACGTCGGCCGCCCGCGCTGTGCAACGGAGAATGCGGTCGTTCCCCGAACTGCTCAAGGCCTCAACGCCCCGCGTCCTGGCGACTCCCGCGATCGTGACACTCTGCGTCTTGTGGTTCGCGATGATCCAGGCTCACGGTGTACCTTCGACCTCCCATGACGCTCAGGCGATGTGGGTCTGGGGAGGGAACTACGGACCGTCGGTACTCCTGGACGGCGAGTTCTGGAGGCTCTTTTCCAGCATGTTCGTCCACCTGGAATTCCTGCATCTCGCGTTCAACATGTGGTGCCTGCTCTGGTTCGGGCCGCTGGTCGAGCGGCTCTTCGGCCGGGCCGGCTTCGTGGCGCTCTATCTGATCTCGGGCCTGGGCGGTGCGATCGCCAGTCTCTGGTATCATCCGATGGTCGTTTCGGCGGGAGCCTCCGGAGCCATTTTTGGGATCTTCGGTGCGCTGATCGGATACCTTATCGCGCGCCAGGACGTCTCGCCCTCATCGGTTCTGCAGCTCTTCCGGCCCGGAGTGATCGTCTACCTCGTGGTCGACTCGTTGCTGGGTTTGACGGTTCCGAGTGTCGATGGGGCGGCCCACGTCGGTGGATTCGCCACCGGCTGCGTCTGCGGTCTGGTGCTGCACCGTCCATGGCCCTCGTCGCCCATCAACTCCGGCAAAGGTCGACGCCTGGTTGCCGTGTTCGGCCTTGCCCTCGGGCTGCTGGGAATCTTCACGGCCACGGCCGGCGGCATTCGAGCCAGAATCAAACGCGACCCCCAGTTCGGAGCTTATCTCCATGCCCAGGAGAAAGCCCTGGCCGACTACCGGACCTTCACAGAGGCGTTGCAGCCCGGTTCGCTGGAATTTGACGCCATCGCCAAGCAGATCGATGAGACCGTCGACAAGATGGATCGTCTGAGCCTGCCCAAGGAGACGATCCTCCACGAGCTGGACGCGCTGATTGTCCGGGCTGCCGCCAACGAGACTCGGTTGACCGGTCTGGCAATCTCCGATCCCGAGCTGCGGATCGCTCGCGACCACGTCGTTTCCGCTCAGCAGCATTACAGCCGCGCAATGAAATCGCTGAAGAGCTTCGTCACGGACGAAAAAACGATGACCCTGCTCGGGTCGGAAGGTTACCGAGCCCAGGTCGACGCCGCATCCAAGGATGTGGAAGCCTACACGAATCGACGCACCGCTTTCATGAAGGCCCACGATCTCATCGACCAGCCGCGTTGACGGCCTGAGCGGGATCGGCATCGGTCTCTCATCATGGGGTGGCGATGTCGATGGCTCCCGCTCACGGGCGTCGAGGTGTGAATCTATCGCGGCAGACCTGAGTGACTCAATGACTGCCGCCCAGCCACTGCTGCAAGAACGCGTCGCGTCCTACAGTCGCGACGAAGAGCACGGCTGCAATCTCCAGCCAGAATTTGAAATCGATGAGGTTAAAGGCGCTCATCATGTCAACGATTGGTTTCATGCGTTCCTCCACGTCTCGCTTGAGGGTGGGCCGCGATCGGGGAAGATTCTCGAGGCGGGTTTGTGGGTATTCGGGCCGGCTGAGAACCGTCCTGATTTCAGCTTGAGCCTTCACTCAAGCCTAGGCGTTTCTGTCCTCAGGATCCGGTGGGTGGCGAACTTGCCTCATCGAGCCCAGTCTCTGTCGATTTCCGTCAGCTCATTGCGTGTGTGAGCGTTCGGACCTCGCCAGACCCTTGCGCATTGAGCCGGCAGCCGGTTGAACGAGTCCGGGCCGGGGCTAGAGTATCCCGGAGCGTCAGGCCCCAGTCTCCGTCATCACCGGGAGAATCTCCCGTTTCCTCGGTGTGCTTCACTCGTCGACGCTTCCGCATCCAGTCATCCACGGAAGGCGTGATGGCGGCGAATGAGGACTTGCATCGCCTGCGTGCATCGCCGACAATTGCGGTTTCGCCTCGGTCCTGCCGATTGGGGGTCAAGGTGAGCCGGGGGGGACCCGGGCAATGGGGGTTTGTGAACCTGGTCAGGGCGGGAACGCAGCAGCCATAAGCAACACCTTCATGTGCCCAGGAGAACCTCCCCGGCTCTCCTCGGCCCCCAGTCGGCCAGACCTTGAGGTCGCGGGCACGGTCAACCGGTTTCCGTAGTTACTCCTTGACTGCCCATCGCTTCCGGCACGCGGAGTGCACGACTTGGCTGCTGGTTCAGGGTCGAAAAAGCGGTCGAGCACGGCATCCGCCACCCCGGCGCCGGAGTCTGCCCCCGTCCAATCGGCGGCGGCCCGTCCCGCAGCCTGACCATCCTTCCTCGAAGCCTCCGGCGCCAGCGAATTACACGGTAGTGGCCCGGCGGTATCGTCCCCAGCGATTCGAGGACGTGGTGGGGCAGGATCACGTCGTGCAGGCGTTGCGGAACGCAATCCGCCTCAATCGGCTGGCGCAGGCTTACTTGTTTTGCGGTACGCGGGGCGTCGGCAAGACGTCGATGGCGCGGATCTTCGCCAAGTGCCTCAATTGCGTTCAAGGGCCGACCGAGACGCCCTGCCAGGTGTGCGACATCTGCCAGGCGATCGCCTCGGGGCAGGACGTCGATGTGATCGAGATCGACGGAGCCAGCAACAACGGCGTCGAGCAGGTTCGCGAGCTACGGCAAAACGCCGCGCTTCGTCCCAGCCGGTCGCGGTTCAAGATTTACTACATCGACGAAGTGCACATGCTTTCGACGGGTGCCTTCAACGCCTTGCTGAAGACGCTCGAGGAGCCACCGCCGCACGTGAAGTTCTTCTTCGCGACGACCGAGGCGAACAAGATTCCGATCACCGTGCTATCACGCTGCCAGCGGTATGATTTCGCGGGCATCACGGTGGAAGCGATCGTGAACAGCTTGAAGGAAATCTGCACCCGCGAGGAGGTCGAGACCGAATCCGAGGCGCTCCAGGTCGTGGCCCGCCGCGCGGGAGGCTCGATGCGCGACGCCCAGTCGCTGCTGGAACAGCTTCTTGGCTCCGGCAGTCAGCGGCTCACCGTCGAGGTGGTTCACACGCTACTGGGAACACCCAGCGACGAGCGGCTGCTTGCCATACTCGAGGCCCTGGCCGATCGCGACCCGGCGGCCGTTCTGACCCTGCTCGATCAGGCCGCGGGCGAGGGCGTGCAACCGTCGGACCTGCTGGCGGGAACGCTCGAGTTTCTCCGCGACGCCATGGTTCTCTCGGTGGCGCAGAGCCGGTGCTCCTGGCAATCAGCCCGCGTCAAAAGCCGCGCCTCCAAGGTATCGTCGATCGCTGGTCGATCGACGCGATCCTCGCCGCCCTCCAGATCCTGGCGGAAGCTCGATCCCGAATGCGCGGCGTTTCTCACGCCAGGCTGCTTGCGGAACTGGCATTGGTGCGAATTGCGCGACTTGAGAATCTATCCGACCTGAGCAATCTGATCCAGCAACTCGCAACTCTCGAGTCTGGTTTGCCGCTAACGCACAAAACAGAGGCACTCGGCGTAAAAAAAAAGCTAATCGGGAATGACTCGGAATCGGCGGCGAAGGCCAGAATACCCGAGACACCGCAGCCCGTAACGCCGGCGCCGTCGCGTTTGGTCTCCCCACAACCCGTTGCTCGCCGGCCTTCAGCATCTTCAGAGCCGGTCGACGGGCCCAGGGTTGAAGCTGTGGCCAGACCGAGCGTGGCAGTGGAACCGATCACCGAGCCTCGGGAGGTTCCTGGTTCACCGGTCGTGGTCGAGACCCCGGCGCAGCGGATTTCCAGCTCCGAGCCAGCGACGCAGGCAGCAGCGAACCGGGAAGCTGAGCCCCGGCCCGAGTTGCCGCCTCTGGAACTCGCGGCTGTTCGTCAGGCCTGGCCCGAGCTTGTCAAGAAGGTCGGTGCGCCGCTGAGCATGCGCCTGGCGGTTGCCGAAGCCATAGGCGTCGAGGAGCCTGATGTGCTGGTCATCGCCGCCAAGCCGGGCTACAATTCGTTGGCGGATTCTTGCGGAACTCATGAGGCTCGGGAACGGATCGCCCATACGCTTCAGAGACTGCTGCGTCGGCCCGTCACGGTCCGCTATGATCGCTCAGTGGAAGCCGCGCCAGCCGGCGATCGGGAGTCATCTTCAGAACTACGTCGCCCCGAGATCCTGGCGGCTGACCCGATGATCCAGAAGGTTGTCGAGCTGTTCGAGGCACGGCCACTGCATCTTGAGTACGACGATGACCCGGAGCTGTCCTGATCCGGGTCGCCACCTTGGTTTTATGCAAGTAGAGAAGGCCCAACGTGTTCAGTCAACTGGGAAATCTGGCCGAACTGATGAAGAATGCCGGCAAGCTGCGTGAGTCGGTGGCCAAGGCGACCGAAGCGCTCGGGCAGCTCCAGGTCGAAGGAACCTCGGGCGGTGGCGCGGTCACGGCCAAGGTCAACGGCCGGCTCGAGGTCGTCTCCATCCGGATCGACCCCAAACTGGTGGCCGATGGCGATACCGAGCTCCTGGAAGACCTGGTGACCGCGGCCGTGAACGCGGGATTGACCAAGGCTCGCGACTCCGCCGCGCAGTCACTGGCCTCGCTCGCCGGCGGATTGCCCCTGGGCTTTCCGATGGGCGGCCTCGATCCCGGCTCGTCCGCTGGGAGGCCCTGACGATGGTCGGCGTTTCCGCCGCGGTCGACCGGCTGACTGCGGCCCTGGGCCGCCTGCCCGGAATCGGCGTCAAATCGGCCGAGCGGCTGGCCCATCACCTGTTGAAGTGCTCTCCGGAAGAGGCGATCGAGCTCGCGGAGGCAATCCGCGAGGCCAAGCAGCAGATCCGCCATTGCCAGGTCTGCTATCACCTGACCGAGGCCGACCAGCCCGTCTGCGCGATCTGTCGCGACCCCCGGCGGGATCAGGGAATCGTCTGCGTGGTGGAACAATCGCGCGACCTGCTGGCGATGGAAAAGGCCGGAACTTACCAGGGCGTCTATCATGTTCTTCTGGGCCGGTTGGCCCCGCTTCAGGGCATGGGACCAGATCAGCTCACTGCCGACGCCCTCGACAAACGGGTGCGTTCAGGAGTCGTCCGCGAGCTGATCATGGCTACCAACCCGACCCTGGAAGGCGACGGCACCGCGCTTTACATCGCCAAGCGGTTCGCCGACAGCACCCTGCAAATCACCCGCCTTGCCCGAGGTCTGGCATCGGGCAGCACGCTCGAATTTGCGAGTCGCGACATGCTGGCGGACGCCCTCGCGGGGCGACAGCCCTTCTGAACAGCCGGTACAGTCAACACTGATGCCGCGCATAGTAAACATACGCTATCACAGCGAGACGTCATGCCCTTTCTTGACCCGCGGCCAGTATTGTTCTTGCTTTTCTGGATTTCGTGGCATAATAATTGCAGTAAGGTGGCCGGGCGATAACGGTCGCGTTTATTTATTGCCGCTACCCTTCCGCCTGGCGACGGGACTAAGGATTGGCTGATGCGTCTTGATACCTCGCAACAGATGCGGACCGAGATGCGCCTGCGGATGGCGCCCGGATGATCCAATCGATGGAAATTCTGCAACTGCCGATCATGGCGTTGCAGGAGCGCATCGAGCAGGAACTGAGTGAAAACCCGGTTTTGGTGGATCTCCGCGAATCGGCGTCGCCATCCGAGTCGGACGGTGAGGAGGCGGGGGCGTCGACGGTCACGGAGCCCGAGGTCGAGGCCGAGCCGGATGAATTCGATAGCCTCAACGGTCTCGACGAGAACTGGAGCGAGCTCTACGACGAGGGACCCCGGCGGAGCCGGGCCTCGCTCAGCGAGGAAGGCGACCGCAAGCAGGACGCGATGCAGAACATGGCGTCGCGACCGCGTTCGTTCCACGATGACTTGACCGAACAGCTGGGCTTCTTCGATTGCGATCCAGAGGTCCAGAAACTCGCGGAATACATCATCTATAACCTGGACGAGAACGGGTATCTGAAGCTCAGCCTGCATGAGGTGATCCGCGATTCCGGAGGATCGGCCACGCAATTCGAGGCCGATGAAGCACTTCGGCTGGTCCAGAAGCTGGATCCCCCGGGAGTCGGGGCGCGTGACCTGCGTGAGTGCTTGCTACTGCAGCTAACGCCCGAAACACCGAGCCACGATGTGCTCCGCACCTTGATCGGCCATCATCTGGACGATCTTCAGCACAATCGGCTGCCGACGATCGAGAAGAAGACCGGGTTTTCGATCGAGACGATCAAGGAAGCCCTCGAACACCTACGGCGGCTCAATCCCAAGCCGGGAGCTTCCTACGCGGCGGACAGCGGTACCCAGTACGTGGTGCCAGACCTGATCGTGGAACCAAACGACGATGGGTCGTACAACGTGCGGCTCATCGATGAGCACACGCCGCATCTGTCGATCTCACGCTATTATCAGAAGCAGCTCCGGAACAAGCAGACCGACCCGGCCGCCCGGGAGTTCATTCAAAAGCGTATTCAGTCGGCCCGCTGGTTGATCGAATCGATCGAGCAGCGCCGCAACACGCTGCTCAAGGTGGCCAGGGCGATCATCGAACACCAGAAAGTCTTTCTGGACAAGGGCCCCGAGTTCATCGAACCGCTCAAGATGCAGCAGATCGCCGATCGGGTGGGAGTGCACGTCACGACCGTGAGCCGCGCCGTCGATGACAAATGGGTGCAAACGCCGCGGGGAATCTTTCCGCTCAAGCGGTTCTTCGGCGGCGGCACAATGACAGCCGACGGCGAGGAAATCGCCTGGGATACGATCAAGCAGAAGCTGCTCGAGATCATCGCCAAGGAGAACAAGCAGAATCCGCTTTCCGACGAGGAAATCGTCGATGAAATGGGCCGGCAAGGTCTCAAGGTCGCCCGCCGAACCGTCACCAAGTACCGCCAGGCCTTGAACATCCCCTCCAGCCGCCAGCGCAAGCAGTTCTGATTCCTTCGTGCGCCCTGCGCCGGGCGATCCTGGCCGCCGCTGGAAGCATCGGCCTCACTGCCCGCTTTCCCGGATCCGCAATATCGTGGCTGGCCGCAATGCCGGGACGCGGAGGCCGCACGATCAGACCGCGACCGTGCTGCTCCGCGCGTTGACCGCCGGACCGGTCGTGAGCGGCGTACGTAACTCGGACAGTTCCTTGTCGTTCTCGCTGGCCGGTCGAACACCCACGAGCCGGCTCATGGCGGTCTCGTAACCGAGAAACCGCAGGTTTTCGAGAATTGTCACGACCTCGGGACAACCAATGCGTTGAATGAGGCCGAGCACCTTGCGCTCGTCAGGAGACAGTGAATCCGCGGGCTCGGGAGGCTCGGCATCGAGGTTGTCATCCGCCAGGTAGTCGAGCGACACACCGAGGGCCCGAGCCAGCCGGAGTGCATTATCAAGACCGGGCCGCGACTTTCCTTGAAGGATGCGGGAAATTTCCGAGTCGCTGACCTGGGAGAGACGGGCAAGTTTTTGTCCGTTGAGTCCCTTGGCGTTCATCAGGTTCTTGAGCTTGAGCTTGAGTTCCATGACTGAATTTTAGATTGTATCCCTGATGCGGGGAAGAAAAATTTTTCAATTTTGCAATATTATTTCAGTGTCACCTGGATTGCAAGGGTTGGCCGGTTGCATGGGCTCAATTTGTATTGAGACCTTGGGATCGAACCGAGAGGTGCGGAGTGACGTCTGGGACGTCGTGAACTGGACCAGTGTTCCTTACTTCGGCTCTGGCCATCGCTGGCCGAGCGAATTGTCGCGAGAGGGATGGAGGACACTCAGCGTTGACTTTCCAGCGAGTTCAGGAGGCCTCACTGATCAGCCATCATAGCTGAGAATTGACCGGATGCAATTCAAAAGACCAACGGTCCCAATCTTTCGCCGGAAAACCGCAAAAAGACTTGATAACAGGCCCGACTGCGCGGCCTACCAGACGGGTTGGGCTCGCTCTCTCCGGGGCCGGCCGCCGGGGGGCGGGAAGGGGACCCCGATGGACAGAGTGAAATATAACGCTGTCTCTGAAACGAACATGTCATGAAGCTCGCTGCACGGTGTAGTCGGCCAGCACACGGAGGACAGACTTGGCCTCGGACTCGCGCAGGCACGCCAGCGAATCGACGGCTTCCTTGACATGCCATCGCGCACGCTGCCAGGAATAATCGAGCGTCCCGAACTGTTCGAGCAGGGGGACCAGTTGCTGGCGGCATTCCGCCCGCGCTGCGCCGAGCATGGTTCGGGCCTCCGCCGCCGTCGCCGGATCGGCGGTCTCGAGCAGGCGAATCACGGGGAGCGTGAGCTTCTGCTTCTCCAGGTCGGTACCCAGGCTCTTGCCCGTCACCCGTTCCTCACCCCAGATGTCCAGAACATCGTCGGCGATCTGGAATGCGATTCCGAGATTGCGGCCGTAGCGGTCGAGCGCCTCGGTGGTCGCGTCGTCGGCCCCCGCGTAATGGGCACCCAGCCGGCAAGAGACCGCCGTCAGTTCGGCCGTCTTGGCCTCGATGATCGAGAAATACGAGCGTTCGTCGAGATCGAGGTTGCCGCGCTGGTGGACCTGATGCATTTCACCCTCGCAAACCCGGTTGGTTGCGCGGCCGATCCAGCGGCAGGCCAGGGTCGTGTCGAGCGAGGCTGCCAGGTGGAAGGCGTGGGTGAAGAGATAGTCTCCCAGGAGAACCGCGGTCTCGTTGCCCCACTCGGCATTGACCGTGGCGGCATGGCGGCGAACCATCGACTCATCAAGAATATCATCATGCACGAGCGTTGCGGTGTGGATCATCTCGACCACGGCCGCCAGAATCGGGTGTGCGGCGGTGACCGACCCGCACGCCCGGGCCGCCAGGAGCAGCAGCGCGGGACGGAGCCGCTTGCCCTGGTAGTCGCCGCAGTGATCGACGAGTTGTTGAACGAAAGCAAACTGGCTCCGCAGCTCATGCTGGAAGATGCGTTCGGCCTCGGCGAGGTCGGATCGAATCGGTCGGAACAGGTCTGTAAGTGTGCGCCGGGCTTTCTCGATCTCAAGCACAGGTCGACTCGCCATACCCGTTCCCCTCTCCGGATCTTTCGTTCAAAAACTCACTCGCCAGTTCTTCGGGAAACCCCGGCGCTACCGCGCTGCCCGGTTTCCCTCACGGCGTCGTCAGGACCATCCGCGGCCGGCTCGGGCCGTAGATAATGTCCCCGCCGGCCGCCGGTTTTTTCCTCGAGCTGGATCGGCCCGATCACCAGGTTGCGATCCACGCCCTTGCACATGTCGTAGACCGTGAGCGCGGCAATGCTCACCGCGGTCAGGGCCTCCATTTCCACACCCGTGCGTCCATGGATCTTCACCGTCGACTCGATCCGCAATCCATCAGGGTCGACCGGACTCAGAGAGAGCTCCACGCTATCCAGGCCGAGCGGGTGGCAAAGCGGAATCAGCTCTCCCGTCCGCTTGGCCGCCATGATTCCAGCCAGCCTGGCCACCTCGAGCACATCTCCCTTCGATAGGCCGCGATCCCGTATCAAGGAAAGCGTCGCCGGCTCCATCCGCACCCAGCCGCTGGCCCGGGCCGTTCGCAGCGTGACCTCTTTCCCGGAAACGTCCACCATGCGGCTGGCTCCGGCTTCATCGAAGTGTGTCAGCTCTCGCATGGCTCGCCCCAATTTCGTTCAATTCATTCTGAACGTATTCTACGAATTGTTCACGCCACGGCTAGTGCTGGTTCCTGGTTTCACACAATCTCAAGGCAGGCGGGGTGGCGCCAATCCGGAGAGCGGGCGGAATGGGGGGCCATGTTCGAGGTCTGCCCCGCGTGCCCCGGAGCCGCGGCCGGAACCACTCTCGGGGAAGTGCCAGAACGCGGAAAGCCAGACGCCCTGACGACTTCGGGTTGCGACACGCTGTCCGGTTCCGCTCTCCAGCCGGGCGGCCAGTTCCGGTTTCCAGTAAGCGCGGCGGCGGGAAACGACGACCCACTCGGACGCATTGGCGGCCACATCATCCTCAAGGACCAGATCGCGCCGTACCAGTGCGGCGGTGGTCGTCATGACCCCCTGCCCGGGATAGAGCGTCGGGGCCAGTGCCGCTTTTGCTCCGGGACGGGTTTCCGCGGCCAGGCGGTCCAGCAGGACATGATCGACAGCATCGCTCCAGTACGTCAGTTCCAGTCCCAGCCGTTGCGCCCCGCTCAGTCCCCCAACCAGCACATTGTAATAACTCAGGCCGAACGGGTGCAGTACCAGCACACCGTAACACTGCGAGATCAGCAACAGGCCTAGCAAAGATCGCCCGGCTCGCCTCTTGCCGTACTGCTCCCAGACCCGGCCGAAACCCAGGCCGATCAACATGGCCCAGGCAGGAAAAACATGCAGGAACAGCCGCTCGCCGTCGTAGATCGGAATCCGGGTACTGAAGAGCACCAGGAAAACCAGGATCGTCGCGGTCAGCAACCCGGGTAAACGATCGCCTCGGCGCTGTTGCCACCCCACGAAGAGTCCGTAGATTCCGAACAACTGCAATCCGATCGGCACGGTGACGGCAAAGTAGAACCAGGGGTAATGCCAGGGAACGTCGCGATCCGCAACGATCTGGCCGAAATACTCGACCAGGATAGTGGCCCGATGCACCGACGTTCCCCAATACGCGTGCCAGCGTGCCTGGGTGTCGTACCAGAGCCAGGGCCAGCCTGCGAGAAACAGGCCAACTCCGGTCAATGCCCAGAGCAGGAGAAACCGGGCAGCACGCTGCCACGGAAGCGTGGTCAAAGCCCAGACTGCCAGGATCGGTAGGAGCAGCCAGCCGTGAATCTTGGTCAGGATCGCCAGCGACCAGAGTGCGCCCGCGGCGAGGATTGACGGGGTCGAAGCCGTTGCCGCCGTGGCCCGCACGCCGGCCAGCAGGGCGACCGTCCAGAACAGGCTGAGAAACGTATCCAGGGCGGCCAGATGCGCATGGGCGAACACGCGGGGCATGACCAGAAGCGCCCAGCCGGCGGCGATCCCGGCGGCACGACCCCAGCGACGGCTCGATTCGGCGGCCACCACTCCCACCAGAACTGCAAAGGCAAGCGCGGGGGCAAGCCGGCCGGAGAGTACGTAAAGCCTTGTGGGGTCGGCTCCAAGGAGCATGATCTGGAACGGTTCGCCGAGCGTCGACGCCAGACCCAGCAGCCACCGTCCCAGGGGCGGATGCTCGGCATTGTCGCGGAAAACGCGGTCGACAATGGCGGGCTCGAAAAACCGCCAGCCTTCGGCCTGCAAAGTGGCCAGATAGGTGCGTCCAGGGCGCACGTCCAGGGGTTCGTCGACGGTCAGTCCGGGATCACGCAACGTGATCAAGACCGCCAGGCCGGCCAACGTTGCCGCGATCCAGCCCAGGCGTGCGTGGGAGACAGCCGCGAGGGCTGAGTCAAGCCGATCCGCCCTGGCTTTTCCCGTCATCGTCCCGGCACCCAACCTTCCGACCCTGGAGGACCTGCGTCGCTGGCGGCCGTCAGCCTCAGGGACCCAGGATGAGTGGTCGGCGAAATGGAATCAAGTCCGCACTTGCCGGCGGGAAGGCGGTGGTGATGGTTGGCTGCCGCCGAGTTGGCGCTGCATCGAGGTGACGCAAGGTGCTGGCAAGCCCGATTCCTGGGCCGAAAAAACCGACGAGCTCGAGAACCGCTCCTGGCCGGGAACCAGGCGACGGCTCGAGCTCGAAGTTCCGAATCAGATTCCGGGATAGGGGCGTCGGGTCCTCGGGTAGATCGCCGCCTCTCTTGGATCAGGGCTCTTCCGCTTTTTTCTGGGAGATCAGGCGACGTACTCGTTCGGCCAGCAGAGCACCGTCGAACGGCTTCTTGAACCCGTCGTTGAAGCCGAGCGAAAACGTCTCCTCGCCGGGTTCGTCGCTGGTGAGCGCCAGCAGGATCGTGCCCAGGTGATCCGGGCTCTTGCGCAGGTTTTGCGCAATTTGACCTGCCTCGATGCGGCCCAGAGCCATGTCAATAATAATGCAATCGGGGTGGAAGCTTTCGGCACGAATGCCGGCTTCAAAACCCGACGCAGCCGTCTCGATCCGGAAATCATCGCTCTCGCGGAGATGGTCCCGAAGTACGGCCTGAAGCGGAGCGTCTGCCCCGACAACAAGGATTTTATTGTAAACCTCGGCCTCGAGATCGCCCAAGGGCATTCCATGCTCCTTGAGGAACCGCAGAAGGTGCTCCCGCGGAATACGCCGATCCTGTGAGCCGGGGATTCGATAACCACGCAAGCGGCCCGAGTCGAACCACTTGCTGACGGTCCGAGGCGCGACCTTACAGATTTTCGCGACCTGGCCAGTTGTGAAAACCTTTTTCATCTCGAGGACTCCACTCGCCCAGTTTGGTGCGAGACCACGGAGGTTTCCTCCTCCCTCCGGTTAGGAACCATGTCGGCGCGGTGGCGATCCCGACCCGGCGGTTGTTCCGGCTCCGGCCGCACAAAGGCGTCGCAGAGCCACCGCAGAACCGGCTATCGTTCACGTCGCGCCGACTCCTCCCCCGTCCTTGATCGTGCCCCAGGGTAAAACGCTCCTCTCGATGTCAGCCCAGGTCCGTAGCAAGCCCCGGGGCGTGTCGGTCCGAACGTCGCCTGTGCCAGCGAGTTAAGTGACGGAATGGGGAACTCGACTCCCTCCGATCAAGGATGGAAGATCTTCCCGCCCCGGTTAGCGCGGGAAGCGGTCCGGCCCGTTGCAACTGAAGGAGCTGTCTTCGGCCTCCTTGCTGTAGCGGACCTGACCGTCACGACTAATATTCGAACTGCGCGGCGTGGGACTTTAGGAGGGGTCAGGGCTAGTTCCACCACAAGGGGCAATAGTCGGGCCTGGGAGGGTTGTAAAAGTCTAGTGGAGAGAAGGACTTGCGTCATTCTTGGAAAAAATAAGCTGGATCCAATGTCAAATTAGGATTCCAGGGTGTCTGGGAGCGAAGGGACGCGCACTAGCCCGGGACAGAGAATCAGGAATAGGGGTTTTGCGGTTTGTTGGTTCTCCGTTTGTGAATCCTCAAGAGGAGGAACCATCGAACCGGCGACGGAACCAGTCGAACAAGCGGGGTCGGGGTTCGTCGCCGTCCTCGTTATTGCCGCTGGCTCTCTGAACACCTTCATCCTTCTTGGGAGTTTTCTTCGTGGTGCCGCCGGCCGCCGGATCGGCCGCTGCCGTGGTGGTATCGGTCGAGTCCGTTGCCTGGGCGTCGGTGGCTGACGATTGTGCAGTCTTGCCGGCCGGGGTCTGAGTGGCCGAAGCGGTCTCCTCGGTGGCTGCTGAAGCGGATTTGGCCGAGCCAGACTTGGCTGTCGACGTGGCCGCTTCGTCGCGGTCGCTCATCCCGAAGAGCCTGCCAATCAGAGAGACCGAGCGCCGCGACGTCCGCTTCACGGCGTGGTCGGACTTGGCCGTGGAGTCTTTGCCCAGGATCGCAGCCTGCAAGTAATCCATGTTCGACTGGGGCACCGCATCGACGACCAGGGTGCCGGCCAGGTTTCTCTGGCGGTTCGCGGCTTCGAGAATCGCCACGGTCTCGGGGTAGGTTGCTCCCAGGTTGGCCATCCGGCGGATGACCTCGGACAGGTCGAACGAGGTTCGCAGCTTGACATCGGAATCCTTGAACTTGCTGGGCACGATCTTGGAGATCTCGATCTGGTCGTCCCTCTCGGAGGCGTTGAGGAGGATGGCGCCCGTTCCCAGGACGACGGGCGGGAGCAGCTTCTGACTGCGGCCGAAGACCACGATCTCGGAGCGGCGAGTGCGCGAAATGTGGACTACGGGGGGGCCTTCCGAATCGACCAAGTAAAGGGCGAACGGATCGTCCGCGCGGGGGCGTCGCGCCGTGGCGGCCATGGCCAGGGCCATCGCGTCGGCGGGCTCTTCCTGGGGGTCCTCGGCCTGGGGATCATCAAGCACGCGCACTCTGCCCAGTGAGGGATCGTGAGGGTCGAGGGTCCGGAGGGCGTTGAAGGCCCCGTACCGCAACTCGTTATCCGGCTCATTCATCAGGCTGCGCAGCTTCATGTGGGCCGCGTTCTGATCCATCGCCGCCAGCGCCGCCAGTGCATAGGCCCGGAACTTGGGCAGGTGGATCGCCGTCTCGGCAAGGGCTTCGGCTCCGGAAGGATCGTCGAGATAGGCCAGCGACTCGGCCGCGAAGAACCGCACCTGGTCATTGGGGCTCTTCAGCGCCTCTTGCAAGATTTCGCTGGCTGTGGGTCCCACGCCTTCCAGCCTCAGTGCGGCCACTCCGCTCGTTTTGGGGTCGAGCAATTCCCTTTTCCAGGTCGCCGTGCGCTGAGCGCGCAGGGCCGGAGTGTCAACCATGGGCAAGAGCTGGACGACGCGGAAATACCGCTCCTGGTTCTGGTGGTACGACGGCGGGATGCGAAGTACCAGGTAACCGTCGCTCTTGGCGGTGGCCACCCCCTTTTGCTCTCCGGCCTCGCTCTGGTGGAATCGTTCGTTGACGACTTTTTCGAGGATCGTGGCCGTTCTGACACTCTTCCGGTTCTCCTTGATCACCAGCATGTACGGCGACTCTTTCTTGACCCGGCCGCCGCCCAGCACCCTGCCGACCTTGGGATCGTTCGGGGTCTTGGAATTGCCGATCATGACCGGCCCCTGGGCAAACGCGAGGTCGGTCCCGGTACGTGGCGCTCCGCCGGCCAGGAGCGTCTCGCGCAGCCGCGTGGCCATCAGATAGCCGCCGGCCAGGCTCTTGGTGGCGCACCCCGGGGGCACTTCGACGTCAATGTCGAACCGATCCTTGGGGCTGGCTCCGGCGTGAATCGTCATCTTCACGAGCACCATCGAAAACTGCGGGTTGCTCAGCAGCTTGCTGGAATGTTCGACTCCAGCCTTGCTCATCTCGTCGACGAGCTGGCTGCGTTCCCAGGAGGGAGGCGGGTCAGCGCCGGTGTTCTCGAGGCCGGTCACAAGTCCGATTCCCATGACCTTGATCTCCGTGCTTTGCAGCACGAAGGCCAGGTCGCCGACGGTCTCCTCGACCTTGAGCGGCACGGGCTCGGACTTCTTTTTTCGCGGAGCCGCGGCTTCCGCCTGGATCTGGACCAGCACCAAGACCAACACCAGGGTTCTGTATACCCAGGTTACCCCGGAGATGGATCGCCACATCGGCCTGCCTCCTTGCGCAGCGTGCGGGGAGAACCCCCGGACCCGTCTCGAGAACCAAGACGCGTCGTTCGATCGAAACCGCCTGACCACATCCATGTGGAACACGCGACCGAGAGTCTGATAACCCACGGCGGGCGGACCCTAGTGGATTATCAGAAAATGGTCAAGCGCGTTTCCCCGGTTTTTTTCATCATCTTGATTAGCGCCGGTTCGATCCGCACGCAAATTCAAGTCGGGATTGTTCACCGCCAGCGGCCTTCCGTACATCTCCGTTTCCCCAAAAACCGGATCGGGCGAATTTCGAGTATTCCCATTCGGTCTGATACCAACCTTGCACTAATCGAGCAATTCCCGCATTCTCTCACCGGCCGGAACCCGGTCCTTGACCCGATCCATTCAGGCTGCTCCGATGAGTGGTGAAACCCAGAGCCATGACCGCGCCACGTAGGTCAGACTTTCCAGCCTGACCATTCCGTTACCTCGTTCATGGTGACTACGGCGTAGCCCCGCGAAGGACGACAACGATTGTCCTCTGGGATCAATTCCCTCTTTTGAGAGAAGCGCTTCCCATGACCCTGATAACCTCCTTGATCTCGTTACTGCTTGCTTCCGTAGTCGCAGGGGAATCTGGCGCTGATGGCCCGATCACTCCCGCCGCAACGATTGCGGACTGCGATGCTCCACTCCTCTTTGCCTACGGCTCGTGGGAGGGCCGCGTGCGGACCGCCGCCGGCCACGCACTGCTCCGCGGCCAGGGCGTGTCACCACGTGGCGGTGCCGGATGTAACGCCCAGGTCAACCTCAAAGGACACGAGGACGATTGTCCCGCATTGTCCCTCAGGACCGGCGCGAAAAACACCGGCAAGATGATCCGCCTGTTGCTCCGCGACACCAGCGACCGCGCCGGCAACTGGGACTTCGCGCTCCCCGCGCCCTCGACGTCGTTCCACCTTGTGCCTCCCAGGAATGGAGAATCGTTGTCGCAGCCGACGACCGTGGAAAAGACCAGTGCCCCGGACCTGTGACATCATGCAGTGGCAACTCATCGGCGATTGGAGCGGTGACGGCCCGCTCGATGTCGATGTCGATGCGATCGTCGTGATCAAACCGGACGCGGAGATCCTCGGTTTCCGCGCGGATTCTGCAAGGCGCGAACGGGAAGAACATGACCGCCGCGCCGCGGAGCAAGCCGCGACCCGGGAGAAGTACGGCAAGCGAACGGAGCTCTCGCCGGCCGTCGAGCGGGTCAGCCTGGCCGCGCCAAGCATCCTGGCGATCGAGATCGCGGCCGGCCGGGTCATTCCCGGAACGCTCGAACCCTACAAGCCCCAGCCCGGCGACGAGCGTCTGCCCCGCGACAAGAACCGGCAGTTGATCCTCAAGTCGCGGCGGCGAAGAGATCGGCTGGCTGATCGGGCCCAAGCGCGATCAACTGGTCCGGTTCGAGCGGCTCGTGGGCGATCCTCTGGTGTTTGACGAGGTTACCGGAGATCCCGCCCGGTTCACGGTCCGATCGCTCGACGATCCGGCGTTCGCGTCCGGTGTGCATCCCACGGCCATTCATCGCAAGAGCAAGCCGACCGACTGGGCGCAGCCGGGCCATCAGTTCGCGATGTTGCACACGCTCTACCTTGTCATGAACAAGGAACTCCAGCCCGGCAAGCACTATGAGTACGACCTGGGCGCGCTCAACCTCCGCGTGCCGCACGGCACGTTCGCGTGCGACCCGGCCACGGTGCGGAGCGAGGCCGTGCATTCCCAGCAGATCGGCTATCGTCCCGACGATCCGGTCAAGCGGTCCTTCCTGTCGCTCTGGCTCGGTACCGGTGGACCTTACACCTATCCCTCCGGCTTGACGTTCACTCTTCGCGACGCGACAACCGGCGCGATCGGCTATCGTGGCTCGGTCGAGACGGTTCTTGAAGCCGATCAGAAGGAGAAGATGTTTCGCGAGCAGAACTTCCCCAAGACGGCGGTCGCGCGGATGGATTTTTCGGCATTCCAGAAGCCGGGCCGGTATCGCGTCTGCGTCGAGGGGATCGGCTGCGGCTACCCGTTTGAGATCGGCCTGAACGTCTGGGAGAAGGCGTTCGTGACGCAGATGCGGGGCCTTTACAACGAGCGGAGCGGCGTCGCGCTCGGCCCGCCGTACACGCCCTTCAAGAAGCCGCGCGACTTTCATCCCGCCGACGGTGTCCGGGTGACGAGATCGACTTACTCCGTCCTCGAATCCGGCGGCGAGGCCTTCGACAAGCTGGCGAAAGGGGATACCGGCCAGCCCGTCCCCGGCGCCTGGGGCGGCTACCACGATGCCGGCGACTGGAATCCGCGCCGGGCCACGCACCTGCAAGTGACCCTGGCGCAGCTCGAGATCTTCAACATGTTCCCCGAGGTGTTCAGCGCGCTGACGCTGAACATCCCCCCTGGCCCGCCGAAGGTCCCCGACATCCTCACCGAGGCGCTCTTCGAAGTCGACTGCTTCCGACGTCTGCAAGAGCCCGACGGCGGAGTCTCTTATGGAATCGAATCGCCCGGCGACCCGATCGATGGCGAGGTGAGCTGGCTCCAGTCGATGCCCGCGTATGTGTTCGCCGCCGATCCCTCGTCGAGCTGGATCTACGCCGCGGCCGCCGGCCGGGCTGCCAAGGTGTTGGCTCGCTACGATTCAGAGCTCGCCCAAATCTATCGCAATAGTGCTCTCAAGGCGATGCACTGGGCCGAGGCCGACCGGGCCCGTCGCAAGGCCGCCGGCACGCTGGCCAGACTGGGCTGGGAACGGACGGACCAGCGCAATCTGGCGGCGATCGTCCTTTTCGACCTCACGGGCGACCCCCACTGGCACGACGTCTTTCTCGAAGACTCGTGCCTGAAGGACAAGCAGCCCAACATCTACGTCTGGGGCCAGCACGTGCAGAACGACGCGGCGTTCGTCTACGCACGCCTGCCCAGGGGCAAGGGCGATCCCGAGCTGAAGAAGAAAGCCGTTCAGGGTATCGAGGCGCAGGCCGACAAGGCGCTGGAGTATGCCAGGGATAATGCGTTCAACATCACAGCGCCCGACCGCTACCGCCCCATGTTCATCGGCTTCTACAGCACGCCCGATGCCGCCGACCTGGTTCGCGCCAACTTCCTGACCGGCAAGGCGAAGTATCTTGCGGGTGCCGTGCAAGCCACCCAGTTCGCGGCGGGCTGCAACCCGATCAACATGACCTACACCGTCGGCGTGGGCACGAACTGGACGCGGCACCCGCTGCACCTCGATTCCCGGCGCACCGGCCAGCCCGCCCCCGAGGGCTTGACGGTTTACGGCAACCTCGATTTCGAGCGCTGGAATGACGAAGGCATGAACTGGCCCATGAAGTGGTACCTCGGCAAGGAGTGCGTCCCTTCGGCCTACGAGTGGCCGATCCCGGAAGCCTACTGGGATATCTTCATGTATCCCATGATCAACGAATTCACCGTGGATCGATGGTGGCCGAACCTCTACGTCTGGGGCTACCTGCACGCGCGACGGTGAGGGGCGGACGTCGCTGTCGAGACAACTGAGCGAGGAATTCGGCAGCGGCTATTCACGTCCGAATCTTTTCCGCATGATCAAGTTCGCGGAGTCCTTCGCGGACGGAGAGTTTGTCTCGACGCTGTCGAGACAATTGAGCCGGAGCCATTTCATCGAGATCGTTCCACTCAAGGATGCGCTCCAGAGGGATTTCTATGCAGAGATGTGCCGGATGGAGCGATGGAACGTCCGGACGCTACGGGGGAAGATCGGCGGGGTGCGCTTTGAGCGGACTGCACTGACGAAGAAGCCCTCCCCCAGACTCGGCGATCGTGAGCGGGAGAGACAGAGGGGTCTGGGATCGTGCTGGAATCCCGAGATGCGCTGTATTACAATTGTCATAGAACGAGCGTGACCGTTCATTGCCACGAGCCACCGGGAGAGCAGCCGATGAGATGTGCTCTGACAAAGCAGCCGATTTACGGTCCGGTGCTGGTCCTGCTGATCAGCATGACCGGTGCACGTGGGAATGAACCGCGGGTGGTCCGCGGGCGGGTCATTGATGAAGCGGGGAAACCGGTCGCCGATGCGGCCGTGGGCTGTTTCTGGAGGGCCAACGGGTCCGCTACAAATCGTGAGGGTAAGCCGTACGATTTCACCAAGGCAGACAATGTCAGGCTTTTCTGGGGGAATCTCGGTGTGATGGAACCCAACGGCGGGGACCGATCCACCAGGACGGGACCTGATGGCCGGTTCTCGATCAACGATCCGGACCCGTACTTCGCCGTGATGGCGATGGACCCGTCACGGCGGCACGGCGGGATCGCCATTCTCCCGAACACGGAGGGAGCCGAGCCTCTGGAAATCCGGCTGGTCCCTTTGATCACGGTTCGCGGTTCGTTCGAGGGGCCAGCGCCCGGTCAGCAGCCAAGCTGGACCCACGTGTACGTTCACTTGCCCGAAGACCCGACCCGTCCGCTGCACAGTAACCGGCTCGTCAGTTGCGGCTCATTCGAGTCAAGGTTTGAACTCCGTTTACCACCGGGCAAATACACGCTCCAAGCTTACAGCCAGTTTGCCGACAAGGAGCAATTCGAAGGGGAACTCGTTCCGGACAAGACGTTCGTGTTGGAGGCCGATAGGACCGACGTCGATCTCGGCAAGTTGAGATTCGTGCCCCATCGACCCTACCGCGAGACCTTGGAAGCGAAGGCGAAGACTGAGGGCTCCTGGAGCGATTACACGCAGCACTACGGCGAGTCGTCGCCTTCCTGGCACGCCTCGGACGCGCGCGGTATGAGCAAGAACGCCCGGATCGCCGACTTTCGAGGCAAGTGGGTTTTGCTCGATTTCTGGGGCTTGAGCTGTCGACCTTGCCTTACCAAGGGCTTGCCTCGGCTTATGAAATTCTATGAGGAGCACGCGGCGCAATGTGACAAGTTCGAGATCCTCTCAATTTGCATCGACTATGAGGGAGAGTTGAAGTCCATGGCAGACCTCGATCGGGCCCTGGAGCCAATCGTCACTCACGTCTGGGGCGGCAAGACCCTGCCGTTCCCCGTCCTGCTCGACCCGACGTTCAAGACCTGGGAGCGATTCGGCCTGCCAGGGTTGGGGACCGTCATTCTGATTGATCCGAACGGGAAACTCGCGAAGGGCGATGACACCATGCTGGCGGAGAAACTGAAGGAACTTGCCACGCGGCCGAAGTAAGAAAACGCCTCGAACATTGCATGGAAGTAAATCTATAACAGACAATGACTTCCGCTAAAATCTCGGTCCATCTGGCCCACCTCGAGCCCGGGAAACCGTAGCATTACGTAGCATCTGGCCCCCGGCCAGAAAGGCTGGAACGCCTTCGCGGGAAGGACGGCTGGCCCCCTGCCCTCGTCTGGAAATGGCATCGATGACGAAGGCCGATTGCTGGGCGGCATGAACAGGCTCTTCATCTTCGGCGACGGCTTTCTTAACATGAGGAAGCTCGATGGTCCTGCAAAGCAGGGCTGGTCGCTGCAATGGCCTCTCATCGTGATGTCACGTCAAACTTCAGTTCCTTCGGATGCCCTTGTGAAAAGCCGAAAAGCGGAAAAGGCGATGGCACCCGCCGAGCCGGGCGAAGAACCCGTTCTCGATCCGGTGGTGAGCGGTGCGACCTCGCCCGCCCTGATCCCGCATTTGTGGAGGTTCCGGACGCAGTATCGTGAGGGCCGCGATGTCGAGAAGCTGCTCCGGGGCGCGACCAGGCTGGGCATGGAGTTGTTCGGAGTGGAGGAGGGAGCCATCGTCACGATCGGTCCGGGGTTCGAGGGAGCGAGGATACTCCTCTCCGTGCCGGACGAGTCGACGTGGGATCGGCCAATGCTGGCGTCGTTCTTGCGCGGTGAGAAGGTTCGCGTGCCCCCCGAGCTGATGCTGGCGAGGATTCGTCGCCATGGGCGAATGTGGGGAGCGCTCGTGGTGCGTGCCTCGGGCAAGAGCCTGCACTGGGACGCGCGACAGGCGTTCTCGGCGATCGGCTCGGTGGCGAACGAGCTGATCGACCAGATCGATCAAGAGCGAATCCGCGAGGTCCGCGCCCGGGTCGATCGCAAGATTCTCGAACAGAGCCAGCCCAAACACCTGGCCTACGAGCTGCTGCACGGCATCCGGTCGCTTACTGGCTACGATCATTCGGCAGCCCTGCTGATCCACGATGACGAGTCCGGGACGCTCGAGGTCGTGGCCGAACAGATTGCCTGGCAGAAAGCCAAGGGGCAGAATGTTGGCCGCAAGCTGCCTCTTGCCCCATCGTTGCGCAAGCTGCTCGATCGCCCGTTCGTCTGTGGATTCGACCGCCGGGGCAAGAGCTGGGAGAACTGGACCGGCACCGATGCGACGGGTCTGGCCGAGCTTCTGGACTATGACCAGCGTTCTGGCCGGGACGGCACCAGTCCTCCCGAGGGCGCCATCCTTTGCGCCTCGCTGGCGACGCGTGCCGGCCTGCTCGGAATCTTGAAAATCGCCTCGATACATCCGGGCGCATTCTGCCGCTACGAGCTCGAGCTGGTTTCCCAGTTCTTGCCGCAAGCGGCCGTGGCACTTCAGAATGCCCACCGTGCCGAGACTCTCGAACAGCGCGTGCTGGTCGCCGAGCGGAAGCACGCGATGGCCGATCTGGCGCGCGGCGTTTCCCATGACGTGAATAACGCCCTCGGGGCGGTGCTTCCCCTGGTGCAGCAGCTTCGGGTAGAGATCCAAGGAAACCAGCTCGAGCCCGAGGTCGCCGCCGCCGATCTTCGACAGATCGAGAATTCCATCCAGGTTTGTCGCCGCATCTTCAGCGCGATGGTGCACTTCGCCCGCGGTTCGGAACGCAATCCCAGCGAAGTCTCGCTGCGCCATGCCGTCGACGGCGCGCTGGCGATTTTTCGTGAGGGACTCGAGCGTCGAGGAGTCCACCTGACGCTCGATGTACCCGACGACCTTCCGCCCTTGATCGCGGTCCAGGCGGATGTCGAGCAGCTCTTGCTCAACCTGATCAGCAACGCCCGTGACGCGACCGGACCGGGTGACCGGGTGTCGATCCGGGCAACGGCGAGCGAGAAGGCCCTGGAGCTGATCGTCGAGGATACAGGCTGCGGCATACTCAAGGAACACCTGGCTCGAATCCAGGAACCGTTCTTCACGACCAAGGCCGATGGTCACGGACTGGGGCTGGCGATCTGCCGGTCGATCGTGGCGCAGCTTCGCGGCCAGTTCCAGATCGACAGCGCGCCGGCGCGGGAACCCGCGCACGTGCGATCTTGCCCCTTCCTCAAGTGGGAGCCTGACGATGACCAAGAGTACGCAGGCGGAGGGAGCCCGTATCTTGATCGTTGACGACGACCCCGGAATCCTTCGCGCCGTCGGCCGCATCCTGGGACGCCGCCATCAGGTTGTCACCGCGGCGTCGGGCGAGGCGGCGATCGAGGAAGCGCGCGTGCTAAGGCCTGACCTGGCGATTGTCGACATCCGGCTTCCGGCGATGAACGGATTCGAGGTCACCCGGGCCCTCAAGGCCGCCCAGCCTGACATGGAAGCCATCCTGATGACCGGCAACGCCGAGGAGCCCGATGAAACCCTCATCCGGGCCATCGACGAGGGAGCGTTTTACTTCATCCAGAAACCGTTCGACCGGCGCGTCTTGCTGGCACTCGTGAACCGCTGCCTCGAGCTGCGTGAGCTCCGCGAAGAGCGCGAGGAATTCCTTCGCCGCGTCGAGCGCGAGCTCGAAGAGGCGAGGCAGTTCCAGCTCAGCCTGCTGCCTCCGAGCGCTATGAAACTGCCCGGGTTCTCGATCGCCGCGCGGTATGTTGCCTGTAACGAGCTGGCTGGAGATATATACGATTACGTCGAGGCCGGCAACGGAGCAGTGGCCGTGCTCATTGCTGACGTGGTCGGCCATGGGACGTCGGCGGCCATGATGACCGGAGTTGTGAAGGCGGCATTCCGGGCGTCACACGTCGACGGATTCGAGCCGATGGCCGTGATCGATCGCGTCAAGGAAGGGATCCGCGACTTCGACCCCAGCCGCTTTGTCACCCTCTGTTGCGCAGTCATCGACCCGAGACACGGCGAATTGCGATACATCAACGCGGGTCATCCTGAGCCGATCATTCGCGCGGGCGCATCGCGGCCGATCTTGCTCGATTCCACAGGGCCGATCCTGTCCTCCGCCCTCTTTGACATCCCTTGCGAGCAGGCAACGACCGCGCTCGGTCCCGGTGACTCGCTGCTGCTGTACACCGACGGCGTAACAGAAACACATGGCCCCGGCGGAATGTTCGGGCAAGAACGGCTGGTCAAGGCGATCCTGACCGGACGCCGTGGCGCTGATCTTCTCGACAGCTTGCTTGCCGATGTCGTCGCGTTCTCGAATTCACGCTCTAACCAGGACGACATTACATTGCTTACGGTGGATCTGGCGGAGCAGGAGGATGCTGAGACCGGAGCGCCAGGTGTCTGAGTTTGGACGCGGAAGGCCCTTACGGTTACAATCGATTACAGCAATACCAGCGTCGAAGATAGGGAGTTTGAACATGGCCACGGCTACCAGACTGATGACGGCAGAGGAGTTCCTGGCACTCCCGGACGACGGTACCGATCGCTGGTTGATCGCCGGGGAATTGAGGGAACGACCGATGACCGTGAGGAATCGCTTCCACAGTCGTGTCACGATCCGGGTGGGGAAGTTTCTTGATAACTGGCTTGATGAGCAGCCCGAGCCCAGGGGCCAAATTGTGGGAGGAGAAGCTGGTCTGATCCTGACGCACGAGCCGGTTACGATCGTGGGGATCGACATCGCATACATCAGTGCCGAGGTGATGGTGAGACAGACCGAAGATTCGACGTTGATCGACGGCGTACCCACCTTGGCGGTGGAGATTCTCTCCCCCAGCGACACCATCGAGGATATCAACGAGAAGATCGATGGCTATCTGGCCGCGAAGGTCGCTCTGATCTGGATCATCGATCCCTATCGTCGTACCGTCACGGTGCACAAGCCAGACAGCGAGCCCGAGCTTTTCAACGTCCGCGACGAGCTCTCCGCCGATCCGCATCTGCCCGGATTCCGGATTCCGGTTGCTCGGTTCTTCGAGTGAAGAAGCGATTGCTCACGGATGCGGCCGGGGGTATGGTACCGGAAAGGGGAAGCTGGCGCCCGGAGGGTTCAAGTAACTCGGGCCACCATAGAGTCCACCCGGTGGAGCGGTCCGGCTGACTCCCGCCGGCACTGGGACGGTCGTTGTCGTGGCGATCGTCGGCAGCTTGTATCCAGGAAGCCCGTAACCGACAACAACGCCTTCCATGGCGGCAGCCGCTGCGAGCTCGCGCTTGACCACAGCGCCGACCTTGAGCATTTCGGTCTTCCCCTTCTCGTCTGCCAGGTTCACTTCACGAAGCGTGACATAGTGGGACGTGTACTTCGTGCGCATGAGTTGCAGCCATGCGTCAACCGCCGGTGTGTACTCGCCTTTGCGAACATCGTAGATCTGATATTTGAATGTTTCCAGCGGCCGGTCGCGGCTGTACCAGACGACGACCTTGAAGTCGGTAGAGGTAGCAGCTCCCCCGGACTGACCGGGAGGGCTGGCTTGCGATCCGCGTGCATCCGGCGAAGAACACGCAAGAGCCAGGAGCACGATCCAGCCAGGAAGCAAAGTGTGTCTCACGTCCGGTCTCCAACTGCTCACTCATCTTCATTGTACAGCTCGAGCAATTTCAACGGTAGCCACGGAACCATTGACATCGGTCGGCGAGCACTCTCTGATGAGAGCATCGGATCGGAACCAGGTTCGTCGCGAGCCATCGAGGCTTACCACCACGCAGTTCCGGCTTGCTGGAGCTGGAGAAAGGCATGAGACATGTCTTCGAATTTCAACCGTCGTGATTTCTCGAAGGCCGCGGTGACGGCAGCGGTCGCGGGTGCAGTTCTGGCACCCACAACGGCACCGGCCGGGATGCTCGGAGCGGCCGACCAGGTCAGGCTGGGTTTCATCGGGGTAGGCAACCGCGGCTGCCAGCTCCTGAAGGCGTTTCTCGCCCATCCTGACGCGAAGGTTGTCGCGCTTTGCGATGTCTATGCACCCTACTTGAATGCCGCCTATGACAAGGTCGATCCGCGATTCGCCAACCTGGGCCAGCGCATTCCGAGAATGCCCGAGGTACCGGCCGATGTGATTCGGGTCAAAGATTTCCGATCCGTTCTCGACCGTCCAGACATCGACGCGGTCGTGATCGCCACGCCCGACCACTGGCACGCCATCCAGACCATCGCCGCCTGCAAGGCCGGCAAGGATGTATATATTGAAAAGCCCTTATCGATGACGGTCGTGGAAGGGCGCGCCATGGTCGAGGCGGCACGCCGGCACGAGCGCATCGTCCAGGTGGGCACTCATCGGCGTTCATCGCGACTGTATATGCATCTTGCCGAGGTGGTTCGCTCGGGAGTCCTGGGAAAAGTCACGGTCGCGCGAGCTTCGTATTGCAGCAACATGGCCACCCAGGGCATCGGGCACGCACCCGAATCCGAGCCGCCGGCCGACCTGGACTGGGATCTCTGGCTGGGACCGCGTCCGGCCCGGCCGTTCCAGTCCACGATCATGCCTTACAAGTTCCGCTGGAGGCAGCTTTACTCATCGCAAGTGGCGAACTGGGGCGTCCATTACTTCGACCTGATGCGCTGGCTGACCGGCGAAGTCGCTCCGGAGTCGGTCTCGGCGCACGGCGGCAGGTTCGCCGTTGATGATGACCGGACCGTTCCTGATACCACCCTGGGAATCTTCGAGCACGCCTCGGGGATGCTCATGGAATTTGCCCTGTTCGAGGCCAACGGTCAGCCGGTCCTGGGCCGGGGTGCTGAGGTCGAGCTGCGAGGCACGCTGGGCACAGTCTATGGCACGGACCGAGGCTACGAGATCGTCCCCGAACGCGGAGGGCAGTTCCAGGATCCCAAGCCAAGACGCAAGGCCGAGGTCGTCAAGGCGACCGATGGCGATCTCGACCAGCAAGCCGCGCGCGACTTTCTCGATAACGTCAAGAGCAGGAAGCGGCCCCTCGCCGACGTCGAGGAAGGACATCGCTCCACCACCTTCGCCCACCTGACGAATATCGCACTGGCGACCAGGAAACGCCTGCAGTGGGATGCCCAGGCCGAACGGTTCATCAACTGCGATGAGGCCAACAAGCTCTTGCACTATGAATACCGCAAGCCCTGGAGCTTGGCCTGATCGGACGATGATCAGAGTGATGGCGGGCCAGGCTCAAAGTTCATCGCGGCGCTTTCTCCGCAATACGGGCGCATCGGGGAAGTGTTTGAGTAACCATCGTGTCAAACCCCAGTCAACCAGCCGCGGAGCGATAGTGCTTGTCAGGACAAAGAGCTTTCCCTGCCATGAGAGAGTGATCTGGCGCTGCTGGCGCTCGATGGCGCGCATGGTTGCCCGGGCGACGGTGTCGGGCGACATCGTGCGCCGATGATTGACCGAAACGCGAGCCGTGTTGACCACGGCATGTTCATCAAACGGGGTGTCGGTGAAGCCCGGGTTGACTTGAAGAACGTGAATGCCGAACCGCCGCCATTCGATTCGAATCGATTCCGTGAACCCCGTGACGGCGAACTTGCTGGCGGAATACTCGGAGCGGCCCGGCAAGGCCCGGCGGCCGTTGACCGAACCCATGGTGACCATCACGGGATCGCGGCCGGCCGCCAGAAGTGGTAGTGACTCGCGGCAGACCTCGGCCATCGCGAAGACATTGATCTCGAAGACGCGCCGGAACACCGTGGGATCGTGTGTCTCGAACTGCCCGGTTGCACCGACGCCAGCGTTGTTGATAACGAGATCGAGTGCGCCAAAATGTTCGCGCGCCAGGTTGAAGAGCCGGCGACGGTCGTCTTCGACCGTCAGATCGACCGCCACGGTCATCATGCGGGCAGGGTCGCGGCCTTCACTCCTTAAACTGGCAACGATTGCCTCCAGACGATCCGGCGACCGCCCGGTCAGCAGCACAGTCGCCCCGGCACGGACAAGATGCGTTGCCAGGGCCTGACCTAATCCCGACGATGCCCCGGTGACCAGGGCTCGCGTTTCACTCCAGTTTCGTCGCGCCATACCGAGGGTGCGTTTCTGGGACCGTACCGAAGCAACCTTGCAAACTGCAAAGCCCGCTCCAGGCACCTATTCTAGGTCGTGCGCGCGCAAATCGGCTACCATCTCGCGACAGGTCGTCGCAATGAGGGAACCCGACGCTACTTGACCGTCGTGGATTGTAGAGCGCCGTCCACAGTGGTCAGTGCTGGTGTCGATTCCGGATCGGATGGTTTCCAGCCGAACCGCGATGAGCTGCCGTTTGACGGGGTGCTGACCACGACGCGCGAATTCTTACCATCGCTCACGGTGGTCGAGCGCGTCGAACCGGCGCTGGCTGTCGCGGTGTCGCTCGGCACATCGCAGATCGGGCCGGTTGTGGTCACGGAGCTAGGCATGGTGACTGTCCCGGGAGGACAGCCTGCGGCGGTGCCTGGTGGATTTCCGTAATAATAGTAGTGCTGATGACAACCCCAGCCGCAGCAGCTCAGCCCGCCGGCCAGGAAGACTCGCAGGACCTTGCGTCCGAGCGAATGAATCCAACGGGTGTTTCGCATGGCGAACCTCCCGTGTCGCGACCAGGTTTCCTTCTCCGCGAGCAGGCCGAAAAAACCGACCTCACGACGCACGCATCAGGACCTGGGCTCAACACTCCGAGACAAGAAAGTGGACGGCGGAAAAGAATGCCGCGTACCGAGGATTGCTCGATCAGAACGGGGAGCAGCTTCGAAGAAGTGACAGGACTCCGACTTTCCCTGTCGGATACCAGGCGACCGAACTTTACTGAAATCCGCGGAATCGGCCAATGGCAATTTTTCCGGATGCGGGCACGCGGACACGCAGTCTTCAACAATCGTAACAATCTGGCCGTGAGAAGCCCGACAACTCAAGATCGGAGAATCCCTCCTGAAGCCGGTCACGCCAGAGCCGCACGCCTCGTGTCCTCTGGCTCGGTTTCCGTGCCGCGCGCCATTTCGACCTGGAAGACGAACCAGGCGAAGGTCGCTAGCCCGACCGCCGTCGCCCAGAGATCGAGATCCTTTTTGAGAAGTGTATCATACAGACCGTGCAGCACCATCGGCACCGCGAGGATCTGGAGGATTGCCTGCGCGTAGGTGGTCCAGTCCATATCACCCTGGATGGTCTCTTGCCGTCGCCACATCGTGATGCCCACTGAGGCAGTCCAGATCGCGTGCAGCGCCGCGCACGACACGAAGCGCACCACGTACATATCGGCCCCCGCGATCCCATTATAGTAACGAGACGAGTACATGATCCCTTCCGCAAGGCCGAAGCCGGCCCCCGAGGCCAGACCCCAGAGTCGCCGCTCCGCGCCAGCCCAGCTTCGGTTCGCGCTGATAGTGCCACAGAAGCGGCAAGGCCTTGCAAAGCTCCTCGCAAAGACCAACGCCGCAAGTGAAGCCGATGAAGCTCAAGAGCAGGTTCGAGTCCGGGTCATCGGCCGAGGCATACGACCAGCCGATGAACTTGACGATGTAGAAGATGAGGGTGATGATGCCCCGGCCTCGCAGCCAGACCCCTTGGGTTGCCGCCGCGGCGTACTGGAAACCGAGCAAGAGCACGATCCCGCAGGTTCCCGTGAAGAGACCGACCAGCAAGAGGTGGTGCGGCGTCCTCCTCTCGGCAGGGAAGAGAAGCATGGTGAAAATCCAGAAACCGGCTGCCGCTACTGCCCCATAGAGCCAGTGGACGGAGGTCGCGCGGGGCAAGTGTGCCGTCGCGTCGATTTTCCCGTCGGGCAAGACCTCGAGCAGGTCATCCAGGTCGACGCCCTCGCGACTTTCGAGAGCCTTTACCTTGGTGATGGTTTCAGCCCCGGCACGATCCATCGTCGCCTTGAGACGATCCTCGATCGTGGCGGCCTTGGGCGCCAGGAACGACATGAGCAACGGGATCAGGGCGAGCGACAACGCCAGGTAGAGATACTCTCGGACCGAGGATCGACGATCTTCTCGCGCGAACGACGGCGCACTCTGGCGACCCCGTGACCGAGCGATTTCCGGCCCGGGCGAGGCGCTCTGCTCCGTGCCGCCGAGTTTCTGGCCAGACATTGCGGAACCAGCCGAAGTGGAGAACACCGGCGATTGAGAAGACGCCTCCACGAGCGAATAAGTATCCTCAACTTCGAGTGCCGGCTCTGGCTGGGGAGCGGGGACTTTCAGAACCGTCATGCAGGACGGGCAGCGCACCGATCGCCCCGCCATTTCATCCCGGACTGACAGTTTCTTGCCGCAAGCGCACCGGAATGTCAACGCCATGAATCAGCCCCCCTCGTTTCTGTCTGCTCACGGAGCCAATAACGGTCTCTCACCCCGATTCCTTGTAAGTCTTCTGTTATTCTGGTCATTCAAGATTCGGCGCGGAGAGCGTGCCCCGATACAAAGCTGCCTTTCTTTGCTCGTTCCCCGCGCCTGGCAAACTCGAACTACTGGAACAACCGCGGCGCAAATTCGCTCAGATAGTGCCGCCAGTTGATCCAGGTATGGCCACCGCCACTGATGTGGACCTCGTGCTTGATGCCGTGCTTGTCCAGAACTTCTTGCAAGCTTTTGGTAGCGGAGAGCAAGAAGTCCTTGTCGCCGATATTGACCGAGAGGAGCTTCACCGAGTCATTGACCTTTCCGGCGTGGTCGAGGAACTCGGAGTTCCGTTTTTCCCAGTCGGCAGCGTTGCCGCCAAAGATACCGGCGCTCTCAGATTCCCACATAAGCAAACTGATCGGGATGCGTGCTGAATACCGCCAGAGTCTGGCCTCCGCCCATCGAGAGACCGGCAAGAGCCCGATTGTCCTTGCCCGGAAGTGCGCGGTAGTTCTTCTCCACGAACGGCACGATCTCCTTCAGTAACTCATTGGTGAACCGATTCTGGAACGCCTCTCGCGCGGCCCGGACCTCGGGAGACGGTGTGGCGCCTGGCGTGTTGCGCGGCATGTTCGCCGGCCGGGGAAGACTGCCATTGGGCATGACGACGATCATCGGTCTGGCCTTTTTCTCGGCCAGGAGATTGTCAAGGATGAACCCAGCCCGACCGATCGTGCTCCAGCCCTGATCGTCGTCGCCGGCACCGTGCAGCAGGTAGAAGACGGGGTACTTGTCGGTGCCGCCTTCGTAGCCGGGGGGCGTGTAAATGTGCAATCGACGCTGCGCGTCGAGCACTCCGGAGTGGTACCACGCCGCACGGATCTCGCCGTGGGGCACATCCCTCGTCGTCTCGAACTCGGCCTCCTTGCCCGGCACCAGGAACATGCTGTCCAGGCTCCCGAGACCAGGCTTGACCATCGCGTTCTTGGGGTCGACCGTCCGGACGCCGTCCACGGTGAACGTGTAGCTGTAGTAGTCGGGCGTCAGCGGGCCGACGGTGATGGACCAGACGCCCTGTTCGTCCTTGGTCAGTTTTCCGCCTTCCGCGAAATCCCCTCCTACCGAGACCTCGCTCGCCTTGGGCGCGTAAATACGGAATGTGACCTTGTGATCGTCCGAGACCTCGGTGGATTTGAGCCCATCGTTGGGCGTGCGTTGTCTACCAGTGGGCCCAGGGGGCTGAGCCTGCGCGGGGCGCAGCCGCCACGCAAAGACTCAGCGCAAAAAAGATGGCTCCCGAACGAAAACGTCGTGATCTGATCATCAATGCGTACTCCTTGTTGAAGCAATTTTTCAACGCCCCAGGCTCAACTCGGGCATCATAAGAATCACTCCCTCACGGTGGATCAGCTCAAGGCGGCCCAGCGCGCTACGGACGAGTTCCGCCCGCGCGGGGTCGAGCGAACGCAGGTAAGGCTGGGCCAGCTCCAGCAGGTTTGGTTTCTGCATGACATCCAGCCCTTTGCGCGAATCACCATCGGCGCCGTTTTCCATGAGCTGCTCCAGGAACGTCTTCGGCTTGGGGATGACCCGGACATCGTAATCGCTCACCTTGGCCTCGGCGGCGACGTGCTTGATGGCGTCGTGGAGCGTGCCCAACCGGTCCACCAGGCCGAGCTCGAGGGCTTGCTTGCCGGTGTAAACGCGGCCACCCGCGAGGTCGTCGATCGGCTTTTTGAGACGGTTGCCGCGAGCCGCCGTCACATGACCCTTGAAGACCCCGTAGATCTCGTCCATCCACGACCGCATCTTGAGCCGTTCCCCGGTCGAGAAGATATCGCCGGAAGCGAGCATCCCCGCGTTCTGCCCGCGACGGTACGACTTGAAGGTGACGCCCAGCTTGTCGAAGAGACCGCTGGTTGACAGCTTGCCACCGACGACCCCGATCGAGCCGGTGATGGTCGCATCGTCAGCGAAGATCGTATCAGCGCCGCAAGCTACGTAATAGCCGCCGCTGCCGGCAACATTTCCCATCGACACGGTGAACGGCTTCTTGGCTTTTACCCGGCGGGTGGCATCGAGAATGATCTCGCTGGCCAGTGCCGAACCGCCCGGCGAATCGACGCGCAGCACCACCGCCTTGATGGTGTCGTCGTCCGCAGCCGAGTTCAGTGCTTTGCGAATCGACGAACTGGTCGCGGCTTGATCCTGGAACAGCGAGGCGGCCTGTCCACCCAGGGTGATCGGGCCCTCGACATAGACGATCCCGATGGCAGGCTTTTTCGATTCCGAGGGACGGGAAGCGCCCAGCAATTCACCCCAGAACTTGAACAGGCCGAAAGGCGATGAGGCGTCAAGCTTGGGCTCGGCCTTGCTGCCGTACTTGCGATCGAAGACGACATCCGGGCCGAACTGTTGCTTGAGCCGTTTTTCCAGTTCCTGGCGATGCTCGACGGCGTCCACCATGCCCAGTTCCTTGGCCTTCTCGGCGGAGTGGGGGCCGCTGTCAATCCAGGCCTTCACCAGTTCCGGGCTCACCTTGCGGCTGGCGGCGATCCGCTTCACCTGCGTCTCGTAAAGACTGTCGAGCAGCCAGTTCTGCATGGCCTCTGCTTCTTTGCTCGGGCCCTCGCGCATGAAAATCTCGGCGGCACTCTTGTAATCGCCGCAGGTCAGGAAATCGGGTTGGACGCCGATCTTCTCGAGCATGCGATGGAGATAAGGCGCCTCTCCGAAGATGCCCGTGACCCAGATATCGGCCGTGGGAACGACGCTCAGGTGCGCCGCCGCCGTGAGCAAGGCATACTGGCCCAGGCCGGTGATCGTGTCGGTGTGGGCAATCACATCCTTGCCCGCCGGCGCAGGCGAGCGATGGCCTGCCTCAGCTCCTCCACCTGGGCTACGCCAATGGTTGCCTGGTCGAGCAGGATCACGACCGCCTTGACCGCGCTGTCCTTGGCAGCCTTGTCCATGCGAGAAACCAATGTCTCCAGTGAGATGCCGGTCTCTCCGCCGAAGTTGAATGTTTCTTCCTTGGGCGTCTCTCCTACCGGCCCTGCCATACGGAAAACGGCAACCTTCGGCTTGGGCTGCTCGGGTGCCTTCTTCGTGTCCTTGGCGCCAGCGGCCTCAGCGGCCTGGGCCGGTTTGTTTGCGGTATCCTTGGGTTTATCCTGGGCGGTGGCACTTGCGACGACCAGAAGGCCAGCCAGCATTGCGATCGCCGGCTGGATGATCCAACGCGTACTCTTGCTCATGGGGTGATCCTCTCCATGTCAGTGGTTGCGGGAAAATCGTCGCCCGGCTTTTCCTTTACCGGGTCGCCGAACCTGGAAGTATTCGGCGCAGGAATTGAGTTCTTGAAGCTCTCGCTGTGAGCGTCCGTCATCGACGAATCAGGACACAACTGCCTTTGTTGTACCCTAAGACTGGGAATCTGCGGTAGAGGCGGGGATTCTACGGCTCGATCAATAATCCCGGGTTTCTGCTTCCCAGAGGATATCGCTGACCAGCACCAGCGCCACGAGCAAGAGCATCGGGGCTGCGATCAGCCACCATGGCGACAGCATCGCCAGGATGGTCCCGGCGAGTGCGACCGAAAGGAGGGGGAGCAGCCGTGAGCCGTACCAGCGAGCCGGGCGAATACCACTGGCGAAGGCTCCGAGATAAAAGATCGGCAGGAGCAGCCAGACTTGAAATGACGGCACGGTCATCGACCATTCGAACGGACCGGGATGCGTTCCCGGCAGCGCGGCCCAGATTGCATAAGTCAGAATTGGAAACAGCGTGCTCACGAGCAAAAGACCGATCCCCGCGAACATCTTGGTCAAGAACAGCGATCGGCGTGTCAGTGGAAGGTGCAACAGATAGAGTGCAGTGCCCTGGCTCGGCTCCCAGGCCGACTGGCGGAACCCCAGGGCGATCGCCAGCACAGCTCCTATGAAGAAGAGGATGGTCGTGAAATTACCCTCGACAAACGGAACCTCGGGCATCTCCACATTCATCCCGGGTAACCACCAGACCAGGTGACCTAGCAGGGTCGTCGATTTCCCTGTCAGCTTGCAGAGGTATATGCCATACAGTCCCAGCGCGAGAACGGCGAATAACCAGCTTTCACGCATTTCTTTTCTCACGATTGCCAGGACCATGACGTGAACCTCCAGAATTGCTTGTCGTGAAGTCAAGCAAAGATCTCGATACCCTTGAGACCCGGATCCGGGAAGCGTTTTCCGCACTCCACGCACGCCCCTCGATCGCGGGGGACCCGAACATGGCAATCGGGACACGGCAGTCGAGTCGGCCAGCGCCGATAAAGTCGAAAGCCGGCGTAAGCCGGTAATCCGAAGAGCAGTACAAATGCGGCCCAGGTGATCTGCTCGTTGCGCGGAAAGCCGAACGCGCGACTTCGCCGCCAGGCCATGACCGCGAGGATCAACGACAACATCTCCACCGCAGTGAATATCGGCCAGAACTCCTTGAGCAGGGACTGGACCCGAGTGTAAACAGTTCGAGTCGGGTTGGCCTGGAGATCGACCAGGAGACCGATACCCAGGAGCACCGCCGGCGACGGAACGCCCAGGGTGAGAACGGACGCCTGAGTCTGCTGGTCCAGACCAGACGATCCGGCTTGCAGCTCGATCTTGAAATGATTCTGGACCGCGCCATCGCCACCGATCCGGTACACCAGATCATTGTGAAAGACGGCGATCACGTCGCCTTTTTCCATTGCGTACCATTCCACCGAGCTTCTCGGGTCCACCTCGGATGGGATTGAAAATGTCTTGATAAGATGGCCGCTCTGATCCAGTACCTGGATCTGATGCATTGTCCGCGCCAGGATGGGCTGTTCTTTCGTGGGATGGGCAACCGACCAGGAGGCAAGCGTCGGAACGCCCACCGACACGATCGGTTCCGGAGTTTCCAGAATGGTCGTGACGGTCCGCGCTGCGAGGTCCACCTTGCGCAGAACTGTTCCGGATGGCACGTACACCCATCGCGGTGGCACGTCCCAGCGCACGGTCGAGTACGACTGGCTGTGCCCCGAATAGATCGTCTGGGGAACCGAGCTATTGATTTCCCCTTGCGCGGGGATCCACTCAGATTTCGGCACCGGATCGTCGCGAAAACCGGAAAGACCAAGGAAACCAAGCCGTTGACTGTTCGTGCGATCGTAGGCGACAAAGTAACCCGCCCCGACCGACGTGTCGTCGCGCACGAAGAACCAGTTGACGTTGGGCTCTTGCTCATTCACAAAGGAAAACAGCTTCTCATCCCATCCTGGCCGCTGGGAGAAATAGCCCGTTCCTGGAAGCTCGCCGGACATGTACACGGGCGCAATCCGACCGTTGATGCCCGGGGCGTCCTGTTTCCGGCCTTCGAGGTCGCGAATGTTCAATTGCAAAAGATTGTTGAG
The DNA here is from genome assembly GCA_963797295.1 of uncultured Planctomycetaceae bacterium. Taxonomy (GTDB): domain Bacteria; phylum Planctomycetota; class Planctomycetia; order Isosphaerales; family Isosphaeraceae; genus Aquisphaera. The sequence continues at coordinate 486,777 of CAWCPP010000040.1, forward strand.
CTCGTAGCTCTGGATAAGGAGCGTGCCGTCCGACCTGACCACGAGAGTTTCCCCCCCACGCCAGGGCTGCTGGGTCGAGGTGCCGATAAAGAGCGTGATCATGAACCAGGCCGTGCCGAATCCGGCGGCCAGGGTCACCGCCCAGGCAAGCTGACGCAGGAAGGAATAGCGGCGCGTGATCATGATCATGCGGCTCCTCGATCGCTGTTGATTTGTGGGTTTTCCGTCGATACCTCACCGAATACCGGCAACGACCGTTTGGGGCCGCGCGTGTAGGCGACAAAGGCGTCCTCGAGGTTCAGCCCCACGATGTCCCAGGAAAGCGGCGAGAGCGATTCGATTACCTGCTGCTGCTCCGGCCCGAAGATCGACAATGACAAGCTCGAGACGGTGACCCACTTCCCACGCCTGAACCAGTCCCGGACAGCCAGGGAATGCGGGCGGCTGACCCGGAAACTCGAGCACAACCTTGCATACACTTTGCTTGAAGTGTTCGGTGGGGCAGTCGACGCGCAACACGCCGTCGACCAGGATGCCGATCCGATCGGCGACGCGCTCGACGTCGGCCAGGATATGTGAGCTGAACAGGATCGTCCGCCCCTGACGCTGAACCAGGTGCACCATCGACATCAGGAAATCGCGGCGGGCGACCGTATCCAGGCCCAGCGTGGGATCGTCGAGGATGAGCAGGTCGGGATCGGGTGCGATCGCCAGAGCCAGGGCCACGTTGGCTCGCTGGCCGTTCGACAGTCGACGAAGCTTCGCCCGGAGCGGGAGATCGAAGTGGTCGAGGATCTGGTCGAGCAGCCCTTGGTTCCAGTCAGCGGGATGAAACGAACGGGCAAACCGCACCGCTTCGGCGACGGTCATCCAGCCGTAGAGCGGATGCCCCTCCGCCAGATACGCGATGCGACCGCGTACCTCGGGCGGCAAGCTGGCGGTCTCGTGGCCGAGAAGCTCGACACTGCCCGAGCTGGGTTGAACCATCCCCATCAGCATCTTGATGGTTGTCGACTTGCCGGCGCCGTTGCGACCCAGGAAGCCGTAGACTGTGCCGGCAGGGACCCGCAGGTTCAGGCAGTTCACCACGCATCGCGATCCGTAATACTTCGTGAGCCGCTCCGTGACGATGGCGTGTGTCATCAGGTCACCTTTCCGCTCATTTCGAGCCCGCCTTTGCCGGGTTCCACTGAAACTGGCGCGATCGGGTCGCCACGAGCCGCAAGACTTCTTCCTCGGAAAACGCCAGGTGCACGGCTTCCGTGAGAAACCTGTCGAGAACTTCCAGCAACCGCCGCCGCCGTGCATCCCTGGTCAGTTCGCCTTTCGGCTCGGCGACGAACACGCCGCGTCCCGGACGATTGTTGAGCAACCCGTCGCGCTCGAGCTCGGTATAGGCTCGGGCAACCGTGTTGGGATTGATCACCAGATCGCGCGAGAGCTGACGCACCGAGGGCAACTGCTCGTCGGGCTTCAGGTCTCCGCGAGCGACCGCCTCGCGCACCTGCTGCACCAGTTGCTGGTAAATCGGCAGGCGGCTCGCGCTGTTGATTTCATATTGCATGGGGCACCTTGATTAACTGTACTAAGCATCTTAATACAGTTAGTGATGGTAATCAAGATGTCTCGCAAGAAAAGCGCGAAGTGGCTGTCGCGGCGCCTGGTTGAGCTTCACTCGAACAGCCGTAGCTGCCGTTCTTGATTCCCGAGGCTCGGCCGAGCAAATGCCTCGGCAGTCACCGGCCAAGGTCTCTGGTTCAGGCCAAGCCTGACCGAGTGGACATGGAAGACCTGGCGGATGAGGTCGGCGATCGGGCCCTCGCCGCGCATCCGGACACCGAACCGCGAGTCATTGAGCCGGCCGTCACGGGTGGCTCGGATGCGGCCCAGGACCTTTTCTTTGGCGGCCGGGCGATGACGGTCAAGCCACTCCTCGAAAAGCCCCGCCACGGCCAGAGGCAGGCGGAGCAGGACATAGCTGGCATGCGTGGCACCAGCCTGCGCGGCGGCTTCGAGGATCGCGGGGATCTCGTGTTCCGTCAGCCCGGGAATCACCGGGGCGATCATGACTCCGGTCGGGATGCCGGCCGCCGTCAGGGTACGAATGGCTTCCAGTTTTGCGGCCGGCCGGCTGGTCCGCGGCTCGAGCTGGCCGGCCAGCTCGGCGTCGAGCGTCGTGATCGAGAGCATGACACCGGCGGCCCGGTGGCTGGACAGATCAACCAGCAGGTCAATGTCTCGGGTCACCAGCCGGTTCTTGGTGACGATGGTCACGCCCTGGCGAAACTCGGCGAGAACTTCCAGGCAGCGCCTGGTCAGCCGCAGCCGCCGCTCGACAGGCTGATAGAGATCGGTCACACCGCTGAAGCCGAGCACCCGCGGCTTCCATCCCGGCGCCATCAGCTCACGCCGCAATAGCTCCGGCGCGTCGTGCTTGACCAGGATCTTTGTCTCGAAGTCGAGCCCCGCCGAAAACCCCAGGTATTCATGCGTCGGGCGTGCGTAACAATAAATACAGCCATGTTCACATCCCCGATACGGGTTCAGGCTCACCTCAAAGCCGACGTCCGGGCTGTCGTTCGTGCAGATCAGGCTTCGTGATCGATCAGGCAGGAACTCGGTGGGCGGGCGCCCGAGCGCCGCGAGGTAGTCGGCATCGTCCTCCACCTGCTCGAGATCCAGCTCGTGATGGCTGCTCTCGAACCGGTTGGGCGGATTGAACCCCGCCCCGCGGCCTCTTGGCGGCAGACGATCGCCCTGGTTCATAGCGAGACCATGGTCGTTTCAAGGGACAGCGAGTCAGGTCACGGCCAATATCGGGCACTTCCTTCCGAAATGCCTTTACCGCTGGGAGGATAACACGATGAGACGCTACTGTCCAGATGAATACTTGGGCCGACGTGTTCATCGGCCCTGTTTCGGCTCTCAAATCACGACTTCTTGGCCGCGCGGATGGCGAGTTTGAGGACGACCTCGTCGCGGATCAGGTCGTTGGCCATCCCCGGGTAGTTGATTCCAAAATCTTTCCGGTTGAGGAAGAACTCGCTGTCCAGGCTGGCGGAGTCAGGGCTCACGGTAATCCTGGCCGGAAACTGGATCGACTTTGTCACACCGTGGATGGTGAGGTTGCCGGTCACCGTGTGGGTTGCGTCCTTGGCCTTGGCGTCGCTGCTGCCGGGTTTGATGTCGGTGGATTCAAAAGTGGACTTGGGATACTTTGCGACGTCAAAGAAGTCGGGAGACTTCAGATGGCCGGTCAGTTTGTCCGCATCGGCCCATACCGAATCCATGGCGATGTCGGCACTCAGCTTGCTGGACTCGGGTTTCTCCGGGACAAGGTTCCAGATGCCTTCGAATTGTTTGAAGCCGCCGTTATGGCTGCCCGTCACCTTCGAGCCGACGAATTCGATCTTGGAAGTCTCCGAGCTGATATGCAGCGGAATCGAGTCTTTGGGAACCTCCGATGATGTCGGAGCCTTTGGATAATTGGCTGTTTGGGTCGCTCCCGGGGCGACTTTCGCTCCGGCGACATCGTCGGCGGGGTTATGGCAACCGGCTATGACCAGCAGCGTCATCAGGGCCAGGGAAGGGTTCGAAGAAATATGACGGTGCGACGTGTTCATGGTGAAGCTCCTGTACTAAGGCCGCGCCCGGGTACGTTTCCGGGACGAATCTGTTACTTTATAGCCACCAAGGCAAGAGCCAAGGTTGGCGGCCCGTCGATTCAGGCAGGCCGGGAACGAGACTAGCGGTCCACGGAATTCACGATGCTCATCGAACTGGATGGCGTGACGAAGACTTACGGCAAGATCACGGCCCTGCACGGGTTGTCGGTCTCGATACCGGAAGGTTCGATCGGTCTGCTTGGTCCCAACGGGGCCGGCAAGACGACCATGATCCGCAGCTTGCTCGGACTGATCGCTCTTGATGCCGGCTCGGGCCGTGTTCTGGGGATGGATATTCGCAACGCGCGGATGGACATCTGCCAGGCAGTCGGTTTTGTTCCCGAGGATGAATGCCTGTTCCCCGCGGTCGTGGGCGTGCAATTCGTCGCCTATGCGGGAGAGCTTGTCGGAATGCAATCGCACGATGCGCTTCAGCGGGCTCATGAAGTGCTCGACTACGTTGGCCTGGGAGAAGCGCGGTATCGTCGCGTCGAATCGTACTCGACGGGAATGAAGCAGCGGCTCAAGATCGCTTCGGCGATCGTGCACGACCCGCGGCTGCTGATCCTGGACGAGCCGACGAACGGCATGGATCCGGCCGGCCGCGACGATATCCTGGCCCTGGCGCGTGACCTCTCGCACGCCAAGGGAATGAGCCTGATCTTCTCGAGCCATCTCCTTCCCGACGTGGAAGCGGTTTGCGAAGATGTCGTCGTTCTCGGGCGGGGCCGGCTGCTGGCCCAGGGCCGCATCGCAGCGCTCAAGCAGGCGCACGATCGTCAGTTCGAGGTGCGGGTCAAGGGCGATCCACTCACGTTCGCCGGCCTGCTGGCAGCCCGCGGCATCAACGCGGCGCCGACGGACGACCATCTCCTGGTGGAGCTTCCCGAGGGAACGAGTCGCGCGGTCCTCTGGGAAACGGCCGAAGAGAGCGGAGAGCAGGTGCGTGCTCTGCGGCCTCGACGGAGCACTCTCGAAGAAATCTTCCTCAGCGCCTTGGCGGAAAAAAACTGATGCCGATCCTCGACCAGGGATATCAACATTGGAACGGCCGGCTGTGCAGTCATGCCTGGCGCTGGCTGACGATCACCCGACAGGGTGCCCGCGCCCAGTCCAAGAATCGCTGGGTCTGGTTGCTGCTCATCGGCGCGTGTCTGCCGGCCTTGATCCTCTCCGGGTTTCTCATGCTCTGGGGCCTTTTCGAGCAGAAATCCAGCCTGTTGACGCCGCTGCTTTTCCTTTTCCAGGGGCTGCCCGAGGAGCTTCGCGCGGGGCCTCGAGGTTATCGAACCACGTTCTGGACGCTCGCGTTCAACCAGTTTCTCGATGTCCAGCTCTTCTTTGCGATGGCGCTCGTGCTGCTGGTCGGACCCGAGTTGATCAGCCAGGACCTCCGGTTCAACGCGATGCCCCTTTACTTCGCACGGCCGGTGCGGCGGCTCGATTACTTCGCCGGGAAGCTCGGCGTGATCGGCGTCTATCTCGGGGCAATCATGGTCGTGCCGGTGCTGCTGGCCTTCGGAATCGGGATCGCTTTCAGCCTCGATCCTCTGGTGTTCAAGGATACCTGGCGCGTGCTTGTGGCCTCTCTAGCTTACGGCACGGTGGTCGTGCTGTCGGCGGGCTCGCTGATGCTGGCCATCTCGTCGCTCTCGCGCAACTCACGGTTCGTGGGTGCGCTCTGGATCGGGTTCTGGGTGGTCAGCGGCGTCGCCTCGTCGGTTCTGGACCGGACGATCCATAAAGAATGGTGTCCGTTGCTCTCGTACACGGGAAACCTCACCCGGATGCGCGACGCCATGCTCGACTCGCAGACCGCGTGGGACAAGATCACGGGGCTCTTCCAGGCCGGCCAGGATCAGCTTCGCCAGGCGTCCCGTCCCAGCTTTTTCGGGCGCCGGCCCGGCCGCCCCAGATTCAGTGTTGTTGTACCACCGCCCGCTTCCCCGAGCCCTCCATCCGAGAGCGGAAAACCGCCAGCGGCACCACGGGGGACATCGCAGACGGCGAAGTACCCCTGGCAATGGTCCGCGGCCGTTCTCGCCGGCCTGGGTATTCTCTCCTTGTGCACGCTGGCTACCCGTGTTCGATCGCTGGATCGATTGCGATGAAAGCGGCGCGTGCAGATGGCGAAATGGCAGAATGACAGATGGCCTGAACTTCCGGCGTTGGTGATCCGTTGCACGGCCTCGATTTCTCCTCTGATTGCATAAACAATTCATGGCAACTACACTCCAAGAGATTGGGCCGGATCACGTCAGCCAGAAGCCCGCGGACGTCGAGTTTCACTCCGTGTCCAAGTGGTACGGCCAGGTGATCGGCGTCAACAACCTGTCGCTGAGTATGGCGGCGGGAGTGACCGGGCTGCTCGGGCCCAACGGCGCGGGGAAGAGTACGCTGCTGCAACTGGCGACCGGTCAACTTCGGCCCAGCCAGGGTGAGGTTCGGGTGCTCGGGCATCGACCCTGGAACAATGCGGGATTGAATCGGTTGATCGGCCTGTGTCCCGAGCAGGACGCGTTCTTCGAGTGGATGACCGGGCGCGAGTTCCTGACCTCGAGTGCCTTGCTCGCGGGCCTGGGCCGGCGGGGATCGCAGGAAGCGGCCGAGCGGGTGCTCGAACAGGTTCGGATGACCGAGCACGCCGATCGACCGGTGCGCGGCTACTCCAAGGGAATGCGACAGCGGACCAAGCTGGCCCAGGCGCTGGTGCACGACCCGCGCGTGCTCTTTCTGGACGAACCACTCACCGGCACCGATCCGGTCGCCCGCCACGAGTTGATCGATCTGATCCTGGAGCTGGGCCGCTCGGGCAGGACGATTGTGGTTTCGAGCCATGTGCTCCACGAAGTGCAGGCATTCACCAGGCAGATCGTGCTCATGAACCGCGGGCGGCTGGTCGCTTTCGGCGATGTCCGCCAGGTTCGCGACCTGATCGACGCCCATCCCCACCGGATCGTGCTTCGCTGCCCCGACTCGCGTGCTTTGGCCGCCAAGCTCGTGCGCTGGGACGATGTCGTGGGCGTCGAGCTTCGCCGCGACGACGGCGCGATCGTGATCGAGACCCGGGCCCCCGACCGGTTCTACGGCCGCCTGCCCGGGCTGGCTCTCGAGAGCGATACCCCGATCGAGGAAGTCTATTCCGACGATGACCACCTGGAAGCCGTGTTCAAATACCTGGTAAACCCATGAATTCTATTGCATCGGACGCAGCCGATTTGCCCACGAATCTGGAATGGCCGGTCCCACTCTCGCGTCGTGTTCCGTTCTCCGCGCTGGTGTCGCTCTTGAACATCACCGCCTCCCGCCAGCTCCGCGGTCGGCGGCTGCTGATTCTGTGTGTGCTTTTTGCCGTACCGATCCTCTTCGCGGTCCTCGCCCATCGTTTTCAGGACCCCTACCAGCTCGACGACGTCGAGGCGGTCGTGATCTTCGGCCTGATTCCGAATGCATTCCTGCCGCTGGCCGCCCTGCTCTTTTCGTCGGGGATGGTCCAGGATGATGTCGAGGAGCAAACATTGACGTATCTCTTGATTCGGCCGATTCCCCGCTGGCTGATTTACCTGGTGAAGCTCGCCGGGACCTGGCTGGTCATCTCGCTGCTGAACGCGGTTTTCACCACGGCGTCGCTGGCGGCCGTCTACTGGGGCACCGGAGCGCTGGCCCCCGGGGCGCTGCTTCAAAGGGCGGGCATCCTCGCCGTGATCCTGTCGCTCAGCCTCTACGCCTACACTGCGTTTTTCGGCGGGCTGAGCTTGCTAACGCGCCGGTCACTCATTGTGGGAGTGGCCTACATCATCGTGTTCGAGGGTGTGGTCGCAAACATCGACTTCATGATTCGCCATGTCACTGTGATGTACTATGTGCGCACTCTCTGTGTTCGCTGGTTGAACTTGCGGGTCAGCGATTGGGGGATGGATCTGGAAAAGGCACCCGGTGTCGCAACATGTCTGCTGACGCTGATCAGTGTCGGTTCGGTACTCGCCCTGCTGGGGGCATGGCTGTTCAGCGTCCGGGAGTTCCGCGTCAAGACGCCGGAGGGAAGCTGATCGTGGCCCGGTCCTTTCCGCGACGTTATCTCGCACTGTTCAAGCCCTACGATGTCCTCTGCCAGTTCACCGACGCGGAAGCAAGGCCGACGCTCAAGGATTATCTTCCCATACCCGGGGTCTATCCGGTTGGCCGCCTCGATCGCGATAGCGAGGGGCTGCTCTTGCTCACCGACGACGGTCCCCTGGCCCATCGTTTGACCGACCCGCGATTCGAGCACCCCAGAACGTACCTCGTGCAGGTCGAGCGGATTCCCGATCCGGCGGCCCTGCAATCGCTCCGGCGTGGAGTTGTGCTCGCAGATGGAATGACCCGTCCCGCCGAGGTAGAGCTGCTGGTCTCCGAGCCCTCGCTGCCCGCCCGTCCGGTTCCCATTCGCTTCCGCAAGAACGTGCCCACGGCGTGGCTTCGCCTGACGCTGCGCGAGGGCCGCAATCGCCAAATCCGCCGCATGACCGCGGCCCTGGGCTTTCCGACCCTGCCGCCTGGTGCGCGTCGCCATCGGCCCGATCGTGCTCGGCGACCTGACGCCCGGCGAGTGGCGTGAGCTGACCGCCCAGGAACGCAACGCGCTGGAAGCCCTGCGATCCGGGCATGCAGGAGGCCGGAGACCGACTCATGGAGGCTGACAAGCTATCGATTGCCTTTGCGATTCAAGAAGTCGATCATCGCCGCCAAGCCGTCGTCACGTCTTGGCTCGGGCCAGCAGGGGTTAAAGGCGGGGCGCCCGGAAGCGTGGAAAGCTGAGAGGCGTAAAGGTCGCACTTCCGCATCGGGACGCTGGTGCCCTTGGCCGGGGGATCCTGATCATCATTCGGCGCACTCCGGCCCAGGGAGAAACCCTCGGTCTCGACGCTCACCGTACCATTATCGACGATCCTGGCCGTGCCAATGGGTGAGCGGTCGTCGAGAGCTGCCAGGAGCATCTTGCGGAACGCTGGGACCTCCACCATGGGGGACGCGATCAGCGCCGCGACATGATAGTTCGCCCGTGATCCCTTGCGGCCGATGAGGGGAATCCAGGGAGATTGCGGGTCGCCGAAGAGCCAGGCCGCGGCGGCGGCGAGTGTCGGGTCGTCAGGCTTACGGTGCAGCGGCTCGAGCACGGCCTGGACGTTGTGATCCAGCCATTCGGGCGAAGTCGTCCGAATCCATTCCGCGTACTCGCGGGCCGCCTCGGAGTCGCCGGCCTTGTCGCGGGCCATGGTGAACCGGGCGATCGAGACGGCCAGGTTCTGGTTGGTCCAGTCGTGGCCGTTGTTGGGCCGGGCGTAGCGCACGCGGCAGACACGCGTCAGCTCGCGGAGTGTTGGCACGGCCGCGGCCGGATCCCATGCTGCGAGGGTCGCGGCCATCCGGCAGGGGTCGAGCAGCTCGAATCGCTGGCCTTCGGTGGTCTTCATCATCGACTCGACGCGCCGGGCCAGGAGCGCGGTGACAGTCGGCTCGTGATTCTCGCGGAGCGATTCGCCCCGGAACCTCGGCTGCGCACCCGGCTTCACCGGGCTTGTCTCGGTCAGAGTGAACGCACCGCCGCCGGGAATGATCCGCACATTCTCGGGCTGGACGATATTGCCCGCGGCCTCCAGCCAGGCCGCGTCGCCGGCATCGTCATCAGCCAGCGTGCGGTACCAGCGCTCCACGACCGGGATCGCCCGGTTCTTCTCCCAGTAGGCCTGGATCTGATTGGCCAGTTGTTCGCGGTTCAACGGTCTGGGGACATCCTGATTCGCTTCGGGCGGAGCAAAATTGGTCGTTCGAAGGATTCCCGTGAGCGCGGTGTACGCAGCCTGGTCCACCCGCAGGATGACCCGATTCCGGAAGAAATCGCGATGGAACCCGACCGAGCGGGTCAGGCGGTCGTCGAACCGGAAAGCCCGGATCAGCGGCTCGACGGCGTCGTCGCCCTCAGCGATCAGGTTCTTGACAATCGGCGATTCGCCCAGGACCACTCCCCCGGGCTGCCCCCACTGGCGGGCATCAACCTGGTCAAGCTGGCGGATCAGCTCCGCGACCCGGGCTTGCCGGCCTTCGCCCTGAACGGGGGGCGGCGGGTTGCCCCGCTCGCGCGCACGCCTCTCCTGGTCGTCCCGGAACTCGGGTAACTGATTCAAGAAATCCATGTAGGGCGGCACCTGGCCGGCCGGAACCTGCCGATTGGGCCGGGCAAAGCCCATGGCCTCGGCCTTCTCATCCACGGCCAGGGCCAGCGCGTCGAGTGCCCGGACCTCGGCAAGGGCGGTGGGGTCGTCGCCCCGCATGTGGGCGCAGATGGCCCGGTCGAAGCGATACCAGGCCAGGTCGGTGGCAAGGCTCAGGTAGGAGATTCCGTAGGAGTTCAGATTGAGCTTCGGACCAGTCGCCGCCGGGTTGGGACTGACGGGCCGCCCGGTCCCTGCCGCCCAGACCGCCTCGGCAAGATCGGCCCGGCCAAGCCGGAGCAGCAAGCAAATCTTGATCGGGTGGAGTGACTTGACGGCGACCGAAGACTCCTCGTGATTCGTTCCGAATCCATTGAAGTTCACATGAGAAATCGGTGATTTACTTCGGGTCTCCTCCGCCCGTCCTGACTCCGCGATACTTGTGAGAGCCCGGACGTCGGCGTCGAGGTCGGCCGGTCCAGGCTCCCCGGCGAGCGGGTAAACCAGGCCGCTCCAGGCGATTGCGTGACGAGGCTTCTTGCCATCCGGTGCCGGGAAGACCCAGCCGCCTGTCTTGACCTCGCTCGCTTTCCCTCCCCAGACTCCACCGACCAGGATTGCAATGGCCCGGTAGTCGCAACCGCGCGGGTCGGCAAGTCCCTGCTTGCAGAGCGTGGCGGTGGCGGAGACGAGGAACTTCGGAAGGCCTGTCGGTGGCGGGGTCCAGGGCTCGGTCTGGCGCGGAGGTGCTGGAAACGCTTGCTCTTCGGCCCGGGCAAACATGCAGCCGCCAATAACCACGATGAGCAAGACCGGAATCGCGACATTCCAAGTGATGTTGGCTGTTCGCTCGACGCGTGGCATGGTGAAGTTCCTCCACGATGAACCGTGCTCGCTAGAAGTCTCCGAACCAGTCCATGCCGCTGGGTGAAAACAACTGGCCGACGCGAAGAGCGGGTGGCAAAGCCAGGATCTCGGCCAGTGCGATGCGGGCCAGTGCCTTGCTATCGCGGTGGAAGTTGGGTCGGATCACGCCCGGCGGATTCTCCGGAGGTGGCGGATCATCGGGCAGGCTGTCTAGCAGGTTCCGGGCAACCCGGGCATTGACCATCCCCGCGGCCTGGAAGAGCCCATTGCCCTCGCTTCCCAACCCCCAGCCTTCGTCGAACAACCGCGAGAGCTGGTCAGCCACCGGTGCGAAGACAGCCTCCGCTGCCCTCTGGTCATAACGCGACACCAGGACCGCGAGTCTGGCCCGGTCAAGGTACTGCGGTCGAAGATGGGTGATCATCGCCGGAGACTCGGAGAGGTCCGGGAGCGGGGGCCGTCGCGACAGGGCGAGCCACAGATAGTCCGGAGCGCGGTCGGGGTCGATCCGGACCGCGAGCGGCAGAAGCCTGGCCAGCGTGACGGCCGACGACGGTTGGAACATCTGGAGGTCGCCGAGCCTGCCGAGCCGCTCAACGGCTTCACGCAGCAGAGTTCGGGCACTGTCGGGATCCGACTCCGCCCGGCTCCGGGCCGCGATGGCCGGCAGGATGGCCTCGACCAGCGGGTTGCCATCCTCGGCCGCGAGGGACCGGGCCGCCGCCAGATCCTTCGTTGCCATCCTGACACAGATGGAGGAGCGGATTGACTGACGCCGGAATTCTTCAATCATGCCGAGCAGCCGACGGGCTTCGCGCGGGTCGGTCGCCGCGATGTGCTGGGCGATCGCGGTTCGACTCGACTCGACCTGCTGCGGCTGAATGTTCGGGCCTTCCAGCAGCTTCAGCGCCGCGGGGAGGTCGATCCGCGCCAGAACCGGTGCCAGCTCGTGGACAGGGTCCTGGGATTGCGGCGTGCGAGGTTTTTTGGCCAGAACCTGAGCTTTCCGGACGACCAGTGCGCCGTGATCTGCGGCTCCCAGGTCAAACCAACGGTCGGCGATGCGTGCCAGCAGGGTTGCCGCCTGTCCGGAATCCTCGATCCGAAGGGCTTGTCGTGCGGCTCGGTCGAGCAACTCACGTCGGAACGCGGGATCGGCCGATTCTCCCAGGCGGTCAAACAGTCCCAAGGTCGCCATCGCCGCCGTGTCCGGTTGTTCGATCGCATCGAGAATCTCTAAAGCCTTCCGTGGGTCGTCCTCGAACCGGGCGATCGCCAGGGCAGCGAGCAGGCCCGGCCCGGCAGTCAGGACCTGGTTCTCGATCATCTCGATGGTCCGATCGGGATCCGCCAGGGCGGCAATCTCGGGGATCCGCGACTGCTCGATCATCGAACCGTCGCGCACGGGAGCTTTGCGGATCTCGGCGATGAGCGCCCTGGCGATGGCTCGCTCTTCGTCGCGAGGCACCGCGGCAACCGCCGGATGAAGGGGCGCAGAGGGCCGTTCGTCGAGCCGGCGAAGGGTGAACTCCAATGACTGATCTTGAGAATCGACTCTCCGTCCCAGAAAGTGGTAGCCCTCCTTGGCGACAAAAAGGAATGCAGGCGTATTGGGCACGCCCGGAACCTGGAACCGGCCTTCACTGTCGGTCTTGCCCCTGATCGGCCTCGGGCCGTCACCCGACTGGAACACCTCGGCGCCCACGAGGGGCTTGCTGGCCGTGTCGACCACGCGCCCGGTGACAGCTGCGCTTGCCGGCCGCTCGGCGAAGCTTCAAGTCGGCAACGTTTCCGGCCGGTGCGACGAACCACTCCGTCTCCCCCGGATCGTATCCAGGAGCCTCTGCCGTGACGCGATACTTCTGGCCGAGAGGAAGTTCGGAGGGCGTACGGTAACGGCCATCACGCTCGGTGCGGACCTCTTCCGGCCCTTGAAACCTGAACTCGTTTCCAGGATTCAGCGGCTGATCCAGCGGTCGAGTCTGGACGTGGACCGTGGCGCTGGCCAGGGGCCGTCCATCGGGGCCGAGCACCCGGCCGGCAAGCGCCAGGGTCGGCTTCTTCAAGAGCCGGAGCGTGATCGGCTGCCCTTCGCCGGCCGTGGGAACGCTTACCGGCTCGGACTCCGCAACCAGGCCGGACGACGCCGAGATGCGGACCGCGGCCTTGGGGGCGATGCTGCCCACGATGAATTCGCCCTTTGCGTCGGTTTGCGTCCGGGTCGTGTTCGGGTTATTCCCATATTCGGCCGAGGTCCATGAGCCTTCGACGCTCACAATCGCCGCCGGCTTACCCGCCTCGTCGACCACGCGACCCCGCACCTGCACCGCCCTGCGGAGGTGGGGTGGGGTGAAGGTCTGACGTTCGGCGCCTTCCTTGACCTCAAAGTCGGCCCAGTGGGGAATGGCAGGCGGCAAGAAGACGGTCTTGGGCATGTCATGAGGCCAGAAGCTGAACCGGGCCGTGCCCGGCAAAACGAGTACCGAGAAATGGCCCTGGGCGTCGGTGACCCTGCGATTGACATTGCCGCTGAAGTGCGTGAGCGAGTCCAGGTCGACCGTGACCCCGGGAACCGGCGCTCCGCCGGGCTCCTCGACCACGGTTCCCTCCACCCGGACGGCGTGCAGCGCCTTGATCTCCACCTCCTTGGTTTCACCCGCGCGGATGGTTGCGCCTGGCGGCTTCGCAACCAGATAATTCGATCCCTCGGGGGCGTTGATTTTCCAGTCGATCTGGCCCTCGGCGATTGTCGGGAACTCGACCCGGCCATCGTCGCCGGTTGTCTCGCGAACCCAGTGGGTCGAATAGGGTCCTCGGTAGCCCGGCTCGGTCGGCCGCGACCAGGCGGTGATGTCCCAGCCCTTGACGGCCTTCGGGTCGTCGGCCATGATCCGCACCTTGAGGCGGCCGAGCGGGCGAAGCGTCACGGTCCCGCTCTCGGGTTCGATCGGCAGGCACTGGACGATCTGGCCCTTGGCCGTCACGTCGAGCCCGAGGATCTCCGCGGGAGAAAAGCCATCAAGCTTGCACCGGCCGTCGCCATCGGTCGTCACGGCGAACTGGTCGAGCATCCCGTCCGGCGGCCGAGGTGCGTTCCACTTATGATAATCGAATTGAACGATTCGCACGTGTGCTCCCTGCGCGGGCTGACCGTCGGGACGGACGACGCGTAACGAGATTGAGGTTGGCGCTCCGAGCACCAACCGGACCTGCTCATCAGCCCCGGGCAATATGCCCTTGAACTCGATGCGGGCGACATGAAAGCCCGGCTTGTAGGCCCAGAGTGTCGGTGACCAGAACCCACCTCGACCCACCAGGTTCTCGGCGCGTTCGAGCCGGAAGCGGCCCTGGTCATCCGTTTTCGCGGTCGCCAGAACATCAGGGCCCTTGTTGGTCGCGATCGTATCGCCGAGCCAGACAGTCGCACCCGAGACGGGTCGGCCGGCGGCGTCCTCGACCTTCCCCGACAGCGGGATCGTCGTCCCCAGCGCGAGCCACGCAACACACGTCAAAAGGGCCATTGTCTACCTCCATGGGGCCTTGTTGATCGGCAACCGCCAGACGGTGATCGATTGGTGATACATTGATCCTAGCCCGCCCGCCGGGTTGGCGAAAGGGAGGTTGCTCCGCAAAGCTGACGGTGAGTTCGTGGTCCTGCCGGAATCATACGGCACTTCGGGGGCCGGAAACCAGGAAGCCTGGCGATGAGTCGTTGCGTGGAAGGAATGGCGGATGGCCGAGAGCGTGACAAGAGCCGGACTCGCGAAAGCTTATAAACCAGGGTACACTACAGGGTCTCGATTCAAAGCGAGTCGAGCTTGGTGATGCGGAATTGCCGGCAACCCGGAATCCTTGTCTCATGACGACGAGCGTCTCCTCCCGCAATGTCGCGAATCCCCCGTTGCGGCTGGTTTTCGATGCCGGCACGCTGATCGTCGAAGGTCTCACAGAGGGCGATGAACCGGGGCTGCCGGGCGTCAAGTATGACTATCGCACCAGGGTCTTCCGCGCCGAGGCGATCTGGTATCGCCCGCTCGTCGAGCATATCCGCGGTCAGGGCATCCCCTACACCGATGCCGCTCGGGCCTATGATCGCGTGCCCTGGAAACTCCAGGTTTCCAAGGAGGCATTTCCCCACCAGGTGGAGGGTTTGCAAGCCTGGTGGAAGGAGCATGGCCGCGGGGTGGTCGTGCTGCCGACCGGAACCGGCAAGACTCACCTCGCCAACATGGCAATCGAAAAAGCCGGCAGGCCGACCCTCGTGATCACACCCACGATCGACCTGATGAACCAATGGTATGATGAGCTGACCATGAGCTTTGGCACCGAGGTCGGCCTGATGGGTGGAGGCTACTATGACATCCAGCCGCTGACCGTGACGACCTACGATTCTGCGTACATGAACATGGAACGCCTGGGTAACCGGTTTGGCCTGATTGTCTTTGACGAGTGCCATCACCTGCCCGGCCCGACCTACGGCCAGGCGGCCATCTGTGCGATTGCCCCCTACCGGCTGGGCTTGACGGCAACTCCCGAACGCGCCGACATGGCGCACACCCACCTCGACCAGCTCATCGGCCCGGAAGTCTTTCGCCGCGAGATCACCCAGTTGCGGGGCCAGTTCCTGGCCGATTATCGGGTGATCACCTTGTACGTGGCACTCAGCGATGAAGAGCGGATCCGCTACGAGACGGCCCGTGAGCTTTACCGCGGCTTCGTGCAGCAATCGGGCATCAACATGAGCAAGCCCGACGGCTGGAGCAAGTTCCTTTACCTGGCTTTTCGCTCGCCCGAGGGCCGCGAGGCTTTCCACGCTTACCGCGACCAGCGCACCCTGGCCCTGGCGGCGCCGGCGAAGCTGAACCTGCTGTCCCGCTTGCTCGAACGGCACGGCGGTGACCGTGTGATTATTTTTACACATGACAACGCGACTGTCTACACGATCGCCCGTCGGTTCCTGGTGCCCGTGATCACGCATCAGACGAAGACCAAGGAGCGCCGGGAGGTTCTGCTCCGGTTCAACAGCGGTGCCTATCCGATTGTCGCGACTTCGAAGGTGCTCAACGAGGGAGTGAACGTTCCCGAGGCTAACGTGGCGATCATTCTTTCCGGCTCCGGCTCCGTGCGCGAGCACGTTCAGCGGCTGGGCCGAATCCTCCGAAAATCGGGCGACAAGGAAGCCATTCTCTACGAGGTCATCACCCGCGGCACGGTCGAGGAGTTCACCTCGAACCGCCGCCGGCAGCACAGTGCGTACGATGGAAACTGAAGGACTTGCCCGGCGGGCATGCAGGCGCGTTCGTCTGAGACCTGATGACTGCTCGCGGACATGGTTGTGAGTTCTAACGTCAAGGGTCTTCATGCTCACCGGTGATCTCGTCCGTGTCCGGACATCGAAAGAACGGATCATCCCGCTCTACCTCAACCGCAACAGCCCGCAGTGGCTGGAGGCGGCCGAGAGCCTGCTGGCGATCTTTCGCGAGGGCGTGGGGATGACGCGCGGCGAGATCGAGGAAGAGATTGACCAGCTCTTCGGAGGCGGGGGAAAGGCCACGCTGGTACACCGCGGAATCGCCAAGGTGCTGGAGGACCGGGCCGAGTTCGAGGTTGTCGCCGACGTCCCGCCCGATCAGATTCGCGACAAGGTGTTCACCGCGGCCGCCGAGACCCGACGGCGGCTTCGCGAGGCGCGGCCGGCCCAGGAAAACCCTATCAGCCTGGCGTCCCGACCCACGTTTCGCCGCGACGAGGTCCTTGCGACCGTGGCCCAGGAGCTCAAGCTTTCGCCAGAGACCTTGCTGAAGGCCCTCTTTGCCGATCTGAGGGATGAGAACCGGCTGCTCACGTTTCAGGACATGACCGCCCAACGGCTCATCGATCGCTACAACGTGGCTCTGGCACAGGCCGTGTTGCTGCGCTCGGTGCGCGTGGACGCCGAAATTCGCAACGAGGGCCCGGCGCGGTATCGCCAGCTCTTTGGCCGGCTCAAGTTTCATCGGCTGGTCTACCGGGTGCAGGGCTCGATGGCCGAGGGCTATACCATCCAGATTGACGGTCCGCTGAGCCTCTTCAGCGCGACCACCAAGTACGGCTTGCAGATGGCCATGTTTCTTCCCGCGCTTCTCCACTGTCACGATTTCCGTCTTGATGCCGAGCTGCGCTGGGGTCCCAGGCGCGAGCCGCGCAGCTTTCATATCGATGGAAGTACCGGGCTCTTCACGCATCAGCTTGATTCGGGGATGTACGTTCCCGCCGAGATCCCCGCCTTCGTCGAGCGGTTCCGCCAGATCGCCCCGGCCTGGGAGCTGACCGACTGCACCGATGTCCTCGAGCTGGGCCGTGAAGCGATATGGGTTCCCGACTACCGGGCCGTGCACAAGGCCAGCGGGACCGATGTTTTTGTGGAAGTACTGGGCTTCTGGAAGAAGTCGAGCCTGGAACGCCTGTTCCGGCTTTTGCCCCGGCTTGGCCCCCCTCGGTACGTCCTGGTAATCTCCGACAAATTGAGAGTTGATGACGGCTCGCTCGACGAGCTGTCGGGTCCGATTCTCCGATTCAAAGAAATCCCCAGCGCCCCGGAGCTCGCGGCCCTGCTCGACTCCTTCGTCAAGCCGGCCAGTTCCGAAGGCCGCCTCTTCTGAATTCTGTGCTCCGCACGCTTTGCTCATCATGGGCCTGAAGTTCATCCGTTTTCCAGTGTGCTGGATGTGGCGATTGGCTTCGTTCGTCGGCCAAAAAACCATAGCCAGCAGATCACTAACCCCTTTAGGGTAACGAGTTGCAGTCGCGGAGATTTGGGTTCGTTAAGAACGAATTCCGAGTTCCCTCTGGTCAGTTTCTCGCGACCGGAATTGGCCCGCTCGCAGTTCGGTTCACCTGGTCTGCACGCGAGCTTTCGACCGGCATCTCCCGCTCGTCAGTCATCCTCGGCTGCGGGAAATTGGGTTCGTTTGCCATGAGCGTTTCTGAATGCGTTCTACTTAACTCATTATGAATAAGCAACTAATAACATTGGGCAAGTGGCTTCGTTTGGCATCGTCCCAAAGTGGGGTCAACGTGGACTTGTCTCGCTTGACACTTGGCGGGCCGTTCATACTAGCCCGAAGCGTCAGCGAGGGTCGACACAAATCCATGCGGGGAAATGGGTAACCCCTCGCTGACGCTTCGGGTTGGTATGTCGCGCCGGCCTGTCAGTTCGTCAACGCAAGAGAGGAGGGTTTTGGGACGATGCCCTTCGTTTGCGCGCTTTCCTTGAGACTGCCTCTGTCGTTTGACCTCGCTGATTGTCGGCCCGCATGCGCCGATCCCTTGGTCGGACGTCATGCGGGCCCGTTTCCTGTATCTCATGGCCAAGGAGCAGGCGCTATCCCCTGAATGAGATTACGATATTTCCGTACCTGTGTGCGCCGACGGGGAAAACCTCTGTTCAGTCTTTGCGTGTACCGAGCTTCTCGCGGGTGGCTCATGAGAGGGCCAGGGATGAGAGGCGAGGCGTTCAAGTCCGACGAGGCATCGAAGGGGAACATCATGAAGAGTCAGCGATTGCAGCCCAGAAACATTGACGAATACATCGCCGCCTTTTCGCCCGAGATTCAATCGATCCTGGAGAAGATACGATTGACGATCAGAGAAGCCGCACCTGGGGCGGAGGAGAAGATCAGCTATCAGATGCCAACCTTCACGCTGATGGGCAACCTCGTCCACTTCGCCGCTTTCAAGAAGCATATCGGGTTTTATCCACCGGTGCAGGGCGACAAAAAGCTCAGAGCCGAGATTGAGCCCTATCGAGGTGAGAAGGGAAACCTCAGATTTCCTCTCGATCAACCGATTCCCTACGGCCTGATCGGCAGAATTGTGAAATTCAGGGTGAAGGAACAGTTGGCAAAGGCAGCATCCCAGCGTGGTAAGTAATCAATTCGGAGCGGGTCATGGCGCGGGAAAGGCAATTGTGCCGGAGCAACTCCGCGGTCGGCCGGATCAAAGGTAAGACAGCCAACCTCCAGGATGGCGCGCCTTGACACCGGCGTACCAGCGGCAGGGAAGGTAGAGGATGGCCAGCACGACGGCCCAGGCGACATAGACGCCCGGAAGGCCGAACGCCCATCCCTCGGGAGATTTGCTCGGGAAGGCCGTGGAAAAAAGCCAGGCGACGGGCAATCCGCGGACGATACTCACGAGCACGGCAAGACCATGAATCGCGTACCACTGCAAGAGGTAGAAGAACAGCGGGACTCGGCCCAGTATCACCAGAGCGCGGCCGACCGGGCCGGGAATTCCTACGCGGTCAATCACCGCCATGATCGTGATCGCCGGGCCCAGGGTCATCATCAGGAAAAGCGGCGACGGCGGGTACTTTGTGCAGTTGAGGAACGAGAGCACCGTCATCAGCGGCGTCCCCTGCGTCGTCCACGGGCGCGGCTCGCCATAAGCTCCCCAGGCACGCAGCAGCACGAATCCAGCAGTCAATGCGATGCCCGTCATCCCCATCACCCGCTGTCTCCGCACTGGCTCGAACCGCATGATCTCCCCGAACCCGTACCCCGCGGCGACCACGCCGAGCCAGGGAAGCAGAGGGTAACCGACGAGCAGATTGACTCCCCCCGGCAGTGGCAAGAATCCCGGCTGGAGTAGCAGGACAGTCACAGCCCGCATCGAGGCAGGCATCTCGAGGCCTTGCAAGTAACCGCTGGCCAGGGCGTGCGTTGCGATCAGCAACACGCCAGCCGCCCCGACGACACGGCTCGGCAGAAAGATCAGAGCTGCCAGCACCATGAAAGCCCCACCGATCGACCAGAGGACAATCAAAAGCACCAGACGAGACACCGGGTTGAATTCGATGCCCAATCGGACGACCGTGAGCTCGAGGAAGATGAGCCAGACTCCCCGGGTGATGAGGTACTCGGCGAGGTCGACCCTCGAGCGGCTCCGCGAGCCTGCCAGGTAGGCACCGACTCCCGCGAGGAAGGCAAAAACCGGCGCGCAGAAGTGAGTCACCCACCGCGTCAGGAAGAGTGCTGGTGTCGCCTGGGAGAGGTCCGTGGGGTCGACGCCCGCCGCGCCGAAGAAGTCACGGGTGTGATCGATGACCATCAAAACCATCACGGCGCCGCGGAGAGCATCAATGGCGTCCAGGCGCCGGGCTTGCGACGCAGGCGATTGCGCGGGTGCCATGATCAAAGGCGCCTCGTCAAGTGAGGCACCCGACTTGATCGACATCACAAGGCTCCTTTCCACCGACCGGGGCAGATCGGCGAACCAGTCCCATCACTGGCCCCGGTGCGCACGACCGGTTCTGTTCAGGCTAGACGAATTCGTCATGCCGGTTCAGGATACCGACTCCCGAAGGGGGACATAAGACGCCTGTTCTGCGGCCCGAGACCAGCCACTTTGCCGCCCCCTTTTGCTTCGCTAGAATGCCACGATGCGAAGACGTCAATTCCTCACCAGCGTACTGGCAGGTACATCCTTGTTGCGGCTGCAATCGGGTCAAGCCCGAGATTCGCCCGGCGGGGTTGTCCTGGAACGGGCGGCGGTCGGCACGCCGCACAAGGGCAAGGTTTTGCTCGCGGTACAGGCTCATTCCGATGACGTACCGCTCATGGCGTCGGGCACCGTGGCCAAGCTTGTTCGCGAGGGCTACACGGGGTACCTCATACGAGCAACCAACGACGACATGGGAGATGCTCCCGGCCTGGGCACTCCCGGAACCGTCGGTGATCACGTCCTCGGCAATGAGCGCGATAACGACAAGGTGGCCCTGGCGCTGGGATTGAAGCGCGTCTTCAACCTGAATTATCGCAACCACCGGATGGGCGACGTTTCGCAGAACGAGTTGCAGTGCCGCTTGATTTTCCTCATCCGCTTGCTCAAGGCCGATACGGTTGTCTGCTGGGATCCCTGGGCGCATGACGAGGAGAACCCCGATCACTTTGCGATCGCGCGGGGAATTGAAGCGTCGTGCTGGATGGCAGGGCGGGACCATGACTATCCCGAGCAGTTCGCCGCCGGACTGAAGCCGCACGCGGTGCAAGAGAAGTACTACTACGCGAGGCGGCCGGAAATCACCCGGGTGGTGGATATCAGCCCGGTGATCGATGTGAAGGTGGAAGCGAATCGCGCCAATGTGGCCAAGGGCCCCGCCGGCCAGCACGGGTCAAGGCTGCGGGCCGAACTCGGCAGGAAGAACCAGCGCCTGCCGCTGCTTGGCGACGACGACCTCACGGCCGATCGAAATTATATCAAAGAATTTCTTCTCGATAATGACCGGGAGCTGGGCCGGAAGTACGGTGTGGAGTACGCCGAGGCCTTCCATTACATCGGGCCCCCCGCTCCGACACGTGTCGATGAGTACATCAGGCAGCATGCGGTGCCCGCCAGGTAGAGCGCAAAGTGACGCAAGTACTCCGCGAGCGAGCCGAAGCGCCATCAACGACGCGATGCCAGTTCTGTCGTGGCAGTCGGAAGGGCCGGACGGCAACGGAGAATGAATTTCATGAATGAACCACACAAGCAACTGAAACGTCGTAGGTTTCTGAAGGACACTACCTCAGTCGCCGCCCTGGCGCTAGGTGCAACTGGCTGGCAAAGCTTGCTGGCCGCGGCAGGGCCCAGCGCCGCCGCGACAACCCAGGCTCTATCCCCGGCGAGTCTCGCACGCGCCGAGTCCCGCTGATCTAAATCGGCTTTTGCTGGGTAGGTTTAGCCGCGGCACGCTGGAAGACCGACTGGATGCAGTCAAGGCCTGCGGGCCACGAGCCGGCCGGCCAAGGCAAGCTCCACTATGCTCGTCAGGTCGCCATGTTGCACCGCTACCAGTTCCAGGGGGCTGCTGCTCCACGGATTGATGAGCGAAGCCCAGGTACCGGACAGGGTGGCATTCCTGCGTGAAAAGATCGCCCGCCTCACGACGTCAACCGCCGGAAGCGGTTGACGTCGCTGATCAGAGGACTGGCAGCGCAGCACAACCCGCCAGGCACGACGAGCCTCCTGCTGACGGTCTAGCGCTCTCGAATGAAATTCGTTAGCCGCCGGACTCCCGACGAGAGATTTCAAGCTGATGGATTCTCTTCTTTCGTGGGCCTTCTGGGGGAGCGAAGGGGCCAAGCACGTCCCCCCGGGTATCAGAACGTGTGGCTACTTCGCCGCACCTTACGTCGCCTTGCGCCCCGGCATCCGGCCGAGTTTGCCGATGCCGCCATGGGGAGAGGCAGAGCAGGCAGATTCTGGGTAGAATGATCATGCTCGTTAATTCGAATCTTGTCCCAAAGCCGCTCTTGATTCGGACGACGGATCGGCTTCCGCTCGAATAGGTGATCCACATGGCAACTGTCACGATCGAAGTGCCTGATGAAGCGTTCGCGGCGCTGCACCGTTCACCTCAGGAGCTTGGCCGCGAGATGCTGCTGGCCGCGGCCATGGTCTGGTATACCCAGGGGCGAATCTCGCACGAGAAGGCCGCCTCGTTCGCGGGTGTAAGCCGGATTGATTTGATCGACGCACTTGCTTCGGCGAAGTTGCCTGCTTTCCGTGTCGATGTGGATGAGTTGATGGAGGAGGTTGAACTTGCCGATCAGGCACATTGTGAACACCTCACCCCTGGTCTTTCTGGTCCGGGCCGGTCTTCCGGAGATACTCCGGTTGGGAGCCAGTGAGGTTCTAGTCCCCGAACCCGTCCTCCGCGAACTCGAGGCTCATGGGCTCGACGATCCCACGGTAAGGGCAATTCGAGATCAGGATTGGATCAACCTGGTCGCAGGGCCGAAGATCGCCCCTGCGATTGCTGCCTGGGACCTTGGCGCGGGGGAATCCTCGGTTCTGTCGCTCGCGCAGACCGACCCCGGGGCCTGGGCAGTGATCGACGACGGTGAGGCACGGCGCTGTGCGCGAAGCTTGAGTATCCCGGTCATCGGAACTCTCGGGCTCGTTCTGCTCGCGAAGCGAGTCGGTCGAATCCCTCTCGCACGCCCCATCGTGGAACAGTTGCGAGCCTCGGGCATGTATCTCTCGGACGTCCTGATCAACCAGGTGATGGAGCGGGTAGGAGAGTGAGGGCTGTCGGAAATGGATTGTCATCATCCATGCCGATCGCGCGGGCCAAAATGCCTGCGTTGCCGATCTGGGAGAATCTGATTTCGGTTGCCTAGAGGTAGAGCGTAGCTAGCCGCTCGTCAGGAATCCTTCCGTGATACTACGGAGGATTCATCAATCTCGATTCCCAGCCAGAAGAATACGCCGGCAATGGAGATCACGGCACCCAGCCCGACGGCGTATTCCCAGCCAAAAAGCTGGCCGATCAAAGGGGTCAGAACCGGGGCGATCATGCCGCCCACGTTGCCTCCGGTGTTGAAGAACGCCGCGGCACTTCCTCCACGTCGCCCCCCGAGCTCAATGGCCGTCACCCAGGATGCGCCCTCGGCCATTCCCACCGCGCCCAGAGCGAGCGCGAACCAGGCCACGATCCAGGCCGGGTCTCTCGCGGTGACTCCGATGATCAGGAACCCGGCTCCCGAGATCATCCCGGCCATGGGCATGATCTTTCGGCCGCGACGAGGCCCGAACAGGTGTTCCAGTCGGTCCGTGAGCCAGCCTCCCAGGGGCATCCCCACGGCCATCGCCAGCGGCGGCATGGCCGCGTAGGCGCGACTTCGGGATTCGGGAAGCTTGAGAATGTTCTGGAAGTAGTAGTTCATCCAGTAAAAGAAGAGGTACTGAAAATAGCCAACGGCCGCGTAAGTCAGCGTCAGCAGCACCAAGCTGCGATTCTCGAGGAAGGTCCACCAGGGCGGGTGACCTCCGGTGTGGCTGTCGGTCTCTTCGGTATCGGCGTGGACTTGATGTTGGTTCCCACTGTCGGTACCGACAAACACGTACCAGACTCCGGCGAGGACCAGAGTCACGCAGGCGGCCATCAAGAAGGTCATGGGCCAATCCAGCCGGTCGATGAGGGTTCCGAACAGCAGCGGCGTGATCGCCACGCCGATGACGGCGGAGCCATTCACCAGCCCATTGGCTCGTGATCGTCCGCCTTGTGGTACGCACTGCCCAATCGCCGCCGCGCACGCGGGATAGAGTGGCGCGGAGAAGATCCCCATGAGCCCGCGAACCATCAGAAGCGCCAGGAATGCGGTGGCGCCGCCGCTGATCGCCAGGCCGATCACACCCGTCAGGGCCACGAAGACGCTCGATCCCAGCACCACAGTCAGCAATGCCGCGCGGGGGCCAACTCGATCGATGAACAACCCGCCGGGGATCATGCAAAGGGTGTAAGTCAGGAGAAACGCGGAATAGACCGAGCCCATCCGCGTCGGCGAGATCTCGTACTGAGCCATGATTCGCGTGTCGCCGGCGGTGGCAATACTCACGCGGTTGACATAGCAGATGAAAGAAACCGTCATCAGCAACGGAACGATCCCCCAGCCGGCCAGCCTGATCTGGCTACTCGCATGTTGGTGGTAACGCCCGG
Source organism: uncultured Planctomycetaceae bacterium (assembly GCA_963797295.1). GTDB lineage: Bacteria > Planctomycetota > Planctomycetia > Isosphaerales > Isosphaeraceae > Aquisphaera. The sequence continues at coordinate 510,962 of CAWCPP010000040.1, forward strand.
AACGTTGAGAGGCCTGCGTGTGATGTTCGTCGGAGCTCAATCCGGTCGTTCCGTAGAAGTGAGGTGAAACCGTCGAAAGTCCGTGGTCGGTCATGCCAGGGCTGCCCGGATTCTTTCTCCGCGGGCCTGACTTGATAGATTAGAGCCTACAGAACAACCTCCCGGAGAGCTACGAGAATTCATCGATGAACACTTTAGAGCGGCCAAGCACGATCAGCGACCTGAAGATCAAGGACGTCGAAGCCATTTACCTGCGCCTCGCGGAGGTGAGGGCCCAGTGTGACAGTGGTCAAGACGCCTTGATTGTCAAGGTGACGACCGACTCGGGGATCGTCGGTTACGGCGAGGTCGACTCGGCGCCCATGGCGGCCAAGTGGGTCATCGAAGGGCCCTTCTCGCACACAGCCACCACCGGGCTGAAGCACGTACTGATTGGCGAGGATCCATTTCAGACCGAATACCTCTGGCACAAGATGTATCGGGCGAACATCTACTCCGGGCGGCGCGGCATCGCGATTCACGCGATGAGCGGCATTGACCTGGCGCTCTGGGATATCAAGGGCAAAGCGCTCGGCGTACCGGTGTGGAGACTGCTGGGAGGAGGCTTCACGCGCTCACTCCGGCCTTACGCCAGCTCGCTCTTCGGTGCGACCCCCGCCGAGACCGGAGAACGCGCCCGCAAGTTCGCGGCCCGCGGATTCACCGCCGTCAAATTCGGCTGGGACCCGATGGGACGCGACGCCGCGACCGATGTCGCACTTGTCCGCGAGGCACGAGCCGGGCTGGGGACTGACCTGGACTTGATGATCGATGCCGGCTTGGTCTATGACGCCAAGACGGCAATCCAGCGCGCTCGCGCGTTCGAGCCCTACAACCTGTTCTGGTTCGAAGAACCGCTCCTGCCCGACGACTACGTCTGGTATGCCAAGCTGTCGGCGGCCTCGACACTGCGGATCGCGGCGGGCGAGGAAGAGAGCGAAAGGCGCTCATTCCTCGAGTTGATGGATGTTGGAAAGATCGATGTCGTTCAGGTGGATCTGACGAGGTGCGGCGGGTTGACGGAAGCGATGAAGATCGCCTCGCTGGCCGCCGATCGGGGCTTGCCGGTCGTCAACCATGGTTTCACCACCTACCTCAACGTCGCCGCCGCCCTGCACTTCCTTGCGAGCATTCCCAACACGCTGGATCTGCTCGAATTCGTGGAAGAGGAAGGAACAACATTGCGCCATCAGATCAGCGCACCGATCCAGGCCATCGATGGTAGGGTGGCGGTCCCGGACGCCCCGGGACTGGGAGTCGAGGTCAATGAGAAGAGTTTTCAGAAATACCGTGTCGCGTGAAGCTGAGAAGGAAGCCTGGACGGGATCGTCCCAAGCCCTCGTTTCTTGCTTTGACGAAGTGACAGGCAGGCGCGATATATTAACCCGAAGCGTCAGCGAGGGGTTTTCCCTTTCCCCGCATGGATTTGTGTCGACCCTCGCTCATGCTTCGGGTTACTATGAACGGCCCGCCAAGTGTCAAACGAGACAATTCCACGTCGACCCCACTTTGGGACGATGCCGCTTGAACCGTCGTCGAACACGCGGGCAAGAATTGCTCAGCCTTCTTGCCAAGCAGGCGTCGGGTCGAGCACAATCCCAAAGTCTGGAACCGAAGCACGCGAACTCAAAGACCTGGCGAGAAACGGCGATGAGTCGAGAGACAACCCTGAAGCGAATCCTGGACGGTGGTATTGTCGCGGTCGTCCGTTCCGAATCGAGCGCCTCGCTGGTCAAGGTTGTCCAGGCGCTCGCAGAGGGCGGCGTCACGGCCGCGGAGATCACTTTCACCGTGCCCGATGCGCTGGAAGTGATCCGCCAGGTACGCCATGAAGTTGGCGACGCGGTCATACTGGGGGCCGGAACCGTCCTCGATCCGGAAACCGCCCGCGCCGCGTTGCTGGCCGGAGCCGAGTATATCGTCTCGCCGATCGTCAACCTCGAAGTGATCCGGCTTTGCCGCCGCTATGACAAGGTGGTGATGCCGGGGGCGTTCACCCCCACGGAAGTCGTCTCCGCCTGGGAAGCCGGCGCCGACGTGGTCAAGATATTCCCTGCCGATGTGGGTGGCCCAGCCTACCTTCGGGCTCTCCGCGGTCCATTGCCCCAGATTCGCCTCATGCCGACCGGCGGCGTCGATTTGAACACGGCCGAGGCGTTTCTCAAAGCCGGTGCATGCTGTCTCGGCCTTGGGGGCGCCCTCGTGGAAGCCAAAGCCATCTCTGACGGGAACTTTGGCCGGATCCGCGACCTGGCTTCCCAGTATGCCGCGATTGTCGCTCGCCTCCGCCAGGCCCGATGACTCGCCAGTTCCACTGAACCCCCTGAATTCCATCTCTGCTCAGATTGCCCATTTTTACAGCTCAGCCGCATTCAGCCGGTATTTCCGGCACAGCCTGGATCTTCCGAGGAATCATTTCAAGGCGCAGGGGAGAGCGAGACGATACACACGGCATAAGCTGAAGACCGCGCCGTGGATCGGCTTTCTTGCGTGGCGATGGATTCTGAGGGGCGAGAGGTCGAAACGGCGGTCCCGGGTCAGCGGGCGATTCGCATTTCGGGGTAGGAGAATAGACACGTGGCGCCAGCGAGACGTCAAGCGCAGGGAGGTCGCCCTGGTCAGAGCCTGAAGGCTCTGGCTGGAGCCTTCGGTGCGCTGGTGCTGCTCGCGGCGGGGCTGGTTGGCGGTGCCCGGGGAGCGGAGCCCGCTGGCCGCACTGCCGATGGTAAGGTGCCGCTGAAGTATCAGAACAAGCGCGCATTTCGGATTCCCTTTCGTGTCGATGCCGAGGGACGAACAAGGCTCAAGGAAATCCAGCTCTGGGTCTCGGAGGACTCCGGCTTCCACTGGGAGCCCAAAAGCAAGACGACGCCTGAACTCGGGAAATTTACCTTTCGCACCTCGCATGACGGCGAATTCTGGTTTGCGACTCGTACGCTCACCGTGGACGATAAATATTCACCGCCGATGGGTCAGACCGTTGAGCCGAGCATGATTGTCGTCGTGGATTCAGTCGCTCCGTCGATCCTGCTGGAGTCGGACGGTCGGCGCGGGAGTGTTGCGGGCGTGCGCTGGGAGGTCAAGGACGAGCATCTTGATCTCAAGACGTTGCTCCTGGAATACCAGGCCGAAGGTGCCAAGGACTGGCGGAAAGTACCGATCCGCCGACCGGCATTGCTGGGCGCTCAGCAGTGGGATGCTGGAACCGCCGACTCGATTCGGGTTCGCGCGTCCGTCGCCGACAAGGCGGGCAACGTGGCTGACACGGAGATTGTGATGCCCGAGGGCACTGCGGGCGACACCGATTTCGCGGCCGTCGATGCCGAGACTTCACCCCCTCCCGTGGAGCAAATCTCCAACTCGAAATCCGCAATTATCGCCGGCCCGGGGTTCCCGCCGGTGCAGGAGAGCCTGGATCAGGGTGCGAGCTCAGCGGCCAGGCAGGGTACTCGGGGCACGCTGGCCCGGCGAACGGCTTCCGCGAAAGGTCCTGTCGCCGGTGCTCCTCCACCGCCTCCTGACTGGGAGCGGGGCGGTGTCACGGGAGGCGGGAGCATGAAGGCGCAGAGTGCGCTGGGGTCGCGGCCAATGGCGGCTGCTCCGGCGTTTTCCAATCCGTTTCCGACGACCGACACGGCTGGCGCGGCGGCTCTACCAGGGGCTGCCGCCACCTTCCCATCAACCGGGGCGGGAATGAACGCGGCGCCGAGCGAGGTCGCACCGGGAGGTAATCGCTCTCTGCTGGTTCCCGGTCCTCGCTTCAAGATGCAATATGCCATTGAGGACGCCGGTCCTGACGGACCGGCCGTCGTGGAGCTGTGGATGACCCAGGACGGCGGCAGGACATGGCTCCGGCGGGGCGAGGATCCCGACAGGGTGTCTCCGTTCGACGTCGATCTGGGCGGCGAAGGAACGTACGGCCTGAGCTTGGTGGCTCGGTCGGCATCGGGACTAGGAGACCAGCCGCCGGCCCCGGGAGATCCACCGCAGACCTGGGTCGAAGTGGACAGCACGCCGCCATCGGTCCAGCTCTACCCGCCTCAGATCGGAACCGGTCCCCATGCGGGCAAGGTGGCAATTACCTGGAGAGCCAGCGATCTGCACCTCGCCCCGCACTCGGTCACACTGCTCTGGCGTCCCGACCAGCCGGGATCGGCCTGGCAGCCGATCATCGAGGGCCAGGAGAATATGGGTCAGTACATCTGGACGGTGCCGCCCAGCTTTCCCGCACGGTTTCACATCCGGGTCGAGGCGGTTGATGGCGTGGGCCATCGAGGTGGCGCCGAGACGACCGACACGGCTCCGGTCATCGTGGACCGCAGCCGCCCACGCAGCCGGATCATCGGTCTGGACCCGAACGCCCGGGCCGGTGATGGTCCCGGAGCACGACCGCTGCGCTGATTCAACCCGCCGCTTCGAGCTTGCGGCGTAGCTCTTCCAGTTCCTGTTTCAATCGCTCGCGATCGGCGATGGCAGCGATTTGCGCCGCTTTCGCCTCCTCCAGGGCCTCCGCCAGAATCAATCGCTCGGCTTCGGCCTGACGTTTCTCGGCTTCGGCCTGACGTTTTTCGGCTTCAGCCTGATGAAGAGCGGCTTCCGCGGCGCTCAGCGACTCCCAAGAGGTCAAGAGCTTCTGGCCTGTGGCGGGATCATAGAGGCGTAGAAAGACTCCCTCACGCTCCAGGTGGAGACCCAGCACCTCGCTGGGCAGACGTCCCTCGACCGGTACAATGGGCAAGTATCGACCGGAGGAGAGACGGAATCCCTGGAGCGACGGGGTCAGGTACTCCTGCTTGGGGTCAAACAGAAAATACTCGGGAACCTGAAGAACATCCTGATATAACTGGTATTTTTCATCGAGATCCTCGTCGCGGGTGGATGGCGAGGTGTACTCGAAGACGACATCGGGTCCCTTGCCCTCTTCCCAGACAAAATACGCGTCGCGGTCCTTGTTGGGAACGCCCCGGACCAGGAAGACGTCGGGCGAAACATGCCTGCGCTTCCGGCCCGGAACATAGTAAAGAAACATGTTTCCCGAGATGTAGACCATGGGATCTGAGGCGAATCGTGATCTCAGAACATCGAGCGTCGCGATCATGTTGTCGCGGTGGATCGGCGTCTCCGCCATCGGCTGTCCATCTCCGGTAGGATATTCGACCGGGGGATCGTCCTTGGTCGTGGGATAAATCGATTGAGTGGCCATGAAAAATCCTCCCGGTTCCGCGATTCGCGGACCTCTCGCCGCGTGCTGCTTCTGACTGAGCCGACAACCTATATCCTACCGCATCCGGGAAATGTCGTCACGCCGCGGGGCCGATCAGGTCCTTGACTGCTTCGCGCTCCGCGACAAGTTCGGCGGCAGAGGCGTCGAGCCGCTTGCGCCCTCGTCGTCAATGTTCAAGCCTTGTACGATCGACCAGTTGCCGCCCCCCTTGGAGACAAGGGGATAGCTGTAAATCAAGCCGGCCGGGATTCCGTAACTGCCATCCGAGACCACACCGGCGCTGAACCATTCGCCTTCCGGCGTGGGGACGTGCAGCGATTTGACGCTGTCAAGGGCCGCATTGGCCGCCGACGCTGCTGATGAGGCGCCCGCGCCTTGATCACGGCACCCCCGCGCTTGGCCACGGTCGGGATGAACGTTTCGGAAAACCAGGTCGCATCCGAGATAACGCTGCTGGCGGGCACGCCGGCAATTTCCGCATTCTTGTAGTCGGGATACTGCGTGTCGCTGTGGTTGCCCCAGATGGTCATCTTCTTCACAGAGGCGACGGGCACGCCCGCTTTCCTCGCCAGTTGAGAAGCCGCGCGATTCTGGTCCAGGCGGGTCATGGCGAACCAGCGATCCGCAGGCACCTTGGCGGCGTGCGACCGGGCGATCAGGCAATTGGTGTTGCACGGGTTTGCCACGGTGAGAACCCGTACGTTGGGGCCCGCGGCATCGTTGATGGCCTTCCCCTGCCCCGTGAAAATGGGGCCATTCGCCCGGATCAGATCGGCCCGGCTCATGCCATCTTTCCGCGGCAAGCCACCAACGAGAATGACCCAGTCGGCTGCCGCGAATGCCACTTCGGCCTTATCGGTGGCCTTCATGTCGGTCAGCAGCGGGAAGGCGCAGTCCTCAAGTTCCATCAAGGTCCCGTTGAGCGAAGGCAGAGCCGGAGTGATTTCCAGCAGTTGCAGGGCAACCGGCTGTTCGGGTCCGAAGACCGCTCCGGAAGCGAGCCGGAAGATCAAGGCATAACCAATCTGACCTCCTGCACCGGTCACTGCCACGCGAATCGGCGTCGTCATCGTAGAAGCTCCTTTTTGAGTAATCGTGCTTTGATTCAGCCTCGGAAAACGGCAACGTGAACCAACTTCATTCAGCGACGAATCGAGATTCCTGGACTTATCGCAGCTTCGCGGGGCTCGGCCTGAACGTCCGGCGTTGTGGCGCTGCACGCAGCTTGGCGATCATGAGAGCCATCTCGCGGGGTAGATGACGGCAGCCGGAAAGCAAAACAATTCCCGCGATCAGCAGCGCGGGAATTGCCATCAAGAGGGCTGCCACCAGGTTTTCGGGGTCGTGGCCGGGCTGGGCCTTGGGGGTCGCGCCGACGGCGGCCAGGATGTGGCCGAACGGTGTTGCCATGGAATCGCCCTGACCGAATGTGTCCGAGACCCAGCCCATGAGCGTGGGCGACCAGAGATCGCCCAGCAGGTGCGTGGCCGTCATGGCCACGGCATAGGCGACCGCCCGCATGTTGGGCATGACCACGTTGGCGATGATCGCATGGCAAGGGCCGGCATTCGTGAACAGCAAAGCGACTGCCAGAAACACGCCCAGCAGCACCATTCCCTCGCCGCGACCGTAAATCGCCAGCAGGAGACAGGGGATCGATCCCAGCATCGCCAGGCCCGGCACCAGGAAGAGGGCTCGCGGATTGACCCGAGAGTAACGGTCGGCCAGCCAGCCCCCGATCACCATTCCCACGATCATTGCCACGGGCACGATCATGGCCAGCGAGAGATTCGCACGGGCCGCGGGCACATCATGGACAACAACCATGAAGGTCGGTAGCCAGACGATCAATCCGCCGATGGCAAACATCGAGAATGCCAGCCCGAAGACGGAATAGTTGTAAGAGGAATTGACCATCAGGTCGATGTAGTCTTCCTGGCTGGGGCCAACCCGCTCGTGCAGCCGCAGCCGATATTCCTCGATGCCTTCACTGGTACCTCGAACCGGATCAGGCAGAGCCAGCGTGAGCAGGGCCAGCACGACTCCCGGAGCCCCGGCAACGAGAAACGCCGTATGCCAGGTCGCGGCCCGGGCGACGGCGAAGCCCAGGGAGAGCGCCAGCGCGGCACCGATGGGCATCGCCAGATAGTACACCGAGAGCACCCGCGCCCGCACCCCCCGCGGGTACAGGTCCATCAACATTGTGAGGGCGATGACCCCGAACGTCGATCCGCCGACACCCACCAAGGCGCGGGCCAGTTGCGCCTCCGTGAATGACCTCGCCAGGCCGGTTCCTACCGTTGCCAGGCTCCAGACGGCAATGCCGATCGCCATCAAGCGCGGTCGCCTCATCCGGTCGGCCAGATAGCCGACAAACGGCGCCCAGACGGCATGACTGACCAGAAGCACCGTGGCCAGCCACCCGGCCTGGGCATCGGTCAGCTCCAGTTCTTCACTGACCGGCCGCAGGACGGCCGGAAGCAGCCAACGGTCCAGCGATTCCAGGAGATGAATGAGGAACAGAACCGCGAAGACGCCCCAGGCCCACTTTGCCGTGATGGTCTTCACCGGAGCGGAAAGAGGGATGTCCGAGCGTGGGCCCGAAGCGAGTTCAGGCTCACCTCCAGAACCATCGCTCCCCTGCATTGCCAAGTTCGTTCTCCTTTGAGCCAGATCAGTGCCGATCGTACGCCAGGGGTGGGCGGTCGTCCAGAGGGCAGTTGGCCCCGGCAGCGGGGACAGGCAACCCTCGAGTCAGGGGACCAAGAAACCCACGATAGACGTGAAATCGGGAAGAGTTCGCTGCGTCGTGGCCGAATCTAAGGGCAGAGCGTCCTCGGCGGGCGCGGATTCTTAGCGGAACACGCATCTCGATCGTTCAGCAACATGGAGCCGGGTAACGGTTCTCCTGGACGCAATTCTGGAAAAAGTCTATATAGCACCCGAGGAGCCGTCGCCGACGTCTTGCAGGAAGCCAGATCGGCCAGGACGGGGAAAGGAATCCGAAAGATGAGACGCTCTCGGAGTCTCGTGCTCGAATCGCTGGAGGGAAAGGTCCTGCTGACTGCAGTCACCACCCCGATGGTGCCAGCACCGCTGCCCATGATCTCACCGGCTGGCCAGGGTCTGGTCGCGAAGCTAACCGCCGATCACCAGGTCTACCGACGAGGCGAGCCGGTGGTCATCACATTGACCGAGACGAACACCAGCCAGCAAGCAATCAACGTGGAGGAAGGGCCCAGTCTCAACGGTGTATTCGTGACCCATGACGGGCGCAAGATCTGGGCGTCGAGCACGGGAGTTCAGCCGATGTTTGTCGTCCTCAAGACACTCGAGCCGGGGCAGTCCTTCTCGCAGTCGGTCACCTGGAACGGGCGGCCGACCACCGGGTCTGCCTGGGCGGCAACCGGGCATCTGGTAGTCGGCAGTCAGTTGGCGGGCGTCCAGCCCCTCAGGATCCAGATTCTGCGGCACTGAGCGGTTGTGTCGTCGTCACATTCGCATCCAGATTCCGACCGTTCTCATCAGCGAAGACGCGTTGTCTTGTGCGCGGGCGACAGCAAGGATCTGAGGCCGACCGAGAGACTATAGCTGCTCACAGGTGGATTGGTCGTCGGCCTGACCTTGACGTAAAAGGCTGTGCCCGCCCGCGAGTTGGCAACGTTCACCTGGTTTGTTCCCTGCGCAATCAACCGCCCTCGGGCGTTGAATACCTGGATCAAAACTCCCGAAGCATCGAGCTGGTAGACGCCACGCACGCCACTTTGAAAATCAAAGTATTCCGTGGTCGATCCCGCGTTGAAGATCAGGTTGGGAAGGGTGGTCTGCATGACCCGACCCAGCCGAGTCGCTGTCTGGGGACTGGTGTTCGTCGCCGAAGGATGCGATGGCACGACCGGTGAAGGCGTTGGGGTGGGTGTCGGGGTCGGCGTCACGGGCTTTGGACTGGGTGCTGGCGAGTTCGGAGCCGTGCTTTGCGGCAGCGAGACGACGAGCTGGTACGCTCCCGCGTCGAAGTACGTCCCCGTGTCGCCGGTCACGGCCACTTCGTAGCGCTGGCCGGGCACGACTGACGGAATGGTCGCTGTCACATTGTCGCTCCAGGCCGAGGGGTTGCTCGCGTGGGCGAGAAGTGTGCCCGAGGCGTTGTAGACGCTGACCTGCGGGCTGAGCATGCTGATGTTGCCGGCGGCTGCCGTGACCTGGAGAGTTCCCGAGGCATAGCTCGGCGCGACGAAGGAATAATACTCGGTGCTGCCGATGGTTGCCAGCGAGACACCCGAAATCACGGCTTGATTTGAGGTCGCGAGCTTGGCGGAGACGTCGATCGGGTCGCCAGATCTCACGCCAATTCCTTGCGACTGGTAGCTGTCGAGGGTCCTTGGCCCATAGATCGCCTGGATGCCCGCGATATCGCCGGGCTGAAGGCCCGTTCGAACGCCTCCATAATTGAGGGCCATCACTTCCGCCGGGTTGGGAGCCTCATTCAATCCCAGCGAGTGGCCGGTCTCATGCAGGACGACGCTATACAGGTCATAAGTCGAGCCGATGTTGAAATTCAGCGCTGTGTTGAGCTCGACGTCACCGGCGGCCGTGGAGCCATTTGGCGGCGGGAAAGACGTTCTTGCCAGGGTCGTTGTGGTATCGGGAAACGCGTATCCACCAACCCGGATGTCACCAAACCGCGGGTCCCCCTGAGTCGCTCCCAGCGTGTTCAGGGCGTAAGGTCCGTCAGCGACCGGAACGATGTTGATGTTGGCGACGGATTCCCAGGTGGCGAGTGCGAGTGCTATTTGCCGCTCCCAGATGCCGCTGGTTCCGAACTTGGCATTGAAGCTTGCGCTCAGGTTGTTGGTTCCGTGGTCCCAGAAGACGCCGTCGGGGGCAATGCTGTACGTGATATGACTCGGGTTCGCCCAGCTCGACCCGTAGAGGACATAATCGTAGTTGGGAATCACAGACATGAGCGACCGCTCTTCGAGCCGATCGCAGCTGAGACTGCGAGAACCTCGTGGTTTCCGGTTCGCTCGCTGTTCCTTGTACGGCTTCAGCTCCCGGTTTTCTTTCGTACACGCGGGGCCTGAATGCTTTCCGAGCATTTCCAAACCGAACCAAGGCATGATCCACTCCGGCACTCTTGGGGCGTATCAAGGATTTCCGGCGTGCGTACCCTGCTCTGGGGATGATTGCTCGCCGGACTGGTAAAGCTGCAAATCGAGCAGTTGCAGACGACCATCCTTGACATGACCCCCGGCATGAGCCGGTGGAACTCCTGGTGCGTTCACGTCGCTTGCGGTTGAGTCTCCTCCAGTTCACGTGCCGAATGTTTGATACGGTCACGGAGAAACCACTGGCGGTAGAATTCCAATACAGGAAAGATAGCTCCTTTCTCCACACTTTTTTTGCAGAAAACGAAAAGCGCGCCCGATCAACCGATACACCCGGAAACGTGCGGTCCATCTGGAAGGGTCGTACGAGGTGTGCCGGTGGTCAACTGAACCATCACGCTAACAGGGAGCCACTCGTGCCGTCCTTTCAGCAACGTATTCACTGGTGCCTTGTCGTCGTCGCGTCGCTTCAACTCCTCGCCGATCAAAGTGTCGCCCAGGCGCCACCAGAGACTGCCTCCCGTCTCACGGTGTCGCGGATCGTTTCGAGTGAGTTTCACGGCGAGTCAGCGGGGCCACGTCACTGGCTGAAGGACGACTCGGGATATCTTGGCCTCGAATGGTCCGAGGGCGGAAAGGGTCAGGAGATTGTTCGTCACGATCCGGCCAGCGGCAAACGTGAGGTGCTGATCTCTGCCGGCGATCTGGTTCCAAAGGGAGCCAAAGGGCCGCTCCACATCGACGATTTCGCGGTCAGCGGCAATGGTCGAAAACTGCTGCTATTCACCAATACGCGGAAAGTGTGGCGGCTCAATACACGGGGAGACTACTGGGTCTTCGACCGCGATGCCGGCTCCTTGCACAAACTGGGAAGCAAAGCCCCCGAGTCTTCGCTCATGTTCGCGGCTTTCGATCCCCGGGGACAGAAAGTCGCGTATGTCCGGGAGAACAATCTCTATGTCGAGTCGATTGCCGGAGGCCCCGCTGTGCCGCTGACGGCGGACGGCTCGCCCACCCTGATCAACGGCACGTTTGATTGGGTCTACGAGGAAGAGCTTTCCCTGCACGAAGGCTTTCGCTGGAGTCCGGACGGACAGTCGATCGCCTACTGGCAGGTGGACAGTTCGGGGATCTCGGAATACCCGATGCTCAATACCGCCGCCGGGCTCTATCCCAAGGTGGTTCCGGTCCGATATCCAAAGAGTGGCCAGCGGAACCCGGCCGCCCGGGTTGGAGTGGTTCCAGCGGCTGGCGGAGCAACGCGCTGGCTCGAAATTCCTGGCGACCCGCGGGAGAACTACATCGCCCGCATGGACTGGATTCCCGAATCCGCGAATCTCTTGATCCAGCGGCTCAACCGGGCTCAGAACAAGCTCGAAATGCTGGTCGGCGATTCCCACACCGGGGCCACTCACAGCCTGCTTACCGATCGGGATGAGGCCTGGATCGATGTTCAAGACGATCTCCATTGGATTGACCACGGGAAGGCTTTCACATGGACGGCGGATCGTGACGGCTGGCGGCGACTCGAGGTGGTGCGGACCCGCGAAGGCTGCACGCCGCTACGGCTTGCCACCGGCGACCTGGACGTGATCAGCGTAATTCATGTCGATGAGAAAGCCGGCCAGGTCGAGTTCATGGCCTCGCCGGAAAACCCGACCCAGAGCTACCTCTACCGCATTCCGCTGGATGGATCGGGACGACCGATCCGGGTCACGCCGCTGGATCAACCTGGCACGCACCACTACCAGTTCTCTCCAGGCGGGCAATGGGCCTTTCACACGTTTTCGTCGTTCGGCAGGCCTTCCGTCACTGAGCTCGTGAGCATGCCCGATCACCGGGTTCTCCGTACGCTGGAAGGCAACGCCAGGCTGCGGGCCAAGCTCGATGCGCTGGAAGGGGATCGGGGCGAATTCTTCCGCGTCGAGATCGGCGGCGGTGTCGTGCTTGATGGCTGGTGTCTCAAACCACCCGGCTTCGATCCGACCAAGAAATACCCCTTGCTGGTTCACGTTTATGGAGAACCCGCCGCGCAGAATGTGGTCGATCGCTGGGGTGGCGATCTCTATCTCTGGCATCGCATGCTGGCCCAGAAGGGTTACATCGTGGTGAGCATCGATAACCGCGGAACGCCCGCGCCGCGTGGCCGTGCCTGGCGCAAGTGCGTATATCGCCAGGTTGGTATCCTGGCACCGCGAGAGCAGGCCGAGGCACTCAAGGCGCTCGAGCAGCGGTGGCCGTTCATCGACCGCCAGCGCGTGGGTATCTGGGGCTGGAGCGGCGGCGGCTCGATGACGCTGGACTGCATCTTCCGCTATCCCGAACTCTTCCAGACCGGAATCGCCGTCGCATTCGTTGCCGATCAGCGTTACTACGACACGATCTACCAGGAGCGTTACATGGGTCGGCCGGAGGACAATCCCGAGGGCTACAAGCAAGGTTCGCCCATCACACACGCCGGCAACCTGAAGGGCAACCTCTTGCTGATTCACGGTACGGGCGACGACAACGTGCACTACCAGAACTGCGAGGTACTGGCCGATCGTCTGATTGCCCTGGGCAAGCCGTTTTCCATGATGGCTTACCCGAATCGCACGCACAGCATCAGTGAAGGTGAAGGGACGCGCAAGCATCTGTTCGAACTGATGACACGCTTTCTCGAACAGAATCTCCCGCCGGGACCAAGGTAGCAAACCCGTCGGGCCGTCAATGGTTGACGCGATCACGCCGTAATGAAGCCTGGCGTGGCTGGCTATGAATCCAGGCGGCCGCGACCGTGAGGCCGAGGAAGCCGAGAACCATGAGCACCAGCCAGATCGCCGAGATCCAGGGAAACCTCCAGAAATGATCAAGCGTTGCCCCGACGACCAGCAAGGAGCCCGCCCCGAAGCAATAGACCAGGATCACCCGTGCTGGATCGCGGCGCAGGCCGTGGACGACGATGGACCGGAGGATACGCCGGCCGTCGCGGAAGGCGCGTAGCTTGCTGACCGTACCGGCGATGCGCGGTCGGTATGGGACCGAGACCTCGAGCGTTGGCAGCTTATGGCTCACGGCCTCGATGGCCAGCTCGGTCTCGATCTCGAAGCCTTCGGAACGAAGCGATACGGTGCGAAGAAACCTCGGCGAGAATGCCCGGTAGCCCGAGAGCAGATCGTCGGTTCCCTCGCCGATCAAGAGGCGGAAGGACGTTCGAATCAGCAGGTTTCCCAGGCCCCGTACCGGTGACATGGCGCCGGCGCCCAGGCTCCGGCTGACGGGCGCCCACGACCATATCGGCCGTCTCATCGAGCACCGGAGCGACCAGGAGCGGTGCGGCCTCGGCAGGGTAAGTGCCGTCTCCATCCACCAGGAGGACGGCATCCCGGTCGCCCAGCAGAGAAAAGGCTGCGCGGACAGCGTATCCCTTTCCTTGGTCGGTAACGGCCTCCACCCGTACGCCCCGTTCCAGGGCGACTTGCAGCGTGCCGTCGGTCGAGTTATTGTCAAAAACCACAATCTCCGCGCCAGGCAACGCGACACGGAATTGATCGATCACTGTACCGATCGCCGCGGCTTCGTTGAAGCAGGGGATTGCGACAGCGATTCGTGGAGAGTTTACTGCGGCCTGCGGACTGATCTCGGCGATGGGTGTCACGGAAAAGGCTCTTCCTGTCATTGCCTTGCCGACTGGCTCGCCTCAACGCGAGTGAAGGAAACGGGCTGCTCGCTGATGATCGTGGTCACCAGAGCTGCCGGGCCGGCTGGTCGGTCGCCCAGCCCCAGCCGCATCACGAGAGACGTCTTGCCCTTTGGCAGTGTCAAGACCGCTTCGCGCGGCTCACTTGTGGGCGGGGTCGCGTCCGACTTGATCAATTGCTTGTCCCCCGACCAGACCGATAGGCTGCAGCGAGTGTCGACCACAAGGTGGGCTCGTTGCTCGATCGGCGAGGACAGCGGGATGTAGATGCTAACAAAACTTTGTGCGTGACCGGAGAATATCGGTGTCAAGTCGGCCTGCCCTTCCGCATTGGCGTCGAGTCGACGATATTCGATCGTCGGCTGCCGTTGTCGATGCACGTATACGCCGTTTTCCATCTTGTCGACGTAGTCGAATATGGGAGTGTTGCCCTCGGTAAGGGGTCCCATCACGTAATACTGGCCGACGATACTCACAGGCTTCCGAAGGGAGGACAGAAAGCTGAGCAGATCGACGAGCTGCTGATCGCTCAGGGTCTGGGCCAGTCCCTCGGGCATGAGCGAGACCTCGCTTGTCTTGCGGTCCTCGATATCCGCTGGCTTGATCGTCGTCCGCTGGCCGTCCGCGGTCTTGATCACGACCCGGTCTGGAGTGTCCTCCACCACCAGGCCGACGATGGCGCGGCCGTCGGAGAGCCCGAGAACCGTTGAACGAAAACTGAGGCTCATCGCGGCGCTGGGGCTGAGAATCGACCTCAGGAGTTCATCCTTGCCATACTTGGTACCAATGGTGGAAAGGTCGGGGCCGATCCATTGCCCCTGGCCCTGGACACGGTGGCAGCCTGCGCAGGAAGTCTGGCCGGTGCGAAAGAAGACGGCTCGACCCTTGTCGGGGTCGCCGTCGCGCCTGAGCAGTTGCCCGACCGGAGGCAGGACCCGTCCGTCCGCAATTCTGGGCATGGGCAAGACCTTGGCGGCCTGATCGCGAATCTGCCGATCCTGGTGGGTCAGGAGCAGCGTTGCCGCCTCGTTCTTGAGGTCGTCGGGGAGCTTGCCGCCGCGAGCGAGCTCGATGATCCGCTGACCGCCGTCCTGGTGCACTGCCAGCGCCTTCAACGCCTCTCGCCTCAATCCCAGGGGGAAGTCGCGCGCGATGATCAACTCCGTCAGCTTGGTCCGCGCGTCATAGATCTGCGGAACGGTTCGCACCGCCGCGTCGGCAATCGGCGAAGAGTTCGGCTTGCCGTGAGTCGCTTCGATCAGATGATCCAGGAAATGAATGATCGGACCGTGAATCGCGCCCAGCGCCTCGACGGCCGCAACCCGCTCCTCGACCGGGAGCTTCTCATCCTTGGCAATCAACTGGAGGTCATCGTCGTAACGGGCGTCCCGACTGGCCGAGACGATTGCAATCCCCTGCGTGCGCGTCCGGGGATCGTGCAGAGCCGCCAGAATCACCTTCTCGACAGTCTCGTCTTCCTTTACGCCAGGCGCCCCGTCCCCGAGATTCCGATTGAGAATCGACAGCAGTTCCCGTTTGCGAGCCGGATCAGTTGCCTTATCGATCATCTCGGCTACCAGGACGGCGGCACCGGGCGACCTGACCTGGCGCAGGATATCATCGGCCGCCTGCTGTAATTCCGGTGCGGTGAGATGGTGCACGACTTTTCTCAGGAGCAAGACAATCTCATTGCTGTGAATCCGCCAGGCCAGGCCCAGATACTTGGACAGAGCCGTCACGGGCTGATCCGGCGTGCCTGCACTGATGAAAGCCTCGTTGCGATCGACCGGGAAGAACGGTGGAAGCGCGACCTGAGCGTTGCCGCCGGATCGCGCAGGTCGAGCTCGCCGTAGAGCGAACCATCGAAAAGACCTAGGAGGAAGCTGCTTTCTCGTTTCTCGATGCCCAGGCCGAGGGCTTCGAGATACCACCGGTCCTGGCCATCCCAAGAGGCGGCCAGCTTTCTGAGAGCATCGCCCACCTTGTCGGTAGGCAAGTTGCGGAACGCCAGGACAAGCTCGCGGCGGACGCCGGGGTCGGGGTCATCGGCCCTGGCAAGCAAGGCGCCGAGATGGGCGAGCGCGGCCGCAGGTTTTCTGGCATCGGGGCGGGTGTAATCAACCTTGCCGTTCTCGCGACAGTCGCGGCCGAGCATTCGAACGGCCTGTTCGCGGATGCGGGGGTCGGCGTCGTTGAGGACCGATTCCGCGGCGGAGTCGCCGACGATCGCCGCCAGGACCTGTAAAGCACGAGCTCGAAAAACCGGTTCGCCCGTCATGAGCAGACGACGCAGCACATCGGCCGATTCCATTCCACGCTCGATCAGGCCGCGACGGGCCGCGTCCTGAGTTGCCACCGTCGGCGACTGGAGGGCTGCGATCAATCCCGGGACCGACGCGAAGTCAACCCTTGCTCTCTGGCTCTTGTTCCCCTTGGGCGCTACCCGGAAAATTCGTCCTGTCGTCTGGTCGCTGAACGCATGCCCGCCGACGCCAGCGTCATACCAGTCGGCGACGAAGATGGAACCATCAGGGGCCGCCGAGGCGTCCACGGGCCGGAACCACGGATCATCGCTCGAGAGAAGAACCTTGGACTCGGTGCGAAACGATGCACCCGTGCGGCTCAGCGGGAAAACGTTGACCTGGCGAGTACCGGCGTCGACCTCGAGCAGGCTGCCAAAATACTCTCTGGGCAGGAGATCTCCTTCGTAAACCATGATACCCGCCGGGCTGCCGTTGCCGGTGCCGACGAGCTTGGGAACATTGCCCGGCACGTCCTCTCCCCAGTGCCTGGGGCTACCGGGAGTATGGTAGCCGTAGTGGCCGCCGTCCATTGCCCAGATCACCCGGCTGCCGCGGTTGCCGTCATCGTCGTTGTCGCTCGTGAAGATGTTGCCGAAGGCGTTGAGGCAAGTTTCGTAATTGTTTCGCTGGCGGTCGCAGATGATCTCGAATTCAGTCCCGTCGCGATTGGCGCGCATGGTGTTGGCAAGCTGGTCGGACGTGACGTGCCGGCCGCTCTTGTCGGTCACGTCGAAGTGATTGGGCCGCCCGGTTCGGCTGTTTTGAACCGAGCATAAGGCATCACCCTGAGTGAAGTAGATCTTGCCGTCGAGCCCTAAAACCATGCCATGAACGCCATGGTCCGAGTCGACTCCCCCGAATCCCGAAAGCAGCGGATACCGCCTGTCGGCCTTGTCGTCGCCGTCGCTGTCTTCCAGGACGAGAATGTCGGGGCTGTTACCGACGAAGACCCGGCAACCTGTGTACTTGCCGTCCTTGCCGTAGTGCTCCTCGACGGCGATTCCCATCGGTACGGGAAAAATGCGGTCGGCGAAGACGGTCATCTTGTCCGCCTTGCCGTCGCCGTCGGTGTCTTCGAGGATCTTGATCTTGTCGGAGTTGTCGACCCGTTGGAACTGGCGGTTACTGTGACTCAGCCGGTAGTTGAGCCCCTCGGTGACCCAGACTCGGCCCCGCGAATCGATGTCAATATTGGTCGCATTCACCACCATGGGTTCCGAGGCCCAGAGTGTTGCTTGCAGGCCCGCGGCCGGCTTCAGTTTGCGCTCGGATTCCAGGGCGCTGACCTGGCCGTGCACCGACGCCGGCAGGAGCCACGCGGTCAGGCCGAGGAGGAGAACATGCCGGAAGGCAGGACTGGAGCGTGGCATCCTGAACACGATCATCGTCGGCTCCGCGTTGTCGATCGTCCCCTGGGACGGATCGTTGCTTGGTCTTATCCTGCGTCCATGCCCGACTTCGGTGCATTTCGATTCGTGAGAATTGTCCCACGCCATCAGAGGCTCGTCCAGAGCCAATGAGTGCACACGGGAAGACGACATTACCGCGCTCTTACCTCGGCCAGCCAGCATTCCGCTTCAAGGCGATAGTATTCAGATGCACCCACATCGCTTGACCGTCCGAACCCCAGCCGACGGATCTTCCTGATCAACGCTTCGAGCTTCTGCATCCGATCGAGATGCGCCTCGTATGCGGCGATTTGTTTGTCGGGTTTGTTACTGACACCCTTGCTTGCGTCCAGGAGCAGCCTTGACCAGACGTAGACATCGAACGACTGGACGCGGGACTGCTCGTAATACTGCCAGATCAGATCGAACTGCTTGAGCGCCGCGTTGTAGCGGGCATCGGTCAGTGCAGGTTGCTTGCGTACTTCCCGATCCGGTCCCTGTGGCGCCGGCGCGACCGACACGCTGGCCAGCAGTAAACCCCAGCACAAGAGCCGTCGTTTCCTCGCGGAGATCATCGTCTCGTTACCTCCTGGTTGCCACTGTCATCCCGGGGTCAAAAGGAACCTGTCGAAGATCGAGGTAATCGAACTGGCTGAGCCTGGACACTCATTCCAGAGTCCCGAGTTGACCGGGATGGTCTGTGTGCTGTTACCAGCATTGCCAGCCCTCCGGTTTCCGTCCTCGAGACCCCCAAATTAGGTTTGTTTCGAATAAGCGAATTCGAAAGTGTCTGCATGAGTGTTTTGAAAGCAAAAGACTTGTGGCGAATCTCAATTCGCTTCGTTCGGCATCGTCCCGAAGTAGGGTCACCGTGGACTTGTCTCGCTTGACACTTGGCGGGCTGTTCATAGTAACCCGAAGCGTGAGCGAGGGTCGACACAAATCCATGCGGGGAAGGGGAAACCCCTCGGTGACGCTTCGGGTTAATGTGTCGCGCGGGGCTGTCATTTCGTCAACGCAATAAAAAAGGCTTTGGGACGATGCCCTTCGTTCTGTCACTTTTCTCGCTCCGCTCCGACGGTTCGGCTCAACTGGCCACTCTCCAGGCTTCGTGCCCCGGCAAACGCACGCTGCGCGTCAGTGTTCCGCCTTGGCGGCACGCGGACTTGCGTCTCAGGGCGAGTTTTCGAAGTCCTTCCGCACCGTCCCGATATCCTTCCGCACCGTCCCGATAATGGAGTGTACGACAAGATAGCTCGACTCTTGCCAGCCTTCCAGGAAGTCGCCCTGTACTGAGAGCGGCGGCGCGGTCGCAATGGCTTCTGTTCCTTCTATGTCGTTGAGTACTTGACTGGAAAGCACTCATCCTTGCCAGAATCCTTGCGTCGTTCCAAGGCTTGGTGTATGAAGATAACGGATACAGCATCAGGTTAAGCTTCCAGCACTTCGTGTTTCACTTGAGATTTCATGAAGAGATCGTCTCGTGACCTGGGGCGGACTCATTGAGTTCCATCCCCAGCGGTCGGATCGCGCAC
This sequence comes from uncultured Planctomycetaceae bacterium, assembly GCA_963797295.1. Taxonomy (GTDB): domain Bacteria; phylum Planctomycetota; class Planctomycetia; order Isosphaerales; family Isosphaeraceae; genus Aquisphaera. Next base: position 530,238 of record CAWCPP010000040.1, read on the forward strand.
GAAGTCGGCACCACTGGCCTTCGTGACCGAGTCTGAGAGTGTCGAAATGGACAGTCTGGACATCCGCGTTTACGGACAGATCAGTCGAGACGAGAAGCTCGCCCTGGAGAGCGAGCTGCACAAGGTTTTCCGGAGCGGATCTGCCTCTCTCTTGAATTCCAGTTCGACTTTACTGACGTTCAAAGGAGATTATCCGAAGTCTGTTGATGAAGATTCCAGGCGGTCGTGTACAGCCCGGATATTCATGATCTCGGGGGCGGGGGAACTTCGGCGCAGTGCGCGGTTCTTTCTTGGGCTCCTCAATCACTCGCCACACGTTCCCGCGGTCTTCGTCGGCGCCTCGGTCCGCAACCGCTTTGGCCAGCTCGGGGCTGCATGGTACGCCGAGCGTCGGGATAACTGGGCGAAGGTGGCCTCGACCGTTGTGAAGGCGATCGAGACCGGTTGGTGGTGGGTCGTCAAGCCGGTCGGTCATCCCGTCATGATTGTCGACCGGCAACTCCAAATCGTGGAAGCGAACCAGGCCGCACAGCAACTGTTCGGCGCCGAACTTATCGGCAGGACATACCCCGAAGCCGTTGAAAAGCTCTCTCCTGATGCGACATTGCCCAGCTTCCATCCGATCCTCCAGGCGTTTGGCCCGGAATCGAACTCGAGCTCGAGAATCGCCCCGGGTGGCATCAGTCGTTACCGGGATGTTGTGCAGTGGGTTCAGAATGCCGAGGGGAACACCGAGCAGGAGGTGATCCGCCGGGCGCAACTGGTCTGCTTTCCGCTGACCAGCTTCAGCCGGATGGTCACCTCTGTTGTCGTTTTCTACGTCGACCTCAGCCACTTCGACCGGATCAATGAGGCAGCCCGCGAGTTCGCCAGGTCGGAGAGCGTGAAAGCCCTCCAGCAGATCATCGTCGACCAGGTCGTCAAGATGGACTACAAGCGCGCTCGCCTGTATGAGTTCGATCCCACCAGGCGGATGCTGCTGGGCAGGAAGTCAATCGGCTTTCGTGATCCCCAAAAAGCCAAGGCCTTCGAGTCGCGAGAGGTTTCGGTACCCGCCCCCGCCTTGAGCCCGGTCCCGAGCACGCACCAGGGCACGGAGGCCGTCGATAGGGTACCGCACAACACGATCAACCAGAAGTACCCCGCGCTTTTCATCTACGACGACTCGCTCAAGAAAGAGCCGGTCTCGGATCTCGTGCACTATTGCAAGCGCGAGAGGGATTCGGAGGATCTCGAGAAAAACGACGTTTACCGCTGGATGGACGTGCCGATACTGATTCCCCATGTCGATGAAAAGGGCCAGACCGAAGTACGCCCGTGGGGCAAGGTCAGCGTTGACGATGGTCCGGATTCGGATCGCCTCATGCCCCGGAACGTTGCCGATCTCACAGTTCTGGCCGCTGTTGCGGGCGGGGCCATGGCCGAGAAGCTGCGCCGAGTCCGAGAAGGAGAGGTCGCTCCGCGACAAGAAACTGCTCCATATCTATGAAGAGTACACAGGCAAGCTGGACCAGGCAGAACTGGCCAAGTCAGCCGACGAGGTCATGCATCAAATCAAGAGTCTCTTGCTGGAGCTTTTCCGCGACTCGTTCCAGCTCGATGTCGCGCTCTACCGCGAGTTCCACCCCGAGGATCGCACTCTCCGATGCAGGCTCCCGTCGAACAAGACCGGTAGCCTGCCGGAGGATTGTGACATCCCCCCCTCAGTCGCCGTTAAAGACTACCCCAGCTACGCGATGTTCGACTCGACTCAGGTCGACGATGAGGGCGGGGTTCTACCCGGTGCAAAGATCGAACCGTTCTGCCTCAATCGCGCCAATGAGCAGATCCGTGAGATGCTCAGAGTTCGCATCGATCTCACCGAGAGCCAACAACGTTACTTGAACTGGATCCAGTCGGAGATCGGTATCCCGATCCAGATTGGGGACAAGATTCGCGGCGTGATCGTAGGCCTGGCGCACCGGCCCAATGCATTCCCGCCCGAGCGGGAAATCGTGCTCAGACGGTTCCGATATATCGCCGCGCTTTGGTTTCAGCTCAGCGAGCTGCACGGCGCGAAGGCAAGGGCCATCGAACGGCTTGGTACCTGCATCAAGGCCTGGTCGCTGCTTCAGGATGTCGAGGACACGAAGCTGTTCGCGGGCCTGGCGGCGATCCTCACCGCCGGTTGCGGATTGGGCTGGCATCGCGCTTTGATATTCCGCAACGGCAAATACGCCAGTTCGACTGCCGAGCTGGTGTATGCCGTCGGTGGCTTGGGCGAGCCAACCCACGGCGAGATTCAATCAGCAACCGAGGAGCGGGAGCGAGATCTGGAAGCCTTTGTCAGAAAAAGGATCGACGACCCCGAGCCCCATGGGATCGATGCCAACAGCAAGGAGGACCGTTATGACTCACTTTATCTGAAGTACATCAAACAGGCCAAGCGACCTGTCACCGTCTCCTATTCCGACCGAGAATCTGAGCAGTTGCGGCCGATTCTCAAAGCATCCGGCATGTCTCCGCCTGATTTTCTATGCCTCACTCAGGACGCCCCTTTGATCCAGTCGATGAATCGGACTTATCCGGGCCTCTTCCCAGCGCGGAAGACCTATATCTTCGCGCTTCACTCCAACGATCCCGAGCAGCCTGGTCCGCTCGGGTTCATCGCCGTGGACAGCAAATACTGTCCCAAGCCCCTTGAACAGACCGACCTGGCCCTGACCAAGGCGATCGTGGAACTGGTACGTGACACCGTCCTGGCCCGGCTGAAGAACCGCTTCTTCGATGGGATAGCCGAGGCACTACCATTGATGGTGCACCGGCCCAGGATCAACGGCTGTCTGTCTGCTTTCAGAGCGGACCTGGGCGACTTGATGCAAGCCCTCAGAACGTCGCCGGGCGACGTTGCCGCGATCTCCAAGGCGGCGGAAGATGTCGAGAAAAGCCTGACGGAACTGGAGTATCCGATCCGGGAAATGGTGCTGCCCAGCAGCTCATTGAAGAGTTGCGAGATTCCCGGCGGCCGCCTTCCCAGGTGACCCGGCTGAGGGAACACCTGGAGGACGTGATCCGGCACTGGGAGGAGCAAGAAAACGCGCGATTCGTGAGCAAGAAACTGAAAATCGCCCGAGACCTGCCACTCACCTGCGACGAAAAGATCCTCGATAACGCCTTGCAGTGCCTGCTGGAAAACGCCCGTAGCGTCTCCCCACGCGATGATTCAGGACGATTCAAGGTCGCTCTCAGCGCCAAGCAACGCCGGGTTTATCCGTTCCAGACCATGATCACGATCGAGGTGAAGGACTTTGGCCCGGGAATCTCCAGGAAGAAAAGCAAATATGTGTTCATAGAAGGATTCACGGATCGACGTGATCTCAAGGCAACCGGTGCGCCACACGATTCGGTGAGTGCTCACAGGGGCAGAGGCCTGGGCATGGCGCGTGCGTTCCTGCTGCGAGCTCAGGGAGACCTGCGACTGAAGAGCCGGGGTGGCAACGGAGAGGGCGCGACGTTTGCCATTCACTTCGGTCTGATGCCTGACCGGATCCATCATCCCGACGCCCCCGAGAACCCAACAGCATGAGTCATCTGGGACAGCATTCGCCGCCGAAAGGTCACCGAGGAGAGCCTTCGCTCTGACCTCCGCGACCTCCCCGTCAATTTGAAAGCGAAGCTGGATGGGAGAAAGAGAGAACTCGACCTTGCCTACGAACAGTTTCGCTGGATCCTGGGATGGGTTGAGCCACAACTGGATCTCGAGGCGCTCCGCGAGGTCCTCAATCTGGCCGTGAAAGGTGTCGAACAACTGAACCAGAGCCTGATCACGGACACGGAGCAATTCAACGAGACGAATCGCAAACTGTTCGCGGCGATCTACCGCCGCCGGCATGAGAAAGAGTATGTGCTGTACCCGATCGATCCGTCACCTGGGGCCGATCGGAACGAACCAGCCTCACGAGCTTATCGGCCGGACCGGGTCGCCGATGTCGTCTTTGTGCATGGACTGGACGGCAACGCTTTTGAGACCTGGTGTTACAACCCCCACAGGCTGCGTGAGTCTTGGCCGTACCGGCTGGCCGCTGACCTGGAGAAAGTGGGCGTCTGGTCGCTCGGCTACTCGGCTGCCTCCAGCATTCATCTGGGGAAAGCGCTGCCGCTCATCTCCATGGGCGAGGCGGCAATCGATACGCTTGAACTCGAAGGTCATATCGGTGACAGACCGCTGGTGTTCGTCGTTCATAGCCTGGGGGGGCTGCTCGTCAAGCAGATCATCAATCTGGCGATCACTTTACACCAGGGCAAAGGCAAACGCATTGCCGATGCGTTTGCCGGCGTGGCTTTCATCGCGACGCCCCATGACGGGTCGTTTGTCGGCAGCATTGCCGATCGCCTGGCCGTTTTTTATGGTACGACGAAAATCGTCGAAGCTCTGCGCAAGAACAACGACCAGACGCTTCACCTGAAGAAATGGTTTGCAGGCCACATCGGCGGCAACAGTCAGATCATCATTCAGGCCTACAGAGAGACCGAACCGTACAAGAGGGTCATGATTGTCGAGCAAGCAAGCGCCGACCCTGGAATCAACCATGCCGAGGTCTACGACGTCCCGGGTCGGGACCACGCCACGATCTGCAAGTGCAGAACCCCCACGGACTTGGTTTACCTCAACATCAAGAAGATGATTTCCCGGATCATCTCGGGGGCCTCTCGAACCCCAGGGTCTGGCTGAAAGTCTCGCACGACCGAGCACCGTGTCGATACTCATGGGCCGCCGGCGTCAACCCAGAACAAATGTCCGGGGGCGCGCTTTTCGCCAGTCGGCGAGTTTCCGTTGCAGCAACTCGAGATAATCGATGGCCGCCCATTCCGTATAAATGAAGTCGTCTCCGCCACGGTCATAAACGGCGGGACCGTCCTCCTCCAGGAAGCTCGTGAGGCCGACAATCCGACAGCCCGACTGTCGCTTACGAAGCTCCTCGATCAGACCAAGCCCCTCCCTCGAATACGGTTCCCTTGATAGCGAGATGTCGATCACGCCGACGTCGTACTGGTCGTCGCTGATCGCCTGGTAAGCCGACGGCTCGTCCCTGGCTTCCACGATCTCTGCCTCGGAGAACCCGGCTCTGAGGGCTGCCTTGCAGATTTTCTTTCTCTGGACGTCGTTGTCATGGACGATCAGGATTTTTGCCATGGGTCACTTCCATTATCAGAGGAGCGACACGAGAGCAAGTATTCTAGCGAATCTAGCATTCCAGGACGACACGGAATCTCCGCGGCGTCCCATTTTACAGGTTGAACATTCCCGAGAACCTCTGCTGGCACTACAACTCTCCTCGGCGCAGTCGGTACCCTCGCACGGTTGATCCGCGATCCTTGCCAGACAGCCTCCATCATGAGATGGCTATCTCGAAGGAGATCATGCCATTTTGATGCCCAGCCAACTCGGATCCTTCCCTCGCCTTCGGAAACTCAGCCATGAAGTACTGGACAGGGAGTCGATGAAATCACTGCCTGGCTGGGTTGGAAGCGCGGAAGTCGTGCCATCGCGATGAAATGAGGAAAGCTCGGTGGTTCAAGGCGTTTGGGCAGCAGTGTCAATTCGGCTCAGATCGCTTCGACTGTGGAACTTGTAGTTTCGCGCTTCATGATTGCCTGGAAGTGCCCGTAAAGGTCGCCTACCAGTGCCAGCGGAGTGCGGTGAACGATGTCCTCATCAGGTCCGAGCTTACTCGTCCACCATCCGTTGGGAAGCTGCCGGGCGGCATGGGACCAATTCCCTTGGTCATCCGCGTACAGGGCTACTTTTTCTTGCCCGGCTTCAGGCTCGTCTCCCGTGCAAGACGCGTAGCCAAGGACCACGAAGATGCCGACAAGCGCTGCGAGGTCATCTCCCGCTGGGCCTGGCCAATAGATCCCCGGTTCCCACCACCGACTCGTGTCCCCGGCAGCCCACGCAACACAGTTGTAGGCTTGCGTCTTGGGGCTCGACCCGATGTAGACGTCAGCGGCGAGACCTGGGAAGGCCCCCTCCAGTTCAGCGCTCACCGGCATACCCCTGTTGCCGCCCCCATTCGATCCATGCCTCTGCCATTGCGTCGAGTCGACCGGCGAGGACTGGCGGAACAGGATTCTCCCCCGTGATCTCGTTGAGCACAGTGAGCCAGGACACGTTCGGTTCCCGTTCCAGCTCTGCCAGGATCAATGGAACGACCGGTACGCCCAGCGATACCAGTTCTTGAAAGACAGCGTGTTTTCGGAGCGACCGCGTGTTGGAGCGGTGACGCTTCGTCGCAATCCATTGGCCCGCCAGGTCCTGGAATCGCCGCGCGACGTCCTGTTGTTGCTCGGGAGTCAGCGTGATCATGGTACGCCTCCTGCCTCCTTGCTGAACACGGAATCCACTTGGCAGCCTTCAGGATACCAGGATAGATCGGCCTCTCGAAAGCCGATTGGAAGGCCGATGGCACAGTCGAGGGAGAACGTTGCGAAAAGGCCGCTGACGTGCTCCCACGGCATGTGATGGAGAAGAGCTGACGTGCTCCCACGGTATGTGATGGAGAAGACCGGTAAGCGCCTTATCAGATCAGCTCGCGGATGGGCTCTCGGCGGTCGAGGAGGAAGTTGGGGCGGTTGGTAGCATCGTGGATGATGGTGTTCTGGACATCGATGCCAAGCTGGTGATAGAGCGTGGCGAAGACGTCCTGGTAGTGCACGGGACGATCTTGCGGTTCCTCGCCGAGGCGGTTGGTCGAACCGATGACCTGACCCATGCGCATGCCGCCGCCGGCCAGGAGAGCGCACGACGCCCTGGGCCAGTGGTCACGGCCGGCGGATTTATTGATCCGTGGAGTGCGGCCGAATTCGCCCCAGGCGATGACACTGACGTCCTGGTCCAGGCCACGCGCGTGCAGATCTTCGACCAGGGCGGTGATTCCCTGGTCGAACTTGTCCAGTTGTGCGGGGAGCTGGGTGAAGTTGCCGCCGTGACGGTCCCAACTGCCGAAGGAGAGGGTGACGCATCGGGCGCCCGCCTCGACCAGACGCCGGGCCAGAAGGAACTGGTCCATCCAGTGGGGGCCAGCGTCTTCGCCGAACGCCGGGTCGGCACTGCCCCGGCCGTAGCGATCTCGGAGTCTGGGGTCTTCGCGGTCGAGGTCGAGTGCTTCGGCCAGTTTGCTGGAAGTGAGGACCTCGAAGGCAGCCTGGGTGAAAGCGTCGAGTCCCTGCGATGCGGTCTCGCGCTCGGTCCGGCGACGGAATGTGTCGTAGCTGGCGAGGAGGGTACGGCGGTCACGCAGGCGGTCGAGCGTCACACCATGAAGTCGCATCTCGGTCATTTCCGGACCGTCGGGAAGAAACGGGGAATGGGCCATTCCCAGAAACCCAGGATCGCCGGGGTTGGAATAAGGCAGATGTTTGGTCTTGATCGTGAGACCGATTGACGGCGGTATGGCCGGGTCGATCGGACCCTGAAGCTTGGAAAGCACAGAACCGAGCGCGGGATGGCCGTCCTGCTTGCCGCGCGGCCCCTTGGGATAGCCGCTCAAGCACATGTCGGAATTGTGCTGGTCGGGACTGCCGTAGAGCGAGCGAATGATCGTGAACTTGTCCATCATCTGGGCCAGGCGCGGCATGTGCTCGCAGATTTCGATGCCGGGAACCTTCGTGGCAATGGGGCGGAAGGAGCCCCGGATCTCGGCCGGAGCGTTCATTTTCAGGTCGTACATGTCCTGATGTGAGGGGCCGCCGGACAGGTAGATCATGATGACGGCTTTGTGCGATCGCCGGCTCGAGCCGCGCGATCCGGTCGCCGCCTGCGCTCGAAGAATCTGGGGCAGTGCCAGCCCCCCCAGCGCAAGCCCGCCAATCTTCAGAAACTGGCGCCGGGAGTGGCCATCGCAATACGACGCGAATTCCTGGCCGAGGATCGAAAGCATGGCGCGGTTCTCTCGTAAATCTGGTGGGATCTCTCGGTTACGACCCGGCAGGTTGGACCTGACGGGGCGAGAATTGGCAAGGCATCAAGGGTTGCCCGGGCGGTTCAATCCCTCGCGGGAACCGCGGATATTGATCCCGGCACTCGAAGTTCGGCACGATTCTAATTGGCTGTTGAACTGTTGTCAAACAATTGGTCCATCGCCTCCATCACCACGCCTTGTCCAGCAGGCTTTCCATGTCGCTCTGCGTGCAAGGACGGGGGTTGGTGCGGTGGCAGTGGTCGATCATGGCCAGGTGGGCATACTCGGCAATGCGATCGTGGCGCAGCCCTTCGAGGGCGCCCAGACGGCGGGGGAGCGGCAGCCGGGCAAGGACGAGTTCGGTCAAGGTGATCAGGTGGCCTGCACCATCGCCGCCCCGGCCCAGGCCGACACGGCTGGCCAGTTCGCTCAGACGTCGTTCGGCCGCCTCTCGATTGAACCTGAGAGCGTGCGGCAAAAGAATCGCGTTGAGCGTACCATGATGCACCCGGCCCTCGAATCCGAGGGCGTGCGAAAGCGAGTGAACGACTCCCAGGCCTTTGTGAAAACTGATCCCGCCGAGCAAGGCCCCGACCATCATTGATGTTCTCGCATCGAGGTTCGTTCCCTCCCGCACAGCCGTCTCGAGGCCTTTGAAGACGTAACGCAGGCCCTCGACGGCGATCCCGTCGCAAATCGGATGGAACGTGGTTGCCAGAAAGCTCTCGACACAGTGGGTCAGAGCGTCCATGCCGGTTCCCGCAGTCAAGACGGGTGGCAGCGCCCGGGTAAGTTCCGGATCGCAAATGGCTGTGCTCGGCAGCAAGTAAGGACTCAGGACGATGGTTTTGCGGCCGGTTTGCGGAAGCTGTATCAACGCTCCACGCCCGGCTTCGCTGCCCGTGCCCGCGGTCGTCGGCACGGCGACCATGGGCGGTAGGTCGGAGGTGATCCGATCGAGGCCGCCCTGCGTATAATCATAATCGGCAAGCCGGCCCGAATGTGTGACAAGAAGCCGAATTGCCTTGGCGGCGTCGAGCGGACTTCCACCTCCCAGACCAATCAAACCATCGCAGCCGTTCGCGTGATACAGCTCGAGACCGGATAAGACATTCGCTTCCGTCGGGTTGCCCTGGACATCCTCGAAAACCACACCCGGCTGGTTCGTTGACGTCGAGATCACCTCGGCAACCAGACCCGAACCCACAAGGCCGGCGTCGGTCACGACCAATGGCCGTTTGATCCGCAATCGGTCCAGCTCGGCCGCCAGCGCGCTCCTTGTACCGACTCCGAAAATCACGCGATTGGGAAAGGTGAACAGAGCGTGAGTTCCGGCGCTTGGCCGAGCAGCCGGAATGTCTGCCGGCGGTGGAGATTCCGACAACTCGGCCGAAGTCCCACTTTGACTGTTCGGCGGTGGTGTCACTCTGGCTTCTCCGCTCGTGCGAGGATGGACGTTCTGGCTCGTGGGACGGCTCAAGAAATCTCTGGCGATCCGATCCGCCAGCGACTCGGCGATCACGGCAAACCTTTCGGTTGGAGGCCAATTGATCACTCCAGTGAGTGAAGCAATTGCTCCATCTCGGCGGCGGCATGCCAGTCGCCGCGAGCTTTCGCCTTGTCGATGCCGGTCTGGAGCACGCCCACGGCCAGGTTCGTCTCGCCCGTCTCGGCATAAGATTGGCCCAGTTGCTGGTAGGCCACGACCTGGTCTTCGGGATGATCCGCAATCAGAGCGCGAAGCTGCTCACGTCCTTCCTCCGTGTCACCTTCACGCAAGCACTGCATGGCCAGACCGTAGCGAAGGAACGTGTCGCCAGGATCCTCCGCCAAACTCTGCTCGAGCTTCTGCCGACGTTCGGATTTGTCTGCCATGAGCCTGATTGCCTCCACTCTCTTGTTCCCGGCAATTCAAGATTTGTGTCACCATTCCCAGGCTCATCAGAGCCTTCGGAAGGTCGTGCGTTGTTCACCTGAATCTGTACTGTTGTGGCCACCAGACCGCGCCTCCGTCAATCCGGGGTTTTCGATGAAAAGTGCAAGCGCCCGTCAAGTCTGGGCTCGGATCAAAAGCGAACCCTGACCCAGTGAAACCGGATGCTTGTGATTTTGCACCGCATGCAGATTGGTGGAATTGGGTAAGCTCTGAGGAACTTGCGGATATTTACGGTGTTCGGGGAACCTGGGGGTTTTCGATATGACAAGGTTCAAGCTGGAAAGAGGGGGAACCGATCCAAGACCAGGCAAGGATAAGCATCACCGACGAGAAGCCGGGTGTTTGGCCTGGCTCTGGGAGTTGGGGTGACTTTAGGAACAGCCGCAGTCAAACGCAGTGGGGACGACCGCCGTGCCTATGCCCTTGTTGCGACACAGAGACGGATTTCTGGGAAAGTTCGCACTGAGCCTCAGCCTGGTTGTGGCGATGGTCACGGCCGGCTCCCCCGCGTTCGGTGCCGGGACAGAGGCTACGGTCCGGCGCACGGCCATTGTAGAAGCGGTGGATAAGACACAAGCCTGTGTGGTGAATATCTCGAGCGAGAAGAAAGCTGCGTCGAACAGCCGGTGGCCTTTCTCCGCCGAGGAGAACCAGCGACCGCGGATCAGCGGCATGGGAAGCGGAGTGATTGTCGATCCTCGTGGTTATATTCTGACCAATCATCATGTGGTGGACAAAGTTCAGGGAATCGAGATCCAGCTCGCCGATGGGACGACCTATCCTGGACGGGTGCTACAGTATGACCCCGTGATGGACCTGGCTTTGGTGAAGATCGAGCCGGCACGACCGCTGCGAGCAATCGCCATCGGCAATTCTGCGGACCTGATGGTCGGAGAAACTGTCATCACGATCGGCAATGCGTTTGGTTACGAAAACACAGTATCCGTTGGAATCATCAGTGCCCTGCATCGTGACGTGACACTTTCGGACGAGCAAGTCTATCGCAACCTGGTTCAAACCGACGCCAGCATCAATCCCGGAAACTCGGGAGGACCGTTGATCAATATCAACGGAGAGTTGATTGGCATCAACGTCGCAGTACGTGCCGGGGCCCAGGGAATTGGTTTTGCGCTCCCGATCGACGAGGTCAAGCGAGTCGCCGCGGAAATGCTGAGCACCCGGCGCATCGCCTCCACATGGCACGGACTTGTGGTTGACGACGTGGTGCGCGGGACGCGACGGACCGTTGTGGTCACGGAAGTTCAGCCGGGAAGTCCGGGAGCAACCGCGGGATTCAAGATGGGCGACGAACTCGTACGAGTCGGTGAGCTGACAGTCACGAGCATGCTTGATCTGGAGCGGGGCCTGCTTGATTCTCACCCGGGCCGACCGACAAGCCTGGTCATTCACCGGGGCGGGGCCGATCAATCACTGGCACTCGAGGTGAAACCCCTGCCCCGCGGAACAAGCGTGGTGGCAAATAGCGATCCTGCAGAGCTTATCTGGGAGACGATCGGCTTGAAGACGATGCCGGTTTCAACCGATTGGGTAGCGGCTGTCTCGCCGAGACTTCGAGGAGGTCTGTATATCGAAGCCGTGCTGCCCGGAAGTCCAGCCGCCCAGGCCGCGATCCAGAAGGGCGACATCCTCGTTGGCATGAACGTCGGTACGCGCCACTGGGAGACGATCCGTCCCGACAATATTCTCTATGTGCTCCGCCAGCCCGAAGCCATCCAGACTCAGGGAGCTGTTCTTTACGTCGTCCGCAACAATGGAATTCAGCCCCGCCGGGTGAGCCTTGCAGAAACGCGAGCGAAGAAGGTCGCGACTCAATGATCGGATCAGCGGTGACGCTCTGCGATGATGCCACATTGACTCGATCAATTCCGTGAAAATCCTCCGCAAGTGGTCCGGCGGTTTGCAATTCGCAGGCGTCGCGTCCCCAGCCGGACCTTGACGATCTCAGCGATGTAGCTGATGGCGGCTCCTGGCACACCAGGCTGCGCCGGGTTCGTTCGAGAAGCCACTGTCGGATGGATCTCGCTCGGATCGAGGTGCTTATACCTGGAGCGCCCACGGGCCTGGCTGCCTTTCGGCACGAAATGCGTTGTTGCGCGAGCGATTGTTCGACAGAATGAGCATCGACAACCAAGCTTTCAGCCGCTAGCTTCATTAAAGGCACTCAATCTTTCATGGTGCCCCATTCCATCGATCCAGGATCTGCCGCTCTCCCTCCAGGAGTCGATTATGGAGCAACCCAGCCACGCCGAGGATCGGGAGGCAGTCTTGGACACCGAAAACGACGACGATCAACCCGGTCGTGATGTGATCATCATGTTCGCCGTCTTCTTCGAAGGTGGATTGGCGCCTCTCTCTTTGTTCCTGGGATGGTGGCTAGGGCATAATCCGCTGGCAGAATTTGCCTGGAACGAGACCGCTGCGCTCTGGGGAGTTGTCGCTGTCGTGCCCATGGTTCTGATGTTCTTGCTCACGCTCCGATTCCCAATCGGCCCGCTCAAGCAAATCAAGAGCTTCTGTGAGGACGAACTCATCCCGCTCCTGGCCGGTTGCTCTTGGTCGGATATGGCTTTGATCTCGCTCTCCGCGGGTGTCGCCGAGGAAATGCTCTTTCGGGGAGTGCTCCAGTATTCCCTGAGTGCCTGGTTGGGAATGGGTTGGGGATTGGTGATTGCCAGCGTGTTATTCGGCCTGCTGCATGCAATTTCGCTTCCCTACATCGTCATTACAACGGTCGTGGGCCTCTATCTCGGGGGAACATTTCTGCTGACAAAGAATTTGCTGACGGTGATGGTCACCCACTCGCTCTACGATTTTGCCCTGATGTCTTACCTGTTGCGCTACTATTACCGCGGTGGCCCGAGCAACCCGATCCAGCCCCTCGATCCCGATACTAACATCGATGACTGATCTCAGTCGTGATGATTTTGCAGTTGGAACCGATTATGCTGGGAATTCGTCCGTATCCGTTCTCGTCATGACACCGAAGAGACCCGTGCGACTTCGGCAACACAGGAACAGCGATTGTCTGTGCACGTATCCGTGAGTTCGAGATGACTCGACTGCCAGCGAATGCAATAGAACTATTGGCAACGAAAGGATTGAATCGATGAACCTCGCGCCGGTTGAAGGAATGATCCTCAAGCAGCCGTTCCATCCAGGAGCAATCGGTGGCCGGATTGCATTGTCGATAGTCACCCTGATTCTCTTATCGGCCGCTGTTCAGTCCACGCAAGGTGCCGAAACCCTGCGCTGGAAGTTCAAACCGGGAGAGACTCTAAAATACACAATGGTTCAGTCGATCACCCAAGAAAGCAAGGCAATGGGGCAAGAGATCAAGACGAGCCTCAGCCAGACGGTTGATATGCATTGGAGCGTCAAGAATGTTGGCAGCGACGGCGCGGCGGAGATGAGCCAGACGATCGATCGAGTGCGAACCAAGGTTGAGGCGCCCAACAACAATTTCGAGTTTGATTCGCAGGATGCCAAGGAGAACCAAGGCCAGATTGCGGCAATGTTGACCCCTATGCTGAAAGCGCTCGTGGGGGCGGAATTCAGCTTCAAAATGAATGGGCGAGGTGAGCTCAGCGACATCAAGGTGCCTCCAAAATTGCTTGAGTCGCTTCGTCAGGCGGGTCCAGGGGGCGCAACCGGGATGTTTTCCGAGGAAGGCATGAAAAATTTGATCAGTCAGTCCAGTCTGACCATGCCGGAAGGGCCAATGGACAAGGGCAAAACATGGACTCAGCAAGCGAAGGTCCCGGTCCCGACGCTCGGGACGATGATCATGGACAAGACCTATACCTTTGATGGACCTTCTTCTAAAGAGGCTAGCCTGGATCGCATCATGCTGGACACCCAGGTGACCCTGGAGCCGGCTGCGGACAGTAATATCGCGGCGAAGATCACCTCGCAAAAAGGCACGGGCGAGTTTGATTTTGATCCCCAGGCCGGGCGTGTCGTATCATCGAAAGTGAATGACAAGTTGCAGATGTCACTCTCGGTGATGGGGCAGCAACTCGAACAAACCACCGACACGGTCACCAGCATGACTCTTACCCGGTGATCGGCGGGCGTCGCGGCGATGAAATGCAAAAAAATGCTCTGCGATCCTGGATTCAGACGATTCCATGCTTCTTGAGCTTGCTGAAAAACGTGCTGCGTGGCATGGCCAGCAATCTCGCGGCCACGCTCTTGTTGCCCGCTGCTTCGTTCAGGGCGTCGACCAGGCGCTGATGTTCGTAAGCGAGAAATTCACTGTCCCATCGCTCCCCGTTTTCATCGCTGAGCCGTTCTGACCCACGCGGCCGGATCGGGGCGGGGCGCGGTCGGCCACGGTTGCGGCTCCGGCTGCCGCTCCCGAAGTCACGCGATCCCCTGCAAGCGATCCGGCAACCACGGGCGTCCGCGGACGGCGGCGACGCCCGGGCAGCCGGATCTCCGGCGACAGGTCGTCGACCGTGAGGGCGGGACCATCGGCCAGAATCACCGCGCGCTCGATCACATTCTCGAGCTCACGACAGTTGCCCGGCCAATCGTAGGCCAGCAGCATCTCGACAGCCTCGGGCTCGATATGCGTCAACGACTTTCGTGTCCGCTCGGCGTGCTGGTTGACGAAGAAGAGTGCCAGTTCCAGGATATCCTCGCGACGTTGCCGGAGTGGCGGTGTCCGCATCGGGATGACGTTGAGCCGGTAGTAAAGATCCTCGCGGAATAACCCGCTCTCGATGAGGGCTTCAAGGTCTTGATGCGTCGCTGCAACGATCCGGACATCGACCTTGGTCGGTATCGAGCTTCCGACGCGCTCGAACGACATCTCCTGGAGCACTCGGAGTAGTTTGGTCTGAACTTCGAGATTGATGTCGCCGATCTCATCGAGAAAGAGGGTACCCCCGTTGGCCTGCTCGAACCGTCCCACCCGGTCGCGGTCGGCGCCGGTGAACGCGCCTTTGACATGGCCGAACAGCTCGCTCTCAAGCAAGTTCTGCGAGAGCGCCGCGCAGTGCACTTTCACGAAAGGGCGTGATGCGCGAGGACTAGACGCGTGAATCGCGGCTGCCAGCAGCTCCTTGCCGGTTCCACTCTCACCCCGTATCAGAACCGCCGACGGGCTCGCCGCGACTTTCCTTGCCATGGCGATCATCGATCGGATTGCCGGGCTGGACCCCTTGATCTGATCGAAGACCGTGTCGACCGGCTCGTTCCCGGGGTTTTCCGCGGTCAAGGTGGTTTGCCCGATGCCCGGCTGAATCATGCTGTCACGCTCTCGCTCGGTCCGGTCGCGGAGCTGCTCTTGAAGGATCAAGATTCGCCGACGCTGCTCGGCGATCTTGTCAACCTTGTCGCGAAGCTCGTGGTTGAGCGTTTCCAGGGTTTGCTGGATGCCGGCGGAGTGCAGCGCCAGGGTTGCCACCGAGCTGAGTGCTCCCAGGAAAGCCATCTCCTCATCCTCGAAGGGCATACCGCTTCGCTTGGGGCCCAGGATCAGCAAGCCCGCGAGCTGACCGCTGTTCCCCACCGCGCTGGCCGCTTCGCCGCCCAGAGCGATCATGGCGTCGGTCGCGGGATCCGAACTGGCGCCGGCGGTCCGTGCATGGGAAAGCCGCGCCGTCGGTGTCTGCTGGAGCCGCACGACCAGGGGATTGTCCAGGGCGAGAGTTTGCTGGTCAGGTGAGGGCCCATGACAGACCACCAAATGAAACAGCTTTTCCGAAGGCTCAGAGACATACAGCGCTCCCCACTCAACCCTCAAGACCTCGACCGCCCCTTCCAGTAACCGATTGCCCAGCGTGACCCGGTCGACCAGACTGCCGACAGCCACGCGCATCTTCTGCATGGCCTGGTCAAATTTGTATTTCTCGCGAAAGAACTGGCGATCGATCACCCGCTGAAATCCTCCGCGAGCCACCTCCGAAAGAATGAGAACGAAGATCACCGACAGGGCGGTCACCATCGCACCCCACGAGGTTGGATTGGTTTTTGTCGAGAGCAGCCGATCGCCGATCAACCAGCCGCTGGCCAGCAGCAAGGCCGAGTAAGTCAGACCGGCCGTCACGCTGAAAGCGAAATAAACCACGCTGCGATTGATAATCTCCTCGACCTGCATCAGCTTGTAGCGGGTAATGCTGAATGCGTAGGCGATCGTGTAGAGCAGGGAGACACCAACCATCGGCCAAGCGGCGCTGTCGCGCCCCAGGTTCGCCGTGTCATTCCAGGCTTGCCAGAGCAAGTAAGCAATCAGTACCGAGGCGATGAGCGATGCCAGCAAGATCCACTTGACCTGATTTTTTTCCGCCCGGTTACGGGCCTGGCGATAGCTGAAAACGAGACAGGGAATGCAGAGAGAGAAGATGAGTGTGGCGACTCCGATGTAACAGAGGGCCAGGCCGCGAATCACGCGCTCCGCCGCCGTGGTTCGGACCCCGGTGTCATACAGTCGGAACCAGTGAGACATATACATGCTGCCCCAGATGGCAGCCAGGAAGATCACGGGAAGCCCGTAGAGCGCAGTCAAAACCAGACGGCGATGGCGCTGCAGAACGGGGTTCTGCCTGGGGAAGACCAGGAAAAAGTGTAAGTTGACGGCCGGTACCAGAAGGGCAAAAAACACGAAGGGATAAATCAAGGCCGGCCGGACCACGATCTCTGTCCAGTGATAGCCACCCATGTACGCGCCGACCGTCACAAGGCAGAGCACGAAGAACAGTCGGGCGGATATGTCTCCGGGCCGTTTCCAGAACACGCGTGCGCCGACTCCGAAAATCAAGAGTTCCTGGAGGAACCAGAGGCAGGACCAGACATAGGTCCATGTTGGTGGATACCGGACCACCGCCTGGGACGCATGAATTTCCTCGGATTTCGAGTCTTTCCAGACCACCTCGATGCTGCGGCCAACCTGGTCGCTGAGTCCGCGCAGGGCCTGAATGTAGTCGGAATATGACCCATCGCGCAGAGCGATCGATCCGATCGAGAGCAGTCGATCGCCAATCTGTGGCCGATCGACCTGGGTCGTGGCAGTACCATCCGCGGCGCCAGGAACGAAACCTTTGGGAGACCAGAGAAAATCCGTCGAGACCTCTTCCTTGACCTCGGTCCCAAACAAGCAGCGAACGCCAATCGTCCCCATCCAGGCCACATGCACCAGTACCATCACGGAGTAAAACAGGACGATTCCCGAACATGCCAGACAAAGGGTTCGCAACCAGGTGCGACCCCAGGAAGTACCCAGTGTGGCATGCAACGGCTCTCCCCCCGACCATCTCAGCCGGTGTGGAGCGGGTGTTAAGCCGGGGTAAGCTGGTAAGTTGGCCTTACCTGAAGTGCCATTTTCCAAGGTGTACTTATCCATCGAAGTTATCGAGAAATGCCGCAAGGTGGTGTGTCAGACGATCGGTCGTTCACGGGTGTGTAAGAGCAATTTGGATTTCTTTCCACTGGTTGATTCACCCTCCAGATTAACGATTCGGCGCCGAAAGGCAAGCTTTTCGTTATCGAAGTTTCGATAACGCGAGGGGATGAGCGATGCAAGAGACAATATTGTCAAGCCTCTAAAGACTTTGACAAAACCTCGCCTCGCATTTGCCGCATATTATCCATCCCCTCTGTTTTGACTCATGTCTCATTGGATATAGATAAGATGCTAGGTCTGGGTAAAAGGTAGCGTCCGAAAGATTTGGGAGTCTGGTCTCGTTATCGGAACTTCGGCGTTCGACAGGCTGCTTTGCCGAGTTTTGGACAACAAGGCTTGGGCGACTTAGGATTGTGTAGCAGGTAGGGATCGGTGGTTCAAATCACTTTCAGGGAGCGGCACGTTAACTGCTCTAGACACTCATTGAGATTCCGTCGGCCCGGGTCAGGGCGATGCGGATCCGGTAGTGCAACAGAATGCACTCAGCATCAAACAGACTTATGCTCGCTCGCTTTGAGGTAGCAACATGAGGTTAGCAGCGAAGTGGCATGGCGCCTGGCCGATGGCTCTCTCCGCACTCGAAGAAGGAAGGCATTCTCGGGTGCGTGTGGGAGGAGAGCTGATCGAAGTAACCCGGATGGGCAAGGGCATGCCGCTGGTCTTGGTGCCCGGGTTGGCGGGTGGCTGGCGCCTTCTACTGCCGCTGGCGCGGCGTTTGGCGCGTCGCTTCGAGGTGATCACGTATGGGCTTCGAGGGGATTCCTTTCCCTCCCCTGGCATCAGTGGGTTTTCTGGCGATGTCCTCGACGTCGCGGGGTATGCCGAAGACCTTGCTGATTTGATTGGACAGTTAGGTCTTGAGAGGCCAGCGGTTTTCGGAGTTTCATTTGGTGGCGCGATCGCCTTGGAACTTGCTGCCGAACATCCTTCTCGTCTCGGCGCGCTGATCGTTCAGGGGGCGGATTCAAAGTTTGGCAGCACGATCGGGGCATCCATTGCACGCAGAGTTCTCGAGCGATTTCCATTACCAAGAGACAACCGGTTTGTGAATCAGTTTTTCAACCTCTTGCATGGCGCCAAGCCTGAGCCTGGACCTCTGGTCGACTTTGTCGTGGAACGAATCTGGGAGACCGATCAAAGTGTGATGGCACGGCGTCTGGCTCAGCTCGAGACCTTCGACATTTCCGACAGGCTCTGGCAGATCGATGTTCCCACCTTGGTCATCGCGGCATCAAAAGACGCGATCGTGCCGGCATCGCGGCAAAAGCGGCTGGCCAAGTCGATCCCGGGCGCTCACCTCGAGATCCTCGAAGGTGCCGGGCACATCGGCTTCTTGACCCATGCGAGCGATGTTGCTCGCCGGGTTCGACGCCATCTTCACGAGGTGAACACTCCAGTTTGACGGTAGGGCCGGGCTGTTTGCGAGGCCAGCGGGGCTCGAGAAACTACAAGCGCGATCATCCTCAGGATGTCTCCCCTCCGTCTGATTCGGCCCAGCGGAGGGGAGCTCCTTTTTCGAATACTGGACAACTGATGACACGAGCTCTCCGACTTGGTGATCTTTCCGATATGGCCGTCTCTTCAAGAGTTATCCACGCGTGAGCTCGAATGCTTCCCTCCTCAGTCACCGGTTCGAGCATGCCCTGTGCGTGGCCGCGGTCGCTCATCAAAATCAAGTCCGGCGCAGTAGTGGTGTTCCTTATGTAGCGCACGTAGTCGCCGTGGCCTGGATTCTGGAGCGAGCCGGTTTCGATGAAGATGTTGTGATTGCCGGGCTGCTGCACGACCTTGTCGAAGACACCTCCACGACCTTGGCCGAGATCGAGCACGAGTTTGGTCGCGTCGTGGCTGAGCTGGTCTCGCATTGTTCCGAGGTCAAGACAGACGCCCAGGGCCGCGAGCGCCCCTGGATTGACCGCAAGCGAGATCACCTGCTCGCCCTGCGAGACGCTCCGCTCGGGTCGCGTGCCGTTGTCCTGGCGGACAAGCTTCATAACTTGACGTCGATTGAGATCGACCTCCGCGCGGGGCACCCCGTTTGGAGTGAGTTCCATTCGGATCGCGATCAGGTGCTTTGGTATTACCGCTCCATCATTGCTGCATGTTCTGGCGATTCCGCCGATCTTCGGTTGCAGCAACTCGCAACAAGCTGCCGCGAGGTGCTTCAAAGGATCGAGGCCCTCGAACTGTGAACACGCGCTCCAACATTTGGTGAGAACCAAACGGCACTGGTTCATTTTGCCGGAATTGCCTGTTGATCCGGGCTGGTCTGGCGGCTAAAGTCAATATGTCGTTCCGAGCCGAACACACGCTCGGTCGACTTTCGGGTCGTGCTACCGTGGCACGACGGACTAGAGCCCGAAACCGCCCGAGGCTGGACTCCCGCGGGATCGGGGTGGCTAGAACGAAAGGAGGTGATCGCGTGTGTAGTGAGAACCAGGGGCGGCTCGCCTAACGGCAGCCGACGGGTTGCCCGTCGGGCAGCCGCATTCTTGACCATAACCTTACGGTTTGGTTCGACCGGGCTCGATTCCTCCAGGTCTCGAGTCCGGTCGGATTGATCTTCTGTGAGCTTGCGAGCTAGATCGATTTGTCTTTGTGAAGTTGGGGTTTGCAGTGTCCCTTCGCGCCAACACAACCTATCCAGGTTTCACTCTCAACCGTGGCTGGTGGCGGTCCTGGGCGTTTACCAGGCCCACAACAGGTTTCCGGGCTGAGGGCGGCGTATCGACCTGACCCCTCTCGACTTTTCAAGCAAACACCAAGGCCCCGGATCCTGGCTTCAGGTTTCGGGGCTTTTTTATTGATTCTGTTACTGGACCGATTCGATGGTTGGCTGCGCGACGGGTACTGGATCTGCGTCGGAATTCAGTGCGGTCATTCAGTATTGCTATCGACTCTGTAGGAGGGCGGACGACCGTGATCGTGGTCATGAAAGCGGATGCGACAGTCGATCAGATTGATCACATGGCACAACGGATCAGCTCGCTGGGGCTGACTCCTCAGGTGATTCACGGCAAGCACCAGACGGTCATCGCGGCGCTTGGCCAGGAACGCGCGGGGCTGACCGAGGTACTCGAGCCAGGCGACGGCGTGGAAAAGGTTCTGCCGATCATGGCGCCGTACAAGCGCGCCTCCTCGGAGCTCACCCGCGAGCGTACGGTGCTCAGGGCGCATGGACTTGAAGTCGGCGGCACCAGAGTCGCCGTCATCGCCGGTCCTTGTTCCGTGGAGAGCGAGGAGCAGATCGTGTCCCTGGCCCGAAAGCTCAAAGCTCTGGGTGCGACCGGATTGCGCGGGGCGCGTTCAAACCCCGCACCAGCCCGTACAGCTTTCAGGGCCATAAGGAGCAAGGGCTGAAGATGCTGGCCACGGCTCGGAGCGAAACCGGATTGGCGGTTGTCACGGAGGTCATGGCTCCGGAGCACGTTCCCATGGTCGCCGAGTATGCCGACGTGCTCCAGATCGGTGCTCGTAACATGCAGAACTACCAGTTACTCCAGGCCGTGGGAGACTCGGGTAAACCGGCCTTGCTCAAGCGCGGGATGAGCGCGACCGTGGAGGAGTTTTTGCTAGCCGCCGAGTACATTCTTGATCGGGGCAATCCTAACGTCATGCTCTGTGAGCGGGGCATTCGCACCTACGAGGACCACACCCGATTCACCTTGCCACTGGCGACGGTGCCCTACTTGCACGACAAGAGTCACCTGCCGGTTGTCGTCGATCCATCACATGGTACCGGCAAGTCGAAGCTGGTCGCACCGATGTCCCGGGCGGCCGTCGCCGCTGGCGCCGACGCCTTGATCCTCGAGGTGCACGACGATCCCGAGCACGCCGTCAGCGACGGCGCCCAGTCGATCACGCCGGCCGCGTTCGGCCAGCTCATGGATCAATGCCGTCGGATCGCCGAGGCCGTCGATCGAACTCTCTGAGCGTCGACCAAAGCAAAGGCACCGGTCGAGAACAATCCGGAAAGGTCTCATTGGCGATGTTGGACCGGGCAGTTCACCTCAGGGCCGCCCGGCCGGCTGCCTTGCATCCTTCAGGATCTTACCCTCTTTCATGACGAAGAATACCCGTTCGGTGGCCGTGATGTCGGACGTGGGATCGCCCGGCAGCGCGACGATGTCGGCAAGCTTTCCGGGTTCGAGTGTGCCGAGCTTGGCGGCAACGCCCAGGAGCTCGGCATCGACCGATGTGGCCGATTTGAGGGCCCCGAGGGGTGCCATGCCCAGCTCGGTCATGAGCGCAAACTCCTTGGCATTGATCCCATGAGGTGAGACAGCCGAGTCGGTGCCGAAACCGATTTTCACTCCGAGCCTGAGAGCCGCCCGGAACATCGCCGAACGTGCCGCAAGTGCGGCCCTGGCCTTGGCCGCGATCTCGGGTGGAAACTTGTCGGCGCGTCCCCCGGTCCATGCGCCGGCCAGGAGCGTCGGTACCAGGTACGTCCCTTTTTCTTTCATGAGCGAGAGCGTTTCTTCACTCAGGAACGAGCCATGCTCGATCGAATCGACTCCGGCCAGGATCGCGTCGCGAGCCGCCCGGTCGCCGTGACAATGCGCGGCGACCTTCTTGCGTAGGCGGTGAGCTTCGTCGATCAGTGCTCCCATCTCCTCCGCCGTCAGTTGCGGGGTGTCGACCTCGTCGGCCAGCGACAACACGCCGCCGGAGGCGCAGAACTTGATCACATCGGCGCCGTACTTGACCTGGAACCGCACCGCTTCCCGAAAGCCGGCCGGCCCGTGCGCGATGCCCTCGGCGGGGCCAAGTTCGTGTAGCAGGTCATGGCGAATCCCGCCGCGATCCGCGTGCCCGCCCCGACTTCCCAGCGCATGGACGGCGACGAGCATCCTGGGACCGGGCACCAGTCCTCGGGCAATGCTGTTCCTCAGGCCCACGTCGATGAGATCTTCGCTGCCCAGGTCGCGAACAGTGGTGAACCCCGCCTCCACCACGGCTCGAGCGTTCACCGCGGCAATGATCGCATCTTCCGCCACCTCGCGGCGAAAGCCGTTCACGAAGGCTTGGTTCCAATCTTCGTTGTACTCTCCGGTGACGTGCGTATGAGCATCAATGAATCCAGGGCAAAGTGTGGCGTCACCGAGATCGACGACCCTGACGCCCTCGGGGACCGCCAACTTCGCGCCCGCGGCGACAATTTTCCGGCCCTCCACCAGCACGACACCCTCGCGCACTAATTCGTCGGACTTGCCGTCGAAGAGTCGCGCGGCCCTGAAGGCTGTGACCGCTGACCTGTTCTCCTGGGCATTGATTCGCGTCACTGTCCCGAACGCGCAGGCCAGTCCCGTCACGATCCTCAACCATCTGATCATCATTTTGAGCCTCATGGAGTGAGCAAGCGACGATGCCATATTGACTCTCTTGTGCGACAAGATGTTACCGCAAACTTCCCGGTGAAGTCAGTTGTCTTGAGCATTAGGCATTCAATTTGCTGATATTCTTGGGTGTTCGTATTGCCTCGCTTGGCCCTTGAGCGAGTAGACCGAGAAGTAGTCGATCGCGGCCAAGACGGTGCGAGACTTCGTGATCGTGAACTCCTGAGCTTCTGTTTGACGAGGTGACAATGAGTCAGTCCAAGAAGCGAAAAGGCACTCTGGAGCGTGTGACCGAGCCGGTTGCCGGTGCGGCCGGAGCAGTAGTGAAGACCGTGAAGAAGTCGGCCCGGGCGCAAGCCGCGAAGTCGGTCATGTTGTGAAGTCGATCGGCGAGGCCGTCTCGGAAGGGGCGGAGGCGGTCAAGGATGCCGGAGCCAGGGCGCTGCGGAGCGTCACCGGCTCTGCTTCGCCCAAGACCAAGCCGGGCTCGACGAAGAAGAAAGCGACCTCGTCGCGGGCAACCAACGGGCAGTCTTCAGCCAAGGTCTCTTCGTCCAACGCGTCCTCGTCCCGCGGCGGCTCGACCGCGTCCAAGGCAAAGGCATCCAAGCCGAAGAGCGCCGTGCGCGGGAGCAGGGTCAAAGAGCAATCTTGCGTCCGGCAAAGCTTCCACTTCATCTGCCGGTTCCAAGAAAGCCGGGGCCGCGAGTTCCGAGCGATCGAGTGGCAAGCGGACGACATCCGGACCCAAGAGAGCCCGTTGAAGCTGACAACGCACCCGGTCGACGTGACCTCAGCGACCATCGGCCGGGGTGGAGACCACACATGGCCCAGTCGGATCCGGCAAGAGTCGCAGGCGAGACGTTCGAGCTGGTCGGTCTGATCGTTCGCGATGCCGAGCGGTTGCTCGACCAGCACCTTCACCTGATCCGAGGAGAGCTTCGGCGTGAGTTGCGTGCCGTCCCGGCCGCGTTAGCTACGATCGGTGCTGGTGCCGGCCTTGCCGTAGTCGGCGGTGGAATGGGCGCGCTGATGCTCGTCCATGGTTTGCACCGGTTCACCCGCCTGCCGCTCTGGGGATGTTACGGCCTTGTCGGCGGCGCGCTCACGGTCACTGGTACAGGTTTGCTCGCCAGCGGCAGTCGCAGGGCCGCGAGCATTCGTCTGGTACCACGCGAAAGCATCGGCGCCCTGTGTGAGGATGTCGCATGGATCAAGAATCAATTGACCAGTCCTTCGAGCTAGACGATTCACCGTCAACCATCCGTGCCGCCATGGCGTCGACGCGCCAGCAACTCGCTCTTCACTTGAGTGCACTGAAAGAGCGGCTGTTGCATCCTCTGACGCCCACGGACCCTGTAAAGGAACCAAACATGCCAGCCAAGAAGACGAAGGGCCGCCAGCCCGCCGAGAAGAAGTCTGAGAATGAAAAAGCCCCATCCAGCCGGGCCGACGCCAAGGTGAAAACGAAGCCCCCGCAAGGTGTTCGCGAGGAACGTTCCGAGAAGACAGCCAAGCCGAAGGCCGACAGATCGTCAAAGTCTGCAGGGACGAAGACCCGGAAGACCTCTCGGACTGGCAAGGCGGCAACTTCTCCGAAAAAGACATCCGGGCACAAGAGCGAAGTTCAGGGTCTGGTTGCCATGACCGGTGAGACCCTCGATACGATGGTCGCCGGCGCGATTGTCGGCGCAGTGACCGGCGCGGCGAGGAACCTCGCTCACGAGCCGAGTGCCATGCCGCTTTGCGATGAGTCGGTGTCTGGCCGGCCGGCGGCGGCCGAGGCCCAGAAGCCAACCACCGGCCAGGTCCTTGAGGAGATGGCCTCTGGCGCGGCCATCGGTGCCGTGTCCGGTACAGCGAAAGCCGTCATGACCAAAGTTCAACGTGTCGAGAAAACAAAGCAGCCAAAGAAGTCCAAGCGTTGATCAGACCGTGTGGCTGCCCCCTGCCGGCCGTGCTCAAGGCCGTATTAGCTGCGTGGCCGGTCGGAACGCGATCGCCCGCCTAACGGCCGGCGGTACTGATGCGTCCTTGCCCTTGATGGCCCGCCAGAGAATCTCGTTCAGCTCGAAATCGTCGATGCGGTCATACTCGTCGAAGTCCATATTCATCGACCGCTCCGCGCCATAGGCGGTGGGTGCGTTTACGGCATCGATATCGATCTGCGCTGGTTCGTGCGTATACGCCGTCAGGTCTTGCCGGTCCGTGAACGAAGCGAACAACGGCCTGGCCGCGGCGTCGTACTGGCTCAAGGGTGAAAGCCCCAGGATCAGTTCCATGGTGCGGATCATGCTCACCGTGCTGTACTGGGTGCTGTCGAGATATTTCCGCCTGGTGTACGGGCTAATGACCAGACCCACCGTGCGGTGGGCATCCACGTGGTCGGGACCGTTCTGAGCGTCGTCCTCGATCACGAAGATCGCCGTTTCCGGCCAGGACTTGCTATGAGTGACTGCCTCGACGATCTGGCCTAGGGCCAGATCGTTGCTGGCGACGCACGCCTGCGGCGTGAATGTGCCGGGCCGTGTGCCCGTAGTATGGTCTTCCCCCAGGCTCATCACCATGAATCGAGGCAGCGACCCGTTTCGTTCAAACTCCTGGAATTCCTTGATAAAGGTCACCGCATTGTCGGTGTCACGATTTCGGCGGCCAGGTTTCTTGGAGATACCATAATCCGGGCTCATGTGCCCGATCAGGCCCGGGACCGCACCTTCGATCTTGAACGATCCGTCCGGCTGGCTCACCCGGCGGCCGTACTCGCCATAGCTGCGGTAGGTGACCCCTGCGCGGGCACAAGCGTCCCAGAGATAGCCCGATGGGGCGTTCGAGAGGTCGCCACGCTCGTCATCGTCGATCCCCGCTCGCGACGAGTATGTGAGGGCCCAGTTGCGGGCGATGTAATCGGTGTTGTACGCCATGGTTGACCAGGGATGGCCGTCGGCCGAGACATGGCCGTTGCAATAAAGGTTGTCGAGCAGGACAAATTCTTCGGCCAGCTTGTGATGGTTGGGCGTCACGTCACGGCCGAACATGACAAGCGCAGGGTCGCCGTTGCCCCGCGTCAGATCGCCGAAGACCTGATCGTATGTGCGATTTTCCTTGATGATGTAAAGGACGTGCTTCAATGGCGACGGAGCGCCGACCTTCGTGGGAATCGCCGTATTCTCCGGGTGCGGAGCGTCAGTCAGCAATTTGTCCGAGTAGGGGCAGTTCTTGTAGACGGTCTCGGTGTATCCTGCGAGGGTTTTCTCATTGGGGACCGGAACGATTGAAAGGGAGCCCGAGAGGGTCGTGCCGATATAAGGGAAAGGCAGTATCCTCCGCCTGGCGACTGGATCATACTCGGTCTTGTGTTTGGTCACGTCGACGTTGAACGGATTTGGCTTTGTCTGGTTGCCTTTGCCCACGCCGATGAACAGGTTTTTACCATCCGGCGAGACGGCGACTGCCGTGGGATACCAGCCGGTTGGAATAAAGCCCTTCACCCCGCTACGCGACGGCGTGGCAATATCAATGACGGCCACAGAGTTGTTGTCGGCGTTGGCGACGAAAAGCGTCTTGCCATCCGGGGCGATTGCCAGAGCGTCGGGCGTCGACCCTTCGGGTGCCTGGGGGAAAAGCGCGGTGTGAATGGTCTCGGTGACGATGCCGCGGCGGGTGTCGATGACCGCAACGGTGTCGCTCGAAGCACAGGCGACGAAGAGCCGATCGTCCGAAGGGTGCATTACGAGCTGGTTAGGGTGATCGCCCACGCCAATCCGCGCGGTGGTGTGCAGGTCAGACGGATCAACCACGTGGACCGCGCGTCCCGCCCAGTCGGACACATAGAGCAGGTTGCCGCTTCGCGATACGACCACATCATAAGGCCGGCTTCCTACCTGGCCCGATCGCAGCTCCTTCGCGGTCTCCGGATCGACCGCGGCGATGGTCGCGTTATCGATATCGAGCGAATAGAGCACCTTCCGTTGCGGGTCGAATGCCAGACCGCTGCGAAAGTGACTCTTGCCTCGCAGAGCGCCTCCCCTGCCCTCACGCTTTGGCTCGCTGCCGCTGCGAGTCAGCTTCGACTCGTGGAGCTGGAACCGGTGAACTTCGTTCCCACCGCCTCCGGACCACCAGAGACGATCAACCCCGCTCGAAGCCGCCAGTCCGAACCAGCTTTCGCGGACCGCCTGGCGGTCGACAACCACTTTCTTCTCGAGGTCGATCAGCGACAGTTCATGAGCGTTATACCCGCTGGTCGCCACGAGAACATGCCGGTTATCGGGCAAGGGCAAGATGTTGAGCGGCAGGTCCGCAACCGGCACCTGTTCGCCGACCGGGGAAACCGTCCAGCCGTTAGGCAGCAGAAAGCCCGAGCTGGTGGTTCCCGCGTAACGCGGTGCCTCTTGGGCCTCGGTTCTGGCGAGCAAGATCAGGCATGAGGTCACAAGCACGATCAGGCCGGTTCGTCTAAGCATCGGTCCACTCTCGCGAGGTTATGCGGCTCTTCAACGTCAAATCGCCATGGTGACGCACACAAGGTCGCGCGTCCAATGAGTTTTTCGTGAGGATTTCGTGGATCATCCAGCGAGTGTCCGGAATGGCTCATGACTTGAACACGATTCGAGGGTCTAATGGAGTCGGCGGCGCCGGTTTTCTGGAGGCTCGTACTGAGGGTGAACTGGCCGTCGAGACGCAGTCATTCCATGAAACGGCGAGAGCGACGAAATGGGCAGGGCGACATTGACGGATCGGAAATTAACCACCGAGGGCCGTGCCGCACCCGTGCCGCGACTCGGGCCGCGAGACGTTCTGATCCTGGCCGCCTGGTGCGGACTGGCTACAGGTTTGCTTGAGGTCGCCACCCGCATCCTCTGCAGGTGGATTAACTCCACGGACCGCCTTTACCAGATCAGCCGTCACTTCGTCTGGTTGGCGCCGCTCACGTATCTGCTCTTGTTTCTCATGATGGGATTGGTTCTGGCGGCAGTGACCCGACTCTGGCCGCGACGAGGAGGTTGGCTCAGTCGACGTCTCATCGTAGCCGCTGTAATTGTGCCTGCTCTCATGGTGGCCGGACCTCAGATCTACCACGAAGCATGGATGATCCTGGCATTGGGAGTCGCAGCGCGGATCGTACCCTCACTCGAGCGGCATACTCTGGAACTGCGGCGGTGGTTGCTCTTGAGTTTCCCGGCTCTACTGGGTTTGGTTCTACTCATGGCTGGCTCGGTGTACGCGGGAGCCTGGGTCAAAGAAAAGCGCGAGGGTTTGCGGCCATTCCCTCCCGCCGATGCGCCCAACGTACTCTTGATCGTGATGGACACCGTGCGGGCTGACCGCATGAGTCTTTACGGCTACCATCGCGCCACGACTCCCAGGCTGGATCAGTTGGCGAAACGAGGAATGCGCTTCGACAAGGTTCGCGCCACGGCGCCTTGGACCCTTCCTTCTCACGCGAGCATGTTCACCGGCCGCTGGCCCCATGAGCTCGGTGTGAAATGGATGACTCCACTTCAGAGCGACTTCACCACGCTGGCCGAGTATCTGGGAGCTCATGGTTATGCCACGGCCGGGTTTGCGGCCAACACCCTGTTTTGCTCCTACGAGACCGGCATCGACCGGGGATTCACTCATTACGAGGATTACGAACTTGGGCCGCTCGCCGCTGTTCGGACGGCCTTGGTGGTCGATTACGCCTTCCAAAAACTGTTCGCACTCGCGGTCGTCTATGGCCGAAGCTTCAGCGCGGGGCTGTTACGTCCCGTGCAAGATGTATTTCTGGGATGGATCTTGACGAGGGATCGAATCAGCGCCTATGCGATCAATCATAAGTTCCTGGATTGGTTGACACGACGGCGGGAGCCACGGCGTCCCTTTTTTGCTTTCCTGAATTACTTCGACGCGCACGCGCCTTATGTTTCTCCCACAGTCGCCCAGCACCGGTTCGGTCTCCAGCCGCGGTCGGCCGCCGACGCCAACATCCTTGACAGTTGGGGTGACGTCAAGAAACTCGAGTTGTCCCCGTACTACAAAACACTGGCTGAAGATTGCTACGATACGTGCCTCGCTTATCTCGACGAACAACTGGGCAAGCTCTTCGAGGAACTGGAACGCCGTGGCGAGCTCGATCGGACGCTCGTGATCGTGGCCTCTGATCATGGCGAGGGATTTGGTGAACATGGCCTTTTCGACCATGGTGAGAGTCTTTACCGGCCCGAGATCCAGGTGCCGCTCGTGATCGTGCCGCCACAGCGAATCCGGTCTCAAGGTGTCGTCAACCAGACCGTCAGCCTTCGTAATTTGCCGGCGACGATTGTCGATCTGATCGGCCTGAAGGCCGACTCTCCCTTTTCCGGCCAGTCGCTGGCCAACCTCTGGCGGACCTCTTCACCCGACTCGGCTCTAAGCATGGTCGATGCCGTGTTTTCCGAGTTGCCCTCGCCCAACCCGTCCAATCCCAACCAAGGTCGATCGCCTGCATACGGAGGCCCCTTGGTCTCTCTTGCGGAAGGCGATTTTGTGTACATCCGCAACGAGGGTAATGGCTCCGAGGAATTGTACAACGAACGCGACGATCCCCGTGAATCAAACAATCGGGCAAGGGATCAGGCTCTACAATCGGTTCTCACCCGGTTTCGCGACGGAGTCAACCAGTTTCGATCTCGACCTTGATCGCCGCCGGTACGGCTCGATTCTCGACCGAAACTTCCATCGATTCTGGCCTCGACCGCCCGGAACGAGAGGTCCAGGCGAAAATGATAAGCCCGATGGTTCCGATCACCGAGAGGATCGCTCCGATCCGGAACGTATCCGGCTCGTAGGTATAAACGAGAGTGTGCTCACCGGCCGGCACGGCGGCGCCGCGCATCATTCGATTCGCTCGATAGATCGGAGCGGGCTTGCCATCGATCGTCAGCCGCCAGCCCGGATAATAGACGTCGGCCAGGATGACAATCCCAGGTCGGTCCATCGTCGCTCTCAGCTCCACCCGCTGCGGCTCGTACCTGACGACCTCGACGGACTCCGTAGCTCCGACCGCGGTTCTGGAGAGGAACCCCTGGAGACTCTCCTGATCGTTCGTCTCGATCAATGCCGTCTGGCGCAGGTCGAGGACAGGCCGGCCGGGCTCGCTCCAGATCGGATCGTTCATGTAGATCAGTGTCCTGATCCGCTGGGCGCGCGTCTCCGGGTCCGTGGCGGGGGAGCGGACCTGGGCGAAGTGAACGAGCCAGGCGCGCGGGTAAGCGGACAGGTTGCGGCGGAGTTGCCAGTCGTGTCGCAGAAGCCAAGAGTTCTGCACTTCCCGATGTGAATTCTGGAACAGCAGATCCCGATCGGGATGGACCAGTTCCGTCTTGTCGAGGAACGAGGCAAACCCGCGATCCGGGCTCGACCAGTCGGGTGAGGCAGGGATCAGAAAGTAGCGAACGCCCCAGAGATCAAAACTCCGTCTCGGGAAGTAGACCACGGGCCGGCCAGTCGGAACGCCCAGCATGGTGGCGAGCGCGGCAGGGACGGGCATCGGTCTGGGGTGAAAGAAGGCTGCATAGTCTTCGAGCTCGAGTGACCCGATTGTCGTGGAGTATTCGAGATCCATAGGCAGGGCGAACAGAGGGTACAGGGTTTCCCGAGCCCAGGCGATGAGCTCGGCGTAGCGCTTGGTGCTTTGGGTCGTACCGAACTGGACTGGATACCAGCCGCCCGGCATGCGGTGGATGCGGAACGGGCTCACGGATGGATGGGAACGCTCGGCAGCTTCGATCACGCGGGCCGCCTCCGACGACGCCTCGAATGTGGCCTGGGGGGCGGTCCAAACCAGCCTTGCGTTGGCCACTGCGAGGTCAATGGAAAGCAGCAAAAGGGCCAGCGGTGCCGCGGCGCGAGGCTGACGCCGGGCCCAATGCAAAAGAGCGAGAATCGCCGCGAAGATAAACACACCGTGGGCGAGCGCTCGCTGCGTTTCATCCCAGGCCGCTGCGGTCGCCACCGGGCCGAACATCGGGTCGGGCGGGACCCGTGCGGCCAGGTAGGTGATGGCTCTGCCACGAGCCGCGACGGCACAAACTAGCGCGGCCAGGCTGACCACGAGCCCGGCCATTCCGACCCGTCTTGGCAAACGCATCTGGGCTCCTTGCTCCGCAAGGCGATCCCACCCAAGTCCCGCCAATGCAGCCAAGCCGACAGCCATGAAGGTCAAGAGCTTGCTGGGATAGCGAAACGAGCCGAAACCGGGCAGCAGCATCGCAAGCAGTCCATAGAGGCTACCGGTCCCGTCGGGGAGAAAATGATCGGGCCGCGACAGGGCCGCCGGAGGGTCATGGTTTCCAAGGACCGAGACGAACGGTCCCCATCGCGCCCACCAGAGCGGACTGCCATACTTGCCAAAGCTTGCCACCAGGCCCACGACCGCGACCGTCGTCAGCCAGGCGCGCCACGGAGGACCGTTGCGGAGTCCGGCGCCCGCGAGTGCCAGGACGAGTGCCAGGCTCCCCATGTAAAGTGATTCCGCCCACACCTCGTGTTCCCCGACCGGCGGAACTGCCTGGAGCCAGGACCGTTTCACGGGGGCATTCGTTCCAAAAATGCACGGCCAGATAAGTTCGGCGATCCGACACGGGTGCAAGCTGTATCGATAGACGTGACTTGAGGCGATACCGGCCGCCCGCCAACTCTGACTGCTGAACTCCATGACGGGCAGCATCTGTATGGCAGCAAGCGCCACGGCCAAGAGGCAAACGCCCATCAGGCTGCCGAGCATCGGAGCGAGTTGAGTCTTGCCGGGAAGGCGGCGCCACCGCCAGGCGAGCCCGATTCCCAGCGCGATCCAGGCCGAGAGAACCAAGCCGTTCATCGCCAGAAATCCCGGACGGGCCAATCTTGCGGAAGCCAGCCCGAGCGTGACGGCGACCCAGACGACCAGTGTCCCAAATGCGAACGGCCCACAGCGGAACCAGTGCGGACGAGCACAAGTGTCAAGTGTCAGCACCAGAGCATACCCGGCCCCGCAGACCACCGTCAGGTACGCGTCTTCAGGGTCGCCGCCAAGGATTTGCAGTGCAAGAACCAGTGCAAGCTCGGCCCCGGCCCGACGCTGCCGCTGCCGCATCAGGCGATCGATTGCGCAGAAACCCCAGGGAATCCAGGCTGCGCCGACCAGGCGAATCGGGTTCGAATAGAGGAACAGGACAGGTGCGCCGAAGGCGTAGCTCAGGCCGCCGAGGCACGATCCGCTCCAGCTCACAGTCAATGATCGACCCAGCGCCAGCATGCCCAGGAACGCGAGCACCGTGTGTGCGATCACGTACACCCGGACGGCCCAGGCGTATGGAAACAAGAGGTAGAGAACCTTGCCCGGGTAGAACACCGCGCACATCGGGTTGCCGAGCAGGGGCTCACCGCCGTTATGACCGGGATCCCACAGCGGCCAGCGCCCGGCTTTCCACTCCTGTGTCACCCGGAGATCCAGCGGGTAAAAATACGAGGTGTTAGCCGAGGCGAACTGGCCATCCTCGAAGAGGACCGGCCGATAGAAGATCATCAATAATGCCAGGAAACATCCCGATCCCAGCAGGGGAAAAAGGGCGCGTCGCATGATCCCATTTCGGGTTCGAGGTTCTGGTTGTCGCTGGCCCGGTGGGGGATAATGATGCAGGGATTAATTTCATAATCGAGACAGATTCATGTCAAGAGTCACGACCCAGCTCGGTCCTATCCGTCAACTGAGGGTTCAGGATGCTCTTGAGCATTCCCGGTGCGAATGACCAGAATGCGAGACCTGCTGCAATGCTGTCGCTTCTGGACGTGCGATCGCATGCCTTGTCGCGGATCTCGAGTTGACGATCGTCTCATCCTCAAATCAGGAACCAGCGCGGTGCGCGGAGTCGTTCGGTGCAACAAGTCGAGTAATACACCATCGTGAATAAGACGCAAGCGAGACATCCAGGTCGGTTGCATCGGTTTCGTCTGCCAGTGTTGCTATTGTTGCTCTGCCTGATCGTTCTGCTGGCATCGACGGTCTGGAGAACTGGCTGGCCACGTCCGTTTCCTCAATCGGAAGGGTACGAACCGTCCCTCGTCTTGAACGCGCCGGAGGCGAGCCGTACGCAGATCGAGGAGACCTGCGGCGCGTGCCATGCCTACCCCCCGCCGGACGTCTTCCCGAAATCCCGATGGGCTCAGGAAGTTGATCGCGGATTCCGATTCCTCAGAGAAACCTCGGTCATGGCCGAGTCACCCTCCTTCGCCAGTGTGATCAGCTATTACGAGGGTCGCGCGCCTGAGTCGCTGGCGATTCTTGAGCAGACGGTTCCGTCCAGTGAAGCTTCGATGCGATTCAATCGTACCGGCTATCGGCCGGAACCATCGCTCACGTCTCCCGGTGTCGCCAACGTCCGGTTCGTGCATCTATCTGACGAGCAAAAGCTCGACGTGGTGGCGTGCGATATGCTGAACGGGAAGATCTTGCTGTTAAAACCGTACGATCCCGCGTCCAAGCTGCGGGTTCTGACGGATGCTGTGCCCCATCCCGCTCATGCCGAGGTTGTCGACCTCGATCATGACGGCATCAAGGACGTCCTGGTCGCCAATCTGGGGACCCGGGCAGCCACCGACGATCGCGTTGGAAGTGTCGTTTGGCTAAAGGGGGAAGCCGGTGGAGCGTTCAGGCCGATCACTCTGGCTGGCGACCTTGGGCGTGTTGCTGACGTTCAAGCCGCGGACTTTGACGGCGACGGCGATCTTGACCTGATCGTAGCCGAGTTTGGCTGGTTGAAGAGTGGCCGGACCCTGCTGCTCGAGAATCGAACGACCGACGCCAGCCGACCGGTCTTCGTTCCCTCGACGATCGACCCGCGCCACGGCGTGATTCACGTGCCGGTAGGCGACCTGAACAGGGACGGCCGGCCTGACTTCGTCGCCCTGATCAGTCAGGAGCACGAGAAGGTCGTGGCGTTTCTCAACGCGGGTGACCGCCGGTTCCGACGCGAAGTGATCTACGCCGCACCACATCCTGCCTTTGGATCGACGGGGATTCAGCTCGTCGATCTCGATCATGATGGCGACCTGGATGTGCTGCTGACCAACGGCGATTCCATGGATTCCTCACTGCTACGACCCTATCACGGCATTCAGTGGCTGGAGAATCAGGGCTCCTACCCGTTTCTTTGCCACCGTCTGATTTCCCTCTACGGGGTGCATCGAGCTCTCGCGGCCGATCTCGACGGCGACGGCGACCTGGACATCGTCGCGGTCTGCCTCCTTCCGGGGCCTTACTACGGTCAGCGTTGCCGCGAGCTGGGCCTGGATTCGGTGATCCTCCTGGAGCAGACCGCACCGGGCCAGTTCGTTCGCCACTCCCTCGAGACCGTAACCTGCGACCACTCAACCTGCGACCTGGGCGACTTCGATGGCGACGGGAAGGTGGACCTTGTCACCGGTAACCTTCTGATCTCATTCGGCAGCACCTTCGGTGAGGAGCATCCCGACACCGACTGGGTCATCGTCAGGAAAAATCTGGGATCATCCCTCGCCGAAAGGCCCCCAAGCTTGGTTCCAGGCCAGTCACGCTGAAGCGAAATGCGAAGGCCGGGACAACGGGTTGCGGCGCTTGATGCCAGGCCCCGATCGGCGGGATGCACGAGCGCGTGCTACTGTCATTCGCTGAGCGGACTCTCACTCCGTCACCAAATTTCTCGCGGCGGAAGCCACGCCGTTTCAACGGCAGTGGAGGAAGCCGCGCTCTCGTATGTTGAAAGAAGTAAACCAGTCTTGATAACCGGGCTGGTCCCGGTAGGATCGAGCCGTCGGATGGAAGCGGTTCCGGGCGCGATGCCTGCCCGGGTAAAACATCAAGGCGGAAACCGGACCCGAGGCACTCCTGGCGAGGAGCAACAGCACAAGACGGCCCGGCGATCGCGAGATCGAAACTACGCAGCCCTCCTCGAAAGGGGATGGCACAGGCGGCAAGTAAGGACGCCTGAACTGGCCCTGGTCTCGGAGACCCCTCGCAAGAGGAACGTGAGAGCCGGAAAGCTACCGCGCTTCAGCGCGGGTAGAACCTTACAGGAACCGGTTTCCAGTCGAGCTTGCGGTAGTTGCTCGCGAACTCCGTGACCTCGATGGCCTGGTTGACAGGGATGTCGTGTAACACCTGGGTCGTCCCGCTCGTCGGCCAGTGGATTTCCAGGCTCGCGATCCGATCGGCTTTCGCCAGGCCGATCGTTTGCTGGAGGGGATTTGCTCCCCAACTGCTGCCGGAAGATACGTGGCGGTGAATGGTTAGCGGCCGTTCGCCGGTTGTCACCACTTTGATTCGAGCGCCTATGGCCGCCCGGTTTGACTTTTGACCGATCAGCTTGACGGTCAGCCAGTTGTTCCCCTGGCCGGGATTCTGGAACAGCAGATTATTCGACCTGTCACCGGGCAAGGCTCCGCCCATCTCGATAAAGATGTCGAGATCACCGTCGCGATCCCAGTCGGCACAGGACACAGAGTGCCCCTTCTGGAGATGGCCGGTGCCCGACGACGCTGTGATTTCCGCGAACCGCTTGCCATCGACATTCTTGAACATGCGGTTGGGAATCAGCATGCTCAGGTCTGGGTCGCCGGTGCCCAGGTACATATCGAGAAAGCCGTCGTTGTCGAAGTCGCCGAAGTTGGATCCCATGGTCTCGAAGACCATGTCCAGGCCGGCTTCCTTCGTTTTGTTCTCGAAGCCTTTGCCTTTCAAGTTGTGGAAAAGCCTGTTCGATAGCCGGCCATGCGGTTTGCCCTGCAGGCCCAGTACCACGTCCTTGAGCGAATAGTCATAGCAGGTGGCAAAGAGGTCGAGCCAGCCGTCATTGTCATAGTCCCAGGCCCAGCACGAAAACCCATACTTGGGCCCGTCGATACCCATGGCAGCGGTGACATCGCTGAAAGTGCCGTTGCGATTGTTGTGATAAAGGTGGGCGTCTCCTCGCAAGTAATCGACGAAGAGGTCGGGATAATCGTCGTTGTCATAATCGATCCAGTTTGTGCCCTTGCAAAGATTTTGGCCGTCACCTTGCACACCGGCACGAGTGGCAACTTCCTCGAAAGTTCCGTCACCTCGATTGTGATACAAGCGGTTAGGGTGGTTCTCGCAGAGAACAAAGACGTCGAGCCAGCCGTCGTTGTCGTAATCCGCCCAGGACCCATAAGTGGAGCGAGCTGGGTTCATCAGGCCGGCCTCTTTTGTCACGTCGCTGAATGTGCCGTTGCCATTGTTCCGCAGCAGCGATGGCCGAATAGGATATGGAAACCAGGCGCCCCGCGAGATGAACAGATCCATGAACCCGTCATTGTTGTAGTCGGTCTGAACGCAGGTCTTTCCTCCCAGTTGGTGGGTCAGGCCGGCCGACTCGGTGCGTTCTTCGAACGTGCCGTTGCCCATGTTGCGGTAGAAGGCCATGTGTTCGGTGGGGTCAAAATTGGTTGTCGCCAGGTCGAGCAACCCGTCGTTGTCGAAATCTTCCATGACTCCGCCGCCTGCCATGTTCAAGCGATTGATGCCGACGAGCTGGCCGATATCGCGGAACTTGCCGATGTCGAACTCGGATCGGTTGTAGTGATCGAGGCTGACCAGAAACCGCGAGTCGACGCCCTCGGGATATTCGCCCAGTGTCATGTGAGCCACGTTGAGCAGCCAGCGGACTTCCATGTCGTCGGGGAATTGCTGGAGGTATTCGGTGAAGTGGCCGATTGCCAGGCGGGAGCCTGCAGGATTGGTGTGGAAGGCCGCGGGGGCAAGGGGAAGAATGCATGATTTTTCGCCCCGGCACATGATGCAGTTGTCGTTCTCGCCACGCCGAAGCGCGGTCACTCCCTGGAAATAAATGAGAGTATAAAGAGCTTTTTCGGCCAAGTCGCGGTTCTTCTCGACCCAGGGGCGTGCTTGTTCGAGAATCTCGTAAGCCCGATTCGGTTCCCCTTCGTAATTGAACAAAATGGCCTTCGAGATCAGCAGTGTGAGCTTCTGGTCATCCGACTTGCCTGGCTCCGAGAGGCTGCGATCGATCACCTCGATATTCGTGTAGCCCAGTCCCTTGTAGATCTTGCCGATTTCCTCCAAGGAGGCGTCGGGCTTCCAGGCGGGAAGGTGCGCGAGGATGTTGAAAAAGCCACCTGTATCGATGGGGCGACGCGAATGGTAAGCGGCCAAATGCTGGGAGGTGGAGGGATGGGCGACGATCCCTCGGGAAACGCTTATGAACACCACGACCGCGATCACAGCCGTCAGGATCAAGCCGGTCAGAAATCGGACGACATAGGGGCGATAGGCCGCATTGGGTGCTGGTTCCATCGGGCTCTCCATGAAATGTTTAGGCGCTGAGAGCTTGGCAAACTCTTGCACGTCGAAAGACGTGCGATCATTTCAACCGCTTCGGGATGGTTGCCGCAGGGTTGCGTGTCCGTACAATACCAGTTCGCTTCACCGCGTTCCAGTCTGTCAGTTCGGGCGGCGGGTTCGATCGGCATCGCGATTGATCCGAGTTGTGATCATGCCTGGCCCGGGATAGAATTCTGAGGTTCTCGCGCACTTCTGCGGATGTCTCGCCGGCAGTACTCCCCCGAGTGGATCCAACGCATGCGTCTTTTCCTGGAACGAAACCCGCGCCTCTGGGGCCTGATCAGTGTGGTGTTGATTCTGATTGGCGGGAGCGCCGCAATTCTCTGGGGCAAGACACGGAGAATCCCCGACCTCGCGGAGGAAGCGAACGCGGCCTCCGCTCGACAGGATTGGAAGCAGACCGAGTTACTGGCCCGTAAGCTCCTCAAGCAGGTTCCCGATGATCCCAGGGCCTTGCAACTGGCGGCGCGAGCCGCGGCCCGCCAGGACCGAGATCAGGCTGCCATAGCGATCTACTCCCGGCTAATTCTCGAAGACATGAGCGCCGAGGACCTGTTCCTCCTGGGCCGGGCCTTGAGTCGAACGGGGAATGGCGAGGCGGCATTCAAGACTTATGAACGAGCTCGACTTGCGGATCCCGATCACCCCGAGACGCTCAATGCGCTGGCTCAGCTCTATCTCCAGGATGACCGGGAAAACGCGGCCGAGGAAGCGGCCGAACGACTGGTTCGGCAACCGGGCTGGGAGGCTCGCGGCCTTTTACTTCTGGGTTCAGCGCGCGCCGAGTTGCACGATCCGGGCGGCGCTGTCGAGGCGCTCCGCCGGTTCTTCCAGCTTGATCCCGAGGGCAAAGCCGCCGCTCCCAACCCGGTGCGAGGGATTCGATTGCTCCTGGTCCGCTCATTGCTCCGGACCCGCCAGTCAGTCGAGGCGCGGCAGATCCTCGTGGACATCCTGGCCCATGAATCAGACTCCGAGGCGTCGTGGCTGCTGAGCCGCTCCTACATCCAGCAACGAGACTGGAATCGAGCCGCCAGCCTGCTCAATCCGGGCACTCCTTATCATGCTGAAAACGCGATCGAGTTTGAGCCTGCACCATACGTCGGTGCGGCTAGCTGTGCTTCTTGCCATCCGAAGATTTTCAAATCCTTATTAGCCAGCAAACACGCAACAACGTTCTCGCGAGCCCGTGATCTGAACAAACTGGAACTACCAGTGACCCCCGTGGCTGACCCAGGCAATCCTCAGGTCACGCATGACTTCACGCGCAGGATCAATCGCTCCGGGTCGAGACTCGTGCTGGCGATGAGATTCAACGCGCGGTGATCGATTACGCCTTCGGGTCGCGTGATCAGTTCATGACTTTCGTCGGCCGTGATGACCTGGGTCATTCGCGAATGCTTCGGATCTCACACTATCAGTCTTCCCGCGGTTCGGGGTGGGATCTTTCCACCGGGTTGCCCCGGCTGCCGGAGAACTCGCGTGAGTATCTCGGCACCACGATGTTCGAGGGAGACGGCGTCCGGCGCTGCCTGTTCTGCCACACGACCAACTTCCGCGCGGTTCTGGATCAGGCTGGTCCCGAGGCGACCGATGCAGCGATCGGTTGCGAGAAATGTCACGGACCCGGCGGCCACCACGGACCCGCGGCGGAAGCCGGGTTTTCGGATCTGGCCATCCTCAATCCCGGTGGCCTGCCGGCTCCCGAGCTCAACAGGACTTGCGGACAATGCCATGACCTTCACAAGACCAGCGTGATCTCGGCACCCCGAACCGACCCGATCTGGATCCGCTTCCAGTCGTTGACTCTAACTTGGAGCCGGTGTTACGCGGAGAGTGAAGGAAACCTGAGTTGTGTGACCTGTCACGACCCACACGCCGACAGCACGGCCTCGTCATCCCGCCAGGAGGCAACCTGCCTCTCTTGTCATGCTGGTGAGCTTTCACCCGCGAGCGAGACTCGATCGCAACTTGCGGCTCGACAAGCACCGACGGGTCGCTCGCGGATGAAAACACCGTCCATGACCAAGGGAACGACTTGCCCGGTCGATTCCGTGAAGGGCTGCATCAAGTGTCACATGCCTAGCGCCTGGTATCCGGCGACTCATTCCTACAAGACCGATCACTATATCCGGGTCCGCGATCGCCCCACCGCGGAGAAATGATCGCCGCACCTGAGATCAGGCTGGTCGCTTCGCCGACGTTGCTCGCTGGCGATCAAGAAACACCGCACCAGTCGCGACCGTAACAGCCACGAACAAATAGGCCAGAAGTCGCGCATGGATTGAACTCGGAATGACGGCGTCATTCCGATCTCCCGGAAAAAGCACGGCGTTGGCGAGTTCGAAGGCGACGGTACCGCATACACTGCCAATCAACCCCCCCATCAGCGCGTTGGGTACGCCGCGAAAGCCATGCAATCCCCAGCCGAATGCCAGCCCGACCGCCATCCCGATCGTCGCCCAAACACCCCCTCGGATCAGGAAAGGCAGTAAGAGAGACGGGGCATCATCACTGAAAAAGCGCGTGTATATGGGGGCGAGTAAGTAACTCGCCAGCGCACCTCCGATCCCGGCCAGAATGAGCCCTGTCAAAGCGGCCTTCGCTCCATTGAAGAAAGAACGCCGCACCGCACCGCCGGCTACGCCTGCCAGCATGCCCAAGATCGCGCCGAAGCTGCCAAAAGCGACCGTTGCATTCTTTTGATTGGCGATCCCTTTTTCTCGGTTCAGTGCTGCGAACCCACTTGTGCTCCCACCACTCGCTGAAGGTTTGAAATAGTCGTATGTACGCTCTCCGATGCCCCACGAGAGAAACCCAGCGATCAGCGCCGCACCAACTGCGTAGAGCAAGGCTTGAATCCTGGGGGTGCTCGTTTCTCTGCTCTGTGAGCCAGAAGGGACTGGCACGGACGATACCGTTTCAGCAAGTGACCTCGATACGTCCGGAAGTTCGGGCTTGCTCGACTCTGGAATCCCCGACATGAATCTCTCCTTCGAAAAGCATCTGAGATGAGGAGCACGGTAAGGGGTGTTGATAGGGAACACATGGCCTACCAAGGCCAACTACGGGCCGGTCCGCTTTGATGGACAAGCGGTACGGTGCATCCACCCGCAAGATCAATCGGCGCCGCCGTTCCGAAACCCCACTGTCGAAGGAGGGATTCTACAAAAAGGTCTCAAAAAAACTCCAGCCTCTTGCAAAGGTAAATGAAGGGCGTTAGCATGCCGCCTTCACCTTCAAAGCAAAATTCTGAATGAGCGTCAAACGCCGGCCCGATGGATGCCTCAGGACCGGTATTTTCCAAAATTAATGAATTCATGGCCTTCGGTTCGATTAATCCAATCTCCTCATCCCAGTTCAAAAACTTCACGCTCCAACTCGTTTCGTACCTCCAGTTTTCTTTCTCATTCGGGAGATTTCTGCGTGTCCAAGAGAATTTGGCGACGTACTGTCGTGCCGTTCGCTTTGCTGGTCGGGGGGCTCTCGTTGTGTGGGTGCAGTGGCGAGGAAAAAATACCACTCAAGAAGGTGGATTTCGTCCTCGATACGCCCAAGGACTACAAGGAGACGCGGAAAGGCTTATCTCAGAAAGGGTTGTCCTCGAAAATCGGGCGTGATCCTAGCGGGGTGAGCAAGCAATAGATACTCCTGAACTGGCGTTTTTCGGTTCCTTTCTTGTTCGTCATTTTCAGATATGCCGAGAGTTCTTCTTCGGACAAAACAATCGACTCGATTGCAGACGGTCTGAAACGTAATCAGGCTTCATTTCGATCTTCAACTGACGAGGATGACACATGTCACGAGGATCCCATCGTGCCACGTCTCGACAAGGCTGGCGCGGGTTCACGCTGATCGAACTGCTGGTCGTGATCGCCATTATTGCAGTCTTGATCTCGCTTTTGCTGCCTGCCGTGCAGTCGGCACGTGAAGCAGCCCGTCGTGCGCAGTGCACGAACAACATGAAGCAGCTCGGTCTGGCGTTGCATAATTACTTGCAAACCAATGACGCCATACCGCACGTGTACCCACTGTGGTTCTGGAGCTCTGCGACGGCTAACAGTGGAGGCAGTGATACCTGGGGATGCTGGAGTCCCCAGACCCAGATGTTCCCTTACCTGGAGCAGGGCCCTCTCTACAACGCGATCAACTTCAGGTTGGCGAACCGGTACAATGGTTCCGTATCAAACACGTCTCTCCTTGGCACGCGCATCGTTGCCTTCCTCTGCCCGTCCTCGCCGTTGGCGGCCGGCAACATTGCATGCTGTGCCTTGATCAAATCCCCCGGTAACAACTACTTTGGCTCGGTCGGCGCCTCGATCGACTGGCGATCGAGTTCGAATCCTCCCGGCCTGTTCGGGTACGACTTCAATCCGCTCGTCTATGGCATGGGTTGGGTGCAGCAGACCCCGCCTATCTCGCTCCGCGACATCACGGATGGCACTTCCAATACGATTGCCTTCGGTGAATGGCGGACGGGCGATTTCAATTGCCAGAAGCTTTCGGTCCCGCAAGACGTGGTCAACCCCGTTGCATGGCCAGGGATCTCGTACAATGCTCCGTGGACCGGTTCGGCGTTCACCACATTCATGGGGTGGCTCAACACTTGTGCCTCTACTGCCCCTGGGACTATCGTCAATAGCCCGCAGTGGGAATACAACATGAGCTATCTTGGCATAAGCTGGGATCAGGGCATGTTCGGATACACCTTGGGCAATACGCTGCTTCCCCCCAATCCGCAGTATCCCAACTGCCGGACTTGTTCCTGGAACGGCGACTGGGATTGCCCTGGCATGTACGGACTGAGTAGTTTTCACCCTGGCGGCGGTAATATCGCGATGGCTGACGGATCCGTGCGTTTCCTAAAGTCCAGCACGAACATGCAGGTCGTGTGGGGGCTGGGCAGCAGGGCCGGAGGAGAAATCATCTCTTCGGACGCCTACTGATTGACCGCTCGCGGGAGTTTCGGCATTCGCGTCATGTCGCTTTGCCAGTCTTTCAATCTTCAGCGTGATATGATGGTCTTTTGATACTGGGCCGCCACCCTGAGAGAACTTGTTCCCAGGGTGGTCGGTCTATTTGCATTGATGTGTTTGGTACGAGGCACCCGATAGGGTAACCTCCTGAAACCGGAGTGAGCAGTGGTGACGGCTTCGAGCGAGGTAAGTGCTTTGTTCAAGTCGGCAGGATCGGAGTACCTTTCCAACCCTGAGCTCACAGTAAGACACCGCGCGACCAAGGCCCTTCTTGCCACGACAATAGTGGGACTGATGGTCTTTGTACTGGCCTGGGTGTGGTGGAACCGGCCGCATCGAACTTCCTCCCGTGAACATTGGACGGCCGTTGCACGCGGGCGTGATGCTCTTGGGAAGGGAAGGCCCGACCTCGCATTGCAGGCGGTCAACGACATCCGAGACGAGGCGCCAGGATCTGGTGAAGCGATGACCGTTGCAGGGTTGGCCTTGCTGCGGTTGAGGGAGTATAACGGAGCACGGCTGGCCCTCGAGAGAGCCTTGAAATTGCAACCCGGTCAGTTCGATGCGGCCATCACACTCGCCGAATTGAACTTCGGCCTGGGGAATGGTACCCGTGGCATCGAAGTACTTCAGATGGCGGCACGGCTTCGACCTCAAGAGTTCGCTGTCTGGCTGACCATGGGCAAGGTTCTCCGCGATCTTGGAGATTTCCCCAAGGCCATCCAGGCTTTCGAGAAGGCACTCGGGCTGAACCCCGAAGACCGCGACGCTCTGCTCGGCTTGATCGCCTGCCTGATGGCGACAGACCAACCCGATCAGGCGGAACCCTGGGTGGCCAGGGCTCTGGAAAAGTACCCCGATGATCCCAGGGTGCTGGGTTATGCGGCACGCGGTGCGTTCGACGCGAATTCTCCAGCCGAGGCCATTGTGCTGGCGGATCGTGCCCTGGCGGGTGATCCCAAGAACCTGGATGCCCTGGTGACGCGCGCCAGGGCTCACATCGTCCAAGGGCATTGGCAACAAGCTCTGCCCGACGCGGAACGTGCCCGGGCTGCTTTTCCGAACGATCTGGGCGCGCTTCAGTTGCTCCAGAAAATCGAGACCAAGCTGGGCCTGAGCGAGCACGCCAGCCGCACGCAGGCCGAGCGTGTGCGTGCTCAGGATCGCATCGCATTGATGAATCGCCTGAATAAAGAAATCAGTCTCCATCCCCAGGATCCCAAGCTCCTCTGGACCATGGGCCAAACCGCCTGGGAGGGAGCATCGTCCTTGCTGGCCAGCCGATGCTTCGAGGCGGCGCTGGCCATCGACCCTAGCTTCCAGCAGGCCCGCTTGAGCTTGGAGGCGCTGCGTGCGGCTCAGCCTGAGCTGGCTCGCTCGCCGGGTCGCTCGACGTTATTCCTGCCTGGATCAGGCATCGTGTCTCCGTCGTCCGGCACGTCTGACTGATCCAATCCCAGAACGCGAAGAGTCGGCTAATGACCAGGATACACACGTTGCGACAAATGGGTGATGGTACAACGCCCTCAACGTCCGTGACCAATTCCTGTTCATCGCCAAGAGTTCGTGCTCACGTTCCGGTCCGCTTGCTGGCATTGCTCGGCGGCATTTTCGTCCTTCGCGGAATGATCTGGGGCTACGAGCAGTTTCTCGCCTCGGGGTTCGCGCCCTCGGATAAGAATCTGGTCGTTGTCAGTATCGGCGGCGTCACCGGCACGGATCTCGTTTCAACCCGGGCCAACCCGGGCCAGCCTCAATCACCGAGTCCTTTCCGCTTCGCCGAGATTGCACAGCAAGCCGGGATCGACTTCGTTCATTTCTCGGGCATGACCGAAGCTAGACACTT
Organism: uncultured Planctomycetaceae bacterium; assembly: GCA_963797295.1. Lineage (GTDB taxonomy): Bacteria > Planctomycetota > Planctomycetia > Isosphaerales > Isosphaeraceae > Aquisphaera. The sequence goes on from CAWCPP010000040.1 coordinate 574,057, forward strand.
TCCCACAGCGAACGGGTCCGGAGTCGCGATCTTCGATTACGACAACGACGGCAAGCTCGACCTTTACTTCGCCACTGGCACGCTTCTACCGCTCGGCACTGCGAAGAAAGGGCCTAACCGGCTGTTTAGAAATCTGGGCGGCAATCGCTTTCGCGACGTGACCGCGGAGTCGGGTCTGGGATACGCGGGCTATTGTCATGGCATCGTGGTCGGCGACATCGATAACGATGGTGACCATGACGTCTTTCTTTGCAACTACGGCCCAAACGTTCTTTTCCTCAATAATGGCGACGGCACCTTCAAGGATATTACCAAGAATGCAGGGGTCGGCAGCTCCAATTGGTCAACCGGTGGGGCCTTCCTCGACTACGACAGCGATGGCGACCTCGATCTCTACGTGACCAATTACGGACACTGGAAGCTCCCCGATGATGATCAGTTTTGCACGATGAACCTCGGCCACCATAACCCGAGCGAGGCGAAAGTTCGCACTTACTGCTCGCCCAGGTCGATCAGGCCGGCCAGACATCTCCTTTACCGAAACAATGGCGACCGGACATTCACTGACGTCACCGAGGCAGCCGGTGTCGGCCGGTGCGACGGCCGCGGTTTTGGCGTCGTGGCCGCGGACCTCAACGGCGACGGTCGGATCGACCTTTACGTCACCAACGACACATGCCCGAATTTTGTGTATCTCAATCGTGGCGACGGCACCTTCATGGACGCCACCGACACCTCGGGAGCCGGCTACGATGCCCATGGTCTGACCCGCGCCGGCATGGGAGTCGATGCGGAAGATGTCGACGGCGACGGTCTGCCCGACCTGCTCGTCGCAAATTTCACCGGAGAACCCAACTCGCTCTTCCGCAATCTCGGCGCCGGTATGTTCGCAGACCAGACTCCCAGCAGCGGCATGGCGACCGATAGCATGCCCTGGGTGGGCTGGGGTTGTGCCCTAGCGGATTTCGACAACGACGGCTGGCCCGATTGCTTCGTCGCCAACGGGCATGTGGACGATAACCTGGAACTTCTGGGGTATAACATTCCCTACGCCCATCCGCCCTTGCTGCATCACAACCTGGAGGGACGGAAATTCCGGCTGGCGACCCGCGACGTCGGGCCTTATTTCGACTCTGACCACGTCGGTCGCGGCGCTGCGTTCGGTGATCTCGACAACGATGGCGACATCGATATTGTGGTCAATCACAAGGACGGCGCGCCGGCCCTGCTGCGCAACGACACGACAACCAAGAATCACTGGATCCGTCTCTCCTTGATCGGCACTCTCAGTAATCGCGACGCCATCGGGGCACTGGTGACGGTCGAGCTCAAGAATCGCACGCTTTACCGCCAGCGGAAGGGGGGAGGGAGTCTCGAGTCGGCCCACGATCCGCGAATGCTCATCGGCCTGGGACCGGAAACCGAACCGCGTCGGGTGACGATTCGCTGGCCCTCGGGACAGATCAGCACGGCGGAATCCCTTGCGGGCGATCAGGGGTACATAATGGTCGAGCCGCGGGATCGGTCCACGCGAGACATACGAAAGCCGGCTCCCGTCCTTCGTGACAGCAACGCCGACCCGGGCATCGCGGGACATGGGCGCGGTGGGGCATAAGAGGGTTGGTTGGTCTTTCGATATCCGGATGACTCGGTTACGGTCGCCGTGTCTTCACGATAGAATTCTGGTACGGCGAGGACGGCTGATGAGGCGGGTTCGCGGGGTCGAAAACTCTATCAAAGTTCCCAACGATCTCCGAGAAGAGCCACCCTCTGGACCATCGCGTCATCGACTGGGTCGACTCGCGATGTCTGCGGCGATATTGTTTGGGCTCACCCTGCTGGGCTACGTGATGACACTGGGCTTACGTCCCCATCGCGGCGCACCGGCCAGACCATCGGCCACGGAACCCGGCGCGAGTGGTGAACCCACGGTGCCCAGTAAACCTGCCCCGAACTCGATTGCGGGCGTTTCGAGTGTCGATCTGGTCTCGACCCGGCTCAACACAAGCCGCCCTCAGGACCCCAGTCCTTATCGGTTTGCCGAGATCGCGCAGCAAGCCGGGATTGACTTCGTCCACTTCTCGGGCATGACCAGTGAGAAGTACCAGCCAACGGCCAACGGCTCGGGAGTTGCCATCTTCGATTACGACAACGACGGCAAGCTCGACCTCTACTTCGCCACCGGGACTCTTCTGCCGCCGGGGAGCGTACAGCGCGGGCCCAACCGTCTCTACAAGAACCTGGGCGACAATCGATTCCAGGACGCGACGGCGGCGTCGGGCCTGGACTTCGCCGGGTATTGCCATGGCATCGTGGTCGGCGACATCGACAACGACGGCGACCAGGACGTCTTCCTTTGCAACTACGGCGAGAATGTCCTGTTCCTCAATCAGGGCGACGGCACGTTTCGCGACATCAGCAAGGCCGCGGGCATCAGCGGCCTCCACTGGTCGATGAGCGGTGCCTTTCTGGACTATGACAACGATGGCGACCTCGACTTGTATGTGACGAATTACGGCGAGTGGAAGTTTCCCGACGATGTTCAGATTTGCGGCCAGGGGGATGTCCGGACCTATTGTATCCCCACCGCCATCAAGCCTGCCCGACACATCCTTTACCGGAACAACGGCAACCTGACGTTCACCGATGTGACCGAGACCTCGGGGGTCGGTCGCGCCGACGGCCGTGGCTTTGGGGTTGTGGCCGCGGACCTCAACGGCGACGGCCGGATCGACCTTTACGTCGCCAATGATATGTGCCCGAATTTCGTATACATCAATCGCGGCGATGGCAGCTTCGAAGATGCCACCGAATCGTCGGGGGCCGGCTACGACTCCCACGGTAAGACTCACGCGGGTATGGGGGTCGACGCTGAGGACGTCAACGGCGACGGCCGGCCCGACCTGTTCGTCTCGAACTACTGGAACGAGCCGAACTCGCTGTACATGAACCTGGGAGACGGAAAGTTCGAGGACCGTACGCCCGGCTGCGGGATGTCCAGCGACAGTACGCCGTGGGTGGGCTGGGGCTGTGCGCTTGCGGATTTCGACAACGACGGTTGGCCGGATTGCTTCGTGAGCAACGGTCATGTGGACGACAACCTGGACCTGCTGGGATACAACAGCCCCTATGCCCAGCCAGCCTTGCTGCACCGCAACCTCGAGGGGCGGCGGTTCCGGCTGGCGACGCGCGACGCCGGACCGTACTTTGCCGAGAACCATGTGGGACGCGGAGTAGCCATCGGCGACCTGGACGATGACGGCGATCTCGACATCGTCGTGAACCATAAGGACGGGGCGCCGGCTTTGCTCAGAAACGACACCGTGACATCCAATCGTTGGATCCGGCTCACCCTCGTCGGGACCGTCAGTAACCGTGATGCCCTCGGGGCGCGGGTCGAGGTCGAACTTGCCGGGCGCACGCTCGTGCGTCATCGGAAAGGGGGCGCGAGTCTGGAATCCGCGCATGATCCCCGGCTCTTGATCGGTCTGGGGACCGAGCCTGAAGCGCGGCGGGTCACTGTTCGCTGGCCCTCGGGGCGAATCCGTGTCGCCGAGCACGTCGCCGCCAACATGAGCTATCGTGTCGTCGAACCACGAGCACCGTCCGACGCTTCCAGCGGCTCCTTCGAGATCGTGCACCATGGCCGCAATCAAGATCTAGCCGCGCCCGGCGCGATATCGAAATGACTGGCGCAGCGGGGGCACAGACTTCGCCGCATGGAATTGCACGGCGGCACAATTCTCTTCATAATCCAAGAGCTACTGGAACTGGCCCACGGACAAAGCTTTTGAGTGCGGAACATGCTCGACGCCCTCGTGGTGGCACCCCATCCTGACGACGCTGAGCTGGGAATGGGAGGGACGATCGTCCGCCTGCTCGGGCAAGGCTGGAAGCTGGGAATTCTTGATTTGACCAGCGGCGAGCCAACCCCGTTGGGCTCTCTCGAGCGGCGAGTGGCGGAGACCCGCGCGGCCAGCGCAGTGCTGGGCAATCCCTGGCGAGAGAACCTCGGCTTGCCTAACCGCAGCCTGGAGCCAAGCCTCACGAACCGTCGCGAATTGGCGGCGGTCTTCCGCCGGGTCAAACCCCGGTTGATCTTCGCACCCTACTGGGAAGACGCTCACCCGGATCACACCGCGGCCACCAAGCTGGTGGAGGATTCCCGCTTCTGGAGCAAGCTCTCCCGGTCGGACATCCCCGGTGATCCGTTCCACCCGGCTCGTATCCTTTACTATTTCAGCGTCCATTTGCGCATTGTCGAGCGCCCCAGCCTGCTGATCGATATCTCGGAGCAGGTCGACGATAAGGTGCAAGCCCTCAGGTGCTATCGCTCGCAACTGGTCGACAACCAACCGGACGGCAAGCCGGGCGTGATTGACTCGGTCTGCGATCGCACCCGGTACTGGGGCCACATGGTCGGGGTCAAGCACGCGGAGCCGTTCGCCAGCCGTGAGCCCGTGGGATTGACGAGCCTGGACCATCTCTTGCTTTGACTGGTCCTACTTTTACTTCGAGCGGTAGTGATCGATGCTTCCAGAAGCCCGGAATTGGGCTCGACGTAAAGCCCTGTCGGCAAAGCGATTCAGCGGGTGTTGGCTTGCAGCTCCAGGCACCAGAAACGATCCGGGCGAGGGCGGGTCACGCTGAACGTCGGGCCAGTAAAATGTCTAGGAATGTCTAGGTAAAACGCTTGGCGTCCAGACAATGTCCAGGTGTACGGCCGGGCCTGTAGAAAATAATGTACATTAGATCAGTATCCGCGCGAACATTGCTTGGGAAAACAATCTTCCTATCTTGTGCATCCGATCTGGTGTCGCGGAACGGCTGGCGAGCGCCAGGTAGATTTTGTGACTTCTCGAAGGCGCGAGTGCAAATCCAGCCGGATGTTTAGCCAGAGCCTGGCGCGATTGTCCTCTCCTCATCCCGACGGTTCCGCAAATCATGGCGCGGAGACCCAGGTCCGGGATTGATGCAAGCGGAATCAATGCCTGTCCTCGCCTGCATCTCCGTCGCGGTGCAGTCACGTAATCTGTCTTTTCATTTCATTGATCCGCTGCGACCTGCCGCGTATTGTGGAACAAAGGGTTCGGCTGGACTAATTTTCAGGATTTCGTTCCCGGGTGCGCTGAGTCGATTTGGACCACGAACGGTCAATGTGCAAGTCACTTCTATCAGGGCAGGCGGAGCACGGCTCGAACAGAACCGACTCGAGATCGAGCCAGAGTGCAGGCATGGATCCTCGGAATTCCAACGCTATTCGACATGGGTCCGGCAAAGCCGACCCATGTTACTCGTCCCGAATCATCAAGGCCGGGGCCCTTCTGCCTGACACCAAGACCCTGCTTTCACACTGGGACCTGGGCGAACCGGTACAGACCAACATTCAACGTCTTCAGCGGGAGAACGTCTTCGGAAAAGCGTCTCGGTCTCGGGTCGAAGACATCGTGGCGATCTTCCGGCAACGTTATCTCGCGGAGTCTTCGGTCACTCATGCTCTGGTCACACTGGTCAAGGAGCGGCTCCCCGCCTCCGCTCTCGATCGCATCCTTTTCTTCCATTCCGCCCGATCTGATCGGCTCCTGCACGATGTCGTGACGGAGATCCTCGTCCCGAAGAACGCCAGCGGATCTGAGCGATATCAGCGTCGAGGAGATCCAGAAGACGGTAGGTGGATGGGTCAAGCAAGGGAAAACGGCTTCCGATTGGAGCGAAGAGACAACCAGCCGGGTTGCCCAGGGGCTGCTCTCGACTCTCCGGGACTTCGGTGTCCTTCAGGGGGCTGTCTACGAAGCGGATCGCCCCTGCTTACGTCCCCGTGGCGGCGTTCGCCTACGTCTTGTTCTATCTGAAGCAGCACCAGCCCTCCGGTGCCAAGCTCGTCGAGCACCCCGACTGGAGGGTCTTCTTCCTGCCCCGTGAAGGCGTGGAACGGTTCATGTTCGAGGCGCACCAGCAGGGCTTGCTGGAATACCATGCGGCAGGCAGCGTCACCCGCCTGAGCTTTCCCGTCACGACCCTGGAGGAGTATGCGCATGTCCTCGCTCAAAGAGCGCATTGAACTCCTCGAAAGCGACCTCAAGGCCGTCCCGCCAAGGATCAGCGTCTACCACGACCTGCCGTTCGCCATCCTCCGCTACGATCCAGGCGACGAGTGGGAACTGCGGCGCGAGGTCAAGCTCCTGGCGACCCGGCTTGAGGCGGTCGGCAAGGAAGTTCATCTGATCCCGATGTCCGAGTTCCTCTGGCGTGCGATCGACGAAACCGAAGGGATGGACGAGGTCGTCGAACTGGAGCGGAGCCAGGGGTACAAGATGGCCCAACGTCAGGTCACGACTTACCTGTCGAACCCGATCTGGAAACCGCTGGCGACGATGATCGCCGAGCGACTCTCCAGGCTCGACCCCTCACGGTGCGTCGTCTTCCTGACGAGGGCGGCGGCGATGGCACCGGGGATCTATTTCATGTCGAAGCTCCTCGACGAGATGCACGGCAAGACACGGGTAACCACGATCCTGTTCTACCCCGGCTCCATCGAGGGCACGACCGGCCTGCGGTTCATGGACCTCAAGGACCGCGACGCGATCGGTAACTATCGGGTCAAGATCTACGGCTAAAGGCGTGAACGATGGAAACCATTGGCGAACTGCTATCCAGGGATCTGACTCACAGGATCGAGGAGGTCATCCAGGTCCATCAGGCCGACGAGCAATCCGTCTATTCGGAGGTGAGCGAATACGTCGCCACGAACAGCATCCGGGACCAGTACGCGACGCTGTTGAAGGCAATCGCCGAGGCACCGGCAGAGCAACACGAGAGCATCGGCGTCTGGGTCTCTGGTTTCTTCGGGTCGGGCAAGAGTTCGTTCGCCAAGAACCTCGGCTACGCGTTGAAGAACCCGAAGGTCATGGGCGAGGACTTCGCCCGGCTGTTCAAGCGGCAACTCGACGACGAGCGAATTGCGAACCTGCTGGACCTCATCAACGCCAAGATCCCGACCGAGGTCATTCTCTTCGAGGTCGCCAAGGAGAAGGACACCCGCAGGGTCACGGAGCGGATCGCCGAGTTGATGTACGCCGTCGTGCTCCGCGAGCTTGGCTACGCCGAGGAATTGGACATCGCCGAGCTGGAGATCGAACTTGAAGCGGAGGGGCAGCTGACGGAGTTCATCGGAACTCTGCCAGACTCTCCACAAGCGGGACTGGACGATCGTCCGGGCGGGCGCTCAGCGGGTCTCCCGTGCCAGCGCCATCCTGCACCACCTCGACCCGGCGACGTACCCTTCGGCGGATTCGTGGTCGCACTCCCGGAACCGGGAGCCCACCATCACGGTCAGCAAGGTCGTCGAACGGACCTTCGAACTCTGGCCGACGCCGCCGCCCGGGCAAGGCCCTGGTCTTCATCATCGACGAGGTGGGCCAGCACGTCGCCCGCAGCGGCGACAAGATCGAAGACCTGCGTGCTACCGTCGAGGAGTTCGGCAAGGTCGGCAAGAATCTGCTGAAAGCACGCAAGATCATCGCACCCTGCTGGATTGTCGTCACGTCCCAGGAGAAGCTCGACGAGGTGGTCGCCGCCATCGACTCGAAGCGGGTCGAACTGGCCAAGCTCCAGGACCGCTTCCGTTACCGGGTCGACCTCGCCCCCTCCGACATCCGGGAGGTGGCTACGAAGCGTGTGCTGGCGAAGAAGGACTCTGCGGTCCCGATCCTGAGGAAGCTCTACCGCGAGAACCAGGGGCAACTCAACGCCGCTCTCCGACTGGAACGCACGAGCCGCAAAACGGAAATCAACGAGGCGGATTTCGTCCAGCTTCTACCCCTACCCGCCGCATTACATCGACCTCTGCATCGGCATCATGTCGGGCATCCGGCTTCAGCCCGGTGCGCCCCGGCACTACGGCGGCAGCAACCGGACGATCATCAAGCAAGCGTACGAGATGCTCGTTTCCGACCGCACAGCGATGGCGACGAAGCCGGTCGGCACGCTGGTGACGCTCGACAAGGTGTACGAGCTGGTTGAGGGCAACCTCTCCAGCGAGAAGCGATCCGACATCCACGACATCGGCGAGCGGTTCAAGGACGACCCCGAGACCCAAGGGTGGGCGCTGCGGGTCGCCAAGGCCGTCTGCCTCCTGGAGTTCCTCCGCGACCTGCCCCGCACCGAAGCGAACATCGCCGCCTTCCTGGTCGATCGGGTGGGGCATGCCCGCCCCCGTGGTTCAAGTGAAGGCCGCGGTCAAGAAGCTCGACGATGCCCAGTTCATCCGGAAGACCGAGGACGGCTGGAAGCTGCAGACGCGCCCAGGAGAAGAACTGGGAGACGGAGCGGCAAGGAACTCCTCGACCCCAAGCCCCGCGAGCGGAACGAGATCACCCGCAACGTCCTGCGGGAGATCTTCGGCGAACCGGCACTCAAGACGTACCGGCACAAGGAACTCCGGAACTTCCGCATCGGCGTGGCCGCCGAAGGCGTGACCCTCGAAGACGGCGACCTGCCGCTGACCCTCAGCATCGCCGACGAGCCCGACGACCTGCCCCGCAAGCTCGGCGAGGTGCGGGACGAGAGCCGCCAGAAGGCCCACGAGAACGACCTGTACTGGGTCTTTGCACTGACGCCCGAGATCGACGCCCTGGTCGCCCAGACGTTCGCCTCGCGCAAGATGGTCGAGAAGTACGACCAGATGCGGGCTCAGAGCAAGATCAACGCCGACGAGGCGACGTGTCTCCAGGACGAGAAGAACGCCGTCCTGAACCACGAGTCCCGGCTGCGGGACAAGCTGACCGAGGCGATGGAGCGGGGCACGGGAGTCTTCCGGGGGGTCGCCCGTGACGCCGCCAGCCTGGGCAAGAACCTCGGCGAGATCCTCAAGAAGCTCTACGGCCATGCCATCCCCGACCTCTACCCCAAGCTGGAGATGGGGAGCCGACCGCTCAAGGGGACGGAGGCCGAGGACTTCCTGAAGGCGGCTGACCTCAAGGCACTCCCACCTCTCTTCTACGGCGGTGAGCAAGGGCTCGGGCTGGTCGCCAAGGACGGGGCAAAGTTCGTCCCCAACCCCGCCGCCGACATCGCCAAGGAGGTTCTGGACTACCTCGCGGGCGAGCATGGCTACGGCAATAAGGAGTCACGCACGGGCAAGGCGCTGGAGAAGAAGTTTGGCGGCATCGGTTACGGCTGGGACCGGGACATGCTTCGGCTCGTGCTGGCGGTGCTCTTCCGTGCCGGGTCCATCGAGATCACGCACGCTGGTGAGAAGTTCGACGCCTACCAGGAACCCCGCAGCCGTACGCCGCTGGTGAACAACACGGCGTTCAAGTCGGCGCTGTTCACGCCGGTCAAGCCGATCGACCTGCCGACGCTTGAAGCGGGCGGTCGAGAGCTACGAGGATCTGACCGGCGACACGGTGGACATGGACAAGGCCGCCATCGCCGACGCTCTCAAGCGGTTCGCCGCCGATGAGATCAAGCGGGTGCTGCCGGTCGAGGCTCAGATCAAGGCACACCGGTTGCCGGGGCTCAATACAGTCGAGGATTTCAAGGACACGCTGAGCTCGATCGAATCCGGAACGGCGGATGACTGCGTGACTATCCTGGCGGGCGGCGGTGCCTCGCTCAAGGTCGCCCACGATCGGGTTCGCAAAATCGCCGACTGTCTTGATGAGAAAGGTCTCTTGCTGCTGCGTAATGCACGGCGGGCGGCGGACGAGGTCTGGAGTATCCTCAAGTCCCAGGAACGCACCGACCTTCAACCGCGAGCCGAGGCACTCAGGGAACTTTTGTCTACCGAGACGCTCTTTGATTCGCTATCCTTGATCAAGGCCGCAACCCAGGAGATTCTGGCGGCGTTTCACACTTTGTACGAGTCCCGCCATGCCGACCGGTCGGAGCAGTTCGGGGCGGCGATCGAGAAGATCAAGGGCCGGGAAGAATGGACCGCCGTTCCCGAGACGATGCGGGAGCCAGTTCTCCATCCGCTCCAGTCCCGCTGCTGCACGGAGCTGCACCTGACCGATGGTTCGCTGGCATGCACGACCTGCGGGGCGACGTTGAGCCAGATGGAGTCCGACGTGGCGGCGCTGGGCGGGTTGTTTGCCCAGGTCGTCGCCCAGATCCAGAAGATCGTTACGCCGCCCGAGGTGAAGCTCAAGCGGGTGCGGGTGGCTGACTTCTTCACGGGTTCCGTGGAGACCGAGGATCAGGTCAAGCAGGCGGTGGGGCGGTTGCAGGACCACCTGCTCACGCTGCTCAGCCAAGGCGTCAAGGTCGTGATCGAGTGAGCGAAGCGAACGGTGGCATGGCTACAATTTGCGGGTGATCTTCTGCGAAGGGCTGCGATGCCGATTCCCGACCTGAACGTAGACGGATTGCTTCCCGAGGGGATTCACGAGGCCACGCTGGAGGAGGTCCGGGAGCGGTTCGGCCGCTTCCAGAGGACGGATCGACGGCCGGACCTTTTCTCCAAGTTTTCCCTCTTCCTGACGGAGGTGCGAGCCTCCGGACTCGTCGAGGCCGTCATCGTGGATGGGAGCTTCGTGACGGCGAAGGACGAGCCATCCGATATCGACTTGATCCTGGTCCTGCGTTCGGACCACGAGGACGGGGCCGAGCTCAGGCCGTTCGAGTATAATGCATTGTCCAAGCGCAGAGTGCGTCGTCGGTTCCGCTTCGACGTCCTGATCGCCCGGGAAGGTTCCGATGAGCACAAGAACTACATCGATCTCTTTCAACAAGTCAAAGGGGCGTCCGAGCTCCGAAAAGGCGTTGTCAGGGTGATCCCATGATCAGCAATGATGAGCAACTTCGTCAGGCCCTGGAGGCGATGGGTTGTCTGTATCGTGCCATGGCGTCTCTCCGGAAAGAGGTCCTGCCCAAGAGCCGGCAGTGGTTCAACTTGATGGCCGAGGGGCCGGTTGACGAGATCCGGAAGATACAAGCCGAGATCGACGCCTATACCGGGATGGATCAAGTTGTGTTCGACGACGAGGCCGCTCGGGAATCCGCTGAGGCCAAGGCCCATGCCGAGGTGGGCTCGATCGATTCCTGATCATCTTATTCCGATCACATCGATCGGTCGGGAAGGGCACCATGGACCAGGCGATCCGAATCAACGGACCATGGACCAAAGACCCAGGACTAAGGACAATACCGTTGAATGAACCGCAAAGCCCTGATAGGTCGAGACTTGATTCACCCTCTCCCCTTGCGGGAGAGGGCAGGGTGAGGGGTGATTGATTCGGCCACAGCCCGTGAACCAAGCCATCGGTGGTGCCCCATCCCCCTCTCCCCAACCCTCTCCCGCAAGGGGAGAGGGAGCCAGAAATGCCACCAGCATCGTGACTTGTGGCTCATTCTACGGTATTGGGACCAAGGACCATGGACCAAGGACTAAGGACACGACTGCGAGGCGTCGTGACCCAGTGCCGCAGGCTGCTGGAGGAGTCCATTGCCCAGCAGTTGCAGGGCAAGTTCGACATCTACGCCACCGGGAAGAAGGACGAGGTGAAGGCTCGAGGACGACGTGCCGCTGGGGCACCTCACCGACGAGGAGCGGCAGGCCCGCCAGGACATCCTCGCCCACTTCGAGCACATCGACTCCCTGGTTCACAAGCCGAAGGAGAGCCTGGAGCAACTGATCCGGGAGATCGCCTTCACGCACCTGAACCGCCTCTGCGCCTACAAGATGATGGAGGTGCGGGACGTTTACGTGGGCGGGCAGCGGTTCCGGGAGGCGGTCAGCAAGGGGCTCAAGTCGCAGGGGTTCCTCTTCTACCTGGCCGATCACCCCGAGGACGAGAAGCGCTACAACGCCGGGGATCAGGAGGAGGCGTACCGCCACTTCCTCAACTGGCTGGGCGGCACGCTGTCGCAGGAGATCGGCGTCCTGTTCAGCCCCACCGACCCGGCGAACCGGGTCTACCCGCCGCAGCGGGTGCTGGACGAGGTGCTCGACCTGCTCAACAGCGAGGAACTCAAGGGGATCTGGTCCGAGGACGAGACGATCGGCTGGGTCTACCAGTACTTCACGCCCAAGGAACTGCGGGACCAGGCCCGCAAGGAGAGCCAGGCCCCCCGCAACTCGTACGAGCTGGCCTTCCGCAACCAGTTCTTCACGCCCCGGTACGTGGTCGAGTTCCTGACCGACAACACGCTGGGGCGGATCTGGTACGAGATGCGGAAGGGGGACACCCGGCTCAAGGACGAGTGCCGGTACATGGTTCGGCGACCTCATGAGATCTTTCTTGAGCCACAGATGGACACAGATGCACACGGATCAAAGAAATCTGAATCCGCCATCCGTGTTCATCCGTGTTCATCTGTGGCAGATTCCTCCGATCTTTCGCAAGAGGAACTGCTCAAGCAGCCGGTCTACATCCCGCATCGCCCCAAGAAAGACCCCCGAGAGATCAAGATCCTCGACCCGGCGTGCGGCAGCGGGCACTTCCTGCTCTATTGCTTCGCCCTGCTGCTGGTCATCTACGAGGAAGCCTACGACGACCCCGACCTGGGGCCAGGCGCTCCAGGCCGATTACCCGACGAAGGACGACCTGCGGCGGGCTCTCCCCGGCCTGATCCTGCGGCACAACCTGCACGGCATCGACATCGACCTCCGATGCACCCAGATCGCCGCGCTCGCCCTCTGGCTGCGGTGCCAGCGGGCCTATCAGGAGATGGGGCTGAAGAAGGACCGTCCGCCGATCCCAAGTCGAACATCGTCTGCGCCGAGCCGATGCCCGGCGAGAAGGAGTCTGCTCGACGAGTTCCTCAAGACGCTGCGTGAGGACCGCCTCGAAGCCCTGATCCGGCAGGTCATGAACGTGCCGAGGGACAGCGGGTCCGGGCGACCAGGCGCATGGCCGAGAGCCTGTCCGATCTCGTTCGCACGGTCTGGGAGAGGATGCGGCTGGCGGGCGAGGCGGGGTCGCTCCTCAAGATCGAGGAGGAGTTGCAGGACGCCATACGGAAGGGGCAGGAGGAGTGGGAGGAGCGGCTGCCGCTCTTCCGCTTCACCGAGTATGGGCTGTCCGAAGAGCCGAAGGAGCGGCTGGTGCGATTCGTGCCGGGGGAGTCGAGGGAGAGGGGTCACGTTCTGGGACAAGGCCGAGAGCCTGGTCCGGGGGCACTCGACGAGTTCGTCGCGTTCGCCTCGAACGGGGGACGGGTTCGAGAGACAACTGTTCGCCGAAGACGCCAAGCAAGGACTTGGGTTCGTGGATGTGTGCCGCAAGCATTATGACGTCGTGCTTATGAATCCACCGTTCGGTGAGGGAGCAAGCTCGTACGAAACCGTACAACTGAGCGCGTACCCCGAGAGCCAGGAACGACCTCTACGCCGCCTTCGTTATCCGCGGCCTGCGGCTATTGAGCACGAAGATTCACTTCGGTGCGATCACCTCACGGACTGGCTTCTTCCTCACCTCGTTCCAGAAGATGGCCGAGGACTGCTCTTGCTGAATCGCAGTAGCCATCGATTTCGCCATCTTGGACTTACGGTGGTGTCCTTGATCGAGCGATGGTCGAGACGGCGGCTTACTGTCTATTGATTGCTCGATAATACGATGATGTCCCTCATGTACTCGTGGACTCCGGCATGGCGAAGGATGAGACTCGTGATTCCTTCCTCTCCAACCAATGAAGACGTATGGCAAATCAGGAACCCGCTTTATTCCAAATTCATTAGAGGACTGCCCGACATCCCAGTTTATGTTTCGGGGAATCGGGCTAACTGAGCCTTCATGGCGCTCGGTAATTTGCTTCGATTTGGGTGATCGATGCTGACCGTTACTCATGGCTTAGAGACCGGCGACGATACACGATTCGTCCGACTCAAGTGGGAAGTGCCGCCGAGTGAGTTCGGCAAGACCTGGTTTGCCTTTGCAAAGGGTGGCGACTACTCCTGGTGGTCTTCCGACGTTCACCTTGCTGTGAACCGAGCGGGCGACGGTGCGGAAATGGCGGCTCTAGCTGCACAGCGGAATGGGAACATCGCTCGAACACGTGCCTCATCCAAGTACTACGGCATGGCAGCAACGACCTTCTCCAGGCGTAGCCAAAAAGGATTCAGTGGTCGTCGTTTACGGCGAGGCTCCTGCTTTGGGGACAAAAGCGGTGTCATCATTCCTTTTGAGCAGGACGAGCATTGGCTCCATGGCTTGCCGCTATTGCTGTCCTCCACGAAGTACATCAAGCTCATCGAGGCCCAGTCCAAGTTTGGATCATACGAAATCGGGCCAATGAAGCACCTTCCGTGGCCGACCGAAGAGTGGGTCGTGCTGTCGAAGCAGTCTTCATCGATCTACTGCCTCCTCGACTTGATCGACGTTCATGACGAAACGTCCTCACTCTTCGTTCGTGCGACACCCGAAGGGTGTCACAGCGTCCGCCTTATGGACGAGGTGTTGACTATCGCAAAGCAGGCACTTGAGAGGTGTGGTCTTCGCCTTGATGACGATGTTGAGCAGCATCGACGGGCACTTGCCGCCGAACGGGAATCGGAACTTGCGAGCCCGGTTGCGTTCTTGTCTTATCTCGTCGGCATAGTTTTAGGCAGGTGGGACGCACGACTCGCTGCAAGCCGATTCCATCGGAAGTGCCGCGATCCCTATCTCCCCGATTCCTGCTCTGCTCCCCCGGGATGCTGCTCGGGCCATGACGGCCTTCCGGCCACCGAAACCCCTAACGAGTACCCCCTCCGCATCGACTGGGACGGCATCCTCGTCGATGACCCCGACCACGCCGACGACATCATCCGCCGTGTCCGTGATGTCCTCGAAGTGATCTGGAAGGACCGAGCCGACGCCATCGAGAAGGAAGCCTGCGAGATCCTCGGCGTGGCCGACCTGCGGGACTACTTCCGCAAGCCGGGGGCGGGCGGCTTCTGGGACGACCACATCAAGCGGTACTCCAAGAGCCGCCGCAAGGCCCCGATCTACTGGCTGCTCCAGTCGTCGAAGAAGAACTACGCCCTCTGGATCTACTACCACCGGCTCGACAAGGACATCCTCTTCAAGGCCCTGCTCAACTACGTCGAGCCCAAGATCCGCAGGGAGGAATCCCGCCTCGACGAGTTGCGGTCCCAGAAGACCGCCCTCGGTGCCGCCGCCAAGGGGGCCAAGAAGATCGACAAGGACATCGACCGCCAGGAGGCGTTCCTCTCCGAACTCCGGGACTTCGAGGAGAAGCTCCGCAGGGCGGCGAACCTCCACCTCGACCCCGACCTCAACGACGGCGTGGTCCTGAACATCGCCCCGCTCCGGGAACTCGTTCCCTGGAAGGAGGCCAAGGCGTACTGGGATGACCTCATGGACGGCAAGTACGAGTGGTCATCCATCGGCAAACAATTACGGGAAAAGTCCATGGTCCATGGTCCGTAGTCCTGGGATCAAGAACGAACATGGGATCGCCAGCGACATCATGAGGCTGAGTAGGGTGTGGATCGTTGGGCGATCGAGGAAGGCGTTGCCACTCCGACGCCGAGCGATGAGGAAACGGGGGAATCGGAGGATGACTCGTGAGCCGGCGGGAGAAACTGATCGACAAGATGCGGCGGACGCCGGGGAAAATCCGATTTGCCGAGGTGGAGGCCCTCCTGCGCCACCAGGGATTCGTGCTTTTCAACACACGTGGAAGCCATCGCACCTATCACGATGCCAGCGGCACGGTGCTGACCATCGTTCGGCCGCACGGAGGTAGAAAGACTTGCGATCCCGACGACATCAAGACACTTCTGGAGGTCCTGGGGTTATGATGACCACGACCCATGTCTATCGCGGCTTTGTGTTCACAATCACCTATCGAGTCGAGGAGCCAGGCTACGTCGTCCGGTACGCGGATATTCCGGAGATCATTACCAGCGGCGCGACGTTGACCGAGGCGTTCGCCCACGCCTGCGAGGCCTTGGATTTGCACCTGGAGAGCCTGCAAAAGCTCGGTCTGCCCCTTCCGGAACCCCGACACCGCCTCGTCCTGGAAACCGTATGAGCAAGGGACTGGTACGATGCTAAGAACGATCGCGGTAAGGGGTGTCGGCCCGGTCAAGAATCTCTCGGCCAGGTTCGCACCTCGAATGAATGTCTTGAAGCGGTTTACTCTCGCATCGCTGACAGGCCATCTCGGAGCGGATTCACAAGTTGCGGATCACCAGTGCTTCCCCAGCCGCGGAGCGGCGGCCGTTCCTAGCCTGGGTCGTGAGACCCAGGAACTTCGATGCGATCCACAGGCTCCCCGCTTCGAGCCCCGAACGGGGCGACAGAAGGGCAAGCCACCGTGTGCGCCTGTCGCTCCTCCGGAGCTGAAAGAGGCTGTTTTCGTGTCGCGGGGTCCTGGGGCTGACGCCCCCAGGCTAGGAACTTGCGCTCATTCGGAGCTTGGGGAATGGGAGGACTCACCCCAACGAGCAACATGCGCAATACAAAGGAAAACCGCGCTCACCGCAACACACTCACCCCTTGTCCTCGCCTCGCTCGAACTGCACTTCCAGGAGCGCCGCGATCGTCTATTCTGGTTTGATCTTGAAGATCAGATCGTCAGCTTCTGCGAATACCCTTGGGCCATTCAAGGCGACGTTGTCGCCTGGCTAACATCTCCGATCTTTGGACTTCAGCAGGCACGCTCGACGGAAGCGGAAATGGACGGCAAGTAGGAATGGTCATCCACCGGCAAGCAACTGCGGGAGAAGGGACTGATAGAATAATCTGGAGACTGAACGACTCCGTTCTCAGGAAAGGCACGACAATGAAGACGATCGACCTGGAGCTGGTGGATAGCCGGATCACTGAGTTCCTGCAAGTGCAGCGCCGCGAAGAACCCATACTCCTGACCAAGGGGCTGGACGCCGTTGGTCTGTTGCTCAAGTTGCCAGAAGGCATGAAGGGTTCAGAAGTTGACGGAGTTTTCTGGCTTGAGGGGCCTGAGGGTCTCACTCATGTCATTATTCAGGCCAAGATCGCGTCGGATTATGCGGAAGAAAGCAAAGCGCCTGCCCCAGTGTTCGGTAGCTGTCAGGGAATGTTGACCATCATGTCCGAGGACGACGAACACCTGAAGGATTTTGAAGACTATATGCCATGAACTTGTTGCTCGATACGCACGCATGGCTGTGGTTTGTCCTGGGCGACCCTCAGCTTAGCGTCTCCGCACGAAACCACATTCTTGACCCAGCAAGAATCAAGTTTCTCAGCCCTGCTTCGTACTGGGAAATTTCCATCAAGATAAGTTTAGGAAAGTATACGCTTAACACTAATTATCGGCAATTCATGCGGCGAGCTATCAGCGGCAATGGTTTTCGGTTCCTGCACATTTCTCCGCGCCACACAGAGCAGGTGAGCACATTGCCGTTTCATCATCGTGATCCGTTTGATCGATTGTTGATCGCTCAGGCGATGGTCGAGAGTATGGCCATTGTGAGCAATGACGGCAACTTTGCTCCCTACAGCGTTCTGGTGATTTGGTGAATGTGATGGTTTCAGGTGTTGTTACCACATACCTTACTCAGTTGATCTCCAAGCAGATCGACGACCACGCCCTCGTCGTCTGGTACGACCCGGAGAAGCACTACCGTGCTGTCGCAGCCGATCTCACCCTCCCGAACACGACACTGGCCCGCTATGACGGCTCGTTCCTCCAGCTTCGCCGTGACATCGACCCTCTCCTCAACGACCAGCACCCGCCCCGCCTGCTTGTCTACGTTCCAATGGACCAGGGTGAGACCGACCACGCCTTGATTGAACTCGACGCAGCAGGCGTCGTCGTCCAACCCGGTCAGCAACCCGCCAGTCGCAACACGCGCCTTTCCCTCGTTGCACGGAACGCCCTGCGTCCGCTCCGTGGGGAAGCCAGCGCCGCCGAGATCGAGAAGCAGGTGGAGGCGGGCAAGTTGAGCCTCGCCGACCTCGACAAGGTCGGCGAGAACAAGAACTCCGGGGTTCTCTCCTTGATTTTCGGCACCGGGAATCCCCAGGAAGCCGCACTCAACTTCGTAGCTGGTACCCGCTACGACCCCGAGATCGAGAAGAAATCCGCCCGTGGTGAACTCGCCGACCTTCTGCGATCGACCGTCGAGATCGACCTTCCCGATGGCCTGTCTCTGACCGAGATTCGGGACCGGCTGGCCGGACACATCCTCCTGACGGACCTGGTAGTGGGTCTGGGTGAAACGTTGCCCGCCACGTTGTCCTCTCTGAAGGTCGCCACCTCTTCCGGCGCACGTGACGCCTGCAAGGAACTGGCCCGGAACTGGCGGATGCGTCGGGACGTGCGGGACAGCTATGTCAGTGCCTCACGTTCCGTCGAAGAAAAGAGTTCCCTGGGGCAGATCGGGTTCCAACCCGTCACGATCGCCGATGTCGAGACGTTTGCATGCCTGGAGCGGGCGCTGCTCAGGAACGTCGAGGAGAGCCTTCAGAGTGGCGCCACACTCGGTCTGCTCGACCTGGCGAATGCCCGCCAGTCCCGCTTCTGGTCGGAGGTCACGCCCATCATCCAGGCGCAATGGGCGCTCCTCGCCGCCGTCGCCCAGGTGCTTCTGGAAGCCGATCGGGTCGCCCAGGCACTCAAGGATGCCCCCAAGACGGTACCCGGGCTCATCCAAGCCTATGCCGAGGGTGAGTCCCCGTGGTGCCTCCTGGACACGCACCACCGCCACCTGGAGAGCCGCTGGTACAACTTCGACCCCTGCGCAGCCGACCCGGAGCCGGGGCTCGAAAAACTTATCCTGAAAGCAGAGCAGCGTTACACGGAGGTTGGCTCCCAGTTGGCGAAGACATTCGTGAAAGAGTTCGCCAAGTCCAAGCATCCGATCCCCGGCATGCTGCGGCAGGTCCAGGTCTTCGAGAAGCAGGTGAAGCCCCGGCTGGAGCAGCAGAAAACCGCCTACGTCTGGGTTGACGCTCTGCGGTTCGAGATGGCGCGGGAACTGGGTGAAGTTCTCAAGGGGGACTTCGACCTGACCCTGCAAGCCGCCATCGCCTCGATCCCCACGATCACCGAGATCGGCATGGCATCCCTGGTCCCCAAGGCCGACCAGGGCGTCAAGGTCGTGTCGGTGGGCGGTGGCAAACTCGGGCTGGAGGTCGCCGGGACCGTTCTCAAGGACCGTAAGGACCGAATCGCCTTTCTCAAGGCGCACGCCGGTGTCTCCGTGTACGACGCCAAGCTGGACGACCTGCTTCCCAAGCCCTCCAAGAAGGTGCGCGACGGCATCCAGGCGGCGGATCTGATTCTCATCACCTCGCAGGAGATCGACGAACTCTGCGAAGCCGACAACATCACCCAGGCCCGTCGCCAGATGGACGGTGTGCTCAATGACCTACGGCGTGGGTTCCGTGTGCTGGCCGACCTCGGGATCAAGACGCATCATCCTCGCCGCCGATCACGGTCACCTGTTCGGCGAAGAGATCGGCGAGGACATGAAGATCGAAGCCCCGGGCGGGGAGACGGCTGACCTGCATCGCCGGGTCTGGGTGGGCGTGGGGGGCACTTCGGAGCCGTCCTACCTGCGGACCTCGCTCAAGGCGCTCGGGATCGAGAGCGACCTTGACCTGGCGACCCCCTGGACGCTTCGCCTGCTTCAAGAGCAAGGGGGGGGCCAGGGCCTACTTCCACGGCGGTCTCTCGCCCCAGGAGTTGATCATCCCGGTCGTGGTGATGACGACGACCTCCCGGGCATTGTCAAAGCCACCGACCGGCATCCAGTGGACGCTGACGACGGGCTCCAAGAAGCTTTCGACCCGCTTCTTCTCGGTCCAGGTCAGCGGGCAGAGCAGCGGGCTATTCGACCATGGAGCCGCCCAGGGTGCGGGTCGAAGTGCGGGCCAAGGGCAAGTGCGTGTCAGTACCGGTGAGCGCCTCCTACGGCTTCGAGCAAGCCACCGGCGACGTGCAGCTTCGAGCTTCCGCCACGGACGCCCGGCAGATCGAGCCCAACACCGTGACCCTGATGGTCGATGTCGAGGAGATCGGGCAGAAGACGGTCAGCCTCAGCCTCCTCGACGCCACGAGCGGGGCAGAACTCGGCTAGCATCGATAAGATCGAAGTGACCACCGTACTTTGAGCGGAATAGCCATGTCCGACCTCGACCAGAAATCCACGCAGGTCTTCGCCGGGAAGGTCGTCCGCAAGGATCTGGTCCGCAAGGTGAAGGTCGGGGCCAACGTCCCGGTCTTCGTCCTGGAGTACCTGCTCGGGAAATACTGCGCGACCGACGACCCCGCGGCCATCGACGCCGGGCTGCGGGTGGTCAACAACACGCTACTCTCGAACTTCGTCCGGCCCGACGAAGCGAACAAGGTCCAGTCGATCGTCAAGGACAAGGGCAAGCACACGCTGATCGACAAGATCAAGGTCCGCTACCTCTCCGATGACGACAAGCACTGGGCCGAGCTGGTCAACTTCGGCCACAAGTACGTCCACATCCCGGAGCATTACCTCCGCGACTTCGACCGCCTGCTGATGGGCGGCATCTGGGCACAGATCGAGATCCGGCACCAGTACGACGAGGAGGCGACGGGCAAGCGAAGCCCGTTCTGGATCGATGGGCTCAAGCCGATCCAGCTTGCCACCTTCGACCTGGACGAGTACCGGGAGTGCCGCCGCCAGTTCACCACCGACGAGTGGATCGACCTGCTGATCCGCAGCATCGGGCTGGAGCCGTCCCACTTCGAGCGGCGGCTGAAGCTGCTGTTCCTGATGCGGCTGCTGCCTCTCTGCGAGACCAACTACAACCTCGTCGAACTCGGACCCAGGGGGACCGGCAAGAGCTACGCCTATCAGGAGCTCTCGCCGTACGCCATCCTGCTCACCGGCCCGACGACCGTCGCCAACCTGTTCTACAACATGGCGACCGGCAAGATGGGGCTGGTCGGCATCTGGGACGCCATCGCCTTCGACGAGGTGGCCGACCTCCAGAAGATGCCCAAGGAGGTCGTGACCACGCTCAAGACCTACTGCGAGTCGGGAATGTTCGCCCGTGGCAAGGACTCCCTCTCGGGTCAGGCGTCGCTCGCCATGTTCGGCAACACGAACCAGCCCGTCGAGGTGATGGTCCGGTCGTCGCACCTGTTCGTGCCCATGCCCGACGTGATCCGGGAGGACATGGCGTTCCTCGACCGCATCCACTACTACATCCCCGGCTGGGAAATCCCCAAGATGCGGGTCGAGTTCTTCACGGACCATTACGGGTTCGTGGTGGACTACCTGGCGGAAGCCCTGCGGGAACTCCGCAAGCACAACTTCACCGAGGTCATCGACCGGCACTTCTCGCTGGGCTCGCACCTCAACGCCCGTGACGTGAAGGCGGTCCGCAAGACGGTCTCGGGGCTGGTCAAGCTGCTCTACCCGCACGGCGAATTGTCAGGGAGGAGCTGGCGGAACTGGTCGAGATGGCTCTGGAAGGCCGAAGGCGGGTCAAGGAGCAGCTCAAGAAGATGGGGTCGTTCGAGTACCACCAGACCTCGTTCAGCTACATCGACAACGAGACCCGAGAAGAGCGGTTCGTCGGCGTTCCCGAGCAGGGCGGCAGGGAGATGATCTCGACCGACCCGCTGGCCCCGGGGTCGGTCTATGCCGCCTCGGTGGACGACCAGGGCAAGGTCGGGCTCTATCGCCTGGAGGTCGGTTGCTCGCCGGGGACCGGCAAGCTCAAGATCGCCGGGGGGATCGAGGGACCGATGCGGGAGTCGATCCAACCGGGCGTTCGCCTACCTCCAGGGCCAGAAGGTCAAGATGGGCATCGCCCAGCAGGTGGACACGACCGACTTCCACGTCGAGGCGATCGACCTGCTGAGCAACCGCGTCCCTTGCGAGGCGGGGATCGCCTTGGTGGTGGCCGTCTACTCGGCGGTCAAGCGGCACTCGGTCCAGCCGGGCCTCATGATCCTGGGCGACCTGAGCATCCAGGGGAACATCAAGTCGGTGAGGTCCCTGGCCGAGCCGCTCCAGGTCGGCATGGACAACGGCGCACGGCGGGCGTTGATCCCGCTGGAGAACAAGCGGAACTTCCTCGAAGTCTCGGGTGACATCGTGGAGCGGGTCGATCCGATTTTCTTCGCGGACCCCATGACGGCGGCGATGAAGGCGCTGGGGATGACCTGAAAGGGCGTGGAAAAGGAAAAGAAAGGACATGCATTGTGATCCCTCCCCGTCACCGATAGGCCGAGGCGACTTCTGGCCGACTGGCTGCCCGAATACTTCTCCAAGACAACCGAGGGTACCTGGCGTCCTGCCGTCAACGAGCCAGAGCGAGAGCAGAAGACGGCTTTGCGTCAGACCGGCACTCTGCGGCGGATCAAGCGGTTCGCCAACGCCCTGATCGACGGCGTGCCAGTTCGGGACAACGATCGTCCAGGTAGCGACTTTGATTTGCTCGACCGGCTGCGCCAGTGCCGCCGTGCCGGTCTCTACGAGCAGGGCAAGGCGATCTCCGAAACGGGCGGTCTGAAGCTCGCTCACCTGTCCGACGAGCAGCCATGAGCATTCGAGCCGTCTTTGAAAACGGCGTCTTCCGCCCGATGGGGCACGGGTTTCAGACTCTGGGACTCTTGGGGTCTGACCCCAAAGACCCTGTGGTGAGTGAGGGCGATTGCCAGATGACAGATGGCGAATGCCAGAAGGCGGATAGCGAGATCCGAGTGTGGGACAAGATTGCAATCTTGTCCCACGAGGTGATGGACCCGGCGGAGGGGGAATGCCAGGTACTGACCGACGACGGGCCATTGCCAAAAAGCCTGGCGCTCGCCAGTCGGTGCGCGACACGAGATCGGATGCACAAGATCAGGAAGATTGTTTTCCGAAGCAATTCCGGTGCGGGGTAGCGGCGCGCCTGGGCCGAGCAACCCAAAGGCACGCCGGATAAATCACCAGAGTGCCAGTCCGAAGAAACACCAGGAGTGCCGGCGACGGTCTTCAGACGACCATCACCCGCGGCTCCGCCAGGCAGCACGCTCAGACGTTCGCGCTCGGACTGTCGTTGCAGATGTCCTGTCCCTGCCCCTGCCTCGTCACGCAAGAATCTTGAATATGACCAAGGTCGCGTCGAAGCACAGTCGATCTTCTCGACCATGTCACGCGGTTACATCCGCGAGACGATGGAGACCCGCCGGCTTTCCACTCTGAGCCGGCCCGAGGCGTAGAGTTCGATTGCCTCCGGGAGAGCCTTGCACTCTTCCTGGAAAACGCGAGCAGACAACGTCTCGACGGTATCGCCCTGAACCACCGGAACAGTTCGCTGCGAGATGATCGGTCCGGAGTCGTAAGCGTCGTCGGCAAAATGAACCGTGCAGCCGGAGACTTTCACTCCGGCGTCGAGGACGGCCTGATGCACTTTGGAGCCGAAGAAGCCCTTGCCGCAGAAAGCGGGAACGAGCGCGGGGTGAACGTTGATCACTCGGCCCTTGTAATCGCTGGGAATTCTCAAGAGAGCAAGGAACCCGCCCAGGATGACAAGGTCTGCCCGGCTGTGGCGAATCGGGTCGAAGACGGACGTGCTGAATTCGGTTCGCGAGTGAGCCCCGCGATTGGCCAGGGACAGGGGAATTCCAGCCGCTTCGGCCCTGGGGATCGCGCCAATCCGCGGCCGGCTGGCAACGACCTGAACGATCTGGGCGCACAACCGGCGGGTCCGGATCAGGTCGATCAGGTTTTGCAGCGTCGTTCCGCCGCCCGAAACGCAGACGGCCAGGCGGATCGGCGGGTCGGTAATCGGCGGCGTTCGCGGTGCGAGGTCCACGGTGCCGGGCCTCCCGGGGCGCAAGAGAATGAAACAAGGTATTATGACCGCGCCCCGCTGGAATTCAAATTTGACCGGCGATCACGCCCTCGCACCGCTCGCAAAGTGTTGGGTGCCCGGCGCTCTGGCCGACGCTCGGCCGGTAATTCCAGCAGCGTTCGCACTTGGCGTACGGCGAGCGTTCCGCCACGGCAGAGAACCGATCCGCACCGGCCGGCGATGCCGTCGCGAACTTGATCTCCGAGACGATGCAGAGCGTGGCCAGAAGGTCGCGATTCGCTTCCAGGAGTGGAAGATCGGCGGATGCCGCGGCGACAGTGACGATGGATTCCTGCGCGCTACCGATCGTCTTGTCCTTTCTGAGACCTTCGAGGGCGCGGAGCACCGTCTCGCGCACTGCGAGAAGGGTTTCCCACCGCGCGTCGCGGGTCGGATCATCCCACCGCGGATCTGGCTCGGGGAAGGCCGCCAGGTGGACGCTCGCCGGCTTATCGGGCGTTGCCGGCAGGTAATCCCACGATTCCTCGGCCGTGTGCGGAATGATCGGTGCCAGCAGCCGGGTCAGCCCGTCGTGCAGCAGGGCCAGGACTAACTGCGCAGCATGTCGGCCGGAGCTATCGGGCGCGTCGGCATAAAGGCGGTCCTTGAGCACGTCGAGGTAGAGACTTGAAAGCTCGACTGACACGAACTGGTAGATCCGCTGATACACCCGGTAGAACTCGAACCGTTCATAGGCAGCCGTAACATCGCGGATCACGTTGTTGAGCTGACCGAGCGCCCAGAGGTCGATCTCGTGCAGCCCGGTGATGTCGAAGCTTCTCGGGTCGAACCGGGCGTAATCTTCCAGGTTGCCCAGCAGGTAGCGAAACGTATTGCGGATCTTGCGATACGATTCCGAGGTCTCCTTGATTCCGCGCTCGCTGATCCGGATATCGTCGGCGTAGTCCATGCTGGCGACCATGAGCCGCAAGACGTCGGCCCCGTATTGTTCGGTGGCCTTCACCGCCAGAACCACGTTGCCCAGCGACTTCGACATCTTCTCGCCCTTGTCGTCGACCACGAAGCCGTGAGTCAGGACGTTCTCGAAGGGAGCCTTGCCGGTCGAGCCGACGGCGGTCAGGATCGACGACTGAAACCAGCCGCGGTGCTGGTCCGAGCCTTCGAGGTACAGGAACGCGGGATAGCCCAGCCCGAAATTCTGGGCAAGCACGGCGCGATGGCTCGAGCCCGATTCGAACCAAACATCGAGAATGTCGCCCTCTTTGCGGAACGTGGTGCCACCGCACTTGGGGCACGTGGTTCCGGGCGGCACCAGTTCCTCGACCGGCCGCGTGAACCATGCGTCCGCCCCCGCGGTTCGAAACAGGTCGCGGAAATGGCGGACCGTCTGGGCGGTCAGAAGTTGAGCTTGGCAGGTTGTACAGCCGAGCGCCGGGATTGGCACGCCCCACGACCGCTGTCGGCTGATGCACCAGTCGGGACGGAGGGACACCATCGCCTCGATCCGCGACTGCCCCCAGGAGGGAAGCCAGTTCACCTCGTCGATGGCCTTCAAGGTTCGCTGGCGAAGGTCGTTATGATCGACGGCGACGAACCACTGCTCGGTCGCCCGAAAAATCACCGGCTTCTTGCATCGCCAGCAGTGAGGATAGCTATGGACCAGGGGCATTTCGTGAAACAGGTGGCCCGACCCTTTCAGGTGCTCGACAATCTTGGGATTGGCGGCGAAAACATGCTGGCCGGTCAGCCAGTCGGGCGCCTCTTCGGTGAACCGTCCCGACGGGTCAACCGGGCTAAGCACCGAAAGCTGATAGGTTCGCCCGGTCTGATAGTCTTCAGCTCCATGTCCCGGCGCGGTGTGCACCAGCCCGGTACCGTCCTCGACGCTCACATAACCTGCCAGCACGATCGGCGAGACCCTCTCGACGAACGGGTGATGATATTCGCCGTGCTCGAGCTCCCGGCCTCGGCATCGTCCCACCTCGCTGTAGTCGGTGATCTTGCGAAGCGCCATCACCTTGGCCACCAGGTCGGCCGCCAGGATCGTCCGTACGGTCCGCCCGGACGACGGTTCGATATAACGAATGCCGGAATAGATCAAGTCGGGATGAACGGCGATGGCGACGTTGGCCGGCAAGGTCCAGGGGGTCGTCGTCCAGATCATGGCGTGCCAGTCGTGATCGCTGGATTGGTCGGCCTCTGTCCAGGCAACGGGCACGCGCGAAACCATGGGAAAGTTCACGTAAATGCTGGGCGTCGTCTCATCATGGTACTCGAGCTCAGCCTCGGCCAGAGCCGTGCGGTCGTTCATGCACCAGTGAATCGGCTTGAGCTGTCGAAAGATGTAGCCGTCGTCCAGCAAGTCAGCCAGCACGTCGAGAATGCCGGCCTCATAGCGCGGATCAAGAGTCAGATAGGGATTGTCCCAGTCGCCCAGGACACCGAGGCGGCGGAACTGCTGTCGCTGGACATCGACCCACTTCATTGCCTCGGTCTGGCAGAGAGCGCGGATTTCGGCGTGGCTCATCGCGGCAGCTTTGGCGCCAAGGTCTTTGACGACCTTGTGCTCGATGGGCAGGCCATGGCAGTCCCAGCCCGGAACGTAAGGGCTGTCGAATCCCCTCATGGTCAAGGACCGCACGACGAAGTCCTTGAGCATCTTGTTGAGGGCCGTCCCCATGTGGATCTCGCCGTTGGCGTAGGGAGGCCCGTCGTGCAGCACTCTGCGAGCTCCCTGGGATCGGGCCTGGCGTACCTGGCCGTAGAGGTTCTGCTCACGCCAACGAGCCTGAATCTGAGGCTCGCGGACGGTGAGGTTCGCTTTCATGTCGAACCGGGTCGCGGGGAGGTTGAGCGTCTCCTTGTAGGGCTTGGCGCTTTTTGACATCGCACGAGGCTCCTCGCCAGAGCCGCTAGCTTCGGTCTTGGTTCGAGTCATGGCTTTCTTTCCGCGAGTTGTCTCGGGCTCAACGCTTGACGCGGTTCAGCCAGGGATAGTCAATCCACCTGGCACCGCGAATGACCAACCGCCGGTCGGGGGGTTCAAAGCAACTTCGAGCCGGTGACTTCAGCCTCGCGACCGTGCTCATGTCATCATCCCTTCCATCGCGCGAGCACGCCCTTGACGATCGTCCGTAACTTGGCTTCAGCCTGATTGGCCACGGCGAGGATATCCTCGATGCGCACCGGCTCGAGCGCATCGGGAAGACACATATCGGTCGCGATTGAAAAGCCCAGCACTTTCAGTCCCGCGTGCACGGCGACCAGAACCTCGGGAACAGTGGACATTCCCACCACGTCGGCTCCGATAGCTCTGAGGAACCGGTATTCCGCGCGGGTTTCCAGATTGGGACCAGTCACCGCCACATAGACACCGCGATGGGCCACAATGTTCTGTTCGAGTGCCACCTGGAGTGCGAGATTTTGCAATTCCCGGTCGTAGGGCTCAATCAGGTCGGGAAACCGGGGGCCAAGGCGCTCATCGTTGGGACCAACCAGGGGGTTCACGCCCATCAGGTTGATGTGATCTTCGATGACGACCAGATCGCCTTTCTCGAATTGAGGATTGAGCCCACCGCCGGCGTTGGAGACGATCAGCAGCCGGCAGCCCAGTTCCTTCATCACGCGGATCGGAAAGGTGACCTGGGAGGGTGTGTATCCTTCGTAAAGATGAAATCGCCCTTCCATGGCGACCAGCGCGTGGCCTGCCAGAGTTCCACAGACAAGTTGACCCCGGTGGCTTTCCACCGTGGATCGTGGGAAATAAGGAATCTCGGGATAGGGAATCGACGCGGCCTCGTCGATCTCTCGCGCCAGGGCACCCAGGCCGGTACCCAAGACGATGCCGACGGTTGGTGAGCCAGACCAGCGGGACCGCACGGTCCGTGTCGCCTCCTGGACCTGTTCCCATTCATGATGCGTCATGATCTTTCCTGAATTGACCCCCCGCCCCGGTCATGGAACGAAGAATGTCGAATCTCGGCGGCATCCCCGAAGAGCCGGATGATCGTTGTTGCCGGTCACCCGTCCCCGATTTGGCAAGAACGCGTTGCACCGCGGTGAGGCGGGCTCAGACCAGGAATTCGAACCGCCTGAGCAGCCGCAGAAAGCGCGGGTCCCGGCGCAGTGTCTTGAGGTCCGGATCTCGCCGCAAGCGTGTGATGTACCGGTACCCCAACTCCAACGATCGCTGGAGGGCGGAGAAGGCGGGATCGATCATGCCCAGAACCGCATAGGTGCAAGAGAGGTTATACCAGGCGATCGCGTCATCGGGAACGAGGCGAACGAGGCGACGGTCAAGGTGGAGCGTCCGTGCGTACTCTCCCCTGGCGGCCAGATGGTTTGCCTGAACTCTCAAGGCATCAACAAAAAAAGGGTCCTGATCCAGAACCCGATCGAGAAAGTCGATCTCAAAGTCGCGCTGGCTTTGCTCACGCAATCTACGCGGAGAAATCCCGGAGGAAGGGCGATCCGATGAAGAATCGCCCGTGCGATCATGTGACGAGCCCATCTAAGCGTGCTCCCTCCCGGCCGGTAAACCAACGCCTCGACTCATGCGGCCGTGACCGTGCGAGGAGGCTGATGCGGCAAGGCTCCAAAAGATAGCCGGTTCGAGTCTCACCATCCAGAATGCAAGCACGCGCACGGTGGGTGAGACTCGTTGTTGCTCTTGAGGAAGGTATTTTAGCCGAAGACAGGGATACGAACCAGTCGGACGAGATGGTGATCCCCAAAAAACAACCACGGTGGACCGGATAGTTAGAAGGACTGGCCAGGTCCCGTTAATCGCAAGCGCAATAGATCGGGCAGGCAGCACGAGGGCATGCTGGCCTGCCCGCGCGAATCTGTAATTCGAGTAGGTCGGCCCGGACTCCGCAATAACCATCTATTCAGGTGTACAGAGTCGTCACGACAAGAGCCGGAGATCAAGCTCGCGAGAGTTCATTCGATCTCTTCTTCTTCATCGTCCAGTTCATCGAATTCGTCATCGTCATCATCGTCGAATTCGTCGTCTTCGTCCTCGTCAATGTCGATGTCCTCGATCTCTTCGTCGATTTCATCGTCAATTTCGTCTTCTTCGTCCTCTTCGTCAAAATCATCATCAATGTTTTCTTCCTCGTCATCGAAGTCGTCGAACTCTTCTTCTTCGTCGCCTTCGATTTCTTCTTCTTCAAATTCCTCCTCGCCGGGGTGCCGCGCATCCA
The DNA here is from genome assembly GCA_963797295.1 of uncultured Planctomycetaceae bacterium. Taxonomy (GTDB): domain Bacteria; phylum Planctomycetota; class Planctomycetia; order Isosphaerales; family Isosphaeraceae; genus Aquisphaera. The sequence continues at coordinate 602,984 of CAWCPP010000040.1, forward strand.
GCGTCGGGAGCGAGGTCGACCACTCGTCCCAGGTTGAGCTGGGGCAAGCTAGATCGTCTTGAGTTGTGAGCGATAGAGCACGGTCGAGCATGGAAGCAGTCCTCAGGCCAGGGGTTTTCGGGGTGACTTCCCCGTATTCAAAACTGATTTCGATGGCCAGTCCTCGCCCTGAAAAACTCAGGACGATCCGAGGGCAGAGCCATAGTCCTAGTCAACGTGACACAACATTGTCAAGTATCGAAGTTTCCGGGTTTCAGGAGGTAGCCGCCGGGGCCGCGAACGGCCATCAAAGTCTCCTCGGGATTGCTGCCGAAGAGCCGTGGGCGGTTTGCTTTCTGGTTTGGTCGGCATCCTGGTACTACTACCTTGAAAAGTCTCTCGTTTGGTCGCGGTTGAGTCGATCGTCATGGAGCTCTGGCTCGACCGCAGTTCCTGTTCCGAATCGTGTCTCTGCCTTGTGATCTCACCACTATGCGAGGCGAACTCGTTGTCCCGTGGCGGCGGATCGCACGACCGCCTCGAGCAGGCGAACCGTGTTCACGGCCTCTCCGGCCGGACAGCACAAGGGCGTGCCGTGAAGCAGCGCGGCGACGAAATTGCCGTCGATGGACTCATGCTGTGCCGGCAGAGCAACTTGGCGGCGAGAGTTTTCGGTTCCGTCACTCACTTCCAGGCTCAAGTCTGTGGCACGGATACGGCCCCGTTCCCCGAAGAAGTTCAGCTCAAATAGGGATTCGAGAGAGAGGCCTGAAACTGCCAGAGTGACCGGTGTCCCGTCGTTCAGACGAAGCGCTGCGGCCGTCACCAGATCAAGCCCGGAATCAAGCATGCTCTGAAAGGCAAATACCTCCTGGGCTGCCCGGCCGGTGGTCCATAGCAGAGCATCGATCAGGTGGTCGCCCGCGTCGGCCAGCACACCGCCGCCAGCCAGCCTGGGATCGGATCTCCAGCCTTTCTCCGACCCTTCCTGAATAGCAAGCCACGGTCGGGCAAGGGTGGCCGTAATCAATCGAAGGGGACCTATGGTACCCTCCTGAAGCTGGCGACGCGCTTCCGACAAGCTGGGACAGAGCCTGTACTGGTGTCCGACCGCCACCTTGCGCGAACGCCCACGCGCCAGCCCCACGATATCCGCGGCTTCCTGCACATTGGTTGAGAGCGGTTTCTCGATGAACACATGACTGCCAGCTTGAAGAGCATCCATGGCCAGCCGGTAGTGCCAGTAGTGCGGCGTGAAGACGAAGAGGGCATCGGGGCCGAGTTGCCCTAGCAAATCGCGATGATCGGTGAATACCGCAACTGGTGCCTGCCCCGGCGCCGCCGTCTGGTCGATTTTTGCCGCCAGCGACTCCGCGCACGAGCGATCGGAGTCGGTACAGCCAACGATGGCGACCTCGGCCAGTGCGGCGAGCCGATCCAGATGGATCCGCGCCGCCCTGCCGCAACCAGCAATCCCGATTCGAAGCACCGAACCTCCCGTCAGCCGTCCGGCCCGCTCTGAGCCCACCAGAACTCCACTGTACCGACCGCCTCACATCTCGTTGTGAACGGTCTTCTTGGGCACCCAAGATCTGCGCCTTATCCCAGCAATATGTCCCTCGCACGTCAAGAGTTTATACTGCCATGTCAAGGTCCATTTTGATTTTCTCAACGAGGCTTTTCTCCCGCCGCCTATTGTCATGTTTCGAGGCGATGCCCTTGAGCCTTCACGATCACCGTCTCGCACCAGTCTTCGAAGTCGGGACCGCACGCACTGGTAAGCCTCCATCGTGAGCCTTGACGTGAACCCGGAACCCCGTTTATCGTGTCCTTGAGATGAAGTGATGGTGGCTGTGGCCTAGCGGTTAAGGCACCAGATTGTGGATCTGGATATCGCGGGTTCGAATCCCGTCAGCCACCCTTCCTCAAGTTTTCCATGCCCGCGATTTGGGTTCGTTTGCCGCCCGGCATGCGAGCTTTTAGCGATCTAAATCTTAGGTATCAAAAGATTTGTATCGACTCCCAAATTGGGTTCGTTCACGCGTTTTTGGGCGCTTACTCCTTGCGTCTGTCTTGGCTTGGCCGTCCTGTTCTTTTGCGTTTGAGCATCTTTCGAGGTACTCTCCTTTCGGTTGTGCCTCGATCATTGGCCATTGTCTAGTTGGTGACTGCATCGTGTTGTCCGTACCTTCGAAGTACGACTTCTCAATGAAGGAAGCCTTCTCCCTTATAATCCCTCCGATGCCTGTTCAAGTTGCACCCGGAACTCAAGAAACTGTATTAATTCGACCTGGCGTCTTTGCAGTGACGTCATGAACCAGGCAACCAGTAACGGAAATTTGCCCCTTCGGTCGCGTACACCCGACTCATGGGCGGAAACGGCGAGTCGGGATCTGCGAGCACTCCTCAATGACCACGCCTATCTCGAGAAAAAGGCGGCTTCGAATGCGCTCGAGTTGCTGAACCGCTGGCCCGAGCCGGACTGTCCGCCGGACTGGGTCAGCACGTTGGCGGCCATTGCCAGCGATGAGGCCGCCCATCTGGCCTCGGTTGTCCGACTGCTGAATCGTCGAGGAGGCCGGCTTGAGCGAGTCCACCGCAACCCCTATGCCAGCGCTCTACGCGCCTGGCGTGCGCAAAGGACAGGGCAACGAGGAACTCGTTGACCGGCTCTTGATCTCGGCCCTCATCGAAGCGCGATCTTGCGAGCGCTTCGAGGTTCTTGCCCGCTGCTCGGCCGACCGCGAGCTCGCCCGATTTTACGACCGCCTGAGCTCCTCCGAGCTGGGGCATTACCGGGTCTTTCTAACCCTGGCAGGCCATGTGCTTCCAGCGAACGACGTCGATCGCCGCTGGAACGAGCTGCTCGAAGCCGAAGCCCTGCTGCTAGCCGCCCAGCCGCCCGGATGCCGCATGCATAGCGGTTAGAGTAGAACGGAATTCATGCCGTTTTCTTTTGTAAGAAGAAGCGAAAAGGTGTCATCCACTTGCCAGAGAAGCGAAAAAAAGGTGCCACCCAATTGCCAGTGCCAAGTGAGGGTGGGCGGCTCCTTCCGGCTTGCGAAGCGAGCCTGATTCCCAGGTGAGCAACCTCGGCATCGTCCCAAAGTGGGGTCAACATGGACTTGTCTCGCTTGTCACTTGGAGGGCAGTTCATACTAACCCGAAGCGTCAGCGAGGGTCGACACAAATCCATGCGGGGAAAGGGGAAACCCCTCGCTGACGCATCGGGTTAGTATGTCGCGCCGGCCTCTCACTTCGTCAACGCAAGAAACGAGGGTATTGGGATGATGCCGGCACCTCCAGCAAGCCCGGAACCGTGCCATTTTGTCAGGCTATTGCCAAATTTGACTGCTCTTGGCCCTGGATCGATTCCCTAACGCAGCCGGAAATCTTATCTGAGCCAGGACTTGCATTCCGAAATCCGGTTGGTATGAAGATTGCTTATGAAGCACGCGGCGGGTGGACATAACTGAACTACCGCCGCTCTGACTTTGCAGCGCGGAGCGGCGCACATGCGAGTGACGAAGATGACAACCGCAACAGAACCTCAAAAATTCACATTTCAAGCCGAGATCAAGCAACTTCTCCATCTCCTTTCCCATTCCCTCTACCAGAGCCGCGAGATCGCGCTCCGGGAGCTCGTTTCCAACGCATCCGACGCGCTCGACAAGATGCGCTATGTCGCACTCACTGAAGAGGCCCATCGCGAAGCGGGCACGCTCGAGATCGTGCTTGAACCGCGGGAAGCGGATCACGAGTTGATCATCCGCGACTCGGGCATCGGTATGACGCATGATGAGCTGGTGACCAACCTGGGAACCATCGCGCACAGCGGTTCGGGCGAGTTTCTCAAAACGCTGTCGGGCGATGCTCGGAAGGAAGCTGACCTCTCGCTGATTGGCCAGTTCGGCGTCGGTTTCTACTCGGCGTTCATGGTCGCCGACCGAGTTCGGGTGCGTACTCGCAGCTACCGCGAGGAGACAGGCTGGGTCTGGGAGTCGGACGGGAGCGGCAGCTTCACGGTTTCACCCGTGGACGGCCCCCTGCCCCGCGGCACCGAGATCGTCCTGCATCTCAAGGAAGACTCGCAGGACCTGGCGATCCCTGGCCGCATCAAGGACATCATCAGACGCTATTCGAGCTTCGTTCCTTACCCCATCCGGCTAGATTCGGGCGAGGTGCTCAACGATCAGAAAGCCATCTGGGTGGAGCCCAAGAACCAGGTGACCGAGGAACAGTACACCCGGTTCTACCAGCATCTGACCCACCACACCGAGGAGACACCGCTCTGGCACCTGCACATGTCGGTCGACTCGCCCATCCAGTTCCACGCCGTGCTCTACTGCCCGCCGACGAATATGGAACGGTTCGGCTTCGCCCGGCTCGAGCATGGGGTGAACCTCTGCGCCCGCAGGATTCTGGTTCAGAGTGACTGCCGTGAGCTGCTCCCTGACTATCTTCGCTTCCTCCGCGGGTTGGTGGATTCCGAGGACCTGCCACTCAACGTCTCGCGCGAGACCCTGCAAGACAACACGGTCATCCGGCGGATTCGCACCTCGCTGGTCAAGGCCGTGCTCGATCGGCTCGATCAGCTTGCCAGGGATCAACCCGACGACTTCAAGAAGTTCACAACCCAGTACAGCCTGTTTATCAAGGAAGGCGCGATCGTTGATTCCGCCAATCGTGAGCGGATCGCCAAGCTGCTCCGCTTCACCTCATCGATTTCCGAGGATTCCGAGCCCAATGTCTCGCTCGAGGACTACGTCGGTCGCATGCCCGAGAGTCAGAAGCGGATTTACTACCTGGGCGGTCCTGACCTGGCCTCGATGAAGAAGAGCCCGAACCTGGAGATCTTCCGCCGCCGCGGCCTCGAGGTGCTTTACCTCACCGAGCCGGTCGACGAGTTCGTGATGAATGCCCTCGTCTCCTTTGGCGGCAAGCCCCTGACCTCAATCGACTCGGACGACCTCGAGTTGCCGGAGGCCGGAAAGGATGAGCCAGCCGTCGTCACCGGCGAATCCGCGGAATCCAAGGAAGCCGAGGGTGGCTTCTCCCGGGTCCTCACCCTCTTTCGCGAGGCGGTGGGCCACCGCGTGAAGGAGGTCCGCGAGTCGAAACGGCTCACCGACAGCCCGTGCTGCCTGGTCAATGCCGACGGCGGATTCAGCACTCAGATGCAGCGCCTGATGAAGATGGCCAACAAGGACTTCCCCGAGCAGGCACGCATTCTCGAGATCAACCCGTCGTCGACCTTGATTCGCCGGCTCTGTCGTCTGACTGCCAATTCCCAGCACGACACGTTTATCAAACAGTGCGGGCTGCAACTCTGGTCCAACGCCATGATCCTGGAGGGCTTCACCCCGGACCCCGAGGATCTTGTCGCCCGGATGCAGGCCTTCATGGACGAGGCGGCCGAGAAACGGTCGCCGCTGATCCTGGCGTGATCCTGGACATCTCAATGTGGCAATGATCCCTTCCCGCTTGTTGTTGATTCGATGAGCGGGAAGATGATGTCTCCGGTTCCCGCGGTTGACTCGTTGGCTCTGGCATCGTCGTCCTGCCGGTCGGGCCCAACGCTGTACAACAGCCACGAGTTGGGGGTTGGTACCAGCCGCTCGTGGTCCTCGAAACCGTTCCGGATCGGGCCGCGTTGTCCCAGAGGAAGGAGTGGCTGGCCCGACGAACGCACGTAGCCGAAGTGCCGTCCTGGCGTGTAGGGATCTGCCGGCAAACTGTCGAGGATCCCTGCGGTCACCAGTTCCTGAAGCCGCTCGGGCAAGTGGCCATCATGCTGGAGCTGCCAGATCCGGAGTGCGAGAATCTGCACGAGTGCCCGCCGATCGACCACATTGTGGTCGCGGGAGTCAAGATAGATATTGATGCGGGGTAGATATGTCTGCACCAGCGGCGTGGTGTGCTCGATCTCGTTCAGTGTGGCAGGGGCGAGAACCTGGCCTGAAGCGCCGGTGAGCAGCGCCAGTTTCGACCATCCGCCCGCGCCCATCTCGAACGGCGATCCACGCTCCAAGGTTCAGTTTGCGCCTCCTCAATCTTGGAGGCGAGCAAGAGCCGAAAGGCCTTGCCCGTGCGTGCCAGTTCCCAGGGCGTAGTCACGACATCGACCCAGAGCTTTTGCATCCACACGTCGGAACTCTTGTATTCATGGACTCTCATCTCGACGAGCTTCTCGACCAGCTCGGACCTCGGCAGCCTTTCCGTGTTCCGGGCAATCTGGGCCTCGGCGCGGATTGGCTCGGCGGCGTTGGGCATGCGCGAGAGGTCGCGGTAGGCGGCTAGAGCGGTGCGAAGCCGCTCGGGGGTCTGTCTCGTATCGGTGGCCCAGGCCATTGCCCGACTCAGAGCAATCCGCTCGCATTCCAGACCCGCGAACACCTGGTTGATCGGCTCGGCGCCGGACCATTGGTGTGCAATCCGAAATATCACTGCAAGCTCGTTCCATGCGCCATCCACGTCGCCCCGAGTTTGGTGATCGAGAACCGATAGAGCCAGCAAAGGTGGGATGGCTTCGGTGAGCGACCTGTCGCTACCGGCATCGTAGCTGGGAGACACAAAGGTGAGCTTGTCCAGAGACGTGAACTGACAGACAGGCATCAACGACGCCTTGCGGATCAAATCCATTGCCTTGGCGTGGTCGTGATACCAGGCTATAACACGCACGGCCTTCGGGTCCCAGCCGTTCTGGACGACCGAGTACACATCGGATTGGATTGGCGAGATCGACCTTGCCGCCTGGCGGTAGAGGTCCGCCGCATTGTCCGCCGCGGCGACGCTGGTCGGTGTTGTAAATGAAAAGAGCTGCGCATCCCGCGCCGGCTCGAGCGTGGGTACACCCTGCACGCGAACCGTGATGTAGGCTGCGAACAGCGCCGAACCCGCCAACGAGCAGAGCGGCCAGCTTGACCCATGGCCTGGCCCCCGGCCGATTCATCATCCAGTCGCGGCTCCAGGCGAAGCTGACCGCCAGGAATACGAGCGGAACGAGAACAAGGAAGACGCTTGGCATCATCTGCGCGGCAGTGAGCCCGAACAGAGGAGGAAGCACCAGAAGCAGGATCAGGACAGATACGGTCCCCGCCGTGATTCCGCGCCGGATGACCATCCCGCAGAGCATCGGGATGACGAGAGTGGTGAGCATCACTCCTGAACCAAGAACTAGCACATCGACGATGTTGAGACCGGATCCTCGAGGTGCTCCCATGAACATGGCACTGACCAGACCTGTGAGTATCCACAGCACGACCATGACAGCCAGCCAGATGGAGGTCCTGACCAGCCAGACCACGCCCGGCTGCACTCCCTCGTTGGCCAGAAAGACATGAGTTCTCGCGCGATTCTCGATGCCGAAGACGCTGATCCCCGCAACGATGTTCGCCATCAGAATGCAAAGCATCCAGGCCTCGAAGGGTGCTCTCTGCCCGATGTAGAAGCAAGGTGGTACAGCGAGGCAAAGCAAGGCCAGCAACCACCAGGTCGACCGCACGTCGCGTAGCGTCTTCCAGGTCAGGCTCCGCGCGGCCGCCGGCCAGAACCGAAGTCGCCGGGGAACTCTGGCCACGACCGGGACAGGAGCCGTGGCCCGCCGAGCCGTCAGCGGCTGCGCTCTGCGCCGGATCAACGGACGCCGGGGCGGTCCCGACCGGATGAACAGCAAACCGGAAGCGACCAAGGTCAAGAGACCATAGAAAAGCTGATTGAGAGATTCAATCTCAGGAACTAGCTTGAGTCTCAAACCCACATCGAGGGCAGGGATCATCAGGAGCGCCGTGAACACTCCAAGCACCCCGGCCAGCAGCGTGTTGGTCATGACTGCCGACCAGAAGAGGCTGCTGCCGAGCACCACGATCAGGACCGCGGTACCAGCAAAGATGGCCTTCCACGGCTCCATGGCTACCCATCTCTCCGTGGTCAGTGCCGCTGCGAGGAAGAGCACGAGGCCCAGGAGTAGTGTCGAGACAAACGCGAACGAGACCTTGCCCGTCCAGAGCCGCCAGCGATCGACCGGCAGGGCATCGAGCAGGTGCAAGGTCCGGTTTTCGCGCTCGCCCGCGAACGCCGCCGTGGCGACCGCGAAGGCGTACAGGCAGGTCCAGCCCAGGGCGAGGAACACCAGTTCGCCGTTGCGTGCCTTCTCTCCAGCATAGTGCAGAATGAGCGATTGCGCTGCCATGCCGACAACGGCGAGCAGCACCCAGATCGGCCAGAACTGCCGGGCGTCCTTCCACCATAAACGGGCAAGCATTTGAGTCGGTCTCCGAACCAGTGAACCGAGATCAGCCAGAGAGAGAACCGTCAGGCCACGTTCGCTGCCTTCGACAGCGAGGCAGGCTGTGGGCGACGGCCACGCATGTAGCCAATGTAAATGTCTTCGAGGCTTGGCGTCTCGATCTGAAGCGACTCGACGCCGGGCACGGTTCGCACTGCGTCGGCCGCCGCGCGATCGCGGGCACGGACCAGCCAGTGCGCCTGCCTCGGCGCATCGGCCGCGTCGATCAACTCTACAGGCAAGCTGGCCGTTGGCGCCGCCGGATGATCGCGACTGGTGAAAGTGATCGCCAGCAAGAAGGTCTTTGCCTTGAGCTCGTCGAGCGGCTCGGCAAGGATCAGCTTGCCCTGGTGCAGCAGGGCCACATGGCTGGCCACCCGTTCGACCTCGGCGATCTGGTGGCTGGAAAGCAGCACCGTCCGCCCGTTGCTGGCCAGGTCGACCATGCTCTCGAGAAACTCCCGGCGGACCAGGGCATCGAGACCGGACGTGGGCTCATCGAGCACTAGCAACTGGGGTTCGGCCGCCAGCGCCAGCGACAATGACACCTTGGCTCTCATCCCCTTGGAAAGCTGCTTGATCTTGCGACCCGGAGGCAGGGAATAGCCCTCGATCAGCTCGGCGTAGCGCGTCTGGTAGGCGGCCACTCCGGTTCGAGCATCGGGATGAAACCCGGCCGCAAACCAGCCGATCTCGGCGACGGTCATCCAGTCGTAGAGCGCCGGTTGCTCGGGCACGTAGCCGACCCGTCGCCGGATATCCAGCCCCTGGCGAGCCGGGTCCAGGCCCAGCACGTCGGCCTTGCCGCTGTCAGCCGCGATCAGGCCCAGCAGGATCTGAAGCGTCGTGGTCTTACCCGCGCCATTCTCACCCAGGAGGCCGAAGACGGAGCCTTCGGGAACATCGAGGGAGAGTCCATCGAGAGCCACCTGGTCGCGGTAGCGCTTGGTCAGGTTCTCAAGCCGGATTGCGGGTTTCGTCTGGCCCGTCGTCACGAGTTCCTCCCCGCCGCCTGTGGTGCGGCACCATTCCCCTTGGCCCACTCTTCGTGCCATATCGCCTCGATCTCGGCCAGGTTCAGCTCGGTCCGCCGCGCCTCTTCAAAAGCGCCCCGGATCCGTTCCCGGACGAAGTCGCAGCGCGCCTGACGACAGCGCTCGACGGCCCCCTCGGCCACCTGCAACCCGGTGCCCCGCACCGGCTCGAGCAACCCTTCATTCTGGAGCTCCCGGTACGCCCGGGCCACCGTGTTCGGGTTGACCACCAGTTGCTTGGACAGCTCGCGGACCGATGGCACAAGCTCCCCCGGCCGCAGCACCCCCGCGGCCACCGCAAACTTCACCCGGTCGGCAATCTGCCCGTAAATCGGCCGACTGTCCGCCGCGTTCAGCTCAAGAAGGATCATTGAGGCCTCCTACTGTTCTACGTCACTAGTACAGTATTCGCAGGTTTCCGGAATTCGTCAAGGGTCTTCGGGGAGTTTTTCTTGGTTTTTGTCGGCGCGGGGTTTACAAACTCTTACGGAACGCGGCCTCGAACCTCCGTATAGTAAGTCAATGCAGATCGACGGGCTCAGCCTTCGGGCGTCTCACTTTCCTACGCTTGCTCACATGAAGGGATCCGTTTTATGTCGTTTCTCATCTTCCGGCCAAGCCGTCGCGGTTTTCTCGGAGCGCTAGCATCCGGCGGGGCTTTGTTTGCGACGCGCGGTCTTTTCGCCGAGGAGCTTTCTCTCACGCCCGAGATGACGGAAGGGCCGTTTTACCCCGACAGGCTGCCTCTGGATACCGATAACGATCTGATCATCATCAATGACCGCATCTCGCCGGCCGTGGGCCAGATCACGCAGCTCACCGGCCGGATCGTCACCAGCAGCGGCAGCCCGATACGGAACGCGACAATCGAGATCTGGCAGTGCGACGCCAACCAGGTGTATCTGCACTCGGCCGACAGCACCAGCAAGAAAGATCAGCAGGATCGCAACTTCCAGGGGTTTGGCAGGTTCATCACGGGATCGACCGGCGGCTATCGGTTCCGGACGATCAAGCCCGTGCCCTATCCTGGCCGACCCGCGCCCCACATCCACGTCAAGGTGAAAAAAGGTGATCGCGAACTGCTCACGACGCAAATCATGATCGCCGGGCATCCTGGCAACGACATCGACGGCGTCGCTCGCTCTGCCGGAGGTTTGTTCGAGCGCGAGTTGCTGATGGTGGATTTCAAACCTGTCCCGAATTCCAAGATCGGCGAGCTCAGCGCCCGCTTTGACATCGTGCTGGGCCGGACGCCCGACGAGCTCTCGCTGCAGCGCGGCCGTGATCCGGTTCGCTGATCCTCGCGTCAGGTGCATACTTGAGAGAACTCCGATCAACTGAACTTATCGAGGAGAGCCATGAAAAAGAGAACGGCCCTTCTGCTGGCCGGCGGTTGTCTGATCGCCGCCTCAGTCACGCTGGCACAGAACCAGGGAATCGCGGATGCGCTGGTCACTCGGATGATGGCCTTCGACAAGGATGGCGACGGCAAGCTGACGAAGGCGGAAGTGATCGACGATCGGCTTCATCGCCTGTTTGACCGGGCGGATGCCGACAAGGACGGCACTGTGACGAAGGCCGAACTGACCGCCCTGGCGGCCAAGGACGCTGCGAGTTTCCGCGGCCCCGGCGGCTTCGGTCCTCCCGGCGGTTTCGGTGGCTCCTGGCGGTTTCGGCCCACCCGGCGGCCCCATGATGGGACCGCCACGCCCCGGCGAGATCTTGCCCGCGTTTCTGCAGCGTGCTCTCGAATTGACTGCCGACCAGAAAACAAAGATCGACGAGCTTCAGAAAGACGTCGATGCCCGGCTGGCGAAGATCTTGACGGATTCCCAAAAAAAGACGCTCGAGCAGATGCGCCGGCGCGGCCCTGGCGGCTTCGGGCCGCCCGGCGGCCGACGTGGTCCGGGGCCCGGCGGCCCTCCACCACCGCCACCAGACGAGAGGCAATGAGTGTCCGGTAGCTCGCGGCTTCGAGGCCAGGCTGCGGTTCCGTCCTTCTGCGAGCGTTAGGGCTGCGAGATTGCATCGAACGCGGTATTCGCGTCCATCCGTTTGTATCCTGCGAGGGCCGTATGCACGAGATGGAACTGAAATCCGTCTTTGGTACTCATCGCGAAAACGGCCAAGGTTGTACCGTCGGGAGAGAAACAGGGATAAAGAACGCGATTGCTGGAAAAGTCGAAGCGCAGCGATTCTTCCATCATCGCGACGTCCCAGAGTTTCAAGCTCGACGCAGGACCCGCCGCAGCCAGTGTTCTTCCATCAGATGTCAAAGCGAGCCCGCCGCCGCAGTACGAGTCGTCGCGAAGGTGCTTGTCTGGATTAAGGGTTGCGGCTGAGCCAATGTAGATCCTGTGTGTGTAGGGCTCATCGATGGCGAGTACATGACCGTTGGCCGAGATGGTCGGGTACGTGGGGTAGAACGGTCGCTCTGTCCGATGCGTTCTCGACTTGCCGGTAAGCATGTTCCAGGTCAGCAGTCCTCCGGGTTCCGACGCACCGAGAATTTCCCCTGCGGGAGTGAATATGGCTTGATGCAGACCGGTCCAGGGAAAGGCGATCTGACGACCGTCCGCGGGATCCCAGAGTGTCCAGCCGCGAACCAGCTCATACATGAGCAGATGGCGATGATCGGCCGAGAACCTGAGGGTGCCAACTTTCCCCGGAGCCCTGACCAGTTCGCCTGCCCGACGGCCGGTTTCCGGATTCCAGACTGTGACTGAGCCATCGCCACGCGCAATGGCCAACCGCTGGCCGTCTGTTGAGAAATCTGCGGCGAGGATGTCGTCGCCTTTCATGTCGAGCGGCGTACGGGCCATGAGGTTGCCTGCATTCGCATCCCAGCGCGCGAGGCACCAGGGAGAGACTTCCAAGGTGATCAAGTATTGGCTGTCGGATGTGAACGCGAATGCGGCTGGTTGCGCGATGGGTAGCCTGGTACGGCTTCCGGGCGATCGGAAGTCCCAGACTTTGATGGTTCGATCACCACTGGCCGATACGGCTGTCTGGCCGTCGGGTGAGATCGAGAGCCCCCAGATGCGCTCGGTATGTCCAAGATGGACGACCCGCTCATGGCCGGACGCCACGTCCCAGGCTCGAATCGTGAGGTCGTCGGAGCAGGAAACCAGCAAGCTGTCGTCCGCGACGAACTTCAGAGACCGCACGTCCCGGCCATGCCCAGGAAACGCGCGCATCATCCGGCCGCTGGAAACGTCGTAAAGCCGGATCGTGTGATCACCTTCGCCCGCGGCGGCCAGGCGCTTCCCGTCGTGCGAGAACGCCGCATCCAGCACCCTGCCGTCATCTCCGCCAAGCACCTTGAGCATTGCACGGCTTGCCAGGTCCCAGAGTCTGGTTCCACCTCGGCCTCCCGCCGCCAGAATCGAACCGTCGGGCGAGAGTGCCATGCACAAAAACGGCGCGCCAGTAATACGGAACTCCTGCAGTTCGATTCCGCTTTTCACGTCCCATCGCTTCACCAGGCCATCGTGGGATCCGGTCAGCACGGATTTCCCGTCCGGCAGGAACCGGACGCTTCCCTCCTTGCCCGGGTGGGCGGAGAGGGTATGCAGCAGGTTGCCACTGACGATCTCCCAGACCCGGACCAGGCCATCATCTCCGGACGTGACCAGGGTCTGGCCGTCGGGCGAGAATGCCGCAACATTGCATTCCGTGCCTTGTGATGGGATTGTCCGGATGACTTTCCATGCCGATGTATCCCAGATCAGCACCATGCCGTCTTTGCCGGTGCTAGCCAGGAGATCACCACCGGGTGAATACTCGACGTGATAAACCGCGTCACGATGTCCTGTGAGCGTGCGCCGCTCGCCTTGGCATTTCTTGATAAGGTGATACCAGGCGAAATCACGCAGGTCGTCTTCGCGGGCTTGGGGTTGATACCGCGCGAGGATCTCGCGAGCGCGGGTGGGTTGATATTCGCGCAACAACTGGTCCGCCTGGCGCACGTCCGCCAGATAAAGGGCATGTCTTGCCGCTTTCGTGCGATCTTCGATCTCGCCGGTCTGCCGGAGCACTGTTTCTTCGAACTGGCGGGCCGTAAGCCGGACCGTTTCGAGACGCTTGCGGGACCAGTGCGCGGCACTCACGAGCAGCGTGGTAAACGCAACAGTGAACGCTGTGACGATGACCGCCGACGGATGCCGTCGAGCCCACCTCAGCGCCTGCTCGGTCACTGCGGGGGGCCGTGCGAAAGTCGGCCGCCGATCGAGGAACCGGCGCAGGTCTTCCGCCAGTTCTCGCGCCGAGGCATAACGGCGCGAAGGCTCTTTCTCCAGGCACTTGAGGCAAATGGCCTCCAGATCATGCGGCACCTCGGGACGCAGGCTGCGGGGCGAGACGGGTTCGCTGTTGATAACCAGGCGGAGTGTCTCGAATTCATTGTCCCCCCGATGAGGTGGACGGGCGCAGAGAAGGGCGTAAAGGATGGCTCCCAGGCTGTAGATGTCGGCGGCCGCGCCCACCTTCTTTCCTTCGGCCTGTTCGGGAGCCATGTACGGTGCCGAGCCCATCGCGGCGAAGCTGGCGGTCGCCTCCTCGCCCGGCCGGTCCATGAGCCGCGCCAGTCCAAAGTCGGTGATCCGCGGTTTCAGGCTCTGCTCGCCGCTTGCCCCCAGCTCGATCATGATGTTGGACGGTTTGAGGTCGCGGTGGAGAACGCCCCTCTCGTGGGAGTGTTGCACCGCGCTAGCCATATCGGTCACCAGACGGGCCGCGAGATCAGGCGACACGCCGGGTCGCTGCTCGCGCAGCCATGAGCCAAGGGTCGGCCCTTCGCAGTAGGCCGAGGTAAGGTAGCAGATCGAATCGATCTCTCCGGCCTCGTAGAGCGGAACCAGGTTGGGATGGTCGAGCATCGCGGCTGCTTTCGCCTCGCGGACGAACCGATCGCGGGCCTCGGACTTGAGCAGGGCTTCGGCCAAGGGCAACTTCAGGGCCACCGGTCGATTCAGCGCCGAGTCGATCGCCAGAAAAACGACGCCAAAGCCGCCCCGACCCAGCTCCTTCATGATACGGAAGCGACCGAAATTCGCAGGAGTTTTCTCGAATTCACCCCCGGTTGTCTCGGACGTCCTGGAGGCGCCCCGAGGCCAGACGCGTTCCAGGTGCCGGAGACTTGCCTGCACGGCCTGAAGAGTCGAGATCGCTTTGGAGCCGTCGCAATCGGCCTCGGTCAAGGTTGGCTGTTCGCCCGCGGCGAGTGCCTCGTCCATGGCTTGGGCCCTGGCCCCAAGCTGGTCGCCAAGATCATCATGACGCTGAGGTATCACGACTCGTTTCCGGAGCTCAATTCCCGTTGGAGTTGTTCAAGGGCCCGAAGCCAGAGCTTGCGGGCGGCGACATTCGAGCAGCCTAGCCTTCGACCCAGTTCGTCGAAGCTGCAAGCTTCATGGTGTCGCCAGAGCACTGTGAAACGCATTCGCTCGGGCAGCCGATCAAGCGCGGCGAGCAGGGCCGCCTCTTCCTCACGCTGGACCGCAAGTCCGCCCGGCGATGTCTCGTCGGTTGCCAGGATGCTGACATGGTCCTGGAAGAAGTGCTCGAGTCGAGCAGGGACCTCGAGGCCAACTCGCCGTTTGCCGACATGGCGATATCGGCGTACCGCGTGGGCCACCTTGTGCATCAGCAACCGGCGGAGCCATCCTCTCATCTCCTTCTCGGTGCGGCCCGTGAAGCGACCCAGGTCGCGATAGCCCTCGAGCAGGGTCTCTTGCACCAGGTCGGAGGCTCCCTCCTTCGTCTTCAGGTCAGGGCTCAGCTCACGATTGGCCACAAGCAGCAGGTACTTGCGACAAGCCTCCAGCCAGCCGATCCAGGGTTCGTGCCCACCACGAAGCGAACTCTGCATCGTTGTCCCCGAGCGGGGCGCACGTAGTCACGGCCGACCCGGCGGCGGACCGCGGTTCTGCTTCGCCTTGTCCTCGTGAACACATGAAGTCATACGGAAATTCAGCCTAACCAGGGTCGGGTTGTCGCAGCAACCGCCAATTCAGTGCAAACATCGAAACGAAGAATATTTCGTCCCCAGGTTCAGATCCGCCGCGAATCGGGACCTTGTGACCTGGAGAGCCAGGCGAGAAAGACAACTCACGAGAGGAAATCCATGAAGCGAATCGGAGCTCGCCGCGACGACATTTGCTTTCTTGCTTCTCCTGCACAACATGTCGAAGCTGGTCGCATCACTTACATGCTTCAGAATTACGCGGCGGACCAGAACGGGTATACCTTGTCTGGCTCCATCACCACCGACGGTAATCTGGGCACGTTATCCGGCTCCGACATCGTCGCCTGGTCATGGACGATTACAGGATCAAGCGGGCCACCGGTCACCGGATCTGGGATCGCGGGCGGGGGTCTTGCCGCCAATCTGCTTGCAACCCGTCAACGAGCTCCTTCTTCCGCAGTATCAATCCACTCCAGCCTACCTCGACCTTGTGGATGAGTCCTCTTCCAGCAGGAACGAGCTCGACTGGAGCCGGCCGCCAAAGCCTAGCCAGGTCGCCCTGTACTTCGCCTACACCAACCGCGTGGCGATCTTTGGGACGATTATGCTCCAGGCATGGGAGGGACCGACCCCTGGGTCATTGCCGTGTCAGCTGCGGTTGTTCCCGAGCCATCCAGCATCATGCTTCTGAGCCTTGGCATCATGGGGTTGCTTGGATGTTTCCGGTGGCGACGCTGCCCGGGAGCAACGACTTCAAGGGTTGCCTTGGCCACTCTTTCAGGAAGCTAACTCATTGCTCAACACCGGGCCCAGAGTTGACTGAAGGCGATAATCCATGCGCTGGGGGGCCCCAGGGTATTTCGCGTTCACGGATCAATTCTAGATCGTCTACCGCAAGCGGTACGCACGCTGCCACGGACGCCCCGTCCGCGGACTGGTCCTGCTTAACCTTTCCTGCGCGAACACCTGAAGTCATAGGAATCGGCCTAACCGAGGTCAAGTCGCACGACAACCGCCAATTCGAGTGCAACTCGAAACGAAGAATATCACTTCCCCAGGTTCAGATCCGCCGCGAATCGGGACTCTGTGACCTGGGAGCCAGGTAAGGGCAACAACTCACCCGAGGAAATCCATGAAGCGAATTCGACTCGCCGCCGCGGCCGTTGCGATCCTGCTGATCGTCCCTCACATCATCCAGGCCGGCCAGATCACTTACGCAATTCAGAATTATGCGGCGGATCAACAGGGATCCACGCTGTCTGGTTCCATCACCACGGACGGGAATCTCGGCACACTGACGGCGGCCGACATCATCTCCTGGCGCTGGACAATATCCCACCCCGGCTTGCCGACGGTGACCGACTCGGGTAGTACCGTGTTAACAATTCAGGGTCTGGTCGCCACGAATCAGCAATTGCTTCTTCCTGCACCATTGCCTTCCTTCACTGCCTTCGACATCGGCAGCAATGAGTCCTTGCTTCTGGCCTATGCCCGACCGCAGTCAAACCCGAGCGTATACGAGGACCAAACTGGCTCGCTAGGTGGTGGTGATTGGCTTACTTTCTCTCCGCATATGGGAGGGACCGATCCGTGGGTGATCGCCGAGGTAACAACCGCTGTTCCGGAGCCATCCAGTGTCGTGCTTCTGGGCCTGGGCATCGCAAGGTTGCTCAGTCGCGTGTGGAGCCGATCGAGCCGGAAACCGCGAGGTTGAAGCCAAAGGTTGTCAGCACATCTTTCCCACCCATCGTTGTCCCATGCGAGCCCGAACCTCATCACGGCTTGAATTTGAGAGCCCTAAAGGCAGAATCCTAACCTCGTCATCGATCGCGGACCCCGCGAATACGGTCGATGTGTCGACCAGTTGGCAGTTTGCCTCGGCCCTGGGCGGAACCTGGACGTTGACATAAGCCTCGAAGAGAAGTCTCACGCTTCATTCAAACCAGGACGAATGACGAGCCCGAGGATCCACAGCGTTATCGGATGATGTTGCTGTCTTGACGTGCATACCACGGTCGCAAGTACTCCATGGCCCGAGCGACTGCGGCGACGTTCGCCGGCTCATTGAGCCAGCGGCTGACTCCGGAGGGGTGGGGCAAGGGGATGTAGCACACGTCGTCGCGAATCGTCGTCGTACCCACGACGGCCGTGAGCGAGGTCACTGGCCCGAGGAACGTGCGAATGGCCAGCAGACCGACAAGGAGGATGACCTGGGGGGCAAGGACCTGGATCAGCTCATCGAGCCAGGGGCGGCAGAGAGACTGTTCCTGGAGGGAAGGTACGCGGTCGCCCTTGGCTCCGGGCAGGCGTCCGGGGTAACAGCGGGTGACGGCGGCGAAATGGACCTGGCGATAAAAAACCTCGCGCGGGATGCCCCCCTGCTCCAGCCAGTCGCGCAGCTTCTCGCCTGCTGCGCCGGCGAAGGGCCGATCTTCCAGCGTGGCCCGAAGGCCGGGGGCCTGGCCGATGAGCAGGATGCGCGGGAGAGGCGCATCGGGTTCGGGATCGCGCGCGTTCGGGATGGATTCGCGCTCGTCGAGGAACCCGGCGAGGTGGCACTTCCGGCAAGACCGGATGCGGCAGTTCAGCGCGACGAGACGGCTTTGTGAGCAAGCTGTTCGTGTAGTCTTCGACTTCATCGCGGATCGTCAGGCGACGGGGACATTGAAGCAGCCTGACGCTTTGCTTGCTCCAGGCGGGCCACGAACTCATGATGTTCCTTGGTGTTGATTCCTGCCTGGACGACCGCGAGGACCTTGGCCAGATCGTGATTGAGCAACGCCACCGGATCGAGCCACAGACCTGGAAAGACCGTGCTGCGATAAACGCCGTCGGCCAATGGGGCCATCGGTTCATCAGCGCCCCTGGCGCAGCACGAACCAATCGATCTGCCGGTCGAGCACGCGCCAAACCACATATTCGCGGACGGAATTGCGACGGTAAACCTGAAGTTTGACGCCCAAGTCGTAACTGGCACTGCTTGAAGCCACCTCGGCCACCAGATCGGGCGCGCCTTCGATGTAATCGTCGGAGCTGATTCTTGCCTGTCCGCCATACTCCGGTTGAATGAACAGAAACGAGTCCGGCTGAGGCTCGTTGTCGAGGTCGAGACGTATGCTGCCGTTGTCCCCGCCCTCAACACCCGGAGTTCCCGCCTCATAGTGCCCCAGCCAAGTACAGAGGTGCAAGTGAGGACGACTGTGTCTCCGCTGTCGTACCGGCGATGGCATGTAGACGACTCCTTCAATCAACTCGGCTTTCTTCAGATGCGGCATCGCTTCGTAGCGTCGCTCGAACTGGTCGCGGGTCAGGCGATCGCCGTTCTCGAGCTCGGGAACGAATTCCACCGCGGGTTTGGTCGGCGTTCGTTCTGCAATTGTCGACATCACGCTTGCTCCTCTTTGCCGATGTCCTGGCCGTTCCCGACCTCATCCTGAGCCCAGAGTTCCGAGACGGCAATCGCCAGTCCGGGCAGAATCATGCTTCTTGCTTGCTGTCCTTCTTGAAATCGATGCTCGACCCAGGTGTCGCCGTCACGGACAAGAACAATCACACAATGCAGTTCCGGGTCGATAATCCAGTACTCGCGGATGCCGAATGCCAGGTACTCCTCGCGCTTGGTTACGTAATCGCGCTCATGGGCCTCGCTTCCCTCGGATACGACCTCCATGACTAGCGAGGGGGGCCTGCGGCCTCGGCGGTCCATAGGCGTGTTCCGAAGTGTCACCGCGACGTCCGGGTTTCGTCCCGAGATCATCCGGGGAAGCCAAAGCCTGTACTCTGCTGCGCCGCCGGCTCGGTGGAAGATACCGGGGTGGTCTTGCTGATAGAGAGCCAGGGCCGAGAGGAGTTTCCAAACTATGAGACCGTGTGGATCATTCGGGACTTCGGACACCTCGAGTACCCCCCGAGCGAGCTCGTAGCGGTATCCTTCCTCAACGTCGGCCTCCATGAACTCCTCGATGGGCATTCTGCGGCCGTTGTCGGCCGGGCCGATGCGGATGGCGTTGACAGTGGCCATGAGTGATTCGACCTCCAGAGGTTAGCCAGTCGCTCCACAGTCACTTTACCACAACATGCGAACGGCCCGCCGCTCGGGTTGAGCTGGCGGGCCGTACGGGTTTGTTGTTCAAGCTGTCTGGAATGACAGCGGGGGTCACTCCTTGGCCGCCGTGGCGTGTGCCTCGTCGCGGTAGCGGGCGTAGGCGGGGCCCTTCTCTGCAAGAGCTTCGAGGGCTTCGGGATGAATGCGAACCTCGGCCTCAAGGTGCGACTTGAAGCCAGTGCCGGCCGGGACGAGGTGGCCCAGAATCACGTTTTCCTTGAGGCCGACCAGGTAATCCACCTTGCCGGCGAGGGCGGCTTCGGTGAGCACCTTGGTCGTCTCCTGGAAGCTGGCGGCCGAGATGAAGCTGTCGGACTGGACGGCCGCCTTGGTGATGCCCAGAAGCTGGGTGCTCGCAGCGGCGGGCTTGGTGGCGCAGCCACTCGGCCTTCTTGCCGCCGTTTGCCTCGACGCGGAGATTCTCCTGCTCGAAGTGATCGCGGGGGACGATGTCACCCACGCGAAACTCGGTGTCGCCATGGTCCTTGACCTTGTTGCAGCTCATGAGTTCCTGGTTGACCCGCCGGAACTCGAACTTGTCGATGACCGAGCCGGGCAAGAGGCCGGTGTCGCCGACGCTCTCGACGCGCACCTTGCGGAGCATCTGGGCGATGATGATCTCCAGGTGCTTGTCGTCGATCTCGACGCGCTGGGAACGGTAAACGTTCTGGATCTCTCTGAGGAGGTACCGCTGCACGGCCTCCTCGCCCGAGATCCGCAGGATGTCATGCGGCACGAGCGGCCCCTCGACCAGAGGGTCGCCGGCGCGGACACGGTCGGAACCGTGCACCCGCAGATACTTGCCGTGCGGCACGAGGTGTTCGCGCTCGATGCCGCTCTCGTTGCGGACGATGATCGTGCGCTTGCCGCGCCGTTTCTCGTCGAGCAGTTCGACGCGGCCATCGATCTCGGCGATGACGGCCGGCTCCTTGGGTCGACGCGCTTCGAACAGCTCGGTGACGCGCGGCAGGCCGCCGGTGATGTCCTGGGTGCCACCCACCTCGCGCGGGGTCTTGGCGAGCAGCGTTCCGGCCGAAATCATCTGGCCGGCGTCGACCTCGATACTGGCCCGCTCGGGGACGTACTTGTAATCGAGGGTCTTCCCCTCGGCGTCCTCGATCACGATCTGTGGGTGAAGATCGCCCTTATGCTCGATGATGGTGCGCCGGATGTGGCCCGAGGGGTCGGCCTCGACCTTCATGGTCTCGCCGTCGACGATGTCATCGAAACGTACCTTGCCGCCGACCTCCGCGAGAATCGGGATGTTGTGCGGGTCCCACTCGCAGAGCATCTGGCCGCGGTTGATCTGCTGACCGTCGTGGACGATCATCGCCGCCCCGTCGGGTACGTCATACTTCTCGAGCTCGCGTCCCTTCGCATCGAGAATCTGGATTTCGCCGTTCCGCGACAGGGCGATCTGCTTGCCCTCGTCGTTGGTCACGATGTTGATGCCGACGAACTTGACCTTGCCGTCGCGCTTCGATTTGACGTCCTTCTCCTCGACGCCGCGGGTGGCCACGCCGCCGATGTGGAAGGTACGCATGGTGAGCTGCGTGCCGGGCTCGCCGATCGACTGGGCCGCGATGATGCCCACGGCCATGCCCGACTCGACAAGCTGGCCGGTTGCCAGGTCCATGCCATAGCAGCGCCGGCAAACGCCCAGCGAGGCCTCGCAGGTCATCGGGCTGCGGACCTGGATCTTTTCGATCTGCATTTCCTCGAGTTTGCGTGCCGCGGCCAGGGTGATCATCTCGTTTTCCTTGACGATCACCTGGTCGCTGATCGGATCAACGATGTTGACCCGGCTGACCCGTCCGCGGATCGACTGGGCAAGACTGACCTCGACCTTCTCGCCCTTGTAGATCACACCCTTGGTAATGCCCTGCGACGTGCCGCAGTCTTCCATCGTGATGACGACGTTCTGGGCGACGTCGGCGAGCTTGCGGGTCAGGTAGCCGCTATCGGCCGTCTTGAGGGCCGTGTCGGCCAGGCCCTTGCGGGCACCGTGGGTCGAGCTGAAGTACTCGAGCACGGACAGACCTTCGCGGAAGTTGGCCTTGATCGGCGTCTCGATGATCTTGCCCGAGGGCTTGGCCATCAGTCCGCGCATCCCGGCGAGCTGGCGAATCTGCTCGACGCCGCCGCGGGCACCCGACTCGGCCATCAGGAAGATCGGGTTCAGGTAGACTTCGCCTTCGCGCGTGTCGTGCTTCAGCGCGTCCATCATCTCGGCCGTGATCCGCTCACGAGCGTGGGTCCAGGCGTCGAGCACCTTGTTGTACCGCTCCTGGTCGGTGATGATTCCGCGCTGGTACAGCTTGTTATTCTTGGCGACCTCTTTTTCGGCCTCGGCGATGATCTGGTCCTTGGTCAGCGGGGTCTTGAGGTCGTCGGTGGCGAACGACAGGCCCGAGCGGGTCGATTCGCGGAACCCGAGATCCTTCATCCGGTCGAGCAGCGAGATCGTCTCGCGGCGGCCGAGGATCTGGTAGCAGTCGGCGATGATTCCCTGAAGCTGCTTCTGACCCAGCGTCAGGTTGTAGAACGGCATCTTGCCATGCAGGATGTCGTTGAAAACCACTCGCCCCACCGTGGTCTGCACCACCATGCCTGGGGAGAATTCCTTATCGCCGTCGCCTTTCAGCTTCTTGTGCGCGGGCAGCCGCAACTTGATCAGGGCGTGGACGCCAACCTTGCCCTGGCTGTGCGCCAGGAAGACCTCATTGGGGGTGGCGAAGACCATGGCCTCGCCCTTCTCACCCACCCGGCTGACCGTCAGGTAGTATGAACCCATGACGATGTCCTGGGTCGGGCTGATGATCGGATTGCCGTTGGCGGGGCTGAAGATGTTATTGGTCGCCATCATCAGGGTCATGGCTTCAACCTGGGCCTCGATTGAGAGCGGCAGGTGGACGGCCATCTGATCGCCGTCGAAGTCGGCGTTGAACCCCTTGCAGACCAGGGGGTGAATCCGGATCGCGTTGCCCTCGACGAGCACCGGCTCGAATGCCTGGATACCCATGCGGTGCAGCGTGGGCGCCCGGTTGAGCAGGACCGGGTGATTGCGGATAACCTCTTCGAGGATATCCCAGACCTCTTCGCTGCGGCGCTCGAGCATCTTCTTGGCCGACTTGATCGTGTCGGCGTGCCCCAGCTCTTTGAGACGGCGAATGATGAACGGCTGGAACAGCTCCAGAGCGATCTTCTTGGGCAGGCCGCACTGGTGCAGCTTGAGGTCGGGACCGACAACGATCACCGACCGCGCCGAGTAGTCGACGCGCTTGCCCAGCAGGTTCTCGCGGAACCGGCCTTGCTTGCCCTTGATCATGTCGGTGAGCGACTTGAGGGGCCGGTTGGACGAGCCCAGGACGGGCCGCTTGCAGCGGTTATTGTCGAAGAGGGCGTCGACGGCTTGCTGGAGCATCCGCTTCTCGTTGCGGATGATAACCTCGGGGGCATTGAGGTCGACCAGCTTCTTGAGCCGGTTGTTGCGGTTGATGATCCGGCGATAGAGGTCGTTGAGATCGCTCGTTGCGAAGTTGCCCGAATCCAGGAGCACGAGCGGCCGGAGGTCCGGCGGGATGACCGGGATGCATTCCAGGACCATCCACTCGGGACGATTATCGCTATCACGCAGGGCCTCGACCACCTTGAGGCGCTTGGTCAGGTCCTTGATCTTCTGCTTGCTGCTTGTTGTTACAAGCTCCTCGCGTAGCTTCTTGGAGAGGGTGACCAGGTCAAGCCGCATGAGCAGCTTGCGGACGGCCTCGGCGCCCATGTCGGCCTGGAAGCTGTCGCCGTACTGTTCGCGCGCCTTGCGAAACTCTTCCTCGGTCAGGAGCTGGCGGTCTTTGAGGGGGGTATCGCCGGTCTCGACGACGACATAGTCCTGGAAGTAGATGATCCGTTCCAGGCTGGTCGTCTTCATATCCAGGAGCGTGCCCAGGCGGCTGGGCATCGCCTTGAAGAACCAGATGTGCACGACCGGCGCGGCCAGTTCGATATGGCCCATCCGCTTGCGGCGGACCCGCGAGTGCGTGACCTTGACACCGCAACGGTCGCAGATCATCCCCTTGTATTTCATCCCGCGGTACTTGCCGCAGGCGCACTCCCAGTCTTTCTCGGGTCCAAAGATTCGCTCACAAAACAAGCCGTCTTTTTCCGGCCGGTACGTCCGGTAGTTGATCGTCTCCGGCTTCTTGACCTCGCCGAACGACCAGCTTCGGATGTCGTACGGGCTGGCAAGCCCGATCTTGACGGCACCATAATCATTGATACGATCGTAGGCACTTTCGCCCATGCTCACGAGACACTCTCCTCCGCGGATTGTCGGCCGAGCCGAAGCGGGGTGGTTGGTGGGTGAAAGCGACGGTCGAACTCGTTCCAGCGTGCCCCAGCGACCGCCCGAATTTCTAGGATTTCCCATCACCGTTCATGTTGCGGATCCCGTCGAAGCCGTACGCCATGCAGATCCCACGGGGATGCCGCCAGAAACAAAAAAAGTCCGCGAGCCAGCCATCCTGTCTCTCCAGGAAGGCGGCCGCGGTAGGTCGGGTCACTCTCAGACCCAGGGGGTCAAGCCGGTTTCCTCCTTGACCGGTTTGTCGGTCAAACTCCAGCACTCGAACCCTCGACCGTAGCGGCACACAGGCAGCCCCAGAATCGCTGGACCGGGCACTCGATGGAGTCGCATCCTCTCATCCTACGCAATCCCAGGACCAATTCCAAGCAAAAATTCATGGACTCCGGAAATTTTTCTCAAGTTCGCTTGGGATCCGTTGACACGCCGCTGCATCAGCGTCCGTTTCCCGCCCTGCTCCGACCCTCCCTCCGTCCACTCTATCACAGTTCGCGACCTCGTACCCCTCCCCGCCTGGTCCAGCCGACTCCGTCCGTTCGCTTCTTTCGCACCTCGCCGGGGTTTGCAATTATCGATTAAATCCTTTGGCAAGAGTAATTTGCGTTCCAACAGAGTGCTTAGCTCGGCACTTTTTTGGTTGTCGCCACGGCTTCGGCACTCCGCTCGCTCGGTCTTTCCGCAGGATCCGAGGCGAGTGAATTCATGCTATTGCCTCCGTCATCACACAGACTCCGTCGTCCGGCCCATTCTCATCGCCGTCCGCTTTCCGCTCGGCCCTTTTTCCTCAAGCATTCGCCATCCGTACTCTGGCCTTCGTCCTCTGTCGACGAGCTGGGGGGGCGTCGCCGCGAGGCGGCAGGCGGTCGGCCATGTGGGCGATCCCCATTGCGGGTTGCTCGGGCACGGTGTCGTGCGGGTTCGCGTTGTCTGGCGGGCGCTCCGGTCATAGGCCCGGGGATGGACCAGCAGCAACTGGCCCTGGTCGACCTGGCCAGGTCGCTGAATAATAGGTGTAGTTGTTATGCGAAAGAATATGGATGCGATTCGCCCCGGTGGTCGAAGTCTGGACCGAAAGAAGCCGTGTTATGAGGTCATTTACGAATAAATTAATGTTAATTATATATAGATGAACACATCTTATTAATGTATTGACGGAGGGTTTCCGAGACCCGGTCTGGTTTACCGCGAGCCTGCTGAGCAGTCTCGCTCATCGTCTTGTCACCCGGGGATGTGGTCCTCGACACAGGCCCCAAAATTCTATTTCTTTTCTTATTCATTTTTGTTATGCTTCGATAGGTTGGTCTGACGACTGAGCGAGCATTTCAGGTTCGAACTTGAATCCGCTATTGCTTTCCCTTCTCGCCTTTCCCACCACACGGGCTCTTTGTGTGCCCCTTTCTTACCGACTCGGAAAGCTTTCAACGGGTCGGATTGTCTTTGCCACAAGGAGAAAACCAGTGGGAAAGAAATTGTATGTTGGAAATTTGACCTATGGCGTGACTCACTCCAATCTGGAGGAGTGGTTCGCCCAGTACGGCACCGTGCAGAGCGCCCAGGTGATCACAGACCGTGACA
The DNA here is from genome assembly GCA_963797295.1 of uncultured Planctomycetaceae bacterium. Classification (GTDB taxonomy): domain Bacteria; phylum Planctomycetota; class Planctomycetia; order Isosphaerales; family Isosphaeraceae; genus Aquisphaera. The sequence continues at coordinate 628,289 of CAWCPP010000040.1, forward strand.
CGGGCCGCAGCAAGGGATTCGGTTTTGTCGAGATGGATACCGACGACCAGGCGGCGGCTGCGATCGAGGGGCTCAACGACCAGGAGCACGACGGCCGCCGGCTGACAGTCAGCGAGGCCAAGCCGCGAGTCGCCCGAACCACCGGGGGCGGTAGTTATGGTGGCGGCTACGGTGGCGGTGGAGGTGGTGGCGGGCGGCGGTATTGAACCGCTTCCCCCTGATGCGGGGCTCGAGGGACCGTTAACGCGGTCCTTCGGGCACTCAGCACGGCCAGCCACCCGTCAGCGGCTCAGCAATCATCAGGCACTTGACCCGGGAGCGTTGGATCCTCATCGCGAAGTCGGAGCATCACGTGAATAGTTACCCCGCCAGCGAACAGCGGATCTCCGAAGTCGAGCGCGGACTGAGCTGCAACGCGATCCTGCCAATTCCGCCCGGGAAAACACCTGCCGCCGGCGAATTCATTCTCTTCGCCCTGGCGCGCACACCGGCGGGCAGGGAAGCGAACTTCGTCAAGGATGGCGATTCCGTCTGTGTCATGCTCACCGATGTGACCGACCTGGGCAGGACCGATCCCGCGACTGGCCAGGCTCTCTATCGACTCTCTTGGAAACCGCTCGGTCAAAACGGAGCACCCGAGACCGTAACCAAGCGTGTCGTGAAGTCCAATTACTCACGCACCAAGAGGCTTTGATGTTTCCGAGATATCGCCACACGCCCATCTTCGATTCGCAGCGGAAACGCTGTCCCATCTGCAATCTACCCGTCTATTCGCTGGCGGGCATTCACCCCCAGTGTGCCATCAAACTCGAAGAGGGCCCGCGATCCCGAAACACGAATGAGCCGGCCGCCGAGGGCGAGGCGCCGGTGCTGGTGACGGCTCTCGTGGCCCAGGTTGTGACGAACCCGGTCAACGAGACGAAACTCGCCAGTCCGGGTCCTGGCATCCGCTCCCGGATCATCAGAATGCCGGCCGCACGCACACTTGCCCCCGCGAAGCCTCAGCATCAAAAGAAGAAATAACCAGACTTCACGCGCAACCACTTCCCGAGAAGGCCCGAGCGATACGGCCGCCCGTGTTCTGGAGTAAGGGTGGCTGGTCTCGGGGATCTCGTCCTACTCACGTCGCGGTGCTTCGCGGCGAGTTCGGGGATATCGAACTCGCCGAATCTGAGAACCTGTCTCGTCGGTCGGTGCTTGTTTGAGTTCCGGGAGAATCTGTTCCGACTTCGGGCCGAGCGTCCGGAGAGCCCGAGCGAACGCAGTCTTCTGTACGGCGGGCGCGGTTTTCCATGCTTTTGCCAGAACGGCAATGACCCGATCGTCGTCCGGTGTTCCCCGGGTGATCTCGGCGAGAGCCTCGGCGACGATCCCACGGAGGATCTCGGCATTCCCGGGGGCCGCCTCGAACGTCGAGAGGAGGAGCGGCACGGCGGGCGCGGCGTATCGACCGAGGATCCCCAGCGACCAGGCGGCCTCGGCCTGTCGGAACTCGATCTGATCGTGCAAGTCCTTCCGGGACGCGGCCGGCGCTGCGGGGCGATTGGGATCTGTGGACTCTGGCTCCGCACTCGGACTCTTCAGTGCCTCGCAGAGCAGTTCCACGGTTCCAGGTAGGGGTTCGGTAGCCGGCGAGATCTCTCCGATAGCCCCCGCGGCCATCGCCATGGTACGCATGCTGGCGTACGGATTGGAACTATGCGGAGTTTGCATCTCCTTGCGAAGCAAAGCCAGTATGGCCGGCAACGCTGGGCCGGCTTCCTGTCCCATGTGGTTGATCGCCGCGGTGCAAACGAGGCGCACGCCGAGCTTCTCACTCGCCAAGCCTTCGATCAACAGCGGCAACACCGAAGGCTCGAGGCGGATGTGCCAGAAGACCATGGTGAATGCTTCACCGGCAGTTGCGGTTTCGTTGGGAAGGCGCCGCAGCGCCACGGGTACCAGCGACTCGGGCCCCTTGCGGTACTCGATCAGCGCGTCGACGGCGGTTGCTCGAACGAAGTCGGACTCATCGTCGAGGCAGTCGACCAGTCGGGGAGGCGGAGTGTCGAGCTTGCCGAACTCGGCCGCATATCCGAGAGATTTCGCTGCCCTGGCACGGATTGTGGGCGAAGAGTCGTCGAGAAGGGCGGTGAGCGCCTGCTCGGCCTTGGGGCACAGCGCCACGACCGTCGGCTCGGGTAAATCCGGGCTTGGTGTGTTCGAGACGAGCTTTCGCGCGAAGTCGCCAAGGGTTCTGGATTTGCTCTTGCCAAAACGAAGGATCAAGTCGCCGGCTAGGGTCGCCGCCACTTCCCGAACCATCTCCGCTTCGTCGGTCATGGCCCGAATGAGGTAAGGATAGACCTGCGCGACCTCCGCTGGTTCTGTTATGTCGCCGTAGAGGCCGCGGATGGCCACCATTTTCTCAACTTCGTCGCCCTGTTCGATCTTGGGGATGATGACCCCGATCGGTGTCCTGGCACCGCCCTTCTGCCGCGTGCGGAAAAAATGGTCATAGCTCACTCCCGAGACGACCGCGAGGGCAGCCAATGCGATCCAGAGTTTTCCTTTTGTTTTGCCATTTTCGGCAGCGTCCGCCATTTTTCGACCCCAGAGACCGAGTGACGTGTGCAGCAGGGTGCCTTGACGAATCAAGATCCGCTCTGCCGTTCCAGGGCAATTACGGACGGGTCATGGGGCTCGAGCCTGCTCACGATTCGAATCGTAACTTGAACTCGCTGGAATTTCGAGGGCCCGAAATGCGGCATTTCTGGGCTTACCTACGGTCGTCGGAGCGACTTCGAATTTGCGGGAGCAACTGGACAGCGAACCGAGAACGTGAGACAACGATGTTCTCCGCTCCCCGCGAGGGTGACTTTCACAGTGTGGTGATCCGGTTCAAGCTATGTCCGAAACGTACGATTACGTGGTCATCGGCTCGGGAATGGCGGGCCTGACGGTGGGTTCGCTGCTGGCCCGTGCCGGGCATTCGGTCTGTTTGCTCGAGGCCCACGACCATCCCGGCGGCTGCGCTCACAGTTTTCCGGTCGGCCGTTATACCTTCTGTGCGGCGGTCCATTACATCTTCTTCTGTGGCGAGGGGGAGCCGGTCCATAACTTCCTCAAGAAGATCGGGCTGCATGAGACGGTCACGTTCACGCGCCTTGATCCCGAGGGGTATGACCGCTTCTCGTGCCCTTCTCGTGAGCTCTCGTTCAGGATACCCAACGGGCTGGACAAGTGGGCCGACCGTCTGATCGACCGGTTCCCCCCGTACCATGCGGGGCTCCGCCGATTTTTTCGGATCATCGGCGACCTCGTCCGCGAGATGCGCGAGATGCCGTTCGTCCTTTCGTGGACCAACGCTCTTCGGATCCCGGTTCGATTCCGGACCATCCTCACCTACCGAAGCTGGACGCTGCAGCGGCTCTTCGACCGGCTTGACCTGTCGCCGGAGATCCAGGCCATCCTGGCAACACAGGTTGGCGATCTCGGCTTGCCGCCGGAGCGGGTCTCGCTGGTGATCTATGCCGGGCTCCTCTCGAGCTACGGCTCGGGAGCGTATCACCCGACGAAGCACTTCGCGCATTTCATCGAGTCCGTCGCGGCCGTGATCGAGAACAGCCCGGGCTGCGCCTTGGAATACGGGGCCGAAGTGTGCGGCTTCGAGCTCGAAGGGCAGCAAGTTCGCGCCGTGCGAACCCGTGATGGACGCCGCTTCAGAGGGCGAAACTTCATCTCAAACATGGATCCCAGGACGTGCGTCGGACTGATCGGCCCGGCCCGGTTTCCCAGGCGATTTCAGAAAAAGGTCAACTACGAGTACTCGGTCAGCTCGTACACACTCTACCTTGGAGTGAAGGGACTGGACCTCCGCGATTTTGGATTCGGGGCCTGGAACGTCTGGCATTATCCTCACCTCAACCTCAATCGGGCTTACGAGGCACAGTCGGTGGAGGGCGACCTTTCGGATCCCTGGCTGTTTCTCTCGACGCCGACACTCTACAACCCGAGCGAGCACCCGGAGAGCCGGATCTGTCCGGAAGGCGAACAGATCCTTGAAGCCGTGACCGTCTGCGCTTACGAGCCCTTCCGCGCCCTTCGCACGAGCGACCGGGCCGGCTATCGCAGGCGGAAGAAGCTGGTGGCCGAGCGGATTCTCGATGTGCTGGAAACGCACTACGTTCCGGGCTTGCGCAGACACCTCGTCAAGAAAGTCGCGGGGACGCCGGCTACCAATGAGCGGTATCTCAGGGCGCCTCGGGGCAACATCTACGGCTCGGCGCTCACACCCGCCAACATCAGTTTTGGACGGCTCAAGTTTCTCACGCCGCTGCCGAACCTGTACTTCACCGGCGCCAGTGCCGAGTTCCCCAGCATCGGTGCCACGGTGATCGGGGGCTCCCGGCTCTATACGCATCTTACGGGCGATCCGGTCAACGCAGGTCGCGATCTCCACGGTCTGGTTTAACACTGGCTCACTGTCCGATGATCCGGTTCGCGGCGAAGAGGCCGGTGACGTAGCTGTCTTCCAGGCCGCAGATGTTGTAGTCGCCGATGGTGAACAGGCCCGGCCGCGGGGCCAGGGGCCGCCAGTTCGCGGTCGCAAGTTGAACGGCCGTTTTCCAGCCAACCCGGCCGACCATCTGATGGCGCTCGTAGTAGGGCGAGAGATCCGGGTCGATGACTCGGGAATGGAGGAGGTCAAGCCCTGGTTCCATGGGCAGCAAGGCTGTGATCGCCTCATCCTGACAAAGGTAGACGATCTTGCCGGGCTTGTACTCGGGCCGTCGCACACCTTGAACGTGCAAGGCCGCCATGGAAATGTCGAGGAGCCGGTGATCGTCCGGCGAATCGAGATCCGGATAAAACGCGCGTGTGTTCCGGGCGGGAGTCGCGATCACGACATTGCGTGCCTGGTATTCGCGGTCGGCGGTGGCGACGGTTGTCGTGCCGTCGGGCAGATGCTCGACCGCGACGACGCGATCGCTCAGAATCCGTTGGCCAAAGCCTCCGGCGAGGCGATCCAGTGTCCTGGAAAGGTCGGCCGCGTGGGTGGGCACCAGGCACGGAAAGAGCGAGGCAAGGTAATAGAATGTATTTACACGATCAACCGAGGCGAAGACTGTCGCGTTTACCACCGGATCGATGAAGGCCTCGGCGAAGCCGCTCAGCCGGTTGGTTTTCACGAACTCGGCGGCTGGCTGCTTGACGGTTCGCTCCAAAAGCGAATCGCGGCGGATCCACGCGGCCTGGCAAATTGACGGCCCAGCCGCGCGAAGCCGGCTGAGGCAGGTACGCAGCTCCACCAGCCGAGCGCGTACGCGCATCAAGCTTCGGGGGTACCGCAAGACTTGCGGCAACCAGATCGTGGCCTCGCGAGTTGTCTCGTAGAAATGGGTGTCGCGCCTTCTGAGACGCGGGCCCTTCTCCAGGAAAGGCAGAACGTGGCGATAGTCACATGTGATATAAGCCGCACCGAAGTTGCGCATCGGCTGCGGTCCCGCGAACATCCTGCCGCCAAGCCGGTCCGTGATCAGGAGAAATTCGCGGCCCGCCTCATGGAGCCGCCGAGCGCATGCCAGACCGGAGATACCCCCGCCGATGATGATGGTTTCCAGGATGGGCATCGTGGCGAGTGTTCCAACGGAGATAACGTGTTCGAGCGATCCTCGAGACAGTTCTTAAGGGTATCAGGGCTGTCCTCCGGCCTCGTGGAACTCTTCGATGGATATCCTGAGTCCGTAGTCGGCCGCGCCGAGGCGAAAGGTGACGGTGGCCGTAGATGGCTCCTTGGGTTGAGTGTTTCCACACAGGTGGTGGCGGCTTCTTGTATCTTAGCCGCGGGGCGTCCTACAATCCAAGTTGACTAATCGTCCCCGGGCGTCTGGAAAATGGGTACCGGAAAGTGTCAAGATGTCACAAATCGATGAGTCCTCACCAACTGAAACTGAAATGGACGGCAAGAGTCTGCCTCGTTTCGGCAGCTATATCGGTGTCGTTTTCGTGATCGGGATCCTTGGCGCACTGAGCCTCGCGCTCATTCGCGATCCCGGTACAGGACACGCCTTCGCGAAACTTGAGCCCGGGATGACTCCGACCCAGGTCGCCGCTGCCCTGGGAGTTCCTCAAGCCGAAACAAAGTCGGGGTCGCAGACTGTTCAGTGCTGGAGGCTGCCGGATGGGACCGTTTTCGAGGTGACTTTCCAGGATGGAAAGCTCGTTGAGAAGAAGGGTCAGGGCGTGGGCGTTGGCGTGCCGGCAAAGTGAACCGTTACCGTTCGATGGACGCCCTGGGCCAATTCTGTGTCCGCCTTACCGGGATGGCATGGCTCTTTAGCCTTCGTGACTCAAATCCGCGCACATGCCACAAGTAGATCCCCAACCTCATCGATACCGTGTCGGGACTCGTCGAACAGGAAGAAAGAGAACCCTACCTCGGGCCACGGAGCGATCGCGATAGTCCTATCCCTCTTCATGAGCCGGAACAATTCAGGGAAGTTCGTGGCCAGGTCACCACTCCAAATGGAATCTCCAATCGGATCAGTCGAACGAATCCATACGTATACGCCTTCATCAATTTCGAGTCGGGACTCCTTCCCGTGCTCATAGATCACAACTTTGGCTGCCGTTGTTCCTATGTCCCCCTTCCTGTCGCCGAAAAGAAATGAGGCCGCATCAAAGCTGAAACTGCCTTTCTCTTTGCGCACACCCCGAGGCTTGCCTCTCTGCGTTGTTGAAAATACGCTGAGCGAGTTGTCGACGATGATCAGAGTACTGATCCAGGGGGACCGTTCTAAGGTAAAGCCCCGGCGGCTTTGCTCCAGGCGTGGTCTCGCGAAGTTCCCGACTAGCCCGATCTGGCGTCTTAGACTCATTGCCCGCCACGCGCTGATCCGGGGCGGCCTCGATGCGCATGTGCGGCGAGCACCATTCCACGAGGCAGTCCAGGACATCCATCAAGACATCCTCCTCCGCCTCACGGTCGGCCGCGCGGAGTTGACGTTGCACCTTCTCGAAATCCTGGATGACCGACGTTCGATTCGATCCTTGACCAGGAAGATTGAGTGCAAGCGCATGAAGTTGCTTGAACGGTTCGGGAGAGCGAAGGGCTAATTCGATTTGTTTATCAACTCGCATGAGCGTTCGCCCCTTGAACGGGCCACGTGTGGACTAGGACCCAGCAAGTCTGGGTGGAAGCAAGGGCGTCCTGATACTCCTGAAGGGTCATTGAGCTAGCAGGCTCGATAAGACCGTGGTTTACGTTTCGCGGATCGGGCCGGTAAGTGAGGCTCGAGGGAAGCTGCCTTTCGTCAATCCTCCACACCGGGTCGCGTCCAGTGCCTTGGAAGTGGGGTGGCCGACGGTGTTTAGCAAGTTGTGGCGATCATGCGGGCTCACAGACAATCCTCCCTCGCCTGGTACCACAAGTTCGTGGGCTTTGGCCGCCGGAATATCGTGCCCCGCACGGTCTCCCAGGTTCCGACTGGTCGGCCCGATTTGAGGCAGACGAGGCGGGGTCTCCCGCATTGCGCGGAAGAGTGTAGACATTCAGCGCTGTCCCCTCAGATCATGTTGCCGGCGCCAGGTATTGATTCTCAAGGGCTTGAAGGAACGAAGCCCTTGAGACATCGTCTCCGTTGGACTCGCATAGAACCTCAGACCCGTTTCTTTTCAAGCTGCATGTTCAGGCCGAGCCCGCGGATCTCGTTGGTCAAAACGTCGAAGCTGGCGGGCGTGCCGGCCTCGAGCGTGTTTTCGCCCTTGACCATGCTCTCGTAGATCTTGGTACGGCCCTCGACATCGTCGGACTTGACCGTGAGCAGTTCCTGAAGGATGTAGGCAGCGCCATAGGCCTCCAGCGCCCAGACTTCCATCTCGCCGAACCGTTGACCGCCGAACCGGGCCTTGCCGCCCAGCGGCTGCTGGGTGATCAGCGAGTAAGGGCCGGTGGCGCGGGCATGGATCTTGTCGTCGACCAGGTGGTGGAGCTTCAGCATATAGATGTAGCCCACGGTCACCCGCTGATCGAATTTCTGACCGGTGCGGCCGTCGTAGAGCTCGGCCTTGCCGTTCTCGGGCAGGCCGGCATCTTTCAGACACTGGCGGATCGTGTCCTCGCTGGCGCCGTCGAACACCGGGCAGATGGCCTGGAAGCCGAGCTTGGCCGCGGCCCAGCCGAGGTGCGTCTCGAGGATCTGGCCCACGTTCATACGGCTCGGGACGCCGAGAGGATTGAGCAAGATCTCCACTCCGGTGCCGTCCTCGAGGAACGGCATATCCTCTTCGGGGAGAATCTTGGCGATGACGCCCTTGTTGCCGTGACGGCCGGCCATCTTGTCGCCCACCGAGATGACTCGCTTGGTGGCAATGTAGACCTTGACCATCTGGAGGACGCCGGAGGGGAGCTCGTCGCCCCGCTTCAGGCTGTTCAGCCGCCGCTCCTTCTCATCCTTGAGGGCTTCGATCCGTGGCGCGTACTGGCGAACGACGTTCTTGGCTTTGGTCGCGACCTCGGGGCTGCGGAGGTCGAGCGACTCGAGCTTGAACCGCTCGCTTTCCTCGACCAGGTCCTTGGCGTCCTTGGCGCGGCCCAGCGGCTTGCCGCTGGACGGATCGGTCACGGGCCCGCCGACGGCTTCCTCCAGGGCCTTGACCATCTGCTTGTATTCGTCGGCGATGCGGGCATTCTCGCCGCCCTCGGTGTCCTTGAGTTCCTTCTCGAAGGTCTTGCGCTCGTCTTCGCTGAGGCTCATCCGGCGGCTGAACCGCTGGGTGTTGATGACGATGCCCTCGACTCCCGAGGGAACCTCGAGCGAATCGTTCTTGACGTCCTCGCCGGCGCGGCCGAAGATCGCGTGCAGCAGCTTTTCCTCGGGGGTCAGCTCGCTCTTGCTCTTCGGCGCGACCTTGCCGACCAGGATGTCTCCCGGCTTGACGTAAGTGCCGATCCGCACCACGCCGTTGTCGTCGAGGTTGCGGAGCGCCTTCTCGGAAACATTGGGAATGTCGCGCGTGAACTCCTCGCGTCCCAGCTTGGTCTCGCGAATTTCGATCTCGAATTCCTCGATGTGGATCGAGGTGTAGACGTCGTCGCGCACCAGCTTCTCGCTGATGATGATCGCGTCTTCGAAGTTGTAGCCGTCCCAGGCCATGAACGCGACCAGGACGTTGCGCCCCAGGGCGAGCTCGCCCTTGTAGGTCGAGGCGCCGTCGGCGAGGATGTCGCCGCTCTTGACCTTCTGATTCACCTGGACGATCGGCTTCTGGTTGAGGCAGGTCCGCTCGTTGAGGCCGACGTACTTGCGAAGCTTGTAAATGTGGTTGTGATCGATGATCACCCGGGTGGAATCGACGTAGGTGATCGTCCCATCCTGAAGCGCCTTGACGACCATGCCCGAGTTGCCGGCCACCGACCGCTCGAGGCCGGTGGCGACGATGGGCGGCTCGGCGACCAGGAGCGGCACCGCCTGGCGCTGCATGTTCGAACCCATGAGCGCCCGGTTGGCGTCGTCGTGCTCGAGAAACGGGATCAGGCCGGCCGAGACACCGACCATCTGCTTGGGCGAGATGTCCATGTACTCGATCTGATCGACGGCGACGGTGACGAAGTCGGTCTGGTAACGCGCGGTCAGGGATGGCCCCTTGAGCTTGCCGTGGTCGTCCATCGAGCGCGTCGGCCGGGGCGAGGTAGGCTTCGCTCTCCTCGTCGGCCCGCATCTTGACGACTTCTTCGCTCTTCTTGCCGTGCTTGATTTTGCGGTAGGGCGTGATCAGGAAGCCGTACTCGTCGACTCCGCCGTAGATGCCCAGCGAGCTGATCAGGCCGATGTTGGTTCCTTCAGGCGTCTCGATCGGGCAGATCCGGCCATAGTGCGAGATGTGCACGTCGCGAACCTCGAATCCGGCCCGCTTGCGGTTCAAGCCGCCAGGTCCCAGGGCCGAAAGCCGCCGCTCGTGGGTGAGCTGCGCCAGGGGGTTGGTCTGATCGACGACCTGCGAGAGCTCGCCGCGGCCGAAGAAATACTCGATCGCCGCGCTGATGCTCTTGGGGTTGATCAGCGACCGGGGCGTCATATCGTCGGCTTCCTTCAGGCTCATCCGCTCCTGGACAGTGCGGCGGAGCTTGAGGAATCCCTTGCGGAGCTCGTCGGCGGCCAGCTCGTCGATGGTCCGCAGCCGCCGGTTTCCCAGGTGGTCGATGTCGTCGATGTGAACCTTGGGATCGTTACCGCGGCGGAGGCGGAGAATGTACCGGATGGCATTGACGTAATCTTGCGGATCGAGCGTCATGCGGTCTTCCGGGACCGTCTGATTGAACTTGCGGTTGATCCGGAACCGGCCGACCTTGCCCAGCCGGTAGCGGTTGGTGTCAAAGAACTTCTCGTGGAAGAGCTCGCGTGCCTTCTCGAGCTGGGGAGGATTCCCCGGCCGCAGCCGCTGATAGATTCGCAAGAGCGCGCTCTCGTGGTCGTTCGTGGGGTCGTCCTGGAGCGACTGCAGGATCAATTGATCGCGGGCGTCTTTGAGCACGGCGATGGGGCCGAGATTGCCGGCGTCGGCCAGCACCTGCGCCAGCGTTTTCGAGATCGTCGCGCCGCTTTCCGCCAGGACCTCGCCGGTGGTCGGATCGACGACGTCGCCGCAAGCGATCCGCCCCTCGAGTTTGGCCGCGGACTTGGGATCGGCCGAATCAATGTGTTCTGCCTCATAGAAGGTGGTGAGGATCGCGTCGTCCGACGAGTACTGCGGGCTCATGGCCCGCAGCAAGGTCATGGAGGAGAACTTCCCGGACTGATCGATCCGGACTCCCAGCGTTTCTTTCTTGGTGACCTGGAGCTCGATCCAGCTACCCCGTTCGGGAATGACCCGGCAGGCGTGCAGCTTCTTGTCATTGGACTCGACCTCGACCACGAAATCGACGCCCGGAGAGCGGTGAAGCTGGCTGACCACCACGCGCTCGGCGCCATTGATGATGAACTCGCCGCCGCCGATCATGATCGGCATGTCGCCCAGGTAGACCGATTCTTCGAGCACGGTCTCGCCCTTGTTGAGACGAAGCCAGACGTGGAGCGGGCGGCCGTAGGTCAGGCGGAGCTGGCGGCACTCATCGGGGTCGTACCGCGGCTTGCCCAGGTCGTAGCGGATGTATTCCAGCTTAAGGGTCTTGTCGTAGCTCTCGATCGGGAAGATTTCCCGGAAGACCCCTTCGAGCCCCGTGTCGGTACGCTTTTCGGGGAGGTCATCGGCCTGCAAGAATCGCTCGTAGCTCCGGGTCTGGATGACGGTCAGGTCGGGAACCGGGAACTCGTCGTGAATCCGGCCGAAATTCCGTTTCACGGAAGGAACGATGCGCCGCACGGTGGTCGGAGTAGGCATGTCGTCGCGCTCCTCAAGGGGAGTATGGGGCACCAGATCAAGTTGTGGTCAACAACCGCGCATCCTTCGGAGACTCATTTCCCGCGGCGGCAGGGAGGTTTCGGATCGCGTTGGCTGCCGGCCTGCGACCAGCCAAGAGGAGGCGGATCGAGTCGGCGGCCAGACGAGCGATTTCGATGCCTCCGAGGTCTGTCGGACCAGGCCGGCGGCCGGCCCCGATGAAATCCCGCCCGGCGATGCGAAACGAGGCGATGGAAACGTGCACGGGATTGCAGTTGATCAGGTTGGAGGACAGGGAAGTACGACGTCGGTGATCCAGGTTCTCCGCTGCGCCGAGATACCCCGAGGACGACGTTGCAAGTGACGCCGGCATCGGGGTTGAAGGCGAAGACGCATGGAGAAAGCGGTTCTGGGTGGATTGCGGTGGGGCGGTCGATCGCCTCGGCGAGAAGCGAGCGGCCCGCCCGGGAGTCGTGGTCGACCGCGGGCTGAGGCCAGGTCACTTGATCTTGACGGTGGCGCCGGCGTCCTCAAGATCCTTCTTGAGTTTCTCGGCGTCGTCTTTGGAAATGCCGGTCTTGATCTCCTTCGGCGCGGATTCGACCAGGTCTTTCGCCTCTTTCAGGCCCAGGCTGGTGGCCGCGCGGACGACCTTGATGACGTTGATCTTGTTGGGGCCAATGACTTCGAGGACGACGTCAAACTCGGTCTTGGGCGCGGCGGCTTCTGCCGGAGCGGCAGGCCCCGCGGCGGGTCCCGCAACCGCCACCGCGGCGGCGGCCGGCTTGATCCCGTGGACGACTTCGAGATAGTCGCCCAGGGCCTTGGCTTCCAGGACGGTGAGCTTGACGATCGATTCGCCCAGGCTCTTGATGTTATCGGCAAATGAGGGGGCTTCGGCGGTGGCCATGGATGGTCGGGTCCTTTCTTACGCTCTCGATCAGATCATGATCATTATAGGGGCGTTCGTCAAACGCGCCGGGACAAAGAAAAGGGAGAAACAGCAAGAGTACGCATCCGACGCACTCTGCCGGCGATAAACATTGGTACAGGCATCGTGAGACTGGCCGTTCAAGATCCAGCCTCGTCCGCCGGCGCGGTGGACCCTTCGGGTGCCTCCTCGCCGTCAGCCGCCTCGGATAACACTTTCAACTGGCTCATGAGACTGCCCGCGGGTGCGTTGGCCAGGGCCACGATTCGCTGCACTGGCGCCAGCGCCAGGGCGACGACGCGACCGATCAACTGCTCGCGGCTGGGTAGCTTGGTGATGTCTTCAACCTGCTGGGGGGCGATCACCACTCCGTCAACGGCACCCCCCTTGATTTCCGGCTTCTTGAGGGTCTTGACCTGGGTCGAGACCTCCTTGGCCAGTTCGGCGACGCCGTCTCCACCCCAGACCAGGACGGACGGGCCCTCGAGATAGGTCGAGAGGCCGCCCATACCCATCTCGGAGAAGACGCGTCGGGCCAGCGAATTCTTGAGCGCCCGGACCCGGATCGACTTCTTCCGCAGGTCGCGGCGGAACTGGTGTTCCGCGATGGCGTCGAGCCCCTTGAGGTCGAGGATCAGCACCGAGCGGCTGCCATCGAGGTCAGCCCGGAGCTGGTCCATCATCAGTTCTTTGACGTACTTACTCATTTTTATACCGTGGTCCCTGAAGAACCTCTCGTTTTGTTCAGCTCAGCAAGTGATGAATCATGTGATCAATGCGGTTCACGTTCCGGGCGGTGTCACCCCGTGATCCGGATCCCGGGGCTCATCGTTGCCGAGAGGGTCACCGACTGGAGATACGTCCCCTTGGCCGCGGCCGGCTTGAGCGACCGGAGGTAGTTCAGGAAAACGTTGATGTTCTCGACCAGTTGCTCATCGCTGAAGTTGATCTTGCCGACGGGCACGGCCACGTTGCCTCCCTTGTCGTTGCGAAACTCGATCTTGCCGGCCTTGAACTCCCGGACAGCCGAGCTGATGTCGGCCGTCACGGTTCCCGACCGCGGCGAAGGCATCAGGCCTCGGGGGCCGAGCACCCGCCCGAGCGGTCCGACGATGCCCATCATGTCGGGCGTGGCCAGGGCCACGTCGAAGTCCATTGTGCCGCCCTTGATCTTCTGCGCCAGGTCGTCGGCTCCCACGATATCGGCACCGGCGGCGCGTGCCTTCTCGGCATTATCGCCCTGTGCGAAGACGGCCACGCGGACCGTCTTGCCGATCCCGTGCGGCAAGGCCACGGACCCGCGCACGTTCTGGTCGCTCTGCCGGGGGTCGATTCCAAGATGGGTCGATACCTCGACAGTTTGATTGAACTTGGTGGTATTGAACGTTTTCAAGATCTTGACGGCCTCGGCCAGGGGAACCGGACTGGGCGTCTTGACCTTGTCGTGCAAAGCGCGAAATCGCTTCGAGTGCTGGGGCAATTCTTCGCTCCTTTCGCCCATCAGGGCTGCCGCCTTTGCGTTGCGGGTCTCCGGCTGTCCGCGGGCGGTCGCGCCTGACAGGCCGGTCGTCTCGTCGCCGTCATGACTGGTCTGAGGAGGACCAGCGGTCGACGACTATCCCTTCACTTCCACTCCCATGCTTCGGGCCGTACCGGCGATGATCCGGCAAGCGTGTTCGATATCGCGGGCGTTGAGGTCGGCAAACTTGGTCTCGGCAATCTTCTTGACCTGCTCGGCGGTCACGGCCCCCACCTTGGTCTTGTTCGGCACGGCCGAGCCAGCCGCGATGCCGGCGGCTTGCTTGAGCAGCACGGCGGCAGGAGGGCTCTTGGTGATGAACTCGAACGACCGGTCCGAGTAAACCGTGATCTCGACCGGGATGGTCGTGCCCTTCATGTCCTTGGTCCGTTCGTTGAACTGCATCACGAACTGACCGATATTGACCCCGTGCTGACCCAGGGCCGGACCGACGGGCGGCGCGGGAGTCGCCTGCCCTCCAGTACATTGCAGCTTGACCTTCGCCGTCATCACCTTGGCCATCGCTCGTTCTCACTCTCGCGTTCGATGAAACTACTTACCTGGAATTCGGCTTGCCGACGTTTGACCTTGCCCTGGCAGGCGGCATTGGGTGGGGTCGATCAGATCCGCTCCAGTTGCCAGTACTCGAGGTCCACCGGCGTGGGCCGGTTGAAGATGATCAGCATCACCTTCACGAGGCCGCGGCCTTCAATGACTTCCTCGACGGTTCCTTCAAAGTTCTCGAAAGGACCATCCTTGATCTTGACCCGATCGCCCCGCTCGACGTCGATCCGGACCTTGGGCGCTTCGGTCGTTGTTTTCTCCTCCTCCTGATGAAGCATCTGGTTGACCTCGGCATCGGTCATCTTCGTGGGGGTGCCATGGGCCCCCACAAAGTCGCCCACGCCGGGAGTTTCCCGGACCAGGAACCAGGTTTTCTCATTCAGTTCCATCTGGACCATGATGTAGCCGGGATAGGTCTTGCGCTCGACGATCCGCTTCTTGTTGTTGCGGATCTCGGTAATTTTCTCGGTCGGCACGACGATCTTGTCAAAGTACTTTTGCAGGCCCTGAATCTTGACCCGGCGCTGGAGCGCATCGCGGATCGTGTCTTCTCTCGAACTCTGGACCTTGAGCACGTACCAGACAAGTTCCGGCTGAGGTTCCTCATCAGGGTCCGCGGGGGCCGGGGTCGCGATCTTTGCCGGCGACTCGTCGAGATCGTGCGCAGGGGTACGCTTCGGCCGACTCGGCTTCGGCCGCCGGCTTGGGACGAACCTTCTTTTTGCGAGGTGCCGCCTTGGCCTCGGGATCGCCGCCGGCCGGCGTTTCCTCATGAATTTCCGCGCCGGGGGTCTCAGCATCGGAGGGGGCACCGATTTCGGTACCTACCGCCGCTGGCTCCACGGGCTCGGGAGTCGATTCTACAGGATCGTCGATCGGGTCACTCATGGTCTGTTCAAGAAAAAGGCAGGGTCGCTGCCCAGAAGCCGATTGCTGCGCGACGGCTCTGGGGAATTGTTCCGCGGTAAACGAATGGACAAGGGTCAGGCGGTCGAGCCGAAGCCTCCTCCTCCCGTGAACTGGAGGACTCCGATATTGCGGAGGATGAACAGCCAGAGCCAGTCCACGACGAAGAGGAAGACGGCCATGAGGACGACCGTTGCCAGCACGACTGTGGTCGCGCGGTAGAGATCTTCCTTGCTTGTCCATGAGACCTTGTTCATCTCGGCTTCAGTGGCGATGAGAAACTCGGCAAACGGTTGAAAATGCACGATCCGGAAAATCACCCAGCCAAGACCCAGTGCGAGCGCTGCGGGAAGGCCCAGCCGCCATAGTGGTGTCGAGTCGATCGACGATTCCCAGACGTGCCAGACGCCCGCAGCCGCGATCACGCCCAGCCCCAAAGCCGTGTAAAGGCGGGCGTACCAGCCCTGCATCGGCTTGAAAAGCCCGGTTTGACCCAGGTTGAGGAAGAACGCCACGACGGTGCTCGGCTGGTTGCTGCCTGACTTTCCCTTTGCGGGTTTTGCCGGCTTCGATGCCGATTCAACGTCTTTGAGTTTACCCATGGCACCGATCTCGCTTATCTTGTGGGGAAACGACCCCTCAACTGGCTCAGTGAATCTCTGTTTCGGACAGCATAGCTGAATCGCCTTGGGTCTGGGGCGACCCGGGCGCTCAGCAAGTTGATTTCTCTTGGGTTCAAACCACCACGCGTTTGCCTTACCGCAGCACGAGCGGAGGGAATCGAACCCCCAACCGCCGGTTTTGGAGACCGGTGCTCTACCAATTGAGCTACGCTCGTAGCAACCGCATCAAGAACCGGAATCAACGCCAGCAACAAATCAACGATCAAGACCAATCTTGAATTCAGCCCGCAAGTGTTGGTCCGACCTTCAGTTCACCCTGTAAACTCATCCGGTTTTCACAGGTGAGCAGCCTCTCTTTTCTTTGTTGACTGGACGGATCGCTGCTCCAATCTCGCAAGTCATGGCTGGACAAGCACGTTGGCGGATAGGCCAGGCCCTTGCGGCGAGTCCGCCACTGGGGCGACTGTCCAGCTTGTCGAGTCATTTCTTGCGCGACTCCTTGTGGGCAGTGTGCTTTCGCTCGCGGCGGCAGTATTTCTTCAACTCCAGCCGGCCTGCACCGCGGGTTTCCTTCTGGACTCGGTAATTGCGGTCCCCGCAGGCGGTGCATTCCAGCCAAACATACTCACGCATGACCAAACCGCTCCTACACTACGTCGCGAATGGCTTTGGTGATCGACACCAGAAAACCCTCGCTGCTCGGCTCTGGACAAAAGCGAAATTCTACAAACGTTCACGGTGCGATCGGGCGCCGAACCCACGGATTCAGCGCCCGATCGCACCTCGAGATCCAAGATTATGGTTGGTTTCTCGCACGCCGCCGTTGCGACAAGGAAGGTCACACCGGCTCGGGCGGGCATTCGGTTCAGGCGTCGTCGGAGGCCAAAGACGGCCCGGCTCACTCCAGGATCTTGACCACGACGCCGGCGCCACGGTCTTGCCTCCCTCGCGGATGGCGAACCGGAGGCTGTCTTCCATGGCGATCGGCGAATGCAGTTCGACGGTCATCTTGATGTTATCACCGGGCATGCACATTTCGGCCTCGCTGCCGTCTTCCGACAGCAGGTTGAGAATCGATCCGGTGACGTCGGTGGTGCGGATGTAGAACTGGGGGCGGTAGCCCTTGAAGAAAGGAGTATGACGCCCCCCTTCCTCCTTGCTCAGAACGTACACCTCGGCCTCGAACTTGGTGTGCGGCGTGATCGAGCCCGGCTTGCAAACAACCTGTCCGCGTTCCAGGTCGTTTTTCTCAACCCCGCGAAGCAGGACACCGACGTTGTCGCCGGCCACGCCCTCGTCGAGCGTCTTCTGGAACATCTCGACGCCGGTAATCGTCGAGGGCTTCTTGGCGCCGAAGCCGATGATCTCGACGGCGTCGCCGACCTTGATCTTGCCGCGCTCGATCCGGCCGGTTCCCACCGTGCCTCGGCCCTTGATCGAGAACACGTCCTCGATGGGCATCAGGAACGGCTTGTCAATCTCGCGGACGGGGTCGGGGATGTACTCGTCCATGGCCTTGACCAGGTCAAGGATGGGCTTGGCTGCCGCGGCGTCCTTGGGGTTTTCCAGGGCCGGCCGGCTGCTGCCGCGAACAATGGGAATCTCGTCGCCGGGAAACTTGTAGTGAGTCAACAGTTCCCGCAACTCGAGTTCGACCAGTTCCAGCAGTTCCTCGTCGTCCACGAGGTCGATCTTGTTGAGGAAGACGACCAGCGCGGGCACGCCGACCTGGCGGGCCAGCAGGATGTGCTCCCGGGTCTGGGGCATCGGCCCATCCGCCGCGGAGACCACCAGGATGGCACCATCCATCTGGGCAGCGCCGGTGATCATGTTCTTGATGTAATCAGCGTGGCCCGGGCAGTCGATGTGGGCGTAGTGCCGCTTCTCGCTCTCGTACTCCACGTGCGAGACGGCGATGGTCACGGTCTTGGTCGCATCGCGGACGGTGCCGCCCTTGGCGATGTCGGCATACGACTTGGTCTTGGCCTTGCCGTGCTCGGCCAGTACCGCGAGAATCGCCGCGGTCAGCGTCGTTTTGCCGTGGTCAATGTGCCCGATGGTGCCCACGTTGACGTGTGGCTTCGTTCTGGTGAAAGTTTCCTTGGCCATTTGCGATTGCGCCTTTACGGCATTCCTGAAGTCGAAGTCAAAACGGCGGGAACCCTTCCGGCAGCCCCACCCGCCAGCACGGTCCGGTTCGGACGGCCATCCTGGCGGCCGGGGCCAGCCGCCAGGCACGTCACGTGTCACGCCCGAATTGGGCAAACGACCCAAGAGCTGCCGCTGGGATTTGAACCCAGGACCTCGTCCTTACCAAGGACGCGCTCTACCAACTGAGCCACGGCAGCAGTGTTTCTTGTCTCAGAATCTCGCTCATCTCCGCTTCCGTCTTCCCTGTCTTGATCACTCTCGTCATCCGCGTCTTGAGGGCAGGCACCATTGTTCTGGAAAAGTTATGATTCTCCGGTCCAGAGCGGGTGATGGGAATCGAACCCACGCAGCCTGCTTGGAAGGCAGGGGCTCTACCACTGAGCTACACCCGCGTCAAATCCTGAGCCCGCCTCGGCATGGGTGGAGCAGGATTCGAACCTGCGAAGGCAGTGCCACCAGATTTACAGTCTGGCCCCTTTGGCCGCTTGGGTATCCACCCGTCTTGGGTCATGTCGTCGTCTTGCCCGGACCTCTTTCAACCAACGCCGGGCCACGCGGCGATCGACGCCCACGAAACGCGACAGAGCTGGCGGTGAGACTCGAACTCACAACCTACGGTTTACAAAACCGTTGCTCTACCGACTGAGCTACGCCAGCAACCAGGGCCGTGAAATTTCCAATTCTATCGTCTGGAAAAACGATTGCAAGAGGATTCCAGGGCCGACACGGCGTACGCCGATCGGCGCGATAGCTTATCGTACTGATCCACCCAGCGAACCGGCAAGGGGCGATCGCGAAAAAGTCATCTCTCGGCTCCGCCAGGGGACACTTCCGCACCCGGCTCTACTGGGCATCCTCCAGCGTGATGCGGCATGCGATTGGGCATCCTCCAGCGTGATGCGGCATGCGATCTCGGACCCACGCCCTCGACCGGTGCTTGCGGCGGGTGGTTTCAGTTCCCGCGGTTCTCACTCAGCATGGCTCCCGCTCACGCCGAGGCCGCGGTCTCCGAGGGCAACCATTCCCGGTCGTTTGGTTTGCTCAGAGCATCGGCAGTTCCAGCTTCTGGTCGCCGGCGATCTTGCGAAGCTTGTCCACTCCGCGGGACTCGATCTGGCGGACGCGTTCCTTGGTGATACCGAGTTCGCGGCCCAGTTGCTCGAGAGTCCGTTCGGCGGCACCGCCGAGACCGAACCGGCTGGTGATGATGAGCCGTTCGCGGTCATCGAGCCGGTCGAGCATCCCCTTGATGGCCTCTTGCATCCGCTTGAGAGCGCTTTCGTATTCGTGCTCGTCGGTACGGTTGTCGGCCGCGGCCTCGAACATCTCTTCGTGGCCCGTGACGAATCGGTCGCGCCGGTAGTTCTCCTCGGGGATCGTCCGGGCGAAGTTCTTCATGATCGCCCAGGAAGCGTACGTGCTGAACTTGTTGCCCCGCGAAAAGTCAAACTTCTCGACGGCCCGGATCAGACTCATGTTGCCATCGGAGACGAGCTCGAAGAAGTTGTTTGACGGGCCGACGTGCCGCTTGGCGATCGACACGACCAGCCGGAGATTCGAGCGGATCACCTGGTTCTTGACATTCAGGGCCGCTTCTTGAAGTTCCTCGATCCGATCGAGGTCCGCGGTCTTGGCGCGGCGTCGGGTCGATGACCTGGCGGAGTTTCTGAGCTTGATACTTGAGGAAGTTCATCTGCCGGAACAGATGGGCCTCCTGGTCACGATCGAGCAAGGGGACCTCGTAGAGGCTCGCCAGGTAAGGGGGCAAGCCCTTGGGTGCCCGGGGTCTGCGGGGCGCCTTGCCGTCTGCCGGTTGCGGCATGGGCGCCATGATCTGGGCTTCCGCCGCGGGATCGTCGAAACTGGAATGAGCGATCAACTCAAGCTTGGCTTCCAGCATGCGCCGGGCCCGAACCTCATTGATCAGGCGGTAGATGCTCGACCGCGTGCGGCCAAACTGGCCAGCCAGGACCTCGACCGAGACGCCCATGCGGTAGCGGCGATAAATCTGATTCTTGGAATCGTCGTCGAGGGGAGCCGCCGTGGGGGCAAAAATCGCCCGATCCGGATGCTCGCGGTCGTAAGTCTTCAAGGTGAGCCGAATTGTTTCCATGGAACGTGTCATTTTACGTGCGATCCTCCGCGCCACCTCGACCAGTCCGACCTGGCCTGGACGGAAAAGAGCCATCCGACGGGCGCGACGGACGATCTCGTCCCGCTCCGCGTCAGTCAGTTGTCGAAATCGTGAGCCGCGTTCAACCTGGTTGTGATGAGCCTTGACGAATCTTTCCAGACTGGACTCCAGAAAACCGACCTTGGTTCGACCCTCCATGACGAATCGGCGGGCCACCAAGCCCTGGCGCCGCCACCGTGTCACCGTACGCGTCGAAACGTTGTAGCGCCGGCTGACCTCGGCCACCGTGAGTACTGGTTCGGTCGCATGCTCAATGGCCTGACGGACGGTCGCGGAAAGATCTTCCACGAACAGCCGGAGATCATGTTGTACATCACTGCCATCAAGCACCAAAGCCGGCCATCCGTCGGGTCGGAAGCCGGTGATCCGGTAACACAAGTAATCGTAAGGGTATTGTTTGGTTGCCTCGATCTCGCCGAGAAGTTGCTCGGCACGCTCGACTTGCTCAAGCCTGCGGTCCTTCGGGGCGTACCGCGTCTGCTGGTCTCTGAGTTGCTTCATCCCGGGATGGCGATACGTCTTCGACATCCTCAAGCCCCCCGCTCATCAATGCGGCATACCGTCCGCCGCGGCCCTTCGATCATCCCTGCCAAGCTTTACGAACCGGACGCAACCCAGACGAAAAGAAGGCACAGAAGAGAATCAAAACAAACGCAAGAGCTCCGATTGAACCTTTGCTATCACTTAAGTTATTCGTGGGTCAAAGTCATTTATTTCCTGACAGTTCAGTCGAGATCGGCTCGCGCCGGGCGACGGCCCTTTTTGCTTCTCCCCGGAATACCGCAGAGTTCCCCCATCCGTCGAATCCTCCCAGAATACTACGACAGAGCTTTGAGTTCGGATCGATGAACCTGACGCTGTTATCGGAATTCTCCATCGAAGGTCGCCGCAACAAACAAGCATGCAACGTCTTCATTCAAGAACTCGCCGACCTGGCCTGTCCGGTCTCTCGCCCTCTCGAACAAATCAGGAAACCGCCAGGTCCCATGCTCTGGGCGCCATGCCCAGCCGGTCATTACATGAAGTACTCAAAAAGTGTGCCACTCGAGTGAGAATCGACTGTTGTTTAACGAAAAATACACGATTCTCGCCGCACGCGAACGCGACGCAGCATCCGCTCACTGGACACTGGATAAGGCTTACCGTTTCGAACATCTGTTTTAAACAGACGTTTGAGCCCGTCGATTTGTTCGTAGTTTTTTCAAGATTCACCAATAAGTTCGTGGAAAAAACTCGAATTCCTGGAACGAGTATGCCGGAAAGTCGCGGATTGCCACCTTGCGGCAGAGATATCGTAGGCGTCACTTCCGAGAAAATAGCCAAATTGACAGCTTCTTCGCCGTTTCGATAATGCCGCACAAACTGGACCTGTCCGGGAAACAGTTGTTGCCTGGAGGCATTATAATATGGATGCACGCATGTTTGGCCGTGTGTTATTCCGGCTCCGAGCCTGGATTTTTTTGATAGTGCTTCTCATTGTGAGTGCGATGGTTGGTGAGTTAGCCTTTGCGGCCGATCTGGTGGAATTACGCGAGTCATTGCCGGCGGGATCATGCACGCAGGTGCGGATCG
This sequence comes from uncultured Planctomycetaceae bacterium, assembly GCA_963797295.1. Taxonomy (GTDB): domain Bacteria; phylum Planctomycetota; class Planctomycetia; order Isosphaerales; family Isosphaeraceae; genus Aquisphaera. The sequence continues at coordinate 650,110 of CAWCPP010000040.1, forward strand.
AGCTCAAAGGGGAGGGATTGTTTCGACCCGGCTTGCCGATGGACGCCCAGAAGGACGAGGCGAGGATGCCTAAGCCTCTGGCCCTCGACGTCAAGACCCGGCTGGTTTTCGCGGAGCGTCTGGTTCCGCTGGGGTCTGCGACCCGACCCGCGACCAGCACCAAGGCGGTTCGCTGGGTCATTCAGGCGGCTGCCGCGATCAATGGAGAGATTCGGCCCACGGCCAGCGTCTTGCGTCCCGGGCTCTCGCTGCTCGTGGCCGAGCGCAGGGCCAGCGGAGGCGTCGTGGTGGTCAGTCCGGCCGGGCCGATGACTGCGCTCCGAGCTCGAACTGGTCCAGGGCGTGGGCGATCCGTTGACGCTGGCCGATTTCCTTCCGCGGGAGCGAGTTTCCCAGCGAAGTACCTGGAAGTTGCCGGAATCGGTGGCGGTCTGCCTGTCGGGGTACGACGATCTCAAGTCAAGCACGCTGGAGGCGACCCTCGAGCGACTTGACGAGACGTCGGCGCGTGTCCAGCTCAAGGGCGAAGTTCAAGGCTCCGCTCTGGGGGGGCAAGGGAAGATCACCTGTGAAGGTTCTCTCGATTTCGATCGAACCGCCGGGCTGGTCAATCGGCTCGAGGTCAACCGCGTCGAGAGCCGCCAGCCCGGTCCGGTCGAAGCTGGGCTCGATGTCAAGAGCACGCTGACGCTCCTCCGCCGGCCCTCCCGACTCGCACCCGAGCTGAATGACGCGGCGATCGGGAATCTTGGGTTCGACGTCACGCCGCAGCGCCAGCTTCTTCAACTCGTATCTCCGGACGGCAAGTACAACCTGCTTCACGACCGTCAGTGGCACACCTACTGGGACGATCCCAAACTCGTCGTCCTGAAGCGGCTGGACAAGGGAAAAGTCGTGGCGCAGTGCAACCTGGCGACTGGTCCAAACGCCGGCAAGGGGAAGCATCAAGATCTGACCCAGTTTCGCGACGATTTGCGCAAATCGTTGAAACAGCGTTTCGTCCAGTTTCTGGGCGCGGGTGAGGTGGATGGCGACCCCGCGGGGGGGTTCCGCTACAAGGTGGGTGTTCAGGGGCGTGAAGGCGAATTCGGCGTCCTCTGGAATTATTACCTCATCGCCAGCCCGGAAGGCGACCAACTGCTGGCGACGTTCACTCTGGCTGAGGAAGACGCGGCGGCGTTCGGCTCGCAGGACCTGGAAATGATCGGCTCGCTCCAGTGGTACAATCCCCCGGTCGACGCAAGGGCCAATCCCTGAGAGTCCTCGTGAGCTTTTGTCAGCATCGTCCCGCCATTTTATCTGCTTTAACGGCCACGAGGTGCGGAAAAACGACCCGGGAAAGTCTTTGAGCACGAATTGCGGAAGCGACTATGATCTAATTGAACAGAGGGCCCAGTCCTATCGTTTGTATGCTTGACGAACGCTCTGGTTGAGCCCCGTTGAGAACAGATTCGGAAAGGCCGCGCCATGATGACGAACCAGGCACGAAAGGTCGATCCTTCAGTTCCCAGCCCGTGCGCTGGACCTTCCCTGCGAGGTCGACGTCAACGGGCCATGGCGACTTGTGCCCGGTGTAAGTTCGCGTCGGCGTTTGTAATCTCGTTGCTGAGTCTCTGCTTCGTGGCCCGCGCCGAGTGGGCATCCGGCCAGACCCAGGAGCCGGCGGCGGCGAACGCCGAGGAGGCGGCCGCCGATAAACAGGACCTGAGCCAGCGCTTCCGTTTCCTCGAGCGCTACAGTCCCAACGAGGAACCCCCAAGACCGGAATTGCTCGTGCAATATCAGGTCGGGTTCCGGGAATCGGTCAAGCTCACGCGCGAGGTTCCCCAGGGAGCGCCGGAGCGAACTGAAGTTTCGTCGCAGGGTATCTATACCGAGCGCGTCGCCAAGCTCGCCAAGGGCGCCACGGTGGCTGAAGTCGTTCGCCGCTATGACAAATTCAATATCAAGACGACTCAGCCAATGCCGCGGTACAAAACCAAGCTACTCGAAGGTCTGAACTTCCTCTTGCGGGTGCAACCTCACTCGCTGCTTCAGGTGATCTGCTTGACGGAAAAGCGGCAACTGCGGCGTCAGGAGTATATCCTGGTCACACAAGAGGCGTTTCTGCCTGCCATGGCGAGCATCTTGCCCCTCAAGCCTGCGCCGCTGGCGACACCTGGACTGTGCCGCGAGACGCGGCCACGGCTCTTCTTGGCGAAATCCCGGGCGAGGATAACTATGATTTGACCGCCGAAGTCCTCGAGGTTCACAAGAACGGAACGAATCCGTCGATGGTGGCGGTTATCGGAGTGAAGGGACAGGCCGTTGTTTCCGAGGGCCCAGCCGGGATCTCGGCCAGGGTGCAGTTCATCTTCGTACCGTCACAGGAAACCCCGCCCACGCGTGGTCGCACCGAGGGTGAGACTACCAAGGAGAAGGCCGCGGGCGCACCAGGTCGACCTGCCGGTCGCGTGGACCAGAGTGTGACTGGCAAAGGTTATATCAGTAAGGTCGCGCTGGCCCAGGAGATCTCCGTGCCAGTCCCCGATAATCAGGGCCGGTTGAGGCAATTGATCCGGCGCGATCTTGTGTTCGAGCGGCGGCTCAGCCAGCCCGGCGAAGTCGCAGGTCTGCTTGATTTGCCCAACCCCGATCCCGTTGCCGATGAGTCGAACTCGTGGCTGCTCTACGACGACCCCCAGGGGCTGTACCACTTCCTGCACCCTCAGGAACTGCAAGTGACGGCGAATTATGGCGACGGAGGCGTCGACCTGGTTCAGCAGCGGCATGAGGGGCCGGACGCAATCCACCTTGCCCTTCTGCCCAAGAGCGAGAATGGAAAGCACGACCGCAGCGTGTCCGACCCGTTTGAGGTGAAGAAGGGACTCGTGGACAACTGGAAGCGTCAGGGTCAGAAGGTCATGGACGGTCCCTCCGGCTGGCTCCCCGAGGCGGAATGGGCACCGCTCAAGCGCAAGGTCTATCGGATCGAGGCCGCATTGATCCCCGAGGGGGATCAAGCTCCCTCGAGCGGGCGCATTTACTCGGATCAATATATCGTCCAGTTCATGCGTGACGAGATCTTGAGGGTGACGGCGATGACGATCAGTGACCCGCACACGCAGTTTCGCGACAAGGTTGAGAAGATCATCCGGTCCTTCGAGCTCGGCCCCTCGGATCTTTCCCTTCCCGTTGCGCCGGCAAGGGTGCCAGGGTATTCACCCGCTCGCAGCCCGGCTGCCTCGCCCGCCCGCGCTCCAGCGGCTTCGCCTGGACGAGCGCCGGCCGCCTTGCCTCCCCGAGCCCCCGCGGGGCCGGGGCCCCAATGAGACTGACCGGCTGTTTCCGGCCACTTTGGCGGATCTGACCTTTTGAACACCGGATCGCGGAAGACATTTCCCTGGCTCTCTGCTAGAATTCGCCCGAGTGACGGCCGGATTGTGATCGGCACGACTCGTGCGTCTACGGCAAGGAGTGCTAGGATGAACTTGAGCCGGACCAGGAATGGTCACAATCGTGGTTGTGGGTCTATCGGGGCGAGTCGATCCTCGATCTCGGCCTTGCTCGTAAGCCTCGGCGTACTGGGCATTTTGGTCCAGGCGGCAGCCGCCCAGGATCCGGGTGCAAGCCCTCCTCCCCCCCTTCTCCTGCAACGGATCCGAATCAGAATCAGGACCCGAATGTCCAGGTCCTGACGCGGGGGCCCGTGCATGAGGCCTTCGCCGCGCCTGTGAGCCATGATCCCAAGCCCGGCCTGGTCGCCCCCAAGGAGCCGCCCGCGGCGGTCGAGGAGATGCCGCCGGACCAGAAGCCGGCCGGCCAGAACGTGCAGTGGATAGCCGGGTACTGGAGCTGGGACCAGTCCCGCAACGATTATCTCTGGGTCAGCGGGGTCTGGCGCGAGCCGCCACCGGGCCGCCAGTGGGTGCCCGGCTACTGGCACCAGGTGGATAACGGTTTCCAGTGGGTTCCGGGAGCCTGGGTTCCCGTGAGCCAGCCCGCGAATGGCGGCCAGGGCCAGGCGGCAGCCTCGGGATCTCAGGCGGCCTATTTGCCGCCTCCGCCCGCCAGCCTGGAAACCGGTCCGAACGGTCCCGCGCCCGCTCCGAACGTCTTCTGGTCGCCGGGTAGCTGGTACTGGCGAGTCGACCATTACGTCTGGCGGCCCGGCTTCTGGGCGGCCGCCCAGACGAACTGGGTCTGGATTCCTCCCCACTACGTCCCGACACCGGGCGGCTACCTGTTTGTCGAGGGGTACTGGGACATGCCCCTGGCCGACCGGGGACTCATGTTCGCGCCCGTCTACTATCCCCAGCCGGTTTACATGCAGCCGGGGTACGTGTACACTCCCTCGATCACCATCGCCGCGCCCGGGTTGATGGCGAACATGTTCGTCCAGCCCAACTACTCTCACTATTGCTTCGGCGACTATTACGACCGGACGTTCATCAGCGTCGGTATCGTCCCCTGGTTCTCGTTCACGTATGTCTCGGGGCCGGTCATGGCGGGGCCCGCGATGCCGCCGGTCTACAACGACCCGCTGTTCGCTTTCTACGTCTCGGTGAACGTCACGCGAGATCCGGGCTGGGTCACGCGGGTTCAACGCCAGTACCTGGTCTGCCGCGACAACGTTGCCATGCGGCCCCCGCGCACATTCATCGAGCAAACCCGGATCATCGAGCGGAACGTGACCGTGGTGAATAACGGACGTGGCCATGACACGGTGCTGGCCAGGCCGATCAGCCAGCTTGCAAACCGTCCCGGCGGGATGCGTATGGAGCACGTGAGCGCAGAGGCGCAGCGGCAGTGGCAACAGCGTGGAGTTGCGTTGCAACAACTCCGCAACGAGCGGTCGATCCAGGAGCGGAGGGCGGCGAGTGAGCACGCGGCGGGCGGAGGACGAGGACTGGCTCATGCGCAAGCCAGGCCGCGACCGCTTTCGCTTTCGTCCTCACCCGTGGCGGCGCCGAGTCATGCCCACGCGGCAGCCGGGGTATCGACCAGAGCGATGGGCCACGCCGACCGTCAGGCCACGGCCGAGAGGGCCGGCGAGCGTTCCGGGCCAAGGTACGAACAATCGGGTGTCCGGGTTGCCAGGCAGCCCGGTTCCGAGGAATCTCGCGGGCCATCGATCCAGCACCAGGCGGCCGGCGCGACATCGATGCCGGATCATCTCTCCCGGGCCGGCCAGGCGGCGCCCCATGACGTGACGCGCAGTCCCTCTGCGAGAGGCGAGTCCGCGGCTGACGAGCGCGACCCGAATTCCCGATCCGCGGAATCTCGCTCCAGCGCACGTTCCCCGAACTCGCGTCGACCGCCGTCGTCCGCATCACGCTACCCGGCCCGGCGCGAGCCTGCGGAGGGAACTCGTACTCCTTGAGCTGGGGCCGGATAAGAGACCGGTGCTGGGCGGCGGGGCGCCCGAGGCATAGGATAAAACTGGGAAGCGGCATGGAAGATGCCGAGAGACAGATGTCAAATGGCAGATGTCACGAGGCAAAAGGCATCAGGCATAAATCGGATGACCGGTAGCTGAGATACGATGGCAAGAGCCAGGAGCGACCCGCTCGACTCTTGCCATTTATCATTCGGCATCTGGCATCTGGCATCTGGTATCTGGTATCTGGCATCTGCCATTATTCATGCTTCTCTCCGGCACAGGATCTGTCCCGCATTAGCCCCCGTTTATTCTGGAGCCGCCTCCATGCCGACCACCTTGGCCGAGTCCCCGCCCGCAGAGATCGGTGACCCGGGGGCCGAGATCACAAACCTGGAGATCGATCGAGCCGCGGCCTGGAATTGCTACCAGGAAGTCCGGCGGACGACCGAAGCCCTTTGCGCACCCCTGGAAATCGAAGATTACGTCATCCAGTCGATGCCCGATGCCAGCCCGGCAAAGTGGCACCTGGCTGCATACGTCGTGGTTCTTCGAAACCTTCGTTCTGGCTCATGCTCACTCGGGCTTTGAGCCCGTGGATGCACGCTATTCGTACCTGTTCAACTCCTATTATAATGCCGTGGGTGAGCGGGTGGCACGCGATCGTCGCGGCGTGCTGTCGCGGCCGACGGTCGCGGAGGTATTTCGTTATCGCGCCGCGGTCGACGAAAAAATGAAGGAGTTTCTTGAGCGGGCTGGCAAGGCGGCGTTCGAGCAAGTCCGGAGCACGCTGATCCTCGGTCTGCACCACGAGCAGCAGCATCAGGAGCTCATCCTCACAGACATCAAGCACGCTCTGGCGTGCAACCCGAGCCGTCCGGTTTATCGCGAGCGTTCTGCAGTGCGCGACTGCGCACGCGGACCTCGATGCCCTGCGCTGGTTATCATTTGCTGGCGGTCTGCGTTCCATCGGTCATGACTCGGCGCGTTTTGCCTATGACAACGAAGGTCCGAGGCATCAGGTCTACGTGGCCGAATTTACTCTGGCCGATCGGCTGGTGACCAACCGCGAATACCTGGAATTCGTCGAGGACGATGGTTACGAGCGGCCCGAGTTCTGGCTCTCCGACGGCTGGTACGCCCGGACTCGCAACGCCTGGACCACACCGCTGTACTGGGAATCGAAAAAGGGCGAACGCCGGGTCTTCACGCTCGAAGGCTTGCAACCGCTGGAACTCGACGAGCCGGTTTGTCACATCAGCTATTACGAGGCGGATGCCTTCGCACGCTGGGCGGGCGCGCGGTTGCCCACCGAGGCGGAATGGGAGATCGCGGCAACGATCGGCGAATCCTCTCCAGTGGGGAACTTCCTCGAATCGGGCCGCTTCCATCCGGCTCACCCGATGGACGAGCATGGAGCTTCGGCCCACTCATCGCCGCGGCAACTTTACGGTGATGTCTGGGAATGGACCCAAAGTCCGTACACCCCCTACCCCGGATTTCGCCCGGCCCCCGGGGCACTCGGCGAGTACAACGGCAAGTTCATGTGCAACCAGCTTGTTCTGCGGGGTGGTTCCTGCTGCACGCCGCGCTCGCACATCCGGCCCACTTATCGTAACTTCTTCCCACCCGAGGCACGCTGGCAATTCGCTGGCGTCCGGCTGGCGCGTGATGTTTGATCATCGAGTGTCGTCCGAAAGAGTGCCTACTGTCCCTCATCAAACGGGTTGTCAGGCATCGGCAGAGTGGTTCGCGCTCTGGTTGCGATACGCGCACTCAGATGTTCAAACTGTTGAGTGATGGGATGATCTTGCCCGAGTGCGGTCTTTGCATGAGGTGTGACGAGCTTCAACAGTTGCTCGGCTGGCTCGGTCTTGCCCGCGTCGAGCAGGGCCTCGGCGTGGAGGCTGGCCGCCTTGAGCGTGTCGGGGTCGTCGAGGCCGCGACTGTTCCGCGCCAGATCCCAGGCTTGTTCCAGCAGCTTCTGAGCGTCGTCGGTTTTGCCTTTTCTTCGGAGAACCCGTGCCTGGTCGGCCATGGCGGCGAGGGTCCGCGGATGGTCAGCGCCGAGGATGCGGCTGGCCTCGGCGGCCGCCGTCTGGTAGAGGATCTCGGCCTCGTCGAGCCGGCCCTGGTTAAGGCGGACGCGCCCGCGGGTCGCGAGGGCGGTCACGTTGTCGGGGTGCTTGGTGCCGAACATGCAGCGGATGCCATGTTCATACTCCAGGGCCAGTGAATCGGCCTCGTCGAGCTTGCCGCGATCTTGCAGCAGGAGGCCGAGCGCATTGATCGATCGCAGAGTGATGGGGGCTTGCTCGCCGAGCGCCCGGCGCTGGGCGGCGGTGCAGTGGCGGAGGGCCTGCTCGGCCTCGTCGAGCTTGCCGAGATGGACGAGCAGAGCACCAAGCTGGAATTCCGCGTCGAGGGTGACCGGGTCGTCGCGGCCGAGTGACGAGGCGCATTTCTCCAGATTCCGGCGGGCCAGCGGCTCGGCCTCGCCATATCTTGCGGCATCATCCAGTACCGAGGTCAGTTGGTTGAAGTCGCGGAGGGTCTGCCGATCGTTCGGGCCGAGGAGCCGGGAATCGAGCGCGATGACCGCCTGGAAATGACGTTCGGCACGGTCGAACAGTCCAAGTGACTGGTAGGCTGAACCGAGCGTCCGACGGATCGAGGCTTCGACGGCAGGCCGGCTCTCGAACTCGCCCTTGAGCTTGTCCGAGGTCGTGTTCAGCAGCTCGCCTACTGTCAGGTTGGCTCCGCGCGGGTTGTTCCGCGTGGAAGCCTGGTCGAGCAGCCTGTGGATCAGGAAGTCGTTGATGGCCTGCGTCTCATCGTTGGCCAGGGCGGCTTCGCGCCACTTCCAGGTCATGCCGGCCAGACCGCCGAGGATCGCCATGACGCAGAGGACCCCCAGCGCGGCGGGTAAGGGATTGCGTTTGCACCACATCCAGGCCCGGGTTGCCGGGCCGACCGGTCGGGCCTCGATCGGCTCTCCACCCAGCCAGCGACGCAGGTCATCGGCCAGTGCCCGGGCGGTGGGATAGCGACGTTGCGGGTCCTTTTCCAGGCACTTCAGGCAGATGACTTCCAGGTCGCGCGGCACGCGCGCGTTGACCTCAGCGGGCGGCTCGGGGGCAGTGCCCCGGACCTTATCGAGTGTCTCGGCCAGGCTGCTGCCGAGGAACGGGGCGTGGCCGGTCAGCAGCGCGTAGAGGATCGAGCCCAGACCGTAGACATCGGTCGCCGTGGTGAACGATCCCTTATCGCCCCGGACCTGCTCGGGCGACATATACGAAGGGGTTCCGACGGGGTATCCGGAGTGCGTGAGGCCGCTCTCGGCCTCGATCTGGCGGGCCAGGCCGAAGTCGGTGACGTGTGGCTCCCCGCGCTCGTCGAGCAGGATGTTTGCCGGCTTCAGGTCGCGGTGGAGGATTCCGCGTTCATGCGCGTGCTGGATGGCATCGGCGATCGTCGCCACCAGCCGGGCCGAGGCCCCGACGTCGGCGGCGAACTCGGCCAGCTTCTTGTCGAGGCTCGTGCCGGGTATCAGCCTCATGCTGAAAAAGCGCTGACCTGCCTGTCGGCCGACCTCGTAGATGGGGACGATATGCGGGTGGTCGAGCCGCGCGACGGCTTCGGCTTCGTTCTGGAACCGGATCAGCTCGGCCTCGCTGGCGAACTCGGCCGACTTGATGACCTTCAGAGCCACCAGCCGGTTGAGAGCGACCTGCCGTGCCCGGTAGACGATGCCCATGCCACCCCGGCCCAGTTCGTCCAGGATCTCGTAGCCCTTGGTGGTCGATCGCCCGGATCGTGGTGTCGCGGTCTCGACTTCCACACGCGGGTTCACGGTGTTATGGCTGGCCGCCGGTGCATCGATCGTCGCGGCGCCGTTGCCCGAGCCGTCAACGGTCGGGTTTTCCGTTTCGATCAAATGGTGTTCTTGGTGCGGCTCATCATCCTTCCCCTGGGAACCGAATGCCGCGTCGATCACGTCGGCGTGGTCAGGGAATCGGTGGAGGTAAGCGTGGCGGTCGGGGACTTCACCCTGTTCGATTCGCAGATCGAGCTCAAGCGCAAGGAGATCACGCAGAAGCTGGGTGCGTGCCGGGCCGGCGAATCCCTCCAGGAACGTCTCCAGTTCAGGATGCTCGTCGTCCCGCCAGGCCGACTCGAAACGATCGCAGGCGTCGTCGATCTTCTGCAACTCGGTGACCGACAACCTGTGGTCAAGCGTCAGCCGCAGATGCATCCTGCCTCCTCGCCCCACATGGCCCGGATCAGTTGCAGCTTGCGATCGACGGTTCTCGAGGAGATTTCGAGCGACCGGGCGATCTCCTCCGAAGAGAGCCCCTGAAGTTTTTGGAACGCAATCACACGAAGGGTCACGTCGTTCAGCCTGGCGAAGAGCATGTCGAGGTGGTCAGCGAGCTCCGCGGCATCGTCGGGGGTCGGTTCGCGGCTGAGGAACTGTGCGAGGCGGGCAGACTGCGACGGTTCATCGTGCCCCAATGCCGACTCGCCAAGCACATGGCCGCCCCCGCGCTTTTTGCGAGTCTGGTAGCGTACCGCGCCGATCGCCTTGCGAACCGTGATCGCAAACAGTACCCGCCAGAGATCGTCGCGATTGGCGATGTCCGGGAACTGGCCCTTACGAGCGCGGTCACAGAAACTTTGAAACGCACTGATCGCGACATCCTCCTCATCGACGGCGCGCCGCGCATGATTGGGTAGACGCGTGCTTGCAAGCCGGACCAATCGCTGGAAGTAACGATCCCAGAGGCGCTGGATCGGGTCGTCTTCACCCGCCTTCAATCCGTCGATCCAGTAGGTGACCGAATCGCCAGGTGACATTGCGTGGTCCTCGGCAAGAAACCGTTATGGAAGGAAATCAATGCATTGTATTAAACTAGGCAATCGTTGTCAGCCGGATTGCGCCGTCCCATTCCCATAGATCGCCAAACCGGAAAAATTTTGCCATCTGGCCGAAGCTTTTGGCGATTACCCTTTTGAAGACGCGCCGCGACGACGCGGTTTGCCGGCTTTCCGGGGGGATTGGGACGGACGCCGGTCACCCGGGAGTGTTCTGGAGGAGGAAGCATGAGTCGACCGCGCGGCGGGTTCACTCTGATCGAGCTACTTGTCGTGATCGCGATCATCGCCGTCTTGATCAGCTTGCTGCTGCCGGCCGTTCAATCGGCGCGCGAGGCCGCCCGCAGAGCCCAGTGCACGAACCAGCTCAAGCAGATCGGCCTGGGGATCCACCAGTACATGACGGACAACGACGTTCTTCCTCCCACCGGCGGTGTCGATCTCCAGGGTGTGACCATCGGGACGGGCAAGGTTCAGCAAAACTCGTCGATTCACCTTCGCCTGACCAATTACCTGGAGCAGCGCGCCGTTTACGATGCCTACAACTTCCAGCTTGGCGACGTGGTCAACGGCAACTCGGTCGCGGCCAACACCACGGTCATGACCACGGCGATTGGCGGCTACTTCTGTCCTTCCGATGCCTATCCCGGCAGCCACGAAAATCTCGACGTGGGCTACACCGTTCCGGTGGCGTGTGTCAATTACGCAGTGAATGCCGGGACTAATCGCCTATACTCTGGAGGCGTGGTCACGGGCATGTCGTGGTGGCTGGGAGGCAATCCCTACTTCGGCAGCCGGATCGGCTTTCGCGGCCATTCGCGACGGCACCAGCAACACCGCGGCGTTCAGCGAGTGGATCAAGGGGAACTCCGGCGCCAACACGCCTGGGCTGAACCTGGTTTACCAGATCGCCCGGCTCTCCAATGGCGGCCCGCAGCAGGATGTCACGGCCTGCCAGGCGGCCAGCACGCCGTTATGGGATTTCAAGGGCGAATACTGGACCCTCCAGGACACCGGCCGCGGCGGTCCCTACTACCACATCATGCCGCCCAACCAGCCCTCGTGTAACACCACAGCCGCCTACGGCGTTCTCGACTCGTTCATCACTGCCAGCTCCTTCCATCCCGGCGGCGTGAACCTGCTGCTCATGGACGGCTCCGTGCGGTTCATCAAGAGCACCATCAACCTGTCGATCTGGAACGCCCTGGGTACCCGAGCCGGTGGCGAGGTCGTCAGCGCGGATGCATTTTGAGGGAGCTGGATTCGTGCCGGAGCTGTCTCCTCTGTCCGCGGGGGACAGACACAATCGAGCTTCAGCGCCCATGCTCATACACATCACGGCTTCCCTCAATGTTGCGACGGCGAAGGCCGCTGGCTATGGCCGGATCGCAACACTCATCCAGGTGGAAGCGAATCGTCCGAGCCATTGGCCTTCCTGGACTCGAGGAGTTTCTGGAGCTTTGACGGCGGGGACTTCGCCTTCAACTCCTCGACGAAACGTTTCCCTTCCTCGACGTCGGCATCGATTTTCTGCTTGTGATCGTAGTAACAGGCAAGTGCCGCATGCACCTGGGCGAGAGTAATCGTCGGTTGGCTATTCACGATTTCATCGGGACTCATGCCCATCCGCTCGTAACATACCGCTACGTGCTCCACCTTGATGCGGTGTCCCGCAATCCGGAGTTTACCACCTCAGACTCCAGGAGTGCGGACGATGTGCGTCGTGTCAAGGGCCTCTGTTCGTCGAGAGGTTGTAGATTCCATGAGTTTCAGCTTACGCAAAATCGCTAGAGGTTCCAACCGAAACCGCTCTACGCCAGCAGTTCCATAAGCCGGTCGGTCTTGGCCAGGTGACGTTGACACATGAGTGGCCGTTCATACTAGCCCGAAGCGTGAGCGAGGTCCGACACAGATCCGTGCGGGGATTGGGGTAATCCCTCGCTCACGCTTCGGGCTAATATGCGGCGCCGGACTGTCACTTCGTCAACTTAAGAGTTGTCGGGCTTGCCACTTGGCGGGCCGTTCATACCAACCCGAAGCGTGAGCGAGGTCCGACACAGATCCGTGCGGGGATTGGGGTAATCCCTCGCTCACGCTTCGGGCTAATATGCGGCGCCGGACTGTCACTTCGTCAACTTAAGAAATGAGGGCTTTGGGACGATGCCGAGCAATCATGCCACGATGCCCTTCACCACCTTTCCGTACAGGTCGGTCAGCCGATAATCCCGGCCGGCGTAGCGGAAGGTGAACTGCTCGTGATTGAAGCCCAGAAGGTGGAGGATCGTGGCGTGCAGGTCGTGGACGTGGACCGGGTTCTCGACGGCCTTGAAGCCCAGTTCGTCGGTGGCGCCATGGACGTGACCGCCCTTCACACCGCCGCCGGCCATCCAGATGGTGAAGCCGTAGTGGTTATGGTCGCGGCCGTTCATCTTCCCCTGGTTTGAGCAGGGAGTGGGCAATTCGACAGTGGGCGTGCGGCCGAACTCGCCACCCCAGACAACCAGGGTGTCGTCGAGCATGCCGCGCTGCTTCAGGTCTTTGAGGAACGCACCGAAGGACTGAAGACGACCACCGCGGTTACAAGTTGAACACAAAGTCACCATGCCGGAGAACTGAGCGAAACGAATTTCCGTTTCCCATCGATCACGAGTGTCAGATTATTCTTGATGATGGCCCTGAGACCCAGGAGGGGGAGGCGTGGATAATTCGATCCATCGTCAGCATAGATTGCGATTCCTCCTTCCAACGGCACCAGGAAAGGTTCTCCAACCCTGAGATCCCGACTACCCGATCGATTGCGATGAATCCAAAGGTTTGCAAACCGAAGCGAGGGTGTCCGTTCGCCCTCGCGTATCTTTCCCAGGAAGGGCAAGCTCTGAGAGTGAATACCGACCCACCGAGTGAGATGCCGTTCCTGGATTGAGAAATTGTGATTATTCCCGGTGTCAAGGAGAGCGGGGACGATCGACGTTCGAGCGTCCCAGACGGGGATGTCCGAAACGCTCACCTGAATCACGATCTGGAACGGTTTGAGCTTAAGCGGCTCGCCACGGACTTCGGACTGGAAAGGTTTGTCGCAAACGGGGAGTCGATTCAGAATTTTCATGAGACCGAATCGAACTCCTCGAATTCGAAGAAGGAGTGTTCAATCTCCTCGAGCTCGGAGGAGTGAGGTTCAATCACTCCCAGATAGAACTCATCATTCTTCAGACTGAGCTTGGCGGCTTTCCGAAGTAATTTGTCCGGTCGCCTGGAGATGCCAATCTGTGTGTCGCCCTGATAGAGGGCCCATCGACCGTGAAGTCGTTTTTGAGCCAGCAAGCCAGGAAGTTCGTGTAAGAACGCATCTTTGGACCGGCGGATTCCCTCGGGAACCTGGTCCACCTGCAAATCCTCGCAGCCTGGATCCGGTTTGAGCCGATCGTACTGCTCGGCCTTGAGGAGCACGTAGTCGATGTCGGTCTCGGGATCCTTGAGTCGAACCGGATTCCCTCCCGACTTCTCGATTTCCCGGCGCAACTCCGGGGTGAGTGCTGTCATGGTATGTCTTCCGGCTCTTCGGATTCCCGTCTGCCAGGATCTCTTCTTAGTCTATCCAAGCGGATTTCGGCGGTGTAGAGATTCTCCCGGTTGACCAGGAAAAGGAAAACAACAGGGCTCAGAAGTGATCACACGTCGGAGCAATCATGCCACGATGCCCTTCACCACCTTTCCGTACAGGTCGGTCAGCCGATAATCCCGGCCGGCGTAGCGGAAGGTGAACTGCTCGTGATTGAAGCCCAGAAGGTGGAGGATCGTGGCGTGCAGGTCGTGGACGTGGACCGGGTTCTCGACGGCCTTGAAGCCCAGCTCGTCGGTGGCGCCATGAACGTGGCCCCCCTTGACACCGCCGCCGGCCATCCAGGTGGTGAAGCCGTAGTGGTTATGGTCGCGGCCGTTCATCTTCCCCTGGTTTGAGCCGGGAGTGGGCAATTCGACGGTGGGCGTGCGGCCGAACTCGCCGCCCCAGACAACCAGGGTGTCATCGAGCATGCCGCGCTGCTTCAGGTCTTTGAGAAACGCAGCGATGGCCTGGTCGCACTGCCGGCCGAGCTCGCGGTGGCCGGTTTCCAGGTCGTCGTGATGATCCCACGGCTGCCCCGCGCCATGCCAGAGCTGGACGAATCGAACCCCGCGCTCGAGCAAGCGCCGGGTGGCCAGGAGCTGCCGGGCGTGGACGCCCGGGCCGTACATCGCACGGATGTGTTCCGGCTCACGGCTGATGTCAAACGCCTCGGCCGCTTCGGATTGCATCCGGTAGGCCAGCTCGAACGACTGGATGCGGGCTTCGAGCTCGGCCTCGTGACGGTGCCGCTCGAGGTGTTCGCGGTTGAGCTCGGCGAGAAGGTCAAGTTGCGCCCGCTGCGAGCGCGGGCCCACGCCGTGGGTGCGGATGTGCGCGATCAGCTTTTCGATGTCGGTGTGCCGGCTATCGAGATACGTCCCCTGGTAGATTCCCGGCAGGAAGGCGGCTTGCCAGTTCTGCGACTCGGCGATGGGGTAGCCGTCGGGGCACATGACGAGAAATCCGGGCAAGTTCTGGTTCTCGGTGCCCAGTCCGTAAAGCACCCAGGAGCCCAGGCTGGGCCGGGCCTGACGCGCCTCGCCACAATTCATGAGCATCAGCGAGGGCTCGTGATTCGGTACGTCGGCGTGCATCGAGCGAATCACGCAGATCTCGTCGATCATCTCGGCGGTCTGCGCGAAGATTTCGCTGACCTCGATGCCGCTTTGACCGTACTTCCGGAATCGGTACGGTGACCGAAACGCCGCGCCGGTCTTGCGCTCGGTGCGCAGGTTGGTGCCCACCGGCTTGCCGTGATATTTCGTGAGCATCGGTTTGGGGTCAAACGTGTCCACGTGCGACGGGCCGCCGTTCATGAACAGGTGGACCACCCTCTTGGCACGGGCCGGCGATGGCGCCAACTTGGGTGCCAGCGGATTGATTGAGCCGATCGCGGACGGATTCGCGCCTGGGGGCCTCGTGTCTGTCGCGGCGGCGTGCGAGCTCAGCAAACCCGTCTCGGCAAGCAGGCTGCCCAGCGCGAGCGAGCCGAAGCCGGTTGCCGTCCGGCAGAGCAGTTCGCCGGGTCAGCACTGCGTCTTCCAGGCGAAATTCGTCGTGAGGCATGGTCGTGGGCCTCCGTTGTTGACTTCGAGCCGCCCTGGCCCGGAGCCGTCAATCGACATAAAGGAATTCATTGGTAAGGATCAAGACCTGCGCAAGCTGGCCCAGGGGCGAGAGTGCGTCGGAAGCCGGTTCGTGACGCTTCAAGAAACTGGTTCCGAGCGCGAGTTCGGACGATTCGGGAGAACGGCCCAGCACTCGGCGATAGAGCCGGCAGACCCGGTCCTCACCCCCTTGCGTGCTCGGGTTCGCCTCTCGTTCCACGGCCTCGGCAAGCTTGCCAGCCTGCTGCTGAACGAACGGGCTATTCATGAGGAAGAGAGCTTGCTGGGGCACGGTGGTGACAAATCGCTTGGGGCTGGTGGCATCGGGAACGGCGAAGTCAAAGGTGCGGTAGACTCCGTCCAGGTTCTGGCGATCGATGAACCCGTAGATCGTGCGGCGGGTTGACGGCGGAGACTCCAGGAGCGCCACCGACGGTCCGCCCATGGTCGCATCGAGCGTTCCCGCGACGGCCAGCACTGCGTCGCGCATCGACTCGAAGTCGAGCCGCTGGCGATTATACCGCCAGAGCAGGCGGTTTTGCGGGTCGCGTTCCAGGCAGTCGGTCCTCAGATCGCTGCTTTGCTGGTAGGTACTGGAAAGCATGATGCGCCGGTGCAGGGCCTTGATCGACCAGCCGCTCTCAAGGAACGACCGGGCGAGATCGTCGAGCAAATCAGGATGCGACGGCGGATCGCTGCGGAGGCCAAAGTCGCTGGGAGTGGTTACCAGTCCCTGGCCGAAATGCCATTGCCAGACGCGGTTCACCAGCACGCGCGGCGTCAGCGGGTTGGCGGGGTCGGCGATGGCTTGAGCCAGTTCCAACCGGCCGCTCCCCTTCTGAAACGGCTTTCGATCCGGGCCGGCCAGCACTTTGAGGAACTGGCGCGGCACGGTCTTGCCCCGCTGATGGGGATTGCCGCGCACAAAGATGTGCGGATCAACGGGTTTCGAGGCGTCGCGAAGGATCATGGCTCGAGGGGGGAAGGGGGCGACGGGTTCCTTCTTCTCCTTGCCTTTCTTGCCGTTCTTCTTGGCAGTGTCCTTGGTTGGCTTGGCTGCGCCGGTCTTCGCGTCCGATCTCGCGACGGTTTTTGCGTCCGACTGGCCTGCAGCGGCAAGGCGTATCGGCGGCAGCTCCTTCTCCTCGGGCTCGATCGAGCTGGCGAAGACCCCGTAAAGCGAGTAATAGTCCGCGCTCGGGATCGGGTCGTACTTGTGATCATGGCATCGAGCACAGGCGATCGTCAGTCCCAGGAGACCGCGGCCAATCAGGTCGATGCGGTCGTCGATGATCTCGTTGCCGTCGTTGAGGAAGCGGCGGCCAACGGTGAGGAAACCCATCGCCGCCAGGGGCCCGGGATCGCCGTGAAGGTCAAGCTGATCGGCGGCGAGCTGCTGGAGCAAGAACTGGTCGAACCGCAGGTCATTGTTGAAGGCCGAGATCACGTAGTCGCGGTAGGTGTAGGCAAAGGGATACTTGCGTTCGTCGGTAAAGACATAGCCCTTGGTGTCGGCGTAGCGGGCCACGTCGAGCCAGTGCCGGCCCCATCGCTCGCCGTACCGCGGTGAAGCGAGCAGCCGGTCGAGGACCTTCGCAAACGCATCGGCAGCGGGGTCGGCGGTGAAGGCGTCAATCTCAGCCGCGGTCGCGGGAATCCCGAGGAGATCCATCGTGGCGCGACGGATCAAGGTCCGCCGGTCAGCCGCCGGGGATGGTACCATCCCCTCCTTTTCAAGCCGGGACAGCACGAAGGAATCGACCGGCGAGCGAATCCACGCCTGGTTCTTGACTTCGGGCGTGGCAACCGGGCGTATCGCTGTAAATGCCCAGTGCCCGGCGCCGGAATCTGCCGCGGTCGTGACGACCGCCGCGGCCGCGGTGGCCGATGCGGAGGAATCTCCCCAGGGCGCACCCATTTCAACCCAGCGCCGGAGGGCCTCCACTTCCGCCTCGGGAAGCTTGCCCTTGGGCGGCATCTTCAATTCCTCATGGCGATGCGCCACCGCCTGGACCAGTAGACTCTCGTCCGGTTTTCCCGGCACGATGGCCGGGCCCGCCGATCCTCCTTTGAGAATCGCCTCGCGGCTGTCCAGACGCAGATCCGACGACTGCTTCGCCGGTCCGTGGCATTTCTGGCACGAATTACTGAGGACGGGTCGAACGGAATTCTCGAAGAAATCCAAGGCTCGCCGGTCAGGCCCATCACCAAAGCTGTCTTGCGGCGTCAAGGCAAGACAAAACGCCAGCACGACCAGGACGGCGGCCACACGTGACCGGCGAGATTTCGGTCCCACTTCAAAGACGGCCCGATCAATTCGCATGGGGTAAGCACCGTTGGGCAGGCTGGGTGTCGAGGGTGGGTAACGCCAGTAGCGTCTAATGCGCGGCGAGCGGAGGAGCATCCTGTCACAGTATCATAATCTGCAAATTCCTGATCATCCGGCAATCTGCGATTTTCTTCATTGACAGTCAATCTTTGCCGCTTAGAATGTGGACTGACCAGTCAGTCAGGACGGCGCGAGTCATTTACGCATGCAAGATATCAGTGAGAAGAAATCGAAAAGGTGCTGTTCGGACGAGGAAGTATTCGCCCGCAAGGAAGAAATTCTACGCACGGCGACTGAGCTGTTTGCCGAGCACGGTTTTTCGGATGCAGTCACTCAGGCACTGGCCGATCGGTTGCAACTCGGCAAGGGGACGATTTATCGCCATTTTCCGAGCAAGCGCGATCTTTTTCTGGCTGCCGCGGATCGAGTGATGAGGAAGATGCAGGAAGAGATCCTGGCCAGTATTGACGGGATTGAGGACGGCCTCGAGCACATATCTCGGGGCATCCGGGCATTCCTTTCATTCTTCGCGGATCATCCGGAGTACGTGGAGCTGCTCATCCAGGAGCGTGCCCAGTTCAAGGACCGCAAGCGGCCGACCTACTTCGAGCATCGCGACGTGAACGTCGTTCGCTGGCACAAGCTGTACGCCCGGCTGATTGCCGAGGGGCGGGTCCGCGACATGCCGGTGGAGCGGATTACCAACGTGGTGGGCAATTTGATCTATGGCACGATGTTCACCAATTACTTCATCGGCCAGGCAAAACCGGTGGAGGAACAGGCCGAAGAGCTCCTTGATATCGTCTTCCGTGGAATCCTCACCGAGTCGGCGCTCGCACGCCTGGCAGCCGCCGAGTCGGGGAACACAACGCATCGACTTCAGAGCGAAACATCGACAAAAGTTGCGGTTGATTGAACAATTTTGGAGGCGCGGACACCTATGGACCGTCGTTTGTGTGCAGGTCTTCTGTTGCTCGCCGGTATGGGCGGTGTCGCAGGCTGTGGCCAGGCCAGTTCCCAGACCGCCCGCCCGCCTACGCCCGTCACTGAAGTGGTCTATGACCTCCCGGCAACCCAGGTTGTGACCGACTTTGAAGACTTCCCCGGCCGTACCGAAGCGATCTACACGGTCGAGGTGAGGGCGCGTGTGTCCGGTTATTTAAAGCGCGTCTACTTCCACGATGGTCAGGAAGTCCGCAAGGACGACCAGCTTTTTCTCATTGATCCGCGACCCTTCCAGGCGACGCTCGACCGTCAAAAAAGCGCTCTCGAGCAGGCCGATGCCCACTCCAAGCGTCTGAACAACGAGTACCGCCGGGCCAAGGTCCTGTTCGAGCAGGGACGGTCGATCAGCCGTGAGGAGTTCGATCGTTACGCTTTCGACCACGCCGAGGCGGAGGCGGCGCTCAGCACGGCCAGGGCCAACGTCGACCTGGCGCTGCTCGATCTCGAGTGGACGAAAGTCACGGCGGACCTGCCCGAGGGAGTGACCGGCCGGCTCAGCCGCCGCATGGTCGATCCCGGTAACCTGGTCAAGGCCGATGACACGATGATGACGACGATCGTCAGCCAGGACCCGCTCTATGTCTACTTCGACGTCCACGAGCAGGCAATGCTGCGAATCCGCCGTCTGATCCAGGATGGAAAATTGAAGGCCAAGTCGGAGAAGGAAGTTTCCTTGCTGATCGCCCTGTCCGACGAGAAGGACAGCGAGGGAAACAACGTCTACCCGCACGAAGGGATCGTTGACTTCACCGATAACCGGGTCGATTTGCAAACCGGTACCCTGAGGTTCCGGGCAAAGCTGGCGAACCCGAATGGGCTGATCTCGCCTGGGTTGTTCGTGAAAGTGCGGCTGCCGATCGGTGAGGCTCATCCGGCCCTGATGGTCCGTGAGCAAGCCCTTCAGTCGGACCAGGGTCTCAAGAAAGTCATCGTACTCCATGCCAAGGACGAGAAAGGCGAGCCCTACTTCATCACCGACGACCAGGATCAGAAGGTGCTGGATGCCAAGGGCCAGCCGATCCCGGCATACAAACCCGTCGCGGTCGATGTCGGCGTACCCGGTGTGCTGCGGAAGAACTTCCGTGAGATCAACAAGGGAGTCAAGGCCGACGACCTGATCGTCGTCCTGGGCATGCAGAAGATTCGCCTGGGAACCAACCCGGTCACCAAGAAACCCTACCTGGTCGCGGCCCGGATATTCGATCCTCAAAAAGATTCCTCGGATCGCACAGCCACCGCCGCCAGCGGCAAGGCTGCCTCCGCGGCGTCTGATGGCGCGGCCGGGAACAGCGGCAAAGCCCTCATCGGCGATACGCCGTCAACGGGCGCTGGTAACCCCTCAGGTTCTCCCGTACCTTCCTCAACGGGCAGGCCACAAGCCGCCCGCCCGGCTCCCGCAGCCGGCCACGACTCAGGATCCCGCAGCCGAACTGGGAGATGACCCTAAGTCTCTGAAACCTGATCGCGAGCCTTCATCGTGTTCACGCGCTTCTTCATTGAACGGCCGATCTTCGCGTCGGTCATCTCGATTCTGTTCACGCTGGCCGGTGGCCTGGCGCTGGTGAATCTACCGATCGCCATGTTTCCCCTGATCGCGCCGCCCACGGTGTCGGTCACCTGCCAGTACCCTGGCGCCAGGCGCAGGTCGTCGCCGAGACCATCGCCGCTCCCATCGAGCAGCAGGTCAACGGCGTCGAGAACATGATGTACATGTCGTCGGCCTGCACCAACGATGGCAACTACTCGCTGACTGTGACTTTCAAGCAGGGAATCGACATGAACCTGGCCCAGGTTCTGGTGCAGAACCGGGTCTCGCTGGCTGTTCCGTTGCTGCCGGATGTGATCAAGGCGACCGGGGTGACGACCAAGAAACGATCCCCCGACATTCTCCTGGCGATCGGCCTCTACTCGCCGGACGGCCGCTATGATCAGCTCTATCTGAGCAACTACGCCTACATGCGAGTTCGCGACGAGATGTCGCGATTGCCTGGCGTCAGCGATGTCACCATGTTCGGCCAGCGCGACTACAGCATGCGCATCTGGCTGGATCCCGATAAGCTGGCGCAGCGGAACATGACGGCCGGCGACGTGGTTCTCGCGCTCCGAGAACAGAATCTCCAGGTCGCGACCGGGCAAGTCGGACAGTCGCCGATCGCCCCAGGCCAGCAAACCCAGGTTACTCTCAGCACGCTTGGCCGTCTGGTCGACCCCGACCAGTTCGAAAAGATCATCATCAAGACCACGCGCGACGGCAGAATGGTCCGGATCCGGGATGTGGGCTATGTCGAGCTCGGTGCCAAGAACCAGGATATGAGTAGCGCGGTCGGCACGCTGGACGAAAAAGGCGATCTGAGGATTTACCCGGTCGCCAACCTCGCCATCTTCCAGCTTCCCGACGCCAACGCGCTGGAGACCGCTGACCTGGTCAAGGCCAAGATCGAGGAGCTCAAGAAAGAGTTCCCCGAGGGCGTGGACTACATGATCCGCTACGATACCACGCCATTCATCCGCGAGTCGATCGAGGAGGTGTTCAAAACGCTGCTGGACTCGGTGATCCTGGTCGCCCTGGTGGTCCTGCTCTTCCTGCAGAACTGGCGTTCGGCGCTGATTCCACTGATCGCCGTACCGGTGGCGATTATCGGTACGTTCGCGGTCATGGCGGTGTTCGGCTTCTCGCTCAACAACCTGACGCTCTTCGGCCTGGTGCTGGCGATCGGCATCGTGGTGGACGACGCGATCGTGGTGGTCGAGTCGGTGGAGCACCATATCGAGCACGGGATGGCGCCCAAGGAGGCCACGCTGCAAGCCATGAGCGAGGTCTCGGCGCCGGTCATCGCCGTGGGCCTGGTGCTCTCCGCCGTATTCATTCCCTGTGCATTCATCTCGGGAATCACGGGACAGTTCTTCCGCCAGTTCGCGCTCACGATTGCCTCATCGACTGTCCTCTCGACGATCAACTCGCTGACCCTCAGCCCAGCACTTGCGGCCATGCTCTTGCGTCCGCGGCAAAAAGGGATGTACCAGGCGCTGCCCCGACTGGCGTTCGCGGCCCTGGGGGCATGGCAAGGATACGTCACGCTGGGGCCCCATCTCCTTCCGTTCGTGCAAAATTCCGGGATGATCGGCCGCGTCAGTACGGCCGGCTTGTTACCCGAAATAGGTGGCGAGCTGGCGCTCACCCCCGCGGTTGCCGCCGGCGTAGTGGGCACACTGATTGGCGGCCTGATCGGATGGCTGCTCAGCAACGCGCTCAACCGGCGCTCGGATGGTTTTTTGACCTATTCAACCGTGCGTTCACAGCGACATCCAGTCTGTATTCGCATGTGGTCAGCGGTATGCTGCGGGTCTTCGTACTGGTTCTCCTGGTTTACGTCGGCTTGCTTGTCCTGACTGGCCGCCAGTTTATGGGCACACCGCGCGGTTTCATCCCCTCGCAGGACATGGGCTACATGCTGGTCAACATCCAGCTTCCCGATTCGGCTTCACTGGAACGTACCAAAAGAGTCATCGAGCAGATCAATGAAATCGCCACCAGGGCTCCCGGCGTGTCGGCCACCGTGGGCATCGCGGGGCAGTCGTTGCTCCTGAATGCGTACGGATCGAACTTTGCCACGATGTTCGTCACGCTCGAGGAATTCAAGAAACGTCCTGCTCCAGGAGGATTCGGATTTGCGATCGAGAACTGGGTACGCCGAAAACTCGGCTTGAAAGAGAAACCGCCAACGCCCGACCTCTACTACGAAACTGTCATGAACAAGTTGCGTGGTCAGTTCACGCGGGCAATTCCCGAGGCCAACATCGCCCTTTTCGGGCCTCCGCCGCTTCGCGGCGTTGGGCGCACCGGCGGCTGGATGTTGATGATTGAGGATCGCGGCGATCTGGGCTCCTCAGCGCTCCAGAAGGAGGTGGAAAACCTTACGAGATTGGGGAATGACGGGATCGATCTGAGCGGCATGCCGATCGCACATCGACCGCCCCAGACCGGTCAAGCTGCGGCGCCCAAACGACAGTCCGCCGAGCAGGGCCTGGCATCGGTTTTCCGGGCCAACATCCCTCAGGTCTTTCTCGACGTCGACCGCACGGCCTGCATGCTGAAGGGCGTCGCGCTTGGGGATGTGTTCATGACCTTGCAGGCCTATCTCGGCTCGCTTTATGTCAACGATTTCAACCGGTTCGGCCGCACCTGGCAGGTGATCGTCCAGGCCATGGCCAAGTACCGCGACCAGAAAGATGACATCAGCCGGCTTCAAGTTCGTAATAGCCGGGGAACGATGGTTCCCCTGGGTGCGGTGGCTTCGGTGCGCGAAATCAACGGGCCGCTCGTTCTGACCCGCTACAACATGTATGCGGCCGCGTCGATCAACGGCAGCGCGGCGCTCGGGGTCAGTTCGGGAAGCGCCATTCACGCGATGGAAGAGCTTTCCAAACGCGAGCTTCCCCAGTCGATGGGAATCGAGTGGACCGAGATGGCCTACCTCGAGCTCCTGGCGGGAAACACGGCGATCATCGTCTTCGGTTTCTCGATCGTGATGGTGTTCCTGGTGCTGGCCGCCCAGTTCGAGAGCTGGGCCATGCCGCTGGCGGTCATCCTTTCCGTACCGCTCTGCATGCTCAGCGCTCTCTATGGCGTGACAAATGCCAAGATGCTGGGTGTCAACAATACCAGCCTGGATATCAATATCTTCACCCAGATTGGACTGGTGGTACTGGTTGGGCTGGCAAGCAAGAACTCGATTCTGATTGTTCAGTTCGCCAAGCTGATCCGTCACCGGGGCAAGCCGATCCGCGAGGCCACGCTCGAAGCTTGCCGGCTGCGGCTGCGGCCGATCATCATGACCTCGATGGCCTTCATTCTGGGCGTGGTGCCCCTGCTCTACTCCCATGGTGCCGGGGCTGAGATGCGTCAATCGCTGGGAGTGGCCGTCTTCAGCGGCATGATCGGCGTGACCTTCTTCGGCGTGATGCTGACGCCGGTCTTTTTCTACGTGATCGACTCGGTCGCCGAGTCGCACATCTTCCGAAATCCGAAGGTGCGCCGCGCCGGCAAGATTCTTCTGATGGTCCTGCTGCCGATCGTTCTTCTTCCAAAACTGTTCCGGCTCGCATCCCACCAAGTGCGCAAGCCACAAGCCAAACCCGTGCACAAAACCGAAGAGCCCGAGCTCATCGAATACAAGTGAGGTAAGTCGTGTTCTCGCGCTTTTTCATCGACCGCCCGATCTTTGCCTCGGTCCTGTCGATCATGATCACGCTCGCGGGAGGCATCACCCTCCGCTCGCTGTCGGTCGCACAGTACCCCGAGATCACGCCGCCAACTGTCGAAGTGTCGGCGTTCTATCCAGGCGCCAATGCACAGGTCGTGGCCGATACCGTGGCCGCTCCCATCGAGCAGCAGGTCAACGGCGTCGAGAACATGATGTACATGTCGTCGCAGTGCACCAACGACGGCACTTACATTTTGACCGTCACTTTCAAGCCGGGCGTCGATCTGAACATGGCCCAGGTGCTCGTGCAGAATCGTGAATCGCTGGCCGAGCCGATTCTGCCTGACCTGGTGAAACGGCGCGGTGTATCGGTCAAGAAGAAGTCGCCCAGCATCTTGATGATTATCAATGTGTTCTCACCCGATGGCAGCAAGGACAACCTCTACCTCAGCAACTACGCGACGATCCAGTTGCGCGATGAGCTGGCCCGGCTCGACGGTGTCGGCGATATCACGTACATCGGCCAGCGCAATTACAGCATGCGCATCTGGCTCGATCCCCAGAAGATGACGTTCCGCAACCTGACATCGTCGGACGTTGTCAATGCCATCCAGCAACAGAACATCCAGGTCGCCGCTGGCCAGCTTGGTCAGCCGCCTGTCTCCACGGGGCAAGCGTTCCAGTTCACCATCACAACCCTGGGTCGGCTGACCGACTCCGACCAGTTTTCCGAGATGATTCTCAAAACCGACAACCAGGGGGGCGTGGTACGGCTGCGCGATGTCGGACGCGTCGAGCTGGGCGCCCAGGGCTATGACCAGGAATGTACGCTCGACGGCAAACAGACCGTCGCTCTCTCGGTTTACCAGCGCCCCGGGTCCAACGCGCTGGAAACCGCCAGCCTGGTCAAGGAAAAGATGGAGGAGCTCAGGCAACGCTTCCCCGAAGGCGTCGATTACGCCATCGTCTACGACACCACGCCGTTTATTACCGAGTCGGTCAACGAGGTGTTCAAGACCCTGCAAGACGCGGTGATCCTGGTCGCGATCGTCGTTCTTTTGTTCCTGCAGAACTGGCGTTCGGCGCTGATTCCGCTGATCGCGGTGCCTGTGGCCATCATCGGCACGTTCGCGGTCATGGCGATGTTCGGCTTCTCGCTCAACAACCTGACGCTCTTCGGCCTGGTGCTGGCGATCGGCATCGTGGTGGACGACGCGATCGTGGTGGTCGAGGCTGTCGAGCACCACATCGAGGCCGGTCTGAAACCGCGCGAAGCCACCATCAAAGCCATGGACCAGGTCTCGGCGCCGGTCATCGCGGTGGGTCTGGTGCTCACGGCTGTCTTCTTGCCCTGTGCGTTCATCACCGGTATCACGGGCCAGTTCTACCGTCAGTTCGCACTCACGATCGCGACCTCCACGGTGATCTCCGCTTTCAACTCGCTGACCTTGAGCCCGGCCCTTTCGGCCTTGCTGTTACGACCGCGGCAAAAGGGCGTGTACCAGGCTCTGCCTCGGCTGGCGTTCGTGGCCCTCGGCTGCTGGGCCGGCGCCACACTGCTGACGCCGCGGCTAGGCGGCTGGGCCACTCTTTACATGCCCGATCGGCTAGAAGCGTTGCGTGCGGCGCTCCCTTCATTCGTGACAATCGATCGCCTTTATAGCGCCGCCGGAGTACTGGCCGGTGGGCTCATCGGCTGGATCTTGAGCAAGCCGCTCAACGCCGTCATGGGCTGGACCTTCTACCAGTTCAACCGCCTGTTCGACGCGGCGACCGGCATCTACGCCCGCGTGGTCAGAGGATTGCTCCGAGTCAGCCTGCTGGTGCTGGTGATCTATGGCGGATTGCTCTGGCTGACCTACTGGGGCTTCACGCGCACACCCACCGGGTTCATCCCGTCGCAGGACAAGGGCTATTTGCTTGTCAACGTCCAGCTTCCCGACTCGTCGTCACTGGACCGAACCAAGTCGGTCATGAGACACGTGGAGAAAGTGACCGGGGAAATGCCGGGTGTCACGCACACCCTGTCAATTGCGGGTCAGTCAATCTTGATGAACGCCAATGCACCCAACTTCGGTGCCATGTATGTCATGCTTGACGATTTCCATCATCGCGCCGAGCAAGGTCTGACCGGCCCCGTGGTTGCAAGCCGGGTGCAGGCAACGCTTCAGAATGAGATCCAGGATGGACTGGTCAACGTCTTCGAAGCCCCTCCAGTGGATGGGCTGGGAACTGCCGGCGGCTTCAAAATTGTCATCGAGGACCGTGGCGACATGGGGACGAAGGAACTCGAGTCGGTCGCCAACAGCGTCGTCGCTGCTGGCAATGCAGATTCCAGGCTGAAAGGTCTCTTCACCAGCTTCCGGGCAAATACACCCTGGTTGTTTCTGGACATCGACCGCGAGAAGGCCAAGCTGCTGGGCGTCTCGATTGCCGAGCTTTTCAACACGCTTCAGGTCTATCTCGGCTCGCTTTACGTCAACGACTTCAATCGGTTCGGCCGCACCTGGCAGGTCAATGTGCAGGGCGACGCCGATTTCCGCAAGCAGATCGACGACCTGTCGGGCTTGCGGGTACGCAGTGATCGGGGCGGCATGGTACCCCTGGGCACTCTGGCCCAGATCCGGGACGTGAGCGGGCCCGTGATGATCATTCGCTACAACCTCTATCCGTCAGCCACGGTGAACCTCAACACGGCGCCGGGAACCAGCTCGGGGCAGGCGCTCGAGATCATGGAGAATCTCGTCTCCACACAACTGCCCCAGTCAATGCGCTCGGTCTGGACCGAGCTGGCCTTGCTGCAATTGCAGACCGGCAGCACGGCGATGTACGCCTTCACGCTCGCCGTCGTGCTTGTTTTCCTTGTGCTGGCCGCTCAGTACGAAAGCTGGTCGCTCCCGCTGGCGGTCATTCTGGTTGTGCCGATGTGCCTGCTCTGCTCGACGGCCGGCGTGAACGCCGCCAAGATGGACATCAACATCTTCACCCAGGTGGGCTTCATCGTGCTGGTCGGCCTGGCGTGCAAGAACGCGATCCTGATCGTCGAGTTCGCCAAGAAGCGGCGCGAGTTCGGCGCATCGCGGCTCGAGGCCACGCTCGACGCCTGCGAATTGCGGTTGCGGCCGATCATCATGACCTCGATGGCCTTCATTTTGGGCGTGGTGCCCTTGATCACTTCGGTAGGTGCCGGATCCGAGATGCGTAAGACACTGGGCGTCGCCGTCTTCAGCGGCATGCTCGGCGTCACCATCTTCGGCATCTTCCTCACGCCGGTGTTCTACTACGTGATCCAGTGGGCAAGCGATGCTCGCGCAGAGCGCCGACAGCGCGAGGCACAGATCGAAGAGTCCGGCGAAGAAAA
Source organism: uncultured Planctomycetaceae bacterium (assembly GCA_963797295.1). Taxonomy (GTDB): domain Bacteria; phylum Planctomycetota; class Planctomycetia; order Isosphaerales; family Isosphaeraceae; genus Aquisphaera. The sequence continues at coordinate 677,454 of CAWCPP010000040.1, forward strand.
ACGCCCTTATCACGACGCGCCCGTCAACGGCCATCACCATGCCCACGAGCCGAGCGCGAAGTTCGCCGCTGATGGCAATGGCGACGGTAACGGCAACGGCGACGGGGCGGCTCATCATCCCTCCCCGCATGACGAGGATCTGTTCGCCGCGGAAGCCGATGTCCGTGAGTGAGTGGCTGTCGACTGTCGAACATTCGTGCCGTTCGGATCGCCCAACACTCTGCGCGTTACGGTTCCGAGTTTCCTTGCAGCGGCCGGCGCGCTTATCCTGAGAATTGAAGAAGTGCAGGGTCGCGTTGTCTCTGCAAGAATGAAAATCCGAACTGTCTGTACGAAACCTTTATGTCGCTCGCGAATCAGACGCGGACCAAGTCGGCCTACGCACTGCAGTGGAACCGGTTCCGGATCTTGCGTCCCGAAGAGGACCGCGCGACCTTTCGGAACCGGACCGGGCTCAAGGCCGCCGACATGGCCGGCAAGATCGTGCTCGACGGCGGCTGCGGAATGGGCCGATACCTCCGGATGGCCGCCGAATTCACCCCTGCGCTGCTGGTGGGTATTGACCTCAGCGGGGCCGTTGTGGCCGCTCACGAGATGACGGCGGGCCTGGACCGAGTCGCCATCGTCCAGGGCGACCTGCTCCGACCGCCGTTTGCGTCTGGCAGCTTCGATCATATCTATTCGATTGGCGTCCTCGATCACACCCCCGATCCGCGCTCCGCGTTCCTGCGTCTCGCTGGGCTCCTCAAGCCGGGTGGCCGGATCGCGATCTGGATTTACAAGCGCGAGCGTCCCGCCGTCGAGCGGATCATGAACGCCCATCGCGCAATCTCGACCCGACTTCCGCTCGGCCTGCTGACCTTGATGTCGCGGCTGGCCGCGCCCGTGGGTGGGCTCAAACGAAAGCTGATGGCCAGCCGGCATCGCCTCGTCCAGCGCACCGGCGTTGCCCTGCACCTGATGACGATCGGCGTGTCGATGCACCCCGATCCAGAGGTCAGGGTCTGCGACACCCTTGACTGGTATGCGCCTCGCTACCTTTCGCGTCACACGAATGACGAAGTTGCCGACTGGTTCGCAGAAGCTGGACTCATCGATATTGAAGACCTGAGTGCAAGCCAGATCTTCTTCCACCAAGGTCAAGGCAACGGCATCAACCTGGCTGGCCGGCGGCCCTGCGAGTGCACCTCTGGTTCCGAGCCGGACCGAGTCTACCAGTCACATCACCGATCACACGGTTAGTGCATGGTCCATGCTCGGCAGTCAACGTCGGAACCTTGGTTCGAAGGGAATTACTCCCGCTCCGACGAGCATGACCACCTGGTCCAATGTCCGCGACCAGATGCTCGAGATCGCGGCCCAGGCTTCGGGAAGTGACTGATCCATCGATCCCATCAACAAGCATCCAGCTCCTGACAGCGCGATGGCCGATGCCCCTCTAGACACCGGGCTTCCTGTTGCACGGATATGATTAAACCGTTTTAATCCGGCGAGTTAATTGCAATCTGCAAAAGATAGGTATATTGTGACCAAATCGTAGTGTCGGTAAGATGCGGTTTCTCCGTAGCTTGTAATCAATGCGAAGGTTGCGAGGAGAGGCGGCAAGTCTGGTCTTCAGGAAGCAGGCGAGACCAGGAGGAGCGCGGATGCGCTTCAAACGGCGAGACTTTATTCTCCTTTGAAATCAAAGTCGGCATCAGAGGCGTGTTGAACCAACCGATTACCTGGCTGATCGTTCCAGGAGACATCACTCTCGCACGGGTGACATCCGCGAGTCAGTAGCAGGAGCCAGACGGTCAACGAGAAATCGGCAACTATTTTCCATCATGCTCGCGACCCGGCTGATGTTCTGCCCTTGAGGTCGAGCAGCCAGTTCACGAACGCCAAACTGAACCGCACCAGGAGATTCGACAGATGCCAGCAAATTCGCTTCATCGAAGTCAGTCGAGCTCGCTTTCCCGAACCAGGCGCTGCGGACGGCGATTCACCCTCGAGTCGCTCGAGAGCCGCACGCTCCTCAGCTACACGTTCAACTGGACGAGCGTCAACGCGGTGACCGTGAACGAGACCGGCGGGACCGACTCGTTCATCGTCGTGAATCATGGGTCTGGCCTGCTGGGTTACAGCACCGACGGCGGCAGCACCTTCTCGACGGACTGGGGAGCGGTGGGCCATAACGTGAACGCAAGCGCCGCGACGACGGTCACCATCAACCTCGCGGGCGACCACTCAGTGATCCAGCTTGGCGACGCGGCATTTCCTTCCGCCGCCAGTGCGAACCTCGCCGCTTTCGCAGTGCATGCTGCCGCCGGAAACACCGCCGACTCGGTGTTCCTCGACGACAGCAGAAGCACGGCCGCCACGACTTATGCGGTGAGTACAGGAACCGGAACGATCACAGCACCCGGAATCAACTACAGCCAGTCCGGGTCCCCCGCCTTCGCGGGCGGCATCACACTCAAAGGCAGCTCTGGCGGCGACACGTATAATGTTGCCTCGACTGCGACAGGTGAGCCTGTCACCATCGACGGCGGCTCCGGTCAGGATGTCGCGAACGTCACCGGCTCGGGTGTGGCGTCGGCAACGACGCTCACCCTCAACGGCGTCTCCGCCCACAACACCCTCAATTACGACGCGGGCGGAAAGACTCCGATAGTCGCCCCGGGAGGGCTGACCGGCCAGTTGGTGATCGGCGTTCCGGCCGCGGGCATCGTGATCGTGACGGCTTACTCTACCATCAACGTCACCGATATCGCTCCCGTCGTGGTTACGCCCGGATCGGCAGCAACGATCAGCGGCGTCGAGGGTGTCCCACTCGTCAACCAGATCGTCGGCACGTTCACTGCGCCGATCTTGACCCCTCTGCCCCCCGCGGGCTTCCCCGCCAGTGATTTCGCCGCGTCGATCACCTGGGGCGACGGCGCCACGTCGGCCGGCACGATCACCCAGGACGCCAGCAACCCCAGCCTTTACTACATCGCCGGCACGCACACGTACGTCGACAACGGTATTTTCACCGTCCTTAACACGGTGACTTTCGGAGGCGGAAGTTACGGCTATACGATCGGCGGCGTGACGGTCACGGGCACCTTCAACGCGGGCACCGCGGTGGCTGGCACCAGCGCCACGGCCACCGTGATCCAGGGTGCGCTCTCCGTCTCGGCCGCGCCGATCGTCGGGACCGAGGGGCTTCCAATTGCCGCGGGTCCGATCGCGACGTTCATCGACGCCGGCGGTGCCGATCCGATCGGCGACTACTCGGCCACGATCAAGGTCACCAACTCGGCCGGCACGGTCGTCGTCGGTCCGGTTGCGGCCGCGAGCATCACCCAGAACGGCAATGCGGCACAGTACACGGTCAACGCTCCGGCCTTCACGCTGCCTGAAGCGGGCACGTACCAGGTATTGGTCGCGGTCACTGACAGTGCCGGAGCCACCCCGATCACGGTGCCCGGCTTCTCGACGGCCGTGATCGCCGACGCTCCGCTTTCGCTCTCGGGCACGCAGCCCACCGTCACCACCACCGAGGCTAGCCTGTTCCCGGTCCCCGTGTTCGCACCGCCGGCCTTCCATGGCCCGGTCGCGTCGTTCACCTCCGGCAATCCAACGTCGTCTCTGAGCGACTTCACGGCCACCATCGACTGGGGAGACGGCACGCCGCTCTCGGCCGGTACGGTCAGTCAGCCGGTCGGCGGAGGGACCGCGTTCGTTGTCAGCGGCTCCCATACCTACGCGGATTCGGGCGTCAACGGGGGCACCGGCACTTTCCCGATTCAGGTTTACATTGTCGACGCCGACGGTTCCAAACTGACCGTCGCCAACACGGCCAATGTGGCCGACCGGGCCATTGTTCTGACCGGTCAGTTGAATCCCGCCTCCGACAGCGGCGTCTCCCACACCGACGCCATCACCGACGTCACGCAGCCTGACTTCTTCGGTACTACCGAGCCACTCTCTCATGTCACTCTCTACGCGACGCCCCTGGCCGCCGGAGGGATGGCCACCGTGATCGGCCAGGTGCAGGCCGGCGGCGACGGCTCGTGGAACATCACCTCCGGCACGCCCCTGGCCGACGGGCATTACGCGATCACCGCGACCGCGGTTGACCAGTTTGGCATCACGACCACCGTCAGCCCGGCGGTGATCACACCGAACCTGTTCATCGACACCCGCGGCCCGGTGATCACCGGCGCCTTCTTCAACCGGCTCAACGGCCAGGTTGACTACACCATTCAGGACCCGAGCCCCGCGTCAGGCGTGCTGGTCAGCACCCTCCTCGACTCAGCCAATTACGAGTTGACCAAGGTTCACGCAAACAAGGCGTATCCTGGCAAGTGGGTGGTGACCAATGTGGCCGTCGCGCCCGATCCCGCGGCCGCCAACGCCTACGACGTTGCGGTGACCTTCAACGGCGGGGCCATCATCCGGGGCGGCTACTACCTGTTCACGATCCGTGATACGAGCAGTGGGAACGCGTCGGTGCAGGACATCGCCGGCAATCATCTCGACGGCGAATTCTACGGCTCGTTCCCCTCGGGCAACGGGATCAACGGCGGCGATTTCGTCGCCGAGCTCGAGGCCGTGCACAACAAGGTGTTCGCGCCCCAGACGATCGTCGGCACGGCCAATTCTCAGAATGGCGGCGTCGGCGGCCGGCGAGTCGCCCCGATTCACAGTGGAATCTCGGTGCCGGTTATCCCGGTCGGGGGCAGCCCGATCTTCTCGACGCCCACCAGCCCCACCACTCCTGTCCGGGGCGCCACCGCCAGGAAGGCAAAGGTCTCGGTGGTTGTCAAAGCCAGGCACGTTGCACCAGAGTTCGCCTCGAGGGCGAGCCACACCCAGAAGAGCGCGCTCGCGCAGTCCAGGAATCCGAGTCACCCGAGAGGCCCTCTGCACAAGAGATGAGATGGCCCACTCCGCCGAATGAGCCGGGAAAACGGAGACCGTAGCAAAGCTACCGGGTGGACCTGTAGTTCAGCCCCGAGGGGGCGACAGTGAATAGCCCGCGGGCGTCAGCCCCAGGACGTCTCCAGCGGCCGATTTCTCGGTCATGGTGTTTTCCCAGCCGCGGAGCGGCGACACGGAATCCGGAAACACCATACCTAATTCGGCGGCCTACCCTTGGGGCCGGGTTTCGGTACCCGAGGGTCTGACCCCGCAGAGCCCCAATGCCGGGCTCGAAAGCTGGACTGACACCGCATTCCGGACATGAGCTAGAGTTTCGGTAGAGACGGTCCGCCCCGATGCTGCATTTCGAAGGTGCGATGCATGGCGGCTCATCCTTGCGGGAACTGCAGGAACTGTCCCTTGCGTAAGACGAGTTTGCCAGCGAGGCGCGCGCCGCCTCGGTTGCTTCTCAAGGTGGGCACGGGTCCTCGTATTCTCCACCTCAGCGCTGATCTCGTCGGCAACCGAGGGCAAGTCGTCTGATCCGACGTTCGCCGAGGTCATCGGCCAGCACTTTCAGGCCTGGGACCTGAATGGCGACAGTCGGCTCGAGGTTTACGAGATCGACCGCTTGACGTCCGAACCCTCGATCCGGGGCGACGCTGCCGCGGCGCTTGCGGCGATCAAGATTCACGAGCGAAAGATTGGCGAGGCGGAGCGCCTGAGGTTCGCCCCCGGACTCGACGAGCTCCAGGGCCGGATTGTGAGCGGGCCCCGTCCGAAGGTCCCAGCAGGGCCGTTGATCACCGGGCCTGGCGTGCCGTATTCCTATGAGCCTACGTTTCGCCGACTCCGCGCCAAGCTCGGCGCGGTACCCTCCTTCCTCTTCGCTCACGGCGTCCCTGACTTCCGTGCCCTGCGTCAGGGACCGATCCAGGATTGCTTCTTCTTCAGCGTGATCGGAAGTCTCGCGGCGCTCCGACCACGACAGATCGTCTCGATGATCGAGCCCCTGGCCGGCGGCGGTTTTGTCGTGCGATTCCCAAGTGGGCCGCTGGTCCGCGTGCCAGCCGTGACGCAGGCCGAGGCCCTCGTGAACAATTCGCTCTCCACGCTCGCGGATGGGCTCTGGCCCGTCGTCCTGGAGAAGGCCGTCGGGGAGATCTACCGCGAACATGCCAGACGCGACCGCCGGACCGCCGAGCCGACGGACTCGATCGCGCACGGCGGTTCGACCAAGAGGACGATGTGGCTCTTCACCGGTCATGCCACATACGAGTTCATCCTGCGCCGGCCGCAATACGAAGCGCGAGACCTGGCCGAGATCCGCCAGATCCTTCCCCGGACGTTGGAAGCCGGCCGGCTGGCCACCGCATCGATGGCGCGGTACCCGGCCGGCCCGAAAAAGGTCCCGAGGCTGGGCTACAAGCACGGCTACGGCGTGATTGGCTTCGACCGTAAAACCGACGAGCTGGTCCTCTGGAATCCGTGGGGTCACACATTCACCCCCAACGGCCCTGAAGGCCTCGAACACGGCTTTATTACCCGACACGGCGTCTTCCGGGTCTCCCTGAAGATGTTCTACGAAAACTTCTCGACCTTGCACGTCGAGTCAGCCGAGCTGCTGCCTTCCCGGGACAGAAAGATCTGAGGATGGCTGCACTGGACCATGACGGTTGCACTTGGTCTGGCTGCACGGGGAGTCGTGGGCCTATCTCAGCGACCTGATCCTGCAACTGGCGGTGGACGCCAGCCCCGAGGCGTTGCAACGTCTGCGTTCCTGATCGATGGGCCACGGCGCACCCCGAGCATGTGCGGAATCATCGCCTCGACGAGTCCCGAGAGAAAGCCCGGCAACGCCATCAGCGGCGGGCCGAGCGGCGTCGCTCGAAGTAGAGCAAGCGAGACGACGAAGTCAGAGCCCTCGCAGCAGCCTTCCGGTCGCCCCACGTGCGCCCGCCTGGTAACCCCGGACGCTTACTCCGGGCCGACATCGGCCCAACGTCATTATAGTATCTTGGGTATATACCAGAGTCGACCTTGACGTATCCCTGGTTTATTATCTGTGCAACCATGTTCTCGATGCCATAATGAGACGGGTGTATACTTGGGATGGCGTGTGGTAGTCTGACCCGCGTTGACGCGATGGAAGGGACTGGCCGATGAGCACGACGACGATGACCAGGACGAAAGCGATACGTCGCAAGCCAGCGGCCGTGAAGCCTCAGGCGGAACGCAAAGCGATCGCCGTTGTGATCAAGGGCGGCCCAGACTGGAAAGCATGGCTCGAGGGCCTTGCCGATCATTGTCGAACCGACGTTGCCAAGGTCAACGACAAGGCGCTGATCGGGTATGCCAGGTCGGAGGGCTATAACCAGGAGGCGCTGCGGCGATGAGCACGGTCACCAAACCACAAATTACGAAACCATCGGGGCATGTCGTGATCTCGGTCGACCAGTTCGGCCGGATGCAGGACGCTGGAATCTTCGAGGGCCAGCACGTCGAGTTGCTCGATGGGGAGCTGTACGAAGTGACGAAGAACCCGCCCCACAACGTCGCGGTGACGCTCACGGCCAAGGCGATCCGGGCGATCCTGCCGGGCGTCTACCATGTCCGCGAGGAGAAGTCGGTCGAATCCTGGATCGCTCCGGATGGGAGGGGCTGGTGGCCGGAGCCTGATCTTTCAGTCCTCAGAGGCGGCGAGCGCGACTACATTCTCCGTCACCCCCAGGCGGCGGACATCGTGCTCCTTTGCGAGGTCACGGATACCTCGCCCCAGGACCGGACCCTGAAGCTCGACGGTTACGCCCAGGCCGGGTTCCCGGTCTATTGGATCCTTGATCTGCAACTCCGCCGGCTCGAGGTGTACGCCAACCCGGTCGGGGGCAAGTACCCGGCTCCCACGATTTTCGGAGCGGTGGACTCGGTTGAACTCATGATTGACGGCCGGATTCTCGGCACGATCGCCGTGGCGGATCTGCTGCCATGACCGCCGATCTGCTACGCACCATCGTCAGCCAGCGCCCGTTCCGTCCGTGCCGCCTCGGGATCAGAAACGGGGACGCAGTTAGTTTTTCTTCGGCGGACGTCCTTCCGGTCGGACCGTATGCTCCAGACCGATTCGTCGCACGATCCGATCTGTCCAGGCGTCGTCGCCGAAAGGACGGCCGCGCTGGATGCTGGAGTTCAGGTGTTTTAGCTCAGGGGCGCTGAGTGGCGCGTTAACTCGCTCGGCCCAGTCAGCGGGACGCGCGATGGGCCACTCGGCGAGAATCTCCCGTATCGGATCTGCGGTGTTCGACTGGGCCGCAAGGCTACTGTAAGGCCACTGCTGGGCCCGCTCAACCATTCCGTGCTCAGGGCGTTGCGCTCCACATATCGAGCCACCGTGAGGAGGTGCTCGTCACTCTGCACCGGGAACGACTTGAACCGGCCCTGGTACAGGTGCCCGTAGCCCACTGTCCGGTGCGCCGCCCGCCAGCGCATGGCGTGTGTATGCGCCAACCAGCGAAAGTAATCCGTCACCTGGCCGTCAGCCTTTGGCCAGACGACAAAGTGCCAGTGGTTGGACATGACGCAATAGGCCAGGACTCGTAATGGATGCCGCTGGTGAGCTTCGACCATCACCCGTCGAAACGCCTCGAAGTCCTCATCACTACGGAACAGGCGCATTCGCCCAACAGACCGGTTCAAAACGTGATAGACAAGACCTCCAGGTGCTCTGCGGGCAGTTCTAGGCATGAATTCAGAGTATACATCGATCCATGCCCCTCGTCAAACTAGCTGCGTCCCCGTTTCACCCCGTCCCCGTTTCACCCGTTTCACCCGTCCCCGTTTCACTCGTCAAACTAGCTTCGTCCCCGTTTCACTCCGTGGTCCTAGGCCATACTCCAGGACTAGACCCTTGTTCGTTTCAGTCCGTTTGTTCAACTCCTCTGATGGCATGGCTCTGTCTTCGAATTATTGCACGCCCAACGCCTTGAACACCGCGTCCACCGGGTCGGCGTAGAAGCCGGTCTGGAACTTGGCGAACAACTCGCCGGGGATCGTCGGGATGTCCTTGACGCTCGCCATCGGCAGCAGCAGTCGCTTGGCCCCGGCGTCGAAGGCGACCTGCAAGCGACTCGGCCAAGTTCTCAACCGGCACGATGTTTCCGCCCAGGCTCATGCTGCCCAGCACGACCATCTGCTGCTGGAGCGGCTTGCCGAAGACGCCCGAGCAGAGGGCCACGAAGGCCGCCAGCGTCATCGCCGTCGTCGGCCCGGTGTTGTGCAATTCGACAACGTGCAGGTGGTAGTCGTGGTCCCCAGGCTTGATCGAGGCGCTGACCCGGCTGGCGTTCGCCTTGAAGTAATCGAAGCCGACCTTGATCGCTTCCTTCGCCGCAGAGTTCGAGCCGAGGCCCGACGTCTTCAGCGTGCCGTTGCCCGACGTGACCTGGGTTTCGAGCCGGTACAGACCGAGATGACCGCCCGACCCCGGTGGCGACCGTGTGCATGACGCCGGGATTCAGCGGCCCGTCAGGGATCAGCGAGCCGCCGCCCTGTTCCGGCACGCTGATGAACTTCTCTTCCATCGTTTCCGTGTCGATGTAAGAGAAGTGAACGTCGAAGAACTCCATGCCGCCGATCTTCTTCAATTGCTCCTTCACCCGGCGACGGGCTTCCAGGGCGTATTCCAGGCAGCGGCGAACGGCTTCCTTGTCGTACTCCTCGTTCGGGTAGAGCAGCTTCAGCAGGCCGGAGACGGTGTGCTTGACGGCGATCGTGTCCCGCTGGTTCAGGTCGCGGCCCAGCTTGAAGTACTTGTTGATCGCATCGCCGAAGTTCCGCTTCCGCATCTCCCGCAGCCACTCGGCGAGGTAGTCCACGATCAGGCCGTACTGGTTCGTGAAGAACTCGGGCCGCATCTTCGGGATTTCCCAGCCAGGGACGTAGGCGTGGAAGCGGTCGAAGAAGGCCGAGTCGATCATCGTCTCTGGGAACGGGGCGAACAGGTGGCTCGTCTTGACCAGCGTATCCACCGGCTGGTTGATGTTGCCGACGAAGACCATCGAGGCGTAGGCGTTGATGGCGTCACGGCCACGGGCGAACGAGCCCGAGGCCATGTAGTCCTTCATGATCTGGACGCCATCCTTGTCCTTGAAGGAGATGCCCGCCACTTCATCGAAGGCCACCACGTCCCACAGCGCCGACCAGCCCGACCTGACGGCGGGCCATGTTGTAGAACAGGTTCGCCACGGTCGTCTGCCCACCCGAGACCAGGATGCTGTTCGGGCTGATCTCCTTGTAGATGTGGCTCTTGCCGGTCCCTCGTGGGCCAAGCTCGCAGAGGTTGTAGTTGTTCTCGACCAGCGGGATCATGCGGGCCAGCAGGTGCCATTTCACCCGCTCGGTGAAGTTCGTCGGCTCCATGCCGGTCGAGCGCAGCAGCACGTCGATCCACTGTTCCTCGGTGAAAGCCCGCCGCCCCTGGAACAACTCCTCCATGTCCATGTTCGGCATCTGGATCGGCTTCAAGTCCCGCAGCAGTCGGACATCGGTGCCGCTGACACCGGAACAGCAAGAGCAGCGGGCGATCCAGCAAGAGCAGCGGGCGGCCATGCGCGAAGCGATGAATCAGTTGCAGCAGGTTGCGGAGCAAAGCCTGGTCAAGATCATTGGCACCCCTGCATATGGTCGGCTCAAGCAGATCCAACTCCAACTCCAAGGACCGTCGGCACTCCTCCAACCGGAAATGATCGAGAAGCTCAACCTGTCGGAAGAACAGGTCGAGCAACTCCAGGAACTGATGACGGGCGTAACCAGGCCCGTCGCGAACAGGGCAGGGCCCGATTCGACCTGATGAGAGCCGCTTTCCCCCACCCCGCGGATGCGGGCGCGAATGGCAATGGGAATGCCGGGAATAATGGTCGGGCGGCCGCGGCAATGGCCCGAACTTCAGTGATCCGGCCGTCCAGGAAGCCATGAAAGCGTACATGGAGAAGCCGGAAGTCAAGGAAAAGATGGACGAGTTGCAAGCCCAGAATGAGAAGCAGGATGCCCAACTGATGGCCGCCGTCCACGGACTCTGGGCAAGCGGCAGGATGCCAATTACAAGAAGTTGCTGGGTGCCCCCTTCGACCTCTCCAAGATCCAGGGAGGCCCGGGCCGAGGATTCGGCAGAAACGGCGGAAATAACCAAGCCGATGCATCCAAGAATGCGGCTGATGGGAATGCGACGAAAAACAAGACGGGCTCGACCGGCAACGGTACCAAGAAGGTGACCGCTCCCGCCGCGGCCAAGACCACCAAGAAGAAGAGTCTGGCGGCGGAACGCGGACTGGACAATGATCGACCTACGTCGTCGCCTCTCGCTGGGTGGCCGACGATGGACACGATCGCCCTGAGAGATTCGTTGCCTCTCAACTCCACGAGACGGGGCTGGATCGACTTTGATCGTCGATCGAACGCCGTCTCGTGTTGCGCGCCGAGTCATTCAGTCAGAATGGTTGGGCTTCCCAGTCTTCCTGCTCCCGCGTATAAGGACTGCCGCCATCGCCACCCTTCAGCGAAATGACGGGTGTGGTCGAGGGGTGCAAGGAGGAGAGGTCGGGATGATGCGTCAAGGATTGGCAATGGCTCCGGTCGGCTTGCTGCTGGTCCTGGCCCTCGTCGCCGCGGGCCCCGAGAACCCCTCGCCGGAATTCACCGTTCCCGATGAGTCCTTCGGAAGCCGGATCTCTCCGATCCTGCTCCTCACCCGTCCCGACGTCCAGGTCGAGCTGCAGCTCGAGCCACGACAGGTCTCCGGTGTCCGCACCGCGATCGCGAGCCTGATGGAGCAAGCAAGGACCTTACGAGGCAAGAAAGGCCGGGCGGCCGAGGACGATCGTCGTCGCATCGATGAAGAGTCGATCCGCTGGCTCAGCGAGAACCTGACCGAGAAGCAAATCGAGCGGCTTTATCAGGTGAATTTCCAGTGGGAAGGCGCCGCGGCGATGACTCGTCCTCATGTCATCACTCGGCTGAATCTGACGAGTCAGCAGAGCAAGGCCATCGATCGTGTGATCAATCAGCTCAAGTCGAAGCGTCTCACCCAGGGCACGTTGACGCCATCGGAGATCGGCAATTCCTCAGGGGAAGCCTACGCCGTGCTGACCCCGAGCCAGAAGGCCGTCTGGAAGGTCCTCCTCGGGCCTCCGTGCCATTTCACGATCGGCGGCCGGACCGACGCCGCAGTCAACCCGGCGGGTCATCAAGCGGTCAAGGCCCGGGTAGCGGCGAGCCGGTAGAGCCGACATCCGCCTGGGCGGTCGTCTCCTGCTGGCCCGCCTCGACGGATGGATTCGATCCCGACAGTCGGAAGCGGAAATCGCAGAACGGTGCGCCTTCCATAATGGTCTGGGTTCGGGTCAGCTCGATCGCGGGGTTGAAACCCTGGGCCAGTGTGTAATCGCGCGTGGCAGGAAAGGCTGGCTCCCAGATCGGCCAGCCCCAGTGCGCGATACATCTCCGCGTAACGGCACCGCGTGACATTGAATGACAGCCTCGTCGGCGATTGCTCCAGCAGGTCGAGCTTGAGCGCGCCGTTTTCTCGCCATCGATCGAGCGACCGGGCGAAGACATCCAGCGTCCGCTCGCCCAGCAGGCTGGCCAGGTCGGCCCCGCTTTCGCGGGCCAGACTGCGAATCACGCCGGCGACGATCTCAAGCGTCCGTTCCTCGCCCAGTTCTTTCGCGAAGGCCCTGACGAGTGGTCCGACGATCCGCGCCTTGATCTCGCGCTGTTCGAGGAGGGGGAGTTTCGGCTTCTCAACGCTCATGGATCGGTATCTCCAAACCGTTGTCGGTCCTGGATCCGCCGGAGGGCGGCCTAACCTCGAAAACAGGATGAGGCTCACCGAAGCGACACTCGAGGCCGCTCAATCGCCACTGAGGATTGTACCCTCGAAGCCCGAGGAATCGACCGGCTCTGTCTGGTCCGTTGCCGGGGATTGAACCGATACTGGAATCCATTGTCGTCTGCCGGACACCCATCTCACTATCGACCCGATCACTATGCCGATCCGCACGTCCTCAAACCTCGTCCGATCCGCAGCGTGGCTCGCCCTGGCCGCACTCACGTTGTGGACCTCGAAGGCCTCCGACCGAGCGTCGGCGATCTCCACGGGGCCTGCCGGCATACTCGCGCTGGAAGACGTCGTTTATCAGACCCTCGACCACGACCAGTCCACGCTCGATATCTACGTACCTCCCGGCAGTTCGTTGCCGGCGGTGCCGGGCCTGCGGCGTCCCGCCATTCTCGCGATACACGGCGGGAGCTGGGTCGGGGGCTCGAAACGGTCGTTCCGTCCCCGGACCTCAAGTTCGATGGTCTCCCGCCTGACCCAAGCCGGGTACGTTGTCATCGCGGTCGACTACCGACTCGCCCGGCCCGGAAGTCCGGGATGGCCGCATGCAGTCGCCGACCTCCGCGCGGCCGTGCGGGGATCCGTGGAAACGTCGAAGTACTCGGGGTCGATCCCGATCGAATAGTCGCTCTCGGGCAATCTTCCGGGGCCCACCTCGCCGCACTCCTGGGCACTCTCCCCAAGTTGACCGCTACCGACACGGTCTGTGCCGTCGTCAACTTTTATGGCCCAAGCGACCTGATCCGCCTGGCCGAGGCTCGTCGCGGATTGAGTCATGATCCCACCCGCATCTTCCTCGGAGAGGATCAGCCGCGATTTCGCGACCGGGCGGCTGACGCGTCCCCGATCAACCATGTATCGGCGGACGATGCTCCCATGCTGCTCCTCCACGGCAGAGAAGATTCATGGGTACCCCTCGACCAGTCCTTGCAAATGGCTGAGAGGCTCAAGCAAGCCGGCGTCCTTCATCGTTTGATTCTCGTCGATGGCGCCAGGCATGGCTTCGAGACCGAAGTGCGAACCACGCCTTCACGCGACCTCCAGCCCGAAATACTTGCCTTTCTGAAAACTATAGGGAATGCTCAATCTAGGAAATCAGGTACAACTCCTTGACATCCCGATCGACATCAATTGAGCCTTCTGTCAATGCAATCAACTCATCGGTGGCTTCTCGAAGGCCTTCGCGGCCTGTTCCGGCGATCGATCCACGGTATTCAACGGCGAGATCGGTCGTTTCTCCCGTCACTGTTCGGCCCTCTGGAAGGCCGCAAGCTGTTGTCGGCTCTGGTGATGAATCAAGGAAGCCCCGCGATTCTGGGTGGCGATGCCCGTGCATCGGTCCATGTATCGCAAGAAAGCCTCGGGAGGCATTCAAAGCCGGAGAGTCGGGTTGCTC
>CAWCPP010000041.1:0-61038 GCA_963797295.1 uncultured Planctomycetaceae bacterium
CCTGAAGTTCTTTGTGTACAAATACGCTGAAGTCGACGGCAGATCACACGAAGCAATCGACCGAAAACTCACGTTCACCGACCAGCGGCAGCCCTTGAGCAGTTCGGAGCCCGCCCATGATCCGTCGCGCGGAGTCCGAACGGGGCTGGCGCTGCCCTGCCTGCCGGCTTTCCCATCAAGCCTGAGAACGTGGATGGCCCCATAGCCCCGCCCATCATATTCCTGGTGCTACGCTACCAAGAATGGGCTTGGGAATCCCCTCTTGAGGGCGAGCCAGCACTTCGTACGAGTCAGCACAGAGCCTCGCCCTCCCGATCACGATCCTCACTTCCGTGAAACCGTACTCATTAATCGCGTCAGCCCGGTCTGTGCGGCGGTCGGCTCTTGGCACACCGGTTGCTAAATTCCTCAAAAGAGATGTCAGGACGCCGTATGCGATGCTTTCGAAAAGATCGAATTGTTGCTGTCGACTGCTCTATGAGCGACCTTCTGGGAGCTTTCACCTGCCCGGTGCGCCGGAGCACCCCTCCCACTCCTGGTTCGGGCATTCTCAAGGTCCTTCCTTTGCACGACGACGCGATCGAGACCTGAGTCCGGGTAGACCGAGGGATAAACCATGGCTGAGCAGAACGGGTCGGCCCAGAAAGGCACCGGCCAGGAGACAGACCCTGCGCACGAAGGCAACGATTCGGCGTGGAGGGATCGGTATCACGTCGGTAGCAACGGGTCGATGATATCCCCGATCGATTCCCAGGTGGTCGCCGACCTGGGCGGAACGAGGCTGATGAGCGAGGGTCATCCCGCGTTCCCCAAGCCCGAGAAGCCGAAGCGGCACTGGGGACGCTGGATCGTCATCGGCATGATCATCGCCGCGATCCTCGGCGCCGGCTGGTACTGGGGGGTGCCTTGGGCCAGATACGAGCTCGAGTCGGTCTCAACCGACGACGCCTTCGTCCAGGGCCACATCACCTACGTCAGCCCACGGGTCGAGACCGTGATCACCGCGGTGCTGGTCGACCAGAACGATCGAGTCGAGCCCGGCGACCTCCTGGTCAAGCTCGATCGCGAGCCGTTCGACGTGGCCGCGGCGCAGGCCAGGGCGGGGCTGCGCGAGGCCGAGGCCAACGTGACGCAGTCGCAGGCCCAGGTCCGTTCCCAGATCGCCCAGGCGCGTGAGCCTACTACCGCCGCAAGAATTCGCAGGAGACCCTGCGGCGGCAGATCGCCACTCTGAAAGCCCAGTTCGCCACGCTCAAGGCCCAGCAGTCGAGCCGTTGGCTCGCCGAGGTCGATCAGCGGCGGATCGACGGACTCGTGAAGCGCGGATCGGCCACCCAGTCCGAACTCGACCAGCGGGACAACACCCTGAAGGTAGCCGAAGAGCGGGTGAAGGAGGCCTGGGAGGCACTCCAGGAGACCCGCGCCAGCTCGGCCTGCCGCCGGATTATAAGGATCCCCTGAATATCCCGAAAGAGCTGGAGACCCAGCAGTCGACCGTCCAGTCAGCGGTGAGCGACATCGCCTCGAGCCTGGCGCAGGTCGGCATCCCGTTCGACCCGAAGGACGCGGCCCAGGCCAAGGCTTTCGACGACTTCCTGCGCCCCGAGGGGGACCGGTCGGCCGGCGAGGGCCTGGAGAAAGTCATCGATGCGGCCCCGGCGGTCAAAGTAGCAACCGCCTCCGTGACCCGCGCTCGGGAGCAGCTCGACAACGCCTTGTTGCAGCTCCGGTGGACCGAGATTCGATCGGAGGTCGCCGGATACGTCCAGGACCGCCAGGTCAATCCGGGGAACCGCGTCGAGCCGGGGCAGACGCTGCTTTCGATCCGGCCCACCTATGTCTGGGTCGCCGCCAATTACAAGGAGACGCAGATCGACGATATCCGGATCGGCATGCCCGTTGACCTCCACGTCGACGCCTACCCGCACCGGACCTTCCACGGGCGGGTCGCGGGCTTCAGCCCTGGCACGGGGCTGTCTCAATCGCTGCTGCCTCCTGAAAACGCCACGGGGAACTATGTGAAGGTCACCCAGCGCCTGCCGGTGCGGATCGAGCTCACCGAACCGAACCCCGACGACACGCCACTTTTCGCCGGGCTGTCGGTCGTGCCCCACGTCCGGATCAAGGAACGGCCGACCGGCCCGGGTGCCGGGGATCGGCTTCGTACCTACGGGAGGCTGAGGCCAGCCGACACGGGCGGCGGTCCGGCCGGCTCGCAGCCGAGGAACCGGGAGCAAGCCGAGGAGTCGCCCCGGTCATGAGCGAGTCATCCGGCGACTCCCATGGCAGCGGGCAGGGGCCCAAGATCCAGGCGCCCGTCAACCATTGGTTCGTCGCCTTGACGGTCACCCTGGCAACTTTCATGGAGGTGCTCGACACTTCGATCGCCAACGTTGCACTGCCGTACATCTCCGGCGGACTCTCCGTCGGCCGGAGCCAGGCGACCTGGGTGCTGACCAGCTACCTCGTGGCCAATGCGATCGTGTTGCCGCTCTCCGGATGGCTGATGGGGCTGCTCGGCCGCAAGCGGTTCTACATGACCTGCGTGCTGCTGTTCACGATCAGCTCCGCCCTCTGCGGCGCTGCGCCCAACATCGAATTGCTGATCCTCTTCCGGATCCTCCAAGGGCTCGGCGGCGGCGGGCTTCAACCTTCCGAGCAGGGCATCCTGGTCGACACCTTCCCACAGAAACAACTGGGCATGGCGATGGCCATCTACGGCGTTGCGGTCGTCGTCCCCGATCCTCGGCCCCGTGCTGGGCGGATACATCAGCGACAACTACTCCTGGCGCTGGATCTTCTACATCAACGTCCCCATCGGCATCTTCTCGCTCGTTCTAACCAGCTTCATCGTCCGGGATCCGCCGGGTATGGATGAGGAGGTCCGGAAGAACTGGAGGCACGGCCTCAAGGTCGACTACGTCGGCTTGATCCTGGTCTCGATCGGGCTCGGCTCGTTCGAGGTACTCTCCGCCAAGGGCCAGGAATGGGACTGGTTCGGCGACCCCTTCTGGCGGGTCCAGCCCTTCTTCGTCGCGATGGTCATCGGGCTGGTCGCCTTCGTCATCTGGGAGCTGCGGCACCCCAACCCCATGGTGAACCTTCGCCTTCTGGGCGAGCGCAACTTCCTCGCTTGCGGGCTGATCATTTACATCTCGTTCGCCGTGCTCTACGGGTCGAATGTCGACACACCGCAGATGCTCCAGGAACTCTTCGGGTACGACGCATTCCGCCCGGGCTGATGCTTTCGCCGTCCGCGTTCTTCACCATGCTGATGATGCCGATCGTCGGGTTCCTGCTGGGCCGCAAAGTGGATGCCCGCTATATCATCCCGTTCGGCCTGATCTGCCTGGCCGTCGCATCTTACTGGCAGGCGCACCTGGATCTCTACACCTCGCCGACCATGTTCATCGCGCCGCGGTGTGTGCAGATGGCAGGAGTCGGCATGCTGTTTGTGCCCCTGAATAATGCCGCCTATCAATATCTCGCCAAGAACCAGGTGAACAATGCGACCGGGATCTTCAACATGCTCCGCAACGAGGGGAGCAGCCTGGGCATCGCGATCGTCACCGTGATGGTCGACCGGCCACCCAGTTCCACCAGTTGCGACTGGCCGAGCGCGTCACGCCGCTTAACCCGTATGTCAACCAGTGGACCGACTACTTCTCGCAGACCCGGATGGTCCGCGGCGGGGTCACGAAGGCCGTCGCCGACCAGCAAGGCATGGGCATGGTGACGCAGATGGTCCACAACCAGTCCCGGGAGATGGCGTACCTCGACATCTTCTACATTTTCGCGCTCATGGCACTGGCCGCGCTGCCGCTGGTGTTCCTCATGAAGAAATCGGTCACCAAGGGCGGGGTGTCGGTTCATTGAGAGTAAACGTACAGTAGTTCGCGCGCCGATCGATCGACTTTCGTGCCACCCACAAATCTCGATTACTATTAGACCCACCCGGACAATCGGAATCGCGGAATCGTCGCCACCCACAAATCCCGTCGCTCCGATTGATGGTGGGCCCCACCACTCCTCTCCGATCGATGGATGGCCCCTATTACCCTGAACTTCTTCGTGTACCCATACGCCGAAGCAGACGGCAGACCACACGGAGCAATCGATCGCAAACTCTATGACCGACCCGTGGCGACCCTTGACCGATGTCGAAGTCCGCCGATGACCAGCCGCAAAGGATCTGATTGCGGCCAACCGGCCTCCGCTAAATGGGCGGCCGAACGGGGCCACCGACATCACGAAATCCTCATCCCTGAACGCTGCAGAACCTGAAGCCGTGGCGTCTGGATGGTCCCGCCGTGTTGTCAAGTCTGGCAGCCCTGTGTACCAGGAGTTTCGCACTTGGCTCGAGTAAATGGATGGCCCCGTCTAATCCCTTTTTTCTTTCTTTTCAGAGTTCGGTGCGGCAACTGTAGCGATGGAGGACGAACGCCGACTCGCTCTGAAGCCAGTTGTCCTTTATCTGGCTGTTGTTTTGCCCTGCTCCCGGCTCTTTTCATTGCTTCTTTGGTGAAAGCGGGGAGGCTTCCTCGTAATTCGCCCGTTCTGCCTGCCACTTCTTCAGGTCGTCCGGCTTGTCGGTCACGGTCGACAACTCGATCAGCCGATCGAGGGCCGCGAGGAGTCGAACCTTGCTCTGTGGCGGGATGGTCTTCTGCCGCTGCTTCATCCCCTCGTAGCCGGCCAGCAGCAGCGGTTCGGCCTCGGCGTACTTCTTCTGGCCCAATCGCGCCCCGCCCAGCAGCGACTTTGTGTCGAAGGTCTTCCAGTAGTCGGGTTCTTTCTGCTCACGGATGGGCAGGGACTCGCGGAGAAGCGGTTCGGCTACGGCAAAGGCTTTGGCCTCGAGCCGCGACAGGCCAAGCGAGGCCAATTGCTGGGCCAGTTGCGGGCTGTCCTTGGGAAGCCTCTCGCGAGCCTCGGCCAACCGTTCCCGAAACAATTCCGCTGCTTTGGCGTCCTCGCCCGCCTTCGCGTAAGCCTCCTGCAACGCCTCTCCCACCCAGCGCAGGTTGGGATGCTTCTGCACGGCCCGATAGGCTTCTTCGAGCAGCGCAATCGCTTCCTTGAGGCGGCCCGCGTCCCTGTAGTTCACTCCCAGGTTCGCCACGATCAAGAGCGTGCTCGGGTGGTCCCGGCCGAGCTTGCTCTCCATTTTTCTTAGCGACTCCTCGAAGAGAGGAATCGACTTCTCAAGTTTGTTCGCGCTCCAGTACGTCCCGGCAAGGTTGTTCATGCTCATGAGCGTGTCGGGATGGTCGGGGCCCAGTTTGGCTCTCTTGAGCCCGAGCGTCTCCTCATCGAGCGCCAGGGCCAGGTCGAACTTGCCGGCCCGGTTGTAGGCCACAGCGAGGTTACTCATGCCCATGAGCGTATCGGGATGGTCGGGGCCGAGCTTGACTTTCTGGAACTTGAGGGTTTCCTCGAAAAGCGGCAGGGCCAGGTCGAGCTTGCCGGCATCGACGTAGGCCGAGGCGAGGTGGCCCATGCCCCTGAGCGTCTGGGGATCGTCGGGGCCTAGCGTAACTTTCCAGAGCTTGAGCACTTCCTCGAAAAGCGGCAGGGCCAAGTCGAGCTTGCCGACATCAAAGTAGGCCATGGCAAGGATGCTTTTGCTATTGAGCGTTTCCGGGTGTTCGGCGCCGAGGTGTTGGCGGCGAAGCGCTTCGGAGCGTTTCAGGAAGTCGATCGCAGTTTGTGGCTCGCCGATATTGCGATAGGTAGCGCCAACCGTTTGCAGAATCGCGGCCTGGATCAGGGGCTGCTTCGGAAGGTTCGCTTCGATACGGTCCGGTGCCAGTGTCTTGGCGGCACGATCGAGCAGTTCGCGAATGGTCGGGTTCAGCGTCGCCCCGGAAGAGGACTCGCCGGCTTTCAACAATGTGTTGGCCTGAGTCCGCGTATCTGTTTGGGCCAGCAGCGTGTTTTGCAGGAAGTTGCGCACCGTCTGGGCGATCTTCTTCTCCTCCTCGACTTTCTTTTTCTCGGAAACGACCTCCACGAGCCGATCGCCCGAGAGCTGTTCTCCGGCCTCGGCGCGAAACTGTGCCCGCTTGGCCTCGATCAGCCCCCATGTCGTCCCGGCCATTCCCGCAACCAAAGCGAGAAGCACCAGACTTGCGGCGAGTACGGCGCCCGGTTCTTCCGCACGAACTTCCTCAGCCGGTAAGCGCGGCTTGGCGGGGCGGCCACCACCGGCTCGTTCGCCAGGTGCCGCAGGACGTCGGCCGCGAATCCGTTGGCCGTCTCGTAACGCCGGCTGCGGTCCTTCTCCAGCGCCCTCATCACGATCCAGTCGAGATCCCCGGTGAGCGCGCGCTTCAGGTGCGCAGGGTCGACGTTGCGACTGGCCGCGATGCTCGGCAAGGCCTCCGCCGTACTGACCTTGGTGCTCGGTTTCGGCGGGTCGACCTCCCGTACCATCCGAAGCATCTCCAGGAGCGCGCCCCGCTTGAACTGCTTCGCGTCAATCGGGGGCGAACCCGCCAGCAACTCGTAGAGGATCACGCCGAGCGAATAGACGTCGGTCCGGGTGTCGATGTCCATCGACGAGGGGTTGGCCTGCTCGGGCGACATATACGTCGGTGTGCCGACGATCGCCCCGGTGTCTCCCAGGCTCTGGTCGGTGAGGCTGAATTCCGTCGCCTTGGCGACCCCAAAGTCGATGACCTTCGGCGTTGGTCGTCCGTCCACCTCGGTGACCAGCACGTTACTCGGCTTCAGGTCGCGGTGGATGATCCCTTTCTGGTGGGCGTGCTGCACGGCCTGGCAGACGGCGACGAACAACTCCAGCCGGGCCCGCACCGGAAGTCGAAGGCGGTCGCAATACTCGGTGATCGGCTCACCACGGACCAGCTCCATCACAAAGAATGGTTTGCCGCTCTCGGTCGTGCCGCCGTCGTACACGCGGGCGATGTTGGAGTGGTCCATCAGAGCCAGCGCCTGCCGCTCCGCATCGAACCGTGCCAGAACCGCACGAGAGTCCATCCCGACCTTGATCAGCTTGAGCGCCACCTCGCGCTGACCGGCGCAGTCTGGCCGGCCCGGTAAACGGTACCCATCCCTCCCTCGCCGAGGACTTCGAGCAGCGCGTACCGGCCGGCGATGACCTGGCCCAGACCGGATTCGCCCGCGCGCTCGGAGCTCGAGGTAACGGTGACTGTGCAGCCGACGCCGGCCGATCGGGCTTCCGCAGTCGCCAGCTCCGCGTGCAGACGCGGTTCTGCGTCGGTTGCCGCGGTCGTTGCCACGGCTTCGGGCGAGGTGGCATCGGCAACGCCGGTGGGGTCGCCTTCCAGGAACCGCCCCGCCCCGTCGTGGGCGGCAAGCAGCGCTTCGACCCGGCGACGGAGGCCGGCGTCATCCCCACAGGCGCCCTCGAGGAAGGCGGCCCGCGCGGCCGGGTCGGACCTTTCGAGGGCATCGGCGAAGACTGTCATCAGACGGGGGTCGGTATCGGGCATTGGTTCGTCTCCTGTGAGAGGGGCCACCGTCTCAATGCCCCGTTCGGCCCCTGAGTACGCCAACGAACCTAAAAAAAAACCTTTCGGCTTACCCGCCAGCCAGCGCGTCGGCGAGCCAGGCCCGGGCGAAAGCCCATTGCCGGTCGGCAGTGCGGCGCGACAGACCGAGGGCGTCGGCCGCGTCGCCGAGCGTCATGCCGGAGAAGAACCGCAGCTTCACCAGCTCGGCTGCGACGGGAAACTCGACGGCCAGTCGGTTGAGGGCGTCGTCGAGCTCGACGAGGTCGTCTTCGGAGGCGGCAGCCGGGCAGTTGAGCCGGTCGAGATCGACCCGGTTTCGCCTGCCACCTCGCTTCAGCCGGGTCCGATCGCGGGCGTGGTTGACCAGCACACGCCGCATCGCTTCGGCCGCGGCCGCGAAGAAGTGCCCTCTGCCGGAGAATTGCTGGTCGCCGATCAGCCGCATGTAGGCTTCATGCACCAGGGCGGTCGCGTCCAGAGTGTGCCCGGGCTTCTCAGCGGACATCTTCGCGGCGGCGAGTTTTCGCAACTCGTCGTAAACGAGCGGAAGTAAGTCGGCCGCCGCTTGGCGGTCGCCGGCCGCAGTGGCCTCCAGAAGGTAGGAGAGTTCGGACATAAAAGAAAAGTCTACCGGCCACATGCGGCAAAGGCGACACGCCGGTGATAGACTGGATATCTAGGGCCATCGATCAAGACGTTTGGGATCGCCTACAAATCTTGATTGTTACCAGCCCCACGCGGACACTCGGAATCGCGGAATCGGCGCCACCACAGATTTCTTCGCTCCGATCGATGGATGGCCCCTGCTGCATCGAGATGAAACGCCAACGCTGGCCAGTCCCGAGGCCATCGTTCTCTATGGGCGGTCCGACATCGATTTCGTCTCTGGGCCTGTTCTTTGCTCCGATCTTCGCGAAGAGATCTGAACGTCCGCAAGGCCTTTGGGGACGCCCACAAATCTCAATTATGAGTGCCCCTGCTACTCACAGTCGGCCGAAAAAATCTATTCCACCGGGTATGGGCCGTCAGAAAATACGCCGGCATGGTATCCCTTCGATCCAATGGCCTGCGCTAGCGGGCTCTTCGGATCCTCCCCCGCAGCCAGACGATCGAGGATGAACTTGAAATCGAATCGAGGCTTCCAACCGAGCTCGTCCCGAGCTCGCTGGTTGACATACACCCTGCTGATTCCGTGGAACATTCTCCAGCCCCTGCGCTGATATTCGGCCTCGTATTCCGGGACGCGACGTCGAACAGCCCGCGGCGCGTCGCTGCGCAAGTCTGGCAGGTCGTCGGCCAGGAAGGGCGTGGTTGCGCTAATGATGTACTTACCGAAGCCGATCGCCGGCGCGTGCTCCAAAGCGAGGAGATGGGCGTCGACGACATCCTGGATGTCGACCCTTCGGTAAAGGTATTCGTTCGCCTTGACGTTGCCATCCGGGTATTCGTCCCGCACGCGCCCGTCGTCGTCCTGCTCAGGGAAGAAGCGCAACGTTCTGAGGACGAGGCAAGCGAGACGTTGGTTCCTGTGGAATAGCTGGCAGAGGTCCTCCGCCGCCGCTTTAGTCACCCCGTAGATGTTCTTCGGAACCGGGGCGACGTCCTCCGTCACCCAGGCGGCGGGGACCCCGGCCGGCGGGTGGAGAGCATCGCCGAAAACGCTGGTCGTGCTTGTGAACACGAAGGACGCGACGCTCGTCGCGGCGGCCTCTTCCAGCAGGTTGAGAGTGCCCGTGACGTTGGTGTCCACGAAGTCCTGGCGGGTGTGCGTGGCGACGTGGGGTTTGTGCAGTGTGGCGGCGTGAAAGACCGCGTGCCGCCGGCCATGCAACGCTTCACCACCGAGCGATCGATGATCGAGCCGACGTCGGTTGTGAAGGGGGAATCGAGCACGTCGAGGCCGACGACCTCATGGCGCAAATCCCTCAGGGTTCGGGCGAGGGCCTCGCCGAGATGACCGGCGCTCCCCGGTAACCAAAACTCTCATGACGGCCTCGCGCCTTTCGCTTCAAGTCTCAAGTAGCCGGCGGTTTGCCGGCACACGCCACCGCGCCCTTTACACAACGGATCGGCGGCATCAAGTTGAAAAGCCAACCCCATTTTTCGCCACCTTGACGACCAATCCAGTCTTGCCTATTGCGGCAATCTGGACCGTCCGGAACCGCATGTCGGCACATCAATGAGCGGCTCCTATGCCCATATTCTGAATCCAGGTTGACTCTCAGTGTAATTCCAATTGAAGGTCTGACAGCTTCCTCCGCAGTTCGTGCGTACCTTGCTCCGTGACTTTCGTGCCGCCCAACAGAATGTACATCAACTTATCGAGCTTCCTCAATGATCCTTTGCAGGCGTCTGAGATCGCGGTGTATTCGAGAAAAAGGTGCTCCAGCTCGGTCAGACCTTCCAGGTGTTTCAACCCCGCATCGGTGATCCTGCTTCCACTGAGGTTGAGCCCCTTGAGCTGGTGCAAGAGCACAATGAGGCCCACCCACACAATCGGCACCGATAGGGGCCACCATCGTCAATCGTTGGCTGCAAGAGTGCAGGCCCAGACTCGACAATGCCGCGAAGCCGTGGCAAGCTGAGAGAGTGATCGCTGCGCGAATCGACCAGACCGCACCATCCGCGAGCAGAACATTGACACCGTTTTGATGGTTGCCCCCGAACTGCCGCCCCTGGCCGATATACGGCTGGCGCGTCGGATCGACGCCACGCACCGTCGCGGGGCCTCCCGAGGTCCACGGGCTCTGGAGATCTGACGTCTCGGCGACGGCGATCGTCGACGATGCACCATCCCGAAGCTCCTCGAGGCGGGTGATGCGATCGTAGCCGAATACGCCGGCTTTCGGATCTCTGGCCTTGAGCCAGGCCGCGTCCTTGCCGAGCCCGGCAATTCCGATGTAGGTCGCCGGAACCAGCTCGGTCAACTGCGAGCGGTCCAGGTAGTGGTCGATCGAATGTGTCCCCGATGCCGGCTCGTAGGCCGACGGGCAAACGAACGGTTCAAGCGGGAGGACGGCGAACTTGCGCTGGGGGCCGGCATCCCACCCGGCGGAATGATCGATGTCGGACCAGTCGTCCAGGCCCCAGCAATTGAGGCAACACATCTGGGGCAGCAGGCCGAGCTGCCAACTCATCCGGTCGGCAGGTTCCAGCCGCTGGTTCGGCTCCGCACCCGGCGGACAGCATTGAAAAGCGGACTGGTAAGAGGAGAGCCCCAGCCCAATCTGTCTCAAGTTATTGACACACTGATCTCGTCTGGATTCGTTGCGAGCGAACCGGACCGCCACGAAGCCAAGCCCAATCAGCCCGGCGATCAGACCCACGCCGAGAACGCGCGGGCCCCACCGCTTCACGATCGACCAGTTTGTCCGGGTGCGAACCGGGTCAGTCATCACATCCTCGTGAACAGCTAGCCAGTCTCTTGCCAATGCGAGCTCGGACCGCACCGCCCCTCTCGTCCCGCCGCAGGGTCCACGGACCAGATCATGCCGTTCATCATGCCACCGGGAGAAACGGATCCGCAAGCATGAAACATCTGGATCAGTCATGCTGAATCTTCGCGGAATCGCGCCTCACTCACAGTAGGTCCAGACAACGGTGGCCGGCGATCATGCCGCCGTTGTCGTGTTCCGGGCGGGCCTGGCACCGAATGGTTCCGGGCATCGAACAATTCCCCAGGCATCGAACGGTTCCAGGCACCTTTTACACCTGCGTTCAGGATTCGCGCTGATGCGTCAAGCCGTACGAGATGCCCGACCACTGCCAACTACCCCCCAACCGGGTTGTTCCAGGTGGTTGGGCGGGAAAGGAACGGGGGTTTATTTAATAAAGCCTTTGTCAATAGGGACTTATGATTTAAAATTACGGGCCAAGCGAGACCCTCCCCGGCGTGAAAAACCTCGCCAACCTCAACTTTTCTGAACCGGTTTTGGAGGCCCGGCGGCATCGGTCCGGGATCTAGAGTTTTGCTGGCGGATGCATCGCAATTCGTGATGCACAGGCGGTTTGGGCGAAAAGCCGGGCACATGTCCGATCACTTCGTCGACGTCTCGGTTCGGGGGCGGATCCGGACGATAACCTTTGAGCCCTTGGGAGGGGCCGTCGAGAGGTCGAAGAAGACGGTGGGTTTGGGCTCGAAGATGGGGTTGCGGTTGTCGGCGATGATGCCGCCCGGGCAGTCGCAGGGGCCGGCGATACAGCCGGTGCCCTCCTTATGCAAGACACCGCTGCCATGAAAGACCCACTGGGGAGTCCACGGCTTGACGACCTCTTTGCCGTCCACGATCACCTTTTCGCGTACGAAGGATTCGTAAGGCTTCTCGACCCAGCGATCGCCCTCGCTCCAGGTGATGAACACTGCGACGGGGTCGCCCTTGAGGAAATCACGCCCCGCAACGCTGCGACCATCGGCATGCGAGACGTGCTTGTCGCTTTGCAGGCCAATCTCGACGAGCCCCTTGTAGATGTCTTTGACATCGACTTCGGCCAGAAAGACAAAGTGATCCGCGAACGCAGTGGGTTTGCCACTGGCCACAGCGGAGCCGACGAAAGCCTGAACGCGCTGGCCCCAGGCGTCGATACAGGGTTTTCCCGTGGGATGCTGGACCTGGGCCGGGAAGGCGACCTCAGCGCGCTTGGTGTCGACCAGAACACCCTGGATCATCCCCGTTCCGGCCACGTCCGGCGGGCCGACCGGTTCCTGGAATGCCGTCATCATCGCCAGAGCCAAGAAGGCGGTCAGGAGATTCTCCCGGCCCTGTATGTTGCCGTGTTCATCGACGCGCTCAGGTTCCTGGATTTGACAACGGCGAGCGGAACCCCGTCAAGAGAGCAAAGACCAGGCGGTGGAAGGAGCGTCGTGGTTTGCAGATGTCGGGTCTGTTCCACGAAGGGGGGCCTTCGCAGGCCATTGGGAGTGCGATAAACTATGAGGCACCTCTCCGCCACGATCATGATCTGGCACCCGTGAGGCTCTCTTGATGTACACCCATGAAGTGTCTTGCAGCCATCCCTACTGTTCCGGCCAGGCAACTTACAAGATTGCCGCGCGGTGGAGCGATGGCAGGTTCGCGGAGTTGAAGACCTACGGTTTTGCGTGTTCCGATCACCTGGGAGAAGTCTTTCAGGAAGCCGAGAACGGTCGCCTGGATTACGTGCTCAGCCCGGGCGAGGTCATCGAAGAGATGGCCATTTACCGGCTCGAGTCCGGCAAGTGCGATCGCCAGCTTCAACGGCTCTGGGACCTGGAACAGAACTACCGAACGTGAATACGCCCGGCCGGAGTACTGTCTGCCGGGCCGGAGGGCAACCATCGCACTGTCAGAGGATGGAGCGGAAGCCGGCTCATCGAGCCACCGGATTATGAGCATTTTGTCGAGTGCAGTGGCCGCGTCGACAAGTCGCGAGGAATTCTCTTGAGGCGTCCTTGCTTCTCGTCTTTTCGAGGGTGCTGGGGCGTGGTGAGTGGTTAACGTCTATGACGGCTGGTACGGCGGCAGCAGTTCTGGCGCAAGGTTCGAGGCGTGGCGTCTCCGTTACGAACGGAGCGACTGGCGCAGGCATCTCTATGTGCGCGGCGACAAGGATTTCGGGCGATCAGAACTCAGCCTCGCCGACCGCGGGCGACGATACTACGCTCGGTCGAACCGGGCTTGGTTCTCCGAGGGATTCGGAGCCGCCAAGCTGGTGGAATCCGCGGGATACGTCGTGGCCGCGTGGTGCGGACCCGGCCGACCGGAAACCGTCCAGACAAGATCACCCTGAATCCCGATCTTCTCGCGCCGAGCCGCGCGGGGTGGACCTGGCGGGGACGAATCTTGGACGCGCACCTTCGGTCATGGTCGGGATCGTCCGGAGTCGTGGCGGGGCCAAAGCTTGCGACAGCAGGCAAGACCCTCGCCCGGCGTTCAAGGAGGTAACCAGGAAGTGAACATTGTCACGACCCGCTTTGGTCTGATCCAGGCCTCCGAATCGGAATTGTATCAGATTCCGGAAGGGCTGCTCGGGTTCCGTTCGTACACCCAGTATCTCCATCTTCCCGATCCGGTAGTGACCGGGCTGACGTGGTTGCAAAGCGTGACCGCGCCTGACCTGGCTTTCGGCCTGGTGGCACCCCCGCTGGCCGTCACCGACTATCGGATCGAGATTCGCCCGGGCGACCGGACGGCGCTGGAGCTGGAAGATGAGCGGACCGCGCTGATTTATGTTATTCTCAA
The DNA here is from genome assembly GCA_963797295.1 of uncultured Planctomycetaceae bacterium. Classification (GTDB taxonomy): domain Bacteria; phylum Planctomycetota; class Planctomycetia; order Isosphaerales; family Isosphaeraceae; genus Aquisphaera. Next base: position 13,715 of record CAWCPP010000041.1, read on the forward strand.
TCGCGGCGTGGGGGGCGGCCTGACGGTCAATCTCCAGGGACCGCTCGTGTTCAACCCGGTGCGTCGCCTAGGCCGCCAGCTCGTATTGACTTCCAGTCGGTATCCCGTCCGGTTCCCTCTGGAAACGCAGTCAACGGCCCCGGCCCCTTCGCTGTATCATGGGTTGGCCCCGTTGCGTGCAACGGCCTGACTCGTGTGGCTCACCACCAAGGTGTTTTTGGCTATTTACCATCCCCAGCTCCGTCGTGGTCACCGAGAGCCCGGGCAACGTGATCGGGGATGGTCACGGGCCTCGTTGGCAGGAGGAAGGAGCCGAGAACGATGCTGGTCCTGTCCCGACACCGCGACGAAAGTATCATCATTGGCGATGACATTGTCATCACCGTGGTGGATATTCGGGGCGATAAGGTGCGATTGGGGATCGCGGCCCCGATCGAAATCTCGGTACACCGCCAAGAGGTGTACGAAGCCATCCAACGCGAAAATCGACAAGCGAGCCGACTGGAACCCCAGGAAGCACGCCAGATCGAACGCCTGAACCCGCCGGTCCGGCGGGAGGTTCGTCGCCCTCGGTCCGATGAAGCCTGAGGACGTTGACCGTTTCAGGCGTCTTTGACTCCCTGCTGCGTTGGCCTGGCCGCGACCGGCGCGACGGCGGTCGCTCTCGCCCCATTCTCACCCGACCCCGCATCCAGCCGGACGTCGTCGCTCGGTACCTACCGGCGACTGACGTCCGGTTTGCTTTGCGCTCATCCTCCGAAAACCTGGCTTCCTGATTCTCGTCGCGGGAATGTCCAGGAATACCGGAAGCATCGGCCGGGCTTCGCCTTCGGCCACAATTCCAGCACAAATCCCAATTGCGCCCTAAGCTTCTTGATGAACAGGGCAGGGGTATGCCCGCACGAAGCTCTGGTTCACGAGGCAGTCTCAATGAGGATCTTGATCGCCGAGGACAGTCAAACCCAGGCCGTGGACCTCCGCCGGCGGCTCGAGGCCATGGGGCACGAAGTTATCGTAACCGTCGATGGTGAGCAAGCGTGGCACCAGCTTCTACGGAGGCCCGAGAGGCTGCTCATCCTCGACTGGATGATGCCCGTGATGAACGGACTGGACCTCTGTCGTAGAATCCGCTCCGAGATCAAAACCACGTACACTTACATCATCTTGCTCACCGCCAAGACCCACAGGCACGAGCGACTGCAGGGTCTGAACGCCGGCGCGGATGATTTCCTGGTCAAGCCGATCGATCAGGCCGAACTCGAGATCGCGCTCAAGACCGCACAGCGAATCATCACCGCGCAAGAGGCGCTTGTCGCCCGTGCCCGCGAGCTCGAGCGGGCCAATGAGGATCTTCTCCGCCTGGCCGAGCACGATGAATTGACTGGCCTGAAAAACCGGCGGGGTTTACAGGACGCACTGGCGACTGCTGTTCTTCAAGCCAGAGACGACCAGCTTCCACTTTCGCTCCTGGTTCTTGAGCTGGACCATCCCGACCGCCTTAGCGAAATGCTCTCGCACCCGCCCCTGCAAGATCTGCACACGAAGGTGGCCAACCTGGTTCGTGCCGAGTGCCGTGAATGCGACATCGCCGCCCGCGTGAGCGATTATGGCTACGCGCTCATCCTTCCCGGCTTGACCGCGGACTGGGCGCTGCCGGTTGCCGATAACCTGAGAGGCTCGCTTGCCGAGCAGGCCGCCACGGGAGCTCGCCTGACCGCGAGCTTCGGAATCGCGACATTGGGTTTGGAAGGAACCTCCGCGCAGCTCTTCCAGGCCTGCGAGGCGGCGGTCGAGCAAGCACGATCCTATGGCGGCGATCACGTCGTTCAGCTTGACGTCACTGCCGATAAAACCGTCGTCGCCTGGTGACCTGCACGTCTCAGTCAAGTTCGATGATCTCGTCGGAATCATCGAGGACGACAGGGAACGAGGGGACGTAATCGTCGCGTTTGGACGACTTGCGTGGCGGCGGTATCAGACCTTCCCCGCCGGCAACATCGATCTCCAGTGGCGAGGGCTCGGGGAATTCCTGGTTCAGTGGTAAAGGACCAGGTACCCGGAATGACGGCGCCGGGGACTTCGCCCCGGAGGGCCTCGGCGGAATTTCCGGACCGACTCCGGCTGGCTGCCTGGTCGAGGAGCCGCCGCGATCTCTCCGTGAGCGATAGAGCTCGGACGGGCCTGGGACCTCGTCCGGACCCAGATAAACGCGAGCAATTTGTAGCTTCCCAGGGTGATCCGGTCATCGGGCATGAGCGCTGCCCAACGCACCTTCTGGCCCTTGACCTTGGTGCCATTGGTACTGATCAGATCCCGGACAACCAGAAGTCCGTCCGTCTTGACCAGCACGCAATGTCGCTTCGACAGGCTCGAGTGATCGATGACGACATCACAATAGCCACGTCGGCCAACAACCACGACATCGCGTGTGATCGGGATTGGTGGATCGCCGTTTTCTGGAACGAGTTCGGCCTTCATCGATCGCTCGTCAACACCGCGGTTCGCCCCAATTGGCCCGTCTGTTCACTTCTGAACTCTACATCGTTTTTGATATTATCTCAAGCTTTCACACCTGAGATCAGGCCCGGGTTCCACTTCCTGGTTCTCGGAAACATGCGATCCTTCCCAGGACGTGCAAACCGAGACCACCAGATACTCCGGTGCTGCCGATCTTGAGGCAATCCGCCCCCTAGCGGGTCATTTCACGCCACTTTTCGTGACGGCGACCATCTTCTGAACTCGACCCCCTTTCTGTGAGCAGGCGTTGCGGTGCTGGCGACTATTGCAAATCGCACTTACCGAGAAAAATGGCGATGAGACGAGCCAGGGCAAAAAAAGCCAAGGTCGGCGCGATACAATAACGAACGGGAGCTATACTTGGGCCCCCGCGGAAACCTGTGGACTGTTCCTTGTCTGCATGCGTATAGATTCAACAGGTCATCTTTTCGCAAATACCGGTGATGCTGCCGTGGCGGAGTTTCAGCCATGAAACCAAGATGCTTTCTAGGATGGGGTCTGTTCCTGACCATGGGCGGTGCGCCGGTCTTTGGGAGCCCATTCCAATACGCGGCTGACCCGGCGCAATCGGAAATCGCGGCACAACCACTGCCCGCGGCTGCGCAGGACCTGGGTCCAGGCGCGATGGTGGCCCCGGACAACAACGGCGCACAACAAGCAGGAGAGGCACCCGCGGACGCAAGATCGGTGTATCCCGACCGGATGGCACAGTCCGCGAACCAGCCAGTTCGCCCGTTGAACGAGGGTCCGTTGCACGAGGCGTTTCTGTCGCCCCGCAAGGACCGGAACCCCGTTCACGTCGAGAAGGCCCCGCCGACTCCGATCAGTGAGCGGCCCGCGATCGATCCACCCAGCGCCAACGCCCAGTGGATCGAAGGGTACTGGGAATGGGACGCTGGCCGTAGAGATTACGTCTGGGTGACGGGAACGTGGCGGGTGCCTCCGCCGGGCCGCTTCTGGGTCAACGGATACTGGAAGCGCGACCAGGACGGATGGTACCGCGTTTCCGGCTTCTGGAGCGATCGCAAGACGGACAGGTTAGATTACCGGAAGGATGGCCCTCCCAAGGACCGTCCCGACGACGACCCGGGCATGCCGCCTGCCCCCGACTGCTTCTACATTCCCGGTCAATACTATCCGGACAAAGATGGAGTGGTCTGGAAAAAAGGCTTCTGGGCGAAGGTGCAGCCGGGCTGGGCCTGGGTTCCTGCCCACTGGGTCCGGCAGCCCGAAGGGTGGACGTTTCAGGATGGTTACTGGGATCGAACTCTGGAGGATCGGGGAACTCTCTTCGCGCCCGCCGAGGTCGACAAATCGGCCAAGTCGACCGACGACCTGACCTACCAGCCATACACTCAGGTCGCACCCGAAATGTATGGCCAGCTCTACGGGGGCTTCGGACGTCCAAATTCGAATTACGATGGCTACCCGGGCGTCTATTACGATGAATCCGGTCGCTTTTACGGTTACGCGAATTACGGCAATATCGGGGGGTATTACGGCTATCTCGATTACCCGTATTACGGAGGCAGTGGCTATCCCTACTACGCTCAACCGATCAATTACGGCTATGACGGCTATGGTGGCTATGGCGGATATGGCGGGTATGGCCTTTGCGGCGGAATGCTCAGCAGCATGTATGGGTTCGGCTATGGATACCCTTACTATGGCATGTATGGGATGGGTGGCTATGGCGGATATGGCTTCGGCGGTTTTGGCGGGTATGGAGGCTACGGCGGGTACGGCGGGTTCGGTTTCGGGTATCCGTTCTATGGTGGGTTCGGGCTCGGCTTGGGCTTTGGCGGATTCGGCTTTGGCCTGGGCTTCGGTTATCCGTTCTTCGGTTTCGGCTTCGGTTATCCATTCTGGGGTTGGGGTGGTTGGGGTTGGGGTGGCATGGGTTGGGGTGGCTGGGGGCGAGGCGGATGGGGTTGGGGACGCGGTGGCTGGGGTGGCTGGGGACGCGGTGGCTGGGGACGCGGTGGTATCGGAGGTGGCTGGGGACGTGCCTATGCATTTGGAGGCGGCAGGGGCTTTGGAGCCGGCGGGATCAATGGAGGACGCGGCGTAGGCGGTCTGAACGGCGGGGCAATGGCCTCGCGTCGAAGCGTGCAAGCTCCACCATCATCTCACGCCTACGGCAACCCGTTCTCTCGCGGTAGCAACGGAAGTGTCTCTCGCGCAGTGGGCAGGTCAGGAGGCGGCCAGGGGCAGGTCTCGCGTGCTTCAGGTCTTGCTTCGGGCAATGGATCGTTCCGGTCCTCATTCAACGGCGTGAACTCCGCTTCGCGAAGTAGTTCAGGCAGTATGAGTCAGGGCACGAGAGCCGGCGCGGGTCGTGCCATGGGCGGAATGCAAGGTGGAATGGCCGGCGCGGGTCGTGCCATGGGCGGAATGCAAGGTGGGATGGCCGGCGCGGGTCGTGCCATGGGCGGAATGCAAGGTGGGATGGCCGGCGCAGGTCGTGCCATGGGCGGAATGCAAGGTGGAATGGCCGGCGCAGGTCGTGCCATGGGCGGAATGCCCGGCGGCGCCATGGGTGGAATGCAGGGAGGAATGGCCGGCGCGGGTCGTGCCATGGGCGGAATGCCCGGCGGCGCCATGGGCGGAATGCAGGGAGGAATGGCCGGCGCGGGTCGTGCCATGGGCGGAATGCCCGGCGGCGCCATGGGCGGTGGATTCCGCGGCGCTCCCATGGGCGGCGGTTATGGTGGATATCCTGGTGGCGGCCTGGGCGGAGGTGCCATGGGTGGCGGGTTCCGTGGCGCTCCGATGGGCGGTGGATTCGGTGGCGGGCTTGGTAGTGGGTTTGGCGGCGGGATCCGCGGTGGCGGATTTGGTGGCGGAGGATTCGGTGGTGGCGGCCACGGTGGAGGAGGCGGTGGCGGCCATCGTTAAGCGATTGGCATGCTGTAACGCGTTCACGATTTGGGAGAGCGCGTCACTTCAATCATCCGCTACCACACCGGTTGACCTGTGGACCGCATGACGGCCGTCCACAGGTCACTCTTCGTATCAAGCTGCCTGCGCTCGGCGATCGTCGTGGCAATGGGCACGTGGATAAGTTCGTTGTGCCAGTAGCCGATGAGAACATCGGTCTTCCCTGCCATGCCCGCGTGAACGGCCATCCGGGCCATCTGGTCGCTGAGAATACGGTCCCCGGTATTGGCAGGAACGCTCCGGATGTAATAGCTCGGGTCGATGTACTTGAGATTGATCGGGATGTTTCGCGATCTGAAGTGTCTCTGAATGCTATCGCGAAGGAAAAGGCCGATGTCCTCGTGGAGCAAATTCCCGGATGCATCGGTCCGGCTCTGATCCTTTTCCATGAGATCCTGACCGGCGCCTTCGGCAACGACCACAAGTGCATGGTTCTTGCTCAAAACGCGCTCTTCCAGGCTGGATAGAAAGCCATTCTCACCCTCGAGGCGAAACGGGACCTCGGGGATCAGCACGAAGTTCGCGTCCTGGCTGGCCAGGGCCGCACCCGCCGCGATGAAGCCGGCGTTTCGACCCATGAGCTTGACCAGTCCAATGCCGTTGGGCGCACCCCGGGCCTCGACGTGCGCTCCGCGGAGCACCTCCTCGGCCTTCTCGAGAGCGGTGTTGTAGCCGAACGAACTGTAGACGAAATTGATATCGTTATCGATCGTTTTGGGAATTCCCACGATCGACTTGCGAAGCCCGCGGCGCACGACCTCCTCATAAATCACCGAAGCCCCGCGCTGGGTTCCGTCCCCGCCAACGCAAAACAGAATATCGATCTTCTCGCGTTCCAGCGTGTCCACGATGCACGCTGGCTCCTGATGCCCGCGCGAGCTGCCCAGAACGGTTCCCCCCAGGTAATGAATATGCTCCATGAACGTGGGTGTTAACTCGACGAACTGGAGCCCCGACGCGGGATTCAGCCCCATGTAGCCGTCGCGGACACCGAGAACGCGAGGCACGAGATAGTTGTAGGCCAGTTCCGAATAGACGGACCGGATGACGTTGTTCAGACCAGGCGAAAGTCCTCCGCAGGTGACCACGGCGGCAGTCGTTTGCGTGGGATCGAAGTAGATCCACTCACGGGGACCGGATTCCTCGAAAGAGATATCGTCCAGGCTTTCGACACCCGGGCCACACTTGTGCTGGTATCGAATTCGCGAAGTGTCGGGGATAAATCCGGGATCGCGGAATCGCGCCAGGGGAGAAGCGATCGTGCACCGTCCAAGCGATGTGATCTTCAGGTCATCAGGGGTCAGCATCGGTTAAATCTCCAGAGGCCAGCATCGGCTGACGGCAAGCTGCGGCTTCGCGGATTATCGCACGGTCCTGCCCAAGTTTCAGCAGGAATCATCCCGATGCAGTCTTCTCGGGTCGAGCGTAGAGGACGACTCAATGCCGGAAATGACGGCGCCCCGTGAGCACCATGGCGATGCCATGTTCGTTGCACGCGGCGATCGTCTCGTCGTCCCGCTTCGATCCGCCCGGCTGGATGATCGCGGTAACACCGGCTGCGGCGGCGACATCGGGCCCGTCGCGGAACGGGAAGAAGGCATCAGAAGCCAGCACGGCCCCGCGGGCCCTGCCGCCGGCTTTCTCGACGGCGATTCGTACCGAGTCGAGCCGGCTCATCTGACCCGCTCCGACGCCCAGAATCTGACCCGCGCGGGCCACGACGATCGCGTTCGACTTGACCATGCTGCAGACCCGCCAGGCAAATGCGAGATCGTGCAATTCGTTCTCGGTCGGCGATCGTTGTGTGGCCACCTGGCCCGAAGCAGGCTCGGGCTCGACCGCGTCCCAGCTCTGGGCCAGCAGCCCACCCTCGATGCGCCGCAGGTCCAGTCCGGAGGGAGCCGGGGCGGCCGGACCGATCGGTTCGCCAAGATCGATCAACCGTACACTGGTTTTCCAGCTCGGTTTGGTCGTCAGCCAGTGGAGTGCGTCGCGGTCGAAGCCGGGGGCCAGGATCGCCTCGAGAAACCGACCCGGCTGGCCCATCCGCTGAGCCGTCGCCAGGTCAACTGGCCGATTCAGCCCGACGATTCCTCCGAACGCGCTCACCGGGTCGCCCTCATAGGCCAGTTCAAATGCCGAGGCGGCGTCCGCGGCGATGGCCGCTCCGCACGGATTGTTATGCTTGAGGATGCACGCCGCCGGCTCCGCGAATTGCCGGATCAGACGCAAAGCGCTGTCCAGATCCAGCATATTGTTGTAAGAGAGTTCCTTCCCATGAAGTACCGAGGCGGTACAAAGATTGGGGCCTCGTGCTCCGCGCTCGATATAGAAAGCCGCGGATTGGTGAGGATTCTCCCCGTATCGCAAGCTGCGCTCGCGGAAGTACCGCGTTACCAGGACCGGCGGAAAGGCGCATCGCTTCGCGATCCGCGGCGATTTGTTGCTCGAGGTAGGCTCCAATCGCGGCGTCGTACCGTGCGGTCTGATTGAAGGCCGCCAGGGCCAGCTTGCGACGAAAATCGCTCGTGGTGCCTCCGTGGGTGCCGATCTCCTTGAGCAGCAAGTCGTACTGCGATGGTGAGGTCACGACGGCGACGTGAGCGTGATTCTTGGCCGCGGCGCGAATCAGCGACGGCCCGCCGATATCGATGTTCTCGATGGCATCCTCAAACGATGCGGCCGGATTGGCAACGGTCTGTTCGAACGGGTAGAGATTCACGATGACCAGGTCAATCAACTCGATCCCTGCCATGGTCAGCGTGTCCAGATCTTCCGGCAGATTCCGACGTGCCAGGATGCCACCGTGAATCTTGGGATGGAGGGTCTTGACCCGTCCTCCCAGGATCTCCGGCTGCCCCGTATAATCGGCAACTTCGATCACCTGGAGTCCAGCGGCCTGGAGCGCGGTTCTCGTGCCTCCACTGGCCAGCAAGGTCACGTTTTGCTCGGCCAAGGAGCGGGCAAGTTCAATCAGCCCGCTGCTTGTCGGAAACGCTGAGCAGGGCACGCTTGACCGAGACGATCTCCGAATGGGCAGTCGTGGGCATGGGTGTTTCGGTTCCGGATTGATCGCGGAAAAGTCTTGTGAGCTATCGTCGTAGCCTGGAAACGAGAGCCCCCGGAGACCTTGCTGCCAGGCATGGAGCAAGGTACCGGGGAACCTTTTTTCTAGATTATGACCCAAAGAGGCGTCCAAAACGAGAAGGCACTGTCGACGCACACTCGAGCTCACGGGGGCGGGGTCGCATCCCCGGCCTCGGCTTTGGCGGCGGCAGCGGCAGCCTTGGCGGCAGCGCCTCTGCGCCTTGACGCCTTGGTGGAGCCTTTCGGAGTGGCAGCCTTGGGTGCGGCGGCCTTGGGCGCCGGCTTCGGCTTCTCTTCGGCGGGTGGAGTCATCTCTTCCTTGGGTGCCTCCTTGGTCTCGGCGGGGGTCTCGGGTTCGGGCGTGGGCGGCGGGGCCGGCTTCAACCCTTCGGGCGGAATGTAGCCGAAGGGTAGAGCTTTGGGATCACGCAGCAGCCGCGGCTGGGTCGCACCAATTTCACGGAGGCAAAGAATCATTCCCGAGTCCGTCCCGAAGAAGAGTCGGTCATCGTAACGGTTGACCATCGAAAGGCCGAACTCCCGCAGATTCACCCCGGCACGCTGCTTCGTGGCCGCGGGATCGGCCAGTACCTGGCCGCTTGTTCGATCAATGATGTAAAGATCATTGTTCCATGATCTGAGGTAGATTTTCGAACCGCCTACGGCTTCGATCCGCCCGCCCTGAGTGAGCGTGCTCCAGCGCACGTTTCCAGTGGCTGGATCAAGCTGGGCCAGATAGCCGGCCTGGTTGATGCAATAGATTTCCTCAGCGGCAACCAGAGGCGCCTGTTCGATCGCACCTCCGGAAGGAAACACCCAGAGGTTTTTCGAGGTCAAAAGATCGACGGCGTAGAGGTTGTCGTCGGCCGAGGGAATGAGCAGGGTTCGGGTTCCGTAACCGCCCAAGGCTTCACCAATGGGTCCGCCGGTGCGAACCCGGTACAAGGACGTCCGCTCGTTGTTCATCGCAACGTAAACCCGCCCATCACTGCTTCCAAAGGCGACCATGTGCTCCGCGGACAAGGGCAGGGTGTGGATCGGTCCGCCGGTTTTCCAACCCCATTCCTGAACCGGTTTCGTGCGGATCTTCACCTCTCCCTTGGGCCCTTTTTCCTTCAAACTGAACGCATCAACGCGGCCATCCATTGTACCGACCATGACACGGTCTTCATCGCAGACCGTCCCACAGGTCGGGATGGTTCCCAGAGACTTTTTCCAGAGAAGGCGGCCAGTCTTTCGATCCAGGGCGCTCAGGACGTCGGCGCAGGTCCCGAACACGGCAAACGAGTTTGCGGCGACCGGACGCGCATTGGGTGTGTATTTCCCCAGGTTGGCGGACCAGAGCAGTTTTCCGCTCTCCATCTCGTAGGTGTGCAGCGAGCCGTGATTCGTCTGCCCGAAAACCAGGTCCGCGCTGCGGCTGATCCGGAGCAAACGCTCCGTATCATTGAGCGGGACGACCGCTACCCATTGCCTCTCGAGCCCAACCCGGGCGAGTGCCGTACGCGAGGGGATCAAATCCGGGGCAAACGGGGTTTGCGCTGGGCCAAGGGTCCGCCCATCGCCAAGAATACGCAAGCCCAGACCGGGGCAAGACGGCAGGACATGGCCTGTTCCTTTCGGATACGCAGAAGGTGCCGCCAACTCGAATCGACACTCATCCCTAGCCGACAGTCGGCGATGCGTCAAGCTGGGCGATCAAGAGACTTTATCGAACCTGCACGATATCCAGGAATTGCTCATTATTATACGCACGAAATCCACAACTGGCCTGCAAGCTCAAGCGGATTCTTGCGAACTTCCCTCGTTCTTTCCGTCGACCGGGGGCGTGACCGGCGGCCTCGGCGGAGAGAGCGCCTGGGCGAGACATGCCGGGCATGCACTGGCAAGTCCAGCGTAGGGCTGACCGCAACGGGCACACAGTCCTGCGCTACGGCGAAGGGTTGGTAGCGCAGCTCGGAGACTGGCCCCTTCCATGGTGTGGCCGAAGACCTCCGCAATTCGGCCCGCCAGTACCGCGACATCGGTCTGGATTCTGCCGGCCCTCAGCCGGTTATGGATCAATCGCAAGAACCAGGGTGCCAGGTCTGCCTCGAGCGATATCCGGGCCTCGGAGTCGAGCAGTGGAATTAGCGCTTGGTGAAGCTCGAGCACGCGCTCGGGATCGTTGACCTGCCGCGCGGCGTCAAGCTCTGCCAGTTGCTTGCTCCGCGCCCCCTCCCGGGCCGTTTCTATCTCCTCGTTCAGTAATGCTAGCTTTGGGTCGTCGGGTGCTGACGACGAGTACTCGCGCAGCAGCGCCGCCGCATCATCCCAGTTGCCGGACCGTAACGCCCAACGCGCATCGGCCAGCGCCTGCTCTATCGACCAGTCCGTTGGGCTCGCCGGTTCGGTCGGGGAAGTTGCCGCGCTGGAACCAGGCAACTGTGCCAGCCGCTCATTCAACTGGCCTATCCGCTCGGCTAGCAACCTCAGCGAAGGCAGGCTTTCCTCCTCCAAACGTCGCTGCGCAAGTGCAAACCACTGGGCAATCAGTCGGAGCGACGAGCTGACCGCCGCGGCCGTGAGCAACGAGATCCCCAGCACCCAGACAGCTCCGAGTGCGGCTCCCGGCCGCCCTCCAGGAACTGTTGACGACGGATCACCCGCTTCCAGCATGATCCGCACTGCCGCGACCAGGGAGAGCAAAGGAAGGCCCCACCCGATCAGCCGGGCTACCTGGTCGAGCCGGGACAAACGCGAGGCAAACTCGGTGTGGGCGGTGCCGGACTGAGATCGAACCGGAAACGCGTCGAGTGACGATTCCGTCGATGCCTGAGCCCGTGATTGCGCGTCTGCGGACTCGTCGCCCGAGTTATTCCTTGTCGCGATGGTGCTCATGAGTGATACAGCTCTTCAGGTCCGCGTAGTACATACAGAATGCGTGCTCAGTCTGCGGAGAAGTTCTGGCGAAACTTTCCCAGCCACCTCGTTTCATTATTCCGCAAGCGTGTCTGCGGCACTATGCATTCCGGCAGGTCGGTGAACCTCGACGCGACTCGAAATCCTGAAGACCATCGCGGGCCGGATCTGACGTGGCAGCGATGGTCTTCAGGACGGGAGGCCAGGATCGGATCGCGAGCCCTCACGAGCCGAGCTGCTTGGCGATGCGATTGAGCGACGCAGGGGCATCGAGAACCGTTTCGTCGAGGTGATAGTGCATGCTATAGGCGTCTTCGCCCGAGTCCTGGTAATGCTCGCGAACGACCTCGCTCGCCCGGAAGCCGGCGACCCGAAAGAAGAACTGCGCCGCCAGGTTTGTTTCACGCACGTACAGGGCAATCCGGTTTCGTCTCTGCGACGAGAGCTTGCCGGCCAGCTTGCTGACCATCTGGCGGCCAACACCCCGGCGTCGCAGTTCCGGGTGAGTCGCGAAATCGAGCACGTGAATCTTGTTTCGGTGCAGCTCGTAGATCATGAACCCGGCGATTCGCTCACCGTGCTCGGCCACCATGCCGATGCAGTTTCGCTGGCGGAGGACTCGAAGGAATTCCTCCTCGCACCAGGGATACTCGAAACTCGCATGCTCGATGGCCAGGACCTCCGGCATATCGCGGCGAATCATCCAGCGAATATGCACTCGGGTCTGGGCCAGCGGGGTAGGAACCGTGCTCATCGAGCCTCCTTCCATGGAACGATCCGGGACGACCGGGTGCACTCTCGCCCTCGAGCGCTCCGACCGTGCAGCCATTGGTCACCATCATCGGCAATGAGCGGAAGTGCCTGGGAATGGAGACGACTGGATTGAGGTGAGTCGGACTTATGCAGGCGATCGGCCCCACCGCGAATCAGCGAAGCGAGGCGGATTTTAGCGAAGGGTCGTCAGCCTGCCAAGGTCGCTTCCACCGTCATCTCGCGTAACCCACCGGCCGGAGCCGGCGACAACGCGTGATCGGCTTGCTCCAGATCGGTCGGAAACGGCCGACCGACGCCTCGTCTCTCCCACGTTCCCCTTGTATCGGCACCGCCTGGGCAGATCGTGAGGATTGTCGCAATACCAACGATCGTGCGGGAAAGCACAGCGGCCGGCAATCTCAGGTGTTGAACGGAAGAGATCGATCGCCGCGTCGAGCGATCAGAAGTGACCGAAGGAATACTGCCGATTGCAGGTATCGAAATCGAGATCGCCGAGCCCGACGTTGAGCTTCAGGTCGCTGTATGTGTACTCTTCAACAAGTTCGGGTGGGCCGGCGGGTTCCCTGGGCCAGTCATAGCCCTCGAATCGGATCGGTAAGTTGAGCTCCGAGTCGATGAAGAGCCGCACCTTGCAAAATTGGAAGTCAGGAGAACGCCGGGTGTGCAGAGCCTCGATGAGCTGGCAGTGGCGCGATCCGATCGTCATGTTGGAATCGAAGACCAGCACCGACTCTTCCGTGGTGAGCTCGACGGTCCAGCGGTGAGCTACGGTGCCGATCAGGGCGCCAATGCCCGCCTCGGTGATCGGGTGCCTGTTATCTTCCATCGCTCGGGCCGAGCTGGGCTCGAGTTCAAGAGTGCCCGCGAGGAACTTCGTCAATCCCACGTCGTGCGCCAGGATCTTGCCGCTATTCTGACCCTCGACGAAGATCGCTTCACGACCCTTATAGGGGTCCGCGAACCGGAAGTAAATGCTCTTTGGCCTGGTCCTGGCCTTCATGTCCATCACGTAAAGCGGTGTTAGCTTGCCGTTGACGCGCTCGCGTTTGTAGAAAGTGCAGGTGTAGTCGGAGACAGTGCCGAAACGCGACTGGCACGCCATGATCAGGCGGACGGCTCTGGCGGTCGGGGGCTCTTCCGGCGCGGCAACCGTCGATAAGGCAGACCGCGAGAGGGCCGAATGGTCCGGCTTGGTCGTGGAGTTCGCCCCGGTGAGCCCTGTAGTCAGAGCCACGCGCTGGGCCGCCGCGGCCGAAGATGACCTTGGTCCGCCCGCAACTGCCCCTTGTGCCGGCAGACTCCCCTTCTTCGTGACGGGCTTCGTGGTGCTCGCCGTGACTTTGTCGTGCTCCGGCCGATGCGCTTCGGGGTCTGTTCCTGGCGTGTCCGCCATGACGCCGGCAGCCGAAAGCGCTCCGGCGAGGATCACCAGTCCGGCCCGTGTGCGGAAGATCGCTGAGCTCGTGTCAGGCGAACTGCCGTCTTTGCATCGGTCTGTCGGCATGACTTCAGCGCTCCCGCCCCGAGTTTTCAACGTTTCTTGGAAATCAAACTGGATGACTTCTGCGCAGGGAGCGATCGGGCAACAGCCACGGTGAAGCGTGGCTCGTTGCAAACCGTTCTCTCAACCCTCGCGCACCGTATCTCTGCTGCCGCCCGACCGAACGAATCGAAGTTGAAAGCGCCCGAAATCCTCGACCCGCCGACTTACGATTATTCTAACACGCAACTCATACGCCAAGCCGAACTCTCGCGTTTTTTTGTCCGCCCCGCTATGCTCGGTTATTGAGCGGGCAGGAATGAACCGATTTCGGGCACGCTCTCGAATCCACGAGCCGACGGCCCGTCCAATCCGAATCTTCGCCAAAGCCGTGCACGCCCTTCCGGGCGCAGGCCTGTGTGTCCGTTACCTTCCAGGAGAGATGCGCCGGTGGCTCTACCGAAGTACACGATCGAGATTGTGGAGTCGGCTCCATTTGGCCAGAACTCGCTCGTGCTCTGGCAAGAGGGACGAACCGACGCCATCGTGTTCGATCCCGGTTTCGATACGCGCTCCATCCTCGGCTTGCTCGAAGCAAACGGGCTCCGCCTGGCCGCAATTCTCAACACTCACGGACACGTTGACCACATCGCGGGCAACGCTGCCCTCAAAGAATCTTATCCGGACGCACCCCTGGTCATTGGACGCAACGAGAGCGCGGGCGCTCGGCGACGCCGAGATCAATCTCAGCCGACCGTTCGGAATCTCGATCACCAGCCCCCCACCCGATCGCCTCGTGGATGATGGCGAGCAAATCGAGATCGCCGGATTCTCGTTCGAGGTCCGCGAGATACCAGGCCATAGCCCGGGCTCCGTTGTCTTCGTGAGCAAGAATTACGATCCACCCTTCGTCATCGGAGGAGACGTTCTATTTGCCGGATCGATCGGCAGGACCGATCTGGGCGGCGATTACCACCAGCTCATGTCGGGCATCTTCAAGAAGCTCTTGAACCTGCCTGATGCGACAATCGTGTACCCGGGCCATGGTCCCGCCACGACCGTCGGCCAGGAAAAACGCACCAACCCGTTCATTCTCGACTTCGCCCGGTCCCAGCCCCTACCGGGCTCTTGACGGGGTATTCCAGCCCGATTTTCGCCCGGGAAGGAAGCGAGTCGCGGCCATGAACGTCTGGGCGATCGCCGACTTGCACCTTTCCTTTGCACGCCCCGAAAGACGAGAGCGGTACGCCGCGCGGTGGCGCGACCACGCTGCAAAGATTGGGGTCGAATGGGAAAAGGTCGTCCAGCCCGGGGATCTCGTCCTCCTGCCCGGCGACGTTTCCATGGCCAGAAATCACCGTGAAGTGCAGCCGGATCTCGCCTGGCTGGAGGCGCTGCCGGGCACCAAGGTCCTTGCACCCGGCAATCACGACACGTGGTGGAACGGCGCGGATCGAGTGCGCCCTCTTCTTCGCCGATCCCTCCTGGCGGTGGGTGGCAACGCGCTTGAGGTCAACGGTGTGGTCGTCTGTGGGGCCAAAGGCATCGCTCCCGTTCGCGACGACCAGGCTCCCCAAGAGAAGGCGGCCATGAATCACGAACTGAGTGAACTGGACAGGAGCCTCGAACAGGCAGCCCGCATCAGAACCGGACGTGAACAGCCGCTCTACCTGCTCTGGCACTACCCCCCGTTCGACGGCTACGGCCGTCCAGGTCCGTGTGTGGAACGATCCGAAAAAGCGAATGTTTCCGTGTGCGTCTATGGTCACCTTCATATGCAAGGACAGTGGTCACGCGCCGTCCAGGGAAAGCTGCGCGGGGTGCGCTATTACTGTGTCGCGGCCGATGCCGTCGGTTTTCGTCCATTTCGGATCGATGTGCGTTAAAGGCATATTGCGCTCAGTCAGGGGGCATCGTAAGTCCATCAGTCGGACGGCTACCGACTTTGTGGGAAGTGAAGTACCATTTTTTCGGTGCGGCCTACGTGTCTGCTCGCGGTCAATAGATGACCCAATCAGCCAGATCAGGGGAGCAGAAGCTCGAAAAAGCACGCTCAATCACATTTTCTCGTGAACCTGCTCCAAACTGCACGACAAGGCTCAACAGGGAGAGAAGTGCTATGCCGGCTTCCCCTTTTTACAAAGTCAATAGCAGAAAGAGTTGTGGGGTTGACATCATCGAATCAGATGCTGGACTTTTTTGAACCCGGAAAAGAATACGGAAAACAAACGGCCATCACGGTTTAGATATCGCCTTGTGGTGTGAAGCTAAGTATGCGGCACGGGATGTGCTTTAGTATGATTCTCGTGTCTTGTCCAATGTCGGGATTTTGAGGTTTTGACACTGTTTTTTCGACAACCGGGAGAGTCCCATGCTGGTTCTGAGCAGGAAGCTAGGTGAGAAAATCGTTATCGGTGACAACATTGTCATCACGGTGGTCAAGATCGACCGCAACCAGATTCGCATTGGTATCGAAGCTCCCCACGACGTTCCAGTCTATCGCGAGGAGATCGCTCCGCAGCGTGCTGGCAAAGGCGCGCTTGAGGAACTCGCGGTCTGAGCGTTGGCCATTTTTTGCGGCTTGCAGAATTAGGTGCTTTTTGATCATCTTGGCCAGACGGATTGCAAAGCCGCAAACGCTCGTCGAGCAGTTGACAGGGGGTCCAACCCTTGAAGTGAACGGCAGTGCTGGAGTGGTTCGACCGTAACAGGCCCGTCATAGTGTTCCTTGGCGAGCCGTATAAGCAGACCCCGACAATCGCCCAGACCGGTTTCCCCGGGTAGTGCACGCTCTTGGTCGAGCAGCGATTGTCGATCCGGGTTGGCTGAATCTGCCACGTGCACCCACACCACTGAATCAACGCCCCAGACGAATCCCGCCCCGACATCCTCTCCGGACGCAAACAGATGGAAGGCATCGACCAGCACACCAACATTCGGGTGTCTGACCCGTAATTCACCAAGGTGTTCGGCCAGTTGACGATACTGGTAGACAAAGTCTCGCCCCTGATACTGTCGCGCTGACGTAGGCCCCATGATTTCGAGCCCCAGGCGGCCGCCATGATCGCCAAGGATTTCGGCGATTTTGCCCAACCGCTCCAGATGGAGGATTGTGGCTCGCCTGAATTGCTCGTCGTCGTCGTTGACGGCCGGAAATCGCGCCGGATCGATCCGCGGCAGAACCCAGGTACCCGTTCCCTGCAAACCGAGGGTGAGAGCTGCGCGTGCATAGCAGGGAAGTTTGCGGAGATCCTCGGCAAACTGTTCGGCGCTGCCACGCCAGTTCACGGGTAGCGGCCACGCTCCTCCACGCACCCCGAGTTCGTCCATTCGTTGGCGGATGGCCAGCGGATCTTCACCGGATTCGACAAGGTCGCGCACCATCAGATCGACCGCTGAAAACCCCGCCTGAGCCGCGAGCTCGACGTTTTCGCGCCGAGAGACCCAGACCAACGGCCCGCGAGTTCCACGACGGATACATCAACAAACTCTCCGCAGTGTCGCAGTTCTTGGATCAGCGGGGAATTGCCGTGCGACCACAGCTTTTGTTTCCCGAAGACCATATTACATCTTACTGCCTGGAATTCACCGCATCGCGTCTTTCCTCAATGCAGCCATATCACGGTCCGGTTGTCGGCTTGGTTTCAACCGTTGACGACGTTGGCGGCGTGTTTCGCGCTCTCCTGCGTCGTTCACGACCGGGTCGACCTTTCGGTCAGGACCGGGTTCGGTCCGCGAATCGCGCTTCAGGGCCGGATGATCATCGACTCCGGAGCGGGAACAGACCATGCAGCAGAATGAAGAGCCCGCCCGGATTGGGCCGTGATGCGGGCAGGTCGACTGGGGAGTGAACGCCCCAACGGGAAAAAGCGGCACCAATCTGGGTGCATGGACGGAATAGTCCTCGCGCATTGATCCCGATTTTTCACTGTCTTGCCCGAACGGCTCACGCTCCCCGTGCCCCGAATCGTGTTCCCGGCAACGACTGACACTCCCTTGTTCACGGGCCCGCGACACGCCGAGCTGAATTCGCCGGCGGCCGAGACCCTCACGTCTGGCAATTTCCTCGATGGTGTAGCCTCGACGGACATCGTCGAGCCAGGATAGTTCCCGTGCCAGGGTCGAGCGAAAGCTCTTCGGCCTGCCACGACGTTTCATTCGCACTTTCGGTCCAGCAGATTTCTGACCTGAACTGACGTCATTGTGTGGACTCGCAACTTCGCTGATTGGGCTAGCCATCTCTCTTGCTCCGCCAGACGTCCCTTCGTGGTGGACTCCTATACTGAGGATGCGCCATATTTGGATATTTCATCGCGACAACACCCATGATCGCACCGGGTAATTGATCACAACGTCTTGGTTGATCGGGTTATAGAAAATTTGGCTTTTTGCCCGAATCAATCGGCTTATAGTGATACGGCATATCTCAAATGCCGCGGTCCCGCATTTGGCCATGAGCGCAGAGTGTCCTGGCCCCCTGCTGCATCGAGGCGATACCGAGTGGATATTGCAGCTTCCTGGCGACCGGAGCGGACCACATCCAGGAGGGACATCGCTTGCGAGGCTTAGGAAAGCCGAACATTGGAACGCATGAGGTCGCGAGCAGGAGAGGATCGGAAACGGTCGGCCACGAACGGCTAGCAGGAACGGGTGCCACCACGGATCTGCCTGTACGATGGCTGGTTCGTCTAGATCGCACCGGGTATTCCGATTGTCATGGGCGGATCAGGGTTCCGGTTCTCGCGATTCTGACGTCTGAAGCAAGCGGGTTGAGCATCCCTCGCCGATTGATGCGACGACCCGTGCCTTCCCCTTGGCGCAGCCACGGGAAAGGAACAGAATCAATCACCCGCTTCCCACCGAACCGCGGAGAACTCATCGAAGAAACTTCTCGAGGAGCGGGACTTTCGACCGTTTGAACCGGCGAGGACGCGAGGCAAACTGGCGATGCTGGCAACCTGGATCGAGACGGCGGCGAAAGGCCGGGCTGGAGGACCGATCCGGGCCGGAATGTGGTCGGCGGCTGTGATCGGCACCCATCCCGTAGAGGACAATCAGCGCGTCTGGCTGGAAATCTTGGCCGACGACCTCGACCTGGGCCGCGTTCCGGCCTACTGGATCGAGAATAAGGCCGGAAACAGCTTCTGGCATGCGCCGATTCCGCCTCAGGCAGTCGGCGTCCGCTTGCATTTCCGCTCGGTTGCGGAGCATGAGGGCGGCGAGGTCGCCTACAGCGCCCATCAAGATTCGATCGTCCGGCCCAACCTGCCCGATCGTACCGAATCTCCCGACCTGCTGGGTGCCACGGCCGAGGGGCTGGTTGGCAACCGTATGATGACCGTCAGGGTCGATGGCCGGGGATCGACGTACGACGTCTACTTCCCGACCGTGGGCTTGCACTCGAACGTACGTCCCAAGGAAGGAGACTTGCCGCAGAGCCGGTCCCATTTTCGGGCGATCGTGGGCGGACTGGCAATCGGCCGCCGGCTCGATTGGTTCACCGAACGCGCTGCCTGGGAATCGTTCCAGAACTACTCGGGCGTGACCAACCTGTTAACAACCGAGCTCACCTGGCGGCATGGCCCGATCCGCGTGCTGATCACCGATTTCGTGGCCATGGGCGAGAGCATGCCCAGAAACGAGGGCAGGGAGAAATCTCCGGGACAGTACATCAAGCGGTTCCGCATCACGAATGAAGGGGCGGAACTTCGTCAGGCAATGATCGCTGTTTACGTGCAGGCGGAGATCAATGGCGGCGTTGGCGACATCGGGCTGAGCTGGCACGACCAGGATCGAGCCCTGCTCGCCATCAATCGAGGACATGGCCATTCCAACCGTAAGCTCGCACGCGATTCGACCATCGAGTTCGCGCTGGCGCTCGATCCTCGCGGCGATGTCGATTGTGAGCCAACGGGCCCGAACGAGGCAATTCTTTACCGATGGATCGAGCTGCCGGCCGGCAAGGCCGTGTCGGTCGATCTTCTGGTCAGCGGCGCGTTCACGGGCTGGAGCGGTGATCGCGGCACGTTCAAGCACTGGTTGCGCCCCGCCCTCACCTGGTTTCGTTCGCCGGAGACCAACCTCAACGCGGTCGAGCAGCTCACGGCCCTGGAATGGGATCGCTTCATCGAACCAGTTCCCGACCTTCATTTTCCACGAGCTTCTTATGCGGTGAGCCTGAGGCGGTCGGCGGTGGCCGCTGCGTTGCATGCCGACGCCGAGCACGGCGCTGTTGCCTCGGGCCTTGACCGGGGCCTGAGTGCCTACTGCTGGCCGCGTGATGCACTCTGGGTAGGTGACGCGATGGAGCGGCTGGGCCACACCGAAATTAGCCGGGGTGTGCTCCTCTGGCTGAACAAGGTCCGCACGTCGCACCTACCGTTCATCTATTGGTTCCAGAAGTACTCGATCGATGGTGTTCCCGAATGGGAAACGCCGGCCATCGACCAGACAGCCATGATTCCGTGGAGTTTGGAGCGATATTACCGGCACACGGGCGATCTCGATTTTGTTTCCAGCGTGTGGCCGATGATCGAACAGGCCGCGCGGGTTTGCCAGGGCGACTCGGGTGGTCATCCGGGCTTGACCATGGATGAATCGCTGAACCTGATCTCATCAGCCGGCATGGGCGACCAGATTTTCGGCTGTTTCCTCTACTCCAACGCCTGCGTGGTCGCAGGTCTGCGCGCCGCGGCTCGCCTTGCCGTGCTCGTCGGCCGGTCGGAGACCGCCAAGCAATGGCAGGCGTTCTCCGACCGGATCTGGAACGAGGGAATACTGCGCGAGCCGGTGGCCGGCCGGAGAGACTCACCGGGCATGATTGACCCGGAATCCGGCAGATTTCTCAACGGCCGAAAGATCTCCACGCTTCGTGATCTCTGGACGCAGCATCCCGATTTCTTGCTCGATCGCTCCGACAAGCTCGAGGTCGGCATGCTGGCCTTGGCGGTACCATTTGGACTCTTGCCGGCCTCGGACCCCCGAGTGCAGAAGACCGCGCAAATCATTCTGAAGGCAAATCAGAAGGTCAGCGGCGACCACGATGTGCTGGCCCGTTACGCTTATGAGCCCAATCCCGTCAATCGCAATGTGCAGAGCCCCTCGCACGCCCAGCAAGAAGTTTCCAGCCTGGGAACATTCTGGATGGTGCGTTACTTGCTCCAGCTTGGTCTCGAGACCGGGCAGGGCAAGTACTGGAACCGGGCCATCGCAATGATCGAGGCTGTTCTCACCCGGATGTCGCCGCTGGGACTGGTCCTTCGGCCCACGGGCCGAGGACCCGAGTCAGCGCGAGTGGTTGCGAATCCGGGCGGCAACGCCTGGCGTCTGCACGCGATGCTCATCAATACCATGCTCGACCTCGGCGGTCTGGAATACGACGCGGTCGACCGCCGGCTCACACTCCAACCGATTCTCCCGGGCCCATGGCCGCAGACCGGAATCTCCCGCAACTTCGCATGCGGTAAAGTAAACTATCGTCTGGAACGCCCCATCGGCGGGAAAGTCTATCGCCTTCGCGTCGAGGCCGAGCTGAATGCCCCGGTCACTCTCCAGGTGAAAATGACCTGTCCGGGTCTGGCCGACATGGGCCCCTGGCATTCCACCCCGGCCACCCCCGATCCCTCATTCGAGCCGGCATCCGGACGGCTTTCCTGGTCGATCCGGCTGCCATTCGGGAGTTCGGAATGGAGCTGGACCTGGGGGTAGGATCTTGACTGGCCGTCATGGCCCGAGCGGGAGCGGAGTTTCCAGAAAGTCATGCAGGGCTGAGGCAGACTGCACGGTGAAATCATGGGCAGCAACCCAGAGCCCGCGGATACGGGCGCGAATGACAACGCCCTTCTCGACGTCGTGCCCGAACAAGCCATAACGCATCAGGTATTCCGCGGGAACCTCCCCGTCAGTCCGTTCCACTCCCTGGAAGATCCGCCGGGCGACGTCGTGAGAGTGCGCGAGTTCCAGATACCCAACGCCGTCGGTTTGGACCGGACCTAGTACCGCGATCCGGGAGAAGTCTGTCAGGGTGGTGACGTCGAGCAATGGCAAGGTGGTGAGTTGTCGAAGCTCGGTCGTTGCCATCCGGCCGTCGTAACTGAAGCCCGCCGAACGACGATCGCGCGGTTGAACCCGGATCCCGGGCGACCGAGCGGCGTTGTCGTTGCCGCCCATTCGAGAGACGACAAAAACCTCGAGCCCACTCAGCTCACCAACCGATGAGGCCGAGACCTGAATCTCCAGGTGGATTCCTTCGTCCAGGTCAGTTGGACACCAGCTTGCCCGCACCCGCAGTCCGCCCCAGTTTTCGACGGCGTAGGTTGCCTCCACTCGATGCCCAAGGCATTCGACTGCGACCAGCGACTTCCGGATGAAAGCATCAGGGTCAGAGCGGCCGACAGCCGCGATGCTCTCGAGTGCCAGAACACAGTCGTTCGACTGGTTGGCTGCCCGAATTCCTGGGCGGTCGGTATCGAGATCAAGTATCCAATGTTGGTTTCCCCAAGCAAACGTATACTTTGATCCCGAGCCTTGCCACGTCCGTTGCGACACGCGATTGCGACTCCCGACGAAGTCAGGCCCAAACAAAAACCCCGCCGACCCGATTGACAACGGGCCGACGGGGCCGGAACAGAGAAGAGGCCATATAATCGAAGCCGATGCTTCGGCCGGTCGGAGAGGCTGAGAATAATTGCATCACGACCGACAAACATATTAAACTACCCAGCCAACACCTGATGTCAAGGCTCCAGTATGAATCTTACCAATTTTTTGATTATCAATTTCATGAGAGTATCGCCGGCGGCCGTTTGCACCATCTCCAAGCTTTTTCAACGGGCTATCAAAGCCAGATAAAACCGATGCGGTCCGGGGACATGGACGTGGGGAAACTGGTAATAACGGGCCAGGTGGTCCTGAGAATCGATCAGGAACCCTGGTTCCTCACGGACGTGCAGGCGGGTGCCTTGGGGACCCGATTCAAGCGAGTCGAGAGTCCAGGAGCGGCTGCTTCCGTCTCCATGCTGAACCACCAAGGTTCGCCCGGCCACGGCCAGGTCTGCGGGCAGGCGTTCCGGCGTGAGGAACCAACCGAGGCCATGCTCGGTGGTTTGCCGCACGCTGGCAGTCAATATGCCGGCGACACTCGGCTGCGAAACCAGACGGCCCGATCCCTCGGCGAAAGTGCCCCCAGCCAGCACCAAGTCCTTATCGCGAACTCGCAAAGCCACACCGTCGAAAGAGACGAAACGGCCGCCCGGCAACTTCACCTGCTGGAGACTTCCGGGCCTCAGGTTCACCAGGACGTATTCCAGGCCATCAGCGGTTTCGACACGCACAACCACCAGATCGGGCGACGCGGCGACGCGGCCGACTCGCAAGAGCGGCTGCAACGGCCTGCCGGCGGGCTCGAACACTGTCACGAACCGGGAACTGAGCGACTGCCCTTGCGCTGCCCAACGCCGCACGACCAGGCTGGCACGCCAGGGCTCTTTTCCAGCGGCCTTGCTCTTCTTGTCGGCTTGGGTCGGGTCGGGACTGGCGGCCGTGAATACGGTCATGGGAGCGTCGCCGAGCAAGTGAAGACGGACACCGGGAGTTGGGTCTTGCTCGTGGTCTTTGGATTGGTCCAGGGGCGCCGGGATTCCCGGGGCAGCTTCAGCGCGTGCCAGGAAAACCTGACCCGGCCCGTTCATGCTGCCCTGTGATTCCAGGCGAAGCTCGCCGTACGACTGCACGAACCAGCGACCCTGTTCGGGCCGCGTCGACGGCACGAACGTGATCAGCGAGGGGAGCAGGCTCGGCGGCGGAGGACTCGCCGGCGCGGTCAGAACCCAACGATCGTTTCGCCCTGGAGCCACGTGGAAAAACTGGTCATGCTGAAACCCACCCTCAACCTCAAAGACGGAAACCGCGTAGCTGCTTCGATCGCTGGATGTGGCAATCAACGTGTGGCGATAACGCGATGCCGATTGAGGATAGGCGCGGGTCATCAACGCTGACCACCTGAAAATCGGGGGCGGCGGCGAAGAAGCG
Source organism: uncultured Planctomycetaceae bacterium (assembly GCA_963797295.1). Classification (GTDB taxonomy): domain Bacteria; phylum Planctomycetota; class Planctomycetia; order Isosphaerales; family Isosphaeraceae; genus Aquisphaera. The sequence continues at coordinate 37,443 of CAWCPP010000041.1, forward strand.
AAAATCGCTCCCCGCGGTCGGCTGGCTCGCCTGCCGAGGTGTTTCACGCTGGTTCAGCCCATTGACCACGACCGTGTTGTGACTGGCGGTCGCCAGTTCCCAGCCGCCAGTCGTCGCGGCAGACTCATCCAGGTCGTCAAGGATCGGTACGCCCGCGGCAGAGAGGCGTAGGGCCAGGCGTTGAAAATGCGGCCCGCTGTAGCTGTCGAAGCCGCAAAGGTCAAGATCGAGCGCGGTCGCCGATCGGCCCACCGCCAGATGGGCAAGTCCCGCGCCACCGAGTAGCACGGGATGGCGGTCGGGAGCCGTCGCGGCACCGCCGGTCCACACGGCTCGCTGAACCGCCTCGTCCACGGAACGCGTTCCGAGCGTGGCACTGGCCGCCCTGGCCAGGCCGATCAGCGGAATTCGATCCGGGGTGGTGCCCGCCTGATCGCGCCCGGCGTGCTTGCCGGTGGCGCTTGCCGGCGTTGTACGCGACCCGGCCGGCTCGCCAGCGAGCATGATTCCTACCCAGCCGTCCAGCAAGTCAAGAACACGGCGGTGAGCCTGCAATCCGGCCTGCCTCCAGAAACCGTCGTGATAGAAACCGCGACGGAGAAACCCGTCGAGACGCAACCGGGCATCGGCGATCAGGGTAGGATCGTTGATCAGTCTTCCGACCGCAACCATGCCGCGATAAACCTGCAGCGCCTCCTCTGAAGACTCCTCGGGTTGCGCACGCGCGAACTCGGCCGCGGCATGGAACAGGTCGCGTTCCACGGTCTTCTGCGGCACGGGGTCATCAAGCAGCTTGCCGGCTTCGGCCCACCCCGGGTCGTCGCGAATCAACGCATAGGCCATCACCAGATTCAGGGGGACTTCAAGGCTACCGGTCCACTCCCATTTCGCAGTCTGGTAGCCCCGCCGAAGCGGCGGCTGCATTCGCGCAGGGTGAAGATACTTGGGCCGTCCCGGCTGATCGTAATGCATGGCGTATGCGGGGTAGACCTGGGCAAACCTGAGGAGGATCACGCAGGCCAGAACCGCCATTCGGGGATTGCGGGCCGCCGGCGGACGGGCCCGGGCTTCGGCGGCGGCGTAGAGCGCTGCCTTGGCCAGGTATTTTCTGGCCTCGTAATCGATTTTAGCCTGAAGATAAAGCCGCTCGTCGGGATAGCGCGTCTTGCCGTCCTCCACGACGTGATACGGGTAATGGTGAGTGACCCCGGGAAGAACCTCGATGGTCTCTTCCGGAACGTCCTTGCCACCGGGTTTGGCCGGGTACTTGTCATTCGGAAAGATCACATTGCAGCGCCGACACTTCAGGGCCTTGGGCTGGTCAAGCGACCAGACCAGGGGTTCGTCGCGCTCTTCAGCCCCGCAGGCGGGACAGCGGCAGAACCGCAAGCCGGACTGGACCGGCACCAACTCGGCGACTTGCTTGAGCTCAAGAGCTGCCAGCGCGCGACCACCCGAACTCTTCCAGAACTGGGCACGCCAGGCAGAGGGAATTTCCGCGGTGCCCAGAATCTCGTCAATTCCGGCAGCAGCCGCCTCGCCTGGTTGCAACCCCGCGGCCACCACGGCCAGGGCAAAGACGATGGCCCGCATGGAAAGCCGACCCCGTCGAGCAGCCAGCGCTTCGAGACCGCCGCGGTCGTTGCCAGATCTTTCCGCGACATGCCGTTTTTTCCCGATCTGGGTTCCTTCCCATACCATGTCTTGCAGTCCCTTGCTCGAACCTGGTTCGTCAGACAGCCCGATTCGATGTCGTCGGCGGGAGCGCGGTCAGGAGCCGATCGGCTCAATCGGTGCTTGGTTTTCCCGGCTTGATTGCGCGTCCATGGCCTGGGCGAGCTCGGTATCGCGACGGCCGGACTGGAGCACGAACAAGGCCACCGGACCGACAGATTCGCCGTCGGCCAGTCTCAATCCAGCTCGGTTGCGCCGGGCTCTCTCGAGCTGTGCCTGGCGGTGCGTCTCGCAGGTGAGCCCATAGTTCTTGAGCTCCCGGCTCGTCCCGTCGCTCCAGACGGCACCGACCTTGAACAACGCCTGCTGGTCACAGCCTGGATGAGAGCATTTGGGACGATAGCAAATCACGCGTTCCTCGGCCATGTCTCGCCTCCTGATTTCGCACCGTTCCCCGAACGCACTCGGGGGCTGCAGGACCCCATGCATGACCGGATCGAGATCGCGAGATCGCGGGGCTGAGCTGTCCTCGATTAATCCATCTCTGATCGTAACGCCAAGTTAGATTTGACGCAACGGCGAGGCTTGAGGCCAAGTGGCGTGACCTGTAATCGGAATTGCGCGAATCGCCTGATCGTCCTCAGCCATTTCCAGTATGGCGGCTGACATCCCGCCCTCCGAGCGTCAGAAACGCGGCGATCAGCAGCGCGCTCAATACTGCGATGCTTGCCTTGGTCCAGTAGGGCAGGGAGGAGGCCGAGATGAAACCCTCGATGAAGGCGGCCAGCACGAAGAGCACGACCGAAGCGCCCATCGCCGGCAGTGCGCGGGTGGCTTCGCGCCGGAGCGACGACGCCCGGCTCTGTCCCTTGGTATCGATCAGCCCCCAGCCCATCCTCAGCCCCGCCGCGCCGGCAACCACAATGGCGGTCAGTTCGAAGCTCGAATGCGCAGTCACGAAGGTGTAGAAGTTCGCAGCGTGCGGGCTGACGGCCATGTGACCGAAGAGCGTGCCCAGGATGATACCGTTGCTCAGCAATTGAAACAGGCTTCCCAGCCCGAACAGGATGCCCCAGGCAAAGCACTTCAGGCCGATCGAGGTATTGTGCTGGATGTAAAAGCCGGCCATGGCGGTGTCGTCCCGGCCGACACCTTCCTTGCTCATTGAATCGACGGGGCGGGAATACATGTGATCGATTGCTTCAACGAATCGGTCGCCGACGACATGCCTGGCGAACGGAGGCTGAGCCGCGGCCACCAACGCACAGAGGAGGAACGAGACCACGAAGACGCCCGCCGCCAGGCGCAAAGCCGGGTCGGAGCGAAGCATCCTGGGCGCCGAGTCGAAGAGAATCCGGCCCCAGTCTCGAAACCGAAAACCCTGGGCCCGGTACAGAGCGTTATGGGTGCGTCCCACCAATCCGTGCAGGTAGGCCACCGTGTCGCGGGGAAGGTCGTACGATTCGGCCAGCATGAGATCGCTGCAGACCCCCCTGTAGAGCTGCCCAAGGCGCAAGACGTCCGTCGGTTGACAGCGGCGGAAGTGACGCTCGGACATCTGATCCACAAGCCGTTCGAGCTCGCGCCAGGAAGCCTCTCGCTGGGTCAGCCGGTCTGCAACTCTCATGGGTACGTCTCGCTGGGAACACGACGCATGATCAGGACGAAGGTCGCGGACTTTCTCATTCGCCCAGAAAAACCCGATGGTAGACCGCACAAAGGACGACGTCAGCCGGTTCGGTCGGCGACAGGCTAAATCGACTGCGCAGCGGCGCGGCAAGCGGCTCGGCAATCTCTTGCCGCAGCTCACGGCCAAACCGATGCCGCCGCCGGACGTAGTCGGAAAGAGCGCGAGCAAGATGCGTGCCGGCCGCGATTCGCACCGGCAGACGGTCAACGATTGCGCGTACTCGCGCCTCCTGGATTCGCAGCAATCCCAGACGCGGCCGCCGCTCCTCGACAATCACCATGGTTCCCGCGGCCAGGTCGCCCAGGCGGAGGAACCTGCGCGACAGCAGCATGCTCGAGAGCCCGATCATGAAGCAGAAAGGGAGTAACCCATCCACGGTCCCCACCAGGTTGCGCAACACAGCCTGGGCGCCGGTGATCGGCACTCCGCTCTGGGAGACCACCCTCAGACCCAGAGCGCGCTTGCCGGGTGTTTGCCCGTTGAAGACGCTCTCGCAGAATGCCCCGTAGCCCCAGGAAAGCAAGAAAAACGCGATCAAGGCCGGGCCCATTCCGGACGAGGCACCCTGCGATAAGCTCAGCGATAGCATCGTCGCGCCAACGATGAGCATGGCCAGCAGGCAAAGATCCACGAGGTACGCGGTGAAACGGCGAAACGGGCCCCCCAGCGGATAGTCAAAAACGATCCGCTCCGGCGTCATCAGCCGGACCGTGGCGTCAAGCGGGCTATCGGGTAAGTCTCCGGAAGGCTGCGACATCCTCGGTGGTTTCCTCGCGTATGACCGCTCTCCATGTATCGGCCGCTCCTCGGTTTGATGCGGCCTTGCATGAGAAGCCAAGGCATCCTAACGCGAAACCCCGGTCGTTCGCAATCGAGCGAGAATTCAGGTCTGTCCGGGCGATGCGAGATCGAGTTGCATGAGCCTTCGCGGAGGTTGGAATGTCAAGAGCGAGTGGTTTGCTCTCAAGAAACAGTGGGGGATGGGATGTGGGAAGGTGTGGCTTTGCCGCATAAACGAGAATGTACGTAGCTCGGACGGAAAACTTGCTGTCACTCCTTGTCGGGGGCTCGCGGGTCGCTCTCGGTACCGTCGAAGATCGTCGAGATCATGGCGTCTCGCTTCAGTTTCATGATGAAGGCCTCGTTCGCCTTGCGCATTTTTTGGTGCATGACCTTGTTCCGCATCTCGTCCTGAACTTCCTTGAACGTCGCCGCACCGCCGGCCCGCCGGCCCTCGACCACCAAGATGTGATAGCTGGTCGGACCCTCGAGGACCGGACTGATCTGGTTCAAGGGCAAGCTCTCAAGCGCCTGGTTGACCGCCTCGACGGCGTAACTGCCGGGCGACGTCTGCATGAGTCCGCCTTGGGCCTTGATGCCACTTGGCCCTTCGCTCTCCCTACGGGCCAGGGCCGCGAAGTTTTCACCGCGCGTAAGCTTGGCCAGGAGGTCGTCGGCCTTGCGACGGGCATCAGCGGGCGTGGGATGCAGGGCCTTCTCGACGACCAGCTCGCGCCAGGTGACCTGGGCAGGACGATCATATTCCTTGTCGCGATAGTGGTCGTTGTAATACTGGAGCATCTCGGGAAGGTCGACTTTGCGACAATCGGAAAGCTTCTTATCCCGGTAAACCTGGGCCAGGAACTCTTGCCGACTGCTCTGGCGGAGAAACTGGAGCGGAAGTCCCGTTTCGGCGAGCTTCTGCTTGAGCTGAGACTCGTTGTCAACCAGATAGCGCCGAAGCAGCGAGGGCAACTCTTCTTCCTGGAAGTACTTGTCGGCGGCCTCGTAAAGACTGTCGAGCTGCTTGGGATTCTTGAGTACGCGTTTGGCTTCCTGATTGATCAGGGTTCGCTCGATCAGGTGGGCGAGCATGGCTTTGGCCGCCATGTTCAGCTCATCCTTGCTGAGACTATGCCCGGGGTTGCGATGAATGAGCTGGGCCTTGATCGAGAGGACGAGGTCATGCAGCGTGATGACCTCATCGTTAACCCGTCCAGCCGCCCGGCCCGCTTCTTTCCAGTTATGGTTCCTGGCCACGTCCGAAAGGCTATCGGGGCTGAACGACGCGAGCTGCATCGCGGAGTCCGACCGCGGCGCTTGTGCCGCCGCGGTCTGTGCGTGTGTTTGACCGGGGGCCAAGGCCGTGCTCGCGGATGGCGAGCCGGCCTGGCCATTGTCGGTGGTCGGGGCAGATGCGGGGGCAGGGGCGGGAATGGCTTCGGGAGCAGCCGGGGTCAACGATCCTCTGGCAGGTTGCGGATCAGCGGGAAGTGCGGGAGCGTTCTCAAGCGGAAGCTCTGAGGGAGCCGTGCCGGCAGCCGGTGACGCGGGGACCGCGGCAGCAGTGGATGGAGCTGCCGCCGCTGCCACGGGACCCGGCTTGGCGGATGCGCTCGCCGTGGGCGGTTGTGACGCCTTGCCTTTGACCGGCATCGGCGCCTTGGGATCGATGGCGGGCATCAGGTCGGGGTTGGGTCCGAGCAATGGGTCGACAGCGGCAGCCTCAGGCTTCGGAGTCTGGGCGGTTTGACCAGGAACCGAAGGCGAAGCAGTCGGCATGTTCAACTCTGCGGGCGGTAGAGTGGCGGGCAAATTTGCAGGGGGCGGAGTGCTTGCGGCTGGGACAGTAGTGGGCAATCCGGAAGCTTCCAGTGCCGTGCCTGGGAGCGTGAGACCGGGGCCCGTCATGCCGGGTGCCGTCTCGACAGCCGGGGGAGCGGTCGCGGCAGCCGGGGGCGCCGCTGTATCTGCCGGGCGATTCGAGGCCGGGGCGGATTCGGCCGGGGCATCCGAGACGGGGCTTGCCTTCGATTCCTCCACGGGCGGCAGTGCCTGGTCAGGCGCTGTTGCGCTGCTCCGACAATCGGCGCTGACACCTGGTCAGGCGCTCGGCTGACTTCCAGGTCGGCCAGGTTCGGCTGTTGAGGTAGAGCCGCCTGGTCCGGCGGGGGCGTCGTCGGCGGGACCGCTTGAGCCGCCATGCCAGCAGACGGCAGCCCTGCGGCTGGGAGCAGTCCTGGGGCATCTCCGGCCGGGGGGCTTGAAGGGGAGGCACGTACCGTAGAGGTCGTGTCCGGTGCGAGACGTGCGGGATCGATCACCGGAGCAGGACTTTCCACCCGATCGGATCGCGCAGACCTGTGGCGCCGGCGGCTTCCGTGCCGCGGGGCCTGTCGTCGGGATGTAATCGCCCGACCAGATCGGGTTCTTGGGGTCAGGCAGCGTCGATTGCACCACGGCTGGATCGCCGGTCCCTCGATTGATCGTATCGCTGATGGAGGGCACGGGGTCCATGCCAACCGGCTTCTGCGGGGAAGCTGGCGTCGGCAATGACGGACGCGACTGAGCGCAACCCGCCAGCGCCAGGGCGAGGATTCCGACTGCAATTTTTCGGCTCATGACTGAACACTCTCCATCCTTGGAGAATTCATGCCTCGCGTTCTGGAAGACCCGAGGCGCAGGAACCGGGAAGACCGGCCCATTCCGGCCACTGCCGGAGCAAGGCGTCCACGAAAACGTACAGGAGTTCGCCCTTTCTGGATATGACTGGGCGGTCCTGACGCAACCATAAGACCCAACCGGGATGATCGCCGCGCAACGAAGTGTTTGCGGCATCCCTCGTCCACAGCATACCGCATTCCGGTCCGGCGGCAAGACCGTTTCCGCGGCCGCAAAAACGGCGGCAAACGGCGGCGTGGCCAAGCTCCTGTCCCGCGGTCGTACCTGTATTTCGGCGGCTTCACCGCAGCCTGAACTCTCGACAAGCCAAAAGTTTACCGAGCAAAATGAGACTTTGTCCCAGACCTGAAACTCTGCCTTGCACGAGCTTCAGAGAATTTGCTCCCCATGGCATGCGGTTGAGCAAGTACGTTTCATGAACCTGAACATCCTACCGAGGAGTTTCAAGGGAGGCATCATCGATGAGAGTACCTGGAGCAGATCGGAATCGTTGTCGGCGAATTGCGTCGATCGTGCGTGGCGAGTTTCTGTTTGCGGCGCTGGCCGCGAGCATGGCACTGAGTTCCAGCGGCTGCTCGCACCGGGTGCAGGATTCGACCGTACCGTCGTCCAATCCACCAACGATCGACAAGTCGGTCGTGGTCTACTCCGCCCTGGATCGTGAGTTTGCCGAGCCGGTGCTTAACGAACTCTCCAGGAAAGCGGGGGTCTCGGTGCGGGCCAAGTTCGATGTCGAAAGTACAAAGACCGTCGGGCTGACCAATACACTGATCGCCGAGGCTGTTCAGCCTCGCTGCGACCTGTTTTGGAACAACGAGATCCTCAACACCATGCGGCTGAAGGATCGCGGGCTGCTTCAGACGTTCAAGCCGCGGCATGCCGATGACGTCCCCCCCGCTTTCAAAGACCCGGAAGGCTACTGGTACGGATTTGCGGCTCGGGCCAGGATCTTGATTGTCAACACCAAGACCGTCTCGGAAGCCGACCGTCCCAAGGGGCTGGCGGATCTGGTCAACCCGCGATGGAAAGGCAAGATCGGCATCGCCAAGCCGCTTTTTGGCACGACCGCGACACAAGCAGCCTGCCTGTTCGCGGCCTGGGGCGAGGATAAGGCCAGGGCATTCTTCCGGGATCTCAAGGCGAACGGCGTCCAGGTTTTCTCGGGTAATCGACAGGTCGCCACGGCTGCGGGCTCGGGGCAGATTGCCTTCGGCCTGACCGATACCGACGACGCCAACGGGGAGATCGAGAGCGGCAGCCCGGTGGCCATCATCTACCCCGACCGCGAGCCCGATCAGCTTGGTACGCTGTTCATCCCCAACACCCTGGCCATGATGAAAGGTGCACCCCACGCGGATGCCGCCCGCCAGCTAGCCGACCTGATTGTCAGTCCCGAGGTCGAAACCGAGCTCGCCCAGGGCCAGAGCGTTCAGATTCCACTTCTCAAGAGCACCAAGAAGCCCGCCCAGGTCGAGACGCCGGCAACTGTCCACGCCATGAACGTCGACTTCCAGGCCGCCGTGAAAGAGTGGGACAAGGCCGCGGTCTTCCTCACCTCGGAATTCGCGGAGTGACAATTCCCGGGGATCTTTGTCGGGCTGGATCTGGGTAGAACCGGCGACACGGCCCTCTTGCATTGGCCACGCTTCGTGTTACCGTTGGAGTATTCGTAACACGACCGGTCTGATCAATCTGGAGGTACGCTGATGCGCCGCGGTTTCCATTTTCGTCTGGGCTACACCCTGATCGAGTTACTGGTCGTGATGGGGATCATATCGGCGCTGATGAGTATCTTGCTTCCGGCCGTGCAGAATGCACGTGAGGCGGCCCGGCGAATGGACTGCCAGAGTCATCTCCACCAGATCGGCCTCGGGGTTCAGCAATATTTTGACGACTGGAACGGCCAGTTTTTCCTGCACCATCCGTTCAACGCCGACAGCTTGAGCGAGGTGCAGGACGCCGAGTCGTTCGCCGAGATTTACTGGGAAGACAAGATCATGCCCTACGTCAACCAGACGTATGCGAACGATGCGATCGCCAAGGGCGGGACGCAGGTGGCCGACGAAAAAATCTTCCGATGTCTATCCGACACTTCGGTCGTCACGCCCTACGTCAATTCCTCCACGGGACTGGTGGACGGAGTCGCCAATCGCACCAGTTATCTGATGAACTCACAGCTCAGTCACAAGACGATCCGTTATGGGCGCTGGACGTTCCCTCGATTTCAGTACGAGATAGGAACCTCGAACTTCATCGCGTTCAACGAGCGGGACGGTGCGGTCATCGACGCCAACGTGAATAATCCGATCGCGGCCACCGACCCGAGACAGGACGACTACGACATCTGGCTGGGCACCGGGGTGCTCGACACCTGGATCCCCTGGAACCGGCACGGACTTTCGAACGTGTTATTTCTCGACGGCCATGCCCGGTCCATCCAGAAGACGGACGCCTACCGCGGCATGTACCCTGGGGGAGTGATCTTGACGGCTCCGAGTTTCTACCCCTGAGCTAGCTGGTTATTCCGGCAGGTCGGAAAGCTTGATATCGAGGTTGAGCCGATCGCCGATTTCTTCGAGTCCGGCTTGCCAGGGTTTGGCGGCGAGTTCGGGCGGCACGATGACCCGGGCGGTCATGGCGAAGAGCGGGGAGCCGCTGGTGGGCGCGAGGGTGGACTCGGAATCGGCGGCTTCAATATTGATGCCCTGTTCCGAGAGGTAGCGGGCGATCTCGTGGATGATTCCCTCATGATCCGCGCCTTCGACCTCGATGCGATAGGGCACCCAGCCGCGGTGTGCCTCGGCATAGGTCAATTCGACCGGAGTCGTGGTGACCTTGTGTCCGCCGACTGCAAAACCCTCAAGATCCTTCTCCAGGCTGGAGAATTGCTCCGCGGGCATCGAAATCAGCATGAGTATGGCAAACTCACCGCCCAGTCGGGCCATTCGACTGGTTTCCACGTTCCCACCGCGTTGAAACACCACCCGCGTGACATCTTCGACGAAGCCGATCCGATCGCGCCCGGTCAAGGTCAGGACATACGTCTTCTGCATGGAGGGGTTTCCTGTCCAGGATATCGCATGAGGATCCGCCCGCCATCATAGCCACAAACCGCTATCCCATCCACGCCAAGCAAGGCCCACGGACGAATCGAAAAACGCGGCTTCCGACTCACCGGGTGGCTAGGCCACGGGTGTCGACTCAATCATCCCGCGAATCACGTCCCGAGCCTGTGTCGCGAGGGTAGGATCACCCGATGAAGCTGACACGACGATCCACACAGTGCCTTGTTGGGGAACGCAGACGATGGTCAAGGTCACGGCATCGTTACCACCGATCACCAGGTAATCCGCTCCGTCAGCTCCCTTGACTATCCGGAGATTCTGCGAGCGTAGGGCGTCTTCAGCGAGCGCCAGACAACCACCAAGGGATGCTTGCTTGACGAATGTTCCAAAGAACACGTACATCCTCATTCTCCAGATGCTTGACGATTCAGAGTGGCCGCCAAAAACCGCACAGTGTAGAAAGACTCCTCGCAGGCGGCTCGTCCTGGGAGGGAGGATCAGTAGCATTCTGACTTGCTGAAAGCCCGCGAGCACGCAGGAACCCGTGTCAGGTACAAACAAGATCATACAATACCGAGGGGCTCAGATCCTTGAGAGATCTGAGAACGAGAAGCGTTTCGTTGAGATCGGGGAAAATGAGCTTCGGTCGTGCGACTCTTCAGACCCGCACCAGTTGCGAGATCTCATCATCGACTGGTGAAAGCCTACGGATGCAGGGCAGCAATTGCTCAGCGGCGAGCTTACTTTTGCTCGAGTGCATTTATGATCCGATCGAGCTTCTCCTCGACTCGCGTCAATCTGTTTTCCATGATCCCCATCCGAGAGTTGATATAGAGAAATCCGTCGTCCACTTCATAGCCCAGATTGAGCTTTCTCAATGCCTTCCGCAGAACATCAGCTAGCTTCTCCTCGTGCTGGACGACGAGCCGAGATTCGAGCGTCTTATCGACGTCTCGCAGCGCCTCGGGGTCCACATAGATCGGGATTCCGTTATCGTCCTTGCTGGTAGTACTCGACTTGACGGCTTTGAGGAATTGCTCGAGAGAAACGCCGTCGGGGAAGGCAAGGTCAGATTTGTGGGACAGCAATTCATGGATATGCACGGTCATCTCTTGCCTCCTGAGCTGCATGCGATACCTCAACGCTTTAGCTCTTAGTTCGAGTGCCTGCGGACTCGCCTCTCCGGGTGCCTTCTTCTCCGGCGCATGCTCTGCGCCCGCAGAGGGTTTGGATGAAACAACCTGAGGCACGGAGCCTCCCGGCGCCTGGCCCGCGTCTCGGCCTTGCTGGGCCAGAACGGCGGTTCCGAGAACGCTCGCGGCGATCAGGGCCGGAATCGCTGTGATTTTGAGGCTGTTCCAGATCATGGCTCGAATAACTCCCTGAGCAAGAAGATGAACCGCCGGCAACCCGGACCCGATGACCAGGGCACCTACAGTGAACCACTTCGAGGCAAGCTGAACCGTGCCCTCGACAAGTGCATGCGAGACCGGCGCAAGCAGTCCGGTCGAGGGCGTGCCCAGCGGCAGTGCCGTCTCCACGCCAATGCCGCGAGCGCGCAGGCGCGCTTTCAGCCGTTGCCGGCCGCGATGGAGCCGGCCGCGGAGTGTCGGCTCGTTGATGCCAAGCCGCCGGGCGGTTTGCTTGTAAGAAAGCGCTTCGAGATAGCAAAGTATCAGCGGACTGCGCAGCTTCTCGGGCAGCCGGTCGAGTTCCTCGTGGACAAGCTCGATCCGCTCATTTCGCTCGGCGTGCGTGTGAGTCAATGTGGCACAGGTTACTTGGTCCAGCGGTTTTTCGAAGCCGAGTCGCCGGTTCGCCCGGGCACGGGCGCGACGGGCGACGCGCATAGCCACGCCGTGCAGCCAGGGACCGATCGCCCGGCGATTGCGAATCGATCCCGCCTTCCGGATCAGGATCAGAAACGTCGCCTGGAATGCGTCGTCGGCCTCGTGCACGTCGCCCAGCACGCCCCGGCAAACGCCCATCACGATCGCACCGTAGCGCTCGACCAGCACACGAAACGCCTCGGCGCCTCGCCCATCGTTGCAGGCCGTGAACCACTCCAGTAGCTGATCATCGTCCAGGTTGCCAGTATTCCCGATGCGCAGCAGGGTCTCGAGCGATCGCGACGCTGTCCAGGTGCGCTGCTGTATCATGACTGAGTTCCGTCTGCCAATCGACCCTATCGAGCCTACTACCAATTAGTGCCGGCAGGCAGCCGATCCTCACAGCTTGCTCGGAAAAACTTGCGAGTCCGACCAGCGCTCCCCTCTTCGGACGAAAGTCGTTGCCAATCCCGCGGCTCGCCGTTAGGCTCGTAGCCAGGCATAGGGGATAAGTCTCCATCACATCGCAGGAAAGGCTCGCCATGCGTCATCGCAACTTCCGCCCATGGTACTCGGCATTGACCGTGTTCCTCGTCCTCCTCGGGTTCAACTCAGGTCTCTGCTATGCCCAGGTCGCAACGATTGACAAGCAGGCCGCCAAGGCCGACGCCAAGAAGCCCTCGATCTATGACCAGAACGCCGACGCAAAGGCCCAGGTCGCCTCGGCGACCGCACGGGCCGAGCGGGCGAACAAGCGGGTGCTGCTGATGTTCGGCGGCGATTGGTGCGGCTGGTGCCACAAGCTGCACGACCTGTTCGCCAAGAACACCGAGATCCGCCGGCTGCTCTCCTATGAGTATGAGCTCGTGATGGTCGATACCAAAGCACCCCATGCTCAAGAGCTGCTCGAGGAAATGTTCGAAGGGCCAGACCGGCGTCGGCTTCCCGTTCCTGGCCGTGATGGATGCCTCCGGCAAGCTGCTGGTCGGGCAGAAGACCGACCCGCTCGAAGAGGGCGACCATCATGACCCCAAGAAGGTCAAGGACTTCCTGGCCCGCTGGGTGGTCGAGCCGCAAGACGCCAAGGCTCGTGCTCCACGCTGCCCTCGAGCGAGCCGCGTCCGAGGACAAGAAGGTCTTCTTGAGTTTCGGGGCTCCCTGGTGCGGCTGGTGCCACAAGCTCGAAGATTTCCTGGCCCGGCCCGAGATCCACGAGATCTTCGCCCGCGACTTCGTGGTCCTCAAGATCGACGTCGACCGGATGACCAAGGGCAAGGACGTGATGAAGCAGTATCGGACCGACGAGTCGGGTGGAATCCCCTGGTTCACCGTGCTCGACGCCAAGGGCGAAAAACTGGCCACCTCCGACTTGCTGGAAGGCCCTGTCAAGAATATCGGCTATCCCGGATCACCCAAGGAGATCGCTGCCTTCATGGGCCTGATCGAAGGCCAGGCCAGGCGCATCGAACCCAGTCAGATCACTCAGCTTCGCAAGAGCTCACGGAAGCCGGTGAGAAGATCATGGCCGAGATGAACCGCAGGCAAGCCGAGGCGGCCAAAGTCAAAGATATGGCCAAGTGATGAAATGATCACTCCCTGCGCCAACCGCTCAGGTCTTCGTCCTCAAGAGCGAGCCGACGATCTCGGCGATTTCCGGCGGCTTGAGCGGATCTTCACCAAGTGGAACGTACGCTCGCTTCGGATCGACGATCCGGATCTTGCCCGGATGGCGCCTGGCGAGCGTCTCGATCTTTCTCGCGTCGCGGTAGCTGAAGACCACGTACTCGCCTTCGACGTGGATGCGTTCGAGCTTCCAGTTGCCGGCCAGAATCCGCAACTCCGCCTCCATGAGAAGGCTCTCGCCCGGTTTGGGAATCGGTCCGAAGCGATCGCTGAGCTCCTGCCGAAAGTCAGCAAGATGGTCCAGGCTGCGGAGGCGGGCGAGCCGGCGATAGAGCTCGAGCTTCACCCTGGGGCCCGGCACGTAATCCTTGGGCAGATAGGCTCGCCAGGAGAGCTCGACCGAGCAATCGAAGAGCGGCTTGGCCGGCTGGTGGGTTAGCGAGCGAACGGCCGATTCCAGCAGCGAGCAGTAGAGTTCGTAGCCGACACTCTCGATGTGCCCCGATTGCTCGGGCCCAAGGATGTTGCCGGCCCCTCGGATTTCCAGATCGCGAAGCGCGATCTTGAAACCCGCTCCCAGCGAGGTGAACTCCTCGATGGCCTTGAGCCGCCGCACCGCGTTGGGCGTGACCGGCTTGTCCGACTCGAGCAGGAGATACGCGTATGCGCGATGTTTGAATCGTCCCACCCGGCCGCGAAGCTGGTGCAGGTCGGCAAGACCGTACTTGTCGGCCTCGTTGATGAAGATCGTGTTGACGTTGGGAATGTCCAAACCGCTTTCGATGATCGTGGTCGCGACCAGGATATCGAATTTACGGCGGATGAAATCGAGCATGGTGCGTTCCAGCGCTTCCCCGCTCATCTGGCCATGACCGATGGCGATCCTCGCCTCGGGAACGATCGACTGGATCCGGTCGGCGATGCTTTCGATGTCGTAGATCCGGTTGTGCACGAAGTAGATCTGGCCGTCGCGGTTGAGCTCGCGGTGGATGGCCCGCCTGATGGTCTCGGGATCGAACCGGGTGATCCGCGTCTCGATGGCCTTGCGATCGGGCGGCGGAGTTTCCAGGTTGGAGATGTCGCGAATGCCCAGCAGGCTCATGTGCAAGGTCCGCGGGATCGGCGTGGCCGAAAGGGTCAGCACATCGACCGTCGAGCGGAAAGTCTTCAGCCACTCCTTGTCCTCGACGCCGAACCTCTGCTCCTCGTCGATGACCACCAGGCCCAGGTCCTTGAACGCGACATCCTTCTGCAAGATGCGATGGGTGCCGATCAGGATATCGACGCCGCCGGCCGCCGCGCGTTTCAGTACCTCGCGGACCTCGCTACGGGGACGGAACCGGTTGACGACTTCGATATTGAATGGAAACTCCCCCATGCGCGACGAGAAGCTGCGATGATGCTGCTCGGCCAGGATCGTGGTCGGCACCAGTACGGCCACCTGCTTACCGGCATCCACCGCCTTGAACGCCGCTCGGATCGCGATCTCGGTCTTGCCGTAGCCAACATCGCCGCAGATCAGCCGGTCCATCGGCTTCGTTTCGGCCATGTCATGCTTGGTGGCGTCGATGGCCGTGAGCTGGTCGGGCGTCTCCTCGAACGGAAAGGCGGCCTCGAACTCGGCCATCCAGTGGCTGTCCTCGGCGGGATAAGCAAAGCCCGGCTGACTGGCGCGCTGAGCGTGAATGTCCAGGAGTTCCTGGGCCAGGTCGACCACAGCCTCGGCCACTCGCTTCTTTCGCTTCTCCCACGTCGACGAGCCGATCTTGGAAAGTACCGGTCCAGCCTTGCCGCCGCCGACGTACTTCTGCACCAGGTCGATCTTGGCAATCGGCACGTAGAGCTTGGTACCCTCGGCAAACTCGAGCAGCAGCGTTTCCTCGGCGTGCTCGTCCGACCGGTCGACGAACTGCAAGCCGCGATATCGAGCAATCCCGTGATTGACGTGGACGACCAGGTCACCCTCGTTGAGGTCGAGGAAGCTATCGATCGCCCGGCTCTCGTACCGCCGCCTGGTCACCGGGCGTCTCACGTCGGCCCGGGCAAAGAGCTCATGGTCGGCGATCACCAGGGTCGAGGCATCGATCAGGTGGAACCCGGCCCGGATTCGCCCCACGGCACGATGCAGCCGGCCTTGCTGTGCCAGGGCCGTGTCGCCGAAGACCTCGCCCAGCCGCTCGACCTCGGCCGCGTTGTGGCAGGCGATCAGCACGCGGTCGCCGGCCGCAGCACTGTCGAGCTCAGCCTTGACCCGAGCCAGGTCGCCCGAAAACCGCTCGACACTCTCGATCCGGAGATGACAGGTCGCTTCCAGCGATTCGGCGGCCAGGGCCGAGATCGCGATCGAAGGGAACCGGATCAGCCGCTCGAAAGTACTTTCCACCGAGTACAACCCACGCGGGTCGTCGATCCGGCCCAGATAGTTTCGGCCCTCTTCACGCAGATCACTCGGCTCAAGCAAGGCCACCCAGGTGCCGTCGGGGAAATAATCGGTGAGCGGGCCGAAGCTCGATCGGTTTTGCTCGTCGTAGCTGGGCGGGATTGTCAGGGTCACGTTGTCCCAGCGGTCACGCGAGCGCTGAGATTCCGCGTCGAACGGGCGGATCGATTCCACCTCGTCGCCGAAGAATTCGATCCGGACCGGCTCGGTGGCATCCATTGGAAAGACATCGAATATCCCGCCTCGTAGGCTGAACTCGCCGGGCACCTCGACGACCTCCGACCGCACCATCCCCCGCTCCAGCAGCCAGGCTGTCAGCTCCTCGAGGGGCAAGTTGTCACCCACAACGATCCGCCGCGACATCCGCACCAGCACCTCGCGCCGGGGCACAGGCTGCAAGAGCGCCTGGATCGAGGTCACCACCAGCCGGGGAGGAAGCGATCCGGCCAGCCGGCTGATCACGCGCAATCGCTTGCCGAAGACCTCATCGGTCGGATCTTGCTCGCGGGGAAGCTTCTCCCAGGCCGGCAGGATCTCCGGAGTGATCCCGGAGAAAACGGCCAGGTCGTCGCGAAAGTCGTCCACGTCGCTGACGTGGGCCATCACCACGACTAGACAGGTCGGGGCATGAAAGCCGAGCGCGGCCGATACCAGGCCGGCTGCCGAACCCCAGGCCCCATCGATGGTCGCCGCCCGACCGTTCTTGAGTGCCGCGAGAGCCTCGGGGAACCCCTGCGCCCGCTGGATCTGCCGGGTCAGGTTCTTGAACTCGAGCGTCTGAGCTGCCGGCGTCGAGGCGGCGGGAACGGCGGCAGCTTTGGCGGAAACTCGGGGCATCAAATATTCACTTATTCAGAGGATCGGACGGTTTCGCTCGATCGGCCGGACCAGGCTCGTTCCGTCGGCCCGGAGTCTCTTTGATTGTAGGTGCTTCGTCGACTGCCGACCACAGAGACGCTCGTGGCTCGCGCTGGCGGATCGCTTCCCGGCCACGCTTCGCCCGGCTCACAAGGGCAGGGGGCAATTCGTGCGCCTGCTCGACACGGTGGGCGGCCTTGCCTCGTGCCGCCGGTCGCCATTGCCGGTTCACCCGCTCGATCACGTAGATCAGATCATTGAAGTCCACGGGCAGATCGAGACAGGCAGAGGCGCCTGCGGACCTGGCCTGCGTGACCGTCACCCGATCCGCAAACCCAAGGAGAGCGACTACCGGGCCAAGGTTTGAATGTTCCTTGAGTATCCGGGGCCACTCGGGCTCGAGCACGGGAATGTCCAGGAGCGTAAGAATCGGTGCGATGTCCCTCCCGATTGCCTCAGCCCGTCCCTGCCATCCCGGGGAAATCTCCTGGCTGCGAAAAACCTCGAACCCTTCCGCCAGACAGATTTCCGTCAGAATCGACTGCAACTCGCGATTGCCGCTGGCCACCCGCACCGGAAGGCAATTCAAGACTCGCCCCGCCTGTCTGGGTTCATCAGACGGGCCCAGCAGTCGACTGACGTGGCGCGACAGGGTTTCGATGGCGATCGCCTCGGGAATCACCACATCAACCCCCCGCGAACACCTTTCCAGCTCGGCGTACCGCACGTAAGGGCTATAGCACAAGATGACACGCGGCATGGTGTTCGTACGAGCACTCAGGGCGCCATTGTTCGATCCGTGCGGCGTCCGCAAGCGACATGTGCGAGCGATGCAGGATCAGGAGCCGGGGCGGCTGATCGGGCTCGAAGAGCCGGTCGGGAACCTCTCCAACACACATCAAAGCATGGAGATCGGGCTGATCGGCAATCGAGCCCAGGATCTCCTGGACCCAGGGATCGTCCAGGTCACCCGCGAAGCGAACTGTCGGTTCGGTCGCGTCCATGCAGCCCCCGTTCCGTTTTCTGAGGAAGGCCTTATTCCCTTAACACAAAGGGCGCCGGCCGGCAATTGCGAACCCATGACCAGACGGCGACACCCTCCAATCTTAATCCTTGTATCGGGTGGGCTTCGCTGCAATACGCCGACCCTACCAATCACCAAGAAGCCAGGTTCTGGGGTCGACAGGACGGCCATCGGCCAACATCGGCTCAGCACGATCCTTCCGGACACGGCATCAAGCTAATAGAAAACATTTGCATCCATGTAAAACTGGCATCACGCATGATCCGTCTGCAATATTGGCTTTGATCCCCTCCGGACAGATCCTGCGATATTGCATTGAGTTCATTCCAGGTAATAGTTTAGATTCAGAAAAAAATTGGCTTTGTTCCGGCACTTTTTGGCTCACCCATGGGTCTTTCGTTTTAATTTGCTCGTCACCTCGGCTCTATGCAGACACACCCGAATGCAGTCATGAGAAGTCCGCTGCTTGCCCGACCACCGGCCAGCGGAGACGGTGATGGCCGGACCCTCCCCGCTGGCAGTCCGATAACCCTCCACCGAATTGGCAACGAGCGAACGGGGACCGATCGAGATCCCCGGTTCTCTATTTGATATGCGATCGGCCGGGTGATTTTCGTGCCGGAAACTCCAGAATCTGGACGACGACCCCCGCATGGCGTTGCGAGATACTGCTACTGATGCCGATTGCTGATTCGGAGCCCGACCTGAATTGTGCAACCAGGTCCACCCCTGGCGGCCAGACAAGGTTCTGGGATCCGGACGCATTCTTCAGCCGAAAGCCCGAGTTTCCCCATGGACAATGACCATGTTCAAGGACGTCTGGGCCGCGCACCGCGATGAGCCGATGGCCCAGCTCCACGGGTGCCCAAGACAGCTCTTGAAGTCGCTCGGCGCAGAAACACGTCCGAGCACTCGGGCACAAGGGGTTACCAAGGCAAGATGGCCATTGTGTATAGAAACCTGCGCTAATCGAGGAGTAAAGCTTCGGTCGATCAGACGAATGGCACTAGCTTAAGCGCAAATCACTATAATAGCTTTGACGTTGGGAACCAGAGACTTTGCCTGCTTCTCGGGCTTGATCTCGGGGTCTCGATATGAGGCCCTGTGTTTTCCGTCTAATCGACTAAGTATAATTTGTACACGTGAATACTCTGCATTCGTTAAATCCGTCATATCTAGAGTCGCAAATCATTTACCATAAATATCTTGCGTCTTAAGCTAGTGCCATTCGTCGATCAGACCGACGCGTACAATGACGCGTGATTTGGCCCGGTGGAATTCGCTGCCCGCGGCGAGGATCGCGGAACCCGAGTGATTGCAGCAACCAAGTAGTCGCAGTTCACGGTTCTGTGGGTGCCGGATGGAGTAACTGGCGGTGTTCGAGCGGTATCCTCGCCTCTGTCACGATGCATGCCCAGCGCGATGCGTTGACAGACGTTTGCAGACGTTCACATCGACCCTACGGGCCGAACGAACCGGTTGTCGGCCCATCGGCCCGCTGAGAAGCGGTTCGTCTTCCGCGGTTGCATCTGCAATGCCGATGGGGCCTGGATCGTGGCCGCGATCGCCGACGGCCCTGCCGATACACAACGTTCTTTGAACGACGCATCCGCCTCCTGCGATGAACTCAAGGCCAGCAAGCTCTTCCTGACTCACACAGCAAGGGTGATGAACCGCCCCCATGACGGCTCCCCAGCCTCCAACAGTTAGGTTCCCCGAGCCAGCGGGACTACTTCATCGCGTGCCTATAGTCTAAGATGGAACGTGGTCACTCCCCCTCCGGACGGTTGTGACGGGGCCGCGCAACATGGGTAAGGACGATCGGGACGCGACGAATGCCCCTATGATGGAGGAACTCCAAGCATTGCGCGCCGAGGTCGCTGCCCTGCGCGAGCACTGCACGATCTCCGAGGCTGTCATCGAAGCTGTCCCCGATGCGGTGTTCGTGAAGGACCTCCGTGGCCGCTATGTGATGATCAACACGGCAGGCGCCCGCCTGCTCGGGACGCCGGCCACAGAGGTGTTTGGGAAGGAGGACCCCGATCTGTTCTCCCCCGACAGCGCCCGACGGTTCGCTCAGGACGACCGCACGATCATCGCCGAGGGGACGGCCAGGACTTACGAGGCGACCGCAGCGACAGAGGAGGTAACGCGGACCTGCTTGATGACCAAGGTACCGTACGTGGACGGGCGGGGCCGGATCGCCGGCATCATCGGCATCGCACGCGACGTCACCGAGGGGAAGCGGCTTCAGGCCGACCGGGACCGACTGCTTGACCGACTTCGCCTCCAGATCGATCGGCTGCCGCTGGCGTGCATCCTGATCGATGCCAACGCCCTTGTGTGCGAATGGAACCCCGCCGCCGTGCGGGTGTTCGGTTACTCCAAGGATGAGGCAGTGGCTCGGAATTGCCTCGACCTGATCGCGCCGCTGCCGCTGGATAACGCCCTGAGCGAGATCCTCCGTCGCGTCTGGGCCGGGGACATGAACGCGCACAGCGTCAACGAGAACAGAACCAAATCCGGTAAACGGATTTACTGCGAATGGGTCAACACACCCTTGGTCGAGGAGGACGGCACGTTTGTCGGGGTCGTCTCCCTGGCACAGGACATCACCGAACGGAAGAAGACCGAGGAGGCACTCGAGTCGAGTCGCCGTCGCTTCCAGGCCGTCTTCGAGTACTCCCTCGACGGGATCCTGCTCATGGACGATGAGGGGCGTTATGTCGACGGGAATCCAGCAATCTGCGAACTCCTCGGCTGCAGCCATGATGCCCTCGTGAAGATGTCCGTGTGGGACGTTACGCCACTCCCGGACCAAGAGCGTATCCCCGAACTCCTGGACGCGTTTCGGTCCGCCGGCACGCTGAGCGGAGAGTACACGCTGCTGTGCAAAGGCGGGGCGACCCGCGACGTCGAGTATCGCTCCGTCGCGAACATCCAGCCCGGCTTGCACCTGGGTGTCCACCGGGACATCACCGATCGCAAGCGGTCCGCGGCGGACTTGCGTGAGAGCGAGGAGCGGTTCCGCTTCCTCGCCGAGTCGATCCCGCACATGGTCTGGGCAGTAAGCCCGGATGGGAATGTCCATTATTACAACCGGCGGCTCCTCGAATACCTCGGCGTCACGACCGAGCAGGTCCAGGGCCAGAGGTGGGCCGAAACGGTGCACCCGGACGACCGCCGGCGCCACCTCGAGGCCTGGGAGCATGCCTTCCACACCGGGGCCGAGTATCGCATCGAATACCGCCTCCGCAACGGGAGGACCGGGGAATTCCGCTGGTTCATCGGGCACGCCGTTCCCCAACGCGACCCCGAGGGCAAGGTCGTCTGCTGGTACGGTACCTGCACAGATATCGACGAACGGGTGCGGATGGAGGAAGAGTTGCGCGGCCTCAACGCGGCCCTCGAGAATGCCGTGGAGGGCATCGCCCTGTCGGACACGCAGGGGCGCTACGTTTCGTTGAATCCCGCTTACGCCGGCATGCTCGGTCACTCCGCCTGGGAGCTGATCGGGAGGGACTGGCAGACCACCGTCTGCCCCCAGGATCTGGAGAAGGTTCGGGAAGCCTACCGGCGGATGCTGGAAGAGGGTCGGGCCGAGGTCGAAGTCCTGGGTATACGCCAGGACCGTTCGGTCTTCTGGAAACAGGTCGTGATGGTCAAGGCCCATGACAAGCAGCGGATTTGGATGGGGCATTACTGCTTCATGAAGGACATCACCGAGCGGAAGCAGGCGGAAGAGGCGCTGCGCGACTACGCGGAGCACTCGCAGGTCCTCTCGCGCCGACTGCTTGAGGTCCAGGAGGCCGAGCGTCGTCACCTGGCTCGCGAGCTTCACGACGAGGTCGGCCAGCTACTGACGGGTCTCCGACTCCTGTTGAACCCGCTGACCGACCGGTCGGCCGTAGCATACAGGTCCAAGGCCGTGCAGGCCCGTGACATCGTCGACGAGTTACTGGAGCGCATCCGGTCCATGTCGTTCGACCTGCGACCCGCCGCGCTGGACGAACTGGGTCTGCTACCCGCCCTGCTTGCACTCCTGGAGAGTTACACCCAGCGGACCGGGGTGGTGGTGAACTTCCGGCACCAGGGGCTGGAAGGGCGGTTCAAGCCCGAGGTGGAGTCGGCGGCGTACCGGATCGTCCAGGAGGCGCTGACGAACGTCGCCCGCCATGCCGGCGTGGGCGACGTGACGGTGCGGGCCTGGTCCACCGCGGACACGCTGGGCCTCCGAATGGAAGACCGGGGCCGTGGCTTCGACCCCAAGGTCACCTCGGTGTCGTCGAAGTCCGCCGGTCTCTCCGGAATGCGGGAGCGAGTCTTGCTGCTAAACGGGCATCTGTCCATCGAGTCGGGACCGACTACGGGGACGCTGATCACGGCCGAACTACCCATCGGCGGCGGGAGGGAGGGCGCGAGCGATGCGAATCTCGATCGTGCTCGCGGATGACCACCCCGTGGTGCGCCGCGGAATCCAGGCGGTTCTGGAGAAAGAGACAGAGTTCTCGGTCGTTGGCGAGGCGGGGGACGGACTGGAGACGGTCCGGCTGGTCGAACGTTTGCAGCCCGACGTGCTGGTCCTCGACCTGATGATGCCAGGGCTGAGCGGCCTGGAAGTCCTGCGGGTCGTCCGCCAGCGCTCTCCCGGACCCGCGTCGTCGTCCTCTCCATGTACAGCGAAGCCGCTTTCGTGGTAACGGCCCTGAAGGACGGGGCGACCAGTTACGTCCTCAAGGGCGGGGCGGAGAAACACCTCGTCCACGCCGTAAGGGAGGCGGCCGCCGGGAAGCGATATCTGAGCCCTCCGGTCACCGAGAGCGCCATCGACGCCTATATCGAGCAGGCGAAGTCGGCCGCCCTGGACCCTCATGAAACGCTGACCGTGCGTGAGAGAGAGGTGTTGCAGCTGGCCGCCGAAGGGAGGACAGGGGCCGAGATCTCATCGCGCCTCCACATCAGTCAGCGGACAGTCGAAAACCACCGGGCGAACCTGATGCGGAAGCTCGGCCTGAGGAACCAGACGGACCTTGTCCGCTACGCCCTGAAGCGCGGGCTCATCTCCCTTGAGGGGTGAAGGCCGTTCGACCGGAGCCGTGCGCGCCGCACGAGACGATCGATCGGTGGCTAATATGTTTTGATTGTTGTGCTGTCAGCCTAACCTGTTCGCCTTGTCTGCCCGGAACCGTGAGGATTATGCCCGGGATCTAGGTATTCTCCCCGATGACCTGTCGCGGGCGTGGTTTTATCTTGAGAGTGTACAGAGACGTTCCGGTCGTGGCCACGGTGGCCCCTCGCTGAGGTAAGAGTTCGGCCCCGTGGGGCGCGTCTCCCCGACGCCGCGGGGCATCAGATACCGGCCGGGGGTGGTCGGTCCGGGCGACGAGGTGGTCGCGCCGTCGAGGCACGATGGGGGTGCCTGCCGACCCCCTCCGCCGGTCGCCGTCCGTTGTGCGGGACGGGTTCGCGGCGGGGGGGGTAGTCCCCCGGCCCGCTAAGTCGCGTGAGTCCCATGATCCCGGTCTTCGGCCGTGGAGGCAGAAGGTCAACCCCGTCTCGGATGACGTTTGGAGTATACGCCGATGTGCTTGCTCGCTGCGCCCCGCCCCCAATCTCCTGTCGATGAACCAATTGCCGAGGAGTGCCTGCCCCTGATCGTCCTCCTTGACAGTCTCCTCTCCTCCCTTGGTCGGCACGGGCATGTCGAAGCGCCTCCGGGTGTGGACGACGCTCCGCCGGACCGGTGGGATGACGACTCCTACACGTACTTCGAATCTGCCGTGGCGGAACTGACCGATTGCGACATCGACATCTCTCTCCACGACGGCAAGGCGCTGATTCGCGTCGGACGCTAAGCGTCCGCGGAGGAAGGAGGTGCTTCAGTGGCGGCGGCCCATGCTGCCGGTGTCGATCGGATGCAAAGACTACGAC
>CAWCPP010000042.1:0-102350 GCA_963797295.1 uncultured Planctomycetaceae bacterium
CCGCGGTGCCGGATCGCGAGACAGTCGCGAATTGCTCACGGCATTTGACAACCTGGGTGTGAGCCATTCGGAGAGTGCCCAGACGTTGCACACCAGCTTCTCGGCGGCGACTCTCGGCACCAATCTGGTACCGGCCCTCGAGATTTTCGCCGACATCGTGCTCCGTCCTCATTGCGACGACGAGGAGATTGAGCCGATCCGCGCACTCTGCCTGCAAAACCTGCGGAGCCTCGAGGACGACCCGGGAACGAAAGTGATCTACGAATTGCGGCGGCGGCATTTTCCCGAGCCATGGGGCCGGCCGTCGCCTGGCACGGTGGAAGGCATCACGGGGCTGACGGGTGATGCCTTGCGGCGGTTTCATCGCACGGTTTTCCGCCCCAACGGCGCATCCTGGGGATCGCGGGCGCCATCGACTCGCCGCGGCTCAAGGACGCGGTAGGCCGGCTCTTCGGCGAGTGGAAGCCGGGGCCCGACCCCAAGCTCAAGGAAAAACCCGGCGGCCCGCATCGCGATCACATTCTTCGCGAGACCCAGCAGATCCAGATTGCCCTGGCTCATCCCTCGGCCACGGTCTCCAGCCCCGACTACTATCGGGCGCGTGCCGCGGTGGCCATCCTGGGAGGGTATTTTTCAGCCCGGCTCTTCACCGAGGTGCGTGAGAAGCGCGGGTTGTGCTACTCGGTCTATTCAAGTTATGAAAGCCAGCGCGAGCGGGCGGCCATGCTCTGTTATGCCGGCACCTCCACCGATCGTGCCCAGGAGACTCTCGATGTCATGATTGCCGAGATTCAGCGGCTGGGTGCGAGGGGATTGAGCCCGAAGAGCTGGAGACGATGCGAGCCGGACTCAAAAGCTCACTGATCATGGCACAGGAGTCGAGCATGAGCCGGACCAGCGCCCTGGCCTCGGACTGGTACTTCCTGGGCCGGGTCCGCTCGCTCGACGAGATTTCCGCGGAGCTTGACGCCCTCACGCCGCGCTCGGTTTCGACTATGCCGCCGATTTTCGCGCATCTGCACAATCTGACAATCCTTACCCTCGGGCCGACGGCGGTTAAGATTTCCGGCTGGAACCGAGCTGTGATCGTCATTCAAACCGAAACACAAACAGACCGGGTTCTCGCCTCACGAATCTGGCGAAGCCGGCTGCCTTCGGCTCTTGCTTGCACCAATTTTTGACCCCGGCATCCTCTCTCTGACGGGTTACCACGAATGAGGTTTCATCATACGAAGCTGGAGAATGGTCTCGAAGTCATCGCCGAGCTGAACGATCGGGCCCATTCCGTCGCCGCCGGTTTCTTCGTGAAAGCGGGAAGCCGTGACGAGATGGCCGACCTCGCCGGAGTCTCGCACTTTCTCGAGCACATGACTTTCAAGGGAACACCGCGTCGCGACGCCTTGACCGTGAATCGCGATTTCGACCGGGTCGGCGCCAAGCACAACGCCCAGACTTCCGAGGAAGACACCTTCTACCACGTCACTTGCCTGCCGGAATACCTCAAATCCTCGTTCGATGTCCTGGCCGATATTCTTCGCCCCACGCTCCGGGAAGATGACTTCGAGACCGAGAAGAAGGTCATCATCGAGGAAATCCGGATGTACCTGGATAATCCGATGTCGGTCGCCTACGAAGCCGCCAAGTCCGCGCACTTCGGCCGGCATCCCCTGGGCAACAGCATCCTGGGCACGGTCGATTCGATCACCTCGTGCGAGTCGAACGGATGCGCGATACTTTTCGCGGCGGTACAGCCCGGCGAACATGTCCTTGCTTTTGCCGGCAAGAGCGATTGGGACCAGCTTGTCGAGCTGGCTGAGCAGCACTGCGGCGGCTGGCAAGGAGGTCCCGCAAACCGGCAAGCCGACCCCGTTCGCGGCACGGGAGCCTTTGAAACGATTCGCCGCGAAGAAGACTTGCAGCAGACGGTTGTGGGAGTTTGCGACGCACCGCCCCTGGAGACGGAAGACCGCTACGCGGCCCATTTGCTGGCGACAATCCTGGGCGATCACACCGGGTCGCGCTTCTACTGGACGTTGATCGACCCCGGGCTGGCCGACGGCGCCGAGCTGTCTTATCAAGATTACAACCAGGCCGGCACGTTCTTCACGTTCCTGAGCTGCGAGCCCGGCGAAACGCAGGCCAACCTGGGCCGGATCGCTGCGATTTACCGCGCCGTGATGGCCGAAGGTGTCACCGAGGACGAGCTGAATCAGGCCAAGAACAAGGTGCTCGCCCGCTCGGTGCTACGGAGCGAGCGGCCGATGGGACGGCTGGCATCTCTCGGTTTCCAGTGGATGTACCGGCGCACGTACTTGACACTCGAAGCAGAGCTCGATGCGTTCTCCCGGGTCACCCTCGACGATCTTCGCCGCTTGCTCCGCCAGTGGCCGCTCTGGCCCATGACCACGGTCTCGGTTGGGCCCACGACAGACGTCCATCCGCCGAATTAAACTGTGCCAGGCCATTCTGGAATCCAGGAGCCGTTGATGCACATCGTCAGTCTGCTCCCGTCGTTGACCGAGCTTGTCTGTGCCCTCGGTCATGAGCACGAACTCGTCGGAGTCACCCACGAGTGCGATTTCCCACCGACAGTTCAGTCGCTTCCCTCCTTGACCAGAAACCGAATCAGCCTCGACGCCACGAGCCGCGAGATCGACGAGCTGGGCTCGTCGCAACACGAAAGCCTCTATGACCTGGAGGAAGACGTTCTGACCGAGTGGCGCCCGACCTGATTCTCACTCAGGAGCAGTGCGACGTCTGGCCGTGAACGAGGCAACCGTGCGCCAGGCCGCCCAGCGAATCCCGTCGCTCCAGCCGTCGAGAGCTTTAACCCCCTGAACCTCGAGGCTGTCTTCGCCATGTTTCGCCGGGTCGGCGACTTGCTCGAATGCCGGTCCGACGCCGAGTCGATCATCGCACGCTTTAACCAGGTCGCCGACGAGATCGCTCGCCTTCGCAGGGCCTCGGGCTCCAGGCCGGGGCAGCCGCGTCGCGTTCTCCTGCTCGAGTGGCTCGACCCGCCGTTTTGCTGCGGCCACTGGAATCCCGAGATCATCGAGCGTGCCGGCGGCGTCGAAGTGATCGGCCAGACGGGAGTACCCTTGCGCCGACTGACGTGGAAGCAGGTTGCCGAGAGCCGGCCGGAGGTCGTGATCGTCGCGGCTTGCGGGTTCAACCTCGAGCGGACCGAGCTCGAGATGAGAGCCATCGAAGACCTACCCGAATGGCGCGACCTGCCCGCGGTGCGTGATGGCGGGGTGGTCCTTGCCGATGGCTCTGCTTTTTTTTCGAGGCCCGGGCCGCGTCTTGAGACGAGCTTGCGCATTGCCGCGGCGGCCATCGACCCGGCATACTGCACCGAAATTGCTCCTGCCGCGGGCAATGGCTGGATGCCCTGGCCGGTGACCCGGTAATGCTGTAAGCCGAGAGAGTCGGAAAAGGCCTGAAAAAAGAATCGGCAAGATTCATGCTGTGCGGGAACGATGTGCCAAGTTGCGGAGAACCACGATGTTCAGCAGCGTCAGACCACGATGTCTCATTCCGTCGGCCTTGTTGCTCCTGTCGACGATCACTTCGCTTGCCCGGTCCGCCGAGCCGGCCAACCGCCTGGTCATTCATGCCGACCAGGGAAAGCATGCGATTGATCGGAACATTTACGGGCATTTCTCCGAGCATCTTGGCCACTGCGTTTACGGCGGCATCTGGGTCGGTGAGGACAGTCCGATTCCCAACACCCGGGGTATCCGGAACGACGTCGTGGCGGCTCTCAAACGCATCAAGATCCCGGTTCTTCGCTGGCCCGGCGGCTGCTTCGCCGACGAGTATCACTGGATGGACGGCATCGGTCCGCGGGAAAAGCGGCCGAACATGATCAACACCCACTGGGGCGGCGTCACCGAGAACAACCACTTCGGCACGCACGAGTTCTTCGACCTTTGCGAACAGCTTGGCTGCGAGCCCTATATCTGCGGCAACGTCGGCAGCGGCACGGTCCGCGAGATGCAGCAATGGGTCGAATACATGACGTCGGACGGCATCAGTCCGATGACCGACCTGCGCAAGAAGAACGGCCGGGAACAACCCTGGAAGTTGAAATACTTTGGCGTGGGGAACGAAAACTGGGGCTGCGGCGGCTCGATGACACCCGAGTTCTATGCCGACCAGTACCGCCGCTATGCCACCTACGTACGCAATTTCGGCGACAATCATATCTTCAAGATCGCCTGCGGCCCGAACCGGGAAGACTACAAGTGGACCGAGGTGCTGATGCACAATGTCGGCCGGCGAATGGGCGGCCTGGCGCTCCATTACTATTGCGGAACGGGCGATAAGAGCCATTCGGCCACGCACTTCGCCGAGGACGACTGGTTCGCTTTGCTCAGGCGCAGAGCGGATGGAGCAGCTCGTCTCAGCGCACTCCCAGATCATGGACAGGTACGACCCGGAAAAGCGCGTGGCCTTGGTGGTTGATGAATGGGTGCGTGGCACCAGGTCGAACCGGGCACAAACCCCGGATTTCTCTACCAGCAGAACACTTTACGCGATGCGCTCGTGGCCGGCCTGACCTTGAACATCTTCAACCGCCACTGTGATCGCGTGCGCATGGCCAACATCGCCCAGACCATCAACGTACTTCAGGCGATGATCCTGACTGACGGGCCGAAATCCCTGCTCACTCCGACGTATCACGTTTTCGAGATGTATGCAGTCCACCAGGACGCAACACTCTTGCCCGTTGAGTTGAGCGGCGAAGCGTATCACCTGGGCCAGCAGCAAATCCCCGCGCTCAGCGCTTCGGCCTCGCGCAACAAGGCCGGCAAGATCCACCTGACACTCTGTAACCTGAACCCGAACGCTTCCGCCGCGGTCCAGTGCCAGCTTCTGGGCGGCCAGGCGAAACCGGTCTCGGGACGGGTGCTGACCGCTCCGGACATGCAGGCGCATAACACTTTCGACGCACCCGAGGCCATCAAGCCGGCGGAATTCCGAGAGTTCACGCCGACGGCCGACGGATTCACCGCCACGCTGCCGGCCAAATCCGTCGTGGTGCTCGCACTGGAATGACCGGACAATGACCTGGGCTGCCGGCTCACCCGGGATGCCGTGCCGGCTCCTCCGTCGCACCGGGCTCGGAGAACTTAACCTTGGCGAAGATCCGTTCGAGCGGGATCTGGCAGCCGATCGATTCCAGCTTCAGGACCTGATCCGGTTCGGACAGCTCCGACAGAATCCAGTTGTACCCCTGGCGGGTGTAGAGCTCGACCATCATCCGGTCCTGAGAGATCAGAACAAATTCCCGAAGCGATACGATGCGCCGGTAATGGCGAAACTTGATTCCGCGATCGTAAGCCTCGGTACTGGGCGAGAGAACTTCGATGATGACCGTCGGGTTGAGCAGTGTGTCGGACGTGCTGTCCTCGAACCTCGGCTCACCGCACACCACGGAAACATCTGGATAGGTGTAGAGTCCGGTCGGTACGATGGAGACCCTCATGTCGCTGGGATAAGATTCGCACGGGCGGTCCAGGAGTTGGTCCCTTATCTCGGCATTCACATTACCGGCGATCAGGTTGTGCTCACGACTCGCCCCGGCCATCGCAAAGATTTCGCCGTTGTAATACTCGTTGCGAGTCTCGGACCTCCGCTCGAGTGCCAGGTATTCTTGCGGGCTGAAACGTGTCTTAACGGCGGCTGACGACATTGTACTCTCCTTGTAGGAATTCCATGGATTCTAGGCGCCGAGCGGCCGATTTCGCCATACCCCGATCCCCTGGGAGAGTGACGGAAAAGACTGGCATCGCGTCATGCAAAGAGGATCGCGTAAATCGACTCTGCATTCTTCTTGACTTCTCTCCTGTCAGGCGATACCTGTATAACCGTTCAATTCGCTCAGGATGATCGGCGGCGGGCTCACGATTGCTCGGCACCTGCGGGGAGTGGTGACGATGGGTCCAGACAGAGAAGCCTCGGGCGGACTCATGCTGGGCATGTTCGCACTCCGGCATGGGTTGATCGACAAGAGCCAGTTGCTGGCGGCATTCGAGCATTGGCTGGCGCTCGGGGCCGGGACGCTCTCTGAAATTCTGGTCGAGCACGGCGCCCTGGACCCGCGGGAAATACCGCGGCTTCAGCGGCTGGCCTCGGAGCACCACGATGCTCCCGGCGGTGACCTCGAACTGTCGATGACCGTGGCCTATCAGGGTTCGGGCCCCCACGCCTCAAGACCGACGTCAACGGACGAACTAGCCGCTGGGACGGGCCAGATCAAGGCAGCTCCCCCGCGGTTTCAGATCTTGCGATCGCATGCCCTCGGCGGCCTCGGCGAGGTTTTTCTGGCGATCGATCCCGAGTTGAAGCGCCAGGTCGCTCTCAAAGTGCTCCAGCGGTACCATGCCGATGACCCGATCAGTCAGGCGCGGTTCGTTCTCGAAGCCGAGGTGACGGGACGGCTGGAGCACCCGGGAATCGTTCCCGTGTATGGATTGGGGCGCGATTCCGCCGGCCAGCCGTACTATGTCATGCGGTTCATTGAGGGTGAGACGCTCAAGACGGCCATCGCGCGGTTTCATCGTCCGGACGGGCGGCGGCTGCAACCCTCTGACCGCGAGGTGGCCTTTCGCCGCTTGCTCCAGAGTCTCGTCGCAGCCTGCAACGCGGTGGCCTACGCACACAGCCGAGGCGTCGTTCATCGCGATCTGAAGCCAGAGAACATCATGCTCGGCCCGTTTGGCGAAACACTCGTCGTCGACTGGGGGATCGCCAAGACACTCAAAAGCGAGGAAGCCGCGGAGGAAAGGTCGAACCACGCTTCGCCTGACGCCAGCGATTCCTCGTTGACGCTCCCTGGCGCCGCGGTGGGAACTCCTCGCTACATGAGTCCCGAACAAGCCTCGGGCAACCTCGATCAGGTCGGAACCGCGAGCGACGTCTACGGGCTGGGGGCCACACTTTATTGTCTGCTCGTTGGCCACGCACCGTTTCCCGATGGGGACGTGACCGAAGTTCTTGACCGCGTCCGACGGGGGATCTTCCCGGCTCCCCGACGGCTTCGATCGGAGACGGACCGTGTGCTCGAGGCCATTTGCCTGAAGGCCATGGCTCCGCGGCCCGAGGATCGGTTCGGCTCGCCGCTGGAACTGGCGGAGGAGATTGAAAAATGGCTGGCCGATGTCCGCTATCGCGGTGACCATGAGCGGGCCCTCAACGCGGTGAGAGGGTCGTTGGCTCGCCTCTGCATCGAGCGGGCTCAGAATCTTTTCTACCGCGCGAAGCATGATGAAGGCATGCTCTGGCTGGCCCGGGCGATGGAAAACTTGCCGGCCGATTCGTCGGAGCTCGAACGCGTGGTTCGGTCAAGCCTGGGTTCGTGGTATGCGCGGTCAAGGCTGATCGAAAGATCGTTCAAGCACGGTGGCGAGCTCGTTGCCGCGTCGTTCGGCCCCGATGGTCGCCGGCTGGCCACGGCAGGGGGCGAGCAGGGCGCCAGGATCTGGGACGTGGCAACCGGCCATCCGCTGGCGGCAATGCCCGGTCAGCCGGGCCCCGTCACGGCGATCGCGTTCAGTCCCGACGGTGCATCACTTGCCACCAGCGGACAGGACGGCACACTGCGGCTCTGGGATGCCGTGGCCGGAAAAGAGCGAGGCGCCCCGCTCGCGTATGATGTGCATATCGTCGCCCTCCGGTTCAGCCCGGATGGAGCGTTGCTGGCCGCGGCCAGCCAGGCTCCGGCTCCCTGCGTGTGGAACGTCGCGACCGGGAAACCGATTCCGCTTTCGGCGGACCGGCTTCCCGCCTCTGTCGTCTCAATCGAGTTCAGTTCGCACGGCGATCTTCTCGCGGCCGCCTTCGATGACGGCCGCATCATCTGCTGGCACACCGCGACAGGAGCAGCTCCACAGGTCGCTTTCGAGCACTCCGCCGGGTCCACGTCGCTGGCAATCCATCCCAACGGAGGATCGCTTCTGGCCGGCTGCCGCGACAGCAAGGCTCGGCTCTGGGACCTGGCAGGAACAGTCAGCGCACGTGAGTTCGAGATGCCCGACCGGGTCACCCTGGTCGCGTTCGATCCCTCGGGTCGTGTGATCGCCACGGCCTGCGGCAACGGTTCTGCTCGCCTCTGGCATCCGGATACGGGGCAGCCGATCGGTGAATCCCTGGTTCACGATGCGCCCATCGAGTGCCTGGCGTTCAGTCCCGACGGCACGCTTCTGGCGACAGCCAGCCGTGACCGGACCACCCGACTCTGGGACACGGCAACCGCCCTGCCGATCGGACCGCCGCTCAAGCACGGAGGCACGGTTCATTCCGTCTCCTTCAGCACTGATGGCCGGCGGCTGGCCACGGCATCCGCCGACGGTTTGGCCCGCCTCTGGCGAGCCGCTCCGCGGATTCCCGGCGACATCGAACGCATCTCCTGCTGGGTTCGCGTCACCACCGACCTGGACTTCGATCCGGGTGATGCCATCCGCAAGCTCGACCCGCTCGTGGGCTGGGAACTCCGCCGGAGACTGCACGAACTGGGCGGTCCGCCACCCATCAAGATTGAACGGTGGCAAAAAGTGACGAGCTGAACAACTTACAACAGATGGCTCGCGAAGAAACCGACGAGGTCCTCGTGCATGGCCCGCTCCGATTGTTCCTGTCGCCGATAATCGTCGCTGTGATGGACGGTGCATTCGACGCCGAGCGGATCGAGCATGGCCTTGAGCGCGGCACCAAATCGAGGATGGTGGATTCCCTCGCCGGCCCGGGCGGTCGGCGGCAGCGGTGCGTTGGCTTCGGAATAAAAGAGGATGACAGGCGGATCGTCGGACGAGACATAGTTCAAGGGTGAAGCCTGCTCGTAAAGCTTGTGGATGCGGGGAGATTCCGAGTCGGCAATCGAATTCACACCGAAGAGCGGCTTGAGGGCGACGTGTTCGTGCGCACGGCCGCCGATCAGTTGCTTGATGAATCGGGGGTCGTACGACGACTGTGCGCCGACCACCCCCATGCAGGCCAGCCGCGACGACTGCCGCAGCACCGGGTCGTTATTCCCGGACTCGGCCAGGTCGTCGTGGAACCCGACCCAGAGCGCGATTCCCGCACCGGCCGAGTTGCCGCACGCCGCGATCCGATCGGGATCGATTCCCAGCTCCTTCGCCTTCAGTCGGAGGAACTGAATGGCACGGGCTCCATCGAGCATGGGCGCGGGAAATGGTGCCTGCTTGGACAGCCGGTAGTTTGCCGAGACCACCGAGATGCCCTGCTCCAGGCAGCGGCTCACCAGCCAGCCCGGCACGCTCTTCTTGTCACCGCCGATAAAACCGCCGCCGTGGAAGAAGACAACCACCGGGGTCGGAGCGGAATGAACGGTCGTCCGGGAAACCTTCCACACATCCAGCACGTTACGTTCGAACGGACCGTAGCGAAGGTCGCTCACGTCGGGTTGTGGCTTTTCCAGATCCAGACGCTTCCAGACCTCGGCCCCACCCCCCACTGCGATGGGAACGAGAAGCACAAAGAATACCGTGATAGCCAGAGGGCGTGACCTCGATATCCCAATCATCGATGCTCCTCAAGTTGCGACTGCGCAGCGTGCTGGCCCGAGCGGCCACTGCACTTAAGTTTGCGCGGCTGCCCGACGGAATCAACCCTGGAGCTGAGAACAACCTTGACGATCGTCGTGACGGTACCGGGTGTACAAGGCGTTGCCCCGGCACCACCCTTCCACCCGAGATTCCCCCGTTTGTTGCACCCTGTTCTATGGTGTTCATAGGGCAAGGCACGATCAGGAAGATTCCGACGAACCACACCGATTGCATGCAACACAACACGGAACCAGGGAGTTCCCGCCGTAAACTCCAGTCGGTTCCTTGAGAAGGCGGCTGGCACCATGTCTCCCACGCGCATCCCGGCTCCTGGCAAGGCAAGTCTTTTCAATGGTCAGCGACGTGGAGGGCCATCGAGATCGCCTGGATCTCGCCAGAAACGCCGTCCCATCCTGGAGGATCTGGAGGCCAGACAGCTCCTCTCGACCTATGCCGTTCTCAACACCAACGATGCCGGGACGGGTAGCCTCCGCCAGGCCATCATCAACGCCAACAAAGACACGTCTCCGGACGACATCGTCTTCAACATCCCGGCGTCGACGGCGCCTCTGCTGGATGTGCCGGTTCCCGGCTTCGATCCTGTCACGCAGACCTGGACAATCAAGCTGGTGACACCGCTTCCAGCAATTACCAATACGGTCTCGCTTGATGGGTACACCGAGGCGCCAGTCGGCGTGCCCTATCGCTACTCAAACACCACATCCGCGGTACAGAGCATCTCAATCACCGGAAGTCCCACAGGCGGGTCTTTCACTCTCACCACCGCAGCTCCGCTACCCACAGGCACCACCGCGGCAATTCCCTGGAATGCCGGTCCGGGCGTGATTCAAACCGCGCTCGGAGCCATTGTGGGGCTGGCCAACGTGACAGTATCAGGAGGGCCAGCTCCAGGAACGGCATTGACGATCACGTTTCAGAACAGCTATGCGCAGCAAACCATCCAGCCTCTGGTCGTCACCAGCAACCTCACCGGGGGAACCACCCCCGTGATCTCCGTGTCCCAGATCGACCCTGGCGGGACCGTTGTTCCAAACACCAGTCTGACCTATATTCAGGCGATCCCAAACACGAGCGACGCCAAGCAGGGAAACAACGCCGAACAGCGCGTGATCGTCGATGGCAGCCGGATTCCCATTTCGCCGACCGATACCGGCTTCGTGATCGACGCCTCCCACTCGCTGCTCCGCGGACTGATCATCACCGGCTTCAACGTCGGCGTCTCGGTCTCCGCACTAGACGTCAATCAGAATCCCGTGGTTGGCGACCTGATCCAGGGCAACTCGATCGGCGATTACTTCCTCTACCCCGTGGACCCGGGGACGGGAGCCCCCCTGTCCGCCCCGAATAACGTCGCCTTCACGCACGGCGACGGCAATGCCCAGCAGGGCGTGGTCCTGAACTCGTCCAACACCACCGTCGGCGGCACCAATCCACAGGAAAACAACATCATCTGCGGCAATGGCGCCCAGGGCATCCTCGTGGAGCCGGGAGCCTCGGGCAACCAGATTCTGGGCAACCAGATCGGCATGGCCGGGCCCTCGATCAACGGTCTGTACGTCCGGGACGGCAACGGCGCCGAGGGGGTGTTGATCGAGTCCTCAAGTAACGCGGTTGGGAGCAGTGCTGCGGGAAATGTGATCTCGGCCAACGGGGTGGCGGGTGTCCACCTGATGGGAACGGGGGCGTTTCGAAATCTGGTTCAGGGCAACCTGATAGGCATCGCGCCGGGTGGGGGATATAAGTTCGGGACCGGGAACCCTGGGAACCTCGGCGACGGAGTCCTGATCGAGGGGGGCGCACTCAATCAGGTTGGCGGGAACTCTGCATCCCTGGGCAACGTGATCGCGTCGAACCAAGGTGCCGGCGTCTATATCACAGGCGCCTCGGCTACCGGAAACGTGGTTGCGAACAACATGATCGGCGTCACCGCCGCCGGCACTCAGGTTCTTGGCAACTGGCAGGAGGGAGTGGCGCTCTACTCACCGAGCAACATAATCGGTCCTGGGAACGTGATCTCGCAGAACCTCCTCGGCATCGGGATCTACGGCCCGGGCGCAAGTCAGATCATGGTGAACGACAACTTCATCGGCACGGATGTCACCGGCACCGAGTTCGGCTTCGGCAACGCAACCGAGGGTGTGCTGATCGAGAATTCCTCGGACAACACCATCCAGGGGAATGCCGCCGGCTCGCAGGTGATTTCCGGAAACGAGATTGGTGTCGAGATCCTCGGCGGACAGGCCACGGGAAACCTGCTGCTTGGCAACCTGATCGGGTCGAACAAGACAGGAATGCACGACCTGGGCAACAAGAACCAGGGCATCCTCATCAGCAACTCCCCGGCGAATACCGTGGGGGGCAACTCGGCTGCCGGGAGGAACTTGATCTCGGCCAATCACATCGCGATCACGATCGATGGTCCCGGGGCGACAACAAACGTGGTCCAGGGGAACTACGTCGGAACGGACATCACCGGCCTGGCTCCTCTGGGAAACGAGACCCTCGGAATCATCATCAGCACCATGGCCAGCCAGAACACGATCGGCGGTATGACTGCCGACGTCGGGAATAAGATCGCCTTCCACACGGGGGCCGGTGTCGAGGTGGAGTCGGGAATCGGCAATAGTATCCTGTCCAACAGCATCTGGGCCAACGGCCACCTGGGCATCGATCTGGTCGCGCCGGGAGATCCCGCAAGCGGTGTCACACCCAACCCCGTTCCGCCCGCCTCTCCGGTGCGCAGCGGCCCGAACAATCTCCAGGCGTACCCGGTACTCTCGTATGTCACAAGCAATGGCGTACTGACCCACATCCACGGCACGCTCTACAGCCAGGCGAGCACCCCTTTTCTGATCCAGTTCTTCACCAACTCGACGGCCGATCCCTCTGGTTACGGACAGGGGCAATACCGCTTCGGGTCCGTTCAGGTAAAGACTGACGCGAGCGGCAATGTCGTGTTCGACGCCACACTCACGACGCCGTTTCCAGTCGGAATGTCCCTGAGCGCCACGGCGACCAACCTCGCCACCCACGACACCTCCGAGTTTGCGCAGGACATATCCCAGTCGCCAGCCATGCAGTTTTCCGCCGCCGCTTACACGGTCGACGAGACCGATGGGGAGGCGGTCATTACCGTAGTTCGCATGCCGAGCCAGGGGACATCCACGGTCAATTACGCCACAGTCTCTGGCGGCACTGCCATTCCCGTGATCGACTACACTCAGGTCTCCGGCACGCTGACTTTCGGTCCCGGCGTCACCACACAGACTTTTGTCGTTACGATCCCCTTCAACGCTCAGTCCCAGAATGCGACCAAAACGGTAAACCTGGCCTTGACGACCGGTACGGGAGGTTACGCCGACTTCCAGACCACGGCCGTGCTCAACATCAGCGAGCACACCCGGGGATCATCGCGGGTCTTCTGGGTCACCAACACGCTGGATTCCGGTCTTGGATCGCTGCGTCAGGCGATTCTTGATGCCAATGCCCGTCCTGGTCCCGACGACATCGAATTCGCCATCCCGGCGTCCCTGGTTCCAGACCTCAACGTGCCCGCTTCATGGTTTGACCCCAAGACGCAAACCTGGGTTCAAGGGTTTGATCCGCAGACGCAAACCTGGACGATCAACCTCCAAAGCGCGCTGCCGACGATCACGGACCAGGTAATCATCGATGGCTATTCCCAAGGAGAATTCCCGATACCCTATCGCTACCCCAGCGCCTTCACCGAGACCCAGATCGTCACGCTGACAGGCACCCCGACGGGGGGGAGTTTCACCCTCAGCGCAAAGTCCCCTACCACAGCTCACAACAGGTGACCTGCCCTACAACGCCACGGCTTCCGCCGTTCAGCTCGAGCTCGTGCAGATTCTGGGCATGGACAACGTCTCGGTCAGCGGCGGACCCGCCAATGTGGCTTCATTCACGATTACTTTGGGGGGAGACTATCAGGGCCAGACCGTCCCGGCCCTGATTCCAAAGAGTGAACTTACTGGAGGGGTCGATCCCAACGTCGAGGTGACCACCTCAGCCCAGCTAGGTGATCCGGTTCAGATTTCATCCAGGACCAATACAAATGCCGCCACGCTCGGCAACAATGCACACATTCCGGTAATCGTGAACGGCAGCCAGATTCCGGGCGGCGCACCTGGCTTTGTGATTAACTCCGACGATACCATTCTGCCGCGGGCTGAACATCGAAGGATTTACCATTGGTGTCTCTGTGCCGCTACCGGCGGACGTCGGGAACCTGATCCAGGGCGATTGTATAGGTGGGTACTACCTCTACCCCGTCAATCCCACGACGGGAGCCGCAGTTACCCCGCCCGACAACGTCGTCTTCGCCGGGCTCGGGAATTCGCAGCAGGGCATTTACATCGACGGCGAGAACACGGCGGTTGGCGGGATTCTTCCCCAGGAATCCAACATCATCGTCGGCAACGGTCTGCAAGGCATTCTGATTGATACCGATGGCCACGGCAACATCGTGCAGGGCAACCAGATCGGCGTCATCGGACCGTCCGAGAACGGCCGTTACAACTATGATGGCAACCAGGCCGAAGGTGTGCTCGTCTATGGCTCGAGCAACGCGATCGGCGGTCCCGGTGGGGGTTCGGGCAATGTCATCTCCGCCAATCTCCTTTGCGGTGTGCAGATCGTCGGCCCGAGCGCGACGCGCAACATCGTTGCGGCGAACATCATCGGTCTTGGCCCGGGAGGGGGTTATCCCTTCGGCACTGGGGACCCCGGGAACCGTGGAGACGGCGTCAAGATCGAAAACTCGACAGCCAACCAGGTTGGTGGGCCGGACTCGACCTGGGCCAACGTCATCTCGTCAAACAGCGGTGCTGGAGTCGACATCACCGGCATCACCTCGACCGGTAACACGGTGGAGAATAACCTCATCGGCTTGACCACCAGCGGAAACGCAGTCAAGGGGAATTACGCGGACGGCGTGGTCGTGTACTCCCCGCAGAACACGATCGGTCCCGGTAACGTGATCTCGGGGAACCTGACGGGTGTCGATATCTCTGGACTCGAGGCAAGCGATGTCGTGGTCCAAGGCAACCTCATCGGCACCGATGTCACCGGAACTTTCGACCTGGGTAATGCTCTCGAGGGGGTCTTGATCCAGGATGCAACCAACGCGCAGATTCTGGGTAACGACAAGGGATCGCAGGTCATCTCGGGGAACTATCAGGGCATCGTCATAACAGGGTCGAGCGCCACTCGCAACGTGGTGCAAGGAAACTTCATTGGATCGGACAAGACTGGACTGTCTGCAATTCCGAATGCATACGAGGGCGTGGCCATCCTCGATGCTCCCGGGAATACGATCGGCGGGACGACCACGGCGACTCAGAACCTGATTTCGGCCAACCACTGGGGCGTACGGCTGGATGGCATAGGTGCAGTCAATAATCTGATCGATGGCAACCTGATCGGGCCCGACATCACCGGGAAAGCCGCCCTCGGAGACGAGGTCAATGGCGTGGTCGTCAGCACCGACGCATCGGTAAACACGATCGGTGGGACCGTCACGGGCGCAGGCAACACCATCGCTTTCAACATCGCAGCCGGCGTCTCGGTCCAGTCGGGGACAGGCGACTCGATCCTCTCCAACAGCATCTACAGCAACGGCCACCTGGGCATCGACCTGGTCGCGCCCGGAGATCCGCCCAGCGGCGTCACGCCCAATGCACCAGTCGTTCGCTCGGGTCCCAACAATCTCCAGAACTATCCCGTGCTGACTTCGGCGGTCGGCGGAGGCTTGTCGAGCTCGATCCAGGGGACGCTCAACAGCCTGCCGAGCACGTCGTTCCTGATCCAGTTCTTCACCAGCCTGGTTCCCGATCCCTCCGACTATGGCCAGGGACAGACACCGATCGGCTCGACCACGGTGACCACCGACGCCAACGGCAACGCGCCGGTCACTCTTACGCCGGCTGTCCCTCTGCCGGCGAACATCTGGGTGACTGCCACGGCAACCAACACCTCGACCGGCGACACCTCGGAATTCTCCAACGCGATCTCGGCACAGCCGATCACGATGCAGTTCCTGACGGCTGCCATTTCGGTCGATGTGTCGGCCGGCTCGGCGCTCGTGCATGTGGAGCGAACCGGCAATCTCAACGCCTTGGTTTCCGTGAACTACGCCACGACCAACGGCACCGCCGTCGCAGGGCGAGACTACACCGCCGCTGCCGGCACCCTGACGTTCCAGCCGGGAGCGACCGATCAGACTTTCAGCATCTTCGTCTTACCTGACCCATCCCAGGCGGCCAGCTCAACGACGGTGAATCTCACGCTCAGCCAGCCGACAGGGGGCTCGACCCTGGGTTCGCCGAGTACCGCGGTCGTCACGATTAACAACAACTTGCCGCCGATTCTCCAGTTCTCGACGAGCACGTACACGACTTATACAGGCTCGAACTCGGCGATCATCGCCGTGAGCCGTTCGGGTGGAAGCCGCAGTGCCACGGTCCAGGTCCACTATGCCACTGCGGGGGGCTCCGCAGCCGCCGGGGTCGATTACACGCCGGTATCGGGGACGCTCACGTTCCTGGCCAACCAGACCACCGCGACCTTCTCCGTGCCGATCCTCCAGGGCGGAAGCTCGACGAACACCAGGACCGTGGGCCTGGCGTTATCCTCGCCGAGTGGCGGTCAACTGGGACCGATCAGCACGGCGACGCTGAGCATCATGGCCGCGTCCCCTTATAATCCTGTCGGCCCCACGAATCCGACCCCGCCGCAGGTCACGGGTGAGCAGCTCGTGCTCGGCGCGTCGGGAATCACGGCCGTGCAATTCTCGTTCAGCCTGCCCATGAACGCCAGCCGTGTTACGGACCTTGGGAACTACGGATACTACGTGGACGTCGCAGGTCCGAAGGGGACTTTCGGAACCTCGGCCGACATCTACATCCCTCTCGCCGCGGCCCAGTACAATGCCGCAACATCGACGATCACCGTGATTCCCTCCGCCCCGCTGCCTTTCAATCGATTCGAGCGGATCGTCCTTAACGGACTCGCGAATCCGCTGTTGAACCGGGGGTTGATCTCGACATCGGGAGTTCTCCTCTCGGGGCTGAGCAACGGCGTTCCAGGTTCTCCCTACGTGGCCACGTTCGGTGCTGGCTCGTCGCTGACATACACCGACAGTCTGGGCAAGGTCGTCCAGCTCAGCATGTCGGGCGGGGGCGCGATCGAGATGTTCCGAATCTCCACCGGCAATCCCCAGTCGGTCATTCTCCTGGGAACGGTTCCCGGCAAGAGTGTGCTGACCTTCCAGGCCAATGGCACAGGCGGTCGGACGACCTACATGCCGCCAATCCAGAACGCGGCCGGAGTGAAGCTCCGGTACAAGACGCCCGCCAGCGTCTTCCACTCGACGCCCCTGCCCCAGGTCGTGCGGAAAACGCCCGTCAAGAAGGTTGCCATCAAGAAGGTTGCCATCAAGCGAGTGAAGTGAAGCCAGATGGACGGGATCGTCCCAAAGCCCTCGTTTCTTGCGTTGACGAAGTGATAGGCCGGCGCGACATACTAACCCGATGCGGTCAGCGAAGTTTTCCCTTTCCCCGCATGGCTTTGTGTCGACCCTCGCTCACGCTTCGGGTTAATATGAACGGCCCGCCAAGTGTTAAGCGAGACAAATCCAAGTTGACCCCACCTTGGGACGATGCCAGGTGGACCTGTCCGGGAAAACCTTCCTTGGTTCGCCGGCACAACCTGTCTCCTGGTACGCCCATGAGAAACCGCCGCTCGTGCGCGTAATCATGAAACCGTGATCAGCCTTCTGGGGCCTTGACAACCCGGGCCAGTCAATTAGGATTGAGGATCTCACCGATAGCACCGACCCCCGCCCGGAGTGGCGGAATTGGCAGACGCGCTAGCTTGAGGGGCTAGTGAGCTAACCATGCTCGTGCAGGTTCAAGTCCTGTCTCCGGCACTGAGTTTCCCAGTAAAAGAGAGGCTTTCATGCGACGTGAACCTCTCGGGGGGAAATGACTGGGAATGACTCCGTTGTACTACTTTTGAGGGGGTCGTGTGCAACGCAAGATGCAACTGCAGGAACGGTAGGAACGGAAGGAATCGACTCGACGGTGCCCTGCAGGTCGAAAAGTTTCGGGTCAGTGTAGACCTCCATCGTCAGCCGAATGTGGAATGCCGCATCAACGTCAGTTCTCAATAACCCGGTGGAACTTGCTCTTTACGAAAAGCCGGCATGATGCTTCCTTTTGTGCATGGAACGGAAGCCTGGTACTCAGACTGTTTGCGGCGTCGAGATTCGGCCGGAGGAGCGGACTCCGCTGGTTGAAGCGCTGCTGCGCGTGATTGATCAACTGGAGGCAGCAAACGCGCAACTGCGGGCGACGGTCGAACAACAGCAATTGCGAATCGACCGACTTGAAGACGAAGTCCGGCGGCTGAAGGGATTGCCGGATCAGCCGAAACGCAAGCCGGGGCCAAGCCCGCTGAACGACCCCAGCGGCCCGCCATCGGCTTCCGCTGAGAAGAAGAAACCGAATACGCCCGACGGCAAACGGCCCGGCTCCGCCAAACGCTGCAAGACACGAGAACTGACGATCCATAAGACCGAGCCGTTGCGGCTCAACAGCCTGCCCGACGGCACCAGGTTCCTCGGCTATCTGGATTTCATTGTCCAAGACTTGCGGTTCGAGCCGTACAACACGCGCTACCGCCGGGCCCGCTACCAACTGCCGGACGGAACGGTCATCACCGCTCCCTTGCCACCGGACGTCAAGTCGCATTTCGGTCCGACGCTCAGGCAATATGCGCTCTACCAGCATTTTCACAACCACGTCACCCAGCCGCTGCTGCACGAGGAGTTGCTGGAAGTGGGGGTGGACATCTCAGCCGGCCAGATCAATCGCTTGCTGACCGAAGGACACGAGGCGTTCTACCAGGAGAAAGACGATCTGCTGCCGGCCGCCCGCGAGGTCTCCGCGTACCTGCAAACCGACGACACCTCCGCCAGGCACCAGGGCAAAGCCGGGCACACACTGCACATCGGCAACGATTTGTTCGCCTCGTTCTTCACGACCGACACCAAGAGCCGGGTGAATTTCCTGAAGATTCTGCTCACGCCTCATCAAGGCTACCTATTCAACGGCGACGCCTTGTTCTACCTCGAATGTTTCGAGCTACCCCAAAAACTCCTCGCGCGATTGAGAGCTGAGACGGGCTGGCTCTACGAAGACGACGAATCCTGGGAAGCGCGGCTCGATGCCTGGCAGATCACCTCGGCGGAACACCGGCGACTGCTGACC
Source organism: uncultured Planctomycetaceae bacterium (assembly GCA_963797295.1). Taxonomy (GTDB): domain Bacteria; phylum Planctomycetota; class Planctomycetia; order Isosphaerales; family Isosphaeraceae; genus Aquisphaera. Next base: position 18,884 of record CAWCPP010000042.1, read on the forward strand.
GAGGGCGCCTTGTGGGCCAACTTGCTCGCGCACGACCTCTACAGCGATCTGGTGTTCGTCAGCGACGATGCCGCTCAGTTCAAGCTGCTCGCGTTCCTGCACGCGTTGTGCTGGGTGCATATGGAGCGGCATGTCGCGCAACTGATCCCGCTCACCGACGACCAGCGTGCCGCACACGAAGCGGCGCGGGATGCGATCTGGGACTACTACCAGCGACTGAAGGCCTATCGTGAATCGCCGACACCCGCGCAACGGGCACGCCTGGAAACCGGCTTCGACCGACTGTTCCTGAAGGAGACGGGCTGGCCGGAACTGAACGAGGTGTTGCGGAAGATTCACGGCAAGAAGTCGGAGTTGCTGTTGGTTCTCGACCACCCGGAAATTCCGCTGCACAACAATCTGTCGGAGAATGACATCCGGCAGTACGTGAAGAAGCGGAAGATCAGCGCGGGGACGCGGAGTGATGCGGGCCGCCGCTGCCGGGACACCTTCCTCAGCCTGAAGACAACCTGCCGGAAGCTTGGCATTACCTTCTGGCGTTATCTTCAGGATCGTATACAGGGCCTCCACGACATCCCTCCGCTGGCCGACCTGATCCGACGAAAGGCCGCTGATCTCGCCAACCCATAACCTCAACAGACCAACGAGGTCCCCCTTCCCAACGACGGACTGCGGCCGCTTGCAGACGCCCGCCTGCGCGCATTGCACACCACCGGGTTATTGAGTTCAGCCGCATCAACTGTTGAGCGACGCGTGGCGGGACGCCTGACCTCGACATCATGGTTCCAAGCGTCGTCTGTAAGCTGTGAATATCGACGACAAGTCCCCGGTCGTCACGGTGAGCGATCCCGGCCCGCTCGCAGTCAGCGTGAAATCGTGCAATCAGAGCCGTCGGGATGTTGAACAGTAGGTCGGACGGTTTCCGTCCATCGACCCGGTGGCGAAGCATGACGATCAGGTCGGCTCGTAGCGGGATGATGTCGGCCCGTTCGTTCTTTGAGACGGCGGCAGTCAGCCGGACGACCAGGACAGCCGCGTCGAGATCTAGTGCTCCGCCCAATCTAAACCTTCGGGTAGAGCCGCTTCAATTTGATTCGGGCCTTCTCGATGGTGAATTGCCAGTCGACGGCCCGTTGCTTGGTGTTTGTTCGTGCGGCCCAGGCAGCGATTTCCGCTTTCAGAGTCGCCATGTCGGCGATGCGGCGGTCAGACAGGCACTGGCTGGTCAGGCAGCTCAATTCGCATTCCGCCACGTTGAGCCAACTGCCGTGCTTGGGAGTGTAGATGAAGTGGATCCGCCTCACGTATTCGCGGGCTTTCTCGGGTGGAAATGCTTCGTAGAACGCACCCTTCGTATGCGTGTTTAGGTTGTCGCAGACCAAAGTGATTCGCGGCGTCTCCGCGTACCGGGTGTCCAGCAACTGGGCGACTTCATGAGCCCAATCGACTTTGGTGCGGTGCGGCCGAGCCGTCGTTTGCCGGTAGCCTGACAGCGGTTCGGCGAACATGAAGATGCTCGCCGTTCCCTTTGCGTTCGTATTCGTAGTCGACGCGCTCGGGGTGCTCCTTGGTCGCGGGGATCGGCACGCGGGTCTCGCCAATCAGTTGCACGGGCTGCTCGTCCATGCACACCACCGGGCAGTCGGGATCGTAAGCTTTTTCGTAGGTCTCCAGCACTTCCTCCATGTGCGCAACGAACTCGCCGTCCGCATCGGGAGGGATCACCCAATACTCGATCTTTCGCTTCGTCATACCGTTTTTTTTAGTGTCTGCCGGACCGTTTCGGGACTGATGGATTCCACGATCTCCAGTTCCACCAGTTGGTCGGCGAGCAATCGTAGCGACCAATGGCCGTAGCCGGCCGGCGGCTTACCCAACCGCATGGCGATCAGTTTCGCTTCCGCGGCTCCGTCGAGCAACTTGGGAGTGGGAGGCGTCGTCCGTTTCTTGCGTACCAGGGCGGCCTCGAAGCCTTCCAGAACGAACTCCCGCCGCACGTTCTCTACGGTCCGAACGCGGCAGCCCACGGCCTCGCTGATCCGCTCGTCATTCCAACCGGGACCGTCGATGTCCGCCTTGAGCAGGATCGCCGCTCTCCGAAGTTTTTCCGACTTGCCTTTTTCCTTCTTGACCGTCGCTTCGCAGACGGCGCGTTCCTCGTCCGTGAGCCGCACGATATACTTCTTGTTCATCGGAACCTCCTTGTAACCGCGGAGGTTCGCCTAAAACGACGCCCTTGGCAACCCCAAGATAAAGATTGGACGGAGCACTAGCCGTTGTGCGGCGTGGCCGTCATGAGCAGGAAATGACGCGTCAGGGTGGAGAGAAGCTGGCCGAGCCGGTATCGCTTGGTGTAATGGATCTCGCCGCCGAACAGGGTGGCCGACATCTTGTGGGCTTCGTCGCAGACCACGAGGTCCCAGCGGGCATCGGGCGCCTGGAGTTTCTGCTGGACGCTCTCGTTTCGCGAGAGCTTGTCAAGGCGGGCGATGACCAGGTTGGTTTCCAGAAACCAGTTGCCGGTGCGAGCGGCTTCCAGCTTGTCGTTGGTCAAGATTTCGAAGGGAAGGTGGAACCGCCGGTAAAGCTCATCCTGCCACTGTTCGGCCAGACTGCCCGGGCAGACAATCAGGCACCGTTGCAGGTCGCCACGGACAATCAGCTCCTTGATGAACAGGCCCGCCATGATGGTCTTGCCCGACCCCGGGTCATCGGCAAGCAGGAATCGCAACGGCTGCCGCGGCAACATCGACTCGTAAACGGCCGTGATCTGATGCGGCAACGGATCGACGACGGAGGTGTGGACCGCAAGCACCGGGTCAAAGAGATGTGCCAGACGGATGCGCTGGGCCTCGGAGACGAGCCGGAACAGGGCACCGTCGCCATCAAAGCCCCACGGCCGGCCTTGCTCCACGATCTCAAGCCGGGGCTCATCATGCCGGTAGAGCAGTTCGTTCGCCAGCTTTCCGGCCGGCGTCTTGTAGGTGAGCTCGAGAGCTTCGGAGCCGAACCACTGCACGCTGACGACGACCACGAGTGCGTCGGGAATGATTCCCCGCATGGCCGCGCCTGGCTGAAGTTCTTCGAGCTGGATCATACAGTCGGATCTACGGTGGTCAAGAAAAGCACCGAAAAATGGAGCCATCCATGACTCGATTCTTCAGTCTACGGCAACAGGGAGGGTCAAGCTATGGGTAAGGCGGCCAGCGCACCTAATTAAGACACCACCCGGGCATTTTGAACCCGACTTCCTTTAAGTTAATTATATATATATCAGGGTTTTCTGATAAAGGCGGGCACGTTCCGACTTCTGCGCTGACTTGCAGCATGATCCGGGGAATCTGCCAAGTCAGCCAGATGACGCAAGTCTTTTCATTATAGATAGTTAAGCCATGACAACGGCCCTCACGTAGCCAACGAGAGATTGACGCAACCGCATACTGGTGAAATACTTACGTCGAGAGCCAGGCTCGCGCGACAACGCTCAGAGGCCGAAAACGTAGCATTCCGTAGCATGGTGACTCCGGACGGACGGGAGGCGAATGGTCATGGAACCGGGCTTGTCGAACCGAGGAGGGGGCCGTTGCCAGGTGCGTGGCCGCCTGGCAGACTGGGGACAGTAGCGTTCACATGGCGAACCCTTGGCAGTGCACGAAAGACAGCCGGTTTGAGGCAGGGAGAATCGATATGTCAAAGTGTTGGCATCGAGTCGTGGCCGGACTGGCCCTGGCGATGTTCGCGGCGGGTGGCGGACGGGCGTGGGCTCAGTCTGCTACCGAGTTTGCCCAGACGGCCGCGTATGCGGCTGCACAACAAAATGCCGATGGCGGGTTCGCCCCCAGGTCCGGGACAGCCGTCGACACTTGGGGCCACTAACACAGGGCTTCGCGTGCTCGATTATGTGGGCGGTTCGGTGCTCGACGAACCGGGCTGCATCCGGTTCGTCAACTCGTGCAAGGTGCCCGGCGGCGGCTTCGCGCAACGGCCGGGGGGCAAGCCGGATGTCGTCACGACGGCCCTCGGATTGATGGCCGCGGCGGAACTGAAGATTGCCGATAAATCAATGATCGATGATGCCCTTGCCTACTACAGTGCCAATGCCAAGGCGTTCGAAGAAGTCCGGATGGCGATCGCAGGGCTGGAGGCGGTAGGTGCCAGGTCGCCCGACTTCGTGCGCTGGGCCGACCAGCTTGAGGCCATGCGCTCTCCCGACGGTTCGTTCGGGCAACATCCGGGCAGGGCGTTCGTCACCGGCGGCGTGGCCGCGTCCTTTCTGCGGATGGGCATGAACGTGAACCAGCGCGAGGCCGTCGTCGCCACGATCAAGGCCGGCCAGCAGGCCGACGGAGCCTGGTCCAAGGACGACGGCCCCTCGGATCTGAGTAGCTCCTACCGCGTAATGCGTGCTCTTTACATGCTCAAGGAAAAGCCTGACGTTGCCCGGCTAACCGGTTACATCGCGCGCTGCCGTCACACCGATGGCAGCTATTCGACTACTCCCGAAGGCAAGGGGAGCCTGGGTGCGACGTATTATGCCACGATCATCCTCCGCTGGTTACGCCTGCTCGACGGCAAGCCACCCGTGCTCGAGACTGCCAAGTTTGCACCGCTCTTCAACACGACCGACCTCTCCGGCTGGGAAGGAAATTCCGAGCTCTGGTCAGCCAGGGACCGGATGCTCGTGGGCAAGTCGCCGGGCCTTGACCACAACGAGTTCCTGGCAACGCGAAAGTCTTACGGCAATTTCATCCTCTCGCTGCGGTTCCACCTGGTTGACGGTAATGGCAACAGCGGCGTCCAGTTCCGGAGCGTGCGCGTGCCCGGCACCGAGATGTCAGGCTACCAGGCTGATCTTGGCGAGAGCTACTGGGGCTGCCTGTACGACGAGTCCCGGCGCAACAGAGTACTGGTCAAGGCATCGCCCGAGGCGCTTGCGAATCTCAAGAAGGATGACTGGGATCACTATGTCGCTCTGCGCCGTGGGCGATCGGATCACGCTCTATCTCAACGGGGTTGCTTCCGTCATCTACCAGGAGGACTCTCAGAACATCGCGCGCGACGGGCTGATCGCAGTCCAGATCCACGCGGGCAAGCCGATGGAAGCTCAATTCAAAGACGTTCAGATCCGCGTGCTGCCGTGAAATCGTCTGCGTTCCGCAAAAGCCATCAACACTCGACCATGATCGAATCGGAGTTCCTGACGATGAGCTCGATCCGCGTATTGCGCCGCCTGTCCTCCCGACAGCTTTCATTCATTGCGATCCTGGCCGCGGTCAGTCTGGGAATGCCGTACTCGGCAAGGGCTCAAGAGGAACCTCGGCACTTGCGGGAGAATCCGCTTCTCGTCCAGGTCCCGCCCGAGATGAATCACGTCCCTTCGGATGTGCGGGATACCGCGCGAATGTTCTCGACCGATGCGGTGCGCAATGCGCGTGAGAAGCTTGAAAAGCTGGAGCGAACGATTGGCGTGCCCGTGCTGATCGAGACCGTCGAGACACTCAAGGGAGAGACGATCGACGAGGTGGCGACCCACCTGGCGCGGCGGTCGGGAGCCCAGGGCGTCTTCATTCTGATCGCACGCAAGGAGACCAAGATCGAGGTGCTGGCCTCGCGCCGGTATCTGGAGGCGCTTCCCCGCCCGGCTCGCATCGGCATTCGCTCGGCATTCATCGAGGGGTTTCGCAAGAAAGACTTTGACGGCGGCCTGCGCGAAGGCATCGACGTGCTCAAGACCGCTCTGACAAGCGCCAAGGGCGAGGGCAAGGTCCCCCTCGCGGAAAAGCCCGCCGTCCGTGACGAAACGACGACACGCAATTTTCTTCCCCAGTCGGCCGCAGCAGCAGCGACTCATTTCGAGGGCACGGGTGAGCATCCGCCAGGCGAATCCTTGGAGCCGGCCAAGGGAAAGGCCCTGGTGATACGCAACCAGGTGAGGTTGACGCTCGACGGAGCCCGGACCGTCATCGCGGCTGCGACCGCCCAGGCGGCATTGATGAAGCTGAAGATGAACATTGCCGTGGTTGACGACGGGGGTCACCTGTTGAGCTTTGACCGGATGGACGGCGCCCGGCCGGCCAGCGGCTACACGGCGATCACCAAGGCCACGACCGCCGCCACCTTCCGCCAGGCTTCCGGACCGATCCCCACCGGGACCACGAACCCCGACCCGCTGCTGAACCTCAGCCTGCAAAACGCGGCCCAGGCCAGCGGGGGCAAGCTCACGACGCTGCTTGGCGGAGTGCCGATTGTCGTGGACGGCCAGGTCATCGGCGCCGTGGGTGTCGGCGGAGGGTCGGGTGAGCAAGACACCCAGGTCGCCCGCGCGGGCGTCGAAGGGTTTCACAACGAGTTGCAAAAGCACGAGCCGCGGTGAGAATCGCTCGATTCCAGTTTCAGGGATTGACTTCCATGCCCGACCAGCGCCCGAGGTCGTTCTTGGAGTATCGCCAGCGATGCTGGGGATTGCCGTGGAGTTCGAGATGATCGACATCCCTGACTTCGAGAACAAGCAGACAGAAGTGAGGGAGGGGCTCGAGGGGATCGGGGGCGAGCGTGGGGAACGGTGCCAGGGGAATCCGCGGTTGGCCCGGCTCCGGCCACGTGTAGGTGAGTCTCGATTCGTCGGACATCTCGCGCCAGACTCTGGTGCGGGCCTCGAGGAGCGATCGGTCCAGGGTCTCGGAATTGACCGCCGAGATCGTTCCGCTGAACCGGAATTGCTCGCGCGTCAGGTGAAAGTACCAGCAGGCTTCGGCCCAGGGAGACTGGTCCAGATCGGTGTACTTGCGGCTGCGGCCGTCGGTCGCGAAGGTGAGCTGGTGGGTATCGCCGAGAAACCCGCGAAAGACCAGGGTGCGCACAGCAGGGCGGCCAGACTCCCGGCTCGTCGCCAGTTGAACGAACCGCGCGAGGGGAGACTGCCGATTCCTGTGCAAAGCCAGGTCGAGTGATGGACGCCAGAGTTCTTCGGCCATGCACCTATTCTGGCGCATGGCTGGTTCGGAGAAAAGGCCAATCCAATCACGGGAGCTGAAACTCCTTGCGGCCAAACAACAGCCATTCCAGCAAATCTCCACTCCAGCCGCCCGGGGCGATCCGGAGTCGCAGATTCTCGAGTTCCGGGGGAAGGGAGAAGATGTAATCGATGGTGGCCGATTCGCCGGCTTGGAGGGTGTGTCGAACAGGAGATTGTAGTTCTCCCGAGGATGTGCGCTCGGCCGACGGCCGGGAGAGCCCGTTTTTTCCGGTCACATCCGCGAACGCCAACGAGTCGCCACTGAACACGAAAGGCACCCGCCTGGCCCGGTTCTCGATCTTCAACTTCACGAGGTAATTGACCGAACCCGAGGTTGCCTTGGCCTGGCTCGCCTTCATCGAATCGGCGGGCAGCCGGCCGGCTTCCAGGACGGTGAAGAAGAAATCGTCGAACTGAAGTGTCTGCCGCAACCCGAGGGTCCGACTCTGGCGAGTGGTCAGGATGACCATGACGAGCAGGCCCACCACAATCAGAACGATCGTCCCCGCCCCGAATCTCCGCCGCCTTGGCTCACACATCAGACCACGCCCTCGGCAACCTTATTGCTGGCATAGGTATCCACTTGATTCTCGAAATGTCCCGGGAATGTTTCCGATTCATGGGAGCCAAACCGGACGACAGCGCGATGAACCTCATCAATGGTGCGATCCAGTGTCGAAGTGCCGGCAGTCAGGCCCACAGCGGCGAACCCTTTGAACCAGTTCGGATCCAGGTCGGCCGCCGACTGAACATGCACCACGGGTCGGCCGCGCTCGCGGCAGAGATCGACGAGCTCGCGGGTGTTGTTCGAATTCCGGCCTCCCACCACAACGACCGCGTCCACGCGCTCCAGCAACCGTTCGAGTGAACGCTGGTGTTCCTTGGTCGGCAAGCAAATCGTGTCGACGTAACGGATCTCGGAGGCGGGATTGTTCGCCTCGATCGCCATCCGGATCTTGGCGGCCTGACGTTCGGCGACCGTCGTCTGGCAAATGATGCCCAGTTTCGGCTGGGCAAAATCGCGGACGTCCTGTTCGGACTCGATGACATCAAAGCTCTTCAGGTCGCCAATGATTCCCTGAACCTCCACATGCGTCTTGCGGCCGATGACCAGCACATGAAAGCCCTGCGCCTCAAGTGACTGGGCGGCTTGATGGGCTCTCAACACCAGGGGGCAGGTGGTATCGATGAGCGTCTTTCCTGCGGATTCCAGTTGCAGGCGACGACGATCGCTGACTCCGTGAGCCGTGATCAGCACGCGACCATCGGCGGGCAACGCCTCCACCGCGGGATCCTCTGCCGTCTCGCGTTGCATGGCGAACCCACGCGATTTCAGATCATCGAGCACAATCTCATTGTGCACAAGTTGCCCAAGAATCGTCGTCCCTCGTGGATCAGAGATCTCGGCAATCGTCGTCAACGCATCGCGTACACCGAAGCACATCCCCATCACTTCCGCTCGGATTACATGCATTGGTTACTCCTAAACAATCGCGACTCACGCCATTCAGAGTCGAACCAGGCGGAGCGAATACTTGGCGATACAAAGTAAATGCCGTCGACCGGGCTTGGCCGATGTGACCGCCTTGCGTTACCTGGCGGGCATCGGACCCAGCTCCAGATCAGATCGGCGACCATCCTTCAGCCAGGTTGGAAGTGGAGGCGGTCTTGGAAGCCGCCTTGAGGGCGTCGCCGACAACGCTTTCGAGCACGTTGATATATTCGAGGAAGCGACGGCGGCCCTCGTCGGTGATCCGGCAGAGCGTTTGCGGACGGTTCTTGTGAAAGCCTTTCCAGATCTCGACGAAGCCCGCCTCGTTCAGGACCTGAAGATGGCGGCTGAGGTTGCCGTCGGTCAGATTGCAAAGCTCTTTGAGGTCGGAGAAGATGACGCCGCGGGGGTTGGTGACGAGCGAGGTCATGATGCCGAGCCTGGCCTTTTCGTGGAAGATCCGTTCCAGACCCTCGTAAGCGAAGCGGCCCGTAGCTTCCTCAGGTTTGGTTTTAGGCGGCATCATGGTTTCGCTCCAAAGTCTGGTAAAGGACGCCGGCGGCGAGCAGTTGCCCCACGCAGAAAGGAAGCCCCATCGCCCATGGGTTGAGAGCCCTCGGGCCCTGCATCAGAGCCAGCGTTCCCAGGCCACTCATCAGGTAGAAGACCGCCACACCGAACATGGACCGAGGCAGCAACCGCCCCGAAGCGAAGATGCCCAGGCTGTAAAGCACCTGCCAGAGGCCGGGCAACATCCAGACGCTCTCGGGCGCGGCATGGACAAGAACCAGCGTCACCAGCGCTCCGGCCACCAGGCAGGGACAGAACTGTTCCATCGCCAGGAAGGTCAACTCGCGTGTCAGCGGCGAGGTCGCATGCCGGGCCCTGACACCCATTTCCACCACGGCCGACATCCCGCTGATCACCGCGGCCCCGATCCATAAACCCAGGTAAGAATTGATTTGCTGGATCGGATCCTGAACCGTCAGCAACTGTAATGTTGCCGCCAGGAGCGCCACGAAGCCCGAGAACGCCGCCGGTACCGCGCGATACCCCCGGAAGACCTCGGTCCTGGCCATCTGCAGCCGGATCTCGGTGATCTGCGTCAACGCCTCACGAAGCTCCATGAGACCCCTCCAACAAGACCGTTCCTTCGCGCGGCCCGTCAACCTGCTCGAGTTACCGTCGCGGCCCGGCCCCACCCTTTACGCTTTGCATCGTAAAGCAAGCGAAACGGGACGTCAATGGATTTTTTTCCGGGCACCGCGACGAGGCCATTACCTCAATGATCCTGGGCACCCGGCACGACCCTGACCGTGACTGGCCGCGAAGATTCTTGGCGAAGCCAGACCACAAGGTCAGTTCCTTCGAGAGTTCGATTCCGACCGATCCGGCAATCCGGACCAGGAGGAAGAGCCGTCCCATCGAGTGTCACGCTTGCGGAGTCATCGCCCCAGTGCTTGAGTATGAGGGCGGGATTCACAAGGGGAGACTTCGCACTGGCGTCGATTTCAATTGTGGCGGTGCCGGCCTGACCGGCTTTTTTCGCCAGCACATAAGCCTTCTGCGCAGGGTCGTACCGGGCGGCCCACACATTGTTTTCCTGCACCTTCACCGGCGCGGGGTTGGCCCACGCACGCTGTAGAGTCACCAGCCGCTCTACCGGACCGTCGGTCATGCCCGTGAGCATGATCTTGGTCATGAGCTGCGGGCCGGTCTTGTAAGCACTCCAGCTCATATGCGTGAGTGACGAGTGGCTGGTCCGGTCGGCGGCCATCGCGTAACGGCCATCGGAGGGGAATGTGGCCGCTGGCCAGTGATTCCACCAGGGGTACATGCTCACGTCGCGCCGGATCTCACCCGCGTAGATATCGAACGAAGGGTCGTCTTGCGGCCGCACGATGGCAAACGGCCGGAACCGGCTCCTGGTGTTGATGAGCTGGATACTGGCGTTTTCGGGCTTGTTCGGATGCCCGGGCGGAACGCCGTCTTTCCACGAGTAGGTCACGCTCTCACCGGCCGCGTTGGCCATCGTCAGACCGCCCGGCTCGAGCGCCTTTTCGGGCGAGAATCCCGGCCCCATGACAATGATGCCCTCGTGCCATTCATGCGGCTCAGCCGGCGCCGAGCTGTGCAGGTTGATGGCGCGTACCGCCGTTCCGTCCGGGTAGATGGTATGGATCTCGTCGGTCCAGTCACCCAGACCAGTGGCCGGATCGGTGCGGGCAATGGTGTAAAAAACATCCGTCAGCGCGTATCGCCAGTGGACCACGGCCCGAGCGTCGGTGCTCTCGATGACACGGACGTGCGAGTAGCGGCATTGCTTGTCCGACATCGGTTCGCCGCAGCCGTGCACACCGGTCCATGTTTCGTTGAACTCGTTGTTGTACCAGATCCCGTTCTCCGTGACCCAGTGGGGGACATAGCTGGTGCCGCGCCAGAAGACGAAGCGAATCGGCAAGCTGTCGAATCGCACGACAACGTCGGCCAGATCGCTGACTCGCCAGTTCGCGTCCCACTGGGGATAAAACTTGAGCCGTGTATAGAAGGCGCCGAAGGGGCCAGGACCCGCAGGGCCCGCAGGCAAGACGCGCGGCGGAAGGGGAACCTGCTGCGGCACCTTCGTCTCCCGAAAATTGCGAGCAATCTCGTCGCTACTCAGGGCTGTGGCATAAACCTTCAGCTCATCGATGGCCCCGTCCAGGAAGTCGAAGATTTCCGCTGTGGAGGCCGGCCGGATCGGCCCCTCGGGCTGTGCCTTGTAGCGATGCCGACCGATCAGCAAGTCGAGACCGACCGGCGGCTCGAACTTCCCCTCCACCTTCCGCTCTGCGACAGGCTGACCGTCGACGTAGAGCTTCATTCCCTTCGCCGGATCGAAGACACCCACAAGATGGTGCCACTGGCGCAGTGAAATCGAGCCATGAGCCGTGAGCGCCTGCCACGCATCGTCCGCGCGTAAGGCAAGGCCCGGTCTGCCATGCGCATCGATGCCGAAGAAGAAGCCGCACTCGCCCGGATCGTGGAGATCCACGATGGGCGCCCATTTCAGCGGATAAGCGCCAAGAGCGATCCAGGCTTCGACCGTGAAGGCACCGGTGATCCCGGGCACGCGCGAAGCTCTCCGATCCACGTACGTCGTCAGACCATCCAGGATCAGGCACCGACCTATCACACCGGGCGCGTAGGTGCCCGTTCCATTTAGCTCGTCAGACACAAGAGAGGCTTTGTCGTGAACCGCAGCCGGCGTGTCGTCATCGAACGACCAGAAGGCCACCGGCCGGGTGCCGCTCTCTTCCTCGGCCTGAACCTCCGGCTGGCCTCCCAGCGCAACAAGGAAGATCGTCAACAACGCCCGACAGGCCTTCGCGGTTGGAACACAGGTCTTGCAGCCCATTGCTTGTCTCCTGAAGTTTCATCCTGATTGACCGAATCGCGCTCGGCGGTCTGGTCAGGTCACACCCAGTCCATACAACCGGCAGGCATTGGGTCCCATGATCTGGGCTTGTTCCGCATCGGAAAGCTCGCGGATCAGATCGCGCACAGTCGCCGCCCATTCTTCGTACCCGCAGCGCAGCAGGCACACGGGCCAGTCACTGCCGAACATCAGCCGATCGGTGCCGAACGCATCGAGTACGCTCTCGAAATAGGGCCGGAGCAGGTCGACGGTCCACGCGCGATCACGCACTTCGGTGACGACGCCCGAGAGCTTGCAACTCACATGAACTCGTCGCGACAGCTCGCGAATCTGGGCGGCCCAGTGTTCGTCAAAGCCGCGTTCCGAGATCGCTGGCTTGGCAATGTGGTCCACCACGAAAGGCTGCTCCGGGTGCTTGTCGACGAAGCGGATGGTGTTCTCCAGATGCCGCGCGAAGATTAAAATGTCGTAGACCAGACCGTGGCCCCGCAAGCAGCCAATTCCCCGGTTGAAGTCGTTCCGCAGCATATAGTCGTCGTCCGGTTCATCATGCAGGACATGGCGCACCGCCTTGAGATTGCGATCGGAAACAAGCCGTGCGAGGACGTCTCCCACGTCGGGGGCGATCAGCGGAACCCAGCCGACGACGCCGCGAATGAACGGATGCTGAGATGCCACTTCGAGGAGCCATTGCGTTTCCTCGAGCGACTGTCGGGCCTGCACGACCACGGTGCCGTCGATACCGGCGGATTCCAGGTTGTCTTTCAGCTCGTCGGCAAGGTAGTCCCGCCGGAGCAAGTTCATCGCGTCGCTCATCCAGACGTAGTCACGGTCGTTGTAGCGCCAGAGATGATGATGACTGTCGATCTGCCAGGCCATGCGACTGAACCTCGATCTGAGTGGCCCAGTGTGAAGCGAGCGTTAGTGGAAGAACACGTAAAGGGCCACCATGATCACGGCCAGCACGGCGGCCACGATGCGCGGGTCGGTGGGTCCGCCAAGCTTGCCGTGGAAGATGACCTGCAAGGGGTTGGGCCAGGTCAAGCTCGCGACAACCTCGGGGTCAGGCCTGGGCGTCAGCAAGCTGACCACCACCAGTACCAGACTACAGAGACAGAAGTTCCACCAGGCCTGCATCATGAACGCGATGCCCAGTCCGTCGGTAATCCATTTCGTTGTCCCGAAGACCGGCAGATCGACGACAAACTCGCAAAGTCCGAGCACGAACCCGAAGACCAGAGTGGCCAGCGCCGCCTGCTTCGTGGCGCACCGCCAGAACACACCCCAGACGAAGAGCGTGGTCAACGGCGGCGCCAGGAACTCGGCGGGCATCTTGTTGATGGCCTCGAAGATCGAACTGAAATACTTGTTCGCCTGGGTCGACCAGAGCATCGCCAGGATCATGACGACGATCGCGCTCACACCGCCGATGCGCACGAGCGTCCGGTCCGCCGTACGCGGTCGGAAATGCTTGACGATATCCATGGCCACCACGGTGCCGATGCTGTTCAGGGCCGCGGCCGTGCCACTCATCGAGGCGGCCAGGATCGAAGCGGCCACCAGGCCTTTCAAACCTGTAGGCACAAGCCGGTTGACCAGCACCGGGAACGTCTTGCTGGCATCATTGCCGATCTCGTCCTTGAACAGGACATAGCCCATCACACCCGGCAAGACCATGAGGAATACCGGCAGGATCTTGAGCGCCCCGGCGAACAGTGCCCCGTTCTGGGCATCTTTCTGGGTCCGTGCCCCCAGTACGCGCTGGACGATCGTCTGGTCCGTGCACCAGTACCAGATTCCCAGGATCGGGAAACCGAGGATGAAGCCGTACCAGGCGTATCCGTCGCGGCTATCGGAATGGAGCATGCTGAGCTGGTTGGGCTTGACCGCGGCCTGGAAGTCGGCCCATGACGAGACACCCGCGCCGGGCAGCGCATAAATCGACAGCACAGTCACGGCGATGGCTCCCGTGAGCAGGATGACCGACTGGATGGTTTCCGTGACCATCACGGCACGTAGTCCGCCCATGACCGTGTAAAGCGCGGTGAGGACCGAGATCACCAGGATCGAGGTCGTGACATCGACCTGAAAGAATTCCTTGAAGACCGTGGCCCCCGCGTAGAGCGTGAACCCGATGTGAATCAGCATTGCCGAGAGGATGGCCATGCCCGCCATGATTGTCCGGCAGAGCGGGCTGTAACGGCGGTCGAGAAACTCGGGAAGAGTCGAGATATGCGACTTGAAATAGAAGGGAGCGAACACCAGTGCAAGAAGGATGAGCGTGAAGGTCGCCATCCACTCGAAATTGCCAACCACCAGGCCGAACTTGTAACCGCTCTCGGGAAGGCCAACCATGTGAATTGCAGAGATGTTCGACGCGAACAGTGCGGCGCCTACCACGGACCACGGGAGGGCACGCCCCGCGAGAAAGTAGACCTCGCCGGTCACCTCGCGCCTTCGCACCGACAGCATGCCGATCGTGGTGATGCCGACCAGGTAAGCCACGATGATGATCAGGTCAAGCGTCGGGATCGTCATGACGATACCTCTCAAGAAATCAATTTCAGCCCATCGCGGACCGCCGGGATGGTCCCATCCGGGGCAAGAGCAGCCTCACTCCCGATCGGCCGGATCACGGGTCTTCTCGATCAGACGCTCGACCGCCGCATCGTAGTCCCACTGCTTGTCACGGACAGGGCCGAGGATCTCCTGCACCGCGGCCACAAGCGCCGGGTCAAATGGTTCCTCGTGCCACTCCACATTGCGGCGGACCGACTGAGGACTGGCCGAGCTGAAGAGTGTCGTGGGTATTTGCGGGTGCTGGCTCGCGAACTGGATGGCCAGCTTGCTGATCGGCACGCCCTGGCGATCGCAAAACGCGGCCGCTTTCCGGAACCAAGCGCGGTCCGGTTCCTCGGCCGGATGCCAGGCCGCGGGCTCACGCCCGCTCAACAGTCCGCTGCCGAACGGCGAGCCGTTGATCAGACCGATGCGTTTTTCGAGAACCGCCGGCAACAACTCCAACGCCCGCGTGTCATTGAGGCAGTAGTGATTGTGCACCAGGGCCGCGTCGATGTCGACGGTCGCCACGATCCGGTGCCAGAGGTCCATGGGATAGATGCCCGCGCTGACCGCTCCGATCTTACCCTCGCGCTTCAACTCGTGGAGAGTGGTGATTCCTTCGTCGAGTGCCCACTCCGTGTGGGCACGCCGCTGGTACTCGAAATCGTGGAGGTGAACGATATCAAAGTAATCGACACCGAGACGTTTCATGCTCGCGGCAACCGACTCGCGGATTCTGGGCCGAGAATAATTCAGTTCATCGCGACCATAATGTTCGGGATCCGTGAATTTGCCCGCCTTGGTCGAGAGATAATAACGATCGCGGGCGATCCCTCGAAGCGCCTTGCCAAGGACCGTCTCGGCCACGGTCCCGCCATAAGCCGGGGCGACGTCGAAGTAATTGATGCCCAGATCGAGAGCCACGTGCACGGCACGGATTCCTTCCGACTCGTCCACCGGACGGAAGACCGAGCCGAGCGCCGAGGCGCCAAGGCTCAGCCGCGAGACTTTCAGGCCGGTTCGACCCAACGTTTGGTATTTCATCGTCCCGCGCTCCCCGTCATACCAAGCCAGATCCGCATAACCAATTCATCGGAATCGTCCTATCATCGTACACCGGTCGATCCCGGGAGTGCGAACCTTGGAGATTTTGGTTAGAATCGTACCGATCGGCTTGGTGGGCGTGTAAGGATGAAATCCATCCGGGTATCGCCGCTCAGGTCAAGACGGATTCACGACCGTAACCCCAAAGCATCAAGACCTACCCTGCGGAGGACGAATCCGCGTCCCACGATGGATTACTCACATTTCTTGATCATCGCTGGGCTGATCCTGGTCAATGCCTATTTCGTCGCCGCCGAGTTCGCCCTGGTCAAGGTGCGCACCAGCCAGATTGACCAGATGGTGGAGGAGGGCAACTGGGCAGCGCGGATGACCAGCAAGGCGCTGGACAAGCTCGATGTCTATCTCTCGGCCTCGCAGATCGGAATCACGGTAGCCAGTCTGGCCCTGGGACGGGCAATCCAGGATTGGGTCGAGCCGCTGGTCGCCGCCGGGTTCGAAAGACTGTCAAGGCTTCCTGTCATCCAGCATGGACTGGGCTGGCTCGCTCCCGGTTTCCGCTGGTTCCTCGGTCTGGTCGGTATCGACGCGGCGCGGTTAATCCCGAGCGTGTCGATGGGCATCGTGCCGGTCGCGGCTCTCTGCCTGGTGACCTTCCTGCACATGGCCCTGGGCGAGCAGGCTCCCAAGACATTGGCCATACGCGCGCCGCGAATCCTCGCGCTCGTGACCGCTCCTCCCCTGGTCCTGATCGGCAACATCTTCTGGCCCGTGATCTGGCTTCTGAATACGGCCAGTAACCTGACCCTGCGCGTTCTGGGATTGGGCCGAGGAAGCGCCGAGGAGTTGACGCACACGGAAGAAGAGTTGCGGCACATCTTGCTGGAAAGCGCCGAGGGCGGGCACCTGTCGCGGACCGAGCGGATCATGATCGAGAACGTGCTCAATCTCGAAGAGAAGACCGCCAGGCGCGTCATGGTCCCGCGGCCTGACATCGCCTACTTGAGCCTGAGCCGCCCGCTCGAAGAAAATCTGCGGCTGGCCCGCCAGGCGGGGCACACCCGGTTTCCACTCTGCGAGGATGATTTGACGACCGTGATCGGGATGATTCATGTCAAGGACATTTTCCGATCGGGGGGTATTCAAAACGGCCGGCTTGATCTTCGCCAGCTCTCGCGCAAGGTCCCATTCTTGCCCGTGACCTTACGGCTCAACCAGCTACTGCTCGAATTTCAGAAGAACCGGGTTCACCTGGCGATGCTCCTCGATGAGTACGGCAGCGTGGTGGGCATGGTCACCCTGGAAAACGTGCTCGAGGAACTGGTCGGCCCTATTCAAGACGAGTTTGATCGCGAGCCGCCCCAGATCACACCGATGGGCAACGGGATTTTCGAGGTCGAGGCCTCATGCCCGCTCGACGTACTGGCCGAGCAGGTTGGCCTGGAACTCCCCGAGACCGAGGCTGAAACGGCCGGCGGTCTGATCCTCGAAATCCTCGGCCGCCTCGCGAAAACCGGCGACACCGTGGAGCAGAGCGGCCACCGTTTTACCGTCGTCCGTGCCGATCCTACGCGAATCCGGCGAATCCGGATCGAGCGTTTGAAGACGGGCGATGAGTCTGTCGACAATACCGAATCTGAGAGGATTCCGGGGGATTGATGGCCTCCATCGACAGATCCCTGCTTGGCCCCTCTCCGTAAATTGGCGAAGCCCTGAGCAGGAAGTCGATGAAGATCCGAAATGTCATCACCATGTGCCACTTCAACCGGCCGGAATACTCACGGCAGGTGATCGAGTCACTCCGGGCTTGCGACGGGATCGAAGAGTCCCTCCTCCTGCCCCACATCGAGCCGGGCAATGACGCGGTGCGTGCGATGATCGAGGAAATCGACTTCGCGGAGTGCATCCCCACCTTCAACGCCGAGAGGTTCGGCGTCGATCTGAACACCGAGCTTGCTCTGGCCGATGGTTTTCGCCGCGCCGGTTTCGTGATCCACATCGAAGACGACGTTCTCTGTGCCCCCGACCTATTACGCTACTTTGAATGGTGCTGCGAGCGGTTCGCCGACGACTCGTCGGTCTTCTCGATCACCGCCTACAACCGCGGCGACGGATTGCCCACTCGCGCCTGGCACCAGGTCGATCGCCGCCACTGGTTTCACCCCTTGGCGTGCGGCACATGGAAGAATCGCTGGCAGTCTTTCCGAGGTCGACTCCACTCGGCCGAGCAAGGCTGGGACGCATTCCTCAACTGGACGTACTGTGCCCACGAGCAGCCGGGGGCGATGGTGGAAGTCTATCCCGAACTCTCGCGTGCCCAGCACATCGGCGTTGTGTCGTCGCTGCATGCCCATTCCCCCGAGTGGTACCGAGACCATCACCATGTCCCCCATTGGGCCGGGGACTATGACGTTCCGGGTGGGGACTTCCATGTCGGGCCGCCGTCATGATTCGTTGCCAGCAAACCAATCGGCGCGTCGCGGACCTTCGGCCAGGCTGGCCGGCCAGATGGAGCTCGAGTCCCCGATGTGCTGGACCAGGCTCGGCGTGGGGTACCAGACTGCAAGCCCTCGACGCACGGCCCATGCGCCGATCACGATGTCGATGTTCGCCAACCCCTCGTTGAGCCGCGCCCGACGATGGTCGAAGACTCGGAGGTCGGTAACGAACTCGCGCGCAAGCTCGCGTGAAAAGACAAACGCGAGTGCCCCCCAGAGCCAGAGACCATTGTGGGTGTACCAGCCGGGCTCATCCTTTGTATAGGCGGACGAGCAGTAGAGTGAGACAAGCCCGGGCTTATGGCCTGGCCACAATACGGCCTCGAGATACTCGCGGACATTGACACCCCGGGGAAAGAGGAGATCGTCCTGAGCGACGAGGTAAGCGTCGGCCTCGGGCACACGTAGCAAGAGTTCCACAAGTGACAAGTAATAATTCGGCCAGGCGCCGAGCCTCGTATCGCGGTACGTGCCGGGGAGATGTGCAAACTTCTCGGGGAGCTTGACGGCCGTGTCAACGAACAGGAAAGGGTCCGGCCAACCGCCCGCGCAAAAGCTTTCCAGAGTTTGCGAAAGCGTCTCTTGACTGCGAGGCGCCGTGGTCACCCCGACGGCCCAGCGACGGACACGTTGCCGCGACTGTCTCGGCGGTAAGCCCGGGAAGCACGCCTCGGCGGGTGAAACCGGTCGCATCGCGTGAGACCGGCTCTCCTCGGGGATTTCGAGATCCATCTGAGCGATGGCTCTGGTCCTCGCGGCGCTGGCCCGGGTCTCATCACACCCGTCGACTCCGCCCGCGCGGAGGATTGCCGAGCTGGCCTCGTGGATCACGGAAGCGAGCACGGGATTGGACCTGGCCGCGGTCGGAGGAAACGAGCGGCAGCAAGCCTCGCAGGCGTCGCGACCGACGCGGTGCCAGTCGTCGTCATTCGCGCCGATGGCATCCCGCACCAGGGCACATGTGGCGGATTCCCACCCATCCTGATCGGTGGACACGACGGATCGGTGGCGGCAGGACGCGACAGTGACGGGCTTGAGCTTCTCGCGGAACATGGTATGGCCTACGATTCGTGTCGATCGTTCAGGGCAGAGGCGTGAGTAGTCGTCTAAAGACTTCGACGGCGCGGTCCCAGGAACGCTCGCGCTCGATGAAGTCCCTCGCCGCCCGACTTGATTCGCGGATATCCGCCCCGTGAATTTCCGCGAGCGCGGCTGCCAGGTCCTGGGGCCGCATGAAGTTCGCCGTCAGCGGATGGAAGTCGGCAATCGATACGACATCCGTCTCGTGCACGGGGACAACATGGAACGGCTTGAATTCGTTCATGGGCGGGGCGTCGGTAGTTAGCAAAGGCATGCCCGCCGCCTGGCACTCGAGCAACTGGAGGCCCAGCCCTTCCCAGTGACTGGGCTGCACACAAACATCCCCCTCCTGGTACAGTTCGGCCCGGCTCAATCGCTCGGTGCGCAGCTCGACGTTCGGCGGGCACCTGCGGTGCAACGGGAGCTGAGTGTACACAAGGAAAGGCACCGACGGCAGGAGTGCCGCGGCCTCGAGGACAAGGTCGACTCCTTTGCGGCGAGGAGTCGCCAGACCGCTCTTCAGGGATCGGGCCCGGCAGCCGCCGGTGCCGTTGACGAATAGAAACCTGCGGCACCGCTGGCGCTCGCGGAACGGCAACCGCAGCGTGTCGATCGGCCAGGGGAGATGCACGACGTCCCAGGCCATGCCATACCGTTCTTTCCAGCTCGTGAAGACCTGGTAGGACCAGGCGTGAGGACAGATCACCAGATCAACTAGCCGCAGCCAATCGTGCCTCGGGTGGGCAAGCTCCCACATCGGGATGACCGCAACGCGGACTCCACGTTCGCGGGCCTGGCGGACCGAGTCCTTGAAATAGGGATGCTCCACAAAGATTAACCATTCAAGCCCTTCAAGCCAGGAACCGAGGTCGTACTCGTGACTCCAGGCAATGGTGTCGATCTTGCAGGCGGATGCAGGGGCAGTGAGTGATGTGAACTGGGGATGCTCGGGGGCCAGCCAGCGTTCGACGATGCCGTGACGCACCAGCTCGCGGTTCATGGTGCCGACCCCCGTGGCGGTGTTCCAGCCGATCAGACCGATCTTGGCTGCCCTGCCGGGACGCGCTGGCCGGCGTTCGGCCCGATTCCGTGGGGCGGCCACATCCAGAGGCCCCACGGCGATCGGGTCCGGGTCGGGCAGAATCAGGCTCAGATGCCGCATGGCCATGCCCCGGTGTCGGTCGGCCCGGGAGATGTCACACCCGGCGACGCCGCCGCGTTCGACGATGAGATTCGCTGCCTCCAAGATGAGCGAGGCCTGGATCGGGTTGATCGGTGTGCCCCGTCTCGGCGAAGTGCCGCAGCAAGCCTCGCACGCATCGCGACGGACCGGATACAAATCCTCTCTCGCCCGGAGAATCTGGACGAGCAGCCCGCACGTCGCGAATTCCGCTCCATTCTCGCGACGTACGTCCTTCCGATGCAGGCATTGCTCGGGCGTTCGCGCCATGCTCGTCCAGCCAGGAATGCTCGAGGAGGAAATTAATGCACCGTCCGCCAGGTCCCGCGGAGTCGTTATCGTACCAACGGTACGAACAGGCCCAAAGCGGCACACGTCCAGCCGGTCGCTCGACCAGATCTTATAGCGGGCGCTTCCTGACCGCCAACTGCCGGACTGCGTACCCTTCCATGAGTCCCACGCCGCAGGGCGGCGGACCCGGCTCATAGCCCTCCAGGCAGAAGTCTCCCTCGAGGGTCCACTTCCCGCCGCGGAATACCCAGATACAGAATCCGCCTTCCCACCCCCCGATGCTCCCCATCGAGTGGGTATGCCAGTCGAACATGAAATGGTTCAGTCCGGATTCGATCACAGACCGCAAGTGAGCGACCTCACTCCGCAGCCTGTGGCCAGTGACTGCGATGAATACGAGCACGATGAGAATGGCGAACAGCAGGCCGTGGTCCATATAGGTGAGCAGTTCCACTGTTCAGACTCCCGAATTACAGGAAAGACCTATGGGGCCTCTTCAGTGAGGGACCGTACGCGCAATGCGAAATCCTGTGAAGCTATACTGATTTTTTGCCGCAAGACCGGAACGCGCCGCGGTGCGGGTGTAGCTGCTGACGTCGCGATAGTATCCGCCTCGGAGCACGCGCCACAAGTCGCCGTCGATCTTGAGTTCGGAATCGTCGTCCTCGACGACCTCGCCCGGCGCGGTGGCGCGGTAGGGCGCGTGCAGCGACTGACACCACTCGGAGGCATTTCCGCACATATCGAAAATTCCAAACGCGTTCGGCTTCAGTCGACCGACCGGGTGCACGCGCACGGAAGCATTGGCAACGAACCAGCCGTACGAGGGGAGCAACTTGTCCGAATCGCCGAACGGCCACTGAGTCAACGTCCCCGCGCGATCGGCGCACTCCCACTCGGCCTCGGTCGGCAGGCGATAGCCGGTGCGCTGCAGGAAGTTCTTGGGCAGCTCCATTCCCGGCCCGATCTTGTCGCGCGGCGGATAGCACATCTGCTCCTCCGGAATCTTCTCCATCTCACTGAGCCAGCGGCAGTACTTCAGCCCGTCGAACCAGGCGGCATTGATGATCGGTCCGTCCCGATCGGGGCAGATCCCCTCGTCGTAGACCAGTTCCTGTGACTTCAAGAACTGGGCCACGGTGA
Organism: uncultured Planctomycetaceae bacterium; assembly: GCA_963797295.1. Classification (GTDB taxonomy): domain Bacteria; phylum Planctomycetota; class Planctomycetia; order Isosphaerales; family Isosphaeraceae; genus Aquisphaera. The sequence goes on from CAWCPP010000042.1 coordinate 40,625, forward strand.
CCTCGTGGGCGGAGATTTCGAAGGCGCGGCCGATGTGACGAGCGTGCGGCGTCTCGTCCGGCTGGCGGCGGGTCTGGGAGGGGGAGGGGCCCATACGGAAGGTAACGGGACTGGGGACACGCACCATGGTTTGCCCCTGGCTGTTGACCGACCATCGGCCGTGGGATGTGTCCACGAGTGCCGAGCTTGCCTTCGCGAGCAAGTCATCCCGCCCCCATCTCCGCAACAGCCACTCCGCCCCCGAATGGACCGCCGGGCTGGGGTCGGTCTTGTACACCGCGACGAGCTGCTCGACGACTTTCGCACTCACGCGGGCAGCAGGGAGATCCCCCAGTGCCAGCAGAATTGCCTGGCGAACGACAGGGTCCGATTCGCGGGTGAAGCGATCTTCCAGGAGCCCGGGGTCGACGCCAAAGGCGATGATCCGGTCCATCAGCATACCTCGCATGCAAGGGTCTGGCGAGGCCCCGAGGACGGGCCAGACGGTTTCGGCGTCGCCCAGTCGCATCAGGGTGATCGCGGCCCTGGCCTTGCGCCTCGCCGCTTGCTCCAGCCCCATGACGTTTTCGGGCGCCGGGAGAGCGAGCTCCTTGCGCATCGCGAGGACAGTCAGCGCACGGTCTTCGGCCAGGGCGGGAAAGAGCACCTGATATTGCCGTGCATTGGCGTTCTTCGCGAGCTCGATCAGGAAATTCAGGTCGTTGCTGCCGATCTCGGCGAGCAGACTTGCCGCCGCCATCCACTCGGAGGAGCGATCGGGGACCTGATCTTCGAAGATCTGGGTGAGAGGCGCGCGGAGCCACGGCCAGGCGGGTTTCAACAGGCGAGACCACGCGTTCAAATCCAGGAGGTTCACGCTGACGAGGGCCCTGGCAATAGTCGGTGCGATCGCCGCCCACCGGTTCTCGTTCAGGTCGAAGCGAGCCAGCGCGCTTGCGGCCCGGAGCCGCTTGCCAGGCGCTGCCTCATTATCGGTCGCCGCAGTCCAGAGCATATCGAGCGTTTGTGCTTTCCACGGCTCGAGTGCCGTCGCGATGACGGCATGCTCGAGCGGGTCGGCCTCGAGCAGGCGGGTTCTCAGGTAGGGCACGCCAGCAGGATCGTCCCGGATGAGCGTCAGGTAGGCTCGCGTCCGCTGCGGGACAGACGCTTTCGGGTCGGCGGCAATCGCCGCAAGCCGCGGGCGCCATGCGACGCGGGTGGCTTCCAGTTCGTTCACGAGCCCGGGGACATGGTCCATTCCGGCCACCAGGAGGCGGTCGGTCAGCGAGATCGCCAGGGCAGCCTGCCGCTCCCGGCTCACCCGGGCCAGCAGGATTGAGGATGTGATGGCCAGTCCGAGCACCACGGCCGCCGCCATGAGCAGCCTCTTGATGTAAAGCCGGTTCGCCACCTTGATCATGCGGGACTGCTCGGCCGTACGGTCAATCGGCTTTACGAGAGCCGTGATGTAAATCCACTCGAAGAACGTCGGCAACAACCGCCGCTCGCGCCGCAACGACCAGAGTGCCGCGCGATCCTCGAGCAGGAGGGTGGCCCGGCCACTCATCGTTTCTCTCTGCCGCCGCGTCAGCCACTTGCGGAGCGAGGGGACGAGGTAGTCGTGCGTCAACTGATAGCAGCCGTCATCGCGGATTCCCGAGCTGCCCGAATTCGCGGATTCCCCCGAGTAAACACCCGACCCCGGGTCGGCCGGCATGATCAGCCGCAGATCGCTGCGAAGCACGCGGATCAGGTCGGCGAATTCGCGTTCGTGGCCCGCGTAGCCGGAAATCTCGAGCAGCTCGCTGCGGGAGCGCATCAGGCCCTTGATCTCGGTGGAGGTCTCTGGAAGCAGGGCCTTGAGGACCCGGCGTGCCGCCTGCTCATGCAGGCGGTACTGAGGCTTGGAAGACGATACCCCGAACGTCTCCTCGAGGAAGGCCACCCCGATCCCCTCCGCGCCGCCGACCTCCTTCAGCGAGCCCAACGTCCATGGCTTGCCACGAAACATCTGCGCGAAGAGAGCCAGCCGCACGGAGACGACCATGTTATCCTCAGACATCCCCTCGACGGCCTCGGTGATGAACTTCGTTTCCTGGGCGCCCGGCGGGCCTTCCGCGGAGATCCGGCCATAGGCTCGACCGAAGAGGGCCAGAACTTTTCGCGCATGCGACTTCTCGAATCGGTCGACCGTGGCGTAGTTCTCTCCCTCGATCACCGGGATTTCCAGTTCGTTCATGAAACGCATCGCGGCCATGCCAAAATCGTCACGCACCATCACGATCGACTGCACCGCGACACCGTCGCAATGGCGGAGAGTCGCGACGAGTTCCGCATCCCCCAGTGCACGCCTGGCGAAGAGCCACTGCTCGAACTGATCGATCACCAGCAGGACCTTGCTGCCTTTCATGAGCCCGATCCCGCGCCTCAGCGCGGCGACCGACTCGACCAGATCCAGCCCGGGCGGCAACTCCGGGCACGCCTTTCGCAAACCGCTGAGCAGGCGTTGCTCGGTTTCTTCGGGAGCGGCCTCGATGTAAACCGAGATTACGTGGTCGTCGACCCGAGGTAGAAGCCCGGCCTTGACCAGAGACGACTTCCCGCAGCCCGAGGGCCCATAAATCAATCCGACCTGGAAACTCATGCCGGCTTCGGTCGCCTCGATTCGCTGCTTCCAGAAACGAAGTGCCTCCGGCAATCCGTCGCGGTCCCTTGGACCCGGGACGAGCTCGAGGAAAAAGTCGGCGTCGTTCTCGTCAAACGATCTTAGGCCCTTGGGAATGACCTTGGCTTGAGGCCGCTCGGAGTCGAGCCCTCGCAAGGTTGGTGGGGGCCGGCTGGTCGCCTGGCCTGCCCCCTGGGGAAGCGTGACGGTACTGAACGTCCCCACGGTGGATGCACTGGCTGCAAGGTTCAGGAAATATCGCAGGTCCTCGGCCATGTCGAGGGCCGTCGTGTACCGCTCGGAAGCACGTTTCGCCAGAGCTTTGAGGCAGATTCGCTCAACTTCCTTCGGGATCACATCGTTGATCTGCCGGGGCGGCTGGGCCTCCGCCGCGGCGATCAGCTCCAGCAGCTCCTCGCGCGTTTCCGCGATGAACGGGCGCCGACCTGTGAGCAGCTCATAGAACACCACGCCCAGGCTGAAGATATCGGAGCGGCCATCGACCCGATGCCCCTCGCCTCTGGCCTGCTCCGGGCTCATGTAGGTGGGCGTGCCAGTCCACCGCGATCCCTTGCCGTATTCCTCGACCTGAAGGGCCAGCCCGAAGTCCGCCAAGCACGGATTGCCCGAGGCGTCGATAAGAATATTGGCGGGTTTGATGTCGCGATGGACCAGCCCCCGGGTGTGGGCATGATGAAGCGCCTCGGCGATCTCGGCGATCAGCTTCACCGATTCCTGGACGCCTGGGCGGCCTTGCTTGATCGTCCCCGCGAGATCGCTTCCCTCAACATACTTCGAGACGAGGAAGCAAAGACCATCGGTGGTGCGGCCGACGTCATGCACCGGGACGATGTGGGGGTGGTCGAGTTTCGCGAGAATACGTGCCTCGTTCAGGTACGCCTCGACATGATCCGGATGGCCGATCCGTTCGAGATTCGGCACCTTGATCGCAACGGGACGGTTCAGGTCGTCGTCGTGCGCGAGATAGACCCGTCCGAAGCCCCCTTCACCAAGAAGATTCGTGATGCGATAGCGCCCGATCTTCTCCGGAGACCTCAACGTCGTTTTCAGGAAAGGTCCATCGCCGGGCCCCTCGCCAAGCGTCTCTGAATCGTGATTCTGAACGGTCATCGCCATCCTCCCCCGGTCGTCTCGGCGGGTCGTCAAGAGAGGTTCAGGTTTGACCGAAACGGATCAGGGGCATATCGTCATGAGTCAGCGAGCAAAGCGGTCGACGCAGGATTTTCATTTTCACAACGTCTCGACTTATTCATCGATTATCGCATCGGATCGGAGAACCGCAAGAATCTCAATGGATGGGTTTATTCGCGTCCGCAACGGACCTCGGCGATCACCTGATATTGCTCGGATCAGAATCCCGATCGCCGGCGTTCATGAGCCTCGCGTGGCTGCAAGCCCCCCATCGATGCCACTCCTTGTCAATGGCACGGTTGGCAACCCAGCGGCGGGCGCACGGCGAGAACGTGTTTCCGGCCTTCAACATGGCATGATCAATGACATTCCGGTACCTCGTCCATAAACGGAGTTTACACCGATACATCGCGGCACTGTCAATCGTCCAGTTGCGCTCGCCGATGTGATCGCCGATACAGTAGCCATACCACCAAGCCCTGGGATAACGGCGGGCGAACGATTTGACCGCGAGCCCTGTCAATGTGTGCTCTTCATGATCCCCGGGATTCGTGACCGAATCGGACTCATAGAGGGGGGCATTGACGAACGGATTCACAACTCCGGCCTGCCTCGTCTCGAGCGTGACGATTTCCTCAAGAGTGCCACACAGGTCGTCCCACGAGGTGTAGCTCGCTGTGCCGTCGATGGAGCACACACGACTTGCCATACCACGATACAGCTCCTGGAGCCCCGGCTGGGGAGGAGGATTCGTAACATCGCTACGATTGGGCAACCGAAGGAACCACATCGCACTCTGCCCGTATTGCCGTCTGAGGATTCGATGACCTTGAACTCTCCTTGCCACCGGGAGCCGTGCCGGCTGGCCGACTGCATTCTCAAAGGCGGATGTCGCGGCGAGTTCCCTGAGCTGCCACCATCCATCGGTGCACTGTGCGTCACCGGCCGTCAAGAAGACGACCACGGACCTGTGCAGCCGCAGATCGCGGAACGCCCACTCTCCTCTGAAGTAGATCCAGTCATCCTGATCGGCGCAAATATAGAACGACAAGCCTCTGGGATTGGTCGTTTTCCGGTTCAAGAGAAACTTCATGATCAATCCCAGAGAGCCGTGCCGATGATAGACGATCGCGACCGCGGGACTCGCCAGCCCCTGCTTCAGACACCGGTCTCCAGCGAGCCCCGGCTTCATCAATCGGGTAGTGCCCCGGCGCCGGGGACCAAACTTCGGTTATAATCATTGCACCCGCGAGCGGCCGGTCAAGCAACAGCGGGCCCGGCTCCGATCCCTGCTGGAGGACGCGTCGCGACCAACAGGACTCATCAAGAAATGCGCGTAGCTCTGTTCATTACCTGCTTCAACGACACTCTGTTTCCCGACACTGGCAAGGCCGTGGTAAGCGTACTGGAAAGGCTGGGCCACACCGTCGACTTTCCGATGGCGCAAACGTGCTGTGGGCAAATGCACTATAACACCGGCTACCAGCGCGAAACCGTGCCGCTGGTGCGGCACTTCGTCGAAGTTTTCCGCGATTGCGAGACGATCGTTTCGCCGTCTGCCTCGTGCGTGGGGATGGTTCACGAAGTCTATTCCAAGGTCGCGGCCCTGGCCGCGGATGAATCGCTGGCCCGGGCGGTCGGCGAGCTGATCCCGCGGGTTCATGAATTCTCGACGTTCCTGGTACACACGCTGGGCGTCGAGGACGTCGGAGCATACTTTCCGCACCGAGTGACGTTTCACCCGACCTGTCATTCGCAACGGGTCATGCGCATCGGCGACGCACCCCAGAGGCTCCTGCGCAGGGTGCGGGGAATTGATCTCGTGGAATTGCCGCACGCTGATGAGTGCTGCGGCTTCGGCGGAACGTTCTCGGTGAAGAACGCCGACACATCCATCGCCATGCTATCGGACAAGATTCGGTGTGTGCTCGACACTGGAGCGGAGTACTGCGCGGCGGCCGATAACTCGTGCCTCATGCACATCGGCGGGGCGCTTCATCGCCAGCGCACCGGGGTCAGCCCGATCCACCTCGCCGAGATTCTCGCCGCGACCCAGGACGAAGCGACACAAACCGGGGCTACCTCACCCCGGGCAGACGGGAGAGTCCTCGCTTGAGCCATAAGGTACCGAGCACCAATACCGAATTGATGTCGCGTGACGTCGAACCGCTGCCGACCACGCCGGCGATGAAGTTTCAGGACGCGGCGCGGCTCGCGCCTGGGCGACCATCAGCTTCGCCACAACATGGGAGTCGCCACCCACACCATCCGCGAGAAGCGGGCGAATGTGGTCCGCGAGCTACCCGACTGGGAATTACTGCGCGAGGCCGGCCGGGCCATCAAGGACCGCACGCTGAGGCATCTCGAGTCCTATTTGCTGCAACTTGAGGAATCGGTCACCCGCGCCGGGGGCCATGTGCACTGGGCTCGAGATGCCGTGGAGGCCAACGAGATCATCGCCCGGATCGTCACCGGCCATCGAGCGAAAGAGGTCGTGAAGATCAAGTCGCTGACCACCGACGAGATCGGCCTGAACGAGGCGCTCGGCAGAGCAGGAGTGGAGGCGTTCGAGACCGACCTGGCCGAACTGATTATCCAGCTTGCGGGCGAGCGGTCTTCTCATATCCTGGTGCCGGCGATTCACAAGAATCGCGCGGAGATACGGGCTCTCTTCCGCCGCCGGATCAAGGATACCGAGGGGATGAGCGACGAGCCCAAAGCGCTCACGGCCGCGGCGAGGGCTCACTTGCGGCAGAAGTTTCTGAGTGTGCCGGTGGCGATCAGCGGTGTCAATTTCGGCGTGGCCGAAACCGGGAGCATCTGCATCGTCGAGTCGGAAGGTAATGGCCGGATGTGCCTGACCCTGCCGCGCGTGCTGATCTCGGTGATGGGGATTGAGAAGGTCGTCCCCACATGGCAAGACATGGAGGTTTTTCTACAGCTTCTACCGCGGTCAAGCACCGCGGAGCGAATGAACCCGTACACCTCGTTCTGGACCGGTGTGGCCAAAGGTGACGGGCCTCAAGAGTTCCATCTGGTGCTGCTCGACAATGGCCGCACCAAGGTCCTTGCCGAGCCGGCCACTCGTCAGACCTTGCAGTGCATTCGCTGTTCGGCCTGCCTGAATATCTGCCCCGTTTACGAACGCACCGGAGGGCATGCCTACAATTCCGTTTATCCCGGGCCGATCGGGGCGATTCTCACGCCCCAGCTCGCCGGCGTCGAGAACGCCGGCTCGTTGCCGTTCGCATCGACGCTCTGTGGCGCCTGCTACGATGTCTGCCCGGTGAAGATCAACATTCCTGAGGTCTTGCTCCACCTGCGCGGGCAGGTCGTCCGCTACAAGCAGCAAAACCGCATCGTGCCGGGCGTCGAGGAGCTCGCTATGAAGATGCTGGCCGGAGTCTTCGCCAGCCCAACGACGTTTGAGCGGATGCAGAAGCTGGGCCGCTTCGGCCAGCGATTGGTTCTTAAAGGCGGAGTGATCACCAGCCTGCCCGGTCAGCTCGGCGGCTGGACCGCGGTTCGCGACGTCTACCCGGTTGCCCGGCAAACCTTCCGCGAGTGGTGGAGAGAGCGGTCAAAGCAACAGGGAACGGCGACTGCATCGGTCACCAGGAACCAAGGAGCCAGACCGTGAACGATGCGCGAGAAGTCGTACTGGGCAAGATTCGTGAAGCTTTGCGCGATGTTCCGAAGGCGGAGCATGCTTCTGATTCCTGGGTCGACCGTTCCTATCGTACCATCGATTCGCACTCGTTCCCGGAACGCATCAGCCAGTTCGTCGAGCGGGTACGCGAGTACAAGGCCCGGGTTCAAATTGTCCGGCCCGAAGAACTTTCCCAGGCCATCGCCATCGCCTGTACGGCTCGGAGTGTGAAGCGCCTTGTCGTACCTGCCGATTTACCCGACGAGTGGGAACCGCCGGGTGTAACCATGCTCAGCGAGCCGGATCTCACGAATGAGCAGCTCGAGCACAGCGACGGCGTGCTCACCGCCGCGGCGCTGGGCATCGCCCAGACCGGGACGATTGTCCTCGACTGCGGGCCCGGCCAGGGCCGTCGCGTCATCACCTTACTTCCTGACTATCACCTCTGCGTCATCCGTGACGACCAGGTGGTCGGGCTTGTACCGGAAGCCGTGGCCAGGCTGCACGCCGCCGCTGCTGACCCCAAGCGCCCGATCACGTTCATTTCCGGCCCTTCGGCCACCTCGGATATCGAGCTGAACCGGGTTGAGGGTGTCCACGGGCCCCGGACCCTCGAGGTCCTCGTGGTCAGCTCTCAGGAATAACGCCGGTCCGGATACGGACCGTACGGGCTTTCACGGCTCCCGAAGCCTGCCCGTCCTTGCGTCGCTTTGCGGGTCTTCATCGTGCAAGTCTTTCTGAGCGTCGTTTGTTCGATTGGTACCAATTGTCGGTGCGACCTGTCGCCTTTCCGACAGGCTCGGGCTCTCCGTCGATCGATGGCTCCGGAAAAACGCTAAGGAATTTCATGTTTTCTCCGGGCAGGCCGGTTCGGCATCGTCCTTGCTTTTGCATCGGCGAGCTATTGAAACAGCCGTCGAGAACGCGCACCGACTGCCCCGGGAGGGCCACTACCTTGAAACTTACGGTCCTTGGACAGGATGACATCGCCGAGGTCGGTAAAGGTTGTTCGGCCGCTTCTTGCGGGAGCACTGCCGACCAGTTCAGTCAGCTTCCTCCATCGATTCGCACTCGCGTCTATAATCATCCTTGTTATTCAGAGCAGGCCCATCATCACTTTGCCAGGATGCACGTGGCCGTTGCGCCGGCTTGCAATATTCAGTGCCATTACTGTAACCGGAAGTACGATTGCGCCAACGAATCGCGGCCGGGCGTCGTGTCGGAGTTGCTCACACCCGAGCAAGCCGTGAAAAAAACACTCGCGGTGGCCGCACAGATTCCCCAGTTAAGCGTGCTTGGCATCGCTGGACCGGGGGATCCACTGGCTAACATGGGGCGGACTTTCGCCACGTTCCGGATGCTTTCCCAGCAGGCTCCGGACATCAAGCTCTGCGTCTCGACCAACGGCCTGGCTCTCCCGGACTGCATTGAAGAGCTGGCACGCCACAATATCGAGCACGTCACGATCACGATCAACTGTCTGGATCCCGAGGTCGGCGAGGCGATTTATCCCTGGGTGTTCTGGAAGCACAGACGGATCCGCGGCCGAGAGGCTGCGGCCCTGCTGATCGAGCGACAGCAGCAGGGACTGGAGATGCTGGTGGAACGAGACATCCTGGTCAAAGTGAATTCAGTGATGATCCCCGGAGTGAACGATCAGCATCTCGCCGAGGTCAGCAAGACTGTCAAGGGTAAGGGTGCGTTCCTGCACAACGTGATGCCGTTGATCGCCGAGGCGGAACATGGAACATTCTTCGGCGTCACGGGTCAACGCGGCCCGACGCCCGCCGAGCTCCAGGCGCTACAAGACAAGTGCTCGGGCGACATGAACATGATGCGCCACTGCCGGCAGTGCCGGGCCGACGCAGTGGGATTGCTCGGCGAGGATCGAGGCTCGGAATTCACAATCGAGAAGATCGAAGCGATGGAGATCGACTACGAGGCCGCGATGCAAACCCGCGCCGCCGTTCACAAGGGGATTCGGGAACAGTTAGCGACGGGCGGCCAGTCGCCTGATCAGAACGCCCCACGCGTTCCTTCAAGCACGCGTCCCGTACTGATGGCCGTCGCCAGCCGGGGTGGAGGATTGATCAACGAACATTTCGGGCACGCCCGCGAGTTCCTGATTTACGAGGCATCCCCCACGGGAGTTCGTTTCATCGGTCATCGCAAGACAGATCTCTACTGCAGTGGCGGCGACACGTGCGGCGATGCCGAGGTCACTCTCGGCCAGACCATTCGCGCCCTGGCCGGCTGCGAGGTCTTGCTTTGTTCCAAAATTGGCTTCGAGCCCTGGGAACACCTGGAGGCCGCTGGGATCCAGCCCGACGGCGAGCACGCGATGGAGCCTATCGAGCAGGCAGTCGCCGCGGTCTACCTGGCCATGTTCCAGGACGGACGGCTCACCAAGGCCAGCACGCGGGTCAAGGCCGGCTAACGCCCAGGGTCGAAAGGAACACATCGATGGCGCTGAAGATCAACGACCACTGCGTGAACTGCTGGGCCTGCGTCGACGTCTGCCCGACGGAATCGATTTCTCGCACGAAGACACAACGCCACTTCATCATCGATCCGCGAACCTGTACCGAGTGCGCGGGAGCTTTCGACGATCCGCAGTGCGCCTCGATCTGTCCGATCGAAGGGGCGATCGTCCGGCGCGGGGTTGCGCTCAACCCACCTGGTTCCCTGACCGGACTACTTCGAGGCTGATCAGGCAGCCACGCTCACAGGATCAATTCTTCTGGGGAATGACAGATGACAGATGGCAAATGACAGGGCGTCATTGAAGCGTGCCGTTTGCCATCTCCCATTTGCCATCTGCCATGCTTCGCTTCGTCCTCGTGCTCTTTCTGTAGTTTGTCATCACCGGACACCGTAGACTTCGATACAACAAACCCCGTGGATTCCTTACGGACGCCGCGGGGCTCAGTCTCTCACTGTGAATAGTTGTCTCAGCCGGCCAGCACTGCCTCGGACGCCTCCCAGGCATGGCGTGTTCGTGCTGCCGCCTGGAGCAGGTCGTCCATGGTGCACTCGAGGATCTCGATGTGCTTCGAATGGCAATACCGGCGCTCCTTGGCAGTTGGCTCGGGAATGAGCGCCCAACCCGCGGGTGTGTCGGCATCGACGACGATGTCCGACAAGATCATTCTCTGTGTGTCGCGTTTCAGACGCACACCGGCGATCAGGTACTGCTTACCCTTCCGCCATTCCTTGATGAAACCGGGGACCGCGAAGCCACCCATCAGCTCGGTGATATAGTCAACGTAGTCGGCATCCGAGGCAATGTAGGTCGGCTCCGGAAAGGGAGTGCCTTGCGGTTTGAACAGGATCGGCAGACCGGGGTCGGCGGATTGTGGCCCCACTTCGCGGTACGATTCCCCATCATACTCCCAGATCCGGAACCGGTAGTCCGAGGCCATGATCCGGGCGACGCCCGTTACCAGAGTATGGCGACGGTCCGCATAGCGATGCTGGAGCACGGCGTCGCGATTGGTGTCGATCACGTAGGGAAGGTCAAGCGACGACAGCCATTCGTGAACGGCCCCACCGCTCCACGGTGAACCGTACACTCGGGTCAGGAAGCTGGAAAGGAAGCGACGTCCTTTCTTGAGCTCGAAGTGCATGGCAGCCCGGGGAAACTCGGTCATCAGCTTGGGGCTGATGGGACGTCCCTCGGTCATGGCCAGGATCAACGGCTCGTCGGCCGCGGGGATCGGTGCGCCCGTCCCTGCGTCGGTCACATCGTCTAGCACCTGCGGTCCTAGGTAAGGGATGACCTGCCCGGCTCTCAGGCCCGCGAGAATGTGGTCCAATCGTCTGGAAGGCATGAGCGTTTTCCCTTTCTGGGTGTTGTCGTCTCTTGTCCTGGCTCTGTTCCAGCGGGAACTTCTCCCATGCCCTGGAGCAACCGGCGTGCCACTTCCAGTTCCGGCCTTCGCAAGCCTGTCTGACGGCCCACGTCCGGGGGCAGGCATGGGCCACAACCCCGACTCAACGTAGGAAACCCGACAAAGATCGACGCAATGTGGCAACTCGCACACAACCCGACCGTCCTTCGCCTGGTCCAGTCGAGCTTCGGCGCAATACACAAAGCCCACGACGGCCCATTTGCAGTCCGTTTTGCGTCTTGGCACGTCCCTTGCGAGGTCCACGTCGTTCGCCCAAGACGCAAGCTTCATTGATGAAGTCTTTTGGTATCTACATACAAGGAGACGAAACACATGGGCAAGCTACGACAGTGTGCAATTTACGGCAAAGGCGGCATCGGCAAGTCCACAACCACCCAGAACCTGGTCGCGGCGATGGCCGAGGGCGGGCAGAAGGTGATGATCGTCGGTTGCGATCCCAAGGCCGACTCGACTCGCCTGATGCTTCACGAGAAGGCTCAGAACACGATCATGCACCTGGCAGCCGAGGCCGGCGGGGTGGAAGACCTCGAGCTCGAGCAGGTGATGAGAGTCGGCTATCGTGGCGTGAAGTGCGTCGAGTCGGGTGGTCCCGAGCCAGGCGTCGGCTGCGCCGGTCGGGGCGTGATCACGGCCATCAACTTCCTCGAGGAAGAGGGCGCTTACGACAAGGACTTGACCTTCGTCTTCTATGACGTCCTCGGCGACGTGGTCTGCGGCGGCTTCGCGATGCCGATCCGCGAGAAGAAGGCCCAGGAGATCTACATCGTGGTCTCCGGCGAGATGATGGCCATGTACGCGGCCAACAACATCACCAAGGGCATCGTCAAGTACGCCAACTCGGGCGGCGTGCGGCTCGGCGGCCTGATTTGCAACTCCCGCAACGTGGATCGCGAAGACGAGCTGATCGAGGCCCTGGCCGCCAAGCTCGGCACCCAGATGATCCACTTCATCCCGCGCGACAATGCCGTCCAGCGTGCCGAGATCCGCCGGATGACGGTCATCGAATACGATCCCAAGGCCAAGCAGGCCGATGAGTATCGCGCTCTGGCCCGGAAGATCGAGACCAACACCAAGCTCGTGATTCCGACGCCGATCACGATGGACGAGCTGGAAGCGCTGCTCATGGAGTTCGGCATCCTTGACGAGGAAGACCCGACGATTGTCGGCCAGACCGCCGCGAGCCGAGGACACCGCATGCGTCACGATCGGCTGATCATTGTCCCACGGCAAACACTCCTCTCCTTCTTTCCGTGTCTTGTCTAACGAACCGGATTTCGCACCTCCTTGCTCTCCTCTCCACGCGCCATCCCGAAACATCCTCGATAAGTTAGGAGCTTTTTATGTCCGTGATGACTCGAGAAGAGACCGAGGCTTTGATCCAGGAGGTGCTCGAGGTCTACCCCGGGGCGGCCCGTGACGACCGTGCCAAACACCTGGCAGCAAACGACCCCGAGATCGCCCAATCGAAAAAGTGCATCACCTCCAACAAGAAATCGCTTCCCGGCGTGATGACCATCCGCGGCTGTGCCTACGCCGGCTCGAAAGGGGTCGTCTGGGGCCCGATCAAAGATATGATTCACATCTCGCATGGCCCCGTCGGTTGCGGGCAATACTCCCGCGCCGGCAGGCGCAATTATTATATCGGCACGACCGGCGTGAACACGTTCGTGACGATGAACTTCACCTCGGACTTCCAGGAGAAGGACATCGTCTTCGGCGGCGACAAGAAGCTGGCCGCGCTGATCGACGAGGTTGAGGCCTTGTTCCCCCTCAACAAGGGCATCTCCGTCCAGTCGGAATGCCCGATCGGCCTGATTGGCGACGATATCGAGGCCGTGTCCAAGAAGAAAGCCAAGGAGCTTGGCAAGCCGGTCATTCCGGTGCGTTGCGAAGGGTTTCGGGGCGTCTCCCAGTCGCTCGGCCACCATATCGCTAACGACTCGATTCGCGACCACGTTCTGGTCGACGGGATCGAGAACCGCGAGACCAAGTGGGAGCCGTCTCCCTACGACGTCTCGGTCATCGGTGACTACAACATCGGCGGTGACGCTTGGGCTTCGCGCACACTGCTCGAAGAGATGGGCCTCCGCGTGGTCGCCCAGTGGTCGGGCGACGGCACGATCGCCGAGCTCGAAAACACGCCCAAGGTCAAGCTCAACCTGCTGCATTGCTACCGGTCGATGAACTACATCTCCCGCCACATGGAGGAGAAGTATGGTATTCCCTGGCTGGAGTACAACTTTTTCGGGCCCACCAAGATCGCCGAATCGCTGCGAGCGATCGCCAAACATTTCGACGAATCGATCCAGGAAGGCGCCGAGCGGGTCATCGAAAAGTACCGTCCCGAATTCGAAGCGGTCGTCGAGAAATACAAGCCCCGGCTCAAGGGCAAACGGGTGATGCTTTTCGTCGGCGGCCTCCGTCCACGGCACGTCATCGGGGCCTATGAAGACCTCGGCATGGAAGTCGTTGGCACCGGCTACGAGTTCGGCCACAACGACGACTACGACCGCACCATCAAGGAAATGGGCAACGCCACGCTGCTGTACGACGACGTCACGGGTTACGAGTTCGAGGAGTTCGTCAAGAAGATCAAGCCCGATCTCATCGGCTCCGGAATCAAGGAGAAGTACATCTTCCAGAAGATGGGCATCCCGTTCCGGCAGATGCACTCGTGGGACTACTCCGGGCCTTACCACGGCTACGACGGATTCGCGATCTTCGCCCGGGACATGGACATGACCATCAACAATCCCTGCTGGGGCTACATGCTTCCCCCCTGGAAGTCGTGATTCGGCCGCGAGCAAACACCGTGATATCACTTCAGCGTCAGCGTTCATTCCGACGGGAGAGAGTCTCATGAGCCAGGATGTCGAGGCGATCAAGCCCTGTTACCCGCTCTTTCGCGACCAGGATTACAAAGAGAACCTGGCGCGCAAGAAGGAACTCTACGAAGAGGCCCCGGACGCCGAGCGGATCCGCGAGGTCTTCCAATGGACCACCACCGCCGAATACAAGGATCTGAATTTCAATCGCAAGTCGCTGACCATCAACCCCGCCAAGGCGTGCCAGCCGCTAGGTGCCGTGCTCTGTGCTCTGGGGTTCGAGAAGACGTTGCCTTACGTCCATGGTTCGCAAGGCTGCGTGGCCTACTTCCGGACGTATTTCAACCGCCACTTCAAGGAGCCGATCTCTTGCGTCTCCGATTCCATGACCGAAGACGCGGCGGTTTTTGGCGGTCAGAAGAACATGTTCGCGGGACTTGAGAACGCCAAGGCGATCTACAAGCCCGACATGATCGCGGTGAGCACCACATGCATGGCGGAAGTCATCGGCGATGACCTCAACGCCTTCATCGGCAATGCCAAGAAGAACGGCCACCTGCCCGAAGACTATCCGGTTCCGTTCGCTCACACGCCGAGCTTCGTGGGCAGCCACACCACCGGGTGGGACAACATGATGGACGGCATCCTCCGCTTCTTCACTCTGAACACCATGGAGGGTAAGCATCCCGGAACCAACGGTAAGATCAATATCGTTCCAGGCTTCGAGACTTACCTGGGCAACTTCCGCGTGATCAAGCGGATGCTCCGCGAGATGGACGTGCCCTTCACGTTCCTGTCCGATCCCGAAGAAGTGCTCGACACGCCGGCCGACGGCCAGTTCCGGATGTACTCTGGAGGGACGACTCAGGATGAGGTCAAGGACGCGCCGAACTCATCCGCCACATTCTTGATCCAGCCCTGGCAGCTCGACAAGACGGCGAAGTACGTCGAGAACACATGGGCGCACGAGATTCCCAGCACGCACATTCCCATGGGGCTGGAGTGGACCGATCAGTTCCTGATGAAGGTTTCCGAGGTCACCGGTAAGCCGATCTCGCCTTCACTCGAGAAGGAGCGCGGCAGGCTGGTCGACATGATGACCGACTCGCATACCTGGCTGCACGGCAAGACGTTCGCGCTTTGGGGCGACCCCGACTTCGTCATGGGCCTGGCCAAGTTCTTGACGGAAGTCGGCGCCGAGCCCACCCACATCGTCTGCCACAACGGCAACAAGCGGTGGCGGAAGGAGCTGATGGACCTGCTTGCGAACTCCCCTTACGGCAAGAAGGCCGAAGTGCACATCGGCCGCGACCTCTGGCACATGCGTTCGCTGGTTTTCACCGACAAACCTGACTTCATGATCGGCAACTCGTACGGCAAGTTCATTCAGCGCGATACTCTCACCAAGGGCCCCGAGTTTGAGGTTCCTCTGATCCGGCTCGGCTTCCCGATCTTCGACCGCCACCATCTGCACCGCGATACCACACTGGGTTACGAAGGCGCGATGCACATCTTGCGGACGGTCGTCAACGCCGTTCTCGAGAAACTCGACAACGACACACGCGGCATGGGCCAGACCGACTACAACTACGACCTTATCCGCTGATTCGCTTAATCGACAACAAGATCCTTTGTTCCTAGCCGAGGACCCCAATGCCCAAAGTGATGCTCCGCCGCGCGTCGTCCGGCCAACTGGTCTTCTATGTCGCCAAGAAAGATCTGGAAGACGAGGTCGCCTCGCTCGAGTTCGACAGTCCAGACAAGTGGGGTGGCGAACTGGTGCTCCGCGATGGCTCACGGTACTTCGTCGAGCCGTTCGAGGCCCCGCCCAAGCTGCCCCTGACGGTCCAGGCGCAGCGGCTTTGACGGGTTCTCCATTCACCGGAGATTCGACCATGGGAGTTCCTTTCTCACGTGAAACCGCAATCCGGATTGGAATAGCGGTCCACGCGCTGCCGGGTGTCACGGTTGCCGAACTCGTCGACGGCCTGGCCACCGAACTGGGCTGGCCGCTCGATGAAGTCATGCTCAGCCGGATAACCGTCACCCAGTTACGCAACGCCCTTCGCCAGAAAGGTCAGGGCGACCCCGACCTTGAAATCTCACAGGGCGAGGACGCCGATCGCTTCTCGGTCGACCAGCTCAAGGAAGTTGTGGAAATCCTCTGGGGCCAATCAGACCACGAAGCCGTCGACGCTCCGCTCGATGATTACCGGGACGGTGCCATGCCCGGCTCGGTCCGCATCGCCGTGGCCTCCGACACGGACGAAACCATCGACGCGCACTTCGGATCTGCTGGCCGTTATCTGATCTATCAGGTTTCCCCTTCCGAGATCCGGCTCATCGACATCCGCCGCCCCCACGACCCGCCCGAGACGATCGACGGCACGTCGTTTCGTGTCGGTCTCATCGACGATTGCCACCTGCTTCTGGTGGTATCAATCGGAGGACCGGCGGCGGCCAAGGTGATCAATGCGGGAATCTATCCGCTGAAACATGCCGACGGCGGCCCCGCTCGAGCTTACATCGCCAACCTGCAACGGCGGATGGCGTCCAGTCCTCCGCCCTGGCTGGCCAAGGCCATGAACGTTCCACTCGAAGATCGCATCCGGCTGCACGTGGAGACCGAGGCTTGAGCGGTCACGTGCCTGAGGGCCGGACGCAATCACCGAAGACTCGAAAACCGTTGGCTCAGAACCAGCTCACCGAGACCCTCCTGAACGCAGGAAGGCACTATGACTTCCAAAGACGTGGCCGAACTCCTGAACGAGCCGGCCTGCGAACACAATGATAAGGCCAAGTCGGGATGTGCCAAGCTCAAGCCCGGCTCCACGGCCGGCGGCTGCGCCTTCGACGGCGCCCAGATCGCACTCATCCCGATCGCCGACGTCGCTCACATCGTCCACGGCCCGATTGCCTGCGCCGGCAGCTCGTGGGACAACCGGGGCACGCGTTCCTCCGGCCCGGAACTCTACCGGATCGGCATGACAACGGACCTTACAGAGCAAGATGTGATCATGGGCCGTGGTGAAGAGCGGCTTTTCCATTCGATCAAGCAGGCGATCGACGACCACTCACCGGCTGCCGTGTTCGTCTACAACACCTGCGTTCCCGCGCTCATCGGCGATGATGTCGAAGCCGTCTGCAAGGCGGCCAACCAGCGCTGGGGCGTGCCTGTCGTGCCGATCGATTGTGCCGGATTTTTCGGCACGAAGAACCTGGGCAACCGCATCGCCGGCGACGCGATGGTCAAGCACGTTATCGGCACCCGCGAACCCGACCCGCTGCCCCAGCCAATTGCGGGGGGGAACGCGGTGCACGACGTCAACCTGATTGGCGAGTACAACATCGCCGGCGAGTTGTGGCACGTCACGCCCCTGTTTGACGAACTGGGCCTGCGCATCTTATGCACGCTCTCGGGCGATGCGCGGTACCGCGAGGTCCAGACGATGCATCGTGCCGAGGTCAACATGATGGTATGCTCGAAAGCGCTGCTGAACGTGGCACGCAAGCTCGAGCAGAAGTACGGCACTCCCTGGTTCGAGGGATCGATCTACGGAGTGGCGGATACCTCGGCCGCCTTCCGCGACTTCGCACGGATCATCGGCGATACCGGCCTGTCCCGACGAACGGAAGCCCTGGTAGCTCGCGAGGAGGCGAAGATCCATCGGGCGCTCGAACCCTGGCGTACCCGGCTCAGAGGCAAGCGAGTTCTCCTCTACACCGGAGGAGTGAAGTCCTGGTCGATCATCTCGGCGCTGCAAGATCTGGGCATGAACGTCGTGGCCACCGGCACCACCAAGTCGACCGAGGAAGACAAAAAGCGAATCCGCGAACTGATGGGTTCCAAAGTCAAGATGATTGACGACGGCAATCCCCGGGCGCTTTTGAAGCTTGTTCGCGAGTATGGCGCCGACATCCTGATTGCCGGCGGCCGCAACATGTACACCGCGCTGAAGGCGAAAATCCCGTTCCTGGACATCAACCAGGAACGCGAATTCGGTTACGCCGGCTACGACGGGATGGTGGAACTGGCCCGCCAGCTCACCAATACGCTGGACAGCCCGGTCTGGGAAGCCGTGACCCGTCCGACTCCGTGGGAACCGGCGGGAACCACTGTCCTCCCCACGACCCGGCGGCGGCGTGCCTGAGGAGCGTTGAGCATGACGAAAACGAAGATTCGCCGCCGCACCAAGCCGTTGTCAGTCAGTCCGCTCAAGTCGAGCGCGACGATCGGGGCGGCGCTCGCCTTCATGGGAGTTGCCCGGGCGATACCGCTGATGCACGGAGCGCAGGGATGTACCGCCTTTGGGAAGGTTTTTTTCGTCCGCCATTTCCGCGAGCCGATCCCGCTCCAGACCACTGCCATGGACCAGGTCAGTTCGATCATGGGTGCCGACGAGAACATTATCGAGGGTCTGGTCGCGGTTTGCGGCAAGCACAAGCCGGATCTGGTCGGCATGCCGACCACGGGCCTGGCGGAAACGCAGGGCGCGGATATTCGGGGGGCGGTCAGGCAATTTCGCAATCGCCATCCGGAGTTCGACGGGATCACCGTGGTGCCCGTGAACACGCCCGACTACTCCGGCTGCTTCGAATCCGGCTACGCCTCCGCGGTTCGCGCGTTGATCGAGGTTGCCGTGCCGGAAACGCGTTCCACTCGTCCCGCCATCCCGCGCCGCTCGGGACGCGTCGCGGTTCTGGCCTCCTCGATGCTTTCCGTAGGTGATGTCGAGGCGATCAAGGAACTCATGGAATCGTTCAGATTGCAGCCGGTGGTCGTTCCCGACCTGGCCGACTCGCTGGACGGGCACCTGACCGAAGAAGGATTCAACCCGTTGACGTACGGCGGCATTTCCGTCGCCGAGGTCCGCGCTCTGGGTGCGACAGACGCCACAATCGTCGTGGGTCGATCACTCGAGTCAGCAGCGGACCTGCTGTTTGAACGCACCGGCGTACCGGTTTACCGATTCGATCACCTGCTCGGTCTCGAAGCCATGGATGCCCTTGTCTTCGCTCTCCACAGGATCAGCGGCAAGCCCGTTCCGCAGCGCGTCGAGCGACAGCGGGCTCAACTTCAGGACGCCATGGTGGACACGCACTTCATGATCGGCCAGACGCGATTCGCGATTGCCGCCGATCCCGATTTGCTCCTGGGCTTTGCGCAGTTCGTCACCCAGATGGGCGCCGAAGTGGTCGCAGCCGTTGCCCCCGCGACAGGACGGGCGCTCGAGTCGGTACCGGTCGGCGAAGTGCTCGTCGGCGATCTTGAGGACCTGGAAAAAACAGCGCGGGCCGGCACCGCCGAGCTTGTGATCGGAAACTCGCACGCAGCAGAGTCCGCCCGTCGCCTCGAACTGCCGGTCTTTCGCGCGGGGTTCCCCTTGTTCGACCTGATAGGCGGCTATCAGCGTACCAACATCGGCTACCGCGGAGCCCGGCAGCTTCTCTTCGATCTGGCCAACATGCTCGAGGAACACAAGCGTTCCGCGATCCCCATCCATCGCTCGATCTTTTCCCAGAAACAGGACCACAGAGTCCGGGAGCAGGGACAATGACAGGGGCGACTCCCATGCGGCTGAAGGTCTGCGACGATCGCGATCAGATCGAGGAACCGCATCTTTTGGTTGCCTTCGCAAGCAGCGACATGACCACCGTGGACCAGCACTTTGGCTCATCGACGCGGTTTGTCGTTTACAGTGTCACCTCGCGGACTGCAACCTTCTTGCACCTGACACAGTTTGAGGAAACCCAGCAGGACGGCAACGAATCCAAGCTCGGCGCCAAGATCGCCGCACTCGCCGGCTGCGCGGCCGTGCTTTGCGTGGCCGTGGGCGGGTCGGCACTTCGACAACTTGTCGCCGCGGGCATCCAGCCGATCAAGGTCGAGCCCGGATCCGCGATCCGCGAGGCCCTCGCACTGCTCAGCGACGAAATCAATGGCACTTCCGCGCCCTGGGTCGTCAAGGCCCTCAAGCGAGCGAGGGAAGCCAAGGACCCAAGCCGGTTTGACACCATGGAGCAGGGTGGATGGAACGGCTGACCGCTGAA
Source organism: uncultured Planctomycetaceae bacterium (assembly GCA_963797295.1). Lineage (GTDB taxonomy): Bacteria > Planctomycetota > Planctomycetia > Isosphaerales > Isosphaeraceae > Aquisphaera. Next base: position 60,860 of record CAWCPP010000042.1, read on the forward strand.
CCCGGCCAGGTGTAACGGCCGGGCAGAACTCGCGACAGGCGATGCCCGCCTGACACGCGAGATGTCCCTTGAAACGCGCGGTCCGTTCGCCGGAATTCGCGCGGGAGTTGTAAGCTCATGAGCAGTACCACCGATCTGGCCGAGCACGAGATCATCCGTCAGATCATCAAGCAAGTTCGGGCGAATGACACTCACGGTCAATACGACCGGTCGCCGGCGGCGGAGCTCATCGCTCCGTTCATCGTGACCAAGGAGCAGAAGCACCAGATTCCAATAGTCGGCGATCCCGATGAAGAGACCATCGAGCGCGTGAAGGAGTACTACAACGCGATCTCCGCCCTGGTCGAGGAGAAGACGGGTCTGATGGCCATGCCGATGATCAATCTAACGCACGAGGGATTCGGCCGCGCCCTGATCACGGTGGGCCGACTGGTCGTCTACGACCGGACGCTCCGTGACGTTCATCGGTATGGGTATAACTCGGTGGAACAACTGGAATCCGAGGCTGACAAGGCACTCAACGGTATTCTCGGGCTGATCCAGCAATACCGCGAGGTCGCCGAGGCCTGATTGCGGAGAGCTTTTTCCCATGAGCACTGGCACAGAGACGTACGTCGGCCGCACGCGGGGCGGCGCGGAGTGGTACCCCAGGTTCATCATGTCCCTGGATCAATCGCGCTGTATCGGATGCGGCCGGTGCTTCAAGACCTGCTCTCGAGCCGTTTTTCAACTCGTCGCACGCGAGCAGGACGATGATGATGACGACTGCGAGGAGACGTCCAAAGTTATGCAGATCGTTAATGCGCTCGATTGCATTGGCTGTCAGGCATGCAGCAAGGTCTGCCCGAAATCGTGCCTCACACATGAGCCGTCGTAGCCGACAGTACTCTTCCCAGCAGATTCGTGGCAATGGTATGTGGGAACCTGGAGGGCCTTTCTCGCCGCGACGATGCGCGAGAAAGGCCTTTGTTTTTCACGCCCGGATCGCTCTCTGACTGGCCATGAACAACTTCGTTTGCCCTATTTCGCATCGCAACTGCTTGGAATCAGAGCATCTCCGGCTCCTTTCCGGACACAATTCGCGGATCCGCTTATTCATCTTCTTCGCACTCGATGGCAATGGTCCCGTAAGTGAACCCGCTTGCCGAGTGTCGGGTTCCCGACAGGCTGCTCAATTGTCGGCGCAAAAGTAAGAACATTGCGCGGTTTTCTTACATGTCGCGACCTCGACACAAAACTCGAAAATGTGAAGTTCGCGACAGTGACCCGGCCCGAAGTCACGTGGGCAGCCGCAATAAACAGGGGACCTCATTCGCGTTCCGATTTGGCACCCTTTTTGAATAACGTGTGAGCAGACGCGGAAGTCCTTACGATCGACCAGCGTGATTCCCAGGTCAGGTGAACCACTTCCCGCCCAATCATCGGCTGGCTGGGATCTCTCTCACGAAGAGAAAGGCGTGCATCATGTGGGAATACTCCGAGAAGGTTCAGGATCATTTCTTTCATCCCCGAAACGCGGGCGCGCTTCCCGAGGCAAATGCCGTCGGAGAGATCGGGTCGATCGCCTGTGGCGACGCGCTGCGACTCATGCTGAGGGTGGATCCCGCCTCGGAGCAGATTGTCGACGCCCGTTTTCAGACGTTCGGATGCGGGTCGGCGATCGCGTCGTCGTCGGCCCTGACGGAAATGATCAAGGGGAAAACCCTTGACGACGCGCTTCTGGTATCGAACCAGGACATTGCCGATTACCTGGACGGTCTTCCGCCCGAGAAGATGCACTGCTCCGTCATGGGCCGAGAGGCTCTTCAGGCCGCGGTCGCCAATTACCGCGGAATCGAGCTCGAAGAAGACCACGAGGAAGGTACCCTGGTTTGCCACTGCTTCGGCATTCATTCCGGCCTGATTGAGGAGATCGTTGCCAGCAACCGGCTGTCAACGGTCGAAGACGTGATCAACTACACCAAGGCGGGCGGCGGCTGCACTTCGTGTCACGAGAAGATCGAGGCAATCCTTGAGCAGGTCAAAGCCCACCGGAGCCAGCGACTGCAAAAAGAAACCGTCGAGTGTCCGCCGGCCAAGCGGGCCCCGCGATGGTCGGAGCTGACGATGCCTCAACGGGTCCACCGCGTCGAGGCGATTATCGAACGCATCCGCCCGCAACTTCACGCCGATCACGGCGACGTCGAGCTGGTGGAGATCGATGGCAAAACCGTCTTCGTCTCGATGCTCGGCGCGTGCAAAGGCTGCTCGATGGAATCGGCCACGCTGGGCCGGATTCAGCAGATTCTCATCGAGGAATTGGGCGAACTGCTAACAGTTCGTCTGGCCGGTCGGATGGTCGCGACCGGTGGCCGCCGGGGAGGAATGCGTCATGGCTGACATTTACCTCGATAACAACGCCACCACGATGGTTGATCCCGAAGTCGTCGAGGCGATGCTCCCCTTCTTCACCAGGCAGTTCGGCAATCCGTCGTCGATGCACAGCTTCGGAGATCAGGTGGGCAAGGCGATCAAGCAAGCCAGGAGTCAGGTCGCCGACCTTCTCGGCGCGGCAAACGAATCCGAAATCATTTTCACCTCATGCGGTACGGAGTCGAACTCCACGGCCATCCATTCGGCCTTGAAGTCACAGCCCGACCGCCGCGAGATCATCACGACGGCCGTCGAGCACCCCGCGATCCTCAACGTCTGCGAGTATCTGGAAAAGCAAACCGACGCGACCGGCTGCGTGGTGCATCGGCTTCATGTCGACTCGAAGGGGCGGCTGGACCTTCGCGAGTATCGCCGGTTGCTCGGCCCCCAGACGGCCCTTGTCTCGATCATGTGGGCCAACAACGAAACCGGGACGATCTTCCCGGTCGAGGAGATGGCCGAGCTGGCCAGGTCTGCCGGCGCCCAGTTCCACACCGACGCGGTGCAGGCCGTGGGCAAGGTACCGATCAACCTCAAAGAAACCGCGATCGACATGCTTTCACTCTCGGGACACAAGCTACACGCTCCCAAGGGAGTGGGCGTACTGTACCTGCGCCGGGGCACCCGCTATCGCCCCTTTCTCCGCGGTGGCCACCAGGAACGGGGACGGCGAGCGGGCACGGAGAACTCGGCTTCCATCGTGGCTCTCGGCAAGGCGGCCGAACTGGCGCTGGAGAACCTCGAGTTCGAGAACACCGTCGTCAAGGCGATGCGCGACCGTCTGGAACAGGAGATCGTCGCTCAGGTGCCGAACTGCTTCGTGACCGGCGACATCGCAAGCCGCCTGCCCAACACGGCGAATATCGCGTTTGAATACATCGAGGGCGAGGGCATCCTGCTCATGCTCAACAAGCTTGGCATCGCGGCGTCGAGCGGGTCGGCCTGCACCTCGGGCTCACTGGAGCCCTCTCACGTGATGCGGGCCATGGGAATCCCCTACACCGCGGCGCATGGGACCGTTCGGTTTTCGCTTTCACGATACAACACGATGGAGGACGTGAAGCAAGTGATCAAGGCCGTCCCGGGGATCGCCGCGCGGCTTCGATCGCTCTCCCCCTACTGGAGTCAAGATGGCCCGGTCTCCTCTGAAGCAGCGTTTGTCCCCAAGTTTGCCTGATCATTCTTGGTCTCATCTCCTTTGAGGATCCCCATGCCCGCCTCGAACATGATTGTGCTGGATGACACCACGCTTCGAGACGGTGAGCAGTCGGCGGGTGTGGCTTTCACCGTCGAGGAGAAGGTCGCTATTGCCGAAGATCTCGACCGCTCCGGGGTTCCCGAACTGGAGGTCGGCATTCCCAGCATGGGCTCGGAGGAGCGCGAGAGTATTCGAGCGGTTGTCTCACGTGGTTTGAGAGCCAGGCTCCTCGTCTGGTGTCGAATGCGGCTCGATGACCTCGAGGCTTGCATGGGCCTGGGAGCCGGTATGGTCGATCTTTCGATCCCGGTCTCGGACCTCCAGATCCGGCATAAGCTAAGGCGGAATCGAGCCGGAGTGCTCAAAACCATTCGAGACGTGATTCCCAGAGCTCTCGAAGCGGGGATGGAGGTTTGTGTCGGAGGCGAGGACTCTTCCCGTGCGGATATCGAGTTCCTGATCCGAGTCGTCGAAACCGCCGAGGAGGCGGGAGCGAGGCGGTTCCGGTTCGCCGATACGGTCGGAATCCTCGATCCTTTCAAGACCCACGCGATGATCTCTCGGCTGCGACAATCCACGTCTCTAGAGCTGGAGATGCACGCCCATGACGACCTGGGCATGGCCACGGCGAACAGTCTGGCCGCGGTCATCGCCGGCGCCACTCACGTCAACACGACGGTGAACGGCCTGGGCGAGCGGGCCGGGAACGCCCCCCTCGAGGAAGTCGCCGTGAGCCTCAAGTTGCTTTATGGCCTGGACACGGGTGTCGATTTACCCAGGCTACCGGCCGTCTCCGAGCGCGTCGCGCGGGCATCGGGCCGGCAAGTGGGCTGGCAGAAGAGCCTGGTCGGCGAGGGGGTATTCACGCACGAAGCCGGAATTCACGTGGATGGGCTCCTGAAGAATCGAATGAATTACCAGGGTGTGGATCCCTCGCTGCTGGGTCGAGAACACCGGCTCGTGCTGGGCAAGCACTCCGGTTCGCATGCCGTGGCGCGGGCGCTCACGGCGCTGGGGCTGAACGCCGATGCGGACGTGGTCGGAGAAATCCTCCGGCAGCTCAGATTATTCGTGACCGGCTGCAAGCGTTCCCCGACCGAAAGCGACCTCCGCGGATGGCACGAGCGGGTCGTCTCCCATCGAACACTAACACTCGGAGAATCGTTCCTGTGACTCAAACAATGATCGAAGAAGTGCTTCAAGAGATCAGCAGCGCCGAGGAGTTCCTGAACTACTTCGGCATAACCTATGATGAACGGATCGTGCATGTCAATCGCTTGCACATCCTCCAGAGGTTCCACGACTACCTCGAGACGGCGCGGCCAAGCCTCCCCGAACAGGCCGAAGCCGTGCGTGAAACCTATAAAGCCATGTTGACACGTGCCTATCAAGATTTTGTCGAGTCCGACGCGATCACGCAACGGGTCTTCAAGGTCTTCCACGACGTTCGCGGCGAGACATTCGTGGCTGCCGAATCGCTCGGCTCCGTTCAAGGAAAACCGAGCCAGGAGTGATCTCATGAAACCCGCCTTTGACTTCGGAGACATGGTCCGCGTGATCCGTACCGTGCGGAATGACGGTACGTATCCGGGCACGGAAACCGGCGACCAGCTTGCGCGGGCGGGCAGCGTCGGACATATCCGCAATGTCGGGACATTCCTCCAGGAACAGATCATCTACGCCGTACACTTCATCAGTGAAGACCGGATCGTGGGCTGCCGCGAGGAAGAATTGGTTCCGATCGATGCGCCCTGGACCGAGACCCGGTTCTTGTTCCGCGATCATGTCCTGGCACGAATTCCGTTAGCCATTGACGGGCAGGTGGTCGTCGCGCAAGGTTGCGAAGGCGAAGTGGTGAGGCGGCTTGGTGAAATCCGACAGGTGCCCAGCTATCATGTCGAGTTTGACGGCCGCGTCTTTCAAGTGCCGGAAACAGCCCTTGATCCGGCACCGATTCCGGGCCAAGATTCTGATCCCGTTGCATGAAGTGCGCGAAGCGAGCGTGCTGATCTGGAAAGAGTTTGTCGAATGCTTCCCCAGCTCTCAAACGATGAACAACAGCGGTTCGATCGACAGATCGGCCCTGGTGTTCTGTCGGTCGAAGGTCAAAGACGGTTGAAAGATTCCACGGCCCTGGTCACGCGAGTGGGCGGCGTCGGCGGCCCCGCCGCGCTGGCGATGGCGATGGCCGGTGTCGGAAAGCTGATCATCGCCCACGGCGGGCGGCTCGAGTCTCCGGACCTGAACCGGCAACTCCTGGGCTCCGAGGCCGGCGTCGATCAGCCTCGGGCCGATCAATTCGCGGCGAGCATCCGCAGAGTTAGCAGGTTTGTTGATGTCGAAGTGATTGACCACGAACCCGATGATCGCGAGGCAGCAGACCTGGCCCGACGAGTCCACATCATCCTCAGTTGCCCCGCCGACTTCGAACACAGAATCAGGCTCAGCCGGGCCGCGCATTGCGCGGGGAAACCGTTCATCGACGCCGCCCAGTGGGGCATGGCCGGATCACTTCTGGTCAGCAACGGCGTCAGCACTCCGTGCCTGGATTGCGTTTACCCGGAGCAACCTCCATTTGAAACTCATTTTCCCGTCCTCGGCGCGATTTCGGCGGCGATGGGTAATCTCGCGGCTCTTGAAGCCGTCAAGATTCTCAGCGGGATCGGCCGCCCCATCTGGGGTCAAATGCTGCTCATCGACGGATTCGAAGGCGAAACTCACAAGATCACCCTGAAGCGACGCCCGTCCTGCCCCATCTGCGGAACCTATCCACCGGCCACGGGTGAGAAGATGAGCACCTCGTCATCATCGTTCAGCGTTCTGGCGAGGTGATCGGCAACCGTTCCAAGGTGCTCACCAGAAACAGCAAGCAGCGCACCCGGCGCGATCGGTCCGGCAATGGAGCGAATCTGCTCGAGCGCCAGTTCGATGGAGGCGCCATCAGTGAGTTGCAACACCTCGGGTAATGTCCCTGATAAGTTGTACTGGCGGCCCGTCATCTTCAGCCTGATTGTCACCCTTGACACCTCCCTCACGCGCCTCCCAAGGCTGATTGCTAATATTTTAGTGCGTGGCGAACCGCATTGAACAGTCCCAGATTCGCACGCGCAGCAGGCGTTGCTGCACCCTTTGTGTGCAAGAAATAAACCAACGAGGCAATAATGATGAAACAGACGCGATGACTGCCGCCATCACTCGAAGCAAAGCGAAGACATCAAGGGTCTTACAAAGCCTTACTTTTGCTGGCATCGATTGGCGCGCGGTTTGCACTAATTAGGGGAGATGTCTCGGCGGTCGCGTTGCGCAGACAGAATTCGGCCAGGCGTGCCGTGGTAAGTTAGCGTCGTTGTCTGACGGGCACGTTAGGTCGCCATTCTCTCCATGGTGATCCGAGGCCCCAGCCCGCCGCAAAGAGCTTTTCCCATTGGTTGGTGAATCTCCTTGAGTCGTACCATGATGGCTCCCACGGTGCCTGCTGCACGGGTCCGTGGCGTTCCGAGAGGGTTGAAGACACGGAGGAAACAGGTGGAGCCGTTATCATCGGCTTGCGCCGCGGTTGACTGTGCATCTTGCCCGATCACGGTCGAACGCGACATGCTCTTCAACGTGAGCCAGATTCTGGCTCATTCGCTCGACTTGCGCAAGACCCTTTGCGGCGTATTAGAGGAGCTGGAAAACCGCGTTTGCCTGGCTCGGGGTATTGTCACGCTGCTCAACCCGGAAACCGGAGAGTTGATTCTCGAAGCGATGATCGGTCAAGGAGGAACGACGTTCGAACCCGTTGATATTCGGTACCGTAGCGGTGAGGGAATCATCGGTCAGATCGTCGAGTCTGGTGAGACCATTGTTGTCAATCGGATCGCCGACGAACCGCGATTCATTGGCCGCCTGGGCATTTACGACTCGAATCTTCCCTTCATCGCCGTACCGATCCGGCTGGGCTCGCGGATTGTCGGGGTACTTGCGGCCCAGCCCATCGAATCGTCCGGCGTGGACCTGAAGGACCGGGCGCGGTCGCTCGAGATGGTCGCGAACCTGGTCGGCCAGGTGATCCGGCTCTCCTGGAACATGGCCGAGGAGCGCAAGCACCTGGTCAGCGAGCGTGACCGGCTGTTGCAGGAGGTCCGCGGCCAGTATGGATTTGACAACATCATCGGCCGGTCGGCACTGATGAGGCGCGTGTTCGAGCAGATTCGGGCCGTCGCCAAATGGACGACGACCGTATTGATTCGCGGCGAGTCCGGTACCGGTAAGGAGCTTGTGGCCAACTCGATTCATTACAATTCGTTGCGAGCCGACAAACCGTTCATCCGCCTGAACTGCGCCGCGCTTTCCGACCAGCTTCTTGAATCGGAACTCTTCGGTCACGAAAAAGGGGCGTTCACCGGCGCGGGAGACCATCGCCTTGGCCGGTTCGAGCAGGCCGACGGCGGCACTCTGTTCCTCGACGAAATTGGCGAAATCTCGTCATCCTTCCAGGTCAAACTGCTACGCGTCTTGCAAGAAGGAGAATTCGAGCGTGTCGGCAGTTCTCAATCACGAAACGTGGATGTGAGAATCATTGCGGCGACCAATCGGAATCTGGAGGAAGACGTCCAGTCCGGCAAGTTCCGTGAAGACCTCTATTACCGGCTCAACGTGATGCCGATCTACATGCCTCCGTTGCGGGCTCGAATCGAAGACCTGCCCGATCTGTCGCGCTCTCTGGCCAACCGGATCGGCGCGCGCCAGGGACGCCAGTTGCTCGTCACCGACTGCGCCATGCGGCTCTTGATCCAGTACGACTGGCCGGGAAACATACGCGAACTTGAAAACGTGCTCGAGCGCGCCGCTGTCATGGCCGATGACGGTCTGATCAATCAGGAGTCGCTCGCGCTCACTGGACTCGAGGAGCGAATCCTCTCGCGGGGTGGAAACCTCGTCCAACCCAAGGTCAACTTCAACGATCCGGATCTCGATGAGCGCGAGCGGATTGTCGCGGCCCTCGAATCGGCAGGGTGGGTTCAAGCCAAGGCCGCCCGGCTCCTCGGCATGACCCCCCGCCAGATCGCCTACCGCATCCAGCAATTCAATATCACGATGAGGAAGATCTGATCATGCGGCAGGTCCGTGAGCCCACAGACCGCGACGTTACTCGCTCGCGGAATCACTCGCGTGCATCGATCGGTACATAATTGCGCCGGGTCGGACCGGTATAAACCTGCCGCGGCCGGCCAATCCGCCGGTCGGGATCGCGGTAGAGCTCATACCAGTGGGCGATCCAGCCGGGGATCCGCCCGATCGAGAACATGACTGTGAACATGTTGACCGGGATTCCGATCGCCCGGAGGATGATCCCGGAATAGAAATCGACGTTCGGATAGAGCTTGCGCTCCAGGAAATATTCATCCGTGAGGGCGATCGCGGCCAGCTCCTCGGCGATCTCCAGCAGCGGGTCGGCCACGCCCAGAGTGGCCAGCAGTTCTTCGGCCGTTTTCTGGAGGATCTTGGCCCGGGGGTCAAAGTTCTTGTAAACGCGGTGGCCAAAGCCCATGAGCCGGAACTTCTTGGCCTTCACCTTCTCGACGATCGACTTGGGGTTTTCTCCCCCCTTGTGAATCGCCTCGAGCATCTCGATGACGGCCATGTTGGCGCCACCGTGGGATGGGCCCCAGAGAGCACAAACCCCCGAGGCCACGGACGCGAATACGTTGGCTCCCGACGACCCCACCATGCGCACGGTCGATGTTGAACAGTTTTGCTCATGGTCCGCGTGCAAGATCAAGAACCGGCTGAGCGCCTTGACCACCTGGGGGGTCGGTTCATAACGCGAGTGCGGTTTCGAGAACATCATGTGCAGGAAATTGCGGCAGTAGCTGAGCGCCGGATCCGGATATTCCACCCGCTGGCCTAGCGTCATCTTGTAGCTGAACGCCGCAATTGTGCGAACCTTGCTCATCAAGATCGCCACCGCCGTCAAGAACCGATCCTGACAGAGGTCGGTGTCAAGCAGCTCCGGGTGATAGCAGCCGCACGCGTTGATCATGGCCGACAGCATGGCCATCGGGTGCCCGTGGGGCGGAAACCCTTCAAAGTGGTTGCGCATGCCTTCGTGAAGCAGTTGCTGCTCGGTCAGAAGCTCCCGGAACCGGGCGAGCTGAGCAGGTGTCGGCAGCTCTCCGTAGATCAACAGCCACGCCGTTTCCACGAAGGTGCTGTACTCGGCAAGCTCCTCGATGGGATAACCGCGGTAATGCAAGACTCCGCGTTCGCCGTCGATGAACGTGATCTTGCTTTCGCACGCGCCTGTATTGCTATAACCGGGATCAACGGTGATGTAACCGGTTTCGTCACGCAACGAGGTGATGTCAATGGCCTGCTCATCCTCGGTTCCCGAAATGATCGGAAGCCTGATCTCCTCACCGGGAAGTTGCAGGACCGCAGTCTTGAGCTGAGACTTTTGCCGGAGGTTTTGTGTCGAGACCAACATGATGAATGTCCGCCCACGCCTCCCGGTTGATCCCCGGCCATTATCTCCGCGAGCTCGAAGAACCAGCGCGGCTACGGACCATTACCGGGATTCGGTAAGAGTACGTGAATGAATTACAAGCTCTGAGATGCTGCTACCTCGAAACCTCGCTCAGGCCGTCGCCGCCTGAACCCGATCAAAAACCTATTCCGAGAACTCAAGAGAGTATGACAAAGCAAATACCGCGCCGCTCTCCAGCCAAACGGCGGAACGTCGTGTCTCGCGGCTCAGCCGGTCATTCCATCATGGCGACGGATCCGGTGAAAACAATATGTTAGCTCCTCGAACTCCGGTGATCAGGCTCCAGAACCAGGCTTTGCAAGGGCCCGGACGCGGCATCCCGACAGGTGTAGTCTGCCGCCCGATGACGCCCGGGCCGACTCGGTGGAGAGGGTGCAAATGTTTTCTGGAGCCGGGGGAGTTTATTTCTTGAGCACCTGTGAAGAATCCGAGAGCAGTCTGCCCGCGGTCTGAGCACGTCGTCTGCCAACCGCGGCGGCTCCGAAGCCGATCAGCGCGGCCAGACCGCCGAGCACCAGCGACGAAGGCTCGGGGACGGCGGCGGTGGCAACCAGCACGGTCAGATCGGTGGGCACTCCAAATGCGTTTTGCCCGCGCAGAAAGGCGGTGACGTCGAAGTAACCTCCTGGCTCGGTGAGGAAATAGACCCAAGGCGCCGGATCGATCACGGCATCAATGACCCCCTCGAAATGAACGCTGACGGAGGTGTTCGGTAGACTCGTCGAATCGTTCAATCCCGTGATGGTGATCTCCGTCAAAGCTCGATCCGGAAAACCCGAGCCTGTCGCAGAGGGCTCCACGAATACGACATCGTAGGTCACCGTCTGGTTTGGCGCCAGGAGAACATCATTACTGAGATACGTTCCCGTTAACGTCGCCTGCTGGAGAATCGAGTTGGTCGACGTGACCCTGTCGCCGATTCCCGAGGCGGAAATGGAGATCGGTTGGTCGACGTCATCAATCATGATCGTTCCCGCCGAGGACGGCCTCTCGGGAAGCACCACGCAGCAGGCGAAGAGGCAAAGCATCCATAGCGAGCAGGACAGGGCACGGCTCGGATTCTGGAGTGACTTCTGCTCTTTCCGGCTCCGCGCTTTCCGCCACCCCCATGAGCCCGTCAGGATCATCAAGCCGACGCCCAGCTCGACAAGCGACGCTGGTTCCGGGACGGCTGAATTGCCACCAAAAACACCGATGGTCGGCAACGGCCCGGGAATGTTGCCCAACGAACCAAGCTCGATAAGCGATCCGGGATCGGAGTACAGTGTCAAGTTCGCATTGACCGTGAAGGTGTCACCGCTATTCAGGATTGCCTCGGGAAACAGATTGGTCGTCGTGGTTCCCGTGATCGTGATCTCTCCCTGAGAATTCGGCCCACTGCTCGACATCACTCCGTTCCCGGTCTGGAACACGGTCTGTTGCCCCGCGCCGTAGGCAGCCACCAACAGGAAAGCGTCGGTGGTTTTTGTACCAGCGTGATTCACCGTGATGGTCCCGTTTTCGGCCAGCGCGACGAAGCTGCCCGCTTGCGCACCGAGGTAGGCATTCGCACTGATGACAGCCCCAACCGACCCCGAAAACCCATTCTGTGAACACGCGAAGGTTGCCGTCATCTGACAGTAGGTCACCGCCACGGTGCTGCTCGGAATCGAGGCGGCACTCTGCAAATAGGTTCCCTGGTTATAGGCCACGCCGGTCCTGGTCACGTCGGTTCCCTCAGAACCCGAATTGGGGAGCAGCACTGCGGCCGTTCCAGTAACCGAAGACGCTCCGAAGCCCGCGGGAAGCAGCGATGAGTTCGACGCGGCGGAGTTGGTGTATGTACTTGGCGGACTGGAGGATGAGGAAGAGTAAGTTTGCAAGTTCCCGTAAAGATTGCTCGTGAGAGCTGGAAACAAGCTCGAACCCGTCGAGGTCATCATCCCACTGGAATTGAAACCCGGAGAACCATTGCTTCCCGAGGTCGTGTGGTAAAGCCCGAAGCTGCCGGAGAAGCTCGCTGACTTGAGAGTCAGGCTGCCAGCCTCGGCTGGCGGAATCAGCGCCGCCAGTCCCGTGCCGAGAATCACAAGGACTGGAAACAGAACACGTGAATGCAGCCTGCACCGAGATGGATTGTTCATGACGTAGTCTCCACATCCAGACGATGAATAGTCCGGTCGCTTCCAAGCATCTAGTTATCCCAAGCAATCGTCCGTGATTGAATGAGCCTGCAATTCAGACCGAATCGCGAATGACGGCTCCCAATGATGTGTGTGGCTCTGCCATCCGTCTTGCGATGGTAATCACATGCTTCGTGAATAGCAAGTCTCTATGTTACACTGATTTGTTTGCAAATTGAGAATAATCGTTAACACACGTGCGTCTTTTCACGGAGTTCGCAAATTACGGAGACTTGATTGACTGCGCAGTTCGTGAGGGCATATTAGAAGGGTATCATCAGGAAATGCCGCGGGCGAGTCGGCTGCAAACAGCAAGCTGGACCACGGAACCGGGATTGCACCATGAACAGGTCGAGGCGTCCTGGAACACGTCATATCCGTCGCCGCCCACTGGCCGAGCACTTTGAGCCGAGGCTGCTGCTCGCCTCGTTCGTGGTGCAAAACACGCTCGATTCGGGTTTTGGTTCCCTGCGCCAGGCGATCCTGGATTCCAATGCAACCCCGGGATCGGGCACCAACACCATCTCCTTCGGTATCACACCTTCCGCGGCCACGTACACCATCAATCTCCAGACCGCGCTACCCGCCATCACCTATCCGGTGCTCATCGACGGCACCTCTCAGACGGGATACAACGGGGCCCCGGTCATCGACATCAATGGAGGCAACTTGAGCGGCCAGAACGGGCTGACTCTCGCCTCAGGTTCCAGCGGCAGCACGATCCAGGGTCTGGACATCACGGATTTTCAGGATCCGAACTACACGACAGGTGCAGGGATTGAGATCGAGTCCAATGACAACCTCGTGCAAAACAATTACGTGGGTCCCGATCTGACCGGCAAGTCGGCAGGACCGGGTAATTCTCAGGGCGATCTCTACGGAATTGTGATCGACGGCGGTTCGGGGAACACCATCGGCGGGACAGGGACAGGTGCGGGGAATCTGCTCTCTGCAAATCTCGTCGCCGGACTGATGATCGTGGATGGTGCCCAGCCCGCCACCAACAACCTTGTGATTGGCAATGACATCGGCACCGACGTGACCGGGACGGTCGCCCTGGGCAACGGAACCGATGGTATCGATCTCTTTGCCTCGAAGAACACGATCGGCGGAACGCTCCCCGGAGATCTCAACGTCATATCTGGAAACAGCGAATGGGGAATCGACATCGGCGCCAACCAGTACGCGAACAATTCGGCACCCGCCTATGACAACCTGATCCAGGGAAATTACGTTGGCACTGAACCTGGCCGGCACGGCTATCCTGGCCAACGGCATTGACGGTGTGACTGACAATAACGATTCCGGCAACACGATCGGCGGCACGGCCCAGGGCGCAGGCAATGTCATATCAGGGAATGCGGGCGAGGGGATCAGCCTCTACAGCGTTTCGAACGACCTGATCGCGGGAAATAACATCGGCACGTCGCCCGGTCCGATCACGGATACGTCTTCACAATTCCTGCCCCTGGGAAACAAGGGCGACGGCATCGGGCTCTTTTCCGACAGCACAACCGGTAGCACGGACAACACCATCGGAATGCCGGGCGCTGGCAACCTTGTCGTCGCCAATGGTAATGACGGAATCAACATCCAGCAGGGATCCGACAACAATCTCGTCTCGGGAAATGCTGTGGGCACGACGCTCACTCCCAGCGCGTCGATCGGAATCGGGCCGCCGGTCAACCTCGGCAATGCGCAAGAAGGAATCGCCGTGAGCGGCAGCTCCGGGAACACTATCGGCGGCGTCAACATCGTTTCCCAGGGTCAATTCACCCAGTTCGCCGGCAACCTCTCGTCAGGTAACGCGGGCGGCAGCGGAATCTTCATTATCGGGCAATGACTCCACGGATCCGAGTCGGAAACCTCGTGATCGGCAACCTGCTCGGCACCAGCGCCAATGGTTCACGGGCGGTTTCGAATGCGCAGGACGGCATCACCATCAGCAGCTCCAGCGGCAACACCGTGGGGGGCGCAAACACACTCAACTCCGATGGCACGTTCGCGACCATGACCGGGAATTTGCTCTCCGGCAATCTTGGCGAAGGTATCGCGATCAACGAAAGTCCATCGACCGGTAATCTCATCGAGGGCAACCGGATCGGCACGAACCTGGGTGGCACAGGGGCCATTCCCAATAGCCTCGAGGGAGTCCTGATCGAATCAGGCCCCTCGAATAACACGATAGGTGCCGCCAATTCTGACGGATCGACCGCCAATCTTATTTCGGGTAACGCTCAAAGCGGCGTCGAGATCCAGGGTGAGGGAACCGCAAACAATGTGGTCCTGGGCAATCTTATCGGTCTGACGGCCGATGGCTCCGCGACGTTGCCCAATCTCAGCGACGGCGTGCTCCTGAACGCCGCAGGCAACGTGATTGGCGGCACGTCGCTTGGCGCAGGCAACGTCATCTCGGGCAACCTGGGAGTGGGCGTTGAGATCACGGATGTTGTGGGCTCTTCAACCCCGATCAGTGCCGACAGTAACCAGATCCTTGGCAATCGGATCGGCGTGGCCCCCAGCGGAATCTCGACCGGGTTGGGGAACGTCGAGAGCGGCATCGAGATTGACAACGCCTCGTCGACCACCATCGGCGGCGTGACCACCACCCCAGGCGCAGGAGCGGGCAACGTCATCTCCGGTAACCGCCAGTACGGGATCGAGCTCACGGGGACCACGACGGCCACCGTCATCGCAGGCAATATCGTCGGACTCGATGTCGCCGGGACCGCCACTCGGGGGAATCTTCTTGCCGGCATCCTGCTCGACGCCGTGGCGAGCAATGCGGTGGGCGGCAATCAAACAGGCGCCGGCAACGTGCTGTCCAACAACGGCACGGCCGGACTGGAGATCGATCAGGGATCGAACAACCTGGCCCAGGGCAACTTCATCGGCACCGACCCGTCCGGCACCGTGGCGCGGGGCAATCTCCAGAACGGTCTGGCCATCATTGATAGCACAGGCAATACAATCGGTGGAACCACCACTCTTGCCGCCAACATCATCTCCGGCAATAACCTCTCCGGAGTTTCCATCAACGGCACATCCGCCACGGGCAATATCGTGCTGGGCAACCGGATCGGCACTGACCGCTCGGGCACGCTGGCGATCGGCAACGGCCAGAATGGAGTGTTGATCATTTCGGCACTCGCCAACACGATAGGCGGCGCAAGCCCGGGGGCTGCAAACCTGATCTCGGCCAATAGCGGCAGTGGAGTCGTGATCGGCGGCACTGCCAACAACCCAGCCCAGTTGAACGTGATCGCGGGTAACCTGATCGGCACCACGGCAGGCGGCTCAACGGCCCTTGGAAACGCTCAGGACGGGGTCCTCCTCACTGCCGGCGCCCGCAGGAACATCATCGGCGGGACAACACCGGCCGCGGGCAACGTGATCTCGGCAAACCTCACCAACGGCGTGGAGCTGATCACCGGAGCAACGACCAACCTGGTCGAGGGCAACCAGATCGGCACCGATGGCTCGGGCACTCTGGCCCTGGCAAACAGTAACGTCGGGGTAGTCATCTATGACACGTCGGCCAACACGATCGGCGGGACGACGGCCATCACCGGCCGCGCGCCCGGCAATATCATCTCTGGCAACCGGTCCAGCGGCGTGCTCATCTCCGGTCCACTGGCAAGCGGCAATGCCGTGCAGGGAAACCTCATCGGGACCAGCGGCTCAAGTGCCAGCGCCCTGCCCAATGCATCGACCGGCGTGACCGTGGATAGCGCACCCAACAACCTCATCGGCGGCGATCTACTCGGCGACGGCAACGTCATTGCCGCCAACCGCTCTTTCGGTGTCTTCTTGCTGGGCACAACGGCAACCGGCAACCGGATCGCCGGCAACTTCATCGGTACCAACGCCGCCGGATCGGCGAACCTGGGCAATGCGCTCGATGGACTGGTTCTGAACGATGCGCCTGGCAACACGATCGGCGGGACCCTGGCCGCGGAACGCAACGTGATCTCCGCCAACGGTGGCAACGGCATCAACGTGGCGAACATCACGGGAGCCGACGGCGTGGCCATTCTGGGCAACGACATCGGCACGAATCCTGCCGGCACGGCGGCTCTCGGCAACGGACTGGCCGGGGTGCTGCTCAATGGAGTGAGCGGGACGATCATCTCCGGCGTTGCCCAGCCAAACCTTATCTCAGGCAATGCGAGCAATGGCATCTATCTTCTTGGGGCCGGCTCGGCGGGAACCATCGTCCAGGCTAGCTTGATCGGCACGGACATCTCCGGCACGTCCGCCATCGCCAATGGGGGCGATGGCATCGCCATCGAAAACGCGCCGGCCTGCATGATCGGCGGCACGGTGCCAGGACAGGGAAACCTGATCTGCGGCAACGGCAGCAATGGCATCGAGGTTTACGGGACCACGGCCGACGGCAACATTCTCTGGGGCAACACAATCGGCACCAATGCCCGAGGCACGGCGGCGGTGGCGAATGGGGGCTTTGGCGTTTCGATCGAGACCACGAGCGACAATCTCGTGCAGAACAGCCTGATCTCGGGCAATACACTGGGCGGCGTGCAGATCACGGGCCTTGGAGCCAGCGGAAACATCATTCTCGGCAGCGTGATCGGCACCGACCGAACTGGTGAGATCGCGCTGGGCAATGGTCTGGCGTCCTTGAATAACGGCATCGGCGTCTTCATCAACGGAGCCGAGGGCAACCAGGTCGGAGGCGATGCGCCCGGCCAGGGCAACCTGATCTCGGGCAACGCCACGGCCGGCGTCTACGTCTTCGGCCGTTTCGCCGCCGCCAACACCGTGCTGGGTAACCGCATCGGCACCGACGCCACCGGCCAGCGCCGAATTACTCAAGGCGGCTCCTCTCCGATTCAGCAAGTCGGAGTCCTGATCAGCGACGCTCCCGGTCTTGATGCCCAGGATGTCAGCCCCGGCCCCGGCAATACGATCGGCGGATCCGGAGCAGGCGCGGGCAACCTGGTCTCGGGCAACATCGTGGGCGTCATGATCAGCGGAGCACAGTCCAGCGGCAATGTCGTCGCCGGCAACCTGATCGGGCCCACCGCCAGCGGCGAGGCAGGGGAAGGGAACACCGTGGGTGTCTACATCAACAGTGCACCGGACAATTCGATCGGTGCCGCCGGCGGCAACGTCATCTCGGGCAACAGCAGTGTCGGCGTTTATGTTCTGGGCAGCAGTTCCACCGGCAACGTGATCGCATCCAACCTGATCGGCCTGGCGCCCAACGGCACAACCAAGTTGCCCAACCAGACCGGAATCTACGTGCAGAACGCACCGGCCAACAGGATCGGCGGGGCTTCAGGAGCGAACACGAATCTGGTCTCGGCGAATACACTCGTAGGCGTTTATATTCTGGGCAGTCAATCGGTCGGCAATGTCGTGGAAGGGAACGTCATCGGATCGACCACAACGGGCGGACGTGCCGGCAACGGCGAATACGGCGTGCTGCTTTACAACGCGCCGAACAACACCGTCATCCGTTCAGGACGGAACACCAACCAGATCACCGGCAGCGGCATCGCCAACTATCGCGAGTTTATTGGTCCTGCGGTGTCCGCCAGCTCGTCCGGCAAAAAGTCCACAACCCCGTCAAGATCAAACCGCCGCGTCGGCAAGGCTGCGAGTCCTCGCGATCAGGTGCTGATTGGCCGGACCACGCCAACTGGCCCGATGCGGCGTGGTTTACTCTCGCATTGATGACGGGCCATCTCTGAGCGGATTCACAATTTGCGGATCATCAGTGCTATCCCAGCCGCGGAGCGGCGGCAGTTCCTAGCCTGGGTCGTGAGACCCAGGGACGTTCATGCGTTCCACAGGCTCCCCGCTTCGAGCCCCGAACGGGGCGACAGAAGGGCAAGCCACCATGTGCGCGTGTCGCTCCTTTGGAGCTGAAAGAGAGGCTGTGCTCGTGTCGCGGGGTCCTGGGGCTTACGCCCCCAGCTAGGAACTTGCGCTCCTTTTATTTGCTCATGGTTGCTCTCGCAAGGAGTTGATCGACCTCGTTCCAGAGCTGCTTGAACGCGGTGCGCTCTTCCTCGGAGAGCTTGGCCAGCTCCTGCTTGTCGCGGATGCCGGCGAGGTCGGAATCGTTCTTCCAGTGAGTCACTCTCTGGAGCAGGAGACCGCGATCCTTCGGCGTTCCGCCTTCCAGGCTCCTTGCCCAGGCGGCGAGATCGGCCTTGAGCCAATCGAGAGCTTGCCGTCGCATTCTGGACCGGGCGGTGTCGTCGGGTGGCGGAACATCGTCGCTCTGGCCAATGCCGGCCAGCGCGGCGCTGCAGGCGGCGTCGTAGCGGGTTCCGGCTCGACAATCATCGGCGAGCTTTGAGTCCGCAGCGAATGCCTCGGCAAACAACCGGGCCGAAGAGGCGTGCAGCAGTTTCGCATAGGCCCGTGCTGCAAGTTCGAGCCGCTCGGCATTGTTCTTGGGATGGTCCTCCGCCTTGAGCACGGCGGCCAACCGGGCATCGAGCGCGGCGATCTTCGGATCCAGGCTTTGTATCGCCTCCAGCTCGCGGCGGGCTCGGTGACTCTCCTCGACGGAGCCCAGGATGGCGGCGACGCGAGCCAGCTCCTCCAGGTGGGTTGCCAGCGTCTGACGATAGGTCGGGTTCGCGGGATTGGCGGCCAGCGCCTTCCGCTGCCACTCGACGGCCTCGCGGAGCCGGTCTCGCCCCTCCGCAAACCGCTTCTCCCTCAACTCCATCATCGCGATATTGTGCAGTGTGACGCCAAGATCATTGGCGAAACCGGGCGACTCGAGGTGCTTTTTCGCGAGCTCGCGCAGGCCGTCGGCCACGCCCTGAAAGTCGCCCGGGCTGCGGGCCGCTTTATTCAGATTGACGAGGTGGTTGGTCAGGAACTGCCGATAGGTCGGGTTCGCGGGATTGGCGGCCAGCGCCTTGAGCTGCCACTCGATCGCCTCACGGAGTTTCACGCGGGCTTGCTCGGGATGGTTCGAGTTCAGCTCGATCGTGGCGATGTTATTGAGCGTTCCACCCAGGTTGCTCGCGTATTCGGGAGACTCGGGATGCTGGCTTGCCAGATTCCGCCGGATCGCCAGGGCCGACTCATAGGCTTTCATTGCCGCATTGGCCTTCCCGGAGTTGGTGAGCAGAAGGCCGATTTCATGGTGGCTCGATGCCAGGAGATCCTGATGTACGGTCAAGCTGGGGTTTCGGTCGGCCAGCTTCTGCTCGATCGCCAGGGCCGCCTCAAAGGCCTTCATCGCCTCCGCCGGCTTCCCGGCCTCGCTGAGCCGGTTGCCGATCCCGTTGTAGCTGCGGGCCAGAGCGTTCTGGTAGTCGAGGTGGGTGGGGTTGGCATCGACCAGTCTTTGCTCGATCTCGAGTGCCTTCTGTTGTTCCTTCATCGCCTCCGCCGGCTTCCCGGCCTCACTCAGCCGGTTGCCGATACTGTGATGAGTATCCGCGAGGCGGCACTGGAACCTGGCGACCCCGGGGTTCTCTGCGGCAAGTTTCTGCTGAATCTCGAGCGCCTTGTGATACTCCTTCATGGCCCCGGCAGGTTTCCCGGTGGAGCTCAGCAGATTGCCCAGCTTGTAATGACTCTCGGCCAGTACGTTCCGGAACTCGGTGACGGTCGGGTTGGCGTCGGCCAGCTTCTGCGCGATCTCGATCGCTCGCTCAAAGGCCAAGATCGCCTCGGTGGGCCTCCCGGAATTGAAGAGCATGACACCGATCAAGTAATGGTCGTGTGCCATGTAGTACTGAAACTTGGTGACGCTGGGGTTTTGTGCCGCGAGCCGCCGCTCGATCTCGAGCGCCGACTCGATCGCCTTCATTCCTTCGGCCACCTTGCTGGTCTGGCCGAGAAGGGAACCGATGCTGGCATAATTGCGTGCCAGGTCATCTTGCAAGTCGGTGACGGTGGGGTTGGCATCGACCAGCTTCCTGAGGATCTCCATTGCCTTATTGTCGGCCTCAAGCGCCTCGGCCGGCTTCCCGTTACTGGTCAGCGTCAGGCTCATGTTGTGGTAGCAGCCTGCCAGTCGGTACTGCTTGTGAGTCGAGGTGGGACTGGCGTCGGCCGCCGTCCGCATGATCGCCAGGGCCGAGTCGAAAGCCCTGATGGCTTCGTCCGGCTTGCCGATCGCGCCCAGCAAGGGGCCGACGTCGATGTAGCTGGACGCCAGATTTTCCAGGAGCGTTGCGTCGGCGGGGTGAGCGTCGGCCAGCTTCCGGTGGATCGCCTGGGCGGACTCGTAGGCCTTGACCGCTTCGGCCGGCTTGCCAGTCCGGCTGAGCACGACGCCAATTTCCTCGTCGGCGCGCGCTGATGTTGTACTGGACAGTTGCGTCGTCGGGGTTGTCGTGCGCCAACTTCTGAAGGTTCGAGAGCGACTTTTCGAAGAACGCAAGCGCCTCGGCCGGCTTGCCGGAGTCTTCGAGGACGTTGCCGATTTCACGTTGGGTTCTTCCCAACAAGTTCTGGAGTACGGTTGCGGCTGGGTCGGGGCCAAGAATCTGGAGTGCTGTCTCGAAGTCCGCAAGCGCGTCGCCTGGCTTGCCGGTTTCCTTGTGCAACTGACCGATGGAGAGATGGGTGAGCACCAGGTTGCTCTGGAAAGCAGTGATGGTGGGCATGGCGGCAGCGAGCTTCTGCTGGATGGCCAGCGATTCCTGATAAGCCATCAGTGCATTTTGCTTGTCGCCAATCTCAGTGGTCAGTTCGCCCAGCTCGAAGCTTGCACGGGCGAGTCGCTCCAGCGATTCGAGGCGGGTGTCGCGGTCGGCCAGCAGGCGATCGCGGAGGGCGCGGAAGAATTCCAGCGGCTCCCTCAAAAGTCGCTTGCGCAGCTCTTCCAGGGCCGGGGTATTCTTCAAAGCCGGCTCGTCGGCGACAGCGTCGCGGAACCGCTTCACTGCCGCGATCGCCATCTGCTCGCGGTTCTCGGCGCGGGTTCGCTCGCGATTGGCCCAGAGGGCCAGCGCGATGCTGATCGCGGTCGCCGCAACCAGCAAAATCGCGAACGCCGAGGCTGTCGCCAGGGCCGCGCGGTGTTTTCTTGCGAATTTCATGAGCTTGTAAGTCGCCGATGGTGGGCCGGCCTCGACCGGGTCGCCGTCGAGATAGCGCCGGACGTCATTGGCGAACCCGCTTGCCGACTCGTACCGCCGGGTCCGGTCCTTCTCGATCGCTTTCATGACGATCCAGTCGAGCTCGCCGCGCACCAGCTTGGTCAGCCGCGCCGGCTCCATTTTCCGCTGGGCCGAGATCGAAGCGATGGAATCTCTCGATTCGCTCAAACGGGTCGAGGGTCTGGTTGGCTCTTCCTCGCGGATGCGTTTGAGGATGTCGGCATAGGTGGCCTGGCGGAGTCTCGCTCGCTCGAGTGGCGTCGACCCGGTCAGGAGTTCATAGAGCATCACCCCCAGCGAGTAGATATCGCTCCGGGTGTCGATGTCGAGCGCACCCATCTCGGCCTGTTCGGGGCTCATGTATTCCAGCGTGCCGATGACCTGGCCGAACTCCGTGAACATCGTCCTTTCGGTCAGTCGCTGGTCGATCGCCTTGGCCACGCCGAAGTCGATCACCTTGGGCACGGGTCTGCCATCGTGAAGCGTCACCAGGATGTTGGACGGCTTGATATCGCGATGGATGATCCCCTTCTGGTGGGCATGCTGGATCGCCTGGCAGACCGGGATGAATAGTTCGAGCCGCTCCCTGGGTGTGAGGTGGTTGCGGTCGCAGTATTCGGTGATCGGCACCCCCTTGACCAGTTCCATCACGAAGAAGGGTCGGCCGCTGTCAGTGGCTCCGGCATCGAAGACATGGGCGATATGGGGATGGTCCATGATCGCGAGTGCCTGACGTTCGGCCTCGAATCGGGCGATGACCTGGCCCGTGTCCATGCCAGGCTTGATGACCTTGAGCGCCACCTTGCGACGAACCGGCTTCTCTTGCTCGGCCATGAAGACAGCACCCATTCCCCCTTCGCCAATCTTCTGGAGGAGCTTGTAGGGACCGATGGCCGAGCCCGGTCCCTCCTGAAGCGGCCGTGGCGGGCGCAGTGATCCGGTCGTTCCCAACGGCTCTGGTTCCGCGTGGCTCCGCTCTGTCGCGCCCGTTTGCTCGGGATCAGCTCCGGGCCTGCCGCTCACGTTACCGCCGGCGATGAAGTTCAACATGTCACTTGCGGGCGATTCTTCCAGGAAGCTGCCGGCTTGATCGAAGGCGTCGAGCAGGGCATCAACCTTGCGGCGGAGGCTAGCATCGCCACCGCAGGCCCGTTCCAGGTACTCGGCCCGTTCCGAGGGCGAATCGATCTCGGCAGCCTCGTCGAAGATCAGTTTCACACTTTGTTTTTCGAGAGCCACAGTCCATACCTCCATCACCGGGCGGTCGATCTCAGAAGGTAATGCGCTGTCCGAGTGAGAATTGTGCCACGGCAGTCGGCTATTCTGGAAGCAACCCGGGAAGGGAAAAGGAATCATCACTGAATAGCCATCCGCTACGCCTCAAACATTCAATAACAGTGACGTGCCTTTTCTTTTTCTGTCCTTGATCTTGTCGGGACTGCAACATGGCGTTCCCGGCACGGCTGCGGATTTACTCTCCCACGAGCGCGAGTGCCTGGTTGAGGACAGGGTCGGCGAGGTAAAGCCCCCTGAGCTTGAGCTCTTCTACAAGGGGACGAGCCTCAGGGACTTCACCCAGTTGCTTCGCCAGCAGGACCAAACCCAGCGTTCCACGCGCCGAGATCCCGAGTGTCTGGGCGCATCGCTTCGCGTCACGATCGTCGAGGATCACCTCGCAGTCTCGATCACCGAGGGCGAGAGCAAGTACGGCCGTTTCCCCAGCGCCGAGGTCCCAAGACTGAACCGACGAGGGGATCCGAGCAGGGGGAGCGACACGGATCCAGGATATCAGAACAATCGCCTTGGCTGCCGCGTCATCTGGCTCGTGGCCGCGAACTTCCGTGAGGACCGCCTCGGGAACCACGACTTCCGGGCCGCCAACACGAAGGAGGTCGAGCCTGCCGATTTTCCCAAGCAAAATCAGGGGAGATGCGTCGACGATTCGCCGGACGAGGCGGGCCATGACTTCAGCTCCTCGGCGAGTTCCTCGATCGTGACCTGGCAGGCGGGGACCTGCTCCCGGAACAGAGCCTCCAGGAACTCTCTGCGACTGAGACCCGCGATTTCCGCGGCCTTACCCTGGGAGATCAACTCCCTCTGATACCAGTGAATGGCAGCCGCCACTCTCATCTCCTGGGCAAACTCCGTTGGCGACCGGCGTAGGGCCGCGAAGGCATCGTCGGGAAGTTCGATCGTGACCGTCGCCATTCTCCTCCTCCTTAACCCTGGCAATTCTGCGCAGTCGTGCGGCTACTCCAAGGGCCCGCGACAGACTTCATCCTACAAATTATACTCGTTACCGACCCGCTCGAAGTGTCCAGCGTTCGCTTCCCGTCTATTGGGGAGCGACACAGGTCACACGGGATCTCTCATGCTGATGAGCCCCAGGCGCCTTCGGAGGCACGCGATCCCGAGGCACTTGCCTCCTGGCGGTCGCCCACCCTGTCGCCGGGCCCTTGGGATCGTCGTCCCCTTATCGGCCGCATTCTGACGCCGGAGCGCTTCATGTTACCCTGGTGCATGGTCTCGGTCTTCACGTCCTTGCCACGGCTGGGATAAATGCCATCATCGTTGTTGGCTTCGATCGGATGCTTGTCGGTCACGTGGGTAATCTTGCGTACGGCTCGTGATACATTGCCGTGCGCGGATATGCTGTTCAGGGTTAGATATGGTGTCTCAGGAACTCTTGTGTCTCAGGAACTCTTGTCCCAAGAACTCTGTCCCAGGAACTCCGGAACTCTATGCGAGCAGCCCATGGTGGCGGGTTCCGATGATGGTGGTCACGGTCATTCTTTGGGGGGATGCCAGCCGACTGCGACCCATGCTTGTCTGGCCAGGACAAGAGTGGGTCGATTGAGATGGAGAGCGCTTACAGTGGCGCGGCCTGTCGGGGTCGCTCCGATGATCAAGCACCCGTCCTCCGACCAGCGAAAGTGCTCGTGCCAATCCTGGTGCCGAGGATTGAATAACCTGACGACTTCACCGCTTGCCGCATCTTCAAACGCGATCCGGCAACCCTTGGAATCGTTGCATAGCGAACAGGCAAGCCAGAGATTGTCCTCCTCCGTGATGCCCCCGAGAGCTTCCGGTATCAGGTGATCCAGCTCCATGGGAGCACCGACGATTGACTCCGCCGACAGGCAGTATCCACAGCGGTGTCGAGCTTGTCCGGCGACCTTGGCGCGAAGAGCTTTTGAACTACGAGACCGGCTCATGGTGTGGCGGCCAAGCCCGAGAGATCGTGGCCGCGCTGCTTTAGAATGACTGCTGCGCAGGCGCGAATCACCATCGTCCGCTCATATTGCCCGATAAGTTCCGCCAGTTTGGTCGACTCGGATTCCGTCAGACCTTCGCTCTGGCGTTTGAGGTGCAAGGCCTCGAGCTGAGTTGCCTCGTTCACGGAAAGCTTGCTTCTCGCCGCCTGCCGCAGTTTTGCGTCATCCATACCTTCTAAACGCGCCACGTCTTCGGCAAGCGAGTCGGGTAGGCTCTCATCAGCCGGGACCGCCGTGTTCAGCAGTTCCAGAAGCTCGGCTTCAAGCGATCGATTGAACTGTTGAGCGCGCTGCTGCAGTCTCGTGTAAAGGGAATCTGGCAAGTGAAGCGTCAACGTCTGAGTCGACATGGTGGTTCCTCATTGTGCAGAAGGTATTGTATCAGTCAGCCTACCGGGTCGCGAGGTCATCACCCGTCGAGCATTTCAGAGAACCGCTGAGTCCGCTCGGGCAATCTACCTTTCTCGGACACCAGAAAGAAGCTAACCAGTTCTATCTAAAGGTGCGCTGAGGGCCACTCAAGTTCTTGCAAGCGGAAAAGCGGGTGGCACCAACTGCTTGCCATCCGGGCAGTCGCTCAGGAATCGATCGTGAGTTGTCCGTTCGCTCAGGGAGTGAGCCAATCCACCAGCCGGAGACCGGGGATGCTCCGAAAATCGGCCGTGTTGTTTGTCACGAGGGTCAGGTTATGAACCAGGGCGACGGCAGCGATCATCAGGTCCGTAGTTGGAACCGAGATGCCTTGTGGCAGTAAGCTGCCACGGACTCTGCCGAACTGTTCTGCACAGGCATGATCGAAATCCAGGACCTGCACGTCGTTGAGTAGGTCCGCGATTTTTTGAGCAGTGGGCCAGGAATTCCGACGTGATAGGCCCCGGCATACAGTTCGCCGAGAACGATTGTGAGAAGGAACAAGCCCCCGCCGTATTGCATGAACCGATGCGCCAGACCACCTGGTCGTCGAAAATGAGCCGCACAGATGTTGGTATCGAGCAGGTGGCTCATTCGCCACCCATCTGAGGCCGACGCTCCAATTTCCTGTCCTGGTAAATCTGCTCCATGGCGGCGTCCATTCCCGGGTAGTCCACCCAACCGCCCGCTGAACGAAGATTGCCTTCGCCCCAACTCCGAGCGGGTTGGACGATTGTCACCCGGACCTCTACCTCCTGGCCCTCGGCCACGCCTAGGTCTTCGTCCAGTTCAATCGTCTAGCCATGCACCTTGCCGTGAATCGTCCTTGTCATGAGTGGTTCCTTTTATTCGACGCCGGAGCGCTTCATTCTACTCTGTTGCCATGTCTTGGTCTTCACGTCCTTGCCACGGCTGAGGTAAATCCATCATCGATCTCGGCTTCGAACTGCTGCCTGTCGGTCACGTGGACGAGGTTGCGACCGCTCTTGTCGTAGATCGCTTCGCCCGGGACTGCTTTCAGAGTTAGGTATGGTGTCCCCGGAACTTTAGGGTTAGGTATGGTGTCCCCGGAACTTTTGCCCCCGGAACTTTTTCGGCGCGAGTCTGGCATACCTTTGCGAGTCCGGCCTGTTCTGAGTAATGGTGATGGCGTGTGTCCATTTTGCTGAAGCTGGGTAGCCGACCTCGGTCGATTACACCGAAGCAAGTTAATGCCCGGCGATGACACCATGCAGGAAAAACGCGGGGATAGGGTCCGCAACGCGGCCCTATTCGGACGGCGCAGGTCCCGGTTTCGGGTAAGTGTTCTCGGCGTATCGGAATGTTGATCCTGCCGGAGCCGTACCTCGTTCGGGAGGGACGCGCAGGGTGGTCGAATCTTGCTGCGTCCCCGTCCTCTGTTGTTTCTCCTCGCCGGTTCGATTAATCTCGACGGCCGGGAGGAAGAACCAGCATGGCAAAGAAGGCCAGCCAGTCCGCGGCTGAACGGGAATTGCACCTCGTCCTCAACGCGATCGCCGCGTCGGCCGAGGATTTGCAGGAGGTTTACTACGATATCTGCATCCCGCACACGCTCTGGGGCAGGTTTGAGTACACCTCGGGTAAGGTCCTGAAGGCCCGCAAGAGGCCGCCGTCGGCGGAGTGTCGCGCGGCGATCGACGACCTGACCGAGCGATTCCAGCCTCTCCCCAAGGCCGACCGGCGGGTGTGCGACGATGGTGCTTATGTTAGCGAGTCGCCGATCTGGGAGGGAATCCGCAAGTCGGCCCGCCGCGTGCTGGATGCGTACGGATGGCCGCGTGAGGATCCCCGGCGCGACACCATGGTCAAGGAGGCGAAAGTCGGGGGCGAGGATATGGTCCCGCGCTCGACGCAAGCGGCGCCCCGCGTGGGCCCGCGCCTGGACGGGCGGAGACGCGACGCTGACGTACCACCGCGCCCTCTTCGAGATGCTCGACATCGAGCCCGTCGTCTCGCCACCGTTCACTCGGATTGTCGAGGAACGCGAGCAGAAGCTGGGCTGCCTGTTCCCCGCCTCGATCGCCGAGCTGTTCCGGCTCCGCGGCATCTTCAATCTCTTCGACGAGAACGCGGGGGGCGCGTCGCTCGGCCCGTTCGTCTATCAGGGGGACGACCGGGCGAGGCTGCGGGCGCTGGGCCATCCGCGGCACGTCGAGCAGGGCTACATGATCGTGGGGGTGGGCAGCCAGGGTATCGTCACGCTCTACGCCGCGCTCGACGGCTCAGACGACCCGCCGGTCTTCCACGACAGCGACGAGTCGGGGACCGAGGACGACGAGCACGACCTGTCCGAGGTGGGCTGGGCGCCGGTCTCGCCCCGGTTCTCGAGCTTCGTCTTCGACATGATGACCGAGCATCGCTTCGAGTCCTCGGGCCACGAGATCCGGCTGCGCGCCGTCGCGCCAGCCCCGACGGCGAAGCAGAGCGAGGCCATGGCCTATTCCCTCCGCCCGGGCCCTCGCGATGAGTGGGACGGGCTCCGCATCGAGCGCTACTTCACGCCGCACGGCCTGATCCGGATCTCGAACGACGACGAGCACCTCCAGGCCGGACAGGCGAACTGGACCGTGCAGGCCGACTCGCTCGACGCGCTCGACCACTTGGTCGTGGCGCTGGCAGGCGTCGGCTTCCCGCTCCGGCTCTTGAAGTTGCACGCTCGCCCCGATGATTTGCGGACCGAGGCCATGGCCCGGCTCGAACGGCTGCGCCCCTGACCCCCGGATAGGAAGCGACGAGCCCGTGACGACCCGCCTGGCGGTCAGTCCGATACTTCCCAGAGGAGTGGCGGAGGCTAACAAACCGGGACGCCGCTAGGTTACCGTCCCGCCCGACAACCAACGTTCTCCAGACGTGGGTCAGGCGCCGTGCCCAACTCAGCCGCGTCGCGGACGAGCACCACTCGCTGCTCCGGGGCAACGAGTTGCACGCCGTCCCCGTCCACCAAAACTCTTACTGGAATTGCCTCCATCCTTTCCAGAGCGGAGAGCGATTAGGATAGCGGCACGGCTAGAATCCTAGAGTGAGGGATTTATAACCAATTAGCCCGATAGGTTCCGTCATGGCACAAGGTGCGACCAGTCACTGTGTGCAATCGTGGCGACGCTCCTCAGGAAGTCACACGTCGATTGACCCTGGTTGAATGAACGCCAGTCCGGCCGTAGTTGTGGAACTTGCACTGGAACTCGTCTGCAAGGACCGAGAGTAGCCGATGTGATCGCGACGCAGAATAAACTCCTCATCCCGATATCGTGCTGACCTCGACAGTCTGCTCGTGAAGCTTTCCCGTTCCCCACAAGGTCGTCATGGCCACGTCGGCGGCGTCTCGGCCGACCGCGATTGGGATCAGCGCGGGTCGGATCGCCTCGAGAGTCGCATCGACGTTGTGCCATGCCCCGCTCAGGTAGACCTGTGCAACACTATGAAAATCGGGCGGCACTAACCCGGGCGCATAGCACGAGGCATAGCGGGCTGGGATGCCAAGCGCCCGGCAGAAGGCGATGACCAGATGCGCGAAGTCGCGGCAGACGCCGACCCGCTCCGTCGCTGTATCAAACGCCGATGTCTTGGCATCAGTCGTCCCGTAGTGGTATTCGACATGATTGCGAACCCAGTCGGCAATTGTCCGGACTCGACTGCCACCGGACGGGAGTTGACCGAACTCGCCGCGCGCCATCCGGGCAAGGAGATCGGACTGGCAGTAGCGGGACGGCAAGGTGAAGACCAGCAACTCGGCGGGGATCTCCCGAAGGGGTTGTTCGACGGCATCATCGCGGAGGGCAGAGTTAGGAGCAGTCTCGATCGTTGCATTAAACTCAAACGAAAACGATCCTTTGGGGGCAATGATCCGGCGCTGGGGGTTATCGTAAACGTCTTTCCCGAGTTCGTGGAATGGCGTCGGCGTTGTTGTCAGTCGCTCCTGTTCGACTCGGTGGGCAAGTCCCACGAGCGGTGGCTCAACCATCAGCAAGAGGAACGTCTGTTCGGGCAATTCGTAGGCAGCGCTGGCCCGGACGGAGATCAGCAAGGGTGTCGTCCTCTTCGGGAGTATTGCACCACGCCCGGATTCACTCTCACGGGTCAAGCTCGATCGGTCTTTTGACGTGGTGCACGTGCTATACCGGTTTTGGGGACGGAACGAGAGTCAGACCCTGTTGCTCGTTACAATAAGCAATTGTCATGCTAAGCATTATTGATTATTTTGGCTATAGAAATCTAGGTGAGTATTTCTACAATGATCTCGAGAAGTGGCCACGATCCAGTTGTCGGGAACGGAGTGAAAAATGACGTATTGCTTGGGCATCTTCATGCGCGAGGGGCTTGTGATGGCCTCTGACTCTCGATCGAACGCCAGTCTCGACGAGGTCAACGTCTGCCAGAAGATGCACACGATCGTCGATCCGGGGGAGCGCGTCTTCATTCTCCTTACCAGCGGGAACCTCTCCTGTTCGCAGTCGATCCTCACGCTGTTGCGCCGCGATTTTGAGCAGGGCAAGGGTCTCGGCTCTGCCTCGTCCATGTACGACGCCGTCCGGGTCGTGGGCGAGCAGGTGCGGTCGGTCGCAGACATGGACCAGCCGGACTTGAATAAACACAATCTCCGGTTCAACGTCCACCTTCTCGTCGGTGGGCAGATACGTGGGCAA
The DNA here is from genome assembly GCA_963797295.1 of uncultured Planctomycetaceae bacterium. Lineage (GTDB taxonomy): Bacteria > Planctomycetota > Planctomycetia > Isosphaerales > Isosphaeraceae > Aquisphaera. The sequence continues at coordinate 90,615 of CAWCPP010000042.1, forward strand.
GCGCACGACCTCTACCTCATCTACCCGCAGGGCAACCCCCTGCGCCGACGGAGGATGCCCCGTTTCTCCAGATTGGCGAGTCCAAGTATGGCCGCCCCATCCTCGAACGTGGAGTCCGTTACGCGACCACGTCTCTGGAGGACGCTGCGCGGTATGCCCTGATTTCTCTCGATTCGACGATGCGCTCGAACGTGGCGGTGGGCCCGCCGCTCGACCTCTTGGTCTACGCCCGCGACGAATTGCGGATCACCCACCAGCGGAGGTTCAACGCCCAAGATCCGGATCTGTTGGCGATCCAAACCCGGTGGGAGCAGTCGCTCCGAAAGGCCGTCCAGGAGCTGCCACAAGTCCGCTTTGACGACCCCAGTACGAGGTATTGATCTCGCCTGCCGCAGGCCGCATCGACTCTGAGAAGATGGATCCTCAGGCGGTCGATCACATGGTCGGCACAGGCACCAACGGCCGAGAGGGACTCACTACCCGTGCAGCCGTCGCGGAAGAGTTACCAGCCTGAGCGCTCAACTCGGACCTCGGAGGTGAGCCGTACTGCATGATCGCCATGGTCTGGCTCGATCAGGTCCGGGGTAACCGAGGTGATCGCTGGCCCTGTCGGTACGGCGGCGCCTTACAAAGTTCCGGAACTACTGTCCCCGGAACTACATTTGGTGATGCTCTTTTGTCTAGAATTTGTTCCTGGCACCTTTGATTTTCCCGGCTGTGGATAGCGGCAATCGCCGTCGGAAGTTAAACAAACGACTCCCGTCCCATTATCTGCCGCCCATTGGGCTGACGGACATGACATTCACAGGCCGAAGCCTACTTCCTGATAGGGTTCGCCGGGGTGGTGCGGGCTGATCTGGATCGTCACCTTGCGATTCAGGCACTTGAGGAATCCGAGCAGCTTGTCGGTCGTGAAGCGGTTGAAATGCCCGTTCATCAGGTGGGATACCTCTGGCTGTCGGATACCGAGCAAGGCGGCCATCTCCCGCTGCGTGAGCCCCTTGTCAGCGAGTAGCTTATAGACGTGAAAGCCGAGCTTCGACCGCACCAGACGCTCGTCGGCGTCGGGCAGGCCCAAATCTGCGAAGACGTTGCCGGAGCCTGCCTCATGCTCGATTGCCCCGTGGCCATTATTCTTCGTCTTGCTCATGCTCTGCCAACTCCTTCGCCTCTTTGTATCGCTGTTTAATCAAATCCACGTCCGGTTTCGGTGTGGCAATGCCTTTCTTCGACTTCTTCTGAAAGGCATGCAGCACGTAGATGTTCCTGCCGAGCTGCACGGCCAGCACCGTCCGGTATGCCTCGCCGTCGTGCCGCACGGCGATCTCAAACACGCCGCTGCCGACGCCCTTGAAGGGTTTGGCGTCCTTGGGCATAGCGCCAAACTGGATCAGTTGCAGCTCGTCGCCGATGATCTTCTTCGCCTCGTCGGGAAAAGCCCGCAGGTTCCGCAGCGAGGTGCCCAGCCATACCAGCGGTCGCATCACTGGCGCTTCAAGTTCCTCCGCCTCGTCCGCGTCTACCAACGTTACACATTCCTCATGTTATAGGAAATTTCCTATAAATTCAAGAACCGCATTCTGGACGGCCTGTCAAGAAATCGCGAGAGGGCCACCCACGTTTTCCCGGCTGCCAGTGGCTGAGTGAGGGCCACCCACTTTCTTGCAAGAAGAAAAGTGGGCCCATGTGCTTGCCTTGAGCAGTGGGCCAGGAATTCCGACGTGATAGGCCCCGGCATACAGTTCGCCGAGAACGATTTTGGGAAGGAACAAGCCCCCGCCGTACTGGATGAACCGATGCGCCAGACCACCCGGTCGTCGAAAATGAGCCGCACAGATGTTGGTATCGAGCAGGTGGCTCATTCGCCACCCATCTGAGGCCGACGCTCCAATTTCCTGTCCTGGTAAATCTGCTCCATGACGGCATCCATTTCCGGGTAGTCCACCCAACCGCCCGCTGAACGAAGAATGCCTTCGCCCCATTTCCGAGCCGGTTGGACGATTGTCACCCGGACCTCAACCTCCTGGCCCTCAGGCACGCCCAGGTCTTCGTCCAGTTCAATCGTCTTGCCATGCACCTTGCCGTGAATCGTCTTCGTCATGAGTGGTTCCTTTTATTCGACGCCGGAGCGCTTCATTCTACCCTGGTGCCAGGTCTTGGTCTTCACGTCCTTGCCACGGCTGAGGCAAATGCCATCATCGTTCTCGGCTTCGAACTGCTGCTTGTCGGTCACGTGGGCGAGGTTGCGACCGGCCCTTGTCGTAGATCGCTTCGCCCGGGACTCGATCGCCGAGCTGTACGGCTCCGCGGCATCTTCAATCTCTTCGACGAGAACGCAGGGGGGCGGCCTCGGCGAGTTAGTCTATGAGGGGGAAGACGAGGGCGAGGCTGCGGGCGCTGGGCGATACGCGGCACGTCGAGCAGGGCTACATGATAGTGGGGGTGGGCAGCAAGGGTATAGTCACACTCTACGCAGCGCTCGAAGGCTCAGAAGACACGCAGGTATTAGACGACAGCGACGAGTCGGGGACCGAGGACGACGAGCACGACCTGTGCGAGGTGGGCTCGGCGCCGGTCTCGCCCCGGTTCTCGAGCTTCGTCTTCGACATGATGACCGAGCATCGCTTCGAGTCCTCGGGCCACGAGATCCGGCTGCGCAGCATCGCGCCAGGCCCGACGGCGAAGCAGAGCGAGGCCATGGCCTATTCCCTCCGCGCGGGCCCTCGCGATGAGTGGGACGGGCTCCGCATCTAGCACTGTTTCACGCCGCACGGCCTGATCCGGATCTCGAACGACGACGAGCACCTCCAGGCCGGACAGGCGAACTGGACCGTGCAGGCCAACGCGCTCGACGCGATCGACCACTTGGTGGTGGCGCTGGCAGGCGTCGGCTTCCGGCTCCGGCTCTTGAAGTTGCACGCTCGCCCCGATGAATTGCGGACCGAGGCCATGGCCCGGCTCGAACGGCTGCGCCCCTGACCCCCGGATAGGAAGCGACGAGCCCGTGACGACCCGCATGGCGGTGAGTCCGATATCTCCCAGAGGAGTGGCGGAGGCTAACAAACCGGGACGTCGCTAAGTTACCGTCCCGCGCGACAACCAACGTTCTCCAGACGTGGGTCAGGCACGTGCCCAACTCAGCCGCGTCGCGGACGAGCACCACTCGCTGCTCCGGGGCAACGAGTTGCACGCCGTCCCCGTCCACCAAAAATCTTACTGGAATTGCCTCCATCCTTTCCAGAGCGTAGAGCGATTAGGATAGCGGCACGGCTAGAATCCTAGAGTGAGGGATTTATAACCAATTAGCCCGAGAGGTTCCGTCATGGCACAAGGTGCGACCAGTCACTGTGTGCAATCGTGGCGACGCTCCTCAGGAAGTCACACGTCGATTGACCCTGGTTGAATGAACGCCAGTCCGGCCGTAGTTGTGGAACTTGCACTGGAACTCGTCTGCAAGGACCGAGAGTAGCCGATGTGATCGCGACGCAGAATAAACTCCTCATCCCGATATCGTGCTGACCTCGACAGTCTGCTCGTGAAGCTTTCCCGTTCCCCACAAGGTCGTCATGGCCACGTCGGCGGCGTCTCGGCCGACCGCGATTGGGATCAGCGCGGGTCGGATCGCCTCAAGAGTCGCATCGACGTTGTGCCATGCCCCGCTCAGGTAGACCTGTGCAACACTATGAAAATCGGGCGGCACTAACCCGGGCGCATAGCACGAGGCATAGCGGGCTGGGATGCCAAGCGCCCGGCAGAAGGCGATGACCAGATGCGCGAAGTCGCGGCAGACGCCGACCCGCTCCGTCGCTGTATCAAACGCCGATGTCTTGGCATCAGTCGTCCCGTAGTGGTATTCGACATGATTGCGAACCCAGTCGGCAATTGTCCGGACTCGACTGCCACCGGACGGGAGTTGACCGAACTCGCCGCGCGCCATCCGGGCAAGGAGATCGGACTGGCAGTAGCGGGACGGCAAGGTGAAGACCAGCAACTCGGCGGGGATCTCCCGAAGGGGTTGTTCGACGGCATCATCGCGGAGGGCAGAGTTAGGAGCAGTCTCGATCGTTGCATTAAACTCAAACGAAAACGATCCTTTGGGGGCAATGATCCGGCGTCTGGGGGTTATCGTAAACGTCTTTCCCGAGTTCGTGGAATGGCGTCGGCGTTGTTGTCAGTCGCTCCTGTTCGACTCGGTGGGCAAGTCCCACGAGCGGTGGCTCAACCATCAGCAAGAGGAACGTCTGTTCGGGCAATTCGTAGGCAGCGCTGGCCCGGACGGAGATCAGCAAGGGTGTCGTCCTCTTCGGGAGTATTGCACCACGCCCGGATTCACTCTCACGGGTCAAGCTCGATCGGTCTTTTGACGTGGTGCACGTGCTATACCGGTTTTGGGGACGGAACGAGAGTCAGACCCTGTTGCTCGTTACAATAAGCAATTGTCATGCTAAGCATTATTGATTATTTTGGCTATAGAAATCTAGGTGAGTATTTCTACAATGATCTCGAGAAGTGGCCACGATCCAGTTGTCGGGAACGGAGTGAAAAATGACGTATTGCTTGGGCATCTTCATGCGCGAGGGGCTTGTGATGGCCTCTGACTCTCGATCGAACGCCAGTCTCGACGAGGTCAACGTCTGCCAGAAGATGCACACGATCGTCGATCCGGGGGAGTGCGTCTTCATTCTCCTTACCAGCGGGAACCTCTCCTGTTCGCAGTCGATCCTCACGCTGTTGCGCCGCGATTTTGAGCAGGGCAAGGGTCTCGGCTCTGCCTCGTCCATGTACGACGCCGTCCGGGTCGTGGGCGAGCAGGTGCGGTCGGTCGCAGACATGGACCAGCCGGACTTGAATAAACACAATCTCCGGTTCAACGTCCACCTTCTCGTCGGTGGGCAGATACGTGGGCAAGCGCACGACCTCTACCTCATCTACCCGCAGGGCAACCCCCTGCGCGACGGAGGACGCCCCGTTTCTCCAGATTGGCGAGTCCAAGTATGGCCGCCCCATCCTCGAACGTGGAGTCCGTTACGCGACCACGTCTCTGGAGGACGCTGGCGGTATGCCCTGATTTCTCTCGATTCGACGATGCGCTCGAACGTGGCGGTGGGCCCGCCGCTCGACCTCTTGGTCTACGCCCGCGACGAATTGCGGATCACCCACCAGCGGAGGTTCAACGCCCAAGATCCGGATCTGTTGGCGATCCAAACCCGGTGGGAGCAGTCGCTCCGAAAGGCCGTCCAGGAGCTGCCACGAGTCCGCTTTGACGACCCCAGTACGAGGTATTGATCTCGCCTGCCGCAGGCCGCATCGACTCTGAGAAGATGGATCCTCAGGCGGTCGATCACATGGTCGGCACAGGCACCAACGGCCGAGAGGGACTCACTACCCGTGCAGCCATCGCGGAAGAGTTACCAGCCTGAGCGCTCAACTCGGACCTCGGAGGTGAGCCGTACTGCATGATCGCCATGGTCTGGCTCGATCAGGTCCGGGGTAACCGAGGTGATCGCTGGCCCTGTCGGTACGGCGGCGCCTTACAAAGTTCCGGAACTACTGTCCCCGGAACTACATTTGGTGATGCTCTTTTGTCTAGAATTTGTTCCTGGCACCTTTGATTTTCGTGTGATAGCGGCAATCGCCGTCGGAAGTTAAACAAACGACTCCCGTCCCATTATCTGCCGCCCATTGGGCTGACGGACATGACATTCACAGGCCGAAGCCTACTTCCTGATAGGGTTCGCCGGGGTGGTGCGGGCTGATCTGGATCCTCACCTTGCGATCCAGGCGCTTGAGGAATCCGAGCAGCTTGTCGGTCGTGAAGCGGTTGAAATGCCCGTTCATCAGGTGGGATACCTCTGGCTGTCGGATACCGAGCAAGGCGGCCATCTCCCGCTGCGTGAGCCCCTTGTCAGCGAGTAGCTTATAGACGTGAAAGCCGAGCTTCGACCGCACCAGACGCTCGTCGGCGTCGGGCAGGCCCAAATCTGCGAAGACGTTGCCGGAGCCTGCCTCATGCTCGATTGCCCCGTGGCTATTATTCTTCGTCTTGCTCATGCTCTGCCAACTCCTTCGCCTTTTTGTATCGCTGTTTAATCAAATCCACGTCCGGTTTCGGTGTGGCAATGCCTTTCTTCGACTTCTTCTGAAAGGCATGCAGCACTTAGATGTTCCTGCCGAGCTGCACGGCCAGCACCGTCCGGTATGCCTCGCCGTCGTGCCGCACGGCGATCTCAAACACGCCGCTGCCGACGCCCTTGAAGGGTTTGGCGTCCTTGGGCATAGCCGCCAAATTGGATCAGTTGCAGCTCGTCGCCGATGATCTTCTTCGCCTCGTCGGGAAAAGCCCGCAGGTTCCGCAGCGAGGTGCCCAGCCATACCAGCGGTCGCATCACTGGCGCTTCAAGTTCCTCCGCCTCGTCCGCGTCTACCAACGTTACACATTCCTCATGTTATAGGAAATTTCCTATAAATTCAAGAACCGCATTCTGGACGGCCTGTCAAGAAATCGCGAGAGGGCCACCCACGTTTTCCCGGCTGCCAGTGGCTGAGTGAGGGCCACCCACTTTCTTGCAAGAGGAAAACTGGGCCCATGTGCTTGCCTTGAGCAGTGGGCCAGGAATTCCGACGTGATAGGCCCCGGCATACAGTTCGCCGAGAACGATTGTGAGAAGGAACAAGCCCCCGCCGTATTGCATGAACCGATGCGCCAGACCACCTGGTCGTCGAAAATGAGCCGCACAGATGTTGGTATCGAGCAGGTGGCTCATTCGCCACCCATCTGAGGCCGACGCTCCAATTTTCTTTCCTGGTAAATCTGCTCCATGACGGCGTCCATTTCCGGGTAGTCCACCCAACCGCCCGCTGAACGAAGAATGCCTTCGCCCCAACTCTGAGCGGGTTGGACGATTGTCACCCGGACCTCTACCTCCTGGCCCTCGGCCACGCCTAGGTCTTCGTCCAGTTCAATCGTCTAGCCATGCACCTTGCCGTGAATCGTCCTTGTCATGAGTGGTTCCTTTTATTCGACGCCGGAGCGCTTCATTCTACCCTGTTGCCAGGTCTTGGTCTTCACGTCCTTGCCACGGCTGAGGCAAATGCCATCATCGTTCTCGGCTTCGAACTGCTGCCTGTCGGTAACGTGGGCGAGGTTCCGCCGGCCCTGTCGTAGATTGCTTCGCCCGGAACTGCTTTCAGAGTTGGGTATGGTGTCCCCGGAACTTAAGCTGATCAGAAACGATGTGGATCGATTACCGAGTCGTGCGCAGCCAGGTTCTGATGGAGCGTGTGCTCGAACTGATTGACTATCGTCCCACTTCCCGCCGCGGCCACCAGCTTCGCGGTGCATGTCCCTTTCACTCGCCGGAGCGTCCCAGTCCGCGCTGCTTTTCCGTTGAGCTGAAGAAGGGGCTCTTTCGCTGCTTCACCTGCGGAGCCCAGGGGAACCAGCTTGACCTATGGGCACGACTGCACCGATTGCCGCTGTACGAGGCTGCCGCCACGCGGGAGTCCGCATTCCGTTGATCAATTCTGATTCCGCATCTCGCTAGCTGGCCCGCTTTGGCCCGCGAATCTGGCTCCCTTCAAGGCCGTGACTGACAATTTTCATGGCTTTGTGATGCAAAGCGATGAAAAACCCAAGGAAAATGGAGGGTGCCTGGGGTAAGAGCATTTCGGGACCCCCTCGTGGCCTCCAAGAACAAAGGACTTACGGACAGCGCACGCGGCTCCGGCTGATCTCTTGACTCTGGACAACTAAAAAAAAGCTATGTTATGCTATCTAAAGGAGAAGTCAGCCGAGTGTGGTCGGATCGGTAGCCCATCATTCTGGTTTCATATCATCACGAGGACCGCAAACAGTGCCGAAGTCTGCGATTCCCCGCCAACATTGCACGGCATTACTACTTCTGGCGTCCAGCCTGGCGATTAGTGGATGAGGAAGGGCCGATGTCCTGGCAATCAAGCCAGACCCAAATCCCGTGCTCGGGAACACGCTCCAATGCACGGCCCCGGATAATGGCAATGCGCCCCAGGTCATTGGCTGGACATGGGTCGTCCAGGCCTCCGCGCCCGACGGGTTTATATACCCGGTTGCGTTCCAATCGAACGGCGGCTCGGTGACCTTCGATGCCTACTCGCCGGTGACCTATATAGTCAGTTGCACGGTGAGCTACCCACCGCCGGGGCAACCCAAGAAGCTGCCACCTATCAACATCATATATTAGCCCGCCCGAATCCTTGAAAATCGTTTCAGCCACAACATCAACGCAGAACTTCCAGCAGTCTGTTCAAATGAAATTCGCCGTCATCGACGGCAACGGTAACCAGTGCGGCCCGTACATCGGCGGCACTGCCCAGGAATACCTCAGCGACCAGGTTGACTGGTTCAACGAAGACATGGACGATTTTGGATGGTGGCCGCCGTCGACGACAGAAACGTTCTGCATCAGCGGTGGCATCATTCTTGATACTTGGTGGGTCGGGGCAAGCTTCCAAAAAGCGGACGTCGGCGACACGGAGGAGGCAACGCAGACACTACGCCTCCATTATGTGTTCCCCGATAAGAGTACGAAAGATTACGAGTTTGGCGTCGTGGATTACACACAGACCAAAGTCGACGCTAATAACTGGAAACTGGAGGCCTCACAGCCATGAAGGGGTTCTTCCTGCCCTTGCACAAGCGTTTGATTCTCACCGTGGTGCTCTGCTTGGCCGGGGCCGTCGGCCTGGCAGAAACACAACGGCGAAGCCGGCACAAGACCTATCAAATCGACCCAGACCTTGCCGCCTACATCCGCGCCAATGTCAAGCCAGATCCCCCCGAGGCCTTGAGTCCGGACCAGGCCGCCCGCAATCGTCAGCGGCCATTCTATGAGGTTGACGACCCGACGATCGGGCCCAATCGGAAGTTTCGCAATCCGCCTGGCGCCGCTGCCGTCCGGACCGTGCTCAAGGCAGTGCAGCCAGTGCCGCCGGACCGCATCGCTTACTTCGCTCCGCTCGACCACGATCCGCTCTCGGAGCAATTCCCGCGCAGTGGCTGGTGGTTGTCGGTGAAGCGGGTCGAGCAGCGCGCGGACGGCTGGGTTGCCGATGTGATGGCGCGAGTCAAGTTCGACCCGCAGCAAGCACAAGATGGTATTCCCCGGGTGACCGGATTCTGGATGGAGCGGTACCAGTTTGCAGGCGGCAAGCTGTCATACCTCGGCGGTCACTTCGAGCCGCCGGATCCTTACTTCCGTGTACCGACGATCGAGGTGATCGGGCGCATAAGCACGGCAGCGATGCAGCAATCAAGACACCCCCGATTCTCGACCACGGGTTCGCCGGGATTCGCATCGGGCCACCCACCTTCTGGGGCTGCAGCATAACGGGTGGCGCTTTTGCTTGTTCCGCTGGCGCGAGAAATTCACAAAGCGGGAAAAGGTGTCAGGAACCAAAAAATGACTATTTAAGCTAGTTCGTCAAATATCGGTTCCTGACACCTTTTCTCTCGGGGGAGCAATCTCCTGGCCTACCGCGGCCTGGAACCCTGTCCCATCAGGTAGACTCCTGCAAAGGGATGGGTTGATCCGCTTCGCAGGCTACCAGGCTTGGCAAGGATGGTTATCTCGGACGCTTACGTTGATGTCGTAGACCGTCGTGGTCACTCCGCCGTACTCGTCTGTCGAGCTGATAGAAAAAAACGGCGTCGTACCGGCCCACCTGTCAGTATGCTGAGCTGGCTATCCAGAGCGATATCACCCTTTTTTGCCTATCCCTCCTTAAGAAATAGCAGTGACCCCTTTGCGTTTTTCGGAGAAAAGGCTCAACCCGAAGGCAAGGGCAGCGATCGCGGCGGTGCTCGAAGAGGGAGAGAGCATAGCAGACACCTCCGCATGGGCAGATGAGAACCGTGGCCAGCTACGAAAACAGCCCCCTGGCACTATGTCGACGTTCCGCTGGATCAGGCTAGATACGATTCCCAGTTCTCAGGCAACGTTCCCGACAAAGGGTGCATCGTCGACAAGATCCACAAGTTCCAGAAGACTCTGAAAGACCCATCTCGATCGGTTGAAGAGCGTCGGTTTGCTCTTCGGTTTCTCATCCACCTGATCGAGGAGGAGATCTTCACATGCCGCTGCATGTAGGGGCGACAACAAGCACGACAAAGGTGGCAATAAGACTCAGGTGCGATTCTATAGCCGAGGGACCAACATGCATCGGCTCTGGGACTTGTGGAAATGATCGAACGGGCAGGCGACGACGAAGATTTCTGGCTGATCTCAGGCCTGGCCGGAGCAAGTGACACTCCGGGAAACCGAGAGGCAGCGATGAAAGGATCGGTGAGAGAGTTCGGGCGACGGAGAGCCTGCGGGTCGCGATAGCAGCTTATAAGGTGCCAGCGACCGGCAAGCGAAAAGGCCCGGTGAGAAGCTGGGCAATTATTACCAGGGAGACTGAACTTGCCGGTTTTGCCGCCGGCGACTTTATCAGGCTGGTGTGCGGCTGGCACTTGTGTTGAATGAGGCTTCCCCGGTAAGAACCTCTAGGCCTCTGAACTTCAAGGACCGACAGTTAAAACCTCTGCCCGGCTCCCCAGTCTGGCAGCCGCAAAAACGACCACCTGGCTTCGAGTTCCCCGAGTCGATTAAGCCCGCCCCCCGCCCGCGGAAGGTCCATGCCCTCTCGCACCCTCAACAGTCCTCGGGGTCAGACCCCGAAAGCCGACAGTGGTGTCCCCGGAACTCTTGTGTCCCCGGAACTCTTGGAACTCCCTAATTCCCTCGTCCCCTTTGAATTCCCTGGAAGGTCGCTCATTCGACAGGCCGACTTTTCGCCGGCCGCTCTTCAATGTGTTTTAAGTGAGAGAATCACGAGAGTTTAAGCAGTGGAGGCGAACTCGGCAGTACGCATGGCTGTCAACTTCGTACCTTCGATACTTTAAACACCCGGCCAAACAATGGCAACGGATCCCGTTCAACGTGAACTCCCTTGGTCCTGGCACAATCCGCCTCGGTTGGCGTGGCCAAATTCGAACGTGCTGAGCGTTGGCACACTCGGTTCATCACCGCCTCGACTCCGGTAGACGTCGAGGACGATTGATACGCGTTCTTCCAAAACTGCTATTACATCCGAGACTGGTTGCCCCCCAGCGAGTTTCCGAGATTTGGTGGATGTTACCGCTTTTGTCAACAACCACATTGAGACACGAGTTTGCCGCGACATCTGTAATCTCACAAAACACTTTGAACTCGATCTTCCACCTGCCCAAGGTTCTCAGCTCTCCATCGCACGGGAGCACGTGCCGCCGGGAACTGGATGGTTCGAAGAAGAACCCCCGCGGCTGGTGGGTCTTACGCGGCGGCGCGACAAGCGACGATGCCGGAGAGGTCGGCCTCGCGTTGCTTGGAAGCTTCGGCACCAATCTCCTTCCTTTCCCCGAGCCAGAACCGCCTATCCCCGGCCTCGAGCGCCACCAGCCGCGCTTTTCTCTGCTAGCATGCCATTTCTCGGCGTTGCGCGTCCGCTGAGCTTAGGCGTTCCGGGCGCGGCACGTCGGGTAGGATGGACCGATGTCTTCCGCTTGTGCCGGGATCATAGGCCTGGCGGCCCCTGCCTTGGGGTCAGACTTCCCGACCTCTGGCGTCAGACCGCATCCACCGATGTAACCGGAGTCTCCGGTCCGACCCCGAATCCCGGCGTAGATCGCTTCGCCCGGGACTGCTCTCAGAGTTGGGTATGGTGTCCCCGGGAACTCAG
>CAWCPP010000043.1:0-103968 GCA_963797295.1 uncultured Planctomycetaceae bacterium
CGAGAAGTTTGTGCTGCACGTCATGGACGGTATTCGCGGCGTCTACCAGGGCGGGCCGTTCGCGTGGCCCGAGAGCCAGGGCAAGTGGACCTGGGAGTACAATGCGGAGCTGCTGCTGGCCACCGACCCGGTGGCACTCGATCATATCGAGTGGGATATCATCGACGCCAAGCACCGCAGGAAAAGCTGCCCCCAGGTCGGGGGAGCCGGTAAGCTTGCACTGAACCCGCTGGGCGATGAGGGTTTTGACGTCCGTCAGCCCCAGCACGTAGGGCAAGTAGCAGGCGCAGCTGGGGCTCGGCAACTTTGAGAAGAACTCTTCGCCTCGCGGCCGGAAATACCTGATTCAGCACAAGACGGTCTCGCTGTGACCGAGATTTCGGTATCGGCAACTTTGTAAACTCTCGAGGGTGATTCTTCGTGTTCGATCACTTTTGTGGCAACACAAATGCGCACGCTTGAGAGTAGGCCAGCTTTTCGCCCTTCTTGACGCGAACCTGGTAGAAGGGAACCTTGGGCGAATCGGGCTTGAGCGTGTTGATATCAAATGTTCCGGCGATCACCAGGACGTCGGGCGCGATCAGCTTGGCGTACTCGACGGTATTTTTCGACTTGATCGTCTCGGGCTTCTTGAATATGTCGGCATAGCCCTTTTCGATCTCGGCACGGCCACGGTAATACTTGATCTCGAGTTTGCCCTCGTTGTCCTTGGAGACCATGGCAATCTCGCCGTCTTCCAGGTAGTAGTCGGCCATGGTCTTGGCGTTGAAGGTGTCGAAGGCGGCGGCACCCTCCTCGGTAAGCTTGATGGCCAGCGCAGTGGCCTCGTCGACCGGCTTGTCCTTGTCGAGTCCAGCGGCACGGGTCGAGCCCGCCGGAACGAGTACGGCGGCGAGGGCAAAGGTGAATGCAAAGGCAAACGCGCGTTTCATGGGAGTTCTCCTGGGGAAACGATCCGCAATCTCCTCTGCCCGCCATTTCACATCGTCGCGTCCTCTAACGCAATGCGTTACCGCACCCGCGCGGTTTCCTTCACCATGGCTTGTCGGAGACTCAGGGACTTTAGTGTGCCGAGGCGGCCGCGGTGGGGTGAGCCGGAATGGGGCTTGTTGCGGGTGAACTGGCCACGGGGCTTGATTTGGGCTCCGGCTTACCCGGCTCGAGCTTCTTGATCATCCGCAAGAGCGCACTGTCGGTCGTGAGGATCAGCCGGGTATCGCCCTTGAGGGCCTCTTTGTAAACCTCCAGGGTGCGGACGAAATTGTAAAACTCGCCGGCTTCACGCATGGCCTTGGCGTAGGAGTCGATGATGTCGGCGTCGGCCTTGCCCTTGAGGATGTTGGCCTCTTGCTTGCCCTCGCCCTCGATCTTTTGCACCTCGGCCTGGGTCTTGTTGATAATCTCTTTCTTGCGCTGTTCGCCCTCGCTGGTGGTCTTGGTGGCGATCGCTTCCATCAACGAGACGGCGCGTTCGAAGGCCGCCTCGCGAACCTGGGGGACGAACTCGATGCGAGACAGGCCGACGTCGACAAGTTCGATCCCGCGGCCCCTGTCCTTGCCGCTCTTGTTGCCATCCTGGGCCAGGGCGTGCTGGGCTTCTTGTTTTATCTGGTCCATGATCTTGAGCCGACCCAGGGCCACCGATTCCCGGGCTTCAGGCGGCACGACGAAGTCGGGGATGGCCTGCTCGATCGCCTTGGCGGGGACATTCTGTCCCGGTATCGTGTCGGCCGCGGCGGCCGCGGCGATCATCTCCGGGGGAAGACCCAGGGTGTATGTCATCTTGCGGTTGGTGCTGCGGACGATCTCGGCGAGGTTGTGGGTGGTGATCGTGTCCCGCGCCGTGCTGCGGACAAACTCCTTGACCCGCGACTCGGCGTTCTCGACGGACCGCAGCGTCTGCACGAACTGTGCGGGGTCGGTGATCCGCCAGACGGCCCATACAGTGACTTCCACTTTCTTACCGTCGGCCGTGGGAACATCGACCAGCTTCTCTGCCTGGCGAGTGCCGTGCCAGACCTGGAGCGTCTTGGGCAGGCGGAGCACCTCCTGGACGAAGGGCAGCTTCAGGTAGAGGCCGGGCTTGGTCCGGCTAGCAACCGGTTGACCGAACTGCAAGAGCACAGCGAGCTCGCGCTCGTTCACGGTGTAAAAGAGAGTCTGGCTCAAAGGGACGATCAGGACCAGGAGCACCCCGATCGCGATGGCAATCCATTGGCGGCGATTCATCACCTGATCTCTCCCTTCGCGTCCAGATTCAAGAGCGGCAGGAACTGCTTGAGGTCGGCATCAATGATGGTCTTGTCTTTCACGCTTTGGAGCAGGTCTTGCATGGCCTCGATGTAGAGGCGCTGGCGGGTGATCTCGGGAGCGCCGCTGATAGGCGTGGTACTTGGCCAGTAGTGCCTCGATCTCGCCCTGGGCTTCGGCCCGGCGCCGCGAGGAATAGCCTTCCGCTTCGCGGATCAGCTTGTCGCGCGCGGCCTTCGCCTCGGGGAGCAGCTTGTTCCGCTCGGACTCCGCTTCGTTCTCGAGCTTCTGTTTTTGCTGGATCGAAGCATTGACCTTGTCGAATGCCGGCTTGACGCGATCGGGCGGGATCACGCGTTGCATTTGCAGGGCCGTGATCGTGATGCCGCAGGCGTAGGCGTCCAGGATGCGCTGGGTGTCGTTACGCGCGTCGTTGGCGATCTGGCTTCGTTTGGGCCCGATCACCTCATCGAAGGAGTAGTCGCCCACCAAGCGATTCATCACGGTGCGGGAAACAAACGTGATCAGGTCGGCGGCGAACACGTCCTTGGCATCGCGGGGAAAGCGGAAGAGGTACTGGTCGGGTTCGGCGACCCGCCACTGCACGGTCCACTCCACCGAGGCGGCGTTGAGGTCGCCCGTGAGCATGAGCGTCTCATCTTCGTGGTTGGGATCGGCGATGTTCTGCCCGATCGACTCGGAACCGACAGGCAAGCGGAGGCCATGTTCCTCGACGCTGACCTTCATGACCTGGTCGATCATCGGCAGCTTGAAGTGCAGGCCGGGCATTGTTGTCGCGTGATACTTGCCAAATCGCAGCACGACCGCCTGCTCATGGGGTTCGACCGTATAGGATGCGTCGAACAGCAGCCCGAACAGGAACAGCGAGCCGATCGCCCAGGGGATGAGCGGGATCAGCCGTTGCCAGGGCTCACCCGGCGGCGGGTGATGAACCCGCCGGGAGTATTGTTCATAAGATTCCATGTGTCATAACTTTCGGGACGAGGAAGGAGGGCGACGCGGCTGCGCCCTCCCTGTAAATCACGATTCGAACAGCCGGGGTGGTTGCGCTTGCGGGCCAACCGGTGAAGTTCCGACGTACACGTTCTTTCGTCCTATCGAGAAAAACCTTGGATTGCGGCGCCGCGGACCATGGAAGTCGTGATCAGCCGACTCCCAGCCGATCGCGGGCTTCGGCGATGCCTGGGGCGGGACGGCCGAATTCGCTGGCGGTCACGCGGGCCAGGGCCACGAGCTGCCGCCACCGGAAGGCGGGGCGCGTCGCGGCGAACTCTTCGGTGACTGTGCGATAATACTTCTCGGCGTGCAAGGCGCCATCCTCGGTCACAGCGAAATTCAGGAACAAGTCAAAGACGGGTCGGGCCGGGTGATCGAGCGCCCCAATTCTTTGAGTGATCGCGCAGGCACGAGCCTGGTCCTGGGCACGGATTGCGGCATCGAGCTGGGACAGCAGCCTCTCGGGCTGAGTCTCCTTGATCGCCTCGATGTCGGAGCCGAGGGGACGCGGCGACCAGTGCAGGAAGTCGCCGCCGCGATTGACACGATCGTAGGCCACCTGGTAGGCGCCCAGGATCAGGCAGGCGACCGTATTGCGCGGGCTGGCAACACGGGCCATGTTGCGCCAGGCGTTGGCCGAATCGCAGGCGTGGACGCCGATCGAGTCGCCGTGAACGCTACCGGCGGGCTTGTTGGGCTGAGCCTCGCGCGGTGCGGCCGGAATCGCGGAGCACGAGCTGATTGGCGGCCAGAGCGATCGCCTCGCCAACCGCATCGGGCACCATCCCTTCCGCCAGGGCGGCGGCCGTGGCTTCGGCGGCCTGATCGGGCGTGCCTTCGAAGATCGTCCGGCTCATGCGATCAACCCAACCATCCTCCGCCTGGCGCGAGCCGAGCGGCTTGCCGAGAAGATGATGCTCATCGAGCAGTTTTGGCAGGAGGGTGCGCGGCCGGTCGATTTCGGGAGTGTGGTTCCACTCCCGCTCGCTCTTCACACAGTACCTGACCGACTGGCGCAGCAGCGTGTGTGCCTGTTCGGGGCCGATCAGCGAAAGCAGGTCCCAGGCGCGATAGGGCAGGACCGTGCGGTGGACTTCCGTATTGTCCTGAACAGTGAAGAGAAGATCGTTGAAAGCCTCCTCGGCGCCGCGGCTAGCCAGCGCAGCGAAAGTTTTCTCGGCAGAGTCCATCTTCTTCGCGCGGACTGCGTCGCGGAGAGCCTCGCCCCCGGGTTGGCCGGGAGACAGGGGATCGGCCGCAACCAGGTGAAGGACCTCGTGGCTGCGGCCGCCGCTTTCCTGGATCCGGCTCGTGTTGCGGTAGAGCACCTTGATGATGGGCAGAGGCTGCCGCTCCCCGTGCAGCTCTCGTGCCATGTGCAAGGCCGGCGACAGGGCCATCATGGTGTGAAAACCCACATAATCTTCGCCGCCAAAAGACCTGGCATTGGCCAGCGCCGCCGCCGCGACCAGTTGCTTGAGCTCGATACCATGTTTGAGATGGTCGACGACCAGGCCCACGAGCTGCGCGGGCGAGGTTTCCTCCATCAGAGTGACCAGCGGCTCGATCGGGCCGAAGGTCAAACGCCCCGGCTCTTCGCCCGCCGACACCGTCCCGAGCCCAAGCTCGGCGGCCGTGGTCGAACCCACCGCGGCGATCAGCATTCCCCGCCCCACATCCGCAAGGAAATCGCGCCTGTTGCCCCGACTGCTCATCGTTGTCTCCTCTCTTGAGGCTGAACGCCTCTTGACCTGATGCCGGCCCGCTCTGGAAAGGGAATTGCGACCCGCCGTCATTGTTGATCTGGAATCGCCCGTCGAGCAAGCGAGTTTTCTGGCGGGTGATCCAGGTCAAACACGAATTGAGTGGTGAGCGAACCTCGTGCGCAGCCAACAATCCATCGCTCACACGTCGCGAGTGCATCCGTCCTCCCCGCTTGGGAACCCAGGTTCTCGCCCTTGACCGCGCGTGGTCAAATGGATAAGCTTCCCGGCGATTGTCCGTTCACTCGCATTTCCAGGGGCGATGTCCCGCGCAGATCTTGAACCCATTTCTCCGGAATTTGGGCGGGAAACTCACCTGATATCAACGTCGGTACAGTCGTTGCGGCGGGACCGCGCGGCTGGTTCGTCGTGTGTTCGAGCGACGCTCAATCGCGGTTCGGCCAGGGAAGGCTGTCCGCAGAGAAACGCCGGGTCGTACTTTGGGAGGAACCGTGCGAGAGCACGACCAACCCAGACTCCACACGCGGTTAAGCCTGTGGTCAGGCCTCATCTTCGCGCTCGCGATCCCTACCGCATCACGGGCCCAGGGTCTGGCTGCGCAGGAAGCCCAGATTTCCGCCGATCCCATCGAGCTTGCAGCACGGTACGTTCAAGTCTGGGAAACGCCAGGAACGAAATGGGCCATCCTCTCGGGCGAAGCCGCCGTGCTCCAGGCGGGTGATGGACTGCGTGCCAACTCGGCGGTCGTCCGGCTCAGCGAAATGCCTCTCGACGACGGCAAAGCCTATCAGGCCGAAATCTATGCCGAGGGCGAGGTTCGGATCTCGGGACGGGAGGGGCCTCCGCGCACCAAGCTGCGTGCCACATTTCGAACCCGCAAGCAGGTGCAACTCAACGCGTACACGCCGCGGGGCCTCAGTTCGTTGAAGGAGCCTCCACGCGATCTCATGATCCTCCGAAGGTCGGGATTCCTGATGCCGGAACCGGCGATTGGGAGATCGCAACCGGCAAGCGCGCCGCCTTTACAGGCAGCCGCGCAATCGCAGCCAGCCGCCGCGCCTGTGGAGCTATTGGCGGCTCCCCAGTCGCAGGTTCCAGCGCCGGGTGCAACGCAAGGGGCTTCGCCTGCTGAACCGGCGAATGCCTCTGTTTCTCCGCTCCCCGCGGCGTCAGTTCCCGCGGCCGCTCTGCCACCGGCATCTTCGGGCAAGGCCGCGGCCGCGACGGTCACTGTGTTGCCACCGCCAGATCTGCCGTCTCTGGAGCCCGTGCCGCCGCCGCGATTGCCCCGGAAGGATCCTCAACTCCTGCCGGCCCAGTTCGAGGCGAAAAGATCCCGCGGTCAGCCAGGCTCCTCAAACCGGCGCGAACGGTAGCGGCGGCCCGGGCGAAACGCCGCCGACCGCCTCGCCAGCCGGTGATGCGGACCAGCCGCCCAGCATCGACTTGCCGCCGATCGAAACGCCCAAGGATAACGAGGTAGTCGTTCCCAACCTCACCAACCCGGAAGACGTACCGCGATCTCAACCATTGCCCGGTCCCGACGACAAGCCCGCACCCCCGCTGCAGCCTGCTGGGCCGGGTCGGGGCCGGAAGCCGAAGACTGCTGCGCCTCCTGCATCGCCTACGGCCCCCATCTTGCCGGGCTCGCGACGCTTTACGTGGATTTACCCACGCAGCGGCCGCAAGCCTGATGTCCAGAAGATGGATCAGCCTGACGGTACAAGCATCATCGTGTACCGGGGTGGAATCAATATGCACACCACGTCGCCAAAGTTCGGTGTCGTGGATATCGAGGCGGAAAGCGCTGTAGTTTGGAGGCATCCGGATCCCAAGAAGGGCGAGGCGGTTTACGGACCCAACGGCGAGTTGATCGAGAGTGCCAACCAGCCCATGGAGGTTTACCTCGAAGGCGACGTGATTTTTCGCCAGGATGAGAACAAGGTCGCCGGCAGGGCCGACCAGCGCGACTTTCGCGCACCGCGAGCCTATTACGATTTCTTGACCGACCGATTCCTGGCTTACGACGGCGAGGTAGACCTCTTCGCCCCGGGATTCATCGCGCCGATGAAAGTCAAGGCACCGCGGATCGAGCAGTTCCACAAGCTGGTGAAACGCGCGGACGGAACCTTGATCGTCGATACCGAGCCCGAAATCCGGGCCGAGAAGGCCCTCACGACCGGCAGCCGGTTCCCGAACCCGGCCTACAAGTTCACCAACCGTTCAATCGACCTGGTTCGCCAGTCGACACCGCTGGCCGATCCCAATACGGGCAAACAGCTAGGTAATCCCAACGATCCCAACCCGCCCATGGACTTGATCTGGCGGTACGACGCACGCCAGAATTTCTACTACATGGGGCCCATTCCGATCTTCTACTGGCCCCGGGTCACGGGCCAGACCGACGATCTCGATTCCCCGCTCCGCATGATCTCGTTTGGCAACATCTCGTATTTTGGCACCGAGCTGTTGACGGACTGGAACGGCTTCAAGCTCATCGGAGTAAAACGGCCGTACTGGGTTGATATATGGAATGTCGACCTTGACTACCTGAGTGCGCGAACCAAGGAATTTCCGGCGCTTGGAAGTGAGATCGGCTGGTTCGGCCGCGATCTGATCCGCGATCTGACGGACCCCTATCACAAGAACCCCAACGCGGCCCAGAACATCACTTACGATTACTTCGGCTACTTCGACATCTGGGGCCTGAAAGATTCCGGCAACGACGTGCTCGGTTCGGGGCCGGCCATTGTCACGAATGGCCCGCCCGGTGCCGGCAAGCGGGGGTATCAAAGATCGGACGTGCCACCGTTCCAGGATATCCGCGGCCGGTTCAATACTCGCCACATGCAGCGGTTCCTGCCCGACGACGACGAGCACCACTTCGAGGACCTGCGGCTTCAACTCGAGGCGGCGTATGTCTCCGACCGCCATTTCCTGGAAGAGTATTACAAGCGGCTCAACGAGACGGGCATGGACCAGGAAACCCTGGGCTACCTCCAGTACCAGAAGAACAACACCTCCTGGGACCTCTGGGCCGAGGCCAATCTCCAGAACTTTTATACCGATACCCAGTGGCTTCCCCGGGTCGACTATTACCGGCTTGGTGATTCGATAATTAATCATTTGTTTAACTATTATCAGCATTCGGGCGTCGACTATGCCAACGTGCACACCGACGTCATGGTGAACAACCCGAACCTGTTCGCGTTCATGCCGTACGACCCGATCTCGCACACCAGTGGCCCGTGGGAATCGATGCGGGCCTACACGAGTCACGAGATCGACATGCCGCTGAACATCTACGATGTCGTGCGGGTTGTGCCCTACTTGCAGGGTCAGATCGTGGGCTGGAGCAACCAGCTCGGCGGCGGCCCGTTCGGCCAGCAGAGCACCGGGCCGATGGCCCGTTTCTGGGGGGCGGCCGGCGTCCACACCGAGATGACGGCCTACAAGCTTTATCCCGACGTCGAAAGCGAGATTTGGAATGTGCACGGCCTGAACAACAAGATGAGCTTCTGGGGTGACTTCCGCGCCGCGTTCTCGAACCAGCAGCTCAATTCCATCGCCGTCCAGGATGACCTGGACGACAACGAGTACGAGTTCGTACGCCGCTATTTCGCGATCACCAACTGGACCGGAGGAATCTTGCCCGGCCCTTACGACCCGCGGTTTCTCATCCTCCGCCGGGCGCTCTCACCGATCACGGGCACGACCGACATCCAGGCTTCGATCACCACCCTGCAACTCGGGCTGCACCAGCGGTTGCAGACCAAGCGCGGACCCGAGGGCAGGCGGCGAGTCGTCGACTGGATGACCCTGGACGTCAACGGCACGTACTTCCCTGACTCCCAGCGCGATAACTTCAACAAGCCGTGGGGCCAGATGATGTACAACTACCAGTGGTTCGTGGGCGACCGCACAAGCATCATCTCCTATGGCTGGTTCGACTTCTGGAACCTGACCGGAAGTGCTCCGCTGAGCAATTACAACGTGGCCGGATACAACCCCACGGGGCTGAACGTGATCACGACCGGCATCTCGCTGAGCCGGCCGCCGCGGGGCAACGTGTTCCTTGGCTACACGGTGATCAACACCGGAACGATCAATACCTCGGCCTTGAACGTGTCGACGTCATACTGGCTCAGTCCCAAATGGTTCGGGACGTTCTCGACGTCGTACGACTTCGGCAACAAGATTCCCCTGGGATCGGCCCTCTCGTTCACGCGCATCGGCGCTGACTACTTGACATCGATAGGTTTGTCTTACGATCCTCGGCGCAATGCGACCCAGTTTGCGGTGCAGATTTCACCCCGACTCTCGCCCAGCTTGCGGCTCGGCGGAGCCACGGGCATGAACCAGTTCGATTCACGGTACGCACCCACTCAGTGACATCGCGCCTGACCGTGACTCTTGAGCAAGGACGGAAGCGCCAGAACCATGATGGATTCGAGCACAGAGAACAGCTCACCTGAAGGCGATGCCGCCGTTGTGGCACGGCGTCCTCGCAACTTGATACCCGTTCCGGATTTCGACGAGAGCCGCCTGGAGCACCAGTTTGATGCGGTGCCGGAACTGACCGCGCGGGCCGATCGCCGTAACACGCGGAGCAAGATGCTTGCGCGGAATCCGCGGCCTGAAGCACGCCGTCCGGGGCGATTCCAGCTTTTTCGCCCACGGCTACCGCGGGACTATGATCGCCATCACCGCGGCGCTACTGGGAGTGAACCAGTGGGGCTGGTGCTTGCTGATCATTGCCGCCTGTCTTGTCTTGATCGCCGAGCTTGCCCATCGCGCCGTGGACACCCTGGCGCGTGCGATCGGTGATCCCGAACAACCCCGTCTGCACATGGCCCGGGAAATTGCTGCGGCCTGCGTACTGGTCGCAGCCTTCGGATCCGGCGGCGTCACGGTGATCGTCCTGTCGTGGAAGCTTGCCGAGTTGCTGGGCTGGGTGGGGTAGGATGAAGAGGCGGGGTTACGCCGTGAATTTGGGCAACTTACGCATCTCGTTGCGTTTATAAATTCTCGGCGGCGTGCAGTTTTGCGTGCTCTTCCTCATTCTGGGGCCGCGTATCGCGTCCCCGGCGCACGGAAAGCTCGATGCGGCTGAGGTATTTCACGTTGGCGCAGTCGTCGAGCTCGTCGGTATGGCAAGCGGCCGGATCGCGGATCAGAAACCGGATCGGGCCGCCTTGATCGAGTCGCAGAAGCTGTCCCGCCCGATGATAGACGACGATTGCCTCGGCCCGGATCGCCGCCAAGGGCACCGAGACATGGAAGTCGTCGCGGTCGGCATGCAGGGTCAAGTAATTGGCCTCTGCCCGGGGCTTGACCAGTTCCAGGATCGCTTCGAGAGTGACGCCATCGCCTTGCCGCTTGGGATGGAATCGAGAGACGTCTTGCACCTGGTGCGACGCCGGGAGCGCGGCGAGGTCGGCAAATCGCAGGTCTAGAGGGTTGTCCACGGCACCGTCCACCCGTAGCAGAATCTCGTCGGTCATTCGCTCTGGCACCCAGGAACACGGGAAGGACGATTTCGTAGCCTGAACGCTCGGCCTGCAAGATACTTCGCGGAAGTCACGTTTGCAACTCGTGTTGCAGGATTCGTCGCTGGGGATGTCCTCTCGTGATCCCGGCATCGGAAAAACCCGTACAAGCCCCAATTCTCTACTGTCAGAGCTACAGTTCCCATAGCACTTTCGCGACCAGATTCTTTGCGGCAAGACTCAAGGAGATGCTCGATGCGAAGATACGATTCGATGCTGATCGAGGCCGCCGGCATTGATTCCGGCGGCCGGCTTGACCCCGCGGCCATTGCTCAGGGTGTCAGGCAGATCGCCCATGATCTCCATGCGATGTTGAAAAATGCCGCTTCGAGCCCGGTCGAGCTGATGGAGCTAGAGCGGCGCATCGACGCACTTCGCGTGTACACTCACGGCACCCCGATGATCGCCATCGATCGCTGGCTAGATAACTCCCGCACCGCCATCCGGGCCCGCGTTACCGCCGAGCAGACTCCAGTCAAGGATATTTATGCCGGCGTCACTCGTCGCCATGGCTGCGTGACGTCCTGTTGAGCGACAGAGCAACCGTCCTTCACCCCGATAAGGTCACATCTCCGCAGGGCGGGACTCTTGAACAACAACCACGAAATCGACAGGAGGTGTGGAAAAGGTGCCCCGGTGCGTAAGAAGTGTCTCAAAAATAAAATACATACCTTTATCTTGATACAAGTCTAATCGATTTCTGGCACCTTGGCCATTCCCACCTTGGCCATTGCTGGGCTCCAATCAATACTCATCCGAGCTGATCACGTCACCCCCGTTGCGGGTGCCGAGGGCCCACCAGGCCTGGAGGCTGATCGAGCTCTTGACGAAGTGCACCGAGCCGTCGGCGAAGCAGACGTTCACGCCGCCCGAGTGCAGGCTATTCGCCGAGGGCGCGCGATAAGGTCCGATGAAATCTTGAACGGCCATGTCGGACGGGTTGATGCAGGGTGGCGTGTTGGGGACCGTCCAGTGGACGTAGCTCGACAGACCGAGGAACAAGGGGCTGCCGGCGAGCATCTCGATGCCGATGTCGGCGGGCATCATCGCCGGCGTGCTCGAGCCGATCGACTGGCATCCCCGGGCGAACAGGAAGGCGGGGTTGCTCGTCATCGGTGCGACCGGCGCCACGCTGCCTGGCAGGGCGCCGACGGGACCCATGAAGATGGCGCGCAGGCCGGCGATGCCGTTGGCGTAGACGGTGGCCTTGGTGCGGTACGGATATTGCGCGAGCAGCCGCTCGCTGAACAGGGCCGTGTTCGAGGTGCCGTCGGTGATCGCCTGCATGCCGACCGTCGGCAACTTATTGCTCGTCGCCATGAGGCCCTGCTCGAGGTCCCAGCCCGGGATGATCGTCCCGGAATACGGCATGATCGCCGCCGGACCGCCGTAATTGCCGACATAATTCGATACGGAATAGTAACCGGTGTCGCCGGATCCACCGAGGCCGGTGGAGATGGGGAGGAGCTGCGTCGAAGCCGACTCTGATGGACAGAGCAGCGTGCCGACCTGGCTGGTCGCCGCCGTGACCGTGCTTGCCCGTCCGGGGCCCAGGTCCATCGGGCAGAGCGAGAAGTTGATGGCGTTGAAGATCGTCTGCTGCTCAATCTGCGGGAGGAGCGCGCAATACCAGTTGAACCCCCACAGCAACCCCGCGGTGTTGCCCGTGAGGTTTGCGGCGGCTGTCGGCGTGCTCGACTGGGCCGGTAACACATTATTCGAGGAGACGTAGTTCTGCGCCGCCAGCCCTAGCTGCTTGAGGTTGTTGGTGCACTGCGCGCGGCGGGCGGCCTCGCGGGCCGCCTGGACGGCCGGGAGCAACAGCGCGATCAGCGTCGCGATGATCGTGATGACCACCAGGAGTTCGATCAGCGTGAATCCGCGACGATCCGCCATCGTGATGTCCTCCTTGAGATGATCCGCACGGCTTCGCGGGCCAAGCGTGCATCTGCACTCCAGGCCCAGGACGATCGCCGCCGATGTGATCCGCACCCTCATGGCACCCTCCTCAACAGGCTGACGACTTGGCCCGCTCCAACGGCCGTATCCACAACCATACCAGCCCGCTGCTATTCCGGGAACGCTTGGTTTTCGGGACTGGCAAGGGTCCTTGATACGGCCTATGTAGACGGGGCCACCCACGTCTTGGTAACTGCAAAATCTGGCTTGGCCGGGTGCACGAGAGGCGATCCTGGCACCTCGTTGAGCACGGTCGGAAGCACGTTGGGAACGTTGTCCCGCTCGCTCGACCAGGCAGGCTGCGGCCCGAGAATTGCATTATTGTCCGAGGTTACGGGGGCCTTGCTTCCGGGGGCCAGTCGCCGCTAACCTGATCGTCCGGGGAGTCAATGACCTGCCCTCATGGTTCCGGGATCTTGTAGCGAGACCGGGTCCGCCGGCTGACTGACTGTCAACGACAGCACAAGGAGACATTCATGGGTACGAAGGATACGCCGGTCCGGGAGGGCTCGGACAACACGCGCCGCGAGTTCCTTCGCGCCGGCACTGCCGCGCTCGCCTTTGCGGCCGGCACCGGCCCCGCCGCGATCGCCGGCAGTCGTCAGGATGCCGGGCGGTCGGCCGATGAAGTGTCCGGCGAATGCCGCAATCAGCAAGCCGGCATGGCGTATCGCCGGCTCGGCCGCACCGGCATGATGATCTCGGAGATTGTCTGCGGCGGCGACCCGATCACACTCGAAAACTACAAGCACCTGGAACGGGCTCTCGAGCGCGGGCTGAACTACCTCGACATGGCTCCCGCCTACAACAACGGAAACACCGAGCGCGCCTATGGCAAGCTGCTGGCCGGCTCGCCGTCGCGGCGTGACAAAGTCTTCCTCACCACCAAGGTCAGCGACTTTAACCGCGTGCGCACTCATCTCTACAAGACGATCCTCGACGGCCTGCCCGTGTCGCAGCAAGAGGCGATCCGCGGCAAGGCGCGGGAGATCAAGATGCGGCGGCGGCTGGAGAACCCCGGCTACTACCTCACCTACTTCCCGGGCCAGCATGGGGCCTTCGAATCGGCCTACATCCGCGCGGCAATGCGCCCCGAGTTCGGCGACCGTGTCGAGGGCAGCCGGGAGGTCCGGCAGGCGATCGTGGAGTCGATCGACGGCAGTCTCAAGCGGGTGGGTACCGACCACTTCGACCTGCTGATGTGCCCCCACGGCGCAGATCTGGCGGAGGATCTTGCCGCTCCCGCCGTCGTCGATGTCCTCAGCGATCTGAAGCGCCAGGGGAAGGTGCGGTTCGTGGGATTGACCTCGCACAACGACCCGTCCGGGGTGCTCGATGCGGCCGCCGGCGCCGGGTGCTACGACGCGGCGATGGTGGCCTACAACGTCATCAACGGCGGCTACGTGAACGCGGCTCTGGGCCGCGCGGTCGAGAAGGGCCTGGGGGTCATCGCGATGAAGTCGGCGCATGCCGTGGCCACCCACCACAAGCCGCTTCAGCCGGTTCCCCCGTGGCGGGTGGCGAAGGTGGAGCGCGTGGTGCCGGGCGACTTGAAGCCGCCGCTGAAGGCGTACCTCTGGGCGCTTCAGGACCCGCGGATCACGGCCGTGATCTCCAACCTCTGGGACGAGGCCCACGTCGAGCAGAACCTTGACCTGGCCGGCCGCAAGGTCGAGCTCCAGCCGGCGTAGCCGCCGCGGCGACGTCCGGCCGGTGTGCGTGGGCAAGGTACTCGATGTGAATTCCGCGATTCCTGAGCGAGGTCGCTGAGGCTCGCAAGAGAATTCCCCTCGGCGAGCCTGACCACTGGATCAAGCTCTCCGAGAGGTATACTCTGTGGTTTACCACAACTCCGGAGTACTCGACCATGTATCACGATTTGCCTCGCACTGCCAGATTCTGGTCATTCCTTCTTGCAGTCGATCGAGATCTTGTGGAGACTACCCGCAAGCAAGCATGTTCGTGCGGCGGACGCCTGCACTGCGCCAACTACCCCCGGAAGCCACGGGGCACTCCCTCCCAGCTACCCGAGCCACAGTGCCTCGGAGGGTGTTTGGAAACCTGTGCAACTTAGGCAACGGCGAGCCGCCGGGTCATGATGTTGATCATGGCCAAATGGATCATCGCCTCGAATGTACTTGTGTTGAATTCATAGTCTTTGCTCATTCGCCGAAATCGTCCCAACCATGCAATGGTGCACTCTACAACCCAGCGACGAGGCAGAAGCTTGAATCCCTTCACATCGTCGCTTCGCTTTACGATCTTTAACACCCAGCCACATTCTTGTTTGACCCACCCGACCAGCTTGCCCGCATAATCACCATCAGCCCAGGCTAGCGCCAGTCGTTGTGGATCTTCTTGCTTGAATCGGTCGAATACCGCCTTGGCTCCATCCCGGTCTTGGATCCCCGCGGAATGAACGACAACAGCCAAAACCAGCCCCATTGTGTCCACGAGGATGTGACGCTTTCGTCCCATGATCTTCTTGCCAGCATCATAGCCATCGATGCCGCCTTGTTCATTTGTCTTCACCGACTGGCTGTCGATGCTCGCAGCGCCGGGCTCCATCGTCGCGCTCTGCCTGGACTCGGACTTGTCGCCGCAGTGTGTCATGAATGTGTTTCAGCGTCCCATTGCGAGTCCAAGAAGAAAAGTAATCGTAAACCGTCCCCGCGGGAGGAAAATCATGCGGCAAGTGACGCCATGCACAGCCTGTCCGCAAGAGGTAGAAGATCGCGTTGATTACCTCGCGGATATTCACCTCACGGGGCCGTCCACCAGGCTTGCATCCAGGGATGAGTGGCTCGATGATCGCTCACTCGGCATCGGATAAGTCGGTGTCGTAAGGCTTCCGTTCCGTACGATTTTCCATCGCTGGGCTCCGCCCTGCTTGAAGTTAAAGTGCCTCCTGCCAGTGATCGTGACTATTTCAGCAATCTTGTCCAGGCCACTCAAGTTTCCAAACTCCCTCTTACAAAACAATGGGTTAAGTTTGACGTATTCGACTTGTTTCATGACGAACGAAGCCAAAGTCGGTGGCGTTTGGTCTTAAATTCCTGGACGGGGGCAGAGGGTGGGCGGCGACTCGCAGGGCAGCGCGGGTCGGGGCACGGGAGAGAATGCCGGACGCGTTGGATTCCGGCGATGCGAGAGCGCGAATGGCTCGCATTGCTCAGTTCCCTCCTGCCCACCAGCGGCTCAGGAATGAAGTACAGCGGGAATCGTGTCATCAAGCCACGATGCTGGGAGCGTCGTGCTGGAGGTCACGAGGCAGCAAGTGCCCCGGCCTGTTGCACGATGCCGCCGAGGGTATAGCGGACCTCGCCGCCGACGATCACCGTGTGAGCGCGGCCGCGGACGTCCCAGCCGGCGAACGGGCAATTGCGGCTCTTCGAGCGGAACTGCGACGGATCGATCGTCCACCGCGCCGCAGGGTCGATCAAGGTGACGTCGGCATCGGCTCCTGGCTTGAGGCTGCCCTTGGGAATTCCCAGCAACTGGGCGGGATTGATGGTGAGTTTGCGGATCGCTTCGGACCAGGAGAGATGGCCGGGATCGATCAGGTGGGTGACGACGATGGGTACCAGGGTCTCCAGCCCGATGATGCCAAAGGGAGCCAGGTCCAGCTCTCTCATCTTCTTCTCGGGAGCGTGCGGGGCGTGATCGGTCGCCAGGATCTCGATCGTGCCGTCCTTGAGGCCGCCGACCACGGCCTCGACATCGCTCCAGGTACGCAGGGGAGGGTTCATCTTGTAATTCGAGTCGAACGTACGGAGCCGCTCGTCGGTGAGCGTGAAATGGTGGGGGCAAGCCTCGGCGGTGACCTTGACCCCGCGCCGCTTGCCTTCGCGAACCAGCTCCACCGAGCGAGCCGTCGAGATGTGCTGGATGTGCAGCCGACCGCGGGTGATCTCGGCAAGGCGGATGTCGCGGGCAACCATGATGTCCTCTGCGGCGTCCGGCATGCCGCCCAGACCCAGCCGCATCGACTCGAAGCCCTCGTTCATGACACCGCCCACGGTAAGCTCGGGCACCTGGCAGTGCTGCATGATCACGCGGTCGAACATCTTGGAGTACTCGAGTGCCCGCCGCATCAGCGCCGCAGAGGCCACCGGCGCACCGTCGTCGGTGAAGGCCACGGCACCACCGGCCACGAGTTGACCCAGGCTCGCCAGCTCCTCGCCCTTGCGGCCCTTGCTCACCGCGCCCACGGGATAGACATTGGCTTGGCGAGCGCGCTGGGCCTGAAGCACGACAAACTCGGCGGCCGCCTGGCTGTCGATCGGGGGAATCGTGTTGGGCATGCAGGCCACCGACGTGACCCCGCCGGCCAGTGCGGCCGCGGCACCCGTGGCAATGGTCTCGTCCTCCTCGTTGCCGGGCTCGCGCAGGTGAACGTGAACATCGATCAGCCCGGGGCAGACAATGAGGCCCCGAGCGTCGATCACGATCTCCGCCTCTTCATAACTGGCCCCCGTGGGCAGGATATGTCCGCGGCTGATCCAGAGATCGCCGAGCTCGTCGCGGTCATGGCTGGGGTCGATGATCCGGCCTCCCGCAATCTGGATGGTTGGCAAGGCGTCTTTGCCCATGGCTGTTGGTTCTCTGTGGGTGGCTGTGTGGTGCAGGGGTGCGGGTGTGGCGTGTGCGATCCGAGCTCTGGCAAAGCCGGCGGGGCGAGCTCGCGGGGTCAAGCAACCGGCGTGGTCCAGGCGTCCGTCTTGCCGCTCAGAAGATAGAGCACCGCCATGCGGACCGCCAGCCCGTTGGTAACCTGGTCAAGAATTGCCGAGTGCTTGCCGTCGGCGACCTCGGGCGTCAGCTCGACTCCGCGGTTGATCGGTCCGGGAGCAAGGAGCAGCAGGTCGGGCCGGGCCAGCCGGATTCGTTCCTGGGTCATCATGTAAAAGTGTGAGTACTCTCCAACCGATGGAAAGAGCCCCCCTTGCTGCCGCTCGAACTGAATGCGCAGGACGTTGACGACGTCGCATCGGGGCAGGATGTCGTCCAGGCGGTTGGCCACCTCGCAGCCCAGGCGCTCCATCGAGCGGGGCACGAGCGTGGGCGGCCCGCAGAGGATGACGTGAGCACCAAGCTTGGTCAGGCCCCAGATATTCGAGCGAGCCACTCGCGAGTGCGCGATGTCGCCCAGCAGACCCACGGTCAGGCCCTCGATGCGGCCCTTGGCCTTGCGAATGGTCATCAGGTCGAGCAACCCCTGCGTGGGGTGCTCGTGTGCTCCGTCGCCGGCATTGATGATCGAGGCCTTCACATGCTGGGCCAGCAAATGCGGTGCGCCTGGGGTCGGGTGCCGGACCACCATGACATCGGCGCCCATCGCTTCGATATTCTTGGCCGTGTCGATGAACGTTTCGCCCTTGGAGAGACTCGAGGCGCTCGTCGAGAAGTCTTGTGTGTCGGCGGAAAGCCGCTTTGCTGCCAGGCTGAAGCTGGTGCGTGTGCGGGTCGAGTTCTCGAAAAAGAGGTTGAAAACGATTCGTCCTTGAAGGGCGGGGACTTTCTTGCGGCTCCGTGTCGAGATCTCGCCGAACGACTCGGCGGTCTCGAGGATGGCCATGATCTCCGCGGCCGACAGGTCCTCGAGCCCCAGCAAGTGCTTGCGGGTCCAGATGGTGAGCGGGTTGACCGGATAGTCAACGGAAGCCGTGCCGGGGCCGGAATTCGGGCTGGGTGGCGATGCAATGGTCACGGCGCAGGGCTCCTCTCAGTCTGGGGAGGGTGGGACGCAGCCACAACGCGGACGATCTCTTCCACGGGATCCAGCGGGTGCAGCCGCACCCGAACACGATCGTTGCGAGCCGTCGTCAGGTGCAATCCCACAAGGTCGGGCTGGATCGGCAGTTCACGATGTCCGCGATCCACCAGCACAGCCAGTCGAATGCGTCCCGGCCGTCCCAGGTCGCAAATCGTATTGATCGCTGCGCGGACAGTTCGGCCCGTGAACAGAACGTCGTCAACCAGGACAATCTCGGCTCCGTCCACCGGGAACGGGATTTCCGTGCCGCGGAGCACGGGCCAGCGGCGGCCGCGACCCAGATCATCGCGGTAGAGCGTGATATCCACCGCGCCCACCACGATCTCTTCATCCGCCAGCAAGGTCAATTCCTGGGCGACCCGTTGAGCCAGGGGAACGCCGCGGCTGCGCACGCCGATCAGGTAGAACGGCAGATCGGGTCGACGCTCTTCCCAGATCGTCCGCCCCATCCCGGCAATCAACCGTTCGATTTCGTCGGCTTCGCAAACCGTCTCTTCGTCGGAACTCATTACCACAATCCTTACACCCGGTCGTTCTCTTGGGTCGCGCACGACCGGCCTGGAATGTAGCAGAGGAACAAGCCGGCTTTCAAGCAGCGAAACACCGTCGATGGCGTCGCCGGCCAAAATGCCCGGAAAACACACGCGTGCGTGCAACTTGGCCCACGGCGTGAGATTGTCAACTCACGCTCCGAAGGGTATTCTCGGCTCCGCTTTCCTTTCGGCCTTCAGGAAAAACGACCCCGGTTGATTCGCCACAAGGAGGGACGCCGATGGCATTACGGATGGGACCCGGGCCGGTCTTTGTCCATGAGTCGATCGTCGCCACCCGGCGCTGGCAGCTCTATGCCTTGCGCTCGCTCTTCGTGCTGGGATTGCTGGTCGCGCTGCTGCTCGCCTGGATGTCGGTGCAGTCGCAGTACGGCAAAGGCGGCGGAGAACTGCCAATCCGCGGACTGGCCGCCATGGGGCAGTCGTTCTATATCGCCATCGCGACTGTGCAGCTCGCGCTGGTGCTGATCATCGCTCCGGGTGCGACGGCCGCCACGATCTGCCAGGACCGCGCCCGCGGCACGCTCACCCACATGCTCGTCACCGATCTGACCAGTTCCGAAATCGTGCTCGGCAAGCTGGCCGCAAGGCTTGCCCCGGTCGTCTCCTTGGTGGCCGCCACGATACCCGTGCTGGCGCTCGCCGGGTTGCTGGGAGGGGTCGTCATCGAGGCGATCGTCGCGCTCACGCTGATCACCCTGGTACTGGCGATCTTCGGCTGCACCCTGGCGCTGGCGATCTCGGTCCGGGCGTCGAAGACGCACGAGGTGCTGATGGCCGTGTACGGGATCGAGGCGGTCTGGGTGCTGGCGCCCCTGATCTGGATGATTCTCGAGGAGACCGGGCTGATCCGCAGCGGTGCCGGACTGGCTCTGGGCCGTCAACCCATTCTCTCTGGCGATGGCTCCGTACCTCTGGCCGGACGATGTGAGCGTATTGGACCTCTCTGTCCTCCTGGGCGGGGCGCTGGCACTCTCGGCCGGTCTGACGGCCTATGCGGTGCTCCGGCTGCGGTCCGATGTCACCGGCCGGTCCGGCTCAGGAACCAACCGGCTCTCGGCCTGGCTGCGCCGGGTCCATGCGCGGCTGTCCGGGTGGCGGCCGGGACCGTCGCTGGATGACAACCCGGTCCTCTGGCGCGAGTGGCGGCGCGGCCAGCCCTCGCGGCTGGCACGAATCGTCTGGGGCGTGTTCATCAGCGCATCGGTGGCCGGGACCGGGTGGGGGCTCTACACACTCACGCTCAATTACCCGGCAGGCCTGGAATTCCTCGGCTTCGTAGGTGGTTTTGAGGCCACGTTTGGTCTGCTGCTGCTCAGCCTGTCCGCGCCCACGGTACTGGCCGAGGAGCGGGTGCGCGGCAGCCTCGATGTCTTGATGACAACCCCGCTTTCGACCGATCGGATCGTCCTGGCCAAGTGGTGGGGAGCTTATCGGGTTGTCCCCGCGCTGGCGTTGCTCCCCGCCATCGGGGCCCTGTTCATCGCCGTCGAGCCAGCCCGACGCGGCTCGCGGCGCGGCTACGATTCGGGCAGCCGCCCGTTCATTTGAGCACGCTTGACCGCTTCGCCTGTGCGGCCTTCCCCCTGGTCGCGTTCCTGGCCCAGGGCGCGGCCGTCACGAGCATCGGTGTGGCACTGGCGACCTGGTCCCGCAGGCTCGGCCGCGCCGTGGCGGTGAGCGTGTCCAGCTACGTTCTGGTCACATTCGGTTGGATCCTCTGCCTCGAGCTTGTTCCGGAGATCCTGGTCAAGACTGGCCTGATTCCGCGGCAAGACTCTGGGATGCAGGAGTTTATCAGCATGCTCGTCGCCATCGCCTGCCCGTTCTTCAGTCAGCTTGTGGTGCTCGGGACGATGTCTCTCCCCCCCTCGGACGGAATGGCGTTCCATATCGGCCAGTTGATCGTGGTGCTGGGAATCCTGCTGCTCGCCCTGGCAGTACTGGCCCTGACGCTCGCAACGTTCAACCGCAGCGTGGGTCGTGCTTCGGAGAGGCCCCGCAGGGCGCCGCGGCAGCCCGGCCAGGCGTCCGCCCTCCGGCTCCCTCGGCTCTGGCTCGTAGGCTCGCGCCGTGGCAGTGCTCCCTGCCCGCCTGGGGAGTTCCGGGGACATATAGTTCCGGGGACACCACACCCAACTCTGAAAGCAGTCCCGGGCGAAGCTATCTACGACAAGGGCGGTCGCAACCTTGCCCACTTGACCGACAGGCAGCAGTTTGAAGCCGAGAACGATGATGGCATTTGCCTCAGACGTGCCAAGGACGTGAAGACCGAGACCAAGCACCAGGGCAGAACGAAGTGCTCCGGCGACGAATAGGGGGGGAAGTGAAAACGGGACGTCACTGATGTGCGCCGTGTGCGAAGGCGTTGTTCTTCAGTGGGTGCAATTCCCACCCGGCAACTGGGTCGCTCCAGCCGGTAGCTATCGGAGCGGCGGTGGACGTGACACAACCGTCGAAGCCTTCGAGACAGAGGCGTCGCTTTGGCGATGCAGCAAGCCGACAGGCCGTAACGTGAGTGAACGTTGAGCAGGCCTCGAAACGTCCAATGTGGTCGCCGACCTTGCATTAGTATGGGGAAGGCCGCCGTCGCTGGGGAGGAACGGGAAACGGCAAGGCCAGCGCATAAATAGGTAAGCGAGAGCAGTTTACTAACGCGTTGCAGGCGTAGAGAATATAGATAGATGGACACACAAGGAAACGGATAGGCAATGGATCAGGAGGTACCTGCCATGCGTCCCTATTCGATGGATCTGCGTGAGCGAGTCGCAGCGGCGGAGGACGAGGACGAAGACTCGCAGCGCGAGATCGCGCGCCTCTTCCGAGTGAGCGTCTCATTCGTCTCCCGACTGCTGCAGCGGCGACGTGAGAAGGGCACGTTGGCCCCCGAGCCACACGGAGGAGGCCCGACCCCAGTCCTGAGCCAGGACGATCAACAGCGCCTGGAGGAGCTGATCCAGGAGCACAATGACAGCACTCTGGACCAGCTTCGGCAACAGGGCGGGTTCGTCTGTAGCCTGACGACGATCTGGCGCGCCCTGCGGCGGTGTGGCTTGACTTCCAAGAAGAAAACCCAGCACGCTGACGAGCGTGATCGAGTCGACGTCCAGCAGAAGCGCCGGTCCTTCCGGAGGAAAGTGAAGCAGGTTGAGCCGAACAGGCTTGTTTTCGTGGACGAGACGGGGGTGACCACGGCGATGGCCCGGGCCTACGGCTGGGCCCCACGCGGCGAACGGGCCGTTGGCTCGGCCCCCGGATCATGGGAGTCGCTGACCGTGATCGCCACGCTGGGAGTAGACGGTGTGCGTGCCCCACTGGTGTTCCCACCGGACGCTCGGGGACCTGCCCGCGGCCCTGGGCGCCTGTGCCGAGGGTCTGCGTCTCGACCCCGACGACGCCGAAGCGTGCTGGCGGCGGATCTTGAACTTGAAGCGACCCGACCGGTTTTGCAGTGTCGATCAAGGCAGCTACGGCCATCTGACCCTGCGCAACCTCGCCGCGCTGGCCCAAGGGCGCGACGACCGCGACGAGGCGGCCCGCCTCTGGAAGCTGGTTCTCGAAGCCTGCCCGGGCAACGCAGAGGCGCAAGAGCACTTGCTCCGCCCGGCGTCTTCGTGAGCCAAAGACCGCGCGGGCGGCGGAAAGTTCTCGGTGGACTCGGCAGAGCGGTCGAGGACATCCGTTCGATGAAGCGTTCGCTTCCTCCGATCTCCAACAGTTCGTCAGGCCGCGGCTTACGTCTGATCCGCGGCGTTCCCCCTTGTACCTCTTGAAAAGGAAGCAGCCCATCTTCTACAGTTCCAGTAGTGTCCCGAGTCCACGTACTTACTTGCTTGCGACCGCGGCGATGGCTCATGTTCTGGCTCATCGACGGCTACAACCTGATGCACGCTGCCGGAGCGATCAGTGGGCAGGAGAAGCGACGCGAGGTATTTCAACGCAAGCGTCGTCGATTCCTGAACATGCTCGCCGATGCCCTGGGACCGGAACGTTGCCAAAAAACGACGGTCGTGCTCGATGCAAGTAAGCCGCCGGCCGACTTTCCGCTCGAGTCGGAATATCAGGGACTGAAAGTCATCTTCGCCCTCGGCGACGAGAATGCCGACGCCCGGATCGAAACATTGATCGCTGCGCATTCGGCTCCCAAAGTCTTGACGGTGGTTTCTTCTGACCGGCGAATCCGCCAGGCAGCTCAGCGGCGACGGGCCAAGTCGATCACCGCCGACCAGTTCCTTGATCTCCTGGATCGGTTTCAGTCCGCAAAAAGGCAGGAGATGCCCGCCGAGCATCCCCCGGCGCCGAGTTCGCTCGACCGCGACGCGCCACTCTCGGCCAAGGATGCGGCGTACTGGCTAGAGGAATTCGGCGACCTCGATGCGTCAGACGAATTGAAAGACGCATTTGCTCCCAACTTGACACTCCTGACTGATGCCGAGATTGCCCGCATCCAGCAGGAGATTGACAAGGAGCCTTACGCGCCTTTACGTTACGCTTAACGCATTTCTTCTCGTGCTGTCGGAATCAGGGGGCGTATCATGAGGCGGGGCACGGTTCGTGCAATCATTAAATGGGTGAGTTGCCAGGTTTGTAATGGCCTGATCGTCATGAGTTTACTCGTCGTCTGCGCCGGCGATGCAGCGGCTCAGCGTCTGCCCAGAAGGCCGCAACGGCCCGCCCGACCGGGCATGAATCAGGGCGCGACAGGCGGGAATGCGGCGGGCAGGGCGCCGGCGGCGAACGCGGCCAGGAACGGCAACGATTCGTCGGGTGTCATCAGGAATCTGGCCGACCCGAATGCCCCCGCGCCGGAACTCTGGAAGGTCAAGCCCGACCCGGCTGCCGAGCAGCCGCCGGAGATCACCCAGGAAATCTCGCTTCGCGTGCCGCCCAGCTTCTTCGGCGGCGAGGTGGTTTATCCCACTGCGCCCAGCGTGTTCGTGGCCGTGGGGCGAAATGGCGACCAGAAGGATGTTCGAGAAATCTGGGATCTGGCGAACCGCAAGCGCGTGGGCTCGCTGCGCGGTGGTGCCAAGCTCGACAAACCGTACGCACTGAGCGCGGATGGTTCGCTCTTTGCCGGCAAGAGTGACCGAAGCTTCACCGTCTATGAAACCAAGACCGCCAGGCTACTTGCGCAGCTTCCGGTCGATTCGCCGTTTGCCGATTATGTCGATTTCGCGGGCGACGGCCAGCTCGTGACCGGAACCAGCGGCGACCGCCGGTTCGAGGTCTGGGACCTGAAGACCCAGAAGTCGGAAACCGACATCTCGCCCCGTGAACGAGTGGACAAGGAATCGGTGATTCTGAGTCCGGGCCGACACTATCTGGCCATGGTCGGAGAGAGAGCGGGCACGTTCTGGGTCTATGACGTCCAGTCCGGCCGCAAGGTCGGCGAGGCACCGGTTCCCAAGAACAACAACTTTGATTTGAACTGCAAGGCCCTGGCGTTCTCGCCCGACGGTGCCGAGCTTGCCGGCGTGTTTGACTCGTTCGGCACGCACCTCCTGTGCTGGGACGTGGCGACCGGCCGGCTCACCCACCAGTTCAAATATGACGACAAGAGCGGGATCAAGGCGCGCCCTGGGATTCGACGGCATCGCCTTGAACTGGCTCACCGACAGGTCCGGCTGGCTGCTTTTTGGCTCGATCGTGATCGACCATTCGTCCGGACAGAAGACCTTCACCATCCCCAGCGACACGCCAGGCGCGGACAAGGGGCCGCGGAAGGTCCTCGGCAAGAACCTGGTGCTCATCACCGTCGGCGAAGCTCAGAACCGCGTCGTCCGTAGCTACACTCTGCCCACCGAGACCATCGCCAGGGCCGCCAAGTTGATCGAGCAAGGCGGCAGCGCGGCCGATGCGGCCTTGCCGCCTTTGAAGACAGCCGATCGCACCGGGGCTCGGAAAGTCACAATCCCGGGCGCGGCTCCGGCATGGTCGATACGGGCCGATGGCCCCCGAACCGCGACGTCTCAGATCCGGCGGTCGATCCCGGCACAGATCCAGGCCAACGAGGCGATTGGCCTCTTGCTCACGGGGCAGGAGGGTCACCAGGTCGGGCTCGTGAGCATTCCCGGCGGCGTCAACCTGTTTGACCCCAACCAGAACGAGGGCAAGCCACGGCGGCTGAGCCGGTTCGACACGGTGACGGGCAAGAGCCTGGGCCGCACCGAACTCAGCGGTCTGAGTGATCCCGTGGCCCTTAGCCCGGACGGTGCCCGGGTGCTGACGCTCGACAGTCGCGACCATCGCCGGGTTGACGTTTACTCGACGTCCGACACGGGCCACGTCGCTGGCATGAGGCCCTACGACAAGGAGCAATCCGACGACGAGAAGGCTGTGATCTGGGCAAACTTTCTGTCACGCGACCAAGTCTTGACGGTCAACCGGGCGGGAGTACTGGTCCTCTGGTCGCTTCCCGATTGCAAGGCCGTTTACGTGATCGAAGGCGCCTGCGAAGCGGCGCCGGTGCTCAGCCCCGGACGCAACTTCCTGGCCGCGTATCAGGGAGGCACGTTCCGATTTTTCAATCCCAAGAGCGGCGAGCTGGTGGGCGAGGCGCAGGCGCCGGCCTCGGCGACGTCGGGCAAGGCTGAGCTCAAGGGCGCTGCGTTTCAGGCCGACGGCAC
This sequence comes from uncultured Planctomycetaceae bacterium, assembly GCA_963797295.1. Lineage (GTDB taxonomy): Bacteria > Planctomycetota > Planctomycetia > Isosphaerales > Isosphaeraceae > Aquisphaera. The sequence goes on from CAWCPP010000043.1 coordinate 25,456, forward strand.
GGGGCTGGTGGCGCTCATCGGCGGCCAGCAGGTCGTTGGTTGGGATGTGGCCACCGGCAAGGTGATCGCTGACTTTCCCATCCCCATGACCATCAGCTCCGCACCGGGCGCTCATCATGCCGTGATCGAGTCGTGCGGAGCGAACAGCGTACTGCTGGATGGCCGGATTCTCGTGGACCTGGAGAAGCGGTCGCACATCTGGTCCTATTTTGGCCCTAGCGTATCGGCGGGCGGTCCCGACGGCCGTCACTGGTTCGTGGCCGGAGTGATGAACCAGAGCGCCGCCCTGACACCGCTGGCACTTCCTGAAGCAAACGTCAATCGCGTCGTGGCAATGGTCAACGATCCGGCGGTCAACGCCTCGCTGCGGGTCGGCATGGAGGTCGCGGTCCAGCTCGAGCTGAACGGTCCGCCCAAGAACAATGACGCGTTCCGGAAGGCGATCACCAACGAGCTCAATACCAAGCTGAAGGCCAACGGCATGACGCCGAATGCCGGAGCACCAGTCCGGATTGTTGTGCACGTTGAAGAGAAGAACACGGGCAAGTCGGTGAATTACAACGAGCTTGGCGACGCCCATTTCACCAGCCCTCGCGGCACGATTGCCTTGACCAACCTGGTTTGCGATGTCTTCTTCGCCGACAGCCAGGGCCGCATCCCGCTCGCCCCTCAGCAAAGCTATGCGATGCTTCAGGGGTTTCGCCGGATCTACCGCCTGCCGCCGGGAGAAACCTTCGAGTCCTACCTGAAAAGCAACCAGTGGAACGGCGTGAAATTTTTCGTCAACGGCATCGGCCTGCCGTACTTCGTCGCACGGCAGGCCGATGGGGTGGTGATGTTGCCGGGATCTACGGATTTAAACGCGGTGCGGTAGACGTTCTGGCGCGGCTCAGGGCAGTCTCCTACGGGTCGGAGATCTTGACTGTCACGAGCTTCCCGTTCCTGAGAATATACTTGCTGCTCTCGTTGCTGCTGGGGATGTCCACGACCTCGTCTCCGTCCTTCAAGCCGAGCCCCTCGAAATCAAACTGGTGAGGGCCGAGGGGCTGGTTTACCACGCAGTCTTCGAGCGTCGCCTCGTGCAGGAGACGTGCACTCTCATCAGGGTTACTCGGAGAGGACACCTGTTTGAAACTCACGGGCACATAGGTGCCATTGAAGACCTTCCATTGCCACTCCGTTCTGCCCTCGACCTTGCCATCAGGTTGCTCCTCGGACGTGAACATGATGACGGGGTTGAATCCCGCCTGCGGACTCCAGACCGTCGTGAAGTATTGGACTTTCGTGCCAGCGACACCCTGGGATCGCAACTGCTCCCAGTACCAGCGGCCGCCCGGTCCTTCGGCCTGGCTGAGTGTCAAGTTGCGTGCAATTTGCTTGAATTCCTTCTCGCTCAATCGGCCGCTCAGCACGCGGGCATGATACTCAGCCTCTCTCCACTGCCAATCCGGGAAGTACCCGCGCGGGTCGGTGCCATCTCCGGCACTGCCCTTCACGACAGGGTCGGCGGACAGCAAAGTGCCGGTTGAGGGTCTCCGGATGGCCAGGTAATTGATCGCGGTACAGAGAGCCTTCGGGGTCAAACTCGAGAGACTGGTTCGCTGTGACGATCGACCGAGTATCAGGACCCATGGGGGGGCCGATGGCGGGCTCGTCTGTGCCCGGCTTCAAGTACCGGAGATTTCTGGATTCGCGCTCGCGGTAGATGCTTCCGGAGGCGTTGTCCAGGGCAAACTTCATCGTGAAGTCGAATTCCTGGATGAGAGGTTCGACCTTCTTCGATGCCGTGGGGAAGGAGGCGAGAAACTTCTGGTCCAGAAGGAACCGCTGGAGGAGCCTGTACGACCCTTTCCAGGTTTTGATCTTCTCAAAATTCGCCTTGGATCTTGCAGCGAGCATCTCCAAGACCTGAACCCGTTCCCCGGCCGGTACCAGGCTCCAGGCGAGATTCTTGGGTACGGCGGTGCTGTCGCGGAGGGCGGGGTACTTGTTCAATTCTGTCGGAGGTTGAGCCGTGGGCGTCGGTTCGGTCGCAACTTGAGTCGCTTGCGGCCCTGGCACCGGTGTCTTGACGAGCAGTGCCCCGGCCCCGGTCGCCAGGGCGGCGGCCATGACGAAAGTCGCTGCGGCCATCTTCAATTTCGTGAAGAACATGGTTCTGAGAACTCCTTGCGTGAGCTGGGCGGCAGTGGCCGAGATCGCTGCCGAGCCCGCGGCCTGGCGCAGGGTGGAAGCGACGGCAGCCTGGATGACAACACGTGCGAGGGTGGGAGGCACGGCGCGCCCTGGCCACTTCCGTGGCCAGTCCTGCGGTCAGCAGCCCGGCCGGTACGGCCACGCCCCGTCGCGTCAACCTCTTGCGAAGTTGATCGCGCGCCCGGGATAGACGGGAGAGGACAGTTCCCTGGGGACAGCCCAGCCGCTGGGCGGCTGCCTGGGTGCTCAGGCCTTGCAGATAACAGAGCACGACCGATTCCCGGTACCTCTCCGGCAGTCGGCTGAGCTCGTCATGCAATTCCGTCCAGCAGCACTCCGGGTCATCTTCGGGGGCCATGTCTTGCTCCCTCGCCGTCGCCGCGCATCGGCGCTCGTGGGCCTGACGCCGGGCCGCGTCGACTCGAGCCCTTCGTGCCACACGCTGGGCAACGCCGTAGAGCCAGCACGCCAGCGAGTCGCGCTTGCGTACCGACCTTGCCTGCCGCACCAGCACGAGGAACGTGGCCTGAAACGCATCCTGCGCATCGTCCGGATTACCGAGGATCTGTCGGCAGGCCCGCAGAACCATCGGTCCGTGGCGGTCGACCAAGGCTGCGAAACTCGTCTCCGCAGTTTCCTTGGTTCCCGCCAGGAACAACTCCAGAAGCTGCCCGTCGGACAGGTTCCCGACCACACCGAGGTGGCAGAGGGTGGGGAATTGCTTCAAGGCAACAGTATTCGCAGATTCACTGGCCATCAACCCGGCTCCCTTCGTCTCGCATGCCTGGTAGTGCCAGGAGGCTGGCTCTTTATTCCAACCTTTTTTTGCGAGAATCTTCCAATCGCTGGAAGATCGCGAATGCGCGACGGCGGCGACTGACGAGGCGATGGCAAAACGGACCGGGTCACATCGAGGCATTCTTCTCGCGGTGGCCGCCGAACTGGAACCGCATGGCGGAAAGGAGCTTGTCCTGAAAATCGGCCTCACCGCGCGACGAGAATCGCTCGTAAAGCGCCGTGCTCAGAACGGGGACAGGAACGGCCTCGTCGATGGCCGCCTTGATGGTCCATCGGCCCTCGCCCGAGTCCGAAACCTTGCCCGCGAACTCGGAGAGATCGTCATCTGCGGCCAGTGCCGCCGCGGTCAGGTCGAGCAGCCACGAGGCGATCACGCTGCCGCGCCGCCAGACCTCGGCCACGTCCGGAATCGGCAGGTCGTACTGGTAAAGATCGGGCTCGCGCAGCGGTGTCGTCTCGGCGTCGATGTCGTGCTGCCGCTTGCCGACGTTGGCGCTCTTCAAGACCGCCAGGCCCTCGGCATACGCGGCCATCACGCCGTACTCGATGCCGTTGTGCACCATCTTCACGAAGTGGCCGGCTCCCGATGGCCCGCAGCGCAAGTAACCCATTTCCGCGGTACTGCTCTTGCCGTCTCGCCCCGGGGTTCGGGAGATCTCTCCCACTCCGGGCGCCAGAGTCTTGAAGATCGGGTCGAGGTGCTGCACGGCCTCGGCCGGCCCGCCGATCATCATGCAATACCCGCGTTCCAGACCCCACACTCCGCCGCTGGTTCCGACATCAAGATAGTGGATGCCTCGAGGCGCAAGCTCCCGGGCGCGATGGATGTCGTCCACATAATAGGAATTGCCGCCGTCGATGAGGATATCGCCTGTCTCAAGGTGCGGCAGCAGGGAGGCGATCGTCTTGTCAACCACCGCCGCGGGAACCATCAGCCAGATCGCTCGCGGCTTCTGCAATTTCGTCACAAATTCTTGTTGCGACGACGCCCCGATTGCCTTTTCCTGGACCATCCCGGCCACGGCTTGCGGTGACAGATCGAAGACCACGCATTCGTGCCCGCCGTTGAGGAGACGGCGCACCATATTGGCACCCATGCGGCCCAAACCAATCATCCCCAGTTGCATGTGTGGCTCCTTGTTCAGGAATTAGAGGCTCTATCGGGCATGCAGTCAGCGTGCCAGCTCGCGCAGCTTCCGGTAACGGCGGATCAGGTTGTTGGTTGACGGATCGTGGGCCAGCTTGGGCTCGTCCTTGCGCTCCAGCTCGGGGATGATTCGCTGGGCCAGCACCTTGCCCAGCTCGACGCCCCATTGATCGAACGAGTCGATATTCCAGATGACGCCCTGGGTGAAGACACTGTGCTCGTACAGGGCGATCAGCTTGCCAAGTGTTTCCGGGGTGAGCCGTTCGGCCAGGATGGTATTCGACGGCCGGTTCCCTTCGAACACCCGGTGGGGCACGAGCCAGTCGGGCGTGCCCTCGGCCTTGACCTGCTCGGCCGTCTTGCCGAAGGCCAGGGCCTCGGCCTGGGCAAAGACGTTCGCCATCAGCATGTCATGGTGCTGGCCAAGGGGGTTGAGCGTCTGGGCAAACGCGATGAAGTCGCACGGGATCAGCTTGGTTCCCTGGTGAATCAACTGGTAGAACGAGTGCTGGCCATTGGTCCCGGGTTCGCCCCAGTAGATCGGACTTGTCTCGTAGTCCACCTTCGTGCCGTCAAGTGTCACATGCTTGCCGTTGCTCTCCATCGTGAGTTGCTGCAGGTACGCCGGAAACCGCTTCAAGTATTGTTCGTAGGGCAAAACGGCGACGGTCTGGGCGTCAAAGAAATCGTTGTACCAGATGGCCAGAAGCCCCAACAGCACCGGAAGGTTGTGGTCAAAGGGAGTGGTGCGAAAGTGCTCGTCCATCTGGTGGAAGCCGTCGAGCAAGGCACGAAAGTTTTCGGGACCGACCGCCAGCATGGTCGACAGGCCGATGGCCGAATCCATGGAATAGCGGCCGCCGACCCAGTCCCAGAACTCGAACATGTTGGCGGTGTCGATGCCAAACTCGGAGACCTTGGCGGCATTGGTCGAGACCGCGACAAAGTGCTTGGCCACGGCCGAGGCGTCGTTTCCCAGGCCTTTCAGCAGCCAGTCCCGCGCACTCTGGGCGTTGGTCATGGTCTCCAGCGTCGTGAAGGTCTTCGACGAGACGATGAACAGCGTCTCCGCCGGATCGAGATCGAGCGTTGCTTCCACGAGGTCGGTGCTGTCGATATTGGAAACGAATCGAAACGTGAGCGAGCGGTCGCTGTACTGCTTGAGCGCCTCGTAGGCCATCACCGGACCGAGGTCGGAGCCGCCGATGCCGATGTTGACTATGTTCTTGATCCGCTTGCCGGTGTGTCCCGTCCAGGCACCGGTGCGGACACGGTTTGAAAAACCGGTCATCTTGTCGAGAACGGCGTGAACCTGAGGAACGACGTTCTCGCCATCGACGACGATCGACGCGCCTTTTGGAGCGCGCAGGGCCACGTGCAGGACAGAGCGGTTCTCGGTGACGTTGATGCGCTCACCGCCGAACATGGCTTCGATCCGCTCTTTCAGCCGCGATTCCTCGGCCAGTTGCAACAGCAGCTTGAGCGTTTCATCAGTGATCCTGTTCTTCGAGTAATCGAGAAAGAGGCCCAGGGCCTCGACCGTCATCCGCTCCCCGCGCTGGGGATCGTCGGCAAACAGCGTTCGCAGGTGCAGGCCGGCGACCTGTTGATGGTGCGACTCCAGGGTCTTCCATGCGGGGCGGCTGGTCAGTGGCTCGATGTGGGACGTCATCGATCATCCTTTCGTTGTTCTCGATTTGTGCGTGCTTCAAGCGGTGCCCTACGACTCGAGGGCGTTGTTCACGATTTGCTGGGCCTCGCTCACGATCGCATCCAGATGCAACTGATTCCTGAAGCTCTCGGCATAGATCTTGTAGATGTTCTCGGTGCCGGAGGGACGGGCGGCGAACCAGCCGGTCTTGCTGGTGACCTTGAGGCCGCCGATGGCCGCATTGTTGCCGGGGGCGCGCGTGAGCTTGGCCGTGATCGGCTCGCCGGCCAGCTCCGATTCCTTGACGGCTTCTGGTGAGAGCTTTTGCAGCCGGGCTTTCTGCTCGGGCGTGGCCGCTGCGTCGATCCGCGTGTAGTAAGGTATGCCGAACTCCTCCGCCAGTTGCTGGAAGTGTTCGCCGGGGTCCTTGCCGGTCACGGCCGTGATCTCGGCCGCCAGCAGGTCCATGATCGGTCCATCCTTGTCGGTCGTCCAGACCGTGCCATCGCGCCGCAGGAAGCTCGCCCCGCGCTCTCCTCGCCACCGAAGCAGAACGAGCCGTCGAACAACCCCGGCGCGAACCACTTGAAGCCCACCGGCACCTCGCAGAGCGTGCGCTTGAGCTTGTTCACGACCCGGTCGATCATGCTGCTGCTGACGAGCGTCTTGCCGACCGCGGACCGCACCGGCCAGCCGGGGCGATGCGTGAGCAAGTAGCCGATGGCGACAGCCAGGTAATGGTTGGGGTTCATCAGCCCCACCGAGGGCGTGACGACGCCGTGGCGGTCGGAGTCGGGGTCATTGGCAAACGCCACGCGGTAGCGATCCTTGATTTTGACCAGCCCGGCCATCGCATACGGGCTGGAGCAGTCCATCCGGATCTTGCCGTCGTGGTCGACGGTCATGAACGAGAAGGTCGGGTCCAACTTGGGGTTCACCACGTCGATGTTCAGGCCGTAAACCTCGTTGATCGGTTCCCAGTAGTGCAGCGCCGCACCGCCTAGCGGGTCAACACCCAGCTTCAGCCCCGCTGCGCGGATGGCCTCCATATCGATGACGTTTTTCAGATCGTTGACGTAGGGAAGGACATAGTCTTCCTGGTGCGTATTGCTCGCGTTGATGGCTCTGGAATACGGGATGCGTTTGACGTCGGCATTGCCGGCTTTCAACAGCTCGTTGGCACGATTCTCGATCCATTTCGTCACGTCGGTGTCGGCGGGGCCGCCGTTGGGCGGGTTGTACTTGAAGCCGCCATCCTCGGGGGGGTTGTGCGACGGCGTCACCACGATGCCGTCGGCAAGCTGGTCGGTGCGGCCGCGGTTGTGAACGAGGATGGCTCGCGAGATGACGGGAGTCGGGGTCACGCCGTCGTCGCGCTGGATGACCGTCTCCACACCGTTGGCTGCCAGGACCTCAAGCGCCGTACGCTGGGCCGCGGCCGACATGGCGTGGGTATCCTTTCCCATGTAAAGCGGACCGGTCTGGTTCTGGCCGCGGCGATATTCGCAGATGGCCTGGGTGATGGCCAGGATGTGGGCCTCGGTGAACGTGCCATGCAGTGGTGTGCCACGGTGCCCGCTCGTGCCGAAGCTGACGAGCTGGTTGCGGTCGCTGAGATCCGGAGTGCGTTCGAAGTACTCTCGTTCGAGCCGGACGGGATCGATCAGCATCTCTTTCGGGGCCGGCTTACCCGCGAGTGGGGAGATCGCCACGTAAGTCTTCCTTTCGTGCCGACCCGTGGGCGCTTGCTCTGGGGCCGAAACGGGTCAGTCAGGTCGGTTATGGATCGGGAAGATGGCTCCGCTGGCCGGCTGCGATTGTCATTCGATAACCTTCAGCATGCGGCCTTCTCCAGGGCGGGGTCATCGTTGAGCCCGCATTCTAACATGCCCGATGGGCGTGCAGGAATTGGCCATTGGACATGGCCTGGGAACGTTTCTTGTTCGGCTCGGATGGTTTCGGCTAGCAAGGAAATGGCTTGAGCGATCCGGTGGCGATACATTGGTAACGGAATTACGGACGGCGACCTCGAAGCGGAAGCTTGCGACTGGCTTGATATCTTGCGCCACGCTCCGGGTCGCCTGGTTCATGGGAGAATGCCATGCCCACTAACGGGCGGTTCACGGTTCTTGTTGCCGACTTTCTTGACGAGTCTTCGGTCGAGTCGCCCGTGCTCGAAGACATTGCCACGCTGGTGCTCTGCCGGGCGACGCACGAGGATCAACTGGCCGAGCATTTGCCAGGAGCCGACGCGATCATGCTCTATCATGACATTCCCCGTCTGGGGGAAGCCAGTTTTGCCGGGGCCAGCCGGTGCAAGTGCGTCGTCCGCGCCGGGGTAGGTTACAACAACATCGATCTCGAGTCGGCCGGCCGCCACGGGGTGATCGTCTGCAACGTGCCCGACTATGGAACCGAGGAGGTCGCCGACCACGCGATCATGTTCCTGCTGGCATTGGCGCGACGGCTTGTACCTTGCCATCAGGCGATTCGCTCGGGTACCTGGCACTACCAGTCGGCTGTCGGCACGCCCCGGCTGCGCGGCAAGACGCTCGGGCTGATCGGCTGCGGCCGGATCGGCACCGCGACCGCAATCCGGGCCAAGGCCCTGGGGCTGGACGTCGTCTTCCATGACCCGTACCTCCGTCAGGGCATGGATAAGGCGCTAGGGATTCGCCGTGTCTACTCACTCGACGAACTGCTCGAGCAGAGCCATTTCGTCAGCCTGCATTGCTATCTCGACGCGACGACGCATCATCTGATCAACAAGACGACTCTTGCCCGGATGCGCGAAGGTGCGATCCTGATCAACACCGCGCGAGGCCCGTGCATCGATGAGTCGGCTTTGCTCGACGCACTGGACTCGGGGCACCTGGCCGGCGCAGGTCTCGACGTGGTCGAACGCGAGCCGCTCGACAACCCCCGGCTGCGGGATCATCCCGGCATCCTGTTCACGCCTCATTCGGCTTTCTACAGCGTCGAAGGCTTCATCGAGCTGCGGACCAAGACGGCCGAGGAGGTCCGGCGCATCCTGCTGGGCGAACCTCCGCGGAACCCCGTCAATCCGGGAATGCCGCCGCCTCGCTGAACGGTTTCGTCATGCCACAGGGTGGTAGTTTTTCCAGTCGCACTCCCTCATACAAAATCCATGAATTCCAATCATCGACTCGTCTCGTGGTTGCTGGTGGCAAGTCTGACAGCCGCGCTCACAGCGGTGACGGCCGCGCAGGCACTGCAGCGGTATCAACAGTTCCGCACCGGGTGGTCGTGGGATCTGGCCTACTACAATCAGTGGTTCTGGACCCTGACCCAAGGGGACGGTCAGATCTCGGTTCGCCCGGCCGCGTCCTATGCCGAGGAGGGGCCTTCGGTCTGGAAGATGAATTACCTGGCGCCGATCCGGCTCGCTCTGGCGCCCTTCTACACGATCTACCCCGATCCGCGCACCCTGCTTATCATCCAGAACATCATGTTCTGGTGGGTCATCCCGGCGGCCTACACGCTGGCTCGCTCCGAGTCAAATTCGGAATTGGTTGGAGTCTCGGCCGCGGCGTTGGTGCCATTTGCGCCCTTGCTGTGGCCGCTGGTCTGGAACGACTTTCGCGAACTTCAGCTTGCCATGCCATTCGTGCTCTGGGCCGTCCAGGGAATTCGCAGCCGCCGGCTGGGCCTGTCCGCGGTGGGCGTAGGAGGAATGCTGGCCTGCCGGCAAGAATTCGCCGTGATGCTCGCCACCTTCGCGTTCCTGCCTCCACGCCAGTCTGAGGATTTGAGCAGGACCCTGAAATGGCGTCAGGCACTGTTCGCACTCGGGTTGGCCTGGTTTCTATTCGGTTTCCTTGGCTATCTCAAGCTCATGGTTGCGCCCAGCGCTCCGCGGCAATTCATCGACCAGTTTCTTGGGCCGCGGGCCACGATCTTGCAGACTCTGGAAACCTCGGCCGACATGCTCTTTTATGGGCTGGCGGCCTGGGCCGTTTTCGCCTGTCTGGCACCTCGCGTGGCGATTCTCGCCGTGCCCTGGATCTGGAGCCTGTGCAACGGCCGCTGGGCGATCCGGTTTCTGGCGACCGAGGAGTGGCACCACGTTCGTTATACGGTCTTTCCCGTCGTGATGGTTCTCGCCTCGGGAGTCGTCGGCTACGCACGACTCGGCACCTGGCTGAAGCAACGCCAGGCTGGCTCTTTGCTGATTGTCCTGGTCTGGCTTGCGGCGGCGATTGCGGGCGGCCTGGGATTACGTGATCTATCGGGCCGAATGTCCCATGTCCCCCGGCCGATCGAGGCTGACGAGGCAGACGCCGTCTGGTACTGGATTCGCCAGGTCGGGCCTGAGGAAGGCGTTCTCGCCACTTACGAGGTAACCGCACCGCTTTCGTCGCGGAAGCATCTCTTCAGCTACATACTTGAGCAGAACAAGCCACGCGGATTTCCCCGGCTCGGCCCCGAGTTCCAGTGGATCTTCGTTCGTAACAAAGATTTCGATATTGCGGTTTTTCAAGATCAGGGCTTCGACCTGGTTCATCGGGGACAGTTTCTGACCATCATGCACAGAGCCTTGCCTGCCATGGACGAACACGAAAAGTCCGACAGGTAACTCTCAAGGCGTGACGAATTATCCCTGGATCGGGCAGCATCAAAGGACCCGTTGCGTGACGGTCACCTCGATCGACGCAACGGGCACTGAAGCCTGAGCACTTCTCCGGGACGCTCCCCTGGGGATTCAGCTTCAGTCGATGTTGACATCGTGGGGGTTATACGCAGGGACCTCGGCTGGAGTTTGCGGGTAAGGGCTCGAGGTGACACCGGTAGCCGTGGCCGCGTGCACCGTGGTTGCCCCGGTGGCGGTGGTAAGCTTGGGTCGAGAGGCTTCCGTGTCGAGGTCGAAACCGCCGTTGCGATGGAAGATCGTGAGCACTTCATCGGCCCGGTCGCCCGCGTTAACAGTCACGATCATGCGTCCGGCCGCAAACTCGCGCTCATAATACTCGGTATCGATGTCGCGGAGGCCTTCGCCAGTCACCGCACCGAAGACCCCGCCTATCGCTGCGCCACCTGCGGTGTTAGCAAGGATGATGGCAAGCGTGCCGCCTGCAATGACTGGCCCGACGACTGGAATCATGCCTACCGTGATTCCGAGCCCGATCAGCCCGCCCAGAGAGGCACCGGCAACCGCCCCGGTCGCGGCGCTCGACGGCGCGGTGGAGCCTTGGTCGGCGTCAGACTTGGTTCCCGTTACCGTCGTGCCATCCTCCTCATTTCGCCCGGCGATCCCGATTTGATTGTCGACAAAACCCGCCTGATACAGATTCTTGATGGCAGCCACCGCGTGGGCACGGTCCTCGAATACCCCAATCACGGTGGATCGCCTTGGAGTCGTTGTCATCACGAAGGCGCTCCTTGTTGTAGTGTCTGGTTGGGCCCGATACAGACAAGAGTGCGGGCCGTTTCCACAAACTTTTAACGTGCAAAGCGGGCGCCGATGGTACACCGGGACATCACGGTTTTCTCCACATTTTGCGTCGGAGCCAGACCAGGACCGGGGCTCGAGGCGGTCTTTTTTCTTTTTTTCCAATTTCGCGCGAACAAGAAGACGCGATACGATGTCTATGACTGTGACTCCGGGTCAGCGTAGCCAAGGTGTAGGCACACAGGAGCAGGTCGCTCTTGAGCCCGAGTCGCATCGTTAGACCGGCCGGGCACGGTGTCCGGTCGCATCGAGATCTCGGGAGCCAGACTGGAACCCATGACTCGGTAATTGAGACCAGAGGACGTTCAGGAGACGTTCTTCCCCCCGTGAGGCCGCGATCCGAGAATCCGCTCTGTTCCGGCTTCATGCGCCGGAGTTGAAGCGAACCACTCTCGCAAACGGATCAGAGCCTCACAACGTGATCCCGCCTTTTCAGGCGGATGTGAGGGTTTCGCCATGTTGAACCGCAATAACCTGACGCTGTCAGCTCTTACCAACCGGCTGAACCTCGGGACGCGGGCGCTCGTCCTCAACGCGAGCGTCAACAATGGCGATACGAACCTGCGCATCCGTCACTTTCATCATGATGCCATGCGCCAGAGCATGGTGTGGTATGTCGTGCCTTCATTCAGGTCACAGACTTACGACATTCCACCCATGCCAGACTCGATCATTCCCGGCTCGACGCAACGACCCATACGTTGTGGCGGCCAGGAACCGAGTCGCGGTACTTGCCAGCAAAGCGCACGATCCAAACCGAGCCAGGCTTGGTCCTTGAAAAAGACAAAGCCCGGTGAGCACCCGATCAAGTCCCGGTCCGCGTTGGCGGCCAGGATCGAGTGCCCGGAAAGGAAGTTCGCCAGCCGGCAAGCACGAGGGTCGGCAGTTGCCGTCAGAGCGGCAGCCGCCACAGCCTGAGTCCCGCGCCGGGCGAATAACGTCACGCCATCTGCGTTCGGTCAAGCTGATGGATTCACGATTCCCGAGGGTCTCGTGGATCAAAACAGTGCGAGCGACGCATTCGTGACCGCATGAGCAGGCGAAGGGCACCGCGGTGATCTTGGTGGCTGGACCAACCAGTCCCGTACCGAGAGCCGCTATCGCGCAGAGACACCGTCGCCGCGCCAGGGTCGTCAGCACGGATCGAACGAGTCGTGGACACCACCGCGATCGCCAGATCCGAGCAGAACCCGACCGAGAAGCGCGACGTTTCGACGCTCATGATGCCGTCCCGATGATCTCCCCGTTTCCACGGCCGCGGGAGCGGCCGATCGCGATGGAGAAAATCGGGCTGATCCCCGGAGGTGGGGAAGGTGGGTTCCGTGGCGATTCTGGAAATCGAAGAGACTCGAAGTTGGGGCTGGACCGAGGTCGCGGACTTGGTCCAGCGAGCGCAAGTGGGGGACCGCGATGCCTTCGGCCGGCTGGTCGAGCAGTTTCAGCCGACGGTGCACTCCATCGCTCTCCGCCGGCTAGGCAACGCCAGCGAGGCGATGGAGCTGACTCAGGAGGTGTTCCTGCACGTCCTGCGACGGATTCACCAGCTCCGCGAGCCCGAGCGGTTCGCCGGCTGGCTGCGCCAGGTCGCCGTGCGGATGGCCATCAACCGGGCGACTCGAAGGGTTGCGCCAGCGACCGTGGAAACGGCGGTCCTGGAAGGGGCCTGCGGGCATGCTGCGCAGCCGGTTGACGAGCTGATCACGCGCGAGCGTGCCGAGCGCCTCTGGGTGGCTCTCCGACGCCTCAAGACGCTCGACCGCGAGAGCCTGATCGCTTTCTACATCCGCGGGCTGTCGCTGGTGGAGATCGCCGACGAGCTTGACGTTCCCCTGGGAACCATCAAGCGCAGGTTGCACACCGCCCGCAAACGGCTGCGGCTCGAGCTGGAGTCGTCGGTGGCCGACGCCGAGGAGTGGACCGATGGGCTGCTCCCCGGCGTCGACAGCGAGCTCGATGACGAGGAGGCCGGTTGCGTCGGCGCGGGTGTCGCGGCTTCGAACTGGTGATGCGAGTGCTCGCAACGACCAGAATCGACATTCCTTGGCCGCGATGGAGAGTGGCTGCATACTGTCCCGGGTTGATTTTCTGCCCAGAAAGTCCATACTAGAGCGAGAAGAAACGGAGGTCTTCTCGCATGGCCGATTTCGCCAAGGCACTCGGGGCAAGCAAAGGGTCGTCCACGCTCCTCGTGCTGTTCATCCCCAGCCGGGACCGCACTGATCAGGGTATCGATCAGGGCTATTGGGTCGAGGAAGCGTTGTCGGTACTCGGTAGGCTATTCGGCGGGGCAACCGCCTTCCCGCAGGGTCGAGGCGTGTGGCGTGATGATGCCCAAGGCGGCAAACTCCTCTTCGACGAGCCGGTCGTCATCCAATGTTACACCAGCGAACACACCATCGAGGACCAGGCCGAGGAGCTAAAGGCGTTCCTTGATCGAATGGGCCGCGAGGCCAGGCAGGGAGCCATCGGCCTGGTCATCGACCGCGATTACCTGGAAATCAGCTTCCCGCTGGAGAAACCCACCAGGCCACGGCATACGAAGGGGAAGAAGCGGAGGTGAGCGACATGGCAAAAAACATCAACCTCATCGCTGAGCGGCTCGGAGCCAGAGTGATCGGCCGGGTGTCCGAAAGCGGGGGCGGTGCGTTTGGTGCCGCACGTCTGGCGAAGAATATCGAGAGCGTGAAGGCACGTCTAGTGCCGGGAGAGGGCAAGCGGGCGGGCCGGCCCAGCGATCCAAGCTGGGTCCGCCACCCCAAGATTCCCATGAGCGATGCGACTCGGCAGCGTCTGCTTCGATTGGCGGAACGTGCCAGTGCCGAGGGTCGCAAGATCAGCCCCATGCAGATCGCCGCACAGATCCTTGAGGACGCTTTGGCCGGCGTGCCGGAGCAGTGAACGACCTCCCGGATCGATGCTGAACATCTGTCGTGAGGACAGAATTCGCTCATTCATGTCCCATTATAACTTCATTGAATCCTGCGCCACGCTCTTCAGTAGCCGTTTTCTCTCCTCCTCGTGCCTTGCCCGCTCCTCGAGATAGGCAGCGGCCTTGCGCTTGAGCCGCACGTAGTCTCTCCATGCGAACAGAATCATCGGCACGAACAGGATCACGATCACGACGAAGCCGATGTCGGGCCGCCCAAAAACGGTGAACAGGGTCAGGAACATCAGCGCGATGATGCCGGGCACGATCGCAAGCGCCCACGTCGTGCGACGATAGCGCGTCAATTGCTCCTCGAGCGGTTCCACTCCCAGCCGCAGCCGCCCCAGCTTGCGGGCCCATTCCCGTTCGCGATCCCGCCAACGCGTTTCCAGGTCGTTCAATTCCTTGCTCACATCGTCATTCATCGACATCACCTCCCGAACCGATCCCGCCTCGGTCAGGCAGAGATCGCCTCCCAGAATGATGGTATTCTAGACCGAGTCTCGCCGAACGTAAACGAACCCACCTCGTGCACCTAACGAAGAGAGGATCGATCATGATGCCAGCCGTTCTTCGGCGGAGTTGCCTGCTGGCGGTCCTGGCGGCCGCGCACGTATCCCTACCCACCACCTTTTCGCAGGAGTCGCCCCCGGCTTCCAAGGCGATCTCAGCGACCTTGCAACCTCTGGTGGATAGCCATTGCCTGGCCGGTGCCGTCACGCTGGTGGCCGACAAGGACAGGATTCTCAGCCAGAACGCGGTGGGCTACGCCGACATCGCCGCGGGCAAGCCCATGGCGGCCGACGCCCTCTTCTGGATCGCCTCGCAGTCCAAGCCGATCACGGCCACCGCGTTCATGATGCTGGTGGACGAGGGCAAACTGGCACTCGACGATCCCGTCGAGAAGTACCTTCCCGAGTTCCATAACCAGTGGCTGACCGTCGAACAGGACAGCCATCACCAGCTCTTGAAGCACCCGAAACGGCCGATCACCATCCGCGACATCCTCAGCCATACCAGCGGCATGGCATTCTCCTCGGCCGCGGAGCAGCCCACGCTCGACCTGTTGCCGCTCCGTGTCGGTGCCCTGACCTACGCGATGTCGCCGCTACAGTACGAGCCGGGAACCAAGTATCAGTATTCCAACGCCGGCATCAACACCGCGGGCCGGATCATCGAGGTGAAGAGCGGCATGCCGTACGAGGAGTTTCTGGAAACGCGGCTGCTGCGTCCGCTGGGCATGATCGATACCACCTTCTGGCCCAATTCCGAGCAACTCTCCCGCCTCGCCAAGTCGTACAAGCCGGGCAAGAACGGCAGCGGTCTCGAGGAGACGATCGTCACCCAGCTCAAGTACCCGCTCAACGACCGTGCCCGCCAGCCCATGCCTGCCGGCGGCCTGTTTTCGACAGCCCGCGATGTGGCGCGGTTCTGCCAGATGATCTTGAACGAAGGAGTCTTCGAGGGCAAGCGCTACCTGTCCCGGGCCGCCGTAGCCGAACTGACCCGCAAACAAACTCCCGAGCCACTCAAGGAGGGCTACGGCCTGGGCTGGGCCACGGGCGGCGGTTCCTTCGGCCACGGTGGTGCGTATTCCACCGGCATGTCGGTCGAGCGTGATCATGGCCTGATCTATGTGTTCATGGTTCAGCATGCCGGCTTCCCCGGCAACGGCGGCACCAGCTATGAGGCCTTCCGGAAGGCAGCAACCGAGGAATTCGGCAAGAAAGCACGGTGAAACTGACAGCACGCGGCCAGGGCAACCGGAAATCCGACAATGTTCTCAAGAAAAGTCGTATGGCGCGGCTGGCAGGCTGCATGTAAGAAGTGGAGCGCTGATCCTTGTAGAACCAGCCATCGTTCGGGAGTGACCCATGGCCACGGGAGAGTCACGTCCGTTTGCCCAGCACCTGGAACGACTCTGGGATTCCGGAACCGTCTCGGGGCTGAGCGACGCGGAGCTGGTCAGACGGTTCACGACCACGAAGGGACCGGCTGCCGAGCAGGCTTTCGAGGCTCTGCTTGGCCGGCACGGTCCGATGGTCCTGGGCGTATGCCGCCACATCCTGCGGCGGCCGCAAGACGTGGACGACGCCTTTCAAGCAACCTTCCTGGTGCTGGTCCGCAAGGCCCGATCCATCCGGGTTGACGAATCACTTGGCCCCTGGCTCTACGGAGTCGCCTACCGGACGGCGATCCGGGCCAGGTCAAAGGTGGCTCGTCATCACCTGGAAGAGCTGGACGACCTGGAAGCGGCCGCGGACGATCCGGCCAGCGGTGCCTTTGCGTGGGAGATCCGGCCGATGCTCCACGAGGAGCTGAACCGGCTGCCCGAGAAGTACCGCTCGCCCATCGTCCTCTGCCACCTTGAGGGGAAAAGCCACGAGGAGGCGGCACGGATGCTCGACTGGCCGGTCGGCACGCTCAGCGGCCGGCTGTCGCGCGGGCGTCAGCTTCTCAAAGATCGGCTGCAACGGCGCGGTTTGACGGCCTCGGCCGGAATGCTCGCCGCCCGGTTCCCGGGCGAGACCATTCCGACGCTGCCGCCTCGCCTTGCCGAACTCACGATCAAGGCCGCGCTTGGCTCCGGCGCGGGCATATCCACTTCCACTTCTGTCCTGACACTGACTCAAGGAGTCTTGAACGCCATGTTCATCCAGACCCTGAAGAGAGCCGCCCTCGTCCTCGTCTCAGCTGCCGCAGTGACCGGCGCGTTCGGTCTTCGAGCCGGCTGGGTGCCCGCGATCCGCGGCGCCAATGAGGGAGCCGCAACACCGCCGCAAGCCGTGACGAAGCCAACTGCCGCCCCCGTCACTCCCACGTCCCTGCCAACTCAAAATCCCGGAACCTCCAAACCGGTTGCGCCGCCACCGGGCGGACTTGGCGGAAGGTTCGGTCCGAACATGGCCGACCCTCAAGATCCGATCCCGGTTCACCGGATGGGGTCCATCCTCCTGGTCGAATCAGCCGACGGCAAGGGATACGCCGCGATGAGCAGCGAGGCCGGAACGGGCGAATGGAAGCGATATCAATTGCCGGCCGGTCAGACGGCAACCCCGCAACTGAGTTTTGATGTGCTGGCTCTCGCGATGAGAGGCGAGACCATTACCGAGATCGCGGCCTTCAGCGCCACGACTGGAGAATGGGTTCCTCAGCGCTTGCTCAAGCCGGTCAAGGAGCAGATCTCTCCCGGCCTCTGGCTCGGCTGCGCGCTCTATCAGGAAGGCAACAACTTCTACGCCTTCAGTGCCAAGCCAGGGCAATGGGACGTGCTCAGCCTGCCGGACAGAGAAAAGCCCCGTGCCGAGTTTTTCGGGAACTACATCTCGGTGCAGCAGGGCGACCAGATCTTTGTTTTCACCCTCAAGCTGGCGAAGTGGTCCAGGGGAGTCAGTGCAAGGCCATTCAAGTTGCGCCGAAAACCCCCGGCGGAGCCGCAGCAGTGATAACGTAAATGAATTTCCAGCATGGACTTCCAAGAAATCTGTATGGGGCAGGCCATCCCGACACATTATTCTTCTGAACTGGTCGGTGACGAGGTATGCCTGAGGATGACCTGTCGATGTCCGCGCCCATGTCCGAAAAGTTGCGTCCGCCTCTGGAACTGATCCTGGCTGCCGGTTCCGCGGTTGGGTATTCGGATTCCGAACTCCTCGAGCTGGTGGTCCGGGGTCGTGATGGAGCCCAGGATCTTGCCATCCGGGCTTTGCTCGATCGACACGGAGCGATGGTCTGGGGCGTTTGCCGTCAACTGGTTGCTCAGGCCCATGACGCGGACGATGCGTTCCAGGCCACCTTCCTGGTCTTGATCCGCAAAGCCGGCTCCTTGAAGGTCACCGGTTCGCTCGGGCCGTGGCTCTATCAAGTCGCATGGCGCGTGGCTCATCAGGCGCGGTCAGAACGCCGCAAGGAGCGGTCAGGCACGACGGAGCAACTCGAGAGTAAGGAACAACCTGAGCAGCATCAGTGGGGTCTCGCCGGATCATGTCACCGAGCTTCACGACGAGTTGAACCGTCTGCCCTCCCGGTATCGTCTGCCGATTGTCCTCTGCCACCTGGAGGGGAAGACCCATGAGGAAGCCGCCCGCGCCTTGCGGTGGCCCGTGGGCACCGTGAGCGGACGCTTGTCGCGTGGCCGTTCGCTGCTCCGGTCGCGTCTGGAACGCCGCGGCTGGAAGACGCCCGAAGACTTGATCGGAATCGTCATTCCCGCAGGTCATTCCTTTCGCCTGCCTGTGCAGCTCATTGACCAGTGTATCAGGGCGGCCAATGGCCTGGCGTCTCCGGCTGGAGCCGGGGGCGCAGTGAATCACTTCATGAAAGGAGCGTTGAGATCCATGTTCTGGAACCGAATGAAGGCCGGCGGGGCAGTCCTGGCCGTGATCGTGGGTATTACGGGAACAGCCGGGCTGCTGTCGCGTGGCTTGCTGGCCTCGGCGCTTTCCGGCGATCCCGAAAAGTCGGGACCCGCAATAAACCGGCCGTCGCAACACATTGAGAGTAGCCGCGACACGGATGCAGGACCTACCGTAACCTTGGCTTCCCTCGATCCGCAAGCCGGAGGCAGAGATCGCCCCGCTTCCTCGTCGCGCCAGAGACCGGCCGATGCGACCGACGAGGTGACGATCGAGAACTCACCTCCCGTCGTGGTGAAGACCGTCCCAATCTCCGGCGCTGTCGACGTTGATCCCAGCCTGACGGAAATCCGAGTCACATTCTCGAAGCCGATGATGGACAAGAGCTGGTCGTGGAGCACGGCCTCCAAAAATACGTTTCCCGACGTCAAGGGCGACATCCATTATCTTGATGATCGCCAGACCTGTATTCTTCCCGTGAAGTTGCAACCCGGAAAAACGTACGCCACCTGGATCAACTCGGGCCGGTTCAACGGCTTCAAAGATCGCGACCGCCGCCCGGCTGTCCCCTACCTTCTGGTCTTCCGCACCAGGTCCTGAGGTCTACCCCGCCAGCTCGCGAAGGCGCTTGACCAGCTCGAGAGCCTCCGCGGGGCTAAGCTGGGCCAGGTCGACTTCTCGAAGTTCGACGAGCAGCGGGTCGGGCAGGGCTGCAAAGAGGCTGCCGGAAAGAGCGCGGCCGCTCTTGACCTTGCGGCGGATCGGGCCTTCGGGAAGGCCGGGGTCGGGACCATGCTGCTTCTCGAGGAATGCCAGGATCTCGCGCGCCCGTTCGAGTACCGGGGTGGGAACACCGGCAAGTCTGGCCACATGAATGCCGTAGCTCTGATCAGCGCCTCCAGGGACGATCCGGTGCAGGAAGACGATGTCGCCCTGGTTCTGGCTGACGGCCACATTGGCATTGCGGAGCCGCGGCTTGGTTTTCTCCAGCTCGACCAGTTCATGATAATGCGTGGCGAAGAGCGTCCGGCAGCCGATCGCGTCGTGGATGTGCTCGGTGATTGCCCAGGCCAGTGAGATCCCGTCGAACGTGCTGGTGCCCCGGCCGATCTCATCGAGGATCACCAGACTGCGTGGGGTCGCGTTGTTCAGGATGTTCGCGGTCTCGGTCATCTCGACCATGAAGGTACTCTGACCACGGCTCAGCTCGTCGGTGGCTCCGACCCTGGCGAAAAGCCGGTCGACCACACCGATCCGGGCACGCTTCGCGGGGACGAAGCTGCCGATCTGGGCCAGGATGGAGATCAGCGCGACCTGGCGAATATACGTGCTCTTGCCGGCCATGTTCGGGCCGGTGATCAGAACGATCGTGCCGTCGTCGGGGCCGAGGCGGGTGTCGTTGGGTACGAAGTCGCCGGAGGGCAAGAGCGCATCGAGAACCGGATGGCGGCCGGCCTCGACTTCGAAGACGGGCTCGTCGCAGAGCTCGGGGCGGCAGTAGCCATGTCGAGCCGCGAGCTCCGCCAGGGCGGCCAGGACGTCGAGCTGGGCCAGCACCGAGCCTGCCTGGATGAGCCGGGGAGAATCGGCCGAGACGCGGTCGCGAAGCGTCGTGAACAGCTCGTACTCCAGGGCGCTCGCCCGATCGTCGGCGGTCCGGACCTCGTTCTCAAACTCCTTGAGCTCGGGGGTGAAGTACCGCTCGGCGTTCTTGACCGTCTGCTTCCGAATGTAGTCCGAGGGGATCTCAGCCCGCTGTGCCTGGGCGTGGGTGATCTCGATGTAGTAGCCGAAGACCTGGTTGAACCCGACCTTGAGACCCGGAATGCCGGTGCGACGGACTTGCTCTGCCTGGTAGCGGGCGATCCACCCTTTGCCGTCCTTCGAGACCGACCGCAGCCGATCAAGCTCGGCGTGGTAACCGGCACGGATCAATCCGCCCTCCTTGATGGCCAGCGGGGGATCGTCGACCAGGGCGGCTTCGATGGCCGACCTGACTTCGGGACAGAGCTCGAGAGCACCTTCGAGCTGGGTCAGCCGGGTCGACCGGCGGGCCGTCAGCCGGGCCTTGATCTTGGGGAGCAGGGCCAGCGTCCGGGCAAGGGCCGCCAGATCGCGGGGCGTGGCCCGAGCGGTGGCCACACGCGCGGCAAGTCGTTCCAGATCGTAGCCTTCTCCAAGCAAGGCACGGAGGTCGCCGCGGAGGCCGGAATCACGCACCAGTTCCTCGACGGCCCCGGACCGCTCGGCGATCAGCCCGACCGAGGTCAGGGGCGAGGTCAAGTAATCGGCCAGCAAGCGAGCGCCCATCGGCGTGCCCGTCCGGTCGATGACCTGGAGCAGTGATCCCTCGCGCTTCGCTTCGCGCAGGGTGCGCGTCAGCTCGAGGCTGCGGCGCGTCATCTCATCGAGAGCCAGGGTATCGGCCTTGCGGTAGGGCGTCAGTCGGATGATATGACCGAGCGACGACTTCTGCGTCTCCTTCAAGTAGGCCACCAGGGCGCCCGCGGCCTGAACTTCCAGGGCGCGATCGTCAATGCCGAAGCCGTCGAGCGTGGTCGTGCCAAACTGCTCATAAAGGGCCTTCCGGGCCTGCTCGGGCTGGAAGTCCCACGAGGGGCGTATCGTGACCGCCAGGGCCGACGAACCACGCAAGGCACGCAACCAGGGGGTGTCGACAGCCAGCTCGGAGACCAGCGTCTCGGCCGGGCTCAGGCGGGCCATCTCGTCGGCCAGTTCGTGACGCATGAGCCCGGTCAGCGAGAAGCGGCCGGTGGAAAGCTCGACCCAGGCCAGGCCGAGCTTGGTCCCGGTTTCGACAATCGCGGCCAGGTAGTTGGACGTTCTGGGGTCGAGCAGGGCCTCGTCGGTCAACGTCCCGGGTGTGACAATCCGGACGACATCCCGCTTGACCAGGCCCTTGGCCATTCGCGGGTCTTCGAGCTGTTCGCAGACAGCGGCTCTCAAACCGGCCTGGACAATCCTTGCCAGGTAAGATTCGAGCGCGGGATGAGGAAAGCCGGCCATCGGTACGGCTTGCTCCCCCTTGTCCCTGTCACGCGTGGTGAGGGCGATCCCCAGCAGGGCCGAGGCTCGCTCGGCGTCCTCGCCGAACAGCTCGTAGAAGTCGCCCATCCGAAAAAGCAGCAGGGCGTCCGGGTCGCGGGCCTTGAGCTCGCGATACTGCTGCATCATCGGTGTCAGAGAGGGCTCGCTCATGAGCGGTGAGTATGTAACGCAATGCAGATTGGACAGACCCACACGCCTGATCGTCTCGTGGGGATCGGCTTGGCTCGCAGGACCGGCCCATTTCCTCCGTCGCCTGTAAAAACGAAGGACGGTCCACTCCCTCACCGGGTGCAGACCGTCAGGCTGGGATCAGTGTCGATGATTACTACGACGACAGAGCGCGAGTCGGTGAGTTTGGGAGGCAATCAAAACTTATCGAGCGCGGACTGCTCTTCAGGATAAATCTCGAAAACCTGATCAAGCCGGGTGATCCGGAAAACCTCGAGCAGGTCGGGGTGAATGCAGCACAGCTTGAGCTTGCCCTTGACCGCTGCGACCTTCTTCTTGAGGTTAATCAGCTTGCCGAGCGCGGCGCTGGAGAGGTATTGCACGTTGCCAAAGTTCAACAGAACGTTCTTGTGACCCTCGTCCTCGACCAGGCTGTAGAGCTGCTCGCCCACTTCCTGAATCTGTTCTTCGGTCACGATCTTGGTATCAACAAAACTGACAACCGTCACGCCATCAACGTTTTCCAGGCGAAGGAGACGGCGAGGGCCTTGCGACATCGGGAAACTCCTGTCGGGGACGGGAACCGCACCAGACCCAATCTACTTATGTTGTACAGGCCGGTCCCGCACGCGGGCCTCTCAGGCGCAGTACCGGAAAGCACGGAAGAACCCACCGAAGCGAGAACCCTGCGTAACAACCACACTTACCAGAAAGTGCCAAGGAATCAAGAGTCCACCGGGAAAAGATGTTCGGGCAAACTCGATACAGACCGAACACTGGCGGAAGGTTATCGCTCAGTACTTGTTAAGAGCGCCTTGCTCCTCGGCATGGATCTCGAAAACTCGGTCGAGTCCCGTCAATTTGAACGGAACAAGAAGATCTGGATGGATGCAGCAGAGCTTGAGTTTCCCTTTAGCGGCGTCGATCCGTCGCTTCAAGGTTACCAGCTTACCAAGGACCGTTGAGGAACAGTATTGCACATTGCCGAAGTTGAGCAGGATCTTCTTCTTGGTACCGTCTTCCGCCAGCGCGTACAACTCGTCGCCCACTTCCTGAATCTGATCTTCGGTCACGATCTTGGTGTCGGTAAAACTCACCACGGTGATACCGTCGACATTCTCGAGGTTGAGACGGGGACGCGGACCCTGGGACATGGGAAACTCCTGGTCGGGTGTAACGGAGCGAACCCTCGGTAAGCCAATCGGTGCGTTCCTGCAAACCGGACAAGAGAACCATTATAACCCAAACACGAAACCGCAGTCTTCCTCTTTTCACAACGTTCGTGACCGCCGGTCCTGGCCAGGACGAGCGTTTCACGCAAGGAACAATCAAAACGCCGACCTACAGGGCAGAGGCAATTCTGGATAGAATCAAGGACTGGTGCCTGTGCGAGCCGACCTCAGTTCCGGGTCAGCCGTTGCACTGTGCTTGTGTTTGACCGATGACGACGAGGGCCCGATATGCCTTCCGCGGTGGAATCGTTTCCCAATCAGTTTCCGGGTCGAGAGTACGAGATCGAGATCACCTGTCCGGAGTTCACGGCCGTCTGTCCCAAAACCGGGCAACCCGACTTCGGGACCATCGTGATCACCTACGTCCCCGCGGCAGCTTGCCTGGAACTGAAAAGTCTGAAGCTCTATCTCGTTGGCTATCGAGACCGCGGCATCTTTTACGAACACTCGGTCAACACCATCCTCGACGACCTGGTGGCCTCGTGCCAGCCGATACGGATGAAGGTCGTCGGTCTGTTCAATCCTCGGGGGGGCATCAGCTCGCGAATCACGGCGACATACGAGGCGACACGACGTTGACCTGGCA
This sequence comes from uncultured Planctomycetaceae bacterium, assembly GCA_963797295.1. Lineage (GTDB taxonomy): Bacteria > Planctomycetota > Planctomycetia > Isosphaerales > Isosphaeraceae > Aquisphaera. The sequence continues at coordinate 49,054 of CAWCPP010000043.1, forward strand.
CCTCACGCAGGCCCAGTACTGAACTAAGCAACGTGACGGAGTTGTGTGGGGCGGAAGAAACGAGGCTGTTCCATGAAACCGGGAATCCTGACTCTGACCACGGATTTCGGCATCGGCGGTCCTTATGTGGCGGCCATGAAGGGCGTGCTTCTCGGCCTGGTCCCGGGAACACAGATCATTGACGTCTGTAACACGATTTCGCCGCAAAACATCCTCGAAGGGGCATTCGTGCTGGCCGGAATCGTGGATGCGTTTCCTTCCGAGACGGTCCACCTGGCGGTCGTTGATCCCGGAGTGGGACTTGATCGCAGACTGGTCGCCGCCAGGTTCGCCGACCAGTGGTTCGTTCTTCCCGACAACGGACTGATCACCGGGGTAGCGCGGAACCAGCCAAGTCAGGGCGCCTGGGAGATCACCAATCCGACACTGCGCCGGAGCGTCGTCTCCAATACGTTCCACGGCCGTGATATCCTCTCGCCCGCCGCGGCTCATCTCGTTCGTGGCGGCGACCCGGCCGAGCTTGGTCCCCCAGTTTCCAAATTGATCACGCTTCGCAATTTTGAGCCCATGGCCGACGGCACGAGCTATGTGGGAGAGGTCATTTATCGTGACAGCTTCGGCAACCTGATCACCAACCTCAATACACGCCACCTGGGCGATCATCCCGCGCACGATTGGGTCGTGGAGATCGCCGGGGAACGGATCGAGGGATTATCGAGAACCTACGGAGAGAAGGCCACCGGCTCGTTGCTGGCACTGCCGGGAAGCAGCGGCTGGGTCGAGGTCGCAGTCGTTAATGGCGATGCGGCCAGGCACCTCACCGCGGGCACCGGGACCACAGTCTGGCTGCGGCGCAAGAGTCAAGCCACCGGCTCGTGATCGAGCCGTCGCCAGCGGCAAACTGAAAGAACGAACCCCCCAGCTTCACGAGCCGCCACGACCTGGATCACTGCGGCCCGTATGTCGAATGAGGCGTGCTTTACGATGTCCTCCGACTCGCTCAACTCGACTCCCCTCACGCCGTTTCCCGACGCGCCAAACCCCGCCGGCCAGCAGTCGGATTCGATCACCGGGGAATCGGTCGAATCGCCGTTGTCTTCCAAGATGGTGAAGCCGACGACCTCGAGCGCCGATGACCTGAGCCTGCTGCTGGCTCAGGCCTCTCCTGATCCTTACCTGGCCGAAGGCGAAATCGAACCCGCCTCGGATCAGCCAGGCAAACCGCGGTCGGACATCGACGGCCCCGAGCCAGGAGCCTTCGTCGGTTCGCTCTCGTCATCCGAAAACGAGCTCGACATTCGCTTCTCTCCGTTGCCCGACCAACGGTCCACGTCACTTCCAGCCACCTCGCCCAGCGCCGGGAGCCAGCAACCTGATGAAGAACCGGAGCCCCGGATTTCCTGGCCTTTCTTGCTCGTGTCAAGCTACGCCAGCGCCTTGACCCTGACTTTGTGCTTCGTTCTATGGACCGGGCGGGGACTGTGGCGAGCGGACCATGGCAGTTCCTCGGAACCACCTGGCGGACCCAACGGGAGACTTTCCGGCCGAAATGCCGGATCGGTCGGCAAGGCACCGCTGCCGTTGCCCGCCCCGAATGTAACGATTCTGGGAAAGCCTCTGCGAGTGGGCGAGCTCCAGGTAACCCCCCTTGCCGTGACATGCCGCCCCGTCAATCTTTTGCGGCTCGAGGGGACGGCCGACGGCGAACGCGAAACCGCCCCCGTACTGGTGATGACGCTCGAACTGCGCAACCTGTCGGCTACAGATGAGTTCGCTCCCCTGGACCCTGCCCTTGTGCGCGATCCGGTCCCGGCGATCGATCAATCCTTCGTGGAACTCCCTGGCGGCCGGCGAATCGCGATGTTCCGTCTGGCGATCGAAAGTGAATGGTCCATCGAGGACCAGTTCTTTCCAAACCTGAAACCGGGAGAGACGGCCGAGACAATCGTGGTCAGTGAGCCGGTCGCGCTGGCCGAGCTTGCCGGCACGGTGACCTGGCATGTGAAACTCCGAACGGCTCCCTACCGAACTGATGTTCTGGGTGCTCAATTCTCGACTCATGATGTGGTCGACAGCAGCTTCTAGTGGTCGACAGCAGCTTCTAGCGCAATCGCCACACCGGGGGTCACGGGAAATCTGCCCCATATCCGCGTCGCTAAATCTCGGCCTCTGGAAGCTTCTTGATCTGTTTGCCTGCACGGATCAGAATCCAACCCAGCACAACGATCATCACTCCAATCGCCAGGAAGAGGACCGTCGCGCTGTTGAGCAGCTTGCCCAGGCCAATTCCATTCCGGTATCCGGGAACGGTCATCTGGCCATCCAGGCTGACCTCGATCGGTTGGTAGCCCGGGCCGAGTGAGGCCAGCACGGCCGCGGTATCGTACCGCGGCGGCCGGGCGGTTTCAGAGCCGTAATCGAGCCGGTAACGGCGATCCGCCGACGCAAGGAAAACCAGGCGATAGAGATCCCCTTCCGCCTGGACCGAGGTGACCTCCAGGGGAGGATTGTCCGCGTTATCGATGACGATCTGATACGACGTGCTCCGCTTTTCCGCAAAGCGGATCGTCAACTCTTCCTTATGAAATCCTCGGAGCTGGAACCGGTGAATCGTTCCGTGCCCGACTTCCCGCCAGTCGGTCCGTACCCCGTCCGTGACCGGAACAAGCACCTTCAAAGCGCGGCTGAAGTTTCGGCTCGGCGTCTCGAGGGTGAATGCCGTGAGTGGTTCCCGACGGCTCCGCACGTTGATTCGTGTCACCTTCTCCCGAGCGTCCTGCTCGATCTGGAACCCGTTCAGGGCGTAGCCCGTTTGCCTGGGCTTGAGGGCACTGTCCCGCTCGACCGTCCGCCACAAGTCGATTCGATCAATCCTGAAGGGGCGGCGCTCGATCTGACTGACTTCGATCCCTCGCGCCTGGCCGCCATCCCGGGGCGTCTGCCGCAGTTCCAGAAAAGGTGATTCGTGCTGGTCGATGACCTGTTCGATCTCGAGCTTGAACTGTCGGAACTCGTTCGCCGGCAGACTGACGTCGCCATTGCGGACGTCCATGTACCGCGTGTAGTCGAAGATCAGTCCATCCGAAACGAGCATCGACCAGTCGTGACCGTCCCGCGAGCCGAAAGCCCTGAGCCGGTGCTCGTAATTGGTCAGCGGAGTGATGACGGTCAGGCCGCCGGCACTGGATGCTTTATCCTTGAGCTTGATGATGATTTCAAGAGTTTTCCCTTCCACGTCCCGCAACGCGATCACCTCGCTGGGGCAAGCCTCACGAACCCGCTCGGTCTGCCGGTGGCTGGCCTGCTCCAGCAAGTAAGGGACTTCCGTGCCTTGATCGTCATGAATGCGCATGTCGGCATGATTGTCGCGTGTGGCCGCGTAGACATCGCGATCGAGAACCACCGCCAGGAGATCCTCACCCGGGGCGGCCTTGCGGTCGATGTTCTTGCGGAAGCGAAACTCCGGCTCGGCGGCCAGGCCGGGCTGCAAGCCCAAGAGACACAGAACGAGGATCAGACTCATGGATCGTTTCATGCTTTGACTTCTTCAGAGACTTCAGGATGCTGGTTCTCGAAGGTCTGCCGGTACTTCAGGTAAAGGAATGCGCCACAGAGCACCAGAATTCCCAGGAGGATGAAGGCGATGATCCGGTAGAACTGATCCAGGCTGGCCAGGTCGACGAAGAACACCTTGACGCCCACCACGGTGAAGAGCCCGAGCCCGACATGGCGAAGTGTTCCGTGCTGATGGCGGATGCCCGCCAGGATCAACCCCAGGGCAAATACCGACCAGAGAATCGAGATTCCGCCGGCTCGGAGAGCAGGCACGAAATGGAAGAGGAACGTGTTGAGCTCCAGCGTCAGGAAGAGAAACCCCAGGCCGAGCGCGAGCCCACCCGCGAGCGCGGGGACCCAGTCCCTGGAATTCTCGTGGCCAAGCCGGTAATACGCCAGGATCAGGAAACCGACGATGGCACCGAAGTCAACTAGCCGCATCGAGGCATCGAGGAATGAATAGCCGCCTCCGTAGAGCATGGTCTCTCCAAGGCTCCAGGAGTTCAGGTCGAAGCAAAACAACTTGACCAGGACGGCCGCGACGAAGACGCCCAGCGCCATGAGTACCGGTTCTCTGCGTCGGACCTGGTACTCGCTGAGAAGAATCCAGCAGATCGCCAGCCAGAGCAGCGACAGCACGGCCATCCGGCACGGCGGGAACAGGTATCCGGCGCTCCGGTTCAGCTCCAGATGAAGGAACAGGAACAGCATGCCGATCGCGACCGCCAGGCTGGCCCGTACCGCCGAGCTTGTGCCGATCCACTGGTTCACGTCGTTCGCCCGATCGACCACCAGGCGAGCGGCCGTGGCTGGCTTCCTGAGCAGATAATGGGCTCCCGCCATGGACGCGACGGGAACACCAAAGACGACCAGCCGCTCGACCAGGTGGATCGCGTAGGCCCACAACGACACGGCCATGCCGGCCGCCTGAGGTGCCAGGTACTGGCTGGGCAGGTCGAGGAAGCCGAACCGGAAAAGCGTGATCCCGTAAAGGAGAAAGGCGAGCTGGCGAAGGAATTCACTTTTCAGCTTGTCGGCCAGCCAGAGCATCACGAGCCCTGGATAGCCCAGCTCACCGTGATCCATTCGCGAGTGAGGAGCAAGGGAACCGTGAGCCCCAGGAACAGGGCGGCCAGACCCAGAAAGCTCAGCATCAGCTCCCTGTCGGTGACCTTGCGGTAGAGAAGATAGGAGACGTGAGCCGCATAAAACGCACACAGCCCCAGGCTGACGAAGGCCACCGCGCGATAGCCGTAAGATCCCTCGACGAGATAGTAGCTCGCGGTAAAAAAGATCGCGGCGTTGAGCAGCAGCCCGATCACCTCCAGCAAGGTGCTCTTGACCCGATTGACCACGTTGAACACGAAGAGGCTCGTCGAATAAAGCATGAAGAACCCCGCAAGGAAGGGCATCACACTCCAGAAATCTTGAGGCCGGTACGAAGGCATGGCACCAAGGAACAGGCCGTAGGTGCATACGAAGCCGATGTAGTTCAGCAGGTGCCAGTTCTTCTTGATGCTGATCCCGAGGATTCCGCAGCCCAGTAGCAGAGTGTAGGAGAAGAGGACGGGGAAGTTGGTCGCACCGCTCGCCAGCATGACCGGCGTACCATATCCGCCCAGTGCGCCCAGCACGGCGATTAACAGGGAGTTGAATCGTACCGCCATCGCCCCGGCGCTGATCGTGATCAGACCCATGAGGGCAAACGCGGTGATCACGCCGATGAGGTGATAGAAGTTCACCGCGGCGAAGATGCTGAAGTAGAGCGTGGCGATTCCCGCCCCGATCAGCCCCTGGCCCAGAAGGTGGTACTTACCATCCAGGATTCGGGTTCCGCCGACGAGCAGGCCGGCCCCGGCCATGACGGCAAGAGCGACTCTCCCCGATGGTGCGATCAGACCGTTGTCGATCGAATACTTGAGGAAGAAACCGATACCCATCACCAGGATCACAACCCCCAGCCGCAAAAGCCACGTACTGGCGATTGCGTACTCCATCGAGTAACCCGTAGGGTGATGCTCCTCGCCCACAACGATCCAGTTGAAAATTCGGCTCAGAATCTCCGCGGCCGCGGTCTCGAAGCGGCTCGGCTGACGAGGCTTGAGGTGAAGGCTCTCTGCCGCGAGCGTGGCAGGCTGTGGCCTGGGAATGGCTCGCGGCCGTTCGGCCCTGGGGGTGGGTTCCGGCTCCGCCGCTTTCCGTGACATCGACGCCGTCTGTAACGGCGGAACGACGGTCGCACCGATCGCCGGCTCACCTCCCGGCCTCACTGGGACGTCAAGCTCGGTGATCGGAACCGCGTGTGAGGCCGCACTGGAGCTGGGGCTCCGAGCACTGCACGGCCGTTCGCCGGCTTCCCCACGGTCGCGCCGGGCATGGCTCAACTCTCGACGGATCTCTCCCACCAGGTCCCTGAGCAGGTCCATCGTCTCTCTCTGCTTACCCAGAATGGAAAACTGGAGCACCAGCAGGACGATGGGGCAGCCAATGATCAGCAAAACGCCAAGGTATACCAGGAATTCCATGAGAACGCCTCAATCCGCGGATGTCTCGTCTCGGCACGCTGCACGGGACTGGCTCGGCAACCCGTTGAGGATGCCTCCCAGACTCTCATGTCCATCGCGATGGAACCTGAGCCACGATCGCTCCGAGATTTCGTGACGAAACCGGGTCGCTCCGTCATTGCTTGCCTGGGGGTCGGCTCAGCAAGGCGGTTTGCCAGGCTGACCATCGAGGAAGCTCCTCGAGGAAGGCCGCCGACCGGCCGTTCTCGGGTGGGGAGGCAAATTTCCAGTGATCGGCCGTGGAAAGCAGGCGGATCAGGGATGCGAAATGATCCTCGCCGAGTGCTTCCTTGACAGCGGTGTCGCTGGAGATTTCCTCGGTCGTTCGCGCGAAGGGCGGGGCCGAATCGGGATGCGAGGGTCTCTCGTGCCTGGACGGCGAGGCTCAGGAGCTGGGCGTCGGGACTGTCGAGCGAGCTGATGGGTTGAATCGGCGGGACGGCCCGCTGCCTTCGCTTGCGGCGGCGACGGAAGAGCCAGATCAGCAAGGCCAAGAGCGCGGCGATGATCAGACCGGCCGCCACGATCGGAAATGGGCTCGAGCGTTCTTCCGACCAGGGCTCGGGGCCGAGGTTGGGGCGGGGGGGAACGAGTACCCGTGTCTTCTCTTGAATCAATGGGCACCTCGCCGGGCGGACCTGCGCGAGAAGAGCTCGATCAGCGAGAGAATCGGCTCGACCTCGGTGGACATGGTGAACCCGTCAACCCCGGCGCTGGCGCACCAGCGATGAAACGCCTGCTTGCGCTCCTGGGCCCTCCGAACGTAATCGTCGCGTTGCCGTTTCGAAGACGAATCAATCACCTGGGTCTTGCCGGTCTCTGCCTCCTCGAGAGCCACCAAGCCCGTGGCCGGAAGCTGTTCCTCAAGCGTGTTGACAATTCGCATGGCGATCGTATCATGCCGCCGCGCGGCCCGGCGCCAGAGGGTGATCGGTTCCTCCGAATCAAAGTCACTGAGGACCACGATCATGGCCCGCCGGGCCGTCCGCCGCACCCGCGAGAGGCCGATGCCGAGCTGGGTCTTCAGCGATGTGGTCGGAGTTGCGACCAGGGCACGAACGACTTGCGAGAGATGCCGGAGACCGCCCGCGGGCACGAGCTCGACCTCGATCCGATCGCTGACCATCAGCAGGCCAACCCGGTCGCCATTGTGCACGGCCGCCGTGGCCAGTAGCGCCGCGGCCTGTGCGGCGCGGTCGGCCTTGGTGCGGCCCTCCATGCCGAACCGCATGCTGGCCGAGACGTCCAGGACCAGCCAGAGCGTGAGCGACCGTTCCTCGACAAATCGTCGCACAAACGGCTTGCCCTGGCGGGCCGTGACATTCCAGTCGAGATGGCGGACGTCGTCGCCCGGTTCGTAGGCGCGCAGCTCGGCAAACGTCAGACCCACGCCCGGCCGCGCTCCGTGATAGGCCCCGGCCAGTTGCGTCACGGCCTCGGGCCGAACCCGAAACCGCAGCCGTCGCGCCCGGCGGACAATCTGTGCGGCATCGATGGGAGCGATGGACGACTCTTTCGGTTTCTGGGCACGGCGAAAGGGCCAGATCATGGGCGGCTCGATCAGCGATTGGGGAAGCTGTAATGCGTCAAACAACAATGCTCAAGGCGGCTGTCCATTCTACGCGATCCGAAGAATCCGGCATGTTTCTTCGTAGCTCGATTCGAGGTCGAGAGGCACGGCGAGGTTCTCGGTGAGCCAGAGCGGCAGCGTGGGCAACTGCGACCCGATCGAGAGTGCATCTGTCCAGGTATCAAGCAGCCAGTCATCAGGCATCGTTCCAGAGCCCTCGTTTCTTGCTTTTTCTCCCGCTTTGCCCTTTCTCCCGCTTTGCCCTTTCTTCCGCATTTCTCCCCCGCTAACGCGGTTGCACCTGAATCGGCAGGGCGAGGGAGGAGAGGGAATCCCGCGACTGGGCGACCCGCCGCACTGGACGTCCCACGCTAGGGGGAGGGCCACCCGAGGCCTATCTAGCGACGGTCGATGACGGTCAATACGGTCGAAACGACGGTCAAAAGGCCCCGTGCGCTCGCGGTATCTCTTGGTCCCACAAAGACTTGGAGCACAATGCGACGGTTGTGACGGTTCTTTTAAGCAAATTATAAGAGGAAAAAGAGTGCCTGGAGGCACCGTAATCCCCTGTGAGATATATATAGGAAACGACCGTCTTGACCGTATTGACCGTCGCACGGCCGCGACCCGACCGTGGACCGGAGTGGTTTCGCTGATGGCGATCTTCGGCAGATTCGCCATGGTGAGGCTCCCGGGACAAAGGCTGTGCCCTGGAGCTTGACCGGCGTCTCTGGGGCTGCTCGAAAGGGCTGGTTTTGCGAGCCCGCTGACTCCTCAGACCCGGGCCAGGCTTTGATCCTGTCGGGGCAGGGGCATCACCGCGGGGCGGAAGGGCTCGAGGGCCAGGCGGATCAGGACGTCCCAGCGTCCGGTCTCGTCGGCCGTGACATGCCAGTGGGGAACGACCGCCGACGACTGGTAAACGCCCTCGAAGCCGCCCTCACTCTGGCTGACGGTCTCGATGGGATAACACCAGAGGCCGCCCGGTCGTGACCAGCTCAGGCCGACATTCAGGTCGAGCCATTCGTCGGTGAGCGAAACGCCCTCGGTGTGGGCGAGATCGAGGCGGGAATCGAGCACGCCGAGCCGGGCGCCCTGGGCGTCGGAGTAGTAGCGATCGGCGGCGTGTCCGGCCATGGCGGCGAGGTTGAGCTCGACGGCGAAATGCAAGCAGGACTCCCGCGGCAGGTCAAACAGCTCGTAATGCACTTCGAGCACCGGCGAGCCGGCCGCCAGCGCGACGGTCTTCCTGACTCGCACGGTCTGCCCGTCGGCATGCCCCGGTCGTTCCATCACCAGGGCGACCCGTCTGGGATCGCGCTGGGCTCGGGAAAGGTATGTGCCCATGACGAAATCGCCACGCTCGACGTCGCGGCAAGCAATCAGATCGTCGAGGGTCACGTCGATGGGATAGAAATGATCGACGAGGGCCGTGCGCGGATGCCGGTCGTAAACGAGCAGCCGGTCGAGCCCTTCCTGCTTGAGCACGACGCGGTCATGGATGCTCGCCGGGGCGTCTCCACTGGGCCGTTCGCCGTTCTCGGCCTGGATCGCCTTGGCGATGGCTTCATGATAGGCTTCGGGCCGGCGCTGGAGCGTCGCGAGCACGTTGATTGCCGTTTGCCGGACGTCCAGCTCGTAGAGGTGCCCGCCCTGGGCAGGTCGAACGAGGGCGACCAGGCTTTCGTTTTCGAGCTTCACTTCCTGGCGCGCGTCGAGATTGAAGTCGCCGACTTCCAAAGCAACGCGGGGGCCGTCCTTGCCCTCGGCGTCGTCGAGGGCATTGTGGGCGTTGATCAGGCAGTGATAAATCGCATTGCGCAGATGCGGCAAGTAGAGCCCGCCGAACGCACCATGCCAGTATGGGCAGTTGCACTGACCGCGATAGAGCTCGCGCCGGGCGATTTCCAGATAGTCGGGGTCTGCCCCCTCGCGAGCCGAGGCGTCGGCCAGGCGGCGTGAAAGGCCGAGCATCCGCGCGTACATCTCGTCGCTTTCGGGATAGCGCGCCTTGAAGTTCCTCCAGAATCCTCCGGCCCGAAAGAACTGCTCGATCTCAGGAGCCAGCGCACTGGCAGTGAGATTTGCCCTGGCTCGCTCGTAATCCTGGTGCAGCGCCGGGGGCAGGACCCACTCGGTCATCTCGCGATAGGAGCCGTCCGGCACGTAAACCTTGCCCAGGGGAAGGGTCGCGTCCACGGCCCGACCCAGCGTGGTCACCTCGAGCCAGTCGCGGTTACCCACGATCATGTCGCAGAAGTGCTTGAGCCAGCCGCGTGTGTAAACATGGTCAAAGGTGTCGGGCCAGGAGCCGAACTTTTCGCCGTCGTCGGCGAAGACCACCGTGGCTCCCGGCCGCCGGTCGGCCAGGCGGCGGAGGTACTCGTAGGTGGCGTGCGGCTCCTGGAACGGGATGGTGTAGCGCAGGGTTTCGGAGCCCGGGAAGATCTTCAGCAAGCGGCCTTCGTCCTCGGTGAGATAATAACCGAAGAGGTCGTCGCCCTGGATTCCGGCACGCTGGAAATGAAAGTCGTCAAGGATCGTGTACTCGATGCCGGCCTCGGCGATGGCCGCCACCAGGTGTTGTTCCCAGACCCGCTCGGGAACCCACATGCCGCGGATCTTGGTGGGAAAAAGCTGTTCCAGGTAGGTCGAATAATCGCGGATCTGCCCCACCCGGTCGCGATGGGGAATCATGGTCATGATCGGCTCGTAAAAACCCCCGCCCAGGATCTCGACCCGGCCTGTTTCCACGAGGCCGCGAACCTGGGCGATGTATTCGGGGTGGCGCTCGACCAGCCATTCCAGGAGTGGCCCCGACGTGTGCAGGGCGAACGGGATCTCCGGGTAACTTGCCAGCAACTCCAGAAAGGGTGCGTAACTGTCGCGATACGCCGCCTCGAAGACGCCGTCGAAATTGCCGACCGGCTGATGGTTGTGCAAGGCGAGAATCAAGCGCACGGTGGACATAAACGAGCCTCGTGTGAGCCCTCGACCCCTGTCGAAAGCGACGTCGCCTTCCGGCATGCAACTGCGGAAAACGAGGGACGCTTCCGATTGTCTCCCACGCCGGGCATGAACCCAAGACCGCTTTCGCGGCCGCTCTCGGGTGGCGGGGCGATTGATCGGAACGCGCAAAGATTACGAATTCTAGAAGAGAGGCAACTCGACGTCGATCCCTCCGTGTCGAGGTTCAGGAACTGCGGGCCAGCGCGGTTTGCAGGCGGCTCGCGCCACCTCGCTCGAACAACGGCGGCGCGGGGTAGGACGGTCCCGGCTCCACCTCGCGCAGGAAAGCCGCTGCGTCCTCGGGCGGTACCGGGTTGATGTAGAACCCCGACCCCCACTCGAAACCCGCGACCTTGTTCAACCGCGGAATCACTTCAATATGCCAATGGTAATGAGGAAGCTCGACGTGGTCAAACGGTGCCGTGTGGATGATGTAATTGTACGACGGATGGTCGAGCGCGAGTTCCAGCTTGTTGAGGACCTGGCGCAGCACATGGGCAAGGTCGTCCACACCCGGCTTGGGGATATTCTCGAAGTGACTGGCGTGGTTCTTGGTGACGATCCAGGTCTCGAACGGAAAGCGGCTGGCATAGGGGCAGAACGCGGTGAAATGGGTGGAATCGAGGACAATCCGCTTCTCGACGGCAAGCTCTTGCTGGGCCATGTCGCAGAAGATGCAGCGGCCGCGATAGTTGTAGAACTCCAGGGCGCCCGTCATCTCTTCCCAGACCGAGATGGGGACGATCGGGGTCACGATCAACTGGCTATGGGTATGCTCGAGCCCGGCGCCTCCGCCCTCGCCCACGTTCTTGAACAGCATGCCATGAACCAGGCGGGAATCTTTCTTGAGATCGACGAGCCGGTCGCGGTAGACCCAGAGAACCTCCCGGATGTTCTCCTCGCTGAGGGTTGCCATGCTGGTATGGTGGCGCGGGCTTTCGATGATCACTTCATGAGCGCCGATGCCGGCCATCATGTCATAGATTCCGTCGCCCCGCTTGTTGAGGTTGCCCTCGATCTTCAGCGCGGGGAAGCGGTTGGGAACGACCCGGATTCGCCAGCCGGGTCCATTGGGACGGCTGCCGAAGTCACGGTAGGCGATGATTTCCGGCGGCGTCTTGTCTTCCTGTCCCTCGCAGAACGGGCAAGCTCGGGGCTCGCCCTGTTCCTGCACCTCCGACTTGAAATCATAAGGCCGCTTGGCTCGCTCATTGGCGATGATCACCCAGCGGCCGACGATCGGATCTTTTCTCAGCTCGGGCATGGCTTCGGACTCCGTTCTGAAGAGTGGCCGCGATTCCTCACACCTGCCACAGAATCCGCTCGAAATCAGCCGAGGGGACGGTGAGCTCGAAGATGCCCTCGCGGGGGGCGCGATCGAGGCTGGTTTCGCCCTTGAGGAGCTCGACATAGAACCGGATCGCGTCACCAGGCTGGCGATCGAGGCGACTGAATGGCACGGCAAGCTCGAGAATCTGGCCGGTGGCCACGGCGACGGTTGTGCCGTTGGCAAGCGCCTTTCCCGCGTGGTTCAGGTAGGCCACGGGGTGGCGAACGGCCGGCTGCACGACGACGATCTCACGCTCGGAGGGATCGACGAAACCGACACGCAGCCGCTCGACTTCGCCCAGCCGGTCGGCGGCGGGTCCGCCTTCGGTATCGATCCGGATCAGGAAACGCTCGGCGTCAAAGCCGAACCAGACGCAATGGAGCAGCCCCTTGGTCACCAGCGTCATCGTGCCGCGATCGTTACCGCATAAATACCGTGAGCCGTCGATCCACTCGAAATAGGTGGCCCGGCCGTCAACCTTGACGTTCAAGAAACTCGTTGGCTGGTCGTTGATCGGACGGTGGCAACCGGCCTGAGAAATCGGCGTGAACAGGTTGCCGGGAGGATCGCAGCCAAGCAGGGTGTAAACATTGCGCAGGTGCTTCCGGAACAGGTGGTCGAACAGGCTGTCCTGGGCGCTGCTGTGGTCGTCGCCGTACCACCAGAACCAGTCGGAGCCCTCGGCGATGAAGATCTCCTCCCAGGCCCGGGCCAGCACCTTCGGGTCATGCCGGCCGGTACGCTCCTCGGCCACCAGGAACTGGCGAGTTGCGTGCACTGCGTCCCAGCCCCGGTTGTCTTCGGGATGACCGATCCAGATCGCGAAGTTGTGGCTGATCCAGCTTCCCGCGAACAACCGGGGCAAGACGTCTTGAGGCGGGTTCCGGCGTACGAAGTCACCGGCCCTCACGGGCTGGATTCGCGGATCACGCGCTGCACCCTGGTAAAGCGAGCGCAGGAACGACACACCGCCGTCGGGGTAGTATTCCCAGCAATTCTCGCCGTCCAGGATCACCGAGACCAGTGTTGCCGGGTTATGCCGGCAGGCGTCGCCGATGGCGTGCAGCTTGCCCAGGAAATCGGCCGCGGCGTTGGGTCCCGGACTGCGCTGGTAATGGAAGCCGACCTGGTCCGACATGGAATGGTCGCGGAAAATGATGGACAGGTCGTGCTCGCCCTCACGAAGCTTCCAGGCGCGGTAGAGCAGGTCGGGATGGCGAACGTAGCCGCGGCTGTCCCGTCCGACCTTGCCTCCGGTCGAGCAGCCGAGAATTTCCTCGTCGGTGGCGATCCACTCGATGCCATGCCGGGCCAGCAGCGGTACCAGGGTCTGGCAGACCGAGCCCTCGCTGGGCCACATGCCCCGGGGAGCCGATCCGAATCGCCGCAGGTGGCTTTCCACCGCGCGACGGACATGGAGGTCGGCGTCCTCGGGATAACCCTCGCGATACGCCGGCAAGGCCACGTCGGGCATGGCCTCGCGGGCGAGCTTCTTGTCCAGCAGCAGGGGGAGGATGGGGTGGTAATAGGGGGTGGTGGTCAGCTCGATCTGTCCCCGTTCGGCCAGGGCGCGATGCAAGGGGATGACCTTACCGAGCAACTCGCGTTGCTTGTCCAGCAGCCACTGCTTCTCATCTTCGGTGTAATGCCGTCCCTTGGCCTTGAACTCGGCAAGCTCCGGATCTTTTTCGAAGAGCAGGGGGTGCATCCAGGCCAGGTTGGACCAGACCTGAAGATCGCGGAGATCGCGCGGGCGAAACCGTTTGAGTGCATCGTCGGCCGATCCCGCCCACCACGCGCGGAGCATGTAGAGCTCGTGATACCTGAGGTGTGGGCGGATCATGGAATCGGCGAACGCCATGAAGAAATTGTCCAGCAAGTAGCAGGCGTCGTCGTGTTCCAGCCCATCCACGGGCCGGCGTGACATCGTCAGGTGCGTGTCGGTCGCGCCGTTGACATAGCCTTCGAGCTGCGTGAGCAGGCTGGGAACCAGGTTGATGGTGCACTGGAACTCGGGGACTTCCTCGAGGTGAAGCGCCATGCCGAGATAGTCTTTGGTGGCATGAAGCCGGACCCAGGGCATCGGGTTTTCGCCTGCCACGTCATCGGGATAATACGGCTGATGCTGATGCCACATGAGGGCCAGAGATACGGATGCCATCGCTCATCCTTGGACTAGAGCCAGGTGCGACAGTCAAGCTGGGCACGACGCGTTACTCGGTATATGCTCGGAACATCGAGCGGCCAACTTAAGGGCTTCTCGCTTTGGCGGCAACGTGGCCGCTGCACCGATGACGGGTTACACAGGCGAGGGCTGAACACGACGGATATTTTTCTCGTACAGCCGCCCAGACCGCCGACTCAGACCGGGCCCGGTCCACGGCGAGAGGCGCAACACGCCACCGGAGAGAAATGATATGTCCGGTTCGGTCACGTATGGCTTGAGGCGGAAGCGATGGGACTGGATCGTGTCGCGGGCCGGTCTGGTCGGCTTCAGTCCGACTCAGCGGTTCCTGCCGGGACGGGGTAGAGCCGACTCGCGCTCCCGCCTTGGCACGGGCGCCGGCGATGTCTCGGAACCAGCGGCAGGCGGATTCTCGGCGGCCGCGACGCGGTCGCGACTCTTGGAGCCGTTCCAGCCGTTGGTTTTGTTAGGCAGTGATGCCGGGGAAGGCGCGGGAGTGGGCGTGGTTTGGGCCGGTTGCAAGGTTTGAATGGCGGTCTGGGCTTCGGCGTAGGCCGCTTGCACCTGCTCGGCGTTCCACTGAACCATGTGCGCCGGAAAATCTTTGCGTTTGGCCCAATCGCTGACTGTTTTGAGCAGACCGAACCCGTGTTGCTCGTCCTGCTTCTTGATCCAGGCAAAGAGGGCCTTACCGGTCTGGGGCAGACTCGCCCCATCTCCCGTCGCCCGGGTGCTGGAGGAAGCCGGCCCCACCGGGACGGGTGCGTGAGCAGCACGGCTGGGATGTTGCGTCGGGTCGGCGGCCAGTGATGGATGGGGCCTGTGTTCGTGAACGAACCGCGGAACTCCGTCGCGGTAGAGGTACCGGCCGATCCCGAACTTGACGGCCGCGCGTTTGAAGGCGTCGGAAAAACCGCTCTTGTCATCATCGCCGGAGTCTGCCATTCCGGCGTAGCCGCCGGCGTCCGACTTGGTCAGCGTCTGGCCGTCCGGCAGTCGGATAGTCAGGCGGCAAATCACCGAGTTTTCCAGGGGCATGTACTCATCCCACCAGTTGGCCGGGCCGAGCACGTCGTCAAGGCGATTCATCACGGTCCGTGCGGTGATGTATTGAAGCTGCCTTCCTCCCTGCGGCCGATTTCGGACTTCGTCGGGCGCGAATGAAGCGGCCAGGGCGGCGAAGAGCTCGAGTTGCTGATCCATGGTATTCTCGTCTGACAGGAGATCGCGAAGACTCCGGCCTCTCACCGAGTCGATTCGTCGGCATCATCACGCCTTCGTTATAAGCAATTCTCGTTCCGTCCGCCAGAGGCGCGGCACCGAGCGTGGTGGATGCGGGCGTTTGCGGCGGGGCACCGTGATCCTGGCGCCGAGTCTGACCATTGTGTGCGAAACAAAACCGTCCGTTCGTCTCGGGAGGTGAGGCCCGTTCGAACGGACGGAGTTTGGATGTCTGCCAGGGAGATCAGGCGTGGATCGCCGGGTAAGCAATCGCCGTGGGATGCGCCGCGACGTTCAGGGTCCGGACTCCGGTGTCTCTTGCCGCCAGCTTCGAGTTGACCTTGAAGTCGTACCGCCAGAGGATCATCAGCATCAACAGGCAGGCCAGGAGGATGGCTCCGAGGGCGACTCCCAGCATGGCGACGAAGATATCGCTCTTGGGTGCCTGGACAAAGACGCCGGGTCGGCGGCCTGCTGCTGCCGCCGTTGAGGAACGGGCGGCCTTGGGGGTCGCCGGGCTAGCTCCGCGGCTTGATCGTAGACGAGACAAGGTCACCCTCCTTTATCTTCTTGCCCTGATACGTGGTTCCCTTGACCCGGCCGACGGCCTGATCGGGGTCAACGGAAGTGATCGTGATCTTTCCAAGGTATTCGGGTCGTGGTTTTTGCCGGAAGAGGAACAGCTCATGACCTACCATCAGCCCGTCATCGGCCCCGATCGTGAGCTCCACGCGCCGGTTTGAAGGATCGACGCGCTTGACCTCGCCGACAACCGGGGGCGCACTTTCCGTCCCCTTGACCTGGCTGATGTCGTCAGACAGGCCGTTCTGTCGAAGCAAAGCAGAGAACTTCCCCACCCGTTCGCGCAGGTCGTTGTTGTGCTTGGTGGCTGTCTCGAGAGTCCGCTCGAGTTCCCGGATCTTGTCGGTAAGTTCGGCCTGCCGGAGCTTGAACGCGTTGGCCTGCTTCTCAACTTCTTCCTTCTGGGAACGAAGCTGGAGCGATTCCTTACGCCGAGCTTCCGCATCGATAAGCGCCGTTTCCGAGTTCTTCTGAGCCGTCGCCACCTGTGCGTTGACCTGCTCGACGGTCTTCTGCGCGTTGGCGTTGAGCGCCTCTTGGGCCTGGATCTTGTTGTTGAGGTCCTTGCTCAGTGCCTCATAATTCGCCTGGGCGGCCGCCAGGTCCTTTTTCGACGCATCGACGGCGGCCTGGGAGTCCGAGATTTTTTTCGTGAGCTCACTGACCTTCTTCTTCTGCACTTCCGTTTCGGTTCTCCAGTTCTTTGCGGTCGTGAAGACCACCGTGGAGATCCCCAAGAAGATCAAGGAGAAGGCCATGATGACGATGACGAGGATTTTACCTACAAAGGTCATGGTCCCATCCTACCATTCAAAGTAAGACGGCCGGCCGACCACCCTCGCAGCGTCGCCGCCGCGAGACAACGAAGGGATGGGGCTTGGACCGTGTCTATCCCGGAGATGAGGCGGGTTTGCCTTGGTCATGCTCCCCGCATGGTCAACTATCCTTGATCAAAGGTAACGTAACGTGCCCGCCACCGGCAAGTTAATTCCACACCGGTACGTGGAACACTGCGGCGCGAAAGATTCCACTTCACGTCAATCGAGGGTCGGGCTTGCCCAAATTTACCCCACGCCCGGGTCAATGGCAAGTTGCCGAGCTTCTAGATTCTTCCGCCGCACCCTTTTTTACGTTTTGTGAACGCTCATGATGAATGTCCGTTCCACCCTGAGCCGTTCGAGTCGGCAGTAGCCGGCTTGCCTGCATGGGCAGCCAGAGGGGGCCGATAACGCCGTCGGATCGAGTAGAAGAATACGGGTGTGAGGAAGATGCCGAAGAAAGTGACTCCCAGCATGCCGCTAAAGACGGCCTGGCCCAGCGCATGACGCATCTCGGCGCCGGCTCCGAAGGCGAAGACCAGGGGTAGCACGCCGAAGATGAATGCAAATGAGGTCATCAGGATGGGCCGCAGTCTGAGCTGACAGGCTTGAAGTGTGGCTTCCCGGACGTCGATACCTTCTTCTTGCCGTTGCTTGGCAAACTCGACGATCAGGATCGCGTTCTTGCTGGCCAGTCCGACCAGGACGACGAACCCGATCTGGGTGAAAATATTCACCTCCATTCCCACCAGGTTGAGGCCGGCCACCGAGCAGAACAGACACATCGGCACGACCAGGATGACCGCCAGGGGCAGTGACCAGCTCTCGTACTGGGCCGCCAGGACCAGGAACACGAAAGCGACCGCCAGCGCGAAGATGAAGATGGCTGCCTGACCTGCCTGGTTTTGCATGTAGGCAAGTTCCGTCCAGTCGGTCGCCATCGCCTGGGGGAGTTCCTGGCGGGCGATCTCTTGCATGAGACCGATTGCCTGGCCGGAACTGGTTCCCGGCGCCGCGTTTCCCGTGATGGCCGTTGCCGAGTACATGTTGTAGCGCATCACCATCACCGGCCCGCTGATGCTCTGTAACGACAGCAGGGTGCCAAGCCGGATCATCTCCCCCCGGGCATTTCGCACTTTGAGCTGTCGGATATCGCGACCGTGCTCGCGGAAGAACTGGTCGGCCTGGATATTCACCTGCCAGGTCCGGCCGAATTCGTTAAAATTATTGACATAGTACGACCCGAGATAAACCTGAAGCGTGTTGAAGACCTCGCTGACGGGCACTCCCATGGCCATGCACTTGGTGCGGTCGATATCCAGGTAGAGCCAGGGGGTATTGGCCCGCGAGCTGTTGAAGAGCCCCTGGAGCCCCGCTGTTCTGTTGCCTCGCGCCACGATGGCGTCACTGACGCGCTGGAGGTCGGCGAGGCCGAAATTGCCGCGATCCTCGACGATCAGCTTGAAGCCGCCGGTCGCACCCAGGCCATCGATCGGCGGAGCACCGAACGCCGAGACAACCGCATCGCGGACCTCGCGGCGGCAGCGATCTTCAAGCGACGCCGCGATCGCGTCGGACGACAGGTTGGGACCGTGCCGATGTTCGAATTCCTTGAGCAGGATATACATCGACCCGAGATTGGGGGCGTTGGCACCCAGGATCAACGACTGACCGGACACACCGACCGTGTGCGCGACTCCCGGTGTTTCACGCGCCAGTTTTTCAATCTGCGCCATGACACTTTCCGTTCGCTCGACGGACGCGGAGTCAGGCAGTTGCACATTCAGCAGCAAATAACCCTTATCTTGCTGAGGAATGAAGCCCGTGGGGGTATGGATGAATTGCCAGTAGGTGAGTACCAGGAGGGCGCCGTACACCAGCAAGACCAGCAAGCTGACGCGCAAAAGTCCGCCGACCACGCGGCCATAGGAGAGGGTCATCCGGTCGAAGATGCGGTTGAAACCTCGAAAGAGCCAGCCCAGCACGGCATTCACCGGCCCAATCAGCAGCCAGCCGGCCAGTCCTCCGGCCAGGGCACCGGGGAGAAACGCCGCAACCCAGGCAGCCCGGGACATCCAGCTTGGACCCTCGGCCGCATTCACCGCGGCGGAGGTATGAGCCAGGCCAAAGCGGCTGACCAGAAGCTCTCCCGCAAGGTTTTGCAATAGCGATGCGGTCACGATTCCGCCCAGCACACCGATAAACCACCAGGGCAGGGCTTCACGCTTCAGTTCGTGCCCGTGCTCTCCCTCTTCCGTCTTGAAGATCAGGACGGCCCGGGACGGTGTCATGGTCAAGGCATTGACTGCCGAGATGATGGTTGAGACCGCGATGGTCACCGCGAACTGGCGGAAGAACTGGCCACTGATGCCGCCCAGGAAGCAGCAAGGGATGAAGACCGAGCTCAGCACCAGGGTGATGGCCAGAATCGGTCCGGTGATCTCCTCCATGGCCTTGATCGTGGCCGTGCGCGCATCCAGGCCGGTGGCGATCAGCCGCTCGATGTTCTCGAGCACGACGATGGCGTCGTCGACCACGATGCCGATCGCCAGTACCAGCCCGAACAGCGTCAGGTTGTTCAGGCTGAAGCCCATGGCCGCCATGATCGCGAAGGTGCCGATCAACGACACCGGCACGTCGATCATCGGCAGGATCATCGCCTTCCAGTCCTGAAGGAAGACCAGGACGACGATGCCGACCAGGATTGTGGCATCACGCAGGGTATTGAAGACTTCGTTGACCGACTCGCGGATGAACGGTGTCGTATCGTAGACGATCTGATATTCGAGCCCGTCGGGGAAACGCGTTTTCAGTTCCCGCATCTTGGCATACACGCCAGCGGCCGTGTTCAGCGCATTCGAGCCCGGCAACTGGTAAATCGATACCGCGACCGACGGTTTGCCATCCAGCGTGCACGACTGGTCGTACTGTCTCGAGCCCAGTTCGACTCGCGCCACATCACGCAAACGCACGATGCCGACGGCCTGCGGCTGTGGACCGGTCTGGGTGGTTGTCGAGAGCTGTGAACTTTGAGTGCCCTGGCTGGAGGCACCCGTGAGATTCTGGCTGGGTGTATAATTCGAACCGGCCTTGAGGATGATGTCGGCGAACTGTTCCGGCTCGGTGAGACGGCCCAAGGTGTTGATGGTCAACTGGAGTTGCTGGCCCTTGGGTACGGGCTGCTGACCGATCATTCCCGCCGCGACCTGCACGTTCTGCTGGCTGATGGCGTTGACCACATCCATGGCGCTGAGGTTGAGCGCGGCCAGCTTCTCGGGATCGAGCCAGGCCCGCAGACTGTAATCCCGCTGGCCCAGGTAGGTGATGCCTGCCACGCCGGGAAGCCGCCCCAGCTCGTCCTTGATATAGATCGTCGCGTAGTTGCTCAAGAAGTTATTGTCGTACCGGCCATCGGGCGACACCAGGTTGACGATCATCATCGTGTTCGGGGACATCTTCTTGACGGTAATTCCCTCGTTTTGGACCAGGGCCGGGATGACCGGCAGCGCCAGCGAGACCCGGTTTTGAACGAGCACCTGGGCCATGTCGGTATCCATGCCCAGCCGGAAGGTCACTGTCAGGTTGTACGTGCCGTCGTTGGTGGCCGTTGATGACATGTACAACATGTTCTCGACGCCGCTGACCTGCTCTTCGATGGGTGCCGCGACGGTGTTCCGCACCGTGGTTGCGTTCGCACCCGGGTAAACCGCGGTCACCAGCACCGTGGGCGGCGTCACCTCGGGATACTGCGCCACCGGCAGGGTGAACACGGCCACGCCACCGGCCAACACGAAGACCAGCGACAGCACGATGGCGAAGACGGGCCGGTCGATGAAAAAACGAGGAATCATAGATCCTCAACCCCGTCCGGTGCGCGGGTGTTCGCCAGAGTGTTGTGATCGAGCTCGCCATGGGCCGGTCTGGGCTTCATCTGGCCGTGGACCCCGAGTATGGCCAGGCCGCCGAGAGCTCCGGCCAAGCCGCCGATCGCCAGCGCCCAGGACTGGCGAGCCACACCGAGCTGTGCCAGCAGGAAGCCGGTCGCCAGCCCCACTAAAGCGCCCAGTACCGCCGAACCCATCCAGCGTACCAGAGCGGCCGAGAACAGCTTGGTCTCGCTCAGCCCCTGGATCACGTAGAAGAAGACCGGGGTCAGAAAGATGCCGAAGATCGTCACGCCCAGCATCCCGCTGAATACGGCGGTGCCCAGCGACCGCCGCATTTCGGCCCCGGCACCCGAGGCGATCATCAAAGGTATGACGCCGAAGACAAAAGCGAACGACGTCATCAGGATGGGCCGTAGCCGCAGCCGCGACGCCTCCTGCGTGACCTCGAAGATCGGACGGCCCTGCTCGTGGAGCTGGCGGGCGTACTCGACAACCAGAATGGCGTTCTTGCAGGCCAGCCCGACCAGTACCACCAGGCCAATTTGCACGAATATGTTCACATCACGATGAGTATAAAGGACTCCAGCCACCGAGCAGAGCATGCACAAGGGCACGACCAGGATGACGGCCAGGGGCAAGGTCCAGCTCTCGTAGAGGGCGGCAAGAGCCATGAACACGCAGAGGATGGATAGCATGAAGACGTAGATCGCCGTATTGCCCGCGCGGATCTGCAACAACATCAGCTCGGTCCACTCGGTTCTCATCGACAGGGGAAGGCTTTCGCTGGCCACTTTCTCGATTTCGGCGATGGCGACACCGGTGCTGACATCCTGCACGTTGCCATTGATCGTCGCGGACCGGTAGAGGTTATACCGGGTCACCGAGATAGGTCCCCCGATATCACGCGGCTGGACCAGTGTGCCCAGGGGCACCATCTGCCCCCACTTGTTTCTGACCTGGAACAGGTTGATGGCCTCGATCCGGTCGCGAAACCGATCCTCAGCCTGCACGGTCACCTGCCAGTGCCGGCCGAAGAAATTGAAGCTATTGACGTACAGCGAGCCCATATACATGGAGAGCGTGTTGTTCAGATCATCGAATGAGACGCCCAGGCTGGCGACCTTGGCGCGGTCGATATCGAGCCAGATCTGCGGAGTGTGCGATCGGAACTGGGTGGCCACGCTGGTCAGTCCGGGCAGGCTCTGGAGCTTGCTGACCAGATTGTCGGTCTGCCTCTGCAATCCAGCCAGACCCAGGCTGCCGCGGTCCTCGACGACGATCTTGAACCCGCCGGCAACGCCCAGTCCGGGGATCGGCGATGCACCGTACACGGTCACCTTGGCTTCCTTGACGCGCCGCGCCGATTCCTTGCGCAGCCGAGCCATGATCGCCGTGTCGACCAGCTCGGGCCGCTGCCGCTTGTCGAACGTGTCGAGTACCATGAACATGGAAGCGAAGTTGGGGCTGTTGGCCTGGAGGATGAAGGAGAGACCGGAAATTGCGACCACATGCGCAACGCCCGGCGTTTCGCGCGCGATCGCGACAATCTTCGCCACGGTTTCCTTGGTGCGCTCCAGTGAGGCCGAATCTGGCAACTGAATGTTCACGATCAGCCGGCCCTGGTCCTGCTGCGGGATGAACCCGGTGGGGGCCTTTTGAAAAATCCAGTAGGTTGCAACCAGCAGACCGCCATAGACGAGCAGCACGACCAGGCTGAGGTGAAGCAGTTTACCCACAAACCAGCCATACACATGGGTCACCGCGTCGAAGCCCTTGTTGAAGCCGCGGAAAAGCCAGCTCAGCACAGCATTGACGGGACGGATCAGCATCCGCCCGATGACGCCGCCGACCAGCGCCCTGGAATGAACCAGAAGGCCCATTGCAGGTACTCGCTGGAGGGAAAGTGCTCTTTCGCCTGAAGGGCGAGCCCGGTGAACTCGAGAAACCGCGAGCTGAACGCGACCGTCATGAGACCGCCCACCACGCCGAAGGACCACCAGGGCAGCGCTTGCCGTTTGTCCTCGTGTTTCACGCCCTCCTCGGTCCTGAAAATCATCACAGCTCGTGAAGGCGTCATCGTTACCGCGTTGATGGCCGAGATGATCGTCGAGACCGAGATCGTCACGGCAAACTGGCGGAAGAACTGGCCGGTGATGCCGCCGATGAACGCACAGGGTACGAACACGGCGCTCAGCACCAAGGCGACCGCCACGATGGGACCGGTCACTTCATCCATCGCCTGGATCGTTGCTGAGCGCACATCAAGGCCGGTCGCCATCAACCGCTCAATATTCTCGAGCACGACGATGGCATCGTCGACCACGATGCCGATCGCCAGTACCAGCCCGAAGAGGGAGATGTTATTGAGGCTGAACCCGAGCGCCGCCATGACGGCGAAGGTGCCGATCAGCGAGACGGGCACGTCGATCATCGGCAGGATCATCGCCTTCCAGTCCTGAAGGAAGACCAGGACCACGATGCCGACCAGGGCCACGGCTTCCAGCAGCGTCTCGAAAACGTCGGCTACCGACTCGCGGATGAACGGTGTCGTATCATACGCGGTGCTGTATTCCACTCCCTCAGGGAAACGGGCCTTGAGCTCTTTCATCCGGGCCTGCACCCGCTCGGCGACGTCGAGGGCGTTGGTTCCGGGGAGCTGGTAGATGGAAAGACCGACGGAAGGGTGGCCATCGAAGGTGCAGGATTGGTTGTAATTCTGGGCGCCCATCTCGACTCGAGCCACATCGCGGATTCGGACCACGGCATCAGCAGGGCTGGGCGGTCCCATGGATGCCGCGCCGACTGCCGTCGCGCTCAGAGCGCCGCCGATCCGCTGGGTGTTGGTCAGCGCCGAGCTACCGCCGCCACCGCCACCTGAGCCACTCGAATCGCTGCCAGAGCTTGTGCCCGGCGTGGTGGATGCTGCTCCGCCGGTAGTTCCTCCGGCGCCGGTAGTCCCTCCTCCGCTGAGAATGGCACCCACCTGGGTAGTAATGCCGGGTATCACGGAAGTAATATTGCTGATCGTCATTGACGCCGTGTCCGTCGCGGTGCTTGTCGTGCCCGCTCCGTGCACGGCTCCCAGCCGGGTCGTCGGCGAGATTGTCGGAGGGCTGAGAGTTCCGCCGATCGCATTCCCCGCGGCGGCCCCGATGGTATCGACAAGCGATGTGTCGATCTGCATCAACCCCCCGCCTCCCCCGCTTCCTCCACCACCCCGGCCCGAAGCGGTCTGCCCTGCCTGGTAGGCGTCGTAATTGACGGAATCGGCCGTGAGTGCTGCTGTGTTGGCCGCTGTCGCCGGGTCGACCTTGATGACGATATCGCCGAACTGCTCGGGATTGGTCAACCTGCCCAGCGTATCGATGGGTAATTGTGCCGACTGGCCCGGCGGAGCAGGGGACTGGCCGATCCGTCCGGCCGGCGCATCCACGTTCTGGTCGCGGATCGCCTGGGCCACGTCCATGGCGGTCATGTTTCGCGCCGCCAGTTTCTGAGGGTCGAGCCAGGCACGGATGCTGTAATCGCGCTGGCCCAGATAATTGATGTCCGACACCCCGTACACCCGCAACAGCTCGTCACGCACATAAATCGTGGCGAAATTGCTCAGGTAGATATCGTCGTAACGACCGTCGGGCGAGTAGAAATTGACGATCATCAAGATGTCGGGAGTTTTCTTGCGAATCGTGATCCCCTGGTTCTGCACGGCCGTCGGCAACTGCGGCATGGCCAGCGTCACGCGGTTTTGCACCATCACCAGGTCGGAGTTCAGGTCCGTGCCGATGTCGAAGGTCACCGTGAGCGTGTAGGTACCGTCGTTTCCCATCTGCGACGACATGTAGAGCATGCCGTCGATGCCGTTGACCTGTTGCTCGATCGGCGCGGCAACCGTGTCGGCAACGACCGCGGCGCTGGCGCCCGGATAGCTGATCGAGATGGCCACGCCCGGTGGCGTGATCCGGGGGTACTGGGCAATCGGCAGTGCGGCAAGCGCGATCGCACCAATCAACGTGATCACGACGGAGAGCACCGTCGCGAAGATCGGTCGATCGATGAAGAATCGTGCGATCATTGAGGGCTCGCTCAGCGTTTCGATTGGTCCTGAGGGGGCGTGGACGGCCGCGCCGGCTGATCGGTCCCCGGTGCTGCGAACGTCGAGAGTTGACTCGCGTTCAGTGGTGTGGCAATCACACGCGTTGAAGCCGGCTGCTCACCCTTCGATGGCACCGGTGTCGTTCGCGCGGCCGGTGATTGCGTGATGGTTGGCTGCGCCTTGGCCGTCTCGCCGGCCACATCGCGGCCAAGCGACGGCATGGGACCAAGTTCCGGCTGGATGGTCATCCGGGGACGCACCTGCTGCAAGCCCGACACAACAATCATTTCGTCCGGCTTGAGCCCCTCGGTGACCACGCGCAGGCCGTCATCCTGCAGATAGGTTGTGGTGACCCTGCGGTACTGGACCTTGTTGTCCTTGTCAACCACGTAGACGAACTTGATTCCCTGGTCGGAGCTGATGGCCTTGTCAATCACGAGAATGGCGGAATGGGGATCGCCGATTGGCAGGCGAATGCGCACGAACATTCCGGGCGACAGCAGCCGGGTGCCGCCCGGCGGCCTGGGATTGGAGAAGATGCCCCGCACCAGGATGCTGCCCGTCGTCGGATTGAGCTGGTTGTTCACAAAGTTGATCGTTCCTTCGTGGGGAAAGCCGGCCTCGCCCTGCAACCCCATGAAAACGGGAACACGCAGGCCATTGGCACGTTTGGCCCGGATCTTGCCCTCGTTGATCGCCTTGCGAATTCGCAGCAGGGTCGGTTCGTCCATGTCGAAATAGGCGTAGATCGGATCGAGCGAAACAATCGTCGTCAGCAGCGTCTGGTCCTGGTTGACCAAATTGCCCAGCGTCAAGTAGTAGCGGCTCACCATGCCGCTGATCGGGGCGACCACGTTGGCGAATTCGCGGTTAAGCTTGTAGACGTCTTTATTCTTTTCATAGGCATTGACGCGTGCTTCAGCCTCCTCGACCATGGCCTCATCCTGGTCGATCTGCTGCCTGCTGATGGAGTTGGGCGTCATACGGTTGATCGCCTGGTCGCGCGACAGGGTTGTCCGAGCCAGCTTGAGCTGAGCCTGGTAAAGATTGACCTGCCCGACGGCCTGGTCAAGCTGGGCTTGATAGGGTCGCGGATCGATCACGAAGAGGAGATCACCGGCCTTGACCTCTGCTCCCTCTTCAAATGGCATCTTGACGAGGTAGCCCGTCGACCGCGGCCGAATGTCCACCGATTGAATGGCATCAAGGCGGCCGGTGAAGTCGACGAAATCGGTTACCTCGCGAACCACGGGTTTGCTCACGGGGATCTTGACCGTTTCGGGGGGTGCAACTTGCAGAGGCTTCCGCGCGCAGCCGGGCAGCATCGCCATGGACGCGCAGAGCCAGAACATGCGGGAACGGAAAGCGGAGGTCATGGCGGGACACTCTCGTTGATGATTGCGGGAGGCTGGGGACCTCATGCTCGACAAGCCGGCGCGGTCGCGCAAAGGTTTCTCTTCCCGTACATTCTTTAGGGATTATCAGCGATAGTTCAAGCGGAACGGCTCCCTTGCCCATGTCTTGGCGACATTTTTTTCGGGGGTCAGCCGGCACCCGCCGGCACGATGGCCGGATGCCTGCGGATTCCGGTGCACGCCGTCATCAGATCGCAGCCTTGATCTTGCGGCGCATCAGCCCCATCGGCACCAGGCCGATTGTTACGGCCAGGCAGCTCATACCCAGCCAGTCGCCCCAGGCGGTGTACAGGCTGGTGCGGTCGTCCAGCGGTACCGTGACGTTGAGCACCTTTTCGGTCAGCCGCGGCAGCGTGTCGCGGATCTCGCCATTGCCGTCGATCAAGGCCGAGATCCCCGTGTTCACTGCCCGGGCCAGGGGGACGCGGTGCTCGATCGTCCGGAAGACGCTGACGGCAAGATGCATGTCGAGCTCGGAAGAGCCATGGAACCAGCCGTCATTGGATATGTTGACGAGCATGTCCGGCTGGTGGCCGTCCTTGGTTTCCCGGAAGAATCGGCGGATCACATGGGGGACCGTGTCCTCGAAGCAGATGGCGATTGCCATCCGATAGGGCCCGAGACCAAGGATGACCGGGTCCTTGCCGAAGGTCAAGGTTGGCACGTACCCGTTGCGATAGGGGGTGAAGTACGTCAGCCAGGGGATGGTCTCGAGGAAGGGAATGAACTCGCCGAACGGCACCAGATGAATCTTGTTGTAGGCCTGCATGGTGCGTACCAGCGGCTCGAAGAGGATTGCGGCGTTGTACTTGTTCACGTGATCGGCCTGGTGGTCGTAGAGTATCGCGCCGACGAGCATGGGAACTCTCGCCCGGTCGGTCACGTCGTGCAGGTGCTCGGCGATTTTCTGTTTCTTTACCATCCAGTCCGCGGCCGTGATCTGGTTGGAAATCAAGCCGACCTGGCGAGCCAGTTCGGTGGACGACAGCGCCGGGTCCGTGACAATGTAGCCGTAAGGATAAGCCGTCTCGGGCCAGACGATCAGGTCCGGCCGGGGCTCCGCGGCGATCGCGCGTTCGATCAGATGGTCGATCCGCTCGAGAATCGTCAGCGGATCGCCGCCCATCTTGTACCGCTGCTCAAAATTGGTCTGCAAGAGAGCCAGTCGCGGGCCTGTTCGGAACCGGGCCGTGGAAAGCTGATAGGCTCCGTAAACCAGGCTTCCTCCCACCATGAACGTGACGATCCAGAGCCTGATTGTCTGCCTCCGGGTCAGCCGGGTGCCCCGCCGCGAGGTCCGCAAGAGGGGCATCGAGAGTAGATCCAGAATCCAGGCATTCACCATGGCGATCAGGAAACTGATTCCCAGAGCGCTCGTGGTGTCGGCAATCTGAATGAGGGTCAGGAAGCGATACTGACTATGACCGAGGTAATACCAGGGAAACCCCGTGAGCAGATAAGCACGGACGAACTCCATGCCGACCCAGAGGATCGGCACCGCCAACATCAACGGCAGCTTGAGCCGGAAGACCGCAAGCCGGGCCAGGGCGAGGAAGCCGGGCCACCAGAACGAGAAGATGCACGCCATCGCCAGCCAGGCGAGCCAGGCCGTGGGATCTGTCAGGCGAACCCACTGCACGCTGAGCACCCAGAACACAAGGCCGCCGGCCCAGGCACCGAGGTAGAGACGTAGCGGGCGTTCCGGCTGGATCACCAGCCAGAAGAGCGGAACCAGTGCAATCCAGGCCAACCAGCTCCATTCCACGGGCGGAAAGGCCGTCCACAGCAAGGCTCCCGAGCACATGCCCGCGACCACCGGATGCTGCGACAGGCGATCCGTCAGGCCATCAAGCGGCCTGGTCCGGATCTCGGCGGCCACCGCCTGGCTGGAACTCATCACGGGCTCCTCGAAAAGACGAGTTGCGTTCGATGCGGAAAGCAGCAGCGGCCTTGATGTTAGCGTAGCGGCAGGAAAGGGACAATTTCTCCTGCCTGGAAAACTCGCTCGCCAGGATCAAGCACCACGAATCCATCGGCCATGGCCATGCCTGATAGGTCGGCCGATCCAGCCCAGTCCAGGGTCTCGACCACTCCTGGCATCTCAGGCTCGTTTCCGGATGTCGATTTCACCCACCGCGCCGGCCAGTAGGTGGTCCGGTCGGCACGATGGAAAAACTCAAAGGCAAGCCGGGCTGCTGGCCCCGCCGATGTGGCAGCGGGATGTCCGGAGAGAAGACGCAGCGCCGGCGCGACAAAGACCAGAAACCCCACCAGAGTGCTAGCTGGGTTGCCGGGGAGACCGAAAACCAGCGTACCCGGCTGTGTACCCCGGGGCGGGCCGATCCCAAACCAGAGCGGTTTTCCAGGTTTCATCCGGACCTTGTGAAAGATGCGCCGAACACCACAACGCTCGAGCACCGCGGGAACGAGGTCACGCTGGCCCGCGGAAACGCCGCCGGTCAACAGAAGTACATCAAAAGACAGACCCGCTTGCACGGCGCGATGAAGCTCCTCGAGGTCATCGGCCGCAATCGGAAGGCGTTGGGGCAATGCATCCTGACCGCTGATCAGGGCTTCGAGCATGACTGCATTGGAATTGCGGATCTGTCCCGGCCCGGGAACCTGATCAGGTTCGACGAGCTCATCTCCTGTCGGTAAGACAGCCACGCCCGGCCTGGGAATGACCAGGACACGGGTTTGTCCGACCGAGGCGAGAAGTCCCAGGCTGGTGGGGGAGAGCCGGGAATTCGGGCGCAGCAGGATCTCTCCCTTGCGATAGACGCGTCCCTGGCGCAGCAGGTTCTGGCCGGTCCGGACCGCCGCGATCTCAAGAGCAACAGAGTCCTCACTCAGCCGGGCGTGCTCGAGCATCACGACCGCATCGCCTCCCTGCGGCAAGGGAGCGCCCGTCATGATGATGGCCGCCTCACACGGGCCGAGAGCGCGGCTCGGAGTCTTGCCGGCCAGAATGGTCTCGCCGATCTTCAACCGGCCATGCGCCAACTCGAAATCCAAAGTCCGGACGGCGAAACCATCGACGAGCGACTTGTCAAACGGCGGTTGATCCGCGTCGGCCGCCACGTTCTCGGCCAGCAGGCACCCCAGGCATTCGAGCAGCGGCCGCTCGGCGGGAGCCAGCGCCCGAGTTTCCTTGGTCACCAGTGCGAGCGCTTCTTCGACAGTCAGCATGAATGCGCCCTCTGTGGGCCGTTGCTCGAGCGATCTGCCAGCGCTGAACCAACGCTCATGGCTCCAGAAAGTTTTTCAGGAGCTTGATTCCCTCGACCGTCAGGAAGCTCTCGGGGTGATACTGGACGCCTTCCAGTGGATAGGATTTGTGACGCACGCCCATGATCTCACCCTGGTCGGTCCAGGCAACCACCTGAAGCTCGTCGGGAAGTGTACCGGGCTGGATCACCAGGCTGTGATACCGTGTGGCCTCGAACGGGTTTGACAGGTTGCGGTAGATGCCCTTGCCATCGTGGTGGATCCACGAGGTTTTGCCGTGCATGATTCGGTCGGCGCGAACCACCTGGGCTCCGAAGGTATGGCCGATGCACTGGTGGCCCAGACAAACCCCGAGCAGCGGGATTCTGGATCCAAGCCGGGCGATCAGGTCGTTGGAGATGCCTGCCTCCAGCGGAGTGCATGGCCCCGGCGAGATGATCAGATGAGAGGGATGCAGGGCCTCGATCTGCTCCACCGTGATCTGATCGTTGCGATGGACCTGCAGATCGATTGCCGGGTCGATCTCGCCCAGCCGCTGAACCAGGTTGTAGGTGAAGGAATCGTAGTTGTCGATGAGCAAGATCATGGCTGAGCCTGGAGCGGCTGGCACGGACCGGGCGGCCATGCCGCTCGCCGATTTGTCCGAGGAGATTGATCGTACCGTTGCTGACCGTGCGTAGGAAGAGAAACTCTCGCGTGAATGCCCGCAGCGCCTCGTTCCGCGTGCTAGACTGAAATCTGGTCTTGCCCGTGTCCGGTCGCTCTGCGCATCGCCGAGGGCAATTCCGGGCCGGGGTCAAAGAGAGTCGCCACGATCGATTCGACACGGAGGATCGAGATGACCACGACGATCGTCACAATCACCCTGGCCCTGGCGCTCGGGGGTGGCGGGCAGTGTTCCGACCCGGCGCACTGTCCTCATAGCCATCACCCCTATCAGCAGCAGTGCCGTTCGACCTGCGAGGGTTCACCCGGCCGCTGGGTCTTGCCTCCCGGACCCCGCGATGGCTGGGGATTTCCCAACGATAACCCCGACGGTTACGGCTGGAATGATCCGGGGCGGCTTCTGCCATTGGGAGCGGACCGCACCGCGGAGTATTACTTCCCGCGTTATTACACAGTTCCGGTCGACCAGTCGTTCATGGGAACCTACTACAATCCCTACATAAACCGCGGCCAGCGCTATCTTCCGTACACCGGAAATGGCGGCTGCCACCCCATGGGCGGCCCTCCGCTCGATACTGCCCGGACCCAGATCCGGCCTTATAGCTCGCTCTCGAACGACCGAACTGTGGTGCGGGTGCCGAAGCTGAACGGACACGTTGAAGCTCCGGTCGACAATTCGGGAAAGACCGGCCTCACGCCCTGACGACCCGGTTCTCGATGGCCTGATCATTCGATCCGGGGACGGCGAACGCGTCGTCCCCGGTCTGCCGCGCTGGTTTGTGTTGCATCCACAAGACGTCGCTTCGATTCGCTCCGGTTTCTGCTTGACGGCTCCGCTGGAGTATAAGTTATCGTATCGTTTTCGATCATCTCCGCACACCGGCAAATCGATACAAGGAGCCCGCCGTGGAACCGCTCGACCCGTATTCTTCTCCCCAGGCCGATTTGCAGTCGGACCCCAAGCCGCTCGGCAGTCTTGCCCAGTCCGCCAGGGGCAAGGAAATCAAGCAGGCGCGGGTGATCCTGGTTCTGATCGGTCTGCTGACCTTGGCAGGCAACGCCTTCTTCCTATTCAACACCCCGCGCGAGGTTGAGCAAGTCATCCGGCAGGCCAATATCGAACCGGAGGAAGTCGGCCAGGTTCGACAGACCGTGACCATATTCTGTTACACCGTCTACGGTGGACTTGCTCTGATGGGGGTCCTGTTTCTGGTCTTCGCCATGATCATCAAGTCGTACCCGGTGCCGATCACTATCATCAGTCTCGTGCTTTATATCCTTGCGACGATAGGGATCGGATACTTGAATCCCGCGAGCATTGCCTCGGGGATCTTCCTCAAGGTGATCATCGTGGTTGGGCTGTTCAGGGCGGTCAAGGCGGCTCGTGCCTACGAGCGCGATACCGAGCTGGCAGCGGCGACAGGGCTCGCATTCGGATGATCGGTCGGACCGTCAAATCCCGTCCGAACCCGATCTGGGGCGTGGTCATTCTCGTCTGCGCGGGTCTCGGTGTCGCAGCCGCGGGACCGCTCACCGGCACATCCTGGCCACCGGTCGCCGCGGTTTTGCCGCTGGCCTTTGCAGCCGCATTGCTGGTTATGGGGCGTGATCGCCCGTTCTCCGCGACCTTCACCGCCGAGACCATGGAAGTGGAAGATCCGTCAGTCTCGATCCGCTACGACCAGATGCGGAATGTTCGGGCCGACGGACTCGCGCGCGACCCCAGGACCTTTAGCAAGTCGTCTTGTACGATCCAGGTCGAGCACGAAGGCGGCCTGGTGCGTATTCCAGGCCGTCTCGACCATCCCTCCTGCGAGGTCTACAGCTTTCTCGCGAGCCGGGTTCCACTCCGGGGCGGCCGAGATGTACACCCCGCGCTGACCGAGTACCTGGAGCGCGAGGAGGCGTGTTTTGAACCCGATCAGATCTGGACTTATACCCTGGCCAGCCGCCGCGGCCGCCGCGGTTCCTACCCGCGTCTACGGATCTTCTGTGTCGGCCTCATGATCGCGGGCGGGGCGTGGACGGCTCTCTGGTTCGCTGGCAAGGTCGAGACCGGCTGGGGAATCGCCGGCGTGATTGCCGTGGCTAGCGGCGGCGTCATCTTGCTGACGACCATGCTCGAAGGCCGCCATTTCGTCGCTCGCGGCTTGAAGAATTCCAGCCTGGTGATCGGTCCTCGTGGAATGGCCATGGTGCAGGGCGATATCCAGGGTGAAATCGGCTGGCCGGAGGTTCTGGAAGTTCGCTATGCACCGAACCCCTGGGCACTCGGTATCGCCTATCAGTCGTCCGGCGTGGCTTTCATCCTCTGCCGCGTCAAGGGCGCCGACATTCGAATTCTCGATATCTATGATCGCCCGCTCTACGTCATTCACGGCCGGATCATGGCCTGCTCCACGTTGAACCGCAACCAGGGAAACGGCCCGTCCTCATCGCCATGACCGAAGCGTCACGTCTTGACCAGTTCCGTCATTCCCGTCCTTGGCCAAAGACGGCTTGGTTTCGATCCGAATGGGACTTGAACAGGCATCGGCTTTCCGGTGCTTGCCAAAGTCCGCATCCTGCGGGTACGATAAGATTTCCCTGTTCGCGATCGCGCGGCGCCAAGCCCCGCGACACCGAGTAGGCGCGCCGACTCGACCTGGGAATGAACCACGAGGTGGTTTCGAACCTTTTCGACGGGTCGGTCGTAGCACACCCAACGCATGGGTAAACCCGGCCTAGGCGTGCATCCGCCCACCGGCGGTCAATCTCTAGAAAGTATTTTCAAAAGCTAGGTTGTTGGTCACCCGCTTTGCTGTGCCAAAGTTGGGGACGATCGTCGCAATGAGCCCCGGACTTTTTGATTTTTCATGCATTCAATAGGCCATTGTGGGCAACCGGCTTGAACCGGGTATTCGTCGCACAACCAATCCCATTCCTTATGATCCATCGTGAGAGAAGGCGCCCTCGTGATGAATACGACTCCTGAGGTGATCATTGAAACGCGGAACCTGACCAAGGTTTATCGCGATTTCTGGGGACGCCCGAAGGTACAGGCGCTCAAGGCCCTTGATCTTCAGGTCCACCGCGGGGAGATCTTCGGGCTTCTGGGCCCAAACGGTTCGGGCAAGACCACGACCATCAAGCTGCTTCTGGGGCTGATCTTCCCGACCGAAGGCGACGCCCTGATCTTCAACGAGCCGACCTCGAACGTTTCGAAGAACGAACGGATCGGCTATTTGCCCGAGGAATCGTACCTTTACAAGTTCTTGAACGCCGAGGAGACCCTGCAGTTCTACGGTCGGCTGTTCAAGATCTCGGCGAGCGAGCGGAACAAGCGCGTGAACCACCTGATCGACATGGTCGGGCTGACCGGGGCCAAGCACCGCCAGCTCCGGGAGTATTCCAAGGGCATGCAGCGGCGAATTGGTCTGGCCCAGGCATTGATCAACAATCCTGAGCTGATTCTGCTCGATGAACCCACTTCCGGGCTCGATCCGATCGGCACGGCCGAGATCAAGGAGTTGATCCGGAACTTGCGCGAGCAGGGCAAGACGATTGTGCTCTCGGGACACTTGCTGGCCGACATGCAAGACATCTGCGACCGGATTGCCATTCTCCATCGCGGTGAGCTCAAAGAACTGGGCAAGGTGTCTGACCTGCTGACGGTTCAGGACGTGACCCAGATCAAGGCACGCAACCTGTCGCCGGCCGCGCTCGACGAGGTGCGTGAGCTGATCCATCGCCATGGCGGCGAAGATATCAGTGTGGACCATCCCACGACGACGCTCGAGGAGTTGTTCCTGCGGATCGTCCGCGAGAGCGAGCTGCATCCGGGCCGCCGTAAAGTGGCCGGCGACGACGGGACCACGCCCGCGGTGCCCACGTCGCCCGAGTACGCCGGTACCCGTTCAAACTCCTGACCAGCCAGTCGTTGCCAAGGTTGACTATCCAGAATCGCCGCTGGCGATTCCTCAAGCGAGCGCGACCATTCGGCGGATCGACAGTCCGCCAATGATCGGGCCGTTTTACCAGATATCGCGCTCGAGGTTGTCGGTTTTCGGGGAGCATTTTCATCCATGTCATCGCTTCTTGCGTTGCCCCTTCTCTGGGCCCAGACCAGTGCGGCGAATCCCGCCGCCGAGGAGGTTCCCAGATGGTTGCGAAATACCTTGCTCTGGCTCTTCCTGTACGGAGAGCCCATGTTCCAGACCGGCGGCCTGCTTGGCGGCTGGCTGACCTGGATCAAGGGGATCAGCCTGCTCTGCTTCGTTGGCTGGATTGGTAGCTGGTTGATCAAGGCGATCAAGGAAGGCTACCTGGCCCGCGGCCGATGGTACGATTACGTCGCCCTGGTGGCCCTGCTGTTGATTCCCTTCTCCGTGATGGTCAAGACTCTCGAGACCACCAAGCAGTTGCAGGTTTATAAGGTTGCCGCGATACCGCTGGCCGCCCTTGTCACCTATGTGGCCTTGTTCGTGCTGGCCCTCTGGGCCGAGGTCGGTCTCTGGCGCACGATCCGGCGGTACGGCCGCTATCCGGATATCCTCGTGCTCCTGGGCATCCACCTGGCTCTGATTGTGGGACTGGCCGTCGGCGTGCTGATGCAGCGTTATGCGTTTCTTCCCATGCTAACTCTGGACGCGAAGACGACCTGGACCGATGGGCTGGTCTACGGTGCCCGTCTCAGCGCGATTTACATGGGTTATGTCATCTTGCTGAGGGTTTTTCTGCTTTTCTGCGGTGAGCTTTTCGCTGTCCGAGGCAGGCGGCTCTACTCCATCGCGCAGTTGAGCGTCTTCGAGGCGAACCGGAAGATGTGGGCTCCGTGGGTCGTCGTCATCGTCTTCGCGCTGGTGCTGGCCTTCACCCACTGGTTCCTCCAACCGCCGCGAGCCGCGGAGATGGGGCGGCTATTCGTCGCCACCTTGACCTTGCTTTGCTCGTTGCTGCTGACGGCCATGGTCACGATCCTTGTCCCGCTCAGCCTGCCCAACGACATCCAGCAGCAGACGATTTACACGGTGGTGTCCAAGCCGGTCAGGCGGCTCGAGCTGATCTGGGGCCGGATGATCGGGTTCATGGCTCTTGTCACCGTGCTGATTGTCGTCTTCGGCGGCATCAGCCTGGCCTATCTCTGGCGCACGGTGGGCAGGACAATCCAGGACACCGAGGCCGCCGCGGTAAAAGCCCAGAAAGAGGGCCGAGAGCGCGACGCGGCCCAGCTCGTGGAGCAGGCCGATCAGCTTCGGTCGCGGATGGCGGCCCGGGTTCCGGTCAAAGGATCGCTGTCGTTTCTCGATTCTCGCGGTACCCCGCACGCGATGGGCATCGACGTGGGCATGGAACAGTCCATGAAAGAGCCGCGCAGCCATATCGAAGGTTCCACCCCGGCAACGGCCATCTGGAGCTTCGGGATCGTGACCGACCCGTTCTCTCAGGCCACCCGCCCGGTGCTGCTCAACCGCAAGATCCCGGTCGAGGACTTTCTTCCCGCCGGTACCATCGAGGGGTTGCTCAACCGCTCCGCCGAGCTCAAGACCCAGATCTCCTCGGACGAGAGGAACAAATCCAGGCCCAACCTTCCCGCGAGCGAGGTCGCCAAACTCGAGGCTAGCGTCGCGCGCAATCGCGCCCTGGCCGAGCGAGTTGATACCGAGCTCGAAACCCTGCGCAAGCAGTCCGAAGACCTGGAAGCCAAGGCGGCGTCTGCCGAGGCGGCAGGCAATGCCGATCAGGCCAAGAGCCTGCGCGATCAGGCCCGGGCCCTGCACGCCGAGCCGATTGTCGTGGAGATGTCCTTCAATGTCTACCGGACCACCAAGGGACAGCGAGTCGGCGATCCGGTCCTGGCCGAGATCCAGGTGACCAATCCACGCACAGGCGCCGATTATGTCAATATCTTTCCGATCAAGGAGTATTATACGAACCAGCAGGTGCTCAAACCTGAGATCCTTGCCGGTTCCATGGGTGACCTCAAGATCGAGGTCCGTTGCATCAGCCCGACCCAGTACCTTGGCATGGCCGAGAGCGACCTTTACCTGCTTTCCAGCAGGGGCAACTTCGGCCTCAATTACATGAAGGGCCTGCTGGGCATCTGGCTCCAAGCCCTCGTGCTCACTGCCATCGGTGTCTTCGCCGGTACATTCCTGAGCTGGCCGGTCGCTCTCCTGACCACCATCGCCTTCTTCTTCGCCGGGCAACTCGCCTACGGCTTCCTCGTCGATTTCACCCGCCAGGCCGTCATGGGCGGTGGGCCATTCGAGTCGCTGATCCGGCTCTTGACGCACGACAACCAGATGAGCGAGCTGGCACCGACCGCGGGCGCTGTCATCGCCAAGACTCTCGATTCCCTCGTCATGCCGCTGATGTCCATGCTTGTCTATATTGTTCCCAATTTCCAGTCGCTCGATATGAGCAACACGGTGGCCGATGGATTCGCTGTCGGTTGGTCCAGGATTCTATCCAATGCTCTCCTGGCCCTGGCCTATGCCTTGCCGTTCTCGATCGTCGGATATTTCATACTCAAGAACCGTGAGGTCGCCGCATGAGAAGCAATCAAACCAAGAAGATCATCTACGGGCTGCTCATCGTGTTCCTGTTCGGCGCCATGTTCCCCTACGGAGCCTGGCTCGCCGACGAGAAGAAGCGCCGCGACCTCGGTGAAGCCGCGATCGGCCAGATCGATACCGGCAGTTTCATGATGAAACTCTTTCTGCTGGGCGGTTTCCGCGGCATCGTCGCCAATTACCTCTGGCTCTGCGCCGAGGAGAACAAGCGCGACCATGACTGGGATCGGCTCAAGTCCAACGTCGATCTGATCACCAAGCTGCAACCGCACTTCCTGTCGATCTGGACCTTCCAGGGCTGGAACCTGGCTTACAACGTTGCGGTCGAGTGGGATGCTCCGGAAGACAAGTACGAGTGGATCAAGCAAGGGATCAAGTTCGTTCAGCGCGGAGTCGAGAACAATCGCCGCTCTCCCGACTTGATCTGGGACACGGCCTGGTTTTACTACCATAAGCTCGGCTTCTCTGACGAGTCGATTATCCTTCGCCGGCTCTTTCGCGACGATGAGGATGAAGACTTCAAGCGGTACCGCGACCCCGAGACCGACTACACAGTTGTCAGAAACGACAACTTTCAGCTTGGCTACGGCTGGTTCAGCCGGGCCGTCGCTCTGGCCGATTCGGGAGCCAGCCGCCTGAATGAGGGCACCTTCGAGACGATCGAGCCGATCAAGTACGTCGACCCGACCCCACAAAGGAAACGGGCCGACGATATCACCTTCCGCTCGATGCCCGCTCACGCCCAGACCCACTACGCAAGCGCACTTGAAAAGATGAGCACTCTGGGAATCGATGCAACCTTTGGCGAAGTGGCCATGAACGAATGGGCTCGCGCCCTGAACGAATGGGTCAAGTTCGGCCGGTTCCCGTTCGATGCGCCCAACCTGATGAACGTTGATGGCAAGCTGGTCAGGGACGTGATCCATATCGACGACCGCACCGATCTCGAGAAGTACAATTCCGACAAGATGAGCAAGAACGAGAAGTACTGGGCCGACCGCTGGGCATCCCAGATGAACTACCGTTACTGGAAAGAGCGTTGCCAGGCCGAGATGACCCGGAAAGGCACCCAGGCTCGACAGCTCTTCTACGAGGGTACCAAGGCCTACAAGACAGGCGACTTCACCCAGGCAGCCAGCAAGTTCAAGGAAGGACTTTTCATCTGGTACGACAACCTGAGAGACTTTCCCGTCTTTCGCGACGACGACCTCAACAAGAAAGAAACCGGTCTCATCGTCAAGCGCTACGAGCGCAGTCCTCCTGCAGCAAAAGGGAGGGAAGTTGCCCGAGAACACTCCCATTCAAAGAGCTGCTGGCCGCTGCCAAGCTCGACAAGACGCTTGACCCCTTCGATGCGATGGAAATGCTCGGCCTGACGCCCGACAGCGGCACCTCGCAGAAAAGGCTGGCTCCTGATATGGCGAGACCCGGCGGAGCAGGCCGTTAGATAAGCCCTGCCGGGTTTTGAACCTGACCCAGGTTCTCTCGAGATCGGCCCTGGCAACTCATCATGAGTGCCAGGGCCGATCCTGTTTCTCCGGCTAGATCTTTCAGTCGGATCTTGAAGATCCCGGGGCTGCTCCGGGCATTGAGAAACCGATCTCTGGTCAGGTCCTCGCTCGCTTGCTTGCGTCGGATCGGGAATCTGCAATAATGATGGACATCCGTTGTCCAGATTCAGCCGGGGGCAATTATGCTCATCGTCCACGTGCATATCCAGGTGAAGGCCGACCAGATCGAGGCTTTTCAGGCGGCCTGTGCGGAAAATTCGCGGAACAGCCTGCTCGAGCCGGGGATCGCCCGGTTCGACGTCTTGCAGCAGAATGACGATCCCACCCGATTCCTGCTCGTGGAGATCTACCGCACCGCCGACGCACCCGCCGCGCACAAGCAGACAGCGCATTACCAGAAGTGGGCCGAGACAGTCTCGGACATGATGGCGGCGCCGCGGTCGAGTGTGAAGTTCACCAGGCTCTACCCGGAAAACGGCCCGCCATGAAATTCGAGTTCGCGACCGCCGGGCGCATTTACTTTGGCTCCGGCACGTTCGAGCAGGTTCCCGGCCTGGCGCAAACCCTGGGAACCACGGCGCTGCTCGTTCTGGGCCGCCACCGCCGTCATGACGATGTACTCGCCGAGCGGCTTGCCGCCGCGGGGCTGCGCTCATCGATGTTCAGCGTCGCGGCCGAGCCGACCATTCATCTGGTCGATGAGGCCGCCGCGATGGCCCGAGGCCAGGGTTGCAACGTGGTGATCGCCGTCGGCGGTGGCAGCGTGATCGATACGGGCAAAGCCGTGTCGGCCATGCTGACCCATCCCGGTTCGGTTCTCGACTATCTGGAGCTGGTCGGCGGCGGTAAACCGCTGGTCCGCCCCTGTGTCCCCTGCATCGCCGTACCGACGACCGCCGGGACAGGAACCGAGGTCACCCGCAACTCCGTGCTGGACGTTCCCGAGCATCACGTGAAAGCCAGTCTGCGCAGCCATTATCTCCTGCCTCGCATCGCGGTCATCGATCCCCAGCTCAGCCGCTCTTTGCCGCCGGAGATCACGGCCTACACCGGCATGGACGCGCTCACGCAACTGATCGAGCCCCTGGTCAGCCACGCCGCCAACCCGCTCACCGACGGCGTTTGCCGCGAAGGATTGAGGCTTGCTGCGCGATCGCTGGCCCATGTCTACCGCGATGGTTCGGATCTTTCAGCGCGGCAAGATATGAGCCTGGCCGCCCTGTTCAGCGGCATCGCGCTGGCCAACGCCAAGCTCGGCGCGGTGCACGGCCTGGCTGGCGTGCTCGGTGGGACCACCGGTCATCCCCATGGCGCGATCTGTGCCCGGCTGCTCCCCTTTGTCATGAAGGCCAATCTTCGGGCGCTGGAGGGCGACCACGCCCATGCGGTCGCACGTTCGCGCTTTGACGAGGTCGCTCAAATCCTGACCGGCGATCCGTCGGCCGCAGCCGCCGATGGCGTTGAGTGGGTTCGCTCGCTCTGCTCCGAAATGAAGATCCCGCCATTGCGAACCGCGGGGTTGAGCCTGGCCGAATGTTCCCGGATCATTCCCACCGCCCAGCGGGCCAGCAGCATGCAGGGCAATCCGGTGAAGCTGACCGATGCCGAATTGCTGGCAGTTCTTGAGCAAGCCCTCTGAAAAACCAGCGATGGAAGCCACGCCGAAGCGCTCACTGCCGAGTACAATACATTTTTGACAATCGGAACCGAATTCACTGCTGGAGAGCGTTTCTGATGAAATCGGCAGAGTCGACGACGATCCGGGTGGGCCATAGCCCCGATTCGGATGACGCGTTCATGTTCTACGCGCTGACGCACGACCGCCTGGATACGGGGGGTCTCCGGTTTGTTCATCAGCTCGAAGACATCGAGACACTGAACGGTCGGGCGACGCGGGGCGAGCTCGAGGTCTCCGCGGTCAGCATTCACGCGTTCGCCCACCTGACCGACCGGTACGCACTCCTGTCGTCCGGAGCCAGCATGGGCGATCGTTACGGGCCCACGCTGGTGACCCGGAACCCAATGAGCCTCGACGAGTTGAAAGGCCAGACGATCGCGATACCCGGCAAGCTAACGTCGGCTTACCTGACGCTCCAGCTTTGCATGGGCAAGGACGTCCCGGTCACGTTGCTGCCGTTCGATCAGATCTTGCCCGCGGTCGTGGCCGGCGACGTGACTGCGGGGCTCTTGATTCACGAGGGCCAGCTCTTTTACGGCGACAAGGGTCTGCACAGGGTGCTGGATCTGGGCCAGTGGTGGTACGAGCAAACGTCGTTGCCCTTGCCGCTGGGCGGGAACGTGGTCCGCAAGGATCTGGGTGAGGCGCTGGTCTTGAAGATCGCCGGGCTGCTCAAGCAGAGCATCAACTACGCCCTGGAACACCGCGAGGAAGCGCTCGCCTATGCGTTGACCTACGCTCGGGACCTGGATCCGAAGCTCGCGGACCGGTTCGTGGGCATGTACGTGAATCACTGGACAGTGGATTACGGCACGCGCGGCCGCGAGGCGGTCCGGAAGCTTCTGGGCCGGGCGGCGGAAGCGGGTTTAGTCCCGGGTCCGATTGACATACAATTTGTGGGATGATCCCGAGTGAGACCAAGCCGGTGACTGCTCCCGGGCAACTCCGGCGCGGTATGACTCATGCTCGCAGAGACATGGGGTTTGCCCGGCCTGGATCGGCTTGAAACCCCGCCCGCCTGCTCGAAGGGATGAGCCATGACCCAGTCGTACAACGCCCTGACGCCCCTTACCGTCGATGGGCAGACCTATCACTATTATCGGATCGACGCCCTGCGCACGCATGGGCTTGACCCGACGTCTCTGCCCTTCTGCCTGAAGGTTTTGCTCGAGAATCTGCTGCGGTACGAGGATGGATCGACGGTCACGGCCGACGACATCCGCGGTCTGGCGACATGGAATTCGCAAGCGGAGCCGGACCGTGAGATTGCATTCCGCCCCAGCCGGGTGCTTCTGCAAGACTTCACGGGGGTTCCCGCCGTGGTCGACCTGGCCGCGATGCGGGACGCGATGCGGCAGATGGGAGGCGACCCCCGAAAAATCAACCCGC
This sequence comes from uncultured Planctomycetaceae bacterium, assembly GCA_963797295.1. Classification (GTDB taxonomy): domain Bacteria; phylum Planctomycetota; class Planctomycetia; order Isosphaerales; family Isosphaeraceae; genus Aquisphaera. Next base: position 90,309 of record CAWCPP010000043.1, read on the forward strand.
TACAGCCGGTCGAGCTCGTGGTCGACCACTCGGTGCAGGTCGATGAGGCGGGCAGCAAGTCGGCCTTTGCGGTCAACGCCGACCTGGAATTTCGCCGGAATCGCGAGCGGTACGCGTTCCTCCGGTGGGGCCAGAATGCCTTCGAGAATTTCAAGGTCGTTCCACCTGACACTGGAATCGTTCACCAGGTCAACCTCGAATACCTGGCCCGGGTCGTCTTCACCGCGGCCAGCCCGGCAAGCAAGACCGTGCTGGCGTATCCCGATACGCTGGTCGGAACCGACTCGCACACCACCATGATCAATGGCCTGGGCGTGCTGGGGTGGGGCGTCGGCGGCATCGAGGCCGAGGCGGCGATGCTCGGTCAGCCGGTCTCGATGCTGGTTCCCCAGGTCGTCGGATTCAAGCTCAAGGGCTCGCTTCCCGAAGGGGCCACGGCCACCGACCTGGTGCTTACGGTCACGCAGATGCTTCGCAAGAAAGGCGTGGTCGGCAAGTTCGTCGAATACTATGGCGACGGGCTGGCCTCGCTGCCGCTGGCCGATCGTGCCACGATTGCCAACATGGCTCCCGAATACGGGGCCACCTGCGGCATCTTCCCGATCGATGCCGAAACCCTCCGCTACCTGGAACTCTCGGGACGTCCCAAGGCGACGATCCGCCTGGTCGAGGCCTATTACCGGGCGCAGGGAATGTTCCATGAGCCGGGAACCCCCAGAGCCGCCTATACCGATACGCTGGAGCTCGATCTGTCGACCGTTCAGCCCAGCCTCGCCGGGCCCCGCCGTCCTCAGGACCGTGTTGCGCTGGGCGATGCCAAGACATCATTCCAGAAGGCCCTTCAAGAAATGCTCAGCACCCAGCCCGGCAAGGCCAAGAAAGCCGGTGCGGAAACCGCGCCGCGCACGCCTCGGGCAACGGACACGCGGCCGGCAGCCTGGGTCACGGCTCGGTCGTGATCGCGGCGATCACCAGTTGCACCAATACCTCCAACCCCTCGGTGATGCTGGCCGCCGGGCTGCTTGCGAAGAAGGCAGTTGAGCGCGGGCTGTCGACCCGTCCCTGGGTCAAGGCCAGCCTGGCACCGGGCTCCAAGGTCGTGACCGACTACCTGCGGCAGGCCGGCCTCGACACCTACCTCAATACGCTCCGGTTCAACCTGGTGGGCTATGGCTGCACCACCTGCATCGGCAATTCGGGGCCGCTTCCTGCCTCGATCTCGCAGGCGATCCAGCAGAACGACCTGGTGGCCGTCGCGGTGCTCAGCGGCAATCGCAACTTCGAAGGCCGGATCAACCCGGACGTCCGGGCGAACTATCTGGCATCACCCCCGCTGGTCGTCGCCTATGCCCTGGCCGGCACCATGGATATCGACCTCGCCACCGAACCGATCGGCACCGACCCTGGCGGCCAGCCGGTGTATCTCAAGGAGATCTGGCCAAGCCAGCAAGAAATCCAGGAGGCTGTTCTCAAGTCAGTTCATACGGACATGTTCGATAAAGAATATGGTGAAGTCTTCAAGGGTGATGAGCACTGGAGCACCCTGGCCGTTCCGCAAGGTGATCTCTACCAGTGGGACGAGGACTCCACATACGTCAAGAACCCCCCGTATTTCGTGGGCATGCCGGCAACGCCCGCGCCCGTGGCCGCGGTGACCGGCGCGCGGGTGCTGGCCGTGCTGGGAGACAGTATCACGACCGACCATATTTCTCCCGCGGGTTCGATCAAAGCGGATGGTCCGGCGGGCCGCTACCTGATAGCCCACGGAGTGCCGGTTTCCGAGTTCAACTCGTATGGCGATCGGCGAGGAAACCATGAGGTCATGGTCCGCGGAACGTTTGCCAATGTTCGCCTCCGCAATCGGCTCGCTCCCGGAACCGAGGGAGGCTGGACCCGCCATCTTCCCCATGGCGAGGTCATGAGCATCTTTGACGCGTCCGAGAAGTATCAAAAGGAAGGCACTCCCCTGCTGGTTCTGGCCGGCAAGGAGTACGGCTCGGGGTCCTCGCGCGACTGGGCGGCCAAAGGGCCGAAGCTGCTCGGCATCCAGGCCGTGATCGCCGAAAGTTACGAGCGGATCCACCGCTCGAACCTCGTTGGCATGGGCATTCTGCCGTTGCAGTTCGAGCCTGGTCAGAATGTCGAATCGCTTGGTCTCACCGGCGAAGAGGTCTATACCATCGAAACCCCGGCCGAGGGACTCGCCGAACGCCTGGCGGCAAGCCGCCGCTTGACCGTCACCGCGGAGGGTGCGGCCGGCTCGACGCGCCGCTTCCCGGTCATCGTCCGCATCGATACGCCCCAGGAAATTCTGTATTACGAGAATGGCGGCATTCTGCCGTACGTTCTGCGTCAACTGCTAAAATCATGAGTCGATACGAATTCTGATTCGTTGGACCACGGGCCTGTATTTTCACCGCGATATCCCAGGTAACCGGGCGATCGGGATGAAAGTCATCGCGGCGTGATTGCCGGCCGGCGTTGCATTCCCTGGATTATGAGTACTCCCCCTTGCGTCCCTCTCTGCCGCCTCTCGTGTCCCTGGCACGAATGTTGCGGCAGGAGTTACCCGTCGCGTGATGCTGCGTAATTATGTCACCCAGACTGGCTGCAAGGAGAACTGTGATGCCAAATCAGAGAACGCCTTTTGAACGGGCGATGGCGCTGGCAGCGGCTTAGTGGATTCAAGATCGCGCTGGGGCCGGCGTTTCTCGCCGCTTCCCGGCGCAGTCCGAATACGGGTCCCTGGGCACTGGCGGCCCTTGGGGAAATGTTCCTGGACAAGATCGGCATCTTCCCGCCCCGGTTCCGTCCGGCCCTGTTGATTCCTCATGCCATCTCCGGCGCCTGGGTCGCTCGCGAAAGCCTGAAGCGAGACGGGATCGATGACCCGACAGGTCCGGTGGTTGGGGCGGTGGTTGCCGCCGGAGTCTCGTGCGTGGCTCCATTGACCCGCATCGCTTTGCACAAGGGCCTGGGAGTCTCTGACGCGCTCCTCGGTGTGGGAGAGGATTACCTGGCGTTACGTCTGGGAACCGAGGCGACGGACGTCAGCATGAGCCAGGTCTCCGAGATCGCGCACAATGCGCTCGACGATCTGCGCGGTCGAGTGCCCTCTCTCCCCTCCTTGCAGGGAACTCCCGTAACGGCCGGCAGGCATTGAGCCCATTTGATCAATCCGTATACTCGAATCGCCACCACAGTGACATGGCCGGGGAAGGACTGGTAACTGACGGTGGCGGGAGAGTTAATCGAGGCTTTTGTCGCGAGCACTTTCATGCACAGCACTGCGCATGGCAAATCGGTTGCGGAACGCGCTGCGAGTTCAGGATCGCGCGCTCCGAGATCGAGTGCTCGGCGATCTTCTCCAAATTCCGGCAACCCATTCTTCGACAGGGCACTGTTTCTCGGCATGAAGATTGCGTAAGATTCCATCTCCAACGGCGACCAATCGCGGGCCTCGCGCGAGGCCGCGAGTCGCTGGAACCAGAGGACGAAGGAAAACTATGAAGAAGCTCATCACCGCTCTGGCTGGCACCGGCCTTCTGGCAATGACGTGCGGACTTGTGGGCTGCGGCGACACGTCGACCGTCACCGACAAGAAAGAAGTCAGTGGCCCTGGCGGCTCGACCACCGTCACTGACAAGAAGGAAGTCAAGCAGACGGGCAATAACCCCCCGCCCGCCGGCACAACCAATCCCGCCCCGCCCAAGCAATAAGCTGGAGTTGTGGCCACTCTGGTTCGCGTCAGCAGCCAGACCGGCGCTGACGCGGACCCGATCCAGAGTCTCACGAACCTGGATATAATCATCACGAATTTAGAAATATGCACTATTCATCCAGTCTGTCTCACTTCTCGGCCTGGTGACCAAACACATCCCGGATCGCCTCCAGATACCTGAGCCCGTGAGCCGTGTCAGGCTCGAGATAGCTTCCCTCGGTCCACTCGTTCCACGAGTTGATGGTCAGAACACGCGGACCATCTTTCTGACCAAGTAAACGTCTGTGAGCAATCTCGAGCGCCTCGCGGAATCGTTCGGGCGTGTTGTCGCCGATGGTGTTGGTGAACGGATATCCGAAGTTACCGAACTCGTCTGCCTGGTTGGCGCGCGGGCTCGAATCCCACCCCATCGAGACATTCGGGAAATACGGAACGCCGTAGCTGTTCGCCGCCCGCTTCCAGTAAAGGTTGTAAGCGTCTCGGACTTCGTTGTAGTCGGTCACGAGCCGGGGCAACGGAACGTGATGAATCCACACATAAGAAGTCGCCGAGTCGAAGCCGAGATCCTTGATGAGCTGTGACAGATTGGCCGGTTGGCTTTCTCCCGGTAAGACCGGCTGTCCCCAGGCCACCGCGTTGAGGTGAACGCCGGGCAGTCCGGCGCCCTTCACGCGATCGCGAAACCGGTCCAGCGCCGCGCGTGGCAGGCACGGAACCAAAATTCTCGACAAGCCTTGAGAGGTCATAGAACGAGAAATAGGGCTTGCCGTCGATCTTCCAGTACGACGGCTCCGAAAAATAGTCTCGGATCACGTGATCGGTGATTCGCTCAAACGATTGCGGGCTTACCTTGCCAGGGAAAAGCAGTTTTTGCTGCGAGCCCTTCTTGTAGGGATGGAGGTCGAGCCAGTCGTGGTTCGCCCACATCAGGCCGAACTTGACACGCCCGCGATTGAGTGCCTTGAGATATCCGCGATCGAGACAATCATTCAAGAATGGGCCTGTGTCATAAAAATACCAATCGAAAATGAACGCATCAACTCCGTGATCGGCGGCTGCATCGATCTTGCGTGCCATGACCGCCGGATCAGACTCATCGACGTACCCCCAGAGTGGCACCTTGGGCTGCGCATGGCCGGGAAAGCGTGGTCTGGCCGCTTTCACCAGTTCCCACTCCGACCACGCGGCCCCCTTCATCCTGGTGTTGCTCGGATCGCCGGGATGGTAGTTCGGGAAATAATAGACCGCGACCTGGGGACGCTCCGGTTTGGCCTGAGCCGGGTTGTTCTGGGCCTTGGCCGCCGCGGCGGACGCGATGTCCATGGGTCCAATCGAGGCGGCCGGTCTGTCCAGCGTCAGCTTGACGACGGTATCGCACGGGGCACGGTTTGATTCCGGCAGTGTCAGCTTGAGGCTGCCTTCGGCTTGCCTCACCGCGACGGGAGTGCCGTCAAGCAGGCTGCTCGCGACAACCTGGGCAGACACCGCGGGCAGCACGATCGTCCGTCCGGCGGCATGCAGCACGTGAACATAAAGGAAATTGCCTCTTCGTGTGCTGGCGATCGCCTCCGTTGGTTTGAACGGTCCCCCGCGCGTGCCGTGGATGCTTTCGCCGTTGCGTTCCAGCCACTTGCCAATGCCCTTGAGCACCTCGACCTGGCGCGGCTCGATCTCGCCGGTAGGCATCGGACCGACGTTCAGCAAGAGATTGCCGTCTCCCCCGGCGCATTGCGCCAGAATCCGGATGCACTCGGACACCGACTTGATCTGGTCTTGTGGCTTCCATGACCATTGAGTGCCCAGGGTCATGCACGTTTCCCAGGGGCGCTGGTCGTCATATTCGCCGATCCTTTGCTCGGGCGTGTAGTAGTCGGCCTGGGGGGCGATGGGCATGGCGTTGTAGCTGGCCATCGAGCCCAGGTCGAGCCGGTTGTTGATGATGATCTGCGGCTGCAGACCGCGGACCTGGCGATAGTTCCTCGCCTGATCCCAGGGCGCGGGGTTGCCGTCGGTGTCGAACCAGAGCAAGTCGATCCGTCCGTAGTTCGAGAGCAGTTCGCGAAGCTGTTCCTGCATTGACGCGATGTAGGTCGCGTTCCGCTCGGTCCGGCAATCGGGATCGCGCCAGTCCATGGGCGAGTAGTACCAGCCGATCCGCAGTCCCGCCTGCCGCGCCGCCGCGGCGAGCTCGGCGCAGACGTCGCGTCGCAGCGGCGTGTTCATGACGTTGTAGGCACTGGCCCCGGAGTTCCAGAGGCAGAACCCATCGCAATGCTTGGCCGTCAAGACCACGTATTTCATGCCCGCGGCCTGCGCGATGGCGACCCACTGTTGCGCATCGAATCGTGTCGGGTTGAATTGCTTGTAGAGATTGTCGTAGACATCAACAGGAATTGGCCCTTTGTTGGGATGCGCCGGGTTCGAGTTCGCGCGTGACCAGCTAATCTCCGTTCCCTTCAGGCTGACCGGTCCCCAGTGGACGAACAGGCCGAAGCGAGCATCACGCCACCAGCCCAGGCGGTCGGTGCGATCCTGGGCGGTTGCAGCGGGGGAGTGATCTGGAGGCCCGGCGGGAGCGGGCCTATTCACAAGGAATGCCGCCGTGATGCCCAGGAGCAAACTGGCTCGGGTTCGGTGGATCATGTTGTCCTCCTTCGTGGTTCAGGGCAGGGCAGGGGTCAGGTCGCGGGCCGGACGATCGAGATCCAGCCGGATGATGGTGTCGATTGGCTGGTGATCGGTGGCGGGCAGAGTCAGGGTCAGTCCCGAGGCGCTCGCGTCGACGGCGACGCTGCTGCCGCCGGGTACTTTCGCGGCGACGATTCGGGCATCGATCGGCGGCAGCTTTACGGTCTGGCCGTCCCAGGCAAACACGTGAATGTAGACCGAATGATCTTTACGCGTGGTCGCGTAATTCTTGGTGGGCTGGAACGGGCCGCCTCGCGTTCCGTAAATGCTCTCGCCATTCCGCTTCAGCCAGGCACCGATCTCGCGGAGCCGCTGGGCCTGGCGGGGTTCGATGGCACCCGTGGGCATGGGGCCGACATTGAGGAGCAGGTTGCCGTCACCCCCGGCGCAGCGGACCAGGGTCCGGACGCACTCCTCCAGCGATTTGATCCGGTCATTTGGCTTGTACGCCCACTGGTCTCCCAGGGTCATACAGGTTTCCCAGGGACGATCGATCCGGAACCCGCCGATCGTCTGTTCGGGAGTGTCGAAATCAGAGGGCGGGCCGTTGCGATCGTTAAGAATGATCTGCGGCTGGAGCCGCCTCGCCAGCGCGTTGAGCGCCGAGCCGCCGTAGGCGTGGGCGGGGTCGTTCGGGCCCAGGCCGTCGAAGAACAGGTAATCGACCTTTCCGTAGTGCGAGAGCAGCTCGGTGAGCTGTGCCTTGAGATACGCCTGGTAACGATCGTGCCGCCCGGGTGTGAACGCGTCGGGGTGATGCCAGTCGGGCTGCGAGTAATAGAAGCCCAGGTGCATGCCGGCCTTGTGGCAGGCGTCCGCCAGCGCCCTCACGATGTCGCGGCGATAGGGGCTCTCGGGGCTGGTGATCTTGTAATCGCTGGCCTGCGTGTCGAACATGCTGAATCCGTCGTGATGCCGCGTCGTGAGAACGACATATTTCATCCCGGCCGCCCTGGCGAGGGCCACCCACTCATCCGGATTGTAAGCCGTCGGATTGAATTTCTTGTACAAGTTATCATAAATCGCGACCGGTACCTGCGTGCCCGGGCCATAAGGATAACCCCGCCGCGCGCCGGCTCGCGACCAGCCGATCTCGGTGCCCTGAAGGCTGACTGGACCCCAGTGGATGAACAGGCCGAAGCGGCCCTCTCGCCACCAGGCGAGGCGAGCCTCGCGCTGGGCGGTTGTCTCGGTGGCAGGCTCTCCGGCCGCCGGTAACGCGATCAGGCAGACCGCGCCGAGCAAGGTGATCAGGGAAAGCGACTTCGTCATTCCAGTGGCTCCTCATGCCGGCATAGCTCATCATCGAGCCTGGAACCCGTGCCGAGCCTCGCGCCGGACTGGGTTGGTTCTCAAACAACTCTTGACGACTTCATTGTACTCGCGGCGGTGGCGCAAGTCTGGAAGGCTCTGCAGTCACTGCTCCGCTTGAGTCGCGCCTCGATCAGCGGGCCGATTTGTAGTCCCCGCGAACTGCCATGTTGGGGGCGGTCGGTCCTTGATCGGAAGCCGCGGGCATGCTAACTCCGACAGGTGGGATTGAACGCAGTAAACGCGGCTCGTCCTGGGGCAAGAGCCGGAAGCCAGGCGCGGAAAGGGCTGTGATGAAGTTCATTTGCGGTGCAATTGTCGCCGTGGCCGCCTTGTTCGCGGGAACCGGACCGCTGTACGCCGTGGACCGACCGCCGAACATTGTGATCATCTACACCGACGATCAAGGGTACGCCGATGTCGGCTGCTTCGGCGCCCGGGGTTTCGAGACGCCAAACCTTGACCGGCTGGCGCAGGAAGGTCGGCGGTTCACCAACTTTCATGTCTCCCAGCCCGTTTGTTCGGCCTCGCGTACCGCCTTGCTGACCGGCTGTTACTCGAACCGCATCGGCATCCATGGCGCCCTCGGGCCCAACAGCAAGGAAGGGATTTCCGACCAGGAGACGACCCTTGCCCAGCTCCTCAAGAGTCAGGGCTATGCGACGGGTATGGCCGGCAAGTGGCACCTTGGCCATCATCGCGGGTTCTTGCCGGTTCACCATGGGTTTGACGAATACCTCGGACTTCCCTACTCGAATGACATGTGGCCCTATCACCCCGAGGCCAAGCCGGGCAGTTATCCGCCCCTTCCTCTGATCGAAGGGGACCGGATCGTCAAAGCCGACGTCAGAGCGAAGGACCTGGCGGGTATCACGGGGCTGTACACCGAGCGCGCCGTGTCGTTCATCAACCGCCACAAGAATCATCCCTTTTTCTTCTACCTGGCGCACTCGATGCCGCACGTGCCGCTGTACGCGAGTGAAGAATTCCAGGGCAAATCGCGGCAAGGCCTCTATGGCGACGTGATCGAGGAGATTGACGCTTCCGTCGGCAAGGTGCTTCAGGCCATCAAGGCCAACGGCCTTGAGAAAGATACGCTTGTCGTGTTCGCGACCGACAACGGCCCATGGCTCAGCTATGGCGATCACGCGGGAAGTGCCGGTCCGCTCCGGGAAGGTAAGGGAACCTGCTGGGAAGGAGGGGTGCGTGTGCCTTGCATCATGCGGTGGCCGGGAAGAATTCCGGCCGGCACGACATCGGACGCAATGCTCATGACCATTGACCTGTTCCCGACCATCGCCCGCCTTGTCGGCGCCAAGCTGCCTGAACATGCGATCGACGGCCGCGATGTCTGGCCGCTCATCGCCGGTCAACCCGGCGCGGTCAACCCGCACGAGGCGTACTGGTATTACTACGAAGTCAATCAGCTTCAGGCGGTCGTCAGTGGCGACGGTCGCTGGAAGCTTCAACTTCCCCATGCCTACCGCACACTTGCCGGACATGCTGGTGGTCACGGTGGCATGCCGACGCAATATCAGCAGGTGCGCATCCAGCGCCCCGAGCTGTACGATCTCGCAAGCGATCCCGGCGAAACCACCAATGTCGCCGCGAATCACCCTGAGATTGTCAACCGGCTTCTCGTATCCGCGGAACAGGCCCGCGACGAGCTCGGCGATTCCCTGACCAGGCGGCGCGGGCGGGGAATCCGCCCGGCGGGACGCATCGTCAACGATGAATCTTCGCGCTGAGTTGCTGTCTCTGTACCCGCGTCGGGCCGGGCTCGGCCCGACGCGGTGGGCCAGCGCCTGTCAGCTTTGCCCCTCGTACTTGAATGAGACGCGAATCCTCGCGCGGTAGGCTTCGATCGAGCCATCCTTGCCGATGTGTGCATCCATTTCAACCACCTCGGCGACTCGTAAATCGCGGAGTGAGCCGGACGCCTTCTTGACCGCTCCGGCCACGGCTTTCTCCCACGATTCCGGACTTGACCCTACCAGCTCGATGACCTTGTAAACACTTTCTGGCATGACATGCTCCCTTCGATGGCGGCGCAAATTCGAGGCGAGAGCACAACTCCCGGAAAACGAGAAGCACGGGCCCAGCACGGGGCCCCCACCTCCGCCATCCGGCGTTTCCCGGATCTCCGCATGGAATGCACCTCGCTGGTCTCTCACGCATGATCCGGACGGCAACCTCACGGTTGATAAACCTGCAGCCGGCCAATCGCGTGTCGCCACGCTGGGAACCGCCCGGTCGCAGGTGGAGGTAAGTGTCATCATAGCCGGCGCATCAGGACCACTCCAGGATCAACCATGCTCACCGATCGGCTTGCTGGTGCGCCTCGACAAACCAGAGCCATTTGTCGATGCCCCGCGAAACTTCCGTGAACAGGTCCGCGGTGTCCAGGTCACCGAGTTCGTTGGCCTCTTCAATGGCCTTCCGCGCGAACTTGCCGAAGGTCGCAAGCGCGGTCGACAATCCCTCTACGTGGCTCTGACCGTCCGAAGCATGCAGCGGATATTCGGGCAGCGAGCTGCGCTTGGCCACCTGCCGGGCCGTTCCCTCGGCCACGCCCCCGAGCTGCACGGCCCGTTCGGCAATCTCGTCCACGTACTCACTCACCTCGCCGTTGATCTTGTCGAAAAGCTCGTGCAGACCGATGAAGTTCGGTCCTTTGACGTTCCAGTGGGCGTGCTTGATTTGCGTCTCCAGGTCCTTGCAATCCGCAAGCCGGGAGTTGAGCAGCTCTATCGCCTTTCGTCGAGTCGCTTCGGGCAGATCATTCTTCGTCCTGATCATCATTGGTGTCCTGCTTGGATTCATTGAATTGTGGCATGTGACATAGCGGTATTTTAAATGCGTGAGATTCAGCGTCAACATGCTGATGCGCCGCTCATGCGGGCATGCTTCGGTCTGGATGGACGATTTCCAGGACAGCGATCGAAGACTTGGATGGAGCCCGCATTCAATGGTCGGCATGGAAATTGCCTCAAGAGTTGGTACTCGCCGTCAACAATCGATCTGAGTGTCACATACCTGGCTGACCACGCGATGCGCTGCACGCCGCGCATTCCGGGCGCCTGGCGGCAGCCGAATTACCAGGGGTCGTAGCGATGAATACACCGGGACCGAAAGCCGCCACCAACGATCCAAGTACAATTCAGGTCATGACGAGCGGTTCGCCTCCGGCTGCCGCCAATGGTGCCGCTGCGCCGGTATCTTCCGTGGGCGTGCCGGCGTATCCGCCGGGAGCTGCCGCCGCCCAGCAAGACCCATCGCTCGGAGTGGGGACCGAGGGAGAGGTCTCGGTCTGGAAGGGAAGATATTCATTCAAGAACTTTGTCGTGCGAATCGTGGTTCGCATGGTCCTGACCGTTGCCTGGCTGGTCTTGCTCGCCTATCTCGGCGATCGTAACCACCGTCCGGGAACAGGGACCTGGGACATGGTTCTATGGGGCTCGGCTGCCGCGTTGGGGTTGCTGTGGCTGATGCTGGGCTGGCAAATTGTACGCGCCCGGTTGGGGCATCTTTATGAATTGACGAATCGGCGCCTGTTTGTAAATACTGGCTTTTTCCGCCGTCGCCGCGACCAGATTGAATTGCTCAGGGTGCAGGACGTGTATGTCAAGCAGCAAGGCTTGTTCTACCGGCTCCTCAACGTCGGCACTGTGGTCATCGAATCGAGTGAGGAGCGGCTTCCCGTCCATTACCTTGCGGGTGTGAGCAATCCCAAGAACTTGATGGATCTGATCTGGCACCACGCGCGTAAGGAACGCGACTTGCGCAGTGTCAAGGTGGACGAAGTTTGAATGGAGCCTGCAAAGGTCAAAGGTCAAGCCGAAGGAGCTCGCTCACGGACGGTGTTTCTCGGGCGGGCCTGAGGGGCCCGGGAAGGGCAAGACATCTGGCGCCGAGCCATCGCCCCCGATCGGGCTTTCCGCGGGCTCGTCGCTGGAGGAGGGTCTTCCGCCTTGCTCGTCAGGCCGTTCGGTTGTCTGGCCCATGAATTGAAGCAGTATCTGGTTCGAGGGCTCGCTGGCACGATCAGGTTTCTGGTGATCGATGGCCGCGACACTGGTTCCCGCCGGCGCATCGACGAAGAAAAGAACCCGGGTTTTATCGGCATCCACTACGCCCAAACTGACCGATTCGCCAAGCGGTACGACCTGCTGGTTGACCAGTGTCATGTGGAAGACGTCCATGCCCACCGGGTTGGGCCTCGCCGGCGAGTCCGGCCGGTCTCGCGCGTCTTTCTTCGCGGGGCCGTGGGGCAGTTGGAGGCTCCGCGGAGCCATCAGGCGCACCCGGACGGTGGCCTTTGCCATGTTCACAACCTCGATCCGGATCGAGCTATCGATCAGGATCGCCTCGCTGATCTTGCGTGACAGAACCAACATGCAGCCCTTCCAATGGTGCTGGCCCCGACCTGCCTGACGCGGGTCCTGGCGTGGGGCTCAATGCAGACTCGACCTCCGGCGAACAGCCGGTCGGCCGGGTGAGGCGTCCAGTCTCTCCCGGCCAGCAAACCTTGAGAGGATGCTCGGCGGCCCACGCGCTGGGCCAGGCTAGAGGGCATCGCTCCGGTAGTCCGCACCTTGGTTGAGCCGCTCGATGATCCGGCGGAGGTTCAACTCCTGGCAGTCGCCAAGCGGTTCCAGGTTGAGCATCAGTCCATCCCCCTGAATCGTCGCCTTGATCGTGGCCCGGCCCCGGTTCATGGACAGGAGACGAAGGTCGAGAAGGCCCGTGCCCACCTTGATGAGATCTCCCGCTTTCAGGGTCATCGCCAGATTCGTGAACCGTACCCTGGCTGTGTTGCGCGAATCGGGCGGGTTGCAGTTGCGGGCACCTTCGCGGAGGACATTCACGTCGGATCGACCGACGAAGCAGACCTTCACGGCTCCGGCCCGGAACTGAACGGGAATGAAGGTCAGGAGATGCTCGTGAATGATCGAGCCATCGGAATTCACCACCACCCGTTTAAGATCGACGGGCTGGTCACGTCCTATTTGAGCTAGCACGTCCATGCGGTAACCTCTTCCGAGTAGGTTGGCCCCGGTGCACGCGGGGCATTCAAGGTGCAATCCATTGCAGTTGGCATTCTTGCCGACTGGTGTTCGACAGGAAGCCTTCGAGCGGGTATGTGGATCCAGGTGTCGAACACTCGAAGTTTTATACAAGATCGACGACGATCCGTCAATCGGTTTCAAGCCCCCGGCGAGACTGTTTTTTCGTGAGTTGCTCAAGGGTGGACCTTACTCATATCAGAGCAGAGAGATCCGCCGAAAGAGCCGGGTCATTGACTCTTGGTGAGTGTGACCTTGCCAAAAGTCATGAAGATCTGGAGCGCTCCGGACGGTCCTCGATACGCACCCTGGGCGTTGCACAGGTGCGCCGCGACGGCGGTCATGGCCCAGGCATCGTCCTCCTCGCCCGGCCAGCCCCGATCAGTCAGTTGCGCGATGTTGTGCTGATCGCCATAGGCCTTGACCTTGCGTGAATCGACTTTGAGGGTCTCTCCCACGGAGGCATTGTCCCAGGCCCAGAGCCAGGTCTTCTTCTCGGTGTTGAACGATCCGATAATCTTCGCCGGACAGGTCGCTCGAGTGCCGTCGCTTCTTGAAAACACAAGAGTGCCCGCTTCCTGGTCCAGGTTCCAGCGATCGAACTTGTCGATACCCCAGCCCTGATTGGCTTGTTGCTTGAGCTGAAGCTCTTCCGTGCTGGTTTTCACGAGTTGTTCGAACTGCGCGCGAGATTGTGCATCGCTTTCGCGGGCACAGGCCGCACCCAGTCAGCAACAACGAGACGGCAACGAGTCGCAAAGCCAAAAATACTGATTTGTGCACAGATCAGACTCCGTGGATCATACGTCTCGACCTGATTGTTTCATCATCGTATCGGCCCTCGTCAGGCCGGGTCAAGAAACGCAACATGCCC
>CAWCPP010000044.1:0-209191 GCA_963797295.1 uncultured Planctomycetaceae bacterium
GAATCCCCTGGTTGAGCATATCCTGGACATCACGGGCAGCATCGACATAGCGAGGGTCGTTCATCAACCGTGCGAAGTTGCTGAGGATCGCGACACTTCCATCAAGACGAACGTTCATGGCCATGAGACTTGTCCTCGCTCTTGCGATTCGCGCCCGGTCATGGGACCAGCAATCACCTCGCCGGGCCACACCGCGTTTCATCGTCTCTTGACTGCGTACCCATAAGGGATCGGCCATTCAGAAGTCACGCCGAGCTCCTGCTGGGCCTTGATCACCCAGTAAGGCTCGCGCAGCAGCTCGCGGCCCAGGAGCACGAGATCGGCCTCGCCGTTGCGGACGATCGCCTGGGCCTGGGCGGGGTCGGTGATCATGCCAACCGCCCCGGTCTTGATCCCAGCCTCGGCGCGGATTCTGCGGGCGAGGGGAACCTGGAACCCCGGCCCGATCGGTATCTTCGCGTAGGGCACGATCGCCCCGGATGAGACGTCGATGAGATCGACTCCGATGTCTTTGAGGAACCGCGCCAGGACGATGGATTGGTCGATGTCCCAGCCGCCCTCCACCCAGTCCGTCGCGGAGATGCGAACGAAAAGAGGCATCGAGTCGGGCAGGATGGAACGCAAGCGGTGGGCAACGCGTAGCGGCAGCCTCAGCCGATTCTCGAGCGAGCCGCCGTAGCGGTCGGTCCGCTGGTTGGCGAGTGGCGAGAGGAATTCGTGGAGCAGGTACCCATGGGCCGCGTGAATCTCGATGAGCTGAAACCCCGCGGATAATGCCCGGCGAGTGGCCGCCTCGAAGGCCGCGACGATTTCATCGATCCCGGACTCGTCAAGTGCCACGGGGACGGGATCACCCTCGGCAAACGGGATCGCACTGGGTGCCACGACCGTCCAGCCACCCTCTGCCGGAGTTTTCAGGCTCTTGCCACCTTTCCAGGGCACGTCGCAACTGGCCTTGCGACCGGCGTGTGCAAGCTGGATTCCCGGAACGGCTCCCTGTGACTGAACAAACCGGGCAATTCGAGCGAGAGGCTCAACGTGATGATCTTCCCAGATGCCCATGTCGCCGGCCGAGATTCGCCCGTCGCGGGTGACGGCCGTGGCCTCAACCATGGCCAGCGCGACGCCGCCAACCGCCCGGCTTCCCACGTGCACCAGGTGCCATTCGTTGGCAAGCCCCTCATGGGACGAATATTGACACATCGGCGACATCGCGACACGGTTGCGAAAGGTCACGCCGCGGATCGTCAGCGGGCTGAACAGGCTGACCGCGGCCAAATTCTCCGTTCCTTGGTCCGCGGCGGGACCCGCACTCGTCTTGTCGAAACTCATCATGCATCCTCTGATCCAACGGACCCGGGGCAGGGACTCGCCCTGAAAACAGGGGCTTGCCCTGGGAATCGATACTCCCTACAACTTGCTGGAAGAGCTAGCAGAAAACAATCACCAAGTTTCCTACCGGTCGGGAGCTGGACATGGCCATGGCGACGTTCGGGGCAGGGTGTTTCTGGGGAGTTGAGGAAGCCTTTCGGAGGACTCCCGGCGTGACCGAGACGGCAGTTGGCTATATGGGTGGCCACCTGGAGAATCCGACCTATCACGCGGTCTGCACGGACCGGACTGGACACGCGGAGGTCGTTCAGTTGCAGTTTGACCCGTCGCAAGTCAGCTATGAGCGACTACTGGAACTCTTCTGGGACTTGCATGACCCGACTACCCTGAACCGACAGGGGCCCGACGTCGGAGCTCAATACCGTTCGGTGGTTTTCTATCACGACCCGGCTCAGCAAGCCGTGGCAGCAGAAATGAAAAAGCGGCTGGATGCCAGCGGCAGGTTCCGGCGGCCGATTGTCACCGAAGTCTCACCGGCCTCAGTCTTCTGGCGTGCCGAGGATTATCACCAGAAGTACATCCAGAAAAACGGCGGCGCTAGCTGTCATCTATGAAATGAAATCGGCCGTGCTCAACCGCGAACCGGCCCGCAAATCTACGACGGAATGCCTGTGTGGCGGCTTGCTACACGTATGACTGTGAGCGATCCCGGTCCGGACCGAGGTCACCCAGGACTTGGGATATCTGGCTCCGCAAGAGCTTGGCCTCGGGGAGCGTGAGTTCCGGAGAGCCCAGCCGCTCTAGCAGACTGCGCAGAGAGTCGATCGTCTTGGCTTGCCCTGCTGGATCATTCATGACCGATCGAATTCCGTTCACCAGTGCCTATCCTTCGGATCGCCATTCCGCCTGGAAAACATAGGACGCACTCACTTCAGATGCAATTCTTGGTCCCCTGGTTCACAAGTCGACCACCGTCCAGTCCCATTGCAATAAAGTCGAAGGCGAGCCGAAACTTACGACAGAAGCGATCCAAGCCAGGGCCGTGATGAACGGTTCGACTCTAACTTTGTGTACGATGCCGATTTTTCGGTTTGGCCCAAGATCTGATGCCCCGCCGTGTTCGTCTTGCGTGACGAATTCGCTCTGGCGATCCCCGCGCGCAGCTTGCCTGACGCGTTACCATGAATTAGACGGAATCCGAGAGTTGTCGAAGTCTGGGAAGTCGGCGGGAAAATACATGCAATCGCTCAAAGGCCATCTTCTGATCGCCACTCCGCAACTGGAGACTCCCCTCTTTGCCCGGTCCGTGATCTTGATGCTTGATCACAGTCACGAGGGAGCCATGGGCCTGATCCTGAACCAACCGATCAATACGTTGATGACGGACCTGGCCGGAAAAATTTTCGAGGAAGATTTCGAGTGGGACAAACCCCTCCATCTCGGGGGACCGGTGCCCGGGTCGCTCATCGTCGTCCACACGCTGGCGAGCCTGGGCGGCAACGAGGTTATCCCGGGCGTGTTCGTCACGCTCGATGCCGCGTCGGTCCAGCAGATCATCCGTCTGCGGCCCGAGCCTTCGCTGGTCATCGCCAACTATTCGGGCTGGGGTCCTGGGCAACTCGAAGGGGAGTTTGGCTGGGATTCCTGGATTACCCTGCCCGCGACCAGCGATCATGTTTTCTGGACGGGTGAAAAGGATCTCTGGAAGGTCGTGGTCAGCGAGGTCAATGCCATCAAGCTGTCCGAGTTCTTGAAGCTGAAGACGCGCCCAGCCGATCCCAGGCTGAATTAGCGTAGCGGAAAGCCTGGCGGCTGGTGTCGCCAGGGCATTCTCATGACATGTCCTTTGCCCCGATCAAACCTGAGAGGCGCGAAGCTGCTCGCTGACCTGCGCGAGAATTTGCGCGGCGACCTGATTCGGGCTATAGCCTCCTGGCAGACGAACCAGAGGCTTGCCATGGCGCTCGCAGAAATGGCGAACTTCGCCAAAACCATGGCTCGACCAGCGGATCGCCAGAAGAACCAAGGCAATTTCAGGGCGCACGATCACCGGTTCAAAAGTCTCAACCGACTGGTGCTCCTTGGTCTCGATCCAGATTAAAGAATCAAGACCGAACGATCGCTTGAGAGTTTCCTGAGCTTCGCGCCTGCGAATGCCGCCGATCAGCACGATACTCCTGCCGCTCAATAGTCGCGCAACCTCTTTCACTTCGGCCGCCGGTTCGTGATGTACCAGTGAGTCCACCGGAAACGGACGCGACGCGAGATACCGATCGACCTCGCGGA
This sequence comes from uncultured Planctomycetaceae bacterium, assembly GCA_963797295.1. GTDB lineage: Bacteria > Planctomycetota > Planctomycetia > Isosphaerales > Isosphaeraceae > Aquisphaera. The sequence continues at coordinate 3,619 of CAWCPP010000044.1, forward strand.
GAACTCGCTGGAAGCTCGGAGGCGGATTGTCCAGATCCGGAACGTCGTCGATGATCGGCATCAACGCTTCGCGAAGCTCGCGCGTGCTCGGAGGCATCCCCTCTTCGACCAGTCGGGCGACCGTCTCGATCAGTGCCGGCCAGGCCTGCTCACCTTGCTTGTGCTCTCGGATCGATGCGGCAAGATGCCCGATGCGTTCGAGCCCGGAGGTCTGGAGCGGTGTCCGGTGTCCGCTGCTCCTGGCTTCTTCAATGTGCGCAAGCAGGGTTGGCCATCCGGTCGGGTCGGCCAGGTCGTCCGCCCGCATGTAGCGATCAAGATAAATTCGTTGCTTTGCCGCCGTCGATCGTATCCATTCGTAGACGCTCTCTTGATCAGGATCATCGGCGATGCCCAGTTTTTGCAGGCCCCGCCGGGCAGCGGATTGTGCTTCGGCCAGATACTTGATGGCTTGTTCGTGGGCCTTCCGCCGCCCTTGGGTTTCCTGGACCAAGCTGAGGCCCTCGGCGAGCGTATCGAAGCAGCCGGCGATTTCGTCGAGCATCGAAATCTCGGTCGAATCCGACTCCGACCGCGTGCTCGACCAGTAGAACGCGCTCGTCAGCTTTTCCGCCCACCCGGCCAGCTCGTCATCCGTAGGATAAGTGCCAATCTCGATCACGGCTTCGTCACGGATCGCTCGTTGAGATTCCGCAACTCGTCGAGCGGCCTCTGCCTTGCGCCGGCAGGAGGACTGGAGAGAGGTCAGGTCGGCTCCGGTCGCATCCGGCCTGCCGGCTCGGGTGCTCGGGCTCGCATCGGACGGAACTGATGGGCGGGTTTGCCCCAGAGTCAATTCGTGCAACGGTTCGGACGATTCCTCGGTCGGATGCGGAATCTCTGGTGCCGGATGGATACGGGGCGACGAGGCACCTGGCGTGGAAGTCTCGGTTGCGGCCAGAATCTCTTCGGCCAGTGCCCGGAGATCCACGCGCAGCAGTTCATCGTCCCCCGCGAGTTGGAGCAAGCGTCGAGCTTCCTCCCTTATGGTTCTCATCAGCCAGTCCGCCATCCGGTTCCTCCGGCCTCTCACGGTCTGGTGCGACTGTTTCGTGCGTCGCACGAATCATGAAGCTCGATGAATTTGCAGAGATTGAACCATCGCCTCGTGGTCCGCCAGCAGAGAGTTCCGATCGGCAGGCTTACTCAGGTGATCATGGAACCCGACTGGACGCAACACTTGCCTGTCCTTTTCCTGAGTACGAGGGCGCACAAGAGGGCCCACACTCTCGTTCGGAGCTCATTGCCGTGTCTTCTATCGCTCGGCACGCTTCATCGAGGCAATCTGTCGAGCGGAGCCGCTCGGCGCTGCGACGACATGAATCGGCTACCTCCTGGGACTCAAGAAGCTCCCTGATTGCGTGCGCGACGGCCAGGCCCGAAAAACGACGTGGAGACAGAGACCTCGCCACGCCCAGTCGCTCGAGCCGACTCGCATTATCGTGCTGATCATGGGCCATCGGCATGACGAGTTGGGGAACCCCCGCGCTGAGAGCCTGAGACGCCGTGCCGATACCGCCATGATGAACCACAAGACGTGCCCTTGGGAACAAGCGGCTGTAGGGAAGGAACGCGAACGAGCCCACCGACGCCTTCGGTCCGCCGGGCACTTGATCTTGATATCGCGTCATCAGCATGCCGCGCATGCCCAACCGCTGACAGGCTTCCACCGCGGCGTCGAAGAAGTATCTCCCATGACTCATGGCCGAACCGGGGGTGAAGATGATGGGTGGTTCGCCGGCATCCAGGAATTCGATTGCCTCCGGTGAAAGTGGTGTGGACTCTCCCTCATCGAACAGAGGAAAACCCGTCAGTCGGACCTGCGCCGGCCAATCGGCCTGCGGTGGTGCGAACCAATCCGGAAAGAGTCCCAGAACAAGCCGCGGTGACAGTGACCATTCACCGAAGCCCCGGCGGACCGGCGGTAGATTCAGCTCCGCACGAAAGCCATCGGTCTCCGCCCTCAAGAGCGGATCCACCATGGCGCGATCCGCGAACCCCAGCCAGAACTGGTTCCAGAGCCGTGGCATCCGGGACGACAGGGGGAGAGGCTTGAGTACCGGTGGCTGCGTGACACTGCGCAGGATGCTCGGCTGAATACAAACGGAAACTAACGGAATCTTGAGTGACTCCTGCGCAAGCCTGGCTCCGAATGCGGACACAGGAGCGACGATCACGGTCTGGCCGGGGAGATTCTTCTCCCGGATGGCGGCGAACGTGCGGCGCATCGGCTCGAGGACCAGCCACTGGACGACGAGTTTGAAACCGGAGATCGGTCCCCAGAGCTCGGGCTTGTCGACAACTGCGTGATAGTCCGCGGCCGGAGCAATTTCCTGGAATTCCAGACTGTAGCGCCTGGAAAGAGGCTCGAAATGGCTATTGGCGAGCAGCGTGACCCGGTGGCCTCGCAACCGCAGAGCCAGGGCCAGGCCCACCATTGGATAGACGTCGCCCGCGCTGCCAAGCGCGACGAGGAGGACATTCATGGTCGGTCCCGATGACAGAGGCTCGAGGAACACCGTGAGTTCGCCGGGAGGTCCATCAGCGGGGTCACACTGACGAGACGTTGCACCAAGTTTACCGTATTCCGGTTTCTCAGGGAGCTTGCCGCGAAATCAGTCGTCGCAGGACGTGTCCTTTCCACATCCACAATCCCGAAAGGACAAGTGCAGGAAGGAAGACGAACCGAACAGCCGGGGCGTAATTCGGGATTTCTTCAAACGGACTGTAAATATATCCGAGTATCGGAATGCTGAAGACGATGTGAATCCAGCGAACAATCGAACGTCTGGTGCTACTACTGATCATCCAATCCCTTTCCAATAAGAATCTGCTGGATACACTTTTCCACTCTTGACTCCCGGGTCTTGGATTGTTTGGGTGCAGAAAAATGCAGGATGTATGCTCTTTGCCGTCCGGGCGTCAAGGCAGCAAAGGCCGTTTTCAAGGCAGGGAGTTCGTCTAATTTTTTTTGAAATTCTTCAGGGATGCTGAATTCCGTGGTCTTCTTGAAATTCACTTTCAAACCCGCCTTTTCCACTTCAATGGCTTCATGTATATACGCTTTCACGACGGATTCCATCTCCACGATTTCTTGAACATCAGTGAACCGGATCTGGCGAGATGCCTGCACGTTGTCCGTTTGTTGAATCAGAATGCCATTGGCATCCTTCAATAATGCGCCTTTGAAAAATAAAATCGCACAGTATTCCTTGAATGCATGAAGTAACACTATGTTGCTTTTCTCAAGCGTGTAGCAAGGAACACCCCACTTCAATTCTTCGGTCAGTAGACAGTCAAGAATGATCATTCTCAACTTCTCCAATTCTTCCCGCCACTTCTTGGCTTTGCTAAAAAAGTGATCAACCTTCGGATTCATTCTGTTCATTGATTGATACTCCGAAATGAAGTGAGTCTCCATCACGCCGGCAGACGGCGAGGCGTCGACGCAAGAATTCCCGATCGGCGCGGGCGGTCGTGAGGCGCAGGGCCTCCCGCCAGGCGCGCTCGGCGGCGGAGTGTCGGCCGAGGCGGAAATGAAGCTCGCCGATCACCGCGTGCCAGCCGGGATAACGGGCGGGAACGCTTTCCGGAAGTACGGTGGCCAGGCGATCGAGGCCGGCTTGCGGGCCGTGCAGGTAGGTTTCGGCGACCGCGCGGTTGAGGGAGTGCAGCGGCGACGGCACGATGCGATCGAGCGTCTCGTACAATTCGGCGATCCGTCGCCAATCGGTCTCGAAGAAGCTCGGCGCGCGACAGTGCTCCCAGGCGATGCCGGCTTCCACATGATAGCGCGTCAGCTCGTCGCCGGCGGCTGATCTGGCGAGCCACGCCATGCCTTCACGCACGTCGCTCCAGTTCCAGACGGAGCGATCCTGTTCCTCGAGCAGAACGATGGTGCCGTCGAGAGCGACGCGCGCGTCGAAGCGGGCCCCGTGGAAGCACATCAGCGCGAGCAAGGCGTGTACCGCCGGGACGTCGCCGACAGGATGGGCGGCGAGCATCCGGGCCAGCCGGCGGGCCTCATCGCACAGGTCGCGGCGAATCGGCGAGTCGCCGTGGGTGACGTGGCAGCCCTGACTGAAGAGCAGATAGACGACCGCGAGGACCGCGTCCAGCCGAGCACAAGCTGGGCCGCGGCCGGTGTGTCAAAATCCACGTCCAGCTCGCGCAGCCGGCCCCGTGCCCGCTCGATCCGCTTCTGGACGTTGGCGTCGGTGGTGAGCAACGCGCGGGCGATCTCCGCGGTGCTGAAACCGCATAGCGTCCGCAACGCGATGGCGACGCGGGATTCGGCCGGCACCGCTTCGTGGCAGCAGACGAAGAGCAAACGAAGCGGTTCGTCGCCGATCTCGCCGGCGAAATGCGGCTTCGAGCGGCAAGAATTCCCGCTCGGCGTCTTCGGCAAGGCGCGGCAATGCCTGAGCGTGGGTTCGCTCCCGCCGCAGCGCGTCAATTGCCAGGTTGCGAGCGGTCCGGTAAAGCCAGCCGGCCGGGTCTTCAGGCACACCGCGCCGAGACCAGGTTTCCAGGGCCTGCACGAGCGCAGCCTGAACAACATCCTCGACGAGTTCGAGCCGGCGCACACCGAGCGACCGGGACAGCACGGCGTTGAGCCTGCCGAACTCGTGGCGAAAAAAGTGCTCCACCAGCGCTCGTGGTTCGTTCATGCGTAGCCGGCCATTTTGCTCTTCTTTTCGACCATACCGGTAAACCGCCCAGCCATCTTCTCGCTGCCGACCTCAGCTCACCGCCTTCTTCACGAGCGCGGCGATCCTTGCTTCTTCAGCGGCGGTCAAATCCTTCAGCGCGAAGGCGACCGGCCACATGGCGCCTTCGTCGAGATTCGCTTCGTGCTGGAAGCCGAACGTGGGGTATCGCGTCTTGAATTTGGCCGCGCCCTGGAAGAAGCAGACGACCTTGCCGTCCCTGGCATACGCGGGCATCCCGTACCAGAGTTTCGGCGCGAGGGCGGGGCGCTGGCTCTGATGATCGCGTGGAGCCGCTCGCCCAAGGCGCGATCTGATTCCGGCATCGCGGCGATCTGCGCGAGCACAGCGCTTTCCCCGTCCGCCTTGTCCGCGCGCGAGCCGCGGCGCCCCTCCGCCTTCAGCTCCTGGAGCCGCTCTTTCATCGCGACTCGTTCATCGTCCGTGAATCCCTTGGACTTTTTGCCGCTCACGCTGGTGCTCTTGGCGGACTTCGGCGTGCCCTTCTTCGCGGTCATTTTCATTCCTTCTGGTTGGATGCTTCAGTATTGCGGTTCGCTCAAGCGTAGCCGGCGAATTCGCGGATCTCGATCGTGTGGCCAGGGGGACACTCGCGGGCGATCGCCAGCGCTGCGTCATAGTCGTCGGCCTGGATGATCGCGAAGCTGACGACAATTTCCTTGGCTTCGACATAGGGACCGTCGGTCACAAGTCCATCCTTCAGGACTCGGCCGGAATGCTTCAATCCGTCGCCTCCGGGAACGATTGCCGAGTTGAATTTTTGCATCCATGCGTACCAGCCCACCTGCAACGCTTGCATTTCTTCAGGAGACGGCCTGGTGCGGCTTTCCGTGGATTCGCGATAGATGAACAGAAACTTCGCCATGACGGTACTCCCGACGGTTTCGCATACGCTGGCGGAGGCCTGTCCCCCGCCTTGTACAGATACAACGAACAAGCGGCAACGGTTCGGACACCGGCACGGGACAAAAAGATCGACGCGTCCGAATCGATGCGCACAGCTTACGTTTCCAGGAGTGCTGGCTCACTGAGCAAATGCTGCCGCTACTGCGTGACCGAAGTGGTGGTCTGGATGTTCATGAGGGAGATTCCCGTTCGCTGAATTTGTGGTTCTCTCTCGGGAACGCGCAGACGATACAGGGCCGGCAAAGGCTCGTCAATGACCGAACATCGAATAGACAAGGCTTTTCCCATCGCGAACCCGATGGGAAAAGCCTTGTCTGTTGTCGTCAGTTGGCACTGCTCAAGGAGTGGGGACCACACCAGCCGGCCGCTGGACGGCAGGCCGCGCCCGCCACAGTGTCACGATACGTTCTTTGCCCCCCGAGGCGATCCGGCTTCCGTCGGGCGAAAAGGCAACTGCATCGACGTCATAGGCCCCGACCTGAACATTGCCGTTCGGGGGCCGGGGCGTCTGGAGTCGCGCGATTCTGCGGCCGTCTTGCCGGGCAAAGAGGGCCACATGACCTGCCCCGGCCGCCAAGGAGCCAGGGCTGCCGGCTGCACCTGCCGCAATTGCCCCATCGGGACTGACCGCCGCGTGACGAAACTGTTCCTGAAAGATGGGGGCAGCGGTTCCAATCTGCTGGTCCAGCGCACAGAGACGTTCACTGAACTTCACGTGGCCCTTCTCGGTCACGACGTCGTATACATGCAGCGCGACTGCGGCCACGGCCAGCACGCGCCCATCCTTGCTCAGGTCGATCCCATCAATCCAGTGGGGCGTTGCGATTTCGTCGAGCTTGGCCCCGGTCGCAAGATCCCAGATTCGAACGATCCCGCTCTTGGCGGAGGTCGTTCCGGGGCCCTGATCCGGCGAACCTCCCACGAAGAGAAGACGGCCATCGGGAGAAAACGCCAGTCCCGTAATGGGCCACATCGCGACTGCCAGATTGTGCAGTCGCTTGCCGTCCCGCACACTCCAGATCGAGACGTCATAATCGCCAGCCGCCGCGATCAGCGAGGAATCGCGCGACAAGGCCAGACAATAGACAGGTCGTGCACATGATAAGGTACGGCGAAGCTTCAGCGATCCGGCATCCCAGATCTTCACCTCGCCGGGAATCCCCCCCGCCGAGTAGAGGACCTCTCCAGAGGGCGAGATGGCAACCGCCTTGAGGAATCTCGGATGCGCTTCAATTGACGCTAATTCGTTGTGAGTCTTCGTGTCCCACACTTTGATCTCGCCGTCAAGACTGGCGCTATAGAGCCGCTTGCCATCGGGCGCAAAGGCGAGTGATGTCACAGTGTCCTTATGTCCTTCAAGCGTTGCCGCAAGGTCCCAGTTCTCCGTGACCGGCGCCGCATTCGCTGGATCACCGCCGGCCGTCGCTTCACCGCCTGATTCCACCACCAGTTGGGCAAGAGACCTGGGCTCGAAGCATTTCACCGCTGCTGGCAAGACAAGGGCCGCCAACAAGAGACCCAGCGCACAGAATCGCGATCGCATGTGATTTCTCCGTTCGGGGTGAGGATGTGACCACGAGAGAAGTCGCTCAGGGTCTCGCCCAGGTTCAAATTGAGTGAGAATTGAACCGGGTTCGTCCGGGAAGCGACTTATGAAACAGGGGAGCTGGGCGTTCTATCCTCTACCGAGCGGGTCTTCAGACGATGCGATCGGGCGACAAGAACAGTCAGTCGGCAGAGCGAATCGACGTCTTGCACGCCCAGGGGGGCGACATGCAGGCATTCCACCGTCTAGTCGATCGCTATGAGCGCCGGCTTCTGTACTACGTTCTGAGATTTGTGGACGACCCCGAATTGGGGCTCGACGTGCTCCAGGAAGTGTGGCTGTCGGCGTTTCGTCTCTTGCCGAGGCTGGAAGCACCTGAGGCGTTCCGCGTCTGGATCTACAAGATCGCGCACGGCAAAGTCGTGCAGTTGCTCCGGCAACAGCGCCGCATGGCCACATGGGTCGAAGACGCCGCAAATTCCTCACCGGATGTCGTTGCCAGCGATGAAGCTGTGTTCGAGAACGTTGAGCTTGTCCATCAAGCCCTGGCGTACCTTTCCGTCGAGCAACGAGAGGTTCTTGTGCTGCACTTCCTGGAAGGCATGCCGCTTGATGAGATCGCCCAGGCGCTAGATTGCCCACTGGGGACGGTCAAGTCCCGCATCTACCACGGGAAACGGTCGCTTCGGAACTCAATCGAGAGGCTTACCCATGACAGACACTAGGTCGGATCAACCGTTCGCGGACCGTCTCCTCGATCAAGAGACTGGCGTCAGCGAAGCGCGGCTCAAGGAGTATCGTTCCACGTTACATAGGAATCTCGCCAGAGCCGTTCGGCAGGAGCGGCGCATGCGGGTGGTCAGCTTCGGAATGACGGCGGTCGCCCTTGTCGGGTTCTGGTATTTCCTGATGGCAGCTTTGCTCGGGCCGACAGGAGCGGACCCGATCGAGCGCGTCTTCAAACTCTTCCCGGATCCGGCTGGCATGATCATCGGGATTGCATTGTGGGCGTGCTACCTGGCATGCGCCATCTGCACGATCCCGTTCCTCCTTGTGTACTTCCTGCAATACAGGCGAAAGCTCGAGCAAACCAAGCAGGACCAGATCCTCGACATCCTCGGGGAATTGCAGCGTCAGATCAGCGAGCTTCAGAGGCGAGACCCGCCGGCCACGAGATGACGGCGGAAAGGGCCGTGGAACGCCCGCGGATTCGTAGTCGTACGGGGATCATCAATCGAATGGTTCCCCGGAAGAGCCCTCACCTGCTCGACGAGTCACCCGGTCAGCAGTGGCCTGGGTTCGAGCCACTCTCGATACTGCTGGCGAACTCCCGGCGCCGCCGATCAGCGGGAGCCTGTGCGAGATGGGGTCGCCCGGGAGCATAGCAAAGATCCGCAGCCGTCGACGCCGCAGGCGAATTCCCCGAGAGTATCACAGTCGATGAACTCGGCGCTGGTGCGCTCCGGATCGAGCGAGAATCCCCGGCCAACGCGGGGGTCTCCGCCGCCTGGCGGTCCCGGACCGTCGGAAATGCGGCGTCACCCTCGGGGCCGGGCGGTTCAGCGGAGGGATCGAGAAGAATTGGCACGGATTCCACATTTTCGCGACAGGTCGCGCCCCGGCCCGGACTTTCATGATTAGTGACACCAATCTCCGGCACCAGGACAAGGCCGGCAGACAAGCAACAGGCAAGGGCGGTGGTCGCCCGTGGACCCTCGGTCATTCTGCACCTCAACTGGAGCGGACTCTCATGATCACGTCACGCATCCCCCGCCGTCGCACCGTCCCCGCCAATCGCCGTCTCCAGACGCGGCGCCGACTTGAAGTCGAGTCCCTGGAATGCCGTCAGCTCCTGTCCGCCGCGACCGTGCCGACGGCGGCCCAACCGGCCCCGACCGGTACGAGCAGCGCTCCGGGCGACCTGACATCCGTCTACCTGTCCAACACCAATACCAGCCCGGTCGTGTCCGTGGGCAGCATGACCTTCATCCTCGCCAACGTGAATGGCGAGAACCAGGTCTGGAGATCTTATGGGTATGTGTCCCCCGCGGTCGCCATCAGTCCGCTCACCACGAACGTGAGCGAGGTCGCCTCGACCGGGACCGGCCTTTACATCCTCGCCGACACCAACTGGGGCATCAGCGGCGCCAGTCAGGTCTATCAGGTCTTCCATTACACCGGCTCCGGCACCAACTCGAGCTGGACGGCCATCACCGGGACCAACACGAACGTCAGCCAGATCACGGCGAACGGCACCGGGCTCTTCATGCTGGGCTACAACGGCGGGATCAACCAGGTGTGGCGATACTCCGGGTCGGGCACCAACTGGACGGCCGTTACCACGACCAATACCGTCGCGACTCAGTTGACCTCGACCGGCACCGGGGTTTACATGGCCGCCATCACGGGCTGGGTCAGCGGGGTCTGGGTCTACAACAACTCCGGTACAAGCTGGTCGGTGGTGGCGCCGAGCAGCATGGGCACCTACCAGATCGTCTCAACCGGCAAGGCGCTCTACCAGCTCGCCAACAGCGGGGGCGGCAACCAGATCCAGGAATACTCCGGGGCGGGCACCAACTGGACAACCATCGCCGGGACCAGCTTTATCCCCACCGTGATCGCCGCAGCCGGCTCCGATCTCTTCATGCTGAGCGGTCTCGGTAATGGGACCTCGGTGATCCTGCAATACGAAGGCTCGGGAAGCAACTGGACAGGCCTCCTGGACGATCCCGTGGCGATCGCGTCGGACTCCCCGGCCCCGGCTGGCACTCCGCTCTTCCCTTACGGACAGCCATACTTCGACGATGTGGTTCAGGGACAAACTGGGGACTGCTGGCTATTGGCGAGCCTGTCCGAGGTGGCGGCCCGCGACCCACAAGACATCGAGGCCATGTTCGTCCCCTGGGGAAGCACGACCATCAACGGATCCTCGGTCCCGCAGTACCTGGTCCGGCTCTACCAGCCGAACGGGACCGCATTCTACGTTGAGGTGGACGCCATGTTTCCTGCTGGCTTCAAGTACGAGTATGCCCAGCTCGACGGTTCTTTTGGCAGTCCGGGTCTCTGGGTCGCCCTGGCCGAGAAGGCTTACGCCGAGGCCAACGTTCTCGGTCTCCTGTACACCACTTACGAAGGCGAGGACTCCTACGGCGCCCTGTGGGGCGGCTATCCGGACCATGCACTGCAAGCCATCACCGGGAAGACCGCGAACGAGATCGGCATCAACCCGAGCAACATCGCTGCCGCCTGGAATGCGGGCCAGCTCATCGTGCTCGACACCCCCAACAAGGCCCTGCCTAGCTCGCTCCTCGTCGCCGCGCATAGCTACGCCGTTGTCGGCTACGACGCGTCGTACAGTGAACCGTTCGCACTGTACAACCCGTGGGGACTTGCGATCGATTCCGGCTATAGCAGCGGGCCCGACAGTAGTGGTTTCTACTCCCTCTCCACTAACCCCAGTAATGGTGACCAAGTTTACGGCCTGTTCTATGCGGACGCCTATTTCCTTCAGCAAAACTTCTCCACGCAGGATGTCGGCACCGGAGCGACACCCATGCCGGTCACTACCGGCCCGGCCGGAGTGGTGGGCGCGCTGTCCTCCCCCGCCGCTGCCAAGCCCAGGACGGTTGTTCTCGTCCGCAACGACGATAACGGCAGCGGTCGTGACGGCACGTTCGCAATGGCCAGCCGGCCGAACTTCGTCGCGGCGACCGGCATCGAGGTGCTCGGGTTCGACGACGCGGGATTGCTCAGCACGCCCCGATTGTCACGCGTGCTGTCAGCGAGGCGATTCGGTTCCATGATGTGGTGATTTGCGAGAGCCCGATGGGCACCGGACACGGCGCCCGTGGCTCGCCTCTCATCGCGCCGCGGCGAACGGGTCGGCCGGGAAAACCAGGTCCATCATCAGCAGGCGGAAGTCGTCCCTGCCGCGGAGCGGGTCGAGGGCCGACTCGGCCCGGTAAGCGTCGGGATTGCGGTAGCCCATCAAGACCGCCTGACGCAACAGGACCATCGCTGTCTCGGCCAGGTTCGTCGCCTCGGCGTCGGACACCCCAGAGCCCGGACGGCCCGCCAGCCCCGCCAGTCCAGCGTGGCCGCAGGCCCGGAAAAACGTCAGTTCGGAACTCAGGGCCCCGGTCCTGTCAAGGTCCGCGCAAGCTCGTTTCCAGGCGTCGGCAGCTCCGGCGGGGTCTTTCATGTCGCAACGCACCTGCCCGAGTCGCAGGTAGGTCTCGCCGAGGGCCGCGCGGAACAGCGGCAGCTCGGGATGCGTGGCAACCAGAGGCTCGCGCGTGGCCAGGGCGCGCCGGCATGCGGCGAGCGCCTCGTCCAGCTTGCCCGACCGACGGAGTATGTCTGCCGTGTTGGTCTGGCAGTTCGCCAGGTCATTCCTGTCGTCGGGGGTCGCCGAGACGGCCTCGGCGAGTTGCTGTCGGATCGCCTCTTCCCGGGCGTAGTAGCCGATCGCCTCGCCCGTCTTGCCGGCCTGTGCGAGGTACCAACCGAAGTTGAGCAGGCTCCGCGCCAGTTCCCTCTGAAATCGAGGTGAGGCGGGGTTGTCATCGGCCAGCCCCTGTCGCAGCGACAGGGCCCTGCCGTATTCGACCTCCGCTTCCGGTGACCGGCCCGTATCCGCCAGCAGGTTGCCGAGGTTGTTGTGGCTGTGCGCCAGGAAGCTGCGGAATTCGAGTACGGTGGGATCGGCGTTGACCAGCTCTCGATAGAGCCCCTGGGCCTTGCGGTACTGGGCCTCCGCCTCAGCGGTCTTGCCCGTCCGTCGCAACAGCAGACCGAAGCCGATGGAGCACATTCCCTGGCGGTGGCGGAACTCGGTGAGTTCGGGATGGTCGTCGACCAGTTTCTGAAGGATCGCCTGCGCCTTGTCGTACTCGGCCTCCGCTTGCGAAAGCGGGCCCGTCTGCGAGAGCAGAAAGGCGAGATTGTTGTGGCTGAGCGCCAGGCGGCCGCGGAACTCCGCCACGGCGGGGTAGTCGTCCGTCAGCTCCTGGTAGATTGCCAGCGCGAGGCGATATTCGGCCGCCGCTTCCGATGACCTGTTTGTCTGATGGAGCAGCCAGCCGAGGCTATTGTGGGTGGTCGCCAGGCTCTTGCGAAGGTCGATGACGCCCGGGTTGTCCTTGACGAGCTCCTGCTGGATCGCCAGGGCCTTGCGATACTCGGCCTCCGCCGGCGCCGGCCGACCGGACTCCTTCAGCAGAAGGCCGAGGTCGTGATGACCGGACGCCAGGGAGCTGCGGAATCCGGGTGCGGCGGGGTTGTCGTCGGCGAGCTCCTGCTGGATCGTCATGGCCTCACGGTACTCGGCCTCTGCCGCCGCCGTCTGGCCCGTCTGCGCCAGCAGGCCGGCGAGCCCCATGATCGTGGCCTCGAGATCGCTGCGGAACTCGGCAAGCGCCCCGGGGGCGTGGGCCAGCGCCTCCTGGTCCGCTCGCGCCTGGCGGAAGACCGAGAGAGCTTCGTCGTTGCGGCCTACGGTTCGGAGGAGGGTGCCGAGACGCCTCCGGCAGTTGGCCAGGACGGCCCGCACCGCGGAGGCCCCCGCGATTGTCGGGGCCGTCGCGACGAGCAGGGCCTCGGCCTTGCGGTAGGTCGACTCGGCCTGCTGGGTCTGGCCGGTCGTCTCGAGCAGTTGCGCGACGGCAGTCAGGCTGCGGCCCAGATCGGCGGTGAGGTCCGGGTCGGCCGGGTCTTCGGCCATCAGGGCCTCGCGGGCGGCGAGGACCTGGCGGTGGGCGACCAGCGCGTCCTCCGGCTTGCCGACCCTGGCCGTCAGCCCGGCCACCTCGTAATTCGCCCGCCACAAGGCGCGTCGCGACGCCAGGTCCGACTCCTCGCCGAGCAGCCGGCCCAGCCTGGCGTAGAAGTCGCTGGCCGCCTTCAGCAGCCGGTCGCGGACGTCCTTGAACTGGTCCTGCTTGAGCAGGAAGTCTTCGCTGACGCCGGTATGCAATGTGCCGATCGCATCCACCGCCAGCTCGTACCTCGCCTGCACGGCCGCCCTGGAACGGCTCAGCTCGCCGTTGGCGACGGCCAGGGCCGCGTTGGCCTCGGTCTCCCGGCGGAGCGATTCGATGATGTCGGCCTTGGCCTTCGTCTGCACGACCAGGACGGCCGACAACGCGATCACCCCCGCCACGATCGTCGCCGCCGCCGCGGTCACCTTCGTCCGGTTCCGATTCGCCCACCGTCGGGCGCGTTGCGCGAACGGCTCGCGCCAGGCCGAGACCGGCTCGTCGGCCATCCACCGCTCCAGATCCTCCGCCAGAGCTTTCGGCGAGTCGTACCGATCCTCCGGCCGGTGCGCCATCGCCTTGAGGCAGACCGCCTCCAGCGGCGGGTCGATGGTGGGGTCGCGCCGGCGCGGGGGAGGAAATCGCCCTGCCGCACGGCGCGGAGCACTTCATCGAGCTCTCCCGATACCGGAGCCCGGCCGGTCAGCAGGTAGTACAGCGTGGCGCCCAGGCTGTAGACGTCGGACCGCGCCCCCAGCCGCTTCAGGTCCCCATCGGCCTGCTCCGGGCTCATGTAGGCCGGCGTCCCCATCGCGTTGCCCGGCTGCGTCTCGGCCAAGCCGCTACCCGAGGAGGGGGCCAGCGTCCGCTCGCCCGAATCCACCCCGAGCTCGACCCGACCCACGGCCTTGGCCAACCCCCAGTCGATCACCAGCGTCTCGCCGTACTTGCCGACGATCACGTTGGCCGGCTTGAGGTCGCGATGAATCACGCCGCGGCTGTGCGCGTAGTCGATCGTGTTGCAGACGTCGACGAACTGCCTCAGGAGCTTACGCAGCCCGAGCAACCGCCGGCCGGGGTCGGGCCCGAGCGAGCCGTCGGAGTGGAAGCGGTCGGCGGCCTCCTTGAGCGTGTCCCCCTGGATGAACCGCATGGCGTAGAATGGCCGGCCGCCGGCGTCGGCGCCGAGGCTGTAGACCGGGACGATCCCGGGGTGTTCCAGCCCGCCGGTGATCTCCGCCTCGGCCAGGAACCGGGCGCGACTGTTCGGCTCGTCGGCGTGGTTGTCGAGGATCTGCTTGAGCGCCACCTCGCGGTGCAGCTCCTCGTCGACCGCCACGAAGACGGCGCCCAGGCCGCCGCGGGCGTGGGACCGGAGGATGCGGTAACGCTGGCCGTCCGACGTGGGAGCGCCGACGGAGTAGGCGGTGGTGCGTTCGGGGTCATCGTCGCCATCGCCATCGGGGCCGAGGACGAGGCCGACGAGCGTCGAGTTGATCTGCGGGTCGTCGAGGGCGGCGAGGCTCCGCCGGACCGACGTCTCGACCCCGACGGCGGCGAGGCTCTTCTCGGCGTCGTCGCCGTGCCTCTTGAGGTGCTGGGCGGCCAGCGCCTCGACCAGGCCGCGCTGCTCGGCGTTGAGGTGGCCGAGAGCCTGGAGGTGGTTGTCCAGGGGCCGGGCCTTGTCGCGGGTCCAGGCGTGGACGGCGGACACGAGCTGGGCCTGGTCGATCAGGCCGACCTGGAGGGCCAGGAGGCCGAAGAGGAGGTGGCGGTCGGGGTCGGCGGCCATCGGGCGTGCCTCCGGGTAACTCTGTGAGGTCGGGACATAGGGCGATCCGCCCCGGCGTCGCGGAACGACCGCTATCTCATGACAGTCCAGATGCATTATCGCATAGGGGAGCCCGCGGTTCATCCACAGTATCAGGCAGAAGCTCGCTCAACTGAACGACGCTACCCCACCCTCACCCTCGGGCCCGGCAGTCCAGGGGAGAAGATCGGCAATCCTTTGCATGAATATCGCTTTTCGCGACAGGCTGCGCGGCCCCGGACTTTTACTCTTGGTGGCAAACGTGACCGGCAAAGCGACGAGGCCGGTGCGACGGCGAGGCGCAAGAGGCGGGCGTTGTTCGCTCGCGCTCCTCTGCCGCGTTCCACACATCGCGAGGACGATTCCGATGAACCTGATGCTATTCTCCCGCCGCGGCCAGGGCTCGAACCGACGACTTCACGTCCGCCGTCCGATCGTCGAGGATCTCGAGGGGCGGCAGCTCCTCAGCGGTATTGTCGGCAACCATATTGGAACGAGCGTTGCTGCGATCCAGGGCGCCCATATCGGAACGAGCGTTGCTGCGATCC
Organism: uncultured Planctomycetaceae bacterium; assembly: GCA_963797295.1. Lineage (GTDB taxonomy): Bacteria > Planctomycetota > Planctomycetia > Isosphaerales > Isosphaeraceae > Aquisphaera. Next base: position 18,954 of record CAWCPP010000044.1, read on the forward strand.
AGGGCGCCCATATCGGTAGCCCGATGATCGTGGGCGCCCATATCGGTATGTAGCCCGCCCGACTGCAATGACACCGGGCATCGTCGGGCGGTCGGCATCCCATGGGTCTGCCGGCGCCCGACCTCGTTGAAGTCGTCAACGTCCCAGACGAATTTGGCCGGCCGAATCCTCCCGCCGGCCGGCCCGGTAGCTCGCCTCGGGCGCGCGGCCTTTCCACCCGGAGGGCTGTTCTTCGGCTCGCGCCCCCGTATAATCGCTCGCCAGATCGAGATTCTCGAGGATCACCTGGGGCTATGTCTCGTGGAACCGACATCGGTCAGCCTGCTCGACCGGCTCAAGGAAGCCCGGCCGGAGGACATCGACTGGGAGCGTCTGCAGGGGATCTACCTGCCGCTGATCCAGCGCCGGCTGCGGCGCGTGCCCGGGCTGGGCCAGGAGGCGGATGACCTCGCCCAGGAGGTGTTCGTCGTGGTGATCCGCGAACTCCCCCGGTTCGAGCGAGGGCGAGAGGGATCGTTCCGCGCCTGGCTGCGGACGATCACCGCGAACAAGGCGCGGAATCATGGCAAGTACCGCGACCGTCGGCCCGCCGTGGGGATGGATCAAGCCGATGGGTTCCTCGAGCAGATGGCCGATCCCGACAGCGACCTGGCCCGCCAGTGGGACCGCGAACACGACGAGCATGTGGTCCAGAAGCTCCTGGCTGCCGTGAAGTCCGACTTCAATCCGAGCACCTGGGAGGCATTTCGACGCCTCGCCCTGGACGGCCTGCCAGCCGCGCGGGTCGCCGAGGAGCTGGGTATGCCCGAGAACGCGGTCCTGCTGGCCAAGTCGCGCGTGATCAAGCGGCTACGACAAGAGGCCGGTGACCTCCTTCGGTAGGGTCCCGTTCTGTGCTGCGCGTCCGGTGGGTGTCGATTTCGGACGAGACGGCTCCGGGGATCGTCGGGTTCCCGGATGAACTCGGAGCCCAGCCACCGACCTCGGCCGGCGCCCGCACGCGGGACGGTGAGCGGACCGACGAGGCGGTCGTCCGCCGGGCCAGCGCGCGGGCAGGGGTCGCGCGGTGCGCCGGGGGGTTGCTCGGCGCCGCAGGCCAGGCACAGGAACGCGAGGACTTCACGCCGGCCGGCGGTCGTGGATCATCGAGAGTGCGGAGACCGATGTGGTTAGACAGTGGCAAAACAGCCCTCGAAACCCGGATGACTGGAAGTCGGCTTGGTGGACCAGTCAGAGAACCCCGCCGGGCTTCCGGCCCCATTCATATCAAAGATCGGCGGACCGTCGGTTATTTGTCGGGATTTGGGCGGCGAAGCTTTGGTCGGATACGAGGTCTTTGCCCGTCGTTGTTCCAAGAACAGCGACGTAAATCAGTCTGTTAGGTCGTATGTGATGAGTGCCAGGCCAGATACCAATGAGGCGGCGATAGCTGCCCGCGACCTCACCATGGTTGTGAAACGTCTCAAGTCCAACAAAGAAGGCCACTTGCGAATCATCGCAAGTGGCCTGATAGTGGAGGCGGCGGGAATTGCACCCGCGTCCCGAGAAGCGTCAGTGAGAGCATCTACGTGCGTAGCCGATCGTTTGATTGTCGGCCTCGGAGCCCCGGTCGGCAGGGTCTCCTTCGGCTTATCCTGTCATGGTTTTAACCCAGGCCGCAACAAGAGGTTTGGCTCAGGCGATCCCGAATTGTCGTCCCCGGCCGAGTCTCTCGGGAGAAGACCCGGCGCGAGGCCGTTGCTGTGGTTTAGGCAGCGAGACGGTACTGCGGCACGTAAGTGTCGGCAGTTAAGTTTCGGTCGGCTTTTTACGAGGCCTGCTGACCAACCTCGGCACGCCGCCGTTCACCTCGGTCATCCGGTCGATCCTGGTTCGCCCCCGAATGGTCAAGGATACAGTCGAGCTAGATCCTATTATACGGTGACTCTGGCCGATGTTCACACGCGTTCTGGGAATTCGCGCGGAATTTCCGATCATCGCCGCCGCGTCGCCCGGTCGATGTCGCGCTTGGCGTCCTGCTTCTTGATCGCTTCGCGCTTGTCATAGGTTTTGCGGCCCCGGGCGACCGAGAGCTCAACCTTGGCGATCCCCTTCTTGAAATAGATCGACAGCGGAACCAGCGTCAGACCCTTCTCTCCTGACTTGGAATCGAGCTTGGCAATCTCCCGGCGATGCAGCAGCAGCTTGCGGCGCCGTTTGGGAACGTGATTCATACGGTTGGCCTGGAGGTATTCGGGAATGTCACACCCGAGTAGCCAGACCTCGCCCTTGTCGATCTCGGCATAGGCGTCTTCCAGGTTGGCCTTGCCGTTGCGCAGGCTCTTGACCTCGGTGCCGGTCAAAACCAGTCCGGCCTCGACCTTCTCGAGCAACTCATACTCGTGCCGTGCCTTGCGATTCCGGGCAACGGTCTTGATGCCCGAATCGGCGGCCGGCGCCTTGCCCTTGGACGACGTGGATTTTGACGCCTCTTTCTTGGCCATGCGATTGAGCCTACTCGCCGCGTTCCCGCCGGCAATGCCGGTTGTTCATGAAGGAATGATAAAAGCGTAGCACAGCGAGGCAAGAACGAGGAGACCCTGGAGCCGGTTCAGGTTCGCGTCGCGGCGCACGCCGCCAGAATCTCGGCCGCCTGCTGGTCTGGCCCTGCGGATTCGAGACTGAGCCGGGGCGTAGACCGGAGAAGTGCTTCGACCTTCGGCTCATCGCGGGGAGGTCGTTCGCCCTCGACGATGAAAGTCGGCTCGACCAGATCGAGCTCACCGTTTGCGAGTCGGCCGACGAGCGAGTACCGCTTGGCCCTGGAGAGCGGTCCCCAGCGCGCTATGGCAGCCGCAACAAGGTCTGCAACCGTGAAGTCGGTGACGAGCCACTGATCGCCCCACGATGACGTCTCAGACGCAAGAAATCCAAGAGTTTTCTCCAGGAGACCGAAGGGTGTCCCATTCAATTCCTTGGGCAACTCCGGGGCAAGGACTTCCAGGTCGCGCTGGCTCCAGCAGCCGGTTTGCAGGTCGGCGACAAGCTGCTCCAGAGCCGGGCGTTTTTCCGAGGCTTTCCACCATCCTTCCAGTGCCAGGTAGCTGGGCCGTCGATCGACGTTGGCCCGGAGCTCGCGGATCGACCGCCCGGTCAGCGGGTCCCGAGCATCCGCCGCGATTTCTTCGAGCGGCACCAGCACGAACCGCCGTACGCCCATGCGCGGGTGAGGCACTTTAAGTTCCGGCGTGTTGATGATCTCATCGCCAAAGAGCACCAGGTCGAGGTCAAGTGTACGTTCGCCCCAGCGGACCGATCGGACCCGGCCCGCCGAGGATTCCATCTGCTGGAGGCGGTGCAGGAGTGCCATCGGTTCCAGGGTGGTCTCGAGCGCGGCGGCCGCGTTCAGGAACGGGCCCTGGCCGACAGGTCCGCCGACCGGCGCGGTCTCATGGTAATTGCTGACGGATTGAACCAGAACCTCCGGCATCTGCCGGAAGCGTTCGACGGCCCCGTCGAGAATGGCCTTGCGGTCTCCCAGGTTCGATCCCAGGCCAATCAGCGCGAGCCTTCCCATCACAATCTCAGGCTAGAGGGGCTTACAGGCTGAGCTTGCCAATGCGATCGACGGCCTCGAGCAGGCGCGTAGTTTCCACCGTGAGAGCGACGCGAATGTAGCCGTCGGCGGTCCGGCCGAAGCCGATCCCGGGGGTCGTCACGACATTCGCCTCTTCCAGCAATCGCCCACAAAGTTCGGTCGAGGTGTAGCCCTTGGGGCAGGGGATCCAGACGTAGAATGTGGCCTCGGGAGTGGGTACGTCCCAGCCCAGCTTCTTGAGTGCCCCGACGAAGGCGTCTCGGCGATCCTTGTAAAGAGCGCGGATGGGTGGGGTCAATGTGGCGTATTCGTCCAGGGCCGTCTTCGCGGCGAACTGGATGGCCGTGAAGATACCTGAATCGGTGTTGGCCTTGACCTGCCCGAGCGCGGCGATCATGGGGGCGCCGCCGATTGCGAAGCCGACGCGCCAGCCGGTCATGTTGAAAGTCTTGGAAAGACTGTGAAACTCGATCGCCACGTCTTTCGCCCCGGGGACTTGCATGATGCTCGGCACGGGATGCTCGAAATACATCTCGTTGTAGGCCGCATCCTGAGCCACCACGAAGTTATGCGCCGGGCCAGGTTGACAACCCGCTCGTAATAAGCCAGGTCGGCCGTGCCGCCGGTCGGGTTGTTGGGATAGTTCAGAAACATGAGCCTGGCCAGGGCATAGACATCGGCGGGAAGCGCATCGAGGTCGGGCCGGAAACCCAGTGCTCGATCGAGGGGCATGGTATAAACGTCGGCCCCCGCGAACATGCTGCTCGACCGATACACGGGGTAACACGGGTCGGGCACCAGGCTGATCTCGCTGGGGTTCAGGACCGCGAGCGGGAAATGTGCGATCCCTTCCTTGGACCCGATCAATGGGAGGATCTCGGAATCCGGGTCGAGCTCGATGCCATAACGCGCCTTGCAGAACGCGGCGATCGATCGCCGCAGCTCCGGTGCGCCCTGGTCGAGAGCGTACTGGTGAAACGCGGGGTTCTCAACATGGTGCTGAAGGCTGCGGATGATCGGTGGGGGTGTGGGCCGGTCGGGATCGCCCACTCCCAGGTTGATGATGTCGCGACCCGCGGCGATGGCGGCTTTCTTCTTCTTGTCAATCTCGGCAAACAGATAAGGGGGAAGCTTCTGGAGCCGTTCCGACTTCACGAAAGGAGTGGTCGCCATCGAACCGTCAGTCCTCGACTCAAGAGGGTCATTGCACGATCAAGCAGTACACTGTTTGGAATTCCCTGCGCAGTTTCCGCGAGCGGGCTGCGGCTCAGCCCGCGAGGATTTCCTGCGGCAGGTTGTCGTTGGCATAGACGTTCTGGACATCGTCGTTCTCGTCGAGGCTGTCCTTGAGCTTGAGCATCTTCTTCCCGTTCTCGGCGTCGAGATCGACGTAAGTGGTCGGGATGTAGCAGGTCTCGGCGCTCTCGGTGGGAATCTTCTGGTCCTCGAGGGCCTTGCGCACGGCTTCGAAGATCTTGGGGTCGCACGTGACCTCGAAATAGCCTTCCACGAGCTCGACGTCGTCGGCCCCGGCCTCGAGCGCGATCTCCATCAACTGATCTTCGCTGACGTGCTTGGGGTCGACGATGAACAGACCTTTGAAATTGAACAGATAGCTGACGCAGCCGCTGCTGCCAAGATTGCCTCCGGCCGCTTCGAAGACCCTGCGCAGTTCTCCCGCGGTTCGGTTGCGATTATCGGTCAGGGCCTCGCAGAGCAGCGCGACACCGCCCGGGCCATAGCCTTCGTAGAGCACTTCCTCGAAGTTCTCGGCACCCAGCTCGCCGGTGGCCTTCTTGATCGAGCGCTCGATATTGTCCTTGGGGCAACTGACCGCCCTTGCTTTATCGATTGCATATCTCAGCCGGATGTTCGCACTGGGATCTCCGCCCCCAACGCGCGCGGCCACATAGATGGCCCGGCAGAGCTTGCTGAACAACTTGCCTCGCTTGGCGTCAACCAGGCCCTTGCGATGGGCAATGTTGGCCGAATGGGAATGTCCTGCCATCTCTATCAAAGCTCCTCGAGAGATTCCTGCGACTGGCAATGAACACGCAGCCGGCGTCTTTGGAAGTTCCAGCGCTCACGGCGTCGTGCTTGATGAGGTCTTGGGAATGGGTGCCAGGTCCTTCAGCGAGCTGAGCTTCTTGCGAATCTCCGGCAGCCGCTTATCAACGGGAATGGCCTTGGAGGCGATTTGCTCAGCCTCCTGCCAGACTTGCCGAGCCCGATCAACCTCCTGAAGATGGAGGTACACGTCGCCGAGATGTTCGCGGATCGTCGCGTCGGGAGGAGCGGTGCCCTTCTTCTCGTCAAGCTTTTGCAGTTCGACAGCCTTCAAAAGGGGCTCGAGCGACTCTTTGAACTTACCCCGCTTGAACAGCACCCATCCCAGACTGTCGAGATACGCGGCGCGATCCGGTTCTTCCTGGACGGCCTTGCGAATCATGGCTTCGGCTTTGTCCAGGTTTTTTCCCTGATCGGCGTAGAGGTATCCCAGGTCGTTATTGATCCCTGGGTCGTCCGGGGTCTTCTGGAAAAGAATTTCGAGCTCGGCCTCGCCCCTGGCATAATCGCCCTGGTTCACGTAAATGATCGAGAGATTGGAATGGGCAAGCTTGACCACCTCGTCGTTGCTGGCGAACCGCTTGATCAGGTCTTGAAAGACTTTCACGGCTTCGTCATTGCGTCCGAACTTGGTCAACATGCCTCCCAGGACGAACTTGTAGCGGGCGTTGTCGGGTTCGTTCTTGATGGCCTTGTTGAGGATCTCGAGCGCCTGATCGATCTTGCCCGTGTCGCCCAGCAAGTCGGCCAGCATGATCTGGATGTCGACATCGTTGGCTTCAAGTTCGGCGGCCTGTTTCGCCGCAGCCAGCGCAGCCTCGGTATGACCGGCACGCCGCTCCAGTTCCGCGAGTACACCCAGAAGACGCCCGGTCTTTTCGCTCGGGTATTTCTCGATGAGCTGGCGGAGTGTGTTGGCCGCTTCCGAGTGCTCATCAAGGCGGCGGAGGGTGTCGGCGATCTCCTTGTAGATCTGAGGACCGGGATTCTGCTCGAGCATCATGCGTTGCAGTTTGATCAACCGTTGCAGCCGTCCGGTCTTGTTTCTGCCACGATCGGGATTGGCAATGAAGCTGAGCACGAAGAACGCGGACTTGGGAAGCGCAGGTGGCTTCGCCTGAAGCTGCTTCAAGCCGGCGTCAAGCATGGCCTCGGCCAGTGAGTCATCAGCAGCGGCGGCCTGGAGTTGCGGCGAGATTGCCTCAAGTCCGTTGGGCGCGACATCGCCTCGCAGATCACTTTCAGAAGATCGTCGGACTTCTTCCGTTTCAGCAGCGACGACGCCAGTGCACGGTAGGTCTGGGGGGTCGGTTGCGAGGTCAAGAGCGACTTGTAGAGCGCGTCGGCCTTCTCGATCTGGCCAGTTTCGCGATAGCGGTCGGCCAGCACGTACTGCAAGGGTACGTTCTTGGAGTCTCGCCGTGCGGCTTCCTCCAGACGAGGAGTGATTTCTGCTTCGCGCTTCAGGGCCGTCAGCACCTTGGCCATCAGCTCATACGCCTCGAGTGCCTGTGGCTGCCGCTTGATGTAACGTTCCACCAAGGTGAGGGCCTGTTCCCCCTTGCCCTGCTTGAGCAGCGTTTCCGCCAGATGCAGCGGTATCTGGGGATTCTCCTCGTCGTAGACTAGCCCGCGCTCGAACGCCTTGACCGCCAGATCGTCTTGCTTGGCCTCGAGAAAGACCAGTCCGAAATTGAGGTAGGCCGTGGCCGGTTCATTGCCGAGGATCCGAGCGAGATCAACCGGGGAGAGCTTGTTGGCGGTCTTGTCGTCAAGCCCCTTCATGACCTCGGCGAAAGCCTTGGCTGCGTTGTCCGCCTGGTTGAGCTTTTCCGAGTAAAGCTTGCCTAGCTCATATTGGGCCAGCAGACGCCCCGGCGAATGGGCCTCGAGCTTGGGGTTGGCCAGCACTTCCTTGAGCACGGCCTGGCAGCCGGCCGAATCATTCTTGCGATTGTAGTATTCCACAAGACGGCTGAGCGTATCGGTATCGGACGGTTCGATCGCCAGGACCTTCTTGCCGAACTCGACGGCCAGTTCAGGACGCCCGAGTGCGCCGAGATAGATCCGGCTCAGCCGCCGAGGGATGGCGACCGAGTCAGGGTCGAGCTTCTGAGCCTGCTGCAGTAGTTCCACCGCTTCGTTGAACGAACCGCGATCTTCCAGTCCTCGCGCAGTGGCATAAAGCCGCATCGCCTCGGTCTGCTGGCGATCGTCGACGGTGCTGGGATGAAGCGGCACGAAAGGACGCGGCGGATCGTCGCCCGGTTGTGAGAAAATCGAGGCCACATCGGGCTTCGTGCCGGGTGCGGGTTTTGACGCAGTTTCCTGCGTACCGGAGGGTTTGTCCTCGTCCAAGCTGCCGCCGAGCACATCGGTCACGGTCATCAAAGACAGGCCTGTGAAGGCAACACCAAGCCATCGCATTGACCCGACCATGATCACCTCTCCTCCAAATTTGGTCCAAACCCTACCAACCGCTCGCGCCGGCTCTCAGAGAATCAGCCGCGGCGCCAGCGATGAGGGCCGCTCAAGCCGCGGGGCGGCTGTCCCGTCCGTGAATGTTAGGCCCGACGTTCAACGACCTTATGATAAGCAATGGTATCACGACGCAAAGCGGACTGCCAAGCCCAGCGGCAAGGCCAGACTGACCATCCGGAGGATGAAGCTTTTCAAGCATTGCAAGAAACACATTCGAGAGATCGCCTTTCGTACTCCTTTTGCGAGTTTTCCTGGAATCGAATGGCCAAGATCGTCAAGTCTTGGATGCAATAGCCTTTGTCTCTCGAAAGGATTTGCTGATTTTGCGTGTACAGCTTACACAATTACACAATGAGAGGACGAAACCGTTAGAACAGCGCTCTATGAGATCAGGAGGTCGCCAGGAACATGCTCACTTCCAACGAACTGGCCGAGCGTGTCGAACGCCTCGAGCACGAGTGCCTGGAGTTGAAACGCGGCAATCGCTTCATGAAGCGGCTCGGCGGCCTTGTCGCGGTGGCCGCGATCCTGATCATGATCGGCGGTTCCCAGCTTGGCCAGAGGATCGAGGAAATCCGGGCAGGCACCCTCCTGCTCGTGGATCAGGCGGGCTTTCCGCGAGCACTTCTCGGCGTCACTCCCGACAGCCATGGCGGAGCCGTTTTTCAGATCAGCCATCAGGGCGCCAAGCATCCGCAGATGGTGCTGACGGTGAACAAGGCCAACCAGGTTGCCTTGACCCTTCTCGACACGGAGCACCGGCCGCGAATCTTCCTGGGATTGGAGCCCGATGGATCACCCCGTCTGAGGCTGCAAGATCAGGATGGCAACAGCCTGTTCCAGGCCCCGATCGAGGCAAATCCAACCATTCCCAGCTTGCTGAGACCATAACCCGGTCCTGGTAAGCAGCCGAGGGTTACTGGGGGAGTTCTTCCAGCCATGCTAAACGCCGAACGAAAGGCTGTTTTTCCGACCTCGCCGGAGAGCATCCTCGCCTTGGGCCTGGTATTGACGGTTGCGCACCAGATCCTCCTTCTGCCTTGCCCATGGGCGGGTCAGAAAGTCGAGCAAGGGCCCAAGGCAGGCGACGCGAGAAACAACCGCCGGCCTTCGGCCCCGAGCTTCGTCGAAATCCGATCGATCATCTCAGACATCCTGCCTCGGGACGTTGATCGGCAGCCCGGCCGTGCAGTCACCTACGGCCTGAGATACACCGACCTTGATCGGATTCTTCTCAGTGTGCCAACCATCAAGAAGGCGCTGGCTGTCCGTGAAATACCGAAGCGGATTCGTCATCACGGTCAGATCGTCGAAGGACGAGTCGTCGGCATAACGCGAGAATTCGATGATTTCCACCATCTGGAAATAAGCCGGGGCCGGTTCCTTACCGATCTTGACGAGGCTAAACTCCGTGCCCACGCTGTCCTTGGGTCAGAGGCGGCGAAGGTTCTATTCCCGAGTCAGGATCCTGTCGGGCAGTCAATCCAGATCGGCTCCGATTCGTTCACGGTCGTCGGTGTGGCCGGCCAGTTCTTCGGCCAGAACAACCGACCGCAAGACCGGGACAAGGATATCTATATTCCCCTGAGCACCTCCAAGAAACGGTATGGCGACTGGGTCGTCAGCTCACTCCAAGGCCAATCTCAAAAGAGACAGCTTTCGCGGATCATCGTGCAGGATAGAGACGACAAGAGCGTCGAAGAGACAGCAAGGCGCATCAAGTCCATTCTCCGGCCGTTTCATCACGCGGGCGGTATTGAGGTTGTCGTGGTTCATCCCGAGGAGCTACCCAGGTAGATCGGATGCCAGGAATCTTGGGAGACTGAGTTTGCAGTAGCCTGCCTGGCCTGCGCTTGTTTCAGGATGCTAGGCCCCCGCCATCGACGGCCTTTTCTTGAAAAAGTTCACGGCGTCCTGAACGGTGCTTGTCGCTTGAAGCACTGCGCCAGGGCTCATTCCGAACCGAATGGCCGAGGCGGTGAGCAGGCTCTTCTGAAGGTCGTTGATCGGTCGCGACTGTGCAAGCTCCAGATGCCGAAGACGGGGCGAGGGGGCAGGAATTGTAGGCAGGTCGGGACGCGGAGTCGTTCGCGTGAGGACTGGACCAAGGTGGGGTGCCGCGGCGATTCGCTGGCTCGGCAGCATGAGCGAATCGGGAATCGACAGCCAGTCGCGGATGGTTGCCAGGATCGAGGTGTGATCGTAGGGCGTTTCCGAATCGTTGACAGTCGCCCGAAACACGGTGCCGGGCTCGATGTAGGGGGAGACGACAATCGTCGGCACGCGAACGCCGAAGCGGTCGAAGCGGAAACCCTCCGCCCCGGGGTTGCTTGCCAGGTCGGGAGTGAGGGCATTGGTTGGCGGCAGAACGTGATCGTAGCAACCTCCATGCTCGTCATAAGTTATGATCAAAAGAATCTTGCTCCATTGGGGCGACTGGCTCACGGCCTTCCAGATTGCCAGCAAGAACTCCTCTCCTGCGGTGACATCGTGGGGCGGGTGCTCGTCGTTCGGGTCGTCCATGAAGCTCGGCTCGATGAAGCTATAGCTGGGAAGCGAGCCATTCGAGCATGCGGACTGAAAAGCCGGGAAGCCTTTGAAATGCCCGTCAAGAAAAGGATCCCATAACTTGGGGAACATCAACCGGGTCAGCGAAGGCGTCAGGATGGTGTCGCTGAACACGGTCCAGCTCGCGCCCATCGACTCCAGCACGTTGAAGATCGAGGGGACATCCCAATCGGCCGGGTTGGGGATCTCTCCGTTGTTCACGTTACCGTTCGCCGTACCCGAGTGCACGAAGCAGCGATTCGGCCAGGTCTGGTTCGGGGTCGAGCAGAACCAGCGATCCGAGATGGCGAAGTTGCGGGCCAGGGCACTCATCACGGGCACCTGATCCGGTGTGTAGCACTGCATGAGCTGCTCAGGGCTTGAAGCACCGACGCTCGCGTAATCGACGACGAACCCCTGCATCGGCCAGCGCGGGTCTGGCACGGCACCCTGGGGACCGTAAAGCTGATAGGTGACATGGTCAAATGCCTCCTCCGGGTCAGGATTGGGCACTGTCGTGCTCGAAGCCCCCTTGACGACAAAGACTTTCTCGGGCGTCTGGCCCTGAAAGTACGAACTGTTCGATGGGTTCCAGAGACCCGTGTTGACCCCGTCAAAGGAAGGACTGCTTCCTTGCGGCAAGAAATGAGCCGGCGCCGCATCGGCATAGAGCCAGCCGCAAAGGTTGTCCAGGGACCGGTTCTCCAGCATCACCACGACGATATGATCGATCTGGGGCAGGATCTTTCCCATCCGCCTTCTCCTTTCCCGGGCGATTTTTCCCGGGACAGGCCAGAATAACATTCCTGAACACGCCTTCGCGACCTGGCTCGGCGGGGATTGTTCGTCCGAGGTTCGCAGCCGCTTGACTGGCTCATCGGCGTGCTGTCGAATGAGCCTGGGGGTCTACGACCGCCCTGGGGCCAAGTTCGGGAGGGAATCTTCATGAGCCATCGCACACGACTGATCACCTGTTTGCTCCCCTTCGTCACCGCCTGCGTCCAGGCTGCAGAGTTGCCGACAGCCCCGCCTGAAACGGTGGGGTTATCGCCGGCAAAACTGGATCAGCTCAGGCCGGCACTGCAGAAGCTGGTTGATGACGGCAAGATCGCGGGCGGGGTCGCCGTGATTGCGCGACAGGGCAAGGTGGCTTACCTGACTGCCTTCGGCTACCGGAACCTGGCAACCAAAGAGCCCATGAACGACGACACGATCTTCGCGATCGCCTCGATGACCAAACCGATCACATGCGTTGGCGTGATGCGGCTGATCGAGCAAGGGAAAATCGGGCTCGACGATGCGGCCGAGAAATACCTTCCGGAGCTCAAAGACCTGCATGTTCTGGGCGATCCCAAGAATGACACCGACAACGAGATCGCGACCGTGCCCGCCAAGCGCGCGATCAGCGTGCGCGACCTGCTGTCGCATACCTCGGGCTTCTCCTACGGCGGCTTCATGTCCAGCAACGATCGCCTGGGGAAAAGCTATGCCCGCGCGAAAGTTCAAGCTCCCGGGCTGAAGACGATCGCCGAGCAGGTCGTGCGCCTGGGCAAGGCCGCGCTGGCACACCAGCCCGGCGAGGGATGGACTTACGGATTGAGCCACGACGTGCTGGGCCGCCTGATCGAGGTTGTTACCGGGCAAAGCTTTGATGTTTACCTTCGAGAACAAATCCTCACGCCTCTGGATATGCACGACACGTTCTTCCACGTCCCCGAGAACAAGCGTGGACGAGTCGCGACGGTTTACCAGGCGAATGGCAAGGGCTCGCTGACGCCATTGCCGCGGAGGTTCGGTTCCGAGACGTTTTTCTCGGGTGGAGGCGGGCTGTACTCGACGGCCCGCGATTACACGCGATTCGCCCAGATGTTGCTCAACGGGGGCACGCTCGAGGGTGTGCGAATTCTCAAGCCCGAGACGATCGCGCTCATGACGAAGAACCAGATCGGCGAGCATTCGGCTTTCGGCACGAAATACGGTCTGGGCTTCGGCCTTTTACTGACCCGGGTACCCCACGAGAGCCAGCCCGTGCTGAGCCGCTATTTCTGGGGCGGATTCTTCTCGACCAATTTCTGGATCGATCCCCGCAATGAGCTGGTCGCCGTGATCATGACCCAGGTATTGCCGACCAATCACGGCGGCGCCGAAGACGTCTTTCGCCGGACGGTGGACGCGGCATTGGCGAAATCGTCCAGCGAGCCGGTTTTTCCGGCCAAGGTCAGCGCGAATGGACGGTATTTTGTCGATCAGAAAGGCCAGCCGGTTTTCTGGCTCGGCACCACCCAGTGGCAGCTCTTCCGCGAGTATTCGCTCGAGGATGCCCGGACGATCATCACGAAGAGCAAGGAGCACGGTTTCGTCTTCGCGCAGGTGATGCTGATGGGCGTCGGCGACGGCACCAAACCGAACATCCACGGCGAGAAGCCCTGGATCGACGACAACCCGCTCACGCCCAACGAGGCCTATTTCAAGAACGTCGACGCCGTGCTGCAGATCGCTCGCGAGCACAACTTCAACATCTCCATGACGCTCTACCATCAACGCTATCGCAAGTTCATCACCCAGGCAAACGCCCGCGCCTGGGCGAAATGGCTGGCGCAACGTTACAAGGACGTGCCCACGATCGTCTGGTCGATGACCCCCGAGGCGAAGCCGGAATTCGTGCCCGTCCTGCGGGAGCTGGCAGCCGGCCTGCATGAAGGTGACGGAGGTGCTCACCTGATTACCTTCAAACCCGACCCCGCGCCCTACTCCTCGAGCTTTATCCACGGCGAAAGCTGGCTTGACTTCGACTCGATGCAAACCTGGAAGCAGGTCGAGCTGATCTATCCTTTCGTGACCAAGGACTACAACCTCAAGCCCACCAAGCCCGTGCTGATGGCCGAAGGCGCGTACGAGCACGGCTCGGAATACGGGTTCGACGTCACTCCGCTCTGGGTGCGCAGACAAGCGTACTATTCTTACCTCGCCGGCGCCCATCACACGTACGGCCACAATGATAGCTGGCGGGTGCTTCCAAGCTGGAAGCAGGCCCTTGAAGCCCCGGCGCCATACAGCTCGGAATCCTGAAGCAGGTCTTCGAAGGCCGCAAGGAGTGGTGGAACCTGGTTCCCGACCAGGAGGTCTTCGCCAGCGGCGGCAACACCAGCGGCCAGATCTTGAACCTGGCCGCCCGCCACAAGGACGGCCGATGGATCATCGTTTACCTCGGTGGCAGGACAGACGTCTCAATCAACCTTGACAAGCTGAGTGCCGAAGGGAAGTTGAAAGTGTTCTGGATCGATCCCCGAGATGGCCAGCAGATACCGATCGGGACGCTCAATGCGACGGTCACGCCGAGGTTCTCGACGCCCGATGGATGGGAAGACGCGATCCTGATCCTGGAGAGGACGGACGGGTAGTGTCCGCCCGAACCTCTCAAGACTCGCTTGAGCCGACCTGGCGGGTTCCGCGCCGAATCAGGCTCAGCGCCAACTGATGAGGTCATGAATCGAGCGCTGAGTCGCGTCAGGAAATGCCTTCAAGCCAGTGACTACTCCCCCTCGTGAACGAGGGGGCTTCTTGGGAGACGCATGCCTTTCCCCGACTACGTTACCTCCCACTGGCTTCGTCCAAGCCAGCCGCCTCCGCGGGCGGGTGTTCAGAGCGCCTCACGGCGTGTCTGGTGCGTTGCCCCCGACTCTCTCCGGTTGGTTACGGCCGAGCACTCCGGGACGTCAACGATTCGACTACTGTACCAACGTTCGGCGTGAGAGTTCTAGATTCGTTCATTTTTATCAACATTGGAGGACGGGCGATTCCCCTGCCGCCTGAACGCGGCAGTCCCCTCGCCTGGAATTTATGGTGCGGATCGCTTTGCCTTCCAGGTCCAAAACTCGATGCGGCCGTCACTGGCCGCGATCGAGTCGCCGGCGAAGTGGAGTGCGATTGCCCAACCGTCTGGTGACCAGGATTGCGAGAAGCATTGCTGGCTTGACCCTAGGTTGTCTGGGACAAACGCGAACAACCGCGGCGACCGGGATGAGCAACCCGGCAGCCGCGGTCAGGCCTCATGACCTTCGTCAAGACTTCGGCCTATTTTTTGGCACTTACTTCGCAGGAGGCAGAATCACGGTATCGATGACGTGAATCACGCCGTTGGTGCACTCGATGTCCGTCTTCACAACCTTGGCGTTATTGACCATCACTCCACCATCCTTGACGCTGATCTTGGCCATGTCTCCCTCGGCGGTCTTGACGTCCTGGCCGTCAAGCTTGACCACGTCGGCGGCGAGAACCTTGCCCGGGATCACATGGTACTTGAGGATGGCGATCAGCTTGTCCTTGTTCTCGGGCTTGAGAAGGTTATCAATCGTACCCTCGGGCAGCTTGGCAAAAGCCTCGTCCGTCGGGGCCATGACCGTGAACGGTCCCTCGCCCTTCAGCGTGTCAACCAGGTCGGCGGCCTTCACGGCGGCGACCAGCGTCTTGAAAGACCCGGCGCCCACCGCGGTGTCGACGATGTCCTTCTTGTCACCTGCAAAGGCCGGAACCACGAACGCGAAAGCCGTTACCAATCCCAGAAATGCGCGCATGATCGAACTCTCCCTTGTCAATGAGTAGACTGAGATCCACAACTTCAACGGTCGCTTTTATTTACATAAAAAGCAAAGCGACCGCCACTTGCCGGATGTGTTTTAGGCAAGGGCGGTCGGGTGTCTAGCTTATTCAACAAAAAATTTCTACCAAAGTCGCCTTGGAGGGGTACTTATTTGCTCGGTCCACGCTTGCCTGGTGGCGACTTGGGAGTTGGTGGAGGTTGTTTCGAAGCCGGCTTCTTGGCCGCGGGTGTCGCGGTGGGGGCGGCGCTCGGATGTTCGTTGGCGACATCCTTGGCCGTTTTCTTGGCGGGCTTCTTCGCCTCGGCATCGATCTTGGACGCGGCAGCTTTGGAGTTTTGGTTGGCCTGGGCGGCGTGATGCGGTTCGTGCTTGCGTGCTAGAGCGAAGGGACAGATCTTGCGAAGCTCGCATCGGGGACAATCCGGGAGCGGTTCGACGCAGGTGTCGTGGGCCAGTTCTTCGAGAAGTTCAAGAAACTCGGCGCCCCGGTTCTTGGGCACCGCGCGCTCGAGGGTGGAGCGCAGGGATGGGAGGTCGGAATCTGCGATCCCCAGTCGTTCCAGGGCCCGGCGAGTGCTGGAATCGATCGGGATGGCGTGGCCCCCGAGGGATTGTTGAACCACCGTCGCCGTGACGTAGTCTGAGGTAAAGGCCTCATAGGATTGGAGGACCTTGAGAGCCTCCTTGAGCGGTTTCTTGGTAAGTGGCTCGAGTGTGAATCCGTAAGTCTTGGAGAAGAGCTGGCGGAGAAAACGGCGGATCCGCTCGGCGCGGCCCTGGGGGTCGGGAATATCGGCCAAGGTTTCCTGGACCTCGGCGATCGGGCTGACGCGCACCTCGTTCCAATCAAAAAACTGGTCCTTGAATCGCGAAAGTGCCTGGTTGGCCTGTTCGCGGGTCGTATCTTCGTGGCAGATCCCGTAGACAACAGCTTCCAGCACGCTCATCCGGCCGGCACTCCGGTCGGGCTTGGGCTTGTAGCGGCGCTTGAGCTGGGCATGAACGTCGTTAAGAAACTGCGATTTGCTTTGTGTCGCCATGAGACTCATCGTCACAAAATGCCATCTGAGCGGACAAAAGAGAAATCACACGATTTTGGCGTCAGCCGATCAAGCAAGGCGCCGATCCTGCACTGAGCACCATCAGGAGGGAACTGGAGGTACGTCGTCGTCCTGGCCATCATCCGGAGTTTGCTTGGGTGGTGTGGTCCAAACCAGGATCGTCACCTGCGCGGTCTGGCTTGAGGTCGGAGGCAACCGCCTCGGCGATCAGCCGACTCATCTCGATCGACTTTTTCACGCTATCATCAAGCTGGAAAGTCAGCACCGGGGTGAACCGCGTTTGCAGGCGATCGGCGACCTTGGATTGAAAGTACCCGGCGGCATGTTTGAGTCCCCGCAGAGCGCCTGTCTGCTCCGCCTCGTTGCCCATCACGGTGACATAGACCTTCGCCTGGCGAAGATCGGCGGAAACCTCGACCCGCAGTACGGTGACCGACCGGATTCGCGGATCGGCGGTTTCGAACAGGATTGCGGAAGCCACGACCTCGCGGATCGCCTGGGCCACGCGCAGGTTGCGGTGAGAAGACATTCAAACACCTCGCGGAAAGCGAACGGTCGAAGACAACACAGTGAACATTCCCCGACCGCCTCGTCGCCCGGCGTACGGCGTCCGGCTAAAACGGATGCCCGGACGTGCCGATCGTCCGGGCATGCCACCCTTGTCAAACCAGAAAACGACCCCGCGCAGGCGGCTCGCGCGCGGTCGTCATTCAGGTTGCGAGGACCGTTGCTACAAGGTCCGGCGGATCACATCGACCCGGTAAGCTTCAATGACATCGTCGGGCTTGATGTCGTCGAAGTTGCCGATCTTGATGCCGCACTCGAAGTTCTGGGGAACCTCTTTGACATCGTCCTTGAACCGTTTCAAAGCCTCGAGAGAGCCCTTGTAAATCTCGCGACCCTCGCGGATCAAACGGACCTTCGATCCGCGTTCGATGACACCCTGGGTAACGAAGCAGCCGGCCACGGCGCCAACCTTGGAGATCTTGAAGACCTGCCGGACGACGGCTCGACCGAGATGGACTTCCTTGATCTCGGGCACCAGCAGACCCTCGACGGCCTTCTTGATATCGTCGGTGACCTGATAGATGATATCGTATCGACGAATCTCGATATCTTTCTCTTCGGCCTGGATGATGGCCCGGTCCTCGGGGGCGACACGGAAGCCGATCACGATGGCCTGCGAGGCGTCGGCCAGCAGGATATCGCTGTCGGTGATGCCGCCAACCCCCTTCAGCAAGATGCGGATCGGCACCTCGGCGTTCTCGAGTTTTTCCAGCTCTTTGGTGAGAGCTTCGATCGAGCCCTGAACGTCGGCCTTGATGATGAGGTTGAGGTTCTTGACCTTCTTCTCGGCCATCTTGCTGTAGAGGTTTTCCAGGGTGACGGCCTGGCGTTCGGCCTGTGCGGCATCGCGTGCGCGCATCCGGCGAGCCTCGGCGATCTCGCGTGCACGAGCGATGTCGTCGATCACCGCGAAGGTCTCGCCAGCGGTGGGAACGACATCGACGCCGGAGATCTCGACCGGCGCGGAGGGGCCGGCCTGCTCGATCGACCGGCCGCGATCGTCGAAGAGGGCGCGAACCCGGCCGTAGCCGTCGCCACAGACCAGAATGTCGCCGACGTGCAGGGTTCCCTCCTGGATCAAGACCGTCGCGACGACGCCGCGACCCTCGGAGAGAGAGGCCTCCAGGCAGGTTCCGCTCGCGGGACGGCTGGGGTCGGCTTTCAATTCGTGGAGGTCGGCAATCGCCTCGAGCGTGGCCAGTAGGTCAGAGATTCCCTGGCCGGTCACCGTCGAGGTCTTGACGACCTCGATCTCGCCGCCCCACTCGACGGGATGCAAGCCTTGCTGCGAAAGCTCGCCGTAAATCTTGTTGATGTTGGCCGCGGTATCGGCGTTGGGCAAATCGATCTTGTTGAGGGCGACCACAATCGGCACCTCGGCGGCCTTGGCATGGGCGATGGCCTCGATGGTCTGGGGCATGACCCCGTCATCAGCGGCCACGACCAGAACCACGATGTCCGTCACGTTGGCGCCCCGGGCCCGCATGGCCGTGAAGGCCTCGTGGCCGGGGGTGTCGACGAACGTGATCGGCTTGCCGTTGTACTCGACCTGGTAAGCGCCGATATGCTGGGTAATGCCGCCGCTCTCGCTCTGCACGACGTTGGATTTACGAATGCGATCCAGCAGCGATGTCTTGCCATGGTCAACGTGGCCGAGGATTGTGATGACCGGAGGCCGGGGCACGAGGTCGACCGACGCGTCCCCCGGGACCAGCGAGTCGAGAAATTCATCCTCCGCGGTGCGTTCGTGAACGATCTCGAGCTCGACGCCGAACTCCATGGCGAGCATGACCGCCATGTCGTCGTCGAGGCTCGTGTTGATGGTGGCCATCTGGCCCAGGGCCATCAGTTTTCTGAGCAGTTCGTTGGCCTTGATGCCAATCGCCTCCGAAAGGTTTCGGATGGTGATTGGGGGCTCGACCTGGGCGTGATTCTTGCGGGTCGGGGCAAGGGCAAATCGCTGGCCTCCGCTCTTGTGGCCCCGCTTGCCCGAAGCGCGCACGCGGCGGACCTCCTCGTCCTCGGACAGCAAGGTGGACGCGGGCAAGGGCGAGGTGACCCGACGCTCGACCGCGCGCTCATTGCGGCGGCGCGCCGGCCCGCTCGATCCGCCGAGGAGCCGACTCTGCCTTTGGCCTTGCGCTCTTCCTCCTCGTCGAAGGGCGGCGGCGGGGCCGCTGGAGTGGCGGGGCCCACATAAGGCGGAGCTCCCGGAGCACTGACATGGCTGCGGCGACCCGGCATCCCGGGCATGAGTCCGGTACCCGAACCGGGGCGGTCACGCGGGGCGCCACCGGGAAGGGGGCCGCGCGGGGGCTGGCCGCTCCTCAAGCCGCTCGCCGGGCTTCCGGGAGGCGCCGGCTGATTGCCAATCTGCCCGGAACGCATCAGGTTCAGCAGCTCTTCCCGGGTCATCCGCTTCTCAGGACGCTGAGTCTTGCCCTCGGCGGCCTGACTCGCGGGACGCGGGGCGCCGCCGGTTCGTTGTACTGGTGCCTGGGGCGCCGCCACTGGGGGCAAGGGACGACGCGGAGCATTGCTGGAAGGCTCGCGACGTGTTCCTTCGGTAGCGGCATCGTCGCCACCGCGGCGGGCTGGTCCCGTGGGTGAAGACGGCGCCGGCGTGGTGCGCTGAAGGGGTGGGCGGATTCCCGCCGAAGACATGTAGTCACTCCGCTTCAAAGGTTGAAAAGTCGCAGTCCCCGCGGCGCCTTCCTGTCCGCCCGGAGCCGCGGGTGATGGGCCTGGTGTTCTGGAGGGGCGTGATTCGGCAGATGGACCGAAGGCCGGGCCGCCGCCGGGGCGAATTCCAGTTCCGCGGTGAGGCGTGTGCGCCGAGAGAGGTCCGCCTCCACTTGCCGATCGCGAGGCGGAAAGGCCTCCACCGGATCGCGATAGGGGAGGCGAACTCAAGGGAATGCGGGCCGGGCTGGTCTCCTGCGCGGGTCCCGGTCCGTTGCCGGCAATCGGCGTGGCATCTGGCGCCGAAACCTGGGACGCGGGCTGGGAGACGGCGGGGGGGCTCGACGCTGTGGGCAGGGACGGCCTGGCCGCGGTGGGCGGGACGACGGCTGCAACCGGCCTGGGTTGCGCCGGCGTGGTGCCCGGCGCCGCGGCGACTCGGCCCGGGGCGGTCCCCAGCCCGGTTGGGCGAGTGGGCGCAGCGGGGCCTTGGGCCGGGGCCGAAGGCGTGGCGGCCGGGGCCGACGAGAGCGGGATCGATGCCACCGGTCGAGGCGTCGGTCTCGCTGGTGCCGAGGAGGGGGTCGTCGACGACGGCGCTGGCCTGGCGTTCTGAGTGTCCTTTCCGGCCGACGGGTGTCCCATCAATTCCCTGATCCGCTCCACGGTCGACGGGTCGAGACTGGCCAAGGCGCTCACCTTGACATCAAGGCCCCAATTCTGGATCCGCTCGAGCAGCTCCTGGCTCTTCAGTCCCAGCTCTTTCGCCAACTCGTGAACACGCGTGGACAAAGGCAACTCCTCCCGGAGCTTACTCCGGATGGTCGTGAAAACACGACCTGGGCATGAATTCATAAGTAATGAGTGCATTCCGCGGGACCGGCTCGTTCACGCTCAACAGTCCGCGACGTGAAGGCGACTCGAATCGAAACTTCTCCGGAGAACAGGGCCGAACCACTCGGGTCAACAGGCCGGTTTCCGGGGCTCCATTCTCAATGGCGAGGGTGACAAAGTGCCGGCCGCCGCAGCGGCAAACCCGACTGGTTCGGGTACGCGGCACGCAAGGGCTACGACTCGTCGCTGTCTTGCGGCTTCTCTCCATGGGATCCACGTTGTTCCGAAGTGCTTGGCGCGGCAGGCGGGACCGGCCGGATCGGACCGGCTGGTTCGCCCACCGGGGCGGTGGACGGTGCGGGAGGCCCGCCCAGCTCGACCGCATCGGTCACGATCCTGATGGCCGCACCCTGATCGTCGTCATCGGGCTGCGTTGTCACTTCGTGACCCTGCGGCGATAAACCGGAAGTTTCTACCGCCAGGGCCAGATCGTGGATCTCGTCGTCGCTCGCCTCGTCTCCCTCCGAATCGGGGCTTTCGTCCGAAGATATTTCGTCCCCGACGGCATCGTCCTGTTCGGGAGGCAAGGCCGAACGGTGAATGCCGGTCGAGTCACTGGGGATGGCTGATGAGTGGGTCTGGGTGTCGGTATCGACAGGATCGGCGGAATCGTCCGGGGCTGTCCCGTTTTCCGCCGTGAGCCCGACCGACCGTGTCTCCTCGTCTGGGGAATCGGCATTGCCGCCCGTGCCTGACTCGTCGTTGCTCGGGGATGCCTCGAGCAGCGCTGCGGCGACCCGGCCTCCCTTACGACGAGGCAGCTCATCGGAAAGTTCCTCCGCCAGAACCTCCGCCCGAGCGACGATTTCCGTAGCTTGTTCTTCGTTCAATCCTTCAATGGTGTTTACCAGGTCGGGGATTTCCATCACCGACAGATCGTCGTAACTGAGAATACCCTGCTCGACGAGTCGCTCGGCAAGTTCGGTCTCCACGCCGTCGATCTTCTCGAAGGCCTTGACCGCCTTGTCGATGACCTCGTCGAGCTCCTCGGCGGTCATGATCTCGATATCCCAGCCCACCAGCTTCGAAGCCAACCGCACATTCTGACCCCGGCGGCCGATGGCCAGCGAAAGCTGGTCGTCACGCACCAGCACGATGGCTCGGCCCAGCAAGTGGCAGAGCATGACCTCGTCGATCTCGGCGGGCTGCAGGGCGTTGGGAATCAACACCTGGAGCGATTCGTTCCAGCGCCACGATGTCGATTCGCTCGCCACCGAGCTCATCCACGATGTTCTTGATGCGCGTGCCGCGGACCCCCACGCAAGCCCCCACGGCGTCGATCTTGGTGTCGATCGAGGTGACGGCGACCTTGGACCGGTATCCCGCCTCGCGCAAGGGCACGGATGGCGATGATCTGATCGGCGATCTCCGGGATTTCCAGCTCGAAGAGCCGGCGTACAAAGTCGGGGTGCGTGCGGCTGAGGATGATCTTGACGCGTTGTCCGACCTTGCGAACGTCCAGGATGATAGCGCGGATCCGCTCGTTGGGGTGGTAGCTTTCCCCGGGAATCTGTTCACCGCGGGGCAAGATGCCGTCGGTCTTGCCCAGGTTGACTATGACCGCGCCCCCCTCGAACCGTTGCACCGTTCCGGTGACGAGGTCGGCACGCTGGTCCTCGAATTCCTCGAAGAGGCTGTCGCGCTCGGCCTCGCGGATCTTCTGGATGATAACTTGCTTGGCGGTCTGCGCCGAGATTCGCCCCAGCTCCGAGGGGTCCATCTTGACGCCGTCCTTGGTGGCGTCGATGGCACCGGTGTCGCGATCGATGCGCACCTCGATATCGCCGGCTTCCGGATAATGCTTGCGGGCCGCGGTCGTGAGCGCCGACTGAATTCCGTCGAACAAAATATCCTTGGGGATATTCTTGTCGCGGTGAATGCTGTCCACAATCCGGACCAGATCAACGCTCATCAATCCCTCCGAGACGTGCCCATGACTTGCTCGATGATTTCCGATCTTATCGCGGTCAGATCCATGCAACTCGGGCCGAAAACAACGCCGAGCCGCGCCCGGTCGAGCAGGCGGGGCTCGGTCTACTTACCGCGATGCCATCGAGCAGAGCAACGCCTCCTGGACCCTTCCCCGCACGAACCGGCCGCACGGCCCGATCAGGCGCAGGGAACGAACCAAGCCCCATCCCAGCCGGGACCGGTCAATGAAACGAGAATCCCAGCTACTACGGTAATCTATCAAGGAGTTGACAGCGCTGTCAAGCGTCCGAACAATAGTTGAGCCACTTCCGGAACGCGATTGTGGCGAAGTCCCGACGATGTCCGAGGCAACCCGTTCGACTTTCAATCGAAAGGACCTGGCCCGCTTTCATGGCTTCCGCCCCGCTCGAACATGACTCCCTGAGGGCGGCTCTTGAGGCCGCTGGCTTGCGATGTACGCCGCAGCGGCTCGCCGTGTACGATCAAGTCAGCCGGGAGCTTGGCCATCCGACCGCCGAGGATGTGTTTCAGGCGGTCCGCTTGACGATCCCAAAGATAAGCCTGGCTACTGTTTACAAAGCACTCGATGCTCTGGTGGAAATCGGCGCGGTCACCAGGCTGACCGGCGCGGACGGGACCGGTTCGGCCCGGTATGATGCACGTAGCGAAGAGCACTATCACTTTCGCTGCCTTCGCACCGGCAGCGTCTACGACCTGCCAACCCGCTTCGATCCCGCCCTGGTATCAAGGCTCGATCCCCACCTCGTGGAAGACCTTCAGCAGCGCGGTTTCCGGGTCACCGGTTACCGGCTTGAGTTAATTGGTTATCAGGATCAAGAAAGCCTGACCGGTCACCATCCCGGGCTCCATAAAGCAGCAAACGATGGCTCAGCGCCTGGGCCCTCTTTCTCCGATGGCAACGAGGCTTGAGGATGACGCCACCGCCTCCCTGCATCGGAGATCTTGTCGATACGCACGCCCACCTCGAGGATCGCCGTCTGCAAGACGATCTCGCAGGCGTGATCCAGCGTGCACGCGATGCCGGCTTGGTTCAGATTATTGCGATCGGCACCACGGCCGCCGACAGCGGTGTCGTTGTCGAAATCGCACGCAATCATCAAGGCGTCTTTGCCGCCGTGGGTGTTCAGCCGAACCATGTCGCGGAGGCCCAGCCGAACGATTGGTCGCGTGTGGTCGAACTGGCATCTCAGCCGCGCGTGGTTGCAATTGGTGAAACCGGACTTGATCGCTACTGGGACCGGGCTCCATTTGCCGACCAGCAAGATTGGTTTGACCGACATCTTACTTTGGCCCACGACCACAGACTTCCCGTGGTCATCCATTGTCGCAACTGCGAAGCTGACGTTATTAAGCAACTCGAGAGCCTCCGCCATCCGGTCCAAGGCGTCTTGCATTCCTTTACCGGAACCAGCGAACATGCGGCTGCTTTTCTGGAGCTGGGCTTATACATCTCGTTCGCCGGCATGGTTACCTTTTCCAATAAGAGCCTTGACTCTCTTCGCGCTGCCGCTTCGGTCATCCCAATCGATCGGATTCTCATCGAAACCGACAGTCCCTACCTCAGCCCTCAATCGGTCCGGGGACGCCCCAACCAACCCTCACACCTTGCCTGGACCGCTCACTATCTGTCTCAGCTACTGGGAATGTCCCCTGAAGTGTTCGCCAAGCTCACGACCTCAAACGCTCGACGGCTTTTCCACTTGCCCGAGAATGATATCCTCTTGTCGCTTCCCGTCCCATGAATCCCAACTTGTACGCTTGTCATATCTTCTCCGACCTCTACAATTCGTCCATCTGGTGCAGCGGTGCCTGGCCGGTTTACTGATTTTTCCCCTCGACCTCTTTTATCATCTAGTCTTTAATCCAATTCCCTGCGGGATCACGGGCAGGTCCTCGGGAAAAGAATGCCGAGGTCGCCGGGTAAATCCGACGACAGGCCTCGCTTGTTCCGGCACTCTTTGTCATGTCTGAAGGGTCCGATCCAAATGAGCCGGGACAAGGTGTTCGAAGGCTTCCTGATCCTTGGGCCAATCTTCCTGCTGCTGGTCGTGGGGGCCATAATTGCCCTGCGCAGCGGCGTCGGTCAGGTAGAAACGGGCCGTGACTACTTGCGAATCGTGGGCAATCTCTCGCAAATGCTCCTTCGCGTCGCCGGCTATGTGGTTATTCTGCTCGTTGTCCAGTACTTGATCGGTCTGCGGCCGAGCCTTGGCTGGTGACGGGTAGGAACATATCTCTCCACTCAGTCGCCGCTGGTTCGAGAGGCATCGAGGCTGTGAGTGCGATCTATCTCATCGCACACAGGGGACGCAAAGCCCAGGTGATGAGCACTATGGATGCAATGAAACTGGCTCCATTCCTCTTTGCTGAGAGGACCGAGCAATGGATGGGCAGGGAATGGTCCGGCTGCCATCATGAAGCGAGCGATTGCATCACGCAGGGCTTCGGCTTCCGCCCCAGCCTCAGCGCCGGTCGGTGGAACGAGACGGCGATGCGGCACCTCCACTCCCTCGGGAAAGCGCCGGGTTGCAAAGAACTGCCGGCGCGACTCTTCGGAACCGCTTTTTGATAGCGAACCGGCTCTCCCCAAGGTTGTGAGTTTAATGGAAGTCGCCAGATGATTAAGAATCTGGGCGAGCGACCAATGACCGACTGTCAAGTGCCCTCTGAGAAGGGTTTCGACGTCCGGCATGATCTGCTCCATGCTGGCAAAGTCGAGCGTGCGTCGGTCGGGCATCGGGCCACTTCCTTTCTAATCAGTAACGGTGAGCTCGGGGTCGGTGTCTCGACGCGATGAGCACGAGCGTCAGGATAACGTTTATGCTGGTCGACGCTATCTCTGCGCCCGTCGGATTGGATCTCGTCGATTCGAAGACCTGAAGGCTTCCTGGACATCGCCAGTTCGTGCTGGTAAGTCAAAACACTAACGCCCCAGCTTGCGACGAGCAGCTAGCCCCCGCCGCGGTTCGCTCGCAAGGCAAGCGACCTGGCTGTTATTCGCAATGCACAGGTGGAGACGTTCCACGCGGTGGATGATCGGAAGCGTGGGTCGGTGCATCGTGACCAGATGGTTTCGACCTTGAGCCCGGTATGATGGTCAAGCTGCAAGTCATCGAAGACGGCTCGCTCAACATCGAGCGCGACGGCCCCGCCCGCTCGCTACTGCCAAGACTGCCCAGGCCGAAGGTCAGATAGAAACGCCTGGATCTCGACAGGTGGCGGCTCAGCCCGGAGCGTCCGCCGATCGGACCCAACTCGAGCTGACAGCCAGGCCCCCTGCTCAATACCGGTGCCCTCGATCGCCGACCGGTCGGGCCACAACCGGAAAGAAGACGGACGGGTTGGTCTCGGATCAGGACGCCCGAAATCTGCCGTTGAAGCGGGTTCTCGCCGCGCACCAGGTTTTCTCCCCAAGTTGTTGCCATACGTCGAGTTCCATGTTTTCGTCCGAGAACCAGGCGAAGCCCGAAAGTGGTTCAGAAAAGTTGAGGTTGGACGCTTTTTGCGCGTCCGCAAGCCAGCTCACAATGACAACTCAAACTGTTATCTATCAGAGACTTAAGTAATCTTCCACCAGCAGAACTAGAGTCCCTGCCGGGCGACCACTGGTCGCAGCGGGTCGAATGCGATTCGGCGACTGCGACGCGGTGCGACGTACTTTGGCTCAGCGGCGCGTACCCACCAGGGGCGGCTCCAGGAGATACGGCACCTGGTCGCACGACTTTTACCTCGCCTGGTGCACTCGGTCTCGGTGTGCTGGTAGAAGTCCGGACGGGTGAACGTCGGTTGTGGCGGTCGCAGCCCTGCAAGCAAGCCGGAGAAGCACTGGCGTGACGAATCACCACGGTTCCGATCCCGGCATGGGCAGGTTGCCTTCGCCGGTCGGTTCTTGCCCCCAGTCGCTGAGGGCCGATTGGAGTGGCGGGCCTCTCCTCGCGGCAGCGGTTTGGGGTGGTCGAAAATCGTCGAGAATGTTGAACCGGTCGCAGCCTTCCCGAAACGTGGGCTGTGGATTAGCCTGGAGTGGTTAAGACGGTTTCCGGCTGGCATTTCGATGGAGACGGCAACGGCTCTCAAGTTCCCGTGAAACTCAGTTGATCATTCGCCATGTTCCTCCGACCTCGGTGTGACCAGGCACGCTCGTGGGTCCAAGTGCCGCTAATGCCTGGCTCGGCCATGTCGAGTCCCTCGTGAGCCCGGGAATGCTACCCGGCGGGCCTGATTTGCACTTTTTCGGTCCTGGCTTTCGCCCGGCGCGGATAAGGAGTATGGGGACCGTCATGGAGCACACGCCCGGCGAACCGACCGACCTGATCGAGAGACTTCGTGGAGGTGATCGCCAGGCACTGGCGACCCTGTTCGCTCGCTACCGCGATCGGCTCCGTCGCATGGTCGAGCTGCGCATCGACGCGCGTGTGAGGGCCCGGCTCGACGCCTCGGACGTCCTCCAGGAGGCGTTCCTCGACGTAGCCCACGACCTGGACGCCTATCTCGCCGACCCCAAGCTGCCGCCGCTGCTCTGGTTGCGGCTGCACGTCGGTCGGCGGCTGACGACGCTCCACCGCCAGCACCTCGGCACGAAGATGCGCGACGCGGGCATGGAGATCTCGCTCTACCGTGATGCGCTTCCGGAGGCCAGCTCGGCGGCGCTGGCCTCCATGCTCCTGGGAAAACATACCTCGCCCACCCAGGCCGCCCTGCGCCGAGCGGCTGCTCCGTGTTCAAGAGGCGCTCAACACGCTGGATCCGATCGATCGGGAAGTCCTGGCCCTGCGGCATTTCGAGCAGCTTTCCCGGACCGAGACGGCCGAGGTCCTGGGGATCAGCCAGGAGGCGGGGGCCAAACGCTACTTTCGTGCTCTGAAACGGCTCAAGAACGTGCTATCCGCCCTGCCTGGCGGAGGAGAGGAATTGTGAACGCATGGCGATGTCGACATCGAGCGGATCGGCCGACTACGGGCTCTTTGATGAGCTGGCCGAGGAATTTGCCGAGCGGTATCGCCGGGGCGAGCGGCCCTCGCTGCAAGAATACGTCGACCGCTGCCCCGAGATGGGCGACGAGATCCGCGAGCTGTTCCCCGCGCTCGTCGAGGTGGAGCAGGCCGAGGAAGTCCTGGAACCGCACCGCGGATGCCGGCTGCCTCGCCATCCGCTCCGGCGCTGCGTCAGGTGGGCGACTACCGGGTCATCCGTGAGGTCGGCCGCGGCGGGATGGGCGTGGTCTACGAGGCCGAGCAGGTCTCGCTCGGCCGCCGGGTGGCGCTCAAGATCCTGCCCGGCGTCGTGGCCAAGGACCGCAAGGCGCTGGAGCGGTTTCGCCGCGAGGCTCGGGCCGCGGCGCGGCTGCACCACACCAATATCGTGCCGGTCTTCGAGGTGGGCCAGGACGGCGAAGTGGTCTTCTACGCCATGCAGTTCATTCAGGGCCAGGGGCTCGACGTGGTCATCGATGAGCTGGCGCGCCAGCGGCAGAAGACCGGACCACGCGGTCCGCCGCGCCGGTCGCCGCCGAGGCCGAGGAGCCGAGACCCGGCCGGCCAGGCACAACCCGGCCCGAACTCAGCCGGATCGCTGTCGAGGAGCCCGGCCTCGCTGCCGGTTCGCGACCGCACCGAGGCCCTGGTGGCTTCCTTGCGGGCCCGGCAGGTCAGCCGGATGGCGCGGTCGCTGGTCACCGGGACCTTCGCGGCCGAGATCATTCGATCCGGACCGGACCGGCTCATCGAGCGGCGTGAGCGCGACCGCTCCGCGGTGATTCGCAGCCCGAACGGACCCGACTGGCTGGTCGCACGCCCGCCTCGTCCGTCGACGTTCGGCCATGCTGCCGGGCGGAACCCAGGTCTCGGCGGTCGAGTCGTCGGGCAGGCGACTCCCCTTCTTCCGGAGCGTGGCCCAGATCGGCCGGCAGGCCGCGCAGGGGCTGGCCTACGCCCATGCCCGGGGCATCATTCACCGCGACATCAAGCCGTCGAACTTGCTGCTGGATACCGCCGGGCGTGGTCTGGATCGCCGACTTCGGGCTGGCCAAGGCCGACGACGACGGACTGACGGCCACCGGCGACATCCTGGGCACGATCCGCTACATGGCGCCGGAGCGGTTCCGCGGCGAGGGCGACGCCCGCGCCGATGTCTATGCGCTGGGCCTGACACTCTACGAGTTCCTGACGCTTCGCCCGGCGTTCGAGTCGTCGGACCGGCTCCAGATGATCGAGCGGATCAAGACCGAGGAGCCGGTCCGGCCGCGAACAGCTGGACAGCCGCATTCCGCGCGACCTGGAGACAATCGTCCTGAAGGCCATCGACAAGGACCCCGATCGTCGTTACGCGACAGCCGATGCGATGGCCGAAGACCTGCGGCGGTACCTGGACGACGAGCCGGTGCTGGCGCGGCGGACGACAGCGGTGGAGCGCTACGCCAGGTGGGCGCGGCACAATCCCGGCGTGGCCGTTCTGGGAGGGGTGCTGACCGCCGTGCTTCTTCTGGTCACGGCGGTCTCGATGATCGTGGCGGGAGACATGAGCCGGCTGGCTGCCAGGGAGTCAGAGGCGGCACGAACCGCCGAGCGTGCACTTCGCCAGGAGGCCGACCAGCGTGCCCTGGCCGAAAAGGCCCAGCACCTGGCCGAGGCCAACTTCGCCGAAGCCCGCGCCGCGGTGGATGAATCGTTCACCAAGATCAGCGAGAGCCAGCTCCTGACGGTGCCCGGCATGCAGCCGCTGCGGCGCGAGCTGCTATCCTCGGCGCTGAGATTCTACGAGGACTTCGTCAAGGAGCATCACGACGACCCGACCGTGCAGGCCGGCCTGGCCTTCGCCTTCCTTCGGGTCGGCAAGATCCGTGGCGAGCTGGGCGAGTTCCAGGCGGCGAAGGAATCTTTCGATAAGGCCAGAGCGTCGTTCGAGCCGCTCGTCATGGCGAATCCGGCGGATGCCAAGCTGTCCGACGGCCTGGCCCAGTCGCTCTTGCGGCTCGATCGCCCTGACGAGGCGATCGCGATCTGGAGACGCCTGGCGGTCCCTGGTCAGACCCGGTTTCAGCGTGAGCTTGCCAATGCTTACAATAATGCGGGCACGGTCGGGAAGTTCGGGCAGGTGGCAGGACTTCTGGTTCCTGGTCAGACCTGGTTTCAGCGTGAGTTCGCCAACGGGTCCAATAATGCAGGCACTGTCGGCAAGCTCGGGCTGGTGGAACGACTGGACCTGTTCCAGAAATCCCTGTCGATCCGCGAGCAGCTTGTCACGCTCAATCCGGACGATCCCATCGCGCACCGCGAAATGGGCGACGTTCTCAATAACATCGGCGGCGTTCTGCAAGGGATGGGCCAGGTCGAGCAGGCGCTGGCGCTCTATCGACGGGCCGTCGGGCAGCACGAGATAGCCTTCGCCCGAGCGCCACGCGACTGGCTGACAGGCCGGTCTCTGGCGATGACGCTATCCAACTGCGCGGACAAGGAGTACTGGTTAGGCCGCCTGGAAGAGTCATGGAAACTGCACCGGCGGTGCATCGCATTGAGTCAGACGATCGCTCAGGACAATCCGTCGATCCCCTCGCTCCAGTCGGATGTGGTCGCCGCTTACCGGACTTTCATACTTGGGCTTCACGAACACGGCATGAACGACGAAGTCAGGGCGACAGTCCGTCAGGCGAGCGAATGGATCGAGCGGCTTCCCCGCCTTGGCCCCGAGCGGTTGTTCGAGCTGGCCTGCGCGCGGGCCTTGTGCTCGAGATGGTTCAATCTCTCTGCATTCCCCACGACCGAGGAGCGAGCCGGGGAAATGCGTGAGGCCAACCTCGCCATGGACGCCCTCCGCCAGGCCGTGGCCGCCGGCTTTATCGATGCGGATCGGCTTGAGAACGAACGGCAGTTGCTTCCTCTGCGATCGCGGCCGGACTTCAAGGCCCTGGTCGCCAAGCTGCGCTCGACGACGAGCCAGGTCACGTCGGCCGATGTGTCCCAGTCCAGACAGACACTCTCGACCGCACGGCCGGGGAAGCAAAGCCCAACCGGCCCGGTTGCAACTGCGCAGGCCCAGGAGAACCAGGCGGCCGCCCGGCACGCGATCGGGCTGACCCTGCTCAACCTTGCCGAGCTCGACGCCGCGGCCGGGCACCTGGAACAGGCACTCGCGATCCGCCGGCTGCTCGTGGCCGAGAACCCTGATCGCCTCGACTATCAATTTGATCTGGCCGCGACCATGGAGGGACTGGCCGAGCTCGATCGGAAGGCAGGCCGGGCTGAGCATGCCAGGGAGTGGTGGGGAAAAGCTCTGCCGATGCTGGCGCAGGCTGTCGAGCGTCGACCGACTGACCTCCACGCCTGGCAGCTCCTGGGCCTCGCACAGGCCGGTCTCGGCCAGCCCGAGGAGGCCGCGGCGGCCTTCGCCAGGCTCATGGAGCTGTTGCCCCAGACGTCGTACAAGGGGCTCTGGTGGTATCCCGATCCCGCCACGATCGGCGAGATCCTCGCCCCGTACGACGAGATCTTCGCCCGGGTTGTCCAGATGCGGCCCTACGATCGGACCCTGCTCGTTGCCCGGTTCCACTATTTCGGCCGGCGCCGGCGCTGGCGGGAAGCCGCCGACATCGTGGCGCGGATCGTCGAGCTTGACCCCGACGACATCTTCCCCCGGCATTACCACCGTATTCTGCTCTATCATTGCGGCGATTTCGGCGGATATCAGAAGGAATTGCGCCAGGAAATGTCGTCAGTGTACGGGCCGGTTCCTCTCGACGGAACTCCTTGCGAATCTCGGGTCATGTGGCTGCCACCGGGACCAGGATCGCTGGCGGTTGAATCCTACCGGAAAAGCCTCTACGCCGAAGCGGTACACCATTGCAAAGAGTTCATCGAGACGAACGATCACCCCTTCTATCTGACCCGGACTCATCTGCTGCTCGCCATGGCGTACCAGAAAATGGGACAATCCACCGAGGCCCGTAAGGAACTGGAGGTGGGACGGAAGCTGCTCAGTGGATTGGGACGAATCCATGGCGCCGGGTTCAGTGGTGGGGAGAGCGATTTGATGAATTACGGCTGGACCGAGTGGCTCGATGCACGAATCCTCTGCGACGAGGCCGAGTCGCTCATCCTTTACGATCCGATGTTCCCGGCCAACCCGTTCGCCGCGTGAGCAAGCACAAGGAAAGCTTGCCAAAAAATCGCCTGGAGAGGTCAAGGGGGCGAATGTCCATCGTTGAAATTGAGACTGTACCAAAGTTACCGGGTGGACTTGGACTTCAGCCCCGACGGGGCGGCAGTGAATAACCAGTGGGCGTAAGCCCCTGGTATGAGGCGAGTCCCACCTCCCTTCGACCAGCCCCGACGGGGGGGCAGTCCTACGGTCACTGCCACCCCGTTGGGGCTTGTGAGGTTCGCTGTCCCCGGGCTTTCCAGGGTCTCACGACCCTGGCTATTCACGACCACCCCTCCGGAGCTCGAAGAGAACCCGGTAAGCTTGCTATAGACTCTTGAAATTATCCATTTCTTGATCCGAAAGCTGAGCGAGACGACGTTCAGCGCTGCTGGTGTCAGAGAACGGTCCGACTTGCAACGGTCATTCCGCAACTGAGAATGGTGAGAAAAGGGCTTGATTGTGTCGACCGCAAAGACCAACGCAGTGCGTCTGCTGGAGCGGCTGGGAGTCCCGTTCGAGTTGCGGCCCTACGAGGTCGACCCCGAGGACTTGTCTGCCGAGACGGTCGCCCGTAAGCTCAGCATGCCGCCCGAGCAGGTGTTCAAGACATTGGTCGCCCGAGGCGACAAGCACGGCGTCTGCCTTGCGGTCGTGCCGGGAAACTGCGAGCTTGACCTGAAGGCCCTCGCGAGAGCGACCGGGGACAAGAAGATCGACACGGTGCCGCTCAAGGAGGTCGAGCCGCTGACCGGTTACATCCGAGGTGGGGTGACGGCGTTGGCGTGCAAGAAGACCTACCCGGTCTTTGTTGACGAGACGGCCCAGCTCTTCGATGTGATCTCGATCTCGGCGGGAATCAGGGGTCTCCAGGTCTTGCTCACCCCGGACGACTATCACCGTGTGACAGAAGCCAAGGTCGCACCGATCGCCAAGGACAAGACGCGTGGTGAGCATGGCGGTTGAGAAGGAGCACCTTCTTGGAATCGGGAGCACCAGTCCATGAACCTTCCAGATGCTACCGGCCCCATTGATCCCCAGGTCCGCATTGGTCACGTCCATCTCAAGGTGGCCGACATTGAGCGGTCGCTTCGCTTCTACTGCGACGTCTTGGGCTTCCAACTGACCCAGCGCTACGGTGCTCAGGCAGCCTTTATCTCGGCTGGTGGCTACCATCACCACATCGGGCTGAACACCTGGGAGAGCCTGGGCGGGTCGCCACCGCCTCCGGAAACCACTGGGCTCTATCACGTCGCCATCCTCTATCCAACCAGGAAATCGCTGGCTGACGCCTTGCGTCGTCTCATTGACGCAGGGATCAGGCTAGGCGGTGCCAGCGATCACGGCGTCAGCGAAGCCCTCTACTTGCGTGATCCCGATGACAACGGCCTGGAGTTGTATTGGGACCGCCCTCGCGAAGAGTGGCCACAAACCCCGGAAGGCGGCGTGGCAATGTACACACGGCGGCTCGACCTGCACAGGCTGCTGGCAGAGTTGGACACCCAGGCTGATGCCCCGGAAATCGAAACCGGACCGCAAGACCTGTGAGCGGAGACCACCCAGGAGTCCCCTCTCTATCTGATCCTGTTCGACTCATCCATCCCATTCTTCGTTCTCACATCCTTCGGGGTCAGACCGCACGTCCTTCGGGCCGGGTCGCCCCGGGTGAGCAATCACCCGGGGCGACCCGAAGGAAGGCGGGCTTGACCACGTCGTTTTTGGGCGACCAACTTGAGACGGCGGGTGCCGACTGGACAGCCTCGGATCTGGAATCAGTTCGGGATGGCGTGCTGGAGTGGTGAGCGGTTCGCGGACTCTGGCACAGCCTGGACTGGTGCGGTACGATACACTGGGAGGGTTGCATGACTCAACTTACCATAGAATTGCCGGACGAAGCCTTGGCAGCACTCGGCGACAGCGCCCGATGAAGCGACTCGGGAGGCCAGGCGGATTCTGGCTATCCACTGGTACTCCGAAGAACGGATCAGTCAAGGCACCGGTGCCGCGATCGCGGGCCTGTCACGGCTGGAGTTCATCGAGGCGCTTGGGACGGCGAAGGTGCCGGCGATCCAGGTAACCGCCCAAGAGTTGCGGGAGGAAGTGGCGGATGGCGTCGGTGCGGATCGTCAACGCTAGCCCCCTGATCCTGCTCGGGAAGATTCGGCGCCTGGAGTTGCTCTTCGTTGGTGAATCGACAGTCATTGTGCCGAGCACCACCTTCAGTGAGGTGGCTCCTCTCAAGGTGGCGACGAACTTGCCCGGCTGGCATTCAGGCCTCCCCCCGATTGCCATCGAACCGGACGTCCTGATCCCGACCGAAGTCGTCCGCCACGCTCTGGACCGCGGCGAGTCGATGGTCCTGGCGATGGCACTGCACTTGCGAGCGGGCGGAGACGATGTCGAGGTCGTACTGGATGAGCGAAGGGGACGGCGGGCCGCCGCGGCACTGGAACTCTCCTTGGTAGGCACCGCAGGCTTGGTCCTGCGCGCAAGGCTGAGGGCTTGCTCGCAGGCTCCGAGTTGGTCCGCGATGTCCTCGACTCGCTGGAACGAGAGGGCATGTACCTGGGAACTGAATTGCGGGCCTCGATTCTGGAGGCCGCTGATGAGTAACTCTGCCCTCCGCGCCGGCCGTTCTCGTCACGACTGACCGGCAGCCCGAGCCAATCGGACCCTTGCGACTAGTGAAGAAGGTTATATGCGTAGGGCCGTGCATACGTGGGGCTTCCCATGAGCCTTGCCGGCCCTACGCATATAATCCCATTGAACTGAGCCGCGACGGGCACGGCGTTTGTTTTATATGTAGATTGAATAGCTTGGCAAGGGGCGCGTTTTGGAGAAACTCCAGCGAGGCCGCGGGGTGAGACAGGCCGAGGCCAGCGTTCTGCGTGGCGATGGTGGAAAATAGCACGGCGCAGAGCCTCGGGACAACTGGGGAGCGGAGACAGCGCGGAGTGTGAGTCGCGGAGGATGTCGAAAGGCAAGTCCGGGACGCGGTCCGTCCCACCGCGGAGCGGTTTAGTTCAATTGCGTATGGTGTCCCCGGAAATTGTCCCCGGTGCCTGACCGTCCGGAAGAGCCACGCCGCTGGGTTGAAGGCTGTCGCTGCCTGCTCCGTCAGCTTCACGAAGGCTTCCTGGACGACATCCTCCGGCTCATCGCACCATTGCCGCGCATAGAGCTCAAGCGCGGCGGCGAGTCGATCCATCAGCATCCTGAGCCATTCGGATTCCATGCGTCGTCAGCTCGATCTGCCCCGCCTGCTGTTTCTTCAAGGATGACAACGGCCGGGCCCGGGGATCCCAAATTCTTCCAGGATGGCAAGAGTCGCCGGGATTTGACTGAGATGAGGATCGCACCGGGCGTAGGTCAGGGGAACCGCGGCACTTCAGGGCCACCCATTCATGTCCAGATAAGTGGTTCGGCGCTGTCCGGTTGGCCGCATAAGCAAGACTGGATGGCCCCTTTCTCCACTTTATCCCGAGATGCCAGGACCGGTTCGTCAACGGGAGGCTGATTATCTCCCTGAGCGAAGTGAGTCCATGCATGGCCCAAGAGCCTGGCTTGTGCTTCAGTCAATGGGTGGCTCCTACTGCCTATGGGCGGCCCCTACTGCCTTAAACATCGAAAGCGACCCCCGCGCAACCGGAACACATCGGCTGGATTTTATCCCGATTTGCTCAAGCGAAGAATCGGATTCTTGGGCGTTCCACGAGATCGTTTTCGCTGCAGTGGAGCAATAACGCGGACCGAACTCGTGGTAAGCGGCTCTTGTGACACTCCACCCATTCCGCCATGGGAGTTTCTAATATGTATGTTGGTGTGCTGTTTGTTATGTTCGCTGAGGCAGTAGCTCTCTTGACGATCCCCCTGCTTGTGATCTTCGGCCTCAGACACTGAAGACTGCGTGTGCTGGTGGACAATCCCTGGACCCGCGAGCAGTCGACGAAGTGATCAGAGCATGCCTCACAGAGGTCTATCACTCCGTCGTGTCGCCTGACCAGGTCGATCACCTTATCCTGGGCGAGGGACTGGCCACCCCAGAATACGGCACCTCATTTCTCACATGTCGGTGTCGTGGTTCGCCCCGGTCTGTCTTTTCTCGCCGCTTGTAGGTTACACCACCTATCGCCGCCGTGCGTCAGCCGATCATTGACTCGCCAACCCCAGCACTCTCCCCACTTGCACCGGATTCCACATCCTCCCCCTCCGCGTGGTATGCCCCTCCTCATTCAGTCGCCCGGCGATGCGCCGCAGCGATAGACCTTCGGCCCGTATGCCGGCGATGTCGGGTACCAGGTCGGTGTAGGCCTCAGCAGCGTTCGCCGCTAAGACCTCCCCGGCCCGCTTGGCGGCTTTGGCATTGCCCCGCCTTTCGGCCAGTGCGCCCCCGGCCTGGCAGCCCCGAGCCCTGTATGCAGCCAGCGCCGCTTTCGTCCGCTCCGAGGTCAGGCCATCTTCCAGCTCGGCGACAGCCGTCAGCAGCTGACCCGGCACCGGCTCGGACTCCCCTACCGACGCCCATATCGTGTTCACGCTGCCGACCGATCATTACCATACGGCGCGCCCGGCCTTCCTCGGGTGCGACGTCCCCGGCGGAGTTCCGGGGACGCCATGCGCAATTCCCGGCGTCAGTCCCAATGAATTATGTATGGTGTCCCCGGAAATTCGTGTCCCCGGAAATTCGACGAAACCGGACCGCAAGACCTGTGAGCGGAGACCACCCAGGAGTCCCCTCTGTATCGCGGCTGTGTGAGCACCAGACGGGTGACCGGGAAAGTCAACAAAGTCAACTCGTTCTGATCAACCCCTGAATGCTCGAATCAGCCAGGCCACAACGCTCAGAACGACGCTGACGACGATACAGGTCACGATCGGGAAGTAGAACCGGCTGTTCTCTCTCTCGATCACAATATCGCCGGGGAGCCGCCCCAATCTCGGCAGGTTGGGAGCCAGGACCCAGATCAACCCGATTACGGCGATGGCCAGTCCAACGATCACCAGCATCCAACCAAAGCCACTGTTCCCGCCAGAGCCGTTCATGTATGCCTTCCTCGCCGAAACCAGCGCACCCCTGAGTCCACGAAGACGTTCGATACCCTGTCCAGCCGTGGAACTTCGCTTCGACGAAGCTCGCCTGATCCAGCAACTCGGACGTGAGCCGCATCGGAACAAGAAACCGAAATACGCTCGCTACGGGAAGTTCCACTGGAGACACACGATTAAGAATCAACACCGGTGTCCTTGGAGATTCCTGCCTTGTGAAGAGCCGCATTCGCGCGAAAGCGGAGCCGGGCACAACGTTGTCTCTGCTCCTCGCTGGCATCGAGTGGACAACAGCAATGCCGTGCCAGCCAGCGAAGGTCCTCCGCGTCGAGCCACAATGCAACTCGTCCAAGCCCAGCCTCCCGCTCGGGGTCGGTCGGGACAGATTCCTTCACATCAGGCATGGCCGCACTCTCAAGAATCTCGGCTCATAAGCCGCGTTCTGGCGGGAACCTGGGTGAGACATCCTGATATCGACTCCGGCATCGTCCCAATTTCCGGTGGGGTGGGTGCAACCCACCAAGTGCAAATCTATATCCCTTGGTGGGTTACGCTTCGCTTCACCCACCCTACATCGGGCCTTTGGCCCCGACTCTGAGACGATGCCTCGGCTCCAAAGCCTCGGAAGAACTTTCCGTATTGGGTCAGGCTGTGCACCATCCTTTGGCGTGGTAAAGCATCTCACCAATAGAAGCTTTATGGTTCGAGAATACATCGCCTTTGACCCGACGGATAGCTCCGGGGAGAATTATCGTCGGCATCCCTTGCCGATCCTGGCTTACTGTGTCCTCGCAAACCACCGGCATTTCGTCGTTCGGCCCAAGACCGACGGAGAAGTCACGGATTATTCTCGCTGGTTGGCCCATACGCACGCGACGCTGGCGGGTGGCGCACCGGACGGTGGCTTTGGTCACTTGTACCAGGGTCGATTCAAATCGTTCCCGGTGCAGAGCGACGAGCATTTGCTGACCGTGATTCGGTATGTCGAGCGGAACGCCCTGGGTGCCGGGCTCGTGACGCGGGCCGAGTGGTGGCCTTAATGAAGCCTTTTCGCGCGGTCTCAGCCGGCAGAGCCGACAAGGGAAATCCTGGCGGAATGGCTGATCGAGCGTCCCGGCGACTGGGTGGATCGAGTCAACGCGCCGCTCGAGCGCCGGGGAGCTGAAACGGTTGCACTTGAGCGAACTTCGGAGCCGTCCCTTTGGCAACGACGTCTGGACCGACCGGACGGCAAGTGGGCTCGGCCTCGGACATGCTCTCAGGCCCCAGGGGCGACCACCCAAGAAAAACTAGTCGCGTCCCCGTTTCGGTCCGTAGTCGCGTCCCCGTTTCGGTCCGTGAACATAGGCTGCCGATTTGACCTCGACGGTCAGGCCATCGGGGATGCGCAAGTCGCAGGCGTCCCACTCAACGCGTAGACCATCGACGATTCCGAGAGCCTGGGCGACCAGGAATTCCGCCAGGCAGCCACGTGGCGCGTTGCTCACAAGGTCCGAGGCTGACCACTTCCAAAAGTCGAGAAGGGTAAAGGGGAGCCGCGTCTCGCCGCTGCGAAACTGTTCATGGCCGGTCTTGCACTGCACCAACAGGCCCGGAAATGAGATTTCAGTCATCGAAGGCCTCCTGAATTCGCCCGGCTTTGGATATAAAGATGTCGACGGAGATATCCCGAGTCTCGGCGTAACTCGGTAGCCTGGAGCATCCGACGGTCCAGATTCCTGCCCTCCTCTAGCCTTGCACGAAAACATCTCAGTCTCCACCACGGACCGTCGGAATTTGAAAACGTCGGCCCGTCCAGGTAGCCTGATTCTGAACTCAAAGTTGCCGGCCGATGAGACGGGGGAGATTGCTCGAGGAATGCGGACAGGCTTACTTGAGGGCGTCAAGGTGTCAAGAACCGATTATGCTTTCGGCGAGACAAGTCAACCTACTTTCGGTTCCTGACACCTTAACAGGTCGGTTCCTGACACCTTAACAGGCTTTGACACCTTAACAGGCTTGTGACACCTTAACAGGCTCGGACGCCCTGCGAACATGACAGCAAGATCAACCGGGGGTGCAAAAACGCGCAAGTCCTGTGCCG
Organism: uncultured Planctomycetaceae bacterium; assembly: GCA_963797295.1. Classification (GTDB taxonomy): domain Bacteria; phylum Planctomycetota; class Planctomycetia; order Isosphaerales; family Isosphaeraceae; genus Aquisphaera. The sequence goes on from CAWCPP010000044.1 coordinate 57,645, forward strand.
AACACGGTTGGAGACAATGCCTTGATTCGATCGAGGATCTCCCCCCGGGACGAACCCGTCGGTGCAATTTGTATGGTCGTCCTCGAATAGTCCAAAGCAGGATTGCCGACCGGAGGTCGACCAGATGCTGTGGCGAGAACGTCCACGAGTTCTTGAAAGTGCTCAGGTTCCCGGTGCGGGTAGCGAACGAAGGTGATGTCGGCCGAGCGGCCGTTGATCTGGTGCCCTCGCACAAGCAATTCGTAGCAGATGTTCTCATGCCCGTGGCGTTCAAGTGCTGTTTTCCAGTCCTCATACTTCGAATCGACGTGGGACTCGAGTTCGCACTTGGCCAGGTCGATCAAAACTTGTGGTAAGCATACATATAATATTTCGGATCGAATAATCACTCCCGAACCGAGGGGTTTCTCGAATTCAGGTGCGCTCGCAGGTTGGATCACTTCCAACTCGAGCCGCACCAGGCCGATCGTGATCACGGCGAACCCGACCACTGTGATCAGATCGCCGACAAGCCCTCGGAAAAGCCGACCAATGGGCATCTCTGTTGTTGTTTGCCTTCTCAGCATAGGACGAGCCTCCAGACAAAGCTGTGGCGAATCAAGAAACGCACAAACCGATTCCGTGGCGCACAGGCGCACGCCAAAGCGCGAGCGGCTGACGTCGTGTAATGTTTCAGCGTGGAGTGGAGAAACAGGGGGGTGAGTAAGGTAGGTTAGGTTAGGTTAGGGTAGGGTAGGGTAGGGTAGGGTAGGCAGGATCACAAGGCTTCGATTTACCGCTTTCTTACCAATCCCGAAGGAGCAGATAGCGCGGCATCGCGCTGCCCCCCTCGGTCTTGGCCCCAGGCACGGCGACTCGGGTCGTGTCGCCACGACACCCTATCGTCCGCCCAAGCCATCAAACATCGTACTGCCTCGAGACGACCCAAGCAATGACCTCGCGTGCCAAGGTCAAACTGCGGCCCGACTGGCCGCGCGGGCGGCTCAAGGAATTTGCGGAAATCTTCGCGGTGGCCGTCGCCGGGTTCGCTATCCTCGACAACCACCTGCACCTGCAGGAGCGGCTCCATCCCGACGTGGCTAAAGGGTGTTCCGATGAGGATGTCGTGCGCCGCTGGGGCCGCCTCTTTCCTCCCCGCGACAAGGCACGTCAGACGGTTGCCGTCTCCGACGGGTGGATCCAGGCACGTTTGAAAAACGCCGCTTGGGTCGCCATGACTCGCCAGCGGCTCTCGATTTCACGTGGGTGGCGAAAGGGTGATCCAGACTTTTCGGCTGCAAGAAAGTGGATGTCGCTCTTGAGTTGCTTGCGACCGGCGTCAACCGCGATCAACCGAACCTGACCTTCACGGTGCATTACACCGACGGAACTCGGCGACCTTCACCAAGTCGGTCAGCGACGGGTACACCCGGCAGAATCATCCGGGCGAGACGAAGGCTATCCCGATGGCCTATCGCGACACCGTAAATAGATCGACAGATAATCTGACGTTATACATCTACATGTTCGCGATCGATAATTTCAGAACCGTGCAAAGTATCACGCTACCGAATCAGCCCAACGTCGAGATCGGGCGATGGATCTGCTCTCCTGGCGAACAGGTGAATCGCCGGAAAAGAGCCACGAATCATTCCCGGGAAAAAGGCTGGAGCCGATTTGCGACGACTCGCCGGCGGTGTTTCTCATCGCGGTCTGAGGTAAAAGGCAATTCGCCCTGCCTCATGATTTCGGTTGGCTGCGGCCGATCGCTTCTCGAACTCGGTCATTTCGGTATTTGAGAACAGAGCTTGAGGATCGGTCCCTTGTTTCGTCCGTTTCTCATTGAGCGGCAACCCGCGGCGATACATCTCGCTGCCCCAGAACTCGAATGGGCCGCCAACGTCATCGGCACGGTAGATTTCCAGTCCAGCCGCGCCTGCCAGAATCTCGAAGCTCTTGCGCGTATGTAGGAAGAAGTGCCGAGGAGCGTCGATCTCCACCCAGTCACTCCCGTAGATCCGCCACGCCTCGCAGCCCGAAACCGGAATCTCGACGCGGGATACTCCGCGTGGTGCCAGGAGCCTGCGAACCGCGGTGAGTGTGCCGAGCTGGTCGGGGATATGCTCGAGGCTGTGGTTCATGATAATCAGGTCATACATCTCACCTTTGAGCGAGGTCACATCGAGCTTTCTGACCCTGTAACCTGGCTTCTCGATCGTTTCCTCGATGTAAGGATCGACGCCTTCGGGGCGGTCGAATCCGTAGCGGGCCAAAGAGGAGAGCAGAGCACCTGAGCCACAACCGATATCGAGAATGCGCGTTCGCAACGACTGACGTGGCGATTCCCCGACATAGTTCCGAAGGTAACCGGCCCACTCCGCCATGGTGGCCTTCCACGATTCGTCTCGGAGACGGGTCAAACGTTCAAAGAGTCGCCGGTTCTCGAAGAGGATGGCCTCCCGCAGCCGCAACGCGAACCATCGCCTGGCCGACTGGATTGGTCCTCCCTCGGCTGGAGGTTCCTGCTGCCAGTGCAATGCGGTCGTTGAATCAAACGAATAATAGGCATCGGTCGGATAATATGGCGCCAGGTCAGCAGGAGGATTCGTGAGCTGAAGGCAACCGCACTTCGAACACTCGAAGTACTCGAAGACATCGCGGAAACCGAACATCATCTCCCTGACCTGGTGGATCGTGCCAAGCTTGTGATCACAGATCTTGCAACTGGCCATCTGCATTGCCGCCATTCCGACGCCGCCATTCGAGCTCATGAATGACCCTCCTGATCTCATCAGCACACTCCAGGCGGAGGACACTTCGAGCTTGCCGTGAGTTCTATTATTGGTCATGTCTCAATATGCTTTTTCCTCTCAAACGCCACGCGCGTTCGGTTCCCAGAGGATCTTGTGCTGCTGGAGCTGAAGGCGGATCGGCAGTCGTGTTTCGAGGATCCACGCGGCGAGGTCGGACGGATTGACCTGGCCGAAAGCGGGGCTTAAGAGCACAGGGCACCGCTCGGGCAGGCGATGCTTGCGGATCACGGCGGCCGACCATTCGAAATCGGCACGGTCGCAGACGACAAACTTGACCTCGTCGCCGGGCCGGAGCCGCGCCAGGTTGCTCCACACGTTCGCCTCGACCTCGCCCGAGCCGGGGGTCTTGATGTCAAGGATGACGTGCACGCGCGGATCGACGGCGCTGGTGTCGATCGCTCCGCTGGTCTCGAGCAAGACGGTCTTGCCGGCATCGGCCAGGCGGCTCATCAGCGGGTAGACCTCGAGCTGAAGCAACGGCTCGCCGCCCGTGATCTCGACGAGCGGATCGCCCAGTGCGAGTGCCCGGGCCACGACGTCGTCCACGGACAGCGTCTCCCCCTGGTTGAAGGCATGCGGCGTGTCGCAGTAGCCGCACCGCAGGTGGCACGCGGTCAGCCGCACGAAAACGCAGGGCAGCCCCGCATAAGTGCTCTCCCCCTGGAGGCTGCGATAAATCTCATGAATGACCAGCGTCCCCGACGCCATTCCCGCCAGCGGCCTCAGCCGTTGCGTTCGTGACTGCGAACCCGAATCCATCGTCTCCAAGTCCTCTCCCGGCCTCATAAGTCTCAACGCACTTCGTGTGTTCATGCTCCATATTGTGACGGGAAGCGGGAGCGAAAGGCTAGTCATTTCTTGACCGTGGCGAGGCGAGACGGCCCAGATGACGGAGCGCGCCAGAGCCGGACCACGCCGTCGTGGTCGACGGAGGCAAGCGTACTGCCGTCGGGGCTGAAGGCCACCCCATTGACCCGGTTCTTGTGGCCTGTCAGGCAGAGCATCTCCTGGCCGCTTGCCGAGTCCCAGAGCCGAACGGTCTGATCCTGACCGGCGGTCGCCAGGGTCAAGCTATCCGGCGAGAAAGCCACTTGATAGACCGATCCGTGGTGTCCCAGCAGGCTAGCGCGTGACAGCCCGGTGGCAAGATCATGGATCTGTGTAGGAGCTTCGTGATGCGATACGGCGAGCATCTTTCCATCCGACGAGAAAGCCAGCGAGGAGACCTGCGCACCCGTTGCGAAGATCCGGCTCTTGCGAGTCGCAAGGTCCCACAAGAGAATACGGCCGTCCAATCCTCCTGTGGCGAGGTATTGTCCATCGGGACTGAAGGCCAATGCGGCGACGACCTCGGTGTGCCCGGATAGCGCTGAGATTTCCCGCCCAATGCGCGAGTCCCAGAGCCGGACGATGCGATCATCACCTCCGCTTGCCAGTGTCCGGCCATCGGGGCTGAACGCCACCACGCGCACTCTCCCTGAGCGGCCCTTCAGATCGGTCCTCGTGCCAGTTGCTACCTGCCAGATACAGAGTGGAAGCTTAGCATTCAGGCTCCCGCTGGCAAGAGTCGTGCCATCGGCAGACCAGGCCAGCGATTTGACCAGGGACCCTTGATTTCGAGCCGGGGCAAGTTCGCCGCCAGTATCCGGGTCCCAAAACCGGATGAGATGGTCATCGCCCGACGTGGCCAGAATGCGACCGTCAGGACTGAACGCCACCGCCCAGGCCTCGCATGGAGCATGACCGCTCGGGAAAGTGGGGTCGCTTGATGGATTCAAGTGCCAGAGGCGGATGCGATGGTCCCGGGATGTAATCGCCAAGGTCTGGCCATCGGGCAAGTAGTGGATCGAGGAAACCTGGAGCGGCGGCATGGGGCCAAACACCGCTGTCTCACGCCAGGTCCCCGAATCGACAAGATAGGGTCCAGGCCGGGCTAGCACCCAGAGGGCGACCTCCTGGTTTCTGGGCGAGAACGCATAGCAGTGCTCATGAATCTTGCTGAACTTCAAGCCTGACGCGTGTCCTGCCCGCCGCTTTTCCAGAGACTGGAGCAGGTCAATATGCGTCCGGAACCGGGGTGCCACCTCTTGATGATAGAGGATTTGAACTCCTCCCGCGGGATTCACCCGGCCCGTACCCAGCGGCAGCCCTCCCTGTGTGGATACCAACTGGAATCTTCCTCCACCCGCGGCAACGACGCAAAGTGTTCCATCACGCGTGAACGCCAGGCCACGCGGTTCCCGATCACTCCGAGCGCGGCCAAGGTTGACCATGGAATCCTCACCGTCCAGCAGGTCGGCAACGGCGTGGAGCCGGGGGTCGGTCATCCCGACTTCTCGAAGCCATGCAGCATCGGGGATCAGGGGTTCCGTGTCGGGATTGGCGATCGCCCAGCTCAGCAGGCGATGCGGGTGATTGTTCGGAGCATGGTTCAGTGCCAGGAGCCTCGTGCCATCCGGCGTGAACCAGACGCCGTAGATCATTGGTCCCACGTGTTTGACTCGCCCCCGGAACCTTCCCGTCTTAACGTCCCAAATGTAGACTTCACCGGGCACGGTCTGAGCTGTTGACGCCAGACTGCGGCCATCCAGGCTGAAGCTGAGAGTTCGGACTGGTCCTCTATGGTGTGGTTCGAGAGCGCGTGAGGCACACGTCTTCAGATCCCAGAGACGCAGAGTTCCAGATTCGTCACCCGAGGCAAGAGTGCGAGCGTCGGGAGATCCTTCCACGATGCCCACCATCGCCTCATGGCCCTCCAGCACCTGGACACGCTCATTCAAGTGGTGGCGAACGTAGTTCCAGGCGAAGCCCGGGTCTTCCGCCGAACCGAGGTCGAGACCGGCCTGTTGGAGCAGATCATGGGCCACCTCCAGGTTGTTTGCCGAGACCGCCTGCTGAGCCTGGCGAACTCGGTACGTCGCGACCAGCCGTCGGGTCTGCACGAGCGCCTTGCCGAGCTGTTCGTTCGTTCTGGCAAGAACCAAGAGCCCGAGCAGACCCGCGAAAACGGTCAGCGCCGACAGCATCGCAAGCGAGGCCAGCGTGGGTCGGCGGCGGCTCCACTTCCAGGCTCGCTCCCAGGCGGCGGCTGGCCGGGCCCGAATCGGCCGGCCCTCGAGGTACCGCTCCAGGTCGTCGGCCAGGTCCGCGGCGGTCAGGTAGCGGCGCCCCGGCTTTTTGGCCAGGCATTTCAGGCAGATCGTCTCGAGGTCGCTCGCGATGCCCGACCGCAACTGGCGCGGCGCGGTCGGCTCTTCGGTGGCCACCTGCCGTAAGGTCTCCAGGTTGGTCTTGCCGCGGAACGGCGGACGGCCCACGAGCAGCTCATAGAAGATCGCGCCCAGCCCGTAAACGTCGGTCGCCGGACCGAGTTCTTCTTTCCGCCCCTCGGCCTGTTCGGGCGCCATGTACGAGGGCGATCCGGCAATCACCAGCGACCGCGTCTCCTCCGCTTCCATATCCAGCAGCTTGGCCAGACCGAAATCGCAGATGCGAGGCACAAACGGCAAGGCCTCACCATCGCGGGTGGCGGGCGCCGGCTCTCTGGTTCGGGTCTCTTGCAGGAGCACGTTGGCAGGCTTGAGGTCGCGATGCAAGATTCCGCGCTGGTGGACGTGATCCATCGCTCGTGCCAGTGTGACCATCAGCCGAGCTGCCTGACGGCCAGTCATCCGCTCGTGCCTCTGGGCCAGCCAGGCCTCCAGGCTGGGCCCCTCGACATAGACCGAGGCGATGTAACCCACGGCGCCGATCTCGCCGGTCTCCAGCAGGGGCACAAGGTTGGGATGATCGAGCCGCGACGCCGCCATGGCCTCGCGGAGAAACTGCCGCCATGCGTCGCCTCGCGAGAGAACTTCTACACGCGGCACCTTGAGCGCAAGTTTGCGGCCAAGTACGGGATCCTCGGCCAGGAAAACCACTCCGAATCCGCCGCGGCCCAGCTCCCTGATGATTCGAAACCGACCGAAAGTATCGGGGACGGAGCCCGGTGCCACCGGCAAAGCGTCCTCGCGAGGCCAGACGCGATCGAGAAGCACGAGGCAGGACTGGATGTCGCTCAAACCCGAAGAATCGTCCGCGCCGTCGGTCTCGGTGGTAAGGCGGGCGCGATAGGTCAGGCCAATGTTCGCCGGGGTCGGTTGACCTTCGTAATCCCTCGAACATAGCCCGGCGGTCGCAATCTCAGGTAACTCCATGGTTCGCTCGCAGCTCCTTCCGCAAGGCTTTCAGGGCGCGCTCCCATTGCTTGCGTGCGGCTTCCGCCGAGACGCCGAGACGCCGGCCGACCTCCTCGAAAGGCAGCCGTTCCCGATGATGCCAGAGAACCACGTTGCGATGATTCTCGGTAAGGCAGTCGAGGGCCGACATGAGCGCGGCCTCGGTCTCCCGCACAGCCAGATTCGTGCTGGGCGACGGATTGGTCGCGGGCCAATCGCATCGCGGCGTCGCGTCGAGGGCGACTTCGCGATCGATTCGCCGTTTGCTGGTCGAGCGGTACTGGCGCCGGTGGTTCGCCAGAAGATGGACCAGAATGCCCCTTAGCCAGAGCCGCCATTCGATCTCGGTATGACCGCGAAACGACGCGAGATCGCGGTGGGCACTTAAAAACGTCTCCTGGACCAGGTCAGACCCGCCCAGCTTGGCCCTCAAGTCGGTCTCGAGCTCCTCATTGGCGACCAGCAGCAGGTAATCGCGGAACGTCTCCAGCACCCGGCCCAGTGCCTGCGGATCTCCCTGCGTGGCCGCCTCGATCAAGGCGTCCCACCGTTCAGTATGTGGATAACCGGCTTCGTTGCCGACAAGCATGGCTAGTTCCGTCTGCGACTCGGGATCTGCCTGAGAATTGATGCAAGGGCGAATTATGGGTTCCAAGCCCCATAGCTGTCAACCACTTTGGGGTCACGGGGAGTGGATCGACCAGAAGTGGGGAAAAATTCGCGTCCGGTCGGGAAAACGTTCGTTCCTGGTGAGGAAGAGGAACAGCCGGGTACGGATTCAGAGCTCGGTTGTGAATCTCTGAACACTTGTCGTCCCCAAGGGATTGAAACATCTCGAGAAGGAGCATCGAACCGATGATCATGCACACAGGAATACGAATCACGAGCCGCCTCGCCTGGATTGTGCTCCTCGCCCTCACGACGCTGGGCAGTCCGCTTCAAGCCGGTGAATTCACGGGAATTGTGGCTTTCGGCGACAGTCTGTCGGACGTCGGAAACGTCTATCTCGCGACCGGTGGCGTCAACCCCGGTCTTGGTTTGTATCCGGGTGGCACCTACCCAGGTGGTTCGTACGATCCTGGCCACTACTCCAACGGACCGATCTGGCTGGAGTACCTGGCGAACAGCCTGGGCATAGTCCCACCAACACCCAGCCTTGCGGGTGGCACGGATTACGCCTGGGGCGGCGCGGAGACGGGGAACGGCCTGTCCTTCGCAGGCACTCCCAACATCGGCACGCAAATTAGCACTTATCTTGCCTCCAACACGCCCGTGAGCACGCAGCTCTTCACAATCTGGGGTGGGGCCAACGATTTCTTGAATGGAGGTGTCACCAATCCCACCGTGCCGGTCGCCAACCTGATCAGTGAGATCACGATGCTGGCAAGCGCCGGCGCCAAGCAGTTCATCGTTCCCAATCTCCCCTTGCTCGGGGAGCTTCCCGCGACTAGCGGGTTAGCAACCAGTGGCGCCTTGAATTACCTCACTCTCCAGTTCGACAGCATGCTTCACTCCCAGCTAGACCAGCTCCAGGGGCAACTCGGAATCACGATTCATCAGATCGACGTTGAATCCGTGTTTCAGAACATCATGGCCGAACCGGGTGCTTACGGCCTCACGAACGTGACCGATCCGGCGTACCTGGACCCGAGCTACAACGGCCAGGGTTACTTGTTCTGGGACACCGTCCACCCCACGACCGAGATCCAGCACCTGATCGGCGAGGTGGCCTTTGCGAGTGTTCCCGAACCAGCCTCTTTCACTCTCCTCTTGATCGCCGCTCCGCTCGTGCTGGCATGGAGATGTCGAGCCGCTTTACCATCATCCAGATGTCGGCCCGGAGATGGCAGCGGCCAAGCTTGAGCTCAGTCTCGGGCGTTCTCGCCAGGAATCTGGTTGGTGTGCCTTGAGCGGTTTGCGGTCGCGGTCGCGCAAGCTGGTGTTCGAAGGCCAATTGCGAAGCGGTGCCCAGAGAACCGCTTCCTACCATTGGAGGCGTTCCTTGCCCATTCGGACGAAGATGTGCGCAGGTCTCGCATAGGCTCATGCGAAGCGAACCATCTGGTCTGGCGGCTCGTCTGACTCTGCGTCACCGGCGAGTCGCTCTCCCTATGGATTCGACATACCCCACACACGAGATTGCTAGGTCCAGGACTTGTCGAGTTCGAGGCGAGCCCGATAGTCTTTCTCATTCACGCCGAAGAGCTTGCCGAACGACCGGGTTTGCTTCCCATCATTGTAGGCGACCAGCTTCGCCGTGGGTCCGTTGATGACGAAATCGTGGAAATGCACGATGACCAGGTCATTGTTCTTTGCCCACCCCCACACCCAGACTTCCGCATCGCTTGGCATGCCCTTCTTCTTTCCCGCCCTCGCCCAGATCCATTCGCAGGCCTTCTTCAGATGGCTGGGCTTCGGCTTGTAGTGCCCGCTCCCGTTGTCGATCTTGGTGATGACGCCCTTCCTGGCGTAGATATTGCCCGCGCAGAGGACGGGATCTCCTTTGAAAATGGACGAATGCTGGACCTGGTAGTACGAGTTCTTCTGCACGCCCGCGATGTCGACCACGTAGAGGTTGTGATTGTACTTCTGCTCGTCGGACATGGCCCAGAGATGCGTGGGAGGCTGGTCCGGAGGGGCAGTATGCAGTTCCTCCCCGGTCATGAAGATGGCCAGGCCGGAGTGGTCCGAGAAGAATAGGCGGAACAATTCACGCATACGCTTGCGCATGTAGATCAATCGAGGCGGGGAGAGTTTCAAACGCTCGGCATCGGCCTGGTAGACACGGGAGAGGACGAACGGATCGGTGGGCAGCCCCTGGAGGCTCTGGGGCCCCATTCCCTTGCGGGCCGTACTGCCCCTTGTAACTCCCGAAGATCCGCTCGCCGTCTTGCTGCGGTTTGCCCGCCCCCACGTTGGTCTGGAACTCTTCGGGATTATCCGCCCGGGCTGCGTTCGTGAGCTTCCCGACAGCCCCCGCGGCGTTGAACATGACAAACCGGTCCTCCTGGACGTCCGCGAAGCAGACCAGTTCCGAGGAGTAATGGTCGTCGAGCGCCTTCGACGAGCCGTCTTGGGACATCTTGGCGATCGCCGTCATCCACTTCCTACCACCTACCGAACGGATGAGCGTGAAGGCATCGTCCTGGAGGCTGCTCACGAGGAACCTCTCGGGCTCGTCAGGGTACTTGGCCAACCAATCTGTGCATGAGTCGAAAATCAGGCATGCGTAGGCGAACTTCTTCCGGCCGTCCGTGGTCACGCGCTGATAGTCCTTGAGCCGCTGGTAGATCTGATCGAGCCCCGGGGTGCTCTGGGAGAGTTCCTCGAACAACCCCGGCCGGTTCAAGAGGTGACATTCCGGGGCCAGTTCCGACGCGGCTGGCAGATACGCATCGAGCGGGTTGTTCCTGGGTGCATTGAGCTGCATCGACTAGCCCTCCATCACAATCCGGCCGCGGGGAGCGGCCAGGAAATCACCCTGTACGGCACATTCGGACACTGCTAATTGATTATTCGGATGGGCATTTCTAACACATGCTTGTTGCCGCCCGTACTACAGCCCCGAGCGGCCGCGAGCACTCACCAAGGGGGCCCGGTTCCTACGCCGCTGCATCCCGGCCGCATGACGCAAAAGCCGGGGTCTCCCAGATGAGCGTTGATCGCGGTGCCGGGACCACTCCCGGTCTCGCGGGGCCTGAATTGGACAAGCCTAGATTGGACATACACTGAGTTTCCCCGTCAAGCAAGAAATGCCAGAGATGGGGACCGGCGGCAAGCTGGAGCCCCAAGAGTGCGCCTGGACCACTCTCTCCAGGTCGTTTCTTGGTCTCTCTCCCTTCCCTCAACGGCGCCCCATCCCCGTCCTCTTAGGCTCGCTCGTACCCGCTGCCGGACGCCAACGACGCACATTCGGGGCTCGGCGATTCTGACAGCCGACCGTACTCGACCCAGGATCGCAGCGAATAACGCACGCGGCACTGCCTTCGCCAGTTGGAACGCCACCGATCACTCGGCTCGAGGCGGTCGTCCTGTCCTTGGCCTGACCAGCCTCCACCGTGCGCTGCGCGGGGGCAACGCTCCGGGCGTCGATGAGCTGCTCATCACCGACCAACCGACTGAAGTGGGACTGGCGCAAAATCGCGGCCAGGCCGTGACGCGTGTTCCGACCCGTACGCGCGTCCTGCAGCACGTCGGTGGCCGCATCGGCGATTTGGACAATGAGCTCTGCACCATGGGAAAAGGATGATGCCAACGCGAAGTGCTCTCACATCACCCGGTCCTCGGCCCAGGGATGGCATCGTCCGAGCTTGAGTTCCTTGAATTCGGCCGTGGCCGGCATGTGAATTGTCCGTGGATCGTAGGCGGCGTTGATGCTATTCAGCAGGGGGATGATGTCCGGGTCGGCATATCCCAGGCCCAAAATCTCGAATGCGTCCCCATTGACGTCGGTGACGCGCACGCGATCCGGGCTCAAGAGCACCCACCGGAGTTGCCGCAGTTCCGATCGAGTGCGCTTGAGGAATTCCAGGGTCCGGTCCAGGCCCTCAGGCTCGTGGCGGTGGGTCGCCCGGAGCGTGCTGGCCGTCATGCTCTTTCCCATGCGCGGGTCAACCCCCAACGATCACCTCAGACCTGCCAGCTCCTGGAGGAGGTGCCAGTTCTCGAGACGGTCTTCCCTGGCTCGCAAGAGCGTTTCGGAAGGGTTGCCGTCACGGTCGAAGTGCTTGGAGAACCGGCCCTCGCTACGGGCGAAGTCGACGAAAGTGACGGGCTCCTTGGTCTTGGGATTGACGAACCAGTCGTCCTTGGCCGACGGGTTGCCTTGCAGCGAGAGACGCTCCTTGATCGTGTTGCCCTTGCGGGGATCATAAACGAGGAGCGGAAAGGCGCGACTGTCGACGGCCAGTCGCGCCTGCTCGGCGGCCATATTGTCGCCCACCCCGTGCTCGGGCTGACAGGTCGTGTAGCAGACCACGATGGCGGGACCGTCAAACTCGAGCGCTCCCAGCACCGCGCGGTAAAAGTGGTTCGTGTGGGCACACGTCGTCTGGGCCACGTAGGTGCGCGGGTGCATCATGGCGATCTGCGCGATCTCCTTGCGCCGCTCTTGCTTGCCGCCGGTGGATTTACCGTGGACGCTCATCTTCGTGTTCTGGCCGGTGAAGCTGCTCGTCGACGCCTGGCCGCCGGTGTTCGAGTAAACCTGGGTATCGAGCACGAACACCTTGATATGCATGCCGCTGGCGAGCAAACGCGAGAGCGCCTGGAAGCCGATGTCGAACATGGCGCCGTCGCCCCCCAGGCACCAGAGCGGGCGATCTTGCCAGCCCATCTGGTCCCAGCGCATCCGCACGCCGATGGCATAAGCCGGAGCGTTTTCAAAGAGCGAGTTGGTCCAGGGAACCAGGTATGGGTTGTAAGGATAGGTCGAGGTATAGACCGTATTGCAACCGGTGGCGGCGACGATTCCCCACTGGTCGCCGTACTTTGATCCGGTGGCCGCGCACATCATTCGCAGGGCCGTGCCCTCACCGCACCCCGCGCACGACCCTGCGCCTCCCGTGTAGATATGCGTCTGTTCCTTGAGCATCATGTCGATGAGCAGGTTGTCGCTGACGTACTGGGGGTTGCTCGGGCCGAAGTTCTTGAAATAGCGGTGGCTCTTCCGCGCGGTGATCATGACCTCGTCGGTCTTGTCGGCCATTTTCAGGGCGTTGTCATCACAGATCGTCACGCACTCGGCGCACCCCTTGCACTTGCTCGGGTCGATGATGATGTTGAACATCCCGGCGGGCAGCCCCTTCTTCTTGGGGGCGTCGAAGTACTTCTTGGTGTGCGACCACTGGCTGCGGAACATCTCGCGGTCCGCCGGCTCGGGGATCGTGGCCAGTTGCTCCTCGAGCTCGGTCTCGGAAAGCACCTTGCCGAGGATCGCCGTGTCGGGGCACTGGGTCACACAGTCCATGCAGCCGGTGCAGTTCTGGGGCAAATAGAGGGGAATCTCGGGGGCGATATTGCTGAAATCGCGGAGGGTCGCCGTGCCGGCGGGAACCAGCGAGCGAGCCAGCGACAGATCGGCCGGGAGTCCTTTTTCGGCCGTCCCTTCCTCATAACCACGGATGATCCGGTCGTTGAAGTCAAGGACATCAAGGACGGGCAGGCTGACGAGCTTGTAGGACGAGTCGACCAGGGTGCCGTAGCTGCTATTGTTGAAGGGGTCCTGGTCATGGGATTCGTTCATCGAAGGCTTGGAAGGCGTCTGGAGCATCGATCTCTCCTCGAGATGAGTGATATTCACGGATGAGATCTGGCTGAAATCGGCTCGGTTCGGAACGGAGAGGGCATGGCCCCGCAGCGATCAGGCGTTGATAACGTCGGCGGGAATCTCGCGGATCTCGCCATACCCGCGCTTGACGCAGGTCAGGTTGTCTTGAACGACCCGGTCGCCCCGCTTGCCGAAGTACTTCCGCAGGGCTTTTTCGACACCGACATAGACCTGCTCGTCATTCATCTGGCTGAGCGCCGCGTAGGGAGTGAGCTTGAGAAAAGCCCCCAGCAGCACAATGCCTTGCATACGCATCTGAAGGTCGGCCACCGACGCCACCTCGCGGGCGATCTTGACCATGTCGGCGTAATAGACGTGCAGCTTCTTGGCACGGATCGTGCGGCGGTTATGCTCGGGAATCCGCTTCCAGACCTCGTGCGGATCCTCGTGCGGCGACTGCATGAAGATGGCGCCCTCCTCGACGAGGCCCTTGAGTGGCCCCGCGCTGAGCATCGCCGTCGGGTCGTTGATGCAGACGAGGTCAACCTGCTCGAGCTCGCAGTGGGTCTGGATGTGAGAATCGGCGATCGTCAGGTAGTAGGTGGTGGGCAGCCCCTTCTTCTCCGAGCCGTACTTGGGATAGGCCTGGACGTCCATGCCGAAGACGTCGCCGCCGATGGTGGCGATGACCTTGTTGGTGGTGACCGAGCCAAACCCGCCGACCGAATGCCCGCGCATCGAGAAGCCGCCGTTGGGTCGAAGATCGGGGTCCGCGGCGGGCTTCAGCCCCGAGGGATGGTCGATCCCGATGCTGAAGTATTCCGGGCCGTCGTGAATCATGTTCTCGAACGCGGCAATGATGTCGCCGGGCCGCACGTCGCGGCTTCCCAGACCGGCCGAACCGCTGTAGACCCTGGCAATGCGGTCGATCGGGTCTTGGCCGTTCTGACCCGTCATCGCATCGCAGAAGGCGGCCTTGATCTCGCGGGTCAGGTGATTGCCCGTGGTCGAGAGCGGGTCATCCATCCGCTCGAAGACCGTGATCGCCCGGGCGTTCTTGAGCTCCGCGATGATCCGCGCGGCTGGGAACGGGCGGAAGACAAACACGGTCAGACATCCGGCGGCAATGCCCTTGACGTCGCGCAGATAATCGACGGCCGCCTTCACAGTTTCCATGTAGCATCCCATGCCGATCAGGATGTACTCGGCGTCGTCGCAGCGATGCGGTTCGAGGAAACCGTATCGCCGACCCGTCTGGCGGTAGAATTCATCGAAAGCGTCGGCCAGCAGCGGCTCGATGCGATCGTAATACCACCTCTGGGCGATCTTGCCTTTCATGTACGAATCCTGGTTTTGCACGACCCCCGACATGAGCGGGCTGGCGGGGTCCATCAGGTTAAATAGCCGCTCGCGGGGATCGCCGATGTACGCCTTCATGAATTCGGGTTCAGGCAGACGCACGCGTTCGACGGTATGGGTGGTGAGAAAGCCGTCTTGCACGTTGAAGAACGGCGTGTGCGAGGCTTCCGCGGCGCGGCGGGAAATCAGGCAAAAGTCGCCGGCTTCCTGAGCGTTGCGGCCGAAGATCATGCCCCAGCCGCAATCGGCCACCGACATCATGTCGTCATGCCCGGCATGAACATTCAGCCCCTGGCTGGTGAGTGCCCGCGCACCGATGTTCATCACGACCGGCAGCCGCTTGCCCGCGATCGTGTAAAGCACCTCCTTCATCAGCACCAGGCCCTGTCCCGAGGTGAAGTTGGTCACCCGACCGCCCGCAACGGCAAACCCCTCGCAGACGCTGGCCGCCGAGTGCTCGCTCTCCGGCTCGAAAAAGAGAAGCGGGTCGCCCCAGAGGTTGTGGACCCCGTTGCTGACCGCGGCATTGAAGCCGCCGCCCATCGTGGTCGAACTGGTGATCGGATAGGCGCCCGCGGCCTGGCTGACGTGAATCTCGACGTGCACCACGGCCTCGGCGCCGTCGCACGTCGTGGGCACTCCGGGAAAGGGAAAATGGCGACCGTTCGATCCGTCGAGATGAGGGGACAAAACTCCAACCTGCTCGATCCGCGCAATGGTGCTCATTCCGACCTCGCTGGCGGGATTCTCCCCGGAGTGCTTTCCGGAACAGGTTGAGGCACGATCCGAGGACTGTTCGAAGACGATCGACACGTGGAACTGAATTCCGATCATGCCCCAAGCTTTCTCAATAGTCAAGATATTCTGATCAAATTATTATCTTTGTACATATAACACGGCGAGAACGCTCCGGTTCCGGACGCGGGTCGGGCGCGTGGACCAGCCTGGAAAAGCACGAATCGCCACGATAAACTGGCAAATTGGCCATATGGCCACTTTGAGACGCGGGATTCGAGGAGGAAAGCTCTTTCGCCAGGACATGCGACCGGCATTTGCAGTCGCGATACTCTGGCTGGCAGCCACGCTTCTCCATCCCTCCGCCCGGCATGAAGGGACGGTGTGCGGGCATGATCGACTCGACTAGAGTCCCTGGTCGCAACAAGATGTAAGCAGAATTACCTGGGTGTGAGGGCGTCATTTGACAACAACGATTCGGACAACGGAAATTCGGAAAATCGCTTTCGTCGGCGACTACCTGCCGCGCAAGTGCGGGATTGCCACGTTCACTCACGACGTCTGCACATCGGTCGCCACTCAGTTTCCCGGTTCAGACTGCTTCGTGGTACCCGTGAACGATCTTCCCCAGGGTTATGACTATCCGAGGGAGGTACGGTTCGAGATCGAGGAACAGGAGCTTGACAGTTACTTGCGCGGCCGACTACCTGAACTTCGCCAACGCCGACATCGTCTGTCTGCAGCATGAGTATGGCATCTTCGGAGGTCCGTCAGGCAGCCACATCATTCGCCTGCTGCGAAATCTGCGAATGCCGATCGCCACCACCCTGCACACGGTACTCCAGCAGCCCAGCGACGAGCAGCGCCGGGTGCTCAAGCAGGTCATCGAACTGTCGGCCAGGGTGATCGTGATGACCGAGCGGGCCCGGAATTTTCTCACGGAAATCTACGAGGTTCCTGAAGCCAAGATCGACCTGATCGCGCATGGCATTCCGGACATGGCATTTATCGATCCCGCGTTTTACAAGGACCAGTTCGGGGTCGAGGGCAAGTTTGTTGCCTTGACGTTCGGCCTGCTGTCGCCGAACAAGGGCATCGAGCACATGCTCCGCGCCATGCCGGTCATCCTCAAGGAATACCCCAACTTTGTCTATATCGTGCTCGGGGCGACCCATCCCAACCTGATTCGCGAGCAGGGGGAACGCTACCGGATCAGCCTGGAACGGCTGGCCAAGAGCCTGGGCATCAAGCAGAACGTCAGTTTTTACAATCGGTTCGTCGAGATCGACGAATTGCTCGAATTCATCGGCGTCGCCGACATCTATGTCACGCCGTACCTCAACCCGGCACAGATCACTTCCGGCACCCTGGCCTATGCGTTCGGCTGCGGCAAGGCGGTCGTCTCCACGCCCTACTGGCACGCCGAGGAGTTGCTCGCCGAGGGCCGAGGCGTTCTTGCTCCGTTTGGTGATTCGGCCGCCCTGGCCCGCGAGATTTGCGAACTTTGCCGCGATGAAACTCGCCGCCACGCCATGCGCAAGAAGGCCTATCTGCTGGGCCGCGAGATGATCTGGAGCCATGTTGCCCACCATTACATGGACTCGTTCCAGCGAGCCCGGCGCAGCCGGCTCGATGTGCCGATCAAGTTGCAAGCCGTCAGGACACTGGCTGACGAGCCCATGGACCTGCCGGGCTGGAGGCTCGATCACCTGATCCGCATGACCGATTCGGCGGGAATGCTCCAGCATGCCAGCTACACGATCCCCAATCTCGATGAAGGCTACTGCACTGACGACAATGCCCGGGCACTCCTGCTGACGCTCTTGCTCGAGCAACTGGGAGTCAGCTCGGTCCAGATCCAGCGCCTGGCTGCGTCTTACTCGGCGTTCTTGAATTACGCGTTCGACCGCAAGCTTTGCCGGTTTCGCAACTTCATGAGCTACAATCGCTCGTGGCTCGAGCAGGCCGGCTCGGAAGATTGTCAGGGTCGCGCTCTCTGGGCCCTGGGCGCCTGCGTGCATCGCTCGAAGCGGCGCGACCTCCAGTTCTGGGCCTCGGCGTTGTTTGATCTGGCGCTGCCCGCCCTGGTCGAAACGACTTCGCCACGGACCTGGGCGTTTGGCCTGCTCGGAGTTTGCCATTATCTCGAGCGGCTCAGCGGTGCGCGGCAGGCGAGCCAGATTCGCGACTCGTTGACCGACCGGCTGATCGAGGCGTACGATCGAACCGCGACCGAGGAGTGGTGCTGGTTCGAGGAGTATCTCACCTACGACAACGCCAGGCTGTGCCAGGGACTGATCGCCAGCGGACAGTCCGGCGGGCACGCCCAGGCGCTCGATATCGGGCTCAAGAGCCTGAGCTGGCTCGTCGCCCAGCAGAAGGCGCCCGCGGGGCACTTCCGGCCCATCGGCTCGGAGGGCTTCTACCATCGCGGGCGCGAGCGCGCCCAGTTCGACCAGCAACCGCTGGAGGCCTGCGCCACCGTCTCGGCCTGCATCGGCGCCTTCCAGGCGACGGAAGACACGGTCTGGCTGAAGGAGGCGCGACTGGCCTTTGAATGGTTCCTGGGCAGCAATGACCTCGGCCTGGAACTTTATGACGCCAAGACGGGTGGCTGCTGCGATGGCTTGCAGGAAGACCGCGTCAACCAGAACCAGGGGGCCGAATCCACCCTTTCCTTCCTGCTCGCGCTGGGCGAGATGAAGCTCCTGGAAAGCATCCTGGCATCGTTTCGCCAGGTTCAGGGCGCCTGAGGCGCAGAATGTCTCCAAACATCAGGCAAGGCGCGCATGCGGCCCGGCAGTTATGATAAGAGTCGGGCAGACCATGAACCTTCCTTGACACGAGCCTCGCCAGGCTTCCCACAAGTGTCTGCAAAATAATCCCGGAGTTTCTCTGCATGGACGGTGACAGCTCTACCGCGACCCTCGAATCCACTAGCCATCCCGCGACCATCCATTCCGCCAATGGCAAGGCCACGGAACCCCGCCAGCTCTGCGTGAATCGAACGGGCATCGTCATCCGGCCAAACAACAGCCGGGTCGTCATCCGACCCTTCGAACCGGCCAACGAGAACCGCATAGAGCGAATCCTGGGGCGAATCGCGGCGCTTTCCGAGGCGGAGATCGATATCCTTCTTGACGACGTCTTGCGCGAATTTCGCAACCGCCATCAAAAAACCCGTCAGTTTTTCCTGAGCCGATTTGAACAGATCAAGAGCCATCTTTTGACGGACCAGCCGCTGAGCGAGAACCGCAGGCTGCTGATGGGGGCCTATTTCACCCAGGAATATTCGCTGGAATCGGCGGCGCTTTTCAATCCCTCGATGGTCTGGCATCCCGACCAGTCCGGCTTGCCCGAAGGGGCGCGCAGGTTCATCCTCAGCCTGCGGGCCACCGGCGAAGGACACATCTCGTCGATCACGTTCCGGGGCGGAATCATCGATGCCCAGAACCAGATCCACATCGATGAGCCGACGCGCTTCGTCACCGCGCCCGAACTGGTTCCCAGCACCCTGTATGATAAGCGGCTCTTCGCGCAAGCTCATCGAGCTGGGGATCGATAGCCCGTTCGCCGACCAGGTGCTGATGACCCTGGGTGATCGGTTCACGCACGCCGAAATTCGCCTGTCGATCCAGCGCACGCTTCAGCAAAATCGGCCCCGGCATCGCGAGCTGGAGCCCGTGGCGCACAACATGCTCACGCTAGTTCAGGCGAATTACGAAATCTTTTTCAGCCCCGAGCTCAATCTCTCGGAGCGGATCGTCTTCCCCTCCTCGCCCACCGAGACCAACGGCATCGAGGACGCCCGCTTCGTCGCGTTTCATGACGAAGACGGCTCGATTCGGTACTACGCGACCTACACGGCGTTTGACGGCAAGGTGATTCTGCCCCAGATCCTCGAAACCGAAGATTTCCTGCGGTTCAAGGCCAGCACTTTGAACGGTCCCGAAGTGCGCAACAAGGGCCTGGCGCTCTTCCCCCGCAAGATCAACGGCCTGTATGCCATGCTTTCGCGGCAAGATAATGAAAATATCTACCTGATGTATTCCGACATGCTCCATTTCTGGTACACCAAGGAGCAGATCGCCAAGCCGACCTACGGCTGGGAGTTCGTGCAGCTTGGCAATTGCGGCTCGCCGCTGGAGACCGAGGCCGGCTGGCTGGTCTTGACTCACGGCGTTGGCCCGATGCGCAAGTACGCCATGGGTGCCTTTTTACTCGACCTGAACGATCCTTCGCGGCTGATCGGCCGCCTCGAGGAGCCTCTACTGGAACCCAACGCCAACGAGCGCGAGGGCTACGTGCCCAACGTGGTCTACAGTTGCGGCGGAGTGATCCACAATGGAGAGCTGATCATCCCCTACGCCATGTCCGACTACGCCAGCACCTTCGCCACGATTCCCGTCGATCAGATCCTCGGCGCGATGGTACGAGGGTAAAAGCACCCCGAATGTCGTTAAGTTTTCCTAACTTTGTAGAATTGATCTTTCTGGCTCTTCCGCGAGCACGAAAATATGATAACAAAGTTAAATGGTAGATCCCGAGCGAGGCGGAAAAACCATGGCCAAATCCGGCTCGCAGAAACGCAATTTAGATCGGCCGAGACGCGTACATATCATCTCCCGCAAAAAGCTGAGGGAGTTCAGCGCGAATCACCCGGACGCGGAGGTGCCACTGAACCACTGGTACAACGCCACTCGCATGACCCGATGGAACAACTTTGCCGACCTCCGGCCGACATTCGGCAGCGCTGACCAAGTCGGCAAGTTCGTCGTTTTCAACATTGGAGGGAACAAGTACCGTTTGATCGCTCAGATCTACTACACCGACGCTGTAATTCTGATTCGTCACATACTCTCTCACGAGGAGTACGACCAGCGTAAGTGGGGCGGTCAATCGTAGAAATCATAGATGCGTTTAACCAGGTGCGAATATCAAATGGGGCAACAATCGACCTTTGAATTTCGGGAAATCGACCAAGGAACAGTTAATGATGTCAACGAAAACAATTGGGATCGAAATGCGCCCCGGGCGATGGTTACCTGGCCTTGATTCGGAGGTTTCCACTCCGGCCTATTCGCACCGAGGCGGAACTTGATGCCGCTATAACTATGGTTGACAGCTTGAGTGACCGCGCGAACCTCGCGGACGACGAACACGATTACTTGCTCGTTCTTTCCAGCCTCATTGAGAAATATGAGGACGACCACTACCCAATCCCAAAAGTTTCTGGTCTGAAAATGCTGAGATCCCTGTTGGAGTTCAAAGCAGTGCCCCAAGCTCAGGTCGCTGCCCAGACAGGGATTGCGGAATCAACACTCTCCGAGATTCTCGCGGGTAAGCGAAGCATGGCAACCAAACACATCAGAAGCCTGGCGGAGTACTTCGGCGTTGATCCCGGGCTCTTGCTCCCCGACTAAATCGACCGGCGTCAACATCCTGTAGGCGAAGTGCGGCCGCGGATATCTAGTGCGGAACTCAAGCAAAGTACGAGTCTTTCGTGAAACAAGCGGAACACCTCCTTCCGCCATGTTCATGTTTCGCTGTATCCGTCAAACCTCGACAAGTGCCGCCATCAGCTCTTCGCGAGAGAACTCGACGACGGCCGTGCAGGTGTCCGCAGCGCCGTAGTAGACGAGGAAGGTCTCTTCGGTTTCGACGATTCCCGTGGGGAAGACGACGTCCGGTACGAAGCCGTCGCGCTCGAAATCGGCGGTCGGTTCGAAGATTGAGCCGGGTGTGCGTCGGAGGATTCGCGCGGGGTTTTCTGCGTCCAGCAGCAGAGCCCCAGTGGAGTATTTGCCGACCGCGCCGGGAGTGGTCGTGTGGCGGCTGCCGTGATAGATCTCCAGCCAGCCTCCCGGAACCCGGATCGGCGGCGTGCCGGCGCCGACGCGACCGGTCTCCCAGTCGGATCCGCCTCCATGAAGAACGCCGTGATGGCCCCAGTGAATCATGTCCTGAGACCAGGCGATCCAGATCTCGGGACGGCAGAACGGCGTGGCCGGATTGGGCCGATGGAGCGCCACGTGGGCGCCACCGATCCACTCAGGAAACAAGACGACATCCTTGTTTTCACAACAGAAGATTGTTCCTTCCCGCGAGAACTCGCGGAAATCGTCCGTCACGGCCAGGGCCGTGGCCGCGCCATGACGCGATACCGCGACGTAGGTGAAGTAATAGCGACCGTAAAGCGATGTGATTCGCGGGTCCTCGACGCCGTATTCTTCCAGCTCCGAACCGGGCAGAAAGCGGACGCCAGTCACCTCCTTGACCGAGCGTCCATCGCCGCAGCGGACCACCCGCAAGTGCGAGGTGAACGTGAGCCGGACCAGTCCATCGGCCTTGCGCATGACCACGCGCGGATCGACCGGTTGCAACTGGTCGTCGGGAACCCAATCCACGTCGAGGTCGCCGTGGTTGCTCCAGCGGGGCAGGGCGGTGTAGCCGGGGCGGTGTTCACGCGGCCGTTCCGCCACGCGTACCAGGAGAACGACCTCGCCGTTGACCCGGACCGCACCGGGATTGAAAACGCCGACCACCTCGAAATCCTCGCGTGAAGGCTCGAGGTCGGCAGGGCGCAGCAAGACGCTCTCGAACAGTCGTTTCAGCAGCATGGGTCAGGCTCCTCGGAAGGATCAATCAAGCCCGGGCCATCTGGTCGGCCGCGCAGGCGACGGCCAGCGAATCGCGGCCGTTCTGGTCGGTGATTTGGCGGCGGTGCGAGCGATCGCGAACCCAGGCAAGCTGGTCGGTCAAGAGCGGCACGCAGCAGTTCGCCGTAGCGCTGCGATTTGTTGGTTCCGTCGCCCCAGGACAGTTCCAGCATCTGGTAGACATCCAGGGTCTTGTGACGACCCTCGCAGGCACGGTCCTTTGGTCCGTAGGTCGCGGTGGCATCGATCCTGGCACCGGGGAAGAGCTCGCAGAGGGCTCGCGTCTGGGCCTCATCGGCGATCGCGTGAACGCGCACCCTGGTCGGTACCCAGTCAAACAAGGTCACGTCGCCGCGTTCGAAGACCAGGCGCAGCTCCTGGCGGTCCATCCGGCCGGTCTGATGAAAGCCATGGTAAAAGCTGACAAGCATCGATTCGCTATACCGCACCGTGCAATGAACGTGCTCCTCGATCGGTGGAGAGGCACCCGGACGCAGCCCCAGCTCGGCCGACACGACCTTGCCGGGCCCCAGCCAGCTGGCAAACAGATCGAAGAAATGCACGCCATGCTCGATGAAGATCCCGCCGCTCCTGGATCGGTCCCAAAACCAGTGCTCGGGGCCCAGGTTTTCATCCGAGGCATAGTTCTCAAAGGTTCCGTGCAGTAACTCGCCCAGGACACCGGCTTGTACAAGCCGCCCGACCGCCTGACTGACCGGGTTATACCGCTGCATCAGGTTGGCCACCAGCAACCGGTCACGCCGGCGTGCCTCGGCGATCATCTCATCGGCCTGGGCCACCGTCATCGCCAGGGGTTTTTCGCAGATCACGTGCTTGCCGGCCCGCAACGCCTGCATGGCCTGGGGATGATGCAAGAACGGGGGCGTTGCAATGTACACGAGGTCAATATCCTCGCGATCCAGCATCTTGCCCACATCCTCGATGTCGGGAATTCCGAACCGCAGGGCCGCCGCATGGGCCGCTGCCCGGTGGGTGCCCGCCATGCCGGCAAGCTTCACTCCCGGTACCTGGGCAAACTGTTGCAGCGCGTAGAGGCCAAAACCTCCGCAGCCAATCACGCCCAGCCGGATTTCGCCTTGATTCATCAGTCATCCTTTCCTCTCGGCCAGCAATTGCTGTCAATCCATCGAAGTTCCCCTCATCTTCCTCGGTTTCCGATTGAGGGTCAATCCGCACACAGGATGAGGTACAATACCGCAAGGTACGTTTCAGTGGTTCCCGCATCGTCGCAGGACGAGGTTCAACATGTCCCAGGCACCGACCAGGATCAAGACCCGCCGGCTTCGCCTCGGCCCCCGATCGGCTGGGCTCTTGCTGACCACCGAGGAGTTCGACCGCGCTCGCTTCGTCGAAGGTTGGCGGTACGAGCTAATCAACGAGGTACTCGTCGTGTCTCCGATTCCGTCTCGCAATGAACGTGATCCCAATGAAGAGTTAGGGCATTCCCTGCGAACCTACCAGGAGTCCAATCCCCAGGGTTCGTCGCTCGATGCTACACTCGCCGAGGAGGACGTCGAGACGAAGAAGAACCGCCGCCGGGCGGATCGCGTGATCTGGGCGGGACTGGGGTGCCTGCCGGGTCCGAATGAACCACCCACGATCACCATCGAGTTCGTTTCGAAAGGCAAAATCAACCAGGATCGCGACTACATAGCCAAGCGGGCCGAGTACCGTGAAATTGGCGTGAAAGAGTACTGGATCATCGATCGGTTTGCAAAAACGATGACGGTCTACCGGTTCACCGCGGAACGTGACGAGAAACTGGTTATCGCCGCCGATCAGATCTACACCACCACCTTGCTTCCGGGCTACGAGCTCCCCCTCGGTCGGTTGCTGGAACTTGCCGAGCGATGGGTGAAGAGGCAATAGTGAGAATCTTTTCTCGAGGCACACAGTCCTGATCGGGATGAATTCATGTCAAGCACGACTTCTTCATCGACCCCTTCGGTCCAGGCTCTGTTCATCGGTCCGACGCCGAGGCAGCCGTTGCAGCCAGTCGAGCAGGTCGTCGCTGTGGCCGGTCATGGACTGGAGGGAGATCGCAAGTTTCGCAGCGTGTCCAGGCCGGCACGCAAGGACGGTCCTGACCGGGAGATCACTCTCATCGAGGCCGAGGCGATCGAGGCCGTGAACCGAGATTACAAGGTTGAGCTCAGCCCGGTCGAGACCAGGCGGAACGTGGTGACGCGGGGAGTCGCGCTCAATCACCTGGTCGGCAGGCAGTTCCGCGTTGGCGCGGTGGTCCTGCAAGGAATGCGGTTGTGCGAACCGTGCAAGCACCTCGAGTCGCTGACGCGGCCAGGCGTGCGTGCGGCGCTGGTGCACCGCGGCGGGTTGCGGGCCCAGATTCTCGACGGCGGTGCAATCCGGATCGGCGACCTTATCGAACCGATCGGCGTCTGAACAGGAATGCGAGGTTGCTGTGGTGATGTCGCCTGAAGTGCCACGATCGCCCCTGGTGGGGGTGGTCATGGGCAGCAAGTCGGACTGGGAAACCATGCGGCACGCGGCGGAAATTCTCGCCGAGCTGGGCGTACCCGTGGAAAGCAAGGTCGTCTCGGCCCATCGTACGCCGGATCGCCTGTTTCAGTACGGACGAGACGCCGAGGGCCGCGGTCTGGAGGTGATCATCGCCGGAGCCGGCGGCGCCGCGCATTTGCCCGGCATGCTGGCGGCGATCTCGATCTTGCCCGTGCTCGGCGTGCCCGTCGAGAGCAAGTCGCTCAAAGGGGTCGATTCCTTGCTCTCGATCGTCCAGATGCCGCGCGGAGTGCCGGTGGGAACACTGGCCATTGGCACTTCGGGTGCCGTGAACGCGGGGCTCCTCGCCGCGGCCATCCTGGCGCGCAAGTACCCGGCTGTTCGCGGCGCACTTCAGGCTTTCCGACAGGCTCAGACCGAGGCTGTGGGAGAGTCGCCCTTATGAGCGCGGCCCGTGGCACCGGTCAGAGGATGGCCCTTGATTCCACAATGGGTGAGCGGTCGCGCTCCATTCTCAATCCACCGGCCTCGCTGGGCGTGATCGGTGGTGGGCAACTGGGACGGATGTTCGTCCAGGCTGCGCAGCGAATGGGTTACCGGACGGGCGTGCTCACCGATACCGAGGACGCACCGGCCGCCCAGGTGGCTCACTGGTGCGTGACCGGTGCTCCCGACGATCTCCCGGCGGTTCACGCGTTTGCCGCCGAGGCCGAGGCGGTCACGGTCGAGTTCGAGAACGTCTCGGCCCCGGCCTTGCGATGGCTGGCGCGACGGCGGATCGTCCGGCCGGGCTGGCGAACCGTCTGGACCAGCCAGAACCGCCTTCGCGAGAAGACCTTTCTGGCCAGTAACGCCATTCCTCATGCCCCCTGGCGGCCGGTCCGCAATGATTTCGAGCTGAACTCTGCGGTGCGGGCGCTGGGCCTGCCCCTGATCTTGAAAACCGCCAGCTCGGGATACGACGGCAAGGGCCAGGTGCTGGTGACACGAGCGGCCGACCTGGCGGACGCGTGGGCCAGCCTGGATCGGGTTGCCTGCGTGGCCGAGGGCTGGGTCGATTTCGCGGCCGAGGTTTCGATGGTCGTGGCGCGTGGGCAGGATGGAACCGCGGTGGCTTATCCCGTTGGCTTGAATCACCACGAGCGGCACATCCTGGATACGACGACGATGCCTGCTCCAGTGGGACCGGTCGTCGCTCTCGAGGCCCGCACGCTGGCCCTGGCCGTGGCCCAGGCGCTGGGGACCGTTGGAGTTCTTTGTGTCGAATTCTTTTTGAAAGCCGATGGCTGCTTGCTCGTCAACGAGATTGCTCCCCGGCCACACAATTCGGGGCACCTGACCATCGAGGCGGCCGTGGTCAGCCAGTTCGAGCAGCAGGTACGGGCGCTGTGCGGTTTGCCCCTGGGTCGTTGCGACCTGGTCATGCCCGCGGCCATGGTCAACCTGCTCGGCGACCTGTGGACCCGCGGCGAACCCTGCTGGGAGGCCGCCTTGCGGCTGGATCCCGATCTGAAGATCCACCTGTACGGTAAGCGCGATCCGCGCCCGGTCGTAAGATGGGCCACCTGACCATACTCGACCCCGAACCCCAGAGTGCCCTGGCCCGGGCAATCGCCGCGCGCCGGGTGCTTCAGGCTGGACACGATCCGGCCTGAGTATCTCCACGGATCTAGCAATCGAATCATCTGATGCTTGATTTTCAGTTCGCTTATCCTGGCTGGCTCTTTCTGCTGGTTCTGATTCCTGTTCCCTTGGTGCTGGAACGGGCCCGTCCCCGAATCGTCTGGCCGAGCTTCGCCGATCTTCCACCCGCAAAGCGGCGGCGCACCTGGCGACTGTTGCTGCGGTTCTTGCCCGCGACCTTGCGCGGACTGGCGATTGGAGCCCTGGCCGTGGCATTGGCGCGACCGCAGACGGTTGGCGGGACGATCCGGATCGCGGGGCACGGAGTGGCTATCGTGGTCGCACTCGATCAGAGCTCGAGCATGAGTGCCGCCGACTTCACTGTCGACCAGGAAACCCGCCGGATCAGCCGGCTCGAGGCCGCCAAGGCCACGTTCACCAGCTTTGTTGAGGGTCGGCCCGATGATGCGATCGGCCTGGTCGTCTTCGCCGATTATCCCGACCTGATCTGTGCTCCCACACTGGATCATCGCTCTCTGGTCGAGATCGTCAAAGCGATTCGTCCCGCGCGGCCGGCCGACGACGGTACGAATATCGGTGATGCGATCGTCTGGGGTCTCAAAGCCTTGCGCGACACGACTCCCAGCAAGCGGGTTCTGGTGCTCTTGACGGACGGTAATAACGAGCCCGGGGTCCCTCATCCGTACGATCCAGAACAAGCGGCGGAACTGGCAAGAGACCTCGGGGTGGTCCTGCACACAATCGCCATCGGACGACCTGGTGGAATTGTCCAGGGTACCGAACCGAAGACCAACCTGCCGATCATGGCCGAGGTTGAAGGACCGAACATCCCTCTGCTCGAACACCTGGCCAGTGTCACCGGAGGCCGCTCGTTCGTCGCTACCGATGCCGACGCCCTGGAAGAGGTTTTTCAGACCATCAGCGCCCTCGAGAAAAGCCCGTTCAAGAGCACGATCCATACCCGCTACAACGAGCACTTCGCGCCCTGGGCGGGCCTGGCGCTGGTACTGCTCTTGATGGACCGTTTCCTCGTCGGCAGCGTCCTGGGCAGGCTTCCCTGAGAGGTCTTTCAGAACGGCCAATTGATCGCGTTTTCAGTGCAACGCATCTTCATCCCAATCAGAGCCGATTCGGACGGGAGACTCTTTTGATCTCGGGCTTGGCCGAGAGGTCCCAGAGCCGCAGGGCGAAGTCGTGGCCGGGGGCGACGGCTTGGTCGCCGCCCGAGGCCCCGCCGCAGGAGACCGCAAGGCTGCCCCGAGGGCTGTAGGCCACTTCCCAGACCCACTCCTGATGACCGGTCATGCGGTAGAGTTCACGGCCGCTGGCAGTGTCCCAGAGCCGGACCGTGCCATCGTAGCTCGACGACAGGAATTGCCGGCCGTCGGGGGACATCGCCATGCTTGTGACAGCGAACTGATGCCCGGCGAAGCAGCGGATCTCGACGCCCCGCTCCAGATCCCAGAGATGCATCACACCGCCGGCGTCGTGAATCTCGGGATTGACCGCCGCGATCGCGTAGACCCCATCGGGAGTGAACGCCAGGTCGCGCACGATCCCGACCTGCTCGAGAGCTTTCAACTCGCGGCCCGTATCAAGGTCCCAGAGCCGCATCGTATGGTCCCCGGGACCGGAACCAGTGAGCGCGCGGCGGCCATCCGGCGAGAAAACGACAGAGCGAACCCACCCAGAATGGCCCTTGAGGACATGGATCTGTCGGCCGCTGGCGATGTCCCAGAGCCGGGCCGTCCGGTCCCGGCTGCCCGTCAAGGCACGGCGGCCGTCGGCGGATATTGCCAGGTCATAGATCGTGCCGGTGTGCCCCGAGAGGCGCCGGACCTCCTTGCCCGTCTCCACATCCCAAAGCTGAAGGATACCGCCGGTGGCGCCCGAGAGCACCTGGCGGCCATCCGGGGTGAAAGCAACAGTGCGAACCTCGCCCGGTACCTCGCGCGGACCATGCGTGCCAGGGCCGGGGTCGTCGGTGGCCGCCTGGAACCGTCGGATCTCCGCTCCGCTGGCCACATCCCAGAGGCGAACCGTCCGGTCGCCCCAAGGCCAGCCGCTTCCCGAGAGAATCCTCTTGCCATCTGCCGAGAAGGCCACCGCGTTGACTGCCCCGGTGTGCCCCTTCATCTGCCGGAGCAACTGCGGCCCCACGGCGATCTCGACTTGCCGACCTTGTCCCCGAAGGATCACCGTGTTAGGAACCACCAGGTCAAGAGGCAATTCGATGTTCATCCGCAAGTGATCTCCTTCGATGGAAGAGGAAAGCCGCAGCGACTTCGTCCCAACCACACCAGTTTGGGGTGGGGGCGTGGGGGGCGATGGAGGCTGACCGGTCTGTGCCACGGCCCCGACCAGCGCCAGAACCACCAGAGCAGCGCCGGCTCCGGAAGCCATGGTAAGCTTGCTCACGAGAATGGTCCTTCTCATCGGTTTCGTCAGGACGAGAACGGATTCCGGTAGGGTTGCGATCTTCCCGGAGATTACGCTCAAAGCCGTCCTCGCCGTGGAATCGGCCAGAGAAGACGATACCGAGGAAAGGAGGACCTCCCGAGCCAGCCACGTGAGCGGCAAGGCAGTCGAGCTGAAGCCCCGACGCTCGAGACGTTCCCGGAGAAGCTTCCGGCCTCGCACCAGATGGCTTGAAAGCGTTCCCTCCGGCACCCCGAGCTGGATTGCCGCGTCCCGCCGCGACTTCCCTTCCAGCTCGCAGGCCACGATCGCAGCGCGGAATCGGCCTGGCAGACGGCTCAACTCTTCGTCGAGTACCGCGTGGAGCTCGAACTGGCCCGTATCGCCGTCACATGCAAGTTGAACCTGGCGCTGGTTCCCGATGGCTCTCTCCCTGGCCTGCCTCCTCAAGCTGGACCGCTTTGCCTCTTTTGCAACGCGGACGGCAACGCCATAGAGCCAGTTCGCCAGCCTGTCCTGTCGGATCGCTGCGCCTGCCCGTCGGACCAGAACGAGGAAAGTCGCCTGGAAAGCGTCCTCCGCTGCGTGGTAGTCGGATAGCATCCGGCGGCAAACACCCATGACCATTGGGCCATGTCGCTCCACCATCGCCCTGAACGCGGCTTCTGCCTCATCTCCATCTTGACGCAGAAACCGCTTCAGTAACTCTGCATCGCTCAGCCCACCAACCGCGCCAAGCGTGAAAAGCGTGTGGAAATGCTGCACGGTGTTGCTTGCGGAATCTCGCACCATGGGTAAACTCTGATGGCTTGTGGGTTTGATTGTTCCAGGCTGCCGATACTGTAATGGCCGCGACAGTATCTGCGCGTGCAAAATTCTCGGAAAAGAGCAGAGTCGACACAGAGCCATTCGCAATTCTCAGCGAGACGCAGGGCACGTTACGAGCCTGGCGCGAGCATTCGCCATGTGACAATCCGAGCATCTCCCAGCAAACTTTGAAAACCGGACGGAGTGAGACGAGGGACTCACCGAGACCCTAGCCGATGGGCAAGAAACCGACATTCTGGTAAGCTCCGTAAGGACAACCTTTCTAGACACTGTGGAGAAGCTCAGGTTATGTCCGAAGGCACCAGGTTGCTCCAAAATCTCCGGATGCTTGTCGAGGGCCAGCGGCTCGACCAGCCGACTTTTCATGCGATCTACGAGGCAATGCCGCCCAATACGCGAGCCGAGTTGATCGACGGAGTTGTTTACATGCCAAGTCCAGTTGGGATGTCGCATGGCATGGCCCATATTCCGATACTCGTGTGGCTCGCCTACTACAAGGAGAAGACTCCCGGAGTGCAGGTGATGGACAACGCCACAACGATACTGGGCTGGAAGAGCGAGCCGCAACCAGACGGGTTGCTGCGGATCATGCCCGAATGTGGCGGCCGGACATGGGACAAGGGCGAGTATGTCCACGGCGCCCCCGAACTGATTGTCGAGGTCGCCAAGACGTCGCGATATGTCGACCTCGGCCCCAAGCTGGACGACTATCAGCAAGCCGGGGTGCTTGAATATGTCGTCCACGCCATGGACCCGGACGAGATCTTCTGGTTTGGCCAGGAACAAGGCGTGCTCGTGCAACGACCGATTGGCAATGACGGATTCTATCACTCGACCGTGTTTCCCGGACTTTGGCTGGATCCGCAAGCACTTCTCACGGAAAATACCCAGCGGTTGCGTACCGTGCTCGACCTTGGCTGTGCCACTCCTGAACACGCCGCATTCGTCGCCCGTCTGGCCGCGGCCCGAAGCACCAAGTAGCACAGGACTACTCCTGAGGCGCTGATTGCACGAACAACTTACAGGAGCCGGGCAGCCGACGGCGGAGTCGATACCCGGTGACAACTTCCGCTTGCGAAGAATCACTCCGGATTTCCGCAATTGATGATCCACGGCGTGCCGAACCGATCGACGAGCATGCCGAATCGCTTCGCCCAGAAGGTTTCCGTGAGCGGCATACGTACTTTACCGTCTTCGGCGATCGCCTCGAAAACGCGGTTCGCTTCCTCCGCCGTGGGGAGGTTGAGCAAGATCGAAAAGCCTGTCGGTCGCTCATAGTTCTCGGCGGGCTCATCGCCACCCGTCAAGACCTGGTCACCCACGGCGAAGGTGGCGTGAAGAACCTTGTCGCGCCAGTCTGGCGCTGTCTGGTTAGCCATGGGTGAGTCACCGAACGTCATCATCATGACGATCGTGCCGCCCAGGCACTGCTCGTAGAACTTGAAGGCCGCCGCGCATTGGCCGTTGAATGACAGATGGGGATTCCAGCGCATCTTCCTCGCCTTGAAACAGAACTTCGGGAACATCACCACGTGGAACTCGATAGCTTCAGGGCGGGATCACCGAAGACCAAGTACTTCATGCCCTGAAAGAAGCTGCTCGGAGGATACCAGTTCTTATTGGGCTTGAGGGTTCCAAGGTGCTCGGCGTCGTAGTAGTGATCAATGGCCTGGACCCAGCAATCGCCCAGAGTGGGCTCCGGAAGCGCGTGCAGCGCCGACATGAACCCGTCGAGCAAGGTCAATGCACAGGGCTGGCCGCCGGTGTTACAGCCGATGTACGCGGCCGCTCCATTTGGCCCGTGGCGCACAATCGCCTCGCCGAAACCGGTGCGGTTAAAAGATCCACACGCATAGACTGCCGGCGGAGGAGGCGTTTTATTGAACACTTCCCTCGCGTTGGTGCCCTTATGCTTCGTTCCGGTGACGTCTTCGTACGGCTCGTACGGCGGCAACGTGGCGAAGCGCGGTGGAGCAACCGGCCGACAGGACGACGGGAAGCCGGTCGGCGTTGCGAAGTTGCTTCAGTCCGCCCGTGTGGAGGCTGTCGGCCCAGCCGTTGTCCTCGCCGTGTCCCACATGGACTACGAGCGCGGCGCCCTGGTTCATGAGCGAGAGCACATGGTTCTCATCGGCCCGCTTGTCTTTGGGATTGCCTCCTTCCAGCTTTGTCGACGTCCAGCCCCTCGGCAGGTTGGAGGCCCATCGGTTGATCTGACCACGAGCGTCGACCCATCCCGGCACCCAGACGAACGCCGCGCGATGAAGATCCCGCCTGGACGTTGAAAGCTCGCGTTCGTAGGCGATCGTTTTCTCGGTCACCATGCGGACCTCGTCTTCCGAGTCCACGGGCCAGCGACCGAATGCAAGCTCGGGGCGGTAATCGATCCGATCGAAGTTGATTGGCCCGGACTTGTTCTTTTCGCCGCGAACCTCTCCGAAGTAGATTGCGTGGAACCCATGCTTGCTCGCGTTCCAGTCGTCAAAGCTGCCGTCGCGTCGGGCCACATCGGCGTAGTAGAGATCCGAGGGATAGAACGCATAGTCGAAAGCCGCGGGTGTCACACGGTCGAGCACCATGTAGCGCACAGGGACGAGATCCGCGTCACCGACCAGCAACACGTAACGAAGCTGGTCCTTCTTCCAGGCGTTGTAGAGCCATCGCTTGAGCTTCTCAGGATCGTCATGCCCCTGGTTCTGCGCGACGATCGTTTCCAGCGACACCAGTTTCGTCGGCCGCTGCTTGGCCCGATAGGAGACGATCGTTTCGAGCGCCTGGTGAAACCGCTGAGGTGCGATGACAACCATGCCTTTGTGCGTCTCCCTGCCTGTGGCCGACCCGCTGGGGCTTGTGACGATCAGGATCACAAGCCAGCACAGACCCAGGCTGAGAGCCGGGCATCCCTGCTCTTTCCGGAAGTGTGTCCTCACCCCGTACCACCCCGTGTGAACAGATAGCTAATCGAACGTGATCAGCGGCATTGCACCGGCCCGTTCCCGCCATCATAGCGACCGTCCCGCGTAGTGAAACAGGAAATCCGCAAGAGCGCATTGCGATCTGCCTCAGGATTCATCAGGAGAATCATTCCCGGCGTCGTTGGCTTCATCGCGCGATTCTCGTGAATCTCCGGACGGCGAATACTGCGGCGCCAAGAGTTGTTTAACGACCTCTCGAGGCTCGCGCTCATCCGTTTCCTTGGGTAGTACGTGAACTGCGCAGCCTGGAGTCGATGGGGGAAAGGTCGTGAGGCAGCTTACCGGTTGCGATTGCCAGGACATTCAGGAGCTCACGGAAATGCTCGGGCTCGAGGTAAGGGTGGCGGATGTACGTGATAACCGCCGCGCCGCCGTTGATCTTGTGATGTCGAGTCGTCAATGCAAACCAGACGTTTTGCCGTCCATTGCGTTCGAGCAAGGATCGTAATTCCTGGTGACTTTGCGGCACGCGGGAGGCTGTCTCGCCAGATCGATCAAGGTAACAGGCAGCCAGATGTCGATCACCTCGACACGGATGACGAGGCCCGAGCCGCGACTTTCGTCGGGTCCGAGTCCACTTCCAGGCCGGGCCTTGCCGATTGTGATCCACGCGATCCCGATCACCAGCGACACGATCAGCATCAGGAGTTTTTCGCCCCAACTCCAGAGCTGTCGCCCGAGCCATACCCAGGTCGCGATGTCTCGCCTCGTCATCGGATTTCCTCATGAAAGTGGCGCGTCATCGTTGATCCTGCAACCGGAAGAACGAGAAACGGGGCGATACCGATTGTTGGGCTATAGGAAAGGCTCCGAGTGAGATGTTTAGCTTGAACCGAGTGACCAAGTTGAAGCGATCGATGAACAGGTCACCGAAGGAGTTGGCCCGGGGCATGACTCGCTGCGCACCGCCTCCGAGGTCGGCCACGCAGAGGCGGCCTTATCGATCGAAGGATTGACTATGTCGGCTGACGGTGACCTCGTTGCGAATGCTATCAAGCCGGTCAACGCCTTCTTCCCGACTTACTACGAACGCCTCGTGCCGGCCCGTCGCTCTGAGCCCGCTTTAGCCAGTTCATCGCCTCTTGGAGGTCTTTCGAGGCGCCGAGTTTTTGCTTGAATCGGGTCGATGCCGAAAGATCGGTAAGCGCCTTGGTAATGTCTGTGTCCTTGCCCGCATCGACATACTTTTTCTGCGTCTTCTCGATGGATTCCTTGAGCTCGTCGACGGCTTTCTTGGTCAAGTCGCGAAGCCGACCGACCTCGGCGTTGAGCTCACGTCTTTGTTGTTCCAGACCACCGCCCTGTCGACGGAGATTGTTGATCATCGCGTTTAGCCTATTCTGCTCGTAGCCGATCGAGTTTTGTTCGTTAACCAGGAGATTGTGGTAGTTGACGATCAAGTTGCCGTTGGCTCCATTGAGCTGCCTGAGCACTTCATTAATCTCGGCGCTCTGCGCGTCGCACATGGTGAGCTGTTCCTGCAAGGCGTTGATCATGGCCTGAGGGTTCTGGCCGCCCATCTCGAGCTGCTGCTGCGCTTCCTGGAGCGCCCGCAAGTTGCTTGAACAGGCCCTTGGCCATACGAAACCTCGAGAAAACGTCGGCCTCGGATGCAAGGCTCCAGTTTGATGGCGTGCCGCGCTGTCGCTCGAGCCCCTTGTTCTTGAGAACTTTCGCGGGCGGAACATCGTCCGCTCGAGCCACCGAGAATCTCGCCGGTTCGAGGCACGCCGACAGCACGAATAGCCCGAGAATCGCAGTCGAAAGAGTTCGCATCGCAAAATCTCCTTTCACTTTTTCAAGATCGAGTTGGCCGCGGCGGACCTGCCATACGCAAGAGCTGTCGCGGCGGGCGCATCGAGAAACCGGCGTGCCACGACCCAGGCCGCGCAGAAGGCGGCGCCCGCGCGTGCCTCGTCTACCGGGTTGCCGCTGATCGGGTCGATTTCCCACCAGCGATTCTCAGCCCTGAGCACTCCATGGCCGCTGAAGTTGGTGATCGCGAACTCGCCGCCATCGCCCTGAAGCTGGCGGAGCCGCTGGGCCAGAATTCCGATGTCGATGGCGCCGGCCGCGAGGGTGGCGCCGCGCCGATCGGCCCCGCGCTTACTGCATGGACGCCCGTCTTGCCGCTCCGCCGGCGCATGCAGGTCGCCGACCTCCCAACGTTGTGAGCCGCGACCCGGATGTACCTGACTCTGCGAGGGTCGTCACCGAACGTCGACAACCGGAAGGAAACCGGCGATGTCTGCTGGTCTTTCCCGATGTGCGGCATATCGTTGGCGACCGCCACGAGGTTCATAGAATCGCCACGCGAGCTCCACGGTACGCGGCGGACGTTTGGGGTTAGTACGACGGGAGTCGGGGTGGACATGGATAGAGCTCCTTATCCCTGAGGTGCTCGCTTGAAGGTTCCTCGTGAAGTCATCACGCCGACCAGGCGAAACCTGACAGCTTTCTGCTGCCTTGAGAGGTCAACCGGCGGCTGGCTGTGAAGGAAACCGTCGCAGCTCACGTCCTCGCGTGATAGGTTCGTCTCTCACACAAGAGAGAAAGGCAGGGCTGACCCGGAAAAAGCCGCGAAAACAGGGAAATTTCAGAATTTCCCTTTTCGAGTCTCAAGAATGTGGCCGTACGGCGGTCCGGGCGGTAATGAATTGGGCGGAACCAGAGGGCCGCCTCGCACTCCAGCTAAACGCGGAAGCAGCTTTCGGCGGAGTTTGTTCAGCGCTTGTGATCATAAAGAGGGTCAGGCAAGCGGGGCTGTGAACCAGGCTTGCCAGATCGGATTTTCAGACCGGGACAGCGTATCTTGGACTGCCGACGTCACAATGGGAATCAACGCGCCCTGAGCCGGAATCGCTGCTCGCCGATCTGGAAGTGGACCACTGACTCGACCACGACCTGGGACATTCGCATCCACAGGCCATTGTGGGTCTTGTTATTCTCGGCTTGCCACGCTCCTTTGGGGTTGCGGTGCACGCGAACGTGACGTGGTTCGCAGAACGGATCATCGGCGCGACAGATTGCGCAGCTCGGGTCGGTGCCGATCCAGTATTCGGGCTTGAGCAGAACAATCCGATTACCGATATCGGTGCCAACCAGCTCGGTCAGGGCTGGCGGCTGTGTAACCTTTTTGCCAGAGAACCAGGCATCCGTCTGTCCGAGATCGTTGATCTTCGTAAGCGGCTCGGCTGTCTCGCTCTCGTCATACCTTGGCGCGTCGAATCGATATCGCCCGCCGCCAACCAGGAATTCAGACCGGTCGGTCAGCAATGTTCGGGTCACCCGTACGAAAAGCCCGTGTGTACTTTGAAGGTCGGTCAGCACCCAGCGATGATGTTCGCCGGCGATCATTTGCAAGGTGATCTCGACATGTCGGGCCGAGATCCGCCCGTCAATCTCGATGCATAGGTCCCCTTCGGTTCGCCCGATCACGAACCGATTGCTGAGGATTCGAATGAGAGCACCATCGTTCTTGCCGTCATCGCAGAGGGTGAGCATAGCCATCGGCGGTCGAGCCACGGGGCGAAAGGGAATCGCGGATCGGGGATGTCCGGCTCCGGGCTCGCTAACGCGGGTCGTCTCTGTCTTGAGAGTTGCTGCCCGGTCCTTCTCGCTGGGAGCCAGCGACGCGATGATTTTGGCATCGAGGTCGCGTGAATTTTCGCTACGTTCCGGGGTGGGTCCGGCCGATGCGGGTTTCTGGGACTGGGCCATGAGGAATCACCTCGTGTGTATGCGATGACAGTTCCCGCGATGACCGCGATAATTAGAAGTCCGGAGGAACGGCAGCAGCGATGGATCGTGCCGCCCTTGCTCTTTTCCCGGGGGCCCTGGGCACTATTCAGTCCGAGCCACTTCTCATGGAGCTTCAGCTTGTGCTCGATGTCGTTGAACTGCTTCGACGGTCCGAGGGCGAACAGGTTGCGCCCCGTGGTTTGATTCTTTCTATTGATCTCGGCCCGCACTTCGGGGTCGTCACGGTGCTTCGAGTAGAGCTCCTTCGTCCGGTCGACGCTCTTGCGAAGCTCACTCAGAGAGCTGATGTAAACCTCGCGGGACGCTTCTGTTGATCTGACGAGAGCCACCGACTTGAGCTTTTGATCTAACTCATTTTTACGCAGCATCAATTGTCGTTTTTCCTCTCCGATCCTTCTGATTCGTTTTTTATGCTCGTTCTCCATTTCAGCCTGGAACTTGATCTCCTTGTCGAGCTGGTCGGTGTTCCCCCTGGCTCCTAACGCGGCAAATTGGTCTCGCTGATATCGTTTGTGAGCCAGCTCGATGGTCAGGTTTTCGACCTCGGCTCCGCGATCCATTTCTTCCTGGCTCAAGTTTGCGAATTGCGCCTCCAGGTTCTCGAACTCAGCGTATCTGTTGCCCATGAATCTACGCAACGCGCTGTCATGACCCTTGAATTCCCTGAACACCGCCCCACACCTTCCGGCAGTTGCCAGGACTTCCGCCTCGTCCTTGAGAATGAAGCACGAGCTTTTCCATTGCCATTCAGGCTCCGGGGATGGCTTTGGCGTAGGAGTCAGGTTTGCCAGCGATACGGGCTCGGCTGTGGGAGCGAAGACTGTATCAGGCAGGTCCGGCAATGGTACGAGAATCGAAGGTGGCTGTTCCAAGGGACTACGCGGAGAAGGAACGGGGGAGATTGAGACGAGCCGGTCGACTTCGTCCGGAGCCGGGATGACTCTGGGGGCGGGCCGCTGCTTTCCGGGAGTAAGATTCAGGACGACACCCACCAAGCCAAGAACGACAAGTGTGCCAACAAGCACCGTCGGCAAGGGCCAGCGCTTTCGCGGTTGCAAAGAACTGGCGGCGATCGACAGATCCTCCACCACATGAATTGCCGATGTGCCCTCTCTTCTGGAATGTACATTCGGTGTATGGTGTTCGCTGCTCTCTGCTCGGAGTGGCTCGGCCGGGCACGGCTGGTAAGGCGGCAGGGTGTCCCAGGAAACGCCAGTACGAAGGCTTGGCGCGGGGGCCCTGCTTCCGCTGAAAAAGGGTATCAGTGCCGTCGCCACCTCGCCGGGTGTCTGAAATCGCGACTCGGGCTCCTTGGCCATCATCTTGGCCGCAAGTGCAGCCAGCTCAAAAGGGACCTGCCTGCAAACCAGGTTCAAGGGCTCGGCGTCCATGGAATGATGCGCCTGGAAGACTTCCGGGACGCTTTTTCCAGCAAACGGTGGACGGCCGCTGAGCAGGTAGTAAAAAGTGCATCCCAGACTATAGATATCGGCGCGAATGTCTGCCCGCCCGGGATCGGCAATCTGCTCCGGGGCCATGAAGGCGGCCGTGCCCGGCAAGCCCCCGGCAAGCCCATCCTCACGGTTTCGCGTCTCATGTCCACGCATGCCGCGGTGGAGATCGATCACGCGGGTTTCGAGAGCGGCCTTGGCCAGCCCGAAGTCAAGGAGCTTGACGACAGGCCGCACCTTGTCGCGCGACGACGACCAGGTGCCCCGGCTTGATGTCGCGATGGACGAGCCCTTGCTGGTGAGCGTATTGCAGGGCCTGAGCCGCCTGGTGAACATAATAGCAGGCACGGGGAACTGGCAGAGGCCCCCTGGCCTTGACCAGCCGCGCCAGGTCATCCCCCTCGACGTACTCCACGGGGAAGACGACAATATCGCCACTGCGGAAGGCCGAATACCCGGTCACGATGTTGCGGTGCTGGAGCCCGGCAAGGGCCCCGATGTCCTTCATGAAGCGATCAAGCAATTCAGGCCAACCGGTGATCGATTGGCCCAGCACTTTGAGCACTTCAAGCCGGCCCATGAGCCGGTTGTCGGCCAGAAACGCTCGAACCGGGCCCCCGCTGCCAAACTCGCCGAGAAGCTCATAATCGGCGAGCGCGGCCAGTCCCTCGGGCAGATCGGCGACGGGTCGCATTGCGGCGAGTACGTCAGAACCAAGAGCATTTTCGGGCGAAACTGCTTTCTTGGCACTCGCGGCAACACCGCCAGCGGTTGTCCGGACTGATCGTGAGCCGGACGGCATGACAGTAGGCTCTAACTCGGCGAATCGCCGCGTACAGTCCGGGCACTGCTCCAGGTGCTTCCTGACCCTCTCCGCCGGAGACTCGCCGAGTTCACCCTGGGCGTATGCCAGGAGAACTTCCAGAGCGAGGTGTGTGTGCCGTGGTCCGGACATGAGATGGTCTACTGAAATTGACGGGTTCTGTTTGACGTAAGCTACATCCCCACTATAGAAAGGCCTGGTCGCTATTAAACACGCCGCGAATCAGCGAATCCAGTCAAAAAAAGGCTCTGCCTTTATCTCTTAAGGATTTGAAAGCCAGCGAACCAAGCCCGACCCACGCCCGGGCAGGCAGAAAGTCGAGGGAATGGCTTGGTGTGTTCGCGAAGTAGTCACGGTTCAACTACTTCTTCACGTCATACAACAGGAAGCCCGCAGAATTCCGACTCACGAAATAGCGGATCGTATTCGATTTTACTTGTTCCCACCAAAAATCCGCCTTGGATCTTCCCTTCTCTCCTTCGACACCATAATCCAGATCGTAGAGCCATGTCCCCTTGACTTGGAGCTGGTCGCCTCGATTGAACACGGAGGCATCCTTATCGTAAGTGACCCACTTGATGGTCAAGTCGTAGCCGTATTTCAAGATCTTCAACTTGCCATATCGCCCTTCATCGGTCACATAGATCAGTATCGAGCCTTGAGGGATCTGGTTACTTTTGTCGTCGCTGCCATTGATCCCGGTCTCCTGCATCTTAGGGTTTTTCTCCAGCAAGTCCTTGATCTCCTTGGGCGTGATGTCGTCAAAAGCATCCCGCGCCGCCGGCTTGAAGGCCGGGGCCCGCGCAGCGGGAGCTGTTGCTCGATCGGGCACCGGCACATTGGGCATTGCCGGGAGCGATCGGTGGAAGGGCGGCTCGGGATCCGAGCGCGAACTGGATACCGTGTTCTTGACTTCCAGCATCATGAGTTTGTCCGGCGGGTTCTTGCCTGCTGTGGCGTACTCGATGATGTTCTGGCCCACCCTCGTAGCGAGGATGACGGCGGTGTCGGTGGGACTGCGGTTCGCCTGGTTCCAGTAACAGGAGAGATCCTTGCGCGAGTAGATGACCACGGTCCGACCCCCGCGGCTCGATACCCCAGAGAGGATAGCAGCCAGGCTTCAACGCGTAAAGGGCCCGCCAAACAGGGTGGTCGTCAGGCAGGAGTTTCAAGTCCTCTTTGGGCCAGAGCTCCTTGACGAGCAGCCTGAATCCGGTGTCAAAACTGAGATGCGCACAACAGTCGTCGGCAAGCACTGAACCGCCGTGCTCGACATAGTCGCGGAGCTTCTGCTTGGCGACGGTACTGAACTCGGGCGCACTGTGCCCGTTGAGGAAGACGACGGGGGCCTGGAGGAGGTCGGCGACGGATGTATCGGCCGGATCACAGCTCTGCCAGGACAGGCTGGTCTTACGGTCGCGCGAGACGATCGCGACAAGGTTGCGGACGTCGTCCGGGTCGTTGTTCCAGTCGTTCCGGGGACCGTGGCGGAGCTTGTAGATCAGCACGGGAGCGCGGCCCTTTGCCAGGAACAGCAGCGCGAAGCTGGTAGCCACCACGGGTTGCTCGGTGACGCCTCTCCACAAGCCCGAAGCCCGATCCTGTGTGCGGAGCAGTTCTTCGGCTCCCAGGCGATACCAATCGTGCTTGCCGAAAAAGCGAATCCCGGCTAGCCGGCCGGCCCGTTCCAGTCCGCCGAGGAAATAGTACTTCCACTGCTGGCCCATGCCGAAGTTGAGGCTGACATAGAATTTCGCCCCTAGCGAGTTGATGGCACGCTGGAGGCTAGAACTGGTTCTGCCCTGGCCACAGTCTTGAATGACTCCTCCCCGAAGATACTCTGCGCCATGCGATCGCCGCGAGCCGGCGATAATGAGACTGGAAACGCCCGCACACGTCATGCTCGAAGTGTGAATCGGATCGCCTGCGCGGTACCCCCAGCCTCCATCCGAACTCTGGGTTCCCTCCCAGTGAGCTAGCGCCAGCTCCCAGACCGCGGGATTGACGGGTACTCCTGCCTCGCTGGCCGCGTTGAGACCTAGCAGGGCGTACTCGGTGTTGGAGTTGTCTCCACCTTGGGGGACTTCCGTGTAGGTCCAGCAGCCGGCAGTCCCAGGCTGGCCGGGCTTGATCTGGGCCACTTCCAGCCAGGCCGCGTTGGCGGCAATTCGGAGCTGATCGGCCTCCCGCTCGGCGGCCTGGAACACCATGGTTTGCAGGCCTATTGCATACGTGCTGTGGAGGTCTTCGGGTCGAAAACGGCGAAGAAACCCGAGCGCTTTGCGAATGGATGGCGAATCCGTTTTCTCACCCGCGGCCAAGAGAGCCAATGTGACCAGGCTGGTCGCCCCTGTCTTAGTTTGTGGACCAAGATCAACGTCGGCCCATGAGCCGTCCGGCCTCTGCATCTGCTCGAGGTAACGGACGCCCAGTTTAATGGCCTGGTCGACCTGCTGTCCCAGGGGCACGAGCTGCGGCTCGGCCTTTGGTTTGGCAAGTTCTGGCGTTGAGGCCTTGGCAATCGCTAATGCCGGCAGGATCGTCTTTAGCGATTCATCGACAGACCGATCCTTTGGCACGGCCAAGCTGGGCTTGGGCGGAATGACGGGATCTGACTTCTTGCCCGGCTCCAAAGGTGTTTCGCCACCTGGCGGAGCACCGCCAGGTGGGATCTCTTGTTCCACTTTCACGGGACCTGACGGGATCGTCGTGGGTGCCGTGCCAGGCCGACTCTTGTTCCAGCGCTGTACGCCAAATCCCAGAGTGACGGCAGTCAGAATCAACGTCCCGAGGATTGCAACCGTCCTTCTCCTTGGCCGATGGCGAGCGACAGCCACCGCTGGGGTTTGATCTGGTGTGTTCTCCGCATGACGTTCCTCAGTAGAGATGTTGTGAGTGTCGGCCTCGGTTGTGTTTTCTGCACTCTCAGCCGACGGACCCGGCTCGATCGGGGGCTGCAAGAGGGCTGGCTCGGCTTTCTTCCTGAAGTACGGCTCGAGTGCCAGAGCAACCTCACCGGGCGTTTGGAACCGGCGAGCAGGCTCCTTGGCCATCATCTTGGCCACCAAAGCAGCCAGCGTTGCGGGGACCTCCGTATTCACGAAGTTGAGCGGCTTGGCTTCCATCGCCTGATGAGCCTGAAGCAAATCGTAGAGTGTCTGGGCCAGGAAGGGTGGCCCACCGCTCAGCAGATAGTACAGCGTGCATCCAAGGCTATAGACGTCGGCACGGATGTCTGCACCCTGGGAGTCGTTGATTTGTTCGGGAGCGATGTACTGGGGTGTGCCGAGCACCTGGTCGATGAAGGTCAGTTGTGCGCTGTATTCAAGAAGGGATTTCGAGCTGGGCCGATCGAGATCGCTCGTCAGGGTCTCATAGTTTGCCTTGGAGAGCCCGAAATCAAGGACCTTGACGATCGGCCGGTCTCCCTTCGCTGCCAGCATCAAGTTGGCTGGCTTGATATCCCGATGAACCGTGCCGTGCTCGTGGGCGTGCTGCAACGCCAGGGCCGCCTGGTAGGCATAGTAGCAGGCATTTGAGACTGGCAATGGCCCTTTCCCCGCGGCAATCCGGATCTTGACGATCCTGTCCAGGTCCATGCCTTCCACGTACTCCATCGCGAAGACAAGGTGTTCCCCGGCGCGAAACGCCCTGTAGCCCGTCACGATGTTGTCATGCCGCAGTCGGGCCACGAGCCGTATTTCTCTCTGGAACCGCTCAAGTGCCCCAGGTCGGACGATCAACCCGGAGTGCATGACTTTGAGCACCTCGTCGCGGCTCATCAGGTCGTTGTGGGCCAGGTAGACGACGCCCATGCCGCCGCGACCAAGTACGCGGAGGATTTTGTAGTCGGGATGATCGGCCAGCGCCTTGGGGAACTTGTCGACCACGGAGGAGGTCGATGTGCCGCCTTCGGTGCTCGGCGGACCCGACCGGATGACCAGGTCAGACCCAGCAATTCGGGAGTCGATGCCGCAAGGCGTGAGGCTTACTCCCGAGCGGGCTCTGCGGAACGCGTCGAGAAAACCATCCGAGGAGATACTCGCGACCTTGAGCAAACAATCCTCGCATGCGTCCAGATGCACAAAGATCGCCTCGGCAAAGGCAGCGTTGAGCTCACCATTGGCGTACGCTCGCAAGTTCCTGTCAGAGGGGTGGGGGGATGGAACGGCCTGCATAGAATGGGCTCCCGGTGAGCAGCGATCGTTCATCGCGCCGCGGATCATTGACAACGAAAGGCGCTGGAGCGGCCAAATATGCCGCCAATCGATGAAGACTACTCCAGGAACCCGCCGGCCTCTTCGCGCAACCTGTTGAGGACACGGGCTTTGGCTTTGACCACGGCGTTCACGGTCAAGCCCAGTTCACGGGCGACCTCGGCGGCGGGGCGCCATTCCACGGCGAATTGCTCGAAGGCGTCCCAAGTTGTCTGGTTGAAATCAGGCCGTACGGCCGACCTTAAAGCGTTGCAGATGTGCTTGTCGTGCTCTTGGTCGAATTGCTTGGCCAGCAGGCTGTTCGAGTCGGCCACCTGATCGAGAAAGGTGTCGGTCTGATCCGCGGCTACCGCTGGCCGCCGGTAGCGCTGCCGCCTGTAGACGCGGACCCGATTCACGGTGATCTTGCGAAGCCAAGCGCGAAAGGAACCTAACCGTTGCCGCTCGAATCGGGGAATCTCGCGAACCAGAACCAGCATGACCTCCTGGACCACGTCGTCGACCTCGGTCCCC
Source organism: uncultured Planctomycetaceae bacterium (assembly GCA_963797295.1). GTDB lineage: Bacteria > Planctomycetota > Planctomycetia > Isosphaerales > Isosphaeraceae > Aquisphaera. The sequence goes on from CAWCPP010000044.1 coordinate 100,808, forward strand.
AGCCCGGGAACCTGTCCGATCCAGCGGCGGATCAGCGGCCGGTAGATCGCTTCGAATTGATTCCACTCCGGGGCATTGGCACGCGCCACCTTGAGACGATCCAGCAGACTGAGAGACGTGGGGGTCACGATCACGCGCCTGGACAGGACAGAAAGGATCGCAAGTTAGATTCCTCGGGAATCATAGCGAGTAGCATAACTTGCCATCCATGACATAAACAGTCCATAGACCCGTGTGACAATGCGAGACAGACATAGCGGCGGGTGGCCATCCGGCAGGTCCACGGGGGGCAGGTGGCATGATCGTCTCTTTGCAACCATCGCATTGAGCATTACTGCGATCTCGTTGTTTCCATTTCGCGTGGCCGCGGAGACGACACTTCGGCTATCTTCAAGGCTACTCGAATCGTGATGATCGTATGGGATTCTCAGACACACCGGCACTCACGGGACCTTCGGGACGGGGAAATCGATGGACATCATCTACCGTTACGACCCTTTCGAGCCCCTGACTCCTCGCCAGTCAATGGATGCGCATGGGGCCATGCGCGTACTGGAAGAAGGGCACCGGCGATTCCGGAAGATCGTCGAGCATGTCCAGAAGGAACTGGTGGGCAATCACCGTCCCAGTTCCATCGTCATCCCCGCTGACCCACTCTCACTGGGGTTCACCCTGATTGCCAGTGCTCCGGTGCAGCAGGCACCGTTTGCGCTGGTGCTGGGATGTGCGGATGCCCGCGTGCCGATCGAACGGATCTTCGATCAGCCGCCCAACGAGCTGTTCGTGCTCCGCGTCGCCGGCAACGTCCTTGGAACGGAGTGCCTGGGAAGCATCGACTACGCTGTCCAGAATCTGAAAAGCCTCAGGCTCCTGGTCGTACTCGGGCATTCCGGCTGCGGGGCGGTGACGGCGGCCGTCGATTCGTACCTATCGCCTCACGATTATCCCGAGATCGCGTTCACCCACGCCCTGCGTTCCCTGGTCGACCGTATTCAGATCGCCGTGCGCGGGGCCGCCAAGGCCCTTGTCCGGGTTCACGGGCCAGCACTCAAGCAGAATCCCGGCTATCACGACGCACTTGTGGAAACGGCGGTTTACTTGAACGCGGCCTTGACCGCGTTCGATGTGCAAAAAGCGATCGGAGCGATCGACGGTCATACGGTCCAGTCCGTTTACGGCGTGTTCGATCTGGTTGATCAGAGAGTCCATTCCCTGCCACATCGCAGGAACGCCGTCACGGAAAGCACGTTCGGCCAGGTTCCATCGAACACTGAGCAATTCACGGCGCTGGGCGACCGCATCGCCGCGGCGGTACTGCTCAAGCATACCTCTTGAACGAGTTTGTCCCTTGGTGAGTTTCGGCTACCCCCATTTCCTCTGGCTCCTGGTGCTCGTCTTTGGCACGAGCCTGTGGGCGATCCGCGGTAAGCGGATGCGAGTGCTGGCCTGGCGGCTGCTGGCCCAGCGCGGTAAGCCGCCGAACCTTCGTTCCCTGAGCATGCTGCTGGCCGCCGCCTTGCTGATCCTGGCCCTGGCCCGGCCGCGGTTCGGCTCGATTTCGGGTCCGCCGTTGCCACCGGGGCATGACGTGGTCCTGCTGATCGACGTGAGCCGGAGCATGGGCGCGGAGGATGCCGTTCCGAACCGGCTGGCAGTGGCTGTCAGTGCCGGCGAAACTTTGGTCGATGCCCTGACGCCCGATCCCGCCAATCGGGCGGCAATCGTCACGTTCGCCGGTCGTGGGGTGGTCCGCTATCCGCTGACCGAGAACCTGGAGGCGGTGGTCGATGTGCTCCATCGCCTGCAGCCGGGGTCGATCCGGCCTGGCGGCACGGATCTGGGCGCGGGGCTTGATGCCGCAATCGAGAGCTTGGGCGATGAAGAGCACGCGGCGGGACGGTCGATCGTGATCTTTTCCGACGGCGAGGACTTCGCCGATCACTGGCAATCGCGGCTCGACCGCCTCGTCCGGGCCGGAGTCATCGTCCATGTCGTGGCGATCGGCGACGCGGAGCAAGGGCATACGGTGCCCTCCGGGGACGGCGATCAGCCTCTCACCTACCAGGGCGAAAAAGTCATTTCACGTCGCGTTGATATGGCCCTGGAGACAATTGCTCAGGAGACCGACGGCGCGGTCTTGAAGCTCGGTCTGACGACCACAGATCTGAAGACACTCTACCAGACGCGGATTGCCCCGGTGGCCCGGCGAAAGCGCGCGGCGGGGCGGTTCGCCGAGCGGCCGGAACAGTTTCCGTTTTTCCTGGCTGCCGCGCTGGGGCTGGCACTCTCGGGATGCTGGCCGGGCGGACGCATCGGCCCGGTGCGCTGGGCCTGGGGCCGGATTGTCGGTGCCTTACTGCTGGCGAGCCTGAGCATGTCGGGAATCGGAGCAGGACAGGGGCCCAAAGAGAATCGCCAGCAGCCAGTTCCCGTCTCGGCTGGACCCCAGACAAACTTGCCTGGAGCGGTGCCGGACACTTCTCCGGTTCCTTCGGCCGCCGCGCTGGTATCCCGGGGAGAAGCGGCATACATGAACAGCCAGTTTGTCGAAGCATTGACACAGTTCGAGCGAGCGATCGAGCGGGCGCCGGGGCAGCCGATCCCCAGGTACGATGCGGCAGCCACCTTGTTTCGGCTCGAACGCTATGACGAGGCCAAGCAGCGTTATGAAGAAGCTCGGGAGGGCGCAGGTCCCTGGCTACGCACGAAGATTGACTATGCGCTAGGCAATACGGCGCTTCTCCTGGGCGACGTCGCCGGCGCGGTCGAGAGCTACGATCGCTGCCTGGCCTCAAGCGCAGCCGGCCCGCGTCTGGACGCCGTGCGGCAGGACGCGGCGATCAACCGCCAGTTTGCCCTCGAACAGGTTCCTCCCTCGATCGCACCCGAGGGCGAGAGCGACCGCGAGCAGGCCCCTTCCAAAAAGCGAAATCGCCCCCCCGGCGCACGCAAGCGAGGCGATGGCCAGAACGGCCCGACAGCCGATGATCCCTCCGCGACCGGCCCAGAACCAGGCGGCTTGAATCCCCAGGGCGACGAGGAGAACAGGCCGCCTCGAGGACGCCGGCGTACTGGCGGCGGCGGGGGAGCCAGTAACACGCCCCCCGGGTCTTCGGGCGAATCACCCGACGACCGGCTGGATAAAGCTCTGGAACAGATCCGCGACGCCCAGAGCCGCCGGCTTCCGGAGGATTCCCCATCCGAATCCCCCGCGGATGTCCGTAAGGACTGGTGACGCCATGCGAGGTCGGGCGTACGGATCGACAGCAAGGCGGATCACTCCAGAGCAGTTGTCGGCTTCCTTGCTGTTGATACTCGGGCTCATGCTCTGCATGCGGATTGAACCCGCCTGTGCACATCGCTTCGATGCTGAATCCACTGACCCGCTGCGCGTCCGGCTTCAGCCCAGCGCGGGACCTCACTACGAGGGGCAGGCCTTCGACATCACCGCCTCGGTGCTCGGCCGGGAGCAAAGGCCGAAGCTCGAGCTACCGCACTTGAGCCATGCCGAAATCTGGATCGCAGGAACCTCGTTCAAACCGGTGAGCTCCATGGGAATCGGCTCCCTGGAGTCGAGTGACAACCTGTATATCACCCGTCTGAGAATCGTGGCCCACCGGGCGGGATCGTTGGAGATTCCACCGATTCGGGCGCAGAGTGGGGACCGGTCTGGACGGAGCGGAATCTTCCGCCTGACGATCGAGCCCGTACCTCTTGAGGGACGGCCCGCCGGATTCCTGGGCGGTGTGGGCGAATTCAAGATTCAGGCGAGCGTGCAACCGGCCACGGTTCGCGTCGGTCAAGAGTTCATTTATCGAATCACGATCACCGGACCGGCTGCGTGGGGAACGACCCTGCGGCCCGACCTGAGCCGGCTCGATCCGATTCCGCTGGGACTTCGCGTCGCCAGTTTACCCGATGAGAGAACAAACGATCCGCCGTCGGTGACGTTCGCTTATCGGATGCGGTCCACCCGTGCAGGCAGCGGCGTTGTTCCGCCCGTCGCGGTCGCGGCTTTCGACCCGAAATCAGGGCGGTATCTGACCAAGGTGTCACAGGGCGTGCCGATCAAGGCCGCTGATAGTTCGTCCTTTGACCCGAGCACAATCAAGTACACAGCTCCGGATGGCGATCAAGACCGACGGATCGCCTGGGAGAGTGCCATGTTGATGGGTGTGGTCTGTGGATTGGTGGGGCTTGCGGTCGTCATTCAACGAAGGCGGCGCCGGGCCAGCCCCACGAGTCTCCGCCAGGCGCAACGGGCCGCGCGGCGGATGGCCCGCGAACTGAGTGATTCCGGGAAGATCGGGTCGGATCAACAGGAAGGGGAGATAGCCCGGAAGATCATCGATGGCCTGATCGCCTATGCGCGCTACGGTGCGGGCCGACCTCCGGGCGCGCTGACACCTTCAGAGGCTCGGTTGGTTGTCGCCGAGCTGACCGGATCAGAAGAGCTGGGAAGCCAGGCCGCGGCGCTCGTTGCCCGCTGCGACGGCTGCTTGTTTTCGGAGCGGCCGACAGGCCACCGCGATGTGGATCAGAGGATTGTAAGTGCCCGAGAGCTTTTCCAGGCCCTCGGGCGCGCCTCGGCTGCGAGTAGGACCGAGGTTTCGATCAGCGAATCGCCAGCTCATGAGAGCGACTGATCGCCGTGTTGTAGAGCTCGCGGGCGGCAGGTGCGCCGCTCCGCGCCTTGGACACCTCGAACCCATCGACTTGCAACGCGGGAATCACCTTGTTGATGAGATTCTCGATGATGGTCAACGGCTCGCCCTGGTCGGGCCCCACGAACAAGTAAGCGATGCCATCTTTCCCCATCCGGCCAGTCCGGCCAATCCGATGAACATAATTCTCCGGATCATCGGGGATATCGTAATTGACGACGTGGCTGATTCCCTCAACATCGATTCCACGGCCGACGACATCGGTCGCGACGAGAACCGGAACAGTGCCGTGGCGAAAACCACGCATGACGCGGTCACGGGCACCCTGGGGAAGATCACCGTGGATGGCTGCAACGCCGGGCACAACCCGACGCAACCGCTCGGCCAGCCGATCCGCCCCGCGCTTGGTCCTGGTAAAAACGATGCACTGACGCGGCTTGTCGCGCCTGAGTAGGTGGATCAACAACTCGACCTTGCGATCGTGATTCACCGAAATGTAGAACTGCTGGATCGTCTCGACCGACATCTCGTCCTGCGAGAGGTTGACCTCGATCGGTTCAAACATGTACCGGTGGGCCAGTTTTCGGACATCGGCACTGATTGTTGCTGAGAGTAAGAGCGTCTGGTGCGGGGTTGGCACCTTGCGGAGGATACGTTCGATGTCGGGACGGAACCCGATATCGAGCATCCGGTCCGCTTCGTCGAGAACGACGTGAAAAATATCCCCCAGATAGAGCGTTCGTCGCTCAATATGGTCAAGTACGCGGCCAGGCGTGCCGACAATCAGGTCAACCCCCCGACTGAGGGCTTTGAGCTGGCGCTCGATCGGCTCACCGCCGTAAATCCCACAAACGGCCACATCGGTTGCATGCGCGAGCTTTTGCAACTCGCCTACAATCTGCTGAGTCAGCTCACGGGTGGGGGCCAGGATGATGCCCTGCGGTCCGCGGGATCGGCCTTCCAGCATCTCGATCAGCGGAATGCCAAAGGCCGCCGTCTTGCCGGTGCCGGTCTTGGCTTGACCGATGACGTCCAGGCCATCAAGGGCTCGTGGGATGAAAGCGGCCTGAACTGGCGTAGGCGTGGTGTAGTGGGCGTGAGCCAGCGACTTGAGCATCTGCGAGCTCAAGTTCATTGAATGGAATCCCGAGACGGGTTCCTCCTTCGATCGTCGATTCAAACAATCCTCCAGAAATGTCAATCTGCGCTGCTAAGTGGGCTATGGCAACTGAGGCGGCATAACCCTTGGACATTGTCAAGCTTTGGTCTGACTGCACTTATCTTATCAATTGACCAGGTTTCGTCAAATGCATTAGAACGGCAATGGGCTGCTTTGAGAAGTCGTGAGTTGGCGGAAACCCTCAAAGCAAGCATTGTTCCCGGGTTTATGGTCCATGGGTTTCCAGCATTTTTTGTCGCTCGGAAGCGGTCAAGGTGCTTGCTCACTGAGAGCCTGGCGCGCTACTTTCGTATTCAGGTCGTAGGAGGGATGCATTACGTTGCGGTTGGACCACACGCCCAGGTCCAACGACCCTCCAGCCGATCGCGTTCGGGGCTGTTTCCCGACGATTTCCGTCAGGGGCCCCGCCAAGGCCAAATCGAAGAGGAGTCAACCCGTGGCCGATCCAGCACAACAAGCCCCTGACTTGCAGCAGAAGTATCGACAGTTTCTTGACTTGCTGCCGCTCACCATCGCCCTTGCGGGCCTTCCCACAAGCGAAGGCCGGTTGTTTGGCGAAGATCAGATCGAGGGCCGCGGCATGACAGTCAAAATGGCTTATCGCGTCGCCCGCAACGTCGCGAAGGAATGCCTGGGCGGATCGTAAGACCGGTGCCGGTCGCGTGTCACGACCGCGAGTGATTCTGGATCACTGCGCTATTTGCGGTGCGAGGGGATACCGATAAGTATCGCGTGACGAGCATGGCCGCCCAGCGTCCTCGGGATGGACCGCTGCTCGACATGCCAGTCCCCTCGGCATCCACACGCGAAAGGCCTACTCCGAGATGATCACGACGCAGCAATCGCTCGCACGACCGCGCCGCATCCGCGCCGCCCTGATTGGCCTCGGCCTGGACTCCTGTGATGACCAGCATCGGCTGACCCGGAGCGACCAATCTCTGGTAGTCGGCGGCTCCGCCGAGACCCATGCGCAGCTCCAGGAAACCGTCTTGTTGATGGAAATGGAGCTGGACCGGCAGGGGCAGCGGCTCGGCGACCTCAATCCGCTGGAGCTGGCCGAACTGGCCTGGAGGATCGACTCGCCCGAGCTGCACGAAATCGCCCTCCGGCTCGAGGCCGGCCTCAACCGGCAAGGACGCGCGTTCGAGGAACTCTCCGCGGAGGAGCTAACTGCCTTGCTGGACCCCGAACGGGTCGATCTCGCACAGTAGCCGGGAACGATGTCCGGACTGATTCTGGCTGCCAACTTCCGGACGCACTCCGCCAGCTCCTTCGGTAGAACGACCATCCGCGGCGATCGGGCTGCATCGATGCCTGATCGCCGTGGATGGTCGTCTGCTTGCGCCTCGCACCGCCTGGGATTGAAATAATCGAGCGTCAGAGGCGAATCTTGAAACGAAAGCCCGGCCGCCGCGGTACAAGAAACAACCGACGCGTAGTTGGCGGCCATTGGAGCGGGCGGACAAGCTGAGCATGACGTTGGACGACCCCACGCTGGTCAAGGCAGTCCGGTCGGGAGATCCCCAGGCGACTCGCCTGCTGGTGGAGCGGTTTCACGGTATCGTCTTCGGCCTCTGCTACAGGATGCTGAATCACCGGCAGGATGCCGAGGACGTGACCCAGGAAACCTTTCTGCGCACTTTGCGGGCGATCTTCGGATTCGACCTGGCTCGTCCTATCCGTCCCTGGCTCTTGGAGATTGCCGCCAACAGGTGCCGCACGGCGCTGGCCTCGCGAACACGACGGCCCAGGTTAGCCCCGGTCTCCGCAGCCGACGATCATGCCGACCCGCGGCCCGGGGTGAACGATCCGGATAACCTGGCCGGCGAGCTGGAACGGGCGGTCAACCTGCTACGACCGGAATACCGGCTGGTTTTCTCCCTCTACCACGAACAGAACCTCTCCTATGAAGAGATCGCCCAGAGCCTTGACCGCCCGGTCGGGACCGTCAAAACCTGGCTTCATCGCGCGCGAGCCGAACTGGCCGAGCAACTCGCCCGCCGCGGTGTCGAATGCTGAGACTTCTCGCCCAGGAGTGCCAGACTCATGAACTGCCAGGAATGCGACCAGATCTGGAACCAGCTTCTTGATGCGGAATCGATGACCCGGTCAGGTGTTGCGACCGATCTTGAACATGCGCAACCCACTCTTGTAGAGCGTGAGCAAGCCGCGCGACTGCACGCGCAGACCTGCACACGGTGCCACGTGGCCAGCACAAGGTACGATACCTTGCGGCAAGCCCTGCGCGCCTGGCTCTCAAGCCCCCGGCCGGAGATCACGTCAAAAGCGGCCCTGCTCGACCGGATTCTCGCCCAGCAAGCGACGAAGCCCGGCGGTCGTGCCAGTCGGCGGCATCTCGCATGGCGGGTTGTGGTGACAACGGCGGCGGTCGCTTGCGTACTTGCATTGGTTCTGACTCCGTTCGGCTGGCGGCTGGAGCGAATCTCGCCCACCACCGACCACGCGCCGTCAGCCAACGCACCTGGCCAGTCGGCACGGAATACGTCATACCCCGCGACCGATTCGCGGATCTTGACCGAGGCGCTGGCCGAAGCAACCGAGGCAACCCTGGACCTGGCACGCACAACGTCCGAGCCCGCGGCACGACTCGGCCGCCAAATGCTGGAGAGCGCGACCGGGAACGTCAATTCCACGGTTGCTCCAGACGCCAACGCGGAGTCCACCAGTTCGTCGCAGACCGGTTCCGACTCGCTCGCCGCGGTGCTCCCGACCGTCCCACGTGTACCGGGCTCGACCCTGCTACAGCAAGTTGGCGATGGCTTATCGGCGACTGTCCGCCCGCTGTCGTCCACCGCACACCACGCGTTCGGGTTCTTGCGCCTCCCCGTGTTCGAGAAAAACTCGACCAGCACGATCCAGCAGCCTGCATCGAAGGGAGCCTGAAATGCTTTACACGCTCAAGTTGCCGGGCCAGGACACCAGCCCCGTTGCTTTCAAACGCCTACTACGTTCGTGGCGTGCCATTCTTGGACTGGTCTTGATCCCGCTCGCGACGACCGCGCTGGCCGGCGAATCGGATTCCCCCGCGCGAGAGTTGCAAAGGCTTATCCCGCCGGACGCGAGCGTGGTTCTCACGGTGGAAGACCTGCGTGGACAGGTTCGGGAGCTCATGGCCTCTCGACTGGCGTCCGAGTTCCTGAAGCTGCCGGCCGTCAAGACCTGGTTCGACTCCGAGAAATACGAACAGCTCGCAACCGCACGCGACCAGATCGAGGGCTTGCTTCGGACCAAGCTCACCGAAATCCGCGACCAGGTTCTTGGCGATGCCGTGGTGATCGCCTTACGCCTGCCTCCAGGTTCGCCGATCGACCCCGGACGGGCGCAGGGCCTCCTGGTTTTGAAAGCCGCCAACCCGGCCTTGTTGAAACGACTGATCGACCTGATTAACACGACCCAGAAGCAGAATGGCGAGCTTGCCGCTGTCGTCGAGCGCAAGCGGGGAAATACCTCGTATTTCATCCGCGAGTTCCCGGCCGGGTCGGACCACTTGCCGGAAGCCTTTGTGACTTTCTCCGATGGCACCTTCGCCATGTCCAATTTCGGGGGATTGATCGACGATCTCATCGATCGCAAGACAACCAAGGCCGAGGCCAGCTCGAAAAAACTCACGAGCCTTGCAGATCTGCCTCGGTTTCAGGCGCTCGATCACAGGCTTCCGGCGCGAGCCCTCGCACGACTGTATGTTGACACGCGACCGGCGGACGGATTGTTCAAGAATTCGCCCCAGCCGCAGTCGCCGCCCGAGGCGCTGATTCGCCGTTTCGTCAAGACCACGGATGCCGTGGGTGCAGCCCTCGTTGTTGCGGAGGGCCAGATCACCCTCAACACCACCGAGGTCTTCGAGCCGCGTCAAGTTCCAAGAGCTGATTGGTGGAGTGCCTGTCCGATCCACGGCCACCGCTCCTCCCTTCGATCACCTTCCCGCAACGACCCTCGCGGTCGGCTCGCTTCACCTGGATTTCGCCACGGCGTATAAGATCTTCGAGCAGATTGTCCCCGAGACTGAGCGCCGCGGCTGGCCAGTGCCGAGGCCGTGCTCAAGGGCCTCTTGCTGGGACAGGATCTGCGGAGCCGCGTCTTACCCGGCCTGGGACCACGCGTTCTTGCGTTTGTGGATACTCCGGTTGATTGGGACACCGAGCATAGACCGGAAATTCCAGCCGATCGCACATGGCCGTTCCCCGTCGTGCTCGCGCTGGAGTTGCAGGCCGATCCCGATCGAAACTCGTCTGCTCCATCGGCAGCCAAACAGCCCACGGTCGCCGACGCGCTGGAGAACGGTCTGAATACCGTGCTCGCCCTGGCCACTCTCAATGGCAAGCTCGCCGAGGTCCATACGCGGTTCGTCACCCACAATGTTGCCGGCGTGACCGTGAACACCCTGGACCCGTCGGTCCCATTTGCCTGTGCCGTCGATCATGCCGGCAACCAGCTCGTACTGAGCAGTTTCCCAGGCGCGGTGGATCGATTCCTGGCCCACGACTCCGGCTCCACCGGCGGTTCTCGGTTCAAGCAACTTCGGTCGCGGGCCTTTCCAACAGCCCACTCGTTCCTCTGTCTTGATCTCGCCGCGACTGAAACCATGCTCGCAACGCACCGCGAGCGCATCCTCGCAGTACTTGCTCGCCAGAATCACCGCCCGCGCGATGAAGTCGCACGCGACCTGGATCAGTTCATTGCCCTGACCCGTCTCTTTGATGCCGCCTACCTGACCAGCCGCATGGAAAGCGACTCGGCCACCGCCTTCCAGACATTCGGACTGCTAACTCGCCCAGGCGAACTAGACGGAGCCACCTCACAGAAACCGTGATCGGCTAATTCCTGATTCTCGGAGACACAATCGCATACCCACGGCATGCCATTCGCAGGACAAAGGCGGCATTCGGGTAGAGAGATCTTTGTCATCCAAGCCGATCTTCGACCTATGAGCATCAAGCCGATCACACTCCACGAGGATGATCCGACAGGCGAGTTTGTAACGCCTTCTGGTCGCCAACCGCGAATGCACGTCAGCTTTGGGGGCGGCACGCATGCAGGGCACGTCCGCCCGCGCAATGAGGACCAGTACCTGATTGCCAAGCTCGCCAAGTCGATGCGGATCTGTTCATCCAGCTTGCCCGAGTCGGAAACGACCCGATTCTCGGATGAGGAGGGTTACCTGGTCATCGTCGCCGACGGGATGGGCGGCAACGCAGGCGGGCAGGAAGCCAGCACGATGGCGGTGCAAACGGTGGAAGCATTCGTCCTTGACGCCATCAAATGGTTTCTTCACCGAAAGGGCCACGAGGAAAACGCCCTGATCAACGAGCTTCGCCTGGCTCTTCAACGTGCCGACAGCGATGTCCTTGCGCGTGCGGACGCAGACCCGAGTCTCTACGGAATGGGCACGACGCTGACCTTGGCTTATAGCGTGGGAACCGACCTTTTTGTGGCCCACGCCGGTGATTCCCGGGCTTATCTTTACCGCTCGGGCCGGCTGGAGCGAATCACTTCCGACCATACGCTCGTTCAAGTACTTGTCGATGCCGGCGCGATCACTCAGGAAGACGCCCGGGACCATCCCCGCCGCCATATCGTCACGAACGTGGTGGGCGGCCCCAGCGCGGGTGTCCAGGTTGAAGTCCACCGTCGTACGCTCAGCGACGGCGACCTCTTGTTGCTTTGCACCGACGGACTCACCGAGTACCTGCACGACCCTGAGATCGCCGAGATCCTCAGTCAAATCACGGATCCAGAACAGGCCGCACAGCAATTGATCGATGCAGTGCTGACTCGCCCCGCAAAAGACAACGTCACCGTGGCGATCGCAAGATTCACGATCCGTTGAGTGTGTCTCGATCTCAACGACAGTCCGCAGACGGTCCTCTACGATCTGCTTCCGCTCGCGTGCAGGGGCTCTATCTGGACTCGGCAAACCCGCATTGACAGGATTAACTTTGCGTGCCAAAGTAATTTGCCGTACAACGACGGAGTGGTTCTGGCGTAGCTCATCATTTGCCGGCAAGGTTATTCCATGAAACGAATCCAGCTCTTATTTCTTGTCTTTTGCAGCTTTCTGGGAACAGTGGTCTACGCTGCGGATATTGGTGTTGGGGCACAATACTGGGGATGGCTGCGGCATGTTCCGATGGGCGACAAGGTCTGCCATTGCGGCCTCATGTTCACTCTGTGCGTACTGGCCAACCTGGTCTTGAAATGCCGGATTCTGAGCCTGCAGCACGGGATCTTGCTGGGAACCGTCATCGTGTCGATCGTCGTGGTCGGCGAAGAGTTTTCCCAGATCTGGATTCCCGGCCGCAGTTTTGACCTGCTGGATCTCACGGCCGACTTCCTCGGTATCGCCGCAGGAAATCTGGTGGCAAAGCGGATCTACCCCGTTCTCATGGCACGGGGCAAACGAAGCAAAGACTGCATGGTGTGAGGGACATCTGCCGGCAGGAAACTACTCCGGCCTTTCATTCGGATCGGACAAGTGGACCTCGTCCATCCGGCGGAGGTCGTCGATGCCGCGGCGCACGGCGGCTGCATACTCGGCCTCGGTGATGCGGTCGGGCTCGAAGGAAGACAATGGCTTGAGAGTCCGGGTGTCACCTTTGGCATCAGCCGCATCACCAAAAAGCGATCCGCTGCCGACATGCTGCATGATTTGAAGGTCGTGGCGGGCAAGTGCGGCGACATTGTCAACCGTGTTCGGCCCTTGATCCGCCGGTAGCGGCACTTCGACCCACTGCTCAACACCCCACATGGTGCCTTGCGGAGTGCGCAGTTTCTCGTCCCAGTAATACGCCGCGAGGAGCACGCGAGCCTTCCCGGGCAAATCGTCGAGCCGGCCCGGCTCACCCGGCGTCCACGTGTTGGTCGCAGGTAGGAAGTGAGCCAGATTGGCGGGCGGGATTGAGCCACCACGTGAATTCAACACCCTGGACGGATGTCGTGGACGGCCAGAATCAGCCCACCCAGCTCGGTCCGGTAGATAGCCCGCTCGAGCGGGTAGCGGTCCTCAAAGATCTGGTCTCGGTCAATCACGCGAGCTCCCGCGGGTAATCGCGCGGCGACACGTTCGTCGGGAACGGGCACGTCGTAAGCGATCCGGATTTCCCTGACGGAGCGCCAGGTCTGGTCATCCCTGCGTTCCTGGAAGATCACTTCATGAATTCGCCCCTCCGCTTCCGGCAGCACCTGAAGGCGAAACGGACGCGGATTGACGGGCTTTGAGCCGGGGGGCAGATCAGGATCGGGTCCGGTCTGTGTGAGGACATAGCCCAGGCAGGCATGCCCGTTGATAACGCGATCCAGCTCGGGCGCCCGGTCGCGCGTCATGAACGAGGGCATATCCGGCAGCGCGAGCATCGGAGCCAGCGACTTCCGCAGAAAGCCCGGTCGGGGTTGGCGAACAACGAGGATTTCGCCTCCCGCGTGATTCGCAGCAACCAGACACCGAAATGCTCGGGTCGTCGAAGGTCTTGCAAGCGGTGAAATGCCTGCACGAAAGCATCCTGAGCGATATCGGACGCGACGTGTTCGTCACGCAGAATTCGCCAGGCGGTCGCCCAGACTGCCTTTTCATGCCTGGCCACGAGCGCCGCATAAGATTCACGATCGCCCTGGAGCACCAGCCGCACGATCTCGGCATCCGCATTCATGGAGGCCGCCCTCGTGAACTGATCGACTTCCTCTCCACATAGCAAAGAGGCAGCGCTCACCCGAAATGCGACCGAATTTCTGGCTCGGTTCTGATTTTTCGGAAACCTATCGGTTCACTCAAATGCTCGACCAGAGCGAAGCTCAAATGTTGACTTGGTCGGTCGCGAGCGCTCGCTTGGATCTGGCCCAGCCGCCCGACTGGCGTTGCCAGTACCAGATCGTCCAGAGTGAGAGTCCAAGAGCAATCAGCCCGAAGATCACGTCCCAGAAAAGCACGGATAAGAGGATGTCGCCGAAGCTGGACGACCTGCGCGTCACGAGGATGGTGAGTAGGGACCCTGACGCCATGACAATGGTCCACATGGCCGTGGCCATTTCATGACTGCTATCGAACAGGAGAAAAAGGTAGAGCGGGATCATGAACACCATGAGCACGGTGAGGCTCAGCACGGCGCCCAGGGTACGTCTCGACCAAACGCTCACCGTGGTGAGCCCCAGGCCGATACTGATTGCCATGGCACCATGGACCAGAACCGTCAAGATCAGCGCGGCGCTGATCAACAGCTTCTGCCCAAGCTGCAACTCACCGGCAGAAGGTGGGTCGTTGACCACGAGATACGAGGTTTCCTGCTGGACCCCCGCGGTGGTCGTGGTGAACTGACGTTCGTATCGCGGAGGCTTTCGGGAGGTCGCCATCGCCAGTGCCAAGATTGCCGGGCCGATTGCCAGGAGCAGCACCAGCAGGAAAGAATGCCTCCAGCGATTGACGAGGAAACGTCGCGAAGACACACCAGAAGTCTCATCAGGGGCGGACGTTCGCACCTGGCGTCCCGCCCGTGCAGCCTCCACCGCAACCAGCACCAGCCCGGTCGCAATCATGAGCGCCAAGGCACGATTCCGGGGTGCAAGGCAGCGCTGGGCCATCGCGGGTAGAAGCCCGCTATCCAGGTGTCGATAGCTCCAACAAAACAACCAGCGCCGAGCATCGCTGCCAGGATCACCGCGACACAGCTTAGCACCGAAATCCGATGCGGACGGTCGGGTATCCGGTCGGAGCAACCGTCGAAGGTGCGCATGGTCAGCCACAGGAGACCCATCGCGATGGTGAATACTTCCGCGGCCCAGAACGCGCTGGTCCCCAGGACGTCTCTGGCAAACCCGTACCTCCGAAGCGTGAAGTAATTCACGAAAATGCCGCAGGTCAGGACCGGGCTAAGATACGCAAGATTGACTCTCAAATCGGAACCGCGGATTGCGATCGACACGACGATTGGCCATGCCGCGGTGATCAGAACGAATGAGCCGATGCTCATGGCGATCGCCCGGCTCTGACGCTTGATCCAGACAGCCAGGGCAATTCCTATACTGGTAATCAGCGCACCATGAGCGAGGATGGTCGCGACCACCATGAAGACGCCGAAGCACCGCGAACCGAGCGGTATCTCCTGGTAATAATTGGGCGGCAGCCCGGGGGCCAGCATCGCTTTCGAGTTTGTACGAGCCGTTGCCATGGCCAGCGCCATCAGTCCCGGCCCGATGGCCACGAAGAAAACCATGCGAAACGTGCCCAGCCACTTCCCAAGCACAATCTCCCGCGTGGAGAGTGCCGTGGCGGCCAGGACATCCAGGCTGCCTCGCTGCCGCTCCTCGGCCATGGAAGTCGGAGCGATCGCGGCCAGCATCAGCAAGCCAAAGGTGATGTGGAGAATGTAGGAGTAGACCCCGGCTGCTTCCGAAAAGTCAGACGGTCCGATGGCAGCGCCGTTGAACCAGAATGCGACGGCTCCGACAACGCAAAGCACACCCGTGGTGCCCATGAGAAGAACCAGGATCACCGTCATCCAGCGTGATGGACGCGAGCGGTGCCACTCGCGCCAGAGCACGGGATTACGGTCGAGAGACGGGCTGGGTAGCCATCGCGTCAGGCGGCCGATCAGGCCGTGTCGTTCTCCCGTGCTTGTCTCCAAAGTACTCCGGCAGGCGACCGGGCGGGTTCGCCAGACGGCCAGCACGATCAACGAGACCGAAGCCCCTATCGACACGCCGAAGAAGGCGAGATAGTGCCAGAAGTCGAGCTTGCCCGGATCCGCATAGGGGGCGAAAGCCAGATAGAACGGATTGGCCAGAAGGGTCCAGGAGGGTGGCGGGCTGGCACTCCCACGCACCGTCAGCAAGTACCAGGTCGGCCAGATGAGCAGGCCCACGACGAAAACGGTGTAAGTCGCCAGGATGACTTCGTACGACTTTCTGGCCCAGACCGAGAGTGCCAGGGCCAGTGTACACCCGAGCACTGCCATGGCCATGATGATCGCGAACGCCAAGGTCAATGCGATCGGGTCAATTCCGCCCAGCAGAGAGCTCATCGCCATGACAGGCCAGGTGCAGGCGACGAGGGCAAACACCGGTAGCAACCGCGCGGCCAGCTTGCCGAGCACGATCTCCGCATCGGACAGGTCGGTCATGAGCATGTGGGCCAGCGTGCCGCGGGCGCGATCCACGCAGATCACGCCCGCCGTGGCGGCCGGAGCAGCCAGCATCACCAGGGCAAGTTCCACGCCGATCATGGCAATGAAATAGCCCTGGCCAAGCTCCGCGTAGTCTTGCCAGGAAGCCCCACGCGCCCTGCCTTCCGAAGTGGCAATCAATCCCATCGCGAACAGAAGCGCGGTAACTCCCGCCGACCGGAGCGCATAGGTCTGCCATCGCCTGGAGATGGCCAAGCATTCGTAGAAGAAGACCGGTCCCGGGCCCCAACGCATCGAGGGTTCTCCCCAGTGGCGTCGCCTTTCCGTGGAGATGACATTTCTCAAGCCTATCATCAATGACAATTGTCAGCGAGTCAGAAAATTTCGGTCAGAACGCCTGCAAGACCTCGACCATGGCCCGATCGAGCTTGCGGCCGTGCCAGTTCTCGTACTTCACGTCAGCCCGGCCGCTTTCACAGACGCCGAAGCTGCCGACGAAGTTCCAGAGAGCCCAGCCCCAGCCGGCTTCCTTGTAGAGTCCGAGCATGTCGCGAATCCAGTCGAGCGCGACCTTGTGCGGAGTGTGCTGGTGAACGCCCCACTCGCCGACGAACATGCCGACGCCCTTCTTCTCAAGCTCTTGCCAGGGAGCGAACAACGTGCGGCGAATCGTCTCGCGGTCCACGATCTTGCCGTTTCGCTCCTTGAGCGGCCAGGTGGGAGCCGGCCAGCTCTCGTTCCAGTGGGCCCACTCGGCCTTGTAGTGCGTTACCGGTATAGGATCGTAGGAATGGATGTCGGCCGCGACGTTCAGACCGAGAAGTTCGGTGATGGGTGCGCGAGCCCAGTTGCGGCCGTCGACGATGATGAGCCGGTCCGGGTCCTTTGCGCGAATGGCGGTGACGAGTTGCTCGGTGACCCGGCGAAGTTGCTCCGGCTTCACCTTGTCGTCGGGCTCGTTGAACAGATTGAAACTGACACGGTTGTTCGGGATGCCCTTGTACCGATCGGCGAAGACCGACCAGTGGTACGCGCAGATCTCTCCCGGCTCGCTCTCGGTCCAGAGATTCGTAGGCTCGGGCGGGGTGATCTGGCCGAAGCCGGGCGCGATGTGGAAATCGAGCAGCAGGTGAATGCCGTGCTGCTTGCCGAGCTCGACGGCCCGGTCAATTTGTTTCAGTACCGGCTCCTTGAGGTTCCTTGGGTCGCGGGTATCGGTCCAGTCGTGATAGTTAAGCGCCAGGCGGAGGAAGTTGAATCCCAGGTCGGCGACATCGGCGAAGTCGCGCTCGTCGAACAGTTCTCGGCGTCGCCCTCGGTAGCAGACCGGAAGGTTGAAGCCTCGCCAGTAGGGCAGCTTCTGGGGAGTGGCATCGGGCAGCTCGGGACGCTTCTCGTCCGCCAGCAGCGCCCGGGCGCCTGCACAGCCAAGGCCAGCCGAGGCCAGTGTCACGCGGAGCACATCACGGCGATTCATGGTTCTTGATCCCTGAAAAAAGGAGGGTCGAGCGGGGAGGGCGCGACCATGAAGCCGGCCAAGGACGGAACGACAAGCGACGCGTCCTCGGCGTGACCGCGAGGAATTGGCCTTCCCTGGTCAACCACCCGCGACGCGCTCATGGTCTCGGTTTCAATCCTTTCCCCGAGCTTAACTCGCGCTGTGAGGTGTCGCAACGCGTCACCAAGATCCGAATCGCTGACGTGAACCATCGATGGAGGGACCGAAGGGCGTGGTCAGGTTAGAACCGGCATGAACGACTTTTGCGAACGTACGAGACAAGAGTCCGGGCCGGCAGCAGGGATTGAAAGTGGTGGTTGTCTCCTCGACAATCGAGAGGTCGATTCGCACGTCCGGAAGCGAGGTGTGCTGGTGGGGATTGCTCCAGGGCGGAAGGGCAGTCGGTTTGTCTGGATTGCCTTGACGGCCATTCTGATCGGGTCAGGCCTTTGGGTTGCCGGCTCGTGGCGGCCGTCCGCACAGCCGCTCGAGCGGGCCCGGTGGGCCTACCAGCAACGGCGATGGCGCGATGCCCTGAGCCTGGCCGAACAGCAGTTTGAGATAGACGGCAATGACCGCGAGGCCTTGCGGCTGATGGCGCACGCCTCGGCGCGGCTGCAACGCGAACCGTTGACCACGACGCTCTACCTCCGTTTGGGGTCGGGGAACGTTCAGGCCGAAGATCTGTTTCTGCTCGGCGAAGGGCTGATGCGCCAGGGGAAGTATGCCGAGGGTGAGGACATGTGGCGGAAAGCGCTCGAGTCTGACCCTAAGCACGCCGAGACGCTCTCCGAACTGGCGCGACGGCTGGCGCGGACCGACCGGGTGGCGGAGGCAGCGACCATGGCCGAACGGCTGAGCGCTTTGCCCGGATGGGAGTCACGCGGCGCGGCAATGCTGGGACTGGCCCGCCTCACGGAGGCAGAGCCGGCCGCCGCCGTCAATGCTCTGCAACAGGCCTTGCGGGTTGACCCGAACGTGAACGATACGGGTTTCACTGCGCGGGATCTCAAGAAGCGGCTGGCTCGTGGCTTGCTCCAGATTCATCGGCCCGACGAGGCCGCGGCGGTCTTGCGGGCGGATTCTCAGCTCGCATCTGACCAGGAAGCGCAGTGGCTGGCCAGCCGTGCCGCCCTCCAGCGAGGCGACCGCTCCACGGCCCTGACCACATGGCAAAAGGCGACAAGTGCCGGTCTGATCAACTTCGCCGAGCCATCCCCGTTCGTGGGTTCCGCACGCTGTGCCGAGTGCCATGGCGAGATTCATGACGTGCAGCAGTCCAGCCGTCACGCTCAAACGTTTCATGACGCCGAGCAAGTGGCCGGACTCAAGCTTCCCCCACAAACCTATAGCGAACCTGAGACCCCGCGTATCGTCGCCGCCGTGACGCCAGGAACCACCCCGGCCACACTCCGAGTGACATCCGGGGCGGAGGCAATGACTGCGGTGATGGATTACGTTCTGGGTTCGGGACGTCACGCTTTCACGCCGATTGGCCGGGACGAGCGGGGCGTCCTGCGAGAGCTGCGGCTGACCTATTACGCCTCGCTGTCGCGCTGGGATCGCACGCCGGGCCACAAGGCCAGACCTGCGAACTGGGAAATGCACCTCGGCGAACCTCAGACCGACGATGCACTGCGCCGGTGTCTGAATTGTCATACAACCAACTACCGTGCTGCGATCATGAAGGCCGGCCCAGAGGCTGCCGATCGGGGAATTGGTTGTGAGCGCTGTCACGGACCGGGCGGGAATCATGTGGCGGCCATTGAATTGTCGTTTCCCGACCTGGCCATCGAGAAACTACGCCGAACCGCACCGGGAGTCACGTCTCGGGCCATGACCGTGTGTGGCGAGTGTCATGGACCCGGCGGCCGGCCGGTCGATCTCGACGACCCCACGTCCACTGTCCGATTTCAGGCGTTAACGCTGACCTGGAGCAAGTGCTACACGAAGAGTCGCGAAACCCTCGACTGCCTGACCTGTCACTCCGCTCACGGCGATCTCGAGAAAACTCCAGGCTACTACGAGGCAAAGTGCTTGGCCTGTCACACTGCGGAAACGCCCTCCCTGGCAGGCCAGTCGCGGCTACCATCCTCGAACGCGGCCGATTCCAGGCCGGGTCGCCTGCCCGGTGAACCCACGTAGTGACTGCGTGAAGTGCCACATGGCCAAGATCCCGGCCATGGAGCACGCCATGTTCACCGACCATGACATTCGGGTGCACTCAGCCGAATCCGCGAGAAAATGAGCGGCTAATCGCAAGTGCCGCACAGCTCAATGGTCACGCCGGAGCACAGGCAGAACCAAAAGGGATCACGCTGAGGCTCTCGGGGTTTTCTCAAGGCGCCAGGCCGCCGTTGACTCCCTGGGTGTTGACGGCGAAGACGCCGGTGAAGTCGAAGGTATCGTCGTGCGGGGTCGAGATCACGCTCCCGGAGACCGTGGCATTGACGGTGCCGCCGTCGAGGACGTTGACATGGATAATCGGGTCAATGGCCGTATCGTAGACCGCGGTCGGCACGAACTGGCCTCCGACGATCGAGCGGATGGAATAGTTCTTGATGTACTGGCTGGTGCTCGTCTCGGTCAGGCCGCCGGGTGCATTGTAGTTACTGAAGCCGGCCGGGGGAGGGCCAGAGGTTCGGGGCGTACCACCATAAGGCACTGGTGGCGGCAGGCTGCCGTCGCCGCCATAGGGGGCTACGCTCGCGGCCAGAACCGCGTTGATCAGCGATCCCTCGATCGCAAACGCGTTGATTGTTCCGTTGGCCAGATAAAGACCCTGGTCGGGCGTGGAGCCGACCGCCGCGGATCGGACCTTGCCGGCGATAATCCGTGTCGGATAACCCGAGGTATCGCCGGTCGGGAAGCCGGACGTCAGATCGCCATTCAAGCTCACGTTGGTGATGCTCGTCCCCGCGTCGATCTCGGAGTTGTAAACCGCGGTCACGCCATCTGCGCCCACCGTCACGTCGTTGATCGAAACTCCGGCCGTGATCCAGCTCCGGAAGATGCCGTAGCTGGCATTGAGGTTGGCGATGTTCTTGCCCACATTGATGTTGGCAAGCTGGATGCCACCCGGGCTGGTGCTTGCGCCTCCACCATACATGTTGAAGTTACTCAGGTTCAAGCCGACGCCCAGGTCGGTTGCGGTGGCTGAGCCCTGACCGCGAAAATAGCCGCCCACGGCCAGGGCATCGAGGTTGCCTCCCACCACGATACCACTCGCTCCCGGGTCCACGAGTATGTTCCCACCCACCGCGACCGCGGCGAGATTGCGGCCCACGCTGATCTGGCCGCCGGAGTCGAGGATGATCGAACCGCCCACCGCCAGAGTCCCCGCCTGATCGCGGCCGATGGAAAGCAGACCGTTGAGCGAGAGAGTCAGGTTGCCGGCTATCGAGATCGGCTCCAGCGAGTCGCGGCCGATGATGAACTGGCCGCCGGCAAGATTCATACTGCTGATGGTCATGGCCGGAGTTGTTGTCGACGACGAGCTCGAACTCTGAGCGGACCCGTTCAGGTCACCGGTGATGACGACGTGTCCGCCCGGACCCAGGTTAACTGATCCAACTTCCATCGTGCCAACGCTACCATTGATGTCGATCTGTGCGCCCGGCCCGAGCGCCACCAAACGCGAGATCGCCCACT
The DNA here is from genome assembly GCA_963797295.1 of uncultured Planctomycetaceae bacterium. Lineage (GTDB taxonomy): Bacteria > Planctomycetota > Planctomycetia > Isosphaerales > Isosphaeraceae > Aquisphaera. The sequence continues at coordinate 121,931 of CAWCPP010000044.1, forward strand.
CCCGCGCTGAGTGGCGTCATCGCCCCATCCAGCGCGACCGGACTGGCCGCGATGCTCCCGATCTGTCCCGAGCGGATAAAAAGTTTGTCGATCGACATCAGTCCGTTGGTCACGTGGAACCGGGGTCGAACCTGCGTGATCGTCAGAGTGGAAGCTGAAGTGGTGCCCAGGACTTTCACGTTGAAAGCACCGCCCCCCGCAGGGTCCGTCTTCAGTACGCCGGGCCCGTTGAGCTGGAGCGAATAAACGCCGGTGCTTGTGGGAACGTTGCGGATGTGGCTGAACCCGGTGTAAAGCGTCAAGAGTTGCCGGCCCTCAAGTGATTCCAGGACCGGTTTCCTGGCCGCGTATCGGGCCCGTGCTACCCTGGACTTTCCGAGGGAGGACGGTACGAAACGCAATGAAAGCCGTCGAACGCCCCCACTCATGGGCAAGACTCCCTTCCCGCCGCCGGCGCGGATCTTCACTTCGTATCCGGCTCGTTGCATGGACCCGGAATCGCAGCTTGCGACCTGGCACCGATAACCGCGGGCGAGGTGTCTCCGCCCGGCGATTCCTGGTCTCCAATTCCTGTGGTTTACCATCGGACAGCAAGGGCATCGGAATGAGCGATTGCCCAAGAAAGCCAGACTCGGACTTACCGCCTGTTCCGATTGCGTCTGCCTCTCGCGGAATCAGGTGGGCGGATGATCCAATCGCATGCCAGGTTCCGTTATTAGCGCGCGATGAAAGCCATAATCCCACCAAACGTTATATCTACTACAATGAAACAGGTGCGGACGCAAATCGAAACCGGTTTGATGGGGTCTCGGTTGGGTCGGCCCACACGCTTATTTCGACCGGGGTTTCGATCGCGTGCGAAGGTTCATGCTTTGCGAGCGCCCATCGCTGCCGGTTATGATCGCTGAATCCAGAACAGACAGGCTAAGTCGTGAAGGTTTACTTGCTGCTCGTGAACGATGAGGAGTTCTTTTTCTACTCCGATGAATCGGAAGCCGATGAGTCGCGAGAGGCAGAACCGGCTCACCGCTCAAGGTTCCGGAGATGGCTACAGAGGTGCTGGCACCGACTCCAGAAAGTCTTTCATGAATCCAATGCCGGAGCCGCCCGCTGGGCGCGGCGGTGCTGGGACTGGCTGCACTCAATGACTCGACCAGACGAGTCGATGCTGGTGCGACTCAGATCGACCCGGCGCGTCGATCTGAAGCACCCCGCCTCGCGCACCGAGGCCAACGTTTCCAGGATCTGGCACGATTACCTCGGCCGACGAGGGCGTGCCCATATCGTTGCCCTGAGTTACAATACGGTCATCGCGCCGCTGGCACTGGTGCTTCTGGGGCCGTTGCCGGGCCCCAACCTGATTGGCTACTGGTTCGCCTACCGGGCGGTTCATCACTGGCTGATCCTGCGGGGAATCCGGTCGGTGCGGAAAGGCCGAATCACCACCCACTATCATGCCAGTACCACACTCGATCAGCCCGTGAAGCGCGATCCAGAGGGAAAACCCAGCCACGCGGCTGTGAGCGGAAATGGTGAGAGGCTTGAAGACTATTTGAATTTTGCGAGTCCATCGCGCAGGGACGACCAGGAAACGACGTCCCCCACCCCATGAACTCGATCAGAGGCGAAGAGGAATCGCGCGACGTTGGTGCATCCTGAGGCCAAAGCCACGAGCCCGATACAGTGGACCATGCGACTGCTTAGCTACAATATCCATAAAGGCATCGGCGGACGTGATCGTCGCTATCGTCTGGACCGGGTTGTCCAGGTGATCGAGGAGCACAATCCCGACCTGATCTGCCTGCAGGAAGTGGACCGCCACGTGGCGCGAACGCGGCACGATGATCAACCGCGCCAGCTCATCGAGGCCTTTCGCGCCACCGCCCACCTGTTCCAGCTCAACGTCAAGCTGAAGAACGGCGGCTATGGCAATTTGCTCCTCTCGCGCTGGCCGTTCCGCGAGCATCACCAGGTTTCACTCAGAATGAGGCGGCGGAAGCCCCGAGGCGCGCAACTGGTGGTCGTCGACAGTCCGGAAGGAACATTCCATCTGGTTCACTGGCATCTCGGCCTTGCCGAACGCGAGCGGCACTGGCAGGTGCTTCATCTCATGGAACACCATCTGTTCCGCCAGGCGGCTCACCTGCCCACGCTGGTCGTGGGCGATTTCAATGACTGGCGCAACACGCTCGCAGCAGGCCCGTTCGCAAATCACGGCTTTCACCAGTTGACCGCGCCGCGGTCGCGGTTCCGGTCGTTCCCCGCCTACTGGCCCGTGACGTCACTGGACAAGGCGTTTGCTCGAGGTGCATTGGCAATCCGCCAGATCCGAATCGCCCGCTCTCGCCTGGCCCGGGATGCCTCGGACCATCTGCCCCTGGTCATTGATTTTCATCTCGATCATTCACTTCACGCCAACACCCATGATAACCAGCATCGACACACAGATGCACCTCATCGATCATTACCCCGCTGATGATTCGGCGTGATCAAGTTCGGAGCTTCGGATCGACCCGTCTCCTTTTTCTCGCGCGGTGACACCGCGCACGTCCCGCTCATTCAGGTGGCGACACCGAACCTGGGTAATATCCAGCGGTTAATGACGATCCAGGCCGCCAGAAACCCGATCATGATTAAAGCGTCCGTCATCGATTTCTTCCGTTCCACGCTCTTGCACCTCGCGATTGGGCAGATAGAATACCTCTATCTCTTCTGTTAACCATATAGTCGAATAGCATTAAAGTCAACGCAATGTCTCATCACCTACCCGACGATCTGCTCGACTTGATGGCAGTGAAATTTCAGATGCTGGCCGATTCCACGCGTCTGGCGATTCTCCGCGCCTTGATGGACGGAGAAAAAAGCGTTGGGCAGGTGGTCACGGAGACGGGACACGGTCAGGCAAACGTCTCCAAGCATCTAAAGCTTCTGGCAGACACAGGCTTGGTGAGTCGTCGCAAGGAGGGTCTACAAGTTTATTATCGCCTGGACGACCCACTTGTGGAGCAACTCTGCAACCTCGTCTGCACAAACATTCGTGGTGAAGTCGAGCGGACGCTGGCAAGGCAGCATGAATTACTGAAAAAGATGAACCCATCGCGATGATGTGCCCGTGCTCTCAAGACCTGGATTGTGTCCGGCGATCTTGGTTCCAGAGTAGCATCAATGCGAGCAAGCCAAGGGCAGGAACCAGTCCGGCAAGACAGGTCACGGCGGAGTAGGAACCCGTGCGATCGATCCAGCGGCCGATCAATCCTTGAACGAGCGCCGTGGACGTCCAGGTCATGAAGCTAAGGGCTCCCGTGATCTTCCCCATCTGCCGCACGGAGAGTTCCTGGGTAAAAGCGTAGTAAGTAGGAAACTGACCGAGCGAGCCAAAACCGATCATCAGTAAGGTGCCCAGCAATAGCAAGGAGGCCGGGAGAAGCGATGTGACGCTACTGACGGCGGTCAGCAATACGCAAACCGCGAAGGTGGCCATCTGCCGCGGTGTACGTGCCAGCCTCGGGCAGCAAGCCACTTCACGACCAGACCGGCCAGTAAACATCCGACCCCGGCCACGAGGTAGTAGAGCGACGAAAAGTTCTGGGTCTGGGCCTTGCTATAGCGGTATTGCTTCTCAAGCATCATGGGCATCCAGGCCCGGAAATACTGCCAGCACAGGTTAATGGTGATCACCACGACCACGAGCGCGAGGAATCTTCGGATTGGAATCCCACGGCTCTCTTCGCCGATCGCCGACGCGGCCTCGGCACGACTGGACGATGCCGGCCGCGTGATGTCCAGGTCGCGGGGTCGAATCACCATCAGCCAGACAAAGATCCAGATCAAGCCCGATGCGCCCACGACCTGAAATGGCATCCGCCAGCCGCCGGGCCCACCGTTGTTCAGGAGCAGGATGATGGATGGGGTGACGATCGCGCCGAGCGATGCGCCACTCTGGAGGATGCTGTTGCCGAGCGGACGCTGGTCGGAAGGTAGCAGTCGTTGCGAGGCCGCCAGGCGCAGGGCCACTGCCCGGCCTCGAAAAAGCCAAGCAAGACCCGGCAAACGAAAAGTTCTGTATAGTTGTTCACCAAACCGGTGAGAAACCCGACGGCTGACCATCCCAGCAGGATCGCGGGGTAAAGCCACCGCAAGCTGACGCGATCGGCAATCGCCCCCGTGATCAGACTGCCGACGGCGAACGCCAATCCAAAGCCCGTCTCAAGCCAACCGTAGCCTTCATTGCTGAGATGAAGTTCGCCGCGGATGTCGGCCGCCTGCTGGGCAAGGGTCTGACGGTCCATGTAGTTGAGCATGGTTGCCAGGAGCATGAGCCCGCAGATGGCCCAGGTGCGCAGTGGCGTCTGACGGTATTCCGCCACGGACGCGTCAGTCGCCAGATCGCTGCCCATTTCACCCATCCCAGGACTGCCCGTCCCAGGCAATTACCCGGTTGAGGAACGCGGCGACATCGCCGGCAAAGAGGCGGAAAAGGGTCTCACCCTTTGAGGCACTAGCCTGGCGGGGATCGCCAATGTGCCCTGGAACACTACGTTCCCGGGTGATCCACCCACGTGTCCCAGGCTCGAACGAATTGCCGAAGGGGACGGGCTCGATCGATGGCAGATCACCGACCAGGTTGGGCGCCAGGTTAAGAATCATGGATGTTTCCCATTCGCAGGCGTGGCCCATTCGATTCTGAACAAACGCGGGATCTTCGCCGGGCGGCGCTGATCCCAGCGACCAGTAGGTAGCCGCCAGGAGGAGCAAGTCATCGCGACCGCGGTAACGCTGCCGAGCCTCGAAGACGGCCTGGCTGGCCGGCACAATGTTCCCTCCGTGGCCATTCAGCAGCACGATTCTCTGAAATCCGTGGGTGACAAAATTGTCGATCAAGTCGCCGAGGAGATCGAGATAGGTCCGGGGCGATGCCGAAAGAGTGCCTGCAAAATCAAGGTGATGATGCGAGTTTCCCAGCCAGAGCAGGGGAGCCCATACAATCCGATCCTCGAACTGTCCGGCTACCCTGTCGATGACCTCTTCCAGCAACATACTATCGGTAAAGACTGGCAGATGCCTGCCGTGCTGCTCAACGGCAGCGATCGGTTGCACCACGGGGTTCTTCTTGGAAACTTCCGCTATCGCAGGCCAGCTCAGATCTTGAAGCCGCACGTCGCTTCCCCTTTTGCCGATTTTCTCAGACCAACTTCCGGTCAATCTATCCAGGCATTGAGCACACAGTTTAGTCGACCTTCGCCGTAGCTCAAAGGGGCCGGATCGGCGCCGAGACTGAAGGAACTCGCCCGACAGATTAACTGCTTTTCACCAATGTGTGGATGACCCGAGTCTTCGAGATGGGTAACCTTGTATGATCAAAGGAGATTCTTCAATCGAATCATCGATCCGCCCAAGGAGTTCCGCCATGTCTCGCTTGCTTGTGATCGAGGACCAGAAAAAGTTGTTGCAAAGCCTGGAACGAGGCCTGTCCGAAGAAGGCTATGAAGTGATCCCGGCCCTGACCGGTGAAGAGGGATACCTCCAGGCCAAGAGCTTGCCAGTTGATGCGATCGTGCTTGACTTGATGCTTCCTGAACGCGACGGGTTGGATGTGCTACGCAGCCTGCGAAGTGACGGATTCACAAAGCCAATCCTGATACTCACTGCACGTGACGGTGTCGAGGACAGAGTTCAGGGTCTCGATTCCGGGGCCGACGATTACCTGGCCAAACCCTTTGCCTTCGCCGAGTTACTGGCGCGAATCCGCGCTCTGTCTGCGCCGTGACGTTGTCAATCGCGACCTTTGCCTCAAGGCCGACGACCTGGAGATGAACCTGGTCACTCGCTCGGTCACCCGCGGAGGTGTGGAAATCGAACTGACCCGGCGCGAGTTCGAACTCCTCGAGTTCCTGCTACGCAACAAGAACACGGCCGTCACCCGCGACATGATCGCGCGCGATGTCTGGAAGGAAGGCACAGGGACACTGACCAATACCATCGATGTCTACATCACGCTCCTCCGCAAGAAGATCGAACGCCCCGAAAAAAGAACCTTGATCCACACGGTGCGCGGCGTCGGCTACGCCCTGAGGGATAGTGCATGAGGCGGCTGAGCATCCGCTGGAGACTGACACTCTGGTACAGCGCCGTGCTGGCCGGAGTTCTTGCCGGATTTAGCATCAGTGTTTATTTGCTCATGCAGCGAGGGCTCCAGAATCGAACAAACGAAAGTCTGTTGATTCAGACCGCGGTGATCGAGGATGAGCTTTCTCGTCCGCAGGGTCGCTCGGTGCTTCGAGACCGGCTCGAGCGGCAGTACGCCCGACATCCGGCGTTCGACATCCAGGTGACCGATGTCGATGGGAAAGTCTGGATGCGAGGCGACCGAGTTCGCGACCGGGGACTGCCGCCTCCATCGAGGACTCCTGAGAAAGGTCGTGAGGTCTTTGACAGGTTCAGTGTCCCGGATCAGGGGCGGTTCCGGATGGTCAGCCGCTTCTCCGACCGCTATACGGTACCTTTGCTCATTCAGGTTGCTACATCGGTCGATGAGAATGACAAACAGCTCGGCGAACTCATGGCCATTCTGCTTTTGGTCGGGCCGCTTGCCGTCGGTTGCACTCTCGGAGGAGGCTACGTACTGGCCCGTCAGGCCCTCGCCCCCGTCGACCGCATGGCCGCGACGGCAGACGAGATCACGGCAAACCAGCTCGACCGCCGACTGCACGAGCCCAACCCCAATGATGAATTCGGGCGTCTGGCATTCACGATCAACGGAATGATCGCGCGGCTGCAACGGTCGTTCGAGGAAGTTCGGCGGTTCACCGCCGATGCCGCACATGAGTTGCGTACCCCGCTGGCAATTCTCCGCAACGAGGCCGAGGTGGCCCTCCGCATTCCTCGAGAGTCTGAACAGTACCGTGATTGTCTGGAAAACATGCTTGAAGAAATCGATCATCTCTCACGATTGAGCGAGGCCCTGCTCTTCCTCTTCCGCGAGGATGCCGGACTTGGCGCGCACACCGGCGACGTGCTGAACCTTGATCAGATTGTCCGTGCGGTGGCCGATGACATTCGCGTCGTGGCAACCGAGCAGAACCTGGAACTCACGGTCGATACCCTGCCGCCCTGCACCGTCCTGGGAAACGCGGAACAGCTTCGTCGCCTACTCTTCAACTTGCTGGACAACGCGATCAAGTTTACACCCGAGGGAGGCAGCATCGGCATTCGTGTCGAATGTCAGAAAGGTCAGGCGAAAGTGATCGTCTCCGACACCGGAATCGGCATCGCCTCCGAGCACCTGCCGCGCATCTTCGATCGCTTCTACCGGGTCGACTCCGCCCGGAGTCGTCGAACCGGAGGCAACGGCCTGGGACTTTCTATTTGCAAGTCGATCGCGGAGGCCCACCAAGGCACCATCGAGGTGGCCAGCCAGCCCGGGAAGGGAACACAGGTCACTTTGACCCTATCGGAAACGACCCGTTCCTCGCCCGACGTACGCACGCTCGAGCCTCTTGCCGTTCCTGGAGTTTGAATCGATGAACACACGACAATTTTGTCTTGCTGGCCCGATATTGATCGGCATCTTGTGTACGTCATGCCCGGCGGTTGCCGCAGAAACCGCAACGTGGACATTTGACAAGGACGAAACCGGCGCACTTCCCAAGGGTTTCGTGTCCGCGGTCGGACAGTGGCGAATCGTGGAGTATGATCGCGGAAAAGTGCTAGCGCAGTTGCGCGCAATGCCGACCCGGTTTTCAACATGGTCCTGATCGAAGGCCACGACACTCAGGACATGGACCTCACGGTAAGTTTGCGGCCAATCGCCGGTGTGAACGACCAGGGCGGCGGCCTGATCTGGAGAGCCAGGGACGCAAAGAATTACTACATCGCGCGGTTCAACCCGCTCGAGCACAATTTTCGGGTCTACACAGTGGTGAACGGCAAACGCACCCAACTTCAGAGCGCCGAGGCGACTTACGCGGGCGGCTGGTGCCGGATTCGAGTCACAATGAAAGGAGATCACATTGTCTGCTACAAGGACGGGGGCAAGCTCCTCGACGTCCACGACTCCACGTTTCCCGATCACGGCAAGATTGGACTCTGGTCGAAATCCGACGCGCAGACCGAGTTCGACGAGCTGAAGCTCGAGGGGCTTTGAGTTCTCCCACCCGTGCTCCAGCCGATTGAAGAGGCTGCCAGGAGTTATTCGAAGGTCAGATGACCATCACACTTCGCGACATCTTCTCCTCGGCGGGACGGCCAGCTTCTGCGGCCGGATCTGCCGACTTCGCGGCCCCAGGCTCCAGCAAGGCCGGGGTCTTGAGCGTCAGCACGGGGATGGGGGAGTGTCGGATCACATCCTCGGCAACGCTGCCCAGAAGCACGCGCGACAGACCGGTGCGACCGTGGGTTCCCAGGATGATCAGATCGCAATGCTGTTCTTGCGCGATACGTAAAATTCGTTGCGAGGCGTTCCCTTCGACGAGGATCGACTCGACGCGAATTCCGCAATCGGCGGGCACGAGCTGCGACAGGCGCTGTTGCAAACTCTCAAGAAAATCAGAGGGCAGGGGAACCGACATCCCCAGCTCCCCGTAGTACACCGGCGGCTCGACCACATGCAGCAGCACCAACCGCGCTTGATAATCGCGAGCCAATGCGCAGGCAAACCGCAGCGCGTACTCGGACGGCTTCGAAAAATCCGTTGGATGCAAGATGGTTTTGAGCGGAATCATGGGCGGTACCTCCGGATACCAATGGGCCCGCCGCGAACGCAAGGGCCCTCACGCCGGAGCTTGAACCAAGTAACGGAGGAACCACTCCTCCGCCAGCCGGGCAACCTCTTCAAGGGTGCCCGGTTCCGAGAACAGATGGGTGGCGCCCGGAACTATATCGAGTTGCCGGTAGCACCGTAGCAAGCCATAGGCTTCCCTGTTCAGGTCGACCACGACTTCGTCATCGCCTCCCACAATCAGCAGAGTGGGAGCGGTGACATGAGAAAGTGACTCATGAGCCAGGTCGGGCCGTCCACCCCGTGAAACGATCGCGGCGACCGACGCCGGCTTTCGGGCAGCGGCCAGAAGCGCCGCGCTGCGCCGGTGCTGGCTCCGAAATACCCGAGCGGCTTGCCCCGGCTCGCGGGCTGAATCGCCAGCCAGTCGGCGGCGGCTTGGAGCCGGTCGGCAAGCAATCCGATGTCGAAAACTCTTGAGCGATCCTCGGCCTCGTCTTCCTCGAGCAGATCGATCAACAACGTTCCCAACCCCGATTGCTGGAGAACTTTCGCAACGAACTGATTGCGAGGGCTGAAACGCCCGCTCCCACTCCCGTGGGCAAAAACGACCACTGCGCGTGCATTCGAGGGCAGAACCAGGCTGCCACGAACTTTTCGCGCGCCAATCGCGATTTCAGCCAGGTGTTCTACAATCTGATTGTTCATACGTGCACCCTGGCAATCGTATCTGCTGAATTCTCGCGATGATCTCCTCGCGGCACGAGTCGGAATCACCGGCTCAGTACCGACGTCATTCCAGCAGTTCGCTCAATTCTGAACCGCCTGATCCGGATTTTCCGCCGGATGCACCCGGAATTGCATGGATAGATCACCATTCACAGGTCGCACCCGCCGGGCAAGCAAATCGCAAACTTCTTCATCACTGATCTGATCGAAATTCTCATACCAGAGCCCAACAGCCCGGAACGGTTCGGGCATGATTGAAGCCACACAGGAATCCGCGATCGACTGGAATTCCTCACAGGTGGAGGGAGCCGCCGTGGGTACGGCAACGCTGATCTTCGCCGGCTGCTTTCGTCGCAAGGCTCGTACCGCCGCCCGCATCGTCGAACCGGTTGCAAGTCCGTCATCGACCAGAATCACGGTGAGCCCCGTCACATCCAGCGGCGGGCGATTCCCTCGGTAAAGCAGCTCGCGCCGAGTCAATTCCGATCGCTCCCGCACGATCTCGGCTTCGACCATGTGCCAGGGGACTTTCAAAGCGTCGACCACCTCATCATTGATGACCACAACACCGCCGGAGGCGATCGCTCCCATTGCCAGCTCTTCCTGCCCGGGCGCACCTGGCTTTCGAACCATGAAGATGTCAAACGAGACTCCCAGTTCGCGGGCGACCTCAGAGGCTACGGGCACGCCCCCTCGCGGCAGCCCGAGAACCACCACGTCGGCTCGACCCGCGAAACCGCCCAGGTTTTCCGCCAGAACTCGGCCCGCCTCGTATCGATCAGTAAACGGCCTGTTCATGGCAACACCTCGATTCGCGTTGCTCCCCAGCCGGAACACTCCCAGGCAAAGTCTGTAGGGAGCATTGCAACCCAGGCTGTCCGGACCGGGAGAAATCGCTCGTTTTCGAGCGTTCCCTCAACTTCAGCCTAGATCTTTCATCATCCCCAGGTCAAGGTAGTTCTAAATATTTTAGGTTGCTTGATCAATCGCCACAAAAGGTTTATGCAACGAAACTTCCGACTGGAAGCGCGGAGCTGATTCGGGTCTGGAAATGCCAGACCGCCTGTCCTTCACGGCACGGCTTCTAGCGCGGCAGATTGTAAACACCAAGATGCTCCAGTGCGTCAAGAATCCACGGGTGGGTCCAGGGATTGCGCACCGCGTAACCGACCGAGAGAATGGAGACAGCAAGAGCCAGCAAGCTCAACCAGCGAATCCAGCCTCGGTTCTGGCCCGCTTCCACTCCCTTCGGCAGCAGCAGCAACCAGAAAGGAATCAGCCAGAACAACCAGCGCAGGCCTTGAGTTGAGCCTCCGTAGTTGCGGGCGAGCGGGTTCCAGGTATAAAAGGCCAGCACCACCATGGTCAAAAGTGCGGTCATCCAGGCGACTGCGGCCATCGGCTCGTCGAAGCGGCGGAGTAGCCTCGTCAGACCCGCGAGCGAGAAAAAGAAGATCGGTGTGAGCGACCAGAATCCGTGATGCCCAAGCGTCATGTGAAAGAGGTACAGGCCATAAGACTCGCCCACGATGCCTCGTCTCGCGGCCTCCTTGGGATCGAACCAGGGGAGATTGAGAGCATCGAGTTCGAGCGGCGTCTTCCACAGACTCCCCTCCCAGAGATACGACTCGGTGCCGAACTCCGTGTACACCAGCTTCAACTGCCCCAGCGCCGCGTATTGCGCGGCCACCGACGCGGCGATTGGCAGCAGGGCCGCCGGAACCAAATAGAAAAGCGTTTGCCTGGGGAACCGTAGCAACAGGAGCCCCGAGATCAAGACGAGGAACGAAAGCGCGGGAAGCTCATTAACCTCCGTGAATCCTGCCCAGAAACCGACTGCCGCGAACCGCCATGCCGACAGCTTGCCCTCATCCCAGATTCTCAAGAAATGGTAGAGAGCGAAAAACGCACTGAACGCCGCGACCGTGTGGTTGTTCAGCGTCTGTGTGAAGGGAAGCAGGTAGGTTCCCAACGCCGCGGCAACCAAGCTCATAAACCAGGCCCAGTCGTTACCTGCGTAGCGATCGAGCGTTTTCGCGTAAAGGATCAAGAAAAACCAGAACGGCAAGATGTTCAAGAGTAGCAGAACCGCCTTGAAGTAATACACGTGGGCTGACCACTTCACCGCATCCTTCGGCTTCTCGAGAACACCTTTCACTCCATCAGGGGCGGTCTCATCGACCTTTTGTACCCATCGCTCCTCACGCTCCTGAAGTACGACACGGTCGAGGGGAATTCCCGTGAGCCGCCGCGCTGGATAAAGCACGCCGGCGATCAAAGTGGATAGGAGTGCGGGCTTGCTGGAATAGTAATGCTTGACGGGTTCCGAACTCGCGAGGTCCCACCTCGAGGCACGATAGACCTTGTCCTGGGTGTCAACCAGCCAGGGGCACTCGTCGATGATGTAGGTCCCGCGCTCGAGCAAGCTCCAAACGGTACACCAGCGCGAGATATCATTGGCCCCCATCATGGATGGCTGCCTCAGCACCACTCCCAGCGCCAGGGCAACCGCAGCGGTGGTCACGATCAGCCCCACGAACCGCCGTGGTTCGGATCGGCGGGGATCAAGTTCGGTTTCCGGCTCAAGCATCGTAAGACTCGTGGCAGGATGACATTTCGGGCAAGAACTATGCCGTTCTGAGGGATCGTCCTTACAGCATCGAAGCCGATCCCTGCCCTGTCAACCGGCCTCTCGGTCCTCAGTCGCCGCGGCTGGGTGCGCCGGCGTTTGCGTCGTTTCCGCAATGCTGTACGTGTCTTCGCCGCGGATGCTGTACGCCGTGACCAGTTCGGCCAGGATGCCCAGGCTGAGAAGCTGAACCCCTACGACCAAGAGCACGATCGAGTAAAAGAGCATCGGCCGGTTGCCGATCGGCCGGTAGCCGAGAATCCAGAGTATGGCCAGGTAGAACAGCCCCAAGATTCCGAAACCGAGGAGTGCTAGGCCCGTACCACCCAGGATGTGGAGCGGCCGCTGCTGGAATCGGGTCAGAAATCGTACCGTCAGAAGATCGAGAAAGCCCTTGAGGAACCGTGATACGCCATACTTCGAGGACCCATGCCGCCTCGCCCGGTGGTTGACCTCGATCTCGGCGACGCGAAATCCGCGGGCATGAGCCAGAACAGGCACGAACCGATGCAACTCGCCATAGATCTCAACCTCCCGCACAACCTCGCTGCGATAGAGCTTGAAGCCGCAGTTATGGTCGTGAAGCTGGCAACCGGTCAGCGTGCTGACCATCCAGTTAAACACCCGGCTGGGGTAAACCTTGTGCCAGGGGTCGCGCCGATTCTTCTTCCAGCCGCTGACCACGTCGTTGTCCTCGAGCTTGGCCAGGAACCGTGGAATCTCGGCCGGATCATCCTGAAGATCGGCATCGAGTGTGAAGATTCGCTCGCCGCGGGCCGTGCGGAAGCCCGCGGTGAGCGCCGCGGCCTTGCCGAAGTTGCGGCGGAACCGGATTGCCTGGACCCGCGGATCGCGAGTGGCCAGGTCCGATAGCACCCGCCACGATCCATCACGGCTCCCGTCATCCACATAGACAAACTCGACCGAGTCGGGCAGACAGTCGTGGAATACGGCGTCAAGCTCGCCATGGAGCGCGGTCAGGCTTCCTTCTTCGTTATAAACGGGGACAACGACGGTGATCATGCCGGACCCGAACTTGCTTTTGAAGGACTTGCTGCTCTGGAGCGAAACCAAGGCGCCGAAAGTGCTGCGGCGGCCAAGAGCTCGGCGGCCACCCAGACCAGGCGCAGCGCCAGCGCGGCCACGACTGCAAGATCTTCACCGAGGACAGGTCCCAGAGCAACCATGAGAACGCCCTCGCGAACGCCCAGGCCGCCCGGCAGCACCGCGACCACAAAGCCGGCCACCGTGGCCAGCGCCACGCTGGCAACCACGACACAATAGAAGGAGAAGGCTTCGAATTGGCCCGATGCCGTCAACCCGCGAACGACCAGAATCTGACTGAGCCCGAGCAGCAACCATGACACTCCGCCACGGCCCAGTCCTCGCAACAGCAGGCCCGACGAGAACCGGGGCAGGGCATCGGCACCGACGCCGGGTAAGGGCAAGCTCACCATGAGCGAAAGACGGCGAAAGCACGCAGGAAGCACGACAACGAGAAAAGCGAGGCCCAGCCCCAGGGCCAGTAAAGTCGCCAGGTGATACAGTTCCAGTTTGAGTTCTCCAACCACAGGCAACCTCACAGCCATGGAGGGTGATGATCCCCCCAGGGCGAACCCCAAGGCAGCAATCAAACCGCCAGCCGCCATCATGATCAGGGTCTCGTAGAATGTGGCAATCGCCGCGGTTGCCGGTCTTGCTCCTTGCGACGCGGACATTCCGGCCCTCATCACAACCACCATCGCCTTACCTGGTACATACTTTCCCAGATGGCTGACCAGATAGGCCCGGTACGCGGCCAACCTCGTGATTGGGGTCGCACTCGCCTTGAGGACATCTTCATAAACAAGCGCCGCAGCACGAAAGTCCCGCCAGGTAAACGACTCCAGAAAGCACCAGAAAGAGCGGACGAGGCTCGATCGCCAGCTCGTGGCTTCGCAGATCGTGCCAGGTTCGCAGAACGTGTCGGCCCACTCCCCAGAGCACGAGTACAGCCACAGCCGCCTTGGCCAGGACGATCAAACGACGTTTCCATCGAGGCCGGTCCATCCGCGTAAACGATTCCTCCAAGCCGGCCCCGTTGTCAAACGACCTGAAAACGCCGCCGTCGAGCCGACATGATCCAAAGTACAGGGCACTTGGGGCCCGGGCAAGTTCCCGGCTGGGGCAACTTCACGTTCTAGCACCTTCGGGATGGAGCCATGGACCGTCGATTTCAGACCAATACTCATGGACGGCTCAGTCCAGCTTCACTACGTCGATGAAACCACGCCCCGCATCCGCCGCGTGGCCGATGAAGGGCGCTGGCCTCGCGCGACGCTGAAGGGTCGTCGCTCTGGCGGCCGGCAATGACGCCAATCGGAATTCCGTCTGTATTCCCGGTTGATCAAAGACCCATCGCCTCGGAACGACCGTGCGGGGTATGATTTTGGATCGCTCAATCGACGGTGCGGGTCGAGCGGATCGAGCGAGCCAGATCCGGGCCTTTGCCATCGACAACCGTCCGCTGCGACGATGAGCCGCCCCGCCTTCACCCTGGGAGCACGCGCGCGATGACGCCTGAGTTTTGCGGTCAGGTTATTCTCCAACCCACATTCACACCTCGCCTTGGTATCAGTCATGTTCTGTTCGACTTCGACGGGACCTTGTCACTTATTCGGCAGGGCTGGCCCGAGGTGATGGTGCCGATGTTCACGGAGGTCCTGCCCGCCTTGCCTGGTGAGACCGAGGCCGATCGTGCCCGGCTGGCCTTCGAAGATATCATGCGGCTCAACGGCAAACAGACCATCTACCAGATGATGCAGCTTGCCGAGCGAATTCGTGAACGTGGCGGCGAACCCAAGGAACCACTCTGGTACAAGCACGAATACCTCCGCCGGCTCGACTCGCGAATCAAAGATCGTGTCAACGGGCTGCGGCAGGGAACCATCGTTGCCGACACGTTGCTCGTTCATGGAGCCCGGCCCTTGCTGGAAAACCTCAAGAAGCGCGGATTGCCGATCTACCTGGCCAGCGGAACCGACGAGATCTTCGTGAAGCAAGAGGCCGAACTGCTGGGCTTGACCCCGTACTTCGGGCACCGGATCTACGGCGCCCAGGACGATTACAAGACATTCTCCAAGAAGATGGTCATCGAGCGGATCATCCGCGAGAACGGCATTCGTGGCGAGCAGCTTCTTTCCTTCGGCGACGGCTATGTCGAGATCGAGAACACCAAGGACGTCGGTGGTCTGGCCGTGGCCGTGGCCAGCGACGAGGCCAATAATGGCTCGGGGCACATGGACGAGTGGAAACGCGAGCGGCTTGCGGGCGTTGGTGCCGATGTCGTCATCCCCGATTTTCGCGATGCCGCTCCCTTGCTGGAGTTGATTCTGGGACAATGAACACACTGCCTCTCAATCTCGGCCGCCTCAAAGTGCTCCCGCTGGCCCAGCGCGACAGTCTGACCCGTGTCGAGGACATTCTGCTGTCACCCGAGGCGGCCCCGGCGGCCTGTCCGCAGCCTGTCCTCGACCAGATTTGTCGGTGCGCCTCGCAGATCGTCGAGGCGCGAAGAAACGGGGCAGGCGTGGTCTTGATCTACGGAGCGCACCTGCTGCGCAACGGCACAGCGCGCATACTCGGCAGGATGATGGAGCAGGGCTGGATTACCCACCTGGCCACCAACGGCGCCGGGACGATTCACGACTGGGAATACTCCTGGCTGGGCCGCTCCACCGAGAGCGTTCGCGCCAACGTGGCCACTGGTACGTTCGGCTCGTGGGACGAGACCGGCCGCAACATTCACCTCGCCCTCCTGGCCGGCGGCCTGCGCGACGAGGGCTACGGGAAGGCGCTCGGCCGATTCATCGCCGAGGACGGAGCGACAATTCCACCCGCCCAGGAGCTGGAAGAGGCGATTCGCGCCGAGCTCGCCCATCGGCTTACTCCGGCACGCGCTGATGCGCTTCTTGCTATCCGCCAGCATGGGATTGCCGCGGGACGGACCACGGTCACGCACAACTGGAAAGACGCATCGATCCTGGCCCAGGCTTTTCGCTACCAGGTGCCGATGACGGTGCATCCGGGAATCGGCTATGACATCATCGCCAATCATCCCATCTACAATGGATCGGTGATCGGCCGGGCCGCCACGCTCGATTTCCGGCTCTTCGGCGGCTCGATCGAGACGCTCGATGGCGGAGTGGTCCTGTCGGTCGGCTCGGCGATCATGGGACCGCAAGTTTTCGAGAAAAGTCTCAGTTGCGTCAACAACCTGCGTCTTCAAGACGGCCGCCCGATCGTCTCCGGCCACACGATTTACGTGATTGACCTTCAGGACGGCGGCGGCTGGGACTGGTCACAAGGTGAACCGCCCAAGACCAATCCGGCCTATTATCTTCGGTTCTGCAAGAGCTACGCGCGGATGGGCGGCACAATGCATTACCTCCAGTGCGACAACTCCGCATTCCTGCACAACCTTTACCATCAGGCGCTCCAGGCATGACTCCCGAGCGTTTCCAATCGATCACCTCACGCTACGCCGGGTTGCGCATCGCGATTGCCGGCGACTTCTGCCTCGACCGCTATCTGGAGATCGACCCCGCACGATCGGAAACCTCGATCGAGACGGGCTTGCCTGTCCATAACGTGGTCCGTGTGCGCGCCCAACCGGGAGGAGCCGGCACAATTCTCAATAACCTGGTCTCCCTCGGTGTCGGACGCATTACCCCTGTCAGCTTCTGCGGCGACGACGGTGAGGGCTACGAGTTGAAGCGTGAACTTGGAAAACTCCCCGGAGTCGAGCTCGATCACTTCGTCACCAGTTCCCTGCGACGGACGTTCACCTACTGCAAGCCTCTGGTTCTCGAGCCGGGCCGCGAGCCCGTCGAGCTCAATCGCCTGGATTCCAAGAACTGGACGCCAACACCTCCCACGCTGGCAAGCCAGCTTGCCGATGGCCTGCGCGATTGCTCGCGAGATTGACGCGCTGATTGTCCTGGAACAGGTCGACCAGGCCGAGACCGGCGTCGTCACACACGCTCTGCTCGATGTGATCGCCGAGCTAGCGGCCGCTCGTCCCGAATTGCCGATCCTCGCCGACTCGCGCCGGGGTTTGGCCGGCTGGCCCGGTCTAAGCTTCAAGATGAACGCGGCCGAGTTGGCCGCGATGTTCGGCGATCACCTGTCCGCGTCTCTGGAAGAAGCCAAGACGAAAGCGCTGGCCCTTGCCCGCCGCAATCTCCGCCCGGTTTTCGTGACGCTGTCCGAGCGGGGCATCGTCGCTGCCGCCCCGGACGGAACTGTCGAGCATGTTCCCGCCCTTCCGCTCCGCGGACCGATCGACATCGTGGGCGCCGGCGACGCGGTCACAGCGAACCTGGCCACGGCCCTCGCGTCGTGCGCCTCACCAAGGGAATCGATCGAGCTGTCGGCAATCGCTTCCTCCGTCGTCATCCATCAGCTCGGCACAACCGGAACGGCCACCGTCGCGGATCTTGCCTCATGGGTCGATGGCATCGCTTCAGCTTGAAGTCATCCCGACGATCGATTACACCGACTTTGATTCAATCCGCTTCGAAGACCTCGGTAACGCTAACCGAGAATCCCGCCAACAATATCGATGTCGCCGATTCCCCTCGCCGGTAGATCCCCGCTTCTTCATAAGCATCCCCCCGCAGGTGAAGCACTGTGATGGTTTCGATCTGCGGGTTGACGATCCAGTATTCCGGGACGCGGGACTCGGCATAGTCGCCCCGCTTGTCAACGAGATCTCGTTCCGGCTTCTCGTCGCTCACCACTTCCAGAGCGAGGTCGGCGCCCAACCAGAAGCGGTTTTGCCGACGCGAATCGTTAGCCGAAAGCAACAACAGAAGATCAGGCTCACGGAACTTGCCCGGCCGGATTTGTAGCCGTAACGGCGCAAAGCGGACCCTCCCACCTCGAGGGCCCAGGAAGGCAAGGAATGCGTGGTACAAGAATCCCAGAATCGCCTGGTGTTTGTCGGTTGGCATGGGTAGGATTTCCAGGAACCCATCGGTGAACTCGACCAGCCGGTTGCGGTGGTCGGTCAGAACGAGGTACTCGTCCTCGCTCCATCGACCCTGGGGCGGGAGTATCTCCTCGAGCACGTCCTTCCATTCTTGTGCAGACGGATGAGTGGTCGTGAGAGTCGGTACAGTCGCCATGGCGTTCCCCGGAGAAAAGGCTTTCATTCCCAAGTTCATCATAGCCTGAAATCTCACGTTCCGCGATGTGGGTGAGCGTACAGCTTCTCTGAATCGTTGTCAGCAAGGACGTACACGGGGAATTCACGAGTGTGCGCCGTGGTGCTTCGAGTTCAATCGCTTCCTTCGTCACATTTGTCGCGAGAATGACTGAAATTCTCCTAATCCTCCGCATCCATGCCTGCCGAAGTAACGGTACGACGAAAGACATCCGTCAGTTGGTCATTTGTTTTCTCTCTCTCCATTCTCCAGGAGAAAGCTTGACCATGAAAGTTCGCCGACGTGGATTCACATTGATCGAACTGCTCGTCGTGATCGCGATCATTGCCGTGCTGATCTCGTTGCTTCTGCCCGCCGTACAGTCCGCGCGTGAGGCGGCCCGCCGGGCGCAATGCAGTAATAACCTGAAGCAGATCGGCCTGGCAATGCACAACTACGCCAGCGTCCAGGACACGCTGCCTCCGGGATGGAAAGGCTGCTGCTGGGGTACCTGGCTGATTTACGTGATGCCCTATATCGAGCAGCAGTCGCTTTACAATAGCTGGAACTTCACCGGCAACAATGTGTGGGGTGGCAACTATGACTCGCCGTTTCGCTACGGGGGACCAGCCAACCTGACTGTGAGTTCCACGCGTGTCAGCACGTTTTATTGTCCTTCGGATGGCGGCAACAGCAACCTGGTCGGGGCGCTTCATGGCCGGTGACTTCTCAAAACTATGTCGTCAACTTCGGCAATACCTCGGCAACCCAGGATACCAGCCTTGATGGGGTGGTTTTTCTGGGGGCGCCTTTCACCGACATCGGATCGCCGATCACGGCCATTTATGGTTCTTCCAACTCGCCCGCGGCAACCGGCGGAATCATTCCGATCAGCGCGATCACGGATGGACTGAGCAACACGCTCATCACTTCCGAGGTGATTGTTGGACAGGGATTTGACCTCCGCGGTTTTTCTTGGTGGTTCGAGGGCGCCGCTTTCGAGGCCTATCTCGCTCCCAATAGCCAGTTCCCCGATTTGATGCAGAGTCAGAGTTACTGCAACTACCCTTATCAAAACAACCCTCCGTGCGCGGCGGCACCGTCGATCACCGCCATTACAAACGCGGCACGCAGTCAGCATCCCGGCGGTGTGAATGTGGGTATGGCTGACGGAAGCGTCCGGTACGTCAAGAACACCATCAACCTTGCTTCCTGGCGTGCCCTGAGCACCACTCAGGGTAACGAGGCCCTCAGCAGCGACTCCTATTGATCTGAGGCAGCAACCGCCGGGTACTACACTTCCATGTATCGCGTGCCGACCTCCGATCGGAAGTGGAACCGAGAGCCGTTCTGAATGATCGCCAGAATTGGTTGCGGAGTCCCACCGTTTTCCGGACGATGGACGTCATGAGCACGCAGCCAGCGATCACAAGACCGAATCCATCGCCCGACGTGGAACGGACTCATCCCGCCCGGCTCGGTCCCGATGCGCTGGCCGCGCAATGCGAATTCCGCACGACCCGCCGCTCGGGCCCGGGAGGGCAGAACCGGAACAAGGTTGAGACGGCCGTGATCCTCACGCACCGGCCGACCGGGATCTCTGCCGAAGCGTCCGAACGGCGCACCCAAGGAGATAACCGCCGCGCAGCCCTATTCCGGCTCCGGCTCAAGCTGGCCCTGGACGTTCGAATGACGGCCGGCGCCCATGATCTCTCGGCCTATCAACCGAGCGAGCTCTGGCTGCATCGCTGTCGCGGCGGCCGGGTTAGTGTCAACCCGGAGCACGAGGACTTCCCGGCTCTGCTCGCCGAAGCCCTCGATGTTCTGGCCGAAACCGGCAACGATCCGAAACAGGCCGCCTTCGCACTTGGCTGTTCACCTTCACAGCTCATCAAGCTGCTCAGGGATGAACCCCGGGCACTCGGCATGGTCAACGACCAGCGCCGTCGGGCCGGCATGCACCCGCTCCAGTAGCCGCAAGGTACATGCCCCACTGGTGATGTCTTGATTATTGATCTTCTCGAGAGGAAGCGACCCATGCCCGACGCACTCGAACTTTCCGTCATCTACGGTTCCGTACGGCCACACCGTCAGGGCATCAAGGCCGCGAGGTTCCTCGTCGAGGCTTGCCGGAGCCGTGGACACCAGGCGACGCTGATCGACCCCCTGGAGCAGCAACTTCCCTTGCTGGGGAAGATGTACAAGGAATACGCGCGGGGCCAGGCGCCTGAAACCCTGGAAAAGCTGGCCGCATTGTTCCGCGCTTCAGACGCGTTCATCATCGTCAGCGGAGAGTACAATCACAGCATCCCGCCCGCACTCTCCAACCTCCTGGACCATTTTCTGGAAGAGTACTTCTGGCGGCCGTCGGGTATCGTCTGCTACTCCGCGGGTGCCTTCGGCGGCGTTCGCGCAGCGATGCAATTCGCGCGATGCTCTGCGAGTTGGGTACGCCCAGTATTCCCTCGTTGTTCCCGGTACCGTATGTGCAAGACGCATTCGACGACGAGGGCCATCCTCGCGACGCAGTCTACCATGAGCGCGCAGCGCGGTTTCTCAGCGAGCTCGAGTGGTACGCCCGCGCCCTCAAGCCAGCAAGGCTCGCGGGTGTTCCCTATTGAGCGTGCTTGCTGTACGGGAGACCCCCGATCGGCGATGCCGGGCAACTGCGATTCTCGGCTTCCCGGCGTGCCTATAATGCTGGCATGAGCCTCAACCAGACGCAACTTTTGCAGCCGACCGATGCTGGCCTCTACTGCCCTGCCGGCGGGTTCCACGTTGACCCCTGGCGGCCCGTGGACCGAGCAATCGTGACCCATGCTCATTCTGACCACGCATGCTGGGGCTGCGGGCATTATCTGTCGGCGCACGATGGGCGCACGGTTTTGCGAGCCCGTGTTGGCGATGCGGCCGACATCGAAACACTCGCCTATGGACAGTCCATCGACATCAGCGGCGTTCGCGTCTCGCTTCATCCGGCCGGCCATATCCTTGGCTCGGCGCAGATTCGAATCGAGCATCGGGGCGAGATCTGGGTCGTGTCCGGAGATTACAAGACCGAGCCCGATCTCACCTGTGCTCCATTCGAGGTCGTCCGCTGCCACACGTTCATCTCGGAATCCACGTTCGGCCTACCGGTTTACCGCTGGCAGGAACAGCGGGTCGTCTTCGAGGAAGTCCGTTCGTGGTGGCAAGCCAATCAGGCAGCCGGAAAAGCCAGCATGATTCTGGCGTACGCGCTGGGCAAGTCGCAAAGGATACTCGCGGGACTGGCCGCCGCGGGTGACCTGCCGGGACCAATATTCACCCATGGCGCTGTCGAGGCGATGAACCAGGCTTATCGCGCGGCCGGCGCTTTTCTGCCGGCGACGACTTATGCATCGGCGGCCATGCCAAAGACCGACTGGACTCGAGCGTTGATCGTGGCACCTCCATCGGCTCAGGGAACACCCTGGATGCGCAGGTTCGGCCCACTGTCGACCGGATTCGCCTCGGGCTGGATGCGGATTCGCGGCACGAGGCGCAGAAAGTCGGTCGATCGAGGATTCGTACTTTCCGATCATGTCGACTGGCCAAGCCTGTTGCACACCATCGAGGCCACCGGCGCTGAGCGGATCTTGCTGACTCATGGCTACACTTCCGTGGTCGTCCGCTGGCTTCAATCCTCGGGCAAGAATGCCGAGGTCATCGCGACCAGATATACCGGCGAGGGTGATGACTCTCAGGAGACCGACACCGCGGTTGAGCCAGACAAGCGACAGGAGGCCGTGGGGCTCGCCCGCCCGGACAACCTATGAAAGCATTTGCCGACCTTTATACCGCCCTCGATGAGACCACCAAGACAACCGAGAAAGTGCGGGCGCTTGTCGACTACCTCGGCAGAGTGACCGCGGCCGACGCGGCCTGGGCAACTTACTTCTTGATCGGCCGCAAGCCGCGGCAAGTGATTCCCACGGCCAAGCTCCGCGCCTGGGCGATCGAGGAAGCGGGCATTCCCGACTGGCTCTTTCAAGAATCCTACGACGCGGTGGGCGACATGGCCGAGACGATCGCGCTGTTGCTGCCACCACCCCGAGAATCGACCGAACTTCCCCTGGCGTACTGGGTCGAGGAGCGTTTGCTGCCGCTGCGCGGCAAGCCCGAGGGCGTGCAGCGGGAGGCAGTACTCACGGCCTGGCGGACGCTCGATCAGAGGCAACGATTTGTCTGGAACAAGCTGATCAGCGGCGCATTTCGCGTCGGCGTCTCGCAGCAGCTCGTGACGCGGGCAATCGGCGCGGTTGGCAAGATCGATCCGGCTGTCGTGGCTCATCGCCTGATGGGCGAATGGGAGCCTTCGTCCGCGTTCTATGAGCGGCTGCTGGCCCACGACCCGGCCGATGCCGATCTCAGCCGGCCGTATCCTTTCTTCCTGGCCTATCCGCTCGAAACCCCACTCGAGGCACTGGGCGAGATCAGTGCCTGGCAGGCGGAATGGAAGTGGGACGGTATCCGCAGTCAGCTTATCCGCCGCGGCGCACAGACTTTCCTCTGGTCGCGCGGCGAGGAGCTGGTGACCGAACGCTATCCTGAGCTCGCCGCCATTGGCGACGCCTTGCCCGAAGGGACGGCGATTGACGGTGAGATTTTGCCATTCAAGGATGCCAAGATTCTGCCCTTTGGGATGCTCCAGAAGCGCATCGGCCGTAAGGCCGTCACGCGATCGATCCTGACCCAGGTTCCGGTCATCATCATGGCCTACGACCTGATCGAGCATGTGGGCCAGGATGTCCGCACTTGGCCGTTGGACCGGCGCCGCGAGGCCCTCGCCGAGATCATCGTTGATTTGCACCGCGCGTTCCCGACGCTCACTCATCGGTTGCGCCTTTCCCCCCTGGTCGATGTAGCGACATGGGACGATCTGGCCCATGCGCGGACCACGAGCCGCGCGCAGGAGGCGGAGGGCCTCATGCTCAAGCGCCGAAGCGCGGCTTATGGAGTGGGCCGACGGCGCGGCGACTGGTGGAAATGGAAGGTGCAGCCCAACACGATTGACGCCGTGCTCCTGCTGGCCCAGCGCGGCAGCGGTAAGCGCGCCAGCCTTTACACCGACTACACCTTCGGCGTCTGGGACCCGGCGACCGGCTCGCTCGTGCCTATCGCCAAGGCCTATTCGGGACTGACCGATGAGGAAATCCGCCGCGTCGACGCCTTCGTCCGCCAGAACATGGTCGAGAAATTTGGCCCGGTGCGTACCGTCAAGCCCGAGCTCGTCTTCGAGCTGGCTTTCGAGGGGTTGAACCGATCGAACCGACACAAGTCGGGCGTCGCCGTTCGTTTCCCTCGCATCCTCCGCTGGCGGACCGACAAGACAGCCGCCGAAGCCGACACGCTCGATACAGTTCGAGCGCTCTTGCCTTCTGAATAATGGAAATCATTTATTGCCTTGATCATATCGCGATTGCACAGTGTAGCACTTGGTTGACAAACCTGGTGTCTCGGGCCTTACAATAGCTCGTGAGGATTATTCCAAATAAGAGCCAGACGCGTTCGCCGGGCCTGCTGATCGGGCTGGTTCCCCGTCTGGTTTTCCCAAGATCCCACCTGGCCACCCATGAGTATCAAAGCCCAGCCGCGGGCGAAAAACGTCGAGCGAATGATCTTACCGGAGGCTCGCGAAAAAACGCGACCGCCAGCTCCGCCGCTCGAACCCGCGAGACTGGCACGGCCGGCGATCAAGCCGAACTTCCCCGCAGCCGAACTGATTCGCTCGGCAATCAAGGGAGCAATCGCCCGCATTGAGGCCGCTGATTCTGAGGCAAGGCGAGGAGAGCCCGACGGAATTCATCGCATGCGTACCTCAACCCGCCGCTTGCGCAGCGAGCTGCGGGCGGTAGGTGATCTTGTCGATCGCGAGTGGGGTGAACACTTCGAGCAGGAATTGAAGTGGCTTGCCGCGGAACTTGGAAATGTGCGTGATCTGGACATACTTTGCCAAGGTCTGGCCACTTCCACTTCCGCCGCCAACGATAATGGTCACGTCTCCGGTAGCCCCTGCAAGACCATTCAGGAGGGCACGCTTGCCCCGCTCGTCGTTTCGTTACGAGACCGCCACGCGCAGAATGTACGAGCTTTGGGTGATGACCTTCGAGGTGAGCGTTATCACAAACTAATGACCGACCTGGCGGTAGCGATCGAGTTTCCTCCAGTCAGGGACGAGGCGTGGAATCCGTGCCGAAAGACCTTGCCCCCGATTGTTGCGACAGCCTGGCGGAATCTCAAAAAGCGCGCCGGGCGCTCGACGCGGACAGTCCTGATGTCGACTTTCACCGCGTTCGCAAGCTCGCCAAGCGTGCTCGCTACTCCGCCGAACTCATCGTTCCGACTCTGGGCTCGCGCACGGAGAAACGCGCCAAGCGATTCATCGGCCTGACCACTGAGATCCAGGATATCCTCGGCGAGCATCAGGACGCGACCGTTGCCATCGCCGAACTTCGGCGGTTTCAGTCTGAACATCCGCGAGACCATGAACTCGTTCGCCAGATTCACGATTTGCTCAAGACCCAGCACGATGCGGTTCTCACGACACGCGCGAAGTTCTTTGACATCTGGAATAAGCTGGACCGCAAGAGGTCGCTGCGATGGATGAAACGGAAAAAGCATCGAGCTTCAGCGTCTTGATCTTACGGTTCCGGTTTTTTTTCGACGGCTCAAGAACTGCCCGCCATCGGATCGATCGCGGGATCGCTTGTATACTCGGCGCCAAGGTCGTCGAACCAGACCTTGCCGGGTCCGTAGATCTGTGGAGCGATGATGATTTGCTCGGTTCCCGGCGGGATCGCCACAACTCCCTCGTATCGCTTCCAATCGTGGGTAAAGGGCGACTTGCCAGCCTGTTTCGGGCCGATGTAGGCAATCCAGGCATGTTGCCCGTCTCCCTTGCTGTCGAGAAACTGGGCGTCAAGAATGGCCTTGGTTACCTGATCCGCCTTGACCCAGGCCCAAACCTTCAGGCGCGGACTGTCGCCTTGACGATCCAGTGTTTGTGACCACTGGGCGATAGGGAAATAGCGCTGGGCAGTCTTCTTCAGACAGAGGCTCGCCTTTCCCGTATGCCCGTTGTCACGGCTCCACAGGTATTCGACTCCGGGGATCTCAGCGCCAGTGTTCCAGCTCTTGGGCGAGTCGCCCGTGGCCTCCTCAACGCCACCGTTCGTGAGCAGAGATCTGCTCTCTACTTTCTTTTGCGACACCTGCGAGGCCGGTAAGGCAGCACGTTTCGACGATTCTTCGGGAATCACCGCCTTGCCAGGTCCAGCGTCAGGACCTCGTTGGGCCAAAGCCACGACGCCGGTGGTCACGCTTCCGCCAAGGAGGATAAGGATCGCGATCGGTTTCCACGAGATTGGAGCCATCATGGAGAGTTCTCCGTTCACAAGTGCGGCAACCGTCGTAGGGACCATCCCGGGTCCGGCGGCCGCTGTTGTCCCACACGCATATTGGGGCGCCGCGTGAACCGTCTGTGAGACCAAGATTTCCGGTAATTGCCCCGCAGACGCTGGCTTGTCCAGTGTGACTGAGCCGGTGAGAGCCAGAATGGGAGCCAGCCCGAGCCGGGTCAGACGACCTCGTAGCCGCTCGCGAATGCGAGATAGCCGGCTGCGTACCGTGCCGATCGGCCAGGAAAGGTGAGCGGCCGCTTCTTCGTAAGACTTGCCCTGCCAGTAGATCAGTTGCAGAAGTAGGCGTTCTATCCCGGGGAGTCGAGCGATCTCCGCGTGGACCAGGGAAGCCGACTCACGTTCGACGCAATCGACCGCGGTCGGGTTTCCCCTGAAGTCCTCGATGGCGATTTCCTGCTCAAAGGCGGCAGATCGGACCAACTCTTCTCGGTAACGTAGGGCAATCCGCCTGGCGACGCGGCGCAGCCAGGGGCCCAGATTGTCACGATCACGAATTGTCGATGCCCGGCGGGCCAGAACGAGGAAAGTCGCCTGAAAAGCATCCGCCGCACTGTGATCATCGTGCAGGACTACCCGGCAAAGAGACAGGACCATCGGGCCGTGCCGTCGGACCAGGACCTCGAACGCCGCCTCGCTCGCCGCACCAGCGCGAGCCAGGAATTGAACCAGCAACTGGCAATCGCTCATTTCGGCAAACGAACCCTGGCGGTTAAGGGTGTCCAGCCAGCGAAGTGTATCACCGTTCAGTCGTGCTGCCATTGAGTCCAGTACTCCTTCCGCGACGCTTTTCTATAAGAGGGCGCAGCGTGCCGATCAGTTCCATGATTCTTCCGGAAATGAAACTCCGGCTGCTGCGACGCATCGTTCCCATGAAAACCATCGTCTGCATGATGGCGCGCTGGATAATCATTCGTACAATGGATGAGTGCCACATTCTGATACCGGACGGCACGTCCGGGATTCAGTCATCGTGGTGCGATGGCCTGCTGCCGATCACGAGAGTTGCTCATGTCCACCTCGACAGATCTCTTGTTTGGACTGCTCGCCTTGCAAACTGGCCTGATCCAGCAGGCGCAACTCGTCGCCGCGTTTCACGCTTGGACCTGCGACAGGTCTCGATCACTCGCTGACCACCTGATCGCGCTGGGGCACTTCAGTGCTGCACAGAAAGCCGTCGTCGAAGCCCTGGCGGAGATTCACGTCGAGGCCCATAGCGGTAACGTGGAACGCAGTCTCACTGACATTCCGGTCGGGAAATTCGCCCGCGAAAGTCTGGCCAAGCTCGGCGATTCCGACATCAATGCGACCCTCTGCCATGTCGGATCGAGTCAGGGTTCGACCGAGCACGATGGCGAGCTCAATGGCGACCGCACCATCGATTACTCGGTCGGCTCGGTTACCAGCACTGGCCAGCGATTTCGCATGCTGCGGCCACATGCGCGTGGCGGGTTAGCTTCTTGTTACGTCCCACCGCTGGCAGGAGGGAGAGAGAATCCTGCGAGGAGCAATGGCTGTTTTCCTGAGCCTTGCGGCCCGCGAGTCCCCCAACGGACGAGGACCACCATAATCTGGCGATTGCCCAGAACAACGATCGATTACCAGAGCCATTCTGGCATTGTCCTGGGTACGCGGTCTCAATGCTTGGATCACGAAGGCAAGCTGGCCAAGGTTCACAGGCGCTCGCCGCCGCGGTCGAGCACCGGCGTCAGGCTCTTCTGCTCAGCAAGAACCAATCTGCTTTCAGGCAACTGCTTGGCGAGCACATGGTCGATCTGGCCAGGATCGATCTGAAGCTGGGCGACTATGAGAATGCAGCCCGCGTGGCGCTGGATCTGCCCAAGACCGTTCCTAAGAAACTATCTCAATACTGCTACGCGGCCTGAAGTTCTGTTCACGCGGCGATACCATAACAACCCACAGGCCAGTTGGATTAGTCCCAGGTAGTTAACGTCATGCTTGTCGTAGCGGATCAACAGTGCTCGGCACTTCGACAACCAGGCCAGGGTTCGCTCGACGACCCAGCGGCGGGGCTTTCTTCGTCCTGGCCGGCGCTTTCGCGACGGTCTTCACCGATCGGCCGGATGTGGGCTACGTAGCCATGCCGTTCGGTTACTTCATGTCCGGTCGGGTTGTCGTACCCCTTGTCGAGGCACAGGTTCTGCTCAAGCTTCCTCGGGGTCGGGGCGTTCGACCACGATCGCCTCGATCGTTGCCTCGAGCAGCTTCTGGTCTACTACGTTGGCTCCGGCGATCACCACCGCGAGTGGTCCCCCGTCACGCTCGACCAGGACCGACTGCTTGGTGCCGTTCTTGCCGCGGTCGGTGGGGTTTTTCCCCACGTTTTCGCCGCCGAATCGAGCTTTGCCCAGTCGACCGTCTGCTGCTTGCCAGCGCCAATCGTACGGCTCCGAACTCGTCGCATTCCTCCAGCAAGACGGCCCAAACCTGCTCGAAGATCCCGTTGCGGCACCACCGCTGGAACCAGCGATGGACCGAGCTATCGTCGCCGAAATGCTTCGGAAGTTTGTTCCACTGACATCCCGATCGGAGGCGGAAGATGACGCCGTTGATGGCCGATCGCCAGTCGATTCGCGGGCGACCGCCATGAGCTTCGGGCGTTGCCGGAGCATCCTCCCAGAGGATCGGCTCAATCCGCTGCCAAAGCTCGTCGTCGATTTCCCAGATTGTATCAAGGGGCCTTATCCTGTCGTTGGGTCCGTCCCATCCGTGTTGCTCCTAGCGCATGAGCGTGGCCGAGGCCACAGGTGGTCTTACACTACCAGGTACGAAACAGGATGGCCTTTGGTTCTGAGATAGTTTCTTAGTCCAAAATAATGTCGTTTCCGTTTTCTCCTAAATCCAGTCCAGGAGATCTTGGAGCAAACCGGCTGACTTCGTCAACCCTTTCTTGTCCAAAGAGTCCAGGTATTCCGCCGGAGTCATTGGCGGATTCTTGTACCGCTCGCGCATCCGCCGGATGGCATCACAGACAGCCTCCTGATCCAGTCCGATCAAGTAGGCGATAAACGTGTCTGGGTGCTGAGCCTCAACGCCGAAAGGTTTG
The DNA here is from genome assembly GCA_963797295.1 of uncultured Planctomycetaceae bacterium. Classification (GTDB taxonomy): domain Bacteria; phylum Planctomycetota; class Planctomycetia; order Isosphaerales; family Isosphaeraceae; genus Aquisphaera. The sequence goes on from CAWCPP010000044.1 coordinate 150,696, forward strand.
AGCTTCTCAGGCGGAAAGTCATCAAGGTTCAGGGTGATGATCAGGTCAGACTGTCCCACAATCGCCGCGGCAAGGACGTGGCGATCGTCGGGGTCAGGTAGTTGGAGGGTCGGAATGATCTCTTCGTAGTCGGTGATGAGGCAGTCTTCCACACTCTGGTTCACCAGGGCGAGGGTCCGTGCAACTCTATCCGCTTTTCCCGGGTTCTTCTCCAGAAGCTTTCGCGTCCATTCATCATTGATGAGATCGGTCCAGCGGGCACGGAACAGGTTCGTCCGTGCCAGGTTGAGCAACAAGTCGCGGAGGGTTTGAGGATACAGCACGCAGGCATCGAACAGCGCGGTCAGGGTAGCCACGGTCAGTCGTCCGAGATAAGTTCTTGCCCGAGACCGGCAAGTTCGTTCAGGGCGGCGTCTCTCCGCGACTGGCTCTTGCGGTGGTATTCCAGAAGGTCCGAGAGTGCGATTCGTCGATGCGATCCGACGTTGTGATGAGGAATCTCGTGCCGGTCGAGCAAGCGGATCAAGTAAGGGCGCGAGACATTGAGCAGGTTAGCGGCCTCGTGAGTCGTTAACTCGGCGGGGATCGGGTAGGCGGTCATCGTATGACCTTGTGCGAATTCGGCCAGGATTCCCGTGAGGAGTCGAACCGCTGGGGCTGGCAGGACGAGGGGTTCGCCGGGGCCGTTAGCAGTCTGAACGAGTACCGTGAGCTCATGAGACTCCTTGACCAGCGGTGCCAGGCGTCGTATCGATTCTGCCGCCAGAACCCGGTCTGCATCGCTCGGCGTTACGGGATTAAAGCGGTCGAGTTGCGAGGTCATCGAAGATCTTTCCTTTCCTTTCTGGACCGGCCTTCTCGACCTCCATGATGGCAAGCAGACGCCACAAACGCAACACTCCCCCAAGAGCCCATGAGGCGGGGACCGTTCCAATCTGAGGCATGCCTCCCTATTGATCCGACGTCTTCAAAAAATGTGAGCCGGCGCACTCGATTCCAAGGCCACGTCGGCTCCGTTCTTGCATGAATCCGGATGCAAGGTGTGACGGACCCAAACCCAATAATCCGGTGCACCAAGCCAACCGAACGATCTCGCGGCGGACTCCTCTCGTGGCGATTGCATCAGCGGTAGACGCCGGCATTTCGCCGCATTGAGTCTTCTCGAGAAGAACATCATGACTTCCACGACTCCGCCCCAGAAGCAGGACCAGCAACCCGGCCGCGAGTCGCAGATGAATCCCCGGCCGCAATCCGAGGATCGTGCTTACCGGGGCTTGGGAAAGCTCGAAGGGAAAGTAGCGATCATCACCGGAGGCGATAGCGGGATCGGCCGCGCCGTGGCCATTCTCTTCGCCAAGGAAGGATGTGATTGTGCCGTTCTCTCTCAACGAACACGTCGGCGCCCGCGAGACGAAGCAGCGTGTTGAACGCGAGGGCGCCGGTGCATTCTGATCGCCGGGGACATCGGTGATGAGTCATTCTGCCAGAAATCCGTTCGGCAGACGATCGAGGAGCCGGGACGCCTCGATATCCTCGTCAATAACGCCGCCGAGCAGCACCCCCAGGACTCGATCGAGAAAATCACTGCCGAGCAGCTTGAACGCACGTTTCGCACCAACATCTTCTCGCAGTTTTTCATAACCAAGGCTGCCCTGCCACACTTGATATCCGGATCGGCCATCATCAACACGTCATCGGTCACCGCCTATCAGGGCAACAAGCAGCTCATCGACTATTCGTCGACCAAGGGCGCGATTGTTGCCTTCACACTCGCTCTCTCGAGCTCGATCGTTGAACGGGGGATACGCGTCAACGCCGTGGCGACCAGGTCCGATCTGGACACCCCTCATCCCCGCCACGTTTCCCCCGGAGAAAGTCGAGAAGTTCGGCGCCGACGTGCCGATGAAACGGCCCGGCCAGCCCGAGGAGATCGCGCCCTGCTACGTCTTTCTCGCCTCGGACGACTCTTCTTACATCTGCGGGCAAGTTCTCCATCCCAATGGCGGCATGGTCGTCAACGGTTAACGACGTACCATGAGAAGTCGATAACGCAAGTATCGACTTCCTCCGCGCGAGCAATTTCGGATCATCCTGAGGCTATCCCAAGAACATTCGCCATGGAGCCGCCGCCCCGTCCCAACCAAGGAACCATCAACCATGAACGCCGTGGTTTTTCACGTCAGCGGAGACATCCGGCTCGATCGGGTGTCCGACCCCAAGATCCAGGAGCCAACGGACGCGATCGCGCGCCTCACCGCGAGCGCGATTTGCGGTACAGACTTGCATTTCGTTCGAGGCAGGCGAATTTTGTCGTCGGTGCTGACTCGACCGCGTCGTCCCTTCGGCTTGCGCTCGCGTTTCTTCTTGCCGCGATCCTCTTGCCGCTTCTCTTCCGCTCGCGTGGAGAAGGCTCGTCGACCTTGGCTGGAGGAGGCGACCCAAGCCGATTCTCAAGCTCCTCAATGCGTTTGTAAGCGGCGTCGAGCTTTCGGCTCAGACGCGCGATCAGATCGATGAGCACTTCGGCTCCGATCCGAGCCTCTCTCACGTCCTGCTTGAGCTGGTCAATGGCATCTATGGCCCCAGGAGTCTAATCAATCCCCCCAATCTCGGGAACGCGGCTTTCACACAACAGACAGCTATATGTGGCCCTACCGCGCAAGTCGAAACGCGGCAAATCGGATACCATATCCGTCCCTGAGCTCTTTTGACGGCGAAAGACCGGCGCTGGCGAACGACATTTTTCGTCTCAGCCAAGGACGACTTGGATCGATCCATCGTATATTAAGGCTGGAGTAGTCTGTTCATTCGGCAAGCCACAACCTGATGACACCGTGGGGCATGACCAGAAAAGAGCACGGAGGAAATCAGGAAAGGGACGGGTTGGCGGTGATGGAAAATGTCGGAACAAAGCCAATCGAGAACTGGCCATGAGTCGTTGAAATACAATAACTTAGACGCAACCCAACAGCATCCATCAATGGGAATCAAAGCCAATTTCCAGTCATCGACCACGGCAGACTCGCCTCGTGCTTGTAGGTCTCGATGATTCGTAGCTAGAATCAAATTTACTGGTCAACCAGGCAGAACCTTGCGGTCCACGCCTTCACAAGGTCCTTTACCGACATGCCCGATAAAGATTATTACGAAACCCTGGGAGTTGCTCGCGACGCCACGCCGGAAGCCATCAAGAAAGCCTATCGCGCCCTGGCGCGGAAGCATCACCCCGATGTCAACCCGGGCGACAAGACCGCGGAGAAGAGGTTCAAGGAAGTTCAGCAGGCTTATGACATTCTTTCAGATGCCGAGAAGCGGTCGCTCTTCGACCGCTATGGCAACTCCGCCTTCGAAGGGATGGCCGCGGCTGGACCGAGAACAAGTGCGTCGGAATGGACGGCCCGGTTTGGAGAGCCCGGTTTCGAGACGATCGATTTTTCCGAGTTCTTCGGCCCGCAGGGACCTGCGGGAGCCCCCCACGGGGCAGAAGGTGGCGCGGGTATCTTCGAGGACTTGCTCGGTCGGATGCGGTCATCTCGCGGAGCCAAGCCGCGGGGCGGACGATCGGTCGAGGCCCACCTCACGATCCCGTTCCTGACCGCCGTGCGCGGCGGAGAGACCTCGATCAACGTCCAGCGCAGCGATGGCAACACGGAAAACCTGGTCGTCAAGATCCCTCCCGGAGTCGACACCGGGGCCAAGCTACGGCTCAAAGGGCAGGGGGAACCCGGCCCCAAGGGAGCACAGCGCGGCGATCTGACGATCGTCATCACTGTCGAACCGCACCCCTACTTCAAGCGTGAAGAGCGGAACCTCGTGGTCGAGGTGCCAGTCTCCGTCTCCGAGGCGATCCTCGGCGCCAAGGTTGACGTCCCATCACTTGAGGGCATGAAGTCACTGACCATCCCCCCCGGCAGTTCCTCGGGACTGAAGTTGCGACTCAAGGGCCAAGGAGTTCGCGGTTCGGGAGCCAAGCCGGATGGCGACCTCTTCGTCCAGCTCAAGATTGTCGTCCCCAGAACTATCGACGACTCGAGTCGGCGACTGATCCAGGAGTTCGCGGCCCAAAATCCGCAAAATCCACGCACTGGCCTCTGGTGAGAGGCCAGTCCTCCGCGGCAAATGAATGGAAAAGCGGTATCGCTGATTTCAGAAGACATAAGGCAAATGGAAAGCGGTATCGCAACGCTGCGTCCAAGAAATGGAGCGCCCCACCGGGCCTGACCGGTCATGACTCGACCTATCATTCCCCGCGATCTCGCCGCTCAGCAGCTTTCCGTCACGACCAAGGCGCTCGTCCGCTACGAGAAGCTGGGACTCGTCCGGGTCGTCCATGACGGCGGCGCGGAAGGTTATGAACCCTCTCAGGTACGCCGGCTCTGGACCATCATGAGTTTTCAACGGGACCTGGGTATCAACCTCGCCGGCGTGGAGGTGATCCTCGGTCTCTGCGATCGGATGAACGAACTGCATCATCGACTGGGCGATCTGGCGAGTGAACTCCGCGAGATCTGCGAGGGCCGATCGGAGGCCGACGACTCGACGCGATCTCCCCAAACGCGGCCTCAGACCCATGATTGACCAGACTTTCCAGAAATCATCAAGCGCCATCGATGGGGGCGACCAGCCAAAGCGAAGCCGGCTCGGTCAGATCCTCGCCGATCGGCCCGAGGAGCGCCCTCGTCTCAGTCGTGCAGTCGGTAGTTTGCTTGCGACCATCCTGGTTGCCATAGCGATACTGGGAATCTTGCTCATCTGGCATCTTCGGCGGAGGGCACAGCTCATTCGCAACCGCCTCAGTCCTCCCCGCGCTGTTTCACTTCCGGAACTCTCTCGAACGGGCGATGCTACATCACGGGTCACGAGAGACCTGCCCGACTCGGCGGCACAATAAGGCTCTACCCCGACGTTCCTCGTGGGAGTACCACCGAGATGGCACAAGACCAGACGTTCCGGCCGTATGAGCGGATCAAAGATCCGGCAGACTTCCGCCGCGCCTTCGATCGAAAACGGTCGGTCTCCGATAATGTGCTGATTATTTACGGCGTCGAGAACGGTCTGGATCATCCCCGGTTGGGTATTTCGGTCTCGCGGAAAAAGGTGCGGAAGGCGACGGCACGCAACCGGCTCAAGCGTTTGATTCGCGAGGCCTTCCGACTGGGCAAAGTCGAGCTGCCGCCGGGCGTCGATCTGGTCGTCCTGCCACGAGGCGGAGAGCTTACCTTTGCCGTGGCTCGTCAATCGCTGCTGACACTCGGGCGAGACCTGTCACGCCGCCTGAAATTGCAGCCTCCTCGATCCAAACCTCAAGCCGGCACACTGCCATGACCACCGAGACCCTGAACGCCTGGCGATCGTGGCCCGGCCGAATTCTCATCGCTCTGCTGATCGGACTGATACGCGTTTACCAGGCGACTCTCAGTCCACTTCTGGGCAACGTCTGCCGATTCGAACCGAGTTGCAGCCGTTACATGGTCGAGTCCCTCAAGAAATACGGACTCATTCTTGGACTCGGCAAAGGTCTGCGCCGGCTCTCGCGGTGCCATCCCTGGAATCCCGGAGGATACGATCCGCCGTGATCGAGCGGACTTGCTTCGATTCCCACAGAGTTCACCACTCATGGCTCCTGACGCCCCGGAACGGCCGCACCCGCTTATTGCTCATGGTCATCCTGCAAGCTACGTTGAACGAATGAAACTCACGGAGCAACCAGGCAGCAACACCATACGCCAGAGCTGATCGGCCATCTGCCATCTGCCATCCACCTTCACGGAGCCAGCCTTCTGGATAAGGATCATGAATCATTTGCGAATTTCTTTGCGTCTTTCCGGCCTGGCCGCCTTGCTCGCGGCCATCACGACTCTGACAGGCGCGGCGGTCGGCGATGAGGTAAGGCTCTCGGCGCTCGATCTCGGAGCGGCCTCGCAAGGCTACGGTAGCCCGTCGGCGGACAGGACCGTCGACGGCCATCCGCTCACGCTCGGCGGCAAGATCTACAGTCACGGCTTTGGCACCCACGCAGACTCACGGCTGGTGCTCGACCTCAAAGGATCGGCCCGCCGGTTCGCAGCATGGGTCGGCCTTGATGACGAAACCCACGGGCAAGGGAGTGTCGAGTTTCGTGTGATTGCCGATGGCAAGACACTCTGGTCGAGTGGCGTCATGCGGGGCAAGGAGCCGGCCAAGGCGATCAATGTTGATGTATCCGGAGTCAAGAAGCTGATTCTTCAGGTGGGCGACGCCGGCGACGGCATCACCTATGACCACGCCGACTGGGCCGGCGCGACCATCACTTACGAGGGTGCGAAACCGGAAGTTCAACAGTACCACGAGCCGGTCTACGTGCTCACTCCCAGGCCCTCCGCGAAGCCGCGGATCAACGGCGCCAAGGTGTTCGGGGTGCGGCCGGGCAGCCCGTTCTTGTTTTCCATTGCCGCCACCGGCGAGCGGCCACTCGCCTACCAGGCCGAGGGACTGCCTGAAGGATTACGACTTGACCCGGCCTCCGGGATTATCACCGGCAGCATCGACTCCAAAGGCGAGTACCGCGTGAAGCTCACCGTGACCAACAGCCTCGGGGCAGCCAGCCGCGACCTGCGGGTCGTCGTCGGCGACCGCCTGGCGCTCACGCCTCCCATGGGCTGGAACTCATGGAATTGCTTCGCCAGTGCTGTGACGGAGAAGAATGTCCGTGATGCCGCCGACGCCTACGTCAAGGCCGGTCTGCGGGACCACGGTTGGACGTACATCAATATTGATGACTTCTGGATGCCCAAGAACGACGACAAAGACCCTACTCTTCACGGACCTGATCGCGATGACAGCGGGAAGATCAATGCCAATCCCCGGTTCCCGGATATGAAGGCACTCACCGATCACGTTCACGGCCTGGGTCTCAAGATCGGCATCTACTCTTCGCCCGGCCCGAAGACTTGCGGCGGCTGCGTGGCCAGCTACAAGCATGAAAAGGAAGACGCAGAGCGGTTCGCCGAGTGGGGCTTCGATTACCTCAAGTACGACTGGTGCAGCTACGGCGAGGTCGAGAAAGGAACCGGCCGCGCCTACTACAAGAAACCCTACGACCTGATGGGCCGGATGCTCCGCGCTCAAAAGCGCGACATCGTCTTCAGCCTCTGCCAGTACGGAATGGATAACGTCTGGGAGTGGGGCAACGAGGTCGACGGCAACTGCTGGCGAACCACCGGCGACATCACCGACTCATGGGGCAGCATGGCAGGAATCGGCTTCGCTCAGGCGGGGCACGAGCTTTATGCCAGGCCGGGTCGGTGGAACGATCCCGACATGCTCGTCGTCGGCTGGGTCGGCTGGGGCCCCGCACTCCATCCCACGCACCTGACAGCTAGTGAGCAATATACTCATATCAGCCTCTGGTCACTACTTTCCTCACCGCTCTTGATCGGCTGCGACCTGACCAAACTCGATGAGTTCACGCTCAACCTCCTGACCAACGACGAGGTCCTCGAGGTCAACCAAGACGCCCTCGGCCACCAGGCGAAGCGGATTTCCAAGCATGACGAGACCGAGGTCTGGGCCAAGCCTCTGGAAGACGGCTCTCGGGCCGTCGGTCTCTTCAATCTCGGTGAAGACGAACAACAGGTCTCGATTCGGTGGAGTGAGCTCGAGATGAGCGGTCCCCTGCATGTACGGGACCTCTGGAGGCAGAAAGATCTCGAGGCTCAGACGGACGCCTTTTCCGCTCGCGTGCCACGGCATGGCGTCGTGCTGATCAAGGTGAGCACGAAACCTGGGCAGAGCAACTGAACGGGAAAAGTCCACGGAATCCGCAACACATCGGGGCGGCGGCTGGTCAGTTCGATTCGCGTGCCTGCCGCCGCCACAACTCTTCTATCTCTTCGAGCGACCGGCCCTTCGTCTCGGGAACCAAAGCCAGGACCATGAGGAACGCAAGCAGGCTGATACCGCTGTAAATCCAGAACGTGATGGCCGGGCCGACGTGGGGGCTGTCGTTGAGAATCGGAAAGGTCTGGGCGACAATGTAACACGAGACCCACACTGTGAACGAGGCGACCGACATGGCGCGGCCACGAACCTTGTTGGGGAAGATCTCGGAACAGAAGAGCCAGCCGATCGGCCCGAGGGCCATCGCGAATGCCCCGGTGAACGCCACAATGGCGACCAGCAGGGGAATCCCGCCCACGTGATTGTGGAACATCCAGCCCACAACACCCAGCGAGATCGTCTGCACTGCCGTCCCGATAAGCAACAGCGGTCGGCGTCCGGCATTATCGACAAACCCGATGGCCACGCCGGTGAAAAGCAAGTTGACAAGGCCCACCCAGACCGACGACGTGAACGCGGCATCATTCATTGCCCCTGCCGAGGCGAAGATCCGTGACGAGTAATAGATGATTGCGTTGATCCCGCAAAACTGCGACGAAGCCATCAGCAAGACAGCGATCACGAGTGGGCGTCGATAGATGCCCGTGAACAGCTCGGAAAAGCGGCCTTCCTCTTGCTCGGTTGCGGCCTCGATCGCGGCGAGTTCTCGAGCCGCGTGTTCCGGCCCATCCACCTTCTCAAAAATCCCCTGCGCCTCGGCCAGCCGCCCGCGCTGGGCCAGCCAGCGCGGGCTCTCGGGCACTGTGAACAGCAGTCCCAGAAAAATAATTGCCGGGACGGCTTCCAGCCCGAGCATCCAGCGCCAGCCCATGGTGGTGTTCCAGGCTTCGTCACCCAGCCCCTGAACCACCTTGTTGATGAACAGCGTGAGGAAGATGCCGATGACGATCCCGAGCTGAAACAAAGTGCCCAGACGCCCGCGCCACTTTTCCGGTGCAATCTCGGCGATGTAAACCGGGCAGATGATCGAGGACGCTCCAATCCCCAACCCACTCAAGAAACGTGCGGTGAGGAATTGCTCGAAGGTCCGTGGTAGAGCCGACAGCACGCCGGAGACCGCGAAGAGCGCGGCGCAGAGGAAGAGCATCTTCCTGCGGCCAAACCGATCGGCCAGCACTCCCGCGCACATCGCTCCGGGGATGCAGCCGAGGATCGCGCTCGCCCCGGCCATTCCTTCCTGCCTTGCGTCCAGCCCCATGTCCGCCTTGAGGTACGAGATGGCTCCGTTGATCACGGCCGTGTCATAGCCGAAGAGGTAACCGCCGATTGCCGTCACGGCCGTCGCCATGACGACATACCGCAGGCCCGACTGCATTTCTCGTTCCATTACTCTGGAGTCCTGGTTCCCATCGAGGTGAATGGTTCGATGACACATGAGCCGTGATCATACAGAGACGACAAAACGCACTTTCACGTCGGAGGTTCGACCCGAAGCGACACGATGCCCCAACCTGGCACTGTCGCCGGCTCATGAAGCTCCGTGACTGGTCGTTCGCTGGTGTCGGTGACCCAGGTCTTGACTGGCCCGCGGCCGGTCCATGTCAATCCGACCTGGCGTTCCTTGCCCGAGGCACCATAGAGCCGCACGATCCAGCCCTTGCCATCATCGCTGGGCTTGAGAACCGTGACCAGCACGTCATCGGTCGACAGTTGAAACAACGGGGTCGCCTTCGGAGCTGGCCCGCGCGCAGGTGTCGCAACCAGAGGCTGACTCAGGCCAATGGCAAACCGCGAAGCCTCGGCCGTGTCAATTTGACGATGCGGTCGCACGATGAAACGGAATACCGTCGGGCCTTCTTGATAAGCGCGGTAGTTTGTGTGCCAGTGATTGTTCATGGCCCAGGAATAAAGCTGCTGAGTCGGCTCGATCGTTTTTCGCCAGGCCTCGGGATTGGTCTGCGAGTTGAGCAGCCTGGCCGTCAACCCGCCGAGCTGGACGAGCGGGGCGTCGAGCGTGACCCAGGTGACGCCAAAGTCGCGGTTCGAGACGTCGGCCCAGCGGCCCACCGTCAGCCAGTTCTTGCAGGCGCTCGGCATCTGGTCGATGTTGGGACGCATGACCCCGATCGGCAGATCGAGCAGCACCTGGCCGTCGGGTACATGGAAGGGGAAGGCGAAGTTGACGCTTTCCTTGCCGTCCTTGTCGACGTAGCTCTTGGCGGCCAGCCTCTGCTTGTCGACCGTATTGATCAGCTCGACGCGATCGAGCCCGGCAACCAGGCGCACCTCGCGGCGGAGGTGATGGCAGCCGGGGGCGTCGGAGTCGATGATCAACGATGCAACCAGCGGGCCGTTGTCGCCGGGCTTGATGGTCACCGGCCCAGTACCCTGCACGCCAGCAAGGTCATCGCCCTTGAGATACAAGTAGTCATTGATCGAGTGCCCCGAAGACGAATCAACGAGGTTGCTCGCGATGTCCCGCCGCAGGAATTCGCTCAGCCCGCCGGTCCGCGGGTCGATCCTGACCTCTACCAGCCCGTTGTCGAGAACCAGGTCCTTTACCGAAGCACCAGCCGTTGCGTGGGGCGTACCTTGTGAAAGCGTGTAACGCCGTCCGGACAGCGGCGGCATGTCCGCCGCAAGGAAGACCAGGTCGCCGCTGGCTAGCCGTTGCGACAACACCGCGCGGCCCTGGTCATCGGCCACGCGGTCGCCGCGCTCGGAGATTCCGCGAGGCACGGTCACCAGGTCGGTTCGCGGCCAGGAGTTCGTGTTGTAAACGTCGATGCCCGCGCTGGCGACTCCTGGATCGCTGGCCGACTCGCGCTTCGCCAGTGCCTGGACTACCAGACCTCGCGACTGGAGATTGCCTTGTGCGGCGAACGACTGCTTGATTTGCCATTGATCCTGCGTCAGCGGCACCGCCGGGTCGGTGATGCTGCAATAGGCACCCCAGGTGTGCTCCGAGTAGAGCAGAATATTGCGCCAGGCCTGATCAAAGGCTCGCCCGGGGTAGCTCGCAGGGTCGATCATGGCCCAGAGGCTCTCGGCCTGGGTGAGCCGGTCGGCACTCGTCCGGTTGATGGAAGTTTCCAGGGCGGACGACCCGGCGCCATCTTCCCAGTAGGGCGTCCAGTCGCCACGCACCCGCGGCAGCTTCTCGCCGTACCGCGCTTCCAGGGCTCGAAACGCGTCGCTGGTCGAGGCAATCTTGAACTTCGGCCAGACGTACTCCGTGTTCCAGCTCTTGACGAACTCGCAGATGGCGGGATCGGGTGTGGCGTTGTCGCCGTGCCCTGACCAGCGAATGTAGGCGATGTCATAGGGGTAACTCGTCCGCTCGAGCTCGGCCTCATAGTCGGTGACGAATCGTGGCGTCAGCGTTTGAACAATGTGCGACATCGCGTAGCCCTTGGTCGGAATCCAGACCAGGATCTTCTCTTTGCCGGACGGTGAGACCCAGTAGAAAGGCCGGTTCTCCCACTTCCGCAGGATGTCGCCGATCCGGTCGATGTAGTTGGGGGCCGTGGAAAAGTACTTGATTCCAGCCTGGGACATCGCCGTGACCGTTCCCCAGGTATAGCCCGGCACGTCGCTGATCATCGCCGACTCGATGGGCATTTTGGTCTGCTCGGCCAGTTGCGTGGAGAAGCGGAAAAGGCGGAGCAATTCCTCGGGGCGGCAAAGGCCCGTGAGCTCGTTCAGATACATTCCGTTGAGTGCAACCTGTCCCTGCTTCACGGCGTCGAGGAACAGAGCCCGCTGTGCAGGGTCGAGCCGGTGGAGAAAAAGATCGGCCGCCCAGAGGACCTCAACGTTCCAGACAAACCGCGCACCTTCGGGATAGCTCGCCGTCCGGCGGGCGGCAGCGATTCCCTGGAGCAGGTTGTCCACCTGCTTTTGCTCGATCCGCGTCTGGACCTCTGTGTAACCGATGTCGGTGTGCGAGTGGGGCAAGATATAGATCGTCAGCTTGGGCCGGGGCTTGAGCGTGAAGGTGCGCGTGGCGAGCGTCTTCCCGGCGGCCTCGATAGCGACGCGTAGAGGCTGTGCCTTGTCGACATCGGGTAGTTCGATCTCGGCTGTCCGTGAGCCCTGCGCGATCGCCAGTTCGATCGGCGGCTCCGTTCCAATCTTGAGAAGCTCGGGGTTGGCATCGCCCAGGTGAAGGAAGTTCAAACGCGCCGATTGGTAGAGCTTGCCCTGCCGCGATTTCAGACCGGGTAGAATCTCGAGCCCGGAAATCACCGTTCCCTCGGCCCCGGCGAGCTCCACCTTGCCTGGCGTCCGGAACTCCAAGGCGTCGTAGAGCAGCCAGCTTCCGGAGACTGTCGAGATGGTCAGCACGTTCTGACCTTGCCGCAGAGCCACAAGCGGGAAGGAGACTTCGATGCGAGCGTGCTTCGCTTGTGTGAACCGGCCCGCGATCGAGTCGTCTCCTCCGCCTGGCTCAAGCCGGTGACTCTGCTCATTGCCATTGAGCTCGATTTTCAGCTCCGGTGGCGATTGGGAATGAGTATCGACGAGGGAGATCTCGAGTGTACAGGTTCCGCTGCCAGATGGACGGGCCTTGACGCCGAAAACCACGGTGAAGCTGTGGCTGCGGTTCCCCGACCAGGCATCGCCGGGGCCGGGCTGCACATACGGCCAATCGCGCTTGGGATCGGACCGGCCGACCACAAAGAAACCGTCATCCCGATAACCTGCGTAGTTACCAGGCGCGAGAGCGAACTCTGCGGTGGCCCCGTCCTTGACGCCGACCTTCCAGAGAGCGTGCTCGCCAGCAGGCTGCGACTCTCTTGCCGATGTGACCGCGGCCGTCCCGGCTATCACGAAGGCGACAATCGAGAGACATGAAGCCAGCGCACGGGTTCTCATCTCAGCCCCCCTTTCATTGAGCGAAGCACCTGAACGGGCCCCCTGAATCAAGGTCAGGGCGTGGAACGGCTCTGGCAAGCAATCGCTCTGGACGATCAACAAAGATCACGTTGTCGGTTGGCCAGTCATCGTGGACCGGGCTCAGGGTGAAGGTCCGGCGTGGCGCCGTCTCGCAGCGGCTGGAAAGACGTCGGTCCGCATCCATTGCAGTTCACGACAGTCCGCATCGTATCGCGCCAGGATCTCGAGAACCATCCCGTGCCGTCTTGCGTTTTGAGAGACTCCTGCACGCGACCCCTATCTCATCCTGGGCCGTCATTGCGTTCGATGAGTCCTCTTCACAGCCATGGCCTTGCCAATCCTCTGACACTTGTGATATGAAAAACAACCGCGATTGCAAGTACCTTTTCCGGAGCAGTGCAATGCGAATCCTCGTGATTGCCTTTCCGTTCTTCCTAGCGTCGCTCAACGCGCAGGATGCGGCTGCGCCGACTCTCCGCGAACGTTACGAGGTACTGGTCAAGGAATACGAGGCCGAGTCGCTGGCTTGGGAACAACGTTATGGTGGAGGAAAGCTTGAAGATCCCGTGGCCCTGCTGGAAGCCAGGTATCGCGACTGGCCGGGATGGAATTATGCAAGCCGGTATCTCGAGCTGGCCGAGGCCAGCCCGGAAGACCCTGCGGCGGTGGATGCTCTCGTCTGGATCGTCAGACTGTCGCTCGCCGTTGGAGTCCACGACCGCCAGCTCGTAACCCCGTACACTCGAGCCCTGGATTTGCTGGCGAAAGGCAAGACGATTGACGACAAGAAACTTGGCGAGTTGTGCCGGCGTGCGCTGCAATATCCGTCGCCTTGGACAGAGCAATTTCTTCGGACGCTTCTCGAACACTCCACGAATCGCGACCTACGTGGGATGGCCTGTCTGGGTCTGGCGGACTTGCTGACGACGCGTAGAGAGCTATCTGTGAATCCTTGGTTTGCCAAGGAAAAGATGTCGCCGTTCGAGTCTTATCTTCGCCAGCGCAGCGACGCACTCTACATAGGTTACCTCATCTCGACGGACAGGAGATCAGCCAGCGAGGAGGCCGAGCGGCTGTTCAAGAGGGCGATCGACGAGTTCGGCGACATCCTCTACGACCAGCGAATGGTCCCGGGGCGACCCAATCGGACGATCGCCGAGGTTGCCCGGTCGGAATGGAACGAGTTCAAGACGGCGGTCGGCAGCCTGGCCCCGGAGATCGATGGTGAGGACGCGAACGGGAAACGATTCAAGCTCAGCGATTTTCGAGGCAAGGTCGTTGTCCTGAGCTTCACAGGAGTATCGGCCCCCCAATGCCGTGACACATACTCGCAACTCCGTCGCCTCCTCGTGCACTACAAGAACCAACCATTCGCGGTACAGAGCGTCGAGTCAGCCAAGGAGCGAGAGCCACTCATCCAGGCCATCCGGGAGAAAACGATCACCTGGAGCTGCTGGTGGGATCACGGAATCGGCGGCCCGATCGCCACCGCATGGAGTGTGACGTCCATTCCGACCTTCGTGATCCTCGACCGCGACGGTCTGATCCGATCCCGGGGCATCCAGGCCGATCAACTCGAGGCCACCGTCGGAGCGCTGCTCAAATCGGGCGACTCAATGCTGCCATAGCAAGCTCGCGCAGCTTCACAGCATTTTTTCCGCACAGTCGCTCTTACGATAGCTATCGTATTCAAAGCGGAGAGGGTGGGATTCGAACCCACGGTACGTGTTACCGTACACGGCATTTCCAGTGATGCATTGTGAAGGTGAATCGCCCTAAGTCACATACATAGAACTGCTTAAGTCGTCCACACAGAGGATCGTATGCGGCATTCAAAATGCTGCACGGGTAAACGGGGCCAAGCGACACAACGACCAGCCGCGCAGTAGGCTGCATGGTATCCCGGCGATTACTCCGAGGGTCACGGACAGTCAACTGTTCAGATCTGCTCCGACGGTCGGAGGGAATGCATAACTGGCCCATGTTGGCTCAGCGAACGTCGGTCAGGACGCGGCCGTGATGGCAAGAAGTCCGTAACGGTGCCGGGCTTCACGAAGTAGCGGACTTTGGAGACGATACAATGTGGTGAGAGCCTGGTGCTCGGAACGATCCGGAAGTCTCGCACTGAAAACGGCGCTTCGGTTTCCGACAGCGGGTCAATCCTCGCGAGTGGCGATTGTGAGTCGAACTGTCGGAACGGGGCGAACCGGAGGGAGACAGGAAATGAGCACGCTCAAGGGGATTATCCGGAACGGGCAGGTGATTGTGATCGGGCCGACCGATCTGCCCGATGGGACCGAGGTGGAAATCCTCCCGGTGAGCCTCTCCGCCTTGGACGATGGGGGGCAGGTGACCCCCGATGAGATCGCGCGGACCCTGGCCGCTATGGAAAAGATCGAGCCGTTCGAGATGACCGACGGGGCGAGGGCGGCCATCGAGGCGGACCGCCTGGCTCGCAAGGAATGGGAGAAGGCTCACTTCGATGAGCATGGCGACCGGCTTCGGAGCATCTGGGAATGAGGCGTTTCCTCCTGGACACCGGGATCGCCGGCGACTTCATCAACCGCCGCCGGGGCGTCTACGAGCATGCCAGGCACGAGGTGGCCCGGGGGAACCGTGTCGGAATTGGCATCCCGGTCCTGGCCGAACTCGCCTACGGCCTCGAACAAAGTGCCTCCCGCGACCTGAACATGCAGAGGCTGCGGACGGCCCGTCGGCCTGGAGGGTCTGGCCGTTCGACAACAACGCGGCATTCGAGTACGGCCGCCTTGCCGCCGAGTTGAAGCGCATCGGCCGCCCGATGCAGCAGGTCGACATCATGATCGCGGCCATCGCATTCTCGCTGGGCAACTGCTTGGTTGTTACGGCCGACTCCGATCTGGCTGCGGTGCCGGGCTTGTCGGTCGAGAACTGGGCGGAGTGAATCGACCACCGCCGGTCGTGCGCCGGAAAGTCAAGCTGCCTCAACGGAACGGGAACGGGGACGCAACTCGCTTCCGTGCGCCTTCACCCCGACGCTTTATCAGTCGAGCCAGTTCTCGACTCGCAAGCCTGGCACTCAGAGTCTATCCGTAAAGATTTCTGTAGCCGTTCACGGCATCGGCGATTGCTCTTGGCTGATTTCGCGTCAACCGATAGCTTATTTTCATCATGGACGATCCCAAGCCGGGCGGCTGCCCACAATGTGCTGAGCTCCAAAAGAAGATCGCCGAGCTCACCGTGCGCCAGGAAAAGCTTGAAGCCGAGCTCGCTCGTGCGAAGAAGAATTCGTCCACCTCGTCCAAGCCACCTTCCAGCGATATCGTCAAGCCGCCAAAGCCTGCCCCCAAGGGAAAAGGTAAGCGCAAGCAAGGAGCACAACCGGGACACCCGCGTCACCAGCGACCCCCTTTTTCGCTCGATGAGATCGACAAGACGTGGGAGTATTCCTGGACGGCTTGCCCTGATTGCGGCGGTCACGTTGAGGTGAGCGACGAACTGCCTCGGATCGTCCAGCAGGTCGAGATCATCCCGCGTCCGATCGAGGTCAGCGAGCACCGCGGCATGGCTTGCTATTGCACTCACTGTAAGAAAACGCATTTCGCCCCAATCGATGAACCGGTGGTCCGGGCAGGTTTTGTCGGACCGCGTCTGAGTGCGTTGGTGGCCTATCTCAAAGGCGTTTGCCATTGCTCATTCTCCACCATTCGCAAGTTCCTGCGTGACGTCGCCTGTGTGACCATCAGTCGCGGTCAACTTGCCAAGCTCATCGCCAAGGTGAGCGAGAGCATGAAGGAGACATACGAACGGCTCTTGGGCATCCTCCCCGACGAGTCGTTTCTGAACGTGGACGAGACCGGGCATAAAGACTGCGGCAAGCGCATATGGACTTGGTGTTTCCGTGCCCCTCTCTTTACCATGTTCAAGATCGCACCGTCGCGGGGCTCTGAGGTATTGATCGAAGTTCTGGGCCGAGAATTTGACGGCGTTTTGGGATGTGACTACTTCAGTGCCTACCGCAAGTACATGGGCGACTGCGGGGTGCTTGTGCAGTTCTGCTTGGCCCACCTGATCCGCGATCTGAAGTTCTTGGCCGAGCATCCCAATCCCGAGAATCAGTCGTATGGTCGTCGAGTTCTGGAGGCCACGCGCAGGTTGTTCGATCTGATCCACCGACGCGACCTCATGAAGCCCCAGACGTTCACAAGCACGCTAGACCTCCTTGGCAAGGCGTTGTGTCGAACAGCCGTAAAGGACGTGCCCAGCACATCGGACGCGGCCAATCTTGCTCGTCGCTTTCGGAAGCACGGTGCAAGTTACATCAGGTTTATCACGACACCTGGCATCGAGCCGACCAACAACTTGGCCGAGCAAGCGATTCGCTTCGTGGTCATCGACCGACACATAACCCAGGGCTCGCGAAGCGAAACTGGACAGCGCTGGCTCGAGCGGATCTGGACGACAATCGCCACTTGCACCCAGCAAGGCCGTTCGGTTTTTGAGTTCCTCCTCGAAGCCGTCCGCGCGAACTTCCATGGCGAACCCGCTCCCACACTGGTCCCCAACACCAGTTGATCAACGCGAAGCCGCGTTCGTAAATTAGCTCAGGCGAAGCGAACGCGAACGCTCCTCACGTCCCTCGCGCCGGTAATCTCTACGCCCAGCCCCTGAACGGTTACACATAGGTTAACACAGTCGCCGGGTCGTCCCTTTCCGTCATGACCTCAGAAACGATGACCCTCGCTGCCGCCAGGAACGCCCTGTTGACCGATCCCGCCTCGTTCCCTTCGCCACCTGGGTGAGCATCGATCGCCACGCCGAACTCGTCCCGCAGCGCCTCTGCGATCACCAGCACAGTCCTCAGCCCATCGTCGAACGTCTTCGGCATCACGCCTATCCTCCCACCTCAGACCGCCTGGCAATCTCGCAGACCTCGTTTGAGGTCGGGGAGCGGTCGTCCTGCACCCTCGGGGGTGCCAGGAGGGAGAGAAGGTCGGAGAACCAGGTGAGGCTCAACTCAAGGCGACGGGGCTGGCGTGTCGCTGAACGGGGCAAACAACTCAGCCAGAGATACCCCCAAGGTGGCGGCTAGCCGCTCGATGTTGACTAGGCTGAGGTTCTGCTCGCCCCGCTCAACCGACCCGATGTACGTGCGGTGCAAGCCTGCCCGGTCGGCAAGCTCCTCCTGCGACTAGCCCCGGTCGTTGCGGAGTTGTCGGATGCGGTCCCCGAAGCGTTTGCGGATGTCTTGCATCGGGGCGAGTTTAGGATGGGTGCCTCCTTCACATCGACAGGCGGTAAACCCGCCCACTCACGGATCGCCTGGAAGCGTTGGGACATGATGTTGCGGTTCCACGAACAGCCGGATGGTTGGGGTGAAGATGTAGCCTCGGTCGCAAGTGGGGTTCCGACCGAACCCTGCCAGACTGCGATTTTCCAGCGGCGGAATTTTCAGCCTTCGATCTACGGGCAATCTTTTAAGCCTCCCTGGGTAAAGCGTCCGAATTGAAGACACAAGAAAAGGCAACCACCCCCCGGTCTCGCTCCTCCTGCCCCCCATAGGGAACCTTTTTTCCATAAGAAAACCTGGAATTGTTGCATTAACACGTCTGCAACCAACTCACTCTTGCCGCCCCCTCACATCCGTTTCGTCGGTGTCACTCAACAGCCTGATTCTCCGCTCCAGCCAGGGGCGGCAGGTGATCCCACCGCCCCGTGACGATCAAGCCTACACGCCCATAAACTCTTCAAGTGATACCCCTGCTATCTCCAACTCTGCGGCTAGAAGAGCCGGGTCATCCGACCTGGCACTCACAGTCCAATCGATCCAGCCATTCATCTTGTCGCTGCGATCGGAGGGATTGACTTCACCCCTACCACTGATCGCTTGCTGCTTCATGTGTGATCTGTAATCGGTCACGTCGATGTTGCGGGATCGCCCAGAGAGTCGTCGATCGAATCTCACCCATAGGATCGCATACTTGATCAAGCCATTGAGCAATGGCTCTGGGTTGCGTTTCCGTTTCACGAGCCGAATCCACTGGTCCCACATTTTCGCCATGCATTCCTGGACGGCATCCTGTCGCTTTGGTTCGTGCCAAGACTTGAATGCCTTGTGGGCTGCCTTCAACGTCTTCGGATAAGCCACATCAACGAACCGCTCTTGTGCCGCTTCGATCGTGTTCATTGCCGCATCTCCTGACTACCAGATGGGTCATTTCCACGACCCAATCGGGGGTGTCAGTTTATGCAGATAAGTGGATATGAATGAATGTGATTAGGTGCAGTGACGCTCTGGTCAGGTGGATACCATTGACATGCGAGGCGAGGGATGGTCAGATTTGCGGGGTATCAACTCTTGTTCCGGCTGGTTGCTGAGGGATCGGGCTTCTCCCACCCAACGACTCTTCAAGGAGGTTCAGCCGTGATCGTCATCCCACGCAAGAAGGGCGAGAGCGTCGTCTTCGGCGACGACATCATCCTCACCGTGATCGAGATCAAGGGCGACAAGGTGCGGCTTGGGGTTGAGCACCCGAAGGAAGTCACGGTTCACAGGCGGGAGGTTTACCAGGCAATTCTCAGTCCGAGGGGCTCGTCAAGGAACGTAACAGATGCCCCGCCTGTAACTCTGGTGCTGGAACGGATCGGCTCAGACGATGCTCCAGCATAGGTTATTGAGCTTGGCAGCCAGCGCCGCTGCAAAGCATGCCCAAGAGTAATCCTCCTCCTGGGCAAGCTCGTTGATTTCCCAAGCGACATGCTCGGGAATCGTGAACGTGATGTCGGCGTCATCGCTCCACTCACGATCTTCAGGAAGGCAATCGATCAGCAGCCGGGCGACCTTGCCGCTGTTATAACGATCACCCACCCAATCAAATGCTTGCCGTTCGTCTGCTGTCAGGGTTAAGACATACATAGCTGAATCTCCGGTCTGAGGTGCTTGAGGTCGTTCTCCGCACCCCAGCCGGTGGTGTCATTTGGGCAAGTGAGTCATCTGACTCAGTACCGTGTAGATCGTAAGTCGAGACAATCTTCATCGTTAAACGGCTTCTGACATTGCCGCACGTCGTCTTTCTCAGCGGGTAGAAATCGGACATTAACATAAGGTTATAGAAATGACTGAACCTTCTGAACGGGTTCGAGAAATCACCTTGCGATTCCTCGCCGCACCGACCGACATAAACATCTACGGGAACGTCCACGGAGGGACGGCAATGAAATGGATGGATGAAGCGGGGTATGTCTGTGCCGCAGGGTGGAGTGGGTATCCGTGTGCCACTGTGTATGTCGGCGGCATTCGCTTCTATAAACCCATACATATTGGGAGTCTTGTGGAGGTGCATGCTCAACTGATCTATACAAGGCGAACCAGCATGCATATTGCGGTGAATGTGCGCAGTGGCGATCCAAAGGATCGGCAATTCACCCCGACGACTCATTGTGTGATCGTGTACGTGGCGTTGGATGAGAAAGGGATAGCTCTGGAAGTGCCCGAGTGGGTGCCTCACGCCGAAGACGACAAGAGCTTACAGTCCTATGCCGAACGGCTGATGCAGTTCGGGAAGCAACTTGAAGGAGAGATGCGACCTTACTTGACTCAGACGGCGAAGACGGAGCATGAGTAGGAGGCACGGTTAGCCACACGGGGCAGCCTGCGCCCCTTCTTGGCAGGCTCCAACTCACAGACCAGGCGGACTCGCTGGGTAACGTAGCATCAGTGTCGTCGCCCCACTCACGGTCATCTGGGATGCAATCGAGCAAGAAGTCTGCGACGTTGCCCGAGTTATAGCGAGAGCCAACCCAGTCGAATGCCCGCCGTTCGTCCGCTGTCAGGGTCAAGACATACATGGCTTTGACTCCGGTCTGAGGTGCTGAGGATCGTTGACTGCACCCCAGCCGGTGGTGTCAGCCAGCTATCTGAGTCATCTGACTCAGTACCTTGTCAAAGTTCAACCTCTCGCATCGTCGCTTGGTATTTGGCTTCCAGATCACCGTCCAGAGCCACGTGCTGGTAAACCGCCAGGGTCTCCCTCCGGGCATGTCCCGTGATGAGTTGAAGCTCAGCATCAGCCAGACCGCTATGGCGGGTCAGCCAAGTGATTGCTTGATGCCGGAAGGTGTGAGGAGTCGCTTTGACGCCAGCCTCCTCGGCGTACTTCGATACGATCTGCTGGACTCTCCTCGTGCTGAACTTGCCATGCCGTTGAGTCTGGAAGAGCCAGCGATTGTTCGGGTGGGCAGCGATGTGGGTTCTCAGAGCCGTGGCGAAGCCTTTGCCAAAGAGCACGTAGCGATCCTTGCTGCCTTTGCCCTGGTTCACCCTGATCTTGCAGACTTCGAGGTCAACATCGGAGATACCGAAGTTGCAGAGTTCGCTGACCCTAACCGCCGTGAAGAACAAGAGCCTGAGCATCAGGGCGTGCTGGACATCCTCGGCACGATCAACGACTTGATAGAACCGCCTGAATTCGTCCGTGGTCAGAACACGGGGCAGCCGACGCCCTTTCCTCTCGGGTCGGAGGTCACAGACCTTCCTGACCCGCTTGCTGATATAACGCCAGCCCCCATAGTCCAAGCCTTCCTTCTTGATCAACCGGGCGATCTGGGCGACGAGTTGAGCCTTGCGTGATTTCGCCTTTCCATTTTGTGATCCGCAATCGGCGGGGTTTTCGGTCATGTCGGAGTCTCCAGGGGAACCAAAAGGGGCGAATCATTTCGGGGACTGACTATTCTGCGAAATCGGGCAGGCGTCCCGTCCTGCCGTTGTCGAGGGTGTCAGCCTGTCGTCGTGCCGGTCCAGGTGATGTGTTCCGTGTTGACGAACCGGCAGATCCAAAGTCTGTCTTTTCCTTTTTGTATGGACTGGAATACCAAGTCCCCGCTGTGAAACGCTTTGGCTGTTCCATCAGACTTGCTGTGTTCCACGTAACAGCCTTTGTCCACTGCATCACGTAAGATCGACTCGACTTTGTTGGTCGTCAAGAGCGCCACTGCCATCGGTTGCTCTCCTGGAAAAAAGGGGCGTCATCTTCGACGCCCCATTCCGTGGTGTCACGGGCGGTGCGGCTCAAAGCCGAAGTAGAAGCGGGGAGATGCCTGGAAGCAGAGGCTCCCCTTCTGGTTGTCGAACTTCCTTCTCACGACGACGAGGGGAGCCATAAAGCCCAGCACGTCGAAGTCAGCGGACAGTTCCGAGGTGGTCCAGACTTGCCCGTGCTTGTGTTCCAGGTACTCACGGCTGCCAGGGGCAGCGTTAATCTCCACGAGCATCTGCTTGCGGATATCCTCGGTTTCGTCGATCATTCTTGCTCCTTTCGAGCTTCAGGATGTTGATCTCACGCTGATCTCGTGGGTGTCGGTTAGAATGACCTTGATCCTTATCCGACCCGAGTGTGGAGCCTCGCCGTGAAACGACTCAGGTTTTCGCTCGCTGGGCTAATGGTTCTCGTCCTAGCGCTAGCGTTGGACTGCCTTGCGGTCAGGAGCATCCTGGACAGCCGGGATGTGTTCTCCGTCTCGGTGGTCTTCCTCGCCCTCCCGATGGCGACGATCCTGCTTGTGGTCCCCGTGTTGGTGCTCGGTCGCCACGGCGGGCAGAGCCGCAGACCGTTCCTCGTGGGCTTCGAGATCGTCGGCTGGACCGTCCTCACGGTTCTCGTTGCAGCCTGCTGGCTGACTTCACCCGTCAACGGATACCTCGCAGAGACGATCAGCCAGAACCCTTACGCCCATGCGGTCCACGGGCTTGTCGTCATCGTCCTCTTCACCACGCCTCAACTAGTCGTCGCCATGCTCGGTGGTCTGGTTACTCGGCGTTATCGGGTAGTGGTCGAACGGAGAAGCCCACCGCTCGAACATCCCGGCTGAGCGATCCCCGTCCACGGTTGATGCACCGACTTGGCGTAACTTGCGTGTCGGGCGCAGCCGCCTGTCGTCCGGGTTACAGTGGCTTGATCTCGGATACGCTGGATGAATCAGAGGGTAAATGCCGTGAAACGCCCGTCTTTTTCGATCGCAGAAATGATGGCGATCATCTCCATTGTCGCTTTGGACTGCGTGGCGATACGGGCGGGGTCTCCTCTGACCGTGTACTCTCTCGCATTCGGTGGATTGCCAATGCAACTTGTCCTGGTCATTGGCCTCTTGCTCGTGCTTCCACGGCGAAGGCAACACGAGAGAGAGCTTCCTTTTCTCACCGGGTTCGAGGTCGTCGGCTGGGTTGGCCACCTGATCTTTGTCGCCGTTTGCGTCCAGGCTGCCCCATCGCTTGATAGGCACATGGTTCACACTCTGACACCACTAGTTGCCGCCAAAAGGTTTCAGTCGAACGGGGCGGCTGATTTGACATGCAGAATTGGCATAGGCATGTCTTACTTGACCGCCCTCCAAATGGTTCCAGCCTTGGTTGCGGGTTTGATCAGTCAGTGGTGGAGGGGGAAGGCCCATCCTGAGACAGTGCCGTGCAATGAGTGATCGTCCCCGTGGCCACGGCTCGGTGCGATCTCACATCCGTCCCATAGGTGTCACTGTGAGACGGGTGTGAAGTCGTGGCCCCTAATACTCGTCAGGTCTGAGCAAACAGGTCGAGTAACGCAGCCCAACCTCGTTGACCGCCTCGGTGATCACCCACAGCTTCTCACCCTTGCGGGTCTGGTATGCGCTCAGAAGGCGGCTGCCGTTGATCAAGGCGGCGTCGTTGAGGCTCTTGTCATCGTCGTCGAGGTCGCCCCAGTCGCCGGTGACGTGCCTGGCGAGGAACTCACCTGCCGATTGACCGGCAACTTGAAGGGCATGCAGAGCGCCGGGGGTGGAGACGATCCTCCCAAGGCTGAACTTTTTCGTATCAGTTTGACTCATCTGGTCTCTCCATTTGGGACTTGTGGTTGTTGATAGCGTCATCGGGGGTGTCTGGTGTGGCGGTCATCACACCGCCCACACCTGTGACCTTCACCAGTTGGGGCAATCAATCTCATCGGGCTCGCCATGCCAGGGGTCAGCCTCGTCTTCTTGGTCGATGCCTGACCAATACTCGGCGAGTGTGACGGTTTCGTATCTTGCCCTGTCATCGGAGCAATGGGTGAGGAGTTCGCCACGAAAGAGCATGCCATCGTCGCCCAAGGCATAGCCGACGACGTAGCGCCGATGAGTCAGGTGGAACATCACGGAGATGGAGCCATCGTGGTATTCACGGACGACCTGGCTTCGGCAGGCGAGCATGGTGCTGCCGTCCCACCGTGTCAGAGCGATCTGCCCATTACGAAGCCGGGTATAACCCGTTACGTTGTGACCGTTGGTTGATGAGCCAAAGGCGGCGAACACATGACCGTCATGGTCAATAACGCCGATCTCAACCTGCCCACGCCGTTCGCATCGTGTTGTCATTCTAATCCTCCTGTTGATGAGGGTGGCTGTTCTCAACGGGAGGATCGATGGTGTCACTTCAGTCTCATCCGTCGCACCGATGCGCCACCGAGATGCTTGGCAGTAGGTGGGCTGAGGTAATCTGGTAGGGTGGACACTTGACAGATGTCGTAGGCTTTGCCAAAATTGATTTCATTGCTGTTCTGGCATGAGGAGCTTGCGTCACGAACACCATTGCGGGAGCGGTACGGAGGCGAATGGCGAAGCTGTTAGCCATTCTTAGCGTTGCCCTCTTCTGGCTTTTGCCGTTGTCCCCGATGATCGCCATTGGGGCTGTTTCGATGACAAAGGGAGCATCTGGCTGGTCCCGTAAGCTCGCCGTGACGGGTGCCACCCTGTGCATTGCTTACACAGTGCTCATGGCTCTCCTCATTGCCCGACTCACAGTGCAAGTCATTCTGTAAGCCCAGCAGACCTTTCACCTGCTCGCTCAGCGGGCAACTCCATTGGTCAGCGTGGACGGTGCCTGGCAAGCAGGCGGAAGAAGGATGCTCGGCTCTTGCCCGTAGCTCGGCTCCAGAACACCTGTTGCTCAGCCACCGAGTCCGGGTGCCGCTCCATCGCCTGATGAAGTGATCGAATCTCCTGAGCCTTGGCATCGATGGTCCGGGAGGGGTCGTTCTTGCGCCAAGGGTCTTCAACTGAGTCATGACCAGGGGACGCCAATCCAACCCCTCTGACCTTGCGTAAATCACCTTGCGGAAGCTGGGCTCCAAGAGTCGTAGGGAGATCGCACAATCGTCGGCGTATTGCTCGATGAAGCTCACGACCTCCTGGCAATCTTCTGGGCTCAAGGTCTCATAGCCAGCCGATGCGATCGACCTCATGAGATCAATGACCTCTTCTTGAGTCGCATCAAGCTGGAAAGTGTCACACCTGCTGAGAACCGCCTTAAAGGCATCGTTTCGGCGAGGGATCACGTTGCCGCTGAATATCAGACGGCTCTCGAAGTTGAACGAGCCAGGCAACTCGTCCAACTGACTGGACCCATAGGTCACGATCCTGGGATCACCCCAAAGCGCCGACCGTAACAAGCCAAGGTGCGACATGGAACCGAAGATGCTGTCAACATCGTCGAAGAAGACGACCTTGCCCTGCCGGTTGTGATAGAAGGTCGTGTATAAAGCCAGGGGCGTGATGTGGCTATTGATCAGCACCGGTGACAAACCCTCATCGGCAAGGGTCCGCAGTACCGTCTGACTCTTGCCCAGACCGCATGCGCCGAAAACAAAGAGCCCATTCACGAGCCTGCGGGCGACGAGCCGCACGTGATGAGCCAAGAGGTTCTGCCGCTCTTCAAGAGCCGTCAGGGTGGGCATTTCTTCATCGACCTGGGCGGTGTCCTCCTGGTCGGGGTCGATCAGGGTCAGAGTGGTCAGCATGGCAGTGGTCATCGTGATACCCATCTTCATGTCTCTGGCTGGGGGGCTTCTCTCCTGCCGCCATTCGTCGGTGTCACCCAGAGGTTTCGTTGAACGACTTATCCCAGTACTTGTTCAGGTTGTCGTCGGACTTCTTGCCTGCCAGGTAGTCCAGGAGATAACTGGCGAGCCTGTGACCGGGATCGGCGGGACCGGTCTAGCCTTCCAGGAACGCCCTGAGTTGCTTGACGGTCCTCGGAACCGGACCACCTTGTCCTGTTGTCTCATGAGCCTCCTGACGCTTTTCACGTACCTTGGCGGCTGTGATCTTCTCACCGCTGGCAGCCAGGTCATTGAACGTTTCCACCTGCTTGTCGGTGGGTAACTTGACCAGTTCCAAGGTAGCAGATACGGGGGTGTCACCTTTCGCCACGCTGTCCTGGATATGCGTGGGAAGCATGACGAGGTTGAGCAGGTTGGAGAGCCATGCCTCAGACCGTTTGAGCCGCCCAGAGACTTGCTTGAGAGTCAGTCCGTAGTCCTCGGTGAGCGACCGAACGGCGTGAGCCAACTGAATTGGCTTCGGGTCTTCTCTTTGAATGTTCTCGGAGAGGTTGACCAGAGCCGCCTCGGCATCAGACAGGCGGCTCACGATGTACTTGACCTTGAAGTCTGGGCAAGTGCCTGACTCTTTGAGCCAGAGGGCAGCCCGCATGCGGCGGAATCCACCAATGACCTCCAATCGACGATCAGAGAGGGGTCGGACAAGGATAGGGTTGATTTGCCCGGAGGAGCCTTCCTCGCCATCACCCTGACCCTTCTTGGGCATCATGTCACGAGCCAGGTTCTTGAGGGCTTCGTCAACGGGTGGCTCCTCGCCATTGCGGCTGAGGTTCTTCCGCCAGTCCACGATCAGTGCCGTGGGGTCTACGAGGTAAACGTCGGATCTGGTGACCTTGTGGTCGCCGGTATCTGAGGTGAATGCCATGTGGGTCTCCAGGGATAGAGGTCTTGCTCAATGCGGTGATCGGTGGTGTCAGGTAGGTTTGCCCGTCGCTCGTCTCGGCTCCATCCCGATGGTTTCGGCTGTTGAGCCTGCGTCGGCGTGAACGGCGCTCACGCCAGCGGAACCGGCGATAAGAGACTGATCGGTCAGCGTTGACTCGCATGGCTATCTCCTCGTCCAACATTTGCACTTTGCGTGATCTGCCCGATGCGGAACAGAACAGGATAGGTTTGGCTCGCTTACGGCGGGGCGTGCGGATGGGCAGAACGGCTTGCGGACAGCGGGCTGATCTTTTTACATTGGTTGTGGGATCGAACGGCTAATTCGGGAGGCTTCACAGTGATCCACCGACCTCGGTTCAAAGTAGAGATCAGGGTCGTGAGCATCGTCGATATGCTCCTGTCTTGGTGGAAGCACCGTCGTCGGCATGAGTGACGTTCTGGTTCGCCTGCCAGCCCTCGCACTCGGACGGGATTCCCTGGTCGGGGCGAACCCACGGTTGATGGACGGGCGGATCGGGGCTTACCTCACAGCCAGCCCCGTTCGCTCAGCAACCCCGCTGGTGTCAGTCGTCGTCTTGGTGCCGGAACGCCCGAGGGTCGATGCCCTCGTCGGGAAATCCTTCGCCGTGGTACTTGACGGAGTATGGCCGGTCGGAACCTTCTTGTCCGTAGATCATCAGGTGATCCAAGTCGATGACCCTGCCGCTGCCGTCGTATTGCCTGTCATCCTCTGGGTAATCGCCGAGGTCTTCATCGAGCACGTGGATCTGGTGCCCGAAGGTCTCGTCATCACTGAGTTCGTCGATGGCGTCCGACATGCTGTCGGCTTCGACGACCAAGAAGAGCGGCGTGTAGCAGCCGCCAAGTTCCAAGAGCCAGGTCTTGCCAAACCAACCATCGGGGTTCAACACGGGGATGTTGGTCAGGTCGTGGTCGTTGAGCTTGCAGGATGCTGTGACTTTCATGGATCTGCTCCAGCGAGGAGAATGTTCTTCACATCCTCCTCGTGGGTGTCGGTCAGGTCAGTCCTCAACTCGCTCATATCCCAAGGCATCGAAAGCTGCCCGAAGGTCAACCTCTTGAGGGTATCCGCCCTGATCGTCCTTGTTTTCAACGGCGCTCTGACGGTGGTCCCAGAACCACGAGAAGACCAGGCTCTCCCAGCCGTCAGGCATGGTGTACTCGTGCTTGACCCGCCATGAGGCGTCACTGATGTTTTCCAGGGTCGCTTCAAGATCCCGTTCCGAGTAATCCTCTTCGTCGAGGATCGGATAGCCGTCCAACTGTTCGCATAGACCGTGGTACGACTTGAATGCTTCGGTGATCTCGCCGTTTCGATAGACCCTGATCGAAAAGCCATCGACATGACCGACCGCCCAGTGATCGTGGGATTCCATCACCACATCGGGGTCGTCTCCGTCCGTGAACGGCTCCATCGCTACGGCGATGGCATCGGCGTTGCTCTGGTCCAGGAGACCGCTATCACGGTTGTGCGTGTAGATAATCGCCCAATCCTCTGGCTGTTCGATCTCTTGTTCTCTGCACCAGACAAAGGAATCAAAGTGCTGCCAGTTCCCAGCAGCTTCCTTGGCGGCATCTTCCAGGGTTAGTTCACCAATGCTCATTCTGCTCTCCATCGTAAGGGTGATCGTTTTCACACCCCTCTCGCCGGTGTCAGCCTTGATCCTGACGATCCGTTTCCTTACGCTCGCTGATGTGGGAGGTGTTTCAGGTCTAGCAAGGCGAGATGTGAGTGGCGAGTCGCCACCTATACTGCCCAACTGATCCGCTGCAAACCACAACAAGCCGGATGGATGAGGACGCCATGACTCCAAAAGAAATCGAAGCCTGCTGGAAAGATCCACGGAATCGGAAGTGGGGCGTCTATTATTGCAGGGCAGATCCACGAGTGATCGTACCGAAACATGTCAAGTGGATGGGTTGGACGGTGAATGCGGCCCACCCAATCGCCATTCCAGTGGTGTTGCTCCTGGTCGCCCTCTTGAACATTCCAATAGTCATCGTGTGGGCTAAGGGGGGTGAGAGTGGTGTCGTGCTTCTGACTGCTGCTGCGAGTTGTACCCTCATGTGCTTGGTCTGCGCCTATTTGTCTTCAACCTCTCGATACGAAGATAAAGACCCGATGAATTCATGAAAGAGTTCCTCATGGAACTTGATGACGCCGTGGAGAGCGTGAACCGCCCCTATGGGTACTTGTTGAGAGGGGAGTCGGTTTTGTCCACTCTCATGTCGTCGGTGTCTGCTCAGGCAACAGCGATGACTGTTATTCGATCCTGACCAACCCATAGCGCTCATACTGGACCCGCTTGTGGTACTGGCGGGGGAGGCTTTTCCAGGTGCCGTCAGGCAGTTCAACCCTGATTCGCCCATTGGCGAATATCTCGGTGACAGCCACTCGCTGCTTTCGGGCTTGAGGGCAAGCGGCACGGTAGAACGCCGAGTCGCCAATCTCAGGCAGGGCATCGACTTCCAGAGTCATTTCACCCACGCTCATGGCTGTCTCCGTTTGCTGGGTCGTCTTGTCTCACGTCGGCTTCGTTGGTGTCAGTTGAGAGAAGACCGGACAGGGACCGCCGTTGCTGATCCAAGGCGGTTTCGAGCGTTCGATTTGGCAGCAGAATTCCGCCCGCTACTGCGCAGCCAGGGAGTGGTTCATGCTGGTTAATGAGTGCTGAAGCCGAGCCGCCACTTGATCGTCTCAGGCGTCCTTGTCCGGTTGCCCACGATCGGGACATCACCCCAGGGGGTGTCAGGGAGAAGGTCGCCTCACTTTGGGCTGGGGAAGCGACCTGTACGTGTGTCACCAATATCGTAAAATGTGTGAGTCCGGGGGCGGGTCATACCCCCGGTCAGGAAGGGTGGGATTCTGATCACACCTTTGCCAGTTCGCCCTCGGCTTCGACCGCTGCTTCCTCTTTCCGGCTGAATGAGAGGATATAGGAAGCGGCTTTGCTGGCTTGTGCGGATGCCATGATGATGAACCGGGAATCGTTCTTCATGGCTTGCAGCCAGTTGCCGAGGTAGGCGATGTGGTTGGTCAGGTCGTCGCTCGCAGGAACTCCCAACTCACGGCAGACGAAGACGCCGCCCAACTCTGCGATCAACTCGCCAAATGCATAGGTTTTGTCTTTGTCCTTCCGGCTCCAGTTCAGCCGGGACTCGTGTTCCGTGGCGTGAACGAGTTCGTGGAAGACGGTTCCGTAGTACTCTTTGAGAGACTCGAACGTTGCCTTCGGGGGTATCTGAACATAATCCTGACTGGGACAGTAAAACGCTTTGCCCCCGCCGTATCGCAAGCCGAGTCCCATGCCGAGCAGACTGGCTTCCACAGCCTCTTCGGCGGGTTGGAAATCAACGACGAGGTTCTCGCCGGTGTCAGGTTGACCGGCTCGCAGATGGTCAAGCCCTTCGACTTGATCGACGCTGAAGACCGTGTAGGTTCTCATGAAGAAGAACCGATCCTCTTCCACTTAGCCGTTCTCGTTTTCGATGGTCTTCACAACCGGAGCCCAGAAGACAATTTGGGTTCCCCATTTGCCCTCGGGGACATGAGGAGGTCGCCGCATGACCCTGCCACCCAGTTGTCGCCACTGGTTGAACGTTCCCCACCAGCGGGAGGACAAGTTGTGCCGAGTTGCCGCAACGTCAAGGAGCAGCAGGTTCAATCCACGGTAGCTTCGCTTGCTGAGCACGTTGGCGGGAGGACCAGCATGCTTGCCAAGTCGCCAGGGTCGTCGCCACGGCGGCACGTCACCAGACTCCAAGGCTGCTATGACTTGAGCGGTGATCTGCTCACGAAGTTCTTCTTGCGTAACCATGACTACCTCCTGGTGATCGTTGGTTTCAACGAACCACTCGGGGGTGTCAGTTAGAAGCGGAGGAGGGGAGAAAACGAGGTGAGACAAGAGGTTTGAGATCGACTGCTTGCGGTGGAACCTGCGTGCTCGTATGAGCTTGGAGCCGACAAGTCTCAAGTCTCATGCGAGCCCATATGCCCCTGCCTGTAGGCGTCGGTCCAGACCTTTATATATAGGGCAATCAGCCCGCACACGAACTGACACCCACGATGATAGACAGGAGGATAGACCTTGAGCCGAGACGGCGAGCAAGGTGCCGAGGAGGACGACAAGGGGATCACCATGAAGAACAAGCCAGCGTTGGTTGCGGTTCCCTTTATTGAATCGCAATGGCTCCGATGGATCATCCAGGATGAGAGGGGGCGGTATTGGACCGGGAGAGGCTTCGCCAAGAACCAGCGAAAAGCGTTGACCTATGCCGATTCGCTGGTTGTGACTCAAGACATGCGGCGGATTCTTAGGAAACGCTGCAAGGGACTGACCAGGTATCGGCTCGTCGTGCCGGTGACCATCGACGTGTACACCGATGGTGCGATCGACCAGGAAAAGATGGGTTGGTTCCTGTCTCAGAACTGCTTCGTCTCTATGAGTCGGCTGGGCACGGGTGAGGGTCCGGGTGAGTCGGTCGTGCTGCCCTCGGTGGATTGGAAAAAGTTGAAGATGATGAAGGACTGATCGGGACGAGCGCCGGGGTGTTGAGATTCCAGCCTCAACTCATACCTGGCGGACTCGTCTCTCGTCTGATCGAGCAATCTGAATAGCTCTGGAGGTGACATTGGGCGTTTATTCTCCCAGGAACCAGGGTGAGGCGTGCGGCTCGTTTCGCTTCACAGGTCGGTTTGTCCATGTTCGACAAGGGGATGCCTCAGTGCCGCAACTGGGTCGATGCCAACCAAGAGAGTGATCCGAAATGCCAGACCGAGAGATCATAAGATGGCAAAGAGAGCGAAGAGATCGGAGGAGAACACGCCAAGCCAAGTGCCAGCACCCAAAGCTCCGAAGAGACCCACTATCCTTGGCACCGACCTTGCCTTGTCCCTGCCAACCGCCCAAGGCACATCACTCGACCTGAGCTACTGGGATCTGTGGTTCAGCATTGTCGCCGTGCTTATGCACGATGGCGACCTAGACCGACTGGCTGATGAGATCAAGGCGAAAAAAGGTGAGTTCTTCGACCGTCACTCCACCGAGTGCAAACGATGCCACATACGTGATCTCAAACGCCGTCTGGTCGAAGCGTCTATCATCCCCGCTGACATCGTTCTCGCCGCAAGTGATCTAGCCAAGAAAGAGAAGCGACGAGCGATCGATAGGATGAGCCAGACCATCTACCGTGAGCGAGATTTGTCGGAACCGATGATGGATACGCCACGAAAGCGGCGATCAATCCATGCCCTGCGTGGTTACTGGGACAAGTTCCCGGACTCGCCAGAGTCCTATGCGAAGAGGATCGGTAGTCACTTTCGACACCGGAGGTTTTATTCAAAGAATGAGTCGTTTCGGGTCTCTGAAATCCTCGACGATTATGTTGAAGAGGCAAAGAAACTGATCGCAGCAGGCAAGGCGGCTCAAGCACAATCGCTCTTGCGGGGTTTGATGACGGTGATCATTGAACTCATGCAGAAGACGAACGACTCGTTTGGCGTCACTGGGACGAGCTTCAACGATGGGTTCACTGTCTACCTCAAGATCCGCCCTGACCAGACCGGGATCGATGATGCGGTGTTCTTCCCGGACCTTCTGGATCTCCTGATCTGGGAGGACAACGGGCTGACGGACAAGGTGATCGAGGGCTATTTCCGAGGGTTGAACGAGCGTCAGGCTGACATATGCGTAGAGCATCTTCGCCATGAAGTCGCAGCACTGCTTGAGGATGATCTGGATCACCAAAACGAGGAGGCCTTGACGATCTTGGGGCGGGTGATCGCCGAGCAAGAGCGGTTCGACGAGTTCGAGGACCTCGCCGAGCAGATGGATCACGGGCAAGGCGGCGGATCATTCAGCTCGTGGACCGAGCAATGAAGAGGCGAAAGACGCCACTGGTGATCAAGGTCTTCGAGGCAGCGTTGTCGAAGGGGGAGCACCTGGACTTTCTCACTATGAAGTACGAGAAGCTCAAGCAAGGTCATTGGAGCCCGGACCCGAGGAAGTAAGGTCGCTTAGATGTACTTGCAGCGGACTCGCCAAACGAAACGGGAGTTATGTATGAACCGGGAAGAATGCACCGAGACGGTTCTTGCTGCCAAGCAAGCCAGAGGTCTGACGTGGCAGCAGATCGCCGATGCGGTTGGTCGCCATGTGGTCTGGACGACCGCCGCACTGCTCGGTCAGGCCATGATGGACGAGTCCGAGGCGGTCAAATCCGTCGAGGTGCTCGGGTTGAGCACGGAGGTCGGCGAGGCGCTGTGTCAGTTCCCCTCCAAGGGATCGCTCAAAGACAACCCACCGACCGACGCCTTGATCTACCGGCTCTACGAGATTGTGCAGGTCTATGGCACGACGCTCAAGGAGCTCATCCATGAGCAGTTCGGGGACGGGATCATGAGCGCCGTCGACTTCACGATGGACGTGCAGCGAGTGCCCGACCCGAGGGGCGATCGGGTCCGGGTCACGATGGAGGGCAAGTTCCTGCCCTACAAGAAGTGGTGAGGCGATCTGGCCGCACGAACGTGAAACTCCGAAGCCAGACAAGGCCCCGACGCCGTGCGGCGGTCGCTTCCCGACCGCTAGGCCACCAGGCGTGACACGTCACTCAATCACTTCGGTCACGACCCCGGAGCCAACCGTCTTGCCACTCTCATGGATGGCGAAACGGCTCCTGGCCTCCAGGGCGATCGGCTTGTCCAGGCTCACGTCCAGCGGCGTGTGATCACCGGGCATCACCATCTCGATTCCATCGGGCAGCGCCAACTCACCGGTGACGCTTCTGCCGCTCCGCTACGGGCTGCCCGATAGCCTCCGTTGCACAGGTCGAACGCCGGTGGCCCTCAAGAGGGCACACGCTCGTTCGCTGGACGGGTCCACCTCTCCTGGTTTATCGTAGTTGTTCGATGACCTGGATTGCACACGAGGTAGCATCACGCCTCGACAATGAGAACCATGAGGAGACGAGGAAGGGCATGGTCTTCGCTAGGCGGGTCTTTCGCATCGCTGGGGTCTACGGGCTCCTGGTCATCCTCCCGATGTACTTCCTGGAGGACCGGATCGGGCGTGACCAGCCACCCGCTGTCACTCACCCGGAGTTCTTCTACGGGTTTCTGGGACTGACCGTCGCCTGGCAGGTCGCCTTCCTCGTGACCGCCAGCGACCCGGTGCGCTTCCGCCCCCTGATGATCCCTGCGATGGTCGAAAAGTCGGCGTTCGTGATCGCCGTCCTGCTCCTCTATCGAAGCGGGCGTGTGTCGTCGGTCACCCTGACCCTCGGCCTGATCGACCTGACCCTGGGTATGCTCTTTGGGGTCGCTTTCCTTAGAACGGCCCCGAATCCGGGAAGCGCCCCTGCTTGAGCGAGCGTGATTCGCAGAGGCATGACCCGATCGCCGCTCTCGGACCTGACGGAAATCCGTTGAGCGATCCTCCCATTCCGCCTTGCCAAGCCATCGGATCGCATGTACACTATGCGGAAAACGGACCCTATTGGGAGTGACGCCATGCCGATCCAGTATGTCTCCGGCGACCTCTTCGACAACGCTCACCATGCCCCGGCGTTTGCTCACGGCTGCAACTGCCAAGGCTCGATGGGAGCAGGGATCGCCAAGACCTTCCGGGCACGCTACCCCGAGATGCATGACGAGTACCGCAAGCGATGCAAGGCAGAACCTCGGCAACTCAACCTCGGCGACTGCTGGCTCTGGAAAGCCGACAATCAGCCCTGGGTCTTCAACCTCGGCACTCAGGAGGGCTACTGGCGGGCGAGAGCGAGCTACGAGGCAATCGATAAGGCTCTGCGGTCGATGAAGGCGCAAGCCGATGTCGAAGGCATTGCCCGCATCGCCATGCCCCGGATAGGCGTCGGGTACGGTGGACTTTCGTGGAAGAAGGTGCGGGGGATCGTCGAGGCTGTGTTCGGGGACTGGGACGGCACGCTGGTGGTCTACGAGGAGTTCGTGCCTGGCAATTCTGACCAGTCCGTCGCCACGCCCAAAAGAGAGACTCCGACACGAAGTGTTTCAAGCGGTGCGGAGTCTGATCCTTCTCCCAAACGAAAGACTCGTCAACTCCCGTCGAGAGCAGCGACGACCAGTGACGAATCGGAGGGAAAAGCCGTGAGTAACGTGATCCGCTTTTGCAGCGTGAACGCTGAATACGGCTGTTTCTCCAACTTTTCGCCCCACCCGATCGTGCTCAAGGGGAAGACTTGGCCGACCAGCGAGACCTATTTCCAAGCACAGAAATTTGCCGGGACGCCCGATGAAGAGGAAGTGCGCCTGGCGAAGTCGCCGATGGTTGCCGCCCACATGGGACGCAGCCGCAAGCGACCGCTTCGCAAGGACTGGGAGTCGGTCAAGGACTCGATCATGCACGAGGCGGTTCTCGCCAAGTTCACGCAGCACGCAGATTTGCGGGAGACCTTGCTAGGTACGGGGAATTCCACGATCGTGGAACACACGGAGAAGGATCGCTACTGGGGAGACGGTGGGGACGGCAGCGGCAGGAATCGGTTGGGCCAAATCCTGATGCACGTGCGAGAGGAACTTCGGCATGGCTATTCAAGAGCGACAATCAGACTGAAGCGGGCCTATGACCCGCTGTCAGGGGATGACGGGACACGCATCCTGGTTGAGCGTCTCTGGCCCCGTGGATTGACCAAAGAAAAGGCGGCGATCGACCTCTGGTTGAAGGAGATCGCCCCGAGTCCAGAACTCCGCAGGTGGTATAGCCACGATACGTCACGTTGGGGCGAGTTCCGCAAGCGATACCGAGCGGAGATCGAGGACAATGGTGAGGTGCTCAACGAGCTGAAGCGGCGGGTCAAGGATGGATCGGTCACTTTCATCTACGCCGCCAAGGACGAGCTGCACAACAGCGCCTTGGTTCTCAAGGAATTCCTGGAAAGTGCGACGTGAAGAATTTCTGATAAGCTGCTGCTAGCCTTGGGGCGACAGGCACACGTTCGTGTTTTTGTTGTGACTGTTGCGAGTCGGCTTCACTTCAAAAAACCACTGCATTCTCAGCGACACAGCAAACTCGGAGTTCACTATGTCCCGTCTTGATCTCATCATCGAGCAGATCCGCACGGCTCGCCTTCACACCGAGAGCCTTCTTGATGCTATCACCTCGGACGACTGGTTCCGACAACCCACCCAGGGCGTGACCCACGTTGCATGGCAGGTCGGGCATCTGGCCTACGCCGAGCACGCTATTGTGATGGAACGCAGGAGGGGCGTGCGATCCGAGGACGAGGAATTGATCCCGGCACGATTCCGTTCTTTGTTCCAACGAGGTTCGTCGCCCGATCCTGACCCGTCGAATTACCCCAACCCGGAAGCCATTCGGCATGTGTTTGACAAGGTTCATCGATACGCCATCGAGGAGTTGCGAAGTCTGCCGGACGAGGGTCTGGATGAACCAACCGAGCCCGTACACCCCCGGTTCAAGACGAAGTTCGAGGCCATGCAGTTTTGCCCGCTGCATGAGATGCTTCACGCCGGTCAGATCGGTCTCTTGCGACGGCTCCTGGGGATGAAGCCCATCCGCTAAAGCTGGGTTTGCTGTACACAACGACCGCCTCAATTCCTCACCACATTGATACCTGACCAGAGCGACCCAACGCCATTCTCTTTGGACGACATAGTGACCTCGGCGTTCACACCCTGCCATCACCTTGCTCTGATTCTGAATGACCTGAATCCTTCAGTCCTGCCCACCTCTCACGACTGGATTCTGAACCCACCCTCCCAGGGTGTCCACCTCGGAACCCATCTTGGCACGTTCCGCTTGTAAATCAGGTAGTCTTCGCCGAAGCGTTTCACGAGCCCAGGCTCTTCCGAGAGCGGGATGTAAGCAGCGTTTATCAGGGCAGCCACGAGGAACCAGCAGAAGAGCGGCAGGGAAGCCGTGAGCAGCGCCTCCCCGATCAGGACGAGAATCACTCCCGAAATCATTGGATTGCGGACATGGCGGTAGACTCCCTGAACCACGAGCCTATGCGTCGGCTTCCACGGGGCTAGCGTGCCCTTGCCGACCATTACGAACAATCGGATTGTGGCGACCATCAGAAGAAGTCCCAGGCAAATGCAGATAACCCCGATCAATGGAAGAACTACTCTGGCTCTGGACGCCGGAAAGGACTGCCAGAGATGGAATGAGTCCATTCCACTCAGCCAGAGAAGGGTTCCTGGGATCACAATCAACACCATGCCAGGGAGCAACAGGATTTCTCGAATGTGCTTCCACGCTTCCATAGTAAGCCTCGACTCACTGGCTCCCCTCGTGCTATACCCCGCTAGGTCCGCTCAGAGTTTGTAGCCGATCTGCCGCAAGAATCCCTTCCGCCACTGGATGTCCTCGTCGCCTTCGACCCCTTTGGGGGCGAATCCGTCCACCACGCCGAGAATGCCTCGACCCTG
Organism: uncultured Planctomycetaceae bacterium; assembly: GCA_963797295.1. Taxonomy (GTDB): domain Bacteria; phylum Planctomycetota; class Planctomycetia; order Isosphaerales; family Isosphaeraceae; genus Aquisphaera. Next base: position 187,629 of record CAWCPP010000044.1, read on the forward strand.
CTCAGTCTCGGCGACTACGACCTCCGTGGGATTGGCGGTCGCACAGAAGATCCGGCAAACCTCCGGCACCGTCTTCAGCGTGTTCAGCACGTTGAGCGGATAGAAGCCCTCGCCAAGGAAGACGATGAAGCAGTGACCTGCGCCGATAGCCCCAGCGTTCTTGCGTGCTAGTTCGACCATAGACCCATCCGTGCCCGACCAGCGTACCGAGCACTTGCCAGAGGCTTCGCAGAAAGCCAGCCCGAACTTGATGCCGGGCACTGCACTCACCAGGGCCTCGTGAATGTCCTCGACGGACTTGATGAAGTGGGTTTGCCCGAGGACGAAGTTGATCGCATCGGGCTTTTCAATCCGTACCGTGACGATTTGCATGTTCGACTCCTCGATCTCGTGTTGGACCTGTCGAAGCGTTACCGCCGTTCAAGCTTCTGCTGAAACTCCCGGATCTCCGCTTAGAACTGCTCGTAGCGTCGATGGCGATGATGAGAAAGTCGATTCACTGACCGACTGGTCTCTCATTGCTCACCTTGATCTCACTGACCGGATACCATCCATCGTTCGCACGCCCCTTGATCCCCAGCCTCACCACGGGATTCGGGCTGTGCTCCTCCACGACAGCCAGGGACATGACGTAGACACCTGCCGGGATATCTCCTGGCAGAGTGATCGAGTCCGAGACAGAGGTGACATCCCCTGGCGGGAGGTCTTTCGGCTCCTTGAAGAACTCCTCCGTGAACAGTTCAATCGAGCCAGGCAGCCAGCGGTTGACCCTGATGCTGGAGACAAACACCTTGGCGTAGCCTTGGTCATTGCTCAGACGGCAGGCGAGTCGATAGGGCTTATAGCAAGGAGCGGAGCCGACGTTCTGCCACTTCATGAACAGATCCAGCTTGGCTCCGGGTTTGGCCACCGAGGGGTGCTTTAACTCCTTGAGCACCAGCCGATAACCCAGCCTCCGCAGGAATCTTTCGATCTCTGACCGCACGTTCTCACCAGAAGGCAGGGGAGCCGACTTGTTGTTGATATACGAGGCATGAAGGGCAAGAGCGTAGTTGAAGATGTACCGTAGCGACCAGCCGTCTTTGACCCACTTCCGCATGTCCCAGCAGGTCTCCCAGGCGACGGGAGCGGTCTTCCAAGTGTCCTGGATGCCACTTTGCTTGATCGAGATCGGATAACTGTCCCGCATGTGGAACCAAGTCTTGGAGAAGCCGCCCATGTCACCGAGGCAGTCGGCACGCCAACCCGCCCCATGCTCTGCGGCGTACTTGAGGCACTGACTTCCACCGATCAGCATCAATAGCGGGGTCTTCCTGAAGGAGGCGAGATAGGCATCAATCACCTTGATGCGATTCTCCAAGGACGGCATTTTGTTCTTCTGGGAACCGCTGAGATGCCACTCCCCCCACCAGCCGATCGATCCGAGATCCACATGAGTGATGTCAGGGTGACCGTCGTACCGCTCGCCAAGCCTTTTGATGAAGTCGAGATGCCGGTCCAGGGTGATCGGATCATCAAAGTCGGCGATCGGGAAAGCGGTCCCTTCGTAGTTGGCGATCAGTTCTCTGGCCCCGACCTCGTTCAACCACTTAGGATGGTATGGCTCGTTCCGAGTGGTTGAACAGCACATGACCCTGAAAGCCAGCTTTTGCCCTGATTCATGGCTGTCTGTCAGAACTCGATCCAGTAGATCGTAGTTGATCTGTCCAGGTCGAGGCTCCAATTCGCCCCAACCCCACCGAAGGTAATAGACTGTCGAGGGAATCCATGAGGGAAGGTTCCGGTCATGTCGATTTGAGCGGTGAAAAGTCTCCCAGCCCATGCCAGGGTTTGCCAGGATCTCCTCGGTTGGCTCTGGAATGATCGTGACCAGCTTTTCGGACGGCTGACTGGCAACCTGTGCATTGCTCGCTAGGCCGGAGACGAAGAGGAGCAAAAGAAACACCAAGGATGCCGGAAGACGCTTCGACAACATCACAGGATCTCCTCGTCAACAGCGACCATTGATTCCAGTGTCAGGTTCCAGGGCTATCATAACACGTTGAACATCTGGCTCTTCACGTTAATCTGAGGGTGAGACGGTTATAATAGCAACGATTGTCAACACCTCTTGCTGATTGAAACGGGCATCGGCTGACAGGGCTATGGGTCAAAGAGGGAATCAATGAAACGGTCTCTCATGCGCACACCGGAAGGATGGCTGTTGGAGATCAAGCTCGCCATCAAGGACGCCCGTGAAACTGAACCCTTCAGCACGGTGACCGGTGAGCGGATCACCGACGCCAACCTGTTCCACCTGGCTCCCTTGGTCTGTCTCAAGTTCCGGGGCAGGAAGCTGGTGGGTCAAGAGGCGGATCGAGTCACGGAAACGGCGTTGGCGAACTATGTTGTCAACTCTGATCCCGATGGGACGGACCACGGTCTTGAATCAAAGCCGTTGCTGTCGTTTGCTGTCTGTTATGTGACCGCTCATCTTGCCCTTGACCTAATTGATGAGGAACGAGCCGATGCCATTCTCGATTACTGCGAGGAGCATCTGGAGGAATGACAATGGAGCCCTGCAAGATCTGGATTGAAAAGTGTGATGCCGCAAGGATGATCGAGGACGAGTTCGGAACCGACAAGGCACTCAGGTATCTTATTGGCGAGAAGTTTCTTGACTACCTGGAAGCCGCCGAGAGGCTCCCCGACTTCCGAGCGGAAATCCCTGCCTTCGTTGCCGAGATCAAGAAGATCTTCGAGCCCTGGCAGTTGGCTGAGTATCTGGAGACGGCCCGTCAATCTGAGCCATTCGATCCAAGTCTGTACGACGATGTGGATGAGGATGAGGAGATCGACCCCGAGTTCATCGAAATGGAGCGACAGGATGATCTCCGCCGCTCCGCTGCCGACTCGCTGCTGGTCGAACAGGCAAGAGGGTGGCTCCTGGGGGACGGCGATTAGCCCTGGTTAAGTTCTTGGGCGGATCGCCCATGTTCGCAATTCTCAACGGCTGCCTCGTAGACGGCGACAGCGGCTTTTGCCATCAGGTGCATCGTGTGGCGGGATGGGAGGAGCGGCAGCTTCTTGAGACCCATCTTCACGATCATCTCGGCGATGGCTTCTTCGATCTTGCCTTCGCGTTTTTCGACGGTCTTGGGGTCCATATAGCTCACCAATCGGATTGCTTTGCCTTGAGGGTTTTCAACTGAGCAATGATGATCTCGAATATCCTGTCAGCAGCAACCTTGAACTCGTCATTTCCCTTGACCCAGCTCACTGGCTCAAAAAGGACAAACTGGATCGCCTTCATCACCACGAGACGTTGAAGGGCTTCCAGAGAGGCATACTGCCAATCCTTCGACCCGAACGGCTTGGCATGGTCTTCTCGTATCAGGGCGTCGATGTCAGCCTGCAAGTCCATGATCTGCATCAGTTTCTTGCGGACAAGCTCACCGGTCTTTTCAGCCTCACGACGCACTTCGTCAGGAACGTCCATAAAACCTCCCACAGTTAATCGGTTGATCGTTTCAGCCCAGCGACTCACGGCACGAACCACGCATCGTCCTGGATGGCTTTCATGCACTCGTCCACCGAAAGAGCATCCCCAATGCCAACCCATTCCTTCCCCGTATAGCGCATGAAGTAAAGCGCAAACTTGCCGCCACCGAGGGGTTCCATCCTGGCGAATTTCAACTCGAACGTGGGGAAGAGAGCGTTCGGGCCGGGGCAGGTGTAGGTCGAGAAGAAGTAGAAGTAATTCCGGTACCACTTCGCCCCGATGTCGGTGATGTAGTTTAACTGTCCTTCAACGGGCGGCGGTAGAACATGCTTGGGCTTCAACATGTTCTCAATCAAATTCTTCGCTTTCGTTTCTACCTCGGCTTTGATCGATTCGGTCAAGGAAGCTCGTTTCTTAGCAGGACGGATGTTCCACGGTTCTCTTGGTTTCGCCATCGTCATCCTTTCCTCACAGACTCTTCATTTCGAGAGGTAAGCACTTACCCGGTCCTCGAATTGCTCACCCGTGATCTTGGCACCCCAGGTAGTCGGGATCTTAACCAGCCGCTTCACCTCATCGTAAGTCTTACCCGCCTCGACCAGCTTCTTGATCATGGGCAGAAACACCTCGTCGAAGAACCCACCCATCTTGTGAGCCACCTGCTTGTCGAACGATTCAGCGGTGATCGTGGTCTTCTTCTTCTTTTCGGCGGCTTCCTTCTGCGCCTGGAACTCCTCGTGGTGCTCCTTGCGGATGCCCAGCCGTGCCTGAGCGCCCATGATGGCAGCGACCATGCCCCGCTGCTTAGCCTCGCCGTCATCCATCCCGCTCAACCGGGCAAGGGCGTATGCGTAGGTGGCGAGGATGTCGAACTTGCCAATGGACACGTCGTCTGGTTGTTTCTTCGCCATGCTTCCAGCCCCCTTCATTGGTCTATGCCTTTCAGCTTACAATCTCGCTGGTTTACGTGGAACGATCCAAGGAAGGACGGCTATGAGTTCGAACATCCACGTCGCCGACAGGGGAAGGCCAACCTTCAAAAATCGCAGGTCATCGCCTGAGAGGCCTACCGGTCTATTGCGGGGTTCTCGCCGCTATCACCATGAACACGCAGCCCATCAAATCGATCGTTAGCGACCTCCCTCTCGCCGTGTGCAGGTTGGGTGGGGCTGACCCAATCCCTGGCTGGGCGGTTGACGGGCCGTTCTTCTCGATCACTCGCACAGCCGAAGAACTATCGATTGTTTGCCCCGAGAATTTGGTCCCAGTGGACGTGCAGGCTGAAAGGGGCTGGCGGGCGCTGCGAGTTGCCGGAGTCATCGACTTCTCAGTCATCGGTGTCCTGGCGGAACTGACCTTACCTCTGGCTGAGGCAAGGATCAGCGTGTTCGCAATTTCGACCTACGACACGGACTATCTGCTGGTCAAGGAACACGACCTGGCTCGGGCGATCGAGATGTTGCGTGAGGTCGGTCAGATCCTCGACAAATAGGCGGGTGGAACGGCATCCGTCAGCCACACGCCGTTTGCCGACAACCAGAATTTGTGTCCGTCCTGGTGCATCTTTCTCGAATCGACCTGGAGTATGACCGGCTTGCCTCTTCTTGCCCCCACCTTGCTTGCCGTTTCCACATCCTTCGAGAGATGAACGTGGTGCCGCTTGCCCCTGACCAGCCCTTGTTTGAAGATGGACTGCAGGAACCGTTCGACCGTCCCGTGGAAGAGCGTCTCGTGCGGCTCCCGCTCCTCCAGTTGCAACTCCACCTCGACGCTGTGCCCTTGGTTGGCTCTGATGAGGTCGCCGGTTTCGTCAAAGGCAAACCGCTGCTTGTCGTTCGTCTCTACGCAATCGACGAGTTCGTCGTAGGAGATCGGGAAGCCGTTCTTCTGAGCGGCGGCGAGTAGATCATCGACCGGCACCCAGCCTTTCAGCTGAAGCGTCAGCCCGAGTTCGTGGGGGGCATGCCGCAGGTATTTCGACAGGTACTTACTGACGGTGATCAACCTTTTTTCCATGATCCCACCCCTCATGTTCTGCCTCGGAGTCGAGCCCCTCGACCCAGGCTGTAAGCCGCAATACGGCGGATCATCGCATTTCCCACTCTCTTTGTAAGTGGATGCATTTTGTCCCATGGTTATTGATGACTTTCACCAGACTGTCGACGGTCAATCCAATCTGATGAAGGGTCTTATCTTTCCCAACTTCCTTTCACTGATGCCCTTCACCTTGAGCAGTTCATCAATAGCTGAAAACGGTCTTGCCTTAATGAGACGCCGAGCAATGGCCCCTCCAATGCCCGGAAGTCTCTGCAATTCCTGCTCCGACGCAACGTTGACGGTGATAAGCCTGACCTGATCGGAGTTGTCCGACTCCGACGGAGGGGCAGACATGCGATCTCGCCTTGTCGCATTCTTTTGTGCGAGCCAAACCCGGAGTGGCTCTAGTAAGTAGTCAGTCGTTAGTCGGTAATTATGCCCCCCATCCGGAGACACGTCGGACCCGACTCCGAGAGGTCCGCTGGATGTACGAGACACCAAGCGAAGCTCGTCTGTGAGGATTCGCATTAGAGGTCCGAAACGCATTGACTCAGACGCATAGCCCGAGGCAGCCAACAGATCGCCATAGGTCCGTTCTCGCCCGTTACAATTCCGACCGGGCAAAGGCAACAGAGACTTCAGAACCGAACATGCTGCCTTCTGGTGCAACCGAAACTCGGGCGGCGCAGACTTGGCATTGAAAGCTACGTCGAGAAAGGCCCTGGCAAGGTCTTCGATTCGAGTCAATTCAATCAAACTCCTTTCATCCCACGCCTCACCCTTGATTACCTCAGCCAAGAGCACAAGACGGATCGGTAGAATCTGGCCATCTGCGTCGAGCAATGAGATCACACAATCGAGGAATTTCTCCTGATCAGCCGAGAGAGAGCCCAGATCCTCTGGCAATTTGCCGTATGCCCTCCCGAATGCCGACAGAATCTTGGTAGCATGTCGCCGATCGAAGGGATCGAGGGTTGCTGCGTTACCCCCCTCGACTATCCGATCTCCCAGATCGCGCATGAACCGGCTCACACATGACCATGCGTCATCACGCACTACTACGAGGGCTTGAACATGCTCCCCGTCGCATTGATGAAGGGCGGCGACCAAGCCTTTTTCCGCACTTGCTCGTCTGCCTTGAAGCCATCGCTCAAACTGATCGATGACAACGAGCAATTTCTTGCCAGGCGGCAATGTCACCCCTTTGCGGGCTGCGATGAGCGCCGAAGCCAGGCCAAGTCCCTCGGAGAGATCCGGGCACTGCTTCTTCAAACATTTCAGCAAGGTGGCCTCTGTATCATCGGAAGTCGCCTCAATGTCTATCGACGAGATGCGTTCCGAGAGCACCGGCAGCAGGCCCGCCCTGAGCAGCGATGTCTTACCGCTGCCCGACGGTCCGAACAGCACGCCTACACGGAAGCACTCCTCTCCGCTTTGTCCCTCGATCCGGGATCTCCAGAATTCGACACTCTCTGGCAGACTTCCATCGCCACAGGGACCGGGCAACATATTGAGGAAGAAAGGAGCGTCTTGGGCCTCGTAAGGATGTAATCCTCTGGGAATAATCCTGACCTCAAGAGAACCAGCAATGGTCTGACCCGATATGGTTAATGGCTGAGGGATTCCCCGCGTCGAGAGTATTACGGATGAATCCTGGGGTATGCTGCCGGAGGCGATGATTCCCGTGTGGGTCTGGTCCGTGGAAGAATCCCGCAGTCCGTCCCTGAGTGCCGCTGCCATCTCCTCTGCCGTGGAGTACCGTTCACTCGCCCGCCTAGCCAAGGCCCTGAGACAGATTCGTCCCAGTACTTCTGGGATTTGTCCGTCGATCTCGCATGGCGATCGGACTTCGGCTCTCATGACCTGATCCAGGAGTTCTCGTTGAGTTTCACCACGAAACAGGCGCGTCCCGGTCAAGAGTTCGTAGAGCACGACCCCGAGGCTAAAGATGTCTGAGCGACCATCGACCCGATTTCCCTCGCCTCGTGCCTGCTCAGGGCTCATGTAGGCCGGTGTTCCCACCAACCTGGATCCCGTACCGAAATCCTTGTCACGCAGGGCGACACCAAAGTCGGTCAGGAGAGGTTTCCACGGAGGGTCTATGAGGATGTTGGCTGGTTTGATATCACGATGAACCAATCCTCGTGAATGGGCGTAATGCAACGCTTCGGCAATGGCAATGGCGATCTGGACGGATTGCTCCGTCACGGGACGACCTCTGGCCAAGAGAGCGCTCAGATCGCCCCCTTCAATGAATCTCGACACGATGTAGAAGAATCCATCATCCGTCCAACCGGCGTCGTATACAGGCACGATGGCTGGGTGATTGAGGTCGCCGAGGATGAGGGCTTCGTGGAGAAATGCCTGAGCTTCTTGTTTCTTTGAGCCGTGCTTCCGATGGAGAATCTTGACCGCTACTCGCCTTCCCAGTACATCTTGTTTGGCGAGGTGAACACGTCCAAAAGTGCCTTCCCCGAGCACCCTTTCCAGCCGATAGCGATGTATGCCCAGTTCGGGACTGGGGTTTTGGGGTTCTCCAGCAGTGCCAGGAGTGGTATGCCAGAGGGGCGTGCGATCGGCGTCAAGCTGGATAGGGTTCATGATCGACCGAGGCAGATGAGAGTGATGTCATCGGACTGATCCCGACCGGCTGTGTGTGTCCGAACGGCTTCTCGAATCGCCTTCCCGACTACGCTTGCTCCAAGAGGGGCTGTCGCAATGCATCGCTCCAGCCGTCCCATACCAAACAGTTCGCCGCCTGGGCTCATAGCTTCATTCACGCCATCGGTGTAGAGCACGACTACATCGCTGGAGCCGATTTGGGTGGTAATAGCCTCGTAAGTTTGACCTTCCTCGACTCCGAGTGGTGGTCCCGACTGGTCCTGTCCGATTACATCGATGCGGCCCCCGGCTCGGCGGATGATCGGCCCCATGTGACCAGCGTTGATGACGGTGAGTTGGTGCCGTCTAGCGTCGAGCAGGACCAGCAAGAAGGTCACAAACTTACCACCCGCATCGTTTTCGCATAGGCTCTTGTTGAGCAGGCCAACAACATGGCTTGGTTCTGGGTTGTTTTGGAGGAGGAGACGAACCTCGGTAGAGATTCTGGCCATGAGTAGGGCCGCTGGCATTCCTTTGCCGCAGACATCTCCCAAAGCGATCGCCCATCGCTTCGCAGCGGATGTCGGGGCGACCGATCGAGCGCCACGTAACGAGAGGTAATCGAAATAATCCCCCCCGACGAAGCGGGCAGGTTCGTATTCATGCCAAAATTCGTACCCCGACACAGCGGGAGTGCGCTCGGGGATGAAGGAACGCTGGACTGACCACGCATCTTTCGCTTCCTGCTCGGTCTTCCTATGCCGAACTTCTATGTCGTGCAATCGGGCGTTCTCGACGGCCATGCTGATCGTCCCGGCGACTGCGACCAAGAAATCAAGGTCATCCAGCTTGAACCATTTTCGGTGATCTCGGGTATCGACTTGGAGGACGCCGACCGGGCTTCTTTGACGATCCCACAGGGGTGCGCACATGATCGAGTGGACGTGAGATGCTCCGATACTCCCACTCTTGGAGAAACGGCAGTCGGAGGAAATATCCTCGAAGAGGATGGCTTGCCTCTCCCGGATAACGAGATCATAGACTGTACTACTGGGTATCGATTGATCGGTGTCAGCATTCCTCAGTTTACTCGCCTTGGTTGTCAGCGCCTCGCTCATGTCGCCACGGGATAAGATGAACCCCCGCTCGGCCTGCGGAAAGATCCGGAACAATGCATCCAGGACTTTCTCCAAGACGCTGGTATGGTCGAGGATACCGACCAGCTCTTCTGTAATCTCCATTATGACTTTAAGCTTCTCCTTTGCCTCCCCTCGGGCCAACGACCGGCTTGTCGCATCGGAGAGGTCGATTGTCTCCAGGATTCTGGTTGTCCGATCGGTGGAGGTGTAGGACCCAGCATAAGCAAGCGTGTAGTCGCAGATCTTAATCATGTCACCATCAGCCAAGCGGCGGGGCTCCATCAACACCACGCCGTTGACCTTCGTCTTGTTCTTGTTCTCCAGATTCTCGATGTAGAGACCCTCGGGCCTCCGTGTAATTCGGGCATGCGACTTCGAGACGTATTGACCGGGCAAGAGGATGTCGCTGTTGGACTTCTTGCCGATTACGATCTCGTCTTTGTCCAGTCGGAACACCTTGCCCGGACAATCACCGGACAGCATGGTAAGCGAAGGCATGGCGGTCTGCTCCCTAGACGAGGACAGTGAATTGTCAGCCCAATTTCGGGCGGAGTATGCCGCAGGGTTCTCTCTTGATTGCTGCTAACTTTCACTGATCTCGGCTGCCTGTTATTGAGCCGATAGACCACGCCTGCTCTTCAATCAAGAAGGCGACGATGCTCGGAGACTTTACTCGGATATCGCCCCGCCGACTAGAGTCGGCACCGACCTCCCCAGGCAGAGCAGAGTTATATCGTCCATCTGAGGTCGCCCCTGACCAAATCGGCAAACGGCTTCGAGGATTGATTGTCCCACCGATGCCGCACCGTCAGGGGCCTGAGCAATTGCCTCTTGTAGAGATTTCTGAGAGAAGATCTCTTCTTTTTGGTTGATGCCGCCTGCCACTCCGCCAGAGCGAAACGCAACGATTTCTCCTGGACCAACCGGCACCGTGGAATTCTCGTAGATCGCCCCAAGAGCAACCCAGAGGGGAAACCCACTGACCTTCTCGGCAAGTGATTCAACCCGCCATTCATCACGGCGAATAAGCGGAGGAATGCAACCGGCGTTAGCGAGTGTCAGTTCATGGCGGTCGCTGTCGATCACGGCCACTAGCAAAGTGGCGAATATGCCTGGATCGAGAACATCGTTGTTGAGCGCTCTGAGAATGGAGGCTGGATCAGTCGTGGTATCTACCAACTGGATCAGCTTGTTCGCCAGCGCATTTTTCAGGCGGGAAGCGGCCTCACCTTTGCCGCTCACATCTCCCAGGGCAATCAGCCAGCGGTTCGGCGGCTCATCCGGTAAGTCTTCGTCCTTCGGGAGCGGTATGGAGACAAACACGTCGCCGCTGCTGTCGATGCGAGGCATCTGGTATAGCCACGACTCATAGCCGACGAGACGAGGCGGCTTTTGCGTATCCCAACTATCCGCCATGAAACTGGTCCTTCTTCCAGGATCGGGGCAACCTAAGCTGGCTCCTCGGCTATCCATTGCTGGCAATGGCGCTCGTCGTCCAGAGAGGGCGTTCTTCCATTGTTCACTGCCCCTCACAGACCGATTTTACGCTCCTCGTCGTGCCGCTTCCACCGGGTAGGTTGAGTCAGCCTCGTCCCACTTCACATCAGTAGATGGTCCGTAGATCGCAGGGACGTGCTGACCCGCAATCCGCAGCCAAGTCTGGATCTGAGTACGCTGATGGCACGTGTGCAAGACTCGCCCTAAGAAAGTCCAGAGCCGATGCCGTGTGAGCCCTCCGAAGAACGGCATCTCAGTCAGCCACCAGTCGGCACTTGCCTCGGCAAGTTGTGGGCGCCGACGCTTCGCCAGCATCAAGTACTTGTCCAGGTTGGCTTGCACCGGTAGCTGATCATTAGGAGGCAGTAGCTCTTCAACGAGTGGCTCCTCGGTGCCAACAAATTGAGCGAAGAACCGACGCTCAGAGAGGATCTGGTGTACCAAGATGGCTCGTATCGTGTTGACCTTCTGGTGAGGCTTGAAGTTCAAGAGATCATCGGGGATTGCCCGCCAGATGCTGGCGATCTTGTTGGTCTCGCCGGCACAAGTTGCGACGAGGTGCTGAAAGAGAGGAGTGTCTTGGTCGGATGGCGATGAGGTTGTATATCATGACGTGACCCCTTGATCAAAGCCCCAGTCTTCGCCGAATCTCACCTGCAATTCTCTCAGGAGAGCCACTCACATCCACCCGGATCGCATCATCGGGCGGCTCCAGAGCCTCTAACTGGCTGGGCAGGAGTGCCGGATTCATGAAGTGACCGGTGCGAGATGCCAACCTCTTCTGAATCACCTCCGGTGGTCCACAGAGGCAGACGTAACGAACCACATCCAGATGATGCCGCAGGTACTCCTGGTAGGCATGTTTGAGGGCTGAGCAGGCAAGAACGATGTTTTCACCACGGTCTCGTGCATCGTCAATCAGCTTGGCAAGAGTCTGAAGCCAGGGCTTCCGGTCCTCGTCCTTCAGGGGAATGCCACGGCGCATCTTCTCTATGTTTGCCGCAGGGTGGTAATCGTCGGCGTCACAGAATTTCCAGCTGAGTTGCTTTGCCAAGACCTTTCCAACAGTCGTTTCGCCTGACCCTGTTACTCCCATCAGGACTACGATCATTAACTCCCCCTGTCGATGCAGTAAGACTCACTGAGGCTATGCCTTGTTACACCCAGCGTAACCGACAGAATACACCTCAGTCGAGGTAGTCCACCAAGAGACTATGATACTCTATCTTGAACTTCCTGTGAATTTCCTTGACCATGTAGTCTATGTTTCCGTGCCGTTGAAACAGCACGACACCTAGACTCTCAGGGAGACGACAGAATGGCGACAGTGACCAGGGACCAGGGAAAGACAGCTTTTGTAAATGAGTTCCTTGGCGGCAATCCCCAAGGCAACGTTCAAGCCGTGAACGAGGCGTGGACGAAATCCGGCAAAGATGGGTCGATCGGTTCCACGCTCATCCAAAAGGTGAGATCGCAGTTGGGGCTGACCGGCAATCTGCGTGCCACGTCGAAGCCGAAGGCAGATGCCAAGGGGAAAACGGCTGCCGCCTCAAAGCCCAAGACGGCGACCGAGACACCGGGTAAGACGAGCTTCATGAAGCGATACCTCACCGAGCATCCCGATGGAACCACCAAGAGCGTGAACGAGGCGTGGCAGGCAGCCGGGTTCGAGGGAACGATCAGCCCCACCCTCGTTAACAAGACGAGACTGGCGACGAGTGGGAAGCGGCTCAGAAAAGCCAGGACGGCAACCAAGGTGAAGACAGCCCCCAAGAAGTCCAAACCAGCCGCCGAAACTCCCGGCAAGACCATGTACGTCAAGGAGTTTCTGAACGACTATCCCGAAGGCAACTTCAATGATGCCAATGAGGCGTGGACGGCAGCCGGATTCGAGGGGACGATCAGCCGCACCCTCGTGGACAAGACCAGAGCCTTGCTGGGACTGACAGGCAACCTGCGTGGCAAGTCTAAGACAAAGGCAACGACGGGCAAGAAACGGGGCAGACCCCGCAAGGACACAGCCGTTGCGGTTACCGTGACGCCTGTCTCGCCAACCCGTGGCAGGAAGAGCGACCGAACCGATGCGCTCTTGGCTGTGGAAGCGGAGATCGATCGGCTCATCTTCACCTTGATGGGGATTGGCGAATTGCCCGAGGTCGAGAGCGTTCTCAGAGATGCACGCAGAAGAATCTACGCTGCGTTGACCTGAGCTTTTTCACGACCGTTGGTTTGGAGCTTGAACGCCGGGGATAACTCCGGCGTTTTTCTTTGAGTTGCGGGTAAGCCAGGATTCCAGGCTTACTGAGGCAGGCTCCCATTGCGACGGTTGGCGTTTCTTCTGGCATCCTGATGGAATCAAAGGCAGTATAAAGAAACTGGATCATTTCGTTCGCCCCATCAGAAGCCGCCTGTGGTTGGAACCGACCCATGGAAGAAACCACTTTAGCCATTCCCGGCTATGAGATCATCGGCGAACTAGGGCAAGGAGGCATGGGCATTGTCTACAAGGCTCAGAATCTCAGTCACGGCCTTGAAGGGAGCCAGATTCGCGGGCCAAAGCGGGCCAGCTAGCGAGATGCGGAATCAGAATTGATCAACGGAATGCGGACTCCCGCGTGGCGGCAGAGATCGGCGGCAGCCTCGTACAGCGGCAATCGGTGCAGTCGTGCCCAGAGGTCGAGCTGGTTCCCCTGGGCTCCGCAGGTGAAGCAGCGAAAGAGACCCTTCTTCAGCTCAACGGAAAAGCAGCGCGGACCGGGACGCTCCGGCGAGTGAAAGGGACATGCACCGCGAAGCTGGTGGCCGCGGCGGGAAGTGGGACGATAGTCAATCAGTTCGAGCACACGCTCCATCGGAACCTGGCTGCGCACGACTCGGTAATCGATCCACATCGTTTCTGATCAGCTTGATTCAAGTCGGTCGCCGCTTGGCTGTCGAAGTGGTCCCCGATGGCCTGGCAGGTTGAGCGCGGCTGGCCCGATAGGACTTGCCCTGAAACTTGTGAATGATCGCTCCATCGACCACACGATCGAGCAGCGCCATCGCGATCGGCGGGTCCCCCAGGTATTGGCCCCACCCCTCAAAATCGATGTTGGTGACCAGAGCCGTGCTTCGTTTCCGGCTTCGACTATCAATCACCTTGTGCAGCAGGCTGGGAGCCAGCGGGTACTCCTCACGCTCCAACTTGTCGAGGCCAAGCTCATCGATGACCAGTAACTCAAACCCCGCGAAATAGCTGAGCCGCTTGGGCATCGTTCCATCCGCCAACGACGTGCCGAGCCCGCGCAGCAACTCGGCGCTGGTGATGTACCGCACGCGATATCCCGCCGCGCAACAGCGACGTCCGATCGCCTGGATCAAATGACTCTTCCCCAGGCCGCTTTGTCCCACGAAGACAAGATTGTCACGCCGGCGGATGAAATCGCCGGTGGCCAGTTCTTCCATCTGTACCCGGTCAATGAATTGCGCGTTGAATGTCCAGTCGAACGCCTCCAGCGTAGCCGGGTCGCGAAACTTCGCGTTTTGAATCCGCAGTTCGGTGCTCCGCTCACGCCGCCTTTGCGCAGGACCGGCGAGCAAGCATTCTGCCAACTCCAGGTGGGAAAAATGTTCTCGTTCGGCTTGACGTAGAACGCCGTCCAACTGGTCGTGATCCAGCGGCAAGCCGAGAGTCTGGCAGTGTTCGAGGATGCGCTTGTGCAGCTCGTCAGCCTTCGGCTTCGGGCGGCCGGTCGTCATGGTCGGGGTCCCCAAGAAGGTCTTGGTAATCGGCTGTCGGGCGTGGTTCCACCCGTGTGTCGTCGGTCAAGTTGGGCTGATACCGATCGTTCCAGCACTCCAACGGCGGTCGAGGACGGGCCTGGACGGCCAGAATCCGCTCCACGGAGTGGCACGAGAACGCGTGATAACGCACCGCGCACTCGATAGCCGCCAGCACGTCATCGCGGTGGTACAGGCTGAGAAGACTCAGCACCTTGCGGGCCTGGCTCTTGCCATCCCGATGAGTGCGGAGCAGGCCCTCCAGAAAGCGCACCGCCGGTTCGCCCAGCTGACCAAATCGCTGACGCAGCACCTCTTCCTGCTCCTTCGAGTCGCGTGCTGGGCGATGCGCGGCATCGATTCGCCGTTCACCTTTACACGGGCGAGGCACCAGGGAATGACAGGCAACCACGTCCAAGCTGGCCGGATCGTAGACAATCAATTCGTGCTCGGTGACCCGCACCGGCAGCATCCGACCGACGAAGCGCCACGGGGTCGAATACAAGTTGTTCTCGTAGGAGATCATTCCTTCCACATCGACCACGCGATAAACGACCTTGGCGGTGTCGTAGGCAGCGCCAGGAAGTTTCAAGAGATGGGGTTGCTCTTCGACGAAAGCGTCGATGGGCCGCTTGCCGGTTTCGCGATGGATCCGTACGTCGGCCGTATTGGCCAGCCACACCGCCGTGGTCTGGTTGAGGTGCTCCAGGCTGGAGAATGTTCGACCATTGAGCAAATTCACTTCTACATACCAGAATGGTCTTTCCACCTTGCCTTTGGTCTGGGTCGTCAATTGCACCGGATCTCAGCGGATCGCGTCAAACCTTCCGGATCATTCATCCGTTTCATCCTCTCTGCGGTCGCGAGTTCGCGCTGGTGAACTGCCGCACGAACTGGGGTGAGTGTCGCGTCTGCTTCCTGGATGATGACGGGCATTTCGTCTCGATTCCTAGCGACTGGACCGATCTTGAGCCGATCGATCCCTTCTCGGCCATCTCAGCAGGCAGGGCCGCATTTCGTTACCAAGATCTCCTGGCACTGGCTCAACTGATCGAGGTGCTTCGTTCAGGCACCACCGGCAAGGAAGGAGAAAGTGTAAAGCCAATTATGCCGTCAGTGTAAACACGATTCTGTCGAATGGCAGGTTCGGGGAGACGACAATCCAAGGAAGATCCGGGATTGATCTGGATAACTTCCTGAGGCTTGCGGCAATCTCCCTCGACAGCCATGCGGGAGTGCGGCATAATTGCCATTACACATGGGCAGCGATGGTCTTCAAGTCCTGGGAGGTTGCACGATGCCCAAACGCCCAGATCCTCGCGATGATGCCAAATCAGAAGCCCTGCGACGCCAAGGTGAATTGCATTCTCGTCCCGACGACGTCCAGGACGAGCTATTTCGCACGAACGAATTCTTCGACCCGCGTGACCTGGTACAGGTCAAGTACGAAATGCTCCGCCGCGCACAGATCGATGGAATGCCGGTCGCCCAGGCAGCGTCTTCGTTTGGGTTTTCTCGGCCCCTGTTCTATCACGCTCAGGAAGCATTCCAGGAGGCCGGGTTGCCTGGTTTGATCCGCAAGCGGCCAGGACCACGCCATGCCCACAAGTTGACCGACGAAGTGATCGCCTTCGTTGAACGCATTCGTGCTGACGACGAGACTGCTAACAGTGCGGCTATCGCCGAGGAGATTTGGCAGAAGTTCCAACTCACCGTGCATCCGCGCAGCATCGAGCGAGCCCTGAAGCGAAAGCGAAAAAAAAGGCGATGACGGCAACAGAATTCCCTGTCCAGCCCCACGGTGGCAGGGCAGGAAAGTGGACAACCCGCTACGAGGACCTGCGACGCCAGGTCCTCGAAGAGCCGACAGGCAGGAGTTGGAGTCGATCCCTCTTTGTAGTCCAAGGCCTGCTGGGTTGGATCGAAGCCTGGCCACCCGATCATGACTGCGAGCCGTCAATCGACACGCCCGCTCCACAGACTGTGGCCGAGTCATTACCGCTCCCCTCGGGGCTTTATCAGAAACTGACACGAGTGTTTGTTGATATCATTTTCGCCAGTACGGAGGTAGGGACATGAGGTTCGATGCTCAGCAGAAGGTTACAGTCAGCCACTTGCAGCGGGACGCTTATCTTTACATCCGTCAATCGACGTTACGGCAGGTCGTCGAGAATACCGAAAGCACCCAGCGCCAGTACGCTCTGAAACAGCAGGCAATCCGGCTGGGCTGGGCAATCGAGCAGGTGATTGTGATTGATTCAGACCTGGGGCAATCAGGCGCTTCGGCCGCTGACCGAGAGGGTTTCCAGCGCCTGGTCACCGAGGTAAGCCTGGGACACGTCGGCATTGTCCTGGGCTTGGAGGTCTCCCGCCTGGCACGCAACTCAACGGATTGGCATCGCCTGCTGGAAATCTGCGCGCTGACCGACACACTGATCCTTGATGAGGATGGGCTCTATGATCCGCGATATTTTAACGATCGCCTATTGCTTGGTTTGAAAGGAACCTTATCCGAGGCAGAGCTCCATGTCCTCCGCGCCCGCTTGCTGGGCGGCATCGAGAGCAAGGCACGGCGTGGTGAACTGCGAAAGCCATTGCCTGTGGGCCTTGAATATGGTGCGCAGAACCGCGTCGTCCTTGATCCAGATCAGCAGGTCCAACAAACTCTCGCCACATTTTTCCAGGAGTTCGAGCGGATTGGTACGGCAATGGGAGTCGTGCGGTATTTCCGCGCCAGAAATTCCAGTTCCCGCGCCGGGTGCGGCGCGGCCTCCGCAAGGGGCAACTCGTTTGGGCGCCTCTCACGCACAGCTTGGCTTTGAAGGTACTGAAGAATCCTCGCTATGCCGGCTGTTACGTGCATGGCCGATCGCGCTCGCGCAAGACGCCAGGCGGTAAGCTTCTCGTTCGTCGTTTGCCCCAAGAGCAATGGGACACGATTCTCCCCAATGCCCATCCGGGTTACATCACCTGGGAACAGTATCAGAGTAATGGACGACGCTTACTCCAAAACGCTATGGCGCACGGCGGTGGTGGTGAACGTCGTCATCCACCGCGCGAAGGCCCGGCACTGCTTCAGGGGCTGGCCCTCTGCGGTCTATGCGGCCGGCGAATGTCCCTTCGTTACCATCATTACAAAGGAAATCTTCGTGTGACTTATATGTGTCAACGCGACGGCATCGAGCACGGGCAGGGTTTCTGTCAGTCTATCGCCGGCACGGAAATCGATCGTGAGATCGGTAATGTTCTTCTGGAGATGATCAAGCCGGCGACCCTCGATCTGTCCCTGGCCGTGCAGCAAGAGCTGCAAGGTCGGTTAGGCGAAGCCGACCGCTTGCGCAAGCAGCAGGTCGAACGTGTCCGCTACGAGGCCGAACTTGCAAGGCAGCGCTTCATGAACGTCGATCCCAACAATCGCCTGGTTGCCAGTACTCTGGAGGCAGAGTGGAACGAACAGCTCCGGGCCCTAACGGATGCTCAGGAGCAGTACGAGCAACAGAGAATCCTCGACCAAAAAGTCCTGGACAAGAAAAGCAAGGAACTCGTTCACTCGCTAGCCAGCAGCTTCCCGAGGATGTGGAACGATCCGCAGATCTCACACCGCGACCGAAAGCGGATGGTGCAACTCTTGATCGAAGACGTGACCTTGATTAAGGGCCAGCAGATTACTTGTCATATCCGCTTCAAAGGCGGAGTCTGTCAAACACGAACCATGCCTCTGCCAACGCCGGCGTGCAGGACGTGGGAGACGACCCCAGAGATCGTCCAACTCATCGACAAGTTGCTGGACGAGCATACCGACAAGCAGATTGCCAAGATCCTCAATGACAGGAGACACCGATCGGGCAAAGGTGGCTCGTTCACGCGCATGACCGTCCGCAACGTTCGAACGTCCCATCGACTGAAGAGCCTGTGGACACGACTGAAGGAGCGTGGCCTGCTGACCCAAGAGGAGATGGCCAAGCGTCTGGACGTGACCGCAGGTACAATCAATCGCTGGCGGAGGCACGGCTTGTTGAACGCCCACGTCTATGACGACAAGAATCGCTACCTGTATGAGCCTGTCGAGGCAGGAGCCATCCTCAAACATCAAGGGGTAAAACTGGCCGATCCACGGCGATTCTCGAGCTTTGCTCACACGAAGTGAAAGGAGTGCAGTATGAAGCCTGTTCCTTTGACTCTGGGTCGCGCCGTTCGCAGGCGATCGGCTGCAAGCAAAAGTAGCCACACAGCGCCAAGAACTCGGGATGGAAACAGGCTGACCGACCCGAGCCGTTGATCACGCCTGCCTTCAAGTTGTCGAAGATGATGGCACGGGGCCGGCCACCAAAGAATGTGAGAGCATTCACAATCCCGCGGTAGAACTCCGCTTTGCGCTGCGAGAGCGTGAATTCGATGAACATCAATCGGCTATAGCAGAGCACGGCCACGAACACCGAGACCTTGCGTGTCGTGTCGCCGACTTGCACGCGGCCGCACTCGCCCCAATCGACCTGCATCGCCTGGGCCGGTTCGTAGTGGACTTCCTGGTAGACCCGTCCGCGTGCCGGCCGAACCGTGCGCAGATAGCGGCGAACAGTGTACGCGCTGCCGGTATAGCCATCGGGGCCGCGAGCGATCTCTTCGCGGACACGCACCGCCGAGAGTTCGGGATACTTGGCCAGGAGTGCATCGATCTTGGACCGGTGCGGGTCCAAGAGGCTGGCGCGGCGTGCAGCCTGCCGCGCCGGGGGTTGGTCCAACGTCAGCGCCGCGGCCACGGTGTGCCGCGAGCAGTGGAGTCGTCGCGAAATGGCCCAGCCAGAGAGCTTTTCGATCTCGGCCAGGCGGCGAATCTCAGCCCACAAGGCGACGTT
The DNA here is from genome assembly GCA_963797295.1 of uncultured Planctomycetaceae bacterium. Lineage (GTDB taxonomy): Bacteria > Planctomycetota > Planctomycetia > Isosphaerales > Isosphaeraceae > Aquisphaera. The sequence continues at coordinate 206,999 of CAWCPP010000044.1, forward strand.
CATGGCGAGCTCCTTTCCTCTTGAGCACGTGCCGCCATGATGGCCTGGCGCAAGACTTCGCCCAGTGGTGTCGGACCTTGGGCAGGCTCGCAGCGACGGGTCTGGGTCTGGCCGGGCGGCGGCAGCGAGAGCACCTGGGTAAAGCGAACCTCATGGGCGATCAGATCGCGGGCCAACAATTCGTGCCGGGCCTCGATCAAGGCCGGCAGGGGCATCCGCAGCAGGGCAGCCAGCGTGCCGTCGCCGTAAAACGACAATCCGTGTCTGTCGGCCACGGCCGAAAGGAAGAAGTACAACAGCACGGCGTCGCGAGAGAGATACGCGGCATGCTCGCGCACGAAGCGGCGGTCCACCCAGGACCAGCCGGTGGCGGGAGGACGCCGCAGACGAGCAGGGACCAAAATGGGCTTGGGGGTCATGCCTGGGCTCCTGTGGGTAAACAGGCTGCCCAAGCTAACCGGCCTCCAGGAGCATCACGATAATTGACGACCGGCGCTCCCGGAGGAATCATCATTCCGGAGGTGCCCGCAACGGCGCCGGGGCGGAGGTGTTGGCGTGCCGCGGGGAGCGGCGTCGGTGCGCGGCTTGGTATTCTATGGCCCGCTTCTTGCGGCCATCCAAGGTGCCGCGCGAGAGCCACTTACGTTCACGGTCTTGGACATTGCGAACCGCCTGACGGCAGGCGGCGCAGCGATCAGCGCGCCGGGTTGCGCGGTGAGGTTACGGGCGGTTCGTAGCAGCCTGGCCGATCACATAAGGGAGAAGAAAAAAAGCTTCTGCTGCGTGACCACGCGGCGGCGCAACCTCTGGACGTTCAACGGCCTGGGATGCAGTCTTGGCCCGCTCACGGCGCTCGCGTTCTACTTGGGCATGCCGGACTTTGGCCTCGGCATCCTGGCGGTGTTTGGCCTGTCGCCTCGCCGCCTGCCAGCGGCGAACCTCTCGCCGGCATTCCGGCTCCTGGCAATATCGCTGGTTCCAGCACCGCGGCTGGTACTCGTGGCCACACCCTTTGCGCATGCAGCGCCGTGGACGCGGTCGACGTCTTCTGGCCGGGCATTGAGACTTTCGCTTATTGTGGAGAGTGCCCACGGGAGGCTCGATCTCCCAAGGGAAACGCTCGAGGAGAATGTGACAGCATTCTCCTCGGGCAATTCCAAGACGCGAACAAGATGATTACCCGTCAGACTAAAGTCTTCGGGGCGAAGAAGACAAAGAAGAAAACAAATTTATGGGCAAGCCTTGGAAGAAAACATGAGGATTGATGCCGCGTCTCGTAGCGCTCACTGAATGCTCAAAAACGGCGCTGCTTTCCCCGCGGTCCCACAGTCCTGGAAATTGCGTGTAGCATCGTCCGACGAGGTGAGTGGAAGTCGTTTGTGCTCGACGATAAGCCGGTTTCAGGAATCACTTCGAGCCTCGTCGAAGCAGCCAGCCTGGAAGGAAAACCGTACCGTCTCTACGAGAACAGCGGTCGGTCGTTCCAGGGATCGAATGTGCTCGGGACGGGGTTCATGTTGCAGGAGGAGGAAGCAAGAGAACTTATCCACCGTGATTCGAGGAACAAGGCAGTACTTTTTCCGTTCATCGGTGGAGAGGACATTAACAGCCGCTTTGATCAATCTGCCAGCAGATGGATCATCAATTTTTTCGATTGGCCACTGAGCCCCGAGACCGCACCGCACGGCTACGAGGGACCACACGCATCGGACTACCCGGACTGTTTATCGATTGTCGAGACAAGGGTCAAACCGGAGAGAGATCTTCTAGGGCTCAAGGAGGATGCTTCCGCCAGAGGCTATGCCAAGCACTGGTGGCAATACGCAAGAAAGGGAATCGAACTCTACTCAACCATTAGACTGTGCTTTCGCGTAGCAAATGTTTAGTGTATTGCTAATTATGTGTTTATTCAGATTTCGCATTATTCCCATACTTACATTTCTCTGTGTGGATCTTCCCTTCGGTCCGTCCACTGCGGTACAACAACGCTTTCCCCGAAACCTTACCTGGAGTGCTGGCATGGAAGCCACCTTGGAGCTGACTCACGAACGCGTCGACGACGTCCCACTGCTTTTGGGCTTTTTGATCCAGCTCCACTTTCCCGAGGTCCTCGACCGTAATCTCCCGCCGCACTCCCTCCATCAAGGTCTCTCCAACGGCTGGCTGATCACGGTCTGGATCGCCTACATTCTC
>CAWCPP010000045.1:0-577419 GCA_963797295.1 uncultured Planctomycetaceae bacterium
GGGGATTGTCCCAAACGCAAGGTTTAACGGGTTGACACTTTGCGTTTATCCAGGCGAGGGCTGAAGGTTGCCTTCCAGGCCTTGGGGAGGCACCGTCTCCGCCATTTCAGCGCGGATCAGGGCCAAGAAGTCGTAGCTCGACAGGTCGAGCCCCAGCAATTGGTAGGGGCAGCGTCCTCGACGCCGGCCCTTTCGGACGATCGACCGCGTGTTCCGGTAGAGCTGCTTCAGGTCGAGCAGCCTTGGCCGAGGTTGCGGTGTCGCGACTGGTGCATCCGCAGGACTTAAACGGACTCCAGGGCGGTCTCGCCCGACCGTCGTGCGGAGCGTTTCAGCGGACTTGGAGTACCATTTCTGCCAGTCGGGGGCCAGTTGCCAGCAAAGGACCTCTTGCAGGAGGATCGCCTTGGCATGGTGGCCGTCATCGTCCTTTCGTGCGCGACGGCGGAGCCACCAGAGCCGCACCAACGCCTCGCGCAGTTCCTGATCGATCGGCAGCCGGCCAAGCTCCGCATGAAGCTGGTCCAGAAACGCGAAGGCCTTGGGCGACTGGAGCAGGTGCCGCAGCGTCGTCCACGGCTTGCCCGCCAAGGCGGGGAGAGCTTCGCTGACCCGGGCCTCGGCCCAAGCCCGGTCGTTGAGCCGACCATCGGGGCGGAAAAGTTCCAGTGCCGCCTTGGCCATCTGCCAGCCCGCACTGGCCGCGTCATAGCTTTTCATGGAATGGGCGACTTTGGTCCAGGCTGAGCAGGCGGCCCCAGCGGGTTTATATGTGTACTCTCCTTTATGCTGGAACCGAGCCACCCGCAGGTCGGCTTTTTCGGCGGCCTTCCAATCCTTCTTCACTCGGTTCCAGTGGATCTTCAAGACACGCCGAGCTTCCCTCATCGTGTGGAAGACATCGAGGCTCACCCGCAGAGCGGCACCTGGGGCCCGGCGTCGTGCCGCAAGCCAGCCGAGTGCCGATTGCAAGACGGTTCCCGCATCGCTGACGACGTACCGCAGGGCGTCCCAGCCGACGAGCTTCTGAAGCCAGGCGGTACGGTCCAGCCGATCTCCCTTGTCGGCCAGAATCAGAGTCATGCTCTGCGGCTCGACACCGACGAAGACCGGGCGACCGTGGAAAAAGGTCTCGTCCAGGCAGGCCGTCGTGACCAGGCCTTTGCAACGCTCGTCGAGGCGCTTCAGGACCCTGCCGGCTGCCGCCTCGGCGGCCAAGCCCCAGCGTTCGACCGTGGAGCGTCCCGGGGCTGCTTTGGTGCCCAGGATCAGGGCCAACAGGTTTGCGATCTGCCTGACGCTCAGCCCCATCGCGATGGCCAAGACACCGAATTCCCGTTGCTTGTGCCTGGGAAACTCGATCGTCTGGTAGAGCCACTCCCAGAGCCGGCCGTTCTCGGAGCGAAGTTCCTGGTTCTCGCGCAGCAGCCGCTCTCTTGAAGGAGCCTCGGAGTGCTCGAGGTGGACGGCCTCGTGAACCTGATGGGCATTGTTGTAGACGGTCTGGCGGCTCACTTGATGCTGTTGAGCCTGCCGGGTTACGGCGCCGTGACGACCCGAGAAGCAGGCCGCGGCGTTGGCGATCCAGAGGACTATGGGTATCTTGCACATGGGGATGGGGCTCCTTGCGTGAGCGTTTGTGTAGTAACTAACCCTACACACATGGACCTCATCCCCATTTCAAATCAAGAGGCGCCTGGTAAAACCTTACCAGGTGTCAAGGCAAAACGACCTCCAAAAGCCGACTTTGGGACGGTGCCAAACGAAGCCATTTGCCTGTTGACGTAACTGGCGTGGACACAAGAGATTCCTGTCAACACATCCGGAATTAATTATGTAAAACGAACCCAATTTCGCGAGGTCGGAGTAGGGGTCGACGAGGGGCCGGGGAACATGGACGAAGGCTCGTCATCACGGCCCGTCTGGCTGGGAGCGGGTCGCCCGGGGGACTGCGGAAGACGAAGTGAGATCGGCGAAGAGCGGGACACCCAGGCAGGCGGAGAGGTGAGATGGCGACGGTCGAGAAGTGACCGATCGAAGCCAAATGGTCTTCGCCGGAAAACACTGGTCCGGCAAGGGTTAGAGACGACGTATAAAAATTCAGCGATAGCAAACAAACCCAATTCGGCCCCGGCTCGGGGGCCGGGATAGATGGGCTCTCTCGGCAGCCATCCCGGCGGGTCAGGCTGGGCGGCCGAGAGAGCGGGCGGAATGATCCAATTAGCTTCAGTGCAGGGGCTTGATGGCGATGTTGCGGAACTCGACGGGGTCGTTGTGGCCGGCGAGACCGAAGAAGCCAGAGACGCGGTCCTTGCCGGGGTGCTCGGAACCCGCCATGAAGTTCTTGGCGGTGCTCAGGTCGGTGTCCAGAATGATCGTGCCGTTGAGCTCGACCTTGATCTTCGAGCCTTGCACGGTCACCTCCTGGAAGTTCCAGGCGCCGACCGGACGCTGATAACCGACCTTGGAGGGAACCATGCCGTAGGCCGAACCGTGCTGCTGACGGGGGTCGAGCTGGCCGTAACGCGTGCTGGTGTCGTCAATGATCTGGAGCTCGCACATGCCCATGTAGGCCGTGTCACCATGGCCCGGGTAGCGGATCGCCAGGCCGTTGTTGCCGCCGGGCGGCAGCCGGAACTCGAGCCGGGCCGAGAAGTCGGTAAGCTCCTTGTTGTAATAGATCGTGCCGCCTTTTTCGGGCTTGCACATCAAGACGCCGTCCTTCACCTGGTACTGGTCAATCGGGCCGGCCCAGTCCGTGAGGTCCTGGCCGCCGAAGATCGTGGTGAAACCCTCGGCGCCATGCTTGGCCAGAATCGCGTTGGCTTCGTCGGCAGGGATCTCGCGGACCTTGATGTTCCGCCAGCGAATTTCGCTGCCGTGCGTCTGGAGCTGGATTGGCCCCTTGGCCGGGATGGGAAGGCTGTGACCCCAGAAGTTTTCCAGGATTGCATTGTCCACAACAAGCTTGTCGTTGAGGTAGACCGTCGTCCGCGCTCCGGTCTGGATGATCCGGAACGTGTTCCACTGGCCAATCGGGTTGTCCGCCACGCAGAGCGGGTCCTTGCCATTGCCGGGCTTGTTATTCCAGAGGCCGCCAGAGCCCTTGTCGGCACCGTTCCTGGCATAGGAGGGTTCCGTGAAATCCCAGACCTGGACTTGCGGCGTGCCGCGAAGATACACGCCGCTGTCGCCCTTGGGACCGATCTTGAAGTCGACGAACAGCTCGACGTCGCCGTAATCCTTGTCGGTCGTCAGGTACACGCCCTGGCCGTCGTTGACGATCTCGCCGTTATCGACGTGCCAGTGCTTCTTCAGGTCCTCGGCATCACTGGCAAGCTGCTTGGCCTTGGCTTCGGCGCTCAGGGCCGCGAATTTCCGAGGATCGGCGGTTTCCTGACCGTGCCAGCCGGCAAAGTCTTGACCGTTGAAAAGGGTGACGAAGCCGCTCCCCTGGGCGTCGGCCCGCGCCGGCGCAGCGGCCTGCATGGACGACGGCAAGAGGCCCCACGAAGCAAGGCACAGGGGCAATAAGGTGGCAAAGCGATATCGCATACTTGGGATTCCTTTCAATGGGTTTTGGTGACGAAGGTGTAGTGACCGGAACTGACGTTGAGAACGGTTCGCCCCCCCGCGCTCGTCTCGACCTTCACGCCCTCGGACTGATCGAGCGGGCGGCCGTTCTCGGTGATGGCCTCGGGTCCCGTGGCAGGCAGGATGACCGTGGCCGTCGTATTGGCGGGGATTGTGGCGTCAAGAGAGAGCTTTTCGCCCTCCTTCATCCAGGTGGTCGTGATCGGACCGCGGATACTCTGGTACGAGGTCTCGGCACGCGTGAGGCGGCCGCCGGGCTTGGGCTCGATGACGATGTGCTTGTAGGCCGGCCCGTCGCTCTTGATACCGCCGATATTCTCGACCATCCACTGATACACGGCCCCGAAGGAGTAGTGGGCGAACGAGTTCATACCCGGGTCCTGGAAACCCTTTTCGGGCGTCCAGCCGTCCCACCGCTCCCAGATGCTGGTGGCGCCATGTTTGATCGAGAAGCCCCAGGACGGGAAGGTCTCGTTGAAGAGCAGGCGATAAGCCACGTCCTCGCGGCCGATCTTGGAGAGGACCAGCATCAGGTCCTTGGTGCCGATGAAACCGGTGGAAAGATGGTTGTCGTGCTTCTCGATATCCTCGACGAGATACCGCGCGGCCTCGCGGGCCTTTTCGCCGTCAACCAGGTCGACCGCGAGGGCCAGAACATAGCAAGCCTGGGTGTTGCCCTTGATCCGGCCGTCGCTGCCGACGTAGGCCTTGTTGAACGCGGCCTTGATCTTGCCGTAAAGCTCTTTGAGCCGGGCGGCGTCCTCGGTCTTGCCAAGGATCTGGGCGGCCTCCGCCGTGAGCTTGGTGCTCAGAGCGAAGTAGGCTGTGTAGATGACGTCCGTCGGCGTGTCCGCTTTGATGCTCAGCCAGTCTCCGAAGCAATGGTACTTGGCCGGCGGCAGCAGCTCGGAGGTGCTCCGTTTGCGGCAGAACTCGACGAACTTGAGCATCGAGGGGTACTGACGCTCGAGCACGCGGCGGTCGCCGTAAACCTGGTAGATCGTCCACGGGCAGATCACGCCCGCGTCGGCCCAGGCGGGGCCGCCGTCATCGCCGGCAACCTTGACGGGTGCGATCATGGGGAACTGGCCATCGGGGCGCTGGCCGTCGGTCAGGTCCACCAGCCATTTATTGAAAAACGCCTGGACGTCGCAATTGAGCGTGGCGGTGCGAATGTAGACCTGGGCGTCGCCGGTCCAGCCCAGGCGCTCGTCGCGCTGGGGGCAATCGGTGGGGATGTCGATGAAGTTGGCGCGCTGGGTCCAGTAGCCGTTGCTATGGATCTGGTTGAGCATCGGGTCGGAGCATTCGAAACGGCCGGCGACGGCCGTGGCGCTGGACAGGGCGATTCCGGTGACGGTGGCCGGCGTGGGCGGCGACTTCAGCCCGCTGATCTCGACGTACTGGAAGCCGTGAAACGTGAATCGCGGCGACCAGGTCTCATCGCCCTTGCCGCTGCAAATATAAGTATCAATGCAGCGTGCGGAGCGAAGGTTTGTGGTATAGATGGTGCCGTCGGGGTTGAGCCGCTCGGCGAACCGGAGCGTGATCTTCTGGCCCGGTTCGCCTTGAACTTTGAGGCGCGTGATACCGGCGAAATTTTGACCGAGGTCAAGCACATAGGCGCCGGGTTTGGGCTCGCTGATCGATTTTGGCTTGAGCTCCGCGAAGGGACGAACGGGCGGTCCGGGATGCGCCTGGACCAGCGGCTTGACCTCGGAACCCGTAACGACGGGCGACCAGCCGGAGTCGTCGAAACCGGGGCTGTCCCAGCCGGGCACGGCCGCGCGTGCGTCATAGGTTTCGCCCATGAGGTAATCGGCTTCGGAGATCGGGCCAGTCGATGCCTTCCAGCCTGGGCCGGTCGCCACGGTCTCAGTGCTGCCGTCGGTGTACTCAATATGGAGCTGAGCCTTGACGCGGGTGTGCTTGCCGTAATGATCGCGCTGCTTGCCAAAGCCGACGTAGCCGCTGTACCAGCCATCGGCCAGGATCGCACCCAGGACGTTGCCGCCAGGGTGAATCCGGCTGGTCACGTCATAAGCGCGGTAATAGACGCGTCGGGTGTAGTCGGTCCAGCCGGGGTTGAAGTAGTCGTCGCTGACACTCTGGCCATTGAGGTGAAGGTCATGAATCCCCAGCGCGGTGGAGTAAACCGTGGCCTGCTTGACGGGCTTGCTCACATGAAAAGCTGTTCGCAGGTAGGAGGGCGGTGGCAGAACGAGCCTGGCCGTGTCCGGTTTCGCACCGGCAGAGGCGGGCCAGGGTGCGATCGCGTCGCGGGGCTTGTCGTAACCGATCCACTCGGCCTTCCAGCCGGAGGGTTCGAGCAGACCCTCCGACCAGAGCGCCGGGGTGCTCCAGTTCGAAGCCTGGTCATCCTTGTCCCAGACCTTGACCTTCCAGTAGCAGCGCTGGTGAGACAGGAGCGGTTTGCCGTCGTAGACGATGGCCGTGGTGCCATCGCTCTTGACCGGACCGCTGTCCCAGAGGTCTCCCTTGTCCTTCTGCAAACTGGCCTCGCTGCTGGCCACCAGAACCTGGTAGGCGGTCTGCCTCTGCCCGCGCTCGGTCGCGGCGACGAGCCAGCTCAACCGCGGCCTGGTGACATCAATACCGAGCGGGTTGGCCCGGTACTCGCACCGCAAGTCGCTGGCGGTGAGGCCGGGCGCGGCCGACGGCCTTGCGAGTGACGGCGGAGCAGCCGTGGCGACAGCGACCATGCAAAACAGGGAGATTCCAAAATGGTGAAATCCAACGGAGTACAAGTTGGTGATCATTCTTTGTTTTCCCTGAGTTCTTGAAACTCATGGAGGTTGGAAGAGAGAACGGCAAGCTCTGGTTTGCGGACACAGGCCCGGTCGGGGGTTGCGGCATCAGTGGGTTCCCGCCGTGGCCAGCGAGTTGCCGTAGCCAATAATCACGGTTGAAGCGATGAGCACAAGTAATGTCAGACCGACAAGGCGCCTGGTGTGCCGGCTGGTTCCCGCCCACTCCCGCAGGGCAATTCCCCAGAGCGTACTGAAAATCATGATGCTGGCCATGTGCAACGTCCAGCTTGAGAACTGGAACCGACCCATCTGGGTTTCGCCCATGGTGTAGAAGAAAAACTGGAAATACCAGGTTGTGCCCGCCAGGGCGCAGAAGAGGTAATTTTGGAGCAGCGGCACCCGCGTCGAGTCATGGTCGTTCTCGCGGATCGAGGCATGCTCGGCAACTTCCTCGCCGGGGGCGTCGATCGTCGTTTCGATGATCGTCTCGTCGTCGCGCTTCGGCGACGGGCGACTGACCGGGCTGAGGTACTGGTAAGCCGTCCCGTTTTTCAGATGCAAGATCATGCACCAGATAAAATTGGTCGTGAACCCGCCCAGCAAGACCACGACCAGGACGGGAAGCCCCTGCCAGAGGGTCGTCGTACCGTGTTCAAGCGTGAGAATTTTGATGGGTCGGCCTGCGTCCAAACCGAACGAGAAGCACGCGCTCATCACACCCGAGAACGTGGCGACGAGGATGCCCTTCTTGAAGTCAAACTCCTTGATCGATGCCTTTTTCTCCTCTTCCGACATCTCGCGTTCCTTGGACATGCCCGCCATCCCGGCCACGGCAATTCCGGCCATGCACACGAACACGCCGAAGAGCACGATCAACCCGGGCACCGTCGACAGGATCTTGGAGAACAGCTCGCCGTGGAAGATCGGCGGAACCAGTGTGCCGAACGCCGCAGTATAGCCCAACGCCACGGCCATTCCCAGCGACATGCCAAGATAGCGCATGGTGAGGCCGAAGGTCAGGCCGCCCATTCCCCACAAGACCCCGAAGAAGTAGGTCCAGAAGAGGGTTGAGGCGGGCGCCTCGCTGATGACCGCCGGCAGGTCGCGGGTCATGATCGTCCCGAGCAGCCAGGGGGCGATGATCCAGCTAAAGAAGCCGCCCGTCAGCCAGTACGTTTCCCACGACCACTTGCGGACGAACCGGTAGGGCACGTAGAAGCTGCCCGAGGCCAGCCCGCCTAGCCAGTGGAAGACAACACCGAGGAAAGGATTGGGAGTCATGGATTGTGGTTACTCATCAGGATCGCTTCGCCAGCACTTCGGTCTCGTAACGTTTGACGGCGTCGATCCAGGCCGGGCCGACGGGGACTTCCCTGGACTGGCAATAGTGATCCCAGACCGCTCCGAAGGGCAAGGTCTTGAGCTCTTCCAGAAGCGCCAGCCGCGCCGTGTAGTTGCCCTCGGACTCGAACTGACGCAGGGTTGGCGTCGGCTCCAGAAGCGCGATCAGCAGGGCTTTGATCATGCAGCGAGCACCGATGACCCAGGCGGCCACGCGGTTGATGCTGGCGTCAAAGAAATCGAGGCCAATGTGCACGCGGCCCAGGAAATCGCCCCGCACCAGCTCTTGCGCGATGGCCTCGAGCTCATCGCTGAGGATGACCACGTGGTCGCTATCCCAGCGCACGCCGCGGCTGACGTGCAGCAAGATCTCGTCAAGGACGCTGAGCACGGCGGAGATTTTGTCGGAGACCACCTCGGTGGGATGATAGTGGCCGGCATCCAGGCAGAGCAGCTTCTTTCGCGATGCGGCATAACCATAATAGAATTCGTGCGAGCCGACCACGTAGCTCTCGGAACCGAGGCCGAAGAGCTTGCCCTCGACGGCGTCGAGATTGAACTTCGGGTCGATCGGCTCGGCGAAGATCGCATCGAGCGACTCGGTCAGCCGCTGCCGCGGGGTCTTGCGGTCGATGGGGGAGTCTTTCATCCCGTCGGGAATCCAGAGGTTCGTGACGCAGGCCGTGCCGAGCGCCTTGCCGAAGGCGGCTCCAATCTTGCGGCAGACGATCCCGTGGTCGACCCAGAACTTGCGGATGGCCGGATCGGGATGGGCGAGTGTCAGACCATCGACGGCTTTCGGGTGGGCGAAATAGGTCGGATTGAAATCCATGCCCATTCCCTTCGCCTTTGCCCAGTCGATCCAGCGCTGGAAGTGCGCCGGCTCGAGGGCATCGCGCTCGATCTTCTTGCCCCCGGTCTCGGCATAGCTGGCGTGAAGGTTGAACCGGTGAGTTCCGGGAATCAGCGCCAGAGCCTTGTCCACGTCGGCCCGCAACTCATCGGGCGTCCTGGCCCTGCCCAGGTAGTTGCCGGTGACCGCGAGACCGCCACCGATCTCGGAGCCGGTGTTCTCGAAGCCGCCGACGTCGTCACCTTGCCAGCAGTGAAGAGATATCGGAATACTGCCCAGACGCTGCAGTGCTCGATCGACGTCCACGCCAATCGCCGCATAGCGTTCTTTCGCCAGGGCAAACGACTGTTCCATATTCTTGGAGGGAGAGGTCATGACGGAGCCCTCGGGAAAACACGGGCCACGGGTTTTGCCATGCAGAGATTTTCCCACGACGACGAGGCGCGATCCAGTAGCCTCTCCCCTGCTCTTCAGCAACGGTATTCCCCGATCCCTGAAACCGGAGCGATCAGGGCAAAGCCCAGGCGGAGCTGAGCTCGTGGACGACGAGCGAATGCACCCTGGCCGGAGCGCCCCGCTGGAAGATCCCGATCGAACGGTTGCTGACTTCGGGAATCGCGGCGACCGACATCGCCACCCGCCCGTCGTTACCGAAGACCTCAATCGAGCCCCGATCCAGCAATACCTGAAGACGAACACGGCCATCCCTGGGGCTGAGCGGGGCTCGCACGTCGCGGCAGACAAGCTCCTTCCGAAGGGCATCGTACAGAAGCTGTGTTCCGCGGAGGTTCAACCCAACGGCTTCGGACTGGCCCGGTGAGAAGTCGACATTGATCTCGAACAGGTCGCCCTTCAACGTGTGAAGAGGGTCGACGCCGGGCGCGATCGTGATCTCGGTTTCCTCGCGTTTCGCTCGGCGGAGCGAACTCAGCTCGCGAACCGGCTGCGCGAAGAGGCGTAGGCCATGCTCCCCCGTTCGGAGCGTAAGCTCCACTGGAATGGTCATCTGTTGATTGAACGGCATTCCCGGGAACGTCGCGCCGTTGGCCCAGCCAATCTGGATCCGCCGCGGATCGGGAGCATTGCTGTAGGATTGGGCCGCGTAGAAATTGCCATACCAGACCTGGAGCTTCTCCTTCCCGGAAGTCGTGTGAAACGCACGGCCGTCGAAGTCGCCCAGCACATACTTGCCGTCGGCAGCATACAAGACCCACTTCGTCTCCGCCGGGTTGCCGTCGACCGGCAGCTTGAACAGGTCGGGGCATTCGAAGAAGCCGTCGATCTTGGTCTGATAGGTCCAGTTCTTGAGGTCGGGCGAGCTGTGAAACGCGATGCCCTGTTTGCCGCCGGCCTCATCATAGACGGCGATGACCCAGTGCTTCCCCGGCTCGTACCAGACCAGCCTGGGGTCGCGCCCGGGGTGCTTGATCACGGGGTTGCCCGCGTATTCTTTCCATGTCGCTCCATGGTCATTGCTGAAGGCGATGCACTCGCCCCGGCCCGTGCTGGTGTAAGCCACGACCATGGGCGGTTCCGAGCCTGCTTGAAAACCACCCGAATTGTGGGTGTCGACCACCGCGCTGCCGGAGAAGCACCAGTCGTCGTATTGCCGGGGATAGAGGGCGATGGGGCCTTCCTTCCAGTGCACCAGGTCCGTGCTCGTCGCGTGGCCCCAGTGCATGTTCCCCCAGCTCCAGCCATAAGGGTTGTGCTGATAGAAAAGGTGATATGTACCCGCGTTCCAGACCAGCCCGTTGGGGTCATTGAGCCAGCCGCGACGCGAGGTGAAGTGAAACTGGGGACGGTGAGCCTCTTGATAGAGCCGGCCGGCATCGGGGAGTTCATCCGACAGGGTGATGCTGGCCAAGCCTCGTGAGCCCGACCCCGGCTTATCAATGTCGATCCTCATCGACTTGCCTTGATAGAGCGCGAGATCCGCGAACACCCAGAAATCAGGCTTCGCTTCGTCCAGCTCGATCTCGAATTCGCGAACCGTCTGCCCTTCGAGCAAGAGCTTCATCCTGCGCTTCGGCGCCCCGGTGCGGACTGGCAAGTGAAGATACCGGTGCGTGACGAGCAGCTCACGGTGCGCGGGGCCAGGATCCCGATGCTGGTTGCTCCGGACGGTTGGTTCGGTCCGCGTCGCGTCCGTCTGTGAGCGACAGGTCGGAAGATTCCAGAGCGTCAACGACAGAGCACACGCCAGGAGCAATCGCATTGAAGCCACCTCAAGTCAGGATAAAAGCACGAGGTATGCCGAGCTCGGCAGCCGACCGCCTCCGTTATAACGCGAGTTCGCCGCACATGCACGAGGAGCGCGACGGACTGCGGTCTGCATTCGAGTTCTGGGTGAGGTATTCATCTCGGGCCAATTGGTCTGGCGAAAGTCAGAAAATGCCGAATAATAGTTCGCCCGACACAAATAATGGCTCGCCATGATCGAACATCAGGAGGGCTCTGTTTCGGTCCCGCAGCGTGTGGAACCGATCAAGCCACGTAATGCCCGGTCCCATCAACCCATTTCAAGGACGTATCATGTCACTGGATGTCCAGCCCGGCCGGTCCACGGAGGAAGAACCGAGGTTCGAGCCAACCATGCTCGACTCGGAGCAGGTGACGGACGAGGGATCAGCCGGCCAACTGATCGGCTCGACGACCCCTCGCGCCGAGCCCGTGTCGGCGTTCGAGCGGCTGACATCGGTCGACGTCCTGCGTGGGTTTGCACTGCTCGGCATCCTGGCGATGAACATCGTCGGCTTTGCATGGCCCGGGCCGGCGTATGGAGATCCGTTGCGCGGTGCCGGCTTTGAGGGAACAGACCGCGCGGTCTGGTTCTTCAATCATCTGGTCTTCGAGGCCAAGATGATGACGATCTTCTCGATGCTCTTTGGCGCAGGGCTGGTGCTCATGAACGAGCGGGCCGTGTCGCGCGGGGCTTCGCTGCGCGGGGTCTATTATCGCCGGGTCCTCTGGCTGCTCGTGATCGGGGCAATCCATGCTTACCTGATCTGGGACGGCGATATCTTGTTTTACTATGCCGAGTGCGGTCTCCTACTTTACTTGTTCCGCAACAAGACGCCCAGAACGCTGATCATTCTGGGTGTGACGCTGATGATGCTGATCATCCCCCTGGTCCTGGGCTTCGGTGCGGCGATCAACGGCATGAAGGCCGTCACGGCACGGGTGGATGCGCAGGTCAAGGCCGGGGAAACCCCTAGCAAATGGGATAAGCGAATCCGTGACATCTGGACGGACAAACTCCAGAAGGAAGTCAAGCCCGACCCCGCGCAGAAGCTTCAGAAATGGAACGAGGAGATGGCGGCTTACCGGGGTAGCTACTTCGGCATCGTGAAGTACCGGGCCTTCGACTTGCTGATGGGCCAGACCGTGGGTTTCCTGCTTGGAGGTTTTCTCTTCGCCGGTGCTCGGATGCTCCTGGGAATGGGGCTGATGAAGCTGGGTGTGTTCGCGGCCGAGCGGTCACGGTCGTTCTACGCCTGGATGGCCGGGCTCGGCTATGGGATCGGCATGCCGCTGATGATTTTTGACGCCACGGAGCTGATCCGGCACGAGTTCAAGGCTGAATACATGCTGAACGGCGGAGTCTTTTACAACGCGTTCGGCAGTCTTGTCGTGGCGCTTGGCCATGTCGGTCTCATCATGGTGATCGTCCAGAGCGGAGCTTTCACCTGGCTGACCCGCAGGCTGGCGGCCGTGGGCAGGATGGCCCTTTCAAACTATCTGACTCACTCGATCGTATGCACGACCCTTTTCTACGGCTATGGCTTCGGTCTCTTCGGCCAGATCAACCGTACCGGACTGGCTGCCATCGTGCTGACGATCTGGATTTTCCAGCTCTGGATCAGCCCGATCTGGCTGAAGCACTTCCGTTTCGGCCCCGCCGAGTGGCTCTGGCGCTCGCTGACCTACTGGCGAGTTCAGCCAATGAGGTTGCGAATGGCCGGAGCGTGACCGGTCGCCACCGATGAACTGGTGGTGAACCGTCACGATGCATCCCCGGCGCGGCGGGGTGGAGCATCGCCAGTCGACAGGTTTTCGATCAAGCGGACAAGAAAGCCAATCAACTCTGCATAAGTCTGAATTCCAATTCGCTCGTCCACGCCGTGGATTCGCTTCAGGTCGTCGGGCCTGATCCGCAGCGGCAAGAATCGGTATATGTTTGAGGCGATCAGGGCATAGTGCCGAGAGTCCGTAGCAGCCATCGAGAGTCCGGGAGTCACGATGGTGCCCGGGTAAACCTCGGCAATCGTCCGCTGGAGTGTCCGGAACCCGTATGAGCTCGTCGATGAGATCGCCGAGGGCTCGGAGAGGGCTTTCTCCATCGAGCACGACAGTGTCTTCTCATCAAAACCGAGCACTTTCACTTCGTTCTGGATGCGCCGGAGTGCGGATGTGGATGTGTCTCCCGGTAGGAGTCGCACGTTCACGACGGCTTCGGCCTGCTTCGGAAGCACGTTTTCCGTCTCGCCGCCGCGGGCGACCGTGGCCGCCATGGTCGTGCGGATCAGGGCGTTGAGCGAGGGCTTGGCGGCGAACTGGCGGGCGATGAGTCCGCCGGTCAGCCAGCGGTTGGCAAGGGCAATGCGCCGGGGCCAGGGCATCTCGGGTCCGAGGTAATCGAGCATCATGGCCACCGGTCCGTCGATGCGTGCCGGGAACGGGTTTGACTCCAACCGCGCCACGACGGCCGCCACCATGCCGACGGCCGTGTGCGGAGGCGGCATCGACGAATGCCCGCCCTCGGTGAGTGCCGTGAGACGGATCGTGGCATATCCCTTCTCGGCGACACCGACGAAGGCAACCGGACCAGAGATTCCGTCGATGATCCCCTCGGTCAAGCCGCCCCCCTCGTCGAGGACGAACCGGAAATGGACGCCGCGATGCTGGAGGACTTCCGCGATGCGCCGGTTCCCCTCGCGGCCGCCGGTCTCTTCATCGTGACCGAGAGCAAAGTACACATCGCAACGCGGGCGGAAGCCGCTTTCCAGGAGACGCTCGGCCGCTTCGAGCAACCCGAGTACGCCACATTTCACGTCGAGCGCGCCTCGGCCCCAGATGAAGCCGTCGGCGCGATCTCCCGAGAACGAGGGATGCGTCCAGCTCGCTTCCGTCCCGGGCTCCACCGGAACGACATCGAGGTGCGACATCAGCAAGATCGGTTCGCCAGATGGGTCTGAGCCCTTCCAGCGGTAGAGCAGGCTTTGGCCGCCATGGACCTCGCGGTCGAGGCGCGCATGAACCCGGGGGAAAGATGCATTCAGAAACTCGTGAAGCTCTTGAAAAGCCGATGCGTTGCCGGCTCCGTCGGTCCCGGTCGCGATCGTGCGGAACTGGAGCGACCGGGACAGCCGTTCCTCGAAGCCGGGGAGCGGCTTGACCGCGTCAACCGGTTTGACCTGGACCTGTTTCGAGGTGAAGCTGATTGTGTTCCAGGCAACAATGCCGATCACTGCGGCGAACACGGCAGCGATCAACCAGAGAATCGCTCTGAAACGTCGCACCGGGCCCCTCGCAGTCGCGTGATCAATCTCTCTGGTTTGATGACGTCGACCTCACGACCGCCTGAGCCCACTCCGCATCCCTCTCTTTCAGTGGCGGGACCGGTGATTTCGCATAATTCAACCGTAGGTCAAACCGGGCGCGATTGTAGAGCGCGTGAAGCACCGCGCCCAGAGCGAGCTCGGGTTCAGCGTCTCCAGGCATGAGGGGTATGGGGATCGCGGGGATTGGCAGGCGCAGGTTGAAGGTGAACAGCTTGGCCTTGGGGCGAGTTGCGCCCCGGCTGATCAGGATCCGATAGTCGGAGCGCTTTGGGCTCGATCGCAAGGGCATCGGCTCGCCGTCACGGAGCAGGTCGATCTCGACGAGGTTGGTTTGCGACAGGAAAACTCGACCCCTTCGCCAGATGTACCCCTCACGTCCCCGGGTTTGGATCTTGTTGACCGAGGAGAGTACCTCGAGGACCGTGACCAGTCTATCGGTCGCGACATCATGGACTTCCAGGAACCATTCTTCAAGCTTGTCGTCGGTTGCCACTTCGACGTCAAGAACGGCCACCGCCGCGTCTACAGCTCCGCCCGGCACGTCGGCAGCATCGTCCGCCGCGGGCGTGCTGAGGTCGGCATCGGAGTGAGCCACGAAAACAAGCTCCCCGGGCTCGAGTCGATAGGAGCGCTGCCGGAGGCTCAGGTAATATCTCGGCGCAACCCGGGCCGCCAGCTCGTCGCGTATCGCCGCGATTAAACCGTTATGCACGTCCGGCCATATCGCCGGGTGCTCGAGCCAGGGGTCCATGCCTGGGAATGGTGGTCGCATGCGCTGAGTGATTCTCCAAGCACTGGGTTCACGCCAGGATGCCCTTGACCGGGGCGTGCTCCTCGACGCCCGTGAGCCGGATATCCAGGCCCGAGAACTTGAAGGTCAGGCGGCGGTGGTCGATGCCCAGGCAGTGCAGTGTGGTGGCGTTGAGGTCGTGGATGTGTACGGGTTTCTCGACGATGTTGTAACAGAAGTCGTCGGTCTCGCCGAGGACGACGCCCTTCTTGATGCCGCCGCCGGCGAACCAGACGGGGAAGCACTTGGGATGGTGATCGCGGCCGTAATTGTCGTGCGACAGGGCGCCCTGGCAGTAGATGGTGCGGCCGAACTCCCCGCCCCAGATCACCAGCGTGTCGTCGAGCAACCCGCGCTGTTTCAGGTCGTTGATCAGGGCGTAGCACGGCTGGTCGACGTCGCGACACTGGTTGGGCAGATCGCCGGAGACGTTGAAATGCTGGTCCCAGCCGCGGTGGAAGATCTGGACGAAGCGGACGTCGCGCTCGACGAGCCGGCGCGCGAGCAAAGCACACCGCGCAAACGTGCCCGGCTTGTGCACGTCAGGGCCATACATGTCGAGAATGTGCTTGGGTTCGTTCGAGATGTCGGCCAGCTCGGGAACCGAAGTCTGCATCCGGAAGGCCATCTCGTACTGGGCGATCCGGGTCTGCGTTTCGGGATCGGCGATGGCCGCGTATTCCCGCTGGTTGAGCCGGTTGATGGCGTCGAGCGCGCGCCTCCGTGTGGCGGCATCGACTCCGGAGGGGTTCGAGAGATAAAGCACCGGGTCGCCGATCGACCGCAGGGCCACACCCTGGTATTTGCTGGGCAGGAATCCCGAGCCCCAGAGGCGATTGTAAATCGCCTGGGCTTCCTTCCGACCGGACCAGCTTGCGGTCATCACGACGAATGTCGGCAAGGTCTGGTTCATTGTGCCCAGCCCGTAGCTCAGCCACGAGCCCAGGCTGGCTCGTCCCGGGAGCTGGTGCCCGGTGCAGATGTAGGTCACGGCCGGATCGTGGTTGATGGCCTCGGTCCAGACTGTCTTGATCAGGGAGATCTCATCGACGATCTTGGCCGTCCAGGGCAAGAGCTCGCTGACCCACATTCCCGACTTGCCGTGGCGGGCGAACTTGTATTTCGAGGGAGCAATCGGGAACCGCGACTGGCCACTGGTCATCGTGGTCAGGCGCTGGCCCTGGCGAATGGAATCGGGCAGGTCCTTGTCGAACCAGCCGTCCATCTTGGGCTTGTAATCGAACAGGTCCATCTGCGACGGACCACCGTTCATGAACAGGTAGATGGCCCGTTTCGCCTTGGGAGCGAAATGCGGCAGTCCCGGCAGGCCGCCGCTCGCCGGTCCCGTTGTGGGCCGCGGCTTCACCTGATCGGCAATGCCTCCGGCGCCAGCGGTCTCGGCCATCAGGCTGGCCAGGGCCGCCGAGCCGAATCCAATTCCAGAAGCGCGTCCGAAGAAGTGCCGGCGCGTCATCATCTCGAGCTGTTCGCGTAAGGGATCCATGGCAGGGCACTCCACCGGGTCAACCTTTGGTAACCACTTCGTCAAGATTCAATATCACGTTGCCGATCATGGTCCAGGCGGCCAGCTCGCTGGGGTTGAACTTCGAGTCGGGCTTGGTTTCACCGAGGCCGATCAGCTCCTTGGCTGCCGCTTGGCTGCTTCGCGTAGTGATCCAGAAAGTCCTGCAGGGCGGCTGTCAACTCGGCCAGATCCCTGGAGTCAGGCCGGCGCACGGCCGCCATTCGAAACATGTAGATGAGCCGGTCGTCGGTCGTTGGCCCGGCCTCGCGCAAAGTTCGCTCGGCCAGTCCCCGCGACGCTTCCACCATCTGGGGTTCGTTCATGAGCAACAGCGCCTGGAGCGGCGTGTTGGTCCGTTCCCGACGCGCCATGCAGGCCTCGCGCGACGGGGCGTCGAGCGTGGTCATCTGGGGAGGCGGCGAGGTCCGCTTCCAGAAGGTGTACATGCTGCGGCGATGAACCTTTTCAGGCCCTTTGTCGGCCGTGAACCGCGCGGTGTTGCTGCCCGTATAGCCGACGGCCTCCCACAACCCCGCGGGCTGGGGCGGCTTGACGCTAGGTCCGCCCACCCGCTCGACCAGCAGGCCCGCGACGTTCAGCGCCTGGTCGCGGATCGTCTCGGCATCAAGACGGTAGCGGGGCCCGCGCGACAACAGGCGATTGGCCGGGTCCCTGGCGAGGCTCTCCGGCGTGACCCGGGAGCTCTGCCGGTAAGTTGCCGACATCACCAGTCGCTTCATGAACCGCTTCACGTCCCAGCCGTCCTCACGGAACTGGACGGCCAGCCAGTCGAGCAATTCGGGATGGCTGGGTGGCTCGCCTTGCGAGCCAAAATCTTCGGCGGTCTTGACCAGGCCGGTGCCGAAGACCTGAAGCCAGAACCGGTTGATGGCCACGCGCGCCGTCAAGGGATGGTTCGGAGCGACCAGCCACTCCGCCAGGCCCAGCCGATTGACGGGAGCACCCGGTGGCGGTGGCGGCAAGAAGGCCGGCAACGCCCGGCCCACCTTGTCGCGCCGCTGGTCGTATTCGCCCCGGTTGAGCAGGAACGCCGGCTTGAGTTCGCCGCTCCGCTCGCGGAAGACCAGGGTCGTCGGAATCTGACCGTCGATCTGGCTTCGCTCTTGCTCGGCCTTCGCCAGCTCCGCGTGGAGCGGGTCGAAGATGGATCGCGTACGCGAGTAGGCCTGCTCAACAAAGTGGGCAATCAGCTCCTTCTTCTGAGCCTCGGTTCGCTTCGACCGCTCGATTCCCAGGATTGGCTTGAGGTTGTCAGGCAGCCCGGCGCCGCCGTCGGCCCTATGAGCCCGGATCCAGGCCGTTAACGAGTCGTAAACCTGGCCCTCCTGTGCCGTCGCCGTCTCGATCCCGGCGCGGTCCCAGTAGACCGTGCCGTCCTGCTGCGTGAAGGCCCAGCCGTCGATCGCGGTGCCCGGAGCGAGTCCCAGCTTTTTCACCTCGACCTCGAGCCGAACCCACTTGCCCGACGCCGGTAGGTCGCCCATGCGTAGCCGTTCGGGCGTGCCGTCCTTGCCCCAGGCGATCACGTTCTGTCCCCAGTACGCCCGGTGACTCCAGGCGCCCGCGGTGTGCCACTGGAGCATGATCTCCTTGGGTGGATTGAGTGGGTCAAGGAAAACCTGAGCGAAGAACGTATCACCGTCGCCGACCTTGAGCTTCCGGCCCGCGTTGTCGAAGAATCGCTGCTTGAGCCCTTGCGCGGTGATCCGCAGGGCCGACTGGCCGCTGGCGACCGGGTGATCGGGACGGGTGACGAACTCCCAGGGGCCATCTCCCTGGGGCGAAGCCCCTTGCGGCACCGCGTCATCGATCCAGACATAATCGCCCCGCTGGACAAACTCGCCCTGGCTCGCGTCCGCGGCCGGATCGTAAGTCGCGGTGGCCTTGACCGCCGCGGCGGTGATGGCCTGCCGGATCGCCGCGATCCGCGCCGACTCTCTCCAATGCTGCCTTCTGCTCGGGCGAAGGCACCTTGACAACGGGTGCCCACTGGGCCGAGTTGCCATCGAGCGCCGGGCCGTCGATGTTGTTGAAGTAGGCGAAGAGCTGGTAGTAATCCTTCATCCGGACCGGATCATACTTGTGGTCGTGGCAACGGGAACAGCCGATCGTTAACCCCAGAAAGACCGTGCCATTGGTGTCAACCTGGTCCACGATGTTGCGGACATAGACCTCTTCCTCGATCGAGCCTCCCTCGCTCGTCGAGACATGGCAGCGGTTGTAGCCCGTGGCGATCACCTGGTCGAGCGTGGGGTTGGGCAGAAGGTCGCCGGCAAGCTGCTCGATAATGAACTGATTGAAGGGTTTGTCGGAGTTAAATGCTTTGATAACCCAATCGCGATAGGGCCAGATCTCGCGATAGTTGTCCAGGTGCAGGCCGTGAGTGTCGCCGTAGCGGGCGGCGTCGAGCCAGAATCGGGCCATGTGCTCGCCATAGCGGGGCGAATCGAGAAAGCGATCCACCAGGGTTTCATAACTCTTGTCGGAGCTGTCGGCAAGAAACGCGTCGACATCCTTGGGTGTAGGGGGCAGGCCGGTCAGATCGAGCGAAACCCGGCGGATCAAGGCCGTCGGGTCGGCCTCCGGCGCGGGGTGTAATCCCTCGGCTTCGAGACGGGCCAGGATGAAGCGGTCGATCGGGTTGCGGGCCCAGCCGGAATTCTTGATGGCGGGAAGGTCGGCCTTGCGGGGCGGCTCGAAGGCCCAGTGGGTGGTCCAGGTCGCCCCCTGCTCGACCCACTGGCGAAGCGTGGCGATCTGCTGAGCCGTCAACTGCTTGCCGGATTTCTTGGGCGGCATCTTGGCGTCGGCGTCATCGGTCTCGATCCGGTCGATCAGGTCGCTCTCGTCGGGCTTACCTGGAACGACTGCCATATCGCCTGATTTTAGCTTCGCCAGCATGCCTTCCTTGGTATCGAGCCGTAAGCCCGCCTTGCGCTGCTTGTCGTCGGGACCGTGGCACGAAAAGCAATTGTCCGAGAGGAGAGAGCGAACCTCGCGAGCGAAGTTCACCGGGCGTGCCTTGGAGCCGGCCTTGGCCGCCACCGGTCTTGCCGCATCCGTTCCCTTGTTACTGGCATCGTCGCCCTGAACCGGGTTCAGTATCCCGATGGCGAATCCCGTCAAGATCACCGACGAGAATCCGAGATGAGAGGCCATTCGATCCCCCCTGTGTGCTTGCCGCGGTCCATGTTCCAACCGGAATCCCGTGCTCGATGGAGCCACGGCGGAAACCCAAGAAGGTTCCTGGTCGGTAGCATCTCGCGGGCGTGGTCTGGTGTGATCGATGCAGGGGCAAGCCGCGACACCGGCCGGAGGTCGAGCTGCATCATGGCAAGCAGGCCAGGAAACCGACCTCTTCGGACCTTTGTCTGCGGGACCGGACGAGCCCTGGCTCGAACCTGCGGTCGTCCAATCCATGAATGTACTATACGGTACAAACCTGCGGTTGGAAACCCCTTGTATCCCGAACACACCTGGATCAAGGTCTCGGGACGCGGGAGTATCCATCAGCGGCCGGCGAATTCCGCCAGTTCCACTTCACTGCTCAAGCTCGACGTCATCGATCGGCACGTCCCAGTGGGCCTGGAGGATTTCGAACCGGCGTTCTTCCTCGCCGTGGAATGTTGCCTGGTCGGGGAAAAGGTCCTTCTTGATCGCCTCTTCCTCGCTGGCCGGCGCGAAGGCAGCTTCCACGTTCTTGAAAACGATGGTCACCCGGTAATCCCACCGGCCTTCCTCCGTGGCATGATAGCGCGGTTTGATGGCCGAGACGCGCAGCATGCGTCCGCTCTCGACCTGTTTCTTGAGTACCGGGTAGTGGTTCTTCTTGAATAACTTGATGAACTCGTCGGCATGCCCCCACTTGGCCGTGTAGTAATACTCGACGACGAAGGGCCGATCAGTGTGTTTCGCTTCGGCCTGACCTTTGGCCGCGGGCTGGGGATTGGCGTGACTCATGGGTTGCACCTCGTGGAACAATACCAGGCTGATTCCAAGCAAGAAAACTGTGCAAAGCAGACGTTGAGGTCGAATTTCGCCGAGCAGGCTGCGTATGGTTCTCATGGGCTTTCCGATATTTTGTGGGGAACTACAATGCTGCATCAAAGACCAGCTCACGCGAGGAGAAAATCGACGGCCATTCTCCAACCGGGGACCGCGGGCTCCGCATCGGCCACATGACCAGACTCGAAGATCTTGGGATGATCGGGATTTTGCAGACTGTAGGAGCGAATCACTCCGGCACGGGGGTCAACATCCCCGACAACGCGCGTTCCAGCCTCGAAGTAGTCGGCACGCTTCGCCGCCAGGCGCTCCTCGGCGATCTCACCGTAGTCATTTTCGCTGCGAACCTCCACCACGAACGAGGGAGGACCCTCGATAAATCGCATCTCGTTCGCTGGGAACGGCCCAACGTAGTAAGAGGCCTCCGGCGAGAACGACTCGCGACCCGATGACAGTTTCGGGACCGTGAATCCCATGTTGTCGGTGTAAGCTTCTCCCTGATGCGTTGCCTCGGCATGCTCGTCCAGGCTTCTTGCGATCCGGAACGCGATCCTGTTCGGCCGGCGTCCAGTGGGCATGAGGGGAACGATCCTTCCGGCGATCAATTCAGCCTTCCCGTCGACGCGATAGAGATCTTCGATCGTTGCAACGGTCTCGGTTCGAATGCTTGCCATCCGCGGAATCTCCAGTCGCTGGCCGTGACCGTCCAGGCAATCAAACTCTATTCCAATTCTGTACAAAACTGTACCACCTGATGAGAGACCTCACAAGGCTGCCTCCAAGGACAAAAGGGGCTCGCGATTCCCCCGCCGCGCCGTAGTCTTAGAACAAGAACCGGTCTGGCCCGCTCGCGTTGCCCGGGCCCATCAGCGCTGGAGGTCGCGCAGGTGATTGAGCGCATCGCGGGCCCTGCGTTCGGCCTCTTCGAGCCGCTCATGGTGGGTGGGCGGATGCGGGTGATTCCTTGCCTCGCTTCCCAGGTCGAGTGTTCTCTTGTTCTTGAGCAGACGGCCACTGGTTGTTGCATCCAGATCTCTTGGAGCCATGAATCCCTTCCACTGACCCGCCTGGCTCCGCTTCCGGTACCGCTCCTCGTCTTCGGGGCCGGAGGCGTCGATCCAGGGCCCTCGTCCGAAGCGTTTGAACCGTCCCCGGCATTCCGAGCACCGGTAGTAGTGACGGTGCCTGGCGAGTCTCCGTAGGCGCCCCCGTGAACACGCGGGGCACGGCTTACCCAAGGCCAGGCCGACCACGATGTTCAGCACGACAAGCACCCCAGCCAGCACGAACAGGCAATTCAGCACGATCCGTTCCGAAGACATCGCGATCCGGGGAACGGCCATCAGGCCGGCCAGCGCGGCGATCAGCACCATGACCTGGCCAATCGTGAAACGATTGGAATTCATCGCGAAACTCCCCCTGGGTGGAGCACTCTTCCCATCGTAGTTTCGCGTGCCGGTCGACGCCAGGGCACATGCCGCGGCAATCTTCGTGTGGTAACCTGAGAGGAACTTTTCGATGGCCGCTCAAGCATTCAACACGTCATGCGCAGGCGGACACCCGAGGAACAGGGGAAAAGCCATGCCGAGCTTGCATTCTCAGTTCGTCCTGGTCGACGACCTTTCTTCTGCTTGCCGCATCGGTCGCCTTCGGCCAGGCCCACACGCGGCAAACGTCTCGGAACGCAAACCAGGTGACCCTTGAAGGCTGCTTGCTCTGCGACTGGGTGACCCTGCCACATCCGAAAACCAGCTACGGGCCGCCCCCGCTCGACCCCGAACATGTATTTGCGATCTACGCCCTTGACGGGACACCGGAAATTCGCGCGAGCCTCGAGCAAATCATCGCCGAGTGCCATCCCGAAAAAGGTCTCGATGGCGATGCGGCGAAGGCGATGGAGGATCAGTTCACGCGACGACTGAAATACTACGTTTCCCCGGACAGCCCCGTCCTGAACGATATGCTCAAGACCTTGCACAGCTACGAATGCCACGGAAACCCTTACGCTCTGACGGGCACCTTGTCGGAGAAGGACGGCCGCAAGTGGATCACCGTCCTCAAGTACGTCAGTCTGCCCAGGCTCAAGTACCCGGAGCGCATGCTCGCCCCGGACCGGCCGTTCGCGCCGGCGGGCAGGGAACCTCTCATTCTCAAAGTCGACGAGACCCTGTCGCTCAGGTGCATCTGGCTGCCAGCGGGTAAGTTCTACATGGGAACACCCTTTTACATGGTCCCGCGGTTCCTCGAAGAGTACCCGCACATGGTCACGCTGACCCGGCCGTTTTACATGTCGGAGATCCCTGTCACCCAGGAGATCTACCAATCGGTCATCGGCAAGAATCCCAGTCCGCACCAGGACCCCAAGCTTCCCGTGGAGGATCTCTCGTGCCCCGAGATCCGCACCTTCTGTCGGATCTTGTCAGAGCGGACGGGCCGGACTGTTCGCTTGCCGACCGACGCCGAGTGGGAATACGCGGCGCGTGTGGGCACGTCGAACCCCGCGTTCCCGGAGAAGTACGCTGCGCAGAACAGTTGGGTGCCGGGCCGATCCTATCCACTTCCGGTCCGTTCAAAACAGCCCAATGCCTGGGGCCTCTACGATCTGGCCAGCGGCTGGTGGGAGATCGTCGCCGACCAGTGGAGGTACAATCCGCGCGAGGCCGAGGTCGATCCGCTCTACATGCGGACGAAAGAGGAGTCAAGCCGTGAGCATACCCATCGTAGCCACGGCTTGCTGACTGGCCGCTACTCCTTCGGCACCATCGAGAACATCCCCTTCAGCGGAAAATGTTACGCCGGAACCAAATTCCGCATTGTGGTCGAGTGCCAGCCCGACAAGACATCAAATCGCCCGCGCGGGACGGCGGAGAATCCTGAGAATGCTCATGACAGGAATATTACACATTAACATTATTCAGATAGCGGCCGATCCACGAATTCAGGTACGCCGCATCGTATCGGGGTACAGAGCCACAATCGTGAGCCACGAGCTCTCCCGGAAACGCCACCTGCTGGCGCTTCAGTTGCACGCCGGTCTCGGCCAACTCAACCAGGTTGGCCACGTCCGTCAGGTTGTACAGGATCAGCCGCTCGAGCGCGCTCCGGTCGCCGCGGCGGTACTTGTGCCAGAGCCGGACCGCTTCAAAGCCGTCCACACCCTGGAGCGACGGGTCGCGGTGCAGCCCCAACCGGGTCTCCACAAGCTTGAGCCCACCCTTGTACCCCAGCGAGGCCAGAACAAACCGCAGGTCGATGTGCGCTTGATCCAGCCGGGCCTGGGGATAGTGGGCCCGCAGGAAAGGCACATCGAACTGGCTGCCGTTGAAGCTGATCAGGAGCGGAAACTGCGCGACGTAGGCCGGGAAGTCTTCGAGGTTGACGCCTTTGATGAACAGGGCGAGCTCGCCGTTGCCCAGGGCACCGATCACCGTGACATCGTCGTACTCGCCGGACAGACCCGTCGTCTCGATGTCAAGAAACAACGCCCGGTCGGCGAATTCGGAGTACAATCGCCACGCTTCCCGCGCCGGCAAGTGCGGCTTGAAGAATGCCGCGTCCCGGCAAGCCAGCGCATTGCGCGAGCGCCGGACCAGCTCGACGGCACTCTCCTGGCTGCGTCCCTTCGGCTTGCCGCCGCAGGCTGTTGTCAGAAACCTATCCCAATCGAGAATTCCCTGCTCCCAGAGTGCCCGCTCCCGCTGTAGTCCCACGCCCGGCAAATGAATAAACGTGTTTTGAAGCATGATGCCACCGCCACAATCCGTTCGTTTCGACAGGCCCGATCCATCCCAGCATCCTACGCGCTGGCGCGTGCGGAAACCAGTCCATCAGGACGTTTCATGGGGCTCGCGCAAAAACCAGAGGAGCGGGGATCCCATTCTCCGGTTGTGGCTGCTTGACTCAGGTGTCATGATGATCCGGGACGGCCATAAGGGTCGTGTCGAGTCACCAGGACAGCGCCCGGGTCGGGCCGCGTCAGTTGCCACCAATGTCTCACCCAGAGCCACACCGATGATTCCCGATGACCCTGATGTGTCAGCCGCAAGCACCGTGCCTCAGGAAACCGCGCCGGAACGGGCCCCGGTCGGAGTCGAGCATGTCCCGATACATCACGCAATCCATCGCGGACGGCTCCTGACCTTCGCGATCGCCGCAGCGGTCCTTGCCGGGGCGGCAGCTCTTGTGGCCGGTGAGAAGCTTCTCGACGCCTACCACAACGACCTGTTCCCCCCGATCAAGTTCAACCCGACCGTCGAAGAAATGAGCCGATTGAAGGCGGCCAGGCTTACCACGGCCACGCTGACTTTTACGTGCTTGGGTGGCTTTCTGGGATTGGCGATGGGCCTGGCAGGTGGACTGGCTCGGCGCTCGGTCCCGGCCGGCATCCGGGCTGCGATTGTTGGATTCGTCCTGGGCGCGGCTGTGGAGGCTCTTCTGGCTTATCTCGTCGTGGCCATGTTTTTCAAGCGATACGATCCGCTAGCGGGCGACCTGACGCTTCCCTTGCTCACCCACGGCGCGATCTGGCTGGCTGTGGGTTCCATCGGCGGCCTGGCTCGGGCTCGGGCTTGGAGGCCAGGGCCGATGGAAGTCAACTCTGGTGGGCGGGTTGCTTGGTGCGGCCATTGCGACCGTTGTCTACGAGGTCGGCGGGGCAATGGTTTTCGCGTCGAGCAAGACGGAACTGCCGGTCTCAGCGTCGGTCACGACCCGAGCGGCCGCCCTGCTGCTGGTCGCGATCTTCTCGGCCGTCGGCGCGGCATGGGTTTCAAATTCTCCCGTGCGGGCGAAGGTATCAAGGTCTCTACCCTCTTGAGGCCGGATCGGTTCGGCCCCAAGAGGATGATGCGAGCAGCTGCTGGTCTGTGAGGCTTCAATAGCTATCCGAGCTGATCACCTCGCCGCCGTTGCGCGTGCCCAGCGACTGGTAAGTGATCATATTGACCGAATCTTTGATGAACTTGACGCTGCCATCGGCCAGGGCAAAATTGCACCCGCCGGGGTGGTAGCTGCTGGCATTGATGAAACTCGACCCTTCGGCGCGCAACTGGGGCAGGCACTGGTCCCGGCGAGGCGGCAACTGCGCCACGGATATTGTTTCGAATTGGGAGGAACAATCGTATTGAACAGCGTGAAGCCGCGTTCGCCCAGCGCCCAGATTCCACCGTCATATTGCTTCACACCGGCCGCGCAACAAGCGGTATATCCTGAACATGTCGCCAGCGCGGTGCTCCTCCAGTAGGTGTTGCAGGACTGGAGGGCCTGGAGGACGGCGGCTGGATTGGTGAGTGCGTTGTTGCCCGGCATCGATGAGCTAACGATTCCGCCCGTGGGATCGGGCGCCCCCGACATGCCGTTGCCTCTGTAACTGTCATTCCTGGTGAAATCTCCAACAAGCCCCTCGCCAAAAGCGATCGTGTTGGACGTTCCGTCGGTGATGGCCGCGAGAGAGACAGAGGAACACGCATTCACGCTGTTATATACCCGGAAGACACCGGTCGTGTTGCCGTCGGTCGGATACTGAACGGTCGATGTTCCGATACTGCCGGCATAGCTGTTGATATTCTGTTGCCCCGCCAGAGGATCGGACGGGCAAAGGTAGGCCGCGATCCTCGTGTTGTAGACCGTACTATTGATCGCGCCGCCCAGGCCAATATAGATGGCCCAGTTGAAGTTCGCCGCGTTATAAAGCGGCGACTGTTCCACATAAGGCAAGAGCAACGCCTGAGCGCTCCAGGAAGTCCAGGTTGAGAGCGAACCTGGCGGTCCTTGGCCCAAGTTAATCGTGGTATTGTCAATGCCGGGGGGGAAGACACCGGTTGCCGAGATGTAGTTGTGCGTGGCCAGGACAATTTGCTTCAGGTTATTGACGCACTGAGCACGCCGTGCCGCCTCGCGAGCCGATTGGACCGCCGGCAAGAGAAGTGAGATCAGCACCGCAATGATGGCAATGACAACCAGCAGTTCGATCAGTGTGAAACCACGCTTGACTTTCATAGGCAAGAACTCCCTTGGAAAAAGGAATGAACGTAGCAAAATAAGAATGACGTCGGCGATTCAAGAGGACATAAAGCTAAAAACAACAGGGAATGAGGTCACGCGGACTTATCGCGTTTTTTCTGGCGTTTCTACCCACAGTGCGAGCCTTACCTTCGTTTCGACGCAGCTTTGCCTTTGGCCTTGGCAGGGGGCCCTCCCTTGTACGACTCTGCCCTGGCCTTCCGATGTGCGATCGTCTCTTCGCTGAGTTCAACCATCGTTCCTGTGGTTTTCGAATTATCATTACAACCAGTCAGCGGGACCTGTGACCCAACAAAAACGAGTAGAATGCAAATCCGTGCGTACGAGAAACGCTTCGTTTCCATGTTCAATTCTCTTGGGTCAGGGCCGGAAGGTCGCCCGATGGGGATTTTAAGATGAACTTGAACACACGCTTTGCGTGGTAGTCCTTTAGGAATATACCCGCAGGACCACCTCGAAGGGAAGCGCTCTCCTGTACACTTCGACCTTTTAGAAGAAGTAATTCATCAATGCATAGCGTCGTCAGACTGCTGCCCTTCGTGGGCGTACATGACGCGTGCTCGCGTCTGCCGGTCGAGCGCTGGTCATCATTTCCGCTCCGCCGCCGCAGAACGCGGGATGCGGATGTAGTGGTCAGTCAGGTCTCTGTGCGCCAGGTCCATCCGCACGCCGGGCATGTGGCATTTGATGCAGCCCCTCGCCGGATCGACGGAGCAGACCTTCGGTTTCGGCTTCGTCGAGGTCTGGGTGGCCGATCCCGGCGCACCGGCGTGTTGAACCGTTGTGGCCGA
This sequence comes from uncultured Planctomycetaceae bacterium, assembly GCA_963797295.1. Classification (GTDB taxonomy): domain Bacteria; phylum Planctomycetota; class Planctomycetia; order Isosphaerales; family Isosphaeraceae; genus Aquisphaera. The sequence continues at coordinate 27,277 of CAWCPP010000045.1, forward strand.
GTGGCAGGCGAGGCATTTGGCCTCGTACATCGCGGTCGTGGTCGACCCGAGACCCTGGTGAGCGTCGTGGCACGTGACGCAGCCGAACGCGCCGCCGCTCTCGGTGTTGCACCGGCTCCAGCTCCAGCCCGCCCCTTGCGAGCGCACCCAGCCTGGTTTTTCGCGGTCGCCGTGCTGATAGCGCTGGTCGAGGATGTGGCATTTGTTGCAGAGCTGCTGCGAGACAGCCCCGGGCGAGGCCGACGCGGGGCTGACGATCGCCTGGTCGGAAAATCTGGCCGCGACCGCGGCGAGGTGGTTGCCCCCGGGGCCGTGACAACGCTCGCAGCCAATCGCTCGGTCGGCCGTCTCGGGGCCTGTCCGCGATCGCCCCGAACGCGCGTAGGTGATGTGGCAATACAGACAACTGGCAACCCCGGCCCGCACACCGATCAACTCGCCCTGAAAATCCTCGGGCTCAGTCGGATCGGCGATGGCGAGTAACGTGCGATCCCAGCCCTGGCCGTCCACCGTGTGATGATGCGAGAGCCGCGCCATGCGGTATTGATCGTGCGCGTCACGGCTGACCATCGTCAGGTAGCGTTTGCTGGTGCCGAACGCATACTCGATCATCGCGCGGAACACGGTGTCGCCGACGTGCGTCTCCTCCCAGACTGCTCCGTCACCCTCCTTGATCGCATGCGTGACCTTGGGGTCGGTGGGATCGGCCAGGGGACGGTCCGGGCGGGGGAGGTCCCGAAGCTGCGTCCCGCGGTAGTAGGTCTGGGTGTGCCGGTTAGCCAGCGAGTCCTTATAAATTGCCGCGTGGCACGTCTGGCAGCGGGCCTCACCCACGTAGGGGCTGGGCTCCTCTTCCAGAGGATGGTCCCCGCGGTACGACCCGGCGCGGGCCAGCGCCTCTCGGGCCTCGGCGATCGCCCCCTGCTGGAGGTAGACGCGGCTCAAGAGCCATGAGGCCTCCGGGTCGGGACCACGGGCCAGGATCGCTTGCAGGTGCGGCCGCGCCTCGGCGGGGCTGCCCACTCCGAGGAAAGTCCGGGCAAACCGCTTGCGGAGCTTGACCGGCTGGGCGTTGCTCTCGGCCACGTTCGGGTCGCGGTCGATCATCCGGCGGAACGCCTCGGCGGCGCCGGTGAGGTCGAGGTTGTCGCCGCAAACAAGGCCAAGCATCATGTCTCCCCAGGACTCCCAGCCGGGCTGCTGGCGAAGGCGGTCGGCCGCCGTTGCCGCTGAGTCCATGGGATGCGGCCTCAGGTTCTCTGGAGCCTCATTCGCGACGGCTTCCTCGTAGAAAAGCTGGGTGAGATCACCGAGAGTCTGGACTGGCAGAGGTTCGGTCTCGAGTGCCTTGTTCCAGGCCCAGATCGCGCCGTCGTCCCGTCCCCGACGCTTGAGCACCGCGCCTAAGAGCAAGTAATCTTCGGCCTGGAACGCGCTGGCCTCGAGGCGCCGGGTGTAAATCCCGAGCGCCGCGTCGTCGCGGCCAAGCTTGATCGACGATCGGGCCAGCAGCCGCAGCGCGCCGGGATCGTCCTGACGCACCTTGAGGACCTCGCGGGCCGACCGCGCCGCCGCGTCCCAGTCGCCGCGGTCATAGGCGCGGTGACCCCGCGTCAACGGGTCAGGATGACACGCGAAGCCGCGCCACCAACAGCCCGACCCCGCAACCGACAACGGCCAGCAGGATCAAACCGACCATGACTCGTGCAACCGATTGCCCGACGGTCCAGCGACTTGCGTTTATCTTGGCTGAGCCATCCGATGCGCCCGGTGCCGACCCCGATGTGTGATTTTGTAATTTCATCTGATGCGCCAGATCCATGGGGTTCGTCGACCACGTGCTTCGCGATCGCGTTGAGTATTACCCCGGCAAGAAAGTTGAGCATCTTTCCACATACTAACCCGAAGTGTCAACGAGGGTCCCCAGGCTATCCCCTCTTACTCCGGCAAGAAAGCTGAGCATCTTTCCACATACTAACCCGAAGCGTCAGCGAGGGTCCCCAGGCTATCCCCTCTTACTCCGGCAAGAAAGCTGAGCATCTTTCCACATACTAACCCGAAGCGTCAGCGAGGGTCCCCAGGCTATCCCCTCGCTGACGCTTCGGGTTAGTATGTGATTATTTTATTCATGGGTTAATAAGTTCAAACGTGAGGACTTTCTTCTCTCGCCATCGACGCGGATCTCAATCATTGAAGCGCTGGGGCAAGAGAGGTCCTCCGGTCAGACGGCCGAGTGTTGCTCGCATTTGCTGCAAAGTTGTCTGGGCGGCCGGATCGGAGGCCAGGTTGCGCATCTCCTTGACATCTTCGCGCAAGTGAAACAATTCTTCGTGAACGTCCCCCTCCTGGCGGATGTATGACCACTCGCCGTCCTTGATGGCTCCCAGCGGAGGTCGTCGTTCGGGCACGCCCCAGAAATCGCGATGGAACGGGTCGTTCGGGGACACCTCGGCCAGGCTGGGAGGAACAGGCGGGAGCGCGGCCTGTGCCACCTCCGCGGGCTTGTTCCAGAACCGCGACAGCGATTCTCCCGGAAAGGGCGCGCCGACTTGCAAACCGGCCAGCTCGACGATCGTCGCGGCCATGTCGCGCAGGCTGACGGCTTCCTTGACTGTCTGTTTTCGTTCGCGACCGCCTGGCGGAATCACCAGCAGGGGAACCCGAACTTCCGTCTCGTAGAGACTCTTGCCGTGGCAGAAAACGCCGGGGTGCTCGCCAAAGCTTTCGCCATGGTCCGACGTGACAATCAGCCAGGTTTGCTGCAAGACCCCGCGCTGGTCCAGCTCGTCGATGAGCTTGCCGAGCTGCTCATCGAGGTCGGCGACGCAATCGTCGTAAGCGTCGGCCGCGAATGCCACGCCCTGAGGTGAGAGCGTCGTCTTGTCGAGCTCCCACCAGCGCTGGATCAGAAAGCGTTGAAACGGTTCGGTCGGCTCGACGCCAAAACGATGAATCCTTCCGGGCACCAACAGATAAGGATAATGGGCATCGATGTAGTTCACGAACGCGAAGAACGGCCGCTCTTTCTGCGATCGGTTCGCCAGCCAGTCGAGCAGCTCGCGATTGGCCACCGCCGCCCCCTTGCGGTTGGTATCGAGCGCATGCCAGAGGCGTTGCAGGTGGGGGAGCAGTCCGGCGGATTCGAGCCAGTTCTCGGTGTGTGCCACGAACGCCTGGAAGCCTTCCAGGGCCCGATTCACCAGCGCAGCCAGCTTGAGTGCGGTGAGCTCGGGCAAGATGTGATCTTCATAATGCGTGAAGCCGCGCGCCAGCCCCGAGTCTCTGGCACAATACGACGTGTTGGCGATGAATCCCGCCGTCGCGTAGCCCTGGGCTCCGAGGTACTCCGCCACTGTGGGAAAAGTGCGATCCAGGGGCGTGAACCAGCCCACCGAAAGCTCGTGCAGCCATCGTCCCGTGAACATCGTCGCATGAGAAGGCAACGTCCATGACGAGGACGACCGGGCGGAATCGAACCGGATTCCCCGCTCCGCCAGCTCACCCAGGGTGGTACTGGTGTTCCGGGCGTAACCATACAGGCCCAGGTGGCCCGCGGCGACCGTGTCCATCACGATCAGCAGGACGTTTGGCGAACCCGGCGGCGGTAAGGCCTGCGCATTCTCGCGTGCCTGACGGTCCCGGTCGCCTGCCCAGATTGCGGCTCCCAGCCCCAGCACGACCACCACGGCCGCCGGGAAACTCACCACCACGAACTGCCGGAAGCTCGCGCGATGACGCTCGATGAGCGGCACCAGTCGCGCACCAAGCCCCAGCGTCATGAGCAGCCAGCCCAGGCTGTAGATCCGGGGAAAGGCCACCAGGATGGACGGCAACGGGACAAGCGCTGCCAGGACGCGCAGGAACAACCACCGGCCGCGCCGGGGCCATACGGCGATCACACCCCATCCCAGCAACACCCATTGCCAGGAAGACTCCCGCGTTCGTGAGCGGGACCAGCCAGACAAAATGCCGGCTCATCTTGTAGAGATGATCCGGATCAACCATTTGCTTGCGGACGGTGATCGTGGCCACTTCCAGCACGCCCGCGACCAGGCCGCACCAGACCGACAGCAGCAGCAGCGAAACAATCCCCGGCCGGTTTGTGGCTGTGTCGGGGCCTGAAGATTCGGCCTTTTCGGTCCCCGGGAAGACAGCAGTCCGATCACTCATCAGAATCCATCAAGGCCGGTGAAATCCCCCGCGCGAGGGGGGGAAGAACGCGAATGGTCCGGTCCATGTGGCTACCATGGCCGGGCCAGGTTGATCTCAAGGCTAGCACCCCCCTATCCGTTCCCGCAAGCCGCGGCCCTCCCGAGATTCTGCCGGTCGACAACAAATCAACGGCGAATCCGTGGTCGACCTCGCGAGCCCGGAAACCTATGATAGGTCTTTGTCCAGAACGTGGCATCGGAACGGGAAATACGCGAACCATGGCCAGGAGCCGGCGACGCTGGAGGCTGCTGCTTGCCTTGCTCTTCGGAGTGGGCCTGCTCGCGGGCCTCTGGGCCTGGTGGACCGACCACCGCTACAACGTCGCCATGGAAGCGATCGAAGCCGAGGTCGTGGCCGGCCGCTATGCGCTCGCCTGCCGCAACCTGGATAACCTGCTGTCCTGGTGTTCGGATTCCAACGGGGGAATCACCTACCTCCTGGGCTCGTGCGAGCTGGCGCGGGGACGAAACGCGGCGGCGAGCGAAGCCTGGGCGCGGGTCGCGCCCGGCTCGGCGTTCTCGGATCGCGCCATCCGGGGACGGCTGCGGCTGATTCAGGATTCGGGGCAGTTCGCGGCCGCCGAACAGTTCATCCATGACGCGGCGCGGGATCGCCGCAACGATGGCACAGCCTTGCACGTGTTGCTCGTGCCGATGTACATCGAGCTCGGCCGCGACGAGGAAGCCGGGCGGCTCATCGAGGAGCGCTGGGAACACCTGAACGCCCGCGGCGAAGGCGCGCTCGAGCCCGCAATCAAGCTGCTCCAGCAGCACATCGATCTGACCACGAAGACCACGCCCGTCGAGGTCCTCCGCCCCGCGCTCGACCGGGCCGCCCGGCTGGCTGCCGACGACGATCGAATCTGGCTCGGCCGCGCCAACCTGGCGATCCGGACGGGCGCCTACGAAGAGGCCGGGCGACTTCTCGATGCCTGTCAACAGCGACGGCCCGACGATGCCGCGATCTGGCGCGCCCGGCGAAACTGGGGGCTCGCGACCAACCGGATCGATGTCGTCGAGCAAGCCATGACCCACCTGCCGCCCGCCGCATCAACGCCGGCCGACCGCCATCGGGTCGATGCCTGGCTCGCCTCCCGCCGCGGTGATCGGGAAGCCGAGCGCCGGGCGCTGGAACTGCTGCTCGCGGCCGCCCCCGCCGACCTGGCGGCGATCGACCGCCTCGCCCAGCTCGCGGATGCCAGCGGCCAGCCGGACCGAGCCGCCGAGCTCCGCCGCCAGAAAGCCGAGATCGACCAGCTTTTAGCCCGCTACAAACAACTCCACGAGCGGAACCAACCGATTCGCCACGCGGTTGCGCTGGCCACCCTCGCCCAGCAGCTCGGCCGCCCGTTCGAGTCCCGCGGGTTTCTCACCATCGCGGTCTCGGAAGACCCCGACCGCCACGACCTGCGGCAGAAGCTCAAAGAATTGACACAAGGCCCCGCAACCGTCGCCGAGCGTAGCCAGGCCGGGGTTGAGACGAACCGAAATTGAAATCCAAGAACCTGTCCGGTGCAGGTCTCGCGACCCCGCCGTCTGCACGACCCCTGGTCTCCAGTCCGGGGCTTGCGCCTGCGGAGAATCAGTGCTATAATGTCCGCAAATTGTGCGGAGAATCACGATGTACGTCCACCAGAGAGCCGATTGGCCGCGATTCCGATGGGATCAGGATGGGCTGGCGAACCTGCTTGCGGCGGTACGTCACCGGCAGGGACGGCTGATCGGCCGGATGGAAGGGCTGGGGTTCAGGCTCCGTGAGGAAGCCGTCCTTGGCACTCTGACCCAGGACGTTGTCAAATCGAGCGAGATCGAGGGAGAAATCCTCGACGTCGATCAGGTGCGATCCTCGCTCGCCCGCCGACTCGGGCTCGACATCGGCGCACTGGCGCCGGCCGACCGCCATGTGGACGGCGTTGTCGAGATGATGCTCGACGCCACGCAGAAATACCAGGACCCGCTCACGGCAGAACGCCTGTTTGGCTGGCACGCGGCGCTGTTCCCGACCGGGCGTAGCGGTCTGCACAAAATCAAGGCCGGCGCCTGGCGCGATGACCGCGCGGGCCCCATGCAGGTCGTCTCTGGCCCGATCGGCAAGGAACGGGTTCACTACCAGGCACCGAGCGCAGGGCGGCTGCCAGCCGAGATGTCGCAGTTCCTGAAGTGGTTCAACGCACCAGTCTCCTCGGCAACCGATCCGGTGCTCAAAGCCGCCCTGGCCCATCTCTGGTTCGTGACCGTCCATCCCTTCGATGACGGCAATGGGCGCATTGCCCGGGCGATCGCCGACCTGGCCCTTGCCCGGTCGGAAAACAGTCCCCAGCGCTTCTACAGCATGTCGGCGCAGATCCAACTCGAGCGAAACGTATATTACGGCATCCTGGAACAAACCCAGCGCGGCACGCTCGACGTGACGGCCTGGATGCAATGGTTCCTGGGCTGCCTGGACCGCGCCTTTGACGGAGCGGAAACCACGCTCTCCGGAGTGCTCCGGAAAGCCCGGTTCTGGGACGCTCACTCCGGGGAGTCGTTCAACGACCGGCAACGCAAGATCCTCAGCCGCCTGCTGGACCATTTCGAGGGCAAGCTCACCTCGTCAAAATGGGCCAAGCTTGCCAGATGCTCACAGGACTCTGCCAACCGCGACATCAACGACCTCGTCCAGCGCGGCGTGCTGGCAAAGGATGCCGCCGGAGGCCGAAGCACCAGCTACTCGCTCATCGAACCGCCCGCCAGGACCGAACCCAGGCCGTGAGCATGGACGATCAAGGCCACAACGAGATCGCGTTTCCTACAAGCCTGAAGCGCAAGCGAAGGGCATTGATTGTTATATGCAAAAAACCCTTCGCTTGCGCTTCAGGCTTGTGTGTTCCGCTCTTCCATTCCCGGTCGGGAACGCAGCCCCGGCCGGAGATCGCTTCGATTACAAGCCTGAAGCGCAAGCGAATGGCATTGATTATTATATGCAAAAAACCCTTCGCTTGCGCTTCAGGCTTGTGTGCCCGATCGTATTCATTGCCGGAGGAGGGTAGAAAGCCGATCGTGAAAGTGGTTCGCTGTCTCGACGATATGGCCGGCGTGCCCCCTGCCCCTGCGAGCCCATCGGTCCACGCCTCATGCCAAGCTTTCTCTCCGGCCGGCGAATACCCGCTACGGGAAACCTTCTCTCTTCATGTTGCGAGCAAAGGGGCTCAATGGCGGACGACATCCGATATCAGCGGAAGTGCTACTTCGCGTCGCCCGAGTATTCCGCATCGTTCTGGGGCAAGTTCGTTTATCTTTACCAGGGCCACGGCGGCCTCCGCCTGACGGCGCATTCGCTCTGCCTGGAAGAGTGCCGCTCAAGCCGTGGAGATCCCGTTTCACGCGATCAAGAGCATCGGCATCGGCCGTTTTTCGTCATGGGCCAAGCCCTTCGGCCTGACCCATCTGACGGTTTCGTACGCGCGTGACGGCGAGCCCAGAACGATCAACCTGGTCCCCTGCCGATCCGTGCTCGACCCGACCTGGATCACGAGCGAACTGGTGGCGAGCTGGCATGAGACGCTGGGAAATGTCGAAGCGCTGACCAACCGAGTGCAGCCCGCTCAGTTCGAGCCCGAGCCTCCACGCTCCGTTCGAAATGGGGTAATCGCACTGGCGATCATCCCGGCGCTTCTCCTGTTGATCGGTTTCCGTGGTCTTCTGGCTGCGCAGCCGTCTTTGAACCCCGCGGCTGACGATTTCCGAGGGCCCATTGCCGCGTTCTGATCGACCTTGCCCGTCCGCGTGGCGTCTCGCGATTTCGATCAACGAGTGACCGTTCTTTGAGTCTTGGTGGCGCTCGGTGAATGCTGGGCAAGAGCGGGAGGAGGCGTCTTGGTTCACGGCCGGTGACCAGCCGGGCCGCTCGGCTATCGTAGTTTGGTCGTCTGGAAGTGACTCCGCAACGATTGAAGTGGCTCACGGGCGATGCAGCCGATGCGGTCGTTCCCGAGCATCGCCTCGCACCAGGCGATCACCTCGGTCGCAGGCAAGTCGCACTTCCTGAGTGCCTTGAGGACCACGTTCAAGCAGTCCTCGATATCCTCGGTCATCAGACCTTCGTCGCTCATTTCGACCTGACGGCTTCCTTGCTCCATCAGCTCCAGCGATAGCGACATGGCCAGCCGCAACTGGCCCGAGTCGATCAAGCGGGCCAGGTTTCGCTTCACCGTGCTGTAGGCTTGGTCGTCGTAGTCGAAGTTGCGGTTGATGTCGCGCTCGTCGAAATCGGTCGCGTCGGCGATCACCTGGCGTGTTGCCGCGACCAGATCGTCGGGGGCCGTCGCCACGACGAACCGGGCGGTGAGCTTCCGGAGGACTCCGAGGTCCCCCTGTGCCAGTTCCATCAGGACATCCACCAGTTCGGCTTTCTTTCGTCTTGTCAGCGCCTGGTGCAGCTCGGCTGTGGACCCTGGTTGCTTCCGGAACGGGACTGGTTTCTTGCGCTGGGGCATGGCTTTAATCTCGCGTTTCGCTGCCTTCGCCAAAGGGGATCGACTCGTACGACGCGGGCCGAATAGTCAACACTCCGGCCAACGTCATCGGTGTCGGTAGCCGTTTCGCCGGAGAAAGAACTGAGACTGAGTATTCCACGCTCATGCACCGGCAATCCCGTCCGCTCATTTGCGGGCCGTCCTTGATGTACCAGTACATGCTGTGCGTGTCGACCAGCAGCCTCACGGCATGTAGTCCTCGAAGTCCTTCAAGTGGCCGTCATCGTCCGAGACGACCGTGATCAATCCTTTACCCAATTCAGGCGGCAGGCGCAGGCCCGGCCTCGGCTTGGGGGACTGGCTCACCAACTGCGCGACCGGCTGCTCGTTCTCGGTGATGATGACGACTTCCCCCGGAGCTAGCTCGTGGATCAACTCTCTTAACCTGGCCTGGGCTTCATCGATGCTTATCGTCGCCGACATGACTCGACCTCCCTTCCGTGATCACACGTGAGCTGATCGGATAAGCGTCCCTGGTTCGAGATCGAGCGGATCCATTCCACCACGTCCTCATACGGATCCGTGATCTCCAGGAAAGCCCACCGCCCGAAACCACCCCGGTTGTTCACGGCCGGCACCCAGAGCGTGCGAGCGGTCGCGGGCTTGGCTTCCTGGTCCTGCTCATCCTTGCCCTTCCAGACGAGCGACGGGTCGCGGGGATAGAGCACTTTGGACGGCTTCGGTTCCTCCTTGGCCAGGAAATCGCGGAGTTCCTCGGTCGGGATCTTCTTGCGGGTGTCGTGATGCCGGCTGGCGACCAGCTCCGGGAGGGTAGGTGTCGGGGTTGGGTCTTTCTGGTTGCGGGCCTTGATCGATTCTCAATCCGAGGAAGAACTGTCCGCGGACAACGCACCGTCTCTCAGATGATGAGAGAAGATCAAGCGCCGGAATTCCAGGCGCGAGGTACCGAAACTCAGCAGAAGGCCAACCGAGAGGCTGGTCGCCTTGAGGTCGTTCAAGACCTGGGCTTCGTGCGCCGAGCCAAGTTCGGACAGGGCTTTCAATTCGACAATGACCATATCGAAGCAGAGGAAGTCGGGCTTGTAGAAAGTCTCGAGCTTCTGCCCCTTGTAGACGATCGGCACTTCCTGCTCCCTTTGGAACGGAATCCCGCACAAGCCCAGCTCGATTTCCATCGCATCTTGATAGACCGGCGCCAGGAAACCATGCCCAAGCTGACTATGAACCTCCATCGCTGCGCCGATGATCGCGCGTGTACGCGGATCTCGCTGGCCTTCCATCGTCGCTGCTCCTCTCCAAGAACTATCGCTCGTTGAAAAATACATTTGTCCGCAGATGACGCGGATGAACGCAGATGAATCAAGAAACAGGACAGACTAAACTGGCACACAGGTTGTTCGGTCTTGAAGTTCATCTGCCGCTCACCGTATCCCGTTTTGCCGGTCGCTTCATCTGCGTTCATCTGCCAAATCTGCGGACCGTTTTTTCTGTCTTCTCCTCCAAGCAAGCATCAAGCGCAACCCATGCTGCTCCCGTTACTGATCCGACAAGGCTGATCTAAGAAAACCTTTGGTCCGCAGATGACGCGGATGAACGCAGATGAATCATGAAACAGAGCAGACTAAACAGGTGCATATGTTGTTCGATCGTGAAGCTCATCCGTTGCGGCCGATATCTCAAATTGTCCGTTTCTCCATCGGCGTTCATCTGCGAAATCTGCGGACCATTCTTCTGTCTTCTCCCTCAAGCGAGCATCAAGCGCAATCCATGCTGCTCCCGCCACTGACTTGACAAGCTCTATCAGGAAAGCGTGTGCGTCCGGCCAACCCCATTCGGGGTTTCGGGCTGGCCTCGGGGGCGACCCGGCATACCTTGAATGGCGGCGGAGGGAAATGGGTTCTAGCGGTCGCTCTCGTTCAATCGTTGCTTCTTTTTGAGCTGCAGGAACGAGCGGTACGGCACCATCTCCCCGCGGCCGTTCTTGACGAACCGATTCGAGAAATCCTCGGCGACCCTCGCGAATGTCCCCTCGGCCTGGACATCGCCGCCCATGATGTCGAGTAGGTTCTCCATCGCACCCGCGATCGACACCCCTTTCTGCCTGGCGACGTCGTTGTTGATGACCAGCTCATAGCGCGGGTAGTGGCCGGCGAGGAAGGTGAAGAGGCCCTCCAGGTTCTTGCGTTTCAACAGGTCCTCCAGGAACGTCTCGGCCCTAGTTCCAAGCCGCCTGTCGCCGCGCGAGTTTGTCTTGTCCAGGACGCGTACGGAGAAACCCCCGGCCGCGACGAAGACCGAAACCGCGGGCGGCTCGAAGACCTCGAGATGGACATTCAACGTCCGGCTTTTTTCCTCGAGTGTCTCGATGATCTGGCGCGAGGTCAGCTTGCGGCCCGACCGGTTCTTCAAATGGATGAGACAGGTCCCTGCGCCCAAGCCGTGGTCCTCCGTCCGGATCTCGTAACCCGCCAGCGAGGAGACCGAGATGATCCCGTCAATGCCCCTGGCGATCGCACCCAGCTCGTGGCACTTGGCGCTCGTGTATCCGTATCGGAGCGTCGAGCTCCTGGGAGTCTCGATGACCGCATAGATCATGTCCCGGCTATCGAGTGGAATGACCTCGAAGTTCATGCCGGGAGGGAACGCCGCCGCCTTCATCTCCTCGAGGTCCTTCTCAATCGCCTCGATGGCGATGGCGGCGCTACAGCCGGGGAGTGGCTTCAGGACGATCGCCGTCGCGGGATGCCCGTCGATGTCCGAGGAAATGTCGAAGAACGGGGGGGCCAGCTCCACCCGGCCGACGTCCTTGAGCCGCAGGATCTCGCCGTCTCGACTCGCCTTCAAAATTATGTTTTCATGCTGCTTCGGGCTGTTGGAGCGGCCGATGTCAATCAGCTCGTACTCCCTCGACTGCAAAGTCTTCCACATGGCCGCGTCGAGCCGCTCGCCCGGCTCGATCATTCTCGACGGCGCGAGGGCCTTCATGATGTCCCCGGGCGACAGGTTCTGGGCCCGCATGCGGTCAGGGTCCAGCCGGACCCGCATAGCGGAGTGGCGGTTGGCGAGGTTCCTGGGCACATCCATGCCCTTGATGCGCTTGAGGCGGGGCATGACGACGACGGTCGCGAACTTAACGAGGTCCTCCTGGTCAGCGTTGGGGTCGGTCGAGTAGACGTTCACATACACCAGCTTGCCGTCCGGCGTGAAAATGTGGCCCCTGCTCCCGACGCCGCCTTCACCCCCGGCCTCCGGTGGTTTCTCCGCCTTTGCCGAGGCGTCCCCGGCCGGGTCCCAAGGCGAGGAGATCCAGATGCTGAGATTCGGCAACGCCTTGAGGATCTGCGACTTGCCAACAGCGGTGACCTGGGCATCGTAGACCATCAGGACCTTGAGCCGCGTGAGTCCCTCGAGGTGCCGCAGGCCGGCATCGCTGACTGCGGTGCCGTCGATCCCCAGGTTTTCCAGGCCGGTTAGACCCGCCAGGTGGGTCAGCCCCGCGTCGGTGATCCGGGTTTCGCTGACATACAGTCCGCTCAGCCCGGTCAAGCGCGCCAGGTGCGCGAGTCCGGCGTCGGTCACGGGCGTCCGAGTCAGGTGCAGGTCGGTGAGCCCGACGAGGGAACGCAAGTGGGCGAGTCCCGCACCGGAAACCTCGGTGCCAGCGAGATTCAGCACCTTCAGGCTCGTTATCCCTCCCAGGTGAACGAGTCCGGCATCGGTGATCCACGTACGGTCGAGCTGAAGATTCCGGAGCCGAGGTAAGCGTCTCAGGTGCGCCAGGCCAGCATCGCCAACCTGCGTGCGCGCCAGCGTCAGTTCCTCCAGGTTCGCGAGCCCCTCAAGAGATGCCAGGCCGGCGTCGCCGACCTGCGTACTCGCAAGTTGCAGGTTCCAGAGTTTGGCCAGGCCCTTCAGGTGGACCAGCCCCGCATCGGTCACCGGCGTGCGATTCAGCGACAGGATCTCAAGGCCGGTCAGCGCTTCGAGGTGAACCAGCGCGGCATCCGTGATCGGGCGATCCTCAAGGTACAGGAACCGGAGCCGGGTCAGCCTCCCCAGTGACGCCATGCCGGCGTCGGTCACGTTCGCGCCGTCAACGGACAAAGACTCCAGACGGTGGAACTGTGCGACCTGGGCCAGCTCCGCCTCGCCGCAGCGCGGACTGAGCCACGCCTGAACGACGTTGCTTGTGAGATCGACGTCGACATGCTCCGCCACCCATCGGCGCCACCCGGGCGTGCCGGGCTTTCCGGGAACATCCCACTCGTACGAGATCCTTCCCCCCGCCACTTGGATGGCCGCCACCGCCTGCCGCTGGACGCGTGCAAGCTGCAGCCACCAGCCCAGGCAGCCCCCGACCGCCAGGACCACAAGCATCAGTCCCCTCACGCTGAGACGCAGGTAACGCCACCAGGGCCGCTTGCGGGGAGTTTCCATACCACCAGCATCCAACACGAGCTAACTGGAGTCGAGGGGTTGACGCGTGCATCCGCTGAGCCCCGTTCCCCTTGGCGGCCCGGCTCTGCCCGCCGCCTTGGGGACTGCGGGCTGACTTCCGCCAGTCGTCAGGTGCCCGGACCTATGCGTCGCCCGTCTGCCCGGAAGTGACGCTGGCCCCGGGACGCGCTCGTCGTCGCACATCACCAGGGCCACACCGCCGACATGACGACCGGCGACCATTCAGCCGAGAAGCGGGGCCGACTCGACGGGCAACACCGCCGCTTCGCCTGCCGGCGGTGCCGAGATGATCTTGATGGAAGAGGACCTCGATCTCCAGAGGAACAACGAGCAGCTCAAGGCGATCCGCCGCGGCGAGTGGACGGAAGAGCGGCTGCGGCAATGGTGCGCCGAGAAGGAGTCGCATCTGGAACGGGCCTATGCGGGAAGTACGCTCCGGGCGACTGCCGACGAGGCCAAGATCCGGGCGCTGCTGCTGAGCGTGCTGGAGGAGCATTACGGCAGCCTGGAGGGCTGCGTCGTTAACCCCGACCGGGCCGTGGAGGCGCTCAGGAATATTCAGACGGAGCTGGAGCGGGTGAGGGACTTGCTATGAGCGACGGCGTGTCGACAGACGTGATGGAGCGGCTGAGAGGAGCGGTGGCCGGCCACCCGTATCCGCTGGTCTTCGCCACGATCAGCGGGGCGCATCTGTACGGGTTCCCCTCGCCCGACTCCGACTTTGACCTGCGTGGCTGCCATGTGTTGCCGGTGCGCGAGGTCGTCGGGCTCGACGTCGGCAGAGAGACGATCGAGGTCACGCGGAAAGATGGCGAGTTCGAGCTCGACCTGGTCACGCACGACGCGCGGAAGTTCTTCGGGCTCTTGCTCAGGAAGAACGGCTACGTGCTGGAACAGGTGTTCTCTCCGCTGGTCGTGCACACGACGCCCGAGCACGCGGAGCTGCGGGAGATCGCCCGGGGCTGCATCACGAAGCACCATAGCCACCATTACTTCGGCTTCGCCGAGACGCAGTGGAAGCTGTTCGAGAAAGAGCGGCCCAGGCGGGTCAAGCCGCTGCTCTACGTCTACCGGGTGCTGCTGACGGGCATCCACCTGATGCGCTCCCGCGCCGTCGAGGCGAACCTGGTGTGGCTCAACGAAGAAGCCCGGCTGCCGCACGTCACCGACCTGATCGCCCGCAAGCTCGCCGGGCCCGAGATGTCGATCCTCAACGATGCCGACCTGGAGTTTCATCAGCGCGAGTACGAGCGGCTGCGGGCAGAGCTGGAGGCCAGCTATCAAGCGAGCCGCTTACCTGAAGCACCGACGGCCCGAGACGATCTGAACGACCTGCTCGTTCGGCTGCGGCTTCGGCCGGCCTCTTGAAGATCGGCGCGAGGCGTCGCCGGTCCGGCGACTTGCGCCGCAATTGGCCACGTCGAGCAGATTAGCGTAAGTCACTTCCCAGTAGAGAGTTAGATCTGGAGCGTCGGTTTTCACTAGCCAATTCTGGAATGAACGGAAGTATCTAATACAATTAGACTTACGCTGACACCCAGAGGGAATCTGGCCTACCGGACCCCCTGAAACCGTAGCATATCGTAGCATTTTGACCCCTTGAGGAAGACGACCGGCGGACGGCAGAATGGATTCTATAGAGTCCGCTCCAATCCGGACCGGGCCGACCCACCAGGTTCGCACACACACAGGCCTACCCTGCCCGCCAGAGACCTTCTGCCACATGAGGGAATGGGAGCCGGATCGATGAGAGAGATGCTGCACCTCGTGAGAAGACCGACCGGGCTGATGGTGCTGGGCTGCGTGCTGCTCTTGAGTGGCCTGCCTGGGGCCAGGGCGAGCCTGGCTGACGAGCCGGCGTCCACGACAGGGCCCGCGAAGACCGCCAGGCCGGTGGACTTCAATCGCGAGGTCCGGCCGATCCTATCGAAGAACTGCTTCGCGTGTCATGGCACCGACGAAGCCAAGCGGGCCAAGGGGCTGCGGCTCGACCTCCGCGCGGCGGCCCTCAAGCCGCTCAAGAGCGGTGACGCGGCCATTGTTCCGGGCGACCCGGATTCGAGCAGCCTGGTCGAACGGATCACCGAGGAGGATGACACCCTCCGCATGCCGCCGCGCAAGGCAGGCAATCGCCTCACCCCGGCCGAGGTCGATGTGCTGACGCGCTGGGTTCAGCAAGGCGCGAACTACGCCGAGCACTGGGCTCTGATCGCTCCCAGGTCCGAGCCGCTTCCCGCAGTCAAAGCTGCCGCCTGGCCGCGAAGCGGGCTGGATTACTGGATTCTCGCCCGCCTGGAGCAAGAGGGACTGCACCCCATGCCCGAGGCCGACCCGTACACCCTGCTGCGGCGGGCGAGCCTTGACCTCCGCGGCCTGCCGCCGACGCCCGGTGAGCTGGAGACGTATCTTGCTGACAAGTCCCCGGGTGCCTATGAGCGAGCCGTGGACCGGTTTCTGGACGACCCGGCCTTCGGCGAGCGATGGGCGCGGATGTGGCTGGACCTGGCGCGGTACGCCGATTCGGCCGGCTACGGGTCCGATCCGCTCCGCACCATCTGGCGCTATCGCGATTGGGTCATCAATGCCTTGAACCGCAACCTCCCTTATGACCAGTTCACCATCGAGCAGATCGCCGGCGACCTGCTGCCTGGTGCGACGATCGACCAGAAGATCGCCACGGCCTTTCATCGCAACACGATGACCAACACGGAAGGCGGGACCGACGACGAGGAGTTTCGCGTGGCCGCGATCAAGGACCGCGTCGACACGACGATGCAGGTCTGGATGGGCTTGACGATGGGCTGCGCCAAGTGCCACAGCCACAAGTATGATCCGCTCACGCATGAGGAATACTACAAGTTCTATGCGATCTTCAACCAGACGGCAGACACCGATCAGCCCGACGAGTCGCCGGTGATCGCCGCACCCACAGACGCGATCAACAATCAGATTCGCCAGGTCAATCAGAAGATCGCCGAACTGAAAGAACAGCTCGAGCACGCGGCCGCGGCCCCCAAGCTTGTCACCGCGCAGGCGATGTGGGAAGCGCGGGTATCCGCCGATCCCGCTCACGCCGCCGCGCGGAAAGACATTCCCAAGCCGATCCTGGCGATCCTCGACACACCGCCCGTCAAGCGGACCAAAGCACAGGCCCAGGAGCTGCGCGAGCACTTCCGCGCGATCGCCCCTGAACTGAAGCCGATCCGTGACAAGATTGCCCGGCTCGAACGGGACCGGCCCGAGACCCCGACGGTGCCGGTGATGGTGGAGCTTTCCAAGGACAAGTTGCGGATCACGAAACTTCTTCGCAAGGGGAACTTTCTTGACCCCGGCGATCCCGTGGCACCCGGCGTCCCCAGGTCGCTCCACCCCCTGCCCTCCGGCAGTCCGGCGAACCGGCTGAGCCTGGCGAAGTGGCTCATGGATCGCAAGAACCCGCTCACGGCCCGGGTGGCCGTCAACCGCTACTGGGCTCAGCTTTTCGGAGCGGGGATTGTCGAGACCGAGGAAGATTTCGGCACTCAGGGAGAGCTTCCCAGCCACCCCGCGCTGCTCGATTGGCTGGCCGTCCGGTACATGGATTCGGGCTGGGACACCAAGGCGATGATCAAGCTGATCGTGACCTCGGCCACGTACCGGCAGTCGTCGCGCGTGACCCCCGAATTGCTGTCGCGCGACCCGCGCAATCGGCTGCTTGCCCGGGCCCCCCGGGTGCGGCTCGAAGCCGAGATGGTACGCGACCAGGCTCTGGCGCTCAGCGGCCTCCTCAGCCCCAAGATCGGCGGGCCGAGCGTTTTTCCGCCCCAGCCCGAAGGCCTCTGGCAGGCCGCTTTCAACGGCCAGCGGACGTGGTCCACCAGCCAGGGCTCGGACAAGTATCGCCGGGCCCTCTACACCTTCTGGCGGCGCACCATACCTTATCCGTCGATGGCCACGTTCGACGCGCCCAGCCGCGAGATCTGTGCCATCAAGCGGGTGCGTACCAACACGCCGCTCCAGGCGTTCGTGACCCTGAACGATCCGGTCTACGTCGAGGCCGCCCAGGCGCTGGCCCGGCGCGTCGTGCGCGAAGGGGGCTCGAATCTGGAGGATCGCGTGCGCTACGCCCTCCAGCTTTGTCTTTGCCGGCCGCCGCGGACCGAGCAGGTCGAGCAGTTGATCGAGCTCTACCAGGGAGAACACACACGCTACGAGAAGAATCACGAACAGGCTCTGGCGCTGGCCACCGAGCCGCTCGGCCCGCTTCCCGCGGGCATGGACCCTGCCGACCTGGCCGCCTGGACCACGATCGCCAACGTGCTCTTGAACCTCGACGCCGTCTTGACCAAGGGATGAACTGATGGACCTGGACCGGGAACTCGATCTGAACTTGCAGCGAGCCCGCGCAGTGACTCGCCGTCAGTTCCTGAGGCACTCGCAGACGGGCCTGGGTGCGATCGCCCTGAACATGCTGCTCCATGGCCAGGGGCGAGCGGCCGACCGACCGGTGAAGTCTGGCCAGGCTCTTACAGCCGCGGCCGATAACCCGATGGTGCCTCGGCCCCCGCACTTCCCGGCCAAGGCCAAGCGGGTGATCTACTTGCACATGTCGGGCGGGCCGCCCCAGCAAGACCTGTTTGACTACAAGCCGATGCTGGTCAAGCACAACATGCAGCCCTGCCCCGATGAGCTGCTCAAGAACCAGCGGTTCGCGTTCATCAAGGGCCATCCCAAGATGCTGGGAACTCCCTACAAGTTCCGCCAGCACGGGCAGAGCGGCCAGTCGATCAGCGATCTCTTGCCTCATCTCGGCGAGGTCGTCGATGACATCACGGTCATCCGGTCGATGCACACCGACCAGTTCAACCACGCCCCGGCCGAGCTTTTCATCTTCACCGGCACTCCCCGCAACGGCGGCGCCGCGATGGGCTCGTGGATCACTTATGGTCTAGGCTCCGAGAATCAGGACCTCCCCGGCTTCGTCGTCCTGATCAGCGGCGGCACCGATCCCACGGGCGGCAAGGCCCTCTGGAGCACAGGGTTCCTGCCCAGCGTCTACCAGGGAGTGCAATGCCGGACGGTCGGCGACCCGATCCTTTACGTGAGCGATCCCAAGGGCATGGACCGGTCCGATCGCCGCCGCACGCTTGACGCCCTGCGCCAGCTCAACGAGTACGAGCTCAAGGAGTTTGGCGATCCGGAGACGTTGACGCGGATCAGCCAGTACGAGCTGGCCTACCGGATGCAGATGTCGGTACCCGATGTGATGGATATTCGCCAGGAGCCCGAGCACATCATCGAAATGTACGGGGCCCAGCCTGGCGCCGCGTCGTTCGCCAACAACTGCCTGCTGGCGCGCCGGCTCGTCGAGCGGGGCGTCCGCTACGTCCAGCTCTTTGACTGGGGCTGGGACTGCCACGGCACGGGCGCCGGCGACGACATCGTGGTCCATCTGCCCCAGAAGTGCAAGGACATCGATCAGCCGATCGCGGCCTTGCTGAAGGATCTGAAGCGGCGCGGGCTGCTCGACGACACGATCGTCGTCTGGGGCGGCGAGTTCGGCAGGACCTCGATGAACGAGGCGCGTGGCGGCTCGAAGTTCCTCGGTCGTGATCATCACCCTCACTGCTTCACGCTCTGGGTTGCCGGCGGCGGTTTCAAGCACGG
This sequence comes from uncultured Planctomycetaceae bacterium, assembly GCA_963797295.1. Classification (GTDB taxonomy): domain Bacteria; phylum Planctomycetota; class Planctomycetia; order Isosphaerales; family Isosphaeraceae; genus Aquisphaera. The sequence goes on from CAWCPP010000045.1 coordinate 46,067, forward strand.
CATCTCGCTGGGCGCCACCGATGACCTGGGCTACCAGATCACCGAGAGCCCGGTGACCGTCCATGACCTCCAGGCGACCATCCTGCACCTTCTGGGCCTCGACGCCGAGAAGTTCCGCTTCCCCTACCAGGGCCTTCAGCAGCGGCTGATCGGCGTCGAGGGTGATGGTCGCGTGCGCAAGGAACTGCTTGCGTGATGACCGCGAGGTCATTCAGGGATGAGTCGGATTCACGGATCGCATGCCGCCCATGCCGCCTCCCATGCCGCCCATGGCACCGCCGCCGATGGGGCCTTCGCTGAGGCCGCCGGAGAGGAAGCGGGGTTGTGGCAGGTCGCGCGCATATTCCAGCCGGAACTCGTAGTTGATGTAGAGGGTTTTGTCTCCGGTCGTGCCCTGAGGCACGGTCAGGTCCCACCGCAGCAGGTTGTCCATCCGCGCTGTACGCAGGTAGGGGGCGTCGGTGCTCAGCTCGCTCGACGTTTTGACCAGATTCACGGCCACCGCCTCTCCCTGCGGCCTGGGCAAACGATCCCAAAGTTGAACCTTGACCGGTGTGTTGCGGTAGTTCCGCAGCCCGAGCCGGAACTCGTAGTCGAAGACCTGGTTCCCCCCCTGCACCGAGCGATTCTTGTGGACCAGCCGGCGACTGACCTGAAGCTGAGGATCGACGCCGAACCCGGCGACAAACGGTTCACCCGCAGCCACCAGCGGCAGGTTCATCCGGCCGACAAAGTCGCTGCCCACGAAGACGGTCGCCTCGCCGGGCAGCAGCACCAGCTCGCTCTGGTTGGTCAGCTTCGCCAGGCGGTAAACGCGAGGTGATAGCACCGGTGTGGCGTTGGCGTAGTATTCGGCGGCCAACTGGATCCGGGTGACCTCGAGCAACTGCGGATCGCTCCGGGACGGAATGGTCAGCGGACCCGGAATCGGGAAAGCCACACTGGCTCCATCCCTGCCGGTGGTCGCTGTCGCGGCCTCTTTGTCGGCGATCTGGAGCTCCCTGGCCTGGTCGTTCGCGGCTGCCCGATTGAGCATGGCGCCGCCGGCCGCGCGCACTTGCTCCAGCGACAAACCCATGCCGCCCATCCCGCCGCTCATGCCGCCCATCCCGCCGCCCATGCCGCCCATCCCGCCGCTCATGCCGCCCATCCCGCCGCCCATCCCGCCCATGCCTGCCATGAGGCCCATGTCAGAGCCCTCGAACCGCGTGTGATCACCGCTCGCTTCATCCAACGATTCCTGCGAGGTGATCGTGAGCAGGCCGTCCTTCACCTGGTAGCCCATGCCGATCTGTCTGAGCATCAGTGCGAGCGCTGTTCTGAGTGCGACCTGCTTGATGTCGAAGGTCACGGGCGACGTCATTGCCTTTTCCGCTTCCTGAAGTCCGACCGGATCGACGTAGATGGGAATCCCCTCGGGAAACGTCGAGGTCTTGGTGCAGCCTCGGATGTACTTGATCACGTCTTCAAGAGGAGTTTCGTTCGGGAACTGCATATCGACCAGCTTGCCCAGCTCTGCCGTGATCTTCTGCGATCGGTCATCCCGGCCCTCGAGCGGGCCGGAATCGACGGTGCCGGCGACGGCCATGGTCAAGGGGAGTAAGGCCGGCGGAGCCGCATCGAGCGATGGCCGGGCCGTGGAGAGCGTCACGCGGACGGCACGCCACTCCTCACCGGTCTGCTGGACCACCGAGGCGAGGTACTCGAGCCGGACGGGGGCATTGTCGGCACCGCCGCGAAGACGGTATTGCGGGGTCCAGGTCGCCGCGCTGACAAGGTATCCCAGGCGTACCGTGCCCGCGGCCGGGCGAGACTTGCTCACCACGATCACGGCGTCACGCTCGACCCGACCCGGCCCGGCCGAGAGTTCCGCAAGTTGCTTCCTGGCAAGCTCGGACGCTTCCGTGTTTACCTTCAGCCGCTGATTGAGGTCGGTCTCGGAGGTCGCCTTCGTGGCGCGGCGGTCCATGATGAACTTGCTCAGCGACAGAATTGCCTCACTGTCAAGCCGGCCTTGCCTGGTCAGTGCCGTCATCGTCGCGCCGGTGAAACCCTCGAGCTTCTGAAGGTACTGGAGATCCTGCTCCTGAACGGCAATCTCGTTCTTGAGCTTCTGAGCGTCGACCGAGAGTTTCTTGATCAGCTCTTCCTTGGCCCGCACTTCCTGGCGGGTATCTTCCGTGACGGCACGGCTGCGGAACCGCGTGCTGAGAACCCGAAGGCCATCGGCTCCCTCGGAGTAGAGGGAGTTCTCGATCGTCTGAGGCGGCAATGGGGCAACCAGGAGTTCGACGCTTCCCTCACCCTCGGGAACGTCGACCTCGCGTGTCACCAGGGCCTGGCCCTGATACACGGTCACGTCCGCGATGCGGCTCGACGCAGTTCGGAGCGGCAGAGAATTCACCGCGGTTTGACCTGGTGCGCTGGGGACCTGTGCGCAAAGCAAGCTTGCCACCAGCCAGAAGGAGGTGTTCATGATTCGTCCTCACCGGAAAGTTGGTCAGAAGTCGACGGTACCCGCGGGCCGGCGTCGTTGCAGACTCACTGTCGTCTAGACGAGCCCTTCGCCAGACTTATTCGATCCCGTCGCCCACCTCAGCCACTCGGCCGGGTCGGCATCGCTGGGCATTCGCCAATCGCCGCGGGGCGACAGGCTGACGGTGCCGACCTTGGGACCGTCGGGAACGCACGAGCGCTTGTACTGCTGGCTGAAAAACCGCGTGAAGAAGGTCCGCATCGTGCGTTCAATCAGCTCCCGGGAATAAGGCTGGCTGAAGGTGGCGAACTCACTCAGGAAGAGGATTTTCTCGGGAGAATAGCCGCAGCGGATGGCGTGAAACAGAATGAAGTCGTGTAGCTCGTAAGGCCCCAGCGTCGCCTCGGTGGATTGCTCGATTTCACCGGCTGAAGACGCCGGCAGCAGCTCGGGAGAGATGGTCGTGGCCGCGATCGAAAGCAGTGTCTCACGCGCCGGGCCCTCGGGGAACTCGTGCATCGCGACGTATCGGACCAGGAATTTCACCAGGGTCTTGGGGATCGAGCAATTCGGGTTGTACATGCTTATGTGATCGGCGTTATAGGTCGACCAGCCCAGGGCCATTTCCGACAGGTCGCCGGTGCCGACGACAAATCCTCTGGACATGAGCAAGAAGGTTCGCAGCCGGGCCTGGACGTTCTCGAAGACCAGGTCGCTGCGTGCTTCGCAGGGAACGCGCGCAACCGCGTCCTGGAACGAATTGAGATCGAGTTCCTGGCAGTTCAGGCCGAAGGGCGCGTGGCCGATCTCCTGGAATGCCAGGAGCGCCAGGGGCTGGATGTCGATGGTGTCGGACGAGACGCCAAGCTGCTCCATCAGGTCGAGAGCATTGTTTCGCGTCCTGGCCGTCGTGCCAAAACCGGGCATCGTCAGACCGTGGATCAAGCGCCGGTTGATGTTCAGAAGATCGCATGTCTTGACGGCCACGAGCAGCGACAGCGTGGAGTCGAGCCCGCCCGAGACACCGATGTTCAGCGGAGTGCCCGGGGGAAGCTGCTCGAGCCGCTTGGCCAGCCCCGCGCATTGAATTCCGAAGATCTCGGCGCAGCGGCGGTGCAGCTCCGGGACCTTCGGCGGGCACGAACGGCGAGCCAGGTACATATCGCTTCAGGCCGGGCATCTCCGGGGCAAGCTCAAAAGCAATGCGCCGGAATGGTTGCGAGAACCGCGGCCCTTGCTCGAAACTCGTCGAGATCCGCCGGTCCGACTGAAGCTTGGCAACGTCCACGTCCTGGGTGATCCAGTAGCTGTCGCGGCGAATGGCCTGGCCGTCTCCCACCCGGGGCGACTCCGCGGCCAGCCGGCCATTCTCGGCGATCAGGCAATGACCGCTGAAGACGAGGTCGGTCGTCGATTCCGAAGGCCCCGCACCCGCGTAAGCATAGGCCGCGATGCACCGGCCCGATTGCCCGGCCACCAGCTCGGTCCGATACTGGCTCTTGCCGATCGTTTCATTGCTGGCCGACAGGTTGAGCAGAATCGTCGCGCCGGCACCCGCCTGCACCGAACTGGGAGGAAGCGGCACCCAGAGGTCCTCGCAGATCTCAATACCCACCACGACCGGAACGCTCTTGTGGCCCTCGCATGCGAACAGCAAGTCGATACCGAAGGGAACTCGGCCGCCCGGGAACTCGATCTCGGTAGGCTCGGAACCGTCGGCGGGGCGGAACCACCGGCTCTCGTAAAACTCCTTGTAATTGGGGATGTGCCGCTTGGGAACGACCCCCAGGACGTTGCCGTCCGAGATCACCACGGCGCCGTTGAAAAGGCTATTGCCCACCGGCACGGGAAGCCCGACGACGACAAGCTGCCGTCGGCCCTTCGTCGCCCCGGCAATCCGGCGGACGCCCTCGAAGCCACCTTGCAACAAGGCAGCCTGGCCAAACAGATCGGCACATGTGTAGCCCGTGACGCAAAGCTCGGGAAAGACCACGATGTCGCTATCGGTCACCTCGTCCAGAACGCGCACAAGCTCATTGGAGTTGGCCACAGGGTTGGCCACCGAGGTCCTGATCGATACACAGCTCACGCGGACGAAACCAAAGCAATTCATGCAACCAATCCGCGGCGGAGCCGCCCAATGTTCAAACCGGGCAATCTCCGCCCAGCCCCTACAACTGGAATCATCCGCAGGAAACCCCAAGACCGCCCGATTGACCGGCTGTCTCCTCCGAGAGTAAAACATAAGACGCCAGGCATCAATGGCCTTGAGCTGGGGCCGCGGATCTCTCACCGCGTTGTGCTCAATGCGATGAGATCGCCTATTGAATCATTGAAGTTTCTTGTCCATTCATGAGAGTTCTTGGAATCAAATATGCCCACATCGAAACTGACTTATGTTGCTGGCCTGATGCTGATGTTGGGGTCGGTGAACGCAGCCGCGCAACCACCACCGGGCAGCCCCCCGGCTCGCCGGCCTTTCGCCACCCCGGAGACTCCCCGGCAGACCGAGCGAATCCTGCGCGGCGGATATCAAGCATATCAAGGTGGAGCTCACCCTTGACGCCAAAAAACAGGAAATCCACGGTACGGTCACGCACACGATGACCCCGCTTCATCCCTATCTGACCTCGCTCGAGCTCGATTGCGGACCGAGGCTGAAGGTCTCTCGGGTCACGGTCGGACCGCACGCGGCCGCCTGCAAGTTCACGACCAAGGGAGAGAAGCTCTCGATCACATTTGACAAGCCTTATGGACCCGAGGACACGATCGACCTGGCCATCACCTACAGCGGATCTCCCGAATCGGGTCTTCGCTTCGTGGCCCCGGACGCCGCGAGTCATGAAAAGCCGCTGGCCATCTGGACTCAGGGCGAGGCCGAAGACAACCACCACTGGCTGCCCTGCTACGACTATCCCAACGACCGTGTGACCACCGAGATGATCATCACCGTGGACCGCCCGCTCAGCGTCGTTTCCAACGGAACCCTGGTTGGCACCAAGGACAATTCCGACGGCACGCGGACCTTCCACTGGAAGATGGACCAGCCGATCTCGACCTACCTGATCACGCTGACCGCCTCGGAATTCGTGTCGTTTCACGACCGCGTGGGCAGCCTCCCGGTGGATTATTATGTCACCAAGAACGTCGATGAAGCGACCGTGCGCCGGTTCATGGGCAAGACTCCCGCGATGATCCGTTTCTTCGGCGACAAGACGGGTCAGCCGTATCCGTACTCGAAGTACGCCCAGATCTGTCTTCCCGAGTTTGGCGGCGGCATGGAAAACACCACGGCCACGTCGATGACCGACGAGGCGCTTCTCGATGAGATCCAGGCCCTGGAGCAGGACGAGGACGGACTGGTCGCCCATGAACTCGCCCACCAGTGGTTCGGCGACCTGATGACCTGCAAGGATTGGTCGCATATCTGGCTTAACGAGGGATTCGCCTCGTATTTCGACCCGCTGTTCGCCGAGCACGACAAGGGCGTCGACGAATTTCGCTTCCGCATGGACGGCGAGCTCAGGGGTTACCTGGGGAACGATCGGATGTATCGCCGCCCGATCGTCGAGAACAAGTACAATTCACCGATGCAAATGTTTGACGGGATGACTTATTCCAAAGGCGGATGCGTCCTGCACATGTTGCGCGGCCTGCTGGGCGATGATGGCTGGTGGAAGGGCATTCGCCATTACGTCGCCAAGCACAAGTTCCAGGTCGTCGAGACCGATGATTTCCGCAAGGCCATGGAAGAGGCGACCGGCAAGGATTTGAAATGGTTCTTCGACCAGTGGCTCTACAAGGCGGGACACCCGGAGCTGAAGGTCCGCTGGCATTACGAGGACGGTGACAAGACCGTGCGCATCAAGGTCGAGCAAACCCAGAAGACCGACGAGCAGACGCCGCTCTTCCGCCTGCCCACTACCGTGGAGATCACGGAAGCGGTAGGCAATAGCCGGTCCGTTCCGATCATCATCGACGGCACGAATCAGGAGTTTGTGATCCCCGCGGAGCACAAGCCGAAAATGGTGCTGATTGACCCGAACTGCTGGCTGATCAAGGAGCTCGACTTCGAGAAATCCACCGAAGAGAACCTGTTCCAGCTCGAGCATGCGGCGTGCGTCATGTCCCGTGTTCAAGCCGCTCGAGCGCTGGTCAAGCAGCAAGAACCCGAGCCCCAGGTCAAGAACGCGCTGGCGAAAGCCTGGAAAAATGAGAAAAGTGTCTCTGCCCGAACCGAGATGGTGAACCTGATCAGCGGCAACTCCGGAAACACCGGCCGACGCCGGAGAATGCTCGGAGGCGGACCCCGACCACCCGCGGTGAGCGGCGATGAGGCGTATCGCCACGCCCTGCAGGAGGCCGCCAAGGATTCCGAGCCGCGAGTCCGCGTGGCGGCAATCAACGGGCTGGCCGCACTCAAGCAGGATCCCCAGTCCGAGGCCATCCTGCGAGCCGCCTGGTCCAATCCCAAGGAATCGTATGGAGCACGCACCACCGCCCTGCGAACCCTGGCGCGATGGAAGGTCAAGGACGCCGACGAGCTGCTCGCCTCGGCATTGAAGAATCCGGCTGGCAAGCACCGGCTGGCTGCCACGGCCCTCGAGATCCACCTCGAGCAAGCCAGTCCCAAGGCACGCGAGCTCGCCGCGCTTTACGTGCCCTATGGTCAACCCCATGAGCTGCGTTCCACGACACTCAACGCCCTGGAACGGCTTGCCAAGGACGATCCGGCACTTCAGGATCTGATCATCCCGATGATCGATGATCCCGATCGCACGGTTCGCACGCGAGCCTGGCGGCTTGCGGGTTCGCTCAAGGTCAAGAAAGCCCTCGATGCACTCGAAGCTCGACTGAGCAAGGAGAGCAGCGGATCAACGGGCTTTGTCGGCTTTGGCGCATTCCCCTCGCGGCAGGTTCTGGAGAACGCGATCAAGGAGCTCAAGGGCGCGGCGCCAGCTCATCGAAGGCTCCCGCGGCGGATTCGTCCAAACCGCTCAGCGATCTGGAGAAACAGGCTGAGACCCTGGAAAAGATGGCCAAGGAATTGCGTCAGAAAATCGAGGCGCTGAAACCCGCGGCGAAATGAAAACCGGCCGTTCCGTCCTTGTCGTGTCAGATCGTGGCCGTTCACGAGTCGAGGGTGACAGGTGCACCGACAAGTGCCGAGATCCAACACGGGCCCTGCCGGTGTCGGAAGCAACTGGATGGGGGGCGCCATGGCTCAGGGTGGAGGTGAGCTGCCGTCTCCTGAAAGCGATAACGCCTTGATTCTCTCGAGAATCTCCTGCCGGGACGTACCCGTCGGTGCGATCTGTACGGTCATCCTCGAGCAGTCCACGGTGGGCTGGCCGATTGGAGGTCGACCAGCCGCTGTGGCGAGGAGGTCCTGAAGTTCTTGAAAGTGCTCAGGTTCCCGGTGCGGATAGCGAATGAACGTGATGTCGACCGAGCGGCCGTTGATCTGGTGCCCTCGCACAAGCAATCCGTAGCAGACGCTCTCTTGCCCGTGGCGTTCAAGTGCAGTTTTCCAGTTCTCATGCGTCGAAGCGACCTCGGACTCGAGGTCGCGCCTGGCCAGATCGATCAAGATTTGTGGTAAGCACACATATAACACTTCGGATCGAACAATCACTCCCGAACCGGGGGGTTCGTCGGATTCCGGTGCGCTCGCAGGCTGAGGCGCCCTGAAGTCGAGCCGCGCCAGGCCGATCGCGATTGCGGCGAACACGACGACCGAGATCAGATTGCTGACAAGCCCTCGGAGGAGACGGCCAATCGGCAGCTCGGCTGTTCTTTGCCTTCTCAGCATGGGACGAGCCTCCAGACAAAGCCGTGGCGAATCAAGAAACGCAAAAACCGATTTCGAGGCGCGCAGCGCGCATGGGAAGCGCGAGCGGCTGACGTTGGGCTCAAATGCAACCCGGCACTCCGCCTGTTTGCGCGGCGGGATGCTTCGCGTTAAAGGGGCCCGAATTCAAGCCCGGGACAGAACGCCCTCAGAGAATGTCTAGTTCGGCATTTGCCAGAGGCAGATGCTCGTATCGTCGGCGCCGGATACGACGTACCTGCCATCTGGAGAAGTCGCGACTGCACCAACCACTCCGACGTGTCCCTTCCAGCGGCGTAGTTCCTTGCCGGTTTGCACGTCCCAGAGCCGAACGGTCTCGTCATCGGAAGCGGAAACGAATTTCTTTCCATCGGGCGAGAAAGCCAGGTTGTTCACGTCGCTTTCGTGCCCCAGGAAGCGGCGGATTTCCTTACCCGTCTGAAGGTCCCACAAGAAGATGATCTTGTCGTAGCCGGCGGTGAGCCCCATGCGGCCATCGGGCGATATAGCCACGTGCCAGATCCCTCCTGTATGTCCTTCGAGCCGGTACAATTCCTTGCCCGTTTCAAGATCCCAGACGCGGCCGATCATGCCGTGTCCGCCTGCAAGGCCTAGACGGTTATCCGGAGAGACGGCCACGCAGCTCAACGTGTTTTGCACTTCGACAGTCCGCACCAGCCGGCCCGTCTCCACGTCCCACCAACGCAGGGTATTGTCGCGGCTGCACGAGAGAGCGCGTCTTTGATCGGAGGAGAGGACCGCGCTGAGGACAGGTCCGGAATGGCCTTCAAATCGGCGCAGTTCTTTACCCGTTTTGAGGTCCCAGTCGCGTATCGTCCTGTCTGCGCCCGCGGTCAAGCTCCGTCGGCCGTCGTGGGAGAATACCACGCTTGTCACGTCACCCTGATGACCACGAAGAATTTGCAACTGTCTGCCGGTGTCGATTTCCCACAAACGCACCGTCCCATCAGCGCTGCATGACAAGGCCTTACGGCTGTCCGGAGAGAAGACCACCTCGGCGAGCGACCCCGTATGTCCCATGAACCGGCGAAGAGGCAACAGACCGCGGCGCAGATCTTCGACAAAAGTCGGATTGTGGCTCTGAAGCTGCTTCAACTCGGCCTCGGACTCGACGGGCTTGCCCTGTTCCTTCAGAACCAAGGCGAGTCGATGTCGGGCAACTGGTCCGTCAGGATCGAAACGGAGGACGACCCGATATGCCGTTTCCGCTTCTGCGAGCTTCCGTTCTTGCTCCAGGGCCAGGGCGAGGCCGAGGAGCCGGCCCCGAGCGAACAGGTAATCCGGTTTGACGGTCAGGGATTGTTGGTACTCGGCCTGCGCATCGGCGAACCTGCCCTCACCTCGAAGCAAATCCGCGTACGCTCCGTGTACGTAGGCCAGAGACGCCATGATCTGGAGAGTATCCTGGCCTTTCGGGCCGGTCTTCGCTTTCTGACTTTCCAGAGTCTGCTCCAGCAGCTTGATGGCGTCGTGATGCCTGCCCACGTCGGCGTAACCGGTGGCGAGGAAGACGATATAGACCTGGGTTCGCGGGTCATCCGGGCCCCACCTGGCCTTCGTGAGCGCGAGTGCTTCATCGCTGAGTTTGATGGCATCGGTGAACCGTCGGAAGGCGCGATAACTATTCACCAGCGAGCGCATGCACAAGAGTGTTGAGGGATGGTCAGGACCGAGCTTTGCTCTCTCGAGCGCGAAGGTTTGCTCGCGGAGCTTGAGCGCTTCCGTCGGCCTCCCCATGCGTTCGTAACTGATTGCCAGGTTGTACATGACGATGAGTGTATCGGGGTGGTCCAGACCAAGCCTCTTCTTCATGAGAGCGAACGTTTCCTCTCGGAGCTTGAGGCAGTCGAACGGCCGGTCAGCCGAGTCGTAGACGTTCGCGAGGTCGTTCATGGATTCGAGCGTATCTGGGTGGTCGGGGCCGAGCTTCGCTTTCCTGAGGGCGAGTGTCTGCTCGTGGAGCTTCAGGGCGTCGTTGTATCGCCTCAAGCGGTAAAGGGTATTGGCAAGCGAAAGCATCGTCCTCAGAGTGTCGGGATCGTCGGGGCCTAGAATGGTCCGTCTCTGATCCAGAACTTGCTGCTGAAGCTTGAGCGCATCGGCGTACTGGTCCAGATGCAAGAGACTGTCGGCCAGGCCGTGCATCGCCGCGAGCGTATCTGGGTGGTCATGGCCTCGATGCTTGGTATAGATTCCAAGTGCGGCCTGCGCCTGCTCGGCGGCGATCTTGTATTCACCCAGTTCCTGAAACGATTTTTGCAGCGTCATTCTCAGCCGGGCTTCGATGAGCGGTTGATCCGCGAAGCTGCTGGCCACGAAGGGCAAGGCGGCCTCGACCGCCTTTCGTAGCGAAACCGAATAACCGAGACCTCCGTTGACCCCTTCGGGCCGGGCCGCGGCGAAGACCTTATTCTCGACAAAATCGAGCACGGCCTTGGTCTCGGCCTCGGCGCCAGGGCTGTCTGCTCGTTGCGTGCAGCGATACCGCGCTGGCGGGCCTCGTCGGCCCGAGCCTGCTCCTTTTCATCGAGCGCTTTCAAGGCACCCTTTTCTGCATTCGTGGCCCTGACGGCCTGCCAGGTGGCGACTGCTGACCCCGCCAGAAGTGCCCCGGCCACCGCCGCCGTCGCCAGCACCGCCGCTCGATTGCGCCGGGCCAGCTTCCGTAGCCGATACCAGGAGGAGGGTGGGCCGGCGACGACCGGCTCATTGTTGAGGTAGTGCCGGACGTCGTCGGCCAGCCCGCTCGCCGTCTCGTATCGCCGTTTGCGGTCCTTCTCGAGCGCCTTCATCACGATCCAGTCGAGCTCGCCACGTACCAGGCCGTTGAGCTTTCTCGGTTCGAGCCCCCGGTTGGCCGCGACCAGCCCTGTGTCCTCCATCGTGCTCAGTCGTGTGCTCGGTTTCTGCGGCTCAACCTCGCGGATGACACGGAGCATTTCCAGTATGGCGGCGTTGCCCAGCCGTTTCCGATCCAGCGGAGTCGTGCCGGTCATGAGCTCGTAAAGCAGCACACCGAGGCTGTAAACGTCAGTGCGTGTGTCGATGTCGAGCTGGTTCAGCTCGGCCTGCTCGGGGCTCATGTACTCGAGCGTGCCGACCACCGCGCCGAAGCCGGTAACGAGGGTCTTCTCGGTCAACTGCAACCCGGTCGCCTTGGCAATGCCGAAGTCGATCACTTTGGGCACCGGCTCACCGTCGAACAGCGCCACCAGGACGTTTGACGCTTTGATGTCCCGGTGGATGATCCCCTTCTGATGAGCGTGCTGGATCGCCTGGCATACCGGTATGAAGAGCCTCAGGCGTTCCTTGACGGTCAGACGGTGGTCGTCGCAGTACTTCGTCAAGGGGACTCCTTTGACCAGCTCCATGGCGAAGTACGGCGTGCCCGTAGTCGTCGTGCCGGCATCAAAGACCTTGGCGATATTCGGATGGTCCATCAGCGCCAGAGCCTGCCGCTCGGCCTCGAAGCGGGCGATCACCGAGCGCGAGTCCATTCCGGGCTTGATGACCTTGAGCGCGACCAGCCGCTTGACGGGCTCGGTCTGCTGAGCCATGTAGACCGTACCCATACCCCCTTCGCCGATTTCCTCGATCAGCTTGTACGGGCCAATGACCGGGCTGGCACCATCCGCGACCGGAGCTTTGGCGCGTGGAGATTCGGGTGACAAGGCTGCAGGCGGCGGAGCTTCGGTCGCGCTCCCGAGCAAGCCGGCGGGTTGCTCAAGAAAGCCCGGGTTGGTGGCGTGGGCATCCAGCAAAGCGGCAATTTGTTTCCGCAGTTCATCATTCCCGGCGCAGGCCTGGTCCAGATAGGCCGCCAGGTCCTTGGGGGTTGCAAATTTGAGGCAGTTGGCAAAGATCTGGCTCTCGTTCATGGAACTGTTCGGCATCGTCCCAAAGCCCTCGTTTCTTGCGTTGACGAACTGACAGGCCGGCACGACTGACTAACCCCAAGCGTCAGCGACGTGTTTTCCCTTTCCCCGCATGAATCTGTGTCGACCCTCGCTGACACTTCGGGTTAGTATGAACGGCCCGCCAGGTGTCAGGCGAGATAAGTCCACGTTGCCCCCCCTTTGGGACGACGCCAACTGTTCCTCCCGCTCTAATGCGTCGCCCGGCAGGAAAACCCCCAACAGTTTTTCAGGATTTGTCCATTTCGCGTTTCAGCCAGGCCTTCGCATAGGTCCAGTCGGCCTCGGCCGTCGATTGCGAGATGCCGAGCATCCGGGCCACATCCGGCAAGGTGAGCCCCGCGAAGAAGCGAAGCTTCACCAGCCTGGCACGGCGCGGGAACGCGGCTTCCAGGCGGTCGATTGCTTCGTCGAGTGCGAGCAGGTCGACGGGATCGACCGGAGGCGAGATCGTGGGCTCGTTCCCTTCAAGGGGCTCTCGCTCTACATTCCCTGCGTGTCGGATTCGACGCTTGCGCCGCGCTTTCTCGATGAGAATCCGCCGCATGGCTTCGGCAGCGGCAGCGAAGAAGTGCCCTCGGCTGTGCCAGTCCTGGGCTTGCTCACCGTTGACCAACCGCAGATAGGCCTCATGGACGAGCGCCGTCGCCTGGAGTGTTTGACCGGGCTTCTCATGGGCCATCTTCGCGGTCGCGAGCTGGCGAAGTTCGTCATAGACCAAAGGGAGCAGTTGCTCGGCGGCCCGCGGATCGCCCCGCTCGATCGCCGAGAGAATGCGCGTGACGTGGTTCATGCGCGCCTGCTACCCCCAATACGAGGCTGCCGACTCGTGGTACTCAGCAAGTAGGGATCTGCGTCTAGTCTAATCCTCGTGGTACTCGGCAAGAAAGGATTTGTCCGATCTCGATGGCAGGCTTATCGCTCGAGTGTCAAATGAGGGGCCGGGCGATTGTTTCTTCGCCCAAAGATTCTGGCGGCGTCACGAGTATATAATTTTCGCTACCATCAACGACATCCCAGCGGCTACCGACGGGGGAGCCATCGGGCTGTCACCCTATGCCGATGCCGAGTCTGCCCCATGGCTGCCGACCACAACCTCCTGCTTGGATTGCTCGCGCTGCAAAACGGGATCATCAACCAAGTTCAGCTTGTTGCCGCGTTTCAAGCCTGGACGCTTGATAAGACGAAGAGCCTAGCCGAGCACCTGGAAGAACGCGGCGACCTGAGTTGGGCGAAGCGTGCCCTGCTCGAGGCGCTGGCCGAGGTCCGCCTCGAAGCCCACGGCGGCGACGTCGAGAAGAGCCTGGCGGCCATCTCGGCCGGCAAGTCCACGCGGGAAAGCCTGGCCAAGCTCGGTGACCCGGACATCGAGGCCACGCTCGGCCACGTGGGATCCCGCCACGGCTCGACCGACGACGGCGATGCCGACCGCACCGCGAGCTACGCCGTCGGCACCGCCACTTCCGACGGCCAGCGGTTCCGTGTGCTGCGGCCCCATGCGCGGGGCGGCCTGGGTGCCGTGTTCGTCGCGTTGGATGCTGAGTTGAACCGCGAGGTGGCGGTCAAGCAGATCCTCGATCACCATGCCGATGATCCCACGAGCCGGACCCGCTTCCTGATCGAGGCCGAGATCACCGGCGGCCTGGAGCATCCCGGGATCGTTCCCGTCTACGGCCTGGGCACCTATGCCGGTGGCCGGCCCTTCTACGCGATGCGGTTCATCCGCGGCGACAGCCTGAAGACCGCGATCGCCGCGTTCCACGCCGACGAGACTCTCCAGAGCGACCCGGGCCGGCGATCGCTGGAGCTGCGGAAACTGCTGCGACGGTTCATCGACGTCTGCAATGCCATCGAGTACGCCCACAGCCGCGGTGTGCTGCACCGCGACATCAAGCCGGGCAACGTGATCGTCGGTAAGCACGGCGAAACGCTCGTGGTCGACTGGGGGCTGGCCAAGGCGACCGGCAAGGGCGATCCGGGCGCCGGGGAGCGGACGCTCAGGCCCAGCTCGGCCAGCGGCAGCGCCGAGACCTTGCCCGGCAGCGCATTGGGTACGCCCGCGTACATGAGCCCCGAGCAGGCCCGTGGCGAGCTGGAAAGCCTCGGTCCGCGGTCGGATGTCTATAGCCTGGGTGGAGCGCTCTATTGCTTGTTGACGGGCAAGGTCTCCACAGCAGGGAGACGACATCGGCGAGATCTTGCAGCGGGTGCAGCGCGGGGATTTCACGCCGCCGCGAAGCATCGATCCGGGGATCGACAGGGCTCTGGAGGCCATCTGTCTCAGGGCGATGGCCTACCGACCGGAGGATCGTTATCCCGGTTGCCGGTCGCTCGCCGAGGATATCGAGCGCTGGATGGCCGACGAGCCGGTGACGGCCTGGCGTGAACCCTCGGTGAGGAAACTCTTGCGCTGGCTGACCCGACACCGCACCAGCGTCACCGGCGCGGCGGCGGCGCTGCTGGTGGCGCTGGTTGGCCTGGGTGCCGTGGCCGTGGTCCAGGCGAAGGCCAATGCCGAGCTGACGCAATCCAGAGCCGCCGTGCAAGCCCGGTACGATCTGGCCGTCGTCGCCATCAAGACGTTTCACACCGGCGTCAGTGAGGACTTCCTGCTCAAGCAGGACCAGTTCAAGGAGCTGCGAGACCGGTTGCTCAGGTCAGCGGCCGAGTTTTACGGCAGACTATCGGCCCTGCTGGGCAAAGAGACCGATGTCGCGTCGCGCCGGGCCCTGGCCCAGTCGAACTACGAGCTGGCTGGCCTGACCGCTCGGGTGGGCCGCAGAGAGGACGCGCTGGCGGCGCACCGGGCGGTCTTGGCCGCTCGGGAGGCATTGGCGGCCGAGCCGGGGGCCGGCGCCCGGGCGACGCTCGATCTCAGCCAGAGCCTGGTCGCCATCGCCGAGTTGCTCGATGCCACGGGCAAGGCGGACGACGCGCTGGCGACTTACACCCGGGCCGAGGGACTGCTGGCAGGACCGGCGAACGCCGACCCGGAGGCCCGAGCCGCGCTGGCGAGCTGCCGTTCCAGCCATGGCTATCTCCTTTCAAGGACAGGCAAGGCTGCCGAAGCGCTGGCGTCTTACAGGCTGGCGCGGGACGATCAGGAGGTGCTTGTCAAGGCCGCCAGTGCGGCGAAAGGCGTGCACCTCGATCTGGCGGATACGCTCAACCGGATCGGCCTGGTGCTCAAGAACACGGGACAGACCGCGGAGGCGGAGGCCGAGTATCGCGGGGCGCTCGTGATTTACCAGAAGCTTGCCGACGATAACCCTACCGTCATCGAGTTTCAAAGCCAGCTACGCAATGCCGGTGCAACCTCGGAAACCTTCTCGTCGAGACGGGCAAGCGTTTGGAAGCGGAGACCGAGTACCGCAAGGCGCTGGCAGTTTACCGGAAGCTAACCGCCGACAATCCCGCCGTCATGTTCCTCCGAAACCGCCTGGCGGGCGTCCACTTCGAACTCGCCTACCTTCTGAGCGAGCATGGCAAG
The DNA here is from genome assembly GCA_963797295.1 of uncultured Planctomycetaceae bacterium. Lineage (GTDB taxonomy): Bacteria > Planctomycetota > Planctomycetia > Isosphaerales > Isosphaeraceae > Aquisphaera. The sequence continues at coordinate 61,798 of CAWCPP010000045.1, forward strand.
ATGGCGGAGTCTGAAGCGGAGCACCGCGAATCGATCATGTTGCGTCAGCGACTGGTCGACGACAACCCGGAAGTCACCAGCCACCGCGACGGCCTGGCGGACAGCCATATCATGCTTGGCCTGCTGCTATCCGACACGGGAAGGCCGGCGGAGGCGGAGGCCGAGTATCGCAGGGCGTTGACGATCCTCCATAAACTGGTCGACGATCATCCTGCCGTCACTCATCTCCGCAACGGGCTGGCGGCCAGCCACGCCAACCTGGGCATCCTGCTGAACACGATTGGCAAACCGGCGGAGGCTGAGGTGGAGCTACGTGCGGCGATGTCAATCTTCCAGAAACTGGCCGACGACAACCCCGAAGCCACCGAGAGTTGCAACAACCTGGCGGGCAGCCGACTCTATCTGGGCGAAGCGCTGGTCGGAACGGGCAGGCATCGGGAGGCGGAGGACGAGTATCGAGCGGCCCAGGCCATCCTGCAGAAGCTGGCCGACAGGAACCCCGGTGTCACCGACTTCCGAAATCGCCTGGCGACGAGCCACGTCGACATCGGCAATCTGCTGGCGCAGTCGGGCAAGCCGACCGAGGCGGAGGTCGAGCTCCGCGCCGCGTTGGCGATCAGCCGAAAGCTGGCCGACGACAATCCGAACGTCATCGAGTATCGCGACGGTGCGGCAAACTGCGCGAACTACCTCTCGGTCGTCCTCCGCCGGGTCGGCCGTCCCGCCGAGGCCCGCCAGTTGTGCGAGCAGGCCGTCGCCGTCCGCGAGGCGCTCGTGAAGGAGCACCCTGAGATGCCCGTTCACCGCTACCGCCTGGCCGAGAACCACCTCAACCGCGGCCTGGCCTTTCTGGCCGAAGGCGACGTGTCCGCCGCCGCGGCCGACCTCCGCAAAGCGACGGAGCTGTACAAGGCGCAGCAGTCTCTGCCGGGCGAGCAATTGTTCCTGTTCGCTTCCGCCCACGCCGCCCTGTCGGGGCTGGCCGGTCGGCGTGGCTCCGCGGTGTCGGCCAGCGAGGCTGACACGGCGATGGTCCTGCTGAACAAGGCCGTCACCATGGGCTACCGGAACGGCGACGCCTACCGCACCGAGGACGCCCTGGACTCGCTGCGCGGCCGCGACGACTTCCGGCTCCTGCTGATGGACCTGGCCTTCCCGGCCGAGCCCTTCGCGGGAAACGGGTGAGGGTCACGACGTCAAACCGAATGCATTTTCAGCACAGGCCTGGCCGCATGAATTGAAGCCTCGCCTGGCTTTGGGGCCAATTCGACCAATTCCTCGGCAGGCAAGCCCCTCTCCACCTGAACGATGCATCGACATCGGCCATCGGCCATCTGCCATCTGCCATACCCTCCTGGGTCAAGACGCTACAGCCTGATCAGACAAACAGGGCGTGCACCCGATCGGCGACGATTCTGTGTTCGTCGCCCTGGAGCGTCCAGACCGCAATCCGCAGCGCTCGTTCGGCTTCAACGAGCAGAGCGATCGGCGGGTCGCCTTCCAAAAGGCGCCCGGCGACCTCTTCGGCGGTCGGCCGCGAGGGCCAGGCACTCCAATCCAGGATGACATGCGGGGCATGATTGGCGATCTCGGGCAGGTCGCGGCGGACGCTCAGGCCGGGAATCGCCAGACGGGCCATCAAATCCGCGGCCCGCGTTTCCCACAGGCGGAACTCGGCCTCGTGATCGAGTTTCAGATAACGCTCGACCGCGGCTAGCAGCCCGATGATTGCCTCCTTGCCGACCTTCATGCCCCGGCCAATTCCATCGTGAGGGCTGATGGCTTTACGGGCCGCGGCAATCAGGTCGGCTCGGCCGAGCAAGAGCCCGGTCGCTTGCGGACCACGTAGCGCCTTGCCTCCGGAGATGGCGACCAGATCATACCCCTCGTGGACATAGCGATGAAGGTGGTCGGCCGGTGGCACGTCGGCCGCGGCATCGAGGAACGTCGCAATGCCTCGTTCCTTGCCCACGCGAAGCCAGTCACCCCGCGCGATCTGGCCCAGCGGTTCGGCACAGTTCAGAAAGAAGAGCATGACGGTGCGATCATTGATCGCCTCGTCCAGCTCGGCACGAGTCTCCACCCAGACCAGCCTGGCTCCGGTCAGTTGAATCTGGGCTTCGTATCCACTGCGATGCATTTTCTGAAGAATGACTTCAGGCTTCAAAACGCCTGTTTCGGGCAGGTGTTGCAGGGCCTCGTCATCACCCCGGGTGATGCAGGCCGCCGTGGCGACGGTGATCGCCGACGCGGCGCCCGCCGTGACCATGGCCGCAGGAACGCCGAGCAGACTGGCGATCCGTGCTCCCACTCTCTCCTGGAGCTCGGTCATCCTGACAAAGTGACGTGCCGCCTCGGCCATCGCCGCGACGACTTCCGGAGGCATCAGCGATCCGCCCAGGAGCGTGTAGGTTCCCATGCCGTTAATCACGGGGCGCACGCCGAGCCTGGCATAAACCGACTCACTCACGGTTTGCTCCGGCGGAACGGTTCGAGCCCTCGATACCCAGTGCGCTGGCGTGGGGCAAGAGGGCCTCGATCACGAGCCCGATGTGCTCTTCAAGGCTTGTGCCCAGCCGCTCCGGTCCGGCATAGACCTCCGCGCGATCAACCTTGGCCGCGAAGCTCTTGTCCTTGAGCTTCTTCTTGACGCTCGCCGCATTGAGCGAATGGATTCCATCAGGACGAACCAGGCAGCATGCCATGACGAAGCCGGTAAGCTCGTCGCAGGCGAGAAGGGCCTTGTCCAGAAGCGAGTCGGGCTCAACGCCCCAGGCCGTGAAGTGCGCCGCGACGGCGTGGGCAATCTCCGGCTCTCCCTGTTCCTTGAGCCACTCCACGATCAAGCGCGGGTGCTCGTCGGGCCACTGATCGTAATCGGCATCGTGGAGCAGACCGGTGATGGCCCAGCGCAGCTCGTCAGCTTCGCCGGCCCCGTACCGATGTGCCGACCGGCGCATGGCCGCCTCGACCCCCCTTGCATGGTTACGCAAGGCCGGACTCGTCGTCCAGTCGGTCAGTTTCGCGACGGCCTGTTCATAGGTGATCGACATGCGAGGTCCCCCGCTTTCCGTCCCCGTCCATCCCCTGCTGGAGTCTCGTTCGGAACGGACTCGCGTTGATGACCAAACACGCAGGCCGTATCCTCGAACGCAAAGTTATCATCCCGTGAACCGGAGCCAAAGTCCATGATCGTGCGTTTCGCTTCCCTCCCCGTGCATCTGATGATCGCAATCATGATTCTTTGGACGCCGGGAACTTCTTGCGGTGGTCAGGCAGATCCTCCGGCCAGTGCCTCGACGGCCGCCCCTGTCCCGGCCGCGGAAGCCCCCGGCCGGATGACAGTGCCCGAGGGTTTCGCCGTCACCTTGTTCGCGGCCGAACCGGACGTGGTCCAGCCGATCGCCTTCACGATCGACCCCAAAGGCCGGCTCTGGGTCGTGGAGAACTACTCCTATCCGATCTGGCTGGGCGGACCGAAAGGCAAGGACCGGATCTTGATCTTCGAGGATGCCGATGGCGACGGGCATTTCGATCGCCGAACGGTCTTCTTCGACCACGGCACCAATTTCACGGGAATCGAGCTCGGATTCGGGGGTGTCTGGGTCTGCGCGACGCCAAACCTGATTTTCATTCCCGATCGCGATGGCGACGACCGGCCCGACGGCCCCCCGTCCATCGTGCTCGACGGCTGGGACATCAAGGCGCAGCATAATATGTTTAATGCCTTGAAATGGGGACCGGACGGCTGGCTCTGGGGCTGTAACGGCATCATGTCGAACTCGCGGGTTGGCAAACCGGGAACAGCCGACGCCCAGCGTGTGCCGATCAATTGCGGCGTCTGGCGCTATCATCCCACCCGCGCGGTCTTCGAGGCGGTCGCCTACGGGACGACCAACCCCTGGGGCCTGGATTTCGATGATCACGGCGAGGCGTTCATCACCAACTGCGTGATTCCGCACCTTTACCACGTCGTCCCCGGCGCGCACTTCCAGCGCATGTATGGCCAGGACTTCAACCCCAATCTCTACAGCCTGATCGAAACGTGTGCCGATCATATCCACTGGGCCGGCGGCGCCTGGACCGAGTCGCGCGAGGGCGAAGGCCACGAAAAACACAGCGCCGCTGGCGGTGGTCACGCGCACGTCGGGGCCATGATCTACCTGGGCGACAACTGGCCCGACACTTACCGGCAACGCCTCCTCACCTTCAACCTGCACGGCCATCGTGCCAATCTCGACCGCCTGGAACGCAAGGGATCAGGATATGTCGCGCGTCACGAGCCCGACTTGCTGCTGGCCAACGATACCTGGTTTCGCGGCCTGGAGCTGAAGTATGGACCTGACGGCAGGGTCTATTTCACCGACTGGACCGATCGCGGTGAATGCCACGATACCGACGCCGACAACGCCCACCGCGAAAACGGCCGGATCTACACCCTGTCTTTCGGCAAGCCCCGGCCGGTCCATGTCAACCTGGCCGCGGCAAGCCATGAAGAACTGGCCCGTCTTCAGCTTCACAAGAATGACTGGTTTGTCCGCACGGCAAGACGGCTGCTCCAGGAGCGAGCCGCGCAAGGCGCCGACCTGGCCGAGTGCCACAAGATCTTGCAATCGATCCTCAAGACCAACCCCGAGACAACCCGCCGGCTACGTGCGTTGTGGGCCTTGCATGCCACGGACGGACTCGATGACAAGGCCCTGGCGAGCCTGCTCGACGACGGGGAAGAGTCGGTCCGGGGCTGGGCGATTCGCTTGCTCTGCGACCGCGGCGCTCCCTCGGCCGAGGCACTCGCACGGTTTGCTTCTCTCGCGCGATCCGATCCGTCGCCGCGCGTTCGGCTGAACCTGGCATCCGCCCTCCAGCGCATTCCCGTCGCGGATCGCTGGCCGCTGGCCGAGGCCCTCGTGACCTCCGAGACCGATCCCAACGACCCGATGCTGCCGCTCATGACCTGGTACGGAATCGAGCCGCTGGTGGGTCAAGATTCCAACCGCGCCGTGGCCCTGGCGGCACGGTGCAAGCTGCCCTTGCACCGCACGTTTCTTGCCCGTCGCGCCGTGTCCGCCGATGCGTCCAGCGGACTGGCAGCGTTTATGCCCGTGCTCGAATTGGCCCCTGACGCAGCTCGTAAAGACGTGCTTACCGGCATCCTCGAAGCCCTGCGAGGCCGCAAGCAAGTGCCCCGTCCCACTGGCTGGCCAGGTGCGTACGCAAAATTGCTTTCATCGCACGATCCCGACGTCGTCTCTCAGACACTCCTGCTGGCGCTCGACATCGGCGAGCCAACGGCGATCAAGACCCTCCGGTCGTTGGTAGCCGACCGGGGAAGTCCAACCGCACTGCGAACCCGCGCCTTGTCCGCCCTGGTCGAGCGGCGCGTTCCCGATCTGACTGGCGAGCTTTATATCTTGCTGGACGATTCATCGCTGCGAGGCGCGGCGATTCGCGCCCTGGCAGCCTACAACGACCCAGGCACTCCTCAGCGGCTCTTGAACCGCTACGCCTCACTCACAGAGGCGGAGCGCGACGACGCGATTGCGACATTGTCGGCCCGCGCGGCCTGGGCCCTGAGCATGCTTGACGCCGTCGCCGACAAGACCATTCCTCGCCGCGATCTGAACGCCACGGTCGCCCGGCAATTGCAGGCGCTCGGTGATGAGAAGGTCCGCGCGCGTCTTGATGCCGTCTGGGGGTTGATCCGGCCGACTTCCAAGGAGAAAGCCTCCCTGGTCGCGAAGTACAAAAATCTCCTGACCATGGATCAGCCGCCGGCCGCCGACCCAGGGCGAGGCCGCCAGGTCTTCAATCGAACCTGCCATCAATGCCACAAGCTTTTTGATAGCGGTGGCGATGTCGGGCCCGAGCTGACCGGCTCGGACCGGGCCAATGCCGACTATGTTCTGGAGAACGTTCTCGACCCCAGCGCCGCGGTCGCCCGAGAATACACCCTCACCAGCGTGGCCACCACGGACGGCCGTTTTGTCTCCGGCATCATCCGCGAGCAAAACGACCGTTCGATCACCATCCAGACCGCCAACGAGCGAATCACACTTCCGCGCGAGGACGTCGAGGAGATCAAACCCTCGACCGTATCCATGATGCCTGAGGGCCAGCTTGAACGACTCACCCCTCAGGAAGTCCGGGATCTGTTCGCGTACCTGGCAGCAAGCCGGCAAGTGCCGGCGGCCTCCTCGGATCACTAGAGTGCAGTTCTGTTTCCGATCAGCTACACTTCAATCAAGGAGATTCGCTAATGACTAGACTCATGGAGAAAGCCTTCGAGAAAGCCCGGGAGTTGCCCGAGGACGAACAGGATGCGATCGCCTCGATCATCCTCCTGGAGATCGAGTCGGAGCAGCGGTGGGATGAGTTGTTTAACCATCCGAAGTCGGCCGACCTGCTCTCTAACTTGGCGGACGAAGCCTTGGTCGAGGCCAGGGCCGGACGCGCCACGAAGCTCAACGTGAACGAGCTATGAATTCGTTCCTCACCTCGCAGTTCTTGACGCTTTACCGAGTCTTGCCTGAACACATTCGTCAGCAAGCACGTCACGCCTATGCTTTGTTCGAGCAAGACGCGCATCACCCGAGTCTCCGCTTTCGTCAGGTCCACCCCGTTCGTCCAATCTATTCGGCCCGCGTCGGCTCGAATTACCGAGTGGTTGGCATTCGCGAGGGCGACGCCATTTTCTGGTTCTGGATTGGTTCGCATGGAGACTACGATCATTTGCTGAAACAGCTATGATCAGGTCGACTTCCCTCGCGAACTTGACCCTGCCATGGCGCGAGCGTACTATTCCCGTGAGCGTGCGGCATGGTGCCCACGCGATGTGTCCCCGCCGGGAGCGTAACGCCTCGGCGAGAAGGAGAAGGTTATGTGTCATCCCGCATGGCGTGAGCGACTGCGCCAAAAATCATTTCATTCCAGCCACGAATCCGAACGAGACGAACACCGCCATCACCACGAACATGGTGAGCCGGGAGGATGGTTCATGCCTCGCCACGGTCATCATCATGAAGAGGGAGATCGTTTCGAAGCTCGGTCCGGATTTGGTGTCCGACGGCCTCTCCGTTTTCTGGCGCACAAGCTTGACTTGAACGAGAAGCAGGTTACCGAACTGGCCCGCATTCTGGACGAGCTCAAGACGGAACGAGCCCAGGCCGAAGTGGACGACCGCCGCGCCCTGGCAGAGTTTTCCGATGCCGTTGCCGGCGAGGCGTTTGATGCCTCCAAGGCCACCAGCGCCGGCGAACGCCGCGTGCAGAGCGCCGCGAAAGTTCGCGATACGCTGATTCATGCACTCCAGCAAATTCACGGACTCTTGACCCCTGAACAACGGCAACGGCTCGCATACCTGATCCGTACCGGTGTCCTGGCAGTCTAACGAAGTCAAACCGGAAACCTTGGAATCGGGAGCGGCTTGATCCTTTCACGCCGCTCCCGCCCAACGAATCAGCTCGGTGCCGAGCATGACAAGGCCAACGCCGATGGTTGCACAGGTGATCCAGATCCACAGATCTTCCCACCGCGTGACCAGATAATACCCAGCGTAGAGCGGGATCAGGATGTAGAGGAGTCCATAGAGCGAATCTTCGCTGAACGCTCCATAGGCTCCGGCACAATACGCCAATGGAACCAGGATGCCGCCGATGGCGATCAGAATACATCCCGCCAGCCAGGTCCCATGGGCGCGAACAGAGCGATCGCCGTGAGAATCAAGACCAGAACCACAACCAGCCGAACGAGCCAGGCCAGGCTGGGAAAATCTGAACCGCCGGTGCGAACACGCCGAGGTGTTGCCTTCGAGCTGGACGCTTCTCGCCTTGGCTTGTCGACCGCGGCCTTTCCATCGGTTCGGGCGCGTACAAATACCGCCTCCCCCGCGAAGCTTTCCGGTAGGGCAACCGGTGACCGTTCCGGCGGTGCCTCCAGATCATAGACATCGGGATGAGATGTCTCCGGGTCAGGAATGGCAAAGCGGTCACCGCAATGCTTGCAGCGAACCTGCTTGCCAATATGCACGGCATCCACAGAGCCCCTTGCGTTACACGAGGGACAGGCGAATGACACGTTCATCCCTGGCTCCGATGGAGTCAAACGCAATGGCAAATGGCCATTTCGTGGTCTCGACGCATCATCTCATGGTCGCTGTCTGAATACCACTCCGTTCCATTGATTCACGGCAAGAGCTCGACCAGCACTTCGACAAACACCGCTAGATTCTATAGAATTGCCTTGTTGCGGCGGGGTGTCGTGGTTTAACATTATGATGGCTTGGGATATCCGCAATCGGAAGCAGCCCAGGGGCCTAGCCTCAAGCACTGATTCCCTCTTCCCGCCTCGCGATTGAACCACCAGTATTCATGGGAATTGCCAGCGTGCCAACTTCCGCGCCCGCAAGAAAAAAGCAATGGGATCACGGCTTGCGCAGGCAAGTGCTGGTCGAATCGTTACTCAAGGAGATTGTCAACGGCCAGGTCCGGTCCGGTGAGCACCTTGTCACACAGGCTTTGGCGCGTCGATTCGGTGTCAGTCACACGCCGGTGCGCGAAGCCCTGGTGATGCTCGCGGGGATGGGACTTCTCGACGTGACGCCCAACCGCGGGGCGATCGTGCGGCAGGTGACGGAGCGCGGGGTTCGCGAGATCTGCCAGGTGCGTTCCGCCCTGGAGTGCGAGGCGGTCCGGCTGGCTTGCGGTCAGATCGAGGCGCGTTCGCTCGAGGCCTTGAGGTTGGATTTGATGCAGTTGACCGAGGTGGAACCGACCGACCGCCACCGGTTCATCGCGGAAGCGCGAGCCGTGGACAGCCGGCTTCACGACCTGATTGCCGGCTCTTGCGGCAATTCCTTCCTGGCCCATGAACTGGGACGTCTGAAGGACCTGTTTCGGGCGTTCCGGGATGCGGCCTGGGATCATTCGGAATCACACAACGACCTTCACCGCCTGGCTGCGGAAGCCAGCGAGCATCTGGCGATTGTCGAGGCGTTACTGGCCGGAAATGGGACCGCCGCCGCTCGCGCGATGGCCAGCCACATCGCCTCGGGAATGACCTACTGGTGTCGCGCGTTGCCGGATGGAACAGCGGATCAAGAGAGTCTTCCGGCTCTTGTCAAGGGAGAGCGCTGATGAGCCCTTTCAATAGGCTTCCCGATCAACTGCGCATGAGAAAGCCCCGGGCCAAGGGCGGGTTGGTCGTGAATGCTGGCCTGATTCTCGCTCTGTCATTGCTCGCGGTTCCGGGCCGAACGGCAAATGCCGCGGGCAAGCCGGAATACAATCGCGATATCCGGCCGATCCTGGCCGAGAATTGCTTTGCGTGCCACGGCCCGGACAGCGCGGCGCGAAAGGCTGACTTGCGGCTCGACCGCCGGGAAGCAGCCATCGACTCCGGAGCCATCACGCCCGGCGATCTCGACTCGAGCGAGTTGATCACCCGGATCAATACCAGCAATGCCAAGGAGGTCATGCCCCCGCCTTCGCTGCACAAGACGCTGACCCAAGCCCAGAAAGACGCTTTGCGGCAGTGGGTCGAGGCGGGTGCCGAGTACCAGCTACACTGGTCGCTCATCCCGCCCACGCGACCCGCACTTCCCAAGGTGAAGAACGCGTCATGGGTTCGCAACCCGATCGATCGCTTCATCCTTGCCAAGCTCGAGGAGCAGGGACTGCAGCCCGCCGCCGAGGCCGACCGCCGGACGCTTGCGCCGGCTGAGCCTGGATCTCACCGGCCTGCCCCCCTGCCCCGCCGATGTGGAAGCATTCGTGATCGACAAGTCTGCTGACGCTTATGTGAAGTTTGTCGACCGCCTGATGGAATCTCCCCGCTGGGGCGAGCACCGAGCCCGGTACTGGCTGGACGCCGCGCGCTACGCCGATACCCACGGCTACCACTTCGACAACTACCGCGAGATGTGGTCCTATCGTGATTGGGTCATCGACGCATTCAATTCCAACATGCCGTTTGACCGGTTCACGATCGAGCAACTTGCCGGTGATTTGCTGCCCGAGCGAACTCTCGATCAGCAAATCGCATCGGGATTCAATCGCTGCAACATGACAACCAACGAGGGTGGGACGATCGCCGAGGAGAATCTGGTCAACTATACCCGCGACCGGACCGAGACCGTTTCCCAGGTCTGGCTCGGCCTGACTGCAAATTGCGCTGTCTGTCACGACCACAAGTTTGACCCGCTCAGCCAGCGCGAATTTTACGAGCTGTCGGCATTCTTCAACAACACGATCCAGGGGGCGTACGACGGCAATATCAACAACACACCGCCGTCGGTATTCGTGCCCAGCGCCACCGATCGGAAGCGATGGTCAACCCTCACGGCCGACCTGGACAGTCTGCGCACCCGCATCAAGTCGCGCACGGCGGCGGCTCGCCCGGAATTCACCAGGTGGCTGGAGGGCCAGTCTCGAGAGGCACTCACGGCGCTCATACCAACCAGGGGCCTTCGCCTCAGCCTGGATTCCGGCGTACGCGACAACTCGGCTCCCGGGAAAGCCTCCAGCCAGGCCAGACCCCTCTTCGAAAGTGCCGACACGGGTGACTTCGAACGCAAGGAAGCATTCTCGTTCGGAGCCTGGATCAAGCTTCCCAAGGACGGACTCCATGGCTCGGTCATCGCGCGGATGGATGATCAACACGACTACCGTGGATGGGATCTCTGGATCGAGGGCAGGAAAGTTGCCACGCACCTCGTCAGCAAGTGGCCGGAAAACGCGCTGAAGGTGGTTTCGCGGGCCGCCATTCCCTTGAATACCTGGACTCATGTTTTGATCACATACGACGGCTCTTCTCAGGCCGCCGGCGTCAAAATCTATCTGAACGGAGAAGCTCAAGAGACGGAGATCGCGGTCAATCGGCTGGGCGGGACCATCCGGACGGATGTCCCTTTGAAGGTGGGCCAGCGGCACACGTCTTCCCGCCTTGACGATGTGGGCATCAGCGACGTGCGGATCTATCGTATGACCCTCAAGGCGGATGAGGTTGCCGATCTGGCGGCCGCGGGACGCGCCCTGGCAATTCAAGGCAAGCCCGCAGGGCAGCGTCTCGGCGAGGAGACCGAGGCGTTGCTAACCTGGTGGTTGAAAACTCGCGATCCCGCATCCAGGGAGCTCCAGGCCAGGTACCAGGCGCTGCGACAGGAAGAAGCCGCGATCCGGTCGCGCGGAACCGTTGCGCACGTGATGCAGGAGCGGACCGAACCGGCCATGGCGTTTGTTCTTTACCGCGGCGAGTACGACAAGCGGCGGGACCAGGTGAAGGCCGATACGCCCGATGTCTTGCCGACGATGCCCAGAGATCTTCCTCGCAATCGCCTGGGCCTTGCCCGCTGGTTACTTCGGCCGGAGCAGCCCTTGACCGCTCGGGTCACTGTCAATCGTTTCTGGCAAGAAGTTTTTGGCACCGGGCTGGTACGCACAACCGGAGACCTTGGCGTCAGCGGCGAGCTTCCCTCACACCCCGAACTTCTCGACTGGCTGGCCACCGAATTTCGCGAAACCGGCTGGGACGTCAAGCGGTTCTTCAAGCTGCTGGTCACCTCGGCGACGTACCGGCAGTCGGCGGCAAGCACTCACGAGAAGATCGAGAAGGACCCCCAGAATCGGCTCGTTTCGCGCGGGCCCCGGTTCCGGATGGATGCGGAGATGATCCGCGATTACGCTCTGGCCGCCGGAGGACTTCTGGCGTGCAGAGTGGGCGGCCCGAGCGCCCGACCGTACCAGCCGGAGGGCGTCTGGGAGGCCGTGGCCATGCCCGAGAGCAACACCCGGGTCTATCAGCACGACGAGGGTGTGAATCTCTATCGCCGCAGCCTTTACACTTTCTGGAAGCGAAGCGCCCCGCCGGCCTCGATGGACATCTTCAATGCGCCCAGCCGCGAGGTCTGCACGGTTCGCCGCGAGCGAACCGATACGCCACTCCAGGCGCTTGTCACTCTCAACGATCCCCAGTTCATCGAGGCGGCCCGCGCCCTTGCCCAGCTTGCCCTGGAGCAACCAGGCGACGGACTGGACAGCCGGATCGACTTCATCGCCCGGCGCCTTCTCTCCAGGCCGCTCCAGCCCGCGGAGCAGCAGGTGGTTCGCGCCTCGGCCGAGCGGCTGATCGCCTTCTACCAGTCACATCCCGAGGACGCGACCAGGCTGCTGGCTGTCGGCGCGCTCAAACCGAGTACCGGCCAGGAGCCGATCTTCGTGGCCGCCTGGACGATGCTGGCCAACGAGCTGATGAACCTTGACGAGGTTCTGAACAAGTAACTCAACGACCGCGATCATAAGCGAGGCTCACTCATGAACCCGTTCCAGGACTATGTTCGCCACGAGACTCGCCGCCAGTTTTTCAGCCGCGGTGCCAACGCCGTGGGCTGGGCGGCGCTGGCCGCGCTGTTGAACGGCGAGGGCCTGACCCCCGCAGCGGCAGCGGCGGGGCTCGACACCTCGCTCACACCCGGCAAGTCACATTTCCCGCCCAAGGCAAAACACGTCATCTATCTGCACATGGTGGGCGGTCCCTCCCAGATGGACCTGTTCGACTACAAGCCACAGATGAACAAGTGGTTTGATAAAGATTTGCCCGACTCGGTGCGGATGGGCCAGCGTCTCACAACAATGACCTCGGGTCAGAAACGGTTTCCGATTGCGCCTTCGAGGTACAAGTTTGCCCAGCACGGCAAGTGTGGAATGTGGGTCGGAGAGCTGCTGCCGCACACCGCGCGGATGGTCGACGATATGTGTTTCGTCCGGAGCATGCATACCGAGGCGATCAACCACGAACCGGCCATCACCTATATCCAGACGGGCAACCAGATCACTGGTCGTCCCTGCCTGGGCGCCTGGGTTTCTTACGGCCTGGGATCGCTCAATGACAGCCTGCCGACGTTCGTCGTGCTCGTGGCCAAGCCCACGAATACCGAGCAGCTCCAGGCGATCTCCGCGCGGTTGTGGTCCTCTGGCTACCTCTCGGGAGAGCATGCGGGCTGCTCGTTCCGTAGCGGCGGCGATCCGATCCTGTACATCAACAATCCACCGGGGGTTTCGGCGGAGGTCCGCCGCAATACGCTCGACGGCCTGCGCTCGCTCAACGAGATGAATTACAAGCAAGTGGGCGATCCCGAGACCCACACCCGCATCGAACAGTACGAGCTGGCTTTCCGGATGCAGTCGAGCGTGCCGGAGCTCACTGACACGTCCAACGAGCCGGAATCCACCTATCTGCTCTACGGCGAAGAGGCCAGGAAGCCCGGCACATTCGCCCAGACGGCGCTTCTGGCTCGGCGAATGGTCGAGCGCGGGGTCCGGTTCGTGCAGGTCTATCATAACAACTGGGACCACCACGCCAACGTCGCGGGTCGGATGCCCAGCCAGTGCAAGGATGTTGACCAGGCCTGCTGGGGTCTGGTTCAGGATCTCAAGTCACGCGGCTTGCTCGATGAGACACTGGTCATCTGGGGCGGCGAGTTCGGCAGGACGATTTACTCTCAGGGTGGGCTGTCGCACGAGAACTACGGCCGCGACCATCACCCGCGCTGCTTCACCATGTGGATGGCCGGCGGCGGCACCAAGGGTGGGACGATCTACGGCGAGACAGACGAGTTCTCCTACAACATCACCAAGGACCCCGTGCACATCCGCGACTTCCATGCGACTGTCTTGCAACTGCTGGGGTTCGATCACCGCCGGTTCTCGTTCCGCTACCAGGGCCTGGACCAGCGATTGACCGGCGTCGAGCCGGCGCGCGTTGTGAAAGATTTGCTCGCATGAGCAGGTGTTGGAACGCCTTACCGGAGCAGATCACGGAAGGCGCGGAGCACGAACCGGTTTTCGGATCGGCAGCGTGAGGCGACGCGAATGAACTTGCCCGGCTCGAGCCCCTTCTTGTCGTCGCAGGTGCGGGTGTAGATTCCCCGGCGGACAAGCAGGCGACAGACCAGGTCCTCGGCGGACATACCGTTGAGCAGCTCGATCAGCACGAAATTGGCGCAGGTTGGGTAGGCATGCAGCCCGGGCATGAGCGAAAGCGCTTTGAAGAAGCGGCGTGAATGCCTGATGTAGTGAACACGCTTTCGTTCGTACTCGATCAGGAACTCGGGACGCGAGTAAAGATCGAAGAAGTACTCGGCGAGGCCGGAAGAGTTCCAGAGATACCCGTTGTCCAGGAGCGATTGAACTCGCTGGGGCGCCATCACGGCGTAACCGGCGCGGATTCCCGCAACGCCAAAGTCCTTCGACATGCTCTTGACGACCATCAGGTTCGGAAACCGGTCGACCTCGCCGCTCAAACTGCGGTAGGCGTAATCGTCTCCCTCGCAAGCAAAGTGGATGAAGCTCTCGTCGAGAATCACATTGGGCACCTGGCGCAATTCTTCCAGCAGGTGAACCAGCATTGCGTAAGGGATGTAGCCGCCATCCGGGTTATTGGGGTTGATCAGAACGACCGTATCCGGCTTCTCGCGACGAACGCATTCCAGGTACGTCGTCGGGTCGAATCGGAAGTCTTTCTCCCTGGGCAGCATGTTGTAGACAACCCGGGTGTCCGACCGCACGAACTCGTGATACGCCGAAAAGGTCGGCAAGTTCACCAGGATCTTGTCGCCCGTGAACCGGTGCAGGATCGCCTGAATGATCTCGACGGCCCCGTTGCCCACAAAGAGGTAATCGGCGGGCACGCCCACGGCACTGCTGAGCTTGGTGGCGATCACCCGGTTCTGCGATGGATAAAACTCGAGCAGCCTGCGCAGCTTGCCCGTGCGGACAACCTCACGATGCAGATACTCGAGGAACAGGTCGGTGGCGTAAGGATTGGAAAGAAAACAGGCATCCACGCGAAGCCGCAGCTCGGGAATCATCTTGGCCAGCGTGGGAGCACTCGGGGAATGTGATCCGGCCTCCCTCTTCAAGAGCTTGATTCGCTCAGCCAGTGCCGATTCGCGGGGACTTAAAGCCCCGCGCCGGGCCGTATGCCGAACCCGGGACTCAAGCCACCGCGCTGACATGGCGAGGTCAAATTTTCCGACCTTGAAGTGCTCTGCACGAGGGCTCTGCCTGATCACATCGACCTCTGTTTACTGGTTCAATAGTCGCAGAATTTATCAACCCGACCGGCTGGTTTCACCATCCACCATCTGCGACATCGCAGGGCCTCTGGCGTTCCGAGAAGCAAGCCCGCCACACCGTCGCCGGTCTTCGAGCCAACTGAGAGTTCCCACCTTGCCGAACTCTCAACATACAAAACGGATGCGAATGCCGTTCCTGAAGTCTGATCGCCCCTTCATTAAATTATGGGCCAATTCTTCAAGGATTCTTTGCATATCGTAAGACGAAGGGCAGGCCCGGACAAGCACATTGTGCCTGAGAGCTGTCAAGAAAAGTGACTTTGGCCTTGCGCCCGTGCAACTTACAACATCATGTATCACAGATATTGGGCACCGTCCCAGAATCTTCGTTTCTTGCGTTGACGAACTGACAGGCCGGCGTTGACATACCAACCCGAAGCGCCTGCGAGGGGTTACCCCTGTCCCCGCATGGATTTGTGTCGACCCTCGCTGACGCTTCGGGCTAGTATGAACGGCCCGCCAATTGTCAAACGAGACAAGTCCCCGTTGACCCCACTTTGGGACGATGCCAGATATTGCAAGCTCACGAAAGAAGTAAATAGGAAAAACAGGAGCTGCCAGTTAAATAGGCAATCTCATTTCGGCGTCTCGAACGACTCAGATTCCGCCCGCGAGGCGGACCGGCCTGTTTTCCCTGTTGGATTGATAGATCGCCTGGATCAAGGCTACGACTTTCTGGCCGTCCTCGGCGGTCACCGCAGGCGCACGGTCCTGGAGGATCGCCTGGAGGAAGTCATGAATCTGCATCGTGTGGTAATGGACAATCGGGTCGGTCCGGGCAAACTGTGCCCGATCTTCGGACTGAAACCGCCCGAGCAGATGTTCTTCCCCGGGGATGGTCCAGAGATCATTGAGTGGCGGCTCGGCGATCGTGCTCAAGCCCGCGATGAATGTGGCGCCGCGGTCGGTCTCGACACCGACCGAGCTGCCGTTTGATCCGTGAATATGAACTTTGGTGTGAATTCCCGGTTTCTGGGACAGGCTCGTGACGATCGAGCCGAGTCCTCCGGCGCAAACCGGAGGATTGCCACGGCGGAATCCTCAACCTCGACGGCAGGATGATTCAGGTTGGCCCAGTAGCCGCAGACTTCCGTGACCTGGTCGTCCATCAGCCAGATGAGCAGATCGAGCATGTGCGGCGACTGGTTGATCAGCACGCCGCCCCCTTCCGTGTCCCATTTGCCGCGCCAGGGATCGGACCGGTAATACGCCTCATCACGCCAGCTATACATCACGAAGCCGCCCAGAACAGGACGGCCGATCTTGCCTGAGTCGATGGCTTGCTTCATCCTGCGCACCGGCTCATACCACCGCCGCTGGCTGATCACTCCCAGCTTGACCCCGCTCTGGCGCGCCGCGGCGATCATGGCCTCGCAGTCCTCAAGGCTCGCCGCGAGTGGTTTCTCGACCAGGATATGGACGCCTTCCCTGGCCGCTTCGATTGCCGGCCGGGCATGCAGCGGGTGCGGCGTGCAGATAAAAACCGACGCGACCGCGCACTCCCGGATCATGGTCGGAACGTCCGTGTAGGCACGACCGCCATACCGGTCGGCGAGAGCCTGGGCTCGCGCGAGATCACTGTCGCAAACTGCAACGAAATCCGATTCGGGCAAGGCGCTCAGAGCCTCGGCCTGAATCTGGCCAATCTTGCCGCAACCGATCAGGGCCGTTCGAACGCGATTCATCGCTCACTCCGGAAAATACTTTGCGCTGATCCTCCGGAGAAACGCCAGCGACTCGGCCATCTCATCCATCCCGTTCATCCCGTCCTCGATGCTGACCCAACCCTGGTAATGATGCTCGGCGAGAATCCGAAAGATCGCATCGTAGTCGTTCAATCCCTGGCCGGTGACCCCGTGTCGCAGGTTGGAAGAATAACCGAGCGTTCCATCGGTCTGACGAAGCTCCTCGAGCGTCGCTCCCTCGGCCAGGTAGCGGTCGCTGGCGTGCATGCTGACCACCCGATCGGCGACCGCGCGAAGGAGCGCGATCGGATCATCACCGGCCACGATGGCGTTGGAGGGATCATACTGCACGCCGAAATACTTGCGCTCCGGAATGGCATCCAGAAGCGCCAGAAAGACGTCCTGTTTCTGTGCAAACTCGGGATACTTCCAGAAGCCATCCTTGTAGTGGTTTTCCAGGCCCAGAACGATGTCATTTTCGCGGGCGACGGGAACCACGGCACGGATGCAGTCGGCCACCCAGGCCAGGCCCTGTGCCCGGCTGACTTCCGGATAGCGCTGGCCGGAGAGCACCCGGCAGACGGCTCCCGGCCCGCCAAGTCTGCGGGTCACGCGAATCAGTTCCGCCTCCCGGTCAATGGCCCGCTTCCGCCCATCGGGATCGGGGTTGGTGAAGTCGGGCGAGCAACAGAGCATCGGCATCGCAAAACCGGCCTGACGGATCGCCTCTCCGACCTGGTCGATATATGTGTCCTCCAGATTTATGAAGAACCCATCATACATCTCCAGGCCGTCGGCATCGAGCGAACGGGCCATCGCAATCCAATCGAAGACCGTCATGGTGCGGCTGCCGGCAATCTCCTCGATATAGCACTTTGGAAAGGCGGCAAGCCGCAGCGGCATGGCGGAATCTCCGGTCGGTTGGCGGGAACCAGTCGGTTCCAGGAGGGAATCGGTTTTAGCGGCAGGCCCTGAGAAACGCGACCAGGTCGGCGAGCTCCTTGGCGCTCAGTTGCTGATCGAGCCCGGCGGGCATGACCGACACGTTGCTGGGGCGAATCTCCTCGATGTCGGCCCGGGGAATTCGCGCTTCCTGATTGGGGCCGGTCACGAGCTGGATCTCGTCGGAGGTCTCGTTCCGCAGCAGGCCATTCACAACCTTGCCATCCGCGGTCGCGACCGCGATGGGTTCATAACTGCGAATCAAGCTCGCGCTGGGATAGACAATCGCCTCGAGCAAATCACGCTCGGAGCGAACCTGGCCGACCTTTGTCAAATCCGGACCGACGTTTCCGCCCCGGTAGCCGATGGCATGACACGTGAAGCATGCGGCCTTTTCACTGTTGAAAACAAGCTGGCCGCGCCGCACATCGCCACCGACGATTGTCTTGACAAGCTCGTCGATCCGAGCGTTTTGCCTGGCAAGGTTCGCGTTGAGCCGGTCGTACAGCCCCTGCGCGGCGCTCTGGACCGGGGCGGCAAACTTGGCCAGATGTAGCTTGAGGGCGTCGATCCGCAGGCTGGGTAGAGCCGACGATTCACCGAGGTTCTTGACCAGCCTCAGACCGAGTTTCTCATCCGTCGATTGCTCCAGGGCCGTCAGCAGGCGATCGGCCTCGAGCGGCCCTGCGACCTTGAGTGCGTCCGCGACGCTGTCCAGTTGAGCGGGTGCGAGCCGGGCTCGCGCCAGCACATCGGCCGCCGTGGTCCGGTTGGCGACCGGCTGCTCGCGATCGAGCTGACCCAGCAGGAACGCGAAGAGAGCCGGCTCGACATGGCTCATCCCGCCTGGAACCGCGGCGAGCGCCGCCAGGCGAGAACCGGCCGGGCCTTGAGCGCGACCCGCGATGGCAAGCAGGCGCGGAGTCAGCGCACCAGCATTCGCCGGAGTCAGCGGAAGTGCCCGAGCCGCGGCAATAGCCTGGGCCATCAATTCGTCATTCTCTCCGGCAAGAACTTTTGCGAGCCCCTCGATCCACGACGGAGGCACATCCTTGAGCCCTGACTGGGCCATTGCCTTGAGGCTGCTCAGCTTGACCGCCACGCCAGCCGATGGATCAGCGACGCGCTCCGCGAGCAGTGACTGGATCGCCGGCGCGGCCGCGAACCTGGCGAGTTGCCTCTCGAGCTCGGCCTGGTCGACGGCCGTGAGGTTGCCCTTGATCAGCCGGTCCCCGAAGAAACCCGCGAGCGCGCCGGCCCACTCCGGATGACGGCCGATGATCCAGGAGGCGACCTCCTTGAGAGCGGGGTCGGTGGCGGTCAACAGTGTTGCAAGCTGCACGGGGTCGAGACGGCCGCCGTTCATTTGATCGAGCGCGACCAGGGCCGCGCGGTGGACCCGGGAATTCTTACTTTGCAGCCCTTCCGCCGTGGCCTGCGGATCGCCGATCTCGATCAAAGCGTAAGTGAGCGAGTGTTCGAGTGTGCGATCGGGCGTGGAGATCTCTCCCAGCGCCTTCAAAAGCTCGGGGACGGCCGATCGATCGCCGATCCGCCCCAGGGCTTCAGCCGCGGCTCGACGGTTGTGCAGCGAAGGATTGTGCAGGAGCAGAAGCAAACTCGGGACTGCCTGTTGCTCGCGTCTCACGCTGGCGGCGTGAATCGCAACCTGGCGGACGGTCTCATCGGGATCGAGAAGACCTGTGGTGATCACGACCTGAGTCGCCGGGTGATCGATTCGGGTGGCCGCCCAGATGGCGTTCCGCCGCGCGGTCACGGAGCGCTCCGCGGTGAGTGTCTGGGTCAGGAGTGCAACGGCGCCATCACCTTTCTTGGCCAGGCTCTCGATGGCCCGATGCTGAACGGCGGGGCGTGGATTGTCGAGCAGCTTCACCAGATCGGTCGGCGTCAGGGTTGTCCAGGGCAGGCTCAAACCTCGCGGGTCCCCGATGCGGGGTACTCCCTGACGCCGGACCCGGTAGACACCGCCCAGAACGTCGGGCTTGTGAAGCTGCGAGCTCGGGCAGCAGAGCTTGTACCAGCCACCGGTATCGACCACGACCAGGCTGCCGTCCGCGTCTTCGAGGACGTCCGTGGGATGAAAATCGAGATCGGGACTGGTCACGAAGTCTTCGTCCGAGGTCGTGAACGTCGCTCCGCTGGGAGACAGGACATGCCGGCTCACCTTGTGCAGGTTGAAATAGCAGGCAAAGAGATTGTCCCTGTACTCCGGACCCAGCGCGTCCGACTCGTAGCGGGTCAACCCACACGGAGCGGCCGGCCCCATGTGCAGCAGGACGGGCATGACCTCCGGACCAGTCCACTTGTGGGCCGGTTCGAAGATCGGATCATGAATCTTGCCGTAGATTCCTCCGTAGATGGCGTGGATCAGGCCGTCACGCTTGCCGCCGCCGGGCCGCTGGAAGAACGTGCACGTCAGAATGCGTTCGCCGCCGGGCGTGAAGGCGACGTCCACGGGATTATCCATCCCGCCGGTCATCACGGGTTCAATGCTCGAGCCATCGGGCCGGCAGCGGAAGATGTGCGCCGCACGCGTCACGAACGGTGGTTTGCCCGGCCGTTCGTACGTCTGCCGGCCAAATGCTCCCTTGCACCAGTAGATCCAGCCGTCGGGTCCGAGGTACGGGCCGTGCAAGTCGTTGGCGCAACCGGTCAGCGTCTTGCCCTGAAACCATTCGACGCGCTGGTCGGCCACGCCGTCGCCGTCGGTATCGGTGAGCTTCCAGATGCTTGGAGGGGCCGACACATAGAGCGACCCGTCATACCACATCGTCCCCTCGGGGAACATCATCCGGTCGGCGAAGATGGTCCGCGTGTCGAAACGGCCGTCGCCATCGCGGTCCTCGAGGCGGACGATGCGATGCGGACGCTCGGCAAGCTGCTTCTGGACATTGTCGTTCGAGCCCGAAGAGTCGGCGATGTAGAGCCGACCCTGCTCATCGAACGCGGCAGTGATCGGCCGGTCAACCAGAGGCGGTCCGGCCATGGGTTCGATCGTGAACCCGGCAGGCACCCTGAGGGTGCGATCTCCCAGCTTGAACTCCCCGGCGCGGCCCGATACGCAACCGAAGCCGATCGTGGTGATGATGCAAGCCACAAACCCGCTTCGCATCAGCTTCCATTCAGAGATTGGCATGTGCATTGACGACATTCCGTTCAAGAAGAAATTTGGTCGGAGCTCGACGGGGCCGACTGCGTCGAAGATACGGCGTAGAGCCGCAAACAATGACTGCTGTTGTATTCGACGCGCCGGAATCTCGTCAACCGGGCTGCATCCACGCGGGACCGGTACCGGCGGTGCGGCAGCGCGGGGAGAAGTCTTCGGTGGATGGACTTACGGTCTCGAAGACCACGAGCTTCCGTCCTGAAGATCATCAAGACCATCAGGATTCGGTTCCCGACCTGGTCGCGGATCAAGATCCGCCGGAAGCTCGGGAGGAGATATGCCGGGCCTTACCATTTCTGGGTCCGTGCGCATTCCCCCGATCCCTTTGCCGCCGCGGCCGCGAGCCGGCCGAACTCGCCACGGATTGGGTTTGTTCCCTCGGAGCGTATCTCTGATTTATTGCTATAACTTCTTGATCAGATATATCTTGCATAGAATTTGCATCGGCTTTGTTCCCGCCACTTTCGGGCTCGGCCACGACCTCCTCGAACACCTCTGCGTCGCCGTCCTGCTGTTCCACCAGAGCTGGCTCGGGCAAGGCTTCCTGGGTTGAAGCGGAAGCCTCGTCGACCTTCACTCCGGCAATGGAGCACTCAACGAGATCCCTGTTCTGTCTCATCGGCCGCCTGGCATTCCTCACCCGCTCCCTCGCCTCTGCCATCCGCCATCTCCCCTTCGCCATCTGCCATTTCCCTTTTGCCTTTTTCCTTTTGCCTTTTGCCTTCCCTTCCCTCTTCCATCTTCCGCAGCACCTCAAGTGCCCGATGGAACTCCCGCGTCTTGGCCGAAAGGTAGCGCCGGTGACGCTCGAACTCCGGGCTCAGGTCGAGCGCCGCGCGATCCATCCAGTCGTCCACCTCCTCCGCTTCCATCTCCTGGTTTCGCTGTAGCAAGACCTCGAGCCGCTGGCTGTGGTGATCGACGATCGTGTGGAGGACCTTCCACGCCTCGTCCTTGCTGGTGGGGCGGGGCGCGATCTCACGCCACCGCAGTGAGTTGAGGCACGCGGTCGCCGCCTGCGATGGCTGCCGCCGGAACGCCTCCCAGTAGTCCCGGGCGAATTTGGGAACGATCACGTCCCAGGCGAGCAAGATGGAATTGAGCGCCGGGTCGAAGACCGATTCGTCGACGAGCTTGCCCTGGAGGCGGATGAACCGGATCAGGAGCGGTACTTCCCAGTGAGACCTGGTGTCGAGCAGATGGCGGAACTCGGCCCACCGCGTCCGCAGCCAGCGGCAGCCCTCGGCGGTGGCCTCGAGTTTGGCGACGAGCAATCTGGGATCATCGCTCCAGAGCGGCTGGTTGAGAACCTTGATCTCATCAGGCGCTGCGATGTAGAGCAGTCTGCGGCCCAGCTCCTGGACCTCCTCGAGCCGCCGCGGGTGGACTTCCTGGAGCCGCTCGCAGGCAGCGGTCTGGATCCGGCCGGCCATGTGGGCGACCTCCATTCGCTCGGCGCGTTCGATCGTCAGCGAGAGCCGGGCGGCCTGGCAGACCAGGTCCAGCTCGGCGTCGGTGGTTGGCTGCCAGTCGTCGATGTAGCGATCGATCCGGTCGCGGATCTCGTTGGGATCTTCGTGGGTCAATCCGAGCATGAGCTTCGTGGCGTAGTTGCCGTGTTTGAGGGCATTCTCGCGCACCCGCATCTTGCCCTTCATGGTTTTCGGGCCGGTGGAGCGTTCGGCGTTACGTTTGTTGGCTTGGATCTGTGCGGCGGTGGCCATGGTGTGGGTTCTCGTAGATCAGGCTTTCCAGCCTGATCTGAACAGAATATCAGATTGTGTAACTTAATAATTGAATTTGATCAGGCCAGGCTGGAAAGCCTGACCTACGAACTTGCGTCTCGGGTGATGATTCGAAGGTCTATCCTCTCTCTCGTATAATCCTGTCGACGCGGGGGCGAGTTGCAGGAAACCGACGGGAATACGCGGGCGATGGTCGCCAAGCAATGCGCTGGGGCTCGCGAGGATGCTCGACCCACCCTGCACCAGGCCGAAACCGAAAATCGTCGCGCGCGGGTCTCCGGTTTCTCGTTGCGAGGAGCCTGGCTCCATCAGCCCCAGACATGAGCTTGCCGGTTGGACAGTGACCCGTTTCCAGCGCGATGCGAAATACTTTAAGATAGATGATCCCGAGGACAGCTC
Source organism: uncultured Planctomycetaceae bacterium (assembly GCA_963797295.1). Taxonomy (GTDB): domain Bacteria; phylum Planctomycetota; class Planctomycetia; order Isosphaerales; family Isosphaeraceae; genus Aquisphaera. Next base: position 84,883 of record CAWCPP010000045.1, read on the forward strand.
CTTTGCAGGGGGCAACATGCGAATCAGGGATGCGAGCTCGAGCGGCCGGGATGGTGACACATTCGCGAGGCATGTCTTGAACAAGACTGGCCGTGGCACCTCGGAGACCCTGCGCTCCTGGCAAGGAGTTCGCCGTTCGTCGAGCCTGATCGTCGCGACGTCTCTGATCCTGTCAGCCGGCTCGTCTGATCGGGAGTGAGCGTTCTGGAGAACGGCAACGGCATGAGTTCCTCTTTTCTTGAGCTTCCCTCTCACGAGGCGAAGATCACGGGTTCCGAAATCCTTGCATTACTCGATCCGGGTCGGCAAGGTCCGATACGAGCGGACCTGCTCGGGATGGAAGGGCTGGAGAGCCAGGCTCGGCGATTGGCCGCGGCCTGCGCGCTGGGAGAACAGGAGCACGTCAGCAGTCCTCTACTCAAGCGGTTCGTCGAGAACCGCCGGGTTCTGACTCACGCTCGCCAGGAGATTCTCGGGCATGACCGCCGGGAAGTGCACGGAATTGACGCCGATTGGTTGGCCGACAACTTTCATATCGTGGACGACGTGCTGCGCGAGGTTCGTCAGGACCTGCCGCGGGGCTACGACGCGGTCTTGCCGAAGCTTGGGGTCGCTCCGCTCGCGGGGTATCCCCGCGCTTACGCTCTGGCCGTGACGCTCATCGCGCACACGGACAGTGAGCTGGACGAATTGAAAATCACCCGTTTCGTCCAGGCGTTTCAGGAGGTCACCCCCCTGACGATCGGCGAGCTCTGGGCGTTGCCTACCATGTTTCGCCTGGTTCTGCTGGAAAACCTGCGCCGGCTTGCCGAACAGATGCTCCAGTGCTGGGAGGAGCGGAAGCGGGCGGAGCACTGGTTTGAACAGGCCATGGCCGTTGCCTATCGCCCGGCGAGCGATCGGCCGGGAGCGCCTTCCCTGGCCCGACTTGCCCCCTTGAAAGAGCCGAGTGGTCCGTTCGTCGTTCGGCTGGTGCAACTGCTCCGCGATGAGGGGCCGGCGGCCGCCCCCGTGCAGATCCGGCTTGAGGCCGCGTTGACTGCTCTCGGCCAGGAATCGGGCGAGATTCTGGGCCGCGAGCATCACCGCCAGGCGGTCAACCAGATCACCGTGGGCAACTGCGTTCTCAGTCTTCGGGTGCTCTCGGCCGTTGATTGGAACTCCTTCTTTGAACGCACCAGCCTGGTCGAGAAAATCCTCCGCGAAGACCCGGCCGGCATCTATCCTCAGCAGGACTTCGCCACCAGCGACCGCTACCGCAAGGTGGTCGAGAAGATCGCCAGGTCCTCCAGGGCCGATGAACTTGCCGTGGCACAACGGGCCATCGAGCTGGCCGTCGAGGGTACGAGCCAGGGCGCCGCGAAGGGCCATGTCGGCTACTACCTGGTCGACCGTGGAGAAGCCGCGCTGGGACAGGCGTTTGGCTTTCAGCCAAGCTGGCGTGAGCGATCTATTGCGTGGGCGCTGGCTCACCCCCGCCGGGTTTACTGGGGATCGATCTCGCTGGTTCTGGGGGTATTGCTTCTCACCCTGCTCCTGGGGGGCATGCGAGGCAGTGTTCCGGTAAGCGGAATCTCGCTGATGCTCATGGTGCTGGTCGCTCTTCTACCTGGAAGCGAGCTTGCCGTCGGTCTGGTCAACCATCTCGTGACGCTCTTTCTGCCGCCCCGGGTCCTGCCCAAACTCGAGCTCAAAGAAACGATCCCCGAAGAGTTCGCCACCTTCGTGGTGATGCCCTCCATGCTGGTCCGGCCCCGCAGCGCCGAGATGCTCTGCGAGCGCCTGGAAACCCATTACCTGGCCAATCCGGCGACCAACCTCCGGTTCGCGCTGCTGACGGACTTTGCCGACGCTCCGGACGAGGAGATGCCGCAAGATCGATCTCTCGTCGACGACGCCTTGCAGCGGATTCGCGCGCTCAATCAGCGCTACGCGGACGACGGCCCGGAACTTTTCTTTCTATTTCACCGCCGCCGATTATGGAACCCGTCCGAGAACTGCTGGATGGGTTGGGAGCGCAAGCGCGGCAAGCTCTCGGAGTTCAACAAGCTGCTCCGGGGAGACCATGACACCACGTACATGGTGTGCAGCTCGAGCCTCGCGGCCGTGCCCCGCACGCGGTTTGTGATCACTCTTGACGCCGATACCCAGATGCCGCGCGATACGGTCCGGCGGCTCATCGGCACGATTGCCCACCCGCTCAACCAGCCCCGGTTCGATGTCGGCAGCCGCCGCGTGGTCGAGGGCTATGGCGTGCTCCAGCCCCGGGTCAGCTTTCACCTGACGGCCGCTACACACTCGCACTTTGCCGCCTTGCTGGCTGCGTCGGGAGGCATCGATCCTTATTCGTCAGCCGCTTCCGACGCCTACATGGACCTGTTCGGCCTGGGCAGCTTCACGGGCAAGGGAATTTATGATCTGGACGCGTTCGAGGCAGCCACCGGTGCGACGTTTCCCGAGAACCATATTCTCAGCCATGACCTGATCGAGGGCAATTACGCGCGCTGCGGCTTGCTGAGCGACACCGAGCTGTTTGACGATTTCCCCGCTCGCTATCACGCCTATGCGCGGCGGGAGCATCGCTGGGTCCGCGGCGACTGGCAGCTACTCCCCTGGCTGGGCCGGCGCGTGCCTGTTCCTGAAGGAACGCAGCCCAATCCTCTGCCCGCCGTGGAGCGATGGAAGCTGTTCGATAACCTCCGGCGCAGCCTGGTACCTCCAGCGCTCGTCGTGATGTTGGTCCTGGGCTGGTCCGTACTGCCCGGTTCACCCTGGCTCTGGACGGCGATTGGCCTGGGCGTGCTGGCTCTGCCGCTCTTCAAATGGTTCATCAGTGCCGTGGTGGGCTTTGCCCGCACGCTTTCCAGGAAAAGCTTCCGTTCCTGGCGTAGTTCGATTCCGTACATGGCGGGCCAAACACTGCTGGCCGTCGTTTTTCTGGCCGATCAGGCATGCCTGATGAGCGATGCGATCGTCCGCACGCTGGCCCGTCTGCTGGTCACCCGGCGCAGGCTGCTGGAGTGGGAAACCGCCGCGTCCACCGAGCAAAGGCTGGGGACAAGGCTGCGCGATTTTCTGGCGGGAATGTGGGCGGCGCTTGCCGTGGCCACGGTCAGCACCGCGGTCGTGGCACTCTTGCGGCCGTCAGCACTCTGGGCGGCAAGCCCTTTTCTGGCCGGCTGGTTCCTGTCGCCGGTCGTGGCGTACTGGGTCAGCCTTCCCAAGCAGGTGCATGCGCGGGTTCTCGGCGAGGACGAGCGGCGCGGGCTGCGCCGGATCGCGCAAAAACCTGGTATTTCTTCGAAACCTTTGTCTGCGAGGAAGATCACTGGCTGCCGCCGGACAACCATCAGGAGATTCCCGACGGCCGTGTCGCGCACCGTACCTCGCCGACCAACATGGGTATGCTGCTGGTCTCGACGCTGGCCGCGCACGACCTGGGTTATCTCAGCCTGGGCAGACTCGCGGATCGGCTCGAAAAGACGCTTCGCACACTGGAACAGATGGATAAACACTGGGGGCACCTTTACAACTGGTACGAGACGCGAACCCTCCGGCCGCTGCTCCCCGCCTACATTTCTACGGTTGACAGCGGTAATCTTCTGGGTTGCTTGCTGGCGCTCAAGCAAGGCCTGATCGAGAAGACGCGCCGGCCGGTGTTCGGCCCGGCGGTGGCAGCCGGTCTGGCCGATACTCTCAGGCTGATCGTCGACTCCGGGCGAAAACATGCTGGACAGCTCGAGCAGCTCCTCAGGGAAGAGCCCGGCGACCTGCTTGCCTGGAACGACTGGCTGGGTCGGCTGGAACGCGAGGCCGACGAGTTGCTCGCTCGCAAAAGCAAGGCAGCCGGACGCCTGGACGATGACTCCGACGAATCAGATGACTGGGCGCTGCGGCTTGTGGCTCAAATCCGAGAGCGGCGGGACGAGCTTGCCGCGCTGGCGCCCTGGTTGCCAGTCCTGAACGAGATCGCAAATCCGGGGGATCACCCAACCCAGGCCGATGCCGCTCCCCGAAGGTTGCACCCGGTTCGGCAGACTCTGTTGGCCCAGGGTAGTCTCAACGAGCTGGCTGACCGGACCGGGACCGTACTGGCCGAACTCTCGAGCATGGAGACGGACGGCGGCGCGGAGGATCGCGTGGGGGCCTTGAGGGCCGCCTTGGAAACGGGGGCCGCTTCGGCTCTACGCGACCGGCTGCTCGACCTGGCACGTCGAGCCGAGGCCCTGGCCGACGCGATGGACTTTCGTCCGCTCTACAAGACGGAACGGCATCTGTACGCGATCGGTGCCAACATCGAGCATCGGACTCTCGACGGGGTGTGCTATGACCTGCTGGCGTCGGAATCTTGTCTGACAAGCTACCTGAACGTCGCTCGAGGAGATGCTCCGCGCCGCCACTGGTTTCAGCTTGGACGGCCCTATATCCACGCCGCGGGACAGCTTGGTCTGATCTCATGGGGCGGGACGATGTTCGAGTACTTGATGCCGCGGCTGCTGCTCCGCGGCTTGCCCAACACGCTGCTCGCCGAAGCCTGCAAGACGGCCGTGGCCCGCCAGATCGAGTATGGTCATCAGCTTGGCATCCCCTGGGGCGTCTCGGAATCGGCCTACAACGCAAAGTTTCCGGAAGGCGATTATCGCTACCAGTCGTTTGGCGTTCCGGGACTGGGGCTCAAGCAAGGCCTGGAAAACGACCGGGTCGTTGCACCCTATGCCACGGCCATGGCGGCGATGATCGAGCCGCGCGAGGCGCTGGCCAATTTTCGAAGGCTGTCGGCCGAAGGTGCCGAGGGGAAGTTCGGCTTCTACGAGGCCGTCGACTACACCGCGGATCGCGTGCCTCCTGGTCAGCGGCTGGTCGTGATCAAATCGTACATGGCCCACCATCAAGGTATGAGCCTGGTGGCCTTGACCAACGTCTTGCTCGACGACGTGATGCCCCGGCGGTTCCACCTTGAGCCCATGGTCCGCGCCGCGGAACTGCTGCTTCAGGAGCGGCTTCCCGCCGACTCGCCGATCGTCGAGGCGGCACCGGCCCGCCTCGATCTCGTGCGACCGGCCGATTCCAGTACCGGCTCGTTGTTGAGCCGGCGCCTGACCACGCCATCCACCGCCGCCCCGCGCACGCATTTGCTGTCAAACTTACATTATCACGTGATGATCACCAACGCAGGCTCGGGCTACAGCAAGTGTCGGGGTCTGGACATCACCCGGTGGCGTGAAGACTCCACATGCGAAAACTGGGGCCAGTTTTTCTACGTTCGCGACACGCAGAGCGGTCAGCTCTGGTCGGCCGGGTACCAGCCGGTTTGCCGCGCGGCCGACACGTACGAGGTGGTCTTCTCCGCCGACAAGGCGATCTTGCGCCGCCGCGACGGGGACATCGAGACCCTGCTCGAGATCGCGGTGTCGCCCGAGCAGCTTGCCGAGGTTCGCCGGATCACCCTGACCAACCACGGCAGCCAGCCGCGCGACCTGGAGCTGACAAGTTACGTGGAACCCGTTCTCAATGGCTATGGCGTCGACCGTTCGCACCCCGCGTTTGGCAAGCTCTTTCTGGAAACCGAATATCTGCCCGGATCGGAGTCTTTGCTTTGCCGGCGACGGCCGCGGTCTGCCCAGGAGCGGCCGATCTGGGCAATTCACGCGATGGCAGTCGACCGCTCGGCCCCGGGCTGCACCCTCGTGGGAAGCCTCCAGTATGAGACCGATCGAGCCCGGTTCCTGGGCGCGGGCGGACGCCAGCCGACCCCGCGGCGCTGGGCCCGAACGTGGTGCTTTCGGGTACCACGGGCCCCGTGCTCGATCCGGTTTTCAGCCTGCGGCGGAAGTTCCGCATCGAGCCGGGCGGATCGGCCGTGGTTGGGTTCACTCTGGCCATGGCCGAGTCGCGCGATAACGCGCTGGCCCTGGCCGACGCCTATCACGGAATCAGCGCTGTGGCCCGAGCGTTCGAGCTGGCCTGGGCACGCAGCCAGGTGGAACACGGAGATCGTCTCGGCGTGCCCGAAGACCACCTGTACCAGCGGCTGGGGTCGCATCTGATCTTTGCCACCACGGCCTTGCGGGCGCACTCACCGGTGCTCGCCGCCAATCGCCTTGGACTGGCGGCCCTGGCTCGCCACGGAATCGCCGGGGACCGGCCAATCTTGCTGGCGCGGATTGCCGAAGGAACCGAGTTCTCGCTTTTGAGGCAACTTCTGGTCGCGCGCGATTTCCTTCGTGCCAAGGGGCTCGAATTTGATCTCGTGCTGCTGGTCCAGGAGGAATCTGGCAATACCGTGGACTTGCGCCAGCAGGCTTCCAAGCTGGTTCGCGACGTCGGTGCCGGTGATCAGCTCAACCGGCCCGGCGGCGTTTTCGTTCTTTCCAGAGAGGCAATCACCGAGGAAGATGTGCTGCTGCTCGAAGCGGCCTCCCGCGTTTTGCTGGACGGAGCGCGGGGCTCTCTCGCAGGCCAGCTTGATCGCATCGAATGGGCCAGGTCTCATCCCGAGCCTCTGGTTCCGACGCAAGCTCCGGTCCAGTGGACCGATGAGCCCGTCGACCTGCCACCCGACCTCCAGTTTTTCAATGGCTTCGGTGGCTTCAACCACGACGGCCGCGAGTACCGCCTGCTCGTCAGGGCCCAGGAGACTGTCTCTGGTCAGCTCAACGGCCAGCCGAGCTCCCATGCGGCACCATGCCCGGCGTTGCCGCCGGCGCCCTGGGTCAACGTGATCGCCAATCCCGCGTTCGGCTTCGTCGTCTCCGAAAGCGGCTCGGGGTTCACCTGGGCGGGCAACAGCCAGACGAACCGCCTGACCGGTTGGAGCAATGATCCGGTCGTCGATCCTCCCTCCGAAGTGGTCTACCTGCGTGATGAAACGAGCGGCCAGATCTGGTGTCCGACTCCCTTGCCAGTGCCCGCCGCCGAGCCCGTTCGGGTGAGCCATGGGCAGGGATATACGATCTTTGAACGCAATAGCCACGGCATCGAGCAGACGTTGACGTTGCTCGTCTCCACGAGCGATCCGATCAAGCTGATTCAATTGAGAGTGCGCAATGCCGGCAGCGTGCCGCGGCAGCTCTCGGCGACGTACTTCGCCGAGCTGGTTCTGGGAGCGAACAGGGATGTTTGTGCCATGCATCTGGTCACGGAAGTTGACCCCGAAACCGAGGCGATCCTGGTTCGCAACACCTTCCGCGCCGATTTCGCCGAACACGTGGCGTTTGTTCATGTCAACCAGCGCCCCAGAACGATCACCTCCGACCGGGTCGAGTTCCTCGGCCGCCATGGCTCGGTCGCGGCGCCCGCGGCCTTGCACGCGGCCGGGTTGTCGGGGCGGACCGGAGCCGGATTCGATCCCTGCGCTGCGATTCAAACCAGGTTCGACCTGGCTCCCGGCCAATCCCAGGAGATCGTCTTTCTGCTGGGAGAGGCTGAAAACCTCGGTGCGGCGCGTGCTTTGATTCGCCGTCACTGGCAGCCCGATTCCGCGGCCGAAGCCCTGCGCGAAGCACCCGCCAGTGGGATCGAATGCTCGGTGCCGTCGAGGTCAAGACTCCCGACCCCTCATTCAACTTGATCATGAATCGCTGGCTGCTGTACCAGACCGTGAGTTGCCGTTTCTGGGGTCGATCGGCGTTTTACCAGTCCGGTGGGGCATACGGGTTTCGCGACCAGCTCCAGGACGTGATGGCGCTTTTCCACGCAGCCCCCGAGCTCGCGCGGAAGCATATCTTGCTTGCGGCGTCGAGGCAGTTCGTCGAGGGCGATGTGCAGCACTGGTGGCACCCCCCGGGCGGCCGTGGTGTTCGAACGCGAATTTCCGATGACTTTCTCTGGCTTCCTTATGTGACTGCGCTGTACGTGAAAGCCACCGCGGACACCGCGATTCTGGATGAAAACGTATCGTACTTGAAGGCGCCGTGCTCGAGCCCGGTCAGGACGATGACTTCCGGCTGCCTTCAAGATCCGAAAAGTCCGCCTCACTCTACGAGCATTGCACTCGCGCTCTTGAGCGGGGCTGGCGATTGGGTGCCCATGGACTGCCGCTCATCGGAACCGGCGACTGGAACGACGGGATGAACCGGGTTGGTTTCGAACGGCCGGGGTGAGAGCATCTGGCTGGCCTGGTTCCTGATCGATTGCCTTCGCTCATTTGCGCCAATCGCCAGCAGCCGCAACGATGAACCGAGGTCGACCCGCTATCGCGAGCAGGCGGATCTGCTCAGCCAAGCGGTGGAGGAGCATGGCTGGGACGGCGCGTGGTACCGACGCGCGTTCTGCGACGACGGCACACCGCTGGGTACCGCGAAGAATCGGGAGTGCCGGATCGATTCGATCGCTCAATCGTGGGCCGTGATCTCGGGAGCCGCCGATCCGCAGCGAGCTCGCAAGGCGTTCGAGTCGGTTCTCGACCTGCTCGTCCGACGCGAGCATCGCGTGATCCTGTTACTGACGCCGCCGTTTGATGATGGCCCTGTCGATCCGGGATACATCAAGGGCTATTTGCCGGGAGTCCGCGAGAATGGGGCTCAATACACGCACGCCGCGACGTGGGTCGTACTGGCCGCCACCCTTCTCGGGGACGGCCGGCGCGGATTCGAGCTTTTCCAGTTCCTCAATCCGATCGAGCACACCCGGGACCCAGACGCGGTCCAGCGTTACAGGATCGAGCCCTATGTCGTCGCCGGCGACGTGTTCAGTGAACCACCGCTGGCTGGTCGGGGAGGATGGTCATGGTACACCGGCTCGGCGGCCTGGCTCTACCGCGTGGGCCTCGAGTCCATCCTTGGGTTCAAGCAGTCTGGAGATCGTCTTGTGATCGATCCATGCATACCGCCCGATTGGAGGGATTACCAAATCATTTACCAATACCGCTCAGCGAAATACCGGATCTCGGTAGAAAACCCGCAAGGGCTGGAACGCGGCGTGTCCACGATTCACGTTGATGGCCGGCTCATGGAAAATGGAGAGGTCACGCTTGCGGATGATGGCCAAGACCATGATGTACGCGTATTCATGGGAAGTTTATGATGGAATCAGCATCCCGATAGGCGCAAAGCCTGGTCTCAAACCTGACCGTTTCAGACAGGCGAACAGTTCAACGGCTTCGAACTAGCCCTCTCATCTGCAAGTGGCTGACCGGCAGCGAGGCATCCTTGATCATGCGGGATAGTTTGCCTTCGACGACTTGCGCTGGCCGCAGATGAGCACGTTCGTCAACGATGAGAGCCTCGTCCCGGGAGCCCAGCAACGGCTGGTCGATTGCCTCGAAACGGGGTCGCGAACGAAGCGAACGGACGTCGACCAATCCGGCGGCTCCCGCTGAAAGAGACGCTCTCCTGGTGGGAGACAACACGCTGTCGCTCTGATTCATGGACGTGAATCCTTCCTCAAATGCCTGTTCAAAACCCGGTGAAAATGTCGCAAGAATTGCGCCGGTCAGAAGATGATGAAACCCTTTTAAGGCTGTGCCGCTCCAAGCATTAATGCACTGCAAAATGTGATTGTTGAAAGTGGATCAAGCCAATTTTGAGGCACCGCCCATCTTCACCAAGAATGAATACGCGATTCCTCTGCAATTCGTGGGAGAAGAAAAAAAGAAAACCCCCACATTTTTCAGACCTCTCGTATAGGATTCTAGAATTGGTTTGCAAATCGAGGCAGATTGGCACACGCGACTCTGTACGCCCGTTTCATTGTGGCGTCTCTCCCGCAAAGAAACCGAGCGGGGACAGGTTCGTCACTGGTTGAGGAGTTTCGATGGTTCGGATCGCGACCGGGGGGTTACGAGGAATCTGGCGCGAGCTTCGTCAAATTGGCAGGCGTGGCCGGCAAGTGTGGCAACTTGTGCCCTGGCGACATCGCTGGGCACTGGCCGGCGCTCTGATCATCGTTTCCCTTGCAAGCGCCGGGAACACGGCCGTGGCCGTGCTGATGGGCAAGCTGGTTGACTCTGTCGACGTCGCCAAGAGCCAGGGTCTGACTCCCGGCGCAATCATGGGCCAAGCGAGCGTTTACTTCGGATTGCTCGGCTTTGCCTACTTGCTCCGCGAGTCGATGAACGTGCTCCGCAGGTACCTGGTAGAGAACACCTGCACACGCATCAATAAGGACATGTGCGTACGGCTGGTAGGCCACCTCATGAAGGTCGATCTTTCGATCATCGCCCACGATCAAGTGGGATCGCTGTACGGCAGAATCACGCGGAGTGCGGAAGGCTTTGTCAGATTTCTCCGGATCACTTTCCTGGATTTCGTTCCCGCCCTTTTCACCGGTGCTTTTGCCATCGGGGCAACCCTCTCCAAACAGCCCTGGATCGCCTTGGTGATGGTTGGGGTGGTACCGGTTTCGCTCTCATTGACCATCTGGCAGCTCATCACACAGAAAGGAATCCGCCTCGATATGCTGCGGACGCGCGAGGTGATGGACGGGACCGTTGTCGAACTGTTATCGGGAATTGATTACGTGCGCGCCGCGAACACCGATCGCCGGGAGATCCGCCGTGTTGCGCGGACGGCCGAGCATCAGCGATCCAAGGAGATCCGTCACCACTTCGAGATGTCGCTTTTCGGTTGCGGCAAGGCGCTCAATGAGGGCTTCTTTCACATCCTCGTTCTCGCTTTTGCCGTGTACATGTTTGTTCACGGACAAATCAAGGTCGGTGAAATCCTCACATTCTCCGTACTTTACCTCAACGTGATGTGCCCTCTCAACGAGGTTCATCGCTTCATCGACGAGGCTCATGAGAGCAGCCTCCGCGTGGGCGACCTGATCAAGCTGCTCAGAGAGCCCGTGGACAGGTCGTTCAAACCTGTTGATCCCCGCGAGCCGAAGCTGGGCGTGGGAGAGCCCATCCTGGTCACCGAGAACCTGTCCGTGGTTTATCCGGGAGGTTCCCAGGACAAACGAGCCGCGATTCATGATGTCTCGCTCGCGATCCGCCACGGCGAGATCATCGGGGTCGCAGGCCGTTCGGGATGCGGCAAGACCACCTGGCTGCGGACCATGCTGCGACTGGTCCATCCGACGGCCGGCACAGCGATGATCGGCGGCGTTCCCCTGGAATCGATCTCACGCGAGGCCATCGGGCGGCTGATCGGCTATGTCGGTCAGAATCCGTTCGTCTTCTCGGGCACGGTCGCGGCTAACATCGCCTACGGCTCTACCGATGTCACTCCCGAACAAATCCGCCGAGCCGCTGAACTGGCCTGCATCCATGACGAGATCATGAGGATGCCTCGCGGCTACAAGTCGCGCGTCGCGGAGCGGGGCCAGAACCTCTCCGGTGGTCAGCGACAGCGCATCGCGCTGGCCCGGATCTTTCTCAAGAATCCGCCGATCTTGATCCTCGATGAAGGAACCTCGGCCCTGGACAACATCAGCGAGAAGCTTATCCAGCAGGCGATCAACGCCGCGCGGAACGATCGGACGGTCATTCTGGTCGCCCACCGCCTGACGACCCTGCTCGACACCAATCGCATCCTCGTATTCGACGACGGCCAGATCGTCGAAACCGGCTCGTATGGCGAATTGATCCGGCAAAACGGTGTGTTCGCGGAGCTCGTGCGATCGGCGGGCGGCGACTTGCTCGACGAGCCGGTCATGGAGGACGAAGAACAGGCGATTCCCCAGGAAGTCCAGGGAATCGCCTGAGTGCTGGTATTCGCAGGAAGATCGGTCGGGACCGGTCACTTGCGGTCCTTGAGCGTCTTGCTCAGTTCTTCCACGGCCTCGCGCAGTTCCTTGATCTCGCTGGCCATGGTATCGAGCCGGTTGGCAAGCGGATCTGCCGGATGCTGGGCAGACAATGTGTCGAAGGAACGGACGCCCTGTATCGAGAGATCATTGGGAAAGGTCCAGTTGCCATCGGGGGCGACGAGGAAACCCGGTTGGTTGCTCTGGATGACAGCGCCGGGATGGACGAGGAAACCCGGTTGGTTGCTCTGGATGACAGCGCCGGGATGGACGACGTTCCAGTTGCCAGTGTGCTGCAACTGGGATATGCGAAGCTGTACGTCCTTCCGCCGCTCGGGCGTTACCTCGATCGTCTGACGTGAGCCTTCCCTGATGAGTTCGACTGCCAGCGGTTTTTCTCCGTTTTCCTGGACTAATTTGACGAATTCGTTGTGGTTGCGCAAGGGACTCCCGCGCATCGTCAACAGGATATCGTTGACCTTGAGCCCCGCCTTGACCGCGGGAGTGTTCTCGATGACCCCGGTCGTGATCAGCCCCTGGTCGGCAGGGATCTGGAGCTGGGCTCGCAATGCCGGCTCGACGGGGGTTACCGATACACCAATCCAGAACTCTGGTGCCGCTGGCTGCACGGGCCCGAATGTCACCTTGACCTTGGGCTGAATCTGGAGCGTCTTCTTCTGGCCATGATGCAGCAGCACCAGATTGAGTGGCTTGTCACCCGCCGATTTTAGCTTCTCCTCAAGATCCTCGGGTTTGGTCAGCGGGACATCGTCCAGCGTCAACAGAATGTCGTTTTGAGAGATTCCCGCCTGTGCGGCCGGACCTTGAGGGAGGACTGAGGTCGCGATCAAGCCTTGTCCCTTCGGTAGCTTGAGATGCGTCCTTGCGGCCTCGTCCACGGGTGCCAGGCTCAAGCCCGAAGCTTCTTCCCGGCTCACCGGGTTAATGAAGTAACTGGGCTGTTGAGGATCGGCTCGAAAAGACGCTTGGTAGACATTTTGAAGAGCCTCGGAATCGATAATCAGATTCAAGTTCTGCTGGTCCGGAACTGGTTGTGCGACGTTCTTCGATGTGTCGCTTTGAGCCTGTGCCATGGCAGCAAGTGTCAGAACGAGCCCAAAGCTGCCTGTCATCATCAAACGCATGATCACCATCCTTCCGAAAGGAAAAAGAAAGCAGAGAGTTTTCCCGTTCGAACCATCGATCCTCACAACGGCACTTGTCCGACGTAGCGAACCTGGACATGGTCTACGGGGACGGTCGCCCTGCGGCCGTCCGCCAAGGGAATGGACAGCAGCCGGCGTTGTTGTTCGAGCTCATAGCCCTGTCGCTGCCAGATGGCGCGATCATGTTCCGAGACCGGCGGAGGCTGTTCCAGAAGCCAGCGCGGGGTGATTCCCGGACCGGCGAAGATCGGAATCTCGGCGGATGCCTCGTCGCCGGTGCCGAATCGTAAGCGAGCGACTTCGCGCACGGTCGGCAGGCGATCGGTGGGCAGACCAGCTATCGATCCGGGCTGCAACGGCGTGGACGATTCATCGACCTGCGCAGGTTGATTGGCTTGCGGCTCAGAAGTCTTCAAGGCCTCCGCAAGAAGAGGCGCCGCCTTCTGGTCCGGCTCGCCGCGTGTCCTCCTCACTCCGTGGCTCAGCCATCCCAGTGAGAATGCGATCCAGGCGATTCCGGCTGCCATGGCCGCGGATCTCAGCCGCCAGTGAGGTGCCACCGCCCGCGTGGCAGGCACCGGGCTCACGGCTGTATCTAACATGAAACGCGTACCATCCCGGACGCCTGGAACTTGCTCCGCAATCGGCTCGTCCATCGACCGGAACGCGTCGGCCCAGCTTTGAGCCTCCAGAAATGCCAGAGCGCACTGGCGCCAGCTTTCCGGGGCTGCGTCCAGCCGCTCGATGGCCTTGCCCAGTTCATCAGGCATCATTCCACCGTCGACAATCCGGTCGATCAGCGTGTCGATTGTTTCCATCGGATCAGCCTCAATTCTGCTCGTTGTCCTCATCGTTGAACGGTGCGCCGAATTCGCTTGCCAGAGTGGTCAACTCGGCCCGTAACCGGCCTCTGGCGCGGTGCAGCCGCGCCTCGACCGCGGACGTCTTCACACCCAGCCGCCCGGCCAGCTCGCGAGCGCTCCAGCCCTCGGCATACTTGAGCACCAGCAGATCGGCATCACGCGGTGGCAGCCGGCGGAGGGCTTCCTGGACCATCCCCCGGCGCTCGGCATGCACGAGCCAGTTCAATGGCGAGAGTCCAGTGTCTTCACTAGTCGTTCCCTGCTGGCGTGCGTAGCGGCCGACCAGGGCACGCTGGCGTCCCACCTTGCGGCGATAGATCAAAGCCTGGCGCACCGCTAGCCGATAGAGCCAGCCGACAAGCCGGCCGGGGTTGAGCAAGCGGCGAGCACTGCGCCACCGCCGCAAGCGCCACCTCCTGCATGACCTCATCAACAGCTTGCCGTTCCTGCACACGTGCGGTCACCACCCGGCGCAGCCAGCGCTCATGAGCGGCGAGGATTGCCGGCCAATCCAGCGTGAGCGGGTCAGCAGCCGAATTGGCTGTCGCCGTGTCTCCCCCGCATCCAGTCGTGGGTATGGGCTCTGGCGCGTTCATGGTTTGTCAGTATAGTTGCCGCAACCCCACGTTTCCTTGCGGGAGACCCTCGAGATAGTTACTCTGGGCGTCGTCTGAAGCGCTGTGGAAATGTAACTTTCAGGCACATACGGGGGCCAGGCTGGCTCGACCCCCTGGGCTTTATAATTACCATCAACGCGGGAGGTTCCTGATGCTGGGACGTGTACTGGTACTTTCCGCGAGCGCCGGGGCGGGACATCTTCGCGCTGCCGACGCCATCGAGAAAGCCCTGAAAGCTCGCGGGCTGGCCTCCGAAGTTCAGCATCTGGACGTGCTCAAATACACCAACCATGTCTTTCGCCACCTCTACTCCAAGGCGTACATCGACCTGGTCAACAAGGCGCCCGAGGTGCTGGGCTGGCTCTACGACCATCTTGACGTACCCGGAAGGAACGAAAAACTTCGCCTGGCGCTCGACCGCCTCAACACGGTTCCGTTTATCAGTTTTCTGAACAAGTATCAGCCCGACGTCGCCATCTGCACCCATTTCTTGCCGTCCGAGATCATCTCGTGGCTCAAATCGGAAGAAAAAGTCAACATATTCAATGCCGTAGTTGTGACTGATCTGGACGTTCACGCCATGTGGCTCTGTCGCCACACCGAACAGTATTTCGTGGCCCTCGAGGAAACGAAGTTTCACCTGGTGGCGCTCGGAGTGCCGGAGAGCAAGGTCACCATATCGGGTATCCCGATCGACTCGGTTTTCTCGGAAGACAAGGATTCCCAGGCGATGCGGCGCAAGCATGGCTTCGACGAAAACCGGTTCACGATCCTGGTCTCCGCGGGCGGTTTCGGAGTTGGCCCGGTCGAGCACATCATCGAGGCACTCTCGGGCCTCTCTCGATCCGCGCAGGTCGTGGTCGTATGCGGCCGCAACGAAGAACTCCGCAGCCGCCTGGCGCAAGTCATCCCCAGATTCTCAAAATCCTCGGGCGTCGTGTTTCATCTCGTGGGTTTCACGACCGAGATGGACGAATTGATGGCCGCCGCCGACCTGTATGTGGGGAAGCCGGGCGGGCTGACCACGTCGGAAGCCCTCGCCAAGGGGTTGCCGATGGTCGTCATCAACCCCATCCCGGGTCAGGAAGAGCGCAATTCCGATCATCTCCTCGAGGAAGGCATTGCGATCCGCTGCAACAACCTTCCCGCCCTGGCTTTCAAGATTGACCGCTTGATTGACGAGCCGGGCAAGCTGCACCTGATGCGCGGCAATGCTCTGGCCCTGGCCAAGCCTCAGGCCGCATTCACCATCCTTGAGCGTATCGACGCGCTCCGCAACCAGCCACCCGCCGAGACCAGCCCGTCTGCAACCGCCGAGAGGAGCCGGCGACGCACCGGCCTGCTGCCCTACTAGGGAAATCAGGTGCCGACAGCCGTGGCCGCGGCTCGACAGGAAGTGGTTACTTCGGCCCGGGAGCCGATCCGCCGGTCACCGGCGTGAGCTTGATCCAGTCCATGCCCACGAGATAGTTGGTGCTCCTGGCATTCTTTCCCGTGAGGACGACACTCAGCGAGTGAGGCCCGGCGTCGAGAGTTGCCGTGCCAAGTGGCACATCTCCTGTATGAATCACCGCGGGAGCAGGTTCATACAGATCGATGGCCTTGCCGAGCGGCTTGCCGTCAACCGCGAGTTGCACGATGCCGTAATCTCCGGCCTTGGTAAAGGCCGCCGAGACGGTGTAGATTGCTGCCGACTTCACGGGTAGTTCAAGGTCCAGCTTCGCGCCGGGTTGGTGGACGAGCCACCAGAGTTGACGTCCTGCCGACCAGGCATCGCCGAAAGGAAGCATATCCTGACCGGGTACGTCGCCGGCTGTGCAGGACTTGACCTTGAGGTCTTCCGCCTCGAGGACACCTGGCTCACGTTTGAGCGCCGGTTTGGGATAGACCTTTCGTTCTGACAGATTGGGAATGCCGGGTTCGATGCGGGCGCCGGGACCGGCGTAGAAAAACGCGACGGTGGCATACTGGATCTGGACGGCTTCCCAGTGCCAGACCTCGATATCGAAGCCAAGCGATTTGTGGAACGGCACACTGTCGAGGATCTGGTAGCGGATGTTGCTGGAATTGCCTTTGGCACCTGGACCGTCGCACCGGGTCTGCGCATGGAATGCGTTCATATAAGGATGGTTATCGCCCCAGGCGTAGCCGAAAAAGTCTTCGGTTCCCGTGCCGAAAGTGCTGGGAAAACTCTCGCCGTCCACATAGATCTTCTCGTCGCCCTCGCCCCACCAGGTGGGCGTGGGGTTGAAGATGTCCAGGAGCAGGCCCACGAAACGACCTGAGGCACCCGACACCCGGAGCGCGGGCCAGTCGAGCGTGCCGTCTCCCTTCCTGGTTTGCAGGCCATCCTGATAGCGCCAGCGGGCGTGGAAATAGAGTGAATTCTCCGAGAACTCGGCCGCGCCACCGGTCACACTTCCGGTGTAAGTGACGGTGCTTCCGCTGAGATTCCTCAAACCAATCTGGACCGATTTACGGTATGGCATGTACCAGTTCGCCACCATCGAGCCGTCGCTTCCCACTGCGTGTATCGCTGACTCAAACGGGTTGACGCCTGGACCCGAGCCAAAGAACTCGCCCAGGGGAACCGCGACCTGGGGCTCTTGGGCGTCGTCAAAAGTAATCGTCAGGAGCGTGCGGGCCAGCGCATCTTCCCGGTCGGCGGCATCAACTCGACAGGCGAGGGACTCGATGGCTCCAGGCATTCCCACAGGCGCGATCTGAGCCTTGAGCTTGAATGATCCACCTGAGTTCACCGTGTAGGAAAACTCGCGCTGGCTCATGGAATTCGATGATCGGCGTGCTGCGCTCATGAGCGTACTCCCGGTTTTGGTCAGAACGGTCACTGCGCGCTTCAAGACGTCGGGCGAGTAGCTCTCGACCTTGGCGTCCGGCGGCAACGTCGTCACGCTGACCTGAAAGTACTGACCTCCCTTGGTCGTGGTGATCTTGATCGACTTCGCGAACGGAAACGGGAAATACAGATTCCGACCGCGCGAGGCATCGTGGCCGAACGGGGCGCCAAAGGGTGCGACCTCTCCATTGGTGATCGCGGGAAACGGAGCCGCCAGCGCGGGGACCGTGGCACCATCAATATAAATTCGCAGCTCGCCGGCAGGATTGGCGCTCCAGATTCGCGAAACGTAACCCGGTCCCTGCGCCTCGGCGAGAACCCATTCGCGATGGTTCCCCTCGCCTTCCACGCGCAGGTAGTGGCCACTGTCGCCATTGGCGAACGGATGGATCATCTTCCCGTTCTCGAGACGGCTGGCGCGATCGTAGCTGGAGAACTGGACCGTACGCTCGCCGGCGGCCGGCGGCACCGCCAGCCAGCGCGTGTCGGTCATCTTCCGCAAGAGCGTCTCCACCGTGATCATGTCGTCGGCAGCCTGGACACGGGGTGCCAGCACAGCGAGCACGCAGAGCATGGCGATCCTGGCCGATACTGTACCTGCTTGGCGTTTCTTATTGGATTGTCGCATCCGCATGATCCTCTCGTGATCAGTCCGGAAACCGCTTTCAGCGCGGTTTTTTCCGATTCCGGAGCAATGAGCTCCGCGGGAAGCCTCTGCACATCTTTCCATGGAACCAGAGCCGAGATGAGCTCGCAAGCGTGGGGTCCTTCCCTGTCGTTCGCCGCCAAGTTCTCACACTCCTCGTCCGGCACGGCTATGATCAAGGGTTGGAACCGCATGGCTTCCCTTAATGATTGGTCACGTCGAGCGTGGCCCTCTCTCTCTGATCCCGCGCAGAACGAAAGGATTTGACCATGTGTCGCCGATTTCTGATCACGGCCACGACCTTGACGCTCCTGGGCGCCTTGGTTGGGCGTGCCCAAACTCCGGGAGCCGACGTCTCGACCGAGCGCCTGGATCTGCGGTCGCTCGCCGTTCACTCGGCCAGGGTAGATCCCATCCCTGAAACCCCAGGAGCGGTCCGCGCCAGCTTCGAGCCCACGGAATGGCCAAGCGTGAACCTTGTGGCTCCCAAAGGCCAGGCCTGGAACTGGAATTCGCATGGGTTCTTGCAGCTTGCGGTGCGGAACCCCGATGAGCATGAGATCGAATTTGGCATCCGGATCGACGACGACCTTGCGGCCGATGGCAATATCCACTGCCGGAGCGCCCAGACCAGGCTCAAGGCCGGCGAGTCCACCATCCTGTCGTTCCCGCTGCGCAAGGTTGATCCGATGGCCCACGGCATGCGCGGGTTGCCCGCGTCTGCCGGCAGCCGCGGCTTGAATCCCTCTGGCCAGGGCCCGTTCCATCCTGAGCATGTCGTATCGGTTCAGGTTTTTCTGCATCGGCCCAGCAGGCCTCGCAGCCTGGAAATCCAATCCGCGCAACTGGTCCCTCCTTTGCCGCTCGACGGGATCGTCGATTCGTTCGGCCAGTACGCCAGGGCCGACTGGCCGGGGAAGGTCCAATCGGAATCCGACATGGTGCACCGGCACGATATCGAGGCTGCTGATCTGAAAGCTCATTCCGCCCCGCCGACCGCGATCGGTTTGGCGGCTGGCGCGAAGGGCCGAAACAGCAGGCCACGGGCTTCTTCCGCACTGCCAAGCTGAACGGCAAGTGGTGGCTCGTCGATCCCGATGGAGCCCTCTTCATCTCGCTCGGAGTGGATGTGGTCACCCCCAACGAGTCCACGATCATCACCGGCCGCGAGTCGATGTTCACCGGCTTGCCCGGGACAGGCGATCCATTGACCCGACATTATGGAACGGTCCGCGGCATCCATTCGGGACCGGTCAAGGAGGGCCGGACGTTCAATTTCTACGCGGCGAATCTTGAGCGGACTTACGGCCCCGACTTCCTCCCCCGCTGGCGGGAGACCACCTTGAACCGCCTGAAGTCCTGGGGCTTCAATACAATCGGCAACTGGTCCGATCCCCGCGTCGAGCGCAATGACCGGGTTCCCTACGTGGCGACCGTTTCGGTCTCCGGCAACCATGCCCGGGTCGGCAGCGGCTCGGATTACTGGGGAAAGATGCACGACCCCTTCGACCCCAAATTTGCCGATCATGTGCAGTTGAGTCTTCAATGGGTGGTCAGCCGGACCAGGACTGATCCCTGGTGCGTGGGCTACTTCGTCGATAACGAGCTGAGCTGGGGCGGTTTTGGAGACGAAGGCGGCCGCTACGGCCTGGCCCTGGGCGCACTCAGCCTGCCCGCAGCGAACTCGCCCGCCAAGCGCGCAATCGTGGATCAGCTCAAGAAAAAGTACGTCGATATCAGCAAGCTCAACGACGCCTGGAAGACGAACCTGAGCGGCTGGCAGGAGCTCGATGCTCCCTGGAAGCCGGTCGCCGGACAAGCCGCCTGGACAGCCGCGTTCAAGGCCGATCTCGGCGCGTTCGTGAAGGAGCTGGCGCGGACTTATTTCAAGACGATCCGCGATCGGCTCAAGGCCGTCGATCCCAACCACCTGTACCTCGGTTGCCGGTTTGCCTGGCGCACCGAGGAAGCTGTTGCCGCGGCGGCCGAATTCTGCGACGTCGTCAGCTTCAACATCTACGAGCGCCAGGTCGATCCCGCGAAATGGGCGTTCTTCCAGGACCTTGGCCGACCCGTGATCATCGGTGAATTCCACGTCGGGTCCCTCGATCGCGGGATGCTTCACCCAGGTCTCGTCGCCGCTGCCGACCAGAATGAGCGGGCGGCGATCTATAGCGGCTATGTCGAGAGCGTGCTCAAGAACCCGGCGATGGTGGGCTGCCACTGGTTCCAGTACGTGGACGAGCCATTGACCGGCCGCGCCTATGACGGTGAGAACTACAACATCGGCTTCCTGACCGTCACCGACACCTCCTACCCCGAGCTCGTCGCGGCCGCGCGTGCCATCCACAGCCGGGCCTATCAAGTTCGATCGGGGAGCCAGTGATCGGTTTTTCCCAGGCACTTGGGGTGGAAGTGGCGGTTTCTTGCCGTCACGTCCACCCTGTGCTAAGGTCGCGAGAGGAAAAACGGAGTGATTCAACAACAACGCAATCATCGTTCACGACCGGGCCCCGGGAGAACCGTCATGCCCACGCCTCGACCTGTTGCCAATCGCCACTGGCCTTTCTCGATTTCCTTCCTTCTGATCGCGGTTCCGCTCACCTTCACAAGCCTATCCCGGGGAAACGAGATGATATCGGAAGGGTCAATATCCGGGACCTTGCGGCTTTACGTCGGCACATATACCCACGGGAAGATGCCGAGCGAGGGCATTTACCTGCTCGAGCTCGACCTGGCCTCGGGCCAACTGACGTCCAAGGGCGCGGCGGGCAAGCTGGCTGATCCCTCGTTCCTCGCCATCCATCCCAGCCGCAAGTTTCTCTACGCCGTCAACGAGCTGGATAGCTTCAACGGCCAGAAAGGAGGCGGGGTCAGCGCGCTGAGCATCAACCCGACAACCGGCATGCTCACGTTGCTCAACCAGCAGTCGTCGGTGGGCAGCGGGCCCTGCCACCTGAGCGTCGATCGAACCGGCAAGAATGTCCTGGTGGCCAATTACGGCAGCGGGAGCGTGGCCTGCCTGCCGATCCAGGCTGATGGTTCTCTGAGTGCAGCGTCATCGTTCATCCAGCACCAGGGCAAGAGCGTGGATTCCGGCCGCCAAGAGGGCCCCCATGCCCACTCGATCAACCTCGACCACGCCAACCAGTTCGCCATCGTGGCCGATCTTGGGCTCGATCGGGTGTTCGTGTACAAGCTCGATGCCGGCAACGGTACGCTGACCCCGAACGAGCCGCCGTTCGCGACCGTTGCGCCGGGTTCGGGGCCACGGCACTTCGCGTTTCATCCCAACGGGCACTTCGGCTACGTGATCAACGAGATGGCCAACACGGTGATCGCCTTTGCCTACGATAGCGAGCGGGGGACGCTTACCGAGATCCAGACAATCCCCACACTGCCGTCAGGCTTCCACGGCAAGAGCTACTGCGCCGAGGTTCAGATCCATCCTTCGGGCAAGTTCCTTTACGGCTCGAATCGCGGCCACGATAGCATTGCGATCTTCACGATTGACCAGGCCACCGGCAAGCTCACGGCCGCAGGACACCAGGCGACCCTCGGCAAGAATCCGCGCAACTTCGCGGTTGACCCGACGGGCACGTACCTGCTCGCCGAAAACCAGGATTCGGACTCGATTTTCGTCTTCCGCATCGACCCGGCAACCGGCGGTCTCAAGCAAGTCGGCGAGCCCCTGCAAATCCCCATGCCCGTCTGCATCCGGATGATCCCCAAGCCGGACGGAGGAGAGTGAGCTCAAGAGCGCGTGGGACAGCCCGGCCCCAAGGCTGGTGAGTTCGATGGGAAATCAACGGGTTTGCGTCAGCCGTCCAGATCCTCGCCCCACATGGGGTCGAACCTCGGCATGACTCCTCGTGGCGAAAGTCCGGGCGGAGGGCAGAGAGCGGGCAGAGAGGGCCACCCACCTTCCGCCAGTTCGGTACGAGAAACATGAACAGCCCGAACGTCTCTCCTGAAGATTGTTGAAACAGGGAATCCGCGCATCCCGTTCCTGATCGCGGCCCCGACGATGCGCGTGCCGATGATCCGCAGCAACACGGTCAACCCCTACCTTGCCGCCCGTGCGGTGTTCTTGCTGATCCGGCACGGGATCGTCCCGTCGGGCGCACTGGCGGGCGAGCGTATCTCGGCCGTCGTCTCATCCGTGGCATTTGCCGGTTTGGGCACAGGTGCCGGGCGGGTGCCACCGCACATCTGCGCCCTTCAGGTTCACGCGGCCATCGAGGAAGTCATACTGGGCGCGTTGAATACCCGCGTACCAGGTCGGAGGCTCAGCAGCGGCATCAGTTGCTTTATGCGGATCGCGTACGCGATCTCCAGCGCGGCTAACTAAAGCGGCTTGGTCCCGGATCGGCTGTTGACGATTCTATCACTCAGTGGTAGAGATGGATCAGGTATCGAATCATCAGTCGGCGGAGGCGGGGCCAGGGAGTGGACCAATTCGACCCGGAGAATTGGCCGAGATTCGTTTGGTTCCCGGCGTTCCTCCGCGATTGGGAACGCCTGGGGCTTGATGGTGAGGACCTCCGATCTCTTGAACTCGAGATCCTCGAACAGCCAACGCGACCTCCGGTCATCAAGGGGACAGAAGGATTGCGCAAGCTCCGGTTTTCCGGGCGAAAATCGACTCGGGGGAAGAGTGGGGGCAACCGCGTTTGCTATGTCTATTTCCCTGAGTTCGGAACGATCGCCCTGGCCGTTGTCTTTGGCAAGAACGAGAAGGAGAACTTGTCTCCGATGGATCGCCATGCGATCGCCTTGATCATCAAGACATACCGAGACGAACTCAAGACAGAATTCAGCCGTAGGCGAAAGAGTCACCGGGACCAGGAAAAAGGGAAGATCGATGGGTAAGCTCCGTGACAGGAAAACCGAAAGCGACGGAAAGCGGCCGGCCGGTTCTCGTCCACCGCGCTCCAAGCAACTCTCGCCGGCCGGTGCGAAGATTGTCTCGGCCTTCCAGGAAGCTATTGATGTGATGCGGTCCGGCGAGCCGCTGCCAGGCCGGCTGACAGTCCGCAGCTACCACCCCGAATTCGTCCGTCCCACGTATGGCCCCGAGGACGTGCGCCGGGTGCGCGACCTCTTGGCCATGAGCCAGGTTGTGTTCGCCCGCTTTCTGGGGGTCGATCCCAACACGGTCCGGTCGTGGGAGCAAGGCACCCGCCCCCCCAGTTCAATTGCGCGACGATTCATGGGGGAAATCGAAGACGATCCAGCTTACTGGCGCCAGCGGATCGCACGTAAGGTTGTAGTGGACTGAGAGCAGAGCGAAAGAGCGAAACACGTCACGCATTTTCTGGTACGGGGACCCCTGGGTGGACCCTTCGCCGCCATTCGCCCCTGGGTGCCAAAAGGCTTCTGATCAGAAGGGCGGCGTGACTGGCTACCAAGCCGGCTCGTTCGATGTGAAATCAACGAGCCCGCTTCAGCCGTCCAGATTCTCGTCCCACATGGGGTCGAACCTCGGCATGACTCCTCGTGGCGAAAGGCTGGGCGGGGCCGCTGATGGCTCGCTGATCATGGCTTCGGCCCAGTTTTCCAGCCAGTTCCGGGCGACGTTCGCGGAAGCGTGTTCCGCCAGGATGAGCTGGCGGGTCCTTTTCTGACGCGATTCAACCCAGGAGCGAAACAATTGAAGCTCGATCATAACCGGAGCGAGGGATAGTCCCCTCAACTCAGCGTCTTGCAATCTGGTCAGGAGTTCGCGTGCGACTTCTTCGGGAGTCGAGACATTGCTCGCGCCCTCCGCCTCGTACCGCGGCGGGAGCCTGTCGAGAAGGCCCGACTGAAGTACCCACTTCAACCACACCCGCCACTGCCCGCGAGACAACCTCGGCTCGGGTTTTGACATGGTCATGATCCTCGGCGAGTCGAATTATCGACGAACGCTTCGGCTGCTCTGGTACGATCGATCTGCCGGTCCCTGGAGTCCTTTTCGGCATGACATCTCGCAAGAACTCTCTGATGGGAGAGAAGCGTGCATCAGAATAGTATCATGGTCGTGAAACCTTACAAATGGGAAGGCATGTGGGTTTTCGACAATGCGCAGACCGGTCTGGTTCGTGAGGCCTTCGTGGCAGGCGTACCCGAGATCCTCGAGGCCCTGCTGGAAAAGCAAGGCATTCCTCTGAGAGAAGCGGAGAAGGGCTTCCGCCTGATCTTCTCGGCCATTCCATTCCCCGGCCACCAGTTGTCGGCCCGGCGAGTCGGCGAAGAGGCAAGCGGCACGTGGTACGAAGAGTCCGCGACCAAGGCTTGGGGCTGGCTCTGCCCGGCATTGTTCCGGTACTTCGCCACAGCCCCCGACGATCTCTACGTCCGTGTCGAGGGTTGTTCCTGAATGCAGTGGCGAGTCGTTCCGGCTCGATCGCAGTTGTCAGACCGGATTCGATGCTTGAACTGTCGACATCAAAAGAACGGGCGCTGATTCCGCGGCAGGCGGGCGAAGGTGGCATGGAAGATCCCGGAACGAGACGGAAAGAGCGTAATGATAGAGCCGCGCGATGCGGCGGCACTGCGTTCTGGAAACACCGCTGTCCGTCGTGCTAGAGTCGGCGAATGTTCGGGGTTGCCCCGGACAGTGTCAGGAAATGAAGGCACGGAAGGTTTACCGGATGTCAATCGGCCGTGCCGGTACTCGATCAACGGGTTTCACCTGCGTTTGATGAAGCACGTGACCTCGCTCGACTCCCCGGGACCGGGGCGCGAACGGCAAGCCAAGCTCGCATCACTTCTCTTTTCGGCGGTCGAGGTCTCGAACCGTGCGAGGAGAGTCTATGAGGCCATGCTCGAGCAGTCGGCCCAGATTCGCACAGCCAACTTCACCGTGATTGGCTCCGACGACCTGGAGCGCCTGTTCGCTCTCTATGACCGGGAGTTTTTCCGTGGGCTGCTGGGCGAGATGCTCATGGAGGACTACGCCCATCCCATGGCGTTCCGGCTATCGCGACGACTCACGCGCGCGGCTGGACAGACCATGCGGCAGGTCCGGCGGGTTCGCGTTACCGGCGGGATGGCCGAACGGGTGAATTACGAGATTTCGGTCTCGACCACGCTGCTGTTCAGCACCTTCCAGAATGTCGAGCGCGAGGTGATCGTGGGCGGTCTGCGCTGTCACGACCGACTCGAGGCCCTGCAGCGCATCTTCGAGCACGAGCTCCTGCACCTTTCCGAGTTCCTGGGTTGGGGCCGTTCGAGTTGCTCGGCCGAGAACTTCCACAGACTCTCGCGGCGAATTTTCGCGCACGAGGGCGTCTCGCATGACCTCGTCACACCCCGCGAACAAGCCGCGGTCGCATTCGATGTCCGCGTCGGCGACCAGGTCAGTTTCGAGCTCGAAGGGGCGACTTATCACGGCCGTGTCAACCGGATCACCCGCCGCGCCACGGTCTTGATCGAAAGCCCCCGTGGTGAACCCTTCTCTGACGGCCGCCGCTACTTGACCTATTACGTGCCGCTACCCTTGCTCCGCAAACAAAGCTGAACGCTCGCCTGAGTTCTTCCTCGTTGACTCCCGGCTCAGCTCCCGAGCCAGGCCTTGCGCTGGGCTTTTTGCTTCTCCGAGGCGTCGGGATTGGCCTCGAGGCTCCACTGGCGAGGCGGCTCCTGGCCGAAGCATGCCTCGATTCGCTGCAGCCGATCACGCCGGGAGATCAGGATCGACACCTTCTCGCCGGGATGGAAGTATTCCATCCGCCGGGACCACTGGTCGGCACGAACCCGATCTTCGCCGATGGCCAGGATCTCGTCGCCCACGTTGAAACCCGCCTCGTAGCCGGGCGTGCCGCGCTTCACCTGGCTGACGACCAGAAGGCCTTCTTCATTCCTGGTCACCAGGCCCAGCCAGGCCTTGGGTGGTTTGTTCGAGTCCTTGGTTTTCTTCTCATCCTTGCCAAAGCGGAGGCCCAGCCAGTCGAGTGCCTCGGTATAATCCAGCTCCTCGGTGGTCGTCAGAACCTTATGGAACCAGGACGACAGATCGACTCCGGCAATCTCCTGCGCGGTGGCGCGAAACTGCGAGGCCGTGAATCCATGCGGCCCCGAATAGCGTTCGTAGGCCAGCCGCATCACATCGTCGAGGCTTTTCTTGCCAGCAGTCGTCCGCCGGATCTTGGCATCAAGCAGAAACGCGACCACGGCGCCTTTGATGTAGTAGCTGGTGCCGGTGTTGGGCGTGTTTTCATCGCGGCGATAAAACTTGATCCAGGCATCGAACGACGACGCTTCGAGCGGCTGGACCAGCCGGCCCGGTGTGGTTTGCAGCCGCTCGATGTCGCCGGTGGTCTTGTCAGAGTCGGAGCCGGCTGATGGGGGATCTCCGGCCAGGTATTCCTCGACCGTACACAAGCCGGCGCGACGGACCATGAGACGATCGTAATAGCTGGTGATGCCCTCCGCGACCCAGAGGCTGGGCGTGTAAACTTCGTTCTCGTAGTCGAACGGGCCAAGCTCGACAGGACGCAGCCGCTTCACGTTCCAGGTATGGAAATACTCATGGCTGACCAGGTTGAGCCAGCCCAGGTAGCTCGAACGCGTCCGCGTGGCCCAGCGGCTGCTCATCAGCACCGTCGAGTTCTTATGCTCCAGGCCGCCGCCGGCTTCGGTGAGTAGATTGAAAAAAACATACTTCTCGTACGGCAGAAATCCCCAGAAAGCTTTCTGGGCCCGAACGATCGCCTCGACATCGCGGGCCGATCGGGGGCCGTCCCACAGCCCCCCCTCCCCCTCGTTCACCAGGTAGTGGGGAATTCCATCAACCTGAAATTCGTAGATGGCCGGATTGCCCACGTAGATCGGCGAATCGGCCAGCTCGTCGAAGTCGGCCGCAACATAGTGGTGTGGCTGGCCGCCTGGTGCCTGAGCAAGCCCGGTCATACTCGTCCGCCACTTCGGGGGCAGCTCCAGAGCCACCTCGTGACGGCGTGGCTCCGAGCCGGCCAGGGTCAGAAACGTCGCCGCGCCATTGAGCAGGGCGAACGAGCCATCGACCCAGTTCCCCTGAACCGACATCGCCCGGCCATAGACGCGATAGGTGACCTTGATCTCGGCCGCTCCATCGGTTTTGACCTTCCAGCGATTCTTCCGCACCTTGGACAGCTCGAGCGCTTTACCGTTGGCGTCCTCAGCTTGAATCTCCTCGAGATGACGAGCATACTCGCGCACCAGGTACGAGCCAGGTGTCCAGGTCGCCATCATCAACTCAACTTCCAGGGCAGATTGGGCCGGTATTCGCGCCTCAACCTCGACATAGTGGGTCTGAGGCGCTGGAAATCGCAGAAGGTATCGAATCGGCTGGGCCGATTCGGCGGAGTTCGGCGTGAGGATCATCATCACCAGTCCAAGAGCGAGAGACTTGCCACACGAATCGAGTTGCAACATCCTATCCTCAACGATCGAGCGGGCATTACACCGGCCGTGATGGCGACCCAGAGCGTTGCACCTATCTTGAAGTCCGCCCGGTGCGGAAATCTACGGCAGCGATGGCACGGTGATGTCCTGGTGGCCAATGGCCGCCGCTGGTTGCAGGTAGGTTTATACTGATTAGACCGAACGGATTATCCAGGCTATTCGATTTTTTTTCAATTATCAGACTAGGCAGTTTACACAAGACTGGAAGGCCCGTTAGACTATGAAACCTTGTCATCTTCTTCATGGTCGACGCTGAAATGCCAAAGATTCAGATCTTGATGGTCGGGTGTTTCGGCATTTGCGGTCGGGTCGACCCACCTGATTGACCTGGCGAGCGAGAGGGTACAACGAATGAAAACTGTTCAGGTTGGGCTTGTCGTCTCGTTGTTTTTCTTTATTGTCCCAGACGTAAAAGCCCAGCAATGGTCTGGGGCTGGCTCCGTGCCGGGCATCTATGTGAACCGACCGGTTCTCGGTGAAACGATCATCACCCAACCTGGAATCATCAACGGCTTGCCGGGTACACCTCCCGCTTCGGGTACAGTCATCGGAGAGACCATCACTAGCGGGTTCGTGGGTCAACCCGTTGTTGGCGGAAACGTTGTCGGTGCCGTACCGACGTCCCTGGGCGTCACGAATTATCCCGCTCAAAGTTCCATCATGCCGTACAGTTACTGGGTTTCGGCCCCGCAACCAGCGCGGATTTATGTCGAATACGGGTCGAATGACCATTTTCCGTTCCAGGGTCGCGCTTACGGCAGTCCCAACGATCGATGGTCCTGGTATTACATGGGTGGAGGCGACAGTAGATACCTGGCGAGATATTACTACCCGCCGCTCCGCTAGCCGCCACGAAACTCACTCATCGACTCGTGTGGAACTGAGCTGAACAGAATGAAGGATGTCGCCTTGAAGCGCAACGTTCATCCAAAACATCAACCTCGACGGTCATGATGGGTGTCACCATCATGGTTGGCATTATCTTGGACTTCTGAACGAAGCTGCTGTATTATTAAGGGACAACAAAGACATCACCTCACTCATGGGCGGCATTCAGCCACAGATCAGGATTGGTGTCGACCATGTCGTTCGGTTTTGTCAAGATTGTTCGGGAGCGATCACGGCGGATCTTTTCGAAGCTTTTGTACTCGTGCGTTTAGCCCTTTTCAGGAGGATCAGGCAGATGACCAAGAAGACCATTAATCGGCAGACCAGAGCATGGAAGGCGCTTGCCACCGCGGCGGGTTTTCTCTGTGTGCTGGCCAGTCTGAGCTCGCAAGCTTGGGCTTTTGAACCGGTACCCGAGATTGACCCCGGTTCCATGACGAGCGCCATGATGCTGCTGACAGGCGGTCTGCTAATTCTTACGGGTCGACGCGGCCGAAAATAGTTTTCAGGAACCTGAGTTGAACTTGGCCGGCTCGATCCTCCGAGCCGGCCGGAATCACTGGACCGCTGGATCTGGCGGGGTGCGGAAGTACGCTGTGGCCTTGCCCGACCAGAACTGGAACCCCGAAGTCGATTATTGCAACGGTCATTGTTTCTGAGTCGTGAGTTGAGCCAGCCACCACTGTCGTAATCGAAACTCCAGGTCCAGCGACTTGCTCTAGCCACTTGGAACTCCCGGCGGTTTGGCGATTGCTTCTGACCGGCGATATGCTCGCTCGTTATCCCAGACACGAATGCCCGGCCAGCGCGTGAAAGACGACTGTTGGCGCGGTCGGTCGTTTGTCGGTCTTTGCGGCTTCGAGTGGTTACCTTCGAGTCAGTCAAGCACCTGGATTTGCCGGGGAGGTTCGGGGTGCGCCTCGTTCTAATCTCGCGTACAGAAAAGAGTTGCGATCACTGGCTCGTTAGATGGCTGTGATGATCCGACCAAAGTGCATAAGAGTATGCCATCGTCCTCATCCTTGAGTTTTCTTCTGAGTTAGGTCGCCAGCTTGGCGGCAAAGGACTCTTGCAATGGTCGTTCAGAGCTTTAGGTTTCGGTCCACGGGGAGCAAATCGCGGTTGCTGGGGCGAATTCGAAAGCCAAGAATCGAGATTTGTGAACAACGCACGCTGCTTGCGTCCACCGGCTTCCTGCAAGGAGTTGTCACTCTCAATGGAACTTCGCAGGGTCAGGCGGGCGCCATCGTCCAGCTCTACAACCTGAATTCGCCAACGACTCCCATTCAGACGATCACCACCGGTGCCAGCGGCGTTTATCTGTTCCAGAATCTCCCCAGCGGCAACTACAAAATTACTGAAACTCCCCCGGCTGGCTATGTCAACAACGGCGTTCCCAGCCAGTCAGAGTCTCCGCTCACGCCCATCAGCGGTCCCACTTCGAGTTCGATCGATGTTCAGCTCAGCGACCCCTCTCAGTTACTGGTCTCCTATCCCTCGCGCAACAAGGAGATTCTGACCGTCTCGGCGACCCCGCCGATCAACCCGGCCACCGGGCTCGTTGGCCAAATGAACATCACTGTCAATGAGCCTGACATCAGTTACACCACCTCTCTGTTACCCTCGTTCTGTGTCGATCTCTACCGCGATATCCATTCCGGCGATACAAATCTGCCTTACTCCCTGGAGCCACTCAGCACGGCCTTGGCGAGTGATTCCAACGTGAAGAACCCGCAGAACGCCGGTGAGATCGCTTATCTTTACAATAAAATTGGGAGCCTCTGGAGCACGAACTCCAGTAGTTACGTCCCAGTGGCGGAGGCCGCGGGCCTTCAGCTCGCCATCTGGGAGCTCGAGTATGAAACCTCGGGCACATACAACATTTTGAATGGTTCATTCTTGGCCCAGGGTCTGACCACCAGTTCTGCAGAGTACACGTATGCACAAAACTTTCTAAGCGAAGCCCAAGGCCATAACGAGCTGGCCGCTTACCTCAACGGGCTGCCGCCAAACAATGGTGCCAACGGATCTCAAGGACTAATCGTTCTCGAGAGCTTGAACTTCAGCAACCTGCCTCAAGGCACGGTCAATACAACGATCATGGACGCCACGACCAACTCGCCACTTCCGGCTGGAGGCGAGGCGCTCGGGACCACTGTGTACGACACGGCAACGGTGACCGCCGCGCCGTCGACGCCCGTACCCACTGGGACGGTGACTTATAACTTCTATAACACCGCCAGTCCCAATTATGGCGTGACGACGCCAATCAGCACGCAGACCGTCACACTCACCAGCACCGGGGCTGTGCCCAACTCCACAACGACCACAGCGCTCTCCGCCGGCAGCTACTCGTATATCGCCGTCTACACCGGCGACACCAACTACGCAGGCTCCGTAGGCTCCGTCGAACCCTTGACTGTCAACCAGGCCGCCTCGACCGTCAGCACCACGATCCATGACTCCGGCGGCGGATCGGTCACCGGCGACCTGGGCGAGACCGTTTACGACACCGCCACCGTCACCGGCTCGCCATTCACACCCACCGGCACTTTGACTTACAACTTCTACAACACCCTGACTCCCGTCTACGGAACCACCACGCCGAGCTCCACCCAGACCGTCACACTCACCGGCACCGGGGCTGTGCCCAACTCCACAACGACCACAGCGCTCTCCGCCGGCAGCTACTCGTATATCGCCGTCTACAGCGGCGATACCAACTACAAAGGCTCCGTCGGCACCGTCGAGCCCCTGACCGTCAACCAGGGCTCGTCGAGCGTGAGCACCACGATTCATGATTCCGGCGGCGGTACCGTGACCGGTGCCTTGGGCGAGACGGTCTACGACACGGCCACCGTCACCGGCTCGCCATTCACACCCACCGGCACTTTGACTTACAACTTCTACAACACCCTGACTCCCGTCTACGGAACCACCACGCCGAGCTCCACCCAGACCGTCACACTCACCGGCACCGGGGCTGTGCCCAACTCCACAACGACCACAGCGCTCTCCGCCGGCAGCTACTCGTATATCGCCGTCTACAGCGGCGATACCAACTACAAAGGCTCCGTCGGCACCGTCGAGCCCCTGACCGTCAACCAGGGCTCGTCGAGCGTGAGCACCACGATTCATGATTCCGGCGGCGGTACCGTGACCGGTGCCTTGGGCGAGACGGTCTACGACACGGCCACCGTCACCGGCTCGCCATTCACACCCACCGGCACTTTGACTTACAACTTCTACAACACCCTGACTCCCGTCTACGGAACCACCACGCCGAGCTCCACCCAGACCGTCACACTCACCGGCACCGGGGCTGTGCCCAACTCCACAACGACCACAGCGCTCTCCGCCGGCAGCTACTCGTATATCGCCGTCTACAGCGGCGACACCAACTACAAAGGCTCCGTCGGCACCGTCGAGCCCCTGACCGTCAACCAGGGCTCGTCGAGCGTGAGCACCACGATTCATGATTCCGGCGGCGGACCTGTGACCGGTGATCAGAACGAGAAAGTCTACGATACGGCCACGGTCGCAGGCACGCCGCTCACCCCTACGGGCACTTTGACTTACAACTTCTACACCACCCTGACTCCCATCTACGGATCCACGACGCCGAGCTCCACCCAGACCGTCACACTCACCAGCACTGGGACCGTGCCCAACTCAGCGACGACCCCTGCGCTCCAGGCCGGTGACTATTCGTACATCGCGGTCTACACCGGCGACACCAACTACAAAGGCTCCATCGGCGCAGCCGAACCGCTGTTGATCACCAACGGCCACCCCACGTTGCCAACCGGCATCGACGGCACGGTGTTTTGTGATTGCAATAACGATGGTATCCAGCAGCCTGGCGAGACGGGTATCTCTGGTGTGACCTTGACGTTGACCGGGGTTGACCTCAACGGACATTCCGTGAATCTGGTCACAACCACGAGCAGCCAGGGCACCTACGAATTCGGCTCGTTGCAACCGGGCACTTACACGATTACCGAATCGGCGCCATCGGGCTATTTCGAGGGTAAGAACACGGCCGGCACAGCCGGAGGCACCGTGACAGGCGATGTGATCTCCGGCATCACGTTAGCTGCGGGAATTACCGCGTCCGAATACAATTTCGCCAATATCACTCCGAGCACGATCTCAGGAGTGGTTTACTACGACGTGAACCAGAATGGCGTGTTGGACTCGCATGATTTTGGCATCGCCCATGTGACAATCACGCTTGACGGCACCAATGACCTGGGCCAGTCGGTCCAGATGACAACGGTCACGAATAACAACGGAGATTATTCCTTCGGCGATCTACGGCCAGGCACCTACGACCTCATCCGAACACAACCATCCATTTTCCAGAACTCGAAGAATGCAGCCGGCAGCCTGGGAGGCACGGTGAGCAAGAACGCGATCAGCGATATCCCGATTCCGGGATGCGCGACCGCGGTCGACTACTATTTCGGCGAGAACCAGAGGCCGACTTGCAACCTGCATAATCTTGCCCTCCATGTGGGCAACCTCTTCTACCATTTTGAGCGGGCGTACCACAACGACCCGGCCGCATTCGCCCAGCACTATCCCAACCTCGTGGCCAGCGTCGCCGCGGGCCAGGTTCCCTGGGGGAAGGCACCTTTCCCGAAAGCTCCACTCGCCACCTACTGGGTGCCCGCCGTGGGCACAAAGCCGCTCAAGATCTTCCCCGTGCATGGGAAGCTCAAACGCTATCCAACCATCGCATCGACCCCCACGAGCGTGACGATTCCCAAGCTGGCAAAGACGCATGCGGCTTCCCCAAAAACCGTCACCGTGCACACACCGTCCACCCAAACAAAGCTCGTGCGGAAGATTCTTCGTTAATCGGCCAAAGGGCATGATCACTGCCGATTCTCAACACTAGCGTGCGAATATCCGTTCCCGGTTCGGGCGCGTGCCGGGAATGGAGGCGGCTCTTTGCCTCTGGTCGGCTCCGTATCGCTGGTGAGCCTTCCTCCAGGCCGCCCAATCACCGGGTATAGCCGGGCTTGCCGGATCAAGGGAGCCAGACCCAGAGTACAAGCCTTACTCCCGGGGAAGGCGCTCTGGATCGGGTCGCAGCGATCCGTCTTTGACACGACCGAATTTCTGATCTAAGAAATCAGTATGAGGGCTCACATCGAGAGCACTGCTCATCCAGCCCCCACATGTCACGCCGTGACGTCGACCCTGGTCTAGTCAGGAGCTTCCGATTGAACTCGGAGCCACTGAACCATGCGTTACCCCGGTAAAGGAAAGACAGTGCAAATGATCTCCAAGCTCATGACCTACGCCACGATCATCTTCGGAGGAACCGTCTCCGGGGCCTTGGTGGGAATTCTCGGCGGCCCCGTGCGGATCGTGCTCTCCACGGAGGAAGTCGGGATTCTGGGAGCCTGCCTGGGAGCCAGTTTTGCAATCGTTGGCTGCAAGTTCGCCATCGAGCAGCATGAGGCAAGGGAGCAAAACCGCGAACTCTTCCGTGCCCTGGAAACGCGCCTCGCCCGGGTCACGCGGGGTTCCGAGCGCTAGGCGCTTCACAATTCAGAATAGCGGAGCAAATCAATTTCTGATTGGCAAGACTCACACGCCGGGAGAGACCACGGTTCCTCGTGTCGCTCCCCGCTCGAGTGAAGCAATCTGCTCGCGCTCGAGATCCTGTCGAAAGCGAAGGTGCTGGCGTCTTGACTGCTCGACGAGCGGTCTCCAAACCGCGTGCGTGTGTCGATTCTTGATCAGCCAGTGCCAGAAGCGATTCGATCGCTTGTAAAGATACGACATGGCCAGGTAAGGAAGAACGGCGGACCAGCGAGCCGGCCGCCGGCGCCAGATGGAACGATGGGTAAATAGCCGGTCGTAACACCAGGCATAGCCTTCGGCAAGCTGATCAACGGTCATCTGCCTGGGACGAAACACGACGTGTGCCGTGTCATATCGGGACCAATCTCTGTGAAGCAGCCGGCCTTCTTGATCAAACTGCCGAAACAGAGGGGTTCCGGGATAGGGCGTGAGGATGTGAAACGTGGCGCACTCGAGCCGATTCTCCTCGATCCAGTGGACGGTCCGGCCAAAGACATCCGGGTCGTCATGATCAAAACCAAGCACGAAACTCCCGTTGACCTGAATGCCGTGATCGTGAAGCATCTTCACTCGCCGGGAATAGTCCTCCGTGAGCGGCGTCTTCTTGCCCGCGTCGAGCAGGTTGCGATCGGAGAGCGACTCGAATCCTACGAACACGCCTGTACAACCCGCCAGCGCCATTTCGCGGACGAGCGAAGGATCATCGGTCACGTCGATGGAGACCGCTCCGCTCCAGATCTTTTCGAGCGGGCGGAGGGCGCGGCAAAGGCTTCGCAGGTATTCCGGACGTGAGCCCAGATTGTTGTCGACGAACACGCCATAGGGCTGATCGTCGGCCCGGAACTCGGCGACGACTTGCTCCACGTCGCGCATCTGATACGGCATCACCAGCCCCTTGGTGGAAAGATAACAGAAGCCACATCGATTGTGGCAGCCTCGCGTAGCGATCATGCTTGTGGTGGTCAGGAAATCTCTGCGCGGGAGCAGATCACGACGGGGAGCCGGTTCATCACGATACGGCTTGCGATAGTCTCCCACGTAGACCTTGCGAGCGACTCCCGCCGCGACGTCGCGAAGGATCTGGGGCCAGACTTGAACGCCTTCACCGATCGCCAGCACATCGGCGTGAGGCGCAGCCTCGTCCGGGCAAGAGATCACGTGAAGTCCTCCCAGGACCACACACGCACCCCGGCAACGGTACCACTCGGCCAGCTCGTAAGCGCGGGCCGCGAACGTCAGGTGGACTGTAATCCCCACGACCCGGGGAAAAGGCTTCCACGGAGGCGGCCCTTGAAGTAGGTTTTCGTCCCAGTACGCCACGTCCCACTCGGGCGGCGTCGCTCCAGCGATACTGGTCAAGGCCAGCGACGGCGTCAGCACATGCTTGCCAAAACTCGCATGCGGGTCCTTGGGATAGAACGGGTTGATCAGCAGGACGTAGTTCTCTGTCGGCGGCTGCGGCGTGGCGTCCGCCGCAAGTCGCGGGGCCGTCCGCATTTCCTTGGGAATCCAAAGCGTCTTCATCAGGGACCAGCCTTCCGTATTGCCTGGGCAAAGCAGAGCATCAAAGGCCCGCGAGTGAGCATATCGCTTTGCAACGCAAAGCAAAATGAAAGAATCCACTTTGCATTGCAAAGCGCAGGATGTCAAGGACTTCTCGGAAACGCCTTCCTATGCACGCAGCAAACTTGGTCGAGTAACTGTTGGTGGAGCTGAAAGACGAACGCGAAGTCGAAGTCACCCGAGAAAAACGGCGTTTGCTTGAGACGCGATATCAGGCGGCTAGCAAGGATGCGGGAGACGATGCCCACGTCCAGGAGCTGACGCTGAGGTCGCTCAAGCGGCTAATCAATCAGATGAAGGAGGAGATCGCGCGGTTCGAGGCGCTCAGATCTCCGCATGCAGCGCGGTCTCCCTCCGCGGCTACGAGGAGTTGAGTCTTGCACCTCCAGCCCAGAAAAAAGCAAGCAGGGTACGTCATTGAGGCCGCTCGATTCAAAGGTCAGGTCGGGCCGCCTCGAACTTTTCGGAGTGGCCGGTCGTCTCCGGCTTGATAGACTGATATTAGGCGTACAGGATTAGCCGGGGAACTTTCGAGACAATGCCGTTGAGGGGACCGTGATGTCGGAGCAGCGAGACCAGTTTCAAAGGCGGGTGAAGGTCCTCGTCGAGCAGGTCAGAAATTGGGTTGAGCCGCACGAGTGGGTCACCAAGCCCTACCCGAAGAGAATGCGAGACGTTGATCGTCAAATCTTCGAGGTTCCTGCCCTTTTCCTTCAAAAAGGCTCAACCCGTGTGCTTCTTGACCCGATCGCCTATGACGTGCCGGGGGCCGAGGGTGTGGTCGACCTCTACCTGATGCCCACGTACGATGATATGGCAAGCCTCTACTTTGAGCGCGGGGGGTGGGTCATTCACTACGCCTTCCCACCTGACCCAATCGAGACGCACTCCGTGATCGAGACCGAAACCCTACCTCTCTCCGAAGACACGATCAACCAGGTTCTCGAGTCCATCACCGCCCATGCCGAACCGTCGTTTTGACTGGCACGAGCACATCAAGGAGGTTCATGGCGAGTACAAGGCTGCCCGGATCGCGGTCGACCGGCTGAAGGCCGCAGTCATCGAGACGCCGGACATTCTCAAAGAGCAAAACGAGGCGCGCGCTTACCTCCGAAACGCGGACAGGAACCTCGAAGGGACGTACCTGGTTCGCATCTTCGCCGCTTTCGAGGCGGCATCCGCTCGTATGACCGAGCACAGCACAATGATCTGACCCGGATCGAAGACGCCTCAGTTCTGATCGACAAGATCGGCGGCCGGCGCGGGCAGGGGATCTCGGCCGC
This sequence comes from uncultured Planctomycetaceae bacterium, assembly GCA_963797295.1. Taxonomy (GTDB): domain Bacteria; phylum Planctomycetota; class Planctomycetia; order Isosphaerales; family Isosphaeraceae; genus Aquisphaera. The sequence goes on from CAWCPP010000045.1 coordinate 121,481, forward strand.
CGTTCGCGAGGGGGCACAAGCCGTACGGCGGGTCCGTAACTATTGGGCGCACGAGAACGACGAGATGCCCGTTCCCATGACCATCGCCGAGGCCCAAGCCCGGCTCCAGGCGTACCTGTCTTGGCTGCCGGAAAAGTGGGGCTGATCGCATGATCCTTTTCTTGATCAAGACGTCTGCCAAAGGTACCCGCAGCGAGCCGGTATTCGCTATAATCCAATGATTCAACACGACTCCCAGGAGAGGGCATCTGGAGACGCCATGAGGCAAAAAGAATCGGCGGATTCCCGGTTTCGGTTGGGGCGGGCACAGACCATCTTGAGAATGATGGTGGTCGCACTGTCACTCCTGGCGGCCGCGGTTCAAGCCGCGGAGCCAGCTTCCCCGGGGAAGATTGACTTCAACTACGAGATCCGCCCGATCCTTTCGGATAAATGTTTCAACTGCCATGGACCTGACGCACGGAATCGCAAGGCAGGATTGCGGCTGGACACAAAGGATGGGGCGTTTGCCAAGCTCAAGTCGGATGGGCATGCGATCGTGCCGGGAAATCTGGACGAGAGCGAACTCGTGGAGCGAATCACGTCCGAGGATGAGTCTGACCGGATGCCACCAAAATCGCTGGGGCGGACGCTCACGCCGCGGGAGATCAATCTGCTGAAACGCTGGGTCGGGCAAGGTGCCGAGTGGAAAGCTCACTGGGCGTTCATTCCGCCAGGAGCGGCGCAGCTTCCCGAGGTGCGGCATTCGGGCTGGCCCAGAAATGCGATTGACCGTTTCGTGCTGGCCCGGCTCGAGGCCGAGGGGCTGACGCCGTCGACGGAAGCTGGCAAGGAACGGCTGATCCGCCGGGTCACGTTCGACCTCACCGGGTTGCCGCCGGCACTCGCGGAAATCGACGCATTCCTGGCCGATTGCCGGCCCGATGCCTACGAACGGCTGGTGGACCGGCTGCTGGCCTCACCTCGGTTCGGTGAGCGCATGGCTGTCGACTGGCTGGACGTGGCGCGCTACGCCGACACGTTCGGATATCAGGCCGACGTTTATCGCGCCACGTGGCCCTGGCGCGACTGGGTCGTCAAGGCATTCAATACAAACCTTGCCTTCGACAAGTTCATCACCTGGCAGCTTGCCGGCGATCTCTTGCCCAGGCCCACCCATGAGCAGGTTCTTGCCACGGCGTTCAATCGCCATCATCGCCAGACCAATGAGGGCGGATCGATCGAGGAAGAGTGGCGAACCGAGTACGTTGCCGACCGGACGATCACCTTCGGCGCGGCGTTTCTGGGGCTGACGCTGGAGTGCTCGCGGTGCCACAACCACAAGTACGACCCGATCACCCAGAAAGATTTCTACTCGCTTTTCAGCTTCTTCAACAGCATCGACGAATCCGGACTCTACTCGCATTTCACGGACGCGATACCGACCCCGACCGCTCTGCTGTCCAGCGAAGAAACCGACCGGGCGATCGCGGCAACCGAGCAGAAGATCCGCGAGGCGGAAGCCAGGCTCGAGCGGCTGGGCCCGGCACGATCACGGATGTTCGAGGCCTGGCTCAGCGGGCTCGATCGCGATTCCGCCACGGCGCCGATCATGAGCGGCAAGATCGGCGACTTCCCGCTCGATGCTATCAAGGATCTGAAGGTCGCCAACCGGGCCGACCCCACGAAGCCCGGCCAGGTCTTCGAGGGCCCGCAGCTCGTCGATGGACGAATCGGCAAGGCCCTGAAGCTCAGCGGCGAGAACAACGTCACGCTTCCCATGGGCAACTTCGACCGCTTCGAAACCGTTCTCGATCAGCCTCTGGATCAAGACCCCGGACTTGAAGGACCGGGCGGTGGTGATCCATCGATCGCGGGCCTGGACCGATGCCGGCAGCCGGGGTTACGAGATCTTGATCGAGGACGGCAAGCTGAGTGCCCACCTGGTTCACTTCTGGCCGGGCAATGCCATCGGAGTCACGACGAAGGCGGCAATTCCGCTCGACCGATGGGTCCACGTGACGATGACCTACGACGGCTCGAGCCGGGCCGGCGGACTGAGGCTCTACCGTGATGGACGACGGGCTGAATGTGACGTCGTCCGCGATGCGCTGACCAAGAACATCACCGGCGGAGGCGGCGATGAGCTGACCGTCGGCCAGCGGTTCCGCGATCGGGGATTCAAGAATGGGCTCGTTGATGAGATCAACGTCTTCGACCGAACCCTCACCCCGCTCGAGGTGGCCCAGCTTGGTGACGGAACGACGCTCCGCAACGCCCTGAGTCGTGACCCCGCCGAGCTCACGCCCGCGGCACGCCAGGGCTTGTTCGCCTATTACCTCGCCAACTTTGACGCCGAGTACATCGCCCGGCTGGCCGATCTCAAGGAGCTTCGCCGCAAGCGCAGCACGCTGGTCGATCCAGTCGCCGAGATCATGGTCATGAAAGAGCTGCCGCAGCCGCGACCGGCGTTCGTCTTGCGCCGTGGCGCGTACGATGCACCGGCTGAGCGGGTTTCGCGAGAGACGCCCGCGGCCCTTCTTCCCTTCGCGCCGGACTGGCCAAGAAACCGACTGGGGCTGGCCCGCTGGGTGACTGACCCGAAGCAGCCGCTGACGGCGCGGGTCACTGTCAATCGCTGGTGGCAATCGATCTTTGGTCGGGGGATCGTGGCCACGCCTGAAGACTTCGGCAGCCAGGGGCAATTGCCCTCGCATCCCGAACTGCTCGACTGGCTGGCCCGCCAGTTCATCGACTCGGGCTGGGACGTGAAGAATCTCTGGCGGCAGATCGTGACCTCGGCAACGTACAGGCAAGCCTCCGAAGCCTCGGCCGAGCTCCAGTCGCACGATCCCGACAACGTTTTGCTCGGTCGGGGCCCGCGGCTCAGGCTCGCCGCCGAGATGATCCGCGACACCGCGCTGGCAGCAAGCGGCTTGCTGGCCGGCAAGGTTGGCGGGCCTCCGGTCAAGCCGTATCAGCCAGCCGGACTCTGGGAAGAGAAAGCCAATATTTCTTACGTGCGTGACGTGGGCGAAGGATCGCATCGCCGTAGTGTTTATACTTTCTGGAAGCGAACATCGCCCCCGCCGGCGATGCTCACCTTCGATGCGACCAGCCGGGAAGTCTCGCCGTCAAGCGTTTGCCGACGGCAACCCCGCTCCAGGCCCTGGTCTTGCTCAACGATCCCCAGTACGTCGAGGCCGCGCGGGCACTGGCCCAGCGGGCGGTACGCGATGGAGGCTCGTCGTTTTCCGATCGCGCGACCTTCGTGGTCCGCCTGCTCACGGGACGACGTCCCGGCGAGCATGAGTTGCAGACGCTCGAAACGCTTTACCGCGAACAGTACGATGAATTCCGGTCGGGACGCTCGGATGCTCAAAAACTCCTCGCCATCGGTGATGCTCCCCACGATTCCCGTATCGACCCTGCCGAGCTGGCCGCACTCACCGTGCTCGCCCAGGCGGTCATGAACTATGACGAGACGGTCATGAAGCGATGACCTGACCAGGCACGAACTTTCGAGAAGAGCGCGATGAACCACCTTGATCAATCTCCCGAAGACCCTGGCTTGCTCCTGAACCGCCGGCACTTTTTTGGGCGGACCAGCCTGGGGCTGGGGTCGATGGCGCTGGCGAGCTTGCTCTCGGAGCGTGCCGTCGCCGGGGCAGCCACGGATGTCGTCTCGCGGCATTCACAATCAATTGACCCGGCGTATCGCGGGGTCCTGGAGAAGCCGCATCACGCCCCGAAGGCAAAACGGATCATTTATTTGTTCATGAGCGGCGGCCCGTCGCAGCTTGATCTTTTCGACCACAAGCCGCTCCTGAACCAGATGAACGGCAAAGATCTGCCGGATTCGGTTCGGATGGGCCAGCGCCTGACCGGAATGTCGGGTAACCAGGCGACCTTGCCGCTGGCCGGCTCGTTGTTTCCGTTCGCGCGTCACGGCAAGTCCGGCACCTGGGTCAGCGACCTCTTGCCCCACACGGCACGGGTCGCCGACGATCTTTGCGTCATCCGCTCGCTCTATACCGAAGCGATCAACCACGACCCGGCGATCACCTTCTTCCAGACCGGATCGCAGATTGCCGGAAGACCGTCGATGGGCGCATGGCTGAGCTACGGCCTGGGTTCGTCCAATCAAAACCTACCGACATTCTGCGTCTTGATCAGCCAGCGTCCGGTGGACCAGCCCCTCTATTCACGCCTCTGGGGCAATGGATTCTTGCCGTCCGTTCATCAAGGCGTGCAGTTCCGCGCCGGGGCTGATCCCGTGCTCTATCTGGAGAACCCGCCGGGGATCTCCGCGACAGGCCGCAGGAAGATGCTCGACCGGCTCCGCGAGCTCCATCAGATGGAGTACGAAGCGACGCTTGACCCGGCGATCAATGCCCGCATTGCTCAGTACGAGATGGCTTACCGGATGCAGACGTCGGTCCCGGAAGTGACCAACCTGGCGGAGGAGCCGGACCATATCTTCGAGCTTTACGGGTCCGATTCGCGCAAACCCGGAACCTTCGCTGCCAATTGCCTGCTGGCCAGGCGGCTGGCCGAGCGCGACGTCCGGTTCATACAGCTTTACCATCCCGGCTGGGATCATCACGGCAACCTGCCTTCGTCGATCCGCTATCTTTGCCGCGAGACCGATCAGGCCTGTGCGGGGTTGATCCAGGATCTCAAGCAGCGGGGCATGCTCGACGACACCCTGGTTTTATGGGGCGGCGAGTTCGGTCGAACCAACTACAGTCAGGGCAAGCTCACTCCGACCGACTACGGCCGCGACCATCACCCCCGCTGCTTCACCGTCTGGGCGGCGGGAGGTGGAATCAAGCCGGGCTTGACCTACGGCGAGACCGACCCGTTTGGCTACAACATCGTCGCCGACCCGGTTCACGTCCATGACTTCCACGCCACCGTCCTATCGCTTCTGGGCATCGACCACGAACGTCTGACTTACAAGCATCAAGGACGCTACTATCGCCTGACCGACATCGCCGGCAAACTGGTCAAGGGAATCATGGCGTGAACCCTGGTTCGAACAGTCGGATCTGGCGACGTCGGCATCGATGACAACGATCACGGCATTGCGAAGGCGTCGTGTTTTGAGCAGGGGCATGATCCTTGTCGTGCTCGGGATCGCGCTGGCCGGCATTCTGGTCAAGCTTCGTGCCGAGCTGGCCATTCAATCAGATGCACGGGAGGCGCGGCGGTACGTTGCGCAGGGGCAGTTCGAGGAAGCTAGCCAGTATCTGGAACGCTGGCTCAATGCCCGGCCCGGCTCGGCCGAGGCCTGGTTCCTGACTGCCAGGGTGTTGTTTGCCGCGAATGCGGTCGAGTCCGGATTTCAGGCGCTCGAACGGGCTCGGGCCGGGCGATACCCTGGCCCGGAGATCGAGCGGCAGAAAGCGATCGTTCTCTCCCACCTGGGGAAGCACAACCAGGCCGAGCCGGTCTTGCGGCGGCTCTTGCTCTCGACGTCACAACCCGACCCGGAAGCCGACGAGGCACTGGCGAAGTGCTATTTCGAGACGTTTCAGCTCGGGCAGGCGGAAACGGTGATCGACAGGTGGATTCGCAACGCGCCGGGCGTCGTCAAGCCGCATTTCTGGAAGCTAGTGTCCCTGGCCATAAGTAATGCGCAAATTCGAGGGCCTCTGCTATGCTGGAAACTGAATCCTCTTCCAGCAAGGAGCTTGGCCTATGCGTGGCCGAAAACCGCAACCGATCGATATCGCTTCCGCCGATCGACCAATCCTTCAACAGATTGCTAATAGCCAGCTCCGGCCTTGGTATCAAGTCCGGCGTGCCCGCATTCTGTTGGGCATCGCGCCATGGAGCCCGGACCGAAGGTCGTGGCCTTCTTGACTCAGTGTGACGTATCGACCGTGCGGCGCACCTGTCGCCGTTATGAGGACCTGGGGCTATCTCGCCTCCGAGATCCACCCACGCGGTCGGGGCATCCGATTACGATTTCCCCCCCTGCAACGTGCCCAGATCGTCGAACTGGCCTGCTTGGAGCCCGTGGCCGAGGGCTTGCATATTACCCACTGGAGGAGCGAGGACCTGGCGCGCCAGGCCGTCGCCGACGGTATTGTACCGTCCATCAGCGACCGGACTGTCCGCCGGATCTCGCACAACGTCGACCTGCAACCACACCGGACTCGCTACTGGCGGACGGCTCGCTTCGATACCCAGTTCAAGCAGCGGGCTGAGAAAGTCCTCTGGTGCTACGCCAACGCAGACCGCCTGGCGCGAAGCGGGGCTATTGCGTCATCTGCGCCGATGAGATACCCAACCATCAGGTTCTGGAACGCCACCCAATTCGACGTTCGATCCCCGGCTCGATCGAGCAACAGGAGTTCGAGTACACTCGCCATGGGACTGTGAACATTTTGAATTTCCTGATCGTTCACAGCGGCCTAGATGGAAGCAACGTGCATCGAGACGAAGGACGCGATGCACTATGTTGAAGAATTGAAGAGATTCCGAAATCACCATCATCACCTGCGAGGGGTGTACTTGGTTCACGACGGCGACCCCAGCCACACGGCAAAGCTAACGCAGAGAGTATCTTCGATCCTTTCACGGGTGGTGGCGGTCCCGGTTCACGCCGGCCCATGCCTCCTGGCTCGACCAGGCAGAAATCCTGAATAACGCCTTCGGTTACCACTACCTCAAACGAGGGTCGTGGAGGAAGCCGGGAGGAATACATCGCCCATCATTGAAGCCTCGTGGCGGGAATACAACCAGCGCTGTATGCTCATCCTTTCGAGTGGACCTGGACGAATCAAAAGATGCGCCGGTGGTATACAGAACATGCTCGGTGAATTTCGGGCATTACTTATGGCCGCAGACACTAGAGCTGGCGCAAGATCAAGGCCGGGGCGCCGGTTCAGATCGAGATCCTGAAGCGAATTCTCGAGCTTGATCCCCGGTCCGATCAGGCCCATCTCGAGCTCGCCGGGATTTACCTCCGCGATCATCATCTTGACGACGCAGAGCGAGAGTACATCGCTCTGCTGGAAATCAAACCGGGCAGCTCGTCCGCCTGTCACGGCCTGGGTGTCATCGCCATCGAATGCGGCGACGAGGATGCCGCGGTCCGCAACCTGGATCGGGCCATCGAGCTCGACCCGCATGATGCCCGGCCCCTGATCGATCGTGCCAAACTGGAGCTCAGCCGCGGCCGGCCCGAGTCGGGTTTACACTTCCTGGACCAGGCCGGCAGCATTGATGCCGGTGAGCCGGAAGTCCATTACCAGCGCAGCCTGGTGCTCACGCGGCTAGGGCGATCGGCGCTGGCCAGGACCGAGATGGAAACATCCACCCGGCTTCGTGAAGAACGGAAACATATTCAGCAACTCTTGGATGAGATGCTCGCCTCTCCGGGCGACCTGGATCACCAGTATGATGCCGCCCGCTGGCTCTTCGAGCACGGCCATCCCGAGGAAGGCTTGCGCTGGACCGAGAAGATCCTCCGTGACCAGCCACGCCACGCTAAGACCAATCATTTGCTCGCCGATTATTACAAGAACCAGAGGAACCGCGGGCTTGCGAACTTTTATCAGTTGCAGGCCAAGCTAGAGGCTTCATGAATTGTTTGATATACACATCTAGATCTTTTGCAATGTCGCAATCGCTTACGCAGGTTCCAACTATTAACTTCAGAGTTCGGACCTGCCCCCCGGATGATACCTAGCTCCTCCCATACACAATAATGTGGACGCGCTAGAACTCGGCCTTTCCCTTTCAGATTGCAAGCCGGTCGCAAAGGAACCTGCACAGAGAAACAATCTCGCAAGCATGCGTCTATGCTATGAGAAAATAAGTTGCTTGTTGTTATTGTCGTACTCTCTAGATAACCTACGCGAGATTCGCGCATCTCATCACACGTCTGGTGCATTATTCAAGCATCTTTGCAGAGGAGCAACTCATGAGCATGCATCACCAATCCAGGATTTCATCGAAGCGCCCACGGCCACTTTTGGTCCCCGAGTTGGCTCAGCAGTATCCTGTGAGGTTAGAAGAACGAGCACTTGCTGGATCGTTCTTTCTCCTTCACTCACCAAGCCTCATGGATCTACAACCGTTAACTAGTGCGGGGCACGCTAGCAGCGATTCCGCTGCCTTGCAGGTGGCAGCTCTCACGCAGCGGGTATCGCTTCCCGTCATCCTTGAAGAAGAGATCCTGGGGCCCAAAAACGTCATGAGTGCTGACGTCTCAGCTCAGCCGTTGACAGACATCGTTGGAGTAGTAGCAATCTATGACCCTAACACATCTTCGCCGGGACATACCGTCTTTGACGTGGATGGCACATTCAATCCTCCAATCCCAATACTGACAGATGTCCCTTTCATTGGAGGCCTAGCCTTACTCACAGATAAATTGTCTCTTACCAGTGGCTCAACGCTCGTTCAGCATGGGACCACAGCGGATCAGTTTACACAGGAAGATTTTTACACGCAGGACCACCTATCAATACCATTATACTCGGCGACGCCGAGCAGCTGTCCATGACGCGGGATGCATCCACGGGTGCCAAAGAACTTGCCATATCTGATCTCGTAAGCGGGGGCGTTGGGATAAACCCGATAGTACCCGTCAGCCAATATTATGATCTCTACACATATGATTATACAAATAAAGATCTATCACGAATTACCGGTGGAACTGTAAACTATAATGGCGAATTCTTTATTTCGTATACACCTCCTTCTAGTTACCCAGGCGGCGGCGGTAGCGCGCAATTGTATTTCTCTGGAGACGGAGTGACCGCGCAACTAAATATCAACTCACCGGGTCTTTCCGTTACATATAGCACACTAAGTGGTCCTGTAAACTATTATAACTCAACCTTCGGGACCAGCGGAACGTCTACAGCTACATTTACTTTCAGTGCACAGCATGTGAGTGAAACCTCGAACCATATTCTGTTTTGGTCTTCTAATAGTATGGCTGCGATGGGGCCGGCGCCCGGCTTCACCGCTGGCGATTCGCTTCAGTGGAAGTACAATATTGGGTACTAAAGCCTTCATCCATGTCAGAACACAACGACGGAGGTGAAGGAACAATCCAACACCACTGACTTCAAGCTCTCCGATGCTGACGCGACCCCGGAGCCAAAGGCAACGTCCAAAGAACGGAGTCGCAAGGGACGGTAGTCTGGCCTGGTCTCACAATGAAAGCAGGCTCACCTGCCTCCTCCAAATCGCGCAGTCGGGCCATCGCGGCGGATACGCCATCCTCGGCGCCATAGATCGAGGAACCGGCGACCAGCACGCGCGCTCCGGCTCCGACAACAAGGGGTGCGGTCTCGTGATCGATCCCGCCGTCCACTTCGAGTTCGCAGGGGGTGCCCAGTGAATCGATCATTTTGCGGATGGTGCCGATCTTCGACAGCGTGCCGGAGAGGAAATGCTGGCCGCCGAAGCCGGGGTTGACGGTCATGACCAGGACCAGATCCAGATCAGGCAAGATCTCCTCGAGCATCAACGCCGGAGTTGCCGGGTTGATCGCAACACCGGCGCGGCAGCCGAGCGCCTTGATCTGCTGAACGGTCCGGTTCAAGTGGATCGCCCCTTCCTGGTGGACGATCAACGTGTTCGCACCCGCCTCCGCAAAGGCTTCGACGAACCGATCGGGGTTGTCGATCATGAGGTGAACTTCGAGGGGTAGCTGGGTGACGGGCCTGAGCCACTTGACGATGACCGGGCCGAACGTCAGGTTGGGCACAAAGTGGCCGTCCATCACGTCGACGTGAATCCGGTCGGCCCCCCCCTGCTCCGCCTCATGGACTTCCTCTGCCAGGCGCACGGCATTTGCGGAGAGAATGGACGGAGCAAGTTTGATCGCCGACTCGGCTTGGCGAGGCATCACCATTGTCGTTCCTTTCAGAGAACCTTGGCCACGAGCAGTGTGCGATCGTCGAGCGCGGCATTGCTTGCGGTGAAACGGTCGAGCGCTTCCAGAATTGCGTCGCGCATCGCCGGTGCGCCCAGGTTGCATTGCGTCAGAACCGCGTTGAGCATCTCCAATCCAAACTGCTTGTTCTCGGAATTCATCGCCTCGGTCACACCATCGGTGTAGAGAACCAGGACGTCACCGGGCCGAAGTGTCACCTGCGCCTGGGGGTATTCCACCTCCTCGAAGAGGCCCAGCGGTGGCCCACCGACATCCTCGAGTGAATCAACCAGGCAACCGAGGGAACAGCGTTTCAGTTGCGGCGGATTATGCCCCGCGCAGCTATAGGAAAACTCACGCCGGGCAGGATCGTAGATTCCGTAAAACGCCGTCACGAAGACCTCGTTCTCGGCCGTATAACGTGCGGAGAGCTGCTTGTTCACATGCTCCAGCAGGGCCGATGGCGGTTCCGGATGGCCGGGATGACCGTGCGCCAGGCTGTGCAGGATGGCCATCATGACAGCGGCCGGCGTGCCATGACCGCTGACATCGGCGATCAACAAACCCCAGCGGCCGTCGGGAAGCTCGAAGAAATCGTAGTAATCGCCTCCGGCCCATTGCGAGGTTTGATAGTGAGCCGCCAGCTCCAGGCCCGGGATCGACGGCAGGGTTTTCGGCAGGAGCGACCGCTGGATCTCGGCCACGACGTTGAGCTCTCGCTCGACGATCTGGTAGGCCCGCTTGAGCTCTTCGTTCAGCACCAGGCTGTGGGTTGCCCGGCCGAAGAGGCTGCTCATCCAGTAACGCTCGGGAAACTCCTCCGGATCATAGGCCCCGGCTCGCTTGCTCATCGTGATGACCATGTTCAAGCCGACGCCCTTGTCGTAGTGCGGAATCGCCATCAACGACCGCACGCCTTGCAGGTATTCTCTGGCCGGATCGTCGGGCTTGAGCAAGGGCTCGATGTCATCAAGAATTCGCGGCTCGTCGCCATAGAGCAACTCGCCCAGTAAACCACCCTTCAGCAACGGCAACCGTTCTTTTTCTTTCCAGGGATCGACGGCCTCCGTCCAGAGGCTTGACCGGGTAATCCGGTACCACGGCGGCTCGAGTCCTCGCCGACTCAGTGACACCCAGCCGTCGCTGGGCATGAGCCGCCGCACCCGTTCTCCATAGCTTCGAAACCATGGCCTGCGGATCGTCTTGGAGGCTCATCTCGCGCATCATCTCGGTGATCATGGCCAGACGCTGCCGCCAGTCTTCCGGCACTGGCGTGGCATCCCCAGACACAGAGACCGGTGCGCGTTCCAGTGTAGAAATTGCGTTCATGATGCGCGTCATGGATTTACTCGCCAGGACACCGTTATGAGGACAGATCGACTCCGCCGCAACGGTCCATTGTACGCAGCGTGTCGATAGCCTATGGAGGCGATCTTCAAAGCGGTTTTCGATGGTACCAAGCGATCATGAATTCTCGACGAATTCGACGACCCGGCTCAAAGCACCAGGGAAAGCTGCCGCTGATATTCGGTCACAAGCTCGTCGCCTGGTGGAAGTAGCTGGAAGATCGCGATCATGGTTTGCCGGGCTTGCTCGCCGACCCCCTTGCGATCGCGCTCCACCAGTTCGAGGCAGAGAGGGAGAGCCTCGGCGTACGAGCCCGCGGCGGCAAGAGCTTCAGCCAGGGCGAACTTGAGTTTCAGATCGCCGGGATGGGCGGCGGCAAGGGCACGCGTGGCCTCGACGCTGGTTGCGCCGGCTGCCTGGCTCTGGAGCATCAAAGACGCCTTGAGACGCTCGGCCTCGGGTTCGAGGAATCCACGTCGCTCCAGGGCGGCGATCCGGGCCGCCGCGTCCTCGATCTGTCCCTCAGCAAGAGCGATTCGCGCCAGGCCGATCTGAGCCTGGGGCAAGTCCGCCTGGAGTTCCAGCGCCCGGCCATATTCTGCCTCGGCCGCTCGTGGGTCCGTACTTTCCAGAAGGCGAGCGGCCTCCGCCAAAGACTCGGCCTCGGTAGGTAGCAGCCGGTTCACCCAGGTACGAATGACCGACTCGGGCTGAACACCCATGAAGGCGTCCGCCACGGCGCCGTCTCGCACCCCAAAGACCATGGGAATGGATCTCACGCCAAACTGGCTTGCAAGCTCGGGATTCTCATCGATATTGACCTTCGCCAGAACGAATTTGCCAGCGTATTCACTTGCCAGACTTTCCAGTACCGGGCTCAACAGCCGGCAAGGCCCGCACCAAGGTGCCCAGAAATCGACCACCACGAGGACGGTCGATGACCGCTCGATCACCTCCCGGTCGAAGGTTTCCGATGTGGCGTCGATGACGTGAGGGGAGGATGAGGATAGCGCGGGTGTCTCGCTCATTGCCGAATTCTTCCTGATCGAGCATGTTCGTTGCAGCCTGGGTCGCGGCGGACTATAGAAAACCACGACCGGTGCCTTTTCATTGCTCCTTGCCATCATACTTTGGGAACAAATTGCCGCAAAGAACCCGGTATCACCCCCGGCACGGGCTTTCCGGGGAAGGCCTATCCTTTTCTCGAGCGCGCCACTGTCGTATCCTCGAGGAATCTTGACACAAGGCGGTGCGTTGGGTGCCCGGAAAAATGAACGGCACCAGCCGAGAGCAATTGCTGTGAAATCTGCTCCGTCAAACCGCTCCGCCGCGAATGCCGGAGAACCAACCGATGACCGCGCTTTTTGAGCGAGCCGCGCCCGCCATGCTGGCGGCAGTTCTGACCATCCTGCCCATGACCAGGTCCGCGATGGCCGCTTCTCCCTTTCCCGACAAGAATCTGGAAGACGCAGTCCGGGCCGTGTTGAAGCATGAGCCGAAGGTCGATCTTACCGATGAGAAGCTCCAGAATGTGTACATCCTTGAGGCAACCGGCAAGAAGATCAAGGACCTGACCGGCCTCGAGAAGTGCAAGAACCTGGCCCAGATCAAATTGACCGGCAACCAGATCTCCGACCTCAAGCCGCTCAAAGATCTGACCAATCTGGAATCGCTGGACCTGGCAAGCAACGCGATCAAGGACATCGCCCCGCTGGCGAATCTCAAAGGGTTGCAGTATCTCGAAATCTCGAACAACCAGGTTGAGAATCTGGCGCCGCTTGCCGGTCTGACCAGCATGACCGCGCTTTACGCGGAAGGGAACGCGATCAAGGACATCGCCCCGCTGGCTTCGCTGACGAAGCTTTGGACCTTATCGCTGGGTAAGAACCAGATCAAGGAAATTGGAGTTCTGGAACAGGTGACCAGGCTGTCGGTACTCGACCTCCACGACAACCAGGTTGTTGACGTGACCCCGATCGCCAAACAAACCGAGTTGAAGTTGCTGCTGCTGGAGCGGAACAAGATCAAGAATCTCACGCCGCTTGTGGACGCCGCACGAAAAGACGCCGAGGGACCGAAGCGGTTTGCACCCTACCTGAGACTCTACCTCAACGGCAATCCTCTTGACGAAGCAGCCAAGACGAAACAAGTTGATAGTCTGAAGGCTGCCGGAGTCCGGATCGAGGGTTGATCCGGAACCAGACGGCTTGATCGACCGCCCGGGTCCGCGTGCATTCACCAGGGCCCTGGCGGTCCGGCTCAGCCGCCAATGAGATCGTTGGAAACGGCCCATGGTTGACCTTTTTGAAGCGGTTCGCCATCTCGACCCGCACCACGCAGTGATCCTGGTCCTGGCCTTGGCCATCGCGTTCGGTTTTGAGGTCGTCAACGGGTTTCACGACACGGCAAATGCCGTGACGACCGTGATCTACACCCGAACGTTGCGACCGACGCCAGCCGTCTTCTTCTCCGGTCTTTGCAACTTTCTGGGGGTGCTGCTGGGGGGAACGGCAATCGCCTTCAGCATCGTTCACTTGCTACCGGTGGACCTGCTCATCAACGCGACCTCACAGTCCGCGATCATCATGGTGCTGGCACTACTGGCTTCGGGGATGGCCTGGAACCTATCAACCTGGTGGCTGGGATTGCCGGTCTCGAGCTCTCATACCCTGATCGGCGCCATTCTGGGCATCGGCATCGCGAACAGCATCCTCACCGGCCAGGGCATTGTCGGGGGTGTGAACTGGGCCAAGGCGGCTGAGGTCGGTCTTGCCCTCTTGATATCACCTCTGATCGGTTTTGTCTCGGCCGCTCTGCTCTTGCTTGCCGCGAAGCGATTGATTCGCGATCCCCAGCTCTATGTCCCGCCTCCAGCCGATGAGAGTATCAAGCCGCCGGGTTGGATTCGCGCCATCCTGGTCCTGACCTGCGGTGGCGTGAGCCTGGCTCACGGGTCAAACGACGGTCAGAAAGGCATGGGCTTGATCATGCTGATCTTGATCGGCCTGGTACCCGCGACTTATGCGCTCAACTTGAAGGAGGCCGCCGGCGCCCGCACCACGCAATCGGCCGCCAAGCAGCTCAAGGTCATCCTGGCCGCCTACGACAATTCGGTTCCGCCCGAGGCGATCCATGACCTTGATGCACTGATCAAGACACTCGACGGCAAGACCTCGCTGAGCGAAGTGCCGCAGGAAGAGCGCTGGTGGGTCCGCTCGACAATCTTCGAGTTAAGCCTCCTGCTCCAGAAACAGGGCCACGTCTACCCGGAGTCTGGCGCACCGGAGCTGGACCGGCCGCGGCAAGAGCTGCGCCAGGCCATCGAATACGTTCCCACCTGGGTCATCATGGGTGTAGCCCTTTGCCTGGGCATCGGCACGATGGTCGGCTACAAGCGGATCGTCGTCACCGTCGCCGAGAAGATCGGCAAGACCCACATGACCTATGCCCAGGGTGCCTCTGCCGAGCTTGTCGCAATGGCGACCATCGGGCTTGCCGATATCGCTGGACTGCCCGTCAGCACGACGCACGTACTCTCCTCGGGGGTTGCCGGCACCATGTGGGCCAACAAGTCAGGCATTCAGATGACGACGATTCGCAAGATCATTCTTGCCTGGGTGCTCACGCTTCCTGGTTCCATGCTGATCGCGGCGGCACTTTACCTGTTCGGTCATCTCGCCCTGGGCGACTGATCCGGTGCCGCGAGTTCTCGCGCGGACCGGAAATTCGCGGGAATACGAGAAGCCTGGACCTTCAGAGCGGCCTCCGCAACCGCGCTTCTTCCACCATTGCGAGGATTCCTCCAAGCGGAATCAGCCAGTTGCGTTCCATCTGGGCCCGGAGCACCCCTGGACAAGAAGGGCGTAGGTGTCTGGGCGATCATGGCGAATCGACACGGCCGTGGCCAGCACCTCGGCAAACGAGGACACCATGGCACGGAAGGTCGAGTTCTCGGGTGCGAACGAACCCGTCAAAAGAGCCCAGAGATCATCCACCTCGGTTCGCGTCGCCGGCTCGCGAAATCCCAAGCCGGAGGGAAGTTCCCAGGGGTCATGCCAGATCGCATTGAGTGTTCTACCAAGCCCGGTCGGCTCCAGCGCGTTGACCTGGCAGGCCAGTCCATCGATCAACCGGACGATCGGGACCACAGAGCCCTCGAAGGCGCCGCCGTGGGGCTCATACAGGCTGGTCATCGCGTTGTAATCGGCAGCACGCATTAACGTTTCATAATATTCGATCCTTCCGTTCGTGAAACATACGCGGTCCGGAAACTCTTCCACGAGATAGTGAATCCGTTCCAGCCGGCTCCGGTCCCCCGATTCACCGGAGACCACCGCGAAGACGACAAACAGAGGCAATTCGGGGTGTTGACGGAGCAGGATGCGAACGCCCTCGGTGATCACTTCATGAAGCTTCTGAGCCGCCAACCGTCCCATGGCCACGACCAGCACGCGATCTCCGACCTGCGTTCTCATCGCCTCTGGAAGTGCGGCTCGCGCTTGCTTCTGGGTGGCCTCGATCACCTTCAACCCCGCGGACGGGTCACGCGCCAGGAGTTCTTCGAGATCCTTGTGCTCCGGGCTCAGTGACAAGAAATTCGCGTTTTCGACCGGGACGATTCTGCCAACGAGGTCTTGAAGATGATGAGCCATCACCTGCGTGTGAATGGGCTCGGTACGAAGACCTCGGGCATAGCCCCGGTTCACGGTGGTCGCAACATCGGCCAGTTTCAGACCGACCCTCAGCGCGGTTTCCGGTCCTTGAAACGACGGATACAGGCCACCGCCAAAGTCGAACGCTTCGCGGGCCAGCCAGGCATCGAACTCGTTGTGCAGCGTCAGAACCGTGTGGTGCCGGCCGCGTAGAAGGGTCAGCGCGGGGACCATTTGCCAGTCGGCTCCCCACACGAACTGGCGGCTCGTGGCTCCAAGTTTGGCAAGAAACTCCGCGACCGCCGCTCCAAAAACCAGGGTATCGCGTGCCAGTCCAGGTGTATCGTACGGGGTGGGAAACCCTTGAAACGCTCCCTCGACGGCCAGATAGACAACCGGCATGAGCTCGCAGGGGAGCGTGCTCAGCACTTCCACGCGCGCGCCATGGGCACACGGGCCAACGATCCGAAATGGACATTCGAGATTCACGACGCGCCCTTGATCGAGAGCCGTCGTGGACGCAGTCATTCGCGACTGCCAGGGCGCGATCATCAGCCCCCGGTTTCCGAAGTATCGCCGCTCCTGCCGAGTGACCGCGGTGATTCCCGTGCATGGCGTGTACTCCGTTTCCCAGCGCAGGGCGAAGAACTGACAGCGATGCGCGAGCCGCTGAACATACTGGAAGGACACGGGTTGAGTCGCACAGTCCATGGCGGAGGCTCCGGACAGTTCCGGACAGGATCAGGTCCGAAACCTTGGCGAGTGGCGCAGGCAGCCGCAATCGATCAAAATCCTCATCGATCTGCCGATTTCGCGAGGAATCGTCGTCGTGATCGCCCTCTCGGCCGATTCCCTGATTATGCCATTCCCAATGGTCTCGTGGCATGGTCTTGTTGACCCGGTTCCATGCAGTGCACTTGTAACCTGATCTCGAGTTCCGCAGAGCAGACTCACGACAGGTTTGCGGTCTCCTCTTCCACGGCCGATAGCGGCTGGGCGATGTCTTCGAGTGAGCTGCGCTCGGCTTTGACGCCAAAGGCGGCCACAACGCCGACCGTGCCGAGCAAGAGTGCCGCGCCGAAGAGGTCGCCGTAGAATAGCAGGCGACGGGAACCCGAGTCGATGAGCGTCCCGAAGAGCCAGGGCGCCAGTGTGCCGCCGACCAGTGTGCCGCAGGCAAAAAAGAGGGCGATGACCATGCCTCGAAGCTCGACGGGGAAGATCTCGCTGACAGTCAAGTAGGCGGAACTCGCCGCGGACGACGCGAAGAAAAAGATGATCGCCCACAAGAGCGTCTGGGTCGTGGCCGACAGGTGTTCCCCCAGAAAGAGATAGCCCGTCACCGCGAGCAAGATTGCCGAGATGGTGTAGGTCGAACCGATCATCGGCTTGCGGCCGACCGTGTCGAAAAACCTGCCGAGCAAGAGCGGACCAAGAAAATTGGAAAGAGCGAAAGGCAAGAGATAAAGACCCGTGCGATCCGGGGCGATTCCATAAAACTTGCGAAGCACAAGCGGGAACGTAAAGAACACGCCGTTATAAAGGAAGGCCTGCGAGACGATCAGTGAAAGACCGAGAATGGTGCGCCTGAGGTACTGGCGGATCATGACGCCAGCCAGCTCGGAAAAGCCTATCGCATCACGCTGCCGGATGGTGATCCAGCCTTTCGCCTCGGGGAGTGAACCTCCGGCCGATTCTTCCTGGATCTGCTGTTCGAGCCGGGCCACGATCCGATCGGCCTCCTCGGGCTGGCCATGGGTCAAGAGCCAGCGCGGGCTCTCGGGGATGTGTCTGCGCAGGGCGATGATCACCAGCCCGAGCGCGGCCCCCAGACCAAACGCCAGCCGCCAGCCGAGATCGATGGGCAAGAATCTTCGGTCCAGGAAAACCAAACTCGCCAGCGATCCGGCGGCCGAGCCCAGCCAGAACGTGCCATTGATCGCCAGATCAGCCCATCCCCGCACGCGTGCTGGAATCAGCTCGTCAATCGCCGAGTTGATGGCCGAGTATTCACCGCCGATCGCTGCGCCAGTCAGGAACCGAAAAACGGCAAAGCTAGCAAAATTCCAGGAGATCGCCGTCAGGAACGCGGCTACCAGGTAAAGGCCAAGAGTCACCGTGAAGAGCTTCTTGCGACCAAGCCGATCGGTCAAATACCCGAAAATCAAGGCTCCGAGAACCGCCCCCACCAGGTAGGCCGTCGCCAGCAAGCCGATCTGAGCGCCGCTGAAATGAAGGCTTTCTGGCTCCTGCAGCACATTGCTGACTGCCCCCATCATCGTGACCTCGAGGCCATCGATGATCCATGTAATGCCAAGGGCGATCACAACCATCCAGTGCCATCGGCTCCAAGGCAAGCGGTCCAGCCGGGCTGGCACGTCGCTCCGGAAAGTCGCACGCATGGTGCGTTCGCTGATCGCCATGACGCAGCTCGATTGCCATGTTGAGCATAAGATCTGTGAATGGACTCAGGCGAATACTTGCTAGCACGGTCCGTGCCCGCAATCTCAAGATCCGCCATACTAGCCCGGCGTTCGATCTTGCCGAGGATGGGAGCTTCTTTGAGTTCAGGGAATCCTGGGATGTTGAACTGCCGAGCCTGGGTGGTAAAGATGAGGTGAGCAAACACCCCGACGCAAAGGTAGCGTCCCCAGATTCCGGCACATCCGCCGGTACTCTCACCCGCCGAAGGAGAAACTTATGAAGGGCTCTGAACATCCAGGTGCGTCACGGCGCGCATTTCTCGAGAACACGGGACGAGTCGCCGCTACGTCGGCCCTGGCGGGGGTCGCCATTCCGGCGGTGCATGCCGGTGAGAACCATACGATCCAGATTGCGCTGGTTGGCTGCGGAGGTCGCGGCACCGGCGCCGCGGCCAACGCGCTAGCAACAAAAAGCGGCCCGATCAAGCTGGTGGCCATGGCCGACGTGTTCGAGCACCGGCTCAAGAGCAGTTACGAGGCTCTCACGTCGATTGGCGGCGATGCTGGGAATGGTTCACCGGATCGCTCCATCGCGGGCTATGATCCCGCCCAGGTGGATGTTCCACCCGACCGGAGGTTCCTTGGCTTCGACGCCTACCAGAAAGCCATGGATTGCCTCAAACCCGGCGATGTCGTGCTCTTGACGACGCCCTGCGCGTTCCGCTGGGTCCATTTCGGTCACGCCATCGACAAGGGCATCAACGTCTTCATGGAAAAGCCGACGACCGTTGACGGTCCGAGCACGCGAAAGATGATTGCACTCGCGGAACGGTCCGCCCGGAAGAACCTCAAGGTGGGCGTCGGTCTGATGTGCCGGCATTGCGATGCCCGCAAGGCACTCCTCGAACGATTGAGGAATGGTCAGATCGGCGAGATCACCTGCATGAAGACTTACCGGTTGGTGGCACCCGCGGGATTCACCGGCCCAAAGCCGCCGGAGATGAGCGAGTTGCTCTACCAGATCCGGAATTACCTGAGCTTCTTCTGGGCCAGCGGCGGCCTGGTGCACGACTACACAAGCCACAATATTGACGAGTGTTGCTGGATGAAGGGTTCATGGCCAGTCCGCGCCATGGGCATGGGGGGGCGGTATTACCGTGGTGACGATGTCGACCAGAATCTTGATCATTACTCGGTCGAATACACGTTCGCCGATGGCACAAATCTGTTCATGAATGCTCGCAACATGTCCGGATGTCATGGCGAGTTTGCCAGCTACGCCCATGGCACAAAGGGTTCGGCGGTCATCTCCACCAACATGCACACCCCGGCCAAGTGCCGCATCTACAAGGGGCATAACCTCGTCAAGAGCGACCTTGTCTGGGCGTTCCCGCAGCCCGAGCCGAACCCCTACCAGCTCGAGTGGGATCACCTGATTGATGCGATCCGGCAGGACCGGCCCTACAACGAGGCGAAGCGCGGCGCCGAGGCAAGCCTCGTCCAGATCATGGGCCGGATGGCGAGCCATACCGGCCAGATCGTCACCTGGGACCAGGCACTGAACCACGACCACGAGTTCGCGCCGGGCCTCGATAACTTGACCATGAATTCGCCGGCACCTGTGCATCCCGGCAAAAATGGCCTGTACCCGCTTCCACAACCCGGAATCTTGACCAACCGCGAGTTCTGAACACCGCGTGAATGGATGAAATTCAAACCATTCGATTTACGGCTGCTTCAGCGCTGTTTCAGCGGCGCAGGGATTGATCGTTTTGCTCTGGAAGTCGAGACCGAACTGCTCGCAATAGCGCTTCAGATTCTCGAGAGCCGGGGCGTAATGAGGCGAGCATTCCAGGGAAGTGCGGTACGAGTGATAGGCCAGATGAGTTTCGCCCATACACTCATGAAGCACGCCTCGCAGGTTGTTTGCCTCGGGAGAATCAGGCGCCTGGTCGAGTACGGATTCGAGCAACTGTTCAGCCCGGGTGAGGTCGCGCTGATTGATCGCGAGTTTCACGGGAGCCAGGTCGACGGCGGGCGGAGCGAGCGGCACCACCAGCTTCAGCGATTGGGCAACCGGCATGTGCGCCGGCGGCTCGGAAATGGGTGTCGCATGCACTGGAGGTTCGGGCCGTCCATGCCGCAAGATAACCTCGCGTACGACCCGCCGCAGGCTATCGGGGGTGACTGGCTTGGTCAAGAAATCGACGGCGCCAAGCTTCATGGCGGCCACGGCATCGGTAATGCTGCCGTGTGCCGTAACAATCACGACGGCTGTGTTATCGCCCTGCTGGCGTAACCGCTGGAGCGTTTCCATGCCGTCCATTCCGGGCATCTTCAAGTCCAGCAAGACGACATCGGGCGATGACTCGTGGATGCGCTCGAGCGCCGAGGTGCCATCGCCGGCCTCCGCGGCATCGTAGCCGGCCGATTGAAGCGCCGTGTGAAACATCAGTCGAATGCTTGGCTCATCGTCGACGATCAGAGACGGATGCAGCGTCGTTCATGGCTTTGCCTCTCCTCGCGCTCGCACGCACTGGCGTTACTGAGAGACGCTAAAAAGCAAGCTCCATGCCGGACCCCGGCACAATGATCCAAGTGACACATCTTCAAGAAGTTACAGCAAACGTACCGGCGGTTCCGACATCGCAGGGGTCGTTCCGGGTCGTGCGGATTGCAAGAAGCAGTGGGCAGGTTGCACGACAGGAAGGGGCGTGCCTTCGGACTACTGTCACCGTCTCCAGCGACTCACGGTCGTTTCATCTCGAACAGGTCCGTGGTGCGACAATAGTGATCGCCACCGAGGCGGGCAATCGTGCGAAGCTTGCGCGGATCGACATGGCCGGAGGGATCGAGTACGGCGTCGTCAATGTGTATCAGGAGCACCTCGCCGATCACCAGGTTGCCCGAGATCGGCCCGTCTCCGATTGGCACGATCTGCCTGACCCGGCATTCCATGTGGACGGGCGAGGCGGCGACTCGGGGCGGGCGGACCTTGGTCGCAGGTGCGAGCGCCAGTCCGGCGTATTCCGCCTCGCTCTGGCCGTGAGGCAGCTCTTTGGCCGTTGCGTTCATCGGTTCGGCCAGCTCTTCCACGGCCGCGCTCAAGACGAATTCAGGTACGACCTGGAGGTTGAGCAACGTGTCCTTCTTGGAACCGTCTCGGCGCAGGCCGGGCGAAAAGACGACAACCGGCGGATTGGCGCCGAAGACGTTGAAGAAACTGAACGGCGCGAGGTTGACGCGGCCGTCCGCATCAACCGTCGTGACCCAGGCGATTGGCCGGGGGGTCACCACCTCCGTCAGTGTCCGGTAGACCTTCACAATATCGGCTGACGAAATATCAATGATCATTCAATCGATCCAGCTCAAGGGATAAGTAGCATCATCCAGGTCCATGGCCTGGCGGGTCAGGCGGAGCGGGCTGGACGGTGTCGACCATCACGGCCAGCTCGTCGGTCCGGGTCGCGGCACGGCTGGCGGCAATCGTGCCGGGATGCGGGCCGTGGGGAATGCCTCGGGGATGAAGCGTGATCGACGCCTCCTCGACACCCCGTCGGCTGCCGAACTGGCCCCGAACATAATAGAGCACCTCGTCGGCCTGGACGTTCGAGTGGGCGTACGGCACCTTGATGGCCTCGGGGTGCGTATCGAGCATTCGCGGGGCGAACGTGCAGACCACGAATCCCGGCGCCTCGAAGGTTTGCTGAACCGGCGGCGGTTGATGAACCGTTCCGGTGATCGGCTCGAAATCGTCGGCGTTGAAAGTATAAGGATACATCATTCCGTCCCATCCCACGACGTCAAAGGGATGGCTCGCCAGGGTGTACCGCGTTAACCGTCTGCCATCGCGCACAAGAACCGGCGTTTCCTGCTCCGAATCAATGACCGAGATTTCCCGCGGTCCGTGTAAGTCACGCTCGCCGTACGGCGACCCCAGCTTCAACTGGCCGTCCGGATTGAGGTACCGTGGCGGAATTGTCACATTGCCGCCTGCCTCGATGACCAGCAGGTCGGGCTGGGTTGCCCGCTCGAATTCCAGGCGATAGGTTGTGCAGCGCGGAATGACGATGTAATCATACTCGCGAAATGGCAAGGGACCGAACATCGTTTGCAATGTCCCCCGGCCGCCGTGCACAAAAATCAGCTCGTCGGCGTCGGCATTGCGGAAGAGTTCCTGCTGGGGCTGATCGGGGCGGCATCGGGCCAGTGAGACATCTTCGTTGGCAAGCAAAACAATCCGGCCGGTGATCGGGTCGCCTCCGCGCGGCATGGATTTCGTCTTGAGATGATGGTGCCGCAGCGCCGGCTGGTCCACCAGGTCGAGCGCGAGTGTTCCGGCGGGCTCGACGCGGACCACGCGGGTCGGAGGACGCAGGTGGTAAACAAGGCTGTAAGCCCGGGAGAACCCGGCGACAGTCACGACCTCCTCATAATAGATCCCCTCACCCCGGAAACCCGGCTGGTGGGAATGCGCGATATGCCGTTTACGGGGAACCGATCCGAGTCGCAGATAGGGCGGCATGAATTTCTCTCCCGGGTCTGGTTTGATCACGAAGCCGCGACCACACGATTCCGCAGAATTCCCAGCCGCTGAATTGCCAGCTCCACAACGTCGCCGGGCTTGAGCCAGCCGCCGACGACCTGGGGCGTGAGCTCGAGGATGCAGCCGGAGCCGACCGTGCCCGAGCCCAGCACATCGCCGGGCCGCAGAACGGTGTCACGGCTGGCGTGCGCTAACATCTGAGGCCAGGTCCAGTACATCGATCCCGAATCGCCGCGTGTGAGTACCCGGCCATTCACCGTGGCCGTCATTTCGAGATGGAGCCGGCCCCCGTGATAGCAGTCGGCCAGCTCATCGAACGACACCAGCTCGGGGCCGAGCGAGGTTGCGAAGTCTTTCCCCTTGCTCGGGCCCAGCCCCACCGCCATCTCGAGGCGCTGAAGGTCACGCGCGCTCCAGTCGTTCATGATGGTGAACCCCGCGACGCACTCCAGCGCACGATCGTCGGCGGGAAGGTCGCGAGCGATCTTGCCGATCACGCAGGCCAGCTCCAGCTCGTAATCGAGTTCCTGGCAGTCGTGAGGAACACGGACGTCGGCTTCGTGAGCGACGATGCCAGCGGGGTTGGAAAAATAGAAAACGGGCACGCGGTACCACTCGGGAACCATGTCGAGCCCGCGATGGCGCCGGCATGTCGCCACGTGCTGCTCGAAGGCGTAGAAGTCGCGAATGCTGGCGACCTCGGGAAGCGGGCGTCGCATACGATTGTTCCCAGCCGTGAATGCGTCATCCGTCAAAGCGTGCCCCTGCGCGCCTGCTCGCGCTCGATGGCTTCGAACAGAGCCTTGAAATTCCCCTTGCCGAAGCTTTTCGCACCCCGGCGCTGGATGATTTCAAAGAAAAGTGTCGGCCGATCCTCGACGGGCTTGGTGAAGATCTGGAGCAGGTATCCCTCATCATCGCGATCGACCAGAATACCCAGCTCCGCCAGCTCGCGCAAGTCTTCTCGGATCGTACCGACCCGCTCCGGGAGCATGTCGTAATACGTTGATGGCACTTTGAGGAACGAGACATCATTGGCGGCCATGGCTCGCACACTGCCGATGATGTCGCCGGTCGCCATCGCGATATGTTGCACGCCCGGGCCGCCGTAGTATTCCAGGAACTCATCAATCTGCGACCGGCGCCGGCTCCTGGCCGGTTCGTTGATGGGGAACTTGATTCGACCGCGGCCGTCGGCAACCACCTTGGACATCAAGGCCGAGTATTCGGTGCTGATGTCCTTGTCATCAAAGCTCGCCAGCAGCGAAAAGCCCATGATCTTGCTGTAGTAATCCACCCAGTCGCCCATCTTGCCTTCCTCGACGTTGGCGACGATGTGGTCGATGGCCCGCAGACCGACGGGATGGAACGTGCGGGGACTGTACCGATCCGGATCAAGCGGCTTGAATCCCGGGGCGAACACTCCACCATAGCGCGACCGGTTCAGGAGCGTATGCGTTGTGTCTCCATAGGCGTGAATTTCCGCCAGATCGATGGCGCCGTGCTCGTCCTCGACGGTTCGCGGTGGCGATGCCGCGCGGGCTCCCCGCGCCACGGCCGCCTCATACGCTGCCTGAACGTCATCCACTTCCAGCGCGATGGTTTGAACGCCGTCACCGTGCCGCACCAGTCGATGCCCCTCGGAGTGATCGGCGACCAGGGGCGAGGCCAGCACGAACGTGATCTGCCCCTGGCGCAGAACGTAGCACGCCTCGTGCTTCATTCCGGTTTCCAGGCCCCCGTAAGCAATCACCTCGAAGCCGAACGCATTTCTATAGAAATACGCCGACTGCCGCGCATTACCCACGAACATCCGAACATGGTCGATACGCTTCAGTGTCATGGCATCGGTGGGCATGCGAGCCGCCTTTCGACCTGTGGTATTCCAGGTTGCACATCTGCCCGTCTGCGAAACCAATCACCATCCTGCTTGTGTCAACCGCTCAGACCATGCAACCGATCGTCTTCCAGGCCGTCCCAGAAGAGAGCGATGGCGTCAAGAACTTCGCGTGCCCCCTGGAAGAAACGCGCCTTGTCAAAGTGGGGTTCGAAGAACACGCCTTCGAGCTCATCCAGCGTATGACCGGCGTGCTGGGCCTCGACGCGGTTGTGCCAGGTGAAGAAAGCAACTTTCAGGCCGGGCAGACGGGCCGCTTTGATCTGAAGCAGGCCGTCTTCCAGCTCTTGCCAGAAGCCCGCCGCGGCCCAGTTCTCCACGGCAAAGCTAGCCCCCTCGGCAATCGCGGTGTCTTCGTTGCCATAAAGCCGCTGGAGCTCGTCGCAGAACCGGTGCGTATAAGGCCGACCGTGCCGGCGTTTGCCCATGTCATCAAAACCGAGCCCGAGCGCCTCGCCAACGGCCAGCAGCCACTCGAAGTGAGCCGCGCGAAACCGGAAGGTGCCGCCATCGACCGTGCCTTCCGTGCTCACCAGATCGGGGTCGCCTTCCCGGTCCTTGGTCGCCTCGTCATCGGTCCTGGACACGGACGCCTTACCGTCGGTCCGCCGGTAGATGACCCCGAGTTCGTTCATGAGAATTTCCTTAGCCGCCCGCGCCTGCTGGAGCGCAGGGGCATTGATCACCCGCAGCAAGGCCGCGACCAGGAACTGATTGGAGAACACCGAGAACTGGCGCACGAAGTGAACGAGCTCGGCGTCCGAGGCCTGTCCGTCGCGGAACCAGCGGGTGTAGGCATTCTCGGTGATGATCCGATGATGAAGCAGATCGCGATCCACCCGGTCCAGGAATTCGCGAAACGCCTCAACCTGCGAACTGGTGAGTTCACCGCTTCGCAATCGTTGCTCGATCCGTGGAGAAACCAGGTCGTGCTGCAATGCTGTCGCCATGTGAGACCCCCTTGCGTGTGAGAGGAATGGGGGATGTGAGATATCTTTATCGTAGACCGACGGTCAAGATTCGTCGATCCATTTGGTCGGGGAATGGGGAGTCCTCGCCGATCTCCACCACTCAAGGAATGGGGGAATCCGGGGGGGCTGGGCCTCCGAAGGGGAAGGGGAGCCGGAGGCGAATTCCGGCTTGAATTACCGGCTGGACGTAGTGAGTTGGGACGCGAAGCGGGCCAGGCAGGCAAGTTGGGTCGGATGCGTCCGCGCAACGCCGACGTACCGAGCACGCTGCGACCTAAGAACACAAAACGAGAATCCGATCGAGCGCGCCGTCTTTGACAAACGTACGCGATTCGACCACATTAATCAATGTCGTGCGCAGCGTCGGAAAGCTTCGAGGTTCCTGGTCGCTGATTTGTCCGAGTGAAGCCCACGAGGCCGTTCGATGAACTCCAAAGAGCGAAAGGATCTGAGCAGGGCCGAGTGGAAGGTCATGAAGATCATCTGGGAGTTACGCAAGGCGATGGCCCGCGAGGTTTATACGATCGCTGGCTCGGAGTACTCCTGCACGCCCGCCACGGTCAAGACCTTGCTCAAGCGACTGGTTGACAAGGGCTGCGTGTCGACCACGCGGGTGGGAAACGGCTTCGTGTACCGCCCGGCTCAGAATGCGCTTGCGACCTACCAGTCCGCCGACACCCTGTTGACCAATGCGGTCGAAGGCGTGACCGGCCCGCTCTTGGTTCACATCGTCGAAAGGATGCCGCTTTGCGATGAGGCTCTCGACTCGCTCCAGAAGCTCATCGACGCCAAGAAACGGTCGCTGAACCAGCGCTGCGAATGGGAAGCGGACAGAGTCTTCCACGGGAGGACAGGGCGATGTTGAATGTCATGATCGCATACGCCAATTCCGCGCGAGACCGCTGGGCGGCATGGGTGCTCGCCTCGTTACTGAATGCCGCGCTGCTGCGCAGATTGCTGGATATGGAGCGGCCCATCCGCTCCGCACCCGGTGCCTGGCTGCTCTGGGCATTGATTGGGCTGGCCGTCGTGTCGGTACCTCATCTTCGCGCCGCCGGCACGGTGAATTCGGCTGTTTTGCAGAATTCCTCGGCCGGCTCAGCAGCCCCAACCCAGCGCCGGTCCGAGGTCAGGACCGGTAAAACATCGGACGGCGAGAGCAGGGAGTTTGAGCTCCGCGTCGTCGGGCCCGGCGGCAAGGCGATCCCGAACGCCCGGGTCGAGGTGCGCACCGATCCTCTGCCCACCGCGGATCAGGTCCGCACCGGCACGTTCCTCAGGCGGGCCAAGTACGGTTCCGTCCTGTCAACGGATGCCGCGGGGCGGCTGGTCATCGACCTTCCTCGGCCGCCACAGCGTTTCAACGTGGACATCACGACGCCCGGGTACGGGCCCTACTGGGCGAGCTGGTCGTCCGAGAGCCATCAACAGCCGATCCCGCCCCGGTTCACGGCCGAGCTCGAGGCTGGCTGGTCGGTGGGGGGAATCCTCGTCAACCCGGAGGGAAAGCCTGTCGAGGGTGCCAGGGTTGCGCCCTGGATCGAATTCAAGAAACGTCCGGGAGACCTTCAGCAACTGGGGGTCGGCACAAACATCAAGACCGATGCTGCCGGGAAATGGCGATTCGATTCGGTGCCCGCGTCGATGGGTGAAGTTCAGGTATCGGTCGATCACCCGCGGTTCAAACCGTTTCAACGACCGATGCCGCGTGCGGAATTCGGCATCGAAAGCGGCCGAGAACCGGCTGCCAGGATTGTCCTGGAGCGCGGCTTGACGGTGGCCGGCACCGTCACCGACGAGGCTGGTAAGCCGATTGCCGGGGCCCTGGTGCGCACGAAGTTCGCCAACGATATCCGCGAAGCGCGAACGGGGAGCGATGGAGTTTACACGCTGGTCGGTTGCGAGCCGCGCTCCGCCAGGATTGTGGTGTCCGCCAAGGGTAAGGCCACGGACATGCAAGAGCGGAACGTCGCAGCGGACATGGGACCGGTCGACTTCCGGATGAAGCCCGGCGGCACGGTGCGCATCCAGGTGCTGGATGAGCAGGGCAAGCCGGTTCCCCGAGCTCGCATCTTCTTCCAGCGCCGGCGCAGGCCAGTTCCAGTACTTCGAGTTCAACCACGTCAGCCAGTATGCAGACGGGAATGGACTCTGGGTCTGGAACGAAGCACCTCTCGACGAATTCGAAGCCGATATCTGTCCTCCCAGCGGCATGCAGTTGCAGAGACAACCCTTGATCGCTCGCGCCAAGGGGTATGTCTTCCGAACGCCCCCGCCTCTCGTCATCTCGGGTAAGGTCATCGACGCCGTCACGAAGAAACCCATCAAGGAATTCCGCGTCATCCCAGGCGTTCGATTCAATACCACGCAGATGTCCTGGGCCCATCGGGAGAGCTTTTCGGCCTCCGACGGCCAGTATCAGTTGCGTCACGATCGAGGCGAAACCGCGAACCTGGTCCGCATCGAGGCCGACGGCTACAAGGCCGCGGTCTCGCGCGACATCAAGAGCGACGAGGGGAATGTCACGATCGATTTCGAGTTGACCAAGGGCAAAAACGTGGTCGCGAAAGTCGTGACTTCGCGTCTCCTCCCCGCGGTCGGGGCCAAGGTGGCTCTCGGTGTGGCCGGCTCGCAAATTCACATCGCTAACGGCGATATCAGCGATTCCCAAACCTACTCTGCGCGGGCAACCACTGACGAGACCGGCCGCTTTCACTTCCCAGCCCAGGACGGCGAATTTCAACTCGTGATCACTCATCCCGACGGATTTGCTCACATCCTGTCGACAGCAGACTGGGACCTCACGCGAATTATCCGCCTGCAGCCGTGGTGCAGGGTCGAAGGCACCTACCGCGTCGGACCAAAGCCGGCCGCCCATGTCCCGCTCACGCTCGATGTCAGCCGGGTGAACCCTATCGGGAGGAACGCGCCGAACATCTTCACTCAACATGAATCAACCACCGGGCCGGATGGGCGGTTTGTCTTCGAGCGTGTCCTCCCTGGCAAAGGACGGATCGGTCGGGGCTTCACCTTGCTGATAGACCAGGGTGCTAGCGAGGTCAGCTCCTCGTGCAAGATCGCCGCGGAGTTTCCACCAGGGAAGACGGTTCACATTGACCTCGGGGGAACCGGCAAGGCCGTCATCGGCAAGCTCCAACCGCCGGAAGGGCTAAACGAGAAGTTGCGCTGGAACTTCGCAGTGGTCGACGTCCAGTCCGCCGCGGCGGAATCCGGCGAAACCCGCCCGTACTTCTCGGCCACCGTCGGCCGCGACGGCTCGTTCCGGATCGACGACGTGCCTGCGGGAGACTACGCGCTGACGGCCCGCTTTTTCCAGCACGGCGAGGGGCTCGTCTGGAGGCATCGTTTCCAGGTACGATCCGCAGCCGCCCCCAAGGCAGAGCCCCTGGACCTGGGAATGGTGAAGCCGCAGAAGCCGTGAATCCCATCCGGCAGGACCGGGCTTTTAACCATCGTGCCGCCCGCTCATGTCAAGCGCTATGAACACAGGACCATTTTAAAATTCATGTTATATTATTAATAAATAATCTATAAGAATGGTCCCGTTGTGTCCGCCGGCTTCTCGAGCATGCATTGTGTGATAACGATGTGTTCTGCTTCTTCCCTCTTCTCGAAAGTATGGCTGTCCCTTTCTTCTTTTTCTCTCGAGATTCGGAACTCAGTTTCCGCCGTGGTCCCGATTTCGAGCCAATTCGTCCTGAAGGGCCTGAGCGAACAGTTGGGATCGACTGATTCGACGTTCCTTCGCAAGGGCCGTTACACGCTTCAGCAGTCCCGATTCGATGCTTACTGAAATGCGTTGGAACCCTTCGCCGACCTTACGCCGCCCTCGCCTGGCCTTGACCCGAGTCCACTGGCTTTGCTCATCCTCGGTGAGCGGGCGGGATTCGTCGGCAACGAACTCCTGGTCGAACCGTTGTGTTACGTTTGCAAGTTCCGCCGACGTCATCTGCGAATACGGCTTCTGCTTCATCTATGGTCTCCCACGGCGATATCTTCGTTTCTCCCGCTCGGTCAAAGGGCGAGCATGGATGACGAAAACCGATTCATCCTCATCGAGTACGAAGATGACCTGGAGAAAACGTCCACCCCTTCCCTTGCCCCAGACCAGCCACTTGTCGTCTTCGATTTTTCTCGGGTACGGCCGGACGGCATGGCGGACAACGGCCTCGGCTTCCTCGGGTAAGACTCCATGAGTGCAAATATGCTCAATATTCCACTCATGCCATCGAAACTCCATGAATTTGTTATGCAAGAAATGTCACGGATCGTCAAGAGGTGACGCGAAGGAGCCACGCGATCCCGCCCTATTGAGTTTGCGGCCAGGTTGTCCAGCTCGTGCGTGCGTTCTTGGAATTGGCTCGTGATTCGGCGGCAGAGGTGGTTTTCCAAACCAGGAGCAGAACCCGACCTTGCAAAGCAGGCAACCCGCAAGGCTCGTGTCCTGTACAGAGTCGAGCGCAGGAGGTTCTCGGCGTTTCAGATCGTCCCGCCGTTGGCCCGGATATTCTGGCCGGTGATCCAGCCGGCCTCGTCGCTGACCAAGAGCGCCACCACGTCGGCGATGTCTTCCGGCTGCCCAAGCCTTCCCAGGGCGGCCATCTGGGCAAACCGCTGCTTGTCTTGCTCGGTCTTGCCCTGCCCGAAAAGTTCCGTGTCGGTCGGTCCCGGCGAAATGACGTTGACCGTGATGCCTCGCTGTCCCAGTTCTTTTGCAAGAATATGCGACATCTGCTCCACGGCGCCCTTGGTGGCCACGTAGGCGCCGTAGGTTGCCAGCATCATGACGGTCGTGGACGACGAAAAGTTGATGATCCGCCCGCCGTCCGCCATCCGTTTGGCTGCCTGCTGACAGGCGAAGAACGTCCCCTTCACGTTCACGGCGAAGATCCGGTCGAACTCGCGCTCGGTGACCTCGGCAATCGGCTTGTTGAACATGATGCCTGCGTTGTTGACAAGGATGTCCAGCCTGCCGAACTGCTGGAGCGTCTCGTCGAACAGGCGATCCAGGTCGGCGACCTTCCCCACGTCGGCCTGCACGGCAATGGCTCGCCCGCCTGCGGTTTCGATGGCGGCGACTGTCTCATGGGCTGCCTGCTCGTTGCCGGAGTAGTTGACGACCACGGCGGCACCATCCCGACCAAGACGCACGGCGATGGCTCGCCCGATGCCCCGGGATGCACCCGTGATCAGGGAGACCTTGCCAGCAAGTTTCAATGGGCGCCTCCGCTGGTGCCGGATTTCCGGGTCTTCCACACCGCAAGCAAGTCGTCCGAGGCCTGCTCGCGAATGCCGTTGTCGGAAAGAACCTCGTCGGTGGCTTTGAGTGCAGCCTGGTGCTCGAAGACGAGGTTTTCGGAGTAGCGGTCGTCGAAGACGATGGTCGTGTACTTGTCCTTGGTGTCACGCAGCAACTCGACGAAGTGATGAAGGTTCTTCACCTTCACTCCATTGACTTCTTTGACGACCTTGGAGAATGGGTTGTCATACCCCTTGGAGATCGCGTGCGGGAACATCGGCGAGGTGATCACGACAAGCTCTTCACTGTCGAAAGCGGGGCGGTCACCGCGGCGTGTCACCAGCGGGCTGCCCATGACCGCCAAGGCCGCCGCAATGCCTCTTCCTTGCTGCTCGAGCGTGTTGCAGAACTCGCGGCTGGCCGTCGAGAAGACCAGCGGACCGTAGACGAAATACGAGGGATAATGGCCCTGGAGCGGTTCCACGAGCATCGGCCACCGCGTGACGACAGGCAGCTCGATACCCTGAGCTTTGCCCTGGCGGATGATCGTCAGCGGCAGCTTCCCGTTCCTGGCGGTTTTTTGAATCAAGTACTGAAATTGCAGGCGAAGATTGTCTTTGATCTTCACCATGCCGACGTTGTCGATCTCCACATCGCCGATCTTGGTGATCAGGTCCCAGGTCTTGAGCGGATAATCGGGCTTCGGCTCCGCCGGCGAGTGCACGACCATCCCCTGCGCCTTCTTGTCGAGCCGCAGAAAGGTCCGAATCGCGGGGTTTTCCAAGGTTTGCAGCGAGTCGTGCATGGCGGGCTTGCCTTCGTACTTGCCGTCGGCAATGTCCCTGAGGAACAGCTCGATCTCCTCGGCCGGAATGATGTAGCCGATGTTGTCGGCCTGAGTGAGCTTGCTGAAGATCAGGCCGATCATCTTGCCGTCAACCAGGGCAGGTCCGCCGCTGTTCCCAGGGTTGATGGCCGCATCGACCTGGATTCGCAAACCGGTCACTCCGTCGTTGTAACCGGAGAACTCGATCCGGGATACGATCCCCTTGGTGACTGACAGGGTGGAGCCGCCCTGGGGGTAGCCGTAAACGACCACGGTGTCCTTGACCTCGGGAAGCGACTGGACACGGACCAGTGGGGGACGCTTGTCGAAAAACGATTCATCGTCGAGCTTGAGAACCGCCAGGTCCATCCCCGGGCTCACCGCTTCGACCGTGGCCGTCAGTTTATCGCTGGACTGCTGACTTTCCACATTGAGCTGACTCGCGTAGGTGACCATGTGAGCGTTGGTCAAAATCCGCTTGCCGCCAATGACTACCCCCGTTCCGCTGGCTTCGCGCGGGCTTTGCTTGGTCCAGGGCTTGAGGATGTCGGGATAACGCAAGGTCGCCGTGATCTTGACGACCGACTCACGGATTGTGCTTTCTCGATTGCTCTCACTTGACTGGTCGTCCGCAGCCGCAAAGGCAGGCGAGCAATGCAGTCCCATGCTTGCCATCAACACCAGCGCAATCAGCCTCATCCTGGAAATCTTCATCGCGGAGACTCGCTTGGGTTGTTAAAACCGATAGCCAGCCGGGCAGCGGGCCGCCGGAAGTCCTGGTAACAGACCAAATTGACCCACTCCCCGTCCCGGGGGGCGTGATGCTCTCCAATGACGGAATCTCATCTTAACTCTTGATCCATCAGTAGGGTAGAGCGATCTGCCAGGTCGGGTGGGCCGATCAAACGCTGATTCTATTAGGATCATGAGATTGAGCACTTGTTACTGCCATTAACTGATTCGAGGTATATTTGTGCGGTTCCAGCGGGGACCTTCTGGCCTGTCGTCCGTCATAGGTTTTGGCCGGACATATTGACGAACCTTGAAAAACGTGATTTAAACATAAGGGAGTCTTTACTGTCGCCGCGTGGAGTGGTGACAGGATCATGGCGACATGCGAAAAGTACTGTGTCGCCGCGTTTTGCATTTCATAGGCCCGTGTCAGGATGTTACGGTATCCATGGCGGGCCAAGCGCTGTTGCTGGTCGAGAGTCGAAGTCATTGCCTCCCTGCTCGGTACAGTACGCCAGGTTTAGCACGACCTACCAGTGTTTCGTCTAATTGCGTTCAACTCCCAGGACGGAGAGGGATTAACGCACGTGTACCCAGAGCCAAGTTGCTCGCACGCTGCCAAGCTTGCTGTCTCCCCGAACGGCGACCCCGCCGGTTGCGGTGAACCGGGGATCGTTGTTGCCGGAGAAGTGCACGACCGTCCGCAGCATCGGGAAGCCATGGCCAAGGTTGAACCCTCCGTGGCGAATAGCATCGCGCCGAGTTCCCCGCTGGAGCCAACAGCGTCGGAACACGAGGAATCAATCCTGATTCCTGAATTGCCGCCGCGCGTCCTGCTGGCCGAAGACAACCTCGATATGCACCCGATTTTCGCGAGACAGCTCAACTTGCTTGGGCTGGAGGTCGTCGGCGTTAGTAACGGCCGAGATGCCGTGAAGCTTGTTTTGACAGCTTACCAG
This sequence comes from uncultured Planctomycetaceae bacterium, assembly GCA_963797295.1. GTDB lineage: Bacteria > Planctomycetota > Planctomycetia > Isosphaerales > Isosphaeraceae > Aquisphaera. The sequence goes on from CAWCPP010000045.1 coordinate 154,977, forward strand.
GTGGGAAACCCCTTCGATTTGGTGTTAATGGATCTCGAGATGCCGATCATCGACGGCTACGAGGCGACTCGCCGCATCCGCGAGGGTGGTTACCGTGGTCCGATCCTGGCTCTCAGCGCCCACTCGAGCGATGATCACCTTCTCGATAGCCTGAGGATGGGCTGCAATGATTGCATCTGCAAGCCGATCGACTGGATTCAACTCGCCCAACTGATCCGTAAGCACCTTCCTGGCTGCGGTGCCCCCGGGCCTATTCTCATTCCCGACGACTGAGTCCGTCACTCCACATTTTTCACCTGGGCAGCCGTGAGAGTGACTGGCCCACGCACTCAGCCCCGTCAATCAGTCGCCGTGGATCGCCCGCGCTATCGAGCGTGACTTCTGACCAAGCAGTGGTTAGATTCAATGCCTGGTCCTGATGTGAAGCCTTGCGTTACCTCGGGCATGGAGCTGCGGTCATGGTTCGCAACCCGTCGGCCATTTTGGTTGGTCTCGCGTGCATACTTCTGCTCGCTGGCGGTCTTCAAAAAGTGACCGCGGCCTCAAACGGGCCGCCGGCGGCCGAACAGCAAGGCCCGCATGAGCTTGGTAAGCAAATTCAGGACATCACCGAAACCGTCTTGCGGCATCACCTCGATCCCCCCGCTCGCCAGCAGATGATCCTGGCCGGAATCAAGGCCCTGTACGAGGCCGCGGGCTTGCCTGGACCGCCCGGCCTGAGCCAGCGCGTCTCCGCACTGACAACTCCCGAGCAGTTCACAGCACTGCTCGTGGAACTCTGGCCTTCCAGGCCGGCGAAAAGCAGTCGGACCGAGAATCTCGGGGTCGCACTGTTGAATGGGCTGCTGGCCAGCGTTCCCGGAGGCGCAGAAATCATCCCGGCCAAGGAGCAAGAGGTTCAAGAACAATTTCAGGGTAATCGCTACGTTGGCATTCATATTCAAGTGCGTTACGATCAGAAGGAGAAGCGAACCGTTATCGCGGGCCTCGTGCCGGGCGGTCCCGCGGATCGAGCGGGCATGAAGCAAGAGGATCGGATCGAACAAGTTGACGGGGTCGATACGAAGGACATGATGCTCAGAGAAGTCGTTGAACGGCTGCGCGGCGCAGACGGGACCGATGTCCGCGTTGCGGTCCGGCAGCCCGGCGAAAAAAAGCCCCGGTCGTTGGTCGCAACCCGTGGACCGCTGTTCATCCCCACGATCACAGGCATTCAAAGGAGATCCTCGGGCGAGTGGGAGTATTGTCTGAGTGGAAATGACTCGATCGGCTACCTTCGCATCCGCGAGATCTCCGCCAGTACCCCGCACGAACTCCGCAAGGTTGCCCAGGAGCTTCAGGAAGAGAAGCTGCACGCCTTGATTCTCGATCTGCGCGGGGTCTCGTCGAGCCAGCTCCATCCCACGGTCCTGCTGGCGGACAGCCTGCTCGACCATGGCCGGATTGGCCGGGTTCACGAGGCCGAGCGGGTAACCACTTATGATGCAACGCCGGAAGCCCTGTTCCGGGGATGGCCCATCGTCGCTCTCGTGAACCAGGAAACCGGTCAGACTGCGGAATGGCTGGCGGCAGCCTTGCAAGACAATCACCGGGCCATCGTGGTTGGCACCGCGACCCAAGGTGCCTGGGTTGCACGCGGTTCGCGCCCGGACACTCTTGAAAGGGAGGGGCTGAGATCCACTCTCCGCGTCGGTGACGGAGCCTGGTATCTGAGCATGATCACGGCGCGGCTCGAACGCGGCGACGGCCACCCTCTCGTTGCTCCACCAGCACATCGCGATGCTCCCCCGGATACCTTGCGCCTGGCGCCGGAACGAAGAGGGCAAGAGGCTGTTGGAGGCGTGACACCCGACTTTCTTGTCTCACCACGCAAGGCCGGTTCCCGCGAGCGAAGGTCGCCCAGGCCGTCTGCCTTCTCCGGTGGTGACGAAAGCACACTCGACCCCTGGAGCGATGCGGACTTGACGAAGGCCATCGAGGTACTTCGAGCACGGCTCACGAGTTTCTGATCGGAACCAGGTTCGACAGGCAAATCCGCCATGAAGACGACGCCCCGATCCGCCGCGGTCGTGCTCTGGATTCTCCCGGTACTGGTCCTGCTCCCTGGACGGTGGGGCCTTTGTAGCGACGGAGTGGCGAAACGTGTGGACGCCAAGTCGATCCCAGCGCGGATTCGCCGGCCGGTGGGGATTGTCCTGGTCAACGGCAATAGCCGCTTGCTGGTGGCCAACCGGCAAAGCGGCAGTCTCTCCGTGATCGATCCCGCGACGCGCTGTGTTCTGGCTGAATATGATGTCGGCCGCGGCCTCGCGGACATCGCGGCCTTGCCGGATGACCGTCATGTCCTTGCCGTCGATCCGCCCGAGAACAGCCTTCTGTTGCTGAGCGCTCATGCCGAGACGATCCAGGTTGTTGCCAGAGTTCCCGTCAGCCCGGACCCTGTCCGCATCGTGGTCTCGCACGATGGTTCATGGTGCGCCGTGGCTTCGCGCTGGTCGCGTCGGTTGACATTCTATGAGCTCAGAGACAGCCGATTGTCTGCGGACGAGCCGTCGCTAAAACACATCGAGTCACTGGACCTTCCATTCTGCCCGCGTGAGATGGTCGCCTCTCCTGACGGGTCCCAACTCGTCGTGGCCGATGCCTTTGGCGGCAAGCTCGCCTTGATTGACGCACGGCGGCGATCACTGGAATCGGTCAGGTCACTCCCGGCGCACAACATTCGAGGACTGGCCCTGGCCGCTGACGGCAAGACTCTGGTGGTCGCGCATCAAGCACTGAATCCCCTGGCGCGAAGTACATTCGATGATCTGCATTGGGGACTTCTGATCAGCAATCACCTTCGCGTACTCCAGCTCGATGCCGTATTGAATCCCCAAACCGATCTGCTGCAAGGCAGCCGCTTGTTCGAGCTCGGCGATGTGGGCAAGGGAGCCGCTGATCCGTCTGGCCTGGTGGTGAATTCCACGGGTCGCCTGATCGTCGCGCTGGGAGGCGTGAATGAAGTGGCTATTGCAAAGGGCCCTGGTCAGCCACCACTTCGACTCGCAGTAGGCCAACGGCCCGGTGCGATGACAGTGAGCCGGGATGGGAAAGTTGTTTACATCGCCAACAGTCTGGACGATACGGTTTCCATCATCGAGATCGACAACGGCCGGAATTCTGCCTGCATTTCCCTGGGGCCTGCTCCTGAGATGAGCCTTGCCGATCGCGGTGAGCGTCTCTTCTTCAACGGCCGGCTTTCCCACGATGGCTGGATGAGCTGTCATAGCTGTCACACCGACGGACATACATGCGGACTGAAAGGCGATACGCTCAGTGATGGATCGTATGGAGCTGCCAAGAAGATCCCGTCGCTGCTCGGTGTCGGCTCAACGGGCCCATGGACCTGGACCGGCTCGATGGAAAAACTCGAGGATCAGGTACGCAGCTCAGTCCAGACGACGATGCACGCCCCGAGTCCCGCACCGATCGCCGAGCAGGTAGAAGCGATCACGGCGTATCTCCGCACGCTGCGACCGTTATCCCCGGCGCTGGTGAGTGCTGAACGTGCTGTCGATGCGGCGGCCATCCGCGGCCGCGAGCTGTTTCTACACCGGAAGTGTGACGCCTGCCACACGCCTCCCGAGTACACGTCGCCAGAGCGGTTTGACGTGGGGCTCATCGATGAGGTCGGCAACCGCCGGTTCAACCCTCCGTCACTTCGTGGAGTCAGCCGCAGGGAACCTCTTCTCCACGATGGGCGGGCCAGCACGCTGGAAGACCTGTTCCAGCGCGAGCGGCATCCGCGCGACACGGTGCTGACTGCCGAGGAAATCCGCGATCTCGTCACCTTTCTTCGGAACCTGTAAGCTCGGTGGGTCTCAGCTTACTGAGAAAGCGAATCTCAGGCAGACACCGCGGAAGTTTGGGCTTCGTCGCCGAGGGTCGCGGATACCTCTGTCCGTCGGGCGACCGACGTGGGAGGGAGCGGCAGCCGATCTCGTTCCTCGACCTCGTCGGGAGCGATCCGCAACTCGTGCGTTTGGCTTTTCGAGGAGCCGGAAACCTTGCGCAAGGGCAACAGGCCATTTGCCAGCGCGGCCAGTGCGGAGACGTTGTTGGTGAGGACCGACGACATGATGCCGAAGCCCATCGTGAATACGCCGATCACATTGGAGACATTCGGCGCGACGATCATCGACCAGCTCCGGTTGACGTTGCGGTCGAGGTTGCGTGCGATGTCGCGCAGTTCGCAGAGCTTCGACAGGCCGCCTTCCAGGAAAATGACCTGCGCGGTGTCAGTCGCGATCGTCGAGGCGCCCCGGAGCGAGATCGACACGTCCGCCTTTTTAAGAGCAATCGAGTCGTTGATTCCATCGCCGACGAAGCAGACCTTCCGGCCCTCTTTCTGGAGACGTTCGACGATTTCCGCCTTGTCGGCTGGAAGGACCTGAGCGAAGTGACGGTCCATTCCCAGGAATTCAGCCAGCTTGCGCGTGGGTGCGTCGTGGTCGCCGGAAATGATGGCCACGTGCTTGATTCCGCGATCGCGGAGGCCGCGAACAATGGAACGGGCCTCGGCTCGCACGGCGGCCCGCAACTCGATCGCTCCCCCCAGCCGACCGTCCACGCCGACCAGCACCGTGGTCGACCCGTCGCGATGTGCCTCCTCGATTGCCGCCTGGATCGCGGCGGGAATGGCAATCTGCTCCAGATCCATGAACCGTTTACTGCCGACGTGGATGGTCTGCCCCTCGACATGGACCGTGATCCCATAGCCGACCCTGTACTGCGTGTCGTCGTGGGGCGGCAGGTCCAGCCCTAGCTCCTCGGCCCGGTGGAGAATTGCCAGTGCAATCGGATGATGGAACTTACGCTCGGCCGCCGCGGCGAGTTGAAGAACCCGCTCGCGTGACAGGCCGGACATGGCGGTGATCCGGCCGACTTCCGGACGCTCGTGCGTCAGCGTTCCCGTCTTGTCGAAGAGCACTGTATCGATCGCGCCCATGTTCTCGAGAGCCCGACCGTCTTTGACGAGAATGCCCTTGTGAGCACAGACCGAAAGCGAGCTGAGCATCGCCAGCGGTGCGGCCATGCGGATGCCCGTCCCCAGGTCACTGTTGAGCACGGCCACTGCGCCAGCCGGGCCCATCGTCGCCATGCCGATTGCGCCGACGGCCAGAGTGGGAATTACTGCTCTATCCGCCAGCCGTTCGCCCTTATGCTGCGAGCTCAACTTGTAGCCGGCCGTGTCGCTGAGAATCTGGCTGATTCGCGCCGAAGCTGTCTCCTGGCCCGATTGCTCGACCGCGATATGGATCTTGCCGCCGACCAAGACCGTTGACGCGAACACCCGGTCGCCGATCCCTTTCTCCGCCGGAGTCGACTCTCCGGTGAGGGCGTGCTGGTCAATCACGGCCATCCCGTTCATCACGTGACCGTCGACGGGCACGGTATCACCCGTATGGACAACAATCACGTCTCCTTTCTGGAGCGTTTCCGCGAGAACCTGAACCTCGACGCCGTCTCGATCCAGCCAGGCATGGCGAGGCTGCTTGCCGAAAGCGTCAAGCAGGAGCCTCTGGGAACTGTCGCGGGTCTTCTTGACCAAGCTCCGGCCAAAGCTCAAACACCAGCAGCAAACTGCCCCCGGGAAAATGGACATGGTGCCGAGGCACCCGGCCACGACGACGGCATCCAGAGCATCGACTCCGAGTCGTTTCTCTTCCAGCAGAACCCGGCGGGCTTCCTTCAATGTGGGGATGGAGGAATAGACAAACACGACCGCGGCGGCTGGAAGAAGGGCCGGGGCGGCGAACTGAGCGGCCGCCGCGAGCGGCAGTGAGGCCGTGCAGACCGGTAAGTTCATGTCGGGCTGATCGGGCATTGCTGGATGTTCCGCCCGGATCAAAGCCGAGTCGAGGATCTCGATCACTTGCTCTCGCGTAAGAAGCTTTGGATCGTGATGCAAGAGCAACGTGCCTGTCAGGGCATTGGTCTTGAAGCGTTCGATCCCCAGCACGCTGGTAAGCTCACGGTCGATGGCCCGGCAAAGGGGAGTTCTTCGCAACAGCGCCAGGTTGCGGAGCCGTAACCTCCCTGGCAGTTCCGACACGAGTTCCCAGCCGCTGACCACAGCTTCGTGCCGATAGTAACGCACGACGCCTTTGAAATCGCGGGCTGTTTGTAAGGGAGCGATTCGCAATGGCTGGCCAGCCATGGTCGCCGGCTGCGGAATGGACTGACGCCCGGACTGGATGATTTCCAGAGAGGAAGCGTCGGCCAATCGCTGCTCCGATTCCGCCCCGAGGAGACGGGTGACAACCTGAACCACATCGTTGAGCCGGAAAGCCCGGGCGGAGTAATGCAGCTCAGCGCACGGAACCTCTCCACTCTTGATCGTGATTTGTGAGATCTCCCGAGCCTGGAACACGCAGTCCAGGAACTTTCGGCAGTCTGGGTGATCCGGATCTGCGAACAGCGAGCGGCTATCGAGCCGGATTGTTCCCGGGATGGGGAAAGAGACAGCGATGTCGCGCATGCTCATCAAGTCACTCGGAGATCCAGAGAACGTTCTATCTAAAGCGGGGTCAGACTATTGGCTGCCCAGAAAGCAAGAATCCTGGTTCTCATGCAGCGCAAGCCGTGGGAAATGACGAAATCCAGTCGGAATTGGCGATCCGACATTGTCGGTAGTGTTCGGAGAGAGAAAGCCTATTTCACAAAGTATTCCGAACGTTCGCCAGATTACTTGAACTTCCTACATTACTCTATAAAGAAGCCCAATCGGAGGCCAATGTTTTTTTCATGAAGGCAAAATCCTCATGAATTTGCGGAGGGTTCTCATTGTAGCGACAGGAAGAACTCGAAGGGCGGAGACACCTGACAAGTCCATTTCAAGAACCTGTCCGGAATGAGGCGCGGAAGCGACCGAGCCGGCACTGCGGACTTTGCTGGCTTGTGTACTAGGCTGCAATGGATATGTGACTCTTCGACAGGTCTGACGATAGGGTGTTGTCTTTTACCACCGTCAAAGTCACAAAAATCGCGATCGGAGTTCCATTCTTGTGCCATCTTAGAAATAGGAGGCCGTAACACTTCACTCGCGCTGTCTGAAAGACGCAGCAAGGGCTCATTGCGAACAAAACAGGGATGGCCGGGCGCAACACTTGCTGCTAGATCACGTGTGCAAGAAATGGGGCTGATTGTTCTGTTTCAGGCGATTTCGAGTCTTATTGAGCCAGGAGGAATGGACTAATGCGACAGATAGGAGACTTACTCGTCTGGTGTGCGATGGTTGGGATCTTGGTTGCGGTTGTCTATTTCACTCCGCGACTTGCCCAGTACATGTCCACTGACAGCCAGCCTGTATCAAACGCCGCATCGGATCACAGCCTTGCGCTCCATCTAACACCTAACGCCGACCAAGCCGAATAAGATACGCCTGGTTTGACCTGCCTCCATAAAAGCGAGTGAACCAGCCGGTGCGACCCTGAATTGAGCCGGCAGGGTGCATTGGCGTCCTGCAAAGGCTTGGCCGGAACGGTTTTCCTCAATCACATCGCCGTTACCGTCCTGTCGATGGACCGAGTTCAGCCTCGCGTTCGAGTGCCAGCCTGCTCGGCATCTCTTCCGAGACAGACCCCGTTTGCTCTCTTCCGACCTGCGCCCTGTCCGAGTCAAAAGCTCTTGGAACCGTTCCGCCACAATGTCCATACCCGGTTCATTGTTGGAGGAAGAGATGTTTCAAAAGTCAGGTTTTCCATCGGAACGAAAATCCAATTCCACGCTCACGCATGGACTTCATGCAAGCTTCACGTAGCCTTCGCACAGCATTCATCTGGGTTTGGTGCAATCTCGCTGTCGAATTATGCGACTCATGATTGGTCGAAAGCTCTTCCTCTTTGACAGGCACCCTGATGAGACGAAAATTGGATCGCGCCCCCCGGGGCGGTTTTACACTGATTGAACTTTTAGTTGTGATCGCGATCATCGCGGTCTTGATCTCCCTTCTCCTCCCGGCCGTTCAATCTGCGCGCGAAGCGGCGCGACGAATTCAGTGCACCAACAATCTGAAGCAGATCGGCCTCTCGTTCATGAACTATGAAAGCGCCAACGCAGCGTTCTCACCCACGACCATCCTCGTTCCTGCTCCCACTGGCCTCGGGGCATGGAGTTTTCAATCGTCATGGAGCGCCTTCGCGCGGGCCACGCCGTTCATGGAGCAAGGCGCTTTTTACAATTCGATCAACTTTGACTACACCTATAGTGACGGCACGAACACAACGGTCACCTACACGCCGCTCGCTTTTCTTTACTGCCCCAGCGATCCAGGTAACCATATCGATGACTCCAGCCTCGGTGGGACCGGAGACGCGACCACCAGCTATGGAACGTGTGATGGCGACTGGTACGTCTGGTCGGTGAACTGGGGCTCGACCAACTCGGTGGGACCGATGAACAGGTCGCTGTTCGGGCCCAACTATTCGCGGCGGATCGCGATGATCACCGACGGAACAAGCAATACCCTGATGGCGGCAGAGGGCTATATTGGCCACGGCCAGATGCGAAGTTGCGGCACCACGGCGGGCTCATTGCCTAGTGATCCCGTGACCGGGTCATATTCGTTCACCAACATCCCGGCCCCCGGGCCGAATTCAGTCGCGGCTCTCACCTCTCTGATTAGCAACTGCTCGGGAAGTGTTGGAAAGGTCAAACAGGGCGGCCCGATCGGCCACACGCGGTGGGCGAACGGTGGTGTCTACTACTCCGGTTTCACAACCGCCATGCCACCCAATGAGGGCGTCTCCACCATAAGCCAGGCTTATCTTTCCAAGGGCGTTCCGGCTTCCAACTTTGGCAAGAACGTGCCGATGGACTGGGACTGGATCGATGAAAATGACGGCGGCCCGACGTACATGTCGCTGGCGGCCAGCAGTTATCATCCCGGCGGCGTCAATGCCTTGTTCGCAGACGGCAGCGTCCGGTTCGTCAAGAACTCGATCAGCCCCGTTACCTGGACAGCCCTGGGGACGATCGCTGGCGGCGAAGTCATTAGCTCGGATCAGTATTGATTGTGGTGAATCGACCACGATCCGCCAGACACTGGACTAGCGGCTGATCAGAGGGGACCCTTTCCGGTCCCCTCGTCCGCTTTCACGACACACGCGGTGGACTTTCCAACTGCCATCCGAGATCGCAGGAGCAAATAGATGCGGATAAACGCTATCAAGTTGGCGGCACTGGCCGTCGTCATGGTTGCCCCTCATTGGGGTTGTGGAACCAGCAGCGGCACTCCAGTGAACCTCATTCCGGTCAAGGGGAAGGTCACGTACAAGGGACAACCCCTGACCAAGGGCCTCGTCATATTCGAGCCGGACGGATATGGTCGGATGGCCAGCGGCCAGCTTCAGCCTGATGGAACTTTTGAACTCACGACCCTCAAGTCGGGTGATGGGGTGGTCGCCGGTGAGCATCGGATTTCGATCACCCAACTGGATAAGGCCCTCGCCAAGGATCGCGCACTGAGGAAGTATGCGAGCCCAAGCTCTTCCAAGCTGACGGCGGAGGTCAGCCCGGAGAAAACCGAGTTCACATTCGATCTTAAATAGGTTTACACATTTTAAAGAAAGTTTACTATGATGCGAACGGTTGGTACTCTCAGGCTGATTGCAGTCGGCGTGTCCCTGGTCTTGTCGCCAGTTCGCGGATTGTGGGCCGATGGCATAACTGTTGAGCCGGTCACGTTCCCTGCGCCTTTCCTCGAGGCACCGGTAGCCGGAGAGACAGCCTGCCGGCTTGACAACGTGCTCGAAGCCTCGGGAGTTGAGCCGATCGGCGATGGGCGTCTCTTGCTTGTCGCCCACGACAAGAAAGTGCCACTCCGAGTGATCGAGACGGCCACCGGGCGGCAGGTCGGTCCACTGCTCACCTGCGACAAGTTCCCCGCCGAGACGCCCAAGTCTTCCAAGTGGGAAGGGATGGCACGCGATGCCGACGGCGATTACTACCTGGTCGGTTCCCACTCAGGCAAGACTCAAGTTGAGCGTGACGAGCACGCGAAGCTGATCCGGTTCCGGCTCAAAACTCAACCGGGCGGCAGTGGCGGCCTGGATTCGGTGGCCATCGACGAGGGATCGGTCATCTCATGGCGACTGGCCTCGCCATTGATCCAGGCCCTCCAGCATGAACGACTGAACGCCAAGGCCGTCGACGAGCGCAAGATCGAGGGCCTGGCGATCCGTGAGCTGCCGGCTGGTGCCGATGGAAAAGTCCGCCGCGAACTGGTTTTCGGGCTCCGTCAGCCCGACGACCTGGTGCGAGCTTTCGTGACGGATATCACCGCGTCCCCTGCTCCGGACGCCGAATTGCCGCTCACGCGCCTGTTTGCATTTGATGCCGGCGAGCGCGAAGGCACTCGCTGTCAACTGACGTCGATGGAGTATCTTCCCGGCTGGAAGGGCTTCCTGGTCGTCACCGCGAGCGAAGATGAACAGAATGCGTTTCACGGCAACACGCTCTGGTTCGTGCCCGACAACCGCATCGCGCAGGCGAACGGTTCACCCATCCAGGCTGACAAGGTCTGGACGTTCGAGGCTGCCATGAAAGCCGAGGGGCTGTGCGTCTTGCCGCAGTCCGGCGGAACTGACTCCGGCACTGTCCGTCTCTTGGTGACGTTTGACAATGACCCCCATGCCACGCATATCCCGAGTCGCTTCCAGCAGGTCAACCTGATCCGCCGCTCGGCGGCCGCTTCCGCACCTTGAAGGCTGGCGAACCAGGATACGGGGCTGACTTGCCGGCAAGCGCAAGGAATTGGGGAGGACCGTGGTCATGGCCCTCCCCTCTTTATTGTCGGCCCGATTTGTTTCCGAGCTCGATCAGCCTTTCAGAAACGCGATCGCATCGGCCGTCCGCTTGAGCAGATCATCGATCTGATCTGTGTTCTCGAAACCGATGATGAAGGCATTGACGGTGCCCAGACCGAGCACATAACGCAATGAGGCATCTTTCCCTTCGGGGGTCGTGATCCGCCCCTCGCCGAGGATCTTCATGCCCACGACGCCCTTGCCCGCATTGTGCATCTCTTCCAGGACCGAGGCAACCTCGTCGGGCTTACGGTCGTCCATGATCAATCCTTGAGGATTGATCCGCGCCAGGTCGATCTCGACGAATGGTGTCTTGGCGGAGGTGCGCAGCGGGTCCATGCCATGGCAGCTCGTTCCATGTGCACGGATGATTTTCTCTTGCTTCGCCTGCATCAGGTATTCCATGGACCCCTGGTTCTCGACCGGCCAGCCTTCCTTGGTCATGCAGTGGAGCAGCACGATGTCGATGTAGTCGACTCCGAGTTCCATGCGATAGCGTTCGAGATGGCTGCGCGCGTCGGGAATGTTGGTCGCGTGGGTCTTGGTCTGGATCACATACTGCTCGCGCGGAACGCCCTTGAGAGCCTCGCGCAGGTACGTGTGTGATCCGTACTGATCGGCGACGTCGAAGAAGCAGACCCCCTGGTCGATCGCGTGGCGCACGACCTTGGTGAATTCCTTGACACCCAGGCGGGTCTGGTTGCTGGCCTGTCCCGAGCCTACGCTGCCTGTGCCCATGCCGACGAGAGATACCTGGATGCCCGACTTGCCCAGGGTTACCTTCTCGGTCGGGCTCTTCGGCAGGTTATTTTTGGAGCGGAGCGTGCCCGCCAGGGCGGATGAGGCCGTGGCAGCCAGGGCGGCGGTGGCCGAGGCCTGCGCAAGGAAATCGCGGCGGTTCAGAGGGGCTTTCATGCGGTGGGTCTCCCCGGTGTCTGAAGTCCATTGAAGACGTGTACGCGATTCGAGTCAGGTTCTCGACCCGCTCGGAGATCTGCGACGAAGGCCAGTCGTGCCCGATCGCCTGCAGGTTGCCGGGCCGCACAGCCGTTGCCAATTCTATCTGCCCGGCTGCGATGTTACCATAGACAGATTCACGGTTTGGTTCGCTTCACCGCGGGTTGGCCGGGGCGGATACGCTCCGAAAGTCCACGTGACCCGCGGACCGTGCAAGTAAGGAGTGCGCAAGCGTGTTCACGGGGCTGGTGGAGGTTCTGGGGCGGGTCGACAAGGTCGTCGAGGAGAATGCCGGGCAAAGATTGAAGCTGACCTGGCCGGGTCTGAACACGCCTCTGGCGATTGGCGAGAGCGTGGCCATCAACGGTTGCTGCCTGACCGTGGTCGCCAGCGACGGCGAGCAGTTCGAGGTTCAGGCTGGCCCGGAAACCTTGTTTCGAACGAACCTCAGGGAGTAAACGCGCCGGGGATCGCGTCAATTTCGAGCGGTCGCTTCGAGTTGGCGACCGGCTGGGCGGGCATTTCGTTCAGGGTCATATCGACGCCACGGCCGTACTCCGTGAGCGGCGGTCGGAGGGCGAGTGGGAGTTTCTGGCGTTCACTCTGGACCCGGAGTGGATCAGGCTGCTCGTCTCCAAGGGATCGATCGCCGTGGACGGTGTGAGCCTCACCCTTGTCGACGTCTTGCCCGACGGGTTCTCGGTCATGCTCATACCGCACACGCTCGCCGTCACCACGCTCGGGCTGCTCACACCGGGCGACCGGGTCAACATCGAGACCGACATCCTGGCCAAGCATGTGGCCAAGCTGCTAGGCAAGTGAAACAGTCGCCGACGACGGGGAGCTTCGCGATGCCGGTTCGTCAAACCCAGTCGTATTTGCGCAGTCTTTTCGCCAGGCGCGGCATCGCGCCCCGGCATCGCCTGGGACAGAACTTCCTCATCGACTTGAACCTCCACGAGTTGATCGTCGAAGAGGCTCACGTCGGACCCGATGATGTCATCCTGGAGGTCGGCCCGGGGGCCGGTGCGCTCGACGACACTGATGGCGGGCCGAGGCGCCCGGGTCATTACGGTCGAGCTCGATTCCGAAATGGCCAGATTGACCGAAGAAGCCGTCTCCGGTTTTCCCGGGGTCCGCGTCCTCAACCTTGACGCTCTGGCCAACAAGAACACGCTGAGTCCGTCCCTGGTCGAGAGCGTCGGCGAGGCCCTGGCTGATAGTTCCTCCACGTCTTTCAAGCTGGTGGCCAACTTGCCCTACAGTGTGGCGACGCCGCTGATCGCCAACTTGCTGATTCACCCCGCGCTCTGTCCCGCTCTGATGGTCGTGACGATCCAGCACGAACTGGCGGAGCGGATGATCGCTTTGCCGGCATCACCGGCGTACGGTTCGCTCTCCGTCATCATCCAGGCGCTTGCGGATATCTCGATCGTACGCGTTTTGCCGCCCTCGGTTTTCTGGCCCCGACCCAAGGTGGAATCCGCGGTTGTAGCCATCCGACCGGACCCGGCGCGACGAGCCAATCTCGACGTCGCCTGGTTCCACGACCTGGTCCGCAAGCTGTTCTTGCACCGTCGCAAGAACCTGCGGCACGTGCTGTCGGACCTCTGGAGCGACCGCTGGAGCAAGGCCGAGGCTGAGGCCTGGCTGCAGACGATCGGCATCGATGGCCAGCTTCGCGCCGAGGCTCTTCGCGTGGACCAGTTTCAGTCGCTCGCCGATGCCCTCAAGAAGCGCTGGGGGCATGAAGCGACTTCGGGTCTTGGTCCTTGACCTACCGGCCGCGGAGGCAGGATCGCCGGCCGCGTGTGGGCTTTGCGCCGGCCGGAGGTTCCCTCCTGGAGCACGAATTCGGCGCGGTCGGCCATCGAGTTCCAGACGCCTGCCAGCTCGGCGCGAGCTGTTTCCGGGTGGCTTCGTGCCCGCTCGACGGTCTCGTCTCAGCTCTTCGCGGAGCGTCTGCATCTGCGTGACATCGAGGAGATTGGCGCTCAGCACGGCCGCCAGCATGTCATGGGTCTCGCGGACGGCTTCCCGCCAGGCGGATGTGTCGACTCCGGGTAGCTTGATCTCGGCGAGAGGATCGACGACCGGCGCCACCTGCGTCACACCGAAGTCGGTCCGGGCGCGGTAGCGCCCCCGCCATTCGCGGAAGACCAGATAGAGAGCGCCCCAGAGCAGGAGAATGAAGGCACCCGCCACCAGCACGAGCCTTCGGCCCGAGTGGTAAGAGCCGATGTCGCCGGCCGCTCGAGGCCGGAGGCGGTGCATGGATCGCCGTCGAGATCAAGTCATCAAACCGATGCCGACGCGAAGCAGAGCCATTCTGATGACCGTTCGGAGTGCCCGCCATGTTTGCTCGAGTCTGACTGCTGGATATTCATTCGTATTTCCAAGCTCAGTGTATCCCTCGCGACCACTTCCGAAAAGCCGGACAAGATTGGAGACTGTAGCAAAGCTACCGGATGGACTTGGACGTCAGCCCCGACGGGGCGGCAGTGAATAGCCAGTGGGCGTAAGCCCCTGGTATGAGCCGAGGTTCCACCGCCCTTCGGTCAGCCCCAACGGGGCGGCAGTCGCTGCGGTCACTGCCGCCCCGTTGGGGCTTGTGAGGTTCGCTGTCCCCGGGCTTTCCAGGGTCTCACGACCCTGGCTATTCACGACCGCCCCTCCGGGGCTCGAAGATAACCCGGTAAGCTTGCTATAGACTCCCAGATTGGGATGCTTCCTCTCCGGACGGCTTGAGCGAGGCATCCGGGATTCCAGACATCAAGCACTGGTCTCGAACGAGTCCAGCAGAGGTTTATGGGAGAGCAGCGGGACGAGTGACGGAGGTCGGGTACCGGAGGAGTCGGCACGGGTCATGAGCCGTACAACATCCTCGAGGTTGCTGGTTCGCGCGTAAGTTGCAAGCTGGGTCACGGCGCCGTTGGATCGACGGGTCCTGACTCTGAGATTTTGCAAATGTTCAGCGCAACCAAGTTCACGGCCGATCGGAATCAGGCGGTCAATGAGTTCCCGCGCAACCACGTGCGCCGGCGTCTTGTCGTGTGTGACAGGATCGATCAGCATCGCGTCCAGACCGTATCGGGCCGCCAGCCAGCGGTTTTGCTGGAGAATCAAGTGGTGAGCTCGCGCCGCCCCGACGCCATCCAACCCGGCCGCGGAAGATTCCAGCTCGCGACCCATTCCCCGCGAGAGGAAATGGACCAAGCATTCAATCAGAGAAGCCAGACCGATCACGGCATCCAGGCCCAGAGGCATATCGCAGACGCGAACCTCGACCGTTCCATGCGCCGGACTGGGACGCACATCCCACCACAGATCCTTGGGCGATTCGATCAGCTCGCAGGCCGTGAGCTCGCTCACCAGTTGCTCGTAGGAAGCCCAGTCGCCAAGGCGGGGAGGAATTCCGCCGACCGGCAAACTTCCCATGACTTCGATCCGGTGAGACTGAAGTCCAGTGGCTCGGCCGCACCAGAAGGGGCTGTTGGCGGAAAGTGCCAGCAAAACCGGCAAATGGTCTCGGAGCCGGTCGCAGGTCTGGATGGCCGCATCGGCGGAATCAACGCCCACGTGCACATGAACGCCAAAAGTGAGCTGCCGGCGCAGGGTCTCCTGATACGAATCGGCCAGGGTGCGGTAACGCGGCTCACTGCTGATTTCCTGGTCTTTCCAGTGCGAGAACGGGTGCGTTCCCCCCCAGGCAAGAAGCAGCCCGCGCTGTGCCGCGGCACGCGCCACCCAGAGCAGTTTCGCCTTCAGGTCGCGCCGGATCTCATCCACGCTGGCGCAGATGTCCGTGGCAATCTCGACACAGCACGCATGAAATTCACGCCGGACCGAGCTGCTCAATTCGGCTGGCAGCTCGGCGTAGATGGCGTCAATTCCATGTCGCAGTGCCAGGGTGCTGGCATCGACAAGCTGAAGTTCCAGCTCGACGCCCACACTCGGCAGTCGACATCCTCCAAACTGGTTCTCGAGCATGGGAGGGGGTTTTCACCGGTTGAGGCAAAGGAGCTGATCTCGGGCGTTGAAAACACGAAGTTATCGAGATCGGCGGCTCGCCGGGTGCAATACCGCCCGTTTGATACGGACGAAGAAATCAACATTCCAGCAAGAAGCGTGCCTCTGGTGACTTCGGGCGGTTACTGGGGTCCAGGGCCTTTGCTGGCTGTCCCGCCACTACTGTTGTCGCCGGTTCCCGAACCGCTGATTGTACCGGAGTTACCCGCAGCGCCGGACCGTGTTTCAGCGTGATTGGCGCCGGGTGCCTTGTCGGCATCCCCCGATGGATTCACACTCTCGGGCTTGGAACTGGGAACGGAAGCCGAACCGTTCCTTTCACTCGGACTGGTACCGGTACCCACGGAACTCCCGGTCCCGGGTCGGATATCGGATGTGCCTGTTCTTGTAGTGGCGTCCGAACCTGAACCCACGGTTCCCGTCCCTGTGCTTGTGCGTATGTCGCCCGGTCCCGGCGTGGATGGGCTGGGGATCGTTCCCCGGCTTCGTTCCGGAACAGTCGAATTTCCGCCGACTCCGCCGCCGGGATTTTGAATGCCTTCCTGATTGCATCCTGCCACAAACGGAAGGCTGAACACGCCCATGAGCAGAGCGTTGCGAAGAGTGTATCGCTGGTTGATCATTCTTTGGTTCCCTGACTGCGTAGCCCTTCCCGCAGGGCCTTGCGGCCGGACGGAATGCCCGGCCCCTCAGAGCAAGTGCAAAGCTCGCGCCCAGGCAGAACCGCAAGCAGCTCGATTTCGCGGCACCATGCTCAAGAAAACCAGGCGAAGGCAGGATGTTCGAATGCATTTGGATTACCAGACACGGGCTGATCCGGCGCGGGGATTCGCCGGGCGCAGGTGCAGGAAACCGCCTGCTCAAACCGACATCCGCGTCAGAGGCACCTTGCTCGAACACCCTCCCGAGCAGCCGCGCCGGCATGATCTGCCACGGCCCGCACTGCGCGAATGGGTCGCCCAGATCATCGAGCCCGCAGCTTGCTCCAAAGCTCGGCGAGGTCGCCGCGGCCTGATGGAGCCGTCAGATAGCCGGCGGCATAGGCCGCGGTGCCAATCCCGAGGTGCACCAGCAGCGGCAACGCTCGGGTAAAAAGCGAGGTACCCGGATAGGTGACCGGAGCCACGTGGCGAAGCAGCCAGGTCGACCCGATCAGTGCCGCGGCACCACACAACGGCGGGCTGAGTGTGCGTCTCAGGTAGGTGCGCAGATCGATGTCAAGCACATGAAACACATAAAGCCCAGGCACGAGCAGGTTCGAGAAGAAGGTCGTCAACACGGTGCCCCAGATCACGCCGGCCACGCCGATGTGGTAGGTCAAGTAGCAACTGATCGGCAGGTTGATCAGCGAACCCGCCAGGGCGGCGAGCGCGATCACCTCGATCTTGTTGATGCCTATGGACATTTGAATGGGAACCGAGAGGACCAGGGGAATTGCCGCCGTCAGGAAGAGTTGCATCAGGTACGCTTCATTGGCCGCGTCATAACCCAGACGGTTACCGACCCAGAGCGACAGGAATGGCCCGGCATAGATCCATCCCAGAAGACCGATCGGCAGAAGCGCGCCGATATGCAACCGAGTACCGTCGTACTTGACCCGTTCCAGTCCTCGAAGATCCCGGGCGGCCGCCAGGCTGGCCACGGCCGGCATCACCATGTAGGCCAGCATCCAGCCGGTCTGTCTTAGTTGCAGAAACGGCTTGCTGACCACGTCGTAAACGGCATTCGCCTGCCCAGGGTCCGGATGCAAGAAGCCGAGGACCGTCGTATCCACCTTGTCGGCCATGATCACGCTGATCTGGATCAACGCCATGTAAAAGCTAATATGCATCAGTGCTTTATAATCGGCCAGCCGCGCGCCTCGAAACCTCGGGAAATGCCCCAGGTCGTGAACCATCACCCAGAGGCCCGGCCCCAACGAGAGGAAGACCTGAACCGCGATCTGGGCGACAATGATCCAGAAGAAATTGACCCCGGTGCTGACTCCGACCACCAGCACCACGAACCGAAGAATCGTGATCACCACCTCGAAGCGGGGAATGAAGTCATACCGTCGCGCTGCTTGAAGCACGCTCGAAACAACCACCGAAAGCCCGTAGCAGGGCGCGGTGAAGACCTGGAGCCAAAGCAGTTTGATGATGAAGTCGTATTGCTGCGCCTGAACGAACCCCGACGCGGCCACGGACATTCCACGGCCTGGGTCTCCCAGGATCTGCAGGCTCCAGATACCGGCCGCCAGATACCGGGAATCCACCGCGAACTTGGAATGGGGCAATGCCCAGTACGCCACCGCCAAAAGCGCCGCGACCTGCACCAAGGCCATCGCCGCGTAGAAGTTCAAGCCACAAGAAACAGCCCGGTCAACTCCCTGCCGGTCGCCACGAGTCCACGAGTCCGAAATCTGGCGCTGCAGCGCGGAGCTGATGCCGAACTCGAAAAGCATCTGGAAGAAGCCAAAGCCCCAGGCAAATCTGTAGGCTCCGCTGAATCCGGGCCCGATCGCTTGCAAGATCAGCCGGGTTGTCCAGAGAGCGAAGACCACCTGGAGGGGAATCCGCAGCGCCAGCCAGAACGTGCCGCTGAGCAAGCGGCCCAGAACCGGTGGCAATGCCCGGGTGCTGGACCCGGCGGTGGTGATGGCCGTACTCACAGGTTCCTTCCTCGACGGCGACGGCGTGGACACTCCCTTTTCGCTCCGCGACTGTGGAGGTCCTATCTTAGCGGCAGGTTGTCGCCGTCGAAAGATCAATAGCGCCAGGCCACCCAGGCTTTCCGTGCAACCATGCAATTATCCTGAAAAACCAGCCTGGGATGCAATCAGAAGCTGGAGTCCACTGGGTTTCGCCTCGGCAATCGTAGCGCGACTCGAACCGCCGATGATGAAAACACACCAGCATGGCTCGTGCCGTGAATTCACACATTGATCGAGTGCTCAGACGCTCGACGATCGAGGCTCGGCGGCGCTCTTTGAAACCTCTTCAATCACAACCGTCGCGCCCTCAGTGCGAGCCTCGATCTCTCCCTGAATTTGCTTGACGATCTCGGCGTGCCGGGGCTCCTCCTCCAGACCTCGCCGGTCATCGATCTCCGTGAGGCGAAGGCCAGAGTGCTCAGAAAGCAAACGGAGCAAACGAAGAATCTCGGTGGTCTCCTGCTCCGCCAGCATGTTGATCTGAAGGTCAAGATGATTCCGACGCTCACTGAGCTTGGCCTGGCGGTTCTGACTGATCATCAGAATAGGCGCAGCGTAGGCAGATTGGAACGACAAAGCAAGATTCAGAAGAATGAACGGATAGGGGTCCCAGTGGTGGATAGGGGTCCCAGTGGTTTGTCCACGCCATGATGTTCACGACAATCCACGAGATAAGCATGACGGACTGCGCGATGATGAATGTCCAGCTCCCGACCCAGGACGCAATGCGATCAGCAACCCGCTCGCCGCGAGATCGAATGTTTGCCTCTGCCTTTTCCATCTCGGCGATGATCGCCACATTCCGTTGTGTCAGCTCATCAATCGAGCGCATGGGCTCCATCATTCTCGTCTCACTTGCCGAGGAGGAACGTACATCAACCAAACGTAAAAACCAGGCCAAGGACGCGCCTGGCGGAGCACTCGCCGCGTATCATCGCGACGATCCCCTTCACGCTGGCTGTCAGCAAGCCTGATACCAATAACCACCCGAGAGAAGGCGCCATGCACGCAAAGGAAAGCTGGCATTCGATTTAACTTTCCATTCCTGCGATTGGTCGTCTTCCGCGACCAATATCATCCGCGTGCAGCCGCCCTCTTCGTTCTGACGGAACGGCTTGACAAATGTCGTAGCTGCGGTCAATTCTTAGAAGTGGGACAAGATTCCAATCCTGTCGCATCGTCAAACGACAAGATTGGAATCCTGTCCCACGAAGGGAAAGAGGTGCGCCGTGAACACGCTGGATGGCAGAACGTTGCCCGCGCCGGTGGCAAGGCTGCTGGCCGTCTTTTGTATCTTCTGCTTCTGGCTCTTGCCCGTTTCCCCGCTGGCGGCCATCGGGGCTGTTTCCATGACCAAGAGGTGCTCGGGCTGGACGCGCAGGTTTGCCGTGACGGGAGCTGTCCTCTGCATTGCTTATACCGCATTCATGTCGCTCTTGTTTGTTCTGGCCTGTCTACGCGCACTCTGATGTAGAAGCTGTCGAGAAAAGTCATAAGTCAATATGAGGCAGCACTTTTGGCCAAAACCAAAACACCCTGTCAGCTTGATTTGCAAGCCACTTGCCCTTGCCAGAGCTGCCCCTCCCGGGTTTAATGGTCCAGGAAAGGCTACTGAACTTACCCGACCTCGATCGGCACCCCAGGCCTGACCTGATCTGATTTCAGCATGTCCTGTCTGTTGGTTTGCCGGTCGCCGGATCACGCGTCACGTCGTGTGGTGTCGTCTCGGTTTCTCGGTCGGGGCCCGGAACGGAGCTTTTCCCGATGCTCGACCGCATCGCCTATCAAGGCATCACATTTGACGACGTCCTGCTTGAACCCGGCTATTCCGAGTTCTTGCCCCGCGATGTTGACACGCGCACGCAACTGACGGCCAAGATCGCACTCAATTTGCCAATCCTCTCGTCCCCCATGGACACCGTCACCGAGGCCGAGCTGGCCATCGCGCTGGCGCAAGAAGGGGGACTCGGGCTCATCCACAAGAACATGTCGATCGAGCAGCAGACTCGAGAAGTCGACAAGGTGAAGCGATCGGAGAACGGGATCATCGTCGATCCGATCACGCTTCCTCCCGACGCCACGGTCGGGCAGGCCCGCACGATCATGAATGGGCACAATATTTCCGGCGTGCCCATCACCGTCAACGGCTATCTCCGCGGCATCCTCACGCGCCGCGACCTCCGCTTTCTCGAGTCCAACGACCTTCGTATCGAAGAGGTCATGACCAAGGAAAACCTGGTCACGGCGCCGGCAAATACGAGCCTTGAGGAAGCAGATCGGATTTTGACGAAAAATAAGGTCGAGAAACTTTTGCTGGTTGACGATGAATATCGACTGATAGGGCTGATCACAATCAAAGACATCGACAAGCTCCACCGCTATCCCAACGCGTGCAAGGACGCGCGAGGCCGATTGCGGGTCGGGGCGGCTGTCGGTGTTCACGATTATGAGCGGATTGCCTCGTTGCTGGAAAAGGAAGTCGATGTCCTGACCGTGGACTCGGCGCATGGTCACAGCAAGAACGTGATCGAGACCGTGCGTCGAATCAAACGCGAATTCGACATCCAGGTCATTGCCGGCAACGTGGCGACAGGTGAGGGAGCCCGGGCCTTGATCGAGGCCGGGGCGGATGCCGTGAAGGTGGGTATTGGACCCGGATCGATCTGTACCACGCGGATTGTCTCCGGGGTCGGCGTACCGCAGATCACCGCAATCTATCAGTCGTCCAAGGCCGCCGGGGGAAGAGTTCCCATCATCGCCGATGGCGGAATCCGCTACTCGGGCGATATCACCAAGGCGATCGCGGCGGGAGCCCATTGCGTGATGATCGGCGGCCTGTTCGCAGGCCTGGCCGAAAGCCCGGGAGAAACGATCATCTACCGGGGCCGCAGCTTCAAGACCTATCGCGGCATGGGGTCGATCGGGGCCATGGCCAAGGGATCACATGAACGCTATCGCCAGGACCCTGGAATCAAGACGGCCGAGGGCAAGTCCGCGCCAACTCAAAAACTCGTTCCCGAAGGCGTCGAGGGCCGCGTTCCTTACAAAGGTCCGCTCGCCGAATACGTCTTCCAGCTCATGGGAGGCCTCCGCGCCGGTATGGGCTACTGCGGAACCCGAACCATCGATGAGTTGCGCACCAAGGCGCGGTTCATCCAGGTGAGCGCCGCTGCGGTCCAGGAAAGCCACCCCCACGATATCGTCATTACCCACGAAGCTCCCAATTATTCGAGCTTCAGCAGTGAAAACGAGATCGGTCGCGGGTCGGCCTGAACGGGCTGCAAACAACTCTTGATCGCGTTACGGATTGCTGGTGCCCGGGGAAACCCAGGTACATCTCAAAACCGGGAATCCCGTCCGGCAAAACGGGAAATAGGAAGTTCGGGCTGTCACATTGAGTGTCGGGGCGTCGCGTGGCTGGCCACGCCTCGCCTGGCCCTTTGCCCGCGAAGGAAATCGCGGGACCACCGTTCCATGATCATGGCCATTCGGCTCAAAGAACCAGTCTCGGCAGTCTTGTGCTGGAACGCTGGCACGGACCAGCCGCTTTGCGATTCGAGCCGCGCGCAAGCGACTTGAATCCTCTGGTAAGACATGTCCCAGGTAAGCAAGGAGGCGTGGCTTGCGTCGCACAACTTCGGCATTGACCACGACGATCCTTGGGGCCGCTCTCGCGGCCTCAACGGTCTCGGCTCAGCAGATCCTGCCATCGGCCAGCGATCGGCGTGGCGATTCCGCGTCGTCGGCATCCCAGGCCATGCCCGCCCCAGGCACGTCATCCCCGTCCGGCTCCGAGGCCAAGGCCGACACCACGGCTGATCCGATCATTGGCATGGCGGCCACGCGCGGGCGCGATACCTGCTGCGTAACGGCATCGATTACATCAACTATCAAGAATACGAACGTGCCCTGAAATACCTGCGCGAGGCGGAAAGCCGTCAGAAGGAGCTCAGCAGCTCCGAGAGGCTCGCCCTCAAACAAGCCATCGAGAAAGCTCAGCGCGGTCTGCGCGAAGCGGTAGGCAGCCGAACCCCCTATGCATTGAGCCAGAGAGGACGCCATCCCGGTGGCTTCTCCCCGGCCAAACCGAATACGCAGCTTGCCGCAATCCCCTCAATTCCCTCAACTGCTCCAGCTCAAGCCAAGGAATCGCTCGCGCGAACGGCAAATCGCGAGGGCGATGATCAGGGGGAGCCGATTCGCCTCACCGGGGGCGAGATCGCTAGCCCGGCCCCATCCCCCTCCCCTTCCACGGCCAGTGCAACCGCCACGCCCGTGCCCTCGACGGCGACGGCGTCGAGCGACGTACCCCAGCCGCTACCAATCACAACCGATCCGCCGGGTCAGCTCCCCGACATGAACAAGCTGCCGGTCACGACCACTGTTCCCAAGTCGATTCCTGATTACCTGACCAAGATCGCCGATCCGCCGCCACAACTTCCGGCCGACGCATCCACGCCCACCGTGATTCCTGCCGCCGTGCCCAAGCCTGATGCCGCTGCCGTGCCCAAGCCTGATGCCGCCACCCTGGCCGCACCGGCTGACCTCCCGGCACCGCTGATGACCGGGACGAATGCGGATGCCGTGGCGGCAGACCAGAAAGCGTTGCCCACGGAAGCCGCCGCAACCGGTGCCATGGCGGCGACTCCGACGCCTCTGCCACTGCCCAGCGCTCCGCCCCTGGAACCAAACACTCCCACGCCTGCGCCAGCGGCTTCCGATCCGCCAGCGGCAACTCCTGCCGTCATCACCCTGGAACAGCCTGGCGACCCTGGGGCCAAGTCCACCGCCAACGCCGCTGACGAGCCCAAGGCCACCACGGCCGAGCCCAAAACCACTGCCGCCGATCTGACGCCACCCGTTGCCGTCGAACCCAAGGTTGCCGCTACTGCCGACCCGACGCCACCCGCTGCCGAACCCAAGGCTCCCGCTGTCGAACCCAAGGCTCCCATCGCCGAACCCGCGCAACTCGCGATTGTCCAGACAGCCCCGCCCGATCAGCCTCCAGCGATGCCTGACCTGCCAGCCATGAAGCCGCCTGCCACGGCCACGGTCGACGCGAATGCCAGCCCGGCATCGGCTCCCCAGTCCCCTGCCTCGGGTTCTGCTCAGCCGGCTCCGGCTCCTGCGGCAATCAGCCTGGACCAGCCAACTGATCCCGGCACCAAACCTGTTGCTCCGACTGAGCCGTCGGCCAAAGACCTTGAAATAGTGCCGTTGCCGCCGCTGGGAAGCGAGCCCGCCAAGACCCAGAACGCAATGCCACAACCCGCTCAGGACAATGCCACGGCGACTCCGACGGCGACATCTCCTGCTGCCCCAGAAACGGAGGCGGACGACTTGCCGCCACTTCCAGGGCAGCCGGCTCGCACGGCCGAAACAAAACAAGACAGTGCCCAGACCAAAGCTGCCACGGGCAACCCCGCTTCGCCGGCCGGCGAAGCCGCCCCGCCGACCGTTGCGGAGGCTGCCGACGAATTGCCCCCCTTGCCACGAGGCGATGCGGTCAATGCCGACCCGAAAGCAAAGAACGAGCCCCCGCCCCAGGCTGCGGAGGACTTGCCTGCATTACCGCCAGCCGTGACGGGCAATCCCCCGGCAGCGCTGGATTCGACCGCGAAAGTGGAGATGCCCGCTCAACCGGCCTCAACCCCTGCACAGCCGGTCACTCCCGAGCCGGTCGCTCCGCAACCGGCCGGGACAGGAAGTCAGTCAGCCGCGGAGACTCCGCTACCTACGGGCACTGGCGAGACCGGAACCTCCCCCGCATCGACGGTTCCCTCCGCGGGAGCGGAAGCGGCGGTTGCAGTCCCCGTTCCGGCCGCAGCCGCGGTAACGGCAACAGCACCGACAACAGTCCCGGCGACAGCACCGCCGCCGGAAACCGTTCGGGACCAGGATCGCGGTGGGGAACCTGCCCCAGCGGCCCCTGCTGCCGCGCCTTCAGTAAGAACTCCCGGGATCAGCGCTGCCGTTGGACCCTTCGAGTCGTTCATCCCTCAGCGCCCGAATCCACCATCGACGCTTCGCCCCGACCTTCAGCGGCAGGTCGAGGAGATGGCGCAAGCAAGAAGAAGCGACCGCTCGCAGAATTGATCGTCCCATGTCCGACGCTCAGCCGCCGCCTACCGGTCCTTCTGAAAGCATCACGGACCTGCGAACCCAGACCCAGACCCAGGTCGATATCAGCCGGGCACCGAGCCCGGCCGAGGCCCGCCCCATCCGGGCGATTCCCGTCCCGGAGGACTGGGTGCCCCTGGGTCGCCGCGAGTGGAGTGCCCAGCGCAAGTACTGGGCCGCCGCCGCGACTTGCCACATGCCGCTCTATTTCCAGGACCCCATGTTGGAGCGTTACGGCCATAGCGTGGAGCAGTACTTCGGACCACTGGGACGCTACATGTCCTACCCGGTTGACAACCATACCCAGTCCACGCAGCGGCAACAGATGGCCCAGCCGTTCTTCTCCGTGGGGCTCTTTCTCTGGCAAGTTGCCACCTGGCCCTATGCGTTGGTCGTCGATCCACCCTGGGAAGCCCAGTATGACCTGGGATACTGGCGGCCTGGCGACGCGATCCCGACAGATCTTTATTACCAGCCGCTCCACGGCATGGGTCCGCCCTTTGTGGGCAGAAACTACTGACCGGATCGCGTTCAAGAAATCAGGATAACCTGGTAGCCGCAAAGGCCCGACCCATGGTCGGGCCTTTGCCGTTCACGCTCAAAAGCTGCTCATGAGCTTTTGTTGTCGTCAATCGATGAGTAACATCCCGGAATTTGATACTCAAGGCAACTATGAATTTCCGGTGTATTTTGGCCGTTTGATGTTGTCGCCCCTGCGTTGCTTCTCTAAGATGAATTGAGTGGGGGGGTTCTAGCGAATCCGAGAATCGTTGGAAGACACCAGGACGACCTGGGAGAGGCCGACTCAACGGTTTGTTCGTGCTTTGCGGCTGCCAAGAGTTTAACAACCTCGAGCGGATATTTTACCGTTAACGAATTTTCAATTGACGTTGCGTTTCCACAGCATTTCCCCCGTCGAGCTTTCCTTGATCGCTCCGCCAGAAGGTTTCGTGTCGGTTCACACCGTCGTCTGAAGGCATCTGGCATTTGACTTGCGGGCCGTAAGTCCTGCAATGTCAGAAGGATGGACCCGATCCGATACGCCACCGGAGATTCGCTTGATGCCCGAAGATAATCCGATCACGCCCTCTGCCTGGGATTGGGGACAGAATCGAGTCACCGTTGGCCGCCATTTCGTTCGAGACCTCGAAGGCTTATGGTCCGAGGTGCTCAAGCTCGCCGCGGTTGTCGAGGATGCTCTCAACCAGAGCATTCATGCCCTGTGTGACGGTCAGATCGAACTTGCCGACCAGATCAGGCAGCAGAAGCCGACCGTGGACCGCTGGGAAGTTCAGATCGAGCGCGAATGCGTGCGCGTTCTTGCCTTGCACCAGCCGGTGGCGTCGGACCTGAGGCGCGTGGCCGCCGTGCTCAAGATCAACGGCGATCTCGAACGGCTTGCCGATCTGGCCCGTCATATTGCCAAGCGGGTCAAGAAACTGGCCGCCGATCCCCAGGCATTTCCCATCCCTGTACCACTGGAAAACCTGGGACTGGAAGCGCTCAGCCAGGTTCACGACAGTCTCGACGCCCTGGTCCAGGCCAACGTGGGTCAGGCCCAGGCCGTCATCGCGGCCGAGCGCCGGGTTGACCGCCATTATCGCTCGGTGCTTAAACTGCTGAAGCAAGAGATCGTCGCACATCCCGAGCGTATCAATACGTGGCTCCGCCTGGTCAACACGGCGCGGAATATCGAGCGAATCGCCGACCATGCCTCCAAGATCGCCGAGGCCGTGGTTTATTTGAAGGAGGGCGAGGTCTCGCGCCACCGTCTATCAAGCGACTCGGCTCGACCCAGGCTGTCCCAGTAAGCGGTCGTCGGTTGGAAAGCGACCAGCCTTCAGGCAGAGCCAGCCGATTGGCCACTCTCGGGAAACACAGCCAGGTGTACCGTTCGACGGTCAAACGAAACAAAGCCCGCCGATTCGTAGAGCCGCAGAGCAGGGTGATTGCGAATGTCCACCGCCAGCTCAAGATGAGAGACGTGAGGGCGGGCAAGCTCGAGAGCGTGGGCGATGGCGGCCGCACCAAGACCCTGACCACGTGCGGGAACGGTCAACCCGAGATAGACGACTTCCCAGACATCCCGGTCCGGAACCTCGGAAAGAAGCAGCACGACGGCCATTTCGGGCGATCCGGGCACCTGTCCCAGCCGCCACCGCTCGGGAACAAATCGGCCCGTGGCGCGATGACCCTCGATAATGTCGTCGAGCGAACGGACTTTCTCGAGTTCGGGCATATCCAGGCTGGACGTGTAAGTCCCCTGCAACAAAGCACGAAACTCGGCTTCGCTGGACGCATTGAAGGGGCTCCAGACCAGGCGAGGCGGGGGTGTCGCGGACCCGGAAAGGGGACCCTGCGGGACGAATTGAGGCAGCGGTCGCGCCGTGTCCCGTTCGAGATAGAGCAGCTCCGTGACTCGAGGCAGTCCGCCGCGGATCAGATCGATCGCACCACGGTGACCGACCGATTCATCGAGAACGGCCTGCACGATACGAAACCCGCGCGATTGCAGGTCGTTCAGCGCGGTTCGCACGAGCGTCGCGGCGATCGCGGCTCGCTGCCAGGATGGCAAGACCTCCGGGGCCCAGATGGCAGCCGCCCGGCCTGCCAGGGCCTGGGTCAAGAGTGCGCCGATAATCCGCCGCCGGGCAGTCCCTGACCTCAGTGGGCGATCCCCGGCGATCCACAAGCCTGACAGATCGACCTGGCCGCATGCAGCCTCCTGGAGTACGTCGGCAACCAGCCGCGACCGCAACGGCGCCGGAATCTGCTGGTAAAGAACATGGAGCGCGGCTTCACGCACTTCGGGTAAACAAGGCTCGACCTGGAAATTCCACCCGGTCATGGCCAGACTCCACGCCGGCTTCGGCTCAAAAGAAAATCGAGGGGGAGCCGACTGCTGGCCACACCACGGATGTCGGTTGACAAAGTGGCGAGAACTTACCAATGATCAACAAAAATGTGGCAGCGCGGCCTCGATTTGCTGAGTTCATGCTTGCCAGGAACTTTGCCCGTGTTGCCGAAAAGCGACTTTACCTCAATCCTCGACCGAAGTTCGGTCGATCCGTCCAAGACACCATCCCGTAGCCGGTAGTACGAGACCGCGGGTCGGAGATCGGCGCGAGGGCGGGAAAAAAACTCCAACGCCTGCCGAAGCTGACTCGTATCATAATTCATATAGGGGGGGTCATGCGAATGCGGAAGCCGGTTTCGGCCGAGCCTACGCCTGCTCGCAAGTGCCATGGCCGGGTTCAGGACGAGGCGATCGTTGAAAAACCGGATGGTGTGAGCCGCCACTGTGATGCAAAGGGAGAGACGGAATCCGTGTCGACCGCGAACTCTTCGGCAGGGCCCCTGGCCGCCCCCACGGCGAGCATCGGCCTTGACGAAGAAACGAGCCTGAATGACGCCTGGCTCGTCGAGCGTGCTCGGCACGGAGATCACGCCGCTTTTGCCGTTTTGGTCCGGCGCTGACGAGCGCAAGTTGATCCGGGTGCTGGCCCGACTGGTCCGCGATCCCGAGCTTGCTCGAGACCTGGCCCAGGAGACCTTCTGGCGCGTCTACAATCGGCTGGAACGCTTTGATACGTCACGGCGGTTTGGCCCCTGGCTTTTCCGGGTGGCCGTGAATCTTGGCCTGGATTGGCTACGCCGGAGCCGCACCGAGCCCCCCGCACCGGCATCGATTGATCGGCCTCATGGTGATGGCCGGCTTCCTTTTGAACTTCCTGATCCGGACCCGAGAATCCAGACGGAACTGGCCCAGGAAGTTCAGTACACCCTGGCACAACTGCCGGTATCGTATCGCACCGTTCTGGTTCTCCGAGATCTGGAAGGCTTTTCTTCGTCGGAAGTTGCGGCGATTGTCGGAAGACGGGAGGCGACAATCCGGTGGCGCCTTTCCAAGGCCCGAGACAAGTTCCGGGAACTGTGGCAGCGCCGTCAGGAAGGGGTGCGGGGGGAGGCCAAGGATGGCTGAACGCGACAAAGGCACGATCATGGGTCATTCTTCCTGCGACTGGGTGCATGACTGGCTTCCACTCATGGTGGAGGACAGCGACGGTCTGGGTTGCGAAGGCAACGATCTGAACGCGGAAGATCGGCGCCGGATCGAGCAACACCTGGCCGAGTGCTCCCAGTGCCGTCAGCACCAAGCTGCGCTGGAGGAAGCCTGCTCCGTGCTCAGCGTCGCCGCGGCGGACTTCTCGGCGGATCTCCGTTCTCCATCGCTCTGGCCCAAGCTCGAAGAACGCATCCAGCGTCATCACGACCTCTCCCGTTCCCGCTGGACACGTGCTCTCCATGCCCTCTGTCCCGATGGAGCCCGCGCCGCGGCGGATCGCTTTGCCTCGAGTTGTCACCAGCTTTGCGGTAACTTGCCGCTCCAACTTACCTGGACGAGAGACTCGGCGGCCGAGTTTCTGGAAGAACGCGTCCAACCCCTCTTTGCAAGCGTGCAAGCTCGCTCCAGTGGCTCATTCCGCCTGCTGACTCCTCAGCTTGGCCTCGGCTTGGGCTTGGCGGGAGCCGGGATGGTCTTGCTCTGCCTCGCCATGGTCATGCATCAGCACCGGCAGACCCAGGAGGTGGCTCCGATCGCGGCGTGGTCGGCTCCGCTTTCCAGTGCTAGTATCGACGACATGCCGTTCCCTGATTTTCCGGAAGCTTCCGAGGACGTGGTGACATCGACTTCGTCAAGCACGGTTTTGCGTGCCTCGAAGTCACCGTCCCTGTCTACCTCGGCGGCACCTGGCACCGCGACGTCCATGCGGCAAACCGCCACGGCAAAGACCCCGTCGACGATCACGACCACAACGGCTCCAGCGACCACGGCGTCTCGTTATGATTTCGACCTGGAAAACGGTACCCCGATGCCGCCCGAAACGCGTACCGACAAGCCGGCCTACTAGTCTCTCGCCCACGACCCAGTTCTCGGCGCTTGGCGACCGGTGCGGCGGTTGCTGCCATCTCGGGAATTGGTTGGCGTGGTTCTATCGTCCTGAGATGTTGCTCCATAGCCCCATCAACGTTTCTCAGATTTGGCCTGGCCAGGCGCGAGTCAACAATGCCATTCCTTGGGTCCCCAATTCGGAAGCGCCTTGCACTGGGTCTGGCCAGTGCCTTGGTGTTCGTCGGGGCGACAAGGACGGGTTTCTGGACTGGTTCCTCGAGCACGACCCGGTCGCAAGGCCGGCAGGTCCCTCCGGCAGGCCAGTCCAGGGCGTCTTCGACCGCCCAACCTGATGGGGCGAGCCTCCAGACCTGGGGTGGCGGCGCCCCGGCCGCGGTCTCCAAAGGCGGCCTGACCACTCCGGCGGCGCGTTCCAGTCTCCAGGGCGGTTCTTCCCGTCAGCCGGGGGTGGGCGAGCGCGAGGGTGAGAACCAGCAAGGCGAAGCAGAATCCCCCCAGTTCGCAGCTCTCGACCAGCTCGAGCGGCAGATGTCGGCCGGGATGAGTCGCGCCCGCGAATCGGTGGTTGCTCTCGAATACACGGCCCTGGACGGTCCACGCGACGCGCGACGGCTGGCAACCGGTGTGGTGATCAACTCGCGGGGTGATGTGCTTTCCGTTCGCATCGATCCCCCCTCGTCTGCTGCCGCCGCGGGCTCTGGGCCCGAGCAGCAACCAGGCAAGGCCATGAGTTCGACAACCATCGTCGCGCATGACGCCAGGGGAAAGCGGCACCTGGCTCGCTGGGTGGCCGCTGATCCGGAAACCGGGCTGACCCTGCTGCAAATCGCGCCCCGCGCTGTACGGCCGATCCAGATCGCGGCCGAGGAGCCGACCCTGGGCAGCCAGGTGTTTGTCGTAGGCAACCCCTTCGGTCTGGGGCACTCCGTCGGCCGGGGCCATGTTGCGGGCCTGGATCGGGCTTTGAAGCTGGGACCGCGCCAGCTCGGAGGGCTGATCCAGGTTCAAGCCCCGCTCTATCCCGGCGACAGCGGCGCGGTGGTGGCCAACCTCCGCGGCCAGTTGCTGGGCCTGGTCCGCAGCGGGCTGGCCATCCCGGCCACGGCCAGGGATCGCGTCGAGCGCGATAATGACTTCGGATTCGCCTTGCCCGTCCGCGACGTTCTCTGGGTGGCCGACCAGCTTCGCGCCCACGGCCATGTGGACCGGGCCTACTTGGGAGTGCGTCTCGAACCCGTAGCCCCGGCGCCCCGGCACCAGCAGCCCGCGACTGGGCCGCAACCGGCTGTCGAGGGCGACCCACTTCTCGAGGGAGCCCTTTTGCTGGAGGTGATGAGGGGCTCCCCGGCGGCCCAGGCCGGGCTGCGCGCCGGTGATACCATTATCGCCGTCGATAGCCAGCCCATCCGCTCGCCCCATGACCTCACCGACCGGCTCGATCGGCTTCCCGCACAGTCGATGATTCATCTCGAGATCGTTCGTGGCCGCGGACCGCAATCCGAGCAGAAGACGCTGGCCCTGCGAACCACTAGCCGGACCGAAGCCGGCGCTCAGGCCGAGTTGCCCCCTCCGCGCGGTCCAGCCGTGGACCCGCCTGCTCCACCAGGGACCGATCCGACCAAGCTGGCGGCGGCGGATTCTACTCCCGGCTCCTCGGCAACACCTGCCCCATCGCCTGGTGCCGATCCCAGAAATGGCCAGGCCGAGCCCTGGCGCGAACGCGAACGCGAAGCCCCCGTTGTGGTTTCCATCCCCGGGCCTGCGCAGCCCGCTCCGCGCCGGTGCCGCCGCCCCAGGCCGAAGAGCTCACGCTCACGCTTCCCCGCGCCGTGACCGAGCGGATCGAGCAACTCGAACGCAGGCTCGAAAAGCTCGAACGCATGCCAGCGCCCGCCCAGGAACCGCGCCAGGCAAGTTCCGCCCGGATTCCATAAACTCGAGCCATTGTCTGGTCGAAACGGACCAGGACGTTAACCGCGAAGCACTGCCCGCATGCCCGCGGGTACCACCAGGCTCAACGTCTGCTCGCGCGGTCGGCACGCGGCTCGCACCGAAATGCCGCGACGGTCTCGAGCCTTGCGCCTCATTGGGGGAATAGCGTCCGTGCGTTCCGTGACGGCGCAGCCGGAGGCCGAACCGGAAGTCTGGTACCGGGATGACATTCCGCGAAACCTTGGATCGCCATCTCCGGGCCATCCGCGACCGCGATCTGCCGGGACTCATTGAGACCCTCCCGACGGATGAGTTGACCCTGATCACGTCCGACGGCCGCCTTGTCCGCGCCGTCAGCGAGTTCATCGCCATGCACCGGGGCTGGTTCGCCGAAACCACCTGGACCCTTCATGCAGAGCCGATCAGTGTGGTCGAGACGCCCCAGATGGGCCTGGCACTGCTCCGTCTGACTTATCGTGATCGGCCACCAGACAGGCCAGTCATCGAGGAAGCGAGCTACCTGTCTCTTGTCTTCGCCTTCCGCGAAGGCCGCTGGGTCATGATCCACGATCAGAACACGCCGATCAGGTCCGGATCGGCGGGAACGACTTGAAATGGAGTACAAGCGAGCGTGGCAAAGTCGCCGGTTTTACGGAAGTGTCTCCTGATCAATGAGGGAGTCAGACGACAGCACCACCAGCGAATGAATTCTGTCAGAGTGCAGTCAGGGTTAGCACAATGCCTGTCCCAGTTAGTGGGTTCTGGTCAGTGACTGTAATACCTGTCCCGGTCAGTGGGCCGGTGAATCCGAGACCCCCCTATAATGACTCGGAGGCCAAACTTTCCGAGGAGGTATCTGCATGCGTTATATCTTGGGGGCAAATGTGCGGACTGAGCGACGAGCTGACCTGCTGCAGTTGCTCGAAGATGGCAAGTTCGGTGAGGGTTTCCCTTACGGCGACCTGGGCGAGGTGCTGAGCATGGGGCACGTCGATGCTACCGGTACGATCCGCTGGGTGGAGGTCTGTTACTGTCGGGAGTATTACGGCGTGGCGATGGAGGAGGAACTTCCCTACCTGGAGGAGTATCTGACCGACATCGAGGTGGCCGACGCTCGCAGCCCCCGATACTGCAAAGGCTACCCGGAGTGCAACGACTGTGATTGTACCCACAAGGTGCGGTTCGAGGGTGAACCGTTGCTGGATCACCTCCGACGAACCATCGCCAAAGAGGGTGGTGAGGCGACCGCGGTTCTTGGGCGTCCGACCCGGTGGCTCGGGTGGCGAGGGCAAGTCAGCATTGAGGAGGCTCGGAGAAACCGGGGGAATTCGCCCGAACCTGCGTGAGCGCTACAGGTTGGCGGCGTACCATAGACGGGCGATCGAACGTCCTGAGGAGCCGTCACGACCCTATTTCCTTGATCTTGTCCTTGACGAGCCGGTCGATCTCGGCAACCGCCTCATCGGTTGCCTCTTGAACCCGTCGTTGCGATCCCCGTCCAGTGACCTCGATCTGCTTGCGTGCCTCCTGTCGGATCGACCGGATGGCAATCTTGGCTTCTTCCCCCAGTTTCTTGACCTGGCGGGCGATCTCGGCACGCTGCTCCCCTGAGATCGGCGGCACGCTGACGCTCACGGTCGTCGGGTTCAGGGCATAGGCGTTGAGGCGAGCCTCGGTGAGCGCCTTCACCACGACGGGAACATCCGCCTTGTCGAAGAGCGTGACGAGGATGCGGTCGCCCTGCTGCTTGATGACCCCGAGCCGCCGGATCGGGACGGAGTTCCCGTGGCAGTCCACCCGCACGGTCTCGATGAAACCAAGGCTGATGGTGCCGGTGCGGATGCCCGCCAGTTGCCCGGCGAGGTGGCGTACGGTCTTATCCATCCGTGGCTTCCAGTCGTTCATGGCGGTGTTGACTCCTTCGATCCGCACGGTCGATCGGGTTCGCGGCTCAGGATAAAATGGGGCGAGTCTATCCTGACGGCTGAATAGAGGTTCCGCCATGCCCGTGACCCACGTCAACCGCAAGCGAGACACCTACTACCTTCACGCTGGCAAGACCAAGACCGGCAAGCCGAGGTACTGGTTCTCAACCAAAACTGATGGCGATCTCGTCGAATTGATTCCCGAAGGCTACGAGGTCTATGAGAACCCCGACGCCCAGGTTTTTCTCCGCAAGATCGTGAAGCAATTCGTGACCCCGGCAGAGATCGCCGTGCTTAAAGAGGGCTTGGAGCGGTATGCACCAGGGAAGAAATGCGTTGTTGATGTTCAGGGGAATGAGATCGTCGTCCACCATGCGGAGCGAATCGCTCTCAACCAAGAGCGCTTCGGGATCGCATTGACTGAATTGCCGACCTTCAACCAACGTTACATGAAGATCATGCGATTCACGCTCGTAGACGAGAAGAACCGAATTTTCCGGGTCCAGCGGTGGTGCTTCCGAGGCGCAATTGACCGCTGGATCGACCTCTATGAGTCACGCAGCGAAGGAAAGCTCTCTGATCTCGTCAAGCGGTACTGCCCGCACGTCGGGCAGGAGTCGTTCTTCGAGTTGATGTAGGCTGTTCACCAACTGTCCTACCCGAGCGTTGCCCGAGGAGCGATGCGATAGGAGGCCGCCTGTTGCCTGGAGTCTAGCGTATGACCGAAAAAGAATGGTTTGCCTGTGCTGACGCACGAACGATGCTGGCGACAATTGGCGATCAAGGGAGCCGCCGAAAGCTCGGCCTGTGGGTCGTCGCTTGCTACCGGGCGGTGATCAAGCCTGGCAAACCCTTCGTGGATGCGGTGGATGCCTTGGAACATTACGTTGAGGGTGAGGCCGGTGAAGCAGAACTCGATGCCATCCACCGGAAGTACCACACGTCGTTGGTCCTGATCCGTCCCCCCACCGACCCTTGTACCTTCGCCTCATTGCAACTCAATATGGTCGGTCGCCACTTGAAAGAACTGCCAGCAACACTTCTCCGTGACATGATCGGACCAATACCTTTTCGATCCGTACAGATCGACCCCGCCTGGCTTGCTTGCAGCGATAACTTGGTGCAACGTATGGCCGAAGAGATCTACGAGAGGTGGGCGATCGACCGACTACTCCAACTGGCTAAAGCCTTGGAAGAAGCTGGGTGTGACAACGACGACATTCTGAGCCATCTTCGGAGCGTTGGCCCGCATGTGCGTGGTTGCTGGGTGATTGACCTTATCCTGGGGAAAAGCTGACCAGCTAGGTAGTCGTCGCTCTCGAGGTCGATCTCGTCGTGGTAGTAGACCGACGATTCCAGCATGAGCCATGATGCATTCTGCGGCATTCTCGAAGCAACTGGCTCTTGTCACCCAGCCCCAGCCCGAGAACGCCTCAGCGATCCGCACTGGTCTTGTCAGAAGTCGTCATGATTGAGAAGAGCGTAGCGTGGGTCTTGACCTCACAGACATTCTCACCAGACCGACTATGCCGCTCTCTATCAGATCGGGATACCGTCTGGCCCGTCTGTCCACCCAGGATCCAGGATCGCTCCTACCGGACTAGGATGGGGCCATCCATCTTTCCCCGATTACTCGGTCGTCACCAGTCAGAACGGCACCAGCCTTCTGAACCCATGCCCGAGGATGACCGGGTACAAAGCCAAGTTCCGAAGCAGCGCCGCAGCAACAGAGTATCGGGGAACGGTGCATGGTTCTCCTTGCCGGACGTGGAACAGAGCAGTTCCCAGGGCTCGGAGATGGGTAGGACCGAAGGGACCATCATGAATCCGGTTCAGAAGCTCTCCCGGCATTCGCCTGGCTCCGTGCAATGCTCCCAGCCAGCTACCAACAATCGCACAGATGGAATCAGTATCGCCTCCGGCACTAACCGCTTCCGTGAGGGCAAACAGCGGATCGTCACCGTATCTCAGGAAGATGAACGTGGCGAACGGCACGGTGTGGACGACGTACCCTGAGGTTCCACAGAGTTTCGCTGCCTCATAGGTGCTGACCTTTTTCTCGGTTAGCTCTTGTGCCTGATCGAGAGCCAAGCCAAGTTGAGAATCTCGAACGACCTGTCGGGCTTCCAATTGAATGACATACCGTGGGCTATCGATCGGGCTACTGACGCAAGCAGCAGCCAGCTCGGCAACGTAAATGGCTCCCTCGATGGCACGCTCATCTCGGTGTGTCACCTCGGCGATTGCACGCCCGAAGTCCCGTCTTGCTTCGGGTTGGTCGTACAAGAACGCCCCGAGGATTGCAGCCCGCATTGCCGCTCCATTACCCGCTGAAACGACTCCGCTGGGATGGATGCCCAGAGCAATCCTCAAGCAGGATCGGAGAGTTGCCCAGCCGATGCCCCAAGGAAGACGGCAGAACCAACCCAGCAGTGATTTCCGAAACGCTTCAACGCAGCGGTCCAGGTCAGCGGGATGGCGTACCAGAGATTGAGCCAAGACCGCCGTCTGCTCCGTGTCATCGGAGACAAAGCCCGTCCGACCGAGCAATCTGAATCGATCCACTCGACCGTACCTACGCTGGATTGCACCAGAAGACATGCCTTCAACCGGGAGCCCGAGGGCATCGCCCAAGGCGGTTCCCAAGAGGATTCCAATCAACCGATCGTCGAGGTCATGAAATGACATAACTGGCGAACTCGGGCCATCGTGACCGAATCGCAACCTTGTCGCCCAACATCACCGCTTGGCGGAGGAGCATCCCCAGCATCACGAAGAGCAATGCCATGAGGCAAGCGAACCCGAGACCAAGGAGGAACTCGGCGCGGCTACCAGCGTGCCTGACCAATGCCAGAACTCCCATGGGGAGGATGCCGATGCCTCCCAGGATGCAAGCCAGTTGTCCGACTCGGGCATCGAAGGACTCGCCGGTAAGACGGTGGTTCAGAGCGATGCAGATCGGTCTCATGGTACTGCCCTGCGTCGTTATCGGAGTGCCGGAAACGCCACCTTATGACAAATGACAGAGGAAGGCAACCAGTCGCTAACCTAACGAGTAAACGTCCTTGATGATCAAGCCAGGTCGAATCAACTCACGATTCAGCGGCTGAGGACGGACGGATCGACCTGCCGGAGGTCTGACCCTGCCGAGGCGATTCCCATCTGGTTGTGTGCAGGCTGGACGAACCCTCGGAAGATGCGTACGTTGATCCGAAGCTCGCAGGTTGTCCTCGACAACCCAGCGAAGTGACGACTCCGAAGATCACAGGCACCCAGAGCATGGGTTCTCGTCAACGACAAGGCGTCCCGATGGCTGCTGACTATACCCCGAAACAAGGTCAGTATCTCGCATTTATTTACTACTACACGAAGATCAGTCGTGTCCCACCCGCCGAGATCGACATGCTGCGTTACTTTCAGACCACCCCGCCTGCCGTTCACGAGATGGTCAAGACTCTTCATAGTAAGGGCTTCATCGGCCGTGAACCGGGGAAGCCACGAACCATCCGTGTTCTCCTGCCCAGGAATGAGTTGCCAGACCTGGAGTGATGGCGGCACCGCTGCCACGTTGGCGTTCTCTTTCACCATCCTGCCTGTGAACAACAGCGATGCCGGGGCTTCTTGGACCGGGAGTGACTCTGAATTGATGTGGACGGGATACGCTGGTTGCCGAGGTGCGGCGGCAGATGGCAAGGCGGTGGGCGGGACAAAGGGGCGGTCTAATCCAGAGCCTCGTACGTCTTCGACATCGGCTTCACCGCCTCCGGTCTTGTAAGCCGACGCTGAGCCGTCACGATCTCGCCAGCGGCTCCAGCGATGGCTCCGACGATCGTTCCAAGACATGCAAACACGAAGCTAAAACCGTTCTGGGAGTTGTCGGGGTGTTGTGAAAAGAGCGCAAACCCGAGCACTACCCCCAGCCCAGCCGTGAGCAAGGAGTAGCCGATGATCCTCGCAACCACGGCCATGATCATCTCCTTTTCGTAGTGAAACAAGCGCAGGACCCCAGCGTCGCCAACTTGCTTTACAATACAAAGTAAACGGTCGGAGTCAAGCCAATTTTACATCGTGAAGACTGAATTCCAGATTCTCTGCACGGCAAAGATCACGACGACCTTGTGCACCCAAGTCGCAGCGATCTTAATTTTTCGGGGCTCAATCACACGACCTTTGACTTGGCTGTCTGTCCTTGAGAATTCAAGGGCAGTTTTTCGACTTTTTTTGGGGGTTGCTGGCGGCCTCTTTGGACAATTCGATCAGTGACCATATGGATACTATCCATTGGTCTGATCGTTTGTCCACTAGTGCTGCTTATCTTCGGGGATCGCGCGTCTTTCAGGGCCGATCTGGGACAGAGCCAATCGGGTAACTCAAGTCTGTCACCTCGAGCGTATCGTGCTCAAAGCACGATCGCCGAATTGGCCGTATGGGAGATTGTACCGAGCACCTCTGTCCGTGCCCCTCGAAACTACGCTGGGCGCTCCCCGCAGGGGCGCGAAGACAACTTGCGAAAGGTGGCAGGACAGATCGGTGGCCTCAGATGTTCGCAATCCCGTCGCGGACAATCCTCCTTCTAGTATAGATCAATTACATGATAACTCTATAACAACACACGCCCAACCCCACACCGCCTCAACAATCCTCTTCGTGGCCAGGGTCCTGGAACTTTCTCCTGATCCTGGCCCGCGGTTCCAGGTGGGGTCTCCTGACCCGTCGTGCGCGGCTGACCCAGCCCCGGCATTGCCCGGTGGCCGTGGTCCCCGATACACTGTAGGAGCCTGGGCGGAGGATAGGGCAACGCGGGGACGCGACCTGAGCGCCGACCCAGGGGCCAAGACCGGGGCGGGCGGCATGATGCCGCCCCTCGGCATCCCGGGATTGGCCCCAATGCGATAAATCCATTAACAGTTCTCCAACAGTCACGATCTCACCACCTTCCCTGTGCCATCCGCTCACGCGACGTTTTCTCCCCTCGGGAGCTGATCCCTCCTCCTTACGCACGCTGCTTGCTCGCGCCGGAGTGCTGGGCCGGCTGGCCGATCCGGCCGAATAACCGCCGCGGTTGGAATTCCTCGTTCCGCACCCCGACGTGATACAGCGCCACGGCCAGCTTCCGCATCACGGCCACCAGGACCCGCCGTGCCTCACCTTCATGGCGGGCCTTCTTGGCCTCGTACCAAGGACGTACGCCGCACCGCTGCACCAGCCGCAAAACCGCAAAATAGAGCCATTGCCGCGTCCGCGCCTGCCCCGCTTGCTAATCCGCAACCGCCCTTGGTACGTCCCGCTGCTCCGCTCCGCCAAGTTCAACCCCATCGCCTTGCGGTAGGCGCCCGCCGAATCAAAGTCGCGTGGGTCACCTGTGCTCACCCACAAGACACACGCCGTCGGCACACCCACCACCTTGCCTTGCGGCTGGAGCACCGGATGCCCCGCGGCCAATTGACGCAACCGCCGTTGCGCCCGATTCGCCTGCTGCCGGGCGGCCAACGCCCGCTCGGCGTACTCCTGGATCTGACGCTGCTGCCAGGGACCTGGGCGAACGCCGACACTCGACCGCGCACCGGTCAGCAACTCCTCGATCTTCGCTGGCGACAACAGCGAACGACCCCAGCGGGCCAATTGTGTCGCGGCGTCCCCGTCCGCGGCCAACGCCTGGGGACTCCCATAACGCTTCAAGATCCGCAGCAACGTCCCTGAGGAGAGTTTCAAGACCTGCGAGGCTTCCGGCCAATGCCGCGCCAAGAGACCCTCCAAGCGTCCCTGCCAGGGCATGAGCATCTGTCGCTGGGCCACCATCTCTTCCACCCAATACGCCAGTTCCTCCTCCCAGGAATCGGCGGCCTCGTACGCCCAAGGCTTGGCCTTACCCAACTCCGCCAGCTCGGCAACCACCGCGGCATCTTTGCCGTCGTGTTGCGAGGGCACGCCGTCGAAGATCTCCGCATAATCATGGGACGCCTTGGTACCGACGCGTAGGACTTCGATCCCGTTGTCCCCCAGCGCCTGTCGTAAGGCCTCTCCATAGGTCCCCGAGGGCTCCAAAGCCACCACCAGCTTCCGGTCCGCCTTGACCTGCTTCAGGACACCCACCAACGTCGGGATCTCCCAGGGATTCTTGACCCGCCAGGGACGCTCGAACCGCCCATCGGCCCAGCGACAAATCACCCACAGATCAAACTTCCCGACGTCGATACCCACGGTCACGCCCAGACCCTCCTTTCCGCGGGCGAGTTGCTCCCAGTTCACCTCGTTGACGCGCGTGGCACGGTATGCTTTGCTACTCATGGGGATGACCTCCTGCACGTGCGGTTGCGAGACCTCAATAGTTTCGCCTTTGCCGCCTATCGAGGCATCCCCACTTCTATTTCTATAGCCACTACGCTACGCAGGATGGGTTGCCCCATCGCCACGCAAAACTCGCTTCTGGCTGCTGGTCCGGCTTTGCCAGGCGGGATCGGTACCCCCAGGGTCTCGAAGAAAGGTTTCAGATTTTCGAGTCTCTTCTTCCGTTCCAGAGCTTACCTGACGCAAGGCCATCCCTCTTTCCCCGAGTCTCGAAGCTGGGTGGTCCCAATCGTGCCGATCGTGCCTAGTCAGTGTATGTGTCCCGGTCCGGGAATTCGTTCAGACATGAGCAACTCAACCGATTTCTTCAACTCGTCACCCCGCACGTCCTTGTAGCGGATCACGCCCTTCGGATCGAGAACGTAGACGGTCGGATATTGTCGCACATCCCACGCCTTGCAGATCGGTCCGTGCATCCCGCCGTCCCACCAGCATCGCCAGGTAATCTCTCCGGTCTCGAGTGATTTTCTCAGCGTGTCCACTGGTATGTGGTTTCCTTGAGAGAATTTCTTCTTCTCTCTGCACCATCCGGACTACTCTGCGGCAATTGGGACTTTTCCAGTCCCTTGTCCAGGAGGTGTTCGCATGGCTACCAAATTCAAGTCAAGAGCTCGTCGCTCGCGTGGCTATCTCACGATTGTCAAGCCTTCCGGCTCGCTCCACCCGCGGGTTCAGAAGGTCGGTCCCGAGCACTTCGGTATCGTGGCCGTGGATTGTGCCAAGGCTCGCTCCAAGTGGATGCTCGCCGATTTCTACGGAGGCATCCTCGTTCCACCCACCGTGGTCGAACACAACAAGCAGGGCTTCGACTCAATGATCGCCGAGATCCGCGGCGCGATCGAAAGTCGCGGCCTTGGAGATCTGCTCGTCGCCATCGAGCGCACGGGCATCTATCATCTTCCAGTTAAACGTGTGTGCGTATCAAATGACTTTGACACGCGAATTGTCCACCCACTGACCACCAAGCAATACCGCTTGCCCGCTGATCCGGGAAACAAAACCGACGACACCGACCTCTTCGCCATTCATCGCGCCACCACCAACGGCTTCGGTCTCATCGAGTTGCCCCTCGATGAGGTTCACGGGCCACTCCAGTTGCTGGAGCGATACCGGCGGAATCTGGTACGCAAGAACGCCTCACTGCGCAATCAGATTATTGCGCTTCTTGATGTTCTTTTGCCGGGGTATACCGGTCTCTTCGACGACGTTTTCAACAACCAGGCAGCCATCACCATCGCCCGCAGTGTGCAGTCGGCCTCGAAGGTTCGCGAACTGGGCAGCGAAGGACTGGCCCAGATCCTCAAGGCGTTGAATGTGCGCTATCAACGCCGCACCCTGAACAAAATCCTGGACTGGGCCAATGGGATCGAGAATACCACAGAGTATTCTCAGATGTACCATACAATAATGGTACATCTTGACGATGAGCGGTGCGGCCGACTTCAGCATATCGCCAAGCTGGAGCAGGAAATGGCCGGATTCCTGGCGCGCACCGCATACGTGGTGCTCTTGAGCATTCCCGGAATCAGCATCGTGACGGCCGCCGAATTCGCTGGCGAGATGGGTCCGATCGCCAATTACGCAAATGATCAGGCAATTACCGGTCGCGCCGGGATCTATCCCTCCCGCTACCAGAGCGACAAGGTCGACCGCAGCGACGGTCCGCTGGTGCGCCGCGCCAACCGCAAGCTGCGCGCCGTGATCATGATGATCGCCGATAATCTGCTGAGCTGTAACCGGTTCTTCAAAGCCCTCAAGGTGCCCTGGATGGCCGCGGGGATGAGACAACAGGCCATGTGCGTCCGCGTCGCCAAGCGGTTCTGTCGAATCGCCTATCAGATGGTTGCCGGCAGCCAGGTGTTCCGGCACCCCAGTTGCCAGAAGCGTGACGCGATCCTCCGCAAGCTGTCGCTCTTCCACGCCGAGCACGGCAGCTCGATGGCTCAGGTCATGGCCGATCTACAAGCGGCCGCGGACCACATTCCCAAGAGCGAGCACGCCTCGGAGGCCAAGAGCCTCTACGAGGAGTTGCAACCGAGTCCCCGCCGAGAGCAATGCGGGCCGCGCCGGCTGGGGGAGATTTTGCCCGTAGTCTTGGCGAAGCTGGGGGTGAATCCTGTAGACTTGAGTGTGAAGGGGGAGAACGACCTCACGTGACCGCACGGGCCGAGGAGCCGAATAACGCCTGGTGTCCCCGTGGCACTCGATGCCTTTGACTAAAGCGTGGCGCTCTGTCGGATCACCAACGCCTGATACGGCGGCGTGGGGTCACTCCCCTGATGTACCAGTATGGCGAGATGTGATCCATTGTTTATGACAGAAGTGGCACACTTGGCCCTGTCGTTGCCTGGTCAAATGTATCCCACAAACTCGCAGTAGTGCGAGCATGGATGTGGTGTGCGCTCACGTTCCCGTCCCAAAACCCGCATGGCGGTCTTTCTCATCGGTACTGACACTGAGCAGTGCGAAGGCTCGGCTTTCCAGACGCTTGACCAGCTCTCGCTCGTCGGGATACATCCCCTTACAGGGGCCGCACCAATTGCCGGAGAAGGTCAGGACGACGACCTTACCGCGAAAATCGCTGAGCTTGAACGCCCGCCCTTCGGCATCCCGCCCTTCCACCTCGGCCGCGGGCTTTCCGATCCCGAACCTGTCGATGTCAGAGAGCATCATCCTGGCCGCGTCCGCAACCGTCATGCTTCCCAGGTTCACATTTCCATAATCGGAAACCGCCTGCTTGAGAAGCGTTTCCGCTTCCGCCTGCATCGAGATCGCTCGTGGCGTGTCCGCCATCCTATCCCCGCCCAGCGGCCGGTTGCAGTTGAAGATGAGGTGCTGGGCCAATCCCAGGTAGGCTTGCCCGCGAATCTCCCGATGCGGATTCTCCCGAGCAATCCGGCGGAGAACTTCCCCGTTGGCCTTCAGCGTCGAAAACCCGATAGCCTGGCACATCGGCCCGATAGCATCACTCCTGATGTGATTCCGGGTGATGATCTCTACCGCCCTGGGATCAGGATCGAATGGCGTGTGGGTCAAAATCCATGTCGCGGCCTTCGCAGCTACCGGATTCGTGGGCTCTCTTCGTGCGATTTCGAGAAAC
Source organism: uncultured Planctomycetaceae bacterium (assembly GCA_963797295.1). Taxonomy (GTDB): domain Bacteria; phylum Planctomycetota; class Planctomycetia; order Isosphaerales; family Isosphaeraceae; genus Aquisphaera. The sequence continues at coordinate 197,845 of CAWCPP010000045.1, forward strand.
TTGGCGATGTATTTGGCCTCGTCGGGCCGTTTCTCCGCGATCACCTTTTCTGCTTCCGCCTGAGTGCTCGCCTTGCGAATCGCGGCGAGGAAGTCGCGTCGTCCCTGCTCGTACTCTCCGACCAGGGCCCGAAACTGTTGCCCAGCCAGGGGATCAGCATCGGACGTCTTGTGCGGTTCGCCGACCGCGAGCACCAATGTGATCACGACGAGTTGACCAAGCATGCCACAACCTCCGTTGGGCAAGAACCAACCGGCGTCTCGACCAGAAGAGACGCCATAATACGACAAATGTCACAGATAGATCAAGAACTGGCTCCGATCCCTTTCAGGTTGGTTGGGGGAAGGGGCAATGTCTACGCTGGACGCCCCTTCCCTCGTTGAATGCATGATCCGGGTCGGGGTTTGCCTGGAATCCGGTTCATTTGACAGCCGGGGCCGCTCGTTTTGTCAGCCGATGCCGGGCCACCTGTTCTAGTGCGAGCGGTAGTGATCGATGCATTCGAGATGCCCGGAATTGGGCCCGACATCGAGCCCTGTCGGCAAGGTCATTCAGCGGGTTACTGAACCGCGATGCTGACCTGAAGACCTCGACGATGTCTCATCCATGGCCGCGCAAGGTAGAACCGGGGCCAAGTCGACCACGGCGCCGGTCGAGGTCTGTCCCGGTCGAGATCCTTGAGTATCAGGCCTTGGATCGAGCAGCCTTACTCCAGGCCCGAACCGCGTGGTTGAAGGCGGCCAGCGGGCTGATGTCGGGTGCGGCATGATGGCTGACCAGGGTACGATGCTCGCGTGAGGTCCAGATCTGGCTGGCGATGTTACTCACCCGCGCGCCTGCGTCTATCCGTCCCATCCAGAAGGTGAGGCCCGCTGGCTCGGCGACGCGGCCGAGCATCTCGCGATAAAGGGTTGTCACGAAGGCGACACCTCCCCGCCCACGCCGGACTTGCGATTGCGTATACTGGGCCTCGAACGCGCCAATATCCGGGCTCGAGCCGTGATCCCGGGGGACGCCGCGCTGGTCAGTGGTAATGCCCGCGATGCGAACTCCCGCGTCGATGGCTGGGCTTCCTGGCAACAGAGCGATGGTCTGGGTCGGTCCACCGTTATCGGCGAGCATGCCAAGCCCCGGGTTGGCGACGCCGATCAGGTTGTGTGCGCCAGAGATGGAGCCGGCTAGGTCGTCGGGTGTGCTGGAACCGGTGGTGTTGAGCGCAACCAGAGAATCGTTGAGAGTGATCACGCCCCAAAGACCGCCCCCCGCGTTATCACCGACTGTGTTGTTGTAGGCGATGGTGGAGCTGGTGACTGTCATCGTCCCAGAGAAATTCCATAGGCCACCGCCTTCGCCCGGATTGAAGCTTGTGGCCACAGCCGAGTTCTCGGCGATAGTCGAGTTCACAACGCTCATAGTCCCGTTGTCGTTGAGGACGCCGCCACCGGCGGCGGCTGAGTTGTACGCGACGGTCGAGTCGGCGACCTTCATCGTGCCACTGTTGCAGATGCCACCACCGCCGCCGCCGGGGACGGCCGAGTTGTTGTCGATGGTACATCTGACGACCGTCATGGTTCCTTGGTTATACAGGCCGGCGCCTCCACTGCCTCCGTTGGCAAAGCTGGAGGGCGATGAGTTGTGGTCGATGGTGGAGTTGGAGAGAGTCATCGTTCCATTGTTGCAGATGCCGCCGCCGTTCCCGACGCCAGTGAGATAGGTAGCCGTGTTGTCGGTGATGGTCGCATTGGAAACAGTGAGCGCGCCATTGTTGAGAATCCCGCCTCCAAGTCCTTCGTTGCCTCCTGTGATAGTAAGACCAACCAGTTGGGCCTGGACGTTCGCATCCACGGTGAAGATACGGAAGTCCAGCGTCCCGGACGCGTTACTCCGGGCGACGGTCAGACGCGCCGCTCCTGGTCCCTCGATGTCCGTCACGCCGCTGGTGTTGCTCAGGTCCGGGAGGGCGGTGTTGAGCGTGATCGTGCCGGTGACGGCGAAGTTGATCGTGTTGTCGCCCGGGGTCTGGTCGGCCCGGGTAATGACATAGCGCAGGTCACCCGAGGTGCCAGTACCAGTGCCCGTATCGCCCAGGCTGTTGACGGTCCAGGTGGTCAGGGACAGCAGAGCTCGGCTCTCCAGGGGTTCGAGCGTAAAGCTCAGGCGCGAGGAGCAGCTATGACCTGGCCGGGACGCCGGAGAGCGGGCGGCGTGGCGGCCAAACAACGTTGCGGATCTTCGATGGATGTCCCACATGGGTCCTCTCTCATTCCGGTTGCGGCCGTCCAGGGCGGCCGCTCCGACCTTGGCGCAGTGCGCGATTGCCGGCAGCGACTCACAACCTTGAGAATCATGAAATCAGCATCTCCAAGCTTGATGCTTCGACGCTTGCATTCTCTGGAGGCGACGAGGATGGCAAGGTGGCGGACGACGCTGTGGCGCATTGTTGTTCTCGACGTCGATCGCTGGACGGCGGAACTCCAAGACAACAAAAAGACCCACAGGCGCACGGTTGCACGCCGGCGGGCCACCCTGGCTGGTTACATCGGCCTCTCATGAGCCGACGGGGCAAAAAAAAGACCCACCGGTGTGTTTTTGCACTCCGCAGGCCACCCTGGCTCATCGACCACTCGCGAGCCGACGAGACGACTGATTCATCAGCAATGGTCTTCTAAGCAGCTTGGTTTGTCAATGGTCGGCTCTGACTCAGCCGCGTCACAACTGGCGCAATCGCCCTGGCTCGCCTGGCCACGCCATGGGTTCAACCACATCGATGTTTGTTGAACTATAGACCAGGAACCGAACCAGAGGATCAACCGACCAGACCAGGCACTGTAAGACCCAGATGGGGCCATCCTTCCCCGATTCTCGAAGATGGGTCGTCTCGATCGTACCCCATTCACCGGTCGCGCCCTTGTGTCGGTGCCGGGCCGAGCACGAAGGGGGCTTGCGCGGGGTGGACGACCGTTCGCCACATGCCGACGACGATCATGTCGTATGCCGCCCGCATCTGGGATGCCGCATCGTCGGCCGACATCGCCCCAACCACTGTGCACGGAGTGAGTGCGATGCCGAGTGAGTGCAACGCCTGTCCCGCTCGAGGTCCTGATCCGGATCCGAATGGACGAGGATTTTAATCGCGAACCGCTGCCCTCATGCCGGCGGGCACTACCAGGCTCAATGTCCGGTCAGACAGACCGATCTGGGCGATGGCACCGCTGTTGAAATCGAGCCGGTCCTCCTCGACGCCGTCGCTGAAGATGACGCCGTTCTGGGGCATGTGCGAGGTGATCTCCAGCGGTTGATCCTCGGCGATCGTGCCGTGGACGATCTCCGCGCCGAGGTCTTGCTGACGAACGGCTCGCGGACGCAAAAGACCAGGCCGCGATGTTCCCAGGGGATCGCGAACTGGTCACGAACCTTGGCGACCTCGGGTGAAGGGACGTGACAAGCGACGATTCCCGCCGCGCCCGTGAGCAAGGATCGATACCAGCCGGTCGAGCCCGCACCCGTGGAGATGATCAGGCCGCTCGACGACTGGTCTTCCTCACGGCCTTGATATCGAAGGCGATAGCGCGCCGACGTGTGCGTCCGGGCTCCGACAAAGAGGTCGTTGACCGCCAGCAGCCGTTGACCGTCGTTGAGCAGGGCCTGCGCCATGGTCACGTCGCGCCAGACCTTCGCGCCGCTGAAGGTCAGGGAGATCGCCTCCCGTGCCTCGTGAACGCCAAAGGGTAGCAAGACGCCGTCGATCCTCTGGGGATCGGGATTGAGGGCGACGATCGGCTGACCGTCCAGGTACTTGGCGGTGTTCACGACCAGCCCGTCCTGGCCCAGCACGACGATCACGTCGGACGACCCGAAGGTGTAGGTGGGCAGGAACGACCGATCGATCCACTGGGCTCGAAGGCCTTGGGGAATCGCTTCGTGAAGACAGTCGACCGCGTCTCGGTAGGCGTCGTGCGCGGCCTGGTAGCTCGCGAAGTTTCCGCCCATGTGCTCGATGTAGAAACGGGCCTGATCGCGGGTATTGAACCGTTCGATCAGCTCTTCGATGGCCGTTTTCCGGGTAAGGATGACGAGCTTGTCGGGTCCCGCCATGAGGCAATCAACCCTGGCTGGAGGACGAGGAAGCCCCCGCGCGGCCGTCGAGCAAGGCCGCGAGGATCTCGGAAGTGATCGTCAGGTTGCCGATCTGGTTGGCGTTCTTGCCAAGATCGCCGATGGCCAGGGCGAGGACCTTCCTCGGGTCGATGGCCGAGTAAAGTTCGAGCTCCTTCTGCTTGACCCGATTCTGGTAAGCGGCCTCTTCCTCGAGCGCCTTGCCCTTGTTGCCGGCCTCGCGGAGGGCATTCTCGCCCTGAAGATCGATGAGCTGCCGGCGCTGCTGTTCCAGGGTGATTTCCGTATTGAGCTCGTTTTCCTTGATCTTGCGCTCTTCCTCGACCGCCGCGGCACGCCGCGCGGAGATCGCCATGTCGGCCTTGCGCAGAAGGGTCTCGCGGTATTCGGCTTCCAGGGCCTTGGCGACCTCGGGCGTGGGCTTGGCGGCGACGAAGTAAACGCTCAGCAAATCGACGCCAAGCGGATCGAGCAGCGCCGAGTTCTTGACCCGCTCCAGGACGCGGCCGGCGATCGTCTCGTACTGGGTGAGCACTTCCTCGAGCTGTCGCTTCTGGATTTCACCGCGGGTTTCCATCTGGATGACGTTCGTGATCCGCTGCGTCAACCGATCGGGATCGTCGGAGACATGCGTATGTGTGCCCGGGTTCATGGTGTAGTTGAGGAGCTCGGCCACCCGCTTGGGATTGTGAACCCGGTAGGTGAACTGCCCCTGGATGGTCACGGTTTGAAAGCTGCTGGTCACCTCGTTGAACACGAGGTTGGCATCCATGCTGCTGGTGGGCACCACGACAACCTGGGTCTTGTACTTGAGATAGAAGAACGCCAGCCCCTGTCCCTCGCGGGCGATTTGCCCGGAGCTGTACCGGATCACATATTCGTTCGGCTGTCCCTTGAAGTATCCGATGAGAGGCATGGCTGCTCTGATGGCTCAAGAGAAGAGATTTGTGGAAAAAAAATGGACCTGAATCGGCTACCAGCCTGTTATGCAGGCGGGGTGAGCACATCCGAGGGATCGATGCCCAGCTCTTGAAGCTTCCTGGCCAGTTGCTCGGCACGGTGCCGTTCGGCCTCGGCACGCTGGTGTTCCACCTCGGCACGCTCGATCAGTTCCAGGTAGGTGGCAAACGGGCGTCCGTCCGAGCCGATGATCTTCAGATTGTTGGGGCCCTCGCCTGGCTCGAACCGGATCTTCAGCCAGGGGCTTACAAAGCCCATCATCTCGGGAATTGGCTCGAGTCCGTCGTCCCCGCGTCGCCAGCCGACCAGGTCTCCACGTTCAGGGTCATAAATGTAGTATTCCTGTACGTCATGACGCTCGTAGATCTGAAACTTCCGCTCCATCTCACCGGCTCGATTGCCGGGTGAAAGCACCTCAAATACCACCTGGGGGGCGATTCCCTCTTCCTTCCACTGCTGATAGGAACCGCGGTAGCCCTTGGGCCGTCCGAACACCACCATGACATCAGGCGCGGTCCGCAGCGCGGGTTTTCCCTCCACCGGGTACCAGAGCAGGTCGCCGGCGACAAAGACGTTGGGATCATCGCGGAAGAGGGCATCGACGCCCCCTTTGAGAGTGACGATCCATTCAAACTGCAAGGTGTTCTCTGCCATGGGCCGACCATCGCTGTCGGGGTACTCAACCGCCGCCGATCGAGAGGGACTGATGAAGAGGCTCATGATAGTGAGGAATCCCGGGCCGGGGTTACCGGATCGTCCTGAACTAGTTTCCCATAGATCTCGGTCAGCGGCTAGTTGATTTCCTGAATGCAAACCGTGTGAGCCCCTGTCGTGACACCTTGGTCGTTCACTCACTTCGCCCGGACCAAGACCAGGACAGGCACTGTAAGACCTAGATGGAGACCTAGATGGGGCCATCTATCTTTCGCCAATTCCGAAGATGGGTGGCCCCAATCGTGCCGACCGGGGTCCGCCGGCATGCGGAACTTCTCAGCAATCAGGCCCAGGAACTCGTCGGTGATCGCGGCGGCCAAGGCTTGACTGAATAATCAATCGTGAATATAGTTTTCATGCTATCCAGGAATATTGTAACTCGGCGACCTCTTGAAGGAAGACGGGACGATGCGGAGGGGCCAGAAGAACGTTGCCAACATCCTCAAGGGAGCCGTGGAGTTGATCGACACGCGGAACCCGGTCGAATTCCGAGAAGTGCATGCCGAGCCCGCCCGTCGGTGCCCCTTGATGCGCTCGGCCCAAGGGCGGTCATAGCGGACCGCAACAGCACGGGGGCGAGCCCCTGTACGTGATCTGCGGCGCGGGCAACCGGAGGCGTCAGGCGAGAGAGAAGTTCCTGGAAGCCGGCATCACGAACGTGGTCAACGTCGAGGGCGGCACCCGGGGATGGGAGCGGACCGGGCTGCCGGCGTGAAGGACTGAGAGTCGAGAAGGTCGTCAAGGGAGGAATAACCGATGACAATGACTCGTCGCGGCGCATGGATCGTCCCCGCCATCGCGGTCGCGCTCGGGCTCGGGGGCGTCGCGTCCCTGACCGGGGCCTCGGTCCAGGGGAATCCTTCGAAGGGGGAGGCCACGGTCGAGCCCGGGTCCAAGGGCCACGGTAAGCTGGTCTTCGTCCTGACCACCGGCCTGGAGGATCTCCAGTCGGTAAACATGGCGATCCGCCACGCAGGCATGGCAAAGAAGTCAGGCTTTCTCGACGACTCCGTGCTGCTCGTCTACGGGCGGGCCGTCCAGGCTTTCTCGAAGGACATCACCGCCAAGCCCCCACAGGTGGCCTCCGCCATCAAGGAAGCCAAGGAGGCCGGCGCACGCATCGTCGTCTGCGGCGAGGCGATCAAGCGGTTCGACATCTCCAGGGAAAAGCTCGAACCGGGCGTCGATGAGGTCGTGTCCAACTCGATCGTCACGCTCGCCGAGTTGGTGTCCAAGGGATATCAGGTCATCAAGTATTGAGTAGGGGGGGCGGATGTCTGCACTCAGAATGATCCTCGCCTGGACATGCGCCGGCCTGCTGCTGGCGGCCGGCGGCGGGGCATCGCAGGCAGTGGCCCGAGCCCCCGTGGACGGCCCTCAATCGATATCCCTGGTCTACATCGCCGACCTGCACGCCCAGTTGGAGCGGCACGCCGAGTTTTTCTGGCATGGCGGCACGGAGGAGAACGCGTCGGCGGGCGGGGTCGCCCGGATCGCCACCGCGGTCGAGGTGATCCGCAAGGAGCGTCCCGGGCGGGTCCTGTTCATGGACGCCGGGGACACGATCCAAGGCTCGGCCGCCGCCTGGACCGAGGGGAAGGCCGTTGTCGCCCCGCTTAACGCCCTCAAGCTCGACCTGGGCATCCCCGGTAACTGGGAGGTTGTCTACGGGGCCAAGATTCTGGAGCGGCGGGCCAAGGAGTTCCGCCATCCGCTCGTTGCTGCCAATCTGCGGGATGCGAGGACGAAGCAGCTCGTCTTCCCGCCCTACCTCGTCAAGGAGGTGGGCGGGGTTCGCATCGGCGTGGTCGGCTTCACCGACCCGGATGTGCCCGAGCGTCAGCCCCCGAGCTACAGCGAGGGGCTCACGTTCGACAGGTCCGACGTGCTCCAGCCGTTGATCGACGACCTGCGGTCGAGGGAAAAGGCCGACGTGGTGGTCGTGCTCGATCATGTCGGCCTGCCCAAGTCAATCCGCCTTGCCGAGACGCTCAAGGGTGTGGATTTCGTCCTCTCGAGTGATACCCACGAGCGGACCTACGAGCCGATTGCCCGGGGTGCTACCTGGGTCGTCGAACCGGGCAGCTTCGGCTCGTTCCTGGGCCGGCTGGACCTCACGGTCAAGGGCGGCAAGGTCGTCGATCGGGCGTGGCGACTGATCGAGCTGCGGACTGACCGCTTCGCCGAGGATAAGTCCGTCAAGGAGGTCGTGGACGAGACGCTGGCCCCGCTCCGGCCCCGACTCGACGAGGTGATCGGCCGGACGGAGGCCCCGCTGATGCGATACAACGTCGTCGAGACGAGCCTCGACGACGCGCTCTCGGATACTTTGCGGGCAATCGCCGGGACGGAGATTGCGCTTTCCAACGGCTTCCGCTTCGCTCCGCCGCTGCCCGCCGGCCCCGTCCGGGAGTCCGACCTCTGGGACTGGCATCCGATCACCACGAAGCACAAGGTCGGTAAGGTCTCGGGAAAGCAACTCCGCGCGTTCTGGGAGCGGGAGACCGAGCACGTCTTCGCCTCGGACCCGGCCAGGCTCTTCGGAGGCTGGCTGCCCCGTCCGTCCGGGATGACTGTGCGGTTCACGGCCCATGCCTCGGAAGGTCACCGGGGCCGTGAGATCCGGGTGGGGGGCAAGCCCGTGGAGGAAGAACGGGAGTACACAATCGTTGCCTGCGAACGGGAGGGGGACAAGCTCGACACGCTCTGCCGCATCCCGCACGTCAAGGGGCCCCGAGTCCTGGACTTGGACGCCCACGAAGCGGTGCGGCGATACCTGGGTCGCCATTTGCCGCTAAAGCCCCCGGCGGGTGGCCGTGTCGTCGCCGACGACCTGAACCCGCCCGTCCGGTCGCAGGTGCTCAAGCCGGAATCCAGCCGCCCCAGGTAGGGACGGCCCGTCCATTTTTATCTCATCAGATGGAGGACACCTTGGAATCGCCCATCCCAGCCTTGCGGAAGAAGCTGCCGATTGCCCTCGCGTGCCTGGCCGGACTTGCAGGCGGCGCCGCCCTCACAAGCCATACCAGGCCGATGATGGCCGGGTCGGACGATCCGACGCCCACCCACGGACAAGCCCCGATGGGGGTCAAGGCCCCGATCCAGGAGATCCTCCACTGCCCCCTGGCGTTCGCCGGGGTCCATCTTCTGAAGGACCTGCCCGAGCACCCGCAAGTCGCCTACCACTACTGCAAGCCCGTCAACGCCGATGTGAGCCAGTGCGTCCTCTACGACAGCCCCGGCCCCGACGCCAAGCTGATCGGCGTCGAGTACCTCGTCAGCGACGCCATGTATCAGAAGATGCCGCCCGAGGAGAAGGTCTACTGGCACGACCACAAGTACGAGGTGGACGCCGGCCTCCTCAAGAGCCTGACGCAATCCGGCGGCGACGAGCAGAAGACAATGACGGCCGTCCGTACCTTGTGGGGCAAGGTCTTCCACACCTGGACGACCGGCAAGACCTACCCGAGCGGGTCGCCGAAGCTCTTCTGGTCCGTCACCGGGGAGGAGCCGTTCGTCCTGTCGCCGGATGCCAAGCTCCCGGTCGAACTGGAAGAGCGGCGGGCAAAGCATGGGAGGAAGTAAATCGGAGACGACCGTCGCAGGACAGGCGGCTACAACCCCGCGGCCCGGGGCTCGGAATCGGTGCTGATGGATCTGGATTGGTTCCCGGCCTATCAGTCAGGCGGGTTGAGCACATCCGAGGGATCGATGCCCAGCTCTTGAAGCTTCCTGGCCAGTTGCTCGGCACGGTGCCGTTCGGCCTCGGCACGCTGGTGTTCCACCTCGGCTCGGTGCCGTTCGGCCTCGGCTCGCTGGCGTTCCACCTCGGCTCGCTGGTGTTCCACCTCGGCCCGCTCGATCAGTTCCAGATAGGTGGCAAACGGGCGTCCGTCCGAGCCGATGATCCTCAGATTGTTGGGGCCTTCGCCTGGCTCGAACCGGATCTTCAGCCAGGGGCTTACAAAGCCCATCATGTCGGGAATTGGCTCGAGGCCGTCGCCCCCGCGTCGCCAGCCGACCAGGTCTCCACGTTCAGGGTCATAGATATAGTATTCCTGAACGCCATGGTGCTCGTAGATCTGGAACTTCCGCTCCATCTCACCGGCTCGATTGCCGGGTGAAAGCACCTCAAATACCACCTGGGGGGCGATTCCCTCTTCCTTCCACTGCTGATAGGAACCGCGGTAGCCCTTGGGCCGTCCGAACACCACCATGACATCAGGCGCGGTCCGCAGCGCGGGTTTTCCCTCCACCGGGTACCAGAGCAGGTCGCCGGCGACAAAGACGTTGGGATCATCGCGGAAGAGGGCATCGACGCCCCCTTTGAGAGTGACGATCCACTCAAACTGCAAGGTGTTCTCTGCCATGGGCCGACCATCGCTGTCGGGGTACTCAACCGCCGCCGATCGAGAGGGACTGATGAAGAGGCTCATGATTGTGAGGAATCCCGGGCCGGGGTTACCGGATCGTCCTGATCTAGTTTCCCATAGATCTCGGTCAGCGGCCAGTTGATTTCCTGAATGCAAACCGTGTGAGCCCCTGTCGTGACACCTTGGTCGTTCGCTCACTTCGCCCGGAACGCTTCGCGGATGGCCTCCAGGTAGCTCATCCCCCACTGCGTGCTTGGCTCGACGTAGCTTCCCTCAAGCCACTCGTTGAAGGCTTCGATCGACACGAATTTGCGCAGGTTGCGCTTCTCGATGAATGCCTTCGAGGCGGCGAGCAGCTTGCCGTAGGCTTCCGGTGTATTGTCGCGGATGATGTAACTGGTTGGTCTGAGCGTGGGCTCCCAGTTTTGCATGGGGCAGGTCGGCAGGAACCAGTCCCTACCGAATGCATCGGCCTTGCGGGCCCACTCGGACTCATGGCCGCGGATGGTCTGAGTGCGGAAGTCCTCCAGCCGATCCTCGAACACCCGGTCGCCGCCCCGCCGGTACTCGGTCGTGGCACCACCTGCGAGCAGTACGTTGTAACCCATGACTCCGTCAATGCCGAGCCTCACGGCCTGCTCCCGTGTCTCCAGCCCGTTGACCGCAGCGATGTAGATGCCCGCCAGGCCGCGACGCATTGCGTACTGACGAAGGCTTTCCAGGGCCGCCTTGGCCTGTGGCTCACCACCAGCGCCTGATACAAGCTCGCTCGACGACCAGATGGGGAGGAAGGCTTTGCCATCGATCTTGTAGTAGTTCGGCTGTACCAGAAACTGGTCGACGAGGTACTCTACGAAACCCGTGCCCAGGTGGTTGAACGGACCGTGATTGGTCCACATGACGGCGAACGGCATGGTTGTCGCAAACCGATTCGTGGACACTGCCGGCCCGCCCAGCGTCTGCTTGCCCAGGAAGCCGATCTCGAGAGCGCGATTGATGAATTTCATGGGATCGAACGTACCGTCGGTGCGTACACCTGGGTACCAGTCCCAGATCATCAGGTTGACACAGTGCTCACGCATCCAGTGAACGTGCCAGTCAATGACCCGGCGGTTGCTGGCCCGGTAGAACTGAATCCCGTTGTAGCCCATTTCCTTGTCGGACGAGTCGAACAGGAGAGGAATTCGCCACGGTGACCGTTCGGCAACCTGCTGCCAGCCATCCCACGTGTATTCCGGCTCCCAGGCCGCGAAATACCACATGGCGACCGTGTAGTCGCTCGCGACCGGCTTGGTGGCAGGCGGAGCCTCCCTGGCCACGTCAATAAGTCGCGGCGCCACGGGGAGGCGAAAGTCCCGTCGCCATACGGCAGAAAGATCCGCCGAGCCACGCAACACCCGGATCGTCACGATGTGATAGACGCCCGGAGCACCTTCGGGAAGGTCGAAACGGAGACCGGTCACGCGTTTGTCGGTTTTCCAGAACGGCCGGACCACGACAACGCGGTCGCTTCGGGATTCCTCCACCGTGGCAGTCCGGCTTTGTTCCTGCGACAAGCCGCCGAACGGCCCCGATGTGTCGGTTCGCCAGAACCACTGGATCTCGCCCGTGCGTGACGCCGCCATCCGGACCTCGAGAACATCGCCGTTCTCCGGAATGATGTCGAGGACAGGACTCATGAGTTGCGGGTCATGCCTATCGGTCTCGACGACAATCCCATCTTTGCCTGGCTTCACGTGGGTCGCGCCGCCAGGAGTCCAGCCCTGCGTACCACGCGAGAAGTCCCACTCGCAAACAACCCTGACTCCCTCGTCAGTGATTGGAAACGCGGTCAGTGCGGTAAATGCCGCGATTACCAGGACCATCACACGCTCCTTTGCGCGTTCTCGGAGAGCCGTACCATCCCCGGCCGACACCGGGGAGTCGAGTCACCCGGCAAGAACCTGTCCTGATTGTGGCTTATCCCGCCGATCAAGGAAACAGCGTGCGGGTCGGGCGGCCAGGAAAGCCAGGCATCAATTTTATTAATTATTAATACATATTAGATACAATTATATCTTATTACTGTGGGCGTGACAGGGCCAACCGATGGTTAGCGACGGTTGCTCGGAGAAAGAGTCTAATGACCGGCGATTTGTATTTCTAAGTTGTTGCTAGAAATGAACTTGCGTCTGCAGAAGGGAAAATGCCGAGGAGTTTTGGGGACGCGAAAAATCTTCGTAACCTGAACTAATCTGAACCACCTCCAGACCGGGTAATTGATCGCGCGAATGCCTGGTCAGGCACCCAGGGTGCGCTCGAGATCGGCGAGGACATCGGCAATCGTTTGAAAGCCGGGCAGGAATGCGTTTTCTTGTTCATCCCGTAGCCATCCCTGGACTTTCTTGTCGGCGGAGATGACGGTCGAATGATTGCGGTCGCCGAAGAAGCGGCCGATCTCACTGTACGCGGCACTGGTATGCTTCCGCGCCAGGTACATGGCCAGCATCCGGGGATAGGCCAGGGCCCGGGCGCGACTGTCGGACCTCAGCGCGTCGGGGTCAACCTGAAAAAGCTGGCAGACGGCACGCTCCACGTCGCGCAGGCCAATGGCCTGCGTGGTGTGCCGGATCGTGTCACGGAGCGCGGTCCGGGCCAGCACCAGGTCCAGACGCTTACCCGTGAGCAGGGCGTGAGCGATGACGCTATGGATGGCCCCTTCGAGCTCGCGCACGCTTGAGCGAAGGTGCTCGGCAATAAAGTCGAGCACGGCGTCCGGTACATTGACGCCCCGGGCTTCTGAACGTGCCTGCAAGATGGCTCGGCGGGTTGCCTTGTCCGGAGTCTCGACCTTGACGACCATCCCACCCAGGAACCGCGTCACTAGCTCTTCCATCAAACGCGTGATGCGCCGGGGATGCTGGTCCGCGGTGAGAATGATGGGTGCGCCCGGACGATCAGCGAATTGAACGTGTGCAAGAATTCGTTCTGCGTGGCTCGGGTGCCCGCCAGGAAATGGACGTCGTCCACGGCCAGAGCGCCAAGGCCGCGGTACCGGGTGCGAAAGCCGCTCAACGTGCCTGGCGCATCGCTTCCAGAAAACTGTTCGTGAATGCCTCGGCCGTGATCGACAGGACGTTCAGATTGGGGTGCACCTGCCGCAAGCCCTGAGTGACTGCTTCCAGAAGGTGGGTCTTGCCAAGCCCCACGCCACCGTGAATCACCAGGGGGTTGAACGCCTTGCCAGCCGTCTGGATCATCTCTTTCGATGCCGCGTGGGCCAGTTGGTTAGATTGCCCCGTGATGAAGTCGTCAAGCAACCGCAGGGAACGGGCGGCGGCGGGTTGTCCAGAAAAGCTCGAGCGAGAAACGGCACTGCCAGGCGTCGTTGAGATCCGATTCTGGGCTGGCAAACGGTTCGTCGCGGGAGGTTCGAAACGTGGCTCTGGCGATCTTTCCGGTCCGGTCGGCTGAGTCGCGGGGGAGGAGAGCGGTGTTTTCGGATGACCCGGGATGGGAACGGTGATCGTTCCGCCTGATCGCTCATGAGGACGGTCCGCGTCCGGATCGACCACATCCGTGACGGAGGGATCAAGCTCATTCTGGACCGCGAAGTTCAGCCGCACTTGCCGGCCCGTTACTTCCTGGGCGGCCTCCACGAGGCTCGTAGAGAAATGGCCCCTGATCCACTCCTGGAAGAACGCATTGGGAACTTGCACTTCCAGAGAGCCTCCATCTCCACTCAGGTCAAGATGGACTTCCTCACCAAACCAGAGACCAAATCGAAGCTCGCCAAGCCGCTCTGCCAGTGCGGCCCGAAGTGCTGATAACACGTCCGGTGAATCGGCGGTTGCCGTTGATTTGGGATTCTCCCCGCGGACCTGATCCGGATGCGCTCTCATCGCCCTCTCTCCCCGCGTCCGCGTCCGTTAGGCCTGCATTGTGCGCTTGACGCGAACTCTGTCGGCTGGGAGGGATCGCCCGGTGGATCTCAGCGCGAAAGCGTCTCTTGTATCGCGATCCGAAGCAGCGCGCGATCACGGCGCTCTCTGGTGCTCACCAGCCAGGAACTTATGCGCTCTGGGGAATCTGTTGTCAAAGAAGTTGACTGGGCGAAAGGAAGGCGACTTGCACTGCTGGACGGGTCCTGGCGAATTTGGCGACGAATGGGCTGGCTCTTGGGGTATTATTCCGCTTACTCGAACGCGCAACGCCCCGACCCGCACTCTTGCCGGCCGCAGCCGAAGCTTGGGGTACCGGGACTGGCGCAGACGGGTAGGGAGCCTGATCGACCCACCTGGGCAGAGGCGGGTACACTGAATTGCTTGGCAACATCGATATTGCCACACTTGGGACAGCGTGCAACATCGCCCGAGCTGCGAATCAAGGTCTCGAAGACATGGTCACAGGGTTCACAATGGTACTCGTAGATCGGCATGAGGAGAGAAGCTCCCAGGAAGGGTGTAGCCACGTCACGTCAAGCTAGCACATCGACGTTGCTGTCAGAATGCTATTCTGGATCTCTGCCGGTGAATTGTCAATCCTGGCCAGAAGGGGTTAACTCGCTCAGCGACTGGGCTTTGAGTCAAACACGGGGAGTGTCGCCATGAATCGCCAACTGCGTCCTTTAGCACGCGCGGAGGTCCGGGAACTTGATGTAAAGGCCGCCGAGCAGCTTGGTTTACCAACCTTGGTCTTGATGGAGAACGCGGGCCATGGCGCGGCGGCGTGGCTGGCCGAGATGGCCGTGCTCGCCGGGCGGCGTGTTGCATTGCCGCGCGTCTTGATCCTGTGCGGGCCGGGAAATAATGGCGGCGACGGTGGAGTGGTCGCAAGGCATCTCAACGCCTGGGGCTTTCCGCTCCGCATCATCTGGTTTGCCAACCAGGAGCAGTTACGCGGTGATGCCCGAACACAGTGGACCATCCTGGAGCGATCGGGAATTGACCAAACAGCCTGGTTTTCGACGCGGAGCGACAACGCTCGGGCTGCGGAACTTGCCCGTCTGGTTGCGGAGGCCGACTGGCTGGTCGATGGCCTGTTTGGAACCGGTCTGACCCGCCCCGTGGAAGGAGTCTTTCAGACCGTCATCGAGGTGATGAATCATTCGGGCAAGCCGATCCTGGCCCTGGACCTTCCCTCCGGCTTGGATGCCGACACGGGCATGCCGCTGGGCACGGCCATTCATGCCCGGGCAACGGCCACGTTTGTCGCTTCCAAGGTCGGATTTGCCGCGGCCGGTGCCGCTCAGTACACGGGAGAGGTGGCCGTGATCGACATCGGTCTGCCCGAGGTGCTCCTCAGACCATACCTTGTATGATCGCCAGCTTGGCGTTTAATACTTCGGTACAAACTGAGCGCGGTCGGCATACTTGGGATTGTGGTGCCACTCGTTAAGGATGACGCTGAAGCCACGATCGAGCGTATCTTGCGCCAGGTCGGCCCAGGGAGTCTTGGGGTACTTGGCGACGACATCCGTGAGCAACCGCTTGGCCTCGGCATATTTCTTGATGGTCAGATCCTTGGAAGCCAGCGGCTCCTGGGCATGATCAACGACCCAGGTGATCGCCAGGTCGGCAGTGGGCTGCTTTTGGGGCATCCGCGGTTTTCGGAGGATATCGGCCATGAGAGCCCGGTACTCGAATGCGATGATCTGGAAAGCGACCGTCTGGGCGAGCATCAGGTCATAATGGGCCTGCCAGCGCTTTTCGGGCTCGTGGTCGCGAAGCTTCTTGAGTTTTTCCAGGTGTTCTTGAACCTTCAGCAGGTAGTCGAGCTTCTCGGTGGCCTTGTCCCCTTCGTGAGCGGCCGCCTGCGCCAGCTCAGCCTGATCGATGGGAAACTCACGCCGATAAAGCATCGCCTTGCTTTCGGTGAGGATCTGGTACAGGCTGCGCCTGAGTTCGGAAGCCGTGCGGTTCTGAACGTAAACCATGCGGTTGTCGTACTCGGGCATGAACTCCCTGAGCTGAACGATCGAGTAGAGTTGCTCGCGCTGGCGCAGCCGCATGAACTCCTCGCTGGGAAGCAAGAAGTAGATGCCACCGGAGTCTTTGGTCAGCCGAGCAAGTTCCCAGGGCGCGAAGCCCGAGGGTTGCTCGTCCCAGCGGGCATAGAGTCCATCCCACTGGTAGACCTCGACATCGGCGGTCTCCGGCCCGCGATGAATCTCAGGGTGGTACACGTCTTTAGTCACCGGATCAATGTAACGGTGATGGGCAATCGGATAGCCGAAGAGAGACTGGCGGCCAATGACGAAAAGCGGCACCTTGTATTTCTTGAGCGCCTGCGCGCTTCTTCGACGTCGGCTCCATCGTCGCCCGATTCATCAGTCACCAGCACCAGGAGCATCTTGCGATCCTTACCGATGATTCCGGCATAGGAGTCAACCGCCTGGGTGATCGCTTGCATCGTATTTTCGACACCGGACATGTCGGTAGGAAGCTTCTTGATCGCCCGGCCGATCTCATCGATGTCGAGTGTCGGTTTTTTGAGGATGATGTCGAAGTTCTGGCCGAATCCGATGATCGCGTGATTCAGCGCCTCCGGCCGACTTCTTGCCCGGCTCGATGTTTTTCTTGAGCTCGGAGGAGACACGGTCAAATTTTTCGGCGATGGAGCGCTGGTCGTCTTGCATGCTCTGGGACTCATCAAACAGCCAGACGACCGTGATTTTGTGATCCTTGAGGTGACGGAGGATTTCCCGCGCGAGCTGGTCAAGGGCCGGACCGATGCCCTGAACGTCGAAGGTAGGATCGCCACCGATTCTGCCGCCGCCATAGAGATCGGCGGCAGGGGCAGACGGTAGCTGGTTCAGAGGAGACCCATGCATGCCCTCGATCTTGAGGTTGGGGAGGCTGTTACTTTCGTTGATCCCCCCTTTGCCGGTCCCCCGAAATCGCGGTGTTTGCGTGGGGGCTCCGCTGCCAAAGGCTGCGGCGACAACCATGCCGCCGCCATCGCCACTGTCGCCATCACCGGCGGA
Organism: uncultured Planctomycetaceae bacterium; assembly: GCA_963797295.1. Taxonomy (GTDB): domain Bacteria; phylum Planctomycetota; class Planctomycetia; order Isosphaerales; family Isosphaeraceae; genus Aquisphaera. Next base: position 214,972 of record CAWCPP010000045.1, read on the forward strand.
CTCGCCGGCCATTTCGATCATTTCCGGAGGGCTGCCTCCCCCGTGCTCCTTGCCAATCGCGTCTTCACGAGGGATGTTGGCAGGGTCGGCCCAGACGTTCAGATCCTCGGGTTCACCCTGGCGATACCCCGCCAGCGCACTATCGAAGTTAACCGCTTTCTTGTCTTTGTCTTGAGCGGAGAATGTTGCCGCGGCAAGCGCGGAAAGAATCACGATATGAACCAGGAGAGAAACACTCCAGGCTGGCAGCAGATGCCGCAGCCGGATGCGAGCACGTCGTTTCGGCTGGAGCTTGGGGACGCGCACGGGCGATTCGGAACCCGCGGGCGCGGTGCTGGTCGTCGCAGCGCTGCTAGACGCGGGGATGGCAGGGCTGCCCGGCGAAGCCGTGGTCGGTCCGTTCGCGGCGGCGGTTTGTTTACCCGTAAGTTGGCTCCGAGAATTGGTCGCTTGATCGGTGCCCTTTGGCGTCGCGAGTAAACCGCCACCGGGTAGATTGTCGACCGGACGGTATGTCGGGGTCACGGACGTGATGGTCGGTCCATCAGTAACACGACCAGAGTGTGCGACAAGCAGGTTTGAGTCGGGCGAGCCCTTGGTTGCCGCCGATTTGAAGGCAACCGGTGACGTGCTCGAGGCTGAGTCGTCATCAAGCGGAATCGCATCATCCGATGAGGGAGCAGGAAAGCGCAGGTCCATGTCGCGTGATCCCCTTCACACTCAGAGACTCGCCAGCCCTCAATTCCTATTCTCTTTTCATTCTAACAATACTCGGTTCTGCGCCGATCAGCGAAAATCGGTTTCCTGAAGTGATTCCTTTGGACCCAAAAGCTCAATCCACACATGGCACCAATAAACGGCACGTAGGTCAAGTGGATTCAGGGGAAAAGTGATTCGTGAAATGCTGCGAGAAACATTCAGAAGTCGATGGCGAGATCGGCAACCGCGCGTTCTCTCAAATCTAGAACAGTTTGCTGGACAGCCGCGCCGGCTCGCGGCTTCGCTGATCCGGCGGCATCCTGGGAAAACTACAACTTAGGTGGAGGCAAAGGTTTCGCCTCGGGCATGTTACGCTTCTTGGCCTGTGCGGCTTCGGGATTATTATTGCGTGGAGGAGGTGGCACGTAGGTCTCGACCCACTTGAAGCCGAACGGATCTCTGAGCTCTCTCTGGGCGAGCAAGGCCCAGGGCGTGTCGGGATGCCCTTGAATGACGCGATGCAGCAATCGATCGGCATCACGGGCTGCTGCAGCCGCTTTTTCACTATACTGAATGGCCGTGTCGGGTACGAGTCTCCAGGCGTTGGCCTTGGGGCTCTTGAACTTGGGCGGGTCTTTTTTGAGTCGGGCGCACGCCCAGTTGTACTCGTAACAGCGTACTTTCATGGCCAGAAGCCGGCCCCGAATCAGGTCAAAGTGCGCCTGCCAGCGCCGCGATGTCTCGCGATCGCGAAGTTTGGCCACGGCCGTGATCGGCCCCAGAGCCTCATCAACCGTATATGCGGTCCGCTCGGCCTTGGCCTGGTTGGCGGCCATGACATCCTTGAATTCGGGGCTCTCAACCGCGGGAAAGATCAGGGTCGGCATGCCCGGTAATTTTTGCTGACTGGTAATCTGGGCTGCGTTGATGATCGCCTGACGTAGTGGCGATTTGCTGATGGCTGCCTCGTACTGGTCGCGGCGAACCCAGTCGGGCTTGTACTCTTTCATCCGGGCCGGATCGAACCCCATCCGACGCGCGGTGAACCGGGTCACGAAGTAGATGCCCCCGGTCGCGCTGCAAAGGCGGCTCAGTCCGTACGGGCCAAATCCCGCCTCGAGAACGTCGTATTGTGGACCGTTATACCAGAACGGCAGCCGGATTTGCTCGATCATCGCGCTTTCCGGTCCCTGGTCGACCTCCAGATCGTGGTACACCCGCTTGGTCTTGGGATCGACATAATCCATCAACCCCTTGGCCCGGGCAAACAACGATTGCGAGCCCAGAACATAAACCGGAACCTTGCCGCGCTGGGCGAGTTCGATCGCTTCCTCAAGCCGGTTTTCGTCATCGCCGGCCTCGTCGGTGACCACGATGATCATCGGGTGGTAAACCTGGCCTGACGAATCTTTGTAACGGCCCCAGCGGCGAAGGATTTCCGCTACGGTAGAGAAGGTGGACTCGACGCCCGTTTCGTCGAGCGGAACTTCACCGATTGCCTCGAGAATCTCTGACATATCGGCCGTGGGCTTGGGTGTCATCGCCTTGCGGTCCTGGCCAAATGCGACCACCAGGGTCAACAGCCCCTTGTCGGCCGAGAGCTGGTTCTCGTCGAGCTGGGTGATATGCGTGTAGACCGTTTCGATATGCTTGCTCAGCCGCTGGCGCTCGGCCTGCAAGCTGCCTGAGGCGTCAAATGACCAGATGACCAGGGTTCGCCCTTGCTCCAGGCGGCGGAGAATCTCCACGGCGATGCGATCAACGGCTCCCTCGACGCCCCCGACGTGCTCGACGCCGTTCCCTTTGATCGACACAGCCTGGCCCATCAGGTTTGCGGTGGGCAAGACGACCTCCGAGGCTCGACGGACGTCCAGCCGGGCAAGCTCCGGAGAAACGCTGCCCGAGGCCATCGGGTCCGCGGAGACGGGAACTGCCGCCGCGGAACTCGGTGCCGAGGTGATCGTCGTTGCCAGGTTGGGTGCGAATGAGCCCGCCGCGGCGATCATCGACGGCGGCTCGGCACTCTGGTCGAGATCTTGGAAGGTGGATTCGGAAAGGTTCAGTGAACTATCGGGAGCCTGGCTGCGAAACTCTCGCTGGACCACCTGGTGCACCTGGTGACCGGCGAACGCGAGAAGAACCAGGAACATGGCGTGGACTGTCAGGCTGACCATGTAGGCGGGCACTTCGAGATCAGGCCGGCTGCCGAGCAGGATTCCCAGCCAGGGTGCTCGCACGTCGATTTTTCGCAACAGGTTGGCCAGCACGATGCGAACGCTCCCGGACCACGAGCCGTCCTGATTCCTGGGTCTCGGTGGTGACCGTGCGAAAACTACCTGGTCTGCTCACGGACCAGTCAATCTATAGTTTCTAAGAGAAGAGCTAGCAAGTGTGACACCCAGGCTGCTCCTCTCAATCTTTCGTGAACCCATCAATACAATCATAGTAGTACGCACAGCTTCCGACAATCGCCCGCAAAAAAGAAAACGGGTGGGCGTGGCACACCTGGTTCCTTGGCGCCTCGCCCACCCGGGGGAGTGTCTCACTTGAAGAGTCTTGCGGCTCTCTGTGGAACCGTCGGCTTGAGTCAGCCAAGTTGCCTACTGTGCCTGGGATGGGTCTGCAAACCAGGTGCACGGCCATGCCAAGACGACCCACTCTGGCTCCCTTGGAAAAAGAGCAAAGCACGGGCACACCAAAGTGTGAACCTGGGAATCATGCCTTCAATCGATGACTTCACCGTGAGGTGGTTGAAGATGTCACCCGGATTGGCCTTCCCGGCTCCGACGTCCATTCGCTGGCAGAATTATGACACCAAGACCCGGAAAGGCAAATCACGCGAAATACTGGTGAAGGAACCTTAATGACTCCCCTGCTCTACCTTGATGTTCTCGAGCCGGAGCGTGCTCTCCACGGGTGTGCTGCCGTCGTTGCGGACCAACCGGAACCAGGTAGGCAACCAGACCCCGTCGATTTCGCGCCAGGTTTCGGTCGTCTGTCCCGTGTGTTCGCCGCTGCCCATCTTGATCTTGAACGCATACTCGCGCGGGAGGGTCTTGCCGCTGTCGGCAACCCAGACGACCTGATGGACCTTGACCTCGCTGGACATCTCGCCGCGCTCGCCGTGATTTTCGACGATATTTCCGTCCTTGACGGTGAAATCCTTGAAGAAGCCGTGGCCGGAGATCGCGATCTTGGTACCGCCGTGAGTTCCCTCGCCGGCGATCGAGAATTCGCACGAGCCGAACCCTTGATCAAAGCTGGCGGCCCGCGTGTGGGTTACCGTGCTGGCCACGGTTTCCTGGACCAGTTTCTTGGCCTGCTCGTCGTCGCACGTGACGTCGACACCACCACGGGGTTTGGTCAGATCGGCCTTGATCGAACCCTTGACGGACTTGCCTTCGCCGGTCAGCGTGAAATCCGCCGAGAAGGCTTTCAAGTTGTCGTTCCAGCGGTAGCGGTGGCTGAAAGCCTCCTCCATCAGTTTGCGCACACGCGCGTTGTCCTGGGCAAGCGAGGGTGTTGCGATGGCCCCGATTGCCAAGCTGAGCATGGCCATGATTTGCCCTGGTTTACTCATCGTGATTCTCCTAGCCCTGGTAAAATGAGGTCTGACCAGATTGCAGCGTATTCCAAGTCGACTGGCTGGTCGGTTCTCTCGGTGCGGAATGACCGCCAGGGTTTTCAGAGTAGGCATTAGCACCACGGTCGGTCAAATCCAAAGACCGCGCCTCCGAGGGAACTCGCGTCCCGTCGGGTGGCGTGTTGATTTGGCAAGGCCTTCATCCGTAAACTGCGGCGAGCATTATGACCGAAACGGTTTTCTTGTTCGTCAGAACGTTGGATTTGCCATGAGACATGCGGTCCCAAGCGTATTCGCCTTCGGGCTTCTCGCAGTGGCTCTGTTCACGTCGCCCTCGAGGGCCGGGGTTGCTGATGAGATGGGGCCCTGGCCAGCGCCGAAAGCCGAAGCCTGGGCCCGAGAACACCCCTGGCTCGTAGGCTGCAACTTCTCGCCCAGCACGGCCATCAACCAGCTCGAGATGTGGCAGGCCAGCACGTTCGATTTACCCACAATCGACCGCGAGCTGGGGTGGGCCGAGAGCCTGGGCTTCAACAGCATCCGCGTGTTCCTCCATAACCTTCCCTGGGAACGCGATTCCCGGGCGTTTCTCGCGCATCGAACAGTTCCTGGCAACGGCCGACCGCCACAAGATTGGTGTGGTTTTTGTATTGTTCGACGGCTGCTGGGACCCGTTTCCGCAATCGGGCAAGCAGCACCCGCCCCATCCCGGTTTGCACAATTCGGGGTGGGTCCAGTGCCCGGGCCTGGTCCTTCTCAAGAGCCCCGACCGGCATGATGAGCTGAAAGATTACATTACGGGCGTGATCGACCACTTCCGGGCAGACCGGCGGATTCATGCCTGGGACCTGTTCAATGAGCCCGATAACCCGAACACCTCGAGCTACGGCCGGTTCGAGCCGGCCAACAAGGCCGATCTGGTCCTGATGCTGCTGAAAAAAGAGCTTGCCTGGGCGCGGGCCGTCGATCCCCGGCAGCCGCTGACCGCCGGCGTGTGGACTGGTGACCTGAGCAGCCCCGAACGGCTCTCGCCGATCAATCGGCTCATGCTCGAACAATCGGACGTGATCAGCTTTCATAACTACAAGCCATTGCCCCAAATGAAGGCCGATGTCGAAACTTTGAAGCGATTCGGACGGCCGATCTTGTGCACCGAGTACATGGCCCGTCCCGCCGGTAGTCGGTTTGATCCGATCCTTGCCTACCTCAAATCCGAACACATCGGTGCCTACAACTGGGGCTTCGTCGCCGGCAAGACGCAGACAATCTACCCCTGGGACTCCTGGCAGAAGCCTTACCATGACGAACCCGACGAGTGGTTCCATGACATCTTCCGTGCGGACGGCACGCCTTATCGGTCAGCGGAGGTTGAGTACATCCGCGCCGTGACCGGGGCGGGCAAATAGGGTCGCCGGACGGGCAAGGAAATTCACGTTAGCATGACCCGCGAGATCCGTCCCCTGGCAATTGACGACCTGAGCGATCTAGGCCGCTTCTTGATCGCCGGGTTTCACGCGCCTGCCGATTCCGTCTTCGCGGCGCCCGACGTGCTGCGCTGGAAGTATCTTGACCCGCGCGGCGATGAGCAGGAGGCGCCCCGCAGTTACCTGGCGCACGACGAGCATGGTCGGATCATCGGCCACCTGGGAATCTTTCGGACGACCTTTACGGGTGACGTGATTCCAGGCCATCGCGTCCCCACGCTGCACATGATCGACTGGCTGGGCTCGCCCGAGCACCGCGCGGTCGGTGCCAGCTTGATGCGCAAAGCAAACCAGCAGACGCCCACTCAGTTCGGCCTGGGGGGGAACGAAGCAGGTCGAACCATGGGCAAGCGAAGCGGCTATGTACCGCAAGATCCGATCCCGGCGTACCAGCGTGTGCTTCACCCGCTACACTGGCTGCGCGTTCCAGGCCTTCGCCTCCAGGAGCGGGGGGTGCGCCTGGTGCGCGAGCTCGTACGAACCGGCCTTTCGCGTCCCCGCCCGGCCCAGGTCCGTATCGAGCTCCACAAGGTTCTTGCCTTCGGCCCGGAGATCGAGCCGATCGTTGAACGGGCACGGGCCAGCGCAATCTTGACCGACCGCGGCGTCGCGCGGCTCAACCACATGCTCCAGTTCCCGCGCCAGGCCGTCTCGGGCTGGCAGCTTACCACTCCGCCCGGCCAGCTTTGCGGCTTTGCCATCTTGAACCTCCTACCCGGGCACGGGGGACGGACACGGCTGGGCAAGATCGTTGATTGCTTGCTGCCGGATACGGACGTTCGGGTCTGGCATGGGGCTATTGTTGCCTTGACGCGCGAGCTGGAGCGCCAAGGGGCCGACCTGGTGCAGACCTTCGGCGGAACGCCCTGGCTGGAAGAGGCCCTGCGCCGGTCTGGATTCAGCTCGCATTTCGCCCTCGAGTTCAACCTCCGCGACCGCAACAAGCTGCTTCCCGCGGGAACCCCCTTCCACCTCATGCCGATCGATGCCGATTACGCCTATTCCTGATGGACCGGGGCCGATGCTTCAGCAAGCTAGGCAACTGGCGTTTCGTCCCTGCCATTGGCCACGGTCGCGGTGGGCGGCCGTTGAGGTTAGGGGAGACGACAGATGCCGGGCCGCCGGCAAGCGAAGCTCGAAGCAACTGCCCTGTCGGCCCTGGCTGTGCACGCGGATGGTGCCGCCCAGAGCGATAGCGATGCGCTGGACCACGGCAAGACCCAGCCCGACCCCCGCGTGACCAAGCTGAGCCTGCTGGGAGCGATAAAAAGGCTCGAAGACGTGGGGAAGGTCTGCGAGGGGGATGCCGAAGCCCTTGTCCTCGACCGCCAGCACGACAACCTCCGGCTCGATCCGTAGTTTGATCTGAATCGAGGTACCCGGCGCGCTGTACTTGCAGGCATTTTCGAGCAAGTTGTCCAGCAACTGCCCCAGCAGCGCCGGGTGCACGCGTACGGGGATCTGTGCTACCAGCGGTTCTGGTCTCCGCAGATCGGGGGCTCGTTCATGGTTGGACCAGCCTTGAAGGTGGTCGCTGACCCATGAGGCCAGATCGATCTGCTGAAGGTCGGGCATCCCGGCCTCCGCGTCGGCGCGCCAGGAAAAGCAGGGCTTCGACGACACGCCAGAGCCTCAAGGCATCAGCGTGCAGACGGTCGAGCACGCGCTCGTGCTCCTGGAGTGTCCGGGGGCGGCGGCGGGTGACGTCGATGGTGGCAATCAGCCCGGCGAGCGGTGTCCGGAGCTGGTGGGAAGCCTGGCCGGTGAACTGTTTTTGACGTTCCAGCGCCTCGTGCAAACGATCGAGCAAACCGTTGAAGCTGCTGGCGAAATCCTCGAGCTCATCGCGCGTTCCCGGGCTGGGAAGCCTGGCATTGCCATCCATCCAGAGCATGGTTCGCGCAGCCTCCGCCATGTGGGAAAGTGGAGTCAGTGCGCGCCGGCCGAATCTCTGGCCAACCACGGCGGCCAGGGTCCAGAGCCCGATGGAAATCAGGGGCAGCGCGGCCGCCAGGGTTCGAAGCTCGCCCTCGACGGGCGCGAGCGAAGCCCAGGCAGTAAGATACGCGGGATGGCTGTCGCGCTCTCGGGGTGGAGGCCATGAACCCGGCCGGTTGTCCCGTGAACCAAAGGGTGATTCTGCACTCTCCTCGTCCTTGCCACGCTCACCGCCCCGATCACCATCGTCCTTGCCGAAGCCGGGCCGACGCCCTTCGCGCGGGCCACGATGCCGGCGGCCGCCACCCGTAGGGCGCACCAGGATTCTCCACCGCGAACCGTCGCCGTTCTGAATCGTCATCGCCACATCCACCGCCAGCGGGGCGAGGTCGCGGCCATCCAGAATCATTGGCCGGTCGTCACCCGGTATGCCCTCGAGTCGCTGGCCTTGCTCACCATAAATGGCCCAGTTCACCCGGGGACTGAGCGACCCATGGTTGGTGGGAAATGCATCGAGTGTCGCTTCCAGGTCCGCATCCAGAGCCACACGGAGCTCAAGGCCGACAAGGTAGTAGAGGCAACCGGAGAATGCGGCCAGCGCCACCGCCAGCGCGACGAGAAAGAATAAAGAGAACCGGGTGACCAGGCTCATGGCTTGTCCTCCGGCAGCAACGCGGGAGGATCGCTCAGGATGTAACCTCGGCCGCGGAGGGTGTGAATCAGCCGCGTGCCATGGAGTTCGAGCTTTCGCCTCAGTTCCTTGATGTGAACATCAAGCGTGTTGGATATGAAATCATAATCTTCGCCCCAGACCTGCCCATAGATGCGTGTTCGCGACAGGACCTCGCCGGGATGGTTCATGAAGAAGGCCAGCAGGCTCAGCTCCTTGGCTGTCAGTTCGAGCGCATGGCCAGCGCGCTCGGCCCGCTGGACAACCAGGTCCAGCCGCACATCACGATAGGCGAGCACGACGTCGCCATCATCTCTGTGCCGGCGAATCAGAGCACGGGCGCGAGCCAGCAGCTCTTCAAATGCGAATGGCTTGCACAGATAATCGTCCGCGCCGGCGTCGAGCCCGCGGACCCGATCACTGACTGCGTCTCGCGCTGTGAGGAAGAGCACGGGCGCGGTACCGCCGCTCTCGCGGTAACGACTCAGGATCGTCAGGCCATCCTGGCCGGGCAACCACCAGTCCAGGATGATCAGCTCCCAGTCCGAGCTTTCAAGGGCCAGCCACGCGAGCTCGCCATCGGGAGTATGGCTGACGGTGAAACCCTCGTCCATAAAGCCGGTGGTGACGGCCTCCGCCAGGCTGGCATCATCCTCGACTACCAAGATTCGGCTCGCCTGGCCACCTGGCACCGCCACTCTCCCACCGTCGTCTACTCAACCTGCATCCCAATATACGCAAGGGGATAGTTCACGCTTTCTTGAATTGGATCACATCGAACACTCCTGGGCGAGATTGATCCGTCAGTTAAAGAAGAATTTAAGTTCAAGCACCGAGCCTGGGCCGCGATCGCTACGCAGTGTGGCGCATTCCAACAATAAACAGGATTTTAGGGAAAAAACCGCGGTGGAACGGGTTCTCCACTGAAGAATGAGAAGCAGGGCAGGCAACCGTTGCAGGTTTGCCGCTGCTCGGCAAGTTCAAGGTGCTTGAGGAGGAGTGACGATGCGACGAGCGATGATGATCACGGGGATGGCCGGCCTGGCCCTCTGGGTTCAGTCGGGAGTGGGGCTCGCTCAACCGCCCAGAGGGCCGGGGCGCCAGGGCGGCGGACCCGGCAATCCGCTGTTCCAGGTTTTCGACACCGACCATGACGGAGTTCTCTCAGCAGCGGAGATTGATGCCGCCCCGGCCAAGCTGCGTGAGCGCGACACCGACAAGGACGGCAAGCTCACGGCCACCGAGATCCGACCGGCCTTCCGGGGTGGCCCGGGCGGGCCGGGCCGTGGACCAGGTGGGCCTGGAGAGATGACAGGCAGCGGCCCGCAGAAACCGCCGCTGGCCAAGGACGAGGGGGAGAAGCGGATTCTCGAAGCTCTCACCTCGGCGCGCTCCGGCGAACGCTACGCCAATGTCTCCGAGTCTGATGGCCGCCTGCTCCGGCAGCTTGCCGAATCGATTGGCGCCAGGCGGATCGTCGAGCTGGGCACATCGACGGGCGAGTCGGGCCTCTGGTTCTCGCTGGCCTTGCGGAAAACTGGCGGAAAACTCTACACCCACGACATCGACCCGGGGCGGATTGCCGTGGCCCGAGAAAACTTCAAGCGGGCCGGCGTTGATGACATCGTGATCATCACGGAAGGCGATGCTCATCAGACGGCGCGTAAGAATCCCGATCCGATCGACATCCTCTTCATCGATGCCGAAAAAGAAGGGTACGCAGACTATCTCAAGGAGCTACTGCCCCAGGTCCGGCCCGGCGGCCTTGTGATCGCCCATAACATGCAGAGGCCAACCCCTGACCCCCGCTATATCGAGGCCATCACCACCAATCCTGACCTCGACACCTCGTTCGTGCTCATGGATGGGGCCGGCGTGGGTATCACGCTCAAGAAACGCTGAAACAAAACGGAACGCCGTTTCCTTGAGGGCGTCTCCGTAGCGGACAGCTCCGGACCTGATCAAAAACTTCTGGTGGCAGGCGCGTGGGCCTGGATCAGGTTCCGGAGCTGACAAAACGCATGAGCCGCGTAAAGGTTATCCTTGGGCTCAATGCTTCTGATCTTTTTCCGCCTCCTTCAGGAGTGCCTCAAGCGCACCGTCAAACTTCGCCTCGCCGGGGAAGCCGAGGAACTTGTGGCGGATGACGCCCTTGTGATCGAGGATGTAGAGCGTCGGCCAGCCCTGGACGTTCCAGGATGACGCAATCGGCCCGCTGGTGCTGCCGCCGTCCCACCAGGAGGGCCAGGTCATTTTCTCTTCCTTGATGCGCTCTTTGAGATGATCGCGATCGTGATCGCTGTTGATGCCAATCAGAGCAAACGGCTTATCGGCAAGCTTCTGCACGAGCGACCGCTCGTGTGGGTACATGGCCCGGCACGGCCCTCACCAGTCACCCCAGAAGTCAAGCACCACGACCTTGCCGCGGAAGTCCGTCAGCTTCATTGGCTTGCCGTTGATGTCCTCACCGCTGACATCGGGCGCGGTCTTGCCAATGCCGAGGTTCTTCAGCTCATTGAGCACATTCTTGGCGATGTCTCCCACAGTACCACGCGGTAGCTTGACGCTGGCAAATTCCTTGGTCGCGCGCTCGAGCAGGGTTTCGGCTTCGTTGTTCAGCGATCTGGTCATCTCGGCTGAGCTGGCTTGCTCCGCCTTCATCTTCAACCTCTGCCCAAGAGCGAGACATGCCTGCGCCTTGGCATCACGGCCTGGGTTTCGGGCCAGAACCTCACGTAGGAAAGTCTCACTTTGTGCCGAATCGTCATAGACCATCCGGGCGCAAAGCGAACTGATCTTGGGGTTCTCGATGTGGTCGGTGACCAGGATCTTCATCGCCTGCTCGGATTTGGGACCCACTGAGTTCAGGCTGACCCAGATCAGCGCCTCGACAGCAACCGGGTCCTTGGGTGCGTCCTGAGCGATCTTGAGCATCTTATCGCCGTATTTGTCCGTAGCCGGGTATCTCGTTTCGGCGATCTTGACGCGTTCAGCATCGGTCTTGGCAGCCCGGTAGGCCTCCATGAACTCGGTCTGGTCTTTCTGGAATGCCTTGAGCACGTCGCGGTACCGTTCAGCCGGTGATGCCGCGGCACCTCCAGCCCCGGGTGCGTTAGCCTCCGGCGGTGGTGCTTTCGCCTTGGTGGGCGAGTTCTGTCCCTGGCTGGCCAACGTTGTCGTCAGCGCCAGCCAGGCGACAAGCCCGTACCCTACGAGTCGTTTCATGACGGAACTCCTCGGTTTCTCAAGCAGTTTCTTGCCGACGATCGGCAAGTATCCGCCTCGATTTTTACAGAGATGTTATGATCTTGCCAGGTTTGGGAACCAAGATCGAAGATTGCGGCGTTTTGCAAGTGAGTTTAGACCGATGAATCTCGAGGCAGCCCTGGGAATTGTTGAGGACGGCAAGGCTGGGCATGAACGAGGAAACTACATCCGGCCAGTGGCCTGGCCGGCCGGAGATAGCCCGTTCCTGCATCGCACGGGTGAGCGATGCCCGGCTGACCGGCGGATCGAAAACTTTCTCAACGAGCACTTTGAAGAACTGAACCTGGAATCGCCTCTTCATTTACCCAGCGAGTCACTCGTGTTGCCCCGGCACGGAATCGCCCGCGATCTGTCGATTCCGGAAGCTGCCGACAGCTACAGCAATCCTTACCTTGCTTCATTCCGTGCGATCAACGGCATTGTGCACAACCCGCGGAGCGATCGCCGGACGACGCAGGGGACGTTTCACGTTGCCGAAGGGGGATTGCCCATACCCGGCGATAAGCGTTCCGTTCCACGCGCGGTATTCGTCGCGCTGTTCCGCCACGCGGTGGTACCGCCCCCGGATTTGATGGTTGTGCCTTACACGGCCAATCGGCCTCGTCCGCTGCGCACGTTTGTGTCACTGCTGCTCCGGCCCATTGTTTGCCCCGAAGTACCTGGCATCTGCGCCAGAAAACCATGGAGATTCACTTCTTCGCGCCGGGGGACTGGTCAGCAACCTCGATTTCGTCGAGTCGATCTTCGGCAATGCGGGCGACCCCTACTTGCCCGAGAATGATGCCGGCCTGGATGTGGAGCACTGGACCGGCCACACGGGATGCGTCATCCTCGCGCCTCACCTGACGCAACTGACCAAGCGGCAGCTCGGGCTGCCAGGCTGGGACAGCGCGACGGAGCGACAGCGGCGGGATGGCATGTGCTGGCGCAATCCCGAGGAAGTGTATAACGACGGCGGCGCCTTCAAGCTGACCTGCCGCTCGGCCGCGGGAGTGATCGTCACCATCATCGCCGATAACTATTACGGCTACTGCAAGAAGGAGGTGAAGACCCAGATCTCGTTCGCCGCCAACCTCCTGGGCAATGTCGAGGAAGAGCATTCCGGAGGTGCCCTGGCGTTCGCCAGCTATTCGTTCGGCAACGAATTCGAGGCGCACAAGTATCGGGGTAACGGACGGACAGTCGCCGACGTGGCCCGTGATGATCCTGAGACCGTGGAGCTTCAGCCTGAAGGTCACGCGATAGACCGGTTGTTCCCCAATCTCGTCTACATTCCAGGCGATGCCCGGGCGAGTATTGCCCAGCTTCAGATCTGGTGGACTCACCAGGGTCAAGAGTGCAAGATCCCCCTCACTCCCGAAGAAGTTTACATGACCCCCACGGGGTACAAGCTGCGGCTCGAGAAGCACTCCGGTGCCGTGAGCTGGCGGCTTATCGGCACGGTGGCCGAGGGTCTCTATTGCCACAAGCCATGCACTGTCAGTGGCGGCGGCAAGAGCGAGATCTCCAAGAGCCTGCGCGACTACATGATCTATGGGCCGATTTTCGTGGCCGATGTCGACAAGGACTTTCAGCTTGTCCAGGAGATTTTCGACCGTGATTACGCGAATCGCTGGAAGCCGGGGTGCGAGCCCGACTATTCACGCAGGGCGAGCCGGCCCGTGCTCAGCCCCCTACGGTCGCTGGGCAGCGTGATCAAGCTGCTTACCCCTTCGGAAGATTACACGGACGAATACAACAACTGGCTGGAGTCCTTCCCCAACTACATTTATCCAATTGTTTTTATCATCAAGCGATTTGCTCCGGAGGAGAGCCTCGGGCACTGGCGCGACATGTTTGGCGTGGACAGCATCAACGGCTTCCCGGGCCACGAACTGAAAGCGTTCGGCCGCAAGCTGGTTGGCACCTATCTTCGCGTGGGTCTGCTCTCCTCCCAAGGCTGGAGAACCTTCAAACTCCGGCAGGATTTCATTGCCGCGGCGAAGGTCCAGATGGAAGACGACATCACGGCAGCCGTTGTCGTGCCCGCCAAATGGCTTGGCGAAAAGATCTCTGGCTTGCAGGCTCACAGTTACAAGTTCGCGGTGAACTGCGAATCGCGGCTCTTCCAGCGACCCGACGATGCAATTCATCGGGGCCTCGATCGGCAGACGGAGGCCGACCTGGGGCGGTCGGATAATTTTCTGTCCAACTTCGAGCCCCTCACAGCCCAGCAAGCCGGGATGATTGTCCAGAAGGTCACCGAGTTTGACGAGTTCACAACGCCGATGCAACGGCTGCTGCGCCGGGCCGAGGAAGCGGGAACCGGGTACGTCGTTTGCTCGGCGAATCCCCGAGTCATTGACGGACAGCCCAGCAAGAACCCGCGTTACCTGCAGACCCGGCCAGACCTGCTTGACCCGTTTCCCCGATATGTGGCGGAACGCGGCATGCGGCTGGCCCGGGCTATTCCCGCCGGCAAGCCGCTCGCGGTTCCCGTGGGCGCTGTGCTGGTGGGACGGCGCAACAATCCACCCGACGTGGCGGCAGGCATTCGACCGCTGGCGGTTTACGGTCCGATTCACTACCAGGAATTGCCCGAACTGTTCATGGACTTCATCTGCTCGCTCACCGGCAAGAGCCCATCAACGACCGGAGCAGGCTCCGAGGGGGCGCTGACCAAGAGCCCGTTCAACGCCCTCAGGCCGATCATCGACCTCAATGCGGCCCTGGTCTCGTATATGCTGACCGAACTGGGCGGCTTTTCCACGGCTGCTGGCTACATCGGTCCGAAGATGAGGGTCGATCACGATATCAGCCTGCTCATCCCCGAGGTCTGGTGCCGGCTAACCCCGGAAGAGCGCCAGCCCGCATTCTTGATCGCCGGGGAGTACCTCGAGGCGGTTGCGGACATCGACCATGCCGATGGCAAAGTTCTTGCCAGCCGTCTGGGGTATCGGATCACGGCAAAATTTGCCCGCACCTTTCTCGGCCGTGTTTTTGACCATCCCGCGCAGCGTCTTCCCCGAAGAGCTTTTGCGTCCCGAAACCCAGGACCCGGAGGCCTTTGTGGATGGCGTCCGGAACATCGTCGAGGCCCAGCAGCGGGTGGCCCGGCAATATTTTGAGGACCGCTCCATCGAGGATGCCTGTCCTCCACTCCGAGCTCTGCTTTTCATCATGGCCGAGGGATCCTTCGAGGGAAAGGACGCTCACCATCCCGAGATCCGGCGGCTGTTCACGCTTGACTATCTCCTCGGGAGCGACTGGTACCGTCAGCGGCTTGTCGCCAAGCAAAAGAGCGACATCGCGCTCTGGCAACGCCACTTGCGGTACGTCGACCTCTGCCTTGCAAACCGGGCACATCTCTGGGCCGACAATTCCGGCGAGCTCATGCGCCGCCGTGAAATCGCGGTTGCGGAGCTGGAGCGTGCGGGTTCTCCGGCGTATCTCGATGTGCTCGATGGCACGCTTGGCCTCGATCCCAGCCTGTTGCTATTCGCGACTCGAAATCTTGGATGATCCTGGAGTCTTTTCGCCTTGCCTCGCCGTCTGTTCCAGCGAATGACCAACAAGCGCGAGACCCTGGCCCGGATTGGTGGTTCCCTGGGGCTGGTCACGCTTCTGGAGCAACTTGCCGCGCGGAAGACGGTGCTCGTGGTCTTCACCTATCATCGCATCGCCGTCCCGGGAGCTGCCACTAACCCTTATTACGACCCGGTCGTCTCGGCAACTCCCGAGGCGTTTGAGGCTCAGGTCCGCTTTTTGGCCACGCGGTTTCATATCTTGAACCTGCAATCGCTAATCGAGATAGTGGCTGATCAAGCCTTGAATGCCAAGGTTCCATCGGCGGCCGGAAAACCCCTGGCCCTGATCACATTTGACGATGGTTATCGCGACAACTTCGAAACGGCGTTGCCGATTCTCCGCGCGCTCGGCGTGCCGGCGACCTTCTTCATCGTGACCGGATTTCTGAGTACAGCGTCCCTGCCGTGGTGGGACCATGTTGCGTGTGTGCTCAAGCAAACGCGTGTTCCGCGGTTCTCCCTGGAGCGATCTCCCGGTGACCTCGATCCGCTGGTCATCGACCTGGGGCCTGCCCCTGAAGGCCACCAGCGCATCGCGGCGATCACGACAGTCATCCGTGCTTTCCTTGACGGTGCAATCCAGGACGGAACCTGGTTTCTGGCTCAGCTTCAAGAACAGGCCGAGATACCCCTCAATGCAACGGCCCGGGCACGCGAGCTATTCATGAGTCTGGATCAGGTGAAGCAGCTTTCCGCTAGCGGTATGAGTATCGGGTCACACAGTCAAAGCCACCACGCGCTGGCCAGTCTTGATGATGCGGCGCAGCGATTCGAGCTGACCGCGTCGAAGCGTTTCTTGGAAAACGAGCTTGGCCGGGAAATCGGCGCCCTGGCTTATCCTTTTGGATGGGCCGGAAGCTTCACCGGGCGCACCGCGGAGCTTGCCGGCGTGGTCGGCTATCGGCTGGCGTTCTCCGCTCTTGAGGGAATCAATCGGCCAGGTACCTCGGCATTCCAGCCGTTTGCGATCCGCCGGCTCAATGTCGGTACGGGCGACTCCGCACCTCTGCTGCGAGCCCGGGCGATGCTTCATACAGCGTTTGGAAAGTCACTGCTGTAAGGCCGTCGTCAGCGAACTCACAACATGGCTCAGAGCACGCCCAGTGATCGGCGGAGCTGGAACTGATCCTGGAGCACGGCGTAGAAGGCGTTGTAATAGTCCGTGTAGGTCTGGAGGCGAAGCGTCTCGGCGTCGAGAACCTCGGTGTTATTGACAACCTGTTCCCTGTAGCGTTCGCGGGTTTCACGCAGGTTTTCATCGGCCTGAGTTATGGCGGCCTTGGCAACCTCCAGCGCGGCGCGGCTGCTGCGCAGGGTCAGCCAGGTGGAGCGCACACTCAACGCAATACGCGATGCGGCTTCGTTGCGTTGTTTCAGCGTCTGACCTTCTTTGAGCCTCAAGGATTCGGCTTTATGACTCGCACGGCCGCCGTCCCAAAGCAACCATGAAGCACCGATGGTGCCTGACCAGTAATCCTGAGCGCTGAGGTGCGTGTCGGAAATGTGTGTGAACCCGCCAATCACGCCAACCTGGGGTTTGTTGCTTGACTCCACGACCCGTGCCTGCGCCGCATAGGCCTGCGCCTGGTTGGACAGGGCGGCGAGTTCCGAGCGGCCGCTCAGGGCAACTGTCGTCAATTGCTCAATTTCGGCTTCCTGGACCGGCATATCGCTGGGGTCCAGCTTGTCCGAGACAGGTGCGTCGGGTAGGGCTTCCGGCAGGTGGTTGGCACTGTCGTGCTTCTCTGCGCCAACTGAGTTCGTGTCGCTGCGCAGGGCCATTTCCTCGAGCTGGGTTGGAGCCGTGAAAGACCGGCCGAGCAACCGGTTGTAGGCAGCCCGGGCCACCGCCAGGTCGCTGCTTGCCTGGATGACGCGCTGCTTGGCCTTCGCAAGCGACACTTGCGACGCGAGCAGATCAGACCGTTTGGCAACACCTTCCCTGAACAGGTTGCTCACGTCGCGCTCATGAGCCTGGAGACTAGATACACTCGTACGAGCCAGATTGAGCAGCTTTTCCACGCGGAGGACATTGAGGTAAGCCTGCGTCACCTCAAACTTCAGATCAAGAGCGGCGGTGCATTCCTCGGCGCGTGCCGCTCCCGCCTGGGCGCCTGCCGCATCAATGCCGCCGAAAATTCGACCACCTGTGTAGATTGGTATGGTCATCAGGGTTGACGTGAAGAAGAATTCACGGTTCAGGAATGGCAGCGATATATTCAAGGGAGTCGATGACCCTGGGAGTGGAAGGCTGCTCTTGAACGTGGGCGAGTTGTTCAGCCAGGTGTAAGCGTTGAGCGTGTTGACGGTCGGGGTTCGCTCTGCCTTTGCGGCGGCTAAACTGCGCTGGGCGGCGGCGGTGCCTGTTCGAGTTGCCTGTAATCCCTGGTTGGCGGCCAGAGCGGCATTCCAGGCATCTTGCAGCGATTCCGCCCGGCTTGGCCGTGGCACGAGGAGAAGCAACAACGCTAACCAGACGGCGGCCACGCCGCGATGCGCTCTTGCTCGAGGCACGACGAACTCCTCCTGAGATTCGATCCACCATCGGGCCGATCCTGGCCGTCTGGTCTCTACGAGCTCATTAGAATCGGTCGGACCGATGAGCGCCCTGGCATCAGCAGGCGTAGACTGGCATGTCTTCCGGGGGACGGGCCACACTGGTTGTAGGAAATGCGCGGGCAGATTGCCGGCGTTGGAACCGCGCCAGGCGGTCAAGTCATGGCATCGCTCCGGATTGCCTCGATCAGCTTGGCGTTCTGGCGGTAATCGATGGGAACGTCGATCAGCACGGGACCTGGCAGCTCCAGCCCCTGGCGGAAAGTGGGGCCAAGCTCGTCGGCGGAGCGGATGGCCAGGCCGGTGGCTCCGAAGGCTTCCGCGTACTTGACCACATCGACAGGCCCCAGAGCCACCGCGGTTTCGCGACCGTATTTAGCCTGCTGCTGGATGCGGACCATGTCGTAAAAACCGTCTCGCCAGACCAGGTGGACGAAGTTGCACTTCAGACGTACGGCGGTTTCCAGCTCCATTGCGCTCATCAAGAAGGCCCCGTCGCCCGACATCGAGATGACCTTCTCGCCGGGCCGGACCAGGCAGGCCGCGATGGCCCACGGCAGCGCGACACCCATCGTTTGCTGACCGTTGCTCGCGAGAAAGCGACGCGGTTGAAACATATAGAAATAGCGGCACATCCAGATATAGATCGATCCCACGTCGCAGATCACCGTCATGTCGTCGGCGAGCAAGCTCTGGAGCTCGTGAATCAGCCTGAGCGGGTGGATCGGCATGCCGGTTTGCGCAGCTCCCTGCTCCTTGGTCGCTGTCAGGCTCCTGGAGACTTCGCTCAGCACATCGAGTGTCTCGAGGCGGATCTGGGGTTGAAGCTGAGCCTGGAGCAGCCCCAGTGAGTCGACGATGTCGCCGATGATTTCAACGCCAGGGCGATATTCGGCATCGATCTCGGCCGGCAAGACATCAATATGGATGATCGTCCGGGTGTTGCCCCGGTTCCAGACGTCGGGGTCGTACTCGATCGGGTTGAAGCCGATGGTAATCAGCAGGTCGCTCGTATCGAGAAGCTGATCGGCCGGAGTGTTGTGAAAGAGGCCAACCCGGCCCGCGAAACAGGGCAAGAGCTCCCGCGCGATCACGCCGGCACCCTGGAACGTGCAGACGACCGGAAGTGGAGCGGATGCGAGCAGCCGGCGGACTGCCGCGGCATTTCTGGGCTCGCTGGCAAGCATTCCCAGGAGCAAGACCGGGCACTGCGCCTGGTTGATCAGACGAGCGGCTTCGGCGATGGTTTCGGCATCGCCTGGACCCAGCCGCGCGGGCCGGGCCGGGGCCAGCATCGCCGCGGTGGTCGGTCCTGACATCACGTCGGCCGGTAGGCTGACAAATGCCGCGCCGGGCCGTCCTGACTCGGCCGTGCGAAATGCACTGGAGAGTACCTCCGAAATTGCCTGGCCCGAGTCAATCTCGATACTCAGCTTGGTAACGGGTCGAAACAGGCTGACCGTATCGAGCGTCTGGTGCGTTTGCTTGTGTCGCGATGCGACCGAGACGGCACCGCCGAGAGCGACAACGGGGTCGCCCTCCGAGGTAGCCGTCGCCAGGCCCGTGACCAGATTCGAGCAGCCAGGCCCGGAGGTCACAAGGCAAACACCGGCCTTGCCCGTCATCCGGCCGATGCCCCCGGCGATCAGGGCCGCATTCTGTTCATGCCGGCAGACGGTGACCTGACAGCGTGACCCGATCAGCGCATCGAGCACGCGGTCGATCTTGGCTCCGGGGATGGTGAAGATGTGCTCGACTCCCTGGGCTTCCAGATGCTGAACGAGCAAGGAGGCGCCGGTTTGCGGGTTCATGGCTGCGGGTTGTTCCTTCCTTGCGATGACGTCTCCGCACGTTCGAGTTCGGCCGTGGAATCGCGGCTCAGATCAGCGTTCAGGAACGAGGTTGTTTCCGGCAGTGAGAGCCGTAAATTGGCCTCGCGCTCGAGCTGGGCGACCAGGCCGCGTCCCGAACACTCGAGCAAATGTCCCCCTGCCGTGCGGTCCTCGGTCAGGAAATGGAGGTGATATCCTGGCACCGTCAGCGTTTTCACGTAGCCCGGCGACCAGAAGCCGACCAGTGTGCCGCGAACATCATGGAGCTCGAACTCCGGCTGATGAGCTGTCACCTCGACCAGAGGCACGCCTTCCGCTGCTCGGGCCACTGCGCGCGTGCGGACCAGGTCGAAGCGACCATCAATCCGGATGGCATAGAACAGGTTGTTTGACGACCGTAAGCGATCAAGTTGTCTGTACATCTCGGCAATAGTGGGGCAGTCGCCGATCACGACCGGCGGGCCCGGGTCGAATTTCGTCATGACCGCGTAAGGAGTACACACATCGTCGCTGACTTCGGTGACCGTGCCATCGGACCGTACCTGGAAGAACCGGCCGTCCACAACGACCATCTCGCCATCGAGTCCATCGAAGGTCCCCAGTCCCAGATCACCATGCTCGCGCAAGGCGGCAACCGTGAGTTGGCCCTGGTAAAGCCCCTCGACCAGAGCGCCTGTGGTTGAGATCTGGAACAGGGTGCTCTGCGTCACTTGCAGATAATCAGCCAGCGCTGTCTGGACGATGTGATCGATTGAGTCGCCCGTCGCCTGGCGGCGATCTTCAATGGCTTGCCAGAGGGATGCCGTAATCTGGCACGAGAGCGAGACCGGAGAGGCTGGGGTTGCCAATGACCGCTCAGACACAAGGCTGCTCCCGGTTAAGACTCAACCTGCGATCAATTTATCACACTTGTCCATTGCTGTGCTTGATCTTACGATGAGTAATGAAAGATGCCCAGGAGAAAGTTCGATCGAGAGTAGCACACGTCCTCGGGGGATGGAAACACGATGGCAAGCGGCGATAACAGATGGATCGGGAAGGCCTTGATGGCCATTGTGGTCGCTTCGATGACAGTGGGCATTGTCGGTGCGCAAGTGCAACCGGGGCAGAATCGCGGCCGCCTGCGTAATCAAGGTGGTGTGCCGCTAAAAAAAGCTCGACCTGAAGCATTCGACCCGTTGATCAAGGCTGACGGGGCCGATGCCAAGGGCAAGGCCAAGGCGGCTGCGAATGGAACCTATCACTATATCTTCAAACTGCACTCATTTGACGGCAGCCCGCTGGCGGCCTCGTATTACCCTTCCAAGCTGGGATCGACCGCGCCGGTGATCATGCTTGTTCACGAAGCCAACAGATCGCGTAAGGATTTCGAGGAGCAAGTCGAGGGGCTCAAGGGGCAAGGTCTGGCCGAGCACCTGCAGGCTGAGGGTTATGCTGTCTTCAGCATGGACCTGCGCGGACAGGGACAGAATCCCAGGCGCGTGTTGACAACCAGTGACCGTTCCCTCTTGGCCGAGGATTTTCAAGCCGCCTATATGTTTCTGCTCGACCGGCATAACCGGGGCGATCTGAACGTGGCCAAGCTTGGAGTGATCGCAGTGGGTGAAGGTGCGAACCTGGCCGTAGCGTGGGCGTATCAGCCGGGAGCCGCCGTCTCGACCGACGGCAGGCCCAGCGATCTTGGTGCCCTGGTACTCATCTCTCCCTATCCCACGGGTTCAAGCTATGTGCTGGCGCATGTCCTTCCATCGCTGGCCCCCAGAATTCCGCTCGCACTCTTTGCCGGCAGCAAGGACAATGCCTCCAAAGATGCCGTCGAGGCCGTCCGCAAACTCGTCGAGCGGGGCCGGCTCAACAAGATTGAGCTATTCCCCTTGTCGCTGCATGGCTACAAGCTCATCCGGCTCGAGCCCAAGGTTGTTCCGGCCATCGTCCGGTTCCTTGAGCCCACGCTCAAGCTCCGCCCTATCGATTGGGAACCTCGCTATAATCTGATCCCGGTCGCGGTTTCCGAGATCCAGACGGTCCGGCATACACAAACTGCCGAGAAGCCCGCGGCCAAGAAGGATCAGGCCAAAGCCGCCGAACCTGCCAAGCCCAAGGCCGCCGCGAAGGGCGATGGAGCCGAAGAGAAGGAAAAACCCGAGTAACGACCCACGACCAGATGGACCGTGCCAGTGACGGATTCTTGGTGTCAGAGCCGGGTTTTGTTAGAACCCTCTTCCCATCGCGCCAAAAGCGGATAAACTCGATGGTGTACTACATGTGTCATAGATGGTGGATCGAGGGAGTAGATCCTGATGACTTTTCTCTCAGAAGATCCGACCTATCTGGCCGGTTTTTTTCTCCTCGTTGCGGCGGCGTGCTTGACCACGCTCAAAATCACGCAGCAGGGGAAATATCTGGTCTGGGGGATGACATCGCTCGGGCTGGCGCTGGCGGTTGTGGTGATTGAACGCCTCTGGGTGACAGACAATGAGCGAATTGAGAACGTGGTTTATGAACTGAGGCGGGCGGTGCTTGAGGTCAAGCCTGATGAGGTCCTGTCGTATCTGACGCCCGATGTCGAATACATCCACGACGGTTCGGTCATCTCAGGTGATGCGACCCGGGAATTGATCCGAGCCAACCTGGCGAATTCGAGCTTCGATTTCGTTCACATCCAGGACCTTCAGACGAGCGCGGGACGGCAAACACGACGCGGAAAAGCCGAATTCCGGGTGTACGCCAAGGGAACATTGCGAACACCTCTGGCCACCTACAACACGGGCACGGCCAACTCTACCTGGTCCCTGGGCTTTCAAGAAACCGAGCCAGGCGTCTGGAAAGTGAACCGCATTACACCAGTGTCCATGCTTGACGGTATGGCTCTGACGGCACCCTCTCGTTCTGCCTCAAAGGCCAATCGGGGCGAACAAGGCAAGCCAGGTCCAAGGCCTTACGGCTCGTACGGTCCCAGCAGAGGATCTCTCAAACGCCCCTACGGCGATCGCAATCGCAATCGTACCAGCGCCACATCTCCTCTTTCGTCCGACGAGCGCAGCGACAGTCCGCGCTAGCAAGAAGGCTTTCTGCGTCATTCCCGGCCCAGCGGTTGGTTCTTGAGATCCTCATACTCCAGGACCATGAGCTTGTGCTCCTTCTCATCGTAGCCGTACTTCTGATAGTAGGGGAGCGTGGGCAAGGCAATGTTGTTGGCCTTGATAATGTCGTTCATGAACTCGTCATAGTTCCTGGGATAGCGGTCGTTCTCGGCCTGGTAAAGATCGAGTGCATGTTGAATGCTTAAAATCGAAGTCTGGCCGATGATGGAGACATAGGCGTTGCCTTGAAGCGTGATCGGATCTTTCGCCGTGATCTTGGTCGTCGCGACCGTGGCACCACCCGTCTTGAGCTCAGTGCTGGCGTTCTTGATCTCCTGGGTTCGCCTGCCGACGATGAATTCCGGTTTGGGCGGTGTTTTCGTCTCGCCTTTGGCCTGGCTATTCGGCTTCTTGCCGACATTCCGCACTTCTTCCTCACATCCGGCAGAGAAAACCAAGGCCGGGAGGATCGCCAGAACGAACATTCGGCGAGACCGAAATCGCGAACAGACTGCTTGAAACTGGAAATGCATGGGGATTCTCCAGGCTTGAGATGTTCGTCAAGACGCATTGCCGGTCTTCGCGAACGTGCCGCGGATCTTACTCGCCCCACTTCCACCGGCTGACTTCACTGATGAGATCGTGACGAGTCAGGTCGAAGTGCAAGGGTGTGACTGTGATATAGCCCTCGCAAAGGCTCGAAACATCGGTTTCCGGCCCACGCAGGCTGCGCGGGGGATCGTAGGTCAGCCAGTAATAGGTACGTCCTCGAGGGTCATGCCGGCGCTCGAAACCCTCGCCGTACCGACCCAGCCCCATGGGCACAACGCGCACGCCCTTGGGCTCGCCCCGTGAATGGGCGGGTAAGTTCACATTGAACAGCGAGCCATTGGGCGGCTTGTGAGCCAAGATTTTCTCGATGACTCGAATTGCCTGCTTTGCCGCGTAGGGGAAATCAAAATGCTCGGAGAGCTCGAGAGAGACGGCAATGCTGGTGATCTTGAAAAACGACCCCTCGATCGCGGCAGCCACAGTTCCTGAGTAAAGGACGTTGATTCCGGCGTTCGATCCGGAGTTGATCCCCGAGATAATCAGGTCGGGGGGGCGGGCCATCAGTTCACATATCGCCAGCTTGACACTATCCGCCGGCGATCCTTCAACCATCCAGCCCATGGTTGAACCATCTTCTTCGTCCACCTGTTTGACGACCAAGGGTGCGAGCAGCGTGATCGTATGTGCCACACCGCTTTGCTCGAGAGCCGGCGCCACAACCGTGACATCGCCCAGGGTCAGAAGTTCCTTGCGCAAGGCTCGCAGGCCAGGAGCGAACACGCCGTCGTCATTGGTCAGGAGAATATGCATCGTTGCTACTTATGCTGAAGAGGAATTCAAGGCGGTCAAGCGCTGTTTCGCGGTTGGCGGTTCTACGGTTGAATGTTGCCAGCTTATCAGTTTCTCGAACCGAGCGCGGTCTACCCCGGACTTGGGGGCCGATACATGGCGATCGTAACGGCGGTTGCCAACCAGCGTCAACCGGAACGGGGTTTGGCCGATGTGTGTCTTGATGGAGCTGTCGCCGGTTCACCTGTGATTCCGAAGGCTAATCAGAGATCATCAAAACGACCATGCAGTTGCTCTTGCGGCTTGCAAAACGCAGGAAGGAGATCAACCTGCCGATGGATCGACGTAGTTTTTTCAAAATGGCCGGTGTGACGGCCTTGGGTGCGGTGACGGCTGCAGGAGTTTATCCGTTCCTGGAAGCCAAATGGTGCCGGGTGGTACGGCAGACGGTCACGTTACCAAACTTGCCAGCCGTGTTCCGCGGTACGAGCCTCACCGTGATCTCGGACGTTCATCATGGGCCATTTGTGCCGCTTACCTATGTCACGGACATTGTGCAACTGGCCAATACGCTGGAGTCCGACATCGTCCTGCTGATTGGTGACTATGTCTCGCGCCACCCGCGCTATATCGCTCCAGGTATCGAAGCCCTGAGCAAGCTCAAGGCCAGGATTGGACGCTTTGCCGTGCTGGGAAACCATGACCACTGGGAAAGCGCGCCGGCCACCCGGCAAGCGCTTACTGAAGCTGAAATCACCCAGGCCGATAACACGGGATTCTGGATCGATCGGAGTGGTGAGCGGTTACGGATTTGCGGCGTGGGTGATCTCTGGACCGACTGGCAAGATCCCTGGTCGGCTCTGGGAGATGCCACGGCAAACGATGCCGTCATCATGCTGTCCCACAATCCAGACTATGCCGAGACCTTGGAAGACCGCCGGGTGGGCCTGATGCTCAGCGGGCACACACACGGTGGGCAGGTGGTCATGCCAGGTTTCGGTGCCCCAATCGTGCCTTCGCGATACGGCCAGAAGTATCTGCACGGGCTTGTTCAAGGACCCAATTATCAGGTTTTTGTAACCCGCGGTGTGGGGACTGCCGGGCCGCCAGTGCGATTCCGCTGCCGCCCGGAAATTGTCCAGCTTACGCTGATCTGACGTCGGCTGTTCAAACCAACAGGCCAGTTGCCTCCCTGATGCACTGGCCGGGCCGTTCACTCACCGACGTGAACTTCGCCCTCGACCACCGACCGCTTCATCAAGAACGTCAGCGGCACAATAGCAAGGGCGATCAGGGTGAAGACCCAGAAGCAGTCGAGGAATGCCTGTGCGTAGGCCTGCTGATCGCGCACCAGGCGGATGGCACGCAGGCCCATCAACTGACCAAGAGCCGGGTCGCCAGTCACCTGGGTGAAGAACCGGCCGGTCGTTTCCAGGGCGCTGGCTGTGGCCGTGCTGAGCGGTTGCAGGCTTTCCGTCAGCCGGAACGAGTGGAGCTGGAGGCGACGCTGAAGCACGGCCGTGGAAAGCCCGATACCGATGCTGGAACCCTCGTTTCGCAGCATGTTGAACAATCCGCTGGCATTGTTCATCTCGGTCTTGGGCAGGTAGAGTACGGATGCTGCCGCCAAGGGCGCGAATATCAGGCCGGCCCCTGCCATCTGAACGACCCGCGGCCAGACCAGCTCGAGTGGGCCAGCCTGAAGGTTGAGCAGCACCAGCCAGTAAGAACCCAGGGCCATGATTCCGCCGCCGATGCCAATCAGCCAGCGCGCATCGACCCGCAGGCGCAGTATCAGGGCGCTCAAGATCATCATGATCATCGAGAAGAACCCGGCTGGCGACAGTACCAGACCGGCGTTGGTCGCGTCGTAGCGCATCAGCCCCTGCATCATCTGGGGCAGCAGCAGGATGCTGCCGTACAGGACCGCGTAGGTCGACGAAATGATGATGCAGCCGACCAGAAAACTCCGGTCACGCAGCAGCCTCAAGTTGATGAAAGGCTGCGGATGGTGCAACTCCCAGATCAGCCCGCCCAACAGGCCGACCACGGTTAACACGGCCAGCAAGATAATCGCCTGCGAGCCAAACCAGTCCCATTCTTGACCTTTGTCGAGAACGACCTCGAGGCATCCCAGCCCCAGAGCGATCAGGCCGATGCCCATGTAATCGATGCGCAGGCCCCGTTTTAGCAGAGAGATTCGCTCGCGCTTGAGGTAATCGGGGTCCTCGACCAGCAGGCTGTTGAGGAACAGCGAAAGTAAACCTGCGGGAATGTTGATATAAAAAATCCAGCGCCAGGAGTAGTTGTCGGTGATCCAGCCGCCCAGCGTTGGGCCAAGGACGGGGGCCGTCAGCGCCGCCACGCCGTAGACAGCCATGCCTGCGGCTCGGCGTTCCGCGGGGAATGTATCCAGCAAGATCGCTTGCGAGACGGGCTGGAGCCCGCCGCCGGCGATGCCCTGAACGATCCGCCAGATGATCAGCATCGGAAGGCTCGTGGCGAGTCCGCAAAACGCTGAGGTCAGCGTGAAAAGAGCCACACAGCCCATGTAATAATGCTTCCGCCCCAGGGCTGTGGAAAGCCAGCTCGAGAGCGGGATGATCATCGCGTTGGCAACCAGGTAGCTGGTCAGCACCCAGTTGGCATCGTCAACGCTGGCTCCCAGGTCTCCTGCAATGTGCGGTAGAGCGACATTCGCGATGCTGGTGTCGAGCACCTCCATGAACGTGGCGATGGTGACCGTCAGCGCGATGAACCAGGGGTTGACCACGCCGCGGGCGCCGCGGCGGCGCTCATGATGACGGCCCGCCGACCACCGGGGCCGTTGCGGGGGCGGGGGCGGCAGGAAGCGGAGTCGCGGTGTGCGGTGGACCGCTAATGGATGGAATCGACGGTGTCGGGCTGTTGCGGTCGGATGCCGGCTGCACGGGCCGCTGGAGCTTCTGGCCGGCGAATGGCCCAGTTGGGGGTTCGGTAATCTTCACGAACGGTTCTGCGGAGAGGCCGACGAACAGAGGGGCTTCAGCCGGATTGCCGTCAACCAGGTCGATCCGAACAGGAAGCCGCTGGACGACCTTGACGAAATTCCCCGTGGCATTTTCCGGAGGTAACAGGGCCGTGGCCGCACCCGTACCTGCGCTGAAGCCGGAAATCCGCCCACGGTACACACGGCCGGGGTAGGCATCGGCATGAATGTCAACCGACTGTCCGATCTGCAGATCGTTGAGCTGCGTTTCCTTGAAATTGGCGTCGATCCAGATGTCTTCGAGCGGACGGAGTGCCATCAGCCCCTGCCCCGCGGCCACGCGATTGCCCGGATTTGCAAGCCTGCGGCCGATAAACCCGGAGATCTCCGCGTACAGCTTGGTGTCACGGAGGTCAAGCTTGGCCTGATCAAGCGCGTGTCGGGCTTGCTCCACGCCAGCGCGGGCAAGCTGCATGGCCGGAGATTTCGCGACAAGCTCGTTCAGGTACTTGTCGAGATTGCCGCCCGGAGCCTGCTTCACGAAATTGCCGTAAACCGTTTCAGGGTCTTCCTCGATGGGCGGTACCTGGAGGCCAATTTTCACCCCGACATTGATCAGCTCTGCGAGTGCGGCACGGACCGCCGGAGCTTTTTGAGGCCAATCCGCGGGAATTTCGTCCAGCGGTTGACCGGGTGGCGGAACGGCGACCAGCCCGAGTGCCGCCCGTGTGAGGTGAACCTGCTCATGTGCCTCGATCTCGGTGGCGACGGCGACCTGATAGGCGGCCTCGCGCTGATCCACGACTTGCTGCGTTCCACTATTGGATTGGAGAAGATTTCTCGCCCGGCGTAGTTCGGCTTCGGCAAGAGCCCGCTGCGCGGCGGTCTTCGCCTGAGTCGCCAGACTGGCTTTGAGCTTGGCAATTCCCTCCGTCACATGATCCATCGTCAGTTTGAGATTGTTGTATGCTGCCCGGATGCCTGCCACAACCGCCCGGCTTTGTGTTTCCGCCTGCTGAACTTGCGCTTCGGCCACGGCGACCGCCGCCTCCGCGCGGGCAACACCAATCTGGTACGGCTCGGGGTCAAGCTCGACGAGAAGCTGGCCTTGGCTCACGAACTGGTTGTCGTCGACATGAATCTTGAGGACGGTGCCCGGAACGCGAGAGGCGATGTAGGTGACATGGCCGGCCACATAGGCATCATCTGTACTGACCGTGTGGAGGGCCTGAAGAATTCGCGGCCAGAGCCAGAAAACACCACCGGCGGCAGCAGCGGTCAACAGCACCACGAGACCGACAAGACGAAGGCCTCGACCTTTTCGGGAGGATGTCGGTGACCTGGCAGGACCCTGGTGATCGGGCTCGCTGTGTTTGCCGGAAGGATGTGCGAGTTGCGACTCGCCTGGGGTGACAATCACGGACTTGCTGGTTTCACCAGCCGGCGTGGTGCTATCGTCTCTTTGTTCCGCGTCCAACGGCTGATGTTTCCTGATCAGGTTCGGGCGGGCCCCACCGCCCTGGCTTCCTTTGATCCGTTCGGGGCGATTCGCAAACTGCGCGAACGTATTCCGGACTTTATACTGCGCCAGTTCGCTTCGGCAATGCCCAGGGATTTTCCAAACTGCAAGCAGTGAGCCCCTGACATCCAGTTCAGCAATGTGTCAAATCATCGAAATGTGCGATAAGATGTGCACATCACGGTCCTGGATAAGTGAACCGATAGACCTTCACAGAAACACTCTGGAGGAAGAACGACAATGAGTTCAGATATCGATCTGGGAGAGATTCGACGCTCGCTCCGCCACGAGCTGGTGGCAATTCGCGGCCAGTGGGCCTGGCTCCTGGCCTTGGGAATTGTTCTCGTCATCGTGGGAACTATCGCGATTGGAATGCCTCTCTTGACCACGCTGGCCACGGCGCTCACGATTGGCGTCTTGCTGCTCTTGGGCGGTGTCGCCCAGCTTGTGGGTGCGTTCTGGACACGCGACTGGAGCGGTTTTTTCCTGATGCTGCTGATGGGTGTGCTCTACATCGTGCTGGGCCTCTTGTTCGTCAGACAACCCATCCAGGCAGCCGAAGCTCTGACATTGCTCCTTGCCTGCACCCTCATGGTCAGCGGCGTGTTTCGGATCGTCGGATCGCTGATGCAAAGATTTCACCAGTGGGGCTGGATCTTCTTCGGCGGCGTGCTCAACCTGGCTCTGGGCATCATGATCTGGCAGCAATGGCCAATTTCCGGCTTCTGGGTCATTGGCCTGTTCGTGGGCATTGACATGCTTTTCAGCGGCTGGACCTGGATCATGCTGGCCTTGCGGCTCAGGAGGTTGCCCAAGCCCCGAGAAGCTACCGTGGCCTGAGTGGTCCGGAGTGCGCTCGGTTATCTTAATAAACTCTTAGATTCGAACTTGACTTGCGCTGCCACGCGCTCCATGCTCAAAGCAGCCGATCCGCCCAAGGCGGGCGGAACGATGAAGGTCAGGGTGGCCCCCCGTGCAACCTTCCATGAGGACGAGCCAGGTTCAAGACCGGCTCGGATTGATGGATGGATGGCATGGATGGGGCTTTTTTGATGCGCCTTGGTTAACCCTGTCAGGCGCGGCACCACGGCCCGAGGCACGGTCGCTGGGTGTTCTCAGAGCGTCAACCTTGGAAGGACACGTCGATGAACAATCATCAATTGACGGAGACTGGAAGCAAGATCGCCAGCCATCTGCTGGCCGTGATCGCCGGCGTGATCATGATGATGATCGGACTCTTGCTGAGCGTGCCAATGGTTGGCATTCCCCTGGGCATCCCGATCGGTCTGGCTGGAGTGCTCATCTGCCTCTGGGGTCTGTTCGGCACCTCGCCACGGAAGGCCATGACCCCCTCATCCACCGACCTCTGAGACTGTAAACCGCTGACGGCTGGCCACTGACCACTATTTATACACGGCCACGCCCGGCATCGCCTGTTTCAGCTTGTCGATGGCCTGCGGGGTCACCTTGGTGCCGATGAGGTAGATCGACTTGAGACTCTTGATATCCTTGAGGGTATCGAGTCCCGCGTCGGTCACCTCGGTACGACTGAGTGCCAGAACCTGGAGGTTCTTGAGGCCCTTGAGTTGCGCCAGGCCCTTGTCGCTGACCTTCGAGCTCGTCAGAAACAGCATCGTGAGGCCATTCAAGCTCTTCAGGTTCTCGAGCGCGGCGTCGGTGACCTGGGGGCTCATGATTGTCAGAGCGCTCAACCCGACGAGTTCTTTGAGTGGGACAAGTGCGGCGTCGTTCACCTGACTGCTGTCGATATAGACAACCTGGAGATTGGGCACGTTCTTGAGCAGTTGCATCGCGTCCTTGTCACCGGCCCATTTCTTGAGAATGTTGACGGTCGCGATCTCCTTGCCGTCTTTCCCCTTGTCAACGCTCACGCTGGCGCCCAGCTTCTCGAGTTCGAGCGTGGCTATCTTGAGCTTGAGCGTGGCCACTTCTTGCTGGAGTGTGGTGATCTGAGCCTTGAGCTTGGCCGGATCGTCCGTCGGTGTTTGTGCGGGCTTGTTCTCGGTCTTCGCCGCGGGTGCCTTGGCGTCGGTTTTCTGCTGCGCGCACAGGTATAGGCCAGGCGGCCAGGCTGCCGATGATTCCCATCCCTAACAGGCCGGACGCCGTGATGGAGAACATGCGTCGAAATGGAATACAGATCATGGCAGGCAGACTCCTGGATTGCTTTGGTGCAACATGTTCATGACAGCAGGAACTCGAGATCCTCGCGGGTGAGGGTCGAGATGACGCGGTTGTCGGCGTTGAGAATGGCGTCAGCCAGGTCACGCTTCTTCTGTTGGAGTTCGAGGATCTTTTCCTCGACGGTGTCGCGGCAAATCAGGCGGTAAGCGAATACGTGCTGGGTCTGGCCGATGCGGTGCGACCGGTCGATGGCCTGGGCCTCGACGGCCGGGTTCCACCAGGGGTCGAGCAAGTAGACATACTCCGCAGCCGTCAGGTTGAGCCCCAGACCGCCGGCTTTGAGGCTGATCAGGAAAATCGGGCAGTCCGGGTCGTTCTGAAACCGTTCGACCTTGGCAGCCCGGTTGCGGGTACGGCCGTCGAGGTATTCATAAACGAGCTGTTCCTGGTCCAGCCGCTCCCGGACGATCGCCAGGAAGCTCGTGAACTGGGAGAAGACCAGAACCTTGTGCCCTTCTTCCACAACCTCGGCGATCGAGGGGAGCAGCATCTCGAGCTTGGCGCTCGGTTCGGTGACGACGTCAGGGTTGATCAAGCCCGGGTGGCAGGCTGCCTGGCGGAGCCGTAACAGGGCTTCGAGAACTTCGATCTTGGACCGGTTCAGCTCCGTGGCGTCCTTGCGTAAGAGGGCATCACGGTAGTGAACCCGCAACTCGTCGTAACAGCGGCGCTGGTCGGCCTCCATGTCGCAGTAGAGGGTCTGCTCGGTCTTCTCGGGCAGGTCCTTGACGACCTGCGATTTGGTGCGGCGGAGGATGAACGGCCGGAGGGCCTTTGCCAGAAGGACACGGTCGGTTGCGTCCAGTCCAGAGCTGGCGCTGGCGCTCGAGTACTTTTTGAAAACGGTATCACTGCCAAGCATACCGGGATTGAGAAATTCCATGATCGACCAGAGCTCACCCAGGTGATTTTCGATCGGGGTGCCGCTGATCGCCAGGCGGTGCCGTGCGCGAAGCAGGCGGGCCGCCTTGGCGGACTGGCTCTCGGCATTCTTGATCGCCTGCGACTCGTCCAGCATGACATAGTCGAACTCAAAGTTGGTCAGCTCGGTGATATCCGTGCGGAGCGTGCCGTAAGTGGTGATGATCAGGTCGTATTCGGTGAACTTCTCGCGGAGTGCGTGGCGGCCGGGACCCGTGTAGTCCAGCACTTTGAGCCGGGGCGTGAACTTGGCGGCCTCTTGAATCCAGTTGAAGACCAGCGACCGCGGCACGACCGCGAGGGATGGTCCTTTGGCCTGGCGGCGATAGCGCCGGCGCTGGAGCAGGGCGAGGACCTGGATCGTCTTGCCCAGACCCATGTCATCAGCGAGGATTCCGCCGAAGCCGAACCGGTGCAGATAATCGAGCCAGCCCAGCCCCTCGCGCTGGTAGGGCCGGAGCTCACCGTGAAATCCGGGGGGCGAATCGAGCGTGACGACACCCTCGAACTGGCGAAGGTTCTCACGCACCTTTTCGAAGGCGGCGTCGACCTGAATCTCGGGTTGGTTGGCCAGAAGGGTATCCAGTACGCCAGCCTGTGAGGCGTTGAATCGCAAAGCACCGTTCTCGGCGGTTCCCAGATCCGCGAGCATGCCATATCTCTTGAGCCACTCTTCCGGCAGCATGCCCATCGAGCCATCACCCAGCTCGATCATGGTTTCGCCGCGGCGGGCCGCCGAGAGCAGGTCGGGGAGCTTGACATTCTGGCCGCCGTAGTCGATGCCGCCGTCAAGGTCGAACCAGTCGATGCCGGTGGAGAGAGCCAGTTTGAACTCACCGGCGGGGCGAATCAGCTTCCCCTCGGCCTCGACGCGCCAGCCGGCAAGAACCAGATCCTTCGTGACCGGCCCCATCCGCTTGGCGGGTAGTTCGAGGGTTCCCGGATCAAGCCGTGGATCCTTGGCCTCACGGAAGCCGAGTTCGAACAGCTTGATATCCGCCGATGACTCGGTGCGGGGATCGCGACGGATGACAAGTCCCAGCTCGGTCGAGACAGCCAGCGGCGTGGTGCGGCCGGCCGGGATGATGGCACCGTCATAGTCAAACTCGAGTTCGCCCAGAAGCTTGTCGGCAGCCAGGCCCCAGTTCTGGCGCGGTGACCGCAACGTCAGACAAGGACGAGGTTTGGCAACAATCTCCTCGAGCCGGATTGTCTCGATCAACTCGAGCGGAGGGACGCGCAGGTCTCGGCCAGTATCCGGCCCAGCATCAAGTCTTGCTGAGGTTCGACGAAGGTGATTTCCTTTTCGTAGCGGAGCCGGAGAATCCACGGCATGACACCGAGGTCGTCGAACCGCGCGGCGCGGCCGACACCCAGAACGAGCAGCCCGGGCAAGAGGACCAGGGGTTCGGCCAGGTCCATCCGGTTCTCACCCCGGCGCAGGCCGCCGCGCCAGGCCCAGCGCTTGCCGCCAGCTTCGGTCCGGATGTCCAGACAGAATCGCCAGGGCTGACCGTCATCCCACCGCATGGTTGGCGGGTCGTCTTCTCCCTCGGTCCGCCGAAGGCGAAGCCGCCCGGTCTTCGCAAGACGCTCGACCAGACCGGCCTGATCCTTGCGGAGAACAAAGCGGCGAATGCCGCGCAGGTCGCTGGAAGCCCGGCCCGGGTTGGCCATGGCACTCGTGGATGGGGCTGTGCCGTTGCCAGCCGAACCTCCCGAGTAGGTGCCGTGCGATGACGTGCCATGGTGTGCTTCGTCAAGCAATGCCAGCAGCAAGCGGTCCTCGGGGTCATACTTGACGTGCGCTGCGCGGGGGGCGTACCACCAGGGACGTAAGGGTCCCCACTCACCGGTTGGTTTCCGCTGCCGCCGCGCCAGGTCGATGACGACCTGGTTATGACTTTGCGTGGCTGCGACGTCGAGAACATAAACCAGGAGCCGCTTGGCATTGCGGTTGACCGGCTTGGCGGCGCAGCGGCCTGCCCTGGTATGGGCCGGGCTGTACCCCGGCTACCCCGCCGGTCGCGAGGAATCGAACCGGGAACTGGTCCTGGTGGCGCCCAGCCTCCTCCCTCCGGGCTGCCGGGCATGCCACGGGGCGCATAGGGCGATCCTTGGGATACCGCGAACGTGATGGGCGAGCACCGACACGCGGCAGACGCTCGCCCCCCATGTTCATTCCCAGATCCGCATCCATGTTCGAGAGCGGCTCATGCGGTAGTCCTGACTCGAGATGTGTACCCGGCAGACTGCCGGGCGCGGCAGTCTTCCGGGGCAGCTCGGGAATGAACCGGACGGCAAAGCTGGGCGCTGTTTGCAGAAAGCCGCGCGAATCGGCCAGCAGGAGGGTTGCCCAGAGGTGCTTGCACGGCTCACCTTGCGGACTGAAGTACGGACACGAGCACGAGGCCAGAAGCTTGGCACCACGAAGGCGAACCCGGACGCGGTACTTGGTCGTGCCGCGAACCTTCGCCACCACCTCGTTGGGCTTGGCCGACATCAAGCTGACCCGGCCCTTGGAGAGATACACCTGGCCCCGCGAGCGGACTGCGTCGCTGAAGTTGCGTGCGACTTTCTGGGCTATCCCCATATTTCTGTTCCCCTCGGACGGCCTTGCACGCCGACCTTGAAGGGTCACTCCTCTCAACTCGAGTCCTCTTTCGCTCGTTCTCGTCCGCTATGATCCAGCCGCGCTCAAACGTCGAGATTCTTGACCTCGAGAGCGTGCTTTTCGATGAAATCCCTGCGCGGCTCGACATCATCACCCATCAGGGTCGTGAACAGGTCATTGGCGGCAGCCGCATCGTCCAGCCGCACCTGCATCAGGGTGCGACGCGTGGGGTCCATCGTGGTTTCCCAGAGCTGCTCGGCATCCATCTCACCCAGGCCTTTGAAGCGGGTGATCTTCATCCCTTTCTCACCGATCTTGCGGATGGTCATCACCAATGCCCGCAGATCCAGCAGGCTATGCAACTCGCCATCCCGGTGGAGAACAAACCGCGGAGGCGGCTCATCGCCAGTGACCTCACGAGGCAGCAGGACGTCGGCGCGCAGACCGAACTCATCGCGCAGGCGGGTCAGGTGCTTGTTGAGCGTCTTGACCTCGTGCAGCTCGAGGCGGCGAACTTTCCGAGGTCCTGCGGCATGAGGGGTCGTCACACCGTCGGCAGCGGTTTCCTGGACATTCGCTACCGGCTGCCCGGTTTCCCTGTCGCCCCTCTCAAATTCCGATTGGGCAAGGAATGCCACTTCGTGAGCGTGCCGGTAATCTTCGCACTCCTGCTCCGTCCAGAGAGGAATCTCCTTGCCGTGATCCTCGATCAAGAACTGGGGCAGCAATCCGGCGCGGGGATCGACTTTCGGGTCGGTTGCGGGATGAGCCAGATTCAAGAAGTCACGCACTGAGCGGTTGCGCCGGCCAAAGGCCCGCAAACCGAGCTCGATACCGGCCACAAGGTCGACCAGGTTTTTGAGCCGGTCCCCGCGTACTTCAGTCGCTGTCGGGTTTGCACCGGCGTGATCGGCACCTGGGCCGCCAGCCTCCGCGCCGGCCGGTGCCGGGGTGGCAAGCTCCGAGCCTGCCAGGCCAGTGTCCATCAAGATCATCTGCATCTGGTCTTCCGTCTGGACATACCGCCGATCTTTCTTGTTGCTGACAATCATGTAGAGCGGCGGCTGTGCCACGTACAGGTGGCCTTCAGTGACGAGACGAGGCATCTGGCGGTAGAAGAAGGTCATGAGCAGGGTCCGGATGTGGGAACCGTCAACATCAGCGTCGCTCATCATCACGACTTTCCCATACCGTCGCTTGCCCGGATCTTCCTCCTCACCGATCCCATTACCAACCGCCGTGATAATGTTGCGAATTTCCTCGTTGCTCAGCACCCGGTCGAGCCTGGCTCGCTCCACGTTGAGGATCTTGCCGCGGAGGGGAAGAATGGCCTGGTAAAGCCGATCGCGACCGCCTTCGGCCGTGCCGCCGGCGGAGTCTCCCTCGACCAGGAAGAGTTCGCTAGAATCCTGATCATGGGTAGTGCAGTCCATCAGCTTGCCGGGCAGACCTCCTCCCGACAGGATTCCCTTACGATTGCGGACAAGTTCCCGTGCTTTGCGTGCCGCCTCGCGCGCCTCGGCGGCGAGCTGGGCCTTCGCGATGATCCTCTTGGCAGCAGCCGGCGTGGTCTCGAGGTACTCGCCTAGTTTCTCGTTGACGATCCGCGCCACGATTCCCTCGACCTCGCTGTTGCCGAGCTTGGTCTTGGTCTGGCCCTCGAACTGAGGATCGGGAACACGGACGCTGATGATGGCGGTCAAGCCTTCCTTGAAGTCCTCGCCGGTAATCGTCAGATCCTTGTTCTTGGCGGGAGCCGCGTTCCTGGCGTACTGATTCAGCGTCCGTGTCAACGCCGTCCGGAAACCGGTCAGGTGGGTGCCTCCCTCAACCGTGTTGATGTTGTTGCAGTAGGAGACAACCATCTCACTAATCGAATCGTTGTACTGCAAGGCGAGCTCGACTTCAACGGCACGTTCGTCGTCACGGCCGAGGAAAACAACCGGGGGATGGAGCGGTGTCTGGGCGCGATTGAGATAACCGACAAACTCGCCCAGTCCCTCGGTCGAATGGAACTCGGCATCCTTCCGCTCATCACCCCGCTCGTCGCTCAGCCGGATGCGTACGCCTTTATTCAAGAAGGCGAGCTCGCGCAGTCGCTTTTCCAGAGTGTCGTAATCGAAAAGAATCCTGGGAAAGATCGTCCCGTCGGGCAGAAATCGGATGGTTGTTCCCGTGGATTCGGCTGGTCCGAGTGCGTGAACCGGCCCTTTGGCGTTGCCTTGTTCATAGTCCTGCTGCCAGACCTGGCCGTCACGGCGAACTTCCGCCTCCAGCCATTCCGAAAGTGCGTTCACAACCGTGACACCAACCCCATGCAACCCGCCGGAAACCTTGTAGGTATCATGATCGAACTTGCCACCGGCATGGACCTTGGTCAGCACCACCTCCAGAGCACTCTTACCGCTATCAGCGTGAATATCGACCGGGATACCGCGGCCGTCATCAACGACCGACACGGATCCGTCCGTATGCAGCGTGACGTGAATGTTCCGGCAGAAGCCGGCCATTGCTTCGTCGATCGAGTTATCGACCACCTCGTAGACAAGGTGGTGCAGGCCCCGCGTCGTCGTATCTCCAATATACATCCCCGGCCGCTTGCGGACAGCTTCTATACCTTCAAGAACGCGGATATTTGCCCCGGTATAGGCCGCCGATCCGCTCGAGCTATCCGCGTGACCGTTTTCCGGCGAAACGGGTGTTTCCATCGCTTGAGTCCCGGAAGTCTCGATCTCTGCACCTTCAGTCTTGCTTAGATCCATTGCGCAATTACCTCAATCCTGTTCGTGTCTTCCTTTGCCATTGCTTCACGTTTTCGCGTTTGGCCGGTCCCCGACCGATGAAACGGAGCGTGGCGTTCCTTCCTGACCAATCATCAAAGCCCATGACCGGCGTTGAACCCATTGCCGCGGGACCCAGCCCGCTTAACCTGCACGGGCTCCTTCCTGGTACCTGGAGTCCATGCCGGTCAGTCAGGCTTTCTTGCATTGTGTTCGGGCGCGCTTTGTTTTCTTGCAGTCGCCCTGGAGACTCAGTTCTCTCCCGCATTTCGGTCGCGGTCATTGCCCCGGCCGCGCGAGCGTTGCTTTTCACCGGCCGTTCCAGGCCTCGACTTCGATCGTCTGGACGGTACGCTTGGCGGAGCCGATGGCTCGGGATTCGTAGTTCCCGGCTTTTCAATGGACCCGACACGAAACCGGATGTCGTGAATGGTCGTCCCAGGAGCACCCGCTCGGAGAGCTTGCAAAAGCGCTGGCTTACGAAACGCGGCTAGCTCCTCCAGCAAGGTCGGGTGAGCGACGGTGACGTTCAAAATACCCCGCCGGACGTCGCCGAGCCGTGTCTCATGGCAGTGTGGCTCTCCCACGGCGGTGTTCCAAACCTCCTCTAACTCACTTAAAGCCCGTAATCGTCCATACCCTCGCACGGTGAAGAGTTCACCGAGTATGTCGGACAATGCTCGAGGGCCCCTATGATTAGGGTTCGCCATGCTGGTTCATTCCGTTTCCACCCAAAACGCGGGCGAACATGATGTCTGGAAGCGATCCGGTTGGCATTACCTGAATTGGCCGGTTCAAAGCGTCCAAAGCGTTTTGCTCACCTGCCTCGTCCAACCCGTCGGCGGGCAAGGATTATAGTGATACCTGCCTCCTCACGACTTGCCCGGACGGGCATTCCAGAGTTCCATTTACAAAAGCAATCGGCGTGCCTTTCTCCTTATCCAGACTCGACTTGGTGGCAATCGCCAGCTTGGGGCGGTTGCACCCAACCGAGCCTGCCAGACAGCAAAAGAACGGCTTTCCACTCTCCGCGCCTTACCATCGTTCGCCATGGCTCTCAGGATCGTTTCGCAGGTTAGCGTTCGCGAGTGAGCGGCATCACCACATACGTATAGTGATCGTTAGTTCTGAAGACCGCGGCGTTCTTGGAGTCGATCAACTCGGCGGTGATGGGGGTTGAATCATCCAGCGTTTTGAGGGCGTCGACCAGATAGCGTGGATCGAACGTGATCTCGACCGGGCGGCCCTCATAGGCGATGGGCAGATCCACATGAGAACTGCCAACGTCGGCCGCCTGGCTGGAGAGCTTGAGGACGCCGGAGCTGAACTGGAAGTCGACACCGCGGCTTTCGTCGCTGGTGACGATGGAAGCTTGCTCGACGGCGAGCCGCAACCGGCCGGCTTCAAGCGGGATTTTGACCTCGATATTCGCGGGAAACACGTCCTGATACCGTGGAAATCGCCCTTCGACCAGGCGGCTATAGATCACGGCGCTTTCTGTCCGGACTAAAACGGCTGTTCCTGACTGGATGGCCAGATGCACGGGGATTTCGTCATCGACCAGGTTACGTTCGATCAGCTTGAGCGCCTTGACCGGAATAACAGGCGTGCCTGCAGGGGGTTGCGGATCGTTTTCCACCTCTGCCGGTGTCGTCATCCGAGCCAGTCGCCGGCCGTCTGTGCCAACCATGGCAATGGACTCAGGTGTCAACTCAACCAGCACGCCTCCCAGCGCGTAACGAGCACTTTCCAGGTCCGTGGCAAAGATGGTACGGCGAATCAACTTTTTCAAGCTGCCTGCCGGTATGACATGGTAGCTGGTCGCGCCGAAATCGGGTACCTCCGGAAACAAGCTGGCATCCTCGATCGGCAGCGTGAATTCGGCATGCTGACCGCGGACAATCAGATGTTCATCATCGGTGATGATTTCGAGCTCTTCATCGCCGCTGGTTCGCAGGATCGACCCCGTGTGTACCGTCGGCAAAATCACGGCCCCCGGTTGCTCGACGCGAACACCCAATACACGATGGCGAATTCCCACTTCCAGGTCGGTACCCATCAAGACTGAGCCACCTTCGTCATCAGTGATCAGCTTGACATTCTGAAGAATTGGCTTGGGACTCCGCGCTGGAACGACACCACTGACCATGGCAAAGGCGCTGAGCAATCCATCGCGGTTGCAAAAAGCCCTCATGCGCTTTCCTCATCTAAACGCCAGAACTTGATCGGGCACACAACCGTGAGCCTACCTGTTCGGCCCTTTTGCCAACCCTTACCTCAAACCTGGACCTACAGCGAGTTTGACTCTGGTCCGGTGCTGAGGCCCCGTCGGGGCAATCGGCTAACGCGCGTGGTTGTCGTTTCGTGCTCTAGGAATCGCCATGAGCCTGGAAGGCTTGCGTTTTCTCCGCCTGTGCCGATCCTCGCAGAGCACCGGACAACCTGCAATACCCCAGGTCGCTTCCTGGAGATGTCAAGGTGCAGCGTGGCAGAAGTTTATCGGCGGGGTGCTTTTTCCTTCGAGGCGGCAGGGTGAACCGGGTACCGAGATATTCTCTACCTGGCACGATCTCGGATCTCTTGATTCACGATAAGGTAACTTGACCGCCGCATCAACCGTAGAGTGGGAACGTCACTGTGGATAACCACAAGACGGCTACAACAAGCTAATGATACCAAAGAACTTAACCAAGTACAACTAGTCTCCCGGCCCAGGGCAAAACTCGTTGATAACTTGGTTCATGGCTCCGGCATCGCGGGCTCCGTCGTTGAGCAGCTCCTTCAAGGTGTGCGCGGTGGTGTTGAAACAGGCCCGATGAGCCACCCGGTTTGATCGGGTTTTCGACAGGTTTTCCCCTACCCGTGGGAGGGCTGACAGAGGACAAGAATACCGGCCACGGCAACCAGCGTTGGTTTCCCCGGACATGAAGGGCGTAACCATCAATTCGGCCTTCGGAGGCCTTCGGGTTTACATAAAGTGGGAAATTCCTGCCGTTGCGCATGATCTTCCGGTTTGCCTCGCATGCTGCCGGCTCTTTCCGTCTGGGGTCCACGCAACAGATGGGCTTTGCTGGATGGTCCCCCCTGCTCTTGACGCTTGGCGTCCATTGCCCGATGATCCCCGCCGCGCTGGCTGAGGTTGGCAGATTTAGAGGCTTCAGCCTCGCCAGTTCAGATTCGCCTGAATCGGCAGGCTGAAGGAGATCCCCGGTGCAAGCGGCTTCAGAGGCCAAACTCGGCTGGCACCACATCGTGTATGTTGGGATTCTGGCTGGCCTGGCGCTGGGGTCAGGGCTCGGTTCAGCCACGCGGCTAACCTACCATGAGGCTTTTGTCGCCCAAGGGGCACGGGAGATTCTGACCTCGGGGCACTGGTGGTACCCCGAGATTGGCGGGTTGCCCTGGCTCGAAAAACCACCCTTGCCGTTCTGGTTGGTGGCTGGCCTGGGTTGGTGCATGGGCGATGTTAGCCCCCTCGCAGCGCGAATTCCTTCCGCAATTGCTGCTGCCATCATGGTCCTGGGGGTAATTCTCCTGGTTAGCCGCCGCTTTGGTGCGGCGATCGGAATCCTTTCGGGGGCAATCCAGGCAACAACGGCCTGGACGGTGCTTCGTGGCCGCCTGGCAGAAGCCGACATTCTTCTCGCATGCCTCTTTGTGTGGACGCTACTCGCGTTTGACCGGCTAAGACAGCGTCCGAATGTGAACGGCCCGTCCGAGGACATGTACGGGCGAACGCCCAGAGCTCATGGCTGGCGCTGGGGCCTTTTTGTCTTGCTTGGCGTCACGACGCTGGTCAAGGGAACTGGATTCGGTGCCGTTTTGCTCCTGTCTGTCGTCGGGTCGGTGCTACTTTGGGACCGCGACCGCGTGACCTGGAAGCGACTCTGGTTTCCGGCTGGGCTGCTTTTGGTTGCTTTGATGGCGCTAAGCTGGCCCCTGGCGATGATCGCCACGCACGGTTTCAAGGTTGTAAGCCTCTGGATACTGCACGTTACGGAGCGCGTGGCGCATGGAGCCAACCACGGACCCTTTGCCGGCGAGTCTTGGTCCGCGTATGGCCTGGCGATCCTGGGCCAAGCGCTTCCCTGGACACCCTTGGCTGCGATCGGTGCCTGGGGCTCGCTGAAAGGCGCTCTGCGTGGCTACCACGGTGATCGCTCCCTCCAGCTCTCCAGTGGCTCAGAGGTCGATCAGGTGGCTGGACATCGGCTCCTCTGGGCATGGGCAATCGCCCCGCTCGCTCTTGTATCGCTGGCAAGCGCCCGCCGGAGCCATTACGCGATTTATGCACTTGTGCCGTGGTCAGTCTGGGCGGCGTTCGGACTCACTCATCTGGGTGCGCGCTGGATCCAGCGTGGTTGGGCACCAGAGCGGCTCAGGCGTCTGACCTGGACCCTCTTTGGTGGTCTCGCTGCCGCTTATGGGCTTGGCTTCTGGTTGGCTGGTTCCTGGTTCAACCATCGCGGTGAAGAGTGGGCCTTTTACGAAGCTGTGGGCCGCCGCTTACCGGCCACGACGTCGGTGATCTTGCTTTACGACGACTGGGATCGTGATCCATATCCCACACCGTTCGGCCCGATTCCCCATGATCTGGCGGTACGTCTCTACTATCTGAACCGGCCGGCATGCTGGCATTTCGATGCCCGGGGACTGGAAAGTCAGGATACCGCCACCTGCCCCCTGAAGCTCCAGCATGATTCATCGGCAACCCTGGCGATCATCGGTCGCGATCGCGATTTACCAACCCTTCAGAAATTTGGGCCGGTCGAGGTTCTGGCACGCAGCTCTCCCACCCGCTGGGATCGCACGTACATCCTGGCTCAGTTCCAGCCCCGTGAAGAGGTTACAACGGACGGCATCGTGCAATCTTCAGTTGGCACGCCGATTCGTCGCTGAGACAATTCCCTATCTGCACATTGACGAGACAACACCAGGCAGGAAGGCATGAAGGCATGGAGTCGATCAGTACGTTCGACATCTTCAAGATCGGTGTCGGCCCGTCCAGCTCGCACACCATGGGGCCCTGGCGCACGGCGGAACGGTTCATCAGCCGCTGCCAAGCCGCGAACCGCTTCGACGCCATCATCCGGGTTCAGGTGGATCTTTACGGCTCCCTGGCCAAGACCGGGAAAGGGCATGGAACAGACGTCGCCGTCCTTCTGGGCTTATCGGGCGTCGACCCAGTAACCTGCGACACGGCGCAGATCCATCCTCAGGTCGAGACGATTCGAGCGTCCGGGAAACTCCTGCTGGGTGGGACCAGATTGACGTCATTTCGAGCAGACAGCGACCTGGTTTTCCACAGTTCGATCTCCCTTCCCTACCACCCCAATGCCTTGACGTTCACGGCTTTTCTCAAAGACGGTTCATCGACGGCAGAGACCTACTACTCCGTTGGCGGCGGGTTTGTGGTGCGCGAAGGGGAAAACCAGACCCCGGATAACCCACTCGCAACTTCACTCCCATTTCCCATCCACTCGGCCGCCGACCTGCTAGGCCACTGCCAGAACCATGGATTGACCATACCCGAGGTCGTTCGGCGTAATGAGTATGCGATGCTGAGCCCAGAGGAGATTCACCTTGGCCTTGAGCGCATCTGGACCACAATGTGCCAGTGCGTGTTTCGTGGCGCTCATACATCGGGCACCCTTCCAGGTGGACTGAACGTCGTGCGTCGCGCAGCGTTGCTCAATCACACGTTGCTTGGCAACATGGCGCAGTCGACTGACGTGGGTTCAATAAACTCATGGTTCGCAGCCATCCGCGGCCACGACCACGGCTTCCCGGAAGTTCTCAAGTGGGTGAGCTGCTTTGCGCTGGCTGTGAATGAGGAGAATGCGTCGTTCGGCGCGTGGTCACGGCACCGACAAATGGGGCAGCGGGCGTGATTCCAGCCGTGCTTCTGTATCGCGTCTGCTTTCATGAGCAGGGTGACGACGCTGTGGAACCCTTCTTGCTGACGGCCGGTGTGCTGGGAGCCCTGTTCAAGCAAAAGGCAACGCTTTCCGCGGCGATGGGGGGCTGTCAGGCGGAAATCGGCGTCTCCAGCGCCATGGCGGCGGGGGGACTGGCCCAGTCGCTTGGCGGCTCGCCTGAACAGGTGCTCATGGCTGCGGAGATTGCCATGGAGCACCATCTGGGATTGACGTGCGACCCGGTTGGCGGCCTGGTGCAGATTCCGTGCATCGAGCGCAACACGATGGGCGCCGTCAAGGCCATCACCGCCGGGCACCTGGCTCTGGAAAGCGATCCCCGATGGGCCAAGGTTTCCCTCGATGCCGTGATCCGCTCCATGTGGGAAACGGCCCTGGATATGAATACCAAATACAAGGAGACGTCAGAGGGTGGACTTGCCGTGCAAATTCCGGTCAACCTCAGCGAGTGCTGATCCTCGAAGTGGCCGGGATCACTCTTTCTTCTCGGGCTTATCGTTCAGCAAGGGGCGCCGATCGCCCTGAATCCGGGTAATTTCCTGACTGACCTGCTGAACCTCGGCGGCGCCGACATGAATCGCGAAGTCAAGCGTCATGTAATGACTTTCCCCGGGTGACAGGCTGGGAACACGGCCGTGTTTGCGCTCGACGCGGCGGGTGTTGGGATAGTTGGTGCCTGGCTCAATACCCGTGACATAGCCGTCTTCCTGGGCAGCCAGGTTTTTCCAGAGGGTCAGGTAGGGCAGCTCATGGGTATCAAACCGAAGCGACGCGGCGCGGTCGGCTGCCTTGTTGCTCAGCATGACAAGCGTCCGTCCGCTTCGATCCCCAAGCGGCTGAATGTGGTAAACCTGCTCGATGGTTCCCGGCTTGGGCCCCGAATACTGGTCGTACCGAGTAATGTCTTTGGCTGCGTGGTCGTTAGACGGGGTCACGACCTCGACCGGTGCCAGAAAGCGTGTACCGTCTTCCAGGAGTGGTGGCCCGAAGTTCGTGTGATAAAGCATCTGAAACTCCTGGCGTTGACCGCCGCGATTGGTGACGACGTCGCTGACGCGGAAGGTGCGGGCACCGGGCTCAATGGAGAGCTCGGATGTCAGTTCCAGCTTGGGCCCGTTGAACATCCGCTCGTGCACGATTCCGCGCAGAATCAGCCGGTAAGGCGGATCGCGCTCGGCAACGAGAAAGACTTCCTGGGCCGGCAGATTAGCAATTCGTCCATGCAGAGTTAGCTCCATCGTGGTCTCTTCACCGAGGTTGTTGATGAAGCGGTCAGTACCTGGTTGACCGTTCCATTCCATCCCGCACCGACAG
Organism: uncultured Planctomycetaceae bacterium; assembly: GCA_963797295.1. Classification (GTDB taxonomy): domain Bacteria; phylum Planctomycetota; class Planctomycetia; order Isosphaerales; family Isosphaeraceae; genus Aquisphaera. Next base: position 259,248 of record CAWCPP010000045.1, read on the forward strand.
AGCCACTCATTAAATCCGTCGAGCCAACCCAGCCCGCCCCGGCTATTCAGATTGATGAGACTGGGATGCACCATATCCTTGACCGGCGAATCCCAGCCCAGCACCCGCTTTCCATCCATGAGCACCGACAGGATGCCCAACCCCCGGGTTGCGATCACACTGATCTGGAGCTTGCCGTTGTCAATCCAGACCACGTAGACCTGCTCTTGCTTGCCCCCATAGTAACGAAACTTTCTCACTGACCAGGGAATTGGGCACTCAGGCACGGCATAACGCGACACGATCATATCCCGGCCGAAGAGGAACGTATCAACGTTCATATTACGATCAGCCGAGATCATCACCTGGCGGTACGGTTCCTTGGCCCAACCCAGAGGAGGAAGAGCAAGTAGACCAAGGAACAAGGTCGCCATCAGCGTGCTGGTCCGGAGCACTCGCATGTGTAAATCCCTGTTCAGGAGAGACAAGGTGCACGTCCTGCAGCCACCGGGGAAGCCTCCTGGAGTATACTCAAGGGGAGCCAGGACAAGCAGGTGGAGACTTGAGCCAGGGCCGCTGAGCGATGTGCAAACGAGGGGAGCTCTCTCAGGGGCGCGGCAGTTGTGGACTCCGCGGATCGGCTCCCGGGCCGTTCTGGATGCGCGCGAGGACATCGCCAATACGTCGCAGACGCAGCACGTTAGGCCCTGGCGCCCGGCCCATATTTACCCGGTCCACGCGCGCCTGCACAGTGCGCTGAGCTGCCACGGCGCTGGCCAGCTCCTGGATGATCCGGCGGTCTGGAGCCCCCTTGGCGGTAAATCCACGAAGCCGTCGCACGGCATCACGCAAGGCCAGTGCCTCGGTCCGGATCTGGGGGCCCTCGGGCACCTTATCGTTCAGACCAGCCATGAATGTGTCCGTTTCAGCCAGGAGGGCTGAATACTCGCGAACCAGGGCACGCTGAAGGCGAACCTCGAGCGGGGTTTCCGGCACGGGCGGCTTGACGGGGATGCCAAGAACGATTTCCAGTGCGCTGATGTTCTGACCAATACGCTCGGAGATCCGTTGCGAGCCGGGCGCGTTCAATCGCGGCTGCGTCAACGCTTCAAAAACCGGTTGATAAGCCCGGCGGAGATCACGCACGGCTTGCTGCCGGCGTGGGATATTTTGATCGCGTTGCTTGACCTGCCGATCAAGCTGCTCGGCGACCGTTCGCAGCACACTGACGCGGGCGTTAATTTGTGGGCCGTACGGCGATTTCGCCAGTTCGCTACGGCTCAGCTCGGCGAGCCGCTGGCTATCCTCCGCCAGGCCATGCACCAGCGCGGGAATCGCCCCCTGGGGTATGCCCACCGGTGAGGTTGGGCCAGGTTTTTGGCTTTGACCGGAAAGCAGAGGGGTGATGAGAAAAATGCCTGCAAAGGCACCCCAAAACACGTGGCGGCGGCGGTACTGAAGCATGGGTCTGACTAGGAGCTCTGTAGGAGTCGTCTGTTTTCCGGGCTCGCGTACCGGCTTTCTGGTTTCTTGGAGGAGGCAAGTGGGTATTGTAAAGCGCATGGCAGATCAAGGCCACACCTGGAGCTTGCCGTCAACTTGCTACCGGGCTGGAATGCATCAGCGGGAACAAAAGCCCGCGCGGTCACCAGTTGCGGCTCAAGAGCCTTCCGCCAGCCGGTTCACGAATTCGGTCAGCGTGGTCTTGTCGGCCTCCCCGAGCGATTTATCCTGGGAGATCGCGTCGACCATCTTCCGGCAAGCGTCACCGCGTGATACGCCCTTGAGCAGGTTCAGTTTGCCGTCGATATCGGCGAGCAAATCATCGATGGTCGGCGGCCCCGATCGCTTCTTGGTGACTGCCGGCTGGCCTTGCTTCTTGGCCTGATCCGCCCGCTCGCGGGTGGCGATGGCCTTGGCCGAGAGCGGCTTCGCTTTGTAGGTGGTTTTCGTTTTCTTGACGTCGGGATTCAGTGCGGCGAATCGCAAGGCAAGCTCCTGGGCAAGCGATTCGGGGGTGTAGAGGGCCGCCTTATCAACATCGGGCTCGGTCGATCCGCAGCCGCTGCTGAGGATCGGTGCCGCGGCAGTCAGTATCAGGGCGGTCGAGAGCGTCAACAGAGCATTGTGCCGGCGTAGCGACATGAACAAGACTCCTCCTCTCGGCGGACCTCAATACTGGTCCGACGAGATGATCTCGCCTCGCCCGCGCGTACCCATGAACCACCAGGCCTGGAGGTTGACCGAGTTCTTGATGAAGTGGACCGAACCATCCATGAACGAGACGTTGACGCCCCCAGGGTGGTTACTCGTGGGGTTCATGCCGCCATCCCCTTCTTCGCAGCGGTAGGTACTATCGTGGTAGGTATTGATGGGTGCCGAGTTCGGGGGTAAAAGGTGGGCATATACGTGTTTTTCCCAGGAGTCTGTGTACGCCCAGGTAAGGCCCTTGTAGATGCTCCAGGGCTGGTAATTGATCGGTCCGGCCAAGCCGTCTTGCACGACCGCCAGCGCGGGGACGCTCGGATTACTTGTGGCGTCGATCAGGCCCGAGGAGGTGTAGTTCAGGTTGCGCCTTTTATCATTGCTGTTGCCTTGGCCCTCGTTGACCAAGGACTCGCTGACAGCGGCGGTGTTTGATGTCCCATCCGTGATACTTGCCAGTGTGACGGTCAGGTTGGTGGTGGGGTCAGTCCCGGCCGTGCAGTAAACCTGGCCCAGATACATCCGCGACATCGACATGATGCCGGTAAGCGGTGGAAGCGTGCCCGAATTCGGTGGATCGCCAGGCAGCAAGATGTTTCGTGGATGTCCCGTGTTACCCACATAGTTGAAGTTGCCGCATTGATAGGTAACCGACGAGTCACCCGAACCTGAGTTGCTCACTCCATCGGAGGGGCAAATCAAGGTCGAGATGGTAGCTTTGTGCACGGTCATTTCGATGGGGTTGGGTCCGGTGATGCCGGAGTAAGACCATTCCATGGTGTAAAGCTGGTTCATCGCGTTGTACATCGTGGACTGCTCGATGAACGGGGCGATACCGCACAGCCAGGAATGGCAGCCAGACGTGCCATTGGTTCCCGTACCCTCGGTCGCGTACCGATATTCGTGCAGTGGCGTGCAGTTGTTGACATCGACGTAGTTGGCGATTGCCAGCGTGATCTGCTTGAGGTTGTTGGTGCATTGTGCTCGTCGTGCGGCTTCGCGTGCTGACTGCACGGCCGGCAAGAGCAGAGAAATCAGAACCGCGATGATGGCGATCACAACCAGAAGCTCGATCAGCGTGAACGCCCGGGTTCGCCCGGTTCGCGACGATGGATCAATCATGCCAAGGTCCTCTTGCTCTCGGCCAGAGATAAAAACATTAACCCGAAGGCCGAAAGCAGCAAAGATTGCCGAGTTTGCTGAAGGCGGCTGTCCTCGTCCGACGAGGAGAGTAGGTGCGCTGGCGGGCCCGACCTAGTCGGTGTAACCTATGTTACAGAATAAGTGCAAGGATTCAAGCGTTTCACGGTGAATCTTGTGTGAAGGCACCCCGCTGGCCCATGGACCATGAGTTGCTGGGCACGCTGAAATTCTTCACGCTCAGCGGTTGAACCGCTGGGGTAAAAGGGGTCCTGCCGTGAGCTGGTGCAGGTTAGTGCGCATCTGTTCAAGCGTTGGCAGTGCGTCCGGATTGCGACTGAGGTTGCGCTGCTCGTTGGCATCTTCGTGGAGGTTGAAAAGCTTCTCGTGGGCCTTGCCCTCCTGGCGGATATATGTCCATGTACCATCATTGAGCGCCGCAAGCGGCCAGGTTTTCAGGGGGAGGCCGTAAGAATCACGATGTTGGGCATCGCCGGGCACGACCTCCGAGAGTACGGGCTCAACCGGCGACGGCGGTGCGGCTGGCGTGATCGCTCGGTTCCAGAATCGTGCAAGTGAATCTCCGGGAAACGGAGACGGCGGTCCCAGACCAAGCACATCAACCATCGTTGCGGGCAGATCCCGCTGGCTGACAGGCTCGTGAACGCTGACGTTGATGGCAACACTCTCGGGCGGAACGATGAGCAGGGGAACATGAAGCTCGGTGTTGTAGAGGCTCGTACCATGGCAGAAAACGCCATCGTGCTCGCCAAAGCTTTCCCCGTGGTCCGAGGTGATCACCAGCCAGGTATTTTGGAGAATCCCCCGCCGCTGGAGCTCGTCAAGCAAGACGCCTAGCTGCTCGTCCAGGTCGGCAACGCAATCGTCGTAAGCGTCGATGACAACCGACAGGTCCCGTCCGGGAACACGGGCCTTATCCACGTCTCCCCATTGCTCGATCAGGAGACGCTGGCGATTATCGATTGGCTCCGCGGCAAATCGGCGCATGCGACCCGTCGGAAGCTGATAGGGCGTATGAGCATCAAAGTAGTTCAGAAATGCGAAAAACGGCCGTTCCGGCTGGGACCGCCGTGTCAGCCAGTCAAGCGCTTCGTGGTTGATCACATCCGCACCTTTGCGATCAGCGACGAAACGTCCCCAGAGATCATTCACGTAGGGTCGGACCTCGACCAGCTTCCAGCGATCCTCCACGAGTTGCACGAACGCCTGGAGGCCACCCAACGCGCGCTTGACCAGAACCGCCATGCGAAATGCGGAGAGCTGGGGGAAAATGTAATCCTGATAATGGCTGAAACCGCGACTCAGCCCCGAGTCTCTTGCACAGTATGTGACATTGGCTGCGAAACCAGCCGTTGCATAACCCTGCGCACCCAGGAATTCCGCCAGGGTGAGCTGCGTTTGATCAAGCGGGCTAAGCCAGCCGACCGACAGCTCATGAAGCCATCGCCCAGTGAACATGGTCGCGTGGGATGGCAAGGTCCAGGAAGAAGCAGCGCGAGCGGCATCAAAGCGTATTCCACGCTCGGCAACCTCGAGCAGGGTCGTGCTTGTCGACCGCTCGTAGCCACCCAGGCTCAAATGACCCGCCGCAACGGTATCGAGCACGATGAGTAACAGATTTGGCGATCCGGGAGGTGGCAAAGTTTGTGTGTTTACGCGTCTTTCCTTGATCCAGTCGCCGGCTACCGGCACTGTCGCCAGGATGAAAACGATCGCAATCACCAAGGGTAGGCTAACCTGGACGAGCCGCTGCACACTGCGATGATGCTGTTCCAGTCGCGGAACGAGCCGAGTTGCGATTCCCAAGGTAAAGAAAAATCCGGCCAGGCCGTAGATCCGCGGGAAGGCTACGAGGAGTGTTGGGAGCAACGTCAGGCCGCAGAAAAAGCGTCTGCCAATCCAGCGCCCGGTCTGCGGCCAAACCCAGCACATAATCCACCCGCATACTGCCACGCCGAGGAAGATGCACAGGTTTGTTACGGGTATCAGCCACCTGAAATGGCGGCTCATGCCATAAAGCTGATTGGGATCGACCAACACCTTGCGGAGGACGATCGTGGCGACCTCGAGCAAGCCCGCAACCAGCCCGGACCAGCCCACGAACAAGAGTTGTTCACTTGACCGCAGTCGCTTCACACCGCCTTCAGGCCATGATGTATCGCTCAGGCCGGCCACGTCGCAGACGACAGTTCGATCGGCCATCAACGTTCCTTCAGTGCATCGCCGCCGCCGCCAAGTCAGGGCCTTCGTCGACCATCGATTGGGCAAAGAATCTCTTGCTTGCGAACAGCAGCCGACCTCTAATCTAGCGTTGGGTCCAGGCTCCAGCAATCAATCCTCATTCTCTCAAGTCAGGGCCAGTGGCTGAATGGCCGTGTCCGCCGTGCAACCTTCTGCCTTGCAGTCAACACACCAGCGACGCTGGCTGCTTGTAGTTGCTGCGCTCTGCTCTGCAGGTCTGCTGTGGGGCATCTGGGTGTGCTGGACCGGTCGAAGTTACCGGATGGCCATTGCCGGGGCCGAGACCGAGATGGCGAGCAATCGGTTTGCGATCGCGGCCAGCAAGCTGACCACCGTCCTGGCTCACTATCCAGGTTCGGACGAGGCCGCCTACCTGCTGGGCATCTGCGAGCAGAAGCGAGGTCAAAGCCGGGTGGCCGCCGAGATGCTGTCCCGGGTTACCCCCGGGTCTGCCTTTTCCCATAAGGCCATTCTGGCCCACATGCGTCTTTACCATGATCAAGGACAGCTTGCCGCTGCCGAGCAAGTCATCCTCGACGCGGCCAGGGATGGACGCAACGAGACAACCGACGTCCGCGTTCTACTCGTGCCGATTTACAGCCAGCTTGGCTGTCTGGCGAAAGCGGGTCAGCTTATCGAGGATCAGTGGGAACACCTGAACGCGACCGGTCAAGGAGCATCGGAACGCGCCATCGATCTGGTCCGGATGCACATCACGCTGGACTTCAGGCCAAACCCCGTGGAAAACGTCCGCGCTTATCTCGATCAGGCCCGGCAAATGGCTCCGGATGACGATCGAGTCTGGTTAGGTCTGGCTAACCTGGCGCTTTCGAACGCACGACCCGGCAGAGGCCAGTCAATGGATTGACGCCTGCTTGAAGCGGCGTCCTGACGATGCCTTGGTCTGGTCGTCACGGTTGCGCTGGGGTGTGATGGCCAACCAGGAGGCTGTCGTGGAAGAGTCACTCAGGCATCTGCCGGCCGGGGAATTGACTCCCGCCGAGACCCACCGTGTCCATGCCTGGCTTGCCTCCCGGCGCGGCGATCTCACAGCCGAGCACCGGGAGCTCGAAAAACTCCTGGCAACCGATCCAGGTGACCAGTCGGCGCTTACCCGCTTTGCACAATTGCTGGAGCACGCCGGTGGGCCGGCGGAAGCTGCCGGTCTGGTCCGGAAGAAAGCGGAGATCGAGGCGCTTCGTGCCCGTTACGAGAAGCTCTACGAACGGAAACAGCCTATCCGCGACGCGGTGGAGATGGCGGGGATTGCCGAGCAGCTTGGCCGCCGCTTCGAAGCCCGTGTCTTCCTCGCGCTGGCGCTGGCGAACTTTCCTGATCGTGTAGACCTGCGACGCAACCTGGAACGCTTGAACCGCAACCCTCCACAAGTTAGTGAACCCGCTCAACGAGATTGACGGGAACAGGATCGCTCTTGGCCTTACGGCCGATGCCCAGAGCAATGATCATCGCGGCGGAAATGACCATCGATACGGCCAGAAACCAGAGACCGTTGCTGTACGACCCCGTGGCTTCGCGAACGATGCCGACCACGGTAGGACCGAAAGCTCCACCGAGATTGCCAAAAGAATTGATCAGGCCGATACTGGCCGCGGCCGCCGATGCCGACATGAGCTCACTGGGTAAGGTCCAGAACGCCGGCAAATAGGCTTTTGATCCCATCATGGCCAGAGTGAAAAAGGCGATGGTCAACCAGCGCTCGCCCTGAGTTGCAGGCGTGAACACCAGGGCGATTGCCCCTAAGACAATGGGCAGCGAGGCGTGCCAGCGCCGCTCTCGTGTGCGGTCGGAGTTCCAGCCGACGAAGATCTGCCCCGCAAGCGAACCGATCGCCGGGATGATGACCAGCCAGGCCACCCTCTGAACATCAAGGTGATACCAGTCCTTCAGAATCGAGGCCATGTACATCTCGATCCCGTAGTTGCCCGTGACCACGAAGAAATAGGCCAGCGCGAGGGCCAGGATCTTGGGGTGAACCAGGGCCTGAGTCCACGACAGGTGGCCGGTCTGGGCCGAATGCTCGTGCTTCTCGCTGAGCAGCTCGCTTTCGAGCGCCGCGCGTTCGTCGTCGGCAAGCCATCGAGCCTCATGAGGCCAATCCGGAAGTCTTGCCAGGACGATGAAACCGAAGATCACGGCCGGGGCACCCCAGGCGATGAAGACCCATTGCCAGCCGACCAGACCCAGAATTGGCGGGTGATCTCCCACGCCAATGGCCATGATCGCGCCACAAACGGGCGGGCCGATAATCTGCGCGATCGGCGTTCCGATGAAGAACCAGGCCAGGGCCCGGGAGCGATCCCGGCGCGGAAACCAGTGAGTCAGGTAGACGATCACGCCGGGATAGAACCCGGCCTCGGCCACTCCCAGCAGGAATCGCACCCCCCAGAATTGAAGCACATAGACAGCGCCCGGACTGCGCAACACGACGGCCATCTCCCGGGCCTGGCTGCTGATCCAGCCGAGATGGGTTCGTCCCAGCGGGTCAAGCAGGGTGGCTGCGGCGTGGACACTCCAGGAGGCAACTGAGCTGGCTCCGGGAACCCAGTAATGGATGAACGCGGTCATCGCCGCGATGATCCCCCAGGAGATCATGGTCCAGCTAATCCACTTCCGTGCGCTCCATTTTTCGACGACAAGTGTGCCGGGAATGGCCAGCAGCAGGTAGCCGATGAAGAAAACGCCCATGCCGAAGCCGAAGGCGCTCTCGGAAAAACCAAGATGCGCCAGGTCTTCCTGCATGTTCAGCTTGGCCAGGCTGACATTGACTCGGTCCACGTAGGCGATGACGTAACAGAAAAACAGTAAAGGCAGGAGATGGAAAAAGGCCTTGGAGCGAGCCCGATCCAGTGCGCTTGTGGAGTTTGGCAAGGACATCATCGAAGCTCGCCTCGCAGGTCTGGGAAGGAAGGCCGGGAAAAGAGGCCGATCGGCTGCCAGTCGGGTGCCAGGGATTCCGAAATCCCTTCACAGGATGGCCGAAAACCGATCAGGGCACCACAGTCTCAGTCCGGCTCAGCCCCACGTCAATGTACTGGCCTCCCTTGGTCTGGCGGCAATGCACGGCGAGGCTGTTTCTACCCGGCTTGAGGGCTTTGAGCGCATCAGGGCGAATACGCACCGCCTGATAATCGCTGGTGTAGCCGGCGGCTCGGGCCGCCAGTACGCCGTTGAGGTAGATCTCGGCGTCTTCGTCATGGTGCACGATGAGGCGCAGGGCGCCAGGGTCTGCCCCGATGGCCGCTTCGGGGAGATGCAGATCGCGGCGGAGCCAGATCTCTGGGCTATTCCAGACGGTGCGAACCTCGGCGCCGGGCGTTCCCGGCGTGCCGAAGCCGGCCGGTGCCTGCTTCCACTCGCGATCGTCAAACTCGCGCGTCATCCAGCTCTCGGCGGGCTGTGTAGTGGTATAGCGCCAGTGGGTTTCTTGATCGCGGGCGGTGGGAGCCACCGACGTGAGCTTCCGGATAAGAGGTAGGGGTGCCCACTCGTTGCCGCCGGCGGGTGCGTTCTGCTGTGCCAGGCCAATGTAAGTTTCCCAGAACGGTTTCGCGTCGCTCAGCAACCGAATGAAAACGCCGCCAATCACGGGGCGTGCATGCATTCCGGCGTCCTTGCCGCTATCGGTCCAGTAGAAGTCGGAGAACGGCACGCGGTCACTGGTCTCGCTAACAAACTTGTACAGCGGATCAACAAGGTGCTCGAACGTCGCGCGATCCGGCGCCAGAGTCGCCGTCCAGACCAACCAGTCGCTTTTCGTAAAAAGCTTGCGCGAGTCGAGAGGCAAGCCAAACTTATGGAACACCGATGGGTAGAAAGCCAGCTCCTTGCTGGCGACGTCCTCGGGGAAAATCTTGAGGTCGAGAATTCGATCCCAGACCAGGTTGTATTTCTGGCTCCAGGACGCTGCCGGGTCGAAGGTGAGCCGGAAATGGTTGCCCTCGGCGGCCATGGTCACCCATTTGCCAGCCAGTGTCCGGGCGAGCTCGCCATAGTGGCTGGCCGTGTCTTCATCACCACGCATTCCGGCGAGCTTGCCATAGCAGGCGAGGCCGAGAATCGCCTTGATGGAGAGATTGGCGTTGCGCGCCAGGTGGCCGGCAAAATCGTCGGTGCAGAGCTGGTTGGTCGGGTCGAACCCGTGATCCTCGCAGTATTTTGCCCACTGGGTAAGCTGTGGCCAGTACTTGCCGGCGAAGGCGGCACTTTTTTCTGCCTGGGCGATCGCCGCGACCATGATCAGCATGTTCCCGCTTTCCTCGACGGGCATCTGGTTTTCCTCGGTCTTCTCACCACCTCCGTAAACCTGAGCCGTCGCGACCGGATAGGTACCCAGATCGTGGGCGCAAACGGGAACTTCCAGCGCGGTGACGCCGCGTAATCGAGTACCGGTACGACCGAGGCCTTTGCCAGCATGGGGTTGAAGAGCAAGAGATGGGGGAATTGCGGGTAGATCACATCGACCGTGGCGATGCAGCCATTACTGGTGTTTTCCTTGGGAAACCACAAGGGCATGCCGTTCGCATCGGCAACAAGCTTGCCTCCCGCAAGCGATTGGCGGTGTGCCAGCACGGCCAGCCGGGCATAATTCACACCGCCAGCCTGTTCGAGGACCCCTGCAAGCTGCCTGTCGAAGAATGCGCAGTAGCTGTCAAACGTGGCACGGCTGAGGTGGTGCTTGAGCAATAGCAACGGAAAAGTCTTGGCCGCTTCCTTGGTCTTCCAGTAGCTGCGCAGCCAGTCGCCCATGTAATCGATGCCATACACGTCGTCGTAACCGATCATGGCGACTGCTGTCCGCTCGGCCTTGGGCTCGATCGTACCCAGCGGCAGAGTCACAGCCAGCGTGGGCGTCTGATCATCGGCGCGACGAGGCTGGCGTGGGTCATCACTTTGGGGAATCGTCCCGGTTTTCAGGAATGCCTGGGTCAATACATCCGCCGCGCCACTGGCCAGCACCCCGCGCTCTTCACCGGTTGCCAGGTAGAGGTATCCCCAGTCGATCCGCGTATCATCTCCCCGGCGCAGCAGGATTGGCTGCTCCTGGGTTCCCAGCTTCAGGGCCTTGATTGGCCCCGATCCTTCGCGCGACCAGACGACTTCCTGATCGGGCGAGTGGACAGCCAGGTGAGCTGCCGCGCTGAAGTAGACGGCAACCTGGTGAGGCCGCTCATCACGGTTCTCGACGCGCCAGGTGAGGTAGGTCACCGGGCTCGAGAGCATGTCCAGGTTGTAGGGAACCGCGGGAGTCAAGAACGTGAGCTCCACCTTCACCGCCGCGGTCTGGAACGTGTAGATGGTCCGGGTCGGCCGCACATCGACCTGCGTCTGGGGCATGGCGGCGACTGCCTTGGGCTCGGGACCGATCAGGCGATAGTTCTGATCATCAACCCGGATCAATCCGGTCAGTGGCATCGGAGCCTTGGTCCAGTGCCGGGTCACGTCATCGGTCAAGCGGTCGGCCATCGACCAGATGCTGAAATACGGATCATGAGCGATCAGCGGCACGGCCGGAGGCCGAAAACCATCCGGCGCAAGGGGATACTGGTCCTCCGCAAAAGTGCCGGACACCGCGGTCAGAACAAGCAGAATCAGCAGCGGGAAAGATGGCTTGATCATGAGAATCTCTCGCAGGAACTTGAAATTCACAATTCTCCGATGGTAGTGTCCGGCCAGTTGCGATACCACCATCCTCCGTCCGGGATTACCGGTCGGCGCTGGTTTTCCTTTGAAAAGCCGTATCCGAAAACGCGCGCCTGAGCCTAAGCTGTAAACCATGTCAACGTGCCAGAAATCTCGCGAGGTCGATCGCGCAATGCGCAAACTCTCGTCCATCATGGCCAGCCTGGCGATCACTGTCACGGCCATGCTGATCACAGCCCACGCCGGGCAGAAACCAGAGGCTCCCCATGAGGGCCGCGACCCCCAGATCGGTCAGTCATTCCGGGTGCCCTACCGGCTAACGGATACCAACCACTTTCTGGTCCGGGTCCGGATCAACGGCAAGGGGCCCTTCAACTTCCTGGTTGATTCCGGCGCTCCGGCGCTCTTTGTCGCTACCGAGACGGCGGCAAAGATCGGTCTCAAACCGGTCAAGGGTGAGTTCTGGACCCTCATCGATCGGCTGGATCTTGAGGGCGGGGCGCGGCTGCTGGGCATCAAGGGACGCGTTGATGATCCGTTTCAGCTCGTCGGCATGAATGCTCTGGGCCTTCCCGGCGCGTCGATCGACGGCATTCTCGGGTTCACCATACTTGCCCGGTTCCGGCTCGAGATCGACCCGAGCCAGGACTCGATGACCTGGACGCGACTCGACCACTCCCCACCCGATCCTCCCATACCTCCCCGCGGCGATGGTGACCGGCCTCCCGCCGAGATCCAGATCATGAACGCTCTGGGGCCGCTCGCCAAGGGTCTGGCATTCCTGATGGGCAAGCAACCCGAGGAGGTGCGCTCCCCGCGCGGCTTTCTGGGTCTGGAGTGGGCCGAGTCGCAGAGGGCGCCATCAGGCCAGTCCACCGTGCGAATTACACGAGTTCTGGATGGCTCGCCTGCGTCCAGGGCAGACATCCATGCCGGCGATCGTTTGGTTCGCGCTCACGGCCAGGCCGTGCCAAGCCTCAAGGCGGCTCGTGCCGCGCTGGCCGCCATCCAGCCCGGTGATTCTATCGAGCTGATTCTGCGTCGCGGTGGCGGCAACGAAAAAGAGCGCGATGTGACCGTGACAATCACCGCCGGGGAGGGATTTTGAGCGATGAGGCCATATCATTCCCGGCCAATTGTTCTGGTTTGCGCCCTCTTGATGATTTTGCCGGCCATGAGCCTGGTTTTGGTTCGTTCCGGACTGGCCCGCGCGGGCTTCGCTCTCCAGGAACCGGCCAAGCCGGCAGCGCCGGCCAAGATCGCCAAGGCCGTGGTGCCGTTTTCGATGCTTCCCTCGAACCACATGATGGTTCAGGCCACCATCAACGGCAAGGGTCCCTATCGCTTGATCTTCGATCTCGGCGCGCCGATCACACTCCTGGGCAACCAGGTCAGCGAGGCCTCGGGCGTTGTCAAGGCAGACGCACCCCGGTCGTTTCTCTTCTCGATGCGGGGCGAGGCCGAGGTCGCCAAGCTCCAGGTCGGCGACCTGACCGCCACGAAGTTACCCGTCATCGTGTTTGATCATCCCGCCCTCAAGATTCTGGGCGAGGCATTTGGCCATCCGGTGGACGGGATCATCGGCTTCACCTTCTTTGCGCGGTATCGGACAACCATCGATTACCAGGCGAACCAGATGACGTTCGAGCCGATCGACTTTGCCATTCGGGATCTGCTTCGAGAGCTTCCCGACCGCCTTGCCGGCCCCAAGAAGGCGCGTCGCCGCGTGCTGGCGCCAGGAGGTTTGTGGGGCCTCCGGCTGGGCCAGGCGGTTGGCGACATCAATGCGCCGGGCGTACCGATCACCGAGGTTCTGCCCGGTTCTCCGGCGGCGCTGGCAAAGCTGAAAACCGGCGATGTGCTCACCACGCTTGACAACCGCTGGACGACCTCGGTGACCGACGCCTACGCGGCGGCCGCAGCGGTCGAACCTGGCCAGGAGGTTCGCGTGGTCATCTTGCGTGACGGCAAGGAGCAAACCCTGCTCATCCGCCCGGCAAACGGCATTTGAGGAGCGTCCCCCCGCGATGGCTCAACTCCAGGCCTCGGGCAGCTCGCGACGAGCGGAAGCAACTCCGCCACAGGGCCCCCTGCCCCATCCCTGGGACGGCTTCTTGACAGGGGCGGAAAACGAGCTGGCGTTTGCTGGGGCTCAGGCACTGGCTCGCGGTGAACGCGCGGGAATCTCACCACTGGTGGTCCACGGGCCCTCGGGTGTCGGCAAATCGCGTCTGCTGGCGGGCCTGGCCGCCGAATGGCTGCGCCGTCATCCGCAAGCGACAATCGCTCACGGCAATGCCGCCGACTTTGCGGACGGCTGCGTGGAAGCCGCGCGGAACAACGAATCGGGCGGCTGGTCCGAGCTCCGGGCTCACTACCGCTCCGCCGGGCTCCTGGTCCTTGATGACCTTGAAAATCTTGAGCGTGCCCCCCTGGCTCACAACGAGCTCCTGTACACCCTGGACGCCCTGGATGCCACGGGGGCCGCAGTCGCGGTCTCCTGTCATGCCCCGCCCGGCCAGTGGCCGCGCGCGGCATGGCCGGCCCGGCTGGTCAACCGCCTGCTTGGGGGTCTTGTCGTCCGCATCGAGCCGCCAGGCCTCGTCTCACGGCGGCGGTACATCCTCGAGCAGGCCCGCGCCAGAGGGCTCTCACTCTCGGCCGAGGCGACGGAATCACTGGCCGCGACCGCCGACGGCTATCGGACCCTGCATGGCTGGCTCAGCCGATTGACCTTGCAAAGCAAGGTTGAGCTACAACCAGGTCGGCGATCCAGCAAGAATCATCCCGCCAGCTCGCCGACCACACTTGACCTTACCACCGTGGCCACGATCCTCCGCGAGGAAACCGAGCTGGCAACGACCCGGCTGACTGTCGACCAAATCACTCGCGCAGTGGCCAAGCGGTTCGGTGTGCGGATGTCCGCCCTCCGCGGGCCGGGCAGACAGGCATCTGTCGTTGAGGCGCGGCACCTGGCCATGCACTTGGTCAGGCTGCACACGGGCCTGAGCTTCGCCGCCATCGGTGCTCACTTCGGCGGTCGTGACCCTGCAACCGTCCGCCATGCTTGTAAAGCCACGCTCGGTCGATTGAGCGCTGATCCCGCACTGGCCGCAATTGCCGACTCCTTCAGCCAGCACTCTCGTTGAACCCTCTTATGCCCGAACTGCCCGATATCACTGTCTACATCGAGGCTCTCGAGCGGCGCATCGTGGGCGTTCCTCTGGAAGGAATCAGGGTCAACAACCCGTTCCTGGTTCGCACCTACGACCCTCCCCTCGAGGCTGCGTCGAACAAGACGGTCCGCCAGATCCGACGGGTGGGCAAGCGGATTGCGATCGGGCTCGATGACGACCTCTGGCTGGTTCTTCACTTGATGATCGCGGGCCGGCTGCACTGGAAGCCGCGGACCGTCAAGATTTCGGGCAAGCTCAACCTGGCCGCCTTCGATTTTCCCAGGGGGAGTCTGCTGTTGACCGAGGCTGGAACCAAGCGCCGGGCTTCGCTACATTTGCTTCGCGGAGAGGTCGCCCTGCGCACCCAAGATCCTGGCGGTCTGGAAGTTCTCACCACGACGCTGAAAAGCTTCCAGAATGCCCTGCGGCAAGAAAACCACACGCTCAAACGGGCCCTCACTGATCCCCACATCTTCAGCGGCATCGGCAATGCTTACTCCGATGAGATCCTCCACCGCGCCCGGCTATCGCCGCTGGCGCTCACCCAGAAGCTCTCGGACGATGAGGCCGGGCAACTCTTCCGCGAATCCAGACCGTGCTCCAGGAGTGGGTCGATCGTCTCCGACTGGAGGCCGGCAATGGCTTTCCCGAAAAGGTCACCGCATTCCGCCCGCAAATGGCCGTGCATGGCCGCTACGGCATGCCTTGCCCCGTCTGTGCCGCTCCCGTCCAGCGGATCTGCTACGCCGATAACGAGACCAACTACTGCCCCGGCTGCCAGACCAAGGGCCGCATCCTTGCCGATCGTTCCCTCTCGCGCCTGCTCAAGGACGACTGGCCGCGCAACCTCGACGAGCTGGAAGCGCAATGAATCAACAGGAACGCGTGATGTGAAGTTGCTTGCTCTATGAAGGATGCAGCATTCTCACCCCCTTTGTAGGGGGGGAGAATGAGGATATGTGTGATATCGGTGCACAGTTAGGGCATCTGGTAGCGCGGTGCCAACCCCCCCTGCCCCCCCTTTGTAAGGGGGGGAGTGCTTTGATATGAACGACAATTAGCCTCTCAACCCCGACAGATCGGGCTTGAGGGGTTCACACTCGCTGATCATGTCGCTCCAGGTGACCTCGCGGCCGCGGTAGGCGGCCGTGCGGCCGAGGATGGCGGTGAGGTTGGAACGCACGGAAGGGACGACAGTCGGGTTATCATACTTGCTGCTGGTAATCGCGTTGTAGAAGCTCTCGATGTTGCGCTGGGCGCCGGTGGTGTAAAGGTTGGTCATCCGGCCGCCTTCATAGGGACGCTTGCCGCGGATGTTGACCGCGCCGGTGTAATCCGTGTCGGCAGTTCCCTCGGTGCCGTAGACCAGGCAGCGAATCTCATCCGGGGCGCCCGGGACGTTCTTCTGAGAGGCGAAACTCACCTGGAAGTCGTTCGGGAAGGTGTAGATGACTGAGAAGTGGCTGTTAATGTCGCCATACTTCCGCGTCAGCTTGCTGCACGTTCCGGTGGCCTTGATCGGATCTGCCCCGGCAAACCACGCGGCCACGTCAAGGGCGTGAATATCCTGCTCGACAATCACATCGCCGCAGAGTGCTTTGGTCTGGTACCAGAGACGAAGATGTTCCTCCGGACTGGACGCCGCGCGATCATCGTGCACGGTTCCCGCCCAAGGATAGCTTGCCACCGCACTCACCAGGCGGCCGATATCGCCCTGGGACACCCGGCGCAGGGTCTCGATGTAGAGATCATTGGCGCGGGTCTGGAAATCGATCAGGTAGACGAGGTTCTTGGCGGTCGCCTTCTTGCCTGACTCGGCAATCGTCATGCAGCCGGGGACATCGACGGCCATCGGCTTGGCCAGGTACACGTGCTTGCCCGCCTCGACCGCGGCCGCAGCCTGCTCGGGGTGGAAATATGGCGGGCTCTCGATCACCACGGCGTCGAGTGGCTCTTCAAGCAATTTCTTGTAAGCCGAGAGCGTCGTGAACTGACGGCCGGGCTCGATCTTGAAGCGATCGCCGAACGCCCGGGCCCGGTCGGGGAAGTAATCGGCGCAGGCCACGAACTGGTAGTTCCCCGTCCGGGCAAACAGGTCGGCAATCCAGGTTCCGCGTCCCCCGCAGCCGATCAGGCCCAGCCGGAGCACCGAGTTGGCTTTTGACCCGAATGCGACCGCCGGCCCGACGACCGAGAAAGTGGCCGCCAGCGATGCAGTGGTCAAGAACTCCCGGCGCTGGATCGATCCCGATTTTTTGTGAGCTGGGTACATGAGGTCACTCCTTCGCAGTGGTGCGATCGTCTTGAAAGGGCGCACGGCCTGGTGGGATGCGCGGGGAGCGCAGCGAGGCTCCCCGTATTTCTCTCACCCTGAGCGTGTCTCGCAATACGGCCGAGGTCAAGAGTCCATCGGCGTGGAGTCATCTTTTGAACCAGCCCGCGGAGGCTGACCAGGGACTGGCGGATTATCGCGATGGGCGGTCTTTGGGCTTCTTGGCCGGGTCCAATATGCCGCTGTCGTTCAACCAATCGCCCAGACGCTCCGGCCACTTCTTGACGGATTCCAGCTTGGACCGGTTGCCCATGTTAAAGCCATGACCACCACGCGCGAGGATATGGGCTTCCAGCGGAAGGCCCGCCGTCCTGTATTTCTGAAACAGGCTGGTGATCACGCGGGATGCGCCCGATCGTCGTTGGCAACGAGCATAAAAGCGGGAGGTGCATTGGCGGGGATGACATCCGGGATACCGAGCGGACCGGGATAGATCAGGATCTGAAAGTCGGGCCGACTGCTCACGCGGTCAACCGGGTCGGCCGCGTGATGATCACCCTGGCCAGGGGAATAGGCGACCATCGAGGCCACTTCGCCACCCGCGGAGAAGCCCATGATGCCCACGCGGTCAGGGTCAATTCCCCACTCCTTGGCCCGGCTACGCACCAGCCGCATGGCGCGCTGGCCGTCCTCCAGGGCGTGCTTCTCAATCGAATACGGCGAGTTTGCCTCGCGGCCGAGCCGGTACTTGAGCGCAAACGCGGCCACGCCAAGCTGGTTCAGATACCGTGCGGGCTCGTCGCCTTCCGCCTTGAAGACCAGTTCGCGATGGCCGCCACCCGGACAGATGACGACCGCGGCGCCGGTGGCCTTATCCTTGGCGGGAAGATAGGCCGTGACCGAGGGATTGTGGATGTTGCGTATCCAGTAATCCTTGGCGATGACCGGTTCGTCCTTTCGACTCTCAAATCCGGGTGCCCCGCCGGGCCAGAGTGCGATTTCCTTGGGTTCCTCGGCAAAGACGGTCAGCGCGGGACTGAATGCCAAAGCCATCCAGAGGCTTCGAAGCGTCATGGTGGTGGTTCCGATCGAAAGGCGAAGCGGACGCTAGATGTTGCCCAGAGGTTGCGTGGAATCGCCAAACCGGGGCAAACCCTGAACTCCCATCCGCTCGGCCATGCCCAGGAAGAGGTTGGTCATGGGTACGGAGCCGTGCTTCACGTAGCGGCCGGGCTTGAGCAAACCGCCGCCGCCGCCCGCCAGAATGACCGGCAGGTTCGAGTGTGTGTGACGGTTGCCATCGGCGTTGCCGCTGCCGTAGACGATCATCGAATTGTGCAGCAGCGAGTGGCCGTCCAGATCCTTGGTGGCCTGCAGCTTGTCGAGAAACCTGGCAAATTGCCTGGCATACCAGAGGTCGATGTCGGCGACCTTTTCGATCCACTCGGAGCGGTTCTGGTGGTGTGTCAGGTCGTGATGGCCCTCGAAGATGCCGATGTGTTCGAAGGACCGGTTGCTGCCGTCGTGGGCGAGCAAGAGCGTGGCGATTCGTGTCGAGTCGGTCTGAAAAGCCAGCACGAGCATGTCGAACATGAGCTGGATGTAGTCGCCGTAGTCGGTGGGAACGCCGGGCGGCGTGTCGACGCGCGGGTCTTGAACTTCACCAAAGCCTTCTTCCTTGGCGAGCCGGGTTTCCACCTCGCGGACACTGGTGAGGTACTGGTCGAGCTTTTGCTGGTCCGGAGAGTCGAGCCGTCGCTGCATCGACCGCGCGTCTTCGAGGACGAGGTCGAGGATGGACTTCTGCTCGACCCGGCGGCGCTGCAAGTTGGCGCGCCGCTCACCGGGAGCGCCGGCGCCGAAGAGGCGCTCGAAGACAAGCCGGGGATTGGATTCCGCGGGCACGGGCGTGGTCGGGGAGCTCCAGGAGAGATTGTACTGGTAGGCGCACGAGTAGCCGGAGTCACAGGCTCCGTTCTTTCGAGCCGTCTCGCATGCCAGCTCGAGCGAGGGGAAGCGGGTAAGATGGCCCACCTTGTGCGCCAGGACCTGGTCGATGGAGATTCCCGCGCGAAGATCGGTCGCGCTCTTCTTCAACCGGACGCCGGTCAGGAAGGTTCCATTGCCGCGCGCGTGATCCCCGGCGCCGTCAGGGCCGCCGTCGGCTGTGTGGTGATTGAGCCCGCCCATGACCTGGATCAGCGTCTTGCTCGACTCCAGCGGCTGAAGCGTGCGGCTCAAGGGTACATTCGGCCCTTCCTGCTTGGGCCACCACGAGGCAGGGATCGCTCCGTTGGGGAAATAGATGAAGGCTGACCGGAGCGGAGCCCCCGTCGCGGTCGCCGCCAGACGGCTCTCCGTCACGGCCCCCGCGGCCAGCGCCCGGGCTGGACGATACGAGGCAAAGGCCGGAACCGCAACGCAGGCACCAAGCCCGCGGAGGAAATGGCGACGGCTCAGGTTCACCTTCCTGTCGCCGCAGTCTACCGAGGGATCGTTCAGGTCAGCCTTTGATGTCATGGTTTGTTCCCGCGCTGGTTTTGTCGATGGTTTGCACCGTGCGTGCTGGCTGGGTCTTGAATGGCTCGGCCGAGATCCGGCGTCGTCTCTGGAATGGAGTCGACTCGATGATACCCGAGAGCAGCGCCGAGGGGCGCCCGTTGTCCGCTTCGATTTTTTCGAGCAACCGGTCCACCGTCTCCACATCGGCATCATCAAGGCCACGACCCAAGGCGTAGATGAGCATTTTCTCGCTCAGGCAACGATAAAAGTCGCGGCGATGCCGGTCCACCAGAATGTGCTTGAGCTCTCTCAGCCCCTTGAAATCCTCACCCGTGACCAGGCGACCCGATGCGTCGATCGGCTGGCCGCTCTCCTTGTCGCGCCAGCGGCCCAGCGCGTTGTAGTTTTCGAGCGCCAGACCCAGCGGGTCCATGCGGTCATGGCACGACGCGCAAGAAACCGTGCCACGATGCACGGCGAGCGCCTCGCGGAGCGTGGGAGTTCGTCCCTTCAGCTTCTTACCGGCATCTTCCAGGGGTGGAATGTTGGGTGGTGGTGGCGGCGGGGGAGTGCCCAGGATGTTCTCGAGAATGAAGAGGCCGCGCTTGACTGGCGACGTACGATCGGGGTTCGAGGTGACGATGAGCATGGTTCCCTGGGTCAGCACGCCGCCGCGGGGGCTTCCTGGCGGCAGCGAAACCCGGCGCATCGCGTCGCCCTTCACGCCATCGATCCCGTAATGCTTCGCCAGCCGTTCGTTCAGGAAGGTGTAATCGCTGTCGAGCAGCTCAACCAGGCCATGGTCCTGGCGGCACGATGTTCTCGAAGAGCATCTCGGTTTCCTGGCGCATGGCTTGCCGCAAGTCGCGGGTGAGCTCGAATTCGCGAAACCGCCGGAACGACCGGAAAACGGTCGCTCGCAGTTCCTTGAGCTCGTCTTTCTCCTTGGTCGAAAGGCTGTCTGCCGACTTGCGGTTGAGCTCGCGGAACCGGGCCCGGCGTCGATCGGCCTCGGGATCGCGCGGTTCGTCGTGGGCGAGCACGGCCGCCGCGTTGATCAAGACCGTATCGACGTCGCGCGTTTGCAGCCACTGGCCGACGAAGTGCCGGAAGAATTCGGCCGACCGCGGATCGGCGAGCATTCGTTTGACCTGAGCGGGCAAATCGGCTCTCAGCTTGTGTTCCCCGGCCAGGCGAATAAGCTCGTCGTCGGGCATCGACGACCAGAGGAAATAGGACAGCCGCGACGCCAATGCGTATTCGTCGAGAAGTGGAAAAGGATCGGAGCAGCCTGGCTCGATGCCCTCCTCGCGGAAGACAAACCGGGGAGAAGCCAGGATGACCATGAACACCCGGGCAACGCCGGCCTCGAACGTCTGCCCCGGAGTCGTGCTGACCGCGTCGGCCACCGCCACCAGCCGCTCGAGCGTTTCCTGATCGACGGGTCGACGAAACGCCTTCGTGGCAAATCGGCCCACCAGCTCTTGCGCATAACGATGGCGTGCCATGGGGTCGTCGGGGACAGGCGCGGGAAGAACCTGGCATAGTTCGCCGGGAGAGTCCAGTAACGCGGCTCGAACGGTCCCTGGACTGTCACCGCGTTCAATCGTAGCGCCAGCGATCGCACCTGTTTCTCACCGGGCGTCAGCGGCTCGAGCTCGAACGCCAGATGATGCGGGCCGGCCTTCCAGTCGCGGTCCACCTCATAGCGATACGTCTTTCCGTCCTGGCGGCTGTACTCCTGCCGGAGGGCTTCCTGGCCGTCCACCTTGAAGACGAGCCGGCACTTGTTGTAGTCAAAAACCCCATCGACGAACCGTTCGGTCGCAGCCAGGTCAACGATCAGCCGGTAATGACCGGTATGCTCAGCCTCGAACGTCGACGAGACGGACGCGGGATCGTAATAGGACAGTGAGAGCGGTCCGCGGCCATTGGCCCCGGTTGCGCCCTTGTCTGCGGGAGACCGGAAAGCGCGGCCTGGCAGGGCCTTCTCGACCATCGCCCGGGACGAGGTCGGCACGGACTTCGAGACAATGGCATTGGCCGCCGCGATGTACTTTTCCAGCAGCAGCGGCGACATCGTGAGCACATCGCCGATATTGTCGAACCCGTGTCCCGAGTCATCCGGTGGGAACTCGGCCGTTGAATCGTAGTCGACGCCGATCAAGTCGCGAATCGTGTTGCGATACTCGTTCCGGTTCAGCCTGCGGACCGTCACACGGCCAGGATCAAGCTCCTTGGAGTTGATCCCGAAGGCCGTGTACTTGATCCAGTCCTCGAGTATCTGCTGTTCCTTGCTGCCGGGCCGGGGCTTGCCGGCTGGCGGCATGATGCCACCACGGACGTTCTTGAGCACATCCGACCAGAGTTTCCGATCGCCGAGCCGCCGCGGGTCGGCCTCGATGCCGTCAAAGGCCACCCCACCTTTTTTCATGCCATCGGCGTGGCATGAGCCGCAGTACTGTTCGAGGATGGGCTGGACCTGCTCGACGAACGGCTGCGGGTCCAGCTCGGAGGCGACCACCGGCTGAGAGCCAACCAGCACGAGCACCAGCGCAACGACGATGGCGCTTCCCGCAAAGCTGGAAAGGCTCGATTTCAGGCCGGGGCGACAATTGCGTCGAGCACTTGTCGGGTTCCAGAATTGCGTGGATTGGATCATCGGTAAGACCAGTCGCCAGAGGATTGAATTGGATTTCGCCAGCATACCTTCCCAGAGTGTATTTAGCGTCAAAAAGTTGGCACTTACCCCGTCATTTTCCTGGTAAACATTCCCTGCCTGGAAAAATCGCAAGCGGGCATGGAGCTGACAAGGTCCAGGCAACCTGCTGTGTCTTGGATCATGAAGCAAAATAAATGACTGCAAGTTAGTACAGAACAAGTCATCCGACCGTTGAAACCGGCGATCGCGTTTACATCAATCAACACTTCACGGATACATCCTTGTGGCAATCCTGGCGTTTGGCTTACGATCGTTTTGTTTTTCAGTCAATCCGATGTTGGCGGGTCTCCGGTTTCACTTCGATCGACGAGTTTTCGTGTTGAATCCGGGCAACCGGCTTGATCGAAGACAATCACTGGTACCATCGCTTTCAGCGACGAGCAACTCGGTTTTCAAGATTCGGAGTTGATACATGCAACGACGCGTTCCCATCACACCATGGCTTACCGGGCTCGCCATGCTGGGCTGGATTCTCCAGGCGGCCGGCTCCGCGAATGCTGCCGGCGTCAAGGTATCGGGCGGAGGAATCAAGCCGCTTGGCGACCCGTATTACTACTATATCGTCGAGATCGGACTGGACCCGGGTTATCAGTTCGAGGCCGGTGATAACGTGACGCTTGATCGTGTTGCTGGTGTTCAGTACCCGAAGTCTCCGACCATCACACCGAACCCGGGCGACCCGGTCGGCCCGTGGGCAACCAATATCACCAACCTCGCGTCAGGAAATCTGCCCAATTACAGCCCCCCGACCATTGTTCCGATGGCGAACGTCGAATTCATCAGCGCCGCCCCGACCGTGCAGAATCCGGGTCCTAACGAAGTCTTCCTGGGACAATTTGAGGTCCTCACGGGCGTACTGCTGCCGCAGCTTCCGGCAGATTACACGGTGAACATCGATTGGACCGCCTCGTTGCACAACCTGGAAGGCCAGGTGGTCACCGATTCGGGAGTGGTCACGCTGTCCATTATTCCCGAACCGTCGTCGATCCTGCTGCTGAGTATGGGTGTGAGCCTGCCAGTTTTCTGGCAAGTTTGGAAGCGCAGACAGGCGAGCCGATCTCAACAAGTTTGATCGGCTCGTGACGGCAAACTGACCTGATCCAGGTTTTGTTCAACGCCCACCCTCGCGGCCCAGGTCAACCAGGTTGCTGAGCATAATTTGAAACTCGGGGCGATCGCGCAGTTGCTTGAACACCGGATCATTCTTGATCAGGTCCGCCAGCTTGGTGTTGGCATCGACGGCTTCGCGAAGCAGTACGAGGGTTCGCCCCAGGAACTTCCGCCCCAGTTCATCCTTGCGCGGTAGGGCAAGCTTCGCGTCGGCTTGAAGCCGCCCTGCGCCTTGGGCAAGGATCTTGGCTGCATCGAGGCATCCCTGTGCGGGGTCGGGGGTTGCCCTGGCCAGATCGACGGCGGACTGCAACACGCCCTCATAATCGCCGAGAGTCAGGCAAACGTCAGCCAGCCCGGTCAGATGGCCCGCCAGAGCCGAGCGGTAGGCAACAAGCTTACCATCGGTCTGCTTGACGGCCTGCTTTTGACTGGCCACGGCCTTCTCCATGGCAATTCGGGCTGCCGCGGTCTGGTTCATCCTGGCAAGCAGCTTGCCCTGTTGTTCGTAGACGTAGCCCAGGTAGAACCGGTTCTCCGCACCTGCGGGATTCTCGGCGACGAGACCCTCGAGGCCGTCGATCGCCTGGTGGAACTCGCCGCGGGCCTCGTCATGACGGCCCTGATCGCGCAGGGCTTCGCCCAGATTATTTCGGGAGATGGCGAGATACTGGCGGTCTTTCCGCGTGGCATTCTTGCCCGAGGCAAGTTCCTGAGCGATCGCGACCGAGGAGCGGAGCGGCTCCTCGGCATTGGGCCGTCCGGCTTCCTGGCGGAAAACCCCCAGGTTGCTAAGCGTCATCGCCTTCTCCCGCCGGCAATCCGCGGGCCATTCATGAATGGCCTTCGAGCTCAGTGCGGCCAGTGCGCGCTGGTAGAGACTCTCGGCCTCGTCGACGTGCTTTGTCTTGGCCACCTGGTCGCTCAGCTTGTTCAGGCAGCGGGCCAGGTCGAGCTCGTAAAGCACGTTGGCCGGAGATTCGACCGTCAGTCTCTCGAGAATTGCCACGGCTTCGCGGTAAGCCTCTTCCACGCCGGGACGCTCGAGCGCCTCCAGCGCCTCGCCCCGCCAGCGGAGGATCAGGGCCAGGTTGCGCTTGCAACGTGGGGTCCCGGGTAGTTTCGCAATCAGCGCCCGGTTCCGCTTTTCCGCCTCGTCGAGCGGCCCGAGGGCCGCTTCGGCGTTCCCTCGCTTGAGCAGCAGGTAGCCGAGATTGTGATTGCAGTTGGCCAGGTCAAAGTCGAGCTCCCGATCTTCGGGAAACCTTCGGGCCAGCTCCAGGTTCAACTTGATCCCTCTTCTGAGTAGCGGTTCGGCATCCGCGAAGCGTTCCTGCTCGGCCAGAATGCCTCCCAGGTTAGAGCAACCACCGGCAAGCAGTCTCTGGTATTCGGGACGATCTGGAAAGTCTGCCACCAGCCGCTCGGTCTCACGCAGCTCACGCCTCCAGTGGCCTTCGCAGTCGGCGTAGCGGCCGGTTTCGTATTCCAGTGTTCCCAGCCCATTGCAGACGTTTGACATGGCCTCGCGATAGCGGGGCACGGTGGGATACTCGGCGACCAGGGGATCAAGCAGCTCATAGGCGCGGCGGTAGGCTCGCTCGTGAATTTGGTGCTCACCCAGCTCGCGTGCGACCTTGCCCAGGAAGTCATTGGCCTGGGCAAGGTCGTTTCGCGCCTCGGCCGACCCCGGATCATCCTTGAGAACTTGCTCCAGCAAGTCACACGCGCGTGTCGCGACCGGCCTGGCAGCCACGATCTCGCCCTTGCGGCGGAGCAGTTCGGCCTTGCTCCAGAGCGTGCGAGCCAGCAGCCAGCGGTCGGGCGCGGCAGCGGCCGGTCCGGCCGCCAGGAGGTCGAGGCCCTGCTCCGCCTGGTTGAAGAAAGGTTCGGCCCGATCGAACCGGTTGGCCCGAAGCTGGAGATCGCCCATCCGCGACTGCGTCTGGGCGAGGGCGCGTGAAACAAGGCGATCGGCCGGATTGGCCAAGGCCAGGGGTTGAAGAATGGACAACGCCTTGTCGAACGACTGTTCGGCGGCATCGGCCCGGCCCAGCTTGCGGTGGATCTCGCCCATCCGCTGATAGGCAAGGCCGTGTTCCAGGCGAACCGCCTTGGTCCCGGCGGAATGGGCCGTGAACTTTTCATAATAGCTCAGCGTCTTCACCAAGAACTGTTTCTGGAGTGGGTCGAGACGGTCTTCCAGCCAGTTCTCGGCGACCTTCGTATACATGTCGTCGACAGCTTGACGGGCCTGTTCGCCCTGGAGGTTCGCCTCGTTGCGCTCGCGCGCGATCAGTACCGTGCTGATCGATAGCGCGGCGGTTGCCGCCACCAGCAGGCAGGCCGCCGTGGTGACGAGGGTGCGATGCTTCCTGGCCCACCGGGCGGCATGGCGCGTCCAGGGCTCGGGGTAGGCCAATACGGGTTCATCGGCAAGGTGGCGCTGTACTTCCTGGGCCAGCTCGGCGGCCGAGGCGTAGCGATCCGCGGGCGCCTTCGCCAGAGCTTTGAGGCAGACTGCCTGCAACGGAGCGGGCACCCCGGAGTTGATCTGCCGCGGCGGCGTGGGCGCATCGCGGCAAACTTTC
This sequence comes from uncultured Planctomycetaceae bacterium, assembly GCA_963797295.1. GTDB lineage: Bacteria > Planctomycetota > Planctomycetia > Isosphaerales > Isosphaeraceae > Aquisphaera. Next base: position 284,868 of record CAWCPP010000045.1, read on the forward strand.
TTGAGGAGTTCGCTGGTACTCTTGGCGTGGAATGGAGGCTGGCCCGTGAGGATCTCGTAGAGGATGGCACCGAGGCCGTAGACGTCGGTCCGCACGCCGGTGTGGTGCTGCTTTCCTTCGGCCTGTTCGGGGGCCATGTAGGCCGGCGTTCCCAGAACCTGGCCTTGCAGTGTCCTGGCTCGTTCCAGGTCGAGCTCGGGATGAGGCCGCGACGGCGTACTCGAATGTGGCTCTGCCAATGGAGTCAGGGTTGCGGAGCTCTGGTGGGTCAAGCCCATGACAGTCGGCTCGAAAGGTTCGGAGGACAGGGCAGCCGGGCTCCCGGGCGAATCGCCTGAGGCCGGTTCGATCTGCTTGGCCAGGCCCCAGTCGAGCACGATGACCTCGCCGAAATCTCCCAACACGATGTTCTGACCTTTGAGGTCGCGATGGACGAAGCCCCGTGAGTGGGCATAGGCGATCGCGTTGCAGACGCTGACGAATGCCCCCAGCAACTTGACCAGGTTCACCGGGTCGGCCTTGCCGACGACGCGGGCCTTGTGATAGCTGCGAGTCGCCTGACCGAGCGTGTTCCCCTTGACGAATCGCATCGTGTAATAGGGCAAGGTGCCTTTGCCCATCTCGTAAACCGGCACAATCCCCGGATGTTCGAGCTGCGCGGTGACCCGGGCTTCCGTCATGAACCGGGAACAGACCATCGAATTGTCCGACTGGTCGGGGCGCAGCTCTTTCAGCGCGATCTCGCGGCCCAGGTTCGGGTCATGGGCAAGCCAGACCTGCCCCATCCCTCCCTTGGCATAAAGCTGGCTCAGCGAGTACCGCTCGCGGCTTTCCGATCCCTCCGGGCTGATCGCCTCGATCCGGACATGGCCCGCGGCCGCCGGCTCATGGGCGACGGTGAGCTTTTCCTGGAGTTTGGGATCAACGGCCGCGGCATGCCGTAGCGCAGCCAGGCACCGGCCATCGATCATGGCCGCCAGCGTGCCCTCGAAATCACCCTTGTTGGGGGCTAACGTCCCCTCCAGAATCTGCTCGAGCGCCGTCTTCTGATCCACAGTCAACCACTCGCGATCGACGAGCTGGTCCGCCAGCGAGACCGTTGCGTCGGCTGCCTGGTCTTTCAAGGTCTGGACGAGCCGATCTTCATCAATCGCCCCCTTCTGAAAAGCGAGGAGGCCAAAGAGAAGGTTCCGATCGGTATCCATGGTAACCTCACGCGCTGAGGAACAAGGAATCTGGATGAAAGGCACACGGAGATCCCGCCGCCCCAAGACATCATGGCATTCGCCACATCCCTGGGCTCAGTTTATGAACCCAGCGTAATGAATTGGCTGGGATTCGAGAAGTCCGTGGACTCATCCTCGGTCGCGATGGAGGTGTGAAACTGGATCGTGGATCGGGAGAAGGAGCACCCTCCTACGATTCCTGTAGGAGCCGGCTCTGTCCAGCGATAGAGATTTCTATTTATCGCGGATCATTGTTGATTACGGAACGTCCTGGGTCGTCCCGCAACCGACCGGTTCCAGGCTCACGTCGTCGATCCACATCTCACCGACGTTGGACTCGGGGACAATCCGAAAGTCGAGGGCAATGGTCGTGGCCTCAGATTCCGCGCGGACGACTCTTTCCACCTTGGTCCAGCGGCCGACCGTTTCCAGAACCTGTTCGAAGCCGCCCTCGGACAGAACTCGCCAGGAGGTGGGGGTGTCCTTGTACTGGGCGATCCGAGCCCGGCATTCTCCCTCGGTGCCCTCGGCGATCAGATACCAGAACCGCAATCGCATCTTGGTGCCATAGCGAACCGGCCGCTCCGGGAAGCGGTAATACTGATGTCCTGGGATATGGGCTTCGAGATGAAGGCTGTCCGGACCCGAGACGAACTGATGCGTGTCGCGGCGATCGTCGGGAGGCTCGGGCCAGGAGTACTTCGGCTGTGCCAGGTAATGCTCGCGGTCAAGCGCGACCTGATCGCGAAGGACCGACGCTCCCGCGTTCAACACCACGCTCCGCACGCCCAGGAGAGGGTCGTAATCACCATAGAGAACGTGCTGATGCTCGAGCCTCAGCCGGAGATGGAGCACCGCGCCCGGGGCCAAGCTCACCAGCGCGGCGAGGTCGCTCTCCGGCGGCGGACCGTCATCGGCCCAGACCGAGATGACGGTGCGCTCGCGGCACCGTTGCGATTCATCGCTCGAGGCAATCACCTCGCCAGTGCCTGACGCCGTCGAAGTACCGCTCACCGTGACTCGTGACAACCGCGGTACCGCGTGACTTGCCACCCGCGAGTTGGAAACCCAGCCCTCGATCACGGCGCCGACCTCGGAGCGGGAGAGAATCGTCCCGGCTGGGCTGGTATGCCGCAACTGGTAAGTGACAACCCATGCTCCTTGATCCTGGGCGACCGAGCGACGGATGAGCACGAACCGCGGAGCCGCCGGAGTGGCAGGGTGTGGCGTTACCTCGCCGGCTCGGGAATTGTTCGGCAGGAGGGAATGGACCAGAAGGCAAGAGACCAGAACCAGGCCGGTTATCGGACCTGCCGTTGAGCCAGAAAAGGCCTGGTTTCCACTCAGAGATTTGCCGTCTTGCTCACGGCCCGGCGAGCGAGCCTGATCGATTCTTGGATGGTAAGTCGCCATGATCTTCCTGCTCCTTCCTTGGTCCAGAATCCGCGTATCGCCTTCCTGGCGTTTGAGATGGGACAGCACTTGCCGCCGGCCCGTTGTCGGGTCGGACTCCGACCGCGGGGAAGCAGGGCGAGACCAGGCCCTGTGCGTGCTCCAACTCTCTGTTGACTCCTGAATTAAGCATACGACACGACCGGAACTCCAATCGCACAAAGAGCGCAACGCGGAAGCCCGGCGTGCGCTGGAACCGGAATCCTGTCAAGCAAATTCCTGGCCGTTGCGGGTGGAGGAGCAAGCATGAAAGGAGCGGCAGAGTTTCAGTCGTCCTCGGCCTCGTCGGGATCGGTCTCCGATTCGCCTTCGGGATCATCGTCCGGTTCGAAAGAGGTCGCGGGAACCAGGGTACATCGCTCCAGGAACGGCGGGAGAAACCGATCCAGGAAAACCGAGACGGCGATCTGGGTGGTGGGATTATCCATGCCCCAGATGCTCACGCGGGGCTCATTGTGATCGGGGTCCATCTGGATGAAATACCGCTCGTTGTAGGCCAGCGAGATGGGTATTTCCTCGAGCCAGCGGTGTGTCAGGGCGTTGACACCCGGACCCCCGAGCGAGATGGTTGGCAGGCCCTGGAGGAACTCGTCGTGAAACCAGCGAAAGTCTGCGATCACGCGAACCTGATAATCGGAAAGATCATGCCCTGCCTTGGCTTCAGACTGCCCGGCGGTGGCGGACAGGGCTCCTTCCATCCGTTGTTTGAGATAATAGCCAAGCGGACGGTCCATTTCCTCGGCGCGGAGGGTGCTTCCGGTGACGATCAAGAGAAGTCGCAGTTGAGATGCCTTGGCCATTTTCGGCCCCTTTCTCCCAATCGGAAGGTGAGCACCGTGCCGGGGATTTGACGGGCGGCCCGCCCCCAGGTTCCGAGGCTTGCCGATCATCAGCATTATAGGGCGACCGCGCTACGGCGTTAACCTCCTTTCGGATTTCGACATCCGCACAATCCTCCGAGAGTCCGCAAGTTGCCTGAGCAACTCCGTCACGGAGCTGCCGACCCATTCGCTTGCCTGGTCGCTTGCCAGAGAGCGATCCTGCGGATGGCAGCCTGGGCGGCATGGAGTTCGTCATCCCCTTCCCCATCGAACCGCTGCGAGACGGCCTGGCGGCCGGCCAGCGGAATCAGGCACCAGAAGACCACGTCGCCCGCCGGGTTCTCCCTCGATCGTATAGCGTGTGACTCCCAGCGATTGCATCTTGCTGCGCAAGGCTGCCCAATCTTGAAGTGAGCTCGCCGAACCCGTGCCGCGCCCTGATAGCGTGGACGGGGCGAGCGTGGCTGGCGCGGGTTCCAGAGAAATCGGGGCCGGCTTGGGCTGCTCAAAGGCGTCGGGAGCTGTACCGGATGGAGACCGCGATGCCAGGAGAGCCGGGCCCACGCCAGGATCAAGAGGTGCTGGCCTTGCTTCCGGCGGTGCACCTGCATCCGGGCCTCCCATCGAGCCGGACTTTGCCGGTTGCGCGGGAGGTTCCAGACCTGGCAATGCTGCTGGAGCGAGTTCCGGACTCTTGTTCAGTGCCAGTCCCATGACCCCGGCGGAAGATGACCCCGTGGGCTCGGACATCGCGCTGCTGGACTTGGCCTGGGAATCCACGGGTTTCGATGCCACGGGCTCAGGAATCGCCGTCGGCACGGGGAGTGGCGGGGGAACTGATGGCGACGCCGGACCGGGAGACGCCGGCTTTCCTGAATCAGGGTTTGCGAACTTCTGCTTACCCGATTGCGAAGCACTCCGCGCCGGCTTCGAGGTGGAACCTGGCTGGCTGGCCGCCGGGGTCGTTCCCGGCCGATGGGGATCGGCCGGGTCGGAACCCGCCGGAGGCAAATCGATCGAGGCGATTTCGCCGCCGTCCTTCAAGCCCATGTAATCGAGCAGCCGGGCCTGGACCCAATGGAGTCCCGGCCCGTTGACAACCGCCCCGCCGAGGAAGGCCGCTCCCACCATCGCCACGACAAAGAAGAACTGTCGCATGGTCACGGCCTCCTTGCCTTGACCTATAGATCGATTGAGCGTCTTTTCTGGCAATTGCCCCGCGCTGGCTTGTCAAACCAAGATCAGCCGAAATAATCCAGAATGGCTCACGAGATATTTGAAGATAGCAAGAGTTCGCGTCTGGCAACGGGCTTTCGTCGGTCCGCGGCAGGAACCGGGCAGAAGGAATCAAGGCTTGGCCCCATGGCGACGAATGCTAACTAGGACGGCGATTCATCGCGGGGTTGAATGCCTGAAGATTGCATGGAACAAACCGCTGACCGGGACAAATGACCACAACTTTCGCTGGAAAGCCATATCCCCAGGTGATATCTAACCCAGATCGTCGAACAGGACAAGGCCATTCGGCAATGATGCGATCTTCGCGACGAGCCAAGAGATCCTCCGGTCGGTTGTCGGAAGTTTATTGCTATCCTGCCTATGCGCCGGCTGCGCGGACTCGGGCTGCGCGGGCCGGGCACGTGGTGGGGCGATCGATCGTGGGCTTCGTGGCCGCAATCTGGTATCTGGTGACGTTGCCGTTGCGGCTGGTGATCGGGATTCTGGGGATGGTGGGCCGGCTGATCGGTATCATGCTGGGTTTTTCCCTCATGGTTGTCGGCATGGCTCTTTGGGCGGGTCCCTTGTTTATTCTCGGTATTCCTTTGTTTATCATCGGGTTACTATTGACGCTTCGCTCCCTGGGCTGAGGGAGATGGACGGAGAGCTCCCTCTCCGCAGTTCAGCTCCGCCCATTTGGCGAAAGGACCGTCTTGGACTCGATTTACCTGGACCATAACGCAACGACGCCGCTTGATCTCGAAGTGTTTGAGACCATGCGTCCATATTTCCTGAAAGCCGGAAACGCCGAAAGCCGGCATTCGGCGGGAAGGCAGGCACGGCGGGCCTGGGAAGAAGCCAAGGAGACAGTGGCCCGGATTCTGGGAGCGGAACCGGGCGAAGTGATCTTCACCTCGGGGGGAACCGAGGCCAACAACCTGGCCGTATTCGGCTTGGCCGGGTCTTATCTTTCACCAGGACATCTTGTCTCCAGTCCCATCGAACATCCCGCGGTGGCCGAGGCGGTGGCCCGGCTCGAAGTCGAGAAATTCCGGGTGGACCGGCCGCCGGTCAACTCGGAAGGTGTTGCCAGCGCGGAACTAATGGCAGACGCATTTACCGAGCAGACCAGGCTGGCAACGCTCATGCTCGCCAACAACGAGACCGGGGCCATTCAGCCGGTGCAGCAGCTTGCGGGGCTGGCGCTGGTGCAGGGCATCCCGGTCCATACCGACGCGGTGCAAGCAGTCGGGCGAATTTCCGTCAACTTCCATGCGCTGGGCGTGACCAGCCTGGCGGCCAGCGCTCACAAGTTTCACGGGCCGCTGGGTGTTGGCCTCTTGCTGGTTCGCAAGGGGGTCAGGCTCCGGTCATGGCTGGTTGGCGGCGGCCAGCAGCAGGGTCGGCGGCCGGGGACAATCGCGGTTCCCCTGGCCGTGGGCCTGGCCGCAGCCTTGGAGCGGTGGCACGCAGACGCCGAAACGCGGAAGGCACGCTGGCTGGCGCTGCGGGACAGGCTTGAAACCGGCCTGGTTGCCGCACTTGGAGCCAATCGGGTGATTCGCAACGGACCGGCGAATCTCGCGTTGCGGCTTCCTCAAACCGTCAACCTTGGCTTTGTCGGCCTGGATGGCGATGCGCTCATGATGCAGCTTGACCTGGCCGGCATTGCCGTCTCGCTGGGCTCAGCCTGCGCCAGCGGTTCGACCCGATTGTCGCCGACGCTGGTTGCGATGCGCGTGCCCGACGATCGCCTGCGATCTTCAGTCCGTTTCAGCCTGGGTGCAAGCACCACGGAGGCCGATATCGAGGAGGCGATCCAACGTATCGTCCAGGTTGTCGATCGCGTGGCCACAAATCCGGCCGATTCACGCATGCCCAGGCTCGTCAAGCCTTGAGCCAGTGCCGGCCGCACTTTACAATTTCAAGAGATCACCAGCAGAACTTCGCAAACGTTGCCCAGCCTGATTTCTTCGAAGGAGGTGCGTCTTGAGCACAAGCTCATGGACCGGCACAGAGCCGTCGCTGATTGCCCACCGTGAGAAGCTGCTTGACACCTTGAAAACCTACGGCCGGGTGGCGGTGGCTTATTCCGGAGGGATCGATAGCACGGTTGTCGCCCAGGCAGCGCACCTGGCGATCGGCGATGCCGCGATTGCGGTCACCGCGGTTTCCGATAGCCTGGCCTCGGGAGAGCTCGAGGAAGCCGAGGACCTGGCCAGCCGGATCGGCATTCGCCACCGCGTGATCCGGACCGAGGAATTCGCCGATCCCAACTACCTGCGCAATCAGCCCGATCGCTGCTACTTTTGCAAGAGCGAGCTCTATGGACGGCTCTCCGGGCTGCTCGGGGAGCTGGAAGTCGATGTGATCGCCTCAGGCGCGAACATGGACGACATGGGCGATCATCGGCCCGGGATGCGCGCCGCGAGCGAGAACAGCGTGCGCCATCCCCTCCAGGAGTGCGGGCTGACCAAGGATGATGTCCGCGGCCTGGCGAAAGCCTGGGGGCTGCCCACCTGGGACAAGCCGGCGACTCCCTGCTTGTCTAGCCGCATCGCTTATGGTGAAGAAGTGACCCCGGAACGGGTCCGCATGATCGACCAGGCCGAGCAGTGGCTGCGCCAGCGTGGGCTCCGTCTGCTGCGCGTGCGCTACCATAAGGGCGACCTGGCCCGCGTCGAGGTCTCGCTGGAAGATCTGCCGCGGCTGGTTCAACCCGAGGTTCGCAGCGCCTTGGTGCCGGCATTTCGCGCCCTCGGTTTCAAGTTCGTCACCCTGGACCTCGAGGGCTTCCGCTCCGGCAGTCTCAACGGCCTGATCCCGCTGGATAGCCTGCTGAAACCGGTTGGTAAATGATGCTCAAGCTCTGACGCTTCTGGTTCATGTTCACTTTCACCAGCGTTCACGATGTTTACCGATCGGATAAGGTTCACTGATGGCGCGGGTAACCTGCCGGTGTGGTGAAACGTTGACGGTGACGTCGAGCGATCCCGAGCGGGTGACCTGTCCCCGATGTGGGGCCAAGATCCGGGTGCGCCGGAGCCCGTCGCAGCAGCCGGATGCGGGCGCGTTGCCCGACGGTTACGTGCGCTTCAACTGCACCTGTGGCCGCCGGCTGAAGGTTCGCGCGGCGGACCGCCTCGAGGCTGGCAAATGTCCGGATTGCGGGCGGATCGTGCCTGTACCCGACTCGGCGTGGGACGAAGCCACTGACGGCTCTCCCGGCGCGAAAAGCCAGGGCCGGACGAGTTCCAGTTCCCGCACGGAAGACATGGATGCCGTCGATCTGGATCGTCTGGAACAATGGGCAAGCCGTTTTCCGGCGGCCAAGCAAAACGCGCAGCCAGGCGACCTCACGACGACCTCACACCCGTCCATGGGCGCTGTTTCGTCGGCCGCGACGCAACCGCCCGTGATGAAGATGGAGGCTGGCCTGCGAGTCTGTCCCGGGTGCGGCAAACCCCTGCACATGAGTGCCACCGTCTGCCGGTCCTGCGGCGAACCCGTTCCGAGGCGATGACCCCGGATCGATCAGCACCCCAATCGTTTTATTATGAACGATTGATCAATCCGGCGAACCGGCCCGAGGCATCGTCCCACGCGGCTCCGTCGCGCGGCTCATAGACGGTGACGGGGAACGAGCGGGCGACCACGGCGCGAAGGTCTGCGATCGAGCCCAGCTTGCGGCGGCCGATCGTTTGCATCAGGATATTGCCGATGGCCGTGGCTTCGACAGGCCCCGCGTGAACGGGCCGGCCGCAGGCATTCGCGGTGAACTGGCAGAGCAGCGTGTTTTTGGTGCCGCCGCCGACCACGTGGATGGTCTTGATGGTTGTGCCAAGGATCGCTTCCAGCCGCTCGATGGTCCAGCGGTATTTCAGCGCAAGGCTCTCCAGGCAGCAGCGGACAAGCGCCCCTTCGTCCCGGGGCGAGCTCTGGCCGGTCTGCCTGCAAAAGGCGGCCAGCCGGCCAGGCATGTCGCCGGGTGACAGAAATGACGCGTCGTCGGGATCGATCAGAGCTGCAAAAGGGGGGGCAACCTGGGCTCGGGCGGTGAGCTCCTCATAACCCATTTCCCGCCCGGCGCGTGCCCAGGTCCGACGGCTCTCCTGGACGAGCCAGAGTCCCATGATGTTCTTGAGCAATCGTGTCGTCCCCGCCACGCCCCCCTCGTTGGTGAAATTATACCGCATTGTTTCGTCGTTGATGACAGGTTTCGGCACTTCCACGCCAAGAAGCGACCATGTTCCCGAACTCAGGTAGCACCAGTCGGGTGGTGCGGATGCTGACGGCGAAGCTGACGCCGGCACCGCGGCCACGGCGCTTGCCGTGTCATGCGTGGCCGGCGCGATCACGTTCACGGCCTGGAGCATCCCCGTCTCGTCCATCACCGAGCGACGCAGCGGCCCCAGCTCTGTTCCGGGCTCGACCAGTTGCGGCAGGATCGCGCGCGGCAGGTCGAGCGCGCGGCAGAGCTCATCCGACCAGGTCGCGGTGCGCGGATCGAGAAGCTGGGTGGTCGAGGCGTCGGTGTGCTCGCCGGCGCGACGGCCGGTCAGCAGCCAGCCGAAAAGGTCCGGCATCATGAGCAGCGTCTCGGTCACATCGAGGAGCGGCGACCGGGATCGTTTCAGAGCCAGGAGCTGGTAGATCGTGTTGAACGGCAGAAATTGCAACCCCGTGATCTGATAAATTCGTTCACGCGAGATCTGCTCGCAGGCCGCCTCGATCATCCGCTCGGTCCGCGCATCGCGGTAGTGCACCGGGTTGCCGAGGAGCACGTCGCCTCGCCCCACCAGGCCGAAATCGACTCCCCAGGTGTCAACACCGATACCATCGAGCGCCTGCCCCGGACGCGGCCGTCTTGCGGAGGGCTGTCTTGATCTCGTCAAAGAGCCCGGGAAGGTTCCAGTAAAGTGTATCCAGCAGCTTCACCGGCCCGTTGGGAAAACGGTGAATCTCTTCCAGCTCGAGCCGGCTGCCGTCAAAGCGGCCCAGCAAGCCCCGGCCGCTCTCCGCTCCCAGGTCGAGCGCGAGGTAGTTTGTTGTTGCCATCTATGTCTGATCTCCACGCCAGAGCCAACAAGACATCGCTCTGTCTGTCACTATGCAGCACCGAGCCGGCCACGGCAATCGTCAAGCATGTCCGCCAGGGTTTGCTCCATCCGGAAAGCCGGTTCCCAGCCTGTCGCCGCGCGGAGCTTGCCGGGATCGGCAACCAGGAGCGGCTGATCGACGGCGCGCAGCCGCGCCGGGTCGACCTTGACCTCGACCGGCCGGCGGGCCAGGGTGACAAGGTGGGCCAGGGCTTCTGTCAGCTTCGTTCCACGGCCCGAGCCAAGGTTATAAATCTCACCCGCCTTGCCGTGCTGAGCGAGCAGGCGATAGCCGCGTACCACGTCGCGCACGTCGGTGAAGTCGCGGACGACCTCGAGATTGCCGACCTCCACGCACACCTTGCGCCCGGCTTCCACCTCGGCCACCTGGTTTGCGAGTGCCGCCAGGACGTAGGTTGACGACTGGCGCGGGCCCGCATGATTGAACGGCCGGACCATGACCACATCGGTGCCGTGAGCGAGGTGGTGCTGGATGCCCAGCAGGTCGGCCGCGGCCTTGCTGGCCGAGTAGGGGTTGTTCGGCCGCAACGGGCAGTCTTCCCTCACCGGCAGATGCTCCGGGCCGGGATTGCCGTAGCAGACCCCCGAGCTGACCAGAATGACGCGCGGCCTTGGTTCCAGCGCGGCGGCTTTCACGGCTTCGAGCAGGTTGAGTGTGGCGCCCAGGTTCAATGCCCAGGTTCCACGTGGATCGGCAAGACTGGCCTGCGGGTTCGACTGCGCGGCGAGATGATAGATGGTCTCGGGCTGCTTGCGTTTCAAGAAATCGGCAAGCTGGGCTTCCGCGACCTCGGTCAGGTCAAGGCTCTCAATGCGGACCGACCGATTGAGGTGTGCCAGCGCGGCTGGCCAGCGGCCCGACGCCGAGATGCCGACAACCATGTCTTCCGAGGCCACCAGATGCTCGCAAAGGTGCCCTCCCACAAAACCCGAGACACCCGTCACCAGCGCACGCACGTGTGACACTCTCCATCGATAAAAGATCAGCCCCGCAACGGCGGAGAAACCACCTTCGGGACAAGGGCCTGGTCAGACCGATTCCCGGTATGCTCCCGAGCGTACGCGGTCGATCCAGGTGGAATGCGTCTTGTACCACTCGACGGTCTCGGCCAGACCTTGCTCGAAAGTGACGGTCTGGGTCCAGCCGAGTTCGGCCTCGGCCTTGGCGCAATTCACAGCGTAGCGGCGGTCATGGCCAAGGCGGTCGGTGACGTGCCGGATCAGGCTGGCCGGTTTGCCGGTAAGCTGGAGCACGGCCTTGGTCACGTCCATGTTGTACCGCTCGCTGCGGCCGCCGAAGTTATAGATTTCTCCCGGGTGGCCGCGGTGCAGCGCCGCGGCGATTCCGCGGCAGTGGTCGCGGACGTGAATCCAGTCGCGCACTTGCATGCCGTCGCCATAGACGGGCAAGGGAATGTCGGCCAGGGCATTGGTGATGAACAGCGGGATCAGCTTCTCGGGAAACTGATAGGGGCCGTAATTGTTGGAGCAGCGGGTGATCACCGTATTCATGCCGTGTGTATGATAGGCGGCTCGGACCAGGAAATCGGCGCCTGCCTTGCTGGCGGCATAGGGGCTGTTCGGGGCCAGAGGAGTGGTCTCGCTAAAGGCCGGGTCGTCGGGTTTGAGCGTGCCGTAAACCTCGTCGGTGGAGACCTGAACATAGCGCGGGGTTTTGGCCTCTCTGGCCGCGTCGAGCAGGCACTGGGTTCCCAGTACGTTGGTCCGCAAGAACGGTGTCGCATCGTTGATCGAGCGGTCGACGTGGCTCTCGGCGGCGAAGTTGATAATCGCGTCAAAGCCGCCTTCGGACACCAGTTTCAGGACGGCTGGCCGGTCGGCAATATCGCCGTGGACGAACTGATACCGCGGATGGCTGGCAAGGTCGGCCAGGTTATCGGGATTGCCGGCGTAGGTCAGCCCGTCGAGATTGGTGATCGCGATGTCCGGGTCGTCTTCTAGCTCCAGACGGATGAAGTTGGCGCCAATGAAGCCGCAGCCCCCCGTCACCAGTATGCGTTTGATCGAGAGCTCCATGCCCATCCTCTTTTGCCGCTGTGAAAGTTCACTCGATGCTCGAGTTTTGTTAAGGTAATCGCCCCGGGATCAAGCGGGCAAGCCGACTTGTGGCGGCCTCGGGATTTCGGCACCGCCATCGCTGCTCAGCTTTCCTCGGATTCCGCCTCGCCCGTCTCGGTGTCGGCGTCGAGATGGTCGCTGGCCTCGGCCTCGCCGACGCCGTCGTTGATGATATGCGGCGACGGTGCCGCATCGGGTTCCAGGAGTCCGTCCGCCTCGTCGTCCACGCCTTCAACCGGCTCGAGCGACTCGACGCTGGTCAATTCCTCTTCGGGAAGCTTGGCCAGGCTACCGACGGCGTCTCCCTCATCGAGGCGGATCAGCCGGACCCCCTGGGTGTTGCGACCGATCGGCCGGGTGTCGCCGATCCGCGTGCGGATGAGGATTCCGCGCGCCGTCGTCAGCATGACCTCGTCGGCATCGGTCACCTTGGTCACGGCCACGACGGAGCCGTTGCGGTCGCTGGTCTTGATGTCGATCAAACCCTTGCCGCCGCGGTTCTGCGACCGGTATTCGGTCAGCATGGTGCGCTTGCCGTAGCCGTTGCTGCAAACGGTGAGCAGGCTGGCCGGATCGTCAACGCCATTGGCGACCACCATGCCCACGACCTCGTCCTCTTCCTCGAGGGTGATACCCTTGACGCCATGGGCCGGCCGCCCCATGGGCCGAACATCCGACTCGGCAAACCGGATGGCCATTCCCGAACGGGTACTCAGGATGACCTGGTCGCCGGTCTTGATCCGCGCCACGCCGATGAGCTGATCGCCTTCGTCCAGACCCAGGGCGATGATCCCCCGGCCCAGCGGACGCTTGAAGGCCGTCAGCTCGGTCTTCTTCACGGTCCCCCGGCGCGTGACCATCATCAGGCACTCGTCCTCGCGGAACTCGCGCACCGGAACCACCCCGGTCACCTTCTCGCCTTCGGCAAGCTGCAGCAGGTTGACCATGGCCCGGCCGCCCGAGGTCCGCGTGGCCATGGGCAGGTCGTAGACCTTGATCCAGTAAACCTTGCCGTGATCGGTGAAGAGCAGAATGTAGTCGTGCGTGAGCGCGACGAACATGTGCTCGAGGAAGTCTCCGTCGCGCGTGTTGGTCGCCGTGATCCCCCGGCCGCCGCGGCCCTGGGCGCGATAGGTCGAGGGAAGCTGCCGCTTGATGAAACCGTCGTGCGTGACGGTCACGACCATGTATTCCTCGCGGATCAGGGCTTCCTTGTCGTAATCGCCAAGCTCTTCCTCGGAAATCGCGCTGCGGCGCGGATTGGCATACCTGTCCTTGAGCTCGCGCAGATCGGCGCGGATCATTTCAAGGATCAGTTCCTCATCGGCGAGGGTGGCTTCGTACCCCGCGATGTCGGCCTTCAGTCCGGTGTACTCCTGGGCCAGCTTGTCGGCCTCCAGCCCGGTGAGGCGCTGCAACTGCATGGCCAGGATGGCGTCGGCCTGCATCCGGGTGAGGCTGGTCGATGCCTTGGCCTCGGGGTCGTTCAGAGCACGCCGCAAGATCTCGGCCGAAACCTCCATCGCCATCAGCCGGGTGCGCGCCTCGCTGGGAGTGGCCGAGCTGCGGATCACGCGAATGATCTCGTCGATATGATGCAGCGCGATCAGCAGGCCCTCGACGATGTGGGCGCGCTGGCGGGCCTGGCGAAGCTGGTACTGGGTCCGCCGGCGGATGACGTTGATCCGGTGCTCGACGAACAGCCGCAAGAGCTCTTTGAGAGGTAGCGTCTTGGGTCGGCCGTCCACGAGCGCCAGCATGATCACGCTGAACGTGTCCTGGAGCGGCGAGAACTCGTAGAGCTGGTTCAGGATGACCGTGGGGTCTTCGCCCTTCTTGAGCTTGACCACGATCCGCACCGGCTGCTTGCGGTCGCTCTCGTCGACGATGTCGGAGACGCCCGTGATTCGCCCGCCGTTGACCAGGTCGGCCAGCTTCTTGAGCAAGGGCTCCTTGGTGAGCTGGTAGGGGATGTCAGTAAAGACGATCTGGTTGCGGCCGTCTTTCTGCTCCTCGATGGTCGAGCGGGCTCGCACGACGACCCGGCCGCGGCCGCTGCGATAGGCTTCCTTGATCCCGAACCGGCCGCAGATCGTGCCGCCGGTCGGGAAGTCGGGCCCGGGGATGATCTCGATGATCTCATCGAGGTCGATCGCCGGGTTATCGATGTAGGCGATCAGGGCATCGCAGACCTCGCCCAGGTTGTGGGGCGGAATCGACGTCGCCATGCCGACGGCAATGCCGCCCGAGCCGTTGACCAGCAGGTTGGGGAACTTCCCCGGCAGGACCCGCGGCTCCTGGTACTTTTCATCATAGTTGGGCTGAAAGTCGACCGTGTCGAGGTTGATGTCCTCGAGCATGTCGGCGGCCACAGGGCTGAGCTTGGCCTCGGTGTACCGCATGGCCGCCGGAGGCAGCCCGTGGATGCTGCCGAAGTTGCCTTGCCCGGTGATCAGCAGATGCCGCATGTTCCACCACTGGGCCATGCGGGCGAGCGTCGGATAGATCGAATTATCACCATGCGGGTGATAACGCTTCATCGTCTCGCCGACGATCCCGGCGCACTTGCTGGTGGACCCGCCGGGATTCAACCCCAGGTCGCGCATGGCCACCAGAATCCGCCGTTGCGACGGCTTGAGCCCATCGCGAACATCGGGCAGTGCGCGGCTGATGATCACCGACATCGCGTAGTTGAGGTAGCTCTCCTTGAGCTCCTCCTCGATGTCCAGCGGTATAGGGGCAAGCGGCGCGGCGGGCGGGGGTAATTCAGCAGTACTCACTGTGGGTCGATCCCTCGGCAAATCTCGAATCGCAACATCGCCGCCAGGGCATTGCTGGATTGTGCAAGACCCCGGCTTTCAATGGCTCCGTAAAGGGCTTTATTGTAACCCATCACGGCATGACACGCAACCTGCCAAGGCATCTGGTCACTGGATTTAAGTCCAGACCGCACAAGGATTTTTGAGACCCAGCGAGAGCGGCGATTACGACCCGTCGAGCACATTCGAAATCGTCACCCCGCCCGGCCTGCAATAGGCCCGTCAACGGCTCCCCTCGAAGACCCGTCATGCTACGTAATGCTACGTTTTCGGCCCTTGAGCGCGATTTCAGAAGCCGGGCTAATTGACGTAATATATTATTTACAAACTACTTATGTCATTTCCCGTGAGGCCCGATCTGGCTCGTTCCGGGGCCGCGAAAAAGTCATAACTCTATGATGGAAAATGAATTGCGTTTGGCCAGGCCACGCAGCCGATTCCCCGAGAGAAACGCCCCGCCACTCCTGAGCGAGCTACAATGGCTTCTGCCCGCGCGGCGACCCTCTCGAAGTCACCTGCCGGCCAGCCAAGGCAGAAACTGGCCGAGCGGCGTTGTCGCGGCAGTCGGTCGAGGCTGGCCCGGAAAGCAATCGACAGCGAGCGGGAGGCTGCTCGAAAGAAGTCTGAGCAACGCGCGCTGTCAATTCCGCGCTCGTCGGCCTGTACTGGAGCATCGGCACGCGCATCCACCAGGATATTCTCCAGGAAAAGCGGGCTGAGTATGGCGGGCAAATTGTGGACGCATTGAGTACACAATTGTCGGCCGAGTACGGTCGAGGGTTCGGCCGTCGCAACCTCTTTCGGCACCGTCCCAAAGCCTCGTGTTTTGGGTTGACGAAGTGCCAAGCAGGCGCGACATATTAACCCGAAGCGTGAGCAAGGGGTTTCCCCTTTCCCCGCATGGATTTGTGTCGACCCTCGCTGACGCTTCGGGCTAGTACGAACCGCCCGCCAAGTGTACATGGAGCAGGCAATCCTCCGCGAGCTGGAGGCGTTCATCCTCGAGCTGGGCAGTGATTTTGCCTTTGTGGCGCGTCAGAAACGGATCTCCGTCGACAACGAGGATTACTACCTCGACCTGCTCTTCTGCCATCGCCGCCTGCGCCGGCTCGTGGCGATCGACGTCAAGCTGAAGCGGTTCCAGGCCGGCGACAAGGGGCAGATGGAACTGTACCTGCGGTGGCTGGAGAAATACGACACGCGACCCGGTGAGGAACCCTCACTCGGTCTGATCCTCTGCCCGACAAATCCGACGAGCACGTCGAGCTGCTCCAGCTTGACAAGAGCGGCATCCGGGTCGCCCAGTATCTGACGGAACTGCCACCTCCCAAACTGCTGAAAAGGACCCTCCACAACTCGATCCGTCGCGCCGGCGAGTCGCCTGGCCCTGCCGTGGATCGGTGCTCTTGCTTCAGCCCCGTAGGGGCGACCGTCCATAGCCAGGAGGCGTGAGCCCCTGGCATCGAACTGCGCGGACGGGGATCACCCTGACCGTCCCCCAGCCCCGTAGGGGCGACCGTCCATAGCCAGGAGGCGTGAGCCCCTGGCATGGTGCGGAATCGTGATCTCCCCGACCGTCCTCCGGCCCCGGCGGGGCGACCGTCCATAGCCAGGAGGCGTGAGCCCCTGGCATCGAACGCGCGGACGGGGATCACCCTGACCGTCCCCGAGCCCCGTAGGGGCGACCGTTCATAGCCAGGAGGCGTGAGCCCCTGGAGTCGGCCGGAATTAACAATCCAACGGCCACTCGAAAGAACTGGGCAGGTTCCTCGATGTGGATCGGCCATATTACCGCTAAACATGTCTTCGGGGTCTTGTCGTGACATTGTCGGGCGGTCATGGTATGCTTACTGGGAAGAACCGCGAGAATCGAGGAAGCTATGCCCGAACGATCAACGCGTACTGCCAAACTGGATCTCCGGCTCACGCCCGAGGCAAAAGTAAAGTCCAGGCTGCTGCAAGTGCCTCACGGCGGTCCGTGAGCAGTCGTCCTCGAAAACGCTCTAGTCCGGGCCGATGAGACGCTCTCGGACCGTACCCGCTTTGGTCTCAACGCCGATCAATGGCAGGCGTTTCTTGCGGCACTCGATGCCCCGCCGCGTGACCTGCCTCGGTTGAAACGGTTGCTTCAAGAGCCAGGTGTCTTCGAGGGTGGCAAGGTCCAGTGAGTGATCTATTGCGGATTGAGAAGCTGGGGTCGGGGCATTCCCTCGACGGCTTCGACTGCGGGCGTGAGGAACTCAACCGTTTCCTGTTGCGATTTGCGATGGTCAATCAACAGGCTGGTGCCGCACAGACCTATGTCGCCGTTTCGGGCCAGGTGGTTGTCGGTTACTACTCTCTCGTGGTGGGTGAGGTCGCCTGTGACGACGCTCCGGACAGGTTGAAAAAAAGCCTGGCTCGCCATCCGGTCCCCATCATGCTACTGGCCCGTCTGGCGGTGAGCACGGCCTGGCAGGGACACGGGCTCGGGGCGGGACTTCTGAAGGACGCGATGCGCCGAACGCTCCAGGCGGCCGACATTGCCGGGATACGCGCCTTCGCCGTCCACGCAATCGACGAGGCCGCCCGTCGATTCTACGAACACTTCGATTTCATCCCGTCACCAACCGACCCTCTACACCTATTCCTGTTGATCAAGGACATCCGGCGCATTTCGGGCGGTTAACCCGGTCGGCATAGCAAACGCGGGCAAGAACTGAGCAGGAGTCTGCCAGGATCTTCGATGCTTTCGGCAAGCCCATCTCGGTTCCCGGTCTCGAACCGAGCAAGGTCATCCAAGGTCTCGAGGATGAGTCCGTGGGCCGCGTTCGTCCATTGAAAGAAATCGTCGCTGACGAGCAACAATGAACGACGAAGTTCGCCTGACCAGGCAAGCCACTCGCGATCGGACTAATCGCCGAAGTAGCGAGAGTTCAGCTCATCGCCAAACAGGGCGACGACCCCGTTCCGCGCAGCCCGCTCGGGTCTGCCGATGTCGTTCAGATCAGCACCTCCCAATGGCCCGTTTTGGTCGGCCCCGCATGCCGGATCGACCCGGCGGACCTGAGTTTTTCCAGGTGATACTTGACGCCGTCAGGCGTAACGCCAACGCGGGTGGCGAGCTTGCGCTGAGTCATCGACGGTTCCGACCTCAGCAGCGCCAGGGCTCTTTCTTGGGTAGGGAAAGATGGGGCCATCCACCTGTCTCGAATTCCTGAAGACGGACAGGCCCGATCGTGATGAACGTCCTGTCGAGCCGGTGTCATACCGAGCCGGTGCAACGCCTGTCCTTGCAGCCCTTCCAGCTCTACCGCCAGTTCCCCGGGCTCACAAGCCGAGCCTGACTGTCGCTCGACCGGATACTCATGACGAACCTTTCGAAGTATTAGAAAAGTGCCAAAACCCGTCGAACCGCTTGCGATCCACGACGGAATGCGCGATAGTTGAGTGACGGGCGTTCATTGTGTCCATAATTCCAGAAAGGTCGCACGATATCACGTGCGCACGGCGCATACCGGAGTAGCGGGCTCGTCACGCGGGACGGAACGACGGAATGAGGCAAACGGAGAATAGTCCAAGGTCTAAGGAGGGCATTCGCTCTAATCGGTGGGCTCGGCGAGATGCGGAAGCCCTCCACAACCTTCCCTTAGAATCCCCTTGACTTCCCCCGCTGAGGACCGAAACTCTTCTTTAACCAGCGGGACCAACCCCGCAAATCAAAGGTAAGGCATGACCATCGAGAATCAGTTTGACGTTGAATTCGTCGCGGCAATGGCACTGCGCGAAAAGCAGATTCAGCAGAATTACCGGCCCATAATCGCAGTTCACAAATGGTTCGCAAGGCGTCCCGGTACCCTGTTTCGGAGTCTTGTGCTCTCGGAGTTCAGCAAAGAGCCCCTCGCAAGCATCTTTTTTCGGGCCAATGACTTTCCGGAGCGAGCAGTCGCCGACCCTTTTATGGGTGGGGGTACCCCTCTCATTGAAGCCAATCGCGTGGGGTGCGATGTCCTCGGGTTCGATATCAACCCTATGGCTGCCTGGGTCGTGCGGGAAGAAATCGAGCACATCGAGCTTGACGCTTACCAAGCGGCCTCTTCCTGTCTGCTCAAGGGGCTCCGCACCGAAGTCGGTGAATATTACCTGACAGATTGCTCCATCTACGGAGACAAGAACGTTCCCGCGAAGTATTTCCTTTGGGTAAAAGAAATCGACTGCACAGCTTGCGAGCGTCCGTTCGACCTCTTTCCTGGATACCTGCTCTCCGAGGACGCGAGGCACCCGAAGAACGTCCTCGTCTGCTTTTCGTGCGGCGAGCTAAATGAAGTCCAATCACTCCACGATGCCGGCTCCTGCCGCGAGTGCAAATCCACGCTACGAATTGACGGACCAGCGAAGCGTAGACGGTGCCTCTGCCCTCACTGCGGCCATGAAAACGTATACCCACGACCCGAGGCTGGTCCACCGCGACACCGAATGTTCGCCATCGAGTATTACAACCCGGCCCGCAAGGAGAAGCACAAAGGACGGTTCTTCAAGAAGCCTGATGCGAAAGACTTGGCTCGCTACCGAGAGGCTCAGACACATTGGGCTAGGAGCAAGTCACGGTTCGTTCCCGAGCAGCCAATTCTTGCCGGGGATGAGACCGACAGGCTGCATCGCTGGGGTTATCAATTCTACCGTGACCTCTTCAATACTCGGCAGCTCCTCGGCCTGGAACTGAGTGCCCAACGCATTTCTAAAATCGAGACCGAACGTATCCGGCATGCCCTGGCGACTAATCTTTCCGATCTACTCAGATATCAGAACATGCTGTGCCGTTACGATACGATGGCGTTGAAATCGCTCGACGTCTTCTCCGTCCACGGATTCCCGGTCGGCTTAGTCCAATGCGAATCTAACCTCATTGGAATCACCAACGGGTTAAACACGAACGTCGGCTCAGGCGGATGGACTAACATTATCGAGAAGTACACCAAAGCGAAGCAGTATTGCGATCGGCCTTTCGAGGTGAAGGTTAGGGGCTCACGCAAGACTCAGGTTGCGATTCCAGGCGAGTGGATAGGCGAGAGGTTGAACGGCTTTCGTGAGCGAAAGGTGACTCTCCGGTGCGAGAGTTCAACCGAAGCAAATCTTCCAGAGACCTCGCTCGATGCCGTGTTCACGGACCCTCCGTATTTCGGGAATGTTCAGTACGGGGAGCTCATGGACTTCTGTTATGTCTGGCTGAGAAGGCTTGTTGGGAATGAGTCCGAGGGGTTCTGGCGGGACTCGACCCGAACGGTCGAAGAGCTGACAGGAAACGAGACGCAGGGTCGTGGCCTTGCGCAGCTTCACCCAGGGGCTCGCGGAAGTCTACACGAACATGGCCCTTGCTCTAAAACCCGGGGCACCCTTGTCTTCACCTACCATCACAACAAACTCGAAGCCTATCAAGCGATAGCGGTGGCGATTCTCGACGCAGGGCTCACATGCTCAGCATCGCTCCCGTGCCCAGCCGAGATGGGCGGCTCAATTCACATACACGGCACTGGCTCGTCAATCGTCGATACCGTTTTCGTCTGTCGTGAGAAGGGCGATACAATGCGGAAATGGCTGTTCTCGGGGAGTGACGAGCTAACCTCTATTGTCTCAGACAATCTCGAGTCACTACGAGCGGCAGGATTAAAGGGCACGCGGGGCGATGTCCGCTGCATTGTGTTCGGCCATATTGCTCGAATGGCCGTTTGGAACTTAAAAGCAACCTGGGACAAGTCCAAGCCCACCCTCGAAAAGCTCGCCCTAGTCGCCGCCGAGATGGGCAAACTCGGGGATTCGAACAGGGTCATTGAGGAAGTGAGTATGGCTCCTCCCCGAGATTGGCCGCCGGGAAGCCTTTTCGCCACTGCTGGCGTCAGTGTAAGGGACCGTGATGCAGTTTCCTTTTGAGGTCGGATTCGAGGATGTTAAGGCCAATATCGACTTGTACGTCGATGCGGTCTTCTCCTGCCTCCAGTCCGAGTTTCTTACGCTTCCAAAGGGTCCCGGATTCATCGAGTATCCAGTCTTCGAGCGCGGGTATGAAACGCTCAAAAGGGCAACCAATGGGTTTCGTGAATTAAATCCCGAATCTGTACTCGTGGCCGTGTACGAAGCACCCGTATCTCTCATCGTGCTCCGCACCATGCTTGGTTTCACGCCGCCCGAGTGGGCGTATATAACCACGCAACGTTCGGGCGTCGAGGTTGATCAACGTGCAGCGCGGAGCATCGATCGCAAAGTCCGGGCGATGCCCGATACACCGGTGAGACAATCGGGCGGGTTAACGGACCAGCGAATCGGTGCCCTGGTGCAAACCGCTTGTGAGCTTCTCACGGAGGGTTATCCCGAAGTGCCGGACGGAGTGATCCACCGCCTTCAGAAAGCTGACACGACTCTGGGCATACGGAGCACACAGCCTTTGGCCGACCTAGGCGTTCCCTATGCCATGCTGCTCTACGAGCGGTTTCTCGGCCGACCGTTTGCGGGACACAGAGATTCGGTGAGCGGCTTGGTTGGCGACGTGCTCGAAGCGGCAATCGAGGAGACGATGCACCGGCACGGTATCTCCTTTCGTAAAACGAAACGTGCGGAGCGTGTCAACGGGTTCGATCAAGCACCGGATTTCATCGTACCTGATGAGTTCAATCCGGAGGTTGTCATCGAGGCAAAGATTACTGAGGACGATGGAACGGCCCGTGACAAAGTGACTCGTGTCCAACATTTGGGCTCTTTAAGTATGAAAGGACGACAGGCGAATGATGAGCCAAAGTTCCAGGTGGTAGCCTGCATCGCCGGACGGGGCTTCAAGGTTAGGCGAGAGGATATGAGGAAGCTACTTCTCGCAACAAGAGGCAAGGTCTTCACCGTCCAAAACATGACTCATTTTGTCGAACATACACGGCTTCGCGAGTTTGAGACTAAAGGCATCTAAAGGTCAGAAACGTGGCGGTAAAGCGACAGACTCGCTTCGAGCGGAAGCGCGAGCTCCTTGAGCGGACTTTTACGGTCACTAACGGACAGCGACCTCCGACGGAATGCGTTATTGAACCAGGCCTTTCTCTTGAGCAGTCTGTCACAAGGCTTGTTACATACTACTTTGAGGCTGTGCACCATCCTTTCGATTGTCGCGACCTTGCTATCTGGTTCAAAGGAAAGTTGATTGCGGTTAGTCATCACAGAGACGGCGTGAATAGTATTACGCGCTTTGATTCCTAGATTCCTAGAATATCTGAAGCTATCCATGACCACATACCCATTTGAGGTTACTTTCGATCAGGTCCAGGCTCGAATGGATGAGTTCATCGACTCCATCTTCTCAACCTTGGAGTCGGAGTTCCTAGTACTTCCGAAAGGTGGGGGGTTCATCGCGTATGAAACTTTTGAGCAGGGCTACGAGGCGCTCAAACGGGCTACCTCAAGCTTCACGACCGTAACGCCTGATTCGATTCGACCGGCAGCTCTTGACTCGCCCGTCGTCTTGGTCGTACTTCGAGCGATCTTAGGGTTCACCCCTCCTGAGTGGGCGTACATGGCTTCTCGTCGCACAGGGCTCTTCGTCGGCCAAGAGTGGGCTCGGAATATCGACCGTCGAGGTCGCGTTGCACCTTTCACGAAGCTCATCAAATCGAGGAAGGCTCTTGAACGAGTAGATGCTCTTCTACAAACTGCTTGTGCACTACTCTCAGAAGGTGCCTCGGAGGTTGGTGCAGACCAGATTCACAGGCTTAACAAAGCAGACACCAATAAAGGACTACTTAGTTTGCGCCCCCTCGTGCAAATGGGCCTTCCCTATCCAATGCTTCTCTACGAGCGTGTGATGGGACGCCCGTTCGCTGGCCACAAGGACTCGGTCTCCGATCTAGTGGGAGCAAGGTTAGAAGTCGGTATCGAGGAGAGGCTTGATGCTTACGGCATTAGCAATCGAAAGGTGAAGCGTGCAGAAAAAATCCCGGGATTCGCTCAGAATCCGGATTTCATCGTGCCCGATGAGTTCGCACCGCAGGTCCTTATCGAGGCGAAAATCAGTGAGGATGACGGCACTGCTCGGGATAAGGTAAACCGCATTGAGAAACTTGCCCGGATGAGTGAACTGTGGGAAAAAGAAGGCAAGCCTCGGTGCGAGGTTATCGCGTGTATCGGAGGAAGAGGTTTCGGCATCCGTAGAGAGAATGCAAACGTTGCTTGAAGCAACCCGAGGTAAAGTCTTCACACCCAAGACATTCTCACACTTGGTCGATTGTACTAGCCTGGCCAACTTCAAGACCATCGAACCAGCTACGACTCCCGGCGAGATTCCCGATACCCTAGAAGCGATCGAGCAACAGCTTGAGGCCTCGGAAGAAGGCATAAACGGCGTCGACGAGCCCCAAGAAATTGACCGGGAGAGCAGCGAAGCAGGTGATGATGAAGCCAATGACGATTAGTTCTTCGGTTTCGCACTCCAGACCTTAATGGCAATGGCTGCAAAGTCGCTCTGCCGCTTCTCGATTGCCGAAATCGTCCAATCCTCGATCTGGGCGAGTTCCTTGGTCATAAGAAGCTCTGACTCGCGAAATACTGCCCTTTTTTTCTGAAAAGAGATATTCCCCGCCCTCTCGTTTAACTTCTTATCCAATAGCGTCAAATTGCCAATGCGACGGATATAAGACTCGCGATGCTCCTGTGAAATGTGAGCCCAATCAGGCGAGTCGGTTTGTGGAAGTATATGCTCAAGTGTTACTTTCTCTTCGTTTGGGTTAACGATTACTTCATCTGTTGGAGAACGCTTAAATGCCTCGATCACACCCAAGTCAGTAGCGCGCAATATACTGTGTGGACACTGATGCAATTTTAAACGCATTCGCGAACTCTTCATCTGAGGGCACGATCTTTTGCATCTCCTGCCAAAGTTGCTTGGCCGTCTTAATTCTTTTGTCCGACACGCCCTTGGCCCGTTCAGAATAGTTCGTTTCAAGAGGGCCACTTCCACTCCTGCCGACGATCATGAAACGCACCGTCCACGCCACGAGCATGGGAAGAGTTTTGCGGACTTCCGGAACTTCAAAATGCGTCATAACTGCGATCAGGAGCGGCCGAAGCTGAGTAGCCCTCAGGGTATCTAAGGCCTCCACTGCCTGGGATACTGTAGCTCCGTACCGCTTCCAGTTCTCATGTCCCGGATTGCGGAATGATGAATAGATCAGTGATGAGTTCTCAAGAGTCTTGACGAAGTTCACGGCGACCTGCTTGCTCGTAATCTGCTTTCGAATTGCGTCATAGAGGTCTTTCTCACGCGTCAAGCCGTAAGATGACGACCAAACGTGTCGAATGAATGTTCTCAACACGTCTTTTTCACCTAATGAGTCAAGAATTGAAGTCATTCTCATCCAAGAAGCCTGCGCCTCCGTAACTCTGTCCTGGGTCAACCGAAAAAGGAAATTCTTGAGTAGATCGGCGATCGAGAGGTCTAGGCCGCGGTCGTTCAGTACCTCAAAAATGGTGAATGCGTTCGCTTCATTCGCAACGCTTACGACTATGAGCTTCGCATTCTCTCGAATGTATCGGACCCATTGAATCAGAACCTCTTGAGGGGTTTGTGTAGTCGAGACAAGGGTCTCAATGAACTTCCGGGCTACCGTCGTAGCCTTCTCAAGAAGCAGTTGGCTGGCTGTCGTCGCTTTGATCGCATTCCTCTGGGGGGAGGGATAAGCAAGTACCCTGGCATTGAAGTACTCATGATCCTGCGAACTCAGTCGCACATGCGGCATGTCTTCGAGGGTCGCGAAATCCGTCTTTGAAAGATAGTCGGCTTGCAGTGTCTCAGCGCGCTTCATGTCGCCGTTTTCGTGAAAATAATCGCGGATCGCCGCTATGAGAACACTGGTTGTCGTTAACCGTTGTTGGCCATCAATGATGGCTTGAGAGCCTGTACTGCCACCACGTGTAAGAACCACCGTTCCGAGGAAATACTCGCTTTCGTTCTTCCGGATTGAGTCAGCAAGGTCCCGAAACAAATCATTAACCTGTTCCTCTGTCCAGGCATATAGCCTCTGATACGGGGGAACCATCACCCGTTTGTTCGCGATGACTTCCCCAATCCCCGAAAGTTGTACATCAATCCGTTCCAGCGAGGTTGTTTCGCTCTGTTCCAAGGCTAATCGCTCCTTGCTTTACTCGCGTGGTGGAGGAAGCTGTCCTTCAAGAACCTAAAGAGGTTATCACAGTACCAGCCTCGAGGACACAGCCTCGAGGACATGCATTGCGCCCGCACGTCCAGCTTCCCTCAGGTCGATCCGGTGCGCCGGTTCGTTTCCGGTACGTGTGGGGCCGGCTCGGCTCTTACTTGGGCTGACGAGAACAGTAAGGGCACAGCCCGCCACGTCGGAAGCTGCTGTCCCGGCGTCATAAAGAGCGATCGAGAGCAGGTGCAGGGGTGCGACGGGCACAGGCTGCGATAGGCTGCAATGCATGTCCTGCTCCCTCTTGTTTTGCCTCCTTGCTCCCTCTTGTTTTGTAAATAGACTACTCTGATTTCGTCAACAGGCCCCGGTTCCATTGACGAACAGAGAAGTTTGCTGCCTTGTTCGGCTTGCTCGATTCCGAACTTGCAGTGCTCGAACGGCAATTCGACTCCCTCCTCGAAACCCAGAAAACAGGGCTGATGCAGAGGTTGCTAACGGGGCAAGTGCCCGTCAAACCGTCGAACGGAGGCGACTGATGGCCCGTAAGAAGAAAGGTGAACCGACCACAGCCCTCGGCCTGCCGCCCGACTATGCCGAGTTCCTGGAATCACTGAAAGACCGCGTCCGCGAGGCTCAGACGCAGGCGATGCTTTCCGTCAACCGCGAGTTGATTCACCTCTACTGGGAGATCGGCCGGGAGATTGTCCAGCGGCAGGAGCAGGCGAACTGGGCACAGCATGTTCTTGGAGCGGTTCGCGGAGGACCTCCAGAAAACCCTCCCCGGCGTGGGCGGGCTTTCACGCAGCAACGTGTTCCGCATGCGGGCGTTCTATCTCGCCTACCGGTCGTCGGAAATGGTCCCACAGCCTGTGCGACTTTTCGGCGCTTCGATTGTCGCACGGGCTGTGGGACAATCGGCCGAGGCCGGGCTGCTCTGCCGGCGTCATAAAGAGCGATCGAGAGCAGGTGCAGGGGTGCGACGGGCACAGGCTGCGATAGGCTGCAATGCATGTCCTGCTCCCTCTTGCCTCCGCCAGAGGGACTGCTTCCTCGGAATGCACGTTACGCGGAAGCTGAGCCATCGTGGCATCGAGGCTCCTCAAGAAGGGGGGGAAGGCCACCCACATTCTGGCACTTGGGAAACGTCGTCGGCCTTTCTGTCTCCAGGCAGGCGGAAAGAGTCCCTCCTGAATCAACACTGCACGCAACTCGACGCGGAATGGATTGTTGATATTGAGAACGTCAACGGTGACGCGGCCAACGGGCGTGCTGCCGATGAGGTAGGCACCCTGCCAGCGAAAGTGTCTCGTCCATTTGTGGCGGCGTGGATTGAACAGCGGCGTCAGCTTGCCTGTGTTCCTGTCACGTCCGCTAATATCAGAGCCCTTGAATGAGTTGCACCGGAAGCAACCGAGGGCGAGATTGCCAGCCAAGGTCTGCCCGTCGTGCTTCCTGGCAATGATGTGATCGATCTCGAAGGTTCGATCATCGAATTCTTGGGACAGTTGGCAGTATTCACAGCGGCCTGCCGCACGTCGCCATACCTGCCGGATCAGGGCTGCGTCCATGCTGCCTCAGGAGGTCATGCTCTTCTTGGCTTTGACGCCGAGCGTGCGGCGGGCTTTGGATTTGAGGTTGGCGAGCAGATCACCCGCCTTGCCGAAGGCATGCATCTCTTCCTTCTCGGCGGGAGAGAGGGCATCGGCCTGGTTCCGCACGACCAGGTCGTGCATCCTGGCCTTGTCCCGCTCGCTGAAGCCGAGCGTCAGGATATAACGGGCCAGATCATGGGGAAGCTGGCCGCGTTCGTTACCCAGGATCCGGGCGAGAATTGTGACTTCGGTTTCTCCGGCGTGCTGGCTGGTCGTGGCCATGCATTTCCTCCGCGCAAGTGCTTTCTGAACAGGAGTCTATCACGACCGATGGTCAGGGGAAAACCCCAAATGGCGGCCTGTCAGGGCTGGGCTTGGCAAAAAGCGGTTGGCCGGCCCGGGGCCTCGATCGTCGCTGCCGGATTGAATACAATCGCCTTCGGATAATCGCAGATCATCGAGGGGGCTTCGCGTCGCTCATGAATGGCCTCCCAGTGAGCCTGAAACACGCACCAGCCAACAAAAAACACGAGTTTGCCGGGGAAACCGTCCCCACGACGACATGGTCGTGGCCCTATTGAGGCAACGATGAATACGACCCAGACCACCGAGTCCTTGGGGTCAGACTTCCTTGAGCCGCCGTTGAACGGGCCGGGCCCGCCCGGTGGCTCTATTTACAATCCGGTTTCCTTTGGGGAGTCGAATCATGTCCGAAGTGATCGCGGGGATCCCGATCCCCGACAGCAAGCTGGCCCGGGAAGCGATCGACCTGGTGCGCGAGTACGGCAGCCCGTTGCTGCTTGCCCACTCCCTGAGAGTCTACCTGTTCGGGGCGCTCCGGGGACGCAACCGCGGTTGGGCGGTCGATCATGAGCTGCTGTATTTCGGGGCTGTGTTCCACGACCTGGGCTTGACCTCGAGGTACCGCAGCCCGGATCACCGGTTCGAGGTCGACGGGGCGAACGCCGCCCGGGACTTCCTGCGGGCCAACGGCTTCGACGAACCGACCGCCGGGGTGGTGTGGGACGCAATCGCGTTGCACACGACGCCGGAGATCCCGTGGCACAAGCGCCCGGAGATCGCGCTCGTCACCGGCGGGGTCGAGGCGGATGTCCTCGGCGATGGGCTCGACGAGATCCCAGTCGCCGACCGGGATCTCGTCCTCGCCGCCTACCCGCGCATCGACTTCAAGCGGGGGATCGTCCGGGCGTTCGCCGACGGCTTCGCCCACAAGCCCGCGACCACTTTCGGGACGATGAACACCGACGTCCTGGAACGGACGCTGCCCGGCTACCGCCGGCCGAATTTCTGCGACCTGATCGCTGCCAACCCGCTGGGAGGGTGATCCATGTCGCTGGTCAATGGCCAGCTAGGGAATTTCCCCACCATATCGAGAGGATACTACGGTGGACGTGACCTTGCGATATGGCATCGTGGAAAGCTTGTCGCAATCAGCCGACATCGTGATGGCAATGACTTCGTTACAATTGTCTCAGAAGAGGAATGAAAAACTAGTTTTCCACCGACCTCATCGCCGGGCGCGGATTGAAATTGAGCGGTAGCGTACTCCCGACACGCGTTGCCGTTCCACCCAGTTCCCATCGATCAGCCACAGATGGCGTACCGGCGGCAATGAAGCCTCTCACTTTTCCCGGATTCGCCAAGACGGGCAGGCCCAATCGCGACGAACGTGCGGTCGAGCCAATACCCTGGACAGGTCAGTGCAACGCCTGCCCTTGCAGTCCTCCGATTCGTTCTCGGGTGAAGGTCGTCCACCACGAGTATGCTACAAAAATGTGGGAGGTCCTGATCATTCCTTCAGGATCGTCGCGACGGCCTTCTCCAGCATCTCGGGTTCGAAGATGTGCGTGTATCGGATCATGCCCTTCGCGTCGATCACGTACCAGTTGGGACCCTCAGCGGCCCAGGCGGCAAGAATTGGCCCTGGTTGTGAGCCCGACACTCGGGGGAATACCGGTGACCCCGCCTGCTGCGGGTCCCACCAGAGCCGGATCGGTAGGCGGGTCGCCTCGACCTCCCTCGCGTAGGCTTCGCGCAGGGTCTCGACGACGCCCAGCAGGGCAACCGGCCGGCGATCGGCTGATCGAGCGATGCGTTGAAAGACGCCAACGATATGGGCCGGGGCTCGTTCCGGCGGGTAGGCTGGGGAGACTCCGAACCCGGCCACGAACAGGACGACAACCTTGCCCCGGAAGTCGCTTAGCTTCATGGGCCGGCCAGCGAGGTCAATACCCTGGATCTTGGGAGCCGGCTTGCCGGGCAAGAGCCGGTGCATAGCGTCGAGGTGGACCTTTGCGACATCCGCGAGATGGATTGCTGGTCGACCGAGGATCTGCGGCGGTAACCCGCAGTGCGCATCGTTGTTCTCGACCATCGGGAACTCGGCGATGATCCGCTCATAGAGACGCGCGACCTCATCTTCCAGGAGCTTTGGATCTTGCTTGATAATCCGCTCGAAATCCTGCGGTCTGAATCCCTCGCGCCATTGCTCGGCTTGTCTGGGGCTCAGTATCGGCCAGAGGCGCAACCCCTCCGCCCGGAATTCGAGCATCTCCGCCAGCCAGTAGCATGCCAGGCCCCGGATCTCGCGATAGGGGTTCTGTCCCAGGGTGTTGCGGAGAAGGTCCTCGACGGACTGCGAGGCCCATTGGAACCCGACGCGTTGCCGGGAGAGGAGCTGCTTGATCCGATCGCTCCGCGCGTAATTCCGGGCCAGGGACTCCCAGACCTTGTCTGATATGAGCGAGGAGTTGTGAGTGACGATCCAGACCAGAGCCTGCTCCGCAGCGTTCGTTCGCGGGTGACGGATGGCCAACTCCAGCATCCGGGTATTGACATCCTGAAGCTTGCTGGAGTTCGCCTGTGCTAGTGCCTGCTTCGCGTCGGTCCCCATCTGAGCCTTGGTCGCCTTCTGGTTCGCTTCGATGGTCGCGTCCCACTGCCGGAGGATCGCGTCGAGCTGGTCGTCGGGCGACCGGTCGACGACATTGGTGGAGTCGGGCTTCGCTCGAACCTTCGCCTGGGTGGGTGCCGCGGGGGTGCCCTGTGGCTTTCCCGGATAGGCAAGGAGCCCTACGGTGGTGGTGACGAGTGCGGCAGTCAGGACAGCCGCCGTCATCACGATCAGCTTGGTAGTCGCCATGGTCTGCGATACCCCCTTCATCAAGGCGATCACGTCGGCCGAGATGATCCCGGCCGGAGCGGCCTGGCCTGACCCGATTCGCAAGGCGTTGCAAACCGTAACCTCGGCGAGCCAGGAGGGGACAGGAGTGCCCGGCCCTCCAAGCTCCCGGGCCAGCCCTGATCTCACGGGCCCGACCGCCGGGAGAGAAGGAGCGGCGCCACGGCGTATCAATCGACCGCGAAGGCGGTTCCGCGCTCCGGCCAGCCGCCGGTGTACAGTGCCGACCGGCCAGCCGAGTCGATCGGCTGCTTGGTCGTGGGTCAGTCCCTCCAGGTAGCAGAGCACCACGGGCTTGCGATACTTCTCAGGCAAGCGGCCGATCTCCTCGTGGAGAATTCGGGCGTCGGCGTCGGGCGGTCCATGTCCGCCACCGCTGTGATCGGCTTCTGCCGATGCGGCCATCTCTGCGTGCCTTTGCTCGTGGTACCGCCGCCGTGCTGCCCGCCACCGTGCGCGATTGGCCACCCGTAAGGCCACGCCGTGGAGCCACGAGCCGAGCGAATCTCCCCGCCGGATCGTGCGTGCCCGGCTTGCCAGGACCAGGAATGTGGCCTGGAAGGCGTCCTCGGCCTCGTGCCGATCGCCGAGCACAGAACGGCAGACTCGCAACACCATCGGCCCATGGCGCTCGACCAGCCCGGCGAAGGCGACCTCGGCCGCCTCGTCACGACGGTCCGCGAATCGCTCCAGCAGCAAGAGATCACTCAGTCCGGCCGCAGTCCCGACCTGGAACAAGGCCGAGAAACATCTCGTCGTGGATGCGGATGGTCTACTGTTCACGGCCCAGATT
The DNA here is from genome assembly GCA_963797295.1 of uncultured Planctomycetaceae bacterium. GTDB lineage: Bacteria > Planctomycetota > Planctomycetia > Isosphaerales > Isosphaeraceae > Aquisphaera. The sequence continues at coordinate 315,350 of CAWCPP010000045.1, forward strand.
CCTCCCCGGTTGACTTCGCGTCGGTCGCGGTCCGGAGGTAGTGTCAGCTCACGCGAGTTCCAATCCCGGTTTCTTCAAAAAAATCTGAAGCCGCGAGGACGGGCACCGCGCCCGCACGTCCAACTTGCCCCTCAGGTCGATCCGGTGTGCCGGTTCGATTCCAGTACGCGTGGTTGGAATCGCCGCGTCGCGTAACGCAACCCACACTTGTTAAACAGGAATCTCGAAAGAAAACAACCGGCCCCCCCTTTTGCTCGATCAATCGACGGACAATCGCATTGCGAAGTCGCGTTTGGCACCACGCCACTGCGCCGGTATTCCGCTCGACAGCAGTTTAACGGATTTGTTAACATCGGCGAATAGAGTGGGAGATCGTTTACTACAGTGAGAATTTGCAGCGAGTGATTCTGGGGTTCCCTGCCGGTATCCAGGCCCGTTACGTTCATCTCACGCAGCGAATACTCAGGTTCGGGCCGAACCTCGGCTTGCCTCATTCACGCGCGATGGGCAGCGGCCTCTTCCAGTTGCGTCTGAAGTCCAAGGAAGGGATAGGGCGTGTCTTCTACTGCACCCTCGCGGGGCAGCGAGTCATGATGCTGCACGCCTTCGTGAAGAAATCGGCGACGACTCCCGTCAAAGACCTCGAGATTGCCCGCACCAGATTGAAGGAGGCGGAGGATGCTGACACATGAGCAGATGGTGAAGAAGATGCTGAGTGAGCCGGGCGTCAAGGCGGAGTACGACGCCCAGGCGGAGGAGTTCGGGCTGCTGGATGAGCTTCTCAGTGCGCGACAGCGTGCCGGTTTGACCCAGGCGGAGGTCGCCGCGCGGATGGGCACCAAGACACCAGCAGTGGCTCGCCTGGAAGCGGGCGGCGGGAGCCGGCGTCACTCACCATCGATCGCCACGCTACGCAAGTACGCCGAAGCGGTCGGGTGCCGACTGGAAATTCGATTGCGGTCCCGGGCCAAGAAGAGAACATAGCGCGCCTCGCGAGCCCGCCCTTCTGAGGCAAGGTACTACGTCGCGGTTGTCTCTTGATCGAAGAGCCGCTAGGGCAGGCATTGCGCCCGCACACCACAGCCCTCGGCCTGCCGCCGGACTATGCCGAGTTCCTGGAATCACTGAAAGACCGCGTCCGCGAGGCTCAGACGTAGGCGATGCTTTCCGTAAACCGCGAGTTGATTCACCTCTCCTGGGAGATCGGCCGGGAGATTGTCCAGCGGCAGGAACAGGCGAACTGGGGACAGCATGTGCTGGAGCGGCTCGCGGAGGACCTCCAGAAAGCCCTCCCCGGCGTGGGCGGGATCTCACGCAGCAACGTCTTCCGGATGCGGGCGTTCTATCTCGCCTATCGGTCGTCGGAAATGGTCCCACAGCCCGTGCGACAATCGAAACGCCCAAAAGTCCCACAGCCTGTGCGACAATCGGCTGAGGCCGCGCCGTCGGACCCCGTGGCCTGGCTTCCCTGGGGGCATGACGCCTACTCTCGGAACAAATCGGACTGCGTGCCGGTACGGGCGAGGACCAGCTTTCCACCTTCTCGCAGGTAGATCATGAGCCAGTCGGGGTCGACGTGACAGTCACGATAGCCCTCCCACTCGCCGGCAAGGGGATGGTCTTTGTGCCTCGGTTCCAGGGGCCGGTGATGTCACAGCAATTCGATGACCGCCTGGAGCTTGGCCATATCCTTGCCGTGTTTCTTGTGGCGCTCGACGTCTCGCTTGAACCTGGTGGTCGGGATTGATTCGAGCGGCGGTGGTGGAGTTAGAGGTTCGGACGCTTTACGCTTTGCCGCATCAAATACCCAGGTCCTTGAACATCTCTTCCAGGCTCTCGTACCTGAGCAGGTTCTTGCCCTCCCGCGCTTCCCGGAGAACCTTCGCAGTCTCTGCGTTGGGGACGTGGCTATCTATGGGGCGAGGGCTCATTGCGGCCGTCTCGCACGATGCCACATCGTTCGAGGCCGGAGTCTGGTCTTTGGGACGGGAAGCCTTCAACTCCTGGATGGCCTCGGTGCTTGAGTCGCCAGCTTCAGGAGATACCTTGCGATCGTCGGGGCTCGACCCTTTGCCCACTTTGGACGAACGAGCAGGCTGCGATCCGCCCTTCCCAACGTCGTTCGCACCCATTTCCGGCTCCTCTCACGCTTGGCTCCTGTTGTCTACACAAACGATCTTGGCCGTTTCGTCGGTGCATGTAACGGGCGCTTCCACGGTTCGTTTCCTGCACACATGGGCTGCTCGGCCTTTTTGTGCTGTCGACAACGGCAAGGATAAGGCCGCGCAAGCGTCACTCAATTGTCGCCGACATGGAAGACGACGTCGCCCGACGAACCTTGGCCAAGGCCTGAGCTGGCGTCGAAAGTCACTGCCAGGTATAGTTGCCGGGCCGGGTCATATCAAACCAGTCATTGAGATCGATGCGCATGGCCTCGAAGCTTTCGAGCGGCGCCAGCGTTCGGGTTGCGTCGCCGGGTTCGAAGTGGGCCTCGCGCCGGGGTACGACCCGGTCGCCTGGCACGTCCCCCCAGGAGAATTCGGATCTCGTCCGCGGCGGTGTCGAATGCCAGAGCGATAGGCTCACTCCTTGCCGCAGCGCGGGCTTGCCGTCGGGCCCGGGTCGGAGAAATTCGATCGGGCTGGAACGATCGACTCCCGTGACGTTCTGAAGGCGCACCGTCACCACGATCGGTTGGCCAGTCGGAAAGACCGTTTTCCTGGGCTCGACGAGTTCGGTATGGACGAACACGCCCGCCTTGCGTTTCCCGTATAAAGCGTACGGCTCGCCGAACTCGATCTCATCGGCCGGGGCCCGCGCAATGGTGTGGCGGCCGACAAAGCCGTAGAAGCGTTCCCAATGATCTCCCTTGCGGACTTCCTCGGCCTGCCAGACATGGCCGTCGCTGTCGTACTCGCGCCGGGAGACGCCGTCATCGAAAGGCGTGTCGAGCGGGCTGTCTTTCAACGTCAACCATCGGGCCGGCTGCGGAAAGCCGGGAAACTTCACCAGCCGGGTCTCACCTTGCCCCTCCAGCGAGAAGATCGCTCGGTTCGCGGCAACGTCCTGGGCGGTTGCCGGCCTGCCAAGCGTCGGGAACCTGAGCTGGGGCTTGCGGGGGGCCGCATCGGGCTCGCCGGGTCGCACATCGGCGGTGAGCAGGGGTCCGAACAGTTTCAGGTACATGACGCATGCGGCCACGACTTCGTCGCGCCTGGGTTCGGGCCAGTAGAGTTCGATCCGCGGAGAGCCTTCGAGGGCGGAGACTTTCAAGGCGAGCAGGTCGCAGCGGCGGTAGAGGTATTCCACTCCGACGGTGAGCGCGTCCTTTTGAGCCTGGGTCGGGCTGCCATTCGCCACGGTCACGTTCTTGATCTTGCGCTCAACCCAATCGTTTTTTGATCTCACGGTACTCCCCAGCGGAGTCTTGTCGGCAAGCCCGGCGAGCACTCCCGCGCGGAAGCCGGCAACAGCGATCAGCGGCGACGCAACCAGGTCATCCAGGCGATCGGGCCCACGAGATTCGAGCAGAAGCGGTAGCCAGGGCGACCTGGAGTCGTTGAAGAGCCACAGTGTGCCCGCGGCCAGCGCCGGGTGATCGAGATGAGCGAACAGCGGCGTCAAGGCATCAAACATTCGAAACTCGAGCATTTTTGGAGTTGTCGTCCGGAGCCAGGCGGCGTACTCGTCGAGCGCACCCGGGTCGCCCAGCTTGACGCGGATCTCGGTGAACCGTGCCAGGTACGACGCCAGGTCGGTGTCGGCGTGCTGAGGGTCTTCCTGTGCCAGCCAGAGGTCTGACCGGGCGCGGCAGCCTTTCATCAGGTCCCTGAGCAACGGCAGTGCCGCTTGTGGTTCCCAGATTGCCAGGCTCGAAGCCATGTCGCAAGCGGCTTCGAAGTCGGGGTCGCGCCGGGCTGGCCGAGTTGTTTCGGTTCAAGCTGCCTGGCCCGCCGCAGCATCAGGGCGGTCACGCTCGGGTCGCGCCCGACCCGCAACGATTCACCCTTGAGTGGCCCTGTACCGGGTGGAGGAATCGGCGCTCCTGGCTTGACATCCGGCTGAACGATGTTGTGGGCCGCCCCGCTCCAGTGATACAGCCCTTCCGCTGGCGAGTCATCGAGCAGGGTTCGATACCAGAGCTCGACCATTGGCATCGAGTGCGTTTTCTTCCAGTACTCGCGCATCTCATTCGCAAGGGCCCGGCGCGCGGCGGGGTCCGGGATCGCCCCATCGAAGTAACCCAGACGCCCGAACTGGCCGGTCTCGAGGATGCCGTTCAGCGCATCGAGGGCGGCCTCACAGACCGGGTAGACGAACCTGTAGACCGACATGCCTCGGCCATGACTGACCGTACGCGTGAGCCGGTTGTCGGATTCCAGGACGTTCAGGAGAGGCTCCAGAGCCGGGGCACCCTCGCGGATCAGATCGTGTACCAGCGGAGCGTCTCCGGGATCGGCATGGCCCATCATCATCGGCCGCTCGTCGATCAGATCGAGGTCGCGAATCAGGGCCGCGATCCTGGCCGTGGGGTCGCCCCCCTTCCTGGGGATCGGCGTGCGCGGGGGCATCTTGGCGCGCCGCTCGTGGTCGCGGAGCAGCTCGTCGAGCTGATTCAGGAAGGAAAACGTGGGAGCGGGGCCGGTGCCGCCTCGGTTCTGTCGATTGCTCCGCGGGAAGCCCATCTCGTCGGCCTTGGCCGAAGCCAGATCGCGGAATCGCGCGAGTCGGCGTGCAGTGTCAAGCGCGATCACGTCTTCACCCCGCACATGAGCACCGATGAGCCGCAGGAAGGCAGAGCCCGCCCAGTCGGTCGCGAGGGTCAGGTAGCTGACGCCGTACTTGGAGAAGTCGAGACCGAGCGCCTCCGGGGTCCAGGCCGTTGCCGCGGCGAAGAGAGCCTCCGCCAGGTCGGCGCGGCCGAGCCGGAGCAGCAGGCAAAGCTTGACCGGCGAACGCGAATTGACATCCGCGGTACTCTGGTCACGGGGTCCCTCGTCGGCGGTATCCCAGAAAGCACTCCAGTTGCTCCCGAGGCACCCTTTCTGCTCTCTCGGCTTTTCTTGAACTCGGCGGCCAGGTCGTTCATGTCGCGGTCGAGATCGGCCGGGGCGCCGACCGTCAGCGCGGGATAGACCAGGCCATCCCAGCAGACGACGAACCGGCCGGCGATATCGGCCCGTTCGGGCAAGACGAAGCCGCGATCCTGCTTGATCACTCCGTCGCCGTATTCGACCTGGCGGTACTCGCAGCCCCGAGGGTCGGCCACCCCTTGCTCGAAAAGGAGTTCGGTTGCGGTGACCAGGAACCTGGGCAGCTTCGTCGCGGGTGCGGTCCAGGGCTGGCCCTGGCTGGGCGGGTCGGGAATCATCTTGCCCTCGAACATGGGAGCCTGACGGTATCGTTGTGCAGGCGCCCCGAGCGGCACGAAAACCAGGGCGCCGAGCCAGACTAGCAAGAACGGACCCCGCAGCACGATCCTGCGGGAGCGACCCAGTCGATGCCGATGCCGTTCCGGAAGGCCCGAAGACAGCAACGATGCAATGCCCATGAAAGCTCCTCCAGCTTGGTCCCTACCAGAATCCCTGACTCAGCGACCTTGCGTGATCCAGGGAGGGGGTACCCGGGGTGATGAAATGTTGCCCCTCTGCTTGTTGCTCGCTCATCCCGTATCGGTTGCGCATTCCGACTTGCGTTCGACTTGTCTCCTCCCGGATTGTACCGTCAACCTGAGCTTCTCTGTGCACGATTTCCGGAAATGAGCGAGGCGTGAGACCCGCGAGGACATGCACTCTGCCCACACGTTCAACGTGCCCCTCAGGCCGATCCGGATTGCCGGATCGTTTCGGTACGCGTGGGCGGTATAGCTTTTACCTGCAATGTCGTTCGCGACAAGGTCAGCTCCCTGGCTAGCTGGCACGACCACGAGCAGTCGGTAGAATGTTGACTGGAGGAACCTGTCATGCCGCTCCGCGATCACTTTCGACCGCCACTGGACCTGATCACCTCGTGGGAAGGTTTCCACGGTGAATGGCCGGCGGTCATCGTCCAGCAATTGCGCAAGCAACTTCCAGCCGGATATGTTGCCGAGCCGCGCGTTCATTCGGGGTCGCAGGTCGAGATCGATGTCGCGGCGTTCGAGAAAGTGGATGCTCCGCCAATATCTCGGATGTCTGAAGGGAACGGAGGGACGCTCACCGCCGTATGGGCTCCGGCTCAGCCCAGCCTGGCGGTCGAAACGACGTTGCCCGATTACGACGAGTACGAGGTTCGCATCTTTGACGCGAGGCGCGGGCGGCACCTGGTCGCGGCGATCGAGATCGTCAGTCCGGCGAACAAGGATCGACCGGAACATCGCAATGTCTTTGTTGCCAAGTGTGCGGCGCTATTGCAGAAAGGCGTGGCGGTCAGCATCGTCGATCTGGTGACCATCAAGCGATTCAACCTTTACATCGAGCTGCTGGCTCTGATCGGTCATGACGACCCGACATTCGGTGATCCGCCGCCGCACCTCTACGCCGCCTCATGTCGCTGGACCAGGCGAGGGAAACGAACACTCCTGGAAGCGTGGTCCCACGTTCTGACCGTGGGCGCGCCGTTGCCGACCTTGCCGCTCTGGTTGAGCACCGAGCTCGTGGTCCCGCTCAACCTGGAACAGAGCTACGAGCAAGCCTGTAACGACCTGAGCATCACGTGAGTCACGGCGCAGTCAACGATCGAGGTTGATGTACTTGCTCACCGACTTCGAGCCGCAGGATACGGGCCTGGGCCGGCCCGGTCTTGTGATAGTCCCGGACCTGCACGGTGCAATCAAAAGTTCCCGCCTGCTTCGGCGTACCGCGGATCTCACCCCTGAACGAGTCGAGAGACAGGCCGTCGGGGAGTGCGCCGGCGCTGAGTTGCCAGTGATAGAACGGGATACCGCCCGTCGCGTGGAGAGTCACACGGTATGGTGCCGCGACTGTTGCCCTGGGGATCGTCACAGTGGGCAGAACCAGGGGCGCGAAGGCGGAGGTCTCGCGCAGCCGGTAGCCGATGGCCTGGGCGCAGAGCAGATCGACTTTGGTGATCAGCCAGCGGCCCTGGGGTGTCGCGCCGTGGTACTCGTTGCCGAAAGCCCCTCGCAGGCTGGCCGGGTCGATCAAGCCGGCGAGGTGGTCCGCCCGGTCGATCGCGGGATCAGAGCCCAGGTACGCCCGCACCTGCCCGTCCTGGAGCTTTCCCATCTTTTTCGCCGCGGCGAACTTCGAGTTGGCCGGATTGAAGATGAGGGCATGGCCAATCTCGTGGTGGGCGATCGAATCAAGCTCGGCCCCGACGTTGCCGAGGTTCGTGGCCCGCCACCACTGGGCATCGCCCAGGCCCACCAGCCAGCCCTTGGTGTTGTAGTTGCCCTTGATCTCGGCCTCATACCCGCCGGAGCGCCCGATGGGCAGGGAGGCGCCCCTCTGCGACTGGAACCCGCCAAGGTCGGACGGCTCGCCGCCGGACCGGAGCAGCGGGCTGTCGATGCCGTATACATAGAGCAAATAGCCCACATATCCCTTGGCGTTTGTGTTTCGCCGGGTCGCGTTGAACCCGTCGGGGTTCCAGATGGGCGTCGTCTCGCCGCTGGCGGCGATCGGGTCCAGGCCTTCGCCGTCGAAATAGTAGGCCCAGTCCTCGGCCGCGCGGACCACGACCGCCCGTCGCGTCGCGTCGGCGAAGAAACCGGTGCGGTCCCGAGAAAAATCCACAGCGATCGGGAAGGAGGCGGCTCGGTTGCGATCCTGATCGACGACGTGCACCGGCAGGCGGACGGATTGTCGCTGGCTCCCGGCGTCGACGAACTCGACTTCCACGGTATCGTCCTCATCCCGGTCGTCGCGGTCCGGGAAGATCGAGACCGACACGGGCGTCTTCTCGGGGCGATCGAGCCGGATCTCCTTCCGGGGACCGTCCGGCCCGGCCGTACTGGGCATGTCGAAGTAAAGCCGGGGCTCATCGGACCGGAGAATGACCCGCGCCGGATACCGGGCCCGCGGAGGCGGGATGATGAAGAACCGGATCGCCGGGTTGGCGATGGCGCCCTCCCAGTCCACGAGAACGAGGCCATGCGCATTCAGAGTTCGACCGAAGATGTCCTCAACCCTTAAACCGACGGGAAGCCCACCGTCCGATGGGCTGCCCAAGCCAAGCAGGCAGGCGATGGTGACGAGCAAGTGAAACATGGAGCACATCCCGCGGGGCGGACCGTCAGAACTCTTACCACATCCCAACCAGGTTCCTCGAATGGAGCCGAGCCCAGTGATCCTGCTTCTCGACTGCTCCATGACCAGGGCATGGTGTTTCGCTGACGAAAGCACACCAGAGACGATGGCTCTTCAAGATCAACTCGTCTCGGATACAGCACCGGTCCGTGCGGCTTGGTAGTCGGAAGTCGTCAAGCGGCTGGCCATGGCCGAAAAGCGGAAGCGGATTTCGCTTGACGAATCCCAGCGAGATTCCCGCACGAGGCGATGGCCTCAAATCCCACCGCTGATGACTCGTCGGTCCGGCTGTCCGTGCGGTGGCCGGACGAATGGCGAGAAGTCCTCGACCTTCCTTTGACCCTTGATTTCGATCTCTACCTTGGCAGGCACTCGGAGTGCCTTCATCAGCGGGTTCGGCGCCGTGCAGGCTTGCCTATCTCCATAACGCGGAGGAATTTGATCTCTCCAAAACCTTCCTTCAGCTTCTTACTTGATATTCCCTCGTAGATCGCGCCGGCCTTGTCGTAATCTCCGGCAATCAGAGCTTCGAAGAACTCGCGCACCACCTTCGTTGCGATCTCATCTTCAGTCAGATCACCCTTGACGAGGCCGGGCGTCCGGGCGATCTGGTCGATGACCATGACATCTTTGGGTATCTCCGGCTGGAAGACTTTCGGATCGATCGGCTGGTTGTAATCGAGGTACTGACGCACCTCCACCTGCTCCCACTTTTCGCCGGTACGGCGGTAGATCGTGAGCCGGTCCACAAGCTTGGCCTTGGGGTTGATTTCGTACACACGACGATGGTCGGGGTTGATCTTGGAGGTCACGGTGAGCATGATCGGTTCGCTGTCGTTGGCTGGCTCTTTGGTCGCAACCTCCACATTGCCGGCCGCCTTGTCCGCCTGGAGTCGCTCGAACGCCAGCTTGGGGTCGGCGAGCTTTCGCATTTCCGAAATCCGCTTGAGCGCATCGGCCTCGGGTACAAAAGACAGGGCTTTCTTGTCCTTGAACCATACTTCAGACTTACCTTTCGAGAGAATGACCACCTTGGCGCCGTCGTCCGGGCTCTGAAGGTCAATCCGGGCCTGCATTGGAGTTCCATCGGGGTTCAGTTGCACCCATGCCTCGCCCAGCTCAGCCGCGGGAGTGATCTTCACGTGGTAACTCGTGACGTGATTGTTGGCCTGCGCGGTCTCCTCTAGAGCGTAGGCCCGACCGGCGGGCGACACCAGGGATATGAAGAGTGCCACACCAGCCGCCAAAGCCGCAACGGCTGCAGCCGATGTAACAGAAAGCCGCTTGTGCGTCTGAACCATGTTCAGCATCCTTTCCAGAAAACTGTTACGGGGAATGTTGGGTTCGCCTCCGGCAAAGCCGAGGGCTGTCTGAATCACTCGATTCCTGGTCTCCTCCGGAACCGGCTCTGCCATGACGGCACGGATCGCTCGGTCAAGCACGTTCAAGGATTCGTCGTGAAGTGGTTCGTTGTGCATTGTCATGACCTCGGTCTTCCCGATGCTCTTGCTGGCAAACCGAGCAATTCCTGCAGCCTCTTTCGTGCCTTGTAGAGTGCCACGCCCACGGCATCGGTGCTGATGCCCAGCGTCCGGGCGATCTCACTGTTGGCCATCTCGCCGAAGTAGCGGAGCGAGAAGACACTCGCCTCGCGATCGGAAAGCTCGGCGATGGCCCAGCGCAAGCGGTCCGCCAGCTCTCGCTCGGCCGCCACCGATTCGGGTTGTTCGGATTCGGGCGCGGTGATCTCGAACGTTTCCAGAGGTACGGAGACAAATACTCGCCGTTGCCGCAGCCTGTCGATTGCCCGGCGCGTGGCGAGCTGACGCACCAGGCCGCCCCAATTTTCCACCGGTTGCCGGGCATGGAGCCGGAAGGCATCCAGGATCGCCTCCTGCACGACGTCTTCGGTATCGGCCGCGTGGCCCAGCAATCGCCAAGCGGTATCAAACGCCAGCGGCCCGTATGTTCGCACGATCAATTCCCAGTCTTCCCGCCTGGAATCCATGCTTTCACCCTGACGAACCACGCGCAGGTGTTCGCCCACAATCCATGTCGTGCGGAAGGGCTCGAAATTACCGCCGTCGGATGAATTTTCTTGAGCAGTGGCGTTGAAGGGCACCTACCTTCAAGCTCGCCAGGCTGGTGGGCTGCCGAGTGGTTCTCGAATTTATGATTGGCTAGACTCGGCCAAGACCGGTCTACTTTACCATAGTAGAGAGGAGCAGGAATGAAGATCTCCGAAGCGAACACCATCGGAGCCCATGAGGCCAAAGCGCGGTTCTCACAGCTCCTCGAACGCGTCGCAGCGGGTGAAGAGATCACGATCACGCGATATGGCAGCCCCGTGGCTCGCCTGGTTCCCGCTCATCCGACTCACTCCGTCGAGAAGCGTAGGGAGGCCATCCTCAAGATGCGAGAGCTGGCCAGTCGCCATCGCTTGGATGGCCTTCGAGTTCAGGACTTGATTGCTGAAGGGCGGAAATGAAGCCGACCCTGGTTCTCAACTGCTCGATGACAATGGCATGGTGTTTCGCTATAGACCGGTATTCACCGTGGCCGCCGTGACGGCAATCAGCGCCGGGACGCCCCGGCGGGGGCTGATCCCGTAGGCGAGGCTGATCGACTGGATCGCGACGTCGGGCCGGGGGTTAGTCCACTGCTGGACGTAGGCGACGGCCGATTCTGCGCGGTCACGGTACTTGTGGGTCCACGCGAGCTGGGCGCCGGGGAGAAGAGCGGGCGTCTTCTGGCGGTAGTCGTCGACGTCGATCTCGGCGCGGATTGGCACCGTCGCGGTTTGCCCATCGGCGTAGGTGATGACGTAATGGGCGATCTCGAACGCTTTCTGCTCGCGAACTTCCTGGTCGTTCCGCCGCTGGTCGATCCGCGCGGCTTGGAGGAAGAAGAGCGCATCGGCTTTACGGCCCACCGGGATACCCGTGACCGATTGAGGCAGACCACCCGGCACGCCGGAGCCGCCGAGCATGATCACCGTCGGCACGGGGGAAGTCCGGAACTCATAGATGTCAAACGGCACTCCGCCCAGAGTCTGGCGGCCGGTGGGCAGGTCGGCGAAGGTGGTTGTCCTGTCGCCAAACCAGCCGCGCTCGTTGCGGAACTGGTTGGCCTGTTTGGAAAGGTCGACAGGAGTATATTCCAGCCGGGCGCCGGCGATGACGGTCTTGCCGCTGGCAAAGCGGGCTTTCAGGTTGCGGAGCAGTCCCGCGAGGATCGTGCGCTTCTTCTCGGGGTTGGCGGGAGCGTCGTCGGGCTCCTGGAATTTCAGGTTGCAGAGGACGATGGCTCCCGCGCCGCGAGGGTAGGCGACCAGGCCGCCCACGTTGAGCATGGGCTGGACCTTGGCGGCAAAGTCGGCTGGCCGGGTCGCGAACAGGCGGATATTGTCCAGACCGGTAACCTGGTTCTTGCCGGGAATCTTCTCCCAGTCGGCCAGCCGCAACGTGATCTCCCGCCCGGCGCGGGGATGGTCGAGCGTGAGAATCTGGGGATCGTTACTTGGCTTGACCAGGAAGCCGACCTTATCCTTGCCGTCGAAGAGCAACTCGACGCGGGTGACCGGATCATAAAACGTGTTGCCGATCCACTCGACCTCGCGAATCTCCTGGGCTTTCGGCAGTACCAGTTTGAAGTCGAGCGGCGGGTTGTCGGGGGCCGGCACGTTGACGATGTATTTCCAGCCATCGGCGCTGACCATGCCGTTGGACATCATCCGCACGAAGTCGTTCTCGTACCGGGCAAACGGAGCCACATCGTCGAGATCGACCACGTACGAGAAGATCTCGGAGGAGACGTAATTGCCCTCTTGCCAGGAAAAGATGTGCTCGGACGAATACATGACCAGATCCGCGAGCGTCAGCCCGGCCGTCAGCGGGTGCTTCACCGCCGGCAAGGTCACGCGCTCGCGCCAGAATGGGCGGATCATGTGATCGAAGCCCACCAGGGCGTTGTAGTCGCCCAGCCCCGCGGGCGTCAGGCCGTTCAGGACAATAGTGCCGCCCGCCTTGCAAAAGGCGTCAACGCGGTCGAGGTGGCCGGCCAGCGTTTTGAGCGCGGTCGGGGTGGCGGCAATCACGGCGATCTTCGCACCCGGCGCCGCGAGTGCCGTGAGCGGATCAGAGTGTCGCTCGTACACCAGCCCGATCTGATCGAGCGCCTTCGCAAGCTGGGGGCCACCTTCCACCACGGCGACCGTCGGATGATAGACAAGCTGATAGGTCGCGGCATGATCCAGCAGGTTCAGGAAAAGCTGCGCGGCGACGGCATTGGCCTCCACAGTCTTGCCCACGCATAGCTGGCAGAGCAGCATGAGCCCCGAGCCGACTGGGATCTCGACCAGGCCGGTGTTGGCGAGCTTCTCATGGCACTGGACGATCGACCGGGCGTTGCGCGTGGGCTTGACGTAGGCGTTGCGGTAGACGGTCTCACCAGGGCTCCAGGTGAAGAAGTCCTTGTGCTTTAGCCCGCGCACGGCGGGGTGGGTCGCATCTTCGATGAACGCGGTGAAGCCTTCGTTAGTCGCTGCCTCCATCTCGGCCGGCTGCACGGCCTGGTAGCGGAGCGGCTCTTTCTGCTCGAGCACGAGCACCCGCCTGCCGCCCAGCGCAAAGGCGGCGAGGCTCGTCGAGGCGCTCAGGTCGCCGGCGATCGCGTCGTTGCCAACCACCAGAAGTTTGCGCGCTCGGGCAGCGCTTTCAGGTCGCTCAGCGGCGTGAACGCGATGTCGTGAGCCTTGAGGAACCGCGACACCGAGCCCGACGGATCGCAGACGGCCAGGTCGGCGGCGGCCAGCTTCGCCAGAGCCTCGGTCCGTGACGCCGGCGCCAGCACCGAGACATCCTTGACATCGCGGAAGACCTCACCGCCGCTGACGGATAGAGTCAGGGTCAGTTCGCCCTCGGTCCTGTGAGCAACTGTCGGCATGTTGATCGGCTCGTCAAACTTCTCACTGCCGCCAGGCACGACCTGGTGCTCGGAGGTTTTCCGGTAGACTTCCTTGCCGTCTAGCGTGAACGTGCGGGTGAAGGTGATCGGCGCCGGATCGTGCGTGTCGTTGAAGATTCCAAAGGTTCGGTTCACGGTCTGCCCCGACCCGAAGGTCCAGTCCCACTGGCGGCAGAAAACGGCCCGGGGCGCATTGGCGCCGTACTGACCCGTTGCCGTCTCCTGGCCCTGCCAGAAATGGATCGCCCCGTTGCCAGTCCAGCGCGCGCCTTCGGTCAGGATGCGCACCGCGATCCCCACGGCGCGGCGGGACGATTGCTGACCCACAAAAACCTCTTCGCCCCCGAAGTACGCATAGGCCGGATTGTGCCCGGCGGCAAACAGCTCCTCGCCGATGAACCGCGGCCGCTTCTGGTCCCACTCCCAGCGTCCTCGCCCGCCCCCCTTGGTGTTCGGCGTGTAGGCCAGCGGGGGATAACTGGGAAACGGGCCAGTCGTGTAATGATCGCCCTGCACGGGCATCCGGTTCGACTTCGTCGCGCCGCCGCCGTCGGTCATCACCGGCCGGGTGGGATCGACGGCCTGCACGGCCCGGGCGACCTTCACCACGGCGTCCTCGAACTGGTCCATCAGGCCGCCGTAGAGGTTGATGCAGTTGATGTAGAGCCACTCGTTCTCGATCGACCAGATCATGACCGAGGGATGATTGCGCTCGCCCTTCACCTGTGCCACCACCTGGTCGCGCCAGTTGTCGATCAGCTCGACTTTGATGTCGGACCCGTACTTCTTCTTGAGCTCGGGGTCGTTCTCGATGGCCATGTAGCCGATGGCCTCGCCGTCGAGCATTCCCGAGCGGCGGACGACCACGCCGCCTTTATCCAGGAACGCGAGCGCCTGCTCGGGCGGCTGGTTCATCCACGAGGTGCCCCAGAACCGCATGAACGTCTGGTGGGTCTGACGATAAAAGTCGAGCCACTCCTGGGACGTGGAATGCGAATGGGTATCGGCCCAGCCGTGCCAGGGGGCACCGTTGAGCCGGAAATCCTTTCCGGCGATCGTCCATTCCCGGAACCCGAAGTCGGTCCGGCTCACATCGACGACGCGGCCATTGACCTTCACCGTCGTATGCAAGGCGTACATCCGGGGATCGTCGGGCCACCAGAGGCGGGGGTTTGCCCAGTGCGCCATCGAGCGCGAGCGTGGCCTCCTTGCCCGCGTCGAGCTGAAATGGCAAGGGACCAAGGACCTTCTCGACCTTGTCATCGCCGCCCACGGCCTCGCAGACGACCTCACCGGCCGCAGCCTGGCTTCCGGGGTTAGCCAGCGTCACGTCAACCGCCAATGCCTGGCGAGCGACCGAGGGCTTGCAGAAGACATCGGCAACGTATGTGGGACCGGCCGAGACCAGCGTGGGCGTGACCAGAATTCCCGACTCGGGATGGTTCCAGATCGGGTAGGCCAGATCCTGGAAACCATCGCCGAAGAACTTCTTCGGCAAGTTCCACTTGCGACGGAGCTTCATAGGGTTGGTGGGGCTTGCCGAGAAGCCATACCAGGCATCGCGAATGCCCACGAGAACCTCGTTGAGTCCCGGCTTTATAGCCTTGCTGACATCGATCTGAACCCGGGCGAACGGGTTCTTGTCGAAACCGCAAACAATCCCGTTCACATAGACGGTTGTGTTCAGGTTGTTCTGGGGAAAGACCAGGAAGAAGGAACGTCCCGAGGCGGCTGTGGGAGCATTCACGCGGGCGCGGTACCAAACTCGATGGGCAAACACGAGGTCAGGCCGCAAGGTATTCTTGTCACCCGGCACGGCAATCGCCCGCCAGACCGGATGTGCGGGGAGCTTGCCGATGGGCTCGGCCACCGGGCCCGGCTGCTGTTCATCGTCCCGGCAAATTTCCCAGAGGCCATTCAGGGGAAGTGCGGAGCGTGCGCCGTTCGGACCTGGCTCGGGAAATTGAAACACCACGTTCTCGGCCTCGCGGTCGCGGGCCTCGCGGCCGTCCTCGCCCGGCTTGAACTTGCCGTTGGGGGCAAAGGTATCCGAGCAGACGCAGACGGCGTCGAGGGCAAAGAGGACGCGCTGGTACTGGCCCTTGGCATCCTTGGTCTCGGGCAAGCGGAACTCGAGCTGATGGTGACCGCGTTCCAGCGTGTGGTGGCCCAGCTTGAGCCAGGCCACCTCGCAGAAGAAGTCGATCTCCATCAGGTCGCTGGTAGGCTCGTCGGGGCTGACAGAGGTCCAAGGCCCCTGGTCGATCCGCCAGTCGAACGGAGAGCGCGCGAACTCGAAGCCGATGCGCACCCAGATGGCGAGATCGCCGTCGTCCTTGACGTCGAAATCATACCGGACCCTCCCGCCATCAGCGGGCAGTTCCTTCACGATCTTGTCGGAATCGATCGAGAGATGAAGCCACTTCTCACCGGACAGGAACTGCTTGTTCCCCCAGCCGGCCAGGTTGAGTTTGACATTGGCGGAGGAAGGCTGTTCTCCCTCCAGCCAGACGAATGAACTGGCGCCGGCCCCCGGCCTGCCGGTCGCTGATTCGGTGTGAGACTCTGGGCGTTGGGTCTGGTTCGGCTCCCAATCGGTGGCTGGAGTGCACGAAGCGAAGGCAGCGAGCAGAGCCCAAATGGGAAACCTGGACGATCCGTACGCTCGATCAAGATTGAAGTTTTGCGACGTGTTACATACATGCCAGCTCATTGACGTTTCCTCTCAGCGCAATCCACCGCTCGACAACGACCTTGTGAATGAAGAGCTCGGGAGCATTGACGGCGATCCGGAAGTCGGCACCGCCGTTCTGCGAGCCGTCCAGTCGCGCTTGCGGCAGGGCGAAACGAGCGGTTTTCCAGGCGTGGGTCCCGTGCAGAGCCACCTGTTTCGCGCAGTCCTTGTAGGCACCGTCCAGGGTGGCGGCCGGGTCGTGGGAGTCGTATTGCACGGTGAAGCTGCCCGAGTCGCCATCGTAGTAGTCGACCGCGACGGTCACGTCCATGGTGCGCGTCCACTTGAAGCTGTCGTCGATTTGAAAGTAGATGTACCGCCCGGCTTCCGTGCCCTGGCGCGACTGGCGGCAGGGCACGCCCGCCGCGCTGGTCGGTGCGGTCAGGCCGTCGGTGTTCTCGACGAGCTTGAGACCGTGCTCCATGTTGATCTTGCCCAGTGCCACCTCGACCGACCTCGCTCCGCGGAACGGTCCGTCGCTGGCCGGCGGGATGACGCCTTGGCGGAACTGGTCCACATACTTGCGAGTCAGCTCGATGTACTGGCGGCCATGCTCGCGCGAATCGGCAATGCTGGTTCCCTCGTGAAACTCGTTCCAGGTCTCGAGGATCACGATCTTCGGGGCGCGTTTGAGAACACTGAGCCAGGCTTTTTCATAGAACTTCCCGCCCTCACGCGCGACGACGAGCGGCGATCGCCCGGGCACCGCAGAGTGGTCATAGCCCGGGCCGATCTCGGCAACGCCCAGAAAGTTCGGATGCACCGCGCCTCCCCAGGCGTACACGTTATCGGCCTTCACGCGCCAGGACACCTCGCGGATGATGTACGGCACCCGGCCGGCGAACTGGCGGGGGAACTCCGACTTGACGAAGTCGATGCAGCCCTGATCATGCGCCCGGGCAAAGCTCGCCGAGTACAGGACGACGATCGGCCGGCCGTCGATGAGGGCCCATAGTCGCGGGGGAATGAGCGAGAAGAAGTCGCGGATGCTGGCGTAAAACCAGCGTTTGCCGTAGTCGGTGGTGAGGTCGGCATGCACGTTCCACGAGTTATGTCGCAGGGTGGACGTGTCGTAGAAGAGGCCGAAGGCCGGCGGTTGTTTGCCCTCCTGGATCAGTTCCTCGGCGGCTTTCACCAGCGGCGGCAAGCCAGCGAAGCTCCAGTGCAACCGGGCGTCCGGCGCCTGCTCGGAAGGCGCTCCCCAGTAAACCGGCAAGACGACGTCGATGCCCGCGGCCATCATGCCGCTGAGCTGCCGCTTGTGCCAGGCCACCGATTTGTAAGTGAAATCGTCGAGCGTGGCCGGATGGGTTGTGAGGGCATCGCTGCCGTCGTCGTTGCGGATGTGGGACCCGGTCGTGACATCGTACCAGTAGAAATCGTGCGTCATGACAATCTTGTCATCGCCACGGAACGATCGTGCCCCGGCGAAAGCCTCCGCGGTGAGGCCGACATGAGGCCCGATCGCCGGGGGGATTTCCCGAGGCGCCTGGTGCTGTGCCCGGGCCGCCACCGTGGCGCTGGTGCTCAAGAGAAGCCAGCAGAGCATGGACATTCGTCGGGTTGACATGGCCTGGTTCTCCGGCAGGTTGGGGGGAGAACCCTGAATATCCCCCACATTGACGGGTGCGTCCAGGTTCTGGCGGCGATCTTCCCGAAGTTTCCGGCGTGGTTCTGCCACTCGACACCGGGCGGGCCCTGGCTTTGAGCCTCTTTCAAGGCAGACCTGGCAGTCAGCCAAGCGAGCAACGTATTAACGCACTTTGATTATTCCGCGCGCCGGGTCAGCACTTGTCGAGTTCGGGTCTGGAGTGCTATGATCAGAAAATTTTCCGGGCCGCGCCGCACCTTGAATTTTCCGGGCGAGCGCGGCCCGATGCGCGTCCGGTACAGGCGGCCTCGCCGCTCGCCGCGGCGCCCGGCCTTGACCTGTTGCACCCGCGAGAAAACCGAGGCGAGAGCGATCCACCAGTGCCCAAACGTACGGATATCCACAAAATTTTGATCATAGGTGCCGGGCCAATTGTGATCGGCCAGGCTTGCGAGTTTGACTACTCGGGAACCCAGGCGTGCAAGGCACTCCGCGAGGAGGGCTACAAGGTCGTGCTGGTCAATTCTAACCCGGCCACGATCATGACCGACCCCGAGATGGCCGATCGCACCTACATCGAGCCGATCACCCCGGAGACTGTCGAGCAAATCCTGGCGGTCGAGAAGCCGGACGCCGTGCTGCCGACCCTGGGTGGTCAAACGGGCCTGAATGTCGGCATGGCACTCCACGAGTCTGGCGCGCTGGCCCGCCATGGCTGTACCCTGATCGGGGCCACCGCCGAGGCCATTCGCAAGGCCGAGGACCGTGATCTGTTCAAGCGCTGCATGCAAGAAATCGGCCTGGAGAGCGCCACCAGCGAGCTTGCTCACAATCTCGACGAGGCCCGCGGCATCCGCGACCAGATCGGCCTGCCCTGCGTGTTGCGGCCCAGTTTCACGCTGGGTGGCTCGGGCGGGGGCATCGCCTACAATCGCGAGGAGTTCGATCGCATGGTCGCCTATGCGATCGAGCTGTCTCCGGTGCACTCGGTGCTGATCGAGGAGAGCGTCATCGGCTGGAAAGAGTATGAGATGGAGGTCATGCGCGACTGCGCCGACAACGCCGTGATCGTCTGCTCCATCGAGAATTTCGATCCCATGGGCATTCACACGGGAGACAGCATCACGGTCGCCCCGGCGCAGACCTTGACGGACAAGGAATACCAGCGAATGCGCGACGCCTCGCTGGCGATCCTGCGAGTGATCGGCGTCGAGACTGGCGGCTCGAACGTCCAGTTCGCGATCAATCCCCGTGACGGTCGGATGATCGTCATCGAGATGAACCCGCGGGTCAGCCGATCGAGCGCGCTGGCCAGCAAGGCGACCGGTTTTCCCATCGCCAAGATCGCGGCCAAGCTGGCTGTCGGTTTCCGGCTCGACGAGATTCGCAACGACATCACCCGCGAAACGCCGGCTTGCTTCGAGCCGACGATCGATTACGTGGTCACAAAAGTTCCCCGCTGGGCGTTCGAGAAATTCCCCGACGCCGATCCGGTGCTGACCACTCAGATGAAGTCGGTCGGCGAGGTCATGGCCATTGGCCGCACGTTCAAAGAGTCGCTCCAGAAAGCTCTGCGCGGGCTGGAGGTTGGCCGGTTCGGCCTGGGCTGCGACAAGAAAGACCTCTGGGGCACCCCGCGTCAGCCCACCGATGATGAGATCCGGTCCAGGCTCGCGGTCCCCAACACCGAGCGCATCTGGTACATCCGCTATGCGTTTCTGGCGGGGATGGACGTGGATCAAATCCACGCGATCACGGGAATCGACCCCTGGTTTCTGGCGAGCATCGACGAGCTGGTGCAGATCGAGGGCAGGCTGCGCCAGGCGAGGTCGCTGGACGAGGCCAGCGACGAGCTGATCCGGCTCGCCAAGCGGAACGGATTCTCCGACCGGCAACTGGCCACGCTCTGGGACACCACCGAGGGCGAGGTTCGGCTCGAGCGCCAGCGGCGGGGCATCCTCGCCACGTTCAAGCTGGTCGACACCTGCGCCGCGGAATTCGAGGCGGTCACTCCTTACTATTATTCGACTTACGAACGCGAAGACGAGGCGCGGGTCGGCGACCGGCCCCGGATCATGATTCTCGGAGGCGGCCCCAACCGGATCGGCCAGGGGATCGAGTTTGACTATTGCTGTTGTCAGGCGGCCTTCGCGCTCAAGGCTGACGGCTTCGAGGTGGTGATGGTCAACTCCAATCCCGAGACGGTCAGCACCGACTACGACACATCCGACCGCCTGTTCTTCGAGCCGCTGACGGTCGAGGACGTGCTCAACATCTGCGCCCGCGTTCAACCCCAGGGGGTCATTGTCCAGTTTGGCGGCCAGACCCCGCTGAATCTGGCCAAGGCGCTTGAGGCTCAGGGAGTGCCGATCATCGGGACCAGCCCCGAGAGCATCGACCTGGCCGAGGACCGCGAGCGGTTTCGGCTGGTGATTGAACGTCTCGGATTGCGACAGCCGCCCAACGCTTCGGCCACCCGCTACGAAGAAGCCAGGCGCATCGCCGACCGGATCGGCTATCCGGTGGTCGTCCGCCCCAGCTTCGTCCTGGGCGGCCGGGCCATGGAGATTGTCTACGACCAGCACAGCCTCGACCGCTACATGGCCGAGGCCTTCGAGGCCAGCCCGGAACACCCGATCCTGATCGACAAGTTCCTGGAAGACGCCATCGAGGTCGATGTCGACGCCGTCTGTGACGGTCTCCGGACCATCGTGGGCGGCGTGATGGAGCACATCGAGGAAGCGGGAATTCACTCCGGCGACAGCGCCTGCGCCATCCCGCCCTTCTCGCTTCCGGAATCGATCATCGCCGAGTTGAAGGCGCAAACTTACGCGCTGGCCCAGGCACTCGAGGTCCGAGGGCTGATGAACATTCAATTCGCCGTCAAAGAGGGCGAGATTTACGTTCTGGAAGTCAACCCAAGAGCCTCGCGGACGGTTCCGTTCGTCTCCAAGGCGACGGGGCTGAATCTCGCCCAGGTCGCGGCCCGGGTCATGGTCGGCAGATCGCTGGAGAATCAGGGAGTCACCTGCGAGCCGATTCCCCATTATGTGTCGGTCAAGGAGGCCGTGTTCCCGTTCGCGAAGTTCCCCGGCGTGGACATCGTGCTAGGCCCGGAGATGCGCTCGACCGGCGAGGTCATGGGCATCGACACCGACTTTGCCTCGGCCTTTGCGAAGAGCCAGCTCGCGGCGCTCAGTCGGTTGCCGTCACGCGGCACCGTGTTTGTGAGTGTGGCCGCACGCGATCGGCAGGCTGTCGTCCCCATTGCCCGGCGACTCTCGACCATGGGTTTTCACCTGATCGGAACTAGCGGGACGGTTGGCACGCTTCTCGAGCACGGGATCGAAGTCAACCCGATTCGCAAGATTCGCGAAGGTCGCCCCAACCTGCTAGATCACCTTGCCAACGGTACAATTGATCTGATCGTCAACACACCCAGTGGGAAGGGAGCGCGGACCGACGAGGGCCGCATCCGCGCCAGTGCCGTCAGCCACGGCGTGCCTTGCATCACCACCATCGCCGGCGCTCGTGCCGCCGTCGCGGCCATGGAACGGCTCCGTGAGGGGAGTCTCAATGTCTATGCCTTGCAAGACCTGCTCGCCGATGCTGTCAAGCGACCGGCGGCATCTGACCCGGCAAAGGTCTACCCAAGATAAGCGGTTCTGAGGGAGCCAGACGGGCCTAGCACTAATGTCCGGCTGGTAAAATCTGCAACGCCTACGCTATTTGGTTCATTACGCTGCCGAATTTAGCTTTCCAGATCAAACACTAGATCCCTACCAGCCGATGGATGATCGTAGAGCAGTTTAGCTCGACGGGCGTCCCGTGCGCCACGAGATCAATCATGGATGGGAGATCTCGAGAGTCGAGGAAACTTATGCAGGATGCGTGACCATGCGCGGTTTCATCGCCATTGGCTTGTTGATCTCGTTCGGGGCTCTTCCTGGAGGAGAGCAAGTCAACGCGGACGAGATGACGCAGGAAGGGGCCGCGGCGACTCCGCGTAATCCGGCAGTTTCACCGACTACATCCCGAACTTCACGCGTCGATCCTCCCGTCCGGCGCACGCAAGCAGGTCCGGGCCAAGTTCGGGCGCCCCTCGATCCAGGCGTTGCCCCTCTCATACCTGCTGCGAGCGTGCCGCGTGATAGCGTACCTTCGGTGGGCAGACAGTCGATCAGTCTGCAAGCCGCCCTTTACGGAACGCTGACCAGCAATCCCGACCTCGCCACGCTGCGATTGGGTAATGCGACGACGCCATCCCCTGAGTCCGTGGAGGTGGCGCGGCACTTTCCCACAACGCTGAACCCCACGCTCTGGTGCGATTTGCGGCCGATCACCCTGATTCCGGCCAACCCGTTCGGCGGCGGCGGTACGCATAACTCGACAGGTTATTATCATTTCGGACAGTTTTACTTTTACCTGTCGCTGCGGCAACCGATCGAGCTCGGGCACCAGACGACGCACCGCTACCACATCGCCCAGGCGGCCTATGATCAACAGCACTGGACCGTGGTGCAGGCCGAGCTCCTGGCGCTGGTTCAGGCCTATCGCTTCTTTGAAACGGCCGCCTACCGGCGCGAGCGGCTGAGAGTGGCCACCGAGCTGGCCGATTTCAACGACAGGCTCTTGAAAACGCTGGAACGGCGGCTCGAGGCAAACCAGGTTCCCGCCGCTGACGTAGTTCTGGCGCGTGTCGAGAACCAGGCCACTCGCCAGCTCGTGAAAGCCGCCGACCAGGATTACATCACGGCCTTGACCGACTTGCGGAACCAGATCGGCATCCCCGAATCGGCCGGAGCCGCCGAACCGCTTGGCGAATTCACGCTCCCGCCATTCATTCCCCCCGTCAAGGAGCAAGAATTTGTGGACCTGGCGCTCCAGTGCCGCCCTGACATTCTCGCGGCGCAGGCGGGGGTCACGGGGACAAAGGCCGCGGAGAACCTCGCCCGTGCTGACCGAATTCCCAGTCCGATCATCGGCCCCCAGTACTCCATGGACGAGGCCGGTATTCAGTACATCGGATTGGTCTACATCACGCCAATCCCGATCTGGAATAACGGTAAGCCTCTGGTCAACCAGCGTCATGCCGAACATCAACGGGCTCACCAAGCTCTGGAACAGGCCCGGCAACGCGCTGTGGCGCAAGTGCGCTCTTCCCTCGCCAAGTGGAATGGGGCTTCGGAACTCGTCAAGGAAACCGTGGGATTGACCAACGAGCTGACCCAGGAAGTGGCCAAGCTTGAGCGTCTCTTTGAGCAGGGTCAAACCGATCTGACCAAGCTGATCCAGGCGCGGCAGCGGCTGATTCAGTTGAAGACCGCGGAGATTGATGCAACCTGGGCTGCAACCCAGGCCCAGGCCGATTTATTGCTGGCTCTGGGCGCCCCCGGGCTGATTCAGGGGATGCTCAACCAGGCCGAGGGCGCCGCGGCCGCACGGGAGTCCGCGGCATCTCCGCCAGGTGCCAGTTCCATGCCCACCACGCCACCGACCCCTTCCGCCACATCCCCATTCGGCTCTGCACGCCCGAATTGAACATGGCCAGTTGACGGCCAACAACCGCTCGCGGTCCGCGCCCTCAAGAAAATCTCGCAGGGCTGGCACATCTCAAAGCCATTCGAACATCAGAGAGCTGTGCCTCACGAGAAGAATGATTGCCATTCCTTCTCTGATCGCTCCGCTTTCGCAAGTTGATCCTTGCAGCAGCTAGCGGCAAGACGAGCGAATTCTTTCTCAAGATTTCCCGGCTTGGTGCCGACAATGAAACGATATGCTCAAGCGCGGAGTTTTCCGCAAATCACGGTTCTCCGGAATAGAGTGATTTGCCGGCAAACTCCCCTTGAGACCTTTCAGCCAGGAGGGCTCAGGGGCCATGTTCCACGATGTTGCCACGAACCGTTCAGCACGCGAGGCTTCACGTCGCAAGTTGAGTTTTGAGGCTAGCATGGAGGATCTCGAAGGACGGGTCCTGCTCTCCGCCAGCCATCATGCCAGCGTGCTCCACAAGGCTGTTCACGTCCGCGTGGTGCGTCATCCACAACCTCACGCGCGGCCAGTGGCGCAGCTCGCCTGAACTTCATCGAGGCGCGAGCCCAGGCCCAGGCCCAGGCGCCCATGATCAACGTTCCGATCAATGTTCAGACGACGGTCAACGGGAGCACGGCCTCCGCGACCTCCACCCCCGAGTTAACAGCAACCGCAACTCCGACCTCAACGACCACAACGGCGACCCCGAGTTCATCCACGGCAGCAGCAAGTACCAGCACCACGGAGACGTCCTCACCAACCACGACTACGGCGACCCCAACATCGACGACCACTTCGTCGTCGACGAGCCAATCGTGGCCCGCTGGTGTAACGACCTCCTCGCCGACTTCGACCAGTACATCTTCCAACTCGACTTCGACATCTCCGACCACGACCACAACATCCCCGACGTCGACGTCCACAACGACGACACCGACGCCTACCTCCACGTCCACGACGACGAGCTCGAACTCCACGTCGTCAAGCTCTAGCTCTGCAACCTCGACGACGAGCTCGAGTACAACGCCAACCTCAACCTCAAGTTCTACAACGACAACCGCGACCCCAACGCCAACCTCGACCTCAACATCCACAACGACTGCGACACCAACACCGACCTCCACATTGACAACCTCGACATCAACCACAACAGCCACCCCAACCCCGACCCCAACCCCGACCCCGACCCCTACCCCCACGCCGCCGACCTTCCCCGACGGCACATACATCCAGAATTCGGAATCGGGTGAGATCGACCAGTACAGCGGCGGCACTCGCCATCTCATTTCGCCGCCCGTCGCGGCCAAGATGGGAATCACCCAGGCGCAGGTGACTCCGGTGACCAACGCCAATTTCAGTCTGATCCCTCTGGGTTCGGATTACTTCCCGACGGGGATGTACTTGCGAAATGCCCAGACGGGGGAAATCTCCCAGTACTCCGGCGGAGAATTTCACCTGGTATCGGTTCCCGTGGCCAACAAGATGGGACTGAACGGTAACAACGTGGTCACAATCACCGCCGAACAGTACGGCAAGGTTTCCAAGAGCAACGATTACTTCCCCGAAGATATGCTTCTACAAAACGCACAAACCGGAGAGATCGACATTTATGGTGGGGGCGAGCGTCACTTGATCTCGGTGCCCGTTGCGACGGCCATGAATATCACCCCGGCGCAGCTCACGGTCATCACCGCCAGTCAGTTCAACGAGATTCCCCTGGGTTCGGATTACTTCCCGCAGCAAGTTTATCTCCAGAATCAATCAACGGGTGAAATCTCGGAGTACAGCGGCGGTTACAACCATGTTGTGTCGGTACCGGTGGCCACCGTGATGGGGCTAAGCACCTCTCAGTTGATACCCATAACTGCCGTCCAGTACGATGCGATTCCCCAGGGCAATGCGTTTTATCCCCAGGGGATCTTTATCGAGAACAACCAGACTGGCGAGGTCGACCAGATCAGCGCGGGGCAGAGACTCTGGGTTTCGCCCCTGGCCGAGCTTCAGATCGGGTTGACCAGTTCGCAGATCGCCATCATCGGCGCTGATCAGTTCAATGCCATACCCTTGGCCGGCACGTACGTGCCTCCGGCAAGCTCGTCGAGTAGTAGCTCAAGCTCCTGATCCGATCGGCTGATCTGTTTGACGATCGAAGACCGAAACGACCGCCTCTCCCCCGGGCGGTCGTTTTCTTTCATCCCATCGACTTCGCGGATGAACTCTGACTGGCTTGCGCGACTTGCTGCTCATAGACATTCGCCCAGGCGAGGAAGTCATAGAAGGCCAGTAGGGTGCAAAAGACCAGGCCCGGTTGGCCGTCAAGGAAGCCAAGGCGGAAGACATAGGAATAGATAAAGCGAACCAGGGGACGCATCGGCAGACGAAGGTAAACTTTCTTGAGCCAGCGCTTGAACTGCTTGCCCCGGCCAATCGTCGCGGGGACGGGCTCGCTCAGGAATCGCTCATACATCGCCGCCTCCCAGACGGCATAGCGATTGTGCTTCTCGACCCACGTGGCGACTGTAGGATAGGCGTGATGATCGAGCTCCTGGCTCAAGCGCAAGGCTCGCCCCTTGAGCTCGACGTGTTCATGGGCTTCGTTATCGCCAGTCCGTCCGCCCGTGTGATCGGGCATCTTCTCGTAGCGTCCGAGACGATGTTGAAACAGCCGCAGGTTCCAGCATTCCGAGTAGCCACAGTGGCGAATGCGTCGACCCAGGAAGAAGTATTTCGAATTGAGGTAGTAGCCCTCGGCCTCGTTCATTTCGATCCGGCGCGCAATCTCTACCGCCAGCTCGGGCACAACCACCTCATCGGCGTCGACGATCAACACCCAGTCATTGCGGAGCGGGACGTTCTCCAGGGCCCAGTTTTTCTTCTTGGGATAGCTGCCGTTGAAATGAAACTGGATGACAGAGGCCCCGAAACTCGCGGCAACCTCGGCTGTTTCGTCGCTGCTCTGGCTGTCGATGACGAAGACCTCATTCGCCCAATCGAGCGCAGGAAGACAGCGACGGAGGTTCTCAGCTTCATTCTTGACCGGCACGATCACGCTGATGGGTGCCTTGACCGGGCCGCGGCGCGTCGTGGTCCTTGAGACAAAGGTCGGCTCCTGAACCAATGGATCGGCCAGAGACATGCTGGTCTCCTCCACACGCAATGAGTCGTTTTCCAGGAAGATCCTCGCGGAATGGTGGCTCACCGGATAACGCATTCCGGCTGTGCTCCGCCGCCGCCAAGCCATTCATACACAGAGGCGAGACGATGCGCTTGCTGGTCCCAGGTGTACTGGCCTTCGACGAGCCGTCGCCCGCGCTCTCCCAGTCGGCGGCGTTCCGTGTGCGTTCTTTCGAGCAAGCCGAGGAGGCCCCGGGCAACCTCGCCTGCCTCCGGATTGACCACGATGGCTCCCTCGGCATCGGCCAGCTCGGGGAAGTGGCAAGCCGTCGTGATCAGGCAGGGAAGTGAACAGGCCAGCGCTTCGAGGATCGCCATGCTGAAGCCTTCGCTATAGCTGGGCAAGATGAACGCATCGGCTGCCGCCCAAACCTCCCGCGCGTGTTCGCCTCCCACGTGACCGACGTAAGTCACATGCCCGGATAGCCCCAGCGTGTCCATCCGTTCCGAGAACGGTTTCCAGGCACCGTCATCCTTGCCGGCAAGCACAAGGTGCAAATCGGGGAAGTTCGGTACGGCGCGGCCCATAGCCTCGGCCAGTAGATCGAGTCCTTTCTTCACATGAACACGCCCGAAAAAGAGAAGCACAAACTTGCCCTTGAGCTCGGGATGCCGCTGCTCGAGAACCGCGCGCGCGGGCAGATTGTCGAAGAATTCCAGGTCCACACCGTTGGGAATGAAGCAGATGGGCGTCCAGGGAGCCAGCCGCCGCAGGTGGCCGATCTCGGGACGCGACAGCGCGTGCAGGCAAGCCGCTTGACGCAGATTCCTCGATTCGACAAGCGCCAGGTAGAGCCTCTTCTTCCACCGCTTGTGACGCAAGGCCCAGGGTTCGGCCATGCCGTGCGCGGTGATCAGGTAGGGAACCTGGGCGCCGCGAGCCGCCTTCGCCCCGCGCCGGGTGTGACCTTGCCAGAGCCCGTGCAGATGGACCACCTCGGCCGCGCGCACGGCGGCTTCGAGGTCGGTCTCGGGGCCTCTCAGATTCCGCAGCGATTCAGTCGGCAGGCAGTCCAGGCGTGAAGGAGTGGGCGTGACGATGCCGACATCGCCTCCCAATCGGCGCAGTGCGCCGGTGATGCCCAGGATGCTCGGGACCATGCCCCCGTCGCGGATCGGGTCCAGGCCGTTACAAAGATGGAGCCACCGGGACTGCCCGGACGAAGAGCCAGGTTGAGGTCGCTTGACGGCTGTTTGCGTGTCACTCATGAGGTTATCTCGATATTTCCAGGCTCAGAGTCCCGGTGGACCGCGGCGATCGCTCCGCCAGCTCGAGCGCCTCGAGAGTGCCCTGGGCGAAGCGCTCCGGCCCCCACAAGTTCACGATTGTGGCGGCACGCTCTCCCATGGACCTGCGTTCGTCTTCCGGCAGTGAGCTCAACCATGTCAACTTCTGACAAATTTCCTCGATGTCCGTCGGATCGAACTGGGCGCCCGTGCCTGCCTCGTCTTCGGGCACCAAGGTGGGCGCGCAGCCGGCACGATTCGAAACCAGCAGGGGAAGGCCGGAGCTGGCCGCTTCGTTGACGACGAGGCCCCAGGGCTCGGAGAGGCTGGGTAAAACAAAGGCTCCGGCATGGGCATACCATCGAGCCAGGGCATCGGCCTGCAAGAAGCCCGGTCGGTGGATGGCGCTGGCATGACCGCTCCGCAGGATCGCCGCCTCGATCAAGCCGGCCTGAGAACCGTTGCCGCAGAGAACCAGGTCCCAGGCTTGATCAACGCTTGCCTGGTCACGATAACGGGTGAAGGCCTCGATCAGGCGAAGCAAGTTTTTCTCGGGGACGAAGCGGCAGACCGTCAAGAAAAATGAAGAGCTTGGCAGGCCCTGCTTGTCGGCATGATCGTGCCAGAAATCCACCTGCTTGCGATAAAACGCGTTGTCCACGGCGTTGTAACCGAAGGCGATACGATCGGCCACCATCCCGAGATCGACGAGGTAATCTTGATGGCGCGGACCACCTACAACCGCCGCGTCAAACAGGCAGACTCGGCGTCGTTTGACCAGCTCTTTCCACCAGGTTCGGGGCCGGTCGATCGCCTGGCTTTCGGACATCAAGATCGCCGTCCGGCCATTTCGCCGGCTCCAGCGGGCCGCGGCCATTGACTCCGGCCGGGCATAGCCGACGATGCCCACGGCGTCGGGCCGGTCGCGGTTGAGTGCCCGGACGATGGCATGGGCACAATCGCTGGATGTCAAGTTCTCGAGAACACGATCCGGGAAAAAGGTGATCCAGTCGAAGGGCTCGGCCTGTTTCGGACGCTCCCACGGATAGGTTCGCTCGGTACCGGCCATCTCGTAGGCGATCAGGCAGTCGCCGCGCTCGCGCAGCCGGGTCGCCAGGGCCCGCAATCGCGCCAGGTGGTAGGGGCCGAAGTTGGTGAAGCAAATAGCAAGGATCAAGATGTTCTCCTTCACACTGCCGCTCAAACCGAGAAACTCCATCCGGCGTCGGTTGCAGATAATGTCGGTCCCGCCTCAGGTGTAACGAATTTGAGCGCCCACCAAAAGCACACGACGACGGGGAACGTCGAGAATCCCCAGTTGTAGTAGAACCAGACCATGGGATCGTCGTTGACAACCATGAACCAGGCGTTGAAAAAGGTGATCGCCCACCAGAATTGAACCCAGGGCACTTCTGAGAAAATGCGAAAATACTCATATGCAGTGCGCAACAGAGATGCGACGCATGCGAGGACAACCAGAGTGCCGACAGCACCACCATTCAATTGCGTCGCTCCGAGAATCCCGATTGCCGGGCCGGTGAATTCTTCGCTCCGATCCATCTCCGAACCGGCAATCCACGCGCTGATCCACTGCCTGCGGCCAAACACCGGCTTGGTAGGCCAGAGGATTCGAGGAATGAACGTTGAAAATGTCCTTAAATAGTTTTCTCCGTAGTCATATTCGGATTTATCTGGAACTGTGTCCATCATGAGCAGGAAGCCGCCGTATTCCGTCGTTTCATAGGTCGCGAACCCCGATTCCCCCTCGAAGTCCTTCAGGTTCAGGCTCTCGAGCGTCTTCTCCAGCTTGAACTCGGAGATGTACTGGGTAAACCCGGCTACCGAGAACTCATAGTCATTGTTGCCCCTCCAGCCGATGGCGAGCGTCACCACCAGGATTCCGGCGAAGGAAGTCGCCATCAAGACGGGCCACGATGGACGCTTGAGCTGCGGTATATAGCTGGCGCAGACCGCGGCCAGCACACCGATGAGCGAGTGAGAACGCTTGCCGTTGAACATCCATATGGCTACATAAGCAGCCGCGGTCGCGACTCCTGCGGCGAAGAACCACGGCTTGGGTGAAAGCAGGGAACGACCCGTGACGATGAGCAAGATAGCTGCAACCATCATCACGAATGGGAACGACCGGAATAACGATTCCTCCGCCGAGATCGAATCCTCGCTCTGGAGCCTTCCGCTGATCACGACCCCGGCGCAGAAGAGCCCCCAGAGAATGAGGACTGGCGAAACCGTGGCGACCATGGAACCTGACCACCCCCGGGGAGGCTTTGGCAGGCCGGAAGCAATCCGGCGTCCGATCCCAAGGTGGTATACGAACAGGAACCACACAAGCGCCCAGAGCGAACGCCAACCAGCGGCGGTAACGAGTTCCTTGCCTCGAATCTGAAGGGCCCAATCATGATAGGAAAGCGCCTGGACCACGTAAACTTGCATGTATCCGACAAGAAACAGCCACACCGGCGAGAACGCGTCAAATTTCCGCGAGAACACATGAACTAAGAAATAGCCAAGCATAATTCCGATTATTGCGATCGGGAAAACCCGTTCATCCATGAAGCACCTCATCTGAATCGAATGGCGTCTAGCCTGGAATCTCCAAAGGCAATCCTCACAGAAACCTGGGCAGGGCCTGATAGACCAACCTCATCCTCGAGCCAGAGAAAAACGCTCTATGCAATGGCCGGAAAGCATCCAGGGGACACGCTCGGATGAATCGTTAATCCTCGTCTTTCTGAACGAAGCCCTCACCTGGGTAGGAGAATCTGGCATGCTTCAGGCGTCCTCATGCCGCTATCACGAGGGACCGCGTCCACGGTTTTGCACACGGACATTTCGATGGCATCGGTAACGTCTCTGTGGTAGCGCGGCCAGTCGAATTCCAACGCCCGGCTGCGTGCCGAGGCTGAGATTCGCGCTCGCAATGCGGGCGAGCCACCAAGCTGCTTCATGCGCGATGCCAGTCCATCAACATCACGCGGCTCGACCACAAAACCCTCGATCTCGTCGCGGACCACCGACCCTGCCGCGGGCGTGACGATGCAAGGCAGACCGCAGGCAAGGGCTTCATAGGTGACCACGGCCGAACCCTCGAAGAGTGAAGGAAAGACGAACACGTCCGCCGCAGCCATCCGCGCGGGCACGTCGGCGTGGGCGACTCTACCCAGAAGCTCGACCTCTTCGAGCCGCGAAGAGAGCGGCTCGGCGTTCTTCGGTAGCGGCCCGAGCAATTGCAGCTTCCACCCCGGGCGCCGGACACGGCTCCAGGCCTCGAGCAGGTACTTGATGCCCTTGCGCTGGGTGACTCCCCCCGCGAAGAGAAAGGTACAGCTCTCCTCGTGACGCTTTCCTGGTAAGGGACCGAACCGGCGACAGTCGGCGGCGTATGGCACAACGCGGATTTTCTGCCGGGATGTTCCATACTTCTCGAGGGTCCCGGCTATGTGATCGGAAGGTACGAGAATCAGATCCGCCAGTGCGATGTCGCGCAGCCTGCGGTTGTGCAGCCATTCGAGTTCATCGCGATCGAGAACGCCGTCGCCAAGATAGAGTGGAAAGAAGTCGGGGGAAAGCACAGCCTCATTGCTCAGGACCTCGACCTCCTCCCGAACGTCACCATGGACCATGCTCAGGATGGTGGGGATGCCCAGCCGTCGGCACAACGGCAGCGTGACGCCCGAGCCGACATCGCTGAAGACCACCAGCGCCTCGGGGCGGTTTTTCGCTATCAGGCGGGCCAGCCTTCGATCGAACCATGTGGTTCGAGTTTGCGCGAGCCGTCGTTTGAGAGATTGCCGCCGCCCGGCGAGCCGGGCCTCGAGTCGAAGCGACAGGTCGACAGTGGGGACCATGGAAACCAAGGCGGCCGGCAGCTCGGCATCATGCCGTTGCAGCAGCACCTTCTCCAGCCTTGAAAAACGCCCCGGCGCAAGCTTGCGGGCAAGCCCTGCCAACGGTCCATCGGGATCGTAATACGACGATGTCAGGAACCTCTGGAGCAACCCCGCCCGCCGCAGGCCGATCGCGGCCTGGTATGCGGGCGGCCGGGCATCCGGGCAAGCCACGACGACCGATCCAGTGCCTATCCCTGTTTCCATCTTGGCCTCGATCATCCTTGATCAGCTCTCGCCTGGCGCCTTGCTCAGCGACCTGGAAACGACTGGGCGTGCTTCTCGCGCCGGGCCAGTTCCAGGTCATGCTCGACCATCATCTTGATCAGGCCGCGGAAGTCGACTTCAGGCGTCCAGCCCAGGATCTGTTTCGCCTTGCTGGCGTCGCCGAGCAGAACGTCGACCTCGGAAGGCCGGGTGTACTTGGTATCGAAGTCGACGTAATCGCGATAGTCCATGTCCACGAGGGAAAAGGCGAGCTCGAGGAGCTCGTGTATCGAATGAGTCTCACCCGTGGCGACAACGTAGTCGTCGGGCTTATCTTGCTGAAGCATCATCCACATGGCCCGCACGTAATCACCGGCGAATCCCCAGTCGCGCTTGGCTTCGAGATTGCCCATGACGAGACGCTTTTGCAACCCTTCCTTGATGCGGGTAGCCCCGAGTGTCACTTTCCGGGTCACGAATGATTCACCGCGGCGCGGGCTCTCGTGGTTGAAGAGGATTCCCGAGCAGGCAAACATTCCGTAAGCTTCCCGATAATTGACGGTCTGCCAGTGAGCATAAAGCTTGGCGCAGGCGTACGGACTGCGGGGATGGAACGGGGTGTCCGGACCCTGGGGCGGAGCCGCCGAACCGTACATCTCAGAGCTGGAGGCCTGGTAGAACCTGACCGGCTTGGTCTGGTTGAGTTGCCGCACCGCTTCGAGCAGGCGCAATGTTCCCAGCCCGACCGCATCGGCCGTGTACAGCGGCTGGTCGAACGAGACCCGAACATGGCTCTGGGCACCGAGGTTGTAGACCTCATCGGGTCGCACCTGGTCCATCACGGTGGAGAGACTCGAGGCGTCAGCCAGGTCCGCGTAATGAAGATGAAGACGATCCCGCACACCGGAGTCGTACCGGAACAGATGATCGATTCGCTGGCGATTCAGAGAGCTGGATCGTCTTACCAGACCATGAACTTCGTAATCCGCCTTGCCAAGGAGAAACTCCGCGAGATAAGAACCATCTTGACCTGTAATTCCGCTGATCAGTGCGCGTTTCATGAAGTCAATTCCCAGTTGTCAGGTTGCGTTAGCTGGCGAGGCTGTTTCAGGGAACATAGTACTCAGCGCGATCGCGGGGGAGTACCGGCTCGAGTTCAATCAGCAAGGCATGTGCGAATTCTCGCAGTGCGTCGCCGTCAGGATCACGCTCCCCAGGATAAAAAACCTCGACGGTCATCGAAGAGCCATGGGTCGTTTGTCCGTGGCTACTCCGGCTGGTGATCGGCAGTTGCCGGACAAAATTCTCCAGCTTACCTTCACCAAAAATGTAATACCAAAATCCCACCTGCTTCACCAGTTCACCTTGCTCGTAGCCCAGCCGGGTCATCCTCAGCTCACGGCCATCAGGACCAACCGTGGTAAGTACTCTGGTTTGCGATTCGATCTTGGTCCAGCCTCCCGACGGAAGGCATATCTCTGGTGTGTGCCGTAAGTTCGTTCCCTTCTCCGAGTAATTGATCCAGAGGGTGAGCTGCAATCCCGGCTGAGTCCGGCTTCTGTAAACCCGGTTGAGGTACTCGGTGGTCTGGGCCCGCTGGACAATGTCCGGAGCGACGTCCTCATCTTCACCCACCCAATCACCCATTTCCTTGGAAATCGTTGCCAGTGATCGGCGCAGGGGAGGCCGTTCTGTCTGGTTAAGGTATGTGAGCTCACCCTGTGCGACCAGGCCGACCAGAAGAATTCCGGCACAAAACAAACAGCGGTGGCTTTGAATCATGGTTGACCCTCGGGTACGCGATAACTAACCAGGTTTTCCGACATTCCCCCACTTGTCCACCCGGCTGGTCTGCTCAGTATGGCTTGTCCTGCAAGTGACCGCGTCGGAGACGGCAAGGATTCGGACGAGGTTCCTGAAGAATCACCGTGTCCGTTGTCGGAATCGTTGCGGCAAAGCTGGTTTAACACCGAGCAGACGAAATTCAGCAGCAAGAGCCCGAAACCCATCATCAGAATCCCCTCGAGCGTGTGATAGGTGCCCGAGGCGTAGTCGCGATTGACGAAGTGCATGATGTAGCCTGTCAGGACGATGCGGGCCACGTTGGCGGTCAAGGCAACCGGCAATGCCGCGAGGACAATGATCAGCCTGTACCAGATAGGTCGAGCCGTCAGGTAAGCCACGGCTGCGGTCA
This sequence comes from uncultured Planctomycetaceae bacterium, assembly GCA_963797295.1. Classification (GTDB taxonomy): domain Bacteria; phylum Planctomycetota; class Planctomycetia; order Isosphaerales; family Isosphaeraceae; genus Aquisphaera. The sequence continues at coordinate 349,131 of CAWCPP010000045.1, forward strand.
GGGCGAGAAACCCGGTCATCTGCCGCATGCCGCTGCACGCTTCGGCCACGAACATCTGTACTCCCCCTGGCAGGGTTATGTGATTGCCCTCGCAGAGGACGGGAACGCCCGTCAAATTCATCACGGTCGATGCAACCCGGCTGGCCAGTAACTGCAGCGGTGAAGCGATTCTCGAGTACATGGCGATGGGCAAGGGAACCATGAAGACGAGGAAGAAAAACACGAACCAGAAGCGACTGAGAGCCCTGGTCCCGAAGATCAGGGCGAACATGCCCGCCAGACCAACCAGAAGCGCCAGATCGCCCACGAAGGGAATCGGCAGAGGGATCGTGACAAGCCGTCCCAGCAGGGCAACTCCAAGCAGGATCGACCCCGATGTCACGCCCGATTGAACCTCCACCGGCCCGCGGCGGACCACCTGGCTTGCAAAGTAAATGCTGAGCAACGGCACGAGAAACCCATGGCTATAGTTATCATCAGTGGTCCAGGCGTAGTAAAAGTGCCAGAGATTATCGCGAAACAGGATGGCGAAGAGGGCCAAACAGAGGCAAACTCCAAGTACCGTCATGCGCTCGGCCGGGTCCCGGACTGCCCGGGAAAGCAATACTGGCAAAGTTAGCGCAGGTTGTGACGGAGAAGCCGGGCTGGTCCCGGAAGAGCTGGCATCGTCATTGATTACCGCCATGGCTGTTATCCTTCGAATCGTCTCGGGAATATCGATCCTTCGTTGCGCTCAGTTGGCCTTCGTACCGCTCGATCGGAGCCGGCCCAGCGGGTCGGATGCGCGCTGCAATTCAAGTGCTCTTCGGCTGATGTCATCACTTGTGGGGGCTTCGCGAGCCGCCTCGAGAGCGACCTTGCGTTGCGCCTCATCGTTGAGCTGAATCGCCACGCTCGCCAGGTTGAACCACCAGGATCGTTTGATCGTGAGATCATTGATCTGGTCAATGGCTTGATGATACTGCTGCTCGGCTTCTTTCCACTGGGACAGCAAGGCATGAGCCTCTGCCCTCACCGCGGTCTGGACGGCTCCTTCCGCATCTGCCGGCTCCATCTCTTGCTCATGCTTGAGAATCTGCTCGAGCAGGGATAGGGCCTCTGGCCGATCGCGTTCGCGGAGCAGCCGAGCGGCCGCCAGCGTGGCGACAGGGTGACCGGGCAAGACCTCGGTCCAGTCCTGAGGGGCCAGGCCGCCGTTGGCGACCAGTTCCCGAAGAACTGTCCGAGCCGTCGTCTCTCCCGGGAGGAAATAGCGGCGACCGCTGAGCTCATCGCGCGCGTTGGGCTCGTCGTTGAACGTCGGTTTTGATGCTGATGCAAGTTCGTTATTGCAAGCAAGCCGCAGCGCCTGCCGGTAGACTCGAATTGCGGCTTCTTTTTTCCCGGCGAGGCGAAGTATCCGCGCACTCAAGGCCAGGCTGACAGCATCGCGCGTGAGGCCGAGGCCAAGCACCCCGTTTGCCGGTCTGCTCGACCTTGCCGCGAGCTGTGCTCGGGCCAATCTCGCCGTCGGGCTGATAGGTGACATCCGGACCGCCGCCTCGATCAGTTCCCGACCCTCCTCGGTTCGATCTCCGTCCAACTTTTGCCGTCCCAGGTAAATTCCCCATTCCTCCAGGTGAAGTGGGGTCGTTTGCCACCAGCAAGATCCCGGGGGCACCACCGACTCGGGAAGAGGTTTCTGCTTCCCCGGATTTTCGGAACGGGCAAGAAGACGCTGGCTGACGACCGAGGCGTTGAAGGAATCCACGGCCCATCGCAGGGAAAGTAGCGAGCCCATCATTCCCAGACCGATCACCAGGAGTGCCATGGGCGGCCAGACCAGCCAGAGAGGGGGCAGCCATTGATCAGGATTCCGACATTCGGTGGGTTTCCCTTGATCCTCATCGTTCCGGTGGAGCGGTTTTCCTGACCCTTCAGACCGCCGCACCGAAGCGGCAGCGAGGATGTCCTTTGCCGAGGGTAAGTCCGATCCGGCTTTCGCTCTGGAGATCGGAGGGTCGATCCTGGGCTCTTGCCAGGCGCTCCCGGGCCACATTGCCTCCTCGGAAACGCTCGGGCGGTCTGCGGCGGGTAGGGTGCCAGGATCGAGAAGCGTCGCGGTACGGAGGGTCGGGCGCCGTGCGCCTTCCTCGCTTTCAGACACACTGGCCTGCGGGTGCCCGCAGGCTTCCGTGGACGTCGAGACGATCAGTTCGGCGGAGGCCATCTCGAGATAGGAGGTTGTATCCGTCCAGGATGTCTCCGCCACGCCCCGGCCGCCTGGCGGGGCAATCCTGGCTGGATCATCCCAAACTTCTTCCTCGAGTGAACCGAGGGGCAAAACTTCCGGCTCTGGTTGCTCAAGTGCCAGCGGTGCGGCGGCAGAGCATTCTTCCAGCGGTTCAGATTGCAGCCGGCTGGATGGATCACAAACGGATTGACAATCCCACACATCAACCGCGGGTTGGTGTTCCACGACCGGGTCGTCGCCCAGGCAGACCGCCTGGTCGCCGGGTTCCTCCACGGATTCGCCGACCGGGCTATCGGCTTCAATCCAAGGCGCCGGCAGCGGATCGCCAATCGGCGCAGGGCCGTTCTCGGGTTCCGCTTCCGCGTGGTCGAGAACATCATCGCCACTCGCGATCCGGACCTCCGGCAAGTTGAGGTATGATCCATCGAGTGACCGATCTTGATCGGGGGTTCGCCATGCAGAAGCTGGCTGCCAAACGCGGGGTGTGAAATCCTCAAGCCTTGCTTTTGGGATGGTAGGCTCGACGGGTGGAGCTGCTGTCTTGATGGGAAGGTCGGTATCGAGCCGCGAGCGAGGTGGTACGCCACGATGCGCCGGATACGCTGGAGTTGTGGTCGGTGTGTGGGGATGAGCTGAAAACCCTGTCAACCACGACGGCGAACCGACGGTCTCGGCTATCGTGGAGGAAGGAACGATTGGTTCCTTGAGAGGGATGCTCTGATAGCGGTCCACGGACGGTCCCGACCGCAGCTTGCCGGCGGGCGCGGGCTGCTTGCGATCATCCTTGAGCCGGGCCCCCGCGGCCTTCCACCGTGCCTCCCATGGATTCACCGGGCGGGGGCCTGGCGCTCGCTCCGGTAACGGCTCGAGCCGGGGTGTCGAGGGGATGGCCGCTTCGTGGACCACGGTCCGTTGTGGAACAGCCGGCACGATGGCCGCGGCCCTGACGGCGCTGGCAGGCAGAGGCGTGGGCAACGCGCTGACAGTCTGAATCTGCCCTTGCACCGGGGCGTGCGCCCGGTACATCTCCCAGTCCGGGTCTGCCGAGCGGCTGTGTCGGAGTGTGAAACAAATCGCCCCGATCCGGAAGGGCACGTCAAACGGTAGCGGACAGGGGCCATCGATGGGCCGATCCTGGATCAAGATCGAGCCTTTGGAGCCGATGGGCACAAGATGCCAGGTGCGCCTGCGCCGCTGGAGCCTGCACGCTTCCGCAGCCAGAGGGCTATCCGCCAGCCGCACCTCGCAATAGGCAGCGGAGCCGATCCGAACCGAAATCCAGGGAATCTCCACAACACGGATCGGGCCCGATTCTCGATCTTGAATGTGGAGACAAATCGACTCTGACATCGGGGAAATCGACTCCTCCGTGAGCCATGCCCGAAGCGGGCTGCTTCACCCACGCTCAACAAAAAGATCCGTACCACCGGCCAGCCAGCGATTCCAGGTTCCACCCAGTGCGCTGACCGAGATCGCCACAGCCGAAAGTTCAACCGTCCAGTGAATAGCGGCTAAGAGACTAAAGCTCAGGGCCGCTCCGATCAAGCCATGTGCCAGGGAACGGTCAATCCGACCGACGCGGTTCAGAACGCAAGGAACACGAATGAGAGACCAGAGCACGCCCAGTCCAAGGATCACCAGACCGACCGCGCCGGACTCGACGGTCCACTGGAGAAGGCTGCTCATGGCCGTCGTCGAGGACAGGTCTCGGTCCTTGAAGTAGGGGTGGATCGCACCGAAGCTCCCCAGTCCAGTTCCGACCAGGGGAAACTCGCGAATCATCTCCACACTCTCGGACCAGAGCGCTCGGGCTGACTCCAGGTCGGGCGGCTCGACGGGAGCTCGTCCGCCCAGGATCGCCGGCCAGGATTGCTCGATCGTCACACCCAGACCGGTTCCCGCGAGCAAAAGAACGACCATTCCCATGGCCGGCCAGCGCGAGCCCGGCGAGACCAGGGCTGGCAGTCCAACGGTCGCCACGCCCAGCAGCATTGGTAATGCAAACCACGGACCGGCAATCAGGCCGATCAAGAACGAGCTGAGCAGCATCATGACCGCAAGAAGCAGCACCAGGCTGACCTGACTGGAATGCCCGAGTCTTCCTGAAAGACTCTCCCGGCTGCCGCGTGGTGAGAGCATGTGCAAGAAGATTGCCAGGGCCAGGGGCAAGGCAAGAGTTCCGATCGCCAGGAATGCCCCCGGGCCTCCCATCATTGTCCCGAACAGGAACGGGGTGGTGGGAACGAGAACAGCCTTCGCTGTTGCACCGGCTGTTTCGGCTCCCGGTTGAATAGAGTCGGGCAGGTCACGCAACATGGCGGTGCCAGGTGCCTCGAGAAGGTCATTGAGGGACGGGGTCCAGGCAGGACCGCTTCCGGGAACATAGAGACCGTAAAGCCCATCAGCCCGATTCGTGATCTGCACGACCGCCATCGCTGTATTTAACAGAAAGGCGGCGACCACAAGGCCCCAGACCAGGTATAACCGGCCCAGGCGGTCGGTGAAGTGAGAGACAGTCCAGAAGATGCCCAGGCAGGCCGCCGCTTCGACCAGCCAGCGAAGCGTCGCTGACCGGTCAAGACTTGCCGGAGAACGAATCTGTGGCGATTCCGGCAGGCTCGCCTCGGGATCGTCACTGTGGACCAGCCGCGGCAGGAGGTCCCGGGCGTAGATATCATGGGCCGCGGGTGAGAGCCGCATCGCCAGGCCGGGAGGAAGCGGGGCAAGTTGCATGAAGCCCAATCCCAGAGCCAGCAGCCCGAGCAGACCCAGCGGGCTTTTCAACACGGGCATCCTGCCCATGGCGAGAGCTTGCACGAGCTTGACGGCAACCAGCAGGAACGCGATGACCGCCAGGGCGGGGCGGAACCACCAGGCCACTCCGCCAAACCCCAGCACACTACCCAGAACGAGCATCGCGATCAGGCCGCTGATCACACGATCGCTCCAGCTCACTATCTTTGCACGCCAGTCCACGGGGTGAGAACTCCGGGTCAAATCAAAGGGCTTTCATCAAGTAGATCACTGGTCTCGGTCCAGGCTGCTTCAAAGATTCGTCCTACGCGTTTGCTGCCATTGCCGCCTGGGGCAACAAGCTTTTCACACTTCGCGCGGTGATTCCGGCATGGGCGCCGTCGTAACCATAGCTCGACCAGTTCTGCACATCCTCGCTCAGGCTGTTGACAACGACACCGGCAATCGCCACGTGTGACTGCTCCAGCATGGCCTTGGCGCGTTGCAACGTCACAAGCTGATGCGCACCCGCGCGGACGACCATCACCGCGGCGTCGACCATCCGACCCAGCATCCGGCAATCGGCCATGCCCAGGATGGCCGGACCATCCAGGATCACCCGGTCGTAGTGGTTCTCGAGCGCTGTCAGCAGTTGCCGCAGCTCGAGCGTGCCCAGGATCTCGATGGGGATGCCATGAGTGTCGCCCGTGGGGATGAAGTCGAGATTGCACAGTTCGGTATGGCGAAGTGTCTTCTGCCAGGGAAGCGTGCCCTTGAGGACATCGACCAGACCCTTGGTCGTTCCTTCCTTGTCGGGCTCGGCAGGGAAAACCCGAGCCAGAGTGGGCCGGCGCAGGTCCACATCCAGCAGCAAGGTCCTCTCGCCGGCCCGTGCGCAGGTGGCGGCAAGGTTGAGGGCGGCCGTGCTCTTGCCATCGCCGGCCTTGGGGCTGGTCATTAGCACGGTCACCATGGGACCACGGCGATCGGCGACGCCGAGCATGCTGGCCCGGATGTTGCGGAAGGCGTCGGCCTCGAGCGAGTCGGGAGTACTGGGTGTCCAGAGATGGCCCCCGCGGTGCGTCAGCGAGGTCCGGCGAATCCGGGGAACAACTCCCAGCAAGGGTAAAGTTAGCCCCTGTGTCACATGTTCGGGAATCTTCACCGAGTGATCGACGTGCTCCAGTAGGAAGACCAGGCCGATCCCCAGGCCAAAACTCATCACCAGCCCCATGCCAATGTAAAGCCCGCGGTTCGGCTTGATCGGCACGGCCGGTTCGATCACGCTAGCTGGGATTCTGACCGGGTCTTTCTGAGACCTGGCCAGAAGTTCAAAGTTGGCCTCGTTCCTCTCCATCTCGGCGATCGCCTGACGGCTCCGGTTGCGCTCCTCGATCAGCGTCATGAACTTTTGATGCTCGGGCATCGATTCCTGCATCTTTTCCAGAACCGCCTGGTGCTGGGCCTTATCATCCTCGATTTCCCGCTGAAAGCGGTCGAGAATCACCTCCGTGGGGCTTTCGGCCATCTGGGTCTTGAACGACTTGAGGTCATCAATTTCGTCCATAATTTCCTGGAGCCGCTCGGCATGGTACCTGGCGCCCGGGTCGTTATTCCAATTCCTCGCGGTATGCCGGTCTCGCGTCAGGGCCCACGTCCATTTCTTCTTCTCGGTCTCGAGCATCGCGATCCGCTGCTCCCGCGGCCCCGGCCCAGCGTTGAACTCATTCTTGGCAAATGACTTGTTGATCAGAATCTGCTGGTTCATCTCATCGATTCGCGACTGCTTTTGCATCAATGAGTTACCAAGATTTACATATTGCTCTTCAAGAATGTTTCTTCCGCCCGGGCCGATGGTGCGAAGCGTCTTGAGCTGGTTGTAGATGGTCTGGTCAAGGGTCGCGAGGTCGGTCTTGAGCTTGGTCAGTCTCTGCGTCGCATACTCCATGGTGTCATCAGTCCGTTCCTGTTTCTCCGCCCGAGCCTGTCTCTGGAATTCGTCGAGCAACGCCTCCAGCAGGCTCTTGATCCGCGTGGGATCTCTGCCCTCGAGGGTGACCACGAACATGTTGGTCTTGCCAACCGGCCGCACCTGCAAGCCGTTGAGGATGAGTTCCTGGGCCGGGTCATCGAAGGCAGCCAGCTCGGCCGCGAAAGTCGGGTTGTTGAACACGCGATCGGCCAGTCCCTTGCTTGTGAGCTGGGCGATCCGGTTGGGAGTGTACCGCTCCTGGGAGCCGGAATCGTTGCGGCCGATCTCGTGTGAGACCAGCGCCGAGAGCATCGGGTTGAACTCGGGCGGATCGATTGTGATATCGGCGCGGGCCTGATAGATTTTCGGCTGCCGCAGGGCCCAAGTAGAGGTTGCGATGGCCATCGGCACCGCCACGGCCAGGATCAGCCAGATCCGCCGCCGCATGGCCCGGATGTAATCGGACGTGGTTTTCACGGCCGCGGGGTTGATCGATGGCGATGCCGGGACGGTTGCAGGAACGTGGCCGCGCACGATCGACCTCGGAGCCGAAGCGGCGGGATGATCACGAAAGGGCACGATTCCGTCCATGGGTGCCTCCGGAACAAATCCAGGTTTCATCGTCGGGCAAGGCCTGTCGGGGCAGTCACGGGTTCCACGACCGGAAGCCGCGGTGTTGAGACTTTCCCGTGCGGTCGTTGCACGTGAATCCTCAGCCCGAGAATTCGGGTGATCATCCCCGTCATCCCGAGTCCCCCGCCTTGCGAAGGCAAGGACACTGTCGTCAGCGGCTCAATCGGACCGGTCCTGAGGACCGGAATCCGCGTCTCCGTCATCTTCGACTCGATGGACTGGAGCCACTCCAGACGTCCCGCCAGGGCTTGGCCGAGCCGCTCCAGGTAGCGAAACACGATGTCCGCCGCCAGCTCCGGCTCTCGCCCCAGCTCGACGCGGACCGTGATCCAGACTCCCTCGCCACCGGAAAGTCGAAAGACGGCGCCCGGTCCCGACAACGCGGTCGCCGTGGCGGCCAGGTCCTGCACTTCATTCGTGGCAATCGGCCGCAGCGGCGAGCTGGCACTTGTCAGGCGAACCTGCAACATATCGCAGCCAAGACTTCGGGCGGTCCGCTCGACGATCTCGAAAGCGGCCGTGGCCGAATCGCAGAGCTCGATTCGTTGGATGCCTTCCCAGGTCAACTTGGCCGCCTGACGCTCCTGGCGGCCCCGGGTCATCCGGGCCTGTAAGTCCCCGCGCAAATTGGTCAGCTCGTCGCGACGGCTGGTCACCACTACAAGGAACGCCAGGCAACCGGAAATGCCCAAAATGAGCGCCAGAAACTCGCTTCGCAGGGCCACTCCGAGAAGCACGGCTCCGCACATGAATCCGGAAAAACTGTAAAGCAAGAGCGCCGCTCGACGTGGACCCAGGCCCAGTCCGATCAGCAAGTGGTGGACATGCCGACGATCCGCCGCACTCAACGGCAGATTGCGGACCCAACGGCGAAAGATCGCCATGGCCGTGTCCGAAATGGGCAGGCCCATCGCCAGGATCGGAAACAGGATCGAGATCGCCGACGGGCCCTTCATCGAACCCTGAACGCCAATCACCCCGATCAGCAACCCGATCAGCAGCGCTCCGCTGTCTCCCAGGAAGATGCAGGCAGGGTGCCAGTTATAAAGCAAGAAGCCAGCCAGGCTGCCCGCCAGGGCAACGGCGAGAACCGCAACCTCGACGTTTTCATTGTGGATCGCCACAAGGGTCAAGGTCCCGCTCACCAGCAAGCCAACCCCCGAAGCCAGCCCGTCCATGCCGTCAATCAGGTTCCAGACATTCATACAGCCAAGAAACCAGAGCATGGTTACAAACAGACCGGGCAGCGCCAGATCGACGGGCATGCCCAGAACACTGAAGGCAAGACCAGGATATCCCAGGTCGATATTCAGGCCGAGCACATCGATCGTCTGAATCCGGATGCCCCCCACGTACAAAGTCAGCACGGCAAGGGCTTGCCCCAGTAGCTTGACACGGGGGCCGATCGATCGGGTGTCGTCGATGAAGCCGACGACCAGAATAATCAACGATGCGCTCAGGATCACCCACTCGTGATGAAGGTCCGGCAGGGACAGACCGACAAATCGCGATGAACCGGAAATGTGCGGGAACACCGTGCCCGCGGCAATGCCCAGCGCCAGTCCCAGACCGCCCAGCCGCGGAATTGCACCGATGTGGATGCGCCGGAACTGGTCGGGCCGGTCAATGGCACCGACCCAGCTTGCAATCTGCGTCACCAGAGGCGTGGCCAGGACACACCCCATCATTGCCAGCGCGAAGATCGTCAGGTAACCATTGGAAATCACCATGACCCCGGTTCCTCCTCATGTCGTTGATCCGCGGTGCCGTGGATACACAATTCTCGCAGAAGCGAGAGGAGCCCCGGTTTGCGATGATTTTCCAGCGGTCGCCGGCCAACGCCGGAGAGCGCGCTCGGGGATGAGAGAAGGTCGCCCGAGGAGGTGTTGTCCAACGGGCGTGTTGCCCATTGCTCGGCCCGGCGCCAGCGGGGAGTGCGAGAACGGCTCAGGGAGGTATCACTGGTGAACAGGATGCAGCAAAGCACGGTATGTCTCGTCTTCCGTGACTCGTGCGGGTGCAGCCCAGGCCCCAAGAATCCGTCTCAGGGCAGAGCATCCGGGTTCGGGGAGTATTGCCACTCTGAGTCCGGTGGTCAAGCGCGATTTGATGGCCACCTTGCGAGATCCGAGTCTGTTCAGATGGACAAACTCACCGCTATTGAGCGGAGATTCAGGCCCGGGCACTGGCTCGAAACAAGCTCCCTCGCAAGGACTTGCAGCATTCCAGGTCGGTCGGTCCGGGCGCACCGCTCTCGGTTCCTCGAGGAGGTCAGACACCCCGGGCCGCAGCGGTGGCGTGTGAAGTCAACGGACGTACACAAAAACCTTGCGACCCAATTTGTAAGAAAATGGGTCAAGACTTTTGCCGAAGTCGCCGATAATTCTCGACTACCACGATCGCTTTCGGCGCTCTATTCTTTTGATCTCATCGAAAGGGAGCGTGATCGCGAGCCAGGGAAGGCGATTTACGCACTTCTGTGCGGTGCCTCCTCCTGATTCCCGCAGCGATCCGGGCTACCACGTCCGATCACACGATCTTGCGTGTTTCAAGCTGTTCCGCATGATCTGTCCAAGGAGGGAGATCCCATGAGCGTGCCGAATGTCTTTCTGGCTTACCTCTCCCCTGAGACGGTTCTGCCCATGACGTCGATCGTGGCGGCTATCGCAGGCGGATCGATGCTTATCACCGGGCGTTTCATTCGGCTCCTTGGTCGTTGCTTTCGAGGCAAACTCCGGCATTCACACCGGACGGCCGGGGCGAGTGAACCGCGCGTCCAGAGCCCCGATGGAGTGACTGAGCCTTGAGGACCAGTAGCCAGGATCAATCCCATACTCCGACGGATCTCCGTCCCACGACGGTCGCCCCCGCGCGTCCGAGATCACGTCGCACCGCATTCGAACCTGGAATCTACCACCCGACATCCGTGTTTCGTAAACTCCTGAACCGGTCTGCCCGGGTTCGGAACTACGCGGGGACTGTGCTGGTCGAGTCTTCACCCAGCGCAGTGATGCCCAGGCAAGCCCCGCGACTCTTGAGGTTCGTCGGAGTCGCGTTCCTCCTCAGTTTCGCCTCCGGATTCCTCGAGCTGGCTGTACTGAAGACCCAGTCCCTTGTCTGGCACCGTGTCGGTTGGCACTCCCTGATGGTCAGCCAGCACATCGCCTGGATGCTTCCAGTGACCGCGGCCTTGGTGATCGTCCCCTTGGCCGTAATTCTGGTGTGGCCGGCACTTGCCCTGCTAGCCAGGCGAAGCCGGCGAGGGAGACTGGCGCCCCACCTGATGGTGGAATGGGCCTGGGGCTGGGCGGGAACGGTCCTCGGCATGCTCTTGCTTTTGGGCCCACTTCTCGCCATCCGCGCGCTCTACCCGGCGGCGGCGGTCGCCCTGGCGCTTGGCCTCGGTTTTCGAATCGGGCGCAGGATGCTTTGCCCGACAGGCGTCCGGCGCCGACTGTGCTACTCGGGCGCGGGAATCCTGATCCTGGCACTGCCGGCTTGCCTGTTTACCCAGTGGAATGCGGGCGCTCGCACGCCGCATCCGACCCCGTCGAGACCCGCCACCGGCTCAGCCAATTTGCTCTGGATCGTCCTGGACACCCTGCGTGCAGATCACATGAGCCTCTACGGCTATGGGCGGCGGACGACGCCACAGCTCGAGGCGTGGGCGAATGAGGGTATCACCTTCGATATGGCGCACTCGGCCGCGCCCTGGACATTACCTTCGCACGTGACCATGTTTACTGGGCTCTGGCCCTCCGAGCACGACGCGCGGGTCGACCGAGCCTACAGTGGCCCTGCTCCGACACTGGCCGAGCATCTCCGTGCCCAAGGCTATCAGACGGCCGGCATTGTGGCCAACGTCAGGATGTGCAACATCGCCTACGGGGTGGGGCGTGGGTTCGACGATTATCGCGACTACCCCTTCAACCAGGATATCAATCTGAGAGCGATGATGTACAACTCGGCGCTCGGCAGCGTGGTGATGGAACTGGGGCGGCGAATGTTGCTGCCAATTCCCGGGCCGGCCCCCTTCGGCTTACAGCGTCCTGCGCGCGAGATCACGGCCGAAGGACACGCGTGGCTAGACAAAGTCTACCAGGGCAACCCGGGCGAGGCTCCCGGTTCGCGCCGGCCGTTTTTCCTCTTTCTGAACTTCATGGATGTGCATGACCCCTATGTGCCAGCTCCCGAGGCAGTTAACCACTTCAGGGCCGGGCCGCTTCCGTCCAGGCGTACGGCCTCGGCGGGAGGCGGCTGGAACGCTCTGCGAGCCCGCGACGAAGCGCCGCCTGAGCAGAGACCACAACGCCAGCGGGAACTGGACGATGTTCGCGGCCGGCTCACGGATCTGTATGACGAATGCCTTTATGGCCTGGATGCCGAGCTTGGCCGCTTCCTCGGAAAGTTACGCGCGGAGGGCCGCCTGGCAAACACCTGGGTCGTCATCACCGCCGACCATGGGGAACACTTCGGCGAGCATAACCTGTTTGGCCATGGGTCGAGCCTCTACAACGAGCAGACTCATGTTCCCTTGCTCCTGATCCCCCCGCTCGGTCCTGAAGAGCCAGGCACTGACTGTGCGGCGCGACTCCGTGGTCGCCGGGTTGCCGTTCCCGTCTCACATCGCGACTTGTCCAGGACGCTGGTCGAGCTGATCATTCCCGGCGCTGAGAACCCTTTCCCTGGTCACAGCCTGGCGAGCTTCTGGAGTGACGGTGGGCCCGTCCGATTTGATCCTATCCTCACCCAACTGGAGCAGCCTCGCCTCGTCGGCGAAGACTTTGCGGCCGATCAGATGGTCACAATCAATTCGGTCATGGATGAGAGTTACATCCTCATCGAGCCTGGCGGCAGTGCCCCGGAACTCTATGCCATCGAAGATCGGCGGCAGGAGCGGAACCTGGCCGGCCAGCCCGGACAGCGGGCGCGCCTGGAACGCATGCAATCGACTCTGGCAACTCTCCGGCGTGCACCCGGTCCTCTGTGAGCCGCCAGTCTCGATTCAAAACCTACGGCATCTCGACGGATTGATGGATTCATCGAGCTGTCACGTTCTTCACGGCCGATCTGGTCCCTCGCCAGCGTCGGAATTCACCCGTCAGGAAGTTGTCTTGGTCGCCTTGTAGACCGACCGGGCGACCTCCAAGCCGGTGACGCCGTTCGGATTCCGGCTGCCGGAATAATTGGCGTTAAATGAGACGAAGACCCCGCTATCGGTGGTGGGATCGAGGATAAGCTCGGACATGTATCCGGGGACTGACCCCCCCTTGGTGACCACCTCGGCCCCGTTGCTCTTGTGGGTCACCGTATCCCATCCCAGCCCGCGCATGGCGTCGACCGTCGGGGTCACCTTGTATTCCGGCGTCGGTGTCGCGGACCACATGAGCGCGTAGGTCGTGGGATTGAGGATGCGTTCGCTCAGGAGTGCCGTCATATAGGTTGCCATATCCTGGGCCGTCGAGACCATTCCGGCGGCGGCGTACATTGCCGGTCCGTTCTGGACTGCGGCCTTAGGCCACCTCCCGTGCCTGGGCGCGTTGTAGCCGACCGCCTGGTTCGGGACCGTCGGGGACTGGCCCAGCTCCTGGGTTTCGGTCATCCCGAGTGGTTTCAGGATCTGGTTCTCGAGGAAGGTGCCGTAAGTTTCGCCGGTCCACTGCTCGATGAGCTCGCCGAGTAGGTCGTAATTGGTGTTGCTGTACATGGACTTCGTCCCGGGAGTGAAAAGGAGAGGGTCTTTCGCGATCGCCGCGACCTGGGTCTGCCACGGCCGGGCGCTTCCCACATCCCGGATGCCGCTGGTCATGTCGAGCAGCTCTCTCGTGGTGACCTGGGACCATCTGGAGGGCAGCGTGAAAGATCTCGTATCATGCAAATATTGACCGATCGGGGCATCGAGGTTGAGTGGGTGGGACGTGCCCTGACTCTCCTGGTAAAGGAGCAGGACGCCAAGGGCGGTGAACGTCTTCGTCACCGAACCGATATCGAATCGGGTGTTGGCCTGGACATGCGAGCCGGTCGCCGCGTTGCTGATGCCGTATCCTTGTGCCAGGGCGACCTGCCCATGGCTGACTACCGCCACGGAAATGCCGGGGAACTTATCCTCAGCGAAGTAAGGTTGCAATACCTGCGCGACGCGGGTGGAAAGGGCGGTTGAGGCAGTCACGTCGGCCATGGCAAGGCTACCCGAAGCCATAAGCAAGCGCGAATCGAGCGCCCCGGCCTCGGGGCGCGCGCGTCGTTGTACGCGCCGTCCGGGCCGATCGGCCGCCCGGGGTGGGGCCGATCCGGTTCGGGGCTCGTACGAAGGGCGTGAATCCTTCCGACGCGCGAAGAAACGAATCATGCTTGTCCTCTTGAAGTCCTTGAGGCCAAGGGGAGCTCGTGTGCGATACAAAGCAATATCTACCGATCTGGAACCCCGTCAGCGAGTAGCCTGGGACGCAAAAATGGACGATGAGGAATCGGTCGCCGGGCGAATCCGGTGGACTCTTTGAGCGATTTGGTGGCAGTCCCAGACCGAGGCTCGTGCGATGAGCCGGTAGTCCGACGACAGGCTCGCCGCTGGCTCCGAATGCATGCTACCGCTCAGCTTACTGACCATTAACCCTCGGGCGGGCTTCGACTATGAATTCGGGCGTCAGTATGTAACATCCTGAGCGAAAACCAGGAAATAGGGATTCATACGAAAATTAAGCTCTTGTCGGGTTGGAAAGAAGACCGTGACTTGACCAACACTTCTTTATGGTCCACGGAAGACGATTCTCCACCGAGCGCAACTCACTCGTCTGTGTCGTTTACCAGAAGAACCATTCGCGGTTGAGACTGGGACACGGCCAGGGCGCCGGGCCGGATCTGCCAATTGAGGTTGATCTTATCGATGGTTCCCATACCATGGCCGGCGTGAAGCCAATCTTCTCCCCAGGACTTCCTCCGACCGAGAAAGAGCAAGGACTCTGAGGGACTGTGAACTCACGGGGCCGGAGAATCCGATAAATAGGAAAAAGCGTCGGAACCAGGCAGCCCGCGCGTGGATCGGCCAGGCCCTCACTGAGTCTCCGAGGTTGATGAGCTGGCCGAGCTCGAAATCCCCGGATCCCCCATCTCGCATAGAAGGAGTTGGCGATCACCTCGAGGTGGCTGCGACTGGACGCGATTCCAGTAATCTCACGGACGATCGAGACAGACGATGACGGATTGTCAGGACCACCCCTCGACGCGAACCCCCCACCTCGCCCCTGCACTGACGGCGATGATTCTGGGCATTGCCGTGCCGGCGGTGTTCGGGGTCTATGCCCGTTCATTGGAACATCGCTCGATCACAGCGCTCGCGGCGGATGAGGCGATGATCGAACGAGACGGCAAGCTGGCCCCGGTCAAGAACCAGGGCACGGCTTTGCAACAGGCGGCCCTGGAAACCGACTGCCTGCTGCCGATTTACGGCAGCTCGGAGCTGGTCCTGCACAGGATTTACAATCGACCGTTTCATTGGACCAACCTGTTCCGCGACCAGCCCACGGGGTTCACGGTCTTTCCGGTGGGCAAGGCCCAAACCACTTGTCTGATCATGCTGCAAAAGCTGGCCGCGATCGGCCCCACGCTCGAAGGGCGGAAAGTGGCGGTTTCCCTGTCGCATGCGTGGTTTTCCGATAGGGTCATGGCCTGGGCGGACGGCTATGCCGGCAATTTCTCTCCCTTACATGCCGGCGAACTTGCTTTCAACACGCACTTGAGTTCCCAGCTCAGGCAGGACGCGGCGCGTCGGATGCTCCAGTACCCGGAGACCCTGGCGAATCGACCCCTGCTCAGGTTCGCCCTGGAGAATATGGCGGACGGTTCTCCCTTGAGCCTTGCCTGGTATCAAGCGGTTCTCCCCTTGGGGATCGTGCACAACGCAATCCTCCGCACCGCGGATCACTGGAACGTGGTGTATTATCTCTGGAAACACCCCATAAAGACCCCGTCCCCAGACTCGCCACGGAGCGGCCAGCCACTGGATTGGCCGCAGTTGCACCGCCAGGCGGCGGCCTTGTATCGTGCTCATTCCAGGAACAACGAGCTCGGGCTGGATAACGAGCAGTGGGACCGCGAACTTCGCAAGGAACTGACCCTGCAAAAAAGCACCCGGTCCCACGAGACTTTTCTCCATACTCTCGAAGTCAACCAGGAATGGGTCGATCTGGAGCTTCTGCTGCGCGAGTTGACCGAACTCGGTGCCCGGCCGGTCCTCTTGAGCATGCCGCTCCATGGTGGCTGGTATGATCAGCTCGGGATTACGTACGACGCGCGCAGCGCCTACTACCAAAAATTACGCGCGACCGGCGCCCGCTATCACGCTCCGGTTGTTGATTTCGCCGATCACGACGCCGATCAGTCCTTCTGCCACGACAACATGGGGCACCTGGCTCCCAGCGGTCTGGTGTATTACAGCCAGGTCCTCGACGGTTTCTTTCACGATAAGATCCCCAACCAGAAGCTACTCCTCGCCCCTGCATCCGCGTCGAGCAGCGGGACGGGAGCCGGTCCCACGTCCCGGCCGCTCCCGGGTCCCGACCAGCACCCTCCGAGCGTTTCGACGAACCCTGCTCCGCGGCGGCGATAGAGGACAGGGCGTTGTGGACGAACCCCGAACCAACCTTTCAGGGACGATGAGGAAAGCCATGAGTCTTGGAGAGCAACCTGGCAAACATTTTGTCCTCTTAAGCGAATGGTTCGCGCGGCCAAGGGTCCGGTTCGTGGCCCTGACGATTTACTACCTGGGAATTCTGGTGGGGCTGGTCGCACTCTATGTTCTAGGGGACTTCTCCACCCCCTCTTTCATCTACCAGAATTTCTAGGAAACTTGTCATGAAAATCATCGAGCGCATCGATCACTGGGGCAGAGCGACTCCGGATCGCCCTGCCTACATCAGTGGGGGTCGTACCCTCACCTACGGAGAATTGTGCCGCAAGTCCGACGTTCTGGCCGCCCATCTCGCCCGGTCGCTCACGGAGAAGGCGCCCGTGGTCGTTCTGGGGCACAAGGAGCCGGAACTGATCATCGCCTACCTGGGCGTCGCCAAGTCGGGGCGTGCGTACGTGCCGGTTGACACCGCCGTGCCCCCGCAGCGGATCGAGCGTATCGCGGCGGCCAGTGGCGCCCCGCTCATCCTGACTCCGGAGAAGGTCGTCGAGCTCACCAGCGGACGAGAACCGGCGCCCCCGTGGCGGCTGGAAACAGACGATCATTATTACATCATGTTCACTTCAGGCAGCACCGGAGAGCCCAAAGGGGTGCCAATCACTTACGGTTGCCTGCAACATTTCCTCCGGTGGACCCTGGCAGAGCACGCTTTCGAAGAGGGTCGGGAGGTGTTCCTGAACGTCGTCCCCTACTCGTTCGACGTTTCCCTGATGGATACCTACCCCGCTCTGGTAACAGGTGGGACGGTGGTCAGCGTCACCAAGGCAGACATCGCGAACCCGAAGCAACTCTATCAGCTCATGACGACCTCGGGTTTGACAACCTGGGTGTCCACGCCTTCATTCGCTCAGATGTGCCTGGTCGAACCCGAGTTCAACCAGGGCATGCTGCCGCTGCTCAGGCGGTTCCTGTTTTGCGGCGAGACGCTGGCCCCGGAAGTCGCATCCCAGCTTCTGGACCGCTTCCCTGCCGCGGAGGTCTGGAACACCTACGGTCCCACGGAGGCGACCGTGGCCACGACCTCGATCCAGGTCACCCGCGCGATCCTCGACCGGTACTCCCCGTTACCGATCGGTTACCCCATGCTGAGCGGCCGCGTCGTCGTGATGGACGAGCAGCGGCACGAGCAGCCGGCGGGTGAGCGGGGGGAGATCGTCATCTGCGGCCCTAACGTCAGCCCTGGGTACCTGAACCGGCCCGAGTTGAACGAAACCGCGTTCTTTCTCATGGACGGCCAGCGGGCCTATCGGACCGGCGACTGGGGCCGTTACCGCGACGGTATGCTTTTCTTCGAGGGTCGGATCGACAACCAGGTCAAGCTACACGGCCACCGTATCGAGCCCGCGGATGTGGAAGCCAACCTGAGGGCCCTGGCGGGGGTCCGGGATGCCGTGGTCCTGCCAGTGCTTAAACAAGGGTCCGTTGATTCCCTCGCCGCCTTCGTGATTCTGAACGAGCCGCCCTCACGCTCGGACTTCCAGCTCGCCTGCGAGCTGAAAGCCCAGATGATCGAGCGTTTGCCCGCGTACATGATCCCTCGGAAGTTCTCCTTCATGAAGAGCTTTCCGATGAATGCGAACGGTAAGGCAGACAGACGCAGGCTGGCCGAGGCCCTGACATGATTCCGTACGCGGACTTCTTCTATTTCGGCATCCTTCTGTACGTGGCCCTGCCGACCTTGCTGATCCGGCGGTGGCTCGGGTTCTCGCGCGCATGGGTCACCTTGGCCACCATCGCGATGTTGGTTGTCCAGTATGGGCCCATCGCCCATCTCCTCCCGGTCATTGCTCCCGCGGAGCTTTGGGGCACCGGTGCCTCCCCAGTCTCCGGCGGCCTCGCGGAGGTCCGCGATATCTGGGTGGTGATCGCCTGCGGCCTGTTCCAGTGGAGCCTGGCCCGAGCTTTCCTCTGGATCAGGACGCGCACCTCCTGGTACTGGCCCTTTCCCGCGGCGATATTCTTGAGCCTGATTCCCCTTGTCGGGTCTCGATTCCTGCCGATGGTCGTGCCGGGCGCCCAGTTCGGGTTCCTGGGAATCTCGTATGTGACGTTCCGCAGCCTGGATGTCATCTTCGGCGTCCGGGACCGGCTGATTGTTTCGCTCCCCGGCGACCAGTTCCTGGCCTTCCTCTTCTTCTTCCCGACGATTTCGTCGGGCCCCATCGACCGCTACCGCCGGTTCAGTCAAGACTGGAATCGTCCCCGTACCACTGCGGAATTCTGGCAGGACCTGGACGGGGCCGTGCATCGGATCTTCACGGGCTTTCTGTACAAGTTCATCCTGGCGGCCACGATCAAGACGTGCTGGATCGACCGCATCGCCGAAGGTGGATTCTTCAACACACTGTCGTACATGTACGGCTACAGTTTCTATCTGTTCTTCGATTTCGCCGGCTACAGCGCCTTCGCGATCGGGGTCAGCTACCTGCTGGGGATTCACACGCCCGAGAACTTCAACCGCCCCTTCCTGGCCGGCAACATCAATGACTTCTGGAACCGCTGGCACATCAGCCTCTCCACCTGGCTTCGCGATCATGTGTACATGAGATTTATGCTGGCCGCGGCCAAGGGCAAGTGGTTCACCGGCAAGTACACGGCCTCGTACCTCGGCTTCTTCCTCACGTTTGGGTTGATGGGGCTGTGGCACGGAATCGAGCCCTACTACCTGCTCTATGGTCTCTACCACGGGGTGCTCCTGGTCGGGCATGACCTCTTTACTCGCTGGAACAAGCCACGACAGGTATGGCGGAAGGGGCGGTTGTGGCGGGTGGCGGGGACAGTTCTCACGTTTCACATGGTCTGCCTGGGATTCCTCCTCTTCTCCGGAAGGATCGGGCCCACTTGGAAGCCGGCAAGCTCCGTTCCGCCAGTGGCCCAGGGGTCTGCGATTGCCCATGTGGGTCCCCGTGAGTCGAGCGATGGCCAGACAATGAGGGGTTGGGCGTGGGATGGGACGAGTGAACGGCCCCGGCGAGCGCTCCCGGCGACTCGCCTACCTGACGCACTGACGATGGAATGGTAGACGACGTTGCTGGAGGGATTCTTCCGATGACGACTTCTGATCGTGTCCTGGACGTGCTAGTCGGCGTATCCGAGATCGAGGATGTGCGGCACGAGCCCGACGTTCGTCTGTACGACCACCAGATCCTGGATTCGATGCAGACCGTCAGGCTGATCATCGCGCTCTCGTCCGAGTTTGGCGTGGAGATTTCGCCTTCGGAACTCGACCGCGAGGAGTGGGCGACACCCCGCAAGATCATCTCCTACATGGAGCGCAAGCTCGACGCATTGGGCACCACACCCCTGCCGAGAGCCGGCTGAGTTGCTCCTGATCGCCGGAAGTGACGCCTCGACCTCTTTTCATGGTCAGTCGCCGCGTGGAACCCAGCCGGGGATCAGAAATGCATAGGCCGTCACGATCAAGCCGACGATGGCCGCGAGAGCCACGCTGTGCTTGATGACAGCGCGGAAGATCTCGGCCTCGCGGCCAACCTGCTGGGTGGCAGCGCCGGCGACGACGATCGACTGGGCGTCGATCATCTTGCCCATCACGCCGCCGCTCGAGTTCGCGGCAGCCATCAAGACGGGCGAGAGGCCTAGACGCTCGGCCGTGACCTTTTGAAGGTTGCCGAAAAGTGCGTTCGAGCCAGCGTCGGTACCGGTCAGGGCCACGCCCAGCCAGCCCAGGAGCGTCCCGAAAAACGGAAACGCCGCGCCGGTGTGCGTCAGGCTCAGGCCAAGGATTGTGTCCATACCCGAATAGCGAGTGGCGAAGGCAAGCCCGACCATGAAGCTGATCGCCAGCAGCGACGGTGCCATCCGGACGACCGTCCGACCGAAGATCCGGACGATATGAACCGGTGAGAGGCCGAGCCAGAGTGCGGCCAAGGCCCCTGCCGCGAACACCGCGGTACCTGGCAGCGAGAGCAGGTTCAGGTCGGCAATCGCATCCTCGGGCGTGGGAACGGCGACGACCGGAGGAACGCGGAGAACACGCTGGTGCAGGCCGGGCATTGGAACCTTGAGCGCCGAGGAATTCAATCGCCGCGCGATTGTCGGCTGAGCGGCGAGGTAGATCAAAACCGAAGCGAGCAGGAATGGCGACCAACCCGTAAGAATCGCGGCGATCGAATGACGAGCAGGATCACGCTCGTGCGGCGTTGGAAGCTGATCGTGGCCGAGGATCGACGCGGGCCTCCAGATCTTCAAGAACGCCACCATGACCAGCAGCGAAACAATGGCGGCGATGACATCCACCAGGCCAGATTCCTGGAAGTTCGACCAGTAGAACTGGGTGAGGGCGAAGGAGAGGCCACTGACCAGCAAAGCGGGCCAGATGGCAAACGTCTCGCGCCAGCCGACCATGCTGCGGACCAGCCAGAACGGCAAGATTGCCGATAAGGGAGGCAAGATCCGGCCCGTCATGGCGCTGAGAGCCGATTCGTGCAAGCCCGTCACGGCCGCCAGTACCCGGATCGGGTTACCCACAGCCCCCCAGGCCACGGGCGCCGTGTTGGCGACCAGGCAAAGAGTCGCCGCCACGAACGGGTCAAACCCAAGTCCGATCAAGAACGAGCCCGCAATGGCCACCGGCGCACCACCTCCGCCGGTGCCCTCGAGGAACGCCCCGAAGCAGAACGCAACCAGCACCAGTTGCAACCGTTTGTCGGAGGATAACGATGCGATGGACTCCTTCATCACCTGAAACTGGCCGGTCTCAACGGCAATCTCGTACAGAAAGATCGACGCGATGATGATCCAGGCGATCCGGAAAAACCCAAATTGCACGCCCAGCGCACACGATGCGGCAATCAAGAAACCCGGCATGCCCAGAACCACGCGGGCCAGAACAATCGCCATCAGCATGCCGGCCAGCGCAGCGATCCAGACTCGTACCTTGAGAACCAGAAGAACGAAGAAGAGCGTGAGCACCGGCAGCGCCGCCACGAACGTCGAGAGCGGCCAGAAGTGCACGGGGTCGTAGTTCTGGGGCCAGGTCATGCTGCGTCCACCGCCCGGTGCCTGCTGCTCAAGGTCGGATCACCGTCCCGTCCCGTTTCCGGGTCGTTCCCCAGTTGTGATCAAATGTTGGTGTGTCAGGCAGTGGAAACTTGGCGGCAAGCGTCTCATTGAGATCGATGCCCAGGCCGGGCGCCTCATTGGCGTAGAGGAAACCGTTCTTGGTTTCGGGACAGCCGGGGAAGACCTCGCGCGTCCGCTCCGGGAAGACGCCGCTCTCGTGGATGCCGAAGTTGTAGGTCGCCAGCTCGAGGGCCAGACCGGCCGCGTGGCCGACCGGCGAGACATCGCCGGGACCGTGCCAGGCCGTCTTGACCCCGAAAAACTCCGCCAGCGCCGCCACCTTGCGCGCCATGCTCAGGCCGCCGATCTGCGAGATATGGATGCGAATGTAATCAATCAAACGGTTGGCGATCAGGGGAACATACTCGTGCTGGGTATTGAACAGCTCTCCCATCGCGATCGGCGTGGCGCATTGCTGCCGCAAGAGCCGGAAATGGTCGTTCTCCTCGGGCGGGAGAGGATCTTCGACGAAGAATGGACGGTACTGCTCCAGGTCTTTACAGAGCTTGATCGCCTGGCTGGGTAAAACTCGCTCATGAACGTCATGC
The DNA here is from genome assembly GCA_963797295.1 of uncultured Planctomycetaceae bacterium. GTDB lineage: Bacteria > Planctomycetota > Planctomycetia > Isosphaerales > Isosphaeraceae > Aquisphaera. The sequence goes on from CAWCPP010000045.1 coordinate 371,018, forward strand.
AGCAGTTCCACGTCATCCCCTAGCTTGGCCCTCAGGTGCTCGAACAGTTTCGGTATCTCGCGGACGTAGCGCGCGGGCTCCCACGTCGCCTGGGGATTGAGCGGACCTACCGAGCTCGAGCCCGACCCACGGGGCACTTCACGCTCGCCCGCAGCGCCATAGGTTGCCAGACCGGGGATGCCCATCTGCACGCGGATGTGCCGGTATCCCTTTTCCATCGCGGCCCTGGCCCGATCTTCGAGCTCGTGAGCGTCTCTGCCGTTAGTGTGCATATAACACGCGGCAGCGAACCGGCACTTGCCTCCCAGAAGCTGATAAACCGGCATACTCGCCCGCTTGCCCTTGATATCCCAGAGAGCCATATCCACGCCGCTCATGGCGTTGAACAGGACGGGACCATTGCGCCAGTAGGAGCTGACGTAGGACGACTGCCAGACGTCCTCGATCTCATCGGCGTTGCGGCCGACCAGGAAGGGCTTGAGGTACTTGTCGACCGCGGTCTGCACCGCGAGCGCCCGCTGGGTAAATGTGGCACACCCCAGTCCATAAAGGCCTGGCTCGGAGGTCATGACCTTGACCACCACCAGCCGGATGCGGTCGGGTGCCGTCAGGATCGTCCGGACATCGGTGATCTTCAGCGGCGGCAGCCCAGCAGGAGGGGATTTCTTCTCCTGATCGCCCTCCTCGGCGCCGAGCTTGCCGCCCGCGAGAAGACCTGCATAACCCAGGGCGGTCCCCGTCGGGATCAGCCGCAGAAGATCACGTCGATCCATGGTCGGCTCCTTCAAGGTCGGGCGAGTGAAGTCGAGAGTCCACGGTACAGCCCTTTCCCACACATCGCCCGCTGCCCACCGCTCGTGGATTCGGGTCAGCTCAGCGGTAATAAACGATTCGATCTTGCCATTCTGTAGGCTCGGAGGTCAGGGTGGCGAGGATTAGATATTCAACCACATTGGCAATCGAAAAGACATTCGGTAAGAGAACCACCCCAGCACAATGCCTGCCGGCATCGATGTGGTCCTTGAAATGCCTTGCCATCGTTTGACGATCGCACGAGACGATGATACTGCCCTTTTGTTCGGCCCACTGGAGTATTTGCGGGTCGTCCGTGCCAAGAGGCAAATCTGGCGGATCTCCCACTCGGAACACCAAAATCGGCTCGCCACCTGGTCTTGCATTGTGAACTTGAATTGCGTCCCAGAGTGGACCCCGCAGATGTTCATCGAGCACGAATCCCAGGGGCGAGTTCATGGCGCAGATTCCGGCGCCATTGCCTTGCGTCTTCTTCTCAGTTCCGAGAGACTGAGTCGCTCTGGAGTCGTCGAACGTTGCCGGTCGATCTCTGCCTGACATTCGGCAATATAGGCACTGACTTCATCCCTGTTCGCCTCATAAAAAGCGATCACTTCTTTGACGAATTCTGGAGTCAGGCTCGGATACCGGCTCACCAAGGCATCGGGTGACTCTCCTCGATTGTGAAAGAACACGATATGAAAGAGGCCGATGCGGTGCCCTTTCAGGCGGATCTCTCCGTAGCGGTCTTGAATGAGGAAGTCCGGCAATGTCATGGTCCAAGCTCCGAAGGTTGGTTGATCAAGGTTTCATTATACTGGGTTCGGGACGGGCTGCGAACGGACGAAATGCTCGGCAACCAGCAATCGAGTTTTCACTTTCAACGTCACTCCTGCGTATCGGTAATCGTGCCGAGGTCGATATGATCCCACTTGCCGGTTTGCGTGCTGTAGGTGTAGTGATGACGGCCGGTGTCATAGATCACCGTGCCCTCGCCCAGGGTTGAGGATTCCAGCGATCCGTTCACCGGCTCGCTCAAGTCGAGAGGAACCCAGGTACCCACTCGCCAGTCGTAAACCGCGGTCCGGGTGATGTGAGACCCCTTGAGGTTGAGCCCGACAACAAACCTGCCGCTCCCGAAGCTGACTTCAATCGGGCTTTCCTTCGTCGCGTTCAGCACGATGGGCTGGTCCGTTTGCGTGGACGTGTTATGGGCAACGACCCGGTTACCCGTGGGTGATGCAGCGAAGATCAGTCCGGCCACCCGCAAGTAAGGCTTGCCTTCAGATCCGGCTGACGTCCTCGGGCTCGCCGTGGGGGCGGCCAGAACTCGTCTGGCCGGGAGTTGGTGATTGTCGCCAACCTCGTCTTCCACTCGCGCCGGGGCCGACCGCGGCGCGGCGCCCGACGTGTGCTTCGTGGTATTCGGGTCTGCTGGGGCTTTGTCTTGCCTCGCCGCTCCAGGAGCGGCAACGGCTCGTGCCTTGGCACCGAGCCGGGTCAGTTCTTGCCGAAGATTCAGGAATTCCGTCTGGAGCATGTCGTTCTGTGAAGTCAATTGAGCGAGCTTCGCCTTGAGTTCATCAATCTCGCTGGCCTGAGCCGGATTCTGGTCACGTTCCCCGAATTCCAGGACCATGTTGTCAGCATCGCCTCTCGATGTTTCCTTGCTTCTGGCCGCGTAACAAGATGACAGACCATGACGGTCAAGAAACGCGTAGATTGAATGAGAGGCGACGTAGAGTCCAGCATCCCGACGAACTTCCGCGTAGCTGCAGACTCCAGCAAGATAACCATCCGTCGTGAACAGGCCCCCTCCGGTTCGGCCTTGCCTCGGCGCGACTCTGCATCTGATCGCCTCAAAATGCTCGGTTCCCGCTTGCTGGAACACGTTGAGATTGATGACGGTTGTGTTCCAGAAAGATGCGTCGCTGCCCTCCGAGCAACCGGCGGTCATCATTCTCATGCCGGTGCGCGGCTCCCAGGTTTTCGGAACGACTGGCGAGGCCGGTAGCAGTCGGCCGGGGCGAATTCGGATCAGTCCCACATTCGAGGTGAAATCCAGGTCGATCACCTCCCCGACCACCGATTCCACGAAGTGCACCTGAGCTGGCTGCTCAGGCTGGAGCTTACCATCGAAGAGATCAACGAAGATGCTTCCGAGGAATGGTCTGCCTGTCGGCGAGTTATCAACCTTGAACGTCCGGGCTGCGGCGAGGATCAGCGATTCCTCCGGCGAACTTTGGATCACGGTCCCTGAGCCAAAATGCACGGAGTCTGGGGCCTCAACCCGAATCCGCACGGCAGTCTCCCACGGCTTCAGGGTGACGTTTGTCGGAGCATGCGTTGCCGAGGAAGGGATCGCCGAGGCTTTCTTCTCACCGGGTGGATGCTCGGGAATTGCCAGGTTCTCCTGGGCGGCGGCCCTGAGCCGCGGCCCCGCGCAATAGACGGTGGTCACTACCAGGCTCAAGCCGATGGCAAACACCGTGATGAATAGTTTTGCTTTCGCCAGCAGCAACGACATGATCGCTCCCTCCGTAAGTTTGAGAACGCCCGGTGATGTGGCCATCGCAGCGAATCGACGCAATTCGGCGGACATTGCGGCCTTCACGGTTGACTGCAAGAGAGCCGGCGTCACCCTGGCACGTGCCAGATCGCAGGCCCATGTTCCGCCCATCGCTGCCAGCGACGGAGCGACTCCGCGGCGAAGCAATCGCGACCGCAGTTTGTCCCGGCCGCGTGCGAGCCGGCTCTTGACCGTGCCCATCGGCCAGCCCAGCGCCTGAGCCGCCTGCTCGTACGTCAGGCCCTCAAGGTCGCAGAGGACGAGCACCGAACGGTGCCACTCGGGCAGGAGGCTGAGCTCCTGATCGAGAACCGCTTTCAAGTCTCTGTCCCGGCGAGCTTCTTGGGCGGACCCCGACTCAGGCTCGCTCTGCGCGGCATAATTCCGCTCATGAAACCGGCGGCGGTTGGCGGCCGAGCGGGCCGAGCATGCCACCCGGTAGGCCACCCTCTGGAGCCAGCCGGCAACCGATTCTCGGTTGCGGATGGAACGGGCATTGCGCACCAGGACCAGGAAGGTGGCCTGAAACGCGTCCTGCACGTCCTGTGGGTCGATCAGGGCGCGGCGGCAGGCGGCCAGCACCATGTGCGCGTGCCGCTCCAGGAGCACCGTGAATGCCAGCTCCGACAGTTCGCCCCTGCGTTCGAGGAAGCGGTCCAGGAGCTCCGCATCGGTCAGCCCGCTCAATGTCCCTTCCAGGAAGAGCGTGCGGGTATGACGTAGAAGCACGGATTCTTGCTTGCGGTCGATCCCCACGAGACGGCCTCCCCACGCATTTTCGATGGTCCTGAAGTAGTAGTCGCGCGAGGACCGACCTTTGTTCCGGCTTTTCTTGAGACTCCCGCGTAGAAAGGCCTTGATTCCGCGCTAGGTACGAACCGTCCATGGCTTGCGGTATTCATAGTCGAGCAGCTCGTTGGCCGCGTCGTTGTTGGTTATCCGTTCGGCCTTGGCGTCCCAGCAGAGGCGCGATTTGGTGGCCAGTGCGATGTTGGCGAGGAGGGCGTAGCTGGTGGAGCGGTGGCCTTCCTCGACGTCGCAGTTTGGCTTCGATCGAGATTTGACGCAGTCGAGGAAGTTGCGGGCATGGCCCTGGTCGAGTTCCGTGTAGCCGTCGTGGTTTTCCAGGACCAAAGGTTCGCGCCGGGGCCGCTTGTCCTGGAACCTGCCGCCTTTTTCCGGGACGACTTCGACGCGGTTCATGGAGGCGTAGATCGTTCCCTTGGTTCCTCGGATCTCGATCTCGCCGGTGCGGAGCAAATCCTGGCCGCTGGCCTCGAATGTGCTGAAGATCGTCAGCATCCCCGAAGTGTGCTCGAAGATGACCTCGGCCGTATCGGGATTGGTGCGGCAATCATCCACGGCGTAAATGCCCCCGCAACCCACCACGGCGGACGGGGCGGTCTCGCCGACGATCCAGCGAATCGCATCGAAATAGTGTGCACCCCAGTTGGCCATTTGCGAGGAATAGTCTTTCCACCAGCGAAACTTGTAGGGGAGCACGTTGAGATTGAACGGCCGCTCCGGTCGCGGGCCCTGCCACAGGTCCCAGTCAAGGCCCGGAGGAGGAGCCGAGTCGGACACCCTGCCAATGCCGGCGGGCGCCATGTTGTCCGTAAGGCCGGCCCGGGCCACGGTGACCTTGCCAATGGCACCCGATTGAACCAGTGTGGCAAGCTCGGCATACAACTTCGACGACCGCCGCTGGGTTCCCACCTGCACGACTCGGTCGTTGCGGCGTGCCGCCTCGACCATGCGCCGGCCTTCGCGGATCGTGAAGCTGAAGGGCTTCTCGGCGTAAACATCCTTGCCCGCGTCGCAAGCCATGATCGTTTGCACGGCGTGCCAGTGATCGGGGGTGGCGATGATGACCGCGTCGAGATCTTTCTGGTCGAGGACGCGGCGGAAATCAGTGTGCCGCTGTGGAGGGCGATCGAAATCGGGCAACCGCGAAGGCACGACGTAGCCCAGCTTCTTGAAGTGAGGATCGATCTTGTCGAACCGGCCGTTCAGGTAAGGCTCGTAGACGTCGCAAAGGGTCGCGATCTCGGCATCCTTGTGGGCGCCGAATGCGAAGAGCACCTGAACGCCGCGGTAGCCCACGCCGATGCAGCCGATCCGTATCCGCTCATTGGCCCCGATCACCCTCCCCGCGCGCGCCACCGCGGGCATCGAAGCAGCCGCGGCGCTTGTGAGTGCCGCCTTCGTGAAATCACGCCTGTTGCAAGTCCCCGACATGTTCTTGCCTCCTGACGAGTCCGCTCGAGATGGTCGACCAGAGTTCAAGGTCATCGAGCACCATCGTAACTCATGGGTTGCCCGTGTCACCAAGAATACCCGTCAAGGCTCGATTCACGAGCATGGGGCGGATCGCCGCATCTGAAGCGGTAGCTTTGTAAAAAGGAAAATGCACTGGCCATGCTTTCATTCATGGCCGGCTCAATCTGCGAACCATGTCTTGAATCCCGGGCAAGCCAGGAAGAGAGGGTAGGCTGAGCTCAAGAATCCGGATCTCGGTGTGGAAAATGCTGTCGACAAAGTCGCCTTTTTGCTGATCATGGTATCTGGCCCGACAGAGGATCTTCCTGACCGGTGCTGGTCAGCTCGCACTAAGGAGGGCAGGAGATGTGGCCTTTTCCCAGGGGTCAATCCGTGGATGCGACCGGTCAGCGCATCAGGCGATCTTGGCGTCCGGCGAGCGAGCCGCTCGAGGATCGAGCCATGATGAGCGGGCTTAATCTCCTATCGTTATTGACGCCATCCCCTCCGGCGACCAAGCCGATCCTCTCTCCGGCCGTGGTTTCCGGCGCGCTTCCCAAGAATGTTTCCGGTCGAATCGCAGACCTCTACGAGCTCAGCCTGACCGAGCATCCCCAGTACCAGAGCCTTTCCGGCAGCCGAATCCTCGAGGCACCCGAGTTCAACGCGGCCTATACCGGACCGAAACTGGCGGATCTGGATGTTGTCGGGGCCGATGCCGTGGTCACACCGCAAAAAGCTATCCAGTTCACCGGTTTGGTTCTTGGCCCTATCAACGTGTCCCAGCAGGGAATCTATTCGTTTCTGGTCGATCGCGGCGGTGCCAGGTCGCCGGGACCCATCAAGGGGCAGCCGGGGCTCACGTTTGACGCCGTGATCCAGGTAACCATCGACAAGGGACAGGTCAGCGGCGAGGTTTCCTTGCTCAACTCGCAAGACGAACCCATTTCGACGACGGCCCTTCCCGCGGATTCCGTGCAGATTGCGGGTGATGCTGTCCGGGTGACAGTGCCCTTGAACCTGCTGCCTTCAACGGCTCCCCCGAGCGCTCATCCGGCCACCGAGCATGACTCCTACACGTTCACTACCAGCCTGCCGGGCAATTCGGAGAGCGACGTGGCCGGGTTTGCAAGTGAGTACACGATGATCAGGATCGATGGAACAACCGTGCGTCATTAGTGGCGTTGTTCCGGAACCAACCCCCGGCTTGGCTGCGGCACCGTCGCCTTCCATCGCCAGAGCCTGAAGGAACCGCTAGACTGACTGCATCAAAGAGTAGTCGAACATAACTTCTGGCGAGACGGCGATGGCAAGCGGCGAGCGCGACCTGGTCCTGGGAACAGCGGGCCATATCGACCACGGCAAGACGGCATTGGTCCGCGCCTTGACAGGGGTGAATACCGATCGTTTGCCGGCCGAAAAACAGCGTGGGATCACCATCGACCTGGGTTTCGCCGCTCTGTCGCTGGGAGTTCATCACCTGGCCCTGGTTGACGTGCCAGGCCATGAGCGGTTCATCCGCAACATGCTGGCCGGAGCTTCAGGGCTCGATCTGGCGATGCTTGTGATCGCGGCGGACGACTCGGTGATGCCTCAAACCCGCGAGCACCTGGAGATCCTCAGGCTGCTAGGACTTGCCGGCGGCCTGATCGTCTTGACCAAGTGCGATCTTGTCGACCCATCATGGATCAGCCTGGTCGAGGATGAAGTCCGCGAGTTGGTACGGGGGACATTCCTCGAGAACGCGGCCATCGTGCGAACCTCGGTCGTGACCGGCCAGGGCGTTGATGAGCTGAAGCTCGAGCTGGCCCGGCTGTGCGAAAGTGTGAGAGTACGGCAAGACTCCGGCCTTTTCCGGATGGCCATCGACCGGTCGTTCACGGTGGCCGGGCATGGGACGGTGGTCACGGGAACGGTGGCTTCGGGAACCGTCTGTCCCGGTGATGATCTTGAGTGGCAACCGGCGGGCCGGACCGTGCGCGTCCGCGGTTTGCATCGGCATGATCAACCGGTCGAGCGGCTGAGCCGCGGGTCGCGGGGGGCGATCAACCTGGTGGGAGTGCACCACGATGAGATGATCCGTGGGCAGGAACTGGCCGCGCCAGGGTATCTGCAAGCGACGCGCATGCTCTCGGTGGAAATCGCCTGCTCGAGTGATGCCGTTCGCGGCCTCCGGCATCGAGGCCGCTACCGTGTGCATCTGGGGACGGCGGAGGTCGCGGCGACCCTGGCTTTGCTCGAGGGCAACGGCCTGACCTCGGGCACTCAGCAGTTGGGCCAGCTCTTCCTGTCCCAGCCGGTAGTCGCTGTCCATGGACAGCCGTTCGTGATCCGTGAGGAGAGCCCTCCCGCTACACTGGGAGGTGGACGCGTGCTGCAACCCCAGGCGCGCCGCATCCGCAGGCGCGATCAAACGGCCCTGGAGAGATTGAACCGGCTGCGATCGGCTGATCCGCTCGATCGTCTTGCCGCAACATTGGCGTTCCTGGGCCTCAAGCCCTGGACCGAACGTGGTCTGTCTGCCCAGACCGGGCTGCCAGTTGACGAGATCGGGACGGTGCTCGACCGGCTGACCGCGACGGGGGCTCTTGTCGATCTGCCCATCGGTCCGCGCCGGTCGTTGCGCATTCTGGCCGAGTTTGTTGTCGACCTCGAAGACCGGGTCTTGCGGGCCCTCGGCCGGCTGCACGAGGCGCGGCCTCGGCTCTCGGCAATTCCGCGAGCTCACCTGTCGGCCGAGCTGCCGGACGTGGGTAGTGACGCTTTGATTGCCGGGATCGTCGATCGACTCCACGCACAGGGCAAGGTCTCCGTCGAGGCTCGCACGGTCGCCGTCAAGGGCTATGAACCGAGGCTGAGCCAGGGGGAACGACGGCTCAAGGGTGAGCTCCAGGAGGCGATTCGCAAGGGGGGTATGAGCCCACCCGAGCTCGCCGACCTGGCTACCACCGCCGGAGGCCGTGCCACGGTTGTTCCCGAGCTTCTGGCCTTGCTGCGCGACGAGCAGAAACTGGTCGAGCTGACATCGACGCTTTACCTCGATTTTGACGTCGAGTCCGAGCTTCGCCGCAAGGTGATCGAGCGCCTCTCCGGCAGCTCGACCATGACCATGGCCGACCTCCGCGACCTGCTGGGAACGACCCGCAAGTACGCTGTGCCGATCGGTGAATATCTCGACCGCATCGGTCTGACCAGGCGCGAGGGAGATGTGAGGAAGCTCGGACAGGTCGAGCCCACACGTTGAGCTCTGTCCCGCCGGCCTGCGCTGCCGGATTGCACTCAGGTTGTTAGAATCTCGATCCAAAGCGAGCACCGCACCTCAGGCGAGGGGTTTAAATCGGTTGGGAACGTCCCATGACCATAGTCCGATCGTGCCGGCGGCCTTGAGGCAACTGCCTCCCGTAAATGCCGTGCTCGAGCAGGAGGAACTCGCCGCGATCGGGCGGGCTCGCGGACGCGAAGTCATCGTCCGCGCGGTGCGCGCCGCAATCGGCGAGGCCCGGCTGAGCCTTCAAAACGGCCGGCCGGTAGCCGTCGATGTAACGAGCCTGGCCAGACGGGCCAGGGAGATTGTTCACGACACCAGGCCGCTGCTTCGCCCCGTGATCAACGCGACCGGGATCTTGCTGCATACCGGGCTGGGGCGAGCACCACTGGCGGAGAAAGCCGTGGAGGCCGTTGCCGCGGTGGCACGGGGATACTGCAACCTCGAATTCAAGCTCGACGAGGGAGACCGGGGCCGAAGGACGTCGGGCATTGCGCAGCTTTTGCGGGAGCTTACCGGCGCCGAGGCAGCCACCGTGGTCAATAACAATGCCGCGGCCACGGTTCTGGCCCTCCGTGTCGTGGCGTCCAACCGCGAGGTCCTCGTATCACGGGGGCAGCTTATCGAGATCGGAGGCAGTTTCCGGCTGCCGGAAATCTTCGAGGTTTCAGGTGCCAGGCTCCGTGAGGTGGGTACGACCAACAAGACGCGGCTTGCCGATTATGAACGGGCCATCGGCCCTGCGACCGCGGCCATCCTGCGGGTTCATCACAGCAACTTCCGGATCGTCGGCTTCACCGAGGAGCCACCGCTGGCTGGCCTGGTCCAGCTCGCCCACGACCGCGGCCTGGCGATGATTGACGATATCGGCTCGGGAGCCCTGGCGCCAGAGCAGCCTCCGGGTGTCGGTGACGAGCCGCTCGTCTCCGCCGGAATTGCCGCGGGCGCTGACCTCGTGCTCTTCTCTGGAGACAAGCTGCTGGGAGGGCCGCAGTGCGGTATCATGGTTGGCACGGCCGGGGTGATCACAAAGATTGAAGCGGACCCGCTGATGCGCGCTCTTCGGGTGGACAAGATGGCGCTGGCCGCGCTCGAGGCCACGCTCGGATTGATTCGCGACGGTGCGAACAGTGCCGGAGCGATTCCGCTCTGGAGGATGTTGAGCACTCCCGTGCCCCAGCTCGAGGCTCGCGCCAGGCGGCTGGCGGACCTGCTTCGGCTCGAACTGGGCCTCAACGCCTCGGTCATCCCTGCCGAATCATTCATCGGGGGTGGAAGTGTGCCGGTTCAGCCGATTCCGACAATGGCCGTGAGCGTCAGTGCACCATTCCCGCGCCTCATGTCACGGAAGGAACATGGGCTCGCGCCCTGAGAAACGGCGAACCGCCTGTGGTGCCCCGCGTTCAGCGAGGGGCCGTTCTCTTCGATCTTCGCACAGTTGCCGAAAGCGAGGAGGCAAGCCTTCTCGACGCAATCCGCCACACATGTCATGATCGAGAGCCAGAATCCACCGCGAAAGATACGAAAACTGCATGACTAAAAAGCGCGTACAAGGCTCTTGCCGCGCCGCGAGGCTTGCCCGGCTCGATGGAACACCCGGCGGGCAGCACGTTCACGGACGCCGGGGAACCTTACCTGTTTCGCAGATGACGAGAAGGAGCTAGAGGATGCGTCTTTGCCGGTTTCGATTTGATGACATGGTCCTCACGGGTTTTTATGGTGACAATCTGGTTATTCCTATCGATCAGGCGGCCGAGGCCTACAGTCGCGATACCGGCGTGGAGTTGCTGCTCCCTTCCACGGAAGACTTGCTCGATCTGCTACCGCCCGAGGGCTGCTCTTATGAACTGGCCCGCGATCTCGACGCCTGGGTCAGCGGGCTCGACGTCATTGCCCGCGAGGAGCTTACGGTCCCTCTCGAGGACGTGCAGCTTTTGGTTCCGATCGCCAGTCCCCCGAAGCTACTGTTCCTGGCCGGAAATTACAGCAAGCATGTTGCAGAGCGGGGAGGCACGACGGCCGAACGGCAGGAGACCTTTCCTTACGTCTTTCTCAAGCCTCCGAGCACGACGCTGACTCATCCTGGAGATCCGATCATCATTCCGCGCGTTTCTCCCGACCAGATCGACTGGGAGTGCGAGCTGGCCGTGATCATCGGCTGCCATTGCCGGAGCATTCCCGAGTCCGAAGCCCTGGGTTGTGTGGCGGGGTACACCGTCATCAACGATATCAGCGACCGCGGCTTCAAGCCCAATCCCGGCCGGAAGACGCGCGAACGCGATAAGTTTTTCGACTGGATGCACGGCAAGTGGCACGACACCTTTTGCCCGATGGGCCCGTGCATACTCTCGGCCGACGCGGTTCCCAACCCTCAGGCCCTGCTGCTGAAGCTCACTGTCAACGGTCAGATCAAGCAGGAGGCCAGCACCGGAGAGATGATCTTTCCCGTGGCTGCGGTCATCTCGTTCATCTCTCAGTTCGTCACGCTCGAACCTGGAGACATCATCGCCACCGGAACCCCTTCGGGGGTCGGGTCGGCCACCGGGACATTTCTCAAGCCCGGCGACATCGTTCGCGCCACGATTGCACCGATCGGCATGCTCGAGAATTCGGTCGAGGCGGAAACCTGAAAGAGTTCGGAACGCGGAATTCGGAATGGGGAATGCGGGATCGAGGAATTGCCGGCAACTGCCGTATTCCCGATTTCCAACAGTGAATCTGGCAGGATGGTTTGATGATCGTTTTTCGCAAGCTGATGGTCGCCAATCGCGGCGAGATCGCCATTCGTGTGTTTCGCTCGGCCCATGAGCTGGGCATCCGGACCGTGGCGCTTTATTCGCACGAGGATCGCTTTGCCTTGCACCGGCTCAAGGCCGATGAGGCGTACCAGGTAGGGAAGTCCGGTGAGCCGATCCGTAGCTACCTGGACATTCCGGCGATCGTCGCGCTGGCTCAGGAGAAGCAGGTCGACGCCGTTCACCCCGGATACGGCTTCCTCTCCGAGAACGCGGAGTTCGCCCGGGCGTGCGCGAAGGCCGGAATCGCCTTCGTGGGTCCGTCGCCGGAGCTGCTGGATCTCCTGGGCGACAAGGTCGCGGCAAGGAACCTGGCACGCGAGGCCGGAGTGCCGATTCTCGCCGGCAGCGACTCACCGGTGCAGCCCGGTCCCGGCGCGCATGAGGTTGCCGAGTCGTTGGGCTATCCGCTGATCGTCAAGGCATCGATGGGCGGCGGCGGTCGGGGGATGCGGGTCGTGGAACAGGCCGATGGGCTCGACGACGCACTCGACCAGGCACGCCGCGAAGCCCAGAACGCATTCGGTTGCCCCGATGTGTTCCTCGAGAAATTCATCCGCCGGGCCAAGCACATCGAGGTCCAACTTCTGGGAGACCGCCACGGCAATCTTGTCCACCTTCACGAGCGCGACTGCTCGATCCAGAGGCGGCACCAGAAGGTCATCGAAATTGCTCCGGCGGCCAGCCTCGACGACTCGGTTCGTGACGCCATTTGCCAGGCGGCACTGGCGATCGGCCGGAAGGCCGGCTATGAAAATGCCGGTACCGTCGAGTTCCTCGTCGATGACGAGACCGGCACGTTTTACTTCATCGAAGTCAATCCCCGGCTCCAGGTCGAGCACACGATCACCGAGATCGTTACCGGGATCGACATCGTCAAGAGCCAGATCCTGATCGCTCAGGGATGCGAGCTGGCTGATCCAGACATCGGTATCGCCGGCCAGTCGTCGATCCAGACGCAGGGCCACGCCATCCAGTGTCGGATCACTTCCGAAGACCCCACCAACAACTTCACTCCCGACTACGGCCGGATCACCCATTATCGCTCATCCGGCGGACCGGGACTGCGACTGGATGGCGGCTCGACCACGACCGGTGCGATCATCACGCCGTTTTATGATTCTTTGCTGGTGAAGATCTCGGCCTACGCCCGCCGGTTCAAGGACGCGGCCCTGCGCATGGAGCGCGCACTCCAGGAATATCGCATCCGCGGCGTGAAGACCAACATCCCGTTCCTGCTCAATGTCGTGACCCACCCGACATTTCTCGAAGGACGATGCACCACGCGGTTCATCGATCAGACTCCAGAGCTCTTCCGGTTTGCTCAGCGCCAAGACCGGGCTTCCAAGTTGCTGACTTACGCCGCCGAGGTGACGGTCAATGGCTTTCCCGGTGTGAAGCGAAGCTCAACGTCGGCTCCATGTTCCGAGCCCGATCCGCCGGCGTATCACCGCCTTGAGCAGGCAGCCGACGGCTCGCGCCAGCGGTTCCTGGCCATGGGCGCCGAGGCATTCTCGCGGTGGATTCGCGAGCAACAGCCTCTCCTGGTCACTGACACCACCTTCCGCGACGCCCACCAATCGCTGCTGGCAACGCGGCTTCGCACCCGTGATATGCTCCGCGTGGCCGAGGCTTACGCGCACCTTTTGCCGAACCTGTTTTCCATCGAAATGTGGGGCGGCGCCACCTTCGACACGGCCATGCGATTTCTCAAGGAAGATCCCTGGGAGAGACTGGCCCAGCTCCGGGAGAAGGTTCCCAACATCCTCTTCCAGATGTTGATTCGCGGCTCGAACGCCGTCGGCTATACGAGCTATCCAGACAACGTGGTCGTTGCCTTCGTGAAGGAAGCCGCGGCTGCGGGAATCGACCTGTTCCGCGTGTTTGACTCGCTGAACTGGGTGCCCAACATGGAGCGAACCGTCGAGGCCGTACGCGAGGTCGGCGCGGTTTGCGAGGCGGCCATCTGCTACACCGGCGATATCCTCAATCCCGGACGCCCCAAGTACGATCTGAAGTACTATCTCACGATGGCCAAGGAACTGGAAAAGCACGGCGCGAACCTGATCGCCATCAAGGATATGGCCGGACTTTGCAAGCCGTACGCCGCTCAGAAACTGGTTGAGACCCTCCGTCAAGAAGTGGGTCTGCCCGTCCATTTCCACACCCATGATATCGGCGGCGCCCAGGTTGCCAGCATCCTCCAAGGCGCCGAGGTCGGGCTTGACGTCGCCGATGGCGCCATGGCGTCCATGTCTGGACTGACCTCGCAGCCCAGTTTGAGTGCGATCGTCGAGTCGCTGCGCTTCACTCCGCGTGATACCGGCATCGATCACCACGCACTGATCGAGCTCAGCCGCTACTGGGACGATGTGCGCAACATGTACGCCCCGTTCGAGTCGGGCCCCCGCTCGCCGGCCGCCGACCTCTACGACCTGGAAATGCCTGGCGGCCAGTACACAAACCTTTTTCAGCAGGCCAAGGCGCTGGGGCTCGCCGCACGCTGGCATGAGGTCTGCAAAGCCTATAGCGAGGTCAACCTCCTGTTCGGCGATATCGTCAAGGTGACGCCATCATCCAAGGTAGTCGGCGACATGGCGTTGTTTCTCGTTGCCAACGACCTGACGCCGGAAGAGACACTCGACCCGCAACGCGAACTCGCCTTTCCCGAGAGCGTGGTCGAATTCTTTCAGGGACGTCTGGGCCAGCCGCCAGGCGGCTTTCCCCCGGCGCTTCAGGATCGCGTGCTGAAAGGTCGAGAGGCGTTGACCGACCGACCCGGCGCGAACATGCCGCCTGCCGACCTGGATGCGGCCCGCGAGAAAGCCTCGGCCCTTCTCGGCTGCCCCGCCACGATGCGAGATACGCTCAGCTACGTACTTTATCCGCGCGTTTTCCCGGATCTGGCCGCCCACGGACGGACCTATTCAGACACCTCGATTTTGCCCACTCCGATGTTCTTCTACGGGCCGGAGCCCGGCGAGGAGGTCAAGCTCGAGATCGAGGAGGGAAAGACCCTGATCGTCAAGCTCCTGGCGGTGGGCGAGCCGCACGCCGACGGCAGACGCACCATCTTCTTCGAGCTCAATGGCCAACCCCGCGAAATCGAAGTTCTTGACCGCTCGCTGGCCTCGTCCATCCGGGAGACTCCCAAGGCCGATCCGTCCGATCCAAACCAGATCGGCTCACCGCTTCCCGGCCTGGTCGTTGGCGTGGCGGTAACCCCAGGCGATCGGGTACGAAAAGGCCAGAAGCTGCTCTCAATCGAGGCGATGAAGATGGAGACAACGCTCTACGCCGAACGGCCTGGCCGCGTGGCCGAGGTGGTTGCCATGGTTGGCCAGCAGGTCAAAGCCGGCGATCTGCTTCTCAAGATGACGAGCGAGTCCAATGTCTGATGAGCAACCAGACCCGCACGACACACTTGCTCGTCCATCGTTGCCATTCGTCCGAGCGGTCGTGCGGCGCCCGAGGGTTGATTCGACGAATGATCTGGCCAAGAGCATGTTGCTCATAGGGCCTGTCGAGCTTCCTTTTCTCGTCTGGGCCGACAACCAGACTGGCGGCCGCGGCCGCGGTGAGAACCGATGGTGGTCGGACGATGGATCGCTCACCTTCACGATCGCGCTCGATCCCGCGGCTCACAGCCTGCGCATCGACCAGGAGCCGAGACTGGCCCTGATGTCGGCGGTTGCAGTGATCGAAGCGATCAACGCTCTGGGACTGAACGATCCGGGAATCGGTGTTCGCTGGCCCAACGACATCGAGGTCCAGGGCCGCAAGCTGGGCGGAATACTTCCAGAACGGGTCGAGACCACGGCTGGCCACCGGTTGCTCATCGGCATCGGACTGAACGTGCGGACTCGCATCGACCAGGCCCCGCCGGACGTGCAACGGATGGCGACGTCACTGAACGCTTTTCAACTTCAACCCCTCGACGACCCTTTCCTCGCCGGCTTCTTGGCCGCGATTCTCACGCACTTCGAGCAGGCGCTGTACAGGCTGGCAGGTGATGACCCTGGATTGGCACAACAATGGGATCGACTCAACCTGCTGCGCGATCGCGTCGTTCGCATCGCACTTGGCACCAGGATCATCACCGGGAGGGTCTACGAAATTGATGCGCAGGGTGCGCTTGGTTTGCATGATGGGCAGCAATTACACCACCTGTTCGGCGGCCAGGTCTTGCGGGATGCTCTGGGCGATTTCCATGGTCAATGAGTCGCCAAGACACTACCACCATCGTTGCAAAGGCAGCGTCACTCAGGAATTCTTCTGGCACAATTGCTGCGAAATGTCGCTCATTCTGTATGGAAGGTGTCTTGATTCTGTTCGAGCTGTTCAAAACTTGGCTTGATGGGCCGGACCTCTGCAAGATTTTCTTAGTTTTATGATTGACGGCCTCCGGAATTGCCGAGTATGAGTGTTAGCAGATAGAGCGATCCCCCGCTTCCCATGGGAATCGTCTGATCCATGACACGGATCTTTGGACTCTTTGGCCTGATTGTGGTTTGCGGCCTCGGCCTGTCGGGGGATAGCCGCGTGCCAGGCAGCGATCGAACGGATTCGGGTCCAATCCAGAATCTACGCAGGCCGATCAATCCCGCAGGGCTCGGTGACTGTGCCTTCAATCGGGGCGCGCATTTCATCTCCTTCTCTGATCGGGCCGTCGACCGGGATGAGAATGACAACGAAGATGACTTTCGTGAGGTCGGCGAAGTCCCCCGGGCGTTCGAGCAGGTTCGCCTCCTGATCTCGCGGAGAGTCTCTCATTCCTGCGTATTCATCGCTCCCCTGGCCACACCAACGTGGCAGCCCCCCCTTCTCTGCTGAGCGATCTTGAGTTGCTCGTGCAGGCGAGTCGATTCTATTCTCCAACGCGACTCCTCCGATCGCACGTGACTGAAACTGTCGCCGCTGTGCCGATCGGACCACGGCCCCCGCGGGTGGGCGTGCTGGGAGTATCTCAAGATCGGGTTCTTGCTCTCGCGTGAGTCCCGAGCTTCACCTGCCGGCAATTATTCCACTCGAGCGTGGAGTAAGCTCCTCCGCCGGCATCCTGGCAAAACCCTGGATGTTTTTCCGGTCTAGTTGATGTGGTACGGGCACCGGGCTCAATCGTCCGGTGGCCTGAGAGCTGGACTCCTCGCTCACATCGACTCCCAGCCGGACGATTGAAATCACTTCAGGCTCTCACATGGGATATTGATATGATCTGGAACGATGCTCGATTCGCTCGCGGGGTGGCCATTCCGGAAATCATGGGCTTCGAGGAAGAGGAGCCCTGGCTGCACCGCATCGTGCCGGACGTGGTGCCGGCGAATGACGAGATTCAAGCCATCGCCCCGCCCGCCCGGAAGGCAACAGCCCATGATGACGCCGCGTCGGGGCTGAAGATTCATTGCGACAAGCAGCTTGGGGCCTTGGAGATCTTCGACCCCCGGATGTTCCGCCCCGGGAAAGAGAAGTTCTGCCGGGCGCTGAGCGACTCGGCCATTAACCTGAGCGGTGCTTCGAGCATCGACGTGGATCTTGGGGCCCACTTGTGCCGTTTCCATTTTGAGCCGGACCGGTTCGCTGAAGCCGAACTCGCCCGTCGCGTGGCACTGGCCATCGAGGCGGCAACGATGACCGTGCAACTGGACGGCTCGGGCTGTCACGATGGGCACATCAGCAACAACTCCAACTCCCCGAAGGCTGCAACCAGCAGCGAGCCAGAGGAAGAGCTGCCGGGCACAACCGACTCCGATCGCTGGTTTTGCATGGCGCTGGGAGGTGGCTCGCTACTCGTCGGCGTTGCGGGGGTAATTTTGCCGGGCATTCCCTCCGTGCCCTGCTTGTTGTTTTCAGCCCATTACTTCCTGCGATCCTCGACCACGTTCAAACGCTGGCTCGACGGTATGCCGTGGCTCAGTGAGATCGTTCGCAAGCTCGAAGCATCGGGCCAGATGGTTCTCGATCGATCGACGCTTTTGAAAACCCTTGGCATGGGAATCTTGCTGGGCTTGGTGCTCCTCGTGATCCATCCGCCGCTACCGCTCATTGTGGCGATCGAGCTCGGCCTCACTGTCTTCCTCAGCCTCCGCGAGATCGGTGATCTCGAGTTCCTGTCCGAGGGGCTGACGAAGGCCTTTTCGTGAATCATCGTGATGGTCGACGGTTCGGTCTTGGCCGCAAGGGAACACTCAAAATCCAGTCCTTGGGGGGAAAGTTGCTCCTTGACTGGTTTTCCTCGATCATCTAGATCATGCTCGGGAGTGTTGTGCTTTCTGGCGGCAACGCCATGGTCTTTGCGCTGGCTGCCAGCGGTTTACCCAGCCCGTTTCTTTTGTTTCTCTCGATCGCGCTTGTTCTTTGCCTCTTCCTGGATTGCTGACCACTCTTCCTTTGTCATCTTCGACTTGTAACGATAAGACAGCGGCGAGTTGGACGTCTCGTCGATGATCCGCTCGCCCTCCTTGAACGTCACGGTGAAGAGGGAATCGGGAATTTGCTCATTCACCTTGACCTGGATGATCCGAAGTTCGTTGCTCTGGGACTCGAACGCCTTCCCATCGTCACCGACCTCGAAGAAGTGAATCCACTGGGTCAGCGGCAACCGGCAGCCGGGCGCAACTTCCTTGTTGAGAGCCAGCCGGTCCTCGAACACCGGATCGATCAACTGCGTCAGGCGCACGGCACCCAGGCGGCGCATCTTGTCACGCTCTTCCGCGGTGATCGATGGCGACTGACGTTCCAGATCCTGCTCGTCTTTGATCTGACGTCCCGCCTCGCGAAGCAATGTGATGAGCGATTGGCGGAACTTCGTCGTCGTCAAGGCTCCAGACCTTATGCCGTGGAGGCGGCCGTCATCGACCCCGACGAAAAGGCTGGTCCATGAGTCCCAGTGGCTCACCACGTGGCACGCGATGCCGTGGAAATCGGCCCGACCCTCGTAGGCGAAGTCCTCGGGCTTGGCCGCCATCCGTACAATGTCAGCGCGCTCCTTGGGACCGGTCCACCAGAACAGATGCGGCCCTGCGCGGAAGCTTGCGAAGTTTGACCAGATCAGCCAGTACATCCACCTTGCGGGGTCTTTGCCGATCAGCGTTCCGTCCTGGTCAGGCCTCAGGCCGGGCCATTCACCGTAGCGGTTCTGCAAGAAGAACCTTTTTCCGTCCCAAACCCGCAAGTCATCCGAATAGCCCTCGTCCTGGACTCGGAGCCTGAGCCGCTTCCGATCGTAGGCCTGCTCGATGATCCACTTGCAGCGTGGCCGGAGGTTAGGATCGCTTTCCAATTTCGATCCAGGAAACTGCTTTTCGAGCCCGCGACGCTGATGCTCGAGCCCCTTCGGCGTACGTTCCCAGTACTGGACCGCCTTGATCTGGAGGCTGTCCACTCGCTCGATCCAGGCATCGCGCTCGCGAACCTGCCGCACCATTGCCGCAGCATCGGGCTCCGCCGCCGGCACCGTGGTCGCCATGACCAGTATGGCAACGGTCGCCGCCGAAATCGGACCGAACCCACTCATCGAGCGACCTCGTACTTTATAACGACAATTGTAAGAACTTAGCGAATCTTACACTTGTCACGGTGCCGCGTCAACAGCGGGCGTCACGCGCTTCGGAGAGGGATTTGATGCGGGCGCAGGACAAGACGAGAAGAATCTCCAGCTTGTCCCGCGCCCGGTTGAATTACCGACTTACCTTGCCGACGCCGGTCTTTTTCTCGACCGCCTTGGCTGGTTCGCTCTTGGTGCCCACCCAGTCGATGAGGATCGGGGTTGCGATGTAAACGGTACTGTAAGTCCCGCTCAAGAAGCCGACAACGAGGGCGAAGGCGAAGCCGTGCAGGCCCTCGCCGCCAAGGATGTAAAGGATGACCACGACCAGCCAGGCTGTCAGCGATGTGAGGATCGTCCGGCTCAGGGTCTGGTTGATGGCGTCGTTGACCATCTTGTTGGTCAGGTGGGGTGTCTTCCCCTTGATCTCGCGAATACGGTCAAAGATCACGATCGTGTCATTGACTGAAAAGCCGATCAGGGTCAAGAAGGCTGCCACAATGGGCAAGTCGATCTTGAACTGGTCAAGCATGAACATGCTGCTGATTAATGGAACCCTCGCCAGCCAGTAGCTCACGGCAATCGCGCCCAAGGTAATCAAGACATCGTGAACCACGGCGAGCACGGCCGCCAGGCCGTAGATGAACGAGTGGAATCGCCACCAGAGGTAAACGATGATGATCACCCAGCTTGCCACGGTGGCGATGAGAGCGAGGGTTCTCGTCTCGCTGGCCACGGTGCCGCCAAAGATCGTGATCCGCTCGAACAGCAGGTCGCGATTGCTGGCCAGCGAATCCTTGAGCTTGCCGATATCGGCCTGGGCGACATCTGGTTCCAGGTCGGTTCGAAGCACGAGGTTAGTACTGGCCGTGCCGGCTTCTTTGGCCGGGCCTTCCTTGATCTCGAACCGGGTGGTCGGGTTGGTGATGCCCGCACTTTCGAGAACCTTGGTGAACTCGGCCGCGACCACCTGCGCAGGGGCCTGGGTGCTGTTGAAAGCCGTGGTGTTGAAGCTCAGAGGATACTCCCGCCCACCGGCGAATCGCGCGGCCAGCGCGGGGGTGGTCTTGGAAGTGTCAGCCGCGGCCGCGGCGGGGATCGGCTTCGCCTCGCCGACGGTCATCTCCACCTTGGCCAGAGCCGGTCCGAAGGCATCGATGATCTTGTTCTTGACCTTGTCTTTCTCGTCTTGCGCTTCCTGATCCGTCGCGGTCGTGCGGATGTTGAACCGCGCCAGCTTGGCATCGTTCCCAACGCGGAGACTCTCGACAGTCACGTCGGGCAAGACACTCGCTTTCTGACGCACAAACTCGGCCCGCCTCGATTCGGAGAGGGCCTGGACGGTCGGGTCATTCTCGTTGAGCCGGATAGTGACAAGCGTCCCGCCCGTGAAGTCGATGTTATACATCGTTCGACCGCGAGCGAAGAAGGCCACCAGGCCCAGGAGAATGAGGATCAACGAGCCGGCCATGCAGTAATAGCGCGGGCCGATGAAATCGATGTTGGTCTTGTCCCACATCTTGAGCATCCGCAACTGCTTGACCCAGCCCTGGGAATAAGCGGTCTCGAAGATCACCCGCGACATGAACACGGCGGTGTACAGGTTCCAGAGCATGCCGATGATCATGGTCAGGGCGAAGCCCTTGACTTCCTCTGTGCCGACGGCGTAAAGCACGATCGCGGCCAGCAGGTTTGTGACGTGCGAATCAAAGATTGTGACCCAGGCGCGGTTGAATCCATTACGGATTTGCTGGGCGACGCTGGCGCCTCGTTCTTTCTCCTCGCGCATCCGCTCGAAGACCAGCACGTTGGCATCGACGGCCATGCCGATCGTGAGCGCCAGGCCGGCCAGTCCGGGCAAGGAGAAGGTGGCCTGCATGAAGGCCATGGTCCCGATGAGCAGGATCATGTTGGCCACCAGGGCGATGACGGCCACGATGCCGGCGAACCGGTAGTAGATGACCATGAAGATCGGCACCACGAGCATCGACACCCAGATGGCGCGCCAGCCCTTGGCGATCGAGTCTTCGCCCAGAGTCGGGCCGACCTTCTCCTCCTGAGCCGGCGTCGGGTTCAGGCTTGCCGGCAGGCTGCCGGCCTGGAGGATGTTGATCAGGTGCTGAACTTCCTTGGGCTTGAAACCCTGGCCGCCGCCCTCGATGATGCCCGAATCGCGGATCTCGGAATTGATCGACGGGGCCGACATGACCAGGTTGTCGAGCAGGATCGCGAGCTGGTACTTGAATGCTTCACCTTCCTCGGGCAGGTGCTCGCGCGTGAGCTGGCTGAACCTTCGGGCGCCCTGGTGGTTGAATTGAAAGCCGACGGCTGGCTGAAGCCGCTCATCATTTGTCGCATAAGCGCGCGACAGGAAGCTGCCGGTCACGTTCTGCCGGTCCAGCGTGCAGAGAATGTAGATATCCGAGTGGCCCGGTGAAACTTTTTCTTCACGGACGATCGGGTCATTGGGCCGGGGATTGGTGGGGTCGCCACCCCGGATCGCGCTGGGGTTGTACTCGATCCGGTACGAACTGATCGACTTCAAACCATGGGGACGAGCCAGCGTCAGGGTGGTGGGTGTATTGCGGCTAACCGGGATGTTTACGGTCTGTTCCGGTCCCTCATCACTCTTGCCGGTCAGGACCACGTCGGTTCCCGCGTAGAGGTCTTTCTTCCATTTCTGTTGCAGATCGGTGATGGAATCGCTGGTGAAGGTCGGATTGGTGCCGGTCGAGATCTCGCCGAGTCGGGCCCATTTGTAGCGCGCGGGGGGTTTGGCCAGGCCCTGGGGCCCGAGGGCACGATCCACCGCCGCGGCGTCATGCTTGCGGTTGGCCAGGATGCGGAACTCGAGCTGGCCGACATCCGTCAGCATCTTCTTGACTTCTTCCACCTCTTCATCGCTGGCCTGCGGAAGAATGATCTCGATCCTGTTGCTGCCGATCTTGCGAATCGGGGTCTCCTTGACACCCTGCGGATCAGCCCGCTGCTTGAGTGCCGAGATCAACTCGTCCATGTTGAAATTGGGGCCGAGGTTTTCTCTCGAGACCTCGTAGACGAGGATCGTCCCGCCCGAAAGGTCGATGCCCAGCTTCAGCTTCTTATCCGGGGGAACCATGGCGATCAGGCCAAGCACCACCGACCCGACGATCAGAAAGATTTTCCAGCGAGACTGTTTCATTGTCGTTCCTCAAACTGGGCGTGCCACCGCCAGGCGCGTCCTGCGGCCGGCGTTATCAATGAATAGGTTGCGGCTTCTGGCTATCAGGCGCCGCGTGTGAATGATTCGAGAGTTCCGCTCGTTATCTCAGAGTACCGGCGCGCAAATACGGGATCACGAGGTCTCGGCCGCTTTATCCGAGGTTGCTTCCACCACCCGCGTGACGCTCGACCGGGTTATGGTCACCTTCACGCCCTTGTCGTCGTCAACGCGAACCACCAGCTTCTCGCCGGCTGGATCGACCGAGACAACCGTGCCAAAGATCCCACCGGCCGTCACGACCTTGTCGTTCTTCTTCAGGGCATCGATCATCGCCCGCCGCTTTTTCTCTTGTTGCTGCTGGGGAAGCCAGATCATGAAGTAGAACAGGAAGGGAATGGGCAAAAGGATCAGGAGTCCATTCCAGTTGTTCCCCGGGTCTTGGGCGAACAGCAATCCAAGCTGGTGAAACGATCCGGGCATGATAAGAGGTCCGTGTAGTGCTCGGTAGGTTCAGCAATCTCAAGAGACGCGGCTCGCACGAGAGATTCCCCGTCCCGAGCCCTGACTTCCAGCCGTCGGAATCTGCACTCTAACGCCTAGGGTCCTAGTGCTTCAAGCACTTCCAGACGTAACTGGACAAACCGACCCTCGGCGATCGCCTGGCGAATCGAGCTTGTGAGCCGGTGCAAGTACGTCAAATTATGAATCGACGCCAGGATCGGCCCCAGCATCTCCTTGGCCAGAAACAGGTGGCGCAGGTAAGAGCGGCTGAACCGGCGACACGCCAAGCACTCGCAGCCCTCCTCGATGGGCCGGGCGTCACGCGCATGCGAAGCATTGCGTAGTTTTACAGATCCCTTGGCAGTGAAACAAGTTGCATTACGGCCATTACGCGTCGGCAAGACGCAATCGAAGAGATCGATACCGGTAGCCACGGCGTTCAAAATATCCTGGGGACGGCCAACCCCCATCAAGTAGCGCGGGCGGTCGTCGGGCAGTAAATGGGTCGTGACCTCCAGGGCCATCCTCACTTCATCGCGGCTTTCGCCCACGCTCACTCCACCGATGGCGTAACCGTCAAAATTCAGCGCGATCAGAGCCTCGGCGCATCTTCCGCGCAGGTCGGCGTGCGAACCGCCCTGAACGATGGCGAAGAGGGATTGGTCCGGACGGATGTGTGCGCGCTTGCATCGGCCAGCCCAGGTGATCGTCCGGTCCACCGCCTGACCGATCTCGTCACGGCTTGCCGGTAACGCGGGGCAATGGTCCAGGCACATCGCCACGTCGGCGCCAAGAGCCTGCTGGATGGAGACTGCGCGCTCAGGAGTCAATTCCAGAAGCCTGCCATCAATGTGCGACCGGAAGCGTACCCCCTGATCATGAATTTGGTTTCGTGCAGCCAGGCTGAAGACCTGGAACCCTCCTGAATCGGTCAAGATCGGACCGTCCCATCCCATGAACGTGTGCAAGCCGCCAATCGCGGCAACCGTCTCCTCGCCGGGACGGAGAGCCAGATGGTACGTATTTGCCAGGAGCATTCGTGCACCGGTGGCGCGGATCTGGTCGGGAGTCAGGCCTTTGACGGTTGCCTGTGTTCCGACCGGCATGAACGCCGGGGTCTCGACCGCGCCGTGAGGAGTGTCCAGCCGGCCCCGTCGTGCTGCGCCGTCCCTGGCCAGGGTTGTGAACCGCACCGGGCGGTTTGCCACGGCTCGACCGACAGTCTCTGAGCAGATGGCCAAGCGCGCACACCCTGCCGGAACGGTCCGGAGCAGCCAGATGAGGTTGAAACGCGTGGTGGGCTGCGCTCTTCGCTTGACCCACCTTCCAATGGATTGACTCGTGAAACGGCTCGTGCCTGGATCAGTCGTTCTTGAGCTTCAGCCCCATGATGCCTAGCTTCTCACGAACTTCGTTGAGCGAGGTCACGCCGAAGTTCTTGCACTCCAGGAGCTCGTCACCACTTCGCTTGGCAAGATCGCCCACCGACTGGATGTTAAGCTTGCTCATACACTTGCGAGCACGCACGGAGAGGCTCAATTCGCTGATCGGCTTGATCAGCAGGGCCTGCATCTCGGGGGGAACTTCCTGGGGCGGATCAGCGCGATGGTCCTGCGTGGCCGCGCCCCGATCGCCTCCCTCGAGGGCCATGCCCAGCCGCACGCCCTTGGAGGTCATCATCTCCTTGATTTCGGAGAGCGAGGTCTCGCCAAAATTCTTGCTGGCCAGGAGCGCGGCTTCGGTCGTGCGAGTAAGGTCGCCGAGCGTACGGATATTCATTTTGCGAAGGCAGTTACGACTGCGAACCGAGAGTTCGAAGTCGGTCACGGGAATCTCGAGAAGCTGTTTGAGGACCGTATAGCCCTTTTCCGCTTCCTCATCGTAGTACATTCCCTTGCTCGCCTGGCAATCCTTGACGAAGAGCCGGGCCCGCGGATGGTTCGGTTCATGGGCAAGAACCTGGCGATAGCATTGCTCTGCCTCGCGGAACCGCATCTCGTCCTCGTAGAGCACGCCCAGGTTGATCCAGGCGGCCAGGGGAACGGGCGGACGCTCGGTGCAGCGCTTGTAAAGATCTACGGCTGCGTCGTCGTTGCCGAAGAGATCGTTGATATAGGCCAGCTCGAAGAGCGCGCCGTTGTGGTCACGATCGAGGCTCAGGGCCTTTTCCAGTTCACTTGCAGCCAGGGCAAGCTCTCCGTCAGCAGCCAGGATGGCCCCCTGCTGGAAATGATACTCGGCCGTGGCCCCGCTCAGCTTCTGCAAGCCGCCTAGAATTTTCTTGGCCTCTTCGGCGTGGCCGGTCCGGCGCAGGGCCCCCGCACGATGAAGTTCGGAATTCTTGGGGTCGTATCCAAGCCTGGCCGCGTGCGCGAAGGCCTTCGCGGCGTCCTCATACTTTGCCAGGTTCTCGTAAGCCAGACCCTGGAAGAAGAAGGCCATTCCGACTTCGCCAGCCCGCTTGAGCTGTTCAAGTCCTGAGCTGTACCGGCCCAGAAGCACCTCGCCGACTCCCAGACGGAGATAGTTCTCGGGCTTCTGATCTTTCTTGTCCCGTTCGCGAATATTGGCCACGGCGTCGCGCAGTGTCCGGTAACGCGAGGGGTCGCGGCCCAGCACTTCACGCAAGTCAGCCACTGCGGAAACATCAAACGGCGTCCGGTCCATAATCGCCCGGACGTCGGTGGTCATCATCTCGGCCATGCCTTCAATTCTCCAGTAACCCCTCTCTGTGTCCCGGAAGACCCCGACCGCCACCGCATCGTCAGGGGACGTCCTTCCTCATCGCCGGAACATCGTCAGGCTGCGTCAGGCCTTCCTCCAAGTGATCGGCGCGACACGGCATCGAAAGGGTGAATCCCTTACGATACCAAAGTTTCGCTGTTTGTCAAAGTGCCGCAGACCTGCTGTACCGGCTGCACGCATGTAGGGCGGTTCTCACATCCTGTTGTTGATCTCCGCCGGGCCGGCCGGGTTTTGTGAACCTGTCTCTCTATGAATCGAGTGCCGATGCGTCTGGCCGCGTTGCTTTTTCTAGCTGGCATTCCAGAGTGGTAATGAACCAGAGAATGCCAGGCGGCAGAGTTACGTTGTTACTTGAGTCCCTCAAGACCTTCGGGAAGCCGGTTTGAAGCCATCCGTGCCGGACTGGCTTTCGAGGAACTCCGAAGGCTGTCTGCGCGAGCCTCGGTTTTCTTGGCATCGGCGAGCCTTTGAACCCGATGCAGCAAGGACGCGTAATGCTCCAAGATCTCCGCGAAAGCAGTGCTCTGAAGGGGAATGACCTTTTCGTGGATCGCGATGGCCCGGCGATAGAGCGTCTCGGCCTCGGGATACTTTCCCAGATCGACCAAGGTTGTCGCCAGATCGTCAATGGTGAGAGCCACCTGGAAATGTTCCGAACCAAGGGCTTTTGTCTGGAGGGCGAGAGCCTGTTCGAAGAGCAGCTCGGCCTCTTGATCGTGGTGCTGCTTTCGCTCGATCATGGCGATCAGTAAGACATTCTGGATCAGGGTGGTGTGCTTGGTCTTCGGGTCGGCCTGCCGGACCTGAAGTGCCCACTTCGCCAATGGCGCCGCGTCGCCATACCGCTTCTGAGTGAACATGACCACGGCAAGGTCGGCATAACTCCTGGCCAGGAGCCGCTGGTCAATCTTCTGATATGGCTTGAGAACCTGAATGGCCGCATCAAATTTCTGCGTGGCCTTGAGGTAATCACCGTTCCGAAAAGCTGCCCAGCCCGCATTGTTGTAATACTGCCAGTGACCCACGACACCCGCCGGGAATTCCTCGGCGCTCGCGTTGATCGAGGGCAGGAAAAGAGTCAGGAAGAAGGCGGACAGCATGGTCAATCGGCGCGGAAGTCTCATCGCAGCACCTCCAGGAGTTGGGGGGAATTCCAACGTGTCCGATCCTATCTCCAGGAATCCGCACAGTGGACCCCACCGACTGCGACGAACCGGAACATCCTGAAAAAGGATCAACCGCTATGGTTGTCAGCGTCGGCTCGACCCTGCTGGGCATTTGTGATTGGGTCTGGCCTCCACTTTTTCGCAATAACGACGTTGTACCTCATTCTTCAGAAAATGAAGCTTCCTCAGCGAGTCGCCGCCGTCTGGCTGGCCAGCGGTTTCAAAAGGAGTGGAACCCGGGCGGTCGGAACCACCTGTGAGGCGGGGCCGCAATGAACCTCCTGGTCGTCAAAATAGATGTGCGGATTGAAGGTCTGGAGAATGGGTGTCTTGGAAACGCCGCCCATGAAAAAAGCTTCGTCGATGCGCACGTTCCAGGCGTGGAGCGTGCGAATGACTCGCTCGTGAGCAGGCATGCTGCGGGCGGTGACCAGGGCCAGCCGAATCGGCGACGATTCGGCGGGATTGTCTCCCTGGAGCAGCGAGAGCGTGCGCAAAAGCCTCGCAAAAGGCCCATCGGCCAGGGGGACGTGGGCGTTGCGGGCTTCGTGCTCGTGGAACGCGGGCAGGCCCTGCTGCTGGAAGATCTGCTCGGACTCGTCGCCGAAGAGGACAGCGTCGCCGTCGAAGGCGATCCGGATCTGTTCCCGAGGATTGGCCAACGTCGCGGCAGTCGGGTAGATCAAACCCGCGGCAATCCCCGCGCAGAGCGCTTGCTGGACGTCGGGCGTTGAGGCCGAGAGAAACAGGTCCATGTCAAAGGCTCTAAGATAAGGGGCCGTCGGCGCCCCGCCGGTCAGGATCGCGCGCTGGATGTCCAGCCCGTGATGCTTGATCGCGTCGAACAATCGGAGACTGGTGGCCGGGTTGTTCTTGGAAACGATCACGACCTCGGCCCGGCGCTGATCTGTCCCTTGAGCCCTGTTGTTGAGCCGGAGGATCGCCTGGATGAGAGGAAAGCCGCTTCCTGGCTGAAGAACCTCGTCCACCTTCGCGATCTGGTAGCGGGCATAGGCATCCACGCCCTCGGTCTCGAAAACCCGGTTGGCTGCTTCCAGGTCAAAGAGAGCCCGCGAGGAGACACCGATCACCAGGGATTTCGAGAGGTCCACGGACATTCGAGGAATTCCCGTATCGCTCTGTCAACGGCGCACATCGCCGCCGCCATGCTCGATCCGTCTTTCGCCGCTCATGGCCCACAAAAGTCGCACCTTCAGCCTCGAAGGCATATCTCTCTCCAATCATTCACGGCAGGCGCGTAGAGTCAAGAGTCGTGGCGTGCGGCGTGGCCGGCGTACATCAAGGTGATTCTCGATCTGGGCGGTCGCAGTCGACCGTACGGCCGACAGCCAGACTGAAGAGGCTGCCCGCGAGGATTGATATGAGATGTGAAGGACCGGGCTCACATCTCCTCGGACACTTCATCGAGCAATTCCTCGGGTTCCTCGTCCCGCGTCCGGATCTGTTCGAGTTTGCGCCGCAAGACTCCAAGCTTGTCGTTTCCGGTGATGTACTTGCAGTAGGGTAAAACGAGCCGTATAAGCTCGGAATCCCCGGGCCCGAGATCGTCAACAGCCTGCTTCACGATTTCCAGGAAGCGGTCCAGCCCTTCCTCCGGGACGTTGGACCGACCCAGCAACAGCTTGAGCTCGCTCAGAGGCGACGCGTGCAGCACCTCCGCGGAGGTCGCGTCTGCCGCAGCCTGACCGGCGGCATTGCGCGGCGACGGGGCAAACATGCTGGTCCGATCGCTGGCGCCGCCTGCCTCGCGATCTCGGACGCGGGACAAATCGCCTTCGCGGCCGCGGCGGCCGGCCTCGATTGCCTGGACAAGCTGCTCTTGCGCCTCGGCGACGTAGGCGGCCCAGTCGGTGGAATAATCCTGACGAAAGGCCTCGATGTAACCGGGCTCGTACTGGCGGGAGAGCCACTTCAACTGGTGAAAGACGCGATGCCCCAGGGCCTGGAGATCCTCGCTCGTTTCTGCTTCGCGTTCATGGGCAGCCTGGTAAAAGCGAAATCGGCCGATCCAGACCTTGAGCCGGGCATATTGCTCAAGCTTGCCGAGCGAGGGAAAGCCATTGAGGCCGGCATCAACCTCGTGGGCCAGGAGTTGTAGCTGCCCGCCCGGGAAATGTCCCTCGGCGTCCCAGAGCAGTCGGTCGTGGGGCGCGAACTGTTCGGCAAGCTCAGGCTGCAGGCGGTCAAGCTCGCGTCTGAGCTGACGATACTGATCCAGGGCAGTGCGCAGGTCACGTCGGGCTTCCTCCACCTCGCGAGTCACGTCCTCGAGATCGATTCGCGACTGCTTCCTGGTGCGCTCGATCTCGGCCTGGGACGTGGCGATGAGCTGTTCCGCGTCAGCCTGCGATTCCAGAGAAGACTTGAACTGCGCGAGCTTTCGTACCAATTCCTTGAGCAAGTGCTCATCTGTGTCGGCTTGATCAATTGCTCGCAAGCATGCGGGACGAACTGTCCTGAGCCGCTCTACGGCCTGCCGGGCGACAAGCTCCGAGGATCGGAACTGCTCGGCGGCTTGCTGTGTCTCGCTTTCGATCTTTCGCGCTCGCGTTTTCGCTTCGGCCTGGCGAACTAGCTCCGCAAGCCGCTCCAAGGCTGGGGTCATGGCAATTTCTCGCACTTGTTCGAAATCAACCTCCGGCTGACGGCAAGTCTGTAATCAGGGCGATACAATGACTTGAACAAGCCGCCTCCAATGATTGATTCGCTCGGCTTATGCTTTATCAACTATTGACTATTCTTAGGAGTGTAAATTTATCTGCTTCTGTGTTTGCTGGCGGTGCCCAGATTTGCATCATACACCTGCCGCAGTCGCAGGAGAACCCAGAGGCGTGTAAACCATGTCCGTGCGCCCAGTTGATTTTGTTCGGGCCGCCAGCGCACAGATTCGGGGATGCAGCGACGTTCATGCGGGAGGGCATGGGCTCATCAGATGATCGCCAGAAGCATGCCTCGGAATTTCGCTGCTCGAGCTAGCTCATGTGGCACCGCCCCTGTTCCTGGGCAACGGTCGGGCCTGCTTCAGCTTCTTGGTACTGGAAGTCGCGGGACCCCTGTGACTGGGGATACCGGCGCTGCCAGCCTCTGGGCTGGTCTGACCACAGCCCACGAGCAGGCTGCTGACGAGTACGATAGTGGCGAATCGTACATGTCTCGCTTTCCGAGAGCTCATGGGGCGTCCTTGATGTGATGATTCTGTGCGCATCTGCTCGTATGGCCTATCCTGTCTCGATCGCCCGAGGGACACGTGACGACCCCGAAGCCCTATGATCCGGCCAGTCAATAAGCATCCGCGCTGATCACCTCTCCGCTGGCACGCGTGCCCATCGCCCACCAGGTCGCAAGGTTGATCGAGTCCTTGATGAAACGGACCGAGCCATCGGCCAGGCACAAATTCACGCCGCCGGGGTGAAGGCTGTTGGGCGACGCCGTGCCATAGATATCGAGCGAATAAGTTTCGCCGCCGGGGGGATTATTCTCGCACTGTCGGCTATTGGGGCCGCCGACGTGATTGTAATTGCTTGTGATATAGTCAGGAAAGGCCGTCCACCACTGATATCCCATGTTCGAGCTGCCGGCGGGCGTGCCGGCCGCGATGTTCTGGCACTGTTGCAGGAACTGCTGGACACCCGCGGGCGTTGCCGTGAGAATGGCGCCCGGCGACGGGAAGAAGACCCGATTTTCGGCATACTTGCCACTGCCGGCCACGGGGTTGACGGCTGGTGGGGTCAGCATCTCGCTCCACATCGAGGTGTTGCTCGTTCCATCAGTCACCGAGGCGATCGACACGGTTCTTGCCGTGGCGATCAAGGGATCGGTGTAGCTCCAGCCCGGATTCATCGAGGGGATAATCGTCCCCGTATAGCCGCCCAGGACAAAAGGACCGCCGTAGTTTCCGCCGTAGTTGACAACGGTCATCTGGACCGACGTCGCCAGTTGACGTGCATCGGATGGGCAAAGAAACGACCCGACCTGCGTGTTGAAAACCGTCGTGTTGCCCCACCAGAGAGTCGGACCGCTCGCATCCGGCGGATAGGAACCATAAACGCCGAGAGCCGCGTTGTAAGCGTTGTAGAGGACCGTCTGTTCCATGTAGTTGAAAATCTGCACCAGCGGGCCAACCCCCCAGCCCCAGCATGCTCCCTGGTTTTTTGGGAGCAAGGGAACAGCGATCCCGATGGAAAACAGCCGAATGTCGATATGTAATTATGTGTTGCAAGCCCTAGCTGCTTCAGGTTGTTGGTGCACTGAATTCTTCGGGCTGCTTCCCTTGCTGACTGCACGGCCGGAAGCAAGAGCGAGATCAAAACCGCGATGATGGCTATCACGACCAGAAGTTCGATCAAAGTAAACCCTCGCGGACGCGACGCTTGAACCATGGTGATACCCCTGGGAATTTTACGACGTCGAGGAGAATCAAATCGCGATGATCATAATGAAATTGAAGAAGGCTCCGTGCCGCGGAGAAGCTACGGCCAGGACGTGCCGGGTGGAGACTGGAAGAGGAGCAGACTCCAGCGACCGTCTTCATCATAAATAGCACTCCGTGTTCGCTCAAGCGGATAGGCAAAGATGGTGAATGAATGC
Source organism: uncultured Planctomycetaceae bacterium (assembly GCA_963797295.1). GTDB lineage: Bacteria > Planctomycetota > Planctomycetia > Isosphaerales > Isosphaeraceae > Aquisphaera. The sequence continues at coordinate 402,463 of CAWCPP010000045.1, forward strand.
AAGTCTTACCATGCTTATTGTATTACATTTATTCAATAATATTCTGTATGATGCGAAAAGGGTGAATTGCACTGGCCTGCAAGAACGCACAATCAGAAATCAGATTAGCACGGCGCGCCCACCGGCCGCTCGTCCCAGGCTCACAAGCGTCCGATAAACTGAGATTGGCAATCTCGACTTATCCGATAGAATTGGTCGAAGTGAAGATTTTGATACGGCCACTTGTCAAACAATGATTGATCATGGGCCTGCATCATGGGCTCACGGCAACACGGAGCGGATTCTATGGCGCGAGCCGGTTTCTGGTTTGTTCTCGTGGTTGGTGTCGCTGTCGGGGGTTGCGGGCAAGGCAATTACCGATCCGGGCCGGACTATCCGGTGAAGGGAAAGGTTCTCCTCGCTGACGGCAAACCCTTGCGCTCGGGGCGGGTGGTCTTTGTCTCATCAGCGACGGCCCTGTCTTACATGGGTGTGGTCGGCGATGACGGCGGGTTTGAGTTGAAGCAGGGAGATCGGGTGGGGGCTCCCGCGGGCGACTACAAGGTACGCGTTGAAATCGATGAGACAACCCTGCCGAAAGGCAAAGGAAAGGCTCCAAGTCTACCTTTCCCGGCCAAGTATCGGGACGAGGATGTCTCCAAGCTCGAAGCCAAGGTTAACCCCGATCCGGAGAATATCTTCGAGTTCAAACTCACCAATTGAAGACCGAATACCCTGGCCAATCTTGTTCAGGTGCTGGTCTTGCCGCGGTAATTCCGCCAGTCGATGCCGAGCTTGCGCATCCGCGAGCGAAGGGTATGAGGATTAATGTCGAGCCGCGCCGCCGCGCCGTCGGGCCCCTCAATACGCCCTCTGGTTCTGGATAATGCGTGCTCGATATGGCGTGTCATGGCCTGGTCGAGGGTTGGAAAGGAAGTCTCAGTGCCAACGGACTCTTCGCGGCGGGATTGGGGAGTCGGCGTGCCGAGCCGGCCTGGCGAGCCCAGGGCCCGGGCGATATCGAGTCGCTTCCCCTCTCCCAGGATGGCCGCACGTTCAATGACCGCGGCGAACTCACGGACATTCCCGGGCCAGGCGTAATCGACCAGGAGCCCGATGTCTTCAACCGTGGGTGTTAGCGGGGGCAATCCCAGCCGCTTGACGGCTCGCAGTGTGAAATAGGCGGCCAGCGCTGGGATGTCTGACAACCGGTCGCGCAACGGGGGTAGATGGACCGGGAAGACGGCGAGCCGGTACCAGAGGTCTTGCCGGAACCGTCCATCGGCGACCATGGTTTCCAGGTCGCGGTGCGTTGCGGCGACAATCCGGACGTCCACGTGCCTGGATCTCTCACCGCCGACTCGCTCGAACTGGCCGTCCTGAAGAATACGCAACAACCTGACCTGGGCGGCCGGCGGCAGCTCACCGCACTCATCAAGGAACAAGGTGCCCCCGTCGGCCCGCTCAAACCAGCCCTTCCGATCGCCCACTGCCCCGGTGAAGCTGCCCCGCTCGTGACCGAAGAGCTCGGAATCCACAAGCTCCGAGGGGATGGCCCCGCAATTGACTCGCAGAAACGGCTTCGCGGCGCGCCGCGATCGCATGTGAATCGAACGGGCGACCACCTCCTTGCCGGACCCTGTTTCCCCGAGAATCAGCACAGGAGCATCCGAAGGCGCCACCAGGGCGATGTGCTCCATGACCTCTTTCAGACCCGTCTCGGCGCCGACCACCGAATCGACGATGTCATGCCGTCCCAGTCGCGATAAGAGCGACCGATTGTCGGCTTCAACGGCCTCACGCAGCGAGATCAACTCCCGGACGCGGTGGTCATTTTCCAGGGCGACCGTGAACGGATCGAGCAGATCCCGCACGAGCGACTCATGCTCCTCGTCGAACCGGCCGGCCGGCCGGGCTCGGAGGGCCAGTGCTCCGAGCATTCCTTCGCTACCTTTCAACGGCGCCAGCAGAAAATGACCCGTGAGCTCGGCCGGCAGAAGACCAGGGAACTGTTTTTGAAGTGGCCGATCACTGGCCCGCACGACCTGGCCCTCGCGGCACCAGGCCACGATCCGATCAAGGTCTTCGGGAGTGCATTGCGTTTTCGCCCCCACGGACGCCTGGCCGGGCCGAAGCAATGCCGCCGCCACCGTCTCGAGAGTGGTTTTCGCCAGATCGACGTGCCGGACCAGAAGGGCATCGAGCGGTAGCCGATCGCTCAAGAGGGGCATGACACGCGTCACCGACTCATCAATCAGAATATGCCGGGAGACTTCACGCCAGACGTTCAAAAGCATCTGCTGCGACGAATCCATGGAGATCCTTTTCTAGGATATATCCTGGATTATCTTGGAAATATCACGGTTGTCCCGTGTTATATCATAGTTCTTGGCAAGGCTGGAGCCCTCGCTGTGCAAAATCAACTCCGACGATCAAGATACTAAACCCATAGTGCAAAACCGGATGCGCCAATCCCGCCAGGCCACTTCAAAGCAAGCATGGCATGGCTCTTGCTTTAAGCTCCCGGTGTGAGGCCGGGCTTTGAATCCTCGCTTTACTGGTTGGTGACGTTCCGTGTGGTGTGCCTCCAGTTTACGGGTTTTCCTCGCCAGCTCGGCTGTCCCTGCTCGTGGTCGTACCTCGACCAACGTACGACCGGTTGGCATGTACGGATCGCACACGTGAGCGCATGACTGTCGACAAGGCTCTCGACTTGGGGAGTCTGCCCGACCCGTCGATTGAGCGCGCTTGTGCGCTGCTTGCCTGGTGCGTTGTTAGCATCGTCACATTTGGAAACCGGAACGAGACGAGAACAGCATTTCAGGTATGAGAGCGGCAGGCAGATTTTCGAGAACTTTATGAGGATCGACTCTAAACCATTTCGGGAGAATTCGATGCATCAAAATCGTCGTCAGGAAGCTGGCTTTACGCTGATCGAGTTGCTGGTGGTCATTGCCATCATTGCCGTCTTGATCTCGCTGCTCTTGCCGGCCGTCCAGTCAGCGCGTGAAGCCGCCCGCCGAGCTCAATGCACCAATAATCTCAAACAAATCGGTCTGGCGCTGCACAATTATGAAAGTGCCAACGGCTGCATTTCCGCCAGCGGGCCAGTCGTCGAACTATACGACAACGCCTCCCCAGAATCAGTATGTAGACGGGGCCTATTCCGTATTCCCTCGCCTTCTTCCTTTCCTGGAAGGCGGGGCGGCCTTCAACGCCTTGAATTTTTCGCTCGATTACAACGACCTATCCGGAGCGAACTACACGGGCGCAGCACAGGTGATCAGCGTCTATCTCTGCCCGTCTTCGCCCAACGCGTCCAATCCTCGTGATGCCATCGGCGACCCGAACGGGGCGCCTTTCGAGGCGGCTGGCCCGGGCTATGGCCTGACCGATTACGGAGCGACTTGCTACACCGATATCGATCCCCAGGGCTTGAGCGGACAGCCGGGCGCAACGCCGATCGTACCTTACCGGAACAAGCTCGCTCGGGTCGACGGTCTGCTCAAGCAGGGCAAGACGAGGATTGCCGAATGCACCGACGGCTTGAGCAACACGCTGGCCATTGCAGAGGATGCCGGCCGCAATGCCTCGTATGTCAGCCAGTACGCGGAGAACTATTACGGGGGTACGGGGACGGCGCCGATACGCAATGTGACCGGCTTCGCCGCGGGCGCCGGCCGCCGCTTCTGGAGATGGGCCGAACCCCATTGCAGCCTTGGGGTTTCCGGCGGCATCAATAACAAGACGCTGCCCGATCATGAGAACTCGAATTTTGAGATGTACCCCGGAACCCTGGGTACCGCGGGGAACAAGGCCGGGAATAACCAGGCCCTGTATTCCTTCCACCCCGGCGGCATCAATGCTCTGGCGGGCGACGGCAGCGTGCGATTTCTCAAGGAAAGCATGAACATCGTCGTTCTGAGGGGACTTACCTCGCTCAAGGGCGGCGAGGTCATCTCATCCGATCAGTATTGAGGTGCTTGATCGTGTGAGAACCACAGCGTGGGGTGGCCCCAACACTCTGAGTCGTGAGCGGCTGGCCGGTCGCCTGGAGATTTCTTCCGGGTGGAAGGCCAGCCCTCTTCCCTCTCCCGAGGAGATCTGATGAATCGTCGTTTTCTTTCAGCCCTCGCCCTCTTGCTGGCGATGCCGGCCGCGGGTTGCCAATCACAGGGTGAGCCCTCCAATACCCTCAAGATCGGCGCATACTCGGTGGTTCGCGAGGTGATTCACGATGGCCTGATTCCCGCCTTCACGGCGCATTGGAAAAGCAAGACCGGCCGCGATGTCCAGTTCGAGGAGTCGTACGAAGGATCGGGCGCCCAGGCCCGGAAGATCGCCTCGGGCTTCGACGCCGACCTGGCGATCCTTTCGCACGAGGGCGACATGCAGGTCCTGGTCAACGAAGGCAAGGTCAAACCAGATTGGAACACGGGGCCGACTCGAGGCATTCTGACCCATAGCTTGGTGGTCATCGGTCACCGGCCGGGCAATCCCAAGCAGATCCGCGACTGGGCCGACCTGGGCCGACCGGGCGTGGCCGTGCTCTACCCCGACCCGAAGACCTCCGGCGGTGCGCGCTGGAACATCAACGCGATCTACGGGGCGGCTCTGCTGACCGCGCCGGGCTCGGGTAAGGAACAAGCCGACCTTGCCTCGGTTCGCGACCTGATGTCGCGCATCCAGGCCAACGTGGTCAACATGGACCCCTCGGGCCGGCAGAGCATGGCCAATTTCACCGAGCGTCAAACCGGTGACGCAGTCGTGACTTATGAAAACGAGCTATTGCTGCAAAGCAAGGAAGGCAAACCGGTTCCGTACGTGATCCCCGCTTCCACGTTGCTGATCGAAAGCCCCGCGGCGGTGGTGGAAGGCTCGATCGAACGGCACGGCAATCGGGATCTGGCGAAGGCGTTTCTCGAGTTTCTGCTCTCGGCCAATGGTCAGAAGATCTTCGCCGACTACGGGTTCCGTCCTGTCAATTCAGAGCCAAAGGCATCATCCGGCGAGCGTCCATCGCCAGAAAAGCTGTTCACCATGGCCGACCTGGGTGGCTGGGCCAAGGTCGAGGACGTTCTCTATGGCTCCAGTGGACTGTGGACCACGATCGCGGCCGAGCGATCCCAGTCCATTGCGAGGTGACCGGCCATGGCGGCTCATGCGGTGGAAAATCCCGATCGACGTTACGATCTAGCTCTGCGGTGGACGACCCTGGGCTACCTGGGAGCCATGGTCATCCTGCCCATCGTGGCGCTCTGCGTCCAGGCCGCGACGCCTGGATTTCAGCCATACTGGCGGGCGCTGAGCGACCCCTATGCCTGGCACGCGTTGAAACTGACCTTCTTGACGGCATTCGTGATGGTCATCATCAACACCGTGACGGGTACCGCGACTGCCTGGGTCCTGGTCCGCTATGACATCCCCGGACGGAGCCTCATCAACGCGTTGATCGACCTTCCCTTCGCGGTGCCGACGATTGTCACCGGTTTGATGCTGGTGATTCTGTACGGTCCAACCAGCGCGATCGGAACGGTTCTGGGCCGCTTTGGCTGGGGGGTGATCTATCAGCAGCCAGGAATCGTCCTGGCGCTCCTGTTCGTGACCTATCCGTTCGTGATCCGCAGCGTTCAACCGGTCTTGATGGAGCTCGACCGGGCCGAGGAAGAGGCCGCCGCAACGCTCGGCGCGGGAGCCTGGACGACGTTTCGCCGGGTCACGCTGCCGGCCCTCTGGCCGTCGATCTTGACAGGTTCGGGCCTTTCCTTCAGCCGGGCGCTCGGAGAGTTCGGCAGCGTGGTGATGGTCGCCGGCAATCATCCTTTGCTGACCAAGACCGCGCCGCTGCACATCTACGGAGAGATCGAGAGCGGCAACCGCCATGCCGCGTTGGTCGTCTCGTCGGTCCTGCTGGCCAGCTCGCTGTTGGTCTTGCTCGGGCTCAACGCCTTGCAGCGGTGGGGAGAAGTGAAACATGGCGACTGAGCTCACACTCGATGAGTCAGGCCCCGCAGGTGAGGAGCCAAAGCTCTGGCAGGCCGTACGTCCGTCGTCGCCGGGGCGGGTGCTGCTGACAGGCGCGGTGCTGACCTGGTTCGCGATCCTGATTCTGGTGCCCAGCCTGGCTCTGGTGCGTCAGGTTTTGCTGGGTGGTCTGAAACCCTTCTTGACAGCCCTGGCGCGGCCCGAGGTGCAACGTGCGTTTGCCATGTCGCTCGGTATCACAGCTCTGGCCACGATGGTGAACACCGTCTTCGGCATCGGCCTGGCCCTGGTCTTGACCAGGCAGCGGTTCTGGGGACGCACCCTGGTGGACGGCGTGGTGGATCTGCCGTTCGCCATCTCGCCGATCGTGGCAGGCCTGATGCTTGTCGTCCTGTACGGTCCCGAGGGATGGCTGGGCCGCAGGCTCGAACCGCACGGGGTCCGGGTGGTTTACGCCATACCCGGGATGATCCTGGCCACCATGTTCGTGACCGTACCGTTCGTGGTGCGCGAGCTTGTTCCGGTGCTCCGCGAGCTGGGAGAGGAGTACGAGCAAGCAGCGCATACCCTGGGAGCCGGCCGCTGGCGGACCTTCTGGAGCGTGACATTGCCGTCGATCCGGTGGGGCATCGCCTACGGAGTGACCTTGACCGTCGCCCGATCACTGGGCGAATTCGGCGCTGTCCTGGTTGTCTCCGGCAACGTGATCGGCCACACCCAGACAGCAACTCTGTACATCCAGGAAGGCGTCGAGAGCTTCCATTCCGAGGGAGCCTACGCCGCCAGTCTGATCCTCGCGGCGATCTCGTTCGTTCTGCTGGTGGGAATGGATTTCATCCGCAAACACCTCGAAGGCGGTAAGGAGGATCGGCCATGACTGTGGCAAGCAGGTCAGGTACCGGAGTTTTCCGCGCCATCCACCGGCAATCCCAGACATTCCCTTGTATGGGACATTCCTGGATCAAGATCGAGGCAGCACGCGAGGAGCCAACCGTGGGGATCGAAGTCAGAGACCTGTCCAAGCGTTATGGCACGTTTCAGGCAATCAAGAATGTTTCATTCGAGGTCGTCGCCGGGCAACTCGTCGCCCTGCTTGGGCCCTCAGGCTCGGGCAAGAGCACGATCCTGCGAATCATCGCTGGACTGGAAACGGCCGACACGGGAAACGTCGTGTTGACCGGTGAAGATGCCACCCGCCTGCCCGTGCAGGACCGCGGCGTCGGCTTCGTGTTCCAGCATTACGCGCTGTTTCGCCACATGACCGTCCGCGACAACATCGCATTCGGTCTCAAGGTTCGCAAGCTGCCCAAAGCCCAGATCAAGGAGCGGGTCGACGAGTTGCTGGAACTCGTGCAACTGACCGGTTATGCCGGCCGCTATCCGTCGCAGTTATCGGGCGGGCAACGGCAGCGAGTCGCTCTGGCGCAGGCGCTGGCGCCCCGGCCCAAGGTCTTGCTCCTCGACGAGCCGTTCGGCGCACTCGATGCCAAGGTCCGCGACGAGCTCCGGCTCTGGCTGAGAAAACTGCACGATGAGGTTCATGTCACAAGCCTGTTCGTCACCCACGATCAACGGGAAGCGTTCGAGGTATCCGACCAGATCGTTGTGCTGAACGAGGGGAAAGTGCAGCAAGTCGGTCCTCCCCAGAACCTCTATTTGCAGCCCTCGAGCCCCTTTGTGGCCCAGTTTCTGGGCCAGATCAACGTCCTTCCCTTAGAGACGATCCAGCATGGCGCCTGGTCGCAGGCATCATTTCCCGCATCGTTCCCGGGCCTCGGCGTGCACTCCGATGCTCAGATCTACGTGCGGCCGCACGACCTGGAAGTCCAGCGCGAGCGCAATGGCCGTCCCTGCTGGGGCGCGCGTGTTGAGCGGATCACGCCCCTGGGTGGCGTCGTGCGCATGGAGGTGTCGATCGACGACAACCACCGGATTCAGCTCGAGCTGATCAGCGACGCATCGCTCGACCTCGACTTCACTCCCGGCGAAAAAGTCTTCGTCACGCCCCGCCATATCAACGTCTTCGACGCCCAAAGCCATAGGTTTCATCCCGTTAACCTGGGTCGCGAAACTGCGGCGACGGCCTGAACCTTCGATCGTCCAAGTCTCACTTCAGGAGCCCAGGGCAAGCTTTCCAGCAGCCTGTCCTCGAGGATCACCGGGAAACAATCCGGGAAGGGCGGACGCCTTTGCAAGGAAAGGCTTACGGCGTCCGAGCAACCGGGACCACGACGGTATGATCGGGGTTTGAGCTGGACACGAACGGGCTTCTCTGGTATGCGGTTTCCCTGATTCCCGCCTGGCCATGTCAGGCCAGGCTATCCATCCCGGGATTCACCAAAACAACTGCAAAAGTTGTTCTGAAACTTTTCCGGCCGTCGTAAACTTACATGGTAGAGTACGTCTTCTTGGCGGCAGCGGTGCCTGCAAGCCGCACGGTTCTGTTCCAAGGTCAGGAGCCGCTTGATTTTTCAGTGTCTGCGGAAGGAACACCAATTTTGATTGAAGAGAAATAATAGTCAGCACTCGATTCCTGAAGAAATCTCATGGACAGAACGGGCAGCCTGAGGGAAAATTAATACTCCTGCCATGATCTCAAGAATCCCGGAGAGCATGCTCCGGTCTGCGAGATCTCCTGGCCTTGGTTCCTCTCCAAATTCTTCTCCACCTGGTTCTCAGTGATTAGCTCTACCCTTTTGGTTGACTCGGTCGAATTCACAGGGATGGGTCCTCGTTCTCCAGAGGCCGGCAAAACAGAAGGTCGCGTGTCATGATCTCTTCATCCGATGCAGCCATGTCCTTTCTTTCAGGTACAGAGCCCGAGCAACGTCCACCGCTGGAAGCGATCTTCGCTCCGCGTACCGTCGCCGTGATCGGCGCGACCGAGAAGCAAGGCAGTGTGGGCCGGGCCGTGCTCTGGAACCTGATCAGCAACCCGTTTGGCGGCACGGTGTATCCGATCAATTCGAACCGGCCCAACGTGCTTGGGATCAAAGCTTACAAGAACATCAATTCCGCGCCCGATCCGATCGATCTGGCGGTGGTGGTCACCCCGGCATCCTCGGTTCCCGGCGTGATCAGCGAGTGTGTCGATGCCGGCGTGACCGGCGCGATCGTGATCTCCGCCGGTTTCAAGGAAACCGGGCCGGAAGGCGCTCATCTCGAGCAAGAGGTGCTGAAGGAAGCACGTCGCGGCGGAATGCGAATCATCGGTCCCAACTGCGTCGGCGTGATGCGGCCCTACAGCGGCATGAACGCAACCTTTGCCGCGCAGATCGCCCGGCCTGGCTCGGTCGGTTTCATCAGCCAGAGCGGTGCCCTTTGTACGGCCATTCTTGATTGGAGCTTCAAGGCGCATGTCGGGTTCAGTGCCTTCGTCTCGGTCGGCTCAATGCTCGATGTCGGCTGGGGCGACCTGATCGACTATCTGGGTGACGATCCTTACACCAAGTGCATCGTGATTTACATGGAATCGATCGGCGATGCACGCTCGTTCATGTCGGCCTCTCGCGAGGTGGCACTCGCCAAGCCGATCATCGTGATCAAGGCGGGACGCACTGAAGCGGCGGCCAAGGCAGCCGCATCGCACACCGGATCGTTAACCGGCAGCGACGAGGTCCTGGACGCTGCCTTCCGCAGGGTAGGCGTGCTCCGGGTCGATTCGATTTCCGAGGTTTTCGATATGGCCGATGTGCTCTCCAAGCAGCCCCGTCCCAAGGGCCCGCGGCTGGCGATCCTGACCAACGCTGGCGGCCCCGGAGTGCTGGCGACGGACGCACTGATCGAGAACCAGGGAGAGCTGACACCACTCTCGGTCAGCACAATGACCGCGCTTAACGCCATTCTCCCGTCCGCCTGGAGCCACAGCAACCCGATCGACATTTTGGGTGACGCCGATCCCAAGCGCTATGCCAGCTCGCTCGAGATCACGGCGAAAGACCCCAACATCGACGGGCTACTGGCGATCCTGACGCCGCAGGCCATGACTGACCCCACGGCGACGGCGGAGCTCCTGCGCCAGCACGCCAAGATCAGCGGCAAGCCGGTTCTGGCGAGCTGGATGGGTGGCGAGGCCGTCGAGGCCGGTCAGCAAATTCTCAATCAGGCGGGTATTCCCACCTATGAGTACCCGGACACGGCGGCCCACGTGTTTACACTGATGTGGCAATCGTCGTACAACCTCCAGGGGCTCTACGAGACGCCCAACCTGCCGATCGACAGCGAGACCGCGACCAGCGCCCGGGACCGCGCGGAGTCGATTATTGCAGCCGTCCGCCGCCAGGGCCGGACTGTCCTTACCGAATTCGAATCGAAACAATTGCTGGCCGCGTATGGAATTCCCACGGTCAAGACCATGGTTGCCTCGACCGTTGACGCCGCCGTGGCTGCCGCCGAGGAATTCGGCTACCCGATTGTGCTCAAGCTCTATTCCGAGACGATCACCCACAAGACCGACGTGGGCGGAGTCCAGCTCAATCTCAGAGACGCCGAGGCGGTGCGCGCGGCTTACCGGGCCATCCAGACCTCGGTCGCTCAGCGCGCCGGGGCCGAACACTTTCAGGGCGTCACCGTTCAGCCCATGATCAAGCTCGACGGCTACGAACTCATCATCGGCAGCAGTCTCGATCCCCAGTTCGGCCCCGTTCTGCTCTTCGGCACCGGCGGTCAGCTCGTCGAGGTCTTCAAGGACCGCGCACTCGGTTTACCCCCGCTCAACACGACACTGGCACGGCGGATGATGGAGCAAACCAAGATCTACACGGCCCTGCGAGGCGTCCGCGGCCGTGGGTCGGTCGATCTCGCCGCTCTCGAGCAGCTCATGGTCCGGTTCAGTCATCTGGTCATCGAGCAGAAATGGATCAAGGAAATCGACATCAACCCCTTGCTCGCCTCTCCCGAGCGGCTCCTGGCGCTCGACGCCCGGGTGATCGTCCACCCCCTCGATACCCGCGTCAGCGAGCTTCCCAGACCGGCCATCCGCCCGTACCCGTCCCAGTACATCAGCCCGTGGACCGACGAGGACGGAACCCAGGTCATCCTCCGGCCAATCCGCCCCGAAGATGAGCCGCTGCTGGTCAAATTCCATGGAACACTTTCCGAACGCAGCGTATCACTTCGTTACTTCCATGCCATGAAGTTCACGGCCCGCGTGGCGCATGAGCGATTGACCCGCATCTGCTTTATCGATTACGACCGTGAGATGGCGCTCGTGGCCGATCGCAAGAATCCCGAAACCGGCGAGCACGAAATCCGTGGCGTGGGACGCCTGAGCAAGATCCGGGGTACCGATGATGCCGAGTTCGCGTTGCTCGTGAGCGACCGTTATCAGGGCCTGGGCCTCGGCACCGAACTGCTTAGCCGTCTGATCCAGGTCGGCCGCGACGAGAACATCAATGAGATCTTCGGCGACATCCTTCCCGAGAACATCGAGATGCAGCGCATCTGCGAGAAACTCGGCTTCATAATGACTCACAATATCAAGGAATCGCTGATCCGGGCGACGACCGTGCTCTGAACCAGAGTCAATTACCTGAAAGCCTTGCGCTTCCAGAAGACGCGGCCCGGTGACTCCAAACTCGCCAACGCGAACGTTCGCTCCGGCATCAGCCTGCCAATCTCCAGGATTCTGGTTTTGTTCCTCGCCAGTCTGGTAGAGTGGTTCGCATTCGCCCGGCCATAGCAGGCTGGCGAACCAAGGAGTCTGCCTCGATTTGCTCGCGAGAGGCACTCGTTTCCCCGGCAGACTGTGGGTTTGTGCCGCGATTGAACATCAAAACGGCTGGAGTCATTCCGGTGATGCCGGTCGACCGCGACGTGATTGAGGACGGTCAGTCCTTCGGGGGCGGCTATCGATGGGATCTGGACTGACTTTCGAGATGTACGCAACGCTCGCGGTCCTCGCCTTGCTATTGCTCGGTCTGATCCGTGATCTGCCGACCGATGCGCTCTTTGTTGGCGCTGTCGTCCTGCTTGCGGCGCTCGGGATCATCAAGCCGGATGACGCCTTCGGGGGCTTCGCAAACTCGGGAATGCTGACTGTCGCGGCGCTGTACGTGGTTGCCGCCGCACTTCGCGAGACCGGGGTGATGGAATTTGTTGGTGACCGATTCCTCGGCCATGTCGAGACGGAGGGGAAAGCCCTTTTCTTCATGGCGGCCGTTTTGATTCCCTCGGCCATGGTACTCAACAACACCCCCAAGGTGGTGCTCCTGGTGCCCGTGCTGATCGCCTGGTGCCGCAAGCGAAGGATCTCTCCTTCCAGGCTCTTGATGCCGCTCTCATTCCTTTCGATCCTCGGGGGCACTTGCTCCCTGATCGGTACCAGCACCAATCTTGTTGTTCAGGGGCTGCTCATCAAGTCCAGGCTCAGGCCGATGAGCATGTTCGAGATTGGCTATGTCGGCTTCCCGTGCGCGCTCCTCGGGGCGACATATCTCCTCACGCTGGGGCGGCGTCTCTTGCCCGACCGCAAGGAATTGATCGAGCAGCTCAAGGAGTCGCGTCGAGAATACCTCGTGGAAATGCAGGTCCAGCCAGGCTGCCGATTGGTAGGCAAGACCATTGGCCAGGCCGGGCTCCGGCACTTGCCCGGGCTCTTCCTGATCGAGATCGATCGAGACGGCGTCGTGATTGGCCCGGTCGACCCCGAAGCGACCATCCATGCGAACGACCGCCTGGTTTTCACGGGTATCGTCAACACGATCATCGATCTCGAGAAGATTCCTGGCCTGGTACCGGCGGCCGATGCACGCTACGAGGTGTCGCCCGTGAAGCAGCGCGGGCGGACGCTTTGCGAGGCTGTGATCAGCCCCTCCTCACCGCTCCTGGGCCAGACCGTGCGCGATGCCGACTTCCGGGCGATGTACGACGCGGCCGTCGTCGCCGTCCATCGCAACGGTGCACGCCTGACCAACAAGGTGGGAGATATCGAGCTGCATGCCGGCGACACACTTCTCCTCCAAGTCGGCACCGACTTCACGCGGGCTTACCGCAACAACCCCGACTTCTACCTGACCAGTGATGTCGAGGACTCGCGCCCCGTGCGGTATGACCGCGTCTGGCCCGCGGTGATCATCTTCGTGGCGATGATCACGGCATTTGTAAGTGGCCACGTCAATATCATGCTGGCGGCGTTTCTCGCGGCCGGCGCGATGGTTGCCTGCCGCTGCATCTCGACTGCCGATGCGCGAAAGTCGGTCGATTGGTCCGTGCTTCTGGCCATCGGGGCCTCGTTCGGAGTGGGCAAGGCTCTGGAAGTGTCGGGCGTGGCCAAGCTCTTCGCCGGGCAGCTTGTGGACATCACGCGACCCTGGGGGCCGACAGCCACGATGGCCGCCATTTACTTCGGCACCATGGTGCTCAACGAACTGATCAGTAACAACGCGGCCGCCGTTCTGGCTTTCCCTTTTTGTCTCGAATCCGCTCGATTACTGGGAGTCAACGAACGTCCCTTCATCATGGCCGTGACCCTGGCCGCCTCTTATGCCTTTGCCTCGCCCGTCGGCTATCAGACCCACATGATGGTCTTCGGACCCGGAGGCTATCGTTTCACCGACTTCGTTCGCGTCGGCGTTCCTCTCAACCTGCTCATGATGACCGCCGCAGTCATTTTGATCCCCCTGATCTGGCCATTTCATTTGTCAATTCCATAGCCGTTCCGCTCTGCCACGGTGGGTTCACTCAATGCCCAGCGCGATCGTCGCGAATCTGCTGAACGACGTGACGACTTGCCGGCCTTGCCGGAAGCCGATTCCTCTGGTCAGATCGCTTCCCCGCTGGTAAGACACTGCCTGTTATCCCCGGACCTATCGCCCTCAGCCATCCATTGATCGACTCGTTGCGCACCGTCCCCGCTTGCCGGTTCTGCGTCCGGTCGATGGAAATGGGGCAAAAAGATGCACGAAAGAGCTCTGTTTCTGCGCGTAGCTGCTTGCCTTGTCGTGTTTTACCTGGCCGAGCAACGCGCCGGGGCTGTGACCGAGGTGCGGCTCGACAAGGATTTCCTGGCCGGAATTGTGGAGAAGCTACCCCCTACCCCGTTCGAGAAGAAAGAGCGATATCGGGGCCAGGTGCACTCGTACCGGCTTCTGGCGATCGATCCCAGGCGCCGGAGATTTCTGGCGTCATGCCAGGTCGAGGGCGAATTCCGACCACCCGTGACCGGTCCGGTCTCGGAGCGGATCAGCCGATCCGACGACCATACTCCCGGTATGCGCAAGTTCCGATTCGAGATCACGGCCGGGGTGAACATCGAATCCGGTCCTGATGCGATGCCCCGGTTCCGGGTTGAGGTGGAAGAGGTCAAGAAGGCCGAGCTCGAAGGAATTGCCGGGCTGCTGGCCAAGCTACTGGGTAAGTTCTTCGACGACGTGGTCACCCAGGTTGCCGACGGTCGCGCGTCGGTCTTGAGCCAGAAGCTGAATGCCGAGGTGGTCAAGCGTCTGGCCAATTTCAAACAATACGGAGCTTTCTGCGGAATTGACTACACTGCTGACCAGGTCATCCTGCGTTTCGATCTGACGCGGTTCAGGTCCGAGGGCATCGTCGGCTATGTGTTCCCGACGTCTCAGACCGGGACCGTTCCACTTTACCGCTGGTTTGATCGGCGGGTCGGCTCTCACGCATACACCACCAGCCCGGGCCAGGCGGACCGACCGAACCTGGTCAATGAGGGCATCGCCTGTTATGTCTTCGACCACATGGTTCCCGGTGCTGTCCCGCTGTATGGCTGGCACAGTTGGAAAGATCACCTCTACACCACCGCGGCCGATGGTGAGGGTGTCTTTCGCAAGGGCTACGGACCGTCTGGAATCGCTTTCTTCGTAGATTCCGCCCAGGCGCCGGGTGCGGTCCCGCTTTATCGGTTCATCGATCCCAACCGCGGTCTGCACTTCTACACAACTCACCCGCACGCGGAGTTCGCGAAATAGTCTCACGACAGCTCCTCGACCGTGATATCCGGGAAGTTGGACAGTTGGTGGTCGTCGGTCAAGAACACGTCACAGCCGGACTTGATCGCGGCGGCGAGATGGAGGGCATCGGCCAGCCCGTATCACCGCGGTTGAGCGGGCGGGATTACCGGGTAGGTGTGGCTGCACCGAATCGCGGCGGCCCGCCGTGCATCGCGGCGGTCAAACCCAGCGTCCGCAGGTTCGGCGAGTGGAAGAACCGGAAGAAGTCCGACAGCCGCTGACCACTGCCCGGGCCAAGGACCGGAACCAAGCATTCCGTGCGGGTCAGCTCGCTGATCGCGAATCGATGGCCGTTTCCTTCGAGCGCGGCTAGGTGGTTCAACGCCCGTAGCTGGTCGGCGGGGTTGCCTTCCACGGCATAGATGACGATCACCGTATCCAGGTAATACAGCACTCACGTCCCCCCCACCGCGATCCCGCGGCGTGCGGCATTCAGTTCCCGGTTTCGCTCAGCATCCTCAGCCAGGCTCGCGTCGTCTTCGACGTGCAGTTCCTCCGCCAACCGCCCGGGAAAGCCGCAGGTGCGCCGATCGGCCGCGATATCCCGGATCACGTCGGCCAGACCGCGCTTTTGGGGTCGAACCTCATGCTCCTCTAGCCAATTGCCCAGATCACCCTGCGCATCATTGGGCTGGGGCGATGACGGAACGGTGAAGATGGGCACCAGTTTTTCCCACTGTTGATTGAGCGATACCAACCCCCTGAGGTTCTCGGACCGGACTTTGCTGGTCTTGCGGATTTGGCCGCCCGGACCGCCGAACGTATTATCGATGTGCCTCGCCAAGACCGCGCTGAAATACCTGAGAGCATCACTCGAGGCAGCCTGAGCAACAATCTCTTGAGCGGTTTCGACCGGGTGAAGGCCGAGGGCACTTTTCTCGATATCGTGGGAGTCGAAACGTGGACTCGGTGCTCGGTTGATCGCGTCAGTCACCATCTGGGCAGTCAGGTATCGCATTTCGTCTCTGCTCTCACGACTGTGAACGACCAAGCTCTGCGGACCGGCCCGCCGAACGTGTCCTTGATGATACCAAAACCGTCGCAGCGGGCACCCTCAGGGAACCATCCACATTTCGAACACGCTTCCCCCCATCAGGCTCTCTCACGCCCAGGTGACGAGGCGCGCGTCAACCTGTCCAGATCCAAGACCGCGCGCAGCGCGTCAAGGCTGGTGAGCGGACGTGTTTGTGCTTGCCAGGGCGTGAAGGACGCCGCGGACCCGTGTTGTTCGTGAAAGGTCTCAAAGGCCAGCATCGCGCGCCAGTCAGAGTCCTCGACAACCACGCACCGTCCGCCGCTCGTCTTCAGACGATCGAGCAACTTGCCCACTTTCGTCCTGGGATCGCTGGGATAAGGGGTAGATCGAACGACGACCACCCTATGTTGGCCTGTGCGGTTTAGAAGCTCTTCGATCTGCCTGCCCAATCCTCCTCCTTGTGCAGCCTTGTTGCAGACCCCGATCAGAAGCTGGTCCACGACGTTGCCGCGGTCACGGATTTCCACTGGAACCAATCGATCGTCAAGCTTGGCCTGGAAGGTGTGGCCGGTCTCGATTTCTCCGCAACAGGCATTGATCGCGCCGCAAAGGATACGAGCCAGCTCATTTTCTTCGGTCGGAACCACTGGCGACATGGTTGCACGGTGCTCGTTCCAGGCCTGCTCCATGGTGGGATCGGACAGCAGCGGCTTCACTCTCCGATCAAAAGGGTAAGAGACAAGTCTCCCTTCGGCGACACAGCGGTCGCGATAGACCTGGCATTCGTCGAGCACATCCCGGGCTCGCATTCCAGCGAGACCTTGAACAAGGGCGGAAGGCAGAGGATAGGTGGGGTGATTCGGATCGAAAGGTATATTTAAAGATTTGTAGAGATATTTCAGTCGCTCGCCTATGATCTGGACGATCTCTTCAGATTCGCGTGCCGCCTTCAGGTTGACCGGGCCCCGACTTCCGTGAACGCGATCTTGAGTGGGTTTGACGAGGAACGTCTTCAGCTTCGCGTAGTAGTCTTCCAAACAGGAGATCACCACGATGGCGGAGGGGAGCCGGCTGACGAGATCACAGAGCGTGGCCAGGGAGCGCCGGAACCGCGTCGGGGCGTCTTCCATGTCGAACATATCCTCGAGTTGATCGACACAAAGGATCAGGGGAGAACGTTCGAGTGCCCACATCAGTTCACCGAGCCGCTGGATAACCCAGTGTGGTGCGTCGGCATAGCTGCAGGGAATGATGCCTCCCAGGAGTTGTCGATCGTGCGGCGTGAGGTCCTCACACCGCAAGTATTTCAAGACTCGGGCCTTGATCCGGGGGTCGTCGTGCTGAAGATAAAGCAGGGCTTGCACCAGATAGATATCGATGGTCCTGAAGCGGTCATCGAGGATGATCCTGTCCGCCAGATCGCCGACGATCTGATCGAGAGTCGTCTGGTCCAGTTCTTCTTCGCGAAGCCGGTGCAGGAGAGCCATTCCCGGGTCGTCTGCGCTGATCGCTTTCGCCAGTCCCGTGGAAAGCCGCATCAGTCCCGTGCATGACGATTCGGGTTCGTGGTAGGGCTTGTCGAGCGACTCGATCAAGTTATTCAGAACGTAGCGTCCGTACTGGCTGGTAAAGGCCGTCATTTGCATGTAACCGCAGTATCCGCGGTGGGACGAGTGGACCTGGTTGCGGAAGGTGCGCATCAGGTGGGTCTTGCCGCTTCCAGAATCTCCCAGGAGCAGCAACATGCGGCTCGTTGGCAGCGCGGCCGGTTCGCACACGCGATCGATCAGGCTCGCGAAGCTTTCGCGCACGCTGCCATGAATCGACTTCACATCGAAGGGGTCATCTCTCCAGATATCGGTTCCATAGGCGACCGCGTGAAACAGACCGGGATGAAGCGCGGAGCAGAACGCGGCCACGCGCGGGTCGTCGTGATCCGGGGAGTTCGGGGAGATCGGCGGGGCATCTGAGGCCGGAACATCAAGCTTCATGGCGGGTTAGCGCCTTTCTGATCCGATCCGGATGAAGTGGAAGGTCGCGTTGAGGTAGTTGACTTCCGAGAGGCGCACATCGTCAGGGTCCATGGCCTGCACAAGGTCAGCGCGGCTGAGATCGAGAAGCCGGGCGTTATTGGCTTCGGCGAGACGCTGCTTGAACGCGGATAAGTCCGTGCCGCGGAAACCTGGATCACTCTGGAGCGCCCTCCAGACATGAATGATGAAGACCTTGCTGTCGCCAAACCTCCCGGCCTCGCAGTCCCTGGCCGCGGCTTGAACCTTGTGAACGAATTCTGCGAGCCCGGGTAGCGAGCTGGCAGGAGGCGGCTCCGGTGGCTCGACGGCCTCGCCGATCCATCCGCGAAGCACCGCGTCGCGCACTTCTTTCTCATCATCGCGCCGGGCGCCGACTTGCCTGGCGACAAGACGGTCGAGCACCTTCTTAGGGTCGGCCGGTCGATGATCTTGCAGCTCGTGCCCGAAGATGGCTGTTTGAACGGTTTCGAGCGTGATCTTCTCTTTCGGCCCCATGCCCAGGAGTTTTCTGGTCAGTTCGGCCTTCGCGCTCTTGAGATCGGGATAGTCGCCCAGTGGCAGACCAAATGTTTTCCTGAGCACGGCGGCCTTGAATCCCGAGGCGCCTGAGAACGATGGACCAGGCGCGGATAGCCCCAGTGACCGAGCCAGCACCAGCGACTTCTTCAGAACGGCCCATGTCGGCTTTGGCTTGGCGGGAAGCTCGCTCACGTTCAGGGACGCAAGAACCGTCTGCCGGCCTTCGGGCGTCAGCAGCACCGGAGGCACACTCTTCTTGGTCTTCGCCGGAGGACGCACGACGAGCGCTCGGCTCGTCAGTTTGATCAGGGTTCGATCAAGGACTGCGGTCAGGACGTTTCCCGACCAGCGATGCTCGACCAGGGGCTCGAGATCTTTGCGGATCTTGCCTGGTTTCTCCCCTTTCTCGCCGGCCGGCAGGAGTCGCGTCAGAACCAGCAGCTCAAGGGGAGAGAGGCATGGCTCTTCGGTCATCAGCGGCTCCTCGATCTCCTGGGTGCCTGTTGCCGGCAAAACGTCGCCGGCAGACCTGGCTCCTCGCGACTCGACAAGGGAAGGAAACGAGCAATGGCGGAGATGCTGATTATCTCCGACGACCGAATCCTCGTCCATTAGCCAGGTTTGAAGGTGACAGAGCGGAAAAGTTTCATGAAAAACAATCAATCTCGGTCAATTCATGGGCATTTTCAGGCTGTTTTTGTACGAACTGCTTCCTGGGTGCAAGGAAGCCCCTTGAGAGGGAGGGCGAGGGAGGCTAGCTTGGCAACAAGCCTCATGAGTGCAGTGAAGGGATAGTCGAGACGCAATGGGCACACTCAACATCGAGACATCACCTAGCAAGGGGAGACATGACATGTCGATCAACAAAGGCGTGACCGTAGTGGCGGTCGGTTCCCTGGTCTGCATTACTCTTTTGGGCCTCCGCAGCCCCGCGGTCGCCCGCCAGGAAGAGAAAAAGAAGGCACACACCCACTCTGAATATCAGAATTCTCCCCTCATGGAGAAGGTCGCCCGCCAGGAAGAGAAAAAGAAGGCACACACCGCCGGCGCGACAATCACCAAGGCCGTCGCGATTCTCCTGGCGACGAAGGGGAGCAAGGTTGAAGGCCGAGTGACCTTTACCGAGGCCGAGAAGGGGATTCACGTCAAAGGCGAGATCTCAGGCCTGGCGCCCGGTGAGCACGGATTCCACGTGCACGAATACGGCGTCTGGTCGCCCGATGGCAAAGCGGCGGGAGGCCATTTTAACCCCACGGCCCAGCCGCATGGTGAACGGGATGCTTCCAAACGGCACGTCGGCGATCTGGGCAACATCAAGGCCAACGAGAACGGCAACGCCACGATCGATCTCGTCGATGCCAGCCTCACTTTCCACGGTCCCCACTCGATCATCGGCCGCGGTCTCGTCGTCCATGAAAAGGCCGATGATTACAGCCAGCCCGTTGGCAATGCGGGCGGCCGCGTCGCCGTCGGCGTGATCGGCGTGGCCCAGCCCTGAGTACCAGCAAAGTCAGACGGCATCCGACCAGATTCCGGGGCAGGCCGACCCATGATCAGCCCTGCACCGGAATCTAGTCTTTAGTGACCGGCTCGGGCCTCCCGGCGTTTCGGGAAGATGTCAATTCAGAAGGCTCGGGCCCGGGGCTTGCGAGGCTTCGCAAGAGCAGGACTGGCCCGCAGGTTAATCACCGTCTCAGCGGTCAGTCCGTCTCCAGAGACGTGGAGAACGTAGCTGCGGCTCGAAAGACCAAGGTTGATGCGAGCGATGGTGGCCTCTCCTTGGCTGGCTCTCGCAATGCGAGTGCTGGAGCGGGCGATCCGGACGCTACCGCTATTGATCCTCCACTGAACCGTCACACTGCCGTTGAACGATGCCGCCAGGTTGCCATAAGCGTCCTCGAACCAGACTGTCGTTGTGATCGACGAGCAGGTGAGCTGCGCGGTGGCGATGACGATTTCTTTGGCAGAGGCCGCCGAGATCGTAAAGTGTGCGGTCGCCGCGGTCGCCGGCCCGTCGGTGGTTGCACAGAGCGTGTAGCCGTTAGCCGCATGGGTCATTCTCAAGCCGGAGAAGACGGCAATACCGTCCCGCGCGGTCACGGTGAGCGTTCCACTCAAGGTATCGGCGCCAGGATTGGCCTCCAGCCGAATGGTGACATGGCCGATGTACCCCGCGTCGATACTCCCGTCTGGATTCTCGGCCTGGACAGTCAGTCCGAATGGTTCTCCGGCCAGGATACTGTTCGGAGGGCCTGTCGTCACGGCCAGGCGGGGTGCGACGTCGAAGGATGCCAGGGCGGGGACCAGGATGTTGGCCACGGGACTACCCAGCCCGCTGACTTGATCATACCCTGACTGATCGCTGGAGCGGAGGCTGCTTCCTGTCGTGATGTTGTGAAAATCGCCGGCGGCCCGGGCATACAGCGCCGGCAGGGCTTGAGTCGGGCCGTAGAGGGTGGCCGCCCCCTCCGCCACGCGCACCTGGTTGACAATTGCGATCAGGGCGGCCCAGCATGGCGCACCCAGGCTCGTACCACCGATCTTCTTCCATGGGCCATACCCGGCGGTGTTATTGTAGGAATCGTAGACC
The DNA here is from genome assembly GCA_963797295.1 of uncultured Planctomycetaceae bacterium. Classification (GTDB taxonomy): domain Bacteria; phylum Planctomycetota; class Planctomycetia; order Isosphaerales; family Isosphaeraceae; genus Aquisphaera. Next base: position 423,517 of record CAWCPP010000045.1, read on the forward strand.
GAGACTCCGGAGATCGGGTCACCGTCGAACGAAACGTCGGGGATGGTTCGCATCTCGGTGTTCTGGACGAGCGATTGAAAAGCGGGTTCAGGCTCACTCAAGCTGGTGCCATTACCACTTCTCGACCAGACCGTCTCGCCGTCGTAGGAGTTATCCTCGGCAAGACTCAGTGACGTTGCGCCAACGCCGACCACGTTCGGCGAATAGGCCGGATACATGCCCGGCGATCCTGAGTCACCGCTGGAGGCCACAAAGGTCACACCCTGATGCCCCTTCGGAGTGGTAAAATTGCCATCGTAAGTGGCTTCACCGCTGAACTCGCTACAACCCCAGCTCATCGAGACGACCGACACGCCCGGAAGGGATGCCGCTATTTTCACTCCCTGGTAGAGATCTGGACCCGTGTTGGCAGTGCACTCGACCAGGACGATCGAGGCATCCGGGGCCAAGGCGTGAGTCCATTCCACGTCCATGGCCTCCTCTTCCTCCCAGTTCCCCGGAGTGCCGTCCCCTGAAGGATCGGTGCCGGGGAGGTTGGCAGTGCTCCCTGACTGGTTCACCTTGATGAAGCTCGGTGGGTCGGACAGGCCGAATTGTTGATCGAACCGGGCCAGGTCGCTGGAGGAAAAATTGGCCGCCGAACTGTCCACAAAGCTGGGATCGTCGTAAGCGTCGACGATCGCAATTGTTTGGCCTGCCCCATCCGCTTTGAGCGACCCGACGTTGATGTCACTCATTGCGTACGCCGAAAGGATTTGCTGTGGGCTCAAACCCCAGGGGGTGGTCTCGCTCCAGATCGTATTGGGATGAGAAGCGTTGACGACGCCAGCCGGAACGGGTTGGGTAATCGGCTGCATGACCATCGCTGGTAGAGTGCTCGCGGCGGCTGCGACGACGCCTGCAATGGCCGGGAGCAGATGTGTTTCCAGAGCTTCGAGGTCGGGCGCAAGGATCGCCGGCGTCGCATCCGGAGTGCGCGGAGCGATCGGGGGAGAGGGAGCATCTGGCTCTCCATGTCGTGTCGAGGTCAGTTCAAGGGATCAGACCGCCGCAGCGCGGTCAGGCTTGCCCGGGCAACCGGCAGATCTGGGCGGGTCAGGGGAACATGACGCGTCCGGGTGACCAACTTCGTACACCGGCCGCAACGTTCACTCTTCAGCACGTGGCCACGCGTGAATGACGTCGCGGTCGACGGGGCCTCCTGCTGATCAACCATGATCCTCGTCGTTGTCAGCAGTCGTTCGATGAAATATATAGAACACGATCTGCGCAGGCGAATCCGTGGGCCGAGGAACCCCACTTACGGGGTCCTCGGCGGGCACAGTGAAGAACACAGGTGTTTACTGCTCGGGCCACCGTGTTCCCTGGCGGAGCCAGGCAATCACATGATCGCCCGCGGCGAACAGGCCATAGCCCATGAGGCCCAAGGCCATGGTCCCCACGATCAAAGCCAGGGTCAGCCCGAAGGCCAGCAAAACAGACAGGATCAGCGGGCCGACCATGGGATCGAGTAGAAGCCCCGTCCAGAAAACAATCAGGATCAGCGAAACGACCCAGATCCGCGCGAAACCGGGAGTGCGAACTTGATCGTTGATCGTGCCCCAGATCAACCCTGCTCGCTTCGAGTTCGGATTTACCCCTTGCACCCTGGCCAGACGCGAAGTCTGGGTCGTCCCAGAGATCAGGGAATGCGCGTGGGGATTCTTGGTCCAGCATCATGCCGCCTCGAAAGTGGGACCGAATCACCTGACGAAACTTGCCGGAGCATGTCGTTCGCGTCGATTCCGGGATCGATCTGTTCCCGAGGGCGACTGCGTCAATCCAGAACAAACCGGGGCGGATCGGCGTCCTCGTGCCGGATCTCATCGACTGGCTCTTTCTTGCCCCAGCCCGCATAAAGCCGATTGGGAGCGTTGAAAACCAGTCCGGAAACATCTCCCACGTTCCGATAGGCATGAACGACGCCGGGTGGAATCCAGACCGCCGTAGGGTTGGAGGTACCTACGGTGATGACCGTGCGATGCCCGCGTGTTTTGCTTTGCGGGCGAGTATCCCACAAATAAAGCCGGAAGTCGGAAGGGCCAATGAAGGCGAACCCATCGGTCTGGTCCACATGCTCGTGAGGGCCCCGTGCCACACCGGGAAGCGTGGACGATACGTACATCATCGTGGGCCAGTGATCTTTTTCCAGCTCGTCATGACGGAAGATTTCGGCGAGCCAGCCCCGTTGATCGTGGAAGAACCTGAGCGCACGAATCACGACCCCCTCAATCTCTCCATCGACGTATTTCAGATCCGCTTCATGCTCAGCCACCACCAACCTCCTCATTTCTTCGAAACCACCGATGCACTCGGTGCAAAGGCGCGAACAAGACTGTCGAACCCGGTGTCCGCCAGGATCTCTTGTGTTGAGATTTCATCGCGCCGAGCATCCTAAGCGAACCACCCGATCATGGTAAACTCTGTACCCGCAAACCAACATACGGAATACAGAACACCGGGGAAGTGTACGCAAGACAAGATTGGCCAACGCGTGCGACAACGGCTCCCGAAATCCGGCGGCATCGCCATAATGGGATTTTCCATGATCGATCTGACTTTCTCACGAATTGACTCCCGCACACGGCATGCCTAAACTTGGTCACTGGTGCCAAAAGCTTACGCAGTCCGCCGTATGGCGAGTTCCAGGGAGTCTTGCGTGACTCAAAAGGCTTGGGGTGGCCGTTTCGCTGCGGGAACGGACCGCCGCGTGGAACAGTTCACAGAATCTATCTCCTTTGATCGTCGCCTGTTCAAGCACGACATCCGGGGGTCGGTCGCGCACGCGCGGATGCTCGCCAAAGTCGGCCTGTTGACTCAAGAGGAATGCCAGCGAATTGTGCTAGGATTGTCGGAAATTCAGGCTGAGATTGAACGCGGGGATTTTCCTTTCGTTCTGGAGCGTGAAGATGTCCACATGCACATTGAAGCGGCGTTGATCGATAAACTTGGCGACGTCGGCCGCAAGCTGCACACAGCGAGGAGCCGCAACGACCAGGTCGCCACAGATCTCAAACTCTGGGTTCGCGATGCACTCGACCGCATTGACGCCCGGCTGATCGGTCTACAGCGCGCGTTTCTCGGCGCGGCGGTGCGGCATCATCGGCTGATCATTCCCGGATACACCCACTTGCAGCGTGCCCAACCGGTGCTCGCCGCCCATTATTTCCTGGCGTACCTGGAGAAGCTCGAGCGCGATCGGAGCCGCCTGGCTGATTGTCGCAAACGCTTGAATGTTTTACCTTTGGGAGCAGCGGCTCTGGCCGGCACGAGCCTGCCGATTGACCGCGAGTTCGTGGCCGGCGAGCTGGGTTTCGAGGCTGTTGGGGCAAACAGCCTGGATATTTCGAGCGACCGTGATTTCGCGATCGAAGCGGTCTTTGCTCTGGCCTTGATCGCCGAGCATCTGGCTGGCTGGGCCGATGAGTGGATTCTCTGGAGCACCCAGGAGTTTGGATTCCTGGACCTGCCGGACGCGATTTGCACCGGCAGCAGCATCATGCCGCAGAAGAAGAACCCGGATGTCCTGGAGCTGATCCGGGGACGGGCGGCACGCGTCATCGGCGCACTCACGACGCTCATGGTCCTGGTGAAGGGACTGCCCCTGGCCTACAACCGCGATCTGCAAGAAGACAAGGAACCGGTGTTTGACGCCTTCGACACCGTCCAGGCCTGCCTCGAACTGGCTGCCGTCGTCGCCGAGGGTGCCAGCTTTCGCGGCGAGCGCATCGCCGAGCGTCTCGATGAGGGCTTTCTGGACGCCACGACATTGATGGAATTCTTGATCCAGCAAGGCGTTCCGCAGCGCACCGCTCACGCCGTGATCGGCCGGCTGGTGGGCGAGTGCGAGAGCCGGGGGTTGAAGCGGCTGGCTGAGCTCAGCGATTCTGACCTTGTGGCCGCCCACCCCGCGCTGGGACTGGGCAGCCGCGAGCGGCTCGGCGTTGCCAATGCTGTTCAGGCATTCCAGTCGTATGGCTCGACAGCCCCCGAGCATGTCGACTCGCAGTTGCAGCGGTGGAAGACCAGGCTTGGCCGGGAACCTCAACCGGGAGAATCCGCATGGCCATCGTGATGCAACCGATATCCACGGCGGATGCCGCATTGACGATCGAAGTCGCCAATACGAGTTATGCTTATGATCGCTTTAGCAAATGGGTTACCTACGCCGGGGTAGGCGTGCCGATCTACTGGATTGTGGGTCGCGGCCGCCGTTTGCCGTCCTCGAGATCTTGCCCTGGCTGCTGATTCTTCAACCCTCGTGATCGCTTGTTGTTTGTCGCCAATTGACCGAAGCCGAGACCATCCAACCCCGAGTTCTCATGGAACCTTTTCAGTACCGCGACCGCCGGCTTTATTGCGAAGACGTCCCGGTGGCGGAGCTGGCCGCCCGGTTCGGCACCCCGCTCTATGTCTACAGCGAGACGGCCATACTGGACACTTTGAAATTGCTCCGCTCGGCATTCGCGGCCGTCGATCCACTCGTCTGCTACTCGGTAAAGGCCAACTCCAACCTGGGCATCCTCAGGGTGATGGCCGAGCACGATAGCGGCTTTGACGTCGTCTCGGGGGGCGAGCTGCATCGGGTGAAACTGGCGGGCGGCGACCCGGGTCGCACCGTCTTCGCGGGCGTGGGCAAGACGGACGACGAGATTGCCGCGGGGTTGGACGCTGGTGTCTTGATGTTTAACATCGAGAGCGAGGGCGAGCTCGAGGCCGTCGCGCGGGTGGCCGCCGCGATGAACCGGGTCGCTCCGATTGCGCTTCGCGTCAACCCGGATGTCGACCCCCGAACGCACCGTTACATCTCGACCGGCAAGAAGGAATCGAAATTCGGCATGGACATCGAGCGGTCGCTCCGGGTCGCCGAAGCGGCGGTGACGATGAGCACCGTCCGGATGATCGGCATGCACATGCATATCGGCTCGCAGATCACGTCGATCGATCCCTACGCCGGCGCTGTGGCCAAGGGCGTTGAGGTGGTGGACCGGTTGCGCAGGATGGGTCATCCGATCGTGTGGTACAACGTGGGCGGGGGGTTTGGGATCGCGTACAAAAAGTGCGAAGCCCGCACGATCGAAGAATTTGCCGCGGCGATTTTGCCGGGTGTCAAGGCCACGGGCTGTCGTTTGGCAATGGAGCCGGGCCGGGTCATCGTCGGGAATGCGGGCATCCTGGTCAGCCGTGTGTTATATACCAAGCAGTCGGGTGACAAGCGGTTCCTGATCCAGGACGCCGCCATGAACGATTTGATCCGTCCGTCCCTTTACGAGTCGTTCCATCGGATCTGGCCGGTGGTCGCCGCTCCCGGCTTGCCCGCGCCGCCCGAGGATTATGAGGCCGCGATCCCCGGCACGGAACCCTGGGACGTCGTCGGCCCAATCTGCGAGAGCGGCGACTTTCTGGCCAAGGATCGCTCCCTGCCCCGGCTCAACCGTGACGACCTGCTCGCCACCTTCTCCGCCGGGGCTTACGGCATGGTCATGGCTTCCAACTACAACACTCGCCCCCGCGCCGCGGAAGTTCTCGTCGCCCGCGGCGAGGCGAAGCTGGTTCGCCGTCGTGAGACCATTGAGGATCTCGTCAGCCAGGAAGTCGGCATCTAACCGAACGGAGTCGCGTCGTATCGGGACAGGCGGTTTCTTCCACGCCTACAACCGCCGGCAGTATCGAAGAATCGAGTGATTATCCGCGATCTCCAGCCCTCAAGAAGATCGGACTTGATCCATGTGGCAAAGCCCCGTGTCCCTACTCAGCCGTTGCTCTGAGGCGCTCCCGAGCGGGTGCGGAATGCAGCGCGGGCGTGCCGGCACCATTCCCGTTCGGAGCATCCTCGTTCTCATGGTCGTGGTGCTGGGCGGTCTGAACCGATCGCCACAGAGCTGCGCCCGAGCGCCCGGACCGGAGTTGTTTGCCCAGGAGCCGCAGACTCCGATGGAACTCTGGAGTGCGATCGACTACCTGGTCAGGACCGGGCAAAGCAAGAAGGCTGTGCCCTATCTTGAGAAGTTCACCAAAGCCCAGGTCGACGAGGCGACGATGGTCGCGATCCGCGACAAGTACGGCGCGGGTTCCATTCTGCGACTGGCCGACGATCCGGCAACCTCCAAGTATACTCAGCCCCTGGCCGAACGACTGATGGAGGCCGTGCGCCGACACGCCGTCCAGCCCGAGCGCATCGTTCAGGCCGTGGCCGAGCTGACCGGCACCAGCGAAGAACAAGATTACGCAGTCGCACGACTCACCGAAGCGGGTCCTTACGCCGTGCCGGCTCTGGTCGAGGCGCTCAAGAATCCGGAACTCACGCCCGCAAAACGCGCCCTTCTGGTTCACAACATGGGTCGGCTCGATCGCACGGCTGTGCCTGCCTTGATACCCGTTCTTGACAGCTCCGATCCGCGGCTTGCGGCCGACGCAGCCACGGCCCTGGGAGCGATCGGCGATCCCCGCGCGATTCCGTTCTTGACCTATCCCGCATCCGCTGCCCAGTTCCCTCCCGCTGTTCGTGAAGCCGCCCAGGCCGCGATCGGCAAGTTAACGGGCCGATCGTTCGCGTTGCAACCTCAGAGCCCGGCGCAGGTTCTCACACAGGCTGCCTGGAGCTTCCACCGCCATCAGGTCGAGTTTCCGGGCGACCCTGTTGCCGTCTGGGTCTGGGATAAGGACCGCAAACTTCCGGTCCCGCAAGCGATGAAGCTGGGAGAGGCCGAGGGCTATCTCGGGCTCCGCCTGGCCACCGAGGCGGTCCAATTGCAGCCTCTGGATCATAGTGCGCGGACGGCCCTGGTCAGCCTGTCGCTGGAAAAGGCCATTGACCGCGTTGGTTACCATGCCTTCCCCGCTCAGGACCAGGGCACCTTTAACAAGGCCCTGACGGCCGGGCCTACCGTCCTCGCGGAGGTCTTGCGAAAGGCAATTGCCGACGGTAAGGACGAGCTGGCGGCGGTCGCGGCCACGGCATTGGGTCAGACCACCGATCCCACCGCACTGCCCCTCAGCGGCCATCCCCATCCTCTCGTCGAGGCCCTCTCGGCCCGGGGACCCCACACTCAGTTCGCCGCCGCCAAGGCCCTGGTGCAAATGGCCCCGACCCAGCCTTTCCCCGGCTCCAGCCGCGTTGTGCCCACACTGGCTCGATTCGCCACGGCGCAAAAGCTGCCCAAGGCCGTGATCATCGACGGCAACCCGAACCGGGGCAGCCAGCTTGCAGGCGCGCTCAAGGCGATTGGCTACGAAACGGATCTGGAGACCACGGGAGATCAAGGTTTTCTCGCCGCGGCAGATTCCGCCGACGTCGAGCTCGTCGCGGTCAGCTACGCTCAAGCTCATCGAGCCTGGAACCTGATCGATATCCTGACCAATTTCAAGAACGATGCCCGGACGGCGAATCTGCCGGTCTACATCTACGGTCCGCGCAATCTCGATCGCGATCGGTTCAGTCTGCAAGACAGCTTTCCCAATGCCAGGTTCCTGGTTCAGCCGACCAGCGGCCCTATCCTTGAGAGCCTGCTCGGTGGACGTCCCGCCAAGCTCACGCCGGCCGAGCGTGCCGGATATGCCGGTGAGGCGGCCTCGCTACTGGCCAAGGTCGCCAATCAACCCAGGAGTCCCTATGCTCCCGACTTGAACTCCAGCGAGCCGGCTTTGACCGTCGCATTGAACCAGCCGGAGACCAGCCAGGCCGCTTCGTCGGCTTTGGGAGAAGTGCCCAGCCCGGACGCCCAGCAAAGTCTTGCCGATGTCGTGCTCGATCCGTCGCGGCCCGCCGAAGACCGCCGCACCAGCGCCGGCCAACTCGCACGGAGCATTCAGCGGTTCGGCCCGCTGGTCACGGGCGATCAGGAATCCCTGCTTGCCGCCGAATTCCGGACGGAGCCCGATCCTCAGTTCCGCACCGCGCTGGAAACGATCATCACGGCTCTGAGGGCAAAGTCGCCCAAACCGGCGATCCGGTTCCGCCAGACTTCCCGACCCGCCGTGATCTCGGCTCCCGCGGCACCGGTACCCCCGCCGAATCCTCAACCTTGAGCCTCATCACGACGCAAGCTCGGCAGACCTTGATTCACAACCAGCAAACGAGCCTCCCTGAAAGTCACGCGGCCATGGCCATCGACACCCGATCCAGCTTTCCCGCTTACACCTCGGCGCCCGCGCCCGGCGAACCCTCCGCGCCGGGTGGGAGTTTGCCCGGTGTTCTTGGTGAGAGCCCGGCCATGCGCGATGTTTTTCGGACGACCCGTCAGGTGGCACCTTCGCGTGCCTGCGTTCTGATCGTGGGCGAGACCGGAACCGGCAAGGAACTGATCGCGCGGGCCATCCACGACTTGAGCCCGCGGTCGACCGGCCCCTATATCCGCGTGAACTGCGGAGCCCTGACCGAAAGCCTTCTGGAAAGCGAGCTCTTCGGGCACGTGAAGGGTTCATTCACCGGCGCGGTGGACAACCGGACCGGACGATTCGAGGCCGCTCACACGGGATCGATCTTTCTCGACGAGATCAACAGCACTTCGCCGAAGCTCCAGGTCAAATTGCTTCGCGTCCTTCAGGAAGGCGAATTCGAGCGGGTGGGCGACAACAACACCAAGAAGGTTGACACCCGCATCGTCGCCGCCACGAACCGCGACCTGCTCGACGAGATCGATTCCGGACGGTTTCGCGAAGACCTCTATTACCGGCTCAACGTGGTGCCGATCTATCTACCTCCTCTGCGCGATCGCCGCGAGGACGTCGAGCCCCTGGTTCTCTACTTCCTCAGGCGTTACGGCGAGCAGAACAAGCGTGAGATGCGCAAGGTACACCCGGAGGCCATGCGGCGGCTCCGGGAGCACGACTGGCCCGGGAACGTCCGCGAGCTCCAGAATTACGTCGAACGGGCGGTGATCCTGGGAACGGGTTCCGAGCTCCTCGTGGAACACCTGCCGCCCCAGTTGCGCGGTGAAGCCGCGCCCGGCCGATCCGCCATCGCGGCGGCGGCAGCGGTGACTTCGCCAGCCTCACTGTCGAGCTTGTGCGTCAGGGCATCCGCGGCGCGGGTCCCAACGCCAACGATCTGCACGACCGCGTCGTCGGCCAGGTCGAGCGCGAGCTGATTCAGCAGGTGCTTCAGACCTGCGACCGCGTCCAGATCAAGGCCGCCGCCCGTCTGGGCATCAATCGCAACACGCTGCACAAGAAGCTTTCCGAGTACCGCATCGATGAGTCCGCGCCCGGCCCGAGCGGACCTTTGCGTAACGGCGACGGCAGTTTTGACGATGACACAGCAGGCTCCAGGTCTGGCGATTCGGGTTCGCCCTACGAGGAAGAGTGACGCACCATGCCCATGGAGACGAACTCGCGCGGCAACGGCAACGGAGATGGGGGTCAAGATCGGAACCCCGGTGCTCCGCGCACCCAGTCCAGTATTTCCCAGCCCGATCAGCGAGCGACCCTGGAATTCGATCGGTTGTACGCGGGAGACTGCCTGGAACTGTTTCCGCGGGTTGCGTCGAGTTCGATCGATCTGGTTTTCGCCGACCCCCCGTTCAACATCGGCTATGATTACGACATCTACGACGACCGTCTTGAAGCCGACGCGTATCTCGACTGGACCCGCCGCTGGGGTCGCGAGGTCGTTCGTGCACTCAAGCCCGACGGCACGTTCTGGCTGGCGATCGGCGACGAGTATGCCGCCGAAATGAAGGTCCTCTTCCATCGCGAGCTGGGACTGTCGTTGCGGAACTGGGTGATCTGGTACTATACGTTTGGGGTCCACTGCACCAGGAAGTTCAGCCGCAGTCATGCCCACCTCTTCTACTTCGTGAAGGACCCCAAACGTTTTACTTTCAACGACCAGTCGATCCGCGTCCCCTCGGCGCGACAACTGGTCTACTTCGACAGCCGAGCCAATCCCGAAGGCCGCCTGCCCGACGACACCTGGATTCTCCGCCCCCAAGACGTCGAGGGCGGCTTCGCGCCCGAGAGCGATACCTGGTACGTGCCGCGGGTCTGCGGCACCTTCAAGGAGCGCGCGGGCTGGCACGGCTGCCAGATGCCCGAGCAGCTACTGGGCCGGATCATCCGCGGCTGCTCGAACCCCGGCGGGACGGTTCTAGACCCCTTCGGCGGCAGTGGTACCACGCTGACCGTCGCCAAGAAGCTCGATCGCCGGTTCCTCGGGTTCGAGCTCTCTCCCGACTACGCCACCGCCATCGAAGCCCGCCTGGCGGCCGCCAAGGCGGGCCAGTCGCTCGAAGGCGGCGCCGAGCCGCTGGCCGGAGGGAAAGGACGAGCCGGTTCCCGAAAACGCTTCCCTTGACGCGGCCGGGCAGTCCTTTTGGAACCCCAACCGGCCAGCAACCGAAATGACGGCAAACCGGTTGGGATTCAAGGCAAATCTCAAGAAACACGACCAGATCGCAGCGCACCCCTCGTCCCCGGTTTCTCCTCAAGTCGCCTGAATTATGGAACTTACGATCAATTGTCCGAGAACCGCCGAGAACTCAAAACCGGTTCAGATTAGTTGAGGTTTTCGAAGATTTTCGCGCCCGGGCAGGATCGGATCCTGACCTCAAGAATCGACACAAGTTATTTCATATAATCGACTTATGTCTCTGTTTGCGGTGTTGTTCGGGGTGTCTCGGCCCGCAACCAGTCGAGGAAATCGGTTGGAGCGCCGCCTGCCAGTCCCTTGAGTGACCTGGCCATCCGAGTTGTCGGGAACGCTTGCTATTCGGAGTGATTTATCAGTTTACGCATCACCTCATCCGGGGGACGAAACTCGTACTTCACCTGCTCGCCGTCGCGGAGCTGTCGGATGCCCTCGAGAACGATCCTGTCGCCCACACTGACTCCCTTCTTGATGACAAAGATATCGTCCACCTCGTTCTGGACGACGATCTCGCGCCGGTGCACCACGTCGGCTTTGTCGACGACGCAAACGTACCGTTTGTCGTTGATCTCGTAAGTCGCCCGCGCCGGGATGACGGTGGCGTCATGCACCTTTCTGTGGATCACGATGGTGCCGGTCTGACCGTGACGCAGCAGGCCGTCCGGGTTCGGGAAATCTGCCCGGAAGGCGATGTTGCCGGTTTCGTTTTGGATACTGCCCTCGATTGCACCGATCTTGCCGGCGTGCGGGAACTTGTTGCCGTTCGCCAGCATGAGTTCGATCTTGCTCCCCTCATACTGCGACCGGTTGGCCATGTATTCGAGGTATTGTTTCTCGGGCAAGTTGAAATAAACCCACATCACCGTGTTATCCGACAACGTTATGAGGGTGTCGCCCTCTTTGAGCAAGCTGCCCTGTTGCTCTTGCAGGCGGCCGACGATCCCGTCGAAAGGTGCTCTCACTTCCGTAAGGTTCAATTCGGCCTGCGCCAGATCCGCCTTGGCCTCGGCGCGGTCCAGTTTGGCCTTGGACATTTGCACCTCTCTCTCAGAGACCACCTTTTGTTCCCTGAACAACTTCTCGGTGTTTCGGTATTCGAGTTCCGCGAGACGGACCTCGGCCAGCTCGGCGTCCAGCTTTGCCTTGTTACGATTGGGTGCGGTTTTGAACATCAGATCGCCCTTCTTCACCGCCTGGCCGTCCTTGACATAAATCTCGTTGAGAAAGCCGTTTTCCGCGGCACGAACGTTGATGTGGCGATGCGCGTGCATCTGGCAGACATATTGCTGGGTGATGTCGACGTCCATGGTCTTGGGGCTGGTGAGCACGATCTTACGGTGGAGCTGGTCGTTCTCAGGTCGAGAGGCATTCGCAGTCGAAGGGCTCGCGGGAGCGTCTACCCGAAAACGGCCGGTTTTCTCGTCCGTGCTCCCGATTCGGATGTCCCCGTCACGTCTTTCCCCGGCAGTCTGGCGGTCGGGCTCGCCGTCGCGCTTGGGCTGAATGAAGATGAGCGCGCCGGGTGCGTCGACGCGGATCGGTGTGTCGCCGGTCATCTCGACGACCGCGACCTTGCGCGGCGGCTCGCCGTTGCGAGAGACCAGAATGTGGTAGGTCCAGCTCGGTGCGTCGACCTGCTGGGGCTTGCTGGTCCCGTCCTTCGGTTTACCGATACCCGATTGGGCGAGAGCGACGGCACCGGCCGCGAGCGCTGCCACGACTGCCGCGGCCGTCATCAAGAGTTTGACTTTGCTCAGGAACATGGATCTCAGGACTCCTTCGGTAATGACAGCAACCGATATTGGAACGGCACTCGCCGTTGCCGCGTAAACGACCGTCGACTCTGCCAGGCCCGTCGGCACGGCCGCTCGAGCGGCGCCGGCGGCGGAAGCGGCCGCCAGTGCAGAGGCTGGTGCCACGCCCCGACGCTCGAGCCGCCCGCGCAGCCGTTTCCGTCCCCGGGCGAGGCGGCTCTTGACCGTCCCGACCGCGCATCCCAGATGGGCCGCGGCTTGCTCGTGGGTGCGGCCCTCGAGATCACAGAGCACCACCGCAAACCGGAAGCGACCCGGCAGGCGGTCGATCTCCTCATGGATGATCTTCTGGAGATCGTGATTGTTGCCATGGTGCGGCGGCGCCATCGATTCGGCTCGGAGCGCGGCCGCCGCATGCTCGCGCGAGCGGCGCCGGATTGTCGCCGATCGGTCGTGAACCGCCGCCCGATAGGCCGCCTGGTGCAACCAGGGGGCCAGTGAGTCTTGGGCCCGGAGCGATCCGGCCTTGCGAGCCAGGGCCAGGAACGTTGCCTGAAATGCGTCTTCGGCCGCGTTCTCGTCGCGCAGGACGGACCGGCAAACGCGTAGGACAAACGGCCCGTGGCGCTCGACCAGTGCGGCAAAGGCCAGCTCTCTCGGCTCACCGCAGCCGGTGGCGAAACGCTCGAGCAACTGGCCGTCGGAGAGCGCACCGATCGCCCCCACGTTGAAGAGCGTCCAAAGATGCAAGCTCGCGTTGTCGCTGTTCTCGACCGCCATGAGCCGCCATTTCCGTTCGGGCTTCTGCAAATCTCACAATAAACGCCGCGAGCGGCCTCGCGCGTTCCCGAATTCTTGCTCAAAAGACCTTTTTTCCGACACGCCGAAGGCCCGAGGGGAGTTGAAGGACCCTTGCCTCAGCCGGGGTTGCCAGTAAATGGCATCGTCCCAAATTGGGGTCAACGTGGACTTGTGCCGGTTGCCACCCGACGGTTCGTTCATAATAACCCGAAGCGTCAGCGAGGGCCGACACAAATCCATGCGGGGAATGGGGAAATCCCGCGCTGACGCTTCGGGCGAATATCCGGCGCTGGACTGTCATTTCGTCAACGTAAGAAACGAGGGCTTTGGGACGATGCCCCGGGAATCGTCTGCGCCGGAGCGCGGTGCGCTGGAACTGTGATATCGTCCGGGGTTTCGGCTGCCGGCGGGCCCTCGAACACGGAGCTCACGATCGCCAATGGCGGTCCGAGAACGGTTCTTGTGAACAACCTTCTTGACAATTCTGGTCAGTTTCCATCCCCGGAACGCTTGCTATTCGGAGCGATTTGTTGGTTTTCGCATCACCTCATCCGGGGGACGAAACTCGTACTTCACCTGCTCACCGTCGCGAACCTGTCGGCTGCCCTCGAGAACGATCCTATCGCCCACACCAACTCCCTTCTTGATGACGAAGATGTCGTCCATCTCGTTCTGGACGACGATCTCGCGCTGATGCACCACGGCATCCTTGTCGACAACGTAAACGTACCGCTTGTCAAGGAGCTCGTAAGTCGCCCGCACCGGGATGACGGTGGCGTCATGCACCTTTCGGTGGATCAGGATGGTGCCCGTCTGACCGTGGCGCAGCAGGCCGTCCGGATTCGGAAAATCCGCCCGGAAGGGGATGGTCCCGGTTTCGCTGTTGAACTTGGCCTCGATCGCACTGAGCTTGCCAGGTTGCGGGAACTTGGTCTGGTTCGCCAGCATGAGTTCGATCGTGTTTTGATCATGCTGGTTCCGGTTGGCCATGTATTCGAGGTATTGTTTCTCGGGTACGTTGAAATAAACCCACATCACTCTGTTGTCCGACAACGTCGTAAGGATCTCGCCCTCCTTGAGCAAGCTGCCCTGTTGCTCATGCAGGCGATCGATCATGCCGTCGAATGGTGCCGTGACGTCGGTGAAGTTCAATTCGGCCTGCGCCAGATCCGCCTTGGCCTTGGCGCGGTCCAGTTTGGCCTTGGACAGTTGCACCTCATTCTGAGCGAGCACCTTTCGTTCTCTGAACGACTTCTCGGTGTTTTGGTATTCCCGTTCCGCGAGCCGGACCTCGGCCAGCCCGGCGTCCAGCTTTGCCTTGCTACGAATTGGTGCGATCTTGAACATCAGATCACCCTTCTTCACCGCCTGACCGTCCTTGACAGAGATCTGGCTGAGAAAGCCGTTTTCCACGGCACGAACGCTGATGTAGCGTTGCGCGTGCATCTGGCAGACATATCGCTGGGTGATGTCGACGTCCATGGTCTTGGGGCTGGTGAGCACGATCTTAGGGTGCTCCTGGTTGTTCTCGGTTCGGGAGGAATTTGTACCCGAGGGGTTCGCGGCAGCGTCGGCCGGAAAACGGCCGGTTTTCTCGTCCGTGCTCCCGATTCTGATGTCCCCGCCACGCTTTTCCGCGGCAGTCTGGCGGTCGGGCTCGCCGTCGCGCTTGGGCTGAAAGAGAATGAGCGCGCCGGGTGTGTCGACGCGTATCGGCATGTCGCCGGTCATCTCGACGACCGCCACTTCGCGCCGCGGTTCGCCGTCGCGAGACACCAGGATGTGGTAGGTCCAGCTCGGTGAGCCAGCGTGTTGGGCCTTGCTGGTCCCCTCCTTCGGTCGACCGATTCCCCATTGAGCGAGAGCGACGGCACACGCCACGAGCGCTACCACGACTGCGACGGCCGTCATCGCGAGTTTGACCTTGTTCAGGAACATGGATCTCAAGGCTCCTTCGGTAATGACAGCAACCGATGTCGAAAAGGCACTCGCCGTTGTCGCGTAAATAACCGTCGACTCTGCCAGGCCCGTCGGCACAGCCGCTCGAGCGGCGCCGGCGGCGGAAGCGGCCGCCAGTGCAGAGGCTGGTGCCACGCCCCGGCGCTCGAGCCGCCCGCGCAGCCGTTTCCGTCCCCGGGCGAGGCGGCACTTGACCGTCCCGACTGCGCATCCCGGATGGGCCGCGGCTTGCTCGCTCGTGCGGCCCTCGAGATCACAGAGCACCACCGCACGTTGAAGAGCGTCCGCCGATGCAGGCGCGCGTTGTCACTGTTCTCGACCCCATGAGTCGCCATTTCCGTTCGGCTTCTGCGAGTCTCACAAGTAAACGCCGCGCGCGGTCTCGATTTGTTCCTCAAGAAACGATTTTCCGACCGGATTCCAGGGACACCCTACCCGGACTGCTTCCCGGCCTTACCGCGCGTGCTGAACCGAGACACCGAGGTTGACTACTATCTTACTCTTCCGCGGCCCAACATGGGGAACTTAGATGGCCGCGATCGGCATCGTCCCAAAACTCTCATTTCTTTGGGTGACGAATCGACAGGCCGGCGCAGCATAGTAACCCGAAGCGTCAGCGAGGGGTTTTCTCTTTACCAGCATCAATTTGTGTCGGCCCTCGCTCACGCTTCGGATTGGTATGAACGGCCCGCCCAGTGTCAAGCGCGACAACTCCACGTTGTCCCCACTTTGGGACGATGCCCCGCGAACGGACGTACAGAGAATACCAAGCCGCGAAGCGACTCCCCGATTCTTCGTTCGATTACACCGAAGCGCGAAGGTACACGGCGAGAGGCAAGCAGTGGTGCACCCGGCATTTGAACTCCTGACCACTGCGTGCGAAACCGCGAACGATAGCCCATGCGATAGGGTTGCTTGCAGGGTCGTCCATTCGGACCGCTCAAGCGCCGCGTGGCCTGCACAGCGGAGGCTACGGAGCTTCGATCCTGCGGACGGTCTCTCTCGCTGTGTCCTGGACCCACTGCTTCACGACCCTGTTCCGGACCCACGGCATCTCGTCCTTTTCGAGGGCGCGGAGGCGGGTCAGTGCGGACTTCGCTTGCGTGCCGAACTCCCCCAGGGCGTGCGCGGCTGCTACACGAGTGTCCGCGTCGATCGAGTCGAGCGCCGTCAAGAGTGCCGCGACCGCCTTGTCGGCAGACGGTGCGCCCGGTGCAAGGCGTCCCAGGGCTCGGCAGACGGAGCGAAGCAGGTCCCCGCCCTTGCCCTGGTTCTCGTTGGCCACGGCAAGCAGCAGCGGAACGGCGTCTCCGGCCACCTCGGGGCTGAAATCGCTCAGCGACCCGGCGGCCGCCGCCAACCTCGACGCGAACACCTCGCTGCGGAGGACGGACGTCAACGCCGTGGCGGTCTCCCTCGCCCGCGGCGTCTTGGCGCAACCTCCCCGAGTACCCGCGCCGCCACGGTTCCCGGATCGGCAAGATCCGGCCGCCTCTCGCTGGTCATCTTCGGGTCGACCGGTTCCTGCAACAGGCCCAGGAGGGCGCTCGTGCTGTCCTGAGCGCTCGGCCCGAGTTCTCCCAGAACCATTGCGGCCTGACAACGGACGGCACGCTCGGTGCTATGGAGCGCCTTGATCAATTCTGGCAGGATCGCCGCCGTCCTCCGCTCCTCACCGGGGTTGCGGTTACCACGGAGACCTGCCAGAGCCGACTCACAGGCGTCACGCACTTGGGGCTCACCTGTTTCGAGCGCGTGAAGCAGGGTGACCGTGATCGGGTCACGTTCCGACCGGAACTGTCCGAGCGACAGGGCCGCCTCGCGCCGGACCATCGGGGAAGGGTCGCTCTCGAGGGCCTTCATGAGCGAACCCAAAAGCTGGCGCGGATCGGGCGGATCCGAGGGCGAGGGGT
This sequence comes from uncultured Planctomycetaceae bacterium, assembly GCA_963797295.1. Classification (GTDB taxonomy): domain Bacteria; phylum Planctomycetota; class Planctomycetia; order Isosphaerales; family Isosphaeraceae; genus Aquisphaera. The sequence goes on from CAWCPP010000045.1 coordinate 440,349, forward strand.
CCCTGTAAACCTTCCCGGCAGCGGCCATCCGCACCTCCTCGGAGGAGTCGCCCAGGGCCGCGACCAGCGCGTTCGCGCACAGCGTGGTCGACTCGGCGTAGAGCGGGTCCCTCTGGGGCGGGGGCAGTGCACTCACCACCGCCGCCCGGACGGCTGGTCGGCGGTCCTTCAGCCTTGTCAACAGTGCCGCCAGTACCGCGCGGGCCGAGGTGGGGTCGTTGCGCATGGAGGCGGGGGAGGCAGCTTTTCCCAACGAGTACACCGCGTTGATGACGACATGTTCGTTCGCGTCGCCGAGTGCGGCGGTCAGGGCCGGCAGCACGAGCGAGGCATCACCCACCGGCAGTTGTCCGAGTTTCACGGCGGCCTCCTTGCGCTCGTCGTCGGTTCCCTGCCGAAGCTGCCGCGCCCACTGTCTGGCCGGTGAAAACGCGTCACGCAGCACCCAGGTCAGTACGGCACAGGCCGCGACTAGCACCATCAGTGAAGCGACCCGATCTCTCCGCCGCCGTTTCGGTACCGCACCGCCCGCGTGCCCGCTCACGGGTGCACCCGCGGGACGCGAGGTTCGTCGCGGCCGGAACCAGTTCGATCGTGGACTCATGGTCTGGTACCCTGTGCGGGAGCAGATGTTCTGCCAGGCCGAGCGTCCCGTGGCAGCTACGGCTCTGGCCGGTCCCGTATCGTCGACGATGTTAAAGCTCTTTTGCTTTGTCCTTGCGGGTAGATCGCTTGCGTTTGACAACGTTCCCTGGCGACGGCCTGGTCGTTCCGCGAAGGCCTTGGCCGAACTTCGGGATTTCGATGTGCAAGGACGCGAAGATGTAGAGATCGACTTCGGAACTCTCATTTCCAAAATATCCCCAGGGGCAATAGTCGCAGGAGTGAAGGTGCGCTGCCGCCGGAAGTTCCGGATCGCGGTCCTTTTGGGATTGCCATCGTGTTTCATTCGAAGATGGAGGAAGCTCAAGCCAGGTGACGCCAAAATCACCTTCTTTTTCAGAACTTGCACGAATCGGCAAAGCGGCTTCAAGGCGGGACGAATCCACCTGCCGACCTAATCTCGATTTTTCCTTGGTTGTCGGAAAGCGATCGAGTTGCCAGGTCTCATCGGCACAGTTTTCGAACATGTAGGGATTGAAGGTGACTCTCAATCCGACCTGAAGAGACGTCGCCGCCACCAGATGATCGCGCCCTTTGAGCATGGTCGAAGATTGCTCGTCGATGGGGCTCTGTTGGATCTGAAAGCGTGTATCCTGGTGGTAGAGATGGCAACAGGGATAACCGAGAATGCCGCCATCTGGAAGAAAACTCTTGTCAGCCAGCAGGGCCAGCCAAGCCTCCTGGATGCGCGGTGCCAGATCCTCGCCGGCAACTTTGCGAGTCGGCGTGCCACTTTCCCCGCGCCGCAGCAAGTAGGTCAATGTGACACGCGCCCCTCTCCAAACTTTTTCGATCTGATGATCCACGTCGCCGAAGAACGCTGCCCAATGAAGTTGATTCTGACTTGCTTGTTTTTCAATGGCGGATCCCCAGTCATGCCTCTTTACGACTCCACGGTGACTCAATACCAAGCTGCCCCCTCCAAATTGGGACGGCAAACACACGACCAGCGTGCCAATCATGTCGTCGCCACGCGGTGTGTCCTTGTGTGGAGCAAAGTGTCCGCCATCGCCATAGACGTTGACAGAGTAGAGCTCCGCCGAGATCGGATTCGGGTCGTGTGGTACGAGTTCTTGCTGGATCTGCTTCAAGATGCCGGCCGATTCGAGGTCGAATCCCTCGATTGAGAATCCGCCCTCCTCGGCTTTGAGTTGCAGCGCGTCGCGAACATCCCGATCGTAGCGGGTCTTTTTGCCGTCGCCAAAAGGCGCTGGTTTGCAGTGTGCGAGCAACGCTTTCAACGGGTTCTTCTGCTCGAACGCATCCTTCGCACGAGTGACCTCGAACCGAGTCTGATCGCGAAAGACAAAGGTGACAGGTCTGTCCGGAACGCAGGTTCCTTCGCAGGAAAATGGAGCCGTCACTCCATGGATTGCCAGCCGCAGATCCTCCAATCTCGATTGAGTTATGCTACGCATGACCGTCGATTTCCTGGTTGGAGAGGTTAAATTGTCGGATTGATAGTCCCAGGCCGTCTCATCGCCGATTTTACAGTCAAGCGCCGCTCCTCTCCATGACCGTTTGAGCGCAGCCAGCCCGACTGACCGATTCGGTATTTCCGGCTCGGCCGGGAAGGCCCTCATCACTTTGCCGCAGCATACCTTGGTGCTCTGGCAGTTGCCTTGCCGAGGGCAATTGTCGCAGGAAATCGAGGACCAGCCGCCGGTAGCGATCCGGGTCGGACGAGAAGACGCTGTTGTGGTCGGCGCCGAGAAGAATGCCAGCTCCCCGTGGCTGGCCACGCGGGCGAGGAGAGCGTTTGCCTCAGCCGGGGTTGCCAGGGGATCGTCTGCGCCGAGAGGATGAGGACGGGAACATTTGTGGGTATGCCATCGATCGCCTGGAGAGGCGAAATGGCGTCGAGCCGGGGCAGGAAGAGTGGGCCGCAGAACCGCAGGCCGGCATAACCAAGCTCAGCCAGGATCGGCGGCAGGTAGGCGTGCGTCCGGTTCCAGACGGCCGTCTTCAGGTCCTGGAAGGGGCTTTCCAGAACGTATCCGTGAACCCGATGGCCCAGCTCACGCGACGCGAAGGTCGCCGCGGCCGAGCCGAGAGAAACGCCCATCACCACGATCGACCGGCCGGGATGCTTGTGTTCGAGGAACTCGACGGCGGCAACCACGTCGTGACGGGCGCTCAGGCCGATATCGTGGAACTCGCCCGTGGAGTCGCCATGCGCGCGGAGCGAGATCATGAGCACCGGATGACCGGCGGCAACCAGGAACTCCGCGCGCTTCAGCGAGTTCCAGCGGCTCCCCTTGTTGCCGTGCAAGAGCACGACCTGCGAGGCGGCATCGTCGGCCTTGCTCTCGACAAACCAGGCGCCGATGTCTTGCCCGTCAACGGTGTGCAGCCGGTGCTCCTCGATCGCTCCCCAGTCGACCCGCGGAGCCGGTTCCGCGAACCACGCCCTGGGCCGCCGGGTGAGCCGATAGGCAATCGCCGTCGACACGCCCAGCCAGGCCAGCAAGACGATCGCGAGGGCAGCCAGCCAGCGCACCTGGCGACACGACCAGAAATGAAGCGAATCGACTTCTGGCAAGAAACCCTCCAGGGCTTCGAAGTTGGGTTGCTTTCCCACCATGTCACGCTTCGATCCGGTAGTCAACATCGATCGTCATTAGCGTCGTTCCGAATCTAGCCGGCGGCCTGCGCCGGCCGTCATGCTCACCGTGTTGACTTACCACGGTCTGGCACGCTCATTACCTGGTGGGACAGTCCCACTTGACCGCGGTCCCTCCAGGCGTATACAGTCGAATAGATCAAACAAGATTGAAAGGAACGAAGATGGGAATGGAAACGAGGTCGACGGACGCAAAGGGCCGCGTCAGCCTGCCCAAGACTTTCGCGAATGCGACGGTCATTATCGAACAATTGAGTGAAAACGAGCTACGGATTCGCAAGGCACGCGTCATCCCCGAGGATGAGATTCCGTTCTCGGAAGAATCGCCGATCGTCCTCTCGGATCGGGATCGGGATCGATTCCTGGAAGCGCTCGATCATCCGCCCAAGCCGAATGCCGCGCTGAGGCGGCTGATGGCAGGGAAGGCCAGGAAGCGTGGATGATTGGCGGATCGAGCAACTTGCTCGTGGACACGCACGAGAGGGCTTCGACTGCGGCAAGTCCTCGCTGAACGACTTCCTGCGCGGTCTGGTTACCCAGTACGAGAAACGCAACCTGGGACGGACCTATGTCGCGACCCGGGAAGGCGATGAGCGCGTCGTCGGCTACCATACGCTGGCGAGCGGGGCGATCGACGCTGAGCGCCTTCCCGTGAAGCAGGCCAGGAAACTTCCTCGACACGCCTTGCCCGTGGTTTTCCTCGCTCGGCTGGCCGTGGATCGAAGCGTCCACGGACGAGGCCTGGACGGTCTCCTGCTCCGAGACGCCCTGCTCCGATCGTTCGACCTCTCAGGAAAGCTCGGAATCCATGCAGTGGTCGTCGACGCACTCGACGCTGAGGCCAGTGCCTTCTATGAGCGATTCGGCTTCGTGCCGCTGACGGATCACGAACTGAAGTTGTTCTTACCCATAAGTACCATCGGCAGCGCCGTGAAGCCGTAGCAGGGAATATTCTTGTTAAGAATGAGGAAGCAGCGGCCATTGCAGCGGCAGGGTTTCGATCACGACGTGCCAATCCATCACATCGGAGTTCTCGACTGGAAGCGTAGGTGCCAAGACAGTCGGCTGAGGCTGGCTGGATGCTTGCGAGTTCGACGCCATATTCTTGATCATGAGTGTTCTCCGCCTTGACACAATAAGACTGAAAAGTGCCACGCGTAGAATGGAAACCGGGACCAGCCAAAGACAGGCTCTTCACTCCGCCGGTATGGTGTCGTTCGCAGGCCATAAAAGCGGATGTGGAGCTCAGCCAGCCGCTATTCGAGCCAGTTTTCGAATCTCAGTCCCGGCACTTTCTCGAAGTCTCGCCGATTGGCCGTGAGAAAAAGTGCGTTATTGGCCACCGCGATGCTGGCCATCTTCAGATCCATCGTACCGATTTTGATGCCCGATTTGCGGAAGCCGTTGAAGAGATCCACCGCGTCGGCACTCAGAGAAAGGACGTTCAACTTGGCGAAGAAATCGAAGAGATCTGTCAGCTCGCGATACGCGGTAATCTGACGCAGGAGTGTTCGTTCTTTGGCAATTGCGGATAACTAGCCCCGCATCTGTTCCTCAACGTTGACAATCGTGGTGCCTATCAATTCAGGGGCAGTAGCGAGTAATCGGCCATGAAGCCGCGCATAGCGATCGTTGTCGGTGTACTTGAGGACCGTCAAATGATCGGTGTCAAGAATGATCACTCGCCGAATTCCTGGCGTGCCTCTTGACGATCGGCCTCGCGGATTTTGCGGCCTTCTTCATCGACGATTTTTGAAAACTCCCGACCGGTAAACATCCCGGCGGCCATTTGCCAATCTTTGGCGCAGGCTTGCTTCCTTCTCGTTGAGGCGGCGCTCGACGTCCTCGAGGCGGCGTGCCAGACTTTCCAAGGTCAGTTCCGACATGGTGCTTCTCCGCGATTTCTGATGACTCTATGATACCCGGGCAAGCCTCATTCCGCAGCGCCTGAGCCGATCCATTCCCGTCGCCACCTGTCCATGTCCCGCGGTGTCAAGATTTGTCTTACGCTTTGCAAGAACCCTCGACGGTGATCGGGGCTTCCCACCATGTCATGCCTATCCGATGTTCAACATCGACCACCGATAGCATCCTTCCAAAATCTAGCCGGTTGCCCGCGCCGGCCGTTATGCTGTTGAGATCAGGAGAACCACCATGTCCGAACCCGAAAATCGCATCGCGACCGTCCGCCCGGTCGAAGATGATGAGGCTTCCGGCAAGGTCGCAGAGATCTTTGCCGACATCAAGCAAACGAAGAACATCGACTTCGTGCCCCGCTTCTGGCGGGTGATCGCCACCAATCCGACCCAGCTCGAGCTGATCTGGACGAGCCTGAAAACGCTGATGCATCCCGAGGCCGTAGGCCGGGCCGCGCGGCTTGATCCGACGACGCGCGAGATCATCGCGCTGGCCGTCTCGGCGACCAACGGCTGCCCCTACTGCATCAACTCGCACACCGCGGCGCTGCACAAGCTGGGCGTGGATCACGAAACGCTCGGCGAGGTCATGGCCATCGTCGGGCTCTTCAACATGACCAATTCCCTGGCCAACGGCTACCAGGTCGAGCCCGACGTCCGGCCGCCGGTGGACCTTTGAGAGGAGCGATCGGTGTCTCCCAACAACTTTGCCCGAATGGTTCCGTCCCTCGTCGTGCTCCTGTCGCTCACGAGCCTCGCATCTCTTCAAGCCGCCGAGGGAGCGAGCGCGCCCTCCGGCTCGGTCCGTGTCTCCCTGGCCATCACTGCGTTTTATGAGTACCACTTCAACCGTAACGCCATCCAGGACAGTCAGCTTGCGGGTTCCACGCTCATCGCCCTCACCGATACGGGGAACCTGCTGCGATTCGACGTGCCGTCGCTGAAACTCACGAACGAATGGTACGGACCCGTCCCGGTCACCTGCCTGGGGCGCGGGCGCGCAGCACCGTGCTGGCCGGCTTCGCGGACGGAACGGTCTGCCGGGTTGACCCGGCGACGCTGGCGCTGACCGAGATCCTCCGGCTTGAGGGCAAGCCCCAGTGGGTTGCCGAGCGAGCCGCGGAGGGCGCGGCGGCCAGTCTCGTTGCCGTGGTCGAGAAGTCCAGGCATGTTGACCTGGAACGGTATCACGGCCCGATGCCGTACTGGATGGTTCAGGAACCAGCTACGGGGAAGTCGTTCGCACTCGAAAAGCATGCCACGGCATTCTTCCTGGACAGCAAAGGCAGGGTCTGGATCGGCGCCGATGAGGGTGAGTGGGGAGGCTGGGTCTCGGTCTGCGATCCGGCAACGGGCACGCTCCGGTCCATCCCAGGTCGGAAGATCTACGAACACAAGCCGGACAAGGAATTCTGGCTGGGCGTTATGGGGTTTTTCGAGCGTCATGACGGGCAGGTGTGGGCTTACGGAGGGACCACCCATATGGGAATCACCGATGGATACATCTGGCGCGTCGATCGAGGCCGGGCCGAGGAGGTCTATTTTCTGGACAACATACCGCCTTCCCGGAAGCAGGAGCTGAAGCGAGCAATGGCTGCAGCCAAGGCCAGGGCCGAGGAGGCGAAAGAGAAAACTGCAGCCAAGGCGAGGGAAGCGAAAGAGGCAAAACCGAAAGGAACAAGCACGCCCAGCAAGGAGAAACACCGCTCTGAGATTCCTGCCGAGATCGATGAACCGCTGCCGAAAGTGGATAGGGACAAGAAGTTTGGAGACGATGCCAAGCCCGAGCCGGAACCGTTGCCCGCGGACCGGCCTTACTTGCCGATCACGCACATCATCGAGCGAGCCCGGACGCATGAACTGCTCATTCTCTCGTTCAGCGATCTCTTTCAAACGGATGAGAACGTGAAGCGATGGAAGAAAGTCCACGAGCTCGACATCCGCTATCGCGGCGGCCGGCGGGATGCCGTCGGAACGTATCCTTCAGTCCATGGGGTTCACTTCCTCGAGGGCACGAACCAGCTCATTCTCGGTACCCGACTGGACGGGTTTGTACGCCTGGATGGGAACAAGGAGACCAGTGCGGCCCTGTCGGGCCAGCTTGAGGTCGAATCCATCGACCGGATCGAGAACACCCGGGAGGGAATGCTGATCATCGAGTCGGACGAGGGAGATGCGCCCTGGCAGCTTCAGAACGGAAAATGGACCGAGCGCGATTTCGCTCCGTCTTTCCAGGCAGTCAAGAAGGCAATCAAGACCGATCCGGAAGAAGAGAATGACTCGTGGTCGAGGACCTGCTTGCTTGTGGGCCCGGACGGAATGCTCTTCACACTGAGCGCGAGCTCCTCGTGGCCCGGATTGCGAGCCGCGGCGCGGTGGCGGAACGGGAAGGCCGAGATTCTGGAACAAGCCGAAGCCCAATGGAATCCCGAGTCCGGCTTCGTGACGCCTGACGGCAGCCTCTGGAATGTCGGATCTGATGGCCTGCTCAAGTTGACGAACCGGAAATGGGAGGTCGTGGCTGCCTGGGACGAGAAAGCGAACGGGGGCAAGCCAATTTCCCCCGACTGGGGTGCGCGAGCCGTCAACGCGGGCGGTCCGCCATGGATCTTGCTCAATCGGCGGCCGGGAAGGCTGATCCGCATGCAGCCGGCTCCCAGGGGCAATGAGCCTCCCTTCGCGGCCGTACCCATCCGGGACCGGGAAGGCGAACGCGAGCTGGAAGTCTTCGATGCCACCTCATGGGACAAGGACACTCTGCTTCTGGCCACGGACCTGGGGTTGCGGATGTTCGCCACCGCCTCGGGCAAGCTAACGTCGCCGCCGTCGCCGTTACCTGGGCGACAGATCAAGAGACTCTGCCGCGACGGGCTCGGCCGTCTCTGGTTGAGTGGCCAAGGGCTCTTGATGATCGACCCGGACCGCAAGACCGTGCATGCCTTCGACGCCGTGCCAATGCTCGGCCGCTCGCCCATCGATGCGCTCGCTGCCGACCCGGCGCACCCAGATGGTGTTGTCGCCGCGATGGAAGAGCGAGGGCTGATCTTTGTGCAAGCGCGATCAATACCGTAATATGGTCACACGAACGTATGTTCACTCGTTCACACGATCTGCGTGGGAATGCCGTCCTGGACGCTCCGCGTCCCCGAGGTTGGTCAGGCGGACGACGCAAAGCATCAAAACCGGGGCGGCCTCGGGGACCGTGGGAGCCAGTTTGAGCGGGCTCGATCGTTATGGGCAATGCATCGCGCTCAGCGTGGGAATGCCGCCTGGACGTTCCGCGGTGTCTTGCTCACAGATCACCAGTCAGTTGTCACGGACACAAGCGTTTCAACACCCGCATAGTTTCGAGCGCTGGAATACCGCCAATGAGTCGGATCGGCGACATAACCTCGCTTCACGGGGTTGAGGTGGATGTACTTCAGCTTCTGCCGCAACATTGACTCAGTTTCGATGAGCTTCGGATGACTTCCCTCTTGCCATAGCTGGAACTCCCGGTCTGTCTTATGCCGCACCTTGTGAAATTCCAAGCCGTCAAGCAGAGTCCGCACTTGGTGTTCGCAAAGGTAGTCGATAATCCGTCGCGCGGTGTACGACTTGAAGTCGCCAACCTCTTTGGCAAGGTCTTCGGCTGAAGCGATGAAATGAACGTGGTTCTCCAGGACAACATAGCCCAGCAGCGTCAGTCGGTTGTGGTCGTGGAGGAACTGCCAAGAGTCCAGAAGAATCTGAACGGTCTCGGGCCTGGTGAATACCGGCAGCCAGCCGACGACGGTACAGGTCAAGAAGTGAGGGAACGCGGATTCACCGAAACGGAAGCGGCTTCGCCCCATTTTTCAAGCCTCGGCCAGCGTGGTCGACACACAGTCTCCGTTCACTGGCTCCCACGGTCCTGCGGGAGCCCCAGCTTCGACGCACTGCATTGTCCGCCCGTCCAAGCGGAAGGACGCGGAGCGTCCAGAACGGCATTCCCACGCGGAGCGTGGGAACGAGTGCATCATCCGCGATATGAACTTATGTGTAAATGCACAAACTGCCTCCCACGGTCCGCGTGGCAGCCCCGACTTTGACGCTCTGCGTCGTGCGCCGGACCAACCTCGAGGACGCGAAGCGTGGGAACGAGTTGGGTTTGAGAGGCATGCGGCCCATGGGGCATGCCACGGTCCGCTCACTGTGACGTTCCCTTGTTGCTGGCGAGCTTGGCCGTCAGCTCCTCGACCTTGGCCGAGAGCTTGGCGACCTCGTCCTTGCTGGCCAGGTTCAGGCTCGAGACGGCTTTCTGCACGGCCGTGTTGAGCCGGCCCTCGAAATCCTTGCGGGCGGTCTCGGATTGCGTGAGCAAGTGGTCGACAAACTCCTTGCCCTCGTGCTCGGAAAGCTTGGCTTGCGAGGCGAGCTCCTTGCCCAGCTCTTCCACTTTATCCTTGGTCATGACGGCCAGGCCGACGCCGGTGAGCAGGGTCTTCTTGATGAGATCGAACATGACAGGCTCCTGAATAGTTCCCGATGGCTCCTCAAGCTCCATTATAGCCGTGCCCGGCGAATCCGTTCGACAGGCCAGGCCATGATCCTCACGGCTTCTTGATCACGTCGAGCGTCGCGGTAGGCGCAAGACACCCGCGAGCGGGCCGCTGTGGAACTCGGTGGCAAGCTGAACCGGACCGGCGGGCTGAGACTGGGGCACTCGAACCGAGGCCGAACAGAAGGTGCCTCAAGCAAAGCCCGAATGCGCGGAGCCGAGCGCCTGGCCGTCGGTCGTGGCCAGCGTGGTGAGGGCACCAACACCTTCCTGGGCGGCGGCCGATGTGGGCGTGCCGCGATAGGCCACGTTGATCAGGAGCCCGTCGCCCGTGTAGAGCAGCGGCTGCACCGAAAGATCCTCGCCGGCTGTGATCGTCCTGCTCTTGTCGCCGATGTTCAGCCCCATTTCAAGGGTGCCGATCGGGTCGATCGCGACCTGCTGGTCCTTGGCGATGGTGTACCATTTCGGGTCCGGCTTGCCGCCGTTGTCGGAGAAGATGAACGACCAGCTCTGGCCGCTCTGGGGATCGTCGAACGCGGCCGTGACCGTGCTCAGCCGGTACTCGCCCACCGGCACGGTCGCCGGCTCGCTGCCGGAAAGTCCCAGGGCCGAGCCGTCGCGGCCGACCAGGGTCGCGTGCAGGTCGGTGGCCTTCCCCTTCTTGAGCGTGAGCTGGACGGTTCCCGTGCCGACCAGGGGTTCGAGTGTCAACTTTGTCCCGAGCGTGTCGGAACGCACGACGTAGCGCGCATTCTCCAGGTTGAGGATCGATGCGTAGAGAAACTGCTCCGATGCACCGTCCCAGCGGCCGTCGCGGTTGAGGTCGATCCAGAGCCGATCTTGCGGATCGGTCATCAGGCCGTTGCCGTCCCCGTCCATCCGCCGGACGGCTCGCGGCTGGCCGTCCATCGTGACGGTCCCCTCGAGGTAGCCGGCCGCCGCGTAGCCCAGGGTCCGCCCGGTCGCTCCCAGGCGAAAGATCAAGGCGCGGGGGGTGGTCTTTGTCAGCTCGCCCTCGACCATGGCCACGTCGAGCGGCAGCCGCCAGACCTGCTCGCGCCCCGAGCTCCCTGTCGTGCCGGCCACGCGATCGCGGTCGTCAATCTTGCGATCGCGATTGGCATCGACGAAGAGATCGACATCGCCGGATTTCACCTCGTCGAGCACCACCGTCACGCGGATCGAGCCCGGGCTGCCAAAGCGAATTTGCCCATACCGCCGGCTGGAGCCGCGATAAGGAACCCTCTCGCTCACATCCTCGGGCTTCTCGCGGCTCAGGACCAGCGCACGAAACGGCGGATGCTCGAACGGATCGCCGTGCGCCGCCAGAACGAATCGCCAGGGACCTCCGTCCGGCTGCGGCTTGCTGTCGCCCGGCGGCGCACCCGTCAGTGTCAGGGCGAGGATTGTGAGCGGCACAAGTGTCATGAGCGGTGTCTCCTTGATTCTCAGAGTGCGTCCTGCTGATCGGGAGTCCAGAGCAGCAAATAATGTTCGTAAACGTGTCGCCATCGGTCGTCACCGTGGAGCGACAGCAGCCTGGCCGCATTCATCACTGTATCGTTCTTGCCTGGCGCAAAGCCATTGAGAGTTGTGCTCGGACTGTCGGGCAAGGCTTCGATGCGTTCGACCGCCCTGCGTGGATCGATCAGGAGTTCGGCACAGAGTATCCTTGGCGTCTTCTCATCGACACCACCGTAGGACAGCGAGAGCTTGCCCAGGTCGTCCAGGCTGGGCTGGAGGATGTGGGCGGCCAGGTCTCGATCGTAACGCGCGATCATGATTGCCAGCTCGGCGTGCTCCGGGATGAAGGCTGCCTCGGGCTGCTCCGTCCGGGAAGGCCGGAGAGCCAGGGCGCGGGATAGGAATGCGGGCAAGCGAGTGGGGTCAACTTGCTCGACGATCGGCAGCAAGCCGCCGGCGACTCCCGAAATGCTGGCGAACTGGCCGGTTCTACCGCGGGCCATCAGCCGGTCCAGCTCGTCGTAGGCTTCGTCGAGCAACTTCAGGGCCGTAACCTTGTCCAAGCTCGCCACGCCCCGCGCGATTAACCCCAGGGCATAGGGCTTCTTCTCGATCTCGCCGGGCGCGATCAGGTCGGTGAGCCGCCGGGCGCGCGCGGGTCCTTGGCCGCCATCCGGAAACAGACCTTGAGGATGTCGTCGTTGGATACGCGGATTCTCTGAAATGGGAGGCTGCGCATCAGCTTCTCGGCGTCGGCCGGTGAGCGATCGGCCAGGGCAAGAGCCATCTGACCAGTCAGGTAGTCGAAGTCCGATCCGCTCTGTCCTGGGCGATCCCTGGCCGCCTGGCGTTTCCATTGCTCGAACTCTGTCAGCGCACCAGCCGGATCGAGCGGGGCCAGGGACGGCATCAGCGACAGAAGCGAGGTGCTGCGAAAGCGCTCTTCGAGTCCCGATTGCATCAGCTTTCTCACCTCGCCGACGAGTACCTGAGCACGAGCTGTGTCATTCAGGTCGATGAGCGCTTGAATAATCGAGATTTCCGCGAAGATCCGGGGCCGCGGTGCGGTCGTGGCCCGGTTATTCACGATGGCCTGCTCAACCAGCCGGCGAGCCCGAACAGGATCCCGCGTGCGCATCGCGCCGGCTAGCTCCACATAGGCCTGCGCTCGTCGTTCGGGATCGGGAAGCGTCTCGACCAGGGTCGCCGCATCGTCCGGACTCTCACGAGCCAGAACGACTGCCGCGCGATTACGCAACGAAACTTGTTCCTCCGGATCGTTGATTGCGTCCTTATCCAGCAGCTCGAGGGTCCAGGCAGGATCAATCTCGGCGAGGTTGCGCAGGAGCCTCGACCTGTCCTGGTCCTTGCCCTCCTTCAAGACGCGCTCGACGAGGGGACGAACCAGTCGCCGCGCGAGGGCCTTCTCCTCGTCGGCGGGCAAAGGAGACGGCAGCGTCTTGTAAGTCGAGACTGGCGGCTCGTCGTCGCGTGTGAGAGCAATCTTGAAAGGTTGGATGCTGCTTTGCATCAGGTGCGGCTCTGTCCGATACCCCACCTTCCGGACCAGCAGGATCGGCGGCCCTTCGAGCACTCCGGAAAGCTCGAATTGTCCCTGCTCATCCGTGTTCGTTGCCGTCGGCATCGGTCCGTCACCGGCTTGCTGGACCGAGGCGCCGGGCACGGGTCGGCCCTGGCGGTCGACCACCAGGCCGGAGATTGCTCGGATCCGACGGAGCACGACCGCCGGCAGTTCGTCCCCCTTGCGAACCAACTTGACTGCTCGTGATCGGTCCGAGAGCCGCCCCGGAGCACTCGCCTCGGCGAAGAACTCGTCAGGTAGGGTCACTTGCCGAGGTGCCTCGTACCGCCCCTCGGCGTCCGTTCGGACAACGACACGACCGTCCGTTGAGAGGATCGGCTCGAGATCGACGACTCGGAGGTTCTTTTCTCGAGCCAGCCGCCAGATCCGGACCGTCGCGCCGGGGATCGGCTGCCCCGACGGATCGAGCACGCGGCCTCTCAGTGGCGAGTTGCGTTCGGGCCTGATCCTCAGCGTCAGCGGCCGGGAAAGGACCGCCTCGGCGCGCACGGTGACCTCACCGGAAGCCCGGGAATCGCCCTGGCTGGCTTTCAGGGAAAGCTCGGCCACGGGATCGACTCCGGAGAGCACGAAGCGGCCCTGGCGATCGGTCGTGGCCGCCGCGAACTGCACCCGTCCACTGCCGTGGCTCCACGTCGCCTCGACGAGACTGTCTGCCACGGTCCGGCCGCTTTCATCGACGACCGTGCCGGGCACGTCTACCCCACGTGGCAGATCGATGGGCGGGACCACGAGCACATCGGTTCCTGGCGGAGGCATTCGCTGGGAGATGTCTTTCAAGTCGCTCGGCTGGAAGAATGGGGCGGGTATCCTGATCGGCCAGCCGTAAGGCTGGAAGTTCTCACGTGTGATGAAACCCTGATACTTTCCCTCGCCGTCGGTCACCGCGAAATGGTCGCCGCCGAACATCCCGTTCAGGGCGACCAGAACGCCAGAGATCGGCCGGCCTGTCCCCTGCTCGCGGAATGAGCCCGTGATCCGGACAGTCGGGCGCAGGGGGATCGTCAGCTCGGTCGTCGTGCCTGCCGCCAGGATGATCCCGTGATAAGGCTCGGTCCGCAGCCCCGTTCCCGTCCGAGGATCAAAGATGAGGTCGAGTGTCAGCATTCCCGCCGCGATCGCCGGAATCTCGAACCGGCCCGACGGATCGCAAGCCACTTCCGCCTCACCGCCCTGCCCCGAGCCCTCGAATCCGCCCACGAGCGTGGCGGCTCGAACGGTCACGCCCCGGATCGGCTCGTTCGCGGGAGCAACCAGACGACCCATGAGCCGGCCCACCGGCGCGAGGCGAAGGATGGTCGCATCCTCCCGATCGATCCGGATACGCTGCCAGCCAAATCCCGGCGCGTCGATCAGGATTTCCCGCAGCAGCGATCGCGGCACGAGGGGCAAGACGACGCGGCCCTGGCAGTCGCATGTCCCCCCGAGCTGCCGGCCCAGAGCGTCGGGAATCGGCACGTCGTCAAGCGCGCTGGGGAATACGTTCGTCCCTGCGACCGGTTTTCCTTCGGGATCGAGGACCTGTATTTCGGTTCCTGCAGGCGCTTCCAGAACCATCTTGACCGCGGAGTGTTCCAGGCTCGGCGGTACGTGCAAGCGCCGTAGCCCAGCTCGCAGGCCCGGCTTGATGGCGACGAGCGCCAGCGGACTCTGCCAGCGGCAGGCGGCGAACTCAGCCGGCAGATCAAGTGCGAATTTGCCCCCAGGGTCGGTTCGCGTCTGAAGGCGGACCGGCGGCAGCCCCTCGCCCCGCCTGGTGTACGGCTCCAAAAAAAACTCATCCCCGAACCGGCGAAACGCGCGCGGGGAGAGGCCATCGATCAACCAGACCGCGACATCAGCCGCCGGTTTGCCGGCAGGATCAACCACGACGCCTGTGATCGGGATCGGCCGGGGATCGGCCGAAGGTGCAAGCTGGGCCGAGATCGCGATCGAGAAAAACAGTGTGAACGCGGCCATCGCCTGGGTCTCCTCATGGCTTGATCACAATCTCAAAGATAGCGTTGGTCGGGCGTCCAGAGGTACAAGAAATATTCATAAATGAACGTCCATCGCTTCTTGCCGTGGGCCGCGAGTAACTTGGCAACGTAAAGGCGCGAGGCGCTCTTGGGGGAGCTCTCGTCAAGAGCAGGGGTCGAGTCGTCGGGGAGCTTCTCGACCTGTTCGACGGCCTGGCGGGGATCGATCATGGCCAGGGCGGCCAGGACCCGGAACGAGATCGAGTCGTATGCCGCGAGAGCACGAAGCCTTCCCAGATGCTCGACCTCGGGCTGGAGCAGGCGAGCCGCCAGATCGCGGTCATAGCGGGCGATCATGATCGCAAGCTGGACGACTTCCTGGGCCTGGTAAACCGCGTTGACAGACTCGAGCCACGGATCGCGGAGCGAGAGGGCTCGCGCCAGGAACTCGGCGAGGCGATCGGGCATGATCTCTTCCACGATCGGCAGGAGCGCGGCGGCAATCTGTGCGTTGCCGTAGATGGTCGAGGATTGTCCGGTCGCCGTCAGTTGGTCGAGTTCCCGGAACGCGGCCTCGAGCAATTCCACCGCGCCGGGCTTGTCGGTCGCGGCCAGCTTCTGCGCGATCCGGCCCAGCGCGTAGGGTTTGAGCGCGAGCGTGCCGGTGTCAAACATCGTCTCGGCGATGCGCCGGGCACGCGCCGGGTCGCTGCGCGCGATACTTGTGCAGGTCGCGAGGATGCGGCGGCTGGCGTCGGGGGAACCCGTTGCCCGGATTCGCTCGAGCAGGCGCTCGGCATCGGCAGGGGCATCGGCGGCCAGCCTCCGGGCAATGTCACCATAGAGTTTCACGAAAACATAGGTACGATCGGTCTTGTCATTCTTCTTGACCTCTTGAGCCAGCTCATCGAGAAGCTTGAGCGCAGCGGGCAAGTCGAGCCGGGCCAGGGTCTCGGCCACGAGGCCCAGGTTGAAGCCATTTTTGTTGCCTTTGACCGTCGAGCCGGCCAGCGCGATCGCCTCGTCCAGTAACTTCCGCGCGCGTTCCCTGTCGCCCAGGTCGATCAGCTTGTCGGCAATCTGTCCATAAGTGGCGAGCCGATCTTCCGGTGACTTCATGGCCCGGGCATTCAGCAGGGCCTGGTCGATCAGCTCCCGAACGCGGGTCTTTGCCATGTCTGGCAGCACCTCAGAGATTCCCAGGTAGCACATGGCGCGGGTGTCGGCGGAGGTGCTCGTCTCGGCCTGGGCAAGCGCCTCATCCAGGCTCTCGGGCGCCAGGGCTTCCACAAGCCGGATTCGCGCCAGGTCGAGGTAATCGGGTTCGCTGAACTTGATCGTCTCGAACTTCTCGAGCATCGCGATGGGGTCGATCTGGAGCGCCTCCGTGATCAGGCGGAACTTCTGCACGTCCGACCCCTTCGCCATTACACGCTCGGCATAGGGCAGGAAAAGCCGCCGGGCCAGCGCCTTCTCCTCCTCGGCGGGCAGCGGCGAGTCGAGCGTTTTGTACGTGCGTGCAGGCGGTTCTTCGTTGCGAGCCAGCGTGAGCTGGATGGGCGATGAGTCAGCCGTGATCGTCCCGTATCCGAACCGGTACCCGTCTTTCGCCGCGAACACAAACGCCGGCCCCTCGATCACGCCCGGGAGCCGGAACCGGCCTGCGCCGTCGGTCATGGCTTCGGTGCGCAGAGGTCCGTCGCCCGACTGGAATACACGAACGCCCGCAACGGGCTGGTTCTGGCGATCAACGACCCGGCCCGCGACCGTCCGGATGCCGGGAAGGATGACGTTGATGGTGGTCTGCTCGCTGCCGGCCAGCTTCACGGGCTCGCTCTGCGCATGCAATCGCCCCGGGGCGTCCGCTTCGACGACGTACTCGTCGCCCTGAGGCAAGGGACGCGAGGCGCGGAACCGCCCGTCGGCCCCGGTGCGAAGCACGTTCGTGCCGTCGCCGCCGGCCACTGGTTCCCTCATGAACGCGCGGTTTTCCAGGCGAATCTGCCGCCAGATCCGCACCGCCACGCCGCCGACCGGCTGTCCCGATCGATCAACCACACGGCCGGCAAGGCGCGCGGTCGGCCCCCGACGAATCGTCAGGCTGAGCGGACCGGCCGCGGTGCCGGCATGCACTATCGCCGTTCGTCCCGAGCTGGCATCACCGCGTCGGGCTGCGATTTTCAGCTCGCGGAGGGGATCGACGCCGGAGAGGACGAACCGGCCCTGTGGATCGGTCCGGGTCAGGATCGCCTGGCCGTAGGTCACTTCCACGTCGGCACCGGCCACGGGCTTACCGGCTTCATCGACCACGATGCCGGGCAGATCGACCCCACGCGAGAGTTCGAGCGGCGGCAGCAACAGCTCGGCATGGTCACGCGGGGGCATCGACTGCGGAACCTCGGGCGCACCGTCGGGCTGGTAAAACGGCCGGGGCATCCGGATCGGCCAGCCAAACGCCTGGTTGAGTTCTCGAACCACCCGCGCCGCGTAGTTGCCCGCCGCGTCCGACACGGCGAACCGGTCTCCGCCAAGCTGGCTGTTGATGGCAAGCTGCACTCCCGCGATCGGCCGCTTCGACTCCTTCTCGCGGACCACGCCCCGGACCAGGACCGTCGGCCGGAGCGGGATCGTCGTCTCGAGCCGCGATCCCGCCTTGAGAACAAGTCCCCGAGGAGCCTCCCCGCGCAGGGGCGTCCCTTTGTCACGGTCGAAAACGAGCTCGAACGCGACCAGGCCCGCGGCAATCACCGGGACCTCGAAACGCCCGGACGGGTCGCAGTCGACCTCGGCCTCGCCCGCCTTGCCCGAGCCATCAAACCCACCGACCTTCGACCGCACCCGTACCTTGACCCCGGTGATCGGCTGCGGGAATTCCGCCGGAGCCACCAAACGGCCGTGGATCTGTCCGACCGGGGCCAAGGCGATCGGGGTTTTCTCAGCACCCGTCACGGCAACCCGCTGAATCCCCAGCCTGGGCGTTTCGACGCGAAGCTCGCCCACCACGGCGCGGGGTAAACCCCGCAGCATGAGTCGTCCCTGGCGATCGGTCACACACGCGAAGTGCTGGGCAAGCGACTCGGGTACGGGGATCTCCATGACCCGCGTTGGTACCACTCTGGCCTCGGCGATCGGTTGGCCGTCCGGATCAGTTAGCGCGAACTCCGTTTGCGTACCCGGCCCGAGACGCATGCGAAGCGGCGGGTCATCAGACCGAACTCCCGTGGGAAGACGAACCACGGCAACGCCGTTCTGGTCATGCACTGCCCAGACGGCCAGCGCGACAGGGTCCGGTCGAGCGGCGATCGTGGCCGGAACCTCGAGCCGGAAATGGCCCTCCGGCATCAGTTCGAGTCAGGAGAGCGAGGGGGGCTTCTCTGCTCTCGCCGGTCCGCGCGGACCAGTAGAGCTCCATGCCCGATCTCCGGTCATCCTCACCGCGCGTTGCCCGCGTCAGCCAGATCTCGGCGTCAGGCACGGGCCGGCCGGCTTCATCGACGACCGCGCCGGTGACCGGGATCGGCGGCACGTCCGGCGAGGCGGGAAGCTCGATCAGGAGGCAGAGCAGCAAGGGGAGGATCGGGCTCATTGCGGTTGGCTCCTTATCCGTCAGGAGAGTCGAGGCAGATGACAAATGACAAATGTCGGATTTAAGGGTACTGGGGGAGGGGATGGTGGTCAAGGGCGGAGGGCGATTGCTAGGTGGGAGGAGAGGAAAAGAGCTTCGGGTGGGGTGAGGGCGGGGTCATGGCTCGCGTTTGCGGGCTTCCACGTCTTCGCGGAAGGCCGGCAGGTTCTTGAGAATGGATGGGAGGTCGTCGAGGGCGAACTGGGTTTTGAGGGCACCTTCGACAAGGGCAGCCTTGTTCATGCCGTAGACGACCGAGGTGGTCTCGTCCTGTCCCAGGGTGAAGCCGCCGGCTGCGAGGATGGTCTTGCAGCCGTCGACGCCGTCGCGGCCCATGCCGGTCATGATGACGCCGACCACGCCGGACTGAAAGACCCGGGCTGCCGACTGAAAGAGCACGTCGACCGACGGCTTGTGGCCGCTCACCGGGGGATCGTCGGAAAGGGCAATCCGGGCGCGGGTGTGGCTGCCGGCGACCATCATGTGGCGGCCGCCCGGGGCAACCAGGATCCGGTTGGGAACAATCAGGTCGCCCTCGGCCGCCTCCTTGATCGTCAGCGAGCAGGCGCGATCGAGACGACTCGCGAAGACCCCCGTGAACTGGGCGATCATGTGCTGCACGATCAGAATCGGCGGCATGGGCGCGGTCAGCAGCGGCAGAATCTGGCTGAGCGCCTGCGGGCCGCCCGTGGAGATTCCGATCACGAGACACATGCCGGGAAACGCGGTGGCCGAGGTGGTGGTTGTCGAAGGCGCCGCGGGCTTGTCCGCTGTCCGTTCCGCGGCCGCCGCCGTGGGTCGGGTACGAGGCGTCGAGCTTCGGGTTGATGCGATCTTGGTTGGCGGGCTTGCCTGGGGCCCGGTCGTTGACGTCGACGGGAGACGGCGTGGCGCGGCGAATTCGCCGGACGCGGCTCTGGGCGGCGGTCAGGACCTTGGCCACGAGCAGGTCCGAATGCGCGCGCATCTCGGCAAGCTGGTTGCGCTCGGGCTTGGGCATGAAGTCGACCGCTCCGAGCTCGAGCGCCTGGAGCGTGACATCGGCGCCTTCCTGGGTGAGCGCGCTGACCATGATCACGGGCGCCTCGTGGGCGGCCAGCAGGAGAGGCAGCGCTTCCAGGCCGGAAACCTCGGGCATCTCGACGTCGAGCGTGATCACGTCGGGCTTGAGCCGGACGGCCTGGAGGACCGCTTCGCGGCCGTCGCGCGCCGTGCCCACGACCTCGATTTCCGGTGAGGCCCCGAGCAGGTCGCAAAGCAGGCGCCGCATCAGAGCCGAGTCGTCGACCACGAGAACCCGAATCCGCGCCGGGCCGTGGCCTCGCGCGCCTTGGTCTTCATCAGGATGACGGTCCGTTTTCGACAACTCAGCCTCATCGTGATCGGAGCGACTCTCACGAGGAGAATCTCTCAGGTTCGTGCGGTCGCGCCAAGCTTGTGCAGCAGATTTAACACCCGCTCGCGTTCGAACGGCTTGACGATGAAATCGATGGCCCCATCGCGAATCGAGTCCATGAGTGCCTGCTTCTGATCGAGGGCCGTCACGACGATGACCTGGGCCTGGGCGTCGAGCTCGCGAATCTTGCGTAGGGCTTCCAGACCGCCCATGACGGGCATGACCAGATCCATCGTGACGAGGTCGGGCTTGAGCTGCTCGTAAAGCTCAACCGCCTGCGCACCGTTGGACGCCTCGCCGGCGACCGACCAGCCGGCCTCGACCGCGACCCCGCTGATCAATTTTCGCATGAACAGGGCGTCGTCCACCACCAGGAGTCGCTTCATGATGATCGCCCGCCTCTCGCGCTCGGCCATCCCCTGGCGATGAGTCGAGGCGTCCGGAAACTCTCATAGCTCATAATCGGCTCCTCCCGGAATCCTGATTGCGACGATGCCCGAAGCGGTGTCGAGGGTCAAGTGCCGACCACTCACTCCCCCCAGATCGCGCGCCATGATTGGAATTCGCAGCTCGCCCAGAATGCGTTCCACGGCTTCCTGATTCATCCGGCCAATATTGAGCACCGAGTTTGTACTGTTGCCGGTTGTGAACATGCTGGCGCCGCCCACGATCTTGGCGACCAGCCGGCCGTTTGCCTTGAGCTGGAACTTTCGTTCGATCTCGTTGACCATGCCGGGAATCGCGGTGTCGGCAAACTTGCCCGGATGGTCGGCCGCGCCCCGCGAGTCGGGCAGAACGATGTGCGCCAGACCGCCCAGCCGGCCAACCCGGTCGAACACGATCACCCCGACGCACGAGCCTAGCAGAGTCCGGATCTTCGCCGGCGCCGAGGCAACGGCCCACTGGCCGATCGCCACGGAGACGATGGCCGGGGAACTCGAGGGAGGGGACGAACCGGGTGCAGGTACAGGCACGAATTCCACCTCGCGATCAATGCGTTTTCAGTTCCGTCAGCGCGGTTGCCAACGAGTGCAGCGATGCACGATCGGGAATGAACAGGAGCGACCAGTTCAAATTCAGCTCCAGCGTGCTCGAACCGAAGCTGGTGTGAATCAGCAAGACCTGGTCGAGCTCGAGTGCCTGCTCCATGAGTGCGAACTCGAGCAGGCTGCCGGCAAATTCGCGCAGGAACGTGGGCGGCGTGGGAATCAGCTCATCGCCCGCCGGACCTTCGCGGCCGATCTTGCCCGGAAGGTGCGCCGCCAGAGCGTTGAGATAGGCACAGCCCACGATGTTCGTGGTTTCCTGGGCGGCCGATTGCTCGAGCTCACCCCAGTCGTGGGTCGTGCCGACGGGCTGATGCATCAGCAGATCCACCAGCGCCAGCCCCGAGCGATCTTCGAAGACCAGCAAGATCTGCCCGCTCAAGGGCCCGCTCAGTCCCATCGCACAGGCGGCGACCAGTGTCTCCGGCGGACCCAGCACCTCGGCGGCGGCGGTCAGCTCCACCAGCTCCACCTCGCTGATCGTGAGCCGAACGTCCTGACCGAGCCACTTCGAAAGCGCCTGCGAAGCACTCTCGGCCCCACGCTCGAAGATCATGTGGAGAAGCCGGCACTGAGCCTTACTCAAATTCGATTCCATGTGCGAAAACAACCACGAAAGAGAATACGAGGGAACCACGAAATACACGAAGACCATGAATACGAATGATCAGAAGAGGGGAAACCACGAAATACACGAAGACCATGAATATGAATGATCAGACGAGGGGGAACCACGAAATACACGAAAACACGAAAAAGAGAGTCTCATAGGGCGATTCGTTCATACTCAAGCAGCGGGTGGTGACAGAAGTTGACCAGGAGACCCAACCGAAATCCTGTGCTTCTCAAATAGTTGTGCACCTGGGCGCGATATTCGTCGCAGAGCTGGGACACGGCTTTGATCTCGACTCTCGACGATGATCCTCCCGAAACACACGAAGTCGGTCTCGTAGTGATGTTTCAGGGTCCGGTCTTTATAAGTCAATACAAGCTGAGCCTTTGGAGTGAACGGAATCTCACGAGGCTCCGGTTCGATTTCCAGGCAATCTTGATATACCGGTTCCACAAAGCCAGCTCCCTTGATTTTGTACACCTCGAAGCCAGCTCCCATGATTCGATAGCTCTCGTCCGCAAAGAGAATCACAACGCCTCCCTCCCTATCCATATCCGTCTTTTTTTCGTGTATTTCGTGTATTTCGTGGTTCTCTGTCTTCTCTTCCTTCCAATTCTTAACTTCTCTTTTTTCTATCTATTTTGTGGTTCCATTCTACCGGCTGCGAGAGTGATGAGCGAATCGACATCGAGGATCAGCGACACTCTTCCATCGCCGAGGATGCTGGCGCCGAGAGGCCGGGGATGGAGCGGAAGTTCTTTTCCAGCGATTTGAGCACCACTTCTTGCATGCCGATGAGTTGATCGACCAGAAGGCCGATGGTGGTCTCGCCGTTCTGGACGATCACGACGCGAAACTTATCGGCATCGTCGCCGTTGTCTCCATTGACCTGGCGCTCGGTCGTGGCGGCGGGGTGTTCCTTGCCGCCCCAGTGGAAAAGGTCGCCGAGGGAGACCAGGGCGACGATCTTCTTGCGGATCTCGATGGTCGGCCGGCCCTGCACGCGGTAGATCTGGCGCGGGCGAACCTCGACGATCTCATCGATATGGTCCAGGGGAATGGCATAGATCTCCTCGAAGATCCGCACCAGCAGGCTGGACATGATGGCCAGAGTCAACGGCAGCCGGATGGTGAACGTGGTGCCCTGGCCGGGGCTGGTACGAACGTCGACGCTGCCGCTCAGGTTTTCGATCCGGTTCTTGACGATATCCATGCCGACGCCCCGTCCCGAGATCTCGGTGATCGTCTCGGCGGTGCTCAGCCCGGGATGCCAGATGTAGGGCACGAGGTCGCGATCGGTGAGCTGCTCGGCCTCGGCCTGGCTGACCAGGTCCTTGGCGACGATCTTGCGGCGAATCCGCTCGCAGTCGATGCCCCGGCCGTCGTCGCTCACGGTGATGACCACGCTGTTGCCGCGGTGCGACGCTTGCAGATTGACCGTACCGGCGCGGGGCTTGCCGGCGGTTTCACGCAGCTCGGGCGGTTCCAGACCATGATCAACCGAGTTGCGGACCATGTGGATCAGCGGGTCGCTCAGCTCGTCGATCATCCGCTTGTCCAGCTCGGTCTTCTCGCCGCTGATCTGGAGCAAGACCTCTTTGCCCGACGACAGGCTGAGGTCGCGAATGACCCGGCGGAAGCGTTCGAACAGGGGGCCGATCGGCACCATCCGCGTATCGAGCACACCTTTCTGGAGGCCGTCGGTCACGCGGCCCAGGCTGTGGATGGCTTCGGCGAGCGTCTTGAGCTGTTCGCGTCCTTCGCGGAGGCGGCCAAGCTCATCCTGGATTTCCCGGAAGTTGTCGCGGAGCCGGCGGACATGTCCGGCCCAGCGGTCCACCGATCCCTCGGTCGAACCCGCCTTGAGGCTGATCATGCCGTCGAGCCCCCGGGAGATACTCTCCAGGCGCTCTTCGGTATCGGTGGCCAGGGCCTGCGCGTTGGACCCCCGGAAAAGATCCTCCAGTCCCTTGGCGATGTTGACGAACCGAGCCTTGTTGATGACCAGCTCGCCCGCCAGGTTCATCAGGTAATCGAGGCGGTCGCTCTCGACCCGGATCGTCTCGGCAACCTTCGCCTTGCGCGGCTCGCCGCCGGCTTTGGGGCCGGTTGGCGCCGCGGCGCGGGATGCACGCGTTCGCTCGTGGGGGCAGCCACAGGCCCCGGCGGTGTGAACCGCACCGGCAGTTCGGATGGCGCGGGATCGGCGTCCGGCGGTGGTGAAGCGACGGCAGCCGTGCTGACTTCCGTGGCCGTTGGCTCGGATCTTGAGACCGTGGATCTTGCCGGTTCGTCGCGACGCGTTTTCGACTGCTCGCCGCCCGAAGGATCGATCCGGATGCGCGCCACGCCATCGACATCGGCAAGGCTTCGGAGCTCCTCGGGATCGCAGTCCGAGGCCAGCCAGACGGTGAACTCGGCAAGCGCGTCGACCTCGTCTAGCTGCTCGGCGGAAGGGTGCGTCTCGAGCACGCGCCCCCGGGACGCCAGCCGGTTGAGCACCAGTCGGGCCTTCATGTCGGGGAGCGGCAGGTTCGGCTCGAAGATCACGGTGACGCCGATCCGCTCGGGCTGCTCGAACTCCATTTTGGAATCTGCGGATTGTTCAACCGGAACCACGGGAGGAGCAGACGCCTCGGCCGTCGCGGGCGGGGAAGATGGTGCTGCGGCGGGCGCTGGTTCTGGAGCGGCCGGTTCGGTGGCGACCGGTACGGCTTCAGGCAGAGGCTGAGGCGCTGACTGACGGGTTCTCGAGCGCGGCGATGACCAGGGGAGTGAGCGCCGCGAGGTCGGCGGTCCCCTGCCCTTCCGCGCGGAGTTCGCGGTGGTAATCGCGCAGCTCGTCAAGGCAGCGGAAGGTCAGGTCGAGCACGGGCCGGTCGAGCGTCCGCTTCTTGACCCGGAACTGGTCGAACAAGCTCTCGAGGTGATGGGTCAGGCGATTGACAGGCTCGAAGCCCATGACCACCGATGCGCCCTTGATGCTGTGGAACATCCGGAACGCTTCCGCCAGAGCCTTGGCGTCGGTCGGGTCTTGCTCGAGGCGCAAGAGTGCGTCGTTGAGCGCGGCGATGTGCTCGTCGGTCTCATCGAGGTAGAAGGGCAGAAGCTCCGACAGGTCGAACCCCGACATTGCCGATTCCTCTCAGGATTGCTTCTGGTAGAGCCAGGGTTTGAGCTTGGTGAGCGGGTCGAGCATGGTGTAGATTCCCTCGGTGGGGCCAACGACCAGATACGCCCCTTTGCCCATTGCCGCAAGCACGTTGCGAACCACCGTCAGCTTCGACGCCGTATCAAAGTAGATGAGGACATTCTTGATGAAGATGCAGTCAAATGGCTCTTCTTTCAAAGGCGAGAGCAGGTTGTGCAGCTTCCACGTGACCATCGACCGCAACTCGCTCTTGACAACCCAACGCTTGGTCTTGGCGTCTTCCTCGAAGTACTTCTTGCGCTCATCGGGATTGACAAGGTGGACGGCCCGCTCGTCATAGCTTCCGGTGCGGGCCGCAGCCAGCACTGAGCCGCTCAGGTCAGTCCCCACGAGGTTGATTCTCCATCCCGAAAACTGCGGCTTGACTGCCATCACCTTGAGGGCGATCGAATACGGCTCCTCGCCCGTGCTGCACGCCGCCGACCAGATACGCAAGACGCGGGCGCGTTTTCGCTGCGCGGCCTGCTCGAGAATCTCGGGCAGAAACGTCTGCCCCAGCCACTGGTAATGCTGATGGTCGCGATAAAAATAGGTCTCGTTCGTGGTGATAGCGTCCAGGAACAAGGGCATCTCGCCGGCGCCTGCCGGCGAGGTCAGGAACGCGTAATACTCGGCAAACGTCTTGATACCCGTCGCCCGCAGGCGGCGGCGAACCCGGTTGGCAACCAGCACGCGCTTGTTGTCCCCAATGCGGATGCCGGCCACCCGGTAGATCAACGCACAGAACTTCTTGAATTCCTCGTCAGTCAGTTCGGTAACTTGCATGAAACTCGTGCGCACGGGACTGGGAAGCGTGTCGTTTCAGGGCAGAATGACAGATGGCAAATGGCAGAATGGCAAATGACAGGTGGCAGAAAGGGAAAAGGACAAAAAGCCGGAAGCACCGTTCATTGCCGTTCTGCCTCTTCATTTCTCAATGTCTAGACCTTGAAGCCGGAGATCACATTCTTGAGAGCCGCGGACTGGGCGCCTAGCTCCTCGGCGCTGGCCGAAAGCTCTTCGGAGCTGGAGGCGTTGGTCTCGGTGATACTGGTGACGTTCTGGATGGCCTTGTTGACCTCGCTCGAAGCCTCGGACTGTTCACGGGTGGCCTGCGCGATCTTGGTGATGCTGGCGGCGGTCTCATGGACACCCTGGACGATCCGCGAGAGCGACTCGCCGGCCTTTTCCGAGAGCTGGGCGCCGTCGGCCACGCGGCGGGTCGATTCCTTGATCAGCGAGGTGATTTCCTTGGCGGCGGCGCTCGAGCGCTCGGCGAGTTTCCGGACCTCGTCGGCGACGACGGCGAAGCCAAGGCCGTGCTCGCCGGCGCGGGCCGCTTCGATGGCCGCGTTGAGGGCCAGCAAGTTGGTCTGGCTGGCGATCTCGCTGATCACCTGGATAATATCGCTTACCTGTTCACTCGATTTCTTGATCAGCACCATTGCTTCGATGGCCTGTTCGACCGAATCGCCGCCTTGCTTGGCCAGGTGCGACGTCTTGTCGGCCAGGGCCGTGGCGGCGTCGGCGTTGTGGTTGATCTCGACGATCGCGTGGGAAAGTTGCTGGATCGAGGCCGACATCTCCTCCACGGTGGCTGCCTGGTTCTGGGCCGACTCGGACAGGTAGCTCGCGCTCTCGGCGACGACCCGCGAGCCCTCGGCGAACTGGCTGGCAGACTCCATGATCTGGCCGATGACATTTTTCAAATCGGCGATCATCGTCGAAAGTGCATCGCCCAGACGGCCCATGTCGTCGTCGCCGCGGACGCCGACCTCGACGGTCAGGTCTCCCTCGGCCGCGGCGCGGGCCACCTTCATGAGCTTATTGACCTTTTCCTCGAGATCCTTCTTGGCTTGATCGATCCTGGCTTGCTGCTCGACCTTTTCCATGGCGCTGGAGACGAGCCGGCCCACGTTCCTCAGGGCGTCCAGGCGGTTGGCCGAGGGCGTGATCCGCTCCTCCGTGAAAAAGTCCATGGTGCCGATCATCTTGCCATTGAGCATGATCGGGAAGCAAACGCCCGATTTCAGTCCGCTCCGCTTGGCAACCGGCGCACGCGAGCAGGTTTTCATATCGCCGAGGTCAGGCACGAAGACCAGGTCGCGCGTCTGCCAGGCCTGGCCGTTGAACCCTTCGCCCTCGCGGAACCGGGCCTCGGCCGTGACCCGCCGGAAGTCCTCGCTGACCGAGCCCGAGTCTTGAGAGAACCGCAGCGCCTGTTCCTCGGGCTGGATTTCCCAGTACGATCCATAAGACCAGCCGAACGACTCGCGTACGGCCCCCAGGGCCGATGTGATGACATCGCGGACCGTCCGGGCCCGGCCCAGCGCCAGCAGCAACTGGTTGACCGCCGTAGTGTTGGCGGCCAACTCCTCCTCTCGGGCCTTGGCCTCGAGCTGCTCGGTGACCACCTCCCAGGTGATCATCGGGCCGATATAGCGGCCATTTTGATCGACCATCGCGCTGACCGAGAGCTCGAATACTTCGGGGCCCACGCGAATCGTCGCGGTCCGCGGCAGGTTCCGCGTATCGCCCAGCAGCCGCCGCTGATGTTCGGGCTGCTTGTGGAACATGTCGATCGTCTGGCCAATCATCTGATCGACCTTCATCGGCAGGTGAGCTTCCAGCTTTTTGAGCGTCTTCACGGCCTGCGGGTTGATGTACGTGATCCGCATATCCAGATCGGCGCACATCATGTTGACCGGGGCGTTCTCGACCATCTGCTTGATCTGGTTCAGCTCGACTTGCCTGCCCAGGGTCGAGATCTTGTCGGAGGCAAGCTGGGAAACCGTGCGCAGGGCGTCAAGGCGGGTCGGGGTGACCTCGACGGCATCCATCGCGAAGAAGTCCATCGTGCCGATCACCTGACCCTCGCGCAGGATCGGCAGGGCAATTCCCGACCGCACTCCGGCCCGGCTAGCCAGCGGGGCGCGGCTGCAATCGCGAAGCTGGCTGAGATCGTCGACGAAGAACAGGTCACGCTGCCGCCAGGCCCGGCCATTGAGCCCTTCGCCCTCGCGAAACCTGGCGATGCGTGTATGCCGCTGAAACTCGTCGTCGACGCGCCCTGAATCGAGGCTGAATACCAGGGCATGCTCCGCGGGATCCACCGTCCAGTAGGACGCATAGGCCCAGCCGAAAGCCTTGCGAATGGCGTCGAGCGCTCCGCGGACGACGTCGTCGACCGTGCCGGCCCGGACGATGGCGTTGGTGGTCTCGATCATGGCCCTCGAGTTGGCCGTGGCATCGCTCAGCAGCGATTCGTGGCCCCGGTCGCCGTCGAGCAGTGTCGACGCTGCCGACCCTCCGCCGGCCGGCCCCATCGCCTGCCTGACCTTGCGGGGGCGCGGAGCCGCGGCGTCCTTGGCTGTGCCGCCACGCCTTGGTTTCTCCTGGGAGGGAGTCGCCGCGGGCCGCGCGGGCGATTTGCTTCCGTTGGAAACGGAATCGTCGACGGATTGGGGGGATTCGGGTTCGATGGGCATGGGTGATGTCGCAAAAGAAGAAAATCGTGGTATCCGGATCAGTACGTGAGCCAGTTCGCGAATGTCACCGGACGGGCATCCGCCCTGGTCCAGCCGTCGTCAGGCGGAATTCGCGGGGGCCGGGGCCAGAGGCGTCGCCAGCTCTTCGGCCTCAAAGAGCTTCTCAATTTCCAGAATGATCATCAGGCGATCATCCAGCTTGGCCAGTCCGGCCAGGTACTGATGATTCACCGCCAGCACGCCCAGCGGAGGCGGCTGAACCTGATCGCGGTTGATTCGCATGACCTGGGTCACGGCATCGACGATGCATCCCACCGTCTTGTCATGAACGTTGACCACGATGATTCGTGTCTCATCGTCGAGGTCGCGCGGAGGCAAGCCAAACCGCTTCCTCAGGTTGACGATCGGAATCACCGAGCCGCGCAGGTTGATCAGCCCCTCGATGAAGTCTGGCACCTGGGGAATGCGGGTGATCGGCTTGATCAGGATAATTTCCTGGATCTTGGTGATGGCAATCGCATAGTCCTCGTTATCCAGCCGGAAACCGACAAGCTGGATGACGGGGTTGTCAGCGCGGCCTGATCCGCGCTCCGCGGTCGACGGTTGCTGGGAACCAGAAAACATGGTGCTTCGACTCGGTGGCTGAACGTGTTCCGGTGCAGTTCTGCAGTGGCCTCAAGCGGACGATCTCGCACAGGCTGGGCAGCGCCTTCGCGACAGACTCATGATATTGTATCACCAGAATCGATCCGCGATCGGGGAATTGCCAGATCAGGAGCATTTTTCCCAGTCGTCAGGTTCTGGGAATCCCAGGCAGCTCAGTAGCCGTCGCCGCTCACCAGGTCGCTGCCGGCCACGGTGCCAAGGCCGCGCCAGAGCTGGCCATTGATCGTGGCTTTGATGAACCGGGCCGATCCATCGGCGAGCAGGGCGTTGACGCCCCCGGGGTGGTAGCTCCGCGCGTTGATGGCCGCGAAGGTCGGACCGCCGTTTTCCTCGTTGCGACCGTTAAGATCGAGATCCATCCCTTTGTAGTCGATCCGGCCCAGAATGACCTTGTTCGGCGGCCAGGCCGTGGTGAACCCGGCGGCGTGAGCATTGCCATCGGACCACTCGGTGTGGAACTCGTACTGATTCTGGGTGACGCATGTGCCGTTATCGTATTCGGGCGCGACCGTGTACGGATCGGCATTGGGATCTGGAATCTGGTTCGGGTTGTTCACAGAGGGAAGGGTGGTAAAGCGGCAATTCGAGGCCGGCTGGCGCGCCTTGACCTCGGCCGCCAGAAGCGTCTGGCTCAGTCCATCCGTGAATTCCGCAAAACTGCGGCTGCGATTGGGACCGAACGCCGAGCGGTTCTGCGGGCCGTTGAACCCGCCCCAGATGAACCAGTCGCCCTCGCTGACGCCGTAGTTGATCTCGCCGGCATAGCCATAGTCATGCAGGAACGGTAACGGCTGGGTCTCGCTCGGGCAGAGAAACGTGCTGACCGAAAGGGCGATGACTGTCGAATTTGCCGGATCTTCCTTGAAGACCGACAGGTTCGCCGCGTTGTAGAGAGGATTGCCCTCGAGGTGGGGCAAGACGCGCGCCTGGGCACTCCAGCCGGTGTTGTAAAGCGTGGTTGTGCCGGTTCCCGAGAGTGCCATCGACATCGGCAACGCACCCACGGCCGAGACATAACTGTGCATCGCCAGGCCAAGCTGCTTGAGGTTGTTGATGCACTGAATGCGCCGGGCCGCCTCGCGCGCGGCCTGCACCGCCGGCAATAACAGGGCCAGCAGGATCGCGATGATCGCGATCACCACGAGGAGCTCGATCAGCGTGAAACCGCGTCGGTGTGACGAAATCATGGCGACATGCATCCGGAATCGAGTGGCTACGACGGTTGTCATACTCGAAGTATGCCGGTTTCCTCGCCCGGATTCAAGCGAAACAGTCGGCCCCGCGAAGTCGTTTCGTTATCGAGCCCGGCTTGGTGTGGCCTGCGGAACTTCACAAACCGAAGACTGCGGACTCTCTGCCGAACTGAACGCCGCGAAATGTGCACCGGTTCGGTGGTCGCTTACAAATGTTTGGGATCCCGTTATGGCATTCCAGGCCCATGGAAAGTGCATCAATTGCTTTATCGTTGATTTTTTAATGCCGCCGCGACCAAGCTCCGCAAGGCGGGGATGGATATTCTTGTCTAAACCCGGAGAAACGAGCGGAATGTATGGCGGAAATTATCCGTGGCTAGACCGCGCCACTGGCTGAGATTCTGCGTCTCTCCGATCTCATACAAACCGGTGCTAGCGAATCTATTGAAATGCAAAGAATCACGGCGTCCGGAGAGTAAAGAAAGAACATGAAAAGCAGTCGTGCTCTCTGACAAGCTTATTGTTCTTATATAATAATGTGTGTTGTTATGATTTGCAACTTAGATATTCAGAAGCCATTCTAAGCAAGTTGCCTCTGGCGATGTCCAATCACACCTGCGACTTGACATGACCGCAATGGCGTGTTCGAATCGAGGCACATTGAACAGGGGCCCGATCAGGCCCTGGACTGTTGTCTGGATCAGGTCCACGCTGATTCAATCGTCGCGTGACTCTCATCGTCGAGCAACGAAGCCGAGGAATCATGGCGTCGATGAAGAGATTGCAGTGGCACGAACCCGTTGCCTATCGACGTGCGGTCGTCCGCCAGAATGAGCGGACCAACTGTTGGGAGTCTATCAAGTATCTGGTTGTGGTATTTGCGGGCATTATCGGCTTCCGGGCCTATCTGGGATGGTCGCAGCCGAACGGTAACCAGCCCGCTTGGGGCGTGGTTATCGCCATCGCTGCTGTTGCGTCGATCGCCATCTATTTCGTGCCGAGGCTCTTTGCTTTGCTGCCGAACTCCATCATCATCCTCTCAGATCAAGGAGTGAACAATAACCTGGTTGGTCCCGGGGTGGAGGTCCGATTTGTTCCCTGGGCTCAAATCGGTCATGCCGTGGCGACGACAGTTTCACTTGAAGGCAGAACATACCCAGCGCTACAGCTCCGCGCCCCGGACGGTCGCCTCCTGGGGACATTTGGATTGAGAGAAACCCCGACTGTCGAGGAAATCCGGCAGTTCTTCCGGCAGCACGGAAAAGAACTGCGTGGTTCGCGGTGATCAACCCGTAACGGAAGAGGGAAGCAAAGGATAAGTTGTGCGGATCATCCCGCGAGATCCGTCCATGACAATTGCGCGTATCCGTCTGGTTAATCTAGACCGTCCGAGCCCGCCCGGAGAATTAAACGGCGGTGGCCAATTGCCGCGACCAGCTACTTCCCGCCCGGTCCTCTTGGCCTGCGCACTGATCCAGTCGGTGATCACGGCCACCGCGCTGGGGTCAAGGGTCTGCTCGATCTCGGCGTATTCGGACGGGGCGCCGGTCTTGCAGTTCTGGAACAGGTGGTTGAGCCCCGGAAGTTCCTTCACGGTGCCCCGGTTGTTGCCCGCGGCCTTGAGGGTTGACTCGATCTGGAACAGGTTCTCCCGGGGAGGAACCTGGCGATCCTTCTCGCCGATGAGTGCCAGGACCGGGCAATGGACCTTCGCAAGGGTGGGCCGCGGGTCGTAGTTCAAGAAATAGCGGAACCACGGCGATCGGATCATCTTGAGCTGGGAATCAATGAGCGCTTCGGCATTGCCGAGAGCTTTCCGCTCGGCCTCGGAAAGTGATGCGGTAAACGGCTTGATAGCCTGTCGCATCTTTTCCTCGGCCGCCTTCTCGTCCTTCTCGGCCTTGAGAATGGCGAACAGCCGCTTCTGCAACTCGAGTTGGTTCTTCATGGCCTTCTCCTCGGCGCCCATGGCTTTGAGGATCGCCTGCCCCTGTAAATAGAGAATCTCCTCGCCGGGCAGCCCTGTGCCGGCCATGAGGATGATGAACGCGACGTCCGGCGTCCGCGCGGCGACCATGGGAGCGATAATTCCCCCTTCGCTGTGGCCCAGCAGACCAAGACGGGTCTGGTCAATCTCGCTGCGCGTTTTGAGAAACGCGATTCCGGCAAGAACATCGCCTGCGAAATCCTCGCTGGTCGACTGAAATGTGGTTCCCGTCGAGCCGCCGACGCCGCGATCATCGAGCCGCAGCACGGCCACTCCGCGGCGGGTCAGCGCATCGGCCAGAACCAGGAACGGCTTGTGCTCGAAGATCGTCTCATCGCGATCCTGGGCGCCCGAGCCGCTGATCAAGATCAGTGCCGGGAATGGTCCGCTTCCCTCGGGCTCGGTCAATGTCCCGGCCAGGGTCACTCCCCCGCTCTTGTTCGGATAGTTGACCTCGACCACCTTGTACGGAAACGGCGCCTTGGGCGTCTGCGGCCGGCGGAGCTCTGTGACCTTGTCGGTCTTCTTCAAGGTCAGCGGAAAGCTATGGCCCGCTTGCGTCCACGTACCGGCCGCCTCGCTGCCTTCGGCGTTCAGCTTGCCGTCGTACTTGCCCATGAGCGCCTTCATCTCGAAGGCCAAGGTCGTCTTGTCAAGGGCCACGGTATCGACCTTCAGCCCCCTGGCGCCCTGGTCGGGGCTGTCCATCGTGGCTGTCTGTTTACCGTCGGCCGACTTGCCGATGTGCACCACAATGCGCAGGTTCATGCCCGCCCCGACGCTCAGCTTGCCTTCCCAGACTTGCTCAGCGGTCGGCTTGGTGCCGACGGGCTTGGGCGGGGCCTGTGGTTTCGGATCGTCTCCCTTGCTCGATGCGGTCAGAGCGACGCTCATCACCAGCATCATCGCCGCGGTCAGAAGTCCAGCTTCGCGTCGGGTGCTCATCAGCGCTCTCCCTCAAGGGGTCCCTCGCGGACCGTTGCCGATCAACGTCTATCGAGGTTGGCGGACCGTCACGGGACAGGCCGCCGTGATCTTGGCTACCGGGGGAGGATTCGTCGGGCCAATCGTTTTATCAAGTTCGGTCAACCGAAGATTGGCTGCCGGACCGCGTCGCCTAATCTGCTTTCCAGACCTGGAGCCCGGTAGTGTCGATGAGGGCCGGCAGGACAGTCATGCCGAGTTCCTGGGCCGCCCGGCCCACGAGATGGCACTTGTTCCGATCGGCCAGGATGGTGACGGTGCCGCCGCCACCGGCACCATTCGCCTTGAAACCGAGAGCGCCGACGCGAAAGACGGCGTCATGGAGTGCCTCGATCTCGGGCGTCGTGATATCGGGGTGGAGGCGCTTCTGGGCGGCCCAGTTGGTGTTCATCGCGGCGCCGAAGGCGGCGTAATCGGCCGCCAGAAGTGCCTCCTTGCCGGCGACGGCCGCCTCCGCCAAGGTGTCAAAGTCCGCCCGGTGCTGATCGGCCTCGGCGATCACCTTCTGGTGCATGCCACTCGAGAAATGAGATTTTCCCGTGTAGATCAGAACCAGCCTGTCTTCGAGCTCGCAGACAACCGAGGGGTCGAGGTGAATCGGAAAGATCCGGGCGTGGGGATACTCCACTTCCATGAAGTTGATTCCGCCGTAGGCGCTGGCCAGTTGGTCCTGAACGCCACACTCGAGCTTGAGATTCTCGACCTCCAGCAACTGCGACTCACGCGCAATCTCGTGCGGCAGCAAATGGCCTCCGCAATAGCGTACCAGGGCGCCGATCGCCGCGACCCCGAGCGCCGCCGACGAGCCCAGTCCGCTTGCCGGCGGCGCACTGGAGCGAACCCGCAGCGAGATCTGGCGATGAGTCGAAAAGGCGCCATTCCGGCGGATCTCGATGCCCGATCGCGCCACGGCGGCCTTCAGCAGGTCGAGCACCCCGTTATACTCGAGCTGACGAAGATCATGGAACGAGCACTGTTCCTCCGTGTCCAGGCTTTCCAGGATCACGCTGCTGGGGCCTTCCTGGATAGTCAACGTGACGTATGTGTACATTCGCGCGGTGAAATTCAAGACCGCCCCGCGCGGTACGATCCGGGTGTCGGTCCAGCCACCCAGATCACAGAAGCGTACGGGAGCGCATGCCCGCCATTGCATCATCGCCCTGCCCTCCGACCATTGTCCGGAATTCGCGTTTGCCTGGGTGATCGCTGCCATGCTGGGCGATCACTCCATTTCAGCTTAGAGTCCCTCAGGCCTCTCGGCCAGACCCGGGTGCCGGGTGTAGAATCGTCGGTGCCGCAATTGGGAGCTTTCAATGAGGGAGGACAATTCGATGACGACCAGGCGGAACCACGGCATCTTGATTCTGGGCAGCTTTGTGCTCGTTGCCGGGCTATCAGTGATCGGGCCGGGCCGGAGTGCCAGCGCCCAGAACCGGGCGGCTGACAGCAAGGCGGCCAAGGTGCTCAGGCAAGACTGGCTTCGCCGGTGGGAGAAAAGCATCCTTGCCGACGTCCGAAATCGCTATTGCGACCGCGAGATCGGTGAGGAGATCGGCTGGTTGATCAGCCCCTTCGAAGAGGGATTCCTCGAAGGTTACAAGGTGACCCATGACACCAAGTGGCTGGACCTGCTGGTGGACTGGGGAGATTCCTGGATCGCTCGCGGTGTCAAGGAACCCGACGGCTTCATCGGCTGGCCCAAGCCCGAGGGCGCCAGCACCAGCGCGATTCCCGGCTTCACGACCGACAACATCCTCGGCGAGGCGATGGGTTTGCGGCCCCTGGTGCAGATGGCGCACATTGTCCGGGAAACCCCCGACCTCCAGACGCGTTACGGATCCAAGGCCGACGGTTACCTCAAGCTGGCGGAAACGGTGTTCGAGAAATGGGACAAACGGGGCTGCTGGCGCGAGGTCAAGAATGGCGGGGTGTGGGTTGTCGCACCCTTCGGCGTCGATCTCCACGCAGGCCGGTTCACCGATGGCTACGACCAGCGGTTCACGGACGGCTTCACGAACCCCAATAACAAGGAGAACCTGACGGCGCTCTGGCTGATCGCGCTTCATGAAGCCACGGGCAAGCCGGTTTATCGGGAACGGGCCGAGAAGTGGTGGCGGGTGATGAAGTCGCGGATGAAGCTGCGTGATGGCGGCCGGTACTACGTCTGGAACTACTGGGAACCCGCGGGCCCCTGGGACTACAAGCCGGACGGCTCGCCCAAGCACTGGATCGGAGTGCATCCGAACGGCGGCTATTATGGCATTGATCTCGAGGCCATCGTGACGGCTTACGAGCACAAACTCGTTTTCGACCGTGACGACATCAACCGGCTGATCGCCACCAACCGCGATTTCATGTGGAACCACAAGATCAGCGGTGCCAAATTCCAGCGCATCGACGGCGGCACGCCCGATCCGCGGTGGCGGAACTCCCCCGGCGTCCTCTGGCAGGCGCTTGTCTCGTACGACGAGACCCTGCGCGCGGTCTTCGAGGCCAACCACAACCCCGCCGGCTGGGGCAGCCTGAGCAGCACCCCGTGGTACCTGGCGCGGATGCAGAAGAAGTGAGCGGGGATGTTTGAGCTCCGTTCCGTCTGGGCTGGGAGAGAAAAAGCCGCACCCTTGTCCGAGCCAGAGGGAACTGGGCGTGGTGCTATCCGCGGATTTGATGAGCTGGTCTCTCCCTGATCGTTTCCTTACCGCTTCTTCTGGTCAGTCATCGAGTAGAATAAGTCAAGGCTGGTATTAGCCAGCTCAGCTCAACAAAGAGGGAGGAACATACATGTCCGTGACGATCACAGTCGAGGAGGCACAGGAAAGACTTAAAGAAGTCATCAGGAAGTTGACGCCCGGCGAAGAAATCGTCATCACAGACAACCAGCGGCCCGTTGCCAAACTTATCGGTGAGCGTTCAGCCCGGCCCACCCGACCCGCACCCGGTGAAGGAAAAGGCTCCATTCTCTACATGGCTCCCGATTTTGACGAGCCCATGGAGGAGTTTGAGGAGTATGCTCAGTGAAGTTTCTTCTGGACACGCATGCCTTCCTGTGGCTCGTTGAGGGAAACCCGAAGCTAGGTGTGAGGGCAAAGGAAGTGATCGGTAATGCCGATCATGAGCTCTATCTCAGCGTGGCATCAGTCTGGGAGATGGCAATCAAGATCGGCAGCAAGAAATTGACGCTGAATGAGCCTCTGGATGTGTACGTCGCGCAATGGAGTCGGGTGTACCAACTCGATTTGCTCCCAATTCACTCTCCGCATGCTTTAGCAGTCACTGGATTGCCCGATCATCACCGTGACCCGTTTGACCGCATGTTAATTTGCCAGTCACAACTTGAGGGCATGACAATGATCACCGGAGACACCAAGTTCGCCTGTTATGACATCCCGATACTCTGGTAGATTTTGACGCCGTGTCGATACATCCAGAGTGAATGATGGAACCGCCTTGGCTCGCATTGCTTTCTTCTACCGTTATCCTGGCCGTCCAGACGCTTATCCTCCCATTCTCCGTCAAACCGGCTCGTCCAGCCAGCGATCGGCGACTCCAGAGGCGGGAGCTCGACGTGAAGGATCTTGAGGTTTCCCGGCTCTGGCCGGAGCCCAGAAGATTCGGGCGAGTGAGATAAACGAGAAAATTGCGAACGTGGCGCTCCAGATCAGGATGGTGATGCCCATCATGATCGCCAGCACCGGGATGACGGCTGCCGGTCCCCCTGCGAAGACAAGCACCGGGAACGACGTCAGAACGACTGTCAAGTTGAGTAGCGCCGACTTGCGGACGACGCTCCTCAGGCTCGGACCCGGAGGCTCCGGCCTGTAGCCTGGAACGTCTGATGGACTGAGCGGGTTCATGGCGACTCCTTCGGTTCGGGCTTGAACCGTCTGAGCGGCTTGTCTCATCCGGAATCATCATAGCCCACTAGGCCATTCCATGACGAGCATCGAACGGCTTCAATTTGCGGCCCTGGCCGCCTGCCTCTGCTTCGTCTCGACGACTGTCCTGGGTGCTGAAGAGTCGCGGACAAGCCAGGCCTGGGAATGGGCCTTGGCGTCACCCGAGAGCCAGGGAATGAACTCCCCCGCGCTCGAAGCGGCCTGGGGGGTTCTCAAGGAGCGTCACACTGACGCCCTGCTGGTGATCCGCCACGACCGGCTCGTGTTCGAACGGTATGCCTCCGGGCAGAGCCGGACGAAGCCGCATGGTACCGCGTCGCTGGCCAAGGCCCTCGTCGGCGGAGTCGGCCTGATGGTGGCGATGCACGAGGATCACATCAAGCCCGACGACCTGGCCCTTCGCTACGTGCCGCAGTGGCGCGACGACCCCAGCCGGCGGGAGATCACCGTCCGGCACCTGGCCACCCACACGTCGGGGATCGAAGATGCGGAGGCGGACGGCCTTGCCCACGACCGCTTGACCGGCTGGAAGGGAGACTTCTGGAAGCGTCTGCCACCGCCGCGCGATCCGTTCACCCTCGCCAGGGATGTTGCGCCCGTGCTCGAGCGGCCCGGCACGCGGGACCGCTACAGCAACCCCGGCATGGGGATGCTTGGCTACTGTGTCACGGCCAGCTTGCGAGGGACGGACGATGCGGATCTACGCTCCTTTCTACGTCATCGGATCATGAGGCCGCTGGGCGTGCCCGACGCCGAGTGGTCGGCTGGCTATGGCAGTGTGACAACCGTGGACGGCCTGCCGCTGGTGGCGACCTGGGGCGGCGGCGCTTACAGTCCGAACGCCGCGGCCAGGGTCGGCCGGCTCATGCTCCGTAAGGGTGATTGGCAAGGGAACCGGTTGGTCTCGCCCTCGGTCGTCAACGCGGTCACGCATCAGAGCGGGATGCCGGGCCACTCCGGGCTCGGGTGGTGGGTGAACCGCACTCTCGGGGGCAAGAAACTCTGGAACTCCGCACCCGACGATGCGTTCTGGGGCGCGGGGGCCGGCCACCAGTTCCTCCTGGTCGTTCCCAGTCTGGACCTGATCATCGTCCGCAACGGTCAGCAGCTTGACGCCAGACTCAGCTTCGAGGACGGGCTCGACCGGTACGTGGTCAGTCCTCTGCTGCAAGCGATCTCGACAGCCCGCCAGGCCCCCTACCCTCCCAGCGCTTTGATCCGGGGAGTTCGCTGGTCTGCCAGGGAGACGATCGTCCGCAAGGCCAGAGGCAGCGACACCTGGCCCATGACCTGGGCCGATGACGACGCCCTGTATACGGCTTACGGCGATGGACAAGGCTTTACGCCCACGGTCGCCACCAAACTGAGCCTGGGTTTCGCCCGCGTTGACGGTCCACCAGAGAATTTTGCGGGAGTCAACATCCGGTCGCTAACGGGTGAACGTCATGGTGATGGCCCCAGGGGCGAAAAGGCAAGCGGGATGCTCATGGTTGGCGGCGTCCTGTCCATGTGGGTGAGGAACGCCGGCAACTCCCGGCTGGCCATGTCGTCCGACCATGCCAGGACCTGGACATCGAGCAAGTGGCGGTTCACGACGAGCTTCGGCTGTCCGACCTTTCTGAATTTCGGCAAGAATTACGCGGGTGCCAGAGACGATTATGTCTACATTTATTCTCACGACGACTCCAGCGCCTATCAACCCGCCGATCGCATGGTGCTGGCGAGAGTGCCGAAGGACCGGATCGCCGAACAGGAAGCTTACGAATTCTTCCAGGGTTTGAGCGGCGACGGACTTCCGCTCTGGACCGCGGACATTGTCCAGCGCGGGGCTGTATTCACTCACCCTGGGAGGTGTTATCGCTCGTCCATCAGTTATGACGCGGGACTGCGGCGTTATCTCTGGTGCCAAACCTTCCCGGGAGGGGACGCTCGCTTCCGGGGAGGTTTCGGGATCTACGATGCCCCCGAGCCGTGGGGGCCCTGGACCACGGTGTACTTCAGCGAGATCTGGGATGTGGGTCCGGGAGAGACGTGCAGCCTGCCCACGAAGTGGATGAGCGCCGATGGGAAGACACTTCACCTGGTCTTCTCCGGCGACGACAGCTTCTCGGTTCGCAAGGCGATCCTGTGCCTGAATAGCCGATAGGGCCATTTACATCACTAAAATTAACGCATTTATAGATAAAAATAGTTGTATAAATTCCGATTAATGCCTTGACTTGCGGTTGCCGATCATGGACCGATTTCGATAACATAACGCTCGTGTGGTTTTGAGAGCGAGTGAATGGCCCTGCGAAAATATCAGGATGGTCTTGGGGACAATGCTCCTATCAGAGAGACAGCAGGTCTTTGAAAGCAGCTACCAGGCAAGCGAACTTGGAAGGGCTTACCCTGGTCGGAGTTGCCTGTGACGGAAGACCCTCGAGACAAGATAGACAGGCAGCTCCAAAAGGCCGGTTTGCCAATAGACGGCGAGGTTCCTTTTGTTCCGAAATTAGAGAAGAACAGAAAGGGTGAAGATATTCTACGGAAGGCTACAATCCAAAAAGGTCCCAAGAAGGGGAAAAAGGGGTTCGTTGATACGAATGATAGAATTTGGATCAAGGACAGGGCACACGCAGGAGACCCAGATCATTGGGATGTGCAGGAGGATGGCGGCGAGACCTATTTTCGCGTGGATCACACGGGAAATAAGCTGTCTTAGTCAAAATACAGGCAAATGCGGAAACGGTTCTTGACAGGCTTCGGCAACGGAGAGTTTGATCGATGTCAGATTTCAAGACGACTCAAGTGGGCTCCGGAGCACCCGACGAGCATATAGGACTTGTGGCGAATGGTTGCTCGGGCCCGTGGGAAATCTCGATCGACGAGACCCTCTCCGGGACCGAGCGATGGTTTGCACAGATCGAAGGGTCCTTTCTCTGGCTATCCTTTGAGATTCCGTCTCCAGAGATTATCCCAAAGACGATTCAGTTCCTCAGCCGGTTGATCGATGTCACCGACAAGCAGGATAGTGTATTAAATGGTGGTTACAACCTGGAGATTAGCAAAGCGGGGGGCGTCGACGTAACTCTAGTCTTGGACGACGAATACAAGGACCGTTGCTTCCTTGTTCTGGGACGAAGCGATTCCCCGACCGCTCGCTTCTCAGTAGCAGGCGAAGACCTCAAGAACTTGATCGCGGCACTGCAACAAGTTCAGGAAGACATCCTGCCTTCCGTGTCTTCAAAGGGAAAAACGAATGGCATGGAAAAAACTTCAGAATCGGCGATAGAGAGCATTTCCGGAACCGGAACGCGCTTTTCATGAAACGAGTTGTGATTCGCAGGTATTCGAGACTTATCTGCTCCTGATACCCCTTCGGCCCGGACAAAAAGGTTTGACGGCACACATCGTAAGAGTGGCGCGGACCATCAGGTGGTCTTTTTCAAGGAGCTGGGTGGGGAGTGGTCGCCCAGGCCGAACAGGTGGCGGACGGCGGAAAGGATGGGGTGGGGATGGTCGTCGTGCGATTCGGTCACGGCCGATCGAACGGCGGCGCGAGGATGGTGTAGGAACTGGTTCTGGAGCCTCATCGCCATGTGGGCGATGGCCTCGCGGTCGGCTTCGCTGAGGTTGGGGTGGGTGGCGAAGAGGGCGTTCAGCTCGCGCTGACGAAGTTGATCGGCGTGGTTGCCGAGTTGCTGGAGCAAGGCCCCTGCGTCTTGCTGATGGCGCACCAGGGCACAGCAAGCGGCGGTCTCGCGTTCGATGATCCGCAGGGCGGGATCCACGCCCTTTTGCCTGCGCGAGAGGTTCTGATCGGCCTGGGCACGCAGGTCGTCGACGTGGTAGAGGGTGACCTGGTCCAGGTCGCCGATCCTGGGATCGAAATCGCGGGGGATGGCGATGTCCAGGATCAGTGCCAGCCGGTTGCGGCGGGCGCGCTGAACGCGGACATACTGGTCGAGGCCCACGATCGGCTCCGCGGCCGCGGTGGTGCTCACCACCAGGTCGGCCTCGATGAGCGCCTGGCCCAGCCGGTCGAAGGGGACTGACTGAGCGTTCCAGCGAGTGGCGGCCGCCTCGGCACGCTCGAGGTTCCGGTTGGTGATCAAGATGCGGCCGGGGTTCAATGCCTTGAGATGCTGGAGTGTCAGATCGCCCATCTTACCGGCGCCGATCACCAGCACGGTCTTGTCGGCGAACGTATCGAACACTTCTCGGGCAAGATCCACGGCCACGCTGGCCACCGAGAGCTTGCCCTGGTTCATGCCGGTTCGCTCGCGCACCGTCTTGCCGACGCGAAGTGCGGTTTGAAAGACCGTGTGAAAGATCGGCCCGATGGTCTTCCGCTCAACTGCGGCCCGATAGGCTTCGCGAACCTGGCCCAGGATTTGGCCCTCGCCCAAGACCAGGCTTTCCAGGCTGGCAGCAACCCGAAACAGATGTCCCACGGCGCCTTCGTCGTGATAGCTCACGAGGTGACCGGCGAAAAGTTCGGGCCGAACTCCGTGGAAGTCGCTCAGGAAGTCGCCCAGCGCTTCGACTTCAGGAACCGACTCGAGGCTGCCAGCCAAGTAGATCTCGACCCGGTTGCACGTGGAGAGAATCACGAGTTCGTTGCCGGGAAAGGTCCGGGTGAACGCTTCCAGCCCCTGGGTGTACTTTGGTTCGTCAAACGCCAGTGCCTCGCGCACGCTGGCGGGTGCTGAGCGATGGTCGACGCCCACGGCCAGCATTCTCACGGATGTCCTCCCGCCGTCCGGGTTGCGCCGTGGGCCGTGGGTAGGCGGAGCGCCTCGATCCCGACCCACGTGAACACCAGGAAGGCAAAGGCGACAATCGTCAGAACCATCACGCTCCGGCCACGCAGGGCCGGCCGGAACCGCGCGTGCAACAGCACGGCGAAAACCAGCCACATGCCCAGGGCGCTGACGACCTTGGGATCAGTCCAGCTCAGCCGGAACGCCGCCTCGGGCCCGAAGCTCTGCGCCTTCACGCTCAGAATCATGCCGATCAAGAGCCCGAAGGTGAGCAAAGGGAAAGCGACGATGATGGCTCCGCGGTTGACTCGCTCGGTCTGTTCCAGGCTTGGCAAGGCAAGGCCGAACGGTGCCGGACGTTTCGATTTGAGCCGCCGCATCTGGGCCAGGTACATGAGTCCGGCCGCGAAGGCGACGCAGGTGCATACCGCGCCTCCCAGCAGAAAGATTCCATGAACCGTGCCCCAGAATGCCATCATCCCCTCTTCCAGCCAGTTGGACTGCCTGGGTGCGAACCAGCCGGCGACGACCACCAGACCAAGCACCAGCGGCAGCACGAATATCCCGACCGCGACCTGCCGGGGCCAGTGGAGCATCAGGAAAAGGCCGATAAAGGCAACAATCCATGCCAGCACCATGACCGACTCGAAGGCGGTGGTCACGGGCAAGATCAACGGGTCTTTGAGAGCCAGATTGGCCAGAAAGACCGTCTGAACGACCCATCCCAGGGCAGTCAGGCCGAATGTCAAGTACCAGCGGAACGGACTGCGAACCACCAGCCGCGCCAGCTCGCACACCAGCGCCAGGCCGTAAGTACCCGCGAAACAGAGAACTTTCAGTCGGTCCATGCCGGCGACGCTCCCGGCGCCACGGTGTCGTGCCAAGCTGTGCGGAGTTGCGCCGAGTCAGCCGGACCATGCAACGGGCCGGCCTGAGGTTAAATCAGACTCACATAAAACAGCCGGGTTCTTCAACCCGACTTATT
Organism: uncultured Planctomycetaceae bacterium; assembly: GCA_963797295.1. Lineage (GTDB taxonomy): Bacteria > Planctomycetota > Planctomycetia > Isosphaerales > Isosphaeraceae > Aquisphaera. Next base: position 482,912 of record CAWCPP010000045.1, read on the forward strand.
GTAGATTCCAGGATCGCGATTTCCCAGACCAAGCACCCCGCCTGTAACAATCGCGAGGCGGCTGCTGCCGATTCAGCCAAGCTTCTCGATCATGCACTCATGAAGCATGAACTCCGGGGTGATCCGGGTTTTCCCCGCATGGGCCGTCGGGCAGTATAGAGTTGAGCGTTCCCCGGACCTTGGTAGCCCGACCGACTGGATCTACTGGAAGCTGGACACCGCATGCCGCGCCGCTCTTCGCCTCGATTCTCGTCTCAGGGTTCCCGGACTCGACGTCGAGAGCGTGAAAAAACAGGATCAGAAGGCTGGCGAGGATTCACCTTGCGGACCTGGGTTGGGATGATCGTCGGAGTGGTCGGCGTACTTGTTCTATGGCGGATGATGGGTGGAGAGGATCTGGCGCGGCTGCGCAGTCAGGCCGACGCCGCGGCCCGGCGTGGTGATTGGAATACAGCGGCTGAGCACTATCGGAGGATCAATACCGGCGGGGGGGCCGCAAGCACGACGTATCTCGGGGAGGGTCGCGCCTGCCTGGCTCTTGGCCGGGCCGCCCAGGCGGAACGCGCGCTTCGCAAGGCTGTTGCCGCCGGGCCCTCCGAACCGGCGGCCTGGCTGTTGCTCCTCGAAGTTCTCAGGGTCGAAGACCGGCAGATCGACGCGTTCACCCTTGGCTGGAAAGCCCTTGATCAGGTTTTGCCCTCCGCGCGACCGCAGGTTCTTCGCGAGCTGACCATGGCGGCACTGACGGACCCGCCCGACGACGTGGCCCGAAGCACGTTGAAGCGGTGGATCGCTGCCGATCCCGGTGACGTCGATGCCCAGGTCGCGCTCTTGCGGAGAATTCGCGCCGAGCCTCGGGCCGAAGATCCGCAACGCGAGTCGCGGCTTGCCCAGCTTGGAGATTTGTTGGCAAACCACCCCGATCATGTCGATGCCCGCGAAACGCTCGTGACCGCGCTGGCCGATGCCGGGGAGATGGAAAAAGGGCGAGAGCTCCTGGAAGCGTGGCCCGTCGAGCAGCGTGACGGTCGGTTCTGGCGATTGCGGGGCCGCTGGGACCTGGAGCACGACCGCCAGCCCGATCAGGCCATCACCGTGCTGCAAGCGGCACTTGCCGATTTTCCTCAGGACTGGCGCATCCATTACCGTCTGGCCCGGGCACTTCAGTCCGCCAACCGCCCCGAGGAAGCGCACCGCGAGGCCGAGACGGTGCGCCGGATTCGCGAGTTACTCGATCCACTTACCCTGGGGCCGAAACTTGATGCGGCGTTTGCACACCTGGACGAACCGGCCGCCTTTCAGATCCTGGCGAATCTGTGCGAGAGAGCGGGATTGACCCGGCTTGCCGGAGTCTGGCGCAGCCGCAAGTGATCCAAGGACAGACGCCTCCGCGGCTGGAGATGAGTTACCCTTGCTCTTTTGCAAACTTCCTGAACAATAACCTGGTTTCTCAAACTACGGCAAACCCTCCGAGGTTGCTTCGGAGCAACATCAAGGGCGAGAAAGAATCACGAGCGCGTGTCTCCTGGACAGCATACTACAGGGAACTTCCTGATCTGATATAAGGGAAGAAAGACATATCCCATTCGAAGCAAAGCATCAAAACGCGGCACGGCTTGCATCTCCGTTCCGTTTCGCGTGGAGACGGCTTTGAGGATGCCTTGATGGTTCGGTTCCGCCAGCAAATTGTGAGAGAATGACTCGCCACGCGGACAAAGACTGATCACGGCGTTCGGGAGGTGATGACCATGTCCTACCTGGAACTCGATGAACCGGTTCCTCGGTTCAGCCTGGTATCGGACGACTCCACGCCCGCCTTCGGCCTTGGGGTCGCAGGATCACGGGAAACCCCGGAGGTTGGCCAAGGTCACTCTGCCCTGGCCCCGATCACCGGGCGAGTACTTCTGGTCGAACCCGCGGCGAGTGAGCGATCCTGGCTGCGGAACGAGCTGCTCACCGGTCAGATGGAAGTCTTCGAGGCGACCGATCTGATCTCGGCCATCCGCGCGGTCTCCATCTTCCAGCCCAACCTTGTGCTGTCGCAGTTACGTCTGCCAACCTATTGCGGAATGGAGCTGGTCGAGCGGCTGAAGCGGGAGAGTGTCACGCAATTCGTGCCGGTCTTGCTTTACGCGGACATGGCCACGACTGACGAGCGGGTTCGGGCCCTGGACCTGGGAGCCAGCGATCTCGTATCCAAACCATTCGTGGGCACGGAGATGCTGGCCCGCCTCCGCGCGGCGCTGCGGAACCGGCAGCTCTTGACGGTGCTCGAGCAACGCGCGCACCTTGACGGTCTGACCGGCCTGGCTAACCGGCGCGTGCTTGACGACCGCCTTCCCCGGGAGTGGGAAGCCTGCCGGCGACGCTGTTCGCCGCTGGCAGTGGCGATCGCCGATCTTGATCATTTCAAGGCCATCAATGATCGCCATGGCCATGCGGCTGGCGACAACGTTTTACGCCAGTCGGCCGCAACGCTTGCCCGGGTGGTGCGTACCAGCGACTTCGTGGCGCGTTACGGCGGCGAGGAGTTTGTCGTGGTTGCCCCGGATTGCGAGCTGAACTCGGCCGTGAAGCTCGCCGAACGGTTCCGCACGGCAATCGCGGCACTGCAGATCGAGCAGAAGGGGGTCATGGTTCCTGTCACGACGAGCATCGGCGTGGCGGCGTTCACCGACCTCGACCACGGCACTCCCATGGACTTGCTCAATCGCGCCGATGAAGCGCTCTATCGTGCCAAGAAAGCCGGCCGCAATGCCATCTGGTCCTGGGCTCAAACCCAGGACAGCCCGGCGCCCGCAACTCGACATCGGGACGCCGAGCCCTGAGCCTTGACCTTTAGCGTGATAATGCCGAGCCGGGTTCCAGCACGGCCCGGCCCATTCCATGGTATGTGAAGCCGACCGCGGTCATGCGGGCCAGATCGTACACGTTGCGGCCGTCGAAGATCACCGGCTGCCGCAGCAACCGGATCATGATCTCGAAATCGGGATTGCGAAATTCATTCCACTCGGTGGCGATCACCAGCGCGTCGGCTTGCTCGAGAGCGCCGTAGGGACGGTCGCAGTACGTCAGCTTTTCGCCGTAGATCTCGCGGACGTTGGGTAGTGCTTCAGGGTCATGAACCCGCAGTTCAGCGCCGGCTTCAAGCAGCGAGTCGATCAGGACCAGGGCCGGCGCCTCGCGGATATCGTCGGTGCGGGGCTTGAACGCCAGGCCCCAGATCGCGATGGTCCGGTCGCGCAGCGATCCGTTGAAATGTGCGTGAATTTTCTGGAATAGCACATTTTTCTGCGCCTCGTTGACCTCGTCGACGGCCTCCATCATCCGCGCCGGCACACCCCGCGACTGGGCCATGTGAATGACCGCCCGGATATCCTTGGGGAAACAACTCCCACCGTAACCAATGCCCGGGTGCAGGAAGTGAAAGCCGATTCGCTGGTCGTGGCCGATGCCCCGGCGCACGTCGTTGATGTCGGCGCCGTAGGCCTCGCACAGGTTGGCCATCTCGTTGATGAAGCTGATCTTGGTGGCCAGCAGACAGTTGGCCACGTATTTGGTCATCTCGGCGCTCTCGGGAGACATGACCAGAAACGGCCGGTCGGTGCGCAAGAATGGGGCGTAGAGAGCATGCAACCGCTCGGCGACTTCGGGCTTCCTGGCGCCGACGACGACCCGGTCGGGCTTGTTGAAGTCTTCGATGGCCGCGCCCTCCTTGAGGAACTCGGGGTTATTTGCGACATCGAAGGGGACCTTCGTGGCATCGGCCATCCTGCGAGTCAGCTCGGCGTTCGTGCCGACCGGAACCGTGCTCTTGATGACGATGATCTTGGGTGACTGGAGAACTTCGGCCACCTGCCGGCCGACCGCCCAGACCCCGCTGAGATCGGCCCCTCCGTCATCTCCCTGAGGTGTTCCGACGGCAATGAAGACGATCTCGGCTTCCTCCAGGCCGCCCGGCAGATCGGTCGTGAACGCCAGCCGTCCATCCCGCTGGTTGCGATGGACCAGCTCGCTCAAACCCGGTTCGTAGATCGGAATCTTGCCGTGCTTCAAACCTTCGATCTTGGAGGCGACCTTGTCGATGCAAACGACGTCGTTGCCACTCTCGGCCAGGCACGTGCCCTGAACCAGTCCCACATATCCCGTTCCAATGACTGCGATTTTCACGTCGTGGCTCTTTCCTCTGTTCGGTTCCAGATCTTTCTGCAACAAGATTGCCCGAGCCGACTTCCGCCCTGTCTCCTTGACGAGAAAGAGGCCCTGGACTCCACGCGAAGGCCCTCCGGAACCATAGTACGTCCTGATCCGGCCGATTGCGGCTCGTTCGCATTATCAATAAGACCGATCAATTCGACAAGGTTGCGAGCCGGCGGTTCCTGAACGAAAGATCACAGCGTCTCATTTTCGAGGCGTCTCAAGAGCGCCTGCCGCACGGCCTCTGGGCCTTGTTCGGTCCAGAGCGACAGCCACCGCGGATCGGCCCACTCACGAAAGATTTGTCGTCGGGCATGCGGGTCAGTCAGCCGGTCGAATACCAGGGGACGCAATTCCGCCAGCAGCTCGGCCAGCCCGGCCGCCGCGGGCCCAAGTGCCTGGGCCGCCCGGTCGCGGAGCGCCGCGGCCAGTGCGGGACTGGCTCCCGAAGTCGAGACCGTCAGCACCAGTGGGCCCGATGTCCAGACCGCGGGAACGGTGAAATCTCCCGCTTCGGGCTCGCTCGTCGAGCAAACCCAGGCACCGATCCGGCGGGCGTCCGCGACGACACGTTCATTGACTTGCGCAGGCCCGGCCGCGATCACGAGGCACGCCCCGTCGAGCTGCTCGGCCTGGTACGGCTGGGCGATGACCTCGATCCCGGGCAGGCTCAACGGATCAAGATCTCCGCCCGCCGGGTCCACGCCGATCACCCGGGCACCAGCCGCCAGGAGCGCCGCCGCCTTCCGTCGACCGACCGGCCCCAGCCCCACGACCACCACGGTCCGCCCTTCCAGTTTCAGTTCGATGGGATAGCCGGTCATGACAACACCATGAGGAGTCCGCTCAGACCGCCCAGTCCTCGACACTCAAGCCGGGGACGCGGCCGAAGTCTCGCCGGTTGCGGGTGACGACCACGGCCCGGTTCTCCAAGGCGATGGCAGCAATGCGGAGGTCCATGAGACGAACGTTGAGCCTGAGGGCTTTGAGTTGTGCGACCCGGGTGATGGCCGGTTCCGTGTAGGGAAGGATCCGCCAACGGGCCAAACGGACGACGGCCTCGCCCAGATGTGCGTAAGCCCGGGAGATCTCTTCCGGTCGGCGGGCTTGCCTCGTCAGTGTGTACCAACCGGTGAGTTGTTCATCGACCGTCAAGATCGAAATCGCCAGCACCGTGGGCAAGTGGGCATCGACGTTCGGCACCACGATCGGGTGGCCGCGGTAGTAGAGGGTCAACACGTCGGTATCGAGAACGAAGAGGCTCATAGGGCCTCGGGATCTTCATCGAGCTTGCGACGGTACTCCTCCATCGCTGCACGCCAAGGCTCATACAGGGGTTCGTCGTGCAGGTATCCGGCGTCCTGCTTCCAGGGGGCCACGTCCGCAGCGACACTCAATTCAGCCAGCTTCGCTCCGGCGTTGACGCGAATCCGGACCTGATCGGCCAGCCGATCGATGGCTTCCGCGGCCGTCACTCCTTCCGCGGTCAGACCAACCGAGAGCCCACCTGCCCCTGTGACGCGATACCCGTTCCCGGCAACTGGCTCGATGATGACCGGAACTTCCACGGAATACCTCCCCTCTGCACAATACCATTTGCCCAGTCTAGCCCGGTGAGGAGCCGGCGGGAAGAGAACCAATGCGAGATCGGAGCAACGCGGTTGGTGCGTGTCGCTCCTCCGGAGCTGGAAGAGGCAGCAGTTTTCGCGTTACAGTGAGGGCGAATAAAAGGAAACAGAATGAGTTCCGTTCCACGCGCGGTGGAGTCCGCGAGGACTCTGCTAGAATTGCCAGCGAGTTTGGTCCACCAGTTGTTGCCTGGGAGCCGATCGATGAGCGTGGCTGTCGCGGCCGAAGAGACAACCCTGTACACTCCCGAAGACCTGCTGGCCATGCCGGAAGGCAAGAATTACGAGCTGGTCGACGGTCGACTCGTGGAGCGGAACATGGGGTCTGAGTCAAGTTGGATCGGAGGCAAGCTTTTCCTTCGGCTTAGCCTCCACTGCGATGAACATCGACTGGGGTATACTTGGCCTGCCGACAACGGTTATCAGTGCTTTGCTCATGCTCCCCCAATGGTCCGGAGGCCCGACGTCTCTTTCATTCGTGCAGGTCGGCTTCCCGGCGGCAAGCTGCCCGAGGGGCATGTCCGAATTCCCCCTGATCTTGCCATCGAGGTGGTTTCTCCCAAAGACTTGGCTACCGAGCTTGACGAGAAGGTTGAAGATTACATGAAAGCGGGCATAGGCTTGGTCTGGGTAATTCACCCCGAGTCCCGCACGGCCTCGGTTTACCGCCGCGACGGCTCGGTGAGCCGGTTGCATCAGGATGACGAGCTTTCCGGCGAAGAGGTCATTCCGGGCTTCCGCTGTCGGGTCGGTTCGTTGTTCCCGGATGCAGGAGCAATGACAGGAACCGATTCTTGACCCGGTGAACGAGAAGACGCCTGGTCATCTGCCCGAAATCATCACCTCCTCCAGGGTCTATCCGGAGACCACACCGCGGCTCAAACACTGCAGCCGCAGGACCCGCCTGATGATCGGTCGACCGCGCCGCGAAGTGCCGGGACTGTGGTTTAAGAGAATCTTCGAATCGTCTGAACCTCTCGGGGCACTACTCTGTAGGAACTCAAGAGGAGCCGGTTTGATGGCGGGACCTTCGGCACACGCAGACACGCAGAAGCGACTTCAAACCTTGCTTGACGAGGGGACGTTCTCCGGGCTGACGGACGGGGCGCTCTTGGATCGCCTGGCGACACCCGGTGATCGATCGGCCGCGGCGGCATTCGCGGCGCTGGTCGAGCGTCACGGTCCCATGGTGCTCCGGGTCTGTCAGCAGGTGCTCGACAACCCCCACGACGCCGAGGACGCCTTCCAGGCCACGTTTCTGGTCTGCTTCCGCAGGGCCGGGTCGATCCGGAACCAGGGCTCGCTCGCAAGCTGGCTTTTCGGCGTGGCTTACCGCGTGGCGTGTCGGGCCAGGAAACAAGCCCTCCGCCGCCAGGGCCACGAACGTCGGTATGCGCAACGAGCGGCCGGGGAATCCCGCGGCCTTGAGAAGCGATCGGAAACCTGGCCGGAAGTTCATGAGGAAGTCGCCTCGCTGCCGGACAGGTTGCGATCGCCGGTCGTTCTCTGCTACCTGGAGGGACTGACTGCCGAGGCAGCCGCCCTGAAACTTGGCTGTCCCCGGGGGACGGTTCTCTCCCGGCTCTCCACGGCGCGGGAGCGGCTTCGCAATCGCCTGTCGCGCCGTGGAATGGGGTTGCCCGCCGGTCTCCTCACGGCCGGATTAGTTACTTCCGCAACCGAGGCCGCGGTCCCCATAACACTCGCCAATTCTCTGGTTCGCTCCGTGCTCGCGATCACCTCGGAAAAGACGACGGCCGGAGCGGCTTCGCCAGCGGTCGCCGCTCTGACTCATGGAGTGTTGAACATGATGTCTCGCGCCAGACTGATCCGGGTCGCCGCCGCCGTGGCTGCCATGGGCCTCGTCACCGTTGGAACGGGTGTTGTCGTGCGTCGGCCCGCGCAGGCGGCCCGACAGGAAGTCTCGTCGAGCGGGGCCGCGAAAGCGTCGTCGCCGGTTTCGAGGCCAGCGCCGCTCGTGGGGAAGGATGACAAGGCCGGGGAAGCCAGGAAGGCGGACGCCGGGGAACTCATCGTCCGCGCCGCCGATATGTCCGGGTCGACGGAACGGCGCGATGACGCCTTCATGGGCATGGTCGCCATCGACCCCGAGACGGGAAAGTGGCGGACGATCTACAAGGGCCTCTCGTTTGGCTCGATCTCTCCCGATGGGCGGTACCTGGTCTACCCCAAAGGCGGCGCCAACCTCGCCAGTTCCCAGATCGGCATCTGGGTCCACGACCTTACGGGCCAGACGCAAGAGCGGCGGATCTTCCTCCGATTCGGCTATCCCCTCTGGTCGCACAACGGCCAGAAGGTCGTGATCAGCGTGCCGGTGGACATGCAGCCGGAGAAGTTCGAAACCTGGCGCGTCAATCTGGACGGTACCGATCGAACCAGGCTGCCGGTTCCGGAGACGGAACTCGTCCTGGACTGCTCCCGCGACGGCAACTGGCTTGCGGCGCGGAATCAAGGAAAAAACCCGATCGATCGCGGACGATTGACGCTGATTCACCCCGACGGTACCGGAACGCGGCGGCTCACCGAAGGTTCGCCCAAGAACGACGTCCTCCCCACAATCCAGATCTCCCCCGACGGCCAACGTGTCGCTTACGCCGACCACAAGATCGAGGGCAACGTGTGCAAGGCCAGGCTCTATGTTGTGGACACGGACGGCCAGCAGAGACGCGAGATCCCCGTGAAGTTCGCGGACGACATCTTGGTGGTGATGCACTGGTCGCCCGACGGAATGCGACTGGCGCTCGGCTTGATGAATCGGCGGATTCGGGAGACCTCGCTCGCCGTGGTCAATCTGGACGGCTCGAACTACCGCGATCTTTCCTTGCCGCCGGGTTCGTGGAACGTCCTCCTCGACGGCTGGCAGGTTCTGACACCGGGGCTCAAGGTCCCCAGGCCTGGAGCGATCGAGGTATCTCCTTGAGCAAGGAGGAAGGCCCTGCCTCGGGACTTGGAGGGCCCTGTACCTCGTGCGAGTTTGCTGGGCCTTTTCGAGATTGGCCGTTGGCCGTGACCCACAGGGCCGGTATTCTGAACAGCAGTGAAGCACGAGATCCGGGGCAGAGGCGTTCGTGATGAGATCACCATTTCCAGGCATGGATCCTTACATCGAAGCCTGCGGATTGTGGGGAGATTTCCATCATGGCCTCATATCCGAGATCCAGTACGCGCTGGCTCGGGCCGCACCGGCGCGCTACGTTGTGCGGGCCGGAGAACGTTCGTACGTCGTCCTGGTTGAAGCGGGAGGCAAGTCTAGCCGTCCTTTCGTCCCCGATCTCAGCTTGACGACACAGAAGCGCGGGAAGCCCTCAAGGAAAAAAGGCGGGACCGCCGTGGCGGAAACCGTCCCCAGTGCCGAACCTGTCATTATGCGTGCTTTTATTGAGGAGGAGCATCGCGAGGCCTTCATAGAAATCTATGAAGCAACGCCCGAGCAGCGGCTGGTCACGTGCATCGAGATCCTGTCACCATCCAACAAGCGCCCCCACACGCCTGGTTTTGACCTTTACCTTCGCAAGCGCAAAAGCCTGCTACTGGGAGATGTAAACTTGGTGGAGATCGACCTGCTCCGAGGCGGTAGTCGCATGCCCATGCTCGATTCTTGGCCCGATAGTCCCTACACCGTATTGGTCGCCCGGGCAAAAAAATTCGAGCTGTGTCAGGTTTGGCCGATCTACTTGCAGATACCCTTGCCCTCGGTTCCCATTCCCTTGGCGAAGCCCGATCCCGACATCATCCTTGACCTTCAACCGATGATTGATTCCATCTACCAGCGCTCTCGCTACGCGCTGAGTATCGACTACTGCAAGCCATTGAGCCCGCCGCTCCAGCCCGCTGAAGAACTCTGGCTCGAGAAGCAGTTACAAATCAAGCCTGGCCAGCGATAAGTGAATAGTGCACTGGGTGCCAGCCACTTTTGCTCCTTTTATTGCGGCTGGTTGTGATCGAACCCGAGCGCCTCGAACTCGAAAGTGGTGATCCACTTCACCGCCGGACTGGGTTGCTGGGTACGGAGGAACTCCTGGACCACCTCCCAGGCCAGCTCACGAGCCACAAAGCAACCCCGTGGCAGGTACATCGGTTCTCCGCCCAGGTAATGCTTGACTCTGGGGGAAGGCCCTGATCCGTCGTAGGTCAACTGTCGAGGGCCCTTTGGCGTGTCGTAGCTGAAATGAAACCCGAAGGGTTCCTCCAGGAACCAGCACAGAAGTGGTGTGTTGTGGACCGAGTAGACGACGACCCCTCGGGAGTCGCGGGCCGTTCCGTACAGGCACGCCGCGCCTGAGTTTGCATAGTATTCCGGCCCCTGCTCGTAGATCACTGCACGGAGCTCCTCGGGACGTGGAAGGAGTTCCTCACCGTCTGGATTTTGGTAGGTTAATGCCCACATAAAGTTTCCCAACCGGCCTGCTGATGACATCGATCGTGGAAGGGGCCACCCGACCGATTTGCGACCCCTCAGTGAGTGGCCCCAATCGCAGCACTTTGAGAATAATCTCACGCCCAGGCGCGAGGACGCAAAGCAAATCGCGCAAAGGAATCATCAGTCGAAGCCGCGTCTGTGTCCAAGCTCTCCTCCGGGAGAACTCCCGATGGCACGACGGATGAGAATATCGGTTTGCGTGGCTCGTTATTGGCGACTTTGCGACTTGGCGTGAGAACCTCCGGTTTCGTGACCCTGCCTCTTACTGTGCGCTCTCAGGTGGCCGAGGGGGGCCATTTGCTTCAAGAAGGTCAGTGGCCTTGATCGCTTGCTGCTCTATGGCGCCGAGGTCACTGTATATTCCTCAAGCAAACGGAGGTAAGTTCGGTATTGCTCGAGCGAGACCTCGGGCGGGGTCTGGTGATCGACGCTGGGAATGAATCCTCCGCGTCTCATCAGAGGAGTGAGCCGCTCAAACTCGGCACGCATGGCGGCCTCGCCCTGGCTCATGACGAGCTTGTTGAAATGGCCGATTATCCCCAGCCTGGGGAATTGGTCGCGGAGCTTGGCTCCGTCCACACCCGACTGCCGCTCGAGTGGAAGCACTCCGGCAATCTCGACGTCCTGGATCCAGGGAACCAACAGCTTCACGTCGCCGTCGGTGTCCATGAAGAGCGGAATGTCATGCTCCTGAAGACGCGGGACGAGCTCCCGGTAGTAGGGCGCAAGAAACGCCTCGAACGTCTGTTTCGAGATCATCGGGCCCTTGTTGTACGACATGTCCTCGGCAATGGTCATGAACGTGGGCGTGCAGACGCGGCAAAACCGCTCGATCAGATCGAGGTTGTAGTCGAGCAGATCGCGGTTGATCTGGTGAATCAGCTCTGGCTGGTCGAAGAAGCCCAGGCACAGGCGCTCGAAGTTCATGAGCGTCCGGGGAAACCAGAAAAAGCCTTCGATGGTGCACCAGACCACGGCATCGCCCCTGCCTTGACGTTCGGCCCAGCGGCGCATGGCCTCGATCGCGGCTTCGTGGCGAGGATAAAGATGAGGCCGGAGGCGACGGTAGTCGTCCATGTCGGCCACCCTGCCCTCGACGTGATGCTGGACGGCCTCGATGGTGGCTTCGGTGGTGCTGAACCAGAATTGCTGGTACGGGTCGAGACCGAAACCCCGGGCGATGTCGAAAACCTGGTGGAATGGCAGGTCGCGCGATAACCCCTCTTCGTGCCAGCGGTCGATGGTCCGGTCCCACCACATGGCCCATTCCCAGCGAGGCAGTCGATCGACGGCCTGGAAGTTCATGACCGCGCGGAATCGCTCGGGATGGTTCATAACAGATGCCCTGGGCCTGGGCGAGGCTGCCTCGCCAGCCGGATCGCCTGCCGTTAGAATAACTCCTTTCTTGTCATGTACGACGGAAGCCGACCGGGAGTTGAGCACGTTGTCTTTGCTTGTACAAAAATTCGGTGGAACGAGTGTTGCCGACTCGAACAAGATACTGGCCGCGGCGCGGCGGGCGATCCAGGCGCATCATCGCGGTGAGCAGGTGCTGATGGTGGTTTCGGCCCGTGGGCACACGACCGACGAGCTGATCGCGCTGGCCCGGGAGATCACCGACAAGCCGCCGGCCCGCGAGATGGATATGCTTCTGGCGACTGGCGAGCAGGTGAGCGTGGCGCTCATGGCGATGGCCATCGAGAGCTTGGGCGTGCCGGCGATCAGCTTCACCGGTACCCAGATCGGCCTGGTGACCGACAGCTTTCACACCAAGGCACGGATCAAGAACATCTCCAACGATCGCATGACCCAGGCGCTTGCCGAGGGCAAGATCGTGATCGTCGCCGGGTTCCAGGGCATGGACGAGAACTACAACATCACAACCCTGGGCCGCGGCGGCTCAGATACGACGGCCGTCGCCCTGGCCGCGGTTCTTGCGCACTCGGCCTGCGAGATCTACACCGACGTCGACGGCGTTTACACGACCGATCCCCGGATCGTTCCCGAAGCCGGTAAGGTTGACCGCATCAGTTATGACGAGATGCTCGAGCTGGCCAGCCTGGGGGCGGGAGTGATGCACTCGCGGTCGATCGAATTCGCCAAGAAGTACGGCGTGCCGATCCATGTCCGCAGCTCGTTCGCCGACGCCCCCGGCACCTGGATCGTCGGCGAGCAAGACGCGCGGCGATTGGGCGTTGCCGTGACCGGTGCCGCACTGGCGAAGGACGAGGCCCGGATCACTATCCTTGGCGTGCCCGACCGTCCGGGTGTGGTCCACCGACTCTTCGAGACCATCGCCCGGGCCAACATCGTGGTCGACATGATCGTCCAGAACGTGGCGATCGAGGGGGCCACCGAGGTGAGCTTCACCATCGCCCGGGGCGACCTGGCCGAGACGCTGCGCGCGGCGACCGCCGCGGCCGAGGAGATCGGTGCTCGTGGCGTCACCCATGACGCTGATGTCGCCAAGGTCTCGGTCATCGGCCTGGGCATGCGTACCCACACCGGCGTCGCCACCGCGATGTTCAAGGCCATCGCCGCGGCCGGGATCAACATCCAGATGATCACGACCAGCGAGATCAAGATCAGCGTGCTCGTTGAAAGGGCTGCCGCCGTTACAGCCCTCCGCGCCGTGCACAAGGCCTTCTTGCTGGACGAGGTGCATGTCCGGCCGCAACCCAGCTTCCTTCCCAACGAATCAACGACCCGGGCCATGAAGCTGGTCCCACTGGCGGACATCGATGCCAACGGCCCGCGCGAGCAGGGGATGGAAGACCTGGTCATCGCCGGAGTCGAGCTCGACGAGACTCAGGGTCGGATCACTCTTTATGACGTCCCCGACCGGCCTGGCTACTCCGCCAAGGTTTTCCAGGCCATCGCCGACGCGGGAGTGTTTGTCGATATGATCGTCCAGAACGTCAGCCAGGACGGCCAGTGCAACCTCTCGTTCACCGTACCCCGCGAGGCCGTGACCCGGGCCGCCGAGGCGATCACCCCGATCGCTGGAGGACAGATCTCGATCGAGCCGGCCATGGCCAAGCTCTCGGTGATTGGCGTGGGTATGCGTACTCACACCGGCGTCGCCACTCGCATGTTCGGCGCTCTGGCCGACCGCTCGATCAATATCAACCTGATCAACACCAGCGAGATCCGCATCAACGTCGGCACCGACGTGGCCAAGGGCAAGGAAGGACTGGATTGCCTGCGGAAAGCGTTCGCGCTGAACAACGAATCCTGAGACAAACCAAAGAACGATTTGTCACCCCTTGAACACGACACTGATCGTCCCTTCCATCGAGTAAAGAGAGAGCATCCCGTGGCACGCGAAAAGCTCGTACTGGCGTATAGCGGCGGCCTTGACACATCGGTTGCCGTCAAATGGATCAACGAAACCTATAACATGGATGTCATCGCCTACACCTGCGACCTGGGCCAGGGTCAGGACATCGAGGCGATTCGCCAGAAGGCGCTGCGGACCGGAGCGGTCGACGCCGTTGCCGAGGACGCGCGCAACCTGTTCATCGATTACTTCGTCTGGCCCTCGCTGATGGCCGGCGCACTCTACGAAGGCAAGTACCCGCTGGCCACGGCGCTGGGGCGCCCGCTGATCGCACAGCTCATGGTTCGCGTGGCCCGCGACCATGGCGCCGCGGCCGTGGCGCACGGCTGCACCGGCAAGGGAAACGACCAGGTTCGATTCGACGTCACATTCCAGACCCTGGCCCCCGACCTGAAGATCGTCGCCCCGGTGCGGGAGTGGAAGTGGACGCGCACGCAGGAGCTCGAGTTCGCCGCGACGCACGGCATCGAGGTCGAGGCCACCAAGAAGTCGATCTTCAGCACCGATCAGAACCTCTGGGGTCGCTCGATCGAGGCCGGCATCCTGGAAGACCCCTGGGTCGAGCCCCCGCCCGAGACGTTTCAGTGGACGGTCGACCCGCGGCAGGCACCCGACCAGCCCGAGGAGATCGAGATCACCTTCGACCACGGCAAGCCCGTGGCTCTCGACGGCAAGGAAAAGGATGGGATCGAGCTGATTGACGATCTCAACAAGCTTGCCGGCAAGCACGGCGTGGGCCGGATCGATCACATCGAGAACCGCCTGGTCGGCATCAAGTCGCGCGAGATCTACGAGGCACCCGCGGCCCTCCTGCTGCACGAGGCCCACCGCGAGCTCGAGTTCCTCACCCTCTCCAAGGAATCGCTTCGGTTCAAGACCCTGGTCAGCCAGGCCTACGCCGATCTGATTTACAACGGCCTCTGGTTCAGCCAGCTTCATCAAGACCTGATGGCCTTCACCGTCTCGAACCAGCAGTACGTCTCCGGCACGGTTCGACTCAAGCTCTACAAGGGCCACGCCATGACCGTGGGCCGCAAGAGCGTCAACAGCCTCTACCGTCACGAGCTGGCCACGTACGAAGAAGGCGACCAGTACGACGCCTCCGCCGCGCTTGGCTTCATAAAAATCCACGGCCTGGGCCAAACCACGCAGGCCAAGTACCAGCTCTTGAAAGGCAAGTCGGGTCCGCGTCTCGAATTGCCCAGCATTATCCCCCCGGACAAGGCGGAGTGAGCTGCATCGCGATGGGGTGGCGGATCCGCTAACAGTCGGAAACTAAGAACACGGTGGTTTACGTACTCACGATGAGGCCTCGCCGATTCTCAAGTTGACTTCACTGGTTATCATTTTTTCGCCAAGCATCCTTTGTCACCACGCCAGCTTGTTGTGACAGAGAGTCGATAACGATTTCGGTGTCTGAGCCATTCAGGGTAACTGTGACCTGTGACGAAATGTCAGGGGCGATAAATTCCCAAAGTGGGTATGATCAAAATAGACTATTAGGAGGGAGAGATGGGAAGTCGAAAGCCGAATCGTCCTCGGAGTGCCGAGAAATCCAAACATGACCGCCTTGAGCAGCCGCTCGTCTCTGCGCTAGCTGAGTCCGCAAACATTATCAATCGGTCTACAGCATCTGCCTCCCTGGAATCCGAGCCCCTCATTGGTGCGAGGGTTCAGGAGCGAGATAGCTTATCTCTCGGCCAAGAAGCCCCCGTCGGGCTCGTCTTACAGACCGCCAATGATGAGGCAGAGCCGATGCAGGTCGATGAGGATGAACTCCCTGGGAGCGAGTACAACGTTGTACTAACCGCACCTCCCAAGGAATCCATAAAGTGCCTGGGGGTCGTCACAACGATCTCGGAAGGACGCAATGATCTGCCGATCACGGACTCTGAGTGGGCAGGTATCGTGTTCGGAGATGACGAGGCCTGAGAATGCCGGATGAGCTGTCCTGGTATCCTGAGCATGAATGGAGCCTCGATGCCGAGTGGTACGAAGTTACGAGCAGCGCGACGCTCAGGCAATGTGATATCCTTTTGGCCTGTCCGGTCCTTCGCCTTGATAGTACGCTGCACTGGCCCTTGGAACCGTCCAAGGCGTTGCCTATCAAAATAGAGACGTACGATTCCATAATTCTTACGCAGAGTTGTGACCTGGAGAATCGCAAGATTGAGGATGTGTTGCTGGCGCAGGTGATCGCCTGGCCCACCCTTGTTCGTCAGGAACTCCAGAGGAACAACCAGATCGTCAAGAAAAGAGACTTTCGGAAAGCCCTCATCGAGGGCAAGCACTCCTGCATAAGCACGAGGGCGAGCCCCGTTTGGACTGGTCGATCGTCAGCTTTCAGAGAGTTTATACGATCCAGAAGAGTTTCCTCGAACAGTTCGCATTGAAACGTGGCCCTCGCATACGGCTACGCTCACCCTATCGGGAACACATAGCCCAAGCCTTTGCTCGATTCGTCATGAGGGTAGGGCTCCCATACAACGCCCGCTCATTCGAGACGGAAGGAGATGTAAAGACGTAAGCTTTCAAGGACCAGGTGATCCTGAGATCTCCATGTCTCGTCGCCCAGAGTATACGGCCTCTCACGTGATCTCCGGCACGACGTAAGGCGCGCGGTACGTCCGCTTCACGAGCGCGTTGGCCTGGGCATCATCAACGAAGCCTTCGGTGGCCGGGTCGATGAACAGCTTGCGGCCCACGCGGTAGGCGATGTTGCCGTAGTGGCAAAGCAACGTCGATAGATGCACCTTCTCGATGTCGGCATTCGGCCGCTTCCGCGCGCGAATGCAATCGAGAAAGTTGGTGATATGAAGGTCGTCGGCCTGACGGCCGTACTGGTGGGCAACGGAACGAAAATCGCCGTCGAAGACCTCCCAGCCATCGCCGTGCCGCCCCAGCATCATCCAGCGCTTGCTGCCGAAAATCTCGATCCGCGTGCCGCTGAACGGCCATTTAGGCAGCTCGTCGCGGTCGCGGAGGTTGAACGGGGTCTTCTGCTGGTAGGGGGTCCAGAGAGTCTGTTCAAAAGCCATTGTCAGGCCATCGTAATCCCAGGCAACCACCTGGGTGTCGGGTGTCTCCTGATCATCCTTGAAGAAGTGGATGCCGCCGGTGGAGTAAACGCTCTTGGGGTGAGCCCGATCGATGACCCAGCGCGCCATGTCGATCTGGTGGACGCCATCGTTGATGATGTCGCCGCCGGAGTAGTCCCAGAACCAGTGCCAGGCATAGTGGAAGTGATTCTCGTTGAACGGTCGCGCCGCCGCGGGGCCAAGCCAGCGGTCGTAGTCGACACCCGCAGGCGCCGATCCGTCGGGCCGCTTGCCGATGCTCGATCGCGGCTTGCTGTTGAGCACGCGCACGTAATGAACCTCGCCGAGCTGACCGGACTTGATGTAGTCGATGGCCCCCTGCATGTACGGGGCGCTGCGGCATTGCGTGCCTACCTGAACGACACGATCATACTTCCGTGCCGCGCGAACCATCTGGCGCGATTCCCAGATGCTGTGACTGGTGGGCTTCTCGACGTAGACATCCTTGCCCGCCTGGCAGGCCCAGACCGTTCCCAGGGCATGCCAGTGATCGGGCGTGGCAACGACCAAGGCGTCGACAGCCTTGTCGTCGAGCACGGTGCGAACATCCTGGACGGTCTTCGGTATTCGCCCGCTGCGCTGGGCTGCCTCGGATGCGGCCTCGGGCAAGCGGCGGGAGTCAACGTCGGCGAGATAAGCGACGGTGACATCTTGCCGCTTGCTGAAACGCTTCAGCAACTCGCGTCCGCGTCCGCCCACCCCCATGAACCCGAGGACGACTTTATCGTTGGCCGACACCGGCCGCCCCGCCGCGGAACCCGTAGCCAGTGCCGCCATTGAGCCGAACAGGAAGTGTCTGCGTCGTGACCTCATTTTCAGCCTCCACGATTTAAAGGCTCCGACCGAAGCTTGCACGAGTTCCTGCAAAAGCGCTGGGCTGTGCGAGTGCCCGATCACACCTCGTACGAGCAGTAGATTCCCGCAGGGATGCCCTCATTGTCCCGCTCGCCACAGGGCTCCACAAGGACACACCGGGCGCGGCCCACGGCCACTTCGTGCTCCCGGCCAAGTTTGAACAAGATCCCCCAATATCCAACGGTGTCTTCTCGTGGTCCTGGGGATGATTTCCTGCGTGGCAAGAGAGCACTATCGCTCTGTTGTGTAGACGGCCAGAATGTTCTCGGGTGGGACGTCGGGCTGGAACAGGTGGGCGGGGCCGAGGATGTAGCCGCCCCCGGCGCCCAGGGTGCGGCAATAGTGTTGAACGACGGTTTGCACTTGCTCGGGCCTTGACGACGGCAGAACTTGCTGCATATCGATACCGCCATGAAACGTCAGCCGGCCGCCGAACTCGGCTTTCAGGATTTCCGGCTGCATCCTGGGGCCAACCGGCTGGATGGGGTCGAGAACATCGATGCCCAGGTGGATCAGTTCGGGGATGAACTTACTGATCGCTCCGCAGCTATGATAGAGCACCCGCGCCGAGGTGATGGATCCGGTCGATCATCTCCTTCAAGTAGGGTGCGACGAACTGGTGGAACATCTTCATCGAGATCAACGGCCCACGCTGGCTTCCGAGGTCACTGATCAGCAAGTAAAGGTCGATGCGGCCCCTGGTCATCTCGGCCGCGCGGGTGTAGTCTTCGAGGTAAAAATCGGTAAACTTGCGGCAGAGGAAATGGACCCATTCGGGCCGCTCGGCCATATCCAGAAAGAACCCCTCCCAGCCGCGCACCAGTGCCGGCCGCTGCCAGACGTCGGAGAAGCCGTAAAGCAGGGCATGGTTCTCGTGTTTGCGGCACTGGTCGCGAAGCTGCGAGCGGTCCAGGCAGTCGGGCGTGGGCCAGGGGAAGGCCTCCAGCTCCGCGAAGCTCTGAGCCCCCGCCAGCGCGCCTTTGACATCCTCGCGCATCGGGCCCCAAGGCGTCGATTTGTAGATGTAGCGTTCGCCCCAGAGGTTCTCGAAGACGCCCGCACCCACGGGCCGTTCCGCAGGCGATGCTGCCTCCAGATGGCGCACATCCACGCCCAGATCGTCCAGCAGCCGGTCCCGATCCTCGTGCCCGACATGATCCATCAGCCGGTTCCAGGTTGGGGGTTCCGCCCAGAAGTCGCACGGCGTGCGGTCGGGCGTTTCGTGCCGCAGAGCGGTCAGGACGCGTTCGCGGGGTGTCATGAAGCTTTCCCTCGCACCGGAAAGTTTCACTCGTCGGCGAGATGATACCAGCGGGCATCGTCCCGCCCCGAGCCATGGTTTACACAGTGATGAGCGCCTGCGCCTGGGCATCGAACTTCACGACCTTGCTCTCACGGTGGGAGATGATGCCCATCGAGAGCGGGGCCTGAACGCGCACGGCCATCGCGATATTGCAGAGGGGCTGCTCGCGCGTTTTGACGCAACGGAGGAAGTCGACCCAGAGCTTGCTGGTGTCGCCCTGACCCTTCCACGGAATCAGGATTTCCTTCTTGCCATTGCCAAAAGGCTGGATCCGGACACCGTATTCCTGGCCGCCTTGCAGCATGCCCCAGGTGATGATGCCGTCGCTGCCGCGGATGACGGTGTCGGCCGGGAACGCGTTGGAGAGCGAGTTGGTCATCACCACGCTCGGTCCGCCGGGATAGTCGGCGATGATGTTGCACTGGTCGGGAACTTCCCGGTTGTACTCGAAAGTTCCGCCCCCACCAAAGACGCGATCGGGATAGCCAAGCTCAAGCACGCAGAAGACGGGTGTAAATGTGTGTACCAGAAGATCGGTAGCCGGTCCGCCCGCGTAGTCCCAGTACATCCGCCACTGGAAAAATCGCGATACGGAGAAAGGCACCTTAGGCGCATCGCCCAGGAACCGCTCCCAGATCAGGTCGGGGCCGGGCCGGGCGATGGCGTCGGGGATCGGCATTCGCTCGCCCCAGTCGCCCCGGCGGAAGTAGCTGCACGTGACGTGCATGGGCTTGCCGATGATGCCGCCGCGGATCAGCCGGATGATCTCGGGATAGTTGTCGTCGGCCATGTGCTGGGTGCCGACCTGAACCAGCCGGCCCCGGCTGGCGGCTGCCTCCTGGACCTTCTTGGCCAGCTCGAACTGGCTCCAGTGGGTCAGCGGCTTCTCGCAATAGACGTCCTTGCCGGCATGGATCGCGTCGATGGTCTGGGAAGCGTGCAGGCGATCCGGAGTCGCGATGCAGACGACGTCGACATTGGGGTCGGCCAGGAGCGCCTCGTGCTCCATGTACATCTTGGCCCCGCCGGTCTTCTTGCTGGCGGCCTCGAGGCGGGGGCGGTAGACGTCGCAGACCGCGACGGGCGCGGCCTTGCCCTGCAGCTTCAGGCTGTTGACGATATCCAGGTGCGCCTGGGCCCGTCCCCCCGTGCCAATGAAACCGATGCCAATCCGATCGTTCGCCCCCCGAGCCTCCGCGCCGAGGATGGTGAAGCCCGGAACAACCGCCGCGGCTCCTGCCGTACCCAAAAAATCACGTCGGCTCGTGCCCGCGCTGGCCTGGCCGGCAATTGGCCTTGGTGTCTCACGCATCATCGTTCTCCTGGAGAAGAAGAAAGAAGCGGCAAGCAGCTCTACCGGCTCAAGGGGCGTGGTATTCTGGCGCGTGGTTCGTCAGGTGGGATTCTGAGGCAAGCGACCCCGTCGCCCCGAGCCGTCAGAGCTTTTCGATGCGTGCCGCAATTCGCGGGGATCTTCAAGTCCCCCTGCCCTGATTCTCTACCCTCGGACTGTGAGCCACAAGTAGGTGGCCGGAAACCTCATTGAGGATTCTTTGAGCTGCTGGGTGTCGGGTCGGAATCGCATCGCCTCACCCTTCGTGATACGGCGAATCGCGGAGCGACACGACCTGTCCGGAATCCGCTGCCTGCTGGGCCTTGAGAGCAATCTCGGATATGCGGCAGCCCTCGGTGAGTGTGAGCGGGGGCGGAGCTTCCCCGCGCAGGGAACGAACAAACTGCGTGAACAGGTCAGGCTCGGGGCCCAGCGGGAGGGAACGCGTAGGCTGGCCGGCGGCGATGAGCGTCACCCTTCGCTCAACGAGCGCGGTCTCGATCACGCCGCCGGACCCGGCGATTCGCAGCCGCTCATCGCCGTGCGTTGGCGCGGATTCCGGGCGGAGATAATCGAGCGTGACCGTGGCCACGCCGCCATTCTTCATCGTCAGCAGAAAGGCGGCCTGGCTGGCGCAGGCGGGATAGTCCGGCCGCGCCGTCGCTGCCGCGCAGCCCTGGACCGAGATGAACACATCGCCGAGGATCGCGTGCAGCCAGTCGAACGCATGAATACCCACCCAGGGAGCAATGCCCGGAAAGGTCTTCCGACTGCGATAGGCGTCGGACCGGTCCTTGCCCCACTTGTAGGTCTTCTGGCTGAAGCTGAGCAGCGGTTCACCGATCGCCCCACCGCGCACGGCTCGGCGCATAGCGGCTAACGACGGGTCGCTTCGCATGGTGTGCATCGGTACGAGTGTCCGCTGTTTCTTGCGGGCGAGCTGGAAGAGTTCTTCGAGTGTGGGCAGATCCATTGCCAGGGGCTTTTCCGCCATGACCGGCAGCCCATGTTCCAGGCAGAGGCGGGTCCAGTAGGGAATGCGGTCGCCGCGTCCGCAAACCTGCACGACATCCAGCCGTTCGGATTCCAGGAGCTTCCGGGCATCGTCATACCTGCGCGTGTCCATCGTCAGCCCGGGGGCATGATCGAACGCCCCCGGCGTCTCATCCGGGCCGGCCGGAGCGACTGCGGTGAGCGTCAGCCCGGGCACATGCTCAAGTGCCGGTGCGTAGGTCTGCCAGTGTCCGGTAGCGCCGATCAGTCCCAGCCGCATGGTCTCTTCCCTCGTGGTAGCTCAGGTTCGCGAGATGAATCGGTTGCCGGCGATGCAGAACCGGAGCGGCTTGTGGGCCCATTCGCCCGAGTAATCAACTCCGACACGCGGCCGGGCCTCGATCTCAAATTGGTCGCCAAGTTCGTCGGGCTCGGCCAGAATGAGCTCGCCGGTTGTGAGATCGTGGCCATTGAGCCGGCGGTCGATACCGAGAGCGCGGCAAAGCCGGCCGGGGCCGCTTGCGGAGGTGTCGATATTGATGACCGGTTCGAGGGCCCGGAGCAGGACGGCCGATGCATGATTGCCCGGCCCGGTCACGACGTTCAGGCAATGGTGCATGCCGTAGATGAAGTAGACATAGGCATGTCCGGCCGGGCCGAACATGACCTCGGTACGCTTCGTGCGGCCGCGGGCCGAATGGGCCGCGAGGTCATGGGGACCGAGGTACGCCTCGGTCTCGACAATCCGCCCGACCTGGCTGCGATCGTCGACCAGGCGAACGAGGAGCTTCCCCAGCAGGTCGCGAGCGACGTGCTCGGCGTCACGATCGTAAAAGGTCTTTGAGAGGATCTGCATGCCAGCTATCGTAACAGACGAGGAAACATCTGGCTTCCCAGCAGGAGGTCGTTGGCCCAGGCGTATCTGTCGTTCAGACCCAAGCCGCTGGTGGGCATGAAGGAACTGAGCGATCCGAGCCATCCGCAATCTCGCATCGCCGGGATCCAACGCCTCCGGCCTTCTCTCCCGTGCCCCGACCCGCGCTGTCCGGCTGGTCGCCGCCCTTCCTCTGCCGCCGTCCAAGAATCCCAGTCCAAACAACCCGCGAAATTGGGTTTGTTCCGCATCGGTGATTCCGAATCCGTCAACGATAACTCTTTATTTTCATTAAACTAATGGAAAAAACCAAATCGGCTTTGTTCGCGCACTTTTTCGAGGTTGAGCTTACCGTCTCCCGGTCCCGCAACTGGCGTCTGCTCGCCTCCGTGGGCCCCTAGCAAGTTCTTCAGTACAATCGGCATGACCGTCATCACGGGGACCTTCGGCAAATTGCGGTGAATGCCACTGATCGCTAAACTCAATCTCAACGATTCGGGCTCCGCTCTACAGGCGCTGGAACGTATTTCTCGGCACGATCATGGCCCAGCAATCCACCATGGTGAGTATACGATAAGCGTGACGGAACTTGACGGGAAAAGGGAGACTCGACCGGCTTGATCGAACGACCCAACAGGCGACACCTTCTCTAAACGGCTGATCCCTTCTGCTCCATGCGCCTGCTCTTCTCCTCGATCCATTGTTACCTGGACCCCTCCAGCGGCGCCGCGCTGTGCACACGCGAGCTGCTCGAACTGCTGGCCGCGCGGGGGATGGACTGTCGGGTGCTCGCGACGGGAGTGCTCGAACCCGAGCGGGAAACGACGCTCGACGAAGTACTTGCCACCCTGGAATTACCCTGCCAGCGATTCCGGGCGGAGATGGCAACAGGCAGCCCGGCCGAAGTCATCGACTTGACTGTGAACGGCGTGCGGGTGACGGTCATGCCGACGGCCTCCAGCCGCGCCGAGCGGTCGCCCGATCGGCGAGAGGCGGACGTCTTCCTTGAACTGGCCGGGCAGGTCTTCGACCGCTTCCGGCCCGACGTATTGCTGACCTACGGCGGCCATACGGCCAGCCTCGAACTGATGCGGCGGGCGCGGCAGCGCGAGATTGCCGTCGTCTTCCTGCTCAGGAACCGGGAGGCTATAGCTTCCCGAATTCTCCTTCCTGTGATTCTCCCCATCTGCGTTCATCTGCGTCATCCGCGGACAAGAGGTCTTCTGCCTCCGTGACTCTCACGATGATCCTGAAGGATGAAGAAAGTAACATTTCCCAATGCTTATCATCCGTGGCCGGCCTGTTCGACGAGATCATGGTGGTCGACACCGGGTCGAACGACCGCACGCGGGAGATTGCCGGGGAGTTCGGGGCACGGGTGTTTGATTTCGTCTGGGTCGATGACTTTGCCGCGGCCCGCAACGCAGCGCTGGCGCGGGCCACGGGCGATTATGCGTTCTGGCTCGATGCCGATGACGTCGTTGACCCGCTGCAACGGGAAAGGCTGGCAGGTCTCCTGGCGGGCCTTCCACCCAACGATCCGACGGCGTACGTGTTGCGTTGCTCGTGCGATCCGCCGCCGAACGGGGATGGCGGGCAGACGGTGGTGGACCATATCCGGCTCTTTCCGGTGCGCGAGGATGTGCGCTGGTCGTACGCCGTGCACGAGCAGATCTTGCCGGCTTTGCGGCGGGCGAATGTCCCGGTGCGGTGGACCGATGTGACGGTCAGGCACACCGGCTACACCGACCCGGCGCTGCGGGAGCGGAAGCTGAAGCGTGATCGCAAGATCCTCGAAGCCGAGCTGGCCGAGCGGCCCGGCGGCCCGTTCGTGCTTTTCAACCTGGGATTCATTGCCGTCGAGCGGCAGGACTGGCAGACCGCGCTGGACTATCTGCACCGCAGCCTGCGCGGGTCGGCCCCGAGCGATTCGATCGTGCGCAAGCTGTTCGCCCTGATCGCCCGCTGCCACCAGACGCTCGGCAACCTGCCCGCGGCCCTGGGCGCCTGTGCCGAGGGCCTGCGGCTCGACCCCGACGACGCCGAGCTTCGTTTCCGCAAGGCCGTCTTGCATCGCACAGCCGGCCAGCCCGCCGAAGCCGAAGCCTGCTTCCGGCGCATTCTCAGCTTGAAGCGTCCCGACCGGTTTTGCAGCGTCGATCAAGGCATCTACGGCCACCTGACCCTGCGCAACCTCGCCGCGCTGGCGGAGGAGCGCCGGGACAGCACCGAGGCGTTGCGGCTGTGGAAGCTGGTCCTCGAAGCGTGTCCCAGCGATGCCGAGGCGCAAGAGCACTTGCTCCGCCCGGCGTCTTCATGAGCCAAAGACCGAGCGGGCGGCGGAAGGTCTCGGTGGGCTCGGCAGAGCGGTGAGGACATCCGTTCGATGAAGCGTTCGCTTCCTCCGATCACCAACAGTTCGGCAGGCCGCCGCTTACGTCTGATCTGAAGAAGGCGTATTGGCGTTCTTGCTTCCGCAAACCGGCAGAGTTACGCTGAGCGCGAGATGGTCACGCGCGGGGCTCGGTGGCAATCGGCCGATTTTAGAAGGCTTTCGACATGCGTTCGTTCCCATGTCTGCCGATTTTACTTTGCGGTCTGTCCGTGCTCGGTGCGAAGGTCCAGGCGGCGGACTATGCCATCGGAGCTGACCTCTCGTTTCTCAAGCAAGCCGAGGATCGCGGGACGGTTTTCAGGGATGGCGGCAAGACCATGCCGGGTCTCCAGATTTTCAAGAACCATGGATATAACTGGGTCCGGTTGCGGCTGTTTCACACACCCACCCATCTACCCAACAACCTCGACTACACGATTGCCCTGGCACGTCAGGCGCGGCGGCTGAAGTTCAAGTTTCTGCTGGACTTTCACTATTCCGACACCTGGGCTGATCCCGGCAAGCAGTTCACCCCGGAGGCCTGGAAGAGCATGGCGCACGACCAGCTTGTGAAGGCTGTCTTCGAATACACGCGCGACGCGATCCATGCATTTCGCGAAGCAGAGGTATTGCCCGACATGGTGCAGATCGGCAACGAGGTGATCGCCGGGATGCTCTGGCCGGACGGCAAGCTGCCGGAACACTGGAATCAATTTGCCGAGTTGCTCAAGGCAGGGATCCGGGGGGTCAATGCCGGGCGCGGCGACGGCCCGCGGCCGCGGATCATGATCCATATCGACCGGGGTGGAGACAAAGCTGGCACCAAGGCGTTTTTTGACCGGCTGCATTCCCTGGGCGTCGAGTACGACGTGATCGGCCAGTCGTATTACCCCTGGTGGCACGGCAACTTGCTGGATCTGCGCGAGAACCTCGATTTCATGGCAGCCGCCTACCGCAAGGATATCATCCTGGTGGAAGTCGCCTACTGCTGGCGGCCTTCCGAATACACCAAGAGGCCCGGTCCATTTGCCGAGACACCGGAAGGACAGAAGGAGTTTCTTGATGAGGTCAATCGCCTGGCGCTCGGCACGCCGGACCATCGCTGCATCGGGATCTTCTGGTGGGAGCCGGCTGTCTCGGGACCATTGCGCAGCCGTGGGTTTTTTGACGACGACGGCAATGCGCTTCCAGTCACTCATGTGTTCGATCGGTTCACCAGGCATTGAGCGAGAGAACGAGCATGCGAATAACCCGGATGATCTCACTGACCTCGATGTGGCTGGCTTCGGCATTCTCTGTCGTCCTGAGCGCGCCAGTCATTGCGCAGGACACGCGGACTGCGGCCGGCTCTGGGGCGGAACGCGGCGCCATGCCTCTTCCCTTGAAGGTGGTTGGCACACGCGTGGTGAACAGCCGCAACGAGCCCGTGCGGCTGCGCGGGGTCAACACCGCTGGCCTGGAATGGAGCAGCAACGGCGAGGACCATATTCTGGCCACGGTGAACACCGCGCTCCGCGACTGGCATGTCAACGTCATTCGCCTGCCGCTGGCGCAGGATCGGTGGTTTGGCAAGACGCCGGAGCAGAACGATGAAGGCAAAGCGTATCGCGCCCTGGTGGCTCAGGTTGTGGACCGGTGCGCGACGTCTGGTTGTTATGTCATCCTCGATCTCCACTGGTCGGATATGGGCCAGTGGGGCACGCGAATCGGGCAGCATGTCATGCCCGACCGGAACAGCGTGCTGTTCTGGAAAGACGTCGCCGCGGCTTACAAGAATCACCCGGCGGTGATCTTCGACCTTTATAACGAGCCCCACGATGTCACATGGGACATCTGGCAAAGAGGCGGGCCTGTCACGGAGAAGGCGACTCGAGCCAACCCCGATCGAGCGTACGAAGCCGTCGGGATGCAGACGTTGCTGGATACCGTGCGCGAAACAGGGGCGCGGAATGTGGTGATCGCCGGAGGGCTGGACTGGGCATACGACATGTCGGGTTTTTTGAAGGGATGGTTGCTTGTCGATTCCACGGGCAACGGCGTGATTTATGCCAATCATACGTACCCGTTCAAAGGCGACACTGTGGCGACGTGGGTTGCCAAGATGGAGGCCGCAACCCGCAAGGTTCCGGTGATTGTCAGCGAGTTCGGCAGCGAATCGAAGACACCCGCTCGCGATGAGCCGTGGGTGCGCCAGGTGCTGCAAATTCTGGAAGACCATGGCTGGCACTGGACGGCCTGGGACCTGCACCCCCATGCGGGACCGCGGCTGATTGCGGACTGGAATTACACGCCCACTCCCAGCTTTGGCAGATGGGTCAAGCTGGCGCTTGGGAACGCCTTGCCGCGCTACACTCCCGGTCCGGCGAATCAGGACGTGCCGAAGGCCGCGGCAACGCCCGAGCATGGTGATTCGGGGCCTGTGGGTCTGTTCGAAAGCCATGGAGACGTGGGCGCGGTGCGGAATCGGGGGCTGGTCGCCTTTGACGCCGCGGCCAGAACCTACAAGGTCTCCGGTAGCGGTGAGAACATGTGGTTCGGCAAGGATGCGTTTCATTTCGCCTGGAGGCAGGCATCGGGCGACCTCGCGCTCTCGGCCGATGTCGCTTTTCTGGGCAGTGGCACCGACCCGCATCGCAAAGCCTGTCTGATGATTCGCCAGAGCCTCGACGCCGATGCGGCCTATGTCGATATCGCGCTTCACGGCGACGGCCTGACCTCGTTGCAATTTCGCGAAGAACGGGGCGCCGCCACTCACGAGGTGCAGGCCAATGTCCGGGCGCCAGGGCGGTTGCGGATCGAGAAGCGTGGCAAGTACAGCGTGATGTATCTCGGTCGACCGGGTGAGGATCCAAAGTTCTCTGGCGCGGCGGCACGAATCTCGCTCCAGGATCCGTTCTATGTGGGAATCGGGGTTTGCTCACACAACACGGATGTGACAGAGAGCGCGGTCTTTTCGAGCGTGGAATTGACCTCCCCTCTTCCGCATTCGCAAGGCCGGCCCGTGCTTTACAGCACTCTGGAAGCTCAGGCGATCGCCTCGACCGACCGCCGCGTGGTCCATGTCGCCGCCACGCGATTCGAGGCTCCCAACTGGCTGAAGGACGGCAAGTCGCTGATCTTCAATAGCAACGGTCGGATCCACCGCATTCCTGCGACCGGCGGCCAGCCCGAAGTCGTCGATACGGGATTCGCGACACGGTGCAACAACGATCACGGCATCTCGCCCGACGGAACACTCCTGGCGATCAGCGACCAATCCCAGGGCGCAGGGTAAGTCATTGGTCTACACCCTGCCGGTTTCCGGCGGCACGCCCAGGCAGATCACTTCCACCGGACCGTCTTACTGGCACGGCTGGTCGCCGGATGGCAAGACACTGGCATTCTGCGGAGAACGTCAGGGCGAGTTTGACATCTACACGATTCCGGTCGCGGGCGGTGTGGAGACTCGCCTGACCACGGCTGCCGGGCTGGATGATGGGCCGGAGTATTCTCCGGACGGCAATTCCATTTACTTCAACTCAGTTCGCACCGGCACGATGCAGATCTGGCGGATGAGGACTGACGGCAGCGCGCAAGAACAGGTCACCGGCGACGAGTTCAACAACTGGTTTCCTCATCTTTCACCCGACGGCCGGTTCATGGTTTTTCTCTCCTATGAGAAGGAGGTCACCGGGCATCCGGAGAACAAGGATGTCACTCTCCGCCGGATGAATCTGGCGACCAAGCAGATCGACGTCCTCGCCCGGTTGTTCGGAGGGCAAGGGACGATCAACGTGCCCTGCTGGTCGCCCGACGGGCGGCAGATTGCATTTGTCAGCTACCAGCTCCTCCCGTAGTGGCAGACTGAGATCGAGGAAAAGTTCATCCCGAGGAGCTGCGAGTGCCGATAAAAAGGGATACCAATCGCAACGCCTCCATCTCCTGATGCCTCCCTCCTTGATGACATCTGGAGCGAGGAGATCACCGGCCAGGAGATTACGGGCCAGACGGGGATGGCTATCCCCGAAGCGGCTCGGTTATGTTATGGTTCGCATGGCGGCACGTCGGATGAAATTCTCCTGGCCGGGCGGGGTCGGGAGTGGATCGGCATGACTGAAATGACAAGGACGATGGAACCGGGACTGTCGCGACGATCGCGGGAGGTTGCCAGAGGCCGCTCTCGGTTCGCGACCGTGATCGCACCCAGGCCGCAACCGTTAATCGCCCCGGCGCCTCGGTCTGCGATGTTCTTTCCTCTGGTTGTGCTCGTGGCTGTGCTGCCGGGTTTGGCAGCTCTCAACTCCTGGGACCTGACCCCTCCTGGACCGTTATGGGGGCTGCGTGCTCTGGCGATACTTGACGGCATGGCCATCGATCAGGTTCCCGCGGCGAGTACGATCAGGCCATCCGGAGAGTCGGCGGCGCTGCGTGCCCTTTCGTTCCAGCCCCCACTTTACGCATGGCTGGGCGCATTCGGAATGGCGCTGACTGCCGACCTCGATCCGCTCGCCAGCGTGCTTCCCAGTTACGTGGCCGGCGTTCTTCTCGTCGTTCTGGTCTACCTGCATGGTCGGGCCTGGCGGGGAGGCGGCATGGGTTTAGCCGCGGCCCTGCTGGTCGGCTTCAACCCCAATCTGCTCTTGAGAATGCAAGAGGCGACGCCGACGACGCTGGCCGTGGCCGGCGCGATCGGGGCCCTGCTCTGCTATGCCCGACATCAACGCGCCACCGAGGAATCCGTCCGGCGCTGGCCGTGGGCCGGACCGGTCTTCTGGGCAGTTGCCGGGGGCTTCTCATTGGGACTGTCCCTACTGTCCCTGGGCGGCTTCGGATTGATCGTGATCCCGATTGTGTTGCTGCACCAGGTTTACTTGTGGAACGGATCCACTTCACCGCCCGCTGCCCGCGTTCGAGCCAGGTTCCACTGGCTCGATTGGTTCCGGGCCTCGGGGCTGATCGACGGTTTTCTGGCCCTGGCGATCGCCCTGCTGGTGGCACTTCCCTGGCACATCTGGATGGTCCAGACGCATGGCTGGGAAGCGTTGACCGGTATGGTATTCGGGCCGTGGGGAATGGCCAGTAACGAGGTGCCACTGCTGGCTCGGCTTTTCGAGCTCGCGCCGGTCACGCTTCCGCTGGGAATCTACGGTGCAGCGCGGGCGATTCGTCTGGCCTTGATCGACGAGAACAACACTTCTGAAACCGTGGGCGGATCGCTCTGGGTAATCTGGCTTTCCGTGGCGGCCCTGGCGCCGGCGTTCTGGCCCGGCGGACCCCGTGGCGCCTTGGATTTCTTCTTGCTCGTACCGCTGGATCTGCTGGCCGCGGTGACCGTGGCCGACCTGGTCAATCGCCGGGTTCCGGTTCGTACCCTGATCCTTCTCGCTCCGGCGACGGCCATGTCGGTGGCCTGGTGGGCCAGCGAAGATTTGCAAAACGCGGTGGACGACCTGTTCCACGGCCGGGCCGAGGCGGCCACGGCCCTGGGCTTGCACCTCGCTCTGGATCTCATCCTGGTATTAATCTGGTTCACGCGCAGACTCGACCGATGGGCTCGTCGCCGCGATGATCGTCAGCGCTGCGTGCTGGCGTTCTTCCTGATTTCGATCCTTGTCGTCACAATAGGCACCGGTTTGCAGGAAGCGGTCTTCCGACATAGTGAAACGCACGATCTGCTGACACTGCGAACCATGATCTTGAGGCGCAACCGCGAGCGTCCATTCGATCAGCTTGCCGTGGTTGGTCCGGAGGAAATCTCGGCTTTGCCCAGCCCCACGACCGATGCCAGGCCGCGCCCGCGCAGCAGTATTCCGGAGGTTGGCTGCGATTTATCCTCCGCACCGCGCTTCCGCATCTGCCCCAGCGCGACCTGAGCAACATCGATGAGCTTCTGGCCCTTCCGGATGGTCAACGACTGATCATCTTCACCGGATCGGGCCAGCGACTCTCGTCGGCGGTGAAATCGAAGCTTGGACTCGAGATCATTCATCCAGGCCGACTGGGAATTCT
Source organism: uncultured Planctomycetaceae bacterium (assembly GCA_963797295.1). GTDB lineage: Bacteria > Planctomycetota > Planctomycetia > Isosphaerales > Isosphaeraceae > Aquisphaera. The sequence continues at coordinate 513,336 of CAWCPP010000045.1, forward strand.
CGATGCTTATGCCACGGCCCATAACCGGCCGCCACGGCGTTGAGGCCATTCGCACACGTTGACTCGATCAACCACGAGGCTTAGGATCGAAGTGTCGTTGTACACTGCCTCGAAGACCAGCCTGCGTGAACTTTCCGCCGGGCCAAGCTCCATTCCAGGATCCGAGGATCATCGATGATCGACTGGTCGAACGTCTTCACCACGGCCTTGCCATACCGGGCGTTTCTTGACCGCCACGCGAACTCATCGCAGCGCGAGCGATGGGATGCAATGCATTCGCGCCATGTGCTCACCTCTGCGCAGAAGAATCTGCTGATTTCATTCACGCGCCGGATGCCGGTGATTTGCCTGGCCGGTGCCTGGTGCGGAGATTGCGTCAACCAGTGTCCGGTGTTTGATCATTTCGCCCAAGCTGCCTCGGTCATCGACATGCGATTCCTCGATCGTGACGTCCTGCCCGAGGTTCGTGATGAGCTAAAGGTCAACGGTGGCGCACGTGTACCTGTCGTCGTTTTCCTGAGTGAAGATTGGCAGGAGGTCTTTCGATACGGCGAGCGCACCCTGTCGATTTACCGCAAGCTGGCCGCCGACCAGCTTGGTCCGTCATGTCCGACCGGACTGGTCCCGCCGGCCGACGAGGCCTTGGCCACGATCACAGCCGAATGGCTCGCCGAGTTCGAGCGCGCGCACCTGATCCTCCGGTTGTCGCCCCGGCTGCGGAGCAAGCACGGGGATTGAATGCAAACGCGAGGTGAAAGCCGTCTTCGAACGATCTCATGGTCTCGTGTCGAGCCAGGCCATCCCGTCGGGGCCGCGGCCGGTCTTGAGTCGGCCCACCTCGGTCAGTGTCTTGAGGTCGATGATCGCGACGGCGTTGTCTCCGGTCATGGCAACGTAGGCGCGGGCTCCGCCGGGCGGAATGAGGATGCCGCTGGCGCCTCGGCCGAGCTTGATCCGCTTCGTCACGGTACGGCTTCCCGTGTCCAGAACGATCACGCCGCCGCCGCCGAGCTCGGAGACGAGGGCCAGCTTGCCATCCGGGGTGAACTTCAAGCGGTTGGGGCCCCGCGCTGCCGCGTCGATCGTGTGGATCACCTTCTTCGATGCGACGTCAATGACCGAGATGCGGCCGTCTCCCATGTGCGCTGTCCATACCTCCTTGCCGTCGGGTGATAGATCGAACCCTTCCGGCCCTCTGCCCACAGAGATCAGAGTCTGTCTCCATCCTGGCCCTCCAGGACCTCCACCTGGTCCCCGCGGCGACCCGCCGGGTCCACCAGGAGGAGGCCCACCAAATCCATCAGGCGGGGGTCCGCCAGGTCCACCTCCATCGGGCGGGGGGCCACCCGGGCCAGGCCCGTCAGGTGGTGGTCCGCCAGGTCCACCGAAAGACGGTCCACCAGGTCCTCCCGGACGGCCCTGAGAGCGCTCGAAGATGCTGATCGTGTTGGATTCCACATTCGATGTGAAGATGGTCTTCTCTTCTTTGCCGACGAGGACCATGTGGGTCCTGCTCTGGCCGGTGCCCAGCACCCAGTCAACCTTGTTGCTTGTCGGGTCATAACGGCCAATCACCATGTTCGCCTCGGCCGTGAAGTAGAGCTTGCCGTCGGCGAACCACAGGCCGTGCGGACGACCCAGTGGGGTCAGGTCGACGTGATGGAGCTCTTTGCGGGCTGCGATGTCGATGACGGAAAGCGAGTTGCCTCCCTGTGCGCTGGAGCCGCTGTAATTGCTTGCGAAGGCGAGCTTCCCATCAGAGGATACGGCCAGTTCATGAGGGTCCTGTCCGGTGGGGACATGACCCGCGATCTTGCCGCTTTCCGGGTCAACGATGGCCATCGCGTTCTCGCCCTTGTGCAAGACAAGCAGCGCGGGCGATGGCGTGTCCTCCGCCCGGGCTACCGTGCCGACGAGCGCACCGAGGATGATCAAACCAGACAGGATTCTCATCTCTACCACCTCCACGACGACTGAAAGGTTCGATTTCCGACAATGCGGTGAATTCTGATGGGGTCAGGTCCCTGGATCTTCGACTCTTGATGCTGGTCGCGAGCCCGGATTGAATGACCTGGCGATTCGGTCATTGTAGGGCAAGACCGAGCGTTGTTCAGTAAAGAAATGTAAACGGCGACGGAGCGTGGCCGCTCAGATCACGTAGCAACGCCCCTGGCGAAGGGGTTCGATCACGCTTGAGGCCGGGTCGAATTCGTCAGGCAAGTGCGTGAGTCGCATCCTGGAACGGAGGTTGAGGGGCAGGGATGCCAGTTTTTCGTAAGGGGTGTGAACTCCGCTGTGAGGCATCGTAGTCGCCTCATGGACGATCAGGTCGGCGGGGGCAAGCCAGTCGATCAGGGTGGGGTCGTAGGCCGTATCGGCGCTGAAGCCGAAAGTCCGTCCGCCGGCACGGATGCGGAAGGCCGTGGTCGGAACGGCGTGAATCGTCCGTCGGCACTCGATCGAGAACGGACCCAAAGTCACGGGCCCGGCGTCGTCCAGGTTGATCAGCTCGAAATAATCGTCGAGTTGCTTGCGGACCGGTGGTGTACCCGGAGTCGCCTGCGAGAACTCCATTCCTCCGGCAAGCAGGCCGGTCCAAACCTGTGCAGAGACCTCGGGGTGCATGAGCAAGCGGGCCCGCCGGTTCAGCGCGAAGAACGAAAAGTAGCCATAATCTTCCAGACCGCAGCAGTGGTCCGCGTGAAGGTGGGTGACCGCGACCGCCGAGATTCGATCCAGATCGAGCGGAGTTCCAGCCGCCGTCGATCCCTCGACGAGCATCTTCCGCACCGGGTGCGGGCAGTCGATGAGCATCCAGTCGTCATCAACTCCCAGCGCCAGGCAGGACGTGTAATGACGGGCCGTGAATGCCTCGCCGACGCCAAGGGGGATCAATCGCAAGGTAGCCATCAGCGTCCCACTCCACTCTTTCGCGGCGACAACGTTCCGGCCAGCTTCCCTTTCCAGTACTCAGGATCGTCGCGGATGACGCCCAAGAATCGGCGGGCCATTGCAGATGGGACGCGCTGCCCTTGCTCCCAAGACCGCACGGTCGGCATCCTGACTCCCAGGAAAGTCGCGAACAACGACTGACTCACGCCCAGCGAATTCCGGATCGAACGGATCTGAGCTGAGGACAGTTCTGGCAAGCGGACGTCAATTGCACAGGTGCGCACGGTCGCAACCTGTTCTAGCCGCACGCCAGCCTCGACTGCATCGCAAATAGCGTGCAGTTCTTCCACCATCTCCTGAACCGGCCTGGATAGTTTTTCCGCGGGCAATTGCCTTGATTTCATCTCGTCCGGCCCCGGGATGAGTTTGCCCGCGGCGGCTTTCTGTCTGGTCATCGGATCGCCCCTGTTCGAATCAAAGTCTCGAATCGATTCAGTGCATCGGAAATGGCATGGCACTCGGCGTTCGAGAGTTCACCCTTCTCGTTCTTGGCCCAGACAAGCAGAAGCAACACCAAGCCGGGGTTTGGGAAATGCGCGTAGCCCACGCGATAAGAACCACTCTTTCCACGAGTCGATCCCGAGGCAGCGAAGCGGATCTTGCGTAGACCCCCAGTCTGACGGATCACCGGATGCCGATCCGGGTCGGGCTGAATCGCAAACTCCAACGCGCGAAGATCATCCTCGTCGAGTCCCAAGGCTTTCCACCGTCGCTCGAACGACTCCATCAGAACAAATCGCGGAGCGTAATCATGCATTACCATCCCGAGAATAACCTCGAGACCGCTCAGATTATTGTAATACCATGTATGACAGAGAACAAGTTCGGGCGAATCGCCACGGGGATTGATTCATGGGACATTTTGCCTTACAGCCCGAAGCGATGTGGAACTCGATGCCCATGACGCGAAAACCATCTCATGTCACTGCTGGCATAGCTCGACGTGATGCAAGTGCTGATTAATCGAACTCCCCAGACTCCGCGGGGTGGTCGCGCTCTTGCACCCACGAAACACGATGCGTATTACGCGACCGTCAAGAATCATCTCGGGCGTCTCGACGCGAAAGGACTTGCGCGTTGCAAGCCGCAGAATCACGCGTCATAGACAGAGCTGAGATCGCCGAGGCTGGCCTGGAACCTATAGGAAAAGCTTCTGCACTCGACATCCGTCCCCGCACTGGTTCCTGGTGAAAAGCGAGGGTAGGTAGAAACTCCAAGAGACCTTGCCTTAACTGGTGATCGACCGATTCACGCAGCCGACTGGCCGAACAGGGTGGCGGCATACGGTCAAACCGCGCCCGCCGCATCGGCCTGTTTTGCCTTGTGGAGGCTGGCCTTCAAGTAGTCGCGATTCAGGCGGGCGATGAATTCCATGCGAATCTCCTTGGGGCAAGCCGCCTCGCACTCGCCGTGGTTGGTGCAGCTCCCGAATCCTTCGGCGTCCATCTGGTCGATCATCGAAGTGGCGCGGCGGTGTTTTTCCGGCTCGCCTTGCGGGAGCAGGTTCAGATGCCCGACCTTGGCCGAGACGAAGAGCATTGCGGAGGCATTCGGACAGGCGGCCACACAGGCGCCGCAGGCGATGCAGGCGGCGGCGTCCATGGACAGATCGGCATATTCTTTGGGCACGGGAATATCGTTGGCCTCGGGGGCATTCCCGGTTCGCACCGAGACGAAGCCTCCGCTGGCAATGATCCGGTCAAACGCGCTGCGATCGACCATCAGGTCCTTGACGACAGGAAAAGCCGCCGCGCGCCAGGGCTCGATGGTCAAGACCTCGCCGTTATGGAAGCTGCGCATGTGAAGCTGGCAGGTCGTGGTGGCACGCCTCGGTCCGTGGGCGTCGCCGTTGATCACGACGCCACATTGCCCGCAGATCCCCTCGCGGCAGTCGTGATCAAAGGCGATTGGCTCCTTACCTTCGAGAATCAGACGCTCGTTGACCACGTCGAGCATCTCGAGGAACGACATGTCCGTGCTGATATCGCGCGGGGTAGGTCTCGAACTTCCCGAGAGAGTTGCGGTTTTTCTGCCGCCAGACATTCAAGGTCAGGTTGATTGTCTTTTCCGTACCATTGCCGGCCATGGATCGTCCTCTCAGCTCTTGGATTCAGTCACATTTCGATTGCCAGCGGGGACAGTTCGCTCGTTTCGAAGACTCGTTGGATTAGCCGATCTTTCATCGCGTACTGCCCGCCTGCCGGCACCTGTCGACTTACTTGTAGCTGCGGGTTTGCAGGTGGACATTCTCAAAATTCAGTGGTTCGACGAGCCGGTTCGGGTGATTGCCTTCGCCGGTATATTCCCAGGCCGCGACGTGGCAAAAATTCTCGTCGTCCCGCCGAGCCTCTCCCTCTTCGGTCTGAAATTCCTCGCGGAAGTGGCCGCCGGCCGATTCCCGGCGTTCCAGGGCATCGAGGCAGATGAGCTCGCCCAGCTCCAGGAAGTCGGCGACCCGACCTGCCTTCTCGAGCGACTGATTGACCTCGTTGCCGTCGCCCAGAACGCGAACATCCTTCCAGAACTGCTCGCGGAGAGCCGGGATCTTCTCGAGGGCCGTCTTCAGCCCCTGCTCGTTGCGGCCCATCCCGCAGTAGTTCCACATGATCTTGCCGAGCTCGCGGTGGAAGTCGTCGACGGTGCGCTTGCCATTGATGCCCAGCAGCGTCCTGGTGCGATCGGCGACCCACGCCTGGGAGCTCTTGAAGGCGGAGTGGTCGGTGTCGATCTTGTCGAACTTGTTCGAGGCGAAGTAATTGCCGAGCGTGTAGGGAATGACAAAGTAGCCATCAGCCAGTCCCTGCATCAGCGCTGGCTCCCAGCCGGTTGGCGCCGTGGTCCGAGAAGTTGGCCTCGCCCAGGACGAAGCATCCGGGAATTGTGCTCATCAGGTGATAATCGACCCAGAGTCCACCCATCGTGTAGTGAACCGCCGGGTAGATGCGCATCGGCACCTTGTACGGGTCTTCGTCGGTGATTCGCTCGTACATGTCGAAGAGGTTGCCGTAGCGCTCGCGGATCGTCGCCACGCCCAGCCGGTTGATCGCTTCAGCGAAATCGAGATAGACGCCCAGCCCGGTCTTGCCAACTCCTCGGCCTTCGTCGCAGACTTCCTTGGCAGCGCGCGATGAGATGTCGCGAGGGGAAAGATTGCCGAAGCTCGGGTACTTGCGCTCCAGGTAATAGTCCCGCTCGTTTTCGGGAATCTGTCCTGGAGGGCGCGTATCGCCTTTCTTCTTGGACACCCAGATCCGGCCGTCGTTGCGCAGCGACTCGGACATGAGAGTCAGCTTGCTCTGGTGGTCGCCGGTCACGGGAATACAGGTCGGGTGAATCTGGGTGTAGCAGGGGTTTGCGAACGCCGCGCCCTTCTTATAGGCCCGCCAGATGGCCGTGGTGTTGCAGCCCTTGGCGTAGGTCGCCAGGTAGAACACCGTGCCATACCCGCCAGTCGCCAGAATGACGGCGTCGGCGACATACGATTCCACGGCGCCGGTTTCCAGGTCGCGGGCAACGATGCCCCGCGCCCTGCCATCGATCACGACGAGTTCCTGCATCTCGTGACGCGGGAACATCTTGATCGCGCCCAGCCCCACCTGACGCTGGAGGGCCTGGTAGGCGCCCAGCAAGAGCTGTTGACCGGTCTGGCCGCGGGCATAGAAAGTTCGCGAGACCTGGGCACCGCCGAATGATCGGTTCGCCAGCAGCCCACCGTATTCGCGGGCGAAGGGGACGCCCTGCGCAACGCACTGGTCGATGATGTTGACCGAAACCTCGGCAAGGCGGTAAACGTTGGCCTCGCGGGCCCGGAAGTCTCCACCTTTGACGGTGTCGTAAAATAGCCGGAAGACGCTGTCGCCGTCGTTCTGGTAGTTCTTGGCCGCGTTGATCCCGCCCTGGGCAGCGATCGAGTGGGCACGGCGCGGGCTATCCTGATAGCAAAAGCAAGAAACCTGATAGCCCAGTTCCGCCAGCGTGGCAGCCGCCGAGCCGCCCGCCAGGCCGGTGCCGACGACGATCACGGAGTATTTCCGCTTGTTCGACGGGTTGACCAGCTTCATGTCGAACTTGTGCTTCGTCCACTTCTGCTCGATCGGGCCATCCGGTACGTTCGGGTTCAGTTCCACGGGGGGCACTCCTGATCCATCGTTTCAAAGTTATTTGAGGAACCCGGTCAGGATCGCCAGGGGTACGGTGGCGAACCCCAGCGTTACCAGGATCGTGAAGATTGTCGCGAACCGCCGCCCCAGGGAACGATAGCGGTCCTCCGGCGCACCGAGCGTCTGGAACATGCTCCAGACTCCGTGCCACAGGTGAAATGCCAGCATGATCATCGCGACGACATAGATCACGCCGACGATGCCCCTGAGACCGACGACCAGGTTGTGGTAAACAGCGCCTTCCTGAAAATCGGGATGAACCGTGCCGGTCGTCAGGTGCAGGATGTGGTAAATGATGAATGCGAGGATCAAGGGGCCCGTGATGGTCATCGACCGCGACGCGAAGCTCGACTCCTTGTACTTTCGCGCTTGATACGCTTGCGGACGCGCCTGCAGGTTTTTGCGGGTCAAGGCGATATAAGCCCAGATGTGCAGACCGACCGCGGAGAGCAAGACGGCACGGAAAGTCCAGAGCAGCGCGGGCTCTTTCCGCAACAGCTTGCCGTAGGCGTCGAGTGCCTCGGCGCCCTGGTAAACCTGAAGATTGCCCAGCATGTGAACCAGGACGAAGCCGGAAAGAATGACCCCGGTGAGGGCCATGGTGATCTTCAGACCTATCGAGGAGTTGAGCATCCTCTGAAGGCGATTTTGATAGACCCGTCTCCGTCCAGCGGCGGGACTCGAGGCGACCGCACTCATGGACAGTTCCTGTTCCTGTTCGAGGGAAGGGGATCCCGGCGAGGCAGGCCGGTCAGGCCGGCAAGCAAGCCGGCGACCGGTGGGTATTGGCCCCGCCGGTCCACGTCGTGAATCATGCGATTTCTGTTTTTGTATGCCCGCACTCGCACGTCGGTAAGGGACGAGTCCGGACGCTTCATGAAACCTGGCAAGGCGAAGAGGTCACGCATGCTCAAATGCTCGGCTGCCGGAGACCTCCACCCATCAAGGGGCTACCGGACAGGTTCGGCCCGGCTCGCAGTTTCGAGGCCCCTTCCCGGGTCGGGCTGTCTCCGCGCCGGCCAGGGAAATTCCGCTTTATGAGGGCATTCTAAGAGAGCGGACCGGCGGCTTCAAGCGTCTGGAGCCCTGGCCCGCTCGAACCGGCCCATTTTCATCGGCCTGGCGGAAAATGACGTCTCCTAGTCACCGACGTGCCCGTGATCCGCGACGGGCTCGCAGAGTTCGGTGAGAACGCTGCACGAGCTCTTGGGGTGCACAAAGGCGATTCGCGTGTGATGAGCGCCGGGCCGGGGCGCCTCGTCGATCATCCGCACTCCCGTCTGCTTGAGCTCTGCAATGCGGGCTTCAATATCCTCCACGGTGTAGGCGACGTGGTGCAGACCCTCGCCCTTCTTTTCGATGAAACTGGCGATCGTGCTCGACGGGTCGGACGGCTCGAGCAGCTCCAGGCGGACGTCGCCGACCCGGAAGAATCCGACCCGGACCTTCTGGTCGACGACAAGCTCATCGCCCTCGAACACGGCCCCGAGCGTCTGCTCGTAGAACGGACGCTGGGCCTCGATCGATCGCACGGCTATTCCAATATGATTGATTGCTTTGACGGATTTCATGATCGCTCCTGTTTGTATGGGCTGGCAAAAACCCGCAATGCCAGAGCGGCCTCGGCCGGCGCAGTGTCTCCCGGTCGGGCCGGATTTCAGTCGAATTCGACGAGAACCTGTCCCTGCTGCACGGCGTCGCCCACGGCGACATTGACCTTGGCGACCTTGCCCGCGATGGGTGCCGTGATCACGGTTTCCATCTTCATGGCTTCGAGGATCAGCAGAACATCGTTGACCTGGATCGTCTGTCCGGCCTGGGCTGAGACCTTGGACACGGTCCCGGAAAACGGGCTACGGCATACCTTGCCCTCGTCGGCGACGGGGGTGCTGCGCCGACGTTGGGGCCGGAGGCGGAGCGAGGGGCGCAGCGGCCGGAAAGCGCGCCTGTCCGGGAGGCGGATAATAACCAGGTTGGGGCTGTTCCGGCTCGGCAACCTCGACGTCAACCTCGTACAGCTTCCCATCCACTGTGATCTTGAGTTTCAAAGCTAGCTCCTCGCCGAATAAACCGAAAGGGCATGCGACGCCTGGATCGTGACGCGGCCCTGCTGGGCCCACGCGGCAGAACCGATCAGGCGAATTTGCCGGATATGAGCCTTCTTGCCGACGAAGGCCGCGATGGCTGCGCTGATGATCAGAAGAAGCTCGTCGCTGAGCTTCTCCGCGACAGCCGGTTGAGCGGGCGGTGGCGTCGAGGCGAGCCCGGAAGCTTTGGTCTCGGCCTCTTTCTTGATTTTTATGTCGCTGGCAACCGGCGCTGCGACACCCCCTTCGAGCGCGGCCACGCGCTTCCCCAGGCTGCTCAATTCCTGTCTGAGGCTTTCGAGGGCATCGACGACCTTGGTCAGATCCACTGTGTCCGATTTCATGTCAAGCTCCTGGTTACAGTGGGATCAAGCCGTGCTTCTTCGGCGGCCGGTGATCACGCTTGGTTTGAAGGTATTCCAGGGCCTGCGCCAGATGCTTGCGCGTATCGGCCGGCTCGATGATATCATCGACCAGCCGGCGGCCGGCCGCCACGTACGGGGTCGAGAACGTCGAGCGGTAGGTGTCGATCAGCTCGGCCCGGCGCCCGGCCTTGTCTTCGGCGGCCTCCACTTCCTTGCGGAACACGATCTCCACGGCGCCTTCGGCCCCCATGACGGCAACCTCTGCCGTTGGCCAGGCAAAGACGCGATCCGCGCCGAGGTCTTTCGAGCACATCGCCAGATGGGCGCCGCCATAAGACTTGCGGAGAATGATTTGGATCTTGGGTACCGTGGCCGCCGAGTAGGCGAACAGCATCTTGGCACCGTTGCGAATGATGCCGCCGTACTCCTGCTGCACGCCGGGGAGGAACCCGGGCACGTCCACGAACGTGACCAAAGGAATGTTGAACGCGTTGCAGAACCGAATGAAGCGGCTCGACTTCACCGACGCGTTGATATCGATGGCGCCAGAGAGTACCGCCGGCTGGTTGGCGATGATGCCGATCGAGCGGCCCAGAATCCGCCCGAAACCGACGATCATGTTCGGCGCGTGGCCGGCCTGAACCTCGAGGAAATCGGCCCGATCCACGACGCCGCAGATCACGTCACGCATGTCGTAGGCGCGCTTACCGTCGACAGGCACGATCTTGTTCAGAGCGGGGTTGGGATCGACATCGTTGTCGTGGGCCAGGCGTGGGGCCTCTTCCAGGTTGTTCGAGGGCAGGAAGCTGAGCAGACGCTTGCAAATCTGGACCGCGTCCGCGTCGTCCTCGGCGATGAAGTGAATCACTCCCGAGTGCACCATGTGCGAATCGGCACCGCCAAGCGCCTCGGCGGTGATCTGCTCGCCGGTGACCTGCTTGATGACCTGGGGCCCGGTGATGAACATCTGGGCCTTGCGGGTCATGATGATGAAATCAGTCAAGGCCGGCGAGTAAGCCGCGCCGCCCGCACAGGGGCCGCAGATCAGGGAGATCTGAGGGACAGCTCCGGAAAGCTCGACGTTGGTGAAGAAAACCCGTCCATAGCCGGAAAGCGAGTCAATGCCTTCCTGGACGCGGGCCCCGCCCGAATCGTTGATGAAGATGAACGGGCTGCCGGTATGCAGCGCCAGCTCCATCACGTCGGCCACCTTGTGGCTGTGGAGTTCTCCAGCCGAGCCGCCCAGGACGGTGAAGTCCTGGCTGGCAAGGTGGACGAGCCGGCCGTCGACCGAGGCAGCGCCGGTGACCACCCCATCAGCGGGAACTTCCTTGCCGGCCATTCCAAAGAGCGTCTGCCGGTGCGCCGCGAACAGACCGATCTCCTCGAAGCTGCCGGGATCGACCAGGGAATCGACGCGCTCGCGTGCGGTTTGCTTTCCTTCTTTCCTCTGCTTGGCCTGGCGGTCGGGGCCACCCCCCTGCTCCAGTTGCAATTTCTTGGCGCGGAGGTCTTTGTTCAGATCCTCCATCGTCTTCTTCTTGGCACTCATCAGCGACTTGTCCTTTCAAAGCTCACGCGGGCTGTACGCTCACCCTGTGCGAAACGTCTCCGATCTTGATCTCGTAAGTGACCGGTCCGGTGATCGGTCCCTTGCCATCGGCCGGCTTGGCCTTGTCATCGGCCGGCTTGGCGGCGGCCCCGGCGGCCCCGGCGGTGTCGGCCACGGCCTTGCCCACGTTCTTCGGCCCCTCGGCGCGGGTGCCGAAAAACTTGGGCGCGACCTGCGGAAACATGGCAAAAGTTAACACGTCTTCATCCGATCCGTTGCAGCCCTTGAGCACGAGGGCCTGGGCACGCAGCTCATCCCATTCGGGCTTGAGCAGATCGGCCGGCCGGGTGGTGATCGGTTCCTTCTTGGCGTGCTTGGCGGCCGCCTCGATGATCGCCGGATCGCGCGCGGCGATCGTCTCACCGTAGTAGCCCAGCATCAGGTCGGCAAACTCGCCGGTGAGTGCCTTGTAGGGGCCCATCAGCACGTTGAACACCGCCTGGGTACCGACGATCTGGCTCGAGGGCGTGACCAGCGGGGGATAACCCGCGGCCTTGCGCACCTTGGGCACCTCGGCGAGCACTTCCTTCATGCGGGCGCCGGCCCCTTGCTGCTTGAGCTGGCTTTCCATGTTGGAGATCATGCCGCCGGGGATCTGGCTATCGAAGATCTCGGTCTCGACGCCGACGATCTTGGACTCGAACGCCGCGTACTTGGGACGGACCTTGGCGAAATGATCCTTGATCTTGAGCAGGCGGTCTTTCTTCAGCCGCGTGGTATATTCGGTGCCCTGGAGCATCTCGATGAGGGCCTCGGTAGGATTGTGCCCGGGGCCAAGGCTGAGCGAGGAGATCGCCGTGTCGACGATATCGGCGCCCGCCTCGATGGCCTTCATCAGGCTGACCATCGTCACGCCCGTGGTGGAGTGAACATGCACGTGTACGATGGTGTCCTTGCCGCACTTCTCCTTGATGCCCTTGACGATGTCGTAGGCCGGCTGCGGCCTCAGCAATGCCGCCATGTCCTTGATGCAGATCGAGTCTGAACCCATGTCCTTGAGCCGCTGGGCCATCTCGACGAACTTCTCGACCGTGTGCAGAGGCGATGTTGTGTAGCAGATTGTGCCCTGAGCGTGCTTGCCCGTGCGGCGAACCGCGTCGAGGGCGCGGCGGATATTCCGCACGTCATTGAGCGCATCGAAGACGCGGAAGACGTCCATTCCATTTTCGGCCGACTTGCTCACGAAGCGATCGACGACCGTATCCTCGTAATGCCGGTAGCCGAGCAGGTTCTGGCCCCGTAGCAGCATTTGCAAACGGGAGTTGGGCATCAGCTTGCGAAACCTCCGAAGCCGTTCCCAAGGGTCCTCGTTGAGGAATCGGATGCATGAATCGTAGGTGTGCCTCCCCAGCATTCCACGCTCCAGAAACCCGCCTGATCGATGTCTTCACAGGCTCCGACCAGGTCTTCCGTCGCCATGCGGGTGGCGAGAAGGCTCTGGTGGCCGTCACGGAGAGCCAGTTCCGTGACTTCAACCAATCGTGACATGATTCGTAACTCCTTGTATCTAAGTTACTTCGTACCGCACACCTGGCAGCCGGACGCCGCTACGCTCATGCAGGTGATTTCGCGCTGACGTTATCGGTTGACCGCGATGGCAGTTTCTTTGACATCGCACGGGTCACCGTCGCGAAGCATGTGTCGGCCTCCGTCATGATGCGGAGGGTCCTTTATGATACCAAGCCTTGCGCGGTCTTTCACGGGTCTTGTGAATTGAGCTGGGCAGTTGGCCGGATGTGTGTTCGCAGACTGAGCCGCGCGAAGTGGTCAGATGCAGGAACGACCTGGTCGTCCCGACACAATGCATTGCTCGATCCGAGGAATGATTACGGTCTCGCGGGGCGAGCGCTCATAACCGCTAACGATTCCTGGCCGACTGAAGGACAGGCCCCCGTCGAGTCATCAACACGTCTGGCTCGGCGGACACCTCGTCCTCCAATCGATTCACGAAATATTTATCTCCTGGGTCTTGGTGTCGGTATGCTGAATTCAGGTCCTCAGGGACTTCTGCCGGCTTTCGCGCTGGCGAACGGTGGCCGAGGGCCGGAGCAAGGGTTCCAGATGGCTGGTGCGCTCCGGCGCGTAATCGATGGAAGAGATCGGCATCAACTTATCCCAGCGGTGTTCGGCCTGGATCACCCGGATCGTGCCGGACTTCGACCGCATCACGATCGATTCGGTGGTTGCCCCATCGGGGCTGTAACGAACACCTTCCAGAAGTGCCCCGTCGGTGATACCGGTGGCGGCGAAGAACACATCCTCGCCCTGGACGAGATCGTCGGTGCTGAGTACGCGATCCAGGTCGTAGCCAGCATCGAGCGCGGCCCTGCGTTCCTCGTCGTTGCGGGGATAGAGGCGGCCCTGGATGACTCCTCCCAGGCACTTCAAGGCGGCCGCGGCAATGACGCCCTCGGGTGTTCCGCCGATGCCGTAGAGCAGGTCGATACCGGTGCCCCTCTGGGCGGCGGTGATCGCGCCGGCCACGTCTCCGTCGTGGATCAGGTAGACGCGCGCGCCACCTTCCGGACCTGTTCGATGAACTCCTTGTGCCGGTCGCGATCGAGAAAGACGACCGTGATGTCTTCCGGTTCCATTCCTCGGGCGCGGGCCAGATTTCGGACGTTCTCGGCGATCGGGAGTCGTGATGTCAATGACCTCACTCCCCTCGCGGCCGGTGGCGATCTTTTCCATGTAGACGCACGGCCCCGGGTTGAACATCGCCCCGCGCTGGGCGACGGCGACGACGGACATGGCATTGGCCTCGCCGCGGGCCACCAGCCTGGTGCCGTCGATCGGGTCGACGGCGACATCGAGTGGGGGGGCGACGCCGGTGCCGAGAACCTCGCCGTTGAAGAGCATCGGGGCTTCATCCTTTTCCCCTTCGCCGATCACGACGATGCCGTCAAACGGCACCGTGTTGAAGAGCAGGCGCATGGCGTCCACGGCCGCCTGGTCGGCGGCCATCTTGTCCCCCCTGCCAACCCAGCGGGCCGCGGCCAGCGCGGCGGCCTCGGTGGTGCGCACCAGGTCGAGGGCCAGGTTATGGTCGGGGGTCACTTGCACTCGTGTTCTGGGCATGACTTCACTCTCCCAGGATTTGCCTCTTCACGGCCAGCAGCAGGCCTGATCGGATAGAAACCCGAAGTCAAAGAGGGCCAAAAGTCGATGTTCGATGACCCATGACCGCCCCGCGCGGCGCGTTGCCCGACCTCGGGTCAGGAATGATCAGCGGACATCGGCTTTCGACCATATCGGGCTGGAAATCAGGCAGTCGTTCTCTGTATGTTCCATCAGGCCCTTCGGTGCACCGGGCACCGGGGCCTGGCAGATCTTGTCGTTGCGGCGAAGGCTCGTTTCGCCACGGTTTCCGCCATCGATCAGGCGGATGGGTGCCAGCCCGCGTCGGCCCAGAGCTCGCCACTGACCGCCGAGTTGCAGATCATGAAGTAGACGGCATCGGCGATCTCGGTGGGATCGATCAGCCGCTTGAGCTGGGTGTAGGGTAGAATGTTCTTTTCAATATACTCTTGACCGAGCGCCCGGACCATCGGAGTATCGGTGAAACCGGGGTGGATCGTGGCGAACCGGACGCCATGGTAGATGGCTTCCTTGCACAACGTGGCAGCGGCACCCTCGAGAGCGGCCTTCGTGGACGAGTAAGAAACCTGGCCGGGGATGCCCGACGACGAGATCGAGCCGATGAAAATCACGGTCCCCTGGATGCCCTCTGCGGCGGCCCAGCGGCCCTTGCCCTTGCGCAGCCGTTCCTCGGCGATCCGGGCCATCATCTCGATCGCCCAGTAGACGGGCGCGACGAGGTTGACCTCCATGACTAGCCGGAAGTTCTCGATCGGATAGATGGATGCTCGTCCGGTCTGCTTGTCCATCTTGACGGCGAGCTGATCACGCGTGATCCCCGCGCATGGCACGCAGACGGCCGGTGCCCCGTACTTGCTGCACATCAGGTCGTACGTCTTCTGGCGGAAGGCCGCGTCAGTGACGTCACCGATCATGGCCTCGGCGACAGGACGGTCCATGCGGTCGTTGATGAGCCGGGCGACGTTGATCACGCCGTCACTACGATCTACCAGCCCGACCGCACCGATGCCCCGCTCGGCCAGTTCGACGGCAATTGCCTGACCGATACCGCTTGCTGCGCCTGTGATGACAGCGGCTTTTCCCTTGATATTCATGTTGGCCTCTCCATCGCGATCAAGATCAATCGAAACACCTCTCTGCGCGGTGGTCCGAAAAGTCGCAGAGAGCCGAGGACGCGTACGCACGGTCCTCGGCGCGGCTGGCTTCCACCGTCATGGACACTGCAATTTGCGTGTTGAGCCGAAGGCCTGAAGTCCGCGGCCCGGGAAACGGGCTGAGTGTTGCGGCCAGCGTGAACCGCCGGCTTTGCTCAGCCCTTTCGTTTGCGACAGCTCCGGTTTGGGCGACGACCCAATCGCCGATCATGGCCCGGCCCATGCTCCGCGGGAACCCGCGACGGAAACACTCCTGTCCCTGACCACGACGTCTGCAAGATCCTCCGCGAGGATCGTGGCATTGAGGGTCACGGATGCCCGGATGTCTCGGTCCGAGAACAGGACTCTGTCAGTCAGCGGGACCCTGGGAAGCACCCTCCCTGGTTTCTTTGGTCGTCGCTCTTTTCCGTTTCGACTCCCTCTCTGCCGGGCCTGAATTCAATGTCTTCTCGATCGCCGACAGCCGCTCATCGAGCTTCGCGAGTTGCTTCAAGATGGTCTGCTCGGCACTGTGGACCCGCTCGAAGACGCCCGTGACGTCGGTTGCCGTGGGCAGGCCGGTCTGCTGGGAGACAGCCTGGGCCATCTGGTCTTGCATCAGTTTGAGATCGGTCATTCTCTTGAGTGATTGCTTGAGCACCTCAAGGAAGACCGGTGTTCGCATGAAACTCTCGAGACTCTGGCTCAGTGCGGCGAGCCCCTGGTTGTGCATCTGCTCGAGGGATTTTCCGCCTTGAACACTGTCGAGGAGAATCCTGGTCTGAATGGCGGTCTGCTCGAAATAATTCTTCCAGAACTCGAGAAAGTCCCGCGCCGGGTCGGCGGCCGAGCCCACGCCTTCGTTGTCTTTATCAGAACTCATGCTGATAACTCTCCTGGCAGCACGCCACCCGTTGACCGGGTCGAGACCATGCCGGAGAACCGACAGGCCACGACCCTCATGCCTTCGAGCTTGTCTGAGTCATCAACTCGGACCATTTTTCGACCGCGATCTGAAAGTCGCGAATCTGGTTCTCGATGGTTTGCTTGAGCACCTCGAAGCTTTTCCGCCAGAGTTCCTCGGTCAAGCGCCGAAACTCCTCGGGGCTCTTGGCCTCGCTGGTTCGCAGCGCGGCTTCGATCGTGCGGATGCCTGCCCGGTACTGGGCGTCAAGTGCTTCGCAGTGCTTGGTCATCAGCGCCGTGGCGGTGTCGGTCCACTGCTTCTGGAATGACCGCGCTTGCTCGTTGACAGCGACCTTGTTGCCAGCCGCCGTGGACTCCATGGGAATCATGGGCCATTGCGACATCCACTGGTGAAACAAGTCTTGCTGAGCCTGCAAGGTCGTCTCGCTTGCCTTGCGAAAATTGTCGAATACTTGTTCAAACATGGTTCTCGCCTCCTGGCTCAGGCTATCGTCGCAAAGTGCAAAAGGGCCGTCCCGGGATCTCCCGAGGACGCCCCAAACCTTGACAACGACCGAGATTCTCGACGGGCCAACAGCGGGTTCACCACCGACCCGCCGATAGTCTCTCTCGTCACATCTTGACAGATCCGCACGGTGTGTCAAGGGGGCAATGCTGTGATTGCAAAAAAAAGTGCAAAGAGTGCTTTCGGCCTGTAAAATCCATGAATTACCTCTGGTCGCAGGGCCCCGGCATGGCCTTCGATATTGCACTTGCATCATAAACTTTGCCGGCGCGGCCGTACTGGTCGCCGGGTTTGGCTTCAGGAGGTTTGAAGTTGCAGTTCGCGGAGGAATCGCGTCGGGCGATCGGGGCGTCGATGGCCAGGCAAAGCGACAGGACCCTGGTTCTGTCGTTTTCCGGTACAATGGGTGCGGATGACGAGCGTTGATGCCGCATGTCCTTTCCGATGCCGCAGCTTTTTATTCGGATAGACGGCGATGAGCACAGTGCGGGATGTTTCCTCGAGCAATGGGGCAGATGGTCGTGATCCGGCCGAGACGACGGATCCCGAGCGTCTGGTCTGTCTTCGCGCTCTGGAGCGAAAGGTGCTCTGGCTATCCACCTGGATGATCCACAACGCCAACCACCTGCGGCCCAGCCGGGACGGGCTGAAGGTCGGTGGCCACCAGGCGTCTTGCGCCTCGCTCGCCACGCTCATGACCGCGCTTTATTTCGATGTCTTGCGACCCCAGGACCGGGTTGCGGTCAAGCCCCATGCCAGCCCGATCTTTCATGCCATACAGTACCTGCTGGGACGGCAGTCGCGAGAGCGGCTCGAGCGGTTCCGGGCTTTCGGCGGCGCGCAGTCGTATCCCTCGCGAACCAAGGACAGTGACGAGGTCGATTTCTCGACCGGTTCAGTTGGCCTGGGAGTGGCGATCACGCTTTTTGCCTCGCTGGTGCAGGACTATCTCCGGCTCAAGCGGCTCCTGCCCGAGGATCAGCCCGCCGGCCGGATGATCGCCCTGGCGGGCGACGCCGAGTTCGACGAGGGGAATGTCTTTGAGGCCCTCCTGGAGGGTTGGAAACACGATGTCCGCAATGTCTGGTGGATCATCGATTACAACCGCCAGAGCCTGGACAACGTGGTCGAGGACCGGCTTTTTCAGCACATCGACAGCACGTTTCGAACGATGGACTGGAACGTCGTGACGCTGAAATACGGCCGTCGCCTTCAGGAGGTCTTCCAGCGGCCAGGCGGCGAGGCCTTGCGGGACTGGATCGATAACTGCCCCAACTCGCTTTACTCCTCATTGGTCTACCGCGGCGGCGCCGGCTGGCGGGATCGGCTGCGACGCGACCTGGGAACGACCGCCGGCATCGCCAGGTTGCTCGACGAGCACGATGACGCGGCGTTGCATGCCCTGATGACCAACCTGGGCGGGCACGACATGGAATCGGTGCTTGCTGCCTTTCACGCGGTGGAAGGCGACGTCCCGACGTGCTTCATCGCCTACACGATCAAAGGCTACGGCCTGCCGTTCGCCGGCCACAAGGATAATCACTCGGGCCTGATGAGCCCCGAGCAAATGGAGATATACCGCCAGTCCCAGAAGATTGCTCCGGGCTGCGAGTACGACCCGTTCGCCGGCCTTGACCTTGCCGAGGACCAGCTCCGGCGGTTCCTCGATCAGGTGCCCTTCAACGCGCATGCCGGGCGGCGGCACGAGTCGCCCCGCCTTGCGGTGCCCGAGGTCCTGACCATTCCTCTGGGGAAGAGGATGTCCACGCAGGAGGGGTTTGGCAGGCTCTTGAATGAGCTCTCACGAGATCAGGGAGGGTTCGCGGACCGGATCGTCACGACCTCGCCGGACGTGACGGTGTCCACGAACCTCGGTCCCTGGGTCAATCGGCGCGGTCTGTTCGCTCGCCGTACTCGCGCCGACGTTTTCCGCGAGGAGGCTGTCACGTCGGCTCAGAAGTGGGAGATGTCGCCCGACGGCCAGCATATCGAGCTGGGTATTGCCGAGAACAACCTGTTTCTCTTGCTGGCCGCCCTCGGGCTTTCCGGCCCGCTGTTCGGGGTTCGTCTGCTCCCCATCGGCACGCTTTACGACCCCTTCATCTGCCGCGGCCTCGACGCCCTTAATTACGCGTGTTACCAGGGTGCGAGGTTTCTGCTGGTCGCCACGCCGTCGGGCCTCAGCCTGGCTCCGGAGGGGGCGCGCACCAGTCGGTGATCACGCCGCTGATCGGCATGGGCCAGCCCGGAATGACCGCGTTCGAGCCGGCCTTCGTGGACGAGCTGGCAGTCATCGTTGCCTGGGCGTTGGGACATCTACAAGATGAGGACGGCGGTTCGGTTTACCTTCGACTCTCGACCCGGCCGGTGAACCAGCCGGACCGGCCGATGACCGCCGAATTGCAATCCGCCATCGTCCGCGGCGGTTACTGGCTGGTTCCTCCCGGACCCGGGGCAAGACTGGCCATTGTCTGTTCCGGAGTGGTCTCTCCCGAAGCCGTCGAGGCGCACTCACTGATCCGCGAGGATCTCCCCGAAGCCGGGCTGATGGTCGTCACATCGGCCGGCCAGCTCCACGCGGACTGGCTGGCCGCCACTCATGCGCGAAGCCAGGGAAAGCCGGAAGCCCGATCCCAGGTCGAAAGCTTGCTGAACGCGCTTTGCCCTGACGCGGCCCTGGTGACGGTTCTCGATGGCCACCCGGCCACGCTCTCCTGGCTGGGCGCCGTGGCCCCGCACCGGGTTGTTGCCCTGGGTGTCGACCGTTTCGGCCAGTCGGGCGATATTCCCGACCTTTATCGCGAGTATGGGCTTGATACCGAGGCCATCATCGACGCCGCCGCGAGAGCGTGCCTGGACCAGTGGGCCGACGGAAAGTGAACAGTCTCCTCGTCTCTCTTCGGAATGCAGGCGATCGACGTCGTCGAAGATCAAGAGGTACGTAACAGGTCATTCCAATCCTGGATGTTCGGGTCAAGAATCCGTTCGCCGATTGCCTCGAGACGATCGAGCTCCCGGATAGCCTCAAACGCGGCGATTGTCGCGGCATCCGGCTTGCCGAACCGCTTGGTCCCCAGCCGAAGCAAGAGCTTCTGCTCTCCCTCGATTTTCCCCTCCTGCCGACCTTCCTGCCGACCTTCCCGCAAGATGGCCTGATAGGTGGTCGATTGCGACATGGTCTGCACTCCTTCCAACAACTGAAAAGCCAGTTCTTCCGAGAAGCGTAAGCCCATCAACAGATATGTCGCCGTCCAGAGTTTCTCCGCCCTCGGCTGTGGCTCGGCATTGATGCGTTCGGCCATCCGGCGCACCAGGTTACGCAACGCCTCTGCCGACCCCGGGACGTTGGTCAGAGGGGCCAGCGGCACCAGGTTGACGGGGGCGGACAGGTAGGGTTCGGGGTCCTCCTGCCAGAGCCGTACGACTTTGTAATTGTACCGATTCGTCGGCCATCCGTCAGGCAGATTTCGCTCATAACTGCCGGTCAGGCTCGGCGAATTGGCTTCCTTGCACAGAAGGATCAGGACGGTAAGCACCGGCAGATCGTGACGATAGTCGAGGGCGACCTGGCGAAACCAGAGGGTCCGCGTCAGGCTGGTATCATGGTAGGAATGGGGCTCGAGATCGACCAGGTAGGGCTCGGGGCCGTCGACTTTGAGCACCTTGTCCGCCGAGGCGGTGAGGGTGGTGATGTCCGAGTCGATCACCTCGACCGGTCCGCGCGGCTTGATCGCGTAGCGTTCCAGCCAAGCGGCGGGGTCGTCCCACACCAGTTCCTTGGTCGAGACGTCGAGGCGGTTAAATTCCATGAAGAGCCTCCGTTTTCCTCTTCAGCCTCCCAAGGGAGATTCGCAAAGGCAAACCACGGAAGCCTGGGTCGCTTCGGTGGCGAGCTGACATTCGGTGTCATGAAGTTTACATCATGGATGGTCCGCCTGCACACTTCTTGTGGCTGTATCCTGCAAAAGGCTGAGCAAGTTTCCAGAGAGCGCAGAGCTTGGATACAATCCATCGAGGACCTGGGCCAGAAAGAGGATCACTTTGCTTGGTCTGCCGCGTAGGCGTGACAAAACCAGGGTCTCGTAGCCGTCCCTTCAACGGAAATCTGCGCCAGCTTTGTCAACACCCCGGACCTTGAAGAAGACCACCATGCCGATAGAGATCCGGATGCCTCGGCTGGTGGATACGATGACGCAGGAGTTGAAACCGGCTCTGTGCTGGCCGTCCTAGACGAGCTGGGCGATGCATCGTCCGCACGTGCCGGGCAGCCCGGAACCGCAACCGTGACGGCCCACGTTTTCTCAACTTCGCAACCCGCGTCGACTGGAGGCTCCATCAGTCCGCTGGCCCGGAGCATGGCTCGCCAGACCGGTCTCGATGTGAGCCCCATGCGAGGGAGTGGTCCGGAAGGACGCCTCACATGGCGATCATGTGCGGCACGGCCTCCATTCACCGATGTCCGTCACCCGGGTCCAGGGCTGAGCTTCGACAGCAGGCTTTCGACCTCGGCCAGGAAAGGTGTGCCTTCGAGGTTGGCATCGCGGGCCACGGTTGCCAAGGAGCGGACAAGACGCGGATCGTTGAGTGTCGAGAGCGCCTCGACGGCGGCCTGGCGTACAGGCAGAGAGGCATTGGGGTCGATGAGAAGACTCGCAAGCCGGTCGCGTACCGATTCCGATTTGAGCTCCGAGCCCGCGAGTAGACTGGCAGCGGCACGCGCTGCGGCGATCGTCATCTCGTCGCTCCGGGAGTCGAGCGCTTCGCGGACAAGCAAGAGCGCGTCCGCTGATCGCAGGTCGCCGAGGCCAATGAGAGCCGAGGGAGCAAGCGGGTCTCCCGGTACCTTGGCGATCTCCAGCAGCCTGGGGGTGATATCCTTCTGGCCGAGACGTGCCAGTGCGCGAATCGCGGCGGCGTTCCAGGAAAGATCGTTGCTGGTCTCCCAGATCCGCCGCAACTCGGGAATCGCTCTGGGCTCGCGGAGAGCCGCGAGTGCGAGAACGGCTTCTTCGCGTAGAGCCACCTGAGAGAGGTGCTCGATCGCCTGCGAATAGCCATCGCGGAAACCGTGGCGGCCGAGGAATCCGATGAGCTGCAGCTTGCGCGACAGGTCCGCTTCCTCGTCGAGGTGTGGCCAGAGGGCGCTGGCGGCCTCGTCCGTATCGATCTTGCGAAGGCAGTCGATGGCGTTTGCACGGATTTGCCATTGCCGAGGGTCGAGCAGCATCGCGATGGCGGGGATGAGCCGGGCATCGGCCACCTTCGCGCAAGCCTCGCGAAGGCGAGCGACTCCTGCGGTCCCAACTGTCGACTCCAGGCTTTCAGGAGCTCAGGAACGGCGATCGGAGCGGGCAGCCGGCCGAGCAGGTCGATCTCGAGAGTGACATCCAGCAGAGCATCGCACTTCTTTGATAGCCGGGAGGATATCAACGTCGCGGCGGCAAGCGGGTCAAGCTGGCCGAGTGCCTGGCCGGCGGCTTCTTGAACATCGGCCGTAGCGTCGAGCGGCATGTTCGTATAAATCTGGATGACTTCCCGCGTCTGAGCGACTGCCCGCAGCCTGCCGAGGGCTCGAAGTCGAGCCGCCAGCTCGGCCAGTGTCGTGGCCGGGCGGTCCACGCCCAGCCGGGCGATAGCGCCGTCGACTTTGTGGGCGGACTCGCCGGCCGAGCCAATCGCCTCGATGATCGCAACGCGTGCGGCCACGGCAGCTCCAGAACGATCCAGCGCAGCCACGAGGGACTTCACGAGCTCCGCTCGCGGTTGCGCCTGATTCGTCGGCGAAGCATCGAAGATCGCATGCAGCGTCAGGGCGGCAACCTCCCGAACAGCCGGCGACCGGTCGTCCAGGTGCGGCAAGATCACCTCCCCGACGCCCGCGATTTGCGACGCCGGCAGGGCGCGTCGACTCATCGCCAGCAGCAGAGGGGCAACGCTGCGGCCTGCTGCCGACTTGAGCCCATCGCGCAAGAGAGTCACTCGCTCACCGCGGTCGCGCTTGCGCGTCATGCTGATCAGCACCTTGACGGTTGTCAGCAGCGGGTCGTCCTTGCTGGCCAACCTCGGGATCGATTGGCCGAGTGTCGGGGCGCCATTGCAGTTGAAGTAGTTCTGTCCTTGCCGGCCCAGCAACACCAGCATGAGCTGCCCGCGAGTCAAACGATCCGAACTGTCGGCAAAGCGGTAGATTCCCAAGTCTTGACCCGTCAGCAGGAGCGACTCGCGGGCGAAGATCCCTTTGAGAACCCGGACTGGCTCGAAACGATATTGCTCGGTGATCTGGACGTTTCGCCCTCCCTGGACGATCTTTGTTTCAGTCACATCCACGAGCCGGACCGCCAAGATCAGCTCGGCCTGGGCAACCGCGGGTTCCAGATCGAGAATTTCCTGCTTGTCCCCTCGGCCAATGATCAAGCCGGTATTGCCGGAACGTGCAGCGGAGAAGGCGTACCGAGGTGGCGAGGCGATCCCCTTCGGTGCAGCAGGCGACGGTATTCCCTTTGGTAGAGTGCTTTTGGGCGGTATTGGCGTTGCCGTCGATCGGGTCACCGGTGCCTGGCCCGGTGCCGTTGGTATCGCGAGTAGCAACACGCAGAGCGATGCCGTGGTGATCAGGGCAACCAGACTATGGGAAAAGCGACTTCTTGCCGGCCCACACCCCGACTCCGGACGGATAGATCGAAACATTTTTCACGCCTCCTGAATGATGGAGATGAAACCAATTAAGGTCACGATGGCGGACTGTGCGAGTCCCGGAGCAGGTGACTTCAAATGTTGAATGGACTGTGAAGATATCCGAAAATAGATCGCAATTGACGGCGGACGTCAGCACAACGGACCGCGACCCCCGTGGAGTTGACTGGTGAGAGGTCGATTCTACCTCGCCCGGCTCGCCTTCCGTATAGGCGTAAGAAAACCCCCCGAGCGCTGCGCGAAGAGATTTGGCAGCCTGATTCACCCGGGTTCGGCATTCCTCGAGTCTCCCTTGCGGGAAGCTATTGCTCGTTGCAGTTTCCAAGAAGACTGAGCGGCGTGGCCAAGCCGTGAAGCACGATTGCGAGCTGCCATCAGTGCAGGCGAAGCCACACCTCGGGAAATTCTTGAATGTTGTGCTTCAAGGGTGTCTCAACCAGAGACTGACCATGCGAAAAACTCGTGCTCGATAGCGTTGCACGATAGATCTCGGGTCGGTTTTGCGGTATCGTCTGAGGGAGAAGGCGCCTTGATGATCATCCGCAAGCGTCCGCGTGAAAGACTCTCCCGTTCCGCGAGGTTCGCACGGTCATCGGCGCTCAAGAGCCTCACATCGAGCGTTTTCTGGAAGTGAACGGGTTGGTGAGGCATGTCCCGGGAATTCGGGACTTCGCGCGGCAGCGAACAACCGTTTCCGGATGATCGGTTTCGCAAACGACACGGCCTTTGAGGTCCGACCATGAGTGAGAAATTGTTGAATTCCACGAACCTTGACGTGTGGCAAAAGTCGGCGGCGAAGTCCGCGCCGGGGGGCAATGTCGCTTCCCTCGACTGGAAGACTCCCGAAGGCATCATCGTCAAGCCGTTGTACACGCACAAGGATGTAGAGGGATTGCCGTACACCGATACGCTACCCGGCTTTGAGCCGTTTGTGCGCGGGCCGCAGGCCACCATGTACGCGGTCCGCCCGTGGACCATTCGCCAGTACGCAGGGTTCTCCACGGCCGAGGAATCGAACGCGTTCTACAAGCGGGCGCTCGCGGGCGGCGGACAGGGCATCTCGGTGGCGTTCGACCTGGCAACCCATCGCGGGTACGACTCGGACCACCCCCGCGTCCAGGGCGACGTGGGCAAGGCAGGCGTGGCGATCGATTCCGTTGAGGATATGAAAATCCTCTTCGGCGGCATCCCGCTCGATAAGATCTCGGTTTCGATGACCATGAACGGCGCGGTGCTGCCGGTGCTGGCGGGCTACATCGTGGCCGCCGAGGAACAGGGCATCCCGCAAGAAAAGCTCTCGGGAACCATCCAGAACGACATCCTCAAAGAGTTCATGGTGCGCAACACCTATATCTACCCGCCCGAGCCGTCGATGCGGATCGTCGCGGATATCATCGAGTACACGGCGCATCACATGCCGAGGTTCAACTCGATCTCGATCTCCGGCTACCACATGCAAGAGGCAGGCGCCACGCAATCGCTCGAACTGGCTTTTACCCTGGCCGACGGCAAGGAATATGTGAAGACCGCGCTGGCCAAGGGTCTGGACGTTGATGAATTCGCCGGCCGCCTCAGCTTCTTCTTCGCCATCGGCATGAACTTCTACCTCGAGGTTGCCAAGCTTCGCGCCGCCCGGCTGCTCTGGTGGCGAATCATGAAGGCATTCAATCCCAAGAAGCCGAAGTCGATGATGCTGCGGACGCATTGCCAGACTTCGGGCTGGTCGCTGACCGAGCAAGACCCGTACAACAACGTGGTGCGGACAGCCGTCGAGGCGATGGCCGCGGTTTTCGGCGGGACCCAATCGCTGCACACCAACTCGTTCGACGAGGCCATCGCGCTGCCTTCGGACTTCTCCGCCCGGATCGCGGCAACACCCAGATCATCATCCAGGAAGAGACGCACATCTGCAACGTTGTCGATCCCTGGGCCGGCTCGTATCTGATGGAGAAGCTGACGCAGGACATGGCCGATCAGGCCTGGGCGATCATCGAGGAAGTGGAGGGTATGGGCGGCATGACCAAGGCCGTCGAGTCGGGCTGGGCCAAGCTCAAGATCGAGGAATGCGCGGCCGACAAGCAGGCCAAGATCGACTCGGGCAAGGATGTCATCGTCGGCGTGAACAAGTACCGGCTCGCCAAGGAAGATCCCGTCGAGTTCCGCGAGATTGACAACTCGGCCGTGCGGGATTCGCAGATCGAACGGCTCAAGAAAATTCGCGCCAGTCGCGATTCCGCGGCCGTGCAGAAAGCGCTGGAAGCCTTGACGGCCTGCGCACGAAGCGGCGAGGGGAACATCCTGGACGCGACCGTGCAGGCGATCCGGGCGCGGGCCACGGTGGGTGAGGTTTCCGACGCCCTGGAGAAGGTCTGGGGCCGGTTCCGCGCCACCAACCAGGTGATTTCCGGCGTGTATGGAGCGGCTTACGGCATGGACCAGGAATGGGACGACTTGAAGGCCGAGGTCGAGGCCTTCGCCACGGCCGAAGGCCGGCGCCCGCGGGTAATGGTCGCCAAGCTCGGTCAGGACGGGCACGACCGCGGCGCCAAAGTGGTGGCCACGGCCCTGGCCGACCTCGGCTTCGACATCGACATCGGCCCGCTCTTCCAGACACCCGAAGAGGCGGCCCGTCAGGCAATCGAAAACGATTGCCACGCGATCGGCGTGTCGACGCTGGCCGCCGGCCACAAGACCCTGGTGCCGGCCCTGGTGCAGGCGCTCAAGGACCAGGGAGCCGAAGACATCATCGTCTTCGTGGGCGGTGTGATTCCCGCCCAGGATTACGAGTTCCTCTACCAGGCGGGCGCCGCCGGAATTTTCGGCCCCGGCACCCCGATCCCCGCCTGCGCCAAGCAAGTGCTTGAGGCCATCAAGGCCGTGCGGGTCCACGCGTGAGCCAAGTTTTGCGTCGGGCTGGCTCAGCGCCAGCCCGTCGCGCATGGATTGCCAGTCAAGGTGGACCATGGTCGCCGGGCAATATCCCAAGAGAGAGTGGAAGGACAATCCAGACGGCCAGATCAGGACTATCGAGGAGGCGGTACACATCGCCAAGAAACATGGGGTTGTAATCCCAGACGACCTTGACTTTCATATCGATGAATTGGGCGAGCTTGACAAGCATCTTACCGCTCGGGGACCCAGAGTGGACAAGCCCTCTGGCGAACACGTCTACTGGTCGGACTTGGTGCACGACCTGACTCGCAAGGTGCCATTCAGAATCTGGTCCGGCATATTGAGGAGTGACGAGGCAATCGTGGCCGTTCTTGCTCACGAAATGCACGAAATCCTCACCTTGAGGCCGCTGCTTGAGACAGGTGATATCTCAATAGACGATTATGTAATGCATACTGAACCAGGAAGACCAGGAAATTTGCATGACCAGGCATGGGACATCGCGGACCAGATGGTTGATAAGATGAGAGGAGAGGCGTTCGAATGATTTCTTCGATTGTCTCAATGTATGAGAAAGGTGCCATCACCTCTGACCATCTCGTAATCCAATGCATCCAAATGATCGACCCTGATGATCCCGGCTTGGTACTCAGTGATCTACCGGACTCGATACTGGATCGGATGCTGGCTTATGCCCGCGGCTATCAGCCTGGTCGCATGGTATCGAACTATGGAAACTTGCCCACGATCGACCAGGTTGAAGCGGCCAAAAACTGGATCGAAGATCTTCAGGCTTTGAGGGATGGCGGCAAGACTACTGCTGAGGCAGATTGGTATCAGTACGAGATGGAAGGAAGGATTCTGGAAATCTTGAAGTCCCTCACTGCCTCTGCTGGCGCCAACCCGTATTCTCTAACCATTTATCAAATCGCCATTGAGTTCGCGAAGAGGTACGAGACTGACTTCAACAGGATGGGTCGTCCACTTGGCGGAGCTGGTGCCGGGAAACGTGCACTGACAATCTACATGGCAAATCAACTATCCAAGCGGATTAAGGCGGAAAAAATTGATCAAATCGAAATGCAATTCCTCCATCCTGTTGACATGGATTCTCTGGTTTATAAATACAACAACAAGTCAATTATCGCCAAGACATATCCAATCCCGGTATATCGACTCCGACATGTATCAAGTTGACCATGCCGGGTACCATTTTCGAACCGCACGGAAATGAGGCTTCGTACCCAATGGCCGATCGAGCCGCGAGCTAATGCTTGCAGGCACTGCTTCAGCCTGGACGATTGGCCCGGCCCAATACCGACAGCATGAGCCCGGCCCGAGGAGCACGCTGATGGAGGCCCCATCAGGCTCGTCGGGCGGGGCAGCGACAAAGATTAGTAACTATCGGACGAAATGACCTCGCCGTTGGCCTTGGTCCCCAGCGCCCAGTAGGTCCCCATGGAGATCGACGACTTGATGAAGTGCACACTGCCATCGCAGAACAGGAAATTGGCGCCGCCGGGGTGGTTGCTGTTGGCGTTCTGGTATTGACCGGCGATGGAGTTATTTGAAGCGGTGGAGCCCAGAAAGCACCAGCCAAACGGATACTGAGTCGAGCTCGGTGGCACGATTGTGTTGATCAGGCTGAAGCTGGGGTCGTTCTGCCGCCGACCGCATCCCCTTGATGTTGCCAACGGCAGCGGTGGGAGGTGTCAGAAAGGCCGCCGCGCAGTTCTGAAGGTCGGTCGACACGCCGGCGGGGTTCGTTGAAGCATCCTGAAGAAATGCGACAATGGGCGACGAGACCAGCGGGCCATCCCGCCACTTCACGAACTGGATTGAGAAGTCTCCGACCAGCGCTTCCCCGTACGCGATCGTATTGGAGGCCCCGTCGGTAATGTTTTGGATGCCGTAGGTGTGGCCGGGTATAGTGCCGCCGTTGCCGTAAGTGAAGACTCCCGTGGTGTCGGGCTGCCAGTATTGCGTCGATGTGCCCACCGAGGCAAAGTAGTTGTTGTTCGCGCCATCATTCGCCGCAGTGGCCGAGGGTGTGATTTGGATGGGCGACATACCGTCGGAGGGGCAGATGAACCCCGCGACGGTGGTGTTGGTGACCGAGGAGTTGATGCTATAGCCAAGGGCCCAGCCCGACACCCAGCTAAAGTTGGCCGCGTTATACAGCGGCCCTTGTTCGAGGAAAGGCAGCATCATTGCCGCGGCGCTCCAGGTTCCCCAACTCGCCTGGTAGGGGGCGCCATAAGAGCCGCCCCCGCCCGAGGTCTGGTTGCTATTCGACGGGAACTTCCCGATCGCGGTGTGGTAGTTCTGCATGGCCAGGCCGATCTGCTTCAAGTTGTTGCTGCACTGGGCTCGCCGTGCTGCCTCGCGGGCCGATTGCACGGCGGGGAGCAGAAGCGAGATCAGGACCGCGATAATCGCGATCACGACGAGGAGCTCGATCAGCGTGAAACCGCGACGCGCCTGCGTTTTCATAATCAATTCCTCTCCTGAGTTGGTCCACTCTAAATCGTCGGTGTGCGCCCGCCACCCTCGGATGGAGAGCATCGGAGTGAGTTGAGGCACCAAGACCACGTCGGGCCCGTGTTACCCGCACGGCAACGACCGGCCCCTCTTTCCCTTCCGCAACCGGGCCGTACGGGCGAGGCGAGAGATCAATCATCCTCCCGACCTCAAGCTGTCGTCAGCGCTTCCTCGTGCGGCCCTTGGCCCCGGCATCCAGCTTGTTTTGCGATGTCTTCGCTTTGAAAAAATCCCGGTTCACCTGCCTGGTATTCTCCCCGGCAGGCTGCTGAGATCCCGAGCCGCAGCCAACCACGGCGACAGCAAACCCGAACATGGTAAACAACCCCAAGGTTCGGACGAACCACGCGTGTTTCATCGGTCTACTGCTTTCGATGCTTTTTCGACCGCGGTCCAGTATGCTTCAGTTACCCATGGTGAACTTTGCCTGGCAAAGCGGAGACTCGAGAGTCTTCGATCAAACGACCAATATCTGTTCGTAATCACCATTGATGGATTGGCGGCCACTAGCCGCGATTTTTCGAGGGGACGGAGGCGTGGGTGGGCCGTGATGAAATTTCCGGCGGGATGTCTCGAAGAATAAAGGCATCTTGGAATATACAGCGCCCGCAAAGCGTCGGCAAGGTCATCCTCATGATCGCATGATCGGGGCCTCAAGATCGGCGTTACTTTCAGCGTGTTGCCAGAAGGTCAGCAACCCAGATTCTCGTTCCTCCCGCAGGCATCACGCCCCGCCGGGTCTTGCAAATGCGGCCTCCGTGTCGTGTAGTGGCACCCGGTGACATCGCTCCGTGGCAGATGGGCCTTCCGATGGATCTTGAGCCGGGAAACCCGACAAAAAGTGTTCCCACTTCGATGGTGCGCAAGGCAACCGACGAATCGCATCCGATCCGCGCGAAGGGGGCGACGATCCTCGTGCTGGCGGCCTGGATCGGCTTGATGGCGGGCTTTCTCGACCTCGGCTTCCTGGTGGCGAACCGGAGATTGATCAAGGATGACTTCTACCGCGTGGGCGGCGATTTCGCCTGGATCATCCCCGCCGGGGTCACGGTCCTCGTGCTGGTGCCGGCGATCGTGCTCGTCCTGATCGCCCGGATCCGCGGGGGGGCCGTTCGCCTGGGACTGGCGGCGGGGCTCCTCTCGTTTATCGGCTTCTTCGACATGAGTGCCAGGCTGCCCCTGGATATGTGGGCATCGCTGCTCTTGTCTGGTGGTCTGGCCGTGCAGTCGTCCCGGCTGATCGTCCACCACAGCAAGGCCTTCCTCCGGCTCGCGCACCGCACCGTTCCACTGCTCGCCGGGGCTCTGCTGACGACCATGCTGGTGACGGTCGGCGGCCGTGCCTGGTCCGAGCATCGGGCAGCGGCCGCCTTGCCTGCCGCGCCTGCCGGCGCCCGCAACGTGCTGCTGATCGTCTGGGATACGGTGCGCGCCGGGAATCTGAGCGCCTACGGCTACAATCGACGGACGACGCCTAACCTGGAGCGGCTGGCCCGCCGCGGGGTGCGGTTCGACCCGGCGTTCTCGACCTCCTGCTGGACGCTGCCCGCGCACGCCAGCTTGTTCACCGGGCGATGGCCCCATGAGCTCGGTGTCGACTGGAAATCGCCCCTCCGAGACGATGTCCCCACGCTTGCCGGATACCTTGCCGACCAGGGATATGACACCGCGGGGTTCGCGGCCAACCTTGACTATTGCACTCGCGAGAGCGGCCTTGCCCGGGGCTTCGCGCATTACGAGGATTACCCGATCGACCTCTACGAGGTCTTCGCCCGCTATGTCGCCCTGGGCAGTCGGCTCGAACTCTCCGACTGGACCGGCGTCCTGGGCAGGGTCCTGGAGAAATGCTCCGGGCGTTCGTTTGAGAAGCTGATGCCACGCTCCAGGGAGCATGCCAAGAACGCCGCGGCGGTGGACGATGCATTTCTGGGGTGGCTCTCTCGGCGGCATGGGCGGCAACGCCCGTTCTTTGCGTTTCTGAACTACAACGACGCCCACACGCCTTATGAGGTTCCGGAGCAATCGATCCCGGGCTTCGGGCTCCGGCCGGCGACATGCCGGGACCGCCTGATTCTCTTCGGCTGGAACTCGGCCGACAAGGCCAGACTCGAATACAAAGATGTGCGAATGGCTATCGACGTTTATGACGATTGCATCGCTTATCTTGATCACCGGCTGGGGATTCTCCTCGATGAGCTCGACCGGCGCGGTGCGCTCGACGATACCCTGGTGATCGTCACCGCGGATCACGGCGAGCACCTTGGCGATCACCTCTTGTTCTTCCACGGCTGCAGCTTGTACCGTCAGCTCGTCCAGGTCCCTCTGGTGATCGTGGATCCGAAGGGGGCGCCGGCGAATCGGGTGGTCGGCGAGCCGGTGAGCCTGAGCGACGTGCCGGCCACGGTCGTCGACCTGCTTTCGCTGGGGCGGGACGCCCCCTTCCCCGGCCGTTCACTGGCCCGGTTCTGGAGCCCGGACCGGCCACTCCCCGAACCGCTGCTCATGGAGACGGGTAAGCAACTGCTCCTCACCAACCAGGGCCGCGAGCCGGCCGCCAAGGGCCCGATGAAGTCGCTCGTCGCCGGGGGTATGCACTATATTCGCTCGGCTGACGGGCTCGAGGAGCTGTATGCCCTCAGGTCCGACCCGGAGGAGCAGTTCAACACGGCCGGCTCCCCGATGGCCCGCGGGATCCTCCAAGGATTTCGGGATCGCCTGGAGGCGATGCTCAAGAGTCCGTAGGCACCGGAAAATGAAGGACATGCACTTCATCGTGCGCTCGAACCAAGGAACTTCGGGCCGGGTAGGCCTGGGTGGTAGCCCACCCAGGCTCACCACAGATTCAAGACGTGCGCGTTAAACGCATCTGGCTCTTCATCTCATGACTTCACGCTGCTGTGCAGGCCGTGGACCACTCGAACTCGTGGAAGACTGTATCGCATCTCAGACAAAGGGGACTCTTGGGGTCAGACCCCGAGGACTACGCTCTGGTGACAGGGATGAGAATGAGGATGAAGATGAAGATTAGGATGAGGATTAGGAATGGGAAGAACAGCCTGCCATTGGCAAGGTCTGGAGACCTTGCCACAACTCGGTTTGGGATTGCGACGAAGTCGGTAAGTTATTTCCGCCATGTCCCTTAGCCGGCCATCAACCAGCGACATGGATCACCCTCCCAGCGGGTTGGCAGCGATCAGATCGCAGAAGTTCGGCCGGCGGTAGCCGGGCAGCGTCCGTTCCAGCACGTCGGTGTTCATCGTCCCGAAAGTGGTCGCGGGCTTGTGGGCGAAGCCGTCGGCGAACGCCCGGACGATCCCCTGCTTGAAGTCGACGCGCGGGTACGCCGCGAGGACGGCGTCCCGGTCGGCGACCGGGATCTCGTCGAGCCCATCGCCGAGGACATCCGCCTCGACCCCGCCGGTGACGAGCGCGATCTCCGGGCGCTTGTGCCACGGGATTTCCGGCGTCGTGTGCAACGCGATCGCGTCCCACACCACCCCGGCCGTCGGTTCGTCGATGCCGTTGGCCCGCAAGAAGTCCCGGGCGGCGTTCGCCCCGTCGACCTCGAACCGGTGGTCCGGGCTGCGGTACCTCGAGGTCAGGCCCAGGTCGTGGAACACAGCCCCGAAATACAGCAGCTCATGATCGACCGCCCAACCGCGGTTGCGTCCCCGGAGCGCCCCGAACAGGTAGACTCTCAGGGAGTGGGCAATCAGCAGCGGGCTGCCGTGCTCGCGCAGCAGGTCGATCGCTTCCCGGGCCAGCTTGCTGTCGGGGATTGGGATCCCCGCGATCACTTCGGTCATGATTCGACCCCCCAAAAGGAAACCGGATTGTAAATAGAGTCACCGGGCGGGCCCGGCCCGTTCAACGGCGGCTCAAGGAAGTCTGACCCCAAGGAAGTCCAGTGCATAAGGCACGATCACGGCGGAATTCAATGAGAGGAGGAGACAGACATCCTCTCTTCCGACTGGCCCCACCCCGCGAATGATGACCCGAGACCCGAGCGGGATAGACCAGACCAGGTAGGAGGTAGGTTTGTCATGATGAGCTGCCCTCCGGCTTCGTCTGTCCCTGAAACTGGCTTGGATTGGAGCGAGGCGTTCCTCTTACTTCTTCTACAATCAACTGTGCGATCGGCATTCCCGGCCGGAGCAGGATGGTCGCAGGCCCGAGATTGATCATTTCTAGTGTAAGGGTCCCGGCCCATCCCGGATGGACAGTGGGGGCCGTGAAGTGAATCAGTAGGCCCACTCGGGCGCGGCTGCTCTTTCCCTCGATCCTGGCCGCGAGGCAGGTGCCGCCATTTCCCGGGTGATCGATCGGCAGTCCCACATATTCCCGTGTTCGCGCTAAAACGAAGCTGTTCGGTTTCAACGTGAATCCCGTTGAGCTGTTCAGTGAAACTCGCTCGGAGATCTTGGTAAGGAAGGGTCCCAAAGGCTCCGGTTGGCTCAGGTCGAAGGTGAAGGGACCACCTCCGGGAATGACAATTTCGTCGGCGAGAGTGAGGTCTACGGAGTGGGTGTCGTAAGGGCAATACTGATTGGGATCGGTCGGGTCGAGAACTCGGGGCGTTGGTTCGGGCCGGATGATGAGTCTGCCGGAGTCCAGCGCGCTTTGCAGCTCGACGTTGGAAAGAATCATACCGGCGCAATCCCTCACACGCCTATTGCTTCGGAAGCATGGCGGAGCTGGTCCTGGCGGACCGAAATGTGCTGTCCGTTCTCGATGGTGCTCTGGGGCAGCCTGACCAGGAAGATGCCGCCCTGTCGGTCCACCACCCGCACGTTCAACCACCCGTCGGTGGGATTGCTCTCCGTCGGCTCACCCTCAGTCTCGACGTCGTCATGCGAAGCAAAGAGCGACAATCGGCGGCCATCGAACGCCTCGACGACGACGGCATACTCGGTGCTAAACTGTCCAGGGTAGAGCTTGCATCGGAGTTTGGTCATCATGGTCTCACCGAGAGCAAAGGGTTTCGTTCTGACCCTCCAGACTCCATCATGACGCATCGCCTCAAGGGTCTCCAGAGGGTATCGACATTTTAAACACGCGTCCACCATGTTCTTCGGATTCTGGGAATCAGCAATGAGTTCCGGACAGACGGACAGCACCCTGGCCAAGGATCTGCGATGAGTACCGACACCCAGCAAGTTGTCAGCAAAGCCTGGAACTTCGCCCACATCCTCCGGGACGACGGGTTGAGCTACATGGCTTACGTTGAGCGGATCACTTTCCTGCTCTTCCTCAAGATGGCGCATGAGCAAACGAAACCGCCCTACGACCGAAAGCCGATCGTCCCGGCCGGGTATGACTCGGCGAGCCTGCTCAGCAAGGAAGGAAATCTGTGGCCAGCCACATTCCCTCTTGCGACTGGACCGGTGCAATGCATGTCCTTGTGGCTCTTGTCCTGCGGCGCTGCGTCGCGGCTCTCGATCTGGCGATGGACCAGGTGATCATTGCACCCCTATGTGCACGCTGTTCCGAGCAGATCCAGTACCCGAGCCGCCGGAACGAAGCCACCGACGCGAGGGATGTGGTGATCGTGAGTTGAAGGATCAGGGTAAATGGCTACTGCCGCCCGTCTGCGACCAGAAATCTTGAGCGGTTTGTGGATGCAAGTGGCTCAGCCACTGGTGGACGCGGCGGAGCACGCGCGGCAGGCCCTTGGGGGGCAGATGAGAAGCTTCCCAGGCGCCGACCGCCTGGCGGAGAGCGGAGTCCAGGGGCGATAGCGGCGTGATGCCGAACTGAGAGCAGACCAGGGAAAGGCGATGGTCATCACTGGCCAGGAAACGAGCCCCTTGCCTGTGGACCAGAAGCAGCAGGACGGCGTCCGTGAGATCCAGGTTATGCGTATCCGCCAATTGAAGGACCGTGATGACATCCGTGCCCGCAAGGTCGATGAGCGCAATGGGTCCCAGAGCAACCTGGGAGAGTTTCTGGGTGACGAGCGTCGGGTCTTCGCCGTACACCTTTGTCAGGACGGCCCTGGCCTCGAACAGTACCAAAGGCGACGTGAACCAGCCGGCGTGGGCGCGGAGGAGTTGCTCGCACGCTGGCGTCGCGGGGTGTCCTTGCAGCAGGCTGTACACGAGGACCATCGTGTCGAGCCCGCACTCCAGCGGAGGGCTAGAAGAGGAGGTCATCCCCGCTCACCTCCGTAACCTCGGGATCGGTTCCGGCCTGTCCCGGCCTGGCGGAGAGCCGGTTGGCGAAGATCTCGTCCCAGGTCACTTCGGAATGGCGACGGACCAGGATGCCCTCGTCGGTCTTGACCAGAACAACCTGGTCGTGCAGACCGAGGGCCTCAACCCACTCCGCCGGCAGACGAATCTGGTTCCCTGGTTCGATGACGGTGGTCTGGGTCGTATTCAACGTTGCCTCAATGGGGCCACGACCATGTCGTCGTGGGGATGGTTACCCCGGCAAACTCGTGGTTTTTGTCGGCTGGTGCGTGTCTCAGGCTCACCGGGTGGTCACTCATGAGCGACGCGAAGCCCCCTCGATGATCTGCGACTATCCGAAGGCGATTGTATTCAATCCGGGATCGACGATCGAGGCCCCGGGCCGGCCAGCCGAACCACCATCTTGGCCACCTCCCACGCGGCGACCTGGAAATTCTGATCTCGGCAGTGCCGCGCCACGGTCTCGCAGAGTTTCTCCCACTCGCTGTAATCGATGGGATGAACGACCGCCTGGTCCACCTTGGGATAGAGCGGCGGCGGCTTGATCGTGAGGGCGAGGATCGGCCGCGCCCCAACGCGCGGACGGCCCGCAGCTCGGGGTCGAGCCGCGCGAAGTCGTACCGCCCGTGATCGGTATAAATTCGGTAGTACCCGTCGAGGAACAGGTGGATCGTGCGCGGACGCAGCACCTTCAGCTCCTTGACGTGCGGCGCGAGCATCGAATCGCTCTGCAAGCCGCGCTGTCCGAGCGCGAACCGCGGCATGTCCCAGGTGCCCTCGGGGCGTGAGAAATCGACCGCGAGGTCGATCGGCCCGCCTCGGACAATCACGCTGAGAAGGACGAAAAACCCGGTTCCGAGGATGCTCTTCATGGCTGTCGCATCCTAGTAATGTCCCGTGATCTTGTAAACCGCCCCCTTGGGAGCGGGGACCTGGATCCACTCCCTGTCAGGATCCAGGTCGAACCAGGACGCACCGTTCACCTCGACCGCGCAAAGAGGCGCTTCGCAGGATGGCGCAATCGCACTTGCAGTGTGTGTGGCCGCCGGTTCGAGAGGAATTCGACCTCCGCGTGGATCGTGCCGGTCGCGGCGGAGCTGCTGATGCGGACGTTCACCGGGCCGAAGGAGGTTGGAGCTCGCTCGATGAGGATGCGCTTACCGTCTTCCAGCCACGCTCGCGGTGTGGCCTGGCCGACCTGGAGCGCGTCGGCGGAATCACCGATCAGCAGGTTGCGATACAGCTCGAACCAGGCGCCGTCGGTGCTGGGGGGCCCGAAATACTGAGTCCAGGCCCAGCGATGCTCGATAGGCTCGAGCTGTCCGTGTGAGAAGGCACAAGCCATCATGCTGTAGAAGGCCCGGATGGCGGCCTCGGGCTCGTCGCGGAGCAGATAGACGGTGGCTTGCTGATTGTACACCGGCTCGTTCGCGGCGCCCCATTGGTTCAGGAACAGGTTGTCCTCGTGGTCGTGCAGCATCGCGGCGGCCATCCAGCCGCGAGGGTCGATGGCCGACAACCGTGCCAGATGCAGCGGGCCCGTATCCACGTCGGTGGGATACCATTGTTCGAGCAATCGGCGCGGAGTCAGGGCATCGCACGGCACGTAGTTGATCCAGCTCCCATCAGCGAGCTGGACGACGGGCGCATTCACGCTCGCCCGTGCGAAAGCCAATTCCACGTCGTGTCGCATCGTCCCGGCTACCGCGCGGACTTCTGCCGCCCTTGGATGGCCATCCTCGGCCAGCGCTCGGGCGAACATCTCGAGGCCGGCGACATGATATGCCTGATTGAAAGCCCAGGCGCGTTCGTCATGCGCCTGATCGTTCAAAGGAGCAAGGATCAGGCCCGGGGCCGTGGCGTTTCCTCGCGCCTTCGCCGCTTCGGCCAGACACCAGTCCAGCGTTTTCAGAGACTGCGGCAGCAAGCGATGAAACGAAGCCTGATCGCGTGAGAGCAGATAGTTTCTTCCGATTGCATACAGCATCGAAGGCGAATAGACGCCCCAGTTCGCAAAGCCGCCGATGCGCCCGTCGGGCTGCTGCTGAGTGCGGAACATCGCGGCGAATTCCTGGTCCGCGATCGCGAAATGCCCGCGCAGGCCGTAGAGCATAGTATCGACATACACGGCCTGATTGATGGGCCAGTCCGCGTTGTGCTGCCCGTAGGCAAAGTTGGAGTAGGGCAAGTCCATATGCGGCGGCCCGTCACCGCTCGATTGGGTTCGCGGCAGGCGAAGGGCGTGCCACAGGTTCGCGCGGAAGAGGTCGTTGACCGCCGCCTCCGGCACTTCGAAGCGAGCCCCCTGCGCGAGCCAGTCTTCCCAGTACCGGATCATCGCCGTTCGGGCTCGCGAGAAGTCGAGCGCATCGAGGGCCGTGCGTTCCTTTGCAGGAACCGGAGGAGAGGCCAGCGCGAGAACCAATTGCCTCTTCTCGTTCGTGGCCCGGTCGCCCACCCAGTCGAACGCGACCGATGGGCCTGCTTCATCGCTCGCCTTCGAGGCTGTCTGCAACGTTGATCCTTCTCCTGGCTGGATCGAGAGCCAGATGTCGCCCGTGTCCCGGTCCACGACCGACCACCGACCGTCGTGCGCTCGCAGATCGAGGTGCCGCACCGGCGATTCGCTCGCGAGCCCAAAACCGATCCGGAAGGGCCCCGAGGCACCGGTCAGTGCGAGACGTGTGAGCAGAATGCCACGATTGTCATCTCCCCTCCCCGGCGCGCGGCGAGCGGCACGGCCAGTTGCTCCAGCTCGCTAACCTGGCCGCCTTTCTCGAGCTTGGTGACGAGCACCGGCAAGCCGTTCGTGATCCGCTGTCCGGCCCACGTCCGGCCGGGCCATGCGATGTCGAACCGGAACTTCTGCTCCGAGGCCAGATCGGGCCGAACCTCTCCCCATCGGTCGATGCCGAACTTGGAGAGCGAGCCGTGCGCCGGGGCGACACAGACGATGTGCCCCGTGGTGCCGAGCCACGACGATTGCCATGGAACGTTCCAGGCCCTGGGATCGCCCACGTCTTTCCAAAGGCCGAGGAACCGCGATCGCGTCGCCTCCGGCTCTTGCTTCACGCGGTCGAGCACGCGTTGTCCCTGGAGTGACGCGAGGTGCTTCACGAAATCCACGGGCTCATCCCCCAACGTCACGAAGGCGTCGCGCTCGGGGAGCCACATCGCGCGCGATCGCTGGAGTTGCCGCAGTCCGATCGTGAAACCGCTCGTGCCGTCGAGATTTGTTTGCACCGTGAGCGCGGGCGAATCGGGGACAAGGGCTGGATCCGATCGCATTCGCTCGATCGCGCCGGGGTTCGTATGTGTGAGAAGATATTCCCAGATCGAATGCAACTTCCGCTCTGCTCGAGCTGGCTCTCGCCAGGATACGAGGGCCTCCACTCCATCCACATCGCCCGCCCCGACATGAAGCTGTCCGCCTGCGCCCACCGAGTCGTTCTCTTCCAGATCGACTCCCACCAGGGCCTTGATTTCGATCGAGCCCGCCCCGGCGAGGAAGCGCACCGGAAAGGCCGTCGCCACGGGCATCGATGTCCGAACGTGACCCGGACCTTTGCTCGTTCCGCCTCATCAGCCGCAGAGCGCTGTGCAGGTAAGACAAGGGCCAAAAGCGCGATCGTCCCAAATGGAAGCGAGCGAAGGCTCAGGCAGCAAGACTTGTCGGCGTTCATCATCTCAGGGCCTCAGACCACCGTCGTAGAAGGAAGCAGCTTGACCCATGGTCGCATCCCGGAGCGACGAACGCCAGTAACAGGGCGAGTGCGGTTGAAGAGAGTGCGACACGGTTCCTTACGTGTAATGATACATAGAGATGTAAAATGTTGGTTACTCGGATTTACCTCGGTGTCGTCAACATTATCGTCTCAAAGGTCGCCGAGTTCTAATTCGGTCGTCAGTCTCACGGGGAATTATCGGTGTTAGGGGAATAATTGGTGTCAGGTCGTTTTTTGAAGCGAATATCTATTGTCACCGAGGGAAAGTAGAACTGACATTGATTGTTCTGACGTTGATTGTTCTGCCGCCCTCAGGGAGTGTCGCGGCCACCCGGCAGGAGGGTCATCCACGTTTCCCAGGCGACAGAATGTGAATGGCCCCTGGCAATGCCCCCGGTGCCAAGCCTCAACAATCAGTGACGACCCCTGGTATGTGGTTTCCTTGAGAGAATCTCTTCTTCTCACTGCGCCATCCGGACTACTCTGCGGCAATTGGGACTTTTCCAGTCCCTTTTCCAGGAGGTGTTCGCATGGCTACCAAGTTCAAGTCAAGAGCCCGCCGCTCGCGGGGCTATCTCCCGATCGTCAAGCCTTCGGGCTTTTCTGATCTTGCCATACAGGATGGAAACCGCCCAGCACCTTTGAACTGAGTCTGGCTGACTTATGGACCGACCTGAAATTGAGAGCGACCAGGGACAGATCCAACCTCGATGTCGCTGCCTGGTTGCCACGGACCCCGAGCGAGGAACAACGACTAATCCGGCCCAATCGATCGTGCCTGCGCTGGCGGCCTGCTCTTCAGCAGGGCGGCAAGATGGCCTTTGAAGGCGACGACGTTCGAAGCCGCTTGAGCCTCGGGACTACTCTGGAAGAGTTCGATGAGCTTCTTGGCTGATCTATGAAAGTCATGCTGCTCGATGACTCGCTGCGCGCCCGCCTGGCCCATTCTCTCCAGAATTTCGGGTTTGGCTTCCAGGGCATCGGTCATGGCCTCGACCAAAGACTCGACGTCGCCGGCTGGTACAAGCCAGCCGTTGACTCCAGACTCGATCAACTCGGGGTGGCCGGCAATGCTGGTCGTGATCACCGGACGGCCCAAAGCCAGAGATTCGAAGATCACAACGGGCAGCCCCTCCGCAAAGCTGGGCAGGACCAGGGCGCGAGCGGCAAGGAGTTCCTCGAACACTTTCTGGTTACTGAGGAAACCCGTGATCCGGACTTGCCGTTGCAGGGAATGCTGCTCGATCAATTGTTGAAGCTCCTCGCGCATCGGGCCATCGCCGACGATGACAACCTCGAATTCGACTCCGCGATCGCGGAGCTGCGCCGCGGCCTGCAACAAGACCACCTGTCCTTTCTGCTCTACGAGCCGGCCGATGTTGACAAGCCGAGGAACGGACGGAATTGGGCTTGGTCCCTGCCCTTTGTACAAGTCACCGACTCCGACTCGAATCACGTGGATCTTGGACCAGTCCTGACGATCGGCCCAGCGGTAGAGCTGGCTTCGGGTGAATTTACTGATCGCAACAGTGAACCGAGAGTGCCGGATCTTCTCGCGCAGACAATTCCCCTGAGGGTTATCAAACTCTTCTGGACCGTGGATTGTGAAGCTGTAGGATGGCCCTCCGAGCAACCGGCAAAGCATGGCCACCGTTGCCGAGTTGGTGCCGAAGTTCGTGTGAATGTGCTCGACACCCAGCTCGTTCATCCAGCCTCGCAGCACGCACGCCTCGGACAAGTAAACGAGGTTCCGCAACAGGCCTCGCTCATCAACACGTCCCACTTTCACGGCCATCCTCAGCGCGGGTAAAGGCGAAAGGACGGCTCAATACCGTACTGAAGACCGCCCACAGAAACCTTGGCACTCCCGCATCAAGCAAGGCCCGAGTCTGTTCTCGCTCTGCAATGTCGTTCTCGTCGAAGAGTGGTCCCTTCCACGAGCGGATCGTGACCCGATGAGCGAACACCCCAAGTTCTTCCAGGGCCCTCACCTCGCCGCGAATCCAGGTGAGACTGGGCTGAGGATACCAGTTCACCAAGCAGCCAATATGCATGCTCATAACTCTCTCACACTCGCAATGAATCCGGGAGTCTGGACACGGCGATCAGATCTCTCGTTTGGTGGCCATCAGATGAGACGCTTGAGCCATTCGACCCGCTTCCGATCAGAAATAACGGCGCACACGCAAGCAACCTGTCATGTTTTATACTAGACACATGTTAAATTTATAAGGAACTCCTACAGATAAATGTCATCGAGCCAGCAAGATCAGAGTCCAGCCCGAGCCGTCTGCCACTGACTCGGCATCGTTCAACTGGTGTTACACTTCGAACCCGCACCTGTCGTCGTGAAGACCAGAAGGCATCAGGGGCACGGATCTTCCGCGAAATGTCGAGGTTTCAAACAATGGTTTCCGGGCAAAGACTCAAAAAGGATCAGCACAATTCACCATGGTCCCTGCGCACAGATTTGCTTGGTTGTCCCTCACAATTGGCGTTCCAGTTTCGCCGGCCCTCACCCAGTCCGTTGCCGCCGGGCCGTTGACGGCTCTGCTCGCCTGAGTTTTCTTCTCGCAAGAGATGCGCTGCTTGTTTTCGAGTAATTACCATAGCATACGCAATGCCGGCAAGAAACAGCTGTTTGAATCGTAACTTCTCAAATATGCTGAGTGTCATCGCCCTTCAGGTCATAGACGACTCAAATGGCTGGCATCGTGATCACCTGCTCCATGCCCCAGGTGCAATGGTGCATCTCTTTCCCGGAAGGACGCGTTGTGAGCCCTCGACTAAGCAAAAGAAGCCAGTAGGGTATTGCACCGGCAGCCTCGAGATGTAAAATCTTGCTTCATTGTGCCATCTCGACTCAGACGTAAGCGAACAAGATCGAAATATTACCGAACTCAATGACTCATGCTCCGTCGGATCTCTCCATTGCGACGGGACAAAGATCAACACAGATCGCCGAATAAGTTCGACAGCGACTGCTCAGCTTCAAAAACCGTCCAAGACCGAACTCAATCTTCTTGGCCCTTGCAACGCTCATGACGGTTCATCCGGGGCAGAAGTCGTGGGACGACTGAAAATTCCTCCGGTTCCGTCGACTACCGATGATCCTGCACGACCAAAGCATTCCGGGAGGCCGGTACCAGGAAGCTCACAACCTGTTGGGAATTGTCCCCCTCTTGATGCAAGCTCACTACGACTCTGCCTCTCAAGGAACCATGAATTTCATGACGACGGTGAACGCTTCCCTGCCCCCAGGGCCCGAGATTTCGCCCGAGCAACAAGCCCGACAATGGATTGAACGGCCGCTCGAGCTGCTGGACGCCTGCGCCCGTCAGTTCGGGGACGTGTTCACGCTGCAACTGGGTGCTCTGGGTTCGACAGTCATGTTCAGCCACCCGGAAGCAGTCAGAACCATCTTCCAATCACCGCCCCATCTGTTTGCGTGTCAGCATTTCAACGAAAGCTATCGTTTCGTGATGGGGGATCACGCACTGTTCTTGCTGGACGGCGAACGGCACCTGCGGCTCAAGCGGACAATAGCGCCGCTGCTCTGCCATGAAAATCTGGAAACGCGGGCGCGGGAAATCTGCATGGTTACTCGACAGATGGTCGACGCCTGGTCCACAAATCCGTCGCAGCAGGTACCTCCGCTGATACACAAATTCGCACTCCACATCTTGTCGCAAATCGTCTTTGGCGACCGTCAGGAAGCCGGTGCGCTGATCGAGGGGTTGTTCGTGACTGAGGTCTGGCGCGACCGCAGAGGGTGGAAGCCCTGGGCAAATCTGAGCCGCCTTCAGCCTCGACTACGCAAGTTGATTTCCAGCGAACTCGAGTATCGTCGAGAGTTCGAAGGTCTCGATCGCAAACCCGACCTGCTCGACCACCTGCTGGCGTCGCGGGACGAGGACGGCCAGGCACTCACGGAAGTCGAGATACAGGATCAGATACTGACTCTGACGATTACTGCGGTCGATCCGATCGCTTTCGCCGTCTCCTGGCTGCTCGCCTGGGTTGCAAGATCGCCGCAGGTCCAATCCGCACTCTGCGAGGAGCTGTCCGCGGTAGGTGACGAATCCAATCCGCTGGCAGTTTTGCAATTGCCTTATCTCGCGGCAACTTGCCAGGAAGTCTTGCGAATCCATCCGATCTTGCCCACGGTCGAAGGTCGACGATTGACGGCACCCATGGAGATCCAGGGTTATCAGATCGATGCCGGTATCAACGTCGCACCGTCCGCGTACCTGACGCATCGCCGCGAGGATCTTTTCCCGGAGCCGCTCGCCTTTCGACCGGATCGGTTCCTCTCGCGGCGATTCAGCCCCTACGAGTACTTTCCATTCGGGGGAGGCAACCGCCGCTGCCTGGGGACAACCCTCGCCCCGTTGGAGATGAAGCTCGTGCTGGCGACGATCCTCGCGCACGGACGGCTTGTCCTCGAAGATCCAGGAGGACCTGACGTGCGGTACGGAACCATGGTCGGCCCGGACGACTCACTGCGAATCCGGTTTGAACCCAGTTGACATAGACAATCAGTCATTACAATAGCGTGCTTAATTTATCTGATCATCACTCTGATGCCGTGGATCTTCTGTTGGCACCCGATCGGAGGCCACTTTCCGCATGACCATCTTGGAGAAGATCGAACGGGAACCGATCGCATCGGGACACCGGAGCTGGGAGCCGGAATCGGTTGCTACCTTGGTGGAACTCCTGCGCCAGCGAGCGCGGGAATTGCCCAGCAGCATGGCCTGCGCGTTCTTGAATGACGGGGGGAGGGAGACGGAGCGGCTTTCCTATGCCGAGCTGGACGGGGCGGCACGGCGGATCGCGACGAGACTCCAAGCGTCGATCTCCCGGGGAGCTC
Organism: uncultured Planctomycetaceae bacterium; assembly: GCA_963797295.1. Taxonomy (GTDB): domain Bacteria; phylum Planctomycetota; class Planctomycetia; order Isosphaerales; family Isosphaeraceae; genus Aquisphaera. Next base: position 557,091 of record CAWCPP010000045.1, read on the forward strand.
GCGCAATTTTGCTCTTTCCTGCCGGCCTGGATTTCCTCAAGGCTTTCTTCGGCTGCATGTATGCCGGTGTGATTGCGATTCCCGCGCCACCTCCGGAGGCCAGCCGGCTCAAGCGGACCCTGCCGCGGCTGCGCTCGATTGCCGTGGATGCGGGCGTCTCGGTCGTGATTTCCAATGCAACAAACCGCTCAATCGTGGCCGGCTCGGATAACGATGTTCCCGGGTTGGAGTCGATCGCGTATCTCGACATCGGGGAGATCCCCCAGGATGAGTCAAGCTCATGGCTTGAGCCCGCTCTCTCGGCCGAAGACGTGGCCTATCTGCAGTACACTTCGGGTTCGACTACAAGTCCCAAGGGAGTCATGATCAGCCATGGAAACGTGGTGCACCATCTGGCCTATCTCCAAAGAGTTTGCGAGTACACGCCCCAGAGCGTCAGTGTCACCTGGCTGCCGAACTTCCACGATTACGGGCTGATCGAGGGACTGCTGGAGCCGATCTTCAACGGGACGCCCGGCTATGTGATGTCGCCATTCTCCTTTCTCAAGCGGCCGTTCAACTGGCTCCAGGCGATCTCACGACAGCGAGCGACCCACACCCAGGCGCCGAATTTCGCCTACGATCAATGTGTGCGCCGGATCAAACCCGAGCAGCTTGCCCAGCTTGACCTCGGCTGTCTCCGGTCCGCCGGCAACGGTGCCGAGCCGATCAACCCGAGAGTCCTCGAAAGATTCCGCCGTGCCTTTGCCCCACAAGGCTTCCAATGGGAGGCGTTCTGTCCTGCGTACGGCCTGGCAGAGGCGACACTGATGGTCTCGTGCTGCTCGCCATCAATGCTACCCCGGATTGGTCGCTTCCAGGCCGAGGCACTGGGAGAGAACCGCGTTGTCGAGTCCACCGACGACGGCCGGCCGGCGCGGGAAGTCGTGAGTTGCGGGCGAATCGTCTGCGAGTTCGCGGTGGTGATCGTCGATCCCGAAACATCGACGCTCCGCACGAGCGACCGGGTCGGCGAGATCTGGATTTCTGACCCAAGCGTCGCTCAGGGCTACTGGCGGCGCGACGACGAGACGAGGGCCACGTTCCATGCCTATCTGGCCGACACCGGAAAAGGGCCTTTTTTGCGTACGGGCGACCTCGGATTTGTCCTGGACGGCGAGTTGTTCGTCACCAGCCGCATCAAGGATCTGATCATCATCGCGGGGACGAATCATTATCCCCAGGACATTGAGTGGACCGTTGAGAAGGCTCATGCGGACGTGCGTCGCAGCGATGTTGCCGCCTTCTCTATCATGGCGGACGGCGAGGAGCGGCTCGTAGTCGCCGCCGAGATCGAGCGAGGCTCGATCGAAGGTCCGGATGATACCGCTCAAATACTTGACGCCATCCGCAAGGCCGTTGCCGAGGAGCACGAAGTACCCGTGCACGCGATCCTGCTTCTGGCCCGTGGAAGCCTGCCGAAAACCGCTAGCGGCAAGGTCCAGCGCCATGGTTGCCGGCGACTGTTCGAAGTGGATAGCTCGGACGTTCTGGCGAAATGGGTCGCCGGCAACACACGTCTCGACCAGCCCGCATCAGGTCACTGAACCCGACTCGATGGACATCGATCATGAAACCGATCCACAAGCCGGTGATGGCCCCGCCCGACGTCAGCCGCAGACGAGCCGACGAGCTGATCGATTGGCTTCGCCACTACTCCGAAGAGCGCATCGACTCCCGGCTGTTCGACGAGCGACGGTGCGTTCCGCCATTCGTGATCCTGGATCTGGGCAACCGGGGCATCCTGGGAATGCAGGTTCCGGAAGAGTACGGAGGGCTGGCCCTGCGGAACAGCGATTTCATGCGCGTCCTCGAACAGCTCTCGGCGATCGACCTGAGCCTGGCGTCGCTGGTGTTCATCCACAACGCCAACGGCATCCGCCCGATCGTGGGCTACGCCGCGCCGGCGATGCGAGATGAATTGCTCCCCGTGCTGGCGAAGGGACGCGAACTCTCGGCGTTCGCCTTGACCGAGCCAGTTGCCGGGTCGAATCTTCCAGGTATCGGCACGGTGGCTGTACCAGACGCCGAAGGGGGTTGGCGTTTGCGAGGAGTCAAGCGATGGAATGGCTCCGGCTGGGCGGGGATTGTCAGTGTCTTCGCTCGCCAGGTTGACTCCCGAGTAAAGCCGGGACATTGGACGGGTTTTGTCGTTCGCCAGGGCATGCCAGGCCTCCGCGTCGGGCCGGAGTCCCTCACCATGGGAGTCCGCAGCATCATGCAGAACAGCCTTTATCTCGACGATGTTGCGGTTCGCCGAGTTCACGTCCTGGGGGAAGTGGGCAAGGGAATGGAGGTAGCCGACGAAGCACTTCTGGTGGCCCGGTTATGCATGGGCGCGATGAGTCTGGGTGGAATGAAGCGGTGCGCCCAGCTCATGCTCCGATATGCCAGCCGACGCGCGGTCTCCACCGGGCGTCTCATCGAGAGTCCGATCACGCAAGCTATGTTCAGTCAGTTAATGATCAAGATCACACTCGTTCAAGCACTGGTCGACCGGCTGGTCGCGGTGATGGACGAAGGGGAGTATCCGCCGGACGAGGCCTGCATGATGGTCAAGATCTTCGGCTCGGACTCACTCTGGGAGGCAGCCGACAACCTGGTCGAGATGCTGGGGGGGCGCGGGTACATGGAGAATAACATCGCCCCTCAGATCATGCGCGACTGCCGGATGCTTCGCATCGGCGAGGGAGCCAACGAGCTGATGACTCTGTCGGTGGGCCGAAGAGTTTATTACTCGGAGAAGCTGCATGAGTTCCTCAAGGTCGATCTTCTCTGTCCCGAGATCTCTCACCGCCTGAGAGAAGCCTCCCAGCAGATCCAGGATCGCTGTCTCGCGCCGGGGGCGCCTTTTGAGAGTCGATCGGCGGCACTCTCGTGGGCACATACCCTGATCGGACAGGTCGCGATCAAGGGAGTCTTGCTGGCGACCGCCCGGGCGACCGCCTCTCGAGCCCCGTCCATCCTGCTCGATCGCTCCATTCAATGGGCGAGTCTCCAGTTTGAATCAGCGTTGCAACTGGCTCTCCAAGGCAACCCGTCAGAGGCGTTCCTGCTTGGAGTCACGGAGACCACCCAGGTGATCAACGGCTATCGTCACGCGATCGGCGACCTCGAGCCGGCGCCGCCCGGAGTTGAGGAGCAAATCGATCCCCTGCTCCGGCGCAACCCGGTCCAAGGAGGCTTTCCAAAGATGTCGCATCTGCCGGGAAACGTTGATCTCGAGGAATCGCCCAGCAAGCCAGCTCAACCTTGTGCAATCGAGGAGGCTACTGCCGCGCAGAACCGCAAGCTGGCAGAGCTGATGGTGCGCCGCCACCTGAAAGAGGAAGCGGTCCAGGAACCAGGGCCGTCCGCGATCACGATGTAGGCGTACGTGTCCGATTTCAGCTCCATCCGTCCCGATCGGACCCGGCAATTTGATACTGGCAGATTTTCATTCGAATAACTCTTAATTCTTGGATAAGCCCCACAACCACATCGGAGCGTCTCGATGATGCAACCCCTGGCTCAGTCTCCGTCGAAACTTTCAATCACACAGTGGATGGTCGAATGGATTGCAAGGGAAATGGGACTTCTCATCGAGGAAGTCGACACGGTGAAGTCCCTGCTGAACTACAGCCTCAGCTCGGTGACTGCCATGATGCTGGTTGGCGACCTGGAGGAGTGGTTAGGACTCGTACTGCCACCGACCTTGGTCTGGGATTATCCATCGATCGGCGCCATTGCCGACTACTTGAGCGAGCAGATCGATACGAAAGCTGCATGCGCAGTGGACGGGAACAAGGCGGTGGCGTCAGACGAGCCGCTCGTCCCGGCGGCCACCGAGCCCAACCTCGCCCTCGACGAGATGTCCGACCAGGAGGTGACCACGCTCCTCAATCAACTGATTGCCGCCGAGGCCGCTCGTGCCTCGACGTGAAGACTTGGTCGGAGCCCGACGAGTAACGGCGCTCGCCTTCGAGTCTGATGACGAAAGATCGAGAAGAGCTGATGAATGAGCCCCTGCAAACAGACCGGCAGCTTTCCCCGGACGAGCGGCGCCGCCTGCTGGCGGAGCTCCTTCAGAAGAAGGCAAGCGGTCCGGTGGAGCAGACCCTCTCCTTCGGCCAAGAACGACTCTGGTTAATGGCGCGACTGGATCCCGGCAGCTCGCTTTACAATATCGCGGTCGCCTATGACCTGCGCGGCCCTCTAGACCTGACCGCGCTGCAGCAAAGCGTCCGGCGCATCGCGCAACGTCACGCCGTACTGCGGGCCACATTTCCTTCCAAGAACGGTCAACCGGTTCAACGCGTGGTGCCCGAGGTGCCCCTCGTATTTGAGGTGGCCGAACTGGGAGAGGGTTCTGCTGCCGAGCGCGAGGCCAGGGCCGCACAGTTGGCGGCGGAAGAGGCTCAGCAGCCGTTCGACTTGACACAAGGACCGCTATGGCGCGTCAAGGTCTTTCAAGACCACAATGGGTCACACCTGCTCGTCCTGGTCATGCACCACATCATCTCGGATGCCTGGTCGTTCTATATCTTCTGCCAGGAGCTCACCGAGTTCTATGAGGCAAGTACCTCGGGCCGGTCGTCATCACTAGACAATCTGCCGATCCAGTACGCTGACTTCGGTCAAAGACAGCGGCAGCGGCTTTCAGGAAAGGTTTTCGAAGAACATCTCGCCTACTGGCGGTCGCATCTCTGCGGAGAAGTCCCCAGGCTCCAGTTGCCGACCGATCGCCGAGGATTGGGCGCGATGAATCACCGGGGTGCATTTCAAGCGATCACAATTCCTGCCCAGGTGACCCAGGCGCTAGGCGCGTTGAGCCAGCGCGAAAACGCCACGATGTTCATGACCTTGCTGGCTGGCTTCGAGGTCCTCTTGAATCGGTACAGTGGGCAGGAGGATCTGGTCCTGTGCACTCCAGCTTCAGGCCGCCACCGTTCCCAGACCAAGGAGTTGATCGGGTACTTCAATAACATCCTGCCCATGCGATTCGACCTGCGCGGCGATCCCTCGTTCGTCGACGTGGTTCGCAGGACACGGCAGGTCGTACTCGGCGCGTTTAGATATCAGGATCTACCTTTTCAATTCATAGCCGACTCCCCGAATCTGAAGGCGGTGTCCCTGAGCCGGGCCATGTTCTCTCTCGACATCGAATGGCCGCCGAAGCTCAGGCTGCCGGGCCTGGTCTCCGAACCATGGGCTGTCCGCACGAAAACCGCGGATTTCGAGCTATCCATTTCATTGTGGTTGGATGGAGAGGAGCTGCGGGGGGTGTTCGAGTACAAGACGGAATTGTTCCACGCGGACACAATCGCGCGGATGATCGCCGAGTACCGGCAATTGATGGAGCTGCTCGCTGAAAGGCCCGAGACGGCGGTCTCGCGCTTGCCTGCCCGAACAAAATCCGATGCCGGGCTGCTCGAAGGATCAAGCGGCCAAAGGCCGTCGATATACCGTCCGCCGAACTCCCCGATCCAGTGCCGGATCGTCAAGGAATGGGAGGACATCCTGGGCATCCATCCCATCAACGTCGATGACGATCTCCTGGAACTGGGGGCATCGTCGCTGGCCGTCGCCCGCCTCATGCAACGACTCGAGGGGATGTTTTCGGTCAGACTGCCGTTAACTTCGATCTTCCAGGCGCGAACGGTCGAGCGGATCGCGGCACTCGTCCAGGAGGGCTGTACGCTTCCGAGTTCCGCGCTGGCGGCAATTCAGCCGGCCGGCATGTATCCACCGTTGTTTCTGTGCGAGGGCATCGGCATCTATTATCCGCTCGTGCACCACCTTCACGGCGAGCAACCGGTTTATGGATTGGCCACCGAGGTCGCGAACGACTATCCGCAGGTGGAGGACCTGGCCTCGTCCTATCTAGCGGAAGTCCGGACGGTTCAGCCGCAGGGTCCGTATTTCCTGGGCGGATTGTCGTTTGGAGGCATTGTCGCGTACGAGATGGCCCAGCAGTTGCACGCGGCTGGCGAAGAAGTCGCATTCCTGGCGATGTTCGACACACCGACGCCCTGGGCATATACTCCGTTGCCGCCACTGCGCAGGCTGAGCGGACACCTTGCCAATGTGCGGCGTTACGGCTTCGGCTACGTGCAGGAGAAGGTCCGACGGCGCCTGAGAGAGTTGACAAACACGCTTCGAGAGACAGAGCAACCCGCGACAGATTCGGCAGCGGTGATCCTCGCCGATACGGAACGGCAGCGGCACCGCTTCAGCGCGACTGCGGATCGGTATCAATTACGTACTTATCCGGGGCGGGTCACCCTTTTCGCTCTCGCAAACCGGGATGCGTTGAGTGACTCCATGTTCGACCCATCGCTCGGTGAGGTCGACCCAACGCTTGGCTGGGATCGGGTCGCGGCGGGGGGCGTCGAGGTGCATGAGCTTTCAGGTGGACACATTAGCATATTCCTGGAGCCGCACGTACGAAGGCTGGCCGAAAAGTTGACGGTTTGCCTGGCGGCAGCCCGAGCGCAGACCTCGAAGTGCTGAGGCCCAGGACAAGAAGTGGCTCTGGTTCCACAAGCACCCAGTCTGTTTTTTCAGGCGGACAAGGACAATGTAAGTCGGCGCCCAGCTTCTTGTCGCCTGAGGCACATGCGCTGGTGGGGTGCCGCTTGCGATCTCGTTTGTCGCCGGGGGGGGTAGGAGCACCAAATCCCCTCTGGGTGACACCGATCATCAGATCGGGGCCAATACCGATCATCTGGTGTGAGCCACCGGGTTAGTCGATTGATCCAGGCGTCTCGTTCTGAGGCGCATTTCTAACCTCGTTTCGCTCTTTGTCTGGTTCAGGCGCCGATGAATACCGCGAACGTTTTCTTGGTTCGCGTTTTGATAACGCTCGGGGCGAATGGTTGCACACTCGCCCCGAGCTTTCCCTTGGGAGATCTAACCTCCCGTGGGGCCAGTTCCGCGAGGGTGCGTGCCTCGGCGCCGGTCAAGCCTTCGCTCTGCCGCTTGAGGTGGAACTCCTCCAACTGGGCCGACTGTTGCTCGGACAGCCTGCTCCGCGCCGCCTGCCACAAGTTTGCGTTGTCCTGATCGTTCAGACCCGCCACCTCTTCAGCCAGCGAGCGAGGCAGGCTCTCTTCGGCCGGGACAACGGTGCTCAGGACTTCCAGAAGTTCCGCTTCCAGCGTCCGATTCGACTCATGGGCGCTTTGCTGGAGTCGAGCGTGAAGTTGATCGGGCAGGTGGAGCGTCAGGGGTTGAGTCGACATCGTAACACCTCCTGCTTCAGCAGGTAGTTTAGGCATGGAGAGCCAATGGGGCCACCCACCTTCTGGAGAGCCAATGGGGCCACTCACCTTCCGGGGTCATCGGACTATGGGTGGCCTCCTCGCTCGAATGCTCGGTGAGTGTTTCTCAGTTCGTTTAGCCCGCGGAACCCCTCCACGGAACAACTGATGCACCCGACGCACCCTGAATCAATTGTCTCCGATGAGGTAGAATGAACTTGTTCGTCAAGCAGGGTGTCAAACCTCCGGGAGACGAGGGTAGCCAAATGAATACCGGGCGGACTGATCTGACCGTTTTCGCGAGGGACTATCCCGAGGCGCGACTGGTCCTGGAAGTCAAGTTGGCGGTCTCTTCGCCCCCCCAAGAAGACCCCGCGATCAAGCAGGTCGCGTCTTACATGTGGGGGGCGAACTGTCACTACGGCATCATCAAGACGCCCACGACGACATTCATTCTTCGAGACGACTTCACGACTCCCGGCCCGGAGTCAATCCGGTTGACGGACGAGCTTCCGACGGCGAAGTTGCTTGGCCGCGTGAGTCGGCCGATGGGTGAAGCGCTCTCCAGGCCAGAACTGGAGCGGCTGCGCGCGAGTGGCTTGAGCGTCTGGCGGCATCTTACGAAGACGCACTGCCCGAGGATCCGGAGGTGGTGCGCGCCCTCTTCCCGGATATCGTCGGCGCCGTGGCAGAGGGGCGAGTCGTCGATGAGGTGGTGGCCGCGAGATGACCCAGCCGCAAGGGAGGAATAATTGGTGTCAAGAGGAATAATTGGTGTCAGGTCCTTTTTTTTGAAGGGAATACCTGTTGTCACCGAGGGAAAATAGAACTGAGACCAATTGTTCTTTCAGCAAGGAAGTTCCGCATTCTACTTCGCTGCCGGTGTCATCCCGGTCCGCCAAACGTCGCCGGGGAAGGCACTTTCAAAGACAAACAGCAAGGCGGAGCGTCCGTTTCCTTGACTGGTTCCTCCATTTGCGTGCATCTGCGTCATCTGCGGACAATCCGGTTTTGGTTCCTCTTGAGTCCGGTTTCGGGTCTCGAACGGGATGGGTCACTGATGGATCGAAAGATAAAAGGAATGCAAATACCATCGTCCACAGATGACACAGATGCACGCAGATGAAGACCGGAATACTTGCGAGGCAGTCCGGGAAAACCTTTGTGCCGGCAAGAAAGTTCTGCGGACCCTTGCGGGCGCATGGGGTTCGGATGGGAACTTCTTCGCTGCCGGGGTAACACCTTTCCGACGCCCAGGCCACGAGTCTTGGAGACGGGAAAACTGTGGCCAGCCACATTCCCTCTTGCGGACTGGACCGGTGCAATGCATGTCCTTGTGGCTCTTGTCCTGCGGCGCTGCGTCGCGGCTCTCGATCTGGCGATGGACCAGGTGATCATTGCACCCCTATGTGCACGCTGTTCCGAGCAGATCCAGTACCCGAGCCGCCGGAACGAAGCCACCGACGCGAGGGATGTGGTGATCGTGAGTTGAAGGATCAGGGTAAATGGCTACTGCCGCCCGTCTGCGACCAGAAATCTTGAGCGGTTTGTGGATGCAAGTGGCTCAGCCACTGGTGGACGCGGCGGAGCACGCGCGGCAGGCCCTTGGGGGGCAGATGAGAAGCTTCCCAGGCGCCGACCGCCTGGCGGAGAGCGGAGTCCAGGGGCGATAGCGGCGTGATGCCGAACTGAGAGCAGACCAGGGAAAGGCGATGGTCATCACTGGCCAGGAAACGAGCCCCTTGCCTGTGGACCAGAAGCAGCAGGACGGCGTCCGTGAGATCCAGGTTATGCGTATCCGCCAATTGAAGGACCGTGATGACATCCGTGCCCGCAAGGTCGATGAGCGCAATGGGTCCCAGAGCAACCTGGGAGAGTTTCTGGGTGACGAGCGTCGGGTCTTCGCCGTACACCTTTGTCAGGACGGCCCTGGCCTCGAACAGTACCAAAGGCGACGTGAACCAGCCGGCGTGGGCGCGGAGGAGTTGCTCGCACGCTGGCGTCGCGGGGTGTCCTTGCAGCAGGCTGTACACGAGGACCATCGTGTCGAGCCCGCGCTCCAGCGGAGGGCTAGAAGAGGAGGTCATCCCCGCTCACCTCCGTAACCTCGGGATCGGTTCCGGCCTGTCCCGGCCTGGCGGAGAGCCGGTTGGCGAAGATCTCGTCCCAGGTCACTTCGGAATGGCGACGGACCAGGATGCCCTCGTCGGTCTTGACCAGAACAACCTGGTCGTGCAGACCGAGGGCCTCAACCCACTCCGCCGGCAGACGAATCTGGTTCCCTGGTTCGATGACGGTGGTCTGGGTCGTATTCAACGTTGCCTCAATGGGGCCACGACCATGTCGTCGTGGGGATGGTTACCCCGGCAAACTCGTGGTTTTTGTTGGCTGGTGCGTGTCTCAGGCTCACCGGGTGGTCACTCATGAGCGACGCGAAGCCCCCTCGATGATCTGCGACTATCCGAAGGCGATTGTATTCAATCCGGGATCGACGATCGAGGCCCCGGGCCGGCCAGCCGAACCACCATCTTGGCCACCTCCCACGCGGCGACCTGGAAATTCTGATCTCGGCAGTGCCGCGCCACGGTCTCGCAGAGTTTCTCCCACTCGCTGTAATCGATGGGATGAACGACCGCCTGGTCCACCTTGGGATAGAGCGGCGGCGGCTTGATCGTGAGGGCGAGGATCGGCCGCGCCCCAACGCGCGGACGGCCCGCAGCTCGGGGTCGAGCCGCGCGAAGTCGTACCGCCCGTGATCGGTATAAATTCGGTAGTACCTGTCGAGGAACAGGCGGATCGTGCGCGGGCGCAGCACCTTCAGCTCCTTGACGTGCGGCGCGAGCATCGAATCGCTCTGCAAGCCGCGCTGTCCGAGCGCGAACCGCGGCATGTCCCAGGTGCCCTCGGGGCGTGAGAAATCGACCGCGAGGTCGATCGGCCCGCCTCCGACAATCACGCTGAGAAGGACGAAAAACCCGGTTCCGAGGATGCTCTTCATGGCTGTCGCATCCTAGTAATGTCCCGTGATCTTGTAAACCGCCCCCTTGGGAGCGGGGACCTGGATCCACTCCCTGTCAGGATCCAGGTCGAACCAGGACGCACCGTTCACCTCGACCGCGCGAAGAGGGCGCTTTGCAGGATGGCGCAATCGCACTTGCAGTGTGTGTGGCCGCCGGTTCGAGAGGAATTCGACCTCCGCGTGGATCGTGCCGGTCGCGGCGGAGCTGCTGATGCGGACGTTCACCGGGCCGAAGGAGGTTGGAGCTCGCTCGATGAGGATGCGCTTACCGTCTTCCAGCCACGCTCGCGGTGTGGCCTGGCCGACCTGGAGCGCGTCGGCGGAATCACCGATCAGCAGGTTGCGATACAGCTCGAACCAGGCGCCGTCGGTGCTGGGTGGCCCGAAATACTGAGTCCAGGCCCAGCGATGCTCGATAGGCTCGAGCTGTCCGTGTGAGAAGGCACAAGCCATCATGCTGTAGAAGGCCCGGATGGCGGCCTCGGGCTCGTCGCGGAGCAGATAGACGGTGGCTTGCTGATTGTACACCGGCTCGTTCGCGGCGCCCCATTGGTTCAGGAACAGGTTGTCCTCGTGGTCGTGCAGCATCGCGGCGGCCATCCAGCCGCGAGGGTCGATGGCCGACAACCGTGCCAGATGCAGCGGGCCCGTATCCACGTCGGTGGGATACCATTGTTCGAGCAATCGGCGCGGAGTCAGGGCATCGCACGGCACGTAGTTGATCCAGCTCCCATCAGCGAGCTGGACGACGGGCGCATTCACGCTCGCCCGTGCGAAAGCCAATTCCACGTCGTGTCGCATCGTCCCGGCTACCGCGCGGACTTCTGCCGCCCTTGGATGGCCATCCTCGGCCAGCGCTCGGGCGAACATCTCGAGGCCGGCGACATGATATGCCTGATTGAAAGCCCAGGCGCGTTCGTCATGCGCCTGATCGTTCAAAGGAGCAAGGATCAGGCCCGGGGCCGTGGCGTTTCCTCGCGCCTTCGCCGCTTCGGCCAGACACCAGTCCAGCGTTTTCAGAGACTGCGGCAGCAAGCGATGAAACGAAGCCTGATCGCGTGAGAGCAGATAGTTTCTTCCGATTGCATACAGCATCGAAGGCGAATAGACGCCCCAGTTCGCAAAGCCGCCGATGCGCCCGTCGGGCTGCTGCTGAGTGCGGAACATCGCGGCGAATTCCTGGTCCGCGATCGCGAAATGCCCGCGCAGGCCGTAGAGCATAGTATCGACATACACGGCCTGATTGATGGGCCAGTCCGCGTTGTGCTGCCCGTAGGCAAAGTTGGAGTAGGGCAAGTCCATATGCGGCGGCCCGTCACCGCTCGATTGGGTTCGCGGCAGGCGAAGGGCGTGCCACAGGTTCGCGCGGAAGAGGTCGTTGACCGCCGCCTCCGGCACTTCGAAGCGAGCCCCCTGCGCGAGCCAGTCTTCCCAGTACCGGATCATCGCCGTTCGGGCTCGCGAGAAGTCGAGCGCATCGAGGGCCGTGCGTTCCTTTGCAGGAACCGGAGGAGAGGCCAGCGCGAGAACCAATTGCCTCTTCTCGTTCGTGGCCCGGTCGCCCACCCAGTCGAACGCGACCGATGGGCCTGCTTCATCGCTCGCCTTCGAGGCTGTCTGCAACGTTGATCCTTCTCCTGGCTGGATCGAGAGCCAGATGTCGCCCGTGTCCCGGTCCACGACCGACCACCGACCGTCGTGCGCTCGCAGATCGAGGTGCCGCACCGGCGATTCGCTCGCGAGCCCAAAACCGATCCGGAAGGGCCCCGAGGCACCGGTCAGTGCGAGACGTGTGAGCAGAATGCCACGATTGTCATCTCCCCTCCCCGGCGCCCGGCGAGCGGCACGGCCAGTTGCTCCAGCTCGCTAACCTGGCCGCCTTTCTCGAGCTTGGTGACGAGCACCGGCAAGCCGTTCGTGATCCGCTGTCCGGCCCACGTCCGGCCGGGCCATGCGATGTCGAACCGGAACTTCTGCTCCGAGGCCAGATCGGGCCGAACCTCTCCCCATCGGTCGATGCCGAACTTGGAGAGCGAGCCGTGCGCCGGGGCGACACAGACGATGTGCCCCGTGGTGCCGAGCCACGACGATTGCCATGGAACGTTCCAGGCCCTGGGATCGCCCACGTCTTGCCAAAGGCCGAGGAACCGCGATCGCGTCGCCTCCGGCTCTTGCTTCACGCGGTCGAGCACGCGTTGTCCCTGGAGTGACGCGAGGTGCTTCACGAAATCCACGGGCTCATCCCCCAACGTCACGAAGGCGTCGCGCTCGGGGAGCCACATCGCGCGATCGCTGGAGTTGCCGCAGTCCGATCGTGAAACCGCTCGTGCCGTCGAGATTTGTTTGCACCGTGAGCGCGGGCGAATCGGGGACAAGGGCTGGATCCGATCGCATTCGCTCGATCGCGCCGGGGTTCGTATGTGTGAGAAGATATTCCCAGATCGAATGCAACTTCCGCTCTGCTCGAGCTGGCTCTCGCCAGGATACGAGGGCCTCCACTCCATCCACATCGCCCGCCCCGACATGAAGCTGTCCGCCTGCGCCACCGAGTCGTTCTCTTCCAGATCGACTCCCACCAGGGCCTTGATTTCGATCGAGCCCGCCCCGGCGAGGAAGCGCACCGGAAAGGCCGTCGCCACGGGCGCTCGATGTCCGAACGTGACCCGGACCTTTGCTCGTTCCGCCTCATCAGCCGCAGAGCGCTGTGCAGGTAAGACAAGGGCCAAAAGCGCGATCGTCCCAAATGGAAGCGAGCGAAGGCTCAGGCAGCAAGACTTGTCGGTGTTCATCATCTCAGGTCCACAGACCACCGTCGTAGAAGGAAGCGGCTTGACCCATGGTCGCATCCCGGAGCGACGAACGCCAGTAACAGGGCGAGGGCGGTTGAAGAGAGTGCGACACGGTTCTAACGTATAATAATACATAGATATGTTAACAATTGTCTACTCGGATTTGCCGCGGCGTCGTCAACATTATTGTCTCAAAGATCGCCGAGTTCCAATTTGGTCGTCAGTCTCACGGGGAATAATTGGTGTCAGGGAGTTTTTTGAAGCGAATATCTATTGTCACCGAGGGAAAGTAGAACTGACATCAATTGTGCTGCCGCCCTCAGGGAGTGTCGCGGCCACCCGGCAGGAGGGTCACCCACGTTTCCCAGGCGAGAGAATGTGAATGGCCCCTGGCAATGCCCTTGGTGCCAAGCCTCAACAATCAGTGACGTCCCCTTTTCTTTTCCTTTACTCCTGCAAAGCGTTAGTAAACTGCTCTAGGGAGCGTCTGCCTTGAGCAATGCAGACAGCCGGGCATCCAATGCGGCCATTCCGGGGTCGCCCGCCTTCAAGCCCTGCAGCGTGCGCTGGGCTTCGGCGGCCTCTTCGACATGGCCGAGCGCTTTGTCAGCTTTGATGAGCAGGTCCAGGTGTTCCATCAGGAATGCCCGGCAGGTCGGATGCCCTGGTGCGACCGCCAGCGCCTTCTTCTGCAAGGTGATGGCCTGGAGGAGCCGTGTGCGGGCTGCCTTGAAACGGTTCGCGCCGATGTCGAGGTCCGCCATGTTGCTCAGGGCGCCGGCCAGACCACAGACGAAATCGGGCGACTCGGGATGCTCGCGCGTGAGCCGCTCATCGATCGCGCGGCTCTGCTCGTACGACGCCATCGCCTCGGCTAGCTTGCCCATCTCCTGTTCCAGGATGCCGATTTCGTTGTGGCAATTCGCCACCGAGAGGAGGAAACCGGGATCAGCGGGGTGGTCGGCGGCGAGTCTCTGCCAGGTCGCCAGCTTCCGCCTGAAGGACTCGAGGGCCTCGGCCGGCTTGCCGGACCTCTTCAGCAAGTAGCCGATGTCCGAGTGGTGATTCGCCAGGAAGATCTGATACTGCACGGCGTTGCCGTCGGCACGCACGGCGGCTTCCGAGTTTGACCGGGCCTGCTCGTACAGCGCCAGTGCCTCCGCCTTGTCGCCCGTCGACCTCATAAGTCGGGCCAGGTTGTGCTGGGTGCCCGCCAGGCTGCTGCGGAATGAGGGATTGACGGGGTTGTTATCGGCGAGCTTTTTCCTGATCTCCATCGCCCGCCGGTGCGAATCCATCGCCTCGGCCAGATTGCCTGCCTCCCTGAGTAAGATGCCGATCGCGTCGAGGTGGTTCGCAAGATTCACCTGATAATGCAAGACCTTGCCGTCGGCGCGCACGGCGGCTTCGGAGTTTGACCGGGCCTGCTCGAACAGAGCCAGTGCCTCGGCCTTGCGTCCCTGCGAACTCAAGATCCCCGCCATGTTGTGCAAAACGCCCGCCAGGCTGCTACGGAACCCGGGGACGGTGGGGTGGGCGTCGATCAGCTTTTGCCAGATCGCCGCGGCCCGCCGTTGCGACTCCAGCGCCTCGGTCACATCCTGCAGACCGGCGATGAGCATATGGATGCTCGCCAGGCTATTTTGGAACTCGGTGACGGTGGGGTGGACGTCGGTCAGCTTCCGCCAGATCGCCAAGGCCGACTCGAAAGACTTCATCGCCTCGACCGACTTGCCGGTACTCGCCTGCAGAGTGCCCATGTTGGTGAGGGTGCCCGCCAGACTACTCTGCGACTCGGTGACCTCGGGGAATTCTTGGGCCAACTTTTTCTGAATCGCCAGTGCCCGCCCATAAGACTTCAACGACTCGGCAGGCTTGCCGGCATTCATCTGCAGAGCGCCGACGTTCATGTAGGTGCCTGCCAGGTCGGACTGGTAGTTCAGGTGGTCGTTCAGGTTCGTCGGGTTGGCTTTGATCAGGTTTTCGAAGATGGCTACGGCCGACTCGTAGGCCTTGATCGCTTCGATCGGCTTGCCGCTGTCCTCTAGCAGGAGGCCGCTTCTGACCTGGCTGAGTGCGAATTGCTTCTGGAGGTAGGCGTCGCTGGGGTCGGCGTTGATCAGCTTTTCATAGATTGCCACCGCCGATTCGTATGACTTCTTGGCCTCGGCGGGCCTGCCTGTCTCGCCCAGCAACTTACCCTGGCAGAAGTAAATCTTCGCCAATCCCGCCTGGAATTCGGCGTTCTGGGGATGATCTCTCGTGAGACGCTCCCAGATCGCCTGGCTCTCGGCATGCCCCCGCAGGCTGTCTTCCTTGTCGCCGATCTCTTCGGTGATGTGGGCGTAATCATGCGCGGCATCAGCCAACCGGACGATGGACTCCGGTTTGGTGTCGCCGTCGGCCTGGAGACTGGCGCGGAGGGACCCGAAGAAGGCGAGGGGCTCCTTCAGGAGGGTCTTGCGAAGGGATTCGAGGGCGGGTTTGTTCTTGAGGTCGGGGTTGTCGGCCACGGCGTCGCGGAACCGCTTGACGGCGTCGACGGCTTGTTTTTCGCGTTCCTCGGCGCGGGTTCTTTGCCTGTCCAGGGCGCTGTTGGATGATTTGAGTTCGGTGTTGGCCTGGTCGAGCATGCCGTTGGCGGCGCGTAGGTTGGCATTCGCCTTGGCCTGCACGGCGAAGATCCCGGCCGTTCCACCGACCACCGCCAGCAACACCGCCGCCGCCAGCGCCGCGATCGCGGGCTTTCTCTTGCACCAGAGCCACGCCCGCTCGGCCGGCCCGACGCGGCGCGCAGCAATCGGGCGCGAGTCGAGCCAGCAACGCAAGTCGTCGGCCAGGGCCTGCGCCGCCGCGTACCGCCGCCGCGGGTCCTTCGCCAGGCACTTCAGGCAGATCGTCTCGAGGTCGCGCGGAACGTTCGGGTTGACATTGCGCGGCGATTCCGGCGGCCGCTCCTTCACCGCTTGCAGCGTGTCGACGAGGCTGTCGCCGCTGAACGGGGCCTTGCCTGCCAGCAGCGCGTAGAGGATCGCGCCCAGGCCGTAGACGTCGGTCGCCGTGGTGATCGAGCCGCGACGCCCGTCGGCTTGCTCGGGGCTCATGTAGGCCGGGGTACCCATGATCGCACCGCTGGCCGTCAGCTCGACATCGGACTCGATCCGCTTGGCCAGGCCGAAGTCAGTGACGTGGGGGTGGTCCTCGGCGTCGATGAGGATATTCGCCGGTTTCAGATCGCGGTGAAGAATGCCGCGCATGTGGGCGTGGTGGACCGCCTCGGCCGTCTCGGCCAAGAGTGTGGCCGCGGCCCTGGGATTGGCCTGGAACGAGTCGAGCCGCTCGGCGAGGTTGCCGCCCTCGACGAGCTTCATGCTGAAGTACTTCTGGCCGTCGTGCTCGCCGACCTCGTAGACCGGCACGATGCCCGCGTGATCGAGCAGGGCGACGGCCTCGGCCTCGTTCTGGAACCGGCGCAGCTCGGCGTCGTCGGCCAGGACGCCCGGCCTTGATCATCTTGAGGGCGACGGGCCGGTTGAGGCTCGACCTGGCGGGCCTTGTAGACAACGCCCATGCCGCCGCGGCCCAGCTCCTTCTGAATCTCGTAGTCGCCGAAATAGCGGACGGTGGCGCCCCGCGGCAGGTCGGGCGTGGCCCGGTGGCTGTCGGCCGTGCGGGGTGGGTCTCCGGGGTCTGTAGTCCAGTCGCCGGTGGCGTCGGTCCGGGTCGATGCTGCGTCGGCAACAGGCTCGGCAGTGTACGCCCCTGTCGCCTCCGGGTCGCCCGGCGGAGGCTCAGGCGAGTGCCCGGAGCCCGTGGCGGCACGCGCTGTTGTGGCGTCGACGTTGGCTGGGCCGGGGGTATCACCTGGTATCGCCTGGGACATCAGGCAGCGGGGGCAGAGGCCCTCCGGGACGTTCGCCGGTCGTTCGGCGCCGCAACCCGGGCATCGGTTCGCGTCGGCGGACATGGACAGACTCCGTCGGGCACGGCGTCCTGCCAGCTCCATCAAGCACAGTGCCAGAACCGGGGCTGACAGCAGCGTCGCTTGAGGAGCATTGTCGCAAAAACCTCGGGCGTTGGAAACGGAGACTGTAGCAAAGCTACAGGGTGGACTTGTACTTCAGCCCCGACAGGGCGGCAGCACGGCCCCAACAGAGTGGGACATTAGGCTCTGTTGGGGGTTGGACAAAAGGGCTGGGGGTTACCTTGTACACTATGTTGACCTCGTCAGCACCAATCTCGATCTGTTTTACGAGTGTACTAATGATTCGCCTTCGGGTCGCCATGTCACCGGCATCTAGCCCCTCCCGGGCGCTCTTTGCGAACTCCTCGATCTCACCAATCAGGAGTCGCAATTCTCTTTGCTCTCCGTCTTTCTCCATCTCGATCTGACGCGCCTGCTCTAACTCGGACAGCCGTCTCTTAGAGAAATGCACATCTTTATGAAACTTGTCTTTGTCTATGTGTCCGTCGGCATACATCTCCACCAACCGCGCCACCCGCCGCTTCAGTTGGCTGATCTGTCGGTCCAGGGCTTGAACGGTTCGTGCCACAGTGGTTGTCTTCGCATCCCCATGGAATCGTCGCTCGAATTCCTGTGCTAACCGCTCCGGTTCCAGCAGCAATGCTCTGACATCGTTCCAGACCGCCTCCTCGAGAAGCGGTGCCTGTAGCGACGGATTGGAGCACACCTTTTGACCATGGAACCGCCCGGCGTCGACACCCAGACAACAGTAGTAGAGCTTTCCCGCTCCCTTCGGTCCCGACCGATGGGCGACGTAAGCGTAGCCGCACTTCTTGCAGACTACCAATCCCGATAACAGATGTGCTGGCCGTGGAGCGGTTTGACCAGGGTGCCTCTTGTGCTCTGCCAGACATTCCTGGACGGTCGCGAACAAATCGGACTCGATGATCGCCGGTACCGCGATGGGAATCTGCTCCTTTGGGTCAGTTGACTGCAGCGCAGAATGACGCCGGGGATACTCCGGCACGCCACGGCGGGGACGAAGCCGGGGTTGAGCCGGAACGACCCTCTCCTTGCCGAATCGGGCTTCCCCCATGTAGGCCGGATTCCGTAACATCCCTACGAGAGTCGCACGATCCCAATTGGATCGCCCCTTCCGTGTGAGAACTCCTTGCTCTTTCAATCGCCTGCACACCTGAGTTAATGAACATCCTTCGATTCCGATCCAAAGAAAAATTTCGCGAACGACCGCAGCTTCTGCCAAAACGACGATATACCGGGCTTCCCCGCCTCCTTCACTTTTCGTGACGTAGCGGTATCCGTAGGGCGCGGCGCAGAGGGCTGAGACCCGTCCGGACCGAGCAGCGAAGAGCCGGCCACGGCGACAGCGTTCGCGGATTTTGGTCCGTTTGGGACCGCGCGGGAAGTTGTCGTTTTTGAGCATTCAGTGAGAACCGCTACGAGACGCGGCATCAATCCTCATGTTTTCTTCCAAGGCTTGCCTCATAAATCTGTTTTCTTCTTTGTCTTCTTCGCCCGGAAGACGTTAGTTTGGAGGTTAACCGTCTTGTTCGCGTCTTGGAATTGCCCGAGGAGAATGCTGTCACATTCTCCTCGAGCGTTTCCCTTGGGAGATCGAGCCTCCCGTGGGCACTCTCCACAATAAGCGAAAGTCTCAATGCCCGGCCAGAAGACGTCGACCGCGTCCACGGCGCTGCATGCGCAAAGGGTGTGGCCACGAGTACCAGCCGCGGTGCTGGAACCAGCGATATTGCCAGGAGCCGGAATGCCGGCGAGAGGTTCGCCGCTGGCAGGCGGCGAGGCGACAGGCCAAACACCGCCAGGATGCCGAGGCCAAAGTCCGGCATGCCCAAGTAGAACGCGAGCGCCGTGAGCGGGCCAAGACTGCATCCCAGGCCGTTGAACGTCCAGAGGTTGCGCCGCCGCGTGGTCACGCAGCAGAAGCTTTTTTTCTTCTCCCTTATGTGATCGGCCAGGCTGCTACGAACCGCCCGTAACCTCACCGCGCAACCCGGCGCGCTATTGCTGCGCCGCCTGCCGTCAGGCGGTTCGCAATGTCCAAGACCGTGAACGTAAGTGGCTCTCGCGCGGCACCTTGGATGGCCGCAAGAAGCGGGCCATAGAATACCAAGCCGCGCGCCGACGCCGCTCCCCGCGGCACGCCAACACCTCCGCCCCGGCGCCGTTGCGGGCACCTCCGGAATGATGATTCCTCCGGGAGCGCCGGTCGTCAATTATCGTGATGCTCCTGGAGGCCGGTTAGCTTGGGCAGCCTGTTTACCCACAGGAGCCCAGGCATGACCCCCAAGCCCATTTTGGTCCCTGCTCGTCTGCGGCGTCCTCCCGCCACCGGCTGGTCCTGGGTGGACCGCCGCTTCGTGCGCGAGCATGCCGCGTATCTCTCTCGCGACGCCGTGCTGTTGTACTTCTTCCTTTCGGCCGTGGCCGACAGACACGGATTGTCGTTTTACGGCGACGGCACGCTGGCTGCCCTGCTGCGGATGCCCCTGCCGGCCTTGATCGAGGCCCGGCACGAATTGTTGGCCCGCGATCTGATCGCCCATGAGGTTCGCTTTACCCAGGTGCTCTCGCTGCCGCCGCCCGGCCAGACCCAGACCCGTCGCTGCGAGCCTGCCCAAGGTCCGACACCACTGGGCGAAGTCTTGCGCCAGGCCATCATGGCGGCACGTGCTCAAGAGGAAAGGAGCTCGCCATGAACGTCGCCTTGTGGGCTGAGATTCGCCGCCTGGCCGAGATCGAAAAGCTCTCTGGCTGGGCCATTTCGCGACGACTCCACTGCTCGCGGCACACCGTGGCCGCGGCGCTGACGTTGGACCAACCCCCGGCGCGGCAGGCTGCACGCCGCGCCAGCCTCTTGGACCCGCACCGGTCCAAGATCGATGCACTCCTGGCCAAGTATCCCGAACTCTCGGCGGTGCGTGTCCGCGAAGAGATCGCTCGCGGCCCCGATGGCTATACCGGCAGCGCGTACACGGTTCGCCGCTATCTGCGCACGGTTCGGCCGGCACGCGGACGGGTCTACCAGGAAGTCCACTACGAACCGGCCCAGGCGATGCAGGTCGATTGGGGCGAGTGCGGCCGCGTGCAAGTCGGCGACACGACACGCAAGGTCTCGGTGTTCGTGGCCGTGCTCTGCTATAGCCGATTGATGTTCATCGAATTCACGCTCTCGCAGCGCAAAGCGGAGTTCTACCGCGGGATTGTGAATGCTCTCACATTCTTTGGTGGCCGGCCC
>CAWCPP010000046.1:0-195541 GCA_963797295.1 uncultured Planctomycetaceae bacterium
TTCGGGCTACTATGTCGCGCCCGCCTGTCACTTAGTCAACGCATGAAACGAGGGCCTTGGGACGATGCCGGTAAAAGGTAAGAAAGGAAAAGGGAAGAGAAATATGGAGGCTGGAACTTTGGGGAAAATTCTGGTTTCAGCCAGGATCGAGAACAACTACGACCTGGAAAACCTGGCCTGCGGCTTGGTGTCCGATGAGCAAGTACGCCGCCTGGAAGTCGGCGACGCCCGCATCGACACGGGCGCCGCGTATCTTGCCATGCCCAAGACCATGATCGATCAGCTTGGCTTGCGGAAGCTCCGCACGTCGCGGGCGAAGACAGCCGCCGGCCCGACCTCGTTCGGAATCTACGGTCCCGCGAAGCTGACCGTCCAGGGACGCGAGTGCATCATCGAAGTTTCCGAGCTCGACGCCGATTGCCCGGTCCTCGTCGGTGTGATCCCCCTGGAGATGCTCGATTTCGTGGTCGATCCCCGGGGCCAGCGGCTGATCGGCAACCCCGAGCATGGCGGGGAGTGGATGATCGACATGTACCTGCACGAGGTTGGGGAGAAGGCAAAAAGTAAAAGGTAAAAGGCAAAAAAGGGAAGGGAAATATGGAGGCTGGAACTTTGGGACAGGTCGTTGTGGCGGCGGTGGTCGAGAACCTCTTCGATCTCAAGGCGGTCGAGGAGGGGCGGATCTCTGCGGACCAGGTTCGCCGCGTCGAGCTCGCGGATGCCAGGATCGACACCGGGGCCACCTTCGTTTCCATGCCCCGGCGGCTCATCGAGAAGCTCGGCCTGGGGCAGCTTGAGGTCAAGACGGCGAGGACCGCGACGGGAGCGGCCAGGTTCGGAATCTTCGAGCCTGTGAAGCTCACGATCGGAGGCCGTGACTGCGAGGTTCGCGTCACCGAGGTCGCCGACTCGTGTCCCGTCCTGATCGGCTTCATCCCCCTGGAGATGCTCGATTTCGTGGTTGATCCCCGGGGCCAGCGGTTGATCGGCAACCCCGAGCACGGCGGGGAGTGGATGATCGACATGTACCTGCACGAGGTCGGGGAACGGTAAGAGGGAACAGATCGAGAACAACGACGACCTGGAAAACCCGGCTCGCGGGCTGGTGCCTGACGAGCGTGCCATGTGATGTGGCATGCACCGGCCGCTGGCCGCTATTCCTGCCCACGCTGGCCACGCAGGCCGCCCAGCTTCTGAACCTGGGGCAGGGCCTCGAGCTTGAACCGGGGGTTGGCCGACGGGCCCTGCACGCGGACGATCAGGAACTGGCCGCTGGCTTCACGGATGACGTCGCTGATGATCGGCAGGCGGCGGCCGCGGCCGTAAAGCACCCTGAGCTGGATGTCCAGGTTCCCCAGGGGGTCGCGCCTGCCATTGCCTTGCAGGCTGACGGCGCTGCCGGTGAGCTTGATCGGGTCGATGATCGTCGTGCCGTGATCGATCCGGAATTCGACGTCGGCCTTATCGAAGGCCGTCTTCCCCGAGGCCAGCGGCGAATCCAGCAGGCCGGTCATGTTGCGGTTCAGGAAGTTGATGAACCGCAGGGCCACGGGCAGTTCGCCGAGGTCTCCCTGGGTGATGTGGGCCTCGCCGTTGCCCTGCATCGTGCGGACGTTGTTGCCCAGTCCGCTCAGGCCGACCGAGGCGCTCAGGACTCCGCGGTAGGTCTGCCGGCCGGGCAGCGTGCGGGCGTATTCTTCGAGCTGGGCGCCGGCAAGCCGCAGCGCGGCGGTGTACTTCGGGGTCGCGTCCAGGCTGATGGTGCCGTTGCCCTCAAGGTCGCCCCGCAGCAGCTTGGCCCGCAGGCTGTCGAGCCGGGCCGATCCGCGTTCGAGGTGAAACGGCGACTCGACCTGGGTGATCTGCTGCCCCAGCAGCGTGATGCTGTCAAGCTTGACAGCGCCCTGGACTTCGATCGTCTGTCCATCGGACCAGCCGCGAACATCCTCGAGCTGGCCCTGGATGTGTTCCAGCGGAATCCCGGCCTTGAGTGTGTTATCAATGAAGATCACCCGCGTGTTGTCCCAGCGGCACCAGGCGGGCTTGCCGACCTCGCCCGACCAGCCGATCTGAAGGTTGCCGCGGGCGGTGAACGGCCGGCCGTCATCGAGCGCAAGGCAAACTGGGCCATGAGCGGCGGCATGATCGCCCTCAGGCTCGGGTCGAACCGGATCTCCTTGACCCAGAGCTCGGTCACCGCCAGGGCGAACCGGCCGCTGTCCTCGACCACCACGTCTCCGGAGGCAAACTGCACCGGGGCGCCGTGGAAGAGGAAGTTGACGTCGTTCATGAGCACCTTGCCGTTGTCGAAGTCGAACCGGCCCTGGACGTTCTCCATGCGGAGCTCGAGCGGTCCCTCGGGATCGAAGCCCGGCTGGGGCGTCCGGTCGATCACCAGCCGCACGCTCGAATCGGGCAGGGGCTCGATCCGGATGTGATTGCTGTCGGGCCGGCCGGCCTCGATGTGGATGCTCGCCGCGACGTTGCTGGCCCCGGTGGGGTTGATGATCGACCAGGTCTTCTGCCAGGCCGGCTGGAGTGCCTTCCGCAGGTCTTCGTTGAAGGGCAGGTTCCGGGCTTCGACCTGCAAGTCGATCTTCAGCGGCGGCTCGCCGTTGGGCAGGTTGGGTGCGATCAGCTTCTCGACCCGGCCGCTGCCCGCGATGATCGCCTGGCCGTTGCCGCCTCGCATGTTCATGAATTTCCAGAGGTCCGGGTGCAGCTCGAGATGGCCGGTGAGGTTGCGAATCGGGTAAGGAAGGCCGACCCAGGTGATCTCGCACCGGGGGTTGAGGTCAAGGTCCGCGTCGATGAACAGCAGACCCTCGGGCTTCGCGAGCGGCCCGACCATCGGCTTGCGGAGGATGCCCACCTTGGCCTTGACCGCGCCGGCGGGGTGAAACTGGTCGACAACCTTGAAGACATTCGGCGGCAGGGCGGCCAGGAACGCGGCATCGACGGGCACCGAGTCGGCCTGGATGTCGAGGCGAACCAGCGCATCGGGGCCGGGGTTGTCGATCGTTCCCTTGAGCCGTGCCGGACGCTCGCCGACCAGGCCGTGGAGATCGACGGTGAGCCGCTGGCCTTGCAGCGTCAGGCTGCCGTTCATGTGATCGACCGGGTAGGGAAAGTGGCGATAGACCGCCGCGACGTCGCGGCAATTGACCGCGGCACCGACGCTCACCGGGCCGTTTGCGCGGTCCCTCACCAGGCGGATGTTGGCATCGACCAGGCCGTGGGGCTTGAACACATCCCAGAGCTCGGCGAACTGGGGCGGGGTCCAGTCCTGGAGCCGCCTGTCCAGCTCCAGTTGCACGAGCTCGAGCCGCAGATCAAACGGAAAGCCTGACCCCTGATCCGGGACCAGCGACCCCGAGGCGCGAAGGATCGTATTGCCGTTGCTCCCCTGGGCGTGCTTGATCGCGACCAGCCCATTGGTCAGAGCCACCAGGGCGGACAGGTCGTTGACGGCGAAGGGCAGCGAGGGACACTCCCAGACGCCGCCGTTGAGCCGCGCCACCATGTCGTAATCGAAGCAGCGGTCGGGCGGTGCCCCCGGATGAATCGCGAGTTTCCGGATCTCGAGGTCGATCTCGCCGCGGTTGAGCCCCAGGGTCTCGAACTTCGAGCGGACCGTCGCGGGCAGGCGGCGGCGGAGGTTTTCCGAGAGCGTCAGGCCCGCGAGCTCGCCGCGCAAGACCACGTCGCCGGTGATCGGATTGATCGTGCCCTCGAGCGCCAGCTTGTCGAAGAGATCGCCGTGGGCAGAGCCTTCAAACCGCAGCCGTCCCGCCTGGCCCGCCTCGATTCGCAACGAGACGTCGCGGAGGATGGCTATGCCCGCACCGGACAGAACGCCGGCCGCTCCGGCGCCCTGGCCCTTGGCCGATGCCGGTTCGCGAGCGGCCGGGTTGGCGACGCCCGGTTTGACCACCGGCGGAGTGACCGCGAGCGGCGCATCGACCGACTGCCGTGGGCCCGGGTCGTTGACCCGGACAACCTCGCGGTCGCGGCTGCGGCCGTATTCGCGGGCCCGGGCCAGCCGCGGTGGCGAAGCCGGCAAGCGGACGGTGTCGTCCTCGGCATCCGCCTCGCCCACCAGTTCGATGGTGCCATTGCGGATCACGATGGGAGGAGGGTTCTTGATCGCGGGTCCCGGCCAGGGGTCGGCGATCAGCCCCTGAATATTCCAGGTTCCGTCGCTTCGCTGGCAGAGCCGCAACGTGGGCTGGCTGACCGTGACCTCGCGAGGCGTGAACCTGCCGTGAATCACCTGCCGCGGGTCGAGCTTGACGCTCATCCAGGGAATTCTCGCGGTCAGGAACGAGGCACCATTGATTCGCTGGAGCACTTGGAAATGGCTGACCGTGACCTCGCCCTTCAAGATGCCGATGTTGACCCGTCCCATCTCGACGATGGCGCGGGGCAAGAACCGCGTGGCCTGGGTCTTGATGATCCTGGCGGCGGCGTCGCTGTCGGTGATGAGCGCATAGGCGAACCAGGCGGCTCCGGCCGTGATCAGGGCGATCACCACCAGCCCCCAGAGCAAGATTTTCGCCAGCCGCCGCCCGAGCCGCATGCTCCGCTCCTTGTCCGTGGACACTGTCAAGAGACAGAAGTGAACGAGCGGGCTGGCCCTCAAACCGTGGTCCCGCGGATCGCGGCGCCCGGCCTCCGGACATGGCACTCGACCATGGCGGCCACCAGTCGCCTCGCGAACCGCGTGAGCTCGAGAATTCCGGCCTGGGCATGTACGGCCACACACGTTCCGGACGCCGAGTGATTCGGTGACATCCGGGGTGACCAAGTCGGTAGGAATCGTATGCCAAAGCCGCCAGAGCGTCAATCACAACTGGCGGGGCGGGAAGAGCCAGCCCGACTGCCAAGCCTGGATGTGCTTGGCTGACGCGCCATTTCTGAATCCGGCTTGACCTCAGACTGGCTCGCAGTCTGATGCCATGACATGGCCTATGGCCTTCACGACGTCGCGCATTGTTAACTCGTCGAGCTCACCAACCGGCCCGGATGCGAGATCGACCTCTGACTTTTCGACCGAAAGCATGTTATCGCACTGGGCGACACAGTCGGTTGTGAACCCGAACTGGCCCGCTCGAAAAGGGACACAGTTTGGCAACCTGCTGCGAACCGCGAACCGCGCTGACGTGCAGACGACAACGAG
The DNA here is from genome assembly GCA_963797295.1 of uncultured Planctomycetaceae bacterium. Lineage (GTDB taxonomy): Bacteria > Planctomycetota > Planctomycetia > Isosphaerales > Isosphaeraceae > Aquisphaera. The sequence goes on from CAWCPP010000046.1 coordinate 5,180, forward strand.
TAGGTACCTGCCGCGGTTCAAGTCCTCGCGAGAAACGACGATGACCGGATGCGGCCCTGCCTGCCCCATGTCGGCCATGTAGATCTCTCCTGGCTGGATCACGGCTCCTCATCCATCCGGCCAATGGCGTTTCGCAGGGAAAGCTTGCGAATGGCTCGCTGCCGGCGTTCGTCTTCGAGAATCTCACGCACGGTTTCATACTCCACTGCGGAGATCAGGACGTACGCCGCGCTCGTGCGAGGATCAACCACTTTTGGCGGCAACTCTTCAGTCGCGTCGAGAGTGAGCTGTTGTTGCTTGGTCAGTTCAATAGGCATGGTATCGAATCCACAAAGCACTCCCCTGCATTTTCTTCCCAGATCACTCAGTCTAAGGGCGGGGCCACGCCTTTGACAATCTCGGCCGCCAGGCACGCACCGCCTGCTCGGACCATCGTGCGGCTTTGCCTCGGGCCCTGCTCCCCTTGGACCTCGCCGGGAATCCGTGGTAGGATCGGAGCTGTCCGGACGGCCCCGTGAAATGTGGAGCTGCCTGATCACCTCGCTGGCCGGGTGTCCTCTCAACGTGAGGCAAAGGTCGAATCCGTGGCGAGTACGTGCGCCGACCATGATCTGCTTTTCGAGGCCCTGGCGGTTCACCTGGGTTTCGTTGCCCGCGACGCGATCGGCGAGGCTCGCAAGGACGAAGATCCTGACGGGCCCGGCGACGTGCCCCTTGCCGAGATCCTGACGAAACGGGGCGGTCTGTCCGCCGAGCACGCGGCCGTGCTCGATCTGCTGGCAACCGACATGCTGGCGCGACACGATGGGAACTTGCGCCAGTGCCTGAATTCTCTCACCGCGTTCGGCCGCCTGCGGCATGAGCTGGAACGTCGGCTCGCGGGTCTGGAAAGTTGCAACCCGACGGTGCCGCCCGGTGTGCTCAGCGGTCGCGCCAGGGCCAAGCACGAGGCGCCAGGCTCCAATGGTGAGCACGAGCACGGTCCGGGCGAGGCTGCCTCCGGTCCCTCGGAGGCCAAGTCCGGACCGGCGGGTGATCGTGCGGATGCCGCCGAGGATGCCGATGACAATGACGAGGCCGCCGAGGCCGACGGTCAAGAATATGAATGGAGCTTGACGGCACCGAACGCCCTGGGAAATCGTTACCAGATCCTCCATTCTCATGCACGTGGGGGGATTGGTGTCGTCTCGGTGGCCTTCGACTCCGAGCTGCAACGCGAGGTCGCCCTCAAGCAGATCAAGGCGGATAGCGCCGATGACCCGGACAGCCGGTCGCGGTTCCTGCTGGAAGCCGAGGTGACGGGCCGGCTCGAACATCCTGGAATCGTCCCCGTCTACGGCCTGGGGTACGACGATCAGGGACGCCCGTATTATGCGATGCGCTTCGTTCGTGGCATCACCCTCGAGGAAGCGATCACCAAGTTCCACGCCGGCACTGCGGGCCATGCCGGCGATCCCCGGGAACGGGCACTCGAGCTGCGGCAACTGCTGGGCCGGTTCGTCAACGTCTGCCACACCGTGGCCTACGCGCATAGCCGGGGCGTGCTGCACCGTGACCTGAAGCCCGCCAACGTGCTGCTCGGCCCGTATAACGAGACCCTGATTGTCGATTGGGGTCTGGCCAAGGTGTTGCGACGCGGTCAGGAGCCGGGCGACTTGCCTGCGGTCGAGCGGTCGGATGAGCTTCAACCCCGCAGCGTGCCCCGGCCCGGCCGGATCGTCAGTCCGCTCGGCCAGAGCAGCTCGACCGAAACGGTCGCGGGGTCGGCGTTCGGCACGCCGGCCTTCATGAGCCCCGAGCAGGCCGAGGGGCAGCTCGACCGGCTCAGCCCCGCCAGCGATGTCTATAGCCTGGGCGCCGTGCTGTATACGCTGCTCTGTGGCCGCCCGCCGTTTGAGTCGGCCTGGTGCGAGGTGACGACCTTGCTGGCCCGGGTCAAGAACAGCGAGTTTCCTCCACCCCGCCAGGTCAACCCGCGCGTTCCCAGGCCCCTCGAGGCCATCTGCCTGAGGGCGATGGGCAAAGCCCCCGAGAATCGCTACCTGAGTGCCGATGAACTGGCTCTCGACATCGAGCGCTGGCTGGGCGATGAACCGGTGCACGCGTATCGCGAACCACGCTGGGCACGGATTCTCCGCTGGGGCCGCCGGCACCGTCCCCTGGTCGCCAGCGCCGGGGTGCTCTTGCTGACGGCGGTTGCCGGTCTGACGCTGGGGATCATCTTGCTTGGCCGCGCCCAGCGGGAGACCGAGGCCCAGCGGCTGCGGGCGGTCCAGGAACGCGAGCTGGCCACGTTGATGTCGGGACAGGCCAACGAGCGGGCCGACTCGCTCCGTCGCCGCGACTACATCAGTCGCGTCAACCTGGCCAATCGCGAGTTCCTCGATGACAACGCCGGCCTGGCCGAACAGTTGCTTTACGGTTGCCCCTCGAACCTCAGAAACTGGGAATGGTCGCACGTTCAGCGGCTGGCCCATCTCGAGCTCGATACGTTCGTGAGCGCCGATATACCCCAGGCGCAAGACATCTGGAGCCTGGCCTTCAGCCCCGACGGCCGCCGGCTTGTCTCGGGCTCGGGTCCGTGGTACCTGCCGCAGGCCGAAGCGACCGCCACGCTGGTCGTCCGCGAAGTGGATTCGGGTCGCGAGATCTTCAAGCGGCGGGGCGGGAAAGGTGCCGTGCAGGCCGTGGCCTTCAGCCCCGACGGCAAGCGAGTTGTCGCCGGCACGGGGACCACGGGCGGAGTGACCGGCGCCGAGCTGAGCTGCCACGATGCCGCCACTGGCGAGCCGCTCTGGCATGCGGAAGAGCACGACATCAACATCCTCAGCCTGGCGTACTCGCCCGACGGCAAGACCATCGCCAGCGGCTGCGGCGGTTTCAACAACTACGCGGCCATCGGCTATGCCCGGCTCCGGGATGCCGCGACCGGCAAGACGATCAGCCAGATACCCGGCGGCCCGGGCGGCGTGGCCAGCGTGGCTTTCAGTCCCGACGGCAAGCAGCTTGCACTCGCCAGCCGCGGAATGGTCGATGTCTGGGATCTGTCCAGTCATGCCATTGCCCACCAGTTACGCGGCCACAAAGAGTTCGTCTACGCCGTGGCTTTCAGTCCCGACGGCCGCTGGATCGCCTCGGCGGGCTGGGACAAGGCGATCCGCCTCTGGGACCGGACCAGCGGTGCGCTGGTGCGTACCCTGCTGGGCAGTCGGGGGTTCGTCCGCGGCCTGTCGTTTCGCCCCGACAGCAAGCAGATCATCTCGTGCAGCGAGGATCGCGGTCTGCGGCTCTGGGACGTCGCCAGCGGACGGTCGCTGGCCTCGTTTCACGGTCACACGGGGTTCATCCACTGCGTGGCCTTCAGCCCCGACGGGGCTCAGGCGGCCTCGGGCGGAATGGACGGCTCGATCAAGCTCTGGCCGGCCGCGGCACCCGATACCCAGGTCATCTTCAGCAACGGCTCGGGCTGGGTCGGCACCGTGGCGTTCCATCCCGACGGCCATCGTGTCGCCACCGCCCACAACGGCGACATCCGGGTCTGGGACCCGCGGACGGGCGAGGAGTTCTGGCGGATCGTGGGGCCTCGTATTCTGCTCGGCCGGATTGCCCTGTGCTTCAGCCCCGACGGCCAGTTCCTGATTGCGTCGGCACCAGACGGAGCCATCAATCTCTGGAACGCGGACACCGGCGCCCTGGCACGCAAGCTGACCACGTCTCACGCGGCGATCGGTGACGCCGACCTGAGCCCGGACGGCTCGCTGCTGGCGAGGGCCGACGGGGACAGCGCAGTCGTGGTCTCGAGCCTCACCGGGGGAACACCACCGCGAACGCTCACCGGGCATGCCGCGGCTGTCAACGCCGTCGCGTTCTCTGGCGATGGACTCCGTCTTGCGTCCGCCAGCGAAGATCGCATGATCAAGATCTGGAATGTGGGCTCGGGCTCGGAGCTGATGAACCTGAGAGGACATCTGACAGGCGTGAAAGACCTGGCTTTCTCGCCCGATGGCCGCTTTCTTGCCTCGGTCGGCGGCCAGTATCGCGGCACTCCGGGCTCCGAGGTCTTCATCTGGGACTCGTTCACGGGCAGACTGTTGCGCAAGCTTGAAGGCCACACCGGGCTGGTCAACGCGGTCGCCTACTTTCCCGACGGCACCCGGCTGGCAACGGCCAGCGACGACAGGACAATCAAGCTCTGGGATTCGCGGACCGGCGATGATGTTTTCACATTGCGTGGGCATACCAGCGGAGTGGTCAGCCTGGCAATCAGCCGCGACGGCCACCAGGTCGTCTCGGGAAGCATCGATTCCACGGCCCGGGTCTGGAGCGCCGAGCCGCCGGCCGCCCTGGTCGAGCAGGTCCGCCGGAGGGCCGCCGTCGAGATCGTCCAGTCGCTCTTCGAGGATCGGCTGCTCAAATCTCACGTCATCACGGCCTTGAAGGCCGATCCGACACTCAGCGATCCTCTTCGCACCGCCGCGCTGGAGATTGCCGAACGCCGCGGCGAGGATGGCCACGGATTATTCGAGTCGGCGTGGCTGACGATTCTTCGGCCCACCAGTTCTCCCGAGCTCAACCTTCAAGCACTTCATCGCCTGGAAGCCGCGTGCCGACTGGTGGCTGGCGACCCCGAACGGCAAACCGAATATCAACACGCCCTGGCCCTGGCGCTCTATCGCGTTGGTCGTTCCGACGAGGCGCTCCAGTTCGTCGCCCGGTTGAGCGCCCCACCAGCCTCGGGCAGTTCGAGGGTTCTCCCCATCGACCTGGCCGTCACCGCCATGGCCAGCCAGAAGCTCGGCCGATTCGCCGATGCCCGGGCCGCACTCGACCAGCTTCGCACCGTGGTGGAGAAGGCCGCCGGCTCCAGCGACCAGGCCGCAGCGAGCTTCCTTCGCGAGGCCGAGAGCGTGGTCCACGAGTAACTCGGAGTGGCCAATGGCCACTCGCCCTACAGGGCTTGCCAGCGGAGGCCCAGTGTCCGCTCGGTCTGATCGGTCAGCTTGACGCGGTCGGCGATCCGGTGGCCGACCACCCAGAGGATTCCGGCCGCATCACAGAGCAGGGGTGTGCGAGCCCGCTCCTCGGGTCCGACGTTGCGACCACGAAAGAAGTCAGCCAGCGGAGTACTCCGCCCGTTCATTCCCAGCGGCTCGAACCGGTCGCCGGGTACCGGAGCGCGGACGAAGAGCGGCGGCACGACGCGGTCGAGGTCAATCGTCTCATCCCGCCCGGCGCCTGGTTCCAGCAAGGTCATCATCTCGCCGCTACCCCAGAGCACGCATCCGGGAACTTCCAGGGGAATCTCCTCGATCGAGCCCGGTCGGTCCGCGGACGGAGGGGTTGTCCCGGTGCGTCGCAGCAGGAAGCCGCTGGGAGGCGTTCCCCCCGGGCCGGTGGTCGTGAGCTCGACCCCGCAGCCGATCGCCATCCGCGAGATGCTGCCGATGCGTGCGAGCGCGGCAAGGCGATGCCAGCGACTCGCGGACATGCCGGCCTCGGGCCAGCCGGCCAGCCGCCAGACGTGTCTGAGGACTTCGACCCGAAGGAAGCGAGGACTTGGCAGCAGCCGATCGCGGCGCAGATCGATCAGGTCGTGGCTCAGTACGCGCATCGCGTCGTCCGCCAGACGGATCACCTGCTGCTGGACGATCCGGTCGGAGGCTCCGGCCAGCATGCCCAGCCGAACGATCGCCTCGACGACGCGGGGATTGTATTCCCGGGCCAGCCGGGGAAGGAGATCGTGCCGGATTCGCGCCCTCGTCCGCGCCAGGTCGGCGTTACTGGCATCGTCCCGGAAAGCCTGTCCGGCCGCTTCCAGGCACAAGCGAATCTCCTGCCGTGAGACCGAGAGCAACGGGCGAACCAGGATGACCGGCGGCTGAGCGATCAAGACACGCCGGGATGGCATGCCCGCAAGGCCCCGCGGCCCGGTTCCCCGGACGATCCGATGCAAGATCGTCTCTGCCTGGTCGTCGCGTGTGTGTCCGACCGCGATGGCCGAGGCGCCTCGTGCGGCGGCAATCTCCAGCAGCCAGGCATACCGGGCGCGGCGGGCGTCGGCCTCGAAGTGCCCGGATCGCGTCGGCCGCCATGCGCCCAGATCCACAGGCAGATCGAGCGAGCGGGCCAGGTCCTGGACGAACGCCGCGTCAGCCCGCGACGCCTCTCCTCGCGTGCCGTGATCGAGGTGGGCCACCGAGAGCTTCAAGCCCAGCCCGGGTGCCAGCCGGTGCAAGGCAAGCAGTAACCCCACGCTATCGCCGCCACCCGACACCGCCACAACCCAGTTGGTTCCCGCACCCGAGGCGCTCCACCGCCGCACCCGGCGTCGAACCCGCTCGAGCCAGCCAGGCGGCCAGTCCGGATCAGGCACTTTATCGTCGATCATGTGTTCGCCATACCGTTTCCAGAGGCAAGTATTCAGAGCTATTGTCGCCGTCTTCCGTCAAGAAGACCAGAAGATCGGGAATCCGCGGAAAGGGGCGGAAATGCAGCCGCATCCTGACGTAGAATCGGATCATGAATCACGAACTGCTGTCGTTACTTGCCTGTCCTCGATGCCGAGGTCCACTCCAGATTGGTGCTGACCCGCCCCGGTCGCTGGCTTGCCCGGCGTGCGGCCTGAGCTATCCGGTCGCTTCGGGTGTACCCAGGCTTGCCGGCGACACGTATGCCCAGAGCTTTGGCCGCCAGTGGAACCGTTATGACGTGGTGCGTGACGAGGAAGACGAGGCCACGTTTCAGGTCAAGACCGGTGTCGCTGCGGCCGATCTTGCGGGCAAGCTCGTACTCGACGGGGGCTGTGGCGGCGGCCGCTATTCCCGGCTGGCCGGCAGCCATGGGGCCCGGGTCCTGGGCGTTGATCTGAGCACCGCCGTCGACAAGGCGGCCGCGCTGCTGCGCCGGTATTCCCGGCGTATGTATTGTCCAGGCGGACCTGCTCGATCTGCCCCTGCCCGACGCCGTCTTCGATTTTGTCTTCTCGATCGGCGTGCTTCATCACACTCCCGACCCGCGTCGGGCATTCAGCCAGATCGCCCGGACCGTCAAGCCCGGCGGACGCCTGGCGGTCTGGCTCTATCGCAAGAACACGCTGCCCCAGGAATGGCTCAACGCGGGACTGCGAGGCATCACGACCCGGCTTCCCGCACGCGTGCTCGAGCCCCTGTGCGCGGGCCTCGGCGCCCTCGGCGGCGTGCCCGTCGTCAACCGGACGCTGAACAAGGTCGCCAACTTTTCCGGACATCCCGACTGGACCCTTCGCGTTTGCGACAACTTCGACTGGTATGCTCCGCGGTACCAGTCGCACCACACGCAAGATGAGCTGCGATCGTGGTTCGCCGAGGAGGGGTTTCACGAGATCGTCGACCTTGCCCCGGCGAAGCGAGGCTCAGTTTACGACTGGACCTACCGGCACAATTTGATCATCGGCAGCGGCGTGAACGTCGTCGGCACCCGTCGCTGAAAGACCATGCGGCCAGAGGTGCATTGGAGGCGTGGACGACCAGGCTGCTTCTACTCCGCGGGCTCAGTCAAAAGGCGAACCAGCCAGTCGGTCGCATCCACAAGCAGCGTTGAGCAGACGATCATCAGGAGCAGAACGGCAGCCAGCCAGAGCCACGAGGGCCGGCGCTGACTGCCTTCCGGCAAGACCCGTTTCGACGCGGAAAGCACGTCTCGCCTCGGTCCGAATAGCATGCCTGTTCCGGGCAAGAGCATGACGATCAGCAAGAACCAGGGCAGGAGATCGGCCACGAGATAATCCGGCCACTGATCGGGCCGGACCGTGGCCCGGAACTTCCACTGCCAGAGAGTGACAAGGGCCGTGATCATCGCCACGAGCGCATCCCAGACGATCGCCGTCCACCGTCCCCAGGTTCGCAGCCGCCACAAGCCGTGACCGATCGCCAGGTTCGCCATGACCGCGGCCGCGGGGATCACGATGCCCGTGACGGGAAAGGACTGGGGAATGCCCTGAACGCGCAAGGTCAAGAGCTCCTGAACGAGCCCGATCCCGGAGCGAACGGCGAGCCCCAGGTGAATGAGCGCGATCGTGCGAATGGCTTTGAACCGCCAGCGTGCGACACGTGCTCGCCTGTCTTCCAATGACTCCTGCTGCGAGCCGGCAACGGGGCGCTTGCGCGTTCGAAACAGTACGACGAGCGCAACAATCACCAGCAAAGCCGGCAAGCCGTAGAGGTTCCACCAGGCGATGAGCGTCAGGAAGTCCCACGAGCCTGGTGCGGCTTGAGGAGGCATCGATTCGTTTCACCCTCCAGACGTTGATCAGGGAGGTGGTATTTGAGGCGTCAGGGGCCGATACCCTGGAGGCCACTGCCCGGGAACCGTGGGTGGAAGCAGCGGCGGCGTTGACAGGGGAATCGACCGCAACTGCGACGGGTTCACGATCATTGACTCATCAATACCTTCGCGGGCCGTCACGATCATGGCCTCGTCAATCCCCGAAGGTGCCACGATGACGGGACGGTCCACGCGAGAGGGCACCGGCATCCGCTGCAAGAGCCCGGGCGCCGTTGGCCTGGGAACGAGAACCCTCGGGCCGGCCTTCAAGAGTGTCGGCTGCTTCTGCTTTGTGTAAGCGGCCAGCACCAGGCCACTGAAGGCAACCAGAAGCATCAGGTGGCCAAGCGAACGCATTTTTCCGAGCCATGGTTTCGCCGTCGGCCTGGACGGAAATTCGGGATCAAGATCGGGTTTGGGTTTCATGGCAGCATCCTCCGCGAGGTTGCATTCGGAATCGAGTCTCCTCCGCTCACTCCCGTTGACGTGCGGGATCGGAAAAACTTAGGCGAAATCTCCTGGCCGCCTGCCACGAACGTCTGTCATCCTGCGTGCGGTGCCACTTTGGAGTGGTCCGCAAGGGACGACGCAGCCAGGATGATCTCGCCGAAGGTCTTGAATTGACGTGTTGCCATTCGTGCGTGGATCTCTTCGTTCTCGAGCCCCAGCGCTTCTTCCACACCGGCACAAAAGCTCTCGCAGGCGAAGGGAGCCACGTCAAGCAGATGAAGATCGTCTTCGAGGCGGTCGTCCGGATAGAAGCGGTCGCCGCCGAACGATCGAAAATAGTGAGCCGCCAGATTGCGAATTCGATCGACAAGCTCCGGATCGATTTCGGCGGAGTCGGACAGCCTGGCGGCAAATTCCTCGGTCGAAAGCGGCGGACGGCCGACGTGCCTGACCAGATCGCCCCGGAACTTCAGATATGTGACCGCCACCAATCCCAGCGCACCCAGCATCGAGGCGATCATCACGCACACCAGGACGATGCAGGCGCGTTCCCAGGCGTTGTCGCGTGCCGACAGATAGCCGCACGCCATGAACCCCACGGCGCAAAGCAAGGTCGTCGCCACCAGCCCTTGTGCCAGCCGCTTTCGGAATCCCGTCATGGTTCAATGGCCTGCTCGAGAGGCTCGCCGGTCACGCAATGCACCGAGTCAACCAGACTTTCAGTATACCATGAACGCGAGCCTTGCGATCTGGGAGAATATCTGCTCCAGGGTCTTGCCGCGATCGGAATCGAGCGGAGCGTCAACAAGTCACGGAGCGTCCGGAACAGCCCGAGCCAAAGCTCACTACCGCGGCCCGCGGTCGCCGGAGGGGAAAGCGCCCCAGCCGAGCTTGTTGCGGAGCGTCCGGTAGAAGCTGTGCCCGGGCAGGCGGACCATGGGAAATGGAGTCTTGCCGCGGCGGATGGCCACGCGATCGCCGGCCTGGAGGGGGATCTGCACCTGTCCGTCAATCACCATGACGGTCGCCGTCCCTTCGCCCCGCGGAACCAGTTCATACGTCTTGTGGGCACTATCCACTAGCGGCCGCTGGGTCAGCGTGTGAGCACAGAGGGGGGTGACCACGAACATGTGGGCGTTGGGAGGTAAGATCGGGCCGCCGGCCGAGAGGCTGTGCGCCGTCGAGCCCACAGGAGTGGCCAGGATCAGCCCATCACCGCGGTAGGTCATCACGCTCTCGCCGTCGATCGACAGGCCGATCTCGATCAGATGAAAAAACGGCGCGGCGCGGATCACCGCATCGTTCAGACCCCGGAAGATCCGGGTCGGTCCACTCTTGGGCGTCAGGGTGCAGGTCAGCGTCATCAGATTCTCGACCGTGAACCGCCATTCCGCCAGGTCGGGCAGACGGTCGAAAAACGCGGTCGGAGTCAGGTCGGCAAGAAAGCCCAGCCGGCCGGCATTGACACCCAGAACGGGCGTGGGATGGTCGTCCATCCGGCGGGCCGTGTGCAGCACCGTGCCGTCGCCTCCGAGCACCACGGCAATATCGGCCGGAAGCTGGGAAAGGTCGGAATCGGCCGAGAGATCGATGCCGGCCAGCACGACCCCGGGCGCACAGACGATCCCCGCGGCCAGCCGCTCGGCCTCGGCGTGAACCTCTTCCCGCGAGCCGTTGCCCAGCAGCATCAGCCGGAGCGTCGGCCGCGGTTCCGGTCGGTCGGGCAGCGGTGGAGAATGCTCCATGAGGTCGATGGTCCCTGACCGTGTCTGGTGATCGAGGTGCCAATCCGAATGACCGGCGTATCTGTTCAATCTCCATGACACACGAAAAAGCCCAGCCTGACAACCGGTCTCGCGGAGGACCTCGCCTTTCGCTGACCCTCCTTCGCGCGAGCTTCACCAAACGCCGGCGGCAGCTCGAACCTCATACCCCCCGCGCTCGCCTGGCTCCTCTCCCCTTTTCCGCCTCCTGGGTGGTCAAATCTCAAGTGGTTGAGAAAAGTTCAGATTTTCGAAGATTGTGACGGCCCTCAGGAGCCTCCTGCGACAGCCATCTACACGACTTAAATCGTTTTATAGTAAACACTTACAAATCACCATCAGGCGGTCGTCCAGGCTCTCACCAGCCAACCAGACAGGTTGGGCCGGTTAAAGCTTCCACGAGTCTCACTGCGGCACGGGCTCAACACGAACGATCACGGCTTGCCGGGCCGAGAGATGGCGAGCCGCCGCCTCCCGGACGGACTGACTGGACACGGCCTCGACACGCGACGCGTACGATTTCAGGTCGCCATACGCGAAGAGCTTGCCCATGATCACCAGCTCCTGGTTTGCCCGGTCCATCAGTTGCGAACCCCGCAGGCTGGAGAAGAACCGACTCAGCCCACCGGGACGCAATGACTGGTCGATGCGGCGCCGCGCGGCGGCAACTTCGGTCTCACCGACGCCGTCGGGCCTCGCCAGTTGATCGACGTGCTTCATCACCCTCTCACGCACCGCCTCGACCTCGGCGCCTGGCTTCACCTGGAGACTGACCAGGAACAGACCATTCCGATCGCACGTGGCCGTTGGCATTTTCGCCCACCGGGCGAGTTCAAGATCGCTCGCAAGGCGGGCCGCCAGCAGTTCGGCCGCGACCGCGAGCACCGCGCATTCCGGCGACGCGTCCCTCGGCGTGCTCCAGGCGAGAAAGAGGTGCCGCGTGCGGACGTCCCAGTGGGCAGTACGTTCGTTCGGATCGGGTCGGAGCCGAGGGCGCACAACGGCATCAGCCGGCTTCGGGATTATCCCGAACGCGTCGCCGATCCACTTGCGGGCCTGACCCGGTTCGAAGCCGCCCAGAACGCAAAGCACGGCCTGGTCGGGGCGGAATGTCGCCGCATGGAACCGCCGCACGTCGTTGATCGTGATCGCCCTGGTGCGTTGCTTGATCGGCACCTCGCCCTGTCCGTGAAACGCGGACTGGACAAAGACCGAGAACGCGAACTTCGCCGTGCCAAACGCCTCGGACGTCTCCACCCGTTCCAGCTCCGCCAGCGTTCGAGGAATCTCACGCCCGAGCACCGCCTCGGTGAAAACCGGCCGCGCCAGCCGCCCGGCCTGGACCCTGAGCGCCCGCTCTAGCTCGCCGGGCTCCACCCGCAAATCGAAGTACATCCACCCCGGCAACGTCTCGCCGTTGGCGCGGCCCCCCTTGAACCAGCGTTCGGCCGCCTGCTTCTCCTCCGACCCGTCCGGCAACCCGAACACCACCAAGTGCTCGGCCACGTGAGCCAGGTGCGGCAACCCCGCCGGCTCCGCATCGATCCCCGCCCGAACCCCCAGAATGACAACCACCCGAGTCTCGCCCGCGATCGGAACCAGCCGCACCATCAGCCCGTTGCCCAGCACGTAAGAGATAGGATCTTCGCTGGCGGGCAGACTGATCGACGTCGCGACAAGCAGCGTTGCGAAAACCGAAATCATGCGGCACCTCGATAGGTTCGTGGCAAGGACCGAATGTCAGGATATTCCCGAGGCTCTCATCAATGTGACCGACGTATGATAGCCAGGGTGCAAGTCGGCTAGAATCCCACCTGGCAACTCAAGCGATCAAGCCGCTGTTCTTACGCTGGCCATTGAAGATCGCCGCTCGGCCAGCCCCGATGCACGCACCGCGGCAGCGGAACGAGTCTCATAAACCCTCGCTGACAGCGGTCGATTCGCTGCCTCGAAGGCAGCCAGATTTCGCCGTGTCGCGCTCATTTGAAGGATCAAGGTGAATCGAGTTCTCAAACGACGCACGGATCATTTCCGCAGGAAAACCGAGTTCTGATTGCGAGATCGCGAGCCATTCCGCCAACTCGCTCTTCACTGCCTCTGATCCGGCCGTTTCCATCGCTCGTTCGCAGAGTATACGGCAGCGGTCAAAATTGCCGTTGACCAAGGAGTGGTGGGCTAACAAGAAGTATGGCCAGATCACCGGCGATCTTTGCTGAGCCGCGGCCTCCAGATCTTGGATCGCCCGTGGGCTTGAGCCGTACAACAGGATGCCTCTTGCGACTAATAAGCCGTCGTTGTGGGGCTGTGCGGCAAGACCACGGGAATAGTAATCCAGCGCGGGTTGAGTTTCGCCGAGAAATTCGTGAGAGAAGCCGAGTAGAAAAGCCGCATTTGCGCACAAAGAGTGATCAACGCCGCTTTCATCCCCTGCTTCGACTCTTGCCAGGGCCATTTGCAGGACCGGGATCAATTCCCGGTAGAGCTGTGCTGCGTCCACCTCCAGCAACGCCAGCGCCGCTTTGAATTCCACACTGGCAGCGTGAATAACGGCCACCGCTGGGAACTTATCCGGCTCCGCAGAATCTCTTCCGCCCGTTGTTTTGCGGCAGCCTTGTCAACGAGTTCCAAGGTGTGAAGGAAGCTCGCAAGGTAGTTGCCGTTGTCTGGCTGGAGACGCGATGCGTGGTCATAGAAGAGCACCGCAGTGTGTGGGTCTCCTGCTTCGATCCAGATCGATCCACGTAGGTAACTGACGAGCGCGGGGGCAGTGTGTGCTCTCCATCTACGCAGTAACTCGAGCGCTCTGTCCCATTCTCCCTCTTGGCGGGCCTCAATCGCATCGCTCAGTCGTGCGGCAGCCTGCGGGTTCATAGCCTCGGCGGGGGGCTGGGCCTTGCGTGATTGAATAGAGGTCTTCCGAGAGTCCGCCGGCCCTTCTGCGTTCCACTTCAGTGAGTACCTGCCAAGGACGGTCGATAGCATCCCAAGCGCCTCTGCCGCTGGGGAGTCCTCCTGTCCGGCGGCGATGAGCCGATGCATCTCGCGAATGCCGCGGACAACGGTGAGATAGTTAGGGCTCAGAATGAGAGGTTTCGCGGCCATTTGCGTCTCATCCACCTGCCAATCGGGGCGGGTTGCCGTGATATCTGCTTCGTACTGAACGATGGGTACGGCCTGGGGCGGGGGCGATGTTCCCGTGTGTTGCTGAATCTGGCTCCAAGGTCAGGCCGGGGGGCAAATAGCCCCTGCTGAAAAGGCCCTGCACCCGGGCGAAAGCAATAATGGTTGTTAGACCCCGTAGCCCCCGGCATTAAATGACGCAATCGTCTCGGAATTCGCAATATCGACGCCGCCCGCCAACCGGGGTTAACGGACATCCCTTCCCCATTCACAATGACATCGCCCTGCGCATCGATAGAAATATCCACGTTCGGCCGGACTCCAAGGGGCTTGATGATTGTTGGACTGTGGGAAACCCGTCGGCGTCTCTCCGCATGATCCGAAACACTTGAGGCATCAAGCCGCCTCCTCGGTGGTTAATCGTACTTTTGAATCATTGTACGCGGGAACGCCGAGAGAATCCCATCGGCCGCTTCGACTTGCCTGAGCACTTCGCCGAACGCCCGCTCATCGTCCTCGAGCCGCCGGAGATCGTGACAGACGCTGAGGATGGTGAACTCGTGCGTCGGGAATGTCTTCCGCAGCCAGAGGACATACTGCATGGTCACGCTGACCATCCCCTTCGGGCTGCCATTGAGCACGACGATCTTCATGGCCCACCGCTCATCGATCTCGTCAAGGAGCCAGCTTCCCCGGACGAACGATGTCCGGGTCCGTGCGTTCCGCCGCGATGTTGACGATACCACCGGGAACAAAGGCCCGATAGCAGTCGCCTGGGTGGGCGACGTCCAGATTCTGCTTGAAGGCAACGCCCGACAGCATCTCGGGGAACGACTACCTGCCGCGACCCTGCGAGGTCATCAGCCTTCGGTGCCTTCTCCTGCTTGCTGGTGGTTCCAGTGTTTGCTGAAAGGAGACGCCGTACGCGTTTTTCGGCTGCCCAGCAGTGAGAGGCCCCTGCGTTTGCCCCGCCCTCTAACTTGTTGATCCACCGATCCCTTGCCCATTGTTCAAGGGACGAACCAGGTTTATCATGGATGCATCAGTGGTCCGGGTTCCGCACAACGAGGTGCCAGCGTTGGTGTAAAGCTAATGAATAACGAATCCCGGCGTGTTCGTCGAAACCGATTCTCCCTGTCGTCGAACTGACATTCCCCGTCCTCGGGCTGACCTTGCCCTCGAACAACGGATACCCGCTTCTGGGAGCCATCGCCAGGGTCATCAGCGGCGAATACCTCCGGCCTGGAGAGTCTCTGGAGTCGGTCAAGGTCGGGGGATCGAAAAGGGCGTCATCCGGGTCACTCAGGAGACAAGTCGCGGATCCGCACCTTCCGCCCTGCCGATATCTGCGTCGGTCTTGGCTGCAAGGTACTCGAAGTCAGCAAGCACCTGATTCAACTCGGGATTCCCGAGGTCCGGGAATTGGTTCCGGCCCCGGCCTCAGATCCCGGATCCTAACCTACGTGCTCAAGCACAAACTTGAACCGAAACAAACCCCCTCGGCCGATCTGGTTGTTGAAAGTGCCCGTAAAGAGATGACCTCGGTCGGAGATTTACGGTGTCGCGACTGTCCGGACGATCCCCGACGGTCCTCGCAAGGGTGAACCGATCCGCCGAGTCATCCGGGTCTGCGACGAATGGCACTAGCATAAAACGCAAACCATTATTCCGATGCGAGTTGCGACTTAAATATGGCACCCATTTTTAGTAACATGCGGACATGTAAAATGCTACATTTGGGCTTGAAAAGGACGACCCTTGGTTGCATGTACTTTGGCGCATTTGAGCGAACGTTGCTGCAAAGACCGTGGTTCTCGACGTAAGCCTATATTAAATAAGGGCTTAAGCTTAAGCTAGTGCCATTCGGGTCTGCGACCGAAGCATTGTCGGTTACGCCGTCCAGGTCACGGACCTCGACCCGGAAAGTTCCATACTGCTACAGAGTGTCGGCCTCGGCGGTAAGAGGCACCATGGGTGCGGGATCTTCATTGATCCGGAGGCCCGCCGTGCTGCTCGCTAAGAGCCTTCCAAAAGACAATTCCTTGCCCAAGACTCTGGTCAGGCACACTGAGGACGTGATCGAAGCGGCAGACGCGATTTTTGGCGGCACGTTCGGCGACCGCTGGTGCGAGTTTTTCAGAGTTCAAGATCCCCAAGCGTTTCGCTTGAACCTGCGTATTTCCGCGACATCGCACGACGTCGGGAAGGCTGACAGCGGCAACCAAGGCATGCTCCGTGGCCAGCCAGAGGCTCGGGTCGTCCGCCACGAGCACCTCAGTACTTTGCTGCTGCTCGACCGGCGGGTACAGGCTGGGATCGCCGAAATCGGAGCTGACCCCGCCGTTGTCGCGGGTGCCGTCCTGAGCCATCACCTCAAGGCCAAGCCTGACAATTTCATGGTCCCGGTAGGGGAAGGCAGGATTTCGAGACTCCTGACCGATGATCCGGACTTCCCAATGCTGTGGAGAATGACCCGGCTCCCGCTCCCGGAGTTCCCGAAGGTCCTCGACCTCCGGTCCGAGCCCGAGGAGGTCTACCAGGCCAGGCGCAAACTCTCTGAAATCGATCGTCAGGTCGCCAGGAGCAAGGACGCCGCAAGATCCCGGATGATGACCGCCTGCCCGCTCTGATTGCTTCCGACTCCCTGGGCTCAGCGGTGGTCCGGCTCGATGGAGGTATTACGGAGTGGACCAGAGGTGTCTTCGGCGAGCCTTGTGCGGCGAAGACATCCGTCAATGGGTCCTGGAAGGTCGGCAGAGAGCCATCGGGGCGCGGAGGGGATTAGAGCCTTTCCAGGTAGAAATCATCCGAGTTGGTTCGAGGGGCCTTCTGATTGCTCCATGCGGGTCTGGAAAGACATTGGCTTCGTGGAACTGGGTCGCCGAGCAGTTGGACCGAACCCCGAAGCGGTGGGTCCTGTTTCTCTATCCAACCAGGGCGACGGCCAATGAGGGATTCCGGGACTACGGGGCGAACGCTCCACCGGCACTCTCGACACTCTTGCACGGGACAAGCCGGTATGAGCTACAAAACATGTTTGAAACTCCGGAAGCGGGCGAGGCTTACCAGACTCAAGCGAGACTTTACTCGCTAGGTCTGTGGCCAAAGCGGATCGTCACCGCGACTGTTGACCAGTTTCTGGCCTACACGCAGTATGCCTACGGTCCGGTGTGCCTGCTTCCCATGCTGGCCGATTCGGTGGTCGTTATCGACGAGGTTCATACCTTTGACCCGTCCATGATGGCCAGCCTGAAAAGATTTCTCTCGGAGCATGACGTGCCGGTCCTCGCGATGACAGCCACGCTTGGAGAGGATCGGAGGAAATCACTCGTCGATCTCGGTCTGAGCCTCTACACCAAAGCCGAGGATGATCAATCCAGGATCAGTCGGTACTCGATCCACCGGACAACCGCTGAGGAAGTAATCCACGACGCGATTGCGTGGTCCGGACCCGCGTCGGAGAAGAAGGTTCTACTCGTTTCAAACCAGGTGAAGGTCTGTCAGGAGTTACACGACACCTTCAAGGGGCAGTGCCTCACCTACCACGCTCGGTTCCGTCTGATGGACCGTCAGAATCGCCACATGGCACTGGTTGGTGCCCTCAAGCGAACTACCAAGGGCGGCCGCCTGGGTCTGGCCACACAGGTCGCCGAACAATCTCTCGACATAGACGCTGACCTCCTCGGGACGCAATTGGCCACGGTCCACGCTCTCGTCCAGCGGTTCGGACGGTCGGCTCGAGAGTACCCGCTGCCTCCCGGTCGAATTGGTCGCATACTCGTCACCGAACCGGAAGACACCAATCCATATTCGGAGACGGATGTCATAGCCGCTCAGAACTTCGTTCGATATCTCGACGGCAGGGTCGTGTCCCAGATCGACCTTGAAGAGGCCATGCTCCGGTACGCCCCTGAGGTGGAGGAAGTTGACAGAACGCAGGGATTCTACGATTCCGGGCCGTGGGCTAACGGGAAGGACGACACGTTTCGCGATATCGAGTCGTTCCACTCTGACCTGCGTTCTTGATCAGGATGTGGATAAGGTCCTCTCTCTGCTGCGATCAGGCCAACCGTGGGACGGCTTCAGCCTGCCTGCGCTCAAGTCAGACGTCGATCGACTTGGCTGGGAGAACGAGCAACTTCCCCGGTGGCTCCGGGTGGTCCCCGCCAGCCAGTACGACGATCGGGCAGGCTTCAGAAGTTTTTAGTGAAGATGCAGGGACGGGCATTCAGCAATAGCAGGGTTGAAAGATGGCACGCAGCGCAAAATCCAAACCCAGGTTAAAAGCCGGACCGGGAGCAGAACAAGAAGGGCTCCTTCGGTTGGAATACGACCTGAATCGGCTGCCGACGCCTCAGCACCGGGCGGGACTTGCCGGGCTGATTCTGCAGATCAAGGCCATGAACCCGCAGAAGGCTCCTATCATCGAAGCGATTGGTCTTCATTCCGCGACAATCGCGTTCAGTAGCAGTCGATGGTGGACCTCCTTGACGACCTCTATGATGCGGCGAAAGTCGAGACAGAATTCGCTAAACCGTGGAAGGACAGCGAGAAGAAAGTCATTCCACCCGTCCGGACAATCGAGCAAACCATCGAAGTCGATGGCAAGAAGAAGCAAGCAACGAAATACGTATATGAAGTCACAGAGCCAAAATGTAGCCTCATGGCTCGACGAGTCGCCAAGACTCACCCTCTGCTCAGATTGCTGCGAGAGCAGATCAAACTTGTCATCCGCACAGTCCCAAAAGCCCGCGAAGTGTACACGGTTCGTGCAGAGACGGGGCATTCGGGCATCGGCGAGACCCTGTGGGAACAGATCACGAAGTGTAAAGTCGAAAAGATCAGCGGCTCTCACCGGCTAGGCGTTGAGCCACAACATCAGAGGGTTCGGTCTTCCGAGAGGACGCTAGGCTGCTGCTCCTACTTCATTTCTGGCCAGTGGTCAGCCTTCCCTACATACCTGATCCATTCAAGGTCAAAGACAAACGACTACAGTACAAGTATAAGGGTATCGCCACTGCTGTCCCTGAGGTGGCCGAGCTAGACGCTTTCTGCGACATCTTTCCTCGGCTGCTGGATGACTTGGGCTCCGACGAAACACTGGCCAATTACCCGCCGAGGAACATGGTCATCCACTGCCCAGAGCAAGCCGGACTGGACATGTTGAGTCGTGTTTGCACCTGACCGCAGCTAAGGCTGCCGCAACAGAGATCGGCAACTGCGTCTCTGGGATCGAAGTATGGTGGACTGAAAAAATCGATAAGAGTGTCCGCATACATTTAGATCGTCGAATCGATGGTCGTCCCGAACTGGCCCGCAAGTACGATCTGATCAATAATACCTATCGAAACCGGCTGTTCCGTGCAATCGCGATGACAGCACTGGTCAAGGGAACCACAATCGGCGAAGAAGCCGGGAGATTCTATCGGTCTCTCCCCCACGAGGTCATGCTCGGCCGGTGGTTTAGTTTCGACGTGAGGCGTCACATCGAGGCGATCATACGCCTCAACAAGGAATTGGGAGACATGAACATGACAATCGATGAAGCCGACTGTCTGAGTGGTATTGTCCACCGTCTGGTCAACCAGTACTTGCGGCAGAAGGTCAAGAGCAAGACGGGCGACGATCCCTACGACGAGAAGTTCAAGAAGCAAGTGGACGGCCGGACAAAGCGAATCCTGAGGAAGGACGTCCTGGACGCCTGGGTCGCGGTTTGCCAGCACACCCATCTCGATGTCCGGTCGCGGAATGCCAATGACTTTCTCGCCTACTTCACCGGCCAGATCTGCACCGATTCGCAGTACCTTCCCACTGAGGATCGCACCATACTTACCAGGCACCTGTTCACTGGGGACTGGGAGACAGTGAAGAACATGGTCAATCTCAGCCTTTCACGCTATCCGGACGGTTCATCTCCGCGTGACGACTGCGCAACACCGGCCAAAAAGTCCTTGGTGATTCGTTTTGAACCGCTGACCTGTCAGCGCAACTCTTGTGAGGCAACATACATGAGCAAGCATATCTTTGGTAGCATTGTTACGAACATTGCACCTTCAGCGAACCACACCGGTGAGAGCGAACTAAACCGTTCGCCGCTCCAGAAAATGATCGGGCCGGACGGCAAAGCCCTACGCTTATTTCTCATCCCCGTCGCTCCGCAACGGGTTCAGGGAGACGGCTCGGGAAGCTGCTCTCACGCTGAACCGCAGCAGGGTACAGGATGCCAACCAGCCAACGGTTAGGATGGCAGATTACCCAAATCCCGACGTTTACTTCGACGACTTCGTCTTGGGATACCTGATAGCCGCAAAGCAAAGCGATCGAGACAAGATGCTTGAGAAGCTCAAAGAGCAGCGTGGAAAAAAAGCCGAAGGGTTTGCCTTCAAGCGAAACTCAGTCCTCCGTATCAATTACGCGACGGCTTTATGCCCTTATCGGTTTGACGCCACGCTGAGCCAGTCGCCGTACCAGGAAGGGCCATGGCAAAACGATAAAACCTCCTCGCTCTTAGAGTCTGTCCCATAAGTAACTATCTCAATACTGCTACGCGGCCTGTAGTTTGTTCACCCGGCGATACCATAACAACGCACAGGCCAGCTGTATTAATCCCAGGTAGTTAAAGTCATTCTTGTCGTAGCGGATCAACAATGCTCGGCATTTCGACAACCAGGCCAGGGTTCGTTCCACCACCCAGCGGCGGGGCTTTCTTCGGCCTGGTCGACGCTTGTCGCGACGATCCTCCCCGATGGGCCGGATGTGGGCCACATAGCCATGCCGTTGGGTTACTTCATGTCCGGTCGGGTTGTCATACCCCTTGTCGAGGCACAGGTTCTGCTCAAGCTTCTTGGGGTCGGGGCGTTCGACCACGATTGCCTCGATCGTGGCCTCGAGCAGTTTCTGATCTACTACGTTGGCTCCAGCGATCACTACCGCGAGTGGTCCCCCGTCACGCTCGACCAGGACCGACTGCTTGGTGCCGTTCTTGCCGCGGTCGGTGGGGTTTTTCCCCACGTTTTGGCCGCCGAATCGAGCTTTGCCCAGTCGACCGTCTGCTGCTTGCCAGCGCCAATGTACGGCTCCGAACTCGCCGCACTCCTCCACCAAAACAGCCCAAACCCGCTCGAAGATCCCGTTGCGGCTCCACCGCTGGAACCAGCGATGGACCGAGCTATCGTCGCCGAAATGCTTCGGAAGTTTGTTCCACTGACATCCCGATCGGAGGCGGAAGATGACGCCGTTGATGGCCGCTCGCCAGTCGATTCGCGGGCGACCGCCATGAGCTGCGGGCGTTGCCGGAGCATCCTCCCAGAGGATCGGCTCAATACGCTGCCAAAGCTCGTCGTCGATCTCCCAGATTGTATCAAGGGGCCTTTCCTGTTTTTGGGGCCGTCCCATCCGTGTTGCTCCTCGCGCATAGCGTGGCCGAGGCCACAGGTGGTCTCATACTACCAGGTACGAAACAGGATGACCTTTGGTTCTGAGATAGTTTCTAAGTGGTTGCGGCCGTTGCTATAAGGGAGTGGTCGCCGCCTTACCCCCAGCAACTCTAAACTCCTGGAGTCTAATAAATAGGAGGTACTTGAAAAACTGCAACCAAGGTCATTACGAGTAGTGGACTTGCGATGAAGCTGTGCGTAAGGCGCTGACCTCGACAGAGGTTGAGCGGACGCGAGGATCGAGCGCCAGCGGTGGGCGGCCGCGACGGCTCGTGCGTAAGGCGCTGACCTCGACAGAGGTTGAGCGGAGTACATCCAGGAGTACGACCGGGCCTGGAAGCGTATCGTGCGTAAGGCGCTGACCTCGACAGAGGTTGAGCGGTCCGCTCGAACGCACCGCAGCTCACACGCCCACTCGCGTGCGTAAGGCGCTGACCTCGACAGAGGTTGAGCGGACGTATCCGACCACGCCGCCGACCACGGACACGATGTGCGTAAGGCGCTGACCTCGACAGAGGTTGAGCGGACTATTTGCACCACGTCCGCTGGTATCTCCAGTGCGTGCGTAAGGCGCTGACCTCGACAGAGGTTGAGCGGTGCTCGATCGCCTCGTCTCGGCTCATTGCGTACCGTGCGTAAGGCGCTGACCTCGACAGAGGTTGAGCGGTGGCAAACTTCCCGGTTGGAGCAGGTGACTTACCGAGTGCGTAAGGCGCTGACCTCGACAGAGGTTGAGCGGGGCTGAACGACCAAGGCCTGTCTGCAGCAGCCCTGTGGTGCGTAAGGCGCTGACCTCGACAGAGGTTGAGCGGCCGATGCTGCACGAGTACCTCGGTGGCAATCGTGCGTGCGTAAGGCGCTGACCTCGACAGAGGTTGAGCGGCAGAGGGTCGCTTACTCCGTAGTCCGAAGATCGCTGGTGCGTAAGGCGCTGACCTCGACAGAGGTTGAGCGGGATGTAATCAAGTATGATGGGGTTCCAGCGGATCTGGGTGCGTAAGGCGCTGACCTCGACAGAGGTTGAGCGGCCCAGCGTGCCCGCTGACGGTACGTCGCTTGATGTTGTGCGTAAGGCGCTGACCTCGACAGAGGTTGAGCGGCGAAAGCTGGTCCGCATCTCACCGGTCGCCTGGTAAGTGCGTAAGGCGCTGACCTCGACAGAGGTTGAGCGGATCGGATGCGCGATGTTTGGGGTTGCGTCGGCCGGTGTGCGTAAGGCGCTGACCTCGACAGAGGTTGAGCGGAGGAGCGCATGCCCCCCATAGGGATCTTAGGTTGCTGTGCGTAAGGCGCTGACCTCGACAGAGGTTGAGCGGATGAAACCGAGGGATGCGTTACCGGCCCCGTTCGCGGGTGCGTAAGGCGCTGACCTCGACAGAGGTTGAGCGGTAGGTTTGCCAAGTCGAGCGCGTCAGGGTAGAAGGCGGGTGCGTAAGGCGCTGACCTCGACAGAGGTTGAGCGGCCGTACTGAGAGCGGAGGATCGTCGACACGGCGTCCGTGCGTAAGGCGCTGACCTCGACAGAGGTTGAGCGGGCGTCGGTGAGTAGATCGCATGCAAGGCAGTCTAGGGTGCGTAAGGCGCTGACCTCGACAGAGGTTGAGCGGACGAGCCCCGGCGCGAGCGGTGGGGCTGATGGCGGGTGCGTAAGGCGCTGACCTCGACAGAGGTTGAGCGGAAAGCCGACCCCGCCACGATCGACGCCCTCAACGCGGTGCGTAAGGCGCTGACCTCGACAGAGGTTGAGCGGACGCTGGAGCGGCCGAGGTCCGGTCCGATCCAGGGGTGCGTAAGGCGCTGACCTCGACAGAGGTTGAGCGGTTCACAGCCGATGACATTCCGGTCCTCACCGCGCTGCGTGCGTAAGGCGCTGACCTCGACAGAGGTTGAGCGGAGCGAGTCCAGCGCGGTCTGGACGCTCGGGGCAGGTGCGTAAGGCGTTGACCTCGACAGAGGTTGAGCGGACGTAGCCTGGCCCCTCGGTCACACCCGAGAGCGCGTGCGTAAGGCTCTGACCTCGACAGAGGTTGAGCGGATTAACAACTACCGAGGGGCGAGCGTCGGGCTGTTGTGCGTAAGGCTCTGACCTCGACAGAGGTTGAGCGGTCCACGGCTCAGGTGGTGACTCGCCAGTAACGCGCGGCGTGCGGAAGGCTCTGACCTCGACAGAGGTTGAGCGGAACCTGTGTTCCGATAGGAGAAGGTGCTGCGTCGTGAAGTGTGCGGAAGGCTCTGACCTCGACAGAGGTTGAGCGGGGGGCCGGGGCGTAGCTGTGCCGGATGCGGGCCTCGGGTGCGGAAGGCTCTGACCTCGACAGAGGTTGTGCGGAGATGACGGTAGCGAATGCGTTTCATCCGTGTTGCGTTCGGAAGGCTGCGACCTCGGCAGAGGTTGAGCGGAAACACCAATCCTTTCGGGAGGTAGTGTTGAACATTGTGTGAAAGGCTATGACCTCGAAAGAGGTTGAGCGGAACGTCCGGTTGTGCTTGTGCCCTATCGTGATCGCGGTGCGGAAGGCATTGACCTCGGCAGAGGTTGAGCGGTGGAAGGCCGGCAGCATGAGCGGATCGGCGATCATGTGTGGAAGGCATTGACCTCGACAGAGGTTGAGCGGATGATCTTGCGTCTGTAGTCATCCGGCAGCATCCAGTGCGGTCGGCTCTGACCTCGACAGAGGTTGAGCGGTCGGCTTCGTGGATCAGCAGCCACTGCCCATGCCTGGTGCAGAAGGCTGTGACCTCGACAGAGGTTGAGCGGCAGGAGTAGATGATCTGATTGGCCTCGACCGAGAGGGTGAGGAAGGCTGTGACCTCGGCAGAGTTTGAGCGGTGGAAAGCCCGGCAAGTCAAAGCCCTGACCGATTCGTGTGTAGAAGGCTCTGACCTCGACAGAGGTTGAGCGGCGATAGTTCCGGGGACACCATACCTAACTCGCGAAGTACCCGTGGACAAGGTTCCGACAAAGAAAACGAAGAAGCGGCCACCCACATTTTGAAAGTTGAGGCAGGTGGCAATACTCGCACCTACCCTTTGCCCGCTGCCGAACCAGGCGCTTGCCCTTTGCCCGCTGCCTGCAAAACCGGCGCCATCGGTGCAAGAAACGAGGATTTCGTTCCTGGAATCCTTATGATGGTTAGGTGCTATCGACCAAGGAGACCCCCGGCGGTCCCAGCGGGAATTTCTCTTTGGGGCCCGTAGCCTTGAACCTTGAATCTACCACCCGCTCAGGAAGTCGAGCCGGCTATGTTGACGAAAATCACAATCAGGAACCTCAAGAAGTTTGATGATGTGGAGATCGAACTTGGGAGTCCTGTGGTTTTCATAGGGCCCAATGACTCGGGCAAAACAACGGCGCTTCAAGCTATCGCGGTTCTGGGACATCGGGCTCCGACGTTGGAATGAAAAACGAGCTGGCAAGACCGCTCCAGACAAGAGACCAGGGGTAACGATCAACCGTCGAGACTTGATCGCTGTTCCGGTTCCCGATGCAAACTTGCTGTGGCACAACCTTCACGTTCGCAACGTTCAGAAGGTAAACGGATCGCAGGAGACCAAAAACATACGAGTGGACATTATTGTTGAGGGTGTTGGAACGGACCAAACATGGTCTTGCGGCCTCGAGTTTGACTACGCCAACGAGGAGTCCCTGTATTGCCGGCCCTTGCGCCTCTCCGAAGACAAAAACCCAGAGAGAATGAAGGTCCCTGACTTGGCAACGGATGTCAGAGTCGCGTTCCTTCCGCCGATGTCAGGGCTTGCTGCCAACGAAACGAGACTCGATCAAGGGGCAATCAACGTCCGTTTAGGTGAGGGGAGGACAGCGGAGGTTCTACGTAACCTCTGTTTTCAGATCTCCTCGCGAGATGGTGAATCGAAAGGTTGGGACGAACTGTGTTCTCGGATGCGTCACCTCTTCGGGGTGACCCTTGAGCGTCCGATTTATCTCGCGGAACGAGGCGAAATCTCGATGACCTACAAAGACCAGCAGGGGGTGCGGCTGGATCTTTCAGCCTCAGGAAGGGGGATGCAGCAAACGCTGCTCCTGCTCGCTTACATTGAGGCCAATCCGGGTACGGTGTTGCTACTGGACGAGCCTGACTCCCACCTCGAGATCCTCCGACAGAGACAGATCTATGAAATCTTGTGCACGGCGGCGAGGGAGCGGTCCTGTCAGGCCGTGATTGCAAGCCATTCCGAAGTCGTGCTAAACGAGGCTGCGGACCGTGACGTGGTCGTGGCATTCGTTGGCAGGCCGCACCGTATCGACGATCGTGGCAGTCAGTTGCTCAAGTCACTGAAAGAAATCGGATTCGAACAATTCTACCAAGCCGAGCTCACTGGTTTTGTCCTCTACCTGGAGGGGTCAACGGACCTCAATATTCTTCAAGGCTTCGCAGAGACTCTGGGGCATCCGGCCAGGACTGTTCTCGAGCGGCCGTTCGTTCACTACATTCAGAATCTCCCTCAAAAGGCAAGGGAACACTTTCATGGACTACGCGAGGCGAAGCGTGACCTGATCGGCTTCACTCTCTGTGATCGGATTGAAAAAGGGCTCCAATCCACCCCGGACCTGCGGGAATATTCTTGGAAACGGCGCGAGATTGAGAATTATTTATGCCAGCCGGAGACCTTGTTGGCGTTCGCTCAATCGCAGGAAGAGATCGGGCCCCCAGGTCCTTTGTTTTCGCATCAGGAGTCGCTCAAACGACAGAATGTCATGGAAGCAGCCATCAAGGACAACGTGCCACCAGCAGCGCTGCGTGACCCGGACCACGCGTGGTGGTCGACCATGAAGGCAAGCGATCAGTTTCTCGATGTCGTCTTTCCAGAGTACTTGAAGAAACTCGACCTGCCCCCGTGGCTCATGAAAAAGACAGACTATCATAGATTGGCCCGTTTCGTTCCCAGAGAGCTTGTATCCCCCGAAGTCGTGGAGGTTCTCGACGCAATCTTTCAACAAAGCATCAGGGCTAAGCCAATGGCCAGGGAGATCTAGCGTTGAGGACACTCCCTCGAAGCCGAGAATGGCGTGTTCCGCGATCAAATAGACCACCGGGTTGGCCTCCAGAAAGACCATCAATGAGCGCCTTCTCCTGGCGGAGAATTAAGAGATTGGATAGGCGGGTGGGCTATTTCAGGAGGACCAACGATGAAGATGCCGAAGCATTCACTGCGCAGGATTGTAACGTTCCTGAACAACGCCGACGAGGATGGTGGGTTTTGGCTGCCCAACATTCAACGTCCATTTGTCTGGAGCGAAGACCAGATGTGCCGGTTGTTCGATTCGATCATGCGCGAATACCCGATTAGCACGTTGCTGATCTGGAAAACGAAGAACGCGATTCGCCGGCGTAAGTTCATCGACAACTTCAAACGCGAGATGCTCACGCACCTGAGCGAGTTCTATGTTCCCGAGGACGACAAGAAAAAGTGCCTTGTGCTGGACGGACAGCAACGTCTACAGAGCCTCTACATCGGCCTGAAGGGAAGCTATGAGGGGCGAGAACTCTACCTCGACATCCTCAGCGGTGAGATCGCAGCCCCGGACGACGTGAAATACAAGTTTGCCTTCCTGGAACCGAGCAGTACTTTTTTCCCCCACTTGAAGTTCAAGGATATTGTCTTCAGTCCCCTGAACGCACTAACCCTGGCGAATCGGATCATCGACCAGGCCGGCCGGCCTTTGACGGACATTGAGCGACAGAAGATCGCTGAGCACGTCGCTCACGCGTTCAAGGTGTTCCGTGACGATGACGGCATTTCGTACCAAGAACTGGACAGTATCGAGAATAGCTCTCTCTACAGCGAGGATGATGTCGTCGAGGTGTTTATCCGCGCCAATTCCGGCGGGACAAGACTCGGCAAGTCCGACCTGTTGTTTTCACTGCTGACCTCGACTTGGGACCACGCCGACGAAGAGATGGAAGACCTCCTGGCTCAATTGAACCAGCACGGCTTCGCATTTCCGCGCGACTTCGTGCTCAAGACGTGTCTCACTCTGCTTGACAAGGCGCGCGGTACGAGGTCGAGAAATTCCGTAAGCCTGGAGTTCGGGAGGAGATCGAGGACAAGTGGGAAGACATTTCCAGAGCGATCCGTGATGTGATCGACTTCGTGCGTGGCAAGACTTTCATCAGGTGTGAGAAGGCGATGCCCTCGAATCTCGTGCTGATCCCTTTGATCTACGTCCGTTATCATTTTCCGCAAGCCTGGAGGCAAGCCACTGATGTCGATCAGTTCTTGCTGCGGGCTCTCCTCGCTGGAGCTTTCAGCGGGACTCCCGACCAATTAATTGACGATCTGGTCGTCAAGATCAAGCAGATCAGTAGTTTTGACGTGGATGGACTATTCGAGGTGATCAAATCAAAAGGCCGAAGCCTGGAACTTACCGAAGACCGATTCTGGCAAATGGGATACCGATCGGACACCGTTCATTTGTTGTTCAATCTGTGGTATCGAGGATTCAATTACACTCCTGCCTACGAGAACAACCTCCCGCAAGTGGATCACATCTTCCCGCAAAGCGCCTTGCGGCAGGTCAAGGCCCTGAATCCGCGGACGAACCACATGAACTTAACCAAGTACAAAGACGCCGATCGAAATCAGCTCGCGAACTGCATGCTGCTAACCCAACAAGAAAACGGGGCTGGCGGGAAGAGCGATACTCTGCCTGACCAGTGGTTTGAGGGCAAAAGCCAAGACTATTTGGAAATGCATATGATTCCTCAAGATCGTGAGCTGTGGAAGCTCGAACGCTTTGAGGACTTTATTGTCGAGCGCAAGAAAATTATTCGACAGCATTTTGCGTCCTTGATGGTGACCCCGGCGAAGGCCGTAACGGCTACGACGTAAGAGAAGGGATAAGGTTCACCCACATTTGAATGAAGTCTCCAGGCTTTGACCGACCTCTTCCCGCTGAGGAAGCGATAGCCGGGTTTCGGGCCTCGCGACGTGAGCGAGGAAAACTGGGGCTATTACCATGGCGGGGAAGAAGGTCACCTACTGACCTGACGCGCGAGTATTGGTGTTGCGCTCTTCTTCTGACCTGGAAGGGCCAGAACAGGAAAGCCCAGGTCAACGCCTGGTAATAACCCCGGGAGTCTCCTCATGGGCTGGTCAAGCATCCTCCTCTTTTCTCACTCTGGAGGCTAAATCGATCACTCCCCGACGTTCGCGCCGGTGTGGACATTGCCTGACTACGTCGCTTGCAACAAGCCTGAATCGCGAGCGAAGTGAACTCATCTATACGTATAACTCAATGCCCTCCCCATGAACTCCCACCGTGGCCGCACGGTGTCGGCGGGTCGTCCGGCGGCTGTTCCTGTCGGGAGTGTTGGACGCAGCACGTAATACCCCCTCACCCCAGAATCGTGAACCGATACCGGAGGCTCTGGGTTCTCATCGTTGTGCATGGCCAGCGGCGTGTCACGTGACGGCGACCGCCTCAGTCGACTCACTTACTGAGCGGGCAGCGGACTGAGTTGGAAGCCCATTGCCGCCGCCTTCCGTTTCAGCGCCTTCAACATGTTGTCCTTCATCTTGGCCTCGTACTCTTCCATTGACTGCGTCACGTACTCCTGGCCGTACCTGAGCATCCTGTAGATCAAGCATGCCAACTTGTGCGCGGTTGCTTTAACTGCTCCGAGGCCGCCGATCCGACTGCGGATGCGGCGGTAGAACAGGCCCAACGGCGTCATCGTCCTACCCACCGACTGCGCAGCCATCCGTAACGCGATGGTCACTCGGCTGGTACCCTTCCGATTACGGTGACGTCGGTTCGTCTTGTTGCTCTCATTCTGCGGGGGACAAAGCCGTAACCAACTGGCGAAGTGCTTCTCCGTGGGGAAACGACTGACATCTACACCGATCTCGGCCAAGATCACCAGAG
This sequence comes from uncultured Planctomycetaceae bacterium, assembly GCA_963797295.1. Lineage (GTDB taxonomy): Bacteria > Planctomycetota > Planctomycetia > Isosphaerales > Isosphaeraceae > Aquisphaera. Next base: position 34,138 of record CAWCPP010000046.1, read on the forward strand.
CCGTTCCCACGTCGATCCCCTCGATCAAGGTCAGGTCTACGCCCAAGGCCTTGAATAGTGGGCCCGTGGCCTCGAAGCCGACATCGTTGCTCTTGTGCCCGCGCTTGCGCGGCTTGGCCGTGTGTGGTTTCTCCCCTGCCCGGTTGGGGAACTTCGCCAGTTCTGCTTGGATCTGTTGGTCGCACTCAGCGATCTGGCGATGATGAAACTGGTACAGCTCGTATGCCTGCCGAAGCTCGAAGAGATGTTCAGCTCGCCATGTTCCGTCCAGGGCAAGAGCGATCTGCTCCTGGCTGCGATGGCATTGTGGATGACGCAGTTTAGCCAGCTCGTTGGGGTCGCGTTGCCCCTCCAGGATGGCACTGATGATCAACATGCCGGTAAGCCCCGTGATGTTGCTGACGACCTCCGTCAGTTTAACGTTCATCTGCTCCATGGCCTTCTGCATGTGCTGGACATGATGTGCGGCGTAGCGGATCTGCATCTGACGCAGCCGCCAGTAGGCACGCACCGCGAGCACGAAATCGGGAGGCCGGAACGACGCGCGCAAGAGACCGTAGGAATGTAAGCGTTGAATCCACTGGACGTCCAGCACGTCGGTCTTCGGCCGCGCGCCGCAACGTGAAAGCTGCCCTGGTTCCACCAGATGGACCTCGAAACCCTCTGATTCGAGGAGTTCAAACAGGGCAATCCAGTAGACTCCGGTGGACTCCAAAGCAATCGTCTTGATACGACACTTCTTCAACCATGCGACGATCTCGTGAAGGTCGGCGGTGTTGGCACCGAACTGGCGGACTGGGTCGGCATCACGGTCCGCCGGGACGCAGACCATATGCATGTTGGAATGAACGTCGATTCCGGCCGCGTCCGGATTGATGACATTGAGTGCCGCCGCCGAAGCGGGGACGGGAACGGGAAATGACCGCTCACTTGACTTGCCCGGCTTGGCAGGCTTCTTCGGCTCTTGGTTTGGGACGACCATGGATGTCTCCAGTTGGACGATACGGATCGTGTAAGAACAAGGTGCCGCGTGCCAAGAGGGGTATCGAGGACGTTTGAAGTCTCCCCAACGGGATCAGTACCACGACGGGAGGACCCGACATGGCAAGTCACCAAAGAAAAGGTCGAAGCCTCTCGGGCCAAGCTTCGCTGCGGGCAAGGAGCACCAAAGGCAATACGGCCGCAGACACGCGTCACCAGACTCCAGAATGAAGCCAAACGGCACTCAGAGCCAGATCTCCCGAACCAAAGTTCACGGGACGCGAGGGTGCCGCCGAAGGCGGCACGATAGGTTTCGCTGGCGCATTCAGGCTTGTAAGAGATGCCCTTGAACAGCACCACAGACTTGCAAGGGATGCCTTTCGCTGTCACTTCAAGCTTGTGAAGAATGCCCTTCAGCAGCGCCAAAGGCTTGCAAGCGATGCCATTCGCCGGCGCTTCAGGCTTATGAACGCGAGTATGGCGTGCAGCCGGAGGCCACGGCACGGTTTGCCTGACATTGGCGCTGGAGCTTCCCTACTGGCAGCCCACCGACGACCGTTTCCGGCTGCGAGCTGCTCTGGATCGTGGTAGAGTTCATCGAGGATCTTCGAAATCGGCCGATGCGATCAGTGCACGGCCAGGTGGATACTTTCCCGGGGCGGGGCGATGGACGAAACCGAGAGTTTCTTGGGGAGAGGAAGCGCTCAACCCTCGACGGAGGGATCAGCGGTTTCGTGCTCCATTCTCCATTCCTCGAAGGTGGGCCGCTACTCGATCCTCAAGCAATTGGGCGAGGGGGCATTCGGTCAGGTTCACCTGGCATTCGATGAGGAACTGCACCGGCCCGTCGCGATCAAGGTTCCCAACCCCGAGCGGATTTCTCGGCCTGGGGATACGGAAACGTTTCTGAACGAGGCGCGCATCCTTGCCAGCCTGGATCACCCCCGGATCGTTCCTGTGTACGATGTGGGTCGGACAGAGGATGGCCGTTATTTTATCGTGTCCAAGTTCATTGATGGCAGCGACCTCAGGGCACGAACTCATGATGCTCGCCTGTCACTTCGGGAAGCCGTGGAATTGACGAGGCAAGTCGCGGAAGCTTTGCACTACGCGCACAAGCAGGGGCTGGTCCACCGCGACATCAAACCCGCGAATGTCTTGATCGACACCTCGGGCCAACCGTGTGTCGCCGATTTCGGACTGGCACTCAGGGATGAGGAGTTCGGCCAGGGTGCCAGGGTCGCGGGAACACCGGCGTACATGAGCCCGGAGCAAGCCAAGGGTAAGTCCCACCAGGTTGACGGACGCTCGGACATTTTCAGCCTCGGCGCGGTCTTTTACGAGCTTCTGACCGGTCGAAAACCGTTCCGAGGCGAGTGCTACGAAGAGGTTCTCGAGCAGGTCGTGACGACCGAACCTCGTCCCCCCCGCCAGATCGACGACACGATCCCTAGAGAACTCGAACGCATTTGCCTGAAGGCCCTCTCCAAGCAGGTTTCCGATCGATACACAACGGCCCAGGACATGGTCGAGGATCTGGCCCGCTACCAGCAGACCTGCGGCTCCAAGGATACTCGACCTTTGGCTCTCGCATCGCCCGAGACCAGCCAGTCGGAAAACGCTTTCGCTCCGACCAAGACGGAGAATCAGGGTAGAGTGAGAAGGGTTGAGGCCAAGGGACTTCTGGGGCGCCTGGGATGCTCCCTCCAGATCACGATTTTATGTTCGCTGGGATTGATGGCATTCACCTGGACTTTGCGTCATTCCGTCATGCGAGATCAGGCAATCGCTCCACGTCCGAGCGATACGTCGGAGGGTCCACCCGACCTTACAACCCTTCCGCCGGATAGTTTGTCTGTCGATGAGGCACCGCCCGCAGGTGATGCGCCGGGGCCTCCACCCACCCTGACGCTCGCTCCGATGGAGCTCTCACCCTCGATACCTGCGCAGCAGGCTCACAGCCTCGCGAGGGAAGTGGGCATTTCTGAGCTCCCACATATGACAAAGGCTCTTCCTCGCCGTCCGTCCGTGTTTCCTGATTTTCCCGACGACGTGTTCGCTCCGCCGCCGGCAACCCAAGATAGGATCGCACCAGCGGGCAGGCCATGATGGGTGTGGCGCCTCAGTCGTTCCTCGCGGTGGCTCGTCGGGAATGGTTGCGCGGAGTGCCAGATTCCGCTTGGCATGGGAACCGCCGCGCAGGGAGATGGCCGATGCTCAGTCTCGTCATCCTCGGTGGGGGCCTTCTCCTGGGTACGCCGGGAGAACTCCGCGCATGGGGTGGTCGTCGAAGACAACGACACGCAACTCAGGGAAGAAGCACGCGAGGTGGTCAGCCGGTACGCGAAGGACTTCGACGAGTACGTCAAGGCCTTGCACCAGTCCAGGACTTCTGAACAGCGCGATAAAGCGGATGAGAAACGGCCCAGGCCCGTTCCGAATGCCGCCAGACTGGTGAGCTGGGTTGATCGAAATCCGAAAGAGCCCGTGGCAGAGGATTTGCTCGCCACTGTGGTCCGCCATGGCCGTTTTACCGTGGACGCCCAGAAGGCTGCCAGCATCCTGGCGCGTGACCATCTGGATCTCCACGGAGTCCAGTTCGAGGAAACCGCGGGGCAGGTGACGCTCTGGCCCCTGCAAGTCGCCGAAAGGTGGCTGCGGGCATACCTCGACAAGAGCCCCAACCGACAGACTCGTGCGCGGGCCTGTCTCGACCTGGCGCTGTACAAGAAGTGGCACCTCGAACGAGCTATCCAGGAAATGGACGCCGACTGGATCGGACAGTTGGAGAAGAACTTCGGCAAAGGCTCGACAGACTACCTGAAGACGCTGGATTCCGACCGACTTACGGACGAGGCGATTTCGCTCCTCGATCGTCTTATCGGCGAGTTCGGCGACGTGGAGTGGTCTGGTGTGCGTTTGGCCGACATTGCAAGGCAACAACAGCATGAATTGTCGGCGCTTGCCACCGGCAAAGCGGCACCCGAGATCGAAGCCGATGACCTCGACGGCGTGCCGTTCCGATTGACCCAGTATCGTGGAAAGGTCGTGGTGCTGACGTTCTGGGCCACATGGTGCGGCCCATGTATGGCCATGGTTCCCCATGAGCGTACCATGGTGAAGCGGTTCGAGGGCAAACCGTTCGCTCTGCTCGGTATCAATGGCGATCAAGACGGCGACGCCGCGAAGCGAGCCGTACGAGAGCACCATATCAACTGGCGGTCCTGGAGAAACGCGAGCGCAAAGAAGGAACCAATCTCCACGACATGGAACGTGCGCGGGTGGCCAACTGGCTATGTGATCGACCGGAAGGGGATCATCCGGTACAAGAACCTCAAGGGCAGAGAACTGGAGGAGGCGGTCGAGCGACTCCTCCATGAGGCCGAAGCCAGCACGAAGGGCGAATGATCCCGATCTGACGACAGCATGCAACAGCAGAAGGGGCCAACCGCATTGAAGGAAGTCACCAAGCCGTGGGTAGCCCCTTCTCGCCGTCGAGGCGGAGCGATAGCCCTGGCCAATACCGTTGAGTGAACCGTAAAGTTATGAAAGCTCAAGACTTCATTCATCCTCTCCCCTTGCGGGAGAGGGTAGGGAGAGGGGTAATCCATTCTGCCTGAGTCCGCGAACCAGGCCATCAGTCCTGCCCCGCCCCCTCTCCCCAACCCCCCCTCGCGAGGGGGGGAGGGAGCCAGAAGTGCCTGCGAAGCCGTGATCTGTGGCTCATTCAATGGTATTGGGTCAAAAGCCGCATCGACGGGGCGCGGACGGGCATCATCGGCAGGAACGCGATCATGACCGCGAGGAACAAGCCCGACCGCAGAAAAGGTGTCAGACACCATTCATTGACAAAGTGAAGCCTACCTGGTCACGATAGCCCTATGGGACGACCACAACGAGCGGATGATGGCGGCTTGATCTACCATGTGCTCAATCGCGCCAATGCGCGGATGACGATCTTCGAGGATGATGGGGACTACGAGGCGTTCGAGCAGATCCTGGAAGAGGCCGTCGAGCGCACGCGAACCAGGCTGCTGAGCTACTGCGTCATGCCCAATCACTGGCACCTGATCGTCTGGCCGCGGAAGGACGGCGAACTCTCGCGGTTCGTCGGCTGGCTGACGTTGACGCACACCCAGCGATGGCACGCCCACCGCCAGAGCCAGGGAACCGGTCACGTGTACCAGGGCCGGTTCAAGTCGTTTCCCGTCCAGGGCGACGACCACTTCTTCACGGCATGCCGGTACGTGGAACGAAACGCTCTGCGAGCGAACCTTGTGGAGCGAGCGGAAGACTGGCGCTGGTGCAGCCTGCACCGGCGGAGGCAGTCAAAAGCCGGCGGTGCGTTGTGGCTGTCAGCCTGGCCTCTGGAACGTCCCAGGCGCTGGTTGAACCTGGTGAACTCCGCGCAGACGGAAGCCGAGGTGAAGGCCCTGCGTCACGCCCTCAAGCGTGGCTGCCCGTTCGGTGAGGCCTCATGGTCCGAAAAGATGGTGCAGCGCCTCGGCCTGGAGATGACGCTTCGTCCCCGCGGCCGGCCCAGGAAGAATGATAACGGTTCCTGACACCTTTTAATCCTGCTGACACCTTTTAATCGAAAAGATGGTGCAGCGCCTCGGCCTGGAGATGACGCTTCGTCCCCGCGGCCGGCCCAGGAAGAATGATAACGGTTCCTGACACCTTTTAATGACCGTTCCTCCGGAAAACGCGGCATGTCGTCAATGAGGTTCCTGGAGCCGGCACGATGGAAATGGCTTGCTGCCGCTGCGTTCGTTGTCGCAGTCATCGGCCTGGGATCGATGTTCTGGGCATCCACCTGGGAGCCCAGTCTGGCGACAATTCGCAAGGCGTTCGCGGACCGGCGGTGGGGAGATGTCGAGGCGGGCTTGCGGCGCTGGCTGCACACCCATCCCCAGGATGGCGACGCGTGGGAGATGCTCGGAGGGTTGCTTTTCGATCAAGGCCGGTTGAATGAAGCGATCGCGGCATTGCGGCAAGTGCGCGAGGCGAATTCGGGATGGGCGAACGCACAGCTCATTCTGGGAGAGATCGCGGTCCGTCAGCATCGGCTGGGCGATGCTGAAGCAAGTTTTCGGCAGGCGTCCCGGCGCGATCGACGCATCGTCGCGCCCCTCGAGCGGCTGGTCTCGCTGTTGACCCTGGAGCGAAGACCCGCCGAGGCTCGCTCAGCGCTCCGGCAGTTGTTTCAGATCACACACAATTCCCGCTACCTCGCCGACAGCATCCTCGTCGCCGAGCTCGAGTCGGAAGTTCGCGAGCTGAATCCGGAGCTGGAGGACTTTCTCAAGCAAACTCCCGACGATCCCTGGCTCCAACGGGTCTGGGGCCTTTCCTTGCTTTCGCACGGTCGAACGGCAGAAGCGTTGCCTCACCTCGAGGCCGCCGCCCTGGCTTTCGATGAAGATCCCCTGGGTCGTTTCGCACTGGCGGAATGCCGGATGGCTTTGAGACTTCCCGTCAAAGGGCCCGCTCCCCTCGGTTCACCGCCGAGCCGGGCCGCGGACCGGGCGCGGTGGTGGGTCTTGAAAAGCCGGCTGGCCGAGGCGCAGGGCCGCGATGAAGAAAGCCTCGAGGACCTGCGCCAGGCCGTCGCGACAGACCCCATGAATGCTCAGGGGCACTTCCGCCTGGGCCGTGCCTTGATTCGCCGTGGAGATCGCGACGGAGGCCGGGTGCACCTGGAACGCGCAGAGGCTCTCAGGCTGCTGCAAGACGACCTCAAGCGGCAGCTCAGGCGCCTGCTTCGCGAGCAGCCCAGCGCCGCCGCGCTGGTACGAATCGGCGAGCTTTGCCAGCAGTCCGACATGATTGCCGAGGCGCGAGATTGGTTCACACTCGCTGCCGAGAGCAACCCGCGGCTCGGGACGGCGCACCTTGACCTGTCGGGCTCTGCATCCGCATCTGCTCCGGTCGATGATGGTCCAGTCGGTGCCCTCTCGCGGCCTGTACTCAAAACATCGGTCCAGCCGGTGCCGACCGAGCCGGTGCCGACCGAACCTGGGCCCCGGCCGGCGATTCTTCCGGACGCCGAGATCCGGTTCGAGGATGTCGCACTTCAGGCGGGTGTTCGCTTCCAGTACGAACCCAACGAGACAAGCCGGCTTTTCATCGCGGATACCATGGGGGGAGGCGTGGCCCTTTTGGACTTCGACAACGACGGCTGGCTCGATATTTACTTTGTCAACGGTTGTGCCTTACCCGTCGATCGGCAAAGGCCTGCCCGGCCCAACCGGCTTTATCGCAATCGGGGAGACGGCACGTTCGAGGATGTCACCGAGCGGGCCGGAGTCGGGGGCTCAGGGTACGGGATGGGCTGCACTGTCGGCGATATTGACAACGACGGACACGATGATCTGTTCGTGACCGGGCTGAACCGGACGATTCTCTATCGCAATCGGGGAGACGGCACGTTCGAGGATGTCACCGAGCGGGCCGGAGTCGCCTCATCGCGCTGGAGCACCGCCGCGGGCTTCGGTGACCTGGACGGCGATGGTGATCTCGACCTCGTCGTCGTGACTTACGTTGCGGCCGATCCCGAGGAAGCCCTGGAATGCCGGGACAAGTTCGGCAGGCTGATTCATTGCCAGCCCGATCGATTCCCCGCGCAGCTCGATCAGCTTTTCCGCAACAACGGCAACGGGACATTCACCGACGTCAGCCGGGAGGCGGGGATTGAGGTTCCTGACGGGCGGGGTCTGGGTCTGGCGATCGCCGATTTCGATGGCGACGGCCGGCTCGACCTGTTCGTCGCCAACGACGGCACGGCCAACTTCTTGTTCCACAATCGCGGGGGACTGCGGTTCGAGGAGGTCGGCCTCACCGCGGGCGTCGCCTACGACGCACTCGGCCAGCCGACGGCCAGCATGGGCGTCGTGGCCGAGGATCTCAACGCCGACGGCCTGATCGACTTGTTCCACACCAACTTCATCAACCAGAGCAGTACCCTGCGGTGGAACCTGGGCCGGGGTCTGTTCAGGGATGCAACGCTGGCGTCGAACCTCGCCGCCCCCAGCCGTGCTCTGACTGGATTTGGCACTGTCGCGCTCGACGTTGACAATGACGGACTTCTCGAGCTGTTCGTGGCCAATGGTCATACCGATGACCAGCCCTGGTTCAATACTCCAATGGCGCAGGTCCCGCAGTTGTTTCTGGGACGGGACCATGGCCGCTTCGAGCTGGCGAGCCCCGACAGCTCGCCCTATTTCACGCATCCGGTTGTCGGCCGGGGCGTTGCCGCTGGCGATCTGGACAACGATGGCCGGATCGATCTGGTTGTCGTGCATCGTGATCTTCCGGCGGCCGTGCTCCATAATCGGACGCGTGGCGGTCACTGGCTGGGAGTGCGACTCCGCGGGACGAGATCCGGGCGAACTCCCGTCGGCGCGCGGGTGGTCTGTCAGGCCGGCGACCGGTCTCAGGTGCGCTGGGTGACCAGCGGGACCGGCTATTTGTCGTCCAGCGATCCCAGGCTCTGGTTCGGCCTGGGGGCGGCACGGAAGATTGACCACATCGAGGTGCGCTGGCCTTCAGGGACGGTTCAGCGCTGGTCTGATCTCGCGGTCGATCGCGTCGTCGAGCTCCGGGAAGGGGACGATCAGGCAACGACCCAGAGCGCGATGGTACCCGCCGGCAAGACGATCGCGCCGATCCGGAACAATCCGTCCGCTGTGGGAGGTTCAATCCGGTAAACGGTTGAGGCAATCCGTCCCGATTCGAGCTCTGACACCTCGGCTGTTTCCTCTTTGCAACTCGACCTCCAGCCGACTTTTGAAAAAGCAGCCTATGGTCAAGAAAGAGGAATCTTCTTGCACCGAGGTTACAGCCATGCCGCGTGTTCAAAAGTCAGTCCGTTGCGAGATCGAGTTTGTCGGAATTGACAGCGACTTCGTGGGCTTTCCAATTCCCGGTGTGATTGTTACGTGTACTCGGTGCTTGCATCGAACCGAGGCGATCGGGAGGACCGGAGAGAGCATTCGCCGTTGTCTGAGCCAGATGCGGGAGGAATGTCCCTGCGGCGGCCCGAACGAGTATCGACCAGTGGGGCCGATCGAGGAGGTTCGACCAGTTCCGCGTTTCCAGTCAAGACGCGCCGATGAAGCGCATCCGCCATACGCGCCTGTTCTTTCACAACGAATAGACCGCTGGCAATGAGTTTGGCGGCTTGCCTGCGCGGAACGAGATAGGGCGAGACGTTTACGCTCTCAGCACGAGACAACTTTCATTTTCGGGGAGATTTCCAGATGTACCAGTCTGCCGATACGTTGCAACATCGTTCCGAGCAAGATCCCAGGTCTCACGTCATGAGGGCGAGACGATTCACGAGACGGAACGAACGACGGCGACGAATCCTGGCGAAGGTATTGAGAGGCCGGTTGTTGCTCGACGACGCAGAGTCATGACCGGAGGCGTTTAACGCCGCGACGACAGCATTCCTGCGGTACCTGAAGGATCTTTCGAAGTGGGCGATCATCATCATCGCCAAGGAAGGCGATCATCGATCCGATCGCCGGGCTGACTTTCAATACCGACTGCGAAGTCGTGGCGATCGCTGGAAGCTCTTGGCGTTGAACTCTCCCTTGCAAATCAGCGCCTTGAAATGATTGGCATCGGAGGTTGCCCGGAACGCCAGTTCCACCTCCACCAGGCCCTGGGAATTCTTTCTTACCCTGTAGACCTGCGTGGCATACCAGCGGGTCTTGACCGGCCTGGCAAGTGCGACCCAAACGTGCTCGGTGGGCGGCATCTGCCGCGTGACGATGAGGGCTCCTCGCAAACCGACAATTCGGAACTGTGCGGGATATTTGATAAACTTCTCGCCGATGCACCACCCGAGCAAAGCCTCATTCCGCGAGGCTTGATAGCGGGGCGAAGACGAGCGTTCCGACACTCTTCCGGCAGAGCGTTCGCTCCAAAGACCATCCTTTCCGGGAGCAACGTCCCAGCCCAGGACACCCAGCAGGCGGCTGATTGCAGACATGCTGATCACCGGAGTCGCGATCTGGATCACCGACGACGGGGCCGTCCATTGACGCAAGAGGCACGTTGAGGTGCAACATCCCCTTTCCACCGTAGGTCATGAATCGGATGGTTGGCAAATGAGAACGATCGATCGGGAAACGGCGGGACATGACCCACCTGGAATCGCCGCAGTTCGCGGCTTGGGCTTCCGGTCTTGTTCCTGACGATCGGGTTGGTCAATCTTGGACGGCTGGGATGGCTGCTCTTCTTCGACAATTGACCCAAGATCGATCAATCTCTTTTCATTCCATGGCCACCAGGATCGAGAGACGATGTGCATCGAGGGGTAGTGGATCATCAGACGCCCGGATCTGCTCGGTCGGTTCTTGCCGCCAGACGCCCGGGGCAGCTTTGAGCTTTAGCCCGCCAGCACACCGCCAGACGGCCCTGTCCAGTCGCAAGATTTTCGGGGTCGCAGGAACACCGGCTTCCAGGCAGATCGTCCGGTTCGGTTCGGCCGAATGCCGAGTACTCGCTCGGGGAAGGCTTCGCCTGTCGCCGGAGGCCGGGACGTGAACGGTAAGTGTCCGATCCCCTCGCGACCATCTTGGCGGTAGGATGGTTGGAGCCCTGGCTCCAGGCCAGAGGTGCATTCCGGATCGGCTGTGAGGCCTCAGAGGAGTTGATAGCATGAGCAAGTCTAATTTCATCAGGCCAGCGGTACTCATCCTATCCACAGGGCTTTTCGCCGCGATGCCCGCCAATCCTGCGCCGGCTGACGAGGGCGCGTGGAAGCTTGTCTGGCACGACGAGTTCGACAAGGACGGTCCGCCCGACCCCGCAAACTGGGGCTACGAGCACGGGTTCGTGCGGAACAACGAGCTGCAGTGGTACCAGCCGGAGAACGCCGTCTGCAAGAACGGCCTCCTGATCATCGAAGCGCGCAAGGAACACAAGCCAAACCCGAACGCGCAGCGGGCCGGATCACGGCGGATCTCCCGACCGGAGATCGAGGTGACTTCCTCCTGCCTCATAACCCGGAGGAAGCGGGAGTTTACCTATGGCAAGTTCGAGATGCGCGCTCGCATTGACACCCGGCTCGGGAGCTGGCCCGCGTTCTGGGCACTGGGCGCCGGGCGGGTTGGCTGGCCCGAGTGCGGCGAGATCGACATCATGGAATACTACACCGGAACCGTGCTGGCCAATGTCTGTCATGGGTTCAAGGGGCAGCAGAAGTGGCTGACCACCAAGAAGCCGCTCGCTGACCTGGGCGGCGAGAGCTGGTCGAAGGCATTCCATGTCTGGACCATGGAATGGGACAAAGATCATATCGATCTGTACCTCGACGGCGACCGTCGCGCCCATTTCGTGGTGGCCGAAGATGATGAGCCGGGCAAGGACAACGCGTTCCGGAAGCCCCAGTTCATCCTCCTGAACCAGGCCATTGGCGGCAACAACGGCGGCGACCCGTCCAGGCTAGAGTATCCTGTTCGGCTGGAAGTCGATTGGGTGCGCGTGTATCAGCGCGCGGAGCCGGGCCGGTGATCTTCCTTCCACAGCCTCGGGCATGGAGTTTGCATCGATCACGTCGGCCAGGATCGCGTGCCTGCCGCCCTTGCCAAGATCGGGGCCGGACTGTCGGCACTGGACTGCGATTGCCCGGGAGAGAATCATGGCAAAAGCGGTTCGGGAAGCGTCGGAGTCGCTCTGGATGGGGACCGCAAAGGTCCCTCGGCATCAAACCCTGGCGAAGGATTGCCAGGCCGATGTCTGCGTGATCGGCGCGGGGATCGCCGGGCTCACCACAGCCTATCTGCTTGCCAGCGAAGGCAAGAGGGTCGTCGTGCTGGACGATGGTCCGATCGCCGGCGGGCAGAGCCAGCGAACGTCAGCTCATCTGTCCAACGCCATTGATGATCGCTATAGCGAGGTCGAGAAGGTCCATGGCGAGGAAGGAACCCGTCTGGCCGCCGAAAGCCATACCGCGGCCATCGACCGCATCGAGAAAATCGCTCTCGACGAAGGCATCGACTGCGACTTTCTCCGCGTCGACGGTTACCTGTTCCTGGCACCCGGGCATTCTCTGGAACTGCTTGACCAGGAACGGAAGGCTGCCCACCGCGCGGGGCTGAAAGACGTCGAGATGGTCCCCCGCGCACCCCTCGCCTCGTTCGACACCGGACGGTGTCTTCGCTTCTCGCGCCAGGGGCAGTTCCACCCGCTCAAATATCTGGCCGGGCTTGCGGAGGCGGTCCAGAAGAAGGGCGGGGTCATTCATACCAGGACTCATGCGTCGAAGATCAACGGTGGGAGCAGGGCGCGTGTTAAAACCGAGGCTGGCCCGGTGGTCACCGCCGGGTCTGTCGTGGTAAGTACCAACACGCCCATCAACGACATGGTCGCCATCCACACCAAGCAGGCGCCTTATCTCACGTATGTAATCGGCGCACGGGTCCCGCGCGGCTCGGTCACGCAGGCGCTCTACTGGGACACGCTGGACGCGTATCACTATATCCGGGTGCAGCCGATGAAACGGGGCGGCGACATTTTGATCGTCGGTGGCGAGGATCACAAGGCTGGGCAGGCTGATGACCAGCCGGAGCGCTGGGACCGGCTGGAGGCGTGGGCCAGTGAGCATTTCCCCGCGATGAAGCCGGTCGAATACCGGTGGTCGGGCATGGTCATGGAAACCATCGATGGGCTGGCTTTCATTGGCCGTAACCCGATGGACGCGGAAAACATTTACATTGCCACGGGCGACTCGGGCATGGGCCTGACCCACGGCACCATCGCCGGCATCCTTCTGACCGACCTGATCCTGGGCAGGGAAAACCCGTGGAGCAAGATCTACGATCCGTCACGCAAACCGGTCTGGGGCATGGCCTGGAAGGAGTTCCTCGTCGAGAACGCCAACGTCGCCAAGGAATACACCCGGGACTGGCTCGGCGGCGGCGACGTTTCCTCGGTCGACGAGATCCCCCGAGGCGAAGGCGCCATTCTGCGCCGGGGGCTGACGAAGGTTGCGGTCTACCGCGATGGCCGCGGCACCACGCACGAGCGTTCGGCCGTCTGCCCGCACCTGGGCTGCATCGTGCACTGGAACGGAGCCGAGAAAACTTGGGACTGCCCTTGCCACGGTTCCCGCTTCGACCCTCATGGCCAGGTCGTCTCGGGACCGGCCAATTCGCCGCTGGGCGAAGTATGAGGTTGACGTTCAGAGGGCGTGCACGCCGCTATGCTGGCGGCTTGATCAGGTCTTGGCAGACAGCGTGGCCGAGGCCGATTTTGATCCGGAGCCAGTACCATTGGCGTGACTGCGAGCCGCATCGGCATCGCCCCCGAGTTCGGCCAGGGACAGGCCGACAGCCTGGGCCAGGGCAACCGCGGAGCGGACGATGCCTGCGACATCGAGGCCAACTTCAGCAAGCTGCTCGTCGCGTTCGGCGTGCATGACGAAGCGGTCGGGCAAGCCCAGCCGGCGGACGTGCCGCGGTGGAAATCCCCGCATCGCTGGCCGCTTCGAGTACGGCCGAGCCGAAGCCGCCCATCAGGCAGCCTTCCTCGACGGTCAAGACAAACGCGGCTTCCTCGACGGCCTTGCAAACCGTGGGCCGGTCAAGCGGCTTGATGAACCGGGCATTGACCACGCCGACTCGCAGACCGTAGAGATCGCGAAGCTGCTCGGCCGCGCGCACGCAGGCACCCAGCATCGCGCCGCAGGCCAGGATCATGCCGTCGGTCTCCCACTCGAGGACCTCGGCCTGGCCAAGCTCGATGGGCTGAGGTTCGCGGTCGACGATCTCGAGGTTGGCCCGGGGGTAACGGATTGCGGTTGGCGATGTATGTCCAAGCGCGAAGTCGAGCATGGGCTCGACATCGAGCTGGTCGCCGGGAGCCATGACCACCATGTTGGGGAAGACCCGCAGGTAAGCCATGTCGTAGCTGCCGTGGTGGGTAGGCCCATCGGCTCCGACCAGCCCGGCCCGGTCCAGGCAGAAGACCACGGGTAGATCCTGGAGCGCGACTTCCTGGAAGATCTGATCGTACGAACGTTGCAGGAACGTGCTGTAAATATCGACGACCGGTCTGGCACCCGCCTTGGCCATGCCGGCGGCAAAGGCGACGGCGTGACTCTCGCAAATTCCCACGTCAAAGAACTGGTTGGGAAACGAGTCGCGAACCTTTTGCAGCTTGTTTCCCTCGCACATGGCGGCCGTCAGTATGGCGACGCGAGAATCGCGGCTGCAGGCTTCGAAAAGCGCGGCACTCATCACGTCGGTGTAGGTCCGGCTCGATGACAACTTGAGGGGGATGATTCCATTCTCGGCTTTTTTGAACGGAGCAGGGGCGTGAAACTTGACCGGGTCCTTGACCGCGGGCTCGAAGCCATGTCCCTTGTTGGTCAGGACGTGAAGGAGGATGGGGCCGTCCATCGCCTTGACCTTTTCGAGATAGCTGCGCACGCACTTCAGGTCGTGACCGTCGATCGGCCCCAGGTAGGTGAAACCGAGCTCCTCGAAGAGCATCCCGTGATGGAGCGAGGCCTTGATTGCGTCTTTTAACTGCTGGAACAACCGCTCGGCATGCTCGCCGACCACGGGGATGTTGGGCAGCAGGGTTTTGACCCGCTTGTTCCAGTCGTGATAGGTGGTGGACATCCGCGCGCGGTCGAGATAATTGGCAAGGCCGCCGACACGCGGGCAGATCGACATCTGGTTGTCGTTGAGGATGACCAGGAGTTTGGTCTTGAGCCCGCTGGCGTCGTTCAGGGCCTCGAAGACAACGCCCGAGGGGAGCGCTCCGTCGCCGATGACGGCGACCGAATGACGCTGCGGCCGGCCCATGATCTCGTCACCGACCTTCAACCCCAGCGCCGTGGAAGGCGCGCAACCGGCGTGGCCGGTCATGAAGAGGTCGTAGGGGCTCTCGGCCGGATTGGGGTAGCCCATCAAGCCGCCCCGGGTGCGGATCGTGTGCAGCTCGGCGGCGCGGCCGGTAATCAGCTTGTGCGGATAGATCTGGTGGCCCGTGTCCCAGATCAGGCGGTCCTGAGAGAAGTCGAAGGTCAGGTGCAGGGCCAGGCATAGCTCGACGACACCAAGGTTGCTGGCGAAGTGAGCCGACCGCCGGCCGACAACGCCGATGAGCTCGGTGCGCATCTCGGCGGCGAGTTGATCGAGCTCTTTCTCGGACAGCTTCTTGAGGTCGGCCGGCGTCCCGATCCGGGCCAGCACCGAGTCCGCAGTCACCATCAACGATCCCTTTCCAAAAGAGCCAGCGCCAGCTCGCGCAGGCGGTGGCCGCGAGAACCGAGTGGTGCAAGCGCCGCCACGGCCTCGTCGGCAAGCTGCTGGGCCCGGCGGCGGCTGCCGTCGATGCCCAGGAACCGCGGGTAAGTCCATTTGCCCAGGCCGAAATCCTTGCCCACGCGCTTGCCCAGCTTCGTTTCGTCGCCCTCGACATCGAGTAGATCGTCAACGATCTGGAACGCAAGGCCAACGGCCCGACCGTAATGGTCCAGGGCTTCCTGGTGAACCTGGGGGGCATGGGCAATGACCGCCCCCATCTGCAATGGAGCCCTCAGCAGGGCCCCGGTCTTGCGTCGGTGGATGGCTTCGAGCTCACACAGCGATCCCTCGACACGCTCGTCCAGGGCTTGCTGTTCGGCTTGAAGATCGGCCATCTGGCCGCCGACCATCCCGGCCGGGCCAGCACCCTCTGCCAGAATCTGGACGCAACGCAGGGCTGCCGACGGCGGTTCCACCTCATGCGCGATCAACTCGAACGCCAGGGTCAACAGGGCGTCTCCCGCCAGGATGGCCGTGGCATCGTCGAAAGCTTTGTGACAGGTCGGCCGTCCGCGCCGCAGATCGTCGTTGTCCATCGCCGGAAGATCATCATGAATTAGCGAATAGGTATGAACCAGCTCAAGAGCACACGCGGCGCCGATCGCCGCCCCGGAATCGCCGCCACAGGCTTCCGTGGCCATCAGGCAGAGCAACGGCCGCAGCCGCTTTCCACCCCCCAGCACACTGTAGCGCATCGCCGATGCCAGCCGGACCGGAGTACCAGAACTGCAACCGGCATCAATCTCTGGCAAGTACCGGTCCAGTGCATCATCCACCAGATGCCGCGCATGGTCCAGGTATTCGCGGAGCGGGATATCGACCGATATTTGGGTACAACTTGTCATGAGACAGTTCGTTACGTCATGTTTAGAGCACCAAGCCGGAGCCCTGGCGTGCTGGCGAACACGGGCCCCTTGGGGATTCCATCCCCGATTGCTCGGTGCACTCGATATTGTTGACACTCATCGCCCGAATGTCCACATGCCACCCCTTAAAACTTTGTGCGGCAAAGCAACCAATCCCGAGGCTCGAACCACAGGGGCTTTTCGCGTGTGGCTAGATGGAGCGAATGGGCAAAGATTAATGCCAGCCAATCTTCCACAAAGCCTTTACATATCAAGTTTTGCGTTCTTTGGAAAGAGGAAACTACGGAAAGCCTGATGAATGCGGGGAAAATCGACGTATTGGGGGGATATCGGAGAGATGAGTCAGTGCGGGAACGTACGAAGGCTGGGGAGCCAAGAGAGGAACGAGAACCCCGTCGTTTGCGTGGTGCACTTTGCGGCCGAAACCGATCAGAACGGCGGCTCAGAATCCGTCTCGGTCAACGGCTTGACTCGTCTGGCACGGGCCGGCTTGGGAGCCGCGGCCACGTTCGTGTCTTCCGCCTTGGAGGACGGCTTCGCACTCGTGCGGCTTCCCGCATCCTTTTCGATCTCCCATGTCGCCACTGCATCGAAGGGAGCCGTGACCGGGTTGCCCTCGGGATCGACGCCGGTCAAGAGCGCGACCGACCGTTCGGCTCTCTCAAGAAGAGCATAGCACCGGCTCAAGAGCCCCACGCCGGTCTCGTACTTGGTCAAGGCCGCAGCCAGTTCCGGCTCGCCCCGCTCGAGGGAGGCGACAATTTCCTCGAGCTGGCTGATTGCAGCCTCGAACCGGAGCTCGCTTTCCTCGGGCATGGCTCATTCATCTCCAATCCAAAAGGTTCTTGAATTCAGGGCGTCGAGTCCAGCACGTTTCGTGGTCTCCCGGTGAATCAGCCGGGCAGATCCGTGGAGGAAACAACCCGGCTTGTCACTTGACCCGAGGCCAGGCGGGTCTGAATCAGGTCGTCGGGCCGGACCACTGCGCCGAGCGGACCAGGGTCTTCCCATCCGCCTGGAAGGTGAGGCTATAACCCCGGGCGAGGACGGCCAGAGGGCTGAGGGCATCGAGCGAGGCCGCCAGGTGGGTCAGCCGGTGCCTGCGCGTCTCCAGGTTCATGCGCAGGGCGTGTTCAAGCAGTTTTGCAAGCTGGTCAAGTCGAGCGCGTGCTTCTCGCAATCTGAGCTCGCTGAGATGGCGAATGCGCTCCGCCAGGCGATCCAGGTGCATGGCGACTTCGCGGCAGTCGGGAACGGCCAGTTCGCCCGCCTCGCTGGGCGTCAAGGCGCGTCGATCCGCGGCGAGATCGGCCAGGGTGACATCGATTTCGTGGCCCACGGCCGACACGGTCGGCAGGCGTGATCCGGCGATCGCGCGGGCCACGATCTCTTCATTGAATGCCCAGAGGTCCTCGGCGGAACCGCCGCCGCGGGCGATGATGATCAGCTCGGCACCTTGCACGCGGTTGGCCAGCGCGATCGCAGCCGCGATCTCGGCACCTGCCCCGGTTCCCTGAACGCGTGCCGGCGCGATCAGTATTTCGGCCGCGGTCCACCGGCGTCCGGTCACTTGAAGCAGATCGCGAACAGCGGCTCCGGTCGGGCTGGTGACAATCACGATCCGTGCTGGATAGCGGGGCAGCGGGCGCTTCCGGTCGAGATCGAAGAGCCCTTCCGCGGCGAGCCGAGCATGAAGCTGGCGAAAAGCCAGTTCGAGAGCACCAAGGCCCTCCGGTTCCAGGTAACGGACGACGACCTGGTAATCTCCCCGCGGGGCATAGAGGGTCAACCGCCCGAGCACGCGAACCGCCAGCCCATCCGAGAGATCGAAGGCCAGGCGCTGGGCGTCACCCTTCCACATCACCGCGCGGATCGATGCGGCCTGATCCCGCAGGCTGAAATAGATGTGCCCCGACTTGGGCCGCGCCAGGTTGGTGATTTCCCCATGCAGGGCGACATCCGCAAAGTCTTCTTCAAGGGTGTCCTTGATCCGCTCAGTGAGCGAGGAAACCGATTCAAAAAGGATTCCGAGCGGATCGCGGCCGGGGCGAAACGACGAGGCGCTTGACATCACTCTGGCGATAATCTTCGGCTCGTGGTCGAGGCAGATTCAAGATACCACTCAGTCTACCGCGATCCCGGCTCGCCGAACAGGCGAGCCCCTGTCGCGAAAACGTGTTAAAGCTTCCGGTACTGGCCGCCGCCGGGTTCCCTGGCATAAGATTGAAAAATTCAGGTGGAGACAACACATCAGTATTAAGTCATTATACTTTAATTCATGAATGAAATGAGTGGTTACGTGGAGACGGGGCTCTCCTTATCCTACAGGTGGCAGCGAGTTTTTCGGCTCATCGGCCTGACGCTGCTCATCGTGCTCGGGTTTCTTGCGTGCAATCAACAGTTCGCCTGGTTCCCCTCTCTCGTCTTGGCGATTCCCCACGCAATCCTCAGAAAGGTAGCGATCGTCTTTCTTTATGGATTGTTGTTCGGATACGTGATCGTACTGCTTGCGGCCGTATTGGGAATGCTTGTCGCGTGCGTTGCCGTGGCCCGGTCGCGAGGAGTGATTCTGAAGCACCCACGGCTGGCTCGTTTATTTCTTTTGAATGTTTCGCTGTTGCTCTGCCTGGCGATGATGGAGATTTCCGCGGCGGTCTGGAGCGGCTGGCTGCATCGCTCTCCAGGTTTGCCGAACGCCCGGCCAGGGCCGGTCCTTCCACTCAAAAAGCTGGCCAGCAATGTTTCCGATCGGAAACTCACAGAGGCCGGCGGACCATTGCGCATTCTCGTCATCGGCGAATCAAGCGCCGGGGGGAACCCTATCACCCCTGGCTTTCGGTAGGTCAGATTGTCGGCTGGCAGCTAGAGCGGGTCTTTCCGGGTCGGTCGATCGAGGTGGACCAGTGGGCTGAGCCAGGCTCGACTCTGGAACAGATGCATCAAAAGCTAGCCCGGCTCAGTTACCGTCCGGATATTCTGCTTCTCTTCTCGGGGCACAATGAATTCCAGGCCCGCTATTATTATGCCCGCGACCTGCCTTACTATCTCGACGACCAAAAACGTAACCTCTTCTTGACCTTGCTCGATGCCGTTGAGAGAAACTCGCCGATCTGTCAATTGATTCTTGAGACCTCGGGGCGACAGAGTGTCGGTTTGATACCCCGGCCCGTGGTCACGCGCCAGCTTGTTGACTGGCCGGTATGCACCGGGGCCGAGCGTTCCACCTTGCTGGCCGATTTTCAGCGCAGGCTCGAATCGATCGCGGTCTATTGCGAGTCCATCGGAACTCTACCGATCTTCATCATTCCGGGGTCGAACGATGGCGACTTCGAGCCCAACCGGTCAATCTTGCCTGCCACCGCCGACAGGCCGATGCGCGAAGCGTTCACCCGCGAGTTCCTCGCTGCTCGCGATCTTGAAGGGAAAGATCCGCCCCACGCTATCGCGGCGTTCCGCGCCTTGCTCGAAACAGCGCCCGGCTTTGCGGAAGCACATTATCGCCTGGCGCGGCTGCTCGGGGACGCAGGTCGCTGGGAACTCGCGTGCATACAGTACATCGCGGCCCGGGAAGACGATGCCATGCCAATGCGCTGCCCCGAGGAGTTTCGCCGGGCCTATCGCGATGTTGCCGCGCGGCATCCCGGCTTGATTCTGGTGGACAGCACCCGCGTGCTCGAACCATTGAGCCCGCACCGGATTCTCGACGACCACCTCTTTCACGACGCTCAGCATCCGAACCTGAAAGGATATATCGCGCTGGCGCAGGAGGTTCTGAATCAGCTTCATGAGCGCCAGGCGCTGGAGTGGCCCGCCGGCGCGGCCACACCGGTGATCGACGCGGCCAGGTGCGCCGATCATTTCGGGCTCGACGCGAACCGCTGGGCGATTGTCTGCGAGCGGTCAGCAGACTTTTACAAGGTCACCGCCTTCCTCCGTCACGACCCCACCGAACGTCTGGCCCGCGAGCAGGCGTACCGAGAGGCGGTACGTTTGATTGCCTCGGGCAAGCCGCCCGAGCAAGCCGGGATTTCCGGCCTGGGAGTTCATCCCGCGACCATCCCCTGATCGGTTTTCAAGGTCCCGGCGCGGACGCCGCATTGCGGCGGCTGGGACGTGGCGCTTGCTTGCCCCTTGCCCTTCGAGCGTGAGTGCTGGCGCTTGAGTGCAGAAAACAAGGCCAGAGCAAGTGGGCGACGGCCTGGGCAGGGTCAGTGGCGATCCGGGCTTCGAGTCCCTTGAGATAATCGGCCACGGCATCGCTCTCCTCGCCGGCTTGAACCCGACCCACGCCCTCGAGTTCGAGCATGAATCGGCCTCCGGGACGGTGCCTGCAGAAGACGTGGAAGACAGGGGCTTGTGTGAGCACGGCCAGCTCGGCCCAGATGGCCAGAAAGCGGTGGTCGCGGCCCAGCAGCCGGCCGGGCCGGGCGTTGGGTCCTGGCCAGGGGATGTCGCCGCAGAAATACAGCGCCATGCCCTCGCGCAGCGCCGAGCGGGTGCGGATCAGGAGTTCGATCGCATCGTTCGGCGGCAGGTTGCGTCGCAACAACATCGTGGACTGGGCATAAGGCCCTCGAGCGTCATCGAACCTGGCAGCGAGCTCGCGTGCAACGTGCCGGGGACGCTGGACCAAGGCACGCATAGGTATCTGCTTACGGAATAACCAGTGTAGCCCGGCGATGTAAGCTGCCAGATGGCCGCCCACAAGGATAACTCCTCTACCCGAAGCAATCGCGCACTCGAGATGCTCGTACCCGGTGACATCAAAACGCTCGAAGAACGCAACATCCGAACAGCGCTCGAGCGTGCAGTCGCGCGCCAGGAACCTTGCCGTGTTGCCCGCCAGGTCGGGCCAGAGCTCTTCGATGGGTCCATCCAGATCGAGTGCAGCGCGGACCCTCGTCAAGGCATTCCGCAGCCGCGCTCTTCGCCCTGGCCAGACAAAAGCCAACATCTGCCCGATCCCGCGCAAGACTGCGTCGCAACGGCGCGGCCCCAGTGTTCTGAGCAGAGGTATGAAAAGCTCGTAGAACGCGAATTTCCAGCAGAAGACTCTGCGGAGAAGCTGATTCACGTTCGTGGTCCTCATCACTGATCCACGGCGATGGCCTTCAGCCGCTGGTAGTCGACCTTATCGGTCGAAGTGGCGGGAAGGCTGTTCATGAAAGTGATCGTGTCGGGAACCATGTAGTTCGGCAAGTAGACCGTGCAATGCCGTTTCATCGCGATGATCGAGCGTTTCTGACCCGACTTGAGGGCGACGAAAGCGCTGATTGACACGCCGGCATCGTCGGTCCGGGCCACCACGGCGGCGCGATCGACGCCATCGTGACGATAGAGGGCCGATTCAATCTCGCCCAGTTCGATCCGGTAGCCGCGTTTCTTGACCATGCGGTCACGGCGGCCGTGAAACTGGAAGCCGCCGGTGCCATCGTCAACCACGAGGTCGCCGGTCCGGTACCACCGCACATCGTCCGGGTCGATGAAGAAAGCGCTCGCCGTCAGCTCCGGCTGGCCGAAGTAGCCGCGCATCACCCCGGGACCCGCGATCACCAGTTCACCGATCGCACCGATCGGCACATTATTGCCCTCCTCGTCCACCACGCGTGCCCGCAATGGGTGACAGGCCGAGCCAATCGGATAGGGCTCGGCCCGATCGTCGGGAATGGAAGCCGGAATCGGCTGCGCTGTGCACACGTTGGTTTCGGTCGGGCCATAGAGATTCCAGAGCCTTGCCTCGGGCCAGAGCTGCCTGAGCCTGCGCAGCGGGCCGACCGGAAACACTTCGCCGGCAAAGAGCACCAGGCGTGGAGCGAGGGCCCCCGGGCGATCGAGCCGGCCGTGCTGAGCCAGCAAGGCCAGGATCGAGGGAGCCGAATACCAGACGGTGACTCGCCCGGTCGTCAGCAGATCGCCCAGCAGTGCCGGTTCCTTTGCAAGGCTTTCGCCGATGAGAAGCAGGGTTGCCGCGTTGCGGCAAGAGACGAAGAGATCAAAGACCGATAGGTCGAAATGAAAGGGCGCATGGGATGAGAAGCAATCGTCATCGGTCCAGGGACCGAGCGACTCCTGGCACCAGTCCAGGAATGTGAACGCGTTGGCGTGCGACAGCATTACGCCCTTGGGCTGGCCTGTCGAACCCGATGTGAAAAGGATGTAAGCGAGATCGTCGGGGTCGCGGCAGGAACCCAGCGGCGACGGCGCGTCGTCGGCCATGATCTCGACCCAATGCGCGTCCCCCGCAGTGATCCCGGTCGGCAGGATGCCATCCGGCTGAGCCGATCGGCCAGACGGCACTCCTTTTTCGATATCCTCCGGATCAACAAGGATCAGCCGGGGCAGGGGACCTCGTCCGTTCCATGCATCTTTCAGCGCGGCGGCAAGAGACACGTCAACGACGACCGCCTTGACGCCGGCCGCCGCGAAGATGCTGGCGGCTCGGAGTGCCGGACCGGTGGGATCGACGGGCACGTACGCGGCGCCCGAGCGAAGGATGCCATGAACGGCCGTGACCGCCTGAAGACTCTTGGGTAGCCACAGGCCCACCCGGTCGCCGCGGCCGACGCCCCATCGGGCCAGGCGAGTTGCCAGCCGATCGGCGCCGTGCCCCAGCTCGGCAAAGGACATGCATCGACCGTGCTCATCGAGCACCGCTGTATGATCGGGCCGTCGTGCGACGGCTTCCTCAAGCAGTTGACTCAGATGGCGTCCATTCATGGGGAACGTCCCGTAAACTCCGGCTCAATTCCGGGAGCCGGGGAAAGGAGTAGAGTTCGTTAAGAAGGAGTAGAGTTAGCAAGCCTGCCTTGGCTGTCTTCTCATTTCGGCCCCGTTCTGTTTTCTGTCCCGGCTTCGCCAGGGCGCGTACCGGTCGGCGTGGCTATCGGCTTGCTCATGTCATGGTTGCTCGCCGGCGCCTCGGGAAACAGCAAGTGATAACGTTCTTGATCCTTCACCATCGAGCGCACAGGCCCAGAAACAGGCGCCTGTGTCCCAGCGCGTTGGGATGATCATCCCAGGCGGCAATTTCGAGGCTCGCCGGGTCGTAGAGGTCGAAGCTGCCGCTCAGGTCGTAGACAGGCAAAGCATGATGGCCGGCGATTGCCTTGAGCCGGGCGACCGACTCGGCACGGGCCGCGGGCGCATCCACCTTGCCCACACGCGGGATGATCACGATCACGAGCGGAATATTCTCGGATCGGCACATTCCGGCCAGAGCACCGAGCGTCTCGTCGTATAGCTCCCAGTAATGCGGCCGCATCTTGTTCTTGATCTGTTCCTTGTGAACGAGCTTTCCGTCGTCATCGACCTCGAACTGGTCGCGACTGACGCCGGCCTTGTCGAACGCGGTCTTGACGAAGTCATAGGTCAAATCGGCCCGGCTCCTGAGCGCGTCGCAGAGATGGATTTCCATCAGCCGCAGGTCGAGCATGGTGGCCGAGTAGATCACCAGGTCGGGGTGAAACGCCAGCGCCTTGCGGCGCAGGGTTTCGAGTCGCTGGAGCGGACTATATGCGGCGACGGCGAAATTGAGTACCTCGTAGCGCCGGGTTGTGTTCAGGGCCAGTCGGCGACCGTGCCAGTTGAGCCACTCCTCGAGTTGATGGCTGTAGGTTTCCTGGTAAGTCACGCCCCACCCCATGTCAAGCGAGGAGCCGAGCAGCGCGATCCGAAAAGTTCCTGGCGGCTTCTCGAGTGGGACCTGAGCGCTATGCATGCCGTGAGAATTGGTGACGAACGGTTGACCGAAGAGCATGCGCTGCACGCTGGGCAGGAGCTCGAACTGAAGGAAGTCGCCGGGTAGCATCCGCGACACGTCGGCGTCGTTGAATCGAACCCAGCCATTCGGTTTGCCCATCAAGCGGAGCGCAGCTCTCCCCGCGCACCCTCGGGCCCGTCGCCGCCGCCGATCAGCCCCTCGTAATACCCGGCAGCGTGCACCTCGCGTTCGGCGCGGTTGAGCTCGGGAGAACGGGCCGAGGCAATCACCGAGCGCAGGGAAGCCCATTTCTCAGGCCAGGGTACAACGGCCACGCCCAGGAGCAAGCAGCTCTGGAGCAGGACGCGGCGGGCTGAAGCCACCGATGTTGCCGGGTTTGTCACCATTGCGATCCGGCTCCTTGTCAGGCCCCGAAGAGTCCCCGATGCATCATGTCCATCCAGGCCGCCAGAGTTGGACTTGACCAGAGCGACCAGAGCACGGCGATCGTGGTGAAGGTCGCCGCGGTCTTGATTCCTCGGATTGCCAGCGGGCGGATCTGCGCCCAACCGGTCGCTTCTGCCTCGGCCGCGGCCTTTTTCCGAACGGCTGACCGCTTTTGGCTACGTCGCAGGTCGAGTTGAACGTTGACCAGCACGAGAACACCCAGCACCCCCCAGAAGAGCGCATCCGGCGCGGAGAAGTTCCAGGTTCCCCTTAGCCAGAAAGATTGGTAGGCGTGCAACGCCCAGGTTGCCAGGAAGACCGTCAACGTTGCCACCGCGAGTGCGGCCGGCTGCGGCCACCGCTTGAGGCGGAAGACCACGGGGTTGAAGAATAGCCGGACCATGAAATCTTTCCAGTAGATATTGATCCGTCGCCAGTAATCGGTGAATGAGTTTGCCAGCAAGTAAAAGTGGTGGGTCTCCGGAAGCTGGTAGCCGAAGAGATGAAGCATGCCGCAGGCCATGTGAAACTGCCCCGAGACCCGCAGATAGAGCAGGTAGTTACAGACCAGATAACCCGCGAGGCTCACCGGGCCTTGTACCTCGGCCGCGGGAATCAACAGTTCGTGGTAGATCAAGCGGTAGCAGAGCAGATGAAGTGTTCCGCGGAACATCATCTGCATACCGCGTCTCTGGATCGCGTGGATGTCGTCGGCAAAATACCCGCGCTGGAGTGATCGGTAATCGACGACTGGAAAATGCATGAAACAGAAGTTCGGCAGCAAGAAAAAATAGCCGGCCGTGTCGACGAGGGTTTCGGGAGCTCGAGCGTGCTTCAGTTCGTACATGTAGATCAGGAGCCGGAACATGAACATTGTTGCAATGACCGGCCAGACGGTGGCGGGGACCATGGTGAGGAACGACTGGCTGCGCGCACAGGCGAGTGCCGCCGCAAAGATGGCAAGGCAGCCAGCGCGAACATTCCACGAGACGGGCAGAAAGCAAATCCCGATCAACAGGGCGGCCAACCCCAGGACCACCGAGGCCACCTCGCTGCCGAAGATCCAGAAGAGGCCAACGACCGAGACGGCCAGAAACACCGGCTTCTTCCAGCGGAACGGGGCCAGGTAATGAATCGGCAAGGCGGCCAGTGCCAGGGTTGCCAAGGCCAGAAAGGCTCGGCCTTCGATTTGATAGCGTTTGAACAGGACCACCAGCAAGCCGAGCTGGAGCATGGACCGGACAAACGGCAGCACCTGGCGACGGCAGGTTTCGGGTTCGCCAGGGTAGAGCCCCCACTCGCGCTTCGGCTCGCGGACCTCGACACCGGTTCTTGTCGTGGTGGGAAAATAGCGGCGGTGCGGCGCAACTTTCTTTGTCTTTGCGACCGTGTTTTCAATCTCCGCACCCATGGACCGGCCCCTTGTCTGTTATCGGCAATCCCGGGCATCGAGGGCCGCAGCGATCCGCGATCCACGCGAGTTCCGTCAGTCGCGCGATCAAAGGGCCCCGAAGCGGGACGATCTCAGGAATGGGCGTCGGGAATGGCGTGTTCGCCGGAAATGGAGTGGCCCAAGATCGGCAAAAGTGCGGGGACCGGTTCATCCGTGAACCGGTGTGTCCCCCGCTGCGGCCGCGTCCTCCCTGATACGCCTGCAATTTCTGCGGAGCTACCTGGAATTTCGATTGATTTCTAGAGGTCGTGGAAAAGAGAATCCCGCGCCAGGATCGACAGATGGGCACGCCGGGGTGCCTGTCGGTCCTTCGAACTGGAGCTGCCATCAAGGGCTCACTGGTTCATGGCTTTGGGTCTCCCTTCCCGTGACTCCGGCGATTTAACCGTGAGCGTGCGGGGCTGTCAACCCGAGAGGTTCCCTCATCTGCCGCCTTCGTGAGCAACATCCTTGCTGGCCCATAGGCTTACGAGAATCCACGGGCCTCGTTTTTTTGCTTTGGGCCACGACCACCGATCCTTGCAGACCTCATGAGCCAATGGCCCAAGCCGCTGAAGGCCACGATTACGGAATCGTGTGTTTCCACTGAACCACTGAATTCCTCTCCGGATCGTATCTCGACGCGGCCAGAACCGAATGCTAGGCTGACTCTCTTGCGTTCAGCTTTCCCGAAATATCATCTGTCGAGAATTCGATTCAGATATGAGGAGCCCGTTGAAGATGCCACGTCACTTTCAAACCGCCACGGTAAGGGCTCTCCTGGTCCTGAGTCTACTGCCTGGCGGGTCCTGCCTGCGTCGTGCTGCCGCGCAAGAAAAGACACAAGGGCTCAAGATTGAGGGCGACTTGAAGACCATGCAGGGGGAATGGACTTCCAAGGATGGGCAAGGCGCCGAGAGCGTCTGGAACTTCAAGGAAGAACACGTCTCGCTCAAGACGCCGAGCCGCGCTTACGAGATGACCATCAAGCTCAATTCCAAAGGGATGCCTGAAAAGCATATCGATTTTGACGTCGCCACGGATTCGCCCAACGCCAAGGGATACAAGGCTCAGGGGATCTACAAATTCACCAGCGACGGCACTCTCAAGATCTGCTTCGCGAACGGAGACTCGGGGCGTCCCAAGGAATTCAAGACCGATTTCGGCAAGTCGTTCTCCTTCGACTTGAAGAAGAAGAAATAGCCAGGCTTGATCTGAGGCAGATGCTTCAAGGCCGCGTTGATGGTCAACCCAAGGCAATATGCCGGCGGCTCCACTGTCGCTCTTCAGTCTGCAATTTGTGACCGATCCCTTCCAACCAGTCGGGCGCGCGGCCCGGCGCACGACTGGCTTGATGATGCCTGATCCTGAATCGAACGACTCCAACTCGCCACCGTCCCGCGGTCAGACACCCGCCCTGACTCTGATATTACTTCTGGCGGCGACGGTGGGAGCGTACAACTTTTCGTCGCGTCCCGGAGAGGCACCTTCGTCTCCTGCCGGCACACAAAAAGCCGAGGAAACGTCTGGAGCCGTCTCCGGCCCACCACCACGGGCCGATGTTGCCGATGCACTCCAGACCCTGGAGCCTCTGCTGCGATTCCTCGATCTCGAAACGATACCGGGTTCGCTCGAAGAGCTCGCGGCCCGGTTGGGCGACTACCATGTCACGACCCTGATCGCTTCGCTTTCTGATCCCACAGACTCTCGCCTCGGATACGACTTCGACATGGCAACCGAGGCGATCCAGCGGGCCATCGAATCGGAAGGCTATACCCTGGACCGGTTCCGATTTCCCTGGCTCAATACCGGCTCAACCGGCAATTCGACGCAACAGGCTCCCGCCAATAGCGGTGCTGGTACAGCACCGAGCACGCCGCGCCCGGCTCCTGGAGGTAACACGGTACCTCTCAGCCTCCAGTCCGCCCTGCGCGGGTCGAGTCATGAGCGGCAGCCTGGAACGATCCTGTTCCGGATCGACCGCGCCGCGCCTCGAGCGAACCAAACGGCCCCTCCCCAGGAACTCTTGCTGCTTCTTCTGGTCGGGGAAACGCCGACCTGGGGAATCCAGCAGGAGGCGCTCATGACCAGTCTGAACATCGCCTGGGCTCTCGATTTTCAGCGCAACACAAAGGGCAACGACCGTGCCCAGGCCATTCGCATCCTGGCGCCAACCTTCTCCGGCACGGCCGATTCCATGGCTCGCGTGCTCAGAGCCTGGACCCAAAGAGAGCCCCAACGGCGCGACGCGCGGTTCTGGGTCTGCTCCGGATCGGCCACCGCCATCGACAAGTCCTCATTCGAGCAGAACGCCTTGCCGGCCCAGGTGATCTACTCTGCGGGCGTGATTCCCGACGAGATCTTACTGGTCGAGCTCTACCGATTTCTGGCCAGGCCTGCTGGCCATCACGACCCCACAGCGCCTCCGCTGCCGGCCGGCAAGATCGCGCTGCTTGTGGAATCGGGTTCGGGCTATGGCTCCGCGGTCGGTAGCACTTATGGAACCAGTGGCACCAGCGACCAATCCAAGCAGATTGTCTCGATTCCTTTCCCTTCACAGATCGCCCAGGTCCGCGCAACCTTGGCGAACGGGTCGGAGACAACCATAGGGTCTGCCAAAAATCGGGTCACGATCCCGTTTGATCCCCTATCGGGACGGCAGACCGACCGGTTGCCCGCGCTTTCCCCACGGATGACGGTCGCCACAGATAACCTGATTATTGCTAACATCCTGTCCACGATCGCCACCGAGGATATCCGTTACGTCGGTATCGTGGCGACCGATATTCTCGACGTGATTTACCTGACCCGCCTCGTCCGGGAGAACTGCCCGGACGTGCAGATCATTCTGGTGGGCAACGATCTCCGCTACACCGATCCGCAATTCTCGCTCGATTTCCGAGGGACGATCATCGCGTCATCGTACCCGCTGGACGCTCGCGCCCAGGTCTGGTCGTACCCTTTCGAAGGGGCCATCGAACGCCGCCTCTTCGCCAGTGAATTCGACGTCGGCCGATATAATGCCGGGTTGATTCTACTGAATGCGGTCACCGATCCGGACCGTGCAAACCAGTTGGTCGTCGATACGAGCAAGGCCGAGGACTTCCTGGTTTATGGCAAACCATTCGTGGCCGCGTCTTATGACTCGATCAACCGGCGCCCGCAGATCTGGATCAATCAGGTGGGATTGTTCAACGCCTGGCCGCTCAAGGTCCGGTCGCTCAGTCATTGCGAGCCGGCGCTGCGAGCCAAGGCCGAGGCGCTGATTCCCCCGATCGTGAGCCTGGACCCCCAGACGGAAACCAAAAGCTTACTGAAATTTGAATACGATTTTCCATTGATCTGGAAACTCGTCTTCTGCGTCGCAAGTTTTCTGGCATTCATTCTGGCGGCGATCGTTCTTTACACAAACCTCGGTGTGAAATCCGCGCCGCGCCCAGGTGAGCTGGTTTGATCCCTTGCTCAGCAGGTTCGAAGTTTCCAACGAGGAGATCTCGCGCAAGAAGCTTTTCCTGATCACGGTGCTACTGGTGTCTCTGGCGATTCCCTACTGTTTGCTAGCATCGCCGCTGGACGTGACACTTCCCCCTCTGGTCGCGACCGAGGTCGGCAGAGACGCCTCGCTCGTTGTGAGCTGGGACGTCTATGCACTCGCCGCCCTGGGCGTGCTCATGATGGTCTGGCTGCTCGTTCCTCTCGCCGTCTGTTTTCGTGAAGCCTTTCGCGGTTGGCGCATGGGTTCTCTCTTCGTGGCGTTTGCCAAAACCATGACGCAAGCAAACAACGGGAAGCAGGCCGACCAGTGGCTAAGGGCGGAAAGCTTGCTGTACAGGTTCATGACAGTCGTGGCCGTGTTAGCGGGAGTTGCCAGCATCTTGGTCCGGCTTTACGAGTTTGCGATCATGCGTCCCGAGTTGCCCAATGACTGGCTCGCGCTCGACAGAAGCGCCACCTGTTAGGGGGCATTTCGCCGATCGTCCCCGTGGCATGTCTGGGCGCGGCGGTATTCTGGTGGGGCTACCTCGAGATCAAACGGCTGCAAGCCTACCCGCTCTTGCAGCGAGGGGCTGAACTGGTCTCGCTGAAGGGAATCTCGATGCCTGGTGATTTCCCCTGGAAGCGGGTCATTCCCAGGCTCAACGCCCGGTTTCGTCTCTGTGTCGATTTGCTCGAGTACCCGGTTACCGTGCTGGTGTCAAAGAATCTGCCACTGGCCGGACTCGTGGGATCAGCCGTGGTCGGACTGGTTGTGTTTGTGTGGGGAGTGGTCTGGCCTCGGTATATTCCAACGCCGGAAGGTGTCCGATTCGACATCCTGATGATGATCGCTTTCATGGGCTACCTGCTACTGCTTCTCTACTCGCAAGTGCGTTATCTCTGGCTTTGGAGGTCACTGTTTCAGCTCTTTCGCCAGATCAGCCTGCTGCCGATGGCGGACGCATTTGACCAGATACCCCCGAGAGTTGCCGCGAAGTTCGGCCGGTTCCTGCGGACATCGCTTCAGGATGATGCGGATCTGGAGATCCCGCTGCAGCAGTGTCGCCTTGTGCTCGGGTGGGCATCGACGCCGGGCGAACCTCAGGTACCGGTCCGGGAGACGCTCCGCGCGACAGTAGCGGCGCGCGCTCCGGCGACCGATCTGGATCGTTTCGAGACCGTGTCTGAAGCTTGCGTTGCCCCGGTGATCGATCTGGCTTGGCCCAGGCGCTCCTTGGAACAAGCCTACGGTGGCTCATCCGGCGACGGGAAACCGGAGCCGGAGTCAGCACAAACCGCCACGGGAGAACTTGACCTGGCCACAAGCCAGTGGCTGGCAACGGCCGAGCAACTTCTGGCGCGTACGGATCGTTTACCTGGTCAGCCAGTTCGCTCATCCTCTCCGCAGCATGTCGGCCCAGCTCATCTACGGGCCGATCCTGTTGCTGCTGGCGGTGGCATGGTATCCCTTTCACCCGCTCAAGCTGATGTCGATCGTGATCTGGGCGTTCATCATTGCCGGAGCGCTTGCAACCCTGACGGTTCTGGTTCAGATCGAAAGGAGCGACTTCGTCAGCCGGGTGGCCCGGAAAGCTCCCAACAGCATCAAGTTCGATCAAACCCAGCTCTCCAATTTGCTGCCCTACGCAGTGCCTCTGGTCGGCTTTGTGCTGACGGCATTTCCGTCGCTGAGCTACTGGCTGGGCTCTCTCCTCGAGCCGATCGGCCGGGCTGTCAAATGATCGCTCCGGCAACTCGCCACCGAGGATTATCTCAAGACGCGAGGATCGTCTTGCCGATGCCCGAGATGCGAACTGTTGCGCGGTCGTTCAACAACCAGCCATGAGGGTGACTTCCATGAAAATCCCGCTGGCACGTGTGCAAGATTGTATTCGGATCTCATGCGGGATCGGGTTTCTTGTCGTCTGCGCGAGTGTGGGCTTGGCGGCCCGAGCGGCTGCTCAGACCCCAGCGATCGGCGTCGATCAGTTACTACGCATGAGCGGCCCTGAGCTGGATGCACTTTATCGTCAGGGGACGGTCGCGGGTGTCCCGCCGGGTCGAGTTCGGGGAACCGCCATCCTCGCACCCGGCACCAGGCGAAACGAAGCTTTGGCCCGGGGAACACGGCTGATCTGGCAGGGCAAGATTTTCGACCCCGCCGCATCTTCGGCCGTGAACCGTTTCTTCGGCCTGCCAATCGTCCGCGCACAGGTTTACCAGGAGCCAAGCTGGTTCGACGGTGCGCCGTCTCTTGTGCTTGACTACAGCCGGACCTCACGAATTTACGCCCAAAATCGAGACGAGATTCGCCAGATCGCCCCTGGATTATTCCTTGGTCTCATGTATGCCCGCACGACACCTCAGCCGACCCTGCGGATGTACTTCGTACTCGAGAGCCAGCCCTGATCAGAAAACTTACAAGGCGCAGATCTCCCCGGTACAGCGGTTGCGTGGAGAAATCGCGATCCAGCACGCCGCCGTTTACCTGAAGCAATATAAGGCGTGAGGATCGTGGAGCAGACACCATGGACCGCCAGCAGCGCGAGGACGAATTACGAACCTTGTTGACGACACAGCGAGGTAAGGAAGAAATCCTCGAGATTCTCAAGAAGCATGCAGGAATCGAAGGCGGAAATCTCCCTCCATTCGGTACGATGCTTATCGAGACCATTCTAAACTACGAATTTCCACCGAGCTCGGATCAGAAATCAGAGCCGGTGGATGCACAGTCTCGTGTGACCCCGCAAGCAACCGAACCAGGGGATCTGAAATTTGCAGATCCGCCTGGTCGAGAAGCTCCTGGAGGATGAGCAGCAAACAAGCCACCTCTCATGTCGAGATGCGGCCTTATGTCGCCTGATCTACTGTATTTATCGCCTGGCTAGTGCTCAGGTCATCGGCCACCAGGCGAGATAGCGTTCCCAAATCGAGTCGAGAACTGTTGCAGCACCGGCGTTGATCTTGATATCCACGTCGTTCGAGACGGTTGTGGTCTCGGGATTGATCTCCACGGTGGTAATTCCCATACTCCGTCCCACTCGCACCGGTTCGATGATGTACTCGAACATGCTGCTCGTACCGATACTGAAAATCAGATCGAAACCAGCGCCAAGCTCGTACCAGAGCCGGGAGAGCTTGTCGTAAGGGAGTTCTTCTTCAAACAGGACAACCCTCGGGCGAACGAACCCCTCGCAATGCGAGCAGCGAGGTGGCAGAGTGAGCATGGAATAATCGGAAGTCGTGGATTGGTGTCCGCAGTTCATGCATTCGAGCGCGTGCAGGCTACCGTGCAGGTCAAGCACGTTTCGTGACCCGGCGCGCTGGTGCAGGCCGTCAACATTTTGGGTGAGAACCCAGACGGCGTCGAAGTAACTGTCCATTTCCGCGAGCACGTGATGGCCGCGGTTCGGTACGGCATTGCGGCTTGTTTTTTCAAGTTCCAGAAGATAGTGCCAGGTAATCTCCGGCCGGGTGCGGAGCATGCTTCCCGAGAGGGCCTGCTCGATGGAGAGGCCATGAGGCGTGGTCTGCTGGGCGCGGTAAATGCCGTCACGACCGCGATAGGTCGGAAGTCCGGAATCAGCAGACATCCCCGCACCGGTGATGAATAGCAGGCGGCGAGCCCGACTCAGGGCTTGCGCGATGCGGTCCATGGCACGCTCGTCGTCCTGCGAGAGCGCCGGCACTATCTCGGAGCGTTCAACTAGTGACGATGACATGGTAGTACTCACAGCCGCGAACTTTGATACACAGAGCCCGACTGAGAATTCAATATTTACTGAATCGAGTTTATACCATATCGCGTTCGGGCCTTCCCACAAAATTCCTTGAAAGATTAAGTCGAATTAACTTTAGGGCGAATGGGCCTGTCGGGCTGAAAGAGAAGTGCATGATCGGAACTGTTCATTACGAACAAGCGGTTTACGGGAGTTTTCCCTTTTGGAGTCGAGGATATGCGGTGCTGTCACGGTCGACCGGCTGTCGCGCGGAGTGGCTCAATGCGTTGAAACTGGCAGGGCAGCGGTTCGGCGAACGGCCGACGGGTGTCGCCGAGCAAGCCTGCCTGTTCGCCCTTTGTTTGCCAGGTGGGCCGTGGATGATCGTCGGGGTTCTTCCTCAAGGCGACGACGATCAGGGGCGGCCGGGAGCACTGGCATTTCATGGGCTGTTTGTGAGCCGGTGGACGTATCGCTGGTCTGGCGCCAGCCCATTTCCCTTCGTCTCCGCCTTTCGAGGCGACTGGAACAAGGCGGATCAAGACCGGCCGCTGCCGCCGGGCCGACTGCAACTACCGGGTCGGCAAGCACCAACAATCGGTGAAGAGGATCGGCGGGTCGGCACCATCGTCGAAGCAATCGAGCAGAGGAAGAGAGTGGTCTTGACCTCGACGCACCCGATCGATGCCCTGGCCAGTGCGGTCTGGCGGAAGCTATCCGGCCGGACCAGGCGCAGGGCTTCTGTGGCCACTTGGGCATTCAGTCTGGCCAATGGCTTTGATCTGGTCGCTGTTCCGAGGCTGGCCGGCACGATACCCGACCCCTCGGTGATCGTCCTTGAGGCGGACGCGAGCGATGTGCAGGGCTGGTCGTCGAGTCTTGTTTTCTGGCATGCTGAAGGAGGGGCGATGGCCCAACGGGCGGGGTTATCCTGAGGCCATGGGAGTAAAGAATGAGCGGCAGCCACGCAAAGGATCGCCGGATTCGACGACCGGCGATCGGGTTCACTCTCGTCGCAATGACTGGACTGGCTGCCGTTTGCCTGTTCGCTCGCTGCTCGGGCGGTCAGTCGGTCACACCTGAGACGCTCGCCGCCGCTCGGAAGGTCTGGGCCAACGCCAACCTCCGCGACTACGACCTGGAATGGAGCGCCTCGGGGCGAGTGACCGCTCATTATTATGTGACCGTGCGAAACGGAGAGGTTCGCGAGATTGATTCGGTTGCCGCTGATGGACAGAGATTCGCGGTTCACCCCGCCGAGCCCAGGTTCTACGGAGTGGACGGTCTGTTCACGACCATTGCCGACGAACTGGAACAGCTCAAGGCCGATCGGCCGTTTGATCAGCCGAAGGGAACCAAGATTGTGATGCGATTCGCCCTGGACCCAAAGTTAGGCTATCCCCGGTTTTACCGGCGCGATGTTTTGGGGACATCCCAGGGACTGGCGATCGACGTGATCCGCTTGATCCCCAAGAACTCGAGCTCCGAATCGCCGCCGGCTCCGCCTTCGTGATCGATCTGATCCCGACCTGTGCGAAAGCCGCCAATAATAAAATGGGCTCAGAATTGACCGGCCGGGCCACGGTATTCCATGCTTGAGCAAGAGAGGCACCGGGGCTGGCTTTGATGGGATTATCCAGCGAGCGTCCAGTGCGATGGCAGGTTCACTCCGCGTTGAGATTGGTTCTTGCTCGTGGGCGACAACGATTATCTGATTCGGAACCAGGATCGACACTGGGGCCGGCACGCGGCCGCCTATGATGAGAATTTCCTCGACCCGTTCGCCGCGGGCGTGGAAAACCCGCTCTGGGACGCGCTGGACGCGATCGCCGCTCCCGACCGGAAAACCGTGATCGATCTCGGATGCGGAACGGGGCCCCTCTTGCCCAGCTTGCTCAAGCGATTCAGGCGCGTCATCGCTCTGGACTTCGCACCGGCGATGCTTGCACGAGCCAGGGAACGAGTCGGACCCGATCCATCGCGTCCTATCGAGTTCCTGCATCGCGCAATGCACGAACTTGATGACTTGGCTGGCCGTATCGATGTCGCGATCTCGATCAACTCACTTGTCATGCCCGACGTGCGAGTCATTGATAAGACACTACATTCCATCCACGCGAGCCTGCGACCCAGGGGCCAGCTTCTGGGCATCGTGCCCTCGCTGGATGCAATCCAGTACCACACGATGTTGCTTCTGGATCAGGCGCTCGCACAGGGACTGGAGATCGCGGAAGCCATGCGGTTCACAAGCCACCATGCGGAGCATCGGTTTTACGACTTCGCGTTTGGCCGATTCAAGTTCCAGGGACTTCGGCAAAAATTCTGGTTGCCTTTCGAGGTGGAGTATCGCCTGACCAAGGCCGGATTCCGTGGGGTCAAATTGAAAAAGGTGCTCTACCCCTGGGACGAAAACCAGGCAGGGAGCTCTGAACTGAGCGGTTTTCCCCCGAGCTGGGACTGGTTTTTTCACGCTCGCCGGTAGGCGGGAACGCGACTCCGCGATCCCTGCAAGAAGACATTGTCAATGGACCGGACTCTCCATAGGCTTGATGGTATCGAGCAAATCCGGCGCTGTCAATTTTGGGGGGTCGGTAGCATGGGTTCGGCGGAACGACGCAACATGCCCGAGCAAGAGCTGTCGATCCGGGAACGGGAGCAAGCGCTCTTTGTCGAGGGTCAGGAAGGCAACCAAAACGGACCGCCGGTCAAGCCATTTCCAGTCTACCTGCAAGAGACACCGGCCAACCCCGTGGCATCGGAGGTGAAAGTCCTGCTCTGGATCGTCGGGATCGTGGTCTTTCTGCTCCTCTGTGCGGCTCTCTGGCGGACCCAGCGGCCGTCACGGGTGCGGCGGCCCGCTACCGCGACGAAGACGGCGCTGGGCACTGTCACACCCCACATCCACATGCAAGGCGATGGCGGCACAGAGTCGATCCGCCGGTCTGCTCAGGGTTTCGTTCCGGAAGCCGGAGTGGCATCTGGCTCTGGCGACGACCGGCCCAGCGAATCATAGAGTGAGCGCAGGAAGTGGTGAAAGTTGTCGGCAACCCGAGGGGTCGAGGTAGCACGAACCTGTTGCAGGGCCGGTCGCCCGTAATCGAGCAGCTTTTGACGGGCGTCCGTCACCGATTCCGTCGATGCACTTCCGTGTTGTCTGGATTCCTCGAGCACCGCCAGGCTTGCTCGTTCAGCCATGTCGCGTTTCTCTTTCAATCCGGCCTCTGTGCTGGCGTCCGCCGGCCAGACGAGTTTCCTGGAACCGTCGAAGTAGTCGGTAAGGGCGGTAACTTGCTTGGACTTCGCCGCTGTCTTTGATCTAGCAGCCGCGGCCTGCCGATGAACCGAATCTGCTGAGTTAGGGCTCGTTTGCCGCCGATGCCCCGGCGAACGGCGAGCTTGCGGCTCGTATTGCAAACCGAAACTGTCATCTCGAACCTTGTTGTAATAGGCGTTGGGATTGTCGGTCATCGAAGCTTGGCTGGCTGGAGCAGAGCGGCGTACGCTTGCCTGAGATGCTCGCTGGTTGAGGTAGTCGGTGGGCGAGGGGGTATAACGAAAATTCCCCATGCCCATGCCCATCAGGCCGTAGCCCATGCCCATGCCGTAGCCCATGCCCATGCCGTAGCCCATGCCCATACCGTAACCCATGCCGACACCGGAGCCCACACTGCTCTGAGCCCGGACGGAGCCTGTCCAGAGACCCAGTGCGGCGACGACCAGCAGGGGTGTCAGTGCGCGGGAAAGATGATTGCTGTTCCCCTTCATGGACTGTTCCTCCTTTTCAGGGCAAGCCATTGCAAACGGAGGGAACTGAAGAATACGTGGCGAAACGCTCTCAAGAGCGATCGGAGCACGAATTCTCTTGAATTGTAATCCGCGATCCTCGTTTCCAACAGGATGCGGACCGCATGGCAAGAACGAGCGTCTGGGGATCAGGGGCGTGCTTGAATTCTTTGATTGCGTGAACGGTGGGCTGGGCGTTGGCGTCGAATTGCGAAGTCCGTCCCATCGACCAGGGAACCTCTCCATCGTAGCCTGATAGGACGGACTGATTGTGCTGGGCTCTTTTCCTTGACCGTACCCGCCGAAATGGCGGTTACGGCACATATTGAGAATCGCTGGCCTCAGGTTCCGAATTCGGGCCGCCGTGACGAAAGCTGGGACTGGAGGCGCTGGATGATCGACGAGTGCATCTGGGAAACCCGCGACTCGCTCAGGTCAAGCGTGGCTCCGATCTCCTTCATCGTCAGCTCTTCATAATAATAGAGAATGATAATCAGACGCTCATTGCGATTCAGACCCTTGGTGACCATGCGCATCAAATCCTTGCGCTGCAGCCGCCGGGTCGGGTCTTCGCCTTTCTTATCCTCGAGTATGTCGATCTCACGGACATCCTTGTAGCTATCGGTCTCATACCATTTCTTGTTCAGGCTGATGAGGCCGACGGCGTTCGAGTCCAGCGACATTTTTTCATACTCTTCCATCGGAAGCCCTAGCTGTTCGGCCAGTTCGACATCGGTAGGCGGCCGGCCGTGTCTGGCTTCCAGCTCCTTGCGGGCTTCTTCCATCTTGGTGGCCTTGGACCGGACAAGGCGGGGAACCCAGTCCATCGTCCTCAGCTCATCGAGCATGGCACCGCGAATGCGCGGAACGCAGTAAGTCTCGAATTTGACACCGCGGCTCAGATCGAACGCGTCGATTGCATCCATCAGGCCGAAGACCCCGGCGGAGATCAGATCGTCGAGATCGACTCCTTCGGGAAGGCGCTGCCAGATCCGCTCGGCGTTGTACTTCACCAGGGGCAAGTATCGCTCGACTAGCTGATTCCGCAGCTCCGTGGTGGGGTGTTCCTTGAACTCACGCCAGAGTTCGGTTACATCCACATCCACCTTGGTTGACATCCTGACCTCCGTGTCGCCTGAGCGAGAGGGTCCACATCCATGTGACCGGGGCGGGTGCAGGCATTTCAGATGTTCATCAGGGAGCCGAAATCGTTTGCCCTCACCGGACTACCGAGTGCCGTGATCTCGACATTTCGGTATTCCTGCCCTTAGCCCTCCCACCGTTCAAGGAACTTGATCCCGATTAAATATCGGACAACCCAACCAACCCGCTTGAGCAGCACTGTCAGACCAAGCCGAAAATCCCGAGTTTCATGACGGCTCTCCTTTCTTTTGAACAGTTTTTCTCAAAAATGTGAAATAGTCATTCCGTGTATCCGACCCCACGACCGAACGCCCTGCGGGCGGCCCGGACCAGCAAGAGACCAATTCCCCAGCCGCGCTGCTCGAATCGGCGGTTTACTCCGATGCCGCAATCGTGCCTGGGACGGTTCGGGAAACTCGTTCTTGAGGCATCTACGGGCTGCTCGGCAAGCGCGATTTCGCGCCAAAGGCGCTGCGCCCTGACAAGTTGCCGCAGATTGTCCGCCTGGTCGGACATCGTCTCCCCCTTTCACCCGCTCTCCTGTGCCCGGATTCCGAGCCGACGAGGTCCAGGAGGTCTGAACCGGGCCATGCGTTTCCGCCCGATTGCAAGTGTGATTTGACGGTCTCGGTTTCAACCAATGGCCTCCAGGCCGAGGATCAATCGGGCGAGCCGCTTGCGACTGGCCGGCTCAATGTCGTCGGGCACAGCCTGCCCGGTCGTGAGGTAACTGACCGGGCGGTTTCCCTGTCCCAGCACACCGAGAATCGCACCCAGGCTTTCGGCCTCGTCGAGCTTGGTCAAGATCAAGCGATCGGCCCGGACGAGAGCGAACCGCTCAACGGCCGACTTGAGCGTGCCGCTCGGCGGCCCCGGCGCTGAGCACGAGGTGCACCTCATCAGGCCGTGCCTGAGCCATGAAGTCTGCCAGCTCACGAATCTTGACCTCGTCCCGAGGGCTGCGCCCCGCTGTGTCGATGAAGACCATATCCACTTCGCCCAGTTCCTCGACCGCCTTGGTCATCTGGCCGGGATCGTTGGCCACCGCAAGCGGCAGGTCGATGATCTCCGCATACGTTTTCAGTTGCTCCACCGCGGCGATCCGATATGTATCGACCGTGATCAGCCCCACGCGCAGACCATGAATGAGCTTGAAGCTGGCCGCCAGCTTGGCCACCGTCGTTGTCTTTCCAACTCCGGTCGGACCGACGAGGGCCACCATCCGGCGGGTTCCCGCCACTGCACGGATCGGCGGCGCGATGGGAATGCCCTGCTCGACCGCCTCGCAGAGCGCGATCTGAAGCGACGCAAGATTTTCGAGCTGCTCGGGTTCCAGGTTATCGGCAACGTGGCGTACCAACCTTCGCGCCAGCACTTCGGGGATTTCGGCTTCTACAAGCCTGGCATACGTTGAGACAAGCTCACCGGGAAGATCAGGCAAAAGATGGTCGATCCGTCCCTGGCGGCTCAGAGTTTCGACCATCGCATGCAGTTGACTGAGCTGAGCCCCGAACTGAGCTTGAGACGCGGCGGACAGCGTTGAACCGCCGTGCTCCGAAGACAGATTCTTACCGGCCTCTTCATTGAAGAATGAGCTCTGGCCGGAGGGCATGGTGGCAGAGGCCCTCACCTCGATCACCTCGCGGGGACCAAGTCCAAAAAGCCGTCGCCGTCGAACCTCGCGCGAGGCGAGGATGATGGCATCGCCGCCCAGATCCCGGCGCACTCGTGCCAGAGCCTCCTTCATCGTGTTCGCTCGATAGGTTTTTTCACCCATTCACGTGACCTCGGGTTTGGTGGCTCAGGCCATGCCTCCGGTGGTGGAGAAAGTCGTCACGGTATCGGGCTCCTCCTCGATCACGCTGCCCAGGACCTCGATCGGCGTGTCGCGCGGGATTTCCCGCTGGCTGAGCACGACCAGTCTGGGCAGGTCCGCCCGGGTCAGGTCCTTGAGCACGGCCCGCGCGGGCGTCGATGTGAGAATGAGCGGCGGAAGTCCTGCCTCGAGCAGGTTGCCAACCGCATAAGCCACGGCGCGGATGATACTGCGGGCGGTTTCGTCGCCCAAAGCCTCGGCCGGGCGGATGTCGGTCTGGTTGCCCGCGGCGGTTAGCCGGGCATCGAGCGGCCGGGCCAGGGTCACAACCCGGAGTCTGCCGTCGCCGCCGCGATAACTTTCCGTGATCTGGCGAGCCAAGCTCTGGCGAACGTGTTCGGTCAGCACGTCGATGTCTCGGGTCTTGCCGGCATGCACGGCCAGGGTCTCGAGGATCGTTTCCATGTCGCGAATACTCACCCGCTCGCGGAGCAGGTTCTGTAACACCCGCTGAAGCTCACCGGGCCGGAGCAGGCTCGGGACGACCTCGGCGACCAGTGTCGGAGCCGTCGTGCGAACCCGATCGAGCAGGCGGTCGATCTGCTCGCGGGTCAGGAGCTCGTCGGCGTGGTTACGAACGATCTCGCCGAAGTGGCCGGCGACCACAGCGGTCGCGTCCAGGATCTGGCAACCCGCAAGCTCGGCGACCTCGCGGCCATCAGCGTGAATCCAGACCGCCGGTAGACCAGTGATCGGGTCGATGCCGTCGCGGCCGTCAGGCCGGGAGACCATCCCGGCCGGCGGAATCGCCAGCAGACGCCCCGAATAGGCTGTGCCATGACCGACCACGGTTCCCCGGATCTTGACCCGGTATTCATTGGGAGTCAGGCTGATCTGGTCGTGAATCCGCACCTGGGGGACGATCAGCCCGAATTCGCGAGCCACGCGCTGGCGGACGGTCCGCAGCCGCTCGAGCAGGTCGCCGCCACGTGTCGGGTCGGCAAGGCCGATCAGGCGGAAGCCGATCTCCAGTTCGAGCGGATCGACATGCAACAGATCGTCCATTCCCTCGGGTGACGCCGCCATCGCCCTGGCGATTTCGCCCTGGCTTGGCCGGGGGCTCGTTGCGCCCGCACCGCCTCGGTCGATTGCCCTGCCGGCGCCATGCTCATCATTTCGCCTGCCCACGCTGCCGCCACTCTTTGCTTTCGCTTCCCGCTCCGGCACCGCGATCGTCGGCCTGTTTGCAGGCTCGGCCAGACTGATCTCGTCGCCTTGCTGCCTCAAGAACAAAGCACCGGTACCGAGCCCACCCGCCAGGACGAACAAAGGTATCTTGGGTAGCGGGGTGAAGATCAAGAGACCGAGGAAAACCGCCGCTGTGCCCAGGACTCCGGCGTTGCCGAAGAGCTGGCCTACCACGTCGCGGCCGAGGTCGGTCGATGACGACGAGCGGGTCACGATCAGACCCGCGGCCAGCGAGATCAGGAATGCCGGCACCTGGCTGACCAGCCCGTCGCCAATTGTCAGCTTGGTGAAGACGTTCACCGCCTCGCCCAGGCTCATGTGATGGTTGAAGATGCCCAGGAAAAGTCCGCCCGAAATGTTCACGAGCAAGATCACCACGCCGGCGATGGCATCGCCGCGGACGAACTTGCCGGCACCATCCATGGCCCCGAAGAAGTCGGCCTGGCGATAGACCTCATCGCGCCGTGTGTGGGCTTCGTGCTGGTCGATGAGACCGGCATGCAGGTCGGCGTCAATGGCCATCTGCCGCCCGGGCAGGCCATCGAGCATGAACCGAGCGGCCACCTCGCTGATCCGGGTGGCTCCTCGCGTGATCACCACGAACTGGATCACCACCAGGATCGAGAACAGGATCACACCCACCAGCACCTGGTCGCCCGCGACGAACTCGCCGAACGAGCGAATCACGCCACCGGCCGCATCCAGCCCTTGCTCGCCGCCGTGAAGCAGGACCAGCCGGGTCGTCGCCACGTTCAGGACCAGTCGGGTGAGCGTCGTGGTCAGCAGGATGGTTGGAAATGCGCTGAATTCCTGGGGGGCCCGGATCGCCAGGGTCGTGAGCAAGACCACCACCGCCAGCGTCAGGTTGGCCGAAAGCAGGACGTCGAGCAACCCCGGCGGAATTGGAATGACGAACACCAGGATCGCACCGATGATGATGATCGGTAGGACCAATCCTGAAGCTCGCCCCCACCCGGAGGCGCCTGGACTCGACATCGTGGGAGGCATTCACTCCACTCCACAGGCTAATCGTCTAGAAACGGAATGCGCCGCAGCGCCCGCAAATTTCGGCCGTGATCGGTAGAGCTGTACGGCCTCCGGCTGGAGTTTGTTTCCCCACCAGCCATGAGTTTCGGGCAACACCACACGATCTTCACCGAGCGTGCCGATGTTCCGGCCTGCCCTCACCGCCTTCTCCGCGGATAACTTGCCTGAAAACCCCGGCCTCCGCCGGAGAAACGCCTTGTGATTCGTGAAGCCGAGAGCTGGCTCCCTTCAGATGTGTGGCGGCAAAATACCGCCGATGCCCGCGGCTGTCCAGAGCGAAACGTGCATCGAGGATGATGGTGGAATTGTTTGGTTCAGCTTACTTTGGCTGGCCAGGTGGCGGCGATCTCGGCGAGCAACTCACCCGGTAAAACCGCA
Organism: uncultured Planctomycetaceae bacterium; assembly: GCA_963797295.1. Lineage (GTDB taxonomy): Bacteria > Planctomycetota > Planctomycetia > Isosphaerales > Isosphaeraceae > Aquisphaera. The sequence continues at coordinate 76,501 of CAWCPP010000046.1, forward strand.
GGCAGAGGTACCCCCGATGCCGCGTGGCTGGCCAGGCGGCGTGCCAGCTCGGGGGCGTCGATCTGGGGCAGCCTTGTCGCCATGGCCGTGCGCCGCATGCCCTTTCCTGTGGTTCCTTGCGCGACGTTGCACACGGTCACGCGACGTGGTGGCGGTCCGCCGGCGAGGACCAAGGTCAAGCCATCGTTACCGTTGAGAATCAAGCTCGCCCCCGCGAGCAACTCCGGTGCATCGCCCCGCCACGCCTTCGCAAGCCGCCGCCGCTTGGCCCGCAGCGACACGTCGCCTTCCATCACCCGCAAATCCTCACGCTGTTCCTCGGGCGTTGTCCGCAGCATCGCCTCGTAGCGGACATGGCGGAGACCAAAATCTGCCAGACCGAGAACAATCATCACCAGCGCAATCGCCCTGGCAGGCTGGATCAGGGCGTGTCCAGCCGCAACCACCAGCGCCGGCGGCTCCAGATAACCGAGCCGCTGGATCTCTGCCCATTGAGCGCGAATCGCCCAGAATGAAACAGAAACGAGTACGACCGCTTTAATGATCGACCACGCAATTCTCTCAATCCCGGTCGTCAATCCGCCGCCCCGTCCAATGATCCATAGCCGCGACGGGTCCGGAGCCATCAGTGCGACGGCCCATAGCCCGCGAACTTGCAGTTGATGAACCGCGATCGCCCCGGCGGCGAATCCCGTCAAGATCACGCCCAGGGGAACCGCGATGGCCATGACCGCCTGGCGGATCTGGGAAGCCAGTTCGTATGCATTGACCGAGACGGCCGGAACTCCGCCCGCCGATTGCCGCACCAGTCCGATCAAACCGCCTGCCAGGTCCTGGCCCCAGAAACCGAGGATCAACACCGCGACCAGCCAGCCGCCGGCCGCCGTGAGCTCCGGGCTATGCGCAACCTGCCCCTGCTCGCGTGCCATCTGCAAGCGGCGTTTCGAGGCAGGTTGGGTTCGATCCTCGGACATGGCACGGCCTCAAAGGCAATTGCGGTCGGTTCTCACGGTCCCCATGGCCAGTTCGTCCACGCCTGCGAGAACGTCGCGGCCACGGTCGCGAGACTCAGAAACACCAGGACGATTCCGAGTATCGAGCGAACCGGCAGCGAGAGAGCGAGGAAGGGCACGGCCGGAGCCAGTCGGCCAATCCAGCCCAGCACCAGGCCTGCCACGACCAGGGCGATGGCCACGGGCGCTGCGGCACGGAGCGTAAGTGCCAGGGCCCCGCCGATCTGACCGAAAACCTGGGAAACCGTGCTCTCGTTCAGCCCCAGCCCACCGGCCGGCAGGGCCCGATAACTTTCAATCAGGGCCCCGACAAGGACAAGAGGACCCTCCATGGCCAGGAACACGGCCAGCGCGATCAGCCCGTAAAGATAGCCCAACGGGGTGATCTCTTCGCCGGTTTCGGGATCAAGCAGGGCCGACGCCGATAGACCCGCCTGCGCCGCAACCAGGTCACCCGCCTGCCGGGCTGCCGCGACGATCAGCGACGCTGATAACCCGAGGAGCCCTCCCACGAGCAATTCCATCAAAGCGAGCCAGGCAACTTGCGGCCCCACCGGCAGCGCTCCGATCAAGGGCTCGAGAACCGGAATCAAAACCACGCCCAGCATCAGGGACAAAATGACGCGCATGTGCAAGGCCACGCCCGGAACGGCGGTCACGGGAGCCGTCATGCAAACCCCGCTGACTCGGGCAATAACCACGACCCAGAGGGGTGCGTGCGCGGCGATCCACATCGAATCAAGATGAGCCAGGTCCATGTTCCTCCTCGCGCTTATGCCTGCCTGGCCGGATCATGCCGAGGGCGACGGGGGGCACGTTCAGAGCAAGTCGGGAATCGAGCCGATCAGCTCCGCCGCGAAGCTCACCCAGCGGCTGACGAGCCAGGGTAGGAGGGCCAGAAGGACAAGGAGAACCGCAACGAGCCGCGGGACGAGCCCGACCACGGGCTCGTGCAATTGCGTGACCGTTTGCAGGACATTGATCACCAGCCCGGCGGCCAGTGCGACCGCCAGCAACGGCCCGCCCAGAAGCAGCGACATCCGGAGCGCTTCGCGCGACCAGTCGATCAGGTGCGTCAGGTCCACGAATGTCCTCCTTTCCTCGCTAGGGGCCGCCGACCGCGAAGCTCTTCAGGAGCATCGATGCCACCAGCAGCCATCCGTCAGCCATCACGAAAACGATCAGCTTGATGGGCATCGCTACCAGGGTCGGTGGAAGCATGTAAAGACCCATCGCCGCCAGCACCGCGGAAACCACCAGGTCGATGACCAGGAACGGAAGGTAAAGATAGAAACCCATCACCAGAGCGGTGGTCAGCTCGCTCAGCAAGTAAGCCGGCGCCACGACGCGAAATGGAAACTCATGCGCGTACTGGGGGTCAACCTGCCCCGGGCTGTAGGGCACCGCGTAGCGGTAAAGCGCCCAGAGATGATCCTGGTGTTTCGTCTGAATGATTTGATCGACCATGAATACCTTGATTGGAGCCGATCCTGCCGCCCACGCCTGTTCCACGGTGGCCTGACCCGAGGTATAGGGGAGAATCGCCTGCGCGTAGACCCGCTCGCCAACCGGCCGCATCACCAGCGCTGTCAGCAAGAGTGCGAGTACCATGAGCACCTGGTTTCCCGGAACCTGGGGGCTTCCCAACGCCTGGCGGAGCAAGATCAGCACAATGTTGATTCTCACAAACGCGGTGACCATCAAGGCGGCCATCGGCGCCATCCAGATCAACCCGTAAAGCAACATGGTCGGTGCCATGCGCAAGGCATCGCGTGGATCGGGCATCGTCGGCTTCTTGCTCGGTCCCGCCCCTTGCTGCTGTGATTCCAGGGAACGAAAGAGGCTGGAATCCGATCCGGCACCTGAGCCAAACACCACACCTGGAGACGCAGTCGAGGTCGAATGCCCATTCACGGGGGCGGAAGCAAGTTCGCCACCAGGCCCTGCGCCCGTCAAGAAAAGGGCCAGCGGCACCAGCACCGCGGCACCCGTCCATCGCACGTGTTCCGGCCCGGGACCGCTCATTCATCGTCTCCGACGCGCACGTCCAGGCCCGGCGCTGGACGGGTCATTGCAACCTCGTCGGTCAGTTCGCCGAGCAGGCTGGGGGCGCCTTGACTGCCAGTGCCGACCAGCAAGACCCGTTCTCCGGCCCGCACCAGGTAGATCGAGTGCCGGGACGACAGACTGACCCGGCCGACGATGCGTAAGGCCCCCACGGACTCCTGTGGCCAGTACTTGCGAGCCGCGACGCAAAGTGCTCCGCAGACCGCCAGCACCAGCGTGATTCCGGCTGAGCCCAGCCACCATCCACTCGAGTTGGGCCCACGGGCCACCGCGTCCGGGGTGCCTGCGGTCGACCCTGGAAGCGACAAATGTACCGACGGTTGAGGCACGCGGATCGGCTGCGAGGGCAAAGCTTGCTTGTCGCCATCGCCGGTTTGCAAGTTCTTGATCGAGGAGGAATCGGGAGTCAAAGGCGGTGAGAGTACCTGGGCGCAAGCGTTTCCCTGGAGCCCCGCAAGCAAGGTTGTCAGGAGCAACGCTGCCACGATCTGTTCGCATGCCGAGTGTTTGCGGCCTGCTCCCCGCATCTCTGGTTCCCCCCCATGTCACGGCGGCCGGCTGGGCACGCTGGCCGACATTGCTAGACCAGCACTTCTTCACTCCCGCTGGGGTCCGGCAAGGAGATCGTGCCCCGGTCATGGAGACGGCGAAAGCGCTCGGCGATCTCGGCCTGGGCAACCTCCGCGTCAGAAAGGCGAAACGGCCCGAGCCCTTCGAGGAATCGCCGTAAAGCCGCGGACGCGGTGGCATCCAGAGCCTTGAAGACCTTCGCTCGGACGGGCGGAGCCGCCCCGGCAAGAGCCAGGGCCCAGGTGCCGATGTCCTCATCGTGATAGGCCCCGCGAATGTCATGATCGGGCAGCCGGAGCAGGTCTTCGAAGACGAAGCAAAGCCGCCGCAGACCCAGCCCCAGGAACTCCTCCAGCACAGCCGCTTGCTCGGTGGGATCGATCCGGTCAAGCCGGGCGATTTCCCAGGTCACCGCCTCGACGGACGCGCGGTCAAGCTGAGCCAGTAACTGCGAGGCCAGCGACTGCTCCAGGCTGATCAGCACGATCGCCGCCTTGCGGAGTGGCGCGATCGGGATCGACACCGGGTCCTCGCCGTGGATCGATGACTTCGCCCGATCATCCGCCTTTACCGTATCTCCTGCCCGCTCGCTGTCTTCACGTGCGAGAGTGGCTGAAGCAGAGGACGTGATCATGAGCCGTCACCTCCCTGGCTGGTCCAGCGTTCGAGCACGCTGACTGCCGATTCGGGGTTGCGTCGCACGAACTCCCGAACTCGTTCCGATGGGCCGGGAGTCAGAGCCGATCCTTCGTGGTAACGCAGTTTGCGGGTGGCCGCCTCCGGCGGAGCGGACGGCCGACGGCTGTTGAAGATCCACGATCCTAGTAGCACCATGGCCGCGGCCAGTGCCCCCATGGACCCGGCAACGGCCCAGTCGAGTGCAATCCGCCGGGCATCAGTGGGCGCGGCAACGACCGGAGAGCGCACAAGGGGAATCTCGTCGGGAATCATATCGATGGTCGTCTTCCAGGCCGACGGTCCTGCCAGCGGAACCACCAGGGCGATCCCCGTCTTGATCTGTTCCTCGGTCCGTGCGACCAGCTTCTGCAGTTCCTCGAGTGGAGGCTCCTTGTGGCCGGTGGATACGCTTACGTGATAGTAATAGCTTCGCGGTACCTTGACCCACACCCGGCCGGTCTCTGGCGAATTCTCACGCCCCCCGGTTAATTTCAGAGGCTGCGGTCCCGAGACGGGCGGCGGAGGCGGGGTCGTCGTACCAGCAGGTAGTGCGGTCGCTCTCGTGGTCGTTGCAAGGTTCGCCGCGGTTGATCCCGCCGCGATTCTTGATGGCAGAGGAGGAACGTCCGGCTCAAGCGTCAGAGGCTGGTTCATCGCACCGGTGGGCGCCGCGACTCTTCGCTCGGCGGAGCTGGCCGGAGACGCTTCGGTTTGAGCCTGCGGGTCGCCATGCTTCAGCTCCGGCGTGGGTCGCGTCGGCTGCGGTTCAACTACCCCCCGGCGCTGGGAATGCTCCGGAGTCACGGAATCCGCACTCGAGCTGACCGTCCCCGTTAGCTGCACGGAAACTCGCACTCCACTGATCCAATCGAGCTGCTCGAGGATGTTCTGGCTCAGCTCTTCCTCGCGCGCCCGGTTATGCGACAGGACGCTCAATGCGGGATTGCCGGCGTCGAGATACTTGTGTCCCCGGCGATCGACGACCGTGACCGCATCGGTGGTGAGACCCGGCTCGGTGCCTGTCAGGATAGTTGTCAGGGTTTGCACCGTGCGGAAGGGAAGCTGGCGGTCTCCCTCGGTTTCCAGGCGGACGAACGCGGAGGGCTTGACCACCGGCTGAAGTCCCCACCGCGACTTGGGCCGGTTGATCTGGACGAAGGCGCCGAGGATTCCCGGGAGATCGCTGATCATCGACTCGAGAATCTTCTCCCGCGCCTGTTGCTCACGCAGTTCCTTGTCGTGAAGTGGCTCCCATAAGGTAGACCCCGCCGACTGGTCGTCGCGGATCTCTCCCGGTGGCCGGGGCCCGAGCTCGAGCTTGCTGATCGCGGCGGCCGCCATATCAAGCTGATCCGAAGCCACCGCAACCCGCCGCTGGTCGTCGATATGATAGGCGATCCGCTGGCGGTCGAGCAGTCGGGTGATCTTGACCAGATCATCGGGCCCGTAGCGTCGGCCGGAAGCGAGGTAGACGCTTTCCGCGGTGGGCAACAACCCGGCGGCCACGTAGCCAAGAAGCACCAAGATCACGACCGTCACGCCGGCCAGCCCCCAACGAACGGCCGGGCTCCAGGCCGCCACCGATCGATGCAGGCGGTGCGCCAGGGAACGCAGGCGTTCCCGGGTCGAATCGGAAGAGAACCAGGCGAATCTCCCCATCAACCTGCCTCCGGACAACCGCAATCGTTCCGCGTACACCGGCGTGCGCATGACACGAATGCAATGCAGTCGCGGCCAGGCCCGTCGCTGACCAGGACGGAAGGCCTCATGCGGCCACAAGGAAAGGTATTCAGGGGCGACCAAGGGCAGTGCCTGGTCCGGCGCTTCCTGCGGCGACAGAGTTACGCACAATTGGCCGGAGTTGTCAATCGCGGACGATCGCCAGTTCCCCGAAGCAGAGGCGGCAAGTAGCTGGCCCCTTCGCGCTTCCGGCTTCTCCTGGGGCACTCCGCGTCGACGACCGACGCGACGTCGATGGAGAAATGTGGAAGCAATAGCGCCGCCGCCGACTCTCCGCGTCGGTAAACGCCTGCTTCTTCGTAGGCAGTGCCGCTCAGCCAGAGGACGGTGATGGTTTCTGACTGAGGGTTGACGATCCAGTATTCAGGCACGCCGCCCTCCGCATAATCGCCTCGCTCGTCAACCTCAGCCGATTGGCTGATTGCGGCAAGTCCAAGGACCCGGCCAAAGCGAACGGCCCTCGCAAGGCCTGAGCTTTGCGAGGGCCGTCGTGCTGATGTCAGGTCACGCCACTCGAGGGTGGGGATCGACGTGGGACAGGGGGGTCCTGATGCTCGGGAGCGGCCTCTTGCCTCTCACTGCTTCCATGCCTACCCGAGCCATCAGCCGGCCGGCGGGATTCGCTTCTCGAGAGAAGCGAATCCATTTACCGGCTCACAAGGTTTTTGCAGGTTCCACTGAACCGATTGGCTCAGTTGCCCGAGGGGGTCGGGAGCAGCAGGCCGCTGGTCTCCCGGACTTCCGGGGCCGGAGGAGCTTCGTCGCCCGCGATGACCGGGGTCATCTGCGAAGGAACCGAAGCGATGGTGGTGGCAGGCTTGCCAGGAAGATAGGTGTGCTGGCCAGCGCCATAGACCGGAGCAGCCTGGGGAGCGGCATAGCCACCTTGGCTCGTCGGAGCGGCATAGCCACCCTGGCCGGACGGAGCGGCATAGCCACCCTGGCCGGACGGAGCAACCTGGCCGGTCGCATAAACCGGAGCAGCACCGCCACAGGTCTCACAGCCCGCGTTGCCGCAGCTGTTGCCGTGGTGTCCCCACAGCCGCTTCTTCTTCAAGACCCACTCGTAAGTGACCGGGGGATGACACGCGGCTTTCAGCTTGCAGCATATGCTGCTAAAATGGTTGCCCATTCCACTGAACAGGCTGCACTTCTTGGGGGCGCAACCGGTATCGCAAGTTGCGACCGGGCCCTGTGCGCTTGCAATCGGTCCGCCCTGGGGTGAGGCCAGACCACACGTGGAACAACCATCACCAATGCCCGCCATGCTCACGCTGCAAAACCCAAGAGCGACGGCAAGGCTGAGGCTCAACGTCAAGGGCTTCAACATGGGAGAATACTCTCCTTGGCTAACGTTTAATCGAGGGTAGCGATTCCGGCCGGCCGTTTCGCTCGACCCTGTTTCTTGTCGATCGTCCATGGCACCGAACCCTTAGTTGAGGTCTTCCCGGGACCCGAGACGTTGCCGTCTCCCCTCAGGTCGATACCACCAATTTGGTGCTCCCGAGTTCTCGCCTTGGTTATCCATGGCGAGCCACTCGTTGTATCGACGTTGGAGCCCCGCCTCTTGAATTCGTTTCACGTTTTGTACCAACACTTTACGTCGGAAAACGTGACGGTCGTCAGGGTCAGGCAAAGGAGGAAAAATACGCAAGAGGAAGCGGCCGCATAATCCGCGCAAACTCACTTTTCCGCATGCCCGACCTTCCCTGATCGCCAAGCTTCCCGCGATCTGCATGCGAGTGCAGGCCGTTCATGACGACCTAGACCGCAAGAATCACCGGGGCGCCAGGGTGAGCCGCTGGTGGTCCCGGACCTGGAGCAAGGTGAGGCCGTTGCGCTTCAGTCCACCCTCCTGGAATAGCGGAGTGGCCCGACCTGTCAGATCGGGGGCAATGCGGTTGTAGAGTGAGCTGCGGATCAGCAGAAAAGGCTCTTGAGGCCCTTGGATGCGGAGCCAGTCGACCAGGCCGAGTTTCTGTTGTTCCAGGAGGTGTAAGGATGCGTCGTTGGCCGCACCAAAAGGCAGGCGCGATGTGAGGAAACTGGCAGCCTTGTCGAAGCTGTCGCTGTAAACTGGCTGGCTGCCCGGCACGGGGATCAGGCGATGATGGTTCATGTAGAACCACAGACCCTCGTCGATCTCATGAAAAAAATACAAAGGCTCGGCCGATCCGGGGAGCCGGTCTCCAAGTTGCCGAGCCAGTTGACGGTGGCCGCGAACTGGATTGTCGGGTGGTCCGAGTATGCCGTACCCGATCAAGACACCGACGGCACAGGCCGCTGTGATTGGCAGGAGTGGCAGCACGTCGCTGCCTCGCCGCCATAGTGTCAGGCTCAGCGCCGCGCCGGAAGCCACTGCTGTGACGATGGCCATGACGCCCACGATGTTCGTCGCGGCCAGGTAATGCAGGGTCAACAGTGGCGTCAGGATGCCGGCGAGCAGGACGATGAGCCACTGAAGGCCGAGCAGTACAGTTGCCAGCCGGGCCGAAGCCGATCGAGCGGGGTCGCGTGCGACCTGGCTCAGGTGAACCCAGGCCATGCCGACAAGCAGGGCCGCTCCCGGCAGGCAGGGGATATAGTAGTTCGGCTTGGCCACGGCCCAGATGCTGAACATGGAGAGGTTCACAACCGCCCAGCACCATGGAAACCAGATTGCGCCCGGCTGCCAGGGTAGCCTGACCCGTTGATTCCGGAGCAAGGGCAATACCATCCCGGTGAGCGTCGCGACCGGCCAGGGCAAGACGAGAACGGGCAATGCCAGAGCCAGCACGGAGCGGCTCTGGTGGGAGACCGGCAGCACCCCGGTCTTCTGACCGATCTCCATCATCCACACCCCGAGAGCGTGGGAATCACGCAACAGAACCGGAATTGGCCAGCACAAGGCCAGCCCCAGGAAGACCAGCATGCCCGGGCCATCGGCCAGGCGACGAAGGCCCGTTGCAAGACGCCCGATGATTGCCAGGTACGGAACCACGGCCAATCCCACGAGCAGCAGGACGATCGGCCCCTTGCACAGGAACCCCAGGCCGAGCGCGAGATAGAAAACCAACGCCCAGCTTCGAGATCCGGGCGTGTCGTCTACCCGTTCGGTGCTCGGGCCCCTCATTAACTTTTCCGCTCCGTGCAGCCGGCACCAAGCCGCATAGAGCGCCAGCGTGGTGCAGAGTCCGAGCGGTCCGTCGTTGCCCGCTTGACGAAGTTCGGTGATGAACAACCACATGGTGCACAGAGCCATCGTGGCCGCGAGAGCCACCCGGCGGCCGCCGATTCTGGCTCCCAGAAGGTACACAAGAAAGACCGTCCCCAGGCCCGAGAACGCACACGGCAGGCGAACGGTCCACTCGTCGCGCTGGCCCGTCAGGGTCATGAGCAGGGCGGTCGTCCAGCGCGGGAGCGGCGGCTTTTCCAGCCGGGGGCGGCCCTGGATCTCGGCCACCAGCCAGTGCCCGTTCTCGACGGTGTCCAGCGTTTCCGCCGCGGCCCGCTGCTCGCGCTTGCCCCAGAGCTCGAGTGACCCGAGGAACCCCAGGAAGATGACGCCGGCCAGCAAGCCCACAACCATCTCGGGCCACCAGCGCTTGAATACTGATCGGAGTGCAGACCTCAGATTCGGCCCCATCCGGCTCCTCCTTGAACCAGCCTCGGCTCCCTGGCCCCGTCGCGGACCTGTGAAAACCTATCCCCGATGACGAATCCGAGCAATCCGAGCTACCTGGCAGCGACGATCCGGCCAACGGTGATTCCGCGCCTCGGGCAACCCTGGCGACGAAAATCGGGTAGACTGATGGTTTCGCCCGGTCAGCGGGCAACTCAATCAGGAGCGACGATGATGGACTTCGGGAGCATTGACGGTCAGTTCCGGTTCTTCGCCGTGGTTACCCCGGATGGGAAGATACCGACGGTCGATGACGATTCCAATCTCAATGACCCCGCCAAATGGTACACAGGACCTATCGGCACCCTGTCCCACCTGTCGGATTACGTTCTCGTCTTCACCGACTGGGATGACGCTAACGCCGATTATCAAAAGTATCGGCAGCAACTGCCGTCAGGAACGAAGATCCGGGCTTTCAGCGTCGAGGTCGAGGAAATCGAGAACGCCTACGAAGGTATAGAGATCAAAGCAACCTGATCGGTGGGCAGAAAGAACGCTGTACGATTGCATTGCTGTCAAGACGGGGCCCGGATACGGGGGAAGGTGGACCAGCTCAAGCTGTAGCTGTAACTTCCCTTTACTGATCGCATGGGAAGTAGAGGTTACACTTTGCAATGGCAAACTGCTGAAAGCATGGGCATTTCGCTAAACATGCATAAGCAAAAAATTCGTTGAACACAATCATCAGACAATCCCTTAGTTCAACGGGTCACACAAGATCGCAATAGTCCGTGGTCACGATGTCGCATATGCACAAAGCATTGTAGGCATGGGCTTTGCTGCGATTCCGGGCGGAGTTGTGATGGGGCTCGTGTGAGCCCCGCTGAGATATCCTGGAGAATTCGAAGAATGATTATGCTCTATTGGTTGCCCACGTCCATGTTGTCAACGCTGTGTATGCTACCCGTGATTTCCATGGCCGGAATGCTTTCCACTTCTGCGAGTTCCGCACCGGCGGGCAGCTTGCAAGGCGATCTCGAATGAAGCCGCTCCTCGCGGAATGAGTCGCCGTAGCTTAAACCCGAACCAGCGTCCATGACCCGCCCCGGAGATGTTCCTTCGCGGTAGGTTCGGCCCGTTGGCGATTGGACTCGCCATTGTCGAAGCGTCAGGCTCTGCAAGCTAGAGCCGGGCAATTCAAGAGAGTCTAGATACAGGGGATCGGCCGATCGCGACGTTCGTCGTGAATTGGCCGGTCCCCTGATCATTGTCGTCGCGCACGGGGCAACGACAAGGACCAGTGTGGTCGGAACAGAAGCTGCACTCGTGTCTTGTACAACTGTCGGATATCGGGCATGATGATACAGATCTGAACCGACCGCGTAAGAGTAGTTTGGCAGGTCGCGGGGGCGGTCTCATGTCCCGGCAAAAAAACAAAACGTTTGGCGCTTTCACGTATGCGGCGCTGCTGGCAGCAAGTCTGGCGGTGCTCTATCACGGGGTCGAGCTCGCTGTGCCGAAGCTGGAGGGCTGGCTCGAGCAACGAAGGATTCTCCAAAAGCTGCGCAGTCCGGATATCAAAACGCGGCAGCGAATTGTCGAGAGCCTGGAAAAACAAAGCTTCGATTTCGCTCGACCCTTCCTGCTCGAGGCGATCAACGACCCGAGCCTCGACATCAGCATCGCGGCGTGCCGCTTGCTGGCCTACCAGGACGCTGATCCACGGCCCCTGATGCCCGTGCTCGCGGCGGCCGTGAATGATGAGAAGATTGAGATTCGTAGCGAAACGGCGCGTATCCTGGGAAAAATTCTGGCCCGCACGACCGGAGAAACTCGAGCGGCGGTCGACGGCTCGGCGAGCCCGGCCGTGCAAGTCAGAAGTCAGTGCCTCGCAGTCTTGTACCGCTTGCTCAAGGATCGAACTGGCGATGTTCGGGCCGAGGCGGCCGACTCACTCGGCGATGCCGGGCTCGACACGACCGTGGCCAGCGAACTGGCCACCGCGGCCGGCGACCCGGACCGGCGGGCACGCCTGGCGATCGCTGGGAGCTTGCTGCGGATCAATGGTTCGGGCGATCGCACGGCCGCTGGCCTGCTGGTCAGCATGGTCACCGACCGAGAGCCGGTCAGTGATCGGTCGCTGGCGTTCAAATTACTGATGCAAACCCGCGAGGAGACCTGGAATCAGGCGATGGTGGCGATGGTCGAGCTGCTTACCCACGCCGATCCCTTGGTTCAGCCTGATGTGCTCGCCTGTCTCAGTGACGCTGGTGCGCGTGCCCATGCCGTCTTGCCCGCCCTCGAAAAGCTGCTCGACGATCCCGAACCCGCCACCCGCGCGACCGCGGTGATGGCAATCCTCCGGATCGAAGACCAGAACACTCCGCGCCTCATCGCGGTCATGATTCCGATGATCGCCGATAAATCGTTGTCGCAAGAGTGCCGCATGGACATGCTGGCCAGGATCAAGGAGACAACCCCGGCGGCTCTGTCCAAGGCGACTCCGGGTTTGATCCGTCAGCTTGGCGACGGCGATGCCAATATCCGTCGCGGCGCGCTGGACTTGCTCTCACAGATCATCGAGGACACCCGCGCCGAGATTCCGAGCCAGGCCGATGCCAGGTGACCGAGCGAACATCGCTTGGAAAGCCTGAGCCTCACGGGTAGGATCGTCGTCAGACGTTAAGTCGTTTCAACCACGCTCCCTGTCGATTCGTGAGTGGAGAGCCAGCAGCCATGTCCGCCGAACCTTCGACCAGCACAGATCGACGAACATTCCTCCAGGCTGGGGCACTGGCCACGGCCTCGGCCGTCAGCCTGGGCGCTGGCGTTGATTCACACGCCCAGGAGGCCAGCGCGAAAGCCCTTTCCGTTCCCCGGCGGCCGCTGGGCAAGACGGGAGTCGACATCACCATGCTGGACGCTGGCACCGGCAAGGGAGCGGGCATCCAGCGCATACTTCGCTATGCCTACTCCCAGGGCATTCGCTGCTTCGACACGTCGGAACGGTACCAGTCCGAGCCCGATTTCAAGCTCTGGTTTCAGCAGGAGCCCGAGGTTCGCAAGCAGATCTTCGTGGTCACCAAGGATCTTCCGCAGGCCCCGGCCCAGATCATGGGCAAGCTCGACCAGCGGCTCGCCAACATGGGAACCGATTATCTCGACCTCTTCTTCATCCACAGCTTCGGCGACAATCACTCGCTGGACGACGCCCTGAATTTCGTCAAGAGCCGCGAGTTCAAAGAAGCGGCCGACGCGATCCGCAAGTCGGGCAAGGCGCGATTCATCGGGATCTCGACCCATCACAAGAATCGCGCCCAGATTCTGGAAGCGGCTGCTGAGGGAGGCGTCGTCGACGCGATCATGGTCGCGTACACCCCCTGGCTCGACAAGGATGCACCGCTGAACCGAGCTCTCGATGCCTGCTGGAAGAAGGGGATCGGGCTGATCTCGATGAAGCAGATCGCCGGCCAGTTCCGGATCGGTGACAACAAGGGTAGCATCCTCGACGAGGTGAAGCAGAAGGTTCCCATGCTGGCCGAACGGAAGTTGACGCCCTTCCAGGGGCTGCTGCACGCGATCTGGACCGACGAGCGAATCAGCTCGGCTTGCGTGTCGATGAACAATACGGACCACCTTCGCATCAACGCCGACGCGGCCCGGCGGTTCGAGCCGGTCAAGGCGGCCGACCTGCGCCAGCTTCGCGACGCCGTTCTGGCCCATGGCCCCACGCTCTGCGCCGATTGCGATGGACGTTGCTCCGAGGCCGCGGGTACGCGGGCCGAGCTGGGCGACCTGACGCGTTTCCTGACCTATCACGAGCACCACGGCCTGCGGAGCGAGGCCCGACGGTGCTATGAGGCGCTTTCGCCAGAGGCCCGCGACTGGTCGGGTGCCGATCTCGAGGCCGCGCGCCAGGCCTGCCCTAACCATCTCGACTTCGCAAAGTTGCTTCCCGAGGTCGATCGCCGGCTGGCCTGAGATTTTCGATTTTGGGACAGGAGGGTGATGGAGGTCGCCGTTGGCACCTCACTTCCGATCCGCCACAATGGAGTGTGTCACTGTCACTCGGGAGGTGGACATGGACGACATTCTGACCATTGAGGAGATTCAGTGCCGCTACGCGCCGGAGTGGGTCCTCATTGCCGAGCCCCAGACTGACGAGGCGCTCAATCTCCGGGCCGGCAGGGTTCTATTTCACAGTCCAGATCAGGATGAAGTTTGTCGCAAAGCGCTGGAGTATCCTCCTGGTCGTTACGCCATCCGTTTTCTAGGCAGCGTCCCCGAAGATCTGGTGCTCGTTGTATGAGCCAAGCATTCAATTCGAAGCATGGACCGATCCTGGTCGATGCTGAAGTCACCGGGCCGAGCCGGAGCATCACGCTCCGGCTCATCCTCGATACCGGGGCGACCACCACATTGCTCAAGGAAACTGTGCTGCTCGCCATGGGTTTCGACCTCGCGAGCGTAACAGATCGCGTTCAGGTAACGACGGGAAGCGTTATCACATCCGTCCCTCGGGTCGTCCTGACGCGGTTGTCAGCTCTGGGCCAACATCGGTTTGGGTTCCCCGTGCTGGCCTACACGCTGCCAGCGAGCGTGTCTGTCTCCGGTCTACTCGGTCTTGACTTCCTGCGGGACCAACTGTTGACAATCGACTTCCGGGCGGGACAGATTGTTCTTACATGATTTGTGCGATTGTCGCCACCGACGGGACGGAACAGGGCTTGCATCGCATCCGCGGAGCCGAGATATGAGATCTTTGCCCGCGGCTGCCGTCGGTTTTCGTTCCTCAATGATGGTGCGACTAGCGGATAGCCCCTATTGTCTTCATCATGGGGTCCTTGGCGGAGTGATCGGCGTATTCGCCATAGCAATGAGCCGTGGCAGAAGCCTGATCAGGATGCGGAGCACCACCCAGATCACGATTCCGGCGAGGATCAAGAGTGGGATCCAGAGGACCCAGTCCACGGCCCAGAGAATGACGGCTTTTCCCAGGTCGATCAGGCCGTGGAGCGATTTTTCCCAGGTCCGGGACACCTGGGTGGGAAAGTCGGCCGCGGCGGGCGGGGGTGGCTCGAATTTCTCGTGCTCGCGGATGCTGATGTTGAGGGTGGCTAGGGAGGATAGATTTTCCAGGACCCGGATCTTGCCTTCGAATTGCTCGATCTCACCGCGCACCCGGCTGAGCTCGGTCTCGATCCTGAGCACATCCTCAAGCTTACCCGTCCGCTCGTCGAGGATCTTGGTGAGCGATTTCTCCTCGGCTTTCTTGTTCTTGATGCGAGCCTCGATATCGTAGTACTGCTCGGTCACATCCTGCGAAGTGCGCGTGTTCTTCTCGATCTCGCCCAGCCCGACGACCTTTTGCACGATCGAGTCGAACCTGTCGACAGGCACCCGCAGCTTCCAGTGCATCGACCGCGGGGTTCCAGGCGAGCCGGTCGTGCTCTGCTCGGCAATATAACCCTGCGCATCCTGGATGAACGACATGACCTGCTTGGCGGTCGAGTCCACGTCCTTGACGATCAGGTTAATCTCGCCATCGTAGATGATCTTCCGCGCCAGCGCGGCGGTATTGATGGGCACCTGGACGGCCGTTCCCATCGCGCCTGCCATGCCGGCCATTACGCGGGAGGTTGCTCCAGACCTGACACTGCCATCGGCAAGTACCGCGGAGGGTGGTGTTGCGGCCGCTTCGGACTTGTAGGCCACTGTATTCTTCGCGCTTTGCTCCTCCCCGCATCCCAGTATCGGCAGCAAAATGAGCAGGCTCAGAACGATGTGTCGTCTCATGGCATTTCCGTCCTCGCGTAAGAAAGGGATCAAGAATGGCGAGCAGGTGACAATGAGCGTCACTTCATTATAACGCGGCCAAGCTGCGACTCTTAGAGAACACCACGCGGTTCCTGTGGAATTATGCCGTTGCGCTACAGGTAGTTATTCGGCCACGGGACTTCTGACCAATTATTCCTCGACGTACCAGCGAACATTGATCACGATCACCCGGCGGAAACCGCCGAGGCGGAGATAGGCTTCGAAAAGAATGCCCGTCTGCTTGTGTAGCAGAACATGATACCAGCGAGAGCCGAGGGACGACCGAACAAATTATCGAGAATCGACATGACTCCACTTTCTTGAGCGTTGCCGAAACATCTGGAACCGACGACCGCTCGCGCGGCGATCAGACTCCGGGTTCATCAAGGCGGGAAACATTCAACGATGACTGCGACTCTTATCGAGAGTCAACCCGAAGAAGATTTGAGACTCCTCTCGAGACCGCGAACAATGTGCATCGTGCGTGTGCGTGGGAGCCGGCAACCGCCATGGCAGCGGTGGCTTCCTTGCGTCCGGCCCCTGGCATACAATGCGGTTCAGAACGACTTATTCATGGTGGGTGGCTAGATCCGCACGGCAAGAGCCCATGTGCTTAGCACAGACTGCTCGAGAGTATGTCTTCCTAGCTCCTGATGGGCGCCCGCCCGGGAAAGGAGCCAAACGATGGCGTTTTCGGTCTCCGAGACTTTCGAAGCAATCCGCGAACTGCCTGGATTGCTGGGGATGAATCAAGGTATCTCCGGAGACAAATCGGTCGTTCCACCCGACGCTCAGAAGGTTCTTGACGCCCTGGATGCCCATATTGCTGTGCTGGACCGGTCCGGTCAGATCGTCGCCGTCAACCGGGCCTGGAGCCAGTTCGCAGTCGAGAACGAAGGCTTGCCCAAGAAGACCGGTGTCGGGGTCAATTACCTCGATGTCTGCGAGCACGTCAACGGCGAGGAACGCGATGAGGCTCGAGCCACGCTGGCGGGGTTGAAGGCCATCCTCGACGGGAGCCAGAACCAGTTCCGCCTGGAGTATCCCTGCCACTCGCCGACCGAGCAACGCTGGTTCCTGCTGCACGCTTCTTCTCTACGAAACGAGCACGCCGTCGTTGTCACGACGCATCTCAACATCACCGAACGCAAGCTGGCCGAACTGGGTCTTCAGAAGTCAGCGACCGAACTGGCTCGTTCGAACAAGCTCTTGCAGCAACTGGCCACCGATCGCCAGACCATGTCGCAAGCACAAATGAAGGCGTACCAGGAGCTCGAGAAGGCGTACCAGGAGTTGAAAGCAACCCAGAGCCAGCTTGTCCAGGCAGAAAAACTTTCGGCGCTGGGTCAGCTCGTCGCCGGCGTGGCACACGAAATCAACAACCCGCTCGCCTTCGTCATGAATAATCTTATCTTGCTCGGGCGTGATATTCAGGGCTTGACCGAGCTGGTTGCGCTCTACGAGACCTGTCACGAAACGCTTGCCGGTCATGCTCCAGCCCTTCTCGGCCACCTCGTGGAGGTGCGCGAACGGATTGATCTCGAATTCATCCTGAGCGACCTCGACAGCATGATCAATCGGACCGCGCACGGTGTCGATCGGATTCACCGGATCGTCGCCGGCCTGATGAACTTCGCCAGGCTTGATGAGGCCGAGCTCAAGGAGGCGGACCTCAACGAGGGGGTTGTCTCCACGCTCAACATCATGAGTTTCAAGGCCGGGGAACGCGGAGTCAGGCTTGAACCGAAACTCGAATCCTTGCCTCCACTCCTGTGTTACCCCGGAAAGATCAATCAGGTTGTGCTGAACCTGGTGGCCAATGCCATCGATGCCAGTTCCCAAGGCAACACGGTGACCGTGCGTACTTCGACGGTCCCCGACGGCGTGGAAATCCAGGTGATTGATGAGGGCACCGGAATCGCCCCGGAGGCCCGGGATCGCATTTTCGATCCGTTCTTCACCACGAAAGCCGTGGGCAAGGGGACCGGCCTGGGGCTCTCCATCGGCTACAGCATCGTTGAGGCGCACGGCGGCCGGATTCGGGTCGAATCTGTGCCCGGACAAGGCAGCCGCTTCACCGTCTGGCTACCGTTTCAGAGCCCGCTGGCCGGGTCGTGAATCTGCCTGTTCAACAAGATCGGAGGGACTGTCATGATGGATCGCGACCGGAGTCGACTCGTACACTGTGCATCCTTGCTTGCCGCGTTCACGCTCCTCGTGGGATCGGCCGCGCGGAGTGAGGAGCCGGTTCGTTTCTTCATCTCTCCGCAAGGCGACGATGCCTGGTCTGGCCGGCTCGATGCGCCCAACACGACGCGAAACGATGGGCCGTTCGCAACGTTGCGTGGCGCGCGCGATGCCGTCCGGCGGACTCGAAAACAATTCAGGAATCCGAGTCCCGTCACGATCCAGGTCCGCGCTGGGTCGTACGAACTGGGTGAGACGCTGAGATTCCTTCCGGAGGATGGCGGTTCTGCCCGGGCTCCGATCATTTATCAAGCTTTTCCCGGGGAACGTCCAATCGTCCGTGGAGGCCGTCGGATCACGGGATTCGTGGCTCATACCAGCCAGATCATGAAGGCCAACCTCGCCGCGCAGGGGCTCAAGGGAGCGAAGTTTCACGAGCTCTTCTGCGCCGGGCAGCGGCTGCCGCTGGCGCGTTATCCCAACTTCGATTCCCAGAATCCCTATGGCGGCGGGTGGGCGTTTGCCGATGGCCCGCTCGTTCCCATGTACCAAGATCGGCCCGGCGAGAATCATCACACTCTTCACTACAAGGCCACAGACCAGCGCGCCTGGAGCAAACCCGGGGAGGTCGAGGTCTTTGTCTTCCCACGCTACAACTGGTGGAACAATATCGTTCCGATCAAGTCGGTCGATTCATCGAGCCGGACGATCCTGCTGGCTGGCGAAGCCTCGTACCCGATCCGGCCCGGCGACCGCTACTATTTCCGCAATGCTCTCGAGGAGCTCGACGCGCCCGGCGAGTGGTATCTTGACCGCTCGTCCGACACGCTCTACATCTGCCCTCCCGCCCCGCTGGTTGACGACAACGAGGTCGTCGCGCCCGTCGTCGGCACCTTGATCGCCATCGAGCCAGGGACGTCGTATCTGACCCTACGTGGCTTTACCCTTGAAGCGTGCACGGGCGAGGCCGTGGTCCTGCACGGGACGTCCCACTGCACGATCGCCGGCTGTACCATCCGCGGCGTCGGTGACTATCATCACGGGGCCGTGGGGGTCGTCGGGGGCCGGCAGAATCGGATTATCGGCAACGATATCTCCGACGTGGGATCGCACGGCATTTCCTTGAGCGGGGGCGACCGCTACTCTTTGGAGCCTGCGGAAAACGTCGCCGAGAACAACTACATTCATCACATCGGCGTGCTCTACAAACAGGGAGTGGGCATCGCGCTGGACGGGGTTGGCAACCGCGCATCGCACAACTTGATTCACGACGGCCCGCGGATGGGCATCATGTTCAGCGGCAACAACCTGGTGATCGAGTACAACCACGTCCGGCACATGAACCTCGAGACCGAAGACACCGGCGCCGTTTACACCGGCGGCCGCGACTGGATCTCGTCGCGCGGCACGGTCATCCGCTACAACCTGTTCCACGACATGCTCGGCTTCGGCAAGGATGAGCACGGTCGCTGGGTCTCACCCCACTTTGCCTGGGGCGTGTACCTCGATGACAATACCGGCGGCGTCGATGTCGTCGGCAATATCGTCTACCGCTGCTCGCGAGCCGGCCTGCACCTGCACAATGGAAGAGATAACCATATCTGGAATAACATCTTCGTGGACAACGGCCCGCAGCAGTACGAGTATTCGGGCTGGACGCGAAATCACTCGTACTGGAAGGACCACCTGCCGACGATGATCCGGGGCTACGAAAGCGTGGCCTCGTCGCCGGCCTGGAAGACGATGCGAAACATGAACATTCACCCCCGCGATGCCGTGCTGCCTGACGGCCTCATCATGACGGGCAACGAGTTCACGCGGAACATCGTTTCCTATCGCCGGGCGGATGCCGCCCTGGTTCGCACTAATGATGTACCATTTGACCACAACGTGGCCGACTATAACTTGATCTGGCATCACGGCCTGCCCTTGAAGACCGGTCAGCACCGGCCGGGCAAGGACCTCTCTGGAAACCTCGTGCCCGATGGCGATTTCTCAAGGGGAGCGATCGGCGCGTTGCCCGAAGAATGGCAGTGGCAGATCAAGACTCCAGCCGCCGTGGCGGCTCTGGTTGAAGAGAGCGGACAGAGGGTCTTGAAGATCGCCGCGGCCCTTGACTCGGCCAGAATCCGTGACAACTCTCCGATCGTCGTCAGCCGGCTCTTTCCCGCCCGGCCCGGCCATGCTTATCGCATCAAGGCCATGATGAAAGCGACGCATCCCGATGCGAAGGCGAACCTCATGCTTCAAGGCTACGAGGCGAACGCCTACTTCTGGGCGAACTGGCCCAGCGAGCTCAAGGTGGGAACCGATTGGAAAGACCACGAGTTTGTCTTCCGGATTCCTGGGCCCGGCGAGCACGGCTATCACGAGCGGATGGGGCAGTTTCGCGCCAGGATCGACTTCCCCGATCCCAGCGGAGACTTGCTGGTGCATGACGTCTCGCTGCACGAGATTGCAATGGAGGATGAATGGGCATCGTGGCAGGCGCTTGGCATGGATCGGCACTCGCAAGTCGCCGACCCGAAATTCGTCGATGCCGAGCATGACGACTTTCGCCTCGAACCCGGCTCTCCGGCCTTCGCGCTGGGGTTCCAGCCGATTCCGGTCGATCAGATCGGCCCGTACAAGGATGAGCTGCGGGCGAGCTGGCCGATCGTCGAAGCCCCCGGCGCACGTGAGTACCCGGTCCGCCCCCCCCGATAAAGCCCTTACGCGGAAATAGGATCCTCTCCCTTTCGAAGGCAGATAGACCGATGCGTGAATTCCAGAAACGGCTTCTCTTGGCCGCGGCCGTCGCCCTCATTCCAGGCGTCCAGGCCAGGGCAGAACAGAACCTGATCGCCGACCCTTCGTTCGAGATCACCAAGAGCGCGGACCAGTTCGGACTGGTCTTCGCCAGGTGGGGCGGGTGGAAGTACGAGGGCGACTGCGACTTTCGAGTCGGTGAGCTGGCCCGTACGGGAAAGCACTCGTGCCTGCTGCACGGCGGCAGCGGGGCGAAGATCCGTGTGACCCAGAACGTCGAGCTGGGCCCGGGCCGGTACCGCACCACAGCCTACATTCGGGGCCTTGATATCGGTAGGGGCACTTACAACGCTACCACCGAGTTCATGTTTGACGGCAAGTATCTACAACTCAACAAAAATGGAACCTTCGGCTGGACCAGGCTCACGTATGTGGCTGAGATCAAGGAAAAGAAGCAGGCCGGGCCCTCATTTGGACTCATGGCGCCGGGCTATTTCTGGATCGACGACGTGACTCTGGAACTGGTGGGCAACGACGTTCCGCTGACGGAGGCCCCGATGCTCGGCACAGGAGAAGCGCCGATCGCTCCGCCCGGAGAAATCGTCAACTCCGCCGTGCGTTGCTCCGAATGCGGATATCGGAACAACCCCGACGGAGGAACCTGTTACGCCTGCGGAACCGCGCTCGCAGCGCGAACTCCGGACACCAGGGCCCCGGCGGTCAAATCGCTCGCAACCTTCGAGGATGCGAATCCACTGTCGGGGGGCACTGTGGTCGCTCTGCACGCCACCCAGGGACGCAAGGCGTTGCGGCTGGATCACTCGTTTGTCAGCCTCGATCAGCCCCAGGACTGGCGCGGCCACGACTTTCTGAAGGCGGACCTTTACACCGACGCCGCCAAGCCGCTGGATCTTTATGTCGAGATCCGCGACGCCGCCACCCGCGATTACTGGACCAGGGTCAATTACTCCACGGTTGTCCCGCCCGGCAAGAGCACGCTGGTGATCCCGATCAAGCAGCTCTATGTGGGCGAGAAGGCTCGGCCCGGCCGGATGCTCGACCTGGCGCACATTACCCGGCTGGTCCTGTCCATCAGTGATACGCCGGTCGCTCCGCTCTACATCGACAACCTTCGCCTCGAGCGCGATGATTCCTCCGCGGCTGCCAGTTTCGAGGGCCTGCATGCGTTTGATTTCGGCACAAGCACCAGTCCCGTGATGGAGACCTTCACGCCGGTTACTCCGTCCACACTCTACAGCAAAGGGCGAGGCTACGGCCTGAAGGACGCCAGAATCTGGCGCACTCTTGACGTCCTCCAGCCCGATCCTCTTTACCAGGACTTCCTCTGTCTCGAGTCCGGCGGCCTGGCTGTCGATTTGCCCAATGGCAAGTACAGCGTGTTCGTCAACATTGATAGCCCGTCCGGTTTCTGGGGCGAGTACCAGGCCTATCGCAAACGCGCGATCCTGGCCGAAGGACGGCCCGTGGTGAGCGAGACTTTGGATTTCGAGGCCTTCCGCCGGCAGTACTTCCGGTTCTGGAACGTCGAAGACCTACCCGCCGACAACACGTTCGACAAGTACCAGAAGAGCCTACTACCACGAGAAACAGTTCGATGTCGAGGTGACGGACGGCCAGTTGAACCTCGATTTCCAGGGAGAGAACTGGGCCTGCTCGCGTCTCGGCCGTGGTCATCTTTCCGGTGCAGAAAGCCGCGCAGGGAGAAAAGTTCCTCCGCTCTATGGAAGGGAAGCGCCGGTTCTATTTTGACAACGCTTTCAAGCGGATTCTGCCCGCCCCGACAGGCGACCCGCTACAGCCAACGCCCGAGGACCGGCAGCGCGGCTTTGTGCTGTTCCATCGCGATCCCATGAGCGACATCTCGTACAACGATACTCCCTCCAGGCAAGAGATTCTGGGCACTCTCCGCGGCTCGGCGTTCGCGGGCGAGTACGAGCCACTGACTCTGGCGATCTTGCCGCTCGACGACCTGGGCAGCATCACGCTTGAGGCCAGTGATCTCGTCGGGCCGCACGGCACGATCTCGTCCCGGTCACTCGATCTTGGTTATGTATCCTACCGGATCAGCCGGGTGACGGCCGACGGCTCGGTATACACGATCGGCCCGCGACTCATCGTGCCGGGCGCGACGGTCAAGGGCCCCGCCGGCCTGGCGCGGCGGTTCTGGATCACGGTCAAGACGCCCCCGACCGCGCGTCCAGGCAACTACAAGGGAACGCTCACGATCCGGACCAGCGCGGGCAAAAGCTCGCGGGTTCCCCTCGAATTCCAGGTTCGCGCTGGGATGCTCGACCCGGTGGATATTCCCGCCGGCCCGTTTGGCCACGCGATTGGCATCCCCTGGTATCAAGACGATCCCAGGGCCGCCAGGTACAACCAGCAGATGGTCGAGCAGAGCCTGCGGCGGATGCGCGATTACGGCTTCACCGCGTGCACAGGTATGCCGACGATCACATTCCAGGGATTCCAGCAAGGCAAACCCGTGCTCGACTTCACCGTGGCTGACCGGCAGATGAAGCTGGCCCGGGACCTCGGCTTTCTGGCGGTGACCAGCTACGGTGCGGGAGTTTCCGGTTTCGATGCCTACTTTCAAGACTCCAGCGCCATGAGCGCGGCGGGATTTCAGGACTACTCCGCCTTCGTGGGCGCAATCTACACGGCCGTGCAGAAGCACGCCGAACAAAGCGGCTGGATTCCCGTGTATTACAACCTGGCCGACGAGCCGATAGGCCAGGACACGATTCGCGCCGCTGAGAACGCGGAGGCGTACCGCCGCGCTTTCCCCAAGGGTCCGCCTTTCTTCACGGGCGCCAGCAGCTTTACCGGCAGCGACGCAAATAATCCGCACTTCCGGCTCTCGAAAGCCCTGCATGTGGTGAGCTGGAACGACCACGATGAGCCCGGCGTGGCACTCTTGCACGCCGCGGGCAGTGATTGGGCCTTCTACAATGGAGGCAACCGCTGGACCTTCGGCACCTACATGTTCAAGGCGGCCCACGAGTTCGGCATGAAGTTCCGGACCTCCTGGCACTGGAACGCCGCGGCCGGCGACCCGTACTACGCACTCGATTGCCGCGAAGACGATTACGCCTGGTGCAACGCCACGCCCGATGGGCGGCTCGTCCCTTCCGTCGAATTCGAAAGGCTTCGCGAAGGCCTTGACGACTATCGCCGGCTGAGCACCCTGGAGCGGTTGGCGAAAGAGCACTCCGGCACCCCGGTCGCCAGGAAAGCTCTCGATTTGATCACGACCCGCATGAAGACGTTCCACCTGGGCCAGCGCGACCACGACGCACTCTTTCCATCATCCGATTGGTCAGAGTTTCGCCGTAGCCTCGATGAAGCGATCGAGGCGTTCTCCGAGGCTCGCCTGGGCCAAGGTCCTCATCCGTGATGATACTCCGCCGATCGAAAGGTCTGTCTGAATGACGCGCATCGGTTTGACGACTGCAACCACGCTGGTCCTGGTCGGGCTACTCTCGAGCTTTTCTCCCGCCGGCGGGCAACCCGGCAATGAACCGTGGCTGCATCCCTATCATGGACCGACGCGATCCGACGTCGACGCGACGACGCTCGACGGCAAGGTGCTCTGCGGCTACCAGGGATGGTTCAACACGCCCTGTGACGGAACGACCTTTGGCTTCACGCATTGGGGCCAGGGGTTGGATCGTCCCGGTGGCGGCCGGTTCACCGTCGACATGTGGCCCGATGTCTCCGAGTACGCCGCGGACGACCTTTGCGAGGTTCCCGGCCTGAAGCTGCCCGACGGCTCGCCGGCGCGGCTCTACAGCGCCTTTCGCAAGGGGCCGGTTCTGCTGCACGCGAAGTGGATGCGGCAGTATGGCATCGATGGCGTCTTCGTCAGCCGGTTCATCGGCGAGGCGGCCAGCCCGGCACGGTCGCGGCATGTGAATACGGTGCTGGCCAGCATCCGCGAGGGCTGCCACCGTGAAGGCCGCGTCTGGGCGATGATGCTCGACCTCTCCATGGGGCGAAACGGTACGACGAAGACGGTGATCGACGACTGGAAGTTCCTCTGCGATCAGGTCAAGGTTCGTGAAGACTCGCGCTACCTGCATCATCAAGGAAAGCCGGTCGTCCTGCTCTGGGGCCTGGGCTTCAGGGACCGCCCCTGGTCGCCCGCGCAGGGCAAGGAACTCGTCGAGTTCTTCAAGAACGCCCCGAAATACGGGGGCGTCTACCTGATCGGCGGTGTGGACCCGTCCTGGCGGACCTTGGGAGGCGGATCGCGCCCGGACGCCGGCTGGTCTCAGGTTTATCGCTCGTTTGACGCCATCAGCCCATGGAACGCCGGCCGCTATCATGACGATACCTCGATGGATCGGATCCGCAAGCAAGTGTGGGAAGGCGACCTGGCCGAACTCGGAGCGGCGGGCAAAGGCTACATGCCGACCGCCTTCCCCGGATTCTCATGGGACAACCTGCGACGCCAGCCGCCGGGACGAACCAAGATCGCGCGTCACGGCGGAGAGTTCTTCTGGCGGCAATTCGTCATCTTCAGGGAGCTTCGAGTCCGCACCGTCTTCGTCGGCATGTTCGATGAGGTCGACGAAGGAACGGCGATCTACAAGGTGGCCGAGCAGACTCCGGTTGGCAAATACTTCGTGACCTATGAAGGACGACCAGACGACTGGTATCTCAAGCTGACCGGTGCCGCGACCCGGATGATCCGCGGCGAGACGCCACTCTCGCCGAAGGTGCCGGAAACGATGCCTTTTCCCCGAGACTGACGAAAGCACATCGCCATGAATAACGACATGCTCCGCCACGCGCGTTGGGGGCTTGCCACGATTCTGGTCGTCGCGACCCTGGCGAATCCCTCGAACACGAAGGGTGCGCAGAACACCCCCTTCGAGGGTGAGAAAACCGTCTGGCACGGCGGGTTCAACCGGTACGACCTCGTGATGGACGAGAAAACTCTGGTTGTTGAGCCCTTCAAGCGCGACGCGGATGAGGGCTTCGGAGTCAAGGCCCCGCCCCCGGGGAAACGGCGTTGCCTTGTGGTCGTTCCCCGGCAGGCAGCGCCTGGCAACCCGTGGACCTGGCGGGGGTGCTACTGGGACCACGAACCGCAGACCGAGGTCGAGTTGCTGCGGAGAGGCTTCCACATCGCCTTCGTTACCCCCGACCCGGACAAGACCTGGGACGCCTGGTACAGGTATCTGACCGAGCGCCATGGCCTGTCGAGAAAGCCCGCGTTCATCGGCATGAGCAAGGGGGGCGTCAACGAGTATGACTGGACCACGCTCAATCCCGATAAGGTTTCCTGCATCTACGCTGACAACCCAGCGATCCGGCCCGGCGCGTTTGCCAGGCTGGACGAGCTGGCCCGGCGCGACGTCCCTCTCTTGAACATTTGCGGCAGTCTCGACTTCCTGCTGGAACACCACACTCTGGCTATCGAGAGCCGGTATCACCAGCTCGGCGGCCGGATCACGGTGATAATCAAGGAGGGCGCGGCCCATCACCCGCACAGCCTGCGCAACCCCAGGCTGATCGCCGACTGGATCGAGAAGAACGTCCAACCCCCCGGTGATCGACCTGATTTCGCCGACCAGACTTTTGCGAAGTCTTCCTGTTACAGCCTCGTCGACTCATTCCGGAAGCTTGAGGAAGAAAAGACCTACGCGGTTTGCCGCGGTCCGGAATTCACCGAGTGCTACGATCGCTACGACGCCACCACCAAGAGCCCCTGGGGCGTCACTGGCATGGCGGTGATCGTGCCGCGGACCGTGGCGAGGGGAAAGCCCTGGGTGTTCCGGGCGGATCGCATCGGTCGGGATGCCACGGCGGTCGATCTGGCCCTCCTCGCGCAGGGATTTCACATCGTCGCGGCCCCCGTCGTCGCGCAATCAGGCCCGGTCCGAGAACAGTGGGATGCGGTTTACAAGCACCTGACCAGCCGCGGTTTCTCCACGAAGCCCGTGATGGAGGGCTCAGGGGCCGCGGCCGGAGAAGCTTACGCCTGGGCGATTGAGAACCCCGACAAGGTCGCGTGCATCTACGCACAGAATCCCTCGCTGCATAGCCTGATGTCCAAATCTCCGCCGATTGATCACCTGGTCTCTCTGGCCAGGGCCGGCGTGCCGCTGATCCACGTTTGTGGTAGTCTCGATCCCTGGCTTGATAGCCAGACGCGAATCGTCGAGAAACGATACGGGGAGCTCGGCGGCCAGATCACGGTCATCGTGCAGGAAGGCCAGGGACATTTTCCGCTGGCGCCAAAGGACCCTAAGGTCGTTGTGGATCTAATCACCGGGGGAGTTCATCAGAGCATTTCGAGCAAGCCCTGATGGCAAGCACGGGCATCTGGACGAAGAACAATTTGTGAAGTCATCGCCGAGCCCGTTTCAGAGTCTCGGCCTTCATTTCCTCCCACGACACAACATCATCTGGTGCCGTTTCATCACGCTCTAGCGACTGCCGACGCGGAAAGCGCTCTCCGAGATCAGCCTACTTCTTCGCCTCGATACTCTCAATATCCCGGACGGAGATCAGGCGTGTGCCGAGGTCTTCGCTCCAGTGGGTCTGGCCGCGGACGCCGATGCGGCGGGCGAGGAAGGGCTGGGGATCAAGGCCGGGGGGAATGTCGAGGTAGGCGATCGTCGAACCTTTGCCGCCGATCAGGGCAAAGACCTTGTGGCCATCGACCTTTCGTGCGGAGGGCTGAACGAAGCCGATGGCGTCGAAACTGCGGGCCCGAGTCCGCTCGAGTTGCGCAAGATTCTTGCGTATCGCGGCCACCTCGGAGTCCCGGCGATGGCTCTTGGCCAGGATCAATTCGATCGTTCGCGCGGCCTTTGCCGCCTGTTCGTACTGGGTGAGCCGGTTCAGGCGGGTCCGCAGGGCCTCTTCCAGATCAAGATGATCTTGTGCGCGTTTGAGCAAATCCTGATAACCAGCGCGTACTGTCTCGAACCGCCACTGTTCGATCGGCTGGCTGGCAATGATCACCTGGTACATCCCGTCGATCCGCTGGAGTTCGGCGGAAACTCCGGCAGGCCAGGTTGAGGACGCACCTGATGCACCGGAGCCTGGTTTGGCCGCATCATGTGAGATCGGCTCATCGTAAGATGCACGGGTCTCGGCGACGGGCGGAATCGGGGGCGTCGGCTGCGTTAACCAGTGAACGCCCGCGGCGCGAATGTAAGAAACCTGGCCTGCCGGAGGCACGATCGCTAGCCATCGCGACGTTTTCGTCCCCTGGCCCAAGCTCAAGGGGGGGCGGTCTACAAGCTGCACCATCGTTCCCCTGGGCAGAACGCCTACTGGAGGACCGGGAAGCCTGGCGTCTGGATGCCCCGACCGGATCACCGCCTGCGGGTGGTCGACCCAGGCCATCCTGGTCCGGTCGTGTTCGTCCAGGTCCGCGGGCGGTGCCTCGTCATCGCTCTCGAGGCTGGATTGCTCGATCCAGAAGATTGCCGTGGGCAGTGGGGCGATGGCCAGCCAACCGGTGCCGGCAGCGCGATCGGCACGGATACGCACCCGATCACCCCGGTGAACTTGGCCTGTGATGTAACCACGGTCATCGGGCCGGTCCAGCACATCGAGTTGCTTCACCTGAACCTCCGCCTCGATCAGGTGAGTCTTTTCGAGGGTGGAATTACCACTTGTGGGATCTGTGCCCTGGTTCGCGCGGTGGATCTCTGGTTTGCCCTGTGCCTGGGGGGCGACTTCCCTGCCGTCCGGGGAGAGGATGGCCAGTCCGGCGATCGAGATCAACGTAAGAACGAGGTCCAAGGCATTTCCTCATCACGACATGGAGCCGATGGAAACGGCCGAACTGTCGTTTCCGGTCAGGGACATGCTTTTGCCTGGACCGGAGCCCGATTTCCAGTCTTTCAGATTTACGCGGAAGTTGATGCAAGAGGATGAGAATCAAAGGGTTGATACTCCAGGCGGGAAACTCCGTCAAGGCCAATGGCCAGGTGCGAATTGTGGTAAGAAACTCCTGCTGCGTAATAGGTTTCGTAAAGTCATGCGGGACGATCCACTCACCTGCGAACGCGTATGGATTGGCGGCAGGTCTCTTTTATTTTTCGTGCGAGACCATTAGAATCTTCTCTTTGCCCACCAAGGTCAGGAAGTAAGTCACACCGGCCCTCCGAGTCTCCGCGGGTCGCATGCCTTCAGGGGCTCGGGTCGGTGGGAAAAATTGAATTGAAAGAGCTTTGGTCCTCGCGAGGAGCGTTGGCGGATGTATGCGATCATTGAAGACGGAAGTCACCAGTACAAGGTCA
The DNA here is from genome assembly GCA_963797295.1 of uncultured Planctomycetaceae bacterium. Classification (GTDB taxonomy): domain Bacteria; phylum Planctomycetota; class Planctomycetia; order Isosphaerales; family Isosphaeraceae; genus Aquisphaera. The sequence goes on from CAWCPP010000046.1 coordinate 105,207, forward strand.
GCGAAGGGGACCATGTTCGCGTCGACCGGCGAGATGGGAAAGCCGGTGACGAAGTTGTTTTTCCGAAAGTCTTGTTAATTGCCGGTGGACCTGCCGGGCCGACCATTGGTACTCCTCAAGTCGATGGTGCCCAAGTCGTTGCGATCGTGGTCGACCAGTTCCGCACCAAGAAAATCATCGTTCAGAAGTTTCGTCGGCGCAAGAATGTACGGCGACGGCGAGGCCACCGTCAGCCTTACACCACAGTCCGGATCACGAGCTTGAGCCACGCGCACTAACCCCTCTCTTCTCAGGTGGGTTCTGCCGGACTGCACCGGCGCCTTGTGTCACGCCATTTCTGGCAAAGAAGCGGTTTTTTTCTTCCAATCAGGTGGCCAATGCTTACCATGATGGAGCACGAAGTCCGTTGCGGTTGGCACGACGACGGATGTGGGGATGGGCCAATCCACACCTACGAAGCCGGCTTCCTGTTGCCAGCCAAGTGGCAGGGTGTTGGCTCCGAATGCCCCCAGTTCGGTTCTTTGCCAGACTATGGTCTCCAGAAATCCGGAAACCCCGGATTCCTCCTCCCAAAGAAAACAGATTGCTCGCTCGATTGAGTCGCGGTGCTTCAGGCTTTTCGATTTAAGGTCAGTGTTTCAGCAACTTTGAGCCGGCATCGCTTTTGCGAAGTGCGTTCAACGTGTCGAGGGATGGCGATCGCAGGTGCCCGGAGATATGGTCCTCGAGCAAAGGACATTCTCGGGTATGCAAGTTCATGACACCGGCGAAGGATGCCGATTGTTAGTAGACGAAGATGCATCTGGACTTTTGCACACAACCTGGATAAACTCGCGACCAGTCCGCTTGGGAGGACTGGTACGAGTTGACGTCTCAGCCTCAGATGGAGTGGAGCACATGGCAACAGTAGGCGAACGGGCAGGACTGGCGACCGCCGCGGGACAGGCGGGAACCGACACGGAGAGCTCCAAGGAGCGTGGCCGAAAACGGGCGGGAATGGAGGTTCCCCGAGTTTTCAGCACCGAAGGAGTCAGCTCGTTCGACTGCATTGAGTGGGATTTCCGGACTGCGGAAATCAAGGACGAGCGCGGCCGAGCCATCTTCCAGCAAACCGACTGCGAGATTCCCCGGGGCTGGAGCCAGCTTGCCACGAACGTGGTGGCGAGCAAGTACTTTTACGGCGATGTGGCCAGTGGCAATGGCTGTCCCTCGGAGGGCAAGCGCGAGTACTCGGTTCGCCAGCTTATCGACCGCGTGACGCGGACAATCGCCGACTGGGGTCGAGACGACGGTTACTTCGCCACCGCCGAGGATGCCGAGCGGTTCTACGACGAGCTGACGTCGTTGTGTGTCAATCAATACGGCTCGTTCAACTCTCCGGTCTGGTTCAACGTAGGTTTGTATCACCGTTACCAAATCGCCGGGCCAGCCAACAACTGGCGGTGGGACGAGGACACGCGAGCGATTGTCCGGGCCACCAGCGCCTACCAGACTCCCCAGGCGTCGGCCTGCTTCATCCAGAGCGTCAATGACGATATGGAAAGCATCATGCAGTTGGCCCACAGCGAGGCCATGCTGTTCAAGTTCGGCTCGGGGACGGGCACGGATCTGTCGACTCTCCGCTCCAGCCAGGAGAAGCTCTCAGGCGGCGGTAAACCCTCCGGTCCGGTCAGCTTCATGCGGGTTTACGACGCGATCGCCAGCGTCGTCAAGTCCGGAGGCAAGACCCGCCGCGCCGCCAAGATGCAGACTCTCAAATGCTGGCACCCCGACATCCTCGAGTTCATCGAGTGCAAGACCAAGGAAGAAGCCAAGGCCCAGGCCTTGATCCGCGAGGGCTACGAGGCCAACTTCAACGGCGACGCCTACAGCTCGGTGATGTTCCAGAACGCCAACCTGTCGGTCCGCTGCAGTGATGCTTTCCTGCGAGCGGCCGAAAACGACCAGGAATGGACAACTCGAGCCGTCACCACCGGTCGTCCCATGCAAACCCATAAAGCCAAGATGCTGCTCGACAAGATCGCCCTGGGAACGTGGCTCTGCGGCGATCCCGGCGTCCAGTACGAAGACACGATCCAGCGCTGGCACACCTGCCCCAACACCGCGCCGATCAACTCTTCCAACCCCTGCAGCGAGTACATGTTCATCGACGATTCGGCGTGCAACCTTTCTTCGCTGAACCTCATGAAGTTCTGCCGCGAGGACGGCAGTTTCGATGCCGAGCGATTCCGCGCGGCCGTGCGGATCTTCATCACTGCTCAGGAAATCCTGGTTGATCACGCCAGTTACCCCACCGAGAAGATCGCGCAGAACAGCCATCGATTCCGGCCCCTGGGCCTGGGCTACGCCAATCTTGGTAGTCTGCTGATGGCCACCGGCCTGCCATACGATTCGGACGCGGGCCGGTCCCTGGCCGCGGCGATCACCGCGATCATGCACGGCCAGTGCTATCTGACCAGTGCCGAGCACGCAGCCCACGTCGGAGCCTTTGAAGGGTTCGCGCTGAACCGCGAGCCCATGCTCAAGGTGATGGAGATGCACCGCGCCGCCGCCCTGGCAATCGACGCGTCGGCCCCGGCTGACCTGCGCGCCACGGCTAGCGCGGTCTGGGCCGAGTGTCTCGAGCATGGCCGCAAGCACGGCTATCGCAACAGCCAGGTGACCGTACTGGCCCCCACCGGCACGATCGCCTTCATGATGGATTGCGACACAACCGGCATCGAACCGGACATCGCGCTGGTGAAGTACAAGCAACTGGCCGGCGGCGGCATGCTCAAGATCGTCAATCGGACCGTCCCCATGGCCCTGCACAAGCTGGGCTATGACGAACCCACGATCCGGGGCATCCTCGACCACATCGACCAGCACGACACGATCGAACAGGCGCCGGGAATTCAGGACAAGCACCTGCCGGTCTTCGACTGCGCCTTTGCACCGCCGCAAGGTGGCCGCAGCATCCACTTCCGCGGCCACCTCAAGATGATGGCCGCCGTCCAGCCGTTCCTGTCCGGCGCCATCTCGAAGACCTGCAATGTGCCCAATGAGGCCACTGTCGAAGACGTCCGCGGCGCTTACCTGGAAGGCTGGAAGCTCGGTCTCAAGGCGCTGGCCATTTACCGCGACGGCTCAAAGGGAAGCCAGCCGGTTTCCACCAAGGACGAATCCAAGGAAAAAGCGGTTGCATTGGCCCCGGCCGAACCGGCGTCACCGGCAACGCCACCGGCGCCGCAGATCATTTACCAGCCCCGGCGTGAGCGGTTGCCTCACACCCGCAGGAGCGTGACCCACAAGTTCGACATCCAGGGTCACGAGGGTTACATCAACGTCGGCTTCTATCCCGATGGCCGGCCCGGCGAACTGTTCATCACGATGGCCAAGGAGGGCTCGACCATCGGCGGCCTGATGGACGTGCTGGGAACGGCCATCTCGATCGGTTTGCAGTACGGCGTGCCGCTGGAAGTCTTCGTCAACAAGTTCGCCCACAGCCGGTTCGAGCCGGCCGGGTTCACAAAGAACCCGGACATCCCGATCGCCAAGAGTATTGCCGACTACATTTTCCGCTGGATGGGCATGGAGTTCATTCCCGGTTACCGTGAGGCCAACGCGCCGCGGCGGCCCGGATCCGACGACTTGGAACCGGCGCCGGCCGCCACCCCGGTGCTCAAGGTCAACGGCCTGCGCTCGGCCACCATCGCCGACCTCGAGCACGCCGAGGCCGTCATGGGCGCCAAGGTCTTTCAGCAAACTTCCGTTCAGTCGCTGGTCGCGGAGATTCCTACTGCCGACGGCCTGAGCGAGCAGGACCGCCAGTTCGCCCACTTCCAGAGCGATGCCCCCGCCTGCGACAACTGCGGCGCCTTGACGGTCCGCTGCGGAACTTGCTACCGCTGCTTCAACTGCGGCAATAGCATGGGCTGCTCGTGATCTCAAGGATGACAAATGGCAGATGACAGCAAGGCAATCGTCCGCTGTCATCTGCCATTCTGCCTTCATCACGATCCTCTTGTCATCGCCTCCAGTTGCTTGGCGCTGAGGTACAGTCGGTACGGCGAACCGGGAAGCGCTTGAAAATCCCATTTCCGGTAGAACGACCTCGACTCGTCATCGATACAGTCGAGAATGACCGCGATGAATGCAAACGTCTTGCCGGCTTCATGACAATCGAGCAAGGCCTGAGCGAGCAGCCGCCGCCCCAATCCCTGGCCCTGATGGGGCTTGCTGACCCCTAGCCAGGCAAGGATCGCCACCGGCAGCCTCCGCCTTGGAAGTTGCCGAGCGAGTTCCGTGGGTAAGTCGCTGAAATCGACCTGGCCCGTCGCGAGTGTAAAGTAGCCGGCGATCGCTCCCGTCTGATCGGTGAGCGTTTTCGTGACGGAGAGACGTTTCTCTTGATTCTGGAGCGCCTTGGTCGCAAGCCAGTCGTCAACTGCCGCCACTCCAGACCGAAATGCCCGACGAGGATGGGCACGGCTCAATGCCTCGAGCCGGAAGCCCGCTGGAAGGCTGACTCCGTTCACGCCTCGCCTCGCATGATCGCTCCCAGACGTTGCTGGGCGTCGGTCAGTTGAGTCGGCCGATTCAGGGCATTCCAGAAGGCAAGCTGTTCCTCGGGAGTCAAAACGAGGAGTTGCTCACCGGCCGCCTCCACCTCGCGCCGCGCCTGTGCGACCGTGACCTGGCGCACATAATCACTGACGCTGATCCGCCGCAGGTCCGCAGCCCGAGTCAGATAGTTCTTGCTCTCATCATCGAGGCGAACCATCAGAGATCGCGTAGATTGTGGCCTTCTTCGTGAACGCGATGGGGGATCAGCGGGCATGAATGTCTCCTTCACGATTAATTGTACAGCGATTTGCAATACAGTCAAGCGATGACATAGATAAGCCTTGCTCCCCCGTCGTCACTTCCGGCCCGTCTTGCCCAGCGCCTCGGCGATGGCCGACTTGATCGCCTCACCGCGCAGGCCCGCGCGGAGGATCTTGCCATCGGGGCCGATCAGGAAGATGGCCGGGATGGCCTGAACTCCGTAGTCTGCGGGAAGCTTGGCCTGGGCCCAATCGCCGAGGAAGCCCTGAATCCATTTCAGCTCGTTAGACTCGGCGTACCTTTTGGGATCGTCCGGCAGCTTGTCCAGGCTCAGGCCGATCATGACCAGGCGGTCATCCTTGCCAAAGGCGTCATACGTCGCCTTGAGGTAAGCCGTCTCGGCGATGCAGGGGCCGCACCAGGTGGCCCAGAAGTCGAGCAGCACAAACTTGCCGCGGTGGTCGGCCAGCCGGAGTGGCTTGCCGTCGATGGTCTTTGCGTCGAAGGCGGGGGCCAGGGTGCCCGGCTTGAGCAAGAGTGCGGCGAAATCCACATTGGCAGGACGCGGCTTGGTCGGCTTGAGCTCGATCGTGCCCAGATCCAGCGGTTCGTCGGAGCGGCCGCCGGGAATCTCGGGCACGGTGATCTCGGTAGTGCTGCCTGCGACCGCGGGGCCGTAGTCTCCAGGGATGCCCCGTCCGGGCTCGTGAACCTCGGCATTGAGAGTATATCTGCCGACGGGAACGTCTTCGACCCGGAACCGCCCATCGGGGCGGACATTCGTGTCGTAAACGTGTTTTGATCGGGCATAGGCCTTGCCCGCGTCCGTTGTCAGCCACTTCGCCAGCCAGGCCTCGCGCCCTTCCCCGTCCAGGATCTCGGGGTAGGGGGGCTCCGGTAGGATTGACTCCAGGGTCTGGAAGTAATAGGGGAACACCGCGCCGGGCTTGATGCCCGCGGGCAGGACGAAGCGGCCGATGACCGGGCGGCCCGTCCCGCCGAGATCCACCCAGGTCGTCTTGTCCGGTTCGACGCCGACCGTCCGCGCGTCGCCGGTTCCGACGTGGAAGCTCGAGCGGTCGAGCGTGAAGATGCGACTCACCTCGAGCATGGCGGGGATGACGTGCTCGAACGCGTAGTGACCCCGGGCGTCAGTAAGGAGCTGCTGGCCTTGCGTGATCGACATGGCCTCGTTCGGAGCCCAGCGGTGAGCGGCCTCCGAGAGACGCACCTGGACTCCGGCAGCCGGCCGGGCCCCGATCTTCACGATCCCCTCAATCCGGCCCCAGGGATGGATGGTGAGGTCGGGCGATCCGGCGAGCGTTTTCTGATCCACCTCTGCAAAGCCCTGGTCATGAGACGCGAAGACGCAAAATGGCTCATCCTGGGAAGGGAAGCCGAACCGGCCGTCCTGGCCAGTGATGACCTGGGGATAGCCCGTCTCTTGGAACTTGCCGTTGTAGAGCTGTGCGCGCAACGCACGGGTCGAGAGGACGACCGTGGCGCCGATGAGCGGCCGGCCATCGGGACCATGCACGACACCCGATGGGCCGGCACCGGGCTCGAGCCTGGCGTCGAACGTGACATCGCCGGCCTCCAGCTTGAACGGCTCAGAGGTCGCAGGCTTGTAGCCCTCAGCCTCGATCCGCACGGCGACTGCCGCAACCTGGGGGTGGGAATACTCGGTCTCGTACTGGCCATTGGTAAACCTCCGTTCCGTCCCGCCCCGTTGCCAGTTGACCTGGTCGAGTTTTCCATCCCGGTTGCCAAATCGATAGTAGTTTCCATCGACCACCGTGAATCGCGGAACGGGCCGCCCCGACCGCTCGTCCACGACCTTACCTCGAACGCGCAGTGGCGGGTACATCGTCACCTGCGTTTCGCCTTTCCCGGGCCGGAACTCGCGCTGGCCGAGCATGACGTAGCCCGGCTTGGTGAGCGTCAGCAGAACCGGTTCGCTCGGCGCCGAATCCCACGTAAAACGTCCTTCCGCATTGGTTTTCGTCTTCCAGTCGAGCGACATGTGCGCTTTCCAGTTCATGGCCTGGACGGTCACGCCGTCGAGCGGCTTGCCATCACGGTCGACGACCCGGCCGCGAAGGATCTGACCGGGGCCAAGCCGAAACTCGACGGGCTTCATGCCTGCCTCGAGGACCACATCGACCAGTTCCGGAGCGCGGCCGGGCGCCTGGGCGGTCATCGTCAGGGTTCCCTCGGGGATGTGACCAAAGAGGAATCGGCCCTCGGCGTCGGTAGTCACTTTGGGGTATTCGCGGTTCATGATCTGTCGATCAGCGCCCAGTCCCACTGTGGCCCCAGCCAGCGGACGTCCATGATCGTCGAGCACTCGCCCGGAGACCGAGATTCCTTCGTCCAGAATCGTCTGGGCCTTGCGTGCCTTGAGCTCGAGGTCGCTCGGCTTGGGCCTGTTGCGCTGCATGTCGGTCGGGACGAAATCCGGGTGAAGCACTCGCAGGTACACGAAATTCCAGCCCGTGGGCATGGCGTCGTAGCGCCAGCGGCCCTCGGCGTCGGTGGTCACTTTCTCGTAGGGCACGTAGCTGTAGTCCGGCGATCCATCAGCACCGGCGCGGGACATGATTGTCACGGCCGCCCCACGGACTGGCCGGCCGTCGCGCCGCTTCACGAAACCGCCGACTGTAATGCCGCGCTCCAGCTCCATCGTATGAGTCCGCGGCAGCGCCCGGCCGCCTGTTTCCTCCAGAGGTGCATAGTTGCGAATCGCGTAGCCATGCTTCCGAGCCGCGATGTAAATCCTTTTGGGTAGCACGCGCGGAAACTCAATCCGGCACGATCCATCCTGCTTTGTGATCAGACGCGAGAACAACTGCGAGTCTCCCCCGAAACCGTCCCGCGCCCCGGTGCCGGTCTCAACCGTCACCTCGACTCCTTCAATCGGCGCCCTGGACGGTCGATCCACAACGCGAACTTCCAGCATTCGGTTCTCCGGGGCGTTTTCTTGATCCGCCGCGACTGTAGGCGGCGGCCCGGCAGCAAGTCCGCCTCGCGCAGTGGCAACGATTAAGACAGCCAAGCATGCCGCGCAAATGGTCGCCACGGCCGTCATCCTGGGCACGATGCCCGCGGTATGCACGCGGACATCAGTGAGACATTCGGTTGCCATCAGATGGTCTCTCGAGGGGATTGTTTTCTCACCTTGTAGTTTCCTCTGGAGACCCCTATTGCTGCAACTTTTCTCGATTTCCTCGTCGTGATCAATCAAAACGGCCGGCCAATGGCTGTAGAATGGGTCGATTCCGTCCTCTGGCGCATCAACGTCCTCCACGCAGGAGAGCAGGAAGAGTGAGCTTTCTACAGATTGCAATCGGGCTGATGCTGGCAACGCAGGCATCCGGGGACATTGCGGCCGGCACGCTTGAGTCCACGATGCGCAGCGAAGCCCCGATGACTCTGGCGCGTGATGCCCGCCGCCTGGGCGATGCCCGCCGCGGCGCCTCGGTTTTTTATCAGCCGTCGCTCACGTGCACTAGGTGCCACATCAGCGAGACCGGCACGCCGTCGCTCGGTCCCGATCTGGCCGCGCTGGGAAAGGACGTGGGCGATGCCTACATCGTCGAGTCGATCCTCGAGCCATCGAAGGTGATCAAGAAAGGCTATGAGACCATCACGCTCAGCCTCGACGATGGCCGGACCGTGTCGGGGTTGCTCGGCGAGGAACGGGCCGATGCGGTGGTGATCCGAGATCCCGGTCAGAATGGCAAGGCCGTGACGGTCCGCAAGAATCAGATCGAGGAGCGGAAGGATGGAGGGGCCTCGATCATGCCGGCGGGCCTGACCAATAACCTGGGCACCCGGCAGCAGTTTCTCGACCTGGTTCGCTACTTGATGGAGATCGCCGAGAACGGACCGGCGCGAGCCCGCGAGCTCAAGCCCGACTCCTCCCTTCTGGCGGTTGCGCCCTTACCGGAGTCGGAACGCGACATCGACCACGCAGGGCTCATCTCCCGTTTGAACGCGCAGAGCATCGAGCGTGGCGAAGCGATTTATAAACGTGTCTGCATCAATTGCCACGGGACGAAAGACCGGCCTGGCTCGCTGCCGACCTCGCTCCGGTTCGCCTCGGGTGCTTTCAAGAATGGGTCAGACCCGTTCAGCATGTACCGCACGCTGACCCTGGGCTTCGGCCAGATGACCCCGCAAACCTGGATGGTGCCCAGGCAGAAGTATGATGTGATCCACTACATCCGGGAAGCCTATCTGAAGCCCCACAATACCAGCCAGTATGGACGCATCGATCCGGCGTATCTGGCGGGTCTGCCGCGGGGAAAGAGCCAGGGCCCCGAACCGGTCGAGATCCAGCCCTGGGTCACGATGGATTACGGCCCCAGCCTGATGGCCACGTATGAGATCAGCAACGGAGACGGATCGAATGCTGTAAACAAGGGGATCGCGATGCGGCTCGATCCCGGACCGGGCGGAGTCTCGCGCGGCCGCGCGTGGGCGGTCTACGACCAGGATACGATGCGGTTCGCCGCCGCCTGGACGGGTCAGGGGTTCATCGACTGGAACGGCATCAACTTCAACGGTTCGCACCAGGTCCATCCCCGGATTGTCGGCAAGGTGGAGCTTTCCAATCCCAACGAACCCGCGTGGGCCAACCCTGAGGACGGGAATTTCGAGGACATGCGAGTGAAAGGCCGCGACGGCCTTTCCTATGGTCCACTACCGCGTAGCTGGGTTCACTACAAGGGAATGTACCAGCACGGTGGCCGGATGATTCTTTCCTACACCGTGGGGCAGGCAGAGATCCTCGAAATACCCGGGCTCGAGTACGACTCCGCCCTGAAGGATCGCTCGATTTTCACGCGTACACTCAACATCGGCCGGTCGCCGCACGAGCTGAGCCTGCGAGTCGCCCCCCAAGGAACGACTGTGGCCTTGGCTGGCGGAATGGGGCAAAGCGGCGTTCGTTTACTGCCACGCGATGGCTCGAACATCCTGGTGGTTCCGGCCGCGGTCACGCCCCTGAAGATCAAGCTCGCGATGGCGAGCGGAGAAGTCTCCCGTGTCGCGGAGATCGCTCGCCGGCTGGCACCACCGGCCGATCTTGCGGAATTCACCCGGGGCGGTCCCGCGCGATGGCCCGAGCGCCTGTCCGTCCGGGCGGTGATCGGCCGCGACGATGGACCCTTCGCCGTCGATCTTTTGCCTGTTCCCCAGAGCAACCCATGGCTCTGCCAGTTGCGGCTCTCGGGGTTTGACTTCCTCGACCATGGCCACCGTGCCGCGGTGTGCACCTGGGACGGCGATGTCTGGCTCGTCGAAGGAGTCGATCGCCCTGAAACCGGACTTACCTGGCGACGGATTGCCTCGGGCCTGTTCCAGCCGTTGGGCCTCAAGGTCGTTGCCGATGCGATCTACGTCTGTTGCCGCGACCAGATCGTCCGGCTTCGCGACCTCAATGGCGATGGCGAGACCGACTTTTATGAGAACTTCAACAACGATCACCAGGTGACCGAGCATTTCCATGAATTCGCCATGGACTTGCAAACCGATGCCGAGGGCAATTTCTACTATGCGAAGGCCGCCCGCCACGGTTTACCCGCGCTGGTGCCACAGCATGGCACGCTCTTGAAGGTCACGAAGGACGGCAGCCGCACCGAGATCCTGGCCACGGGCTTTCGTGCTCCCAACGGCGTTTGCCTCAATCCGGACGGGACGTTTTTCCTCTCCGACCAGGAGGGTTTCTGGACGCCCAAGAACCGGATCAACTGGGTGAAACGGAACGGCTTTTACGGGAACATGTGGGGTTACACCGATGTGACCGATACCTCGGACTCGGCCATGGAGCAGCCGGTCTGCTGGCTCACCAACGCTTTCGACCGCTCCCCGGCGCAGATGCTCTGGACGGATACGGTCAATCCGGCCTGGAAGCCACTTCTCGGTTCGTTGCTCTGCTTGTCGTACGGGTATGGCAAGATCTTCGTCGTTCCCCACGAGGTTGTTGGAGGCCAGATGCAGGGGGGCGAGTGCGCCTTGCCGATTCCTCGATTTCCGACGGGAGTCATGCGGGGCCGATTCCATCCCGGCAACGGTCAGCTCTACACTTGCGGTCTGTTCGCCTGGGCCGGCGACCAGACCGAGCCAGGCGGCTTCTACCGGGTACGTGCCACGGGAAAGCCGATGTTCTTGCCCATCGGCTTGAACGCCCGCAAGGACGGCATGCTGCTCCACTTCACGGAGGCGCTCGATCCCCGGGCGGCAGGCGAGGTCTCTCGCTACAGTGCTCGGATCTGGACGATCAAGCGAACCGTGAACTACGGCTCGGACCACCAAGACGAACGTGCGCTCCAGATCTCCGCCGCCACCCTCTCGGCCGATGGCCACACGGTCTTTCTCAAGATCCCGAACATCCAGCCGACCCGGTGCATGGAGATCACCTACCGCATTCGGGGCAAGGGCGGCGAGCCGGTGGAAGGCGTGATTCACAACACGATTCACACACTTGGCGCTGCCGTGGCGAGCACGGGAAGCCCCGCGCCGAAAGAAATGTCCGCATACAGATAATCATGTCGATGACATTTTGTCATCTACCGTCCGCCATCTGTAATTTCACATTTGCCATCTGTCCTCCGTCATCTGCCGTCCGTCTTCCTCGTGACCACAAGAAAGGATCCCTGAATCATGCGACCACGTCTGTTCTTAGCGACTATGCTTCTCAGCCTTGCCTTCGTGCACCCGACCATTGCCGGGGAGCCGAATCTCACTCTGGATGTCTGGCCCGGGAAGGCACCCGGAGAGACCGGTTCCATCAGTGCGGAAAAAGTCGTCGAGCAGAAACCCGGCGACAAGCCAATCAAGATCTTGACGAATATTAGCCATCCGACACTGTCGGTCTTCCGGCCGCGCGCGATAAGGACAGTGGCGCGGCCGTGGTGATCTGTCCGGGAGGCGGTTACAACATTCTCGCATTCGATCTGGAGGGCGAGGAGGTTGCGGCCTGGCTCAATTCGATCGGAGTCACGGGAATCGTGCTCAAGTACCGGGTTCCTCGAAGAGAAGGAACGCCGCGCGATCGGCCGCCGATCCAGGCCTTGATGGACGCGCAGCGGTCGCTCAGCCTGGTACGGAGCAAGGCCGGCGAGTGGGGCATCGATCCCAAGCGAATCGGCATTCTCGGGTTTTCTGCCGGCGGTCATCTGAGCGCCTGGGCCGCGACCCACTTCGATGAGCGTTCCTATTCCGCCATTGATGATGTCGACAAGTTGAGCTGCCGGCCCGATTTCGCGGTGCTGGTTTACCCGGGAGGCATGGAGAAAACGGGCGATACGTCCAGCCCGATTGCCCACGTGTCATCGAAAACTCCGCCCATGTTTCTGGCTCACGCCGGTGACGACCCGGTCACTTGCAAGAACAGCGTGGAGATGTTCCTGGTACTCAAGAACGCCAAGGTCCCGGCCGAATTACATATCTACTCTTCCGGCGGTCACGGTTTCGGCCTGCGCCCCAGTGCCCACCCTTGCAGCACCTGGCCAGCCCGCTGCGGCGAGTGGCTGCGTGACCAGAAAATTCTCACGCCAGGATCGTCAAAGTGAACATCCGCGTTTGCGGTGCACCGGCGAGATTGCCGGATCTGGAGGAGCAATGAAAAGGGCGGATCAAGGTACTTCGCGGCACCTTGATCCGCCCGAAAGCGAATGTTCAATCGCCCCAGATCCGTTTATCAAGACTTGTTGAACGTGATTCCCGGTGCGTTCTGACCGCCGGTGGGCGTGAAGACAAACTTGGTGCCACCCTCTTCGGTGATCTTGCCAACCAGAGGAGGCCCCTCTTGCTGAAGCAGTGCGAGGGTGCTGTCCTTGTAGGCGGCCTGACCGGTTAACGTCTGCTTCTGGCCCTTGCTGTCCACTTCCCAGGCGAACTGGCCATCCGCCTGAATAGTCAGCGCGATCGACAGGTCAGAAGACGGCTGAGACTTCCAGGTTCCGACAAGAGTGGCCGGAGGAGGCGGAGGCGCCTCGGGCTGAGGCTGCTCGGCCGGAAGCTGTGCAGGGGGCGCGCCTGCCGGCTGCGCAGGGGCCGCGGGGCGCCTGCCGGCTGGCCAGCGGCAGCGACGTTGATCTGGCCCGGCTGGCCAGCGGCAGCGACGTTGGCTTGAGCCGGCTGCTCAGACGCCTTCTTCAGCGCCTTGACGAAGGATGCCGCGAGCTGGTCGCTTGGCTGAAGCTGTGCCACCTTCTGGAACTGGCTGGCCGCCGCGTCCTGATGCCCCTGGACGAGATAGTGGTAGGCAAGCAGAAACTGGATTGCCGGTGAGTTCGGATTGCTTTTGACCGAGGCTTCCAGAGCGCGAAGCTGGTTGGTATAGGTGTCCACATCCGGATAAAGCTCGACCAGGGTGGACCAGTTCCAGCCAGGTCCAGCCGAGAGCACGGCGTAATCGACGGTTGCCGCCTCATCGTACCGCTTCAGCGCGAAGAGACAGAGGGCCCGGAACTCGTGAACGACCGGAACGTTCGGCTCGTCCTTGAGCACCTGATCGGTGAGGTCGAGCGCACGCTGGGAGTCGCCAGCCTTGAACGCGTCGCGGGCGGCCGAAAACACCTGCTCGGCACTCGATTCCGTCGCGGGATTGGGAGCAGCAGCCGCGACGTTGATCGGCTGCGAGTAGTCGTACACCACAGTGGTCTGCGCAGGCTGTGCCGCGATCACTGTCGCGTTGTAGGGATTGGAGTATCCGCTATAGAGCCAGTTGCTGGCCACCGAGCCCAATCCCCAACTGTTGTAGTTGCTCATTCCCCAGGTCGGGAAGTAATCATAGACTCCATAACCGGCGTAGGCGGGGTAGCCGTAACCCATTCCGCCATAACCCATGCCGCCATAACCCAGGACCGAGCCAAGAGCGCCCATGCCGAATGAGGTGAGGGCTCCCGTGCCGAAACCGGTCCAGAAGCCATTGCCACCACCCCAGCCACCGCCGCCCCAACCGCCACCACCCCAGCCACCGCCGCCCCAGCCGCGACCACCCCAGCCGCCGCCGCCCCAACCACCGCCGCCCCAACCACCGCCGTTCACGTTGACGTTGTTGACGACGCCGTTGTAACCGGAGGAGTAGCCGCCGCCGCCCCAGCCACCACCGTTATTGATCACAGTGTTGCCGGAGCCGATGTTGTTGCCGCCGCCAATTCCCCAGTTACCATTACCATTCCCACTCCCATTACCGATGCCCCAGTTGCCATTCCCGACACCGGTATTCGCATTTCCATTGCCCCAGCCGGGCCGATTGTTGGCCCAATTGCCGTTACCCTGGCCGGGTCGATTGTTGCCCCAGCCGGGCCGATTGTTGGCCCAGTTGCCATTACCCTGGCCGGGTCGATATTGCCCCAGCCGGGCCTGTTGTTGCCCCAGCCGGGCCTGTTGTTGCCCCAGCCAGGTCCAGTGCCGCCACCGAGCCCCGGTCGATTGCCGCCGAGTCCGGGCCGGTTTCCGCCGTTGCCCGGGAAGTTCCACCCGAGACCCCTGGTCGATTGCCGCCGAGTCCGGGCCGGTTTCCGCCGTTGCCCGGGAAGTTGCCACCGAGCCCTGGTCGATTGCCGCCGAGTCCGGGCCGGTTTCCGCCGTTGCCCGGGAAGTTACCCCCGAGCCCTGGTCGATTGCCGCCGAGTCCGGGTCGATTGCCACCGACCTGGCCAGGCAGGGGGCTGGGCCGATTGCCGCCGCCGAGTCCTGGTCGATTGCCACCGATCTGGCCAGGCAGAGGCGTCGGTCGGTTGGCGCCCAGACCTGGCCGATTTCCACCAATGCCGCCGGGCTGCGGAGACGGCCGGGTCATGTTGCCCATATTGGGTCGGTTCTGGCCCATATTGGGACGATTCATGGGCGTGCTAGGCCGGGTCATGCCGGCCATGTTCGGTCGGTTCTGGGCCATGTTTCCCATGTTGGGCCGGTTCATGGGCGTCGATGGCCTTGCCATGGCGGGCCGGTTTTGTGGCATTGCGGGTCGAGTCATGCCACCGCCGCCAGGTCGGGCCATGCCTCCACCCGCCGGTCGTGCCGCTGGCCTTGCCCCGCCGCCCGCGGGACCAGCACCACCTCGGCCACGCTGGGCGTGGGCCGGTTCGGCGGCACTCAAGAGAGTGAGTAACCCCACAAGGGGAATGAGTTGTCGGTGCCTGAACATGAAATTCCTCGAACGTTGAATTGAGGCCGGAGAGGGCGAAGAAGCCGTGTGTTTCAAGAATTCGATCTCCGCGCGGCGAACCGCTCACGGGGCTGTCACCTGGGAGCGACCGCGGCGGCCGGCGCGGGTGCAGCCGCGGCCGGTTGGGGCGGCTTGCGGACCATTACCACGTCGGTGATGTCCGGCGCGATCTGACCGCCGATGATGCGGTCGATCGAATTGGTCTTCATCGAATCCTTGTTCAGAATCGTGTGAACCAGCGTGGCCGAAGTCGGCCGGCCATCGCGCAGCACGCCCTGTGCCTTCACAACCCACTCGTTCTCGTTGGTGCGCGTCCAGAAACCTTCGCCATGACCGCCTTCCGAGTCGAAATTCCACGACTTGATCTGGCCGGACTGGGGATCCCAGCCGATGAAGGTCGTGCCGGTCGCCGGCTTTTCGCCCTGGATCTGAGAGCTGTAGCTCCGCACGAGGTAACTGTTGTTTTCCGCCCAGCGGACATCGGCCTCGACCTTGTTGGTGCCGTTGTCATCGACCCAGCGGCCGACCATCCACTCCAGATCCTTCAGTCGCTCATAAGGGGCGACATCCTCGGCCGGCGCTGTGAATTCGCGAATCTCGGCCGCCTGCCACTTGCCGCCCTTGTGGACCAAGAGCGAGCTGAACCGCGTGAACTCGGAGGCATCACCCTTGTTGGTGAAGAGCCGCGACTGCCCTTCCACCCGCGCCACGTCGGGCGTGATGAACCGAACTTCCGCGACCTCTGATTCCAGCTTCAATCCTGGATTATCTTGAAATGCGCCCGCGTACATGTCGGCCACGGCTGCCTTGCCTCGCGTCTCACCGCCCTCGGGATCGGTCACCACCACCTCATCGGTGAAGAATTCGGCCAGCCCTTTCGCGTCCGCCGCGCTGAAAGTCTTTGCAAATGCGGCGATCGTGTCCGCAACGGCTTTCTGCTCGGGTGTGAGAGTCGGAGCGGCCGGCTGGGCTGCCGCGGGCTGAGCGGCAGCAGCGGCCGGTGCGGGGGCGACGGCAGTCGGCTGGGGCGCCGCCGGTTGGACCTGCCCCGGAGCGGCAACAGGTTCCTGGGGACTGGAGGAAGCCGCGACCAAGCCGGTACCAGCCAGCGCGATGGCCCCGATTAACAAAACAGTCGTTCTCATGGTGACTCCTCATGGACGTTGAGGACCGCACCGCGTTTTGCAACGGTCGGTGCACTACGTGTTTCCAGCAGTATAAGACAAATTCTCTTGAACCGCGACTTGTACCGTCAATAGTCGTGTTGCGTTGAATTGCACCCGTTTGATGTTCGGCCGGTACTGGTGGAGTCACCTTTCCAACCGGAAGAGCCGTTCGACTCGAGCCAAGGCCAGCTCGAACCACCAGCACGCGGCCGAAGGTCTCCATGGTTCATGCCCTGCGTGCCACGTTCAGCCAGGTGTGCACGTGCGGGGCAGCCGCGGAAGTACCAAGAGAAAGCAGGCCCTTCCAGCTTCCAGATGTCCCAGACGCCGTCGTGGCCGATATCGCCTTCCTTGAAGAAGGTCAGGTGCAGCTTGTCGGCGCCACCGGCCACGTCGAGACATTCGCGAACCTCGGCGGCGTCGCAGGTGCGGAAGGGCCGGAGCATCATCTCCAGGAGCAGGCGGACCATCTCCTTCTGCTGGCTGTCCAGATCGGCGACGGCCATTCCGGCGCCGGCAGATTCGCTCCCTTGAGCTTGATGGTTCGGGCGTCATCTTCGTCGGCCCTGGCAATAAGCGCCTGGGCTTTCTGCTTGTCGTCGAACGTCTGGAAGATCTTGTTGGCCTGCTCGGCCTGGTACCACCAGACGTTGTTGGTGTGCTTGGCGTCCTCTTTGTCGTGCCCGTCGGCGGCGTGGCCGTAGAAGATTGGACCGCCGAAGGCCGCTCCCTCAAGGCTGTTGCCATCAGCTCTCAAGGTGTCATGTCGGCCAGTCAGTACCCACTCGAAGGGCTTGTCCGTCCCCGGCTCGCCGAAAACGGCCACATGGTAGGCGTCGAACCCCCCGGAGTCGTCTTCCATCTGCTTCGTGAACCGCTCCAGGCCGTCTTCGCTGCACAGCCCTTTCATGATCTCGTGGCAGAGGGCCTGCTGCTCCTTGCTCAGTTCGCTGATCGTCGGCTTGACAATCTCCCAGTTGTTCTTGACCACCGACCGAAGCGGATGATCGAACGGGAAGCAAATCTGTTGGCGCTGGGCCTTCGTCAGCGACCGGTGAAACCGGGCCACAGCCGTCTCGGCGAGCTCGGACGGCGTTGGCCCCACCTTGACCGGTCCATCCACGGCCAGCGCGTTGCGGCCAATCAGGGGAATCGCACCCGCGACGACCCCTGCACCCAGCGTCCGCAGCAGGTCGCGACGCGTCAGCTCCGAGCAGGTTTCCTGCTCGCCGAATCTCAACTCACGTGGCTGTGCCATGGGGCGTTCTCCCTGTCGATTTCGGGTTTCTGCCGGTACCAGATTCGACGCACGATCAGGCGGCTGGTCACTACGGGTGCTCGAACGGATGAGAGGGATGGGACCACGAGCGGCCTGGAAACCAACCGCCATGAAGAAGTAATGTGTCCAGGCTCAAGCTAATCTCGCAAAAGCCCCCGCGTCAACAGCGTATGTTATTCGCCCTCCGCCCTCCACCATTTGTCCTCTGCTATCAGTCATTTGCCATCTGTCATTAGCCATTCCCCTTCTGCCATCCGTTGCCGTCCGCCCTGACGGGGCAGGCCATTGCCCCGAGCTAGCCCGAGGCGCATTCTTGAAGGCGAAGCCTCACCGCCAGATTGACGATGCACGGTGGGCGGGTCTTGGGGTCGCTTCCAGATAACAAGGGTATTTCGAAAGCCGTACAGCCATGGCAACGTTCGTCTTGACGGATCTGGCCCACGACGTGTGGGTCGAGAACTTCGTGTTCGAGAATCAGGCGCTGGGCCTGCCCGCGAGCAGTCGCTGCGCGGTCAGCAAGCGCGAGGCTGCGCGGAGGCCGGCGCGAGGGGGTCGACCTGGTCGAGGTCAACAACGGGCCGCTTTCCTTTGCCGTTGTGCCGACCCGCGGCATGAATCTTTGGAAAGCCTCATATCAAGGAACCCGCCTGGGTTGGGATTCTCCCGTGGCCGACGGACCGGTCAATCCTGCCTTCGTCAACCTGAGCGGCCTTGGCGGCCTGGGCTGGCTTGACGGCTTCGATGAGCTCCTGGCCCGCTGCGGGTTGGCCTGGAGTGGTGCCCCGTTTGAGATCAAGACGAAAAAACCTGACGGCACGGAAAGCAACATGACCTTCGGCTTGCACGGCAAGATCGCCAACACGCCGGCCTCCTACCTCGCCGTGCACGTCGCCGACCAGCCTCCGCACGAGGTGGTGATCGAGGGCCATGTCGACGAGGCGCACCTGTTCGGGCCGCAAGTTCGCATGATCACCAGCGTCTCGACCGTTCCCGGCTCGAACCGCCTGGTCGTGCGTGACGAATTCGTGAACCTGAAGGACCAGCCCATGGAGATGCAGGTCCTTTACCACTGGAATTTCGGTCCGCCGCTCCTGGAGCCCGGCTCGCGGTTCGCCGCGCCACTGCGAACCATCACCCCGCGCACCCCCGCGCCGTGGAGGGTCTGAGCCGGCACGACGTCTACGGGCCGCCCGAGCCCGGCTCGACCGAACAGGTCTACTTTTACGAACTACACTCACAATCCGGCCGCGGCAGCGAGACGCTGGCGATGCTGCGGAACCAGGCCGGAGACAAGGCCGTCGTACTCCGATTTCACAAGGATCAGCTTCCCTGCTTCACCCTCTGGAAAAACACCGCGGGCCTGCGTGATGGCTTCGTCACCGGTCTGGAGCCCGCAACCAACTATCCCAACCCCCGCCCCTTCGAAAAGGCCAGGAACCGCGTCGTCACGCTTCCCGTCGACGGCCGCTACGTGATCGAGACAACCCTTGAGGTGCTGACCTCCAGCGACGCCGTGGCCGCGGTCGAGGCCGAGATCGAAAGCTTGCAGACTCAAGGTTCGCCGACGATCAACCCCGGGCCAAGGGAGCCGTTCGCGGCGGAAAGATGAGGTCGGATCACACTCTCAGGTGGGGGTGCTTCCCTGACCTCTCAAGAATCTCACAAGAGCAGAGAAAGCGATGTTAGTCAGAACGGAACCAAGAAATCGGGGGCGAAAGGATTCACGAACCGGACTCCCTCGATCTCCCGACCGTCCTGGAAGTCCTCGGTGTAAATAGTCTTCGCTGCTCCCTCCGCGGCCGCCGCCCAGATTAGCGCGTCCCAGAAGGAAAGGCCGTGTCGGGGCATGGCGTCAAGAGCGCGGAAAGTGAGCCTCGAGGTAACTGGCACGATCTCACCGGCCGCCTCTAGTTCGCGGAGGAGTTGCGAGGTCTGAGAGGGCGTTAAGGCCGTCGTGCGGCGGCCCCGCATCATTACCGAGCAAAACTCATTGAAAACCTGCGTGCTGAAGACAAGTCGGCACTGATCCGAAAGCCGCTCAAGCAAGGCTCTAGCGATCGTGTGTTTTGATGGGTCGTCCAGGTCGTAGGCATAAATAACGACATTTGTATCGACGAGAGCCCGCGAGCTATCGGTTGAAGCGGTCATGGAGTTCCTCCCGCTTCGGATATGGCGACCCTCCCAGGTGCACTCCCTGCCTCATGCGCGCAAAGGCCCGCTGGCGAAGGGTCTCACGATCCTGGTGCTTGTCGCCGATCGACTCGGCGGCGCCGGGCGGCAGAAACGTCACAAGCACACGAGCCGACTCTTCGACATGTTCAGGGCACTCGATAAGTTCGACCTTTCCTTCTTTGTAGATGCCTTCCACCGTTAACAGACTCATCGGTTGGGTCTCCCTTTCCTCTGGAGCATGATGTACTCATAGTACGAGGGAAATTCTCGGCGGGCAATCGAATCCGGATCACCGCGAGCTGGCCCAGCGGGGCCATCAGGATGTCATTACGCGCATACAATCCATTGATTGCGTCGGGTGCCATAACGTGCGTGGCCCTAGGCTCTTGCAAGGGCCTCCTCCTGCGTTCGGAGGGCATGGGTCATCCCTCGTCCGCCCGCGGCAACAGGTCGGCGACGGCGATCCGGGCAATCTCCAGGCCGTCGAGGACGATCGGGACGTCGTCGCCGGGATGGAGCACGGTGCAGCGGCGGTAGCCGACGGGAGCGGACGGGCCACTCGGCTCTGTGTAGACTTCAAGTTGGCCGTCGCCCACGTTGACAAGCCAGTAGACAGGGATGTTGCCGCCGCCGTACGTCAAGGCCATCGCGCGATCCTCTTCGACGCTGGTATCGGCCACTTCCACGACCAGGCCGACCTCGGCTGGGCCGGGATGGCGCCTGCGGTAGTCGGCGGTCTTGCCCCTCGCCACCGAGACGTCGAGCTCTGGCTCGCTATCGCGATCGGGGATGCGGACGGGCTTCTCGATCCGAACGTGCCAGCCGGCGGGGAGCACGGCATGAAGCGCTCGCCAGCAATCTTCGGAGCCCGTCGAATGATTCGGTCCCTTGGTCATCTTCTCCACCAGGCTCCCTTCGATCAGTTCGAGCCGATCCTCCTTCTTGAACGCGCCCGCGGCAATCATCGCCTCATACTGCTCGACGCTGAGCCGGTAGGGTATCCGGCCAGGCGGCGGGCCTCCGCGAACCGGAGACTGACCGCGCGCGCCGAGCTCTCGCTGCGTGCCTGGCCGCATGGTGATCGTGCTCATGTCGGTCGATCTCCTCGAATCGGGACGATGATCGGGCTCCTGTTCCAAGTCTAGACCCCACTCGGGCTACGGTACAAGGGCTCAAGAAGGCTGCGGCGGTCTGTCAATGCAACGTCCCGGCTCGATCATTCGGTCCTCCCCAGTCTCAAAAATCTTCGCTCACTTTACCCTCGGAATTGACATGAGGCTTGTTCTCATGGATGATTTGCGGTCCACAGTCATTCTCTCAGCAATTCGAGGCTGACAGGAACGCTCCAGGTCCAAAAAAATGGCGTCGGCTGATCAAGAGCCGTCCAGTCACGAGGGGTCACGCTTCGCGCCGCTGTGTTGTCGTTGTCGTGCGAAACCAGGTGCGGGGAAAAGGGACGAGTCATGACCATTCCATTCCATTGTCCCCAGTGTGGCAAGGGCTTCAATGCGGACGAAAAGTTCGCCGGCAAGACTGTGCGTTGCAAGCAATGCGGGGCCCAGACCAGGGTGCCGTCGCTGGCCGTCGGCGGCCAGGAGCCGATGGGGCCCGCGCCTGAGGATCTCTACGGGCTGGCCGACCCGGCGCCGGCGCTTCCACCGCGCGTCGCGATCCCGGCGGCCGAGGTATCCGCGAGCAAGCCGAAGAACAAGAGGCAACCCGCGACATCGAAGCGAAGCTTCTGGCCCGCAAAGGGGTCTTCATGGGGAGTGGTCGTGGCCGGCATCGTGATTTTGCGACTCTTCATGCGGTTGAATCGCGGGAACCAGGCGGTCCCGGCCGCCGACCAGGGCGTTCCTCGTCCGACCCTCGCTTCCATGGTCGTGACGGAGCCCGCGGGTCCGCCCGCCTTTCCCCCGCGCGGAACGGGGACGGTGATCCGGCCCGGCGTGCGCTTCTTCGAAGCCCGGGCGTCCGGCCCGGCGAACGTGGCGACGATGAACATGACGGTGTGGGTTTACCTTCCCGAGGGTGCTCATGAGCCCCGCTCGTTGCCGTGCGTCGTCATCGCGCCCGCGGGAAGCATCATCCTCACCGGGATGGACCTTGGCGACGGCGACCGGGCGGAGCAGTTGCCGTACATCGCCGCGGGCTACGCGGTGCTTGCCTACTCGCTCGACGGCCATGCCGACAACGTGCAGCAACTGTCCGACCCTCGCGTGGGGCAAGCGTGCGCGCAGTTCGCCGCCGCGCGGGCGGGCCTTTCAAACGCCAAGGCCGCGATCGACTGGATGGCCAAATCCTTCCCGGAGATCGACCCTGAGCGGCTGTACACAGCCGGCCATAGCTCGGCGGGCACCATGGCGCTCCTCCTGGCCGAGAATGACACGAGGATCAAAGCCTGTTCGGCATTCGCCCCGCGTTCCGATACCGAGGGCAACTTCAACGTAGCCATCAGAGCCATCATTCGTCGAGCGATCCCACCGGCCGAGGCGATCTTCACAACCTACAATCCCTCGAAGCACATTCAGGATGTGAAGTGCCCGGTGCTCCTCTTCCAGGCCCGTGATGACCCGGTCGTCGCGGTGAGCGAGACCGAGTCGTTCGCCTCCGCGCTCCAGGGCGCAGGCAAGGACGTGACCGTCGAGCTGGTCCCCTCGGGAGGCCACTACGATCCGATGATCAAGGAGGGCATCGCCCGTGCGATCGCATTCTTTGCCGCGCACGGCAGCAGAGCGGCCGGCCAATCCGGGGCGGGAGAATAGCCGAGGTCGTCGGTTCGAGACCCGCACCAGGTCAGTGCGGCCGGCGAGGAGCGCAATGCCTGTTCTTTCTTCTTCCTTCTTTTCACGACAGGATTTCCACCGTGACATCAAGGAACCTTTTGAGTGGCGCGTCGTTGGTGAGGAACCGTGCGCATCCGTGCTCTGCCGCGGCAGCCAAGTGGAGAGCGTCGAGTGCCGAAAACCCGTAATCTGCTCGGATCTTTGCGGCTCTTTCCCAAATAGCGTTTGTAACCTGCAGCATTCGTAAACTTGCGCACTAAAGAAAGCTACGTAGCTGGCGACGTCGGCAGCGTTTCCAGTCTGGTACGGCCCGACCAAACATTCCAGGCGGGCCGCATCGCATACAGCAATTTCATCCCCGTCAGCCAGAAAGGCCGCAATTCGGCCAGATGCCTTCGGCTCCCAGTGTGGATTCCGTTCCACCATGTAGATAACAATATTCGCATCGAGGCAGACGATCATGAATTTTCCCTGAGCTGATTTACGGCATCGCGCTTGGCCGCGCGCTTTCCTCTTGCAGCCTTCGGGCTTCGTCAATGTCCTCGTCCACCTCTCTGCGGAGTGCTCTTCGCTCGGCCTCGACGTTCTCCGCGTTGCGCGGGGCCAACCCCGCCACCGACCGAGCGTCCCAGATTTTCTGCATGTCTTGCCAGAACGGATGATCCCTCGGTAAGTCCGACAACGGTTGAACAATCAACTGCACGCGCCCCGGGGGCAGATTGAGTTTGCCGTCCAGCACCAGGGATCCATCCTCTCTGAGCGTTCCCTCGACGACGACATGTGTGCTATTCAAAATCCTGTCTCCGGCTTGAACGTTCCTTACACAACGCTCTTTATTGTCCGTGATTTGATTACAGGCGTGAATCCCGGTAGCCGCACGATGGGCAAGACGCTTCGGGGTCGGCGTCTTTTTGCACCAGGCTGCTTGATGCGATTTGCCTTGACCCCGGCGCACGTCGAGATTGCCGATAGGCACAGCATACACAATTCGGTGATTTGAGGAGGGCCCCGTGTGGTCTATCCATTAATAGCCCATGCCTGGCTCCTGAGCATCGGCTGTCAGGTCGTCGGCGATCCGATGGCGGGATTCATCATCCTGGCGCTTGAAGGTCATGAGGTCGTCGAATCGCACTCGGCGATGCTGGCCGACCCGGCGGAATGGAATCTGTCCTTCTTCCAGCAGTCCGATGAGGTATGGCCGCGAGACGTTGAGCAGGTCGGCAGCCTGCTGGGTCGTGAGTTCGGCGTGGACAGGAAAAAGTGCGACGGCGTGCCCTTGGGCCACCTCTGCCAGGATATCCTTCAGGATCCGGACAGCAAACGCGGGCAGCGGGATTTCCGGCCCTGTTGTCCCAGCTCGAAACAGGCAAAGGCGCAGGTCAGATCGTCCAGCATCAAGGAGCTGGTCGATATCGGAGAGGAACTCCCGCGCCAGGAGGGCCTCTGTCTCTGTAGGCTTCGGGGTCTCGTGTATCTGGGTTGCCATCCACCTGCTCCATGGATATCGCGACTCTCAAAATTAACACGAACTCGCAATAGACGCAACAAACGAATTATTCGAATCGGAACCCGGCAGGGGAAACACGACGTTGAGGCCGCTCAATTTTCCTGAGCAGCAGGAAGCGGGTGGTTCCCCTCCGGTCCCTCCAGCGGTTCCCCTGCAGCTCACTCGGGCGGCCCGAATCGGTGCATTGCCTGCACCAACTGCGATACGGTAGCATGCGGAAGTGGCTCGAGCCGCGACGAAGGGAGCAATTCTTCAATGCAGATTCCTGTTTTGATCGAGTGCGTTTCCGGCAATGGATTCCGGGCAAGTGGTGGAGAGCCGCTAGCCCTCAGCGCAGAAGGGGCCACGCGCGACGAAGCGATCGCTCGACTGAAGAGCCTGATTGCGGATCGTCTCGCCGTCGGAGCGGAGTTGATCAGCCTGGACGTGGCCACCATGGGACATCCGCTAGCCCCTGTGCCGGGATGGTCCGAAGGCGATCCACTCCTCGACGAGTGGCAAGAGGCCATCGCGACGTATCGACGCCGCGTCGAGTGTGATCCAGACTGGTGATGAACACGTATATTTTTGATACGTACACATGACTCTGGCCCAGCGCGGGCATCCCGAGGTCTGTCGGCGCATCCAGTCGATGGCTCCTGCGTAACTTGCAGTCATCACCTCGATCGAGAAAGACACACACTGCCGCCGAATTCAGCGTTGAGACATGCGCCGCTAACCACTACCCGGTGCTTTTCGTGGAGTGACGATGACAGCGATTGACGAACTCGTGGACGTCATCCATTCCGGTCTTAGTCAAGATACCAATAACCTTGGAGATCGAACCAAGAAAGCTCTCGCAGGGATCTTTGGTGAGAGATACCGAGTCAACTCGCAATATACGCCCCGTGTCGCCTTGATGGGCGGCGATCAGAATATCCCGTTCGCAGGGTTGTTGCATCCGGAGAATCCCCCGAGCGGCGTCTACGGTGGGATGTCGCTCATCTGGTTCCCGATTGCTGCGGAAGGCCACGAACCGGTGAGTTCCCTGATCACCTTCGTTTGTGGTACCAGGGGCCTTTCACCGGATGAAGCGATCATCGGCCGGCCGGGGCATGCTCGCCACTTGCATGCGCTTGGCCATTACTTGCAAGTTGAGGCACAGGTGCCGACCTGGGTGAAACGAGATCCGACGAATCTCGGACAGGATGTCCCTGGTGTGGTTCGTCGTCAGTTTTCGCGTTTCGGATCAGTTTTCAGCCGTTACGGCCAGTACATTTACGCAGCGGCACAGATCCCGGCAGAGCCTCTTGTCGCCAAGAAGGTGGTAACAGCCTTTCTGGATTTCTACGCGATGGAGAGGAGCTGGCAGCCACTCAAAGCCTCGGCCGAGGAAATCACGGCACTCAAAGGGACAATTCGGCGGTATCTCTTTCCCAGAACAAGCAAGGAGCAGGTTGTTGCTCTGTTGAGGGAGAGGCGATTTGTCATTCTTCAAGGCCCGCCCGGGACGGGTAAGAGTCGCCTTGCCGACGAGATTCGCACCGTCGACTTCGCCAAGCGAGGGCAGACGGTACAGTTTCATCCCGCGGTGACCTACGAATCGTTCGTGGCGGGAATCAGCCCGGATGTGACGGGCGACACGCTTCGCTTCAGGGCCAAGCCAGGATGGCTAGTCCAGGCGGTCGAGCAGGCCCGGGATCAGGAATGGCTCCTGGTCATCGACGAGATCAATCGTGCTGACCTGGGTCGGGTGCTGGGCGAGGCAATTTACCTTTTCGAGCCGCGGGAGATCGCCGAGCATCGATCACGCTCGGTCGCTCTCGCGCATCCTCTGGAAGACGGAACCCGGGAACTCAAGATTCCCGAAAACCTGTTTGTTCTCGGCACAATGAACAGCGCAGACCGTTCCACGGCGATCCTGGACCTTGCCGTGCGGCGGCGGTTTGCCTTTGTTGACGTCTGGCCGGATTGGGACGTCGTCCAGGCGCAGGACATACCTCTTGCGTCGGAAGCTTTCGGAAATCTACTCGACATCTTCTCTCAGCAGGCACCTAATGATGCTTTGGTTCTTATGCCTGGGCATGCCTATTTCCTCGCCAAGGACCAAGCGCAACTTGCCCGTCGTCTGCGATTCGAGCTCATTCCGCTGTTGAACGAATACCTGGCGGAGGGAAGGCTCGGTCCTTGTGAAACCGAGCTGGAAGCCTATCTCGACTGGCTGCAAGGAGCGCTCGGGCAGGATGGCCAGAATTAAACAATTACACAGGACTATTCCTTTACCTGAATGGCATCGACGTGCTGGCTGTCTGCTCCGGCTCGAAGATCAGGGACGGTCGATCAGAATCGAGCCTGAGACGTTCGGGATTCAGGCCCGAGATCGGAGTTGGAATCACTTCGCGCGAGACTTGATCTCTGCAAACTCACCTCAACTGAACTCGCTGGACGTAGCGCCCGTGCTGGAACCGGAACCCAATCAGATCCATGTTTATCTTCGCCCGGGTGGGACCATTGGCTCGGTACCTATGCGGTCACCGATTACCCGGAAAGTGATTGGCGGTCTAGTCGTTCGACCCCGCTTTGGTTGGAATGACATCGGCCCCCTTTTGCAGGAAATCGGCTGGACGGCGTCGCCACAGCTTCTGCCTTTTCCGCTGGTTCCGGGTGCAGCCAAGGAGGTTCCTCCTTGGGTTCTCGCAGGCCCGATCCTCGAACGATTCCGATCGCTGCTTGCCGAGATCACTCCCGGTTTTCGGTGGCAGGAAGAGACTCGCCAGTCGCCGCGAGGGCAAGTTCTTTGGGACCGCTATCTCAATGAGCAACTTCCGTCGGGCAAATTTCATGAGCTGCCCTGTCGCTTTCCAGAACTCGGCCCCGACAACGTTTTGCGTGGCATGATTCGTTGGGGAATCGAGGTCGTCAGACGGTCGCTCGCGGGTTGGGTTGCCATCGACCCGATCGCCCGGCGCTTGACTGAGTCGGCTGCCGAGCTCGCTTCCAAGATCGTTGATGCAAAAAGTGTTACACCGAGCAAGGCGCAACTCAGCACGCTTCTGCAGAAGAGTGGTTTGGCATCGTTCGCATTTCAGCGAGGAATGCAGGCACTCGGTTGGCTCGTCGATGAGCGGGGGCTGGCTGGAATGGCCCAGAGCGACGGACTGGCATGGAGTCTACCCATGCACGAGCTCTTTGAGCGTTGGGTGGAGCACCTGGTTCGCCTTTGGGCGCGCGGAATCGGGGCTCAGGTTCGCTCGGGCCGCACTTACGAGACGCTCGTCCCCATTCGCTGGATGCGCCCGGGGGCGAGAAGTCTTAGCAGTCTGGTACCCGATCTCATTGTGCAACGGGGCCCTCGCACATGGATCATCGACGCCAAGTACAAGGGCCATTTGGAGGAACTCGATGAACTTCGCTGGGCTAAGCTTGGCGAAGAGCTTCGCCAGGAACACAGGCATGATCTCCATCAAGTCTTGGCTTACGCTTCGGTCTTGGGCGGAGAATACGTCACGACGGTCCTAGCCTATCCCATGCGATTACGTACCTGGGAAGCACTTGCCGAAAGTCACAGGACCTTCACCTCGGCCACGGTCGCGACCGGAACACGTCAAATCACTATCGCCTTGATCGGTCTTCCGCTCCAGATGCCTCGGCCGGATCTCTTTGCCTCTCTGTTCGAGTGCTGGAGTGCACTGGCTCCAATCGAAGAGTTGTGACGACCATAGAAGCTTGAGAGCGAGCGAGACCGCTCGCCGGCTCGTAGGCAAGCTCGACGTAGGTTGCGTCCACCTTTTTCTGCTGCCGCGAAATGCCGATTTTGTCAGCTCGACCACGAAGCAGCCGGCGTTCTGCCCAACTTCTACGTCGAGGTCAAAGACTCTCCCTACGCGGCTCCGATACTCTCGATCGCTCGATTATGATCCTTGCGGCCCGTCTGACCTATCTCGCAGGTTTTTTATAATTTCCGCAAATAGGCGCCGTTTCTGGGCGCATCTTGAAAGTAGGCGGGAAATGGTCGGACGATCGACGGTCGACAAGCAGAGCTGAGTGGCCGGTGAAGACGCAACGCTCAATACCTGTGGTCGGTAGAGACGGGAAGAGCCAAGTGAGCGACGAAATGCGCCGAACGAACCCACTTCGCATTCGCCGTGAAACGTCTGGTACCAAGGACTTGAGGTCGATATATTCTGTTTTACTGATGTCAAACGAACCCAATCTTCCACGATCGACGGCCCCGGGATCGAGCGTTAGAAGAGGTAGCTCGGGATCTGCGGAAGGCAACGGATTTGCGGACTTTGCGGATTGGAGCGATCAACAGAAATCGCAACGGCTCGTGCGACGAAGAGGCTGGGATGCGAGCCGGCCGGACAGCGGCAGCAGAGGGTACAGAGACCGGCGAATCCGAGGCGAGAACAACTGGCAACAGGCGAAATGTTCCAAACGAAGCCAAAGTAAGCGGCGCACTACTCATTTGTTGGCAAGGACTTAGGGTGACCATCTGTGTTTATTGATGCCAAACGAAGCCAATGTTGGGCGGGGTCGGGTGTGCTGACGCGTTATCGGCCGAGGTTCGCGGTCGTGGCAAGTTCACGGCGGCGACCCAGAGCGAAGGAGCAACCGAGGGTGCCCGAAAGTTGTCGAACGAAGGGCATCGTCCCGAAGTGGGGTCAAAGTGGACTTGTCTCGCTGGACACTTGGCGGGCCGTACATACCAACCCGAAGCGTGA
Organism: uncultured Planctomycetaceae bacterium; assembly: GCA_963797295.1. Taxonomy (GTDB): domain Bacteria; phylum Planctomycetota; class Planctomycetia; order Isosphaerales; family Isosphaeraceae; genus Aquisphaera. The sequence goes on from CAWCPP010000046.1 coordinate 133,809, forward strand.
GCGAGGGTCGACACAAATCCATGCTGGGAACGGGGAAAACCCCTCGCTGACGCTTCGGGTTAATGTGTCGCGCCGGCCTGTCACTTCGTCAACGCAAGAAACGAGGGCTATGGGACGATGTCGAACGAAGCCAACTGGTAAGTATGCAAATGCATGAGGCGAAAGATGTTGTGGGTGAGACGCGGTGATCGAACGAACCCAATCGCCCAGCGCGTGCAGGCAGATTCTACAAGGAGGAGAGGAGGAACAAGAGGGATCAGGAAAATCTGATTGAATGTGCCTGTTCCCATCTTCCTGACGAATTCCCTTCCTCCTGTCCCTCCTGTCCCTCATTGTGGTCAATTGAATTTCTGGTTGTTCCACCGGTCTTGTGGCGATTCCGGATTCGCGGAGGTTGGAGAGAAAGCTCAGCGTTGCAGCGGCTCGAGTTTCGCCCGGGAGCGCGGGCGGCAAAGGCCGGCCAGGTGGCGGGCGATCCGGGCGGCGCCGTTGGTCGGGTAGGGGGGTTTGAGCGGGCCCAGGTGGAAGGCCCGGTCGAGGGCCCGGTCGAGCCGCAGCTCGCGGAAGTTGCGGGCGGAAACCGGGATGCCTCCGCCCCAGGCGCGAAGCGACCGATCGAGGGCCCGGTATTCCGCGAAACCCTGGCGCGGGGGGTAGATGATCGGCGTGTTGCCGGCCATCGCCTCGCAGACCGTCCCGTAGCCGGCCTTGGCCACCAGGGCGTCGGTCGAGGCGATCAGATCGCTGCCATGCCATTCCGAGGCGCTGACGAGATGCAGGTTCTTCAACGGACCGACCGGGGCGGAGTGGTAGCCCACGAAGTGGATGCCCTGCGACGCGTAGCCTTCCAGCCGCTCCCAGTCGAGGTCGTTCTGGCCGTAGCGGCCGACATAGAAGTAGATCAGCTTTTCCCGGGTGCCCAGGCCCAGCAGCCCGCGCAGCTCCTTGCGGCGATTGCGCCCGGGGTTGGCGACCATGCCGACGTTGACCTGGCCCGGCAGCCAGGCCATGCGCAGACCGGGCTCGGCCCGGAAGACGGTCGTGGCCTGCCGATAGGCGCGACGGAGATCGGCCACCAAAGCCCTGGCCTGACTACCCGCGGCGCGGGCGTGGGGTGCGTAGATGTCGGCCCATGTGAAGTTCGCCAGCAAGAGCCCCGGAATCCCGGCGCGGTGGGCCGCGATGAGCGGGACGGCCGGCGCGTCGCAGAGCAGGGCGACGACGTGCTGGTCGCGCACCCATCGCGCCTCATCGTCAACCTGGGCCATGGCATGGGCGTGCACCCGCGCGGCCAGCTCCAGGGTCGCCGGGCCGTCGGTCGCGGTGCTGTCGCCCGGAGGATTGACCGCACCGGCGTCCGAGACATGCTCGGTCAGCTCGGCCGGACGCGTCAACCGCTCGTTCCAGTTCGGAAACAGGTTGGCATTCGAGCGAATCACGACGGGTATGTCGGGGGGAACGTGGTTGATCACCGCAACGGCGCGGTTCATGTGGCCAAAGCCATGACTGGTGACGTAGAAGGCGAGCTTCGCGTCGTGCGAACGTGCATCAGGCCTGGGCTTCCTCACGATTGGCTGATCCCCGCGACGGAATGTTCTACCCGCACGCCCCGAGCCGCTCCGCAAGGTGGGGCTGCTTGCAAGGAGGATGAGCATAGCTCAAGCATGAGCCGGGGAACAAGAGCCGGATCGACCGTCGCGGTGCCACTTTCAGGATGCAGGCTCGGGCGCGGGACGCCTGGGCGCGGTGGAGGGTAGGCTGGTCCAGATCACTCCGCCCAGGGTGAGAAGACCGCCGACGAGCAGGGCGGGACTGAGCGCCTCGTGAAAGAACCAGACGCCCCAGACGACCGTCAGCACGGGGGCCGCGTTGCTGAAGGTGGCAACCTGGCTGGCGTCGAGCCGGCGGAGCGAGAGGTTCTGGAGGGCCAGGTTGAGCGGGGTCACCAGGATCGCCAGGATCGCGAAGCTGGTCCAGGCGGCCGACGAGGCTCTTGCCAGCATGGGCAGCCAGCCGGGAAGCGTGATCAGGGCGATCGGGATTTCGAGCAGGCAGCCCACCAGGAACGTCCCTGCCAGCGTGGGGAGCGCACCGTAGCGGGCCACGAGCGGTTTGCTCAGAGTCAGATAGCGCCCCACGAGAGCACGGCTCCGATCAGGAGCAGGTCGGCAATCATGATCGAGCGCGATTCCGCGGGCGAGCCGCCGCTGCCTACCCAGAGATTGCCAAGTCCGATCACGGCCACTCCGGCGATGCTGGCCAGAACGCCCCAGAGCCGCCGCAGGTCCAGGGACTCATGCCCCAGCATCCAGGCCAGCACCCAGACGACCAGGGGACAGACGGCGTAGAACAGGCCAACGTGAGAGTTGGGCCCGAACCGGGTGGCGTTCAGGAAGAAGCTCTGATTGATCGGAACGCAAAAGGCAGCGACCAGAAAGAGCCGGCGGGTGTCCTCGCGGAGCAGCCGCCAGAGGGCGGTGCGGTCGGAGAGAAAGGGGATCAGGCAGAGCCCGGCAAAGCTGAATCTCAGCAGCGGCAAGATACCGACCGGAAGCTCGCGGACGGCGACCATGGCGAACGGCGAGGTGGTGGAACCAAAAAGGACCATCAGCGACAGGTAGATGTACCCGCGCAGGTCGGGCCGGGCCGGGTTCGTCAGCGACTCGGGGTGCCTCTCGTCCCGATGCGCCCTGGCTTTCGGTTCCAGTCGTGCCGGCTCCGCGTGAGTCGAAGTGTCTCCACCGGCCCGTCGGGGCCCTGCCACCATGATACCCATCTGTGTTTTCCCAGCGAACTTCCAGTGCCCGAAGATCGATCCGCCCGTGCGATCACGGACGCCTCGCAAGCGGTCGAGGTTCGCGACGGCGGTGCCGAACGTCCCGCGCCTGACCTGATTGGACCGGCACGCGTTCGAAAAGCAAAAAGGGCGGGGCGATCGTCGTCCCACCCTGCTCCCATGCCGTATTATAGATGCAATCGATCAACAGGCACAAGGGCGAAGTTTGCCCATCGAGCCTCGAGCTTCCCGATCAGAACCGCGCCTGGGCCACTGGCCAGGAATCGGCGCGATGGTCGTGGGACCGCTGGAAAGCCCGTTCGCGTTCCAGGCGGGTCTGCTCGAAGAGGCCGCGGTAAAGTTGTTCTTCGTTGTCGGTAAAGACCTTGCCTCGCCGCCCCATGACAATCCGGGCGGTGGAAAACATCTGATCGAGCGAGAACCCTGATCCTACCCGGCCGTACATGACGGCCGTGAACGAGGGAACATGCTTGGGAAGGAGCAGACCGGCGGGAAGAACGTTGCACATGACACCGATGGCGGTGCCGGTGTTGAGCATCGACCCCATGCCGGTTCGCGTATGATCACCGATGAAGCAGCCAACCTTCGCCTGGCCGGTCGGCACGGGATCTCCCTGAAGCGGCACGAAGACCTCACCATAATCATTGCGCAGGTCGCTGTTGGACGTGATGGCGCCCAGGTTGACCCATTCGCCGATATAGGCGTGCCCCAGGAAACCTTCGTGATACTTGTTGGAGAAACCATGAATGATCGTGGCTTCGACCTCGCCGCCGATCCGGCAATTCGGGCCAATCGAGACCGAGCCCCGGATGTTGGCCCGGAAGAGCTGGGTCTCCGGCCCGATGTAACACGGACCCTCGACCCGCGTGAATGGTTGGATCCAGACGTTGGGGGCAACGATGATCGGTCCGCTGGTCGTGTCAAAGACGGTGTAGGGGTCGATACGCGCGGTTTCATGGATGCGCAGGAGGTTGGAAGGCCCGACCAGAGCGAGGGTTGCGAGTTGCCGGTTGCTCACCGCCGTTTGCCCGGCTTCGGCAAAATCACGCTCGATATAGGCACCGTTGCGGGCCACCAGATCCCAGGGGCGGCAGATCCATTCACCCCCGACGTCAGTTCCTGTCTGACTGGAAGCGATCCTGTCGAACCAGGAGTCGATTCCGTGCGGATCAAGCGATACGGCATCCTCGGGACCGACCAGGGCGCAGGCGGGTTGCCCGTCGCAAAGACCGACCCAGGAAGTCTGCGAATCCGGGGGTTCGAAACCGGAAGGTGGGACCCACCGCGCGTTGGCCACGATGACCGGCCCCCTGGCAAGCCAGTCGCGATCGTTCACCACCATGTGGCGATCCCGTTCCCTTTGAACCGGCACCAGGTGAGATCGGATCACACCACCGCGGCGCTGCGGCCCCGGGCCAATGCCAAACGCGCTGGCGATCTTGGTACCGAGGGTCGAGCATCCCAACCAGAGTTCGTGCATCGGCCGAGTCAGCGTGAGCGGCTCAAGTCCCGCGACGGCAATATCTTCGACCAGGCAAAGACGCATTTTCCCACTCCTCTGAACGAGGGGCCGTGGTGCAAATTCAGCAGGCCCGGACGCGCCGGTTCAACCGAATTGGATCGCCTGCGCAATGTTGGATCATCGAGGTGTCCCGGGAATTCTAGCTCCAATAAGCCAGGACGACCAGTCGATTTGGCCTATCTCATCAACCTTGCATCTTTGTGTTGATTATTGGCAACAGGCTAACATGATTGCTTGCAAGATCGATAAGTGCGACTGTCCAGACCGAAGCGCGGTGCAGCGCACCGGGGTTGATCCAGCGTGTGGGGCCTTTCTGCACGTCGCTGGCGACATGGGTGTGGCCGGAGAAGAGGTAGTCGGGTTCGAGTTCGGCAAGTCGACGAAGTTCGTGGTCCGAGTCACCATGGGTGACGGCCAGGCGATGGCCGTCCAGGGAGACGAGGCCGCCCCGTTCCAGGCAGGTCCCGCCGATCTGGGTCATGGCCTGGCGGAGGCTGTCGCGGTCATGGTCGCAGTTGCCGAAGACGAAATAGCAGGGAAGCGTGGAGCATTCATGGACGACATCGGCAATCGTCAGGTCGCCGCAGTGGATCAAGATCTCGGCTCCGCACTCGGCCAGCATGGCCACCGCGGACTTCGTGCGCTGGACCTGGTCGTGTGTGTCCGAGAGAATTCCGATACGCATGATGGATGTATCCCTATGCGACAGCCTGGCGGTCTCCATGTTTCGATGGAGGATAAACGTCGATCCGCCACATCTTTCCATGTGATGCAATGCAAAAAGAGAGCCTTTGGCTTCCTGATGATTTCCCCGGACGATTGTCACCACGGCCACTGGCCAGGACCTACTCTAGCGGTTACAATACTACATAGAGCCGGAAATCCGTATGCTCCGGGTGCGCAGCGGTCATCCAGCACCGCCGCAAGCCTTGGCTCTCATCGTGAAGGCTCGCATCTGGTCACGTCGAACGGATGCGCGATCGGTTCCAGAAAAAGCCGGTCGCGGGTAGATACCGAATCTCAGTGGCCTCGGCTTGCTGTCGGATGCGGTAGCTCCCAGGTTTTTCCCGCGTCACGCGGGGAGGTGTTGCATGACCGCAGCCACCAAGACTCGATCCCAAAAAATTCGGAAGACCCAAGTCCACGGCTCGCACTTTTCCGATCCACATCGCGAGCCCGAATCCTTACAGACTTCTGATCTCTGCACTCAAGTCTCTCGTGATCAGGAACCTTTGGAAAACGCCGTACGCCGGCAAGAGGCGCCAGAGGCCCGGCAAACCCTTGGAAGTGAAGCGCCTGACGCCGGATGCGGTTTGGAAAGCACGGAGCATGATACCTTCACGCGCGGTCGCAGCATGAGCTGAATCGTCCAGTCGAGCCCGGCCCGGCTAGGGCGCAGAGACGACGACTGAAGGCAATATATGTGCATAAATCCAGATAATTAGCCCGACGATCAAGGCCAGTGCAAGGCTATGCCAGAGCACGGCGCGAAGCAGCTCTCCCTCGCGCCCGCCCTCTCCGGTTGCGGCGGCTGCCACCACAATGGATTGCGCGTCGATCATCTTGCCCATCACGCCGCCGGTCGTGTTCGCGGAGGCCATCAGGATCGGGTCGAGGTGAAGTTTGGTTGCGGTGATCTTTTGAAGATTGCCAAACAGGACGTTGCTGGAGGTATCCGAGCCGGTGAGTGCAACCCCCAGCCAGCCGAGCAACGTGCCGAAGATCGGGTAGAGGATGCGTCCGGTTCGCGTGAATGCCAGACCAAGAACCGCGTCCATGCCGGAATACTTGGTCACGAATCCCAGAGCGAGCATGCTCATGATCGCCAGGATCGCGGGAACCATCCGTTGAATCGTACCGGCGAACAGGCGAGCCAGACCCCAGGGAGAGAGACCCAGAAAAGATCCGCTCAGGACGGCCGCCAGAAAAACCGCGGTTCCCGTCGACGAGAGGGGAACCACCTCGACCTGGGCCTTCTCGAGGTCACCGGGCAAGACGTCGTCATGCCCGGTGACGGCCGCTCCCTTGGCAACCTGGAGATGCAGCCAGGGAATCTCCGGTTTCCAGGAGCAGCGCGCGTCCAGCCAGTCCTTGGCTGACGAAGTACCCCAGGACCGGATGGCGGGAACTCCCCACGCGAGTACCGTCAGGGTCAAGAGCACGAAGGGCATCCAGGCGCGCATGACCTGCCAGGGCGTGAGCGCGACCTGAAGTTCGGACTCGCGGATCTGAGGATCTGGCGGTGGAACCTGGGAATGAGCAAATCCCGGGTGCTCCGCCTCATGCTGGAAGCGCCAGATGCGTCCTGGCTTCCAGAGTCGCATCACGATGACTCCGGCCATCATGCTCGAGACCGAGGCGGCGATATCGACCAGTTCGAAACCGACCAGATTCGACCAGAGAAACTGGACGGCGGCGAAGGTTCCACCGATGACGGTCAGTGGCAGCCAGACCTCGAGTGTGTGCCGCCAGCCGGTCATGGTGCGGACCAGCCAGAAGGGGATCAGGACGGAAAGCAGGGGAAGGATGCGTCCGCAGGTGGCGCTCAGGGCTTCGACCTCGAGGCCCGTGACCGCGCTCAAGGTTCGCAACGGTGTTCCAATTCCTCCCCAGGCGACGGGTGCCGTGTTGGCGATCAAGCAGAGCAGGGCCGCCTGGAACGGCCGGAACCCAAGACCGACAAGAAAGGCTGCCGAGATGGCAACCGGCGCCCCGAATCCGGCCGCTCCCTCGATGAAAGCCCCGAACGAGAAGGCGATGAGAACCGCCTGGAGCCGGCGATCACCCGAGAGCCTGGCCACCGAGGCTTTCATGACCTCGAACTGCCCCGTGGTGACGGCGATGTCGTAGAGGAACACGGCGGCCACGATGAGCCATACGACACGAAAGGCCGCGAAAACCAATCCCACCATCGCGCTGGCGAAGATCATCCTTGCGGGCATCTGGAAGATGCCGAAGGCCACGACACAGGCCGTTGCCAGCCCGGCGAGCGCCGCGCGGGCGGCCGTCAGCCGGCCCCATGCCAGCAAGCCCAGAAGAACAAACACCGGCAAGGCGGCGGCCAGGGTGGATGCTGGCCAGTTCCCCAGCGGATCGTAATTTTGCACCCACACGTCGGGGGTCTCCTTGCCGCCAAAAAAAGCCCGATTTTGTGGAAACAGGGGGGTCTTCGAAGCGTGGAAGAGGTTGGGTTCTCCACGATACGCAAGAGACCGGGGCGACGATAGGGTCCACCGCGCGGTCAGATCTCTTCGGGAAGCAGGACTTTGGGAAAAAGTGTGCTCGGATGATCTTTACCACGGTGTAGTCTTGACCAAGTACAGGGAAAGGGGTTAAATTTTTGTGGTGGCCATCGCTCGTTGACGGCGAGGTTGGCAGAGGGGTCAGGGAAGGAGCGAATGAGTGCAAATCGAGATTTCGACTCGGCACGGTGCTTTGAATCCCGAGCAGCAACAACACTTGCATGACAAAGCGGAGAAGCTGCTCAAGTATTTTGGTCGGCTGATGGCCATTGAGGTTGCGGTCGACCAGGGAAAACAGGCCTGGGATGTCGAGATCTTGGTTTCAGCCGAACACAAGCATGACTTCGTCGCCCGCGAGGTCGGTCCCACCCCCGAGTCGGCGATGGATCAATGCGTACACAAGATTGAGAATCAATTGCGGCGATACAAGGAGAAGGTCCAGAAGCACAAAGGCGACGTCTCTCAGGCAGGGGGCTCATCCCGGTCTTCCGACCAATCCGCTCCTCCCGAGGCGACCTGAACCGATCCTGGAGAGGTCCAAGTCCGGCGTAAGCCCTTGAACTCAGCATTTCCCTGCAGTCGCCACGACAACGTAACGCCGCGGGTTGGTTGTCCGCCGTCCTCCCGGTGCAGATCCCCCGTTTGAGCGTCGCGATTTCGGTCCAGGTCAAGAAACCGTGCCTGGCAACCGGTCGATGGAGGGGCGGATGAAGCTTGCGGATTTCGTGATTCGAGATTCAATTATCGTTGATTTACAAGCAACCGGCAAGGAAGAGGCGATTCGGGAGATGGTCGGCAGCCTGCACAAGGCCGGCCATCTTGCCGCTGGAGACGTGGAGAGCGTGATTCGAGCCATCCTCGGGCGTGAGGAACTGGGCTCCACGGGGATCGGGATGGGTGTTGCCGTCCCACATACCCGGCATCCCACGCTCACCCGCCTGATCGGCACGGTCGCACTGTCCCGGCGAGGAGTCAATTTTGCGGCTCTCGACGGCGAACCGGTGAACATCTTCTTCCTGCTGGTTTCTCCTCAAAACCAGCCTGGAGATCATCTCAGAGCTCTGGAGAATATCTCGCGACACTTGAAGGACGAGCGCTTCGTGAGTTTCTTGCGTCAGGCCCGCACTCGGCAGGACGTCATCGACGTACTCGAAGAAGCCGATCAGAATTCGCCTTGATCCTTGTCTCGCCGGTCGCCGGCCGATTGCGGCGGGCGCCGTGGTGAGAAATGATCCGGATGCGTCTCTCGTGCGAATCGCGGATGCGAACTTCCGCGGCGCGGCGGGTCGACCGCTCCGAAACGATAAAACGTGACATCCAGGCCGTCGTGGCCGGGGCGCACCCGGCAAGTTGACGGCGGGATACGCCGCTCCAACCGCAATGGCCCACGACCTTCGATCTGGCTTCATGGTTTTCCTGTCAGAACGCTGGTCGCTTGTCTTCGGCGCAGGCCGATCGAGCCGCTGATGAGCAACGACACAACGATCGCCCATCGCCAGGTCCAGATCACTAACAGTCTGGGGCTTCACCTGCGTCCGGCCGACAAGTTTGTCAAGCTCGCCCTTCGTTATCGGTCGGAGATCCGCGTTCATTACAACGGCAATCAGTTCAACGGCAAGAGTATTCTCGATCTGACCACCCTGGCCGCCGAGTGCGGCACGCGACTGGAACTGGAAGCATGCGGCCCGGACGCCGTGGAAGCTCTCGACGCATTGTCCAACCTGGTTTCAGCCCAGTTTTATGAGAATGAAAATGGAGATTCGATTCAGAGCCAGCCCAGCACCGATTCCGGGCGTTGAGGGTGCGAGATCGCAGCCCCGCGGACAGACCAGGAACGACTGGTCCGCCTGGGACCGCGCCGGGGCCGGGTTGGATCTGAAGTCATGACGCGAGTTCACGCCGATCACAGGAAAGATGGCATGCCGCCTCCGGGCACCTCGATTCCAACTCCCGAGCTGACGCCGGTCCCTGCCCCGATGCATGTGTTGCGTGGCATTGCCGTCAGTCCCGGAATCGCGGTCGGGCCGATCCTGGTGCTTGACACCCGCGGAATGCGCTTGCCCCCGCGTAAGATCTCCCGCCAGGCAGTCGATCGTGAACTGGAGCGGCTCGATCATGGTTTGGAAGCGGCCGGGCGCGAAGCCGAGGAGGCCGAGGAAGCAGCGCGGAGCCGGCTTGGCCCCCAGTACGCCGATATCCTGGCGGCTCACGCCCGGATGATTGGCGACGTCACGCTCCGCGCAAACGCCTGCGCCCGGCTCGAGCAAGAGCAGATCTCCGCTGAGCATGCGGTTATCGAGGTTCTCGAAGCGCACGCAGTCCGTCTGGAGCGGCTCAGCGATTCGTACCTCGCCGCCCGCGCCGTCGACGTGCGAGACATCGAAGCGCGGATCCTGGGCCACTTGATAGGACAGCGTCCCAGCTCGTTTCAGGAAGAGCTGCCCACGCCCGCCCTCGTCCTGGCGCAAGACATGACGCCCAGCGAGACGGCGGGGCTTGATCCGACCCGGGTGCTCGGCTTCGCCACGGAGGGGGGCGGCCGCGCCAGCCACACAGCCATTGTTGCCGCCGCGCTCGAGATCCCGGCTGTTGTCGGCCTCGGAAAGTTCTTGGACATCGCCCGCCAGTGCCGGGTGGCGGTCATCGATGGCGACGAGGGTCTGGTCATCCTTGACCCTGATCCTGCCACCCAGGCCCGGTATCGCACGGCGGCCGCGGAACGGTCCGCGCGGTTCGAGGTCCTCTCACAGCAGGCCGATCTTCCGGCCGAGACACTCGATTGCACCAAGATCACTCTCTGGGGCAACATCGAGTTCACCGCGGAGATCGATGCCTGCGTGAAGTTGGGCGCCGAGGGCATCGGACTGTTCCGCACCGAGTTCCTGTTCTTGAACGCCCAGGCCCCGCCCACCGAGGAGCAGCAATTCCAAGCCTATGCCGCAGTGACTCGCGCGTTGCGAGGGCGGCCGATCGTGATCCGGACGCTCGATCTGGGGGCTGACAAGCTGGGACGATACCAGGAACCAGCCAATGTCGAACCCAATCCGTTCCTGGGACTACGCAGCCTGCGTCTGTCGCTTCGCGACCCGGGTCTGTTTCGACCCCAGTTGCGGGCGATCTTGCGCGCCAGCACTCTGGGGGACGTCCGGATTCTTCTTCCCCTTCTGACCACGCTTGGCGAGTTGCGAGAGGCCCGTGCTATCGTGCGCGACGTGGCCGCCGAGCTTGTGGCGGAGGGGCACGCCGTTCGCAAAGACCTGCCGGTCGGAATCATGGTGGAAGTTCCGGCTGCCGCCCTGATGGCCGATCATTTGGCGAAGGAGGTGGACTTCTTTTCGATAGGTACCAATGACCTGACTCAGTACACGCTGGCCGTGGATCGGACCAACGAAACTGTCGCCGAACTGTACTCCGCCGCCGATCCGTCTGTGCTCCGCTTGATCGCCATGGTGGTCGAAGCCGCACAGGTCCACGGAATCGAGGTGAATGTCTGCGGAAAAATGGGTGGAGAGCCGCTTTACACCATGCTTCTTCTGGGCCTTGGCTTGCGTCAGTTGAGCATGCCTCCGCACCAGTTGCCCGAAGTTCGCCGGGTGATCCGGGGTGTGCGGCTCGAAACCGCACGGGCGATTGCTGCCGACGCGCTGCGACTTGATACCGCCCAGGCCGTGACGGCTCTGCTCGAATCCGCGCTCCGCCAGGCATTGCCCGATACGCCCGAGCCGACAGCTCCGGTGATCCGGTGACTCATTTTGACACGACAGGATATCCAGGGCCCCGCAAACTCTTGTGGATCCCGACCGCCTGCGGCCTTGCTTCCCGATTGTGACCAGGGTTCGTTGCGGAGCCGGTTGAACGCCGGACATCCGTGCACGAACGTTCTTTTAGATTCCCAGGACCCAGCCGAGCTGCTTCGCGCCCCGCGAGATGACCAGGACCTCCGGCCCCAGTTCAAGCCGGTTTTCTGACGTCTTGCCGCGCCATCCTGACTACCTCGACCCGCGTTGACCTGACCGCAAGTTCCCCTTTGAACGTGGTCTGGGCCGACCGAGCAGCGGAGAGTCAGACGAAGTCACCCCGGTTTGTCGTGCCTCGACAAGTCGTAGGACATGACCACAGCCACCAAGCTGCGCCTCCGATTCTCCAAGCGTGGTGATCTTCGCCTGGTCAGCCATCATGACATGATGCGCTGTCTGGAGCGGATGGCCCGCCGCGCCCAACTTCCTCTGGCTCAAAGCCAGGGGTTCTCGCCGCGGCCAAGAATCGTCTTTGCTCTGGCCCTGGGGCTGGGTATCGAAGGACATGACGAAATTGTCGATATCGAGCTATTCGAGCCAAGAACGCCCGCGGACGTGCTGGGTAGGCTAACCGCGGCAGCCCCCAGGGGATTGCAGTGGCTCGGTGCCGAGATTCTGCCGACGGGCGCACCAGCTCCCCGGCCGGCGGCTCTCGATTACGAGCTCAGGGTGCCGAGCGATCGCCGCGCTGAGACCGTCGTGAGATTGGGCTCGTTTCTCGCTAGCACGAGCTGGCCGCTCATCAGGCGCCGCCCCGATCGTGGCCGGGAACAGACCATTGATGTCCGTCCGTTCCTGCTGAGTGCCCAACTGACCGATGAGGGAGTCCTTCGGGCCCGCCTCAAGGTTTGTCCTGATGGCTCGGCACGACCCGAGGAACTACTCGAATGCCTGGGTCTCCGCGACTTGCTGGATCAGGGAGCCATCCTGGTGCGAACCCATCTGGAACTCGTCGCTGAAGATCGAACCCCGCAAAGTGTCCAAGGAGATGAAGCCGAGATTCGCCGGGCGCCCGAGAATCAAACTGAAACAGTCTTGGCTGTCCCGGCTGCAGGGCCACCCGGCAGGGACTGATGATCCAACCGGGTCATGAACGCACTTGCTTCATCTAAGTATCAATACAATCGAACACGAGTACGCTAACCGCGTCAGTCCTGGAAAGAGACCGCATGAAAAAAGAAATGCTGATCAATGTCCTGCAGCCCGAGGAGTGCCGTATCGCGATCGTCGAGAACGGCGTCCTCGAAGAGCTGTACGTCGAGCGAACCAGCCACGAGAGCTACACCGGTAACATTTACAAGGGTAAGGTCGTCAATCTCGAGCCGGCCATACAGGCCGCCTTCGTCGATTTTTCGGTCGGCCGCAACGGCTTCCTCCATGTCTCGGACGTCGAGCCGCAGTATTACAATCGTCATCAATCGCACGCCGATGAGATCGAACCTCCCAGTCGGCAAGCCCCAACATCCGGGTCAAGGCCGCGTGATCCACGCCGTGGACGCGATAAGGATGATCGCCGCCGGTCGAGATCGGAGCCGCCGAACGAGGCGTTTCCACCCGCGCTACCAGCTCCACCACGCGCCGAGGATCGTAGCCGAGAACGAGATCGTGACCGTCCCGACCGTGAACGTCCCGATCGATCCGTGCGTGGGCGTCGCGATCGATCGGAAATGCCACGCCGATTCGGGGAGGGATTAGGAGACGAGCGACACGACGATCCGTTCGAGGCACCCACCCCCGAGCCGTCCCCGGTTGAACCCACGGCTCCACGCGTGGAGGAGCCACCGCACGCTCCGCTCGAACACGGGGAGTCACTCTGGGCCGAGACCGTGGGGCGGGACTGGGATCTTGATCGAGAACGGGAGCGTGAGCGGGGTCTTGAACGGGAACGCGAGTTTGGGGAGATCGAGCCAGAAGAACCGCGGTGGAGGCCGGGAAAACCGACCGAGACGTTTGATCCGGACCTCCCTCCTAGCCGCACTCAGCGAACAAGGTTTTCCCCATCGCCTCCGAATGCCCGCGAGGACGATCTCGAAGAGCGAAGCCATCCTCGCCCCATGCCCGGCCTTCCAGAGGCGCAAGGACCTGAGGAAGCGCGCGAGGAGACGTTCGGAGAGGGGCTGGCGGCCGACTCCTACGTTCCCCGGGAGCCGCGTCGCGGCCGTGGACGTGGCCGGCCTGCTTCTCCACCGTCCTCACCCCCTGCGTCGCGTTCACTTCCCGGATTCGAAGAAAACGATGTTGAACACCCTGGGTTCCAAGATGGGCCGGAACGGCGATTGCCCTCGGAGCACGAAGAATACGGCCCCATCGAAGAGGAACCACAATTGCCCGAGCCCCCACGACGACGCGGGGGCCGTGCCGCGATCCGATCGCGCGGAGGCGAGCGCGGTTCCGAGCCCGGACGGCCACGCGAGCCCTCGCCGCCCGTGCCTCCCGGACCTGAACGGTTCCCCTCAAGCGCTGCTGACGCAGACACTGAACGATATCGCTCTTCGGAATTCGAGCCTCCGGCGCTGCCGGAACGTGGTCGAGGCGCCGAGCCGAAAGAACTTCCCAGGGAACGGTCACGGCCTCATAACCGGGCCGGAGAACCTGGTTACGTACCTCGCAGGGAGCGACTCCGCTCGGCGGAGCCAGCCGCCGGCGACGAGCCGCCCTCATCCGCGTTTGGCTGGGGCGCGCGGCATGCCGACGTCGAAGCCGATATCGAATCACGAGAGTTCCTCGCGGCCGACGAAGAACCTGCGGGTCGGCCTCGTCCGCCCGGGTCCGCGGCCGATGCTCGTGAGGGCAAACGGCGCAGGCGGAGGCGCGGCCGGCGACGCGAACGCCCCGAGTCCGAGGCTGCTTCTCCCAGTACGGACGAATTCCAATCCGACTTTGATGATCTCGGACCCGAACCCGGATTCCGACCGGCGTATCCTCGGCGGCCAGCCGATGAGCTGTTGACCGGCGGCGAGCTTGACGACCTCGACATGGAAGACCTCGAGGCTGGCGATGATGAGCCCGAGGCCGACGACATGGCGCTCGAGGAAGATGACGTGATTGTCGATGACCTGCACGCCGAGCCAGTCCGCATCGCCGAGGAAGAAATCGACCCGGAGCTCGAGCAGGAGATTCGCAAGGAAATTGAGGAAATCGAGGAGCTCGAGCGGGAAATGGGCCTGCGCGGGCCGGTAGAAGCCAGGCCGGGCCGGGGCGACGATGCGGGGCGTGGAGGCCGCATGTCGGGCCGGGGCCGCGGCATGGTCAAGCCGCCGATCCAGGAGATTTTCCGCCGCGGCGATGAAGTTCTGGTTCAAGTCATCAAGGAAAGCATCGGCACCAAGGGACCGACCCTTTCCACATATATCAGTATCCCGGGCCGCTATCTGGTTTTGATGCCCGGCCTGAATCGTGTCGGTGTCTCACGCAAGATTGTCGATGAAGGCCAGCGCCGCAAGCTCCGCGAGATCATGCACGAGCTGAACCCGCCAAAGGGCCTTGGTTTCATCGTCCGGACTGCGGGACTGGAACGCACCAAGCGTGAGCTGGCTCGCGATCTGGCCTACCTCCTGCGGCTCTGGAAAGTCATCCTCCGGCGCATCAAGCGAACCCGCACTCCTGGCCCGATCTACCAGGAATCGGACATGATCACGCGGACCATCCGGGACATCTTCACGTCCGAGATCGATACGATCTGGATTGACGAACCATCGGCGTTTGAACGTGCCCAGGAGTTCCTCCGGGTGGTCATGCCTCGGTTCGTTAACCGGATCAAGCTTTATGACGAGAAGGTGCCGCTGTTTCATAAATACGGGATCGAGGATGAGATCGCCAAGATCCAGCGCCGCCATGTCCCTCTTCCGGAGGGGGGTTCAATCGTCATCGACCAGACCGAGGCCCTGGTGGCGATCGACGTCAACTCGGGCAACTTCCGGGTCGAGGACGACGCCGAGAAAACTGCCTACGAAATGAACCTTCGGGCCGCGAAGGAGATCGCCCGCCAGCTCAGGCTCCGCGACCTCGGAGGCGTGATCGTCAACGACTTCATCGACATGCGGGAGGAACGGCACAGCCGTGGCGTGGAGCGCGCCCTCCGCGAAGCTATCAAGCGTGACCGTGCGCGGACCAAGATCCTTCGCATGAGCGCCTTTGGATTGATCGAGATGACCCGGCAGCGGATTCGACCCAGCCTCAAGCGGTCGATCTACGAAGATTGCCTGCACTGCACTGGCGCCGGGGTGGTCAAGACGGCAGAGAGCATGGCCATCGATGTCATGCGGATCCTGGCCTTGGCCTCGCACCGCGACGACATCCGCCGGCTTAACATCACCGTCAGCCCCAGCGTCGCAACCTATCTCAACAACCGCAAACGCAAGGAAATCGCCAAGATCGAGATCGAGTCCGGCATGACAATCCTGGTCGGCTTCAAGGAGAATGTGCCGGCGGAGTTCCTGCACATAGATTGCTACGACGCCAACAGCAGCGAGCTGAGGCTTTTTCCCTTGCCCGCTCCCGGCCACAAGCGCGGCCACTAGACTTCGTCGACCCTCGTGATTCGATCGATGAGTGCGCCAGGGTGTTTGCCGGTGAAGACCGGTAGACGCCCTGGCGCACGTTCTCGATAAGCCCCCAGTTCCTTGAAACCCTGCCACTCCGTCTGTCACCCCGCCCGGGGGATTGCACCATGCCGTTCCAGCCGACCACCGGTTATCCGCTTCATCGTCCTCGCCGCTTGCGTGGGCATCCGCGACTCCGCGAGCTGATGCGCGAAAACCTCTTGACCACAAGCGACTTGATCTACCCGCTGTTCGTCTACCACGGCACGAACCTCCACCGCGAGGTGCCGTCGATGCCCGGCCAGTACCAGCTCTCACTCGACAGGCTCGGCGAGGCCGTGTCAGAGGTCGCCGAGCTTGGCGTTCCCGGCATCTTGCTCTTCGGGATCCCGGAACACAAGGACGCCTTCGGCTCGGCCGCGGCCCGCGACGACGGCATCGTCCAGGAAGCGATCCGGATCACCAGGCGACAGGCGCCGGACCTGCTCATCATCACCGACCTTTGCTTCTGTGAATACACCGACCACGGCCATTGCGGTCCTTTGAGTGACGCGGGCGGTCGCCTGGACGTGGATAACGACGCGACTTTGCCGCTCCTGGCACAGCAGGCTCTCAGCCACGCCCGAGCCGGGGCCGACATGATCGCCCCCTCAGGAATGATGGACGGGATGGTGCAAGCGATCCGCCAGGGGCTCGACGCCGCCGGCTTCACGCACATCCCGATCATGTCGTACGCCGCCAAGTTCGCGAGCGGCTACTACGGGCCATTCCGCGACGCGGCCGAAAGTGCACCCAGCTTTGGCGATCGCCG
This sequence comes from uncultured Planctomycetaceae bacterium, assembly GCA_963797295.1. Lineage (GTDB taxonomy): Bacteria > Planctomycetota > Planctomycetia > Isosphaerales > Isosphaeraceae > Aquisphaera. Next base: position 150,519 of record CAWCPP010000046.1, read on the forward strand.
CGGCTACCAGATGGACCCGGCCAACGGCGACGAGGCAATCCGCGAGGTTGCCCTCGACCTGGCAGAAGGCGCCGACATCGTCATGGTCAAGCCGGCACTCGCCTACCTCGACATCGCCCGCCGCGTCAAGGATACCTTCGGCGTTCCCGTGGCGGCCTACAATGTCTCCGGCGAGTACGCCATGGTCAAGGCCGCTGCCCTCCGCGGCTGGATCGACGAGCGGCGAATCGTCCTGGAAACCCTTACTGGATTCAAGCGCGCCGGCATCGACATGATTCTCACATACCACGCGCTTGATGTTGCCCGGTGGCTGAAACAAGGGTGAGCGACTGCGCCTGAAAATGTTGACCATGATGAACAAGATACGTATCATACGCTTGAGGCGGGATGACGCATACGTGCGAGGATAAGCTCAAACTTGCGCTCCTGACAATGCGACGCCAGATCAAACCTGGAGAAGTGGCCGATGAATCGCCTCAATGTGGTAGAGCTAAAGAACTCGCTGGGCGACGTATTGAACAAGGCGGAATATCAGGGAGAACGCACCATCGTGCATCGTAGGGGTAAGGACTCCGCCGCCATCATTTCAATTCCTGATCTGAGGCTACTCGAGTTGCTGATCGAGGAGGCAGAGGATCGCCTTGACGTCGAGGCCGCGCGGAAGGCGCTGACGGAGTCGGCCGAGCGAATTCGCTACGAGGAATTCCGCCGACAACAGGGACTCCATGATGAGCCGACGCCGAAGAAGCGGCATCCAACAACCTCCTCCGGAACCAAGACGCTATGAAGTTGATCTAACCCGTGCAGCGGAACGTGGGCTAGCCTGCCTGCCAAAACCGAACTGCGACGAGTTGATGCCAGGATTCAAGGGTTAGCTGAGATTCCCCGTCCGCCCGGTGTCAAGAAACTCGAAGGGGTGGATGACCTCTACCGAATCCGTTGTGGAAACTATCATCTCGTCTACCAGATCGAAGAGGCTCGCCTGGTCATTGTGCTACTGAACGTCGGTAATCGCCGCGATATCTACCGTCTCCTATGATCGTTCATGTAGGCTTTGAAAGACCATGACCCCCCAAACGCCCGCCACATCGAAACCAGACTTTTCGCTTCCTAAGAGCCACGACGCTTTCCTTCGCGCGAACCATGTGATTCCGGGCGGGGTGAATAGTCCGGCGCGGGCGTTCGGAGCGGTCGGCGGCGAACCGCCGTTCATGGCGAAAGCTGAAGGCGCTTATCTTCACGATATCGACGGCCACCAGTACATCGATTACATCGGATCGTGGGGGCCAATGATCCTGGGGCATGCGCACCCGCGAGTCCGCGCAGCGGTCGTCGAGGCGCTTGACCTGGGCTCGAGTTTTGGCGCACCGACAGTGCGCGAGATCGACATTGCGGAGACCGTCACTTCGGCTGTGCCTTCAATCGAGAAGGTACGCTTCGTTTCCTCCGGCACCGAGGCAGCGATGTCGGCCGTGCGGGTGGCGCGCGGAGTCACCGGCCGTGACAAGATCATCAAGATGACCGGCCACTATCATGGCCATATCGACGCCTTACTCGTCCAGGCGGGTTCAGCCGCGACGACGCTCGGCACTCCGAACAGCCCGGGTGTGACCGCGGGCGCCACGCACGATACTCTGCTTTGCCCGTTCAACAATGCCTCGGCCGTCGCTGATCTTCTTGACCATCACAGTGGGCAGGTCGCCGCGGTATTACTCGAGCCGATCGCCGGCAACATGGGCCTGGTTCCTCCCCGGCCCGGCTATCTGGAGACACTTCGCGAGTTGACGGAGAAGCACGGTGCGCTTCTTGTATTTGATGAGGTCATGACCGGGTTTCGGGTCGCCTACGGCGGTGCCCAGACTCGCCTGGGAGTGACTCCCGACTTGACGGCCCTGGGAAAGATCATCGGTGGAGGCTTGCCCGCCGCAGCCTATGGTGCGTCGTCCAGGATCATGGATCATGTTTCGCCCAGTGGTCCGATTTACCAGGCGGGAACGCTCTCGGGCAACCCGCTGGCCATGGCCGCCGGCTTGACGGCGCTTCAGATTCTTCGTGACGAGCCGCCCTACGAGCGTCTTGAAACACTCTCTGCCTTGTTGGCTGAAGGCCTGGACCGGGCCGCCACCGACGCCAACGTCCCCCATGTCGTCCAGCGCGTGGGTAGCATGTTGACCCTGTTCTTTCATGACGGGCCCGTTCACAACTATGAGGATGCCAAGCAGAGCGACACCAAGCTTTTTGCCCGCTTCTTCTGGGAGATGCTTGCCCGCGGCGTTTACCTGCCATGCAGCCAGTTCGAAGCCGCCTTCGTCTCCGCCGCGCACACCAAGGCCGACATCGACCACACGATCGCGGCTGCGCGAGTCGCTGCAAGCGATCGTGAAGTAAGGCGCCATCCGTTCAGGATGAAAAAATTCCGGAGGAAATCGGGACGCGCTGCCTCTCCGTTCGCCACTATATTGCAGTTATGACCGAGGCCAAGGAGATGGGCTGATGCCTGGCGGAACGGCACGCGAAGCACTCAAAGACCTGCGGACGCTCTTTCGCTTCGGCGTCGTGGGCAATGTCAGCGACGGACAGTTGCTGGATCGGTTCGTCGATCAGCGTGATGAAGGCGCCGAGGAGGCCTTTGGCATGCTGGTGCGGCGGCATGGCCAGATGGTCTTCGGGGTTTGTCGCCGGGTACTGAGCAATTCGCACGAGGCGGAGGACGCGTTCCAGACGACCTTTCTGGTCCTGGCTCGGAGGGCGGCAACGATCACCCGCCGCGACACGGTGGCCAACTGGCTCTACGGGGTTGCGCTTCGCACCGCAAAAGATGCCCGGTCGCGGAAGCTACGGCGGCAGGCTCGGGAAGAAGACCTCAAACTCCGCGTGGTTAATGCTTCCGGCGAAGACCCGGCGGAGGATCTCCGCGCGATCCTCGACGACGAGTTGGCCCGGCTGCCAGCCCGCTTGCGGGCGCCCGTGCTGCTGTGCGAGCTGGGAGCCCTTTCACGCCAGGAAGCCGCGGAGCAACTGGGAATTCCCGAAGGCACCCTCTCGAGCCGGCTGGCTCGGGCCAAGACCCTCCTGCGCGAGCGATTGACCCGCCGCGGCCTCGGCCTCTCCGTAGCCTTGCTGTCGACCGGCCTCGCCCGTGAAGCCCAGACTGCCGTGGTCCCTCACGAACTGGCCGAATTCACCATTCGGGCCGCGACCCTCGCCGCGGCAGGTTGCTCGTTAACCGGGCTGGTGGCAGCTTCGGTTCATTCTTTGACTGAGGAGGTTTGTCAAGCCATGCTTTATGCCAAGCTCAAAGGAATCGTGTTCGGTCTGGTCACGGTCGGCGCCGTGACAACCGGGGCGATCGTTCTGGCCCAGAGACCGCAAGACCAGCCGCACAACAAGGACGCGAGTTATGCCAATGTGGCGCGAACCGAGCCCGACCGGCTTCATGCCGTCGAGCAGAAACTCGACCGCATTCTCGAGGCGCTTGGCAGATCAGACCCAGGGAGGTCGAGATTACTTGAGCCCCCTCCCGCAGCCACGACCGTCGGCGCGAGCAGTAATGCCCCGACAGCCCCGGATGCGACCAGCACGCCCGCGCTTGCCGCCGACGTAGCACCCTCACCTGTACCTGCAATGGTATCAAGTCTGTCGAGCGACCGGCTGACGAACGTGGAACGACGCATGGAGGAACTGGAACGGCGACTTGTGGAGATCGAACGGCGCGTCAACGTGGCCTGGCCTTCCCCGCCGAGCAGGAGAATGTCCAGTCAACCAGGAGCCGATACTGCCCCGGCCGCGATTCCCTCGGAGCCAGAAGGAGTCACTGCCCCAGTCCCACGACCACGTGCAAGCTGATTCTTGCCGCCACAACCCCACTCGGCCGCGGACAACCGGATTGCGAAGCCCCGGAATCCCCTCTATCCTCAGCGGACATCACCGGACGACGGCCGAGCGGTTGTCGCTGTTCCGGAGTGATCCCTCGGGCCGCGATCCGGCCTGTCCACTCAACGGGCCCTCTCAACAATGACATCGAAGAACCAACTCCACCGATACCTCTTTCTCTTGGGAATCGTCACGACAATCTTCGCCGTTTGCGTGCCGTGGGCATCACAAGCTCGCCAGCAGGACACCGCCGCCGCCCAAGCCGATAACCCTCAGCAAGAAATGGTCACCCGGGAGGCCGTTTGCCGCTGGGCGAGCAAACCGCCAGTGCTTGACGGCAAACTTGATGACCCCTGCTGGCAGCAGGCCAAGGTCATCGACCGTTTCGCCGCGTTCTGGAAGAAGACTCCGCGAGCAGGCACCCGCGCGTTCCTTGTCTGGGACGACGAGGCCATTTACTATGCGGGAAGCATGACCGACGCCGAGGTCCGGGCGTTCGGCACCCATCGTAACGACACTCTCTGGGAAGGGGATGTCTTCGAACTCTTCCTCAAGCCCAGCGCCGATCGACCCGAGTACTTCGAGTTCCAGGGCAATCCCCGCGGTTTGGTCTTCGAGATGGCCTTCTCAAAGCGCGGTCAACATCCGGAACCATACAGCAAAGGCCCCGTGCTGGGTACCAAGGCGGTTACCGTGGTGAATGGAACTCTCGATCATCCGGGCGACAAGGATCAAGGCTGGACCATCGAGGGGCGCATCCCCTGGACAGCATTCGAACTCACCGGTGCCAAGCCCAAGCCCGGCGACTCGTGGCTGTTCGCGATCTGCCGCTACGACTACGGTCCCCAGGGCACCGAACCCGTCCAGATGAGCTCGGCACCGCTGACGCAATTGAGTTTCCATCGCTATGAGGATTACGGAACATTGCGGTTTGAGGGGCCTCGATCCGAGCGCTGAAGATCGCCGCGCTCATGGAACAGCAGTCACCTGGGCAACGCTTCCCTTCAATTTCCCTGTTGCTCTATCGCCTTTAGAACCGTCTCCGCGACGATGGCATGCCCCGCTTTGCTCAAGTGAACGCGGTCGCGAACGAACAAGGGATTCGGATCAACCTTGCCTGCTGCTATGAAAGCACGATCGGTGTCCGCCAGACCGGCACGCCGATCTTTGGCGGCATCACGGCAGGCTTGGGCCAACTCCTCGATCGCACCCCAGCGGGCCGCGGAAGGGTTGGTGGTGATGAGCAGCACATCCGCCGTTCCATTGGTTGCGCGTCGCACGCGGTCAATGGCGTCGGCGCAGGTGCGACGAAACTCCTCGCCACGCATCCCGGAATCCCAATCGTTACCTCCGAAAAAGATCGTGATGAGATCCGGTTCGGGAGCCGTAGCCAGCCATCGAGGCATCAGGATCACGTTTTGCCGGAGTTGCGTCCCGCCAATCGCCGGATTGATGATTGTCACATCCGACCGGGAGATGTCTTTCAAGCCTTGCTTCAGCAGATCGATCCAGCAGACTTCACGGTTGGCCCAGTGCCGTTTGTCGGTCAGCGAATCTCCCATCGTCACAATGGTTATCGGCTTGCCTGCCTTGAGCTTCCCTAGCACCCTGCCCAGTGGCCGACCAACCGGGAGATGGCTGCGTGTGTCACGCTCAACCCGCGGCTCGAGCCGGATCTCATCGATGTCGAAGCTAATCCCCGGGTAGTTACCCCAGTACCACCATTTGCCAACGAAGAGGGCCGAGAGGTTCGAAGCCGCGTTACCTCCTGGCGCGTTGAGCGGCTTCGCCGCTGGGCCCGGAAGAACCGGAATCAGGTCCTGCCATGCCACGCTGATCTTCTTCCACTCCCCGTCCTTCACAGGAAAGCAGACGTCGTAACGCACGGAGTAGTCATCGTTGTAAATGAACTCCAAACCTCCGAAGCCGTTGGACCCGTTGCCTTTGACCCAAAACGAAAACCCCTGGACGCGGTCCCACTCTGCCTTGCCGTGAATATTGGCGACGAAAAATGCACCCGGCGCGTCGGCCTCGAACCGAAACCGGACCGCCTTGCCGTACGGACCGTCGACGAGGCTCGCCGAGCCTTTTTCTTTGGGCGGCGCGAATCGCAACTCGTCCATTGACGCGATCACGCCCGTTTCCTGGGCCTTGAGTGTTGGAGACCCGGTCATAATCACGAGCAGAGCAAGAACGATGTTTCTGAGCACAGCACGATTCCTTCGCAGCATCCAACCCAGTCGAAATGTTCAGCCGATCTTTTCAATGTTACGATGACGCACGGTGCCATTCGATCCGGCGCAGGCAAAGGTAGTCCGGTTATTTCCTGGCCATCTCGATAGTACACTCTGCCTGCCACATATCGCCCATGAGTAAGCTGTCCCTGGATCACGTGAACAGGCTATCCCGGCATTGCGGAAATCGACTCACCGCGAGAAATCCGTTTCGCGGCATGGACCCAAACCGCACGCTGGGGGCAGTATTCCCGTAGACGTGAAATCCTTGAAGCTGGGGGCTCGGAATGAGTACGAGCAACAAGACCTTGTTATTAAAAGACTTGGATCAACTCTTCCGGTGCGGAATCGCGGCATCGGGGGATGGTGCTCCGGTCAGTCGCTTCCTGGAAGAAGGAAACGAAATTGCGTTTGAAGTCTTGGTTGCCCGTCATGGGCCCATGGTTCAGGGGGTGTGCAGCCGGCTCCTGGCCAATCCCCATGACGTGGACGATGCCTTCCAGGCAACGTTTTTGGTCCTCTTCCGTAGGGCGAAGGAACTTCGCAATCCCGATCGGCTCGGGCCCTGGCTTTATGGTGTTGCGAAGCGAGTCGCGGCCAAGGCCCGCATGCGGAGCAGTCGTTATCGGCATGAGCCGCTGACCGACGTCTGCTCCAGCGAGGAGCCCGGGACCAGTTGGCTCGACGTGATGCCAATCCTTGACGCCGAACTGGAACACCTACCGTCCAAGCACCGTGAGGTCTTGATCCTCTGCTTGCTCAACGGAGCATCGCCAGAGGAGGCAGCCGCTCAGCTTTGCTGTCCAGTCGGGACAGTTAAAAGTCGCCTGGCACGCGGCCGGGAAGCCCTGCGCAACCGACTGGTCACCAGGGGAATCGCCCCCGCGGTCGCCTTGGCCGCCGTGTCATCGGCGGATGCTTTCGCGTCTCCCGTCTCTTCGATCCTGACCCGTGCGACCCTCGAGCTGCTCTCCAGCCCATCGATCGCTCCTGGGATTTTAACCCTGACTCAAGGAGTTCTACCAAGCATGCTGACCAAATCGATCGTGATTTCATCATTGCTTCTGGGGGGGGTCGCCGTCGCCGGTCTGGGTACGGCGAGGTGGCTGAATGCAACCCATGCGCAAGAGCCTCAATTCGCCGTCGAATCGCAACGCCAGGCTGCTGGCGGCGGGGCACCGGGAGAGGCGCAGACAAATAACAACATGAAGCAGATTCTCCTGGCCTTCCACAATTATCACTCGGCCTTCGGGCACTTTCCCCCGCTGGCAAACTTCGGGGCGGACGGTTTGCCGAAACTGAGCTGGCGGGTCGCTCTGCTGCCGTTCCTCGACGAGAATGATCTCTTCAAAGAGTTTCACCAGGACGAGCCCTGGGATAGCCCGCATAACAAAACTCTGATCAACAAGATGCCCGCGGTTTTCCAGTCGCCTGGTTCACCACCCGTACCGTCGGGATCGACGCGCATCCGTGGGTTTGGAGGCAAAGGGGCCATGTTCGAGGGCGTTCAGGGCATCAAGATCGAGACGATCACCGATGGCACGTCGAATACTATTCTCGTTGCCTTGGCTCACGATGCAATTCCCTGGACGCAGCCGGGCGAGCTTCCGTTCGTGGTAGGGCAGCGGCTACCTGCCCTCGAGGGTAGCGACCCGCGAAGCTACACACTGGGCTTTGCCGATGGCAGTGTTCGCAAGCTGCCCAGGAGCGATGAAAAAACTCTACGTCACATAATCACACGAGCCGGTGGGGAAGTCGTCATGTGGCCGCAAGCCGAAGGTCTCGCACCGACCGAGCGAGGCGCCACGACGGCCATGCCCACTCCCACGCCGCCGCTTTACTTGCCGACCGCGCCGCAATCGACCCTGGCACCTGCACCTGCAATTGATGTTGCCATGACGTCGGGTTCAACCACTCCGGTCGCGCACCAGGTGCAAGCTCTGGAGCAGCGAATGCAGAGGGTTGAAGGGAAGCTCGACCGCCTTCTCTTGAAGCTTGATCGGCTCTTTCCTGATGGCCATTCCTTGCCGCGCTGATGTCGAAGACTCGGCGATCCCCTCCGGAGAGGATGGATGCACAAAAAGCGGGCTGGGGCCAGTCCGCTTAGTGTGTTCGGGAGTTCAGGAGGCTGCGGAGATGACCGGGAATTCTCTTCGAGGCAGAGGAAGATGAGCCGGGTAGCCAGGTTCTCGCGGGTTGCCGAGGGAAGTAAGCGTTGCGACGGCAGGAGAGCCGGTGCTCGAGGCAACCGCATCGGTAGAAACCGGGAGCGGCCGGCGAGGCCGACTCTTGGTCTGCCGTGATCGCGAGGATGTACTGGTTGAGGGCTGCGCTGTAGTGGCCGTCAGTTTGCTCACGGCCCGAAGCTCAATCTTGCGTACCCATTCTCGGGTCACCCCGATGCGACGGCCTATCTCCTTGAGCGTCAGTGGTGACCCGTCTTGAAGCCCGAATCGTAGGGAGATGACCAGACGTTCACGCTCGTCGAGGCGATCCAACCTGCGGAGAATCTCGGTTCGATCCTCACTGATCTCCATGGCGGTCTCGGGCGCGTGGTTGCAATTCATCGAGTCGTCGGAGGACCACGAAACTTCCTCATCGGCAAGTCCACTTTCCAGGGTCAGCCGGCTGGCGCGGCGAGCTTTGGCAATCAGAGCTTTCTGGTTCTCGGTCAGTTCCAGATACGCGGCGACCTCGTCAAAGCTCGGCATGCTTTCTTGATCGCGCGAGAGAAGTCTCTCGGCCCGACGCCACTTGGTCAGGAGGCCGAACATGTGAGCAGGCAACCGGATCGTCATGGAAGTGTTGATCAGGGCATGTCGGATGGACTGTTTGATCCAGTAGCTGGCGTAGGTGCTGAATCGTGTTCCAAACTTCGGATCGTAGTCCTCGGCCGCCCGGATCAAGCCGAGGTTGCCCTCGCCGATCAGGTCATCCATCAACATCCCTCGGCCCAGATAATCGCGGGCGATTTTTACAACAAGCCGTAGATTCGCCTCGATCATCCTGCTGCGTGCATCACGGTCTCCGCGTGCGATAGCCTCTGCCAGTTCATGTTCTTCCGTCGCGGAGAGTAACGAAGCCTGATTGATGTCCCGAAAGTAGGTCTGGAGATCGTTCGGGACTCCGTGTCCTTTCGCTATGCTGCCGTTCATCACGGTGCTCCCTGATCACAGTCGCCATCACTGGAGAAAAACCAAGGTCGTCATGCACATCAGAGACACTCCGTTAACGCGTGGAGAACTCGGATGGGCTGACTGTCGCATTCATTGAAAGCACGCAAGTCTGCTTCACCATGCAAGCTTGCCTTTCCCTCTCCGTTCTTCCGTCCTTAGAAGCGATCGTCATGATAGGCCAGTTGCAAGTTGCGGCAAAAACCGGCAGAAAAACGAATTTTTCTGGCGAAATCTTGCTTGGCCGGCATAAGTGACGAGAGTTTGGGCAAGATATGCCAGGAAGGTCCTGTGAATAGGGGGAGGAAGTGACCGGCTAATTCTTAACAAGAAAAACGGTTGCTATAATTCGTGTCGGCCATTTCTAACTGCCGACTATCAATGTCGCCGGCAATGATGTTTAATTAATGTTAGTCCCGGAACCACGGACAGGCGACGAGGAGCCTGGATTCCGGCTGATCGGCAGTGGTCGATCACAGGTTGGTTTGCTGGCACGATTTTCCAGAGCCGACTGCAGCCCAAGGATCGGCCCTTACGTGAGAGGAGGCGGTGATGCCCATTGAGCCGGACATCTCCGAGCTGATCGCGCGAGCCAAGACGGGCGACGACACGGCGATTCGCGAGTTCTTGAGCCGATTCGAACCGGAGGTCCGCATCATGGTGCGCGGCCGCCTTCCAAGAAGTCTTCGTACCCGGTTCGATTCGATGGATTTTGTCCAGGCAGTCTGGCAAAGCTTCTTTGCTGATCTGCGGAGCAGTGCCCGGGAGTTCGAGAATATCCATCATCTCCGCGGATTTCTGGCCGGGGTTGCCCGCAACAAGGTATACGAAGAACACCGACGACTGACCAGAAGCAAGAAGCACGCCTTGGAGCGGGAGCAGAGCCTTTACGTCAAGCGCGGATCGCGCGAGGTCGAGATTGATCTGATCTCTCCTGAACCGACTCCAAGCCAGGCCGTTCAGGCCAGTGACCGGCTTGCGCAGCTCATGGCGGGATGCAGCCCCTTTGAAGTGCGGGTTATCACGTTGCGCCATCAGGGACTGACTTTTGAAGAGATCGCCAAGCGGACCGGCGTCAGCGAGCGCTCGATCAGGCGCATCATTGATGAAGCCCGGGAGCGCATGGAAACTCGAGAAGCGCGGAGGCCCGGGGATGGCAGTGATTCCCTGGAGCGCACTGCCCATGGATTCTCACGACGCTCGATTTTCTGGAGAGCGCAGAGCCCGCCGTGACTTGCCCGACTGCGAGCCGGAAGAGATTCTCCGCCCCGGAGCGGAAGGCTCGGAAAGCCACTCGATCGATACCTTGTCAGCGGCTTCGACAGTGGTACCGCAACCGTTGCACGGGCCAGGCTCGCGATCGCAGGATACGTCGGTGCCGATCGGATCGACCGCTGAGTTCACGGCCGGTCTGAGCTCCCGGCAGCATCATGCGGCACTCGATGATTTCACCGAAAAATGGACGAGCGGAGAGATCTCCGACGCGGCGGCTTACCTCGACGGCCTGGGTCAAGTGCCCTCGTCACTGGCAGTCGAGTTGATCTACCGCGAGTATTGCCTTGCCGAGCTGAAAGGCGCCAGCCCGGACCCCGAGGTTTTCCTCGCCAGGTTCCCCGCGCATCGCGAGCTGCTGGAACGGCTCTTCTCGGTCCATCGTGCGTGCTCGTCGTCTCAACTGAATTCCTGGATCGATCCAACCGCTGGATCGGATGTCTTTCCCGAGGCGGGCGACGAAATCGGTCCCTACTTCCTGCGGCGCGAGCTTGGCCGAGGTGCCTTTGCGCGGGTCTTCCTGGCCGAGCAGCGCGACCTGGAAAATCGGCTGGTGATCCTCAAACTCTCAACCAAGCCGACACGCGAGCCATGGCTGCTGGCACGGGCACGGCATTCCCATATCGCGGAAATCCTCTCTCATGCCGTGGTCGATGACGGCGCCCTCCAGCTCATTTGCATGCCGTTTCTGGGCGGTGCGACCCTCTCTGCAGTTCTCGATCTCCGCCGCCAGCTTGGCCGCCCTCGGTCCGAACGCGGAGGCCTTCTCAAGGACCTCGACGCCGTTGCAGCCCCCGAGTATTCCTCCGTCAATCCTGCGCGTCCCGCCCGTGAAATTCTGGGCCGACTCACCGACTTCCAGGCCATGGCCTGGATCACGGCCCGTCTCGCCGATGCTCTGGATCATGCGCAGTGCCGGGAGGTCATCCATGGCGATGTCAAGCCATCGAACATCCTGCTGACAGCCGACGGCAACCCCATGCTGCTGGACTTCAACCTGGCTCAGAAATGGTCGTTCGACAAAAACAGCAGCCCGCCCGATGAAGCGGGAGGAACCCTGGCCTACATGGCGCCGGAACGTCTAAGGTCGCTGGCCTTGGCCGGTACTCCTCCTTATGGCACCTCGCGTTCAAGCGACGTTGAGTTCTCCGAGGGCAATGAGCCGCACAGAGCCGACATTTATTCTCTGGGAATCGTCTTGCTGGAGGCGCTCACGAACACCTCGCCCGCCGAGGCGATGCGCGATCGCAGTGCCATGGCACCGGCAAGAACAGATCTGCGCAGCCAGGCGGCAGATTATGGAACATTCCGCGATCGCGGCGCCATGGCCGTTATTCGCGCCTTCGAAAGTGCCGCCGATCGGAAAGTCCCGCCAGCTCTGCGCAGATTCTCGAGCGATGCCTGGCCGTCCGCCCGGCTGACCGATACCGCAGAGGGCTCGAACTCGCCGAGGATCTGGACCGCTGCGCGCCGACCTGCGGCTGGCCTACGCCACCGAACCATTCTGGGCACAGACCCTGCCTCGCTGTGCGCGGCGCAACAGGAAACTGCTCTCCGTCGTGGGGCTGGTACTGGTCTTGTGTGCGGTCGCGACCTACCTGGTGGTCGCCCGTATTCAATTGCGTTCCACGCTCCAGGAAATGGTGCGTTCCACGCTCCAGGATATGGCCAGCTACAAGCTGGCCCGAAACTGGGACGACATGGAATCACATGCCTTCCAGTTCCAGCGTCCCAAAAGTCCGCGGCTTCAGAACCCGGACGCCCCCGAGGTGTTCACAACGGCCTTTCACGCCCTCAAGGAATACGACGTCCTGGGCCAAGGGGACTGGCGACAACGCGAAGATGTGCGGAACCTGCCTCGCGCAGATCGTGACGACCTTTACCTCTGGTTGATGGAGCAGACATTCCGCTTTAGTCGGGCGCTCGGTGACCGGAGCAATTCGCCCGCCGACTTGTTGTGGGGCATTGATGCGCTGGATCGGGTCAGCACATCACCGCCGCTTCAAGCCTTTGAAGCCTTACGCCGACGATTGGTGGCGAAGCTGGGCCGCAGCCCCGCAGGCGGATCTCCGCCTCGGGCCCTGCGAGGTAAAACCCTTCTCCCACCCTCCCGCTCTGAACAGCCTGCGAAACAGCCCCCCGAGCCGCCCTGGCTTCAAGAGTATCTGCTTGGCGTGGCCGCGGAGCTGGAAAGCGATGACGAGACAGAACTGGCTGTGAAGCTCAAGAGCCCGGGCCCGGCGCAGGCCCCGGCACCTTCCGACCCGGGTGCCGAGCCGGGCGAGGATGCTCCTCCGTTCACGCTCCGCAACATATCTCAGGCATTGCAACATTATGACCGCGTTCTGGCGCAGCCCCGACTCGTTCTGGGGGCATTATCGTGCCGCGGTCGTCTGTTTCCAGTTGCAACGATGGTCCGAAGCCGCAAGGCACCTTGATTACTGTCTCAAGCGGCGGTCGGAAAACGCTGCGCTTCGTGGCCAGTTTGCCTCTTGTCTCGACCGTCTGGGAATGTGGGATGAAGCCCTGAAGGAGTGCAGTCGCGCTGTGGAGTCGGCCCCGGATCACGCCGAGTTCTATCGATCGCGTGCATTCATTCGAGTGGATCAGGGCCAGGCCGAGGGACTTGAGTCGGATCTCCATCGGTTCGATATGCTCAGCCGAGTGCTGCCTCGAAGATTATTCCGCAATCCTCCCGGCCAGAGCACAGGCAATCCCCTGGCGGCCGAGGTGCCAGCCTCGCAGCGGCGCTTGATCTTGACTTCAATTCCGGCTTCACGGCGAAACCGGGAGACCCGCTGGTGGAACCCGACGAGATTGAGCCGGATGAACTCGACGCCCGTGCCGCACTGGCGGTGACAATCATCAGCAAGGCGGGCACAAGCTGGGCTCGCGATGAATCTGCCGAGGCCGAACGAAATGCCTCAGGGGCACATGTAAGCGAGCCCGATGCACTGACGATCGCCGCAACCGAGCTCGAGAAGATCCTGGCTCTCAATCCCCGCCACGTCACGGCCCGCATGGCCCAGATGATGCAGTCGCTCGAGCAGGGCCGCCTCGTAGAGGTCAGGAACGACCTGGACCTTCTTCTCAATCGCTCTGAGCTGATCGCGGAACTACGGCAGAACCCCGAGTTTTTCCCCTTCCTCCACCGGGCGGCCAATCGGTTCGCTCGCCGCGGACTTATTCCGGAAGCATTGAGAATCGCGGACATAACGGTTTCGTGCAGCATCGAGCTCAAGCAATACCAGAGCCGGTCCCACTACTTCAAGGCACAGGTTCTCAGCATCGCCGCGCGATCGGATTCGGCGCAGCTCGAACCCGCAGCCAAACAGCTTCAACTGGCAATCCATGGGAATTCCAAATTCAAAGTCTGGTACAAGCGCGACAAGATCTTCGACCCCGTACGGATACGCATTGATGCAGCATTCGATCAGTTACCCGAGATCAGCCAGAAAGTCTGAAAATCGATTACGTGAGCATGCGAAGTATAAAATGGCAGAACGGAAGGACAAAGTCGTCCCTCTGTGGGAAGCCACCTGAATCAGCCATTATCGTTTCGCCGCTTGCTGGCCATCCACTGAGCGGCCCCGCAGCTTGCGCACCCGGAATGGCTTGATGACACCCCGCACGGCGATGGTGACGGATTCTTCGACATCCCGGCCGCCACCGACGAAGCCTCGCGACCAGAAGCAGCCACTCCACAACCACCATCGGCGCAGTCACAATCTCCACATCGTCGAGCCGAATCTGGTATGGAGCCCGGATGCCCCGTGTCTGCCGCATGGCCGCTGGAGAGGCCTGTCGAGGAACCCGCGTACTCGAAGATGACGTCAAAATCCGAGCGGGTGCGAAAGGTGGAGCGAAGTGCGGTCAGGTTGACATCAGGCGGGCCGAGAACATGGAGCACTGTGGTGTCTGGATCGAGCAGGGGCTCCACATCGATTAGGTCGAGCCTCCAACCTGCGTCCTCCAGGATTTGCTGGCAGACCGCGAACCTCTCGAGGCGGAGGGCTTCCGACCGTCGGGCGTCTTCCATGTCCGCCGGCACGGCCGGCCGCAACAACCTTGGCTGATCGAGACCGAGCTTCGGCACGCGTTCACCTGGCGAGCATGAGCCGGCTGGTACCACCAGCACCTCGCCCAGTTCCACGCCCCGATCCGTGAGGATCACAACCGTCTGGCCACGCGTGATCTGGGCCGCGGGCCTCGCTTCGGGGTCGAGCGGGAACTGTCCCACATGACCCATGAGCCCATAGCGCCACCAGGTACACCGGTTCCTGTTCCATCGTCTTGTCCCTCGACCAGTTCGGACTTGCCCTCGCTCTCAGGAACCGTATGGCCGAACGCCTTGGTCCATTCATCAGACTCGAGATCGGCATTGCAAACAAGACTCCGCGTGAAACATTCAAGTTCTCCACGCTGTTTTGAAGGGATCGAGAGACACACATGCATGCGCCGGGTCGAAACCCGAGTGGAACCTGTTCTCCCAACCTTCGGTTAACCCTATAATTCCCAGAACCGATAACCACAGGGATCGCCACCCAGCCTGCGGGGATCACGCGGCGGGACCGGCTTGGGTCCGACGGCGCTCTCGGTGACGAGCGCCCAACCCGCACAAGGCCAAGATGATGAGCCAATCTCGGTGCACGATGAAAGTGCTTGGACTGGACTGCCCCAACGAAGTCCAGGCGCTTTGCGCCGCACTGGAAGGATCGCCGGGCGTGACGCAGTTGGGCTTCGACCTGATTCACGGCTTGATGACCGTGGACTACGAGAGCAGCACCATCGATCAAGAGGGGTTGGTGCGCCTTATCCGGGACAAGGCGGGGATGGAGGCGAGCCTGACGGGCCAACCCGAAATGACAGGTCCCGGCTGGACGTCGTGGTGGTCACGGCATGGACGCTGGGCCGCAACCGTGAGCTCTGGACTGGCACTCGGTTCGGGGGTGGCGATTTCCTGGATCGGCCCCCGGGTCGGGCTCGAAGAGATCCATGTCCACAAGCTGTCCCAGGTCTGCTTTGCTTTGGCGGTCTGCTGTGGAGGTGCCTGGCTTCTTCCCAGGGCCTTCCGCAGCCTGAGGAGTTTCCGACTCGATATCGATGTCCTGATGGGACTGGCCATCCTGGGCGCGATCGGACTGGGGCAATGGGATGAGGCGGCAACGGTAGCCTTTCTTTTTGGTCTTTCCGAGTCGCTCGAGTCGTTAAGTCTGGAGCGCGCCCGCAAGGCGATCCGCAGCCTGCTGGAGATTGCGCCCCAGACCGCGGAACGGATCGGACCCAACGGAACCCTCGAGCGAATTCCCGCGGGCCAGGTGCGGGGGGGCGACCATATCCTGGTTCGCGCGGGGGATACGATCCCGATCGATGGGAAAGTGATCAAGGGCCGCTCGAGCGTGGACCAGAAGACGATCACCGGGGAATCGGTACCGGTGGAACGCGGACCCGGCGATTCGGTTTATGCTGGCACGGTCAACGGAGAGGGCACCTTCGAGGTCGAGGCCCTCGGGCCCGCGAGCGATTCGTTGATCGCGAGGATCGTGGCACAGGTCCGTGCGGCGCAGGCCGGACGAGGAGCCGTCGAGCGGCGCATCAGCCGGTTCGCGGCGGTCTACACGCCCGTCGTGGTCATCCTGTCGATCCTGGTCATGGTCATCCCGCCGCTTCTCGTCTGGGCTGCGGGAACCGGGTCGATGCCCGCCTGGCCCGTCTGGCACGCCTGGTTCTACAAAGGGCTCGTCATCCTCGTGATCGCTTGCCCATGCGCCCTGGTCATTGCCACGCCGGTAGCGGTCGTCAGCGGCCTGGCAGCAGCGGCGCGGTGCGGCGTGCTGATCAAGGGCGGCGAATTCCTTGAGGAGATTGGCCGGCTCCGCGCCCTGGCCTTCGACAAGACCGGAACCCTTACGCTGGGGCAGCCGGACGTGGTCGAGGTTGTCTGTGCTCCCGGTCACGACGATCAAGATCAGGTCCTGCGGATCGCGGCAGCTCTGGGTGACCGCGGCGGACACGTCCTGGGCAAGGCCATCGCCCGCCATGTGCGCGGGCTGCGTCTCGATGTTCCTGTCGCCGACGACTACCGTGCGATCCCCGGCAAAGGTGCGCTGGGCCGAGTCGGCGCAATCGAATATCACCTCGGTAGCCACCGCTACATCGATGAGGCCGGTCTGTGTCATCCCGAGTTTCACGACGAGCTCGGCAAGGCCGAGGACACGGTTGGCACGGCCGTCGCCATCACCGCCGAGTCTGGCCCCTTGGGCTGGATTCGCCTGGCCGACCAGCCGCGACCCGAGGCGGCCGAGGTCCTTAACGAGCTGCATGCACTCGGTCTGCGGACCATCATGCTTACGGGCGACAATGCCCGCACGGCCTCAGCCGTGGCCAGCGCTCTGGGCGTTGGCGAGCAGCGTGCAGAGTTGCTGCCAGCCGACAAGGTCACGGCGATCTCTGACCTGTCCTCCCGTCACGGGCCGACCGGCATGGTCGGTGACGGCGTCAACGACGCACCGGCCCTGGCGGCCGCGCGCGTGAGCATCGCGCTGGGTGGAATCTCCAGCGGTGCCGCACTCGAGACGGCCGATATCGTCCTCATGGGCGACGACCTCCGCCGTCTTCCCTGGCTGATTCGCCACAGTCGCGCCACACTCGCTCGCATTCGTCAGAACATCATCCTTGCCTTGCTCACCAAGGCCGTGGTCCTGATCCTTGCCCTCTTTGGCCTGGCCAACCTCTGGATGGCCATCGCCGCCGACGTCGGCACAACCCTTGTCGTCATTGCCAACGCGCTCCGGCTGCTCCGCGGGGTCAAGACTTGAAGCGGCGATTCTCCTCGATGTTTTTCTGGGAACCGCTGCCTGCAAGGAATTTCTTGATTGCGGCGGCATCGTTTTTCCGAGTGTTGTAGGAGGATTCCGCCTCGGACCGGAGCGAAGCGTCTGCCTCTTGGGAGCTTGCATGGACCTTCTCAACCCCCGCGAACCGATCAATACATGGAGCCACGGATTGTGGCTGATGATAGGCCTCGTTGGAATCGTCATGCTCTGGCGGCGAAGCCAGGGCGATCGCGCCAGGCAAATCAGTCTCATGATCTACGGGCTGAGCCTGATCTTCTGCTCGGCGTGCAGCACGCTTTATCACGGAGTGCACCTGCCACGTGAGCAACTCAAGCCATTCGATACGATGGACCATATCGGGATCTTCATGTTGATTGCAGGCACCTACACGCCCATCGCATGGACCTTTCTTCAAGGGCACTGGAGACGAAGCGTTCTGGGATTGGTCTGGTTCTGGGCCGCGTTCGGGATCGCACTCCGGATCACCCGCGAAACCCAGCCGGCCTGGATTGCCACCGGATTCTATCTGGGAATGGGCTGGGGCGCGCTCTTTTGTTACTTCGAGGTCGCCCGCCGACTATCCCACCGGATCATGGTTCCGATCGTTGCCGGCGGCGTGCTCTACAGCGTTGGCGCAATCGTCAATCTCCTCCACGCGCCCGTCCTCTGGCCCGGAGTTTTCCAGTCCCACGAGCTCTTTCACGTGCTCGTGGTCGCCGCCAGCCTGTGCCATTTCTATTTCATGTTCACTGTGGTCGGCCCATCCGAGCTCGATGCCCAGTTCGACGCCTCGCCCATCGCCAGCTCGGCAGCAAGCCCTGCATTCAGCGGTCAACCTTTGGCGAGCCAGGCCGGGGGATAATTCTTGCACCTGGTCGTCACATTTCTGAAAAACTGAGCAAGGACTTTCCCTCGGACTACCAAACTCGGAGAGCTACGTAGAAAGCCGGCATGCTGGCCAGTTCGCCCGAGGTAGAAATACCCATGATCCATAGCCAACCACGCGTTCCCGTGGGCCGGCGGTGTCGCCCGAGGATCGGAGGTCGATGGTCTGACAGTGCAGGCCGTGGTGGGCAGCAGCGTGCAGCAGACCGGCGATAGCGTTGCGGCCGCAAGCGGACCTCGGGGCCAGAGCGGCGCCGTCGAGCAGCTCGATGGCGCGGGCAGACGCCGCGTCGAGCTTGCGAGCTTCCTCGTACGGATGATGATGGCTCAGGTCGGAACTGACAACAACGATGGTCTGATCACCCTCCCATAGCGGTTCCAGAACCTGGCTCACTGTGCCGGCATCGGCGCTGCCGACCAGAAACGGAACGATAACGAAAGATTCGAGAACCACCTGAAGGAAGGGAAGCTGAACCTCGAGCGCGTGGTCGCGATCATGGGCCTCATCGTTGATGTGTACCTGTGCGAGTTGCAGCGAGTCTTCCACCGCGCTGCGGTCGATCGGAATGGGACCAAGCGGGGTCAGGAACGCTTCCGCGGTGGAAGCAGCCAGGCCGCTGACTCCGGGCGAGTGGCACGTGCCCAGCAGGATGACACGATCAATCTGGCCCGACCAGGGAGCCAGCCAAGCGTAGCCCGAGGCCGCGACTGCTCCGGAGTAAATATAGCCGGCGTGGGGCACGATCAGGGCTTTGGGACGGTGTGGCGACTCGATGCGGATGGCGGTCAGGAACCGATCAATCTGCTGACGCAACTGGTCCGGATCTGACGGGTAGAAACGACCGGCGACGGCTGGCAGTCGAAGCCTCATGGCGCACGATCCTCAAGCCGCTTGATGGTTGCGAACGATCGTTGCGGCTCAACGTGTATTCTATCTTCGGTGGACCGCGCTTGATACAATAGTGATGGGCTATCATGAGTGGCACTTCCGGATTTTTGGAATCGACTGTTCCGACGAAGTACTGGCACCGGCTGGAGGATGGCCGGGTGCAGTGTGATCTTTGTCCGCGCCTTTGCAAGCTGCATGAAGGCCAGCGCGGCTTTTGCTTTGTCCGGGCCTGCAACGAGGGGAAGGTCGTGCTCACGACCTACGGTCGGTCGAGCGGATTTTGTGTTGACCCGATCGAGAAAAAGCCGCTTGCCCATTTCTTGCCGGGCACTCCGGTGCTCTCGTTC
This sequence comes from uncultured Planctomycetaceae bacterium, assembly GCA_963797295.1. GTDB lineage: Bacteria > Planctomycetota > Planctomycetia > Isosphaerales > Isosphaeraceae > Aquisphaera. Next base: position 170,028 of record CAWCPP010000046.1, read on the forward strand.
GGCACGGCGGGTTGCAATCTCGGCTGCAAGTTCTGCCAGAATTGGGATATCTCCAAGTCGTGCGCGATCGACACCCTGGCTGACTCGGCCAGTCCGGAGGTTATCGCATCGGCTGCCAGACGGCTCGGCTGCCGGAGCGTCGCGTTCACGTATAACGACCCGGTGATTTTCCACGAATACGCCATTGACGTGGCGCAGGCGTGCCGCGAGCAGGGGATCAAGACCGTGGCAGTCACCGCGGGCGAAGTTTGTGCCGAGCCTCGAGCCGAGTTCTACCGGTTCATGGATGCCGCCAACGTCGATCTCAAAGCCTTCTCCGAGAGATTCTATCGAGAAATCTGCGCGAGTTCGCTGGCGCCGGTGCTTGAGACGCTCAAGTACCTCAAGCACGAGACCTCGGTCTGGTTCGAGCTGACAACGCTGCTGATTCCCGGAGAGAACGACTCTGACGCCGAGCTGAATGAACTCTCACGCTGGGTTGTTGACGCCCTCGGGCCGGATGTTCCGCTCCACTTCTCCGCGTTCCATCCCGACCACCGCATGCTCGACCGCCCGCACACCCCGCCCGCGACCCTGCGTCGGGCCCGGGAGATCGCGCTTCGCAACGGCGTGCGGTACGCCTATGTGGGAAACGTCCACGATCCCGAGGCCGACAGCACCCACTGCCACCAGTGCGGTCAGCTCTTGATCGGCCGTGACTGGTACCGGTTGACGGCCTGGAACCTGACGCCGCGAGGGGACATGCCCGCGATTGCCAGACCCCCTGCGCCGGGGTCTTCGAGGGAGAGCCGGGCTCGTGGGGTCCGAAACGTCAGCCCGTCCGGCTGGCGGAGTTCGCGAGGATGAGTGGCCAGTGACCAGTGAATGGTAGATGTCGAACGGCATATGGGGGATCGCACCGATCACTGGCCACTCGTCGGGTGGCTGTACTGAAGCGCAGCGACATCACGGGAGAGCTTGTGAACGTCGGGTGGCTGTACTGGAGCGCGTCGCCGTCACAAGAGAGTCGAGCTCCCCCTGGGCCTTTCGGTTACGGGGAGATGTTTCGCTCGAGGTCCGCTTGAAGTTCCCGGATCGTCGTGGCTCGATCCGGATAGGTCTGGAGCATGTCCTGGATCACTCCACGAGCGGTGTGGGAGTCTCCGGCCCGCCAGAAGCACGATGCGGCACTCAACCGGCTCCGCGCCGACAGATCGGCATCCCCACACTCATCGAAATCCGCCGCGAGAACAAGCTCCATGTGCGCGGCTGCAAGAAAATGCCGAGCTGCGGAAGGACGATCCCCCCGCATCTCGGCGAACATCCCACGCTGCACCTCGCGGGACTTGACCGTCATGAGCATGTCGCTGACTGAGCCGGATATAGTGGACATGATCGTGATGCACTCCATGGACAGAGCGGTCGTGTGCCCAGCGCCGTCGACTTGCACTCAAAGCGCGTCAAGCAAAGCCGAGTCGCCCCGTCAGGGTTTCGAACTCGGCGACGAAGACATAACAACGTTGGTCGTGGAGCCGGGAAAACCTGCTCCATTTCTGTTGCCAGGCGGATTCAAGATCCGCTCGGCGGGAACGGCCGGCAATTTCGAGGCGAGACCGAAGGTCTCCCACCAGGTAGTCAGCGGCGCTTCCCCGCAAAGCCACATCGCAAATCTCATATCCTCCCGTGTAGGCAAGGGCCAGCCCGGCGACGGCTATGGCCGCCAGTTCGACTTGCCGCGCGAGGTCAAAGGTCCGTCGCAATCTGAGAATGGAATCGTCACCGACTGGGCCGGTATCGATCGCGAGCATCAGCTCACCGCCGCCGAAACCAGGAAGATTCTCCGCATGGAGAACGAAAGGATACGGTGGTTGGCCACGAACTCCCGCCAAGACGGCTGCCGCGGCGAGGCTGATCGTCTCCCAAAGGAGCCGTGGATGCAAGTTCGACAGATCCTGGAGCCGGCAGGGCACCTCCCTCATGCATCGGCTCTCCCCGTGAACGGCCGTCCCTACAAGTAAGCAAATCGAATCCTATCTTAACACGAATCGGCGCAGAGGATCGACCGGGAATTTCATAGCTTGGCAGAAGTCCAATCGTTGCGCGACAACGGTCTGCTGGCGTGGAAAAGGACCGGGGCCAGAATAGCACCCTCGTCCGAGTCCTTGGGCACTTTACCATTCTCCAGCCATGCACCTGGTTCGTGGACGCCCGCGATTGGGAGACGATCACCACCCATCGGCTGGGTGGGATGCCGTTGCCGTGAATTGAATGCGTGTCGGTTGTGGCGACAAACCGATGCCAATGAAATAGTTCCGCTTCTTTTGCCTCAGCGGGTGGCTGTAGTGGGGCGTTGCGCCACCAGAGGAGAGCCTGCGACAGGTTCCACGCGCGCCGAGTCTGCTACAGTCGGAGGCGCGCGGTTCTGGGGTACATTGCCCCAGCCACCTGAGGGGGAACGAAACAAGGGCGCCGCCAGTTTCTCGGCTTTGACAATACGAACTGTGTCCCCGTTTCCATCTTTTATCGATCATGAAAATTAGCAGGATCACCCTCCGCGATAAGTGGAAAAGGAATCGCTATCCACCGTATCTCAAGTTAGATGGCAGATGGCAGATGGCAGATGCCAAATGACGGATCGCGGATCCCGGATGCCATGTGCCATGTCTCATTTGCCATATGCCATCGACTGACCACTGATCACTGGCCACTCCCTACTCCCTACTCGCCACTGACCACTGGCCACTGACCACTCGCTCGATTCACTGACCGCTCACCCTGGCAAAGAGCGTTGCCAGCGGATCAGCATAGTGCTTCCATCTGCCGATCGAGCGGGAATGGACCGGCTGGCGCACTTGGGCGGCACTCGCCGTGCGAACGGGACGAGCACTCTTGTGAAAGTTCAGACAGGCCGGATCCCAGTCGAGACCGCACCAGGCCACGAGCTTTCGGGACTGATCTTCCGGGTCGGCCACGAGAGATTCGTACTCCACCTCGAGAATCGGGATCGGCAAGACCTGCCGCCAGTGATCCATCAGGCGCTTGTGTTCGTTGATATGGAGGGCGATGTTTTCGGCATCGCAGGCCCAGCGGACCTGCGCCAGGTGGGTCATCCAGCAGGAAAGGGCGACGTCGCGCAAGTCTCGGCGGCAATAGATCACAGCGGCCTGGGGAAAGAGGGTGGCGATCCAACCGAGGTAGAGAGTGTTTTCCGGCATCTTGTCCACGACCCGGTCCGCCGAGCCGCTCAACGCCAGGAGTTGGCTTTCATGGCGATGGGCCAGATTCTGAACGGTTTTCTGGTTGATCTGACCGACGCAGTCCAGTGCTGGAGGATTCTTGCCTACGGCCTGGGGTAGCTGCTCGAGAATGTCGAAGACCAGTCGCAATTCGCCGGCACCGAAGACTCTCGGGTGGCTAGCCAGGACTTGCTCGACCAGAGTCGTTCCTGACCGGGGTATTCCGACCACGAAGACCGGTCGGCGGGTTGTGAGACCGAAGCCGCGAACTCGCTCGAAATAGTCGGCGGTGAACGTGCCGAGGAGGCGATCGACGAGTGCCCGGTGAGCCGCGGGGGAGTAAGCTTTGCCCCGCTCCTCGAAATCCGTTTGCTGATGTGCGTTGGCGTCGCGGGCGAGTTCCGCGGTGCGCTGGTATTCGCCGCGGGCGTCGGCCACCTGGGCCAGGCCGAACTCGAGTGTCCAGCGATCGCGCGCGAGCAGGGCGGAGTCGGCGAGTCGCGACTCGATCGTCGCTCTATCGGCTTCCGGTAGCTTGTCCCGGAGCCGAGTGGCCAGCCTGGCGAGCGCACCGGCGTGCCGGGAATAAAGTCGAAGCGCCTCGCGGAGCTCGAGCTCGGACTGCTCGATGTCGCCCAGCTCTTCAAGCAGTCCCCCCAGCGAGGCGTGCGCCCCAGCCTGGTTGGGTGCCAGCGCGATGGCCTTGCGAAAGCACACCTGGGCCTCCTCAAGCTGGCCCAGTTCCTGGAGAACATTAGCAAGTATGCTCAGTGCGAGTGGAAAACCGGGACGCAGCCGTACAGCTTCCCGGCAATGCGTCAGTGCCTCCACCGGGTTGCCCATTTCGAGCAGGATCTCGCCGAGGTTGCTCCGGGCCTCGGCCGAGCCGGGGTCGAGTTCAACGGCCTTGCGAAAACATGCTATTGCCGACGCCCAGTCTCCCTTGAGCCGCAACGCGTTGGCCAGGTTGTTGTGCGCGGCGGCCAGATCAGGTTGAAGACGAATCGCTTCGCGGAAGTGGCTGATTGCCTCGTCCACGGCCCCCAGGTCGATCAGTGTTGCACCGAGGTTGCAATGGGTTGAGGGCTCGTTGGGCTGAAGTTTCAGGGCAGACCGATAGAAGGCGGCGGATTGATCAAGCTGTCCGAGCGACGAGAACGCCGTGGCCAGAGTGGCGTGGTAAGCCGCCGCGGAGGGATGGACCTCGATCGCCCGGCTAACCAATGCGACCGTCCGGGCGGCATCGCCGCGCTGGAGAGTGATCAGACCCAGAAGATGGAGCGCATCGGGGTGGTCGGGCACCTGAGCCAGAATCGCTTCGTAGAGGCGTGCTGCCTGCTCGATCCGGCCCTGCTGGTGGTGTTCGATCGCTGCTCTCAAATTCATGGGCATATCACTGGAACCCGGTCTTCTGGCATGCGCGATTGATCTCAGCGATTCGGCGCATTCAACAGTATCCCAACTGTTGTCTCGTGAGGAAGCCCTGAGAATCAGCCGGGAACGCACCAGACGGGCAGAGACCGCTGGCCCCGGCGGCTCCGGGAAGGCTATCCTCGATAGGGTTGCAAGCGCGATCGGGCTTCCGCCGATCGCTGTCGGAACGGACTGCACAAGCAAGAGGGCATCCGCGTGGCCGTTTTTCTGCATTTCGCGATATGAGATGTCGCCCATGAAGCTGATCATCCATCCTGCAGTCGAGCCCGAGCGATACGAGGCACTACGCGCGGCGGCTCCCGAGGCAGAGTGGGTGAACGCGGCGCGCGAAGGAGAAGCCGAAGCGGCGATGCCAGACGCTGACGGCGTGCTGGGAAAGATCACGCTGGCGATGCTTGCCCGTGCGGACCGCCTACGCTGGGTTCAGGCCTTCACGGTCAGCCTTGAGCATTACATGTTTCCCGAGCTGGCGGCGCATTCTTGCGTGCTCACCAACATGCGCGGGCTTTTTGGCGACGTTATTGCCGATCAGGTGATGGGCTATGTTCTCTGCTTTGCCCGGAACTTGCACATCTACATTCGCCGCCAGATGGAGCACCGTTATGAGCCCATTGGAGGGGAGGCGGCACGGGTGAGCAATGCGGCCGGGCCGGGGCTCGTGGGAGCCATGGATCGGGCCACCATTTTCCTGCCTGACGCGACGATGGGCATCATCGGCATGGGTGCGATCGGGTGTGAAATCGCCCGTCGCGCGGGTGCTTTTGGAATGGCGGTCCGGGGCGTGGACCGTCGTCCCGATCGGGTCCTGCCGCCGGACGGAGTCGAGCGGGTCGACGGGATCGATCGCCTGGGCGATTTGCTTGCCTGGAGCGATTTTGCCGTCATCGCCGCTCCCCAAACCCCCGAGACCGTGGGGTTATTCAACACCACCACCTTATCGTTGCTCCGTCACACGAGCTACTTGATTAACGTAGGACGAGGGGCCATCGTGGTGCTGGACGACCTTGTCGCGGCCCTTCGCGCGGGACGATTGGCTGGTGCGGCTCTGGACGTTTACGAGGTCGAACCGCTGCCCGCCGGTCACCCGCTCTGGGACTTTTCCAATGTGATCCTCACACCGCACACTGCAGGTTACTCCACGGTGATCGCCTCGCGGCACCTGGCGACGCTCGTCGACAACGTGGGCAGGTTCGCACGCGGCCAGATGCTGCTCAATGTTGTGGACAAGGCCCTCTGGTTTTAGGAAGAGTGCAGGCATAGAATTCCCTGACATCGGCACTTCAAGATGCGTGAGTATTCCTCGAAACTTCGTGAGTCATCGGTTTTTCACTAAAAGCTGTGCGATGGCGCGGCTTTTGGCCCGGGAGGGACCAATGCGTCGGGCCTTTACCTTGATCGAGCTGCTGGTCGTCATCGCGATCATCGGCGTGCTAGTCGGGCTGCTGATGCCGGCCGTGCAATCGGCGCGGTCCGCCGCGCGGCGGGCCCAATGCCAGAACAACCTCAAACAGATTGGAATCGCGATTTCGAGCTATCTCACCCAGCGCAACGTGCTGCCCATGAGCTGCGTCGCGGGGACAGGTCATGGCAACAATCATAGCTGTTTCATGCTGGTATTGCCCGATCTCGATCAGCGGCCGATGTACAACGCGTACAATTTCTTGGTCGAGAACTATGACCCGTCCAACACCACGGTGGTGGGCACCGTCATGTCGACCTTGCTCTGTCCCGAAGCACCGCTGCCCTCGAACACGATGCCGTCTGCTCAGATCCAGCAGTTCAACGGTACCCTGTATCCCGCTGGTTCCGTTTTCGCGAAGTGCAATTACGCCGCCAACTGGGGCGGCAGCCTGAACTCGCTGGGCAGTGATTACACGACCACCGAGAGCAAAACCTCCCAAGGGGCGTATCTCGGCGTGATGATGACCGTCAAGGCCACCACCAAGCTGGGTCCAACCACTTGCATCCGGGCACAAGACATCCGGGACGGCATGGCGAATACTCTCATGGTCGGCGAGAAGCGAGACTCACAGGGCTGGAATGTGGGCGGCTATGGAGGTAGCGAGTTTGATGTGGGACCGTCGCCATACTTTCCCAGCGGTTACCTGATCCCGCCGCCGCCCCAACCCCCCGACCCCTTTTTGCCGATGGTGTTCCCCGGCTCTTATCATAGCTCTCTGACTTACTTCGTATTTTGCGATGGCTCGGTCCATGGGCTGCGGTCGACGATGGACAAGGCGACCTGGTATGCCTTGACCACGCGCTACGGCAGGGAACTCATCAGCGCGGACGCGTACTGAGCGATTTCAGCCTCATGCGACACAACTGGCTCTCGCCTCTCATGACCCAGCGCGGTGAAAGACGGTGGGCTCGATACTGGGTAGACCGAAGAGCCGGTTGTGGAGCATCTGCTCGAAAATCTCCAGGTCGCCAAGAAACGTCGTGGCCGGTTGACTATCGCCATTAACGCAGGCGTGATCGGCATACGCCTGGATCAGCGCGAGGCGATCGGGCAGGGGAGGATGTGCGGGATCATGCGTCCGATGCTGGCTGGTCAGGACCTGTAACCTCATCGCCGAAATCGACTCGACCGGCAATCGATACCAGAAGCTCCGAAAAAAGGCGTAGAGATTGGGAAACTGGGGATCATTCGGATCGTAGCACGCGAGCACCTCGCGAAACAGGGGCTGCACCACGGCGACCTTTACAAGGGCAGAAGCCGCGGCCCCTCCCCCTGCGATGATCGCCGCCATCCGGTCAGCCCGTGCCTCCTGTCCGCGCGCCACCGGCTCGATCAGCCACAACGCCTCGCGGAGACAGAACCGCGCCCAGGCTCCAAGCGGTCCACGAGCCCGCGCCCCGGCCTGCTCGACGGCCAGTTCCAGTCCCTCGACAAAACGGGCCGATCGCGCGGCGCGGGTCGCATCGCCGCGGGCGAGGTGAGCGAGTTCGTGGGCCAGCACTGCCCGCAGTTCAACCTGAGTCAACACGCGCAGGAGTGGAAGACCGATGATCAACGCCTGCGACCGTCCCCAGGCCACGACTCCGCAACAAGGCAGGTAAGTCAAGCGCACCTGTCCCGGCGGTTTCACCCCGAGCCGCCGTGCCACCGTGTCGATCGAGGAGAAGAGCAGGGGGGCGTCAACTCGAGCCAGGACCGGACCGAGATCGGAGTCGGGATTGCTTGTTTCGGCGGAAAACCAGATTCCGCCGAGAGTCCTGACCACGTCGGTCCAGCCGTAAATCTCCTCGTCGAGCCAGCCTCGGAGAACCGGAATAAATCCGCCGAGGGCCAGCAAGATGATCGAGCCGGCGATTGTGACCGACCAGTAAAGATGGTCGAGAATTCGGAGCACCAAGGCGCGCCAGCGGAGGGCAAGGGGCCCCACGGTGATCGGAGCCAGAGTTGTCACCTCTGGGGCGGCTGCGGGAACCACCATGCTCTGAAAGGCGGCACGAAAGCGGCCTCCGCAAGAGGGGCAGAGCAACCGAAGCACTCCGTTGGATCCCTCGGGAGCCAGTTCCAGATCGGTTGCACAGTCGGGACATTGCAAGCCATGCGTGGTCCCGGAACCGGCTTGCCCCATCGCCCGTCTCCACGCGCCGTTGAAAATGAACCGGCCTCGTCCGCACGAGTTTTCTCGGCCCCGCTCGCCAGTTTATCCCCGATGTTTTTCGGAGAACAGTCCCCGGTATTCTAGAAAGGGCGCCAGGAGTTTGACCGGGAGCCCAGCTTCCGACCCAGAAGAGGTGCAAACCCACGAGCCGGCTCCGGATGATCTCGGCGGAGAACCCCTACCTTATGTTCGAGATCCGGCGTGCGGTCCGTCAAGACCTTGAAACACTCACGGACTGCCGACACGACCTCTGAAACGGGCAAAGAGTCTGCAAGGGCGGTCACCTCGGACCACCCTTGGTTGATCGGCAGCAAAATGTAAACCTGGCCTATGGCAGTTGGACCGCAGTTCGAGATGTCTGCGCGAACAGCTATGGCGGACATCTTATTTGATGATGTCTTTCGCCTTGTCGCCCAGGTTTTTGAGCTTCTCGCCAGCTTTGTTTTCAAGACTCTTGAGTTTGTCACCGGCTTTGTCCACGGCGTTGCCGGCCGCGGGGGCAACTTCCTTGAGTTTCTCGCCCGTCTTGTCGAGCACTTCGCGCGTCTTTTCTCCACCCTTCTCGATCACCGAACCCGTCGTCGCCGCGGCGTTTTCGAGCTTGGAGCCGGTACCCGATTCCTTGAGCTTATCGCCCAGATTCTTGGTACCCTTCTCGATGGCTCCGCCCGCTTTCTCAAGATTCGATCCGGTCGCCTTGACTCCCGATTCGATCTGTTCGCCATTACATCCCCAAGCGGTGATCGCCAACGGCAAAGCCAGTGCGATTCCCAGTCCGAGCTGTCGCTTCATCGTGACCTCCTGAAAGAGTTCGTAATTGTCCGAATCTGCCAGGACTGCTCCTGGCAGTGGACTGTCAGACCGACAGACTGTCTGAAGCCCAGCATGTACTTCGTCGCTCCTCTCGGATTATAAGACCTTTAGGTGCTCGACGGATATCCGGGCATTCGGTGGATTTTCCAGATCGCGGCCAGCTTGACGGTTTCAGAGCGCTTCCGAAAGGGTTCTGAGGTGGGGGATTGACGTTGTGAGACAATTGTCTTAGGATGCGCATTCATGCTGGTAAATAGTCAGTTCCGGGTCCGACCTGGCACTCGGCCGCGGTTTTTGTCCGGGAGCGAGGTCAGGGCTGGCGAACCCCCTCTTGTCGAGATGACTTCCGATGGCCAAACGTCCTCCGACGATTCCCGATTCCGAGCTCGATGTCTTGAAAGTGCTGTGGGACAGAGGTCAGGCCACGGTCCGCGAGGCCCTGGAAACGTTACGGGCCGCGGGTCGTCAGTGGTCTTATGCGACGGTGGCAACGTTGCTCGACCGGCTGGAATCCAAGGGACTGGTAACCAGCGACCGGAGCGATCTGGCGTTTGTCTACAAGCCGGCAATCTCGTCCCAGGAAGTTCGCCAGAAGCGGCTCTCAAATCTGGTCGATAAGCTCTATCAGGGAGAGCCCGGGTTGCTGGTGCTCCATTTGTTGAAGTCTCACCCGCTCGATGCCGGCCAAGCCAAGGAAGTTCGCGCCGTGCTCGATGAGATGACCGGCGCAAACTCCAAAAAGAAGGTCAAGTAACGGTTGCCGCTTGAGCTTCTCGGCGCATGACCGAGTTTTCTTCCTTGGTTCTCAGGGCGACTTGCCCGCATTGACCATCGGCTGGGTGCCGCGCTCGGAGCAGAGCACGACCAGCAAATTGCTGACCATTGCAGCTTTCTTCTCGTTGTCCAGCTCAACGATGTGCTGTTTGGATAGCATTTCCAGGGCCATCTCGACCATGCCGACGGCGCCTTCGACGATCTTCTGACGGGCCGCGACCACCGCACTGGCCTGCTGACGCTGGAGCATGGCATGGGCAATCTCGGGGGCATACGCCAGGTGGCTGATCCTGGCCTCCAGTACTTCCACGCCTGCCTGCGTGAGCCGTTCCTGGATTTCCGTCTTCAAGTGTTCCGCAACTTGTGCCGTGTGGCTTCGGAGTGCGATCTCACCCTCAACGTGAGCGTCGTAGGGGTAACTGAGGGCCATGTTGCGCAAGGCCGACTCGCTCTGGACATGCACGAAATTGTCGTAGTTGTCCACGTGGAAGAGCGCCTCGGCCGTGTCGACAACTTTCCAGACGACCACGGCAGCGATCTCGATCGGGTTCCCCGCCAGATCATTGACCTTCAGCCGCTCGCTCTCGAAGTTTCGCACCCGTAACGAGATGCTTCGTTTCGTGAAGAACGGGTTAACCCATCGCAAGCCCGGTTCCCGAACAGTGCCCACATAGTTGCCAAAGAGCTGAAGCACCTTCGCCTCGTTCGGGCTGACCGTGAACAGGCCAATCAAGCCGAAGACGCAAATGATCCCGAGCAGCAGGGCCAGAATGATCAGTGGCGGAAAGCTCGCCGCGCCGGCCAAGAACAACAGCCCGGCAAAAACCAGACCGCCCAGGAACATGCTCAGCATGCCCAGCCCTGGTTTCGGAATGATCAAGATCTCTCGCATCATCTGCGTCGGCTTGGTCGTGGCTTCCCAGTTTTCGTCCATCGTCGGACCCCTTTAGATCATCGTTGTAGTTGATATGGAGCGGTTTCAAGAAAGTGTTCGCAGCCAAGAGGTCGGCCTTGACCAAAAACGACGTAATGAGTCAAAGATTGTGGCCACCCACACGTGAATCACCTGTCTCCGAGCATCCAGACCGGTAACGATCCCGTCGTTTCCTCGGCACCGACCCGTTTTTGCCACTTTGAGTCAAGCCTTGGGGCGGCTTGGTCGATGCCTCTGATACGGGGTCTTATGCGAGTCGCCGAAGTGAGATCCAAATTCTTATCATTTCAGGGTTTCTGGCGATTTTTGGGTGCGCTTGGACGCTCCGTTTCCGCTGAGAGAGGGAAGGATGCCCATGAACCAATGTGGGGTGGGCGGAGACCCTCGGACGAATGGAGTCAATCCAATGAAATCGATGCAGACACTACTGAAAGCTTTCGACGGCTCGAAAGTTTCGGGTATGGACACAGCGCGCCCCAAGGTACGGCGGGCTCCAGTGTGCGAGTTGCTGGAAGGGCGGCAACTCTTGAACGCGGCATGGACGCCGCCGCAAGGGTTCGCAGGATGGGACGCAACAGCGGCTAAAGGAACCAATGCCGCCGCGCACGTACATACCCTCGACGCGAAAAACGCACTCGGGTCTGGTCATGCGTTCGCATTCCTCGGCGCTCCTGGCGGTCCAGGACACGACATGCGGTTCCTCGGTGGCCCGAAAGGTGCTCCGCCTACCAGCACCAGCCCGACCAGTACCCCCCCCAAGGCGCCCAGCGCCCAGCTTCAAAAGGATTTCAGGACACTTCAGATCGATGAGAAAACGCTTCGGTCGGAGATTCCGACCAGCCTGACGTCAGCGGTCAAGGCCGACCAGGCCACCATCCAGAAGGCACTCTCATCGCTGACCCAAGCCCAGATCCAGGCCTTGCGTCCGAGCGCCCCACCAAGCGGAACGACCAGCACCAGTTCCACATCGTCCGCCCCTGACCCGACATCGAATCTGACGACCGCTCTCACGGAGGCCGGAGTCCCCTCCAGCGAGATCAACACGATTACCACAGACATGCAGAACTTAAAGACCGCCTACTCCACGACCGACCCGACCCTCCAGACCAGGATCGCCGCCGATGAAGCCGCCATCGTCAAGGACGGAGGACCTTCGATGCCTCCCGGCGGCGGCTTCATGGGCGGAATGCCAGGCATGTTTTGAAACGTCGATGGAAAAATCATTCGTCGCTCCATGCGTTGAATTGGTGAAGTTGGGCCAATTCTGACGAGAACTACTCTCCACGATTAGCCGGGAAGACAGCTTCCGGCCGTTTTTCCGGCTTTTGCACGTTTGATCGAGTTTGAAACGTGCCATTGCGGGCTCTGGTCCGTCAGACTCTTTGATACCGTGTGCACGGGAATTCTTAAGATTCCTTATCTTGTTCTTATTACTCTTGGTTTGTCTCGTGTCGACTACTTGACCATTCGCAACTTCGGTGATATGCTTAGTGGGCATCGGTGTTTGTGACATGGCAGAGGCACAATCAATGTCCCCCTCTTCGTCCTGCTGCCGTCTCCGTTCGGTCCTGGCGCTGATCGTCGTGATCGCCAATGTGGCCGCTCCGTTTCGAACGCCTACCGGTCGCTCTTTACTCCGGTGCCCCCGGCAGAGTGACACGACACGGTCGGTAGCCCGCATTCGAATCGTCTCTCACGCAGGTGCGTTTCACGGCTTCCGGGCCGTGGTGGGGTTTGCCAAGGGGAATTCCGACGATACTGTCTCGCCGCCAACTGTGCGATCCTTCGTCGTAATTCTTCCCTCCTCCGCGGTCATCAGGCAGGACCGCTTCCAAGACCTCTCCGGCACAACGCCTCCTCGTCCTCTTAGATGTTGAGGCGGTCACTCCATTTCGAGTGCTCATTCCACAGAGCGCTCAACTTTGAAGCCATCCGTCATCGCGCATGAGCCGCGCTTTGATGCACGAGCTTCCGCTCTGGCGACTCACGCCACTTGCTGCATGAATCCTGCTTCCTCTGCGGGGTAATTGATCACTCGGACATTGCTCTCCAGGATTTGCCAATCTCAACACAACCCGGAAGCCTGGCACCCTCACGGGCTCCCAGGCTGCTTATCCGCATTTCTCTCATCCGGAAAGGTGGCTCGATCGATGTACGCGCATTCCTATTCAACAAGACGGCTATTCTTCGTGATTTTCGGCGCTAGCGCGATGCTTCTTGCGAATCTTACGCTGCCGTCACTCTCTGTCGCTCAGACGGTGAAGAAGCAACGTACCACGAAAATCAAGAAAACCGCGCAGTCCGTGTCCACCTCTGAGGCTCCAGCACAGCCCCAAGAGTCGCAAGAATCAGCCGCGGAGCCGGCGACGATTGATGTTCTCCAAGGTGTTCGCACCGGGCAGCTCTCGGCGGTTGCCAGGGGAAGGAGCGATGGCAGGATCACTCTCTCGATCACGAACAAAACCAGCTCAAAGCTTCGTGTCGTATTGCCTCCCGGTTTGATCGTCTCGGGCTCAACCGGCCAGTTCGGCGGCGGCATGGGCGGGGGCATGGGCGGCGGTATGGGCGGTATGGGCGGCGGTATGATGGGCGGCGGTATGGGCGGCGGTGGCATGCGTGGCGGCATGGGCGGCGGTGGCATGCGTGGCGGCATGGGCGGTGGCATGGCCAGGACAATGCCTCCCACGATGGGGATGATGATGCTTGCCCGGCTCGTCATGTATCTATGCGGCGATTACGATAGCTGGGATCAACGATCTCTGCGGATCGGTATGATGGGCGGCATGGGTATGGGCGGCGGGATGATGGGTGGTATGGGTGGTATGGGTGGCATGGGCGGTGGCATGGGCGGCATGGGCGGCGGTATGCGATCGGTGCCGCCAACCGGCTCGCTTGAAACCACGCTCCAACCAAAACAGGAGCGTCACTTGCCGACGAGTGTCGTCAGCATGAACGGTCCTGGCGAGGACATGCTTCCGAACCTTCCGACTGAGGGGGAAACCCTGCGGATCAGCGGTGTGGAACAGTGGACGGAGGAAAAGCGAACGATCACTGCACTGAAACGACTGGCGGAGGCCAAGGCACCCGCGACTGTCTCGCAGATGGTTCTCTGGTACGTAACCGCTGGGGCTGCCTGGGAAGACATCGGCCGGCTCTGCCAAGGATGGGGCAATGCCCATGAGATCGCCCTGGCGAAGGGCTTCGTCGCGCGGCTTGGGGAAAGCAACGAGGGGTCAAAGTCACCAAAAGCCGATCCAGGAATGCTTTGTTGGGAAGTGAAGACCAGTAGCGATGTTTATCGCGATCAGATCACCGGCCTGCGTTCGCTCTGGGAGAAATACCCGGTGCTAGGCCTGACCGCGAAGGAAGGTGTGCCCGAGCAGCCCACCGGTCCGGCGATCGCCTGTCGTGCGGAGATCACGCAAACGGCGATCGAGGTCAAGCTCAGCGAGAGCCATCCCTCCGGCAAGGACTGGATCCTGGTCGACAGGTTTCGCCTCAAGCTGTCGGAGCTGGAGCCACGCGCTGACAAAGCGACCCACGACTCGCCCTCTCTGACCCCTGAGCAACAGCGGGAGCGCCAGTCGGTTCGGCTCGCCGACGCTCTCGCCGAAGCCATGGTGTCCCGGTTGGTGCGTATCTCGTTTGGCCACGGGCCGCGCCTCCATGGCAAGGAAACATTCCGGATCAAGATCGTCAACGATTCGCCCTTGATCCTCAACGGACTGGCCGTCAGCGGTCTCGAAGCCAAGGACGAGCTCGCGCCTTCGATTCTTCAGGGCATGAGCCTGCCTCCCCAGAAAAGCCTGACCGTCTCGGCCACGCCCGATGAGGTCAAGCGCCTTCGCCTCAAGGAAGGAGCACGCGTTGTCGCCGCGGATCTGAGCGGCCTGTAAGTAGATCACGCGGTGATAAGTTCGTTCGCAGTCTGGGGCGCCGAAGCCCGCGTCGGCGCCCCGTTCATCGCACACTATCGTCTACGAATCAATGAATATGTAAAATAAAGAACTGCAAGAGCTAGGATCTTGGGCGAGCTTCCCCAATCCCCTTCCCGAGATTCTTTTCTGTTTCGTGTTCGTTTCCTGAATTCATATCCTCGACGGCCCGGATCAGACTGTCGTCGATCAGCCTCATGTGAGAGGGGTCTCGCCTGAATGGCATCGCGTCTGCTAGTTTCTTAGGTGATGCCCCGGTGCGGGAGCGGCCTTTGTCGCGGCTGCTTCCACCCAGGGTGCCGGGCGTCTCACTGGCTGAAACTAGCAAGTCGTGCCGAGGATCTCATGGCCAGACCGAAGCGCTGGTACGACCCTGAAGCCTCGCAGGCACTTCGCGTGGTGGCTCGCTCGAAGGACGAACCGTCTTACGTCGTCCTCCGCTGGCGGCATCCCCGGGTCATGCCGGGAATCGGCGAGTGCCTCCTTTACCCGCTCTCGGATGGGCCCGGATTGGGCCTCCTGGTTTTTTTTCCACCCGTTCTCTGGATGCTCTCGCTGCCGATCTTTGACTTTGTCGCGTTCCTGGACCAGACCAAGAGCAACTGGGCGCTGGGGCTGATGGTTCTTCCCATCTTTCTGCCCTTGATGTTCAGCTTCGCGATGACCCTGGGCTACGTGCTCTTGTTTCTTGGTTACGTCCTCGTCGCCAGCGCCATGGGAGAGAACGATCATCCACGCTGGCCCGAGTGGCATCCCGCCGAGATTTCGGAGGGTATCGCAAGGTGGATCTGGGCGCTGCTCTTGGGCGTGGCTCTCGGGGGATTGCCGGTGGCCTTCTACTGGGGCTACGGCCGCGAGATCAACTGGCTGCATACTGTCGTTCTTGTGAATCTCGTCGTGGTGGGAACGGCCTTTGGCCAGATGGCCTTGGCGGCGGCACTCCTGCACGAGACGATCGTCGCCGCCAATCCGGTAACCGTCCTGATCGCGATCCTCCGCATGGGCTGGGCTTACGTGCTCCCCTGCGTCGTCACGAGCATCGCGCTCGTTCTCGGCGGCCTCGGGGTTTACGGACTGCTTTTCCGGATGCCCCGGATGTGGATGGAAGCCGTGGCCCTCTGGGCGTTCTGGGTGTTTGTGCTCTACGAGGGAATGGTTGTCATGCGCATGCTGGGCTTGACCTACCACGCTCATGCGGTGGAACTCGTCTGGTTCCGTCGCCGGCCACAGTGGGCGACATCGCGGTTGCACGGACGCATATACAACAATTCATAACACGAAACCCACGATACTCCGTCCTGCATTCGACAAATCTTCAGTGATTCATGCGGACCAGGAGCACGATGGCGGTTGTGAAGTAGATAACCAGTCCGGTGGCGTCAACGAGAGTGCTGATGAACGGGGCGGAGATGACAGCCGGGTCGATGCCCGCCCTGCGGGCCAGCAGGGGCACCAGAGCGCCGATGGTATTGGCCCACATGCAGATTCCCAGGAGCGTCAGTCCGACCACGGCGGAAATAGCCCAGGGCTGGCCTCGCCAGTAGCGGGCATAGAGCAATCCGGCCGTCCCGAGCATCAGACCCAGGAACAGCCCGATCAGCCACTCGCGCAGCAAGACCTTCCAGGTGTCGCGTCCCTTGATCTCGCCCAGGGCCATTCCGCGGATGATGGTGCCAACGGTCTGGCTGCCGGCGTTACCCCCCGTCCCGAGCATGAGCGGGACAAAGAAGGCGAGCACGGGAAAGTAGTCGCGGTCGGTCATCCATTCGTAGTAGCGAACCACGGGATAGGTCAGATTCTCGGCGACAAATAACATCAAGAGCCACTTGATCCGACGCCTGGTGACGTCGATGACGGTGCTTTGCCAGTAGGGAGCGGTATCGGCCTCGGGATCGGCCGAGACACCGCCGAACTTGAGGATATCTTCAGTCTGCTCCTGGCGAAGGATGTCCATGGCGTCATCGTGGGTGATGATGCCGACGAGCCGGCCGGTGGAGTCGACGATCGGCAGTGCGAGCAAGTCGTACTTGTCGATCTGGCGGGCGGCGGACTCCTGGTCTTCGTCCAGGCGGCCGAAAATGACATCGCGCTGCATGATGTCTTCAATCAAGGCGGACCGCGCGCCGAGGATCAGGTTTTTCAGCGATACGAAGCCGATCAGCCGCCGGTTATGGTCCACGACGTAACAGTAATAGATGGTCTCGCGATCGGGAGCCTCGTGGCGGAGGCGATCGAGGGCCTCACGCACCGTAATATGTGCCGGAAGGGTGACGTAGTCGGTGGTCATGACGGCGCCGGCGGTTCCGGGCTCGTAGCTGGCCAGCCGGCGTATGTCTTCGCGTTCGGCCTGGGCGAGGTGGGGTAGCACGACATCGACGAATTCCTCATCGAGCCGGTTGACGAGGTCGGCACGTTCATCGTGCGACATATGGTGCAGCAACTCAGCCGCCTGTTGCGGAGGCATGGCCTCGACGATCCGGTTCTGTGTCTCCGTATTCAGATAGCTCAAGACGTCGGCGCGAACACGCGGCAGCAAGATCAGGAACAGAGAGTCGCCGTCCTCGGCCTCCAGGTCCTCGATTAGTTCGGCGGTTCGTCCGGGGTGCTGGTCCTCGATGAATTCGCGCAGGGCGGCCACTTCTCCGCTCTGAATCAGTTCGCGCAGGTCGGGCACCAGGAGCGGGTTTCGCACGCATCTGCCTCCCTCTCAGAGGAGTTATCGGGAGATCGCTCCAGGGGCCGTCGAACTTGGTTGCGGACAAGGATACCAATTCTCTATCGGACCGAGATGGTGCCAGGCTTGGACCGAGGGCGGCGAATGGGGCCGTCACGGTCGCGGACATTTCGGCTCGAGCGCTGAAACGCGGGAGACTCAGGGGTTTCCCATCACATCCTTGCCGAGGTAGGGCTTGAGCACTTCGGGAACGTCGATCCGCCCATCGGCGCGCTGGTAATTCTCCAGGACCACGATCAATGCCCGCGAGAGCGCGACGGCCGTGCCGTTGAGCGTATGCACAAACCGCGTTCCCTTCTGAGCCAGGCCGATAGCGGATATTCAGACGTCGCGACTGGTAGTCGGTGCAGTCGGAGGTGCTCGTCACCTCGCCGTATTCGCCGGCCTCGCCACGCCCCGGCATCCACGCTTCAAGATCGAACTTGCGGTAGGCCGGGCCACCCAGATCTCCGGTGCAGATGTCAAGCACGCGGTAGGGTATGTCGAGTGCCTGGAAGATTCGCTCTTCGATTCCCAGCAGCTCGGCATGCATCGCGCCTGAGGTCTCTGGCGTGGTGAACGCGAACATCTCGACTTTAGTGAACTGATGAACACGATACAATCCCCGGCTGGCGCGGCCAGCGGCGCCGGCCTCCGTGCGGAAGCAGTGTGACAGCCCGACATAGCGAATCGGCAACTGGCTTTCCTCGAGCAACTCGTCGGCGAGCATGCCGCCCAGGGTAATCTCGGCGGTGCCGACCAGGCTGAGGTCGCTTTCCTCGATCGAGTACACCTGGGTTTCAGCTCCGCGGGGTGTGAAGCCGATGCCTTCCAGAATGCTGTTACGGGCGAGGTCGGGAGTGATGATCGGTATGAAGCCGGCATCGACCAGGGTCCGGACGGCGAACTGCTGAAGCGCCAGGTCCAGCAGCACGGCATCGTTCTTGAGAAAGTAAAAGCCGGTGCCCGCTACCTTGCCGCCGGTCTCGAAGTCGATCAGGTCGAGGGACTTGCCGAGCTCGACGTGGTCCTTGACCGGGAAGTCGAATGTTCGCGGAGTTCCCA
This sequence comes from uncultured Planctomycetaceae bacterium, assembly GCA_963797295.1. Lineage (GTDB taxonomy): Bacteria > Planctomycetota > Planctomycetia > Isosphaerales > Isosphaeraceae > Aquisphaera. The sequence goes on from CAWCPP010000046.1 coordinate 188,528, forward strand.
CCTTGCGGAGCTCGCGGCTGTCATTCTCGGTGACCCCGACGGGGGCGTCGGGATGGGTCATGTTGGGGACCCGCCGCAGCCGCTGCTTGATCTCGTCGTCCATGACCCGGAGCTGATCCTCCTGGTCGCTGACGTCGGCCTTGAGCCGCTTGCCTTCGTCAATCAGCGCGGACCGCTTTTCCGGATCTCTCTCGCGGCCGGTGGCCTGGGCCACCTCGTTCTGGCGGCGGCGAATCTCCTCGACGGTCGAGAGCAGCACCCTGCGCTCGGCCTCGAGAGCGACGGCGCGGTCGATATCCTCGAGCACATCGTCGGGGACATTTCGGTTCCGGCAATTCCGCCGCACGGTTTCGGTGTTGGCGATGACGTATTTCAGGTCGAGCATGAGTTAGCCTCGATTGACCGGTTCCGCGGACGTTGTCCATTTCAGCCAGGAAAGAGCTGGTTCCTGCCAGAAGCTTGATGACCCGCGCGGCCTGCCACGGGTTTCTGAACGGGTCTCCAGGCCAATACCGTTGACTGAGCCACAAATCATGGCCCTGCAGGCACTTCTGGCTCCCTCCCCCCTTGCGGGGGAGGGCTGGGGAGAGGGGGATGGGCACCACCGATGGCCTGGTTCACCGGCTGTGGCCGAATGGACAATCCCTCTCCCTACCCTCTCCCGCAAGGGGAGAGGGTGATTTAAGTCATGACCTATCAGAGCTTTGCGGTTCATTCAACGGTATTGGTCTCTACTCCGGCTCGTTCGCCAGTTCCTGGAGCAAGTGCGCGGAGCCTTGATGCCCCGGTGAAAATCGGCCAGCGAAAACTTCTCGTTGGGGCCATGCAGGTTATCGTCGTTCTGCCCCCAGCCCAAGCAGCAGCGTGTCCACTTTCAGATGCTGCTTGATCAGCCCCACGACCGGAATGGATCCTCCTTCGCGGATGAAAACGGGATTGGTGCCGAAACCCGCCTCGATGGCCCGGACCGCGGCCCGGAAGCCGGGGCTATCCACACTGACCAGTACGGCCGGCGCACCGTGATGAGTGATCACTTCGACGGAACTCCCGGTGGAGTGACCTTGCGGACATGGGCGCGGAAGAGCTCGCCAATCGTCTTTGGATCCTGGTCGGGAACAAGCCGGAAACTGACCTTTGCCCCGGCCTTGCAGGGCAGCACCGTCTTGGGCCCGGGGCCCGAGTAGCCGCCAAAGAGGCCGTGAACATCGCACGTCGGACGAGCCCACTTTCGCTCGAGCGTGCTGTAGCCTTCCTCTCCTACCAGCTCCGGCACGGCGAGATCGGCCTGGAATTCGGCTTCCGAAAATGGCATCCGGGCGAACTGCGCGCGTTCCCAGTCCTCGAGCGGCTTGACAGCGTCATAAAAGCCTTCAATCCGGATCTTACCATCCGTGCCTTTCAAGCTGGCCAGGATGGTCGCCAGCGCGTTGAGCGGGTTGGCTACGGCGCCGCCGTAGGTGCCCGAGTGCAAGTCGCGGTTGGCTCCCTGGACGTGAATCTCGAAGTAGGCAAGCCCCTTCAGTCCGTAGGTGATTGCCGGAATCCCGGGGGCAAACTGGCTGGTATCGGAAATCACGGCATAATCGCAGGCAAGCCGCTCGTGGTGCTCGGCGACATAGGCCTCCAGATTCTCGCCGCCAATTTCCTCCTCTCCCTCGATCAAGAACTTGACATTCACGGGAAGCTTCCCGGCCGTCTTCAGCCAGGCCTCCGCCGCCTTCAGATGGGTGAACATCTGGCCCTTGTCGTCGGTCGCTCCCCGGGCATAGAGGATGCCGTTGCGGATGGTCGGCTCGAACGGCGGAGAGAGCCAGGGCTCCAGCGGCTCGGGCGGCTGCACGTCGTAGTGGCCATACACGAGCACGGTGGGTTTACCGGGAGCCGTGAGCCATTCGGCATAAACCAACGGATGGCGTTTGGTCGGGATCAGCTCGGCCTGCAACCCCATCGCGGCCAGATCGTCGCGGACGAAGACTGCCGCGCGGTGCGTGTCGGAATCATGATCCGGCTGGGCGCTGACGCTGGGAATCCGGATCAGATCCTTGAGCTGTGTTTCGAAGTCGTCGCGATGTTGCCCGAGATATGCGTCCACCTGCTCAATCGTCATGAGCAACCACCTTTCCGAGTGCCAGACCTTCGACCATTACCACGAAGTGGCCCGCCGCGTTGCCCCACGCGTGGATCGCTCGTACTACACGGGTTTCACCGACGAGACCCGTCTGCCGGAGCAGGCCAACCCAGTCCAGGGAACAGATCCACCCAGTATATCAGCCGCCCTGCGCGGCGGCGACTGCCCAATCCGGTCACGACGTGAGCTTGCTCCCCGCGTGATCGAATGTCCCTGTCCTCGCTCCGGGAAATTGGCTTCATTTCGCATTGGCAAATCTTCATGCGTCGATCTTAAGTCTATAATTTGGTGTCGCTTATGCCTGATTTCGGTAGAGTCGAGATGTGGCGCGGTGGTTTAGGTCGATGTTAGTGTTCCCTGTTGTCCCGCTCTTTCGTCTGCGGGTGTCACATCATCTCAACCATGCCCCGTTTCCACATCCCGCTCATCGAACCGGACGTGCCCTATTAAGGCATCCGGCTCTCGGACTCAACGCTCACACCGCCCCCTTCTGCGTGGAATCACTGCGCCGGGAGCCGACGAGTTGGATCAAGCCCAACTGGCCGTAGAGGAGCTGGTTCGGGTAGATGCCCGTCCCGCTTCCTTGACGCCCGGTCTTGGCGCAAAGCCAACGGCGTAGACGGGTTTGCACGTGGAAGTCGATCTTGCGATACGATCGCGAGAGCGTCCCCAGACGGAAGTAGTTGGACCAGCCTCGCAGTTTCCTGTTCAGCCGATTCACTTGTTCCGCCGCGCTCAATCCCGTACTTGCTCGAGTCGTCAGCTCGCTGATCTCCGCGCACAACGCCGAGACCTTCTTCCCGGACGGCTTGGGCCCAAGGTAAGCCCCACCCGTCCTCGGCGAGTAGTTTCGCCCGAACGTGTAACCCAGAAAGTCGAACGTCTCTTCAGGAAGGCGACATAAACGCGTCTTCCGCTCATTGACTGTCAGTTTCAGCCGTTCCATCATGCTCCGCATCTGGGTCATCGCCTCATCGGCGCGACTGCGACAGCAGATCACGAAGTCATCGGCGTAGTTCACAATCCGAGCGGGCAGGTTCCGCGTCGCTTTCTGACCCTTCCAGCCCAGCACGAATCTTCTCATGTACAGATTCGAGAGCAATGGTGAGATCGGAGCCCCTTGTGGGGTCCCTTTCCCCTCGTCTTTGTTGCGGGTCGTTCGGCTGCGATTCCCCTTCATCGTCAGTCTCTTCCACCGGCATCTCAAGCCACATCTTGATCAGCGCCAGGAATGACCCGTCACTGACCCGCCGGGATACCGATTTCATCAACTCGGCGTGGGGTATGCTGTCGAACGAAGCCGTGCCTTGATACCCCTGTCAACAACCCGCCCGAGCCCTCTCCGAGGAGGTCGAGGTAACCGACCCGACCCATCCCCTCTTCGGACGCCGCTTCCCCGTCATCTCGATCACCCGTCAACCTCGCCACACCGCGTTCGTGTTCGTGGCCTATCGCGACACGATGCGGCTCCGCATCCCCATCTCCTCGACCAGCCTGGCACCGAGCCAAATCCGGCCCCTTCCGCACAAAATGGACCCGGGAAGCCGTCCAGGAGCTCCTTTCCCTGGTCACGGAGGGTGACACGTCATGCCACAGCCCCGGCACATCTGGCGAAGACTCTCGCAACCCTTGAGGCAACAGGCGATCGACGACATCACGGCCATCTGCGCGGAGATCATCCATGAGCATTTCCGAACTCATCACACCGTTCCACCTCGGCCGCAAGGCCCTCATCTACATCCGGCAGTCGAACCCGCACCAGGTCCTCACCAACCAGGAGAGTCAACGCCTCCAGTACGCCCTCCGGCAACGGGCCCGTGAGTGCGGCTGGGCGGACGACGCCATCGAGGTGATCGACGCCGACCTCGGACGGACCGCCAGCACCACCCAGGGCCGGCAGGGATTCAAGGAGATCGTCGCCCGGGTCACCCTCGATCAGGTCGGCATCATCTTCTCCTACGATGTCACACGGCTGTCACGGAACTGCACCGACTGGTATCAGGTCCTCGACCTGTGCGGTTATCGCCGTTGCCTCATCGGCGACCGGGACGGGATCTACGACCCGGCCACGATCAACGGGCGCCTTCTTGCTCGGCTTGAAGGGCCAGATCTCGGAGCTGGAGCTCCATACGATCAAGGCCCGGCTGACGGCCGGCCTGCTCAATAAGGCCCAGCGCGGCGAGCTCGCATTGACCCTGCCCGTGGGGCTCTCCCGCGATGCGCTGGGCCGCGTCGTGAAGCGCCCCGACCGGGAAGTCCAGGATCGCATCGACCTCGTCTTCGCCACCTTCCTCCGCGTCCGGTCCCTCGCCGCGGTCGTCCGTTCATTCAATACCGAGTCTCTGTTCGTCCCACGACGTGACAAGTTCGGCGACGTCGCCTGGCGACGCCCGACCGTCTCCTCCGTCGGCGCGATCCTCAAGAACCCGGCCTACGCCGGGTCGTTCGTCTACGGCCGGACCCGGACCGAGAGGACCGGCCCCGATCACCATCCGGTCCAGAAACCCCGGCCGGTCTCCGAGTGGCGAATTCACATCCGGGACGTGTATCCCCCCTACATCGACTGGGCCACGTATGAGAAGATCCAGGGCATGATCCGCGACAACCACAGCGAGTACGACCGGAACAAGACCCGGGGCGTCCCGCGGCCGGGGAAGGCCCTGCTGCACGGCCTCGTCCACTGCGGCGAGTGCGGCCACAAGATGGTCGTGCAGTACAAGGGCGGGACGCAATACCTGTGCAACTCGCTCCGGCAACAGACCCAGGTTCCGGTCTGTCAGCGCATCCCCGGCGACCCGATCGACGACCACGTCGTCGGCCTCTTCTTCGAGGCGCTGGCCCCGGCGGAACTGGATGTCTTCGACCGGGTCATGGCCTCGGTCTCCGAGGAACGCGAGCAGGTCCGCCGGGCACGACGGCAGCAGATCGAACGGCTCCGCTATCAGGCGGGCCTGGCCGAGCGCCAGTACCAGAAGGCCGACCCCGACAACCGCCTGGTGGCCGCCGAACTGGAGAGACGCTGGGAGGCGGCCTTGCGGGAACTGAAGCAGGCCGAGGACGCGTTCGAACGAGAACAGCATGAGCAGATCAATAGCATCTCAACTCGACCCCGAGACACGGCGGGTGCTCACGGAGGCCGGGCGAGCGGATCCCGGAGTGGTGGCGGGCCGATCGCTTCTCCCGCGAGCAGAAGAAGGCGCTGCTGCGGAGCCTGATCGACAAGGTCGTCGTCCGACCGCATCGCCCCGGACCGCGTCCACTGCCGGGTGGTCTGGAAGGGGGGCGAGACGACGGACGCCGACATCGCGGTCACCGTCGGCTCCTGGTCGCTCCTCTCGGCGGGCCGGGAGATCGAGGAGATCGATCCTGGAGATGGCGCGGCAGGGGAGAATCCGATGAAGAGATCGCCCGATGTTTGACCGATCGGGGTCACCACTCCCCGCGACACACGACGGTCCTGCGCAGCTCCGTGCAGATCGTCCGCCTCCGCCACGGCCTGATCCGCGACCGCAGGCAATCGCACCCGACGGCGGATCCCGGGCTTCCTGACGGTGCCGCAACTCACCGCGAAGCTGGGAGCTCGAACGGAGCTGGATCTACGACCGGATCCACAACGGCACGATTCAGGTCGCGCTCGACGCCGAACGGAAGCTCTATCTGTTCCCCGACACCCCCGAGACCCTCGACCGGTTCCGGCAACTCCGGGCGGGGAAGCTCAACTCCTTGCGTTTTTAGGAGGGCATCAAGATGCCATCTCGAAAAACTTTCGAAGATCGACGTCCACGATATAGCCGCATCCCAGGTTCATCGCCTGTTTCCACAGCGAGGCAAGTGCCCCGTGGGCACCCCGTCCGGGCCGAAATCCGTGTGAGGCGTCCAGAAAGTCGGCCTCGTATACGGGCTCCAGCACCATCAGGACCGTACGCTGGAGGATTTTATCCTCAAATGTCGGGATACCAAGAGGTCGTTGCTTGCCATCGGCCTTCGGGATATAAACCCGACGGACCGCCTGGGGGCGATAAGTTCGGCTCCGGAGTTCTTCCGCGAGCAATTCCAGCCATCGGTCCAGTCCGTGCGTCTCGATGTCCTCAAAGGTCTGGCCGTCTACTCCCGGGGCTCCGCCGTTGGCTCGGCACCGGTGGTAGGCATGACGCAAGACATCTTCGCGGTACACTTTGTCGTACAACGAGTGGAACCGTTGGTTGGGAGATTCCTTGGCCTTGGTGTGCAACGCCGTCTGCAGCTTGCCGACCTTTTCTGGGGGTACTAGACTCACATCACTCTCCCGGCCTTCAGCTTTGTCGACGTTGGGTTGTGAACTCAGGCCCCTTCGCTCCACGGGAGTTACCCCGCTTCTTCGCTACTACGAGCCTGTCCGCCACCCCCGATACGGCCCGGCCTGGCCCTCGCGGGCTTCCGGTTGACGGTCACACGCCGTCACCGTGGGGGCTTCCCGTGTTGTGCTGGATCTCCGTGTACAGGCATGCCATCGTCACTACCCCGGTGGGCTCAGTGGTTCCTGTCGCTTCTCCGACGACAAGCGCCGGCGTTATCCCCACCGACAGCGGCCTTCCCCAACCAATTTCTGGGTCGGCGCCCACATTAAACTTTTCGAGGATTGCTCAACGTTCACTCGCGTTACGGCCTGCCTGCTCGCTGGGCCGCCAAGCGGCCCATGTTTCTCGAAGGCTTCGACGGTTTTGTTACCTCCACCGTCGCTCCGATAGCTACCGGCTGGAGCGACCCACTTGCCGGGCGGGAGTTTCACCCGCTGAAAATCCACACCTTGCCACGGCGCACAATTGGCTTCGTTTGACATAACTAATCCCGGATGTGTTGACCAGGAATCTCTTGTGTCCACGCCAGTTACGTCAACAGGCAAATGG
>CAWCPP010000047.1:0-366646 GCA_963797295.1 uncultured Planctomycetaceae bacterium
ACAGGAAAATCGGGCACCGGCCCCCCTCCCAGGTGCAGCTTGCGAACATGGGCTTCCTCATCGGCCAACAACGGCTGCTTCAGTTCGGTCGGGACATCGAGCGGCCAGACCCCGGCGTTGGGGCGAAAACTGGCGATGAAGCGATAGGGCCCGGCCGGTTGCTCGGCGACGGCCACGCCGCTGCGGGCCGCCCCGTAGCCTTCGCCCTTCGTTTCCAGGTGAAACCACATCACGAACTTGTTTGTCTTGCGGTTGTAGAGCACCTTGGGACGCTCGAGAATGCAGCCCCTGGTGATGTCACTTTTGGGATCTTCGGAAACCCGTAAGGCGATCCCCTCGTCTTTCCAGTCGTAAAGATTCTTCGACGAGTAAACGTGCACGCCGACCTGGGCGGCGTTGCCCGCCTCGCCTTCGATCATGTGCTGCCCGAACCAGTAGAACGTCTCGCCGAGAACGAGTATCCCGCCTCCGTGGCAGTTTATGGGCACCCCGTTGTTGTCCGGCCAGACTTCTCCCGGTCGAAACGCTTTCTCGCCAGCGTGCAGTGCTCCGGGCAAGAGGCCGATCAGCAATACCAATGCAGTTCTTCGCATCTTGGTTCTCCTGGTTCCAATTCCTTGAGGTGCCCACGCGCTGAAGCGCGTTGCACCAGACCTCGACCGCCTGATCCGATTCCCAAGATCCCCACACTTTACCTTGATCGGGGCAGGAGAAGTGAGGCAACGGCTCCCGAATTCGACAACTTGCTCCATTGACAGCCGGGTCCGGGTGGGTATACTCGGCCGCCGTTACTAATTAACCAAAGTTCGCGAGACTTACCTGATTGGGGATCCAGTGCGATGGTGCGGCCGATCGCCAGGGAACTGACGGAGCGCGAGCTCGAGATCATGCACGTATTCTGGGAACGGGGTGAGGCAACGATCGCCGATGTCCGCGACGCGCTGGCGTCTTCGGGGCTGGATCGCGCCTACACGACGATCGCCACGCTGGTCCGGATTCTCCATGAGAAAGCGTTTCTCGAGGTCATTGACGAGGGCCGCCCGGCGCGGTTTCGCCCGGCACGCTCGTTTGAGGATGTCTCGCGCAGGCTGCTGGGAGACGTGCTCGAACGGGTCTTCAAAGGGTCGAGCGAGCAGTTGCTCGTCCGGCTCGTCGAGCAGCGTCGGCTGACATCCAAGGAACGGGCGAAGTTACGCAAAATCCTGGGCGAGGATCAGCCATGAACGACCTGGCCGTGGCACTCCTGGCCTACCTGGCCCGCAGCACCGTGGTGGGGCTGGTTGCCATGGTGATGGTCGTCCGCCTGTCGCGGCGACGAGGGCCGGAGTTCGGGGCGATGGCGGCACACGCCGGGCTGATCGCACTGGTGTTCACGGCGGGATTGTCGCTGGCACCCTGGCCGCGTGGGTGGGTCGTCCATTCGCCGTCGCTTCGGGATCGCGCCGGGGTTCCATCGGTTTTCGCCGGACTTCCCTCCTCGGTATCGGTTGTCGCGAGGACAGAACCCGCGGTCCGCGATCCGCGAATTGGTCTGTCACGAAAGATTGATGCGACGAACACGAGTTCAAAGACCGATTCCAGGTCGCCCCGAGTCGCGCCACGGAATGCCCCGGAACATCGAGATTCCGCCATGCCGCAGGTGGCGAATGGCGCGGCGGCAAAGCCGGTCTTTCCTGGTTTCGTACGATTCCAGCCGCTCGCTAGCTGGCCGGTATGGTTGCTGGCGGTGCTTTCTCTGGGGTGGGCGGTCGGCGTGATCCGCTTTGCTTGGGCAGTTCTCGGGTTGCGGCGGTGTGTGGCCGGCAGCCGACCGATCGAGGACAAACGGCTCCTGCGAATTGCCGGTGAGCTGATCGCAGCTCTCGAACATCGAGGAACTGTGGCGTTTCGCGAGTCGACCACTGCCGGCTTGCCGGCGACGGTCGGGTTTCTCCGGCCCTCGATCCTGCTTCCTTGCGGATGGCGCGCCTGGAGCGAAGACGAATGCCGGGTGGTCCTGGCGCACGAGCTGGCCCATATCCGGAGCGGTGATTTCGCGAAACGGCTGGCCGGTCAGTTGTGTGTTCTGGTCCATTTCTTCCATCCGATCGCCCACTGGCTGATGGCAAGACTGAAGCTCCAGCAGGAGCTTGCCGCCGATCTCTGGGGCATCCGCCTGGCCGGCGGCCGCGTGAAGTACTTGACGACTCTGGCACGGATCGCTTTGCAGCACGACGCTGGCCGTGCCGGGAGTGTCCGGTTCGACTGTTCCATGCTGGCTTTTGATGGTCTGTTTTTAAGGAGGATCGACATGCTTCAGCGTGACAAAGCGTTTGGAGACGCGACCGAACCGGGCTCGAGGCGCGCCCGCTGGATGACTTTCGGAGTTCTCGGTCTGGCCGCTGTTCTGGTCACGGCACTGCGAGCCCCGCTCGCACCGGCCGCCGATAACGGACCAGCCATCGTCAGCGATCCCACGGCGCCCTCGCCGCGCAACACGGAAGTCCCCTTTGACCTCTCGCGGGTGCCGGCGGATGCCGTGGGGGTTGTCGCGTTCCGGCCCTCAGCGCTGGCCCGCGACGAGAGTATTCAATCGTTGCTCACACTGGCTCGGTCCTCGGATGAGATCAAGCAGTGGCTTGCAAAAGCGGCCACCGCCGGGCTGTCGCCCGAGTCGGTTGAACAGATCATCTACGTCCAGTTCAAGACCGACCTCGAAACCGTTCTCAAGGATGACCTTTCGATCCTGAAGCAAGGAGCATTGATCGTCAAAACGAAAGCTCCCATTGATGCCAAGGCCGCGGCCTCGGCGCTCAAGGAGATCGGCGGTAAGCATCGATTCTCGCTCGTGACTGCCGATGATCGAACGGCAATTGTCGGTGACGAGGCGGCGGTCGCCAAGATCCCGGTGCAGCCTCAGGGACAGACTGCCAAACACGCATGGTCCGAGGCCTGGTCGGGCGTCGAGCGACGCAGGTCGCGATGGCGTTTGACGCAGCTTACGTACGAGGAATGACGGATCCACTCCTGATGGAGAGCGGGGCGATCGAGCTCATGCTATTTGCCTCTCCAGTTGCCCCGATCTGGGAAAGTGCAAGAAGCATTTCGTTCGGGTTGAACCTTGTCGGCGATCAGGTCGAGATCACCTCTTTGAATGTCGCCGGGACGGTACAGGGGGCGGAGACGACTCACCAGACCGGGCAGGCGCTGTTGACGCTGGCCCGGAATGCCGCAAGTTCCCTGACGCGTCAATTTCGCAAGATCGCGCTGGTCAACAAAGGAGGGGTGGAAGGTCTCATGATCGCCAAGTTTGCCGATCTCTGGGCCAGCCAGGTCTTGCAGCGTACGCAACTCGAGAGGACGGGCAACTCGGTTCGGTTCACCACCAATATCGATTTCGATGCGCTGTTGATCCTGGTGCAATTACGGGGAGGGCTCTGAGCGCAGCGAGCCGGCCGCGGCACGGCCAACCATGTGTCGGGGTCAGGATTCCGATGGCTCGAAAAGCACGATGCTGGCCGTGTAGCCGTGCAAGAAGTTCTGGCCGCCGATCGGGCCGATCTCACCCATGGCAAAGAATCCCGCAACGGGGATCGGGCCGCAGATTTCCTGGATCACTTTGACGTCGTGATCGGGCTTGTCGAAGAGGCGCGTGCCGCGGCCATTGCACGTGAAGAGCAGGGCACCGGCCGGCTGGCCGGCCGACTTGCGGGCCTCGAGCAGGCTGCGGAGGTCTTCGTCGGCGGTTTCGGCGTCGCGGACATGAAACTGCACGGTCTGGCCGACACGGACGAAATCGTTGATCTGGATGGCCCCCGAATCATCGGCTCCCAGCACGTTGCGCACCAGGAAATCGCCGCGCTGGAATGTGCCCTGGTATTCATTGATCACCCGGCCGATGTGCAGGCCATCCTGAATCCGCCGTTGATCGTCAGCGGTAAGGGCCTGGAAGATCTCACGCAAGACCTCCAGGGCAGGGCGGCGGCCAAGCTCGCGAATGATGTTTTGCTCGGCCTTGGTCACGATCATGGTGCGGCCGACCGGGCGGCATCCCTGGCTCACGATCGTCGTGATCGACAGCGGACCGCCGAGCAACATCGCCACCGCACCATCGGAAAAAGCCTCTCCGTCGAGGACGAGCTGATTGGCCCTGGGCACCTGGCTGCCGCTGGCCATGCCACCGATCACTCGCAGGCCGCGGACATCCTTGTTCACCTGGTTCAACAAATCGTTGGTCTGAAAGGAAAAGGGATCGCCCAGGAGGAGAACCGCGGACCGCTGCGGGTCGTCAATTCCCTCGGCCCACGCCATGCCGGACGCGCCGGGTTCGCCCAACCGAAGGGGACGGATCGACACGCCGGGCAGCGTGATCGACCAGACCGAGAGGGCGGGCGTCCCTTCGACCTCCTTACCGTCGCCCACGATGGATTCACCCGTGCACCCAAGAATATGCCGGGTACGTTGTTGTTCCAGGAACGCGGCGGCGATCCGGCCGAGTTCGTCGGCATGGTGCATCGACGAGAACATCAGGGTGAGGTCGGCGGATTCGTCACCCTGACGCTCGTCCAGTTGTTCCAGGATTTGATGGAACGCGGCGTTGGTGTTGCGCGGTGGATAGCGCTGAGACGCACTTCATTAACGGGTTCCTCCTGGCGGGGCACACTGGTTGGGGACCGATGATCGAGCCCGGTCGGCGCTGGCCGGGTAGGCTCCTCAACAGATTCGATCATGCGAGTCTGCATAAGCCGGCTATTCGTGATCCCACAAGCGTAATATAATCGAGTTGAAGGAATCACTCTACCAGGTTCGCCCTGCGCCCTTGGGCCTGGTTTTTGTAGGCCCTTGATGGATTAGAATTTGCGTCAAAAATTCGGCGTTTGCCACTCCGGACCTTCTTGTGCTTGATTCTCGCGTCCTTTAACCCCCTGGCGCATCATTTCAAACTGACGGCTTTTAACGCCACCGGAAACGTTGCATGGCTTTTGATCCCAAGTATATCCGCGATTTTTCCATCGTCGCCCACATCGACCACGGCAAGAGCACGCTGGCAGACCAATTGCTGCTCCAGTCCGGCGCGATCACCCAGCGCGAGTTCCGCGAGCAACTGCTTGACGACATGGATCTCGAGCGCGAGCGGGGAATCACGATCAAGGCGCGGGCCGTGGCGATCAATTACACACTCGATGGCCAGGTTTATGAGCTGAATCTGATTGACACTCCCGGCCACGTCGACTTTCACTACGAGGTCTCGCGGAGCCTGGCAGCGTGCGAGGGTGCGATCCTGCTGGTTGACGCAACGCAGGGAGTTCAGGCACAGACAGTGGCCAATGCCTACCTGGCGGTGGGCAACGACCTGACCATCGTCCCGGTGCTCAACAAGATCGATATGCAGGCGGCGCGGCCGGATGAGATCAAGGAAGAGATCATGCACACGCTGGGCATTGAGCCGGCCGAGGTCCTGGCGATCAGCGCCAAGACCGGGGAGGGCGTGCCCGACGTCTTCCGCGCGATCATCGAACGCATTCCGCCGCCTTCCGGCGATCCATCCAAACCGTTGCGGGCGTTGATTTTCGACTCCAAGTTCGACGATTACCAGGGGGTGATCACCTACGTTCGGGTGGTGGACGGTGTGCTGCGGGTGGGCCAGAAGATCCGGCTGATGGCCGGCGGAACGGACTACGAGGTCACGGGCCTGGGGCGATTCCGGCCTCGCGAGATCGACTGTGACGAGCTCGGCGTCGGCCAGGTCGGTTACGTGATCGCCAATATCAAGCAGCTCTCCGACGTGCGGGTCGGCGACACGATCACCCAGGTTCCGGGTTCCGCCGAGGTCGCCCTGGAGGGCTACCTGGAGCCCGTCCCGGTCGTCTTCTGCGGACTCTTTCCGGCATCGTACAACCAGTTTGACGACCTGCGTACCGCCCTCCAAAAACTCGCGCTCAATGATTCGAGTTTTTCGTTCGAGCCCGAGACGTCGGATGCGCTCGGCTTCGGGTTTCGGTGCGGCTTTCTCGGCTTGCTGCACATGGAAATCGTCCAGCAGCGGCTTGAGCGAGAGAGCAACCTGTTCCTGGTCCAGACAGCGCCCAACGTCACCTACGAGATCCTGACCCGGAAGGGCGAAACGCTGCACATCTCGAATCCGACGCGCATTCCCGAGGCTGGCGATGTCGAGGAGTTTCGCGAGCCGATCGCCAAGGTCAACTTCATTCTGCCCGCCGACTCGATCGGCGCGATCATGCAGCTTTGCGAGGATCGACGGGGTCTTTTCATCAAGACGGAATACCTGTCCACGACCCGGGCGATTTTGACTTACGAGCTGCCGCTGGCCGAAATGATCTATGATCTTTACGACAAGCTGAAGAGCGCCACCCGCGGCTACGGCACGATGGACTACGAGCTGATCGGATACCGGGCCGGCGATCTCTGCCGGCTCGACATCCTGGTGGCCGGCCAGAAGGTTGACGCGCTCTCGATCGTCGTGCACCGGGCCCATGCCGACCGCCGCGGCCGGAAACTGGTCCGGAAATTGAAGGGTGAGATTGACCGGCACCAGTTTGAAGTGGCCATCCAGGCGGCCATCGGCAGCCGGGTCGTCGCACGCGAAACGATCTCGGCCCTGCGCAAGAATGTGACCGCAAAGTGTTACGGGGGCGACATTACGAGAAAAAGGAAATTGCTCGAAAAGCAAAAGGAGGGCAAGAAGCGTATGAAACAGGTGGGCAGCGTCGAGATCTCTCAGGACGCTTTTCTGTCGGTACTGGACGATAGCGACGATTGAAATTGAGAAGGGGCAAGCAACAACCGCTCAGTGAACCTGCTCTGGGTTTCGGCTTCAGGGCGTCACGAAACTGATCGAGGCACCATGACGTATCACCAGGCGGCCGGGAAAAGGCGTTCGCTGGAGAATCCCGCGGTCGGCGTGGTACGCCAGACTGTCGATCTGATTGTCGTGCTCTGCCTCGGCGTTCTCATGTTCCGCACTTTCTCGGCGGAAGCGTATGTCGTGCCGACCGGTTCCATGGCGCCAACCTTGATGGGCCACCACCGCGAGTTGACCTGCCCCAATTGCGGATTTGTGTTCGTGATCGGCGTCGATGAGGAAGGTCATCCTTCCAGACCCGTCTGTCCGAACTGCGGCAAGAACGATCTGGACCGCTTGACGGCCGTCGAATGCAACGGCGACCGGGTGCTGGTCCAGAAGTTCCTCTACGATTTTCGTCCACCCCGGCGGTGGGAGGTGGCGGTCTTCCACTTTCCCGGCGAGCCCAGCCAGGCCTACGTGAAGCGGGTCGTCGGGTTACCCGGCGAGTCTGTCCAGATTGTCGAAGGCAACGTCGTCATCAACGGCAAGGTTGCGCAAGAGCCTCGACGAGTTTCGGGGGATGCAGATCCTGGTACACGACAGTCGATTCGTTCCTCAAGACTCCGACCGATTCCCACGGTGGCTATTCTTGAGAGGCGAGCCAAGGCACCGGCTGGCCAGCGGCTGGAGCCAGGACGATGGCAAGTTCGAGCACGCGCCGGTGGAAAGCGACCGCGACGAGCCGGATCGAAGCCTCGACTGGCTGGTCTACCGGCACTGGGATCCCGTACTCAACCGGTACGGGCCGGTTCGCGACCACTATGGGTACAATGGAGGCGATGTCGGCGCGGACAACGTGGTTCCCGACCTCTCGCTGGAAGCGCGGCTGACTGTGAGCCGGGACGTCGCGATGATCGCCGTCGCGATTCGCTCTGGCCGCGACCGGTTCGTGGTGCGGATCCCGGTCACGGGCGATGGCTCGGTCGAGGTGGCGCGCAATGACCACAAACAACTCGTCATTCCGTGGGCGACCCCGCTGGCCGACGCGGATCACTGGCCGAGCACCTTTGCGCTCCAGGCTTCGGTCGTCGACCATCGCCTGACGGTCACCCTCGACGGTCAGCCGTTGTTTCAACCTCTGGACTATGACAATCCGCTCTCCGGCCCTCCCGGCGACGAATCGCCGATCGCACTGGGTGTGCGGGGTGGGGAGCTGACTGTGACCGACCTGAAAATCTTTCGAGACGTTTACTACACGAGCGCCCTGGGCAGCATCCCGCGTCATCCGCATGGCGTGAGCGAGCCCTATCAACTCAAGGACGACGAGTATTTCGTACTGGGCGACAATAGCCCGGTTTCCAACGATTCGCGATTCTGGTCGGGCAGCCCGGTGGTGCCCAGGTCGATGTTTCTGGGCAAGCCGTTCCTGGTGCACCTGCCGGGTCAGGTCGTGGCCCTGGAGGTCTTTGGCAGGTCGCTTTACTGGGTTCCCGATCCCCGGAGAATCCGTTACATTTATTGAGACAATGTTTTCTGCCACGTCGCCCGGGGAAACCTGTTCCTCGGGCCGTGGAGAACTTACACGGCAAGACCGGTCGCCCTTCCGGCTGTCCGGATTGAACGAGAGAAGAGCCGACGATGGGACGGACCGCCGCAACCGTGAAGCCAGCCGTGGGCCCCAAACGGACCCAGGTGCAAGAGGACATCAGGCCCAGCGAGAGCCACCGCGAAACGGTCGAGGCCATCGTGGTCGCTCTCATTCTGGCGCTCGTGGTCCGCGGATTCGAGGCCCAGGCCTTCGTAATCCCCACCGGATCGATGGCGCCGACCTTGATGGGCCGCCACAAGGAGCTGACCTGTCCCCAGTGCGGTTTTGTTTATGCCGTGAACGCGTCGCAAGAGGTCGAAGGACCATCCTATCCCCGCCAGGTTTACTCCGGCGTTTGCGTCAACTGCCGCTACCAGGCACGCGGGCTCACCGATGCACCGAGCTTCAAGGGCGACCGCATCCTGGTGATGATGTTTCCCTACGACCTGCCGTTCCTGCCCGGCTCTTCGCCTCCGGAGCGGTGGGACGTGGTGGTCTTTCGCTATCCCGAGGAACCCGAGGTCAGCTACATCAAGCGCCTGGTCGGCCTTCCCGGCGAGACGATCCGGATTGCTCACGGTGACATTTACGTCAAGCGTCCCGGCTCCGCGAATTACCGCCTCGAGCGCAAACCGCTCAAGCATCAGATTTCCATGCAGATGAGCGTGTACGACGACCGCTACCGGCCCCGGGCGCTGGCCGACCGTGACGAATGGCGGCGGTGGCAGCCCACCGCGACGGGGGGCTGGAAAATGGTTGACCCCAAGCTCAGCCAGTATCGAGTGGAATCAGCGCCTGAAGATCAATGGGTGGAGCTCCGTTACAGGCATCTGGTCCCCGATCCCGATCAATGGGAAGCGATCGTCGCCGATCGCCCGCTGAATCGCGAACCGCGTTCGACATTGATCACGGACTTCTATTCCTACAACACGAACCTGACCGCGGACAACTCGAACATGGTCGATGAGCCGCGTGAAAGCAGGTCGGCGTGGAATCAGCCCCACTGGGTGGGTGATTTGACCCTATCGGCGAACGTGGAGGTCCGCTCCTCCAAGGGGGAAGTCCGCTTTGAGCTGATCAAGGGGGGGCTTCAGTATCAGTGCATTGTCAATGTCGAGACCGGAACCGCCCGCTTCCTGCGCGGCGATCAGACGCTGCTCGAGCATCAGTCACCGATCAAGGGGCCGGGCCGCTACCAGGTTGACTTCGCGAACGTGGACGACCGATTGACCTTATGGGTGAATGGCCGATCGATCTACGAGTCTGGCTTTGAGTACGAACGAGGCGAGGAAGTGCCGATTCCCACCGCCGCCGATCTTGCGCCGGCGGGGATCGCCATCCGGAACGGCTCGGTCACGGTGAGCGATCTTGTCCTGAAACGAGATATCTACTATACACAGTATCCCGGCGTGTCGGATTACGGCCCGGTCTTCGACAACCGTGAGCCTCGGACTCCCACGGAATTGTTTGATTTTCTCTCTGATCCTGCCCAGTTTCCCAACCTGGCCAGGGCAGGCGAGCAATTTTACAAGCTCGGCGAGGATCGGTTCCTCATGCTTGGCGATAACAGCCCGTGCAGCAAGGACAGCCGGGGATGGGATCGGAGCGATCAGAACTGGGACACCGTTTCCCAGCGCGAGTCGTGGGAAGTGCCCCGCAGCCTGCTGACCGGGAAGGCCTTTTACATTTACTGGCCCCACGGCGTGCCCTTCGGGCCCGACATCCGCTGGAACCGCGACACCAGGCTCCCCTTCCGACCGTATGTCGAACGGATGAAGTGGATCCGGTAAGGCCTTGAGGTGCCGCCCGACGGTCCGACGAGCTGGACCTGCCCCGGGCCGGAGTTGACCCGGAACACCTGCCGCGATCAAGGAGGATCGAACCATGCCAATTCTGGAAGTCCGCGGGCTGGAGAAGTGGTACGGTCGCAGACAGGTGGTCAACGGCGTTGATTACGATGTCGATCGTGGCGAGGTCGTCGGCTTGCTCGGACCCAACGGTGCCGGGAAGACCACGAGCTTCCGCATGACGATCGGCCTGATTGATTCGGACGGCGGCAAGGTCAAGTTTGACGGCAATGACGTCACCCGACTGCCCATGTTTCAACGGGCGCGGGCCGGGATGGGCTACCTTGCCCAGGATACCAGCGTGTTCCGCCAGCTCTCCGTCGAGGATAACCTGATGGCGATCCTCGAGACCCGTCCCCAGATGACACGCAAGCAACGCAAGGCGCGGCAGGACGAGCTGCTGGATCAGTTCGGACTGGCCAAGATCCGCAGGACCAAGGCCAACCGCGTTTCCGGCGGCGAGCGGCGGCGGCTGGAAATCGCGCGGTCGCTGATCACCGAGCCCAAGCTGATCATGCTCGACGAGCCGTTCGCGGGCATCGACCCCAAGACCGTGGCCGAAATCCAGGACCAGATCCGCGCACTGGTTGAAACCTACAACATCGGCATTCTTTTGACCGACCACCAGTTTCGCGAGACGCTGGAAGTCACCGATCGCTGCTATCTGATTCGCGAGGGACGCGTCTTCGCTTACGGCAGCCGCGAAGACATCCTCAACAACCCCGACGTGCGCCGGCATTACATCGGCGAGCGCTTCGACGTGGGCCACCTCCTCGAAAAGCGGCGTCCCAACGCGATCACGCAGGCTAACCGCCAGGAACCGCACAACGACCCTGTCACGTCACTACCGCCCGAACTGCCCGACCTTTCCAGCAAACAGATCATCATCGGCGAGATCGTCCCTCCACCGCTCGACTTCCTGCCCGGCCCATCCACCCACACTCAGCCCGAATACACGTTCGACGACGACGATCCGTTTGCCACGCTGGAAGAGCCGATCTGAACTGAGGCGAGCTCCTTCGGTTATCCGTGCCTTCAGCATTCGTGAACGCATGCAGCGACCGCGTGACGCCACGATGACGACGGGTTGAAATGGGCGGCAACACTGTTCGCATGGTGGCGAGAAGTCGACACGAACATGACAGATTGATTCTGAACTGAACGAAACACAACGACTGGTCGTCCAATGAATTTGCTAATAACTTGACGATACTCAGGCTGATGCTACAATCCGCAAATGGGAAACTTGCGAACTCCGCAGCCAAAGCTCGCCCGACGCAGGACGATAGCCGTGTCGCTCTACAGACTCAAACTGACTGGACAGCAACTGGCTGCGTCGACCAGCCTGGAGGGCATGGCGCAGCTTCTTGTCGACCAATCTCCCGGTCGATACACCATTGAAGAAGTCATATCGCAGGGATCGTTCCGGGATCCCAAGATTCGAGTCTGGGGATGGGCCGTCAAGCAAGACAACGGGCGGGTTGAACTCGTGGCCGGAGAGTCGGCCGCATGAGTCCGGAAGTCCCTTTCGGGCTTGTCGGCCATCATTTCATCACTCTTTCAGTCCGGGCCTGACAATTTACGCAATCGGATCCTGACTATGCCTCACGGCAATTCGCTTGCGGCATTCGCGGCATGCAGTGAATACCCGGCGTCGCGGATCATCGTCATGTAAGCACGTGTGCGGCCGGAATGCCGGCGTGGCGCTCGGCGGTCAAGATGGCGTCGAACGCGGCCATCTTGTAGAGCGCGCCAAGGGTGGGGAGGTTGAAACAGGTTTCATCGAACATCTTCGCGCCGGCGTGGGCGAGCATCGCCATCATGCCGATGTGCACGACGTCGGTGGCCTGTTCGCCCATGATGTGCACACCCAGAAGCTCAAGGTTTGGCAGGCTGAACAAGAGCTTCAGAAACCCGTGCGTGTCGCCGCAGATCCGGCCCCGGGCGTTGTCGGCGTACGAGGCGCGGCCGACCACGTACTCGATCTTCTTGGCCTTGAGCGACTCTTCCGTCTCACCGACCAAGCCGATTTCGGGAATGGTCCAGATGCCGTGGGGCAGGATCTGGGGATTTCCGGCATAGATGCCGAATCCGAAAGCGTGACGAACCGCGCGGCGGGCTTGCTCCATGCTGGTTGATGCCAGGGCCGGAAAGCCGACCACGTCGCCCGCGGCATAAATATGCGGGACGCTCGTCCGGAACGATTCATCCACGGTGATCAGGCCATGGTCGCTGAGATGAACTCCCACGACGGCCAGGTTCAGCCCCTCGGTGTTGCTGTGCCGCCCGACCGAGATAAGCACTTCGTTGACGGTGAGGTCCTTGCCCGATCCCAGCTTGAGCGTGAACTGGCCGGGCTTTTCGGGGGCAGTCGGCTCTTTCGTCGTGCACGCCACGGCGCGTTCATTCCAGTGGAACATGACGCCCCCGCGCCTCCATCTCCACGACCAGGGCGCGCGAGATCTCCCCGTCGAGAAACGGCATCAGAACGTCGCGGCTGTCGATCAGGTGAACTTCCGTCCCGAGCGCGGCGAAGGTGCAGGCGTATTCGCAGCCGATCGTTCCTCCGCCCACCACGGCCATGGTCTTGGGAATGTTGACCAGGTCGAGCAGGGTGTCGGAATCATAGACTCCTGGACCGTACGGAAAGATCGAAGGGCGGTTGGGCGACGAGCCGGTGGCGATCAGAATCTTGTCGCCGCGGATCGTTAATTCGCCGTTGTCGCTGGCCACGTCGGCCTTATGTTGATCGGTCGCCTGGCTCCTGGAAATTGTCTGAACCCGCACTGTGTGGGGGTCTTCGAACGAGGCGTCTCCATAGAAGACGTCGGCACGGAATGCATCAAGCTGCTGCGCGAAGAGTGCGTTGAGTCCGCTCTTGACCTTGCGCTCGTGACGGAGGAAGTCGCCGACGGTGGCCTCGCGGCGGAGTGAGAGGTCCACACCGTAGAGATCCCGGGAACGGAGGCCGGAGAGCGCCACCGCCGTCTCGCGCAGGGTCTTGCTGGGCACGGTCCCCGTGTTGGCCCCCGCGCCGCCGAGTTCATGGTGGCGGTCGACCAGGGCCACGGTCTTGCCCAGAATCCGGGCCGTGGTGACCGCATTGAGCCCCGCGGGACCACCTCCGATGACGATCAGATCATACGTTTTGGGTTCTTGATTCATCGTGATCCTCACCAGGTGCCTGTTTGGGTTTTCGTATCGCTGCAAAGGCTGTTCCGGGAGCCGCAGATTCTTGGTCCGTCCCACTCACAAGCAGCCACTTCGGCTAACGGTTCACCGCCTGCATCGCCTGGGCGTGATAGCGGTCGCCGGCCGCGGCGCCTGGGGGCAGAATTCTGTCAATCTGCTCGAGTTCTTCGGGCGTCAGGTTGACGCGCAGGGAGGCGAGATTGGAGTCGAGGTAGGCCGTCCGTTTCGTGCCGGGGATGGGAACGATGTCGTTTCCCTTCGCAAGAACCCACGCCAGCGCGAGCTGACTCGGGGAGCAACCTTTCGCCATGGCCAGTTGTTCGAGCTTGTTGAGCACGTCGAGATTCTTCTGAAAGTTGTCGCCCTGAAACCGGGGGGCGTGGTGGCGATAGTCTTCGGGTGCCAGGTCCGAGGTTGACTTGAACTGCCCGGTCAGAAACCCGCGACCCAGCGGGCTATAGGCAACGAATCCGATGCCCAGCTCGCGCACGGTCGGCAACACCTCATTCTCGGGATCGCGGGTCCAGAGGGAATACTCGGTTTGCAAAGCCGCGATCGGGTGCTCCTTCGCGGCCCGGCGAATCGTCGCGGGCGCAGCCTCCGACAGGCCGAGGAAGCGCACTTTTCCGGCCGTGACGAGGTCTCCCATGACGCCGACCGTCTCTTCGATCGGCACGTTGGGGTCGACCCGGTGCTGATAGTACAGGTCAATCCTCTCGACGCCCAGGCGCTGGAGGCTCGAATCGCAGCATTCCTTGACGTATTTCGGATCGCCCCGGACACCCAGGAACTCGCCGCCGGGCCCGCGGACGTTGCCGAACTTCGTCGCCAGCACCACCTGCGCACGACGGCCCTGGATGGCCTTGCCGACAAGGATCTCGTTCCGACCCACTCCGTACATGTCGGCCGTGTCCAGAAAATCTCCGCCCGCATCGAGATAGCGGTGGATAACGCGTATCGATTCCTCGTCGTTCATCCGTTTGGGGTCGTAGAACTCGCTCATCCCCATGCAGCCAAGGCCGATCGCCGAGACTTGCAGACCGCCCCGGCCAAGTGTGCGCTTGATCATTATCGTTCTCCCTGGTTGGTGCCCTGCGCCGGACCATTCTACGCGGAAGCCGACAGCACAAGCGACTGGACACTTCTCGAGCACCATGCCCCACAGTTGGCGGTCCTCAACCCGCATCGGCCCGGGGAGATTTCTGCAACTCGCGACAGCGCTGGCGGGATTATATGGAGAGAGGAGTTCTCCGAATCATCACCCCGAGAAGCAAGCTCGCAAGTCAGGCTTTCCAGCCTGGCCGGAGCTGCTCCGATGCGGTTAACGACTCAAGAATTGGAGTTTATAGCAGGCTTACCGGGTTATCTTCGAGCCCCGGAGGGGTGGTCGTGAATAGCCAGGGTCGTGAGATCCTGGAAAGCCCGGGGACAGCGAGCCTCCCAAGCTCCAACGGGGTGGCAGTGACCGTATGACTGCCCCCCGTTGGGGCTGGCCGAAGGGAGGTGGGACTCGCCTCATACCTGGGGCTCACGCTCCTTGTCATTACCGTCATCTACACCGGTCCGCATGTATAGTAGCAACGCGTTTCCCCCGTGTTTTTCTGGGTCGGGCTTGGTAGCATCCTGCCAGCACTCCCCTTGGACTGGGGAGGGATGGACCGCGTTTAGCCGCAGGAGCATCGGATGGACCCCCTCATTTTGGACACCCAGACCTGGGCCACGACCCAGTTCACCACTTATCTGTAAGCAAGACGCCCGTTCCTTTCTCCGTCCGCCAAGCGATTCTCCCCCGCGGATCATGGGGTTCTCTGGGTCCAGCACTTTACCGCCGTCCATTGGAACCATATTTCCACCGTTTATCAACATCTGCACACTTGTCTTGTGCGAAAGTCGACGCATGAAGCCGCAAGCGATTTTATATCAGTTCGACTTCGTCGATTGAGCTACTGGTGGGGGTTTGCCGGTGCCATGACCTCCGGCAGCCGTGGGGTCCGGGCAATCGCCTTCAGCTCGGCCTTCTGCACGCCGAACTGGTCCATGGAAAAATTGACGAATCCCAGGGCCAGGGCAGGGGACGTTTCCCGCAGCCGGTAGTCGCCGTGCGCGGGATCGACGAAACGGGCGTCGCCGGTCAGGGAATGCTCGTCGCGGCCGCTCCGTTCGCGCAGTTGGGTTGCAGGCGCGGTCGACGTGCCGGGGACGTGCAGAAAGTTGTTGTCGATCGTCTTTCCCCAGGGGGCGTGCATGCCGATGGGCGCATAAGCAGTGAAGACGATGTTGTTCGAGAACACGTCGTGACTGTCCTTGTACCAGACGTGAGGGTGGAACGAGTTGTTCACCATGATGTTATTGACCACCTCGCGACGAAAGCCTTCGCGGTTCTTGATGCCGCCATTCAGGCAGAGGTTGTTGCGGAGGACATAGGAGGAAGAGCCGTCGTCAAGGTCGATATCCCAACCGTGGTCGCAACGCCAGCGGTTATTGCGGAGCACGATCGGGCGGACCACATCACGTTGTGGCAAGTTCGGGTCTGCCGCGATCTCCTTGTCGACCAGCCGCACATCGGGATGCCAATAGCGGTCGCGTCCCCAGGAATTGAAGCTTCCATGGTCGCCCGTCTCCAGTACGGTGTCGAAGATATCGCAGTACTCGACGACATGACCGCCCCAGCAGCCATCGCCGATGTTGATGCCGGCCCGGGGCACGTCGTAGATCGAGCAATGCCGCACGGTGATGTTCTGGGCCATGTCGATTTCCACCGGCGCGGTCTGCTTTTCGAACCGGCCGGTTCGTGTGATCAGGCAATCGTCGACCAGGCAGTCGGCGGGGTAGTTGTCCGTGCGCGGGCCCGGCGTGCGGTCCAGGTGTTGATAATCGAACTGCTGGCTGTAGTTGAACAGCGGACTCCGGACGGCCCCGGGATCGCCGACAAACGCGATGCCGTTGGCCCCGCTCTCGCGGATGAGGCACCCTCGCACCGTGATCCGGCGGTTGTAGTTGTTGACAAAAATGGTGTTGCCCCCGAGCTGGTCGAAATCGCAACTATCAACCGCCGCATCCGCCGCGCCGTTGAAAACCAGGGCGCCGCCACGATACACCGTCCAGTCCGAGCGGAGCAGCGGTTCGCGGTTCTCCATGAAGGTCCGCACCGCGTGTCGGAACGTCAAGCCACGCAGAGTGACAAACCTTACGGGCTGGTCCTTCGTGCCGCAGAACTCCACCAGGTGACGCAGCCGCACGCCCTCGATGGTCGCGGTTTTCAAGTCCAGGCCGGCAGGCGGGAACAAGAACAGGATGCCGCGCCTGGCATCGTGGAACCACTCGCCGGGGCCATCGAGCTCCTCGCGGATGTTCTCGACGAAGCGGAATTGTTTGTGCATCGGGCTGGGGCGGTTATTCTGCCAGCCCCCCTCGTGGTCGAGCGAGCCGTCAGGCCGCTTGCCGAGAATTCGCCAGTGCATGTCGCCCCAGAGGGCCTCGTGCATCGCATGAATGTAGCCGCCGGCGGGTTCACTCCAGCGCACCACCCGCTCGGTTGCTATGGCGTCGGCCGCCGAGCCGTTGAACTGGCGAGCGTTGGGGTCGTAATCAGGGTAGCGAGCCATCTGCTGGCGCTGACCGTTGACGAAGAGCTGGTCCAGCACCAGCCCCGCCTGCGTTTTGGACTGGTAAACGCCGCCGCCCAGCAGTGTCCACCCGAGCTTGAGCCGCACGCCGCCGCTGATGACCGGCCGCTCGCCCGGTGCCGCGGCGTAGACCACCGGTGCCTTCGCGGTGCCCGAGTCTTCGGGGGTGAATCGCAACGTGTCGGGCAAGTAGTAAGTCCCCTCGTGCAGCCTGACCGTCACCGGCTCGCGTCCGGCCATCGAACGCGCCAATCTCTGCGCCGCCGCAATTGTTGACAAGGGACGAGCTGCCGTGCCCGAATCGGTGTCGTTTCCCACCGGCGAGACATGGATCTCTGCTGCATGAAGAGTAGGGAGCGGAGCCAGCAGGACCGTAAGCACCAGGAGGACGTCGAACGGCTTCATTTTCTTGCAGTCTCCCCAATCTGCGAGATGGCTGGTGTCGAAGAAACGGGTGTCGAAGAAATTGGTGTCTGAGTTTTTTCTACAATCCGCGGACTGCGTTTGACCCTCATCACGCCGGATTCGCTTCCAACAGCTTCTTGAGGTTGGCGGCCGCTTCTCGCGTCTGCTTGCCGAGGCCGAGACGGATCAGGGGAGACATCAGCTTGGCGGTGAGTCTCTTGGGTGTGATCTCAATGATGTGCGTGGTGAGCGTACCCTCGGGCGCGGCGGCGACATGCATATCGACGGACACCTCGAACATGCGATCGAAATACTTACAATGCAGCCGTTCGCCGGGCGTTCGGGCGACGATCTCACCGTCCATCTCGTTCTTCCTGCCGCCTTGCTGGTAAACGTAGCGCAGCTTAACTCCCGGGGCATTGGGCCCGGTGCCCACTTTTTCCAGGCTCACGCACGGCGGCAGCCATTTCGCTGTCAGCGGGAGGTCGTCGATGGCCGCGAACGCGCGTGCGGGTGTCGTGCGAACAGTCTCGGCGTGAACATAGCGAATTGACATCGAACGATCCTCGCGGATTCTGCCCCGAAATCGAAGCGATGGGACGGACTTGAAATCAGACCGGGTTTGATGGCTAGCGTCAACCTGGTGCCGTCAATTCCAGGACGGAGCCCGGACGGTTGCGGATCTGGAAATTCGGGGCCGGCCATGCTTCGACGTGCCAGCGAACGGCGGCCCCAGTACTGCCTCGTGAATATTCTCCGGTCTATTGTCCATTCCGGGATTGGTGAAAAACCTCGACCAGGAAGCCGCCCGGGGCTTGCAGGTAAAAGGTCCAGGCGCCGTGGAATTGCCTGGGCGGTTGCACGTCGAAGCCGTCGGACTTGAACCGCTCGTAGATTTCGTCGACCCGTTCGCGGTTTTCCTGGTGGAACCCGACGTGAAACGCGCCGGGGTATTCGACTTCGGTCGTCTTCTCGAAGTTGTTCAATGTCAGAACAAACCCGGACTCATCGACCATCACCGCGAGGGCATCGCGACCCAGTTGCGCGACGCAGCGTAACCCGAAATAGGTCTCGAAGAATTTCTGAGTCCGGGAGACGTCGGGCACGGTGAGATTGAGGTGATTCAGTCTCATGTAAAGCTCTCCGTTGGATGAGGTGGAGTACCGATCGAGGCCGCGGCGACGGCCGTCGCGGCCAGCTTTGAAGAAGTCAAAGGCGAGGTATCAGAACCTGGCCGGAGTCGCGGCCGCCGTTCGAGGAATTACCTCGATTCGCGGCTCACGCCGGCACCTGGCCTGCCTGTTTGGAATTGCAGCCAGGGCCTGGATGGAAACCCTTCCAGACTCGGGTGTAGGACTCATCCTCCCTGATCCGGCGCAGCAGGCCGTCGAGGAACTGCCGCTCGGCCTCGACGATGGCGAGCCGATACTCATTCTCGACCAGGAAAAATGGGTCGACGGTTTTCGTGACGACTTCGATACTGGCCCGGATTTCCTCGGCGATCGTGCCCAACCGCCGCGAACGAGCCTCGAGCAAGGCGACCGCCTCGGCTGGGGGCACGGCGGACAGGAGCGATAGAGCTGCCTCGAACTTGGGGTATTCCTTGACAGGAACCTCGATCATGTCCCGGAGCCAGGTTCGCATCCGCTCCCGGCCGGCCGGCGTGATCTCGTAAATCGTCCGCTCCGGCCTGCGGCCCTCGCGCACGATCTCCTTCACGGCGACCAGGCACTCGCGTTCGAGTCCCTCGATCACCGTGTAGAGCGAACCGTAACGGATCTTGATGCTCCCCTCGACGTGTCGCATCCGAAGCGTCGCGGCGATCTCGTACGGGTGCATCGGTTGCTCGGCCAAGAGGACAAGCACCGCAAGTGCTAAAGGATTCAACGGCCCGTTCGCGCGTGCCATGCGAAAGTCTCCGTTTGAATATCCGTCACCGAATATACAATCGAGATTTATTCGTGGCAAGCGACAAGCGGTTCATCTGGACGAATTCGAAATCTGATTCTGTTTCGGCCAGAGTCTCGAGGGGTGAGCACTATGGACCGGAGTCGTTGCCTTTAAGTGGGGTGGTGTTCGCCCGATGGATCGCCGCCTTCGTCCTGTTGAACGCTGCCTGGAATCGGTACGCCGATGGCAGCGTCAGTAGGATGATGATGGCAAGGAGGGCCGCCAACACCGTCGCGAGCCTCCAGGCCCTCATTTGCTCCTCCGGAGTTCGACGATCCATCGCGAATCTCGCGCAGAGGACGATCGGCACCAAGAAAAATGGAATCGCCACCAGCGTGTTTGTGAAGATCTGGCCATTCAGCAGCCAGAGTGGAATGAGGCCGAGGCAAAGGAAGAGCAGGACAATGGCGACCTTCACGGTGAGCTCCTCAGGCAGTTGCCGGCGCTCATGCAGATCTGGTCAGGAGGTGTGGAGCGGCAGCGTTCACTGAAGTGCGGAGATTCTCGAGCAACGTGATCAGAACAGGCGCCAGGGCAAGAATCCGATCATTCGGGCTTCAACCCGCCCCTCGACTACCCTTCAGGCACCTTCTCTCCGGCAAGGAGGGAGAAGTACTTGTGAGCTGCTTCTGCTTCAAAACAAGGCCCAATTCAGTCCCGTCAGCAACACCCCCGCGAACAGGTTTCAGACTGGCAGTTTACTGCCATGTCGATCGCAATTCACGGGGGCGCTTTACCGGCGGAGTCAACTGCCCATGACGGCGACGATTTTTTCCTGGGTGGTCTCGCTTGGCTCTTTGGTGCCCTTGCACTTGGGGTACTTGGAGCAGCCCAGGAAGTAGCCGCGGCGGCCGCGGCGGACGACCATGGTGCTGCCGCAGTCGTCGCAGGTTTCCGCGACCTCGATGGCTTTCATGTCGGGGCCCGAAGTTGCCGGCGCGGCGGGAATGAGTTCGGCGAGCTGCTCCTTGAGCTCGTCCGGAACGGGCGCGGTGCCGCGGCACTTGGGATAGCCGGTGCAGCCCAGGAATGCCCCGCGGCGGCCCTGGCGGACGGCCATCGGCTTGCCGCATTTCTCACATTTCACGTCGATCTTCACCGTCTGAACGGGCTTGCCTTCGCTGTCTACCGGCACGACGTTACGGCACTTGGGATAGCCGGTGCAGCCCAGGAATGGACCCCGGCGGCCCTGCGCAAGGCCATCGGCTTGCCGCACTTCTCGCAGACGTGCTCGGTCTCGACCCGGGACGGCACGGGCTTGCCTTGCTCGTCGATGTTGAACGATTCCTTGCAGTCGGGATATCCCGAGCACGAGAGGAACTTCTCACCGCGCTTGTTCTCGCGGATCAAGAGCGGCTTGCCGCACTTGGGGCAGGCATGCTCGCTGGCGACGGCCTCGGCACGCGCCTGGCCGCCCAGAGGCCGGGTCGCCTTGCATTCGGGATACTTCGAGCAGCCCAGGAACTGGCCGGTCCGGCCAAACTTCATGACCATCGGCGCACCACAGACATGGCAGATCTCGCTTGTTGGAATCGAGACCCGCTCCATCTGCGACTGCGCGATCTTGAGTGCGTCCTGGAATGGGTAGTAGAACTCGTCGAGCACCTTGACCATGTCTTCCTTGGCGGAAGCGATGTCGTCGAGCTCGTCTTCCATGTGGGCGGTGAACTTGAGGTCGAGAATCTTCGGGAAATGCTTGACCAGAAGGTCGGTGACCACCATGCCCAGGTCGGTGGCGAAAAACCGCCGTTCTTTCTGTTCGACGTAGAGCCGGTCCTGGATCGTCTGGATGATCGGCGCGTAGGTGCTCGGCCGGCCAATGTTTTCCTTTTCCAGGGCCTTGATCAGAGTGGCCTCGCTGTACCGCGGCGGCGGCTGGGTGAAATGCTGGGTGGCGTCGAGCGCGTGCAGGTCGAGCGTCTGGCCCACGGTGAGCGCCGGCAGGAGCGCGTCCTCGATCTTGCCGCCGGGCGGCCAGACCTTGCGGTAGCCGTCGAACTTGAGGACCTTGCCCTGGGCCTTGAACAGACCCGGGCCGGCGGTGATGCCCACATCGGTCACGGTGAAGACGGCGGGGGCCATCTGGCTGGCGACAAACCGCGTGTAGATCAACTGATAGAGCCGGAACTGGTCGTGACTGAGATGGCCCCTGATCTTGTCGGGAGCGAGCGCCAGGTCGGTCGGCCGGATGGCTTCGTGAGCCTCTTGCGCATTCTTGCCGGCGGCATAACGGATCGGCTTGGCCGGGAGGTACTTTTCGCCGTACTGGGTGCCGATCAGACTGCGCACCGACTGCATCGCTTCTTCGGAGACGCGGAGGCTGTCGGTTCGCATGTAAGTGATCAGACCGACCGGTCCGGAGCCGTCGACGTCAATGCCCTCGTAAAGCTCTTGCGCGACCTTCATGGTGCGCTTGCCGGCGAACCGCATCCGGATCGCCGCCTGCTGCTGGAGGGTGCTGGTCTTGAATGGAGCGTCTGCCTTATCGGGCTTGTCGGTCTCATCGACTCGCGAGACGACATAGGTGGCCGAGGCCAGCGTGTCGCGGATCTTGCGGGCGTCGGCCTCGACACTGGCCGCGAACTTGTCGCCGTTGTATTCCGCCAGCAGCGGCCTCAAACCGGTCGGCCTCGGCCTGGGCTCCGGCAGGGCTGACCGTCGCGGTGATCTTCCAGTACTCCTCGGTGACGAAGGCGCGGATTTCGCGTTCGCGATCGACGATCAGGCGTACGGCCACCGACTGGACCCGTCCGGCGCTGAGGTTCCGGGCGACCTTGCTCCAGAGCAGGGGGCTGAGTTGATAGCCGACGAAGCGGTCGAGGAACCGGCGTGCTTGCTGGGCGTTGACCATATCCATGTTGACCGGACCAACATGGCCGAAGGCCTCCTTGATGGCGCGTTCGGTGATTTCGTGAAAAGTGACGCGGCGGACCCGGTCGTCATCGAGGTCCAGAGCCTGTTGCAGGTGCCAGGCGATGGCCTCGCCCTCACGGTCAGGGTCAGTCGCCAGGTAGACGATGTCAGCCCGGGCGGCCTCACGCTTGAGATCACCCACGGTATCTTTCTTGGCCGGAACGATCTCATAGGAAGGCGCATAGCCGTGTTCCACGTCCAGGCCCAGCTTGCGCTTGGGGAGATCGCGGACGTGGCCCATACTCGCCTTGACGACGTAC
Organism: uncultured Planctomycetaceae bacterium; assembly: GCA_963797295.1. Taxonomy (GTDB): domain Bacteria; phylum Planctomycetota; class Planctomycetia; order Isosphaerales; family Isosphaeraceae; genus Aquisphaera. Next base: position 22,566 of record CAWCPP010000047.1, read on the forward strand.
TTGGGGCCCAGGAACTTGTTGATCGACCTGGCTTTCTTGGGACTTTCGACAATTACCAGCGAATGATCGCCGCCGCCCCGTGCCGGCGCCGCGCCGGCGCTGGTTTTGGGACGTGGGCTCTTGGGCGAACGGGACGACGTTGCAGCCTTCTCCCGCTTCTTCGGGGCTGGTTTCGTCGGGCTTCCATTTCCACTCGCGGACGTTGCTGCGGACTTTCTTGCCACGGTGTCTTCCTACCTATCCTCTTCCGATTCCACTGTTTCGGTCGATCCCTTTCGACCTCTACGAACGCTGGGGCCCGGGCTGATTGAGGTTGCCCCGGGAAGGAATCCTGGTACGATTCAGTGTGGGCCGCTCATGACCAGACCCCGCATCCGTTCTCAATAGCGACATAGCTAGGGTATCGTGGCGTGTCAAGAGGGGGGTGCATGTAACCACTACTCCGACGGCCCGTTTTGCCAGCATCGAGGAACCCCATGCCGTTCGAGGTATTTCGTCGCCATCAGCGTAAGCTTCTTGCCGTTTTTGCCATCATGGCGATGTTTGGTTTTGTGGTCTCAGACAGCCTGCCAAGGCTGCTGAATTCAAATACGGGCATCCGCGATCAAAAGGTCGCGGAGCTTTACGGTAAGTCGGTTTACGCGAGCCAGCTCAACGAGATGGCGCAACAGCGCAGCCGAGCGAATGCCTTTGTTTCCAGCCTGGGCCAGTTTTATACGCGGGACGTCTTCGGCGGACTGAAGCAGCGCGAGCTTGTTGATGCCATGATCCTCCAGCACGAAGCCGATCGCCTTAACATTCCCGCCACGGCCGAAGTTGGACGGGAATGGTTGAAGCAGATCACCGGCGGCCAGATGAACGGCGAACTGTTCAGCGTGCTGTCCAGCCGGTTCAACAACGACGTCAGCGAGGACCACTTGCTCGCTGACATCGCCAACCAGGTGCGGTTGCGGAAAGTCCGGGCGCTGCTGGGCGAGCCGATCGTGACGCCCTACGACGTCTTCCGCGCCTATCGCGACCAGAGCGAGCGGGTCGGGGCCAAGGTGGTCGAGGTTCCGGTCGACGCCTTTCTGTCGAAGGTTGCCGAGCCGTCGGCCAGCGAAGTCCAGGCGCTCTACGACAAGTACAAGGACGTGCTGCCGGACTCCGCTCGTGAGACACCGGGCTTCAAGATTCCCCGACGGGTCCAGCTTGAAATCCTGTCGCTCGACGGCAATGCCCTGGCTCGCGACCTTCGCAACAAGGTCACGGAGACCGATCTTCGGTCTTACTACGAAAACCACAAGTCGGAGTTTGAGGTTCCCTCGGAGTTGCCCGTCGATCTCTTCGCCGACCAGCCGGAGCTGACACCGCCGATTGTTCAGTCGTTTTCCGAGGTTCGCGCGATGCTGATTCCCAGGCTCGCGGAGGAAAGAGCCCAGGCCGAGATTGTCGACAAAGTGACGAAGATCAAGGAATCGGAGATCATCCCGTTTGCCGACAAGTACCTGGCCGCGCTCGACGAGCAGGAGGAGGCCAAGAAGCAGAACAGCGGCTCCAGCATGTCTCTGCCCACGCCGCCGGATCTCAAGGCGGTCGCCGAACGCGAGGGCTTCCACTACGAGAAAACGGGCTTGCTCTCGACTCAGGATGCCGAGTCACTGGGACAGATCTCGACCTCGGAGGTGGGACTGACCCCGCTCAGCGGCGGGCGCAAGTTCGTAGATGAGATCTTCGACATCAAGACCGGACTTTTCGAACCCATCGAGCTGACCGACGTTCTGGGTACCCGGTTCCTGGTGCGCAAGATTCAGGACGAGCCGCCGCATGTGCCGACGCTGGACCAGGTTCGTTCCGAGGTGATTGTCGCCTGGAAGATGAGCCAGGCGCGGCCCCTGGCGGCAAAGGCGGCCGCCGAGCTGGCGAGCCAGATCAAGGCCAAGGGGGCAACCCTCAAGGATCCCAAGATCGACAATTTTCGGGTGATCAGCATTCCGCCCATCACGCGGTCGCAGACGAGTTTCGTGATGAGGCCCGGCCTCGAGCCCAGCCCCGTGGTCGAGACGCCGATCCCCGCCGTCCCGAACGCCGGCGAAGCCTTTCGCGACGCTTACTTCGGCCTTAAGACAGGATCGGTGGATGTGGTGCCCAATGAGCCTGTGACCGTGTATTACGTCATGGCCCTGGACCGACGTGAGCCGGCCACGTTCAACGCCCTCTATGCTCCTAACAGCGACGCCTATCGTTACACAACCATGGCTTTGGAGATGGCCAACAAACAGCAAGAGGAGCAATGGATGGGCTGGCTGCGGCAGCAGGCCGGGCTCAAGCCCGACTGGATTCCTCCGGACGAGGTCAAGAAGGAGGAAGCGGCTCGAAGCTAGCGACGGGAGACGGCCCCGTGGCCGGTCATCATCCGGCCGCGGCGGCCACCGAGGCCAGAAAAGGCTCGACCGCTTCCAGGAACAAGCCTGGGCGCTCGACCTGGGGCATGTGCCCGCAATCGGGAATGATGGTCAGTCGCCCGTGACGGATCCGCCGGGCGGCTTCGTGGGCATGTGCAACGGGAATGATCTGGTCGGAGTCGCCCCACACGATCAAGGCGGGCATGTTCAGATCCGACAGCCGGTCGAGCACGATCTCACGCTGGCCCTGGAGATTCATCAGGCACCGTGAGACCGCAAGCTGGTCTCCCAGCAGCCCGGGACGCAGTCCGACCCAGAACTGATCGAAATACCATTCCGCCGGTACCGCGGCGGGCTGAGCGAAACACCCGCAAGCACGCCACCACAGCCGTTGAATCTGCCCCGGCGGCGTGAGCGCCCAGAGCGCGGACCATTCGCCCAGGCCGGGAAGCGTCATCAGCGTGAGCGCGGAATTCAATTCCCGCCCCAACCCCGCGCTGTCGATGAGGGCCAGGCCGCGCACCCGCGGGCCATGCTCGGCAAGAGCCATCTGAATGGCCGCGAGCCCCCCCAGCGAGTGCCCGATGACCACGACCTGGGGAACCTGAACCGCGTCCAGGAAGTCGGCGACGAACGCTCCGTACCATCCCGCGTTGTAATTACCCGCCACGAGCCCCGATTTTCCCGAGCCGGGCAGGTCGGGAGCCAGGACCGGAAATCGCTCGGCCAGGCGGGGTATGACCCAGCGCCAGACGCGAGCACATTCGCCTCCGCCATGCAGCAAGACCAGTGCGACGTCCTGCCCTCGGTCTGGCTGCGGCCCGGCGGCGAGGAATTCGATGCGCAGGTCGCGAACCTGTACCGTGCGGCGATTGAGATTCATGACGCCCAGATCCGGCGATGCCGGGAAGATATCTTTTGACTGGGCTGCCTCGCCCAGACTGCCGATGGAATTCGCGAGCAGTTTGTGCATTATCTCCGTTTCCCCGCCCTTGCGGAAGAGACTCGTGAGCCGACGTACGCGTGGCTGTGGATCTCCTCATGTTTTGATAAGCGACCTGGTTAGGTCTAAAACGGCGCATGCTCCCATTGACAAAATCAAAGAGGGGGCTTGACGAGCGTTGCTGAATAGGAAAATCTGAGACTCATGGAATGAGTTGACTTTTCTCAAGGACGAGGAAACCCCATGATCAGCTCCGACTATTTTGAGCGTCTGGTCGCCTCAGTCGAGAGAATTGCCCGTCACACCTACTATCCGGGCATTGATCAGGCCATCGAGCATTGCCTCGAAGATCTTGATGAACTTGCCCAGGCGGGGCGGATCACGGCTGAAGAGCATGACGCCCTGCGGATTGTGCTCCTGGGGATGACTTTGGCTGCTCCAAGCAGTACGTCGAACGCCGCTTGAGCCAGACTGAACCGGCGTCACGGACACAGTCGCTGTCCGTTGTCACTTCATTCGCTCTCCGGTCAGAGCATCGCCGAGGCCACCACAATCAGACAGACCCAGGCAATCGGCCAGGTCACCAGCAACCCGACGGCCACCTGATGCGTCCAGGAAAGGTGATCGCGATCCCGAGGTCGGACGCGTGGTTTGAACAGCCGAAAGACCAGGCCGGCGCCTACGGGCACCATGCCGAAGAGGATCGTATCGCTGACCCTGAACCGATCCAGGCGGAGCGGCAGGATGAACACTCCCATGACGATCCAGTAAACACCGATCAGCAGCCAAGCTGTCTCGGCCCAGGTACGCACGGCCGGGGTGGCTGGCCGCGTCGCGGCCGATCTGGTGTCGTCCGGCTCCACGGCCCGCGCATGCCGATGGCGCAGCAAGACGAGCGGGCCGCTCATCGCCAGGCCAAGCCAGACGTAAAAACCGATTGCAAACAATCCCAGGGCTGAGGAGACGGACTTGCGCGGCCAGAAGGCACGGAACAGGACCGCCGCGAGGCCGTAACCAATCACCATCGCAACCAGATCGATGAGCTGAAGCCGGAAATGCGACTCGGCGGGTCGACTTACGCTCATGGACAGACACCTACCTCGCATCCAGTGTTGCGGCCCCGGGCTTTTGAAGTAATAGGCCGCTGGGATCAGGTCAGCTCAGAACGATCATGCCCAGTCCGCACTGAATCGGCCATGCGATGGCGATGATCAATCCCAGCCGATTGGTCCACGGACCGACCTCGATCCGCGCCGCTTGTTCGGGCGGAACCATGACCCAGGTTCCCCAAACAACTACCAAGGCGAGTAGACAGGAAATCGCCAGGCCGATGGACAAACTTGCGGAAAATAAAGGGTTATGGCGTGGATCCTCACCCGGAACGACAGACTCGATGATGGCGGTGAACACCCAGGGCACACCGAGTAAGGCCCAGAGCCAGTCGCCGATCTTGGGGTAGCCGGGAAGCCGTCGTGAGTAGCGCCTGGCAAGAAAGATAAAGGGGCCGGACGCCGTCAGGGCCACGCACGAGAATGTGATCCAGAGCATGACCCAGCCCGCCGGAGTGAGGCCGCTGCGGAGTACGCGGAGCATATGCACCGAAGCGATGGCAGCCCCCATGACCAGGGCCAACCCGTCCAGAACATTGATGTCTCGGCCAACAGTTCGACGTTCCATGCGTTGGTGCCTTCACTCTCTTGAGCATGGTGACATTTACCATGAAATTCCCTTATCGAAAAGGGAGTGATCGATGCCACCCTGCCAAACTGCTGGCCGTTGACGTATAATAAGACAAGTTTTCTGGACGTTCGGTACGACCGGCTTCCGACTTATCCATGGGAGGCGTTTCGTCCCCGGGTCGCTGATCTGGTCTTCCGGCCGGGTCGGTTCTTGTTTTTTTGCCTGCCAACGGGCGTGCCACCCGTTGATTTTACGGGTGAGGAGAGAGGTATGGCTCTGCCCAAGGTCGTGATCGTGGGTCGGCCCAATGTCGGTAAGTCGTCCCTTCTGAACTGGCTCGCAGGGCGCAGGATTGCCATTGTGGATGACCAGGCGGGCGTCACCCGAGACCGGGTGGGGGCCCTTGCTCAGGTTGGCGATGAACAGCATCCCCGGTTCTTCGAGCTGATCGATACCGGCGGCATCGGCATGGTCGACCGTGATGATCTCAGCGAAGACGTGGATCGGCAGATTGACACGGCCATGAACGAGGCCAGTCTGATTCTCTTTGTCGTGGACATCCGCGACGAGCTGATGCCGCTTGATGAGGAAGTTGCCCAGCGACTGCGGTATCTCAAGACCCCGGTCATCCTGGTCATGAACAAGGCCGATTACCCCGAGATCGACCAGCGGGGCGGCGACTTTTACAAGCTCGGCCGCGGCAAACCGGTCCCGGTTTCGACCCAGCAGAACCGGAACCGCAAAGTCTTGCTCAAGATGATTGACGAGATGTTGCCCAGCGGCGAGGACGACAAGCCGGCCGAGACCGTGATGAAGATCGCCGTCGTGGGCCGGCCCAATACCGGAAAGTCGACCTTCATCAACATGCTGGCCCACGCCGAGCGGATGATCGTCTCGGAGCGGCCGGGAACCACGCGTGACTCGGTGGACGTCCATTTCGAGCTCGACGGGCTTCCCTTTCTTGCCATCGACACGGCCGGGGTCAAGCGCAAAGCCAAGATTCGCGACAGCCTGGACTTTTATTCCATCCACCGCGCGGAACGGTCAATCCGCCGTGCCGACGTGGTTCTGATGTTCATCGACCCCACGCAGGGCATCACGCGCCTCGACAAGCAACTGGCCGATTACATCGCCAAGGAGTACAAGCCCTGCATCTTCACGGTCAACAAGTGGGACCTGATGCTGACCGACCGCGACGATCCGTCGCAGGGCAACATGGCGCGGTTCGCCAACGTCGTGCAGCATGCTTTCCGTAACATGAATTACATGCCGCTGGCTTTCATCACGGCCCAGACTGGCAAAAACGTCAAGGCGCTTTTGAATCTCGCCCAGTCGCTCTACAAGCAAGCCAATCGGCGGGTCGGTACCGGATCGCTCAATCGGGTGGTGCGGGAGGCCGTCGAGGCCCATCCCCCGGCCATGGCCGAGAATCGTAATCCCCGAGTGTACTACGCCACCCAGGTCGGCACTAACCCGCCGACGATCGTCCTTTTCGTCAACAGCACCCGCCTCTTCGAACCGACCTACCAGCGTTACCTGCTGAATGTGTTTCGGGAAAAGCTGCCGTTCCGCGACATCCCGATCAAGCTTTACCTGCGGGCTCGCAAGCAGACGGAACCCGGCGCCCGCGGTTCCACCAACGGCGCGCACGAGTCGTATGACGAGCAAGAGGTCGAGGCTCATTCCGCGGCCCACTCCGGCTCCGCGAGATCCGGCTACGAGGGATTTCGCTTCCTGGACCTTGAAGTCAACGAGATGCTCTCGGATCTGGATAGCTGACGGAAGCTGGACTCTGGTCGTGGCGTCAAGCCCCTGCGCTCATTATGATTCAGGGCGTGGCAAGTTTGCGGGATCGTCACTGAGAGCCGCCCGGATGGCGAGACGGGCGTATAGAAACGGGAGAACCTGCACCATGTTCGCATTGACCCGGCGTGAACTCCTGAAGCGGGGAATGGCGACGGCGGCGGCCGGACTGGCGCGCTTGCCGGTTCGCCCCTGGCTCGAGCCATCCCCCCCATCGGTCGGACCAGGCCCAGCCACTTCAAGCTGAGCATCGCCGCCTATTCGTATCGGGATTACCTGACCTCGAAACCGCCCCGGATGGACCTGTTCGATTACGTGAATCTGGCCGCGGACATGGGGCTCGACGCAGTCGAACCGACGTCTTACTACTTTCCCAAGGATGTCACCGCCGATTACCTCCATCGCCTGAAGCAGCACGCGTTCATGCTGGGCCTGGACATTTCGGGAACGGCGATCGGCAACAACTTCTGCCTGCCGCCGGGTCCCAAGCGGGATGAGCAGCTTGCCAGCACCCGGGACTGGATCGACCGCGCTGCCGAGCTCGACGCTCCGGTGATTCGCATCTTTGCCGGTAGTGTGCCCAAGGACGCGACCGAAGACCAGGCCGTGGGCTGGGCGATCGAGGGCATCAAGGAGTCGCTGCCCTATGCCGCCAAGAAGGGGGTCACGCTGGCGCTCGAAAATCACGGCGGGATCACGGCAACGCCGACTCAGATTCTCAAGCTGGTGAAGGCCGTCGATGGCCCGAACTTCGGTGTCAATCTCGATACCGGAAACTTCCGCGGTGAAGACCCCTACGCCGAGATTGCGGAGCTTGCCCCCTACGCGGTCAACGTCCAGGTCAAAACCGAGATTCACCGCAAGGGAGCAAGCACCAGCGAAGAGGCCGACCTGGCACGGCTGATTGCCATTCTGCGAGAGGCGCACTACGCGGGTTATGTCGTGCTCGAGTATGAGGCACCCGAAGATCCGTTATCGGCCATCCCACGGCACATCAAGAAGTTACGCGAGCTGATCAGCTAATCGCGGCCGCCGCGTGCCACGCCCGCGGGCGGGTCTTGAGCCCGCCGGGCGAGACGCGGTCTCGCTCCCTTGATTCATGAAGCCAGGTCTGATCGAATGTTTGTGGCGAGCGACCATGGTTGGGCCGAGCATGACCCGATCATTGATCTGGCACAGCCAGGCCAGGGCCGTCGAGGGGAGTCGAATTGATGATTGTTGGTGTCCCCAAGGAGATCAAGGCGGATGAATACCGGGTGGCCCTGCTGCCTGTCGGAGCGGAAGAACTGACCAGTTCCGGCCACGAGGTGCTCTTTGAAGCCGGCGCGGGCCAGGGAAGCGGCATCGTCGACGCCCAGTATGCGTCCGCCGGCGCGACCCTCGTCAAGTCGGCCGCCGAGATCTGGGCGAGGGCCGAGATGATCGTCAAGGTGAAGGAGCCTCAGCCTTCCGAGTGGCCCTTGCTCCGTCCCGGCCAGATCGTTTTTACGTATTTTCACTTCGCGGCGGACGAGGCGCTCACGCGAGCGATGATCGACAGCGGCATCACGGCAATCGCTTATGAAACGCTGCGCGATTCTCGGGGGGGCTGCCCCTCTTGACCCCGATGAGCGAGGTGGCGGGCCGGATGAGCATTCAGGAGGGGGCCCGGTTCCTCGAGCGTCCCCAGGAAGGCCGGGGGATTCTCCTGGCCGGCGTTCCGGGCGTCGCACCCGCCGAGGTCGCCGTCCTCGGCGGTGGGGTGGTTGGGTCGAACGCGGCGAAGGTTGCCGCGGGAATGGGCGCGAATGTGCGCATCCTGGACGTGAATCTCGACCGCCTGCGCTACCTCGATGACATCATGCCGCCAAACGTGACCACTCTCTATTCCGACCGGCACACGATCCGGGAATCGATCGAGCGCGCCGACCTGGTGATCGGAGCCGTTCTGATCACCGGCGCCCGGGCGCCTCGTCTGGTCCGCCGGCAGGATCTCGCGCTCATGAAACCCGGCGCCGTGATTGTCGACGTGGCCATCGATCAGGGCGGATGCATCGAGACCAGCCGCCCCACCACCCATCTACATCCGACTTACGTGGTGGATGGTGTGGTCCACTATTGCGTGACCAACATGCCCGGCGCGGTGGGCCGCACGAGCACCTATGCCCTGTGCAACGTCACACTTCCCTACGTCCTGCAACTTGTGAAGAATGGTTGGAAGGCTCTCGCAGCGACCGATCCCGGAATCGCCGAGGGCGTGAACATGGACCGGGGACGCGTCACCAACCGGGCGGTCGCCGCGACCTTCGGCCTGCCATTCAGTCCGCTCGACTCCCGTCCCCACGCCGCGGTCGCGACTGCGGCGGCCCTGACGGGCTAGATCGAGAACGAATCGACCATCCAGCCGCACCCGGATCTTCGCGACGGGCCGGCCGCCGTTGAAACTGATTTCCAGTGACAATCCAACATGGGGAGATAAACGACATGGGCCACGACGAACTCGACAATACGCATGACCATGGCCATAGCCATTCGCACGAACACGAACACGAACATGAGGTTGAGGAGGCCCTTGAAGAAGCACTCGAGCTCGATACCCAGAGTCAGATTTTCCTGGAAATGAGACGGCAGAACCTCGAGTTACTGAGAATCGCCACCGAGGTTGCGGGCTATACCGGGGAGCACGGTCCGTTGAAATCGGGCGACCTGCGAACGGCCCTGCGCAATATCTGGGATGTCTTCTCCGAGTTCTACACCTGGGTTGATCCCGAAGAGGAAGAGGGTGATGAAGGCGAAGATGAAGAAGCAGAAGACGAAGACGAGTGAAAACTTCAGGGGAACGCGGGTCCCAGCCACACGTGACCCCGAGGAAGGCGAGCCAGGCGGATGTCCACGGTCGAGGAAGTCGAGACGTTTCAGACAGTGGCGTGGGTCGGCGACGCGGCAAGCGGTTCGTTGCGTCTCATCGATCAGACCCGGTTGCCGACCGAGTTTGTCGAGATCGACTGCCACGACACACCCATGGTCTGGGAGGCCATCAAGCGGCTTCGAGTTCGCGGTGCGCCGGCGATCGGTGTCGCGGCCGCCTATGGCGCGGTGATCGGCGCCCGGTCACAAGGGCTGGCCGATCTGGCAACGGTGCGTCGGGCGGCGCGCGAGGCGACGGCCTACCTACGTACCAGCCGACCGACTGCCGTGAATCTGTTCTGGCGCTCGACCGGATGGACGCGGCCGCTTCGGCCTCCGATGGATGCCCCGGCGGGCGCGAGTTGGTCGACCGGCTGCTGGCCAAGGCCCATGCCATTGCCAACGAGGACCGCGCCATGTGCCGGGCCATCGGACGCCATGGGGCGGAGCTGGTTGCCAGCGGCGAGGGCATCCTTACCCACTGCAACGCCGGCGGCCTGGCCACCGCGGATTACGGAACGGCGCTGGCCGTGATCTTCTCGGCGCACGAGCAAGGGAAGCTCCTCCGGGTGTACGCCGACGAGACGCGACCGCTCTTGCAAGGGGCGCGGTTGACCACCTGGGAACTCCAGCGCCGGGGCGTGCCCGTAACCTTGATCTGCGACAACATGGCTGCGCAGGTCATGAAGGAGGGCAAGGTTCAAAAGGTGGTCGTTGGCGCGGACCGGATCGCGGCGAACGGTGATACGGCCAACAAGATCGGCACCTACGGCGTCGCCATTCTGGCGCGAGCACATGGCATCCCCTTCTACGTCGCGGCGCCGTCGAGCACCTTCGACCTGGCAATCCCCGATGGTTCGGCCATCCCGATCGAGCAGCGCGAGTCGCACGAGGTGACCCACGGTTTCGGCCGCCAGACGGCTCCCTCGGGCATCGACGTGTACAATCCCGCCTTCGACGTCACCCCGGCCGAGCTCATCGCCGGAATCATCACCGAGAAGGGCGTGATCCGACCCGTGAACCACGAAACGATTTCTGAAGTGATTCGAACCTGAGTTTCTCTGGACTTGGACGAGGCCTGCCATGCTGGCTCACAGTTGTTATTTTTCCTTGCACGATAACTCTCCGGCGGCCGTCAGGAAACTGGTCGACGCATGCAAGAAGTACCTGCCTGGCCATGCGGGCCTACTCTACTTCGCCGTCGGGACGCTCAATCGCGAACTCGACCGCCCGGTCAACGACCGCGATTTCGACGTTTCCCTGACCATGATCTTCGAGTCCAAGGCGGCCCACGACGCCTACCAGGTTGCTCCGATGCACAAGCAGTTCATCCGCGAGAGCAAACCCAACTGGCACCTGGTGCGAGTTTTTGACTCCGATGTGGAGGCGAAATGAAGCGGGGAGTCGTCCGTTGCTAATGCCCCTGGACAACAGAGCCCAGCAGCCTCGAGCGGCTCGGGGCAGAGCCTGCTTTCAGCGGCCTTCGATGATACGGTAACTCTGACCGGTCTTCAGATGTTCACGGGTCGTGACCGCGCCCGACGGCCAGCGCACCGTGAGGCGGTTGACCTCTTCGGCGGGGCCAACGCCGATCAAGAGCCGCGGATCGTGGGCTGACTCGATACCTCCTCCTCCCTTGCGCTGGCGGTAGATGGTGCGACCGGAAACTTCAACCTCGACGCGCGCCCCGATGGCGTCGCGGTTGCTGCGGGTTCCCTGGAGCTCGAGTCGGATCCAGCGGTTGGCGTTGTGAGTGTCGTTGCGGAGCAGGGCGGGGGGCCCGCCGCGGTGGTTCACAACGATGTCGATGTCGCCGTCATTGTCGATGTCGCCGAATGCCGCGCCGCGGCCGACGTGCTGGGTCTGGAAGTAGGCGCCGGCATCGCGCGTGGCGAGCCGGAATCCCTTGCCAGCCAGGTTGGCAAAGAGTAATGGCGGCTGCGCCTCGTCGATGGGTCGCCCTAGAAGGCGATTGTTGTTGTCGACGTGTCCGTTGGCGATGAAGACATCGGGCCAGCCGTCGTTATCAAGGTCGACGAGCCCGAGCCCCCAAGCTACCCAGGGCCTCGTGTCGGTCACTAACCCGAATGCGGCGGTCGCGTCGACAAACTGGCCATCGCCAAGGTTCTGATAAAGCGTGCAGTACATCGAATCCCAGTTGCTGATTGTCAGTTCCGGCAGACCGTTGCCGTCGATGTCCTCAGCTTCGGCAGACATGCCCGATTGTGTATGACCGTTGATGTCGTAGCCAGCACCTGAGGTCTCCGTCGCGTCGTCGAATGTGCCGTCGCCCCGGTTCATGAAGACGAAGTTGGGGCTCATATCGTTGGCGACGAACAGGTCGATCTTGCCGTCGCCGTTGAGGTCGGCCGCGACGACACCGAATCCGCGGCCATCGCTGCGGGCCCTGGCGCCAGGCGCGGCGGGGTCCGGCGGCCGGATCACCTGAGCGTAGACGTCGGTAAATGTGCCATCCCCGTTGTTTCGATAAAAGTAGTGCCGAGTTGTCGAAAGCTGGGAGGGGGAGCAAAAGAGCCGGGCACCTCGAGCTTGATCGCCGCAGAAGTGGCCAACATCGTCGGGATACCTCCAGACGGCGTAATTGGAGACGTAAAGGTCAAGATCGCCGTCGTTGTCGAAATCGACGAAGGCCCCTCCGGATGACCAGTTCGGGCTGTCGATCCCGGCCGCTTTGCTGATGTCGGAAAAGGTGCCGTTGCCATTGTTGCGGTACAGCCGGTTCGAACCATAGTTGCATAGGAACACGTCGGGGTCGCCGTCGTTGTCAATGTCGCCCACGACGACGCCATGGCCGAATCCGTGGAATCCGAGTCCGGAGCTATCCGTGACATCCCGAAAACGCAAGCCGCCCAGGTTCTTGTAGAGGCGGTTCCGTCCTGCTTCGCTGGAGCCCACGGGAAGAAAAGTGCAGGAGACGAAGTAGATGTCGAGGAGGCCGTCGCCGTCGTAGTCGAACAGGGCGACTCCAGAGCCGTTAGCCGCGGGCATGTGCCTTTCGTAGGTCATGCCCGCTACGTGCACGAAGTCCAGGCCGGACTGGGCGGCGATCTCCTCAAAGCGGAACGGACTGGTCTCGGGTTGCCGTGACATCATCACCCGCATCGGCCCTCGCGCGACGCGGATATCGCCGCGGTCGCCGGGAATTTCCCGGGGTGGGGGGAATTCGACGCTCTCCAGGGTCGGGTCGGGAATAAAGACGTCAGGAGCCGCCCTGATTACTGGGGGCTCGGGCCGGTTCGCGAAATACGCCGAGACCGAAAGAACCATGAGAACAATAACGCAGACCGAGCGGCGCGACGGCCACCCGGAACTGTACCGTGCCACGTCAGGCCCCCGCAACAAAAGTGGAGAAAGCGAAATCGGAGAACGTGAATCAACGCTCTCAGTGAACTACGGCATGACGGAAACATCACACGTGCTCATTCGCCGCGCACGGAAAAGCTATCACTGGGCGATTGTAATGCAATCGATTGATAAGGGCGAGGCCTCACTGACCATACTCGACTCAAACATTGCGACAAATCCAAACCGAATTAATTAATTTTGGAAAGTGCAGAAGTACCATGTTGACTTTGTGTGTTCTCACGGTCAAATTAGATGCAACGCTTCTCAACGTATGCATCGAATCTACCATCACAGACAGCGATTTGCCTGCTCAGAAATCTCATCGTGGAGATTTGTACTGGTTCTGCGCGCGACGATTGCTCGATGTCTTGTCTGATTCGATCATGCTCGTGCTTGTGGCGTCTTCGATCGGGTCGTCATCGTTGATTCGTCGGGCTCGAAGATGAGGTTCAAACAGATGAATATGTTGCGTATTTTCCGTTCTGTCGTGGTCTCGGCGGGTGTGGCATGTTTGGCGATATCGGCAGCGGGTTTGCCAGGCTGTGGCGACGACAGCACACCGTCGGGCGGCCAGGTTAAGGCCGATCCCGCGGAGGCAGCCAAGCGGCAGCAGAACATCGAGAACATGTACAAATCCCAACCGATTGGAAAGGGGCCCGGAGGTCAGCTTCCTCCCAACGCCAAGAAGTGACAAGCCCTGAAATCAGGCCTTCGGACCCTGAAAGTCCATTACGATAAATGCAACTGGATTACCCAGTTGCAATCGTCCTGGTCGATATCTTTTGCTTTCTTTGTTCTGAAAGGATCAATCAATGAAGATGATTAGGGGGAAAGGGTTTACGCTCATTGAGCTGTTGGTTGTCATCGCCATCATCGCCGTCTTGATTTCCTTGTTACTGCCCGCCGTCCAGTCTGCTCGGGAAGCGGCTCGGCGTGCCCAGTGCACCAACAATCTCAAGCAAATTGGCCTGGCGCTGCACAATTATCATTCCGCCACCAACAGCTTCCCGATGGGAGGCTCGCAAGCTCCGCGGTACATGCCCTCAGCGGCCTATGCCGCTCCCTGGGACGACTGGTGCGTATGGAGCGCACAGGCCTGCATGTTGGGTTACATCGACCAGTCGCCTCTTTACAACGCAGCCAACTTCAATTGGGCTCCCGAAGGCGATGGTGCGACCTCCAGTGCCATCAATTCCACGGTCTACAATACTCTGCTCTCCTCCTACATGTGCCCGTCGGACCAGTGGGTCGGCGAAAAGAGCGGTAACCTCAACAGTTACCAGGCAAGCATGGGGACAACCGCCGAACAGCCAGACTTCTACCCCGGCTGGGGAACCTGGACCAATCCCGACAGGAAGGGGAGCACCGGCTTGTTCGCGACCTGGATTTCTTACGGCATCAGCGATTGCGTCGACGGCACCTCGAACACTGTAGCCTACTCTGAAGCCCTGGTCGGCAACGGTCTGTATGGCACCATATACAAGGGCAACGGGTTGATGAATGCCGGCGGCACTTCGCCTTACCTCTACGATGCCAACACCAATCCCACGCTCATACTCCAGCAGCTTCAGCTCTGCGCTTCGGGATTCAATATTGCGAACTCTGGCAAAGTCACGCCGCGGCGCGGCTACCGATGGCAAGAGGGCATCCCTGGGTTTACCATGTTCAACCACATTCAGGTGCCCAATGACACTCAGTATCTAGTCAACTACTGCCGTATGTCCTGTTCCGCAGGCTGCAATATGGACCAGGTCTTTACCGCTCAGGCCAGCAGCAACCACCCCGGCGGCGTCAATGCTTGCATGGCCGACGGAAGTGTGAAGTTCATCAAGAACTCGATCAGCCGGATGACTTGGTGGGCTCTGGGCACCCGAGGGGGCGGCGAAGTCCTCAGCTCCGACAGCTATTGATCGCAGCCCGAGCGGGTTTTGATCCTAACGACTGAAACGTGCGGCGTCTTCCAATCGACTGATCGGTAGGCGCCGTTTTCTTTGCAGCAGGTGCCGCCGAATTCATTGCGATCTCGAAAGTTTTCACAGGTCCCGTCAACGGCTGAATCGTTCGGGCCCAAGCGGTCCTCCGGTCATCTCATGCAGCTTCGCCCGCATCTGATCCAGGGCCGCCCGGGTCGAGGGGTCGCCGGCCAGGTCACGCCCTTCGCTTGGGTCTTCGCTCAGGTGGAATAGCTCCTCGCGGCCGTCTGCCTCGTGGCGGATGTAGGACCACTCGTTTTCCTTGACGGCTCCCAGGGGCACGCGATCCTGGGGCATCCTCCAGTACGCCGCGCACTTTTTGAGGTCGTAGGGAAGAACAAGCTCGGCAACCGCCGGTACGTGAGCCACGACGTCGCCGAACGCGGGGCCTCCGGGGTGGTTCCAGTAGCGCGACAGCGAAGACCCGGGGAAAGGCGAGTCGGCTTGCTGGCCGGCAACGTCGAGGATCGTCGCCGCCAGGTCGCACAGACTGACCGACTCCTTGACGACTTGCCCGGCGGTATGGTCGCCGGGGGGGATGATCAGCAAGGGTACGTGGAGCTCTGTGTCGTACAGGCTGACTCCGTGGCCGAACAGGCCGTGCTCGCCAAAAGCCTCGCCATGATCCGAGGTGATGATGACCCACGTTTTCGTCAGGATTTTTTTCCACTTCAGCAGGTCGATGAGCCTGCCGATCTGCTCATCAAGGTCGGCGATGCAATCGTCATAACAGTCGGCGGCAAACGAGACGCCCACCGGTGAGACGGTCTTCTTGTCAAGCTCGCCCCATTGCTGGATCAGGTAGCGCTGATAGTTGTCGCTCGGCTCGGCTCCGAACCGGTGCATCCGTCCCGGAGGGAGTTCATAGGGATAATGCGCGTCGTTGTAATTCAAGAACGCGAAGAACGGCCGCTCGGGCTGGGCGCGCGTCGCCAGCCAGTCGAGAAGCTCGCGATTGACGGTGGCTGCCGCCTTGCGGTCGGCTTCGTCGAGCGACCGCATGATACGATTCGCCGGACGCAAGAGGCCGGCAGACTCGAGCCAATCCTCGGTAAAATAGATGACCGCGCGCATCGACTGCATGGCCCGGTTCACCAGCACGGCCGTCTTGAAAGCCGTGAGCTCGGGAAAGCTGTAATCCTCATACCGGGTGAAGCCGCGGGCCAGTCCCGAGTCGACCGCACAATACCCCGTATTGGCGACAAAACCCGCCGTGGCGTAGCCCCGGTCGCCAAGATACTCCGCCACCGTGGACGCCGCGCCGTCAAGCGGAGTGAGCCAGCCGACTGCCAGCTCGTGCATCCATCGGCCAGTAAATATTCCCGCGTGAGAGGGCAACGTCCATGAAGAGGTCGCCCGGGCGGCATCGAACCGGATCGCCCGGCCGGCGAGTTCCTCGAGAGACGGGCTCGTGGGGCGGTCATAGCCGTGCAGGCTGAGATGCCTGGCCGCGACAGTGTCCAGTACGATCAGAAGCACATTCGGCGGGCCCGCCGCGGGCAGCGGCCGGGCATCCTCGCGCTGCTGCTTCAGCCGATCGCCCATCCAGAGCGACCCGCCCAGGAGCGCCGACGACCGCGACCGCAACCGGGAAAGCCAGCACCGCGAACCACCGGAATCCGCCGGCTCGCCGTTCCAGAAACGGAACCAGCCGCGCGGCTATTCCCAGCGACGCGACTAGCCACGCCACGCTATAGATCCTGGGAAAGGCGATCAGGAAGGTAGGCAATACGACAAGTGCGGCCAGGACTCGTTTGAAAACCCAGCGGCCCCACCGCGGAAAGACGACAAGAAAGCCGGAACCCAGCAATCCGAGAATCAGGAACACCGCGACGTTCGACAGCGGGATCAGCCAGACGAAGTGGCGGGTCATCCGCAACAACTGGTCAGGATCGAACAACTGCTTGCGGATGACGATCGCAACAACTTCCAGCAATCCGGCCACGAGTCCGCACCAGGCGGATAGGAGCACGAGCCAGAGCACGCTCACGCCTCGGGGCGGACCGGCAGTCGGCGAGCCGGCCGCGTCTGCCTTCGTGAGGATTCCTGTCAGGCTGCTCATGGGGATCCCATCGGCTGCGAGCGGGCTGGTGGAGCGTCGATCCCGCGGCAGTGCAGCGTCAGCCCCGCTTTCGTAACGCGGCTCGGGGAACCACCACGACCTCTTTCTCCCCCTTGCGAATGGCCGGGCCGTCCCGACACAATCACGTTAGCACGAGAGCAGTTCTCCGGCAAGTTGCGGGCATTCTCATCCCGGGGGCCCGGCAAAGTCTCGAAGCAGAAGCAGGGTACCGCGGATGTCAGTGAGCAATGCGACGGATCAGCCCACGGTGGAACAGGGCCGTCAAGGACGGAGATGGCTTGTCGTCTACCTGTGCGTGGCGGTCGCACTCCTGATCGGCTGGGCCTGGTGGCGGCATCGCCTCTATACGCGGGCGATGTTCGACATCCAGTCCGCGATCGTCAGCGGCCAGTACACGATCGCCAGCCGCAATCTGGAGCAGCTCGTGTCCTGGAAATCCGACTCCAGCGGGCAGCTTGCCTACCTTCTCGGGACTTGTGAAGTGTCACGCGGGCGAGTCGCGGCGGCCGACGCAGCCTGGGCGCGGGTGACGCCCGGGTCTTCGTTCTCGGAGAGGGCCGTGGCCGCACGCCTGCGGCTGTTCCAGGAAACCGGGCGGCTTGCCACCGCCGAGCAGGTGGTGACCGAGGCCGCCGCGGATCCGCGGAACGATCGCACGGCGCTGCTGGTGTTGCTCGTGCCGCTTTTCAGCGATCAGGGCCGCATCGAAGACGCCGAGCGGCTGATCGAGGATCGCTGGGAACATTTGAACGCGTTGAAGGAAGGCGGGGATGAGGGCGCGATCCGGCTGGTCCGGCAGCATATCGAGCTGACAATGAAACCTGAACCCGTCGAGACGATCCGCCCGACTTTCGATCTCGCCGCTCAGCGCGCACCCGACGATGATCGGGTCTGGCTCGGGCTCGCCAACCTGGCGGTCCGAACCGGAGCGCTCGACGAGGCGAAACGATGGCTCGATCGGTGCGTGGAGCGCCGTCCCGACGATGTGCCGGTCCGGCGAGCACTCGTGAAATGGGGAATGGCGGCCGGCAAGACCGAGGTCGTGGAAACGGCCATGGCCCACATACCCACCGTGGAGTGGTCCCCGGCCGGGTCGCACCGGGTCAATGCCTGGCTCGCCGCCCGTCGCGGTGACGCCGCCACCGAGCGCCGGGAACTGGAAAGCCTGGTCGCCGTCGATCCGGCCGATATGACGGCCCTGGGCCGGCTTGCCGAGTTGACTGAAAAGGAAGGTCACACCGAGGGTAAGGTGGATCTCGCGGCCAGCCGGACTGAGGTTGAACGGATGCGCGCCCGTTACCTGAAGCTGCACGAGCGAACCCAGCCGATCCGCGACGCCGAAGAGCTGGCCCAACTGGCCGACCGGCTCGGCCGCCGGTTCGAGGCCCGTGGGTTCTTGACCATCGCACTTGCCGACGATCCAGCCCGTCAGGACCTGCGGATTGAGCTCGACCGCGTCAGCGCAAACCCGGCCGCGTCCACGAGGCGAGCAGGCAGTACCAACTCTGGCGAATCACCCTGAAATCCTCCCGGCCAAATAGATTTTTCGTCACGAAATTTAAATTTATATAAGTTATTATGGTGATTTGTAGTATTCCGGGTGAGATGCCAGAGGATGCCTTCGATCCTCGATCCCTTGTCCCACTCGCGATGTACCTGCCCGAAAGTGCGGAGTGAGCCCCGGGCTGGGCGGCAGCCGCTCTTGCGGTCCAAGAGCGCGGAACTCATGATAAGAAGCATGGAGGTCCAAAAGAATCGTCCTACGGAATCTGCCTCGATCTGCGTTTTCTGCGGCTCCGCCAGCGGCACAAAGCCGATCTACGCCACAGCCGCCAGGCGCGTGGGTGAAGAGCTGGCGCAACAGGGCGTGAGGCTCGTCTACGGCGGCGGCCGGGTCGGCCTGATGGGCATCGTGGCCGATGCGGTGATCGATTCGGGGGGGAAGACCATCGGTGTCATACCTAAGGGACTCGCGACCAAGGAAATCGCCCACGACAGGCTTACCGAGCTGCACGTCGTCTCCAACATGCACGAGCGCAAGGCCCTGATGGCCAACAAGGCGACCGCCTTCCTCACACTGCCCGGCGGGATCGGCACATTCGAGGAATTCTTCGAGATCCTGAGCTGGGGTGCGCTGGGGATCCATCAGAAGCCGCTTGGCGTTCTCAACGTTGACGGGTATTTTGACCCGCTGATCGCCCTCCTCGAGCACGGTATCGCCGAGCAGTTCATCCGGCCCGGCTTCCTCCATTCGTTGAACGTCGCCGATGATCCCGCCACACTCGTCGGCCAGCTTCTCGCCTATGTGCCTCCCGCCGTCGGCCCGCGCTGGATCAGGCTTGAAGAGACGTGAACTCGGAAAGAAAAGACATACCATGAGCCGCCCTTACTGGATCATCGCGATTCTGTTGACGTTGCTGTCATGGGCGCTGGCGGCGTGGCTCTATACCGGACTGCCCCAGCGCGTGCCCACCCACTGGAACTGGGAAGGCAAGGTGGACGGCTGGGGCGACAAGTCGTGGGCCACATTTCTGATGCCCGCGATGATGACCGGAATGCTGGTGCTGTTCGTCTTTCTTCCGGCCCTCTCGCCCAAGCAGTTCGAGGTGGATTCGTTTCGCTCCACCTACCTGTACATCATGGTCCTCGTGACCGGGCTCCTTGCTTATATGAACGCCATCATCCTGCTGCAAACCGGGCAGGAGGTGCGCGGGGGTTCAAAATACCTGGACATCGGCCGCGCAATGATTGCCGGCATATTTCTCTTCATCGCGCTCATGGGCAACGTGATGGGGAAAGTAAGGAGGAACTTCTATATCGGCATCCGGGTTCCGTGGACGCTCGCCAGCGACCGGGTCTGGAACGACACCCATCGCCTGGCCGCCTGGGTGATGGTCGCCGCCGGAACGATCGGTTTCGTGCTCGTGCTCGCGGGCGTATCACCGGTTGTGGCACTCGGACTCCTGATCGTGTCGATGCTGATTCCCGCGGTCTACTCGTTCGTCCATTACAAGTCGCTCGAGCGGCGGGGAACCCTCTAGGGAGTCTCGATTCCGGAGGGCCGAATGTGATCCGGCTTTCGGATTTCACTCTCCCCGATCGATCCACCGAACGATCGCTTCGGGCGAAACGTCGCCGGATGAGAACCGCAAAGTCTGCGGTGCGCCCGCAAGGTCATAGGCACTGGTTGGCCAGGCTTTCTCGAAGCTCGGCCCGGCTCGGTGAACCCAGAGTGACGCGGGGGCGGCGAGCGCGGCAGCGGCCTTGAAGCCTCCAAACTGGAACAGGCCAGGCAGATCGAGAGCAGGGGGGATCGGGCCGGAGCCATCGGAGTCTTGCCATCCGTTGAGATCCGCAAACGTTCGGGCGATGCCTTGGAGCAAGGGCCGAGCGAGCAAGACCTGGGGGCCGGCGAGCCCCTGGCCGATCAGGCTGACCTCGCGGACGTCCGCTTGCGCACGAGCCCAGCTCAGCACGGTGGCGAGGTCTTGCAACTGGTCGGCGGCCAGGCTGGGATTGTAGGTGTCGAAATGCGCCGTGTCGGGACGATGCGCCACGGGCTTCGAGGCGTCGAGCGATTCGCCGACAAAAAGCGGGTCGAAACCGATCACGCTCTGGCCCGTGGCCAGGAGTGCACGGGCCGTGTCTGAAGGTTGACCGGCGGCCGTGGCGAGCGCGGCCTTGCCTCTCCCGTCGGCGATCACCGTGAGCCGCCCTGTCGGATGGTTGGGAATCAACCGGACCACCGGGATCGCCTCGCCGGTCTGCCTTCGACCAATCAAGGAATGGACGATCGTGAACCCTTCCTGGCTGAGCCGGCGCACCTCGTGGTGGTCGATCGTCTCTGGCGGCGGGTTCACGAGACCCACGCGGTTCTTCAGGCTGACCATCAAGAACCGCCGCGCGGCGTCCCAGGCCGTCGGGCCAGTCCGGAAGGGAGCCAGCGACTCGATCGCGGTTCCGAGCTGCCGGACAAGGTCCACTTCGAGCTGTTCGGGCGTTTTGCGATTCGCCGGTGCCGGGTGGCTGCGATCAAAGGTCCAAAGCGTTTCAGCTTTCTCGATCTGCTGCTCGCCTTCTCGGGTGCTCGCGGGATCGCTGATGCCGAGCAGCCACCGGCCCATGAAAGCGTAGACTGCGTTGCGGCTGGTCTGGTTGTAATTGTGTGGGAAATCAAAAACCGCTGCCTCGATCCGGTCAGTCGACCCGACCAACGAGTAGACGCCGCGGACCGCAGGGAAAGCGCGGGTCATCGTCTTGGCCGTCCAGTCGCCGCTCGCGCCGACCAGGATCATCGGTCGCGGGGCGCAGAGGGCCGCGATCTCGACGTTATCGGTACGCAGCCGCAGGCCAGCGGCGTTCTCGCAGACACAACCGCCCTGGAACGAGTCGGAGACCATGACCACCGGCGCGGCGACCGTGATCCGGGGCTCGAGAGCCGTCAACAGGAAGGTCTGCGTTCCACCGCCCGACTCGCCGGTGCAGCCAATCCGTGCGGGATCCACGTCGGCGAGTGAGCTCAGCCAGTCCAGGGCCCGGATGCTGTTCCAGGTCTGCAGACCCGCCAGGCTGAACCCCCATCGCCTCAGGCGGTCGTTGAGGAACGCATGCGTGAACGGCTTGCTGTCGTTGTAGCCGACCATGTCGTACATGAAGACCACGCAGCCCAGCTTGGCCCAGCGAATGCACCGTTGCTGCACCTCGGGATTGACCCGGCCATCCTCCCAGTGCCCGTGCGGACAGAGCAACCCGGGAACGCGACCTGTCGACACGGCCGGTCGGTAGAGATTGCCGCTGAGGGTGAACCCGGGCATGGTTTCCAGGACAACCTTCTCGATCGTGTAACCGTCGCGCGGGAGCTTGCCGTAAACCTTCGGGTTGAGTGCCGTCTTCGTCGGCATCGGCCAGAGGCCCAGCGCCACCAGCAACTGCTGGCGAAGCTGCATCACGCGGTCCCGCCAGGCCAGGGCCGAAGCCGGCGGCTGAAAACTGGCTCCCTCCCGATTGGTTCGAGTCTGGCTGCGACGCTGGTCGGGAGGGGGACCGGAGGTATCAACCCGCCCGCGAACCAGGTCGAGCATGTGCTCGGCGTTGACCGTGGAGTCGGTGCCCAGAACCAGCAGGGCCGGTGCTGCGGGCGGTCCGTCCTCAGTTTTCGCGTCTGCCTTGACCTGGTCGCTTCTCGGCGTTGTCCCTCGCGTCAGCACGATCTTGAGCGAACGCCCTGCGCGGATCGCCACCTTCCCCAGTTTCTGCCAGCGGGGCGTGGGGTCTTCGCTCTTTACCAGCGACTCGAGGTTGAGGGTATCTCCCTCCTGCGACAGCCGCCATTCCCGGCCAGTGGGCGACCACGCCTGTGCCAGAACCTCGCCGGATCGCCCCACCTCGACACCCGCCGCAAGGGAGGGAAAGTCGCTCGCCGTGAAGACGAGGGAAGCTTGCGCGGCGGTGCCGGCCGGCTGGTGCTGGGCCATCGCGGCCGCTGAGCCGGGCATCGTCGCCGCGGCAATCATCAGCCCGCTGAGAAAGAACGACCTGAGGCGCTTTGATACGGTCACTACGGATCTCCCGGTTGATGGACAGCCACCCGACCAGCCCTCCAGAGAGCCAGGCGATTCTTTGATCCATCGTATCGGGACCCGCCGCTCGTATGCCAGAAGGAGCCGTTTCAGCCTGACGTCAGCACATCCAGAATGTGCGTGCTCTTGAGCAGCGAGTCAATCGTGACCGCCTCGGCGGTGGGGAAAAGGCAGTAGGCTGGGTAGGGGTCGGTCCCATCGATGATGATCTGGCGATGATTGGCCTGACGGAACCCGTCGTCACACGGCTGGTGGCCGGTGACGAACCAGTCGGCATCGACCATCGTGGCGAAGCGGTCGGCCGTTTCGGGAGTGGTGTCGCGGCCCCATGTGAGCGCGTAGATCGTTCCCCCGCGCTTCATGGCTTCGGGCGGCCATTGATCGGCATTCAGCAGGCCCAGGTCCAGGTCGTC
Source organism: uncultured Planctomycetaceae bacterium (assembly GCA_963797295.1). GTDB lineage: Bacteria > Planctomycetota > Planctomycetia > Isosphaerales > Isosphaeraceae > Aquisphaera. The sequence continues at coordinate 45,676 of CAWCPP010000047.1, forward strand.
GAGATACCGCTCATCCGGCAGCGTGTGGCAAATGAATACGCGATTCGGCGTACGCACGGCAAGCGGCAGCGCGGCGAACAGGGTCAGGTAGGCTTTGTAGACATCCTCGGTCCGGGCGCCGTAGGCCAGCTCCATGCCCTTGCGAAACCGCACATTCAACGCATGGCCGTCCTTGCCGATGATCCGTCCCGTCAGCTCGGAGAGTTCATGATTTCCCAGGATCAGGTGGACGCGCTGGGGATACTGGCACTTGAGCGCCGAGACCAGGTCCACCAGACGGTGCGAGCGGTCTGGGCGGTCGTCGTCGTTCTTGTTGATCTCGTGGACAAGCTCCTGCAAGACGAGATGACGCCGGGGATGCCGGTCGAGCGCGGCGATCGTCAGCGCCTGGCGGAACGCCGGCAGGTTCCCATGCAGATCGCCGACCACCATGACCTCGTCGGCATCAGAAATTGCGATGACCGAGCCCGACCGTCCGGGCGTTGAGCGCCATCAGGTCCGCCGCTTTGCGGACGGTGGCCAGAATCTTCTGGGGATCAGGCATGGAAGTGATCTGCGCAAGTTGATGGACGAACGGACGCCGGCCGGTGAGCGAAAGGAACAACCTGGATTCTCACGGCGAATCTCGCATTTCGCTCAAAGTCTGAAAGGCCTGGCCACAAGATTGATTCTATCCCGCGATTCATCAATCGCGAAGAGCACTCACCTCCAAAGCAGCCATGGTGCATCGCGACTTGCTGCTTGCGCACGCTCTATCATGACATGAGGCAGTCTACTGGGAGAGCATGCGTCTCCCGGCAGGAAGAATCGGTCCTGGCATCCGATATGCCGTCTGTTTCCTGATGCGTGATCGGCCCTCGCGAACTCGACAGTTCGGTCGAATAATCAGGAGAAACCGTGATGGGATGGCCGATGAGACAGTCGATTGGACGGTTTGATGACGACCCGAATCACATCATGCGAGCTCGTCGCGGTACAACGGGGAGATCGATCAGCTTCGGCTTGCCCTGGCCCGGGCCGGGGCCAACTCTGCTCGTTTGCCTGGGACTCGTGTGCCTGGTGATCTTGCACGATTCGCCCACCGATTGCGCGAGTGAAAACCAGGATCTCGAAGAGATTACCGCTCTGCGCGGGCCGGCCGAGACCATCAACTCGCTGGCGTTCTCGCCCGATCAGAGGACGCTGGCCGTGCTCGGACTTGACCAGAGTCTCGTACTCTGGGACGTGCGGGCGAGGCGAATTGCAGCCCGGATGCGGCCCCGCTCTTACTATCCCTACTGCATGGCCTATAGTGGCGACGGGCAATATCTGGTCACGGCCGATGCCGATGGTGTTGTGAGCTTGCGCGACCCGAAATCCTGCGAGGAGACCAGGGCACTGGCTACAGGACATCTCGGTGTCAGCACGCTGGCCGTCGCTCCCCGCGGAGGGCTCATGGCTCTGGGGCACGACCACGGTGAAACGATCGGCAAGATCAGTCTTCTGGACCTGGCCTCAGGACGCGAGCAAGCGGAGATCGACGCCCACAAGGGAACCGTGATCTGCCTGCTCTTCAGCCGCGACGGCAAGCTTCTGATTTCCGCGGGATTCGACGGTGCGGTGAAGCTCTGGGACACGGCCTCGGGTCGCCTCGTGCAAACACTCCCTGGCCATCGCGGCCCGGTGGCGGCACTCGCCCTGGCCGACGACGGCAAGACACTGGCTTCAGCGGCCGTCGCCGGCGGCGAAGTGAAGCTGTGGGACACCTCCTCGGCACTTCAGCTCCGATCGTTCACAATCCCGGATCGCGATGTGACCTCGCTCGTCTTCTGCCCCGGCGGCCGCACGCTCGCCGCGAGCTACGGGACAATCTCGTCTACCGTGCCGAGTTCGATTCATCTCTGGGACGTGAAGACCGGGCGTGAGTGTGGCCGGATCACGGGGCATACCAACTGGATCGAGTGCTTGAGCCTCTCAGCCGATGGCAGCACCCTGGCGTCTGGTGGTTATGATTCGATCGTGCAACTCTGGAAGATCGCGGAACACGACGAAGCGGAATAGAATGGGCCAGGCAGATCAGGGTCACGCACGACATGCTTGATTGCTGCCGACGTACCGCCGAGGTGGCGTGCGCGTTTCATGCTGCGATTGCTTCCCCAAGTAAGGCGGGCGGGAAGGAAAGCCGCGCAAGTAACCAGCGGGCGCAGAAGCAGTCGCTTGGGCTTTATCACTGACGATCCAACCATGATCCACCGACACACACGCAATCCGCTGTTCCTGACCCGCATCGTCCTCACTCTCCCGCTGACATGGCTCACCACTGTCGCGATCGCACAGGAGCCGCGACCCGAGAATGCCTCGATCCCGCCGCCGCGAACCGACCTCTACAAGGAGCCGCTCCGGCCGCAATTCCACTTCACCGCGCGACAGTTCACGTACCACAAACTCAACCCGGGAATGCGCGAGGAAGGCTGGCTGAATGATCCCAACGGATTGATACACGTCGACGGCGAGTATCACCTGTTTGCCCAGCGCTGGAACATATGCTGGATCCATGCCGTGAGCCGCGACCTGGTGCACTGGACTGAGCTTCAGCCGGCGTTCTGGGAGGATGAGCGGTTCGGTTCGGGCGTGCAGTCTGGCGGCGCAGTACTCGACCGGGCGAATACCTCCGCCCTCGCACCCGCTGGCGGCCCGCCGCCGCTGGTCGCCTTCTGGGCCGGTAACGACAATCGCAGCCAATGCATTTCCTACAGCCTGGACCGGGGCCGAACCTGGACCAAGTATGCCGGGAACCCGGTCCTAGTTCATCCCGAACGGGACCCGAAGGTATTCTGGCACCAACCCACCGGGCGCTGGATCATGGTGCTCTACGGATCGAAATCGTATTTTTTCTTCACTTCCAAAAATCTGCTGGAATGGACAGACCTGAAAGAATCCATTCCGGACAGTTACGAATGTCCGGATATGTTTGAACTTCCGGTGGACGGCGACACGGCCCGCAAGACCTGGGTGCTGGTGCGAGGCAGCGGCCGCTACTCGATCGGCCAGTTCGACGGCCGGAAGTTCTCGTCGGAAACACCGCAGCGGCCTTGCGACCTGGGCCCGAACTTCTACGCCACCCAGTCGTGGGGCGAGATTGCCGGCCAGGAAGGTCGCCGCGTGCAGATCGCCTGGATGCGGGACGGCAAATACCCGGGCATGCCCTTCAACCAGCAGATGACTTTCCCCTGCGACCTGACCTTGCACACCGTGGGCGGCTCTCTGCGCCTGTTGCGCAGGCCGGTCCCGGAAATCGAGCGTCTGCAAGGAACGGAGCACACCTGGAGCAACCTGAACGTTTCTCCCGGCGCGCCCATGTCTCTGAACGTTCCTGGATCGCTCTACCGCATACTTGCCGAGGTCGAGATCCCCGAAGGCTCGGCGCTGAGCTTCCAGATTCGCGGCACGCCCGTCACATTCACCAATCGTGCAGCAGCTTGCAAGTGCGACCCCGCGCCGGTGACAGGCCGCGTCAAAACGGTGGAGATCCTGGTCGATCGGACCTCCATAGAGACCTTCGTCAACAACGGCGAGCTTTCCCTCTCCGCCTGCTTCCTGCCGTCCAACGACCGCCTCGAACTGGCCGCCGACCGCGGCCCGGCGCGCATCCTCTCTTTGCGAGTGATCGAGATGAAGTCAATGTGGGATGGGCATTGAAAACTGGCTTTGGCGATCCGCTTTCTTGGACACGATGATGTTTCTTGTTCTGTCAGCGGATCTTGCACGGTGAGTGAGCTTCCGCCATTCGTTTGCCTGTTTCCCGGAGCCGGTGATCGACTACGTGGGAACCTGTATCATCCAGGAGCTCGTGTTTCGCGTGGAAATCACCTGGGCCATCGAATCAGAGAGGGTTGTCATGAAATCAACGTGTCTTTCTACGAGAAGGAAATTCAAAGTGGTAGGGGCTCTCTCGCTATCCCTGTTCGTCCCGTTTCTTTCCACCATTGCCGCGGCGAGCAGCGAGCGCGGGGTTCCGGAAGGCTGGACGACCGCTTCGCCGCGCGCGGAGCTTCGACCGCGGTTTGCGTTTGATGCCAGGGGCGGGCGCGAGGGCAGGGGGGCGTTTGTCATCGAGGCGGACCAGCGCGCTGGGCTTGACGGCTGGTGGACGAAGACCGTTGCCGTGAAGGGTGGCCGGCCTTACCGTTTTCATGCCGCGCAAGACCGACCGCGTGGCAGTGCCGCGGCAAACAGCCGTCGTGCGGATCATCTGGCAGGACGATAGAGGGAATTCTGTGGCACCCAATGTCCCCACCGTCGCGGGCTATCTGAAAGGCTGGAGACCGACGGCCGAAGCCGAGTATCCCAGCGACCGGGCAACCGATTCGGCGGGCTGGACCGAGGTTTCCGACACATATCTTGTGCCGTCGGGGGCGACCCGCGCCGTGCTCGAACTGCATCTTCAGTGGGCGCCGGCGGGCGGTCGAATTGCGTGGAGCGACGTCTCGTTCGAGGAGACCTCTCCGCCCGCGGGCCGCAAGGTGCGTCTGGCCGCGGCGCATTTTCGTCCCAGCGGGAAATCCGCCCGGAGCAATCGCGAAGAAGTCGAACCCTTGATCGCCGAGGCCGCCAAACAAAAAGCGGACCTGATCGTCCTCGGCGAAACCTTGCCGTATTACGGCCTTGGCAAGAGCCCGGTTGATACCGCTGAAGCCGTGCCCGGCCCGACGACCGACTACTTCGGCACTCTGGCCAGGAAGCACAACCTGTACATCGTGCTGTCCCTCTACGAGCGGGATCAGCATCTTGTTTACAACACGGCCGTAATACTCGGTCCTGAGGGGCAGCTCGTGGGCAAGTACCGCAAGACCTGCCTGCCGCGCGGAGAGGTCGCCTCGGGGATCGCTCCTGGTCATGACTATCCGGTTTTCGACACGCGGTTCGGCAAGCTCGGGGTGATGGTCTGCTACGACGGGTTCTTTCCCGAGGTCGCACGCGAGCTGACCAATCGTGGCGCCGAGGTGATCGCCTGGCCGGTCTGGGGCTGCAATCCGTCGCTCGCCAGCGCCCGAGCCTGTGAAAACCAGGTCTACCTGGTGAGCAGCACCTACGAGGACGTCTCTCACAACTGGATGCTGACGGCGATCTACGGCCACGATGGCCAGCCGATCGTCCAGGCCGAGAAGTGGGGCACCGTCATTGTTTCCGAAGTGGATCTGGATCAGCATCTGCAATGGAACAGCCTTGGCGACTTCAAAGCCGAGCTGCCCAGACACCGGCCGGTGGGCGATTCCGATCGCCACGCAAACTGAGGCACGGCAAATCTGATCCGGAGGCTTCGATCATGCCCTCGTGCTCGGTGTGCTACTGCCGAGTGATCTGCCCTTCATGCGGGCAGGAGATTGCCTATCGCGCCCGACAAGCCACGTTCTACTGGGGTTGGTCGAAAACCTGTTACTCTCTCGGTGAAGAGATCATCTGGCTTCGTGATAGGAAGAAAGTCATCGTACCCCCGTTCACCTGGTACAGGAGGCGAGGATGGCTTTGGCGACCCGACCCGGAATACAACTTCGGCAGTCCTGATCACACGAATCTCATCGCGTTCGACTCCGAGATCGGTTGGATGGAACGTGAGCGACGAACTTGCTCATCGTGCAACTCGCGGTACGACCACATCGGCGTGATCATTCGAGACTCCAGGATCAGCGAAGTGAAGGTCTTCGCGGCGGGGGAAATCGAGCGAATGATCGGACCCATGGACCCGTTCGCGGAGACAGTGCTCATCCGAGCGGATGGAGCCTTTGAGCCCCGACCCGACTGGAACGATCCGCCGATGACCACGCTCGAATCCTGAACGCCAGGAGAAGCAGGGGCATGACGAGGTGGATTCCTCGTTAACATGGAAAACCAAATCATGATTCCAGCAGTGCGATTGCAGCTTCATGAGGTCGAACTGCGGCTTTGCGATATCGCGTCGGAGCAGTTGGGGTTGCCACGCGAACAGGTCTGGCCAACCGATCGAATCATCGAGGACCTGCATTGCGACAGCCTCGATCTGGTCGAACTTTTCATGGAGGTTGAGCAGACGTTTGACGTCACCTTGCCCAGAGACGCTCCCAACCCCGTTTTCAAGACAGTTTTCACTCGCCAGCCGTTTCGCCTGTCGGACCTGGCCGAGCTCATTTACTTGCAGCAGGGAACGGGCAAACCCGATAACAAGCAGTGGCGTCGAGCCCGTCAACAGGCGGCCCCGGCGCCGTCGTTGCCGTTCACGCAGCTTGACGGCCGCTGGAGGCTTGATGGTCGCGAGGGTTCCAATTTGTTCGAACCTCTGCCGACCCAGGGAAAGAGCACGGAATACCGCCGTCGGTCCGACGGGATGCGCTGTATCTTGATACCCGAGGCCACGGTCGAGATCGGCTGCGATGCGCCGGATTCCCCGATAGACGAGAAGCCCCTGCACGTTGTCGAGATCGGCTCATTCCTGATTGACGTCGAACCCGTGTCCACCACGGCCTACTGCCGATTTCTCAATTCCCTGGGCGAGGTCGACTTGCAGTCGCTTGCGGACTGGTTCGTGCTGGATCCCCAGGACGATCGCAACCAGCACATGCTGATTCGCCGTGAGGAGAGAGGCTGGGAGCCGATTCCAGGGACCGAGCGATGGCCGATGATCCTGGTCTCCTGGTACGGAGCCAATGCCTATTCCCTGTGGGCGAACGGGCAGGGCTGGACGAATTATGGTGCCGAACCGGAGACCGAGCCGGAGTGCTTCCTCCCCAGCGAAGCCCAGTGGGAGTATGCCGCCCGCGGTGCCTGCTATCGCACCTTCCCCTGGGGCGACGAGCCGCCGTCGCCTGAGAGATTGCGATTCGGCCAGCACCGCAAAGGGTTGACGTATCGAGCGGACGCACTTCCCATGGCTGATGCGAACGCCGAGCTTGGGATGTCGCCGTTCGGGCTCCATCACATGGCCGGCAACGTCTGGCAATGGTGCCGCGACTGGTACGACGCAGCTTTCTATGCGAATCCGGAAGCATCCACACCAGACCCTCTGAACCGCACACCGTCGAAGGTCCGAAGCGAGCGGGGCGGAAGCTGGGTGGGGCCGGAAAGTCTCTGCCGCAGTTCATTCCGGCGCGGTCGGCCGCCACTGGCACGCGGCCGCTGCCTGGGATTTCGCTGTGTCAGTCCGGTGCCAAAAAACCTCCAACCCGCTTGAAAACGGCCCGCGATCGGCCGCCGAGGCGAGTATCCGTCCCGAGGCGGAGAGGTGGTCCGGCAGGTCAGTTCTCAAGTCACAACTCAGGGCTCGCGTCCCAGAACCAGGTCGCCGAGATTGCTGGCGTCAAGCATCTTCAACGCCCCCATCGGGCCCCAGCAGACCCAGGCGGGTTTCTCTTGCTCGGAGTCTTTGTCGACGACGGCCACGTCGAAACCGATCCTCTTGCCGGGCACGAGCCTGGTGGGTGTATCGGGGAACTGGTCGAAAACCTGGACGGCCCATTCGTACACGGTCACATCTCCCGTTCTGGAACAAACCATCTGGGTCTTTGTCTTCTTGATCGATCCGCAGGCCATGGCGGGGTTGAGACCCTCGGGGTCGCCAAACGCTGCGCCTTGGCCGGGCACGGCAAAGTACTGGAGTGCGGGCAAGACGGAGGCGTCGTCTGGGTACGGGCCCTGATAATGACGGCCCTTGTGCGTGCCGTCGACATAGACTTCAACTGCGTCTGTGTCCCATGGGCTCTTGAAGCCGACGACGAGGTGATCGTCCCGGACGACGACGGCCACATAGACCAAGCCTGCGTCCGGGTCATAACCGGCCATGAAATAAGGGCTCAAGTTGGGACTGGTCGTGAGGTCGGCCCCGGCCAGCCCGTTCTCGCCGTAATTGGCGAACGGAACACTGTGATTGAGGATGTAGTAGTGCACCAGATCCTTGGGCCAGTCGTCGAGCTTGCCGTCGATGCGGATCCCGCGCAGGGCGCGGCGTAAGCCGTTGCTGCTCCTTTCTGGGCCAAGGCGGGGATCGGGGGGATGATGACGGAATCGACCGCCCCCGGGGAGGCATCCTTCACCGTCGTCGCGAAGGCGTTCACCGCGGCACCCGTCGCCACGAGGAGTTGTGAGCCAGAGCCGTTGGGCCGGGCGGCCCATGCGACCGCCGGGCTCATCCCCTGGTCGCCGGTCGAGGCGACGATCTTGCCGCTGGTCACATCGACGACACAGACCCGGCCGCCGCGCAGGCCCAGGGCCGCCAATTTGCCGTCCGGCGTCACCGCCATCGAATCGCACGCGGGGACATCGGCGGCAATGGCCGTGGTCCATTGAACCGTGTCGTCAGCGCCCAGGGCGGCGATCGAGACGCCTTGTCCGGGGGGCTTGGTGCCGGCTACCAGGATCAGGTCGCCCTTCGCCGGAGCAATGGCCCGGCCCGGGGCCACCCGGACCATCGTGGCATAGATTCCCGGATTGAGCTGCATCACCGGCTTGCCGTCCGCCGCCGCGAAGACGTGGACCTTACCTTGAGCCGAAGTCGTGATCACTTCGGGCTTGCCGTCGCCGTCGAGGTCGCCCGCGGTGACGTGCCAGACGTTGCCGATCTCCGTTCGCTTCCAGAGCCGCTTTCCCTCGGGCGAAAACACGTGCAGCCCGGTCATTCCGTTATAGCCGACGATCGCCTCGTCGCTGCCGTCGCCGTCGAGGTCGGCAGCCCAGACATCGTCGACACCCTGGCCACTCTTTTCTTCCCAGACCTTCGTGCCGTCCGCCTTCACGGCGAAGACCGAAGGCCCCCAAGATTGAAACGCGAGCAAGCCGTCGCCGGCCCCAGCGCGGCGGGCGACGCGCAAAATCCCCTGGCTGGTACCGCCCAGTGCGAAGCTGCGGATCGTCTTACCCCCAGAGTCGAGGACGTCACACTTGCCGCCCTGCTGAAGGGCGTAGATCGTCTCGCCCTTCGCATCGGTCGCAACGCTCGTGTAAGCTCGGTTCGCGGACCAGAGTAGCTTCAGCCCCTCCGTCTTGGGCGCTGGGGCCTTGGCTGTCTCGAGCGCTGGCCTGGGAATGTCCTTGCCGGCGATGAGCGCGTCGAGCTCCTTGCCGAGAGTGGTCTTGATCGCTGGGTTGTAGCCGACATGGACTGACCTGACGACTCCCGCCTTGTCGATCAGCACGAGCATGGGGATGGCGCTGGCGCCATAGTCCCCGCCGGTCTTCCCTTCCGGATCGAGGGCGACAGGGAACTTGAGCTTCTTGCCCTCCTGGAACTTCTTGATCTCTTCGGGTGTTTCCCTCAGGTTGATGGCGTAGAAGGTTACGCCCTTGTCCTTGTAGGCGTTGGCGACCTCGGCGAGGATGGGCAGTTCCATGACGCACGGTCCACACCAGGTTGCCCAGAAATCGATCATCACCACATCCTTGTTGTGATGGTCGGCGAGCCGGAACTCGCCCTTGTCGAGCCGCTTGAGGGTGATCGATGGCGCAGGCTTGCCGACCAGCGGCGAGGGTGCCTCGCCGTTGCCGCCACCCCCTGGGGCGAAGAGCTTCATCAAGCTGTCGGCCTTTGTCGATCCCGCGGGCGGCTGGAAGACGAACGCACTCTCGCGGGGCGGCGCGTTCAGTTTCCAGCCCTTGAAATTCTGGGTCACCTCAAACTTCTGGTCCTTGAACTGGGCCGCTGCCGGTGATCCGGCCAGGGATCTGGTCATGTCCATGACGACCTTGCGGACGAGCGGGTCGCCGTCGGCAGCGATCCAGATCTCCCAGTCGAACTGATCCTGGGTGAAAGCCAGGTGGTGGGCCATGCCGCCGTCAACTGCCTCCTTGCCGACATATTTCGAGGTCTTGACCCCGTCCATCAGCATCTTGTATGGTTCTGCGCTGATCAGCTCGCCGAGCATCGTGCCCTGTAGCGAGCCCATGACCAGGCCCTTGGACATCGGGTCGGCCGCCGGGTCGTCAAGCGAGGCTGGCGCCTCGGACTTGGTGTATCTCTTGAGCGCGGCGATCGCGATCGAAAGGGTCTTGCCGTCGCTGACGATGTCCACTCCAGGGACATTGCCCCTGGAGCGGATGGCGAGCTTGTTCGGCCGGGCAAAGTCGATGTTCAGGGTGGTTTGCATGGCTATCGGACCGACTTTCTGGGCCCGTTCGATCTCGACGGCGAGTGAGCCGAGTTTTTTGTAGAAATCGGCAGTCTGGCGCAGGATCGCCTCGACGTCGGTTGCGCCGGTCTTTGGCTTCTGGGCAGCCGGCGGCTGTCCCGAGGCCGGCCCTCCCGTCCAGGGTCCAATCAGGGCCGAGATACTGCACAGCAGCGTGGCGGCCCAGGTGCGGGCCGTCATGGGTCTGCGGAGGTTCATGAAGCGACTCCCTGCGATGTGCAACGGAACGACACGGGACTTGCGCACCCAACCGTGATCGGTGAAAGCTTCAGGAGGAAACCGCAAGGCCCGATCACGAGGTGAAAGGACTGTTTCCCGATGCCGTGAACCCTCCGATCAACTCATCATCATGGGCGAGGCGAATCCGGGCGACAAGCCCCTACCGGACAAGGTGTAGCCTGCGTTTTCGACATTTCTTGATGGAAAGCAGACGACGACTTGTTCGTCATGGCCTATATTCTGCTCAGAGGCCAGCCTCGCCCAGCCGAAGAAGAGATGTGTGTTCCTGCCGCACCACCGACCATGATCAGGAGGGACGATCATGGAAGCCCACCGCAACCGACGGACCAAAGATCCAGCCAGAAAACACTGGTACGCCTACTACCGACAAGTGCGTTTTGCACGATGGTTAGGTCTCATCCAGGACGAAGCGGACCTCAAGCAGGCCCTCCAAAGGGTTTCCAGCCCGGCTCTCGCCGAACCCGTCGTTCAAGCCGAGTGAGCGGCTGCTCGCAACCGGGCCGAGCTGTCCGGTATCGCCGGTCTCGATTCCGTGCGAGCGGCCTGGAGCGATCAGCGAGGCTCTGACCGGCTCGTGGAAAATCGCCTTTCGGTTCTCGCGTCTTCCCGGAAAAAGGCGCAGTCGAAGGTCATTTGCTCGAGACAAGCACCGAGGCCAACCGCCAGAGATTGACCAGTCCGATAGTCAGGAAGAAAAGCGGGAATCCCAGCCGCAGACTGCGGCTTTTCCACGTGGGTCAGGTCCCGCACAGGCGTTGAACCACCGGCTTGTCAGCACCACCGACAATGCCCAGGTTCAGCCCCCACAGCTTGATGCCGCCGAGCAGCGTGAACGTCAAGCCGACCACTGCCTCCGGGAACCAATCAGCGAGAGGGATCATCAGGACTGACTCCGTTGCGAAGGCCGTCTTGTGGTCGAGGACAGGTCTCTTATCGGCTTGGCGTTACTTGGGGATCGGTGAGTTCCGGCTCACGGTCGTTGACCGCTTTCCCATTCCTGGTGACACTGGGACCAACATGGTCAGCCCGGAGCGATTCCACGGCAGCCTCGTGGTCAAGCAGCCAGCAACGACTGGCGGCCGGTGCCCGAGGTCGGGAGGGACGACGATGGACGATTTCAGGGTCGGACTTTTCCGCCGCATTTTCATCCTCGCATGTGCAACCGCGCCATGCACTGTTCTACCAACCAGAACGCTCGCTGGCGAGCTTGGGAAGGCAACGCTCTCGGAAAAGCCGATCGAGGTTCTGGGTGGTCGCCTGACGGTTCGGATGCCGCCGGGAGCCAAATCAGAGGCTCGATCGTTTGACATCATGTCAGCGCCGGAATCCGGCGAGCGAGAGTCCCGAATCGTGTTCGACTCCGGTCCGGAGAGTCTGGTGCTCATGGCTCAAGAAAACTTCGCCTTCGCCGGTGACGACTTCGAGAAGGACGTGCGGGAATGGGTCGCCAGGTGGAAAGGCAAATATCGGATCGAGAAGCTCCAATTGCCGGGCTCGGGGCTGCAAGCGGTCGCTTTGATTCCTCTGAATCCGCCCGATCACACCCGCGGCGACGATGCCACCTTCGTCGAAGGCCTCCTGGTCGAATCCTCAGATCGGACCATCCAGTCGCTCGACGTGTACGTCAACTCCACGGCCGAAAACGATCTGGCAGGCTGCAAGGCAATCGCCCACCGGATTCTCTTGTCGGTGGCCCCTGGCAAGAAGACACTGCCGCTTGGAGCCGGTGAACGGCGGCTGTTTGCCGACTCGAAGCGTCAGGAGATCGCGATCACGGTGCCGAAAAACACAATCGCCACCAGGCAAGACGGCCCCGACTTCTTGGTCCATCGTCTCAATGTTCTGGGGCAGTTAGGGGCCGATTCGGGAAGCATCGGAATCTACCTCGGAAATCATCCCAGTTTCAATCCTGGTGCAAAAAAAGCGGAAGGGATGATGTTCGGCAAGAAAGTGGAGTGGCATTCTCTCCAGCAGGGAAAGGGCCTGGAGGCGCTCTGCGATCTCTCCATCCCGGGTGACATTCCGCTTTTTGCCCACGTCTGGGTTCAGGCTCCAAACGATGCCCAAGTCGCGGCATTGAGGCAAGCGGCAGAGTCGATGAAACTGGTCAGTGTCAGGGTGCCTTCATCCGGCATCGTCCCAAAGTGGGGTCAACGTGGACTTGTCTCGCTTGACACTTGGCGGGCCGTTCATACTAGCCCGAAGCGTCAGCGAGGGTCGACACAAATCCATGCGGGGAAAGGCGTAACCCCTCGCTGACGCTTCGGGTTAATGTGTCGCGCCGGCCTGTCATTTCGTCAACTCAAGAAACGAGGGGTTTGGGACGGTGCCCTTCATCCCCATAGGCTGACTCACCAGCCCCCAAATGCGCAGGGGCTCATGCCTGTCCAAGGATCCATCCACCTGGCACGTATTGCCTACGGTGATCGGGCAATCGTGTCGTAAACTCAGTAAGGCGCGATAGTGTGGAGGGTCTTTGGCAATCTGGACTCGGAAACGACTCCCGCGCCGCCTTGGTGAAAGGGCGGCGCGGGGCGTGAAGTGTTTGTCATAATCCAAAGAGTTTGTCGATTTTGACGATGGAGCGAGATTTGCGGCCAGACGATCGCAAGGACGCGGTCCTGCGGTGTGCGAAAAAGCGCCGAACAAAGCCATTTCAAATTGGCTGCTAACTGTATGACTATCAAGGGTTTATGCCTCATTTTTCCGCCGTTCACCGTATCAAACGATCCCAATCTCGGAACCTCGAGGCTCGAGGAGCGTCGGCTAGTTTCGCCGGGCAATGCGTCAGCAAGATAGTCTTGCCACTCGGGTCATGTGGCGGCTCAAAAACGCCACACCCTCGGCATCGATCGGCGAGAAAAGTGCACGGACAAAGCCAAATTACCGCCGCAAAGCCATTGACACCATAGGTTAACGTCCGATGGCTTCGTTTGCGCGGCAGCGAACTAACCCAATCTGCGGGAGGGCACGCAACTCGCCCGCGGATAAGCGGCGACCCGCGGAGAAAGGCTCGGCGGGGAAGAAAACGCGCCGTGGAGCAAGGCCACTGGTGTGGTTGTGTATTCACCAGTTCGATTCGACGGCGTGTTCCCAGTGGGGATAGAGGGCTTCAAGCCGGGTTTTCAGGTCGCGGTGGCGATCCTGAGTCTGGACGGCCTTGAACGCATCGCGATAGGTCGCTGGCTGGCCGAGCAGGTCTTCAACCTCGGCGAGTTCAATCTCCACCTGGCCGATCTCATGCTCGAGATCGGCGGCCTTGCGATATGGGAATTTCTTTTTCGAACCGCCGTTGCGGTCGGCGAGCTTGGACGCCGGCGGAGCAGGGGGGGCCGACCGTGCTGGCGCTTTTTCGGCGGCGGCTTCCTTCTCTCTCTGGACAAGGTTCTGATAGGTTTCGTAGTCGCCCTCGATGACTCGCGCACGCTCGCTGCCCAGGACGAGCAACCGGTCGGCCACCTGGTTGAGAAAATAGCGGTCGTGGCTGACGACGAGGACCGTTCCCTCGAACTCGCGGATGGATCGTTCCAGGGCCTCGCACGACCAGATGTCAAGGTGGTTGGTGGGCTCGTCCATGACGAGTAAGTTGGCCGCCGTGGCGCAGAGCCGCGCGAGCGCGGCCTTGGCCTTCTCGCCGCCGGAGAGCTGGCCCACGGTCTGGAAGACAATCTCTCCGGTCAGACCGAAGCGGGCGAGAAGATTGCGGACATCGACTTCCACCCATTCGGGATCATCATCGGGCCAGACTGCACGCACGACCGTGGTGCTTGGCGAAAGCGATTGCAGGCCCTGATCGTGGTAGCCGACCTGGACCCTGTGGCCCAGCTTCACCTCGCCGCGATCGGCTTTTTCGTGGCCGATCAGGGTCTTGATCAGCGTCGTCTTGCCCGAGCCGTTCGGGCCCATCACGCCCACGCACTGGCCGCGGAGCACCGCGACGTTGAGATCCTGAAACAGGACATTGTCGTAGGCCTTGGAAAGGCTCCGCGCTTCGATGACGATATCGCCGGAGCGGTCGACCTCCTCGAAGCCCATCACCGGCCCAACGATCTCGCGTATCGTGTCGACCCGCTCGCCTTGCAGTTTCTCGAGCTTCCGCTCGCGGTCATGGGCCTGCTTGGCACGCTGGCCTGCGCCATACTTGCGAATATAGGCTTCGAGCTTCTCAACCTTTTCTTCCTGCCGCCCGGCCTGCCTCTCCAGGACCTTGGCCTTTTCCGTTCGCAGCTTCCAGTACTGCGTGTAATTCCCCGGGTAGACCTCCAGCTTTCCCTCGTGCAGCTCCCACGTCTTGGTGATGACCTTGTCCAGAAAGTAACGGTCGTGGCTGACGACGAGCATCGCCACCGGCTGGCGAGAAAGATAGTTCTCGAGCCATTCGGTAGTCTCGATGTCCAGATGATTGGACGGCTCGTCCAGGAGCATGAGGTCAGGGCTTTCAAGCAGGAGCTTGGCCAGCATCAGCCGCGACTGCTGACCGCCGGAGAAAGTGCGGGCAGGCCGGTCGAAGTCGGCCTCGGCGAATTGCAGGCCGCAGAGAATCTCCTCAACGCGGTGATCGATCGAGTAGGCGTCCTGATGGATCAGCCGCTCGTGGAGTTCGTCGTAGCGGCGGCTGGCCCGATCGCGATCGGCGGGGTCTTCGGCCTCGGCCATCTCCTGAGCCGCCTCCTCGAGCTCACGCTGCAGATCCAGGAGCGAGCCCAACCCCGACCGGGCAACGTCCATCAGCGTCTCATCAGGCCCGAACTCGGGTTGTTGACGCAATAGGCTGATCCGGATTCCCGGCCGCACGTGAATCTGCCCGTATTCCGGCGACTCGATCCCATCGAGCAGCTTCATGAGCGTGGTCTTGCCCGCCCCGTTGGGCCCGACCAGCCCGATCCGCTCCCCGGCGCGGATCTCGAAGGCCAAATCGAGAAAGATGGGATCACCGGCGTACTGTCGGCCAAGTCCTTGAGCGGAAATCAGAATCATGGGTGTGGTTCAAGAGTGAGAGTCAGCGGTCTGTACATGATCCAGCCGTCTACTTACATGATAGCATTTTGCCGGGAATCCCGCATAGGCGTGACGCAAGCCTCAAAGCTTCAGAACCCATTCGTCCAAGCTTCAGCTATCCTCTCCAAGCGTCTTCTTCGATCTTAGCAGATGGTGATAATGCTGAGCGAACCGGTGGGCTTCATCACGGACGTATTGCAAGAGGCGAAGGGCGAAGGAGCGGCGGCGGAGAACGATCGGGTCGGAGCGGCCGGGGATGTAGATTTCTTCCTCGCGCTTGGCCAGCGAGATAACGGTCGGGGGAGTGATCTTGAGGGCCTCGAAGGCGTCGAGCGCCGCGCCGAGCTGGCCCTTGCCGCCGTCGATCAGGAGGATGTCGGGAAACGGCTCGTCGCGATCTTGAAGACCCTGGATCCGCCGCGTGATCACTTCGCGGATCGACGCAAAATCGTCCACACCTTGCACGGTCTTGATCCGGTAGCGGCGATAGCCGGGCTTGAACGGCAGTCCGTCCACAAAGGTGACCAATGAGCCAACTGTCTCGGTACCGCCCAGGTGGGCTATGTCCACGCCGTCAATCGTGCGCGGCAGCGAGTCCAGACCGAGAACCTGCTTCAGGCCCTTCAAACCCTTGCGAGGGTCGACGTAGAAGACCTCGGGCTGGGCATGTTTGGCCAGATCGCCTCGGAGTTTGAGATTCTGCAAGGCCTTGATTTCGTCACGCAGCCGCGCGGCCTTCTCAAACTGGAGATCCTTGCTGGCCTCGCGCATCTCCGTCTCCATTTCCTGGAGAACGACGTCTTTCTTGCCGTCGAGGAAGAGGCGAAGGCGGTGGATGTCGCGACGGTAAGTCTCGCGGTCGATCCGCAAGTTGCAGGGCGCCGTGCACTGGTTGATCGACGCCAGCAGACATGGGCGGAACCATCGCCAGCGCTCGTCGTGTTCCTCAATGTCCAGCGAGCAGGTGCGGAACTTGAAGATCCGCTGGAGGACCTGGATTGCCCCGCGCAGGCTCTTCGCGCGGGGAAACGGGCCGTAGAGCTTGACGCCCGAATCCGCGGGCTCGCGGGTAAAGTTGACGCGCGGAAAGTCCTCGCCGGTGGTGATCTGAAGGTAGGGAAAGCTCTTGTCGTCCTTGAGGTCGTGGTTGTATTTCGGCTGAATATCCTTGATCAGCCGGGCCTCCATGAGCAGGGCATCGACCTCGCTATCGGTGGGAAGGTGGTCGATATCCGCGACTTCCTCGATCCAGTCGCAGATCCGCCGATCCTGCGCGGCGGTCTTGTGAAAGTATGAGCCGGCCCGCGCACGGAGATTCTTGGCCTTGCCCACATAGATGACCCGTCCCTGGGCATCTTTCATCAGGTAGAGGCCGGGGGTGGTGGGAAACGACCTGACCTTCTCGGCGGGTGGACTGTTGGTCTGCGTATGGATGTCCGACATGCGTGCCTCGCTTATCCGTCAGCGATTCGACTTCTCATGGGGGTGCTCAACTGGGCAGAAGGCTTGAAGCGCGTTCAAGAATCCACCGCGAGCATAGTTTGGAAACCGAGACTCCCTCAGTGGCCGCCTCTTGCTGGATGGCCTTCAGGTCACTGCGAGGGATAGAAATGGTGATCTGCTTGAACTCAGGCTCACGGCGTGGAGTGTAACAAGCGCTGTGAAGCCGGCCTTCATCAAAGGTTACTCGAACTCCTGAGCTGAGAACGAGTACCTGACTGGGCTCTGAGGTCACGCCGCCGTCAGCCCGTATTCCAGACTTGTCCAGGAAATCGCGAAACTCCACGAGTGTTGCCTTACTTGTAGGCCACCATCCGACCTGTTCCCGGAACCCGCCTAAATTGGTCGCGTGAGAACGGAAATAAAGATAGATCATGCCGAGTTCTGGAGTCTTCACCTCCGAGGAACGATGGAAGGTGAGCTCCAGCGATCCGTATTTCCAGATTTGCGGATTACGTTGAACAGAAACATCTTCAGGCTGGCCCAAGAGCTCGTGAACCTCGTCTTTTGACATCCCGCAATGAAGCTCTCCCAGTTGTCCGGTTTTCAGGAACTCAACAAAAGACGGCATCACTTCGTCTCCCATCGTTCCAAGGAAATTACCAGCATTCGCAGCTCAAAGAGCCTCCCGCGGGCCAGGTCATGGTTCGGTCCCTGCACTCCCAAGAGATGTCTCATAGCTCTTTGAATTGTGTCCTTCAGCTTGTTGCGCCAGTGGACATCGCTGAACTTTGCTTCGACCAAGCGCATAGCGACACCAAGTTCCCCGGCGTCAGTGGATGCAAAGACAGGACGGAGGACAATATCCCCCAAGTGATCGGGACGAAGGGCCAATTCTACGCCTGCGACATGCACGTGACAGCCCTTGACAACCCAATCATCGCCGACGACAGAAATCCGGCACATCGAACAAGCAGGCTTTTCCCTTCCAAGGACCACAACCCCGCCAAAAGATCAGGGCCGCGATACTGCGAGTGCGATGCTCAAATCGCCGTCATGACGTATTCTTCGATATCTTGCCTCATCTGGTCAAGCCGCCTTGCGGTCTCGGCCTTGGCTTCCGCAAGCTGCGCCGGGCTTTTTACCTCGGTCCGGGCGAAGAGATAGAACTTGATCTTCGGCTCGGTTCCCGAGGGGCGGGCGGCAAAGCGTACGCCTGGCGACGAGGTATGAAAGATCACGAGGTCACCGGAGGGCTCGGGCAGCGGACGGGGACTACGCGTGCCCGCCAGGTCCCGAATCTCGTGGCTCTCATAATCCCAGGCTTCAGTAACCGGAATTCCAGCGATGGTCTTCGGCGGGTTGGTCCGGAACGCTTTCATGAGCGATCGGATCTTGTCGAGGCCCTCTCGGCCCTTGAAGATCTTATTGATCAGGTGCTCGCCATAATGGCCGACATCCACATAAAGGTCGTCGAGATATTCCAGGACGGTCTGCTTGCGATCTTTCACGGTGGCGGCCAGTTCGGCGAAGAGCAGCGAGGCCACAGCGGCATCCTTGTCGCGGGCATAAGTCCCTTTCAGGTAGCCGTGCGACTCCTCGAATGCGAACAGGAAGCCGGCAGTCCCAGCCTGATCGACGCGCTGGCCGATCCACTTGAAACCAACGAGCAAGTCATCCTCGGTCCGGATTCCCTCACGCTCGGCAAGGGCCCGGGCCATCTGGGTGGTAACAAGTGTCGTGATCAGGTAGTGGTCCGTCCGCAGCTTCCCCAGGGCCTCGGTTTGCTTCATGACAAACGCCGCGAGGAGCACGCCGATCTGGTTGCCGTCGAGAGTCGTCCACTCACCCCGGGGATCGCCGGTGCGGGGAACCGCCACGCCGATCCGGTCGGCATCGGGGTCGCTGGCGATCACGAGTTCGGCACCCGTGGCCCTGGCTTCCGCGATCGCCGCGTCGAGTGCCCTGGGGTTTTCGGGATTGGCTACATGGTCAGGAACGTTCGGAAAGTCGCCATCGGGAGTTCTTTGTGATGCCAGAATGTTGATCTGACGGAAGCCCGCGGTCCTGAGTGCCGCGACCACCGAGGTCTCGCCAACGCCATGCAGTGGAGTGTAGACGATGGAGACATCGCGCAGCGTGGCTGACCGACTCGCCGACCACATCCGCGATATAAGCCTCGTCCACGTCCCGGCCCACGGTCATGATCCGACCCTCGGCCAGGCCTTGCTGAAAAGAAATCTCCTGGATCTCACGATCCGATACGGCTTTGACACACTCGATGATCCCGCTGTCGTCCGGGGGAATCACCTGGCCGCCGGTCGGTCCGTAGCACTTGAAGCCGTTGTCCGAAGGAGGGTTGTGCGAGGCGGTGATCATGATGCCGGCATCGCATCCGAGGTGCCGGACGGCGAATGAGAGCAGGGGGGTGGAACGGGCCTCTGGAAACAGGAAGACCTTGAAGCCGGCGGCGGCCAGCACGCGAGCACAGAGATCCGCAAATTCGACCGAATTGTGCCGCGAATCGCGTGCGATGACGCAAGAACGCGGCGCATCTTTACCCTTTCGGCCCGTCACATAATCGGCCAGGCCGCGGGCGCTCTCGGCGATCGTACGCTCGTTGAGTACATTTGTACCCACCGGGTACATCATGCCGCGACGGCCGCCGGTGCCGAATTCGAGAACTGCGTAGAACGAATCGTCGAGGACTTTCCAGCGGCCTGCGTCGATGTCCTCAAGCAGCCGAGGCCTGTAGCGGGCGAAAGGTGCCTCGGTTATCCAGCGGCGAATCGCCGCCGCGGCTGTGGCGGAAAGCTCGGAGGTGTTCTCGGCTTGGTCGAGCTTGCTGAGTGCATCGTCGGCGGTGATCATCGTCTTTTCCACTCCAAGGCCGTGCATTCCAGGTCGTTCCCAAGGCTAACTCGCCTCGCGGAACGGGAGCAAGCGAGCCGGTGGCTGTCAGCACGGCATCAGGTACCGGATGGGGACATCAGGTCGAACCGGTTCGGTCGCCGTAAAGTCATACTTTAGAAAAACTTTTGCAAAAACAGCCGGCTGGTTTTCGTTGTAAATTGCGGCCTTTTGTAAGTTCGTCTTGACAGCAGATACAGCGGGAAGTGCTTCCTCCGCCGAGCCCATTCAGCCCGGCAAGCAGGCAACCGTCCCTGATGCGAAATGTAAACTGGCGGCGCACCGTAAGTTGAGTCGCTGTCGTTGAAGCCGAACCGGTGATCTATTCGATCTGGCATGCGACTTGCGTTTCCACTGCACGCCGGTCCGAAAGCGACAGTCAGAATAAATGCCTTTTTCTTAAAGTCGCCGGGGATCAAGGCCAGGCTCTCCGAAGGAAAGTGGAGATGGCCGATTGCGACCGGGAGCGAGTGCACTGGTCGATAGCCGATAGACAGGGAGGTCTGACATGACGCGGCCAAAGTTTCGACGATCGCTCCGGTTCGAGAACCTGGAAGCACGCGAGTTGATGTCCGCCGGCATCGCCACTCCTACTGCTCAAGAGCAATACATGCTTGAGCTGATCAACCAGGCCCGAATGAATCCTTCAGCCGCCGCCGCTCAAGTCACGAGCAACCTCACTCCCGATATCGTCTCCACCCTGGCCTATTACAATGTTAACCTGAGCGCGACCCAGCAGGCGATCGGAAGTGCTTCGGCCAAGCCGCCGCTTGCCTGGAACCCCGATCTGGCCGCCGCGGCGCAGGCTCACAGCAACGACATGGCCACCAACCAGTTCCAGTCGCACACCGGATCTGATGGATCGACGGCAGACCAGCGCATGCAGCAGGCGGGCTATACGAACGCCAGCTCGACAGGCGAGAACGCTTTCGCCTACGCGAATTCCGTCGACGAGGCGATGCAAGCCTTTCTGATCGACTGGGGCGTCTCGGATCAAGGCCATCGCCGCAATATCCTGCAGCCTGATGTCTCGTCCAGTAATGCCTACCAGTCAGTGGGGATCGGCATTGCCACCACGCCGGCCAACTCCAAGGTCGGCCCAATGGTGATCACCCAGGACTTTGGCAGCCAGGCCAACCAGCAGGCGATGGTCGTGGGAGTCGCCTACTACGACAACCAGCACACCGGCATGTACGAGATCGGTGAAGGGCAGGGGAATCTCCAGATCAGCGCCACCAACCTTGCCACCGGCCAGACCACCACGACGCAGACTTGGAGCTCGGGCGGCTACCAGATCGCCCTCAGCCCGGGTCAATATCAGATCACAGCGAGCCTCAACGGCAAGGTGTTCCAGTCCGTGCCGGTGACGGTCGGAACCCAAAACGTCGAGCAAGACTTCGTTCTCAGCAATACCTGGGACGGCCGCTCGCTGACCCAGGTGCTCAACACTTTGACTCCGGCGACGAGTTCACAGTCGCAGTCCGCCACCGTGTCGCTTCCCGCTCCCTCGTCGCAGCCCTCAACCACCAACGCCTCCTTGATGATGGGCGCGATGCCGACTTTCACAAGCTCGTGGACCTCATGGCAGGCGCAGGTCGACTGAGACCAAACGAGAACTCTCGCTTACCCAGCATCAGTAACATTCCTTGCCAGAGGCGGGTTCCAAACCCGCCTTTTGCTTTTTCATCAACTCGCCGAACACCTGTGGGCCAAGAACCCAATCTGCATGCACACATGGAATGGACTTTTGTCGGCACGGGTTTGGGTCAGTCTCCCAGCACGGTGATCGTGAGACGGCGGAGATGCGCGTGTATTCGGTGCTCCCAGAAACACACGTCTGGAGCACTATCAGTCCGTGTTGCGGCTGGCGATCTGACCGGCGTGCCTGAGTGCTGGGAGCAGCGGATTGCGGTACAATCCTCGAGTGGGGACTATCCGCCCGATGAACATCTGGCAGGAAGAGACCGGGCTCCGAACGAGGAGGAAAGTATAATCGCCGGTTAAACCGGCTACCGCAGACGATAACGTTCGTCGTTGGGATACACATGAAACGGATCATCGCTGTCATGCTCGTGCTCTTACCCGGCTGCATTGGCGATAGCGATGCAGCGCTTCCGATCGTCTCGTCAACTCCCCTCCCCGGAACGCAGTTTGAAGTGCACTTGGGTGGACCCGATGCGAAAGGCGAGTTTGGCTACTACGTAACGTCATCGAGCGATAATCACTTTGGCTACCGGCCTTTGGGTCCACTGAAACCCGATCAGACGACGCCCGTCACCCTTGAGGACCGAGGCAAGGGCGTCTTTCGTATCCAATGGGGAGAACCTTCTGGCGCACAGTATGCAATCATCGATATAAGCAACAAGCGTTACGTGGAGGATTCGAACCCGGCAAACTCAAGAAACGAGCCGTTCGCCCACCGTTGATCAATTAGGAAGGACTGAGGCGGAAGCTTTCAACTATAAATGGACGATCAGCAGAATGGATCAATCGTGGCGTGGACTTCGCGTAGGTGACCGCATCCGCTTAGTGTCGATGCCAGGCGAATTCGCTCACCCTGGCTACTATCTCCATCCGTGCACGAGACAAGTGTACGAACGATTGCTTACAAGACGTCGGCCCGTTCGAGTCTACAAAATCGATAAGTGGGGATTACCCTGGATACGTTGTAACTTCCGTGAAAAGGACGGCAGACGGGGCTATCATACACTGGCATTCAACCACGACGGCTGGGTTCGGGTTCGCCCCCGGACGTAGTCCCGGCTCTGGCAACTGCCAGTCCGAGCCTGTAGAGCCCCGTCAATGAAAGATCTCAGCATCCTGGCGAGTGCGTTCATGATATGCGTAGGAGCACGGAAATCCTAAAGGCGTGTTTCTGATGACGCCAGTGTTGCGACTCCTTGACGTGGTCCTCACGATGTCGCTGTCGGTTGCAGCCATCGGGATCGGTTTCTATCTCCCGTTTTGGTTGTTTGGTGATCGATCGGGGTTTCGCCATGGTGTCGCCTTTTGCATGATACCGACTTTGCTTTGCAGCATGATGGCAGCATATCTCTTCGGTAGCTGGGGCGAGGAGCTTCTTGGGACCAGGTGGGGTGTGCCCATCGGTTTGAGTATCGGTGGCCTAATCGGGTCACTTGTCCTAAACACCATCGCGGGTTTCATCGGATGTTTCGTTTATGCGATGTCGTTTGGCGCTAAGGGTCAATCGGAGTCGAGTCCAAAACAGGTGCATAGTCTGAACTAGAGTTGATCCAGACAGGGGGTCGTGTGACGCGACCGGGACGGGCGATCAGTGACGAGACGTGGCAGGAGTGAGCCATGCGATGGCCCCGCGTTCGGTTCACGATCTGGAATATGATGATCGTGGTCGCGGCGCTGGCAGGTCTCCTCGCCGCCTCTCTTTCACCAATCGGCCTAGTCGTCGCATTCGGAATGGCTTACCTCGCCTTGATCGGCGGACTGTGGTGGATGTTCCATGGCTTTCGACGGGTCTCTGCCGTCTGTTTCGGGTTTATGGCCGCGTTGAGCAACATCGCGACCGCCGGCCTGTGCATCTACCTACTCAATATAGTCGGCGTCTTCCTGATGCTCCTCTTCTGGCTCTTGACCTTTCCGCTGATCTTCAGTGCCGGCGCCGCCTGGGCGACCACGGCGACGCGGGGAGAAGCGAGATCAGAATGCTCCCCACTCTGGGCTTTGCCGTTGGTACTCACAGTGGGCATCCTTCCGCTCACTATGCGCCTCACCCCCTGGCCGCTGCGTCTGGCATTTCTCGCTTCCGCGCCGGCTTTGGATAGCATGGCGGATCGCGTCGCTGCCGGGCAGGGGGTCACAAGCCCGGAATGGGCCGGCCTGTTCCGCGTGGTCGGCTCGGAGGTCGAACCCTCCAATGGCAATGTCGGCCTGATCACCATCCCGGACCCTTCGGGTCGCTCGGGCTTCGTCCGAGGCGGCGCCTCACCCGGCCTGCCCGTGGGGCGCTGGGCGGCCCCTTGTACAACCTCAACCTGGACATTCGATTGGGCGACACATGGCGGTATCAGTGCGAAGATTGAGCGCATCGGGTGAAGCATAACTGGCTACTTCGTTGATTTTACGATCAGAGAGGCACCGGCCATGAGGATTCTCCGCGTGCGGATCACGGTGACTTGCCTGATGATCGCGGTGGTCATCGTATGCGTTCAGACTGCCGGTGCACAGCAAGTGACTTTCCGACTTCCCGACGACGACCCGAACACGAACTCGGACGTGATTCGCTCAGCCGCCTTCTCACCTGACGGCTCGCTTCTGGCGGTCGGTTACGGACGGTTCACGGGGATGCTGCAAGAGCCCCGGCCGGGCCAGGCGGTCTTATGGGACGCGCGGAGCGGTAGCCGGAAGGTCACAATTCGTGGACGAGCGGACGGAGTCTGCTCGGTCGCCTTTTCCCCGGACGGTAAGAGCCTCGCCGTCACAGAGTATCCGGGGATCGTGCGGCTCTGTGCTGTCGCAGATGGCCGCGAGCGGCTTACGATCAAGGCCCCCGCAGCGACCCCCGGACCGACTGCGTTCAGCCCCGACGGCCGGCGGCTTGCCGCGGGGCTTTGGACAGGTAGCAAGGATGGCGTAAGCCCGCCCGGTAACGATGTCGTGGTCTGGGACACAGAGTCAGGCAAGACTGTTCTCACGTTGAAAGGGCATACCGAGGGAATTCTCGCCGTTGCGATCAGCCCCGACGGAGGCCGAATGCTCAGTGGAGGATGGGATGGGATCGCCAAGGTGTGGGACGTGAAAAGCGGCCAAACACTGGCGACGCTGGAATTCGCCAGGCTCCATAAGCGCCTCGGGCCTCGCGAGCCGATCGTCCCTGTCGAGTCGGTCGCGTTCTCGCCCGACGGACGGGCGTTCGCCACGTCGACCGGAGTGGCCATCGCACGCAGCAGACCCGAAGGTGTGGGCGAAGTGACGTTCTGGAGCACGTCGACACTGCGAGAGACAGCAACGCTGAACGGCTACGACGTGTTTGTCAAACAGTTGGCATTCAGCCCGGACGGCAAGTTACTGGCAGCAGCGGGAGGTGACGGAACTGTGCGCCTCTGGGACACCTCTACGCAACGGGAGGTTGGGGCGACCAAGGGCAGGCCCCCAATCGCGTTTTCTCGTGATGGGCAGACACTTGTTGCGTGTGTGGCTGAGGGGACGCTCGGCCTACTCAAGGTCGCTGACACGATCCGCCCTTAGTCGGTACGGGTCTGCTCTGTCGTCCAGCTTCCTCCCAGGCAATCCGGCTGGTGTGATCTATAGTCTGAAATGGCTTCCGGGCACACGCAGGCATGCCCCAACCGAGCCGGCGAGGCGCAGACCATGTCAACTGTCCGATTCGCGGCTCGTCGATTCCATCTGGGCATGGTTCTTATCGCCCTCAGTTTGGGTTTGAGCATAGGCTACCTATCACTCCATAGGTCGGGTCGGTCGGGGGAGGCTGCCCAAGAAAGAGATTTTCAGGTCAAACAACGTGCCGTGCTTACAGGAACCGGGGAGGTCCTCGCCTGGAACGCTAACGGAACAATTCTCGCGACTAACTCCGGAGATCACATCTCTCAAGACGCAATTCTCTGGGATGTGGCAAGCGGAAAGCGCCAGGCTGTCCTTTCGGGTCCCCAAGCTCAGATCTATGGTCTGGAATGGAGCCCGGACGGGAAGCTCCTCGCGACCGGCTCATGGGACAATACAGCAGCCGTGTGGGACGTGGCAACCGGAAGGCGCATGACGACCCTTTGCGGTCATACGGGGCAGATTTTCGACGTGGCCTGGAGCCCCGATGGCCAGACACTCGCCACAGGCGCGGACGATAACCTCGTCATCCTTTGGGACGCCCGGAGCTGGCAGGCTCGTTCCACACTCAAAGGTCACTCCACTCGGGTTGTTGACGTCCGCTGGGCCCCGGACGGGAAGACTCTCGCCTCCGGATCGGACGCTTCGACTTGTCTATGGGCTCTCGCCTCCGAGAAACCTCGTGCCACTCTCGCAGGTATGTGGCCGCGATGGAGTCCGGACGGAAAGTACCTGGCTACCATTGTCGGCAACACAGCAATCCTCTGGGACAAGGCCACGGGCAACGAGATTGCGAAACTGGCCGGTCATGCAAACGAGATCCGTTGCCTGGCTTGGAGCCCGGATGGGACAACTTTGGCGACGGGCTCAGGGGACGCGGGCGGCTTCTGGCGTGGCCTGATCCCTGATCAGCTCCTCGGTTCGGGCTCTTCCGGCATCCTATGGGACGCGAGGACTTTCAGGTCGCGGGTAGTCCTGACCGGCCATCGCCACGATATCGCGAGCCTCACCTGGAGCCCCGACGGGCGTTATCTCGCCACGGGCTCTTGGGACGACTCGGTCATCATCTGGGAAGCTGGGAACGGCCGACGCGACGTCACCCTGCACGAAGGCTTCGATGAGGTGATCAGTAAGGTGTCCTGGAGCCCAGACGGTCGAGTTCTGGCCACCACCTTCGGATCATTTCATAAGAGCACCATGCTGTGGGATATGACCCGCACGGAGACAGCAGTAAAGTGACGACCACCGTTCCAAGCGACTTTGGGCGATGGTGTTCCACGATTCCATGTTCGCACTCAGGTCGGCACTTTCGATGGTACGCTGGAAATGGCGAGGCGCAATGCCTGATTTATAGATGGTCTCAGCATCCAGCGAGCGCATCCATCCAATTTGTAAAGGCGGAATAGAGGGTACTCTTGAGAGCCAAGCCACTTGAGACCCCGATTATGACGCTGCTCCGATCAGTCGTTTTACTCGCGACCTTACCGGGTTGCGACTCCGGCGAGGACACGTGGGCCGTCTATCAGCGTCAACACCTTTGGAACGGCGGGGCCCCATCGGTATCGCCCGACGGGCAGAGCGTAGTCTTCTCCAGCCCCAGCACCGGGCATGGCGACATCTACTGCGTTGCTCGCGAGGGGTTGACGAGGCTGACGAGAAGCGAGGAGTTCGAGGCCCAGCCGCTCTATTCGCCTTCTGGAAACAAGATCGCGTACGAGCGAGAGAGCGGTGGCTGGAGGCACGTCTGGATCATGAACGCGGATGGCAGCAATCAGGCCCAGTTGACGTCAGGGCGCAGGCTCGACTTTCCTATCGCCGTCAGTCGGGACGGCCAGAAGCTGTACTTCGGTCGGGCGCTACCGACGACGGGCCTGGGCCGAGAGGTCGTGTATTACGTGATGGATCTTGACGGTCGAAATCTCCGACCCCAGTCGCCCCAGCCTCGTCCGGCGGCTCCGAGCGAGTTCCCCACCGGCGACGGCAAGCGCCTCATCACGTTCGGGCCGTACTCATCAAGTGCGATCAGAGTGCTTGATAGCGGCACCCGGTCGGAGGTAGGTAGGATAGAGATCCCGCACGGATTGCACTCCAGGCCAGCCCTCTCCTACGACGGAAAGGCGATCGTCTTTAGCTTGCTCGAAGACGGAGCGAACGACGTGTCAATCTACCTCATTCGGAGGGATCGGCTCACGGCCGAGAAGCTCAGGTAGGCCCCCCAAACTGTTACGCTTCAAGTATAGTTGGACACATCGCCTCGGTGGGGGCATGCACGCAAGCTGTGTGCCTCTCCTGAGCCGGACGAACAGGCGAGGGACGGTATCTGGGAGATAATCGTGATGTTCAGCTTTCCATTGCCCATCGCTGCCGGTGTTGCAGCCGGAGGTCCTTTTTCTCCAATCGTGATACTCCTCTTGGGCCTGCTGTTCGTCATGGCGGCTGCCTGCTTCGTCCTTATTTCGTGGCTCTTCCATCGCCTTCGGACCTGCCACCCGGCAGCTTACGAATCGATTGGCTCGCCCAGCCTTTTCTGGAACAACTCTATCCGCAATAACTTGTGGTTCTTGAAGTTCCCCTTCTCGTCTCAGGCGTGGGAACTCGACGACCCGCAGCTCTCTCGAGTCGTCCTGTTCCTCCGCATCTTCCTTCTCTTCTACGTCGTCCTTTTCCTTGCCTGTGTGGTGCTTTTCTTACTCGGGTAGCTTTCTGAGCACGTGAGTGGGCGTAAACGGTGATCCATAGTTGGACGGAGGACTTCCCGCCAACGCGATCATGCATTTTGTGTGCGGGTCGAGTTATCATGAGAGTATCCAGCAGAAATCGACCATGCGATTATCGCGCATGAAGCTCACGGTCAACAGGCTGATCCTGGCGGTGGCCATCGTCTCCGGGATATTGCCTGGGCTCCTCATCGAGCGAGTCCCACTGGGAGGTTGGCTGTCCTGGGTGCTCGTCACGGTTGGACTCTCTTCGCCTGTCCTCTTCCTGGACTACCTCCTTTCCGCAGTCCTCACCCATGACTGGCAACGAGGAGAGAGTGGACAACGGGCGAAGGGGACCATCGCGCCGTCGCATCGTCCTCAATTCACGGTCCTGCAACTGTTGACTGCGATGGCTATCGTGACGGTAATCTGCTGGGTCTCGGTCATGCTATTCCCCGTCTGGAGGGGATTATTCCACCAGCCGACCAACGCCGAGATGGCCAAAGAGTTCAGGCTGGACGCCTGCGCACTGGAAGCGGCTGGCAATTGAGAATCCCTCGCTGGCCAAGGAGTACAAGCGGCTCGCAGACCGATCGATCATGGCGGCAGAACATCGCGAGCGGAGATCGAAGGCAAGCGTTCCTTAAATTGCCCCGGCTGGAGCGCAACGCCTCGACAAGAGTCGGACGCAGCATCCCGCTGGGCGCAGATCACGAAATCCATGTGGCACGCGTTCACTGTTGGAGGAGTCGCCAGTGAGGGTCATCCGTTGGATCGTGGCTGTCCTGCTAGTAGGATCATCCGTGCTTCTGTGCCTTGATGGTATGCTCTTTGGCCTTCGCTTACCCGACCCAGCTCTTGGGCGGGATAGTGGCTGTTTTACTCTGCTCGACGACGTTTTGAAGACGAGAACGCCTGTTAACCAACTACGGTGGGCTGAACTGCTTTCCCCGATTCTCGCATTGACTGTTGGGTACCTACTGTTGATTCGTCACCACCGAGCGGGGAGAGTTCCATCTAGTGACCGATGGTCGCCGTCCAAGCCAACGACTTGACCCAACTCAAGAGCGTCGGCAGAGCCAGTGCGAGCGCAATGCCTGAAATATAACTGAACTCAGCACATGCGGCGTATGCAGTCACGCATTAGTGTGCTGGTCGAGTAGAAACGAGCCTGTCCAGGTAATCTTCCGGAACGCGAAGAGCTTTGATGGAGTTAGTGCCCATGCTGCCACCCGAATCGCCAGGCCCGAGCGACGCTCAGTTTGGCGGCCAAGTTGTCTCATTGGATGACGATGCCTTCGACGAGCTTTTGCCAAAGACAAGTATTGACCACCTCCTCTCCGAGGAGGAACGGCAGAGTGCGGAGCAGGAGCGCTGGGAGTTCGAGGCCGTGGGCAGGTCACTGTTCATGAACGAAGCGGCTCTGTATCCGTTTTTCTACGAGCTGGTATGCGAGCGAATCGCCTCTGGTGTGAGCCCAGACGTGATTCGAGGTGAGATGTCGATCTTCACCAAAGCGGCGGACGTATTCGGTGCCGTCTTTCTAGACGCGCTTGAAGACGTTCTCGCGGGCCGTCCCCCAAGATCCAGCTCGACTGTCTAAGCTCCCAGGTACTCATCAGGTGCAATGGTTCGTTTATAGTTGAACGCAGCACTTTTGGACGAACGCGAACATGCCTGCTGTGTGCGAATAGGGCAAACTTGAGAGCTTCCACTTCCCCGACACGAAAAGGGCATTCGCATCATGGCGATGTTTGACGCCAAAGACCCGGAATCCCTCAGTGACTTCATTCGCGCGACAGCACCCGATGCGGCCGACGAGAGCATCAGGAAAGCGATCGTTTTCGGCTGGTGGCTCTTGCCGATGGCCCTTCGAACGGACGAGAACCTCGAACGTCAGATACGGAAACTGGTCGATGACGCCATTCGGGACTTCAAGGTAGACAAAGATCGGTTCCTGGCTCCAGAAGAAAACTTCTCTAATCCGAGCGATATCGCACTCGGCCGATATCTCCTGCTGAAGGTCGGAATGGATCGTTTTGGCCTTCCTGACGACAGGATTCGTGAGCGGGTCGCAGCCATTACCGACGGTGAGCGGCTGAAACGCCTTTTCCAGAAGCTATACTCAGCCTCTGGTTGGGATGATTTGATGGCCGAGTCCTGAAAACGATTCATCCACGGACTTCCGAGCGACTCCATGCGTTCCACTTCAGCTTATTCGTTGACGACTTGCAGGACTACGGGGGACGAAACGGGGACGCAGCTAGATTCAACAACCAATTGCGTCACCCGTTTTACCCGTCCTTTTCCATCCCCCTACCGCGGAGCTTTCTATTAGAATCAACTGCGATTGGGGCGGGCCGGCCCCTTGGCTTGATCATGGAGAGACAACTTGCCGAGAAAGGTCCGTGAGCTGGTGAAGGATTTGATGGACGCCGGTTTCACGATCGTCCCTGGAGGCGGCAAGGGAGCGCATCGGAAGTTCACGCACCCGAGTTACGCGGGAGCCGTTACCCTCAGCGGCAAGGAGGGCGACGACGCTAAAACCTATCAGGAGAGAGACAAGTCAAGCGAGCGATCGAGGAAGTCAAGAGATGAAGCCAATCGACGCGTATCATCGCTGGGTGGAATGGAGCGACGAAGACCAGGTATACATCGGCAAGTGTCCTGATCTCATTACCGGAATTCACGGTGACGATCCGGTCCAGGTGTACAGAGAGCTTGGTGAGGTCGTTCAAGAGGTCATCGATCACTTTCAACTTGCAGGGCGGGAACTTCCACCCGCACGGACCAGACCGATGATGGAAGTATCCTGACTTTGACAGGAAAACGGTGTCAACTTAATCTGTGTCAGAACTTTTCTCGAGCGATGTGTAAACAGAACTGGCATCGATTCCCCCGTTCTCCTGCAGCCTCCTCGAGTGTGAAGGGGACAATCTTATTGTCGGGCGTAGAATAGGCTGCCTAGGCAATCCGTTAAATCCCCGCTGCGGATTGATGCATGCATCAATCGTTTAGTGAGTGTTTTGATCGGGCAGTGGGGCTTCGCGTCACTCTCCCATGATGGTGATGATGAGCCTGCCGCCGGTGGGGATCAGTTCGGTGTTCCCAGAGAAATAGACCTTGCCAGGTTCCCAGCTCGCAGCGTCCATCCTCGACCGGCAAGGAGACGGAGGCCTGCGTCAAGATTGACCGGATGTGCGCAGGCATGTCGTCGGGACCCTCGAGATCGTGAATGAACTCCGGATCGCCATCGGGCACGAGCCGAGCGGCAAAATGTTCGAGATCGCGACGGACGGTGGGATCCGCGTTCTCGCAGACAATCAGCGACGCACTGGTGTGCTTCAAGAACACGTTGCACAGGCCCCGCCGGATCTTGGAACGGCCCACGGCCTCCTGGACAAGGCCCGTGATCTCGGTGGTTGAACGGCCCTTGGTGTTGACCGTCAGATCCTCGCGGTGGACCATTGCGTCGCTCCTTGTCTTTTGATTTACCTTGCCAATCCCGCCGGTTTGGTTGGTAATTCGGAGGACGCGGGATCGACCGGCGACCGTGAGGCTGGGAAGGTTGTCCTGGCAGGCGAAGCGAACATAAGGTTCATTATCAGACCCAATACGGAGGATTGCACTGGCCGCAGCAATTCTGCCCCGGACGGCCAGTCGCGTCGCTGGTCATCGCCAGCGGCAATTCCTGTCCGGAATCTGATTGTCAGAGCGGCGGCGGGGGTTGATGGACGAAAAAGAGGGCCACGATGATTCCCGCGGCAACGATGTGAAGCAGGACGACCAAGGTCGCAACGCCGTAGATCGTCTGCATTCCCTCGTCGGGCCGTTCGCCGTTCCTGAGGATCTGGTTCGCCACGACCGAACAGACCCAGTTCCAATGCAGCATCACATGCACGAGAATACCGAAGGCAAAGACACAAAACGTGGCAAACTGGATGTCGCGCCATTGATCGTAAGTAAGACGAAACAGGGTCCATCCCGCGGATAGGGTGGGCGGCGGGAAGATGAACTGGAGCGCAGCCAGCTCCCAGGACAGCAGGAGAAACGCCGCCAGAATGGTCGAGTCGACCCAGAAATTGACAACCGACATCGAAACCCGACGCTTGGCCGCCGGCTTCGCGTTGGGAGGGCCGCTTGCTCGCTTCGCCGCCGCGGCCTTTGCCAGTTCCGCCGCCGAACTCGCCTTGGTTGGGGTAGCCATGGTCTCGATTAAACCGGTGTGAAGAAAGAAAACGCTCGGAACGTCAGCCCGTCAAAATCCGCACGTGGATCATTCATTTTTTTTATAATAATTCGCGTCACCCGACAACTAGGTAATAGCCCAGAAGATTCCCCAAGTCTCGATTTCGAAGACAACCCCAAGTCGTTATAGAGCATCGCGAGCACTCGCGCCCGGAGAGTTCTGAATCTGCCGTCTTGAAATTGCAATTAACGATCGCTAAGGTCTGGACGATACGGCCTGGATCAGGAAGCGATTTTGCGGGCCGTGCGGTGGGTCACCTGCACTCTGTCTCGTAAAACCCGCCGGTACGGGCTGGAGCAAAACTGAAGGC
Organism: uncultured Planctomycetaceae bacterium; assembly: GCA_963797295.1. Taxonomy (GTDB): domain Bacteria; phylum Planctomycetota; class Planctomycetia; order Isosphaerales; family Isosphaeraceae; genus Aquisphaera. The sequence goes on from CAWCPP010000047.1 coordinate 77,968, forward strand.
TTGTGCCTCGCTCCGCTTGGCTTGGCGCTGCAGACGAGCTTCCAAAAAACGTTTGTCGGTGAAGCAAGCACTTCGCCAAGGGGCCGCCGGCGCTGGCGCCCTTGCCTGAATCGTCTCGAGCAGAGAGGGCAACCGTGAGGCAACGCATCGCAATCGGGGCGACCATCTGTCACATGGCTTTTCTGGTCATGGGCTGTGCACGTCAACCCGAACCCAGTTTTACCATCAGTGCTCAGACCCAGAAGCTCAAGCCGGACTTCCAGAAGCAGATCGCCAAGATCCTCGGTGAGCAATGCGGCCGTCCGCTTGCCGCCAAGCTTCTGGGTGCTACGGGCGAACATGGGTCGCTGGCTCATTTGAAGCGCGGCGCCGAGATCTACTCACGCTACTGCGTTCAGTGCCACGGGATCAATGGCGACGGCAACGGCGTGGCCGCGACCTACCTGCTTCCCAAGCCCAGAAACTACCAGATGGGCATCTTCAAGTTCACCTCGACGACTTACGGATCCAAGCCACTCCGCGAAGACCTGATTCGCACGGTTCGCCGCGGCATCCGCGGCACGTCGATGCCCGCGTTTCCCCTGCTGCCGCCCAAGGATCTCGAGGCCGTGGTCGACTATGTCCAGGCCCTGACACGGCGGGGCGAGCTGGAGACAAAACTTGCCGAACAAGCCGAGTTTGACGAGCAAATCGACGTGGGCAAGGTCCCCGATGTGGTCGCCGAGATCGCCAATCGCTGGGACGCGGCCAGAGGAAACGTGGTGTATCCCGCCACGCCCATGCCCACCTTCAAGCGATCTAACGTCGATCAAGGCAAGCAGGCATTCTTGACGATCGGATGCGCGAAATGCCACGGTGATGACGGCCGCGGCATGATGGCCTCGAACGTCGGCACCGACGCCTGGGGCAATCCTACCAAGGCCGCGGACCTGACCTCGGGAATGCTCCGGGGCGGGACCGAGCCGCTCGATATTTATCGGCACATTGACTCCGGCATCAACGGGACGCCGATGCCGTCGTTCCGGGATACGCTCAAGAGCCAGCCGGCGACCATCTGGAATCTCGTGTCGTACGTCTTGCAAGTGGCCGATATCCGCCGCGAAGGTTCCATCCCGGATTCCGGGTTCCTCGAGGACGGTCTGCTCAAGACCCTTCCCGGCGTGAAGCCGGGGTCTTCGGCTCCGCCGCAGCCTGCCTCGTCGGCGCCGGCCACGACACTTACCGAGCCCAGGCCGCGTGGGGCCGCCGCTCTTGCCGTCCGCTGATCGAGCCGCTGCCGCGAATTGACTTCCGCAAGCCTACCGGTCATTGAGTCGCACAATCTCAAGAGGGTTTCAATGGCAATCGACCTGGAAGCCAAGTTGCAGGAACTTGAAGCGCTCAAGCTCAAGGTTGAGCAGTTGGAGAGCGAGATTCTCACCGCTCGTTCCGGCCCCGGTTGGCGAGCCACCGGCTATTATTCGGCGTACTATGCAACCGCGGGGTTCTTGCTCGGCAGCCTGGGAGCCATTGTCAGCCTGGTGTTTAACCTGGTTGGGGCCCCACTCGCGGGAAAGAGTCCGCTCGAGCTGATTCGCGTCTATCTGACTTTTCCTCTGGGTGACAAAGCCCTCCAGCTTACTCAGGGCCAGAATACCTTTGCCGTCAATGACCGGGTCATTGTCGCTTTCGGCATCTGTCTGTACCTGGCGACGGGCATGCTTCTGGGCATCCCGATTTACATGGCTCTGGCACGATTCGCCGCCACCGGCAGCCTGATCAAGCGGCTGGTAGTTGCCAGTATTGTTTCGCTCCTGATCTGGGCTGTCATGTTCTACGGGATTCTCTCATGGTTGCAGCCGCTCCTGGTCGAGGGAGACCCGGGCAACTGGATCACGAACACTGCGTATCTTCCCTGGTGGGTGGCCGCAGCAACGCACCTGGTTTTCGGCTGGACGATCGCCCTCCTTTACCCCCTTGGGGAATACCATCCGTATCGCCGGCTTGCTGCAAATGACGCTTGAAAACCGGCTGTGACGCCTGAATGCGGTCGCGCCCCGTTGTGATTCTCATTTTTTGAAGTCATCGATTCGTAACAGAGTGAGGAAACGACCTTGGAAAAGGAACACCCCCGCCATGCCGACCTGGTGGACGAGCGCCTGGTCTACTGGCACTTCATGGCCGCCTTGATCTTCATGGGCGCATCGATGCTGGGCGGACTGCTCTACGCTCTCCAGCTCTTGCGGCTGAATCCGTTCTCCGGCATCGAGCTTCTCTCACCAGGCCGCTGGCGCATGATCCACACCAACGCCATCGCCTATGGCTTCATTGCCAACGCGTTCCTGGGTGGCCTGCAGTGGATCGTACCCCGACTGACCATGCGGACGGTCTATAATCCGAAGATTCCCGTTTTGAGAATGGGTCTCTCGTGGGCGATCTTCTGGGCATGGCAACTCGTGGTCGCCTCGACTGCCGTGGGTTTGATCCTTGGTCAGGCGCAGGCACTGGAATGGGGCGAGACGCCGGTCTGGATCGATCCGGTCGCTCAGCTTGGACTGCTGCTGGTGGCGATCAATTACATCCCCCCCATCGCCAAGGTCCAGGGGCCGCTCTACGTGACGCTCTGGTATTTTCTCGCCGCTTTCGTCTGGACCTTCCTGACCTACGCGATGGGCAACTTCATGCCCGAATACTTCGTTTCGGGAACTGCGGCCGGTGCGGTGGGAGGGCTGTTTATCCATGACCTGGTTGGCCTCTTCGTGACGCCGCTGGGCTGGGGCCTCATGTACTATTTCGTGCCGATCTTGCTCAGGAAGCCGATCTGGAGCCATGGTCTGTCGCTGGTCGGCTTCTGGGGGCTCGCGTTCTTTTACCCGCTCCAGGGGATTCACCATTTCCTCTACACGCCAATTCCGATGTTCTTGCAATACGGAGCGGTGATCTCGACGATCGCCCTCGAGCTGGTGGTCGCGACCGTCATCTTCAATTTTCACGCAACGCTGAGGGGCTCGATGGGTGCTCTGACCACGAACCTACCAATACGCTGGTTCTACACCGGAATGCTGTTCTACTTCCTGACCTGCCTCCAGTGTGCTTTCCAGGTGACTTTGACTTTCCAGCAGTTGATCCACTTCACCGACTGGGTGGTCGGCCACGCGCACATGGTCATGTTCGGCGTCTTCGCCATGTGGCAACTGGGCATGATGACCTACCTGATTCCCCGCCTGCTGAAGACCCCGTGGTATAGCCAGCAACTCCTGGAATGGCACTACTGGCTTTCCTTTATCGGCATCGGTTTGATGGCGGCCGACTTGATCATTCTCGGTGTCTTTCAGGGTCTGTCCTGGTCGTCGCTGATGCCTTGGGAGCATTCACTGGATTTCTCCTTTCCGTTCTGGGCCGTACGAACTGTTGCCGGGTTGATGATGATCGCGGGCTATGTGGTATTTGTCGTCAACATCGTGCAGACCTACTTGAGCTCGCGGTCAGCGCCCCAGGAAGCGGCTGTCGCAGCCGCCTGATCATCCCCGGCTCACCTGTCATACAGCCTTTTCGTCCCGAGGACTTGCAACCCATGTTGGAATCAAAAGCGGGAGTGCTCTTCATAGCCGGCATTGGCTTTTTCGCGCTGGCTTTCGTGTCCAATGCACTCGTGCCGTATTTCATGTACCGTGATTTGCCCGAGCAAACGGTCGAGCAGTTGCTAAGAAACAATGGTAACGTGAGGTTCCAGTTCGAGGACCTCGCCCGGAGGTTTCCAGACAGCTTCACGGATGCTACTGCTTTCGGGCGTCCCCCCGAGGATGCCGCGGAGCGCGAGAAGTGGCTCGACAAGAAGAGTCAGGAGGCGTTGCAACTGGGTCACGATGTCTACGTCGCCGAGGCGTGCTGGCATTGCCACAGCCAGTTCGTCCGTCCGGTCTCGAACGAGGATCGCCGATTCGGCCCTGTCTCGAAAACCGAGGAATACCAGAACAGACTCCAGCGCCCCGTGCTCTTCGGCACCCGGCGGGTGGGCCCCGACCTCTGCCGCGAAGGGGGACGGCGGTCCAACGACTGGCATGCCGTCCACTTCTTCAAGCCGACAACGCTGTCGACCGGGTCTCCCATGCCGGAATATCCTTGGCTATTCAACGGCGCACCCGACAAGCCGAATAAGAAAGGACTGGCTCTCATCACTTACGTGCAATGGCTTGGATCGTGGCTCGAAAGTTATCCTTATTATGAGGACTACCAGCCTTCGCCGATCCACGGCCTGGCCGAGAAGGGGAAGGACCGGAACTGATGAATCCCGCAATCAACCAAGCCCGCAGAACGACTCGGACACAGATACTGACGACCATCGGCTTTGCACTCTTACTCCTGATCCCGAGCGTGCTCGGCTTCGCCAACAAGTTTCGCGAGCTCGTTCTGCTCGCCCGATCCGGCGTCGAAGGCGTATTCGCAGTAACCCCGGTCGTGAATTATCTGCTCGCCAGTTTGGGGTTTTTTTGTCTTTTTTTCTGGGCGATCTACCACGGCATGTTCCATGACATCGAGGCGCCTAAGTTCACCATGCTCGACAACGAGCGGAAACTTGATGAAGAAGAGTGACTTCGAGCAGGCAGCGCGCGTCGCGGCCGGCAGAGAGGATTGATGTCTCATGTCCCATACGGTCGGAAATCCACCCCAGACTCCCGCCGCGTCGACGGAGGCCAACCCGATGGCGATGGCCGATGACCTGCTCAGCGTCGGTGGCGCCGTCCCGTTCGACAAGACGACGCCCGAGCAAGAAAACCGCTACCACAACTACACCGGCAACGCCATTCCCTGGTTCGTGCGCGGCATCTGGATCGTCTTCTGGTGCTACGCCATCACTTACGTTGTGCTCTGGCTGCTGCCGTCACTCCAGGCAGAATTGCTGTCCCCCCCATGACCTGCGTGCAAACCGAGACGCGGGTTTGCGACTACTGCCAGTCCCCCCTCCCCTCAAGCTGGTGGGGTCGGCGGAATGGTCCCTCCGAAGTTGAGACGGCGGAGACTTACTGCTGCCTGGGCTGTCGGATGGCCGCGTCCATCGTGCAAGAGAAGGGTGAGGCCGGCGCTGCGCGAGGCATGCTGACCCGGCTTGGCCTTTCCATTTTCTTTTCGATGAATGTCATGGCTTTCACCATGGCGCTCTGGACGACCGACGTCTACGAGGCCGCGGGGAGTGGCAGCCAGTTCCTCAACGTCATGCACGGGCTGTTCCGCCACGTGGCCTCGCTGTTCTCGCTGCCTGTGCTTTTCCTGCTGGGCGTACCGCTGCTGAGCAGCACATGGCAAAACCTGCGGCGTGGCATCCTGTCGACCGACGCCCTGCTCTGCCTGGGCGTCAGCGCCGCGTTCGCCGCATCGTATTTTTCGGTGTTTCGGGGCTCCGGCCCGATCTACTTCGAGGTCGGCTGCGTGATCCTGGTGATGACCACGCTGGGCCGCTGGCTCGAAGCAACGGGCCGGCTCAAGGCAACCTCGGCGCTCGACGCGCTCTCACGGCTGCTGCCGGTCGATGTTCGCCGGCTGGGCCCGGGTTCGGAGGACGAGCAGCTTGTCTTGCTTTCCGACGTGAAAGTCGGCGACCGGCTGCGAATCTTGGCGGGCGAGCGGTTTCCCGCCGACGGTCGGGTGGAACGGAACGCCGCCCTCGTTGACGAGCAAGTGCTGACAGGCGAAAGCCGGCCCGTCCTCAAGGAACAAGGCGCACGGATTCTGGGCGGTACGCTCAATCTCGACGGTGATCTGGTCGTGCGGGTCGACGCTGTGGGCGCGGACGGAACGCTCGCGCGGCTGGTGGAGCTGGTCAAGCAGGCGCGGCTCTCGAAGGGGCGTTACCAACGCCTGGTCGACCGGATCTCCACCTGGTTTTTCCCTTGCGTGGGCGGGATCGCAGTACTTGCCTTCGTGTTTCACTGGTCCTTCGGCTCGCCGGGACAGGGGTTGATGGCGGGCCTCGCCGTCAGCCTGATCGCCTGTCCCTGCGCTTTGGGGCTGGCCACTCCCCTGGCCGTCTGGAGCGCGATCAGCCAGGCCGCCGGCCACCAGGTTCTTTTCCGCAGCGGCGAGGCTCTCGAGCGGTTGGCGGACATCGGCGCGGTCCGGTTCGACAAGACAGGCACGCTCACCACCGGCGAGGCGATTGTCAGCGCCTGCGAGTTCGAGCACCCGGTGCAGCGGGAGCAAACACTGGCCCGTGCGGCCACGCTTGCGGAGTGTTCGTCTCACGTTTTCTCGAAGGCCATTCGCGATTACCATCGGCCCGCCTCCACGACCGTCGCAACGGCTGCCAGAGCCGACCAGGTCCGGGTTGTACCCGGTCACGGCGTGACTGGAACCCTGCAGAATGACGGCCCGGAGATCTCGATATCGCTAGGCAGCCCTTTGCTCATGGATGAGCGGGGGCTGCACCTCGGGCCCGTGCTCAACCATGCGGTCGAGCAGGCCCGCAGTCGGGGGTTCTCGATGGCCCTGGTGGGCTGGGATCGCGAGGTTCGCGGGCTCTTTGTATTCACCGAAGCGTGGCGACCGGGTTTTGATCAGGTCATCGCGTGGTTGCAAAACGCCGGCCTGGACGTGGGAGTCTTGACCGGTGACCACATCGAGCGGGGAAGGGCGATTGCCCGTGAGCTGGGAGTGAGTGTCGAGGCCGGGCTCTTGCCGGAACAGAAGGTCGCGGCCATTCAGCGCGCTCGGAGCGAGCACGGATCGGTTGCGATGGTGGGTGACGGCATCAACGACGCCCCTGCCCTGGCCTCCAGCCACGTGGGTATCGCGCTCGGCTGCGGCACCGATGTCTCGCGAGATTCGGCCGCAATCTGCCTGCTGGGAGACGACCTGACGCGCATCCCCTGGACCATCGAGCTGGCGCGGCGAACCATCCGGGTGATCCGTCAGAATCTCTTCTGGGCGTTCGCCTACAATTTCTGTGGCGTGGTCGCCGCCGCCCTGGGCTGGCTCAACCCGGCGCTCGCCGCGTTCCTCATGGTCGCCAGCAGTGCGATCGTGATCGGCAATTCGCTCCGGCTCCGCCAGCCTCTGGCACTCAACCTGCCTCAGAGCCGTCCAGCTCCTGATACCGGAAGCCCGAACGGCGAAGATCATGGAAGCCCGGGTGCTCCTGTTCACCAGGCGGTCTCGTCCTTGTCCGCCAACACGGTCGACGACCGGATTCCGGTGGTCCTGGAGACCAGCCCCCGATGATCGAGTTGCCGCTGGTGTTTTTGGGCGGTTTGCTCGGCTCCGCGCATTGCGTGGGCATGTGCGGCGGCTTTGCCCTCAGCATCGGCGTCGGCGGCGGCAGCCCGGTCTCGAATCTCTGCCGTCAGCTCACTTACACTCTGGGCCGGGTTCTCACTTATTCGTTTTTCGGAGTGGTCGCCGGTTATGGCGGCTTCTGGCTGTCTCGCCGCGCCGGGACTCTCGTGAATGTACAGGCAGCACTATCGATCGTCGCGGGGACGCTGCTCGTCTTTCAGGGCCTTCTTTCTCTGGGAGTCGTTCCCCGGCGGTTCTTCCCGACCATCACCGGCGGCGGTACGCCCTGCCTGGCGGGGACGTTTGTCGGGCCGTTCCTGACATCGCCCGGGCTGACGAACGTCTTGCTTGCGGGCATCTTGACCGGCTTTCTTCCCTGCGGGCTGGTTTACGGCTTTTTGACTCTGGCCAGCAGTACGGCCAGTATCATCCACGGTCCACTCACGATGATTGCCTTCGGAGCTGGAACCGCACCCATCATGATCCTGACCGGCGTCGGTGGCTCGCTGCTTCCGCACTCATCCCGCCGTCAGATGCTCCGTGTTGCCGCCGTCTGCGTGCTCATCACCGGTTTGATCTCGCTGGGCCGCGGCATCATGTTCGTGCAGTTTCCGGGATCCGCTACGATCCAGACCTGCCCCTTCTGCCGGTAGCGATTCTTTGTTCGCTCTGTTTTGTTCCTCCCAGGGCAGGAAGCGAAGACAGTGATCAATCACGGCCCTGCTTGCCGTTCGATCTCGACCGTGGCATGCAGGCCGCCGTCCTGGAAGGTGATCCCGAAGTTGGCGGATTTCAGATCGTCGAGAAGCCGGATCGTCTCGGGGCCTGCTTTGGGCTCGCCCGGGTGGCCGAGGACAGTTGACTCCATGGTCCGCCATTTCGGGTTCCAGATGTAGCGGCCGCCGGCGGGGCAGACAAGCCGCTCGCCCCACATCGCCTCGTGCAAGGCGACCGGGTCGCGCTCGGGGTAGAGCCGATGCCACTCGTTGAGGATCGGCAGGTTGTTCCAGCATTGCAGCGAAATGGCGGAGCGGTAGGCGTTAAGACATGTGATCGCGAGAACGTGGACGCCCGCGCTGCTGACCCGGGCGGCAAGGCTCTCCCCAAGCCAGGGCCGCGACGATCGAGACGGCGACGGCTCAATCCCTTGAGTCTTCGCGCTGTCCGGCTGTCTGGCCTGGCGGTCGAGGAATCGCGTCACGACTTGTTCGTTGAGTGAAACGACCAGTCCACGAGGGGTTGGGGCGTAGTAGAGTGCCAAGGGGGAACCAGCGTCCGGCCCAGGGGCTCCGACGTCCTTCTGGACAACTCGCACATAGCTCTGACCGTGGTGCTGCCGGTTCTGCCAGATCACGAGGTTGGGGGCGGTCTGTTCGGCGTAGAATCGAACGGCATTCAGAAACAAGGCGAGCTTGGCGGCGTCGGTCACCGGAACGTGGATGGCCACGGGAAGCTGCATCCCATGGTTTCTCAAGAATTCATCTTGGTCCTTGGCCCGGGCCAGTTCCGCCCAGAGCGGATCGTCGTCAAGGTAAACGTCGATGGAGCCGCCGATCCAACCGAGCGCGACGTCAGGCGTCAGATGGAGAGAAGACTGAATCAAGTCGCGGCTCTCGTGAATCCATTTCGACTTCATGTCCAGGGCCATGATCGCGTGGACAAGGCTTTCCGGATGCAGGTCGCCGGCGAAAGAGCCGAGCTTCGCCGTGGCGACAGTCGCCATGAACTCCCGATATTCCGAGCTTGCAATCAGAGGCATGATAGTGAGGTCAGCGGCCATTCGACCGGTGGGCTGCACTGTCAGCCGCAGCGCGATCGGGTCGAAAGTGCCTCGCCAGTTGGTCTGGTAGGTATCACGCCACGCGCGATAAACCAGGGCCTCGGCTTGGTTCACGTCGTCCAGGGGGAGCTCGACGATGGGCGTCTGGAATCCGAGCGTGCCATAAAGCAATGAAGCAACGCCCGTGCGAGTGATACGCAGTTCGCCCAGGTCGGGAATTGATGATGAGGACAGAGGTGGAGGATTGAAACGTTGTGAGAGACCGCTGCCCGCGACAATCGCATCGAGGTTTGCCGCCTGCATCTCGTCGAGGGCCGCGGCAGTTCGCACTCGCCGCGATGACGCGATCCGCCAACGGGGGCCGCACCAGCGCCGGATCGTGGCGTCCGTCAGGATCAGCAATGCCGCCTCACTGTCCGCACGCCGGGGATAGCGCGTGCGGAAGAATCGGTACTCCGGAGCCTCGGCCAGTCGAGAGCCCCGATTCCGGGCAGTTTGCAATACCCGCTCCAGTTGCACCGGCGAGTTCGTCAGCACGACCGCGTGATCGAGCGCGGCGATGTATGAGCTGATCTCCCGTCCCGGAGTTCGCGCCACGACGAACTTCGAGCCGTCCTTCGTACCCTCGGTCGACGCGATCCCGGCGGATGAGGCATGGCAGACTGCTGCAAGCCGTTCGCGCAGGAATAAGATGAGCTTGCCGGGCTCATCTGTCTCGAAAAGGATGGCCAGGTCGGTACCAGTCACGAAGTAGGGGTCCGAACCCGTGACCGCCATTCCTTTGACCATCCCCGAGCCCGCGATTTGTGCCAGATCGGCCATCGAAACACCCAGTTGCCGCTCGTAGCGTTCCTGAACAAAACGAGGATCGATTCCCGACAAGCCATTCAGGCCCAGGATCGGAGTGATCCCGCCAAGAACTTCCCTCAGCACGGTCTGGGCCGCTTTCGGACTCGGTAGCAACAAGGCATGCTGGTCGGCCGGAATGTACGCGGTGAGCGGGTCCAGGAGTGGAGTCTTCCCTGCGTTTCGCGCCTTCCAGTCGATCTCGGCGACGGTGATTCCCTCCAGGGTGTCGAGCTTGACCGGCTTGTCTGAAGGGGTGTTCCCGTCGGCGTTGCGAGTTTCCGGCAAGGCGCGATCGAGCTGAAGGTTCTCGCTGATTGCCCGGCTGCCGCTGAACAGCGCGTAGGTCTCTTCGATCTGATTCAACTGATTCGATCGGCGAGACGAAAGAGCCACTTCGCGTTCGTTGTCTTTTTGAGGTGACAGCTTGCGAGCTTCAAGGATTTGATGGCGAAACCAAGGATCGCCGGGAAGGTCGTGTGCGCGAAGCCGCTGGAAATGCCGACGCTTGGACGCGGCGAACACCGCGTGGGCGTCATCCTTATTCTGGGCGGTTGGGATGGTCATCTTGAACGAGACCGCGACCATTGCGCGGTGGTCCTTTGTTGGTACGATTATACGTCCGGTCACTTCGTTGGACGGCGGCCTGGCCGAGAGGCGGAGGGCGACGATATCGTCGTGAAACACATCGTTCAGATCGATTCCGGGAGACTGCTGCTCCCCGATACCTCCGCGTTTGGGATCGTTGTCCAGGTAAATCTCACCCGGGACGTCCAGCGACGCGTATGGCTGCCTGGCTGTGCGGAGTTGCCAATCCGAGGTGAAGCCGATTCCCTGGTCGCGCTGGGCGAAGCGTCCCTCGGTCCCCATCGGCAAAGCACCTCCGGTGATCGTCAGGTCACCGACGGATCGAAAAATGCAGATCTCCTCTGCACCGGCCGGGCCGGTCACGGTCAACAACAAGACCGACGCCCAGATAGAGAATCGAGCTACAGGCTTGAGTAATTGACAGAACATAGGACATTCCTTCCTGGAAGCCGGCGGTGTTCGGTTCAAAGGGTTATGCGACGATGCCGACCGCGACGGTCGCTCGTTCTCTACATCATGTCCAGTTCTCATGGCAGAGTGCCACGGAAGACCTGTTTCGGCCAGGCAGCGCCTGGCTGACGGGTTAGGTGTCAGGCGATCGCAGCAACGACCAAGTAAACCGCCTGTCTCTTTGCCGGAATCACCGATTGTTTTACCATGGAGGAGATTCAAGCCGGTCAAAAGCCCGCCGGCAAAGCATCTGACCCGAACGCGCCTTGACCGAGCCATGATGCCCAACGCGATGAATTTGTCCTGCCATGTTCTGGCGGTAATTACCATGTTTGGTATGTCCACCCGCGGCGCGGAACAGCGGATCGAGATCCCCTTGAACCAATCAGGGGGACTTCCCGTCGCCGAAGTGGTCTCTGCACTGGCGCAGGCTAGCGGAGCAACGGTCGAGCGGCCGGCGGTGAACCTGACTTTGCCGACCCGGGGACTAGCGGGCTCGCTCACCAAGACCCTCCTCGGCGAATGCCTGGGGCCCGAGGTTCGGCTGGCGTTCCGTCCCGCGGTTGTGCTGATCGCGATCGATGAAGACGGGCTCGCGGCCGATCGCCGCGGCGAGTGGAAAAGACGGCTTGACGAGCTTTCGGCAAGGAGCGTCCAGGCCGCCGGCCGGCACCAGTATTACGGCATGCGGGCGCTGGCGTCCTATCGCGCGAACGATCCCCGCCGGCCAACGGTTTGCCTGGTGCACGGCATCAACTCCTCATCGGGAGGCTTCGTCCACGTCACCCCCCTGCTCGAGCAGGCCGGTTACGGCGTCGTTGTTTTTGACTATGCGTACAATCAGCGGCTCGACGATTCGTGGCGCAGTTCCGCAGAGACTGGATCGCCTTCCGCAAGGCGACCGGCGAAAATCAGCCATGGGCGATCCTGGCGCATTCGATGGAGGCGCTTGTGGCCCGGTCTTATGTGGAGGCGGAAGGTAGGACCGATCGCGACGTGGCATCGATGATCCTGATCGCCCCGGTGAACGGGGGTGCTCACGTTGCCCGGATCCAGCCGGTTTACCAGACAGTATCGAGCCTTTTTGCCATTAACAGCAAGCGAACATCCCAGGCGCTGGCACAGCTTTCCGATGGCATTGGCCAGGCGGCCGAGGATCTGCTTCCCGGCAGTGCCTTCTTGAAGCGAATCAACAGCGGCTCACGGCCCCGCGACGTTCCTTACCATATTCTGGCCGGAAACAGCGGCGTGATCCCGAGCGAAATCCGCCAGCAGGCGCAGCGCAGCTCGAGAATGCCTCACGCGATAACGGCCTGTTCAGCGTTTTCTCCCGCGCGGCGAGCCGCGAGATCGTCCCCCTGCTCGACGAGCTGACTGATGGCTCGGGCGACGGCTGTGTTTCGGTCGAGCGCACCCGCCTCGCCGGAGTTGAAGATCACGTCATCATCCACGCCAATCACGCCGAACTGATCCGCGCTCCCCTGCTCTACCCCGATGACGGGCCGGTCCCCTGTATGCCTTATGTCCTCCGCTGGCTGCGGGCCGATCTCCAATAGTTGCCCGCCACTGGTCGCCACCAGGGCACCGCGGTTCTGTAGACACTCCTGGCTTGTACTAAGCTGTTCAAGAGGGGACAGCGTTCGCTCCCTCGGAATCTCAAGCAGGACGTGATCATGGCTTTTCCGCGGCTCACCTTCGGCCTGCACATGCTTTTCTTCGAGGCGGGCGGTCGAACTTCCCGAAATCCGGGGAATTGGAGGTTCAGAGACTGGTGGCGCGAGCACGAGGCCCTGAAGTTGAACCTGCCCCTCGTCACCGCTCTTGTCGTCCTGGTCGTCGCCATCAACGGCGACACGATGCCGGCAACGCTCTATCCGGGCGATCCATACTGGATGATGCAGGAAGCACGGAGCATTCTGCTCGAGGGCAAGCTGTCAGTCGATGACAGTCCGGGCACGCAGGAGGGGCAGTACTTTGTCAGGAATCCGAATAATCACAGATGCTACTCAAAGTACGGAACGATGAACGGACTGCTGTTCACGCCGCCCCTCTTCCTGGCCTGGAAGAGAGATGGCCAGTTGAACCAGATTCGAACCGAAACCGTCCTCCTGTTCACGAACCTGTACTTCGTTTTTCTGACTGCCGTACTTGCCATTTATCTTTATATTCTTGTTGGGATGTACGTCAACGACCCCTGGGTCAAGCTTTTTTACGTTCTCGGTTCCTTTTACACGACGTTTCTCTGGAATTACCTGCGGGCCCAGAGTAGCGAGCTCTTCCAGGTGCTTCTCTTCACGGCATTTGTGGTCCACTTCGTGCGAACGCAGAGACGGAGGCCCGAACCTGGCAAGGTCTGGAGCTCGGGACTGACTGCAGAGTCGGTTCTTTCCTGGGTCTTCCTGGGCGCTCTTTGCTTGACCAAGATCAGTAACCTCGTGCTCGTTCCCATCGCCTTGCTGGCGATGATTCTGAGGCCGTCAGGCGTCAAGAGTCGGAAGGGAGACGCTTTTCCCGGCCGTACCGGTCTGCTGATCGGCTCGATGGCGTCGCTGACGATCGTGTTGCTGATCGGCTGGCTCAACTGGACGAAATTCGGGTCTGTCTGGTTCACGGGATATCATCAGTGGAAGCCGGCCGAGCACTTGCCGTCCGGCTTCCATGGCATTCTTGGTTTCCTGTTCGACAGGCAGTGGAGCATTTTTCTGAACTATCCACCGTTGTTCCTGGCCGTGTTTGGTCTGACCCTGTTCTCCAGGAGATTTCCGGGAGATGCGCTGCTTTATGGCGGGTTGTTCGCCGCCAGCCTGCTCTTGGTTGGAAGTCTTCCCACCTGGAAAGGCGAGTGGTGTTACGGCCCACGCTATCTGCTTTTCTTGTTGCCCGTCGTTTCGCTGCCTTTCGCGCTGGTTGTCGAGGAGGTTTGCCATTCGTCCATGTCTCTTCGCCAAGCACTCTTGATCGCGAATTGTCTACTGGCGCTGGGCGGCTCGCTTTATCTTCAAGTTCAAGTCAACCGGCTGCCGTTTCTGGCGTATTATAAAGTTCTTCCCGCCGCGGTTCTGGGGCAACACCGTTCACTGAATCTGGCGGATTCGGAGTTGAGCTTCTTCGCTCGCCAGCCGGTGCAATGGATTTGCTATGAACTCGTGAGCAGCAGGGACAACGCCGAACGGCTGGAGTGCTTCCGCGATTTCTGCCGGAGGTACCCCGAAGTTGATCGCCAACGCTACCTCGGTGCATTGACGTTTGTGCCGCTTCTGGACAATTACTATTTCCAGTAAGCGGAAGCCGCCCGATTACCCCTCGCCTGGGCATCGACGCTCCCTTCCAGGGTCTTGGGTTTCCCCGTCGATTTGAGTAATCTGGTCCCACCCAGGGCGAAGACTCCTGACCGAAGGGCACCACAGGCGAAGAGGGAACCGACGATGTCGCAGATCGTGGAAATGGCTGGAGCAGGCGAGCTCGCCGCAGAAGGAAGGGAAGCCCATCCTCCCGGTCTTTACGCTCTGTTCACCACCGAGATGTGGGAGCGATTCAGCTATTACGGGATGCGCGCCCTGCTGGTGCTCTACCTGACCAAGGCGATCAAGCTGACGGAAGCGGACGCCCTGAACCTGTATGCGATCTACACGGGGCTCATCTATCTCACTCCGCTGATCGGCGGACGTCTGGCCGACCGTTACCTCGGCCAGCGCAAGGCGGTCTTCATCGGCGGCATCCTGATGGCCCTGGGGCAATTTGCCCTGACCCAGCAAGAATCGCTCTACCTCGGGCTGGGCCTGCTCATCGTGGGCAACGGGTTCTTCAAGCCGAACATCTCGACGATGGTCGGGTCTTTGTACCCGCAGGGCGACCACAGGCGAGACGGGGCTTACACGATCTTCTACATGGGAATCAACCTCGGCGCGTTCCTCTCACCCTTGATCTGCGGTCCCCTGGGCGAGCGAATCGGCTGGGGTTCGGGATTCATGGCCGCTGGTATCGGCATGATCCTGGGTCTCTTGACGTTCGTCTTTACTCAGCGGTTCTTGATGGGGGCGGGCCTTCCTCCCGGGCAAGCGGTTAGCAACGATGCCGTGCTCAGGCCGCGCGACTGGCTTGAAATCGTGGTGATGGCGGCGGGAATCGCCGTCCTGGTCTATGGCGCCGAGCGACTCTGGCCATATATCCAGCCTCTCTGGTCGCCCTCGTGGTTGTCCAGCTCGATCGGTTCATTCCTGTACAAATCGTTGATCCTGGTCGGCGTTCTGGTCCTGTTCCTTTACGCGACCGAGCCCGCCAAGACCGGCGATCAGGCGGCCCACGAGCGGGAACCGTTCACGCGAGTTGATTGGGAGCGAATCTCGGTGATCGTGATCATCAGTCTGTTCTCGATCGTCTTCTGGATGGGCTTCGAGCAATCGGGGGGTACCCTGAACCTGTTTGCCGACAGGGAGACCGACCGGACCATGTTCGGCTACAACATTCCGGCCTCGGTATTCCAGTCGATCAATCCGGTTTTCATCATCGTGATGGCCCCCGTTTTCGCAATTTTGTGGACATTCCTGGCCCGGCATGAATTTCCTCTACCTTCGGTCTCCAAGCAGGGGTTAGGGCTCGTCCTGCTGGCCGGTGCCTTCGGAGTGATGTACCTGGCCAGCGAGCAGGCCAAGTCCGGCCCGGTCTCGCCGTGGTGGCTGATCTCGGTCTATTTCATTTTCACCGTCGCGGAGCTGATGCTCTCGCCCATCGGCCTGTCGCTGGTGAACAAGCTCGCGCACCCCAAGGTTGCCTCGCTGATGATGGCGTTCTGGTTCTTGTGCACGGCCGCCGCCAATTACCTGGCCGGAATCATGAAGCACACCATCGAGCCTTATAACCTGAACCTCTGGGCGTTCCTTGGGGTGATGGCGCTGGTACCCGGATTGCTCTTGCTGGCTTTGACGCCGGTCCTGGTGAAGCTGTCGCACGGCCGCGTCTGAGACGTACTGGATAGGAGGAATTGATTGTGAATCGCTGGATGACAGGGGTGATCCTCGTGCTCTCAACCGCCAATGCCGCTCTGGCCGACGGCCGTCCCATGACGATCGACGACCTGCTCGCCGTCAAGTCGGTGTCCGATCCCCAGATCTCTCCCGACGGCGAGTCGATCGTTTACGTGGTCTCCGAGCTCGACCGGGCCACCGACAAGACCGACAGCGCCCTCTGGTTGATTGCCACGTCCGGCGGCGAGCCAAAACGCCTGACGACCGCTCCTGGAACCAACAATCACCCGCGCTGGAGTCCGGACGGCAAGACCGTGGCTTTCGTCTCCAGCCGAGGCGGCTCGGCGCAGGTCTGGCTCTTGCCGATCGAGGGCGGTGAGGCGCGACAACTGACCAGGCTGCCGATCGACGTCTCGGGACCGCTCTGGTCGCCCAGGGGAGACCGGATCGCCTTCACGGCCGAGGTTTATCCCGGCACCACGCCCGAACAGACCGCGGCGAAGGACAAGGAAAAGGAAGCGTCCAAGAGCAAGGTTCGCACGTTTGACCATCTGATGATCCGCCACTGGACCGCCTGGGACGAGGGAAAGAAGAGCCACCTCTTCGTCGCCGACGCCAGCACCGGCACGGCCAGGGACCTGACGCCCAAGCTCGAGGTCAACACCCCCCCTGCCCCGTTCGGCGGGTCGACCGATTATGCCTGGTCGCCCGACGGCAAGGAGCTGGCCTTCACCGCCGAGCCGGTCAAGGATCTGGCATGGTCGACCAATACCGATATCTGGACGGTTCCGGCCGACGGTGGCGAGCTCAAGAACGTGACCGCGTCCAATCTCGCCGCCGACGCCCAGCCTTCCTATTCGCCCGATGGCGCGATGCTCGCCTACGTCAGCCAGGCGCGGCCCGGTTTCGAGGCGGATCTGTGGGTCTTGCGCCAGGAAGCGGGACGGCAGCGAGACGATCGACGTCAGCTCGTACCTCGACCGGCCGGTGCTGTCGTACGCCTGGCGGAACGCCCGTTCGTTGGCCGCGGTGATTGACACCGAAGGGACCGAGCCAATCGTCACCTTCCGCATTCTCGAACCGTCGGAACATCGCGACCGGATGACCGGCCGCCCGGTATCCGGCGGTGCCAGTGGTTCGATCTCGATCGGCCCCGAAGCGAAAACGATCGCGTTCGTCCACCACAGCGCCGACAAACCCGGCGAAGTCTATCTCTGGCTAGAGGGTAATCCCAAGCCCCGGGCCCTGACGTCGCATAACGCGGCGCTGCTCTCGCAGATCGACCTTCCCGCAGCCGAGGCATTCACGTTCGCGGGCGCCGACCATGAGCAGGTACAGGGCTGGCTGCTGCGGCCTCCCGGGTTCGACGCCAAGAAAAGTTACCCCGTGCTTTTCCTGATTCACGGTGGACCGCAGAGCGCCTGGCACGATGAGTGGCACAACCGCTGGAACTACCAGATGTTCGCCGCCCCTGGATACGCGGTCGTGGCGATCAATCCCCGCGGCTCGACGGGTTACGGTCAGAAGTTCACCGACCAGATCAGCCAGGACTGGACCGGCAAGGTTTACGACGATCTGATGAAGGGCCTCGACTTCGCGCTCGAGAAGTACCCGTTCCTGGACAAGACGAAACTGGCGGCGGCCGGCGGCTCGTATGGCGGCTTCATGGTCAACTGGATCTGCGGGCACACTGACCGCTTCAAGGCCCTGGTCAGCCACGCCGGCGTCTTCGACCTCGCGAGCATGTACGGCACGACCGAGGAGCTCTGGTTCCCCGAGTGGGAGTACGGCGGGTTTCCCTGGGACCGCGCTGAACATTATCGCGACCGCTCGCCCAGCACCTTCGCCCACGGCTTCCGGACTCCGACCCTGGTGATTCACGGTGCCCTCGATTTTCGCGTTCCCGATGCCCAAGGCCTGGGCATGTTCACCTGCCTTCAGCGCCTGGGCGTGCCCAGCCGGTTCGTCTGGTTCCCCGACGAAGGCCACTGGATCGCCAAGCCCCAGAACCGCATCGTCTGGTGGCGCGAGGTCCAGGCCTGGCTGGCGAAATACCTCAAGTAGAGGATCGAAGGCGTCTGCCGTGATCGAACTCCACGATGTGACTCAGCACTACGGCGTAAAACCGATCCTCCGGAGCGTTAGCCTGCGCATCGAGCGCGGGGAGCTGGTGGTGATCCTCGGTCCCAACGGCATGGGCAAGACCACACTGCTGGGAGTGATGGCCGGTGCGCTTTCGCCCCAGCATGGAGAGGTCTGGATCGACGGCAAGATTCGACGCGGCTCGGTCAACGAGGAGCTGGCGATCCGCAGCATGTCGGTCTATCTTCCGGACCAGCCTTGGCTGCCGGGCTCCCGGACGGGCCGCGAGTTCCTGCTGGCGGTAGGCCGGCTTTATGGTTTGGACGACGAGCGGCTGATGGACCACGTTCCCCACTTGCTCGACCTCTTCGACCTGGGCGAGCAGGCAGACAGCCCGATCCGCAATTACTCGGCTGGTCAGAAGAAGAAAATCGCCCTCTGTTCCGCACTCGTGACCGAGGCCCCGGTTCTGTTCCTGGACGAGCCTTTCTCGGGTGGTCTCGACCCCGCGGGCCTCTTGACACTGAAACGCATCTTGCAGCACCACGTGCGGCGCAAGGAGCTGACAATCGTGCTGACCAGTCCCGTGCCCGAGCTCGTCGAGGAGATCGCGACGCGGATCATCGTGCTGCATCAAGGCGAGATCCTTGCCTTCGACACGCTCGACGGCCTCCAGAGGATGACAGGGTGCCGGGGTTCGCTCGGCGATGTGCTTGAGCGTCTGATCTTCCCCGACACCACCAGCAAACTTGAGGCCTATTTCCAGGACTTTCGCCGATGATCGGGCGTCTCCGGCAAGTACTCCCTGGCCGTTTGCTTGTTCCACTTGCCCTGCTCTTCATCTTCTTCGAAGGCCCGGTCCTCTACCTCGAATGGAGGATCGGACGGCCACTTCTCGAGCTCAAGGTACGTCCCGGAACGGTTCTCATCTACTTGACCGCCGCTTTCTACGGAATCTACCGGGCGATGGCCTTTCATCCTTTCTACCAGGAAGACTACCGGCAGTGGCTCGAGCTGACTCCCTGGACGGTCCACAAGCCTTTGCCCATGGGACCGATCTCGTTGATTCTTGAAGACGGGGTCTTGCTCTCGGTACTCATCCTGATCAGCCTGACGCAGCCGTATCACTATTCAATTCGCATTGTGAACATATTTTTAATTTCCCACTCCGTTTTTCTGGCTGCGACGTTCTGGTCGACCGGGACACGCTACTTCGGGTATCTAGCCGTCTTTGGCGTCGATCTGGCGATCCTGCTCTGGCCTTCACCCTGGATTTGCTTCGCCGTGACGGTTTCCATCTACCTGGTGGTGTACGAGGGACTCTGGCAATCGCTGGCGCGGTTTCCCTGGCCGATCGAATGGTCGCTGAACGACCTTCTCAACACCCAGGGACTGACAGAGAAGCTGGTCGGGCCCGCCTGCGGGTGGCCGTATGATCGGTTTTTCCGCGATATCCGGACAAGCGAAAAATATACGATGGCTCCCGTTGATGCAATCCTCCTGAGCTTGGTGGCGGGGTGGTCGGCCTATTGCATCTTCTCGCTGGTCCAGGACCCCGATGCCAGGCTTGGGATGGGCTCAGTCCTGGCCGCATTCGTTAGCTACTTCGTATGGCTGTCACGCCTGGTGACCTACACCAACTTCTATCGACCTCCCATCAGCCTGTGGGGACGCATCTGGACGGGGAAATGGGTCATACCCGGTTACGACATTTGCCTTGTCGGACCGGCTTTCGCGATCGTGGGCGGAGTCTTGATGTATGCCATGAGTCCTCGTGAACTCCGTGCTGCGGTCGCCATGACGACAGTCATACTGCTGATCCTGCTCGTACCCCCAGAGCTCAGGAAGTGGCGGCTCACCGGAAAACATCGAATCATCGCTTCGCGCTATGGCCAGGGAAAGAATGCCGATTTCGTCAAAGTACCGTGACTCGGGAAACCTTCGAGCCCATCTGACAGACATGAAAAACCGGGCAAAACTGTCGACCATCTTTCGCCGTGGGTGCCCGCGGTGTGGCCATCCGATCTTCCGCTCCCCTCTGGCAATGCATGAATACTGCCCTGGATGCGGGCTCGATTTTGATCGCGGCGAGCCGGGCTACTTCACGGGGGCGATGTACGTCAGCTACGCGCTTGCCATCCCGCTGATCGCCTTGCTAACATTGATTGAACATCTGATGATCCCGGGCTGGTCGCTGTTGCGCCTGGTGCTTCTGGCCTGGCTGATCAGCGTCCCCTTGATTCCCTGGGTCTGGCAGTATTCCCGGACGATCTGGATTCACTTCGACCAGTGGATCGATCCCGCCGAACAGAACGACCAGGACGAGCCTTCGAGCCGAGGAACCGAAACGCATGACACGCACTGACGGAGCCGCTCTGAGACCCATCGTTGAGGTGGCGCGCGACCTGGACATCGCCGAGGAGTTCCTCGAGCCCTACGGCCGCGACAAGGCCAAGGTCCGGCTGGAAGCGGTCGCGGCGTCGGGCCGCAAGCCAGGCAAGCTGATCCTGGTCTCGGCGATCACGCCGACTCC
This sequence comes from uncultured Planctomycetaceae bacterium, assembly GCA_963797295.1. Taxonomy (GTDB): domain Bacteria; phylum Planctomycetota; class Planctomycetia; order Isosphaerales; family Isosphaeraceae; genus Aquisphaera. Next base: position 98,459 of record CAWCPP010000047.1, read on the forward strand.
CGCCGGCGAGGGCAAGACGACCACGTCGATCGGGCTGGCCCAGGGGCTGAGGCGTATCGGCAAGCGCGTGGCCCTGGCGCTGCGGCAACCGTCGATGGGGCCAGTCTTCGGCCGCAAGGGCGGGGCGACGGGTGGCGGCCTGAGCAAGGTCGAGCCCTCGAACACGATCAACCTTCAGTTCACCGGCGACTTTCACGCGATCACCTCGGCCCACAACCTGCTGGCCGCGACGATCGACAACCACATCCATTTTCGCGATTTCAAGCTCGACCCGACCAGGGTGCTCTGGAAGCGCGTGCTCGATATGAACGACCGCGCCTTGCGGCACATCATCATCGGCCTGGGCGGGCGGCCTCAGGGCATACCGCGCGAGAGCGGTTTCGACATCACCGCGGCCAGCGAGGTCATGGCCATCCTCTGCCTTGCTGACTCGCCCGCCGACCTGCGAGCGCGGCTGGATCGCATCCTGGTCGGCTTCACAATGGACGGCCAGCCGGTGCTCGCCAAGCAACTCCGTGTGGTCGGTTCGATGGCCGCCATTCTCAACGAGGCAATCCTGCCCAATCTCGTTCAGACCACCGAATCGGTGCCCGCATTTGTCCACGGTGGGCCGTTCGCGAATATCGCCCACGGCTGCAACTCGGTCGTCGCCACGCGAATGGCGCTCACGCTGGCCGATTACGCCGTCACCGAGGCGGGCTTCGCGTTCGATCTTGGCGGCGAGAAGTTCTTTGACCTCAAGTGCCGGATGGCCGGTCTCAACCCGGCAGCCGTCGTGATCGTGGCGACCATCCGGGCGCTCAAGATGCACGGCGGTGTTCCACTGGGCGAGACCTCCAAGCCCGACCCCGGCGCTGTCGAACGCGGGCTCGTCAATCTTGCCGCGCACCTCGACAGTGCCGCCCATTTTGGCAAGCCCACGATCGTGGCGATTAACCAGTTTGCAACCGACACACCCGCCGAGCTCGAACTGGTGCACGCCTATTGCACGAGCCGCAATGTTCCCTGCGCCACGGCCAATGTCTTCGGTGAGGGCGGACGGGGCACGGCTGAGCTGGCCGAGAGGGTCGTGGCCGCCGCGGAGAAACCCGAAACCCCACTCAAGACGCTTTATCCCCTGGACTGGCCGGCTGAGCGGAAAATCGCCGAGATCGCCCGCGTGATGTATGGCGCCGCGCACATCAACATCCAGCAGGAAGCGGAAACCAAGCTGCGCAAGCGCGCAAGCTCGGCTACGGACAACTTCCTATCTGCATGGCCAAGACGCAGGACTCGCTCTCCGATAATCCCAAGCTCCGCGGCCGCCCTCACGGCTTCACGGTCCACGTCCGGGATGTCGAGATCGCCGCGGGCGCGGGGTTCCTCGTCGCGCTCACCGGCGAGATCATGCGCATGCCCGGCTTGCCCGAGCGGCCCGCGGCCGAACGGATCGACGTCGCTGGCGACGGCACGATTACCGGTATCTGATCATCGCTTATCCCGCTTTTGCGACCGGGATATTGCGGACATGAACGTGAGACTGCAAACTGGCGACTTGCCGTGAAATCTCATCTCCAGGTCGTGCTCGAAGCCGAGGGATAACTTATGCGTAATGCCCGACCAGTCGAGCTTTGCATCCCAGTTGGTCTCACTTGCCTCCTTCTGCTGCTTCAACCTGGCTGCGGCTCGACGGCAGGCAAGGTTCCCGGCCCCGTCAAGAATATCGACGAGATCGCCGCGCACTTGCCGCAGGGGATCAATCTCGACACTCCCGTCATCCCCGATGCCAGGTATGGTTTTTCCAAAACCGTGGGGGAAGCTTTGCACAGCCTTCAGGCCACCTTGGACGGCCAGACGATCCGGGACGGACAGGCGAGTCAAGAAATCCGGTTCGAACACGGCAAGCCGGCCAGTTCCGGTAAGAGCCCGAAAAAGAAGCCAGCCGTCAAGTCGCCCTATACCGTGATCATGCTGGCAAACTGAGCAAAGTGGAGTTTGTGGATGCGGTCCTTACTTTGATTCTTGAGCCACGTGCGCTTGCAGCGCATCGTCGCCAGGCTTGGTGGGGCGATGCAGATTTTTCAGGATGAACCGGTCCATGCGGGCAAGTGTCACGTCGGTTGCGCCTTGCTCGCGCCAGAGAACGCGGCCATGACGATCGACGAGCACGAGGGTGGGATAGAACTGAACCTGGAAAGCGTCCTGAACCGGGCAGGTTCCGTCCATTGCCGAGATCAGCACGGTGTAGTTGATTTTCAGGTCTGTGATGGCCTTTGCCACCGTGGCCGCACGGTCCTTGGCGGGAGTGCGCTCGCAGGCGATGCCGACGACTTGCACCTTCTTTCCGCCCAGAGTTTGCTGGATCTCGACCAGATGGGCGACCGACTTGCGGCAAGGCGCACACCATGTTCCCCAGAAGTCCAGGAGAATCAGGTCGGCATCAAGATCGTGGAACGAGACCATCCGACCCTGGGCATCGGGAAGCCGGAAGTCGATCAGCCGGCGTTCCTCGGGGTTGAACTCGCAAGAGGTTTTCGTCCCGAGCGCCAGTGCGGCCATTCCGGGAGCGCTGGTGGTGGCGAGCTTCGCGGTTGCGATCGCCGTCTTGTCTACAATTCCGGATGTGCTTCCGACCGCGCGCTGGCTTGAGACCTTGTGCAACGACTCATCCAAAGGAATCGGGTCCTTCTTGAACACGAGCTCGCCCCAGGTCGGGCGCGTCGTTTCAACCGGTGCGGGCTGTCGCACTGGCCTTGGCGGCAGGCTGGCGCTCGGCTCCTGCAAGTCACGCGCGGATTGCCGCGCTGAGGTGGCGGGAGTGCGTGAGCTGTTATCCGGATCGCTCATCAAGAGGGGTGCGTAACCTTCAGGCTCGGCCGATCGGCCACCTGCAACCACGCCCTGAGGAAAGGGCCTCGGCGCCGAGGAATCGGCCGCTGCGGGATCATCCTCAGCACCAGCATCGGCCGCCACGGGCTTCGAGCGCATGGCGATTGATCGCTTCCGCGGTGCCTGCGAAGGGACTGGGGCTTGAGCCAGTGCGATCTGACGGTCTGGGGAACCCTCTGCTTCCGAGCGTGATCCGACTTTTTCCGAATCGAGCGCCGGTGGTAGCGGGTTCACCTCGTCATCGTCATCGCCGTCTCGCGGCGATCTCGCGGTCCGGGACTCTTCCTCGTCCGATCCTGTACCCAAGGTCGAACCTCTGCTCTTCGATCGGTCCTGCCCCGCAGCGGAACCATCCACTGGCCGATGGGTCTGAGACCACCTCGAGCTCTTGGCATCGATCCGTTCGAGATGGAAACTCGTGGGGCCACTTCACTGTCGCTCTCATCTCCTCGCATGGCTTCGGCCTCGATCGCCGGGGGCTCGGAGGCCACGTGTTTCGTCCGGGCCGACAGCGGACCCGGGTTCTCATCTTCGTCAGACTCTTCAACGTTGGATATCGGGGCCACATTGGGTCGAGCGGGCCGGATCGTGGTGCGGGCCTCCTCCCCATCCGAGGAAGCCCGACGCTGCAACCCGATGCGGACGTTGGTATCAGGAGCCTCGGCCTCGACACGGCCGGTCAAGAGACCGTGCTCGCCCTCGTATTCCGCAATCACCGTGTACGAGGATCCGGGTCGAACTCCGCGGAGAGTGAAGGCACCAGAGCGGTCTGTCACCGAGGTTACGGCCTTGCCTCCGGCCTCGCCGCCTACGGCGAGTCGAACCTTGGCGTTGGGCACGGGCTTGCCGTGCTCATCGTAGACCCGGCCCGAGATTCGTCCGCGGCTAGGTGTAGGGATGATTGGCTCTGTGTCCTGAGCCCGTACAGACGAGTCGTAAGTTCCCGAGCGGATCGGCAGAGCATTGTCACCGACTGAGGCCACCGTCTTGACGTCGTCGCCCGCCGGCTTCCGGACCGTCCAGTTTTGTGAACATCCGAACATGCAGAAAGGAAGAATGAGGAGGCCTCGGTACAGGCTCGGGGTGCGCATGGGTCGTTCGCCCTCCTCGCGGTCAGAACGGCGAGACGCGTATGATCGAAGCTTCGATCGTCAACAGCAATCATCCTGATCACCCGTTGAGTTCACGCGACGCTGGAGCTGATCGAAACGTTGTCTGATCCGGTTGCGCTCGCAATGCGCGAGTGCCGTCTTGATACTTACCTGGGATCGGCAGCCAGGCGGTCGCATCTTCAGGAATTCCGCCGCGAATACTCGGCATCCGGGGAATCGTTACAACCGGTGCGATTCAGGCCGAGACTAGCGTGCTGTCGAAGCGTCTCGCCGGGCCACCACGGAAGGCCGCCCGATGGGCGGCTTGGTGAGGACCAGGCGATCACTGATCTCGCCGGAGTCGCTCCATGCGCGATAGGTCAGGCGATTCTCGACATTGTCAATCTCGATGGTCTGGTAAGTCGGCGTTCTGGTCAGGCCGACTTCGATGTACTCGCGCTGAATCTGATCGTAAAACTTGTCTCCCGCAACCGAGACGACATAGATGGTTCCTACTCTGGCCGTCGCTTGCGGCTGGTTGCTGCGCATCGGGTACGTTCGCAAATAGGCATGGTCGTGCCCCTGGAGAACCATGTCCACGTGATGCTTGTCGAAGATCGGAACCCAGGCACGTCCCAGGCCGGGGTTGTCTCGACTGGGATGAGACGGATAGATCGGATGGTGGAACATGACAAATTTCCAGGGCGCGTGTGACTCAGAGAGCGCCGCGTCGAGCCATTCGGCCTGGAGCCTCGCGGCCTTGGGATCGGTGACCGCCAGGGTGCTGTCGAGCACGGCGAAGAACGCGCTGCCCGCTTCGAAGTGATACACCAGTCCGGGTTCGACAGAGGATGGACCATTCCGGGGCAAAGCAAAGAACGAGCGGTAAAGCCGCGGTCCTTGATCCAGGTACTCATGGTTCCCGACGCATGGCATGACTGGAATTCGCTCGAAGATCTCCTCGGCCCGCAGGAAGAAGTGGTCCCAGTTCGTGCGTTCGTTACCCCGGTCCACCAGGTCGCCGGCCAGCAGGATGAATTCAATTCCGGGATGACGCCGGTATGCCGTGAAGAGGCGCTTGCCCCAGTCCTGGAGACCCGTCTGGGCATCACCCATGTAGAGGAATTCGATGCGGCCGGCTTTGCTTCGTGCCGTCTTGGCGGTCCGCCATGGTCCCCAACCCTGTTTCGATCCGTCGGCCAGTGAGTAGAGGTAGGTCGTGTCGGGGCTGAGGTCGCCCACGGTGACAACATGACGCCGAACCACCGGGTCATTGAGCAAGTTCGGCGAACGAATCAGGGTCGAGGCTCCGCTGACGGTGCGCATGCCCGCAAGATCGGGATTCTGACGCATATCGTTCTCGGCCGACTGGAATCGGGCCGGCAAAATCCTCAAGGCCGTCTTGAAGGCGCCGGGCTCGGTCCTCCAACTCAACGTCAGCTCGCGAGTCGGGTCGGAACCGTAGCTCATGGTTACCTGATCAGCGCTTGCCGTTGAAGGGACATGGGTTTTCCAGACACGTCCCGAAGCCAGCAGCGTGGAGTGCCGGTCTTCGTGACGCGGCTGAAGCAGGATCGCGCCCGACAGTTCGGCGGGCAGCGACGCGAACGGCCGGCAAACATCGCTGGCTGCACTGACCTCGGACCTGGCCTGGACAAGAGACCATTTACGGCGGACGTTTTCCGCAAGTGCGATCGTGCTTTCAGTCAGAGACGGCTGGCCGGGCGGTGCCCTCAGAAACACGACGTAGTGCGCAGGAGACGTCCGGTCCAGCCCGTTAACACCCAGTCCAATCCACCCTGCAGGATAGGATTTCCGGAAAAGGGACCAGCGAGCGTCGGCGTTGCTCAAGCTTGGCCCGATGGAGTTGAAACCCTGGTCCTTGATCCAGAAAGGGACGCTGCTTGACGGCGCGGCAACCTCGACGATGACCGGAGCGTTTGAGAAGAACCTCAGGTATCCTCGAGCCAGCACGTCGCGCTCGTGACCCTTCAGCGCCGCGACGACCTCAGGCCCGCGCGAGGCCAGTGTCGTGAGCCGTTCTTCCGACAAAGAGCCGCTCAGACGACGGCCGACGGCCTCGAGCGTCTGGGAGACGTCCGGCAATGCGTCGACCGAAACTCTTGACTGGCAGCCGGTGAACAGGCTCAGGAGAACGAGCCAACAGCACCGCACTTTGCGCATCATTTCATCCATGAAAGGTTGCCCCGACTCCTTTCCGTGGCGTACGCGCGGGTCCACCGCTCTAGATACCGGAAACGGGGTCGAATTGTAATGTCATTTCCAGGATTTGCATCGAGCAAGCCATCTCGAAGCGGAACCCCGTATCAGGCGAAATTTGTGTAAGCCATCCCATGTGGACAGTTCGGTGACTTGGCTATAAGCAAGCCATGGCTCTTGCAAACCTGGCCCTCACACAAAGCCGCCAGGAGTTCCGATTCCTGGACAGAGTGGGCGATTGGTTGCACGCAGTGGGCCGAGGCTTTTTTCTGGGAGCATGGAAATCGAATCGATGCGGAGATGGGGGGTGCACAACCAGCGGAACTGCAAAAAAAAACCGTGGGCTTCCGTCATAGTGACGATGAAGCTCACGGTTGATCTTCGTCAAGCAAGGAGTTCAGCGAATCAATTGGCTTCCGGCGAACGAGATGGCTTGGCGAGTTGATTCACCAAGTTGGCGGCATCCATCGCACGCCTCGCATCGGAGTATTTCGCCATCGGTGCCGAACAGGTCTCATCCCGGTAAATGCCAACGACGGTGTATAGACCATTAAACTCGCCCGTTTCGGCCCTTAGAAATAAACCCGACCGGATCAGTGATGCCAGGTTGTACTGCCACAGTTGGGTATCGGCCAGTTTCGCAGTCATGGCGAGCCTCACATTTCGTCTTTGTTCGTAGCAACCCTCGAACGTGCCAGGAATTCAAAAAATCGTTCATCCGACCGAAACGGGTTCCAGGCCATGCCTGGTTATGAGTAAATTCGTCGTCGCGGCCGAAAAATAAGACCGGGTAGATTATCCCCGATTCTTCCCTATTGGTGTAGACGAGCTTCAAGTCTGAACGGTTCACATGATCCGATCGTGACTGAAGACGTTGACTCCTATAATCAAACTGTAGCCCAAAAGCGGCCGACTCAAAGGGAGAAACTTGGGAAAAGCCCTGATCTATATAAGAACATTCAGAGAAATAGCAAATGAAGGGCCGATCACTGAGAAATCTTCAACGGCGTCGTGGATACTCTCTCAGACTCCGCCAACGTGACAGTTTTCTGTGACGTGCACATGATCTGGTCGAGTCCTGGCAACGCCCTCTCCAGGCCTTCTACAAATGAGCTCAACTCATTGATGTAAAAAAAGTTAAGAAAGAGTTTTCGGGCAGAGAACGGCCCCTGTCTTGCGTCCCTAGGTCGGCATTCTAATCGCCTGACCAACACCGGGGAGGCTTCACTTCGCCGACCCAAGCTTATTGTTAGGCGATGTCGCAAGATCTTTCAAGTGGCTGATTCTTCTACGTCAACCTTGCAAGAACAGCAAGCACCGCCTGCTCATGAACTAGACTATCCTCTTGGCGACGCCTCGCGGACCAAACGGTTTACACGCGTTGGTCACAAGGACGAAGAACGCAGGGCGGCATCGTATGCCAAGGCTAAAGCTCCGTGGACAACCACTTCCTCGCCCAGCGCAGCGGGCACAATGTCGTATGAGCCGCGGAACGGCGCGAAGACTTCCGCGGCGACTAGCCCGCGGATTGGCTCGAACCAGTATTCCTCGCCAATTAACGAGACGCCGCCGCCAAGGATGATCCGTCGAGGAGACAGAAGAGCAATGGCCTGGCGTAAGGCAAACGCGACACTTTGCCGCGCACGCTCCAGGATCGCCTGAGCACGCGCGTCTCCTTCACTCGCCGCCTGGCCAACGCTCTGGGCTGTGATCGCATCGGGGTTATTTCCCGATCGCTCAAGCACGATCCAGCTCCGCTGTTCTTCATTCAGAAGGCTCACGGCCTCGTCGCGAGCCTCGCGTGCAATCCCCCAGCCGGAAGCAATCTGTTCGAGTTGCATGACCCGAAACCCAGAGGGCGACCGGACCGGGATCTCCATGTGTCCGATCTCCAGGGCACCAAGTCCGCATCCACGGTAGATGTGTCCGTCCACGATCAGGGCGCCGCCAATCCCGCTTCCAATTGTGAGATAGAGCAGCGGCGAGCAGCCGACCCCTACGCCGAAGCGAGCTTCGCCCAGTCCGGCCGTGTCGGCGTCGTTCTCAATCACGATGTTCGAAACACCCGCGATCCGGCGGAGTTCCTCGACCAGCGGGAAATCGGTCCAGCCCTCGATCTGGTACGAGGTCTGGACCCTTCCCCGAGGCACGTCTACGGGCCCGCCAAAACCCAGTCCAACACCGCGTATGTCTCCAGCGGATAGGGACTTGCGGTTCAGGAGCAGACCGAATGCAGACTCGATTTGCTGAAGAATACCTCTGGCACCGTACTGCGGGTCTACAGTCCGCCGCTCAATCACCAGCAGTTTGCCGTCAGCTCGGCCGAGCCCGAGTTGGAGCTTGGTGCCGCCCACCTCGATTCCGACCAGCCAACCCGATTCATCCGCTGCCAACATCAGCCCGGCTCAGTGCGCGGTGGCGCCGTTCAGTGAAGTGACCTTCTCCGCGAACCGCCGGTGGAGGTCGTCAATCAGCCAGTGGAAGACCACCTGGTGCAACGATTCAACAACCCCCATGTCATCCATGGCAACGTGCAAGTTGTGATGAGCCAAGGATTTGAGTTTGCCTCCAGAGAACCCGGTAAAGCCAACGGTGGTCAGCCCGTGGCGGTTGGCCCAGTCGACGGCCTTGAGGATGTTTGGGCTGTTGCCGGAACCGGAAATCGCCAGCAGCAAGTCGCCCGGTGATGCCAGATTCTTGAGCTGTTCCAGGAAAATCCGATCGTAGCCCTCGTCGTTGCCCCAGGCCATGATTCCCGCGGTGTTGTCGGTGAGACTGAGAACTTTCAGGCGCTTCTGGTTCTCAAAGTCACAGAGGGTGCACTTTGCCAGGTCCTCACAGAGGTGCGACGCATTGGCTCCGGAACCGCCGTTGCCGATGATGAAGACAAAACGACCGGCGTCATAAGCCTGCTCGATCAGGTCGCTGACTTTTTCAACTTGGGCGGTGTCGAGCCGCTGAATTTCATCGCAGACCCGGGAGAGGTAATCTCCCGCCGACATCGTCGCTCCGATCATGCTGAATCTCCAGGTGCGCCACGTTTTCAGATCATGGATGAGATCGTTGGTTTCACAACAAAAAGAATATCATCGCCGGCAACTTCCGTAAAGCGAACCGACGGGTCAACCGCTAACTAGTGGTAAATATCAACAGGGATACCAACCCGCTGACGAACGAGTTCCCCGATTCGTAGCAGTTCGACATCAGGCAGTGGTCCCACTTCCGCCACGGCAGGCGTTCGGGCCACCGTATAGAGTTGTACTCCGGTGATCTGCCCGCCGGCGTCCACTATCTCGTTGAGCCGCCGGCAATAGGCGTCGATTTCGAGATCGGAAGGCCCCTGCCCGTCCAGACTGAGCAGCAGGGTCTGGATGATCAGGGGTCTGGCCCGCGCCGCATCGAGAATGTTGGAAAGAATTCGGTGCAGCGGAATCGTGGTTCGCTCGATTGTGCGGTAATAGCTTTCGGAACCCGCGTCGAGCTTCGCCCAGACTTCGCCGTTGCTGGCATCGAGAATCGCCAGCGCCTGCTTCACCTCTGGCCGATGAAGCATCGTCGCGTTGGTAATCAGGACGAGCTTGACCTCCTCCAGATTCCGCTGTTTCTTGAGCGCGGCGACCTTCTCGACGATTCGGGCAAAGCCGGGGTAGGTCGTGGGCTCGCCATCTCCCGAGAACGCGATGTCGTTCAAGCGGCGGAGAGGATGAGGGACGCTCGCGAATCGGTCCTCAAGGTAGAGGTGTCCCGTGAGAACCAGTTCGAGTGTCTCGTCCAGTTCTCGAACCAGCAGGTTCTCATCGACACGGGTGACTACCGGCGATGTCCGCCGATCGACCTGGCAGTAGACGCAGTCGAAGTTGCAGATCTTGTCCGGATTCAGGTTAATCCCGACCGAGATCCCCTGGCTCCGCCGCGAAAGCACCGGGTAGACATAAAGGTTCTGATCGAACTTCCGCGAATGGTCGCGGTGCAGCGATAGAGGCTGGTCGATTGGTCCTTCAGTCAAGAGTTGCACAGGATGCACCCAGAATTCGCGGACTCGATTCTCTGAGTTCCGGCGGACCGGCACGAATGGACTTGCGACCGGGACTAGGTAGGAGTTCGTCTTAATCCATTCTATAACGATGGCCGACCCACTAGAAAGACCTCCGCAATTCATGTCTCCTGGCTGAGGTGTCCGATCGGGCGGGTGCGCGGAATGCAGGGAGATCAAAGTTCAGTGTTATCTATGGTTCGGAATGCAAAGATAACTCCTCACAAGTCGAAAGCCAGATACAACTCCTAACCTTTTAAGTAGCAATTAATTCGAGTTTCCTGACGGGCTCCACCTTGAAGTTACGACCATAAGAGGAGTAAAATGTTATGTCCGTCCTGAGTTTCTCCACTGAGAAAACTTTCCAGACGACGGGCCTGCAATCCGTGCATCCATCTTGTCCTACTTCAAGATGGTATCAAGCCCGGAGGCATTCCTCCGGCCATCATACTGAGAGATTGTTGATCTTTTGTCTTGACGTGCCGTATTTCGGTCTGTGCATCGCGTGTTTATTAACTAAAGACGGGCGATTTCAGCATCTCGATTCGGGACATCGAAAGGTTTCATGTTGATGATTTCACGACGTGCCAGATTCTGGGCCGCTGGGCTGATCGCGACCGCGGGGCTCTTTCTGGGGTGCGGAGAATCCGTACCGCCTCCTGATGAGACAGCCAAGAACGCACCGCCTGCCCCGCCAAAGAAGATTCAGGATGTCGCCAAGCGAAAAGGGGCCCTGATTCCCAAGTCGATCAAGGATCGCGGTTAGTCTTTTTCTCAGAATTGAAGTGCAACGCGCAGATTCTTCGTGATCTTGGCTCGCAATTCTTTGCAGGCCACAGAGCAAAACCAAGCCAAAAAGCTCCTCTCACTTTCCACTGTCGAAACCGTCGCCTCTCCCTCTGCAATGCAAATTCTTCACGGGAATTCTGGGATTCTCGCTGGAGGTGTATGAGATCAAGTCCCAGGCCTTCTTAGCCGCCATTTCAAGAAAAGGTGACTCACGATGACAGTACAATCTAGTCGATCAGTCCGACCACGCGGTTTCACGTTGATCGAGCTTCTGGTTGTGATCGCAATTATTGCCGTGCTTATCTCTCTCCTTCTGCCCGCCGTCCAGTCAGCACGCGAGGCGGCACGCCGCGCTCAGTGCACAAACAATCTCAAGCAACTCGCCCTTGCCGTCCACAATTACATTGGCTCGAATGACAGCATGCCGATGGGGCTGATCGACTCGACCTCTGCGGCGCTGCCGGGCTACATCATAACAAGCTTCGGCCCAATGCTTCCGCTCACTCAGTACACCGAGCAGATGCCCCTGTACAATGCAATGAATTTCAGCATCTGCATGTGGGACATCCAAAACACGACAATTGTCGCGACCGGCCTGACCACACTCTGGTGTCCTTCTGACGCCGGAGTCGAGCAGGCTCAAATCGGGACGTACACGCCGATTGGTGGGTCGACAGCCACGCCGATGCGATACAGCAGCTATGCTGGAAACGCCGGCACTTGGTTCAACGACATCTGGGCCAACTACTATTCCCCGCCGACCGGCGACACGATCATGAACGGCGTGCTTTACGCCTACAGCGTCACCAAGCTCAGCTCGATCACGGACGGAACGAGCAACACCATCATGTTCGCCGAGCACACACGGTTGATCGAAAACTCATCCGATCAAGTCTGCTGGCATTGGTGGTGCTCGGGGAACTACGGCGACACGATTTTTACATCGTACTGGCCGATCAATCCTCAGAAGTCGCTCTCCTATACCTGCCAGGGCGTAAGTTCTCACCCGCAGGTGGAGGCGGCTTCGAGCATGCATCCCGGTGGCGCCAACTTTGCTTTCATGGACGGGTCTGTTCGCTTCCTCAAAGATTCGATCAACTCGTGGCCAATCAATCCTGGGAATACGTCAGGGAGGTTATACGTGCGTTCCCACAGGGCTCACCGTGACCTCTTCGAGCGCCGGCGACTCGCCGATCTGGAACGTCGCTCCCGGCACGAGGTTCGGTGTTTATCAGCAACTTTCGACGCGAAACGGCGGAGAGGTGATCAGCTCGGATAGTTACTGATCATCAGGTCCAAATGAAAAGACGGGGGACGTCGCCAGGATCAACACCTGGCGACGTCCCCGTTTTCACGTCCCCACCTTATCCAGGTTCCTGGCGGTTTCTTCACGACGGCGTTCTGCCCAGTTCTTCCAGACCTCCGTTCTGCGATGTCAGGTCGAGAAATCGTCTTAACCCGCACTGCCGGTCTCGCAATCACAACAATCGGCACGGATCGGGCAACGCCGTTTCGCGTTCTCCCTGGATCCAAGAGTAGAATCGACCGGACTAAACTCTTGCCCAAGGGAGATTGCTCTGGCGCATGACTGCCTGGATCGGCCTGATCGCGAATTCGCTGCTGTTTGCTGGTGCCTGGTGGCTGGCCGGTGCCTGGCTCCGGCAGGCGAGCCTACTGGACCGCGTGCTTGCCTCGGCCGTCATCGGGGTCACATGGTGCTTGCTGCAGATCGAATGGCTTGGGACCATCGGGCTACTGCAGATCGAACCGCTTGCGGTTGGCATGGGCGTGTTCTGCGCGATCGGCTTTGCCACGCACCGGGTGCGGCCAGCATCCCCGATCTCTGACGAACTACTGACTGACGCGAGTGCCTCGAAGCCATGGAACACCGAAACCTTGCTCGCGGTCGCGTGTGTTCTCTGGGTTGCGGTCGAGCTGTGGATGCAGTCGCTGCTTTTGCCGGTCAAGGTCGTCAGCGACGGGCCCATCTACCATCTTTACTTCGCGGCGCGGTGGTGGAAGGCGGGCCGGTTGTTTCTTGTCGCGGTGCCTTTCGGTGAAACTGCGGCCACCTATTTCCCGGCCAACGGCGACGCCTGGTTCACATGGCTGATGGTGGCGTGGGGTGGTGACCGTCTCGCCAAGGTTGGTCAGGCGCCATTCCTGGTGCTTGCGGCGATCGCGGCGTTTCGTGTCGCGCGCACGCTCGGGGCCGGACGGAACTCGTCCCTTCTGGCTACCTGCTGGTTTGTCACATGCACACCATTCCTGATCTTCTCATTCGAGGCCAATGTCGACACCATCTTCGTTGCCTTCTACATGATTGCCGTTCACTTTTTTTTGCTAGAGTCACGCCAGCGGCAGGGAGGCGCGGGCACGCTGTTTCTGGGCGGGCTTGCGGCGGGCCTCGCGCTCGGGACCAAACCCGTAGGCGTCGTCTTCGTTCCCCCCCTGCTCGCTTTCGTCGTTGGTGCGAAGGCCATTCAGTGCCGTTCCATCAAGAAGACTATGGTCTCCTTGATCTTGATCATTCTGGCCCTCTTGCCTGCCTGCGGGTTCTGGTTCGGCCGCAACTTATTGCTCACGGGGAATCCGCTTTACCCGCTCAACCTCGAGCTTTTCGGCAAGACGATCCTGACGGGATGGTACGGACGGGATGCCATGCGGCTCAGCATCTACTACTTACCCGTGACCGCGTGGCGGGCATTGATCGACATCCTCCTGGCCATGTTGGATCCACGTCTTGCGCCACTATGGGTTGCGGCGCTGGCGGGAGCCTGGGCGATCGGGCGTCGGCACTCGGCCTCGAACGACCACTGGACCTGGGCACTCGCGGCGCTCGCCCTACTGAACGTGGCTCTTTACTGGATCTGCATTCCGTACCGGACGCAGCAGCGATTCACGATCCAGGCGATTGGCCTGGCCGCGGTGCCCTTGGCCCGGCTACTCGATCGCGGACGCGGGCTGAGGCTGGCGGCGGCTGCGCTGCTTGTTCTCCACGTCCTGACTCCCCAGGCATGGCCAGTCGCAGTCAAGGAGTCGGAGATTCCCTGGGACTTCAGCCCGCACATACCCAACGCGGTCGGTGCCCCGATCTCCTTGATTCCGTCTCTAACTCGTACACTTCGCCACGGACCGGATTTCAAGGCAATTGCTGGCTTGTCGGTTTCGCTGGGAATGGGCTGCTGCGCGGGACTGGTGGTCTGGGCGGCCAGCCGATCAAGCCTCGACATGAAGCGCGGATGGAAGAATCATCCCCTGATCATTCTTGGCGGCTTGGGCCTTGTGGGGCTGGGCGTATTGAACACAGGAGTGTTCGAGCTGGATTCCAGGCAGTGTTTCTACCCGCCTTTTCGCGACTTCTATCTCGGCTGGATCAACCTGGAGGGCCGTTCGGGGCCGTCGGGCGCGCGCCTGGCCTACGCTGGAACGAACATTCCCTATTACCTGTTCGGCACTGGTCTACGGAACGACGTCCGCTACGTGAACGTCGACGCCCATTCCGATTGGCTCATGCACGACTACCACAGGGCCGCTCGCGATCGCAACGAGCCGACCTGGCCCAATTCGCGACCGGGCTGGGACCGGGCACAGCCCAACTACCGAGAATGGCTGGCCAATCTCCGGGCTCAGAAGATCCAGCTTCTGGTCGTGACTCGAACCGATCCCGGCGAGGGACCCCACAATGTCGCGGACGCGGAGAGATTTCCGATAGAGCGGATCTGGGCCGATACGCACCCCGAAGTGTTCGAGCCGCTCTATGGTATCGAGCAAAAAGACCCGTTCTTCCGGATCTACCGGATTCGCGGATCGTCCTGAGCGTACTGTCGTTGCACGCCCCGGCCCCCGGTTTCCATCCATTTTCTTTCAAGAAACTCCACGGATTGTCCGGCGAGAATGCACTGATATAGGAAAGCGGCTGGCCTGGACACAAAGCACAAGCTGGAGCAGGGCCGACCGAGATTCTAGACCCCGGAGAATGACCGGATGCGACTAACCCTCAGAACGCTTCTTGCCTGGCTCGACGACACGCTTCCGCCAACCCAGGTCCGTGAGATTGGAAGGCAGGTTGCTGAATCGACTTATGCGCAGGAACTGGTCGAGCGAATCCACCGCGTGACCCGCCAGCGGAGATTGACGGTTCCCAGCAAATCGGGCCCCGAAGGAAGCGATCCCAATGTGGTCGCCAGCTATGTCGACAATGATCTCGACGCTGATCAGGTCGGCGAGTACGAGAAAAAATGTTTGGCCTCGGATGTCAACCTGGCGGAAGCTGCCTGTGTGCACCAGATCTTGAGCCTGCTCGGTCAGAAGGTCCATGTTCCCCCCGAAGCCAAGGTTCGGATGTACCAGCTTGTCAGAGGGAGGGAGTCCGCTCCCGTCGCCCGCCGTGATGGGGTCAAGTCGGTGGTTCGGGTGCCTGTCACAGAGCCGATTCAGCCCTGGGTGGCACCTCCGCCTCCGCCCCGCCACTGGCTCGAGCGATTTGGTCCCGTCGCCGGCTGCCTGGCCCTCGTTGCCATCCTCTGCTGGTCGGCCTACCAGAGCCTGACACCCGCGGTCCCCGTCACGCAACCCGCTCTGGTTCCCCAGCCACCGGTCGTTGCCGCTGCTCCCGTTGCCGAAGGCGCGCCAGCCCCGGGCGCAGGAGACTCCCGCCATGGAAAACGCGCAGCCTGCGACTGGTGCGGCAACCGCTGGTTTAGCCGCGGCCGAATCCAAGGAAGCGCCCGCTCCACCGATGGAAACCGAACCCGAGGCGGTCAAGGGTACCAAGGCGGCAGCAACGAAGACGGCCGACAACTCCGCAAAGCCCAAGGCAGAACCTGTGATTAACCCGCCACGCGCCATCCCGGCCGGTTCGGTGGGCATCGTCGATAAACTGAGCGGTGTACTGCTTCGCTTCAATACCGACAAGCGGGAATGGGAACGTATCGCCGAGGGGACGCCGCTGGCCGCATCGGATCGGTTGCTGTGCCTGGAACCATTTCGGGCGCGGATCGTTGTCGCGAGAACGCCGATCACTCTGATCGGTGAAACCCAGATACTCTTGACGAACAAGACCGCTGAAGAACCACCCTCCTTCGACCTGGCCGACGGGCGGGTAACGATCGATGCCTCGGCTCCCTCGGGAATCTTGAAGGTGGGTTTCGCGGGCCTGACCGCGGCCATCGATCGGCCATCCCATGGCTCGGTGGGTGTCGAACGAGTCAGCGTATGGCATTACGGCCAGCCGGCGCCCCAGCCACCGCCACTGGCCGTTCATGTTCAGGAGGGCGAGGATAGTGTCACCCTGGCCGGTACCAAAGAAACGCTGAACGGGCCCGGCACGCTGGTCGCCGATTCCACCGGCCGGTTCCTGCCCAAGGCTCATCAAGAGTTGCCCGCCTGGATGACCGAACCGGAACAGTCAGCCAAGGATCAGAAGCTGGGCGAACAGTTCCTCGAGCAGTTTTCCAAGGATCGCCCGGTGCTGGCCGACATTGTGCTGGCCACCGAGAGCGAGTCGACCGACACCAAGAAACTGGCGATCCTGGCGGTCAAGGCTCTGGGCGATCTTTCGTTCTTGACTCCTATTCTATCTCGTGGCGGAGACCGGAGCGCACGCCAGAGCACGATCGCGGCTCTCCGGGCGTTTCTCTCCAGGGGAACCCTGGCCGGCAAGCAGTTACGTTCCAGTCTCGCAGAGGAATTTGGTGACCAGACCGCTCAGATCGTCGAGAAACTGCTCGTCGGTTATTCTCCCGAGGAGGCCGCGCGGAAGGAGACTCATCAGCGTCTGGTCGAGCTGCTTTCACCGCGTGATCAATCGCCGGCCGTGCGTGAACTCGCGGTGGACAATCTGAAAAACATCAGTGGCCGGGATGATCAGGGCTACGATCCGGATAGTCCCGAGGACAAGGGTTACAACACCTGGAAGTCGCTCCTGAACAAGGATGAGATCCGACCAACGGCAAAGCGAAAGTCCGGTAGCTGAGAGGTTGAAGCTGAACTCAACGACCCGTACGGTTCGTGCCGCCAGGAACCATCCCGGCAGTCCGTGAATAAGAACCCGACGCGTGCGTGCTGCACTTTATCAGCGTGGAGCATGCACGCGTCGGCACTCCGGTCGTTGGATACCATTCGCTGTTCGTGGTATGATTCAATACCGTCCTGATGAGCTAGACCTATCTCCCCCAGGTTTCCACAAGAAACCTATTTTCAACCGGGAGTCCTGGGAATACCTGGCTCCCAGGCGGTCCCATCGGTTTCTTGCAAAGGATTTCGCATCTTGAACCGCAGCGCATGGGTCATCGCTGGAATGGGAGCGATTCTGCTCTCGCCGGGGATGCAGTCACGCGCGCAGGCACCGAAACCACCGGCGGTCGAGTCTCGCTCGCAGGCCCAGGTAGGCTCACGTTCCGGCGACGTCCCTGGCGATGTGGTGATCCTCAACAACGCCAGCGATCTGAAAGATTTCTTGAAGAGGCTCAAGCAGCCAGATCTGATTCTCATCAAGCCCGGCGCTCAAGGCAGTTCACCGGCTCCAGTTCCTCCGATACCAGAGAGCCCGCAGCCACGTAACTCCATCATCAATGCCGTCAAGATGCATGGCCGGGCGAATAGCGATCTGGCCGATCTCGAGATCGATATCGATCTGAGTCTCCTGGCGTCTGGAGAAACATGGGTTCCGATCGGAATTGACAGCGCGATCCTGGGCTCAGCGCGAAGGGGACCATGAGCTTCAGATGCGCAAGACAAAGGAAGCGCAATGGGAAGCTCTCCTTGCGGGGGTAGGCGACCATCATCTTCGCTTCGAGCTCAAGGCTGCCGTCAATGTCAACCTGGACCAGAAGCATTTTGCGATGGCGATCCCGGAAGCGGCTTCGACGTATTTCGAGCTGGATGTTCCCCATCCGGTCCGGGAGGTCGACATTGCAATGGGCGGGCAGGTGAGCAAGACGCCGCTGGCCGGCGGCAAAGGGACGCGTCTGACCGCTCACCTTTCGCCGCGATCGCGGTTGATTCTCGACTGGACCGACGAGGCGAACTCGGGGCCGCCCCCGCCTCCGTTGTTGACAGCCCAGGTCGAGATTGCGATCGACCCCGACCTTGAGGCGGTCAATACCCGCTCGACGTGGGTCATTCACTGCATTCGCGGGATCGCGCGGAAGCTGGAAATCCGGCTCGACGAGCAAGATGTGGTGCAGGTCTTGAAACTCGATGATCAGTATCTCGCCACCGTGATCGAGAACAACGTGCTGGTGATTCCGCTTGGCGAGGGTATGCGTGCGGGTGACACCCATCGTCTGCTTCTGCTAACACGACGGATTTTCCCCCCCGATGCACCGAAGAGCTATGCCTTCCTCGGCTTGCCGCTCTCCAATGCTGCTGATCAATCCGGTGCGATCGGGATCACCCAGTCTCCCAATCTTTGGGTCAACGTCACGATGGCTCAGGGGCTGCGGCGCATCGATCCGAGAGAATTGCCGGCTGAGCTCCGTGCGGGCCCGGGGATCAGCACGGCTTACCAGTTTCTCGATCCCGCTTGCAAGCTGGGACTGACCGTCGAAAGTTCTCCTCCGTTGTACCGCTCGGAGGCGAACACACGAATGGTCCTCGAGGCTCAGGTGGCGCAGGTGGAGACCACGGTTCAGGTCCAGCGAGTCCGTGGCCGGCTCTACGACCTTGAGTTTGTGATCCCACCAGGTCTGCAACTGACATCGGTGGGGCCTTCCGACCTGGTGGAATCGGCGGTTCCGATCGCGCCACAAAGCACGCCGTCAGCCGGCGGCCAGCCGCATCAATCGGCCCAGGTGCTGAAGATTCATCTCACTCAAGCAGGCCGCGACCTGAAAGCGTTTTCCTTGAGGCTTCGCGGCCAGCAGCGAATCGGTAACGAGGAAAAAGTCAGGTTGGGCCTGTTCGCCACCCGCGATGGGGTCTCCACGGTCAGCACGGTCTCCCTGTTCGCCGACCGCGAGCTTGCCTTTGAGCCTGACACTGAGTTTGCACGGCGAGACGACCCTGGCTCTCCGGCATTTCGACTTCAGCCCCGAGCCGAGTTCTCAGCGATAGGCCAGGCCGCCGCCACCGGGGAACGTACTCCCAGTGCCGTGTTCAAGAGCAACCAGAATCCGTCGTGGCTGCATGGCCGCCTCACTCGCCATCCCCTGTCGATCACACATGACACCAGGATCTTTGCTCAGCTAACCAGGCGATTACTTGATGTTCGACAGGACACGGAGCTTCGTGTTCGCCATGGGTCGGTCAACTCGTTGACCGTACAGGTTCCGTTTCCACCATCGCTGGCCTGGCAAGTTCAAAGCAAGGAGACGATCCGCCGCGAAGAGCTCGACGAAAAGCCCGGTGAACCGCGCCGGTATCGGCTTGTCTTCAATGCACCGGTCGTCGAAAGCACAGTCCTGTCTTTCCATTTCCAGGTACCGGTGGACTTAGCCCCGGCGAACACTGACCCGGTCAAGGCGACCATTCCCTGGATCTGCATCGTGGAGGGCGCGGCCACGTCCAGCACGGTCGAGCTGACCACGGCACCGGGTATCAAGGCGGCGGTCACCGACCAAGCATGGACCGACTCTGCTGCTGAGCAAGGAGAGCCAACCGCAACCGAGCGAAGGCTGGTCTATCGTCTGGCCAAACCAGAAACTCGGACAGCGGGAATTGCTTTCACGGCAAGGTTGATGGAACAGATTGCACTTCCGACCGTGGTTGTCCCGCGGATGCTGTTGCATACGGTGCTGGGAATTGACAACGAGTCGAAAACTCGTGCCTGGTACTGGATCGAATCCCATCCGTCGACTCTATCGTTCACCCTGCCCGAGCGGGCTCAGTGGATTCGTGCCAGGATTGACGGCCGGAATGCCGATCAGGTCGAACCGTTGCTTGGCTCCTGCCGCATAACCTTGCCTCCGGAGTCGCAGTCCAAACCGCTTCTGATCGAACTCGAATATGAGCTCCCCGGCAACTCGTCCGGGCGGGTCTGCGCACCACCGGAATTACCACCGGAAGCCGTGATCTTGCAGACATTCTGGGAAGTCAAGGTGCCCTGGAGCCAGGCGATTCTCGGAGTTCCCCCGGGATGGTCTGACGAGAATGACTGGCATTGGGATTTTTATGTGTGGAAGCGTCGGCCGTGGAAACCGTTCTCAAGACTCTTGGGATGGGTTTCGGGGTCGTCGCCACAATCCGGCGCCTTGGAGGAGCTGCTGGGAGAAGAACAGGACAGCTCACACAGTTACCTGTTTGGCCGATCGGGCAAACCGATCGCCATGACTTTCTGGCTGGCGAACCGCGCGGCGATCATCGCAATCTGCTCGGGCAGCGTGCTTTTGCTCGGCTTCTTGCTGATGTTTTCCCCGGGCCGGTTTCGTGCCGTCTGGATCGCGGCGGCCTGCGTGTGCCTGGTGGGTTCGGCCCTGGCACATCCCAGCGTGCTGCTTTTGGTCGGACAATCGGCTCTGAGCGGAGTCGTTCTGACCTTGCTTGGCCTCTTGATTCAAAGACTCGTCGAGCGAGCCCGGTTGTCCGGCCCAGCAGCGGCACCGATGCCACCCCCCAGCTCCGGGCTCATGACCACGGGCGGGTCGCAGGTCGGACCTGACGGAGTGGGCAGCGATGACTCCACGGCCGTCCGTGTCCGCGCCTCCTCGACAATGGATTACTTACCACAGTCGCTGAACTTCTCACCTGAAGCAGATTCCGCGCGGAGTTCGCGAGTGGGACGGCCAGGGTGAATTCAATGAGCAAGACTCGTGCAATCGATGGGTGAACACCGCGGACATTCAAGACGAGTCCTTCCGCATGCGACGGCGCCTTTTCTGGGCCTTTGCATTCTGCTTGGATTGTTGGGCGCCGGCCCACCCGAAATCCTTCGTGTTCATGTTCCGGAGGATCAGGCCACGGCCTGTTTTCCGCCCGGCACACCGCTGCGGCGGATGGCGTCCGATCGATTTGAATCTCTGCTTGACTCAGTGACCCGGAGAGCGACTCCGGCCCCGAATTCCGCACCGCCGCGATTGATCCGGGCACGCCATCGCGCCCACTGGAACGCGGGAGTCTTGACAGGGCAATCGCGGCTAACTGTCGTGATTCCCGGTTCGCGACCGGCGGCCCTGGAGCTCGATCCATGGACTCCGATGATCCTGGGATCGACGGGGGATTTCCAGCCGGCCGGGGCGCGCGAATCCGGAAAAACGGTTCTCGTGTTCCAGCCTTCCGCCTCGGCAGCCGTCAATCCCGCCGTTACCCTGGATTGGGACCTTCGTGCGCGCCCGGACTCCGAGGGACGCAGCTTTGCGCTGGGACTTCCCGGCGACGACACCACCGAGTTGACGCTCGATCTGCCGATCGGCTTAATTCCGGTCGGGCCGCAGGGATACCGAGAAGGGCCGTTCCCCTCCTCCTCGAGCGGCTTCCAGTCGTGGCGTTTTCAGGGCCCTCAGGATTCGATCAAGCTCCGGGTGCTCGACGGCCGCAAACCTCTGCCGCCCGGTGAAGAGTCTTTGATCTGGGTCAGCGGGGCCACGCGCGTTGTGCTGGGCTCGGCCAAGAGTC
The DNA here is from genome assembly GCA_963797295.1 of uncultured Planctomycetaceae bacterium. GTDB lineage: Bacteria > Planctomycetota > Planctomycetia > Isosphaerales > Isosphaeraceae > Aquisphaera. The sequence goes on from CAWCPP010000047.1 coordinate 120,014, forward strand.
GCGGTCCGTCGTTCGCGAACTGGACCACGGAATGGCGCGTTGAGACCGAGTCACGGGGACTGGTACGTTTCACGGTGGAACTGGACCCTGGACTGGAGTTTCTCGATGTGTCCGGTCCGTACGTCAAGGATTACGTGGCAGTGCGTGAAGCCGGGGCGACGCGCGTGCGAGTCAGTCTCGCGGATGTTGCGACACCGTCGACTTCGATTCTTTTCAAGGCCCATGCTCGGGTGCCGCTCGAGGGATCGTGGAGCGTGCCTGCCATGCGTTCCCTCGATACGGTCTGGACCGGCGGCCAGACGACTGTGGTTGTTGACTCGATGCACATAGTCCAGGATTGCAGGGAACGCGCCGGCCGGCGCGTGCCGGCACAGGCAGGCGAACAGGGCGGTGCCAGCGCCTTCGTATTCGAAGCCAGATCGGCAGATTCCGTCGCGGACCTGGTCTTCCGCCAATCTCTGGCTCAGCCCGCGTGCCAGGTACGTGGCCGGCTGCTGGTCGGTGCGGCGGCGCCGGAACTGGAATGCCAGTTGTTGGGCATCGGCGGCCGAGGCTCCCCCAGAGAGTTGAACGTCGACTTACCCCCGGCCTGGATTGCCGATCGGGTACGCTGGAGTGGCGGCGAGGAATCGCTGAGCTGGCATCCGACAATTCAGGCCAATGGCAGCACTCGCTTGCATGTGGTCCTCTCCACCGGCGACGCGCCCATTGATGGCCGGGTCCTTGAAATCAAGGCAACTGCCTCGATTGCGGCGGGCCGGGGCCAACTCGACCTGCCACGAGTTCGTCCCGTCGGCCTGACCATCGCCGACGACACCTGGATGGCGGTGGCCGACAAGACGATGACACTCACTCCCATCTCGGCGCAGGGACTCGTCTGGATCGATCCTACGCGCGTGCAGTCCCTGCTTGGCCTCGGCTTCTCCCCGTCTCCGGATTCTTATACCGCCCTGGCCTGGCGCTGGAATGGCGATAACGCGGCCGCCCGCGTGGAGCGGGAACGGGCTGAACAAAGCCCGAGGGCCGATATCCAGTACCGCGCGACGATTGAACAGGACGGCAAGCACCTTGACCTCGAAGGCCAGATCGTAATCAAGGCCGGAAGCAGTTTCCTGGAGGTCTTGCCACTCTGGATCAGCCAGCCGGCCGGCAGTCTCCAGAACTGGTCTTTTCAGTCTGGACCCGAGAACCGCGAACTTGCCCGCTTGGCTCTGGATGAGCCGACTCGTTCCGCACTGCTGCCTCCTGGAAACGGCTCGGGATGCAACCTGTCCGTGGATGTGCCCGAAACGGGAGAGAGCCGGGTCCACTTCAAGACCCGGCTCCCCTGGAACCGGCGCGGTTCCATTCCCCTGATACTTCCACCAAAGCGATTCTTGCCGCGTGGCACCCTCCTGATCGAGCTTCCTTCGCGGATGCGTTCCGATGTCCAAACATCCGGGCTACACCGGCTCGATGCCTCGGTGGCTGAACGCCTGGCAGCTTCCTGGCAGTCGAACAGCGGGCCGGAACCGGCAATCATGAGCAGTTCGGCGCGAGATTACCTGGTTGCTCATGCTTTCACATACACGGAGCCAGGCGGTCGCCTGGATCTGAGCACCGAGGATCTGATGCCAGGCCCAGAAATGGGCATCATCCGCGATGCCTGCCTGACAACGGTCTTGCACCCGAATGGTCCGTGGCTGAACCGTCTTCGACTCCTCTTGCATGCCGATCGGCTCGCCGACCTGAGGTTCACCATGCCGGTCGATAGCAGGCTGGTGCGGGTGCAGCTTGACGGGGTTGATATTGTGCCGGTGCTCGATGACGGCCGGATGGCTGTCGCGCTTGAGCAAGGCGCGCCGGGCTTGCGATACAAGACCCTGGAACTCGATTACGAGGCCGCCGGCCGGACCGCCAAGCCAGGACTTGACCTGAGACCGGTGTTGCCGGACATCGGCCTACCTTGCCTGTCGTTTTGCTGGGATCTCATGACACCGCCTTGCTGGCAGGCCAAGGCCTACGGCCCGGATTTGCTGCCGGGCGACCCGGCACCTGCTACCGCCTGGCCTTTTGGTTACCTCGGTGTGCCCGAACTGCCCTGGCCCGGCCGGCAACACACTTCGCGCGGCCTCCGACGAAACGCTCCGCCGGCTCGACGAGATCTTGACTGGAACCTCTTCCGAGCAGATGTCCTTCGCCGAATGGTTCAACCGCTGGGATTCGGGCACGATGCCGCTAGTTGTTGACCGGCTGGCACTCAACGCCGCCGGTCAGGGGCCTGGGTCCCGATGCATGCCCGTTCGCGGGGATCTCAGAGGCCAGCCAGTTTCTCTCAAGACCCTGCAGCAATATGGATTGACGCTTCTGCGTCTCGATTCGGCACTGGTGGTCACGTCACAGATGGAGGCGTCAAGTTCCGAGCATTCGGACTCCTGGACTGGAGCAGTCGGCGAGGCGCTGCTGTGGGGCTCCGATCGAGCCGACCGGTTCCAGACCGCGGCACGATGGCGCGGTGAGATCACTCCCCGAACTAATGCCGGGGCGAGCTCGGCGGAGCCCTTGCGGGCTCTACCCGGCTGGGCGGACTGGCGATTCACCGGCGCGGCCTGGCCGGGCGAGTCAAGTCGCGTCGAGCTCCATGATGGGCGTTTCGGCCTCGCCGTCGGCTGGGCGGTCACGCTCGTGGTCGTCTTTGGCCTGGGCAGGCTAAGCCGCCTGTCACGGCTCTGGACAACCCTCATGACGATAGCGATTCTCTTCCTCGCGGTTCTGCTTCATCTCTGGCAGGCCGACCGCGCCGGTATCAGTGCCGGCCTCTTCGTCGGGACAATCGCCAGCCTCGTCTATGAGCTGGGAGGTCAACTGAACCGGAAGCGTTCCGGTGTGGGCTCGGTTTCGACCCGGTCGGGTATGACGAGTGCCGCGCCCTTTCGTCTCCCGCTCGGAGCCGCATCGTTGCTTTTACCTTTAGTGGTGTTCCCGCAAGATCGCGCCGAAGCCATGCGAGACGGCGAAGAGCCGATTCCCGTGCTCATTCCCTACTCCGGGACATTTCAGCCGGGACGAGTCTCGGACCAGGTCATCTTGCGGCAGAGCGACTATGAGCGTCTGGAGAGGCTTGCGTCGTCGCAGTCAAATGAGGACAAAGGCCATGTGGTCCTTACCGCGGCCGTTCACCATGTCGCCTGGTCCGGAGATCAAGAATTCGGGCTGGTGAGCGAGCTCACTCTCCTCTCCACGGTCCGCGCGGCATCGACCTGGAAAGTACCCATCGCGGAAGCCCGCGACATCTCGGCTGCTCTGGACGGGCGCGCGACCCCTGTTTTTATCGAGGCTGGCGGTCAGCAGGCGGTAGTCACCATTCCGGGGGCCGGCAGCTACAAGCTCCGGGTTCAACGAACCATGGCCGTGACGACTGATCGCATGGCGAAATCGCTCGAGTTCCCGGTCAACCCCGAGCCTTCGGCCCGGCTGATTCTGGACCGGCCAGCTCGCCCGCAACCACCGCCCTTTGTGAATTCGCGGGGTAACCTGGCGGGCGACGGTGGCGAGTTGCTGAGGGCGGAGCTCGGACCGATTGACCACGTCGAGATCCGCTGGGGACAGAATGAGGTCGCCGGCGCAAATCGCGGGCTCGGCGATCGACAGCATCTTCCTCTGGGATATCGACCCGGCCGGCGACCGTGTTCGAGGCAAGCTGACATATCGGGGACCGCGACGACTCTCGACGCTAAGTTTACGGATGGAACCCGAACTCGTCATCCAGTCGTTGAAGTTTTCCATGGACCCCGAGCCCGTGAAACGGCCCAACGAGATCCCAAAACTGGTCGATTCCTCCTGGCGAGAATCCACCGATGGCCCGGTCTGGACCGCCAGGATCGAGCCACCTTTGCAGGATGGCGATGTGGTTTGGCTGGAGCTCTGGCGGCCTGTTCAGCCTTCGAAATCGGGCAAGTCCAAGAAACCGACGGATGACCGGTCTGGCAAGGAGTCGACGCGAACGTTCCCTCGCATTGAACCTCTCGGAGTCGAGCGCGCCACGGGGCTTCTGGGTTTACGGCGGCCAAGTCACTGGACCGGCCGGCTCGAGCCGCTGCTTGGCTCCGAGCCGTTAAGCGATGAAAGTTTCGTCAAGTTGTGGGGCAAACTGCCATCCGAGGAGCTCACGCTCGCGGGCACGACCCGAATCATTCGGGGCGGATCACCCAGCCTTCGGACCGGGCCGGCCTTCACGCAGATCAAGGTCAAGCCGGTACTTCAACTCGGGATTGATGCGGGACGGATCAATGTTCAGTATGACGCCGTGCTCGAGGATGAGTCGGGCACATTGAACCGGCTGGAAGTGACCGTGCCGCGGGACCTCGTCGTCTTGAGCGTGGACTCTGACGCGCTGACCGACTGGAGCCGACTGGAGCGGAACCAGATTCTCCTGCGCTACGATCGGCCTCTTGCCCAGCCTCGCAGGCATCTCAGGATCACAGGATGGATTCCCGTCATGGTCGCTCCGCTGAAGCTCGGTAGCCAGCAACTGGAGGTGCCAACTCCCTGGCTCGAAATCTCGGGAATGGAAACCGCTTCCGGCAGTCTGACCATCGCGTCGCCCTCACGAGTTCAGACCATCAAGGCACCGGGGCTGACGCCCCTGGCATCCGCCACCGCGGACGCCCTTGCGCCGGGCGGGTCCGAAGAGCTGATCCGCCAGACGTACCGGGTCGTGAATCCCGCGAAGCTTGGCTCGCTGCAATGGAGCTCGGCTCCACCATATGTCAACGTGCTGATCGAGAGCCAGCTCACGATCCATCCCGATTCCGCGGAATGGATCGCCGTGCTGCGCTACAATGTCGCGGCCGGCGCACTCGAGTCGATTCATCTCAAGCTGCCCACCCAGTGGGCTGCGAAAGCCCATATTGAGCTGGCCAGCGGCAACTTTCAAGAGAAAGCCGAACCTCTTGGCCCGTTCACGTTCTGGAGGATTCGACCGAACCGGGCGATCTGGGGAGCTGAGCGTGTCGTGCTTCGCGCTTCCCTTCCGCTCTCACCCGGACAGGAGCTGCAAGTTCCCGAGATCGCGCCCTTGGGGCTCGGGTTTGTCGACACATACCTCGGATTGGTCTACGCCACGGGGTCGACGCTCACGACCGCGGGCTCGCCGGGGCTGCATGAGATCCGCCATTCCAGCCGATTCAAGGAAGCAGAGTTCGGTGAGGTTCCCGGAACCGACTCGCGCGCCTTTCACGTTGTGGGGAAGAACTGGTCCTTGCAGATTCAGACTCCCCCGGCCGCCATCCATGCCGCAGGAATGGGGAAGGACTCGGCGAGTGTCGTCGCCTCCGACGTGGACTTGACGGTCTTGAGCGACGGCTCGCTTCAGGGTCGCGCAGTCTATGAGCTCCAGCCTCATTCCGGACGGTTCCTGGTTGCGGATCTTCCTCCGGGTGGCACGATGCTCTGGACGACCGTGGACCAGAACCCCACTGCGCCTCTTCGCTCGGCCGAGGGACACTGGCTGATTCCGCTGGGGGACCAGAGCTCTACCCGTGTCACTCTTTTCTGGGGAGTGCAAGATCCCAAGGCAGGGTCAACCGGGGCGGATTGGTCGCTGCTGCTGCCGAGCGCCGGAGTCGGGCGGGTGTCCACGCTGGTAACCCTCCGTCTCCCCAATCCACTTTCGATCAAGCCAACGCTCGGCGGATTGGATCTGACAGTGCCCGACCGTCTGGAGCTGGAGCGCGCTGATCGAATCACGCGACAAATCCACGAATTCGTCGCCAGGATGGATCGCAGTTCCGGCCGCGATCGGGATCGCGTCGTCTCGCTCTTGATCGCCCACGAGATGTCGCTGCGAAGCGCCGAGCGATCGTTGAGATGGAGCGCCCGCACGGGAGACCGGTCTCGAAGAGAACGCGCCGAGCGTGACCTGGCAGTGATCGAGTCGCTGCGAAGAGCCTTGCTCGAGCCTTTGCGATCCGCCGCCATGGACGATGAGATCGATGCGGCCCAGAGTTACTTTGGAGAGTCCAGAAAGGTCGCAATCGACGCGCTTGCTTCCCTGCGGGAAGCGGCGGACTCAGATCGGCTTCGCGCCCTGGGCCAGCCCTCGTTCTTGTTCGGATTAGCTTCTGGCTTGAACGAGCCGCCAACGCAAATCAGCGGCTCGTTTGAAAATATCAATGCCGGTGACGTCGAATCACCCGAACGCGCGCGTTCGCTTCTCATGCTGGGACTGTTACCGGTTCTCGGGCTGACAGCCGTCACACGTCGCCATGTCGCGGCCACGGCTCTCTTGGTGTTGATTGGGTGTCTCGGGATGCTCGGGCTCGTGGGTGGGCCGATTGCCGCGCTGACCGGCCTCATGCTGGCAGTCGCGGGCTGGTTTTCGCGGCCCCTCTTACAGATACCCTTGCCGGCCGCCGGGTTTCCTGCCAGGCAGCATGGTCCGGGTTGACCGAGGTTCTTGCAGTCCGCCATCTTGGCATCAGCCATTCTGGCTGCGAGGTCGGGCAATTCCTGCCCGCCTATCCGATCAACTCGCGAATCGGCTGGCCGCCATCCACGACCTTCATCGGGCGGCCGCGCGGTGTTGTGTACTGGGTGGCGACATTGATCCCCATGCTCTTGGTCATGGTCGCGATCAGGTCCATGACGCCCACCGGTCGGTCGGTAATGTCCACGCCGTCCTTGTCAGTCGCGCCCACGACCTGACCTCCCTTGATTCCGCCGCCGCCGATCGCCACCGACCAGCTTCGCGGCCAGTGGTCACGGCCTGCGTTCTGATTGATCCGCGGCGTACGCCCGAACTCGCCCATCCAGACGATCAGGGTGCTCTCGAGCAGTCCGCGCTGGGCCAGGTCGGCCACCAGCGATGCCATGCCCTGATCAAGCTCGGGGAGCAAGCGCTTCGACAAGGTGTCGAAGTTGTTGGCGTGCGTGTCCCAGCCTCCCAGCGAGACCTCGACGTAGGTTACCCCCTGCTCCACCAGCCGACGGGCCAGCAGGCACCCCGATCCGAACGATCCCTTGCCGTAGGCTTCGCGCACCGCGGCCGATTCGCTCTGAAGATTGAAAATATCCTTATATTTCGAATTCATCATCCGGATCGTCTTGCCGTAGACCGCCTTGTGGTCCGCGGCCATCTGGCTTCGGCGCTGGGCGATGAAGTCGTTTTCCACCTGGGCGAGCATGTCGAGCCGCCGGTCGAACCGATGCGAATCGACATCCGCGGGAGGCTTGAGATTCGCGATCGGGGCGTTCGGGTTCTGGATCACGAACGGCGAGTACGACATGCCCAGGAACCCCGCGCCCATGCCGGGCTCGTTGATGGCCACGCAGTGGGGCAGGTCGAAATTCTTGAGCTGTTCGCCCAGTTCGTAGGCCGCGATCGAGCCCCAGCCGGGATGGACGACAGTCGGGTTGGGCGCGTAACCCGAATGCATCAGGTACGTGCCGCGATCGTGATTCCCCTCCTTGGAATCGAGCGAGCGTATGATGTTCATGTGATGCATTTGCTTGGCCATCCGGGGCAAATGCTCGCTGATCTTCACGCCCGGCGCCGAGGTGTCGATCGGCCGGAACGGACCGCCGTTCTTGTCGCTCTCGGGCTTGAGGTCCCAGATGTCAAGATGGCTGGGGCCGCCCGACATCCAGAGGACGATGCAACTGCGGTGGTTCTTGCGCACCTGATCGGCATTGGCGTTCAGCGACGAGAAAAACTGGAGCGCGGGAATTCCCAGGGCCGTCGCGGTGAGGTGTCCCAGGAAATGGCGGCGGTTCAGTTCGGGGCGATTTCGGGATGCGGCGGCGATCACTGTGATGGCTCCTTCGGCAAGAACGGATTCGTCCGCCGGCGGCTGCGGTCGACCGGCAACGCGACAGTCAGCGGATGGAACCTTGCAAGTTTGGCGATCAATGGATCAAAATAAATTCATTTGAATTCAACAGCGCCCAGAACAGGTCCTGGAGGACCTGCAACGAGTCGGGATAAGTCGCCAGATAGCGCCCGGCCTGCTGGATTTCTTTGCGGTTCGGGTAGCGGCTGAGCGCCGCCAGGTAAATCTGGTTGACCATGAACCCCTCGGGCGTGTGCGATTGCGCCTGTGCTTGCTCGACACAGCCGGCCAGAAAGCTGCCGGGCTTGCCCGAGAGCGCGTCGCGCAGTAGATCTCCGTTCATCATCATGAGAGCCTGGGGGATCGTGCCCTGAAAGCTCGTGGCTTCGTCACCCTCGTCATTACCGAAGGCGAAGAGGAACTGCCGCAGCCACTCGTCGCGCTTGCGATCGCTCTGGCTGCCATTGCCCGCGCGATGGGCGTTGGTCGCGGTCAACAGTGAGTCGAAGAGCTGCTCGGGAGACATGGGCCGCAGTTGCATGAAGCTGAACAGGCCCTCTTCTTTCTCGGCCCCCTTGCCCTTGATGCTGCTGGCCTGGTAGGCGCGGCTGGCCATGATCCAGCGGATCAGTTGCTTGACATCGTAATGGTTGGCGTGGAATTCGTGGGCCAGCTTTTCCAGGAGCTCGGGGTTGGAGGGCGAATTGTGCGGTCCCAGATCGTCCACCGGATTCACGAATCCGCGTCCCAGCAGATGGGACCACATGCGGTTGACGAAAGCCCGTGCAAGATCCTCGCTACCCGTTTCGACGATCAGCTTGCCCAGCTCGGTCCGGCGAATGACGTCGGTGCCCTGGCTGATCTTCTTGCCATTCAGGAATTTGGGGAAGGCGATGCCGACCAGTCCATTGCGCTTGTCGAACCGGACGTAGGCATCGCTGGGCTCGTCGCGCAACTCGGTATGGTCGTAAGCTTCCAGGCCGGTCTCGTTGACGGACGTTTTTTGCTCGGCCTTCATCCCCTTGAAGAAGGCATTGATGCCCCAGAAATCGGCCTGTTTCCATTCATTGGAGGGATGGTCATGGCACTGGGTGCACTGGATCTGCTGGCCCAGGAAGAGGCGGGTAGTGCGGGATGTGAGCGGCACGGCATCAAATTCCAGATGGGCCAGAACGTAATTGACCGCGCCGTTCTGCTTGTTCGAGCCCGAGGCCGTCACCAGATCGTAAACCACGTCGTTCCATGGCCGGTTGGCGGCAAATTGCTTGCGCAGCCAGCTTGCAAGCGCGCCGCGATCGACCATCCTGCCCTGGTTGCCCCGGCCAATCAGCAGAATTGTCCACTGGGTGGCGAAGTTCTTGGGATAGTCCGCGTGCTCGAGCAGGTAATCGACCAGCTTTTCCCGCTTGTCGGTCTCCTTGGTCTGCAAGAAGGCGCGTGCCTCTTGTACGTTGGGAATCCGCCCGAGCAGGTCGAGGTAGGCTCGTCTCAGGTACTCTTCGTCGGTCGACGGTTTGGCCGGGGTCACTCCCGCTTTTTTCCAGGAACTCTCCAGCAAGCGGTCGATGAACGCGCCCCGCCCCTCGGTTTTGCTCTTCTGGGCGCCCGGCTTGGGACGATCGGCGGCGTTGAGCTCATGGCCGCCGACGTGTAGGACGAGCAAGGCTGCCGCCACCACGGGGAACCCCAAACGCCACACATCGTGGGCTTTGATGGACCCTATCCGCCCTGAAATCATGGACGCCTCCCCGGAAGCTGGCCCTGCGACGCCGAGATCATCGAACTGAGGATCAAGAACAACGACCAAGCCCGAGTGCTCGAACACGATAACTCGAAGCCCTGGCTTCGGCCCGGGTCAATGGCGGAACGCGGACATCCCTTGAGCGGTGAAGGTGAAGGAGCTCATCAGAACCTGACCCGAACTTTACGTGATCTCAATCATCGTGTGACACGCAATAGTTATTATAGGTTTCCCGAGCACGGCAAATCCAGAGAAGCTCCGGGTCGTCGCCGATAGCACTAGCTCGATCATCGTTCGATTCTCCCACTGAACGGAGATGTTTTTTACTTGGATCGGGCAACGTATCATGCGCGGAGTCTGGCGATATGAGGTCTGCTCCTGCCTTGCTGGACGAATCCGGTTTCTTCTTTACCCGCTCCACTTTCCGTCACTCTCCCGCGCCTCGCTGACCGCGCCAACTTTTATTGTCCGATGACATCGCTGTTGGTGGGCTGCGGCCGCCTCTCGCTTGGTTCGTCAAATCGTCTCGGAGGTAACACGCGAACCGTGATCTCGTCACCCTGAGAGAGGTCACGATCATTGACCTGCTACCGAGCACGATAATCGATGAAAGCCGTGCTTTGCGCAGGGCCGAAGTACCGATGGCTTCGTCTTCCCTACCGACTGATTTCACAACCCGGCAGGGATGCTTTCAATTGGACGATACCCACGTCCGTGACTTTCGTGTCGGCCAAGCTCAGCTTTTGCATTTCCCTCGGCTCTTGGAGCCAATGCAAGCCCGCATCGGTAATCTGCGTGTTCCCGAGGTCGAGCACCCGCAGCGTGCGCACGCTGCTCGATTCCTTCAGCCCCGAATCCGTCACGGACGCGTGGTAGAGGTTGAGCGAGTGGAGTTGTCGGGATTCACCAGCCGCGAATTGCCGAGATCGAGCGTCTCCAGTTGCTTCAGCTCGCCGAGACACTGCAAATTGTGTGGTCCGTTACTTCATTCACACGAAGCTCCAGCGTCCGCAGGTGCGTGAGGCCCAGAAGATTCCTTGGTCCGGGGCCTACGCTCTTGATGCGGTTCATCCGCAAGGACCGAAGCTGTTTGAGCCCTTTGGTGTGTACGATGCCGGCGTCGGTGACTTCGGTCTCGACGACAAATCGAGCGAGCGAAGTTGCTGGAGCCCTTGCAAGTCCTTCAGGCCAGCATCGGTGACCGTTGTTCGCGCCAGATTCAAATCCTCCAACTGAGTCAGCCCCTTGAGGTGAGGCAGCGCTGCGTTGGTGATTCCCTGCATATTCAACATAGTCAGTATGCAGAGTTTCTTGAGCCCGGCAATCTCCTTGATCCCTGCGTCGAATAGCGGTGATTGTCCAAGAGCCAACGATTCCAGGTTGGCAAGCTCCCGAAGTTCCGACGGGCCCGCGTCCGTGATGTCCGTCGTCCACAGGCTGAGCTTACGCAGGTGCGGCACTCTTTGAAGTTCCTTCAGGGCCACGCTCGTAATCTTGGTGCCCGACAGGTTGATCTCTTCAAGTTGCACATGTCGCGCGGCGATCTCCTTGACTCCCGCGTCTCTTACCTTGGTGTACGAGACATCGAGCATCGTGAGCCCCGCGAACGGCGCGAGCACCTTCAATCCACCATCCTTGATCTTGGTTCTGGAAAGACTCACCTTGGATACCGGCCGCTGCGGCCGATTCAGGTCGCGATGGACCGTGCCGCCGATGGACTCGATCGCCTGGATCGAAGCGAGTTCCACTCGCGTCAGGTCGGTGAGATCGGCGAGCCGATCTGCCGGCTCAGTGGCATCGGACTGGACCCGTGCGTATACGTGAACGCCCCAAGCAACGCCTCCTGGTCAACATGGTGACACGCCGGGCAGTCCGCACGGACGCGTATCGCTCCCAGTGTCCGCATGTCGTTCTATGCAGGCACGGGCACGTTCTCCTTGCACCGGTACCTTTCCCCTTACGATTCTCGCGATTCTGCAAGCGAAAAGCACAGGTTCATAGCAGTAGTAGCCTTGGACTGCATCAAGGAGTGAGAATGAAGCGATCTCATGCGAGCTGTTGCCATGCGCCGGCTTTCCAGAAGTTGCATCGTCGAAGTCGTACGCCAGCGCCCCTTTTTCCACGAGCCTCGCCAAGAGAGTGCGGATCATCTCGGAAATCAGGTTGCCCGATCTCCGTCGAGTGGGTCGCGAATGGCACATCGAGCTCTGATGCTGCTCTCGGTCGACGGGGGGGGCGTCCTGCGGACTCAGCGAGACGTTGCGCACGTCGGTCCGACACAACCGCCCCGCGCTGAGGACACCCAAGGCTAACTCCGCCGGAGTCCGAGGAGCAGAAACAACACTCTTCTCTCGTGCCCCCGGTCTGATCACGATTTGCATAGCGATTCCGCCCCCGAGTATCAGCAAAGTTGCTCAAAACTCGCCGGATCCGGATCGATTCTCTTGGCCACTCACACTCGTACTGCTCATCCTGCAATTGATCCTGTTCTTAATCGAAATCCTACATGTCTTGGCCACAACCGCTTTCTGGCAACGGTAGCTCGTGGCCTCGGCCGGTGTTCGAGAGCTGCTGGAAAGCCTGATCTACATCCCGCAAGGCTTTTACGCCAGCATGGAAGTTTCGCATCCCGCTCCATACCAACCCGACACGCGAGCGAGGGGAAACCGCCGGATCCCTCGCTGGCGCTTCGGGTTGGTATGTGGGCTCTCCTGGTGCCGCAGTTGTACCAACCTCGGTTGATCCGTGTTATGAGCCAAGCTTCCGGAGCACGACCACGAATTCGTCGGCCTGTCGCAGGCTGGACTCGAGGTCGTAATTCAGGCGGCCGCGCAGCGAGAGCAGAAACTCCAGAAAGTCAAGCTGGGCCCAGACGTGAAAATGGATGCTGTAGTCCTTGGCGAGTAAATCTCGGACGTGCTCCTGAACCGCGGCCTCGTCCTTGACTTTCAGAACCAAGCGGACCCATTCTTCAAAATGCTGCGTCCGCGATCGCGCCGGTCCGTGCTCGTGGTCATCGTGCAGGTGGGAAACCGGAGTTACCGGGCGATCCCGGTCGAACGTCGTTCGTTTGTCGGGAACGGCCATATAGAGCACCCCGCCGGGCTTCAAGACGCGGAAATGATTCGTGAGCGCGCCGATGGGATCCTGGCAGTGTTCGATGAAATGGTTGGCGATGACGAAGTCGAGGGAACTGTCCGGGATCGTCGCGAGCGTTTCCCCATCGTCGACGATGTCCACGTTGACGAGGTCGAGCTCGGAGAGCTCCGGGTACTGAAGGCGCAACTGCGGCGCGGTCATGCGGTCCACGTACCGGACCCGGACCTCTCTAGGAACGATCAGCGGATGGTGCAACGCACCGATTTCGATCCCCGACCCGCGCAAGAACTGGGCGGCCAGCGCCGCGCGCCGCTTCTTGGCTGGATTGAATGTCAACCGCGGGAAAAGCCGCTTCACGCGCCGTTTCAAGGGAGCTTTCATAGTCTCGGGCAGCACGTGCGCCTCGCTTTCAATAGGAAACGAATCAGGGGGGGAACGATGCGTTCCGCCGGCAAAGACTATCCAATCGTCAGGGCTGCGCCCATGGGGCGGAACTCGATCGATGCAAAACCAGGAATCGCGTTTGGAATTTGTGAAAAGACGTTTGCTGGGAATCCGTCTGGTCAGGCTGGAAAGCTACAGAGGTCTGACTCAGAAACTATCCGAAAGGCGGTGCGGGGATCAAGCGAGTATTGGAACGGGGCCACTGCCGTTTGCGCAGAGAGTCGCTGGGCAAGGCTCAGAGTCTGTCCCAAAAGTGCCATCAAGCTACATTGCTATAGTGGAATTCGGGCTCCGTCCCGGAGGGTCGCAAGCGATGGGTCATCATCTGGATCATCGCCGGCGTGATGTACGACTCAGGGGACAACGTGCTCCTCTCGTGGACCGTGATCAGGCGCCGGCAGCGGACCAGCCAGGCAAACGTCCGCTCCACCGTCCAGCGGATCGGCAGCCTCACCCAGCCCTCTGCGCCTTCGGGCCGACGCACGATCGACAGTCCCCAGTCGACGTTCGCATCGACCCACTCGTAGAGCTTGAAGTTGTGATACTTCGAGTCGGCGTACATCGTCCCGACCTTGCTCATCGGCTGGCCCTCCAGGCGGGCGAACAGCTCCGGGGCTGCTGTTGCATCATCCACCGAGGCGGCGGTGACAAAGACAGCCAGCAGCAGACCCATGCTGTCGACGACGATGTGGCGTTTGCGGCCGTTGTCGTTCTTGGCGTTGTCGCGGCCCCGCTGCTGACCCCGGAGTAGGTGTCAATCGACTGGCTATCGACGCTCGCAGAGGTGCGAGGATGATAGGGTTTCTCGGCGGTGCGGACCTTGCGGCGGAGCCTGTCGTGGATCCGATCCAGGGTCCCATCCCGCCACCACTGGTCGAAGGAGCGCCAGAGGGTGGCTCATGGGCGGGAAGTCGACCGGCAAGTGTCGACCGGCAAGTATCGCCACTGGCGGCCGGTGCGGAGGATGTAGAAGATGGAATCGAGAACATCGCGCATCTCGGTCTTGCGGGGCCTGCCCCCGCCAGGTTCCTCAGGCAGATGGGGCTCGATCAGGACCCCACTGGGCATTGGTAACGTCGCTGGGGTAATGGTGCATTCTCATGCCGTTACCACCCCGAAACCACCCAAACGTTCATCTTATGGGACAGAATCTAAGCGGGCCTGCAGTGCAGCTACTGACTGCCGAAGCAACCGTTTGTCTAACAGGCGACTTGCCACTTGGGACGACGCTTGAACCGCCGTATCAGCCTCGACTTCAGACTGAGCGTCGAGGAACCTTTGCGCTGCCTGACCTGGCTACGAGCTGGGGATCTAGGATTCGATCCTGGTTCCCCTGCTTCCACGTCGCATTGCAAAGACACTGGATTGACGCTGGAAAACATTGCAGGCTTTTACGATTCATCCAGTCATATAGTAGTGGCGTTGGGTTGACATCGCCAGTGCTGTCGCCAATTTGTTGCCAAATCGCATTACCCAACATCGGCTCCAAAGTCTGAACCGCTTTAGCTACCTGCGGGTCACTCACGACCGCTGAACGCTTGCCAGTCCTTGAACAACCGATCGAAGGCGGCACCGAATGTCAGTTCGTTCTGCTTGACATAGTAGGAGCAAATCGGGCCGCCCACTTTACTTCTTGCAAGAACGTGGGTGGCTCTGATCGCTCCGTTTCTGTCTGGATCAGGTTCCGCGTACGGACTCGAGCAGTTTCTTCGTCGCCTTGATGCCTTCGGGTTCACTCAGTCGGCCGCCTTCGTATTCGATACCGACAAAACCGTGGTAGCCCGCATCGGACACGATCTTCATGATTCGCGGGTAGTCGAGCGTCGTCTCATTCCCGTTCTCGTCGAAGTCGTAGCTCTTGGCCGAAACACCCTTGGCGTAGGGCATCATCCGCGCGATGGCGTCGTAGATATCGATCGCGTACTTGCCGTTCTTCTTCGGAAAGTTGCCAAAATCCGGAAGGGTGCCAAAATTCGGGCTGTTGACGGCCTTCATCAAGGCAACCAGCGCATCGGGGTTGCTCGACGGACCGCCGTGGTTTTCGCAGATCACGCCGATCTTGTGCTCCAGGCCATACTCGTTCAGCGCCGAGCACGCTTCGGCCACGCCGCCGACATCCGAAGGGCTGTAATGCCCGCCGGTGTTGATCCGGATCGAGTGACAGCCCAGGGCGGCCGCGGCGTCGATCCATTTCTTGTGGTTCTCGACAGCCCTGGAGCGATCTTCCTTGCCCGGAGCGCTCATGTCGCCCTCGCCATCGATCATGATCAGCACGCAGGTCAGTCCATGGTCGTTGGCCCGGGTCTTCAAATCCTTGAGATACTCGGAATCATGGGCCTTATCCATGAAGAACTGATTGACGAACTCGAGGCCCTCGACGCCGTACTGCTCGCGGGCGAGTTTGGGGAAGTCAAGGTTGGTGATCTTGTGTGCGAACAGGGCTCGGTGGAGCGACCATTCGGCCAGCGAGAGCTTGAAGTCGCCAGCAACTCCTGCCAGTGCTCCCAGGGCTTGCGTTTGTGCAAGCTTCAGACCCAGCAGGGCCCCACTTGCGAGGCTCGCGGCTAGAAAAGACCGGCGGTTTGAACCAGCAGCATTCATCAAACTGGACTCCATGGGGGTGTGATGGCGGGGTGATTCATGATCTCAACCGTAAGCGATTGCTTGCTGGTCGAGGATATTCTTGAGAGCCGTGGCGGCGTCGGCGAAGCGTTCGGGGCCCGTAAAACCAGAGGAGATTTCGGCGACGACAAGGTGGGGCTCGAGGACCAGAAAGCCGTCGTAGCCACGCGCCACCGCCCGTTCCAGAAGGCTCGGGATCTGGCCGTCGCCGGCTCCGGCCGGAACGTTGCGGTGCGATCGGGTATCGTAGTCCTTCACGTGAAAATGACGGACCCGCGCCTGCAACAAGTTCCAGGCCGCGTCGATGTTCTGGCCGACCTCAACGTAATTGGCCGGATCAAAGGCATGGGCCAGGGCCGGAGAATCGATGGTGTCGAGCAGGTCGCTGACCCGCTCGGCCGTGTCACCGTAGATCCCCTTCTCGTTCTCCAGCATCAGTGTCACGCCCCGGCTCTCGGCCCGGCGCGTCAGCTCTTGCATCCTGGAAATGACCTCGTCGCGATGATCGGCGGGGTTCTCTCCCGGCGGAATGTAAAAGCTGAAAACCCGGATCCGGGGTGTCTGATAGAAGTCCGCCAGGTCCAGGGCACGTCCGAAGCGGAGGAGATGATTGTCGAACGCCTCGGTGATCCGGATCTTGCCAATCGGCGAACCCAGGGCGCTCAGCCCGAACCCGCGCGACCGCAGCAGGCCCCGGAAAGCCTCGTGCTGCTCATCGTCCAGATCCAGCACGTTGGTCCCATGAATGGCCCGAAACTCGATATGCCGGATTCCGTGTCTGCTCAGAACGTCGACCTGCACTAGAGGATTTTGGGAAATCTCGTCGGCGAAAGCACTGAGGCGAATCATCGAGTCTTACCCGTTTACGGCGCAGCTTGTCACGTGTCTCTCGACGCCATGATAGCAGTTCAGCGAAAAACCGCCAGGGCCCGGTGGAGACCACGACGGGTTCCCGGTACGATACGGAGTTACTAGGTCAAACCTGCATGATCTCGGGCTTGGCGACACGGGGCATCTTGACATGGCGACGATCTGGGCTCTCCTCATCTACTGGCTGGTGATGTTCGTCGGTTGCTTCGTCGTGATCGAGATTGGCCAGGACCAGCTCTACGACGAGGTCACGCCTCACGTCGGTCTCAAGGTGACGGGAGGATCGCTGCTGCTGGCACTCATGCTGACCGCGTTCCATTACAAGGGATTTTCAGCCTCCTTCGAATCCATGTTCACCAACAACATTCTTTGCACGGTCTTTCAGGCCATCGTCTGGTTTGGCGTTTTCACATTGATCTTCCAGTTTCATCCCTGGCACGCTCTGGGCCTGGGAATCGCCACGATGCTGATGCTCCAGGGACTGGCCACCATGGGCGTCAACAGCATGCTCAGTCCGACGCCCGCCTCGGTTTCCCGTCCAGCCGCCTTCGCCACCAGCAAGCCCGTCCGCCAGTCCTTGGCTCCCGCCCCCGCGGCTCCGCCGGCCGCCGGCCAAATTAAAACGCAATAAGGTAGGACGCCGACGCACCGCCAATCTCGTAATAAGAGCTGAAGCCTCTGATCCGTGGTTTGCGGATTGCCCACGTGGACCATCCAGGAGCCGGACGTTCGTCTCGCGCTGCCTGGAAAGCGTGATTGTCGCTTTGCGGGATGGCGGCCGATGGTCCATCGGATCAAGCGGCCTCAAGGGGACATTGCATCCCGTTTGCCTTGTGAGACTGCTTGATCCGGACGACATCACACCACACGAACTGAATCAAATGGCGGTGCAAGCATGCGATATCTGACCCACCAGTTTGCCAGTACAGAGACTCTTGATCGAGCGCGACGCTGGCTGGTCCACGCCGGTTTCGACCCCAGCCAGATCGAGTCTCTGACGACGGGGGTTCCCCGGATCAGCATCAAGGTCGATCCCGGTGAGGCCGCGGAGGCCAGCCTGATCATCGATGCGGCCGAGTTGAGCGATCCGAACGGATTTCCGAGCTTCTGGGATCTTGCCCGCCGCCCTCACTCCCTCAGAAAGCGTGTGCCGGAGATGGGAACCCAGGCCTTCGAAACCAAAGAATCACGAAGCTTTGTCGTCCGCTATCGCGTGCCCGATGAGCGACCGGAACTGGGAGCCAGCACAGCGGCCATCGAGATGCGGAACGCCTTCCTCGACCGGCAGCTTTTTTGACAGGGCGTCGACCCGGAAGTGCCCGACGCGTCAATCGATCTCCGACAATCTCCGGAATGTCGAGCCACTCTTGACCGGCGGATCGAGCCAGCGCTGCTTGGGAATGACGCGCGGCGAGTAGCCCTCGATCTGTTCGGGCCGAAAGTCGCGAATCCTGGCCAGCTTCCGGGAAATGAGCGGACTCGACGCCGCGTCGAGTTTGGCCAAAACCTTCTCATCCTGGGTCAGTAAATCGCTTTCTTGAATGACTCCCAGGCGAAACCCCTCGCGCAGGGCGTCGGCAAACTCGTTGTAGATGAACGCCTCGGTGAGGCTGGCCCACCAGTCGCGGTTCATCACGGCAAACAGGGCAGCAGCCTCGCGGGCCACGGTCACGTCGTCAAGAACGATCGTCGATTCGGTGACAGCCAGATGGTGGAGTATTCGATCGACCTTTACCGGCGTGAGCACACCGCAGGCCAGTCCGTCACGCAGGAAGTAGTCGAGACGATCGGCGCAGAGCCAGGGCAGCGGGCGTTCGAGCAGGGTATAGATCGCATCGTCGTAAAAGTCGCTTGGGTGGAAGCCCAGAGAACGCAAAGCGGCGGCGATGTCCGGACGGTCGAGCATCTGCGGCTTGAGGCTCTCATGGTGGTCTTGCTCGTCGGAGGTCACAACGAAATCGACGGCGTGCGAGAAAGCCGTATGGGAAATGTCGTGCAAGAGCCCGGCAACCTGCTCCTTGAGATTGGCGCCCAGGCGGCCGAGTAGCAGGTGAACACCGAGGCTGTGCTCGAAACGGGTGACATCCTTGAACGCGAAGGCAATGGCCGACGGTCCCGCCTGACGCACGCCGCGAAGCCGCTGAAACGTCGGCGTGGCGATCAGTTCCAGAAGCGCCGGGTCGGTGATCGATGCCTCTCCATAAACGCGGTCTTTCCAGTACATAAAGCCCGATCTCCTGCGCTCTTTCCGGGACCTTGAGCCGGCCCGGAGGCCTTCTCGATGATCATGCGACGAGCCTTGCATTGCAAGAGAAGGTCTTTTCCGCAAGCCGCGAGCCCGATCCGTGATGTGATTCTGGCCAATTGCTTTTGACCGCGGGACAGGCGACGATGTGCAGCCAAGGTGACCACGACCTGGGTCGGGTCGGGGTCATGGGCCGGGCAACTAGCCCCTCGTGTCGAGAACCGCTCGCCCGCGTTCTCAAGCAGCGTCAGGAGCCGATTGATGCACACGAAACAGAGGTCCGTCTGGTGGGCTGTCTGCCTGATGGGATCGCTTTGCGTCTGGGGTATCGCCGCTTACCCCGCCGTGGGCCGCGCGGCAGTCGAGTCAGGGAGCTTGGGAAAGATGATCTTTGGAAAGACCCCGGACGGCACGCCGGTCGAGCTCTACGTGCTGAAAAACGGTCAGATCACGGTCAAGGTCATGACCTATGGAGCGATCATCACCGAGATCGACACGCCGGACCGCAACGGCAAGGAAAGCGACATCGTCCTGGGATTCGACAGCCTGGAAGGCTATCTTGGCTCGCATCCCTACTTCGGGGCCACAGTCGGCCGGGTCGCCAATCGCATCGCCAAGGGAACGTTCACCCTCAACGGACAAGAATACAAGCTGGCCGTGAACAACGGGCCCAACAGCCTGCACGGCGGCCTCAAGGGGTTTGACAAGGTAATCTGGAAGGCCGAGCCGATCGAACGTCCGGAGGGACCTTCGATCAAGCTGACCTATCACAGCCGCGACGGAGAGGAAGGCTATCCCGGGAACCTCGATGTCAGCGTCCAGTTCACGGTCACAGCGCAGAACGAGTTGAAGGTCGAGTACACCGCCACCACGGATAAGGCCACGCCGATCAACCTCTCGAACCACAGCTACTTCAACCTGGCCGGCCGGACCAGCGAGCCGGTAGTTGGACACGAGTTGATGCTGACCGCCGACCATTACACGCCCGTGGATGACACCCTGATTCCCACAGGCGAGATCGCCCCGGTTGCCGGCACGCCGCTCGACTTCACGCAGCCCACGGAGATCGGCTCCCGGATCAACCAGATCAAGAGCGACCCGGTCGGGTACGACCACAACTTCGCGCTCAACAGCGGGGGCAAATCGATGGCTCTGGCGGCGCGGGTCTACGACCCCAAGAGCGGACGCGTGCTGGAAATCTCCACCACCGAGCCGGGCATCCAGTTCTACACGGGCAACTTCCTTGACGGTTCGATCACCGGCAAAGAGGGAATCGTCTACCGCAAGCATCACGCCTTCTGCCTGGAAACACAGCACTTTCCCGACTCGATCCATCACCCGAACTTTCCTTCGGCCGTTCTCGAGCCGGGAAAAACCTATACCCACACCACGGTCTTCAAGTTCTCGACCAGGTAGGACGAGAATGAGGGTCTCGGGCCTGTGGGCCGTTTCAGACCTCGAGCCGGGAATGCCGGCTCGAGCGGCTCTGGCGTGTTGAGGTTGCTTCCAATTGGTGTCATAATCCAAGCCCTATCGGCAATTCGAGGCGAGAAGCCGCTCCCGCGCAGGTTGGCGGCGGCTGGATCGGCCGCTCAGGACAGGAACCAAGAATGACAACCACACTGGCGTGGATCGACTATCTGATCATGGTGATCTACCTCGGCTTCGTGCTGGGGATCGGCCTGGCGCTCAAGAAGTTCATGAAGACCAGCGAGGACTTCTTCCTCTCGGGCCGCTCGATCCCGGCTTGGGTGGCGGGGCTGGCGTTCATCTCGACCAACCTGGGAGCGCAGGAGGTCATGGGCATGGCCGCCTCGGGCGCCAAGTATGGCATCGCCACCAGCCACTTCTACTGGCTGGGAGCGATCCCGGCGATGGTCTTCGTGGGCCTCTTCATGATGCCGTTCTACTACGGCTCGCGGGCCCACTCGGTACCCGAGTACCTCCGCCTCCGGTTCGACGAGAAGACCCGGGGCCTCAACGCCATCACGTTCGCCATCATGACCATCTTCTCGAGCGGCATCTCGATGTATGCGATGGCGCTCTTGATCAAGAACCTGCACATCTTCGACGGCGTCTTCCGCCAGCTCCACCTTCCCATGGAATGGATCTTCGACATCAGCCTGGTGGCCTCGGCGGTGATCGTGCTCGCCTACGTCTACCTTGGCGGGCTGACCAGCGCGATCTACAACGAGGTGCTCCAGTTTTTCCTGATCGTCGCGGGCTTCCTGCCACTCGTGCTGCTAGGCCTCAAGAACGTCGGCGGCTGGGAGGGGCTGAAGCTCACCCTGGGCGGGATGGGCAAGGAATCGTTCACCCACGCCTGGCGCGGCATGGCCCCCGGGAGCCCCCATCCCAACCCGCTGGGCGTCGGGGTCTTTGGCCTGACGATGGGGCTCGGCTTCGTGCTCTCCTTTGGATACTGGTGCACGAACTTCCTGGTCGTGCAGCGCAGCCATGGCGGCCGACTCGATGCTCAGCGCCCGCCGCACGCCCCTGATCGCCGCGGTGCCCAAGATGTTCTTCCCGTTCCTGGTGATCCTGCCGGGCCTGATCGCGATCGCCCTGCCGACGGTTCTCCCCGTCACCGACGCCAACCCGGGCCCGAACGGCGCCGTGGCGGCCGTGCCCGCGGGGCTGGGCATCATCCCCGTGAAAGTCGAGGGGGGAACCGTGGTCCGCGACAGCGCGGGCCAGCCTGAGCTCGACTACAACATGGCCATCCCGAGCATGCTCCTGCACTACTTCCCCACCGGCATGCTCGGCCTCGGCCTCACGGCACTCCTGGCCAGCTTCATGTCCGGGATGGCTGGCAACGTCACGGCGTTCAATACCGTCTGGACCTATGACATCTACAAGGCCTACGTTCACCCGAAGGCAACCGACCGACACCTGCTCTGGATGGGCCAGTTCGCCACGTTCTTCGGCACGGTGATCTCGATCGCCGCGGCCTACATGGCGGCGCAGTTCAACAACATCATGGACGTCCTTCAGCTTGTCTTCGGTTTTGTGAACGCCCCTCTGTTCGCGACGTTCCTGCTGGGCATGTTCTGGAAACGGGCCACCGGCCACGGCGCGTTCACGGGCCTGCTGGCCGGCACCACGTCCGCCGCCATCTTCCACGGCCTCACGCTGCCAGTGGGCAACGCCATCGGCGTCAAGGGGGGTTGGATCCACAAGTTCTACGAGTTCCCCAACGAGATGGCGCAGAATTTCTGGCTGGCGATTGTCGCCTGGACGGTCTGTTTCGTGATCACGATTGTCGTGAGCGTGGTCACGCGGCCCCGCCCGGACGCCGAGCTCGTCGGGCTGGTCTACTCGCTTACTGAAAAGCCCCAGGAGGGTCACCTGGCATGGTACCAGCGTCCCGTGACGCTGGGTGTGATCGTGCTGCTGATGACCCTCGCTTTGAACTTCGTCTTCTACTGAGCCGAGACTCGCGAGGCGCTTCCGACCATGAATCTCGATATCCGCCTGCCGATCGGTCTGCTGTTCACCTTCCTGGGCGTTCTGCTCTCGCTCTACGGGCTGGCCACCCAGTTCATGCAGCCGGCGATCTATGAGCGCTCGCTGGGCATCAACGTCAACCTCTGGTGGGGCCTCGCGCTGCTGGTCTTTGGTGGCATCATGACCTACTTCGGCCGCAAGCCGACACGCTCATCTTCCCCCACCCCCTGATCGAGGAACCGCGACCATGCCGAGCCTGCCGCTGGCGCTCGCCGCCGAGACCGCGACCACGAAGCTGCTCTCACTGAGCCTTCCCGACATGGTCATCATCGTGGCCTATTTCGCCATGGTGCTGGGGATCGGCTTGTACCTGAAGCGGCAGACCCAGACCGGAGAAGACTTCTTCCTGGCGGGCCGCGAGATGACGGCCTGGATTGCCGGCCTCAGCTTCCTGTCGGCGAACCTGGGCTCGCTCGAGCTCATGGGATGGGCGGGCGCGGCGTACCAGTATGGAATCCTGGCAACCCACTGGTACTGGATCGGCGCCATCCCCGCCATGCTCTTCCTGGGCATCGTGATGATGCCGTTTTATTACATCTCCAAGACGCACTCGGTTCCCGGCTACTTGCAGCTTCGCTTCGGAGAGAACAGCCGGGCCTTCGCGGCGATCTCGTTCGCGTTCATGACGATTCTCATGAGCGGCGTCAACATGTTCGCCATGGCCAGCGTGATGAAGGTCGTGCTCGGCTGGGACATCAACTTTAGCATCTGGGTCTCCTCGCTGACCGTCGCCGCTTACGTGTCGCTGGGAGGGCTGAAGTCGGCGATCTTCAACGAGGTCTTGCAATTCGTGCTGATCTGGGCGGGCGCCATGCTGATTCCCATCCTGGGCCTGGTCGAGGCCGGAGGGTGGGACAACCTCAAGATGGAGATCGCCAGCCGGCTGGGCCGTGCCGATTACACCCACGCCTGGAGTACCCTCGGCTCGTTCCAGGACAACCCCATGGGCATCCACTGGACGGGCATCGTTTTCGGGCTCGGCTGGGTGATCTCGTTCGGCTACTGGACGACCGATTTCCTGGTCGTCCAGCGCGTGCTTTCGGCCAAGGATCTGCGTTCCGCGAAGATGGCACCGATCATCGGCGCGGCGTTCAAGATGATGGTCCCCTTCATCGTGATCTTGCCCGGGCTGCTCGGGCTCGGCCTGCTGGACATGACGCTCTTGCCCGAAAGCGAGGTCGCGCTCAAGGGGGGTTACAGCTACAACGACGTGCTGCCGCTGATGATGGCCCGGTACCTTGGCCCGGGCCTCTTGGGCCTGGGAATCACGGCGCTGATCGCCGGGTTCATGGCGGGCATGGCTGGAAATGTGAGCGCCTTCGCCACCGTCTGGACCTACGACATCTACCGGGCGTTCATCAAGAAAGACGCCGAGGACGCCCACTACGTGAGCATGGGCCGGTGGTGCACGATCATCGGCATCTTCGTGAGCATCGGCACGGCGTATCTGGTGATGCAGTTCTCCAGCATCATGGACTATGTGCAGGCTTTGTTCAGCTTCTTCATCGCCCCGCTGTTCGGCACGGTCATCCTGGGCATGCTCTGGAAACGCGCCACTCCGGCCGGTGGCTTCTGGGGCCTCTTGGCGGGAACTGTCTCGTCGATCGCCATGTGGCTCTGGGTCTACCTGAGTCCCGGTGCGCTGGCTTATGTGGCGCTCTCTCCGCATGCCAAGCCGATGGCCGAGAATATGTACCGCGCGCTCTGGTCGTGGATCATCTGCGTGGTCGTCACCGTGGCCGTCAGCCTGGTCACGAAACCCAAGACCGAGAAAGAGCTGGTCGGCCTGGTCTACGGCTGCACTGCCATCCCTTCCGAACAGCATATGCCGGTATGGCAGCGGCCGATCTTCTGGGCGGGCGTGGTCGGTGCCGTGTTCATCGCACTCAACGTCATCTTCTGGTGAGGAATCTCGGATATGACTGCCGGCTCGCATCTCTCGATCTGGTTCTTCGTGGGGATACTCCTCGCCTTCTACGGACTGATCATCACGGCCGCAGGGATCTACGGCTTGTTTGTTCCTCCCGCGGTGCACCTTGCGAAGTACCACGCCGACCTCTGGTGGGGGCTGATTCTGCTCAGCATCGGTGTCTTCTACTGCTACCACTTCGCGCCGGGGAAGGCACAGGCACGGTGAAGGCGTTTACCGGTGATGCTGGAGCCCCGTCCGCCGCTCACTCCGCAGCTTGTCCCGGCTCGGCGACCGCCTTTTGAAGGGCCTTCCAGCCCAGCAGGCCGCATTTCATCCGGGTCGGCGAGAGTGTCACTCCGAGTAGCTTCACCACATCGACGGGGGTGATCTGGCGAACCTCTTCAAGCGAGGCGCCCTCGACTCGATCGGCCAGCAGCGAGGTCGCAGCCTGGCTGATCACGCAGCCGTGGCCATCGAAACGCACCTTGTCAATTCGGCCATCGTCACCCAGGCTGACTTCGAGGTGAATCTGGTCGCCGCAGAGGGGATTATCCAGGTCGGAAACCAGGTCGGGAGATTCCAGGTGGCCGCGGTGGGGCGAGGAATAATAATGGTCGAGAATTTCCTCGCGATAGAGCGGGTCATCCATTCGAGAACTCCGTCGCTGCGTGAGTGACGCGTCGTGGCGCCACGTGTTCGTGGGAATGGCGATCGAAGAGTTTTCGGATCGACTCGAGAGCCACGCCAAGCTGGTCGATTTCGGTCGTCGTATTGTACATGGAAAAACTGGCCCGCGCGGAGGCCGGTATTCCCAGACGAACATGCAGGGGCATCGCGCAGTGGTGTCCCGCACGGATCGCGATCCCGTCGCGGTCGAGAAGCTGTGCCAGGTCGTGGGGATGCGTCCCCTCCATCGTGAAGCTGACGATCGCCCCTTTGGCTTCGAGATCCACGGGCCCGAGAATTCGCAGCCCTGGTATCCGTCCAAGAACTTCATGGGCGTGAGTCAACAATCTCCACTCGTGTT
This sequence comes from uncultured Planctomycetaceae bacterium, assembly GCA_963797295.1. GTDB lineage: Bacteria > Planctomycetota > Planctomycetia > Isosphaerales > Isosphaeraceae > Aquisphaera. Next base: position 145,289 of record CAWCPP010000047.1, read on the forward strand.
CGGCAAGCTCCTGGGCCGAGAACTGACCCAGAAAATCGATCGCGGCGCCCAGCCCGATGGCCTCGGCAATCGGCGGCGTGCCGGCCTCGAATTTCCAGGGAATCTCGTTCCACTCGGAATGCTGGTGATCGACGCGCACAACCATGCTGCCGCCGAAACTCACCGGCGGCATGGCCTCGAGCAGCTCGCGCTTGCCGTAGAGGACGCCGACGCCGGTCGGCCCGAAAATCTTGTGGCCCGAGAAGGCCAGAAAATCCACGCCCAGCCGGCCGACGTCGAGGCGATGATGCGGCAGGCTCTGCGCCGCGTCGACGAGCACGAGTGCTCCGCGAGCGTGAGCCATCTCCGTGATCCGCGCCAGCGGCGGGACGGTTCCGGTGACGTTCGACATGCCGGTGACTGCAACCAGGCGCACTCGGTCCGTGAGCGCGGCTGCGAACGCATCCAGATCGAACCGGGCATCGGTCGTCAATTCGGCAAACTTCAATTCGACGCCCCGCTCACTCGCCAGCATCTGCCAGGGCACGAGATTGGAATGGTGCTCGAGCTCAGTGAGCAGGATCGCATCGCCGGGCTTCAGCACGCTGCGTCCCCAGCTTTGCGCAACCAGGTTGATCGCCTCGGTCGTTCCTCGGGTGAAAACGATCTGCCCCGAATCCGCGACGCCGAGCAGCCCCGCAACCTTCTCTCTCACTCCCTCGAAGGCCTCGGTCGCGCGCTCGCTCAAGGTGTGCAGGCCGCGGTGGACGTTGGCCGGATACTCGGTCATGTAATCGACGACCGCCTGGATGACCGGCTTGGGTTTCAGGCTTGTAGCCGCCGAATCGAAATAGATCAGCGGGACTCCCGAGCTCACTCGCTGCCCGAGCGCGGGGAATGCCGCGCGGACCTGCTCGACGTCGAACCCGCCGGCCGGCTTCGCCGTGGACTGCCTCGCGCCACCGGCCGCTTCAGTATGCGACAGGCCGCCGTTCGGCTCGCGCTCAGGAGAGCCGGCGCAGCGCTCCGTCAGGTGAACCGGCTTGACCTTCGTTTCGGTTGAGTCCACCGCGGGTGACTCCTGAATCGATACGGACGCTTGAAGTTCAATGACTCAATTCTATCCAAACGGCCGGCATTTTTCCGACTCTTTCCGGCGAAGTCCAGGCGGTCAACCATCACAGGGCGCGGCCGGGCAGCCGGGGTCCAGATGCTACGATATGCTACGTTTTCCGGTCATCGTGGCGGCTGCTCGGCTCCTTGCTCTTGATGCAAATACCTTCTATGTAAGACTTTGCGGCGGTTCCTCAATCGGCTACGCGGGTCCGCAAGTCCTGACATAACTCGTTATCCAGAAAAGGCTTCCGCTGCAGGAAGCCACGCAGCCGGTTCCCCTCGGAAACGCCCTTTCCCGAGCCTTGACCCCCGGGGCTGCCAGAAGAGCATGAGATCGACGATTTTAAGTATGTTTAATACTAAATTATATTCCGGGGGTCGTGAACCTGTTCGGCGCGGGTCTCCGACCCTGCCGTCTACCTGACCTTCGGTCATCGAAGTGGCAAGGTCCGGAGACCACGTCACAACGTGGATCTTGCCCCAACGAAGCCTTACACGCCCGCCACTCCCCTGAGCATCGTCTCGGGTTTTCCATCATTTCCCATGCAAAAAGCGGCGAATGAAACAAAATCTGAGGTTCCGTGTAAGGTGTTGACCACAAAACGAGTAGTATTTGTGACTGCCGCATGAGCCACCAAGCGTGAATCATCTCTCGAAGCTCCCGAGGTATGCATGAGCCAGGCCCCGTGTGAGGATCTCGATGCGCTTCAGAGGCTCTTGAACGACGAACTGCCGCCAGGGCAGGCGGCGGTGGTCGTCGCGCATGTCCAGGGCTGTCCGCCCTGTCAGCGGCGGCTCGAACGGCTTGTGAACAGGCCCATCGATGTCGCTCTTGCCATGGCGACGCCCGCCGGCGATGAGACGACCGACCTGCTGGCCCGGCCGGCTGCCACCGAAGCTGTCTGTGTGCGAGAGCGGCCAGACTCCGCGGCAACGTCCCCGATGACTGGATCGGTCACGGAGTGCCCTTCACCTGGCGTGACAGCCGACATGTCTCCGGCGACCCGGACCCAGCTTCGAGCCGATCCAGAGGCCACCGATCAAGACGCCGTCGATACCGACCGCACGCGGGCCACGAATGGTCCGGACGGCCCACCCGCCCATGTGACCGACCGGATCCAACGCGGTGCCTACCGGCCGACGATCCCCGGCTACGAGCTCCTGGAAAAGCTTGGCGAGGGTGGCATGGGGGTGGTTTACCTCGCCCGCCAGACCGGTCTGAACCGGATGGTCGCGGTGAAGATGATTCGCGGCGGGCAGCAGGCGCGCCCCGAGCACTTTGCCCGCTTCCGGATCGAGGCCGAGGCGGTCGCCCAGCTTCGCCATCCCAATATCATCCAGATCTACGAGATCGGCTCGGTCGACGACCTGCCGTTCGTGTCGCTCGAGCTACTCCAGGGGGGATCGCTGGCCGATCGCCTCGACGGTACGCCCCAGCCCGGGAGGCCGGCCGCCGAGCTGCTGATCACCCTGGCCGGGGCCATCCAGGCGGCCCACGACGCGGGGATCGTGCATCGTGATCTCAAGCCGCCGAATGTCCTGTTCACCGAGGAGGGGCTCCCCAAGATCACCGACTTCGGGCTGGCCAAGCGGATGGAGTCGGACAGCCGCCAGACCGAAACGGGCCAGATCATGGGCTCGCCCAGCTACATGGCTCCGGAGCAGGCCAGCGGCCACACCAGGGACGTGGGTCCGGCCGCGGACATCTATGCCCTCGGGGCGATCCTCTACGAACTGCTCACCGGGCGGCCTCCGTTCAAGGGGGAAACGCCGATCGAGACGGTCCGCCAGGTCATCGATGACGAGGTCGTGCTCCCCTCACGCCTCGTCCCCAGGATCGCGGCGGACATCGAAACCATCTGCCTGAAATGCCTCGACAAAGATCCTTCCAGGCGCTATGTCTCGGCGGCGGCCCTGGCCGACGACCTGGAGCGATACCACAACGGCGAGACCATCTTCGCCCGGCGCACGCCCATGCTCGAGCGGGCGATCAAGTGGGGCCGCCGCCGGCCGGCCGCGGCCGCCATGCTCTGCCTGGGACTGGCCTTCTTCCTCAGCCTGCTTCCCGCCTGGACCATCCACCAGGAGCGGCAGAGCCGCCGCGCCATCGCGCTCTTGCAGGAGGAGGCTCGGCTGGTCGACGCGGCCAGGAACGCGAAGTCCCAAGCGGAACTCTCCTCGGTCCAGGTCGCCCTGTCTAACTTCCGCGGCGGGCTGAGCGGAGAGATGAACTGGCGGATCGAGGGCCTGCCCGCGCGGATCGACGGCTCACTGAAAGACGTGGACCGTCGCCTTCGCGACCTGACCCAGCGCGAATTCGACCAGCGCACCGAGCTGGAGAGGCAGAAGAGCGAGCTCGCCGAGAAACAACGGTTCCGTACGTTTGTCGGGCTGCGCACGCAAGCCCAGCTCAGCGCGGCCGAGCTCGAGCTTGGCACCGGCGATCACTCAGCCGCACTCAGCTCTGCGCACGCAGCGCTGGCGGTTTACGCGAAGGACCCGCGGGCGGCCGATGAACGCTGGGAGCTGGCAACGCCGCTTCCGGAAGTCTTGACCGACGCCGAAAAGCGGCGGATCGGCGACGGCTGCTATGACCTGCTGCTCCTCCTGTCGCGGGCCGTCGAACCGACCCAGGGATTGAAGGTCCTCGATCGGGCGACAGCGCTGCGTCCCGGCTCGACCGGGGCGTTGCACATGCGCCGGGCCGACTGCCTGGCGCGGGCCGGCGATATTCCGGGTCAGCAGAAGGAACTGGAGCAAGCTCGGCATTCGTCGCCGGTCACTGCGCTCGATCACCTCTTGATCGGCCGCGAGCTGGCGGCGGGGCGGCAGTGGAGAGATGCGATCCGAGCGATCCAGACCGCGTTGCGGCTCGAACCCGACCAGGCCTCGGCCAAGCTCTTGCTGGCCATCTGCGAGTATAACGTCAAGCCCAAACGGCTCGACGAGGCGCTGAGCAACCTCAACGACTGCATCGGTAATCACTCCGACCTGACCGGGCTTTACCTGCTGCGGGCCCTGGTCCACGGCGAGCTTGCCTACCAGGCGCTCTCCCAGATCGACCGCAATCGTCCCGCCGAGGCGAAGTCGCTTCAAAGTCAGGCCGAGACCGCGTTCCAGTCGGCCGAGGCCGACTATCGCACGGCCCTCGATCGCCACCCGGGCGCTGACCTGCATTACGTGCTTCTGGTCAACCGGGGCGGCATGTTGTTGCGGGCCGGCCGGATCGATGAGTCGATCGTCGATCTACAAGCGGCCATCACATTGAACCCCGGCGCTTACCAGGCGCATGCGACGCTCGGCCAGCTCTACCAGCAGGTCGATCGGCTCGAAGAGGCATCGCAGGCGCTGGGCCGGGCCATCGAGCGTGCGCCGGGGTTGCCGGCTCGCCTGGCCCTCCATCGCGGCCGGGGGCGGCTCTACAAGAACCGCCGCAATCTTCCGCCGCAAAGTCTGGCAGCCGCGCTGGGCGACCTGGATGAAGCCATCCGGCTGGACCCCGAGAACGGCGATCTCAAGGCGAGCGATCACGTCGAACGAGCCCGCCTGCTCTTCGGCGGAGCGCGGTTTGACGAGGCCATTGCCGCCTGCGACGCGGCGACCGCGATCGTGCCCGACCAGCCCGAGGCGCATCAGCTCAGGATCTCGTCGCTGCTGGCCCTCAAGCGGTACGACGAGGTGCTCATCTCGTGCAACGCCTTCCTCTCCAGCGAGAAGCCCACCGTCGAGGTCCTGGAGATCCGCGGCCTGGCGCGGCTGGCCCGGCAGAACTACTCCGGCGCCATCGACGATTACGCCCAGGCCCTCGGTTTGCGGACCGCCCAGGACGCGGAAACCCGGACCCGCCTGCTCAACAAGCGCGGCTGGGCCTACCACTTCGCCGACGCGCCCCGGCTGGCCCGCGCCGATTTCGAGGCATCTTTGAAGCTCGACCCGGACCAGAGCGACGCCCTTGCCGGCCGGGGCCTGGCCCGGATTCGCCTGGGCGAATGGCGTCCCGCCATCGCCGACGCCGAGGCCTCGATCCGCCTGGCCGCCTCGGCATCTCCCGCGGCGCGCGATCCCGAAGCTTTGCGCGAGGCCCTCTTCAACGCCGCGCGGATCTACGCCCAGGCCGTCGAGTTCGCCGCCGGCGAGGTGAGCCTCCAGGGCGAGCGAGCGGTCAGCCGTTATCGCGCGTATCGCACTCGCGCCTTGGACCTACTTCAGCAAGTCCTCAAGCAAGTTCCCGATTCCGAGCGCGCCAAGCTGTTGTCCGACCCGGCGCTGCGGCCGCTCGGTAGGGTGGGTGCAACCCACCAGATTATGCAGTAATTGTTGATCATGCGGTGGGTTTCACCCACCTTACAAGGATTCCTCGATGTCCGAATATCGCCGTTGGCTGGTTCCCGGAGGGACGTGCTTTTTCACGGTTGTCACGTATCGGCGTTGGCCGATGTTCCGCGACGAGGAGGCTGTCCATCTGCTTGGTGACGTCATGCGGGAGGAGCGCGAGACCAACGATTTCCAGACGCTAGCCATGGTGGTGTTGCCGGACCATTTCCACTGCGTCTGGAGTCTTCCACCCGGAGACGATGATGACTCGAACCGGAGGCAGCGAATCAAGAGCGAGTTCACGGTTCGGTGGATCGAACAGGGCGGTTCGGAACTGCCGGTTTCCGCTTCTCGTCGTCTCCGAGGCGAGCGAGGAATCTGGCAACGCAGATTCTGGGAGCACCAGGTCGAAGACGAGTCCGACCTGGAGCACTGTTGCGATTACATCCACTACAACCCGGTCAAGCACGGTTATGCCGCAAGCCCGCGGGATTGGCCGTGGTCCACATTCGAGAAGTTCGTGAAAGCCGGTCAATACGAGCCCGACTGGGGCCGGACGTTACCCCTCACATTGAGAAACGAGCGACCCATGGGTGAGTAGGGTGGGTGCAACCCACCAGATTATGTTGAGTCATGTAATAAATGGTGGGTTTCACCCACCCTACGCGGAATGAAATCGGCCGGAATTTGTAGGGTGGGTGCAACCCACCAGCAATCACCTTAATGATCAATCGGTGGGTTTCACCCGCCCTACGCGGAAATCAGCGACTTCGGATAGACACGATGAAAACCCAAATTGCTATGGCCATTCACCGAATTCGTTCTCGCCCTCCCGGAAAGCTCGGGCAGCCCACCCGCTTGCTCGGCAGGGACGCACGCCGCGATCGGATGCGATTCGACTGGCTCGAAGACCGCACGCTGCTGGCCACCTTCCTGGTGACCTCGAACGGAGACAGCGGCCTCGGCTCGCTCCGCCAGGCGATCCTCGATTCCAAGGCCACGACCGGCACCAGCACGATCGAGTTCGACATTCCCGGCAGGCCTCCATACGATCGCGCTGCTTTCCCCCCTGCCGCCGCCACGACTCGGTTCTGATCGACGGACCGTCCCAGCCGGGCTATGCCGGCACACCCCTGATCGCGATCGATCGCCCAGGCCTCCGGGGCGACGGCCTGGCGATCACCGGATCGGAAGTCACGCTCCGCGTTCTGGAAGCAATAGCTTCGGCCAGGGGGCCGGCATTGACGTCACTGGAAGCAGCGCGAGCGGCGACTGGGTCTACGGCAACTTCCTTGGCACCGATCCGACCGGCACGCAGGCCATGCCGAACAATGAGGGGGTCGAGATCGACGCGGGAGCAACAGGCAACCTCATTGGCACCAACGGCGACGGGGTTAACGACGCGGCCGAGCAGAACCTGATCAGCGGCAACCTGTTTGCCGGCGTCGGGATCACCGGTCAAGGCACAGCGAGCAACGCAGTGGCGGGCAACTTCCTCGGCACCGACCTCTCGGGATCGGTCGCGCTGAAAAACGGCACGCAAGGGGTCAGCGACTCCCTGGGAAACTACTTCGGCGGCGGCGTGGCGATCTCCGCCGGCGCCTCGAGCAACCGGATCGGCACCAACGGCAAGAGCGTTGATGACGTCGGTGAGCGGAACGTGATCGCGGGAAGCGGCAACGACGGAATCGACATCTGGGGCACAGGGACCGACGGCAATGTCGTCGCCGGTAACTTCGTCGGGACCGACATCACCGAACGCGTTCGCTGGGCATTGCTGGCGACGGCGTATACCTCGCCGAAGGGTCCTCCTCGAATAGGATCGGGATCAATCCGGCAGGCGGACGGGCGGTTCAGGATGAGAGCAACCTCATCTCCGGGAATGGGTACGATGGCGTCCAGATCGTGAACAGCGCGGGGTTCACCGTCGTCGCCGGGAACAAGATCGGCACGGATGTCTCGGGGACGGTCGCTCTTGGTAACCGCTCCAGCGGCATCGAAGTGGACTCCGGCTGCACCGGCAACATCATTGGCGGGACGACCCCGGATTCCGGCAACGTGATCTCGGCCAATGGAAAGTACGGCGTGTGGATTACGGGGAACGGCGCCAACGACAACCTGGTCCAGGGCAATACGATCGACACTGACATTACGGGCACCGTCGCCCTCGCCAACAAGCAGGGGGAGGCCAGGTGGATAATGGTGCCGACAACAACACGATGGGCGGTCTGACCACCCCCGACGGTGTCTTTCACGGCTTCGACCACGCTTCAGGAACCTCGGCGGCTGACCTGAGCTTACGAACCGACGTCTCGGGTCTTCCTGGGCAGGACGCCACCGCGTCCTACCGCATCGATCTGGAGAGTGACAATCGGCTGGTGGCGATCGTCCATGCCCAGGGGGTCACGACCCGACTGGGTCTACTCGACCCACATGGCCGTCTGCTCGTCTTGAGCGCTGGACTCTCGCCCAGCGACCCGAGCGATCAGATCGACGAGCACCTCCCGCCAGGGAACTACGATCTCGTGGTGGACAGCACGGACAGGCTGGTGAGTTTACATTGTCGGCCACCCTCACGCCGGCTTCCCCCGCTTTCCAGCCGGTTCCACTCGCCCAGGGTTTCTACGGCCCTCAAGGGATGGTCGTCGGCGACTTTAACGGCGACGGCATCCCCGACATCGCAACCCCGGTGGGTGTTGAGCTTGGGGACGGCGATGGGACGTTCCGGGGCCCTGCGGACGGTTTCGGAATCGCCCCCCTCAACGGCTCGAACGGCTCCTACATGGCGATGGTGGAAGGCGACTTTTTTGGCGATGGCCACCTCGATCTGGTCTTCGCCACAAACCCCTACGTTGGCTGGATTCAGAATACGATCACCCTGCTGCTTGGCAATGGCGACGGGACATTCCAGCCTCCGGAAACCATAACGGCAGGGAACTTCCCTTCGGGGGACTTTCCGGCGGCCCTGGCGATCGGCGATTTCAACAAGGACGGCAAGCTCGACCTGGCGGTGGCCTTCGAGGGTAATTCCTGGGAAGGAGGAACCGATCCCGGCGGTGTGAGCATCGTCCTGGGCAACGGAGACGGCACCTTCCAACCCCCGAAGGACTATGCGGCCGGGAACATCTTTTCTCCCGCCGACCTGGTCGCCGGGTATTTCAACGGTGGAGGCTCACTCGACCTGGCCGTTACGAACTACAATGACGGCACGATCAGCGTGCTCCTGGGCAACGGGGACGGCACCTTCCAGGCCCCGAGATCGCTCGCGACCGGGGGCGGTCCCTACGGCATAGCGATGGGGGATTTCAACGGCGACGGCCGCGCCGACCTGGCCGTCACAGACGCTTATGACAAGACCGTGTCGATACTGCTGAGCAACGGCGACGGCACGTTCCAGACGCCGAAGATCTATGCGGCAGGCAACAGCCCCAATTCCGTCGTTGCGGGGGATTTCAACGGAGATGGGAAGCTCGACCTGGCCGTCGCGAGTGCCTACAGCAACAGCTTCATCACAATCCTGTTTGGAAACGGTGACGGCACCTTCCAGTCCCCGCTCCAAACGGCCGGGATAAGCGACTCGAACTATCCCAGCCTGGTGGCGGGGGACTTCAACGGAGGTGGAAGGCTTGATCTGGCGGAGACGAGTCAGTCCACGAGCGCGCGATAACGGTGCTGCTCGGCAACGGAGACGGGACCTTCCAGCCACGGGACACCTACGCCGCCGGGCTGGGGCCCGCGTCGATTGTTACGGGCGACTTCAACGGTGACGGCCGCACCGACCTCGCCGTCGTAAACAGCGGCACTTCCGCCAACGAGGGTACCGTGTCAGTCCTGCTGGGCAACGGCGACGGAACGTTCCAGCCACAGGCCACCTATGCCGTGGGGAGTGGGCCCGACAGCATCGTGGCGGGGGACTTCAACGGTGACGGCCGCACCGACCTCGCCGTCGTAAACAACGATGACAATACTGTATCGGTGTTGCTGGGCAACGGTGACGGCACGTTCCAGCCCCAGGTCACCTACGCCGTGGGGTCCCACCCAGACAGCGATCGCGGCGGGGGACTTCAACAGGCGACGGCCGTACCGACCTGGCCGTCGCAAACCAGTACGACGAGCACCGTATCAGTGCTGCTGGGCAACGGTGACGGCACATTCCAGCCCCAGGTCACCTACGCGGTGGGGAGTAGCCCATCCTCCATCGTGGCGGGGGACTTCAACGGCGACGGCCGCATCGACCTGGCCGTCGCAAACCGGTACGACAGCACCGTATCGATGTTGCTGGGCAACGGCGATGGCACGTTCCAGCCCCAGGTCACCTACGCGTTGGGGCAGGACCCAACGTCCATCGTGGCGGGCGACTTCAACGGCGACGGCCGGATCGACCTCGCCGTGGCAGGCTCGGGCTACAACTACGTTACCGGAAACTTCTCGAAAGAAGTGTCGGTGCTGCTTGGGCAACGGCGACGGCACGTTCCGGCCCCCGGTCAGCTATGCGGTGGGGACCTGCCCATCCTCCATCGTGGCGGGTGACTTCACCGGCGAGGGCCGCCTCGATCTGGCTGTGGCAGGTAATTCAACTACGGTGACTACACTATCCGGGCGAAGTCTCGGTGCTGTTGGGCAACGGCGACGGCACCTTCCGGCCCGAGGTCACCTACGCGGTCGGACAGAACCCGGCGTCCATCACGGCGAGTGACTTCAACGGCGACGGTCGCACCGGACCTGGCCGTCGCTAATTCGAAGTCGACAACGACTTATCGGTGCTCCTGGGCAACGGCGACGGCACTTTCCACCGCTGCCGGACAGTTCGCCACGACCGCCATGCCACGCCCCTGGTCGCCGACGTGAATGGTGACGGCACCAACGATGTCCTGGTCGTTGACGGCGCCGGAGACATCCTCTACCGACAAGGCATACCCGGGCAGCCCGGCACCTTCGAGCCCCCCGTCACGGTCAACCCCGGCAATCCGTCGCGCGACATCGCCTGGGTGCCGAACACCGATCAGACCCCAGCCCTCGCCAGCGTGGATGCCCACGATAATGTGATCTCCCTCTATGCCTACTGGGACGGTGGCTTCGTGAAGGTCGGCTCGCTGGCCACCGGCTCACTGCCTGCACAGGTCATCGCGGCCGACCTGAACGACAACGGCCTCACCGATCTGGTCGTCCGCGATGCCGGCGACGGCACGCTGTCGGTCTTCTTCCCGATCAATCCCCTGGTCCTTTCCCCCGCAATTCCTGCCTGCCGTGACGATCCCCGTGGGCCTGGGCGTCTCCGACGTCCAGGCGGTCAATACGACGGGAAGCTGGCACCTTGATCTCCTGGTCACCAACAAGCCCACCGGCCAGGTGAGCATCCTCCAGAACCTGGGCAACGGGACCTTCGGTCCACTCCAGCCCTATCGCGCCGGGACCGGGCTATCCGCGATCGACCCCACTGGCTCGCCCGAGGTCACCAGCCTGGAGGCCACGGTCGGCGTGGCCGCCGCGCCACTCGTGCCGGGCGGGCCGACCAGCCTGGTGACGATCAATCCTGGCTCCAACACGCTCGACGTTCTGGCTAATCTGGGAGGCGGGCGGTTCGCCAACCCCGTGACCATCCAGACCCAGTACCCCGCGGAGGTCATCCGGATCGCCGACTTCAATGACGACGGCAACGCGGATCTGGCCGTGCTCACAGCTAAAGGGGTGAGCGTCTACCTCGGTAATGGCGACGGAGGGTTCTCCAAACCCGTGAGCTACGACGCCGGCCTCGACCCCTCTGGTCTGACGGTCGCCGACATCAATGGCGACCGAATACCCGATCTCCTGATCGGCAACGCGTACGGCGATTTGCTCGTGTTGCAAGGGAACGGCAACGGCACCTTCCGCCCCTATCGGGCGGCCAACCAGGACGTGGCGCTGGCCGTGGCCGATCTGACCGGCAACGGCAAGCCCGACTTCATCTACGCCGACCAAAGTCTCGATCGCGTGGTCGTCGAGTACGGCACCAGCCAGACCGCCGTGCTGGCCGACCAGTCTACCGGCCTGCTCAACCCCGGCGCCGTGGCGCTGGCCGACCTGAACGGTGACGGCATCCCCGACCTGATCGTCGCCAACAGCGGGTCGAACAACGTGCTCGTCTATCCCGGCCTGGGCAACGGCCAGTTCGGCCCGGCGCTCAATGACGGCAACGGCTACTACGTGGGGACCAACCCCACCGGGATCACGGTCGCCAACCTGAACGGCCAGCCCGACATAATCGTCGCCAACAGCGGGTCGAACGACGTGTCGATCCTGCTCGGCCAGGGAACTGGCTCGAACTTCACCCTGATCCCCGGGCCGCGGATCAGTACCGATGCCGGGCCCGTGGCCGTGGCCGTGGGCAACATCCTGAGCAACGGCACCCAGGACCTTGCCGTCGCCAACCAGCAGGCCAACAACGTCCAGGTCTTTACAGGCGTCGGCAGCGGGTTCTTCAGCCAGAACGCAAGAACCTACCCCGTGGGGCAGGCGCCCGACGGCCTGTTCCTGGGCGACTTCAGCGGCTCGGGCACGCAGATCGCCACGCTCAACGGCGGCTCGAACTCGATCTCGCTGATCAACCCCAGCGCGGGCGGCGTGACCCAGACGATTTCAACAGGCGGCGTGTACCCAAGCTCGGGGTTCGCGGGTAACTTCACCGGCAACGGCTACACCGACCTGGTGGTGGGCAACACCGCCGACGGCCGGATCGCGCTGTTCACCGGCGGCGCGGAGGGGTTGAACCTGAGCCAGAGCACCACCAGCGCCGCGGTGCCCAGCCCCACGTCACTGAGCTTCGCGGGCGTGTCCGACGGCGTGCTCAGCTTCTACGCCGCCACCGCCGGCCGCGAGGCGGCGTCGCTGCTGAGCTTCAACCTCGATGCCCAGGCCACCACCGCCGGCAACTTGCCCGGTGAAGACCTGGCCGGCGGAAGCGGGCAATCGGCCGGCGCGGTGCTCACCGCCACCACCACCGGCGTCTTCCAGCAGGCGGCCCAATTACTCGGCCTGAACGGTTCGGCGCTCGACCTCATCGCCCCGCTGCTGACCGTCTCGGTGGTCCCCGGCAATTTCGACACCGGCGCCGCACGGCGAAGCCGAGATCGCCCTCCTGGCCAACTTCCTGCCCACGACCACCACGACCGTGGCGCAACGCTCCAGCTTGCCCCAGACCCCGAGCAGCCCCGCGGGCCAGACGCCCGAAAAGGCCCCGGAGAAGGAGGAAAACGCCGAGGACGCGAAAGCGGAGCTGCCGATGTGGGCACAGCTCGCCAGCGGCCTGGAACGGGCCTGGGAGCAGCTTCGCACTCGCATGCTTCAGCGCGAGGGCATCAACCCCGACGCCGCCAATCGGGCCGCATCGGCAACTTCGGGCCCCAGCAGCAAGGCCGCGGAAAAATCGCCCGATCGTCCCGGCGGTCAGGGCCAGGGTCAGGCCGAGCCTCCGCCAGAGGTCCATCAACAGGGGTCCCAGCCCGGCAAGCAGACATTCCTCGATGTCATCGACGCGGCCATCGACGCGCTCGTAGATGATGCGTTCGAGACGTATTGTGGTGAAGACATGCCTCTACTTGGTCAAGACGGGGAAGCCGCGATCACGAATGACCGGCTGGCGCAGCCCGTCGCCGCGGCGATCACGTTGGCCTCGATGGAAAGCCTCGCGCGGTGGATCCGGAAGACGCGAGATGGGAGGCGTTTGGGGAAATCTTCGCTTGCGCTTCAGGCTTGTGGACTTGTGGGCACATGTTGTGGGCGTTATACAAGCCTGAAGCGTCAGCGAAGGGGACGAGCCAATTGCCCGCGCCTTGCAAGCCTGAAAACGCCCTTCGCTGGCGCTTCAGGCTTGTAGACACATGTTGCGGGCGTTATACAAGCCTGAAGCGCCAGCGAAGGGGCCGAGCCAATTACGGGCGTGTTGCAAGCCTGAAGCGCCAGCGAAGGGGCCGAGCCAATTACGGGCGTGTTGCAAGCCTGAAGCGCCACGAAGGGAAAATGCCAAAGGCCTACGCTTCAGGCTTGTGGTTTTGGACGATCCTGAAATTCAAGGACGTATTCCACTGCGCTCGCGAGGCTTTCATCGTCGTTCAACCACCGCTTGCTGCCGCCTTGTGTCCACCAATTCTCGCGAATGGAATGCGGCCGGGTCGTCTCAAGAAGTTCCTTCAACTTGCGCGTGCACCAGGCTTTGAGCTGGTTCATCACGTCTTTCGGTTTCCTGCCTCGAGCGGTGACGACGACGTGAACATGGTTGGTCCGGCAGTTGACCGCGTGCAAATGCCAGCCGCGACGGTCGCAATGCTCAGCGATCGTGTGCTCGACGAGTTCCCGTTGCGAGGGGTCCAGATAGAGCGGCGGTTCGGTCATGAGCGATCGGGAGACTTCTTCGAGGTGCGGGTCCGGCGGAAGAAACTGGCCTGGCTTCGCGACCCAACCTCGTTCATCACCGGAAGCCAGGTGCCGTACATAGTCCATGTCAAGAAATAGGCGAGCGGCTCGTCTTGATGAATCCAGGCGACATGATGAGACATCGAAGTCTCCAATTCGCTGTTCGTTCGCCTGCTTTGCTCCGACCTATGGCGCACAACCGCCAAGCATCGGAATTGCAACAAGCCCAAAGCGCAAGCGAGGGTGAAGAATTTATTCGAGCTTACTGGAGAGAGTCCTACAAGTCTCAAGAATCGGGTGGTTGACCCAGACGGAATGGATACGAACGCCCTCCCCATGAACTCCCACCGTGGCCGCACGGTGTCGGCGGGTCGTCCGGCGGCTTTTCCTGTCGGGAGTGTTGGACGCAGCACGTAATACCCCCTCACCCCAGAATCGTGAACCGATACCGGAGGCTCTGGGTTCTCATCGTTGTGCATGGCCAGCGGCGTGTCACGTGACGGCGACCGCCTCAGTCGACTCACTTACTGAGCGGGCAGCGGACTGAGTTGGAAGCCCATTGCCGCCGCCTTCCGTTTCAGCGCCTTCAACATGTTGTCCTTCATCTTGGCCTCGTACTCTTCCATTGACTGCGTCACGTACTCCTGGCCGTACCTGAGCATCCTGTAGATCAAGCATGCCAACTTGTGCGCGGTTGCTTTAACTGCTCCGAGGCCGCCGATCCGACTGCGGATGCGGCGGTAGAACAGGCCCAACGGCGTCATCGTCCTACCCACCGACTGCGCAGCCATCCGTAACGCGATGGTCACTCGGCTGGTACCCTTCCGATTACGGTGACGTCGGTTCGTCTTGTTGCTCTCATTCTGCGGGGGACAAAGCCGTAACCAACTGGCGAAGTGCTTCTCCGTGGGGAAACGACTGACATCTACACCGATCTCGGCCAAGATCACCAGAGCCGTTCCCACGTCGATCCCCTCGATCAAGGTCAGGTCTACGCCCAAGGCCTTGAATAGTGGGCCCGTGGCCTCGAAGCCGACATCGTTGCTCTTGTGCCCGCGCTTGCGCGGCTTGGCCGTGTGTGGTTTCTCCCCTGCCCGGTTGGGGAACTTCGCCAGTTCTGCTTGGATCTGTTGGTCGCACTCAGCGATCTGGCGATGATGAAACTGGTACAGCTCGTATGCCTGCCGAAGCTCGAAGAGATGTTCAGCTCGCCATGTTCCGTCCAGGGCAAGAGCGATCTGCTCCTGGCTGCGATGGCATTGTGGATGACGCAGTTTAGCCAGCTCGTTGGGGTCACGTTGCCCCTCCAGGATGGCACTGATGATCAACATGCCGGTAAGCCCCGTGATGTTGCTAACGACCTCCGTCAGTTTGACGTTCATCTGCTCCATGGCCTTCTGCATGTGCTGGACGTGATGCGCGGCGTAACGGATCTGCATCTGACGCAGTCGCCAGTAGGCACGCACCGCGAGCACGAAATCGGGAGGCCGGAACGACGCGCAAGAGACCGTAGGAATGCAAGCGTTGAATCCACTGGACGTCCAGCACGTCGGTCTTCGGCCGCGCACCGCAACGTGAAAGCTGCCCTGGTTCCACCAGATGGACCTCGAAACCCTCTGATTCGAGGAGTTCAAACAGGGCAATCCAGTAGACTCCGGTGGACTCCAAAGCAATCGTCTTGATACGACACTTCTTCAACCATGCGACGATCTCGTGAAGGTCGGCGGTGTTGGCACCGAACTGGCGGACTGGGTCGGCATCACGGTCCGCCGGGACGCAGACCATATGCATGTTGGAATGAACATCGATTCCGGCCGCGTCCGGATTGATGACATTGAGCGCCGCCGCCGAAGCGGGGACGGGAACGGGAAATGACCGCTCACTTGACTTGCCCGGCTTGGCAGGCTTCTTCGGCTCTTGGTTTGGGACGACCATGGATGTCTCCGGTTGGACGATACGGATCGTGTAAGAACAAGGTGCCGCGTGCCAAGAGGGGTATCGAGGACGTTTGAAGTCTCCCCAACGGGATCAGTACCACGACGGGAGGACCCGACATGGCAAGTCACCAAAGAAAAGGTCGAAGCCTCTCGGGCCAAGCTTCGCTGCGGGCAAGGAGCACCAAAGGCAATACGGCCGCAGACACGCGTCACCAGACTCCAGAATGAAGCCAAACGGCACACAGAGCCAGATCTCCCGAACCAAAGTTCACGGGACGCGAGGGTGCCGCCGAAGGCGGCACGATAGGTTTCGCTTGCGCTTCAGGCTTGTAAAGAACGACGACCACTCAGTACAAGAAGCGCAAGCGAAGGGTGCGACAGGCCTGCGCTCGCGCTTCTGGTTCATAAACAATCAAAAATACCCTTCGCTTGTAGAAATACCCGTCCACGGATTACAAGCCTGAAGCGGGAGCGAGGCTTCGCGGGCGATTTGCGATTGTGAACACATCTATTATGGCCTTCGCTTGCGCTTCAGGCTTGTAGAACACGAATCCCAATTCTTACAAGCCTGAAGCGCAAGCGAAACCTATCGTGCCGCCTTCGGCGGCACCCTCGCGTCCCGTGAACTTTGGTTCGGGAGATCTGGCTCTGTGTGCCGTTTGGCTTCATTCTGGAGTCTGGTGACGCGTGTCTGCGGCCGTATTGCCTTTGGTGCTCCTTGCCCGCAGCGAAGCTTGGCCCGAGAGGCTTCGACCTTTTCTTTGGTGACTTGCCATGTCGGGTCCTCCCGTCGTGGTACTGATCCCGTTGGGGAGACTTCAAACGTCCTCGATACCCCTCTTGGCACGCGGCACCTTGTTCTTACACGATCCGTATCGTCCAACCGGAGACATCCATGGTCGTCCCAAACCAAGAGCCGAAGAAGCCTGCCAAGCCGGGCAAGTCAAGTGAGCGGTCATTTCCCGTTCCCGTCCCCGCTTCGGCGGCGGCGCTCAATGTCATCAATCCGGACGCGGCCGGAATCGACGTTCATTCCAACATGCATATGGTCTGCGTCCCGGCGGACCGTGATGCCGACCCAGTCCGCCAGTTCGGTGCCAACACCGCCGACCTTCACGAGATCGTCGCATGGTTGAAGAAGTGTCGTATCAAGACGATTGCTTTGGAGTCCACCGGAGTCTACTGGATTGCCCTGTTTGAACTCCTCGAATCAGAGGGTTTCGAGGTCCATCTGGTGGAACCAGGGCAGCTTTCACGTTGCGGCGCACGGCCGAAGACCGACGTGCTGGACGTCCAGTGGATTCAACGCTTGCATTCCTACGGTCTCTTGCGCGCGTCGTTCCGGCCTCCCGATTTCGTGCTCGCGGTGCGTGCCTACTGGCGGCTGCGTCAGATGCAGATCCGCTACGCCGCGCAGTCATGTCCAGCACATGCAGAAGGCCATGGAGCAGATGAACGTCAAACTGACGGAGGTCGTCAGCAACATCACGGGGCTTACCGGCATGTTGATCATCAGTGCCATCCTGGAGGGGCAACGCGACCCCAACGAGCTGGCTAAACTGCGTCATCCACAATGCCATCGCAGCCAGGAGCAGATCGCTCTTGCCTTGGACGGAACATGGCGAGCTCGAACATCTCTTCGAGCTTCGGCAGGCATACGAGCTGTACCAGTTTCATCATCGCCAGATCGCTGAGTGCGACCAACAGATCCAAGCAGAACTGGCGAAGTTCCCCAACCGGGCAGGGGAGAAACCACACACGGCCAAGCCGCGCAAGAGCGGGCACAAGAGCAACGATGTCGGCTTCGAGGCCACGGGCCCACTATTCAAGGCCTTGGGCGTAGACCTGACCTTGATCGAGGGGATCGACGTGGGAACGGCTCTGGTGATCTTGGCCGAGATCGGTGTAGATGTCAGTCGTTTCCCCACGGAGAAGCACTTCGCCAGTTGGTTACGGCTTTGTCCCCCGCAGAATGAGAGCAACAAGACGAACCGACGTCACCGTAATCGGAAGGGTACCAGCCGAGTGACCATCGCGTTACGGATGGCTGCGCAGTCGGTGGGCAGGACAATGACGCCGTTGGGCCTGTTCTACCGCCGCATCCGCAGTCGGATCGGCGGCCTCGGAGCAGTTAAAGCAACCGCGCACAAGTTGGCATGCTTGATCTACAGGATGCTCAGGTACGGCCAGGAGTACGTGACGCAGTCAATGGAAGAGTACGAGGCCAAGATGAAGGACAACATGTTGAAGGCGCTGAAACGGAAGGCGGCGGCAATGGGCTTCCAACTGAGTCCGCTGCCCGCTCAGTAAGTGAGTCGACTGAGGCGGTCGCCGTCACGTGACACGCCGCTGGCCATGCACAACGATGAGAACCCAGAGCCTCCGGTATCGGTTCACGATTCTGGGGTGAGGGGGTATTACGTACTGCGTCCAACACTCCCGACAGGAAAAGCCGCCGGACGACCCGCCGACACCGTGCGGCCACGGTGGGAGTTCATGGGGAGGGCGCAAACGGCCTGCGCCGGCGGCCACGCTGTGTTTTCTATACCTGCCGGGGCCACGGCCCTATCTCGGCCGTCGCCTTGCCACTAAAATAGCGACGCAAATATCGGATTGCTGCCCGGACACCGCACTCCCATCTCGAGACGCGTCGATGGCGAACCCGAAATCGGACGGCGATACCTCCTTGACGTTGATGTTACGGCTTCAAAAGAATCCGTCGGATGAATCCGCGTGGAGCGAGTTTGTCGAGCGGTACCGGCCGATGATCCGCGACTGGTGCGTGAAGTGGGGATCGCAGAACTGTGACGCCGACGACGTGGCTCAGGACGTGCTCGTCCGATTGCTCAAGGCCATGAGCAAGTTCCAGTACGACCCGGCGCAGCTTCCGCGCGTGGCTCAAGGCCGTCACGCACAACGCTCGCAACGATTTCGTCTCGTCCCGCCGATCGAGATCGGTCGAGACCAGCGACGCCCTCGACGCGATCGTCGATTCCAACGATGCACTGGCCGACCTGGAAGAGAAGATGGAAGATGCGTTCAACCGCGAGCTGCTCGCCCTGGCCATGCGGCGGATCGAACACCGCGTCAAGCCGACGACCTGGCAAGCCTTCCGGTTGACCGCCCTGGAAAACCGCGCGGCGCCGAGGTCGCCGAGGAACTCGGCATGGCGATCGCCCTCGTCTTCGTCGCCCGCCACCGCGTGCAAAAAATGCTGGAAGAGGAAGTTCGAACTTTGAGAGGTTCCTGACCAAACCGGCTCACGTCATGGATCCCCGTTTCGTGCTCCATTTCCGGTCGCATCGATCGGAATGGAACCGTCCCCCTCATTACCCTTGCCGCAGTCGCTCGATTGCAACTTCATTTGGGCCCAACCTAGCTCCTGCGCTGTTTTTCGAAGCAGCCCGATGCAACGCCGTGAGATTTCTGTTAAAACAGAATTCATCGAAATCCTGATCCGAACAGGCAATTCAAT
The DNA here is from genome assembly GCA_963797295.1 of uncultured Planctomycetaceae bacterium. Classification (GTDB taxonomy): domain Bacteria; phylum Planctomycetota; class Planctomycetia; order Isosphaerales; family Isosphaeraceae; genus Aquisphaera. Next base: position 164,498 of record CAWCPP010000047.1, read on the forward strand.
TGGGTCTAAATGTGAAGTTCCGGCAACCCGGTGGGCGATGAACGGTTGGGAGCGGGTCGATGGGCAGCAAGCAAGTCTGGCTCGAGGGAATGGAAGCGGGGCCCGATCAGAAGACACCTGGAACAGGTGGCATCGCGTTCGCGATTGATACCGAGGCCGACTCGGTGGAGGAGGCTCGGTGTCGAATTTACGCGTTTCTCGGAGCGTTGTTCTCGCACCCGGACACCGGAAAGTGGGGACTGGTTCTCAACGGCGAAGAGCAGCGCCGGGCCATCGCCACCGCGGACGCCCTGCGGCGCGGGCCTGCGATCTGGTCTATCCGGTGCTGGAGCACGAACTTCCGGGCAGCGAGCTGGACTTGCGATTCCTGATCGTCGAATTATGCCAGCCGCTCGAGCATCTCAAGGCGGAGTATGACCGGGTCCTCTGCGTTCGCCGGTCCCGGGTAGGATGTTCACCGTTCGCGCTCGATCATCAAAAGACGATCACGGACGACCAGCGCACCGAGGCACTGGTCAATCTCGTTGGCTTGTATCGAGCGTTCGGGTTCACGCAGGATCACAAGCTACCTCTCCGGACGGACCATATCGCTTACGAACTCGAGTTCATGAACTGGCTGATCCGCCAGCGCCGCATGGCGGCACGGATGGCGATCTTCGATCGGCAAGCCGCGGAGCTGGCCGCCTGTTGTGATCTTGCCCAACGCAGCTTCTTTAGCGATCATCTGGCTGGCTGGGCCGGGCCATTCTCGGCCGGTTTACAAAAGTACACGAGTGGAGGCTACTTTGAGCCCCTGGGCCGGTTCCTCGCGGCCTGGATTCCCCTGGAGCGTTGTTTTCTGAATATCCGGCCACCGTCCGAGGAGGTTCGCGTCAGCCGGCGGAAGGCTCGGGTGAAGGCCTGAAAACCGGTCCATCACCTGGGCCGGGAAAGCGTGAGTCGGTTATCGATCATCAGGGACCGACAGACAAGGAGGTCGTGGTCATGAATTTCGGTCTTTGCGAGCAGCAGCAAAAATGGCTCGACGCCGCATCGCGGTTCGCCCGCGACGAGCTGGCCGATCCCGAATCGGTCGCGCGGGAACAGCGCGGGGAGTTCTGCGCGAAGGCTATGAGCGGTGTGGGCGGTTCGGCATTCTCGGTCTGCCCGTGGCCACCGAGTACGGCGGCCAGGGCGCCGACATTCCGACGGCGGTCGCGGCGATGGAGGGGCTGGGCTACGGCTGCCCTGATACGGGGCTGATCTTTGCCCTGAACGCGTCGCTCTGGACCATCACGATGCCGATCCTGACATTCGGCACCGAGGCGCAGAAGGCGCGTTACTTGCCCCGGCTCTGCGACGGTCGAAGCTTTGGAGCCAACGGGGCCAGTGAGCCGGAAGCCGGCTCGGACATTTTCAGCATGACCACCCGCGCCGTGCGCCGGGGCGACCGCTGGGTCTTGAACGGCCGCAAGGTCTGGATCACCGGCGGGCCAATCGCCGACATTTTTCTCTGCTTCGCGACGACCGACCCGACCAAGGGGGTGCTGGGCATCACCACTTTCCTGATCGACCGGGAAACACCGGGATTTCACGTCGTCCGCGAGATTCCCAAGCTGGGAATGCGCACCGCCCCCATGGGCGAGCTGGTCTTCGAGGATTGTGAGCTGCCCCTGGAAAACCTGCTGGGCCGCGAAGGCCGTGGATCGCGCATCTTCAACGCCGCGCTCGAGTGGGAGCGGGGCGCCATCCTGGCGAGCGTGGTGGGCACAATGCACCGCCAGCTTGACCGCTGTATCCAGCAGGCTCGCACCCGGAAGCAGTTCGGCCAGCCGATCGGCAAGTTCCAGTCGGTTTCGAACCGAATTGTCGATATGATGACACGGCTCGAAACCAGCCGGTGGATGGTTCACCGTTACGCCTGGCTGAAGCAGGAAGGCAAGGACGCCACGATCGCGGCTTCGATGGCCAAGCTGCACGTATCCGAGTGCTTCGTTCAAAATAGCCTCGACGCGGTTCGCATTTTCGGTGCCTCCGGTTACTCGGTCGAGGGCGGCCTGGAGCGAGATGTCCGCGATAGCGTGGGGGGGGTGCTCTTCTCGGGGACCAACGACATCCAGCGGAACATCATCGCCCAGCACCTGCGGCTCTGATCGCCGGCGGTTCCATCCGATTGTCGACGCGATCACACCGCGGGCTCGAGCGTGTCGTAAAGGCGAAGTGAAAGCGAAAGGAACAAATCAGAAAGGAAAGGACCTTCCATTCCGTTTCGCAGACCGCCGCGGCGGTTGATCCTCGATCGCGCAGAGCCTGGCAAGGCTCGCGGCCCGTTGCCCGACCCGACATCGCCGTGGCGCCGGGGCCCCGGGCGCAGAATCGCCATCGGCTTCGCGCTTCTGGGGTTCGTGCTGGTCTACGGGACGGTCGGCTACATCGTGATGAGCTGGACCTTCATGGACGCCTTCTACCAGGTGTTCATCACGATCTCGGCGGTTGGCCTGACCGAGGTCCATCCGCTGGTGACCACGCCGCTCCGCCTGCACACGATGTTGATCATTGCCATGGGGCTATTCTCCGTGGCCTACACGCTGGGCGGATTCATTTCCCTGCTCACCGAGGGTGAGTTCCAGAAGTTCCTGGGACATCAGCGCATGAAAAAGCAGATCGAGGCGCAAAAAGGGCACACCATCGTGGCCGGATTCGGCCGGGTGGGCGCTTTGGTTTGCGAGGGACTGACCAGCGCGGGGCTGCCGCTCGTGGTCATCGAGACTGATGCGAACCGGGTGCAGGAGATCGAAGCCCGCGGGTTCTTACACATGGGTGGCGACGCCACCGACGAGGCGGTGCTCGAAGAGGCCGGAATCGAACGGGCGAGCGTGCTGGTCAGTGCGCTCGGCAACGATGCCGCCAACGTGTTCATCACGCTCACGGCCCGGGAGCTGTCTCCTGATCTCTTGATCATCGCCCGGGCCGAGCAGCCCAGCAGTCAGAAGAAGCTGCGTCAGGCGGGGGCCAACCACGTGATCATGCCGGCGGTCATCGGCGCCAGCCGGATTGTCTCGCTGCTCACAAATCCGACGGCCGTCGAATTCGTCGAGCTGGTGACCCAGAGATCGAGCCTGGCCATCGAGATGAACGACATCCCGATCGACGCGGACAGCCCCCTGGCCGGCCTGACACTCCGCGACGCCGACATCGGCCGCCTCACCGGAGTGATGGTGATGGCCATCAAACGCGCCGATGGCCGTGTCGAGTTCCCCCCCAGCGGCGACACGCCGCTCGAATCGGGCGACAGCATCGTCCTGCTCGGCCGCCGGGCCAGCCTCGACCAGTTCCGCGAGAAGTTCGTGGTGTGAGCTAGTCCCAATACAAAAGCACGTGTCAGCTCTAGCCACCCTCACCTGAAGCGCCGATCCGGAGGCGTTGTGGCCGACGAGTCTGCGCTCTTGTAGGATGGACGCGGCACGAGATTCTGGCATTCGGAAGGACCGTCATTCATGACCGACTATTCGCCCTATCAAAAGAAAATCATCGATCGATACTACAAGAATTTTGACGCGATCAAGTTCCAGCAGCTTTCCGAACTGACCACCGAGCTTTACCTCGCGGAAGGCAAGAAGACCGACCGGCTCTGGAAACGCGTCGAGGAAAGCTTGCGCAAGCTCGAGTTTCCCGAGTCGCGGATCGAGCATCTGCTCACAAAGCGCGACCCCGCGCTTCTGGCGGGGATTCTCCAGGAACTGGAGGGTCGGCCCCCCGAGAAACGATGAGCACGGGGGAGCGGGGCGGGCCCCAAAAGCGCACGATGGTCGTGGGGGAGCCCCTACGGACGACACGCAAGGCTGCCAAATAAGACCATGACAATCCGGCTTTATCGTCTAGGCCCGCTCTGGTAGTACTGCCTTAAATGACAGTCCGAGGACTCAACACGGTCACGGCCACATTCTCTCGCTCATGGTGGGCGTGCCGCCTCAATCCGCGGATCGAACAACTGCTGAACAAACGTGTACAGCGGTTCCGTTTTCCGCTTGAATGACTCAGTGCATACGCTTCGGGGGTGCTTGCGGCCCGAATCGATACGGCCCATTCCCGTGCCTTGAAGCACGGACGAAAACCAGAGCCTATGCAGAAATTAGCAAATTAAATTATGTAGTTATCAAAGAACCAGCGATCCACTATGGGTGCCTCTCTCTTTTCGCGAAGGCTGGCAAGCCTATTTATTACGGATTCGTTTTCTTCTTATGCCTACTTGACGGACAAACGAAGGTTTTGTAAATTTTTGAAAGACGGCAACACGCTTTTTTGAAATAGGACGAACGACGACGTACGACCGGACGTTGCTCGTCTGATTCGGTCGTTTCTGGACGGATCCTCTCTCCACAATTCTCAACGGCGAGGATGACTCAAGTGATTTCCTTGGCTCAGCGCGTACGAGACTATCGCTACTCCAGGGGGTGGGGCCCGGATGAACTTGCCAGTCGCGCGGAGATTTCGCGGACGGCGCTCTATCAGATTGAAAGCGGAAAGACGGGGTTACCGCGTGCCGGCACATTGCGGCGGATAGCCGTCGCACTCGAAGTTTCCATGGATGACCTTCTCGGACACCCGGAAGTGCCCACCCGTCAAGCGTCTCTGGTCACTGCCGACCGCCAGGCCGCGGCTCCGCGAGGACGCGAGTACGCAGACTGGATTCCTGCCGAGGGCGCACCACTCACGCTTTCCAATGGCATCTCTCATGACGGCGTGCGTTCTCAGTACGCCTCGATGAGCGATGTGCGCAACGATGAGCCGCGGTTCAGTGTGGAACTGCAGCGAAAAAATTCGTCCGTCGGTTATGATTCCTTGGTTCTCCGCGAACAAGAGTTGATGACAAAGCTTCGTGAGATTCTCCGTTCACCCCTGGCTTCGGGGGCGGCACGGATTCTCGATGAAGTGCATCAAATGATCACGAGAAGCAGAAATCTCTCGTGACACGAAAAATCGCTGCCGAAGCCCAATTCATCAGGTAGATTTCCTCAAGGAACGTATGCGGAATGTCGACGGGGCTTTCTCCGTCCTCTTCTCGATCTTCATCCTTGAGGCCGCCGCCATGAATCGTTTCGGGTTATCGCCCCGAGTTTTCTTGAAGACCACCACGGTACTGGCCTTGTTGGTTTTTCCGGTCGGGGCCGCAGTCGCCCAGGATCGTTTCAATTCGCCGCGGGTGCGGGTTGTCGCGCCTGCGCCGCGGCCTGTCTGTGTGACCCCGGCGTCGGCGACGGGGAGCCTGGGAACCTTCCAGCCAACTCCCTACATCATGGTTCGGGGGAACTGGCCGGTCGGCGGAGGTTATTCGCCGCTCGAATTTTACGGCGACATGTCGATGTCTATCTACGGGCCGACATCTTCCTTCCGATCGGTGGCCGCGCCCGTGCTCACTTACACGCGGGGATATGACGGACGAGTGTACGCCTCACAGGCAACGTCGTTCTCGACGCCCAACCAACCGGAGCTTTCGCCGGTCGTGTATCCGACCACCGGAAGTTACTATTACGCTCCCAGGATGAATCGAACTCCACCTCAGTGGACCAGCGGCAATAACTGGATCGACCAGAACTGAAGGCTCATTCGTGATGGATCGTGGACTGATGCTGGCGGCCGTCGAAACTCGCCATTGAGAGCGCGGCTGAGCGAGCTAGCCAGCATCATTTTCCCTGTGCGGGCCTGATCTCGCCCAGCGTCACCGCGAACCGTTTGCCGCCGGATTCCCGGGGGCAAAACTCGAAGATATGAAGTGTTCCGGGCAAATAGCTGCCCCACCCCGAAAGGCGATCGTCCGCGTATGCGGCAAAATCGGCCTCCGCAGTTTGCCCGGCGACAGCCAGGTGAGTTGGCCGAAAGCTTGGAATGAGGGCCTTCCCGTAGAAAACGTATCCGGCCCATTGCCGGTCAAGCATGATCAGGTTGCGTCCGGGCGTGCCAAGGACAAACGCGGAACCATCGACCACGCGCACGTCCGGCCCCAACAGCGATCGAAACCTGGCTGTCACCTCCTGCATGGTGTAAGAGGACCGGCTTGCCGCCGTACCGATCGACCAGAGTTGAGCGGGAAGCAGCGCGGCGACCATTAGCCAGGCGATGATACCCACGCGTACGGTCATGCTGGGCAGGATGCGGAAGACGATTGGAAATGTCAAGAGCACCAAGACGCCCAGGCTCAATGTGGCCAGTGCCGCGGCGGCCCCTGTCGAAAGGCCCGGTTGCGCGCCGATGCGAAGCGATGAGGTTCCCGCGTGAATCAAGGGAATGATCGGCGCTCGCAGGTAAAGGAAGATCGGCAGCATCACCAGGGTTGAACTGATCAGAATGCTGGGTTTCGACAGACCCGGGCCGCGATTGAACTTGAAATGAAACGGTTCCCAGCGTCGGGAGCCAAGCAGATGCACGCCCAGAATCGTCATCGGGACAAGGAAAATGTGGTAGCGTCGATCCCAGTCGTTCACGCTGATCACGAAATACGGCAGGATCATCAAGATCCAGATCACCGCCAGCCGTTCGAGCTGCGTCATCCTGCTGATCGTATGCCGGAAGCCGTGACGGGCCAGAAAACTCCCGGTGTGTATTCCCCAGAGGCAGAAGAGCCCCAGAGGCAGAAGCGCCTGGGTCAAGAACATGGAATTGCTGGCAATTCCGCCCTGGTCCGCCAGCGCGAACTTGAAGAAATTGAAGAGGCCATGAAGTCCGTTCAGTCTCGCCTCGTCGCGCAGCCGACCGACTTCGTGATGGTACTGGGCCCAGTGGGGCCGGATGAAAAACACGAACCAGAGGGCAAAGCAGCAAAGGGCTCCCAGAACGTAGGCCGCCACCTCCCTTGCCAGCGGCGCGCGGTGGGGATCCTCGCTCTTGTGGGCGAGCAGGCGGCTGGTCAGCAGGAAGAGAACGGGGACGGGCTCGAAGAAGACGGCATTTGCCTTGGCAAAGTAAGCGAGCACGGCCACGATGCCCGCAAGTGTCAGCGAAAACACGCGGTATTTCCTTGCGAGCAGCAAGGTCGCGGAGAGCGTCATCAGCGCCGTGGGCAAGGGCTCCACGAACCCGACCCGATCGTAAGAGACCGTGAAATAGTCAAACCCCAGAACGAGCATGCCCGCCAGGCCGCTCCAGCGTCCGAGTTCTCGCGTGAGCATCCATCCCAGCAGGGCGATCGTGGTCAATCCGCAGAGGGCGGAGACCATCCGCGTCTGCTCGAGCGAGACGCCACCCAGCGTGAAGCTGAGCCAGACCATGGCTGTATGCAACGGCGCGGCGAAGATTCCTTGATTGAAGTCGTCGAGGATCCATTTGCCGAAAAGCACCTGGTTGCGTGCGTTATGAGCCCACCAGGCCTCATCGGAAACGAACGCGTAAGTCATGCTCGGGGGCGGGTCCGCATTCAGGGCAACCAGGCGAACAGCGGCGGCCCCAGACACCACCAATACCAACAATCCGAAATAAAGAGCGTTGCTCTTCATCAGGCGTCTTCCCCAGGAGTCACGCAGGGAGGATACGAAGCGGGAATGATGTGCAGGAATTGTCAGAACATCAGTCGGTCGGGCATGGTTGGCTGTCACGAGGTTGTCCGACCTCGAACGGAGAGGGGGGGATTCGAACCCCCGAGACCGGTTGCCCAGTCTAACGGTTTAGCAAACCGTCGCTATCGACCACTCAGCCACCTCTCCTTGATCGTGCCGCGAGGGCCCAATCGGGAGCAAAATCTCTTCCAGGGAACTTACCAGATCAGCCCCGGGATCGTCAATCACGCGACGGACAGGTGCACGGCCGTGGAACCCCGCGTCCACGCAATGGTTCGGCATCTCAACTGTGTATGGCTCGCTTATCGACGGCAAGGGCCGCTTCGCGAACCGCCTCGCTGAGCGTCGGGTGGGCGTGGCAGATCCGCGCAATGTCCTCGGCGCTGCCGGCGAATTCCATGGTCGTCACGGCCTCGGCGATCATGTCCGAGGCGCGAGGGCCGATGATGTGCACGCCCAGCACCCGGTCGGTCGCCGCGTCGGCCAGGATCTTCACCAGGCCTTCGGTCTCGTCCATCGCCTTGGCACGGCCGTTGGCCAGGAACGGAAACTTCCCGACGCGGTACTTGAGCCCCTGCTCTTTCGCTTGCTCTTCGGTGATCCCCACGCTTGCCATCTCTGGCCAAGTATAGATCACACTCGGGATCGTCTCGTAATTGACATGACCCGCCTTGCCCGCGAGGATCTCGGCACAGGCGACGCCCTCGTCCTCGGCCTTGTGGGCCAGCATCGGACCGGCGATCAAATCGCCGATCGCGGAAATGGTCGGAATGTTGGTCCGGAAATGGGCATCGACGGCGATCTTCCCGGTCCTGGCTTCAACCTTGACGGCCGCCCCGTCGAGGTTCAATCCATCGGTATAGGGCCGGCGGCCAACAGCCACGAGCACCTTGTCGCAGACCACCGAGAGCGCCTTGCCATCCTTGGTTTCCGCCGCGACCGTCACCCTCGCGCCCTCGACCTTGGCGCCAGTGACCTTGGTCTCGAGATGCATCTCCAGCCCCTGCTTGGTGAGGCTCTTCTTGAGCAGGTCGCCGATCTCGACATCGGCCATGGGAACAATCCGCGGCAGGAATTCGATGACCGTCACTTTCGATCCCAGCCGTTTCCAGACCGAGCCCAGCTCCAGGCCGATGTAGCCGCCGCCGACCACCACCAGGTGTTCCGGAACCTTGTCGAAGCAAAGGGCGCCCGTCGAGTTGACGATCGCCTTGCCGTCAAAAGGAAGGAACGGTAACGCCGTGGGTTCAGATCCCGTGGCCAGCAGGATGTGAGCGGCTTCCAGGTCGATCGGTGCCCCGTCGCCGCTGGTGACCTGAACGGTGGTTGACGACGTCAATCGCCCTGTTCCTTGAACGGACTCGACCTTGTTCTTGCGAAACAGATAGCGGACGCCGTCGGTCAAGCTCTTGACCACTTCGTCTTTCCGCTTGAGCATCGCGGCCAGATCGAGCCCCAGGCCGTCGACCTTGATGCCGTGGCGGCCGAAGCGATCGCGAGCCAGGTGATACAGCTCGCTCGAGTCGAGCATGGCCTTGCTCGGGATGCAGCCGACGTTCAAACAGGTGCCGCCGAGGCTCGGCCGCTTCTCGACGCAGGCCACCTTCATGCCGAGCTGCGCGGCGCGAATGGCCGCCACATAGCCGCCTGGCCCCGCGCCGATGACGACCAGATCATACCGCTGTGCCACCGTTGGCTCCTCTTGTCGTGAACGAAGCTGGCTCCCCGAATCGGCGGTCGGTTCAGAGCGCCAGCAGCAACCGTTCCGGGTCCTCGATGGATTCCTTGATCCGGACCAGGAAGCTGACGGCTTCGCGGCCGTCGATGATGCGGTGATCGTAGGAGAACGCCAGGTACATCATCGGCCGAATGACGATCTGGTCGTCCACGACCACGGGCCGCTTCTTGATCGCGTGCATACCGAGAATCCCGCTCTGGGGCGGGTTGAGAATCGGGGTGGAAAGCAGTGAGCCGAACGTTCCGCCGTTGGTGATCGTGAACGTTCCACCCTGAAGATCGTCGACGGTAATCGTGCCGCCACGCGCTTTCTCGGCGTAAGCGGCGATCGCCTTTTCGATGTCGGCGAACGACATCGCGTCGGCGTCGCGCAGCACCGGGACCATCAGGCCGCGATCTGTGCTCACGGCGACGCCGATGTTGTAATAGTTATGGTAGACGATCTCATTGCCGTCGATCTGGGCGTTGACAGAAGGATAGCTCTTGAGCGCCTCGATCACTGCCTTCACGAAGAACGACATGAAGCCGAGGCTGGCGCCGTGCTTGGTGCGGAAGAGTTCCTTGTAACGGGCACGCAGGTCCTGGACCCGCGACATGTCGGCTTCGTTGAACGTGGTCAGGATCGCCGCGGTTTGCTGGGCCTGGACCAGACGCTGGGCAATCCGCTGCCGCAGTCCGCTCATCCGCTGCCGCGTCTCTCGGCCGGCGGTCGCGGTCTGCGCCGCCGGGGTCGGGACGGTGGCCGGGGGCGGAACGGCCGTACCTGATGACGGGGCATTGCCGGCGGGCGGCCCGGCTGATGCGGTTCTGGCTCCGTCGCCGGCGGCAGCGGGTGCCTGAATGTGGGCCAGAACGTCGCCCTTGGTGAGCCGCCCACCGCGACCCGTGGCAGCGATTTGTGACGGATCCATCTGGTTTTCGGCCACCAGACGGCGGACGGCGGGCGCGAGTGGCATCGGCGCGGCCGCGGCCGCACCGTCGCTGGTCGGCGCGGAGGCCGGGGCGCGGCGGCTGCCGCGGAGGCCGGTGTCCTGGCGGGCGCCGCGGCTGAGTCCGGTTTGCCGTCCGGATCGAGCGTGCCGATCGAGGCACCGATGGCGACGGTCTCACCTTCGGCGACGGCGATCTTGAGAACCCCGGTCACGCTCGCGGGAACGACGTTGCTGGCCTTGTCGGTTTCGAGCTCGAAGAGCGGGTCTCCGGCCTTGACGAGCGAGCCGTCGGATTTCATCCAGCGCGCAGGATTCCCTCGGTGATCGATTCACCCACGCCGGGAACGGTGATCGGAACGGCGGCCATGGCTAGTGAACTCCTTGCTGGACGATCGCGGCCAGCGACCGTATCGGGGTCGCCGTGACCAGGTGCGGCACCTCGGCCCCGATCGCCGCCTCGACCAGTTCGGACTGCTCGTGATCGTGCACCACCTTGGAGCCGGTGGCCGGACTGGCGCTGGCGTCACGTCCCACATACTGGAATGGGAAGCCCATCAGCTCCTGGAGCCGCGGCGCCACGAACGTCCAGGCGCCCATGTTCTGTGATTCTTCCTGCACCCAGACCCAGTCGCGGGCGGCGCGGTAGCGGTCGAAAACTTGCTTGAGCTCCTCGGCCGGCCAGGGGTAGAGCTGTTCGATGCGGACGATGGCAACCTCGCGCTGCTTGCCGGCCTGCTCGCGCTTGGCCATCAGGTCGTAATAGACCTTGCCCGTGCAGAGCAAGACCCGGCGGGCCCGGTCGCTGGCGGCCTCGTCGACGAGCACATTGTGGAACTGCCCGGCGGCGAGCTGGTCAAGCGGCGAGACCGCCTGCTTGTGCCGCAAGAGGCTCTTGGGCGTCATGACGATCAGCGGCTTGCGGAAGCTGCGGCGCACCTGGCGGCGGAGCAGGTGGAAATACTGGGCCGGTGTCGAAGGCACCGCGACCTGGATATTTTCCTCGGCGCAAAGCTGGAGGAACCGTTCCAGGCGGGCGCTCGAGTGCTCCGGCCCCTGGCCCTCGTAGCCGTGCGGCAACAGCATGACCAGGCCGCTGCCGCGTCCCCACTTCGACTCGGCCCCGGCGATGAACTGGTCGATGATCACCTGCGCGCCGTTGGCGAAATCGCCGAACTGGGCCTCCCACATGATCAGCATGTTGGGCTCTTCCAGCGAATAGCCGTAATCGAAACCGAGCACGGCCGCCTCGGAGAGCAGGCTGTCGTAAACGCAGAATTCGGGCTGGCTCGGGCGCCAGTTGATTGAGCGGCTTCCAGCGCTCGCCGGTGTGCTGGTCGATCAGCACGGCGTGACGGTGACTGAAGGTTCCGCGGCCGCTGTCCTGGCCGCTGAGCCGCACCGGAGTGCCCTCCAGCAAGAGCGAACCGAACGCCAGGTTCTCGGCGTAGGCCCAGTCGGCCGCCCCGCGCGACTCCAAGGTCTTGACCCGGGCGGCGAAGATTCGCGACAGCTTGGGGTTGACCGTGAACCCTGCCGGCGGGTGGGTTGGGGCCGCCGTGATCAGCCGGAGCACCTCGAATGGCACCCCGGTCTGAACCGTCTCGAACGAGTACCGGGGCGTGAGATTCGCCCACGGGCCGGTGGCGTAGCCGGGCGGCACCGTGCGCGGCTCGATGCCCCGCACCTTGACCTCCTCGAAAACCTCTTGCAGCTTCTCGGCAAACGTCTCGGCGATGGTCTCGGCCTCCTGGCTGGAGAGCTCGCCGGACATCACGAGCTGCTCGGTGTAGAGCTCGCGAATGCTGATCCGGTTGCGTATCTTCTCGTACATGATCGGCTGGGTGAACCCCGGCTCGTCGCCCTCGTTGTGGCCGTGGCGGCGATAGCAGATCATGTCGATGACCACGTCTTGCCCGAAGGCCTGGCGAAAGTCGGTGGCCAGCTCGCCCACGTAGACGACCGCCTCGGGATCCTCGCCGTTGACATGAAAGATCGGCACCTCGATCATCTTGGCCACGTCGGTGCAGTAGCGAGTCGAGCGGGCCTCGCTCGGCGAGGTCGTGAAACCGATCTGGTTGTTGACCACGATGTGGATCGTGCCGCCGGTCCGATAACCGGGCAGTTGCGACAGGTTCAACGTCTCGGCCACCAGCCCCTGGCCGGCGAACGCGGCGTCGCCATGAATCAGGATCGGCAGGCCGAGCAGCCGCGCCTTGTCGGGATGCCGCCGTTGCTTGGCCCGCATTCGGCCCTCCGCCACCGGGTTGACGGCCTCGAGATGGCTCGGGTTGGGCGTCAGGGTCAGGTGGACCGTGCGCTTTTGCTGGGTCGTGTGATCGGCCGAGAAGCCCAGGTGATACTTCACGTCGCCGTCGCCGGCGACGGTCTCCGGCATGTTGCCCTCGAACTCGCTGAAGATCATCCCGTAGGGCTTGTGCAGGATATTCGCCAGCACATTGAGCCGGCCGCGGTGGGGCATGCCCATGACGATCTCGAGTATGCCATGCTCGCCGCTCCGCTCGATGACGGCATCGAGCAGCGGAATCAGCATTTCCCCGCCCTCGAGCGAGAATCGCTTCTGGCCCACGTAATTCTTGTGCAGGAAATTCTCGAACAGTTCGGCGGCGTTCAGCTTGTAGATGATCCGCCGCTTCTTCTTCAGGTCGAACGAGGGGCGGTTGCGGATCGGCTCCATTCGCTCGAGCAGCCAGCGGCGGACGTCGAGGTTCCGGATGTGCATGAACTCGACGCCGATGGTCCGGCAATAGGTCTGGCGAAGAATCGCCAGCAACTCGCGCAGCGTGCAATGATTGCCCGGTCCGAGCTTGCTGTAAAAGACCCGGTCGAGGTCGGCCTCGGACAGATCAAAATTCGCAAGCTCAAGCTGCTCGAAAGATTGCAGCCGTGGCACCAGCTTGAGCGGGTCGAGGTCGGCCAGGTAGTGGCCCATCTCGCGGTAGGCGTCGACCAGCCGGGTGACCGCCTTGATCGCCTCTTGCGCGGGTGCCTGGCCCTCGGCGCTGTCAGGGCCGCTTTGCGATTGGCCGAGCTCGAAACCTTCAAAGAAGTTGCGCCAGGATTTATCGACCGCCTCCGGATCGTTACGCCACTGCTGGTAATAAGCCTCGATCAGTTCCAAGTTACCGCGATTGGCGACCATCGAGCGTGTCATTTTTGTCTCTGGTTAAGAGGGGTGCGACTCGTGATCTTGGGTCGGACACCGGCCCGATCGATCTCACTCGGAAGCACCCATCCCTTAACTATAGGCGCAACAGCAACAAGCCGACCGCCGCTTCGCGGGTCTTCACAGGCGCTCGATCCAGGATCGATTGGCAAACCGTTCGGAAAGCAGGGTTTCGAGCAAGTTGTGAGGAACATCCGAGGCCGGGAAAAGCGTGGCGGGAGACCAAGCCGAGCAGATCAAACCGTGCACGATTGTACGCGGTAATTCGAGGTTCATCAAGAAGTTCTCGTGCGTCCTGCTTGCCCGGTATGCGGGTTGTCGCGCGGGAACAGGTAGGTAACGGTCGATCCTCGCGAGCGGAAAACTCAGCAGGATCGAAGAGTGTACAAGAAACCAGTTGCGCAGCCGCCGCTGGGCGCTGCCCGCAAACTTTCGACCCGCGATCGTCAAATCGCCCGAACCCGCGACCACGACCGGGCGATCGGCCGACTGCAACGCCCCAGCAATTCGCTCAAGCACATACGCGCTGGGCGACATCCACGGCAAACAGCCCCGGTGCGGCCGTGTTCGGGAGCACGACCGTCACATTCAGCGCACCGGGACCGATCACCACCGTTCCCCCGCCGCTCGAGCGGCGGACGACCGGCACCCCGTCTTCCTCACACGCCGCGATCCGGACATCGGCGGCCGCACGACGCGACGCACCCAGCACGACGGCAAACCGAGGAAGCTCCCAGAATCTCAAGATCGCCCCTGCCCGTCCCTCGTCGGCCTCGACAAGCAACGCCTCATCAAGAGCCAGATTCGCCTCGACGGTGTCGAGTGTCAAATCCAGCAACGACATCGCGGTGGGCATGACCGGTCCGAGCAAAAGCTGTCGATTGCGGGACGGACCGGGCACGGCGGAGACCGGCGCCCGATCGGCTCCGATCGGGATCCGGTCGATACCCTCCGATTTGCCGGACTTCCGGCGCGGTTTCAGAATGACGATTCATCCACACGAAAGACCGTATGGCAGTCGGTGCAGGTTTTGTTGACAAGCTGGAAGGCATCCTTGACCTTTTTCTGCTCGGCGCCGGTCTTGGTCGCCGAAGCGGACAGGTCCTCGGAGGCCTTGATGAACGCATCCATGATCTCATCCCATTTCTTCTTGGGATCTGACTCGTTCTTGGCGTTCTTCAAGTAGGTTTCCTTGAGCGGCTTGCTCTTCTTGGCAAGCTTGACCAGCTCGACGGACGACTTCTCAACGTCTTTCTGGGCCTTCTTGAAGGACGCCGGATTTCGAACTCCCTTGTTGATCGCGAGCTTGCACTGCTGAACCTCATGCATGATCTTGCCGAGAGGCGTTTCGTTTTCCTTGTGCTTCTCCTGATCCTGAGCCAGAGAGAGACGGCTGGCGAAGCCGCTGGCGGCAACCAGGGTGGCGACCACGGCAAAACCGATCCACTTACGGGTCATGGCTGGCATCTCCTGTGACGAAATCAAGGTAGGATATTGGGGTTGGCTGGGAAGGAACGGTGCACGGGCCGGCCCTTTCGTTCTGATCCGGGGACTTATAAAGTATCTCTAATCCTCGCTTACTTCAAGAACCTGTGTGTTTTATGCCTGATTCGCTCGATTACCGTTCGGCCGGAGTTGATCTTTCCAAGTACGAAGAGACGATGGCGCGGCTGCCTCCGTTGATGCGCAGAACTTTCACCCCGCGCGTGATGGAGTGGAAAGACGGCTTCGCCGGCCTGTTCCGGCTCGACGACCAGATCGGCCTGCTGTCGCGGACCTATCGCGATCCCGTGCTGGTGGCATCGACCGACGGGGTCGGCACGAAGCTCAAGCTGGCGTTCGCGACCGGCCGGCATAATACGGTGGGCATCGATCTGGTCGCGATGTCGGTCAACGATTGTCTCTGTGCCGGTGCCGAGCCGTTGATTTTCCTGGATTACGTCGCGATGAGCCGCGACGATCCGGAATTGACCGCCCAGGTCGTCAGCGGGATCAGCGACGGCTGCATCGATGCGGAATGCGCGCTCATCGGCG
Organism: uncultured Planctomycetaceae bacterium; assembly: GCA_963797295.1. Taxonomy (GTDB): domain Bacteria; phylum Planctomycetota; class Planctomycetia; order Isosphaerales; family Isosphaeraceae; genus Aquisphaera. The sequence goes on from CAWCPP010000047.1 coordinate 179,914, forward strand.
GCGAGACGGCGGTCCTGCCCGAATTCTACCGGGCCGGAGAGTACGACCTCGCCGGGTTCTGCCTGGGGGTCGTGGAGCGGAAACAGATCCTCGATGGCAAGGATATCCGCGTGGGCGACCGGGTGATCGGGCTGGCGAGCAGCGGCCTGCATTCCAACGGCTACAGCCTGGCGCGGAGGATCGCCTTCGATCACGCCGGTCTGGCCCCCGGTTCCCACGTCGAGGCGCTGGGCCGGACGGTAGCCGACGAGTTCCTCGAGCCGACCCGAATTTACGCCCGCGCCGTGAAGCTGATTCGCCGGAACTACCGGGTCAAGCAGATCGTGCATGGAATCGCCCACATCACCGGCGGGGGGCTGATCGACAATCCGCCCCGCGTCCTGCCCGCGGGCTGCGCCATCCGGCTGGTTCGCGGCTCCTGGACCATTCCTCCCGTATTCCACTGGCTGCAAACGGCTGGATCCGTGCCCGACGACGAGATGTTTCACGTATTCAACATGGGAATCGGCCTGGTGATGATCGTGGCCGCGTACTACGCCGAGTCGATCGTCCGCCACCTCAACTACAAGGCCCAGATTCCCTCCTGGATCATCGGGGAGGTGATCGAGGGAAATCAGGAAGTCGTGTGGGCTTGAATCTGAAAAGATTCGTTCGGCGGCCGTTCTTTTCAGGACACTACAGCGTATAATGGAAGCCAGTCGAGAATCTGGGCCCAGACGCGTTCCGGAGTAAGCGGCTATGAGCTTGGCCACGCAGACGCAATCGCACGGCAAGCTGCTCGACTACGAGCAGTTTATCGATCATCAACTGGCTCGCACGCGGCAGCGAATCAAGATGACCGACATCGTGACGGCGTCGCTCATCTTGCTCGTGGCTTTCGTGGGCACGCTCCTTCTCGAAGTCATTCTTGACCACGCCCTGGGCCTGCCACTGATCATCCGTCGGGTGATCTTCGTGGTCGGCATGACCTCGGCGTTTGCGTATACCCTGCTGCGCGTGGTCTTGCCGCTGGTCTTGCGCATCAACTCGATTTACGCGGCCAAGACGATTGAGGGCATGGACGCGACGTTCAAGAACAGCCTGGTCAATTATTTGACCTTGCGGACCAATCGCGACCGGCTGCCCAAGGCCGTCCTTGCCACGCTCGAAGCCCGGGCCGTCAGCGATCTGGCCCACGTCGAGGTCGATCAGGTCGTCAACCAGCAGCACCTCATGAAGGCGTTCTACACGCTTTGCGGAGTGGCTGTGGTCTTCATCCTGTACGCCGCGATCCAGCCCAAGAGCATTCTCGATTCGACCAAGCGGGCATTCCTCGCCGACGTGGTTCGCCCCACCAATACCCGACTCATGGCCATCAAGCCGGGCGATGACGAGGTGGTGGCCGGCAAGCAGGTCGTCTTCTCGGTCGACACCAACTATGGTGTCCGGCCTCAGGCCGTGAAGCTGCATTACAGCGTCGACGGCGGGAAGTTCTACGCGATCAAGGAGTTTGAGGCCGGCGCCAATACGTACGATCCGTGGCAGCTCACGTTCAACAACGTCCAGCAGTCGATGGATTACTACGTGACCGGGGGCGACGCCGAGTCGCTGCACTACACACTCCGCGTGCTACCCGCTCCCATGGTGATCTCGGTCCGGATTGACTACGACTTCCCGAAGTACACCCAGATCCCGCCGCGTAAGGATATCGAGGGCGGCAACGTCGAGGCGATCGAAGACACCACCGTCACGGTTCACGCCACGACCAATGAGCCGTCCCGGGGGGGCACGCTCAACCTGACCGCGGGCGACCCGGCACCGATGTCCGTGGCCGACGACGATTCCCGCAAGCTGACCGGCCAGTTCAAGGTCACGAAGTCGGGCACCTACACGATTAACTTCCGCACGACCGGCGGCCAGCTCAATCCCAACCCGGTCGTTTATGACATCCACGCCATCGCCGACCGACCGCCGCAGGCCAAGTTCCTTCAGCCTGACCGGCCGACCATCAAGGTGCCCGCCAACGTCAAGGTCAACATGGTCATGAGCGGCTGGGACGACCAGGGCATCAAGGATGCGACGCTGCACGTGAACCAGGAAAACGAGAGCCTCGTCTCCAAGAATGTCCTCGAGGGCCGGCCCACGGCGCCGGAGTTCCGGACGACCGAGGTCATCGACCTGGCCCAGTTGCGCGTCAAGCCGGGCCAGACCCTGAAATACTGGCTGACGGTGCGCGATAACCACGAACCGGCCTCGCACAGTGTTCAAACGGCCTCCCAGCTCATCGAGATTACCGCGGCCGTCGCACCGGAAGAGAAGCAGAAGATCGACGAGAAACAGGCCAAGGAGCGTCAGCAGTTCGAACAGCCCCCGCCGGCGGAAACCGAGCAGCAGGCCGACCAGTCTCCACCTCCCGACCAGCAGACCGGCCAGGACCAGACCGAGAACGGCAAGACCGACGACCAGCAGGGCAAGAGCGAATCGGACAAGGAGGGAGCCGGTAAGAACCAGCAGCCCGGCCAGGCCCGAGGAGCACAGGACGGATCATCGGCTCCCGACCAGGGTACGGCCAACCCCGACGCTGCCGGCCAGCAGGGCCAGGACAACAACGCGGGGGGCCAGCAGCCGCCAACGACCGATCCCCAGCTCCGCAAGCTGACCGAGGGGCTTCAGAAGAAGGGATTGCTCAATCCCAATTCCGGCCAGGGCAACGCGCAGCCTCCGCAGTCGAACGGCCAGACGACCCCGCAAGGCGGAAACCCGAACGACGGCGCGCAGCAGCCGCAAACGGGCGCTCAAAATCAGAATAGCAACACCGGCGGCAAGAACACCCCGCAGCCGAACGCCAACGCGATGCAGAACCCCGCCGGCGCACAGGGAAATACTGGCTCCACGCCACCCGCAACCCCGGGCAGCCCAGGCGCCGGCAACCCGAGCAATCAGGTTCAGCCCGGACAGAAAGGCACCGATCAATCCTCGCCAAATTCCGGTAATCCAGCAGGTACTAACCCGCCGCAGGCCGGTACCAGCCCTCCAAGTCAGGGTGCCCAGGGACAGAACGCGGGGAACCCGTCGAACAACGCGGGGAGCAACCCGGTCACTCCGGGAGATCGGAGCAACCCGCAAGACGGCACGAATCCCCAGACCCCGCAGACCGGCTCGCAGCCCAGCCAGGGAACCACGGGCAACAACGCGACGAATCAGGCCAATCAGGGCGGCAATCGCCCGGACGGCAAGGCGGGTTCCCCATCGGACGGCAAGAGCAATCCGGCCACGGGCAACAATGCCCAGACCAGCCCGAACAGCAAGGACGCACCGAAGAACGCGAACAACGGCAATCCGGCCGGCGGTTCGAATCCGGATCCAGCGAATGGAAACCCCGATGCGCAGTCCCAGCCCCAGGGCACGCAGGGCTCGGGCGCCAAGGACAGTGCGGGTACGTCGAAGAATGCGTCCAGCACGAACCTGAACAAGGATCAGAAAGCTTCGGATTCGTCCGGTCAGTCGTCCACCGGCACGCCGAACAAGGACACGGACAAGGCGAGCAACGGCTCTGAAGCTCAGGGCATGAATGCTGCCGGCGAAAAGCAATCGGCCGGTCAGACACAATCGCAGGCGAATCCAGGAAACCAAGGAAGCCAGGGAAGCCAGGCGAACTCGCAGAACCCCGCGAACCCGTCCGACTCTCAGAGCGGCAAGAACACTCACGGCAACCCGGCCGAACCTCAAGGCGGCAAGGCCAGCAACTCGAATTCCGCCATGCAAGGCGGCAGCAACCAGGGCGACATGCAGGACACCTCCCAATCGAACCAAGCGGGGCAGAACGGGTCGGACAAGACGAACAGCGGGCAACAGCAGACCGGCAAAGGCAACCCGCAATCTCGCGACAGCCAGCCGGCCGGAAAGAATGCCGGTGATCAGGCAAACTCATCCCAGGGAAATGGCGGCGAGAAGACCGCCGGCCAGCCCAGCACGAAGAACGAACCGAACGGCCAGGCATCGACAGGGAGCCGTACCGGGAGCAAGTCCGAACAGCAAAACCAGAAGACCGATTCCGCGCAAGGGACTCCGAACACGCAACCCGGCCAGCCCGGATCAGAGTCCGCACAGAACGCCAACGCCAAGAACGATGGTTCTCAGGCGAATGGCAAGTCGGACGGCACCCCATCGAAGACCGGTCAGAACAGCACGACCGGACAGCCCCAGGCGCCTGGCGACAATGCGAATCCTTCGGACAAATCGATGAGCCGTGACCCCGCCGGAAACCCACAGCAGGGCAATCAAGCCGGCAATAACACGAATCCGGACGGTTCTCCGAAGACCGGCGCGAACCCGACGTCTCAGCCATCGGCGGGGCAGCCGGCCGGCAACCCGGCCAACCCGGATGCGAAGCAGCCGATGCCGCCGGGCGACCCGCGCAACCAGGTCAACGACCCCAGAATTACCCAGGACGAACGGAATCGCTCATCCGACCCGAGAGCCCAGCGCGCCCCGGACTCGCAGAACCCAGCCGGCCAGCAGAACCCGGCCAGCGACAGCACCCAGATGCAAAACAATGAGCAGAAGGGCACTGCCGGCAGCAATGCCGCGAACGCCCAGGACAAGCAGGCAGGTGATAAGCAGGCAGGTGATAAGCAGGCAGGTGATAAGCAGGCAGCGGCCGATCCGAACACCAAGAATGCCATGAATCCACAGGCCGCCAAGGACACTCAGACCTCGAAGGATGGACAGGCCGCCAAGGACGCTCAGGCCACCAAGAGCCAGCCAACGGATCAGACGAATCTCGATAAGAACGGCATGAGCAATGCCTCGAGCACGAAAGCGGCTCAGGACAAGGCGGGTGCCGATCAAGCGACGTCCAAGGATTCGCCGGACGGGCAGACCACGAAGAATGGCGCCGGTGCTCATGATCAGAACAAGGGCCAGACTCAGCAAGGAAAGGGCAACGGGCAGACCAAGAACCAGACCGATCGGCAGATGTCCAAGGACGCGACCACCTCTGGCGAGAAAGCTGCGACCAAGAAGAGCGACTACCAGGAGAAGAACAAGACCTACACGAGCCCGCCGGAAACCAAGAAGGCCGATCAGCGGAAGACGCAGGAATCGACCGAACCGGACGCCAACAATCCGACCCAGGCCCAGCCCCAGCCCGAGCAGCCGGCTGGTAACGTGCAACAGCCCCGGCCGACCCAAACCATGCCGCCTGGCCAGACCGACAACAACGCGTCGACGAGCCAGGGTCAGCAGGGAACCCAGGGTGACCCGACCTCCAAGTCCGGTCAGCAAACGAGCCAGTCTGCGTCTCAAAACGGCAATATGCCGGCCGGCCAGAACACCCAGAGCCAGGGGGCCCAGAGCCAGGGCAAGACTCAGAACAGCGACGGGCAGAGCCAGAATTCCGGTCAAGGCGAGAGCAGCCAGGGCGCTCCGAACAGCTCCAGCGGCCAGCCTTCGCCGGGACAGGGTAAGCAGGCAGGCTCCGGGCGCAGTCGTCATCTCCGAGCTCGAGCGGAAACCCATCGCCGGGCGGTGGTGAGAAATCGAGCAGCGGCTCGGCTGGAAAATCGGGCGGCCAGTCGCAGGGTCAGGAAGGTGGTCAGAACGGCTCGGGCAAGTCCGGTGAGAGCGGGTCGTCCCAGGCGAGCAACGGCCAGAACCCGGGCGAAGGGGGCGGCAAGGGCGAAGCATCGCAAGGCCAGGGTGGCAAGTCGAGCCAGGGAAGCGGCCAGGGCGGCAAGTCGAGCCAGGGAAGCGGCCAGGGCGGATCTCCTTCTCCAGGATCAGGCAGCGGCCAGCAGTCGTCGCAGGGCGGCCAGCCAGGGGGCTCGGGAAATCAAACCGGAGGCGCTCCTGCCGCGGGGTCGCAGCCCAGTGGCGGCCAGCCGACCGGTCAGCCAGGTGAAGGCAAGCAGTCCGGCACCGCGGGGCCAAGCCCGATTGGCGGCGGTGGCCGGCCGGGGCCGGGATCCACGGCGGAAGGCGCCAAGGACGAGAGCAAGCCGTCGCCGCGGGCCGCCGATCCGGACAATCCCTCGGGCGACGATATCGCGCCACAAGGCCAGTCGCAGACCGACATGGTGCTCCGGACCGTGAAGGATCTGCTGGCCAAGGATGCCGTCACGCCCGATCTCGAGAAGGAGACGGGGATGACACGCGAGCAAATGGAGCAGTTCGTCAAGAAGTACGAGGCGGCCAAGTCGGCTCCCGCCGGTCCAGGCCGGGAAATCACGGTCAAGCCGGGCGACCGCGAGGCGACCGACAAACCCTCGGCCAACTTACCCGGTTTCGGCCGCCAGGAGCGGTTCTCCAGCAAGAATCAAAAGGATCGCGGCCAGACCGTGCACGACGACACCAAGGACAATATCGAGGGCATCAGCTTCAAGCCTCCGCCGGAATTCCGGTCCAAGTTTGAAGGCTACAGAACCTCGCTGGCGCGAACCCGCTCGGCGTCAGCGAATCGTGCCGCGCCGCCCCGTACCACTGCCCCGGCTGGGAGCAAGTAAAACCCTTCCTGGTCTCGCTGTCGAGTCGCCGGACGTCCCATGCTGTTTCCTCTTGCACTGCCGCGCCGCTACCTGGTCGGGTTCGATCCTCGTGAGCTGCCTCATCACTTCACGGATGTGGTGATCATCGGTGGCGGGATCGCCGGAATCCGTGCCGCGCTCGGCGTCCCGGACGACTACCGGGCGCTCGTGGTCACCAAGGACGAGGTCCGCGAGAGTAACAGCCATTACGCCCAGGGAGGCATTGCCGGCGTCCTTGCCCCCGAGGATCGGTTTGACCACCACATCGCCGACACCATCGCCGCCGGCAAGGGATTGTGCGTGCCCGAGGTCGTCGAGATGGTAGTGCGCGAGGCCCCCGCGCGAATCAATGAGCTGATCGGCTGGGGGACGCATTTTGACCAGGTCAACGGCCGGGTCTCGCTCGGTCTGGAAGGGGGCCATTCGCATGCCAGGATTGCCCATGCCCTGGGTGACGAGACCGGGCGTGAGATCATGCGGGCGATGATCCTCCAGGCGCGATCGCGCAGGTCGATCCGGATCTGGCAGAACTGCTCGACCATCGATCTGCTGACCCACGAAGGGCGCTGTCGTGGCGTGCTGGTCTGGGACAAAAGGCGTGGGTTTGCCCTGGTCTGGGCGCGGGCCGTCGTGCTGGCGACCGGAGGCAGCGGTCAGCTTTTCCGCGAGACGACCAATCCGCCCATCGCCACGGGAGACGGCCACGCGATGGCCTACCGGGCGGGGGTCGAGCTCCGCGACATGGAATTCATGCAGTTCCATCCGACGGTCCTCTACATGGCCGGCTCGGCGCGACATCTCTTGACCGAGGCCCTCCGCGGTGAGGGTGCCTACCTCCGCGACAAGAACGGCCACCGCTTCATGCCCGAGTCGCATCCTCTGGCCGAGCTCGCGCCGCGCGACGACGTCTCGCTGGCGATCGCCCGCCAGATGGCCAAGACCCATCATCCCAACGTCTACCTGGATCTCTCCCACCTTGACGCCGACTTCATTCGCCACCGCTTTCCGGGAATCGACCGGCTCTGCCAGAGTTTCGATCTGGACATCACGCGTGATTCCATCCCCGTCTGCCCGGGTGCCCATTACATGATCGGCGGCGTGACCATCACCGAAACCGGACGCACCACCCTGCCCGGCCTCTGGGCGGCCGGCGAGGTTTCCAGCTCGGGTCTACACGGGGCCAACCGGCTCGCGTCCAACAGTCTGCTCGAAGGCCTGGTCTACGGGGCGCGCGTGGCCGGAGACATCGTCGCCGAGCTCGAACGCATGGGCCTCTGGCAGCTCGAAGTGCCGCCTATCTCGACGGCCGAAAGCCGGGTTCCTGGCAAGGAGAGTCGGGCCAAGATGGACCTCGACGACCTCCGAAAGTCGCTGCGTGCGTTGATGTGGCGCAAGATGGGCATCACCCGCTCCGCAGCCGGGCTGAACGAGGCTGCGGTCCAGGTCGATCACTGGTGCCGTTACGTCCTGCCCCACATCTTTGACGACCCCGCCGGCTGGACCATGCAAAACATGCTGCTCACCGCCCGCCTGATGATCGCCGCCGCCAGCGAGCGCAAAGAATCGCGCGGGGTGCATTCGCGGTCCGACTTCCCGGCGGCTGAACCGGCCTGGAGTTATCACCTGACCATGCAGACCCCGTCAACCTCCATCCGCGAGCCCCAGCTCGCGACCGGCCGCAGCGAGGTACAGCGGAGTTAGCGGCGGGAAGCCGGCCCGGTGCCACATTAGGTCTTGGCTGGCGACTCCCTAACTTGTCCCACCCGGCCGCCTGCAAGCCGGTTCAGCAAGCCGGTCCGCAGAGTAATTCTGGGGCATCCTCTGCTTGTCGGCGATGGAAGATGGCATTACGCTCCAGACGTCCACATCTCCCGGCATGAGGTTGGGAACCGTGGATCGTGATCCGGGAGCGGACCCTGGGATGGCCTGGCTGCCAAGAAGTCAGGCCGCAAGAGTGGCATGGTCGGAGGAAATTGGCATGCGTTACGCGATGAAGCAGAAGCTCTTTTGCTGGGGTGACGATTATCGGATTCTCGATCAAGACGGGCGCGACGTCTACTTTGTGGACGGTAATGCCTTTCCCGTGCTAGGTCGGCGACTCGCTTTCCAGGATATGGAAGGCAAGACGCTTGCCGAGATCCACCAGAAGCTGCTCTCCTGGGGGCCAACCTACGAGATCGTGCGCGACGGAGAACTTGCCGCGGTCGTCAGCAAGCACCTGTTCACCCTGGCATTCTGCAAATTCGCCGTGGACGTACCCGGTCCCGACGATCTCGAAGCTACGGGCAGCTTCTTCGACTACGAATACACGTTCCAAAGGCGGGGCTCGACCGTCGCAACCGTCTCCAAAGAGTTCTTCTCGTGGAACGACAGCTACGGCGTCGACATCGCCGACGGCCAGGACGACATCCTGATCCTGGCGAGCACCGTCGTGATCGACTTATGCTGTCACGCGGACAAGTCGAAGTGAGAGATCGGACAATCGTCTACCTCGGCGCTGCTTGGCGAGAACCACTCGTTCACATACGATGGTTCAGCGCGGTTCCGGAGAGCACGGCGGGAAATGTGCCAGCGGCATCGAGGGAAGTGAACGGATGGACCAGGAGCGATGGGATCAAATCTGTGCGGCGTTCAACGCAGCGCTTCAGGTTCACCTCGACCAACGTGATTCCTTGGTGCGTGAGGCCTGCGGCGACGACGAGGAGATGTGCGTCGAGGTCGAACGTCTGCTCGAAAACCACGCTCGGGCGACAGAGGAGAGTTTCCTCGAACCACAGAGTTTGACGGCCTCGTTGACCACTCCTTCGGCCGAAACCGTCGAGACCCGGATCGGGCCTTACAAGCTTCTGCAACGGATCGGCGAGGGCGGCTTTGGCGTCGTTTACATGGCCGAGCAGGACCGGCCGTTCCGTCGCAAGGTTGCGCTCAAGGTGATCAAGCCGGGAATGGATTCGACGCAGGTCGTCGCCCGGTTCGAGGCCGAGCGGCAGGCGCTGGCGATCATGGACCATCCCAATATCGCAAGGGTCTTTGATGCCGGTACCACCGACTCGGGACGACCCTACTTCGTCATGGAGCTGGTGCGCGGTGTCCCGGTCACCCGCTACTGCGACGAGGCGAGGTTGCCGCTTCGCGAGCGGCTGGCCCTGTTTGTCGCCATCTGCCGGGCGGTCCAGCATGCCCACCAGAAGGGGGTCATCCACCGCGATCTCAAGCCCTCCAACGTCCTGGTCACGATTCTCGATGGCGGTCCCGTTCCCAAGGTGATCGATTTCGGCGTCGCCAAGGCGATCGGCCAGCCACTGACTGAGAAGACGATCTTCACGCAATTCGGCACGGCGGTGGGTACGTTCGAGTACATGAGCCCCGAGCAGGCTGGGCTCTCGGCGCTCGACGTCGACACCCGCAGCGACATTTATTCGCTGGGCGTCATGCTCTACGAGTTACTGACCGGTACGACACCCTTGGATCGCGACCGGCTACGCCAGGCGGCCTATGATGAGATCTTGCGGCGGATCAAGCAAGAGGAGCCGCCTAGCCCGAGCCTCCGCCTCTCCGGCTCGGGCGATCAGCTCAAGACGATCGCCGCGAGCCGCGGTATTGAACCGGAGCAACTGAAGCGCTCGGTACGGGGCGACCTCGACTGGGTGGTGATGAAGGCGCTCGAGAAGGACCGCACCCGACGCTACGAGACGGCTAGCGGCTTCGCTCGCGACGTCCAGAACTATCTCGACGGCAACCCGGTGGAAGCGGGGCCGCCGTCGGCTTTGTACCGCTCTCGCAAGTTTGCCGCGAAGCATCGGACAGCGCTTGCGGTGACGGGGGCCTTTGCGTTGTTGCTGGCGGTCTCCGCGGTAGTGAGCGCAGGGCTGGCGCTCCGGCTCAATCACGCCCTCGAGCAGTCCAAAAAAGCGCGGACACGGCCATCGAGGCCCTGAAGACGGCCACGGCGGAAACCCAACGCGCGAACGAAGAGTCCGAGCTCGCGAAAAGAAGCGAAGAAATCGCAGAGGCTCAGGCCCGCAGAGCGACCTCGGGGAAACTCGCCTTCGCGGCAAAGTCCGAGCTCGGCAATCGACTAGACCTTTCTCTCCTCCTGGCGGTTGAAGCGATCCGAAAGGAAAACACGTTCGAATCACGAAGCAGTCTCTTCCGTGTCCTTGAAGACCGGCCGACTCTCAGAGCATTCCTGCACGTCGAAGAGAGCGAGGTGAGGAGCGTCGCCCTCAGTTCCGACGGCAAGACAATCGCGGCGGGGTTCGGGGGCGTCGCCATTGGCGGCGGCGTGGTGCTTTTTGACGTGGTCGGTCGGAAGCGGTTCACAAGAAAGCCGCTCCTCTTGAACGACAGAGTCGTTACGAGCGTGGCCTTCAGTCGCGACGACAAAACACTTGCCGTGGGATTCGGCGGAACGGACGGTAACAGCCGGGGCGGCGGCGTGGTGCTCTTCGAGACCACGAGCGGGAAGCGGCTGACCGAGGAACCGCTCGCACTGAAAGAGGGCTGGGTGAACAGCGTCGCCTTCAGCCCCGACGGCACGACGCTCGTGGCGGGGTTTGGAGGTGCCTTCGGCGTCGCGATCAGCCACGGCGGGGGCGGCGTGGTGCTCTACGACGCCGTCAGTCGCAAGCGGCTGACCGAGAAACCGCTCGACGTGCAGGAAGGAGTGCTTCGGAGCGTGGCCTTCAGCCCGGACGGCAGGATTATCGCCGCGGGATTCGGAGTCCTCAGCAAAACCGCCAGCGCAAGCGGCGGTGTGGTGCTCTTCGACACCGCGACACGGAAGCGGCTGACCGACAAGCCACTCAGGGTGAACGAGGGTTGGGTCAATTGCATGGCCTTCAGCCCCGACGGCAAAACACTGGCGGCAGGATTGAGTAGCTTCAACAGCAGCCGCGGCAGCGCTGGTGTTGTGCTTTTCGATGCCACAGGCCGGAAACGGCTTACAGAGCAACCTCTTGCCGTGAACGAGGGAGGAGTGAACAGCGTGGCCTTCAGCCCGGATGGCACGACGCTCGCGGCCGGATTCGGTAACCTTGTCAGCGGTAGTGGCGGAGGCGTGGTGCTCTTCGATACCTCAGCCTGGAAGCGGCTGATTGAGGAACCACTCGCGCTGAAAGAGGGTATGGTAAGTGGCGTTGCCTTTGGTCCGGACGGCACGACGCTCGCGGCGGGATTCGTCAGTGTGGGGGCCGGCAGCAGCGGCGTGGTGCTCTTCGACACCGCATGCCACACACGGCTGATCGATCAGTCGCTCGCAGTGAACGAGGGTGCGGTGAATAGCGTGGCCTGTAGCTCCGACGGCAAGACGATCGCGGCGGGATTTGGTATCGCCGTAGGCCGTAGCGGCGTGGTGCTCTTCGATAGAGCAGGCTGCAAGCGGCTTACAGAACAACCTCTTGCCGTGAACGAGGGTGCGGTGAATAGCGTGGCCTTCAATCCTGACGGCAGGACATTCGCGGCGGGGTTCGGCAGCCCTTTCGGCGGCGACGGCGGTGTGATGCTCTTTGACACCGTCAGTCGAGAGCGGCTGACCGGCAAGCTCCTCGCCGTGCAGCAGAGCACGGTGAATAGCGTGGCCTTCAGTCCGGACGGCAAGCTGGTAGGTGCGGGATTCGGCAGCCTCGTCAACGGCGGGAGCGGCGGTGTGCTGCTTTTCGACGCGTTCAGTCGAAAGCGTCTAACCGATGCGCCGCTGACCGCGAAGAACGGGTGGGTGAACGATGTCGCCTTCAGCCCCGACAGCAGAATTGTGGCGGTAGGCTTTGGCTTTGGCTTTGGCGGCGGCGTGACATTTTTCGACACTACGACTCGGATAATGCTGGCCGAGGTGATGCTCTCCCAGAAGGAGGGCGGCGTTCTAAGCGTGGCCTTCAGCCCCGATGGCAAGATACTCGTGGCGGGGGTGGGCAGCCCGATGGGCGGAGGCCGTGGTGGAGTGGTCCTCTTTGACACTGCGGGTCGGCCTCGGCGCAGGGGAGATTCGCTCGCTGTGAAGGAGGGTACAGTGAAGAGCGTGGCTCTCAGCCCCGACGGCAAGACACTCGCGGCGGGATTGTCTGGAGGCCACGGGGGCAGCAGCGGCGTGGTGCTCTTCGACATCACGGGTCCGCATCGGCTGACCGACGAGCCGCTCGCCGTGAACGGAATGTTGTCCAGCGTAGCCTTCGGGGCCGACGGCAAGACTCTTGCCGTGGGATATCAAAAGGCGCGCAATTCCGGTGTCCTTTTGTTTGACGTCGATCTCGAATCCTGGCAGCGTATCGCGGGGCGGGTGGCCAATCGCAATTTCACACGAGAAGAATGGCGACGTTATTTTCCCGATGAGTCCTACCGTGCGGCCTTTCCCGATCTGCCGGTGCCGCCGGAGACGACGCCGCGATAGGCAGGAGCCAAGATCAGCGGCGGTTTCTGCTCTCGATGTCCGCGGTTTCCATATCGGCCGTCGGTGCCGTCTGGTGGAGTGCAGCGCGGAGGAAAATCAGCCGGCAACTCTTGGTTACTCCGGAGGGGACGCGGACCGATACTCCTCGGGTAGATGGCGTGCGAGGTCCATTCCATCATGAAGAACCCGCCCGATTTCGACGTGACCGTCGTTGCTGATCCGGCAGAGGAGGAAATGCAGTGGCTTCTGCTCCCTGCCGATGGATTTCTTGACGCGGTCGCGGCTATGGTGGAGGTGATATGTTCGCGCTGTGGCTGCGATTTCCGAACGGTCACGGCTTCCCGTACGCTCGGAGAACTCGGTCACGTCCCTAATGGCTGTAATCAACAGGGCCTCGTAACGGACCCGGGCCTTCTCCCCAAATTGCTCATGTGTCCATTCGAGGATCGTTTCGATGTCCTGTTCGGCGTGCGGGGACAGCCTGTAACGGGCCATGGTTCATTTGCTGCTGGACCGGCTTCAGGGCCGATTGGCGACTCGCCGACCGAGCCTGCTGACGAAATCGGCAAGCTGTTGTTCCCCTTCGAGCGAGGTCCCCTCTCCTCGATCGAGCGCGCCGAAGGCCTCAGAGGTCAGGCCGCGGAGCGCGCTCAACTTGAGCTCGTCTTCCTTCGTCTCCTGCTCGAGCAGACGAAGCCCTGCGATAAGAACCTCGCTCGCGTTCTTGTAGCGTCCCGAAGCAACCAGGCTTTGCACGAAGTGATGATGATCAGTCAGATTGACGTGGCGCGTGGGCATCGATGCCACCTCTCAATCCTCAACACTTTACGGGATTCTCCGGAAACCGTCAAAGTGGTTCGGGCGGCGCAACCCTCGTCTTCTGCCAAGCCGCGTTGAAGGAATTCCCTCTTTCGCCGATAATGGGCGGGTAAGATTCGATTGCGAGAGGCTGGAAGCCATGTCCGCTGACAATCTCGAAAAACGTGTCGTTGCGATCGAAGCCGAGGTGGCCGAGCTCAAAGCCAAGCTCGCGTCGGTGAGTGGTGAGGATGTGCCTTGGTGGAAGCGCGTTTCCGGTATGTTTGCTGATGATCCGGCATTTGACGAAGCCATGAAACTGGGCCGCGAGTGGCGGGAATCGTTTCGGCCGAAGCCGCCCCGGAAAAAAAAGAACGATGGTCGTTCTCGACACCGATCACCTGAGTCTTCTGGAAAGACGGGAGTCCGCACCAAGCCAAAGCCTTCAAACCCGGCTGGATCGTCTTGACCCTGGATCTTGGGCCACGACGATTGTCACCTATGAGGAGCAAACCCGAGGTTGGATGGCTTACATGGCGAGAGCGAAGACTCTCGCCCAAGAGATCCATGCCTATTCAAGGCTCAAGATCCATATTCAGAGCTTTCGGCACATCGTCGTCCTCGACTTCGATGAGGGCGCGGCTGTGAAGTATCGTGAGCTCAGCCGGTCCCGCCTCCGAATCGGTACGATGGATTTGAAGATTGCGGCGATTGTCGTCGCCCGCGATGCAATTCTGCTCTCGAGAAACCTCTCCGACTTCCGCAAGGTTCCAGGTCTGAGAGTCGAAGACTGGACGGTTCCCGGCGACCACTGAATCTGCAAGCTATCACACAGGTTGGCTTGCCATGCGCAGCGGTCCGCCTCGCGTTCCGCGGTAGGGCTCAAGGCCTCATCACGCCGGTGGCAACTCGTCGAGTACGCGCTTCAAGCAGGTTGCCAGCCGATCGGCAGACTCGAGGGCGTGCGCAGTAGAGCGACCAGAAGTCTTTCACGGTTGATGGGCGGTGCCAGATCGCACGCATAGCCATGCCGATCTGGTAACTGCCCGAATGGGACATCATCCGTGCCACCTCGGCGGGTAGCTCGGCGTCGGCGTCGTCGCTGATCACGCGGACTGCCAGAAACCGGACGGCGCGATCGCGTGCCAGCAGGGCCACGGGCGAGGTTTCCATGTCCACAAGGTCGGCGCCGTGCAACTGCCGCAGGTCAGCTTTCTCGGTGGGACGGGCGATCAAGCGGTCCACCGTGATGAGGCGGCCTTGCATGCGCTTGACGCCGGGTAATTCCTGGATCGGTGAATCGATGGTCAGGGCGTTGCCATCCCCGTCGATGACCTCGCCAGGAATCACGAGGTCATTCCGCGCGAGAGCCGGATCGAGGCCCCCGGCGAAGCCCGCGGAGACAATCCAGCGCGGGCGGTGACCGGCGATCAGGACCTCGGTCCCATGGCGGGCCGCGGCCTTGCCGGGTCCCGTCAAGATCAGGGCAACGATCTTGCCGCCCAGCTCACCCTCGATCACCGCGTGAGAATGCGCTGTGTATTTGCGGACGCGTTTCAGGCTGTCGGAAAAATGCCCTGCCTCGATCGCCAGGGCCATGACGATACCGACATCCGCCGGCACGGGCGCAGGAGCGAGTGGCTGCCTGTCAGAGTTTTTCATTCCTACCCAGCGCTCGAGGTAATGCCCCTAGATCGGCCGGGCGGTTCACGAATTCAGATCGCGCCGGCTCAGAGCAACTGCCATTTTACCAACTTCAGAGTGTCGCCGAGACGGCCGTTGACGCCGAGAGCGGCGGTTGTCTCGAACCCCGAATGCATCATGCAGTTTTCACACCTGGGATCGTTGCCGGGCCCGTAGCTCTCCCAGGAAGTCTTGTTCAAGAGGTCGGAGAAGCTGTCGTGGTGGGTGTCGGTGATCAGGTAGCACGGGCCTTTCCAGCCCTTGATATTGCGGGTCGGGTTGGCCCAGGCGGTGCAGGAGAGCTCGCGCTTGCCCATGAGAAATTCGAGGTAGACGGGCGAGGAGTAAAACTTGTACTTGCGGAACATGTCCTCGGCAGCGCGGAACTTGGCCCGGATGTCGTCGCGGGTCATGAAGATTTCCTTCGAGCCCACGGCCGCGTAGCTGTAACCCGGCGAGATCAAGAACCCGTCGACGTCGATCGAAGTCAGGTAGGCGAAGAGCTGGTCGAGCTCTTGCATGTCGGTCTCGGCGAAGACGGTCGTGTTGGTGCAGACCATGAAGCCGGCTTCCTTGGCCGCCTTGATGCCGTCGACCGCCACGTCAAAGACGCCCTCGCGTTCCACCGCGATGTCGTGGCTCTTCCGCATGCCGTCGAGATGGACGTTGAAGAAGAAGCGGCGGTGAGGCGTGAAATCGGCGATCTTCTTGCGGATGAACATGCCGTTGGTGCAAAGATAGACGACCTTCTTGCGTTCCAGGATCTTGGCGACCAGCTCACCGATTCCGGGATAGATCATCGGCTCGCCGCCGCAGATCGACACCACGGGCGCAGCACATTCGTCTACCGAATCCAGGCATTCTTGAATCGACAGTTTCTGCTTGATCGTGGATTCATATTCGCGAATCCGGCCGCAGCCGGTGCAGGTCAGGTTGCAGGCGTGCAGCGGCTCGAGCATCAGGACCATCGGGAACTTCTCGGTCCGCGCCGCTTTCTTGCGAACGACGTAACTCGCGATGCGAGTGGTCATTTCCAGGGGAAATCGCATGCAGCCTCTCCTCGAGGGAACGTAGTAGGGAGGAAGAATCGATGAGTTGCGACGCCAGTCGGTGATCGGAGCAATCACGAGGCTCGGATATCAACCGCTCAGTCGAGCGGCATGGGTTGCGCCGGGATACGGCACGCCAGGGCGGGCTTCGAGTGGCCAAGCGGCCGGGCCGTCGCCTGCCGATAACGCGAAATCGCCATCAGCGGGAAGTAGATCCGATAGAGATGGTACTTGAGGTAGAACACTCGGGGAAAGCCCGTTCCGGTATAGGTGGCCTCGTCCCAGGAGCCGTCGGACGACTGGGTCTCCTGGCAGATATTGGATGCCGCGGCTTACGGCCTCGCCCGATGCCCGGCCGGCGGCAATCAGGCCCAGAATGGCCCAGGCGGTTTGCGAGGCGGTCGGTGTTCCGGTTCCCATCAGTTCCGGTTCGTCATAGCTGCGGCAGGTCTCGCCCCAGCCGCCGCACGGCTGCTGGATCGATTCCAGCCAGTCGGCCGCCTTGACCAGGGCGGGGTGATTCATGGGATGGTTGATCGCCTTCAGACCCTGGAGAACTTGCCAGGTTCCATAGATGTAATTGACGCCCCAGCGGCCGTACCAGCAGCCCTGCGGCTCCTGCGTTTTCCAGAGATAGTCGAGCCCGCGCGCAACGGCCGGATGGTCGACGTGGTAGCCCAGCGTGCCGAGAAGCTCGATGATGCGGGCGGTGATATCGGCGCAGCTCGGGTCGAGCATGGCGTTGTGGTCGGCAAACGGAACCTTGGTCAACACCTGGTTATCGATGTCGACATCGAAGGCCGCCCAGCCGCCGTCGCGATTCTGCATCGACAGCAGCCAGTTGGCGCCACGGCAGACGGCCTCCTGGATCGGCGCCTCGTCGGCCTCGGGAGACCGCAAGAGCGCCATCAGCACCATGGCTGTATCGTCGATGTCGGGATAAAACTCGTTGCGATACTGGAAGTGCCAGCCGGAGGGCTCGACTCCAGGCCGGCTCGTCTGCCAGTCGCCGGGATTGCGCACTTCCTTGGTCAGCAGCCAGGCGACCGCTCGAGCCACCGACTGGTCGTCATCGGTCTGCCGGCAGTCCGACAGGGCGATCGTGGCGATGGCCGTGTCCCAGACCGGCGACACGCAGGGCTGCAAGCGGACCCGATCTCCCTCGGCGATCCGCAGGTCGTCAAGCTGCCGCCAGCCCCAGCGGACCTCGGGCGAATCGGGGTCGTAACCCAGACAGTGGAGCGCAAGGATCGTGTAGATCATCGGCGGAAAGATGGCGCCGAGCCCGTCGCTGTTCTCGAAATGCTCGAGCATCCAGCGGTGCGCGGCCTTGAGCCCGGGCCGCCGCCACGAGCCGGGAAGCCAGCGATCGGCCCACTTGAACATCCGGTCGACGCCCAGGAAAAAGCTCGACCAGGAAACCAGCCCCTCCGTCCGGCGGGGCCGCGCCCCCTGCCCCTCAATGAACAACTCGGCAATTCCGCGCTCGGGCTCGATCTTCCGGACCGGCTTGAAATGCGACAGGATCGACAGCGGCACCACGATCGTCCGCGTCCACGACGACATCGCACTCAAACTGAAACTGAGCCGCGACGGAATCAGAACCAGTTCGGGCGGAACACTCGGACACTGGTCGTAGCTGATCTGACCCAGCATCGCCAGGTAAAACCGCGTGAAACTGTTGCATGCGTTGGCACCCCCTACCTCCAGGATGGCCTTACGCGCACGCACCAGGGCCGGGTCGTCGGCTGAATAGCCCAACAGCTTCAGCGCGAAGTAAGACTTGACCGAGGCGCTGACCTCGACGGGGCCGCCCGGGTAGATCGCCCATCCGCCTTCGGGAAGCTGGTGATCGAGGATGTACCGCACACACCCCCGGCAAACCGCCTCGTTCTCGCACCGAGAAATGCGAGCAAAAGAACATATTCTGATTCAAGGATCGTATCACCCTCGAGCTCGCCTACCCAGTGGCCGTCGGAATTCTGACGCGACCGGAGCCAGCTCCGGGTGCGATCCTGCGTGGCTTCGAGATCGTCGGTGGCAACCGCGTTCCAGGGTGAAGACTGGCGATCAAGGAAAAAGTCCAAGGACCTGGGGGATACGCCTCCCTCCTTGTTGGCGATCATGCGTTCCCGACCCTCTCTCTCGATTCGAGGTCAGTTTAGGATTAAAAGTTTATCATAACTACAAGTCTTGGGGCGCGCAGGATTACTCTTCGGCCCGCATCCTCGTGCTGGCGGCACATCCTAAGCGCCCGTTGGAGAGTCGATCAAGGTCAACCCCCCCATGATTTTGCGACTTTTTTCGCAAAACGCTCGAGAGTCGCCTGAATATCTTGCCTAGTTTTTTCAGACTTCCCACATCGCGTGGAGGTGAGAACCGCGCATGCGGCTCCAGCGGGCCAACATCGGCCGGATTCTCGAATCACGCCGGCAGATGCAGGGTTGTCGGAGATGAGTGTTTTTCCTACTCCCCGCCGGGGGAAAGGTGATCGAAGGTTGGTTGAGTGGCGCTCGGCAAAAGGCCGGGCCCAGCCGACTCGTCACTCATTGAGTGAAACGCGAGCGCGCGGCACGACCGCCGAACACTGCACTCGATAACGATCACTCGGCGTGGAAGGCCGGTTCGAGACGGAAATCACGGAGCAACGGCATCGAACGGAGAATTGCCTGGAGACGGTTGGGCTCTTCGCCGGCCGGGATGGTGCCCTGGATTTCAAGAATGTCACCACGAACCCGGACGCGATCGACGTGGGCAAGGTCGCCGACATGGCGGCGGATCTGCGAGGTCAGGTAGGGCTCGAGGTCTTCGGGCCGGCCCTTCTGCTTCAATGGGTTGGGATGGTTCTCGTCGGGCACCTGAAATTGCATGAGATCGGAGATTTCGCGAACGCCCGGCGTCTGCTCCACGGTGCGGTACGCAAGCATTGCCTCGTACGCCGAGGGAACCTTGCCGGCAAGCGTCACAACATCGCCCCGAGACTGGACCGAGATCGGCAATCCGGCCAGCGAAGCGCGACGTGACAGGGCGTCGGCAACTCGCTTCGTCAACTTCTGGGAGTCGTGAGCCATGGCCAGGCCTGGCACCAACGGCTTGGGGGCCTGATCACCGGACCCCGTGGCAGCCGGCGCGGGGCGAGGAGCTGGCGGCGGCGGTTCGGAACGGGCGGGAGCGGGAGCCGGCTGCGCCGGAACCTCCACTCCCAGCACAGGCTGGGGCGGTGGAGGGGGCGTATCGGAAGATGTCGGTTGTGTCTGAGTCTGTGGCTGCTGCTGAGAGGCCACTTGCAGCTCACTAAAAACCCGCGAAACCCCGGGAACCTTCCTGGCCTCTTCCTCGATCATCTGCTTGTCTAGCTCGGTGGCGACCATACCGCTCAGGTAAACCTGCCCCGACATGTCG
The DNA here is from genome assembly GCA_963797295.1 of uncultured Planctomycetaceae bacterium. Taxonomy (GTDB): domain Bacteria; phylum Planctomycetota; class Planctomycetia; order Isosphaerales; family Isosphaeraceae; genus Aquisphaera. The sequence goes on from CAWCPP010000047.1 coordinate 199,734, forward strand.
ACAGTCAACCGAAGGTCCCCCTTGATCGGGGCCTGCTGACCGGAAGCCGGATCTTGCGGAACGCTTCCCATGGCTCCGGGCATTCCGGCGGCTTCTGCTGCGGGTGCTCCGGCCATCGGCCGCTGAAACATGCCGGCCGGGCGGACCCGGGAATCGGGGTTGCCGGACGTGGCCCACGGCGGAAAGCTCACCACGGGAGGCTCGAGACCGAAGAACGGATCATCCAGGCGACCGAACAGTGGCGGCGGGTAATTGAAGTAGGGTGCCGATCCCACGAGTGCACCCGCAGACTGCCGGGGCCATGCCCCACCCGTCGCGGCCGCCTGCGCCAGAGCCACCCGGTGCGCCTCGCCCGTGTCGATCACCAAGTCGTCGCGCACGCGATAGCCGAGATCGATCACGGTGCGAACGGCCATATCGTGAATCACGCCCGTACCGACCCGGCCCGAGAGCACGACCGTCCCGTTCCGCCACGTCGCGTTGATCGCGTAGGGAGCCGTCAAGGGGTTGGCTCGGATGGCGCTCAAGACAATGGCATCGGGCCGATTCGAAAGCGACGCAGGCGGTACCCCGTAGCCGGGTGCAAGGGGATAACCTTGTTGACCCCGTGCCGCGGCAATCGGAACTAGTGTCAACGTCACGGCGACCAGGTGCTTGAAACCCGCACGAGCATGCCGATCCATGATGGGAGGTCCTTCGCGGCAAGAAACGGCAACGAACGGACTTGCAGCCTCAACTGAAGTCTACGGCGGGCTCGTCTCGGCGACAAGGCGGAATCTTAAGCTCCTCGGAGGGCGAGGCCGCTTTCCATTCCACCCGGCTGTCAAGATGGTGAATGGCCATGCCCCAGAGGCGCCATGATGTGAACAGCTTTCCCTGGCAGGCCTCGACGACCTGGTAATGTCCAGGCGGCACCGTCTTGACCATCTCGACCAGCGATGCGAGCTCGCCCTCGAAAAGGATCCTCTGTTCGTGGAGGAGTCGGTACATTCATCTATCCAGAACTATGACTTTTGAACCGTGGAACTTCGGCGACCCTGGAAGCCAATCAATACGCAGAACTCGCTGACAATGGCGTTTGATTCGGGGTAGGGGCGAGTGGAGATCTCGTTACGCAGACTGCAAGTCTTTGACCCGCAGACTCTAGAGCGTCGAATGACCGGCCACCGGCCAGGCATGTTGATCAGGTGCAACATCTGAATGCCGTCGTGCAAAGAACTGCAATTTCTGTCTTCGTGATTGCCTTGTCTCCTTGTGAATACGGAATCGAATCCAGAATTGGACTCCAGGAGCAAGGCTGGAACGACCGATCATTCTTGATACGAAGTCTTCCGTGCCCTATATTGGCTCGCGCTCAAGTTGCGAAGATTCCAGGATTTCCATGAGAATTATGGTGCGCTTCGAGTCGCCGTTGACGCTCATTGAAAAGAGGCTAGTATTCGCTCACGAAAGCAAATACCGGTCCCTGGAAGAACGGAGTCGACTCGATCAATTTGTGAAGATCGTGTTGACAAGGAGTGTCAAAAGATCCGGCATCCGCAATGCCGGGCGATCCCTGAACTGTCAGGCATGGGTCTTCATTGCACTCTGCAATGAGCTCGCGGGAATGGCCTCCACTCTGATGAGGTCCTGAACTCCCGGTTAGGGCCGGGAAGCGAGTCTGGGGTACTCGCTTTCCCGGCCTTTATTCCGCCACTTCTCTCGGTAACAGCAGGTGGTGGTCCAACCACGAAAAATCCATGAACGGGTGTGGCCGCCGCACGGATCACTTACGTGATGTCTACGTGTGCGCCAACCCAGGTCGAATGCGGGTCTGAGGAACGGCTCGCTCTCGTCTGCGCGGACAGGAAGGATGCGCCACGATGTCTTTACCAGTGAACGAATCGAGTTTACTTCGAACAGCTTCCGACTTGACGATCATCCTCCTCTTGCTGGCCGCCGCATGGGCAGCGCCGGAGTGGCGCATGGTGCAATTGCTGCTAGGAGAACCGAGCATCGAAAAAGAGCTCGCGCGGTCCGAAACCCGCGGCTATTACGAGAGCCTTCTAAACGCGTCCCGTGCACTCGAGCGATCCCCCAGCGCCGTGCAGGACGACGACCTGCGGCCCCCTCCGGGCTGGACTCCGTTTTGCGATGCGGGACTCGTCGAATCCGCCGCGGGCTACGTGATGAGGAGAATCCGGCCGAATCTCGACGTCTGCTGGAACGGTACGCGGTTCCGTTCCAATAGCCAGGGATATCGAACTCCGGAAATTGCATTGCATAAACCGGCCCATGTCTACCGGATTCTCGTCTTCGGCTCATCCAACACCATGGGCCATGGCGTGGACGACCAGGCCGTTTACCCGCGTCTCCTCGAACATTGGCTCAATGCGCGAAGCGTCGGTAAACATCGGGTGGAAGTGGTCAACCTCGCCGTCGCGGGCGAGTCGCCATCGTGCCGGCTGGAGAGGATGCGTGAGGAGGGCGGGCGGTACCAGGCGAACTGGATTGTCTGCGACGCCTCGCCGCTGGACCACGCCCTGGAAGAAGATCACCTCGAGGCCATTGTCCGGAGCAAGCCGGCGATCGAGGCTCCGTTCGCGTATGTCCGGGAGGCGATCAAACGCGCGGGGGTCTCCGCCGCGGATAGTCCCACTGTGTTCCGGCGGAAGCTCCAGAACGAACATCAAGCCCTGCTCGACGGCGCCTATGCAGGCTGGCGCGCCGAATCCGAGCGGCTGGGAATCCCGGTCAGCGTGGTCATCTTGCCGCGGGCGGATCGGGAACGCCAGAGCCCGGTCATCACCGAGTTGATTCGCTCTCTGGCACGGCGCCACGGACTCGACATGCTCGACCTTTCCGCCGCCTTCGACGACATGGATGTGAAGCAGTTCCGGGTCTCCGCATGGGATCGGCATCCCAGCGTTCAAGGGCATCGTGCACTCTTCGAGGACATTCAGACCGAGCTAATGCGCCGGGGTACGCTCCCGGGCCTGGGACTGGCCAGCGCGACAGCGGGGTGAGCAAGATCAATCTTCCTCGGAAGGCTCGATCTTGTCGCACACGAGGCCCGGGTCAGCCTTGCGGTTCCAAGAGCTGGGCGAGTTCCTCGCGAAGCTGCTCGAGAACTGATCGCGCCGAGGGCTGGCTGGCGAGGTCGCGGGTTTGTGTCGGGTCGGCCAGCACATCAAAGAGCTCTTCGCGGCCGTCGCCGCCGTTGCGAATATAGACCCACCTGCCCTGGGCGACCGCCTTCATCGGGCCGCGAAAGACCGGCGAGCGGCCCTGATTGGGCAAGCTCATGACCGGGGCATCAACCTCGATCAGCGAGGCCTCCTGGGCGCCGGGTCTCCATCGGCCCAGTGGCGGGCGAGCGAGCGCCCGGGGAAGGGAGAGTTGCCGAGGCCGGTCAGGTCGGCGACCGTGGCCGCGAGATCGCGCAGGCTGACCTGCTCGTTGACTGTCCGCCCCCTCTGCTCTCCTCGAGGCAGAAGAATCAGCAGCGGGACATGAATCTCCGCGTCATACAAGCTGCTCGCGTGTCCGTAGAGATCGTGCTCGCCCAGGTGCTCGCCATGGTCAGCCGTGATGATCACCAGCGTGCTGGCCAGCAAGCCGTCCCGATCGAGCTGGTCGATCAGCTCGCCAACCTGCTCATCAAGGTATGCGATGCCATCGTCATAGGCGTCGAGTACCGACCGGATCGCTGCCGGCGACAGCTTCTTCTTATCCTGGATGAACCATCGCTCGAAGATCGGGAGGTCGGTATCCGTCCGGGGCGAAGCACTGAAGCGGCGAACGAAACCGGCTGGCGGCAGGTACGGGTCATGGGCGTCGTAAAGGTTGAGGAACGCGAAAAAGGGCCGGCCTTGCTGATGAGCCAGCCAGTCGAGCATGTCCATGCGCACCTGGGCCGCGTCCTTGCGGTGGTAGTCGATGGGGTTTCCCCCGGTCCGCCGCTCGGGACGGAACGGGCCCTGCAGCAGAATCCGCTGGCCGAGGGCCGTCGTCCAGAGCATATCGGCGAGCGAGAGTTCGTGATCCTCGAAATGGGCAAAGCCGCGATCGAGGCCGGTCTCGATGCCGCAGTAGGTCGCATTGGCCACGAATCCGGCCGTGGCGTAGCCATTGGCGGCAAGGAACTCGGCGAGCGTGGCGTGCTCGCGATCGAGCGGATGATTGATGCCGGTCGAAAGCTCGTGGGGCCAGCGCCCGGTCATCATGCTGGCGTGAGAAGGCAAAGTCCAGGGCGCCGTGGACCTTGCCTGCGCGAACCTCACCCCGCGGCGCGACAGTCGGGACAGGTTGGAAGTGGTATCACGGTCGTAGCCATTCAGGCCAAGATGATCGGCGCGGACCGTGTCGAGCACGATCAGCAGGACATTGGGACGCTGAGCGGCACCAGCCTTCGCGGGAATCGCAGAGAATTCGGCTACATCATAGCCCATCTTGAGAATGCGGGCGACGAGCGAGAAACCGATCATGACCACCGCCAGCACCACGGAGGCCGGCAGCGCTGCGCCTGACCAGGCGAGCAAAGGCGGGGAAGCGGTCCTGGATACGTCTCGTCAGCCAGATGGACACAAGGACCGCGATGGCCAGGCAAGCCAGTACGTGCAACCAGCGGCAGGTTAGCAGCAACATCAGCGCCGCCAGAAAGACGAGCGGTCCCACGGCGCCCCGCACTCCCAGGCGCGGGAATACTCGAAGCAGTTGAGCAATGACCAACCCGCAGCAGACGAAACCAACGAGATCAACTGCGGGAATGGTCCACAAGATATGCCGATTCATCCGGAACAATCCCGGCGAGGGATCGGTCAGCGGTTTTTGAAGCCGCGTCAGGCCGAGCTCGGCCGGACCGATCAAGAGCCCCAACCAGAGCGCGATCCCCAGCGCGGAGCGGCTCGCACGACCGATTCTGGTCAGCGTCAGAGCTCGTGACGGTTTTCGACCAATCGTGCCGCCACCGTGTGAGCCGCCTACCCCGGGCCGTCCGCTGAAGGTCGATCATGTTTGCCTCGTCGTTTGCCTGGTCCGACGGCGAACAGCACGATGTGGCCCCACGGCGGCCCCGTGGCGGCGGGGGGAGAATGTTCTCCTGCCAATCCAGCCGGCAACGGATCGAAACATGGCTTTTCCGAAAAGCGCAATCAGCGCGGCAATCGTGGCGAGAATCGAGGTCATGGGCAGAGTCGTTTCCGGACCAAAATACGCGAGGAAAATGTATGGTTGGTACATCGCGCTTGCCTCCTTGCAATCGACGATCGAAATGAATCTTGAGCCGACAAAATGCATTGACTTGAGCGGCGGCTCCGGCGAAGGAGCTGCCGGCGGAAGAAAGAGGGTTTCAAGACGAGTCCTGGCGCCGGTGAAGGGTGCGTAACACACGGCGTGCGACCTCGCCGCGGCATCGCCCGCGAATACTTGCCCTGGTGCGGAAAGGGATTGGCCAGACCCAGTCGGGCTACGCCCGCTGGAAGAATCAGCAGTTCATGCGGCAAAGCGTGTGGATCAGCCTGGCGGGGACTGCCGTCGCCAATCTGGTCAGTGATCGAGGCCCGGGTGTCTGCCTGAGGAACTCGTCGGGGTTGAACGTGAAGCCTACCAACCGGACATCGTCATCATGGGCATGTTTGCCGGCAACCGAGGGCGTCCCTTGAAAAGACGCCAGACACACCTCATCACTATGGTCGCTTCTGTTGTCCTCGCGGGGAACCGAGCCATTCGTCAAAGGACGATCTCGGGGAGGAATTTCAGGGGAAATCAGATCGGAGAGGGTTCGCCCGCTGTCGGCGAATTCGGCGACGGCCCGAACAATGTGAAAGAGCCTGGCGGACACAAGACTGGTAAGGTCCGGAGTGATCGCCTGCGTCGCTTCCGCGACGAGAAGAGCATACACACAAAGCGATATGAAGGAGCGCTTTTCTGTACACCCGAGCACCACCATCCATGACCAGCTCAGCGGCAAGGCCCCGCCTGAGCCTGCGAGCCACTGTCTGTATCCTTGGTTCCTCAGTTTCTGTCAAGCGACGAATACCGCATGATGGCTTCTCATTGTCTTGAAAAAATGGTGCAACCGGGGCAAACTGGGCCAAAGTGCGTCGTTTTCCTCGGCCGGGACGGCAGCGATGCCGAAAGAAACGTCACTTTTTTTCAAAAACCGCGCGCCCTGCGCCGGCTCTTTCTCGCTAGTCACTTTGTTCTGTTTTGCTTCAGGTCCGCGTCTTGTCTCATGGTGAAACTCGCCTCTGGTCGATAAGGCGCTACCTAAAGTCGTTGTCTGACCGCTTAATTCTGAAAGGATTCGGAACTGATGTCGGCACGGCTCATACCATCCAATGCCCTCTTCCTGCATATTCCGAAGACCGGCGGAACCTGGGTCGAGTTTGCCTTACCGCACATCGGCATCCAGTCCGAGGAACCTCCGACCATCGATGGCGTCACCTATCGCCATAGCCTGACCGCGATGTTCAAGGACGCTTTTCCGTTCATCTTCACGTTCGTCCGCCATCCGCTGAGCTGGTACGAGTCGTGGTGGAAGTTTCAGGCGGGGAGATGGACCATCTTCGAGCCCGGTGTATGGCATCCCCAGCGCACTCTCGAGAAATGTGCTTCGGACGACTTCTCGGAATTCATCCGCCTTTGCATCAAGCATGAGCCGGGTTATGTCAGCCGGATGTACGAATGGTATGTCGGTCCTGTGGGATTCGAGTATGTCCAGTTTGTAGGCCGGAACGAAAATCTGATGGACGACCTGGTCCATGTGCTGACGCGTCTTGGCCATGCAGTCGACCTCGAGCACCTTCGCCGGTTTCAGCGTCTCAATGTCAGTCTTAAAGAGTGCGGCGAGCCCGTTTGGGATCCCGCGTTGAGGCAGCAGATCTTGGCGCTTGAGGCACCGGCGATCCGCCGGTTTTATCCCGATTGGGTTGACCCGGGAATGTCCAACTCGCGCGGGGATCTCAGGAGCCACGGCGGCCACGCGATGCACGAGCCCACAATCAAGTTGAAGGCATTCGCCAGAGGATTGCTCGGCAAGCGTCCGAGCAACGTCGCCTGACGCTCCGATTCGAGCGCGAGAACACTGTCGAGGGACCGGGCTGATGGGATCCAGCAGATCTATCAACCCGGCCACCGACCACTGCAAACGACTACCTGTACTCGATCGGATCGATTTCCAGCTTGCCCTGGACCCGCGCGATGGGGAGGAACGCCTCGAACGGGGCGACGCCCTCGAGGCTGGTGTCCGCCAGCTTGATATGGGTCGCGTCGACGGTGGACTGGTCCCACGACGAATCAAGGGCAACCCAGCGCTGGTTGACGTAGACCTCGTGCCAGACATGGTAGCCGAAGCCCTTGAGCTTCTGCCTTGTGTTATCCACGTAGAGCAGGCCGACGGCAATTCGCGATGGTATACCCACCGCACGCGTCATGGCCGCGGCCAGAACGGCGTGCTCGGAGCAGTCTCCGCTGAGGTTGCGGGCGACCTCGTCGGCAGGGGCGAAGGCGATTGCGAAGTTCTTGTCGCGGATGTTCTCGAAGACCCAGTGCTCGATCTGGACGGCCTTGTCCCAGGGATTTTGCGAGTCGCCGGCTACCCGTTTCGCCAGTGTTTTGATTCGTTCATCCTCGCTGGTGATGATGCCGTTGGGCCGGAGGTACTTGGGATCGACTTCCGCGGGGCCCGCCGTGCCATCTCCCGGTCCGGCAGCGACCACGTTGATGACCAGCGATTTCTGATCGGCGCCGGGCAGAATCGTCTGCCGGCCGTCAGTCGGGAAAATTTGCGATGGGTCGCCATCCTTGAGGGTCAGCCGGTACTGGACGTAGCGAGTCTTGCGGGGTTCGGGAATCAGCTTGTTGATGGCGATCATCGTGCCGCGAATCTCGTCGAATTTCGCGGTCCCCCGGGGCGTGGGTAATGTGGCGCCCTCCTTGGTGGTGCGGTACATGACAATGCCGCCCATCATATCGCTTTCCAACTTGAGAACCTGTCCGCCCGAATCGACCCAGAGCATGGCGTCGAGCACGGTTTGGGGCTTGCCGTCGAGCGACGCGGTTTGCAAGACCTTGCGCAGGGGCCGTCTCGAGCCGTCACCGAGTGGCACCTCGGAGGTCGTCCCGGCCTTGAAGGTGAAGTCGACCACGCGATTGAGGTCGGGAATGTACATCTTGATCGTCCGCGTCTCGCCTTCCTCCATCGGCTTGCGCCATGCTCTGCTCGGCGGCGTATGGCCCGCGAATGTCCTTGCCCCAGGGAATGGTCACCTCCTGACGCTGGTTTGTCCCTTCCATGATCAGGTTCATCTGGCCCTTGATGGCGTCGCCATAGACCCGGATCTCGTTCTCGCTCGTGAGTGTGCGCGTGTCGAGACGGAGCACCTCGCCATCGGGCGTCTCGATCGTGCCGTACATCATCTTCATCGTCACCGCGTCTTCGAGGCGTCGAAATGTGTACACTTGATCCTGACGGACCCGGTACAGCTCGCGATTCTTCTCGTTGACTTTTTCGATGAAGGTATGGACGTAGCCGATCTTGTTTCCCTTGAGGAAGACGGCGTCCCAGGCCTCCTGTGCCCGTGCCGGCGGACTTACGACGAGCGCCATCCCCGCGCCCAGAAAGGCAAAAGCCAGAACGGATTTGCCAAGACGAGTGTGAAACATGCGATGGCCCTTTCCAGGTCCGTAGTCCGGGTCCAGTGTACGAAGAGCATGCCGACGGGAGATTCCCCAGGTAAGGATACCACTCACTATGCTCGAAAGAGAAAGTCGTCTCAAGTTCAACCGGACGCGATTGTGTTCGGATGTTCCGTAAAAGCCGACCGGAGAGCTGCTCGGCGGGCACTGCCAAGCTCTGACGAAGTCGACCGCAAACTGTTCGTGGCCAATAGATTTCGATTAGCGGCATGCTGAGTTTCAACTCCGGATGTCGCCTGTTCCCGGCGCCAAGTCACCTCGCCCTCGAAGTCAGGCGGGGCCGTGGCTAGAATCGGTTCTGTGCGGCCTACAATTTCCTTGGTTTGCCGTCGCGGGAAGCCTCGCATGTTCAGAATAGCCGTCATCCTTTCCATTATCCTCATGCTCGCCGGCCGGCTTGCGGCGGCGACCTATCACGTGGACAGCGAAACGGGTGCCGACGCCAGCAGCGGCCTGACACCCGAGCTGGCGTGGAAGAGTCTCGAGCGGGTCAACCGCCAGGTCTTCCAGCCCGGCGATGCGATTCGCTTCAAGGCGGGAACGCATTACACCGGCCAGTTCAAACCCCGGGGCTCTGGTCAAGCGATTGATGGCAAATCGATGCCAATCGTCGTGGGGAAATACGGCGAAGGACCCCGGCCCCGGATCGACGGCGAGGGCAAGGTCCTGGATACGATCCTGCTGCGCAACGTCGAATACTGGGAGATCGCGGACCTGGAGGTGACCAACCTGGGTCCGGTCCGCCAGCCCTGGCAGACGGGAGTACGCATCGTGGCCGACGGCTGCGGCACGCTGCATCACATTCATGTGCGCAATCTCGACGTGCACGACGTCAACGGCGATCTCCGCAAGTCGCACGAAGGCTGTGGAATCTATTTCGAGAGTCGGGGAGGCAATGGCTCGCGGTTTGATGATCTTCGCATCGAAAACTGCCACGTCGCCCGCACCGACCGTAACGGCATCTGCCAGCGCCGATCTGGCGGTGCGGCTCGCAGCCTTCGCGTGGTCATCCGTAACAACTTGCTCGAGGATATCGGTGGCGACGGTATCAAGCCCTGGGGATCTGACGGGGCTATCGTCGAGCACAACACGCTGCACGGGGGCCGGATGCGGTGCCAGGACGCGGCGGCCGGAATCTGGCCGTGGGACTGCGATGATACGGTCATCCAGTTCAACGAGGTTTCCGGCATGCACGGCATCGTCGACGGCCAGGGGTTCGATTCCGACTTTCGCTGCCGCCGTTCCCTCTTCCAGTACAACTACAGCCACGACAACGACGGCGGGTTCATGCTCATCTGCACCCCGGGCGATTCCTACTGCGAGGACACCGTGGTCCGTTACAACATCAGCCGGAACGACGGCATCCACACCGCGCGCGTCTTTCACTTCGGCGGCGGCGCCGGAACACGTTGATCTACAACAACCTGATCTACGTCGGGCCGAAGCAGGACCTCCCGTTGCTGCTCTATACCAACTGGAGTAGCTACGCCGACAATACTCATTTTGTGAACAATATCTTTTACGTCGATGGACGGGTGACATACGACTGGGGCCGGAGCACGCGGAACGTGTTCGAGAACAACGTTTTCTACGGAAATCACCAGGGCCGGCCCGACGATCCCGGCGCCGCAATGACAAGCCGCCTCTCGTGAACCCGGGCAGCGGCGGCAATGGGTTCGGCTCGCTGTCCGGTTACAAGCTCCGGCCTGGCGTTCCTTTCCCCCGCGGCCGCCTGGTATCGAACAACGGCGGCCGCGATTTCTTCGGAAATCCTGTCTCCGCGACGGAACTACCGATGGTCGGCGTGTTCGAAGCAAGGCAGCCGTGAGGCGTCCTGGTTTCAGATGTATCGAACCTGATCCTGCATCTCATCCGCCGTCACCTGATTAAGAATTAGCAACAGGCGTCGCACGATTTCATATGGCGAATGACGAGTCGCGATAACGATCCCGAAGTGAGAGTAGCTCCCGACCCGATAATGCTTGGCAATCACCTCGAAATCCACTCGATTGTGAGTCAGCAATGTCGCTTGCTTCTCGACAGCGTATGCCATCTGCTCAGCATCGCTAGCACGGAGCTTACCGGCGTCACGCGTCGTGGTGGCCACAAAGCCGCGTGCTCTGAGCAGGTCTGCGACAAGCACGTCGACATCCTCATCCAGGTAAAGTTCGATGAACAGGCGATTCACGACCCTTTCACCAGCGGATCGATCAAGTCATCCGTAATGCGATTCCGTTCGATGTACTGAAGGATTTGCTCTTTGTGGTCGCTGTAGTAACTGAGCGCGTCGAAAACCTGTGCCAGGCTCAAATGCGGCAGCCGAGTTGGAATTGTTTCCGGCGCTAAACCCTGCCGCCAAAGCTCCACGATTGCACGTACTGGCGTGCGGGTCCCTTCGATGATTGGTTCACCGCCAAGAATCTGGTTATCCGTGACTACATAGCGATGAGCCGTTGCCTGGACCATGGGGATGCCTCGTTCGCATGACCGGGAGTCGTGTGCGTGGCTAGACGATCGCCCTGGATTCTACCATGGCCGGTCAAGAACGCGTAGACTCGGTGTCTGACCCGGACGCACTATCGGGATTGACTCTTTATCCGGCCCGAATGATCTCTCGGATGGTGGCCGGTTCCATTTCAGTGTCGGCCATCGGACAGGTCGGAATCGCAACAAGTGATCTAGAGATCGACTTTGCCATTCTTCACGGGGACTGAACGTCATGACCGGCCGCCCATTTGTGCTCCTGGGAGTTCGTGGGGCTGCCGCTTCCTGTGTGCTGCTTGCGCTGGGGTACGGCCTGCGGGCTGCCGAAACGATTGAAGATGTCGGCAAGGGAACGATTTATGCTTATGCCTGGGAAGGCGGCGATGGGCGGTCCGAGATCGTTCAGGGGATCTTCGCCCTCGATCCCGAACGTCTGACCTGGACCAAGGTGGCCGAGCAGAGCGATAGCACGTCTTACGATACCTACTTTCGCATCTCGCATGACGGGCGATTTCTTGCGTTTGCCAGACGAATCCGGCAAGGGCCTCCTGACGAGATCGCCGGAATTTCGATTCGCGACCTGGCTCGGGATGGGGCGATCCGGACCCTGGACACGCTTCGCGGCAATCCGCGCTGGTCCCCGGATGGCAAGCGGTTGCTGGTCGCTGTCGGCAAGGGTGAGGTCCCCGGCACCGCAATGTCCAGCATGGAAGCCTGGGTCATGAACGCCGACGGCTCTGCGCCGCGGAAACTGGCGATTCCCCAAACGGATCAGGTCGATGATTGGTCGCCCGAAGGTTCGTGGATCTTGACCGATTCCCATCGCGACAAGGACGCGGGGTACCAGATTTACCGGATGCGGCTTGACGGCAGTGACGCGCACCGGCTGACCACCACCGGCAAGGGCGTGCTCAATCTCGACGGGCGAATCTCACCGGACGGTCGGCAAATTGCGTATTTTCGGATCGGCGACCGCGAGTCGGGCATCTGGGTGATGAACGCCGATGGATCGCACCCGCGCCAGGTATTCAAAGCGCTGGAATCGGCGATTCCCGGCGGGCCATCATGGTCACCCGACGGCCAGAAGATCGTGTTTTCGGTCCACGCAGAGCGGAGGCACGAAAAAGGTTACCTGGAGAAGGTGAACCCTCGGCTGGTCATCATCGATCTCGCTCGTGCCGAGCCGGTGACAGTCGCCCCGCCGCTTGCCGCCGGCCTCGGCCCTCCTCAATGGGCTCGGTCCTGGAAGCCGTGAGCATTCGCGGTAAGACCCTGTAAGTGCTTTGATTGATCGTTTGCCACGCGCGACTCGACAGTTCCCGCGTTTCAATCGTATGGATTACGATGAAGACATTGGTTCTTTGGCGCGGGGCGAGACGCGTCTGCGTACCCATGTATCTGGGCTCGGAATCCGTCGAGCCAGGAGAACGATCATGCTACCCACTTTGAAGAGCACGGCGTTCGGGCCAGGTGCGGTCATCCCCAGGCGGCATACGGGGGATGGCGAGGATCTGTCGCCGCCGCTGGAGTGGTCGGGCCTGCCTCCGGAAACCCGCGAACTCGCGCTGATTGTGGACGACCCCGACGCGCCAAGCCCGCAGCCGTGGGTTCACTGGGTGATCGCCAAGATTGCGGCGGCCAATACGGCAATCGCCGAGGGCGTCCACCCCAGGCCGGCGCCCGGCTTCCCCGCGGGGTCAATACAGGGAAAGAACTCGTGGGGGACCGTTGGCTATCGTGGGCCAGCTCCGCCCAAGGGGCATGGCGTCCATCACTATCACTTCAAGCTGTATGCTCTCGATGCTCCCCTGAACATTGCGGCCGGAATCGACAAGCCGGGGTTGCTCAAGGCCATGCATGGGCATGTGCTTGCCGAGGTCGAGCTCGTGGGCACGTACCAGAGGAAATAATTCGGAAAAGGTGCGAGGCTTGCCTGATTCCAGAACCCATCGTGGGCCCGACCCGCGAGATGCCGAGGCCTTTGGGCCTGCGGCGTTGCCGGCCTTACGGGGTGCGGTCGCTGATCTCTCGTGGCTCCTGGAACGCGGGTATGCGATCGTCTCGGCCGTGAAGCTGGTCGGCGATCGCTGGTCGCTCACGGAGCGCCAGCGGCTGGCCGTGCGCCGGGCCGCCTGCTCCGATTCCGCCCGCGCCTGCCGACATGAGCGGAGTATGGCCGCGGCGGATCTCAGCCACCACGCCCTGCTCATTGACGGATTCAATGTCGTGACCACGGTTGAGGCCGCCCTGGGAGGCGGGATCGTCCTGGGCTGCCGGGATGGGACGTTTCGCGATATTGCCGGCGTTCACGGGACCTACCGCAAGGTCGCGGAGACCATGCCGGCCGTGGAGCTCCTCGGGGTGAGGCTCGCGCAACTGGCGATCAGCCAGGCCCGCTGGCTGTTTGATCGCCCGGTTTCGAACAGCGGAAGGATCCGGGAACTGATTCTCGAGGCCGCCAAAACCGCTGGCTGGAACTGGACCGTCGAGCTGCTGGACAGCCCCGACCCGGTCCTGAAGGCGTCCCCGGAAATCGTCGCCACGGCCGATAGTGCGATCCTCGACCACTGCGGGCGCTGGTTTAACCTGGCTCGAGATGTGATTGAAGCAAACTGTCCGGCAGTCATGATCGTTGATCTGGCCACCTGAAACAGGGCGACCGAGGAGCAATCGGTTCAGGAGGGACGCCGCCGACGCTGGAAGAAGACGGCGATGGCATGTCTTGTGAGGGGAAGCACGCCAAGTTCTCCGCACCGCTCGATGGCGGCAGCCTTGGCGGCCTCGGGCCCCTGGGCAAGATCCAGTTCAATAAGTTGCATGATCTCCTGTTGCGCCTCGGGGAAATCGGCCGGCTGCTCTTCCGCCTTGGCAGCGGCGAAAGCGAGCTCGTCACGCCAGATCGCCGGGTCAAGGGTCCGACTTTGACGGGGCTCGCGCTGAAGCGTCTCGGCGATGCGGCTTTCCTCTTCGTGCGACACGAGGCGATCGACGAGCCCCTGCGACTTCGCCTGAAGAAAGCCGATGGGGTTGCCGGTCAGCAAGAGGTTCAGGGCATCTCTGGGTGCAATCAGTCGGGCAAGCCTGACCATGGCGCCCCAGGCGGGTATCAGGCCCAGTTGGACCTCGGGAGAACCGATCTGAAGGGAAACGTTCGAGGCCAGCGCTGCCCGGCAGCGGCACGCCAGGGCCAGCTCCAGCCCGCCGCCCAGGCAAACTCCGTGCACGACCGCGGTTGTCGGAATCTTCAGCGCGGCCAACCGGTCGAGGACAGACATTCCCCGCCCAAAGTAGGCCGCAAGTTCAGTCGACGAGGTGCAGTTCTGGATCGTCTTGAGATCAGCCCCCGCGCAGAAACCGGCTGGCTTGGCGCTGCGGATCAGGACGCCGCGCGCGGAGGAGTCACTCTCGATTTGAGCGAGTAGTTGGTCCAGTTCATCAAACGCGGCGGCGTCGAGCACATTTTGCGATCGCCCGGGAGCGTCGAACCAGAGGGTCGCAACACCATCCGAGCTCGTCTCGGGACGCCAGGTTGTCTGGGTTTGGCCTCTGCTCATGGTCTTTACCTCGCGTGAGTATTATGATCACGAGGAGGAATCCATTCGGCGAATCGCCGGGGAGCGTATCGCATGGCTGTCACGACCCAGCAAATCACCAGCAACCTCCTGGGACTGATCGGCGCGGTGGCCGGCGCGGTCCTGGGATATTACACGTTTCAATGGATCTATGACCATGGCTTTTACGGGATGATGATCCCCGGAGCCTTTGTCGGGCTTGGCTGCGGACTGCTGTCCCAGCATCCGTCGCAAGTCCGCGGAGTTCTCTGTGCCGTGGCCGGGCTGGCCCTGGGACTCTTCACGGAGTGGAAATTCCGACCGTTCCTGGCTGACAAAACTTTGACCTATTTCCTGAAAAACCTCGCGGAACTGACTCCTGTTACACTGCTCATGATTGCCGCCGGAGCCTTTTTTGCATACTGGCTAGGAAGGGACTCGGGCTTCAGCCTGTTGCCCCGCAGGTCAAAACCGGCGGCAATGAGCAAATAAACCATTTGCGCCCTCGCTCTGACCGACGCGAAGTCATCTCTTGACCGGAAGGAGCCCGGAAAATGTCGACCCTCTCTCCCGATCGTTCAACGTCCAGAACCGACGACGAGGCCCTGACTGCCCAGCAGATGCAGCAGGCCGAGGAGCTGCTTTTCTCGGGGCCGCCGCGTGAAGGTTTCGCGAAGGCCCTGTTCCGGGGTGAATTCCGCGGCGACATCATTTTTCCGTATCCCGAGCTGCCTGCGTCGCGGAGAGAGACGGTGGAAAACGCGGTGGCGGAAGTCGGCGCGTTCGCGCACACGCACATCGATCCCGCCGAAATCGATCGCGAGGCAGATATTCCCCGGTCGGTGATCGAGGGCCTGGGCAAGCTCGGCGTGCTGGGAATGACCGCGCCGGTCGAGTACGCGGGGAAGGGTTTCACGCAACAAGGTTACTGCCGGATCATGGAGGTCATCGGCGGGCGCTGCCCGTCGACGGCGGTGTTCGTGAACGCCCACCACTCGATCGGCATCCGGGCACTCTTGCTCTTCGGCACGGCCGAGCAAAAAGCGCGCTGGCTGCCGCCCCTGGCCCGCGGCGAGAAGCTGGCGGCGTTCGCGTTGACCGAGGAACAGGCCGGCTCCGACGCTTCGAACGTGCAGACCACAGCAACCCCCAGCGCCGATGGCCGGACCTATGTACTCAATGGCACCAAGCGATACATCACGAACGGGGCAATCGCCGACGTCTTGACCGTGATGGCCCGAACCTCCGATCGCCCCGGGGGTGATTCGAAGATCACCGCGTTCCTGGTCACGCCCGACCTGCCGGGCTTCGAGGTCGTTGAGCCGCGAATGCCCAAGTGCGGAATCCGGGGCACGGCCACGGCAAAGCTCGCGTTTCACGACATGCCGGTTCCCGCCACCAATATCCTGGGGCCCGTGGGCAAAGGGCTGAAGGTTGCGCTCACCGTCCTGGATTTCGGCCGCACGACGTTTGGCGCGAGCTGCACCGGGATGGCCAAGGCCTGCCTGGCCGCCGCGACCCGCCATGCGGCCGAGCGCAGGCAGTTCGGCCGGCCGCTGGCCGAACTCGAGCTGGTCAAGAAGAAGCTGGCGTTCCTGGCCGCCACGGCCTATGCCATGGAGGCGACGACTTACGAGACCGCGGCGCTGATCGACCGCGGCAGCGAGGACTACATGCTCGAGACCGCAATCCTCAAGGTCTTCTCGACCGAGGCGCTCTGGCAAGGGGTTTACGAGACGCTCCAGGTGTTCGGCGGTCAGGGTTACTTCCTTGATGAGCCCTACGAGCGGATGATGCGCGACGCTCGCATCAACACCATCGGCGAGGGGGCCAACGAGGTCTTGCTGGCCTTCATCGGCGTGGTGGGCATGCGCGACGTGGGCCTCGGTTTGAAGTCGACGCTCGAGGGACTGATGCGGCCTCGTTCGTTCCTGCCCACGCTCTGGTCGTTCAGCCGCGAGCACATGGGACGGATGGTCCGCTCGCCGGCCGTGGCGGTTTCCACGCCGATGTTGCGGCCGCTGGCCGATTCCCTGGCTCGCCACGTCGCCCGGTTTGCCCGGTCGGTTGAGCACGTTTTGATGACACATCGCGAGGCGGTGCTGATGCGTCAGCTCATCCTGGAACGGATCGCCACCGCGGCGATCTCGCTGGTGACGGCGTCTTGCACCCTGGCTCGCCTCGACGCCCAGCTTGTGGGCAAATCGGCGGCTCCCGGCGATCGCGAGTCTGCGGAGCTTTACCTGCGGATGGCCTTCCGCCGTTGTGATGAATCGCTCCGCGCACTGAGCCACAACGACGACAGTGCGACTCTCGCCGCCGCCGATGCCACGCTGCGGCGGTTCTCTTGATTCTTTGTGGGACAAGATTCCAATCTTGTCATTTGAAATCGTTTATTATTTACGACAAGATTGGAATCTTGTCCCACAAAATGCACGTGACAGGTCCCGCGCCTGCAGCTTCCGGTGCTCGGCCTCGCGGTAACGCATGAGAGCCACGGGGGTCAGCGAGCCGAGGACAACCGTCAGGAGAAAGGAAAGAGTCAAGACATGATCGTCCATCGACTTCTTGGGGCTGTCTTCGTTCTGCTGTGGACCGCGTTGCCGCATAACTGTCGAGCGCAGGACGCTCCGCCGGTGTTTCATTATCCTGAGGCGCCGCGGGATGGGACGGTCGACGATTATCACGGGCTCTAAGGTTGCCAGACCCGTATCGCCCGCTGGAAGATCCCGACGCGACGGCGACGCGCGCCTGGGTCGAGGCCGAAAACAAGATCACGTTCGGATTTCTCGAAGCGATTCCCCAGCGGCCGGCGATCCGCGCTCGGCTGACCGCTCTCTGGGACTACGAGAAGTTCGGCGCCCCGCATGTGGAAGGGGGCAAGTACTTTTTTGGCTATAACACGGGATTGCAGAACCAGAGTGTCCTC
Organism: uncultured Planctomycetaceae bacterium; assembly: GCA_963797295.1. GTDB lineage: Bacteria > Planctomycetota > Planctomycetia > Isosphaerales > Isosphaeraceae > Aquisphaera. The sequence goes on from CAWCPP010000047.1 coordinate 217,377, forward strand.
TACGTCGCCGATACCCTGGAGGCTCATCCCCGAACGCTCCTCGACCCGAACACACTCTCCGAAGACGGCACGGTCGCGCTTGCCGGAACAAAGGTCAGCGACGATGCGAAGCTGCTGGCCTACGGCATAGCAACCGCGGGTTCGGACTGGACCGAATGGAAGGTCCGAGACGTGAGTACCGGCAAGAACCTGGACGACTACCTGAAATGGATCAAGTTCTCGTCTGCCGAGTGGAGCCCCGACAGCAAGGGCTTCTATTACGGCCGATTTCCGGAGCCGCGGCCCGGCAGCAATCTGAAAGGCGCGAACTATTACCAGAAGCTCTATTATCACACGATCGGCAAGCCCCAAGCGGACGACAAGCTCATCTGGGAAGACAATGAGCACAAGGAATGGCGGGCCTCTCCCACCGTAAGTGATGACGGCAAGTACCTGATCCTCACTCTGGGCAAAGGGACAGACGCCAAGTACCGCATTCTCTACCGGCCATTTGACCGGCCGGCGCAGGAACCGGTCCATCTCGTGGGGGAGTTCGAGGCGGAGTACCATTTCATCGACAATGACGGACCGATCTTCTGGTTCAAGACCAATAAGAACACCTCCAGGGGCAAGGTCATCGCCATTGACACGCGGTCGCCGCAACCCGAACACTGGGTCGACCTGATATCGGAAGCCCCCGAAACGCTCCAGAGCGTGGACCTGGTCGGCGATCATTTCCTCGCCGTCTACCTGAAAGACGCCCAGAGCCTGGTTCGCGTCTTCGACCTTCACGGCAAGCACGTGCGCGACGTGGTTCTGCCCGGCATCGGCACGGCCGCCGGCTTCACCGGCAAACGCAAGGATCACGAGGCCTTCTACGCCTTCACGTCGTTCACCGTCCCGACCACGGTTTATCGTTATGACATCGCGAGCGGCGAGAGCAAGCTCTGGCGCAGGCCGGCCTTGAAATTCGATCCCGATCAGTATCAGACGACCCAGGCTTTCTATACTAGCAAGGATGGAACCCGGATCCCGATCTTCTTGAGCCACAAGAAAGGAATCCGTCGCGACGGTACGAATCCCACCCTGCTCTGGGGCTATGGCGGATTCAACATCGCCGTACAGCCGAGTTTCGCACCCTCCCGGCTGGCCTGGATGGAGATGGGCGGAATCTACGCCGTCGCCAACCTGCGCGGGGGCGGTGAGTACGGCGAAACCTGGCATCAGGCCGGAACCCGTGCCAACAAGCAAAATGTCTTCAACGACTTCATCGCCGCCGCCGAGTGGTTGATCGCCGAGAAATACACGTCCAGGAGCAAGCTGGCCATCCAGGGTCGATCCAATGGCGGCCTGCTCGTCGGTGCCTGCATGACCCAGCGTCCCGATCTTTACGGAGCTTGTTTGCCGGGCGTCGGTGTGATGGACATGCTCCGGTTCCACAAGTTCACGATCGGCTGGGCATGGATCGACGACTATGGTTCCTCCGATAACCTCGAGCAGTTCAAATCGATCTTCGCCTACAGCCCGCTGCACAACATCAAGTCAGGGACATGCTATCCTCCAACGATGATCACGACGGCCGACCATGACGACCGGGTTGTGCCCGCGCACAGCTTCAAGTTCGCGGCCGCGCTCCAGGCGGCCCAATCGTGCAACAACCCCGCGCTGATTCGCATCGAGACGAAGGCTGGCCATGGTGGCGGCAAGCCGACGACCAAGCAGATCGAGGAAGCCACCGACGAGCTGGCGTTTCTGGTCAAGGTGTTGAAGATCGGAGAAGCAGTTCCGGCTCGCTGATATCTACTCAAGGAGGAAGGCGATTGATCTACTTCGGGTCAAGATTCTGCTTCAACTCCTCGGCGGTCAGGTGACTTTCGACGCCGGCCGCGGGGACTTCAAGGCCGGCCGTCCAGAGGATGGCGTTGAGGACGAGCTTGCGGAAGTTGGGGTCGCCCCAGTTCTTGTGGAAGTGAGCTCCGGTGAAGCTGAAACCGCGGCCGCCATCGGTGCGTTCCACAACCCAGGCGAGCACCTCGTCGCGGCCCTTGGCCTCGAGGATGTGCTTGTACGGGCCGCGCGGGGCGGCGGAAACTCCCTGTCGGGTGCGGTCGTCGGGCTTCGCCACCAGAATGGGGGTGACGCCCTTCATCTCGGGGCGGAACCGCATATTGAAATACCACTCATCTTGAACCGCGAACGGCTTGACTCCCGAGGTGATCGGGTGGCTGGGCAGCGCCTGGATGTCGGCCTTCCAATGAGGGTTGGTCGAGTAGCCAGTCTCATAGTAGCCTCCCAGCCAGTCGAGGAACTTGTCGCCGGGTTCGCCCTTGGGCACCTCGACGGCATAGTGCAGGCACGCCAGGCCGACACCCTTGTCCATCAGCTTCTGCAGCTTGGCCAGATGGTCGCCGTGGATCATCGGGTGGCCGCCGCCGCCGTCCATGAAAAAGACGAGCGCCCTGGCGCCTTCGAAGACCGATTCGTCCTTGGGCCAGCCGCCGGTCACGACAACCGGCTCGATGCCGGGCACCTGGGCCAGGCACTTGCAGAGCAGCTTGCAGCCGGCGTTGAACTCGTGCTCGCCAGGCCCGTGACTGGGACGGCCGGCGATCAGGACGATCTTCGTCGTGTCGGCGGCAAAGGCCTTGGTAGAGCCAATCACAGTTCCCAGGCAGACAGCGATGAGACCGACAAGCAGATTCTTGATCATGAAATAACCCCGTTGAGTTCCGTTGACCGGTGGTGGATTTTCATACCCGCGGATTCAGAAATCGATGCCAACCATGCAGGGCAGGATCCGTCGTACCTCCCGTTCCGGAGGCATGACGAGTCCTGCCCTGTGTCTTCATCGTGGTCACGGAGGATTCCCGTTTTGTTGCGGAATGATGCTCAGATGAACTCGGTCAAGCCCGGCCTGGCGAGCGGGCCCTCTTCCAGGGAGCCCTTGATGTCCAGGTGCTTGGGGAACGTGTCGAGCTTCGAGTTGAGCACCTGTTCCCAGGTGAGCGCCTTGCCGGTGTAGGCCGAAATCCGGCCCATGATCGCCACCAGAGTGCTCTCGGCCACCTGTTTCAGCTCATTGATCGGCTTGCCCGAAACGATGCTCTCGAGCAGGTCGATGTGCTCTTGGACGTAGGGGTTGATGCCCCGAGCCCGGACCCGCGCGGGCGTCTTGCCGGTGAACCGGAAGCCGCCGCTGTGGAACTCGCCCGAGGTTCCGGTGAAGGTTTCCGAGACGTTGTTATCGGTGCCCTCGATCTGCCGGCACATGCTGAAGACGTGGACGTCGTTGGGGAACTCGTAATCGACCGCGAAGTGGTCGTAGCTCTGGCCCCGTTCGGGCTCGCTGGGGCCCTGCCGTCCCCCCATGCCCACGGCGCGGACGGGCGGATGGCCAAGGACCCAGCAGGCCACGTCGAGGTTGTGAACGTGCTGTTCGACAATGTGGTCGCCGCAGAGCCAGACGAAGTGATACCAGTTGCGGAGCTGATACTCGGTGTCACTCCAACCAGGCTGCCGCTTGTTCGCCCAGATGGCGCCCCCGTTCCAGTAAACCCGGCCGGACGTGATGTCGCCGATGGCCCCTTCGTGAATCCGCTTGATGCCCTCGATGTAGGGGGCCTCGTGACGGCGCTGGGTGCCGGCGACGACGGCCAGTTTTTTCGCCTTGGCTTCGTCGTAGGCGGCCAGAACCTTGCGGATGCCGGTGGGGTCGACGCCCACTGGCTTCTCGGTGAACAGATTCTTGCCGGCCTTGATGGTCGCCTCGATGTGCTGAGGCCGGAAGCCGGGAGGCGTGGCCAGCATCACCAGGTCGCAGCAGTCGATCACCTTCTGGTAGGCGTCCAGGCCGACGAAGCAGCGGTCGTCGGCGACATCAAACTTCTCCTTGGTCTGGCCGCTGTTCTTGAGGTGGTCGCGGCAATTCCGGACGCGATCCTCGAACACGTCGGCCAAGGCATGGAGCTTGATATTGTAAGTGGTGCCCGCGGCCTCGCTGATATTCTCGGCCGCACCCGTGCCACGGCCTCCGCAGCCAATCAGACCGACCTTGATGGTGTCGTTGCCCTTGGCATGTGCGTTGGGAAGGAAGGCCAGACCGGCCGCGGTCGCGGTCGATGCCTTGAGGAAATCGCGACGACTGGAGGAGCTATTGGATTCGGTCATGGGGGCGTTCTCCGGGTCAGGAAGCGGGCACATCCAAGCTGCACGATGCTCTCGGAATGAGCCCGAGGTGGGCGAATCAAAGTGCGGCAAACGACCTTCGAAGGACGGGAAGCGACTTGACGGCATTTGCGTTCGGAGATCCGGCGGCGGCTCCGACCGGATGCGACCGAAGCGCATCACCGCGTGGTCTTTCCCTTGACAACCTGAGACTTCAGACCTTTCAGATTATCTTGCTCGCTCAGGGGTCGGACAATCCGGAAACCCACGAACGTCGCGTCGGTATGCCACCAGATGCTCTGCGGCCGCTGGGGATCCTGCACGCTCCACTCGGGGTTGGATGATCTTCGCATGGCGCTGCGGAGCCGGTCGGCGTCGTCATCCCAGGAACCGCCGCGCGCCACGTATGGGTACTCCTTGGCGTCCGGGAGCACGACCGGGCCCGACGGCGTCGTGGTCGATCCGGCCAGGGTCTTGTAGAAGTCGGGCACGTAATGATCGAGGCACCATTCCGCCACATTGCCGTGAATGTCGTAGAGGCCCCACGGATTGGGCTTCTTCTTGCCGACCGCCTGCGGTTTCTCGGCGTTCTCGACGTACCAGGCGTAATCGCCGAGCTGGGCCGGATCGTCACCGAAAGAATAAACAGACTTGGTCCCCGCGCGGCAGGCATATTCCCATTCGGCCTCGGTGGGCAGGCGGTAGGTTTTGCCGGTCTTGGCAGAGAGCCAGCGGGTGTACTCCATCGCGGAATGGTGCGTGATGCAGATCACTGGCTGTCCCTTGCGGCCGAAGCCGAAGGTCTCGTCGGCGTAGGGCGGCGTCGGCCGCGTGACCGCATCGGCCTTTTTCTCGGTGTCGGGCTCGGACGTGAGGTCGACGTTGTCGCGTTTTTTCTTCTTCAGATCGAGCGAGAAAGCGAACTGGTCGTATTCGTCCCAGGTGACCTCGTACTTGCCCATCCAGAACGGGGCGATCTTGACCAGGTGCTGGGGCCCTTCATCGGCATTGCGTTTGCCTTCTTCCGCGGGGGAACCCATGACGAATTCACCGCCTGGGATTGGCAACATTTCGAATTTGACTTCGGTGCCCGGCACCGCTTCGACATAAGGTTTCATGTCCGAGGCCGCCGGCGGGGAGGGCTCCTGGGCGCGGCCAGGGCAAACCCTCCAAGCCCCAGGGCCAGCACCGCGGCGCCGGCGAAACGACAGGCGTGCGACAATCGGCTCACGTTTGGTATGCTCCACAGATCGGGTCGATTTCAGGTTATCCGTTAATCTTCAGCTTCAAAACGGCAACCGTTCTGGGGGATCCATGTTCGAATCGTTGCTCGGCGCCTGGCTCGGTCTTTCCATCCTGGCCGGGGCCGCCTCGAATCCGGATACGGCGGGAAAACTGTCGCGGTTCGAGTTCACCGAAACTCACATGGGTAGTACCTTCAAAATTCTTTTATACTCCACCGACGCGGCGACTGCCAGAAGCGCCTCCCGCCCGGCTTTTGATCGCATCGCCGCCCTCGACGCCACCCTCAGCGACTACCAGCCAGACAGTGAGCTTTCCCGGCTGTCTCTGAAAGCGGGTGGTCCGGCCGTTGCCGTCAGCGCCGATCTGTTCGATATTCTCCAGCGCTCGAAAGATTTTCACGCCAGGACCGAAGGTGTCTTCGACGTGACGATTGCCCCGGTTGGCCGTCTCTGGCGGCGGGCTCGACGCGACCGCAAATTGCCCGACCCGCAAAAGATTGCGGAGGCTCGCGCCCTGGTCGGCTCGGACAAGCTGATCCTGGACGCGAAGAACCGGACCGTTCAACTCCTCAAACCCGGCATGCGGCTCGATGTCGGCGGCATCGCCAAGGGCTATGCGTCCCAGGCGGCCATCGACGTACTGCGAGCACAAGGGATCTCTGCGCGCTCGTCGCCGGCGCCGGCGATATCGTGGTCGCCGACCCGCCGCCTGACGCGGCCGGCTGGACCATCGCCGTCGCCGGTCTGAATCCTTCGGAATCCGAGCCCGAGACCTATGTACTGCTGGCAAATGCCGCGATCTCGACGTCCGGCGACGCCGAGCGATTCGTGATCATCGACGGCCATCGCTACTCACACATCATCAACCCGGTAACGGGAATGGGCGTCGAAGAACGCGCCAGCGTCACCGTCGTCGCCCCCGACGGAGGCACCGCCGACGCACTCGAAACGTCGGTCTACCTGCTTGGCCCGGACCGTGGTTTGAAGCTGATCGAGTCGCTGCCGGGCACCGCGGCGATCTATGTCCGTGCCACGCCCGAGGGCATCCGGAGGTTCGAATCGTCGCGGTTCAAGACGATTCCTCGCACCAGACCGAAATCGTGATGATTGCGTTGACACCCGATCCGATTTCAGGCGGGTAATCCGTAGGCGACCAGCACTTCCCGCAGATGGTCGATAATTTGCTGCTCGGAGCAACTCGCCAGGGCAAACCTGTACCCAGCCATGCCGAGTTGTTGGGCCCGTTGCGGGTTGATCCAGAGCTCGCGAATGCGTTCCGCCAGAGTGTCTGGGTCGGCGACCGGCACGAGCAGACTGTTCACCTGGTCTTGCACATAATCCGCGACGCCCATCGAGTTGGTGATGACCATGGCCTTCTTCAGGTACATCGCCGCGACCAGTGTCACGTGGCCGCAGGGAACATCCGAACCCGCAAGCGGCAGAACCATGAACCTGGAAAAGCCGAGAATGTTATTGGCCTTGCCGTGGTCCACGTTGAAGTGCAGCCGGACATTGGGGGGAACTTTCAGACCCACGATATTGGCGGGACGGAGGACGGCGACCAGCGGGATCTCGGGAAGGCGCTCCATGGCGGCAAAGAGTGTACGGTAGTCGCGGGCATTGCCCCCCAGCGCACAGATGTAGTCACCCGGCTCGACGCGAATGTCAGACGGATCGAACCTTGGCGGGCCCACACCCCAGAGGAGCAGATCGATCCGCGAACGATCGATACTGAAATAGTCTGCGTAGAGCGAGCACTCCATGGTCGAGTAGGCGATGAAGCGGTCGACGCCGGCAAACGCGGTGGCCATGAGCTTGCGCTGCGGTCCCGTGGGCAAGGTCGTGAAGTTGAAGCCCCATGCCACATGCGGAATTCGCACGCGGTGCAGCCGCGCGGCCAGCGCCACCGCGCCGTCACCCGTGCGTCGTGCGAGATCACCAGGTTCGCACGTTGCCGTTGGGCAGACTGGATCGACTCCGAGCAGGCCCGCCACGAGGCCAGGGCAGGCCGGGTGATCCGACGCTCGAGCCAGTTCCTCGGGTTACCTCCGTAGAACTGCCAGCGGATTCGATCGAATTGGGGCGCGAACCATTTCCATGAAGGGCTGTGGCCCAGCGTCGTGCAGACGACCAGGGGCGCGGTTGCGGTTGCCTCAAGGGCTCCGGCTCTTGTTGATTCGTGCATTTGGTTCATCGGGCCAGGCGACCGAGCACTCCGGGAACCCTCCGTCAACAGATCCCGTGGCCTGAGCCACGATCAGGGCAGACCGCGAAAGACCCTCCGAGCTTGTCAGGCGATAATACCCGTGTTTCCAAGAAGACGTCCAGTATCGTTGTCGCCAGGGCCAGGAGCGACGCACGCCGGATTGACCGTGAACACCGCATCGTTGATCGCCTCGCAAAACCAGGCGCCGGCTTGACCCCCTGATGATGTACATTGCATACGCGGTTCTCGTGAACTTTGATCATCAATGACGCAGGCCGATCCATGCAAAAACGAATTCTCTACACGGTCATACTCTTCCTCGCCTCCTCGCATCGTGAAGCCCAGACTTGCGAAAAGCCGCCCGGCTTGGATACCACGCGCAGCAAATCGGCGGCAGTCGGCGAGTTGCCGGCGATTCTTGCGGCACAATTCGGGGCGAACCCGGTCGCGGCGAGACATCAAGTCCCTGTCGCTCCGGTCGCATGTGGCATTGATGTTCTGGTCGAACAAGGCTTCAAGACGCTGCGGGGCCAGCGCCTCGGCCTGGTAACGAATCACACGGGACAGACCCGCGCTGGCAAGCCGACGATCGACGTGCTCTTTCATGCCCCCGGAGTCAAGCTGGTCAAGCTCTTCAGCCCGGAGCACGGCATTCGCGGCGATGTCGACGCGGCCGTGAACGACGCCCGAGACCAGGCAACGGGCTTACCCATTGTCAGTCTTTATGGAGCCAAGAAAAAGCCGACGGCGGCAGACCTGGAAGACCTGGACGGCCTCATCTATGACATCCAGGACATCGGGGTTCGCTACTACACCTATATCACCACGCTGGGGCTAGTTCTTGAAGCCGCCGCCGAGTCCAAGAAAAACGTCCTGATTCTCGACCGTCCCAACCCGATCGGCGGACGCGCGGTGGCCGGGCCAGTGCGCGACGCCGATCTGGCCTCGTTCATCGCCTATCACGCGCTCCCCATTCGCCATGGCATGACCGTTGGAGAGCTGGCGCAACTGTACAACGGCGAACGCCAGATCGGTGCCAACCTGGAGATTGTGCCATGCCGGGAATGGACAAGAGGTCAGTTCTATGATCAGACAGGATTAGTATGGATCAATCCCTCGCCCAACATGCGGAGCTTGACCGAGGCGATGCTCTATCCCGGCGTGGGCTGGCTCGAAGCGACCAACCTAGCGACCGGCCGGGGAACCGATACTCCCTTTGAGCGCATCGGCGCGCCCTGGATTGATCCGGTCGCATTCGCCGCGGCCTTGCGTGCCGCCGATGTTCCCGGCGTCCGGTTTGTGCCGATCTGGTTTGTTCCCCGCGAGCGTCAGTACAAGGGCGAGCGGTGCGGAGGCGTTCAAATTTTGATCGTCGACTGGAGCCGGTTCGACCCGTTGAGGCTGGGTCTCACACTGGCTGTCACCCTACAAGCGCAATTCCCGAAGGACTGGAAGCCGGAAGGCCTCTTGAAAATGCTCGGCGACAGGGCGACCTACCAGGCCATTCTCGAGGGCCGGGACGCGCAGGCGATCGAGTCTCTCTGGGGAACCGAGCTCGACGCGTTCCGTCGTGTCAGGCAACGCTACTTGATCTATGATCGCGACCGGCCGTGAACTCGGCCGCGAGAGTGGTGGCGCAAGCTCTGTCTCTACGACCCGGCCTGGCGAGGCTTCCGTGGTCCGGGAACCAGGGGGGCCGGGTCCGCGGCGGGATCGGCCGAGCGATACTCGTTCTTGACCCAGTCGCGAAACCGCGCGGGAGTGTGGGACAACGCCCGCTCATCAAGCCACTGCGCATACTCGTCGAGAGGCTGGTGTAAACGCTCGGTGCCGAAGAGCGGGATGTGGCCATGATAGATGGTGAAGGCAGAGATCGCCTGGCGGGGAGGTTGATCCTGTTTCATCATGAGGTAAACGGCAGACGCCAGCCCGGTCCGGTCCGCGCCCGCCTTGCAGTGAATCAATAACGGATACTGACAATGGTCGAAAAAGTCGATCAGCGTCAACAGCTCGCGCCGACTTGGCCGCCGGGTTGGACTCATGGGAAAATCGAAGAAAGCCACACCACTGGCCTGAGCCGTCTCGACCTCGGACGAATACCAGGTGTCCCGGAACGATCCGCCCCGCAGGTTCAAGATCGAGGCCAATTGATAGTCCTTGATGATCTGGGGAAGTTGAGTGGTCGGTTGGGCTGCACGAATGACGCGTCCCGGAACGACCGTTCCCAGATTGCTGCTCACCACTGGACGGAGCACCAGGGAGAGCGGCGCGGCCACAATCAACAGCACGACGGCGACTCCGGTCCTCACCATGCGTCTCGCGGATCGTCTCGGTGAGATGGATGCAATCAAGGGAGCTGTGGAGTCGGGCTGTCTGGTGATCGTCGCCAAGGGTCACATCTCCGCAGTTCACGGGGTCTTCGGCCAGCGAGGAAATCCGGAACAGGGCCGGTAGCAGCGTTCTCTTGACGGAAATCTAACGGCTCGCGCCCCCAGGTCAACCCTGACTGTTGTTTTCAGGGGGCGACCGCCTGCCCCGCCTGTCATGCAACGAGCCAAGCCGAACCTCCCTGACTTCGGAGATTTCGGCTTGGCCCGGCATTATTCAGACTGACCTGACTCTCGATCCAGCCGTCACAACCAAACCACGGCTTGAGTTGTCTCAGCGTGCTCCCGGCTGTGTCGCCAACGTGGGAGTTGTGGCCGTTGTTCCGGCTGCACCGGTAACTCCCCGGGTGCCCAGTCTCAGATACTCGACGGAGCGAGCCGTGAAGGAGTACTGAAGAATCGAGTTCAGCACAGTCTGGAACGGGGCGGCCAGACGGTCGATGAAGATCGTTGTCCGGACAATCGGATCGCGATAGACGATGAGCCGGTCGCCGGGCATGAGCTGGTAGTTGGTCGTGGCATCGCCGCCGTTCATGATCGCGGACAGGTTGACGGGCAACTTTTGCTCGCAGCAAGCTCCCGGTGGCGCCGGACGTACCAGGACGATGTTGTTGGGAGCCGCCGTGGGAATCAGGCCGCCAGCGAATTCAATGGCGTCCATGACACACTCGTTCCCCGTGACCGGCAGACGGCCCGGTGCACCGACATCGCCGAGAACGTAATAATTCTTGCTGTTGTATGCCGTCACGTCCACGAAGATGCGATCACTGTCCTTGGGGTCGACCAGTATGGGCTTCTTGTCTTTATCAAGCGCGGCGCCGCCGGTCTCGGGATCGATCTCCACCAGTCCCAGGACCTCGTCGGTCAGGTACTTACGCAGGTGGAGGACGATTTTTTCCTTCACCTCGGGAATCGTCAGACCCGAAACGTACACGTCGCCGTAGAAGCCCAGCGAGATCTTGCCGTCAGGCCGCACCAGGCGCTCGCCGGAGATCGGCCGACCGGGCAAGGCCTCGAGGACCTCGACCAGAACCAGGTCGGGCGGTTCGACGACATAGTCGGGCATCGAGACCTTCTTGAATTCGCTCGGAATACTGCTGCTGGCGATCTTCTCTTCCGGCGTCTTGACCGACTGGCACCCGCTTGCGGCACACACGGCCAGCGTCAGCAGCCAGCCGGCCCTGCGGATAATTCCTGTGCGATCCATGCACCACTCCCTCCGGCACTCCGAGACCGGCCGAACAGTTTCCCGTCGTTGCAGACAAGAGCCCCCACCGCGATCCCACGCGGGTGGTTCAGGTCATCGTCCGGGCGATCCTGTCCCCCGTTTCCATCTTTTCCACACGTGGGGCCGACCAATTTGACCCAGATCGGTCTTGACACGACTTACAATCGGCACAATCCCGCGCTCGCTCAAATCCAAAACCGGCGGTTTCTCGTTATTGTCACTTATGAGGGAAATAACGCGTCTGCCTTTTGAAGTGCGGCTCGGATCGCGCGGCCGTCGTGACTCCCCGATTGAAGTATCGGGCCGCCTGGCCCCCTGGGATATTGGAATTCCGGGTGTGCGCAGCGGTCAGATTCGTGCCCGCCGCGTTGCCGTCTTTCCGCCCTCCCGAACGTACCCCGCTAAGCTGCCCGTTGCCCAGCCCGGACATCTGCTGCCCGGTAGAGAGCATGAGCAGCCCGGCCTGCCCGCGCGTCATGGGAATTGTCGGCCCATAGAGGTAGTTCATTGCCATGGGGTTCATCATCGCGCTGGCCGAGGCCGCCGCAGTGCCCGACGTTCCAACACCCATGAACATCGGGACGGGCATGAGGCCAAAATTACCCGTCCCCGAAGACGACGCGTAGGTCCCCTGATACTGGGCCGACACGCCGGGAACCCACCAGACGGCCAGTAGTCCGATCACGGCCGCACCACGAAACCTGCTTGCTTGCTTGCCCATCGAAGATCCTCCTTGATTAACCCACCGCGCACAGAACCTCGTCTCTCCTACAAATCGGCCGCTCGCTTCAATCGTTCCAGACATTTTCTCTGACGGAATCGACATCGTGGGCACGCTCCAACCCTTGAGCATAATCCGCGCAATCATTATTTACGTAAAACCCGGATTCTTCCCTCGTTATCCAAATTCACTGGAGTCTCTCAAATCTCCGATCCGATCGAGTTTTCCAGAGATCTGGGAGATGGTGGGTCTGCCTCCACCCAGGTGTTCAGGAGGCGAACCAAGTCACCGCGATCAGACGAGGCAAGGAATGCTAACGAAATTCAACATTCGGAAACCAGGACAGGTTCTGGTCGTGCTCGCGGCCTTCGCAAGCCTGTCGGGGCTGGCCAAGGCCCAGCAGAGCGGCTTGTTGCCTTTGCATGCGATCAAGCGGGAACGGACCCCGTGCGCCAATGAGGATCCCATCTACAAGCTCTATCGCAACCAGTATTATGGGTATTTTCCCACCCAATGGCGCAAGTTTCCCGATCACTGGAGCCTGCGCAATTCCGAGACTCCGGACGTCGCGAAGGAGTTAAAAGAGAAACCGATTGAGGCACCGAAGGGTTTCTCGGGTGAAGGCGACATGGAGGAGCCTCAGGGACCAGGGCCAGGGCCGGGCCAGGGTGCCAAACCGACAATCCCGAATCCTCCGCCAGATACCGAGCGCTCTCCGTTCGACATGGACAAGCCGGATAACGGCGGAGCCGCGCCAGCCACACGCAGGCCGCCTGCGGCACGGGGGAATCAACCGCCTCCTCCGGGAGATTCATCGCCCTTTGACGTGCCGGACACGAATGCTCCTGCACCGGGTGCCATGCCCGATGGCCGGCCGCAGGCGTCACGGTCAAGTCGGACTTCGGCTCCCTCGCTACCTGATCCGGGCACACCCGAGCTCGCACCGCCCGGCGATGCCCCCGCACCGCCGCCGCGAACGTCATGGAACCGGCGGAATAACGAGGCTCGACAGAAAGACCCGGGGCCGCTCCTGAGCATGTCGGACGCCACTTTGCCTGCGGTGGAAGAGTCGTCAACTTCCGCGAATACCGCCGACAACATGGCGGAGTCGGCCGTCACGAATCCCAACGCGGCTGCCGACCCGTCCACGGCCACGGCAGCGACCCAACCTCCCCCGCGGCGCGGACCCATCAGCTCGCTGTTCGCGGGACTGGGGCTCAACTGGCTGCGGAAGTGATTGTTGCAACCGGCATTCTCACTCGCTCTCGGGAAAAAAATTCCGTCCCCCGAGCCCACCGTCCCGCCTGCGCCGAGATGCAGGCGGGACGGATCGTTAAGGTCGATGCGGATGCAGCCAGTTCCAGGAATAGAACCGCCTAACTTCCTCACACCGGAACTCGCCAGACTTCGAGGACACGAGCCCTTCCCGTCATGGCTGTCGCGGCGGGCCGGCGATGAGGGAGACCCCTTGAAACCCCTTCGGACGGGGAAGTTCTTACCGATTCGATCGTAATGGGTCTAGCAACCTGCCACCGCTTGGCGTCACAATCAAGCTGGGCGGAATGGGCATCGATCTCGGCTGCTCTGCACGCCGCAGCGACTTACAGCGAGGGCGGCCGGCGGCATGAGACGCGTCTGGAACCTGTCTGTTCCTTGGATCCTTTCGGTCCTGGCCATTCTGCTGGCTACCCTGGTGTTTCTGCTGGCTCGCAACCAGGATCGCTTCGGGCCCTGGCTTCGGAGCTTGAGCCTTCCCGTCGCGCTTCTCCTGGCCTTGGTCCTGGCCATCCTGCTGCCGCTGACCATGAGAGCATGGCTCAAGAGAGGCCGTCATCCAGGCGAGCAGGCCCAACCTGGGTTCACTCCGGCTCCCATACCCGACGATCTCGCCAGGGCCGCCCGGGTGCAGGCCGACCGCGCGGGGGAATTCATCGACCGGGTCAACGACCCCCGGCGGCGCGCCGAGCTGCGCGCGAGCTGACCGAACTGCACTCCGCCCGGCATCACGAGATCAGCAGCCTGAGCGTGGTCGTCTTCGGCACGGTCTCGGCGGGCAAGACCTCGCTGATCAATGCCCTGATCGGCCGCGAGGTCGGGACGACGCAAGCCGTCATGGGAACGACCCGCCACGGCGAAAGCCACACGTATCAGGTCAAGTCGGTCGATGCACTCGTCGAGCTGACCGACACGCCCGGCATGTCGGAAGCAGGTGAGAACGGCGAGGCCCGCGAGATCGAGGCCCGCGCCCTGGCCGTCCGTGCCGACTTGCTGCTCTTTGTCGTCGATCATGATTTGATCCGCAGCGAGTACTCGCCCCTGATCGAGCTGGCGCAGGCTGGGGAAACGCTCGATCGTCGTGCTCAACAAGAAGGACCGCTTTCCCGACGACGATCTCGCGGTCATCCTGGGCAAGCTCCGTGAACGGCTCTCCGGCATCATCGACCCCGCCGACATTGTTGCGGTTGCGGCGGCCCCCCGGCCCTTGCCCGTGCGCATCCAGCAGCCCGACGGGTCGTTCCAGACCGTTCTGGAGAAAGAAGAGCCAGACATTGCAGCGCTCTTGTCGCGGATCGTCGAGGTTCTCCGCCGCGAGGGGAAGCTGCTGCATGCGACGAACCTGCTGGTACGCGGCCGGGTTCTCGAGCGAGAAGCCCACGAGCAGCTTGCCCGGGAAAGAGAAATCCGTGCTCTCGAGGTCGTCGAGAATCACCAGTGGATCACCGCGGCCACGGTGTTCGCCAACCCGATCCCCGCGCTCGACATCCTGGCCGGAGGGGCCGTGCAGTTCGACATGATCGCCGAGCTGGCCCGGGTGTATGGCGTGGAACTGACGGCGGGGCAGATTCGCGCCCTGGCAGGCCAGATGGTGCAATCGGTCCTCAAGCTCGGGCTGATCGAGGCGGCCGCGTCGCTGATCGCCGGGATCTTCAAGCGCACGCTGGTGGGCTTCGCGGCCGGCGGAACGGTTCAGGCCGTGACCATGGCGTACCTGACCCGGATCTCCGGCAAGGCGTTCATCGAGTACTTTCGGCAGGGGCAGTCGTGGAGCGGAGAGGGAATTGACGAGACCGTGCTCCGCCAGTTCCATGAGACCAGCCGCTCCGAGTTTCTCCAGGAATTCGCCAGCCAGTTTGTGCACCGAGTGCTCGAGAAATTCCAGCCTACCGCGGGTGCCGGCCGCGCCTCATCGACCAGAAAGGCGGATCGATGAAGCTCTTCCCCGACGACCAGGAAACCATCGCCGGGACCGCGCGTCGGTTGCGTTCCGGAGAAACGACGTGCGAACAGGTGGTCCGGTCTTGCCTGGACCGGATCGATGAACGAGAAGACGAGGTCCACGCCTGGGTGGCCGTGGACCGGACCGGTGCCATGACCCAGGCAGTATTGCTCGATGTCGAGCTGCAAACCGGACGTGACCGCGGGCCGCTGCACGGGATTCCCATCGGGGTCAAGGACATCATCACGGTCCAGGGCCTGCCGACCAACTGCGGGATGACTGACTGGAAGTGGAATACTCCTTCACTCGATGCGGCCGTCGTGACGCACTTGCGCAAGGCCGGGGCAATCATTCTCGGCAAGACGGTCTCGACGCCGTTCGCCTGGATCGATCCCCCGGTTACGCGCAATCCCTGGAACCTAGAGCGGACTCCCGGAGGCTCGTCGAGCGGTTCAGCGGCGGCCGTGGCGTGCGGCATGTGCCTGGCGGCCCTGGGCACTCAGACCGGCGGTTCCATCACGCGTCCGGCTGCGTTTTGCGGCGTGGCCGGAATGAAGCCGACCTTTGGGTCGATCGATAGCGACGGCATCTTTCCGCTGGCGACCAGCCTCGATCACCCCGGCTTCATTGCGCGATCGGTGGCCGACCTGAGGCTGCTCTTCGAGGCCTGCCGCCGGACTGACCTTCCCGCGGAACAGGAAGCACCCTGGGTGCGTGGGGCCGTGGACCGACCACGCCTGTCGCGGCTACGTGGGCTGTTCCTCAGCCTTGCCAGTCCGGACATGGAATCGGCACTGAATTCGGCTCTCGACAGCCTGAGCGATGCGGGCGTCGAGCTGGATCGCTGGGGCGAACTTCCCGACCACGAATTGCTCCTGCGTCATCACCGTCTCATCATGGCCTCGGAGGCGGCAGCGATCCACAATGATCTCGGTGAAGCCAGGCCCCGCGACTATCCCCCGCAGATCGCCGAACTTCTGAACTACGGAAACGAAGCTCTGGCAGCCGACTATCTGTGTGCCCGCAAGCAGCAAACCGCACATGGATTCACCATGGATAGAGTCCTTAGATCCGTCGACGCTCTTATCACTCCCGCGGCACCAAGTGCTGCTCCAGACCCATCAACCACGGGCAATCCCGTCTTCAATTCGCCATGGAGCTTGCTCGGTGTCCCCACGGTGTCCTTTCCAATCGGCTTGTCGGCGGACGGCTTGCCACTTGCTGTCCAGTTGATTGGCAGAGCACGATTCGACCTGCATCTCTTGCGTACCGCACAGTGGTGTGAGACCGTGATTCGATCCGCGAATCGAGCAAGCTGAGGCGAGCAGTTCATGACTCATTCAACGGATCCGCCGGCCGGCGACGCGCTTGCTCACGAGAGTCCGGTCACGGACCTCGAACCCGTGATCGAGCGGCTGGAGCATCTCGCCGGCCAGAAGGGAAAGACCGAATCCGGCGCCGCGGGCGATGGCGACGCCGTCGTGCGTGCCCGCGACAGCCTCGAGGCCACGCTCGCCGGGCTCAAACTCACCCCCGAGGAAGAGAAGGTCCTCGCCGACGAGATCGGTCAGCTTCGCGACCTCACGAAGAAGCTCGACGAAACCTCCATCGAGATCGCCGCGTTCGGCATGGTGAGTCGCGGCAAGTCGTCGGTTCTCAATGCCCTGCTGGGCCGCGACGTCTTCGAGATCGGCGCCGTGCATGGCACCACGATGAACCGTACGGCCCAGCGCTGGGAGGAGGGAGCCAGGGGAGCCGCGGGGCTTGACCAGGCGCGGTTGATCCTGGTCGACACGCCGGGGATCGACGAGGTGGGTGGCGAGGTTCGCGAGCTGCTGGCACGCGAGGTGGCGCGCACGGCGGACCTGATCCTGTTCATCGTTTCCGGCGACATGCAGCGCAGGGAGGTGCAGGCGCTCTCGGAACTGCGTTCGCACCAGAAGCCGATCATCCTGGTCTTCAACCAGATCGACCGCTATCCCGAGACCGACCGCCAGGAGATTCACGCCAAGCTCGAGGATGAGCGGGTCAAGGGCCTGATCCATCCCGAGGACATCGTCTTGACGGCGGCACGTCCTGACCCCGTCCGCGTCAAGATCCAGCAGCCCGATGGCACGTCGAAGATCGTCTGGGAACACCCCGCGCCGATCATCGAGCCGCTCAAAGCTCGCATCCTCGACGTGCTCGAACGCGAGGGCAAGGCACTCGTCGCTCTGAACACCCTGCTTCTGGCTGGCGACCTGCACGAGGAGATCGTCCGCCGCAAGGTCCGGATCCGCGATGACGCGGCCAATCGCCTGATCTGGAACTTCTCGCTGGCCAAGGGAGCCGCCGTGGGCCTCAACCCGATTCCCGTCGCCGACCTTGCGGGCGGGCTCGCGGTTGACGTCGGCATGATCATCGCATTGAGCAAGGTCTACGGCATTCCCCTCACCCGGTCCTCGGCGTTCAAGCTCGTTCGCGACATGACGATCGCCCTGGGGGCCATGGGGCTCTTGCACGTAGCGACACGCCTCGTCACCAGCGGCGTGAAGTCGGCGATGGCCGGCCTGACAATCATGACCGGCGGCCTGGCCGGCCCCCTGACCGCGCTGGGCTACGGGGCCATCGGCCTGACCCAGGCCGGCGCCGCAGCGTCGACCTCGTATGTCATTGGCCACGGTGCCACGACCTACCTCCGCCAGGGGTGCCAGTGGGGGCCGAAGGGCATCAAGACAGTCGTCCAGCAATTGCTTGTCCAGGCCAAGACCGATTCGGTCATCGAACGCCTGCGAGAGGACCTGAAGAAGCGGCTCAAGAAATAAGCATATTACCAAGCCTGGCACCACGCGCATGACGACCCGAACCCGCCTTGTGCTGATCGTGACGACCCTCGTGGTGCTGGCGAGCGCCGGGCTGGCTTATGAGATTGTCACGACCCGGCCCGTGCGGGAGGCCGTGCGGGTCTACTCAGATCTGGTCATGGCCGGCAATCGAACCGATCTCTCTGAGGCGGATCGCCTGGAAGCCGCGCGGCGGTTGTGCTCGTCGCGCTACCTGTCCACGCGCTCGCTCACACTTGGTCCCGAGGGGGGCATCGGAGGTTTGCCTCGAACCATCAACAAGAACTTCCAGGCCTGGCGCGAGGGATCGAACGTATGGATTTGCCCGACCAATCGCATTGGGCCGGTTTACCAGTTCATCTCGGAGAACGGCCAGTGGCGATTCGATGGCCTGGTCGCCATCCTACGCCCCCACGGCGAGATCATCCGGACCACGGAAATGCCCGATTCCGCAGCACCTTGAGCGGCTGAAGCGGCTGGTCTGCCGGCTACAGTTCCTTGGCCATCGAGTAGATGCCATGCCCCTCGTTCTTGAGCTTTCCCTCGGCGACAAGCTCATCCCAGACTCCGACCGGGTGGCCCGGCGGCGGCGTGATGCCGCCAATCCGCGAGGTCTTGCTGCCCATGCTCAAACCCGATTCATCGTCCAGGCGCATCAGCTTGAGCCGCTTCTTGAATGCCTTGTACGCGTGCTTACGTTCTTCTTCGGTGGCCATGCTCAGCTCTCCAAGAAACGTCTCACTTGCGACCTTACCGGTCAGGATAACGCGGACGGCAAGAATCCGGAATCCGTTCCCTGCGGGATCCCGGCGATTTCACCGCAACCGGCCAATTGATTGCCTCAAGTCGATGGGCTGGTATTCCGTTCCGGCATCCTGGAGAATTCTCAAGGTAATCGGGGGCTTCGACTCCTCGAGGATGATTCGCCGTGTCCTGGACCAGTTCGAACTCTTGACGATTTGATCTCACATGAGCAAATCGATCTCCTGGAAAGACCCAGTGCAGTGGCGTGAGCGCGGGCACCATGAAAAGGCGTTTCTCTACGACGGGATGGCCCGGTGGGACGCCATCTGGCACACACTGTCGCCCGAGGCTCGATGGGCCTTCGTGAAGGAGGTCAAGATCCCCCAGCGAACTTACGGGCCGAAGCAGGATCAGCCCAGCGCCCGGGCCGACCGCTTCGCCGCCAACGTCCTCGAAGAGCTTCGCAAGGCCGGCTTGATCGAGGTCTTCCATTCCGCGAAGGGAAATTCCCTCGACCTTGTCTTTGGGTTGCTTGATGCCATTGACTTCATGATGCGCCTTCGCGCACTCGATCGCCACCATCCGTTGCGAAGCGAGTTGCCCGGAATGCTCGTGAATTACGCTGCATACGCGTTTCATCAGCAGACCGCTGCCCAAGCCCTGAATGTCGTGTTGCGACATGCCGGCTTCAGCGACTATGAGAACTTTGAGAGTATTCTTCGTGTCTACGTCGTCAATCACCGCTGGTCTGACTGGGTGACTCGATCTCTGAAGAATCCGGTCGCTGAGCAGATAGTCAATGTGCTGCGCGACGCAAACGGCCCGGTGCTTCGCACCGACCTCCAGAAGAAGCTGCCCAAGATTGCCGCCGACAAACTCGAGTCGACAATCGTTACGCTGATTGCCTATCTCGTGGCTTTCGAGGATCTTGACCCGCAGACCGGCGAACTTCTGGTCGGGCTGCTGCCGGCCGTGCACGCGAGCCGGACCTCGTCGCTCCAGCATCGAGAGCGTCCGCCGCTGGTGGTCAGCGATCCGCATGCAAGTGTTCTTCCGGAAGGAAGCATCCTGGTTGACGATCTGCGCACATTTCTGCTCGAGATCGTCGCCGAGCCGCCTCGCTTGCGGCAAGACGACGAGATTTTCCAGAAGGACCAGGACCGTTTTCTTTCGGCGCCGGTGGAACTCCCCGTAGCTTTGTCTCATGCTCTGGAGTTGAACAAGGAAATACGGTTGCAACAGGCGCAAGACTGGGCGCGCCATCTCAAGCTGGTCGGCAAACGGTCCCAGGCCAAGCAAGCCCGGCTCGAGATCTCGGTCAGGGGCAACAAGTGGCTCACCGCCAGTCTCCTGGAGCAACATCGCCAGGTCTACGAATTTCTGCAACCTCATGATTTCGGCAAGGCTGAGTCACGCGCGAACACCATCCCCGACATGAATCCCTACGCGGTGTATGGATCCCAGGAGGCTGATCTCCAGTTTCTGGGTGCCAACGCCATCGCAATCCGCACGAGAGCAGGGTACGCAGAGCATTACTGGACGGCGAAACCCGACGATCACAAGGCCCTCCGGGATTCACTCGACCGGTCACTTTCCGCGCTTCAGATCGGCGTCTATTACCGGCTCGAGAGCGTCCTTGACCATCTGGCATTCGGGCAGTTCAACCCGCTCTCGCTGGGACTGCCTTTCGAGAGCGTCGCGGTCTTCCTTAACGGCAGGTCCGTGCCGCCCATTCCGGAAGCTCGCGACGAGGCCGCGCGCGACTTGCTCACCATGTTTCTCCGCAAACGGCTGCTTCCGCTGGGTTGCTTTCAAGCGGCGATTGACGCCGAGGGACACCTTTGCATCGCCCGCCATCAAATTTTCGACATGTATTTCGGCCGCAAGGTCGACGACGAGGTACTGTCCGGCACTTCGAGATCGCAATCCCGCGTAGTGGTCCAGCCCGATTTCAGCATCGTCGTCATCGGCCTCAACCCCGCACCGGCGGCCGAGCTGATCGGGTTTTGCGAGCGTGAGAGGCGCGGGGGGCACGGCGCGTTGACGTTGCGGCTGACCCGGGAGTCGGTGGTCAAGGCCGTTGCCTATGGCATGAGGCCCGAGGAAATTGTCAACCGACTCCGGCGGCTGGCCAGCAACGACCTTCCGCCGAACGTCCTTCGCGAGGTCACCGAATGGGGCGGCTGGGTCCGCAGCGTACGTGCCTCAACGCGGATGCTTCTCCACTGCCCGGATTCCGAAACCGCCGACCGGATCATGGCCGCGATGAAACGACAAGCGGAACGCTTGACCGAGACCATCGTCGCCGTCGATCAGCTCAAGCTGACAACCGCCGATCGCAACAAGCTGCGCGACCAGGGAGTTTTGATTGAAGGCAAGGAGACTTGAACGAACAGGAGGCGAACCACTTGCCTCGCGGCGATAAGCAGGAACACATTGGAATTCTCAACCTTTCGTTGATTCTGAGCTACGGCTGTTCGGAGCTGTGTCGTTTCACGCTCGCACCCAGACCTCGTCACCGCGGATCTCGACCGGGAATCGGTGCACGCCCTGCCCGCGGATGGTGGTGCAGCGACCGTCTTGCAATTTGAACCGCCACCGGTGGAGCGGGCAAACGACCTCGCCTTCCTCGATCCATCCCTGGCCCAGGGAGCCGCCGGCATGGGGGCAGCGATCGCTCAGAGCTACGATGAGCGCGCCCGACCGGAAGACCGCCAGGTGCAGGCCGTCAACCTCGCAGGTTCGTCCGCGGCCCTCGGGAATCTCATCGATGCGGCATACGGCAAACCACTCGGCCATGGCAACGGGCACCGACCTGATCTAACGAACTCGAAAACGGCAAGCCTAGGACTTGCGTCCGAGGCTTGACAACTGTAGATTCTACAGTACCGATCGCCTCGGGCCCAAGGTCCGATCCTTCTTTGATTCTGGGGACAAGCTGGGTGTGCTGGTTTTCACGTTCGGGTTCTGGTTCCTGGGTTGTGAACTGCCGCGCATGGGGGCTGCTGGCGGTCGCTCTCTTGCAGGCGGGCTGCGACATCAAGGATCGCTCGGTACCCGACGTGGTCTGGGGAGTGCACGGCACTCATCCCGGCTGGCTGCACAAGCCGCGGGTCGCGGCGTTCGACGCCCAGGATCAGATTTATATCGCCGACCTGACGGACCGGATTCAGGTGTTCGATCGCGACGGCCAGTATCTCCGCGGCTGGCGCACGCCGGAATTCAATGTTGATGGGCCCAGCGGCTTGACCGTCGATCGTCATGGCCGGCTGCTCGTGGCCGACACGCACTTCTATCGCGTACTGGTTTACTCGCGGGAAGGTAAGCTGCTTTTTCAGATCGGCGATGGCGTGCAAGGCACGACGCCCGGCCGGTTCGGCTATCCGACCGACGTGGTGATCGATCACGCCGACAACTTTTACGTCGCCGAGTACGGCGAGAATGATCGGATCCAGGTCTTTTCGCCCCAGGGGAAGTGGCTGCGCGAATGGGGGGGCCACGGTTATGAGCCGGGCGAGTTCTTGAGGCCCCGGGCCCTGGCTATCGACGACACCGATCAGCTTTACGTCGCCGATAGTTGCAATCACCGGATCCAAGTTTTCGATACCCAGGGCAAGCTGTTGCGAATGTGGGGCAGCCGGGGTGCGGAGCCGGGTCAGATGAGCTATCCTTTTGACCTGGCGATCGGGCCGGACCATGACTTGTACGTTTGTGAGCTTGGCAACCACAGAGTCCAGAAATTCCGGCTCGACGGCACCCCGCTAGGCACATGGGGCCATTCGGGGCGCCAGCCGGGCGAGCTCAACAATCCCTGGGCCCTGGCCGTGGACCGTGAGGGGGATGTTTCGGTGATCGATTCCAACAATCACCGCGTGCAACGGTTTCGTCTGTAGCAGCCGGACTTCTTGGAGCATCAGCCGACGATGGTGGGAAACCTGTCGATCACCTTCGGCCAACCGTGGTGGCTGATCCTGATACCGCTGATCTTGCCACCCCTGGTCTGGATGAGTTATCGCAGCCTCGCCGGACTCGGAGGGTTACGGCGGATGCTGGCGATCGGGCTCCGCGCGGCGGTTATCACGCTCATCATCCTGGCACTGGCCGAGACCCAGACCGTGCGGCGGTCGGACCGGCTCTCCACGCTGTTTGTCATGGACGTGTCCAGCAGCGTGCCGCGCGAACAGCAAGTTGCCGAGATCGAGTACGTCCGGAATGCGTCGACCAAGCGACGCAAGGATGACATGGCGGGCCTGATTGTCTTCGGTAAGGAGCCGCGAGTCGAGATTCCTCCGGCCCCCAGCGAGCTCACCCTGCCAATGGGCATCGAAAGCGCGATCGATCCCAAGAACACCGACCCGGGCGCGGCCCTCAAGCTGGCCCTGGCGGCGTTTCCCGAAGACACGGCGCGGCGGGTGGTGATGCTCTCCGACGGCAACGAAAACCGGGGCAACTTGCTCGAGCAGGCGATGGCTGCCAAGGTGCTGGGCGTTCAGGTCGACGTGGTGCCGATCGAGTATCGCTATGACCGCGAGGTCCTGGTCGAGAAGGTCTCGATTCCGCCCGACGTCAAGAAGGGAGAGACGGTCAACATCAACGTGGTCATCCGGGCCAGCGAGCCGACCCACGGGACGTTGCAAATCTTCCAGAAGGCCGACAACTACCGCGCTCCCGCCGCAGGCAACGACAAGCCCGTGCCGGTGGATCTCCAGCGCGGAGTCAACGTGTTCACGCTCCAGCAGCTCATCAAGGACCCTAATTTCTACACGTTCACGGCCGAGTTCATTCCGGACAAGGACAGCGGCGACAAGCAGTCGATCAACAACGTCGCCGAAGGTTTCACGCACGTCCGGGGCAAGGCCCAGGTCCTCCTGATCGAGGGAACGGCGGGCGAGCACGCCGAGCTGATCCAGGCACTGCGTGATAAGGAGATCGAGGTCAAGCCGCTGGTCGCTCCGCCGATCGACGGCTCGGGAGCGATCGGCGGCGATATCTTGCCGACCGACATCGCGCAGCTTCAGCCCTACGACGCGGTCATCCTGGCCAATGTGCCCAAGGATTCGTTCACCGAGTCGCAGCATCAGCTTCTGGCCTCGAACTGCCACGACATGGGCGCGGGGCTGATCATGCTCGGCGGCCGCGATAGCTTCGGTGCCGGGGGTTGGATGAACACGCCGGTCGAAAAAGCACTCCCCGTCGATATGCAGATCAAGGCCCTCAAGGTGCAGGGCATCGGCGCGATGGCGTTGATCATGCACGCCACCGAGATGGCCGAGGGAAACTACTGGCAAAAGGTGGTCGCCAAGTCGGCCATCAATTCGCTGTCGAACTTCGACTATGTCGGTCTGCTCCACTTCGAGGGGACTGAAGCCTGGCTCTTTCCCATGCGCGCCATCGGCTCGGGCCGCAGCAGCATGCTGCGGATGATCGATCGGATGACGCCCGGCGACATGCCGTCGTTCGACCCGCTGCTCCAGATGGCCGGGCAAGGTCTGAACGGAATCAAGGACGCGATGACCAAGCACATCGTCGTCATCAGCGACGGCGATCCCGCGCCGCCGTCGTCACCGGTGATGAACAATCTGATCCAGAGCCGGATCACCGTGACCACGATCCTGATCACCTCGCACGGCAACGACTCGAGCGTCTTCAGCGTCATGCGGATGATGGCCCAGCGCACCAAGGGCCGCTTCTACTACGTCACCAATCCCAGGGCCCTGCCCCGGATCTACCAGAAAGAGGCCCGCACGATCTCTCGCCCGCTGATCTTTGAACAGCAATCCCCCTGGGCGCCACGGCTCAACAGCCCGCTGACCGAGCCGGTGATGCACCTTGCCGATGAGTTGCCACCGATCACCGGACTGGTGCTGACCTCGCCCAAGGAAAACGAGCTGGTCGAGATCCCGATCGTCTCGCCTGTGCCCACCGGACAGGTCAACCCGGTGCTGGCGCACTGGACGTACGGGCTGGGCCGGTCGGTCGCCTTCACCTCGGACGCCGGCCGGCGGTGGGCCAAGGCGTGGCCCGACTGGAAGAGCTATGCCGCGTTCTGGTCGCAGGTCGTGCGGTGGGCGATGCGACCCGCCGAGCACGGAAATCTGACCCTTTCCGTCCGCCGTGATGAGGGCCGGATCAAGGTCGTCGTTGATGCGCTCGACAAGGAAAGTCAGTTCCTGAATTTCCTTCAGATCCAGGGCAACGTGATGGACCCAGATCTCAAGACCCGGTCGATCGAGCTGGTCCAAACCTCGCCGGGACGGTACGAGGGAACCATCGACAACGCCGAAGGCAGCGGCAATTATTTCGTGAACCTGAGCTATCGCGGTCCGGACAAGACCCAGGGCGTGATCTCCACGGGTATCTCGGTTCCTTACTCCGAAGAGTATCGCGAGCTGCGTTCCAACCCGACCACGCTCGAGACACTGGCCAGCATTACCGACGGCGAGACCGTCACCTGGAAGACCACCCCCGACGGCCGCATCGACCTGCCCCGGACGCTTGCGGGAGCCGACCATTTCCGCCGCGATCCCGGCCTGATCAATCCGCGATCGTTCGCTCCGCTCTGGCCGACCCTGCTCTGGCTGGCGGCATGCCTGTTCCTGGGTGATGTGGCGGTCCGGAGAATCGCCCCGGATACCGACCGGATCAAGGCCGCACTGGCCAACGGTTGGAGCCGGTTGCGCGGCCAGGAGACCGCGCCGGCCAGCGACTACATGGACAAGCTACGATCGCGCAAGGCCGAAGTCGGCGAACAGCTCGAGCGGTCGCGCTTCGCCTCCAAGTTCGATATGCCGGAGACCGCTGACCCGGCCGCGCGGCAGGCCGCCGCGGCGGGTGAAGCCTTGATCGGCGGCGATCAGCCAGGCGCCCGGCCGCCAGCACGGCCTGCAATTGCTCCCAAGAAGCCCGGGGCCGGACTGGCTCCCGAATCTCCTCGGCAAGAAGAAGCCAGCTACACCAACCGCTTGCTCAAAGCCAAGCAACGGGTCTGGGAAGATCGGGAAAAAGACAAAGATAAGGACAAGGACAAGCGCGAGCCGCAAGGCGGTTCGTGAGCCCTGGCAAGCCCGCGTGTCGGCCGGCGGTGGCCCGAAATCCAGCCCGGCCCACGCAGTATCAACAAGCGAGAATCCCGCAATCACAATCATGAAAGGATCGCCGTCGATGTCCCAAGCGCCACCGAGTCGATGGAAGCCCGCGCCGAGGAATTCCGCACGCGGTACGGTCAGGTGAAGGCCGAGATTTCCAAGGTCATTGTCGGCCACGACGAGATCGTTCACGGCGTGCTCACCTGCCTGTTCATCGGCGGCCATGCCTTGCTCGAGGGTGTGCCGGGCCTGGGCAAGACGCTTCTGGTCCGCACGCTGGCCGACGCCCTCAGCCTCGACTTCAACCGGATCCAGTTCACACCCGACTTGATGCCGGCCGACATCATCGGAACCAACATCGTCATGGAAGTCGCCCGACGGCCACCGCATGTTCCAGTTCCAGCCCGGGCCGATCTTCAGCCAGATTGTCCTGGCCGACGAGATCAACCGGGCCACGCCCAAGACCCAGTCGGCCCTGCTCGAGGCCATGCAGGAACATTCGGTCACCGTGGGCGGCCACATTCACCGCCTGAAAGAGCCGTTCTTCGTGATGGCCACGCAAAACCCCATCGAACAGGAGGGGACGTACCCTCTTCCCGAAGCCCAGCTCGACCGGTTCCTGTTCAAGCTGATCGTCGGCTACTCGACGCGGGAAGAGCTGGTGACAATCCTCGACCGCACGACCCGGGGAGAGTATCCCAGGGCCGAGAAATCGATGGACGGCGACACCCTGATCGGCTTCCAGCAGCTTGTCCGTGAGGTGATCATCGCGCCCCACGTTCAGGATTACGCGATCCGGCTGGCGCTGGCCACCCACCCGCAAGGTCCGTTCGCCGCCGCCGCGACCAACCAGTACATCCGCTGGGGATCGAGTCCCCGCGGCGTGCAGACCTTGGTGCTGGCCGCCAAGGTGCGTGCCCTGCTCGACGGCCGGTTCAATGTCTCATTTGAAGACCTGCGGCGGGTTTACTTGCCAGGACTGCGGCATCGCGTGTTGCTGAACTTCGAGGCCCAGGCTGAGGGAATCGACCCCGACGAAGTATTGCTCAAGATTCTCGAAACCGTGCCCGAAAAGGCCGAGGCACGCGCCGCGGCCGTGGCCTAGCGGAACCAGATCGGGAACATCGGCAATCGAGCGGACCATCATCATGCACGACATCTACGACCCGCCGCCCATTCCGCCTGTCGACTGGGATCCACCCAGGACCGGCCCCTTGATCTTTTCGCGGGGCGACCTGATATGTCTGATCACGCTCTGCGTCGGGCTGTTAGGGTTCGCCCTGCTGGCCTGGCGCAATGAACCTGTCCTGGCGCTGATTTCCGCCGGCGCCGGGGCGCTGGTGATCCTGGAAAGCTGGTTCACGACCCTCGGCTTCCTGTACCGCTGCCCGCCGGTGAGCTTGAAGCTGCGGTGGACGATTTTTCTGGCGGCGCTTATTCCCTGGATCGTCGGCCTGGGGTTTGCCGTCGGCCTCATGCTTTGCCTGTTCTGGATCTCCGACCGACTGGGATGAACCGATTCTCGAGCCCGGCTATGGTCCCGCCCGAACCGAATCGCCAGACAACACAAGGTTGACTGATGGCCGAATCTGAACCCGCAGTATCCCCATCGACGATGACAGCCTCGCGGACGCCGGCCCCGCCGCGGCCCGCGTCCCGACATGGGGGGACCTCGACTCCCCTGCTCGAACCCGACTTCCTGCACAGGCTTGAACAGCTCGAGCTGGTGAGCCGGAAGATCATCGTGGGCCGCATGAAGGGCGAGCGCAAGAGCCGCCGGCGAGGCTCGTCGGTCGAATTTGCCGAGCATCGCAACTACACGGCCGGCGACGACCTCCGGCACATCGACTGGAACGTCTACGGCCGCCTCGACAAGCTGTTCTTGAAGCTCTTCCTCGAGGAAGAAGATCTGCATGTCTACACCTTGCTCGACACCAGCCTGTCGATGAACTTCGGCACGCCGACCAAGCTGCACTACGGCAAGCAGGTCGCGGCGGCCCTGGCGTTCATCGGGCTGGTGAATCATGACCGGGTCATCATGGACACCTTCGCCACCAAGCTCGACCAGGGGATTCCCAGCGTCCGCGGCCGGTCGCAGATGTGGCGGGTCATCGATTATCTGGAGCAACTTGCACCCTCGGGCGAGAGCGACCTCAAGGCGGCGGCCCGCGAGTTTGCGATCCGCCATGCGGGTAAAGGGGTCGTCGTGGTCATCTCCGACTTCATGGACAAGCACGGCTATGAGGACGCACTCCGCTACCTGCTGGCCCGGAGGATGGATATCTTCGTGCTTCACATCCTGAGCCAGGAAGAGGTCGAGCCCGAGCTGGTCGGCGACCTGCGCCTGGTCGATATCGAGGACGACGACGTGGCCGAGATCACCGTCAGCGCGCTCTCCTGAAGCGTTACAAAGACAATCTCAACGCGTTTGTCGGCGGCCTCAAGGAATGGTGCACCACGCGGGGAATCACCTATATCTACACAACCAACCAGTACCCGTTCGACAAGCTGGTTCTCAATTACCTTCGGGAACGGGGGCTGGTGAAATGAGCGGCTGGTGGGTTACCAATCCCTGGATCTTCTACGGTACCGCGGGCGCGGTCGTGGTGTATGTGCTTTACATGATGATCCGTAAGCGTAAGGGCGAGCGAACGGGCGTCGCCGGCGGCGAGCTCGAGCTCTGAGTGCCAGGCGGAAAGGCAGCGCGGCATGTTCTGGAACCTGTGGAATCGCATGGGCTCGATCACCAATCCCATCGAGCTCAGCTCGCCGCTGGGGTTGGCCCGCTGGTTCGTCCTCGCCGGAGTGCCGGTGGGGATCATCGCGCTCTACTTCCTGAAGCTCAAACGGCGGCCCGTCAAGGTCTCGAGTACGCTCCTCTGGCGGAAAAGCCTGGAAGACCTGCACGTCAATAGCCTCTTTCAACGGCTCAGGCGTAACTTGCTGCTCTTCCTTCAGCTTCTGGCCGTCGCCATGGCGATTCTGGCGCTGGCGGGCTTGCGAAGCAAGGGGACCGGCGGTCAAGGCCAGCGGTATGTGCTCATGATCGACAACTCGGCCAGCATGAGCGCAACCGACATCGCGCCCAGC
Organism: uncultured Planctomycetaceae bacterium; assembly: GCA_963797295.1. Classification (GTDB taxonomy): domain Bacteria; phylum Planctomycetota; class Planctomycetia; order Isosphaerales; family Isosphaeraceae; genus Aquisphaera. The sequence goes on from CAWCPP010000047.1 coordinate 246,264, forward strand.
CGCCTCGAAAACGCCAAGACTCGCGCCAGGAAGGTCATCGACTCCATGGCCGGAGACGATCTGGCCATGATCATTTCTTTTAGCGAGAGCGCGCGGGTCGTCTCCAACTACACGAGCGACCGTCGCGCCCTGCTGCAACGGATTGACGCCATCGCGCCGAGCCAGTCGACCACGTCGCTGCGCGAGGCGCTCCAGGTTGCGGCAGGGCTGGCCAATCCGTCCAAGCAGATCGGTGAAGGCGTGGTCGCCACATCGGCTCCGGCCACTCCCAAGCTTTTCGTCTATACCGACGGTGGGTTCCCCGACGTCGAGGGTTTTAGCCTGGGAAATCTCGAGCCCGAGGTCGTGGTGATCGGCCCGCCCCCCCCGCCCTACTCTCCTCGCGCTTCAACAACCGAGGCAACCGGCAGCACCGACACCAAGGCCAAGACGCAAGACCCGTCGAACAATGTGGCCATCGTGGCCCTTCAGGCGCGGGTCAACGACGAGCAGCCAGACGTCTACCAGCTTTTCGGCCGGGTCCACAACTACCGCGCCGAGCGGGTGGACACCGAGGCCCAGCTCATTCGACATGCCGCCGACAAGCCCGGAAGCGATGGGGAGCTTGTCGACGCAATCACGCTCCAGATCCCAGCTCAGACCGACCAGTCGTTCAAGTTCGATATCCCCGACACCGGGCTGACCGAACTCGAAGTGCGGATCACTGCCAAGGATGCGCTTGAGGTCGATAATCACGCCTTCGCCATCGTCGGCAACGCCCGTAAGGCACAAGTCCTGGCGATCACCGCCGGCAATCGCTACCTGGTCGACGCTTTCAATACGCCGACCGTTACCGCCAGCGCCGATATTCGCGTCGCCACACCCGAGGAAGCCAAGGGTGAAGAACTCTCGCGTGAGGTTCGGGGGGGCAGGTACGACCTGATCATTTACGACGGAGTTCGCCCCGAGACTCCGCCGGAGGCCAATGCCCTTTATTTCGGATCGCTGCCTCCGGGGCCGGCATTCGCGAACCCCAAGACGGTCGAGCAGCCGGTGATTCTGGACTCGAACATTTCCCATCCGCTGATGCAGTACATTCGCGATATTTCGCTTGTTTTCGTGGCCAAGGCCGGCATGGTCGAGCTGCCGCCCGGCGGGACTTCGCTGATCGAGAGCAACCACGGCCCGCTCGCATTCACGGTCCCCCGCGAAGGATTCACCGACGCGGTCGTCCTTTTCCCGCTGCTTGACGGCACAACTCCCAACACCACCTGGTTTCGCTTTATCAGCTTTCCCTTGTTCCTGTTCAATTCGATTCAGGCCCTGGGCAATCTTCGCGAGGGGGCCGGCGACGAAGTGCGCTCGCCCGGCCGGCCCGTGATCCTTCGCGCCGAAACGCTGGGCAAAGACCTGATGGTCACCTCCGCCAGCGGCAAATCCACCGATCGCCTGACGCGCACGCCCCAGGGCACCTTCGTCTACAACCAGGCGGCCACGACCGGCCTGTATCATGCCCGCTGGGAGCCCAAAGGTATTCTCCCGTTCGCCGTCAACTTGTTCGACCTGCGCGAGAGTGACCTGGCCCCGCGCGGTCTCGTTCCCGACGGCGTGCCCGACAGCGAGGCCGAGTCGTACAAGATCAAGGTCGGTTACAACACCGTCGTCGGCACCAAGCAAATCAAGGACAAGCAGCAAGACTGGTGGAAGTGGTTTGCCTGCGCGGCCCTCGGGGTGCTGCTGGTGGAATGGTATATTTACAATAAAAGAGTTTATATTTGAATTGTGTGTTTCTAATTGTCCTTTTCAGGGAAAAGGCTGCTGAAGTTATTATCGTCTAGGTGCCCGAGGAGGAACCATGGCGGCTCAGGTCACGACAGGCTATCAGCATCTGGAATCACGTCCCGGCTCGAATTACCGCCAGTTGTTCCTCAAGGGGCGGCGGATCCGCGCGGCGGTAGTTGACGAGGCAATCCATGGCCCTGATCCCCGAACGCCCGAGGAATTTTCTCGGGACTTCCAGGTTCCGCTCGAGGCTGTGCGCGAGGCTCTGGATTATGTGGCCCAGAATCGGACTCTCATCGAGCAAGAGCGGGATCGTGAGGCGGCCAAGCTTCGTGACCGTGGCTGCGATGGACCCGGTCAGTAATGAAGTTCCTCCTCGATGAGAACATGAGCGACCCACGCCTGGCCGCACGGCTCAAGGCTCAGGGACACAACCCTGTCTTGGCCACGGATGTTGGACTACTATCGGCCACAGACGCAAGAGTCTTCATTGCCGCGATCACCCGGACTTTACCCGTGATGACCCGGGATTCTGAAGACTTCGCCGATCTCCACGACCTTATTGCGGCTGCCGGCGGTCATCATTCGGGCGTACTTGTCGTTCGCTTCGACAATGATCCGCGCCATAATCTGACTGACCGGGGAATCGCCAGCGCGATTATCAAGCTCGAGTCCTCGGGAATTTCACTTCGCGATCGAATTCATATCCTGAATCAATGGCGATGAGCGTTGCCAACCGATCAGGGTAAAACGCCGACAGCAGGCTCGACCTGCACTTCACGATATCACCTGGAAGTGGTTTGCCTGCGCGGCCCTCGGGGTGCTGTTGGTGGAATGGTATATTTACAATAAGCGAGTTTATATTTGAATCTTCATGCCGTGCAACTGACAGTCTGGAAGGATATTTCAGTACGGTCAGGGCCCCGGCAATGACCGTGCAAGCGCATCATTGCCTGGGGACATGAGCTCTGCGGCCTTGCTCGAAAAGGGCCTCTTTGAGGGCACCGATTGTCTCGGGCGTACCGACGAATGTCTGATCGGGGAAGTGGTAATACTCAAGAATGCTCGAGAGGATGTGCTCGCCCATGTTCGAGTTCAGACCCATGCCGGCGAGATACTGGAGCCGTAGATTGCGGTCGGTGTTGATCTGGGCGCCCTGCGTCCACTCTTTCAACTGAGACGCCTGCCCGGCGTACGTGGAAAGCAGGTCGAGGCCCACATCCGGCACCACCGCCACACCGGCGACCCCCGTCTTGATCTCTCCAAAACCGACCTCGCTGAGCGACTCCTTCACGAGTTGATGGTCCGGACGGTCCAGCCGTTCCTGGAACGCGTCCACGTCGATCGCCGTCGGCTCGGCTTGGCCATAGAGTACGCAGTCGTAGCCGTGATTATCGTAGGCATTGCTCCAGACGATGCCCTGAGGAAAGACCCGGAAGAAAGTGGTGATCGCGCTTTTGGTCGTCTCCATGTCTTCCTCGATGATCGGGAACCAGAGACTCACGCTGCCCCCTGGATTGAGATGATCGCGGCACATTTGAAAGTATTCCTCCGTATTCAGCGCCGCGCAGCCCTTGATCCACGGGTCGATCGGGTCGGAGGTGATGATGTCAAACTTCTCCCGGGTCGTGTTCAAGAAGTGCCGTCCGTCGTCGTAAACGACCTTCACCTGCTTTCCACTCACCGTGTGGGGATTCTCGCGGGCGATGCCGTCGACCACGTGGTAATTTTCGGCGCCGAACATCGGCGTCACGATGGTGGGTACCAGGGGCTCGATGTCGCAGATGACGATGCGCTTGACGTCAGGATGCACGACGAACGTGCCGGCAGTGATACCCGCCCCGCAGGCCACGACCAGCACCGACTCGGGCTTCTTGTGCAAGAGCGCAGGCAGATGCCCCAGCATACGCTGAAGCCGCATGTCGACCGGCTGGGTCGACGCCTGGATCTTGCCGGCGCCGTGGAAGCTGCGAACGCCGTCCCGGCTCATCGTCACGGCGACCGAGATGTTCGTCCCCTCGCCGACGTACGTGCAAAACACATCCCGATCGCCAGGCTCGTCGGGGATCTCTTTGACAATGCCGGGCGCCGACCTTGCGAGCCAGCTTGCCGTTTGCCGGCCGAACGCCACGGCCATCCAGGGTAAGGGCGTCACGCTCCAGGCGAGCCAGCCGGCCACTCCCATTGCGGCGGCCAGAGCCACCCCGCCGCTCAGACGCGCCACCCCATGTACCGGCCGGAGCAGCGGCAGCAAGGCCGTCAGCGCGGCAACCGTGGCAAGTCCAATCAGCGCTGGCTCAGCGCTGGCCGTGCCGAGGTCGGGGACGAGGACCAAGCTGAATCCCAGTGCGCCGGCAATGGCGCCGACGGTGTTCGCCGCGTAGACCCCTCCGACCAGCCGTCCGGGATCCTGACCAGAGAATGCCACCGCCGCCAGGGCCAGCGGGAAGCTCGCTCCCCAGAGGCACGCCGGAGGCAGAACGGCCCAAAGGCAGCGCACCAGGTCAAGCTGGAACATGTACCAGGGGCTTGGCGACAGCATGGGGACGACTGGCCAGTATGGCAGGGATTCGGAGAGCATGACTGCGGTCCAGGCGATGGCAGCGGTCAGGAGCCACTGGCAGATCCCCAGCGCCACTCGGGCCGAGATGGCCCTCCGCGCCATCCCCGCCCCGAGGCTGCTGCCGATTCCCAGTCCGGTCAGGAACACCGCGAGGATCAAAGAGAAGGTATACACGGTGCCGCCAAGCAACAGCGAGAGCAGACGGGTCCAGACCACCTCCGCGCCCAGCGCCGACATCCCGGAAAGCGCGATTGTCAGATAGACCGCCCAGGTGCCGGCCATCGGTGCGTCGAACGCCGTCGTTTCCGGTTCGGCGGGTGCCTCGGAACGGGACACGCCGGCTGCAAGCGCCAGGGCTATCGCGGCCACGCACACGTTGAGTGCGACCGCGACGTACGTCGCCACGGCCATATCGTGAACCCGCAGCAGGTAGAAGCCAGCAAGCAGGCAGCCGAAGACCGCACCGGCGATGTTGCCGCCATAGAAGAAGCCCAGCCACGAAACGCCTTCGGGGTCCGTCTTGACCCAGCGTGCGATCGCCGGCAACGTCGCGCCCATGAGCAAGGTTGGAGGCAGCAAGCACACTCCGGCCACGGCCCCACGCAAAAGGATGCCCACCGAACTGTGCCCGGCATAATGCGTGTAGATATGTTCAATATTTGGCATGCCCCACAACACCGCGAGCCCGATGGCCCCGATCCCCAGCTCGAGCAGGGCGTAGACCCGCAGGGGGTGCCAGCGGGGTGACACGATGCGCGGCAAGAGCAGACTGCCCAGGCACATGCCTCCCATGAATGTACCCAGCAGCACGCCCAGGGAAACGGCCGTCGAGCCGATCACCAGTTGCAGGAGCTGGAGCCAGACAACCTCGTAGATCAGCGCGGCGCAGCCGCTGCCGACAAATAGCAGAAACAGCATTTGATGCAGATTTGGAGCATGCCTCACGAATTCACCCTGAAAAGCGCGGAAGCCTCGGCCGTTGTCGCGGTCGGCGGATCATTCAGCTCCTGAGCACGAAGCAGCCGATCTCTGGTGGGCAGCCGTAACGATACGGATGCTTGCCGGCCAGGCCCTCGCTCACATACAGGAATGTCGATCCGGATTGGAAGAACCCTCGGTCGAACCGGCGCGAGTAGACGCTGGGCATGAAGATCGGGCCGAATGCGGGCAGTCGGATCTGGCCGCCGTGGTTGTGGCCAGAGAACGTCAGGTCCACGCCCCAGGCGCGGGCCTTGTAGAACTGATCGGGCGAATGGCTCAGCAAGATCCGGAAATCGGCCAGTGGAACCAGGGCCGGCGAGAGCGCGGGTCCCCAGGGGGCCGAGGTTCCTCCCAGGGCCAGGGTCGCTCCATTATCTTCGAGCGTGCACCAGCGTCCTTCGAGTGATGCGAACCCCGCATCCGCGAGGGCATCCAGCACGCGCCGGGCTGATGCTCGACATCGTGATTTCCGAGAATCGCGTACTTGCCCAGACGGGCTTGCAGCGGCTCGAGAACCGGCTCGATCCAGGGAATGACCTCGTCCGCGTCGACCAGATCGCCAGTGATCAGCACCAGGTCGGCCTTCCACACCGCGCAGGCTTCGACCACGCGCGCGAAGAATGCGCGGCGAAAGCAAGGGGCGAAGTGCAGGTCGCTGAGCTGGACGATCGTCAAACCATCCAGGGCCTGGGGTAATCCCGGATGCCGCACCACCCATTCCCTGCGGAGAAGTTGCAACGATTCGTTGCCTGGCAGCCGCAATATCCAGCTTCCCTTCCCCGTACCGATCGCATTCTCAGTGCCGAGTTGCTCCTCGAGATCGAGCAAGTCGAACCGGCCGGCGACCCCGCGTGGCCGCCGCCGCATTCCCAGGCGCAGCGACGTGAGCGGCCAGACCAACCCCCCCGAGACAAGGCAGAGCCAGGCGTAGGATTGTCCCGGCCAGCCCCAGTTCCACCAGGGCTCCTTCAAGTGGCCGGCAAGCAGCAGGGCCGCGGACCCGCCGAAGATCAGCATCAGCGCCAGCCGCAGCCGTGAGAGCCTGGTCTCGCGCAGGCCCCAGCCGCTGGTGATATTCACGCTCAGAATGAAGTGATAAAGGTGCCCCAGGGCCGGCACGATGATTGCGGCGGCCGTTCCCAGCCAGGGCGAATCAAGGCTCATGGCGCACGGTCTCCGCGGGCCGATGTTCCTCATGCACGCCATCCGTGGTCGGAGCAGCGGGGGCGGCGGAGGTTGACGATGTGCTCTTTCGCGCGGCCTCTTCCGGGCCGGGCCCGCGCGCCGCTGACCCGGCAGACGTGACGCGTAAAGCCTGCTCCACGGCTTCCATCAGCCGGTCCGACCGAAACGGCTTGTAGAGCACCGTCTGCAAGCCTTCCTGGCGTGCCTTGACGATGGAGTGCGTCGGGTCGTAGCCGAAGCCGGTCATCAAGATGACCGGCGTTTGAGGTTGGATCTCGTGGAGCTTGTGGTAGATCTGATAGCCGTCCAGGTCGGGCAGCCGGATGTCGACCAGGGCCGCGGTATACGAGGTCTGGCGCATCAGTGCCACCGCCTCGTGACCGTCGCGAGCCGTCTCCACCACGGCTCCCTGAACGCCAAGCAGATGATGTGCCGACTTGCGTATGCCTTCGTCCGGATCGACCACCAAGAACCGTGTCCCGGCCAGTCGCGAGGCCGCCGATAGGGGTCCGCGCCGGGGCTGCGGAACGAACGAGCTGCCGACCTTGTGAATGATGCTCCGGATCTCGCGAGCACGATTGAGCAGATGGCGCAGGCGGGCGACGATGTCGTCGTCGTGCCCGGCGTAATGGTCCAGTACCGTGGTGGCATCGGTGATGATATCATCAAGCGGCAACGCCACCTCGCGGCTGATCGCCTGCACCGAGGCGCTTGCGGTGCTTTCCTTCTCGGCCTGGAGAAGCTCCAGAGTATTGAGCGCCGCGGCGATGTTGCGGGCGTAGATTTCCAGGAACTGACGGTCCCGGTCGTCAAAGTTATTGGGGTGGGAGCTCTCGACGTTGAGCGTGCCAACGACCGTGCCATGAAAGATGAGCGGCACCGTCAGCGAGCTCCGCGCGTCTTCGGCACCCTCGATGTAGAGCGGGTCCTTGGTCGTGTCCGGGCAGACGTAGCTCTGGCCGGTCGCTGCGACGAACCCGGTGACTCCGTGCCCTTCCTTTTCGGCCCTCAGCTCACGGGTCGCAGCCAGGGGAGACATCCCCTCGCTGAGCAGCGGAAGCAACCTGCCCGTGGCTTTTTCCAGGAGCCGGATCTCGATGTAGTCAAGTCCCAGCAAATCCTTCATGTGCCTGGCGATGTTGAATTTCAACAGGTCGGTCCGCTCTTCAACGCCGAGCTCCGACAGCTCTTCCGGAGTCAGGTCGGCCAGCTCGTCGCCGGCATGGGCGATTGCGTCGACCTTGAGTTGCTGCTGGGTCTCGTCGGTGATCTCGCGTGTCAGCGCGATCAGGTGCGTCAGCGCGTGCGCCGTATCGAAAACGGGCGTGACCGTGACACGCAAATAACGATTGCCGCGGATCTTCATCACCGTGCTTGCCGGCCCTCGCGAAGCCACCGCGCTGGTGAAGGGACACGGATCGGGGCCGAGCACTTCCGACTCGGCCAGCACATGGTAAAACTTGCCGCCGGTCACGTGCGACCCGGAATCGGTCAGCGACAGGAACTCGGGGTTCGCCCAGATGACCCGCAGATCCGGATCGACCACGGCCACGCCGTCGGCGATCGCGTCGAGAATCTCCTCGGCCTGGATCATCATGCCGGCCCAGCGCACGGCCGAAAGCTGCGAGGCATCAACGTACACCCCGCTGAACTGTGTGTCGCGCAAAAGCGCGATCGCCTTGGAGATGGAGTGCACCGTCACCAGGTCAAACGCTTCGCTCAGCTTGTCGAGCGTGGCTTTGCCCTGCGCCGCTTCGCGATCGATGACCAGCAGTCGAGGGTTGTCGGCCACGTCAGCTATCCTGGCTCGGATATAATACGGAGCGGACGTACCCCGTGGTCGAGGCCACGCTCCGAGGCGTCGAACGAAAGTTCATGGTGCGAAACATCGTAACGCCGAACCACCTCGGGCGACAAGGCGGGCCGCGACAAAGCGGCGAGTTGCTTGACCCGGGCGGAGGCTGATCTTAGGCTCGCAACCAAGAGACCGGAAAGTTTCCGGGCCCAAGCATCGACGCCTCGAATCGCAGCGGAGGGTATCGCCATGCGCTTGACAGAGCGATTGACGGCACGGCATGGCGCCTTGCTCGTCGTGGACATGCAAGAAAAACTCCTGGCGGTCATGCCGGATCGCGAGGCGGTCGTCGACAACATCGTCCGGCTGGTTCGCGGCGCCGAGCAGATGAAATTGCCGGTCTGGGCGACCGAGCAATACCCGCGCGGGCTCGGCCCGACGAATCCGCGAATCGCCGAGCTCATTCCCGAACGTCCAACCAAGATGACTTTCCACTGCTGTGCCGTGCCGCGGCTGGTGGAGCAGCTTTACGGCCGGCTCATCCGGCATGTCACCGTTGTTGGCGTCGAGGCCCATGTCTGCGTGTCTCAGACCGCGCTCGAGTTGCTCGACCTCGGCTTTCGCGTCCAGGTTCCGGCCGACGCCGTGACCTCGCGGAATCGCATCGACTGGGAGTTCGCCCTTCGCAGACTGGAGCGCGCCGGGGCCGTTGTCTCGACCACCGAGGCCGTCCTTTTCGAATGGCTGGAAACGGCCGATCGTCCCGAATTCAAGGTCATCAGCGCGATGGTCAAGGAGGCGAAGGCCGCCGACTCGCGTTGAAGACGGCCCTTGATTCGAAGCCCAAACATGAACATCAAGCTTTTCGCCGTCGTCGCGGCCGGCATGGTGAGCGGCGGTCTGCTCAGCGCAGCTCGCGTGGTCGAGGCCGCCGGGGCCGACTCGTATCCATCACTTGATCCTCAGCTCATCGGCCGACTGAACTCCGGCGCCGTGGCGTCAGGCATCTTCTCGCGTGATGGGCGATGGGGAATCCGGGTCGCCGGGGCGGGGCAGTCGTCGCTGTCTCAGGCCCAGCCTTTCCAGATCGAGCTCTGGGATGGCCGCCGGGTAACTCCTCTGGCCATGGCGTACCAGAGCGTGGAAAGTGCAAACGGAACCTGGATTGGCCGCACTACCTTGGAGCACTCACAGGTCCGGTTTGCCTGTGAAGACAAATGGACAGTCCGGGGAGACGAATTGCGCCTGGCCCGGACCGTCAAGGTATACGGCAACAGTACCGGCGGCTTCCTCTCGGCGATCACGCTTCCACTGGATGCCTCGCTCTCATGGCCACAGGTGGAGTGGTTCGCCCCGGGCATGATCTACGGCGGGTTCGACCATCTGACCGCTGCCGCCATCGGTGGAAGGGCCTTTTATCGGCCGGGTGACTTCACGGTGCGAATTCGCGAGGACCGTCTACCCGCACCGCTCCTCGCGGCACGTTTCCACGACGGACACTCGATGGCCGTTCTTGACCCTGCGCCACGGGGTGGCACCACCGCGGCCGACTCGCGCGACGTGCAGGCAGTGCCGATGACCGACGAACGCTTCCAGTTCGGCGCGATCGGCGCTGAAGAAAAGGCGGGCAAGCTCGCCGTCGGGTTCTGGTTCCCGGGAACCGAGGGCGAGGTGACCTACCAGGGCGACACCTACCCCGGCGGCCAGCGTCATGAGTGGCGGCGCCGCTACCATCCGATCAAGAACGGCCTGGTCGATCGCTACAAAATCGCTTTTCGCTTCGGTCGCGAAGTGAGTTTCCCGGAGCTCAACCGCCAGGCCTGGCGATGGGCCTGGCGGACGCTTCAACCGCGAGTCACGCCCCAGGACATTGGAGCGGCTCGCCGCTCGATCGTCGACGTGCTGAGCGGTTGTGTTGTGGAACGCGACGGGCGCGCCGGGATCCCGAATGCCGTTGATTCGATCTCGAAAGACCTGGCCAGGGCCGATCGCAAGGCCGTCCTGGGGTTCACCGGCAAGAACCTGGAGGCCGCTTGTCTCCTGCTCCGCGCGGCCGACATCGACTTGACCCAGCGCGGCGAACGTCTGCGCCGGCAGGGTGAAGACATCATCGGCTCGTTCCTGCGGTTGCAAGTGTCGCCCCCGGCTGGAGAAGGATTCAGCCTGGACGACGGACGCCCGGTCTGTGCGATCGGCAACCGCGAGGTGTTTCTTCGTTCCTTCGGCGACGATATCAAGGCGCTGCTGCGAGCCTATCGTCACGAGCGCACGCTGGGACGGGCCCATCCCGGGTGGCTGCGATGGTGCCGTCAGTTTGGCGACTGGCTGCTCTCGCAGGAGCAACCCGACGGCGGTTTCCCCAGGAGCTGGCAGCCCGGCACGGGAAAAGTGGTCTCCGCATCGCTCGGTGCCAGCTTCAATGCGATTCCTTTGCTAACCCTGCTCAGCCAGACGACCGGTGAGCCGAAATATTTGCAAGCTGCCACGCGCGCCGCGGAATTTTGCTGGAATCACGGCCAGGCCGGCGGCCGGTTCGTCGGCGGCACCATCGACAACCCGGACGTCCTCGACAAGGAAGCGGGCACGCTCTCGCTCGAAGCCTACCTGGCCTTGCGTGCAGCCACCGGCAACCCGCTCTGGATCGAGCGCGCGAAGGTCGCGGCCGATTTCGCGGAATCGTGGATCTATCTCTGGAACGTACCCATTCCCGAGGATGATCACGACCCCAACCTCCACTGGAAGCACGGGGTGCCCACAGTGGGCCTCCAGCTCATCTCGACCGGGCATTCGCTGGTCGACGCCTACATGGCGTACGACGTGGACGAGTTTGCCGAGCTGCACTTGCTTACGGGCGACGTCCATTATCTCGACGTGGCCCGCTTGTTGTTACACAACACCAAGAACATGCTGGCCCTACCCGGCCGCACCTATGATCTGGGCACACCCGGCTGGCAGCAGGAGCACTGGAGTTTGGCCCCGCGCCGGGGCTACGGCCTGCACCGCCTCTGGCTCCCCTGGGTCGCCACCAGTCAGCTCAACGGAATTTTCGGATTAATGGATCTGGATAAGAACGTTTATCACCGGCTGGCCACAACCGGTGACTCGCCGTGAATCGACGAGGAGGCGGGGCTGTGAACCCCGCCTTGGCCATCGATGAAGCAATCCGTCACCCGCGAGGCGTCGCGGGGTCAAGGGCATCCGGTGTAAGTCCAGATCCCTTTGCAATCTCCGGCATCGCTTTGAGAACCTGGTTGACGTCGCGTTTGATCGTTTCGATCCGCCGGTTAATTTGATTCATCCGGATCTCGGTATCCTGGAGTTCTGCTCGCCTGACCTGCACTCTCGCGGAGGTGCTTGCGCTCTCCGCTTCTCCTTTGATGAGGTCCTCCTGTGCGATCATGCCGGGTTTTCGCTGGTTGAGCCGCGTTTGGATCGACACATTGGCGGCCGCTGCCTGGTGCTCGCCTTCCGCAAGCTTGAGCTCAGCTTGCTTCTTGTGGATCTCGACTTTCAGTCGTTCGATCTCGTCGGCATAATCTTCACCCATCCCTTCAAGCCGGGCGATCAGAACCCGGATCTGGTCGAGGGGCTCATCATAGGCCTGCTTGCCGATTGCCGCCGCGGCATAAAGGGCTTTGTTGCGTTCAAAATGTTGCCGCGCGATCTGGATCTGAGCTTCGATCTCCTTGAGCGAGGAACGCTGGGGGACGGCCGACTCGAAGGGGTCGCGACGCACTCGCGGCATCTGAGGGAGGCTCGCCACCTCGACCGAGGGCTCCAGGGATGCAGGTGACAGAGGTTGAGCTCCGGTTTGTTCAGGCAATCGAGCTGCCGGAAGCGGCGGTAAGTCGCGAATTGGCGACGGCAGGACCGGTTGCGGGGCAGGGGTGGGTACGCTCGAGTGACTCAGTTGCGGAGTGTTGTCATCCAGCATCGGCTCGGCCCGACGCGGTTGGTTCACTGAGGGCATAACGTCGAGCCCGGATTCGGAAGAGGGAATCGGGACATTGCTCCGAGGCGGCGGTGGAACGGTTGAAGGAGGTCGGTTCTCCACAAACGGAATTACCGGTTCAGCTCGAGGTGGTTCAACTCCCTCAACAGGGTGCACCCCTGCGCGGAGGCGGAGAATGAAGATTGGTATCGACCGCCGGCGAATTCAGCCGCTCGAGCAAGAGGTCGAGCTTACGCTCCAGATCGGCCAGCCGCGCCTCGACGCCGGGCGCGGAGTTGGCTGCCGCGATGTCTTTGACGGAGGCCTTGCTGTAATCGAGGTTGCCTGATTTGGCGGCCGGTTTGGGCACAGACCCTTGAGGCGGAAGGGGTACCACCTGCTGGCCCTGACCGGGCGGACCCAGCGCCCAGGCACCAGCTCCCAGCCCGCCGGCCAGCAAGCCGACGGCTGTCACGCCGGCAGCAACCAACTTGATTTGAGAGAGCGACATCGTGATCAAGACTCCTTGTGCAAGGGTCGTGGCCGACCCGGAGAGGGAAGGTGATGAAGTGGATGAAACCGCCAGCGCTCCGGGGATCAGGCCGGCACCCGTACCGGAGAGATACCGGCCCGCCGCCGCGACAGTCGCCTGAATGAGCGGTTGCGGAACGGCAGCGGTGAACGATCGGAACGATCCAGCAGGCCCCGCGATCAGCATGGCCGTCGCCGGCGAGCAGCCCCGGCGCGTCAGCCGTTGTTTGAGCAGCTCACGCCCCCGCGCCAGGCGGCTGCGCACCGTGCCCACCGGCCAGCGCAGTTCGGCGGCCGCCTGGTCATGGGTTTGCTCCTTGAGATAGCACAGAACGATCGGCGCCCGGTATTTCTCCGGTAGCCGGCTCAGCTCCTGGTCGAGCACGGGACCGATCTCGTCAACGCCCCGAGCAGCCACGTCGGCGTGATCGTCCAGCAGCGTTACGCCCATCTCGACCGACCGCCGTCTCAAAACTTCGGCCCGTGATCGAACCGCGATCCGGTAAGCCACGCCATAGAGCCAGCTCGAGAGCACCTCGCGGTTACGGATCGAACCGGCCTTGCGCCAGGACCAGGAATGTCGCCTGAAATGCGTCTTCAATATCGCGTGGATCGCGGAGAAACCGTCGGCAAAGCGCCAGCACCATCGGCCCATGCAGATTGACGATCGCCTCGAAAGCGCCCTCGTCGCGAGAACTCAGGTACCGATCGAGCAACTGCCCGTCGCTCTGGGCCGTGAACGTCCCCTCGCGATACAGCCGGTCAATCTGCTTGAACAGGATCGCGCGGTCCAGATTGCCCATGGTCCCCCCTTACACTCGTGGTGTTCCACTCAGCTTAGTGCAAGGGAGGCGGGGACCAATCCAGGAAAATAGAAAAAAAGGCGGGGATGATGAAGCGAGTGCCGGCTATCGCGGCTACTGGGGCGAATTCTCGTGCTCTGACTTATTTTCTTCGTCTTGCGGCTTCGAAGGAGGTGGAAACATACTTGGCGTAGAGTTCTTCGGCGACCTTGAGATCGGATTCAGCGGCACGAATTCGCGGCCGTTTCGCTCTTCGCTAGATACTTGCTGGTGCCTTCCCTTCGCCCGACACCATAGCGAGCCAAAAATATTCGCCTTCTGCGTCCCGAAAGTCTTCTTCAGAGGTTTTCCCCTCTTTGAATAGCCGCTCCCTTTCTTCGAACCGTGAACGAGCCTTGCGAAGCCTGGCCCCGTTCACAGCGTCATTCTTGGCCGTCAGGGGAATCCGGCTTTTTACTTCGTTGAGCTTCTTTCGAGCTTCGTCACAAGCTGAGGTATCAGTTCTCTTCGAGGATTCGAATGCCTCTCGACTCTCGGCGACATCGACCGGCCATGACAATCCTGCCGCGGCGAGCTTCTGCTGAGCTTCGAAATTGGCCTGTTGGGCGGCGAGTAACTTGAGCCAAACTCGAGACGGAATTGTTAAGGGCCGACATTCGTTTTTCGGCAAAGCTCTTCGAGTGTTGAGCTCATGAGATCCAGTGTCTGTTCGATTTGAAGCAGTCGCTTCTCCGTCGGCACCAGGAGCGTACGCGTCCGCCGAGTCATCGACGAAAACACGATCGCTGTCAACTGGCTTGATTCGCTTGACGTTCTCTCCGTTCGGACCGAATTCGAATTTTGGGTAGCCCGTTTCAAGGTCAATCTCGATCAAGCCCAGTACTCCGTCGGTCAAGAATCTCCGGAGATGATTGACGATCTTAACCTTGATCTGATTGCGGTCGAGACCAGCGACCTGGACGTCACCATAGAAGCCGAGGCTAATCGTGCCATCGGGACGTACCACTCGGTTGCCGCTGATCGGCCGTGCCCGGCAGGGCTTCGAGCACTTCGACTACCAGCCAGTCTCCCGGCTTGATCTTCCGCGGAGACGCCAGGGCAACCTTCTCTGATTCGGGCGTCTTCGTCTGCGCAACCGGTGGGGGCGTTGGAGGCACTTTCCCCTCCCGGTGTGATAAGACGAAGACAACCCCCACCACCGTGCCGGTGGTCAAGGCCAGAGCCAGCAGGCTAAGGGCAACCGTCTTGATCCGTGTACTGATCATGGTCGTGAGTGCTCCTTCCGCCAGGGTTTCCACGGCCGAGGCAGCCGTCGCGGCAGCAGCCCCCTGCCCCATGGAAAATCGGGCAGCCGCCTCGATCGTTGATCGCAGCAGCGCGGTAGGCACGGCCTGTTCCGGTAGGACAGTTCCCAGAAGGCTTGCCGACAACGCATGGCCACGCGCGGTGAGACGTCGCTTCAGCAAATCCCTTCCCCGCGCCAGACGGCTGCGGACCGTGCCCACGGGACAGCGCAATTCCTCGGCCGCCTGGTCGTGGGTCAGACCCTTGAGATAGCAGAGAACCAGCGGCGCGCGATATCTCGACGGCAGCCGGTTCAATTCCTGGTCCAGGGCCGGCGGAATCTCTTCCGGGTGGTCATGGGTAGACATCGCGGGTGTCTCGATCTCGGCGAGGCTGGTTTCACGTTCGCGCCTCCGCAGCAAATTGCCACGGGCCCGGACCGCGACGCGGTAGGCCACGCCGTACAGCCAGTTGGCCAGCAGCCCGCGGTCGCGGATCGCCGGGGCCTTGCGAACCAGGACCAGAAAGGTCGCCTGGAAGGCGTCGTCAACGTCGCTCGGGTCACGGAGCATCCGCCGGCACAGGCCCAGGACCATCGGCCCGTGCAAGTTCACCAGCGCCTCGAAGGCGGCCTCGTCGCGAGTGCTCAGGTAACGCTCCAGAAGCTGCGCGTCACTCAGCGATGTGAGCGTTCCGCCGCGGAACAGCCGGTCAATTTGCGTTTCGACCGCCTCTCGACTCGCGCTGGTCATTTCCAGGTCCTCCTCCAAGCCCTCCAACCAGAATACTGCACCGAACCAGAGGACCAATCCCTGACTTTTCCGAAAAACCCGCTTCGCGCTCTGAAAATCGAACCGAACACTTTCGGCTTCACGTCTTGCAATCGAACTGGACGATGATTAGACTTCACGTACGACGTTCGTCAGAGCATCTCGAGGACTGGTCCGTTCCAGGAACCCCGGTCTTGGGAGACATGTGATGCGCGAGCTGGAAAAACCGGTGGCTCGGGTCTTTCGGCGGCTCAGGCTCCAGCGATTCGTCAGCGCGCTCGTCTGGACGCTGGCGATCACACTCTTGCTCGTGGCCGTGGCGCTGGGGGTCAGCAAGGCGATCAATCACCCGTTGCCGGGTCCGGATTGGGCGCCGTTCGCAGTCGCCGGCGGATTGGGCGCACTGATTGCCGCGCTGGTCGCTGTCTTCACCGGACCCAGCCGGCTCGACGCCGCCGTGGCCATTGATCATGCCTTCCATCTCAATGAACGGGTCAGCACCGCGCTCACCTTGCCGGGCGAGCTTCGCGAAAGCTCGGCCGGACACGCACTACTGGCCGATGCTCAGAAGAAGCTGGCCGACCTGGACGTGACCGCGGCTTTCGGCCCCAGGCTGCCGCGCCGGGCATGGGTCGCGCTGATTCCGGCCGGGCTGGCGGTTGCCATGCTTTTCGTTCCCAACTGGATCGAGCGCACCGTCCAGGCCAAGACCGAGTCCAAGGTCGACGCCAAGGTCTTCACCAAGCAGTCCGAGGCGCTTTCCAAGAAGATATCCAGCCAGCGGCAAGCGATCGACAAGGACAAATTCCCCGAGGCCGAGAAGATCCTCGCCCAGATCGAAAAGAAGGCCGAGGACATGGCCAAGGCCCCCTCGGCACAGAAAGACAAGCTATTGGTCGAGATGAACAAGCTGACCGATGCCCTCAAAGAACGGAAGAAGCAGCTCGGCTCTCCCGACCAGGTCAATCGCCAGCTCCAGCAGCTCAAGGACATGGGCCAGAACGGACCGGCCGACCAGTTTGCCAAAGAGCTCGCCAAGGGCGATTTCAAGAAGGCCGCCGACCAGCTCAAGGAACTGCAGCAGAAGCTCGAGAAGGGCCAGATGACCCAGGCCGAGAAGAAGGCGCTTCAGGAACAGCTCGCCGAGATGACCAAGAAGCTCCAGCAAGCCGCCAACATGGAAGAGCGCAAGAAGCAGCTCGACCAGGCGCTCAAGAACGGCGGGCTCAGCAAGGAGCAGTACGAGCGTGAAATGGAGAAGCTGAAGCAGCAATCCAAGAGCCTCAAGCAGCTCGAGCAACTGGCCGGCAAGCTGGGACAGGCGCAGGAGGCCCTCAAGAAGGGCGACACCAAGCAGGCCGCCGAGTCGCTCGGCATGACCCAGCAACAGCTCGCCCAGATGGCCAAGGACCTCGAGGAGATGAAAGCACTCGACAGCGCCATGGCCGACATTCAGAACACGAAGAACGGGCTGAGTGAAAACGACATGAACCAGCTCGGACAGATGATGGACGGCATGGGCAATATGGGCGACCTGTTTCGCCGGGGCGACGGTGGTGGCGGTCGAGGCCGCGGCCAGGGGGACCGACCCGAGGCCCCCGATGAGACGGCCACCTACAGCACCAAGGTTCAGCAACAGGTTCGTAAGGGCAAAGCCGTGCTCCAGGGGTTCACCCAGCCCAGCAAGACCGTCAAGGGCCAGAGTATCATCGACATCCAGGGCGAGATGGAAGCCGCCACCGCCTCCGCCGCCGACGCGCTCTCGAACCAGAAGATTCCCAAGAACGTCGAGAAGCACATCCGGGCGTACTATGACCAGCTCAACAAAGGCAAGTGACGATCGCGGCTGGTCACTGTCCGTCGGGTCTCGTCAAAACCCGTCCGCGCTGCGGCCCCGTGGTTTCTGGATATCGAGGATCATCCGTCCCCGCTTGAAGATCGACACGGTTCCCGTCGACTGAGAGACGCAAACCGCGATCGCGTCGGTCGTCACCGTGATCGACGCGGCGGCCTCATGGCGGGTGCCCAAACCCTGGGGCAGCGGTTCGTCGAGCTTGCTGCGGGGCGCGAGGTAGCGGCCGGCCGCCAGCAAGACACCATCGCCGCGGACCACGAAAGCGCCGTCGATCGCCGAGAATTCCTTGATCGTTTCCTCGAGCCGGTGGTCCAGGATGTTGCGATCGCCCTCGGGATAGCCATGAAACGGGTTGAAGACGAGCTGGTGGCTTTGCGACAGCACGCGGTCGCTGTCGCCCAGCACGAAGAGCGTTCCCACGGTTCGCCCCTCGCGCCCTTCCACACCCAGCTCGCTGGCCAGTGTCAGGGTCCGCTCGAAGACCGCCGGGGTCACATCCTTGGGCAGCGGATCGGCCGTGGATGCCGAGAAAAGCTCGATCTCGGTGCCCATGTCCAAAACCATGATCGTGTCGATGGCTCCCGAACCGTCGATTCCCGTCAGGCAGAGTATCCGGTCGCCGGCCTTGACCAGGCTCTCGGCCGCCGCCACCAGGGTCGCGACCTTGACGAGCCCCGCGCGGGTCATTGCGATATCGGGAACATGAATGACCGTGCACAGATCCTTGCGTTCGACCGGAGGCACCAGATCGGGCCGGTGCGAGACGAGGATGATCTGAAAATTGACGTCCTCGACGAGCGACGAGAGGTCGGCATCCTCCTCGATGACATCGGCGTGGAGCATGATCACCCGCGCGCCAACTTCGCGGGCGATCGCGTGGGCGTGGCGGACCATGCTGCGCGTCAACATTTTCATGAGGTCCGCCGTCAGGGTTTCACGGTCGAGCTGGGCACCCGATCCGCCGTGGGAGTTTTCTCGGACGTCGAGAACTGGATCGCCACCTGGAGAATTCCCAGGTCGTCGAACCAGGTCGGGTCGCTGGCGATGCCGGTCTGCTCGACCCGCAGCACGTTCTTGCCTGGCTTCAAAAGGCCCTGGGGGATCGGGATCCGGATTCGCTCCGTCGCCTCGTTGGCCGTCGTGATGTAGTGATTGATATAGTCAATTCGCTTGCCGTTGACAGCGACATAGGTTCTCAACTCGCCCTTCTGGACGAGATTCGAATACGGCAAGCCGGACGTTTCGCCGACGACCTGCACAACATCCAGCACCACGAAGCCCTGCTCGGGACGGACCGTCTCGAGCTCGAAGCTACGCTCGAGCACACCTCCTTCGGGAAGCGGCGGGTCGAGCAACGGCGGCGTGGTCGAGATGTTGTCTCCCAGGTGATGTGCGCAGGGGTCGATGATACGCAGCCAGCCCCGGTCGAGCACGCGCAGCCGCGCCAGCCGGTTCCGGGGAATGATGAGCGTTCCCGCATAGGGCGTCGTCAGCCGGATCGCCGTCTCCGAGATCTCGGCAACGGCACCTTCCGCATGATCGAGGTCGCGGCCCGGGTTTGATTTCCCCGGCATCGTCCGCCATTCCAGCCGGGCAAGAGTGCCATCAATGGCAGCCCCCGGGGCGGGGATTCGGCGGAAATAGATTCCCGCGACTTCGCTCCAGTCAAGCCGGACCAGCTTGTCGGCGGCTTCGATGGCCACGTGTTCGCGATCGGCCTGGCGGATCTGCCCATAGAGCTGATCACCGACGACCAGGCGAACCTCATCCTGGCTCGGGTCGATTTCGAGGCTGGTGGGCGGCTCGGCGAAGCGGACAATCTGGATCTCGCCGAGATAACCGGCAAGACCGGCAGGCGGGTTCGGTCCGGAGCCGGTCGCGGAGGTGGCGATCCGGACGGTGTCGAGTGGTCCAGTGGGCGACCGGCCATGGGCCAGTTCCTTGCCGTCCACGGCGATCTCGGTCTGCTCGGGGCCGAATCGCAGCGTCAACCGGTGCCACCCGGGCGAACGTGCCAGCCGCTGAACCGCGAGCGATGGTCCGTCGGGAGACTCAACCGCAAGACTCTCTTCGGCCCACCCCAGAAGAACCCGCATCGTTGCCTGCCCGGCCGGGCCGCGAAACGTCAGTTCCAGCGTCCATCGCTGTCCCGGGGCAACCTTAGCTTCATCGAAAAACGAGAGCTCGACCCTCCCCGAGATCAGGGGCTCGGCTAAACGATGCTGCAACGAGGACTCGCCCGCGGGCAGTCGGAGCTTGCGGCCTTGATCGGACGGATGTGCCTCGTCGAGTAGCTCCGGCTTGCCGCTCACGGACCATCGTGCATCACTGAGGCGCTCAAATCGGTCGGCAAAGACTCTGGCCTCACCCGCTCGCTGAAGCACGGCCTGCGCCCCGGGCCGGACGATCACGATCTCGGCCGACTGCCAGGGAACCGTCAGTACGACCGATCTGTCGCTGACCGTGTGAAGCATCCCGGAGAGGCAGGCCGTTTCGCCGACCTGGATCCGGAACAGCGACGGGACCGAAGCCGGGTGCGGCTCCGGCCCCTGAAAGCTCAAGGTGGCCCCCGGCTCCAGCGCCACAGGCCGCCCCGGATCGCCGCCCTTGGGCAGAAACTTCAGGCCCGAGCCTGGCCCCGTCTGAAGGGCACCCTCCAGCCGCGGCTGGCCCGCACGCTCCAGGTACACGACACCATCCTGGCTCTCGCCGGCCGCACGGGCGATTCCCGGACCGGAGCCCAGCAAAGAGGCCAGAACCAGCAAGCCGACAGCCAGGCCAGCTCGGTCGTCGATGTGCATTTTCATGGCATTGATTCTACGACTCGATTTTGCCCCGCGGCAAGCGCGAGTCATGGCCGTTTCTGTGCCAGTTCGTCATCCATCATGGAAATCGGCCCAAGGTTCGGCTCGCGCGCTCGGCACCAGGTTCGACCGGGGCACGGGCTTCATGTCGGGACCTTGCAGGCCTGTGTCCCGTGGATCCGCGGATTCGGCGTGCCCCCCGGACCGGACCTCACAGCCCCGATATACTCAGTTTACGACAAGGCGGGCCGATTCATGCAAAGAACACTGAAAGAGACGTCTTTCAGAGCGAGGGCGAAATGTCTACTCCTGGCCGTGCATCGGCGGGCTGATCGCCGCCATGCACGCGCCGGGCAAAAGGCGCACAAGTCGATGTGCCTGGCCTGACGCTTTCGGAATCAGGATCAAAGAGTCCGGTATCACGTCAGCGGACCGATCCCTGGATCCGACCGTCATTGAGGACCCCGGAGTAGCTCATTGGCCGCTGGTTCGGGCTGGCGGAGAACGACCCGCTGATCGGGATGCCGATCCCGTTAGGGTTACCGGGGATCGTGCCCGAATCAAGCCTGACATGGATCTGGCCGTCGGCGGTGAGCACACCACTGAACTGGGCGGCTATCGGAATCGCGGGATAAAAGGGGCTCGACGGGTATGAGATCGTGAATTTGACGTTCTGGAGATGCGTGGCCCCGCCGTTGAGCTCTTTCATGTGGACCTCTCTTGAGACCTCGAGCAGTCCCAAGTCACCACTCTACCGGGATCGCATTCAATAAAAAAGCAAATTCTTGAAAATATTTATCGGACTGGGCCAGACGGCCACCTCGGCTTCCCGTTGCCAGAAGTGGCCGCCACATGCCGCCTACTCAGTATCCGGGGCGTTTCCGGCCGGTTGACCTCCCGATTGTCCTTGGCCTGAATTATTTCCTTGCTGCTGATCGGCCGATTGCCCTTGGGCAGGGTTGCCTTGATCCGACTTGTTTCTTTGCTGCTGATCGGCCGATTGCCCTTGGGCAGGGTTGCCTTGATCCGACTTGTTGCTTCGCTGCTGGTCGGCCGATTGCCCTTGGGCAGGGTTGCCTTGATCCGACTTGTTGCTTCGCTGCTGGTCGGCCGATTGCCCTTGGGCAGGGTTGCCTTGATCCGACTTGTTGCCTTGCTGTGACTGGCCCTGCTCTCCCTGGCTTGAATTTAATGGATCCGCAGTCTTGTGGGATTGACCATGCTGGGCACTTTTGCTTCCGCCTCCCTGGCCATTTTTCTGGGAACCATCCTGGGGCTGATCTGCATGCTGGTTACCTTGTTGGGGTTCCCTGGCCTGACTTGCCCGGAGTCGAGCATTCACTTGTCTGAGATTCTCGATTTCCTCATCAAGCTGCGCCCTGGAGACATATCCCTTCTCGAACATTCGTCTGGCCCATTCGGCACGATCTCTTGCGCGAGCCAGGTCGGCCGGGTCAGTTGACATCACGTCGCGTCGGTTTTCGATTTCCCCGGGTTGCCGCTTCGAGTTGTCACCTGGCTGCGAACTGAACCCAAGAACGCCAGGACCGTTCGAGAAATCGACCATTGTCGGATACGTTTCGACCACATCGACGAGGATATGGTCGATCCTATCGAGCCGCTGCTGAAGATCTTCGTAGGTCTTTCTGGCATGGACGACCGCGGGGTCTCCGGGCGACCGGCCCGTCCGATGAATCCGATCGAGCCGCGCCCGGGACTCGGCGACTTCCTCCTGGAGACGCGTGATGATCAGCGCACGAGACTGCGTGATGTACGCCGGTGCCGATTTCGAGTCGGTTCCCGGTGACTGGCGAGATTCCGATGCTGTCGCCTCCTGTTGCTGGTCCGCCGGCGCGATCCTGGCGGATCCGGCTCGCTGCTGGGCGAGCACTCCCGCAGCTCCCACAGCGCCTATCATCACCACTGTTGCGGCCAGCTTGAATTTGCTCAGAAACATGATCTTGAGAGCCTCCTCGATCAAGATGGCGACGCGGGTCGAGACCAACCCGACGCCGAGCGCCTGACCCGCCGCGAACGGAGCCGCGGCTTGAACCGTCGATTCGACCAACGTACCCGGTACCACAACCCCAGCTCGGATCGAGCCGCCCAGCCCTTTTGCCGTGGTCAGCAGCCCCGCGGGCATTCCCAGGCCGCGGCGCGAGAATCGGCCGCGCAACAATTCGCGTGCTTTCGCCAGCCGGCTCTTGACCGTGCCCACCGGCCAGCCGAGGTGCCGGGCCGCTTTGTCGTGGCTGAGCCCCTCCAGATCACAGATCACCACCAGGACGCGATACCGCTCCGGCAACCGTTCGATCTCCGCGTGCAACTGGGCAACCAGGTCGTCCCGGTCGCCCCGATCGAGGACGAAGGTCGGCCTCGTCGCGGCCGCCTGCTGCTCATGCTGACGCCGACGAGCGGAAGCGGACCGGTCTCGTGTGGCAATCCGGTAGGCGACGCGATGGAGCCACGGCCCCAGCGAGTCGCGAACCCAGAGCGAGCGGGCTTTCTTGACCAGGACCAGGAACGTGGCCTGAAATGCGTCCTGAACGTCATTGGGATCGCGGAGCGTATTGCGACAGACACGCAGCACCATCGGCCCGTGGCGCTCGACCAGTGCGGCGAAAGCCAGCTCGGCCGCCTCACCGCCCTGGGTCGCGAACCGTTCCAGAAGCTGACCGTCCGTCAGCTCGCCGATGGCCCCCAGGTTGAACAGGATCCCGAGCTGACGCCCGATGGCTCCCGTTGAACGGATCGCCACAGATTCACCCCCGTACAGACCGCCTCAATCACTCCACGCTCATGATAGTAATGCCGCCGGAGGTAAGATTGGATCAATGTTTTCGGGAAGAGTCCGCCTTTCGTTGGAGGATAGATGAAAGGCAAAAGGTAAAAAGCAGATGGCAAATGCCAGATGACACATGGCGGATGGCGGATGGCGGAGTGGCGGAGTGGCGGGAGAAGAGGTGGCCTCAGGTGCTGGTTGTGGGATCGAAAGGCGACGGCGATTGCCGGGCGGTTGTCGGGCATGATACGATCCGTCGCGGAAGAGCAGCAATTCGAGGCCGAGGAAGAGGTCGGTGGGATGATCGTGATCATCGATTACGGGATGGGGAATCTTCGGAGCGTTCAGAAGGCCGTTGAGGCGATCGGGCATCGCGCGGAGGTGAGCTCCAATCCGGATCGGGTGCGGAGCGCCGAGAAGGTGATCTTGCCCGGAGTAGGGGCATTCGCCGATGCCATGGCCGAGCTGCGCCGGACGGGGCTGGGCGAGGCCTTCGTTCAAGCCGTGCATGCCGGCAAGCCGTGCCTGGGGGTCTGCCTGGGGCTGCAACTTCTGTTCGATACGAGCAGTGAGGACGGCGAGCACACGGGCCTCGGGCTCCTGCCCGGAAAAGTGGTTCGGTTTGAGCCCCGGCCTGGGCTGAAGATTCCCCACATGGGATGGAACACGCTTGCGGTGCGCCGGCCGGTCCCGCTCCTCCAGGGTCTGGAACCCGAGCCCTCGGTCTATTTCGTTCACTCGTACCATGCGGTGCCCGAACACGAGGCCGACATCGCAGCCGTGGCCAGTTATCCCGAGCCGTTCGCGGCGATCGTCTGGCGCGACAACCTGATGGCTTGCCAGTTCCATCCCGAAAAAAGCCAGCGCGTGGGACTGGCGATGTACGCCCGCTTCGCGGCGCTGTAAGCCAGTCACAAGAGTTTCCGCTGGTTACTGAAGGGCAAGGGCTTGACGGTCTCGCGCAGGGGCACTCGGTGCTTGCGATGCCTTACCCCCAGGGATACATTGAGTCTTTGTTGAAGGAACTCTGTGGTTTTGGTGAACGTCCATGCGAGTGATCCCGGCGATTGACCTGCGCGGAGGGTTGTGCGTGCGGCTTCGTCAGGGGGATTACGGCCGCGAGACGGTCTTTGGCGATGATCCCGCGGCGATGGCCGCGCGTTGGGAAGCCGAAGGGGCGACGCTGATCCATCTGGTCGATCTGGACGGAGCGAAATCAGGACGCCCGGTGAACGTGGAGGCCGTGGGCCGAATTCTCGAGCGGGTCGGCGTACCCTGCCAACTCGGCGGCGGGATCCGCGATGCGGCGACGATCGACGGCTGGCTCGAGGCCGGGCTCGATCGCGTGATTGTGGGAACGCAGGCCCTGCGCGATCCGGATTGGTTCCGGTCCGTGGTCGAGAGCCATCCCGGCCGGATCCTCCTGGGTCTTGACGCACGCGACGGCAAGGTCGCCACGCAGGGATGGCTCGAGACGTCGGCGGTCGTCGCCGCAACACTGGCCGAGCAGTTCGCCGGGCTACCCCTGGCCGGGATCATCTACACGGACATTGCGCGCGACGGTACGCTCGAGGGTCCAAACCTCGAAGCCACGCGCTCCCTGGCCGAGCGCGTGCAGACACCGGTAATCGCCTCGGGCGGCGTCGGCAGCCTCGCTGATATTGAGCGGTTGGCCGGGCTGCCGATCGCCGGCTGCATTGTCGGTCGCGCTCTTTATGAAGGGGCATTCTCGCTGGCCGAGGCTATCGCGCGCGTTGAAGCGGTTCGTCCGCCCAGCCGCGCGCGGTGAACCGCACCGGAGGTCGGAAGGGAGACCGGATCACGAATCGAAGCCAAGTTCATCCGCAAATCAGCTAACCGCCAAATCGGAGATCAGATAGCCATGACCACAACTTATCACGTCGCCGATATTCGCAACGTTGCCCTGGTTGGACATGGGGCGTCGGGCAAGACCAGCCTTGCCGACGCCCTGCTCTTCACGGCCGGAGCGATCACCCGCAAGGGATCGGTGGACGAGGGAACGAGCACGCTGGATATTGACGACGAAGAGAAGCGCAGACATTTCACAATCGATTGCCACCTGGGGCACCTTGCCTGGAACGGCAAGCAAGTTCACCTCGTCGATTCTCCCGGCTATCCCGATTTTATCGGCAATGCGTTAAGCGCGCTGGCCGCCGTGGAAAACGTGGTTCTGGCCGTCTCCGGACCCGCCGGAATCGAGGTCAATACGCGAAGACTGTTTCAGGAGGCTCGGCGGCTCGGGTTGGGTCGGTTCATCGCCATCACCAAGATGGACGCCGAGAATGTCGACTACCGTGCCGACCTCGAGTCGATTCGCGAGAATTTCGGTTCGCAATGCGTGCCGTTCAACGTGCCGGTCGGCCACGGCGCGACGTTCAAGGGCGTGATCGACGTCCTTCAAGAGCACGACGAGAATCCGCCCGAGTGCCCGCTTCCACCCACGGAAGCCTACCAGATGGTCGTCGAGCAGATCGTCGAGTCGGACGAAGAGCTGATGATGCGCTACCTGGAAGGCGAGTCGATCGGCGTGGAAGAACTGCGCAAGGCCTCCCACGATGCGATCGCCGCCGGCAAGCTCGTTCCGGTCCTCTGCGTCTGCACCCGCAAGGATCTGGGTATCAAGGAGCTGCTTGACCTCATCGCGACCTGCGGCCTGAGCCCCGCCGACGTGCACCGGTTCGGCACTCGGGGTGAAAGCCAGCCCGGCGCCGAGGTGGACGAGGAAGAGATCTTGCCTGCCGAGGACGGCACGCTGGTGGCCCAGGTATTCAAGACCACCAACGACCAGTTCATGGGAAAGATGGGCTACCTGCGCATCCTCAGCGGCCGGATCACTCCCGAGACCACGCTGGTCAACCTGCGGAGCGGCAAGACCGGCAAGGCGGGACACATTTACGTTCTCCAGGGAAAGCAACAGGAAGAAGTCTCCGAGGCTATCGCCGGCGACATCGTGGCCATTGCCAAGTTCGAGGAACTCCACGTTTCCGACACCCTGAGCAACGTGGGCGGCAACACGACGGTTCCCCAGCTCAAGGTGCGGCCGATCAAGTTCCCGACCCCGATGGTTCCCCGGGCCGTGCAGCCGAAGGCGCGCGAGGACGAGGCCAAGATCTCGGCGGGACTCGCCAAGATCGCTGACGAAGATCCGACATTCTCGATCCGCCGCGACGTGCAGACCCACGAGCTGGTGATCTCCGGAATGAGCGACCTTCATCTCGACATCATCCAGCAGCGGCTCAAGAATCGCTACAAGCTGGAGATGACCACTCACATTCCGCACGTGCCGTACCTCGAGACGGTCACCGGCAACGCCGAGGCCGACCACCGGCACAAGAAGCAGACCGGCGGCCGCGGCCAGTTCGGCGAGGTCCACCTGAGAGTGCGGCCGCTCGAGCGCGGGAAGGGCTTCAACTTCGTGAATGCCGTCAAGGGCGGCACCATCCCCGGGCAGTACATCCCGGCCGTCGAAAAGGGCGTGCGCGAGCAGATGGAGAAGGGCGTCATCTCGGGCAACCAGGTCGTCGACTTCGAGGTCGAGGTCTATTTCGGCAAGGATCACCCGGTGGACAGTTCGGAGCAGGCGTTCAAGACTGCCGCGGCCACCGCGTTCCGCAAGGCTTTCGAGAAGGCCGGGCCCGCTCTGCTCGAGCCGATCGTATCGGTCGAGGTGACCGTTCCCGCAACGCACTTCGGCGACATCTCGGCGGATATGTCCACCCGCCGCGGCCACATTTCGGGCATGGACACCATTCCCGGCGGTCTTCAGGTCATCCAGGCGATCGTGCCGCTGGCCGAGATGCTGTCGTATGCCACCAACCTCAAAAGCATGACGGCCGGCCAGGGCTCATTCACCATGGAACTGCGGGGTTACGAGCCGGTACCATTCAACGTCCAGCAGCAGATCGTCGAAAAGTACCAGAAGTCCCGCACCGGTGTC
This sequence comes from uncultured Planctomycetaceae bacterium, assembly GCA_963797295.1. Lineage (GTDB taxonomy): Bacteria > Planctomycetota > Planctomycetia > Isosphaerales > Isosphaeraceae > Aquisphaera. The sequence continues at coordinate 273,267 of CAWCPP010000047.1, forward strand.
GAAGAGGAGTGAGATTGGCGCCCCGCCGTGGAGGTCAGCCGTTTCGCGACGGGAATGCCGGGGGTGGGATGGTCGGGTCGGGAGCGTGGTGCTCAAAAGAGTGACAGCAGGTAGCGCTGGAGGAGCGGAGGGGCGCTTCCTTGAGCACCAGTACGATCCCCAGCAGGATCAGAATGAACTGAAGCGCCGCGGCGGACCAGGCGAAGACCTGGTTCGTCTGCCGGAAGAGGCGGTGGCCTCGCGATTCTTTCATCCCCCGGATGATTCTCCTGGCCCGGCCGACCGAGGCGCTGCCGACTGCGAAGTGAACCACTGCGCACAACAGCACGCTGAGCAGCAAGAGACTGCAGCCGAAACTCTGATGGGGAAGAGCTTTTCCTTTGAGCTCCTGAAACGCGATCGCGCCCAAAGCCACCAGAGTTCCGGTATCCGAGCCTCGGATGATGTGCTCATTGCCGTAGAGGAGCAGATCATAGCCCCAGTTGTCGGGGAGATCCTGGTCCTCGGGCGTATGTGTTGCGTCCATGATCGTCCCAGAAACGGAGTGAAAGGCGGATTGGCAATCAGGTGACTGAGATCGCCCGGTTCAGGCGCAACCCAGACCTTGCAATCGCAAGTATACCACGATTGCGGCTGCGGTTCAGACGTAAGCGGCGGCCTGACGGACTCTTGGTGATCGGAGGAAGCGGACGCTTCATCGAACGGCTGGCCTCACCGCTCTGCCGAGGCCACAGAGACTATCCGCCGCCCGTTCGATCACTGGCTCACGAAGACGCCGGGCGGAGCAAGTGCTCTTGCGCCTCCGCATCTTTCGGGCACGCTTCGAGGACCATCTTCCACAGCCGCAACGCCTCGTCGTGGTCGCGTCGCCCCTCGGCCAGCGCGGCGAGGTTGCGCAGGGTCAGGTGGCCGTAGATGCCCTGGTCGACACTGCAAAACCGGTCGGGACGCTTCAAGGTCAAGATCCGCCGCCAGCACGCTTCGGCCTCGGCGGGCTGGCCCGCTGTGCGATGCAAGATCGCCTTGCGGAAATGAAGCTCGGCGGCGTCGGGGTCGAGCCGCAGGCCCTCGGCACAGGCGCCCAGGGCCGCGGGCAGGTTGCCGAGCGTCTGGTGGCAGCGGGCGATCAGGGCGAACAGCTTGCGCACGATCGAATCGCTCGGGGCCGACCCGCGCAGGCTGCGATGCAAATAGCCCAGCGCGGTCTGCCAGTCCTGCCGCTCGACGGCAATGAATCCCAGGTTGAAGAGCACGAACGGGTCATCGGGCCGCTCGGCCAGCTCGGCTTCGAGGATCTTGCGATCTCGCTGAAGCTTCCGCTCCCGCAACGCCGGGTCGGTATGGCCGGTGTGCCGGACCGTAATATCCGTCCACCGCACCGGAAAGAGCCGGATATGATCCACCACCGTTTGCCCGCCATCCCCGTTCGGCGGCGGATCGCACGAGCAACGCAACACGTACGCCGTCGGATCGTTGGGTGGAAGGCCCGCCAGGAGACCTGCCAGCCTTTCCCGTTGCAGCGGGTCAACGACGTCATCGGCATCGAGCCAGAACGCATAATCGCCCGTGGCCCGCGCCAGCGCCGCGTTGCGGGCCGCGGCGAAGTCATCGACCCAGACGAAATCAAAGTCCCTTGCCCCGAACTCCGCGGCAATCTCTCGCGTGCGGTCGTTCGATCCTGTATCAACCACCACGATCTCATCGAACAGGCCGGCCACGGAGGATAAGCATTGTGAAATGTTATTCTCTTCATCCCGTACGATCATCGTGAGAGTCACGGAGGGAGCGGACCTTTTGTCCGCAGATTTCGCAGATGAACGCAGATAAAATGCATCAGGCTGACGCGCTAGCTCTTTCTGACGACGATTTCTCTCTGAAGTTCCCGTATGTTTTGTGTTTTCATCTGCGTCCATCTGCGTCATCTGCGGACCAATTCCCTCTTTGATCCAGGGCCGCAGGGCCACGCGCTGCTCGACATGGGGCAATCCCCACTTTTGGGCGAACTTCGCGGTGTTCTCCTTGAGCAACAGTTCCGCGTCGATGCCGTTCCCTTGAAACGTCCGGCTGCCGAAATGGTGGACGAACAGGTCGTGCGCCACCGCGAGTTCTAAGCCGGCCCGGCGCGCGCGCTCGGCGAGGTCATCATCGTCAAAGAGTCCCAGCCCGAACTACCCGGCAGGGAAAAAGGGACATCACTGATTATTTGGGACTTTTCGTGGCCGACCTGGGTCGCGGAGAGTGTAGGCCAGGCCCAGGCGCGCGGCAGTTGCCTCAACCCAACCCTCTGGCCCCAGCGGGCGGCCACGCGACAGGCACTTTCCCATAGTCTCCAATTCTTCCGCAGAGAGTTCTCCGTTAACCAGAATCGTCCAGTTGCGGGGCCGCGCGATCGGCCATGGGCTCAAGGGGAGATCGCCCCCGCGGGCCGCTCTTCCGCCAAAACCACTCCATGGCCACTGGTCCGCGCGCTCGACGAGTTTGGCACGAACCGGGTTGGGCTCGACGTAGCGGCAAAGCGTCAGAAAGTCGTCATCCTCAGCCACAGGGAAACTCTTGTAGCGCCCCTGATACAGGTGCCCCGCGCCGCGTTTGTGGTAATGCTCATGGTGGCGTCGGACGTGCGTCACGCCCACCCATCCCATCAGTCGACCCAGCGACGCGTCTGTCCGGGGCCGCATCACCAGGTGCCAATGGTTGGACATCAAGCGGCAAGTGAACAGATCGACCGGGAAGCGTCCCAATCCCTCGGTAAGAACTTGCTCGAAAGCGTTGTAGTCTTCCGCCTTGTGGAAAAAAGCCGCATCCGGCCGTTCCCGCTGTTGAGGACGTGGTAGATCATCCCGGCTTCGATCGCACGAGCAGTTCTGGGCATGCCGTATGCTATGCAATCGGTACGAAGCCGTCAATATCAGTGATGTCCCCTTTTTCCTTCTTAATCTTACTCCTATTCTTCTTCCTCTCGGTCCGAATCTCCAATCACCCGGCGTAGAGCGGAGCAACGTGGCCAGGAAACGGCCGTCGCCAAGGCGATTAGGATTAAGATGAGGATTACGATTAAGAAGAGGATCAAGAGCAGGATGAGGATCAGGATTAGGAAGTAATGCAGGCTAATGGCAAGGCTCGCCCTTGCCACAACTTGTTTTGGGATTGGTAGCTGGAATGAGAGCGACATGGAAGGAAGACGCTTTATCCACCTCACCACGAAGTGGTGTACGAATGTTGACAAACGGTCGAAACTTGTTTCCAATACACGGGCTGTATTTCTGGACCCGTGGCACCCCATGATCTCCGAGGGAGAATCTCATGACTTACTCCGAAGCCGTGCTGCCCGAGTTCGATCAGGAGATGGCGAACACCCGCAAGGTACTCGAGCGGATTCCCGACGATCGGCTCGACTGGCAGCCGCATCCCAAGTTGCGCACGATCGGCTGGAACGCCATCCACCTGGCGGATCTCCCCAACTGGATCGTGGAGACGCTCGCAAAGTCGGAACTGGATATCGCGCCGGTGAACGGACCGAGCTACGAGGTGCCGAAGCTGACCAGCCGACAGGAGATTCTCGACCTCTTCGACAAGAATGTCGCCGCGGCGCGAAAAGCCCTTGCGAAAGCCAGCGATGAGGACATGGCTGGCATGTGGACATTATCCCGGGCCGGGACGCCGATCTTCACGATGCCCCGTTCGGCCGTGGTCCGAGGGTTCGTCCTGAACCATATGATCCACCATCGCGCCCACCTGTGCGTTTACCTGCGATTGAACGACATCCCCGTTCCGGGAATGTACGGGCCGTCGGGAGACGAATAAACAGAGCGGGGATGGCTGAGCATGCCAGGTTCCCGCGTGATTCCCCGTAATGCGTTTGCGTTCGGCCAAACTCGCTGTGGCAAGGGACGGGCCAGGGCACTCTGAAGAAACCCCTTACGTTCGAGCGCTGGTCTTGCAAGCAAGGTCCCGCGCATAGACAATTGTCGGAGGCGGAGGATGGCACAGTTCTTGATCCTGCCGTGGGAATCTCGGTTCGCCTGTGACGCTCTACGACGCATTTTGGACCCTGGCTGAAGGGAACCTTAACATGCGTAACGGGTTCTTCGGCCTCGCCTTGGCCGGATGCTGTTTCGTGACCGTCCGGGTCGAAGCGCGCGAACTTTCGGTCGGCGACCCGGCGCCTCCACTCCAGGTGTCCCGCTGGATCACGGGGCAGAAGGTGAAGCGATTCGAGCCGGGCAAGGTTTACGTTCTCGATTTCTGGGCCACCTGGTGCGGCCCTTGCATCGAGAGTTTCCCCCGGCTTACGCGACTCCAGAAGAAGTACGCGAACAAGGGTATGACGGTGATCGGCGTGAGCATCTGGGAGGAGGACCAACGCGCCGTCGAGCCGTTCGTGAAAGCGAGAATCGCTACGATGGGCTTCAGCGTGGCTCTCGACGATGTGCCGGTGGGCACCGTGGAGAAGGGCAAGAGACAAGGGAGTGACGGGAAGGTTGCCACTTCCTGGATGAGGGCGGCCGGCAAGAACCTGATCACGACGGTTTTCATCGTGGGACGAGACGGCAAGATCGCCTGGATCGGCAGGCCAAACGAGATTGACGAGCCACTGGAGCGAGTCGTCGCCGGGAAGTGGTACCACGGGGCGCCCGATAAGGAGCTCGTCGTCTCACCCGCGCCGGCCCCGGTTCCCGCTCTGCGCTGGATGCTGATGCCTGCGGATCCGGACCGCACACCCGGCGATGCGGCCCCGATCTATCTTAGGCTGCGGACGGAGGGAGGCACCGCCGAACTATGCGAGGCCGCCTCGAAAGCCACCGAGTGGCTCCGGCGGCCGCTGCGCGACTTTCCCACCCCTGAAGCCCGAACCCGCCTCGAACGATGGTCGGACCAGCTCAAGCAGATCGAATACGGGGCCAAACGGCGAACGTGCGATTGGAGCTACACGATCCCCGAGCAGGGCGAGCAGCTCATCATGGTCCGGCTTACTGACACGGTGGAATTGGTCCGGTGGAGCACCTTGCTGGCCCTCAAGGCGCGCGTCGCGATTGCCGAGGGCCGTTGCGCTGATGCCCTGAACACGATCGCGAGTGGTCTGGCGTTTCATGGTCACATCGCCGGAGGACCGTTCCTGATGCACCCGCTCGTCCCGATCGCGGGCGATCAATTGATGTTTGACCGGATCGACGACCTGATCACCCCGCCGGACGCACCGAACCTCTACTGGGCGCTGACGGCCCTGCCCCAGCCCCTGGTCAATTTCCGATCGGCCATGGAGAATGAGTCGCGGCTGATCGAGCGGCTGGTGCCAGAGCTGGCCGACGCCCGACGCCCGACGCCCGCGCAGTGATGCCGACTGGTCCTCACTGCTGGCCAGAATCAAAGCTCGGATGGACGGTATCCGGAAGATGTTGGGACTCACGGGCTCGGGGCAGGAAGTTGACAAGACATTCTCCGCCGACCTCGACCGGCTCAAGCGCGAACTCCTCCCAGCGGCGAGGGGTTATGTCGCGAAGCTGTCCAAGGCGGATACGGCGGCGAACGCTTCGATGTCGGACGATCAGATGATCGTCCTCTACATCGCCGACTGGTATCGCGAACGGTGGGACGATCTCTTCAAAGCCTCTTACCTCCACTACCCAGAAGCCCGGCCGATTTACGCAGCGGCGATCGCACGACGCGGGAGCGAGGAGACGAGTCATCCCCTCTCGCTCTTGAGCGGTCTGGCGCCGGCTGTCGCGCAATTCCACGAGCAGGATGCAGAACTCGATCGCAGAGTCGCGGTGATGAGGGCAGTCGAGGCGGTGCGGCTCTGTGCCGCGGCGAACGACGGGCGGATGCCACCGTCTCTTGACGCAGTGAAGATGGTCCCCATTCCGCCCGACCCGGTAACTGGAATGCCGTTCGAGTACGCCCGGGACGGCGAGATCGCAACCATCGTCAGGGAAGGCCCCCCTCCTTCGCGACTCAGGATCGTCTATCGGATCGCGCCCGGGGATAAGTCGAGTCGATGCCGCAAGGAATACTCCGGGGCCACGGGAGTAAGAGGGGCCATGGTGGTCGGGGATAAGCCCGGCCCATTCGGCTCGATCAATCGGTCTTGCGCGGGCGGCCTCGAGGCCTCGGCTGCAGGTTGATGCCCAGGCGTTTGGCCATCTGCTCGACCCAGCGCGGCTCTCCCAGGGGCCGACCGGTTCGGAGCGAGTCGCGCACGGCGGTCAGTTCCTCCTTGCGCTGGGAGGCGTGGAGCTTGACCCGCCACCGGCGGCGCCGTTCGGCGTCGGTGCGCCCCAACTGCTCCCATTCCGGGAACGGGCTCAGAAGCGGATCATCCTTGCCCATCCCGTGATGCTGGAAACTCGACCATGGGTATTCCCCAGGGTCCGCAACGATCTCCGCGCGCAGCGGGTTGGCCTCGATGTACCGCAAGACCACCAGCAAGTGCGCATCGTCCTGGATCACCGGGCTTCGGAATCGGCCCTGCCAGACATGTCCGGAAGACTGGTGCCGCTTGTGATAGCGCGACGTGTGGGCCACGGTCAACGACTGGAGAATCCGGCTGATCGACTGACCGGCTTCGGGCTGAAGCAGAAGATGGAAGTGATTGCTCATCAAGCAATAGCCGAAGAGCTTGAACGGGTAGCGACTCTGCGCCCGCCCCAGCGATTCGAGAAACGCTTCATGGTCGCCGTCGCCAAGGAACACGTCGCCCCGGTTATTGCCCCGGTTCAACGCATGATAAACCAGCCCCTCATCGATCGCGCGCGGAAGTCGTCCCATGCCTGAAGTTTATCCCAGTACGTCGACCGCGGTCAAGAAAAAAGAACTGACACCAATTCGACTCGATACCAATTCGACCCGACGGCGGTCTAGAAACAGCCTCTGGTGAGTGTCAGTCACGCGATTTTATGCAGTCGAGCGGTTGCAACCGGTGGTTGCGGGCAATCATGTCGGAGGAGGTCCGGTCGGCCATTCTTAAGTTCATTTAAGATAATGAGTTACGACAACATCATTGTTCTGACAGGTGGCTTGCCGGCGTGAAAAACTTTCGATAATCTCAACTTTTCTGAACCAGGTGCATTGCTCGCCGGCTTGCGGCTCGGATGACTCGTCGAAGGAGCGGACGAGGGGCCTCAGGATACTGAATCTTGCTCGCAAAGTCTCGCTTCGGATCAGGGCGATTGGCCCCTCAGTCGCTTGACGGTGGTGCCGCTGGCGCTGGCGGTTTCTGAGCCAGAGCGATCGCGTAGGCCGTGGCGTAGGTCCGGCAGTGGGAGATGGAAATAAGGATGTCCGCGACTCCGCGCTCGCGTGCGACCTCCTTGGCGATGCCGCCGACCATGACGTGCGGCTGTCCCGACTCGCTCATCCGCACCTCGATATCCGTCCATGAGATGCCCCGGCTCCAGCCTGTGCCCATGGCTTTCAGGATGGCTTCCTTGGCAGCCCAGCGCCCCGCGAAGTGTTCGATCGCGTGCTTCCTCGACTGGCAGTAGCGGACCTCGCGGGCCGTGTAGACCCGCCGCAAGAAGATCTCCCCGTACTGCTCGATCATCTTGCCGATCCGCAGGCATTCGACGATGTCGGTGCCGATTCCCAGGATCTCCATGCTCAGCGTCCTCCGGGGGGAAACGGGTCGCCAGCGAGCTCGACTCCACCTCAGTCTACAGGTCCGCCGATTCGGGGCCAAGCGGCGAGACCTACCTCAATGTAACCACCGATTTGGGCTGGACATGATGTGATTCTTGGCGAAGCCGGAGCCGATCGGTGCCGGGGCCGATGAGTGCACCATCTTTCGGAACACTCTTGGAGAACCAAGGGCGGGACGTCTATTCTTGAAGCTTGTCCCGGGGTCGCCGAGATGGCCCCCCGCTAAACAATCATTTGCACAGAGACAATGAATTCCCCGACCATGGAGGGGGGGATCAATCCGTGAACACGCTTCGCCGGATCGCGGGCTGGCTAGCCCCGTATCGGACGCTGATGGTCCTTGCGCTCTTGCTCACCACCCTGGCCGCACTCTGCAATCTGCCGGTGCCGCTGCTGGTTCAGGAGCTGATCGACCGAGTGGTCACCCGCGGCCAGTGGCGTACGCTGCCATTCTACGCGGCGGGGCTGTTGCTCGTCTTCGCCGCGCAGGCTGGTCTGGTGCTCTGCAACGGCCTGCTGATTGGCCGGATCGGCCAGGGAGTGGTCCGCGACCTCCGCCACTCGCTTTACGACCGCCTGCAGCGGCTCTCGCTGGCGTACTACGACAAGACGCCCAGCGGGGCGATCCTGTCACGGCTCATGGATGACGTCGGGGCAATCCAGATCTTTGTCACCAGCCAGACTTTCACCATTCTGACCGACCTGGGAACAACCGTGGCGATCTCGGCCCTGCTGCTCGCGCGCGACTGGCGGCTGGCCCTGGTGGTCCTTTGCATCACCCCGCTGTTCGCGGTCAATTTCCGCTTCTTCATGAAGCAGATCCGTGCGACCAGCACGATCATCCGCGAGAAGATGGATCTGCTCTTCGGCAATCTGAAGGCAAAGCTCGATGGCACGATCGTGATCAAGGCTTACGCGCGTGAGCCCGAAGAGATCGCCGATTTCGCGATGCAGCTTGATGATGTCCACGTACCGCGCGTCAAGGAGAGCAATCTCGGCGCGGCGTTCTCGAATATCAGCGCCGCGATCGGTGGCGTCGGAACAGCTCTCGTCTTCGCGGTGGGCGCCTGGGAAGTGCTGCGGGGACGGCTGACGCCCGGTCAGGTCATTTCCACGTCGGCCCTCTCGGGAATGGTTTTCGGACCCGTGGCGCGGCTGGCCGATCTGGCTTACGTCTTCGAGCAAACGGCCGCCAGCGTGGGCCGCCTGGGAGAGATCCTCGATCTCAAGCCCGATGTCCGCGAGCCTACTCCGCAAGAGGTTCAGACACCGCCGGAACATGCTGGGCACGTCCGAGGCGCGATCGAGTTCGACCGCGTCGGTTTTAGCTACGTGCCGCGCCAGCCGGTCGTCTGGGACATTCGCCTGAATGTCGAGCCAGGCATGAAGATTGCCCTGGTGGGACCGACCGGATGCGGCAAGAGCACCCTCGTGAATCTCCTGATGCGGTTCTACGATCCGGGCTGGGGCGAGATCCGGCTCGACGGCGTGCCGATCCAGCGGATGCCCACGCGTCGCTTGCGGCAGCAGATTGGTGTCGTTCTTCAGGACCCCGTTGTCTTCCGGCTCACGCTGGCCGACAACATTCGCTATGGAGCCCCCGGCGCCAGCGACGCGGCGGTCGAGGCGGCAGCCCGCGCCGCCCTGGTGCACAACTACGCGATGGCGCTGCCGGAGGGCTACCAGACGCTGGTTGGCGAGGGGGGGTTCAAGCTCAGTCAAGGTGAGCGGCAACGCCTGGCGATCGCGCGGGCTCTTTGTATAGCCCCCGCAGTCGTGGTACTCGACGAGGCTACAAGCTCTCTCGACACCGCCAGCGAGAGCCTGATTCAGGCTGCGCTTGCGAACCTGCTTCACGGCCGCACCGCGCTCATCATTGCGCACCGGCTCTCAACGATCGTCGATGCCGATCGGATCGTCGTCATGGACGGTGGGCTCATAGTTCAGGTGGGAACTCATGCTGAGCTCCTGGATGACCGCTCGGGCCTCTACCGCCAGTTATGCGCCCGACAGTTCGGTGAAGCGGGGTGTGCCGCAGAAGGCCAGCGCGTTCCCGACCTGGTTCGCGTCAATCAGAAACGCCCTGTACTGGCGGCAAGGACCGCGTAGGACCTCGAAGTGAAGAACGCGATGAGCGGCCAGTCGACTGCCCTAGACCCGGTCGCTTCTGGCGACGCCCCGGTGTCGACGCCCCTCCGCCGCCTCGAGGCCGATTTCCTGAAGCCCTACCGCTTCGCGATCGCTCTGGGGCTTCTGGGGCTGCTTGCCCAGTCGGTGATGCTCTTGCCGATCCCGCTGATGCAAGGTTGGGTGGTGGACAAGCTGGTGGCGATCGCCGCCGCGAGCCTCGCCGTGGTTGACCGCCGGACGACAGGGATGCCCGTCCCCGAGAGAACGGCCATCGCCCAAGCAATCGGGCTGGCGTTCGGCGCGACTGTTATGCTGCACCTGGCCCGTTTCGTCATCTCCTGGTGGACCGCCGCGACGATGGGTCGGATCAGCCAGGAAGTGGTCGTCGCCATGCGGGGCGCTCTGCACCGCAAGTTGATGCGGCTGCCGATGGCCTACTTCGACGGCCAGCAAACCGGCAGGATCATGGCCCGGGTGACCAGCGACGTTGGAAGCATCCTCATGTTCCTGCGCAGCGGATTCATCCAGCTTGTCAGCGATCTGATCGTGGCGATGGCCATCGCCGTCGTTCTGGTCTGGCTCCAGTGGCGGCTCGCGCTCGTCGCGCTTGTGACCGTACCGCTCTACGCGCTCAATCAGCGTTTCTTTTTTGCCCACTTGCGCAAGCTCTCCGATGAGATCCGCTCTCAGGTTTCGGCCCTGTACGCCCTATTGAGCGAGCGGGTCTCGGCCGTCCGGGTCGTCCGGTCGTTTGCCAAGGAAGAATCGGAACTCGCCGCTCTTGATGAGCGCATCGACCGGCACCGGGCGCTCGCACTTGCCAACACGCGCGCCGCTACCATCTTGGGTGCTCTGGCGACATTGATCAGCGGGCTGGGAACGGTCTTCGTGATCAGTTACGGAGTGGTCCTGATCGGTCGCGGCACGATTTCCGTCGGCGTGCTGCTGGCGTTCTACGCCCTGGTCAGTCAGCTCTACGCGCCGATCGTCAGACTCACCCAGTTCCAGGCAACCGCCATCGCGACCCAGGTATCAGTAGAAAGACTCTACGAAATCTTCGACGAGCCTGAACCGGTCCGCGACCATCCGAATGCCCGAAAGCTGACCCGATCGAACGGCGCCCTCGAATTCCGAGGTGTGCGCTTTGCATACAAACGGCCGGCGCGGTTCGCAGAAGAGCCCGTTTATCAGTCCCGTCAGGCGGATGTCGATCGAGACATACCGTCCAGGGCCTCCCCATCATGGGTCTTGCAAGGCGTGAACCTGAGAATTGAGCCGGGAATGCGAGTCGGCCTGCTCGGCGCCAGCGGCGCGGGTAAGACCACGCTACTCTGTCTGGCCATGCGGCTCTACGACTTACCGATGGATGCAGATACGGATGGCCGATCCTGGGGCTCGGTTCGTCTCGACGGCATCGATGTCCGCAACCTGAGACTTGCCGACCTGCGCCGGGCTGTCGCGCTCGTGCCGCAGCAGGCCATGCTTTTTGACGGGACCATTCGCTCGAATCTGCTCTACGCGCAGCCCCACGCGACGCTCGCGCAGACACGCCAAGCTCTCGAGATTGCCGACCTCGCTGCAATGGTTAATGGTTTGCCAGACGGCCTCGATACACCAGTTAGCGAGGGCGGCCTCTCGCTTTCGGGTGGACAACGCCAGCGCCTGGCTCTGGCCCGTGCAATTCTCTCCGATCCGGCCGTCCTGCTGCTCGACGATTGCACCAGCGCCCTCGATGCCGCCACCGAGGCCCGAATCCAGCAAGCTCTCGACCGGCACTTGCCTGGCCGCTCGTGCGTGATCGTCTCGCACAAGGTCTCCTCGGTGCAACAGTGCGACTGGATCGTCGTTCTTGAAGATGGCCAGATCGTCGAGCAGGGCACACCTGGCAACCTCCTTGCCCTTCACGGTTATTATGCTTCCATGTATAACCAACAGACCCGAGCCTTGGTCCTGACCGCAGGACAAGGACCACCGCAAGAAGCGTGATTGCATTTGGCAGCCAAACCTAACATAATGAACTGGCAGGTCACAATTTACGTCGATCATTCAGAGGGGCTGGAAAAAGAACTTTTGAAGAAAACCCGCCTCTTACAATTGTCTAGTTCGTAGTCTTCGTATAGACTAAGAGTGTCAGTCACACCACAGCAAAACCGACCCCGGCTGGGCGGGAAACGTTGGGTTTCTCGCGGATTGAGTTCACCCTCCTCGAATTCCTTCCTCAAGTTTCGTTGTCAGCCAACGAATACTCTTGCGAACTGTAATCGAGCGTCGCGTGTCCATGAGTCGTGATTCGACGCCATGGACGGGAAGCTTCGGAACCAGTGCCTCGGGGTCGCGAAACACTCGGCCGGTTCTTGAGAGAACCGTATTGATGCCGGCTTCCGCGGAAGCGGATGAGGAAATAACAAGGAGGTCGAGACATGACCCACACACTACGCAAACCAACAAGCCGGATGACAATGTCATCGTACGCACACGAGTACGCTGATCGAATGCCACGGCTTGCTACTCAAAGCGATCCGGCTGATCTCGCCGAGGCGTTACGCACACTGGCCATCCGCGCCCACCATGCGATGAAGACTGCCCAAAGCTCGGTGGACGAGTCGACTCGCGAAGAGCTCCACAGGGTGAGGACTGCGATCCGTTGGCTCGAGGACGAATTCAAGACACAGCAACTCGATCGCATTCTCCCGTACGTGGTGTCGCTGCGTCACCAGGTTGAATCGTCGCTCATCTGATCTGAAGAAACCTGCCACCGCGCGGTGCCAGCAAAGACGTAAGAGCGTGTCCGGCGAGAACTCGTCGGTCACGCTCTTTCTTTTTCGATGAACCGATCGGAGGCTAAGAACGCGGTCATGGGTCGGGGTTCTTAGCCCTGTGTCGTGTCGTTGGCTTTTTTCGGTGTCGTTATTGGAAGGGAGCCGCCCGTCGTGCGCGGTCGTGATCAGCGTGATTCCTTCCGGGACATGGATCAGAGGGTCTCGTCCGGGAAGAGTGAATTCCACGATCGCCGCAGACAGTCCATCGAATCAAGGATGTCCACGGTTTCATCAAGCGGCATCAGCGGAGACTCCGTCAGGCCTTCCCGCAGGCAACGCATCGCCTCGGCGGCTTCATACTGGTAGCCATGGCCCGCAACGTCATGGACCGTCGATCTCGTGTTCCCGCGCACCGCATCAAGCACCGGCCGGCCGATTGTCTCGAAGGCTCGTCGGAGCAGCCGATTTCGCTTGATCCGGGCTTTCCAGCTGCCCGTTGCCGTCGCCCGCGAACTGCTCCCCGTCGGTTCGACACACGGGGTCAGAGAGAACCGCCGTGGGGAGTAGAACGGCTCATGAATGCGAATTTGACCATGGGTTCCGACAATCACTGCCTCATTCCGGAGGCGGCTGCGTAATGATGAGGTCAGAACGGCCAGGGCGCCGCCCTCATAGCTGCAGAGCAGCGAATTCTGCTCATCGACACCCGTCGTGGCGAACGCAGCACGGCCCACGATGTCCCGGGGCTTACCGAGCAAGAAGTGCGCCAGTGAAATCAGATAGACACCGCGATCCAGGAGCGCTCCGCCTCCCTGCCGCGGGTCGAAGAATCGGCTCGCGGGATCAAAAGGGGTGGGATAGCCGAAGTCGGCCGTAAGAAGACGGATCTGGCCCAACTCGCCGGACCGAACCAGTTCCCGAACTTTGAGCAACAGGGGATGGAATCGCATCCACATCGCTTCCATGCAGAAGCCTCGCATGCGCCGAGCCTCCTCGATCACCTCGCGAGCCTCGGCGGCAGTGCGGGTGAAGGGCTTCTCGCAAAGCACGGCACGACCGGCCTTCAGGCAGGCCAGCGCGTGATCGCGGTGGCGATCGTGCGGGCTGGCCACATACACAATGTCGACGTTCAGATCGCCCGCAAGAGCTTCCGCAGTCTCATGAGCGCGGCCGGCCCGGAACTGGGCCGCGAACGCGCGGGCACGTTCCACACGACGCGAGGCGACCGCGGACAGCACCGCCCCCGGCACCAAGCAGAGATCTTCGGCAAACGCCTGGGCGACAACTCCCGTGCCCAGGATACCCCACCGGATAACGGGGGCGGTTCCTGTGGTGTTCAAGTGACAGGCTCCCCATGAAAACAAAGCGAGCTCGTGGCAAGCGTTTGATCGGATCCAGGTTGGCCGTCAACTTGTCGAGACCAGCTCATTTCGTGATTGACGATCCACTCGGGGCCAGTGTTCGATCGGTTCAAAGGTGGTCGTCAACTTGTAAGGCGCTCCCGTGTCTCTCGCTTGGTGAATTGCGATAACGAGCTCGTTGGTATGGAGGCAGTAGCGAGACGAAAGACTTGGAGGACGACCTTCGCGGATCGAGGCCGCCAGGTCGGCCACTCCGCGGGCGAAGTCCATCTGCTGTGAGCCTCGATAACGGTACCGCTTCTGCTTGCTGGCAACGAGAGGATAACGTCTCTTCCACGGCACCAGCATCGTCTTGCGGCGGATGGTGAGGTAACGTTGAATCCGCACGGGCGAAGAATAGTACCAGCAATCCTCGGTGCTCAGAATTCCCTCGTCGCCAACGATCCGCAACGAATGATCGTGCGGAGCGATAATGCTGCAAGTCAGCCGGGCAACCACGCCTGAGGCAAACGTGATGCAGGCGACAGAGAAGTCGGGAGCCTGCACGGACAGCGGTTCGCTCGTCTGCTTGTCGGGCACGAGGCAGGCTGAGAAGGCAGTCACGCTCTGGGCCGGTCCGAAAAACGCGGGAAGCCAGGTCAAGTAATAGCCAGCGTGTTCGAACGTACAACCTACTTCGAATTCGTCTTTCGCCGGCCAGGGCGCACCGGAGGCACTTTCCCATTTTCTGTAGGGCATCTGGTGGACCATGCCGTCGTCCATCTCGGCGTATACCAGACGCACTGTACCGACCTGACGTTCACGAAGTGCCTTCCAGAGAGTCTGAGCGGTTTCTCCCAGCAGGCTGCATGGAGCGGAGGAAACTTGTAGCCCCTTCACTTCGGCCAGCTCGACAAGCGCCTTGGCTTCGTCGATCTGCATGGCGAGCGGTTTCTCGCTGTAGACGTGCTTCCCGGCCTCGAGGCATGCCCTGGTAACTTCGTAATGGCTACGGGGATTAGTCAGGTTGAGCACCAGTTGTACGCGGCTGTCATTCAAAACGTCAGCCAGCGAATCGAACCGCTGGACGCCATGAAAAGCGGTGAACGTCTTGGCCCGTTCCGGATCTCGATCGGTAATGCCGATCAACTTCAGTTCGGGGTAGGCCGGCAACGTCGCGAGGTAGTAGTCAGCGACGAAACCACTACCGACGATTGCGATATTCATGGGGTGTCAATACGCCCATCCCGTGGTTGACCTGGGGGCTGCTCCGCCGCAACACCACCTTCGAGGTCAAGATCAAATGAAGATCAAGATAACTCGTCTATCCACGACTATCGCGAAACCTGGCCGAGATCGGCAATATCAGTTGTAAGTTTGCCGCGAGATCGCCTTGGTTTTCGATCCCGCGGCAAGACGAGCAAGTGGCGTAAGGAGGGGGGCAGCCTGCTCTGGTTCAATAGGCGCCGCGGCCGACCAGAACGACGACGAAGGTGTGGAAGATGATTTCGAAGATCCCGGGCCAGAGACCAGTTCTCCACATAGTCGCGATCGAGCTTGACCATGTGAGAATAGTCGATATCGCTACGTCCCCCGACTTGCCAGGGGCCTGTCAGCCCTGGCAATACCTGGAGCCGGCAGGCATAGCCGTCAGGATCAAGTTCTTGAAGCTTATCACTATCTCGCAACTGGAGCGGGCGAGGGCCAACCAAACTCATTTCGCCTCGGAGAATATTCATAAGCTGCGGCAGTTCGTCGAGGCTCGAACGCCGCAAGAAACGCCCCAGCGGCGTGACTCGGGGGTCGTCTCGGAGCTTGAAAAGAACGCCATGTTGAGACTCATTGTGCTTTTCCAGCTCGCCCAACCGCTGCTCGGCATCGACGACCATGGTTCGGAATTTGAGTACGTGGAAAAGGCGCCGATGACGGCCGCGACGAAGCTGGCGAAACAAAACCGGGCCCGATGAGTCGAGCCGGATCAGCAACACGACACCCAGCATCACCGGGGCGAGAAATAGCATCCCGACCAGCGCACCAACCAAATCCATGAGCCGCTTGAGACCGAAGGAGAGTCCATCGATCGCGATTGCGGTCGGCTCCAACGGCAGGACTGGCGAGAGTTGAAGCTCGGCATTCAGTGTTGGGGATAGGTCTTGTGTTTCGGAACCAAAATACATGGTGTTAGATCTCGACGGGGAACTTATCAAAACAGATTCTCCGGGGTACCCACCTTGGGCGGGTCATAACCGCCAGAACCTGACGTGCAACCAATGCGAGTAACTTTGTTCAGAGACCAGGGAGAGTGATTTCCAGAACTCAATTAGCGGTTGTAAGCTAGCACGGTCGTTCGGGAGGGTCAATGATCATTCCGCACCGTGTTGATTCTGGGAATCAATGTGGGACAAAGAGTGCAAAAAGTGGGAGAACTGGGTCCGGAAGTTGACGCAAACCTACATGCTTACCACGGTAAGGTAGCGCACACCCAACGGTATTGCACGAATGCCTCCAGTCATGAGTCGACGAAGTCGCTCGTGGGCCCATGGCTGATTCGACCAACTCAGACTCGCCCGCGCTCTAGCAAGCTATCAAGAGCACATCGCCAACGGGCCTTCCAGCTCGTCAGAAAAGCTGGAGGTTCGGCCAACAGCCAGGAGAACGTTGCTTTTTAAGGAATGTCGATTATGGTGAAAACGTTACGCACCGAGCGGATGCCACAATCGATTGAGGCTCGCATTACCGAGACTGTAGCAAGGCTACCGGGTGGACTTGTACTTCAGCCCCGACGGGACGGCAGCACGGCCCCAACAGAGTGGGACATTAGGCTCTGTTGGGGGTTGGACAAAAGGGCTGGGGGTTACCTTGTACACTATGTTGACCTCGTCAGCACCAACCTCGATCTGTTTGACGAGTGTACTAATGATTCGCCTTCGGGTCGCCATGTCACCGGCATCGAGCCCCTCCCGGGCGCTCTTTGCGAACTCCTCGATCTCACCAATCAGGAGTCGCAATTCTCTTTGCTCTCCGTCTTTCTCCATCTCGATCTGACGCGCCTGCTCGAACTCGGACAGCCGTCTCTTAGAGAAATGCACATCTTTCTGAAACTTGTCTTTGTCTATGTGTCCGTCGGCATACATCTCCACCAACCGCGCCACCCGCCGCTTCAGTTGGCTGATCTGTCGGTCCAGGGCTTGAACGGTTCGTGCCACAGTGGTTGTCTTCGCATCCCCATGGAATCGTCGCTCGAATTCCTGTGCTAACCGCTCCGGTTCCAGCAGCAATGCTCTGACATCGTTCCAGACCGCCTCCTCGAGAAGCGGTGCCTGTAGCGACGGATTGGAGCACACCTTTTGACCATGGAACCGCCCGGCGTCGACACCCAGACAACAGTAGTAGAGCTTTCCCGCTCCCTTCGGTCCAGACCGATGGGCGACGTAAGCGTAGCCGCACTTCTTGCAGACTACCAATCCCGATAACAGATGTGCTGGCCGTGGAGCGGTTTGACCAGGGTGCCTCTTGTGCTCTGCCAGACATTCCTGGACGGTCGCGAACAAATCGGACTCGATGATCGCCGGTACCGCGATGGGAATCTGCTCCTTTGGGTCAGTTGACTGCAGCGCAGAATGACGCCGGGGATACTCCGGCACGCCACGGCGGGGACGAAGCCGGGGTTGAGCCGGAACGACCCTCTCCTTGCCGAATCGGGCTTCCCCCATGTAGGCCGGATTCCGTAACATCCCTACGAGAGTCGCACGATCCCAATTGGATCGCCCCTTCCGTGTGAGAACTCCTTGCTCTTTCAATCGCCTGCACACCTGAGTTAATGAACATCCTTCGATTCCGATCCAAAGAAAAATTTCGCGAACGACCGCAGCTTCTGCCAAAACGACGATATACCGGGCTTCCCCGCCTCCTTCACTTTTCGTGACGTAGCGGTATCCGTAGGGCGCGGCGCAGAGGGCTGAGACCCGTCCGGACCGAGCAGCGAAGAGCCGGCCACGGCGACAGCGTTCGCGGATTTTGGTCCGTTCATATTCGGCGATCATGCCCTGGACTTGGAGTAGTAATCGGCCTTCTGGTGTCGCATCGAGATTGAAGTTGAGAAAGATGATCTCAACCCCGTGGGAATTCAGTTCGTCCATCAGGACCATCTGATAAGGATAATCACGTGCGAGGCGGTCGGGGGACTCGACGTAAAGCAGATCGATTGCTCCGGCAGCAGCAGTGTCCCGCAAGCGTTCCAAGCCGGGGCGTCTGAGGGTTTCACCGCTGTAGCCGTCGTCGATGAAGCGGAGTTCGGGTGCCACGAAGCGACCGTCGGCCAGAATGCGGCGGTCGAGGAGATCGAGCTGGCTGGCAATAGTCTCGATAACGACCTGGTGTTCCGAGGAAACCCTGGCGTAGAGACTGGTGTGGTTGCGATCCTGGTCTTTCATGATCTACCTCCTGAAGCACACTGTGATTTAGAGATGGCGATATCATCGCATGAAATGACATGATATTGAGAATCTCTTGGGAGCTGTCTCCGGACAACAGGAAGGGCCTGCGCGAAGGCGTAGGTCAGGAGTTGACGCTCGAGCCGCGATGGGGCGAAACTGCGATGGATCAGAGGACAGAGAATCCTCGGTGAGGAAAGGCGAGGCATGTCCGCTCTCCTTGATAGGACATTGATCGAGACTGCACCTCCAAACAAGGAATCAACCATGCTTCAAGGGTGGCGACGACGCGCTCGCAGCGTAGTCACGGAAATGACAGTATCAGGGATCAGATGGCGATGTCCCACTCTGTTGGTAACGCTAGTGAATAGCCAGTGGGCGTAAGCCGCTGGTATGAGCCGAGGTTCCACCGCCCTTCGGTCAGCCCCAACGGGGCGGCAGTCGCGCGGTCACTGCCGCCCCGTTGGGGCTTGTGAGGTTCGCTGTCCCCGGGCTTTCCAGGGTCTCACGACCCTGGCTATTCACGACCGCCCCTCCGGGGCTCGAAGATAACCCGGTAAGCTTGCTATAGACTCATTTCTTTTCGTGTATTTCGTGGTTCCCAGTCTTTCTTTCCCGTCTGGTCCATTCCCATGAGCCCGAGCAGCCCGTCCGGATTGGCGTCGGTGATCGTGGCTTGCCGCAATCGGCGGCAGTTCACGCAGATCTGCCTCAGAGGCGCTCTTCCGTCATACGCGGGGGCCGTGGGAGCTGGTCGCCATGGACAATGGATCGACTGACGACACGTCAGGGTACCTGGCGGGCGTTCAGGATGTGGCCCGCGTGCCGGTCACGGTCATCACCAATTCTTCGAACAAGGGCTTGCCGGCCGCGATCAACCAGGGGCTGAAGGCGGCGCGGGGGGATTACCTGGTTTTGCTCAGCGATCGTGCCGTGGTGACTGACGGCTGGCTCAATCAGCTCATTGCACTGGCGGACATGGATGGGAAGGCAACCACGGAAGGCACGGACGACACGGAAGAAGCGGGGAGGAACAGAGAGAGGATTCGCGTGGGCTTGGTCGGGCCGATGTCCAACGATGGCCCGCCGCCGCAACGGGTGGAGAATGTGCCGTATCAGAATCTGGAAGAGATGGAGGCCTTCGCGCGGCGGTGGCGCGACGATCATCGCGGGAAGTGGTTCCGGGTCTCCAGGCTTGCGGGCTTCTGCCTGCTGCTGAAGCGAGCGGTATACGAGCAAGTCGGCGGCCTCGACGAGCGCACCGGCGCGGAGTCGTTCGATGCCGGCGACCTTGCCGCGCGGGTACGCCAGGCCGGGTTCACGATGGCCGTGGCGAACGATCTGTTCGTCCACCACTGCGACGGCCCGCCCTCGCTCGGGTCCTCATCGGCCAGTTCGGAGTTCCTCGACGCGAGCCCAGCGGGAATTCGCCCGGCGCGTCGATGCGAGATAGCTCGGCAAGGCGATCACCGCGCGGACATCGTCTGGTTCCGGGTCTCCCGCCGAGGCAACTGCGGCGCCAGGAGCGAGGCGCGAGGAGCGTGGGGCGGCTTTGGATATCAGCCGCTGGCTGTGGTCAGTGCCCTGCGACGGTCGGGTTCTGGCGGCGATTCTTGATCCGCCAGGCGTGGGGGCCCCGAAGGACGGAGGCGGGTTCAGCCGTCTGGGCGGGCAGGGGGGTGATCGAAGTGTCGCCGGCCCAGTGGTGGGCATTGAGGCTCTTGAGAACCTGGTCAGCCAGGCGCATGGCGCGGAGGGCATCATCGCCGCAGACGCGGGGACGCGTGCCGTTGCGAACGGCTTGCACGAAGTCTTCGAGCTCGAGGGCCAGCGGCTCGCGGCCGGGAGTCTGGACCTGGTCCACCCGGAGGACCTTGCCGAACAAGTGTTCTTTGACGGCCATGGGCTGGCTGAGATCGATTTGGTCGAGATCGAGCTGGCCGCTCAGGAACTCCTCGGACGGCTGGACGAGAGTAGCCGACTTGGCGGCGAAATCGAGCGAGGCGTAACCTTCGGTACTCCAGATGCGCATCTTTCTCAGTGCCGTGTAGCTGGCGCGGCTGGCCGTGAGGTTGGCGACCGTGCCGTTCTCGAACTCGATGCGGGCGTTGGCCACGTCTTCATGCTCTCCGAAGAGGCTGACGCCGACTGCCGCGACCGAGCGTACCGGAGCGTTGACCATCGAAAGCACCAGGTCGATGTCATGGATCATCAGGTCCAGTACCACGCCGATGTCGGTGGAGCGGAATGTGTAGGTGGAAAGCCGCTCGGCGGTGATGTACTTGGGGCGAATGGCCATCTGCTTCAGCGCAGAGAGCGCGGGGTTGAAGCGCTCGATATGCCCCACCTGGAGCAATGCGCCGGTGGAGTGGCCCAGGGACACGAGCAGCTCAGCCTCGGGCAGCGTACTGGCCAGTGGTTTCTCGACGAGAGCGGAAATCCCTCGTGAGAGGAATGTCCCGGCAACCTCGCGGTGCAGCACGGTGGGAACGGCGATCGAGACGGCGTCGACCCGGCCCAGGAGTTGATGGTAATCGGCCAGGGCGCGGGTGCCGAATTTGTCGGCGATGGTTTGCGCCTGTTCGGGCCGGGAATCGATGACAGCAACGAGCTCCACGTCGGGCAAGCTGGCGAGGATTCGCGCATGATGCTGGCCCAGATGTCCGACGCCCACGACCCCGACGCGTAGCCGTTTCATGGATCAGGCTCTCCCGTGTTCGCGGCCCCGTCCGTGCTTGCCCTGCTGCTGGAACTCGATGAAATCGAGCAAGCGGCGGACTTCCGGACAGAGGTGGCCGTGGGACTCAAGAATTTCCGTGGCATGTTTGGTGGTCATCCGGGCCCGGAAGATCAGCCGGTGTGCCTCGTGCAGCGAGGAGATCGACTCGGGGCTGATATTGTTCCGCTTCAGACCGACAACGTTGATGCAGCGGACTTTCGAGGGGTTCCCCTCGATCAACATGTACGGGGGCACGTCGTGGACGATGCGTGACAGGCCGCCGATGTAACTATAGGCGCCGACTCTGACGAACTGGTGCAGTCCGACGGCGCCGGAGATATTGGCGAAAGACTCGACGTGAATGTGGCCGGCGAACATGGAGTTGTTGGCCACGAGGATTCGGTCGCCGAGCACGCAATCGTGGCCGACATGGACGTTGGCCATCAGGTAGTTGTACGAGCCGAGGCGCGTCAGTCCTACTTCCTTCTCGCTGCCGCGGTGGATGGTGACCGCCTCGCGGAAGACGTTGTGATCACCGACCTCGACGCGTGTGGCCTGCCCCTTGTACGAGTAATCCTGGGGCTCACCGCCGATGACCGAGAAGGGATGGATGACGTTGTTTTCCCCGAGAGAGGTGTGGCCGAGCAGACAGACATGGGCGATCAGCCGCGTGCCGCGGCCAATCTTGACGTCGGGCCCGATCACGCAGTAAGGGCCGATCTCGACATCGTCGGCGATGTCCGCGCGGGGGTCGATGCATGCGGTGTCCGCTATCATCGTCGCCATGGGAAATGATCCTCGCGAGCCTGGGACCTATTGGACTGATTCGCACCTCGTCGCTTCGGCCTCTTGCATCACGGCAAGACGGCGAACGATCGCGGCTCGGTGAGTTTTTTACGTGGCAAGAGGAGCGTCGACGAGGACAAACCGGATCTTGGCTTCGGCCGCCACCACGTCGCCCACCTTGGCGATGCCGTAGACGGCGCCAGAGTTCTGCTTGATTCGTTCTGCATTCATTTCCAGACGAAGCTGGTCGCCGGGAACCACCGGTCGGCGAAGCTTGACCTTGTGGACCGAGGCGAGCATGGCGACACGGCCGGAGCGGTCCATGGTCGAGGCGACCAGGACGCCGCCCGCCTGAGCCATCGCCTCGAGAATCAGCACACCCGGCATGATCGGCCGTCCCGGCCAGTGTCCCTGGAAGAACGGCTCGTTCGCGCTCACATTCTTGATCGCCACGATGGACTTGCCGGCTTGAATTTCGAGCACGCGGTCGATGAGCAAGAGTGGATAGCGGTGTGGCAGAATATCGAGGATGCCCTGAATATCAATTGTGCCATCTTCGCGGAGTGGAACGGTTGGTGCGCGCGAGCCGTTTACTTTCTCTTTTTCCAGACCCTGAAGCAACTTTCGCACCAGGGTGGCGTTCGTGTGATGACCGGACCGATGCGCGACAACGAACCCGTGCAGGTCCATGCCCAGAAGCGACAGGTCGCCGACCATGTCGAGAACCTTGTGCCGCGCGCATTCGTCGGTGTAACGAAGCGTATTGCCAAGCACGCCGTCGCGTCCGAAGATCAAGACATCAGCCGGAGTGGCTCGAGTGCCAATGCCCGCCGCCTGCAGCGCCTGGACTTCGGTTTCGAGCAGGAAAGTTCTGCTGCCCGCGATCTCCCGGCGAAACGACGGCGGATTGAGATCAACGAGATAGCTCTGGGGGGCGATGGCCGAATCGGGGCCATAGTCGAGATGATAGGAAAGGGTCAGGCTGTCTCCCGGGCCGGGATGGGCGGCCAGGGTGGCATTGCCCTCACGAACGGTGAATGACCGCTCGATGGCAAGCGCCTCACGCGGGCGGTCCTGCTCGACCACACCGGCTTTTTCGAATGCTTCGATGAATACCCGGCTTGAACCGTCGCATCCCGGGCACTCGGGCGCGTCGACCTCGATCAGGCAGTTGTCGATTCGCGTGCCTGCCAGAGCGGCCATCACATGCTCGATCATCTCGACCAGCGCGTCCCCACGCTGGATGGACGTCCGCCGCAACGACGGTACGACGTGATTGATCCGGGCGGGCACTGTTGGTCGGTCAGGAAGATCGGAACGGGCGAAAACCACGCCGGTGTCGGCTTCCGCGGGATTGAACCTGAGAGTGACGTCAGAACCATGAAAAAAACCGACCCCGCGCACTTCGGTGGGGGAAGCAAGCGTGCGTTGCAAACGCTTGGTGGTGATCATAACTTTATAGCTTTCTCATCATGATGGATGACCGGCATGCCAGCGGCCGCTGGCATGCGGCGTGGGATAGGAGAACCGGAGGAGTGGCCTTCGACTCCTCCGGCGACTCGTGGCGGATTGACCGTGACACTGCCGCGTCTTGCAGGGCCGGCGAGCAAAGCCAGCGGGCTATGCCAAGCCGGGCCAGGTTGGCGACTTCGCCGTAAGCGGCTTGATCAAGTTCAATTGCCACTCTCGGGCTGGGCGGCGGCACCGGCAGCCGGAGCGGCATTCGTGCCAGGCGCGGTGGGTTGGCCTGCCGGTGCGGAGCCCTTCACGGGCGTACCACCGGTTGCCTTGTAGATCCGGTTCAGGTTGTAGACGACATCATTGGTGATGTCGTTTCTCGAATCGGCATAGACCACGGTGTTGGCCATCGCGGCCATCACTGAGTTCGGATTGCCTCCCGAGATTGGCTGATTGGAGACCTTGACGATATAGGTCATTTTCCGCCACTGGGCGATGCGGGCTACCATGGCCTGCACTTCCTTGTACAGCGTGGCCATTGCTTCGGCCTCACGAGCCGCAAAGTCGCGTTCGGCTTGCTCGCGTCCCGCCTCGAACTTGGCTTTGAGCTCAGTCACCCGATTCTCGTGCTTCTTGAAGTCTTCAGTTCCCGGAGTGAGCTTGGCCAGAATCTCGGCTTCTTGCTGGGCATCGGCCTGGATCTTCTGAAGCTCGCCCTTGCGTGCCAGCGCGGCGGCCTTGAACTCCTCGCTGGAGACCTTCACCTTGTCGTAGTTCTTGAAGACGGCGTCCATATCGATCGTCCCGATCACGGGCGTGATCGGCGCCGCGGACGCTCCCGTTGACGGGCTGGCCGTCCGGCGAACTCCCGTATCTTGCTGCTGACCAACGGAGGGACCTACCAGAAGGCCAAGCCCCACCGCAGAGAGCCCCACCGCCACGATCGCCCGAGAGGAAATGGCCATCGGTACAACTCCTTTTTTACCGCTGGTGGTCATTGATTGAACTGCGGTCGATGTACTCGCTTTGGGCGAGCCGCCCTGGTGCGGTGGAGGATTACGATGGTCCTGCCGCCATCAGAGCAAGGACGAAAAGATCTGCAACAGATCAGCGGAAGAGCAGCAATGGCTCTCGCGCTATCCGACCTTGGTACATTTACGCGGGCATTCTGCGCCGAAGCAGGCTAGGGGTCAAGACGAACCCCTTACGATTGCCGCGAACAAAAATCGATGTGAGAGATGCTCAAGGCAATGTGGCTCGAGCCGCCAAACGATGCGCCGATGGCGGGGTTGTTTGCGCACGTCGAGCCCCACAACATCAAGGAATGCATCCAGACCATTCCCTGATGCGAGTTCAAGTTGCAAAATCGCAGCCAGAGACTTGCGGCGTCGAACTCGATTCCAGGGTGGCTGTTACAAGCCTGACGAGTGGACTGGCAGTTCGGGGGAGTTTTTTCACCGCAAGACTTCCGATCGAGGGCACATTCGTGCGAGGTCGCGCTTCACGCCCCGACAACGAAGTCGGTGGGGCTTTCCAGCCTTCACATGTCGCGTTGTCAGACACAACGCCTGAATGACGCGATCTTCTTCGTTGCCGGGTCACAGTTGAACGACACGCGGTACGTTTAACGCCCTGGAACAAAAAAAGAGAAGCTTGCCGGGTCGTGGAGAGGATCGATGTCAGAGCCTCAGATCATGCTCCCGTGTATGCAAGGATAAAGTCATGAAACTTGTACTTCTTGTTGCGGGGCACCTCGCCGGCGGCCGAAAAGAGAGAGAGCAGTAGATCGCCGAAGTGGTCGGTGCGCACGCTGTAGAAGTTGTGCTTGCCTTCCCGTCGTGATTCGATCAGGCCGGAAACGCGCAGCAATGCCAGGTGATGACTCACCGCCGGCTGGCTCTGGCCGAGTCTCTGGCAAAGGTCTGTTACGTGCAACTCGCGGTTTTCCGAAAGTGCCAGGTAAAACAAGATACGCAGCCTCGTCTCGTCGCTGAGCAGCTTGAACACCTGGGCAAGCTCGCGAATCGCTTGCTCGGAGACCTCGGGCAGAAGGTCAAGTTTTTGACCGTTCCCCTCTTCAGTACGCTTGGAATCTTTACGCGCCATGGAACCTTCCTTCAGCAGCATTGAAGACAGATTGAAACACCCGGGACCAGAAACGAGGCTGACACCACCTCGTTGCAACACAGAACGCAATCTCCCAGATCGGAGATCCCGGAGAAAGCGGTACCGTCGTGTACAGTGCGACGAACCAGCTTTGGAGCCAGTCCGGGAGTTCGCTATGGTGGTTGCCTTTCGCACTTGCGTGTGCTCAGTGCGGTAGAGGCTCGGCACACAGCAGGGCTTTCGGGAGTGGTCCCGGAACATCGTCGTCGATGATTGGGCAACCACCCGAAAATATGTTTTTCAAGAACAAGAAACCCTGATACGTGCCGTCGGTTGTTGCTAAGCTCAACGAACATTGATGTCTGTAGAGCTCACACATCGTTGTCCATTGTTTCTCCCACATGAGTTATTCATAACGTCATTGTATTGGTGAGGTCAATAGGTTGTAACGAAAGAGTGCACCTTCAAGTATCGAGGCGGCTCGGTCATCGAGCGGGCAAAGCGGCAGGCGGAGTTCTCCGTTGCCTCGTCCCAGTCGGGCCATCGCGGCCTTGAGTGGGACGGGATTGGGGGCAAGCCCGAGAAGGTCCTTGCAAAGCGGAAAAAGGCGGGCGTGACGTTCCCTGGCTTCTTCGAGACGGCCGTGCTGAAACGCATCGATGAGCGCGATAACATCGCGTGGTACGAGGTTGGCCACAACCGAGACGACTCCCTCGGCGCCAACGGCCAGCATCGGCAACGTCAGGCTGTCATCGCCCGAGAGGACCGTCAGGTCGGTCCTGAGAATCAGTTCGCTGACCTGGTCCAGCGAGCCTGCCGCCTCCTTGATGGCCACGATCGGACCAATCCGGGCCAGTCGCTCAACAGTCTCGGGCTCGAGGTTTCGCCCTGTCCGACTGGGAATATTATAAAGTACCAGCGGCAGATCGACGTTTTCCGCGATGGCCGCGAAATGGCGGTACATGCCTTCTTGGTTGGGACGATTGTAATACGGGGCGACGAGCAAGGCTGCGTCGGCACCGGCGCGGGCGGCAAAGCGCGTGAGCCGGATTGCCTCGGCTGTCGCATTCGAGCCCGTGCCGGCCATGACACGAGCTCGGCCGGCTGCCTTCTCGACCACCAGCGCGATGACACGTTCGTGCTCGTCGTGCGTGAGGGTCGGCGATTCCCCCGTCGTCCCCACCGGACTGATTGTCGGGGTTCCCTCGGCAACGTGCCAATCGACGAGGTTCCGGAGTGCCGCTTCATCCACCGCACCATCACGAAACGGTGTCACCAGGGCCACCGTGCAACCTGCGAACGAACGACCTTTCCTGACCATGCACGACCCTCAACAGTCAAACGAGCGGCCGATCTCCGGAGGAGCCGATGAACGGGTCCTGCGAGAGTTGGGTTCCACCACTGGTCTAATCGCCGGATTCGCAGATGCGATCATGGCAAGACACGACAAATGAAACCTGGTGTCGGCAGGATGAATAATATTAAATCTACGCGCATCGAAAAGGAAGAGAAAAACTTTGCGGCAAGCTAGATTACGCACTCATGGCCTGTAATCATACGCGAGTCTCACATCGGTTGATGCAATTTTTCATCTCCCGCACGGCCCGTTCCAGGCCCACGAAGATGGCCCGGCTGATAATGCTATGGCCGACATTGAGCTCGGCCATCTGGTCGAGTCCGGCGACTGCCAGGATGTTGCGATAATTCAACCCATGTCCGGCGTGCAGTTCCACGCCCGCGGCGACGATCGCTCGGGCCGCGACTTGTAGAGAATTGAGTTCCAGCTCTTGGGGCGCACCTTCGCGGCTGTTGGCGTACCGCCCGGTATGCAGCTCGATCGCATCGACGTTCAATTTGAGGCCGGCCTCGATCTGAGCGGGATCGGGGTCGAGAAAAAGCGCGATTTCGAGACCTGCCTGGCGACAGCGGCTCACGGCATCGGAGATTCGCGATCGCTGGCTCACAACGTCGAGACCTCCCTCGGTGCTCAGCTCCTCACGCCTCTCGGGAACCAGCGTAACCTGATCGGGTCGGAACTCCGCGGCCAGTTCAACAATTGAGGGATCGGCCGCCAGCTCGAGGTTCAGACGGACCTGCACAGTCTGTCTGAGCAGTTTTAGATCACGGTCCTGGATATGCCGGCGGTCTTCGCGGAGATGGATGGTGATGCCATCGGCCCCCCCAAGCTCGGCGAGCACGGCCGCCCACAGCGGATCAGGCTCCTGACCGCCGCGCGCCTGGCGGAGTGTCGCGACATGGTCAATGTTGACGCCCAGGCGAGGCATGTTGACAATCCTCCGGTGAAGCGAATGTTATCCGAACTTCGGGCTTTCCGGCTTGTTCAGCGACGGCAGTTCCCGTCTCCATCGGTCGGGCGATGTCCGCTAGACGCCGCTCCGCCGACGGGACGCAACGGCGAGAGCGCCAGTACGAATGTCCGCGGCTGGCCGACGGCAAAAGCCACCGTCCCTTTCCGCTTTGGCCCGGCACCCTCCACCGACATGATCCTGCCGATGCCGAAGCTGGGATGGACCACGGTTGTTCCAGGACGTAAGGCATCAACATTGACCGGAGCTGTTGCATCGGACGGGCTAGCCGAACCACTCGCCGATGAACCCGCCAGCTCGGCCGCCGTCGTCAGACGATACTCACGAGGACCGGGGCGGAACTGCGGCAAAGGTCCCGGCCGCCGCGGCCAGCTTCCGCCATATCCCGCGGTTCGCTCGGGCAGCCCGACCCCTGAGCGATCGTAATGTTCCATCGGTTCAGCGGGCAGTTCCTCCAGAAACCGCGAAGGA
Source organism: uncultured Planctomycetaceae bacterium (assembly GCA_963797295.1). GTDB lineage: Bacteria > Planctomycetota > Planctomycetia > Isosphaerales > Isosphaeraceae > Aquisphaera. The sequence continues at coordinate 301,431 of CAWCPP010000047.1, forward strand.
AAGGTCGCCTGCTGCTGCCCCCGGAACGTCCTGATCCGACAGCGGCTCAGATAGAGCTCGCGCTCGGCCCGGGTGATGCCCACGAACAGCAGCCGCCGTTCCTCTTCCAGTTGCTTGTCGTCGTCATTGGCACGTGTGTGCGGCAGCAGGCCCTCCTCGAGAGCAGTCACGAAGACGACGGGGAACTCGAGCCCCTTGGCGGCGTGGAGCGTCATCAAGGTCACGCTGCCAGTTTGCTGGTCCCAGCGGTCGATGGGTGATGCCAGCGTCACTTCGGCCAGGAAGTCGTGGATCGCGGCCCCGGGGTGATCTAGGTCGAATTCACGTGCCGCCGAGATCAACTCGTCCAGATTGGCCAGACGATCCTCACCGTTATCGCGAGTGTCGCCGCTGAGGTAGTCACGATAGCCCGTACGCTCCAGGAGCTGGCGGATCACCTCCTCGGCCGGGTGGTCGCAGAGCGTCGCCAACTCATCGACCAGCCGGCTGAACTCCAGCAATCCGCGAGCGGCCTTCTCCTTGAGCCCCTCGACCTGTCCGGCCTGCCTTGCCATCGCCATCAGGGGTAATGACCGTTGGCGAGCGGCCTCGACCAGGTGCTCGAGCGACGTCTTCCCCAGCCCTCGCGGCGGAACGTTGACGACCCGGGCAAAGGCCAGGTCGTCCTTCGGGTTGGCCATCAGGTTGAGGTATGAGAGCACGTCCTTGACTTCCTGCCGCTCATAGAACGAGACTCCCCCCACGATCTGGTATGGAATCTTGGCGGCGCGCAGGGCCTGCTCGATCGGGCGGGTGAGGGCCGTCATCCGGCAGAAGACCGCAATATCGCTGAACCGGAATTCGCCTTCATGAACCAGGCTGGCGATCTTTCCGGCAATCCCCTCGGCCTCGTCGGTCTCGCGGGCGTAGACGGTGAGTTGCACAGCAGCGCCCCGTGAATTCTCGGTCATGAGCGACTTGGGCTTGCGGTTGCGATTGAACCTGATCAGGTGATCGGCGACGCTCAGGATGTTTTTCGTGCTGCGGTAATTCCGTTCAAGCTTGACGACGTGGCAACCAGGATAATCACGCTCGAACTCGAGAATATTCGCCAGGTTGGCCCCGCGCCATCCATAGATCGATTGGTCCGGGTCACCGGTGACGCAAAGATTGGGGTGATCGACCGAGAGGGCCCGGACGATGGCATACTGGGCAAGATTTGTGTCCTGGTACTCATCGACAAGAACGTAACGGAAGCGCCTGTCCAGCCCCGCTCGAACGTCGGGATGGTTTTTGAGTATCGATACGACGTGGACGAGAAGATCGTCAAAATCGACGGCCGACGAGGTTTTCAGCTTCTCCTCGTAGGCGGCGAATACCTTCGCCTTGAGCGCGTCCTTTTCATCGCGCGCCCGGCTGCGAAGCACCTGGGGGCTGACCAGATCATTCTTGGCCCGGCTGATGGCCGACTCGACCTGCTCGGCAGTGATGTTGGCTCCATCGCCGGCCACCTGGTCCATGACATCCTTGATGGCACGCAGACGGTCTGACTGGTCATAGATCGTGAACCCAGGATCGATTCCCATCAGGCGGGCGTGAGAGCGCAGGAGCCGGCGCAAAAACCGTGGAACGTTCCCACCCACACCCTGGAGCTGGGCACCAGGGCGTCGATCCGCTCGCGCATCTCGCCGGCTGCCTTGTTGGTGAACGTGATGGCCAGGACATGTTCCGGGTTGATCCCGGAACCCAGCAGGTGAGCGACCCGCCGCGTGATGACCCGCGTCTTTCCGGAGCCAGCCCCGGCGAGAACCAGGAGGGGCCCTTCAATGTGCGTGACCGCTTCGCGTTGAGCTGGAGTCAAATCTTGAAGTAGATCCATGGAGGTCGATACATCCTGCACCGCCGCGCTTCCTGCCGGATAGCGAAGACCGGTGGCGGTTTCGAGTGTCGTCCGTACGTCTATTCGTCTCGCCAGTATAGCCGTGCGAGATGCCGCCCGCGAGGCAGTTTCGCCCGGCTCTGACGCGGTGAGCAGACCCTGGAGACAGCGTGCAAGTCCACGCTAGAATAAACTGCTATAATTGCCGCAGAAGTCCAGCATGCAACATGGTCGTGCGGCTTTGGTGTGACTGTCCGGTTGGTAGGGCGGGATCCTCGGGTAGCGATTCCGCCGTGTAAGTCGATGAGGCCTCGGGGTCACGCGAGCGACACCGCGAGAAGACCGACACCGCCCTGCTTCCAGAGCCCTCTTCCAAGCCCGCTCAGGATCTGTTTGAACCCGCGAATGTCCTGCAGACGCAAAAGACTATGTATGACGATTCGCTCACGGCATCGGTACGCCCACGGTCGGACTCCGCGGTCGCGGAGCCAAACTGCGACGGCGCGGGGGCGGAGCGGCCTTGAGATCCGGTGACAGTCCAATCGATTTACGCGGTAGCCAGCGCGGAAAAGCCTTATGCCGAGGGGGCGATGGGGACGATAGTGCTGGCCCAGGATAAAACCCTCGGGCGTACGGTTGCACTCAAGATCCTGCTGGAAAAACATGAGAACAACTCTGATCTGATCGACAGATTTCGTCGCGAGGCCGCGATCACGGGCCAGCTCCAACATCCAGGTATTCCACCGGTCTACGGAACCGGTACACTGCCGGACGCATGTCCCTTCTTTAGCATGAGGCTGGTCCAGGGCCAAACCCTGGCTCAACTTCTCGCAGAATCCATAGATCACATCAAGGACCGTCCCCGGTTCCTGACCATCTCTGAGCAGGTCTGCCAGAGCGTCGCATTTGTCCACGCACGGCGAGTGATCCGCCGCGATCTCAAGCCCGAGAACATCGTGGTCGGCGAGTGATGAACCCACCGCTATAATCTCTTCATGAAAAACCCAGACGTTTCCCAATCGCCTCGCCTCGAACAGCCCCCGCTCTTCGAGACACCTGCCGATCCGGCAGGCCAGGCCCCTCCATCCGAGGCTCCATCCTCCTCTGGATGCCCGCGGCTGAGGACCGCTAACCGCCAGCAGATCGTCTTTCGCACTGCGTCCCTCGATGAACTGATCCCACTGGATCATCCCGCGCGGGCAGTCTGGGACTATGTCGAAGGGCTCGACCTCAGCCCTTTGTACGACCGCATCAAAGCCGTCGAGAAGGCGCCGGGAAGTGCCCCCATCGACCCCAAGATCCTCGTGGCGCTCTGGCTTCACGCCACTCTCTTCCAGTTCTCCACGGCCACGAACAGCCAGGTGATTGTGGGAGTGGACGTGGAGACCACCGGCAGCAACGCAGGCCAGGCTCTCCCGATGGTCGAGCAGGTGGAGGGGCGATACAAGACCACTCCGGGCGAAGTGTTGATCGACGGAGGCTTTGCTCAACACGATCCCGCCGTCTGGTGGGACTCGGCGCGGATCCGCGAAGAGCGAGAGAATTGCTGTGACGACCAGGCCGTGCCACTCTGCGGCAATAGCCTGGACCACGCTCGAGCGCTCACGGCCCTGGAAACTCTGCGAGCAGGCGACTGGTCGCTGGCCCCCTCGGCGCGAGGCGGCTCGCTGCTGGCCCGGATCCGGCGAATCCTGGGCGTGGAACCCGCGGAAGTGGCGCCGGCGCGTGGGCTGGCCGGAACCTTGACTCTGGTCCTTGTTGCTTTCTTGGGTCTGATCTTCCTGGCGTCGCCGGGGACGGCTCCGGCCCGCGCCGCGGGCGATGATCAGAAAGTCGTTTCGGGAAAGGTCCTCACGGCCGATGGCAAACCCGTTGCCGGAGCCGACGTCTGGCTGGTCGCTGAAACCCATCCCCGGCCCAAGGCCATCGTCGTTTCTCAAACTCGTACGGATGAATCCGGGCGTTTCCGGCTGATCTGGGATGAGAAGCCGTTCAAGGGCACGTTTCTCGGTAGCCATGCCGTCTGGGCTCACTTGCCCGGCTTCCGCCCGGCCCGCGCCATGTTCCAGGATGAGTGGAACGAGTCGGGCGTCGATCCCGACCGCCCGATCCCATTGACAATGGCCCCCGCGGTCGCGACCCGGTTCCGGATTCACGATCCCGAAGGCAACTCCGCGGCGGGCGTTCGCGTCTCGGTTGTCAAGTTCCGCGAGGACCGGACCTCCGTGCCGGACGAACTGGCTGAGCGGCTCGCTGCCACGACGAATCAGGAGGGGCTGGCAACGCTCGTGGGCGCGCCCGCCAGGGGGATCCTGATCGTGCAGGCTACCTCCCAGGATCAAGGCACGCAGCAGTTCGAGCGGGACAACGGGTTTCAGGGCGAAAACGAGCTCAAGTTGCTTCCCATGGCTGTCGTGGAAGGCCGTCTCACCGCCGAAGACTCGGCCGCGATACGCGGTGTGCGGGTTCACCTCGAAGGGATGCACAAGGTCGAGGAGGACGCCTGGGTTTTCTCGAGGGCGGAAGTGGTCAGCGACGATCAGGGGCGGTTCACCGTTCCCAGGCTCGTGGCTGGATATGTCGCCGCCGAGGTCCTTTTGCCCGAGGACGCGATGTACCGGCAAATTCGCACGGAGAATCCCTACTTCGAGGGCGCGAAGAAAATCGAACTCACCGTCCCACTTGAGCGCTGGGTCAGGGTCCGCGGGCTCGTGCGGGAGAAGGGAACGGGCAAACCCGTCGCGAACGTCGGTATCCGCTTCAGTCACCCGGGAACGGTCGGCGCGATTCTTCTGGTCGGCAGGACGGATGCCTCAGGTCGTTTCAAGGCGATCGCCCCACGCGGCAAGCAAGTGTTCTGCCACTCGGACGTCCCAAAGGGTTATATCAAATTGGCTCGGGGGATCGAGATGCCCGAGATCACGGGCGACGGGCAGGAACTGCCTCCCATCGAGCTGGAACGCGGGGTGACGCTCCGCGGGGTCGTCGCCGATGAAGAGGGCAAGCCTGTGGCAGGCGCACGGGTGCTCGGCAAATGGGATCAGATCGGGCCGGGTTTCCAGGCTGCCAACGGCGCGACCATGGCTCTGGGATCAAACTTCTCAGCGACCGCGAAGTCCGACGACCGCGGCGAGTTCTTGCTCGAGGGAATCCACGCCAGGGCCAACGTTCAGCTCCAGGCCGAGGCCGGCGAGGCGCGGACCGAAAGGCCGTTGCCGGCCGCCGCGGACTCGCCCGAGCCGGTCAAGCTGGTGATCAGCGGGGCCAACACCGTTTCCCTGGAAAGCCGCGTCGTCGATTCGACCGGGAATCCGGTTCCCGCTGTTCCGGTTCAGATTCGATCCCGCCCGCTGGAGAAGAATACACCCCCGGACCCCGGCGTGATGCGGTTGAATGGCGAGACCTCGATCTCGACCGACCGGAACGGCCACTTCGAGACCCCGCACCGGATCAGGCGAGGCTTCGAGTACCGCGCCGAGGTCAAGCCCGGCGACGAGAATTTGATGTCGGACAGCTCGCCCTGGCTGGTGCTTCGTTCCGACACCAGGCCGACGCTTGAAAACGTGGTTCTACGCCGGTTGCGGAGCGTGGAGGGAAAGGTCATCGATACCCGAGGCGAGCCGATCTTCAACGCTCGCGTTCGCCAATCCGGCGACGGGCCGGTGCCTACGGAGACCCGGTCCGACGCGGCAGGCCATTTCCTCCTTCCGGGAGTTCTGGCCGAGCCGGCTTTGGTGTTTGTCGAGAAACCAGGCTACCGGTTCACGGGCCGGTCGATTGGGGCCGATGCCAGAACCGTCGAGATCACTCTTGAGCGATCTGACGGTGCCGCGGCACCACCGATGAGGATGCTGCCGCCTGCACTCTCCCGCGACCAGGAACGGAAGCTCTTGCACGTGATCTTCGATCCGTACGCCGAGCAGGTGCTCAAGCAAAAGGAGTCGCCCGATCGCTTCAGGGTGCTGAGAATTCTGGCGAAGATCGACCCGGTGCATACCCGTGAGCGCCTGGAACGCGAGGCAGGGTCGGGCAAAGGATCGGACCTCAATCTCCACCTCGAGGAGCTGGCAGAGGAGATTTTCAAGCAGAATCCCGACGAGGCGCTTGACATGATCGCGGCCATTCGTGAGCCTGTCTCGCGCGCCTACGCTTATCGGCGAATCAGCCTGCTGGTTGCGGATTCCGACCGGGCCAGAAAGCTCGGCTTGCTCAAAGAATCTCTGCTTGCGGCGCGGAGTGTAGCTGATCCCACCGAACGTGTTTTGCGTCTCGCCGAAGTGGGTCAGATGTTGCTGGACCTGGGCGACGCTGACCAGGGTCTGAAGGTGCTCCGCGAGGCTCAGCCCGTGGCAGTCCGGCTGCCAATCACCGGCCGGGCCGTATTCGCGCGAGCGAACCTTGCCGAAGGCCTGGCGCCGATCGACCTTCCCGCGGCTCTGGAGTTCTTGAAGGGAGAGAACGGGGAACACGACCGATACCTCGGCCACATCGCGCACCGGCTGGCGGGCAAGAACACCGCAGATGCCGAGCGCGTGCTCATGATGATGCGCGATCAATGGCCCTATTTCCGCGACATGTACACCCAGCGGGTTTGCTATCGCATGGCGACCCTCGATCCTGACCGGGCGATGAGACTGGCCCGCGGAATGACCGATTACCGCTACAAGGCGCGAGCCCTTGGCGCGATGGCCCTGGCGCTCGCACAATCCGGGAAGGACCGCGCCCCGGCGGTCGCTCTGCTCGATGAGGCCTACGGGTTACTCGAACAGGTTGCCGGTGGAAAACAGGATCAGTGGGACGGCCTGGGTATGGCCTGCACGGCGGCGGCCGGGCTCTTGCCGATTGTCGAACAGGTCGACCCGTCCCGGGTGCGTGAGTGCCTGTGGCGGACGCTGGCTATGCGTCCGCCATTGCGTTCTGGCGACAGCCGGGACGGAATCCCTCTCATCGCCGGGAGCCGGGTGGCTGCCGTGGTGGCATGCTACGATCGCGAGATGGCTCGCCAGATCCTCGACGAGTTCATCGAGACGGACCTGCCCAAGCTGTCCGGTGGCGGGGGAGGCAGCAATACTTCATTTGTCATGGAGTCTTTGCTGCGAGCAGCGGCTTTTATCGCTCCGTACCACACCGGCTCGTTGATCGGACGGTTGAGCGAAGCGGAAGACGGTTCCAATCGCTCGCCGAGAAATCTAGGCCGGCTGACGTTCGCTGGGGTGCTGGCAACTCCGCCGGGAAAGGAACGCCTGCGGTTGCTCGAGCGATCGTTCCTTCACGTCTGGCCGATCGATTCGGAGGAGGATTTCTGACCGACGACTTGGGAACGACTTGTGGATAGGAACATCGCACTCAAGGCTCCAGGGAGTCCCGATCCCGCAAATGCTGAAAGCCTAACTCACGCTGGAATCGCGACTCCCCGAAACCTTGGATCGGACTTCACCCCGCGCTGGCGGCGATATCGTCGGTCAGGCGCTCAAGAACCTCGCGGGTGAACTGGCAGGGCGTGCGACGGCGCTGGCGAGTGGCGTCATCAAGGACATACCGCTCCATGCGAAGCGTTCCCTGCTTGTACAGCCGGACTTCATAAAACCCGCGCTGATCGGCACGGCCGGACGGCGTCTTGCTACGGATCTGGACCTCGCCTCCTCCCGCGTCGATCTCCAGGACCTTGAGAGGCTCGAGCAAATAGGTGACCCGAGCGGCAAGCCGCTCGCCCCAGCCGTTCAGGGCCTGCGACGACCAATCTTGCCGGTCCGTCGTGACAAACTCGAGTTGATCAAAGGCGACCCCGACGCTATCAAGGGCCGTAAGATTCAAGGTGAAACGATTTGGAGCGTCCTCGACCGTGACGGAGCACGGCAAGACGTAAGCTCGCGTGTTTTCATCAAGCGCGGCGGCGATCTTTCGGCTCGGATTCATGAGATGAACCTCCCAACGGGCGAATTGAATGATCGGTTCCATCGAACGATAATAGCGTGGGCCGCCCATCAGCGACCGTCTCGATATGCACCGGACGGGTCCATAGGCGGTGAAGATGCCGGAGAGTGTCCTGCGCGTAGTCTAGTTTCAGATCGACGCCGAAGTGCTCGTGGACCAGGTAGAGTTCTCCCCGGTTGCGGTAATTCCCATCCTTGACCCGGATGATCGGCTGGCCGAAGTTGGTCAAGTTGAACAATAGCCGCTCCTTGATCTTCTTGAACTCGCGGCTTTCGATCTCGTAGGTGTCGTTCTGTTCGTTGTGCTTGTAGCTGAAAAGTTGATGGCGACGACAAAAGTCGACCGTGAGAAACGTGTCGATGAATGTCACATCATTATGAATCCGGCGGACTTCAAAGATCTTCTGTCGTCCAAGTCCCAGCCCCTTGTCCCACTTCCTCCGCACCTCGTAGTTATCGCATTCCTCCCATTCTGGACCGAATTGCCCCTTGTTCCAGCGATCTTCGATGTCCCGCAGCAATTCGATACCAAGCTTGTAGGGGTTAAGGCGGCCAGGCTGAGTTGCCATGGTCCCCGAGTGGTGGTCGGCGTAATCGACAAGTTCCGAGGGATGGAGAATCTTCTGGGTCATGATCGTCGAGTGCCAGAACGAGGCCCAGCCCTCGTTCATGATCTTGGTCTGGCCTTGAGGGGCGAAGTAGTAGGCTTCCTCCCGGATGATTGCCAGCACGTCGTGCTGCCAGGGCTTCAGAGGCGCGTACTCGATCAAGAACAAGAGCACGTCGCGTTCCGGTTGCTCCGGAAACGACTGGGACTTGGACTTTTCCTTCTCGGTCTCCCGCTTCCGTGCCTCTTCCTTGAGTACCTCGGGCGGGTTGATGAACGAGTCCATGTAGCCCTTGCTCTGGAACTTTGAAGCCTGTTTCTCGTCCTCCCCCTCGTTGGGCGGGAAATCATAGCGACTGACGGTATCGCGTCGCTTGATCAGTGGCGAATAGATGTCGATCAGGTTCTCCAGGCAGAGGCAACTATCGATGAAACCCTCGACGGTGTCTTCTCCGAAGCGCTCCATGTACGAACGAATGCGACTGCCGTGATTGGCCGTCTCATCCATCATCTTACGATTTGTTTGGCTGAACCAGATGTTGTTTTTGAAAAAGTCGTTGTGCCCATAGACGTGGGCCATCACCAGTTTCTGGTCAACAAGCTGGTTGCATCGCAGCAGGTAGGCGTAGCACGGGTCGTTATTGATGACCATCTCGTAGATTTTCTGGAGCCCGTAGCGATAGCCTTTGGCGAGCTGCTGGTACTCCATGCCGAACCGCCAGTGGGGATAGCGGGTGGGAAACCCTCCCATCGCGGCAATCTCGGAGATCTCGTCGTAATCGAGGACCTCGAAAATCGTTTCGTAGAAGTCCAGGCCATAGGCGCGCGCATGGTCCTCGGTCTCGATCTGGATGGCTCTCAGGTCGGCGGGAAGGTTGTGGGTGTTGACGGTCGACATGGATTTCTCGTCTCTGGTAATTGGCAAGAGTTCAGCGGGTCATTCCGTTCCGTCAATCTGGTTTGGCTCGGCCGCGGCTCGATTCTTCTGCTCCTGATAACGCGGGGCGATTACGTCAGCAACCCAGCGGCGGAGATCTTTGATCCATGCCGTATGACTGTCGTATCCTGTGCGCGTGACCCAGGCGTGAATTTCGCTCGCTGCCAGGAAGTTGAATACGCTGCTCCGCTCGGCGGCAAGATAGCGGCCGCTCGGCTGAAGCACGAGAATTGTTAGCTGATTCTCATCGCAGATCCAGACCTCCGGAACCCGGAGTCGACGGTAAACTTCAACCGCATCCTCTGCGCCATGGGTGACCACAGCTTCAATCGCCAGGTCGGGAGGCGGGTCAACCTTGAGATGGATCTTCTTCTTGTTACGAATTCGATCGAGATTGGAAAAGTAATATGTCTGGTCCCCCTCGACACCGCCTCGCTTGGCGCGGCGACGATAAGTCGTCGAGCCCGCCATAATGCACGGGATATCGAGTTCTTCGGCCAGAACCATGACGAAGCAGCCAAGAAGATTGGTGAGACTCTCATGGAAGTAGGACGGTGACAAGAGACGCAAGCTCCCATCCAGATAGACCATTCGCGGAACAGAGCATTCGCCCCGCACTTTCAAGAGCATGGTATAGCCCCTCCAGCCGATATCCCGGAGGACGACGCACTGGTCGCCTTCGAGCTCGCTGGTTCGAGCCGGGGGGGCTATCGCGGTGCTCATGGCTTGGTCTCCAGGTATCTCTGTCCGCCAGGTTGATGAGCCGGGCAGCGGGGTTGTGAACCGATTTATCGCGACGCTTTGTATTCCGCCTCGGCCTCGGTCAGCTCAAGTTTCTTCTGATTCAGCGATCGGACTTTCTTGAGGAAATCCGCCTTCCGCCGTTCGGACTCGCCTCGGGCGGAATCGAGCCGAGCCTGATACTCGATCTCGGCCAGGCGATCCAGGGCCTTCTCGCCCCCGTCGCCGCCCTTGAAGACGTCGAGCATGAACTTCGTCTGCTCTTTCTCTTCCTTGGTTCCTTCCTTTTCTACTTTGCGTTCCAGTTTCTGGACGACATCGTTCGAGTCGACGAAGGGCAGCATCTGACCTTTGATATTGCTGATCTCGTCCCTGATTCTGGATAGCGTCCTCTTGCGGTCGCCAAGTTCGAGTTCTCCACTCTTCTTCAGGCATTTCAGCAGGTTGTGCCGGGCGGCGGCGCACTCCACCTTGATCAGTTCGACATCGGCGCGAAGGTCGGCGATGCGAGCGCGGAGTCTTGACTCCGGGGAATCCGCACCGTGAGCACCGGCACCCATCGTCGTGGCGGTCGCGACGAGCAGGGCAGTCAGCAATCCCGGCGCGATGGCAGATCGGCCCAGTCCAGGCATCGGTGCGGCTCCTGTGCGACGAGTTCAGCGTCCCCGGCCCAAGAACTCCTTGATCGAATCGTAGATTCCTTCCTTGTTACGAATCTCGGAGAGAGCAAGGTTGGGGATTTCGTCAAAGGCCTCCTCGAGCTCGCGGTAGAACTCGCCTGAGCCGTAGGGGCTCTCGACCTGGCCGTAGCAGAAAAGATTGCATTTGGGTAATAGCTGATCACGCAGAAGGCTGATGCAGTTGCGGTTATCCTCGCCCCAGTTATCACCGTCGCTGAAATGGAGTATGTAAATGTTCCAGTCCATCGGGGAGTGAGATTCCTCGATGAGCTTGTTTGCCAGCGCGTAAGCCGTGCTGATTCGCGTCCCGCCACTTTCCCGGGTGTGATAGAAGGTATGCTCGTCGACCTCGCGGGCCACCGCGTCATGGATGATGTAGCGCGTGGTCACGCCGTCATACTGGCTTTTCAGCCAGGTATCAATCCAGAAAGCCTCCGTCCGGACGATCTCTTTCTGGTCGTCGGTCATCGAACCTGACACATCCATCAGGTAGAGCACCACCGCGTTGAACCGGGGAACGGAGATCGGGTTCCAGGAGCGATAGAGCTTGTCTTCGCGGATCGGGATGACCAGGGGATCACGCGGGTCGTACTGGCTGGAAGCAATCTGCCGCTTGAGCGCCTTCTTGTAAGTGCGCTTGAAGTGACGCAGGCTTTCCGGACCGGCCTGACGGATCCCGGTGTACTTGTCTTTTTCTTCGATGATGTTGGCACGACCCTTGGGCTCGATCCGGGGCAGCGCCAGCTCTTCCCCCAGAATCTGAGCCAGATCGTCCAGCGTGAGTTCGACTTCGAGGATGTGATGCCCGGGCGCTTCGCCGGCCCCTTGACCTGCATCACCGTCACTCGATCGCCCGATCGGAGTTCCCACGTCGCCGGGCCCTTGGCCCACGCCGCCCCGATTCTTGGTGCCATAGCGGAACTCGGGAAGCTCGATCTGCGGCAGCGGTATCGATACGAATTCGCCGCCCGCCTTGCCGATCAGCTCGCCGTGAGTGATGTACTTGCGCAGGTCCGACTTGATCTTCCCGCGGACGATCTGCTTGAACCGATTGGAATCTCGATCGATTTTTCGCACCACGGCTCCCCAGCCCCCGCCGTTGCGTGTATTGTTTCAACGATTTCGGCCGAACCACGTCTTTTTCTACGGATCTGCGGTCGGCCGACGCTGTTTTCCTTGTGAATTGCCCGATTCCGCGCTCTCATGCAGTCGGAATGCTCGCTCCGCCGTTACGCAGATCGCGACACTGTTTCTCTCAGGCTGCCGAAACACCGCGCAAGCGGTGCCGTCCGCGGGCCCGGTAGGATGAACGATCCGACCGCAGGTGAGATGGAAAAGAGCAGATTGGTTCCCGCCGGCTCGGATCAAAATCAGGCGCTGTCGTGAGCATCCGAAAGGGTAGGTCGTAGCAGCGGTTGTTTCGCGACGATCCTTTACCGGGATGGTGACGATCTCACTAGCGTAGGTTATAGCAAATTCTAGACCCGGACCCATCCCGGATTCAAGGAAACAATCGAGACTTTGCGCAGCGGATTTTTCCACGGGTCTCTCGATGATGCATTTGCCCAACTTTCTGGCGAGCCATGCGCAGTTGTCTGGCGACCGAGGTCCCCGGGTCTGGCTGCGCATGGTCGCCGACCAAAAGAAGGTTCGCGTCCGGCGTCCTTGAGTCGCCGCCTTGAACTCCATGACGCTGACGCTCAGCCGCTAGTGGCTGCCGCGTTTGACGTCGCCCCGCGCGAAGATGCTGGCCACGTAGTTCAAGACGTCGGTGGCTGAATCTTCGTCATAACCATAATTACGAATCAGCCGCGCCTTGACGATGTCGATCTTCTCCTGGGTATCCTTGTCGACCACGCTCGAGACGAGGCTGGTGAGCTTGATCGTATCTTTCTGGTCCTGGAACAGTTTCAGTTCCAGGGCCTTCTGGAGACGCTCATTGGTTCGGTAATCGAACTTCTTGCCGTCAAGCGACAAGGCACCGATGTAGTTCATGATTTCGCGGCGAAAATCGTCCTTGCGGCTTTCGGGTATGTCGATTTTCTCCTCGATTGACCTCATCAGCCGCTCGTCCGGTTCCTCGGTCTGGCCGGTGTACTTGTTCTTGACCTTCTCCCGTTGCGTATAGGCCTTCACGTTGTCGATGTAGTTGCCGCACAACCGCGTCAGCGCGTCCTCATCGGCCGCGATGGCCCGCTGCACCTCGTTTTTCACGATATCCTCGTATTCTTCCTTCACCAGCGACAGCAGGTGCCGGTAGTGCTTGCGAGTTTCCTCGCTGTTGATCAGCGAATGGTGCTTGAGGCCGGTCTCGAGTTCGTTGAGAACCATGAACGGATTGATCGACCGCTCATTGGGATGAGCAACCAGAGCGTTGGAAATCTTGTCCTGAACGTATCGCGGACTGATGCCCTGCATCCCCTCGCGTTCGGCCTCCTCACGGAGCTCCTTGATGTTGTCTTCGGTGAAGCCAGGCAGGGTTTTCCCATTATAGAGCTTGAGCTTCTGCATCAGGGTTAACCCGGCATTCTTGGGCTCTTCCAACCGGGTGAGCACCGCCCACATCGCGGCCACCTCGAGAGTGTGCGGCGCCAGCCGCTTGCCGCGGACCTTGCGGTCGTTGTAGTCCTTCTCGTAAATCCGGATCTCGTCGATCAGCCGGGTCACGTAGGGAACGTCGATCTTCACCGTCCGGTCACGCAAGGCTTCCATGAACTCGTTGGATTGAAGCTTCTTGTACTCGGGCTCGTTGGTGTGGCCGACGATCACCTCATCGATATCGGTCTGCGCGAACTTCTTCGGCTTGATCTTGTGTTCCTGGCTAGCTCCCAGAAGGTCGTAAAGGAAGGCCACATCGAGCTTGAGCACCTCGATAAATTCGATCACGCCACGATTGGCAATGTTGAATTCGCCGTCGAAGTTGAAGGCCCGAGGATCACTCTCGGTGCCGTACTCGGCGATTTTCCTGTAGTTGATATCACCCGTCAGCTCGGTCGCGTCCTGGTTCTTCTCGTCCTTCGGCTGGAACGTGCCGATGCCGACCCGATCTTGCTCGGAAAGGATTAACCGGCGTACCCGGACATCCTCGACAACTCGCGACCAGTCGCCCCCGTACCGCTCCATCCGGTCGTTAAACATCTGGCGGCAAAACGGACAGAGATCACCTTCGATCGAGAGCTCGTAGACGGGCGATGCGGTCTCGGCCTTGAGCAATCGCGTGACCTCGTCGCGATGCTCGTGAGGAATCAGATGAAGCGGCTCTTCATGCATCGGGCATTCGGTGACCATTTCTTCGCCATCAGGCCCGAGCTCTTTCCAGCCGAAGCTGAATAGCCGCCCTTCCTCGCTGCGCGAATAGCGCTCGAGACCCTTCTTGATCAGCCGCGCGATCGTGCTCTTGGAGCTTCCCACGGGCCCGTGCAGCAGCAAGACACGCCGCTCGGTGCCGTAACCGTGAGCGGCACTCTTGAGCACGTTGAGCAGGCTGATCATCGTCCGCTCGAGCCCGTAAATCGCATCTTCACCGACGTTGTCGGGATCCTCAAAAAACTTGTACCGGACCAGCTTTTCCTTGTTGACGACGATCTCTTCGGTGCCCTTGCTCGTGATCATGTCGTAAAGGCGCTGGTACGCCGTCCGGGTGACGTTGGCGTCGCGCCGGACAATGTCCAGATACTCGGCAAAGCTGCCGGACCAGTGCTTCTTCTGATAATCATCAAGATTCTGGCGACTCGCGATCAGCGAGATCAGATCCGATCCTGTGGACATAAGAAGTTTCCCTCCTGAAGGCGGCTTGATCTCTATCCCTGCGTGGTGCCCTAGGTTTGTTCAACGTGCGCGAAGGCGAGGCGTGTTTCGCCGCGTCCACGCGAATCGTTGTCACCTGGCGCGCAGGGTTGTAGCGTCCTCATTTTGGCTGAGGGTTCGGCCGAATTGTCAATAAGACCTTGTCAATGGGAATGCCCGTCAAGCCGGTTGGCCTCGGGCCGAAATAGTGCGATAAGTCCGCGGAACGGACGAGATGGTCTCCACGCAACTTCGATTCTCGAGAACCAGCACTTCAAGGCAACCGAGTACTGATCCTCACTTCATTACAACCCCGAGCTGCTGTTTCTGTCAAGCGAACCGGTAGAACACGTGCTCGGACGAGCGGCACCATTGCCACCACTCTCCTGGCTCGCGAAAAAAACATCGCGGGTGATCCAGTAAACCTTCCAGTTGGAAACCATCGGATGATCAATGAGCAAATCTCAGGCCATGTCCTGCCTGGCCCTCAAGGGCTGGTTCCGGCTGGGGATTCCGTGGTGGCTTCGCTTGCCGGCGTCTCGGAGATCCCATCGATCCCGTCGTTGCTGCTGACCTGGTTGGCGGCAAGCGAGCTCGCCGGACCGGCGACGGGGAGTGTCCGCTCGGCCAGCTCGATGAGCGCAGCCAGTGTCCATAGGCCAATAGGCAGTGTCAGGTAATGCGCATAGCTATCCGCGGCGGGAAGAACCCAGCCTGCCGGCGGCAGCAAGAGCACCAGCGGGTAGATCAGGCCAGCTAGCAGGCACGCCGCTCCGCCAGCCATGGCCAGAGCCATGATCAGATGACCGGCCTGATCTTCGAGAAGCCGCTTGAATCCCCAGAGAGCTTCCTTGAAGGAGCCCCGACTCCATGCCACGACCCCCACTATCCCCAGGAGGACCAATGAGGCAGCTTGCAAGTCAACCAGCCCCCAGCCAAGCTGCCACCGAATATACCGGCCCACGGAAGTGCCTCCGACCGAGGTAGGCAGGTGCTGAAGTGCCAGGAAAACCAGAGTTGCCACGTATCGCGCGGGCAAGGCCAATGCGCAAACAAGTGCCGCGGCCGGCATCAATTCGAAGGCTTGGGCCGGGTGCAGCCGGTCTTCTCCGACCTGGTCGAACCCAGAGTTGCGAAGCTCTGTCAAGACCCACGCCAGCAAGAATCCGTCGCAAACGAGCATCAAAAGAGGAACCACAAGCGCCTCGACGACCAGACATCCTCCCAGAGGTAAGTCACTGCTGCCGGACGCACGGGCAACCAGCCGGTACAAAATATACAAAGAGCCGCATCCCCAGATCACGGTTGGCCAGCCGGAGCCTGGCTTTTCTCGGGCGGTGTATCTTGCCGTCACGGGACCCTGCCGCGACTGTCCAGCGGCCGGACGGATCGGTGGAGACATGCCTGATGACACGCGAAAGACCAGGTAGACCGCGCAGATCAAGAGCGGCAAGTTGTCTGCCAGGCCCACCACATCGCGCAGTGGGGTCAGGCTGGCGAAACATCCCTGCTCGAAAGCCAGCTCGAACCGGGCACGCGACCGGGACAGGAGCGTCAACTCCGTCTTTCCTCGATCCGTTCGATCTGCCAGAAAGTTAAGCGCCTGGCTCCCGGTCCAGGCGAGCACCGTGAATGTGATGAGCACCGAGACAAGACGCCCCGCTCGCCAAACTCGCCTGGTTGCACGCTGCACCAGAGCGGCATGGCCGGGGATGTCGATAAGCTGCTTGAGAGCCAGCAGTGGTCCCTGGAACACCATCGCCACCAATAGCAGCGCGGCAAGCCCCGCGAGGAAGGCCCAGAGACCGTCCAGCCCCGGTACCGCGTCTGGCGAAGACAGAGTCAGGCCCGAACACCAGCGCCGAAACGCCATCGCCGCCATGGCCGCGGGATTGCCGACCCCGGTGCTCGATCCGGCTGCCGCCCCGCTGCCTGACCCGGCTGTCTGTGCCCAGAGCAAAGGCATCGCCAGCCCTTCCATTCGACACCTTTTCTTTTTCCAGAGGGTGCGTGCGCCAGCCAGGTTCCTGGGCGCGGAATCTCTATTGGGGCCGAGAATTCGACTCGATTCGTCCCCAGTTCCTTCGACCTACGACGATTGTACTCGACTCGAGCATCCAGAGCCAAGCGCGGAGTGGCAGCCGGGGAACTCCATGAGGCAGAGGGTGCACCCAACGACTTCTTGATCGGCCAGACCCGAGAGAGTTCCGCCAGAAGCGCGACTGCATTTTCCTTAAATAAACGTTGGACATCATGCTCTGGGGGCGATCTCACCAACGTGTTTTTCTGGACTGCGCTGCGAAAATCAGCAATAAAAGGGAATTCATTTCCAAAATCGCGGGTCATAGCACATACTGGATTTCGCAGAAAACCGATGCTGGCTATGGTTCCGGGACCGGAAAAGAAGGTATTATTAAAAAGATTTGGGCAGCTCATGGGTTCTTGATTGTCGTGGGCAACACAGGCTTACTTTTGAAAAGTCGATCCGACTGACCCGAGGCGCGAGGTACGAGCGGCTCTTGAAGCGTCGATTGCGCGATGCTCTGCACGACTTGGTTTCGTGGTGGGCACGATAACCTTATAGTTCCGACGATAACTTGGGTGAGAAAATTCATGCCAGCGGCTTATGAGAAATCGAACGAATTATCTTTGCTTATGGAATTACGCCTGGCGTTCGGGCCGGGGACTCGGCTCTGGGCCTATAGATCTCGCGAAGAACTTTGCTATGACTGGCTCCGTTTCAAGGAACGCAAAACCAATGCGAGCTTCAGAGAATTTGCTCTGAGCCTCTATATGCAAGAACGGCAACACGCAACGCAATGTCCAAACTTGAGTGCGATCTTGAGGCGCGTCGCCTCGATCCTGAAAGCCTATCAGGTCAAGAAAGACTATCGCATGGCACCGTCTGTCGCGGTTTCGTCGGTGCGCAGGGCCTCCCGCGAATCGCTGCAGAAACGAACCGGACCGCCACTGCCACTGGGTCGACTGGCAATCCCTCAAGCCGCCTTCCCGGATGCTAACAGTCTTTCGCTTGGGCCGCCCCTGAGAGAAAACGGAGTGGCGGGCTAAGCTGTGTAAGAGCAACCCGCCACATCTTCCGCGACATACCGTTGTCGCTCTTCGCGCAAGAATTAGAACGAGAAGAAGGAGCAGCGACGGACCCGAGGCCGGAGGGAGCGGTCGGCTCGCGCAGCCGTCAAAGCAGAGTTCCAACCCTTGCGCTCGCGCAGTGCAATCCAGTACCCCGCACCTGCCAGGGCGGCAGCAAAAGCGAGTCGCGGAGCCGCACTCGTGGTTTCCAGCTCCTCATCGCGTGGAGCTGCCGTGAGCAGCGGGGTGGCAGAGCCGCTGCCTGTCAGACCGATCTCGGAAACCCCGCGGCTCTCCGGGCCGCGATCAAGACGCTGCGGGAACAGGAAATTCCTGGGCGAAAGCGACACGGTCGCTCCGGGCTGGAGCGGAGTCGACGCCTTGTTTGGCGCGGCGCCGGGTAGTGGTGCCTCGAGCGGCTCGACCACATCGATCAAGGCGGCGATCTCGGGCTCTGATCCGAACCGGCTTCGCCATAAGAGCGTGTCCGTCGTGGCGATCTGCCCGAAACTGTTGAGTGTGCTCGGCGTGCCGGATGACATGCCAAGCAATGAAGGTGTCTCGGGCTGAACGGGATGATTGTTCGAGGCAAACAGCGAGTGATTTGGAGGCGGCACCGAAAGGAAAACCACCACATGGGTTGGGCCAAGTGGGAAGACGATGACGACGATACTCGGAAATGGTGCTGGGAAGGCCGTCGCCACGGACGTACCCGGCGCCGGCAACTGCAACGAGTTGGTGCTCGAGTTGACTTCCATGGTCGGCAGGGCACTGAGTGAGGTCAGTCCGCCCGGCACGTACGGGGAAGCAAAGCCGGTCACGTTATAAACTCCCCGAGTCGAGAGCAGCCCGGCGACAACACGATTGGCGATCGGGGTCCCCAGGCCAGTCACCAAGTCATAACCACCGCCGGCGGAGTAACCGTTAAATCCGGAAGTCACCTGGTGGAACGACGATGACGGGATCGCGTAGAGCGCGGCTTGAGCGTTGGCCAGAGAACCAATGCCGGCCAGACCAAGGCCTTGATCGGCCACGGCGATCAGGCCCGCCCATTGAGGTGCGGCGGCGCTGGTGCCGCCCACCGAGAACCAGCCGGACTGGCCACCGTACCGTACGGAGTCAAACACCGAGAGCCCCGTCGCCGGGTTACCGACAGCCGCGACGTCCGGTTGCGTGCGCAGCCCGTAAGAGAGGCTTGTGGCGGACTGAGCCGGGATCTGGTACGCCGGTACCCGCTCGAGAGCGCTGAAGCCACCCGTGCTATAGGTCCATCCGGCTTCTCCGCCGTACGTTGAGTTCGCTCCCAGATACAATGTCGTGGCGCCGACAGAAAGAACGTTTGGCGAAGCCGCGGGATAGGAGACCCCGGCCCAGGCACCGCTATCGCCGGAAGCCGCGACAAAGGTCACTCCACCCGGCAGTCCATCACCGCCGACGTGCCCGGCGGGCGTCGTGAACAGGCTGTCATAAGTGGTTTCCCCGTTGAATTCACTGGTCCCCCAGCTCATCGAGACAGCCACCACACCGTTCAGCGACCGCGCGAAGTTGACCGCGCTGAAGAGGTCGGCAAAGCTCGCCGACCTGGCCTCGACCAGCACCAGGTTGGCGCCCGGTGCCATCGCGTGCGCCCATTCGACATCGAGCGCGGTCTCGAGCGACCAGCCTGCATTTCCCTGGGTCAGTCCGCCCTCGAGATACCTGGTGAAGGAAGGCGGGGCCGGCAGGCCGTATGCTTGATCGAATTTCTTGAGGTCGTTGCTGATGTTCGGGTCGTTGTAGGCTTCGACCAGGGCAATGGTTTGCCCGGCTCCAGTGCCGGCGATCTTGCCATTCTGAAAAGTGATCTGGTTGACGCCGTAAGCCTGACGGACCTCCGTGGGGGAAAGGCCCGAGGGGTAGAGACTGGAAAGCAACGGTGTGGGATTTGCGCTCACGCTTGGCTGCGCCATGAGCTGGCTCAAGCCGATGCTCGAGCCCGAAAGAAGCTGCCGGGTCTCCAGCGAGTCGAATCCCAGGAAAAACGCTCTGCGGCGTCTCCACCGGGTGACTGCAAGGTTGCGACCACGCGAGGTGCGAGCGGCTGAAAGCGAACTCACCTGATACCTCAATGGTTGTGTGTGCTAGAAGCTTCAGGCATGAAGATGATGGCGAGTTGATTCTAGATGAGGGTCTCAATTCGTGAAAGCAAAAAATTCAAAGCATCCGACACAGGGCTCGCACGAGGACCTGCCACTTTCCTTGGACTCGAGAGGGCCAGCGGCATCTCCGGGGAAGGGGGCTGACCGCATCGCGCAGGCGCCCGGCGTAGGAATCCTGATCCTCATCCTGATCTTATCTCCTCTTCCTGATCGTGATCATCAGCTTCATCTTAATCGTTGAGGATTTCGATTATCAAAAGCATCAGGAGTGATTTCTTGCTGAATTCCAGCATTCCAGAGGTGCCAGGGTCAAGGTGGCCGGCGGAGCAGCAGGCGGCGTCCCGGACTGGAGGGCCCCAGTACCGGGGCATCCTATACGTTCAGCCCCATGCGCCGGAGTCTGCTTCCGCATCAGGCAAGGCAGCGATCTACGGGGCCCCGCGGGGACAGTCGCGCGCCCGGGAAAGTCGATAGCCCAAGATCGCCCCATCCGCTCGCTTCGATACCCAGGCTGCCAGGATCCGGCGAACTATTGCGGCACTTCGGCTGTCGAAACTTTGTTAGCGTAGCCAGAGACACGATAACGCGTCGTTCCGGGGTAGCTCAGAGGCAGAGCACTCGGCTTTTCACCGAGGGGGCGCTGGTTCGAGTCCAGCCCCCGGATCCAGAGATCGCTGGTGGCAAGATGACAAACCGTGAACAGATTCCGGGCGACGAGTTGCCGGCGAGGGGTGTGAACCCGGGCTACGCGGCTTTCCAGCTCGCCAGAGCACTCACGACCGCCGAGCACTGCGACGACCCTGAAACTCGCCAGCGGGCCAGAGATCGCGTCTCAAAGTGGGAGACCGTCCTCACTCACATTCTGACTGGCACCGTGGAATACGGATCAAGAACGCCTGTCGCGGGTGTCCCTGGGTGGGCCACACTCGAGGTCGTTACCGGCGGATTCGCGACCGGTCAGCTCCTTGCGGCTGGACCCATTCAAGAGCACGAGAAGCTTGTCCTCGCGACGATTCCGGGTGTTCCGGCCGGGCAAGAGCGCCGCGGATTGAATGCCTGGTACCTCTCCGGCTTCGGTCTCGCCGAACTGAGTAATCGACTCATGTCGGGTTGCTACGATGTGGGAGTTCCGGAGGAAGGCGCCTTGATGGTCGTGGCCTGGCTGGTGCAAAAGGGGTACGTCGAGGACGCCAGAAAGCTGCTTGATGAGCTTTCGCCTTACTTCCCGAAGTTACGTTTCTATCCGATTCCACTGGAGCAGCCGCGGCGCTTCGGCGCACGAGTCCACGTTCAGAACGTGGGGAAAACGCTCGAGAATCTGCGGCGGATCCAGCCGAACCGGCGAATCCTCGCTCAGAAGGAAGCCGTAGAAATCTGGGCGTCTTTCTACGACCGCCTCGTCGCCTTGTTTCTGGAAACCGTCGAGGACGGCTGGCCCTGCCAGCGCTACCCGAACGGCTGGTCGGACCGCGCGGCACGCGCTTCTCGGCGAGTACCAGCAGTCGAGAAAACAGCATACTCTCTGCAAGAAGCTCGAGCGGCCGAACCGCCATGCCGCTCAGCTTCGTGAGTTCCTTGGTCGGTGTGCTCTCGAGCCGGGAGGTCTCACGGGTCGCGAGGTGGGGCGCATTCGCCTGATCCTCAACGACTACGTGGCGAAACGAGGCCTGCCCGATTCACCAGCCTGCGCCGCGGCGCGGCGCGAGCAGGCCGCCGACGTGAGTGCACCGAGCTTCCATTCGGTCGCGCAGGTTGTCATCGGACGTCTCGAGAGTCACACCAAGGATACGGCTCTTGACGATGTCAGCCTTCTCAGCGAGTCGGTCACCGAAGAAGAGGCGGCGAGATCGGGCATACCGGAAGGAACCTCGATCCCACCTTCGGTACGGCGGAAGGCCGAACGATGCCTGAACGAGACCGTGAATGTCCTTGTCGAGCGTGGCTTGATCACCTCGGCCGACACCCTCGCTTCAGTTTTACCGCAAATGACTTCCTACCTCGGCGCAGCGGGCATCACCGAGCCGTCGCTTCGCCAGCTCTACGCCGCGATTTACCGTGCTTTCCGCAGGCGGCGCTCGCTTCTGCTGCTGAACCTGGAGAAGCAGATCCAGGTCGAAGAATTGCCGTGGCTCGCGGCCATCAACCGGTTTCGAAGTCACTGCCTGTCAAGTGAGGAGCTTGCGAGGCAAACGCTCGAAGAAGTGACCGTTCTGGCGCTGACTTCTTTCCCGCATGCGATCCTGCCGAACAAGCTCCTCCAGGAGCTGCGGGCACTTGTGAAATCAGCCGGATTGGATATTCCACTTGTGGATGAATTGGCGGCGGACATTTTCATGGGAGAGTTCTCCGGGAAGTTCGTCGAGTCGGCTCGGAGAGCGGCTGAACTTCTTGACCGCTCGCTCTATGCGACCTATTACGAGATCGATTACGAAGAAATCCGGCGGCTCCCGACCCCGGAGCAATCAACCAGACAATGGCGGTTCTGGTGCCAAGCCAAACCCGCGGTCATTGAACTGGCACGCTTGTGTGCAGCCCGCGCCGGTGTCGCTCTCGGGACCTGGGATCCCGCGACCAACGGGATGATCATCGAGCAGCAACAGATTCTCACGACCCAGAACCTGGCTGCATTGTACCTGGGGCTGAGACTTTCTGATGCCATCGGGGGCCACCTTCCCGATATGGCGAGGCGGTGTTTCCGGTGGATTTGCAGGCGCCAGCAAATGAAGATCGACAAGTGGCATGCCCGTCTGGTCATGCTGAAAAACACCGCTTATGCCTGGCGGCAGATGATCTTCTTCCTGACCCTGCTTCCCGACAGCGATGTGGCGGCTTTCCTGCGTTGGGCTGGTGACCACCTTGATGAGCAGCGAGACGAGTTCCGCGATCGCTTTCGTCCTGCTCTCAACGGGTTGGTGCTTGCCGCGGGCGGTCGTTCCCCTGCTGGCAACTGCGGCAGTGAATCCGGCCGTCGTTTTCTGGGCTGGTCAAACACGAAGCATTGGCTTCTCACCGATGTCCAATCCGGTTGAAAAACCAAAGCCGACAAGGACTTTCCTCGCTCGATACCAACCGCGACCAGAATACTCTTGAGCGGTGAACCTGACAGGCCGATCATTACCCCGAGCGGTTGCACTCCCCAGGCGATCCCGCCCACAAGCCACTGAGACGCGTCCATGATGAGCCCAGAAAATGGAGGCTGGACAGTTTGCACGTGGATTGCCGACGTGCTATCTTAATACGTTGTCGATTGCCCCGAGATGCCATCGACGCGGCGACTAGAGGTCTGGGGAAGCACCTGGCGGTGCTGCTGGGTGATAAGCCCGCCGCAGGTTCGATACCTGCTCGCCGCACTGAGCACAACCTGTAATCCGGTTCTGGACCGTTCACGGAACTCGACAGGGCCAATCTTGCTCCCGCGGCCCGGGAAAAGTGGTTGGCCTCATCTCGCCATCCGATCACCGCAGAGCAACGGCATCCTCTTCCCGGTTGCCCCACCAACACGTTGCGAGATGACGATGCTTGGAAAACCAACACTTTCAGGGATGATGATCCTGATCGCTTATATCGCCGTTGGCATGTCGGCGATCCACGCCGACAACCCGACCTGGGCTGGGGGCGTCATCTACCTGACGGTGTTCATTCTCAGCTTCGCGACCGTGGTCGCCATCGACCGGCGCGGCGCCTGGGCAGGGTTTGCCGTCTTCGGCTGGGCCTATTTCCTGATCTTGCAGCCGAATGACGCGGAAAACGGGCCGGCGTCGGTCTCGATGCAATTCGCCTACGGTTTGGTCCACTCCTTGACCCACGCCAACGCCCCGGACTACGGCTTGCGCTCCGGGCTATGCCTCGCGAGCATCGCCATGGGCTTTCTGGGAGCTCTGATTGGAGGTCGCATCACGCGCGACAGCGCAAACCAGACCCATCGGCAGTAGCGCCTTCACGGCTCACTCTCACCGGGCTGTCATGAGGGACGTGCCAGAGCTTTCAGCCGGCTGATCCCGCTCATTGCACCTTGAATCGCGTAGATTTCTTCGACATGGAGCAGTTCGTCCACTTTCGTGTCCTTCCGCGTTTTCCGTGGTTAGGGGATTCTTCCCCAGGTCGGTCAACCGCGCCCCCGGGAACAGTGGATGGCCCCATCTCACGCGGGGACAGCGAACCTCACAAGCCCCAACGGGGTGGCAGTGACCGTAGGACTGCCGCCCCGTCGGGGCTGGCCGAAGGGCGGTGGAACCTCGGCTCATACCAGGGGCTTACGCCCACTGGCTATTCACTAGCGTTACCAACAGAGTGGGACATCGCCATCTGATCCCTGATACTGTCATTTCCGTGACTACGCTGCGAGCGCATCGTCGCCGCCCTTGAAGCATGGTTGATTCCTTGTTTGGAGGTGCAGTCTCGATCAATGTCCTATCAAGGAGAGCGGACATGCCTCGCCTTTCCTCACCGAGGATTCTCTGTCCTCTGATCCATCGCAGTTTCGCCCCATCGCGGCTCGAGCGTCAACTCCTGACCTACGCCTTCGCGCAGGCCCTTCCTGTTGTCCGGAGACAGCTCCCAAGAGATTCTCAATATCATGTCATTTCATGCGATGATATCGCCATCTCTAAATCACAGTGTGCTTCAGGAGGTAGATCATGAAAGACCAGGATCGCAACCACACCAGTCTCTACGCCAGGGTTTCCTCGGAACACCAGGTCGTTATCGAGACTATTGCCAGCCAGCTCGATCTCCTCGACCGCCGCATTCTGGCCGACGGTCGCTTCGTGGCACCCGAACTCCGCTTCATCGACGACGGCTACAGCGGTGAAACCCTCAGACGCCCCGGCTTGGAACGCTTGCGGGACACTGCTGCTGCCGGAGCAATCGATCTGCTTTACGTCGAGTCCCCCGACCGCCTCGCACGTGATTATCCTTATCAGATGGTCCTGATGGACGAACTGAATTCCCACGGGGTTGAGATCATCTTTCTCAACTTCAATCTCGATGCGACACCAGAAGGCCGATTACTACTCCAAGTCCAGGGCATGATCGCCGAATATGAACGGACCAAAATCCGCGAACGCTGTCGCCGTGGCCGGCTCTTCGCTGCTCGGTCCGGACGGGTCTCAGCCCTCTGCGCCGCGCCCTACGGATACCGCTACGTCACGAAAAGTGAAGGAGGCGGGGAAGCCCGGTATATCGTCGTTTTGGCAGAAGCTGCGGTCGTTCGCGAAATTTTTCTTTGGATCGGAATCGAAGGATGTTCATTAACTCAGGTGTGCAGGCGATTGAAAGAGCAAGGAGTTCTCACACGGAAGGGGCGATCCAATTGGGATCGTGCGACTCTCGTAGGGATGTTACGGAATCCGGCCTACATGGGGGAAGCCCGATTCGGCAAGGAGAGGGTCGTTCCGGCTCAACCCCGGCTTCGTCCCCGCCGTGGCGTGCCGGAGTATCCCCGGCGTCATTCTGCGCTGCAGTCAACTGACCCAAAGGAGCAGATTCCCATCGCGGTACCGGCGATCATCGAGTCCGATTTGTTCGCGACCGTCCAGGAATGTCTGGCAGAGCACAAGAGGCACCCTGGTCAAACCGCTCCACGGCCAGCACATCTGTTATCGGGATTGGTAGTCTGCAAGAAGTGCGGCTACGCTTACGTCGCCCATCGGTCTGGACCGAAGGGAGCGGGAAAGCTCTACTACTGTTGTCTGGGTGTCGACGCCGGGCGGTTCCATGGTCAAAAGGTGTGCTCCAATCCGTCGCTACAGGCACCGCTTCTCGAGGAGGCGGTCTGGAACGATGTCAGAGCATTGCTGCTGGAACCGGAGCGGTTAGCACAGGAATTCGAGCGACGATTCCATGGGGATGCGAAGACAACCACTGTGGCACGAACCGTTCAAGCCCTGGACCGACAGATCAGCCAACTGAAGCGGCGGGTGGCGCGGTTGGTGGAGATGTATGCCGACGGACACATAGACAAAGACAAGTTTCAGAAAGATGTGCATTTCTCTAAGAGACGGCTGTCCGAGTTCGAGCAGGCGCGTCAGATCGAGATGGAGAAAGACGGAGAGCAAAGAGAATTGCGACTCCTGATTGGTGAGATCGAGGAGTTCGCAAAGAGCGCCCGGGAGGGGCTCGATGCCGGTGACATGGCGACCCGAAGGCGAATCATTAGTACACTCGTCAAACAGATCGAGGTTGGTGCTGACGAGGTCAACATAGTGTACAAGGTAACCCCCAGCCCTTTTGTCCAACCCCCAACAGAGCCTAATGTCCCACTCTGTTGGGGACGTGCTGCCGCCCCGTCGGGGCTGAAGTCCAAGTCCACCCGGTATCGTTGCTACAGTGTCAAAAGAGATCAGTAATTCAGTGAATGCAGATTGGGACACTCCTCGCCGAAGACCACCGTGGACGATACCGTACTCGTTCCCACGGTCCCCGTCGGAATGCCGTCCTCCACGCTCTGCGTGGGCGGCGGGACGCGGGAGCTTCCACGACGACATTCCCACGCAGAGCGATGGAACGAGATGAATTCGTTGCGCCCTTTCGGCTTGCGGCAAAGGCCTGGTGGTGTTGAGCGAGTAGTGTCCAAATTGGTCTTCCTTTCGTGTGTTTCGTGTATTTCGTGGTTCCTGGTTTTAGTCTTTCCATGGAGCCCTCTGCCGCAGGCTCCCGAAGAACTCGGCGTGCAGCGGACGCAGGCGGTCCGGGTGCCAGCGCAGGGCTTCTTGCCGGGCAAGGCGGGTTTGCTCTTCGTACAACGTCTGATCATCCCAGAGCCGGATGATGGTTTCGACCCAGGGTTCGACCTCCTCGGCCGTCGGCACGACCTGGCTGGCCGGCGTGAGCCGATCGGGCAGGGGCAGGCAGAAGCCGGCGGCGCCGAGCGTCTCGGGGATGCCGCCGCGGTCGGAGCCGATGACCGGAATGCCGTTGATCATCGCCTCGATGGCCACCAGCGGCTGGTTCTCCCACCACAGCGAGGGCATCAGTGCCATCCGGGTGAGGCACCAGAAGTGGCGCGGGTCCGTGGTGTTGGCCATGATCCGGACGCTCACCTTGCCGTCGCGTCCCAGCCCGCAGGCCGCCAGCATCGCGCGCGTGCCGCGGCTCTCGACCACCAGCAGCGGGATATCGGGCCGGCACGGCCCAGCTCGTGGGCGATCCGGACGAACGGATAGACGCCCTTCTCCGGCAGCGGATTGACGAACGTCACGAACCGCGGGTCACGATCGTGCACTTGCACTCGATCCCAATCGACCGGATTGGGCAAGGCCCGGCAGTCCAGTCCGAGGCGGTCGCGGTAGTACCGGCAGGCAAACTCGGATGGCGCGACGCAGCAATCGACGCCGCCGAACGCCGCCAGCCCGGTGTAAGCAAAGTTATGGATCGCGAACACGACGGGGATGCCGCAGCGCTTTGCCAGGGCGATCATCCCCTGCGTGACGGGGTCGCCGCCATAGGTGAGCATCACGTCGGGCCGGTACACCTCCAGGTACGTACGGAACAAGTCCAGCACGGTGCGCACTTCCTCGATCGACTGCTCCCCCTTCCGTGTCGATTCGAGCCTGACGATGGTGATCGGCACCTGGTGCCTGCGCGTATAAATCAACCGCGCCTGCCCCTAGCCGCACCTCGCAGCCCGGACCTGGTGCGGTTCGCCCGCCTCGGCGAGGATCGTCTCGAGGCAGACCTCCTGATGGAAATCAAGCCTGGACGTGCAGAACGCCTGGCAAGCGAACCCGCCCATCGCCAGCCCCCGCAGCACGTCCAGCGTGGCCACCGCGGCGCCGTTGGAGAAGTCAACGATCGAGTGGGCCGAGGCGAAGAGGAGCTTTCGCGGCCGGACCGGAGCGGGTGATGGTCGCGTTGGGTTGGGTGCGCTCTGTGTGGGCGGTTTGCTCATGAGGTTCGTCGTGAGAGTGAATCAAAGGCGAGACAAGAGTTCTTTCCCGTGGTGCAACGTCGGCGGCCGGCGAAATCCGGCTTGCGTTCGTGGGTGACCGGCTAGGCGTGCAGCCATAGGCTTGCCGAGATTGCGCAACCGTCAACGTAAATGGGGGATATCCCCTTCGGCCCCTCCTTATTCGGTGGCGGAGTTACGTATGGTGTCCCCGGAACTGTGTCGTCGGCGGAGGATTTCGGGGAGGTCTCCAATTTCCTCGATCGGTGCCCCGGCTGCGACTGCTGCGTGACAGGAGTTGATCAATTCATCGGTAATGGCCTGCGATGGCAAACGAGACAATGCGCGGTGAGCCGCAAGCCGGACCGATTGGCAGCGGTGCGTCAGACAATTGGCGACCGGGACGGCAAACAGGGACGGCATAAGCTCCGTGCAAAGCTCGATGGCATAGACGAGATGATATTCATCAAACGACTCAAGGTCTGCCGCAACCCTCTGTAAGTCCTCTGCCTCCACGGAAACTGTAGGGGCGTTGAGGATCTGCTCCATATACGCCACAAGGTCCGACGTGGACAGTGACAGGAACCTCTGATAATCGAACTTCGCCTGCACGTCGTTCGTCGATTGTGGCATCGCCCCACCTCCGCAGTTACCACGGACACGCTGATGACCTGGCCGTTGGCATCCAGTTCGACGAACCCGTATGCATCCTCCGGACCTAACACGCCCCCGTTAGCCATCTAGTTGGCCAAGAGGTGCAGTACGGTGGACGTATACCTTTCCGTCTTTCATGATAGCGGGCCATTTCCAAGCAAGCGGCCTGTAGTTGGTCGTACCAGGAGGGACGACAGCCTGTGTTCCCACGCCGGGGCGACAGGGACCCGGATTTTGTCCTTTCGGCGGTTGCTGACCTCCTCCCCCCCCTACTCCAAAACCGGTTGCACAAACGTAGCTGCCGCCCAGGTACAAGCCGGCGCCTGCGGCGATTGACATCCCCCCTTCGATCGTACCTGTCGTTATTCCCGCGCCCGCAATACCAAGCCCCGCGCCGCTGCCCAGCATGATGCCACCGCTGATTCTGCCGCCTGTTCCCAGCAAGCTGAGACCCGTCTTAATTTGCGAATACCCGCTCACCATCCCCAAGATGCTCACGCCGACATTCGCTGAGGCGTTTGCGACACCGTAGCCGCCTCCGTTTGAAGCTACAGTGTCATTCACGTAGCTGTTAAGGGGTCGTACCAGGCCGCCCGTCCCGGCGTTTACGAGCATCGCAGTCCCGTCAAAGAGCCCCTGGAGCCCTCCACCTATGCCCGCTAACAAGACCGAGTCCAGGCCTCCAGGGTCGATGCCGCCGATGGGGCCGTCGGCTACGTAAGAATAGAGATTCGCATCACCCCCTCCGAACCCCAGCGGATCCTGACTCGTCCACCTCCCCGTCCCCGGATTCTGGGAGCCAAAAAAGGGGACGCTGGTAATTTTCCTGACGATCTACACAATATAGGGAAGTTGCAAGCGTGGAACCTTGAGCCCGATCGATCGGGAGCCTTACCATGCCACGTTCCTCTCGTGTTGCCGCCGGGGGCCTCTGCTACCACGTCCTGAACCGGGGTAATGCCCGCGCCGAAGTCTTTCACAAGGACGGGGACTACGACGCTTTCGTGAGAATCATTGCCGAGGCGTCCCTCCGCAACCCCATGCGAGTACTGGCCTATTGTCTGATGCCTAATCATTTCCACTTGGCCCTCTGGCCTGTCAAGGATGGAGACCTGAGCCGCTGGATGCACTGGCTTCTGACCACCCATGTCCGGCGCTACCAGCAGCATTACCATTCCAGCGGACACATCTGGCAGGGCAGGTTCAAAGCCTTTCCTGTCCAAGAGGACGAACACCTCCGAGTGGTGCTGCGATACATCGAGCGGAATCCGCTGCGTGCGGCTCTTGTGGAACGGGCCGAAGATTGGCGCTGGTCCAGCCTTCACGGTGCAGTGCCTGAGCACGCGGCCTTGATCCAGTTGGATGCCGGGCCCGCGCCACGGGGTGAAGGTTGGGTGGAGGCTGTCAATTCTCCGATGTTTGAGACTGAGGTTGATCGGGTCCGTGAATCGATCCGTCGTGACCGACCCCTGGGAGACGAGATCTGGACGCTGGCGACCGCCAAGGACTTGGGCTTGGAATACAGCCTCCACCCACGCGGCCGACCGCCGAAGTCGAATCGCGATTGACACGGTCACCACACGAAACGGGTCCGGTTGAGGCACTTGGCACGAGACTGAGCAACAATTTTACCCATGCTACCTAAACCACTAAGAAATTTAGCAGCGTCCCCTTATCCTTCCTTAATGAGTTTGTGGCATGGGGGTTGGTAAAGCTCGGAAGGGCTGCTTCTCAAGGGGAGGGGGAGACCGCATGGCGTGACCGGCGGGTTAGGTGTGGAGGTTCTGTCCGGGGGGGATGACGCATCACACACACCATTACATGTTGGTGTTGTACGGGGTATTGTGCTAGACAAACACATGTGGCTTTCCACCGATTCCCTCCCTTCTGGTTTTCACGCTTTGCAGGCACTTGCCATCGCCTTGCTGCCGGATAAGCAATATCTGGAAACCAGGCTGCAAACGGAGATTGCATCCCGCCACGCGGAAGATGTACGTCTCCACAGGCTCCTAGAGTAGAAGCAATATTGCTTAATATGAAGGTCTTGGACATAACTGAGAACTAGAGTACCGACATATTCACATGGTGCCAGGCACCTCAGCATACAGATACCCTCTTACCTCCTATTGCACCGAAGGCAAAGGTTGTGCGACGCCCGCACCAGCGTAGGATTCCGCCCGTTTTGGAAGGGGTCTGGATGAAGTGGCTCCTGCGTTGACCCGTAAATACGGTAATGTAGTAATGAAATAGCAGTTATCAGTTAAGAGATCGTTAATCACTCTGTGCTACCATCACATAATATGAACAGTCAGCCGTGGATATGGTTAGTGTTATGACTGCACGCGTTTGTTTCCATAGCAAGCAAACCGGGCTATCGCTTATCACCGTCGCCATTGGCTTTACCGTAGCTTCCATACTCATGGTATCCATGCTGCCCGGGGGCAATACCGCCGGCACTACTAACCAGAAATACATGACAACCATCCAGCGGCTGGACGTGGTCGAAACGGCCATCCAGGGCTTCCTGGCCAAAAACGGCCGCCTGCCTTGCCCCGCCGATGGCCAGTATGATATCAATAATAAATGGTTCGGCGTCGAAGCCGCCTTTCCCGGCGCCTGCACCGGCGGCACGCCCGTCGCACCCATGGGACCGGACGCCGCGACCGGCCACGTCATGGCCGGCGTCACATCCCCACCAAATCACTCGCCATCGATGATTCCTACGCTTTTGATACAAATGGCCGCCGCATCGCCTATTATGTCGATATACGCGCCACCCTCGCCGCTTCCTGCACTACCCTCAGCCAGGGCGGCATCACCATCAAAACCGCTACCGCCGGCTCGACCATCGCCAATGTCATGCATGCTTTCGTCATTTATGGCGACGGCCATGGCGCCTTCCCCGAACAGGGCAGTACCGTCGCCAACCGCATCAATACTCACAGCCAGAACCAGGATGAATGGACCAACGCCGGCGTCGACGGCTCCTTTACCTACAACACGATCAATTTCACCAATGTGCTGGTACGCCAGGAATCACCCCCGGGATCGACCTTCCACGACATTGTCTATTACGCCGAGTTCCTCAAAAACAGCTGCAAGGTCGGCGTCAGCAGCGGCGGCTCCACAAACTGCACCACCCCCTGGAGCGCACCGCTGGCCAACGGCAACACCGTCCCTGCCTTCAGCATCGCTTCTGTCGTAGCCCCGGCCTCCTGCCCGGCGGCGAACACCCTGTCCTGCACCAACGGCGTCCTGTCCTGTTCCGCCGGCGCTGTCAGCCCCAACTGCGAATACCAGACCTGCTCCGTCGGCTGTACCCTGCCCTGGGGCGGAACGCTGGGCAACGGCGGCACCTCCCCGGCTTACACTACGGGTTCGGTCAATGCCCCGGCCACCTGCCCGGCGGCTTGGACGTTAACCTGCAACAGCGGCACGCTATCGTGCAGCGACGGTACCTCCGGGCCTGGTAATGATTGCACGTTCCAGACCTGCTCGGTGATGGCGTCCTGCAGCCTGCCGTGGGGCGGCAGCATCAGCAACGGTAGCAATGTCACCGCCTACCAGACGGCCACCGTGCCGTTCGGCAACACCTGCAGCAGCCAGACGCGTACCTGCAATAACGGCGCGTTGTCGGGCACCTATACCTTCCAGACCTGCACCGTAAACCCGCCGGCCAACTGCAGCCTGCCCTGGGGCGGCACCCTCAACAGCGGCAATACCAGCCCGGCCTACAGCATGCCTACCGTTACTTCGCCCGCCACCTGCCCGGCGGCCAACACCCTGTCGTGCAGTAATGGCGTGCTCTCCTGCACCTGATGCCGGTAAGCCCCAACTGCGAGTATCAAGCCTGTGCCGTGCTCCAGGGAAATACACTAAGCGGCTTCCGTGCCGACGGTGCGACTGCTGCCGATGAGGCAGGCTGGCAAGTCGCCGTGGGCGACGTCAATGGCGACGGTATCCCTGATCTCATTATCGGCGCTTACCACACCGCCTACTCGTTTGCGGGCGCTGGCTCGGTCTACGTTGTGTTCGGCACGAAATCAGGATTTCCCGACCCGTTGCCGCTATCAACTCTCAACGGTGGTAACGGTTTCCGTCTCGACGGCGCCAGTGCGAATGAAAACGCAGGGAGCGCCGTGTCCGTCGGCGATTTCAACGGCGACGGTATCAATGACATTATCATCGGCTCGCCGAATGCCGGAAACAATGGCTTGGCATCTTCCGGATCGATCTATGTAGTGTATGGGGGAGCGACGATGAAAAACGGCACCGCATGGTCAACCTGCCCATGCACGCTGAACTCCGGCGGATCGATCATCAATGCCACCAACGGCATCCGTTTTGACGGCGAAGACACTGGTGATTACGCGGGCAGTAACCTTGCTATGGGCGATTTCAACGGCGACGGCATCACCGATCTCATCAGCGGCTCCGGTGCTTACATAAACCTCGGCTGGACCGGGGTGGTTTATGTCGTATACGGAGGGCCGACGATGAAAAACGGCACCGCATGGCTGACTACCAACATGCTTACGAACAGTGCCCTTGCCACGAAGACCATCAACGGCACCAACGGCATACGCTTCACCGGCGCCACGGCGGGCTACAGGTTTGGCAATTCCCTGGCCGTGGGGGACGTCAACGGCGATGGCTATGCCGACATTATCACCAGCGCTGACCATGCTTCGTACAATGTGGCCGGTTCCGGCTCGATTTATGTTATCTATGGCGGATCGACCATGAAAGACGGTACAGCATGGGCAAAAACGCAGCCGGTAACCGCCGGCGCCAAACCTATCAACGGCACTGACGGCTTCCGCCTAGATGGCGAGCAGGCTGAAGCCTCCCAGGGCTTATACACCGTGACTGTTGGCGATATTAACGGCGACGGCTATGCCGACTTCCTTATCAGCAACTTTTCATCCAGTTTGGGTGGCCCCGCAGCTTCCGGATCGGTCTATGCCGTGCTCGGCAGCGCAAATCTGATGCCGTCGACAACCGTAAGCACCACGAATGCCTCAAAAACCGCTACTCCGGCTTCAATGACCGGGCTTGCTGTCGGCCAGACGGTGAATTCCAACAATATTCCGGCTGGCACGACCATCACGGCTCTTAATAGTCCTGCGGCTGGTAATATTCAGCTCTCGAACAAAGCCACCGCTACGGCGGCCGGTACCGCAATGACTGTGGCCACCAGTGAACTCACCACCGGCGGCGCGCTTATTAATGGCACCAACGGCTTCCGCCTTGACGGCGCTTCCGCCAACGACAAAATTGGCGGCGGCAGCGCCTTCGTTAATCAAAGTATAATGGCTATCGGCGACATCAACCGTGATGGCTTTGGCGATATCATCATCGGCGCGCAGAATGCCAGTTATAATGGCGCGCAGTCCGGTTCAGCTTACGTCATATACGGCAATGCCGTTGGCGGCGTGGTCGCAAAGTTAGACGGCACGGCCTGGGCAGCGTCCAACTCCCTGAATACTTCTTCTGCGGTCATCAATGGCACCAACGGTTTCCGATTAGATGGCAATGCTGCCAGTGAGTCTACAGGCAATTCCATCGCTGTTGGCGATGCTAACGGCAACGGTTACCCTGATATCATTGTCAGCGCTTACAGCGCCAGTCCCCACGGCGCTCAATCCGGGTCGGTCTACATGGTGGATGGCCAGTCCTGCACCTATGCGGCAACCAACAGCCTGAGCACGGTTGTCAGCGGGCCTGTGGTTTGCAGTCCTAACGCTGCTGTCGAATCTACCTACCTTGCCGTGGGGCACCAGACCAGCCCATATATTAACATCTATAAGCGAACTGGCGATACCTTTACCAATCTTCCCGCCCCAGTGACGCTCCCTGCCAGTTACGCCAGCGGCCAAGGCATCTCCTTCTCACCCAACGGCGCTTATCTGGCAGTTGCGCACGCCAACAGCCCGTACGTCAGCATCTATACCCAATCTGGGGACACTTTCACCAAGCTTCCCGACCCGGCGACGCTTCCTCCCAGCCTCGGCAACGCTGTCGCCTTCTCGCATGACAACACCTACCTCGCCGTAGGGCATAACAGTAGCCCGTACGTCACCATCTACAGGCGATCCGGCAATACCTTCACCAAGATTGCCGATCCGGCGACATTGCCCACCGGTAATGGTTATGGCGTGTCCTTCTCGAAAGATGACAACTACCTCGCCGTGGCGACCCAGACCAGCCCCTACGTCACCATCTACAAAATCAACGAATCGACGGACACTTTCACCAAGATCGCTGATCCGGCGACGCTCCCCGCTGGTAATGGAATGGCCGTATCCTTCTCGAATGATAATAACTATCTCGCCGTGGGGCACCAGAATCCTCCCAAGGTCACCATCTACAGGATCAAGGAATCAACCGACACCTTCACAAAGATTGCCGATCCGGCGACATTGCCCACCGGTATCGCCTACGGCGTCGCCTTCTCCTTGGACAACAATTATCTGGCAGTCGCGCATGGCGGTATCCCTTATGTCACTATCTACGAGATCACGGAATCGACGGACACCTTCACCAAGCTCGCCGATCCGGCGACGCTCCCTGCCGGTACCGGGCAGGGCGTCGCTTTCTCGACTAACGGCACCTATCTATCGGTCGCGCATCAAAACAGCCCGTATATTACCATCTATAAGCAATCCGCCGGTACCTTCACCAAGCTTCCCGACCCGACGACGCTTCCTCTCGGTCTCGGCTGGGGCGTCGGCTTCAGCCCGCAATGAGGAATAACCCTTTAATGTCTCACTGTGAAATCTACAATCCCTCGCCTTCAGGTGACCACTTCCAGAACATCGCGCTCGGCTTGCCAGCATCCTGGAGTGGGTCGCTGTCGCTGATCTTTACGAGGGGAATGCGAAGGTCAGGCATAGTCTTGGTAGCGTAACAATCCAACGGATCGGAGGGGATGTGACGCGAAGCGGCGTAGCGGCCCTCAATCCACTGTCGAGCGTCGTCCAGAGCGATGACATTAACGAAGTTGTAATAAACATTTAATATTTCTCCGTTCTATTGTCATTAAACTGTCACATTCTCACTGTATACTGGGCTATCATGACATTGTGTCATGATTATTGACAACTTAACTCTTATTAATAAGGAAACACAAGTATGAATAAACCTTTTAATTCTTTAGCCTGCGCGGTGGCATTTGCAGCGCTCGGGCTGGCGTCGGAGTCAGCAATGGCTGGTATATTTAACACTTGCGATAATTGTCTGAACACGCTCCGTGACTATAAAGATTACAATGATAAGCCTTGCAAAGCCTCGACTTACGTCATTGGCATGCCCGGTAAGGATCTATGGCCTGGTTTCGGCTCCGACGGTTCCTGCGTGTCGCCCAGCACCATGAAAGGCTATATGGAGGAAGACTGTGCAGCCGCAGGATATTCATGTGTCACCAATGTAGTGATTCAAGGTCCTATAAAAAACGTCACCTGCACATCACCAACCGATGCCTGCAGTGATGGAGATAATTCATTCTGCGTCCACGACACTGTCACTGGTCATATCTTCGGTGACTTAACGGCTATCGCAGATTGTGGTAATATCTAACCCATTGATTGTATTAAAACTCACAGGGGCCTGACCATGCGCGCGTATGGTCAGGCCATCTTTCGCTGACGCCATTACTCAGGCCGCGGCAAACAGCTAACCAGTTGGGGAGGGGATTCGCACAGCGTCATAGCCTTCCCTGCGGCGGCTAAGGAATGAGCAAGAAATAACATCCCGAATTCCCGTCCGGAAATTATCCTGCTACCTCGGAGCAAAAAGCCTTAGCGCCTTATATTATCCAAATCGTGTGATGACCCTATTTCTCTCATAGCATATCCTTGTACTCTATCATTTCAGTGTTGAGAGCAGCGATGTCGCAGGCCAGACGGCATTTGGCGGACGGCCATAGGCGACGTAGGTCGATCCGGAAGAGGCAGCGCTGTAGCTTGCGCTGAAAGCGCCAATAATGATATCATTGGCGCCGTCGCCATTGACGTCGCCGATGACAAGGGGGCCTCCCGCCCGATCTCCTGCAGTGACGCCGGTGAGGAGGAAACCATTGGTGCTATTGATGACGTTGGCGCCGCCCGTGTTCATCATCTGCGTGGTGGGCCAGGTCGTAGTGCCGTCCTTCTGCTTCAGCAAGGCGCCTGAATAGCTCCCGCCAAACACTGCGTATACGGCACCGTTGTTCCCGCTGGAATGCATAACGCCTCCAATAATCAGGTCGGGATGGCCGTCGCCGTTGATGTCGCCAACAGCGACGGCGCTGCCGGTGAAATCACTTGCTGTGACACCATCGAGACGAAAACCGTTCACGGCGGGAGACGTCGTGCAGTCCATAGTGGCTCCCGGGCAGGCGGCGTTGTTATTGGAAAACCAGTTGGGAGTGAGCGCCAGCTCTGATGGCCATACACCGCCGGCCTTTGGCGTTGCCCCGCCAAACACCACATAAGTGTAGCCTGCCTGGTTACCAAAGTGCCCACCCGAGGCACTACCGATAACGAGGTCGGCATAACCGTCGCCATTGAGATCGCCAGCAGCCACAGCGTTCGGCTGCAGAACAAACCCGTTACCGCCATCGATGCGGATGCCATTGACGGCGGGAGAATTGCAAGAGATCTCATTGCCCGCAGGAGGAGCGGCAGGGCAAACGCCATTGCTCAGCCAGTTCAGGCTAAACACCTGGGTTGTTGACCAACTGCCACCGCCCTTAGGGGCAGCGCCGCCGAATACCACGTAGACCGATCCTATCCCGTTACCCCCATCAAGGGCGGGGATAAGGAGATCTTTAACGCCGTCGCCATTCATATCACCGACGGCAAGGATATACCCAATATAATCACCCAAGCTTGGGCCACGAATATCATTACCATCCAGGCGGAACCCGTTGATAGCAGGAGAAGCGCAAGGGTCGGTGCCAGCGCAGGCATTGTTGCTCAGCCAGTTGGTGGTAACTTGCTGCATTGACGGCCAACTGCCGCCGCTCTTTGGCCCCGTGCCGCCGAATACGACATACACGCTTCCGGTTAATGTGTTCGCCGCATATGCGCCAATGATGATATCATCAATCCCATCGCCGTTGATATCACCCGATGCTAGAGCAGAGCCAAAATAATCGCCTGAAGGGCCAGCCGGGACGCCTTTAAGGCCGAATCCATTGACGCCGTTGATGATGGCACCGCCGGCATTCAGTACCTGCGAGGCAGCCCAGGGTGTGCCGTCCTGGCGCGTCCGCCCGCCGAACACCACGTAAGTATAGCCCAAAGCGGCGTTCCCCCAGTCAATCCCGCCCAGAATGATATCCTTAATGCCATCGCCATTGATGTCACCCGTGGCCACGGACCATCCAATAACATTGCCCGCTGCGGGGCCATCGAGCCGGAAGCCGTTGGTGCCATTCAGCGAACCGAGCGGCAGCGGGTTGGGGAAGCCATTCTTACTGCCGAACACCACATAGACGTAGCCTGCATTGCTATTTGCATTCGGAGCCCCGATGATAAGATCCGCTATGCCGTCGCCGTTGACGTCGCCGGTAGCAAGTGAAAAGCCTGACTGATCGCCGGCGGCGACGCCATCGATGCGTTTGCCCAGCGTCATCACTGCCCCTTTGCCTGAAGGGCTGATGACGTTAGGAATATTGCTAATGTTTCCGGTGTTGGTATCGTCGAAGGTTGCCAGTTGCCAGCGGTCCTGGTAACGCACGATATCGCCAAACGTTGACGTCATGTCCTTCTGGACATAATTGGCGCTGTAGGCCGTCTCTACTGCAGCGGCATTGCAGTGGCAGTTGGTCTGTTCGTCGGCATCTGTCGAGCCGGAACTGTAACGCACCCCGGTCTTGAGATAACCGCCATGCCCGTCCGGGCCATAACTGACCAGTGCATAAATGGCCGTTGGTACGGTGTAACTTGTACTGGGCACGGTGCTGTACACCAGATTGTCCCGAACGTTGCCGCTGGCATCGGTGATGGTAATCTTGCCTGGGTCGTTCATGCTTTGCCCGAGCATCGACAGTATGCCGGTCATATTATAATTCACGGCATAATCGAATTTGCGCCCCCAGCCGTCATACATGAATTCCGCCGGCAGGTTCAGCGCTTTGAACGGCACCGCCCCTTCAACGACGTTATTGGTGGCGTCGCTTTGATTCGCCGCCGGCGCTCCGCCGGTGCAGTTTCCCGGATTGGCTGCCTCAAGGCCGTAATTGGCATTGGTTGACAATAATGTTGCGTCCGTCGGGCAGGGCAGGCGGTTGTTGGTGGCATGGAACGCCATCAGGGCGTTTTGGATCACATCGAGTTTGTTGTTGGTTTGCACCCGTCGGGTGGTTTCGAGTAATTGCGACCCTGCGGTCCAGCTCATGGCGGTAAGGGCGCACGACCAGCACCAGAACCACCGATAACTCTAAAAGCGAATAGCCGCCACGTGGGTTAGCTGGGCGCATGGCAACACCTCCGCTCCTTCTCAACGCAGAGGGCGCTGTAAAGTGCATGCATGTAAGCCGACCATCCTAACACAGCGAGTTGAATACACAGGACGTAATGTGCAATCACTCCCATATAGTAATAACATATTATTGTACTGCTCACCATTTGGGCGGTGGCCAAGACCATTAACCCAAGAGCCGCCCCACATCTTCCCTGCAATAGGAGGCAACCAAGTACGACGTAACCGATTGTATAAGCTGAGGCTACATACGCCCACGTATTAAGTATATTGTTGGCTGTTGTATAGGCCGAAACTGCCAGGAACGCCCATGGAACTGCAAAGATCAGCGAGAGAAGGCAAGCCAACCCCCGTGCTGTGCCTAATCGATTCATCGTCGCATAGCTATCCACCTGCTCCCGTAACTCAAGCGGGTCGATCTGCCACCATAACACCCATCTCCGCCACTTGTTCCATTCAATACTGCGTGTGCGCTCATCCATATCAAATCCTTAATGCCGGGAGAACCTGACCTATCCCCGAGCCCGGAACTCTCCGTCTATAGCTGGCCTAGGGCGTATTTCTCGTGAGGATCACAATGTTAGCCTAAGATCGGTATAATACGATATGACCATTAATATTTTATAAACAGGCGCCTGTTGATAGCTTATAGCAGATTATGTTGTCACAACTCAGAGCAACGGCTAACGTCGTACCGCCAACAGTACACACAGTTGGGCACCGTACATAGAAGATGTATTACATTTCAGAGAGATGAGGGGCTTACTTCGTCACAGCACGTTTACCGCTCGTTGTCGCCGGGCCTGCGTCGGCGGAGGCGGGCATCACCATCCCCGGCCGAATGCCCTGACAAACTACTCAGTACATCGTCACCAGTCCCGTCCAGAAATCCTCCTGAGCAATTTGATGTTGTATACCCTATGGCGCACATGTGAAGCCGGCACGTATAAGCGACGACAAATAGTGATGACAAAATTGCGACAGTGTGTGATGGAGATTTGTAAGCGTACGCCCTTGGCCGCCTAGGGGGTAGTCAGATGAAGTGGTAACCAATCGGTTGTACGACACGATGAACGTGTCCATGATCGTTGCCGCCATTATTCTATGGAACACGGTCTATCTGTCGCGCGCCGTTGATCAACTGAGTGCCGAAGGACATGAAAGTGCCGACGATATGCTGGCCCACATCGCGCCTCTTGGGTGGGAGCATATCAGCCTGACCGGTGACTACGTCTGGCCGTCAGTCCAAGGCGACAGCAAAACATTCCGCCCGCTTCGCGGCCCCAGATCGCCTTTTCTGCTGGTAGCTTAATATCCCTAGAGTGCTTGGACTGATACAAGCCATTGAAATATCCTCTAAATCAGCTTAGCGTACTATTTTGAGCAGATTCTGCGATGACCCCTTAAACAGTAGTTTCCACGAAAAACTGTACAATCGTTGCTCGGCGCAGACCACCCCGGCCACTCGGGCGGCCCCGCCGAGCCACCGAGCTTTTCTGGCTGTTACACTGGCTGCGGGAACACCTTTCGATGCCCGCTGAGGACGCTTTTACACCCCGTTCATGCCGCGCCTCCCTTGGGAATTCCCTCAGTTCTCGCCCAATTCGCAAGAAAGCGCCGAATTTGCTCCCGATGCCGCCGCATCAGTCGCAGTCCGTCCAGCACGCTGGGACGATCCTTCTTCTTGTTCCACGGTGGCCGGAACCACCAGTCCTTCTTCCCTGCCGCCTCCAACCGGAACTGCAACAACCTCAGCAGGCTCATCGTCACCCACTGCCCTGGCTGGTCCGTAGGATCGGCTTGGCCGTC
This sequence comes from uncultured Planctomycetaceae bacterium, assembly GCA_963797295.1. Lineage (GTDB taxonomy): Bacteria > Planctomycetota > Planctomycetia > Isosphaerales > Isosphaeraceae > Aquisphaera. The sequence continues at coordinate 342,016 of CAWCPP010000047.1, forward strand.
CACGCCCGGCACTCCTCCCAGCCCAGCCGCTGCTTCAGGTCGCGGAAGCCGTCCTCCTGCCGGAACCGCGCCGTGAACAACTCCACCATCTGCAACCCCGTCAGCTCCACCGCCGAAGTCACCAATGTGAACCGCTCTTTGTACCCCTCGACCTCCGCGACGATCGCCTTGACCGACGGCACCCCCCACAGGCAGATGATCTCCTTCCAGCGGATCTGCCGCTGCCGGCCGTAGACGAAGGCGGTGCCGACTTGCCACTCCGCCTTCCACAGCCCGCCCCGGCGGGGTGGCTCTAGCCGCGGACCCCACTTGGGATGCGGTCCCCGCTTTCCCTTGGGACGTTGCTCCGGGGGCTCGGGTAGGTCGTACAACTGGGAGTTGCACCGCAAGCGGGTGAGGAACTCGATCCGCGGACGACCGTCCGTCGGCAGGACCAGCGGCCGGACCACGCTCTTCAAGGCGTAGCCACCGTCGAAAACAGCCAGGTGCTTGCCCTTGACGATGCGGGCCTGCTCGCGGAGCAGCGCGACGGCCAGTTCGCACTTGGTGTGGAATTCCAGGATGCCCTCGGGTCCCACCGGCAGTTGCGACTTGCGGAAGTAGAGCCGGCCGGAGATCGGCAGGAACCACGCGGGCTTCTCGGGCTCGGGGAGCAAGGCGCCCAGGACGACCCAATTGTGGGCGCGGACGGTGGTGGCGCGATTGGGACGTAAGCGTCAGACTGGCACCGCAGGATCAGAGCTTGACATTCCAGGGCAGCAATTCATCGAGGCGCTGTCATCATAGCCGTGGCGGCGGTCTTGGCGTAAGCGAGGTTTTCTCCCCGGGCCGCGGGGTAGAATGCCACTGAGGAGGAATCCGTCATGCTCTCGAAGCAAGCCTTGGCCCTGTTCCGCTTGCACGTCGAGCGGCACGGGGATGTTGATGTGGATGAGAATCGGGAAGCCTACCGCGAGCTGGAGCGGGCTGGCCTGATGGTCGTCGGCAACACATTCGCCGGGGGCCAGGACAGTATCTACCATGTGACCAAGGAGGGATTCGAGCGGAAGGCCGAACTCCTGGCCGCTACCGCGCCCGCGCCCGGTTCAGTCGCCGCGCCTCGTCGCTGATCGGCAGGTCCGTCTTCGCGGCGTTCCTGACCGCTTCGGCGTGCTTGCCGCCGGAGTGGAGTTCTTCGTATTCATGCGCGATAATCGCGTCGATGCGGTCCTTTAGCTTCATCCTCGGCCAGATGCGTCCGCCCTTCTGGCCTTTGAGCAGGTCGGGATTCAGCACGCCGGAGTCCACGACGGCACCGGTCGTGTTGGCACCACCCTTGCGGCCTTTCGCATCGAAGGCCCGCCATCGTCCGTCGCCATCGTAATCCGGCTGTCCACGCTCGTGCTCCGGGATGCCCAACTCCTCCATCCGCTTGCGGACGTAGCGCTCGCCCACGTCCTCCCACTCTCGGGCCACCTGGCTGGCATGCAGGCCGGGGTCCGCCGGGCGGCCGCCCCGCGCGGATGGTGGCAGCCCGCTCATCCCTCTGGGTGGCCTCTTGCTCATGAGGTGATCTTAGCGAAGAACGGGTGTTGGCGCAAGCCGCCAACCGTGCGCCCGACCGGGAAGAAGCATATATAAGCGTGCTGTAAATTGGGCAGGATCAGAGCGTGATATTCCACGGCAGCAGTTCGCTGATGCGCTTGGCCGGGTGATCGTCGATGCGGGTGATGATGCTGCGGAGATAAGCTTCCGGGTCAACGCCATTGAGCCTGGCGGTTTCAATGATCGTGTAGATGGTAGCGGCGCGCTCGCCGCCGGTGTCGGCGCCGGCAAATACCCAGTTCTTCCGACCCAGGGCCAGCGGCCGGATGGCGCGCTCCGCAGCGTTGTTGCAGATGTCAAGCCGGCCGTCGGTCGTGTAGCGCGTCAAGGCGTCCCAGCGGACGAGGGAATAACGCAGCGCCTCGGCGAACGAGCTTTTGCGGCTGATCGTGAGCAGCGTTTCCTCGAACCGGGCCTTAATCTGAGCCAGCAACGGCACTGCGCGCTCGACACGCACGGCCTGACGCTCCTCCGGCGGCCGCCTCCGGATGTCTTCTTCAATAGCGAACAATTCGCCAATGCGCTCCAGCAATTCTTTCGCGGCGGGCGACTTGCTGACATGGTGCTCGTCATACAGCTTGCGGCGGGCATGCGCCCAGCACGCCACCTCGACCAGACGTGCCTCGCGGGTCAGCGGATCAGGACGGTAAAGCTCCTTGAAGCCGCTGTAGGCATCGGCATGGAGAAATCCCCGGCAGCCGGCAAGCAGCGCCTCCGCCTGCCTGGCCTTCCGATCCGGCGAATAGCGGTAGAACACGGCCGGCGGCGCAGTGGACCCCCACGGGCCGCTCGTCGCGCACCGCCACCCACAATCGCCCCGTCTTGGTCTTGCCGCGGCCCGGATCGAGCACCGGCACCGGCGTGTCGTCGGCGTGAATGGCCGGCCCATCCCGGACATGGCAGGCGATGGCTTCGGCGATGGGAGAAAGATGGAAGGCCATCCGCCCAACCCAGTCGCACAGCGTTGAGCGGTCGATCTCCACGCCGGCGCGGGCGTAAATGGCCGACTGCCGATACAACGGCAGGTGGTCACAGTATTTCGCGGCGAGGACATGCGCCAGCAGCGCGGGACCTGGCCGGCCGCGCTCGATCGGCAGCGCCGTCATCGGCGGCTGTGTAATGGTTTCGCAATCGCGGCAGCTCATCTTGGGGCGGCAGTGGACGACAACCTTAAAGTGCGCCGGCACATATTCCAGCACCTCGCGCTCGTCCGTACCGACCATGCTCAGATTCGTCCCGCCGCAGGCCGGGCACACGCACGCGGCTGGATGTTCCACCCGCTCGCGCGGCAGATGCTCAGGCAGCGGGAGGCGCACAGGATGTGCCCGCTCCCGCTTGGACGTGGCCGGCGATGCGGGCCTGGCCGCTTCCATCCGCTCGCTCGCTCTCGGCAATCCCTTCTTCCAGGTCGCCGATCAGCAGTTCGAGTTGCTCGATCTCGTGGTCCAGTTTCTCCGAGGAACGGCCAAAGCGGCGCACGGCGTAGCAGCGCGAGTTGGGCTTTCAATTTCTCAATATGCAGCGCCTGGGCGTAAATCTCTGCGTCGCGGGCGGCGAGAGCTGTTTGCAGCGCTGCCGCGAAGGCCCGTAAGGCGGCAGGATCGGAGGGAAGAGCGGCAGCGGCGAGCGACATGTTTTTGTGTAACACAAGTCGCGTCGAAACACCAGCATTTCCTGTGGTTTGGAAGCATTTTTTACGCCAGCGCCGGACGGTATTCCAACTCCACGGGCATCGTCCTCCGCCAGTCCATCCCCTCGATCAGCAAGTCGAGTTGCCCAGGTGTCAGACGCACCCGTTCGTCGATGACCGGCGGCCATGCGAAACGCCCCCTCTCCAACCGCTTGGCGAACAGGCACAGCCCGGTCTCGTCCCAGTGCAGAATCTTCACCAGGTCGCCGCGCTTGCCACGGAACACAAAGACGTGCCCTGAATACGGGTCGTTCCGCAGCACCTCTCTTACGAGGGCCGCCAGGCCGTCAAAGCCTTTGCGCATGTCCGTCGGCCGGCACGCCAGCCACACTTGCGTACCCGGCGCCAGGTGCCTCATGCCGATTGCCTGGCTACGGCCAGCACCCGCCGCAGCTCCGCCTCTCCAATGCCAGCCGGGACCCGCAGCTTAACCCGATTGGGCAGCTCTATCTCGATGATGCCCGCTCCACCCGTGCCGCCGTTTTGCTGAGCTGCCGGTGATGGGGCGGAGGAATCGCCAACCGGGTCAGGACGCAGGTCGAAACCGGGACCAATCACCCCCACCCGAATGAGGTTCTTGCCGGACAAGGTAGTCGCTTTCGACGCCGGCGTGCTGCTGTTGAGTGTGCCCTCGCGGTAACGCTTGCGCCAGCCGAACAACTGGTTCGCGTTCACGTTATGCCGGCGAGCAACAATCGACACCAATGCGCCCGGCACAAAGGTCTCCTCCACGATCCGGCGCTTCAGGTCCAGCGTGTACTGGCGGCGGGGCGGCAACTTGCTGCCAATGCCTGTTTCCGGGCGACCTGTTCCAGCTTTCGGCTCGTTAGCACTCTCCATCATGTACGAAGTGTCCATCTCAATCGAAATGGACACGATGCTGGTAAGGCAGGTGTCCACTTCGCGGTTAAATGGACACGATCATCGTGTCCATCAACGGACTCTTTACCAGTTCCTGCTGAAAGGCGCTAGGCGGCCAGCCGCGGACGCTTACATTGGGACAGCGGGCGGTGTACTCGTGGAAGGTGCAGGTGCCCCAGACGTGGGGGCTACCGCGATGGACCTTGGTGTCATCGACGGCCGAGACGTGGTAGCCGTGCCAGATCCGCTCCGGGGCGGTGGCAATCAGCCAAGTCAGGGCCGAGGTGACGCGTTCTGCGTGCCAGCCGCCGTACTCGGCGAAGGCTTCCAGGGCTTTCCAGTCGGCGGGCTGCTCCAGGGCCAGGACCGACTGGGTGATGGTGTGTTCCTCGACGTTCAGCGCCAGGGCGGTGATCCACTCGGCGAAGCGGTGGAAGCCGCGACGGGTGAAGGCAAAAGCGAAGGCGTTGAGCAGGGCTTGCCAGAGGGACCAGGTGAGCTTAGCTTCGGTCATGATGCGTCTCCTGTGTTGGAGCCAGTTGGGGCTGTCCACCACCTGGCAGGTTCCGACCAGGAGACGCTACTTTTCAATACGGTACGTCAGTTCAGTTATTGTACGGTTTTTCGTGGAAACTACTGCTTAAACCCCTTGCGCATGTCCACAGGCCGGCATGAAAGCGAGACCTGCGTCCCCGGTGCCAGCGGTATCATGCCAGTCTCCTGGCGACAATCAGCACAGGCCGCAGCGCCTGGGTCAGAGCAGAGAATACGCCTGCCGCCATCAACGACAGCACTAGCAGCACCACGGATAGCTCCAGGAGCGTAAATCCGGCGATGGATTGGCGATAGCTGGTCGGTTCAGTCATCAGCTTATATTAACAAACGGGATGCCCTACTTTGAGGTAGAACCGTCGGCTCAAGCAGGCGCAATGCGCGCTTGGGATGCCAGGGAAACCGCTGGGTTGCCCTGGGTCTGGACGAACGTTTGTGCGAAAATCGCCTCGAACCCATTGATTCTCCTGACTCTTCCTATGCGCATCCCAGCCGTGGCGTGATGCCGCTACCGCCTATTGGGACAATCCGTTAACAAATCCCGCGTAACACATTATGACTACATGTTGGTACGCTCATCGATACGAAACATGCCGCAAAACTGTCGTTGCCTAGTCCTGACCTGATCCGGATCAGGGTGATTGACACCAGTAAGGGGTAATCGCAGAGGATGTTCGCGGATTCACGCTAATGCATATAGTGGTGTGCATTAGGACAGGTTCTTGTGGCATGGGGATCGGTAGAGCAAGGAAGGGCTGCTTCTCAAGGGGAGGGGGAGACCGCATGGCGTGACCGGCGGGGTAGGAGTGGAGGTTCTGTCCAGGGGGGATGACGCATCACACACACCAGTACCTGTTAGTGTTGTTCGGAGTATTGTGCTAGACAAAGAATAATTGCCTGCTGATGTTAGCCGGCGCAGCACTACCTGCAATCATCGAAGCCAATACCGCATGCCACTGGAAAACCTGCGAAGTCGCCAGCCGGGCCTTGCCACGTCGCCCTCATCATAGGCAATTCGCCCAAGGTGCCCCTCACGACATGCCGATCTGAAAACTACGCGATCTCCGTCGCTTACGCTTCCAGTACTCCCTGTCCGCCAGAGAGCCTTGCAGCGTGGCGCTTTCATCATTTAACAAGGCGTTAACGCATGAACGGGTATAATAATAGAATAACTAGAATTAACCGCATGAAACGCGCAATGGGCAATGGCAGACATAGAGCTTTCTTGCAGCTAGGGCGGGTCAATGGCGACTCTTACCTGAGAAAGCGCGCTGCCGCCTTGCTCGCGGTGTTTTACTTGGCCTTGCATCCGCTGGTGGCGTACGCGAATCCGCAGGGCGGTACGGTGTCGGGCGGGTCGGCCACCATCAACCAGTCGGGCAACACCGTCACCATCAACCAGACCTCGAACAAATCCATCATCGACTGGAACAGCTTCAACATCGGCAGCGGCGAAACCACCGTCTTCAACCAGCCGGGCAGTTCCTCCATCGCGCTCAACCGCGTCCATGATGCCAACCCGTCGCAGATCCTCGGCCAGCTCACCGCCAACGGCCATATCATCCTGGTCAACCCCAACGGCGTGTTCTTCGGCAAGGGTTCGCAGATCGACGTATCCGGCCTGATCGCCACCACCGCCAATATCAGCAATGCCGATTTCATGAACGGCAGCATGAACTTCAACCAGCCGGGCAACCCCAACGCTTCGATCATCAACCAGGGCACCATCACCGCCGGTAATGCCGGGCTGGTCGGCTTCATCGCGCCGCAGGTGCAGAATGACGGCGTCATCACGGCAAAGCTGGGTAAAGTAGCGCTGGCCTCCGGCGACACCTTCACCCTCGACATGGCCGGGGACAATTTGATCTCGGTCGCCGTATCCGATGCCGTCAACAAGGAACTCGCTGCCAACAGCGGCACCATTGCTGCCGATGGCGGCACCGTCACCATGACGGCAGCGGCGGCGCGCAGCGTCGTCGATAGCCTGGTCAGCAACAGCGGCGTCGTGCAGGCCGACAGCATTCAGAATGTCAACGGGCGCATCGTGCTGGCGGCCGGCAGCAACGGCGGCGCCAGCCAGGTGGTCAACAGCGGCACGATCAGCGCTTCGGGCAAAGCTTCCGGCCAGAACGGCGGCGACATCACCGTCACCGGCGACAATGTCGACCTCACTCCCACCAGCGTGATTGATGCTTCCGGCGATGCCGGCGGCGGCTCGGTCAAAGTCGGCGGCGGCTTCCACGGACAGGGCACAACGCAGACGGCCCAGAACACCACCGTCGAAGCAGGTTCGACCATCGACGCCAGCGCCATCACCAGCGGCAACGGCGGCAACGTCGCCGTGTGGAGCAACAACAACACGATCTTCGCCGGACAAATTAACGCCAACGGCGGCGCTACCTCCGGCAACGGCGGCTTCGTCGAAACTTCGGGCCACAACCTCATCGCCACCGGCAGCGTCAACGCCGGCGCCACCAACGGCAATTCCGGCACATGGCTCCTCGATCCGAACAATATCGATATCGAGCAGGCCAGTTGCACCGGCACCGGCTGCGCCAGCGCCAACACCATCGGCACGTCGCTTTCCGGCGGCACCAACGTCACCGTCACCACCACCGATGGCAGCATCACGCTGGGCGGCACCGCCACCGCCACCATCACCGATTCCGGCAGGGCCAACACCACGCTCGACTTTGAAGCCGCCGCCGACATCGTCATGAGCCACAGCTCCGCCATCACCAATTCCGGCAGTGGCAAGCTGAACGTCACCTTCGACGCCGACACCGCCCTGGGCGGCGGCGCGATCAGCATCGGCTCGGGCTCCTCCATCACCACCGGCGGCGGCAACATCATCATGGGCGGACAAGCTTCCCCGGCTACGCTCGCCGCGGTGGGGGATGCCACCTACGTGACCGGCATCACCATCGCCGGCGCTACGCTCAATGCCGGCGGCGGCAATATTACGATCACGGGAAAAGGCACTACCGGAGGAAACGCTATCAGCATCAATGGCGGTTCCATAGTCACGACCAGCGGTGGAGGCATCATCAGCGTGGCCAACACCGGCGGCATGGCCAATGATAATCTGGGGATTTATATATCCGACTCCAACACCGTGATCAGCGCCGGAAACGGGGCGATCATCATCTCCGCCGAAGGCAGTCCTTTCGACAATACCGGCACGCTTTCCGCTGCGGATGGCAGCATCGCCATCACCGCAAACAATATCAGCCAGCAAGGCACCATCACCGCCACTGGTGGCAGCATCAGCGAGAACTACACCGGCGCCTATGCCGATAACGTCTCGGCCGTTACCCAAGCCGAAGGCGGGGACATTACTATTACTGGCGGCAACGGCAGCAGCTTTTTCTCCTCCGGAACATATGACGTTAGCAATGCGGCAAGCACGGGCGGCACCATCAGCCTGACCGCCAGCCACATGTCGCTCTACGCGGCGACGCTCAACGCGTCAGGCAGCGCGGGCGGCGGCACGATCGACGTGGGCGGCGCGCTACATGGTGGCGGAACTCTGGCGCACGCACAGGACGTGACGCTCAATCCCTACACCACACTTAATGCCGATGCCACCGGCAGAGGCGAAGGCGGCACGATCGCCGTCTGGTCGGATACGAAAACCGTTTACGGCGCATGGGCCAGCGCCAAAGGCGGTCCGCAGGGCGGCAACGGCGGGACGATCGAGGTGTCCTCCGGCGGGCAGGATTACGTAGGCGGCAGCACCGACGCATCCGCCCCGCACGGCGCATCCGGCACCATGCTGATCGACCCGCACGATATCATCATCAGCAATACCTCCGGCTCCGGCGGCGGGCTGGAATATTTCCAGCTCGTCAATCCCGATGCATCAGGGTCCAGCACCGGGTTTGGCACCGACGTTACTGTACTTTCCAACGGTAATGTGGTGGTAACCAATCCTAGCGACAACCTGAATGCCAGCAACGCCGGGGCAGTATTCCTGTTCAACGGCGCAACCGGCGCGCTCATAACGCGCATTGCGCGGCAGTAATGCAAATGACGCTGTTGGTGAGGGCGCCACTGCTCTTACCAATGGAAACTACGTCGTGGCCAGTCCCAACTGGAACAGCACAATCGGCGCGGCGACCTGGGGCAGCGGCACTAGCGGCGTCAGTGGCATTGTTTCATCGTCAAATTCTCTGGTTGGCACCAGCAGCGGCGATCAGGTCGGTTTCGGCGGAATCACCGCACTATCCAACGGCAACTATGTTGTGGACAGCTATGACTGGAATAGCAGCACCGGCGCGGTGACATGGGGCAGTGGCACGGCTGGCGTCAGCGGCGCGGTCTCTTCGTCCAACTCGCTGGTCGGTTCCAATGCCGGCGATTATGTCGGCGGTTTTCTTGTGAGCAATTGGTTTGGCAGCCCTTCTTATGCATCTTCGGTTACGGCGCTTTCCAGCGGCAACTACGTCGTGGTCAGCCCCAACTGGAACAGCAATACTGGCGCGGCGACCTGGGGCAGCGGCACATCCGGCGTTAGCGGCACCATCTCCTCCTCCAACTCGCTTGTCGGCTCCAGCAGCGGCGATCAGGTCGGGTCGGTTACCAGTTACGTTAACCCGGGATTCTATGCTAATTATCTACTGGGCATTACCGTGCTTTCCAACGGCAATTATGTTGTAACCAGCGGCAACTGGAACAATGGCACCGGCGCGGCGACGTGGGGGAGCGGCACCTCGGGTGTCACCGGGACCATTTCTTCCTCCAACTCGCTCGTCGGCTCCAGTTCAGGGGATTATGCCGGGTTTAGCAGCGTTCTAAGTTACGCTACATGTTGCGGTCAGGGATTTGCCGCTAAAAACGGCGTCACGGCGCTTGCCAACGGCAATTACGTAGTGGTCAGCAGCTATTGGGACGGCACGCTCGGCGCGGCAACGTGGGTCAACGGCAGCAATGGCCATACGTCGAATGGCATTAACGCCATTTCCTCCGCCAACTCGCTGGTTGGCTCCAACAGCGGCGATGAGATAGGCTTCAACGGCGTCGCTGCCCTCACCAACGGCAATTACGTGGTCTTAACCCCGAATTGGGATGGCGGGAACGGCAACGGCCTCGGTGCAGCGACGTGGGTCGACGGCACCAACGGCCAGACGTCCAACGATAACAATACTATCTCTTCCTCCAACTCGCTGGTCGGCTCAAACAGTGGTGATGAGGTAGGCATTGCGGCCGTGGCGCTTACCAATGGCAATTACGTGGTGAAGAGCGGTAGCTGGCATGGTTCTATCGGCGCGGCGACCTGGGGCAGCGGCACCAGCGGCGTCTCCGGCGTGGTTTCTTCCTCCAACTCCCTGGTCGGATCGAATACCTATGATTTCGTAGGCGCGAACATCATCGCGCTTACCAATGGCAATTACGTAATGTACGATAGCGACTGGAACAGCTTCATCGGCGCGGTGACTTGGGGCAGCGGCACCAGCGGCGTCACCGGTGTCGTCTCCTCCGCCAACTCGCTGGTTGGATCCAACCCTAATGATAGCGTGGGTGCGGCAGTCGTGGCGCTCCCAAATGGCAACTACGTCGTAGCAAGCCCCCAATGGAACAACAATCACGGCGCTGTAACGTGGGTCAACGGCTCCAACGGGCAGACTTCCAACGGCATCAATACCATTTCCTCCTCCAATTCGCTGATCGGATCCAATTTCAATGATAATGTTGGCGGTTCGGGCGTCGTGGTGCTTTCCAATGGCAACTATGTCGTAGCGAGCCCAGAATGGAATAGTAATACCGGCGCGGCGACCTGGGGCAACGAAGCGTCCGGCGTTACTGGCGTTGTCTCCTCTTCCAACTCGCTGGTTGGCTCCAGCAGCGGAGATCAGACAGGTAACAGCATCACTCTTCTCTCCAACGGCAATTACGTGGTGAACAGCCCGAATTGGGACAGTAACCTCGGTGCAGCGACGTTCGGCAGCGGCACGGCGGGCGTCACGGGCACCATCTCCACCGCCAACAGCATCATCGGCTCGGCCGCCCATACCGATCTCGGCACCATCACGGAAGACACGGCGGAGGATACGTTTATCGTCCCCTTCACCACCTCCGGCGTCATTTATGTCGCACCAACGAGCATGAGCCCGAACACGCTGACCTATGGCTTCCTGCCGGGGGCGGATTTCACGGTGGATACGTCGTACCTCGCTTCCGTGCTTGGCGGCGGCACCAATGTCACGCTCCAGGCCAACAATGACATCACGGTCAGCAACGCTGTGACCGTCACCGGCGGGACGCCGGGCAATCTCGCACTGGATGCCGGGCACAGCATCCTGCTCAACGCCAACATCACCACCAACGGCGGCAATCTGAGCCTGCTGGCCAACGATACTGCCGCCAATGGGATCGTGGATGCCGACCGCGATACCGGAGCCGCCGCCATCACCATGGCCTCCGGCACGACACTCGATACCGGCACGGGAGCGCTTTCCATCACCATCGGCACCGGCGCGGGCAATACCAATACGACCAGCGGTGACATCATGCTTTACGGGATCACCGCCGGGGCGCTCACTGTCGCCAACAACGGCCCGAGTAACGGCAACGTCACATTTAACGATGCGCTCATCCTCGGCGGCAACAGCAGCGTTACCACCGACGGCGGCAACAGCAGCGTTACCACCGACGGCGGCAACGTCACTTTCGCCTCGACGGTGGGCGGCGGATATGACCTCACTGCCACGGCCGGCACGTTCAGCTTCGGCAGCGCGTGGGGCAGCGGCGCACCGCTGGGCAATGTCTCGCTGACCTCGGCAAACGCCCTGTCGCTGCCCGCCGTCAGCGCCGCCTCCATTTTTGCCCAAACCACCGGGGCTACGTCCGACCTGACGCTGGCCGGACAGCTAATCGCTTCGGCAAACAATACCGCCGTCACGCTGGCGTCGGCGCAACTTCATCAACAGCGACGCAAGCGACGGAGCCAACGCCATCGACCTTACCAATGGCGGCAGCCCGCGATGGCTGATCTATTCCACAAACCCGGCGGACAACACGCTCAACGGCCTGACCGAGGCCTTCCACCGCTATTCCTGCACCTACGGCGGCTCCTGCCCCAGCCTCGGCAGCGGCAACGGGATGCTCTACACCCTGTCGCCCACCATCACGGTGACCGCCGACGACATCAGCGGCACTTATGGCAGCATCGGCTCCTTCACCGCCAGCTATGCCGGCTTCGTCGGCGCCGACGATGCCGGCACGGCGCTCTCCGGCTCCCCATTGCTCACCACCAACGCCACCACCAGCGGCTCAGGAAACTACGACTACAGCGCTACCCCGTGGACAATCACCGCCGCCGCCGGGTCGCTCACCAGTCCGTTGGGCTACCAGCTCGCCTATGCCAACGGCACGTTGACCGTGAACCAGAAAGCCTTGACCATCACTGGCCTGTCCGGTACCGACAAGACCTACGACGCGACGACCTCCGACAGCATCGCCGGCACGGCGTCCCTCTCCGGCAAGGTCAGCGGCGATACCGTCAACCTGAGCAACGGCACGGCCAACTTCGGCGACCCCAATGTCGGCACGGGCAAGACGGTGAGTTTCAGCGGCTATTCGATCAGCGGCGCGGACGCCGGCAACTACAGCCTTAGCCAACCACCAGACAGCACTGCCAGCATCACGGCAGGCGGCCTCGCCATCAAGGGTTCAGGCCCAGATAGCACTATGATATCGCTCATTGAGCAAGTGCTGGACCAGAGGGAGAAGGCCCATCGGCCTGGCTTACCGTCTAAACAGCCTCTGATTTATGTTGATGTTGCCTTATTGCGCTATCTGGGATACAGCGAAGCCGATCCGCATGCTTGGTGGGATGGTTTGGTGCAAACAACTTGGCACTCAACTTTGCCGTCAGTACTTCCTCACACTGGACTAAATCAGTGAATGGACCTCTTGATCAAATACCGCGCTGCAAGTTATTTCGCAATGCCCCAAGGAATGGGGGGGTTCACTTGATCAAGCTGAGTCTCTTCTTGGTTATCAGTAGCCTGATTGTTGGCGGAATACTTATGGAAAAAAGACTTGATTCACGTCGCAGAGCTGCATCCTACCGTCAAGCAATACAAGGAATTCAATGCCGCAGTTACCAGAATCCTTACCGACACTCCTTCAATGAATGACGATGCCACCCGGAAAACTGAGCTGGCCGTTGCCGGAGCCGGAGGAGCCGAACTGGTTGAGGTAGGTGCCGGTGCTACTGAACTCCTCCACGCGGTTGTTTCCGTGATCCAACACCCAGATGTTGCCGGAGGCGTCGATAGCGATGCCGTATGGGCCAGAGAACTGCCCGTTGCCGGAGCCGGAGGAGCCGAACTGGCTCTGGTAGACGCCGCTGCTGTTGAATTTCTGCACCCGGTTGTTGGCGGTATCCGCCACCCAGATATTGCCGCTGGCGTCGATAGCGATGCCCAACGGGTTACCCAATTGCCCGTTGCCGGAGCCGAAGGAGCCGAACTGGCTCTGGTAGACGCCGCTGCTGTTGAACTCCTGCACCCGGTTGTTGCCATCATCCGCCACCCAGGTATTGCTGCTGGCGTCGATAGCGATGCCCATCGGGTTCCACAATTGCCCGTTGCCGGAGCCGGAGGACCCGATGACGCCACCGACACCGTTATACCCCGCCCCAATGCCCAAGAGGAACGTGCCGCTGCTGTTGAATTTCTGCACTCGGTTGTTGGCGGCATCCGCCACCCAAATGTTGCCGCTGGCGTCGATTGCGACGCCCTCCGGTAAACTGAACTGCCCGTTGCCGGAGCCGAAGGAGCCGAACTGGTTGAGGTAGGTGCCGCTGCTGTTGAACTCCTGCACCCGACTGTTGGCGTAATCCACCACCCAGATATTGCCGCTGGCGTCGATAGCGCCGCCCATCGGTTCCCCGAATTGCCCGTTGCCGGTGCCGCCGGAGCCGAACTGGTTGAGGTAGGTGCCACTGCCGTCGAACTCCTGCACTCGGTTGTTGAACGTGTCCGCCACCCAGATTTTTTGAGTTATACAAGTTTTGCCCTCTTTATCTGCATTGCTAAGAACATTCATCCTCAGGTAATAACGTATAGTATCATCATACGTGTAAGTCGGGTCTGAGAAGTTAGTAGTATTCGCCGCATGCATGACGAAGGTGGCATTATAGGCGTTGGCCGTGGCCGTATTGTCGCAGTGGCAATTGGTCTGTTCGTCGGCATTGTTCGAACCGACAGCCTTACGATTGCCGCCTAACTGGTAAGCGCCATGGCCATTGGGGCCGTGGCTGATGACGGCAGCGATGGCAAAGACATTAGGCTCGCCTGCGGTAGGAATACGGTTATTGCCGCTGCCGTCCTGAATCGTGATGCTGCCGACCGAACTGCTATTGGGGCAGTAGGTAGTGAACGCGTTGGTAGCGGTTAATCGCTGATCGACGGCGTAGGTGAAGGCACCGCCCCAGGGATCGAACATGGCGTCATCCGGCAACCCCAGCGTCTTGACCGGCACCACTCCGCCAACCGTGTGGCTGCCATCAAAGAAATCGGCAGTCGGGCCGGCGCTGCGGCGACGGTGCGGCTGCTGGCGTTATAGGTCGATCCGGTAGTGCATGCACCCGTGCTCACGCCCTCGACACCGAAATACTGGCTGTTCATTGCCAGCGTACCATCCGCCGGGCAAGGCAGGCGACCGTGCAGATTGCGGAAATTACTCAGGGCGGTTCCTATGACGTCGAGCTTGGCCGGCAAGGCTGAAGCGTCGGCGATACGCTTATTCTGGGTCAGAGCAGAGAATACGCCTGCCGCCATCAACGACAGCACTAGCAGCACCACGGATAGCTCCAGGAGCGTAAATCCGGCGATGGATTGGCGATAGCTGGTCCCTTCAGTCATCATCTTATAGTAACAAAAGACGCTTAACACATTACCTTGCGGCTCCCTACGGCCGGGTCAGGTAGCCCCCGCCCTACCGCCCAGCCGCGTGTTTGATCAACTATATCTTACTTGTGCCCGCATATAACTGCAAAACTATTATACGTTCCATCCCAAAACTTTCCGGTACTATTATACTGACATTGAGCAGAATTATTGCCGAGGGGATAAACTCCCCTAATACAGTTAATATCAGAATGGAAATCCGCGTAAATATTAACCATGCTCCCTAACAGCTCGGAAAAAGGCCGACAGGCAGGAGTCTCGCTGCCCGCATAGAATGTCAGTGGATAAGTACCATAATTATTTCCCATCCACACTGGAGCTACATATTTACAACTTAAATCTACTACCAAAGCCTGTTTTAGTGCGCATGACTGGCAATCGGCTTGCGATCCTCCTGCGGCCATCACAGGGGAGACTGGCAGTCCGAGCGTAGTGAATGCAAGCGCACAGGCTAAAGTTGAAGTGAGTCTAGACATAAAATAGTCCTTCTTTTAGATGTTGAATGATAAACAATCATGTTGCGCCGCTTAGATACTAATGATCGCGTCAACGCCGCCACGATCTATTTATCATACATTAACATTGTGACAGTTTTATGACAACCGGCCGATTAAATTGCTGAAGCTTTGTTAAATATTTATGACAGTTTCGTTGATGTCCGGGATCTGAACTGTAATCTTCAGAAATAAATGACACTAATTCTTCATCGCTATTTGGCACCTTCCGCGTCGCCACCGATCGTAAAGAAACCCGTGGCTAAGGGTCTTGGCCTGTCTTTGATTCCTTGTCTGAGTTTCTTTACCAAGCAACGCGGGACTTTGCGGTGGCGTAGATGAAGACGCCGGGTCAGTAAATCAAACCCTGGTTTCCTTGCCTGTGTCACCCCGCTCAGGTGGGTGACATTTATCGCAGAAGAAAAGGTGACAAATAGCTCGGAAGATTACAAGCTGTCAGTGGTAGAGACACGGCATGGCCGGGCATAGCGATAGACAAAGGACGTTGTCTAGCGTGAAGTGCGGTGTATTGCGGCGTGATGAAAAGGCTTGCGACGCATTCTATAATCATGTATATATAATGCTACTGCAATTCAACAAGACGGTAGCACATCATGGAAAAGTCCAATGTAACGGTTCGCCTTGAGGCGGACAAAATTGCCTTGCTCGATCAGATGGCGAAGGTCGATGACCGGGATCGCAGTTACCTGATCAAGGTCGCCATCGACCAATACTTGGCCTACCACCAGTGGCGAATCGAAGAAATTAAGAAAGCCATCGCCGAGGCCGACGCCGGTGATTTCGCCTCCGACGAGGAAATGGAGCGACTGTTTGCCAAGTGGACCCAATGAAAGTCGTCTGGCTCCGCGAGGCCTCCGTCGCCCTCGACATTCACTATGATTACCTCGCCTCGAGAAATCCAAAGGCCGCGCGGTTCGTCTTCAAGCGAATCGTCGCAAGCACCAAACGGCTGCGGCAATTCCCTCAATCCGGCCGGCAGGGCCGGTTTGAGGGCACCAGGGAGGTAGTCGTTCCCGGCGTCCCGTACATCGTCGTCTATCGCGCGAGTCCAGTCGCAGTCGAGATTCTCCGCGTGTTTCCATACGTCAACAGATTGGCCGGAGCTGATGCAATGAAGGCGGGAAACGCGAGGCAACGGGGATCGGCTGCGAGTTTGCGCGGCGAGCTTCAGACCGATGATCTCGACACGCTTATCACGGTGGCAGTGCGTTCCGTCACATACTGCCGATGCCGACGAAGATTGTGCGGCGGTCATCGTAATCACTGCCAGCTGAATAGCGTTCGTCTACGAGCATCAGCAGGGCTTGCGCCGCGTGGCTAGATCCGCGCAAGACCTGGATCGCCGATCACTGCGAATCCCCCGAGCCGGAAACCGAGACAGTCGCCAATGAGGCGGTGAGCCATGACCGTGTCAGATGAGCCGACAGCCCGTTCCCGCGACCGGCGGCACGGCCATCCCTACCCCCGCCGGCCATCATCGCCTCCGCCGGCCGCAACGCCGGCTTCGCCTGGGACGAGTTCTTCCAGGGCGAGATCGCCAACGCCCACACCCGCAAGAATTACATCCATGCCGTCCGGAAATTCCTCGCCTGGGCGAGCGGCAGGACCTGTGAGCTGCTCGACATCACGCCCGGTCTGCGTCGGGACAGTATTTCCAGGAACTGGACGTCGCCGTCCCCACCAAGAAGCTCCATCTGGCGGCCCTGCGCAAGTTCTTCGACCGGCTGGTCAACCGCCACGTCATCGTACATCAACCCGGCCGCCACCGTCCGCGCCGAGCGCTATTCCGTTGTCGAAGGCAAGACGCCGGAGATCCAGCGCAAGCAGGCCGAAACGCTGATCAAGTCGATCGAGACCAGCTTATGAGGACGAATCCGGAACCAGGCCCGATCTCGTGGGCCTGCGCGACCAGGCCGATCCTCGCCGTGCTCGCTTTCACTGCGGCCCGCGTCGGCGCCGTCGCCAAGCTGACGTTCAAGAGCCTCCGGCACGACGGAACGCAATACGCGCTGCGTTTCGCGGAGAAAGGCGGCAAGTCGCGCGAAATCCCGGTCCGCGCCGATCTCCAGAAGATTCTGCTCGCCTACGTCCAGGCCGCCGGCATCGCCGACGGCCCCCTCTTTCGCACCGCCGCGGGCAAGACCGGAAACCTCACCGCCAACGCAATGACCGGCATCGACATCTGCCGCATGATGAAGCGCCGGCTCAAGGCGGCCGGGCCTGCCCACCGACTTTTCGCCGCACTCTTTCCGCGTCACGACCATCACCGACCTGCTCGAGCAAAACACGGCGCTGGAAGACGTGCAGTACCTCGCCGGCCACGCCGACCCGCGCACCACCCGCCTCTACGACCGCAGGCGGCGCAAGGTCACGCGCAACATCGTCGAGCGCATCTCGATCAACATCGAGCCGCATTGATCCCGCTTCTGACGCCGCAGGTCAGCCGGAAATCTCCGGGCCTGCGAATGCAGTTTCATTGCTGCCCGCGGTGATGTTGAATCCAGTCCGCGAATGCTCCAATTCGCCATCGGACCGTACCCAGCATTCATAACCGGTATGTTTCGCGCAGGGCTCACTCAGCCAGCTTCTGTACCGTTCCAGCGCACCGGTCAGCCCATCCAGGCGCGAGGTGAACGGCAGAGTCACGATGAATTGATGCTCATTGACGTTGAACAGGCACGATACTCCCCAGGTATCCATTCCATGCTCAAGCGGGTGCTCTGATCCGTCGTAATAGTCAAAATGCAGCACGAGCCGGCGTGACACCAGCGTATCCTCGGAACCGGCCTGGCCTGGCACGATACTGAAACAGTTCGGCAACTCGTGCGCCACGTGCTTTACGGCATCTGCATCGGCCTTGCCTTCAACAACTGTTGCCAGCTGTCTGCCCACATATTGGCCAGCCGGGTCAAACACCCAGCGATAACCCATCAGCCTGAAAAGCGCCAGGTGTGCCGACTTGATCAGCGACACCGCCAACGCCGGGACCGAAAACACCAATTCGCCTTCAACGTCAACCGGCCCGTCGTATTCATCGACCCGGTCCATAGGCGTTTTGACGAAAGGAGCAGCGATGATGCCGCCCTTCTTGTCCGCCAGGCCGACTTGCGGAAACGGCGGAGCCGCTTTCGCCGATGCGAAAAACGCTGGGGCCGGTGCCCCGCTTCTCCCGGTGATCGTAAGCCCCTGTGACCGCCTGTAGAGCTCCGGCAGATCGTAGTAAGGTTTGTTCAGGAACTCACCGAGTACCGCCTCGATTCTTCCAAAGACGTTATCGACATCGGCCCGCTGAATCACCGTTGCGCCACGACGCCGATCTGATGCACTGCGGCAGGATGTGGCCATCCATTAATCCCCTCGTTCCGGTCCCGGATTGGTTCATGATGGGGCAATAAAACTCGGGGCATCGCACGCGCAGTCACGCGCTGATAATCGGCCTGGAGAGTTTTCAATGCCTCAGCGCTGATACTCATGTCAATCTCCGATAGTAAGGAGCCTATCCAATCGAAATTCCCCTGCCCTGATCAAGCAATGTCCAACCGCGCCTCCCTGCAATGCACCCGCTTGCCGCATGGCGGCGTGCAGCGGCACAGGCCTAAGCCAATGTGGCAGGTATTGTTTCAGTCCCACTTGACGCCCGGCAGGTAGCCTTCTTCGCGATGCAAATCGACCCGCCGCCCGTGCTTGATCGGGTGAATCAGATTGTGGGCAGCAACCCGCTCCAGCACTTCGTCCCTGGCGATTCGAGGAAGCAGCCAACGTTGAGCCCACCACTCGGAAATCATGGCCGACCGCTGCCGCACGCCCTTCAGCCCGAGGATATATTTCGGGCGCTTGTCCATACCTAAGAGGTAGGGCCGCACATTCCCGCGAGTTCGACCCCGTAAACGAGCCTGGGGCCACCGTGGTTCAGCAGATCATCGGTCGCCAGCCCCAGAGCGTCCAGGCCGTCGCGGATCTTCCTAAGCCGTGGGTTAACCCCCTCGCCGAACACGCTGTTTACCTGCTGGCCCCTCTTCGATTGGGCCAGGAGCCGGGCCATCTCGGCCACGGTCTTATCGCCAAACTGAAACGTGCCGATTCCCTGGGTCCGCCCGAGATACACGTACCGCAGCCCATCCCCTTCGGATTCCAGGTCACCGGGAATCCGGATGCGGTCATACTGACTCGGCCTCTGGCCGTAGAGCGACGATGTTCCAATGAATACGAGATCCGCAGCGCACAACGCGCCGGCCCGCCATCGACGACGCGATGATGCTCGAGACCCCGCCGTATCGCCGCTGGTACTCCCGGACCATCTCCGGGCTCACCAGAAGCATCGCGACCAATTTGCCGCCCAGGAGTTCATTGTACGGCGGCAGGGCGCCACAGACGGTCAGATCGGCGATGGCTGTACCTACACGGTCGGCTTTTGCCTTTCGCACTATCTTGGCCACTGCCTCACGCCCTTCGGGGTCACTTACGAGTTGGACCAGTGTGTTCTTCGATGGCGTGTCGCTGAAATAACGCCCCAGCACCATCCGGACTCTCAGAAGTTGCGCAAGCTCTAACGCGCGTTTGCTCCTGAAGAGCGGATTGCGGGCCTGCGCCTCCCAATGATCATCTGAAAGTCCGTCGTCCGGCTCGACCTTCTTATAGGTGCCGGCCTCCATAAAGCGGTGATGCTCGATCCGCTGTTGACGGCCTTGCTCCTCGAGTTTCCTGACCGTAGCGGCCGATGGCTTCTTGATGTCGCGGGGGGACAGAGTCTCGTCCTCGAAGAAATCGACCTTGTAGATTTCACTGATCGCCGCGTCCACGGTCTCTTTCAGCCACCTGGCGAGCTTCGTCGTCGGGCGATCGCGGAGTTCCTCGATGACGCTGGCCGCCGTCCAGCCGATCTTCTCATCACGCACAGTCACGGCCACGGCAGCGCTGCTTAAGGCAGCAATGCCGATCACCGGGTGGCAGGCGACAGCCGCATCGCGAACGAGGACCATGATTGATCGACCGGGCACGCTCTTATATGCGGTTGCCCAGGTGTGACGGAAGTATCGCCAGATGTCGATCAGCCGAAACCCGTCCAAAGACAGCGCTCCTCGCCGCGGATGAATTGCAGGTACGGCTTGATCGTGACCGAGGCGAGTTCGAGGCGTTCTTCCTCGGTTGTGCCTCGCGTATCGCCTTCAAGCTTGCCCTGCAACTCGCGGCCGATCGCGCATCAACGAAAAGATGGAGACGAAATGCTCGCCGAAGAGCTGCCGGGCTTCCATCGAGCGGACGAACGCCTTCGTGGCAGGTTGTCTCAATTGCTCGTCGCGCTCGGCGTGGAGCTGGCCGCGGATGCGGTCGCGTCTCGGCGCTGTCGGCGGCAGCCGTTTCCTGGCCGGAAGACCTCGATCAGGGACCCGTTGAGCCGAACGCTCCAGCCTTGCTTGGCCAAATCCGCCAGGACATGCACGGCGGTGAGATAGACCTGCCCCGCGGCCGCGTCGCACTTTCCCGATCGCGCAATCGCCCGCCGCCGGCACGATCGATCGTAACGTTTCTCTCGCGCCTTTCGGTGAAGTCCCTAACGTTGGCACAGTTCGCGTGCAAGATCGGCCAGGAGCAAAGGGCCATTGCAGCTTTCGGGGAAATCCGGCTCGAAGGGCGACCAGACGGTTTCAGTCATCGCGGCCCCCACTCTACCCGTTCAGGAACGTGGCCACATTGTCGCTCCAGACCTTCCGGAACTGGGCGAGTGTCTCACGTTGCGAATCGCGGGTCGCGGCGGCTTCAGCGCGGGCTGCCGAAAGGATCAGCAAATCGAGCCGGCTTCGCAGTTCCTTGTTCTCCTTTGTCTCGTTCTCCATCAGCGGTTTGTAGACCTTCTTATAAAACGGGTGCTCGGGATTCAGAACGAGGACGAACAGGCCGTCCTTGATCGCGAAGCTGAAAAGCGAGGTATCCTTTACCGCGTCCTGTACGATGCGATACTGGAGGTTGCGGCCCTCCTCGGGGCCGGGGACATCGCGGAGCGAAGGATGGCGCTTCGCGAGGTTCTCCACGACAGACTCCTGTTCGATCGGTGAACTGGGCTTGGGTAACGGCCGCAGCAATTGGTCCTTTTCGGCCGCAATCTTTTCGACCTCGACAGTGCGGTCGACATCGCGCACCTGAACATGCGACTGCCGCACCCGGCTGTTCAGGGCTTTCGCAACGTTCTCCAAATCCGGCGTCAGGATTTCGAGCAGGTAGTCTTGGGGCGGATCTGCTGCTTGGTGTGCGTGATCCCGAACGCTTCGTCAAGAATCGGATCGAAGCGGATCTCGCATCGCCACCAGTCATCATAATTCTCACGCCGCTTGGTACCCATGAAAAACCACCCAAAATCGATCTCGCGATTCGCCCGAACCACCGAGACGCCGGCACCGTTACTGACCCCAAGCTGACGCTTCTCCTCGTTCGAAAGCGTGTGCCAGGCGCGGACCGGCAGCTCCGAGAAGACAACGGTGACAGTGCCTGTAGCATCGACGAAGCCGTTCGAATCCTTTGCTTCGATCGTGTATTCGATGGGATTGCCATAAATCAGGCCGCCTGGGTCGGGCGAGCCTGCGTGGATGAAGAGCGGGTCAATGGGATGCACCATGACGCCATTGACCAGAATGTTCATCCCATCCCACAAGTAGTAGCGAAAGATGCGCCCGAGGGGCAAAGCAGTTTCCGAGCGATGGTCGAGACCCGGCGGTGGTCGAGGCGATCGCACTTCGACCATACGACCAGCGTTCCGCTCTGGCTTTCGACCTTTCCGGCCCAGTCAGGAAGCATAGCCGGTGCAGGCTCGGGCACCTCGCGTGCGCCGCCTTGCGCGATCTCGTCCACGTCCAGGTAGGAATGAGGACACGGCCGGGCCGCTGCCAGGAGTAGACGTCGACGCGCCTTGCCTGGCTCAGAGAACTGTTCGGCAGGCCCATGCCGTATCGGCCGAGGCCGGTACGATCGTTGAAGCGGGAACTTCCGCCAAAGCGAGAGCCTGCCGCAAGGTCCGCTTGTCCATGCCGCAGCCGTCGTCGAGCACGGAGATTCGAAGCGGGTGGCTGGAGTCGTCATCCTGAACGGTGATACCGATGCTGACGTTGCGGGCGCCGGCCTGCAGCGAATTGTCCACCAACTCGGCAACGGCGCTCTTCGTCCCCTTGTACCCTGAATCTCTCGTCGCCACGATGAACCGATCGATGGCGATAATCGATGCATCATTTCTTCTCTGGTCTTGATCATTTGGATCGCTTCCGGCGGCGCCTCTGACCGGACTCCGTTCCAATGTTGGGCGCGTTCCGGCGGGCTGTAAGTCGCAGACAGGAGGGTTCGCCGCGTCCGTCCATTATCCATGCTTGCCACTTCGGAAATACGCAATCCGGTCTTGACCCAAACCACCAGAAACCCCGAAGATATCAAACGTGATGCGTCCGTTTGAGTAATCTGCCGAATCTGTAGCGTCCAGCGCTCATCCGAGCGAAGAAGTGGTCGATTTCCGGGCGAGGGCGAAACGGCTCCTCCCAGATGCACTGCTATACTCTGAATCGGCCAATCGTCCCAATAGCAAAGTTTCAGGGCCCGCGCGGGGCGGCACGTGCCTGTCGCAAGGACGAAGATCAGATGCTGTCTCGGCTTCGACTCCGGCGATGCGGCGACCGCGGAGCTCGGATGGCGGATGACGAGACCCGCAGGGTCGCCAGCCCGAGTGTCGCGTTCGCGGCCCATGTTACAGCGAACGAGACTTGCCCTTCGAGCGTTCACAGAACCATGAGCTTCCGGCGTCGCGGCCGAGCTGAGTCATGGTTTTGCGCGGCATTCTGAACCAGCCCCTTGAAGTAGTGCTGGGGCTTGCCGCGTCGGGGCTTGAAGCGAGCGATGTCGGGATTCAGCAAATGCTGGTAGGTCTCGGCGAGGACGTCGTCCCGCTCCTGGTCGTCAGGTGGACGCGGCAGGTCTGGGCGATGACTTCTTACGAGTCTGCCGAATCGATCGACCAGGGCTCGCGGGCCGGCAGTCGCGTCGGGGCCGGTCGACTGGGAGGCGCGCAGGAGTGCGAGGGGGTAACGTGCGGGAGGGTGGCGGAGGCGGGCACGGCCAAGCCTTTCAGCCTACGGGGCCTCGGTTCGGCGGTCCGGGCCCACGGCGGACCGACGCAGGAATAAGGCCTCGCAGATCGAGCTGCATTGCGGCACTTTGACCGCCGGCTGCGCTGCCTCAACCGGAATAATATGGCCCGGCCGGGCGATCTTCAAGCCCAGTCGATCACGGGTAGGCCCGGCCGGTGGCGGCCGCCAAGCGCGGAACCGAAGCAAGGCCGCGGGCGAGGGACCCACGGCCTCCGGGTTTCGGTGTGATGCGACGCAGGTCGCCGGGATCAGAGTTCTTCTTGCTGCTCGTCAGGGTTGCCGACTGCATGTCCTCGAGGATCGACAGCCCGAGTTTCAGGAACGGGCTCCACAGATTCTCCCGCTGGTTCTCGTAAAAGAGGCGGTTGGCACCCTTCGTCTTGAGTTCGGCCTTGCCAGGGCCAGCAGTAGAAGATCGACGGCCTGCCGGGCGCGAGGGTTCCCGATTTCGCGATCTCCGTGTAGAAGACCTGGAAAAAAGGATGCGCGGTGTTGACCCAGGCGACACGCTGGAGCCGTTGCCAAAGCCGGGCTTGTAGAAGACGCCGCCCTCGGAGACTGAAGAACTTGACTGCGTACTTCTTCCGCTGGGCCTGCTGCTTCAGCGCCTCCTCGATCTCGTCGCGGGCTTGCCGGTCTCCTCGACCTGCTCTTCAACCGCCGCCTCGAAGTCCTCCTGCGCTTCCTTCGACCCGCTCCTCGGGCAGCGGCTGGCCATCGTCGACGACGGCGTCGGCGGCGGCGGCCGCGTCGGTCGCAGGGTTCGGCTGCTCGGGATTTTCCGCCTCTCCGGGCCTGCTCCTCGTCCTCCTTGTTCCGCACTGTGCCGTTGGATGCGACTCCTCGCGTGAACCGCGCATCGACCTCGGCCTTGGCCAGTACCCTCCAGAAATCCTCGATCGGGCTCACCGTCTGCTTGTCGTTGCCGATGCCGAAGACTTCGTCGAGCTTCGGCCCGAACCGGACCTCAACGCCCCAGTGAGCGCGTAGGACTGGAGCACGGGCCAATCGCCAGCCGTTGGCCTTGTCCGACCCAAGGTGGGGAAGGCGTCGAGGGTGTCGATTTCGCGCTTGGCGCGGACGAAGACATGCCGCGCCGCTTCTTGCGGATCTGCAGCCGCTTGTACTCGTCGCTCTCCTTCGAGAAACATTTGCTGGATGTCGTTGCCCTCGTCGTCGTTGCCGATCGGTCACGCTCTCGGCGGCGAAGCCGTAGGGGAAGCCGGCGACCTTGACCGAGATAACGTCCACGATGACGTTCGGATCCTGCCGGGCGGCCTGAACGTCGTCGGCCAGTCAGGAGTTCGAGGTGCTGGCTGCCGGTCTCCTCGTCCTTGTAGTACTTGACGAAGAGCTGCTTGTCGTAGCGGCACTCGGCACCGCCTTCCT
>CAWCPP010000048.1:0-159527 GCA_963797295.1 uncultured Planctomycetaceae bacterium
CGAAGAAAGTCTTCAGCCTTTTACAGGAGTTTGCCAGATGCCCGATACTCCCGATCCCGACGCGATTCCGGTCCCCGGTAAACCCGAGACGCCAACTTCACCGCCGCCGGACTTCCCGACCATCCCTCGGCCGCAAGAGCCGATGTCGCCCTATCCGGCACATCCGGAACCCAATCCGGCTCCGCCACCACCAACGAGCCCGGGCACTGATCCGCGTGCGGCAAGCTGCCGAGAGCGGTGATGCCGAACCTTGACTGCCTGAGCAGTACGACACCAGTCATCTATTGCCCTGCTGAATTCTCTCGGTCTGCATGCACAGGCCCGAGCAGACCCGACTCCAGCAAAGGAGAATCCGCCTTGAATGGATCCCATGTGCTCCATGTCACTCGCTCGGCTTGAGAGCGGGTCTTGTCGCCAATCATCCGATTCGGCCACAGATTGACTGCTTCCACTTCGAGCGTGTTCTCACCGGGCTGGATTTTCCCGGTGACGTCCACGCGGTACGGAGGAGTCCAGACCGTGCCCAGAACCTGGCTGTTCAGCTTGATCCGTGCCAGCACCGCGACCCTCCCGAGATCGAGGACGAGCCGTTGGTTTGGACCGCTGGGCGAAATGGGTGCCCGAAACGTCTTTGCGTACAAGGCGGTGCCCGAATAATACTTGATGCCTGCCTCGGGCCGTCTCGTCCAATCCTCCAGTTCGGCGAACTCGACGGACGAAGCCGGCCCGCCGGCTTTGGGGTCGAATTGGATCTTCCAGGGACCGCTGAGGTGCGCAATATCAAGAATTGCGGTGCGTTGGGTGTCATTGCTGGCGATTCACCGCCGGCCCCCCGAAAAATCACAAACACTGAACCGTTGGGTGCGAGCTCCTAGGGTAGCGTTTGTGCGGCCCTCGTGCTGGCGGTAGGTCGTCGCGTGGCGGCTTTCCCCGGTCACCGCATCCCAGAGCTCGGCACCTCCCAGCCACGCGGAACGTACACTCCGATCGAACCGCGGTTGGCTGGCCGTTGGCGACGAAAATAGATCTCGGCCTCGCCGTCTCGGCGGTGAGTGAATCGCAAATCGTGCTCGGCCTCGAAGTCGGGCGGGACGGCCGCGGTCTGAAGATTGCCGCAAGCGCGTCATAGTCGGGATACAGACTCATGCTCGCCAGGGCGTGGCCCGTGATGAGCCGGCCGGAACCGATGCTCCGCTGGACCATGCCCTCGTGATCAGGTGTGTTGCCCCAGAGTGCGTCGGCGAGACGCAAAACCTCGCGATCACAGTACGGGTAGTTGCTGAGGCTCGGCGAGCGTAGGGGTCGACTTCCCACCACGGTCGCGCCGACATGCACGAGCTGCTTGACCTTGCTACCGGCGCGGCGTCATGGTCGGGGTTCTCGGCAGGACGAGCATGCGATAGCTCATCCCATCGGGCAGCATGATCCGTCCGTCACTGACCAAGCGGGCCAGTGTGAGCAAAGCCTCGGGCGTACAGCCGTCGAAGTTGTAGCCGAGCCGGGACAGCAGGCTCCCCTTCGTGGCTGACGCCGGGGCCTGAAAGACCTGCGGCGAGGCTTCCGGCTCCAGGAAAAGGATGTCGGCCACCGGCAACCCACGCTGGAGCAAGAACTGGCAGCGTGTGAGGTACGCGATCCAGGCGTCCGACCGGTCCCACCAGATCGTCGTCCGCTCGTAATGAATGCCGTACGGGCCCATCGTCATCCCGGGGCGGCGATCAGTCCCAGGGCTGGTGGGCATAGCGGTGGAAGACCAGGCGGTTGATTCCTTCGCAAAAAGCCCAGTCGCCGAGCCGGCGCCCCTTGAGCGAGCCCGGGTGTGCCTTCCAGCACTCGCCGTCACCGGATGTGAAGGCCTCGGCCTGGATGATCCGCTTGCCCTGGATGTGGGCGATTGAGGTTGCCTCGGTGCAGGCGAACCACGACTCGAATGTGTCGGTCCAGAACTCGCCCATCGGCACATCGGCCCGAGAACCGTAGGTCATGTCGTCGCACGGCGTCCCATAGTAGGGCTCGATCGAAAGGCCGAGCCCGTGGGCATGGGCAAGCTCCGCGAGATGACCGGCGTGGTTCTCGACGATCAGCTCGAGGAC
This sequence comes from uncultured Planctomycetaceae bacterium, assembly GCA_963797295.1. Taxonomy (GTDB): domain Bacteria; phylum Planctomycetota; class Planctomycetia; order Isosphaerales; family Isosphaeraceae; genus Aquisphaera. The sequence continues at coordinate 2,094 of CAWCPP010000048.1, forward strand.
GGTCTGCCGAAGATCCCACAGAAACCGCTGGAGAATTCCTCGCTTGTCACAACCCGCCCGGTCATCACCGGCAGATACGCGCCTGAGATCATAGCCCCGGCGGTTGCGGAATTCGTCCGGAAACCGTCCGGTCCAGTTCTGCGGGCCCATCTCCCAGCTATCAATATGTAAGGATACGAGCGACTTTCCGGCGAGTGGGTGAATGTCGGTGAGCAGCTTGCCGAGGAAGTCGTGAAAGTGAGCGTCGAGCGCGGTCTTATCGAGCTTGTCGCACTCCAGCCCCAATCCCGGCAGTGGAGCAGGGCGGGTGGTCGCGCCTGTGCTTGTGTGGCCGAAACGGACGATGGTCCAGCGACCGGCAGGGACATCCCACGAGATCCGCCCACCCGGTTTGAGCCGGTCGGTCAGATCGACGACCTTGTCGAGTGCGATCACCTGGTCGGTGGGCAAGGTCGGACGATTCGAGGGTGTCGGTATCATTGATGCGACTCCACGTTCCGACGTGAAGTGGCCGCGATGCGCGAGGGTCTTCTCGGCAATGTCGGGGATGCGATATGACCCGACCGGCGTGGGGAACGCCAGCACGGCCACGTCGCGGTAGTAACCAGCGACCTCGGACGGTTGCGACAGCGTGCCCTCTAGCCTTTTCGGCCCCTCTACGGCCAACTCGGTCCAGACGAGCTTTTGCATCGATTGCTCGGGCTTCACCCAGGGACCTCCGCTACCAGTCCAGCCCGGGCTGGCGGGCATGGTGATCGTGAGGCCGAGCCGGGCTGCTTCCTTGTTGGCGTGCTGAAACAGCTCCCGCCACGCGGGGCTCATGAACGGGACCGGGCCCCTGGGTATTCCCAGGTCCACTTCCATGAAGAGCACGCCTCCGAGCCCCACGCGTTTCATTGCCTCCAGGTCGGCCGTGATCCCCTCGCGACGGAAGTTGCCGTCCATCACGAACCAGCAGACCCAAGGCTTTGCCGCTGCAGGCGGATCGTGCCAGCCGCGGTCAAGCTCGTCGGCCCGCGCGGGAAGAGCGCGGCAAGCACGAGCGTTGCACAGAATACAACAAAACCAGATGTGAAGACGTATTGTCTCATAGAGGTTGCCCCGGAATGGCCGAGGCCACGGCTTCGTGGCCGGAGATCATCTCCTCCCAGGCTAACGGGTGCGCGAGGTGTGATCCAGCACGCGCTCACCGGCCTTGGCAGAGTCTGGCATGGGGCCTTCCTGGCTGATACGCTGAAGATGAACAATCTGAGCTGCCAAACCCGCCGCGCCGGCCCCGCGACCGAAACTTTCAGGCTTTTTCCATGACTGGCAAGAGCCTGCCTCCCAGCTCCAGAGGAGACAACATGAAAACCGCAGCCATCCAAGTTGCGTGCCTGCTTGCGCTGAGTACCGCGGCGCATGCGACCGAGTTTCACGTCGCCAGACGCGGTGATGATACAAACTCCGGGACGCAAGGATCACCGTTCCGCACGATCCAGCACGCGGCCGACCTGGCGCAGCCCGGCGATGTCATCACCGTGCACGAAGGGATCTACCGCGAGCGGATCAACCCGCCGCGCGGCGGCGAGTCCGACGCCAAGCGCATCGTCTACCAGGCCGCTCCGGGGGAGAAAGTCGAGATTCGCGGCTCGGAAGTCGTCAAGAACTGGGTGCGGGTGCAAGGCGATGTCTGGAAGGCATCGCTTCCCAAGACCTTCTTCGGCCACTTCAATCCTTACAGCGATCTCATCCACGGCGACTGGTTCGAACCCAAAGGACGGCCGCATCACACCGGCGCTGTGTACCTCAACAGCGACTGGCTGGCCGAGGCGGCCCGTAAGGATGAGGTTTTCAAGCCGGTTCCCAAAACTTCGCTCTGGTTTGCCGAAGTGGACAAGAACGACACGACCATCTGGGCGCAGTTCCCGGGCGTCGATCCGAATGAACAGATGGTGGAAATCAACGTTCGCCGGACGGTGTTTTATCCCGATCAGCCGGGCAGGAATTACATCACTGTGCGCGGCTTTGCGCTACGGCACGCCGCCACGCCGTGGGCTCCGCCGACCGCCGAACAGGTGGGACTGGTCGGCACGCACTGGAGCAAGGACTGGATCATCGAGAACAACACCATCAGCCATTCGACGTGCTCGGGCATTGCGCTGGGGAAGTATGGAGATGAGTGGGATAACACGTCGGCCAATAGCGCGGAGGGCTATGTCAAGACAATCGAACGCGCCCTCAAGACCGGCTGGAACAAGGACACGATCGGCCACCACATCGTTCGCAACAACACCATCTCGCACTGCGAGCAGGCCGGCATTGTCGGTAGCCTGGGAGCCGTGTTCAGCGTGGTGAGCGGGAATACCATTCACGACATCCACGTCCGGCGGCTGTTCACGGGTGCCGAGATGGCGGGCATCAAGTTCCATGCCGCGGTCGACGTGCAAATTGTGCACAATCATATTTACAAGACAGTTCGAGGAATCTGGCTCGACTGGATGGCGCAGGGCACACGGGTCTCGGGGAATCTTCTGCACGACAACGTCGAGGCCGAAGACCTGTTCGTTGAGGTCGATCATGGCCCGTTCCTGGTGGACAACAACATCTTCCTTTCACCCGTGTCGCTGACGAGCGATTCGCGGGGCGGCGCTTACGTTCATAACTTGTTCACCGGATCCCTGCGGATCATTCCTTACGACGCCCGCCAGACGCCGTTCCTCAAGGCTCACTCCACGGCGGTCGCCGGGCTGCACGATAACCCATTCGGCGACGACCGCTACTACAACAACCTGTTCGTGGGCCCCGGCGATCTGAGCGTGTATGACCTGGCACGATTGCCCGTCGCGATGGAGGGCAACGTCTTTCTCAAGGGCGCCCGGCCCTCCAGGCAGGAAGCCAGCCCGCTTGTGCGGCCGGAGTTCGATCCCGCGATCAAGCTGGTGAAGTCAGAGGCCGGGCTCAACCTCGAATTGAAGACCGATTCGGCCTGGGTCGCCGAACAGACCCGCACCCTGGTGACGACCGAGAGGCTTGGTAAGGCGAGCGTTCCGAACCTGCCCTGGGAGCAGCCCGATGGCTCACCCCTACGCTTGAATGCCGATTACTTCGGCGAGCCCAGGAACGAGACCAATCCGCTCCCCGGTCCGTTCGAGAAGCCCAGAGGCGGCAAGTTCGTTTTGAGGGTGTGGTAAGCAGTCGACCGGTCCGCGGCGGGTTAATGACCGTCGTATCGCGCCAGCATGGCCTGAGGTTTTTCGATCGTCGCTCGCTGGGGTGGCGTCAACGAGCAGGTCAGAGCGTTGCGGCGTGCCTTGATTGACTCCGCGGGGCGGCCCTGGTGTAGCAACGTGAGGCAGAGCCCGAGCCAGCTCGAGCCCAGTGATTGATGCTCGGCCAGAGATTGTCGATAGCCGAGCTCCGCGTCGTCCAGAGCGAAGTCCACGAGGCTAAGAAACTATCTCAGAACCCGGTTTTGCTCACTGCCTTGAGCCGATTCTTGGGGGTATTGAGATAGTTTCTAAGTTCGAGTTTCGCACTTTTGACGGGGGCGACTGATCAGAAAAACACGTCGGCTTCCCCGCTGATTCCTGGCATCCTGTCTTGGTTCACAGGTCGCAACAAGACACCAAGGCAAGGAAGCCGACCCATGGAACTTACCGACTCCTTCCTCACCGTGCTACAGAACTTCACTCCGGTTTTCACGGCCCCGACCTACCAGACATTCGTGGTGATCGTCACAGGCTGGATTCTCTCCCAGCGTCACCGCTACGTCACCGAACTCATCTTCTCCAGTGGCCATGTCGGCGACGGACACTGGTCGCGGTTTCACCGTTTCTTTAGCCATGCCGCCTGGGATCTCGACTGCTTCTCCATGTTCCTGGCAATGCTGGTCGTTACGATTCTTGCTCCAGGCGCGACCCTCCTCTGGGCCGTTGACGACACCCTCTGCCGCAAACGAGGCCTGACCCTCTATGGCGCTGGCATGCATTACGATCCGCTCATCTCCAGTCGTGCCAAATCTCTGGTCAGTTGGGGACATGACTGGGTTGTGCTGACTCTGATCGTCGCCTTTCCCTTCTGGGCCCCCAGCAAGGTTTTTGCCTTGCCCATCGCCGTGCGTCTGTACCGCAACCGCCAAGGCCTGACCAAGGGGAAAAAGAATCCAAAGGGCAAGAAAGGCCAGAAGAAATCCCCCAAGCCAAAGCACGATCCGAATCATCGCACCCGGCCTGAATTGGCCCTGGAACTCATCAATTTGATCGCCCAATGGTTCCCCAAGGACGAGCACTTCGTCACCGGCGATAGCGCCTATGGCGGCAAGAGCATCCTCTCTCATCTCCCTTCCAATGTTCATCTCATCAGTCACGTTCACCCCAAGGGAGCACTCTACAAACCGGCACCTCCCAAGGAAGGAAAAACGAAAGGACCGGCCCGCAAGAAAGGGGACCGCTTACCTGGCATGAAGCAATGGGCCGATGATCCGAACCAACCCTGGACGGAACTGAAGTTTAACCAATTCGGTTTGCATGCTACCTTGGCGGTCAAGACGACCCAAGCCCTGTACTACAAGGCGGGAAAGGATCGACTCTTGACCATCGTCTTGACCCGCGACCTGGATGGTAAACGTCCCGATCAGATGTTCTATTGTACCAAGCTTGATTGGACGGCGCGGCAAATCCTCTCGGCGTACGCGTGTCGCTGGGCCATTGAATGCGCCTTTGAGAACTGCAAGCAGTTCTTGGGTCTGGAGGACCCCGCCAATCGTCTTCCCAAGGCCGTCGCGCGAACCGCGCCGATGGCGTTGTTCATCTACAGCTTGGTCGTGGTTTGGTTTCACCAGACGGGACATCAACTGGTACGTTTTCCCTTCCGGCCCTGGTACACCAAGAAGGACGAATCATCGTTCGCCGACATGTTAACGACCCTGAGGCGGGTCAGCTACGAGCAGAAAAGCCCACAACCGCATCCAAAACAGACTCAACTGAAAACCTGGATCGCCCAACTCACCGAGCTTCTCAGCCGAACAGGGTGAGTGCCACTTTGGCCGGATGTTCCGGCCTTCAGCACCTCTTCATGGATGACTCAACGGGGGGAAATTTACCCGCCGGCCCGTTCGCGAACCGCCTCGTAATCTGCGAAACTAGAACTAAGCTCCGCTGCTTACGAGGCCGACTGCTGTAAGAAGGAGTTCAGGCTCGAGCTCAGTTTCTTGGACAGCTTGTCAACGCGCGGACGGCTTGCGGACGATGTGCGAGACGAACTCATGGACACGACTGTCCGAGGCATGGCGACCGGAGTCACCGTCCCGGTGCGGCTGACCTGCGAGCGGTAATTGACTTTCATGGACCGGGCGGCCGCATCGGACGCGACATTCAGCTTGACCGAAGCCGGCAACGGCTGGGTCGTGTTACCCAGATTGGCCGAGCCCGGCGAGACCTTCTCGAGCCGCTTGAGGTTGGGATAGGTCGATCCCTTGTCCATCAGGAAATGCAAGCGGCCCGGTACCTTCGCCGAGTACGGGATGTTCAAGACCTGCTTCGACGAGGTGATCTGCTGCCCGCTGTAGGTCTGCGCCGTGAACGTCGCCGTCGTGTACCCGGCCGGCAGATTCATGTCCTTGGCGACGAACACGAACGTCTCGTTCAAGAACTCGCTGTGCGGGAAGTGCTTGGTGAACTCGGCAATCGGCAACGCACCATTCAGCGACACCGTCGCCGGGTTGATCGAGGTCACGCTGAAGCCCGACGTGCCCTGTACCGTGACCCGCACCAGGTCGCGGTGCGAGGTATCCACCACCCGGTGCTCGTGCGGGTTGATCACGATCGGCGGTGACGCCGGCGGGCACGAGTTGGGCGAGGTCGCCAGGCCGATGTCGACCCCCTGCGACGGGATGAACGCCTTGCTCGTGGTGTAGTCGAGCGTCGAGCCCGCGAATCCACCCACGTAGATCACCGAGTTGGGCGTCAGTGCATGCCCGGTCTCTTGCAGGTAAAGCTGCGAGAAGTGGGCGATCGAGAACTCGAGGTTGGGGCCGGCCAGGCTGTTCTGCGTGTACACGGTGCCGGTGTACTGGGGGAGTATCGTGCCCGTCGATCCGATCGTCTGCGGGGTTGCCGGCGACGAGGGAACATAGACCTCATAGGCCTTCGCGGCGGTGCCGATCGGCGGATCGGCGCTGAAGCCCGCGGCAATCTGGCCGGTGTCTCCGGGTGTGTTGAAATTGAGGAACACGCCCATGTTCTTGGTGCCGCCCCAGTCGGGCGGGTCCTGGAACCCCGGGGCGACTGCAAGCACAGCGGGATTGACAGTTCCCCAGTTTCCATTATTGTCTGAATCGCTTGCGATGACCTCGCCCGGATGATTCTGGCTCTGGGGCTGGTTGATGCCAAAGCTCAGAGTGTCGTTATAGGGCGTGTAGGTCACCCGGATGTCTTGAATATTGAACCCGGAAACCTTGATCAGATTCTGCAGGGCCTGGCCCTGGGGGTCATTGGCAAAGGCGGGTTGGGAAGTGTCTGGATTGGAAAGGTTCGGCGTGAGAGTCACAACGCCTGGAATCTGTGTAGCGGGAAAATCGATTGGAACGTTTCCCGTGAAGTTGACGCTCAGTAATTGCCGATGATCAAGTTGTTCCATGGCGATGCCGGCGTATCGGACGGTCTTGCGGCCACCCCGACGGCGGCGCCACGAGCCAACAGCTTGCAGCAGTCTTGCGAATAGCGACATCGCGCCATCGTCCTTTCTGGAAATCCCCCTCCCCAAAGGAGAGGGAACACTGGGAAGGCGGCCTCAAACGAGCCTGGCGGAGCCACGCGTGTTCGAGCCGATCCGGGGGTGCGAAATGAACCGTCATCTTGACCATGTCGCGGCGTGTTTAGGCTCGCCACGCGTTGGTCGCCCGACTCTCTGGCAAGATCGTCCCGCCTGACGACGTCCATGTCATGCCCCGACCGGCATCCGTGGGACGAACTCACCAAACGTGGAAGGAGACACGTCATGTTTCGAGGCCACCTGGGCCAAACCTGCCTGGCAGTGCTGATGATCGCCGGCTTGAGCCATGCGCCGGTCCGCGGCGCGGCGATCAGCTTCACCGGCAACGTCGCGCAGGATTTCAGTTCGGCCGATCCCAATCACCTGACCACCGAGGTCATCCCGGTCAACTCCTCGCCCAACAGCCTGGGTCAGTCGTCGGCGCAAACGGCCAACGGCAACTGGGTCTCGGGCTGGAACGTCAAGGACATCTACCTCAGTTACGACAAGTCCACGGGAACGCTTTACGTGGGGATCGACAACTGGGCCAACAGCAAAGGTCAGATTGCCCCCTTCGGGCAGGCCAACGGCGACCCGTCGGGCACCCCGACCGCGTCGGACCCGGCCCACCTGGGCTACGGCACCCCCAGCAGCGACAAATCGGTCGCGCTGGTCTTCGCGCCCAGCAATCCCACCAACCCGACGGTGCCGGGCACTCCGGTAATCGTCGCGGGGGTTCCGGCGGACAAGACCAAGAACGGCCCGGGAACCGATGGATTCACGGTCTCGTCGATCAACACCGCCCAGGCCAGCGGCGGTCCGGCGTATCTCTTCGGCACGACGCTGAAGCAGCTTACGGGGAACCTGGCCTACGATCCGTCGCCGGCGCATCCCCAGCTCGAGTTCACGATCAAGAACTTCAATACGGTCATCAACCCGGCCAACGGATTCTGGATTGAAGGCTTCGCGGGCTCGTCGCAAGACCGCTATGTGGGCCAGACCAATCTTGGCTGGACCAAGGTCCCGACGTACGCCGACCAGAACATTCCCGAACCCACCACCTGGCTGGCATGGGCTCTCATGTCCGGTGCAGCCGCCTGGCGGCTCCGCCGAAAGCCAGCTGCGTGAGGTTCCATCCGTTAGATTTGCGGGCATAAACGCATCCCTGCGCAAAGAGGCGATCCGGACGGGATCGCCGCTTTTTTTTCATCGGCCGGAAGACAACCAACAGTCTTCCACTTTCAAATCATTCCACAGCCCGCAGGCCGCAGCCTTGCCATTCACGCCTTATTTTGCCTTGCCGGTTTACTTTTCCCGGACTGCCCCAACCTCCAAATCCCTACTTTTGAGTAGCGAATCATGTGTTCCCCTGGGAATTATTGAGTCGTGCTGGCAGATGGTATGTGACCTGCGAACATGAGGTTCTCGGTCTCATTGCTTCGAACCAGTTTGGTTCGCAGTAACCGGCCCACGGGCCGCAGCGGATGGAGCGAGCTTGCTGGTCGCACCGTGTCTATCGCCGTGTACGAGCAATGACTGCACGACACCCGAACCAGTCAGCGCTCTGCAAGGTGCTGCTGGGGCTGATCAGCCTGGCGCGCGATTTACGACCAGTACCTCTGTACTGGCTCAGTGCGCCATGCCACCGCTGCCCTCAGGCGGCTCGCGGTGACCGTAGAAGCTGTAAAGCACAGGCATGAGATAGCGTGTCAGGAAAAGAGTCGCGGACATGCCGCCGACCACGACGATGGCGAGCGGCTGAGCCGTCTGGCCGCCGATCTTCGTCGATACGGCCGCGGGCAAGAGCCCCAGGATGGCAGTCAGCGCGGTCATCATCACTGGCCGCACACGCTTGCCGGCACCTTGGAGAATCGCTTCCTTGAGCGGCAAGCCTTGGGCACGAAGGGCGTTGAAATACGAGATCAACAACAAGCCATCCATGATGGCAATCCCGAACAGGGAGACAAAGCCGACCGCCGCCGCGATACTGAAGTTGGTACCGGTCAGGTACAAGGCCCAAATACCGCCCACGGCCACATCGAACACGTTACTGAAGATCACGAGTCGTGTCCAAAATTGAGCGGAAGGCCGAGTAGAGAAGAATGAAGATCAGACTCAAAGATAGAGGAATGATCCACATAAGGCGGCCGTTGGCTTCCTCCATTTGCTCGAATTCACCGCTCCAGACCGCCCGGTAGGGGTTCTTGACGAGTTCCTTGGCCTTAGATTTGGCCTCATCGACGGTACTGCCAAGGTCGCGGCCGCGCACACTGAATTTGATCGCGATCAGCCGCTTGCCTTGTTCGCGGTAAATCGTGGAGTAGCCGGGGCGGCTGAACTGGCCACCTGGATTCGGCGAGTAGTCTGCAGCCACCGGACTGACCAGATCTCCCAGACTGATACGCGGAGTGCTGCTGATCGGGTTGGACGTGTCCGTCTGGCTGCCGGAGACCGCGGGCGGAGGCAGGGCATGCCCGGAGGCGTTCGGCGTGAGGCTCACCCCTTTTGCCAGCACGACCTGGTTATTGATAATGTCCACCGGGATGTCCAGGATCGAGGTCTCGCTGGACCGCCGCCACTTGGGCCAGCGCACGGAAACATCAAAGATCTTCTCGCCCTCGACCATCGGGGTCATGGCCTTGGCGGCCACGGCGCTGCTGACGACGTTGTTGACGTCGGCCGTCGAGACGCCCCACTTCTGGCACTTCTCAGGATCGACGCGAAATTCCAGATGCGACGTTCCTCGAACATGGAAGATCCCTACATTGGCAACGCCCGGGACCTGTTGCAGCATGTTCTTCGCCTTCTCGGCAAGCAGTTCAAGCTGGTCCAAGTCCGGACCGAAGATCTTCAGAGAGTTGTCGCCCTTGACACCCGAGAGAGCCTCGAGCACGTTGTCACGGATATTCTGCGAGAAGTTCCAGACAATACCTGGGATGGCTCGCTCGAGCTCAACGTTCATCGCGTTGACGACTTCACGCTTTGTACGGGGTCGTGTTGGACCATAAAGCCAGCGACGCCACCCGGTCTCAGGCATCAGCTTGGGCCAGTCTTTTTGTCCCCGTAAGGGTATGAAGTACTCGCCGCTGTAATATCCCTCGGTGTCCGTACCGTCGTCCGGTCGTCCGCTTTGGGTCACAATCGACTCGACCTCGGGATACTTGGCGAGAATGGCTCGAGCTTTCCTGGCGATCGACACCGAGTGATCGAGGTTCATGTTGAGCGGGCCGATACCGCGGAGCCAGATGTTCCCCTCTTCAAGCTCGGGCATGAACTCACGGCCGATCTGCGGAAGCAGGCATACCGTGCCGCAGATCAGGAAGACCAGCAGTACACAGGTGGTTCTTGGGTAATCGAGGCAGATGTGGAGATTCCGGATGTAGCGCACTCTCAAATTGCGAGCAAGCCGGTTTTCCTCGACCGGCTTGACATGCCGCAACAGGAGCATGCTGAGCACTGGACACAGTGTGAGGGCCAGTACCAGGGCGCCGGCCAGGGAAAAGGCGTAGGTCTGGGCCATGGGGCCGAAGAGTTGTCCCTCGGGACCGGTCATGGCAAAGAGTGGCACGAACGCACAAACCATGATTAACGTGGAATATAAGAGCGCGTGGTCGATCTCTTGAACTGAACGAAGTATCCGCTGCTTGATGGGAAGATTGGCGAAGTTGCCGGAGGCAAGGTTGCGGTAGATGTTCTCGACGACCACCACGGAGGAATCGACGATGATGCCGAAATCGACGGCGCCGATCGACAGCAGGTTCGCGGACTTGCCACGTACGAACAGCATCGTGAAGGCAAACAAGAGCGCCAAGGGAATGTTAAGCGCAACGATCAGCGCGGTCCTGATATTGTTCACAAACATGAAAAGGATAGTAATGACGAGTGCGATGCCGACGCAGAGATTCTCCGTCACGGTTTCGGTGGTGATGTGAAGCAGATCCGAGCGGTCGTAATAAGGTTGGATTTTCGTCCCCGGCAACATTCTTCCGCTTTCCGGATCATTCAACTGCTGAACCTTGGCCTCCACGTCTTTGAGAGCCGGCAGTGTATCCTCACCCTTGCGTAACAGGACGATGCACGTCACCTCGTCATCCTGGTCGTGACCGACATCGGCGATCGAGAGTGCCGAACCCGTGGGACGCTCGAATTCGGCACTGTAATAGCCGATGCGCCCCAGACGCGTCTGGTTGCTGACCACAACACCCTGCTGGCCCGGCAACTGATCCGGGCCAAGCCGCCCGCCTTCAACCACGTCGTCGACCCGGATTGGCTGGTTGTTGACGGAGGTGATGACCAGGCCACGAATATCCCGAATCCGCCGCAACTCCTCGCGCGCAAGATCGAGCTCGCCACCTGCGGGTTTCTCAGAGCCAGTACCTTGTTAACCGGGTCCTGGCCGCCGCCAAACAAGCCGACGCTCCTGACGGTCATGGCAACCTGCCCCTGGTTGAGGTAGTCGCCGCCCACGTTGGCGTTGCTGTTGGCCAGCGTTGCCTGGATCTGGCTGAGGGTGATGCCATACCGGCGCATGCGGTCCGGGTCTGGCTGAACCTCATAGCGTCGGACGGTTCCGCCAAAGCTCGTGACGTCCACGATGCGCGGCACCGTTCGGAACTCGCGCTCCAGCACCCAGTCTTGCATCGCCTTGATGTCGTTCAGCGTGTAGACGCCTCGGCCGGTTGGATCCTTGGGCACTTTCAGGACATAGCGGAAGATCTCGCCGGTGGGCGACTCGGGAGAGATGGCCGGCGTTACGTTGGCGGGAAGCGGCTGGCTGATCGTCGACATCCGGTTGATGACTTCCTGACGCGCAGTTTCATAGCTGTATTGACTGCCATAATTCCAGGTCATCTTGAGGTCGCTCAGGCCAAACAGCGATTTGCTGTTGATCTTCTTGAGGCCCGGCATACCGAAGAATGTCACTTCCAGTGGAATCGTCACCTGCCGCTCGACCTCCTGGGCCGAGGCACCGGGAAACAGAGCGATCACTTCCACGATGGCCGGCGCGGGGTCCGGATAGGCCTCCACGTTGACGTTCATGAAAGAGAAAGCGCCGATGATCGCGAGGAAAATCGCGAGCAGGATCACGACCAGCGGATTGTCAAGTGCCCAGGCGATGAGCTTGCGAACCATGAGAACCTTCTGTCAGCGGTCCATCCAATGTGTCAATCGTCGGTTGCGGGGGGCAGTTAGACGACTACTAGCCTTTGATGGCTTTCGACTTGTTTTCCGGTCGCGAAACAGGATTCGGGAGCATTCCCGTTTTACTCTTCACGGCCTCTTCGGCGGCCTTCGTTTCGCGTTGTGCTCTCTGTCCCAGGGCGAACTGGGCATTCGCCTTTGCTGCGGGATGGTCGGCCTCGACGGGACGGGACTCGAGATCCTGCAAGGCGGCCTTGAGTTCGACCGCTCCGGTAAGGAGGACGCGCTCGCCCGGGTTGAGGGGCGCTTTCGGCATCAGACCTTCCTCTGCATCCTTGCCGGTCAATTGCTCCTCCTTGGGTAGCTCGATGTTTTTCACGAACACTGAGTGATCGAAACGTTGCGTCACATGAACACGTCGCATCGTGAACTGGTGAACTGCCGGATCGGGCTGCACGAAGACAATGCTCTGAACGCCGTCATCCACAAGGCAATCCGACGGGATCTCGACCACATCGGTGGGTGGCGGAATGTTCACCGTGGCTGACACATACTGTCCGCCCCGAATGTGTTTCCCAGGATTATCGACATATCCCTTGATGACCGCCGTGTGCTGGTTGGGATCGATCAGATATCCGATCTCATCGATCGTTCCTGTCAGCCCGCCCGTCGATCCTGCGCCAACCGTGCGCACCGTCCAGCGACGCTGATTACTCGAGAGGGATTCCAGCAAAGGCAAGGAATCTTCAGGGCAACTGGCGACGACCAGGAGGCGGCTGACATCAGCAATCTGAAACAAGTTTACAGTATTGTCAACCACCATCTCGTCCTTGTGCACGTTTCGTTCGACGATGACTCCATCAAGCGGCGCTCGCAGGGTGACCCGGCCCCAAGGGTTTTCTGTCTCCTTTTCTTTGCCGGAGTGATCCTTGACATCCCCGTCCTTGCCGGAGTGATCTTTGACATCCCCCCCTTGTTTGATGCGGTTGACCCAACGGCCCTCGGGAGTTCTCGACCATGCGTCCTTGTCGGCACAGATCTTCTTGGCCTCGACCTGCAAAGCGTCGATCTCATCCTGGGGAATGTCCCACAACTTGAGGTTATTGAGTGCCCGGTTGATCTCGGTGCGATCACCCTGCACCGAGCGGACATACGTAAGATACATGACTTCCGGGATCGCGGTCCGGTTTTTCTCGACGCGGTCGAGGATCGCCTGATCGAGCTCGAGTTGGACGAGTGACTGAAGGAGATCGTTTTTCTTGGATCCTACGTCTACACTGTAAAAAACGCCGAGGACGTCGCCCTTGGACACGCTGTCACCGGTCCGCAACTCACGGTATTCCGTCTGTCCGTTGTTGGCGCATAGTCCCAGACCTGTGCCAGTTCGACTACGCGAGCCGGTGCGAAGCGAGCACGAATTCGTGCCAGTCGAGTGGGATCGAGCTCGGTGGAACCGGGAAGCACAAGCGGCCTCATCGTCGTGGGCACCTGCGCGATGGCGATCGCGTCGTGCTCGCCCTTGCGGATTCCCAAAGCCGCGCAGACCTCGTCTGGTACTTTCAATGAATGGGTCTGGCCCGAGACCAGTGATATGCTTGGAAGCGAGGCAGTCTCCGCCCCCTTATCGACTTCCTTGCTGGCGGCAAGAATGTGTAGAGGGACGCCTGAAAAATAGCTGTAGAAACCTGCTAGAGGGGGAACCAGAACCATCGTAAGTAGCGTCGCGATAACGACCCTTCGGCCAAAGCTCGAATGGTGCCGAGCCGGCTTTTCGGTCGCGGTCGATATCCCAGGGGAATGGGCAGGAATGAGATGAGCCTCGCCCTGAGCGATCAATAACGCCTCATGTTCTTCGTCGCGCTTCATTCTGCGTCCCCGATGTAGGATGGAGTTCGCCTCTGAGTCTTGTGGCTGGCCGGGTTATTGAGGGCGCAACCTGCCTGCGTCAAGCCTGCCTCGATCGATCCGTGGAACGAGGGAGCACGTTATGGAATGATTTGAACTCGATCTCGCCTGCTTGCAATTGTGTGGCCCAACCGCCAATGTCGAGCGCAAAGAGTGCAATCAGCCAAACATCTTTCGTGACGAATGAGTACGTGAAGATGTTGGTGAGCGTGGAGAGTTGCGGCAGGCTAACAGCGAAGCCTTTGAAGCTTCAGGAAGGATGTGAATGGGAAAGACTCGTTGCCGAGGAACTCGGAACAAGTCTCGAGGTCGCAATCAATGCAACGGATTTCCTGGAACAAGGCCGAGACCGGTACCGGCGTTTCACCGAGAGCGTTCAAGCCCTCCCAACCGTCATCATCGTCAGTGGGATCGTCCGACGTCTCATCATCGTTCGGATCATCAAAACCGAAAGTCAGGAGATAGCCGTGGTGACATCGCCCCGACCTCAAAATATTCTTGCTTCCCGGTCGAACCGGACCAAGAGGGGGATTGTGCACGAGGCGAAATAGCGTGACTTGGCCGGAGTGCTCGCAACCAGACGGAACTTGGCTGTCATCCGTGGTTGCAGACGCCGACCCGCGGCCTATGAACACGAGACAGGCCAATACCACGAAGCAGAGAGGAAGCCAAAGCCGATAACGGCGAACTGGTCTGTCGGGCAAAACCCTCTCAATGCCAACATCCGCCCCGCGAACCAGATCGGCAAGCCTCAAGGCCTGTGCCCTGGCTTTGGAAGCATGCACGAATGGTGAGAGATCTTGGTTCATGATACTGTCGCTGGCTGCCGGCAACAACCACCGTAGCCATGCATCCATGAATCGTAGGGGAGGACAGCGCAAGATTGGTTCTTGGGTTATTGTAAAGGCGCTTCATCGTGCCGTCAAGGGTTCGATCGTCTGGTCTTGTCTTCATGGAACGTAAACCATGCTTATTTCGAAGGATGGGGGCACTTCTCTTGCCGATCGACAGCGAATTCAGGTGCTGACAAAGTTGCCCCCGGAGGGCCGTGTTCTAGGTTCTCAACGTGGTGTTCTAAATTCTATGAGAGGAAGTCCGGATTGCGCGGAACACTGCGGCGCCGATTTGCCGTCAGAGCAAGAGCCCGTGAGCTCAGGAGTCGACACGATGAGTGCACCAGTCCGCATGGTCTGCGGCGGTTGCTTGCGGAGCGTCGAGGTTGCTCCCGGGCCATCAGGAGAAACGCCGAACACCTGTCCTTATTGCGGCCGGGACATTGATAGCGGAGAAGCGAACACCGATATCCATGCAGGGATAACGGAGGTGCACGAGGGAATGCTGGAGGCCGAACTCAGCGCCTCGGACTCGGCGCCGGGTTGGACGGGAACCTGGAGCCGCGGATCGTTCGGCTCGCTCGGGCGGTTTCAGTTGCGTGAACGTCTGGGAGACGGCGGTTTCGGGCAGGTATTCCTGGCGTTCGACCCCAGGCTCGACCGGGATGTGGCTCTCAAGGTTCTCAAGCAGCCCGACCCCAACGAACGGGTGATGGAGCGGTTCTTCCGCGAGGCTCGAGCCGCTGCCCGGCTCGACCACCCCAACATCGTCGCCGTGCATGATGCCGGGTTCGATAATGGACGTTGCTGGGTGGCGTTTCATTTCGTGAGCGGGAGGCCGCTCAACTGGTATCGCGATCAGCACCGGCTCGATCCGCCCACAGCCGCCCGCATTCTTCGCGACCTCGCCGACGCCGTCGATCACGCGCATCGCCAGGGGGTGCTCCACCGCGACATCAAGCCGGCCAACGTGCTCATTGACGACCTCGGCCGCCCACGCCTGATCGATTTCGGTCTGGCCCGCCGTTCCGATCTGGACTCGAGCCTCACCCACGACGGTGCGGTCGTCGGCACGCCTGCCTACATGAGCCCCGAGCAGGCGCTTGGCTTCAGCCGGCAAGTCGATGAGCGCAGCGATGTCTTCAGCCTGGGGGTCATCTTCTTCGAGGTATTGAGCGGCCAGCGGCCTTATCCCATGAGTCTCGGGAAGCAGTCCCTCGCGCGAGGCCCCCCCGCCTGTCTTGGGCCCTGCGAAAGTCCCTGCGCCCTCGGTTCGCGCGGTCAACCCGGCTGTACCCACAGCCCTGGACCTGATTTGCATGCGCGCGATCGCCCAGGATCCACGTGACCGGTATGCATCGGCCCGATCCCTGGCCGACGACCTTGACAAATGGCTACTCCGCCATCGGATCGGCAAGCTGCGGCTCTCGTTTTCCGTCACGACCATCATTCTCGGACTTGCCGCCGCTCTACTTCTGGTCATCGGCATTCGAACCGCGCTGGTGCCCTGGAACGGCCCGGCACGACCGGCTCAGCAGGAAGATCAGGTCCGAACCACCAGCCCGAGTACAAGCCCGTCAAATTCAGTCGAAACGCCGCTTCCTCTGGTGGATGCTACGCCGCCGGTTCAGCTTATCGGTAACCCCAGCAAGGGACGATTTCATCTCTCGACCTGCTCCGACATTCAGGCCATGAACCCGTCGAATCGAATCGTGCTGAAGAATCTCGAAGAGGCCCGCCAACTCGGGCTGCAACCCTGCGCCCATTGCCGTCCTACCGCCGGGCTGGCTCCGCAGAAAGAAAATGACCCACGATAAGGCATCGCTTGTCGCTCCCGACGAGACGCTCGTACAATGGACCCTTGAATCAAGGAGCCGAACCGAGTCGACAATGGGAGCCATTGATGTCGCACGAGCCCAGGACGCCCACCCCCTCCGGCGCGGCTGCCGAGCGTCCGGAATTGCCCAGGACCCAACCGATGCAACATGGTCATCGGCCGGCAAGTTCGGCGCAGGTTCCGGCCACCCTGGTCCCCGAAACCGGCTGGCATTTCCTCCATCTCTTCTACCAGGTTGATCGGCAGCGGCTGCGCGGCTTCACCGATCAGGATCGCCGCGACGGACGAGAGGAGTTGACGGGGATCTTGCAGGCGAAGAGCCCGGGAGCACTGGAGCAACTCCAGTGTTTCGCGGTCCCGGGACACAAGGCGGATTTCGGCGTGATCATGGCAGGCCCCGATCTGAAGGCGATTCATGGCATTCAGATGGCGATCCAAAGCGCAATTCTGGGCTCAGCCCTCGTCCCCACGTACTCCTTCTACTCGATCACCGAGGTCTCGGAATACGTGCCCGATGGCGAGGAATATGCACAGATCCTTCGCGATCGCGAAAAGCTGGACCCCGACAGCAGCCTTTTCAAGGCCAAGGTCGCTTCCTACACGGAACGGCTGGGTCCGATGAATGCCCAGCGGCTGCATCCCGATTTTCCCGACTGGCCATGCCTTTGCTTCTATCCGATGAGCAAGATGCGCAGGGCGACCAGAACTGGTACCTGCTTCCGTTCGAGGTCCGGTCGGAGCTGATGGCCCAGCACGGCCGCAGCGGGATGAAGTTCGCCGGTCGAGTGAGCCAGGTCATCACCGCATCGACGGGTATCGACAACTGGGAATGGGGGGTGACGCTCTGGGCACGCAACCCGCTCTATCTCAAAGACATCGTTTACACGATGCGGTTTGATGAGAGCTCGGCCCGGTATGCACTTTTCGGCGATTTCTACTTTGGCTACATCTTGCCGCCCGCGGAGCTCCTCGAGGTCATCAAGCTGTGAGCGACCCGGTCGAGCCAGCGCGGCCGGATCATGAGGACCTGGTTCTGGCCAGCACATCGGTTTATCGCCGTGAACTGCTGGCGCAGGCTGGGAGTCGCGTTTCGATGCGTGGCTCCCCGATTCGATGAGGCGACGCTCGCCCGGGACGGTAAGACGCCACAGTCGATCGCCGAGGCACTCGCCGAGGCCAAGGCAGCGAGCATCTCGGCGACCGAACCGGCGGCCACGGTCATCGGCTGCGATCAGCTCGTCGCCATCGATGGGCGAATCCTCGGCAAGCCCGGGTCATCAGAGCGGGCGATCGAGCAGCTTCAGCGTCTGTCGGGATGCACCCACGAGCTGATCACCGCGCTTGTCGTCGTGCAGGATGGGCAGTTATTCCGCCACACCAACGTCAGCCGACTGCGGATGCGCACCTCAAACGTCCCGAGATCGAACGCTACGTCGAGCACGATCAACCGATCGACTGCGCAGGCAGCTACAAGCTTGAGTCGCGCGGGATCGTCCTCTTCGAAAGTCTAGAAACCGAGGACCACACGGCGATCACCGGGCTTCCGCTGATCAAGCTGACCAGCATTTTACGCAAGCTTGGGCATCGCGTGCCATGAACCGGCCTGGCAGGGAAATCGCGTGCGGCGATGCGCGAACTCAACCCTCATCATCGTCGGCTTCACTGCCCCGGGCTCGCATACCGAGAACCCGCTCGATGGCGCGGACCAGCTTTTCCATCGCGAACGGCTTGCGGATGTAGTCGCGCACCCCCAGCATTTCGGCGTAGGCGCGGTGGCGGCTGCCTTCGTTGCCGGTGATCATGATGGTGGGAATCAGGCCGCCGGGCCTGCTTTTCAGCTTTTCCAGGACAAGGAAGCCGCTCTTTTTGGGCATCATCATGTCAAGAATCAGAAGATCCGGGTTCTCACGCTCAGCAACCATCAAACCCGAATTGCCGTCCCGGGCGACAAGGACGCGATAGCCCTTGTTTTCCAGAACGGTGCGCATGGATTCGACAATTTCGTGATCGTCATCAACCAGGAGGATGGTTCGCTGTTGGGGAGGAGGCATCGTTGAGTTCCCTGACGCTGCGTTGCGCAACGATCGTGCTTGCAGCAGACTGGCTTCTGATTCTACCCCCCCATGTTGCCCCGAGCAAGGGGGGGCCTTACGCGTGTTGACTTACATATCGATGAGAGCCGTTGTTGATGGAAATGAACGGGAATCCGTGTGGCTTACAAAACCTGCTTGACCTCTTCCACCGCGCGACGGCAAGCTGCATAATCAAGGAAGCGGTCCAGGCATAGGTCACATCAGCGAAATTGAAATCAAAATGCCGGGCCAAGGCGAAACGGTGTAGGGTGTTGAACGAGAAAGGAATGGGGCACGATGAGACCCTGGATGAGATGGTCGGCGGGCATCGGCCTCGCCGCTTCTTGCGCGATATTCACGGGCTGCGGAGGTAGCGACGTTCCTGATCCCGGTTCTGACCCTTCCGCGGCCACCGATTCGGCACCTGAGAGAGGCGGTGCAGCAGCCCCGGCTGCTCCCGTGGCTTCCGCTGGCCCCGTCAACAACGCACCGGCAGCCGCGGAATGAAGGCCAGGCGTCCGCTGCACCGAGTCAGGCCGCCGACGAAAAGAAAGACGCGACGGAAGCCTCGGGCGGCAGTCCTCCCGCGGCAAAATCCGAAGGTGGCTCCTCGACGGCCGAGATGCTGGCGTTGGCGACTGGTGGTCAAGGTGGGTCTTCCGGCTCACAAGCCCCCGGTAGTGGAGCGGCTGGTCAAAACCAGAATTCTCAGTCCCAAGGCGGCAGCCCACCCGCAGGTGGACCGGGTAGCCAACCAGGCGGGCCACCGCAGATGCGTGGGAGAGGCGGCCCCATGGGGCCTGGCGGGCCTCCGCAAGGTTTCCCGGGTTCGGGCGGCCCTCCACAACAAGGCTCGGGCGGCGGATCGCAGGGCGGACCACCGCAGGGGAACCCGGGTGCGGGTGGCCCTGGAAACGGACCTCCTGGATCTAACCAGCAGATGCAAAGACAGGCGGAAATGCAGGCACGTGCGGCAGCCGGCCAAGGTGGTCCTCCTAATGGCCAGGGTGGTCCAGGTGGGTTTGGTCGCGGTGGCCCCGGCGGACCGGGGGGGCCGGGCATGATGGGAAATCAGGGATCGGGCGGCGTCGCGCAGGATAACGGTCCGGCCGATACTCGGACGCCCCAGGGAGCTGTTCGAGCCTTCTTGAATGCGCTTCAGGCGAAAGACCGGGATCGGCCTTGCCGAAGCAACGGCGCTGCGAGCGCAGACGGAGGCGAGCTCGGAGAAAGATGAAGGAGCTTCTCGGCAAGATCGTCGACCTGAGCATCTCGGATACGGAAATCGACGAACTGGCCAAGAAGCTCGAGGGGTGTCAAATCGGAGGAGAAAATGCGGCCAAAAGTACTGGACGGCTGGGAATTTACGTTCAGAAGACAACTCCTGATGGAAGCATGCTGAGGTACACGCTCATCGTTCGGCATGAAAAGAAGGGCTGGGGCGTGATGGACATCGGATGGCCGACCGAATTCAAACCAATGTCACGTGGTTACCGCAAGAAGACCACGAACAAGGACGGAAACTGATTGCCCAGCCGGGGGTTTCGTGAGTGAGTTGCACCGGAGAAGGCGAACCAACCTTTGAGCATAGCCGGCACGTTTTTCCGTGGCTCTGCCAGAGACATTCGATTTGCGGCAAACGATTGGTCTGAGCCTGGTCGGGTTCCGCACTGGCCAGGCCTTCCAATATTTTCAACCGCCGGGCATTTTGAAGAAATCTCCTCTGTAAGAATTTCCCGGCGACCAGAAAAAAACGCTGCCGAGTGATTTTTTTCTCAAGTTTTCGACTTGAAGAGCCGGGACAGCGGGCGTTCCCTGGCCGTTGGGGCGCTTTGGTACGAAGAATGCTTCGTTCCCCGGCTTTCAACGGCAGAGCGATGTTTCTTCTGCTCTGACCTTCACCCATCGTCTTCCCACACAGGAACCAAGGAAGGAGCCTGTCTGGCCATGTACACATCGAAGATGGATCTGTGTGCGGTTCTCGAGTTGCTCGTGATGTTCTTCCAGGTCTGCGGGATCATGGGGCTATGCCTGAGCCGGCTCATGCCACGGTCTGCCTGGTCCTATCGGGGCAAGATCGGATTCATCGTGGCGCTGTTCGGGCTCGGCATCGCCGGCGCGCTATGCGGCCGGCACGACTCCGAATTTGCCCTCTTTGCCGGCGGGACCATGACAGTCTTGCTCATCGGCATGACCATTGGCAGCAGTTCGATCGATGCGAACGAACCGGTCCCCACTCGCATGGGTACGGAGGCCGCTTAGGTTGTCGAGATTTTATTTGTTGACGTAAGTCGTTCTTGCAATTCAGACTGAAGCAAGCGGGGTCGTGCGACCCCGTTTTTTTTTGCCCCGCGATTTGACGGCCTCCAAAACGTGCGCCATAGTTTCCGCGACGTTATCGACACAGCGGGCTGGCGCGTCCTGTCCCTTCATCCTGCCTCACCTCTTGTCTCGCCGGTCCCTGCGCGTCGTGTTTCGCCATCGCGAGTCGAGCCGAGAAAAACGATTTTCGGTTCTTGCCGCGAAAAGCGAGACATGCACCTACCGTCACGACGGACCATACTCCGACCCGAACGACGCATCCCGCTCGCCGTTCGCGATGAGGTCGAGTCGGATTCATGCGGGATAAGGAATAACCTACGATGGTTGGACTGAAACGGATTTCAACCGTGGTCGGTCTGCTGGCCGTGACGGTCTCGTCGGCACTGGGCCAGGGGACCGAGGTCAACCCGAACCAGATGACGGCCGACTCGGTGGCCAGCGCCCTGCGCACGAGCCGGAATTTGTCGGGTTCACGGATTGAAATCGAAGCTCAGGGTGGACTGGTGACCTTGAGCGGTCAACTCGCTTCGCCAGCGCTCAAGGCGGAAGCTGTGGCACGGGCGCGTAGCGTGTCCGGTGTGCAGGCGGTGATGGACAGGCTTCAGGTCGCGGACCGCACAGTTCGTCCCGCCCAGTATCAGCCGCAGGTGGCGCTCGGTCACGGCCACGGCGGAATGATGGGCGGAGCCACCTACACGGGCGGCGCGGCTTCCGGCGTTCCCGCGGAAGCTGGCGTCCCGGTTGGCGGCCCCGCGGTTGGCGGCGGATTCGTGAACGACGGCGGTCCCCTTCCCGAAGGACCGGCGGGCGGAGCTGGTGGCGGAGCCGGCGCGATGCAAGGCAATCCCAATTATGCCTGGCCCAGCTATGCCCCTTATCCCAACTACTCCGCGGTCGGCTACCCCACGGCGTATCCCTGGCAAGCCTGGCCGAACATCGGGCCTTTTTACCCCTATCCCGAGGTCCCGCTCGACTGGCGCGCCGTGACGTTGCGGTGGGATGACGGCATCTGGTGGCTCGATTTCAAGAAGCACTACACCCGGCCGTTCTTCGTGCCCTATCCCTTCGGAATCGCCGCCTACTGAGTCGCTTTCTGCCCGAGAGGCAGAAGCCAGTGTTGCCATCGAACAGAGCGATGCCGGAACAGCCGGTCGGGGTTTCCCGGCCGGCTGTTCGCGTTTGGGGCACGAGTCGTGGCGATCTTTTCCGACATCCCAAGCTTGCTCCTGGACTGGCGAAAGATCAAACTGAGCGGAGAACAGACGCGAGATTGGCGAGGACGTCAAGCCGCATGCTCCGTTCGCAACATGCCTCGTTCAAGGAGATGACGCGGTGAGCGAAACGCGAATCGCCAGCATATCTGGCCTGCGCGGAGTCGTCGGCCAGGGGCTGGACCCCGTGGTTGTGGTCGAATTCGCCGCGGCGTACGCCAGCCAGTGCCAGCCAGGGGCCATCGTTCTCAGCCATGACGGGCGCGTCTCCTCGACGGTCTTTTTTCCGGCCGTCCAGGCGGGAGTGACCGCCACCGGGCACGATGTTCTGGTCGCGGACGCCTCGTCGACGCCCACGGTGGGCATCTTGATCAGGGACCATGAAGCCGTCGGAGGCATTCAGCTTTCGGCGTCGCATAATCCTCCACAGTACAACGGGTTAAAGTTTTTTCAGCCACGGGGCATGGTGCTCAGTCCGGAGCAGGGTCGGTCCATGCTCGACCGCTGGCAGCGTAAGGAATTCTCCTGGGCGAGCTGGAATGCGCTGGGCAAAGTCCGCCAGATTTCAGACCCCGACGCAGTTCATCTGGCGCGGGTGCTCGAGATCGTTGATGTCGAAGCCATCAGGCGGAGGGAGTTTGTGGTCGCGCTGGACGCCTGCCACGGCTCTGGCGGGCGGCTGGCCATCAAGTTGCTGCGCGCTCTCGGGTGCAAGCCCTGGGTTCTGGGCAGTGAGCCGGATGGCCATTACGACCATCTTCCCGAGCCGACCGAGAAGAACCTGCGGTCGTTCTCGGCCATCGTTCCGGCTGTCTCCGCGGCTGTCGGATTTGCGCAGGATCCCGATGCCGACCGGCTGGCCATCGTGGATGAGACCGGGCACTATATCGGTGAAGAGTTGACTTTCGCCCTGGCGGCAGTCCGCCGGCTCGGGCAGGCACAGGGTCCTGTGGTCTTGAATCTTTCCACCTCGCAGGTAACGGCCGAGTTGGCCCGTAAATTCGGTTGCCCCGTAATCCGGACCCCGGTGGGCGAGATCAACGTGGTGGAGGGTATGCTGAGCCACAATGCCATCCTGGGCGGTGAAGGGAATGGAGGCGTCATCGATCCCAGGGTCGGATTTGTGCGAGATAGCTTCGTCGGT
Source organism: uncultured Planctomycetaceae bacterium (assembly GCA_963797295.1). Classification (GTDB taxonomy): domain Bacteria; phylum Planctomycetota; class Planctomycetia; order Isosphaerales; family Isosphaeraceae; genus Aquisphaera. The sequence goes on from CAWCPP010000048.1 coordinate 25,292, forward strand.
ATGGCACTGGTACTTGATCTGCTGGCCAGTTCCGAGCAATCTCTGTCGCAGTGGGTCGCAACTCTGCCTCGGTTCGTGATGATCAAAGATCAGTACCCGCTCGGCCCGGAAGCCCAGGGACCTGAACAAACAAGTACTTTGTGGCAGCGAATCTCTCAAGCGTATCCCGATGCGAAGTCGGACAGGCGGGATGGCCTGCGGCTTGACTGGGACGATCACTGGGTGCATGTGCGATCCAGCAATACCGAGCCCATTGTGCGAGTGATCAGCGAGGCGCCCGAGGCAGCCATCGCTCGCGACCTGGCCGATCAGATTGGCCGCTGGGTGACCGGGACCGGGAATACACAACGATGAGCGAGAATTCCTGGCCGAGCTTCGATCAGCCCCCTGCCGTGGCTTTCGTCGATGTGGACGGTACACTGCTGGCGGAAACCACCACGTTCCTGTTCGCGCGAATTCTGCTTCGCCGGGGATTGATCCGGCGGTCGTTCCTGCTTCGCGCCCTTTATCACGGACTGCAACATCGCTTCGGCAGACTCGACTATGGTCGTCTGATCGGCTATGGATTGAAAAATATCTCACGGATTCCAGTGGTTGAACTGGAGCGGATCGCCTACGAGAATTTCACCGATTATGTCAAGCCAAGACTTTATGACGGCGTGGTCGAGCACTTCAACACATTGAGGCGGAATGGAACACCGATCGTCCTGGTTTCGTCGTCGCCGGGCCTGGTCATCGAGCCTCTGAGCCTCTATCTCGGATGTACGGCGACCTTGACGACCCCGGTCGTGATTGAACGCAACCGCTTGATCGGGATGGGGAGCGGGCCGGCTTGCTATGGAGAAGGCAAGCTCTACTGGGCTGAAAAGTGGGCTGAGGAACATGGTTTCTCGATGCCCGAGGCAGTCGGCTATGCCGATAACTGGAGTGATCGCGCCTTGCTGCAGCGGGTCGGACATGCCGTCGTGGTCCACCCCAAAGGACGCTTACTCCGGTTGGCGCGACAACGCGGATGGGACATTGTCCGACCGCGTCAGCCGCTTCGCTCTTCCGGACGCCGCCGGTGGCTCTCCAGGCGGAAATCCTAAGTCGCTTCGTTAAAACGATTTGAGACAAAATCTCAGGCGGACGTGCAAGCGCCGTTGATTTTTGGCGAGGATTCGCTAGACAATTGTCCGTTGAACAATGACTTTTACAAGACACTCCGGGAACACTGCAACTGTCAGCGATCACCATGATGGATGATTCTTCCAACAACGAGATGGAGCCAGAAACTTCTGAACAGCCACCCAGCGTCGGCGGGGTAGTTGCGCGGACGCGTCGGGCAGGCCCGGCGGCCATGGCGCTGGTTATCGGACTGGCTGCACTCACCGCACAGGCATCCGAGTCGGACCTGGTGCGTGACATTCAGCGCTATTGCACGGTTTGCTGGCGCAACGCGAGACTTGACCCGACGCTCTGGGACGACTGCACCCAAGAAGTCTGTTGCCGGCTTCTGACCAAGGCCCGAGCCGGCGAGCTCGAACTCGCACAGGTTCTGGCCGATGATACTCCCGAACGGCGTGAACTGGTTCGAGCCATCGACATGGTTCGCAAGCGAGTCCAACGCATCAAACGTCATCAGACCATTGATGCGACGTCACTCGCGGGCACGGATCACGATTTGCGGCATCGCGACCGGCTGGAACTCGGAGAAATTCTCGAGGCGGCCCGAAGAGCCGTTCTTTCACCCCGCCAGGATCGTATTGTCGAGCTCTGGATGCGGGGCTGGGCGGTACCGGAGATTGGAGCCGAACTGGCCATGCCGGTCAACCGGGTGAGTGACGAGAAGTACAAGGCTCTGAGGAAACTCGAGCATCATCTCCGCAATCGGTGCGATGAACTCGGACTGGCCCAGGCCGCCGTCTCCGCACTTGAGCACCGCGAGACGGCCTGAGCCTGACGGTCAACGGTTCGCTCTCTCAACAATCGCGGGTTCGAGTAAATCTCGGCGGCACGGTTTCGTCCTTGCGCTTTTCCGAGCTGTCATTTCGCGCCCTTGAGCGCCTCGAGAACAACGTCGGAGTGCCCGTCGACCTTGACCTTGGGGAAGATCTGACGGACAACGCCTTTGGCATCAATGACGAACGTGGTTCGCTCCACGCCCATCGTTTTCTTGCCGTACATGTTCTTCTCCTTCCAGACGCCGAAGGCCTGGCACACCTGCTTCTCGGTATCCGCCAGGAGCGTAAATGGTAGCTCGTATTTCTTGATGAACTTCTGGTGCGAGCTCACGTCGTCAGGGCTCACCCCGATGACCTTGGCCCCCGCCTTCTCGTACTCGGCGAATGCATCGCGGAAGGCACAAGCTTCTTTCGTGCAGCCCGGCGTATCGTCCTTCGGGTAAAAATAGAGGACCACCGGTGAACCTTTCAGCTTTGAGAGCGTCACTTGCTTGCCCTGCTGGTCGAGTAGAGTGAAATCAGGGGCCGGTTTGCCAGCTTCTGCCATTTGCTTTGCTCCTTGAGTTGGTGGAGGCTGAAACAAGATACTTCGAGCCGGGATCTTCACGCCGATCAGTTGATTCCATTGCCCGAGGCGGATTCGGATCGAATCCGTGCTGGCGACTCTGTTCTAGACCCCGCGGCCGCTCGCGGGAAGATGGGTTCGCCTTTTCGTTCGCGGGTTCGCCGCGGCGCCGCGTCTGACGCCGGAATTCTCTTTCGAGGTCTGCTCATGGGACGGTCCGAAACTTTCGACCACACGGCCGACCTTGGCCTCAGAATCTACGCGGCCGACCTTGATGATCTCTTCCAAACGGCGGCCGAGGCGCTTTTCGACGTGATCGTGACCAATCGCGATCAGGTCCAGCCCCGACTCAGTGAAAGGGTCGATCTTGCAGCCGATTCCACCGAGGCTCTCCTGCTCGATTGGCTCAACGAGCTGATCTTCCGCTTCGAGACCGCCCACGTCGTCTTCAGCCGCTTCGAAGTCCGCCTGGACCCCGCGGGCCGATCGCTAATCGCCCGGATTCTCGGCGAACCGCTCGATCCCGAGCGGCATGGCCTCGACCACGAGGTGAAGGCCGCGACTCATCATGGAGTACAAGTTGTTCACGATCAAGCAGGGTGGGTGGCCGAGCTGATCCTCGACATCTGAGTGGGCCAGCGGGTGGCCACGGAGAATCAAGATGCATTGGCTTTGTCGAGGCTTGCTCTATGCCAGGCTTTCCACGGCCAGTTCATTTCGACGCAGGAATTCCTCGGCCTCGTCGCGGCTGAAGACCCCCTCGGTCGTTCCCACGGCCCGCACGCAGCTCGCACCGACGGCGCTGGCGAGTTTCAGGCAATCCAGCTCGGAACGGTCTTCCAGCAGGCCAACGATATAGCCTGCGTCGAAGGCATCGCCGCCACCAGAACCATCCACGAAGTCCACCGCGTAAGTGCCCAGCCTCAGCCGTTGCTCATCGGATACCGAGATGAGGCCGTGCTCGCCCAGCGTGATCACGACGCGGCGAGCCCCCATATCGTGGAAGAGGAGGGCCTGACGAACCGGGTCTTCCTCGCCCAGGATGAGTGCGGCCTCGTCCGTGTTGGGAACAAACACGTCGGTATGCGGCAGGACGGTACAGAGCGGCTCCAGGTAGTTCCCGGGTCCGGGCGTGGCCACGTCCAGCAGGGTCCGGGTGCCGGCCTGGCGGGCCCGCGCGAAACGCTCGGCGAGACCTGCCGCGTCCAGCTCGGGCAGAATCAGAAAATAACCGATGTGCAGCACACCAGGAGGCGGATCGAGTACCTGGTCGATATCCGCGGCATGGAATTCGCGGTTCGCCCCCAGCGAGTGAATGAACCGGCGATCCTCGCCACGGACATTGACGATGAGCGTCTGACTGGTGGACCGACGAGGATCGGTGCGCAAGGCCTTTACGCCCACGCCGTGAGCGACCAGGGTCTCAGTGGCGAAACGACCGAAGATATCGTCACCGACACGTGCGCAGATGGAGACATCCACTCCCAGCCTGGTCAGGTCAACGGCTGTATTGGCGGCTCCGCCGCCGATGTTGAGAACGAGCCGATCGACCGGAACGAGCTCTCCCGCGCGAGGCATCCGAGCGATCGGCGGCGTCAGATGATCGACGACCACCATGCCCGCACAGGCAACCGAGAGTGCTGCGGTGGGAGCGACTTCATCCTTGGCACGTTCTGGCATGGACACGACTGAGGATTCCCCGCGCGGCGGGAACGCCGGCCTACGGATCTCGGGCCTTTCGGTCATTCGCCGCGGTGAGAAACCAGTCGGTCAGGCCGGCTTCTCGGCCGTGGCAGCAACGGGAGGGTGCGCCCGCGAAACAGCACCTTGCCCGTTATCGCTCTCCCGCTTGCCGATGAGGCTGGTGATCTCCGCTTCGGTCAAGACTTCGCGTTCGATCAACGACTCGGTGAGCCGCTCCAGCTCATCGCGATGCTCATCGAGCAGCCGGTACGCGTGCTCATCGGCCTCACGCAGGATGCGCGCGACTTCCTCGTCGATGATCTGCTGCATGTATTCGGAATGGTCTCGCGGCTCGGACATCTCGCGCCCAGGAACGGGTGCTCGGACATCGACCTGAACGACACGGGACCGACGCGCTCGCTCATTCCCCACTGGGCGACCATCTTACGGACCAGGCGCGTTGCCTGCTCGAGATCCTGGGCGGCACCGGTGCTGAGGTCGTCGTAGATCAGCCGTTCCGCCGCCCGGCCGCCCATGAGCGTGAAGAGCTTGGCCTTGATCTGGCTCTCGTTATGGCTGACGCGGTCTTCCTCGGGCATGAACTGGGTCACGCCCAATGCCCGGCCGCGAGGGATGATGGTCACCTTGTGCACGGGGTCGGACCGCGGGCTCAGCCAGCCGACGAGCGCATGACCCACCTCGTGGTAGGCCGTCGCGCGTTTGTCCTTCTCGGTGATGACCTCTTCGCGCTTGGCCCCCAGGATGACCTTATCGAGTGCCGCATCAAGATCGGCAGCGTCGACGGCCTGCTTGTCCTCGCGAGTAGCCAGCAGAGCGGCCTCGTTCACGAGGTTGGCCAGGTCGGCTCCGCTCATTCCAACCGTGCTCCGCGCAATCTTGTCGAGATCGACGTCAGCGGCCAGGGGAACGTTCCGGGTGTGGACCTTGAGAATCTCCAGACGCCCCTTCTTGGTCGGTAAGTCCACCGTGACATGCCGATCGAACCGGCCTGGCCGGAGAAGTGCGGGGTCGAGGACGTCGGGGCGATTGGTGGCAGCCAGCACGATGACACTTTCGCTGGGAGAGAACCCATCCATCTCGGTAAGGATCTGATTGAGCGTTTGCTCCCGCTCATCATGCCCGCCGCCCAGACCGGCGCCGCGGATCCGGCCCACGGCGTCGATCTCGTCGATGAACAGGATGCAAGGGCTGTTCTCCTTGGCCGTCTTGAACATGTCGCGGACGCGGCTGGCACCCACGCCGACAAACATCTGGATGAATTCCGAGCCGGAAATCGAATAGAACGGCACGCCGGCCTCACCGGCCACCGCCCGTCCCAAAAGCGTCTTGCCGGTTCCCGGCGGGCCGACGAGTAGAACGCCCTTCGGAATGCGACCTCCCAGACGCTGGAACTTCTCCGGGTTTTTCAGAAACTCGACGATCTCATGCAGCTCGCTCTTGGCGTTCTCGAGCCCGGCAACCTCTTCGAACGTGGTCCGCTGCTTTGACTTGTCATGCCGCTTGGCCGGGCTTTTCACGAAACTACCGAGAATACCGCCATCGAACTGGTCACGGGCGCGACGCATCATCAAGTAAATGAATCCCAGAAACAGGATCGTCGGCAGCAGGAGTGTGAGCCAGAGCAGCCCGGTGGGCGAATTTGCCGGGTTGGTCTCGATCCGCACCGGGTCTTTCTTCTTGTCAGACTCATTGCGGAGCTTGTTGAGAATCGGATCAATCGAGAAGTCGGACGGGAAGTAGGTGATGAACCGGTGCACCAGCACGCTATTGGGAGAGGTGCCGCTCTGATACGGCTTATCCTCACGGAGTTCGCCACGAACCTCGGTGGCCTGGACCGACATTTTCTTGATGTTGCCGCTGTCAACCTGATCAAGAAACCAGGGATTGTACTCGACAAGAGTTTCGGGCTTCGGCATGAACAGGTAGAAGATGATCGCGAAACCGCCGATCAAGAGCAGCCAGAGCCAGGGGGGGGTAGGAGACCCGCCGGAGCCGTTTGACTTCCGTCCAGCGGGTGCGGGCGTGGGCCGACGCGGGGTCTCCTGTTGCGGCGGTCGATTCTCCATGCGATCTCACTCAATTCCCGACGACAAGTAGAGGTTACGTCTCAGCATCATGCTGAATTCCAGCTCAGCGCGGTATGTTTCTCGTCGCACGACGGCATCCGCAATAGAATTGTAGCGAAGATTTTCCAAAAGTTCAGGGGGTAAGTCATGAACCCAGGTCGGTCCCCTCTCTATGTGCAATTGCATCCCTGCGTGGGCCAGCAAATCGAACGGGCGTCAGGAATTGCGAGGGATTTCTCTTGAAACCTGGAAGTCCCGCACTGGAAGCCATTCTCAAGAGCTGTGGAATCTCCCTGACGGGGGATCAGATTGCTTTGCTCTGGAGCTATCATCGGATGCTCCGGTCCGCGAACACTCAGCTCAATCTGACGCGAATCCACAATTTTGAAAACATGGTTCTGAAGCATTATGCCGACAGCTTGCTGGTTCTCAAGTTCATCGAGCTTCCCTCGCCGCTGATCGACATGGGCTCGGGGCCGGGCTTGCCCGGTGTTCCGCTCGCAATCGCCCGTCCCGCATCCCGAATCATCCTTGCCGAGCCGCGCAGAGCGCCGCCGAATTTCTCAACGAAGTCTGCACCCGGCTCGGGCTGGTAAACGTCGAGGTCTATGCGCATAAGGTTGGCCCGGATCATCCCGGCACGGTCGGCGGCGTCATCACGCGCGCCGTCGGTTCCATTCCTCAAACGCTTGACCGCGTGGCCGCCTGCTTGAGCCCGGGCGGTCGTATGATCTTCATGAAAGGACCGGATTGCGACGCCGAGATCGAGGAGGCCGGGCAAACTGCCGCGAATCACTTCCGGCTGACCGCCGACCACGCTTACGAAATCCCTGGCACAACCCATCAACGTCGGCTGGTGATTTACGAACGATTGGACTCGGTGGCGCCCACTGGTCCGCGGGAGCTGGCAAGAAGCTCCGCATTCAATCGATCGGTCCGCGAGCTGTCGAGCGACTCGAACCCGAGCTTCCGAGTTTTCCGCGAGATTCTCACCGGCCGGGGCATTCGCAAGCATGGTCAGGCCCTGCTTGCGGGTTCGCGAATCACGGCCGAAGTGTGCGACCGATCTTCCGAGCGGGTGCTGGCCTGGATCACCGATGATCACCAAACACCGCCGGCGGACGAGGCGGTGCCGTGGTATCGCCTCAACAAGCCGTTGTTCAAGGAGCTCGACGTCGCCGGCACGAATTCGCCACTCCTCCTGGTGAGTGCTCCCCCGCTGCCGCCCTGGTCGGACGACGAGCCCTGGGCGGAGGGCTGTACCCTTTTCATCCCGTTCCAGGACCCGGACAACGTCGGCGCTGTGATCCGCTCGGCCGTGGCCTTTGGCGTCGCCCGGATCGTCCTGCTCAAGGAGTCCGCGCATCCGTTCCATCCCAAGAGCAGCCGCGCGGCGGGTCCGGCATTGTTTCAAATTCCCATGTTCCAGGGCCCGTCGATCCACGAACTTGCCTCGCGTCATATCCCGCTCATCGCTCTTGACAATTCCGGACCTGAGCTGGAGGAGTCGCCGTTCCCCTCACGCTTCGGCCTGGTCGTCGGTGTCGAGGGTCCGGGACTGCCCGAGCACCTGCGCCGAGGCGAGTGCCGGCGGATTCCTATTGCTTCGCATGTCGAGTCACTGAACGCCGCCACGGCCGCCGCTGTGGCACTGTACGCTTGGTCGAGGCATCGACCGACGCAGCAGTGAAACGACAGCGCCGCTGTCACGACGTTCATCGATGAACGTCGACTCGCCGTTACCGATTCGCCACTCCGACAAGATGAGGCAGTTCGGGAAGGATGATCCTGGTCATGGCCAGTTCGACCGCGGCGCGGGAGCCGGGCATGACCAGGATGGCCACTCTGCCGATCAGACCGCCCACGGCGCGGCTGAGCATGCAGGCAGGGCCAATCTCAGCATAGCTGAGCATCCGGAAAAGCTCGCCAAAACCGGGCAGGGGTCTGGTCAAAAGGGCACTCACGGTCTCAAAGGTCTGGTCCCTGGGGCTGATCCCGGTACCTCCGGTCATGAGGATGGCGTCGACACTGGGGTTCGAGCTCAACTCGACGATCAATGGCCTCATTTGCTCGGGCTCATCGGGCACGATCCGCCGCTCGACAATCCGGTGCCCTGCCGCCTCGGCAAGCGAGACGATCAATGCTCCAGAGGAATCGGTCTGGAGGGTTCGGGTATCGGAGACGGTGATCACCGCCAGGCTGAGTGCGACAGGTGCGGACTGGCGATGTTCCTTGACAGGTTGGCTCATGAAGCGGTCCCAGGGCGATTGCTGCATTCGATCGAACGCATACTTAATGTACGATACGCTGAACTAGACCTGGAGAATATTTGATCAGCTCAATGGCAATGAACCGCTTGTACCGAACTTGCCTTCGCTGACCAGAGCGCTGAAGTGACCTCCAGAACTCCTTGACTGAAATACTAGCCCGACCGCATAGAGTCCGGGCTAGGCCCAATACCGTTGAATGAACCGTAAAGCCCTGGGAGGTCGAGACTTAATTCACCCTCTCCCCTTGCGGGAGAGGGTAGGGAGAGGGGTGATTCATTCGGCCAGAGTCTGTGAACCAAGCCATCGGTGGTGCCCCCATCCCCCTCGCCCCGACCCTCTCCCGCAAGGGGAGAGGGAGTCAGAAATGCCTCCAGCATAGCGACTTGTGGCTCATTTGACGGTATTGGGGCTAGGCCTCTTTGACTCTTCGAACCTTCCGGGCATACCAGCAGATCTTGGCACCGCCTGTTGGACGGCTGATCGGGTGCGATCCGGAGCCGATTCTGCTCACGCCGTGTCCCGTCGGAGCCATCACCCGCAATGCCGAGGCGGTAGTAAAACTCCTCGCCATCGCCGCTCGGTCAGGTTGGGCTCATGGTTGCGGTCACCCTGTCGGCGCGTCAACGATAGTTGCAGGCATCCGGCCGGGCTCGCGTAGGAATCTGATCGAGCAAGCGAGGTCAATGATGAAGTTCTTTCGAGTCTCAACTGCCGCGGTCTCGTTGTTATTCATTCTTGGCGCGTCGACCGTGTTCGGGCAGCACCAGATTGTCTGCTCCGGCAAGGCCGCGGGTGGTTATGCCGCCTTTCCGGATCTTTGCCGGCTGACCAACGGTGAGTTGCTCTGTGTGTTCTATTCCGGCTACGGCCATGTGTCGACGCCCAACGACCGGTGGCCGAAGGGCGGACGCATCATGGCGGTACGTTCGAGCGATAACGGCCGGGGCTGGAGTGCGCCGGGTGTGATCATGGACACAGCGCGGGATGACCGTGACCCGTCGGTGGCCTGCCTCAAGGACGGGACGCTATTGCTCAACTGGTTCACGCTCCAGTCCGACCGCGTGGCAATCTTGCTGGCGCGCTCCGTGGATGGTGGGAAAACGTGGAGTGCCCCAGTTCCACTCCAGCTTGATTCCGAGTATCCGTTTGCCTGTTCCTCGCCGGTCCGGCGACTTTCTGACGGTTCGTTGATCCTGGGACTTTACCATGAGGACGGCAAGAAAGGCCTGGCCTTCGGCGCCACGGTGAAATCCTATGACGATGGAAAAACCTGGAAAGATCTGGCGCTCATCGGCGCGAAGTCCGGAATCAACCTCGATGCCGAAACCGATATCGTTCCTCTCAGGAACGGCAACCTACTGGCAGCCCTGCGATCGTCAACCGTGGAGATGCACCATGCTGAATCGACGGATCGGGGCAAGACCTGGGGGCCAGTGCATTCGTTCGGTTTTCGGGGGCATTGCCCTTACATCTTGCGGCACAGTACCGGTGTTCTCCTCCTGGCTCATCGGCTACCGGCCACGTCGCTGCACTGGTCGAACGATGACGGCAAGACGTGGCAGGGACCGTTGACGATCGACTCCGTCGGCGGGGCGTACCCGAGCCTGACCGAGCTGCCCAACGGCGAGGTGTACTGCGTTTACTATGAAGAGGGAACAGGATCGAGCATTCGAGGCACGCGTTTGCGAGTGGATCTGAGGAAGGTCACGGTTGAAGCAGGGGCTCGCTGAATGCTTCGAGAACGCCGGTTGCCCTCCTCGCGGCGATTTGGCTGATTGCAACCACGATGCTTACCAGCGCGTCGTCGTCTTTCGTGGAGGCCATCCATAAAGTAAACGAGATCGCATTCATTCAGAGTATCCATGACGACATCGTCGCTTCGGTACCACGCATCGAGATGGAATCATGATCATGGTGCGGCTTTTGCGGCCCTTGTGACATCAGGCCGAGATCGATTGCAATGGAAATCGGTGGGGAATTCCTTTGATCTCTGCAAGTTCCCTCCGCTCAACCAAGGAGCACTGCATGGCGGAGTACGTACTGATTGCAGGCGCCGGACCGACCGGGTTGACGGCCGCGCTGGAGCTGTCACGCCTCGGCATTCCGGTTCGCATCATCGACAAACTGGTTGCTCCTCCGACGACTTCCCGGGCCATCGGCGTGCAGGCGCGGACGTTGGAGTTGCTCGAGCAGCGAGGCCTCGCCGATCAGATGCTGAGCCTGGGTAATCGTGCCCTCGGGGGTAGCGTCTATGGCGATGGCGAGCGCGTCTTTCGCCTCGACTTCACGCGGATCGAGAGCCATTACAATTTCATTCTCTTGCTTTCCCAGACCGAGACGGAACGGATTCTGCGCACGGCAAGCGAGGCCCAAGGCGTGCGCATCGAGCAAGGAGTGGAACTGGTTGGCCTGGCGCAGGACGCCCTTTCGAAGGAATCAACCCCGGTGAAGGCCACCCTGCGACACCCGGATGGCCGGCTCGAGGAAGCGCAGGCGTCATGGCTGATCAGTGCGGAAGGGGCCCACAGCGCGGTTCGCGCCACGCTCAACTTGCCGTTCGAGGGAAAGACGCGTGATGAGCAATATGCCCTGGGCGACCTGCGTATCGACAGCGAGCTTGAAGAGACGGACTTTCATATTTTCTCCTCCGAACATGGGCTCATGGCGATGTTCCCCATGGCGAAGGAAAAGTTCCGCCTGATTGCCAGCCACCCACTGAGCAAGCCGGGCAATGACAGCGGACCCTCGTTGGAGGAGTTGCAGTCCATCTACAATCAGCGGTCGCACATTCCGGCGCGGTTCCGCGAGATGACCTGGAGCTCCTGGTTTCGCATCAATAGCCGGATGGTACCGCACCTGCGAGTCGGCCGGCTGCTGCTCGGCGGGGATGCGGCACACATTCATAGCCCGGCCGGCGGTCAGGGCATGAATACCGGCATCCAGGACATGATCAACGTCTGCTGGAAGCTGGCCCTGGTGATCAAGGGTCGGGCGACCTTGTCGCTGCTCGACACCTACGAGCAAGAGCGGTTGCCGGTGATGCGCGACGTGCTGACGAAGACGGAAAGGATGACGAACCTCGTCGGCTCCGAGAATGCCGTGGTACGCAGCCTGTTCAACCATCTCGGTCCCTGGATCGGTGGGTCCGGATTCGTTCAGGACCTTGGTGCTCAGCGGATGAGCCAGATCGCGATCAACTATCGCTCCAGCCCGCTCTCCGCCAACCACGCTCATGGCGGCGTTCACGCCGGCGACCGCCTACCGGATCTTCCGGTGCGGTTCCGGAGCGACGATGGCCAGGACTGGCAGCAACGGTCGCTCTACAAACTTCTCGACCCAACTCGGTTCACGCTGCTGGTTGCGCGAGCCGCCGATTCAAAAGCGGAACGGGTCGATCTGTTGAAGGCCATAAGGCCGTGGCGTGATTTCCTCGGAGGTTTCGAGCTGGCTCCCACGTCGGACGAGGCGGCCCGAAATCAATTTCATTCGGTCTTCGGCACTTCGGACAGCGTATTCCTGATCCGGCCCGACGGCTATATCGGCTTTGCCGGCAGCGAGCAAGCCGCGGCCCGGCATCTGGAGGCGTATTGCCGGCAGTGGCTGACTGGAGGCGGGTGAAGCAAGGAAACTCTCGCCCAGATTTCAAAAAATATTGGGAAATTCAAGAATCAGGGACAAGACGATGGCCTTGGCTCCATTACTCTCTTATCGCAGGCAGTACTTGATCTCGGGGAGAAAAGTGGGTGAACGGGAAGCAGGCGAGGAGTGCGGTTCGAGACCTTGATACGCTGCTCGGCTCGGGGACGGCGGGAGCGCTGACGGACAGGGAGCTTCTCGCGCGGTACACCTCTCACACAGACGAAGTGGCCGAGCAGGCGATCACGGCACTCGTCGATCGGCACGGGCCGATGGTCCTACGCGTGTGTCGAGCCGTGCTGCGCGACTCTCATGACGCCGAGGACGCATTTCAGGCTACGTTCCTCGTTCTGGTGCGCCGGGCTCGTTCGTTGTGGGTGGGCAACTCGCTGGGCCCCTGGCTGCATCGGGTGGCTTATCGCGTGGCGTCCGACGTCCGCTCTGCGGCCGCGACACGCCACAGACATGAGCGCCATGCAGTCGCGGCACTGGTGGAGAATTCCGTCGACCCCGCACGCCAGGAACTCGGTGAAGTCATCCACGACGAGGTGAACCGCCTGCCCGAAAAACTCCGCCTGGTGGTCGTTCTCTGCCTGATGGCGGGCCTGACTACCGAACAGGCAGCACAGCATTTGAAATGCCCGGTTGGCACCGTCCACAGCCGACTGGCGCGGGGTCGGCAGCGGCTCAGAAGTCGGCTGGCCCGGCGCGGGCATGCGCTGGAAATTGTGGGGTTGAGCTCGCAGATCACCGTGAAACCGGCTTCGGTCATGGTGCCGGCAGGGCTTGTCCGCGTGACAGTTCATTCCGCAACACAATTTGCAGCCAAGGGATCCGCTGCGGGAGTGGTCTCGACGGTGACTGCCAAAGTCGTTCAAGACGTGATGAGGGCCATGATCATGTCCAAATTGAAATTGTTGAGTGGGACGACTCTACTGCTGGCGATCGTTCTGACCGGGGCTCACGGGCTTTCCCAGTCAGGCCAGCCTCCCGTAGCTCAAGGGCCAAGTCCGCCTCCTCTCGCGCCTCAAGTGCCAGGTCCGCCTCCTCGGTTGAAATACGAGCTTCGGATCTGGAAAAATGGCGAACCGACAGGCAAGCCAATTGTCGTCGAAGGACTTCAGGGTGAGCCGGTTCGGATCGACACGCCGGACGGCCCGCTGGAGATCCATCGTGCGCCCGAAAGCAACGAAGATCTGCGAAAAAGGAAAGTACGTGAAATGTCCGCCCAGCAGGCAAACGAACATCGTCATGAGGCGAACTTCTTCAAGGAGATGTTGCAAGGAATCCACGAGTATCGTGCCAGCCATCCCGGCGATGACCAGAAAATCTGGTTTATTCACGGCCCGGGATACCGGATCACGCCGGACCTCGATCGCTATCTCACTGATTCCATGAATTATCACATCAATCAGGCAGCGCGGCTGGACGCGATCGCTTCGGGTCAAAGTGTCAGCATGGAGGCTGGATCCCCACCTGTCCCTCCGCCTCACGTTTCGCGGGAAGACATTTTGCGAGAACAACATCGCCGCTGATTCGGGCTCGAATAGGATGTGTTGAGCGGGGCCGTTACAGGAAGGCCCCCATTCCGACCCCCCATGCAATCTGTGCCATCGGGCCGGCGCCGCTTATTCGGTTCAGTTCGATATAGAAGATTGCAGGTAAGGACCGGAATATCAAACACGGAACCCGGTAGTTGGGAACGCAAGACGGGCCAAGTCGGGTTCGAGTTCGCGAGAAGGTTTGGCCACGGGGTAAATTGCGCAGGTTATCCGGAGAGGCATGCGTCGGCTTACGACGGGGATTTCCGATCCATGATTGTCGGAACGGTGCCTCGATTTGTAGAATGCACTTGCTCGGGCAAGGCTCGTTGATGAAGAGATTCAGAACGAAAGGTCAGGCCAGCATGCGGCGACACGGGGGCAGGGGATCGCCGGCGGGGTACTGGGTTTGTTGCTTTGCGCTATGCCTGAGCGTATGCGCCAGGGCAGCAGCAGACATCATCGAATTGCGGGGCGGCGGCGAGATTCAAGGGAAGGTGATTACCGATCCGCACAAGCATGAGACGGTCCAGGTGTTGCTGCTCACGGGAAAAAACCCGCTGACCCTCCAGAGTAAACAAATTCTCAAGGTCACTCCCAAAGCCAGTCCGCTCGACGAATACCTGGTCAAGAAACAGCAGCTCTCGGCGACCGCCCCGGCCGAGTTCGAGGTCGGGCTCTGGTGCGAGCAGAACGGTCTGAAGGACCTGGCGCGGGCTCACTATGAAGCCGCGGTTGAGCGAGACAGGTATTTCGAGCCGGCTCACAAGAAGCTGGGCCATGTGCAGCGGGGTAGCCAGTGGTTCTCGCTGGATGAGTTGCGGCAGATGCAAGGGCTCGTCAAGTACAAGGGTCGATGGGTCACCGAGGAGGCACGGGCGAAGCGCGAAGAATCGGCCCAGCTCAGCGCATCGCAGACGACCTGGGTCCGGCGCATCAGGTTGCTGCGACAGGCGATCGTCGGCGGCACCTCAGACCGTCGCCGCGAGGCCGAAGCCGAAATCATGCAGATTCACGATGCTGAAGCAGTTTATCCCCTGCTCCGGGTGCTGGGCAGCGATGATGTACCGATGCGCACGCTCCTGGCGCACGTGTTGGGGACGATTCCCGGCAAGGAGTCGAACCGGGCGCTTGTCGACATGCTTCTGGTCGAGCCCGAAGACGAGGTGCGCAACCTGGTGCTTGATCGGATCAGGGAGAATGGCGACCCGGGCACCATTCCTCAACTGGTCAAGGGATTGCGGTCTGAAAACGTGAGAGTGATCAACCGGGCTGCATGGCGCTGGGCGGTCTCGAGGCTACGATCTCGGTTCCCTCACTTGTCCCCGCGCTGGTGACCACCGAGGATCGCATCGTGGTTTTTCCCTCCGAGGCAGCGGCCCAGGGCGTGAATCCCGGGGCAAACGTCGGTCCCGGTCCGGCTCTGATGGGCTTGAACCAGAACTGGGCCGCCTACTTGACACCCCCGGTTGTCGGTCCGGGCGTCGTGGCGTACGGCGGGTATTCGGTGCCGTATCTCAGCCAGGATCAGCTTACCGGCGGTATGATCGGAGAGACGGCCCAGGCCAATCGTGGACCGACTCCACGCGTGGTGACGTACACGTATCAGAATGTCGAGGTTCTCAACGCCCTGGTCAAGCTGACAGGGCAAGATTTCGGCTACGATGGCGGCGCATGGCGGCGCTGGATCAAGAGATTCTTCAACCCGAATCCAACTCCCGTCCGCCAGATTCCGCAACCTTGATCCAGGATACTTGCCGGACGGTCCCGGGGTGGGTCTGATACGTGAATGCAGGCGACTCGCAGTATGAAGATCCAGCAGAATCCGCCAGACGGCTGGCTCGCGAGTTCAGGCAACGACTCGAGGCCCTGCACCGCGCAGGCGTGCGTGACCTGCCGCGCGCTACGTGGACCGAGCCGGTCAGACCCGTCGAGTCTGTGATCCCGCAGCCTTTGGCCTTGACCGTCCCGGTGGTTGAACAAGCGGTCGGGCTGCCCAGCACCGTGTCGGGTCGTGATCCGGCTCCCGTTTCAGCGCCGGTTTTTCGCGGGGGCTCATTGTTCCAGGATCCCGGCTTCGAGACGGCTCCGTTGCCACTTACCGAGCGTCCATCGATGCTCAAGGTGCTGGCCGAGGAAGTGGCGGTCTGCCGCAAGTGTCCGCACCTGGCGGCGACCCGGACCCAGACGGTCTTCGCCGACGGAAGCTCCACCGCCAGGCTGATGTTCATTGGCGAGGCTCCCGGCGCCGATGAAGATCGCACCGGCGTTCCGTTCGTCGGTCGCGCAGGCCAGTTGCTGACCGACATGATCACCAAGGGGATGGGGATGAGGCGCGAGGACGTCTACATCGCCAACATTCTGAAGTGCCGCCCCCCGGAAAACCGCGATCCTTCGAATGAGGAGTCCGCGAACTGCCTGCCCTACCTCGAGCGGCAGATCGACATCCTCCGTCCCGAATTCCTTTGCCTGCTGGGTAGGGTCGCGGTCCAATATCTGCTAGGTACCACGCTGAGCATGAGCAAGCTTCGCGGCAAGTGGCAGCGGTATCGGGGAATACCCACGATTGCGACCTACCACCCGGCCTATCTGCTTCGTAATCCCGCCGCCAAGAAGGATTCCTGGGAAGACCTGAAACTGCTCATGACGGCCATGGGACTACAGGTCCCCTCGCGCAGGAAAGCCCAGGACTGAGCGCCGCCCGGCTGTTTCCAGGGGCCGGGGAACGCCAGAGTTTCTCCCTGCCGATCCCGGCTTCACCATGCAGTCGTGTGCACCCAAACCTTGGTCCGTGCGTAATATTAAGATGAGGTTGGAGCTGGAAAGAGCCGCGACCCCTATTTGGGGTCCCCAATGTCTACCAGGCTGCATCCAGGCGCGAGGCCGTGGCCCGGATCAAGGCGTCAGTTCATGGAACAAGTGATACGGTTCTCGAATCAGTTGAAGATCACGGCCGTCTTGGCTGCAATCGTGGTCATCCTTGGCGTGGTGGCTGTTCTGGCTTTCCACACCACGTCCCGGATGATCCAGGATCGGGACTGGGTTGCCCATAGCCAGCAAGTCCTCAACGATCTGCAGGAAACTCGTACGCTGCTGGACGATGCGGAGGACGAGCAGCGCGGTTACCTGATCACCGGGGACGAAAACTTCCTGAACCAGTTCGAGGCGCTGCTCCAGCGGTTTGTCTCGAAGCTCGATCCGCTCAGGCAGCTGATGGCCGATCATCCCGCCCAGACCGACCGCATCGATCGCCTGGCGAGTGCTGCACAGACAAGGTTTGCCGTGATGCGAGCGATCATCGACACGCGCCGGCTTCTGGGACCGCGGCAGGCTCGTGCCCAGGTGGCATCCGAGGTCCGCAGGAATTCCACCAGCGAACCGAGCTTGATCTTGCAGGAGATGATCACATTCGAGCGCAAGCTGCTCGAGGGACGGATCGACCAGGCCCGGTCGAGCGATCTCCGTGCGTCGACGCTGCTCGGGTTGCTTGTGCTCTCCTTCATGGGCTGCCTGATCTCATTCTTCTGGATGATCGTGCGCAGCATGCGTAAACAGGCTCGTTCAGCGACCCAGCTCCGCAAGAGCCGCGAACAGTTCGAGCTTGCCGTGCGCGGGTCGAACGATGGACTCTGGGACTGGGATATTGAAACAAACACTGTCTTTTTTTCGCCCCGGTGGAAGTCTCAACTCGGGTACGAGGACCGCGAGATTCCTCATCACTTCCATGAGTTTGAATCAAGGCTACATGCCGATGACCACGAGCGGGTTCTCAAGACGGTGCAGGACTACCTGGAAGGCCGATCGACGGCATATTCGATCGAGTTCCGGATGCAGTGCAAGGATGGCTCATACCGCTGGATCCTGGCACGCGGCGTGGCACTGCGGGACGAACACGGCAAACCCTACCGGATGGCCGGCTCGCACACCGATATCACCGCACGCAAGGAATTCGAGAGCAAGCTGGCCGAGCAAAACCAGCTCCTCGAGCGCGCCATGAAAGCCGAACGTGACACCAACGTCGCGCTGAAGCGGGCACAGGCGATGATGGTTCAGAACGAGAAGATGGCCGGGCTGGGCCAGATGGTGGCCGGGGTGGCTCACGAGATCAACAACCCCCTGGCCTTCATCACCAACAATGTGGCGATCCTGCAGCGTGATTTCGACGAGCTGTGCCAGCTCGTCCGGATGTACGAATCGGTACATCCCGCTGCGGCTTTCCAGAGTGTACGGGCCACCGACCCGATCGCATCCTTCCGGCAGCGTATCGAGATCGAGGAAACTCTGGCCACACTTCCCGACCTGCTGGGCCGCACGGCCGAAGGTCTCAAGCGGATTCGCCAGATTGTTGGCGATCTTCGCCTTTTCGCACGGCTCGATGAGGGCGACGTCAACGAGGCTGACCTGAACGCGGGCATCCAGTCCACCGCGTCGATCATCCAGGGCCACGCGCGAAACAAGGACGTGCGGCTCACCCTTCACCTTGATCCACTTCCCAGAATCACCTGCCGCGCGGCGCGAATGAACCAGGTGGTGATGAACTTGCTGTCCAACGCCATTGACGCCTGCATGCCCGGAGGCACGGTCACGGTCAATTCGACCGCCGAGGACGGCCAGGTGCGGATCGACGTGATCGACGATGGCCACGGCATCGATCCCTTGATTCGCGAGCGGATTTTCGATCCCTTCTTCACCACCAAGCCGATCGGCAAGGGGACGGGGCTTGGCCTCTCCATAAGCTACGGGATCGTCCACGACCACGGTGGCACGATCGAGGTGGATTCCAGACCTGGCAGCGGCTCGCGGTTCACCGTCCGGTTACCCGTCGATCCGCCCCGAGCCGATCGCGGGCAGAGCCGGAAGCTGGCGACGGTCTAGCCGACCGACGCGGTATCCAGGTCTCGACCGGGACGCGTCAGGGCTGTGGTGGCTGTCCGGCTTCGCCCCCGGAAGCCCGGGCGAATGGGCGCCATGCCCGGGGAGCCGGGCCCTCGCGGTATGGTGGGCGGTTGCCTGCTTGAGGGACTCAGACGATGATGCCGGGCCCTCGCTCGATCCGTGAAGATCGCCCGCGGAAAGCCCGCCGGCTGATGTGGAGCTTCACGTCGATGGTTCCGAGAACCGCGAGATATCGCAGCACGACTTGCAATGCACCCTCCTGCCGAGCACCGAGTCATCAAGTTCGTACCGCTTCTCACACCCGGTACAGACGAACTGTAGAGGCATTCCTCGGTCTCCAAAGCCGATCCCAGGTTACTTGAACCGGATCGAGAGACAACTCGATTTCATGAACTCACTCTAGCATGGCCTCTTTCGGCAATCACGTGGACACTGTTCGAGCATCCTCGGCTGATCACACTGTTGTCGGAAACCGTCGTCTGCATGGGTCCGCATCGGCGAGCAGAATGCAGGAGCAGGGAAGGCACCCGGAACAACACTGGCCTCTTGGTGTGGAACAACAGTTTCAGTCGCCCTGGCGCCGATCCCTGCCCCGCGATTACACAATGTCAAGTCGCGCGGCGATCACGGCTTCACAATCACCTTGGAATTGGCTGGAACCACCACCTGAGTCTCGGTGGTTGCGGGAGGCGTCGCGTCAATGATCCGCACATCCGGCTTGCCCTTGATCACCTTGACCTCCTTCACGACCGCCAGTTCATCAACAACCGTGGTCACTCCGATGGTGTTTGCCACCAGGTCAACGGCATCATGCTTGACGGAATCATTGACGACCGATCCGCGCAGAATCATCGTTCCGCTCGATCGGGCCTCAAGCTGAATGGCGGAGCCTACAAACCGCTTATCCCATTCGATCCGACGCATGACGCGGCCGAGAACTTCTCGCTCCTGCGCAGTGATTTGCCCACGGGCGATCTCGGATTCCACCTTGTAGCGAATATTTTTGCCGGCGTTGTCAAGCGCCTGCCCGGCGCGTTGGATCGGGCCATCCTGAGCGACAGCACCAGTAGCGAAAAGGGTCGCAACGAGAGCTGTGGAGAGTAATCGACGCATGAGTTGTACTCCATATCGTCAAGAAGGTTTGTTATTGGATCTGGCAACGTCGAGTGGAAACGATCGTCTGGTAAAGCACGCGACGTGCCGAGACCTGTGCACCCGGGACCAACATGAGTGGCGATACCGGGGTTTCTCCGGCAGCAGTGAATACACCAGATCGGCGGGTTCTGAAGACGGATTCAGGTTCTAACAATTGAACCAAAGTTGCCGCCAGGCGGAGTCTGCCACCGTGGTTAATCGAGCCTCCCCAATCCCTTATCCCGGCTGCGATCGAACATCCACGCGAAGAAGCCGATGGCCATGGCGAGGTAGAGGATATTCAGTCCGAAGCTGAGCACGAGTTCCTGAAGCGGCATCGGTCCGCCGCGGAGAACCTTGCGCATGCCCTCGAAGATGTAGGTCATCGGCAGAGCCGAGGCGATGACCCGGGCCCACGGCGGAAGTACTTCAAGCGGGTAATACACGGCGCTGAAGGGGGCCAGCGCGAAGCCCGCGATCCAGGCGATGCTCTGCACCTTGCGTCCGTAATAGACGATCACCCCCGCGCCGGCGAAACCCATGAACCAGCCGGAGATCAACAGTGAGAAGAGGAATGGCAGCATCAGCCAGCCGACCGCGAAGATGTTTAGCCGGTAAAGCACCCAGACCGCTCCGGCTCCGATGATCAGCGTCAGCACATTCTTGATCAGGCCCAGAACCACCAGCCCGACAGACCATTCCCAGACCGAGAGCGGCGTGGCGAACAGATTCACCATGTTCTGATTCCAGAACTCCTCGAGCAGATTGACGGAAATCTCGTAGTTCGCCCGCCAGACGACCTGCCAGAATACGACTCCGGTCAGGAGGATGAGCGCGAGCTGCGGCACCTCGGTCCCGGCCGTCTCGACCCACTTGCTGGTCAGTCCCCAGACGACCAGGTCAATGACCGGCCAGTAAATCGTCTCGGCCCATCGTTCGAGCGTTCGCGGAAACAAGTAGAGGTGCCGCATGATCACGGCGTTGATCCGGTGCAGCTTCATGAGCCAGGTGCACTCCCGTTGCCAGCGGATGGAGCGGCGATCGAGTCACGCTTATTTGCGACCACGTCCCCATTCCTACGCCTGGCCAGCATGATGAAGTAATCTTCGAGTGTTGGCTTGAACAGAGAGATGCTTGTGTAATTGACCGCCCTGGCCGCCAGTTCCTGGAGGAACTTGGCCACCTGGTGCTCGTCGATCTCAATCTCCACCGAGTGGTCCTCGCGGGAAACAGCCAGGCCCCACGCCCTGGCGGTGCCGATCAGCTCCTCAACACCTCGTTCGATCGTGAACCGCATCCGCGTGGCCGCCGCCGAGGCCGCCAGCTCATGGGGCGTCCCCACAGCGGCGAGCTTGCCGGCATCGAGAAAGAGTACCCGGTCGCAGATCTCGGCCACCTCATCCATGTTGTGCGACGTGTAAAGGATGGAAACTCCCGCGCCGTCTCTTTGCTCGCGAACAAAGTCGCGGACCTCATGGGCGATATCCGGGTCGAGCGATGCGGTGGGTTCATCCAGAAGCGCGATTCTCGGCCGGGCGAGAAAGGCCTTGGCCAGCATCACCCGTGTCGTCTGCCCGGCCGACAGCCCCGCCATCGTTCGCCGCCGCAGATCCCAGACACCAAATCGCGTCAGCAACTCCCGGGTACGCTCCTTCCGGTCGTTCGATTGCATACCGTAGAGCCGCCCGAAAACGTCGAGATTCTCCTCGATCGCCAGGTGCAGGGGCAACTTCGAGTACGCACTTGCATAGCCAACCTGGGCCAGGATGGACTCACGGTCTTCCGCCAGCGACTTGCCCAGATACTCGATCCGCCCCGAGGTGGGCTCGAGCGTGCTCAAGAGCATCTGGATCGTCGTGGTCTTTCCCGCCCCGTTGGGCCCGAGCAGCCCCAAGATCTCGCACCGCGCAAGCTCAAACGAGATGTGGTCGACCGCCGTCACCGGCTTCCGGCCTTTATAAACCTTGGTCAGGTCGGTCACTTTGAGGACGGGATCTATGTCGCCTCGACCCTCCATCGCTCCTCCCGCCCCTGTCCGCCGTCGATCCGTCGTCGTCGATCATGTTCGACCCAGAGGCTATAGACACCATCCCGGCGTTTCTGGTTCGGACCGACACCTCGTGTTGCCCGTTCGATTATTACCGGAACCCGGCCGCAGTTCCAAACCGGCTCGAATTGTCGCCGACTCGACTTGTGAGAATCCGCCCGAACTGGCATCTTGCCCCCGCCATGTTCCCGGAGCCGATCACGCACGCCCGCAGATCGCGTTACCTATCGGGCCGAGCCTCAAAGGAGCAAGCACGGATGCAGCCGATTCTGGTGGAGTTTTCGGCTTGGGGCATCAGGATTCATTCCTATGGAGTGATGATCTTGCTCGCCTGCACAGGAGCGTTGTGGATCACGGTATGGCGAGCCCGGCGCGAGAAGCTTGATCCAGCCAGTGTTTACGGACTGGCGGGGTGGCTCTTCCTGGGGGGAGTGATCGGGGCTCGCGCCTTGTTCGTGATCCAGTACCCCGAGACAGTTCACTCCGCGGCCGACCTGATTCGAAGCTGGGCGGGTGGCAATGTCTTCTACGGCTGTATCATGGGTGGACTTGCTGGCTCCTTGCTTTACTGGTGGCGTCATCCGTTTCCGTTCTGGGCGATGGCCGATGCAGTCGCGCCGGCGCTAGCCGTGGGAGTCACGCTGGGGCGTATCGGCTGCTTTTTGAACGGCTGCTGTTATGGTTCCGTTGCCGAGGTTCCCTGGGCGGTACGCTTTCCCAGGGGATCGCACGGCTGGCTAGCGCAGATCGAGCAGGGGGTTCTGCCGCCCGTGGCGGAGTTTTCACTGCCCGTGCATCCGACCCAGCTTTACGCCGCTCTCGCCGGAGCCATCATCCTGGCCTTGCTTTGCGCATATTATCCGCGTCGTCGCAGAGATGGCGAGGTCATGGCGATGTTGATGATCCTGTACCCACTCACAAGGTGGCTGATCGAGAGCCTGCGTGGCGATGAGTCGGCGATCTTCGCGGGAATGACCCTGTCTCAGAACATCAGCGTGGGACTTTTCGCGCTGGGACTGCTCCTCTGGGCTCGGCTCCTGAGTCGGCCGGCTGGACGCCATACCGACAGGGATGAATCTTGCAATCCGCCAGGCGATCGGGCCTTACAAAGCTCAGCCGCTCTGGGTGAGATGGCAGCGAAAATCGTCCATGGTCGTTCCTGAAAACCCCGTTTCTTGATGCCTTTGATTGGCCGGGCGTCATTCGTCAGATGATCCCAACGAACGACGACGTGCCTTGGTCTCGCCGCGTTGCTTCTTGGTATCCAGCCTCCGTTGCCGCGACGCCAGAGTCGGCCGCGACTGCCGCCGCGTTTTGGGCCGCTCGCACGCTTTGCCTACCAGTGCGACCAGCCGATCGATGGCGTCGCGCCGGTTTGCCTCCTGCGTCCGCCGCGCCTGGGCATGAATGGTCAAGAAGCCGTCGGCCCCGACCCTCTTGCCGGCCAGCCCGATCAGCCGCTGGCGAACGTCCTCGGGCAATGACGCCGCTTTCACCACATCGAACCTCAGCCGGACCGCGGTGGAGACCTTGTTCACATTCTGACCTCCAGGACCGGAGGCACGAACAAACTCGAACTCGATTTCACCCTCATCGAGCGTGACCCGGTCATTGATCGGGATCATGAAAAGCCTCGCATGGAGATTGGAGCCGTCGCGCCAGGCGAGGTCCTGTCATTATCGTGCCTGTTCAGCTTAACGCCGGCAGCGGATTTTTCCCATGGCTGGCAACCTCATGAGTTCTTCATGCATTCTTCTCGGCTGAGCGGTACCATGAATAGGATCGTTGCTCGCAGCAGGCGAATCACTTCAAGGTCGACTGACCGCTTTCGGACAAGACCCGAAAGAGTCATTGTCGGCAGTATTGGGGATTTTTCTCGCGAGGTCGTTCGATGAGGCTTGAGTCAGGGTCGGGAAGCTCGGTTCTGAGATCACGGCTCGCCATGCTGGTGAGCTTGGTCGTCGGGCTGGGCCGCGCGCTGGTTGGCCCGTTCGTCGCAAGCGGCCAGGAGGCTCCGGTCCCGGCTGCCGCCAGTTCCGATCAAGGCAGGCATGCCCGAATCGAGCAATTTGCACCGCCGGGCGAGTTCGTGATGGTGGGCAACATCAAGACCCATCATATCACGCGGGGAAAGCGTGGCCGGCCGATCGTGCTGGTGCATGGGTTCGGCGCGTCGACCTATACCTGGCGTCGAAATCTCGATCCCCTCTCGGAGAATCACCGCCTCTTCGCGCTGGATCTCAAAGGATTTGGTCTCACGGCCAAGCCGACGGACGGCCAGTACCATGTTTCGGCGTACACCGATCATCTGCTAGGTTACTTGGACGCGATGAAGATCGAGAGGTCGGTCCTTGTTGGTAGTTCGATGGGCGGCGCGGTGGCAACCCGGCTGACCCTTTTGCATCCGGAGCGTGTCGCGGGGCTGGTTCTGGTCGATCCAGCCCCTGTTCGTTTGCCCGGCGAGCGGATGGCGAGAGAGCCGCGGCCCTCGGTCAACCCCACCGCGGACAATCGCGAGGTCGGCAGTCTGGCGGGCCGATTGTTGCCGTCGGTCGCTCGAACCATGATCACTCGACAAGTCGTTGAAGGCTGGCTGAAGGCCGGCTATCACGACCCCTCGCTGGTCACTGCCGAGCTCGTTGAAACGTACTATCGTCCGATCACGATCGAAGGGGCAACCGAAGCCCTTGCTGCCATGATGAAATCGCCAACGGCCGCCGACAGAGCCATGCCGTCACTCCAGTCGCTGTCGACACCGACGCTCGTCGTCTGGGGCAAGTACGATCAGATCGTGCCGCGCGCGGTGGCGGAGGAGTACACCCGGGCGATCAAGGGAAGCCGCCTGCTCATCTTTGAGTCGTCGGGCCACCTTCCCCATGAAGAAGAACCCGCGCGCTTTCACAAAGAGCTTCTTTCGTTCGTGGATCACCTACCATGACCAGCCCCGGCACACCGTGCCACCTGTCTGAGTCTGCGGATATGTTCCAGCCGTTCTCAAGAAGGGATGAGACTTGATGTTCTTGAAGCCTGGTGTATTGAAAATGGCCGCTCTGGCCGTGGCCGGATTGGCTCTGGCCGGCTGCGGGTCGACCGACACCGAGAACGCCGGCGGTCCCGGTGGTTCCAAGGCCGCCGCCACGGTCGTCGTGGACGGGTCCAGCACCGTGTACCGAATCAGCAAGGCCGCACAGGAGGCGTTCGAGGCCGTCGATCCGGATACCACCGTCGTCGTGGACAATCATGGGACCGGGGGCGGATTCAGCCGCTACCTTCAGAACGAGGTGGACATCGTCGACGCCTCGCGCACGGCCAAGCCCGACGAGGAGTCGAAGGCCAAAGCTCAGGGAATCGAATGGACGCGGTTCCTGGTCGGTTACGACGGAATCACACTGGTGGTCAACCCCAAGAACACGTTCTTGAAATCGCTCACCGTCGAACAGCTCAAGAAACTCTGGCAGCCCGATTCGACCGTCAAGACATGGAAGGATCTTGATGCCGCCTGGCCCGACCGCAAGATCATTCTCTACTCTCCCGACAACGACTCGGGAACGTTCGAGTTCTTCACCGAGGCGATTGTCGGCACGGCCAAGAGCCAGCGCGACGGCGTGCAGCAAAGCTCGGACGACAACACGCTCGTCAGCGGGGTGGCCAATGACGAGGACGGCATGGGGTATTTCGGCTACGCCTATTACGCGGCCAACAAGGAGCGATTGAAAGCCGTCGCGATCCAGAATGGCCCTGACGCCAAGCCTCTGCTGCCAAGCCCCGAAACGATCGCCGACAAATCGTACAAGCCGCTTTCCCGACCCTTGTTCATCTATGTGAAAAACTCGGCAGCGCGACGGGCGGAGGTCAAGCGGTTCCTCGGGTTCTATCTCGAAAACGTGCAGAAGCTGGCGGTCAAGGGTGGATATGATCCGCCGACCGCTGACGAGCTGAAGGAGAATAGCGAGGCGCTGGCAAAGCTCTACCCCGGGGGACAGGCGACAACACCCGCCCCCGCGGCGAGCTCGCAACCAGCCCCCGCCTCCAAGTGATGCCACGGCAGCAGTCCGCCTCGACGCGCTGGCTCGCTCCGCTCCCTTCCCGGTTCGCGAGCGAGCCAGACCGACCTGGAGAGACGATCGAGTGACAATTCCCGAGTCCGCCGCCGGTTTCGCGGCGAGGAAGAATGCCGATCCGCTGCCAGCCGATGACCTCTGGTCGGGACATTCTCGCTTGCTCAGCTTGTGGGAGATGGCGATCACCGTGGCTCTCGCTTTCTGCGCCGTGGTCACCATCCTGACCACGCTGGGAATCGTCCTGGTACTCAGCGTCCAGACAGTCGAGTTCTTCACTGCCTCGAAAGTCGGTATCCTGGAGTTCCTGCTGGGATCCGAGCTGAGACCCGACGCCACACCACCGAAGTTCGGCATCTTGCCCCTCGCCTGGGGGACGTTCGCCATCGCCTTTGGTTCGTCGTGCATCGCCCTGCCGATCGGCCTCCTGAGCGCCATCTACCTCAGCGAGTACGCCCCCCGCAGGCTGCGCGGAGTGCTCAAGCCGGCCCTCGAATTGCTGGCGGGAATCCCGACCATCGTTTACGGCTATCTTGCCTTGCTTCTGGTAACGCCACTTCTCAAGGCGGTTTTTGAACCTCTGGGAATCCGGGTGCCGCAATTCAACGCGCTATCCGCATGCATCGTGGTCGGGGTGATGATCATCCCCCTGGTCTCCTCGCTCAGCGAGGACGTGCTCTCGGCCGTCCCCCAGGGTCTCCGCGAAGCAGCCTACGGACTGGGAGCTACCAAGTTCGAGGTCTCGACCCGGGTGGTCTTGCCCGCGGGACTTTCCGGCGTCGTCGCCTCCTTCATCCTTGCGATCAGCCGCGCCGTGGGAGAAACCATGGCGGTGGTTCTCGCGGCGGGCATGCTCCCTCAGATCACGCTGAACCCGCTCGAGTCGGTCGAAACCATGACGACCTACATCGTTCAAGTGATCAGCGGCGAGGCATCGTACGGAACAGCAAAATACCTGTCGCTCTTTGCCGTCGGCCTGTCACTCTTCGTCATCACCCTGGGTTTGAACATCATCTCGGGTCTGGTGCTGAGGCGCTATCGCGAGGTCTATCAATGAGCGAGACCGCCGCCCAGCGATTCCGGCCACACCGGCTGATCCGCAGCTTGCTCGGACCAATCTTTGGGGCTGCCTGCCTCGTGGCGACACTCACCGGCGTGGTCGCGCTGGTGGTGCTGCTGGGCTCGATTCTCTTTGGTGCGCTCAACGGCAAGCCAGACAATCCCTGGTACGCCATCGGGGCCAATCTGCGAGAACTCTGGAGCCTGCTCCGAGCGGTCGCCGTGAACCGTCAATCGAGTGACCCCGCGGCGGCCGGTTTTCGGGTCGGGATCGTTGGCAGCCTCTGGTTGCTTGGGCTGGTCGCGCTCATGGCCATTCCGGTGGGCGTCGCGGCGGGCGTCTATCTAGAGGAATATGCGCCACCGGGAAGGCTCAAGCGGATCATCCAGACCAACATCGCCAACCTGGCGGGCGTGCCCTCCATCGTCTACGGTATCCTTGGCCTGGCACTGTTCGTGCGGGCATTCGGCATCAAGGCGCTGGCACTGGGTCCTTGCCTGCTGGCCGGCGCCTTGACGCTCGGCCTGCTGATCTTGCCGATCATCGTGATCACCACCCAGGAGGCGCTGCGGACCGTTCCCGGTTCGCTCCGTCAGGCCGCGCTGGCGCTGGGCGCAACCCGCTGGCAGATGGTCTCCGGCCATGTGCTGCCCGCGGCCTTGCCGGGGATCATGACCGGAACGATCCTCGGCCTCTCGCGGGCCATCGGTGAGACCGCTCCCCTGCTCATGGTGGGCGCGGCAGGCGCCATTCGCAAGCTGCCCAAAGGTCCACTGGAGCGGTACACGGCGATTCCCGTCGAGATCTACAACTATGCCAAGGAGCCGGACCGCATGTTCCAGACGGTTTCGGCGGGAGGGATCGTCCTGCTGCTGATTCTGTTGCTCTCGATGAACGCCGCCGCCATACTGATCCGCAACCGGTTTCGACGCTACCAGTAATTCTTTCATGATGTCTGTCCGTAATTCCCTGATAAACTTATGAGTATCAGCCAATCTCACGTCGATTCGGCCACCGCGCCTTCGGTCGCCGCTCCGTCGCTGGACCCCGAGCGTCGCATGGTCCTGACGACGCGTGGGCTCTCGGTCTGGTATGGCCCGGCGCTGGCGCTCAAGGACATCACGATCGACATCCCCCGGAACAAGATCACCGCGCTGATCGGTCCCTCGGGCTGCGGCAAGAGCACGCTCTTGCGTTGCTTCAACCGGATGAACGACCTGATCACCGGCGCGGATGGAAGGGGAAATCCGGTTTGACGGCGAATTGATCTCGAACCCCGGCACCGACGCGGTCTCGCTGCGGCGGCGGATCGGCATGGTTTTCCAGAAGCCCAACCCCTTTCCCAAGAGCATCTACAACAACATTGCCTGGGGAGCAAGAATCAACGGCTACCGCGGCGACATGGATGAGCTGGTCGAGCGCTCGCTACGGCGGGCGGCCCTCTGGGACGAGGTCAAGAACAAGCTCCATCGCTCCGGGTTCGAGCTCTCCGGCGGCCAGCAGCAGCGGCTGTGCATCGCCAGGACGCTTGCCGTCGAGCCCGAGGTCATTCTCATGGACGAGCCATGCTCGGCGCTCGACCCGATCTCCACGGCGCGGGTCGAGGACCTGATGGATGACCTCAAGACCGACTTCACGATCCTGGTCGTCACGCATAACATGCAGCAGGCGCGCCGGGTCAGCGACATGACCGCTTGCCTGATGCTCGACGAGACCGTTGCCGCCGACATTCACCGCACCGGCATCCTCGCCGAATTCAGCCCTACCGACCTGCTCTTCACCAACCCCAAGGACAAGCGTACCGAAGCTTATATCACCGGCCGGATCGGCTAAGGATGCTCGAACAGCATGGCGCCGAGCTCAGGAAAACGCCCGGAGCCGCGGGCTTCCAGGATCTTGATCGTGATCGCAAGAGCGACGCCGGTTCCGGCTCATTCGCGGACTCGCGTCATTTGCCTGTCGCCGTCGCCGACGTGAAAGTGGACGCCGGTTACCTGGCCTTGTGCATCTTTCTGAAACGTGAGGCTTCCATCCGTGTGAGGCATGACAAAGAGCGTGTCGGATACGGGGTCGAGCCGCAGGGGATTGGGCCGGAACGGAAGCTTCAGCAGCAATTGCCCGTTCTCTTGCTTGAGCGTGAACCGTGAATCGTTCGGCCCGGGCCCCGACTGATACAGACCCGCATATACACTCAGTTGTTCATGTGAAAGCGTAATAGTCGCGGGCCGTTTGATGTCATCGGCCGTCGGCGCGGGCCGTTCCGGCAGGTCGCGCACCCAGATGTTGCGATAGCGCACGGGGTGACGATGGTCCTGAAGCTCGATCGGCCCGCGGCTGACGGCGGGATCGTAGGCCGTCGGCTCGAGCCAGGATGTCTGGCCCCAGGGCTCTTCGTTGTTCTGGATGAGGATGCCATTGAGGAAAACGGTCAACCGCGCCGGGGCCAGGAGCTTGCCATTCTGATCAAACCGCGGCCGCCGAAACGCGATGTCATAGCTCTGCCACTGGCCCGGCGGGCGGGCGGCGTTGAAGAGCGGGGGATACTGGCCGTAGATGGCCCCGACCACTCCGTCGGCGTACGTGTCGGCCTTGTAGGAATCGATGACCTGGATCTCGAACTGGCCCATCAGGAAGATCCCGCTGTTGCCGCGATCCTGACCTTGGCCGGCCGGAGGATCGGGCGCGGCCCACTCGACGTGCAACTGAACGTCGCCGAACTCTGCCTTGGTCCGGATCGATCCCTGACCGGGTACGACCTCAAAGTAGCCGTCCTGCACCTTCCAGCCCGCGCGACCGCCCTCGATCGCCTGCCAGGAATCCAGGTTGTTTCCATCGAACAGCACGACCGCATCCTTCGGGGCCACTCCGGCAGGCGATCCCGCGGCAGCCGGCTCGGCCACCGGCGGCATGGGCCGGCGCATGTCGTGCTGCCTCCAGCGGGACGTTGCCGGCAAGTCGCCGAACCAGCCGGCCGCCATGCTGCCGGCAAGGCCGAGAACCAGAAAAACCGAGACGATACCGAGCCGGATGAGTTGTGCGGCCATGGAGGTGTATTCCCTGGGTTGAATGCGAATCCGTCAATGACTTTGTAGTATAACCGCCCGCCCTGGCTTGGTCGTGCCGCCACTGTCGTTGTTCGAGAATTCTCATGATCGTTATCAGGTCGGCTTTTCTCCATCTGCCGATTCGGCAACCTTGCCCTCGCCTACTATCGGTTCGTCTCGTGGGAAATAGACGCGACCGTGCAGCGCCTCGGGCAGGCATTGCATTTCCTCGCGGGCGTGGGGATCGTCATGGACATAGCGATAGCCCTGCCCGTAGCCGATGCCCTTCATCAGAGGAGTGACGGCGTTGCGGAGGTGAAGAGGTACAGGCTCTCGGGCCGTTGAGGCGGCATCGGCCGCGGCGGCTCCGTAGGCGTTCTTGACTGCGTTGGATTTGGGGGCATTCGCGAGGTAGATGGTCGCCTGCGAGAGCGGGAATAGCCCCTCCGGCATCCCGATCAGATGCACGATCTGGGCCGCGGCCGCGGCCTGAACCATGGCTTGCGGGTCGGCAAGCCCGACATCCTCCGACGCGAGAATGCACAGCCGCCGCGCGATGAACAGCGGATCGGCCCCGCCTTCGATCAGTCGGGCCAGCCAGTAAAGCGCGGCATTCACGTCCGAATTTCGCAGGCTCTTGATCAGCGCCGAGATCAAGTTGTAATGGTCCTCTCCCTGACGATCGTAAGCGAATCGGGCCTGTCCCAGAGCCTCGACGAGCGCCTGCTCGCTGACCGGGCGAGTGCCGTCGGAACTCGTGGGCGAAGTTAGCAGGGCTTCTTCCAGCGTGGTCAATGCCACGCGGGCATCGCCCTCGGACCAGCCGGCGAGCTTGGCGACAAGCTCCGGTGCGACCGATGGATGCAATCCCGCCAGACCGCGCGACTCGTCGCCAAGCGCACGATTGAGAATAAGAACGATCTCGGCACGCGAGAGCGGTTGCAGAACGGCCACGCGACAGCGCGAGAGCAAGGCGGCGTTGACCTCGAACGAGGGATTCTCGGTCGTGGCGCCGATGAGTGTGATCGTGCCCTGCTCGACGGCGTGCAAGAGCGCGTCCTGCTGGGACTTGTTGAAGCGATGGATCTCGTCGATGAACAGGATCACCCGGCCTCCGCGGCGGCGCACCTTGGCGGCTTCGTCGATTGCCGCCCGCACATCCTTCACGCCCGCAAGGACCGCGGAGAGGGCAATGAACCGGGCGTTCGTGGCGCGGGCGATCAACCGCGCCAGCGTCGTCTTGCCCGTGCCGGGCGGTCCCCAGAGGATCAGCGAGGGAAGCTTTCCCTCGGAGCGCAACGCCCGCGCCAGCAGCGAGTCGCTGCCGACCAGCCCCGCCTGCCCCACAAAGTCTTCAAGCGTTCGCGGACGCATCCGTTCGGCCAGTGGAGCGTCTGCGGCAGACGGCTCGGGCTCCTCATCGGGAAGGTCGAAAAGGCTCCGTGTTTCGTTCCTGTCCATGAGCGAACCTCGAACTGGTCTTGCGGCCGGATCTGATGATTGTGCGACCAGATTATATCAACCATCGTCTCTGTTTAGCCACCTTCACCCATCGGTCACGGGCCGAGCCTCGGCTGACTCGAACAAGTGCATGGCACGCGGAGCATCATGGACAACTCCATCATCGACGATTAGCCTACCTTGATAGACCCTTCGAACCGCCCTCACGCACAGCGACTCGTCATCCCGTCTCAAACAGCGAGGAGAAGCGCTATGAGAGAAGATTCCACCGACCCGATCGGATCGATCAACCGGCGTGGTTTCCTGGGGACCGGTGCCGGTGCACTGGCCGCCGCCGCAACTCTTGGGGACAGCTCCTCGGCGGCAGCCGAAGCTCCGGCAGAGACGAAAAAAGTCGCGGACGAGCTGGCCAAGAGACCCTTGGGTCGCACCGGAGTCCAGGTATCGATGCTCAGCCTCGGTACGTGGCTGAGCCCGGGGGGCGAGCGGTTGCTGCGCTACGCCTGGGCCAATGGCATTCGCTATATCGACACTGCCAAGAGCTACGGTTCCGAGCCGATGATCGCGCGCTGGCTCAACGGAATGCCCGGGGCCCGCAAGGACCTGTTCCTGGTTACCAAAGACCAACCAAATACTCCCCAGCAGCTCATCGCCCAGCTCGACCAGCGGCTCGAGGCTCTGCAAACCGATTACGTCGATTTGATCTTTCTGCACGCGCTGGGAGACCGCAATTTCGACCTCGAAATGCAGTGGGTCATGAGTCCGGAGTTCAAGCAGGTCGCCGATGTCATCCGCAAGTCCGGCAAGGCGAAGTTTGTGGGCTTCTCGACCCATCATCCGCAACGAGCCCTGCTGCTTCAGGCCGCCGTTGCGGGCGGGTTTGTCGATGCCATCATGCTCCAGAACAACCCCTGGATCGCGCAAGACGACGACATGAATCGCGCTCTCGATGCCTGCTACAATCGGGGCATCGGGCTGATCTCGATGAAACAGGTCGCCGGCAACATGAACCTCAACGAAGTGGGCTTGCAGCTTCCCGAATTTACCGTCAAGGGCCTGACGCCCTACCAGGCCCTGTTGCAAGCGATCTGGACCGACGAGAGGTTTTCCTCGGTCTGTGTGTCGATGCGGAACACCGACCAGATCCGCGAAAATGCCGCGGCGGCGCGCCTGTTCCAGCCGTTGACCACGAGCGAGATCGATCGCCTGCGCGACGCCTGCATCGCCGCCGGGCCGACGATGTGCGCCTCGTGCGACGGCCGCTGCAGCCGCGCCGCCGGCACAACCGCAGAACTGGGCAATCTTACTCGGTTCCTCACTTATCACGACCATCACGGCTACCGCGCCGAGGCCCGCCGCCTGTATGCGCAGCTTGAACCCGCGGCGCGTGACTGGCAAGGTGCCGACCTCGAGGCCGCCCGCCAGGCCTGCACCAACAAACTCGACTTCGCCCGGCTGCTCCCACGCGTCGTCGAGCACCTCGCCTGATAGCTCACCATCGTATTCAGGCCTACCACTGGCGGTCTCAACGAAGCACGTGGTAGTTCGAACCGGCCAGGCTTTCTGCCGCCATGATTCCTGCCGTTGCAATGGGTGGAGATCGCTCTGGCCCTGCTCGTGGAATTCAACGAGACGGGTTGAACTTCTCAGGCGACCATCTTGTGGTATGTTCTTGGTGCGGCCGGCAGAAGAGAATCTCATCTCCTCGCCATCTGCGGTCTTGATCGTGTGGTTTGCACCAGGCAGTACAGACAACCCAAGGAGGCTGAGATGTGTCTTGCCACAGGGAGGATGGTTTTCACCTGGTTCTCTCGAACCCTTGTGTTCTGCTCGTCTTTCCTGGCCGCCCAGGCTGACACTGCGCTCGCTCAACTTCAGCAGGCCCTTCCCGTCCAGCGAGCGGCTTATCCGTCGATGCAAGAAGGCTCGCGACTCTCCGTCAAGTGGATCGGCCAGGACGGGCACGACTACGTGGGGCCGAATAACAGGGCGGATCCAAGCGAGATCCAGGACATGCATCTCGTTCTGAGCGGGCTGGATCCCCGCCAGGACATCACCTTTGTCGATGTGACGACGACGCAGGGCGGCGATCAGTGGCAGTTCAATGCCCAGTCGTTTGCCTGGAAGGCCGAGCTCAAGCGCGTCAAGGGCGCGCGCTCGGCCGACCTCTATCTCGAGCCAGGGCATATCGAGGCACCTCGGGATTATCACATTCTGATCCGTTACGAAAACGGAACAACCCATGAATTCGACGTCCGCGGTCGCAAGGTGAGCCGTGGCCTGCGCATGCCCGGCGCAGCGGTCCAAGCCCGCTGGGTGGGACAGGAACGGCAGGACCATGTCGGACCGGGACCGGCGGTCGGTCCCGACGGACTTGCCGATGTCCGTATTCATTTGAGTGGCGTGTCGACCAGGGTTCCAGTAAAGGCCCTGCGTGTCGATGGCTCCGGCGGGATGAAGTGGGAGTCGGGCTCCAATCCCGACCTTCTGCCCAACGCCGAATACCTGCCCGATCCGAAGAAGCCCGGAGAGGGCGACCTCTACTTCCAGCCCGACCGTGATCTCCGAGGGCAAAAGCTGAAGGTCCAGGTGCTCTACGGCAACGAGACACGCGACGCCGCCACCCTGACCGCGGGACGCTGCGATCCGAAACTGCGAATCCCGGAATCGCCATTGCCGCGCATCAGCGAGCTGCCAGCGACCGCGCAGTGGTTCGGTCAGGATGGTCAGGACGTGACGGGCAGCGGCGATGTGCATGTTCGCCTCACGGGGCTGTCGCGAACCCCGGTACTCGCTGCCGCCGTATTGAGCGACGCGGTCCGGGGGACGTGGGTCTACCGCGGCAACGACCGGGGCAAGCCGATCACCTCCGGGAATGTCACCGGTCCTCTGGCCATCCGACCCGGGGCATCCCGCGGCTCGCTCGATCTCTTTTTCGCACCTTACCGCGACGAGTCCCTGGCGCCCTTCACCCTGCGGCTGATCGACGCCGAAGGCCGGATGGCCGTCGCCCGGTTCAATGGCGGTGCCTGTGATCCGGGCCGTTGCGCTCCGCGGCCCGCCGACACCCAGGTCAACGCCAAACCCGGCGACGACTTGAACGCCCTGGCGAACCAGTACGGCACGGTGAACCTCGGGGAAGGGACTTACCGGCTGCTTCACCCCCTGGTACTCAACCGACCGGTGACGATCACCTCCAAAGGCAAGGCGACGCTGCTGTTCGCCCAGGCCCCGAACGACACACCCTGGACAGCGGCCATCAAGATTCACAGCGGACATACGACCTGCAACGGGTTCGCCGTGCGGTTCGAGGGGGCGGTCCGGTGGGATCAAGACGTCAGCTATGGCGCGGCGGTGATCGGCACGACCGACAACAAGGACCAGGGCCATTCCGATCTGAGAGTCAACATCGTCCTGACACGGCTCGATCTGGAGATTCCCGCGGCTGGCGAACCCACGAAGTGGATCGAGGCGGTGCGGCTGATCCGGCTGACCAACGCGCGGAGCGGGATGATTGCCGGCAACATTTTGCGAGGCGGCCCGATCGAGTT
The DNA here is from genome assembly GCA_963797295.1 of uncultured Planctomycetaceae bacterium. Classification (GTDB taxonomy): domain Bacteria; phylum Planctomycetota; class Planctomycetia; order Isosphaerales; family Isosphaeraceae; genus Aquisphaera. The sequence goes on from CAWCPP010000048.1 coordinate 60,268, forward strand.
CTTCGATGGCCCGTGGCACATGCTCAACAATGATTTTCGGGGCACACCGCCCGGCACCTTCTCGCACGGCGTCTTCGTCGGGCACGCCGCTCATGACCTCCGGATTGAAGGCAACCGCGTCAAGCCGGTCCAGCCCGATGGCAAGACCTGGCGGTTCCTCGTGCTGACCCACGGCGGCTCGAACGACCGCATCGAGGGTAACATCATCGAGGACATCGGTTTCCGCGACGACGACACGATTCCCGGTTCCAACGAACCGGAGATCATGCTCACTGAAGCCTATCACCTCAACTACGAAGGGCGCATCGCCGCGCTTTCCAGTGACGGCCGATTGCTGCGTGTCTATCGACCCCAGGGACAGGAAACCACCGTGGGAGACGCCGTTTCGCTCTTGAACGGTCCGGCGGCCGGCCAGTTTCGGCGGGTAGCCCAGGTCATCGATCCGGAAACCTATCTGGTGGATTCTCCGATACCCAAAGGCACCGACGCGGTTTCCATCTCCCACGGATTTGTCGGCGAGAGTTTCCAGAAAAACCGGGTCGACATGCGGGTCGGTCACAAGTCCGGCGGCTTGATCTTGATCGGCAACCATTTCGGCACCCGGGTGACCGGCAACCACTTTCTGGGAGGCGCCAACGCGATTCGCTTCGCGGCCTGTCCCACCGAAACGCCGGTGATCTGGGGATGGTCCCACGCCCCGTTCCTGGGAGCCGTGATCGAGGACAACATCCTGGAAGACGCCGGCGGAGGCTCGATCCTCGGCGTGGAGCACTCGGCCAGGGACATCAAGTCGAACAAGGGGCGGACCTACATGACCGTCGTCCTCAATCGCAACGTGGTGCGCTGGACTGAGCCGTTTCTCCAGCGGAGTGCAAGCTCGGCATCCAAGTCGCTTCCCCCGGGCCTGATCCTGGGCCATCTTCCCTCCCATGATCCCGACGAATTCGTGGTTCAAGCCGCCGACAATCGCCTCGAAGCACCGGCCGGCCTGAAGGCCCCCGGGAGCCTGCTGATCCGCGCGGCCAGTTTCAACACGCAGAAACTGCTCAACCGCGAGTTCGGCCTGCCGATGGGCCAGGCCAGCTCGACCGATTCCAAGACGCCCGACGCGGCCAGTTCCGGCACCGGGACATCCCGTCGATAAAGCGGAGCGAGCCGGGTGGTCCGGCACGGAGCGCGTCGTTCGGGAGTAGAGAATCACCCGGATCACTCGGCGGAGTGCGTTCCCGTCTCGGCCTCCTCGGAGCGGCGGCCGCCATCACGGCCGCCACCCAGGTCCGCCCTGCGGAGCCCGTCTCGCGTCCCGTGCCCCAGCGGTATCTGCCCGCCTTCCGTCGCCGCTATGTTCATAACCCCACAATTACACTCAGCCCCGGAAACGTACCTGGTCACGGCGTTTTGGCTTTGTTCGCGCCCGGCAAGGCTCCGATTTTCTGGCTCAACGATCCTGAGACTCAACGATTTGCGTCGAAACCGATTTGGCTTCCTTCGGCGCATTTTCCGGTTTCCTCCTGCCCTCTGCCACCATCTCGACGACCTCCACCGCGCCTTCCGCCGGCTCTTCTTCACTGGCCACTGGCAACTGACCACTGACCATTCCCGTCTCCCCCTCTGCCATCTGCGCATTCCGAGTTCCTCATCTTGTTCAGCAGCTCCAGCGTCTTGTGCAACTCCCGCGTCCGCGCCGACTGGTACCGCCGGAGCCGCTCGAATGCCGGGCTGCAATCCATCGCCGCGCGGTCCATCCAGGTCGGATCGTCCTTGAGCATCGCCTCGTTCGCCTCGTTCTCCGCCAGAAGCTCCTTCAGCCGGGTGACGTATTCCTTGAAGATCGTGGAGAGCACCTCCCACGCCTCCTCCGGATCCTTGGGCCGCGGCGCGATCTCACGCCACTTCAGGCGGTGGGTGTACGCCGGGTCGAGGATCGACCGCTCGTCGCGGTACGATTCCCATTCCTTCCGGGCGTAGCCGGGCTCGATGACGTCCCAGGCCAGGAAGATCAGGTTGATCTCCGGGTCAAAGACCGCCTCGACCAGCCGCTTGCCCATCAGCCGGAGGAAGCGGATCAGTACTGGCTCTTCCCACCGGGTGCGGCGTTGCAGTAGGTTGCCGTACTCGGACCAGCGCTGGAGCAGCCAGTCGCAGCCGTCGGCGGTGTCTTCGAGCTCGGCGACCAGCAGCGCCGGGTCGTCGCTGCCGAGGGGCTGCTTGTCGACCTTGATCTCCTCGGGCCCGTTGAGATAGAGCAGCGTGCGGCCCAGCTCGGAAACTCGCCGGCGCATGCGCGGGTCGATCTTCCGTTCGCGCCGGCGCGCGGCGACCGCGACGCGGTGGGCCATGTGTCCGGTGCCGATCCGCTGGGCGCGTTCGAGGTCGATGGTCAGCCAGGCGGCCTGAGCGGTGAGATCGCGTTCGATGGCATTGCGCGGCTGGACGTCGTCCATCCATTCCTGGATCCGGTCGTCGATGCGCTTGGGGTCTTCGGAGGGCAACGTGGGCATGATCGTGAAGGCGCGAAAACCGTGCTTCAGGGCATTTTCGCGTGACTTGGTTTTGCCCTTTTCCGTCTTTGGGCCAGTGCTCTTTTGTGCGTTACGTTGATTGGCTGCAATCTGTGCCTCGGTGGCCATGGATGAGCTTTCGGGTGAAGTTCAAAATGGGTGGAGGGGCGGAAAGGGAACCACGAAACCGACACAGGCTTGTAGGTCAGGCCCCAAGCGCTGGCATCGTGAATTTCGGTGTCGTGATTCGACTCCGTCCGTGCGCGTTTCGGCCATCGCGCGGAAGTCGACCCTTCTATCACATACAATCCCGTCGCGGCTCACCGGAGTTGCAAGAAACTTTGCGAATGGAATCCTTTGGCATCGTCCCTGAGCTCTCGTTTCTCGCATTGACGAAGTGAGAGGCCGGCGCGACATACCAACCCGAAGCGTCAGCGAGGGGCTTCCCCTTTCCGCGCAAGGATTTTTGTGTCATCCCTCGCTCACGCGTCGGGTTGGTATGAACGGCCCGCCAAGTGTCAAGCGAGACAAGTCCACGTTGACCTTACTTCGGGACGATGCCGTTTTGTTAGGTCAGGTCAGGCTGGAAAGCCTGACCTGCGGAAGCTTCTCAGCGTCGTTTCTCTTTGCTCTTCCTGGGGACGATCGGCGGGACCAGGAGCTTGTCGTCGATGCGGGTCACGGAGTTGCTGCCCGGCTGGCCGGTGTGGGCCCCGTCCAGGAGCACTGCCGATTCACTGGCCAGGCCATTGGGCGCCGTACCGACGATGGTTAACCGGTAAATGGCATGCAGCGGCAAACGATGGACCGGGTCGAGTGTTACCGAGTGCGAGGCCGGGCTGTACTGGACTGAACGAAGCCGGATGACCCGTGTCGCGAGTTTGTGGTCAGGACCTTCGAGGACCAGGATGTAGTTGCTCAGAGTCTGGGCCCGAGCAGGATTCATCGGCTGGCTGAAGGTCACGACGAAGGACGTGGATTGATAGTGGACGCCGTGTCGCTGGACGCCGACGACGGTCGGAGGCAACTGCGCCTCATAGGCACCGATGTCGGGGCCCGAGCTGGGCCGGGCCACGCCACGCTGATCGGAGGAGATATCCGTTATGGGGACACCGGCGGCGAGCGCGGGGCTGCCGGGAAGAAGAGCCTGGGTAAGGGTCGGGCCGCCGTGATCGGCGAGTGGACCAAGCAGCGGGTTGGAGTGCGTCAGATCCGTGGCATTGACGGCAAAGGCAGGCGTGTCCGAGAACAGATTGTGCCCCAGGGAGTGGAAGGCAGCGCCTGAACCAACGTTGACGCTCTCCCCGCCGCTCGCGTCGAAGATCGAGTCCACGGAATCGACGACCGTGGTCGTCGACGACAATTCCACCGCGATGCTCTCGCGAGCCGGGAAGTTCGGGTCGATCGTGTTGAGATTGTTGGAGATCGTGACGTACGTGAGCGACAGCGTGAGCGTGCTGTAAACCGTGATGCCTGCACCACCATTCGAGCCATATTGCACGTCAAGCGAGTTGCCACTGATCGTGGAGTTGATGATGGTCAGGTCAGCCTCAGCGAGAATGCCTCCTGCCATGCCGCCATACTCGGCGCTCGCCGAATTGTTATTGATCGTCGATCCGGTAATCGACATGGTGCCGAAGTTTCCTATTCCCCCGGCATTGTTCCCATAGCCGCAGTAGGACGAGTTCCCGGCAATCGCGGAAGACGAGATGGACATGGTGCCCGAGTTGTAGATTCCCCCGCCAACGCCGGCAATGGCCGCCCTGGCCGAGTTGCCACGGATCGTGGAGCCTGACACCGTCATGGTGCCCGAGTTGTAGATCCCCCCGCCAACTCCGGTGCCGAAACTGATCGCCGCCGAGTTATCGGCAATCGAGGAATTCATGATCGACATCGTGCCAGTGTTGAAGACTCCCCCACCAGCCTCGTACCCCGAGGCCGAGTTGTCCTTGATTGTGGAACTGACGATCGACATCGTCGCGGTATTGAAGATGGTCCCGGACGGACCCCCGGCGCCAGGCTGATAGGCTGTGTTGTTGGCGATCGTGCAATTGGTGACCGTCAGTGCGCCCGCGTTTTCCATGGCACTGGCACCCGAGGTGACCACTCCGCCGGCGATGGTCAGATCGGAGATTGCGACTCCGATCGCGCTGGAATTCACGGTGAAAATGCCAAAATCGGGCGTCGCGGAGGCCGAATTGCGGGCCACTGTCAGCACGGTTGGGCCGGGCCCGGCGATGGTCATCTTTGTCGTTAGATCCGGCAAGGCGCTCGAAAGCTCGATTGTCCCGGTGACCGAGGGAGCAAAGGTGATCGTGTCGTTGGCCTGGTCCAGGTTGGCTTCGACAATGGCGGCGCGAAGCGTGCCGGGGCCGGAGTCGGCGGTGCTCAGCACGGTGATCGTGGAGAGCATGGTCCGGCTCTCGAGCGTTTCAACGCCCCAGGGCGCCCTGCGCCGGCGTCTGAGGCCCGATTGCCCAACCCGCGAATTCCGGAGCCATGTCTTGCTTGCTGGGTGCACGAGCGGCTGTCCGAGCATTTTCTTCCTCGCTTTCCCAATGAGGCTGGAGGAAGAGGGTGTCATACTCGCCGTTATGTGTTTTGCGCCAGACCCATCCCCGCGCTGCCTCGATCATGGCGAGAGCAGGACCGTACCCCACCATGATTGGTTTGATCTCATGATGGGCGAGGGTCTTGGATGGGCGGGCACGCCCTTGAGCAAGCCCCGGACCCAAGGCCTGGGAAGATGGGGAGACGCCTCCGTCTCAGCCGCCAGCCACCCGAATTGTACCACGTCGAGAGTGGGAGAGTCGGGGAAGAATCGCTTTCATTTCAAGGACCGAGGAGATCCAATGGCAGTGATTGGCCTGCACCTCGTGACACGGATCCTTGACTGAACCGCGAATCGTATCTGTTTCGGTTCCGTCTCCGTTTGCGTCCACAAGATCATTTCCCGACCAGGGCATTCCAGAGCAGGGTCGCGTAATAGATCGGCATGTGATCGGCCACGCCGGAGATCTTGAGAGGCAAGGCGCCGGGCTTGATCCGGAACTCCCGGGCCATGGCATTGAGGGCCGCGGACACGTCCCGGGCGCTGATGGCCAGGTCTTCGAGGAAGTTGCGAGGCGGGCTGCCGGTGACTGGCAGCAGGTTGCCGGCGTGGACATAGCCAAGCAGCTCGGGGGGCAGGGCGGGCACCCAGTCGTCGCGGTGGACGAACCGGTTGTGCGTCTCGACCGGCAGCACGCCGGCAAAGGCCGCATTGCCGACGCGCGGGCAGCCGTAAGTGTGAAGGCCCTGGACGGCCGCGGCGCCGAGATGGGCCGCCGCCACTGTGGCCAGAGCGCCGCCCATGCTGTGGCCGGTGAGCCAGACCTTTTGCTCTGGGCGCCTGGCCTTGACCATTCGGTCGAGGCAGTCGGAGATCTCGACGAAGGCTTGCAGGAAGCCGGCGTGGACCCTGCCGCCGATCCGGCAGGCCGCGGGCAGGAACTGGCCGTCGATCCAGAGATCATTCTGGTTCAGCAGGATGACTTCGGACGTGTCGAGCAAGCTGTGCACCTGAACCCGGGTGCCCCGGAAGACGACGACCAGCGCCGAGTCGTTGCTCAGGACCATGCCCCGGTTGTTGTGGGGCGTCCCGAGCCATGCAAGGCGAAAGCCCTGGGAGGGCAGGGGAGAGGCTTCGATCGCCGCCTCGATGAAGCTCGCGGTGCCGTAAACCAGAAACGCCGCGTCGGCCAGCCACCAGGCGTTGACGGGGCTCACGCCACACGCTCCGGGCTGGAACGGAAGTTCGTCGGCATGAGCGAAGTAGGGGAACCCCACTCGCGGCGGGCGCAGGCCGTCCATCGTTTCGACCGGCATCGGTCGTGGCATCAGGTTCATGGGTTGGCCGGGTCTCGATCAACGAGGGTCATGACGCGCCTGAATCTTATTCGAGGACGGTCGCGCCGGCAACGGGATGAGCCCGCAGACGACGCAAAACACGAGGCTCGGTCTCACATCAATGCTTACTTTGCGAGGCGTGGTCGCAGGGAAGGGCAGTTCGGACAGTGGCTTCGAGGCCGTATGCTGGGTCAATGGCGCGCGACGAGAAAAAGCTCTGAAACGTGGTGGCCCCATTCATCGTTCATCGCCTGGGTGGCCCCGTTCATTGCCCCCCAAGCCGGAGTGCCATGGCCTCGGCAACTTCCCGTCCGCGACGTAGAATCAATGAAGCAAGGAAGCTCGTCCCACTGGCTCAAGATTTGGATGCGGCTCAATTGGACACAGTCCTGGAACGGAGGCGGCACATGGCAACAGAGAGTAAGTCGAAACAAGCGAGGAAGAATTCAACCCAAGCAAACATCAGCACGTTCCTACTGACGGAGGAATTGAAAACCTATGAGGCTCATCGAACCGCTTGGGCCGACCGGCTGGGCCAGTTCGTCGTGATCCGAGGTCAAGACATCCTCGGCTTCTACCCATGCCACAATGACGCATTGGAGGCTGGCTATGACCAGTACGGGAGTGGTCCTTTTTTGGTCAAGCAGATTCTTGCTCACGAGCCGATCTATCAACTCGGACACATCGAAGTTTAATGCCCCACATCACTGTGAAGATCGACGCGGACGGACCGGTGGTTGACCTGGGGATTGCGGTCGGTCGATTATGGCAGAGTCGGCTTGCGGCTCGAGGCGTCGTTGTGCCGCCAGCGACGACCGTTCGGGCCTTGATCGACACAGGGTCTGACCTGTCGGTCGTCCACCCTCAAGTTCTGCAGCAACTCGGAGTACAGGCAACCGGATCGATCCGGATCAGGCGGCCGGGAACCGTGGGGGGATTTCGGCCGGCGTCTGTGTCCGAGGTTCAGCTATCGATGGGAGGCCTTGGTCGGGGCACACAATGGATCTCGGCAAGAGTCGTCGCCGTTGCGCCCTCCACGCCGTCAGTGTTCGCACTGATCGGCCGGGATGTCCTGGAGCACTGCACGCTCTTCTACAACGGGCCACAGAGCGAACTCACGATTTCTTTTTGAATTCAGCCATTCTTGCGAGAGCACAGAGACTCAACACGGACGATGCACAAACCCAAGTCCAACCAGAGCAGCATAGGGGCCCAGCAATTGTCTGTGAACCAGGAACCCTGGGCACTTTTTGGACTCGTCACTGATCAATGCCGGAAAGTTGTGAGCCAAAGTCACTTGACCGGGCACACCTTGCCCTCATAGACGGTGCCCCAGATGGCGATGTCCTTGAGCTTCATGGGGTCGACGGTCATCGGATCCGCTTCCAGAACGGCGAAGTTGGCGACCTTGCCGGGGGCGATGGAGCCCATCTCCTGCTCCATCCGCCACGAGTAGGCCGCGTCGATGGTGATGCCGCGGAGGGCCTGTTCGACGCTGATCCGCTGGTCCTCGCCGGCCACCCGGCCCGAGGTCGTCACGCGATTGACGGCGCACCATGCGAGATAGAGCGGGCTGGCCGGGGCGATTGGTAAATCACAGTGCAGCGAGATCGGCACGCCGCGACGGGTCAGCGAGCCGAGGCGCACCATCTGGTCGGCACGCTCGGGACCCAGGCCCACCTTGCCGTAGCGATCGGCAAACGCCGTCGGGTAGTACGGATTGGCGCTCACGATGGCGCCCAGGCGGGCGATCCGGCCGATCTGGTCCTCAGTGGAGTTCGCGAAATGGACCAGGACCGAGCGGTGATCGTACCGCGGGTTCTCGCGCATGCAGCGCTCGAGCGCATCGAGCACCACGTCGAGGCCGAGGTCGCCGTTGACGTGAATATGAATCTGGTAGCCGGCGTCCCAGTAGAGCTTTGTTGCTGCCCGGATCTCCTGGGGCGTAGCGATCCACTCGCCTTTGTGACCGTCGGTGTACCCATCCTTCATCTGCATGAGCTGGGAGAGGATCGCACCATCGGCGAACAGCTTGATCTGGTTCGCGAGGAATGCCACTTTTCCCGAGGGTGCCAGGGCGACCACCTTTTCGGTCGCTGTGATGGCGTCCTCCTCGCCGTAACGCTCGAAGATCGCCCGGCCGTCGGGGATGAAAAGCGAAGTGAACGGCGTGCTCTCGGCGCCGAGGACCGACTGGTAGAGGGCAAGGAGCTCGGTGGTCATGATCGCGCCCGGCTCGTTGATGGTGGTGACGCCACAGCCGTGCAGGTACTTGACCAGCATCTCCAGGCCCGCCCGCATGCGCTGGGGCGTGGCCATCCGGGGAAGCAGCGGCTTGGTGACGATCTCGAGCCCCTTCTCGTAAAAGTGGCCCGAATCCCAGTCGCACTGGCGGCTCGCATCGCCTTGCCCTTCCACCGACTCCTTGGTGAGCCCCAGCGCCTGTAGCGCCGGGGTGTTCAAGTAGAATTCATGGCACGAGCGGTGCCAGACGACGATCGGACGCGTGCCGCTGATGGCGTCCAGTTCCTTGCGGGAAATCGGTCCGTGCCAGAGCGAGTGGTATCCCCAGGTGAAGAGAAACTCCTTGGGGTCCGCGAGCGCGGCGTGGGCTTGGCGGAGGCGCGTGAGGTATTCGTCGCGGTTTGTGGCCGCCTTGATCGTTCGGCCGGGCAATACCCAGTCGTCCGTCGCGATGACCTCGACCGACAGGGCCAAAGCCCCCAGGATCGGGTGCAGATGTTGCTCGATCAGTCCGGGCATCAAGACTTTGCCGGCGAATCGATCGTCCACGTCAAAGGGGCGGTCGGCCAGGGCCTTCTTCACCTCTTCCAGCGAACCGACAGCCAGAATGCGGCCGCCAGCCACGGCCACCGCCGTGGCGTTGGGATTGGCCGTCTCCATGGTGAGGATCTTCCGTGCCACGTAGATCCGGGTGGGAGACTCTGCCCCGGAGGGCGCGAAGAGCACGTTGAGGTCGCCTTGCGCCACGGCCGGACCGGAACCGATTTCCATGAGCAGGAACACAGCCAGGATGTGAACTTTGAGACGCATGATATCGTTGTCCCGTGGAAAAGCCCGGTGCAATATGCCGTCTGGGCACGTCCATGCCGCCCGGCAACCTGATCCGAGTTTCTGACGCGCCAGGGTAACGTGTCACTCCGTGAGCCGCCAGAACCCACAAATCCGCGTGGGCGCTGAAAGCCGTCACGCGCTCAGTTACAATGTCGCCCATGAATGTCATCGTCGTTGTCTGCAACAGCGTGCATCTGGGGTTCATGCTGTGGAACAGCTACTGTGGTACAATTTGGACGGCACTTGTTGTTGGAGAAGCCTGATGGCAGAAACCTCCGAGAGTCTGCGAGCGGCGAACTCGTTGCCGCTGTTGATCGCGGCCCAGACTGACGGGGCAGAGTCCTCGCCGGCCCGCGATGATCAGGATGACGATAGCGAACGTCTCCGTGGCATCGTCGCCTTGCCCCGTCCGCGAAACGTCCTCTTCATTGACGAAGTGGAGCTGGATCGGAACCCGCTTCCGCACTGGCGCCCGCAGATCACGATCGACGAGCGTCGCCTCACCGATGAAGAGCATGAGTGACCCTTGGTACGGAGCAGTTGGTCCCGGCGAGCGGCTCACGCAAGGGGACATTCTCTTCGACTGCCCGCTTGTGAGCTGGACATCGGACCCAATTCAGGTCACGGGTTCCGGTTCGGAAGTTGAATCGCTCAAGCAGGGCCGCGTCGTGTTTCAGGCGGATGTCATTGTAATGACCCAGGCTTGTGACCTGGAGCAGGAAAAGGTCCGCAACGTCGTGGCCTGTCCGCAGCTCTCGCTGAACGATTACAAGGTGGCCTGGGAAGTGTTCCTACGACAGCGCGGTCAAAACCCGACCGTCAAGGCTTGGCGAACCCATTGCAATGACATCAAGGATGGATACGCATGGAATTTGAGCATTCTGAATCGGTCGTCGCTGAGCGGCCTTGAATTCGAGCACCGCATCGTGGACTTTCACGAGGTCTTTACCTTGCCCCGTGAGTTCCTGGAGTCGCTTTTGGCGGCTCGTGGTCGACACCGGTTACGGCTGTTATCCCCGTATCGCGAGCATCTTTCCCAAGCGTTCGCCCGTTATTTCATGCGCGTGGGTCTGCCGGTGCCAGTTGACGTGGATTGGTAGCTCGATCACTTCCGAGCGTTTGGGGAGCCACCCATGAGCCAGGCCGTGCTCTCGGTGGAAGTCGACCTGCCGTCCTTTCTCGTTGGTCGGGGGGGCGAACGGTCTGCGGCCATCCACTCGGCGATTCCGTGTTCCCGACGGATATGGAAACGGGGCCAGGTCCGTTACAATATCGCCCATGAATGTCATCGTCGTCGTCTGCAACAGCGTGCATCTCGGGTTCCTGGGCGCCTATGGCAACGCCTGGATCGAGACGCCCCATCTCGACCGCCTGGCGGCGGAGGGAACCGTCTTTGATCATCACTTTCCCGAGAACCTGACCACGCTGCCCACGCGGCGAAGCTGGTGGTCGGGTCGATACGGTTTTGCCGACCCCGAAAAGGGATGGACGGCACTGCAGTCCGACGAGCGGATCTTGCCCGACTTGCTCTGGAATCAAGGGGTGAGCACGGCCCTCATCTCCGACGTGCCCTTGCTGCGCGAGGTTGGCATGGGCTATGGCCGGGGCTTCGACGAGGTGATCTGGGTGCGCGGAGCGGGGTATGACCCGCTCATCCCCGCCAGCGACCCGCGGACTCGCAAGGTTCAGTTACGCGATGAGCCTGGTTTGCGTCTGCCGGGCGACGACGATCCCAACCAGGAACTCTGGAAAAAGCGGTGGGAGCAATTCCTCAGAAACCGGACCGCGCTGCGCACCGACCTGGAGGAGAACACGGCTGTCGCCCGGACCGTAAGAACGGCCATTGACTGGCTCGACGGCCGGGGCCGGCAGACCGACCCGTTTCTGCTCTGGCTTGACCTGTTCAGCCCGCACGGCCCTTGGGACCCGCCCCAGCCCTATCGCGATCAGTACGCCACTGTCGATCCCGACGAGTTCGAGAGCGGGGAAGAGGGCGACCTTGTCGAGGAAGCGGAGACAGAAGAGGAGATCGACATCGAGGATGTTGCGGTCCTGATCGACGTTCCCGCCGGCGCCGTGGGAGATGTCCTGAGCGAGGCCGAGCTGTTCCGGCTGCGGCGAACTTACGCCGGCACCGTGACCCTGGTGGACCGCTGGCTGGGCGAGCTGTTCGAGGCCTTACGAAAGATGGGCCGGCTGGACGATACCCTGCTCATCTTCACTAGCGACCAGGGCGAGCCTCTGGGCGAGCACGGCTATGTGCGCCGGTTCCGCCCCTGGCTCTATGAGGAGCTCATACACACCCCTCTGGTGATCCGCATGCCGGGGGGCAAGTTCGGCGGCGGTCGGCACCAGGCGCTGGTTCAGACGGTGGACCTGCTCCCGACCATCCTTGGAGCTCTCGGCGTGCGGCCGGGAGACGACCTCGAACCGCAGCTTCACGGCTACGACCTCTTGCCGCTCATTCGGGGCGAGCAGACCAAGGTCCGCGATTATGCCTGCATGGGGATGGATGTTGAAGAGTTTGCCATCCGGACGCACCACTGGCACATGATTGTGCCGGTGGTCACCGATCCGGACGAACCCCGCTCCACCGAGCTTTACCGCAAGCCCGAGGACCGCTGGGAACAGAACAACGTGATCGAGCAGCATCCCGAGATCGCCGACCAGCTCGAGCTTGCCTTAAGGCGTTTTGTCGAGGCCCTGGGCCGCGATGCGCTCGAGGATCTCGTTCCCCTCAGAGAGATCGCGCGGTACGGGGCACCGTGAACTCAGCCCGGTCTGGCTCTGGGGCAGCACCGAGCCGGGGCTGGACTGGGGCGAGGCCGCGGGCGCTGTGTGTCCCGCGCTCTTGCCGGCACACTGCTTGCAATCACCCCTCCAGAGCCGGAATTCGGAGTCATGGCAACGGCACGAGCAGCCATGTCGCCAGCTCCGGACCTTGGCAAAGAAGTCCGAGGCCATTCCGTAATGGAGCCACGAGATGCACGAGGGCTTTGGTGCGGCCGTACTTGGTGCCTTTGCCTGGCAAGGGCAGAGGGCCTGGGCGCTCGCCTTGGGCGACCGGGGCGCTGGCTGAACAGGATTCGCGACCTTCTGGGCGGCCGGCAAGGGTCCAGCCACGCAGCTCTGATAGGTTGTCGGGAACGCGACCGGAGGAAGCTGGCATTTCGGTTGTTGCGCCGGGGGATGGAGGTCGTGGAACCACTGCACCAGCCAGCAAGTCTTGCGAGGTTGGGCCGGCTGCCCGGCCGGCCGGGTGGCTGCTTGCGGTGACGGAGAAGCCTGGGCCGACGTCGGGCGGAACTGACCGCTTGGCGAGGAGGATGCTTGGACCGGGACAGCGGCGGGAACTGCGGTGGTCTGGCTTACCGGAGGAGTCGTCGCAGCGGGAACGGGGGCGGCCGGCAAGGTCGGTGCGGGTCCGGCGGGTACCGGCTTCGGCCCTGGCTGCGCGGTCGGCACGGGCTCTGGTTCGGGCACCGGAACCGGCGTGGGAGCGGGGACGGGCTCAGGAGCAGCGGGCGTTGCGGGAGCAGGTGCTGTTTGCACGGGCTTTGGTGCTGGAGCCGGAGCAGGCGCTTGAGCAGGAGGCGATGCCGGGGCGGGTGACGAGGATGGTGGATTTCCCAGAGGAGAGGGCGGCGGACCCGCGGACGGCGTCGAAGGAACAAGAGGCGGAGGCGGTGGGCCTGCCGACGGCGTCGTGGGCAGCTTCGGCGTTGTCGGCTTGGGTTGTTGAGCAAGCACCGATAGAGCCGGGCGCGCTCCGGATAGGCTGGACTGTGCCGGGGGCTGGTCGGCGTCCGATGCCGCAGCCTCGGGCTCACTGGCCGCGGTGGCAATCAGGTACGACTCACGCCTTGGCCGGCTTCGGGGCGACGCACGCCGCGTCGGCTGTTCGTTCGCGACGGCCTCTGGCGTTGCGCTGACCGCAAGATCGCGCGGGTTCACTCCCCGGATCGCATCTGTCTGGTCGAGGTCGACCGGCTCGACTTCGAGCGCGACCGTCCCCCGACTCTCAGCCAGGTTGTGCCGCTTGATCGGATCGCGGCCGCTCACGGGGCCAGGAAGGAGATCGGGATTTTGGCCCGATTCGTTCTCTGAAGCCCTGGATCGCGCAAGTCGTCGGCGAGCCAGCGCATCGGCCGGAGCTTCGTCGTCGCGTGCGGGCCTTACCTGGCGATCGGTGGCACCGGCTGGCATGGCGGTTGGTGCGGAAGCCGACGAGAGCGTGGGGTAGAAGTCATCGGAGGGAGCTGGCTTCTTCGTACGATCTCGATTTCCGAGCATTGGCAGCAGCCGCGACCGACCGGACGATTGCGGTCCCGGCCAGATCTCCGTTTCGGGAGTCGTTGGTCGGTCCGCTTCGGGTTCTGGCGCCTCCGCTTTACTCGCGGGCGAGCTCGCCGACGCCGGCGTCGGCGCCGCTCGCGACCACAGTCTTGATCCGAACCACCCCGAAGAGCGAGCTGGCGCGGCTTGCTCCGGATTTCGCGCGGGATCGTTAAACCGCGACTGGACCGCGGCGCAGCCCGAGGTGCTCAACAGCAACAGTACAGCACCGCCCAGTCTTGGCAACGGTTTCATGGCGACTCCCTCCGCCGGCGCAAACTCGATTGCTCTGTCCGCCTTCTGCATGGCAGGGCACTGGTCGGACAGCTTCCTTGCTGCTTTCAATCGGCAAGTACCGGTACGACATCCCGCGTTTTCGACTGGTCGGTTCACTTCTGAACGTACAGAATTCCTAAACCCGGCAAAGTCAACTCAGTCCTTGTTTTCCGCAAAACACGGAAAAATGATGAAGTCGAGGGGGCGGACCGTCCGCGCAATCGTAGGAATAAAGAGAGAGGCTCCGATCATGAACGACCGCGGGTTGCCAATCAGCGGTGGCTCTTTGATTGTAAGCTCAGCCAGGCGTCGAACTTGATCTCTATACCAGCCCGAGGAGATTGACCCATGATCAACGAGGAAGCGGCCAGAAGGTTCATGACAGCACCCTGGCTCGTTGAGGTTGACCCCGAGATCAAGCTGGCGTTGCTGAACGCCCTGGCTGAGGAACGGGCAAGGTCTGGGGCAGTGCTGCTCGCACAGGGACAGCCGAACGACCATCTGACCTTCCTTATCGAAGGATCCGTTGAGCTCGAGCGTGTGTTCAGCATGGGCCGTAAGGAGGTTGTGACCACTCTGTCGGCACCCGCCGTCTTCGGCACGACGTCATTTTTTCAGCCCAAACCCCCTACGGTTACGGCGCGATCACTGACGGATGTCTGGATGCTGACATTGCACCACCCTGCGCATGATCGTCTTCGGCAAGAGAATCCGCGTGCTGCCGAGGCACTGTCGCTTGCGGTCGTCCGCACGTTGTCGGAAAGGTTTGATTTGCTCGACAAGCTGTTTACCGAATACATCGCTCGTCATCCGGAGGCACCGAGTAACACGGTTTCCGAGTGGGGCCGTTTCCGCGCACGGCTCTTCGAGGAGCATAAAATCTAATCGGATTCTCGATGTTCGACAATTCCGTGAGCGTGCAGGGAAACGGATGGTCCATCTGGATTGTTCGTGAGGGATGAGCGTACATCCGTTTGGTGGGACAGGTTGACGTGGGAGCGCTCGGCCCTCAGAATGAAGTGGTAAGCTTTCGATCGCTTCATGATGTTCGTGCCCTTGCCGTTCCGGGTTGACCTCTTGACGTGATTGCCTCGTGGACGGTTCTCTTTCCCGTTTAATGAAAAGCCAGGCCGGCTTAGCGGGGCCGCTCACCGGGACCACGTGTTCGGCCCACGTTCATTGTGGCTTCACCGGTCTGGGATTCCCGTTCAACCAATGGCAGGGGCGCGGTCCAGCAGAACCACAAACTTATGATGAGCACCTCCGATACATCGACGGGTTGGCGAGCCGAGTATGACCGTCTGCTTGAGACCATTCATGGTCACGGCGCCCACGGGCAACTTGTCGACATTCGAGAATCCTTGCGTTATGTGCTGGGACCGAACCGTCCCCTCGTGATGCTTTGCCCGCACGCCGACGACGGGGCGATTACCGCGGCCTGCTTGATTCACGAGTATGCCGTCCGGCGCGGTCTGCCGGTGGTTGAAGTTCTCGTTTTCGCGGGCGAGCGTAACGTGGCGGCACCCTGGCTCAACGACCAGAAGAAGATTTCGGTTCGTGAAGCCGAGTTCCGTCTCGAATGCAACGTGCTGGGTGCCGAGGCGATCTGCTGGGATCTTGACGCCTATCGCATGCCGGGTTATCTCCCCTCGCGCGGCGACGTGGAGAAGACCGTGGAATGGTTCATCAAACGGCGGCCAGGTGCTTTGATCTTGCCGCCGCCCAACGATGCTCACGCCGCCCACAGGGTGACTCGCGTGCTGGGTGCTATTGGCTTGCTCGGTGCGGGGCTCAAGGACACTCTGGTCTTGACCGGCTGGACGCCTTGGGGGCCGCTGGCGCATCCCAACGCCTACTTCAGCTACGATGGGGAAGCCGAGCGCACCAAGGAGTGGGCCATCCACTGCCACGCTTCGCAGGTATTGCTTACGGATTACACCCAGTACTGTTCGCACCTGGGCCGTGCCTACGCCGCACTCACCCGCGAATGGGCAGAAGGTCACAGCCTGGCAGGCCGGGCGCACCGCACCGACGAGCGATTCGTCGGCGTTGAGTTGTTTCAGGCGGAAGCGTTCGATCCGCATCGGTGCAAGAACTATCCTTCGGACCCGATCCAGATCGCCCTGGGGCTACTGAGCGGCCAGCTTGACCCGGAGACCACG
The DNA here is from genome assembly GCA_963797295.1 of uncultured Planctomycetaceae bacterium. Taxonomy (GTDB): domain Bacteria; phylum Planctomycetota; class Planctomycetia; order Isosphaerales; family Isosphaeraceae; genus Aquisphaera. The sequence continues at coordinate 76,505 of CAWCPP010000048.1, forward strand.
CCGGTGCCATCCGATGCTGAGCGCAGCGCGGTCGAGCCGGGCGAGAGTTTGAAGACTGCCGCGGTCGCCCCGCTCTAGCCGCCCATCGGTCTACCCGCGATCTGGACCCGCCTCTGATTGATGATCAACCTGCGCGAAAGACAACTCGAGGAGCGTCGCTCACATGCCTGACCCCGTCCGGACCCTGGAGCGTTCTGGGGTATCGATCCAGGTCTTTCAAGATGCGGGCTCGGCCGGTCGGGCCGCTGCCGAGATGATCCGGTCCACAGTTCGCGCCGCGGTTGCCGATCGCGGTCGCGCGGTGCTTGGCCTGGCGACGGGCGCGACACCGCAGAAGGTTTATTCTCACCTGGTGGCGCTTCGCCGTGACGGCGTTCTTTCCTTTCGTGATGTGGTGACCTATAACCTCGACGAGTTCTACCCGATCGGGCCGCTTGACCCCAAGAGTTACCGCTCTTACATGCACCATCACCTGTTCAGCCATGTCGACCTGGCTCCTCATCACGCGCACCTGCTTGACGGCACCGTACCCGAGTCTTTCGTCGCCGAGCATTGTGCCGGGTTCGATCGCTGGATCGCCGCCGATGGCGGGCTCGACGTGCAGCTTCTGGGAATCGGCCGGAACGGCCACATCGGCTTCAACGAGCCGAGTTCTCTTTCTGTGGCCGATGCCCTGGCACTGCCGACCCGGCTGACAGAACTGGACCCTGTGACCCGGGCTGACGCGGCCAAGGAGTTCGGCGGCGAGGATCGGGTGATTCCGCGAGCTCTGACCATGGGAGTGGCCGCCATCATCGCCGCGCGGTCGATTCTGATGCTTGCCACCGGCGCCCACAAGGCCGACACAGTGGCACGTGCTCTCTGCGGGCCGATCGCGGCCGACTGCCCGGCTTCACTGCTCCGGACCGTGGCTCCCAAGGTGACCTGGATGCTGGACGAAGCCGCTGCGATCAAATTTTTCTGATACGATGGAACGGCTCGAAGTACCGTGTAAGACGGCTGACGGCAATTGCACTTTCGCCGCCAAGAAGGGCTGCTGGAACCATGATTCCGCTGAACGAGTACGAAGCTCGACAAGCCGACGAGATCGCCGCCTGGAAATCCGAGCGTCCCAGCCTGGTGATGGCGGCGTTTCGAAGTTTGAGCCGGCCCTTATCGCAGCTGGCGTCCAGGGCGGTTCCCCACGATCGGTTTCAAGCCCTGGTCAGCAAGGCGGAAACGATGTCGCAGCGGTTCGGCGGTCCCGAAGAGATCGCCCGCCTGGCCGGTGTTCACGATATCGGGGAACTGCGCCGGCGGCCGCTCGAGGAATGCGACCGGCTGGCCATGACGATCAGCTCGCCCGCCCAGCGCGAGGCCATGATTGAGGGGGCCGTGGCCGGACTCGGAGGTGTCGTTACCGAGGCGCTGAACATCCCCATCCTTCTGGCGGCGGCACTTCGTTCCATCTACCGGGTCGGCTATTGCTACGGTTATCGGCTGGATCACGAAACTGACAGGCTGTACGTGCTGACGACTCTCGAACTCTCTGCGGCCGATGACCCGGCGCGGCGGCAGGCCCTCTTTGAACAGCTCAAGGTCCTGGTTCAACCGGAAGACCAGGTGCAGCCGGCAATCGAGCAGGTGAGCCTGGACGGCGTGGAGGAAGATCTTATCGAGGATCTTGCGTTCGGCGTGGTGCCGATCCTGGGCGACGTGACCTCGATCTTGATGGATTACGATTTCATCCGCCGCGTCGATATTTCGGCCCGTCGCGTATTCCAGGAGGCGCTGGCTCAAGGATCACGGCAAGCTCGAAGAGATCTACCCCGCGGCCGAGAGCCAGAGGCGAAGCTCCTTCGAGGGCGGCATCGATCTGGCCTCGCACCTTGTCTACATTGGCAGCTTCGGGATCGCGTTCGGCGTGGCGTTTCCCCTCATCCTGATCGCGCGGGGGCGACCGGTTTTGACAACTCGGCGGCTCGGGGCGTCAAGCAAGGCGCCGGAGCTGCCACCCGCGACGCCCATCGATTTGCGTCCCGGCTTCGATCGGCGATGGACGCCGGGTCCGCGACCTCGCAATCGTCTGCCGAACTTTCCGTTTCCGCGGCAAGCTGAGTGACTTCGCAAAATTAAAATATTTTAGAATAAGCATCCGTAGTCTCGTTTAGAAAGGTGAAAAGTTATGTCGATTCTTCGCGCGGTCAAGTCGGTCCTGGCTTGCGCCGGTCACTGGGTTGGCGAAACCTACTGTGCCTTCGGTCAGAAAGTTGCCGAACGAGTCGAGCAAGTTTCCGACACCATCGCCGAACAGCGTTATCTCGCCGAGCACCACGTCGAACCTCGCAGTTCCACACATGCCACAGAGCACCAGGTGATTGACCTGAAAGGATTTCGCGTGGTGAACGGTCATAATCACCTCAATTGAGTCCGATCGCTGGAGGCGAGAAAAAAAACGGTAATTGGAATGCTTGAACACTCCACGGCCAGATGCTAGACTTGTCGCCAGTTCACCGTCGATAGGTTATCGCTTCAATTCTCACGGTCGTTTGGCAGATGTTTCGTCAGGCAAATCACTGACCGAACATGTGGGGTGGAATGAGACATCTGGCTCGCAGATATCTGGGAGTCTTGCCGATCGGAGCGGCGCTGCTGGCGCTCGTGATGATCGCTCTTGTCTCGCCATCGACGGCTCGGGCCGGCTGTACGGGCCACTATGTGAACTCGCGGTCGACAGCCAGATCGCTGGCGCATCTCGAACTCCTTGAGCTGGTAAGCTCGGCTACCGCTCCCGTGGAACACGAGCGCGGCGAGTTGCCCAGGCCGTGCTCCGGTGCTTTGTGCTCGGGAAACCCCGCCCCTCCAGTCTCGACAACTCCGTCTGTTCCTCCTCCCAGCGGTAGCCAGTGGGCGCTGCCTGTCCGGCCGGGCTCATCCGACCGTCCGGGAGTCTTCGGTCGCCTGCCCGCCGACACGGCCGTTACCTCCGTCAATCATCCTTGCTCGATCTTCCATCCCCCGCGCGGTCTCACCCTCCGAACCACGTCCTGACGAATCGAAACACGAGCGTGCTTCCGCCGCGCCTGGTTTCCGGGCCATTGCGCCCCAGAGTAAGGCCGATAGGTTCCTTCTGAGCCGCAATTCCTGGTTCTGATCGCTCATCAGTCGCTGTCAAGCGCGGCCAGATCCCGCTCGTCGATTGATCCCGCTCTGTCCCCTGGTTTTTTCAGGCCGATGGCTCTGCGCTGCCGCCGATGGATTTATCCGTGCGAGCAGCCCATGAAATCTCGTGCGCTTCTTTTTTTACATCGATCTATTGTCATATCCCCAGTTTCGTGAGGAGGGGTCGCCAATGCGTTCTCGTTCTTGTCGCGGTTTCACGCTGATCGAATTGCTCGTGGTCATCGCCATCATTGCCGTCCTGATCTCGCTGCTGCTGCCGGCAGTGCAATCGGCCCGGGAAGCGCGCGGCGGATCCAGTGCGTGAACAATCTCAAGCAGATCGGGCTGGCTTGCCATAATTATGCGGAATCGCGGGGGTCGCTTCCCGGTGCCGACATGGTATTCAACGTCACCGAGATCTCGGCGCTCGCCATGCTCATGCCGATGATGGAGCAGAGCACCGTCTACAACACGATCAACTTTGCCTTCAACTATCAGGACCCGAACAACACAACGGCCATGTACACGGTCGTCAGTCAGTTCGTTTGCCCGTCGGACTACAGCGACCCTCTGCCTGCCCTGGGCGGACAGACGAACTACATGGCCGACATGGGCAGCGGTATCGTCTGGCAGGGGTCGGTGGGTCCGAACGTCGGCATGCCGAAGCCCAACGGTGTTTTCTTCGGCGACAGCTCCACGCGGTTCGCATCTATCACCGATGGGCTGTCCAACACCGGGTTTTTCAGCGAGCGCATCATGGCCGACGGGAACAACGCGATCGTCAGCCCGGTATCCGACGTCTTCTTCTCACCTCTGTCGCCGACAACTCCCGATCAGGCGTTCCAGCAGTGTCAGGCCATGGACATCTGGAACCTGCAAAATCAGTTTCCCTTGTTCATGGGTGCCCCGTGGCTCTGCGGTCAGCACATCTTCACTCACGTGTCGGGACCGAACTCGCGCTCCTGCGGGTTCTTCCTCTCGCTTCGCGCCGTGATGCCCCCGAGCAGCCGGCACCCTGGCGGCGTCAATCTGCTACTGGGGGATGGCTCTGTGCGATTCACCAAAGACTCGATCAATCTGCAAATCTGGCGTGCCCTGGGTACCATCTCCGGCGGCGAGATCATCAGCGCGGATAGCTATTGAATGGGGGACATTGAATCATGATCGGCACAATCGGATCTCGAACCCCTCAGCGGTTGTCATTCGGGCAGGACAGCCATGCCTTGACCCATTTTGGCACCCTGGGTGTTATTGTCGCCTGCCTGGGTGCGCTGCTGGCGCTCGTGCTGCCGGGTTGCTCGGGAGCGGCCGCACACGCCGTCGATCCCTCACGGGCTCGCGATGCGCTGGTGACGGCTCTGGATCACTGGAAAACAGGCGAAGACTCGAAGACGCTCTCATCCTCAACCACGCCGATGACCGTGCAAGACTTCGACTGGCAGGGCGGGGCCAAGCTGGTCGATTACCAGTTGCTTGGCGAAGGTCAAAAGCGCGATGCGAACCTCAGCATCAAGGTGAAGCTCACCCTGGCGCCCGGCCGCGGCAAAGGCCAGGGCAAGAACGTCGAGAAGACGGTGTACTACCTGGTGGGAACCAGTCCCTCGGTCACGGTCTTCCGGGACATGCTCAAACGCTGAACAATGATCAGATCACTCACCACAATTGATTCCTTCTACCGGGGAGTTTGCTCATGGCAAGACAACTGCAACTTACGATGCTCTTGACGGGAATACTGGCCGGGATTGCCGCAATTCGCCCGGCCTCTGCCGAGGAGCCCAAACCGCCATTGATGCCCGCGAAATCGCAACCGATGAACGAGGCCGGAGAGATCGCCAAGGTTCTTCAAGAAGCGTGGCCCGAACGACCCGAATGGCTAGATATGTACACGGCGATTTTAAATGACGAAATGATGGGTCCGAACTACGGCTGGTTCCGTACGGCCGTTACCCGGACCCGCTTCGGCTGGGAGGCCACCCGCAATCGCTATGACCGCGACGGGAATCGCCGGATCACCCGAAACGAGTTTCCCGGGACCGATGCCGATTTCGCGCGGCTCGATCGCGAACGCGATGGTGCGCTCACGGAGGCCGATTTTGACTTCTCGAACAGCTACTCGCCACCACCTCCCGGCGCCTACCTGTTTTCGCGGCTCGACCGCGACGGCAGCGGCAAGATCACGCGCGAGGAGCTGGAGACCTTCTTCCGCGCTACCGACTCCGACGGGGCAGGCTTCCTGTCGCGGTCCGATCTCGAGACAGCCTTCCCGGCTCCCTCGCGCGGCATGTCGTCCGGCGATCGGCCCAGCAAGGCGATGCTGATTCGCGGCCTGTTCCGCCAGGAGATCGGCTCGCTTCAGTCTGGTCCCAAGCTCGACGAGACAGCGCCTGACTTCACGCTGAAGACCAATGACGGCAAGTCGGAGATCACGCTCTCGAAGCAGCTCGGTCCCAAGCCACTCGTCCTCATCTTCGGCAATTTCACCTGCGGGCCGTTTCGCAGCCAGGCGGGGAACTTCGAGAAGCTCCATCGCCGGTACGCGGATCGCGCCAATTTCCTGATGGTCTATGTGCGGGAAGCACATCCCACTGACGGCTGGCGGATGGAAAGCAACGATCGCGTTGGTGTGGCAACCGCTCAACCCACCACCTACGCCGAGAGGGCCGCGGTGGCCCAGCGCTGCGGAAAACTGCTTGGCCTCGGCTTCCCGTTGCTCGTCGATACCATCAACGACGCTGTCGGCGGCCGCTACAGCGGCATGCCCGGACGGTTTTACATCATCGACCGCGAGGGCAAGATTGCCTTCAAGAACGGCCGGGGCCCTTACGGATTCAAGCCCGACGAGCTCGAGCAGTCGTTGATCCTCATGCTGCAAGACGAATACTCGGAGTCGGGTGCTAAACCCCCCACCTCCATCTCCGAGGCAAGGTCGAAGGCCGTTGGGCGCTGAGCGTGGATGGGTTGCGAACCGGTCGGTCGCTCCGGCCGGTTCGCGCTGCCAGCCAGCCTTGCCGGTCTGAGAACAGTGCGGAACTACTGGCTTTCCAAAACCCGCAGCCGACCGGCGGGGACGGCCTCGGACCTCAGGTCGCCATAGATCACCTCGTAGGTGCCGTCGTCGAGCTTCCAGCGCAAGAGTACCTTGTCCTTGTCATCCGGTCCAACCGTCTTGCCGTGATAGGCCGCGTCAATGTTGTCGCGGAGGATCGTGTTGATGTGGGCAAAGCCCCAGGTGGCGTCGTTGACCATCGCCACTCGGGGATCGCGGAGGTCCTCAACTTTCCGTGGAGGGTAAGGTGCGCCACTGAGCTTGACGAAATCATCGCGTGTGACATCTCCATAGAGCATCTTGACGCGGGGATAGTGGCCGCCGCTGTACTTGGCGTAGAGCTTCAGGCTTTCTCTGATCTTGCGAACCTGTTCGTCCACCGGCGATGCGGGCCGCGCGGTCTCGGCGAAACCCTCGGGCGGAGTGGGATCAAAAAGCTTGGGATCCAGGTCCATATTCCAGTGGAAATCCGTCATCCGGATAACGCCGGGCTTGCCCACAGTCTGAATCTCGTAACGCATGAGCCGGGGGAGATTGGTTTCCGAGTCAAGCCAGATCTCCATCGGACCGGAGAAGGCATCGGGGTCAATCTTGCGTGCGTCGATCTCGAAGCCCTTGGCGTTCTTGCCGTCGATCTGCCTGTCGCCAAGCTCACGGTCGGCATGACCGGAAAACGTACTCAGCTTGTCGAGCATCATCAGCGGGGAGATCTGTCCCAGACGTGCGGGCTGACGAACAAATTTCTTCGCCTTGCGGTCGATCTCAATACCGGGTTTGCCGGCGGGGAGGATTGTGACCAGGTCCTGCTCCATAGGCCCCTTCCCTTGCTGGATCTCGATCCGGTACGACCCTGGCGCGGCCCAAAAGTAACGGCCTTTCATCTCGACCTTGGCGGGCGGCTTGCCGGGTTCGCGGGGGTCGTTCATCTCGATCGTCACCGTGTAGTCGTACGACTTTGCCTCGCGGATCGTTTCCGGCAACAGGTCCATGCCGTAGATCGGTTTGGCGACGGTCGTGAACCAAAAGACGGAGAATACCAGCACGGCAGCCGCCCCGGCGCTTCCCAGGGCAAGTTTTTGTCTCATCGTCCAGGCTCCAATGAAAGGTGTGCGCACACTCCACCGCCTCGCGGCTACAGGCCCCGGCGGTTCTTCCTTCAGGATTGCGAGCAATCGCTCACGTGCCTCTTCGTGATGATCGTCGAACCGCGCGTGTGCTTGATCCAGTTGCCGAGCCACTGAGCAGATCGACTCGAGGCTGAGTCGGCAGCGTTCACAGCGGTCCAGATGCGCGGACTGATTGTGGGCGGGGCTCGACCCCAGCGCGATGCTCAGGAGTTCGGCGGGAGACAAACAGGACATCGATCACACCTCCTTTCCCGCGCACCGATGAAGGCCATCGGCCAGCCGGGCCAAGGCACGCTGCAAGAGTGCATAGATTCCCGATCGCGAGAGCTCCAGCAGTCTGGCCGCTTCTTCCGCGTTGTGTTCCTGAAGGAAGAAGGCATGAATGGCCATGCGTTCCCGCTCGGGAAGTTCGGCAACCCGGCGCAGCACAAGTTCGATCTCGTCCGCCGTCTGGACCGAGCCGGGGGTATCCGGATCGGTCCAGACCTCGAGCGATTCGTTCGCGACGAACTGATGGCGGTCACGCCGTGAGGAACGCCGGTGCTCGCGAGCCACCGCGCGAGCGATGCCGACGACCCAGGCCCCGAACTGGTCGGGCTGTCTCAGTCGCGCGAGGTTCCGGTAGGCCCGCAGGAAACACTCCTGCGTCAGGTCCTGGATCACTGCATTGTCATTGCCAATCCGGTAAACCACGGCCCGGACAAGGCGCGCGTAGCGGTCGTAAAGCAAGCCGAACGCCTCGCGGTCGCCAGCCAGAACTCTCGCCACCAGACATGTATCGGACGGTTCATTGTTCCGCGACATCAGAAGACTAGTGGCCGCAAGCGGAGAACTGTCCAGCTTTTCCTAGCAGCGGCCGAAGTAATTGAAAACCTCGTTCTCCAAGGCCATCGCGTCTACGGCGGACTCGGCGACCTTCTGGCGTAGCGGCTTCACCCTAGGCGAAACGTCAGAGTTCATGTCGGCGTTCTGGATATTGACTACCAGCCTGTCGAGTTTGCCTTGCGGGGCCAACCTTTGCTGGCCGAAATCCGCACTAACCTGTGCCAACAGGGCATTGTACTGGTAGCGGTCGATCTCGTCCCACTTCTAGTTCATAATGCGATAGATGCCGGAGTCGAGCTTCTCTAGGTTCCTGGCCACGGTCGTCGCGTATGATAGTTCGTAATTGGACGCTCGTCCTTGGTTCCCGTACTCAGCGATGTACTCTACCAGTAGACCTTGCCGGTCGCCTCTTGGAGCACACGCCTGACCTCGCCGTCAATCTTGTCGGCGATGCGACAAGTCAGGTCGTAGAACCCGGTACCGTCCTTCTTATGCACCGAGTCGTTGGCCTTAACGAATTTTGCCTGAATAGATGAACCGGTGGTCCGGGCAGGTTTTGTCGGACCGCGTCTGAGTGCATTGGTGGCCTATCTCAAAGGCGTTTGCCATTGCTCATTCTCCACCATTCGCAAGTTCCTGCGTGACGTCGCCTGTGTGACCATCAGTCGCGGTCAACTTGCCAAGCTCATCGCCAAGGTGAGCGAGAGCATGAAGGAGACATACGAACGGCTCTTGGGCATCCTCCCCGACGAGTCGTTTCTGAACGTGGACGAGACCGGGCATAAGGACTGCGGCAAGCGCATGTGGACTTGGTGTTTCCGTGCCCCTCTCTTTACCATGTTCAAGATCGCACCGTCGCGGGGCTCTGAGGTATTGATCGAAGTTCTGGGCCGAGAATTTGACGGCGTTTTGGGATGTGACTACTTCAGTGCCTACCGCAAGTACATGGGCGACTGCGGGGTGCTTGTGCAGTTCTGCTTGGCCCACCTGATCCGCGATCTGAAGTTCTTGGCCGAGCATCCCAATCCCGAGAATCAGTCGTATGGTCGTCGAGTTCTGGAGGCCACGCGCAGGTTGTTCGATCTGATCCACCGACGCGACCTCATGAAGCCCCAGACGTTCACAAGCACGCTAGACCTCCTTGGCAAGGCGTTGTGTCGAACAGCCGTAAAGGACGTGCCCAGCACATCGGACGCGGCCAATCTTGCTCGTCGCTTTCGGAAGCACGGTGCAAGTTACATCAGGTTTATCACGACACCTGGCATCGAGCCGACCAACAACTTGGCCGAGCAAGCGATTCGCTTCGTGGTCATCGACCGACACATAACCCAGGGCTCGCGAAGCGAAACTGGACAGCGCTGGCTCGAGCGGATCTGGACGACAATCGCCACTTGCACCCAGCAAGGCCGTTCGGTTTTTGAGTTCCTCCTCGAAGCCGTCCGCGCGAACTTCCATGGCGAACCCGCTCCCACACTGGTCCCCAACACCAGTTGATCAACGCGAAGCCGCGTTCGTAAATTAGCTCAGGCGACCGCGAACGCTCCTCACGTCCCTCGCGCCGGTAATCTCTACGCCCAGCCCGTGAACGGTTACTGTCGGTGAGCGATCTCGCCTCGGGGCGTCACGAAATCGTCGAGTTTTTTGATCGTAGTTCGGAGCGGGTTCTGTCGCCAAGTCCATCTCGCCGTGATGTCTGAGATTCCGAGCGCCTTGGCGAATAACTTCTGAATCGGTTCCGACTTCGACGTGTTCCAACGACCTGTCATTCTCTCGATTATGTCGTTGGCGTTCGCATTCAATTCCGCCTTCCACCCGTCTCCGGCGAGTTTCCACGGCGCCTGGTCATGCTTGTCGTCTTTGATTCGCTTAGCGATTGCCGTCTTCAATCAATCTGGGAGCTTGTTGAAATCGCTGCAATCGTCAACGAGGTGGTGAATGGCCTCCTGAACGATATCCTCGCAGTACGCCTCCCACGCCGCACAGACTAAAACAACGGCAGCCTTGTTCAACACCTCGACGCCATACTTCCGTCCTCGGGTAGTCCCAGATTCCTGCTCATGGATCTCCCAGAGCCGGTCAAGATCGTCTCTGTTGGAATCAAGCGTCTGCCGGGCTTGTGATGGCATGTGCACCTCATTCTATCACAAGGGGATGCGAACGAGCATTAGTAATTGTTTTGGTAAATTGAACGATCCAGGCGAACCGGCTCTCCACAGACCTGACATCCTGACTCGACGAGCAAGAATGTCCCCTGGCTACCGCCTTTCATTCTCTGCCTTCTTGCGTTCAAAATCGGGAAGGTAGCGGCTGCTCGAACTCAAGGTTCATTAATGTTTGACTGCTGAATGTCCTCTGTTCGCTCGGAGCGAGCGTCAGAAGCAGCAGGACATCATCTCGCGTCTTCTTGGGCAGTTTCTTGAGCAGAGGCATCACCATGGCTTCCCGCTCGGCTACCGATTTTCCCTCGAAGCGGTCGTCGATCACACGCACTCGGATGGATGCGGAATTGAAACGATAAGCATCTGTACGGGGAAATTTGGTGCGGAAGAGGAACTCGATCTTGCGAGTTTCCTCGGTCTTCTTTTCTTCCCATTCCGCCATCATGTGCTCCTTTCGGTCCATTGATAGATCAACGCGACGTGTTCGATAAAAAACTCGGCTTCTTTGAAGGGGATCATGGCCCCTACGTAACGCAGGTCTGTTATCCATTCACGCTTGATGACCTCCAGGCTCACTGCTGTCTCGTCCGGGATCGAGCGTTGCCTTCGATACAGGATGCCTTTCAAGAAATCCAGGTTGTGGGCCTTGGCTCCAGAGCTAATCTCTTCACAGACAGCGGCCCATTTCGATTTCGGAGTCCTTTCCAATATGAGCGCTTTCAAGGAACACTCGTCCGCATATCCCGCAAGATAGAGGGCGTCCAGGTAGTAGCTGGAATTCCTGAGTAGGAACCTTGCGGCATCAAGGCGCTGGGTCGCCGCCCGCCTGTATGATTTTGGAGAGCAATCGATTCCCGTTTGCACGATCCTTCGAATGGCCTTTATCGGCTCTCTACTCATCGACTCACCGCCGTGCGGCCATTACCCGCAGTTTCACAGGCGAACTGCGGCCGCCCGTCCCGATATTGATCTCATCCCGAACGTCACGCTCCTGCGCCCGGCCGGCCGACGACTTCGCGGACGTGGCCGCGCTCCTTGAAGGTCTGGATCGCGTTGACGGCGTTGATATAGGCCATGGCCGAGGCTTCAATAATGTCGGTCGAAGCAGCGCGGCCGCGGAAGCTGCGGTCGCCACTCTCGACCTCGAGCTCCAGCGTCACCTCGCCCTGCGCATCCTTGCCCTGGCTCACGCTCCTAACGACGAACTCGTGCAGGTTCGCGTGTACGCCGGTGACCCGCTCTACGGCCTTGAAAATGGCGTCGACCGGGCCGTCGCCGATCGCCGCATCCTGGACCACCTCGCCATCGGGGCGGCGGATCGAGACGGTAGCCGTGGGCAATACACTGGTGCCGGCCGTGGTGTGCAGGCTCAGGAGCTGCCAGGGGGTAGGGACGTCTTCCAGGTGCTTTTCGACCAGGATCTCCAGGTCCTGATCGTAGACCTCCTTCTTCTTGTCGGCCAGCGTTTTGAAGTCGTTGAAGAGCACTTCGAGCTGCTCGTCCGTCAAGTTGTAGCCCATGTCGACCACGCGGTCGCGGAGGGCGTGCCGGCCGGAGTGCTTGCCCAGGACAAGGTTGGTCCGGGGCACGCCGACGTCCTCGGGCCGCATGATCTCGTAGGTTGATGGCTCCTTGAGCATGCCGTCCTGGTGAATTCCCGCCTCGTGGGCGAAGGCGTTCCGGCCAACGATCGCCTTGTTCCGCTGCACGGTCAAGCCGGTGATCGTCGAGACCATCCGGCTGACAGGGTACAGACGCTCGGTCTTGATTCCCGTGGTCAGCCCGAAATAGTCGTGGCGGGTTTTCAAGGCCATGACGATCTCCTCGAGCGCGGCGTTACCGGCGCGCTCGCCGATGCCGTTGATCGTGCATTCCACCTGTCTGGCCCCGACCTCAACTCCTGCCAGTGTGTTGGCGACAGCCAGGCCAAGGTCGTCGTGACAGTGCGTACTGATGATCGCCTTGCCGATGTTCGGAACGCGTTCCTTGAGCGTGCGCAGGACTGTCGCATACTGGGAGGGCGTGGCATAGCCGACGGTGTCGGGAATGTTGACGGTGGTCGCACCCGCCTCGATGGCCGCCTCTACGACTTCGCAAAGGAAGTCGAGCTCGGTGCGCGCGGCGTCTTCCGGGGAGAACTCGATATCGGGACAATAGCTTTTCGCCTGGCGCACGCTCGCCACGGCCCGCTCGATGATCTGCTCGGTGGTCATGCGCAGCTTGTGCTCGCGATGGATTGCCGATGTCGCCAGGAAGACGTGAATCCGCGCTTTCTGAGCATATTTCACGGCCTCCCAGGCGCGGTCGATATCCTTTTCGTTGCACCGCGCCAGCCCGCAGACGACCGAGCCGGTGATCTCCGTGGCAATCGCGCGGACGGCTTCGAAATCACCGGTCGAGGCGATCGGAAATCCGGCCTCGATGATATCGACGCCAAGAGCCGCCAGTGCCCGCGCCACCTCAAGCTTCTCGCTCAAGTTCATGCTCGCGCCCGGCGATTGTTCACCGTCGCGGAGGGTCGTATCGAAGATCCGCACACGGTTGGGATCGGCAGCCGCAAAGGCAGGCTCGGGGGTAGGGCTCATAGTTGGGTACTCTCCTGGTAGGGTGGGTGCAACCCACCGTGATGATTTGCCTGCGAAAGACGGTAAGCAAGTTGGGCCCGCAATAAAAAAAGCCCCGAGATCCACCAGTCGAGGCGGGTCTCGGGGCTTCGTTGTCTTGCTGGGAGGCACGGACCTGACGAACCCTAAGACACCATCCTCACCCGGCCGGTAAGGCCGAGGGGAAGAATAAGTCGCAGGATTGCCAGCGCGGAACGCATTCGAAAACTCCGGGTCCTTTGGCCTCGTACACAAGAATCATACGCTTCGGGCCGGTTCCAGGTCAATGGACACTCCTGGACTCTTGCGGCCGATCGCCGATTCGCGGTTGACTGCCTGCGCAGCGGGTTACCTGCTCTCAAACGTCGCTCGCACCAGACCGCTCAGTACAAGATCGGGGATGATCCGGGCATGCTCGCCAGAGACCGCTCGAGCCAGGCGCTCGGCGTCGCCGCCGGTCCAGACGATCCAGGGCGATTGACCGTCCTCAAAGGTCTGCCGCGCCAGGAGTTCTCTGACGCCGCCGACGGTTCCCCAGAAGACGCCGGCCTCGAGCGAGGGCAGGGTGCCGCGGCCCCAGAACGGCGCTGACTGATCGGGATGGACAAGCGGCAGTTGTGCGGTCAGCAAGTGCAGTGCTCGGGCACAGAGAAAGAGGCCGGGTGCGATCACTCCGCCTTGCCAGACTCCGGCGGTGGTGACCCGTTCGATCGTGATCGCGGTGCCACATGAGACAACCAGCCCTGGTCGGCCGGCGGGCATGTGCGCCAGGGCCGCCAGAACCGCCAGCGCACGATCAGCTCCGCCGGTCTCGGCGCCCTCGACGTCCATCGCCAGCGGCACATCGGCGGCGGTCTGAAACCAGGTCGTCTGGTGGACCTGACGTCCGTTCAGAAAAGCGGCCAGCCGCTGGGCGACCGGGGGATTGACCGACGCGATCGCCCACTGCGAGGGTTGCTGCTGGTCCCGGTGCCAGTCGTCCCAGAGCGCGTCCCATGCCATGGGATCATCGGGCGGCAGCGCGCTTGAGGGGGTAAGACGTCCTGCCTCATCAAGTCGTGCCCATTTGAGCCGCGAGTTTCCCAGGTCGGCCACGATACGCAACATGAATCATGCGTCCGCGGCCGGTACGGGGATCTGTACCTCGGTCTCCACTTCCGGAAGTGGGGACGATGGCGGCTCGATGCTACGCCGCTCCTCGAGCCGCTGGTGGATCGCCTGGAGCAAGGAGGGGATGCCTTTGCCCGTGACGGCCGAGATTGCCATCACCTCGCGGTCCAGTTCATCCGCGATGCGATCACGGGCAAGCTCGGCGCCGGTGAGGTCCATCTTGGTCACGACAACGAGTTCTGGCCGTTCGGCCAGGGCGGGGCTGTATTGCTCGAGTTCCCGGCGAATCATGCGATAGTTCTCCGCGGGATCGGAGCCGTCGAGCGGCACTGCCTCGATCAGGTGCACCAGCAGGCTGGTCCGTTCGACGTGACGAAGAAACTCATGACCCAGCCCGAGACCCACGTGTGCCCCCTCGATCAGTCCAGGGATGTCGGCGACCACGATGGCGTTCTCGGGGTCAACGACAACTGTGCCCAGGTTCGGATACTTCGTGGTAAACGGGTAGTCGGCAATCTCGGGATGAGCGCGGGAGATCCGCGAGAGGAGCGTCGACTTGCCGGCGTTGGGGAGGCCGATCAAGCCAACGTCGGCAATCACCTTGAGCTCCAGGACGATCCAGCGTTCCTCGCCGGGAAATCCGTTTTCGTGCTGCCGCGGCGCACGGTTGGTCGACGACTTGAAGTGGGTGTTGCCGTGCCCTCCCCGGCCCCCGCGGGCAACCACGACCGATTCACCAGGAGACTTCAAGTCGCGAAGCACGTTCCCGCGATCGCGGTCGCGGACGATCGTTCCCGCGGGCACCTCGATCACGAGGTCCTCACCGTCGCGGCCGAAGCAGTTCGAGCCCTGCCCGTGCTCACCGCGGGCGGCCTTCCAGTGCCGCTGGTGCGACAGGTGGGCCAGGTTCGTATGATTCTCGGAGGCGCGAAGCTCCACGCTGCCGCCGTGCCCACCATCGCCTCCGTTCGGCCCGCCTCGCGGCGCGTACTTTTCACGGCGAAAACTCAGGCAGCCGTTGCCCCCGTCCCCACCTCGCACGAACACAGTCACTCGATCGACAAACATGCTTTTTTCCGGGCAGTGAAGGAGGGGTGGCCCGCCAAGAACAAAAGTCGACGAAGGCAAGAGCCGCACGCATCGGGCAGCCCTCGCATCGGAGTCTCGTCAGGTGGACGTCTGGCGAATCGATTGCCAATCAATCTTTGCGACCCAGATGCGCTCCTCACCCGAGTAGTGGACTTCCCCTTCCGCCTCCAACTCTTCATCGTGCAGGTTGACCTTCAATCCCTCCTCAAGGCGCAGCCCTTGGCGAGCAAGATCTTGGATCGTGCCGATGCAATTCAATCGGAGGCGCCCGCCGGGGTCGGCGTTATTGAAGTCGGCGTAAATTGCAGGTGTGGGCATGGGTTAACTCCGACTCGCCGGATTCGCAACTTTGGGGGTAAGAAGCGTGCTAGCAAGCTCGGGGCTCAGCCCCGTCAGCGTTGCGTGGTCAGGGCTCTTGCCCGAGGTTCGGATTCCATCTCCCCCGGCAGCACGGACCGCTCTGAGCCGTGGTGACCCCGATCTGGGAATGGGGAATGCTTCTCGCAAGCTGCTCCAAGGTCACGCCGGACTTGCACTCGACCGAGATCCCCGTAATGCCGCTCGGATGTGTTCCGGTCCCCCTCAGAATATCTTCGGGCCGGTTGCGTCAACCTCTGACGACAGGGGCATCCTCTGGGATTACCTCCATTCCACCCAGGTCCTCCTCACGCCGCCCGCTGATTCAGCGATCAATTCTCGACCGCTACCTTCGCGGCAGCCGGCGGAAGGACATTGATCCGGCGACCTTCCTGGTCAAAGGTGACCAGGCCTTCGATCAAGGAGAAGATCGTCCAGTCGCGACCTACGCCGACATTCTTGCCGGGCCGCCACTTGGTCCCCTTCTGCCGGCAAATGATGCTGCCTGGCTTGGCCGTCTGGCCTCCAAAAAGCTTGATTCCCAACATCTGGGGGTTCGAATCGCGGCCATTGCGGCTCGACCCCTGACCTTTTTTATGAGCCATCTCTGATTTGTCCTTGAACGCGTTTCGAACTCTTTTGCTCGCTGACAGTGCGGGTGTTAAGCTGTGCACTTTTACGCCAGGCGCAACAACCCACGGCTCGACAGACGCCGATAGACCTACAATCATAGTCAGACAGCACCCGTCGAGACAAGTCCGGAACCCAGAGTCAACGCAGAACTGCTGTGCAGAGAAGGATTTAGGCCGTGAATGAAAATAAACGCCCCGGAGTGGTGCTGCTCAGCGGCGGTCTTGACTCGGCCACTGCCCTGGCCGAGGCCAGGAGTGCGGGGTTCGCGCTGAACGCCCTGACCATCGCGTATGGCCAGCGACATGCGGTTGAGATCGCGGCGGCTCGCCGGGTGGCGCTAGCGATGGGCGTTATTCGCCACGTCGAGCAGGTCATCGATTTGCGAGCGTTCGGCGGCAGTGCGCTGACGTCGGAGCTTGAAGTGCCCAAGGATCGACCGGCCGAACTGATGACCGTGGGAATCCCGATCACCTACGTACCAGCGCGTAATACGGTTTTCCTCTCACTGGCCTTGGCCTGGGCCGAAACCCTGGGGGCATTCGACATTTTTGTTGGAGTGAACTGCGTCGATTATTCCGGGTATCCCGACTGTCGTCCCCAGTACCTTGAAGCTTTCGAGACGATGGCCAACCTGGCGACTCGCGCCGGAGTCGAGGGCCGGGGCAATGTTTCGCATTCACGCACCCCTGATTCGGCTGACCAAGGAGCAAATTATCCGCCGTGGCCTGGAACTCGGCGTCGATTACGGCCTGACACATAGCTGCTACGATCCCACTCCTGAAGGTCGTGCCTGTGGCCGTTGCGACTCCTGTCAGATCCGCCGCGCGGCGTTCGAGCGCCTGGGTCGCATTGACCCGGTGCCGTATGCGTGATCACGATCGTTCTCGAACCGCGGCTACGGCCGGCGGATTATGCACCATTTTTGCATGCCGGCGTGATCGCCGGAATGGTCGAAATCAGACGGTGTATTCACATTTCCAGCCAGGAAAGCGTCCGTGTTTCCTTATTTCAAGGCGATGCGACGGGTTCTAGGTGCATAAGTCTTTCTTTTCTTCGCATTAATGGTTAAGTTTGTGCGATGATCAATGCAGGTACTTTCCCTTTGGAGCTTATCAATGCCCGAATCCGTGGTTCACTTTCAGATCCGTATGCCTCCCCAGCAGCATGAAAAGCTGGCGACTTGGGCCAAGGAAGACAAGCTATCGCTCAACCTGCTTGTTGTCGGCATCCTTGAGAAGGCGATGGAGCGCCACGAAGCAGAGGCGGGAGCTGCCAAGACAGCTCCCGCTCATCCTCACAAGTGACCTGCAATCCTGCTGGGTTTGCGCATGGCCTCGCGAAGAACGAAGCATGGGCAAACCCGGCCCGATAGACTTTTTCCCGACGCAGATTTCCGCGTTTCGCAGGCTTGAGAAATCAAGTTCAGAGGCGCTGGAAGCGTCCGCCTCACCAGTAGACCCACTCATAGGCGGGGTCGCCGAGTTCGATTTCTTTTTCGCTGATATTCCGTTCGTCGCCGCGGCGAATGAAATCGATGCGTAGGGTTTTGTATTTGACGACCGGCTTGCCACCCGCGGGGTTCGGCATTTCCTTGTAACCGTCCGTGAGCCCGCGCACATAGATGCTGAAGCGGTCGGACTTGGGATCCCATTTTTCCCAGACTGCGGCGCCGAATACGGCGTCATCCACGCCTTGCTTGGTGCTCGGAGGGATGATCCCCATGATGCTGGCCGCACCCAGAACCGGAACGGTGGGATCTTCGCGAGCCTGGATCACCGGCAGGACCTCGGGAATAATCTGGTCCTCGAATCTCTTCCCTTCTTCGTTCACCATTGTGAACTGAGGTACAAACATCCGGGGTTTGCCGGTGCGGTTGACGACCCGGTAATAGAGGTAGTATACCGGGCGGCGGCCTTTGCCCGGGATTTCGACATCCCGGATTCGCAGCGGTTTGAACGCAAAGTCGAGAACCCAGATGCCTTCCTTGTCGCGAGGTAGGAGGGCGGTGTTGATCAACTGATAATTGTAAGAACGCCTGGGCAGATCATGCCGGACCGGAACGGTCTGCAGCATGGGGACAAGCTGTTCCTCAAGAACGGGCTTGGGCGAGGGCAAATTGAGTGTGCCCGGTTGTTCTTGGTTTGCATCATCAGTCGGCGCTTTGTTGGCCTCCTCCGCCTGCGGCTTCTCAGCCGCGTTTCCCGGCGCCTTCCCCTGTTCTTGCCCCTGGCAAAGACGCGGCTGGCTTGCCATGATCGCCAGCACAAGGGGCAATACCGATATGAAGATTCGCTTGGCAAGGATGGACACGGGACAGTCTCCCCAGGCCTGGGTGAGCCCAAAGGTCGATATGGCGTTAAGAACCCGGTCAGACGGATGTGAAGGTACAGGATGTCGTGGTTTTGGAAACATCCGCGAATCGCCGAGCCTCGTCAAGCTCTTTTTTTGTTCATCTGATAGGATAGCAAACCCTGGCAAACGGTGCAAATTCCAACGAGAAAACTCGCGTCATCCAACGCGGATTCAGCGTGCTCCCAGGGTTGAAAGGATTGCAACGAATTTTACAATGGTGCTACGCTAAGGGGAATGGCGGTTGAGCCTGACCGGATAATATGAAATGAATCGAGGGCCGATGGGCTTGGTGAGAATTGCTGCGACTGTGGGGCTGGTCTGTCTGACGGCGGCGCCCGTGTCGGCTGGCGTATTCGAGACACTCATTCTGAAGGACGGCCAGAGGGTCAGCGGCGAAGTCGTAGCAGAGAAGCAGAACGCCCTTTACGTCGACCTCGGCTACGATCTCCTTCGGATCCCGCGCGACCAGATTGCCCGCCGTGCCAAGATCGACGAGGCGATCCGCTCGGCTCCCTCGTCTTCAGGCACGGATATCGACCCCTCGGGCTTCTTCTCGACGGGAATGTTGAGGCCCTCTCCGGTCAAGGAACTGGTGTCCAAATTTGGCGAGGCTGTGATCTCGATCGAGACGCCTTCAGGCAAGGGATCGGGTTTTCTGATCAACAAGGAAGGCTTTGCAATCACCAACGCGCACGTCATTCAGGGTGAAACGCGTGTTTCGGCGATCCTTTATGAGAATGTTCCCGGGGGACTGACGCGCCGCCGTGTCGAAGACGTCGAGATTGTGGCAATCAACCCCTTTTTCGATCTGGCGCTCATCAAGCTGCCGCTTCCTGCCGACCTGAAACCGAGCCACGTGGTCTTGGGTAATGGTGAGGACGTCAACACGGGTGACTCCGTCTTCGCCGTGGGCAACCCGCTGGGCCTGGAGCGATCAGTGACCCAGGGTATCGTCAGTAGCAGAAGTCGGAACCTGCAGGGTCAGTTGTATTTGCAAACAGACACGGCGATCAATCCGGGAAACTCGGGAGGCCCGCTCTTCAACCAGCGTGGCGAGGTGATCGGCGTCACCAGCCGAGGGGCCCGGGCCGACATGGCAGACAATCTTGGATTTGCCATACCGGTCAGCTATGTAAAGGACTTTCTCCGCCACCGCGAGGCGTTCTCGTTCGACAAGACCAACCCCAACAGCGGGTATCGTTATCTGGACCCGCCGCGGCGATTGCGTTTGGGTTCTCCCCAAGGATTGGTTCCCTCACGAGAATCTCGGCGGCCCCAAAGCGGCGCGACTGGTGCGTCGCATGCTGCAGCGTCCGGGCCGCAAACCAACCGCTGAAATTCCACGAATTCAAGTGCCGCCGGATCTTCCGGCTACCATGAACCCCCGACCGCGTTCCCAAGAGCCTATGGATAGGTTGTCGTACGATTTGATGAACCAGAGACAAGTTCGCCGGTCACCGTCGGCGACGTTCCAGGCTCGGAGCCTGGACAGCCATTGAGGCCGCCGGCCCGGTGTGTCGGTGGTGAGTATTGCCACGGCCGGTGAGCCGCGGAGTGTCTGGATTGGAGTGTCTACTGATGCGTATGGCGAAGCGGGCGATTCTTCGCCTGGCCGTGATTGGATGGCTTGGCCTGATTAGTTTTTCCGGACTGGCGAACCTCGCCCAGGCCGCGGCACCTCCCGAACGTGTCCTCCCGGACTCTACCGTATTCCTGGTCAAGGTGGCCGACGTCAAAGCGCTGCGGGATTCGTTTCGACAGAGTCAATATGGGCAGCTCTGGAACGATCCGGCTCTCAAAGATCTTCGCGACGACATCGCGTCCAAGTTGAAAGACACGAGCAACACGCTCAAGGAGAAGATTGGCGTCACGCTGAAAGAGCTGTTCGACATTCCCCAGGGATACCTGGCGATTGCCGCGGTTGGCCAGGATGACCCCAAGCTGCCGGTGGCGCTGGTGATCATTGCCGATGCGGGCAAGAATGGCGAGCGCATGACCGATGTCCTGACGCGGAGCACCAAGCAGGCCGAAGACGCCGGTAGCAAGGTAAGCACCGAGTCGTTCCAGGGCGGCACCCTGCATGTCATTCAGGCTCCTCCCCCCAAGGAAAAGGACAAGAAGGAAGACGAGGCCAAGCCGGAAGTCCCACGGCCACCACTGGTCTGGACAAACACCGGGAGCGTCTACTTCATCGGCAGCAATACCAACCTGATCAAGGACATTGCCTCCCACGCCGAGGGCCGCAGCACCGGGGCCCTGGCCAATGTTGACTCGTTTTCCAAAACGCAAGCCAAGACGGCTGCCGGCGATTCGCAGATTCTCTGGTTCCTCGATGTCAACAAGGTCGTCAAGCTCGTGACCAAAGCCAATGCCAAGGGTGGCGACGCCCAGGCCCAGCAGATCGAGAATCTGATCCAGGAGCTGGGGGTCAACGGCCTGAAGTCGGTCGGCGGCACGCTCGCGCTCAACGCCGGCAATTTCAACAGCCTGACCAAGACCTTCTTCCTTGCACCCGCGCCGGTGCAGGGCCTGCTCAAGATCTTTTCCCTGCCCCCCGTGAGCCTTCGTCCGGAAGCCTGGGTGCCCGCCACCGTGGCCAGCTATCAATCGCTGAGCTGGGACCTGGACAATGCGTACAATGCCATTAACGATCTGGTCAACAAGTTCCAGCCCGGCATGCTCGCCGTGCTCGAACAGCAACTCGCCGGCCCCGAGGGAGGCCAGCCCCTCAGTTTCCAGAAGGACATCTTCGGCCCCCTTGGCGACCGGATCACCATGATCAGTGACTTCAAGAAGCCGATCAAGGAAGACAGCCAGCGGGTGCTTCTGGGCATCGCCCTCGAGGACAGCAAGGCGTTTCAGGGCACGCTCGGCAGAGTGCTCGAGCTCGCCGGAGCGGCTCCCAAGAAGCGTGACTTCCAGGGGACCACGATCTACGATTTCGATGTCCCGGTTCCCAATCTTCCCAATAACCCCGGAGGCGCAAACATCCAGGCGACGATCAAGGGCCCGATCAGCCTTGCGGTCGCCAAGGAGACCTTGTTCGTGACGACGGACACCACGCTGCTGGAGCAGATTCTCCGTCCCGGTGGCGTGCCGCTCGCCGATAGCCCCACCTACCAGACAATCGCTAAGGAGCTTCCGCAGAAGGTCAGTGGCATGACTTTCGTTCGTCCCGACGAACAGGCTCGGCTGTCTTACGACATGATCAAGAGCGGGCAGTTCGAGAAGGCCATCCGTCAAGGGATGGCCGCGGGCCGCGGCGGTCAGGCCGCGCCCGAGATACCCCAGATCATCAATCCGGAAAAGCTTCCGGATTTCTCGGTCTTCGCCAAGTACCTGACCCTGGGCGGAAGCTACAGCGTCACTGATGAAGACGGATTGTTGTCGACGGGCTTCACCCTCCGGAAGAACAATCCGTGAGCATCAGCCAGCGTGGCTCCGCTTCGGCAGGCGCTTCGCCACGACCATAGCAACAGCAAGAGCGGCGAGCCCGGAACATCCTGGCTCGCCGTTTTCTTTGGATTGACAGTCAAAGTGGTTAAGAATATGCGTGTCGCGAGCCGGTTGTGGAATTCGTGAGTCTCCTCTACGTGTCTACCTCTTCATCAGCTCCACTGGCTCCCTCAATCCGTCTTCGCCAGGTGAGAACTCATAACCTCAAAGGCGTCGACCTGGATCTGCCTCTGGGCAAGTTGATTGTCGTCACCGGAGTCAGTGGGGCGGGGAAGAGCTCGCTGGCGTTCGACACACTTTATGCCGAGGGACAGCGGCGCTACGTCGAGACGTTTTCGGCCTATGCCCGACAGTTCCTGGAACCGCTTGAAAAGCCGGACGCCGAGCGGATTGAGAGCATCCCACCGGCCATCGCGGTCGCCGGACGCGAGTCATTGCCTTCGGCACGGAGCACCGTCGCCACCATCGCCGAGGTTCATGAGTATCTGTGCTTGCTTTACGCGCGCGCCGGCGAAGTCTTGTGCCGCCGCTGCGGCCAGCCCGTCGTGCCCGCAACGCCCTCGATCGTTTCACGGGCGATCGACGACCTTCCCGAGGGGACTCGTTACGAAATCGGGTTTCCCCTCGAGATCTTGCCGGGGTCCGACACGGTCGCGCTGGCTCGCTCGCTGCTTGAAGACGGCCTCACCCGCGCCCGGATCGATGGACAGCTCATCGAGCTGGGCTCCGGCGGCTTGCCCGCTCCCTCCGGTTCCTTGACAACGCAGGTCGCCGATGTGATCGTGGACCGTCTGGTTCGCGGCAAGGACTCACCCCAGCGCAGGCTCGATTCGATCGAGACGGCCTTCGCCCGCGGGATGGGCCGCTGCCGGTTGCTTCTTGACTCTGGAACGCACACGTTCCTCCGCGGCTGGCGATGCAGCCAGTGCGGCACCGATCATCTCGAGCCAGAGATCAATCTCTTTCGCTTTAACAGCCCGCTCGGTGCCTGCCCTCGCTGTGAGGGATCCGGCTGGGGCATCGAGCTGGATCTCGAGCGAATCGTCCCCGATCCCTCGCGCACAATTCGTGAGGGCGCGATCGCACCTTGGTCGGCGCCCGCCCACCGGAGCTGGCTCCAGGACTTGCTACGATTGTCCACCGAGCTGAGCGTTCCCGTGGATCTGCCGTTCAGCCAGCTCACGCCCGAGCAGGCCACGACCGTGATTGATGGCCGGCCGGCCGCCGGCTTCCCGGGGGTGAGAGGATTTCTGGCAAAGCTCGAACCCAGCGCCTGGAGGATTCCCGTCCAGGTTTTCCTCAGCCAGTGGAGACGCCCTCGGCCGTGTCCCGACTGCTCCGGGGCGCGCCTCCGCCCCGAAGCGCTGGCTGTTCGCATCGGCGGCGTCAATATCGCCGAGTTGTCGGCCATGACCATCCGCGCAGCCCGTCAGCTCGTAACCGAATGGTTGGCGCAGAACCGGGGGGAGGTGGCCTCGCGACTGCTCGACCAGATCGCCAGGCGGCTCGATT
Source organism: uncultured Planctomycetaceae bacterium (assembly GCA_963797295.1). GTDB lineage: Bacteria > Planctomycetota > Planctomycetia > Isosphaerales > Isosphaeraceae > Aquisphaera. The sequence continues at coordinate 99,915 of CAWCPP010000048.1, forward strand.
ACCTGGGGCAGATCGGTCTCGACTACCTCTCGCTCAACCGCTCCGGCCGCTCGCTCTCCAGCGGCGAGCTGCGGCGAGTGACGATGACGAGGACGCTCGGAACGGGTCTGGTCAACACACTTTACGTTCTTGACGAACCAACAATCGGCCTGCACCCGCACGAGGTCGCCCGCTTGATTGGAGTACTCGATCGGCTGCGCGACGCCGGCAATACGCTGGTGGTCGTCGAGCACGAGCATCACCTGATCCGCGCGGCCGATCATCTCGTGGATCTTGGTCCCGGCGCAGGCGAGTCTGGCGGCCACGTGCTTTACTCCGGCCCGGTCGGCCCGTTCGTCGAGGTCAAGGGATCGCTCACCAGCGATTTCCTCGCGGGCCGCAAACGCGTGGAGGTTCCTGCCTCCCGGCGGCCAACTTCCAGGAGATTTCTCACGATTCGCGGTGCCCGGGGGCACAATCTGAAGTCGATTGACGCGGCCTTTCCGCTGGGCGTGCTGTGCGTTGTGACCGGGGTCAGCGGCGCGGGGAAAAGCACCCTGGTTGAGCAGACCCTTTACCCTGCTCTGCGCAAACGGCTTCATCGTGAAACACTACCAACGGCCGCCTTCGATCGCCTCGAAGGCGTCGGTGACCTCGAAAACGCTGTCTTTCTGGATCAGACCCCGATCGGCAGGACAGGCCGGTCCAATCCGGTCACTTACATGAAGGCTTTCGACGAGATCCGGCGGACCTTCGCCTCGACCCACGAGGCCAAGCTGCGGAACTATGGCGCCGGACTGTTCAGCTTCAACGTCGAGGGCGGTCGCTGCGGCACCTGCAAGGGAGACGGCTTCCTCACGATCGACATGCAGTTTCTGCCCGACGTGAACGTACGCTGTCCCGAGTGCCGGGGGACACGCTATCGCCCGGAGGTTCTCGAGATCACATACCGCGGCCGAAACATCGCCGAAGTGCTCGACCTCACGGCGCGTGAGGCGTTCATCTTTTTCCGGCACCGCCGCAAGATCCAGGCCCGAATTCACCCCCTTCTGGATATCGGGCTGGACTACCTGAAACTGGGCCAGCCTTCATCGACGCTCTCTGGCGGCGAAGCACAGCGGCTGAAGCTGGCAAGCTTCCTGGGCAGCTCGACGGCCGCGCTCAATCGAGCCGGCAACGTCTCGCAGACGCTCTTCATTCTCGACGAGCCGACTGCCGGCCTGCACCCGTTTGACATGCTGCGATTGCTCGACGCCCTGAACGCCCTCGTCGATCGGGGCCATTCGGTGATCGTCATCGAGCACAGCCCCGAGGTCATGATCTGTGCCGATTGGATCATTGACCTCGGCCCAGGTTCCGGGAGCGAAGGTGGTCAGATCGTTGCCGCGGGCACACCCGAGGACGTCGCCCGGTCGGGTTCGCTGACCGGCGCAGTGATCGCGGCTGCACTTGAACATGCAGGTTCCGGAACTGCTCATTGATCGACGACGTTTTTCGGAGCCGTGAGCCTTGAAACCGCCCTGGCTATCGACCCTCAGGTGTGTTGCCGAGTAGACGGAGTGACTTCACGTCAGGCTGGCCGTTGTAATACTTGTTGATCAAACGGGCGAACACCGATCCGGCGGGCGCGACACTCGCGAACAAGGTCGCACTGGACCTCAACTTCATGTCGTCGGGGGAGCCAAAGATCTCGAGCGCGGACCGCCCCTCGACGTTGAGCACCGCCTCGGCGCACTCCACGAGCCGCGGGCCGAGTACAGGGTGGTTCAGATAAGCCTCGGCCTCAGCGAGACTCTTGATCGAGTAACGCCTTGACGTCGAGCTGAAACCCAGCCCGTCAATCTGCGGGAAGATATACCACATCCAGTGCGAGCGCTTCCGGCCGCTCCTGATCTCCGCGAACGCCCGTTCGTAGTCAGCCGCTTGCGCCTGCACGAAACGGTCCAGGTCGAACGGATCGCTCGAGCCCCGACGGGCATCTTCGGCTGTCATGACCCGCCTCCAATCGCACATCAACGAATCGCCGCTCACCGACACGCCACAGTCCACCGCTATTGTAGCAAAGAAACGCGGCTTCCCTCGCAAGCCTGCAACAGGCTGGGCGATTGGCTTGCACCCGGATGCTGAGTGGTATCCTATCGGGGATTGAGAGCAAGTCACAGGAGGTCATCGCAATGCGTCAAGCCACGATCGAGTTGAAGTTTCTCGCCACGCCGGAGAAGGGCGAGGTCTCTGCCCTGCTGATCCGGCCAAGCCATGCAACCCATCTGCTCGTGCTTGGTCATGGGGCGAGTACAAACATGCGTCACGCCACACTCCAGACGATCGCGGAGCACTTGAGCGAGTTGGGCGTCGCGACCTTCCGCTTTAACTTCCCCTACATGGAGTACGGCAGGGGGAGAGATTCGCAGTCCGTGTGCACGACGACCGTCCGCTCCGCAGTTGCGGCGGCGCACCAGGCCGCCCCCGATCTTCCGCTCCTGGCCGGCGGCCACTCCTTCGGCGGACGCATGACTTCCACCGCGGCCGCGGATTCACCCCTCGACGGCGTGCACGGCCTGGTCTTCTTTGCGTTTCCCCTTCATCAGCCCGGTAAACCAGATACAAAACGCGCGGAGCACCTTGGTGCGGTCGCAGTCCCGATGCTCTTCCTGAGCGGCACACGCGATGAGCTGGCGACCCCGGCCCTTTTGGAGCCCGTCTGCAAGAAGCTCGGCAAGCGCGCGACGCTCCACTGGCTCGATACTGCCGACCACGGCTTCCGCACGCTCAAACGCTCGCGTAAGAGCGATGAGGATGTATTTGCCGAGATGGCACGAGTCGTCCGCGACTGGGCCTCGAGGCTGATGACGTCGCAGAGCTAGAAATTCCACTTCGGCTCCGAGCTCTGGCTGTGTGCAGCTTTCATGTAAGAACCGGCTCTGGCCGTCAACTCGGGGTAGAGGTCGGCCACGTTCGTCGTCTCCCCTGGATCACGGGCCAGATTGTAAAGCTCGGGCGCAGCGTCGGGCGTTTTCTTCACGTTGTTGCGAACCGCTTTCCAGTCGCCGAACCGCACGGCCTGGGCTCCCCCCTGACTGTGATATTCCCAGTACAGATATTCGTGCGACTTCTGTCCCGGTTGGCCCAGGAGCGTGGGCGCAAGGCTCAAACCGTCGATATCGGTCGGTGCCGGAGAGCCGGCCACCTCGCACAAAGTCGGCAAGATGTCCCAGAGTGCGCCAATGTGGTTGCTAGTCGAGCCGGCCTGGATCCGCCCCGGCCAGCGCGCGATCAGCGGCGTGCGGATGCCTCCTTCGTATAGGTCTTGCTTGTAGCCGCGGAGGTTGCCGTTACTCCGGAAAAAAGCGGGATCGGTTCCGGCATAGGGGAAAACGGCACCATTGTCGCTGGCGAAGAAGACCAGCGTGCGACCGTCGATGCCCAGTTGGGCCAGCGTGGCCATGAGGCGGCCCACGGCGCGGTCCATGCGGCCGATCATCGCCGCGTAAGTCGCCCGGGGCGCGGCACAGTTAGCATAATGCTTGGAGCTGGTCAGTGGCGTCTCGGGCCACTGGCCGAGGTACTCGGCCAGGGAATCCTCGGGCACCTGCAAGGAGAGATGCGGGATCGTGAAAGCCAGATAGAGAAAAAACGGCCCATCCTTATGCTGCCGCACCCAGTCCAGCGAGTCCTCGACCAGGAGGTCATGCGAATAGATCCGCCCCGATGGTCCAATCACTCCGGGCTGACCGTAGGCGTAGAGAGGATTTCCCGTGAGCATCTGCTTTTGGTTGTCGTGCCAGAGATAGGGTGGATAATAGGTATGCGCCATACCCTGGCAGAGATATCCATAGTGGTGGTCGAAACCAAAATCCAGCGGGCTGCTGTGGTCTTCCGGCATTCCCAGACCCCACTTGCCGACGATCGCGGTCGCATAGCCGGATCTTTTCAGAAGCTGCGCGACTGTGACCGTGCCGGGCTCCATGGGGTGCTGACCTTCAAGGCCCTTGCCGCGCTCCATGTTATCGCGGACCGTCGCGTGGCCGAGATGTTTGCCGGTCATCAACGTGCAGCGGCTGGGAGCGCATACCGAGCACCCGCAGTAGAACTGCGTGAACCGCATTCCCTGGACGGCGAGGCTGTCGATATTGGGAGTCTTGATTTTCTTCTGACCATAACAGCCGAGATCGCCGGAGCCCAGGTCATCCGCCAGAATGAACACGATGTTCGGCCTGGGCGGCCCTTCTCCCGCGAGAGCGGACGACGCCGTTGCAGCGAGCAGGACCGATGAGACAAGCCATACGACGCTGGTGGTTCTCATGGATCGCATCTCTGTTAGATCTTATCTGTATCACGAGTTTCAAGTTTGAGGGTGTATCGATTTCGGTCCTGTAGTTACGCCTCGCCTGTTCCATCGCTTAGCCCGCCATCATCTCACCCGCGGTCGGATGCTTCGGCGTCCACCAGTCACGAGGACATTGCAAGGCCCAACCATCGCGGCTGCTCGATGGCTCAAGGCGCTTGCGGAGCTCGCACAAAAACGTGGCGGATTGCCCACGCCACCAGACCTCCGCCCAGTACGACGTAAAGCCAGGGCGAAATCGCTTTCGTCAGGCCCAGGATGCGCTCGACGGGCGCGAGCAAGGACGGCAGATCGTCCGGAAACGCCACGAAATAGGCGAACGCCAATGCCCCGAGGAAGGCGAACCGCAGCGAGTTTGAAGTCGTCTTATTAACCATGCGATACCTCTTTCGTGCCCACGGTCGGTGCTGGTTCAGTTCGTTCCAGGACCGCGAATGCCACCCCGGAAAGGACCAAGATCGTGGCGATCTTCAAGAGCGAGCTGGCGGCGAGGCCGAGCGAGACGGCGACCTGTCCGGAGTCGATGCTGACCGCCGAGATGTTACCCTGTAGGGCCGCGGCAATCGCCATGAACACGCCAATCAGGATGAGCCGGAGCGAGAGGAGTTTTATTCGGCCGAGCACGAGGATAATGAGAAGCACAAGAAAGAGCGAGGTGATTATTGTGGTGAATATGAGCGGTGTTGCATCTCTCATGCGACGGCTCCTGAAGATTGAGTAACGAAGAAGCTGTGCGAGTTGACATCGTGCCCTTGGGATCAAAAGGACTGCGCCTGCCGGCACTGTATCTCGCGCTGGAGATTCCCTCGGGACGGCTGACGAGTATGGCACAGAACCATCGATGATTCCATCGCGCGTGTTTTTCAAGACCGAGCAAAACTCTTCGCAATGACGGTCTGCGAGTTCCTGGAAAGTCGAGCGATACTGTCACCGACATGTCGTGAGCAAAGATACCTGAATCAAGTCAAATCCATGCTCAAGGCGTTGATGATCGCCTTTCGTCGTGCCGATGTATCTCGTAAGCTATTTCAGGTGATGATCGGGACGCACCGAGACGTCGCTTGCTAGTGTTCCGAACGTGGGCCCTGCGCTCGCCTGAGTTCCGCGGAAGAAGCACTGGGGCTCACCGATCCAACGCCAATTGGGACGAATCGCTCAGATCCTGTATCGCGTACCATTTCTCATGGTTGATTCAAACCGTTAAGTGTGGAGCATTTGAGCATGACAACAGACGAGATTCTTCGCGACCGCCTCTGGGGCGTCTTCAAGCTGCTGGAGCTGGCGAATCTCAAGGCCTTGCAGATCAAGCGCGATGTCGCCCTCATCGCCGATACCGATCCGGCGGAGAATGAGGATGTGGTGCTCATCCCCTGTCGCTTCGTCATTGACGGGTACCAATATGGGGCCCTGATGTCTTCGCAACAGCGGGACGCGATCGTTCTCACCATCGGCACGGGAACAGCGGCCGACGTTCTCAAGCTGATTGCTTATACGTTCCTGACCAAACAGCTCTATGCAGCGGCGGGCCCAATTACCGACATCCTCATCGCGGCCTTGACAAACCAGACTCCGACGAAAGTGACAGGGCCACCTAAAACGGCTGCCCAGAAGACCAACCCCGTCGGGGCTTGCAAGTTTGCGGACGGAACTTGTCAGCCGAATTGCGGAGCACCGCTGTGCATTACCATGGGCGGAACCCCCTGTGCATCGTGCGTGAGCGAAGGAGATGGTACAAGCGGGAAGGCAGGTCGAGACGTGGTTTCGAGCGAACCGGAAGAGAAGCAAGAAATCGTGACTTGATCGATCAAACTACAAGGCAGAGAGTTGTGGTCTCAAGTCGCCCACGTGCGAGGGCTGGTTTCTTCGAAGCTGACTTTCAGCCTATTCAAACCGTCTCGGGACTGGGGTGTTTTGCGCGAATCCTCGTTCGCGAGTGATCTCTCATTGCAGCTCTGTTAGAATGTCGTTGCTCACGACCGGATCGCGGTGGGACGATCTTTTGCTGCATCGAGGTCCGCCAGGAGTTCAGCAAAATGGCACCACAGGGGCAAGAATCTACTGCGCCGCGACCCTGAAAATCCCAAGGCCGCCCCGGGTGAGACCGAGGATGGTAAAAGACTTGAGTCAACCTTGCGAAGTGCCATTTCGGATTCGACCGTCCGGGAGGGATTCACATGGCCGGCGGACGACGAGACGAGCGACGTCCCCGCTGGCGAGGAACCACGGCTGAGTTGTCCTCACTGCCAGAGGCCCCTGGCTGGCGCGAGTGAGATTCCCCGGAGACTGATCTGCACGGGCTGCAAGCGGCTGTTTCGCATCGACTCTTTCTGCAACGGCGGGAACGATGACGGAACGAGTTTGCTCGGCCGGTTCCGCCTTCAGCAGTGCGTTGGACAGGGAACCTTCGGTGTCGTCTGGCGGGCATTCGACACCCGGCTGCACAGATCGGTTGCCCTCAAGATTCCTCACCCGAACGCGCTGGAAACAGCCGACTTCCAGGGCCGGTTCTGGCGTGAGGCCCAGGCAGCCGCGGCGCTCCGCCACCCGGGCATCGTGCCGGTCCATGAAGTTATCAACGAGGGGCAGACGACCGCCATCGTTTCCGATTTCGTCGAAGGTGTAACTCTCAAGGAGTTAATCGATGTTCGCAAGTTGACGTTTGATGAGGCCGCCCGTCTGACCGCCGAGGTCGCGGAGGCCCTTCACCACGCTCACGACAGGGGGTTGGTACATCGCGACATCAAGCCGGCCAACCTCATGATCGAGTTCGCTGGCACCGAGATTTCCAGAACTCACGATGCGGCCCCGGCCGCTTCTATCGCGGACAGGCCGATCGGCCGCCCCGTCATCGTCGATTTCGGCCTGGCTCGCCGGGAAGCGGCGGAAGGAATCCTGACGATCGACGGGCAGATCGTCGGAACGCCGGCTTACATGAGTCCCGAACAGGCCGCGGGCAAGGCTCGTGAGGCGGACCGGCGTAGTGATGTCTATTCGCTCGGCGTCGTGCTCTACCAGCTCCTCAGCGGCGAGCTCCCTTTCAGCGGTTCCTGGTCCACGGTGATCCAGCAGGTGATGACCGAAGAGCCCGTGCCGCCACGGCGGATTAACGGTAAGATCCCGCGCGATCTCGAGACGATCTGCCTCAAGGCCATCGCCAAGGAGCCACGATGGCGCTATCCCACGGCGGCGGCCATGGCCGAGGATCTGCACCGTTACCAGGATGGCAGGCCGATCCTGGCGCGTGATGTGAGCAAAGCCGAACTGGTCTGGCGATGGGCCCGCCGCAATCCGGCACTTGCGGCGGCCAGCGGCCTGGCGGTTGCGGCAGCCCTCGCTTTCATGGCGTTGCTCATCGTGTTTGCTCTCGACAAGTCGCGTTCCGTCACCAAACTGAGCCGGCTTTCCGCCAGCTTCGCGCTTGAGAACGGGTTGTCCCGTTGCGACAAGGGGGAAGCGCCCGCGGGGCTGCTCTGGCTGTCTCGAGCCCTCCAGCTCGCCCCCCCGAAGGCCGACGATCTCCAGCGCGTCATTCGCCTCAACCTGGCAAGCTGGTCGGGACATTCGGCCTTACTCGAGGCGTTCTCTCCCGGAGTCAAGGACGCGGAGCTTGCGCGACTGGCCTCTGGTGGGCAGGTGTGGTTGACCGTCGAGGATGAGCACTTCGTTCGCCTGCGGCAACTCCCCGAAGATCAGAGTCCCGGCGTTGCATTTGACGTCCAGCTACCAGTTTGTTCCGCGGCGATCGACTCGGAAGGCAAGGTCATTGCCACGGCTCACAACGACCCGGCCGTGAGGCTCTGGGATGCTTCAAGCGGTAAGCCCATCGGTAAGCCCCTTATCCATCCCAAGCCCGCCTTTCTTGTCGCGCTCAGCCCGGACGGCAAGACACTGGCCACCGCCGCGCGCGACCTCAAGGTCCGAGTCTGGCGAGTCGAGGACGGCGGTTTGATCGGCAGTCCGGTGGAACTGGTCAAGCCCATTGAAATGATTGCGCTGAGCCCACAGGCCGATTTGCTCGCGGTCGGCACCAGTGATCCCAAAGTGTTGCTCTGGAACTTGCGCACTTGCCGTAAGCAAGTCGAGTTCACCAATCCGACCATCCCGGTCGATGCCAGCTTCAGCCCGGATGGGAAACGCCTCGCAACAGCGGACCGCGGCCGCATGGCCAGGATCTGGGACGTGGTCAGCGGGCGTCCCGTCGGCTCACCCATGGCCCATGAAGAGGAAGTAAGCCGTGTAGTTTACAGTCACGATGGCACGCGGTTGCTCACGGCCAGCTTCAAGAGTGTACGGCTTTGGAATGCGCTCAATGCACGGCCAATCAGTTCTCCTTTGCTCCACGAGACCACGGTTCTGGCGGTGGGGTTCCGAACCGACGACACGGGCATTTACTCGGTGGGCTCCAATGGCTCGGTTCGCTACTGGACGCTCTCCCGGATGGAGCCCGATCAACGCCTGGCCAATGAGGGCGACATCGCCACGGTGGCAGTCAGCCATGACGGCCGTTATCTCGCTACCGCGGGCGGCCGAGCGGTCAAGACGATCGAGGCGCGGTTGTGGGAGCTTCCTGGCGGTCGTCTCGTCGCCCCGCCTATCGCTCTGACGAACTCCGCGGTGGCGTGCTCGTTTGATCAAGCGGACCGGACGCTTCTGATTGCCACCCAGGATGGGTCGATTCTGATTATTGACGTGGCCACTGGGCAGGTCCGGCGAAGATTGCATGAACCCGATTTGCTACTGGCAGCGACATTCTGCGCCCAGGACCAATGGATCTGCACGGGAACTGTGAGCGGCCAGGCGCGGCTCTGGAATTCGGAAACCGGAGAGCCTTCGACAAGGATGCTCGAGCTCGGTTCAGCGATCAGTACCCTGGAGAGTTCGCCGCACGGTGTATCCGTCCTGATCGGGATGATGGACGGGAATGTGGGCGTCTGGGATACCGCTTCCGGTAATTTCGAGAAGCGACAGCGCCATCATGACTATGTAGCAACGTTGCGATTCGGGGCCGACGAAGCCACCGTGATCAGCGGGAGCTGGGACCACTCGGCGTGCATCCATCGCGTTGGCGCCGACGGGAAAGAGCGCGACATTTATTTGAAGCATGGCGATCGGGTCATCGCCTTGAGCATCAGCCCTGACGGAAAGTTGATCTTGACAGCATGTGCCGATCATTCGATTCACTTCTGGGACGCGTCCACAGGCGAGCCTTCCGGAGCCCCGGTCGGCCATCGTGGCCTGGTGGCTGCCGCAAAGTTCATTGATGAAGGCAGGACCGCTGTTACGGGCGGCTGGGACAATGTGGCGAGGCTCTGGGATTGCGCCACGCGACGCCCGATCGGTCCGCCCACCGAGCATGAAGACTACGTGCTGGCTATTGCGGTTGACCCGAAAACCTCAACCTACGTGACCGGCAGTCTCGATGGCACCGCGCGCGTTTGCCGCGTGCCCCAGGAACTGGAGGGTGATCCTGACAGGCTGGCTCTCTGGTGCGAGGTCGTCACCGGAATGGAGCTTGATCCCAACGATTCTGTGCGTGTGCTCGACGCGGCAACCTGGAACGCACACCGGCGCGAGCTGGATCGGCTCGGTGGACCACCAGTCCGTTGACCGCGAACCCATTCTATGCCCGCTGGGTCGAGTTATGATGCGATCTCAGAATACGAACCAAGTTCAGCCGGTCGCCAACCAGGGAGAGACTCATGGCCCAGAGCGGAGCCTACACCGGACCTCTTGAGAAGGTCGGGCCGTGTCAATGGAAAATTCCCAAGAGCTACCGTGAAGACATGCGAGTCGATGGGCTCATCTTCGCCGACGATACGCTCATCGAGCAGATCAAGAAAGACCAGGGCCCCGAGCAGGTCGTGAACGTGGCCACGCTACCGGGAATTCAGAAGGCCAGCCTGGCCATGCCGGATATTCACTGGGGCTATGGCTTTTGCATCGGCGGCGTGGCCGCGACCGATCCGGAGGAGGGAGGAGTGATCTCTCCGGGAGGCGTCGGCTACGACATCAACTGCGGTGTCAGGCTGCTTCGGTCGAACCTTGAATGGTCGGACGTGAAGGATCAGATCCGGCCCCTGGTCGATCAGCTTTTTCGCGACATCCCCACCGGCGTGGGCCAGCGCGGGCGGTATGTGTTCCACAAGCCCGAACTCGTCAAGCTGATGGAGCAGGGGGTGTCGTTCCTGGTCGACAAGGGACTGGGGGCGGATCGCGATCTGCTCTTCACGGAAGCCCAGGGCCGCCTGATCGGCGCGGATCCGGGGCGGGTCAGCGACCGCGCCATCGAGCGAGGGGCTGAGCAGTGCGGCACGCTCGGCTCGGGGAACCATTTCCTCGAGATCCAGGTGGTCGATCGCGTGGTCGATCACGAGGCCGCCGAGGTGATGGGCCTGCGCGAGGGGCAGATCGCGGTTCTGATTCATTCCGGGTTGCGCGGCCTGGGTTACCAGGTCTGCGATGACTATCTGAAGGTGTTCAAGAACGCGCCAAGAAATATGGTTTTGCGTTGCCCGACCAGCAGCTTGCCTGTGCCCCGGTGCGCAGTCCGGAAGGGCAGGATTACCTGGGAGCCATGCGCGCGGCGGCCAACTTCGCATGGTGCAACCGCCAGCTTCTGGCTCACCAGGCGCGCGAGGTCTTTTCCCGGGTTTTCGGCAAGCCCTGGGAGCAGCTCGGGATGGACCTGGTCTATGATGTCGCGCACAACATCGCCAAGTTCGAGGATCACGACGTCGGTGCTGGCCGCCGGAAGGAAGTTTGCGTTCATCGCAAGGGGGCGACGCGGGCATTTCCCGCGGGCCATCCCGAACTCCCGCCGGCCTACGCTCGGATCGGTCAGCCTGTGATCATTCCTGGCAGCATGGGAACCGCGAGCTGGGTCCTTGTCGGCCAGCCGGGATCGATGGAGCACTCGTTCGGCACCACGTGTCATGGTGCCGGGCGGATGCTCAGCCGAACGGCGGCGGTCCGGCTGGCGCAGGGCCGTCGGATCGATAAGGAACTGGACGCTCTGGGCATCATTGCCCGTGCGCGGGGTCATAAGGGGCTCGCCGAGGAACAGCCGGCCGCCTACAAGGACGTCGATCTGGTCGTGGACGTCGTCGACCGTGCCGGAATCTCGCGGAAGGTTGCCCGACTCCGTCCGATCGGGGTAATCAAAGGGTAGTGTCCTTCCATCCAGCGCCCGGCAAACGTGCTTGGCGAGGCCCGCGCCGTCCTCTATGATAGGCGTGTTAACGTTTCGATGGGGTCCGGAGTTTGCAGAATGAAAAGCCTGGTTGTTTACTACATCGACGGTCAATGGTTTGGCGAGGAAGCAACTTACAAACGCTCGGGAAGCGGCTTTTATCGCGAGTACACCCGCATCGAAGTTCCTCAGTCTAAGGGCGAGATCGAGCGGTTCGCCGCCGAGAACCGCTACAAGATCGAGTGGCGAGGCGAGATTCCGCAAACCCCAGTGGCCGTGGCGACTTGATCACGGGCGGCCATTTACCCGACCAGCCGTTTGTTCCGCCAGACGAGCTGGCAGCGGTTGCCCTCGGGGTCGCGAAAGAAGACGGTTTTCATCGTGTCAGTGAGCACAACGGTGTCGGTCTCGAAGACCATGCCACGCTGCTCCAGCTCATGCTGCTTCGCGGCCACGTCGTCGACCCAGAAAGCCAGGTGGCAGACCCACCGTTGATTCACGGCGGTTTCTGCCGACGGACGGCCGATGATTTCGAGCGCCATGCCTTGATCATCGGCCAGAAAATACCCGGGCGGGTCGCCGCCACTTTCGAGTGCCACGGTCATGCCGAGGGCATCGACATAGAAGTCTTTCAAGGCGGTTGAATTCGCGGCATAGATGGCAAAGTGTTCAAGACGCGCCATGGGGGTGGTCCTTTCTTCTCAACGGTCTCTTGAAATCGACGTTAGGCTCGCTTTTTCCTGGTCTTTTCGCCGGCCAAGGCCATGATGACCTTCCATTGTCCTTCGGTCACCGGCTGAATCGACAGCCGGCTACCCTTACGAAGCAATTCCATGCCGGCGAGCTCGGGAATCTCTTTCAGCCGAGGCAAACCGATGGGCGGCTCGATGGGCTTTACCGCCTGGATCGCCACCTGATACCAGGTAGGGCTGGAACGATCGCTCTTGGGGTCGTGGTGAATGGACAAGGGATCGAATGCGGTGGGATCAGGGTGACCGGCGCGTACAACCTTGGCGACACCCGCGATGCACGGAGGATCGGCGTTCGAGTGGTAGTAGAGCACGCCATCACCGACCTTGATCGTGTCGCGGAGGTAGTTCCTCGCCTGGTAGTTCCGCACGCCGTCCCAGCCAGTGGTCCGGTCGGGTTCGGCGAGCAGGTGGTCAAATCCATAAACCTCGGGTTCCGACTTGAACAACCAGTAGGCCATCGATCAATCGCCCCTCGCAACGATCTCTAGATTCGACTCCGCCGGCTGAGATTCTCAGCTCAGCACGCGACCTCAGAAGCTTGCCGCGATCCAGCCAGCGCCGGACGGTATCATACTGGGCGAGAGCCTGCCGAGGAACCCTGCAGATGAGACGTAGGCGGCGGCCTGCCGGACTGTTGGTGATCGGAGGACGCGAACGCATCATCGAACGGATGTCCTCAACGCTCTGCCGAGCCCACCGAGACTTTCCGCCGCCCGCTCGGTCACTGGCTCACGAAGACGTCGGGCGGAGCAAGCGCTCTTGCGCCTCCGCGTCACGATTCGAGGACCAATTTCCAGAGACAGGTTGCCTCGCCATGGTCGCCGCGCCCCTCCGCCAGCACGGCGAGGTCACGCAGTATGGTATGTTCCGGCGTCTCGAACAGACTGATGTGATGTGCAAAAAGTTAGAACGACGGTCGCCTCGGCGGAAAAGAGGGACCGGGTCTGTCCGCGGGGTGGGGCTTCGTAGGCACCACGCGGATCGGTTCGACGGAAACCCAGTTGTGTCCGCCGCGGGTCAATCGCGTGCGGACCTCGTCGCGCCATGTCGTAAAGTTCGCTTCGATATCCCGGGGTTGGCTCGGCAACGATTCGCGGATCGTCCCAGACAACTCGCCGCGCTCTTGACGATCGCTCAAAACCACGATGTAGACGACCGAGTCCGGTGGCGAATCGATCGGTCCATATTCGTTGCCCGGCCCCTTCCTCATCAGCCGCTCTCCGCGGAGAAGTTCCCAATGGCCGTTCGCCACCATCATGACGACCGCGAAACCGTCTTGAGGCGAGTCGATCTTGAGGGTGATTGTGGGCCGCTCTTGCTCGATGCCTCGGGCGCCGCTGCGCTCCCAGCTCACCGACGCGGGCAGCAAGTCCGCCAGAAGCGGTGCGATTCTGGGGCTTGGTAAGGGTGCGGGTCTCGGTGGCCCCGCTCCCCGACTCAAGGACCAGATCACCACACCCACTCCCAGGAGCAGGCAGGCCGCAACGGTCAATCCCACAATTGCCGGGCGCGAAGCAGTCGCCCCCAGCTCCGCGCTGGTAGGGCTTCGGAGACGCTCCCTTTGGAGTCGCTCAGGATCTGACTGACCAAACGGCGGCAGGGAGGGCAGACGACCAGGTGGGCGCGCACCGCTATGAGTTCCTCCGCGCTCGCACTGCCGCCGGCCAAGAGCGCTAGCGTGTCGTCGTCGACGTGGTCGGACAACTCCGGCTCCGTCGCCAGGTCAAGCAGGCTCAACAATCTCGCGACGCCGTCGCCTTCATTCTGGCGTGAGTTCATGAGGTCCTTGGTTTCTGCTGGAGGCTCGATTCAACTTCACTTGACTCGTCGGACTCATCGATGCGGACGAAGGCCCCTCGGATTTCGTTTTCTTGCGCAACTCCTCGACGAAGCGCTCGCCGATCAAGCGAACAAACGTCTTTGGCGCCGTTTTCATTGCCTCGACGAGAGACCTCAACTGGTCGTTTTTCGCGAATGCCTCTTTAAGGTTCTGCTCCACCCTCTTCAAGTTTCGCGAGACCGTACTGGGATGACATTGAAAGAGCCCGGCTAGGTCTTTTTGTTGGACTCCGTCAAGGCAGACCATCTGCCACGCGAGCAGATCGTCGCGATCCGCCACCGAAGCGAACAAGTCCAGCAACTGCGTGACGATCAGGTCGGCGCCCCGTTCCCAGAAGTCGTTAAACTCGGCCAGTTCCTCGGGTGAGGCGCCGGGATCCGTCGTGACCGCCTCGTCCAGGTCCACGAGCTTCCCCTTCCCATCCTCCCGCAATTTCTGATCTCTCCGCGCAGCGTCAGTCCAGAGTCGTCTGATGACCGTTCTGAGCCAACTATTTAGCGGCGCCTTACCGCGGAAGTTATCCAGCCGAGGTGGTTTGGAATCCCGAGGTACCAGGAGATCGTTGATGATATCGTCGAGTTCATAGGCAGCGCGTTTGCCTCCCACACGGAGAAGAGTCTTCTCTATCGTCGGTCGGAACTCGGCCAGAAACTCCTCCGCGGCCCGACCATCACACTGAAGCACGGCTTCGACCAGCATCACTTCGCGCAAGAGGTCAACGCCCACGGGCCCATAGACCGGCCGTCCGTTCTTGAGCCGCTCGATCACCTCCTCAAGCTGGATGACTGGTCCCTCCATCGTCTCACTCCGCCGTACGATCCCCGAGACTGGACTGGCGTTGGTCTTCGGTCTTGCCGGGTTCCACGAATCGCCACCAGTGATAGGCGAGTAAGAACGCGACGCGCGAAACGTAGCGTTGCCGGTGGTCGTCCGACTTGGGGGCGACTTTCAACTCCTCGAGGTATTGATCAACGAGGGGTAGAGCCGCGGCGATCAACCTCGACTCGACACAAGGCCCGAAGCGCTGGTTGAGCGCATCCACCCAAGGGCGGGCGGCCTCGGCCAGCAGCCGGGTATCCCTGGACTCGCTGGCCATCCGAGCCTTTCTGAAACGACCCACCAGCGCGGTCGAGTGGAGCTCAGAAGCTCGGGTCGAGGAGCCACATCGTGCTGCCCTCTAACCTCAAGACACTCGACCGGCCCCTGAATTGCAGCCAAGTCGACCTTGACTCCCCGGGCTCTGAGAATTTGAGCCCACACAAGGGTTTACCGTCCCAATCGTAAGGCCTTGAGTACCTGAGTTCAAGAACGATCCAACTGGTCAGGGATGGACTTTTACGAGCCGGTGCGGTTACTGCGATCAGGGGCGTGCAAAAGGATCCCCGAGGTCGCGTGCCGAGGACTTGGCTCGAGGTTCTCTTTCGAGGGGTCTTATCGAATTCCCGGATCGCCACTGAGCACCCAAGTCGCCCAGTAGTACGGGTTGTCACCGCTTCCTACCGCCTCATTCAACACCGTCAACTGCGCCTGGCGAAGCGCTTCGACGGCCGACATGCCCTGCTGCCACAGGTTGGAATAGAACTGCGTCATCAACTTCCGGGTCACGGTGTCATCCACCTTCCAGAGGCTGGCCACTACCGTGTGCGCCCCGGCCAGGTGGAAAGCCCGCTGGAGACCAAAGACCCCTTCGCCACCGGCCACTGTCCCCAACCCGGTCTCGCACGCCGACAGCACGATCAGTTCCAGGTTCTGCAACGGCAGGCCGGCGATCGCCTCGGCGGTAAGGATTCCGAGATCTTCGTGCATCGCCCCATCGACTTCGGTGGGTGGCCGATTGGCCCCGGCCAGGACCAGTCCTGAGAGCACCAGCGGGTTGCGCGCGCCCGGTGTGGCCCGATTGCGCCGGAGAAAGCGAAGAGCTTTGGATCCAGCCGCAACACCGAGGGGACCGCGGGATCGGCGAAGAAGCCGTGCGTGGCGATGTGGGCCCAGCGTGCCTGGGGCAAAGCGCGGAGCAGGCCGGCTGTGCTCGCCGCCGTCCCCTCCAGCCGGACCACGGCCCGCGACCGGGCCAGGTGCGCCACGGTCTCCAGCTCCTCGCGCGTGCCGGGCAGCTCCGTCCAGGCGTCGCCGCGGCCGCGTAGGGTCTCGGCCTGGCGCACCGCCAGGAGCTCGGCCTTGGTCTTCTCGTCATCGACCGGTTTGGGGGCCTGGCCGTAGGCCACGCCGCCCAGGGCCAGGACCACCCCGGCCTGGTCGCGCGATGGTGTCGGTGCGGTCAGCCGATCGAGCAGGAAGGGGGCGTGGGGGACCAGGGCAATGGCGTATTGCTGCAGGAGCACCGTGCCGGATCGGTCACCCGGCAGCGCCGCCCATGGGATGGCCGTCAGGGATCCGTCGGGGGCGATGATGACCGTTGCGGTCTGGGACGGGATGTGTTGCGCCAGCGGCTCCCAGACGCGGCGGCGCAGGGTCTCGGCGGCGGCGCTGGACTGCCGCGCCACGATTGCCTGACGCCACTGAGCGACGGCCTCGTCGATGGGCTGGGCCGGCCCCAGGTCCACGCACCGCACAGGCCGACCTCTGGCGAGGACGAAGCCCACATAGCTGGGCGTGCGGCGCTCGCCGTCCTTCCCCTTGACCAGCGGGTCCTGCTCGAACCGGGTGAACTGAACCAAGTCGAGCAAGACCATCCGGTCGGGGAGTGCTTCGAGCAGCCGGTTGTGGGGGCTCTGATCGAGCTTCTGCTGATGCGCGAACTCGGGCAGGGCCTCGGCCAGTTGTCGTTCGAGCCGCTCCTTGTCTCGGGTGAGTTCCTGGAGCTGCTTGAGCCGGCCAGGGTTGGATGGGGCCCGCAGCAGCCGGGCGAGCTGCTGGCGGCTTTCCTGCCAGGCTTCGATGGTCTGGCGCGTGGCGGAGTTGGTCTTGGCCAGGTCGAAGAGGAACGCTTGCCGACGCTGGAGGGTGCGTGCGACTGCCGCCTTGCCGCGCCAGACCCGGGCGTAGGCGGCCTCGGAGCTCTCGGGCATGTGAAGCGAGCTCGAGAGTAAAATACCCCAGTTCGCGGGAAGCTGGGCCAGGTAGTCGAGCGCCTCGGCCTCGGAGGTGGAGGCCAGGAAAACTTCGGCTAGATCGTGAGAGAGGTCCGTGGCTCGAATGAGGAAGGGCCAGGCTTCCGTGTAATTTCCTTCGTTCCGAATCAGATGTCCCAAGTTGCTCAAGCCAAGCTCCAGATTGGGATGCCCCTGGGGATACTGCTCCTTGGGATACAGCGCCTGGTCCATCTCCAACGCCCGTTGGAGGTACCCCCGCGCCTCCCCGTAGTTGCCCTGGGCTTCAAGCAAGGCTCCCAGGTTGTTCAGGCTTCGGGCCAGGAGCGGATGGCCCTGGGGATTTTGTTCCTTGGGATACAGGGTTTGGGTCATCTCCAGCGCACGCTGGAAATACCCCCGCGCTTCCGCGTAGTTACCCTGAGCGTGCAGCACCAGTCCGATGTTGTGCAGGCCGGCGGCCAGTTCGGGATGGCCCTGGGGATACTGCTCCTTGGGATACAGAGTCTGAGTCATCTCCAGCGTACGCTGGAGATAAACCCGCGCCTCTCCGTAGTTGCCCTGGGCTTGAAGCAAGCCTCCGAGGTTGTTCAGGCTGGTGGCCAGTTCGGGATGGCCCTGGGGATACTGCTCCCTAGGGTAGTGCGCCTGAGCCATCTCCAGCACCCGCTGGAAATACCCCCGCGCCTCCCCGTAGTTGCCCTGGTCCAAGAGAAGTCGTCCCATGCTGTTCAGGCCGGCGGCCAGCTCGGGATGGCCCTGGGGATATCGTTCCTTGGGATACAGGGTCTGAAACATCTCCAGCGCCCGCTGGAGATAAACCCGCGCCTCCACGTAATTGCCCTGAGCTTGAAGCAGGCTTCCCAGGTTGTGCAGGCCTCGGGCCAGGCGGGGATGGCCCTGGGGATACCGTTCCTTGGGATACAGGGTCTGAAACATCTCCAGCGCCCGCTGGAGGTAAACCCGCCCTCCCCGTAATTAACCTGCGCCTGAAGCAGAAATGCCATGTTGGCCAGGTCGGTGGCCAGTTCGACATGGCCCTGCGGATACTGCTCCTTGGGGTAGAGCGACTGGTGCATCTCCAGCGCCCGCTGGAGGTACCCCTGCGCCTCCCCGTTTTTGCCCAGCGCCTGAAGCAGTAATCCCATGTTGGCCAGGTCGGTGGCCAGGCCGGCGTGGCCCCGCGGATACCGCTCCTTGGGGTAGAGCGCCTGGTTCATCTCCAGCGCCCGCTGGTAATAACCTCGCGCAGCACCATAGTCCCCCTGGGCGTAGAGCACGGAGGCTAGGTTGTTCATGGTGATGGCCAGGCGGGGATGGCCCTGGGGATACCGCTCACGCGGATGTAGCGCCTGGTTCATCTCCAGCGCCCGCTGGAAGAACGCCCGCGCCTCCCCGTAGTTGGCCTGCGCTAAGACCAGACGCCCCAGCGCGTCCAGGATTTGGGACACGTCGGGATGGCACGCCCCCAGCAATGCCTCGCGAATTGTCAACGTCTGGCGCGGGTCCCATCGCGTCACTGTACTTTCCTCGGGCATACAGATCTTCAACCTGCCGGATGAGCCGATTGGCCTCCCTGAGCCGGCGCCGATCCCGATCGCTGAGCTTGGCCAAGGTATCGATGTTGTCCAAGGCCCAACGGGCATCGACCACTTGCCAGTGATCCTTGGGAAGCGTCGTACAGAGTAGTTTCAAGACTTCCCTGCGGACCTTCCTTGCCGCCGCCCAGTCCTCGCGATCTTGATGCAGCCGGGCCAGCAGCTCGAGTGATCCGATTGCATCCTCGCTAGTCTCGCCCAGCACTTCGCGCTCGAGAGCCAGCATGGCCTCGGCGGCCCGGATCGCCTCGGGCAGCTTCCCCTGCGACCTGAGCTGTACGGCTTGCATGGCGAGATGGTCGCGTTCCTTGAGCCGCTCCTGCTGGCGTGCAGTCAAGGGGAGCGATGGTCTTGAAGCGACCGGGGCCTGGCCGAAAGCCCGCGGCATAGCCGGCAGGGCTAGGGCCAGGCACGTGAGGATGATCGGCCGGCATGCCCGTCGGAAGGAACACGGTCGAGGATAGGTCATGGTGCGAGACTCCCGAGGGTCGATCGGCGATTGCAAGATCGGCGCAGGAGTGCGAGGACCGGCGTCGAGCCCGCTGATATGGCTGTTGATCCGATCCTACGCGCCGCAACGCGATGGTTCAAGAAGGCTCGCATCGTTCCCGAATCTCCCCGGAGACTGTCGAGAATGGGTCGATTCACCAGTGCAAGGGAAAGCCATGCAGGCATGGCCAATGGGTGCGATTCTCTGGATTCTTGGACCGCCCTGCAATTCGAACCTGGCCGCTGCGTCTATCAGGGTGGTTGGCGAAGCCGGCTCGCCTCCGCCTCGGCGAACAGCAAGGGATCGGCATTCACATCGGATTCCGTTCTCATGATCGGTCGCACGAGGAAGAAACCTCTTCGATGTTGACCTCGATTCGTTCGGACGCGATCGCCCGAGCGCGGCTTCCACCCGGAGGCCAGAACGAGATTAACATCAGCGTAAGTGCATGCATTAACTGTGAGCAACTACCTATAGTGCGAGGGAGAGAAAAATGCAACATGTGAGCAAGCGCGCATTCCGACCAGCCGTTGATGACCTGGAGGGACGACAACTGCTGTCGACACTGCCCGGGACAAGCTCTATCGCGCTGGCCCGAGGCACTTCCGACGGCAAGATCCACGTCGCCAGAACGGAGGCCGATTCCGCTCACCGCCTCGACGTCCAGTCGTCGTCCGCTGGGGTTCACCTCGGCAAGAAGGTCACCCTCCCCAAGACCAGCAATGCCGCTGCGTCGCCGGACGCGACGCCGACGATCAGTACCACGCAGCTTCAGTGGGACCTGGCCGGCCTTGGCTATTTGTCGTGGTCGGGGATTGACGGCATCTACGGTCCCGTGACCACGGCTGCAGTGAGATCGTTTCAGTCCAACGCCGGCATCACCGTCGACGGGATCGCGGGTCCTCAAACCGACGGTGTCCTGAGCACCGTCATCAAGGAAGTCCAGGGGAAGGTCGGCGCGACGAAGGACGGTCTCTTCGGCCCGAAAACGAAGGCCGATGTCGAGAAGTATCAGCGGGCGCATGGATTGTCGGTGGACGGTGAGGCGGGCCCGAACACGAGGCGAGTCATGGGCATCACCCTCCTCAACCACAACGGTGGCGGTGGCGGTGGCGGTGGCGGGACCCCGGGCGAGTCCACGAACTTCGACTGGGCCCGATGGGTGCTTCACGATCTCAACGCGCCCGAGAGCAAGAACAACATCACTGTTCTCACGCAGTGGATGACCTCGGAGGAACCTACCAGTGACTGGTGGGATCGGAACAATCCTCTGAACAACGGCCTCGGGTCCGGTGGCGGCGCCGGCCTGGGCAGCTACTCCAACCTCCTGGTCGCAGCGCACTACGTGGCTCTGAACCTGAAGGACGGCACTGCCGACTATGGGGCGATCGTTGCCGACCTGAAGGCCTCGGCGGCACCATCCGCAACCGCCAGGGCCATCTGGGATTCTCCGTGGGCCGCCAGCCACTACGGCTACGGTAGCGCCTGGCACTCAGGATCGGTGGGCACGGTCGCCGCGCCAAGATCCGCATGGTGAGAGACTGACTGGCTCCACCACACGCCGTATCGACTGAGATACTCAACAACTACCCAGAGCGAGGATCCGCTCGACTTCAGAAGTCGAGCAGATCCTCACATGGGGCGTGAGTAGGCTTCTCTGATAATTTCTGAGGTAAGTCGAGGCGGATGGGAGAAGACATTTGAGACATTTGGGCACGCAAAGGGGAGGGCACGCAAAGTGGACGCTGCTAATTCTCTTGGTAATCTGCACAAAATATGTGAGATGCTTATATCGAACTCTGTCGCCGCATTGATCGGGGCACGCAAAGGGGGCACGCAAAGGGGACGCTGCTAATTCTTTTGGTAATCTGCGCACGATTTGTGAGATGCTCATATCAAGCTCTGTCGCCACATTGATCGGGAACCTTGCCGCGACATTTGGGGCCACCCACAAATCTCGGTTGTTACAGGACACACGGATCCCTGTTTAGTACGTTTGATCATCACGACGCGGATCGGTCGCCGGAAGAACGAGCGGCAGTTTTGCACCGAAGACGGGGAGCACCGCGATGGCACGGCGGAATCGCTCGGAAGTTGTGGTCGATGAAGAGATCGGAGTCTATCACTCTATCCAGCGGGTCGTGCGCCGGGCTTTTCTCTGCGGCGTCGATCCCCTCACAAAGCAGTCGTTCGAGCATCGCAAGGACTGGATTCACGATCGCCTGGAGGCCCTCGCCGGCCTCTTCGGCGTGGAGATCGCCGCCTTCGCCGTGATGTCCAATCATGTCCATGTGGTGTTGCGAAACCGTCCTGATGTGGTCGCCCTCTGGTCCGGTCCGATACTGCGATGCATGTCCTTGCTTCGTCTAGGAGGACGAAGCGGGCATTGAAGGAGGACTTGGAGTTCGTAACGTACAGCGTGTCTTCCGGCACTGGTTCGCACCTGGTGGAGGATTCCATCCCGCCTGGTGGGCCCTACCTCTCGTTGGGCCAGAAGTTTGATCTGGAAGTTGTCGTTCGCACGTTCGCCGACGAGAATCAACAGGCGTGTATACGGCTGCGAATCGCTCGAATGGTCGGCGAGTTCTGAACCCGACATCGGACTATTCCTCGGCGACACCGCCCAAGCTGTAGAGTCTCTGTCTGGGCCAATTTTCAAAGCGCGTAGCCGAGGCGTTCCATTGGCTCAGCGAGCATGCGTGTCATAAGGGCGGCAATTTCGGGATTCAACTCAGTGCGCCACCGTCCGACCGAGGCAGACACGCTTTGAGCGGTCATGTGTGAGCCGTTGTCAGCCGCATGAACAACAACACGGTCCGGATCGAATTGGAGACCGAGAGCACGACCGAGGGCATCGGCGACGCCGG
Source organism: uncultured Planctomycetaceae bacterium (assembly GCA_963797295.1). Classification (GTDB taxonomy): domain Bacteria; phylum Planctomycetota; class Planctomycetia; order Isosphaerales; family Isosphaeraceae; genus Aquisphaera. The sequence continues at coordinate 122,025 of CAWCPP010000048.1, forward strand.
GAAGGTCGTTGACCATTTCCTCATAGTGGACAATTAGAGGTTCGACTCCTCCGACGGTTGTTCCCATCTCCGCGAGGCGCCAGGCGATGTCACAAAGGAACAGAGGGACGTTGACTGAATCAGGCTGGTTGAGACGGAGTCCGAAGGCGTCGCGCCCGAGGCGTTGACTGAAAAGACATGCGGACACATAAACATCGCGAGGGTCCCTCACGACATCGATGATCCGGAATGGTATCGAGGCTTCGATGAGCGGGTCGAAAGTTCCCAAGCTCTTTTCGGCGTAATAGCGGGGTGTGACGGACGGATGGCGCGCCCGAGCCACGTCGGAAAAAGACTGCCACAAGTTTGCTAGGGACTGTCTGGCGAATTCATCGAGGTCAACGCAAAAAACACGATTGCCAACAATAGGTTCCGCTGGTGAGGGTGGCGAACTCCACGGGATGTGCTGCGGACGCGTCAACTCGACCAGGTACGCCAAGTAGCGATGCTCGTACGGCATGATGCGATCGCAGACGACCTCATCGGAAGTGGTCAGCAATTGCATCAGCAGCGTACTGCCAACGCGGCCGTGCAAGAGGCGAAGCAGGATAGGGGTTAGTGGCGGCACGGTTGTTAGTGGATAGGAAGCAGAGAACGATGCCGGTCGACGACAGTCGTCCGCGGTGCCCCAAGTTCCTCGTCTGCGCAATCAGAGAACAACGTCAGGCTTAGATACTGTCCGCCTTCACGAAGCAGCCAACCGGCTGAGTGAAGGCGATCCACGGACTGTTGCACCTCGCGGAGAGAGGCATTAAGTTCGGGCTGTCGTTTACTCACGATTTCGAGAATTGAGGCGCAACTCTGCACGCTGTCAGCGGCCAGGAGAACGGCGCGGTCGATGCCGAAAAGTAACTCCCGGCGCACCGGCCATCCGTGCCGCGTGTCGTGGATGAGCGCGAACGAGTCGGAGACCCTGGCAGCGAGTGTACTAGTCTTGTGATTGGGCTCCCACTCTGTGTTGCAGAACTTCCAGACCTCACTGATGGCGTGCAGCGTCTGGGGGTCGACGGACCGCTCACAATCGAAGAAATAGGCAATTCGGTCGATCGCTTCCTGCGAGAAGGGATAACAGAGGCGGTACGCGCGACCTGCGCGGACATCGCTGATTCCTCGCTCCGCGGCCTGGTCGAACAACGGGCTAAAGCGGTCGAGCCGGAAGACGGCAAACGATGCGGGCGGGCAGAGGTGAGTCAGGTACCGCACCGTGGCCAACATCTCTTGGTAGTCTTCGGGACGCTCACCTGGGAAACCGCACAGGCAATTCCACGTGATCCGGAAACCCATCTCGCGTGCCCACTTGAGCGTCTGGACGTTGGCGATTGCCTTGACACCCTTGTCCATCAGTTGGAGCACACGCGAGGAGAGGCTTTCGATTCCGGGTTGGAACCAAGTTGAGCCAGACCGTCGGAGAGTGCGAAGGTGATCGCGGCGAAGTTGCGACTTCATCTCATACTGGATGTCGAACTGAAAGCCTTCCTTGATCAGTCGGGGGAACAGCGTCGAAAAATAGCTGAGATGGATGATATTGTCAGACGCAAAGAATCGGTCAACATTCCAGGTAGAAGCCAGTGTGCGGAACTCATCGAAAGCGCGATCCGGTTGTTTGACGCGATACGCCATGCTGGTACCGTTGAGCCCGCAAAAGGTGCAATGGTGTTTCTGACCCCACCAACAGCCGCGCGAAGTCTCAATGCTCAGCTCAGGACGGAGAGCATGGCGGTACTCGAAACGGGAGAGTGCGGTGAAATAGTCCGTGAAATCCGGGATCGGAAGTGAATTCAAGTCCTGCACAGGGACGGGAGGTGCGGCGTTTGGGGCATTCTTGCGCAAACTCCGGGAAGGCCAGTGAGTGTCTCGCCACGACGTAGACGCTGGACCAATTCGGGAAAGACGAGATCAGCCTCGCCTGACACGACCACGTCGAGCCACTCAATCTGGCGGAGCCATTCGCCTCCCATGACACCGTCGGCATTGGCACCACCGAAAAGCGTAGTGACAGTCGGGTCACGTCGCTTGATCTCGCGTGCCAAGGCCAGCGACGCGCAGTTCTGCTGGAATGTCGAAGTGAAGCCGACGATGTCGTAGGTGGCAGGTGCAATCCTGTCTGCGCAGGCGCGTATGAACGGCAAGCTCTTCGCGGGGAGCTCGAGCAGACGAGCAGCGAAGTCCCGATCATAGAATCCCGGCGGAGAGTTGCGCAGCACAACGCGCTCGAAAACTTCAGGGATGGCGACCCCGGCTCCGAAAGCCGCACTCGCGAAGATCCATTCGCCTGTAAGGTTCTGAGTGGGCAGCCCACCGTCCAGGTGAACATAGTCCTTAAGACCTATCAGTGCAGCGTAATCGAACGTGAAGTAAGCGATGTCACAAGCCAGCCCACGGCTGTTCGCGCTGGCCTTCAACGCGCTCACGCCGAGGGCCGGTCGATGGAGTGGTAGGAAAGGCATGACGACGAGCAGCACGCGTCTCACGGTTTGCTCCCCTGTGAGCCTCCCATGGATCGAACCTTCGCCTCCAGTTCGGCCAGGCGCGCGTCTACGGCGTCAAGACGCGCCGAATGAACCGTCTCGAGGCGAGCCATTTCCGAGAAATCCTCGCCCTCCTGCACGGCCGCCACAGCGATCCCCACGGCGACGGCGAGGGCTTCTATCGCGACCTCGAAGTCAGCGACTGTCCAGGCAACCTTGGTAGGATCGTTAATCAGGCTGGGATAGTTGCCGCGGAAGTAAGCAGCCAGTTGTGCGAGGTTTCCGCTGTGGTAGAGAGTCGCGACGGTAGGATCGGCCACCATATTGATGATGCTCCGGTCGCGCTCGGTAAGCTCGATATGCCCGGCAACGGGAATGGCGGCCTTCTGCAGGTAGGCCTTTGGGTCGGCGAGAAACTCCGCGCGCTCCTTGGGATCACTCATGATCGTGTTCGATACGTTCTTGACGGCCTGCTTGTGCGCAAAGACAGTTTCGAACTGCTTTTCGTCAGACATCTTGACCTCCTCAAAGGATTTACGGAGATGCGTCGATTCGATGATGCAGAGTCACGAGATCGTTTGGGGCATTCGATGCACCTGGTTGCATGGTCATCCCAGCGAAGCGGCACAGCACATCATCGGCCATCTCTTCCCAATGGGCGGCAATGACGGCCCGGACGCGTCTGTCAGTGTACATATAGCGGCACGAATCGCAGTGGTGTGCGAATCGACCCTGCCACAGAATCTCCGGGTCATGCTCCGCGGCCCATGCGAGGATGTGGTCGGGGCCGTCGAGGGCGACCCAGATCTTGAGGAAGTCGTCGAACATCGCCTCGACAAGCTCCTGCAAGGTCGACTCGCGTAGGGAGCCGACGTGAAGCTCGGGGATCTGCTCGCGGGTCAGGCCGCAGCAAGCGCCAAGTTGCTCCTCCGGCGTCACGACGATAGTGCGGAGGACGCTGTCGCAACCGGCCCGCCTCGCCAGGTTGCTTCGTGAGGCGAGTTTCCGCTCCGGCTGCTGGACGGCCTCCCAGGGGTCCATCGACATCCATGGCGATTCGAAGGCGAAAGGTGGGTATTGGACCTTGGAGTCAGCCTCGAGCTCAGCCCATCCAGGGTCGGACCGGAGCGCGGCGGAGGAAAAGGATCGATTCTGTTGGGACTCCACAACAACGAGTGCACGCATGTTCAATCTGGATGCGGCTCGGATCGCATTCACCACGCGCGGGAGCGGTACGAACGCCTGATGGGCATCGCCGGTGGAGACATTCAGTTCACAGAGCCCGGCCTCGGCGAGCGGGCGAAGCCGATCGAGGGCTGCCCGATCGCTCACCGCCCAGTAGCCGTTGGACACGCAACGGCTCGCCAGGCCGTGTTGGGTGCAGCGGGCTACAGCCAGGCTAAGATCGTCGCCCAGCAGGAAGCACTCCCCACCCGTGAAAACCACTAATTTGATGGAATCGAGCGCCGCGGCTTGGTCGATGTGGTGGAGGATGCGCTCGATCGATAGCCTGGTGCCCACGCCGGGATGCGAGCCGAAGCAGCAATTCACACAGGCCGCTGTGCATTGGTACGTCGGAATGAGCGTCAGTGTATCTGGGTAGCGGCGGATCATCGAGCCTCCCACAATGTGGAGAGTATATGAGCGATGTCGGCTAGCAGGGGCGCGCTAGCGTAAACCATAGCCGGGTCGAGCGAACGTGCGGGAGAAGGCGGCAGTTCGGGTCTCGGGTGCGACGAAGGGATGGCGACCCCACGTGAAAGAGGGGCGGGAGAGCGCAGGTTTTTTAGCCCGTTGAACCGCTCGGCCCAGGCGCGGGCGAACTGCTCGAAGCGCGCAGTCTCGGGATTATAGATGCGCGCGGCCCAGAGGAAAACGTCGTCCAGTGCCGCGTCGTCGAGAGTCTGGGCGACGCGAATAACGGCGGACCAGATCTGTTCCATGCTGGCGCACGGTGAGAGTCGACGGCGCACTGCCGGATTCAGGCCAACGCGGTAGGTGATCATAAGGAACCGCAACCGACTACCGACGATGGACGACTTGCCAGAACCGTGGGTGTGGGCATCAATGAACTGCCATAGTTCCGACGTGATGCCGAGCTTCGCGATCGGTTGAGTAATGGAAGCGACGATCGCGCCATCACCGAGCAGCTCGAGCATGGTTTCCCCCGCGCTACCGGATCGCAGCAATGGCTGCAATGACGAGTAGCCGTCTTGCTTTGAACGGGACGCCGCAATCCGCGATCGCCACGTCGTGAGCCGTTGACGAATGGGAAACTCCAGCCGTGGGCGGCTATCAGGCTCTGGCAGAACGACTGACTCGTGGTGTGCTTCAGTTGATCGAAGAGTGAAGTGGCCAATTACCTGACGATCTGCGGACGCCCATACACGGTAAGTAAATGAACCGAGAGGAAGGTCGGGAAAGAGAAAACTCCGAGTTGCCCGGTGCCAGCGGAGGGTGCGCCAGGTCTTCCGAGAGAAGTCGTGTTCTAGCGACACGAACACGTTGCCCTGGAGCAGTTCACTCGCGGCGTTGGTGACAGAGAGATAGAGACTCGCTTGTGTCGAATCTAGCTGCTGCTCGGCGATTGGCAATAAACAAGTAAGCACTTTATGATTATCCATATAGTTACCAGGTGTTAGTCCTACCATTGCAGCCTCGACCCGAGCCAGGAAGCCGACCTCGTTGCTGGAACCGTGGCCGAGTGTTTTCCTTGTTCAAGACACCGGCTGAAAAGGATCTCGGGCTGTAGCCCCGCGCATACCGATCTCGGCGAACCTGCTTGGTTTCTCCGAAATGGTCCCAGTGAATTTGACTGCGAGACCGACGGAACAGCGGCCCGGAAGACTGAAAAGGGCGCTGCAGTTGTTCGTAAGAGTTTACGATGAAGAAAGCCAAGAGAAGCGATATGTCTGAAACCTAAATGATGTAAACGGCATTTGCAAAGGAAAAATTCTCTTGCTAGGCATTTTTCCGAGAAACCCGAGCAGGATGATCCTATTTCTTCACACGAGCTAAAGAAGCCCAGAGGGAAGCACCCCTTTTCTTGACGGGTGATAGAGATGCGTAAGCGTCCGGGATTACCAGGTGGCCGCGCGGGGGCGGCCGGATGGTAATCCCGGACGCTTACTTGGTAACTGCAAATCATGGGTGGCCTCATCTGCACCTCTCAACCGCTCTGCCGCGATGTCGGGCATGGAACAGCGGATCCCGGCAGGCGACAGCAAGACGGCGCGACGGAGTCATGATCACAAGAACGGGATTGGGGCGTTGCACTCGGTGAGCATCTGGGCCAGCGAATATGGGCTCTTGCTGGGGCAGGCGGCCTGTGCCGAGAAGTCCAACGAGATCACGGCGATCCTGACCTGTAATGAACACCCACCATTAACGGTGGTATGATTCCGAAAGGTGCGATGGGCCTTGTGCCAATGAAGTATCACGACGGGTTCGAATGAGACCCAAGCAAAGCGAAAGCCAACGAGAAGAAGCACTGTCTCTCGTTCGACGATGCCGCGTCCGTTCTTGGAGATGAGGAAGCGGATGGGTTCCATTACGAATAGTACGACGATGCGCACAGCATGGAAGAGGATCGGCACACTACTTTTGCATCGCATCCCTTCGACCCTGGCATCATTCTAAGAGTCACCTGGACCGACCGATCGACCAAGGACAAGCAGGTTACCCACATCATCAGCGCACGTACCGCCACGTCCAAGGAGCGGAAGCTCTATGAAAAAGCCATCTTCAAGGGGGAATAGAGTGGTCTCTCGATCGGCGAGCGAGATTCCAAAGCCTGCGCCCGAGCATCTGGCTGACCTCAAGGCAGCGATGGAATGTCCCATCAATACCTCCGATATGCCCGAAATCAAGCAACTCGGCCCACGACTGAAGCGAGACGCGTCGGGCAGGTTGCAGAAACAGCCACTCGGCCTGATTCGCAAGACGATCTTGACGGCGCTGGGCCATCGTCGAATGACGAGATATCAGCTCTGGCAGAAGGCCAGAGCTCGATGCCCAACCCTTTCTCAACCAGCAGTCTATGAGTACCTGCGGGGCGGGAGGGACATCGGAGTCAAGTACGCAGAGGCCTTGATGGCGGTCTCTGGTGTCAAGATCTCGGTAGCAAAAACGGCGGGTAAGCCCAAGGCAGGGAAACGCAGCCTGATTAACCCTGGCGACAAGTAGGAACGCGATCAGGGCCACCCAATTGCGATTTGAGCCCGATCGGGAGCCGCCATATTCTTGAAGCAAGGCAGAACTCATGTTCCGAAAGAAATAAAAGGAAATAAAAGAGGAAATAAAGAGGAAATAAAAGGACAGGCATTGCAGCCTTGACTTAGCAACTGGAAATAAATAAAAGGAAATAAAAGGACAGGCATTGCAGCCTTGACCTAGCGACTGGAACTGGATAGTTTATCCGGATCATCCCAGGAGATCCGTCGATGACGATTGCGCGTGCCCATCTGGTTGATCCGGCCGTGACTCGGTGGTATCACTGCGTGACGCGGTGCGTGCGGCGGGCGTTCCTGCTCGGCGAAGAAGGCTGCGACCGCAAGGGCTGGATCGAACGCCGGCTCGAAGAACTTGCGGAAATCTTCGCGGTGGCCGTCGCTGGGTTTGCGATCCTCGACAACCATCTCCACCTGCTGGTGCGGCTCGATGCCGACGTGGCTAAAGGGTGGTCCGATGAGGATGTCGTACGACGCTGGGGACGCCTCTTCCCGCCCCGCGACAAGGCGCGACAGGCGGTTGCGGTCACCGACGAGTGGGTCCAGGCTCGGCTCAAGGACGCGGCGTGGGTCGCGATGGCTCGCCAGCGGCTGCAAAGCTTGAGCTGGTTCATGAAGTGCCTGAAAGAGCCACTCTCGAGGCTTGCCAACCGCCAAGAGCAAACCCGCGGCGCCTTCTTCGAGGGCCGCTTCAAGAGCGTGGCGATCCTCGATGAAGAATCGTTGCTGGCGACGTGTGCCTATATTGATTTGAACCCCGTGGCCGCGGGCATCGCCAAGAGCCCCGAGGCCAGCGCGCATACGTCGATCAAGCAGCGGGTCGAGCACGTCCAGGAGCAGGGTCGAGCCGAGGATCTGAAGGCCGCCCAGGCAGGCAGCGTCGCTGGCTCGACGGCTGCGGAGGGCCTGGAGGAAGGGCTCTGGCTCTGTCCGGTCGAGGACCGCCGACGGCTGGATTCGTCACGTGAAGGAATGATCGAAGGATTCTCGCTCGGCAATTACCTGTTGCTGGTCGATTACACCGGGCGGCTGTTTCGCGAGGGCAAGGCCGCGATCTCCGCCGAACTGGCGGGGATCTTCGAGCGGCTGGGCAGCAATGCCGAGAACTGGCAGGCGCGATTGCAGAAGCTGGCCGCGGGCCGACTGCTGGGCCGGTTCTTCGCCGCCAGCCGGGCGCTGTTGCGCGAAACCGCCACGCGTCTGGGCGTGCACCACCTGGCGAACCTGGGCGGGTGCGCGGCGCGATGATGACGCGCCGAAGGCCGGATTCCTGGCTCGGCGCCATTCTTCTTGGCTATCAGACCCACAGGAACGTTTGCTGACAGTGATCAAGGGGACGATCCGCGCGTCTTGGCCTGCGAAATGACCCTCATCCGGCCGTTCCGGCCACCTTCTCCCGGCGGGAGAAGGACAGGATGTCCCCTCGCCTGAGACTCGACGGTGAAACGCGCCAAGGCGTTCTCCTGCAACCATCCTCCGCGGTTTCAGGCTGGCCGGATGGCCGCCGTAGGTCAGCAGCACTTCGGGCCGGAAGCGGTCAAAGACCTGCCCGGCCAGTGCGAGGAAGACGTCCGCCTCCGGCCGATCGGGCGATCGCTCGGCGCGGCTGGAGGCCGTTGGCATGACCGACATCCGCACGCCATTCAAAGCCAGGTCGACGACCTCGGCCCGGCTGCCCGTTGCCGTCTCCGCCCGGAACCGCTGGCAGGGTAATTCCAGAGTCGCGAGCACTTCGTCGAGCGTTGTCTCCCGCTCGGGGTCGAGGATTCCCGTCGTTTGTGAGAACCCGGCGATCCATCCCCCGCGCGGCCAGCAGTTCGGGCAACTCGCGCGTACACAACCCCGCGCCGCGGGAGGGGTCCAGGTCACAGTGGATCGAGGAGAAAAGCAGGCGCATGGAGCAGAGGCGAGCAGCCGTTTACGTAAGGCGTCGCCTGTTGAGCCGTTCGGGCAAGCCGGTCGAGTCTCCCTTTTCCCGTCAAGTTGCGTCAAGCTTATCGTATACTCACCATGGCGGATTCCTTGGCCAAGCTAGTGCCGAGAATCACGTCCGAGCGCCTGTAAAGCGGTGTCCGAAACGTTGGAATTGCGTTTAACGATCAGTGGCATTCTCCGCAATTTGCCGAAGGTCCCAGTGATGACGGTCATGCCGATTGTGCAGAAGAGTCTGATCGCGGCCGACGGAGGCGAGCAGACGCCAGTTCCGGGACCGCGAGACGGCACGCTTAACCTCAAAAAGTGCGCGAACAAAGCCGATTTGGTTTTTCCCATTAGTTTAATGAAAGTAAAGAGTTATCGTTGACGGATTCGGAATCACCGATGCGGAACAAACCCAATTCCCCGGGGTGTTTGGACTCAGATTCTTGGACGGCGGCAGAGGAAGGGCGGCGACCAGCCGGACAGCGCGGGCCGGGGCATGGGAGAGAATGCGGGAGGAGTTCAATCCGGCGATGCGAGTGCGGATGGGCTCGCAGTGCTCGGTTCCTTCCGGCCCACCAGCGGCTCGGGTCTGAACTAAAGCGGGGAACGGGTGACTGGAAGAGGATCGCAAGGGCTTGATGTCTGTCGTGCTGGACAAGGGAGGGGCCGTTTCTTTTGAGCAATCACGAGGTGCAAGCCGGGCCTTCGTTCTCCGTTCTCACACCTCAGGGCCGCGGGGCAATTGCAGTGCTGCGCGTCTGGGGCAGGGGGGCGATCGAGGTCGCCGATGCGGTCTTCCGGCCTGCGCGAAGCCCGGCACTGGGCCTGACGGAACCTGGCAGGCTGCGTCTGGGACGGATCGGCCAAGGCCTGGGCGACGAGGTGGTGGCCGTGGTGATTGCCAAGGACCTGCATCTGCCGGAGGTCGAGATTCAGTGCCATGGAGGATCGGCCGCGGTGAACCTCGTGGCCGAGGCGTTCCTGGAAGCAGGCGCCCGGCTCGTCGACCAGGAGGTCTGGGTGGCCCACGCCTCGGAATCGCCCATCAAGGCCGCTGCGTTGCTTGAACTTACGCGGGCGCCCACCGTCCGCACGGCCGAGATCTTGCTCGAACAGACCCAGGGAGCGCTTGAAGATGAGCTGGCGCGGCTGATCAAGGAGATCCGCGGTCCGCGCCAAGTTGCGATCGAGCATCTGGACGGGCTCATCGCACGCGGGCAGGTGGGCCTGCGGCTCATCACCGGCTGGCGGGTGGTGATCGCCGGCCGGCCAAACGTGGGGAAGAGCCGGCTGCTCAATGCCCTGGCCGGATATGAACGCGCCATCGTTGACCCCACGCCGGGCACGACGCGCGATCTGGTGACTGTACTTGCTTCGTTTGACGGCTGGCCGATCGAGCTGGTCGATACCGCGGGGGTGCGGGAAACGGACGACGCGATCGAGCGCGCGGGAATTGATCAAACCTTGTGGCAGACCGAGACCGCCGACCTGGTTCTTTGGCTCCTGGACCGGTCGGAACCGCTTCGTGACGATGACCACGTGCTACTCAGCCGACCCGGACCATCGCTACTGGTCGCCACCAAGGCCGACCTTCCGGCATGCTGGGAGCTGTCCGATCTGGCGCCTCGTGACAAACCACATTGTCTGGTCTCGGCCGAACGGGGCGACGGCATCGAGGCGCTCGATTGGCGCAATTGTCGCAACCCTGGTACCCGTGGTGCCCGGGCAAGGAATGGGAGTTCCTTTCCGATGCGACCAGCTTGAGCGGCTAAAGCAGGCGCGCGCGGGGATTGTCGGTGGCGACTACGAGCAGGCGATGCGTAGGATCGAGGCCCTGTTTGCAAATTCGCAGGGAAGGCGCCCCTGATTGCAAAGCCTCAAGATTCGACGGGAGGTCCGGAGGGAATCTTTCTCAGGTCAGGGCCGCGGTCCACTGCCGGGCCGTTGGGGGCAAGCTCCAGGTCTTCCTTGCTGAGTGAGGCAGCCGATCGCCAGAGGTCGAGCCGCTTCCGGAATCTCACACTTTCCGTGATTGGAGATTTATCTACAGGATCGAACGAGGTCATCCAGTCGGACCGGGTATAGTCCACGGGACCGACGCCAGTCTGAAGGATCTGATCGCGGCGGTAGGTCGTGATCTCGTCATAAGCGACTTTCTCGCTCCTCCAGATAATGCGATCGTGCAGTCGATCCATCGGGCCTTGACCATCAAGGCGCAACAGAGGTTCTTGCCCGGCGGTGCTGAAGATCGAGTTCTCTGCCTCGATGTCAGTCAGCGGAAGTTCAGTCTCTTCGAGGGTGCTCTCAAGGTAGACGAGGCCTCCCCTGACGCGGGCGAGCGCCTGGTCAATCTTCATTTTCAGAGCCGTTCTGGAACGATCGGACTTTGCGCTTCCTAGCGCGTGCAGCAAGCTGCCATCGGCAGCGACTAAAACATTGCGAAGCTGAAGGTCGAGCAGGCGGCCCGATGCGACACTGACGCAGTCGCCGGCGGTGCGAATAAAGCTGTCTCGGATCTTGATGAGGCCGCTGGCGGCTGGAGCATCGCCCGAGGAAACTTCGTCAGAGGCACCCGGCTGGATGACAACGGCGGCCGAGGTCGATGTCGATGAGCGGCCGGCGACCGTGATCGTGCAGTCGGTGAGAGTGAGCTTGCTGCCGGAAGAAACTCCAATAGCCGCCTGGCGCCCGCCACGAGGAGCCTCGGGGTCCTGGGCGGGGATGAGCAAGTCCACTCCTTGAAGACGCAAGGCACCGCCCAGATGGACGTTAAACAGAACCGACCAGTCGGTCGTGACCTTCACTGCGAAAGGAGCGGGGCGAAACCGAATTCGGGGACGCCTGGAGCCCGGCTCCGCCTCGATCACCCAGTCTGAAGACCTGGCGAACTCGGTCATCGGCAGTTCAAAATCCGCGTCGCGAGCGATCCTCAGCGTGCCGCCGTTGGATCCAATCCGGTTGAGGGTGTTGGTGAACTGCTCCGCGTTATGGATAAGATCTTCGTGTGAGCCAGCCTGCTTGATCGGGTTGCCCGTCGTAGCCGATCGATCAATAGTCGTTCGATCTGCTGGTGAGCTGCCTGGTTGGTCGGCAAGCGGGGGGCCGGACGTGGCTGGATCAGCCTTTCCTGCGCTGGCAGCCGGATGTGTGGTGTCGGGCACCGGAGGCGTGCTCATCGGCAGCATGGCTTGCATGCTGGTTGAGTCTTCCTCATCATCGGCCGGGAAATCGCTTGTGGTGCTTTTTGGAATTGTCGCCGGTTTGCCCGCCGTGGCGGGAACCACGTCTTCCGCTCCTTGAGGGCCGGTCTTGACGGCACCAGAGGCAGACTCTGCGAAACGTCCGGCGAGGATGACAGGGTCAGCCAGCCGGACGTCGTGGGGCCCGTGACGGGCGCCGACTGTCGATTTCTTCAAGAACTCCGTTGCAAGCTTGAACGCCAGAGTCGGGTTCGGCTGATCGGGTTGAAGTTCCTGCAGTGGGGCAGGTGAGTTCCAGACAGACTTGGTTGTCGCAATGCTGCGGTCTTCGCGGACCTCGCTGGCCGTCTCTTCCCAGCGTTTGAAGTCGTTGATCGCCTCAACGCCTTCGCTCTTCTGCATTGGCTCGAGATAAGAATGCATGCCGGAGTAAACGTTGGAACGGCCACGCCAGGTCAGGTTGCGCGGGGAATCGATTGCAACCAGGGTGGGCAGTACGTTGCCGGCTTCGGCGATGACGCAATCATCGACGAGGATCCGGGCCAGCGCGCCTTCGACCTTGAATACGGGCCCGTCGCCCGCGATCAGGCTTGAGAATCGCAAATGGATATCGGCCGGGACCGGGCTGGTGGACTTGCTGTTGTCGATCCAGATCGAGGGCGAGCCCGGCCCCATGGTGCAATCGCGTAGCATGATGTCAGCGGGGCCGTCGGCGACAATGCCGATCTGCCGGCCATCGAAATGGCAGGAATCCGCGACTACCGTCGGGGGCCTGTCACCAATGCCGGACACAGACTGTCGCATACGGATTCGCAAGGCTGCGCAGTTCCGGCCAGTCGTCTTGGCCGTCTGGCGGAACAGGCAATCGCGGATCGTGAGTTCGGTGTTCTCGGTCGAGACGGCTGACATCGGGCCATCTTGTGGCATGGGATCAAGCTCGAATGTCAAACCTTCGAGCGTGACGTTGCCGCCGGAAAACGGCAGAAGCGCGGACATCCTCGAGTTACCAGGCAGGGGATCCGCGGCAAGCCTGAGCACGGGGCGAACGCCAACCTCCGACTTGATGGTCACGTCGCGGCTTGTCAGTACCGAGCCGCCACGGAAACCGCCTGGGCGGCCACCCAGCAGATAAGGACCATTTCCGGTCAAGGTGATGATCGTTCGCGGCTGCGCGGATTCAATTGCGTGAGCAGATCGTCGCCGGGTCGCACGGCGATCGTTTGGGGCAAGAAGGCGACAGGTGCCGAGAGATCGAGGTCGTCGTCTTTCGTCTGGGAAGCCTCTACCGCTCGGGGGACCAACAGAGTTGTCTGGTTCTGGAGGCCGCCTTCGCTCCGCGGGCGCGAATCGGGCCGATGCCGGGTTCGGCGGGAAGAGGGCTGTTCTGCTCGCGACCCCACCAGACGAGGCCGGCAACTACCACCAGGAACGCCAGCGCGGGAAAGAACCAGACCAGGTGCCGCTCCCAGGTAACCCGGTGTGTGGCGGCCATCCAGGCGTGCTGCTCGGCTGGGGTCACTGCCAGTCCCAGCCGCCCGGCGATCGTCAGGAGGTCGCGAACCAATTGCTCGGGCGACTGGTAGCGGCGATCGCGATTCTTCGCCATCAACTTTGTGATAATCCGGGCGAGTTCGGGGGGAACGTCCGGATTCAGGGCGCGGATCTCGGGTGGCGGCTCCTCTTGATGCTGGAGCAGTTTCTGAAGCACGGTCCCACCGGGAAACGGTGGCCGCCCCGTGAGCATCTGAAACAGCGTGCAGCCCAGCGAGTAGAGGTCGCTGCGAACATCGACGTCGCGGGGATCGCGAGCCTGCTCCGGACTGATATAGTCAAATGTCCCCAGCGTCATTCCGCTCTGGGTCAACCCGTGGTCGGCGTCGCGCTCGAACCGGCGGGCCAACCCCATGTCGACGAGCTTGGCGCGACCCTGAGGCGTGAGGATGATGTTCGACGGTTTGATATCGCGATGGACCACGCCCCGCGCGGCCGCGTGAACCAGCGCCTGAGCGATTTGCAAAGTGATGTCAACCGCCCCGTTCACGGGAAGCGGACCATCCTCATCAACCCGCCGCCTTACTGTGACTCCCTCAATGTATTCAAAAGCGATATAATGATTGGGTCCATCCTGGCCAATGCTGTACACTCGCGCGATGTTCTCGTGGTCGAGACGCGCCGCCGACCTTCCCTCCTGGTAGAAGCGTTGCACAACCTCGGGATCGGCCGTTTGATCGAGCGGCAGAAGCTTCAGCGCCACGTGCCGCTCAAGCTGCGCATCGTGAGCCCGGAAGACCGCGCCCATGCCCCCGGCTCCGATCGCCTCTTCAAGCAGGAAGGTGCCAATCGAGACCCCTGGCTGAGGCAATACTCCCGACGGAGGAGCCGCCTGAACCTGTGCCAAGGCCTGCATCCGCCGCGCATTACTGCTCGCGGACCGAACCACCGTCGGGGGCTCTGGCGACGCAGCCGCCGCGTGGTCCTCAGACAGGGGCTCGCTCTTCGCGATACGACTTGCGGAACCCTCGGAACTCTGGATCGGATCGGAAATCGGCATCAAGTGAAACTCTTCGAAACGGGTGCCATCCCCAGGAAGACTTCCCTGCACAGCAATCTGGACTTGCAAAAATTTGCAAAGAGACGTGAGTGGCGACAAGCATGCGATAGCAACTTTATTCAATAAGATCGTAGGCAGAAAGGTGCTTGGTGTCAATGGACCGTGTGGCCGGGAATGCTCTAAGAGCTTGATAGGTACAAACCTACATCCGAATAAGAAAAGCTTTGATAGTGTGTGTAAGGAAGGATTCTGAATAAGCATGGATGAAGGGCCGAACCCCAGATTCAGGGAAATGTTCCCGGCAACAGTACTGTCTCTTTGAACAGAAGCTTTTTTCGCTCCCGAAGGAGTAACTATCTGTTGGCTCGTGCCCGGGCGAATGCCGCGGACGTAGAGAACCCATTCCTCCTGTACAATTCTGTCCTTCATGAGACGAGTGAAGAACTGGGCGTTGGATGTGCCGTTCATGACCCTGCTGCCGATTGATCCGAGCCTGCCGGCAATTGTCACCGCTCTTCGGGAACACCGCGGGCTGGTGCTTGTCGCACCGCCGGGAGCGGGGAAGACGACGCGGGTTCCTCCGGCGCTGGTGCGATCGGGATTGCTGGCGCCGGAGCATCCGGGAGTCATCGTGCTCCAGCCGCGCCGGGTCGCGGCGCGGGCCACGGCTGCTCGTATCGCGGAGGAGCAGAACTGGAGGCTGGGTGAGGAGGTCGGTTACCAGGTTCGATTCGAGCACGGATCTCTGCAAGGACCAAGCTGCGAATCCAGACCGAGGGCATCCTTAATCGACAAATGCTGGCCGATCCCTTTCTCGAAACGATCGGTGCCGTCGTGCTGGACGAGTTTCATGAGCGCAGCCTGCACGCCGACCTTGCGCTGGCACTGTTACGCGAGATTCGTCGCGATGTTCGCCCCGACCTCATCATCGTTGTCATGTCGGCGACCCTGGATGCCGAACCCGTGGCGCGGTTCCTCGACGACTGTCCGGTGGTACGCGTGGAAGGTCGAAACTTTCCCGTGGAGATCTCCTATCATCCATCGCTCCGCCCCGCCAGTCCCGAGGCCATTGAACCGCTGGTCCGAGAGGTCCTGGCGACACGATCCGCGACAGGTCATGTTCTGGTGTTCCTGCCGGGGATGGCGGAGATTCGCCGGGTCCAGAAGGCGATTGAACCTCAGGCCGCGGGATACGGTGCCGTGGTGCTGCCGCTTCATGGATCGTTGCCGGCGGAGGACCAGGACCGGGCGCTCCGGCCCGGTCGACAGACAAAGGTCATTCTGGCAACCAATGTCGCCGAGACCTCGCTGACGATCGACGGGGTCACGACTGTGATCGACAGCGGCTTGGCCCGGATTGCCCAGCATGACCCCCAGCGCGGTTTTGACCGCCTCGAGCTGGCCCGAATCAGCCAGGCGTCCGCCGAACAGCGGGCGGGCCGCGCGGGGCGGACCGGGCCGGGACGCTGTCTGAGGCTCTGGTCGGAACGTGAGCAGCGGATGCTGGCACCGTTCGAGATTGCCGAAGTTCACCGCGTCGACCTCTGCTCGTCAGTTCTTGCACTTCATTCCTGGGGCGTCCAGGATGCCGGTGAATTTGCGTGGTACGATCGCCCGGCGAGCGAACGGCTGGACGCGGCTCGGCGGCTCTTGAACCTTATGGGGGCACTGGACAAGGAGCCAGGTCGAATCACTCCGCTGGGCAGGCAGATGCTCGAGGTGCCGGTTCATCCCCGGATGGCCCGACTGCTGATCGCCGCAGGCCGCGAAGGAATGATTCGCCAGGGCGCGACCATTGCGGCTTTGCTCTCCGAGAAAGACCTCGTGCTCCGCCAGCCCGCCCCAGGTCAGGCAGCGATCGGACGCCGACCGTCCTCCACGCGCGGTCGTTCTGACGTCTTTTCACGACTGGACTGGCTGGCCGAGGCCGAGTTGGCTCGGTTTTCCCCAAGCCTGCGGGCACGCGGCATCGATCCGGCCGCGGCCCGACAGGTGGCGCCGCCCGGGATGATCTGATCCGGCTGGCCGCGAAGTTTTCGGGCACCCCAGGACGGAGTTCACGCCAGGAGGACGACGAATCGCTGCTGAAATGGCTGATCATGGCCTATCCCGACCGGGTGGTGCGGCGGCGGGGCGCGGAGGAGACGGGGGTCATGGTTGGCGGACGCGGTGTTCGGCTCGGTCGCGATTCGATCGTCCGCGACGGCGAACTGTTTCTCGCTCTCGATCCAAGGGAAGAACGCCGGCAGGGAACACTTGAACTTCAGGTCAGCATCGCCAGCTCCGTCGAATTGCCGTGGCTCGAAGAGCTGGTGCCCGAACTGCTGCGGCGCGAGCGGACGACCGTATTTGACCCGGCTCGCGAGCGAGTCGTTGGTGTGTCCCGCCTCTGGTATCAGGATCTGCTGCTTCGCGAGGACTCCAGTCAAACCGTGGACGGCGAACTGGCCTCGGCCACGCTGGCTGCCGCACTGCGTGACCAGGCCGGCTCACTGTTCCGGGACGATCCGGCCGCCCTGACCTGGCTGGCGCGGCTCGAGTTCCTGAAACAGGCCATTCCCGAGCTCGACTGGCCCGAAATCGGCGAGAATACGTTCGGGTTATTGCTGGAACAGCTTTGCAAGGGTCGAACGCGGGTCGATGAGGTTCGCCAGGCCGACAAGCTGACTTGCCTTGAAAATCTTTGCAACGCTGCCCAGAAGCGCGAGCTTGCCCAGAGTGCGCCGCTCTCGGTTCAGCTTCCCAGTGGCCGGCAGGTACGCTTGGTCTACGAACTCGATCGGCCGCCCGTCCTTTCCGCCCGGCTCCAGGAGTTGTTCGGGTGGATCGAAACTCCCCGGCTGGCACGAGGTCGCGTTCCGGTCTTGCTCCATTTGCTCGGCCCGAACAATCGGCCGGTGCAGATCACGGCCGATCTGAAGAGCTTCTGGACGACCACCTATCATGAGGTGCGCAAAGACCTGCGCCGACGTTATCCCAAGCATGCCTGGCCGGAGGATCCGCTGACCGCGCAGGCCAGTAGAGGTCCCGGGAAGAGGCCTGGTTGAAAGTTCACAGGAGCCGGATCAGCAGGCTCAGAATTGCACCTGCGGAACCTGGCGTTCCTTTTCGACCTCGAGCTCGAAAAGCTGGGCGGGCGCGAAGCCCCAGGCGTTGGCGATCAGGTTCGTGGGGAAGCTCTCGAGGGTGGTGTTGTAGTTCATCACGGTCGTGTTGAAAATCTGCCGCGCCGAGGCGATCTGGTTTTCGGTGGCGGCAAGCTCTTGCTGGAGCTGCATCATATTCTGGTTGGCCTTGAGGTCGGGGTAGGCTTCCGCGACGGCGAAGAGGCGGCCGAGCACGCCGTTCAACTGCGTTTCCGCAGCGGCCAGGCCTGCCATGGCCGATGGGTTGCCCGGGTTGGACGCCGCTGCGCGTGCCGCCGTCACGGCCGCGCCACGCGCCTGGGTGACGGCTTCGAGGGTTCCTTTTTCATGACTCAGATAGCCCTTGGCTGTCTCGATGAGGTTGGGAATCAGGTCATGCCGGCGCTTGAGCTGGACATCGATCTGACTGAACGCCGCCTTGTACCGGTTTCGCAAAGCCACCAGGCTGTTGTATGCCCCCACCAGCCACAACAAGACAATGACCACGACGAGGGCGACGACGCCCAGAATAGTCCACATGGATGCATTTCCCTTGGTTCGAGCCAACCACTCCCTGTCTCACCCTACGCAACGGATTCCTTTCGTCGTTTCGAAACGCTTCCCGATCATGGGGTTTGCGGCTGCGGGTATCAAGCCGGTAGTTCAAAGCGGGTGGAAAAGTTACCGGTGACAGATGATACGATCAAGGTTTTGGCGGCGTGAGGCTCAGTAGTAGTTGTCGCTCGTAGACTTGATCGCCTTCATTCACACGAACTCCGTCCGGCGGCTTGATGGATACGACCCTGCCATCGCAGGGGGCTATGATGCGGCAGTGTTCGATCTGCTTGCGCGCTCTCTGTGCTTGATCGCGGCGCAACTCGAGGATCTCTTTTGCAGCCTGTTCCCGCGACCGGCTTCCCTCGACCTCGCCCCTCAAGTTCAGAATCGTGTTCGGCCTCGTGGAGTTTTCAAGGGTATGTAGCTTGTTGTCGGCCAGTTCGAGAGTGAACCTGGCGTCCTGGAGACTGAGTTCAGCGGCAACCTTGTGCGTCTTGGAGATCGTCCCTTTCTCGAACAACCTCCGGACTTCCTCGACATGGTCGCTGGTGGTCGCCAGATTGATCTGGGCCCGCTTGATCTCTGATTGCAGCGTGGCTTTATTTTGCAGGTACGTTCCTTCCTGATACTCTTTGACAGCCCGAAGCGCAGGATTCATGGGCGAGTCGGGCCTGCTGGAGTTCGATTTCGCATAGCTTCACGGCAACATCACGCTCAGTGAGGCGGTCTTTCAGGCTGGATGCGTCGAGTTCGCAAAGCAGGTCCCCCCTCTTCACATGAGTTCCCTCGGGCACGATCGAAAGGATCCGGCCGCCCCCTTCAACCTGGCAAACGACTGTAACACCATGTGGACTCTTGTCTTGCTCCTGTGGATGAGGAAACGGCTGTCCCGCTTGGGCTTTCACCGACGGCTGACTTATCACAGCATGCAGGATCGCTCCGGCGATCATGGAGACCATCACCACGACGGTAAGTTCCCTGGTTCGCAACATGGTCTTTCTCCCTTCTTGATGTATTTGCCTGCGACTTCTCCTATTAGCGTCAGATGCGCCGCCATGGGCGGAAAACTGCAAGGTTCTGGTCCTGCCGGGCGTCTCAAAACAGAATGGGAAGAATCCTACCTCGCATTCCCAGAAAATGCCGATACGAATAGAATCCGATTTCGCCGGAAGGTAAGGAAGCCTGAGGCTTTGTCAATCGTCGGAAGGATTCCCCAGCCCAATGCACCGCCACGGGCGTGAGCTCTGGGCCATTATCGTGGTTTGCGCAAGTGTGTCGGGGTGTGCCAGCATGCGGCAAAACGCCCCGTCGCCCGATCTGCGTCCGTGCACTGACGGATATGCGTACACGAGGGATGGCTGGCGGCTGGGCGTCCGTCATTACCGGGCCGAGCATCCCGATCCGGGCAAGCTGCCGGTGATTCTCTGTCATGGCCTGGGCCTGAATGCCACCTTCTGGACGATCACGGACAATCATCTCCCGGCCCAGCTCTGCGCCCGGGTACGAGGTCTACGTCTTTGATATTCGAGGCTCCGGCGAAAATGGCCGGCCCGGCAAGAATGACCGGATCAACCAGTTCCTGCGACGAACGCCGTTTCGAGAGCGAGGCGAGGCGTCTTGGACGGTCGACGACCTGGTCCGTTACGACGTCCCGGCCATTCTCGATTACGTGGAGCGTGAAACGGGGCAAACTCAGGTCAACTGGATCGGGCACAGCCTGGGGGGGATGATGATGTTCCCCTACTTCGAGCTGAGCACCGAGCCGGATCGAGTGGCCAACTTCGTGGGCATGGGTTCCACGATCATCCAGGCGAAAACGCCGCAAACCGACATGTTGCGGGCTAATCTCGCGATTCGCGGTCTGCTTGGGTTCGCCAGCGCGGGACGGCTGGGCCGGCCACTGACGTACTTCCGCATGCCCGGCCTGGGCTTCATCGACAGCTTCTATTACACGGCCGAGAATGTCGATCGCCGGACGATCTCACGATTCTACGGATACACACTCGAAGATCCCGGCTCGGGTGCGTTGCGGCAGTTCGCACCCTATCTGAAGACCGGCCACATGCTCTCGGCCGACCAACGCATTGACTACTCGGCGCGGCTGGGAGAAGTCAAGGTGCCGACTCTCATGATCGCCGGAGCACGCGACCTGATCTCCGATGTTCCCTCGACCCGGATGACCTTCGAGGCGATCGGCAGCGCGGACAAGGCTCTCTATGTCTTCAGCAAGGCGAACGGCCACGTGGCCGATTACGGCCACTGCGACCTGGCCTGGAGCCGTTATGCGCCTCACGAAGTGTTTCCCGCGGTGATCGAATGGCTCGACCGCCGCCAGCCGGGAGTTTCCGGAAGCCGCCAGCCGGCAACCGCTGCATCGGCTAGCCCACCACGCCATCTGCCCTCAACGGTCCCGCAGAAACGCGTCAATGCAAATCTGTGACCAGGTTTCGAAGTCGCTCTTGATGCCTTGCAGCACGGAGATCGGGACGAACTGAGGCTCAGCCAGTCCCTCTTCGCGCGGGCGAACCTCCGGGTGTTCCAGGTCGCACACGTGGACGACGCCGAGGTGGACCGAGCCGACGGGCGTGGAATCATCGTTGATCAGGCCGACGAGCCGGAGCGGTCCCGGACTGGCGATCTCGACCTCCTCGTCGAGCTCCCTGCGGAGGGCCATCTCATAGGCCTCGAAGCTGCGCCGGCCTTCCGCGTCCGATTCGGCGACGTGCCCTCCGACGCCCAGCGACCGGAGACGATGGAGTCGGGCTTCGCCTTGCGACTTGCCGCGCGTGTAGCAGAAGACGGCGTCCGCGCACTGGAGGACGACATAGGGGATGATCTGCTTCCAGCTCGGATCTTCCTCGACCTCGGACCGGGGCCGGTATTCCATCAACTCGGGCACCAGGAGGGCCGAAAGGTAGCGGCCAGCATCCGGATGGAAACCCTGGAACCGGCCCAGCCGGTCGAGCTCGGAACCGGGCACGACAAGCACGCGCTCGCTGAAAATAGCACTCACGTCTTGGCCTCGGGGAAAGCAAGGAGAATAACAAACTTCCGTCTCCAGCGTTGATGATTCCGCGGAGACCGGTCCGCCATTCTAGCGTCACACCGCGCGACCCGAAACGAGGACGTGATATTGTGCGCCTCGGGACTGCAATGTATCGTTCTACCGTTGAGCGAGCCACCAGGAAGGCTCGCCAACGATCGGCAGCGAATTGTTCTGACTCTGCATCGAGAGGCCATCGCCGCCGATTCACTCGATATCTTCTCCGCCCGAAGGAGTGCAAGAGCGTGAAACCCGTTGCCGACGAGGTCCTCCTCCGCCAGCTTCAATGGCGATACGCCACCAAGCAATTCGACACGGCCAGGAAGATTCCCGCCGAGGACTGGCGAACACTCGAGCAGGCCCTGGTCCATGCGCCTTCCTCGTTCGGCCTTCAGCCCTGGAAATTCTTCGTGGTGACGGATCCAGAGTTGAAAGCGAAGTTGAAGTCGGCGAGCTGGAACCAGGCGCAGATCACGGACGCATCGCACCTGGTCGTCTTTGCGATCAAGAAAAACCTGGGCGCTGGCGACGTCGACCGGTACCTCGCCAGGATTGCCGAAGTTCGCGGCGTACAGGTTGAGACTCTCGAGGGCTTCAAGAAGATGCTGCTCGGCTCGCTCGGGCGTCCGGTTGAGGACGTGAATGCCTGGGCGCAGCGGCAGCTTTACATCGCCCTGGGCTTCTTCCTGAGCGCCGCGGCGATGCTGGGTATTGACGCCTGCCCCATGGAAGGTTTCCAGCCCGATCAGTATGACGCGATCCTGGGGCTGACCGAGATAGGCTACGGCGCCACAGTCATCGCGACGGCCGGGTATCGTGCCGCCGACGATCCCTATATCAAAATGCCCAAGGTCCGCTACAAGCCGGAAGAGGTCGTCGTGCATCTGAATGGCACGGGACATTAAACCGCCCCCTGCGCAATAGCTCTGCCGTCGAAAGGAAGCGTCCCGATGAGCAAGTCGTGGAACTGGATGAAAATCGCGGGCCTGGTGCTGCACGTCCTGATCGGCGGATTGATGATCTTCGCCAGCCTGGGCAAGGTCACCGGGACGCCGCCGGCCGAGGTCCTGGAGATGCTGAAAAAGACAGGCCTCGACGAGCAGCTCCGCTTGATCGGGTTCGGTGAGCTGATCACGGGCATATTGCTCATTGTGCCCTGGACGGCCTCGATCGGCGTGCTGCTGGCGTCGGCCTTCTGGGGAGGCGCCATCTGCACGCACATGGGAATGCACACGTCCTATGTATTTCAGTCGGTGCTGCTGGCGGTGACCTGGGTCGGCGCCTACTTGCGGCTCCCCGAGATGTTCAGCAGCTTCTGGCGGCCGTTCAATGCAGCCCCGCCGTCTTCATGAACTCCAGGTTCTTGCGGATGAGCTCGATTCGCTGCTGGACACAGGCACCGGAACGGAGCGGGTCGCGCGGAGTGTGCTTGCAGTAGTCGACGAGCTTCTCGACGGTCGTCGCGGCAACGTGGCACCTGGTGTCGCTGGAGGCATAGTAGATCAGTACGTGACCATCTGATCTCGCGACCCAACCGTTGGAGAATGTAACGTTGGAAACATCGCCCACGCGTTCGATGCCGGCGGGGGCGAGCAGGTATCCGCACGGCTCGTGGATCAGGCGGCTGGGGTCGTCGAGCGCGGTCATGAACGCGTAAAGTACATACCGCAAGCCGGCAGCCGTTCCCCGCACGCCATGGGCGAGCTGGAGCCAGCCCTCGGAGGTCTTGATGGGCGCGGGGCCGAGTCCGTTCTTGGACTCGTAGACGGTGTGATACTTGCGGTCGTGGACGATCGTTTCCGGACCGAGGACGGCGTGCTCGATCGAGTCGGCCAGACCCCAGCCGATGCCACCGCCCGAGCCGGTGTCGATGAAGCCGTCCTGGGGGCGGGTGTAGAACGCGTACTTGCCACCCGCGAACTCGGGGTGCAGAACCACGTTTCTCTGTTGCGGCGAGCTCGTTTTCAAGTCGTCGAGACGGTCCCAGGTCTTCAGGTCCTTGGTCCGCACGATGCCGCACTGGGCCACCGCCGACGAGAGATCGCCGCGAGGGGCTTTCGGGTCCTTCCGCTCGGTGCAGAAGAGACCGTAAATCCAGCCGTCCTGGTGGGCCACCAACCGCATGTCGTAGACGTTGATGTCCGGATCGCTCGTCTCGGGCAAGACGACGGGATAGTCCCAGTACCGGAACCGCTCCGTACCGTTCTTGCTCTCGGCGATCGCGAAGAAGCTCTTGCGGTCCACTCCTTCAACGCGGACCACCAGGTAGATCGTGCCGTCGAGCTCGATGGCGCCTGGGTTGAACGCGCTGTTGATGCCCATACGCTCCATCAGGTAGGGGTTGGTGCGGGGATCCAGGTCGTATCGCCAGAAGACCGGCGTGTGCTCGGCGGTGAGCACCGGGTTCTGGAACCGGTCGAGCAGGCCGTTGCCTCCGTGAACGACCGGATTGTGGGCATGAATCAGGGCTTCGTGCTCGGCGAGGAGCTGATCGAGCCGGTGCTTGAACATTTCGGGAATCATGAGGTTTCCTCGGTCGTCTGTGAGGGGCAAATGGTCCGGGCACGATGAATGATTTCGAGGCAGGCACGACCGTTGTGATAGGGGCATTTCCACATCGAGATCTTGGGCTCGATCGGGTCGGGCGTCCCTTGCCGGTCCACCCGCCAGAACCACTCGCCGTGAGTCCGGTCGATGATCTGCCGCTCGATGAAATCCCAGCAGCATGCGGCGGCTTCGAGGAAGATCTCGTCATGGCTGATCTGGTAAGCGTTCAGAAAACCGACGACCGCCTCTGCCTGTGGCCACCATTCCTTGTTGCTGTCGATGATCCGGCCGTTGCGTCCTTCGTAGAATAGCCCGCCGTCCCTGTCGACTCCCTCATCGAGCACGCTTCGGGCGATCCGTACGGCGGCCTGTCGCACCGCTTCGATCGTCGCCGGGTCGCCGGCGGCACGAGCGGCCTCGCAGAGCAACCAGCTTCCTTCGATGTCGTGGCCGTACGTATTGCTATCGGATCGGGGCGCCCACAGGTCGTCGAAAAAGTGGTGAAAGTGATTCGTCTGGGGATCGATGATGTGTGCGAAGAACACTCCGATCAAGTCGACGAGCGCCGATTTGAGCTCTGCCTCGGGCCAGACCTGGAACAGCCTGGTGTAGCCCTCCAGAACGTGGAGGTGGGTGTTCATCGACTTACGCTCGTTCATATCTTTGTCACTGAGCCGCACGTCGGCGGTCGGCTGCCAGTCGCGCGACAGGGCCTCGCCATAGCCGCCGTGCTTCGGGTCGCGGCTGTGCGTCTCGATCAGATGAAATACGTCAATGGCGTGGCGTAATGCGGCCGGAACATCAAAGGCGCTGTGATACTCACTGAGAGCGTAGGCACAGAACGCCTGACCGTATATCTTCTTGGTAGCGTCGACCACCTTTCCGCCCGGATCCAGCTCCCAGAAGTAGCCGCCGTGATCGCCATCCAGGAAATGGTCGATGAGATACCCGTAGGCCCGGTCGGCAAGAGCGCGGTCGGCGGGATCACCGGTGAACCGGGCGGCGGCGGAGAAGGTCCAGAGGATTCGCGCGTTGAGAATCAGGCCCTTGCCGGCCTCGGGTTTCGGCTTCAGGTCGTTGGACATCTCGGCGATGAATCCGCCGCGCTCATGATCAACCGCATGCTCGCGCCAGAACGGCAGGATATTCTCGAGGAGCTCACGGCGGGCCTTTGCCGCCAGGTCAACCACGGTCGGTGTCGCCATATTCCACCTCGATTCGGCCGATCTGCGTCTGGCCCCGGAACTCGATCCGGAAGAACGGCGTGCCAGGGTGCTCCGCCTCAAGATTGATCTTGTAAATGAGCGGGGTCCAGGAGCCGTAAGCATCCTTGTCGCCAGTTTGTGTGGGGCCTTCCATCGTGCAGGCGACCTGTTGAAATGTTCGGCAGTCGGACGAGAACGAGAAGACAAGCTCGGGCTGCTTGGACTGGCTGAAGGCGAAAGCGCGGACCTTGCGGATCCCATTGGCCGCGTGGTAAACGACTGCGCTGCCGGTCTCGCCCGTCAGACGGTGGCAGTCTTCCCGGAACTTTCGCGCGTCGTTCTGCCGGAACGTGAGTGGCCCCTGGCGCAGAAAGATCCGCGAGTCGTTCCAGAGTTCGTCGACCAGGGTGTGACGATCGATCGTGATCGGCCCGACGAGATTCGAAGTGTCGGCGGAACCCGACGTGTTCCGCGCGATCACGCGGTAGAAATACTGATAGCCTGGATACGCCGTCTCATCGGAGTAAAGCGGGTGGTATTGCACTTGCGCATCGGAAACCCCCGACGCGACAACCTGCCATGGTCCCTTAATGTCTCTGGCGCGCTCGATCGCGTAGTCGTCGGCCCCCGTCGAGCCGCGCCAGGTCAACAATCCGCCGGTGGTGACTTCGAGCAGATGTGCGGGTGTCGGGCGAGGCAGGGGAGGCGGTAACTGGTCGGGGAGCATGAGCAGTCCTTGCATCCGATAGGCCCGATACCGGACCGCGTGTAAGAACGCCCGCTCGTCATAGACTTCGCCGATGGCGAATCCGGGCCAGTGATAGGCCTTGAAGAGATCGCCGCCGGCCGGCTCGTGGTGCCAGTAAAAGCCGCCGTCGCGGCTATGAATCCGGATGCTCCAGATCATGGCGCCTGTCAAATCCCGGGCCATCACAGTATCGATCACCGCCATCATGGAAGCGGTGGGCAGGAAGCCGAACTCGCCGATGTGATAGGGCTTCTTGCCGCGGGCTCGCGCGGAGTTGCGGCGGATCCGGTCGATCATCGCGCGGGGGTCGTGCTCGTAATGGTGAGTCTGTACGAAGTCGATGTTGGGATCGTCGAGCGATACGTCCGGAATCATCGGGCGCTGGGCTCCGTCAATCACCAGGTGGTTGCGGTCGATCTCCTTGATGATGGCGGCCGCCCGCTTGATCCAGGCGTCAGGCGAGGCCAGCTCATTGCCAGTTTCCCAGGCGAGGATCGCGTGGTCCTCGCGGTAGGGAACTCCCGTCACCGTGTTGACCCGGTGCATCAGGAACTGGGCAATCCGCGAGTAGTCTTCGATCAGCTCGGGATCGGTCCAGAAATCCGCCGGCTTCTTGCCGCGGAAGCCAGCCAGTTCGGTGGTTCCTCCCCACCAGCTCCACTGGTCGATCAGCGGGATGATCAGGCGGACCTTGTGCTTGTGGGCCGCGGCGATCACCCGGTCGAGCGCGACGAAGGCTTCCTCGTTGAACTTTCCCGGTCCCAGGATATGCCGGGGCATGGCGGCGGGATCGTCGGCCTTGCGAACCGACAGGGCGTACATCCGCACGACCTGTCCCCCGAGCTGAGACACCGTCTCCAGGGCGTCGTCGATCTCATCGTTGCTGGGAAAGCGAAACGGGATAGCGACGCCGAACCGCATGTCGTCTTCGACGTAGTGCAGATTGGGGATGTTCACCGAGATGAACCGGAATGTCTGGTCGCCATCCTTGAGCGTGTCTCCTTCGCGGCGCACAAAGTGCTCAAAGCCCTGGTCGGCCGCATTGGCGGAAGATCCCAGGACCGACCCCAGGATGAGTGTGCCAATCCAGAAGAAGTGACGGGGCGTCATGACAGCTCTCCGATCGCCACGGCTGGTCTGCTCACCATATCAACATGGGCCGCCACGGGGTCATCATCCTCAAGGTGGTCGAGCCAGTTGACCTTGAGGACCCACGACGTCAAAGCCGCAATTCCCAGAGCGATCAAGGCAGGGACGAGGCGGAGCAAGACCACGTAAATGGGCAGCAGCACCAGCGCGGTCTGCCAGATAGTGCCCACGACCACGTTCACCATGTCGCGGCTGAAATGTGTGTTCGCGCGGAATTCGGGGTCAATCGCCATGACCTTGTCGTGGATTGGTTTCCAGAAACCCCAGGGGCGGACCGAACGGTAGAATCCCATCAGCGTCTCGTCGTCGGTGGGCTTGGTCGCATATGTGCCGATCAGGCAACCCACCAGGGAAAAGCCGAAGAAGACGGGGAAGAGATAGAGCGGAAGTAGGCCGGGATAAGCCCAGCTCAGATAGAGAGCGGGGACAAGGCCGGCGACCATGCCCCAGAAGTAGCCGTGGCCGTTGAACCGCCACCAGTACCACTTGAAGACGTTCGCCGCGATGTAGCTACCGTAAAGCGCCGAGACGATCCATTGAAGCAGCGTATTCACGTCCTTGGCGAAGAAGCCGAAGATAATCGAGACCACCACGACCGTCACGCCCACGGTGTAGTTGATCAGGCTGATCTCCCGGTTGCTCGCGTGCGGCTTGAGGTACTTGAGATAGAGATCGTTGACGATGTAAGCCTGCGCGGCGTTGAGTGTGCCGGAGAACGAGCCGAGGAAGGCGGCCAGCAGCCCGGCGATCAGCATGCCCAGAAGCCCGACCGGCACGAATTCGTTGACGGCCGAGGGCATGACCTGCTCGAAATCGAGCCGGCCGCCGGCCCGCAGGTTGAGCCGGTCATAATAGAGCAGCCCGAGCACCGCGAAACCGGTGACCATGACATACCGCACCGGCAGGAGCACGAGCGACACGAACCCGCTCATCTTGGCGGCCTCGGCGGGACTGCGCGTGGCCAGCACCTTCTGCATGTCATAGTTGGGCGCGGGGCCCGCCGCGCTGGCGAAAACGCCCTTGAACAACATCAGCATCATGATGATCGTGAAGAGCGAGAACTGGTCCTCGTTGATCTTCTCGTTCACCTCGTTGATGATGCCCGACCAGTCAAGGTTCAGCCTCCAGCCGAAGAAGGGATGATCCCAGCCCAGCGGGACCGCCAGGGTCTTCCCCGCAAGCTCGTGCATGGCGATGCCGCCGATGATGAACGCCGCGATCGTCATCACCGCGTACTGGATAAGATCCGCCCAGACGATGCCCGACATGCCTCCCAGAATGGTGTACGAGATGGCCACCAGGGTGAAAGCGATGCCGTAGAGATGCGGCACATACGCTTCGGGAACGGTGAACGGCACATAAGGCGCCACAACGTTCCAGGGAATGAAGATCGCGATGAACTTGCCCAGTCCCACGAACCCGTACGCCAGGAAGCTGAGACAGCCGATCAGGGCAAAGATCACGACGATCGTATGCGAGAGTTGCGATCCGACACCGCGGCCGAACCGCGTCTCAATCCACTGTGCTCCGGTGTTGACGTTCGACCTGCGCAGCCATTGCGACAGGTAGACCATCAGGAAGATCTGGTTGAACGTGGGCCAGAGCCAGGGAAGCCAGACACTCTTCAGCCCGTACACGAAGAGGATCGTCACCAGCCACATCGTGCCGGAGATGTCAAACATCCCGTGGGCGTTCGACAGGCTGAGCATGTACCAGGGTAGCTCGTTGCCACCGAGCAGGTACGCCTTGAGGTTCTTTGAAGCCTTGCGCTTGAGCAAGAACCCGATGACGGCGATGCCCACCAGGTAGACGACAAGAATGGTGACATCGATCCAGTGCAGTTTCATGGAGAGATCCCCGCGGCCTTCCTGGTCCGGCCGTGGGCACTCTTCAACGCGTTGGCTCGACCGGCCTCAGGATCGGGAATCCCGATTATGGGCGCCGAGTTGCCGGCTCACAAGCGGTCAGGTGCTTCCCGCTACGGACGGGAAATCCGACGCTTACCAGATGAGGCACAGTCTCCCTCAGGACTCGCAAATCGCGAGGGGAATAGCCTGATTGAATGGAATCCCATAAAATCGATAGACATTATCAATTTAGTTGGGACAGGGCGACTCTGTGGCAACGAGGTTTCAGAGGCTCTTGGGGCTCGGCCGTTCGAGCGGTCCGCGGCGCCGGCTTACCGATAACTTGAAGAAGCAAATACCCCTCCACAGGAAGGGCCATCGCGATGACGGTCTCGGCAAAGTGCTATTACGCTCTACGTGCGATCTACGCCCTGTCAGAGCACCACGGACCAACCCCGCTCAAGGCGAACGAGATTGCCGAGCGGCAGCATATTCCGATCAAGTTCTTGGAGGCGATCCTCAGCCAGTTGAAGGGAGGTGGGTTCGTCACGAGCCGTCGGGGCGTGGAGGGCGGTTACCTGCTGGCGCGGCCGGCAGACCGGCTACAAGTGGGCGAGGTCATTCGGTTCATCGATGGACCGATTGCTCCCGTGGATTGCGTGAGCGTGTCCCGCCCCAAGGTGTGTGAATACCCCGGGCACTGTCCGTTCTTCGGCTTCTGGGGAAGAGTCCGTCAAGCGATCTCCGACGTCGTCGACCAGACCACCTTCGCTGATCTGATCAAGGAGAATGCCGAACTGGGCTTGGTCTACATTCCCGACTGGACCATCTAGTTGATGAGAAGACTTTCCAACTCGGTAGAATCCGGGAGTATCTGGCCCCTTCCCTCAACGATTCCGCAGGATTCAGTGGTCTGTGGAGAGATCCTTGGCATGCTGATGAAGCATGCTCTCCCTTCTCGCGATTGAACCAACCCGGTGTGCCGGGCTCGTTCCTTTCACGTCTCCGTTTCCTCATTCTTCAGGCGCGTGTGGGCGGCCCCAAGGCGCAGGCAACTCTGGGGGCCCCGAAGCGGCGATTCCTGAGGGGCTTGGTGCTGGCACCAGCTTCGCCACGCCTGGCGCACGATCTGGAGGAAGTTCGCTGCGAACCGCCTTCCGTCGCAAAGCGCTGAAGTCGCCATCCGCTCACGGAGGCCTTTTCGCAGCCTGGCCAGTCTTGATAGGTCGGAGGCCAGGGCAACCGCGAGTTCGACGTATTCTTCACTTGAGCCGGCGATCGTTTCCGTGAATCCAAGGCTCGAGAGGTAGCTCAGCCCATGACGGCTCGCGAAGGTCTGGCCGGGCCAGGTGATCACGGGCACCCCCATCCAGAGCGCGTGACAGGTCGTCACGCCGCCGCCAAACGGGAAGGGATCGAGGGCGAGGTCCACATCATCGTAGGCGGAGAAGTACTCGGCATACGGGCTTGAAGGTAATAGTTCAAGCCGCGAGGGGTCGATTCCCAGCCCTGTGAACATGGCCACGTAACGCCGGCGGACCGACTCGACATGAAGGCCGCCGTACTTGAGCTTGAGCCGCGAGCCCGGCACTCTCTCGAGAATTTGCGCCAGACTTCGACCACCTGGGGAGTGATCTTGGCCAGATTATTGAAACTGCCGAAACGCACGAAGCCGTTGCTTGCCGCGGGGAGCGGAGTCACATCAGGTGCGATTTCGGGCGGGTCGTAGCAGACATAGCCATCGGGCATTCGCAGGACCAGTTCGCGGAACCACGTCTGATGTTCATGGGGGATCGTCGAGGCATCGGCGAGTATGTAGTCCATCGACTCGAGCCCGGTCGTCCCTTCGTATCCCAGCCAGGTCATCTGGACGGGAGCCGGTTTGCGGGCGAAAACCAGGAGCCGATTGTGGGCGGTATGCCCTCCCAGATCGAAAAGAACATCGATGCGGTCGGTCCGGATGGTTTCGGTGAGCTCGGCATGATCCATCGCGCCGACTTCACGCCAGAGCGTGGCGGCGGCATGAAACCGCGCGGCCAGACTGTCGTTGTAAGCCCGGTCACTGTAGCAAACGACTTCGCATAGGTTTCGCTCGAGGTTCTCCAGCAGTCTTATCAGAAAGAACCCTACGGGGTGACGGCCGAAATCGCGCGAGACAAATCCCAGGCGAAGCCGCCGGTCAGGGTTCCGGTCGTTCTCATGCAGCGGACGGGAATCACGCAGCGGCGCCGCATGCCGTCGATCATATTCGCCATGAAGCGCCGCGAGTTCTGCCAGGGTGATTCCGTGTCGATATTGATTGGTGTAGAGATAATTACTGTGGGCGACATCGAAATCGGGTTTCAGTTCAAGCGCACGATGAAAACAGGCCGTCGCCTCATCGAGCCTGCCGCGTTCCTTGAGCACAATGCCCAGGTTGTTGTGTGCCTCGGCAAAGTTCGGATTGAACTTGAGCGCACGACGATAGTGCGCAATCGCCTGGTCCAGCCGGCCAACGTCCTTGAGCACGTTGCCGAGATTATTGTAAGCGTCGACGAAGTCACGCCTTGATTCGAGGGCGCTGCGATAACATTCCGTGGCTTCTTCGAACTTCCGCGCCTCTGAAGGCCAGGCCGAGGTCATTGTAAGCCTCGGGGAAATGGGGTTTCAACGCGATCGCGCGCTGATAGCAGGCGACCGCATTGTCGTGCTTTCCTTGCAGGCTCAAGGCGTTGCCGAGCTGGTGATGTCCCTCGGCCAGGGTAGGGCTTGCCGCCAGCGCGGCTCGAAGCACTCGACTGCCGCGCGAGGGTTAGAAAGCTGATTGGAAACGACTCCAAGGTGATACCAGGCTCCGCCGTGGCCCGGATCCGCCTCGATAATCTGCCGGTAAAGCGGCTCCGCGTTCTGCAGCCGCCCCTCCCGGTGATGCCGCACCGCGAGCGCATACGCTTCCGGTACGCTGGCCATCGCATGTGTCCCGAGATTGGAAGGTCGACTTGACGCCGGGATGACCTCAAGTATTCAAGCCCTGCGCCTGGGCAAAGACCCGCATTCTTTACCTCGTCGAGACATTTTCCGCAAGGGCCGTTCTCATGGCGCAAGAAGCAAAAAGGGGCCACCCACGCTTCCCGGTTGGAAAATAGTAAGTGGGACATTCTGCACCTTTCCCGACGGCCAATTGGTGTGTAGCCGGTTCCATTCCCGCTTGTGCCCGGGGGCTTGGCCAAGCAAACACGGTGAGCAACGACGAAGGAGCAAGCAGGCTGGAAGGGCGACAAAGTCGCCGATTCTTTAGCCGCATGACCGGGCAACCATCCCGGTGTATCCGGTCCTGTCATTTCACGTCCCGATTTCCTCATCTTGGTCGAAAAGCTGCGAGTTCTATCGAGAGAGAGGCTATTGTCGCCACTAGGTCCGCGACCGCGACCGCATCCAGAGAACGGTGGCGGCACTGAGCAGAGCGAGGCTTAAGCCGGCACCAATCCCAGGCAGCCAAGACCCCGACTCCGGAGCAACGCGGATTGGAGGCTCGGCACTTGACGCCTTCTGAGTCGATAATTCTCCCCCAGGCGTCTGAATCTTTCGCTTGGCGATCGAATCCAGGACGAGCACACCTGGCTGGATAACCGGCCAAAAGGTCGACTTGGGGATTGCGGCATCAAATACGACCTCACTAACGTTGATTACTTGAGAGAGCTTCGGAGTAGCAATCCACTGACCAGACTGAGTCTGAGTCACTTTGAACGAAGCGTAAGTCGAACTTTTCGGGTAATGTCGGTCGGAAACCTCGTCGAGCGTTGCGGCCACCCAAACCCAGTTTGGCACCTGATCGCGGATTTGCTTGGGGTCGGCGTAGGCGGCAACTCTCAGGGGTACCGAAGTAGCTTCGTCGAGAGCGTAAACTAGGGACTGCTTGCGGTCGGACGGGCCCACGTCCCTGAAATGAAAGATGTTGCATGCTCTTCCGATTACGCGTTCCTGACCCATGGGCTCAGCAACAGCGATAGCCTCGTGTATTGGCTTCAATCCCACATGATAGAATCTAAACGGCTCCGGGGCGTCGCGATACCCGAAATTGGCTTCATTCATAAAACCGTGGCCTACCGTGACACGGCTCTGACTGTCCGGCTCTTCCATCGAATAACTAACATTCGCACATTTTTTTGCGTCACAGTAAGAGCTAGTGTGAAAAACACGGTTAGTCGGCCCAATTAATCTTTGATCGAAGAAACGCTCGCCTGGCGCCGTCTCGGCGTAGAGTTGCACCAAGGATGTTTTGTCTGATGAGCCCGATTGGTTTTGCTCAATCGAGACTCGCAGTTGTATCGTCCTGGGAATCGTTTCGTGAAGGAGCTTCTCAATGATTCGATTCAGGGAATCCTCGCCCATTGAGCGTCTCCAAGTAGACAAGTGATTTTTTTCGACTTCTCTTCAGAGACCGACGAATCCGCGAGAATTGCACCGCGGATTCGCGCAAAGGGTTGGATCAAGTGCATATGTTGTAAGTGATAGTGCATGCACCAATTACCTTCGGGGGATTGTCGCAATTGTATTCGGCACCGCAGTCAGATTGATTCTGGGTACAGCCACTCGGAGAAGGGGGATCGCAGTCACCCCAGGTCCAGCCGCCCAGATTAATAATGCACTGAGATGCATCGTCGGTGTCAGTACATGTATCGCACGGACTTGAGTGACCTTGACATCCCTTGGTGGGGAATGATTGCCCCGCAGCTTCTGGCACGAGGCCCCTCCCGTTGAAAACGAGCAGCAAACAGACAACCAGTAGACTTGAAGTGAGAGCGAACCACGAGTATCCCCTTTTTGCCTTGAGCATTGCGGATCCCCCCTTTGAATCAAAGGACTGAAAACGAGGAACGAAAGCACAGTAAACCTGTCGCTCGGGATAGGTACCGGCAGTGGAGATCAAAACGCCGTAATCAACTCACCTCCATTTCGTGTACCCAATGCTCTCCACAATCTCAGATCAATTCCGTTAGTGAAGAATCGAGCGGAACCATCCGCGAGTACGGCGTTTACGCCGCCAGGGTGGAGACTCCTCGCGGCGAACACTCCGATCCCCCCCGTCGCTGAGGTTCCACAGTCGGGCACAGATGTATTCGGTGGTCCCGACACCAGGAACTCAGTGAAGGCCGTCCCCCCGAGCATCCACGATCGGCCGGCGTTGAATCTCCTCCCGCCGAGATCAGCCGGAAACGATCTCCGCCCACAATAGTCCATCCATGCATCTGCCGAAACTGTTACTACATTTATTGGTAGTCCCAGTACGGTGTCAATCCAATCGCGATTGGACACGAACGGCTCCCGACGATCGCCACCAACCAGCTTCTCGGAGAACAAAAGCGTGGACGAGAGCCCGTCGACGAACGAGGCAATGCGAGCCCCTCTGTATACGAAGGCGCCGTCCTCCTCGCCGTCAGCGCAGTACCCGCAGATCCCTGCATTCGCCCTATAGTTGTTTGGCCCATATGGTGCCGCCGCCGCTTCACCGTCAGAGGGGCAAAGGAAGACCCTGAGTACCTGAGTTGCCGCCGTGACGTTCGCACCTTCCAGGTCAATCTCCCTCAGGGTGCTTGTGGGAACGGAGAAATTAATCGAGTTGTACAGGGAAGCTTGATCGAGCTGGTAAAGCAAGCCCACTTGTGCTGAATAGAAAACCCCTCTGTATGGCGGTTTTGTACGCGCGCTGGGCAAGCGGTACACCATTGGCGCTGGAGGAAACGTTCCCCAATCGCTCTCGTAACCATGTATCGCGATCCCTAACTGTCTGAGATTATTGGCGCATTCGGAGCGGCGAGCGGACTCTCGCGAGCTCTGCGCTGCTCCTAGCAACAAGCTCGCCAACAGACCGATTATTCCGAGGGTCACGATGAGCTCGATGAGCGTGAACGCAGACTCTCTTCTCATCGTCTTCACTTCCTGTTGAGCTGTGAACCGCGGTCGTTTTCAACGATTCCGACGGGCACGGTGAGTTCCTCCGTAGTTCCGCGTTGCCGGATCGTTATTCGAGTCTTCACGTAGGAATTACTTGGGGCCAGTGGTTTGGCCAATCGAATAGTAACCCGATGGACTTTCCGCTCACCAGAACCGCCCTCCTCGTGCAGGATAAGCGGAATTCGGGACTCTCGCTCGGTGGTGAGATCGATAGCCCCGCTCGGCGTCCCGCAAACGACCAAGAGGCTTGCAAGCTCACGACCTGACGGGTCAAGTTCGATCGCGGATGGAAAGGCTCGCGGACGCGACGTCATCTGCCCCATTACCCTCAGCGAAAGCTTATCGTCGAGGTCCCAGGGACCCTTCGCGGTTAACAGCCCAGTAAACGAGTCCGATGGAGGCCGCTCCTTCAACTCGACCCGGTACATCCACTTGCGTACGAAAGTGCCCGGTTGTCTGTAGGGCTTCGTGTCGACGCCAGTTAGTGTTGCCTTCAGAAAGGGAAGATCCAAGCAGACCTCGGGGGGAGCACCTTGCTCGCCATTTTCGATCGTGTGAACCGCTATATCCCTGCTCATGCCCCGCGAATCATCTCCTGAGAATACAACCTCGCCTTCGATCAAATGAAGGAACGGGGGCTTCCTGTTGCCCACGAGCTTCAGCGTCAGAGGAACGTCAGGTTTGAGTGGCGAGTCCGTACGCACGTCAATGTGGACGAATTTCTCGCCAACAGAAATCGTCATGGCCGATACATCGACCACCGCAAACTGCCCCGGAGCTACCACCTCGGGATGCACGACTGGCTTCGCGCACCCACACCCGCTCTTGATCGACACGATCCCGATCCGGACAGGCAGTCCCCCGATATTCTGCAGCTCAAATTGAACTTTCGCCGAAGCACTGCCTCGCGTCCACGAGTTGCGAGGCCCTCCCAGACGAGACTGCTGTTCCTCGCGACGAGCAAGCCGTGGGACTTTACGGGCATCGTGGTTGAGGAGACGAGACTGCCAGCGCCTAGGGCGGCCAGAAGCAGAGCGGTCCACATCCTTGCAAGGCGATTGTCCGATATTCGAGCTGGAATCCGGGCGAGTAGTTTCCATGACGAATAGCGCACGTGAAGTCTCCTGTACGGGCAACAACCCTAATTCAGGCTCACCACTTCGGAAAACTCATCGCGAGTGCGCTTGTGTTCTAAAGAAATGCAGGGATATTGGTTTACTGCCGCACTGTAGCCACCGGCTGCTGATACGTTCAAGAGCCCAGTCCCACCTTTTTGTCATTTTCGCAATCACGCAGGATAGTCAGGTCCCAGGAGATATAAGAGTCAACTGCATTCCTCTTCCCTCGTAATCCCTCCCTTCAGCTTCCGAGCCAGACGTTATAGGAGTGCGTGCCAATCTCAATGAATATAGACATGTGGATATGAGAAGATTATATTCGCTTGCCGTGCTATGGCAACTGACGGGAAGAGTTCCGGGGACATAGAGTTCCGGAAACGCCATACGTAACTCTTGCTGTGCGATCTTGCTTGTGATCGGGAGGGAGAAGGAAAAATTGTGTCACCTCGCACCGAGTTTGGGGGCATCTGGCCTCCAGAGACGGTGGATTGGAAACTAGCTTTTGCCGTGAGTATTGGCTGTGGATCCGCCCAGCTCCGAAGGAGACAATGCGCCGGCCCTGGCTGACCCGGATCAGACGCTGGTTTCCACCTGGACTTCGATTCTCCCTTCGCGCACGGCCATGGTGAAGCTTTCGTGATCACGCTCGACCTGATCGGCGTAGCTCACGGCGAAAGCCGCGATGGCTTGATCAAACGTGTCGGACTTACCGAGGTAGCCGCTGATCAGGGCCGGTTCACCCGAACGCGCATCGGCACGCGCCAGCGTGCCCCCACACCAATCGGCAAAAATGCTCATTTTGGCAGCCTTGAACTTCTCGATGGGGAACTTGAGCTTCACGTCCCGCAACTGGCGGACGTAGAAATGCCGTCCGCTGCTGTCCTGCGTCCAGCCCAGGAAGATATCGCTGGCCGACTGCATGAGCCGGTGTCCCTTGACCACCCGTTGGCCGTGGTTGGCATAGACGCTCGCGCCGGCATGGCTCTCCAGGACCGAACGTCGTGCTTCCTTGACCTGGAGGAAGAGGGGGTCGTTTTCGCTCGCCATGAGCAGCGCGACGCTACAGAGAGTACCGACGCTGCCCACACCCACCACCTTGATGGCCTTGTCCTTGAT
The DNA here is from genome assembly GCA_963797295.1 of uncultured Planctomycetaceae bacterium. Classification (GTDB taxonomy): domain Bacteria; phylum Planctomycetota; class Planctomycetia; order Isosphaerales; family Isosphaeraceae; genus Aquisphaera. The sequence continues at coordinate 158,822 of CAWCPP010000048.1, forward strand.
GGCGTATCTGTCCAGGAGGACGCGCCGGTCGTCCGGCAACGACTCGCGGTAGCGAGAAAGACTTCCTCGATCCGCGCATAAAACTCATCCTCCCCGCGCATCAGGTGGTGGAAGCTGAATCTCGGGTCGTCCTTGATGGTCGGTGTCTCGCCCGACCTGTCGACGAGCTTGGGGAACACGTCCTCGACAAGGCAGAGGTTCTTCGCCTTGTCGAGCAATTTCCGGGTCCGTGCGCGGATGTTGTCGTCGTCGATGTCGGCGATCAGCGTCTCGGCCTCGAACCGGGCATACCAGACGTCGAGGGCCCGCATCGTGCTGAACCGCGCCATGGCTTCGCGGTACGACCGGACGCAGGCCAGAACGGCTTCGCGCAAGCTTGTCGCTGAAGCCGCTCGTGCGGCATGCGACGACAAAACTGGCGGCCAGGCGGTTGACATCCCACTCCCACGGGGCAGGAAGCGTCTCATCCAGGTCGTGAATGTCGAAGATGACCCGCCGCTCTGGAGTCGCGAAGCATCGGAAATTGCCCAGATGAGCATCACCGCACGCCTGTACGCGAAAGCCCGTGGTGGGTGTGCCGGCCAGGTCCACCGCCATGTTGAGCGCCGTGCCGCGATAGAAGGTGTACGGCGACGGCAGCATCCGGCCGTGGCGCAGAGGGATCAGCTCGGGGATTCGCCCCTCGTTGGCTACCTCGACTAACCGT
>CAWCPP010000049.1:0-58784 GCA_963797295.1 uncultured Planctomycetaceae bacterium
GCGGTGCAGCAGGCAGTCCCTTACGGCACGCAGGTGGCGCCTGCCCCGGCGCGTGTGCGTAACAACAATCGGGCCAGGCGCGTGGCTGCCCGGACTTACACCCGAGCCCCCGCGCCTTACGCAACCCCCTTGCCTCAAGGCCAACTCTACTGGCCTGAGTCTTACGTCTCCCCGTCCTATGGGCCCGGAACACGTTTTCAGAGCTATGGCTCAGGCTACGGTCGGGGACCGTACGGCTCGAACTTCTATCCGGGCTACTACAAAGGTTTCGTGAACGGTTACCCTATGGGCTATTGAGCACTGCGCCGCCGGCTATCCCGCAGAGTATCGCAATCTCACGATTTTCTGACGGGTTGCCAATCATGCTGTAAACTTCAAGTTGTGCGTTTTCTACCGGCCCTGATCACGGTCGGGGCCACCATTCCCGCTCCAGAGAATGCCTCTGACCTTCTCTTCGCAAGGATTCAACCTCATGCGGCGGCTACTGGCAATTATCGTGGTCGGGGCGGTCGTATCGCTCGGGGCTGGCGAGGCGCACGCTCAGGCCTTCATGGGAGGCCCTTACACGGGATCTTATCGGGTGTCCGACTACTTCGTCGCACCTGGGCTTTATGGCACAAGCTATGGCTTCGCCAGCTATGGAGTGCCACGCACGTACACCACCTTCTCGGCGTTTCCCGGACCTTCCTATGGCTCGAATTACCCATCCTATGGCTTCATGCCCGGCCGCTACGGCGTCGGCCTCTCGCTCCCGGGTTTGCCGCTCCCGGCTATGTGTACGGAGCGCCCACCTCGGGTGACTCGTACCGAACGTTCCCCGTCGTCTACGGCACCGGTCTGACCGCGGGCCAGATTGCCCCGCCGCCGCCGATTGGCGTCTATGCACCGTCCCTCGGCCCAAGCGCCGGCCTCTACAGCCGTTAACGCACGGATGCTGGTTGTTTTGCGCGAAGCTGCCGGGTCGCGATCAAGCCGGCTTTCAGGCTGGACTCAGAGTTCCAAACATTATACGGCAATGCACCACGGTTCCCGAGCGGCCCGTGAGCGCAGGCGGTTGGCTTCGTTGTCGCCGACGAACTCCTCGCGAACTGGGTCGAGCGTGAGCTTGCGGCCCAGAATCCAGGAAAGCGCCGCGGCGTGACAGGCGATGTGCGAGTGCCGCATGACCTGGGGGTTGGCCGCGGTCTGGCCTCGCGACTTGACGCAGTCGAAGAAATTACGGGCATGGGCCGAGACGTCGAGTCCCCCCGCCGATGGGCTCTTCTCCAGATTCTTGAGCTCACTCTTGAGGGCGGCCGAGGAAACCTCGATTCCGCCGCTGTCGCCGACCTCCACCCAGCCCTCGTCGCCGACGAACCGCACCGGGCAAGTGCCCAGCTCCTGGACCCACCCGGGCCGTTGCTGAAACGGGGTCTTGAGGAAATCGAGCACCAGCTTCACGCCGTTGGCATAGTAGGCGACCACGCTGTTGGTTGTCGGTTCGAACGATACGGGCATCGTCGCATCGGCCTGGTTGGCCCACTGGCAAAGGTCGACGGTGTGGGCGCCCCAGTCGAGCAGCCGCGCCCCCGAGTCGAAGTCGTAAAAGCCACGCCAGCCGCCCTGAACATAGGAGTGGTTGTAGGGACGCCACGGCGCTGGTCCCAGCCAGAGGTCCCAGTCCACTTCATCGCGCCAGGTTCCGGCTCGGCCGGCAACCAGTGATAGTCATTGCCGGGCGTATAAACCGAAGCATAAAGGGTGTGCAGTTTGCCGAGCTTTCCGCCATGAGCAAGCTGCACGGCGAGCTGGAAATTGGTCACGCTCCGCCGCTGCGTGCCGGCCTGGAAGACACGGCCGAAATGGTTCATCGTATCGGCGAGCGCCTGGCAATCGGCAATCGTCAAGCCGCAGGGCTTTTCGCTGTAAACATCCTTGCCGGCCCTGGCTGCGCAGGATCGAGGCGGCCGCATGCCAGCGGTCGCCGGTAGCGATCAGGACGGCGTCGATATCGGGCCGATCGAGCAGTTCCCGGAAATCACGGTGGAGGGCGCAGTCCTGGTTCTTGTAATGCCCGTCCACGAGCTTCTTGCCGGCACTGCGCCGGCTTGCCTGCACGTCGCTGATCGCCACGCACTGCACGTCGCGCAGGGCCAGTATGCTTTGCATGTCGTAAGTGCACCGGGGACCGATGCCGATCACACCGAGCGTGATCCTTTCGCTGGCCGCCGCGACTTCGGCCCGACCCAGAGCCCGCGCAGGCACGATCCACGGCAGGGCCACTCCACCGCCTGTTGCCAGTGATTGCTTCAGGACGTCGCGCCGCGTCACCACTCGACTGTCTTTGTCCTCGGCCGTCATGAGTCGATCCTCCCCGAAACTCGCACTTTCGATGATCACGCAGTATACGGCAGCACGAACCGCGGTGCCATGTTCTTGTGGATAGGGACCCCGGTGGATGCCACCTGCCCTTCGATGTCCTGTGACTCAAGGCGATCTGGGGAGAAAAGAGCGTTTCGTCACCGGCGGTCGAGCATGGAATCGATGGTCTTGCGCAGCTCAACCAGCGAGACGGGTTTGCTCAGGTGCTCGGTAGCTCCAGCCTGGAACAATTCTTCGCGGGTACTATCCACGGACAGGGCCGAGAGAACCAGGATCGGGGTCTCGCACAGACCGGGAACCAGACGCATCTGGCGAATGGCCGCCAGGCGGTCGATCTCCCGTGTCTCGATATCCAGGAGAATGAGGCCGGCTTCGAGACTCCTGGACATCTCGATCGCGTCGTCGGCACGCTCCACGGCGACGACCTGAAACCCCTTGAAAATCAGGTAATCGACGACCCCCCGGGCATTTGCCGGGTCGTCGGCGACGACAAGAATGAGCGGCTGCTCGCACGAGTCTGGTTCGCTTGCGGACAGATCGAGTTGTTCCTGAGTCTCACCCGAGTTCGCCGGGAAGTCGATCGTCGAGGGTTGTGGAACCCATGGTAACGCGACGGTAAACCGGCTCCCCTTGGCGGGTTCGCTCTCCACCATCACGCGGCCGCCGTGCAGTTCCGTCAAACGCTTCACCAGTGCCAGCCCCAGGCCCGTTCCCTCGTACTGACGTGATAGTCGAGAGTCGAGTTGTATGAACGGCTGAAAGAGGCGATTCAGTTCTTCCCCGCGAATGCCGATGCCGGTGTCCCAGACCGTGAAACGAATCTGTCCCTGGGCGCGATCGGCCGCCAGATCAAGCCCCACCCGGCCGCCGGCGGCTGTGAACTTGACGGCATTGGACAGCAGGTTGACCAGAACTTGCTTGAGCCGGCGCTCATCCGCGGTCACTGCGAGATTGGGCTCCTCGAGCTGAAGCGAGAGCGTGATCTTCTTTCTGGCCGCGACCTCCTTGACCAGACGAAGTGACGACTGGCAAATGTCCTGGACCGCGAACGACGAGAGCTCGAGGTCGACCTTGCCAGCCTCGATCTTGGCCACGTCGAGGATGTCGTTGATCAATTCGAGGAGGTGGCGCCCGCATTCCTCGACGTCTTTCAGGGCTCTTTGCTGTTTCCGGTTCAAGGGACCATAGACCTGTTCCTGAAGGCCTTCCGACATGCCGAGAATGCCGTTCAAGGGAGTTCTCAACTCATGGCTCATGCTGGCAAGGAATTCGTCCTTGAGCCGGGCGGCTCCCGCCAGTTCGGCATTCGCCGCGGCAAGCTCTTCACCGTGCCTCCGCAAATCGGTCTCCATGCGCTTGCGTTCGGAGATGTCGCGCATGATGGTCGAGTAGAATTCCAGCTTTCCCTCAGCACTACAGTGCCCGAGAATGAGCTGGGAGACCGGGATGAATTGGCTCTGGTACGTGAGCAACTCGGTCTCGCCTCTCCAGACGCCAAGCCGCGCCGCGGTGGGTAACCCCTCTTCCCGGATCACGCGGCAGGCAGCCTCGGGGTAGCAATCCGGGACCATTAGCGGCTCCCGCTCCGGCGATCTTCCCAGGCCTTCGCTGAAAGCCTTGTTGAGATAAGACACCCGGCCGTCAGGCTCGGCAATCGCCACGAAGTCGGGCGAAGCCTCCAGCACCGCGGCGAGCCGCTGGACTTGCTGTTCGATCCGTTTTCGCTCAGCGACCTCTTGCTGCAAAATCCGGTTCAGGTCAGCCATCGTTGCTTCGGCACGCTTCCGCTCGGTGATGTCGGTCACGGCGGCTCCCACGGAAATCACCGTGCCATCGGGCCCGGGAACCGGGTAGGTGCTGAGCAGCCAGAATCGCTTCTCCGTCGGATGAGCCGCGGTTGTGGCCTCGACTTCGATCTCCGCGATCGGTTGCCCCGTATCAAAGACCTGGCGGAACAAGGGTACGAGCGAGTCCGCCAGGCCCGGCAGAACGTCGTCAATCGGTCGTCCAATGTGCTCGCCGACCGGTATGCCATCCATCTGGGAAAGGCAGTTGTTGATGCGTATATAGCGGATATCCCAATCGAAGAAAGCGAGTCCGATGGTCGCGTGGGCCAGCATCGACTCCAGCTCCGCGGTCCGCTCGGCCACGCGTCGCTCCAGGCTTGTATTCAAACTCTGGATTTCCGCCTCGACCCGCTTTCGTTCCGTGACATCCATGACGAAACCGTGCCAGAGGATGCTGCCATCAGCCTCGACATGGGGTGCCGACCAGCCCTCGATCCAGCGCTCGCCGGCGACGGGATGAACATAGCGGAAGACATCATGCCAGGGGGACGGTAGCCGAGAGGCTACTTCGATCGTTTGCCGCGCACGCTCCCGGTCGTCGGCATGCATGTTCTGGAAGATGAGGGATGAGTCCCTGGCGAGCACTTCACGTGGAATTCCGAACAGATCTTCAATGGCCGGGACCGCGAACGGGATGCAGATGGTACCGTCCGGCCGCAGCCGGAACGAGTAGACCACGCCTGGCACACAGGCGGCGACCTTGGCGAATTGATCCTGCAACTCAATGCGCAGACGCATCGCCTCTTCCGACTTCTTGCGATCGGTGATGTCCTGCTCCACCGCAATGTGGTGGCGGATCATTCCGGTCTCATCGGCGACCGGCGTCAGCGTCATTTCTTCATAGAAAAGCGAGCCGTCCTTCCGCTGACTGACAAGTTCCCCGCACAGACCCGTTCTTCTTGCCTTGCCTCGTGCATTGCGATGAAAAGCTCGCGGTTCTGGATACCCGATCCATCGAGATCGCTGCGCGTCCGGCCGACCACCTCTTCGGTGCTAAAACCCGTCATCAGCGAGAATGCCGGGTTGGCCCACTCAATGACGCCATCCGGTTTGCTGATGACGATCGCGCTGGCCGACGCCTCGAGCGCAGTGACCAGCAGGTTCATTCGCGCCTCAGCCTGCTTACGTTCCACGATGTCCATGACCATGGACGACAGTACGTTGAGCACCTCCACATCGCCCTGCTGGTAGTCGGTGGTCTTGTTGTCAACACCCAGGATCGCCGTGACTTGACCGTGCCGGATCACGGGTACGCTCAGGTGGCGGACGATGGGTGTAAAGGATGGCGGCAAGCCGGATTGGTGACGTTTGCTGAAATCGTTATCTATGAAGGGCAACCGCGTGTGATAGCACTCCGCCCAGGCACCGCCTGGCCGATTGGCAAGGTCTGCACCACGTGCTGTTCCGGACCCGCGGCGTTATGGGAACCCGCCGATGAGGAGTGGAAGATGAGAACCTGTTGCTTCTCATCGACAAAGTGAAAGTGGCTGTTCCGGCTGCCCGTGTAGAGCTGAGCGCTCTCGAGTGCCGATTGCAAGAGTTCGTCGACGCTGCTCCGCGCAGCCAGGTCAGAAAGCTCGAAGCGGGTGCGCAAAAGTGCTTCGGAACGGTTGCGGCGGTGCACATTACGGACGAAGGTCAAGAATCGGCCCCCGGCTTCAGGCCAGTACGCGACGCTGACCTCGCCGGGCCATACAGTGCCATCCTTGGATCGGTGCAACGACTCGAAGAGAGCGCTGCCGTCGCGGCGAATCTGGTCGCAACGAGTGGCGACATTCCCAGCCTGCTCCTGAGCCAGGACATCAGGGATACTCATCCGCAGTAGCTCTTCGCGGCTGTAGCCCGAAAGGCGAACGTAGGCATCATTCACTTCCAGGAAGCGGTTCTCCGCGTCGCACATGGAAAAGCCGTCCGGCGAAGTCTCGATGACGGCTCGATATTGAGCTTCACGCTCGCGCAACAAGCCTTCCGCCTGCCGCCGCTTTTCCTCCTGTTCCAGGTGGTTCAAGGCAAACGAGATCGTGGTTGCGGCCTCCTGGAGTAACGCAATCTCTTTATCTTGAAAGACCCCTTTTTCGCCGGCATAGACTAGGAAGACCGCGGAGACGTCTCCGTTCAAAAGGATCGGTAGCGCTGCGACGGATAGCAGTCCGTGAGACATCGCCGCGTCGCCCCATGGCGTGCCGCGCAACTCGTGCTGCCAGTCGTCGACGATGCAAGGCTTGCCCGAGCGGATGCACAAACCCGCGGGCCCGCGGCCTTCCGGCCGGTCATCCGCGAAAATCTTGATCAGATCGAGATAGCCCACGCTCTCGCCGGCACATGCCACCGGACGTATCTCGTGAGTCTGGCGATCGTGCCAGCCGACCCAGACGAGCTTGAATCTGGCATGTGCGACCGTGACCCGGCATACTTCATGGAACAGCTCCTCGGCCGAGGTTACATGCACAATCGACTGATTGAGCCGGCACAAGGTCGCGTAGAGTCCGTTCAGCCGCTCGATTTCTCGTTCGCGGGCTTTGCTCATGGTCAGGTCGTGCGTGATGACGACGATTTCCCGGACATCGCCATGGTCGCAAGTCACGGGGACACAGGTGATGCGAAGATGGAGTTGCCCACGGCCGGGAAGTGCGATCTCGATCTCTCCCGAGCATGTTGACCGGGAATGAAGCGCGTGACGCAGGATGGGCAAGTAGGATTCACAGATCTCCGAGGGCCAGATCTCGTTATCGCTCTTGCCGATGAAATCGCTGGCGGGCCGTCCGGTAAGTCGAGTCGATGCGGAGTTGATGTACTGGACCTTCAGATCGTGATCGTAGAGGACCACGGCATCCGGAATGTTTTCCAGTGCTCGCTGAAAACGCTCCTGGCTCTGGCGCAGTGCCTGTTCGGCCCGCTTCCGCTGCGTGATGTCAAGAAACACGCCATGAAAGATCAAGTCTTCCCCGTCCACTGAAGCACTGGAGAGACCCTGAATCCACCTCGGGGCATCGTCGCTTCCGGCCAGTCGACCCTCGAACTGCCAGTCGGCACGACGGGTTATCACGTCCGAGGTCGAGGCCAGGAACGCGGCTTGGTCGTCGGGGTGGACGATCGCCCCCAGTTCTCTCCAGTCGGAACCTTGAAGCTTGGGATGGACGCCGAAGATCTCCGCCGCCTTGGGGCTCAAGTAATCGATGCTGTAGGCGTTGCTGGGCTTCACCCGAAGCTGGTAGACCACCCCGGGAATATTCCGGGCGATGTTACGTAACCGCTGCTCGCTCTCGGTAATGGACGGATCGGCAAGATCCCGCAAGGCACCGGCGGCTGGAAGCGCATCCCGCGAACGATCCGCGCGACCATCGGGTTTCCTGGGCTGATCTCCTGGCCCCGGGCGTGGCCCGGTTCGAGCCAGCATCAGAAAGAGCAGGACCAGTGACGTGACGGCAATGAGCAAAACCTCCCGCACGGCCAGGCCGCGGGCAGTCGACGCCAGGCTGAAATTCGATTCCAGAATCCTGTCCGCGACAACGAGCCAGGCGACGGCAGCCAGGGCGTAAGTGAAACTGACGATGAGCGCTCGACGCCCCTCGGACGATAACTTCAAACGGACAATCATGGCTTCACCACCAGCAGCCATGGGTGAGGAACTCAGGCTCTGGAGTTGATGGGAATTCTTTAAAAAGCATTCATGAAGCCTAACTTGTGCGGAGGCTCGCTTCAACCCTCTTCGCACGGAACGGCCTCAGGGTGAGCCGCGTATTGCAATTATTTAATGAGGAGATGATCAATCCATTAGTAAAGGCGCCTCGGTCACGCACCGCAAGTTACTCACCGCATGACGCTGGCAGAACTCATCGGTGATGAGCATTCCTCGATTCCCGGGCTTGCCCCGACTTTTGACAGTGACGCAGGCCGCGAATACGATGAGCGCGAGTGGATGCCGGGAATGCCGTGACGGTGTTCCGGTTCCACGGATTTGCGAGGTCAAGGCGAGGGAGCCGCCCATGAATCGTCAAGCCGTGATCGATGTGGGAACAAACTCGGTCAAGTTCCACGTGGGCGAGCGTGCGGCCGATGGAACCTGGACGACCCTTCTCGACCGTTCCGAAGTGACCCGGCTCGGGGAAGGAATAGCCGCCACCGGAGCCATCGCACCGGCGGCCCTAGAAAAAAACGTCAGGGCGATCGCAGGCATGAGCGCCGAGGCTGCAAGGCTGGGAGTCGGGCAGGGCGGTGTCACCGCGGTCGGCACCATGGGCCTGCGTACCGCGACTAACAGCCAGGCGCTCATCGACCTGGTCAAGGCTCGTTGCGGTATTGCGATCGAGCTCATCAGCGGCGAGGAGGAAGGCCGCCTGGCCTACCTGGCGGTGCAGTCGGGCATGGGTCTGGGCGACGGAACGCTGGTCGTCTTCGACACCGGGGGCGGCAGTTCGCAGTTCACCTTCGGCCAGGGGACTCGCGTCGATCGCCGGTTCAGCGTCAACGTGGGCGCGGTCCGCTACACCGAACGGTTCCGCCTGGATCAGGCAATCTCCGCGACCATCCTGGCGCAGGTGCTCGACGACCTGGGAGCTGATCTGGCGATTCTGGACGGCGCGAGTTCGCCTCAAGTCCTTGTTGGTCTAGGAGGGGCCGTGACCAATCTCACCGCGGTCATGCTTCGCCTGGCCACTTATGATCCCGGGCGCGTTCAGGGCGCGATCCTCGATCGGACCGAGGTTCAGCGGCAGATCGAGTGCTATCGAACATTTCCGGCCGTGGAGCGGCGGCAGACCGTGGGCCTGCAGCCCGACCGGGCCGAGGTGATCCTCGCCGGGGCATGCATTGTGCTGACGGTCATGGGCAAGCTAAATACGCAGTCAATGTCGGTCAGTGATCGCGGATTACGCCACGGCCTGCTCGTCGACCGCTTTGGCGGACACCTGGCCCGAACCTCACGGACCGTCTGAGCCGGGTGCCTGGCCTCCTCGCTTCATTCCTTCTGATGATCGAGTTTGCCGGGTTGCTGGGGCGCATGATCGAGGGCCCAGCGGGTTTTTGCCTGCTGGCCATTGTCGCGCTCGGCGCCGATTTCGGCCAGAAAGGCCATGAACCCCGCGCTCGCGGCAGCGGCCTGAGCGACCGGCACCTTGATCGATACTTCGAAGACGCGCGCTCCGTCATGACGCTGCCAGAGCTCTCCGGTGATCGGCCAGGGCAAGCCGGGATGGCGGTACTTCCATTTCCATGCCCGAGTCGGTCCCAGAACGACGGCCCGCGAGTAATCGAGCTTCTTGCTGGCCAGACTCAGCAAGAACAGCACCTGCTCCTCGGTGAAGAGGTCGGCGATCGGATTCTTGCCCGCGGCGACTCGCTTGATCAGACCCTTGGCAACGGGCATCGTCAGCGAGGCCGATTTCACAACGCCTTTGTCGGACCAGTCGGCCTCGATCTTGAAACCGCTGTACTTGCGCCAGAGCGTTGGCACGGTCTCGGGGACCACGGGACGAAACTTGATGGTACTATCGTGCTGAGCACCGACGACGCGCCGCGCCGCGCAATCACTCCGGCCTCGAGCATCTCCAGCTCCGGAGTATCGAAGAAGTAAATATACCTCTCCTGATCGCTCAAACTCAGACCGTAGGCCTGGAGCGCGAGATCGACCTGTTTATCGTGAATTGTGGCCTTGATCTCGACACCCCCGGTGCCGGCCACGGTCCGAGCAACCTGTCCCGTTGTCTCCACGACGTTTGCCATGGTTCTTGACCTCTCGACGACTATGTCGGTTGCGTATACCTTGTCGATGGCGACTGTGCCCGATCTGGCGGCGGACGGCTACCAGGGAATTGTTTCCAGCTTACGACTGACCGAGTGCCAATTGAAGTGAGGAGCTCGAAATCGGCGGGTCGCCATCGCCGGTTCATGGGGCTGGCCTGTTCCTGAAAACAACAAGGCCTCCAGCAACGGAGGTCAGCGCCGCGCCCGTGCGTGACAGAGAAATGCCTTGCCGCTAGAATGTTTTTTTCCTACCCGAGAATCAGCTACCAGCCTGGCGGGTGCACGCTCATGCCGGACGACGCCTCTGTGTCAGGATGGCTTGAAGGTCTCAGAGCGGGCGATGAAGCAGATATTCAGCGCCTCTGGGATCGCTACTTCGAGCAACTCGTCCGCCTGGCGGGGAAGAAGCTTCCCGGTCATGCCCGCCGCGAGTTCGATGAGGAGGATGTCGCGCTCAGTGCCTTTCATAGCTTTTGCGAGCGTGTCAGCCAGGGGCAGTTTCCCCAGCTTGCTGACCGCGATGATCTCTGGCGGCTGCTGGTCACGATCACGGCGCGAAAGGCGGTCAGCACGGTCCGGCATCAGAACCGGAAGAAGCGCGGAGGGGGCAAGGTTCAGGGGGAATCGGTGTTTCTCGAGCCGGGTGGCGACGAGGCGGCCAACGATGGGCTGGCGGGGTTCTTGAGCCGCGAGCCGACTCCCGAGGTGGCCGCCCAGTTCGCCGAGGAGTATGACCGGCTGATTGACAAGCTGCAAAACCCGGCGCTCAAGACCATCGCCCTGCGCACTCTCGAGGGCTACACCGCCGACGAAATTGCCGCGCAGCTTGGCACCTCGCCGCGCACGGTGCACCGCAAACTCCAGCTCATTCGCGCCCTCTGGGATGAGGAGATGTCCTGATGACCTCTCCGGGTTCGGTGAGTGGGAAAGACCTGCCGGTTGCCGATCTCTGGCACATCGACGAGGCGTGCGACCGATTCGAGGCCGCCTGGCGGAATGGCCAGGAACTCGAGCTATCTCCGTTTCTCGCCGGCACCTCGACCCATGCGCTCCCTCGACTCGTCCGCGAACTGCTGACCATGGACCTGGAATTCCGTCTCAATCGAGGTGAGCGGCCGGGGCCGGAGTTCTACCACAGCCGGCTCCCCGACCACGGCGACGCGATCAACGAAATCTTCTCGAGAATCGGGCAAGGTGACGGCACCATGCTTTCGCTCGAGACCACAGAGCCGCCGGGTACGGAAGGGGGCCGATTGGCTGAAGCCCTCTTGACGCTCGGGCCCAACGTGTCCAGGGCCGTCATCACTCCAGCCGTGAGCGCGGCGATGCGGTCGGCTGGCTACGAGGTCATCGGTGAGCTTGGCCGCGGCGGAATGGGCGTGGTTTACCTGGCTCGCAAGGTTGCCCTGAACCGGCTGTGCGCCGTGAAGATGATTCTCGCGGGGCCGCACGCCGGTACCGCGACCGCGGCTCGGTTCCGGGCTGAGGCCGAACTGATTGCCAGGCTGCGGCATCCCGACGTGGTACAAATTTACCATGTGGGCGAGGCGGATGGCTTGCCGTTCCTCGAGCTCGAGTATCTGCGGGGCGGCAGCCTCGATAAGGCTCTCAATGGCACCCCGATGGCGCCGGCGGCGGCCGCCCGGCTGGTGGAGACCGTGGCTCGCGCCATTGCCCAGGCGCACCGCGAGGGGGTCATTCACCGCGATCTGAAGCCGGCCAACATCTTGCTCGATGACCAGAAAAACCCCAAGGTCGCGGACTTCGGACTGGCCAAGCTCCTCGACTCGGACAGCGGCCTGACAAAGTCGCGCGCGATCGTCGGATCGCCCAGCTACATGGCGCCGGAGCAGGCCGAGGGAAGCTCCAGCCAGGTCGGCGCCGCGACCGACGTCTATGCGCTGGGTGCGGTGCTCTACGAGTTGCTTACCGGCCGTCCGCCGTTTCACGCGCCCACCGCCATGGAGACGCTGGCGCAGGTCAAGTCGAACGATCCGGCTCCCCCTTCCCATGTGCAGCCGGGTTTGCCCCGCGACCTGGAGACGATCTGCCTGCACTGCCTGGAAAAAGCGCCGGCGCGGCGATACGCCACCGCCGAAGCGCTTGCGGCGGACCTGCACCGCTACCTCACGGGCGAATCCATCCTGGCACGCTCGACCTCGGTCTGGGAACGCGGACTGAAATGGGCGCGCCGGCACCCCGCGCTGGCCGCGGCCGTGAGTGTGGCCACGGTATCGTTGACTCTGCTCATGGTCGGTGTCCTCTATTACAATACCCGCCTCCAGGCCGCGTACCGCGAGGCGGTCAGCGAACGAATTATCACCCAGCGAAACCTCGATGATCTGGTCTTCGGTCTTCAGGAGAAGCTGGGCGAAACGTCGACCACCCGCGCGCTGCGGCAGAGCCTGCTGCTTACGGCAATCTCGGGCCTGGAAGACATCGCGCGCCGCACCGCGACGGCGAAACCCGACCTGGGCCGGGCGGTGGCCCATCGGAAGCTCGGCGACATCTTTCGCCAGATTGGTCGGGTTGTTGATGCCCGCGATCAATACGAGCGGTCGCGACGGCTGGCCGAGCAACTTCTCGGCGAGGCCTCGGACCCGGCCGTCGCCGAATGCCTGGCCGGGGACTATCTCGGGCTCGGCCAGCTGGTCGCGATGCCACAGCCCGAGGAGGCAATATCTTACCTCCAGCGCGCCGTGGATCTGGCCGCATTCGTCGAGTCTGCTCGTCCCGCGCGCGGCCGTGCCCGACTTAAGTTGATCGAGGCGAACTTTCAGCTCGGCAGGGCGCATAGTTTTGCGTCGGCGTTCGATGAGGCCGAAAAGTCGTTCCGCACGGCACGCGAGCTGACCGACCGCTGGCTCAAGGATGAGCCTCGGAACAGCCAGGCCAGTGACATGCTTGCTTCATGTTATCGCAAGCTTGCAGATATCCGAAAATTCGCAAAAGATTATGATGAAGCCCGGAAGTTGTATTCCGAGTCCATTGCCATCGGCGGCCGGCTGATGGACGCCGAGCCGGGCAATACCGAGTTTCAGGAGCACCTGACCACCGCGCTTCACGACCTCGCGGGCGTGCTCTACAAGACGGGGAAACTCGATCAAGCGCGGCCGCTTCTCGAGCGAGCCGAGACGATTTGCTCACGGTTGATCGCTGCCGATCCCGATTCGGTGGAGAGCCAGGCCAGGCTCGTGCTCGTACTCGCCGACCTGGGTCGACTCGATCGGGACCAATCCAAGTTCGCGCCGGCTGCCGACTGCTATCGGCGGGCCGTGGATGTCATGACTGGCCTGATTGATCGCTCCAAGCTCGAAAACTGGCCGGGTCTCGGTTCTCATTTTGTTGAAGGCCTGCGCGAGGACATCGAGGCCTGCCGGGACGGGCAGACGGCCCTGGGCACCCTGGCGAGCCTCCGGTCGCGTCCGCCCGGCGAAGCGATCCGACTTCTCAAGACACGCGCGCAGGCTGCTGGCGGCTCGTAGACGCTGGGTCGAGTTTGCCGAGGCCCTCTCGGCCTTGTGCGACTCGGAGGCGACGCAGGTTGAGGAACTCTACGTGAAGGCTCGCTCCTTGGGCGCGTGCTTGACTTATCTTGATGACGACGCCAATCCCGGGCTGCCCACCGACCACCGGCAGGCACTCCGACAGCGCTGCTCGGATCGATCGCTGGCCGCTCTGGATCAAGCCGCCGCGCTCGGGTTCCGCGACCTACTGCGACTTCAGACAGACGACGCTTTCACTTCGCTCCGTTCGCACCCGGGCTATGCGCAACTGATCAGCCGTCTCAGTATCCAGCCATAGACGGAGCAGCGGAACACTCCGCATCTTCGGAAACCCGCGTCTCGGAGGGCTCGCCATTTGGTAGCAAAGTGCCACCGTTGGGTAATGAGTCAACCTGTCAAGATCTCTGACGAACTCATTCTCGATGCTCGATTGACCGCAGAGATCGCAGAGCGTTTGATTGCCGGTCAGATCGAGTTCTGGGCGCAACTCGGCCGGGCGATCGAGCCCTTGCTCGAAGGCTCCCGAGCACTCGCCCTCCGGCGAGCCGGCGCGACCGGGCCGCTCTCCGAGTCCCTGACCTCGGTAGACTCGGCTGCAGGGCGCCGGCGTGTCCTGGAATACCTCGAGTCACGGCCGTTTCCGCACTATATCAGCCAGTTCCCGGCTCGCCTCGCCTGCTGGTCCGGGTCGATGGCGATGGCACGGGAACCGTTGGCCGATTCGTCGGTCGGGAATTCCTGGCTGTCGCATGCCCCTGATGGAGTTCCCGGAGCTTGATCAGCGGCCGATTCTTGTGGTGATCGCCGGTCCAGACGGAGCCGGAAAGCCGACATTCTTCCACGCACACCTGGCCGCCGCCGGGCTGCGATTCGTCAACGCGGATGTGCTGGCCATCGAACTCGCAGTCGCACCGTACGAGGCGGTTCGTCTGGCGAATGCATTGAGACGCGGACTTGTCGGGCGTCGGGAAAGCTTCGACTTTGAGTCGGTTTTCTCCGATCCCGTGGGCGACAAGGTCGCGTTTCTGGCAAAAGCCGCCACGTGCGGCCATGCCGTGGTTCTATGATACATCGGCCTCTCCGGGGTCGATCAGTCGATGGAGCGTGTAGCGATGCGCGTTTCACATGGAGGTCATGACGTTCCGGACGACAAGCTCCAGTGGAGGTTTTCTCGAACGCTCGCCAATCTCCGGGCCGCCACCGTGCGGTTTCCAAACGTGCTGATTCACAACAACAGCGACCTGAATATGCCCTACGGTCTGGTGGCCGTATTCGGACACGGCCAATTGCGTCACCTCCACGAACCCATCCCGGAGTGGCTTGGACCTGTCCTCCCTTGATGAGTCCGGCCAGGCCGACAGGAATCGCTGGAACCCTGCCGAATTCCTGAGCAACATCCATGATATATTATTTACATACTTTATTCTAATTAAATCTATCAGACTAAATACATAATGCAATTATAACCTCAAGATTGCGTGTCAGTTCCGGCGTAGTGAACTCTTCAAATTGCCGGCGGCAGCCTATACGACGCGTCTTGGCACAAAACGGCAAGGGTCAGCGCTTTTCCGAAGTGCTTTGTCGGTCGCGAGTTACGGCGGAATAGCTTGAAACGGCATGCCGCGACAAAACAGTCGCAAGCTTCTTTTCTAAATGCAACTTGCGTCGATAAGTTCAGCCCGAGTATGGCTCATGATGGCCCGGAAACGTAGCATTACGTAGCAAGTTGTCCCCGAGGCCGTAAGCGGAAGGCGCGGGCTCGATGTGTGGACTCGAGGACCCGTCAGGAACGGGTTACTGGAATGGTAATGGAGACGAGCGGGATCGAACCGCCAACCTCCTGGTTGCAAACCAAGCGGACGAAACGACCGCACATCGTTCGACGGCAGTAGTTTAGTTGCGATTGCCCGGCTGTGAGCTTTTTCCAGGATTCATCAGGATTCACCAGGGATTCGCAGGGTCTTTCATCTTTTGTCTGCCGTGGCAAAGCATTATGCGTCGATGCGATACATCGAGTCGGTCCCCTTCAAGTCGGTCATGGTTCGTTCACGGCCGATCTCTATGGGAGCCGCTTCCTCGGCCGCGGGCTCAGTCGACTGGGCGCGCTCGTCTCAAGCTTCCGTGCCCAGGCGGGACAGCGTATAATCAGAGGATCGATGATATCTCAAGCGAGGGGAGCCAGACAATGGGTAGGCTCGATGAGAGACCTGACGTGAACACGGTTAAGGAGGCCGACCTGGAGGGCCATGCTCGCGCGTCTTCTCAGCGTCGTGTTCCCTGCAACGACGCCACAGGCCGCGTTCTCCCGATCACTCCGGAGGAACAGGCCCAAAAGGCCCGCGCCATTGCCGCGTTCGTCGATAAGATGCTGGCCATGCCTGATGAGGATCCGCCGGGTGCATGGGAGGAAGCCATGGCGATCTCGACGCACATCGTCCCCATCGGAAACTCTTCGAAGGTCTCTATTGATCATGGCGCGGTTGATCCTGCTGGACAGCGGGCCGCTTGGCATGATTGTCCGCGCTCCCAGTAAGCCGCAAGTCGTCCGATGTCTCGCATGGCTGAATACCATCCTGGCAGCCGGCGCTGTTGTCATCATCCCCGATATTGCGCATTACGAGGTTCGTCGAGAACTCCTGCGCATCCGCGCCGTCGGAAGCTTGCGACGTCTCGATTACGCTCTCGATCCGAACAGCGGCTTCGACCACTTGGCCTTGACGACCGATGTGATCATCAAGGCTGCAGAGTTCTGGGCCTACCTTCGACAGTCGGGGATACCCACGGCATCGCCCGACGCTCTTGACGCCGACTCCCTTCTGGCCGGCCAAGCGGCGCTCGCCGGCCAGCCCGGAGATTCCGTCACCATCGCGACGACTAATCTGGCGCACTTGAACCGTTTCCCCGGTATCGACGCCCAGACCTGGGATCAGATCCGCTAGGCATCCTGCAGGGCCGGGGCGCCGGTCCGGTTGTCGAGCCGGGGAAAAGCGATACATCGCTCCGATCCACGCTCCACCGAGAACGATTCTACGTCCCCATTTTTCCCGCCGCTACATCCCCGTTTTTCCCGCCGCTACGTCCCCGTTTTCCCAGCCCAACGTCCCCGTTTTTCCCGCCCAACGGAGAGCCTGAGCACTTACGGCGCGAACGGATAGGCCGGGAAAACTAGATCGCTCATCAACATTTGGAAATCTCGATGCGAGCGCAACGGGTCCAGGTCCGCATCCTTCGTGAGGTTCGCGCAGGTGATGGGGGAATGGAAGAAGTCGGCTTGACGGGCTCGAGCCAGCAGCCCCACAGCGCGCGTGGCATATCGTTCGGCAAGCGCTTTCCGCAGCTCCGCAGGCAGGGCGGCATCGCGCCAGGCCGAATCCGAGGCGCGAGCGAAGGCACAGGCCGCGTTGTACAGAGTCTCGCCCGAGACTGCCGGGTCCGAAGTCAAATTTGATGCCTCCGTCGCGGCACGTGCATGGTCGCCCAGTTGAGCGAACGAGATTGCGCGTGCCGCGCGTGCCAAACGGATCTCATCGCGGGATTGTCCATCGTCCAATTCGAGTACAGCATCATATGAACTCAAAGCCTCTGCATGGCGTCGCAGGGCGGTCAACACCAGCCCACGCCCCAGACGCGTCTGGCGGAGGGCCTCCCGAGTGTCGGAGTGTCGAGGCTCCCGCTGAAGCAAGGCTTGAAGTTCTTGGATTGGCAGCGTACCAATCGAGGGCGGCCTGAGGCTCACCTCTATGCCTCAGGAGACTACCGAGGTTGCAGCAGGTCGCGCCGAGCGTGAGCGCATATTCGACCTGCTCCGGGTGTCGCTCGGTCAGGTTTTCGCTGATCGACACGGCCCTCCGGTACTCGGCTTCGGACTCGGCCAGTCGACCGAGGTTGTAGTACACCGACGCAAGGGTACCGTGGCTGGCGGCCGCTTCATTCTGATAATCGGCGACATTGGGGTAATCATCGGCCAGCTTCTGCCGGATCGACACGGCCCGCCGGGACGCCGCCTCTGCCGCCGACAGCCGATTCGTAGCCTGGTAGATGTTGCTCAGATTCTGGAAGCTGCTGGATAGATCGAATTGGTATGTAACAAGATCAGGATGATCGTCGGCCATTTTTTGCCGGATCAGCAGGGCACTCTGGTGCGCCGACTCGGCCTCGGAAGGCCGACTCGGTGCGATGTAGCTGAAGTAGAGGTTGCCCAGGTTGTTATAGGCAAGCGCCAGTTCGCTCTGGTACGTCATGGATCGGGGATAGTCGTTAGCCAGGGCTACCTTGGTCGCCAAGGCCAGCTTGAGAGTCGCCTCGGCCTCGAGGAGCCGGCCGGTGTCCCTGTAGACGTTGCCCAGGTTGAGTTGGGAATACCCCAGCCCTTGCCGATACATTGCGATGTCGGGGTGGTCGCGCACCAACTGCTCACCATCCCTCACGGCCTGCCGATACATCGTCTCAGCATCGGCCAGCCGACCTCGTCTAAAATGAAGGGCTCCAAGATTGTTGCGGATCATGGCCAATTCTTCTCGATAGACGCCAATCTCCGGATGATCGCGAGTCAGCTCCTGCCGGATCGCAAGGGCCCGCCGGAACGTCGTTTGGGCTTCGGGGCCCCGACCTGTTTCTTGGTAAAGGTTGCCCAAGTCGAGGTGGGCAGCGGCCAGCAACTGTTGATACTCTGGCTTCGCCGGGTTCTCAGCCGCTAGCGCCTCGAGTATTCCGATCGCCCTCGCATAAGCGACCTCGGACTCTTTCAGCCGACCAAGCTTAGCCTGGATAAGACCGACCCGCTGACCCGCCTTACCCGCCTCGAAGCGAACGGCCGGCGCCCAATTCTGCGGCAATGCGAACTGCTCGTAGAACCGCAACGCCTTCTCGTGGAGTTCACGTTGGTAGGCGTCCATACCTTTTTGGTCGGCCAGCTTCTCCGCGAGTTGCCCGTACATCTCATCAACGACTTGCCGGGCTATCAGAAGGTTTCGCTCGGCACGATCGCGTTGTCTTCCGACAAATACGTTGCCGACGGAGAGCGACGCCACAGCGACGACCATCGCCGCCGCCGCCCCCGCCACCAGCGTCCGATGCCGCCGCATCCCCCTCCGCGCACGGACCGAGAACGGCTCGCGCCAGGCCGTCACCGGCTCGTCGGCCAGCCATCGCGTGACGTCATCGGCCAGGGCCGGGCTGAGGCATATCGGTCCTCGGGCCGCGCCGACAAGGCCTTGAGGCAGATCGCCTCCAGTGCCCGGGGCAGGCTTAGGTCCCGGCTCCGCGGCGGAACGACCTCCGCCTCGCCACCGCCTTCAGCGGGTCTGCGCCGCGGAAGCTCGACTCATCGAAGGCCGACTTCCCGGTCAGGATCGCGTAGAGGATCAGGCCCAGAGTTGAAGATGTCGCTGGCGGGGCCCGACCGGCTCGCCCTGGGCCTGCTCCGGGCTCATGTACTGCGGCGTGCCCAGCACGACCCCCGTGGCGGTCAGATCGTCTGGGGAAGGGCTCGGAGAGGGCACTTCGTCCTCGACCTCGGTCGACTGGCTCGTCCGCCCCGAATCGCTTGGCCAGGCCCCAGTCCATCACCAGGGTCTCGCCGTAAGGGCCCAGCATGATATTCGACGGCTTCAGGTCGCGGTGCACGATCCCCTGGTCGTGGGCATAGGCCACCGTGTTGCACACCGCGATGAACCGCTGGAGCAACCGCGGAACTTCAGACTCCGCTGGCCAAGGTCGCGGCGGAGGGAATCGGCGGCGTGGAATGCCTCGATCGCCTCCTGCAAGGTCTCGGCCCTCGATGAAGGGCATGGTGTAGAACGGCCCGTCGTCGTCATGGCCCAGGCCGTAGATCGGGACGATGCCGGGATGCTGCAGCCGGGCGGTGATCACCGCCTCGCGGAGGAACCGCCGCCGGGCCGTCGCCGTGGAGCTTATCGGGCCGGATCCGCTTGAGCGCCACCATCCGGTCCAGCTCCTCCTGATAGGCGGTGAGCACTTCGCCCAGCCCGCCCTGGCATGGTGCCGCTGCGGCCGATAGACCGCCGCGGCGCGGAGGACATCGGGCAGCCGGCGATTCGATCGCGCCGCTCGGGGCTCGACGCCGGAGCGTCGATGTCGGGTCTCCGTATTCGAGGACCGAATCTATGGCCCGTACGGCTTCGATCCGCCGACGCAACTCGGCGACGAGTTCCGGGCGAGTCGTCGCAGAAATCCGCGGCGTCCACGTCGCGGCCCTGCCGCCGTAGTTCGTCCCAGCGCAGCAGCAATTCGCCCAGCCGGTCCTCGTTCGGATCGGTCGACATCGGCGTCAAACTCCTCGGTGAGTGTGATCAGATGGGGAGCTGGCCGCCGAGACGATCGCTGAGATCGGACCCGCGCCGCCAGCCATCGGCTGTTGACGGTCCGCTCGGTGACGCCCAGGACTCGCGCCGCCTCGGCCTGGGTCAGCCCCTGATACCACAGCAGGTCGAACAGCTCGCGGTCCGCCTCGCCCAGCGACTCGACGGCGCGATGGAACTCGCCCCAGGCCGCCAGACGGCCCGGGTCGTCGGTCGTGTCCGGCACCGACAAGCATCGGCTGGGTCGGCCGAGCCCTCGCGGCCCGCCCGCGTCGAGTGGTGCGCCCCGAGCCCCTGCGGGCCGGAGTAGTGCCGGGCCAGGTCGATCAGCTCGCGGCGGATCTGGGCCGCGGCCAGGCGGAAGAAGTCGCGCGCCGTCGGCGGGCGACCGCGTGCAGGGCGCGGTCCAGCCGGATCAGAGCATTCTGGGCGACGTCGTCGGTCTGCTCCCAGCGGGCCACGCCCGGGTAGCCCTTCAGCATCTTGCGGGCCAGCTGCGCCAGCCGATCGCGGGCGGCAGTTAAGAGCTCATCGAGCGCTCCGCGATCGCCCCCGCGCAAGCGGTCGAGCCGGATCTGGATCTCGATCGTTCGATCGAAAGATTCGTCCATGGAACCGTCAGCACCTGGAGTGGATCACGCGAAGCTGCGTCAGTCCTTCTGACGGATTCGATGGATACTACCGCATCCCTGGATCAAGTTTCCAGTGGCTAAGGGAAACTTTGAGGGACCTTGCGGCGACCGGCCTCGGCTCTCGCTTATCCGGTTGGAGGCGGGGATCGACAGGCGGCATCGCCCTAATCAGAATCAATAGTCGGCCCCCGCGAGGTTTCCCCCTGCTTCCTCCGAGGAGAACTTCGCCCATGCTGGCACGACTGACCCCGACTTGTGTCTGTAACGCCGCTGTCTCCCCCGGCGAGCTTTCGGCCTCGACCGAAGAGGCCAGTTCCCGCGACAGAATTGACCATGGATCTGTGTTCGAAGCGTCGAATGACGGATCGACGGGCCACTCAGCCTATCGGGACCGCAGGCGGCTGGAGTTCGAGCAGGATCGACAACCATCACAGGCCAAGACCGCTTCCGGGCCGTCACCGTTGCGGAGTGTGCACACGGGGGGCTTTCCCCTTCTGCTGGACCAACTCGGCGCCTCGCTGCTGGTGACCACCTACCAGGCGGGCAAGCTGGTCCTCGTGCGGGCCGAGGGCCAGAACCTCAACACGCATTTCCGCGCATTTCGCAGCCCGATGGGCCTGGCCCTGGCGGGCGATCGCCTGGCGATCGGGACGCGACTGGAAATCAGTGAGTTCCACAACGTCCCGGCGGTCGCGGCCAAGCTCGAACCGGCGGGACAGCACGACGCCTGTTTCCTCCCCCGCGCCTCCATTGCACCGGGAACATCCAGGTCCATGAGATGGCCTGGGCTGGTGACGAGCTTTGGATCGTAAACACCCGGTTCTCATGCCTCTGCAACCGCGACACCCTGCACAGCTTCGTGCCCCGCTGGCGGCCGCCGTTTGTTTCGGCGCTGGTACCCGAAGACCGCTGCCACTTGAACGGGCTCGGCATGCGTGACGGTCAGCCTCGCTACGTCACGGCGCTGGGCGCGACCGATACCGCCGCGGGCTGGCGCCGGCAAGGCGCGGGGCGGAGTTTTGATCGACGTGCCCTCCGGCGAGATCATCACGAGCGGGCTGTCGATGCCCCACTCGCCCCGCTGGCACGCCGGTCGTCTCTGGCTGCTCGAATCGGGGACAGGCTCGGTCGGCCTTGTCGACCCCGACTCGGGCCGGTACGACCCGATCGCCGCGCTGCCCGGCTTCACCCGCGGGCTCGACTTCCTCGGCCGGTTCGCTTTCGTCGGGCTGTCGCAGGTGAGGGAGACGGCCGAGTTCAGCGGCATCCCGATCACCGAGCAGCCGACCGAGCGGTGCTGCGGTGTCTGGGTGCTTGACATCGTCACCGGCAAGACGGTGGCGTTCCTGAGGTTCGAGGACGCGCTGCAAGAAATCTTCGCCGTGCAGGTACTCCCCGGCCGGCGGTTCCCCGACCTGGTCAACGACGATCAGACTCTGCTGGACAGTTCGTTCGTGCTGCCCGACGAGGCGCTCTCCGACGTACCCGAGCCGATGCGAAGCTTGGCCCCAGTGTGAGACTGTCACCAGGCACCGACGGGCACCGAGATTCGTCGCACGTCCAGTCCGTCTCAACCCTTCAGACCGATGTTGACCAACCACCAACTCATCCCAGACGAGGTCAGACAATGGCACCTTCGATCCCATTCCGCCGCCGGTTCCTCCGTTCCCGCAACGACATCAAGAGACTGAGGCGGGCATTCCGTCCCACACTCGAGAGCGTCGAGACACGCACGCTCTTGTCGGGATACACCTTCACTGTCAACTCACTCGGCGACACGGGCGCCGGCTCGGGCCTCTACGGCGACCTGCGGTACGCGCTCACCGAAGCCGACAGCTACCCCGGCAGCACCATCGACTTCGCCGTGACGGGCACGCTTCAACTGTCGAGGGCGCTGCCGGACATCACCGCGAACATGACGATCAACGGCCCCGGTGATTCGAGGTTGACCGTGAAGGGGGGCGGCCCGTCTTCAAACTTCAGTGTGTTCACGGTCGAAGCAGGGGTGACGGCCAGCCTCACCAACATCACCATCGCGGGGGGCAATGCCAGGTACGGTGGAGGAATCTACGATTTGGGCACGCTCACTCTGACCAACAGCACCCTCTCCGGCAACTCGGCCGTCTTGGGTGCCGGCCTTTTCGATAACGGCTCGGTGACGCTGAGCGGCACCATCATCTCCGGCAACACGTCCAGTAGTATGGGCGGCGGCATCTTCAATCATGGCACGCTTGCAGCGAACAACCTGGTATCCACTTCGGGTGGGTTGACGGTGACCCGAGTCACCAACGTCTCCAACAACACCGCCTGGTACGACGGCGGCGGGATCTTCTCCTCGGGCAATTCGCTGACGCTCAGCGGCACCACGCTGGCCAACGATAAGGCCACCAGCAAGTACGGCGGCGCGATTCGGGATTTGAGCACACTGACGCTGACCAACTGCAACCTCCTCCGCAACTCGGCCGTCTTGGGAGGAGGCCTGTATGAAGTCGACGGCGCGGCGACGCTGAGTAACACCTCCGTGTCCGGCAACTCTGCTGGCAGCATGGGTGGCGGTATATTCTTCGATGGGACCACGATGAGCGTGACCGGAGGTTCGATTTCGGGCAACACCGCCTGGTATCACGGAGGTGGCATCCTCTCTGAGGGCAATTCGCTGACGCTCAGCGGCACCACGCTGGCCAACGATAAGGCCACCAGCAAGTACGGCGGCGCAATTTGGGATTTGAGCGCACTGACGCTGACCAACTGCAACCTCCTCGGCAACTCGGCCGTCTTGGGAGGAGGCCTGTATGAAGTCGACGGCGCGGCGACGCTGAGTAACACGACCGTGTCCGGCAACACCGCCGGCAGCATGGGTGGCGGTATATTCTTCGATGGGACCACGATGAGCGTGACCGGAGGTTCGATTTCGGGCAACACCGCCTGGTATCACGGAGGTGGCATCCTCTCAGAAGGCGGCTCGCTCACCGTCTCGGGGACCTCGATCGCCAACAACAGGGTCAACAAGTACGGCGGGGGCATCTGGGACTCGAGCGTACTGACGCTGACCAACTGCAGCCTTGCCGGCAACAGGGCCGGCGCGGGCGGGGGCCTATACTTACCCGACGGCACGGCGACCCTGAGCGGCACTACCGTCACCGGCAACACGGCCAACACGGGCGGCGGCCTCTTCAACCACGGCACGCTGGCGGTGACCGGCGGCGCCGTCTCCGGCAATACCGCCACCTACAACGGCGGCGGCATCTTCTCCTTCGGTAACTCGCTGACTCTCAACGGCACCACGCTGGCCAACAACACGGCCGCGAAGGACTACGGGGGCGGGATCTACGCCGCGACCGCGGTGACTCTGACCAACTGCAGCCTGGCTGGAAACTCGGCTGTGTTGGGCGGCCCTGGAATCTACGCCTCGAATGCGGTGACGGTGAACAGGAGCACCCTCTCCGCTTCCTTCGGCCCGATTCAGGACTTTCTCGTCGACAGCAACGGAAACGTTTATTTTCTCACGGCTTCCGGGAACCTGTACGAGAATCCGCCCTCCAGCAACAGTTTAATTGATCAGCACGTCTACTCGATCAGTGTAGGCGCAGGTGGCCAATTAAGCATATTGTTCTGCACTCCGCCTATTTCCTACTCGAGCTCGAATTGGTCGGGCTATGTGGCCGAAACCAATCTTCGCCAGCCGCAGACGAATTCAGTGACATCTGTAGGTGGCACGTGGAATGTCCCGGCAGTGACGGGTCCATCGAGCGGATCGACCTACTCAAGCGTTTGGGTGGGAATCGACGGGTTTAACGGATCCACCGTCGAGCAAGTCGGGACCAGCCAGAACGTGGTTAATGGTCGCCCCGTCTATTATGCGTGGTACGAGATGTACTCGACGGGGGCGGGGCAGCCTGAGCAGATCATCAGCAGCATGACAGTCTTGCCTGGCGATTCGATCACCGCCTTGGTCCAATACAATACCACCGGCGCCCACGCTGGCCAGTTCCAGTTGTCGATCATCGACCACAGCCACGCGAACGATTCGTTCATTACGTACCAAAGCTCTTCCCAAACGCAGAATCCGCAACCCCAACGAAATTGCACCGAGTGGATCATCGAAGCGCCGTCGAATGGAGTCAGTACGCTGCCTTTGGCGAATTTTGGGAGTGTGGCCTTCACCCACACGTGGGCCACGATCGACGGGGTTGTCAACGCGATTAACTCTCCCGCGTGGCAGTCGGCCCAAGTGAACATGTTTTCCAATGGCGTCACCGAAGATTCGACCTCGACGTTAACCAACACGGCGGCTACAACGAGCTTTTCCGTTACCTTCCGGGCATCCATCGGAAACAGCGTCACCTCGGGTACATCCACTGGCAGTGTGGCCACCAGTCCGTTCGAGGAGAGCGGAGCATCACGTTCAATCGCGCTCAACACTACCACACCGCCGCGAAGGTGCACTGCGCTCAGTCAGGCCAGTTCGCGGCGAGTTGCCCAGAGCGCAACCTGGCGTTCCTAGACGAGCCGCCCATCAGATCCTGAACGGAACGGCGAAAAGCTGGCCGATGTTTTCCAAACCAGTCTTTGTGCGGGGAGGCGAGCCCGATGCGAATCCAATGCGATGATATATAGGCAGTGACGTACCCGCCGTTCTGTCGAAAAAACCGAAGCTCACGTGTGGATCGACAGCACCTGTCGCACACCGCCGGCTCATCAGCCTGGAGATTTCACCCGAAGTCTTGGGCTTCGGTGTGGCGCGATGGCCCTGCTTCTTTTGCGGTCATTTTGGTAACAATCTTTACCCTCCAAGAGCAGGGCCACCACATACTGTTAGGGCGTACATATCATCCTTTCCAGCCGCGGCTTCAAAGACATTCGCTCCACTCGCTACGACTCAGACGACAGTGACGCTCCGCCATCGAGACCAAATGCCCGACATGAGTCATGGCCCTCTCTCAGCGACGGTATCGTAGTAAACGTCAGATCGTAATGGACTTAGTGCAAATTTGCGGAAGGTGGTAGGGACTTCGAAAAAGCCTGGTTTACACTAGGCTCAAAAATGATTATGAGATCCAATAAACGATTGTTGTAAGCGCAAGACAGGATTGGTATTGCGACTCGGGCTGCCGACTCGCTGCGACGACCGCCCTTTGCAGCGAAGCAGCTCTAAATGAATAGCTTAATTGCTGTAAATCTCTACTAAACAATCAGTTAGTGGAGACGAGCGGGATCGAACCGCCAACCTCCTGGTTGCAAACCAGGCGCTCTCCCAATTGAGCTACGTCCCCAGCGAGCACTGTCGTCCAGACGACCGGTGGGACATCTCGACGTACTCAAAATAATAGCGACTGATGTCGCGTTTGGCTAGGCCGTCCGCGCAGGCGTTCAGCGCGACTTCATCCATTCCTCAACCGCAAGCAGGGCCTGCGCACGTCTGGTGAAGGGCAGGGCTTGCCAGTTAGGCGGGGCGCCAAGCGGGCTGCTGATTTCCTCGACCCATTGCTGGATCATCTGCGGCGATTGGCTGACCATCGCGGCACGTTTGAGCAGGCCGGCGGGCAAGGTCTGCTCGTAAGTCGCCGCGTAATACGGCATGGGGTCGTAGCCTTTTTGCTTGGCGAGTTTTTTCAGGTAGCCGTCGATTGTCTTGTCGATCTTGACGAGATCCGCGCCAAAGGCTTTCCGGAATTCGGCCAGATGGTCCTCGGGCGTTCTGGGCTCGAGCGGGGGAATCTGGCTCATCGCCTTCAGGTACTCAACGAAATCGTCCTGCCGCTTGAACGCCAGGTAGTGGGTCATCGCCCAGGCCAGGGCATACTCGGTGGGCGTGAGATGAGTCTTGCGAACGAGGCACTCGACGAGCGGTTTACCCGGCTGTCCCACCATCGCTTTGGCCTGGTCCCCGTCGCCGCGGAAGGCGACCGCAAGTGGATCTTGCAACTCGCGGATCGTCGCCATGTGCAGGCCGTTGATCATTCCCAGGCCGTCCCAGGTCGGCTTGCCTCCCTTGCGCGAGGTAGCCGGTGTGGAACAGTACTCGGCCAGACCCTCGACCAGCCAGATCGGCCAGGCGCTCGAGCCGGGGATGAACGCCGATGTTCTGAAGGACCTGATGGGTTCCTTCATGAACGACCGTCTGGGGCTTGCGCAAGGCGGAGAGTTCGGCGCGTTCTCGTCGCGATCGGACTTTTCGTAGAAGTGGATCCGATTCGTATAGATCTCGTAAACGGCCTGGACTTCCGGGTCGACTCGCTTGTTTACCCGGAAGTCGCGTTCCGTCTGATAGATCACGGCGACGAGTGGGAACTCCGTGTCGTGCACCGGCATGTCGTGCTTGCGAAAGGCGTCAAGCAAGCGCTTGTACAAGTCTTCGAGCCAGCGACCGCTGGCCTCTGCAAACGCTCGGCTCGACTGATAGAAGATGAGATAGTGTGTAGTCTGCTGAACCTTGAAGTCCCCTAACGGGCCTTTTCGCAGCCGCTCGAGCAGTTCCTCGGCCTTGAACGGTTGAAACGGTTCATCGGTGGGCACTAGCATGTTCGGGATACCAAGCTGGCCATCGGGGAGGATGAGCGCGGAGGTTCCCTCGTGGCGCCCGTGGAGCCGGGCCACCACGGGCTGGCCCTGTTCATCCCGCACTTTATACCGTGGGATGTCGTCTCCGGCGTTGTGCATGCCACGGGCAGCCGCGGCCGTCAATTCGAACGGGATCGGAGCCGTCCTCTGGTCCGAGGAAGCAAGAGCATTGTCATCTGGTCTTGATTCCGTTGGCTCCATATCCGGACGGCCCGGATTGGGGCTGCGGTGCGGTTCAACGAGTGGCGTGTCGTCCGGCTGAGCGGAAGTCGCCTGCTGAGCAATAAAGTTCGGCGACGGCGAAACGGGCGTGCCAGGAAGACGAGCAGCGGCCTGCTCGCGTACCTTGGTCTCGATCGCGATGGATCGCAGGCCTTACCGGATGTGCCGGGCTAGCAGGCAGAACGGCCGCGGGCGTATTGCTGGCGGCCAACGTGACTCCGGCCTGAGCTGCATGGCTGACGAACTCGGGGGGTGAACCGGAAACGGAAGCCACGGCTTCCAGCACAGCTCCGGCGGCAAGCAGCAAAGCCGCGATCAACTGGCAAGTCGGTCGTACCATGACCCTGCGATGAACCATGCCATGAAGAGCGGGGCGAGGCTCATATGATGGACCTTCCACAACACCCGCTTGCAGCGGGATTGCCGATGGAGCGGAAGAGTTCCAACCGCCAAGCGGACCGGGTTCGTTGCCGCGCGTCAGGACCGTACGACAGCGCGGGCACACACGTTGCCGGGCGATCTCGGGATGGCGGATGCGGATGGTCGCACTGCAACCGCCGCAGGCGATGACCACGGGTTCCATGGCCAGTCTGATCTCACGGGTTCGTCTGAAGGAATTCGTCGAGGGGTTCCATCTTAGTCTAGCAACGTATCCGGCCTGCGCAAAGCGGGTTGCCCGAATTCGTGGAATCGCTCCTCGGGCCGGATAGCGGGGCCGGCCAGGTCGGTCTGACTCGAGCCGGCCCCACCGAGACTTCACCCTTGCGCTATGAACACGGGCGAAGTCGAGAATCAAGACAGATCATGCTGCCACGGGCTGAGACGACATGATCCGCACCTTGAAGCCGAGCGACTGCGAGAGGGCGACCATCTCGCCGAAGATATCGCCATAGGCGACGGCTATGTGGTTGCTCATGTAGTGGGCCATGATGGTTTCCATCGAGCAACCGAGATCGGCGGCCATGAAGGGCCACTGCCGCGTGGTCCCGCGCCACCACGATTCTCGAACATCCTCAGGTAGGGTTACCGATTCGCCCCGGCCGATTTCCATCACCGGCTGTCCGGTACGGTCGAGCCAGGCCCTGGCCCAGGTGATCGGTCCCGCAAGGCTGACCCCGGTGAAGGTACCGCCGGGGACCGGGAAGTAGCCGGCCGGCTGACGATAACTATGAACGCCTTTCAGGCTCTTGACGTCGTGGTTGAACGCATAGGCGCCACAGCTTCCGGAGTTGAGCAGCACCCAGAGGAATCGACCGTCGTGTTTGGCTCCCCAGCGGACGTCGTGAAACATGACAGCCCCGGGAAGTCCCTTGGATTCGAGCAGTCGTTTCATGAGCTCCATCGGGATGAGGTTACCCTGGTCGGCCTCGGTGCTTGTCATGACGGCGTGGCCGTTGCCTTCGGGCCGGGCATGAGAGTTGAACAGGCCCTCGGCGAAGTCGCTTGGCGGAAGTAGTTTCAGCAGGCCAAGCTGATATTGCCAGCCCAGGCAGTCGGCCTTGAACTCGTCGAGCAGATCGAGCACGGCGAGGTAGCCGCGGAGTTGTTCCCGGGTAGCTTCGGCGGTGAAGTCCTCGGCGTCGGCCTCCTTCCAGTGGAAGACAACACCCTTGTCCTGGACAAATTGAAACGCCTGGTCCACACGCGCGTCGGAAACCGTCTTGACCCGGTCAATCAGCCACGCCTGGTCGACCTTGTGTTCGGAGAAGCCGATCTTGTAAAGGACGCGCGGGCCGAAATAGCCGTTGATCATTCCCATGGACGTATCGCCGAGCATGAGCGCGAGGATCCGCTTCTGGCGGATCGCCGCGAGGACCTGCTCGGCGGTGGCGGCCGCTTGGGAGGCGATGGCCGCGGAGTGATGAAGCTCGCCGGTGTCGTATCCGATCTGACCCGTCGAGCACCACTCGTCGAGCCGTTCCATGAACTGCGCGTCGGCGGTCCAGTCGGGTGCGTCGGTCCAGACGCGCGACGCGGCTCGGCCGACGCTCTCCAGCGAGGCGCCGGTGTTCAGCAACGCCACCAGTCCCGGCCAGGTACCCGAGAAATTCGAGGCCAGAAGCAGGGGGTTCTCCTTGCCGACGACGCCATCGACGGTATGGGGCGCGTAAGTCCAGTGCACGAAGACCCCGACGATCGGGTCGTCGATCGGCCCGAGCCGGGCGATGGACTGGTCGGGACGCGTCAAGTAGTCCGGGATGACGTACGGCGAACGTCCCAGCTTCTTGAGCGCGGCGACCAGTTGCTCGGTCGTCTCTCGCGACTGTGCGAGCGCCCATTCATTGGGCTTGGTTCGGTAGTCCCCGGGCCAGAAAATCGCAACCTTCTTGGACATGGCACACCCGAGTATGAGGAGGGTAAACTGTGGTCAGCAATCAACCCAGAGTGTATAGTGCCCATTCACGGCATGCTACGCCCTGGCGACGGCGGCGTCCCAGGATCGCCCAGGCTGTCTGGCGACCTCATTCATTTTGATAAATACTTTGAGACACCGGCAATGTATGACCTTGTGGTGATCGGTGGAGGCTCCGGGGGTTTGCACCTGGCCACGCTGGCCGCACGCGTTGGCGCTGGTGTTGCGCTGATTGACAAGAGTTCTCCCACGGAGAGCGGTTGGTTGCCGGCGTGCGTACCGAGCAAGGGCCTGGTGCAGGCGGCTCGCCTGGTGCAACAAATTCGCGGTGCCGGTGAGTTTGGAATCCACGTCGACCCGCCCCGCGTCGATCTTGCCTCGGTGCTGAACCGGCTCCGGACCGTTGCCCAATCATCGGCTGCCGAACGTTCGGACGAAGCGCTTGCCGCCCGAGGAATCGACGTCTTTCACGGCACCGCCGCTTTCGATGCCTACGACACCGTGTTGCTGGACGGCAGCAAGCGAATTGAAGGTCAGCGGTTTGTGATCGCCACCGGCTCACGGCCTGCGCCGCCATCGATTCCCGGCCTGCGCGAGGCGGGATATCTCGACGACGCTTCGCTCTGGTCGCTGACCCAGGTTCCCGAGACCCTGACGGTGATCGGGGCGGGGCCGATCGGCATGGAGTTCGCCCAGGTCTTTGCCAGGCTGGGGTCGAAGGTCACGGTTTTGACGGAAGAAGACCGCATTCTGCCGGGCGAGGATGCTGAGGTTTCGGGACACATCGCCTGCATGCTGACCGGAGAAGGAATCACCATCAAGCGGAAGGTGACGATTGAAAAAGTCGAGCAGCGGGGCGACCAGAAAGTCTGTAGGTACATTGATGGTGAGACCGGCCAGCGTGCCGAAGTATCTACCAAAGAAATCCTGATCGCGGCGTCTCGTCTTGCCAACGTCGACCACCTGAACCTCGAAGCCATCGGCGTTCATGCCGACCCGGATCATGGCATCGAGGTCAATGAGATGCTCCAGACCCATGCGATCCGCGTCTACGCGATCGGCGACGTACTCAAGCGGCATCAGTACACCCACGCGGCCGAGGCCGAGGCCGAAGTGGCCTTCCAGAATGCCCTGCTCCGACGCCGCCGGAAAATCGATTACACCAACCTGCCGTGGGCGACGTTCCTCGACCCCGAGGTTGCCACGGTCGGCATCTCAGAAGCCAAGGCCAAGGCGGAAGAGCTCGAGCATCACGTTTTCCGCGTGAATTACGCCGACATTGACCGCGCCCGGATCGACGGCAAGCCCGAGGGCTTTGCCAAGGTGATTGCCTCGCCATCGGGCTCGATTCTGGGGGCGACCATCATGGGAGCGCAGGCGAGCCTGGTCTTGCAACAACTGGTGGTGGCCATGGGCGCGGGGCTCGGTCTGGCCGATCTGGCCAGGACCATCCAGATCTATCCCACATACGGCCAGTTGATTCGAGACCTCGGCGGCCAGTTCCAGAAAACCCGCCTCGAGCGTGGATTCATGGCGACGGCACTCCGTTTCTTCTACGGCTTCCAGTCACGCGCCGGGACCGCCGACGGAGCGTCCGTTACCACAACCGACCTGCCTAACGGATCTGGGCACGCTGCGGTCGACGCATCCCGTTCCGCCGAGGCCGCACACGGACATGGTCACTAAAACGGCGGCTAATCGCCAACCAGGGCCACGAAGCGATGGCACAAAAAGTCGCTCTCGTTGCGGGAGCTAGTGGAATCATCGGCCGGGGCATCGTCGAGTGCCTGACCGGACGCGGTGACTGGGAAGTCATCGCGCTGGCCCGGAAACCGCATGAGGCCGTGAACCACGCCCGATTCCTGTCAGTCGATTTGCTCGACCCCAGGGACTGTAGCGACAAGCTCGCGGGCCTGCGCGAGATTACCCACGTCTTCTATGCGGCGTACAAGGAGCAGTCCAGCGAAAGCGGCCAGGTCGCCGTCAATGGAGCGATGCTTCGCAACCTGGTTCACGTTGTCGAAGCGGCCGCGCCCGGCCTGGTGCACATTTGCCAGATGCAGGGCACCAAGGCCTATGGCTGCCAGTTCGGACCCTTCAAGACGCCCGCCAAGGAAACGGACCCGCGCCATTTCCCGCCCAACTTTTACTATGATCAAGAAGACTTCTTGCGCGAGGGTCAGCGAGGCAAGTCGTGGACCTGGTCGGCACTAAGGCCCAACCTGGTGATCGGCCCGGGGGCGCGACACCCGATGAACCTCATCATGGTGATCGCCGTCTATGCCGCCCTGTGTCGAGAACTCGGGATCCCGCTCTGGTTCCCGGGCACTCAGGCCGGCTTCAGTATTCTTCTGGAGGCCACGGACGTCGCGCACCTTGCCAGGGCGGCCGTCTGGGCTGCGACCGAGCCGCGGTGCGGCAACGAGCTCTTCAATATCACCAACGGCGACTACTTCCGATGGGAGCACCTCTGGCCCGACTTCGCCGACTTTTTCGGCATCAAGCCCGCGCCTGCGTTGCCGTTTCCACTGGGTGAGATGATGAGCGACAAGGGCCCGGTGTGGGATCAACTGATCAAGGAGCACGGGTTGCGTCCCTATCGGCTCGACGAGCTCGTCTCCTGGGGCTTCGGCGAGTTTGTCTTCCGGATCCCTTATGACACCATCTCCGACACGACCAAGGCCCGGCGGTACGGTTTTCACGACGTGGTCGACACCCAGGAGATGTTCCGCCGCAAGTTCGCGGAGCTGCGCGAGCAACGGTACATCCCCTGACGGCGAGTGCAACTCTGCAAGCGTCGAAATCCCCGCTATCGGTGAACAATGAACCAGGCGAAAAGCCTCACGCCGTGGCGGCGTCGAGCGGACTGCGCCAGATCGGCTGCACGGGGAAGAGAATTCGCGCGGCGTCGAGTGCCGTCGCGGTCGAGGCCACGAAGCCTTCATCACCGGCCGCGGAATCGACGCTGGCGTGGCCCATCAGCAAGCGCACCAGGCTCTGAGGAGAAAGAGTCAGGTGACGTCGGCTGAGCTTGTCGGGCTCGATCCGTGTATTCTTTCCCTCGATATGAATCAGCCAGCGGTGCTCGTCGGTGGTGATCCCCAGCTCCAGTGGCAAAGCACAGCCCGACGCGATGGCGCGTCGACTGAGTTCCGGAACGATGCACTTGAGGAACTGGCCCACGTCGGGAATGTGGTACATCGACAAGCTCGAATCGACCATATCCTGATCGACCAGCCGGCCCGAGGCGGTCATGAAGGCTTCGATGGCCGGATGTCCGACCGGGGCATGGACCGTCACCTGCGGATAAGCCCGCTCGAGTGCCTCGGCCCGCACCCGGCCCAGAAGCGAACGAAGCGCTTGAGGGTGAGCCGGATCGGTAGCGATCTCGAGAATCTTATGATCTTTCACGAAAGCATAACCGCGAACGGCTTCACCCTGGCAGACCACCCAGATGACGTGGGCATAGCGTCGACCGATCAGCCACCGCCAGTATTCCTCGGAGCGGATCACCGTACCGCTGACTTGCGAATACTGCATGTCGTAGAGCGTCATCAGGTCGGCAAGCTCGACCTGCCGCCAGGGACGAACGTGCCAGAAGCCAGCCTTGCCTTCGATGAGCCCGTCACTGACCTGCGGCAGGTTGCGACTCAGGGCCTGAGCATACGTTTGCCGTCCGCAAACACCCCAGCCGAGGGGCCGGTAAAACTGGGGCATGCCGGTCGTGAGGGCCTGTAATGGGTGCCCTGTGGCCCGGGCCCGCTCGTCCGCCAGACGCAGCAGGTTCTGTGCGAACCCCAGTCCGCGAAACTCTGGAAGAGTTCCAACCCACATGACGCCATTGATCGGTATCGAGGCGCACCCGTAGCGAACTTCCCGCTCGGTGAGGTGAGCGTGGCTCACGACGCGGCCATCCACCTTGGCCAGCAGACGCTGCTCCGGACGATAGGCCGGGTCACTCAGCGCACCCAGGAATGTCTCCCGGTCCGGACCGTGAAAGACATGGAGCAAGGTCTGGTAAACCGCTTCATGATCGGCTTCCGTTCCAAGACTGTACTCGACCGAGCCGCGGCGAAACGGCAAGCGTACCGCCGACGATGGAACTTTCATCGGGTCGACCACTTTGGTAATGCGTCGCGCCGGGCGGGGACTGTCAGCCGAAGACCAAGAGGATCCTACGCTACTCATCTCGCAACGCCTTGCTCACATTGTACGTGTTACGAATCGCCCGTGCCGCAAGCTTCTGACCCAGCTTACGGCATTTTTCAACATCCATTTTTACGAGGCTTGCCGACTGGCCGGGTCAATCCGACCATTTCAAAGTAAACACGATCTGCTCTTTGTGTTGCTATTAAAGGGCGGCATCAAAGCCCAAACCTTTGATAACATTGTGCAACCGCTGTGCCGAGTGCAGCACAAATGCATACTCGCGGCCGTGTGCCAGTTGATTCCACGCTAAGTCCATAATCACTTGAGCTTTCTCGGTTTGCAGCTTCCGGAGTGGGTCCGAAAGCTGCGCTCGAAGTGCCTCATTCGCGGCCCGGATCGCCCGAAAACGGGCAACTCGTTCCGACCTTGTGCCAGTTTCTCGTGCAATTGCTTGGCGCTTTTCACTAATGAGGTTACGAACCTGAGGTGAAAGCGGTTCGGTCAGATGGCGGTCCGGATTATAAATCAGGTCACGGGCAGCGCCTTGAAGCCTATTAAGATCGGCGGAAGTGGCTCTTTGATCAGGAAAACCCAGCCATGCAGTCAGGGAGAGAGTCAGAAATTCCGGCGGCTTGATGCCGAAAAATTGTCGAGCGATCGAGTCTCCCAGTTCATCGTACTTTGCTCCACCGATTCCATGGATGAAGAGATCGCCGAGCAAGTAGCGGCAGAACATGGTTGTGGTAAGTGCTCGGGTGCGAAGTCGAATCGATGCTTTGGCGAGATCATGCAATCGCTCAACGGCACAGCAGGCCTCGCGGTCGGGCGAAAGGGGCAATTCGATCAGCGGGTCCGTTTCGCCGGCGATCCTCAGCAGCATTGTTCGCCGAGTTTGGCGGGCCAGCAACGCACGGCGGCGAGGTTGGCCCTGTCGCCAGACCCAGAACGGGGCTTCACGCCACTCACCCTGAACCGTCAAGGCGGAAACCGGATGGTTCTTGCTGCGGATGCCGTAGACCGCGCGATATTCGCTCAGTGCCGCATTGTGGATCTGCTGGAATCGCGGAAGGTGTGCCAGCAGGTGGGACGCGAACCAGAAGAAGCCCTCGGTCTGACAAACCTCGCTGAGCGGGATTTCCAGGTTGGAGAAGCCCCAATGGCTCTCCAGCTCGCGACGGGCCAGGGCGATTCGCATTCCCAGGGTGGGCTCAGCCTTGGCTTGCCGCAAAGCGCGGGGCCAGAAGTCTGTGATAATTGGATCGGCGACGACCCCGTCCAAAGCCGCTCGTACGCGCTCGCCGAACGAGGCAAAAAGCGATTCGTCGTGGACTACGAGGTCCTCATAGGGCATTTCACCCTGCCAATGATCGAACTCGACCCGGTGAACCTGGATGCGGTGATCGACGATCCTCGGCACTCGAATCGACGACGACTTGGGCAGGTCATTATCCACAATCAGGTTCAATCCCAGGCCGCCGTGCGACCTGGCGATCGCGGCCGTGGCGAAATTCTTGACCCAGACTCCGGGATGAAAGAGTTCGGGCTGGTGGCCGGTGACGATCAGCGGTGTGACCATCGTGCCATCGCCCGAGCATGGCCCTTGTTCGGGCGTGTCCAGGCCGTGGCGGCGAAGGAACTGGCATGCGGCGGCCATGACTTCACGATGCACCAAGGCCCGCAAGACGCCTGCCCGCCGGCCCTGAAAATCATGATCCCAGCCGGCCAGACGCTCGGCGGCACGGGTAAACTGGGCGGCGACCTCGGTGAGCGGCGGCACCGCCAGCAGGCCGCCGTCCGTCGAGGGAGCCCGCAGGCGATGGCCTTTCTTCATCCTCGACATCCTCCGGCCACTTCGAGCCCCGCGCGGGCGAGGGCTTGCTGGAGGACCTGTTTGTAATGCTTCAGCCGGAATGAAGAATCGTCGAGCGACCCACCAAAGGCGCGTGCCTCGTCCAGATAAATCAACGGCACAGGAACCTCGACGATCGATAATCCGTGCTGGACGGCCTGCACCCAGACCTGAAGTGGCATGGCGTAGCCGTGATCCGTGATGTCGAAGACTTCGAGAGCGGATTTCCGGTAGGCCTTGAAGCCACAGAATGCGTCGGTCAGCTTCAAATCTAGGCACTCGTTGAGCCAGCGCGTGACTTCAATATTGATCCGCCTGCGTTCCTCGGGAGGCTTCTGATCGGGATCGAAGATTTGAAGGTAGCGGCTTCCCGAGACGATATCGGCCTCCGTGAGATGCCGGGCTAGCTCGGGAATCCGGGCGGGCTCGTGCTGGCCATCGCAATCGAGAGTCACCAGGGCGTCGAAATCGCCCTTGATCGTCTCCTCGAAGGCTGTCTTTAAACCCGCACCATAACCGAGGTTACGTGGATGGCGGATGACCTTCACA
The DNA here is from genome assembly GCA_963797295.1 of uncultured Planctomycetaceae bacterium. Classification (GTDB taxonomy): domain Bacteria; phylum Planctomycetota; class Planctomycetia; order Isosphaerales; family Isosphaeraceae; genus Aquisphaera. The sequence continues at coordinate 36,092 of CAWCPP010000049.1, forward strand.
TCAGCAAAGCGGCGGAGCAACTGGGGGGTCTGATCGGTCGATCCGTCATCAACAACCAGAATGTTCTTGGCGTGACGCAAAACCTCCGTTAGCACATCCTCGAGGTACTTCTCCTCATTATGAACGGGAATGGCTGTGAGGATTTTCATGGGAGAAATTGTAACAAGGTAGGAGACCATGCAGGCGGAAGTTTGACGACGGTGCATTCACGAGACCTACGCATTTTAGGTCCGGTCACCTGGAAGTCAACGCGACGATCGGTTCGGCCGCCCGGAGGACCAAAAGCCATAATTCGCAATACCATTTTGAAGAGATTGATGTGATTTTGTTCAGGTAGATGGCGATTGCATTGGTGAGATAGTGTGGGAATTCCCAAGATGTAGGATGAACCCGGCGGCTCAGGTGGCGAAACCGCCTCAATGTCGACGACCACGCCGCGACGGAGATGCACTCGCTACCTTGCTGCCGAGAGAACGGATTCATTCGTTGCTTTTTGGTCCGCATCGCGGACTGGAAGGCGCACGCTGAATACACTGCCTTTGCCAGGTCCCTCACTGTGCGCGGACATGGATCCTCCGTGCATTTCGACGAACCGTTTGGCAAGCGTCAGGCCAATTCCCAGGCCGCCCTGAGTACGTTTGCTTGCTCGGTCAGCCTGGGTGAACATGTCGAACACCGAGGGTAGCATTGTCGGCGTGATGCCGATGCCAGTATCGCGAACCGCGACATCGACGACGTTTCCCTCCTGCCTGGCGCTGAGCGAGATATGACCACTGCGGTCCGTATACTTGGCGGCATTGTTGAGCAGGTTCGCGAAGACTTGGCCGAGCCTGACGACGTCGCCATAAATCGGGATAATTGCCTGCGGTATGGAAACAGTAAGCTCGTGCTCGAGCTCTTGGATGAGGGGACGGCTAGTCTCCACGGCCATTCGTATGATCGTGGCCAAGTCGGTCTCCTCCTTCCGTAGTTCGACAGAGCCGCGCGTGATGCGGGAAACCTCCATCAGGTCATCCACGAGGCGGAGCATGTAGTTGAACTGACGATCCATCATTTCAAGAGTTTCTTCAAAATCGGAGTCCTTACAGGAATATATCCGAAGAAGCTGTAGAGAGTTGCAAATCGGAGCGAGCGGATTGCGAAGCTCGTGAGCCAGCGTGGCGAGAAACTCGTCCTTGCGACGATCCGCCTCGACGAGCGCTTGCTCGGCGGCTTTGCGCTCGGTGATGTCCTTGAAAATCACAGCCACGGTTTGCGTCGTCTGGCCTCGGAGGCGAAATGCGTAGAGTTCCAGGACCCGCATTTGCGTGACGAGCAGACGTTCACAGCGAATGGCTTCTCCGGTGATGAGAACGTCGTCGAAAGTCTGGTACCACACTTCCTCTTCCGCCGGGAACGCTTGCCGGAAGGATGTTCCGACCACGTTACGGACGCCCGATTGAATTGCGGACGCCGGATTGGCCTCGACGATTTGAAAGTCTACGGGCGATCCGAGCGGGGCCTCGATTCTCTGAAGGATGAAGAAGCCCTCGTCCATCGATTCGAACAGGCTCCGGTATTTTTCCTCGGAAGGCGCAGTTCCTCCTCGGCTCGCTGCCGTTCCGCGTTTTCACGCTGTTCGGCCAGACGGGCCTCCGCCACGTCTTGCATGAGATTGAGTGCCGCGCGGCGGGCTTCGCGATTGACCCGGCTATCGGTGCGGGCAGCGGCGAGCTGCTGCGCAAGGTTCGTATTGGTCGCACATTGCCGCGACACCTGTTCACGGAGAAGAAGAATCGATCGGAACAACTGTTCGCTGTCGACCTGCCTGACATGCGATTGATCCATGTTGGCTCGGTCCTCCGCCATCTTTTATGATCCAGAAATAACAGCAGCTTCGGAGTCGAAGTCAAGATTGTAGTGAGGCGGCTCTCCGAACCGGGAGCAAAGGCTATTCACTTCTTTTTTCAGCTCAATCATTCGCGTTTCCCGGCCCACGGCCAACGCGTTGAAACGCTCAAGTTCGGTCAGTTGTTCGCGCAATGCCTCGGTGTTTCGCCTCCGCTCTGTGATGTCAACGAATGTCAGCACTACACCGCCTATGTGGTCTTCAAGCGTGCGATACGGCTGCAGCCGCGCCAGGAACCAGTCGCCGTCGCCGCGTACTTCACGTTCAACAGGCACAAGTGTTTGCAAGACTTGTTCCACATCCCCAAGTAACTCGGGGTATTCGAGACGGTGCTTCAGATGCGCGAGGGGGCGGCCGAGGTCACTCGGGATGAGGTGGAACAGGTTTACCGCGCTGGGAGTGTATCGAGTGATCGCCAGATCGCGATCGAGGAATACGGTCGCAATGGCTGTCGACGCCATCAAGTTTTGCAGGTCCGAGTTCGCCTGGGCGATCTCATCCATTTTTACTTTCATTTCCTGATTCACCGTGGTCAATTCTTCATTGATCGACTGCAATTCTTCCCGGCCGGTTTCCAGTTCCTCGGTTGCCGAACGAAGCTCTTCGTTCATGGCCTGGAGCTCTTCGTTGCTGGCTTTCAACTCTTCCGTTGACGCGTCGGACTGCTCAACAATTTCGCGAAGACGTACCTTGAGCGTCTCCAACTCGCGTTCAAGATGTCGCACTACCGGATCCCGCGCGGTGGATTGAACCGCTTCGACCGATGGCACTTGCTCCGCGGCGGCTGGGTGTTTATCAAGTGTCACGAGGAAGTATCCAGGGACGATCTCGTGTGCCGGCGCGACGCGCAAATCGACCAGGTAGGACTTGCCATCAATTTCGACCGGCAAGCCAACGGATTCCACCGTCTCTTTCGACTCGGAGGCACGGAAGAGCGCCGTCCTCAGTTCCACACGCAGTGCGGGCAGCACGACACGCAATAGATTGATTGTCGGTTCGCCCCCGCTGAACTTCAAAAACTCACAGGCGTGCTCGGAAACATGCACCACTTCGTGATCCGCATCGATGATGATCGATGGCGGAGCAAATTGCTCGATCAGCCGGAAGTGCAGATCCGCGAGCGTCGCGCGATCCATGGTTCGCTTGATCGTGAGTGGATATCTTGCCACCGAATCCTGGACAAACCCTTTGCCATGGACGACGGGTTCCACCTTGGCCGACGATTGGGCGCTCAGAACACGAACCAGCGAGCTAGGGCCCGAGGGCACGGGAAGTCCGACCCGAGAGCCGGGCTGGCGGACATAAATCCGGCTTTTCTTATCCAGTACGCGGAAAAGCCGGTTTTCATCGTCGACCGACTCGGACGTACCCAGGAACAGGAGGCCCCCCGGCTTGAGGGCGAAATGAAACGTGTCGAGAACCCGTTCCTGCGCGTGGCGATTGAGATAAATCAGCAAGTTGCGGCAGGAGATCAAGTCCATGCGGGAAAACGGCGCATCCTTGAGCAGATCGTGCGTGGCAAAGAGAACCATCTCGCGCAACTCTCGCCGGATGCGATATCCGTTGTGATCCTTGACAAAGAACCGCCGCAGCCGCTCCTCGCTCACGTCCGCCGCGATCGAATCGGGGTAATGGCCCGACCGCGCCACGCGAATCGCTCCATCGTCCAGATCGCACGCGAAGATCTGCAACCCGGGAGGCGCTTCCAGCGTGTCGGCATGCTCCATCAGCAGCATGGCCATGGAATAGGCCTCTTCTCCCGTGGCACATGCCGGGACCCAGACGCGGAGCGAGTCGAACTCGGTTTTTCCCGCAAAAAGTGCCGGAATTTCCTTTTCGAGCGCCTTGAACGTTTCCCGGTCGCGAAAGAAATTGGTGACCGAGATCATCAGGTCCTGCAAGAGTGCACCCGCCTCGCCAAGGTGCGTTCGCAAGTAGGTCAGATAGGACGGCACGTCCTCAACACCATTGACCTGCATCCGTCGAGCGATCCGCCGAACGATGGTCGCGCGCTTGTAGTAGGAAAAGTCGCATCCTGTCCTGGTTCGCAAGAAAACCAGCACTTCGCGCAGCGCGGACTCGCTATCGTCCGCGGGTAATTTCGGAGCCGGTGCCGGTGGCGGGCCATCCTCGGACGGCAATTTCAATCGCAGCTCATTGTCCCGATATTCCAGCAGCCGCTTGGGCATCTCAGCCACCGAAAGCACCCAGTCAACCATGCCAGTGTCGATTGCCGCCTGGGGCATCGACGAGTGCTCGGCTTCGTCAGGATCTTGTGCGATCGTGAGACCACCCCGCTCCTTGATCCGCTTGATCCCGATCGCCCCGTCGCCATCGGCGCCGGAGAGGACGACGGCGGCGGCATGCGGCCCGTGGGTGTCGGCCAGCGAGCGAAAAAAGAGGTCCACGGCCACTCGTCTTCCCCGCTCGCTCCTCAAGTCGACGAGCCTCAGATGGCCATCAAGACTTGTTAAATACTTTCCCGGCGGAATCACATAGACGTGGTCCGCCTCCACCTTCTGTCCGTCCTGAACTTGCACGACCGGCATGGCCGTGGCGCGACCCAGAAGATCGGCCATGGTCGATTCATGTGTCGGCGAAAGGTGGAGAATGACCACGAAGACCATGCCGCTATCCGGTGGCATCGCATGGAAAAACTGTGTGAGGGCCTGCACGCTTCCCGCCGATCCGCCCAGGCCGACCATGGGCGTCATCTTATAACCGCGGGTCGGAATGATGTTGTCGAACTCGGTCAGCAAAAGCGCTTCGGCGAAATCGGAACTGATCGGAGGCAAGCTCCCATCGCCGGAGCCCACGTCCGATGTGCTCTCGCGTGAACTCATGGTATGCAACTCCGTAGACAATGCGTTTTCAATCAAGAATAATGTTATAATTATGACTTCAAACGAGATAGGAAATCGAATGACGACAGTTCGAATAGGCTGCGCTCTCCAGGTCACTCTGGCGCGCTTTGTAAGTCGTGTAAATAGTTGAACGCTAAAATGTGCGCGATAAGACCATCGTCTGGGCGGGCAGCTTTCCCTCAATCCGCCAGGTCTGTCTGAAAGCCGGAACAAGTGCCCATGATTCACGGCTCGTGAAATTGCGACCGCGACAGTTGTCGTTTCTCGAGTTCGAGGCCTTTGACTGCCGCTCCGTCGTGATCTGGGCTCGGTTCCTGCCTTCAGCAACCGCAACGGCGAAGGGAGAATGGATCTTCCTCGCCACGAGACCCCTTGACCCGATCACTCATCGATTCCTAGCATAAGGTTTCGATTCTCGCACGACCACGTTGACGGTCGTGGCGCTTTATGCGCAGTCTTTTATCGCGAATATCGGCTCATTCTGATGACACAACCTGAATCCTCTCAATCGGTTCCGGAAGAAGAACAAAGGCATCCAGGCATCGCGGACGACACGCCGTCGACGGCAACCGCCGAGGCCGAAACCGAGGCGGATGCCGAAACCGAGCCCGAACCGCTGCCCTGGACGCCCGAACGCGTTCTCGAATGGAACGCTTATTATGACATTTATGTGATGCTTGCAGCGCTTTTGCTGGCGTTTGTGGTCTCGGCTGTCCGCGTGGACGAAAACAATCCGTTGCTCTGGTCACACTTGAAGACGGGTGAATTGACCGCACAGCAAGGCCACCCGGTCGTGACCGACTCCTTCAGTTATTATCAGCCCGGGGCGCGATGGATCAACATCCCCTGGCTCTTTCAGTGGAGTCATGCCGCGATTTTCAAGCTGGTGCGGGATCTGGTACCTGCCGATCCGGCGGACCCGACCGCCAACACGGCCTCGGCCGAGCAGATTGCCATCGGGGTTTTGATCGGCATCAACGCGCTGGTGCGGTTGCTCACGGCATGGGTCCTGCTGAAGATCCGGCGTCCCGGTCCGGGTCTCTGGTGGTCGGCCATCTGTGTTGCCCTGGCACTCGGCGCCATTGTGAGCCCTGTCCGAGTCTTGCCCGGCGGAATCGCCGGGCCGGGCATGATCGTGCCCTCCACCTGGGGAATGTTGCTGCTGGCCATTGAGTTGCTACTTCTGCATCGTGCCTACTTCGAGGGACGCCGCAACGCATTGTTCGTGCTCGTCCCCATTTTCCTCGTGTGGGCGAACCTGGACGACTCTTTCGTCGTCGGCCTGCTGATACTGGCCGCGGCGGCACTCGGCCGCGTTCTCGACGGGAAATTCGCCGCGAACTTGCTGGACAGCCCCGCGAACCCTGCCGGGGACGGCGCGTCGGATCAACGGACGACGGGGTCTGCCCGGCCAGTCAGCCCGGCTGTAGGGTTCGTCGTTCTGGGGCTGTGTATCGCCGTTTGCCTTGCAAATCCTTCGACCTTTCGTGTTTTCCCCGCCGCGGTCGCCTCGCTCTTGTCATTTCTCGAACCCAAGACCGATGCCTTCCGATTCAGCGAGATATCTTACTTTGGCAAGCAGATCCAGAAGCAGTTCCCTGACGATTGGTACTGGTTCACCGCCTTTTATGTGCTCATGGTCGCCGTGGGTCTCACCTCCTTCCTGCTCAATGCTCGCCGATTTTCATGGTCCCGGTTCCTGCCGTTTGCCCTGATTTCCGTGCTCTGGGCGATCATGCTGGGCTACCGTCAAGAGTTCGCGATCGTCCTGGCCGCGGTGGTGGCGATCAACGGCCAGGAGTGGTACCACGGCCGGTTTGGAACGCAGGGGCGTCTGGGCTTTGGGCCGACGCTCTGGTCCACCGGCGGCCGGCTGGTCACTCTGGCGGTGCTCTTTTTCTGTGTGAGTGTTGGCATCACGGGCTGGGGCAGGCTGGCCGAGGAACCCCACTTCGGCTTCAGTTACGAGCCCAACGATTTCGCTTTTGAAGCCGCCGAGTACCTCGCCCGGCAACAGGACATCAAGGGGAACATCCTTAACACGACAACGGCGCAGGGCGATGCCCTGATCTGGAAGGCGTACCCCGCTCGTGAGACGTTTGTCGATGGCCGCAGTAGTTTCACCAACCAGGATCGCGAACAGCTTCGCCTGTTGCGCGTCGCCATCCGCGACGATGCCGTCGATGATTGGAAACCCGTGCTCGACCGCTATGGAATCACCGCGGTGATGATTGATCTGGCGGGTGCCGGTGGAGCCGTCGAGACATATAAGCGATTGACCCAGAGCCCGAACTGGATCCCCTTCTATGACGATGGCCGGGTTGTGATCTTTGGTCGGGCCGATGCCACCGAACCGGATCTGGCCGCATTCAAGGCGAACCGGCTGGTGCCGGAACTGCAGGCCTACCACGTGACAAAGTCCGTTCCCTCGGCGGATCGTCCGCCGACGCCGACCTCCTGGATCGACGATATTTTCAAGAATCGCCTTGCCGCCCATCCTCAGACCCATACCAATGCGGCCATGCGCTGGCTTCAAGGCGCAAACCTGGAATCCGCCGATCAGCCCATCCGGCCCGATCCCGCCCGGTGCCTCCTGGCGATCCGGGAAGCGCGCACTGCGACGGCCAAGAATCCGGACGATACGAATGCTTATCGTTTGCTCGACGCGGCCTACCGCTACCTCGCCCAATCGGAAACGGCCCTCCTTTCCGGCATCCCGCTAGACCGCCAGAATCAGAACCGGGTCAGTGCGCTTGCGCCCAATCTCGAGGTCTTGGCCTTGCGCTACAGGCAACGGGTCACGGCGCTCAACTACGCCATTCTGACCACGGCCACGCCCAAGACACCCGAGGCACGCCATGAGCTTCAGATCCTGAACCTGGAGATGTTCGAGCTTTTTTACCGCAAGGGATACCTTGACCTGGCCCGCGACCGGTTGCAGCTTGTCGTCGATCAGATCGACCCCACCGATACGCAGTCGGCGGAGCTCGAATCGCAATACCGGCAACAGCTCGAACAGCTCAACCAGCGAGTCAAGCAAGTCGAAGACAACCTGATGGACCTGCAGGTCGAACGTCAGGCGGGGCCCGTCGAGAAGGCCTACGCCGCGCGCAATCAGGGAGCCGTCGGAATGGCCATCTCCGAGCTTGAAGAAGCCAACCGCGGCAACATGAGCCCGCTGGTCGTCAAGCCGCAGCTCGTTGACCTCTATTGCCTGACCGGTCAGCCCGACCGGGCACTTGAGCTGCTTTCGGTGGCGGCCAGCGAGGATCCCAACCTCGGCACCGAGCCGGGCTCCTCGTTCAACAGGCAGGGCCTGGTTTATCTGCTCCTGGGCAATTACGCCACCGCCGATCACTTGTGGCGGATGCGAGCGATCCCCCGGCTCCGGTTCGACCGTAGCCAGCGGGCCCTGTCGACGGCCCAGTTTCTGACCCGCGGCGAAATCGTTCTGGCAACCAACAACAGCCTGGTTCTGCCTTCGCTTTTGAATCGCCAGGCGCTCTGGGAATTCGAACTGGCTCTCAGTTTGCTCGAGTCGGGTTCCCCGGATGGAGCCGCGGAATACTTTGACCGCGCTCTGAAGCTGGTACCGGACATTGCCTTCCGGCCAATCATCGCCTACTATCTCGAAAAATTGGGCAAACCCGTGCCCGAATTGCCCACCAAGGCGGCCAAACCCGCAGACCCTACGGCACCTCCCGCAACGGCACCCGCGGCAGCCCCGAAACCGCCCACCTCGGAACCCGCGAAGCCGGCCAATGGACCGGCCACCACCAAGGACATGAAGCCGAAAGGGGAGCAGGTGCCGAAGACCGGTGAAACGAAGAAGAATTGAATTCAGCGAACCACGAAATACACGAAACACACGAAAATAAGAACAGGCGGGCTGAGCCCGTTAGCGCGTGAGAACTGTGCGAAGGGCCGACAGCTCTTGAAGTAATTCATTTACATAGATATCTCGAACCCTATGACTCGCAGATCTCGGCTCTCTCTTTTTTTCATGTATTTCGTGGTTGTCGATCCGCCTGATTCTTCCTCATTTGCTCAATAGCACGACGTTGTCCACCTGGCAGACGACGTCCTGGAAGTCGTCATTGGTTGAGTACTCCCAGCCGATCAAATAGCTGTGAGGGATCAGCCGTCCCGTAGCATTGTCGCGATTGGGATAGATCATGGCCTTGTAAGGCTGTCCGGCGAGCCGTTTGTTGATCCTGGCAATCAGGGCGGGTTCGCTAAAAACTCCGCCGTCGGTGAAATCATCGTTGGAAACCCAGAGCCCGAAGGGTTGATCGCCTGGGTCGAAGCGGGTCTGCGAGCCTTTTTCCAGGGGCGGCGGCAGGTTCTTGCCGGTTTTCAGATCATCGGTGGTGTTCTTGAACGTATAAGTCCAGAGCTCGGATTTCCGTGGCTGGCTGTCTGACGCGGCAGGCAGGTACCAGCCGCCCCGAGTGCGTGTCGTCAACCCCAGTGCGATGACTGGTGTATAGGTGACCGGTCCTGTGCCGGCCTTGCGGAACAGTCCGGGAGTGGCCGCGGCGGTGGTGGCGACGGGATTGCACAGGTCGCCGAACAGCGACAGCCCATAACGATCTTCGAGAACCACCTTCCAGTCGGGCTCGTCGGGGCCGGGGCTCACCTTGGGTTGATGCGAAGTCTGACCCTGCAGATTTTTCGGGAGCAAAACCAACAAGGTCAAAATGCATAAATGAACGCAGTTTCGTGAATGGGTCCATCGCATGGCGACCGGCCCCCCGTGGCTCGAGATCGTTGCTGGATTGAAGGTCCGTGACGGCGGACGTTTCTTGCTTCAATCTACTCGCATTCTGGGCGGCAACCAAGTGTCATCAAGCCGAGCGGTCCTTGCGGCCGGCAGGTGCCCCCGAGGCCGCGGCGGAAGGTCCGCGTACAGCCGGGTACAACGCGCAGTACACAGCAAGAACCACGGCCGCCGCAAGACCCGCGAGCGTGATCCAACCCCCGACCTGGAAAGTGCGCGGTTCGTAGGTGTAAACCAGTTTGTGTTCGCCTTGCGGAACCGCAGCCCCGCGCATCACGCGGTTGACCTTGTAAATCGGTGCCGGGTGGTCGTCGATCGCGAGCTTCCAGCCGGGATAATAGACGTCCGCGAGGACCACGATTCCCGCGGAGTCGAGGTTCGCGTCGAGTTCGACCCGTTGAGGGCCAGAGTAGGAGACCTTCACCGTCTCGGTGGGCAGTGGCGATTTGCCGCTCAAGAACGGTCGCAATTCCAGTTGCTTGTCCAGCTCTGTCCAGGCTAGACGACGGGGATCAAACACGGTCTGAGTGGCGTCGTGCCAGATACTGTCGTTGCTGAACAAGATTTCCTGCATGGGTCCGCCTTGCTGGAGCTTCGTCATCTCGTCCAGCGCAGGCAGGGGTCGGGATTCGTGCACCACCCAGCGCGCGGATAGGCCTGGCGGTTGCGCCGGATCTGGTAATCCTTCGTTTCAATCCACTCTTTCTGCTCTTTTTCTCTGCCCCGTTCCTGGATGAGTGACGGATAGACGAGATCGGTGTTCTCGAGAAAAGCGGCATAGCCGCGGTCCTCGTCCATCCAGCCGTTGGGATACACGGGGAGAACAAAGTATCTGCTGTTCCACAGGTCGACACCGCGGCGCGGGAAGTAGACGACCTGGTGGCCTGCCTTGGCCCCCGCCCCCAGATCTTGTGCCTGCCGCTCCCGGATCGTGTACGGAAATCCGGAAAAGAACCATTCATAATCAAACAGTTCGGCAACGCCCAGCGTGTGGGCGTACTCGAGTCCCTCTGTGATTCCGTACTTCGGCTGGATGGTACCACGTTCCCAGGTCACGAAATCACGAATCCTCTCTGTCGAGGAACTGGAGTACCACCGGGCGGGATTCCAGCTTGCCATCCTGTGCACGCGAAACGGGCCAGGGGACGGATTCTGACGTTCAGCCTCTTTGATGATACGAACGACCTCGGGCTCAGTCTCGAACAACTCCTGGGGTACCGTGTTCACATAGCGGGCATTGGCCACGGCAAGATCGGCCGAGACGGCGAACATGACCAGAACGCCCCCGGCGAGCGGTCTCAGGCGTGCCAGGGGGATGACAATCAGGGTCAGGGCCAGAACAACGGCACCATGAAGCAGAGCTCGAGTCAGTTCATCAACCCCGCGGCCCGCGTCGAGGGGGCCGAAGCTCGATGGAGAGGTCTTGGCCGCCAGTGCGTTCAATTCGCTGAGAATCATGGGCCGTTTGGTGAGCACGACGGCAAGCAGCCCCACGGTCAAGGTAAGCAGAACGGCGGCCAAGATCAGCGCGCCGCGGTTTCTCCCGACTCGCAGGCTGTCCCAGCCCATTCCGGCAAGCGCGGCCAGTCCAAATGTGGTGAACGTGAAGAGCTTGGCAGGGAAGCGAAACTGGCGGAAGCCCGGCAGGACCGTGGTCATCCACCAGTAGAAACCGCCATCGCCGTCCCGCAGATATCCGTCCAGCCGGATGGGTGTTTCCATCTGCTTATCCAGAGGGCCAATGTTCGGCGTCTGGATCTCTCCGGTCTGCGCGAGCAGGCGTGCGGCCCAGATCGGGCTGGTGTACTCGCCCAGGCTGCCCAGCAGACTGACGGCCACGATGATCGAAAGCCAGACCCGACGGGCCGAGCCGCGCCACAATCGCAGATTGACGGCCGCAAGCACCAAGGCCAGGCCGCCGATGTAGAGCGACGGCACCCAGATCTTGGGCCGCACACCGGGAAGTCGGACAGCTTCGATCCAGTGCGCATTGCGGCCGAAGCTCGTTCCGAAAAGATTGGGCCAGACGAGCTCCGCGAGCCGATGCGGCTCGATGCTGAATGGGTAGATGTCATGCGGGCCCTCACCCGCGGCCCGAGACGTTGCCTGGGTGAACTCGATGACGGGTAACAATTGAGCGGCAGTCAGCGCGGCGGCCAGCGCCGCGGAGCCAAGAAGTCCAAGAATCATCCATCCCAGAGGCGACCGCCACCGCTGTTTGCGCCAGCGCGTCAGCAAGACAATGCCGGCAACGCCCCAGGCAAGTAGCACGGCGCGCTGGATCAAGGGCATCCAGGGAAGAGCAGGCGCCGGCTTTCCGGAAGGCCGGTACCTGGGAAGGAGATCTGCCAGGAAGACCGTGGCGACAAACGTCAAGGCCAGGGCAACCAGCACTGCGGGAATGATCCACCACGAGCCGCCGGCGAGGTTGAGTTCACCAGTGCTTTCGTCATCTGACCCACTGTTCTCACCGTATCTTGCTCGCGACCAGTTCACGAGCACCGCATAACCGCACCCGCAGAGACCCACCAGATAGGCGGCTTGAGGGTCGCCGCCGAGGGTCTGCATGGCCAGCACGAATGCCAGCCCCAGTAGCGCCGGACGGCTCCCCCGGCGAATCCAACGGTCGATGGCGAGAAAACCCAGAGGGAGCCACGCCGCCCCCACCAGGTAAATGATGTTGCAATACTGGAACAAGACCGGGGCACCGAAAGTGTAGGTCAGGGCAGCCAGCCCGGCCCCGACTCCGCTAAGCTGCCAGCACTTCATGGCAAGGAGCATGGCTCCGAACGCCAGGATCACATGGCCGAGGATGTAAAGGCGTGCGGCCCAGGGGTAGGGGAACACGGCATAGATCAGCTTTCCCGGATAAAGCACCGCGGCGGTCGGGTTACCCAGTAGCGGTATCCCGGAATTCTCCTCGGGCTCCCAGAGCGGCCACCGGTGATGCTCCCATTCAGTCTGAACGCGCTGATAAAGCGGATAATAATAATGGCCAGCATCGCGAAAGCCGAACTGCGCGTCACTTCGAAGTGCTTTGGCGAAGCAGACGACGAACAATCCAGCAAAGCAGACGAGGATCAGCGAAATGACAATCCATCGATGACGGTTCATGAATTCCCCCGCCAGAAGAAGATCGATCCCAAAGCGAGTTCGTCGGCCCGATGTGGAAGAATGAATGAAGCGCCGGCCGCCGTTCCCTCCGGTTTGAGCCGCGCTCGCCCGTTCAATGATCCTATCACGTGCGGTGCGAGCATCGTCAGAGCGACATCGCTTCGAGGCCAGCATCGGCGGTCGACCGGCGTTCATTGCCGTCGCAAAAAAAGACCCGGCGATCTCATGCGATCGCCGGGCCCGATTCGCGAACCCTTTATCAGTGGGGCGATGCCAGCCCCCCAAGCTGCGCGGGGTCGAGTCTCAGCGAGCAGCGGATTGGTGGAAGATTCCGGCCACCTTCTTGGCTGGCGGCGTCAGGGCCGCACGCGGGTCTGGAGCGGTGCCGTCAGGTCCCGGCGGCAGGGTTGGGAGCAATTCATCGAGACTCTTCAGCTCACCCGTAAGGGCCTTCATGAAGGCGACGAGGTCCGCCGACTCTTGCGGGGTCAGCTTCAGTGGCTTCATGTCCGGGTCGAGGGACGGGTTGGGGGTGCCTCCCTTGTCATAGTGCTCGACGACTTCCTCAAGTGTCTTCATGCTGCCGTCGTGCATGTAAGGTCCGGTCAGCTCGATGTCGCGCACCGTTGGGGTCTTGAACGATCCCAGCTCGGCATCCGACTTCGCACCGATCGGCACGGGCGCCCAGCGGCCGATGTCTTTGTGTTTCTTGGTCGATGGATTCCAACCGACTCCCAGGTTGTGATACTGCTCGTCAGTAAAGTTCGCCCCGACGTGGCAGATGGTACACTTACCTTTCTGAAGCTCTACGCCCGGCTTGAACTCGTCGTCGCTGTTCAACCTCAGGCCGAAGAGAACCATCCCGCGCTTCTCGCTCTCGGTGAGTGCGTTATTGTCTCCGGCATTGTACTTGTCGTACTTGGAGTTTGCCGATAAGGCGGCCACTCGCTCGAAAGTGGCGATCGCCTTGGCCATGCCATCGAGGGTTACACCGGTGCCGAAGACCTTCTCAAACTGCTGCTTGTAGCCGGGAATCTTGCGGAGCCGATCGACGATCTGCTGGTGCTTCTGATCGCCCATCTCGATCGGATTGACCATCGGCCCCTGAGCTTGTGCTTCCAGAGACGGCGACCGGCCATCCCAGAACATGGTCTTCCCGTAGGCTGTGTTGATGACGGTGGGGGCGTTGCGGTTGCCGGTTTGACCCTTGATTCCAGTCGATACCGGGGTTCCATCGGTCCAGCCTTTCGCCGGGTTGTGGCAAGTGGCACAGCTCACGGTATTATCGAGCGAGATCCGGGGGTCGAAATAGAGCTCGCGGCCCAGCTCATACTTTCCCTTGGTGATCGGATTGGCGGCCGGAACGACGACCTTGGGTGTCAGAGGCTGCAACCCGTAAGGAGGTTTGATCTGCAGCGGTTCGTCCGAAATCAGCGAGGGGTTGGGTACTTCGAAGAGATAGTAAGCAGGGCTGGTCGGATCCTCCTCGGGCGGTTTGTGCGGCTCTTCTTGAGCTGCGGGTACCGACCTGACTAACCTCCCGGCCCAACTGCTCAGCCCACCAAGCAGCAGCAAACAGGGAACAACATACGCTAGCAAAACTTTGAATCGTCGCATCGATTGTCTCCACTCGAGAGCCCGCCGGTCTAGGAAGTCTGAACAATCCGCGCAGAGCGATCGAGACCCTTCCCGGCGCGAACACGATTCTCACAAATGTAGAACGTCAATCCGGCCGGCGCCGGTCATCGACAAGCCGCAATCCCTTCCAAGGCAGGCAATCACTTCTTCTTGGCAAGCAAACCTTCCGCGTTCCGCTGGGCTGCGTCCACCAGGTCGTTCCACTTCTCGTCGACGTACTCCGGAGGGCCGCCCTTTATCGCCACATGATAGGCCACATCGATCGTGTCTACCATGTCGATGGCATCCCAGGGGCAAACCTGAGCACAGTGCTTGCAGCCGATGCAGCGATCGAGGTCGATATCGCAGAAGCCCTGCAGCCCCGGATATTCTCCAGGGCTCACCTTGTAGATGCAATCGACCGGGCAGACTTCGAGACAAGCCTCGCAGCCGGTGCAACCGTCCGCGTGGATAACGGCCAAGATCTTCGGAATCACCTTGCGCGGTTTGCCGGCCAGAGTCGCTGCGGCCATGTGTGATCGATCTCCAGACAAAAAGCTGTCAAGAAACTGCGTGAATCAGGGCCGCCAGCCCAGCGCGACCTTGCCTTAGCCGAAACACTCGAACGTTCCGATGCATTGTATCTGACCGGGTAACCCGACGCGATGCAGCAGACCGGCTGTTAGACCCTATCGATAATCATTATCGTTAGGAAGGGCCGCAGGGTCAAGAAGCGACACGAATTTGAAGGCCAAGCGTCGATGAGTGGGTGGATCGCGACCGCAAGTGCCGATGCGATCTCGGATCACTACCTCGTGGAAAGGAAGCTTAGAATGAAGCAGACTCCCCGGCTCGGGCTGCACGCGGAGCAGGTCATCGTGGTGGGACCGGAAAATCGGATTTCGTTTGTGGATTCGCGCATGCCGGCGGTACTGGCCACGCCCTGGCTGATCGCCCATCTCGAGTACGCCGCGCGCGACGCCCTGGCGCCATGCCTCGAAGAAAACGAGCGGAGCGTGGGCACGTATGTCGAGGTGGAACACCTCGCGCCGACGCCCGAAGGTTCGACGGTGACCTGCCGGGCCCGCGTCATTCACGTGAACGGTCCGGTTGTCACGTTCCAGGTCGACGCCCATGACGGTTCCGAACCGATCGCCCGGGGAATTCACAAGCGCAGGGTGATCGATGTCGATCGTTTCGCTCGCCGTCTGGAGCGGAAGCGAGATTCACGCACGGGGCTCTGATAGAATCAGGCAGGAGTTGATCGAGAATCTCGCCGCGGCCAGGCTGTGCACGGCGTGACGCGGAGAAAGGTCTGATGATGAAACCTGCATCCCTTGGCCGTACATTCACGGTTTTGATTTTCCTGCCGCGGCTTGTGCTTGGTGGAGAGACGGGCCTGCCGTCTCCGGTCGTGCCCGCCGGCCTGGGTGTCGCCACTCACTTCACCGACCCTGCGCCGGGGAAATGAAGCGGATGGTCGAGGCCGGGTACCGGATGATCCGGACTGACCTCGAATGGGGACGAGTCGAAAGAGAGCGCGGCCACTATGACTTCGCGGCGTACGACCGCCTCGTGGGCCACCTCAAGCAGGCCGGGGTGAGGCCGATGTTCATTCTTGATTATGGCAATCGGCTGTACGACCATGGCCAGTCGCCCCGATCCGACGAGGCCCGCGGCGCCTTCGCCCGCTTCGCGGCGGCTGCGGCCCGGCACTTCCGCGGTCAGGGTGTGATCTGGGAGATCTGGAACGAGCCCAACATCGAGCAGTTCTGGAAGCCGGAACCCGATGCACAAGCCTACGCCCGGCTGGCTATTGAGACGGCCCGTGCCGTTCGCGCGGCGGATCCGGAAGCCGTGATCCTGGCCCCGGGCTCGTCCGAACTGCCCTGGGCCTTCCTCGAATCCATTTTCGCTGCCGGCCTGCTCGAACATCTCGATGCCGTCTCGGTTCACCCCTATCGCGACCGGCCACCCGAAACGGCCTTTGCGGATTATGGCCGCCTTCGCGTCCTGATCGCTCGCTATGCCTCGCCGGCCCGACGTATGCTGCCGATCGTCTCGTCGGAATGGGGCTACTCAACGGCCGAGGGGGCAGTCAGTGAGTCCATACAGGCCGATTACCTGTCCCGGCAGTGGCTGGCCAATCTTGTCGCGGGGGTGAATACGTCGATCTTCTACGACTGGCGCGACGACGGCAACAACCCCAAGGACAGAGAGCACCGGTTCGGAACCGTCCGCCGCAACCTGGACCCCAAGCCATCGTTTCTCGCGGCCCAGACCCTGATTCGGACACTTCAGGGGTACACCTTCCGGCACCGCCTGCAAGGTGCCTCGCCCTGGGACTGGAAATTGCTCTTTCAGAAGGCCGACGAACCGGACGCGCTCGTGGTGGTCGAGTGGTCGGCCGACCCCCACAGCCCAGCGTCTCGGCAATCTCCCCGTTATCGACGGATTGGTTCCAACGACCCAGATGCCGCGCGGCTCCGCAAGCTGGCGGATATCCAAATGACCCCCGGGTCTCTGGTTGAAAGCGAGGACATTCCAGCAAAACTCGAGCTTGTCGTCGTCAATCCCCGCTCCGAACCTGCTCGGCTCCATCTGGGCACCGATCCATCCCAACCGCCCGCACGAAGCTCCCTCGATGCCGCCATTGCGCCGGGTCCACAAACGGTTCAATTCCAGGTTCCCACAGAGTCCACCTTGCGTCTCGAACATCGGCAAGTCCATGTCAGCTTCACCTGGAATGATGTCGCTTTGCCCGCGATTGCTCCCGTTGACATCTACCGGACCGACCCTCTCCACATTTCCGCGGCACCCCGCGGTCGGAACCTGGAAGTAACACTTGATAACCCGGGCCGTGGCGCATTTGCTGGCAAGTTCATTTCACATCCTGGCGACAAGCACATGGACGGTCCCGCTGTTCGGATCTCCCGGGGAAGCGACAGAGGTCTATTCCAGCTACCCTTACAAGGGGGTTTGCAGCAGGTTTCGTTGGTCGATGATCAGGGTCGCACCGCGGCCCGGACGACCCCTGCGAGATACCAGCAGATGAACGGTTTTCCCACCCAACCCGGATCGACTTCCGAGCTTGACGAGGTGTTGTTCGTGGATAATGCACCGCGTGCTCCACGTCCTCTCACGCTGGCGTCTGCGGAGGCCGACGCCCCGGCGCCGGTCGCCCTCGATGTCGCTTACCAGTTCGACCCCGGTTGGCGTTACCTGACCGTGGCCCCGCGCCGACCGCTGACGATTCCCGTCGAAGCACAAGCCGCCATCCTCTGGGTCCGTGGCAACGATTCCGGCGATTCGCTGCGATGTCGGTTCCGCGACGCGACCGGTCAGACATTTCAGCCGGATCTGGGCCGCCTGGACTGGTCAGGCTGGCGCTCGTTCCGGATCGAGTTCGGGTCCAGATCGTCGACATCACACTGGGGCGGTGCCGATGATGGCACTCCCCATCTTCCGCTGACCTGGGAGGCCCTGCTGCTGATCGACTCGTCTCGCCGAGGCCATGCGGCTCCCAGGTCGATTCAACTGGCCTCGCCCTACTACGTGCTGGATCGATGAACTCGTTTTTCGGGCTCCCTGGCTGGAATCGATCAGACATGCGCTCTGCTGGGCGGCTGGATGGGAAATTCGCCGGAGCGGTGGCGTCTGGCTTGCTCGACGTAATGCCGCCAGATCCGGTCGATTCGCGCCCGACCGTTCTCGTCAACCTGACGTAACACCTTGGCCGGCGATCCGACCGCCAGCGACCCGGGAGGCACTTCCATTCCCTCCTTCAGAAGCGCACCGGCACCCACGACAGACCCTGCGCCGATCTTGACGCCATTGAGCAGGATCGCGCCCATTCCGATCAAACATTCGTCCTCGACGATACACCCGTGGAGGATCGCCCGGTGGCCGACGGTCACGCGATGACCGACCAGGCAAGGGACGCCCGGGTCGGCGTGGACCATGGTGAAGTCTTGCAGATTTGTTCCTTCACCAATGCGAATCCTCTCGGTATCGCCCCGGATCACCGCGTAATACCAGACGCTGGTATCCGATCCGATGTGGACATCGCCGAGCACAACGGCGCCGGGCGCGATGAAAGCGGAAGTTTCGATCAGTGGAGCCAAGTTGTGACTTCCTTTGCAAGGATGCCCGCGTATTTTGATTGATAACACAGTGGGGTATTGTAACAACCACTATGCTGATCGATACTATTGTGCGTAGGCTTGGGGCCTTTTCGTGCGAAAGAACCCGGTCGCATCGTCCCGCTGACGGTCTGTCTTTCCTGAATCGGTCGCCGTTCTCCTTTTTCAAGGCAAAGGGCCGTCGCGGTCTCATCTTTCGTTTCCATCCTCCGAGTCTCTGGAGGAAATGTCATGGTCAAGACCTTGTTCCAGTCCATCCGGCGGCGTGTCGGCCGTTTCAAGTTCGAGATGTTGAGGGAGGCCAAGGCCCGCTCGGGTACCTTCCGTCAACAGGAAGAGCTCGGACTTCTGCCCCGTCCGCATTATGCCTATGGCATGCTGAGAGCAGCGGACCTTGCCCGGTACCTCGGGCTCAAGCAGGTCACAGTTTGCGAGTTTGGCGTTGCCACCGGGAACGGACTGATCGCGATGATCGAGCACGCGGCGATGCTTGAGCGCGAGACCGGCGTCGCATTCCGCATCGTCGGCTTCGACACCGGGCACGGCTTGCCTGCTGTCGGCAGCTACGAAGACCATCCGGAACTCTGGTCAGCGGGCGACTTCCCCATGGTCAACAGGGAAGAATTGACCGCGCGGATCAAAGGACGGGCCGAGCTCTTCCTGGGCGATATCAAGGATACCGTCTCCCGTTTCGTGGCCGGCCTGTCGGGTGAAGCGCCCTTGGGATTCGTTTCGGTCGATGTCGACATCTATTCGGCCACGTGTTCCTCGCTGCTGTGTCTTGATGGACCAGCAGAGCTGTATCTGCCGGCCATCAGCATGTACTTTGACGATGTCATGTTCTTTTTTGCCAACCGGTGGTGCGGAGAATTACGAGCCATTGATGAGTTCAACCGCGACCGTGACATGCGCAAGATCGACTATGACCGCGGTCTGCTGCACCGAACCGTCAACACTCCTTCCCTCTGGCATTCTCGAATGTACGTGGCTCACATCCTGGACCACGAGCTACGATCCCATCCGGCGGACCGCCAGTCGATGAACCTGGAAGATCATCTTGGCTTCATGAGGCAATTCAATATGCTTTAAGACTTTCCGAATCTACCGGGGCGGAGGCTGGACGGGCAACCGGTTGCTACAAGTCATTGGATTTTCCCCCCCCCCAACCCCGGTTTCCTACGGATTGACAGCACGGGAACCGTTTCCCGTTCAGCCTAGCAGGGGATTCAATACTGGTCCGAGCTGGTGATCTCGCCCCAGCGGCGGGTAGAGAGCTTCTGATAGACCCCTAACTGCGTGGTCGTCGCAATCGTCTGGACCCCGTTATTATCGCTCACTCCCACCGGATAGCCGGTCACCGGGTTAAATGGCCAGGTGCTGATCGAATCTTTGAGGAAGTGGACCGAGCCGTCGGCGAAGGCGAAGTTGGCACCGCCGGGATGGAAGCTCGACGCGCTGTCCACCCAGGAGTCATCATACTCCTCGGTGACGCGGGCGATCTTCTTGTACGCGTTGATCGGGTAGAGTGTCGTGAAGATGGTGTCGGCCGAGACGCAATCGCCCCACCAGTTGTAGCAGCTCGAGTCTGAGGGAGTGAAGATCCCATTAGCCCGCTCGGAATAGAGAATCGTGTTGCTCGTGCCGTCGGTGATCTGAGCGATCGAGTTGGCGATGCTCAAGCAGAATGGGCCGTTGATGGACCCGTTGATCGCGCTGAAGCTCGAACAACTGTCCATCGGTCCGGGAGTCATGACTCCGCAATAGTTCAGGATCTCGGGATGCCACGTGCCAAAGCAGCAACCATAACTGGTGTACGCGACGGTCAGGTTTGGATTGTCACCGTTGTTGGCCCAACCGCCGTAGACCCCGAAACTGGAGCGCTTGCCAATGATCTGGCCGTCGCTCGGGCACCAAAGTGTGGCGATTCCGGCCGCGTACACCGTGCTGTTCGTGCCCGATGTGATGGCCCGACTGAAATTCATGGCGTTGTACAGTGGCTGTTGTTCGAAAAAGTTGAGCATCGCGACGAATGTGCTGGTGTCCTCGGTGAAGTACCAGTTGAACATCGGATCGGGCTGCAAATTGCCACCGATCGGAAATGTTGTGTTGATATCATGATAATTTTGAGCCGCCAAGGCGATCTGCTTGAGGTTGTTGGTGCACTGGGCGCGGCGAGCGGCCTCGCGAGCCGACTGCACGGCCGGCAGAAGCAAGGAAATCAGGACCGCAATGATGGCGATCACCACCAACAGCTCGATCAATGTGAAACCACGACCCGACGATCGACCTCGAGAACAGGACATGGGAAAGTACCTCTCTTCGATGTGAGAAATCAATCGGGATACGACGCACCACAGCGCCCAACTTCATCCCGATGATCGGGAGCACACAAGAAAAACGCGTGAGGCCTGGATCAGGACTTACGCCTGCTCTTCTTCGCGGCGTCTTCCACGGTTTCCTTGTACTTGTCCAGCTTGCCGCGCGTTCCCGTTGCTTTTGGGGGAGTCGTGACGGTTTGATCACCGCCTGACTCACCGCAGCCCGCTGTGCCCCAGAGACTGGCAAGAACCGCTGTCAGTAGAACATCGCGGCGACTGACTGACGAAGAAATTAGGTTGGACATGGCAGTACTCATGGTGAACGAGGACAATCTTAGCGGGAGAGGCTCAGACAGAATTGGACTGACGATCTCGACATCCGCAGAGAGAGTACGGACGCCGAGTGCGACGCTGCGAATCAGATCATCATGAATCGTAGGAATCAAGGGTGATCTTGGAGAGAAGGCCAGATCATAACGATTCGCAATCGGCAACAAAAGCCCCTGCAAAAAAATGCCGATCCGGGCTTTCCGTTGAGTGCCGCTCAGGCTTCCGAGCGATGGGGTACCGAGGGACCATTTGTCGGTCTGCACGCAGCCAACAATCATCCCCGTCGAAGCGAGGTGCTCACGAGCCCGGCTCGACGGTCGGGATCGGGCAGGCTGACAAACGACGGCCGTGCGTGCGCAGGATCAGCCCTGCCCGGGCCAATCGAGTTGCGATGGGTCTTTTTCGGGGGCGGAAACTATTTCCTGGGAAACGAGCCAGCGCCGGAGGACCGCGAGGATGTATTCCTTCTCTTCGGACGACAGCTCATGACCCCTGGGAATTGAATGCCATTTTTCCAGGCAGCCGCGGCAGCATGTCGCCGTGGCATGCTGGCCGATGAAGATCGGGTGGTTGCGCATTGGAGTCTGCTTGCCGTCGTTCGGTGGCTCGGCCGGAGCGAGCCGTTGGTCGATGAATTGCCTGCCGTGAGACAACACGGCCTCCAGTCCTTTGCCCTCCAGATACGCCCTCTCCGTGGCTCCAAGGCGAAATCGTTTTCGGAAGGCAGACCGGCGCAACTTCTCGAAGATCTCTTCCAGTTCTTGATTCATTGGTTCTCTGGTCTCGGACTGCGCTTTTAATGATTTCGTCATCAATACCATGCTGCCTTCGAAGCACCCTCTGCGTGATCAGCCCCCGAGGGCTCCTCAAGAAATTCCGTAGGTCAGGCTTTTCCAGCCTGACCCGAACAAGATTTTAGATGAATGAACTCAATGATTGGCTCCGCTCAGATCAGGCTAGAAAGCCCGACCTAAGTAACATTTTATCAATGCACCATTACACGGCGAGACAGGTCGCCTGGCAGATCCGTCTCCTCCACCATCCGTACGAGGGGCTCCATCTCCCGATCCGCATGCTAGCCCTGTGTCGAGACGTTGAGTTTTCAAGATCGAAGGCTCGCTTGACGTCGGCGCGTCGGCGAAGCTCCACCGCCTGTGATCCGCCTGCCAAAGCTCAACTATCAGAGCACCGGTGAGCGTCCGGTGAAGTCCACATCGCCGGCGGGCGCATATCGATGCCTCTCGGCGCAGCCGTCAACCCCCCGAATGCTGGGCCGGCACCGGCCCGCCTTCCACCCGCAGCCCGCAAGTCCGTCGGCCTCACCGGCGTGACGTCCCGGAGCGGACATCAACCACGACCGTCCCGATGCGACCATTCGCCACGGTGTACGCGGCACGATTTCCGTGATCACCCGATCATGAAGGATCGCCGATCCCGCGCCGCAGATCCACCGCCTCCAAACGCCGCGGCCCCAGATCGGCCGAACCCTCGTCCGCCTTTGACAGGATCGTTCCCGCGCAACGCGGCGCTTCTCTCAGGTCCCGAAGCCGGAAGGGCGATCTTTTTTCTGCTAAGCCGGAAAGGTCTGTGGCGCAACCGCGCCGGGAACTGTCGGAAGCGGCGTGTATGGTGTCCCCGGA
>CAWCPP010000050.1:0-185693 GCA_963797295.1 uncultured Planctomycetaceae bacterium
CAGCGTAGTTTCGAGGGGCACGGACAGAGGTGCTCGGTACAATCTCCCATACGGCCAATTCGGCGATCGTGCTTTGAGCACGATACGCTCGAGGTGACAGACTTGAGTTACCCGATTGGCTCTGTCCTAGATCGGCCCTGAAAGACGTGCGATCCCCGAAGATAAGCAGCACTAGTGGACAAACGATCATACCAATGGATAGTATCCATATGGTCACCGATCGAATTGTTCAAAGTAGGCCGCCAGCAACCCCCAAAAAAAGTCGAAAAACTGCCCTTGAATTCTCAAGGACAGACAGCGAGATCAAAAGCCGTGTGATTGAGCCCCAAATGTCCATCGCCGTGAGCCTTCGTCGTGGACACACGCGGGGGCCGTGCCAGGCAACTACTCCTGGTCCACTCAGCCTGCCTGGTCACGCCGGGGTCGAAGAGCACGGCGAATGATCACCGGGGTTCCCCGGGAACTTGGGAGACCCTGCCGTCTCCATCGACAAGCCGGACGGAGCCCGCCAAACAACTCCTGGTGACCCCGGTGCCGCGCCGCCACCGAGGGGAGCGAACGACGGGCGGAACGATGGTATCGCCTAGTGAAGGAAACGAAGGCTGGGAAGGACGGCGGGGAGTCGGAGCGTCCCATAGTATCGCTGAAGCGGGGGAACCATCCCGAGGGACCCCGGGGAGGGAAGGGGACGCCATGTCATGAACCGTTGGAGGGAAACATGGCAGGTGCATCGAAACCTTAACCGTGCCAACAAAACAACAACGGATCGCGAACGCTCGCAAAGATCCCGGATCTGGCCTTCACGAACCTGGCGCATCTCATCGACATCAACTGGCTGCGCAGGCTTTCCAGACCCGCAAGGACGGGGCCGTGGGAGTGGACGGACAAACCGCGGAGGACTACGAGGCCGACCTGGGGGGCAACCTCCAGCGCCTGCTCGACCGCGCCAAGTCCGGCACGTACGTGGCACCGCCAGTGCGGCGGGTGCACATTCCCAAGGCAGGCTCGCCCGACGAGACCCGCCCACTGGGAATTCCGATCCTTCTTTCATACTGCACCTCTTTGCAACGGCATTGGGGATTGACGGAACACGATCTTGCCCAAAAATGAGCCCTATTTCTCTGAAGAGGCCGATTGCCTGGACCATGTGCGACGGGTTGGTTTTCGCAAGTTATCGACGATCTCCGGCGTGAGCTTGATCCACCAGGGAGCGTAAGGGGCGGACTGGATCCCGTCCAGGGTGCCCGAGTGGCACCAATCCGCGATTGTGGACACATTTACATTGAGCATTTCCGCTGCGGTCTTCGCGGAACATCGTCCATCGGCCCGGTAATCCCCGTCGCACGCCGACGGTGCCTCGGGACAACAACTTTTGATTGAATAACTATATCTTAGTTGGGCAACGGTTTTCTGAGTGAATCGACTTCCGGTGCCTGACCGGAAACCCTGCTGGTCCAGTAAGGCGGCGATCTGGCGATCGGTATGCTCCAGCACCAGAACTTTGACTCGAGCAACGATCGCCGGATCAGTTCGGCGCACCTCGTAAGAACGCTTGGGGCGAGGTACCTCGAGCTCTGTGCAAGCCTCGGTCTGCCACCGGATGGCTACCTGGATGATCGTCTCTCCTCGGGTGAGAGTCACATCCTTGATCAAATATCCCAGCAATTGTTTTCTAGCGGTCTGAGGCGTTGTCGCAGCATGCCAGACCTTCGAGAGATCTTGAGCCAGCGCCAAGACTCGACGTCGCTCCTCTGGATCGACCAACCGGCTCGCTAATTGAGGGCGGAGCGTTTCGTCGCGCTCCATACGCTCAATCTCCGCCAATTTCTCGTTCCACTCTCGCTCCAGAGTGCGCGCTACCAACCGGTTCTCCGGCTCCACGGCCACGAACCGGCGACGGGCCAACTCGGCCTCGTAACGGGCGCGTTCCAGAGTCAGTTGCCATTGGCGATCGAGTTGACGGGCCCTGGCCGCAACTTGATCGAAGGCGGCCATCGAGACCTCGAGCTGCGCCGGTTGCATGGCTTCCAGAAGGGCACGCGCAACCGCTGCGTCAATCTCATCACCACGGATCGACTGGCAGGTCTTGCCCCCGAAACGAGTGTGATCCGAATTGCACTCATATGATGGAACATAAGCGTTATTGATGTAACGGACGGACATCCGCCGCCCGCATCGTCCGCACCGAACGATCCCCTGGAGCAAGGCGAATCCTTCTCGCGGGGCCCCGCGGCGATCCTGGTCGGGTAACGTCCGGTTGTCATCAAGCCGCCGTTGGTTCCGCTGGAACTGGTCCCAACTAATGTAACCGGGATGGTGCCCGGGTATGATGAACGGCCAGTCCTCGGCCCGGACCTGGCGTGTTCGGCCCTTGACCCTCGGTTCTTCACCAGGCAAGCATAGAAGGCGGGTCTTGGTGCGGCCATACACATAGGCGCCCGCGTATTCTGGATTGTGCAGGATGCCGAGGACACGAGCATGGCTCAGCGGTCTCCAAATTACTTGACCATGTCGGCTGCCACCCCAGAACCGCGTGGGGCACTGAAGGTGATGGTCCGCGAAGTGTTTGACGACGGCCAAGGCTGAAGGCAAATGATCGAACAAGTCGAAGATCAGCCGGACTGCCTGCTGGACCTGTTCGTCGGGATCAAAGACGATCTGGCGCTCGAGATCGTAGACCAGCCCCGTGGGCAGTCGGAACCGGAGTTGGCCGTCCGATGCCTTCTTCAGTTTGCCGCCCAGAAGCCGCGAACGAATCAAGTGTAGTTCGGCCTCGCTCATGGTTCCCAGGAATCCCAGGAGAAGACGGTCAGAGTATTGAGTGGGGTCGTAGACTCCGTCTTCGTCGATGACCAAGGTACTGGTCAGGGCACAGATCTCGATGAGACGATACCAATCACTGCAAGATCGTGCCAGGCGGGAGGCTTCCAGGCTCAAGACGGCCCCGGTCCGGCCCAGGCCAACCTGGGCGACAAGGTGCTGAAACCCATCGCGACCAGTTGTCGACGCTCCCGAGAGCCCCTGATCCTGATCAATAACTTGGATCCGCTCTGGGGGCCATCCCAGGTCACGTGCGCGGCCCGGCTAGATCATATTGGCGGGCGGTGCTGGCTGTGTTTTCGCGCACCTGAATCATGGTGGATTGGCGGACGTAGACCTGGGCCAGCCGATCGAGATGATCCGGCCGGATTTTCTGGGCAAAGGACTGCCTCATCATTGGGAGACCTCTTTGGGGTTGGGATCGACTCCTCGGTCACGAGATTGGACGCGAGGTGTGCCAGGAACTGAATGACATAGGTCTGGCATTCGGGGGTGAGACCGGACCAGACCTCGGTGGGTGAGATGGAATTGCCATTATGCGTAATCCGTACGCTCATAGAAGCAGCTCCTTACTTCAGGCGCCCGTCGTGCGGGGCTGGTAAGGTGATGCTACCTCGGTTCGGAATGCTGCGTCTGGACGCGATCGCCAATGGTTGAGGCGGCGTGCTCTGCTTGAGCCAGACGATCGAGCAGTTGGATGACCCGACGCAAACCATCGAGGTCAAGCAAATGCTTCGCTGTCACCGTGGGCGGGATCTCAGGATTTGAATCGTAGTCGGTGCTGCTCAGGGCGATGGCGGTGTGACGCCCGTCAGGAAGCACGACGATTAGGTCAGGATCGTTCCCTCGGCGAATTTGGACGATCTCGACCCGCTGGCCCCGAAGGGGATGATGTGGATGGGTGACGGTCACAAATCCCGAAGGCGGTCGGGATGAGGGGGTAGTGCGCTGTGGGTATTCCGACGATCCGGGATCGCGTGGTGCAAATGGCGGCGGTCTTGCTTCTGGAACCCATTCTCGAAGCCGACCTGGCGCCTGAGCAGTACGCTTACCGGCCCGACCGAAGCGCCCTGGACGCGGTCCAACGCGTGCAGGATCTGCTGAGGAGCGGGTATACCGAAGTGGTCGACGCGGATTTGAGCGGATACTTCGAGATGGCATCTTGATGCCCTCCTAAAAATTCAAGGAGTTGAGTTTTCCCGCCCGTAGTTGCCGAAACCGGGCGAGAGTTTCAGGCGTGTCCGGGAACAGATATAGCTTTCGTTCGGCGTCCAGCGCGACTTGAATCGTGCCGTTGTGGATTCGGTCGTAGATCCAGTTCCGTTCGGCTCCCAGCTTCGCGGTGAGCTGTGAGACCGTCAGGAAGCCCGAGATCCGCCGTGGATGCGACTGTCTGCGGTCACGCATCAGCCTGTGACGGAGCCGGACGATCTGCACGGAGCTGCCCAGGACCGTCGCGTGACGCGGAGAGTGGTGTCCCTGATCGGTCAAATATCGGGCGATCTCTTCATCGGTTCTCCCCTGCCGCGCCAGCTCCAGGATCGATTGTTCGATCTCCTTGCCCGTCGAGAGGCGTGACCATGAGCCGACGGTCACCGCGATGTCGGCGTCCGTCGTCTCGGCTCCTTTCCAGACCACCCGGCAATGCACGCGATCCGGGGCGATGCGATCGACGACGACCTTATCGATCAGGCATCGGAGCAGCGCTTTCTTCTGCTCGCGCGAGAATCGATCAGCTCGCCACCACTCCGGGATCCGCTGCCCGGCTTCTGTGAGCACCCGCCGTGTCTCGGGGTCGAGTTGAGATACTATTGTCCGTTCATGTTGTTCTCGATCGAATTCCTCCTCGGCTTGCTTCAGATCCCGCAAAGCAGACTCCCAGCGTCTCTCAAGTTCGGCCGCCACGAGGCGGTTGTCAGGGTCGGTCTTCTGGTACTGACGCTCGGCCAGACTCGCCTGATAGCGAAGCCGTTCGATCTGCTGCCGTCGTGCCCGGCGGATCTGCTCGCGTTCCTCGGAGACTGAGGCCATGACGCGGTCGAAGATATCGAGTTCCGCCGGGGCCAGCGCCTCGAAGAAGAGGCCTACCACGTGGTCGTCGATCGGGTCACCGGGGATTCTCTGACAGACCGGAACCTGGCTTTGTTGCCGGAGCGAGTTGCATAGGTATTGCGTACCGCCCTTGTACTGGACGACCAACTTGTGGCCGCACTCGCCGCAGTGGACGAGACCATGCAGCAGGGCCTTTCCCGGCCGCGGGACGCCCCGAGTCTTGTTCCGGTCGTACTCGCTGTGGTTGTCGCCGATCATGACCTGGATTTTCTCATACGTGGCCCAGTCGATGTAGGGGGGATATACGTTCCGGATGTGAATTCGCCATTCGGAAACCGGCCGGGGTTTCTGAACTGGATTGTGTTCGGGGCCGGTCCTCTCGGTCCGGGTCCGGCCATAGACGAACGACCCAGCGTACGCGGGGTTCTTGAGGATCGCGCCGACGGAGGAGACGGTCGGGCGTCGCCAGGCGACGTCGCCGAACTTATCACGTCGTGGAACGAACATAGACTCGGTATTGAATGAACGGACAACCGCGGCGAGTGACCGGACCCGCAAGAAGGTGGTGAAGACGAGGTCGATGCGATCTTGCACTTCACGGTCGGGCCGCTTGACGACGCAGCCCAGCGCGTCGCGTGAGAGCCCCACCGGCAAGGTCAACGCGAGTTCGCCGCGCTGGGCTTTATTGAGCAGGCCGGCAGTCAGCCGGGCCTTGATCGTGTGGAGTTCCAGCTCGGAGATCTGGCCCTTCAAGCCGAGCAAGAGACGGCCGTTGATCGTCGCCGGATCGTAGATTCCGTCCCGGTCGCCGATGAGGCAACGGCGATAACCGCACAAGTCGAGCACCTGGTACCAGTCGGTGCAATTGCGTGACAGCCGTGTGACATCGTAGGAGAAGATGATGCCGACCTGGTCGAGGGTGACCCGGGCGACGATCTCCTTGAATCCCTGCCGGCCCTGGGTGGTGCTGGCAGTCCGTCCAAGGTCGGTATCGATCACTTCAACGGCGTCGTCCGCCCAGCCGCACTCCCGGGCCCTTTGCTGGAGGGCGTACTGGAGACGTTGACTCTCCTGATTGGTGAGCACCTGATGCGGGTTCGATTGGCGGATGTAGATGAGGGCCTTGCGGCCGAGGTGGAACGGAGTAATGAGTTCGGAAGTGCTCATAGATAATCTCCGCGCAAATGACCGTGATGTCGTCGATCGCCTGTTGCCTCAAGCGTTGCGAGAGTGCTGACCAGATGTGCCTTGGCTGTGGCATGACGTGTCACCCTCCGTGACCAGGGAAAGAAGCTCCTGGATGGCATCTCGGGTCCATTTTGTGCGGAAGATCCGGATTTGGCTCGGCACAGGCTGGTCGAGGAGATGGGGATGCGGAGCCGCATCGCGTCGCGATAGGCCACGAACACAAACGCGTTGTGGCGAGGTTGACGACTGATCGAGATGATGGGGAAGCGGCGTCCGAAGAGAGGGTGTGTCGGATCGGTTACCTCGACCTCCTCAGGAGAGGGCTCGGACGGGTTGTTGACAGGGGTATCAAGGGACGGCTTCGTTTGATACGATCGACCATCGCCATCTCCGGGCCTTTCTGCGGCGTCGGGTACGAGACGGAGTGCTGCTTCGACTGATTGACAAATGGCTCAAAGCGGGAGTCCTGGAAGACGGATGCATTACGCATCCCGAAACCGGCAGTCCGCAAGGCGGGGTGATCAGCCCTTTACTTTCGAATCTGTTCTTGCATTACGTGCTCGACCAGTGGTTCGCGAGCGAAGTGCAACCGCACCTGAAGGGGCAATCGCACTTGATCCGCTACGCGGATGACTTCGTCATGGGGTTCTCTCATGAGGAAGACGCCCGCAGGGTCATGGCGGTTCTTCCCAAGCGATTTGCCAAATATGGATTGACGATCCATCCCGACAAGACACGGTTGGTGCCGTTCGAGCGGCCCGACCGTGCCCCCAAACAGTCTGATGCGGATCGGCGGGAACCACCCGGGACATTCGACCTGCTGGGGTTCACGCACTTCTGGTCCCGGTCACTGCGAGGAAAGCCGGTGGTGAAGCGCAAGACATCGCGCAGTCGATTCAGCCGGGGATTGAAGTCGATCGCGGACTGGTGCCGGCTCAACCGACATCTGCCGCTAGCGACTCAACACCAGACACTGAGCCAGAAACTGATCGGCCACTACGCCTACTACGGAATCACCGGCAACTCCGTTGCTCTGTGCGGTTTTCGGTGGGCGGTGGTCGGGATCTGGAGGAAATGGCTCTCGCGGCGTCGCCGCAGGGGGACCATTGCCTGGGACCAGTTCACCCGGATGCTGGAACGGTTTCCGCTCCCGCCTCCCAGAGTGGTCCACTCGGTGTACCGTCCTGTAGCGAATTCATGATGTGACGAGCCGTATGCCCGAGAGGGCACGTACGGATCTGTGGGAGCCCCGGGGGAGCAATCCCCTGGGGCCACCCCGGCCCGGAACTCGGTAAGAGTCGCCTATGGTGTCCCCGGAACTCGTGGGCGGGTCGCAAGGATCTGCATGCGATTTTTGACCGACGGCGACATCTTTCCGGGTCAGCGGCTCAGGATGGCCGTGCGAGGCCTCAACGAGTTGAAGCTCGCACTGGTACTCGAGAACTTCGAGGACGCCCTAGACCTCGAAACCCGCCGGATCGCCGACCCCGATCTGGCCGGGTTCCTCGATGCCCTGGCCAAGGACTTGACTCGGGCTCGCGGGCCATCGTCACTTGCCTCTACCTGCCCGAGGGCACGCCGACCGACCTCCCCAACGTGCTCCACCTGCCCTTGGCTGAGTTCCCCGGCCACGAGTACTTGAAGTTCCTGAGGCGGGACATGTTCGCTGACCAGTGGATCGGCCGGGGCGAGCTGACTGCCGGCCTGATCGATCGGCTCTACCGCGCCCTTGGCGGTACGCCCGGTCTGCTCGAGCGGCTCCGCATCCTGCTCCGCAAAGTCGACGCCGACGTTTTGCTCGAAGAGCTGGAAGGTGGCGACCCCTTCATGCTCGCCCAGGAGCGTGAGGCCTACTGTTCGAGGATTCTGACTGCCCGGCTTTATGATGCCCTTTCTCCCGCCGCCCAGACCGTCGCCCGACGCCTCGCCCTCGGCTACTTACCCGTCCCCGCCGACGCCGCGGCGACTGTGGCCAATCTGGCCGAGTCCGAGATCGCCGGGCCGCTGCGCGAGGGTGTGGCGTACGGCCTGCTCCAGAGGTTCGACGAGCCCGGCCTGCACGCGCTCTACCACCCTCCCGGCCTCCTCCCCCCTGGCTCGCCGCCCCGGAGCGGCTGGGCGTGGACGAGGCGAAAGCCGTCCACGGCCACCTGGCAGCGTTCTGGCGGTCGAGCTTCGAGGCGGAGCGCGAGGCCGAATTGCGTGTGGGCATCGACCCCGAGCTCGAAGCCTGCCGCGAGCACGCGCGTCAGACTGAGGACGGACCGAGGTTCCAATGGTCTACCATCAGGCTGCTCGTCTGTTATTAACGCGAAGCGAGTGGAACCTATCGCGAAGCCTTCTTGAAGAGATCCCCGAGCAGGAAAGGGACGATGATGCCTGGCACCAGCTCGCCTCGATTGATCTCAACAAGGATGGCTATGCGGCGGTGCGTGACAAATTCACAAGATCGCTGCAGATCAGTCATGCGATCGGCAACCGGGCTGGCGAGGCAACCACCTGGAATCAACTTGGCCTCGTTGCCTACGAGTCGGGACGACGTGACGGCGCACTACGGCTCATGGCGATCGCGTTACTGATCAGCAATACAATCGGAGACTATGTGGGGAAGTCCATCGCCCAGAACTTCGCGAGCTTGTGCGGGATGCTGAGCATGGATCAGGCCCAGCGTGACGCACTTCTGGAGGAAACCGCCTTGGACTACCAGAAAGACCGCGGACAGGGCCTGATCGAGCGGACGTTCGGCGGGTATAACCCCGGCAAGTTCGGAGTCGCAGCGACACCGACGAAGTTCAGTGTTTCCGGATGGTTCCAACGACTTCGACGCGGACGGGCACGCCGTCGACCTCATCAGGCATAACAGCTTCGGCAGCGGGAGGGACTTGGAGGTTGAGCTTCACCCCGTAGCCTTCGCCGATCCGCGTGATGCCCACGCCCACGACAGACCGATTGTGGCGGAAGGCGGCAGAAACCTTGGCTTTCGCGGCTCGTGCTTGGGCCAGGGTGGTTTCGTTCATGGTCTTCGTGCCTTCCGAGCAAGTGACAGGTATGCGGCTTAGCGATCGAGAACGTCGTGTCCGCCTGTCTCTCCTTGAGACGGGACGCTGCACAATGACGCAACCAAGGTCGCTAATCCCATTATAACCCCAATCAGGCCGTTCACGTGTAGAGCAACTCGACTTTCAGCGCCTGGAGCACCGCGTCAATAGGGTTTGCGTAAGTCAAACCCTTACCGTTCGAGCCGCCCTGGTCGCCCCCGGCGAAGAGGAGGGCGACCGCCTTTCGGCCGGCGTCGACGATCAGCGAGCCGCTGTCGCCGCCCTGGCTGAAGGGTTCGTCGCCGTCCCCCTCGATTTCCACCTGATTGTCAAATCGGAGATTGCCGCTGTCGTAATTGACATAGACGTTATCCAGCTCAAATGCGGTCACTTGCCCCCTGGTTGTGGCAGTGGTCCGGCCGACCTTGCCCACCGGCGTTCCCTCGTCGAGAAACGGTTCGCCCACCCCGGCGAGTGAACCGCCCAGGCCAGCCAGGGTCTTGGCGTTATATTCGATCCCCGGGTCAAGCGCAGTCACGGCAGCGTCGACGAGATTGGCTCCGGTCTTCTTCAGGCGAATGAACCGTGTGAGCGTCGCGACCTTGTCGGCCGGGGACTCTCCCCCGTCGACGCTGCCGGGCTGAAGGATGGCGTCGCCGGGTTTGGCCCGGTTCTCGTTGGCCAGGACGTGGTTGTTCGAGAGGATCATCACGGCCTTGCCGTCCTTGGGCTCGAGCCCCCGCACGAAGCAGCCGATCGAGCCGGCGGTGATCTTGAAATGGCCGACCGACACACCGATCTTGAGCGGACGGGTTCGCTTTTGCTGTGCCGGGGTGGCGAACTTGAGCACCCGGCCAATGTAGCGGATATCGACGTCGCCCTTCGCCTTCTTTTTGATGGTGTCGAGCTGCGTACTGTTTTCCAGTCCTCGCCTTTGAAGTCGGACGGCTAGATAAAAATCTTGCTTCGACTTGCGGACCACCCCGAGCGCCATCGTCGGCCCTGCCGTACCCGCGTTTGCCATCGGCTGCGCCGCCATGCCGATTGCTGCCCTGGCGACGGGCGATGTCGCCATGGGCCGGATGATGGTCTCGTACATCGACGACTTCAAATCGCGAACGGATTCCAGTCGCACGCCACACCTCCTCGTGAAGCCCTTCCTGGCCTTTTTGACTACTTCGCCAGGACGGTGATTATACTAAGGACAGTTTGACAGAGTGGCAATCACACTCCGATTCCCAGTTCCGGCGGGTAAATCCTGGTTCAGCGCATCGTTTCTAACCATCCACCCGAGGCGATCTCCGACAAGGGCACACCGAACCTCGCACACCTGACAGGCGAGAAACGATCGACGCTGAAGACGGCTACCGGATCTGTGTCCGCCGTGGTACCACAGAAGAAGCAAAGCCGAAGAGGAAGCCGCGTAGAATGAACGAAGAGACCTAGCACGAGGAGGAATCATGACGAACACACTGCGCGGGAAAGTTCGCGGCAAGACCATCGAACTCGATGAAGACCTGGGCGTTGTCGATGGGCAAGAGGTCGAAATCCATGTGAAGATGATCCGTCCCAGGAAGCGGCTGCTAGGGCCGCCGCCAGGATGGCGACCGGGGAGCACGGAGACCACCGCCGGCGTGATGGCAGACCACTGAACCGAAGTGGATGACCAGATTCTCGACGCGATCGAGCGAGATTGCCATTGGCCCTCGACGCGGGAACTCCCACAGTGAGTTACCTTCTGGACACCATTCAAAATATTGGCGAGTCCGAACCCCCGGTAGCATCGACTGTCGAACCGCGTCACCATCTCCAGCCAGGACTTGGCGGAAACGTGGGGCCGAACCCGTATTGATGCCAGCACCGTGGCAATCACGCCACGCGTTCCAGTCCGTAGCGGTAGACCCCTCTGTTCAGTAACTCCAGGCAGCTCTTCAGCGTCATGGTAACCATCGTCGCCGGGGCACCCCGATCGACGACAGAGTGAACGCCGATCAGCGTCCTGGAATCGGTGGCATTGGGCTGGAAATCCTCGATTTCGCCCGGTAACCCTCTCCAAATGGACGAAAAGGCCTGGTTCCGGGTCAGGCTCCGACTCTATCATTGTCCGATCGCATTATTGGTTTCCCTCTCCGTCAGAGATCTGCGATAATTCGTTCAGAATGTCTTCAACCGGGGCTAACTTTTCTCTTGAGGCCTCGTCATGTCCATCACGTCGGACGATGACTTGACAGGTTTGCTCGGTTGGATACGCAGGGAACGGCCCGAGAACACATGGCAGCCTACTTTCTGGCAGGCCACTTTGCTGATGAACGTGGCGTTCCTGCACCTTCACGCTGACGGTACCCTCGCAACAGCTCACGATCGGGCGTTTCTACTGAAGACGGCCTGCGTGGTGCGGGACTGGATCTTTGCCCGGGCCTGGCTTCGCGACTGGCTCAAGCCGACCGAGGTCCCATGAACTCAACTCTTGCTCACGACCCCCATCGATACCGACGGCTCCGCGAGCTGATCGATCGTGCCGCCGAGCGGCCGACAGCCGAGTGGGTGGCGTTCCTCGAACGCGAGTGCCCGACCGACCTCGAACTCCAGAGCGAAGCCCTCCGCCTGCTGGAGCACGCCCTGGCGGCCAGCTCGGACGGCTTCCTCGAACCCTCAGCAGCACCTTTGGAGTCTACCTCCAAATCCGTAACCCGAGGAGAACCTGATCGAGGCTCGGCTGAACCGACTCACGTCGGGAAATACCAGATCGTGCGCCGCTTCTCCGAGCACAGTGGCCAGGGGGCCGCGTACCTGGCCTTCGACCCCGATCTGGAACGCCACGCCGTGCTCAAGCGCTACCACGGCTCGTCGGGCGAGGTCGAGGAGGGCCGGGCCCTGGCGAAGGTCGCCAGCCCGTATGTCGCGCGTTGCCACGGCATCGAGCGGATCGACGGCGAGGCGTATCTGGTTGTCGAGTACGTCCCAGGCCGCAACCTGGCCGAGGTCCGGCGCGATGGGCCGCTGGAGCTCGAGCAGGTTGTCAGAATCCTCGCGCAGCTCGCCGAGGGGGTTGCCGCCGTGCACGCCCGTGGCCTGATCCACCGCGACATCAAGCCGGCCAACGTAATCCTGCACGACGACGGCACCCCCCGCCTTGTAGACTTCGGGCTGGCGGCCCACCTGGGCGGCAGCCGCCTCTGCGAGTTGAGCGGCTCGCCCCCTTACATGGCCCCGGAACAGGCCCGGGCCGAGTGGGACCGCATCGACTTTCGCACCGACGTCTTCGGCCTCGGAGGAGTGCTCTACAAGCTCCTTACGGACCGCGCGCCCTACTCGGGGACGAGCCTGAACGAAGTCCTCGAGCACGCGAGGAAGGGCGATGTCACGCCGCCCCGCCGGCTCGACCCGACCATCCCCGCTTCGGTCCAGGCCGTCTGCCTGAAAGCCCTGGCTGCGGCCCCCGAGAATCGTTACACCACTGCCCTCGAGTTCGCCGCCGCCCTGCGGCAAACGATGGAACCGACCCCGGTCGAGCCTTCAACGCCTACCGGAATTGCCTGGCTCCGCTGGAGCCTGCCTGCCGCGATCGTGGTCTGCGGCCTCCTGGCGCTGGCGGTCTGGCTCTGGCGGAGGGCTCCGGAGACTGCACCCAATGTCGTCGCTTCGTCTGTTTTGGGACCGACAACGGTTCCGCTCCAGGCCGAGGTCGTGGTGGAGCACTACAAGGAGAAGGGTGACGGCCATGGCGTGGTGCCGCAGGGGATGCTCTCGGAAACGGCGACCGCCAGGCAACCTCCTCGGGTCAAGGACCTTCTGCGGGTCCAGGTCAGGCTCTCGCGCCCGGCGTACGCTTTTCTGCTCGCGCTGAACCCCAACGGAACGATTCAGCTCTGTCTCCCGGTCAGCGGCGTCGTTCCTGGCTCGCCGCTTTCTGAGCTGGATTTCCCCGAAGATCCGGCTGATTACTTCGGCCTGACCGACGGTGTGGGCCTCCAGGCCTTCGTGGTTGTAGCCTCCGATCGTTCCTTGCTTGCGTACGAGACCTGGAAGACCCAGGTTCCGGGCGGCCTGGACTGGTCTTCGGTGGACCTGGAGGGCTTCTGGACCTACGACAGTGCCGCCCCTTCCGACGCCGCGCGGGTCCGCGGCAAGCTCCGCGGTGATATTCTCAGGCGCGAGTCGGCTCCCGCGAGCTTGATCAATCTCTGCGACCGCCTGCGCCGGTCACCCGGTGTGGTCTTGGTGCGCGCGGTGGCATTTCCGGTGAAGAGTGATCAAGAAATCGTGAAGTAAAGATCCGATCCTCACTCCGAGACGAGGTGCACCATGCGGTGGTCTCCCCCCCGATCGCTCGCGGTCGCCCTGGTGGGCTTTGCCCTGAGCGTCCTTCCTTGGACGGCACCTGCCCCGGTTCACGGCCAGGAAGCTCCACCCCGGGGCGCGCCCTCGCCGGACGCCGACCTGGCGAAGCGCATCCAGGAGCTTGACATCGCGGTCAACCAGCGCATCGGCGTGGGCCAGATTGCCGAGGCCGTCCTGCCGGCCCGGGAGAAACTCGAGCTCCTGGAACGCGCCCGGGGCAATGAGCATTGGCAGACCAGCGACGCCCGCCTGGACCTGGAAACCTACAAGCGACTCGCCGGCCTGCCCCAAGAAGCCCGGGATCGCTATGTGAAGTACAGACGAGCGATCTCCCGGGCAATTCAGCTCTATGCGCGCAGCCAGTATGCCGAGGCCGCACTCCTTTTCCAGGAGAGCCTCACGATCTGTCGGGACGTCCTGGGCGAGGAACACACACACACCGCCGCTGTCTACAACAACCTGGCCACGACCCTCGAAAGCCAGGGAAAGTATGCCGAGGCCGAGGCGATGCACCGCCACGCCTTGGCAATCCGCCTCAAGGCTCAGGGCGCGGACCACCCCAGTAATCGCCACGAGCTACGCCAACCTGGCTTCGACACTCAGAGCCCAGAGGAAGTACGCCGAGGCCGAGGCGATGTACCGGCGAGCCCTGGCAATCCAGCTCAAGGCTCAGGGCGCGGACCACCTCGAGACCGCCGCATGCTACGCCGGCCTGGCCGGAACCCTCCGGGCCCAGGGGAAGTCTACCGAGGCCGAGGCGATGCACCGCCGCACACTGGCGATCCGCCTCAAGGCGCTGGGTGAGTACCACCCCGACACTGCCCTCGGCTACAATAACGTGGCCGCGGTCCTCCTGGACCAGGGAAAGTACGCCGAGGCCGAGGCGATGCACCGCCACGCCCTATCGATTTACCTCAAGATCCTGGGTGAAGAGAACCCACACACAGCCCCAAGCTACAACAACCTGGCCGGGACACTCTATGAGCAGGGGAGGTACGCCGAGGCCGAGGCGATGCACCGCCACGCCCTGGCGATTCGTCTCAAGGCCCTGGGCGTGGACCACCGCGAAACCGCCGAGAGCTACGCCAACCTCGCCGCGACCCTCCGGGCCCAGGGGAGGTTAGCCGAGGCCGAGGCGATGCACCGCCAGGCCCTGGCGATCCGTCTCAAGGCCCTGGGTGAAAACCACCCTGAAACCGCCCAAAGCTATGACCACCTGGCCGGAACGCTCGGTCAGCAGGGTAAGCAGGCCGAGGCCGAGGCGTTGCAGCGTCGTGCCCTGGAGATTCGCCTCAAGTCCCAGAACAAGGACCACCCCGAAACCGCCAACAGCTACAATAGCCTGGCCGTGACACTCCAGGTCCAGGGGAAGTACGCCGAATCCGAGGCCATGCATCGCTCTGCCCTGGCGATCCAGATCAAGGCCCTGGGCGAGGACCACAGGAGCACCGCTCTTGGCTACAACAACCTGGCCGCGGTCCTCCTGGATCAGAAGAAGTACGCCGAGGCCGAGGCCATGCAACGTCGCGCCCTGGCGATTTACCTCAAGATCCTGGGTGCGGACCACCCCAACACTGCCCTTGGCTATACAAATCTGGCCTGGATTCTCGACCGTGATGGCAAGCACGATGATGCCCTGCCGATCTGGAACTCGGCGGCGGCGAGTTATGAACGGGCCCGGTCGCAGGGCGCGAGAGGGCTCGAGGCGGCACTGACGACAGACAACTCTCCGCTTCCTCCCTTCGCGCTGGCCCTGGCCCGCGCCGCGCAGCCGCGTGAGGCCTGGACCCGCTGGGAGCAGGGGCTGGCTCGCGGCCTCGCCGACGAGGTCATCGGGCGTGCCGCGCGTCCGCTCACCATGGCGGAGCACGGCCGGGAGGCCAGCTTGCTTGGCCAGGCCCAGGCACTCGATGAGCGTGTCGGCAAGCTCATGGTCCTGAAGGTGCTTTCCCCGGAACAGGACAAGCTTCTCGAGGATCTCAAGCGTCAGGGAAGCGAGCTTCGCCGCCAGGTGCTCGAGCTTGAGCAACACTTCGAGAGCCAGCACGGCGCCCTCGCCGGCAAGCCCGCCACGCTTGACGTCGCCCAGAAGGCTTTCCCCGACGGGACGGCCCTCGTGGGCTGGATCGATAAGGAGCCCTATCACTGGGCCTGCCTGCTGCGCCACTCCGGCGACCCCGTCTGGGTCCGGCTCTCCGGCTCCGTCAAGGACGGCGACTGGACCAAGGAGGAGGAAACGCTAACACGACGTCTCCGCGCCGAGCTTGACCCGCAAACGACCAAAGGCAGCGCGCGCACGCTGGCCGAGGCGGTGGCGCGGCAGCGGCTCGAACCGCTGAAGGCGCATCTCAAGGGAGTTAACCGGCTGATTGTCGTGCATTCCCCGGGGCTGGCTGGCGTGCCCGTCGAGGTGCTGATGGCGGCGCGGCCGGACACGGCCTGGGACGGCATCACCGTCGCGTATGCCCCCTCGGCTTCCATGTTCGCGTACCTCGTGGGCAAAGCAATGCCCCGCGACCGCGCCCCCGCGCTGCTGGCCCTGGCCGATCCGGCCTATCCCGAGACCAAGAAAGACACCCCCGCGCCGATGCCGCCGGATGCGGGGCTCGCCGTCGCCCGCGTCGTCCCCAACGGCAACGCCGACCTCAACGGCATCCACGCGGGCGATGTCCTGCTGACTTACGCGGGGGCCACGCTGAAGGAGCACGCCGACCTCAAGACGGTCCCTGCCGACGCGGGGCCCAAGAAGGTGCCGGTGAAGTACTGGCGTGAGGGGATCAGCCGCGAGGTCGAGGTCGCGGCCGGGCCGCTCGGCGTCCAGATCGACCCTCGCCCGGCCAAGGTGGCGGTGGTGGCTCGTCAGGCCGCGGGGCAGGTGCTGCTGGGAATGCGCGGCGAGTCGCGAGAGCGTCTGCCGGGCACGCGGCGCGAGGTCGAAGCAGTCGCCCGGCTATTTCCCGCCGGGATGGTCACCACCCTGATGGGCGAGCAGGCCTGCGAGTCGACCGTGCAGCACCTCTCCCGCTCGGGTCGGATGAAAGCGTTCCGCTACCTCCACTTCGCCACCCACGGCGAGTCCGACCCACGGCACGCGTATCGCTCGGCACTGATCCTGGCTCCTGACCCCGACCGCTCCGCCGACCCGCTGGCCTTCGACAGCGACGGCACGATCACCGCCGAGCAGATCGCCCGCACCTGGGATCTCGACGCCGACCTGGTGGTGCTCTCCGCCTGCGAGAGCGGCCTGGGCCGTGCGGCGGGTGAGGAAGGGTATCTCGGCTTCGCCCAGCCGCTGTTCGCCAAGGGGGCCCGCAGCCTCGTGCTGAGCCTGTGGAAGGTCGACGACGACGCCACGTCGCTGCTCATGACGCGGTTCTACCAGAACTTGCTGGGCAAGCGAGCGGGCCTGAAGTCGCCCCTCCCCAAGGCCGAGGCACTGGCCGAGGCAAAGGCGTGGCTGCGTGGCGCGGGGCCCGAGGAAGTCGGTGCGACCCTCGCCGCGCTGCCCCGCGGCACGATCGTTCACCGCGAGGCCGTTGCTCCGAAGCCTGAGGCGCGCCCCTATGAAGACCCCACGTACTGGGCGGGCTTCATCCTGATTGGGTCACCGGACTGACAGATCTGCAAAGGGAAACCCGAGCGATCGACATAGCACCAGCCGGAGCCGACACAGCAACCAAACCAGCGGGTGGGAGCCGTGTCTGCATGCCCGATCGTGGAGTGAGCGCTATGCTAACGCGCCGCCCACGGGAGAGAGGAATTCGCAAGCCCCGGAAGTGCGAGACGGTCAAGAAGGCAGCAGTGGAGCGAATGCTGCCTGGCGTCAGTGCTAGCCATGCAGCCAGTGCTCGCCCGGACGCTGGGCTTCATGCTTCAAATGCTCGGTCAAGCCCGCCGCGCGGTGGAGGTGTCCAGCATCAAGGGGCGCTGTGGGTGGCCCCGTCTTACCCCTCTGGGAAAAGCGTGGAAACCTTAGTTCTAGTTTCGCAGATTACGAGGCGGTTCGCGAACGGGCCGGCGGGTAAATTTCCCCCCGTTGAGTCATCCATGAAGAGGTGCTGAAGGCCGGAACATCCGGCCAAAGTGGCACTCACCCTGTTCGGCTGAGAAGCTCGGTGAGTTGGGCGATCCAGGTTTTCAGTTGAGTCTGTTTTGGATGCGGTTGTGGGCTTTTCTGCTCGTAGCTGACCCGCCTCAGGGTCGTTAACATGTCGGCGAACGATGATTCGTCCTTCTTGGTGTACCAGGGCCGGAAGGGAAAACGTACCAGTTGATGTCCCGTCTGGTGAAACCAAACCACGACCAAGCTGTAGATGAACAACGCCATCGGCGCGGTTCGCGCGACGGCCTTGGGAAGACGATTGGCGGGGTCCTCCAGACCCAAGAACTGCTTGCAGTTCTCAAAGGCGCATTCAATGGCCCAGCGACACGCGTACGCCGAGAGGATTTGCCGCGCCGTCCAATCAAGCTTGGTACAATAGAACATCTGATCGGGACGTTTACCATCCAGGTCGCGGGTCAAGACGATGGTCAAGAGTCGATCCTTTCCCGCCTTGTAGTACAGGGCTTGGGTCGTCTTGACCGCCAAGGTAGCATGCAAACCGAATTGGTTAAACTTCAGTTCCGTCCAGGGTTGGTTCGGATCATCGGCCCATTGCTTCATGCCAGGTAAGCGGTCCCCTTTCTTGCGGGCCGGTCCTTTCGTTTTTCCTTCCTTGGGAGGTGCCGGTTTGTAGAGTGCTCCCTTGGGGTGAACGTGACTGATGAGATGAACATTGGAAGGGAGATGAGAGAGGATGCTCTTGCCGCCATAGGCGCTATCGCCGGTGACGAAGTGCTCGTCCTTGGGGAACCATTGGGCGATCAAATTGATGAGTTCCAGGGCCAATTCAGGCCGGGTGCGATGATTCGGATCGTGCTTTGGCTTGGGGGATTTCTTCTGGCCTTTCTTGCCCTTTGGATTCTTTTTCCCCTTGGTCAGGCCTTGGCGGTTGCGGTACAGACGCACGGCGATGGGCAAGGCAAAAACCTTGCTGGGGGCCCAGAAGGGAAAGGCGACGATCAGAGTCAGCACAACCCAGTCATGTCCCCAACTGACCAGAGACTTGGCACGACTGGAGATGAGCGGATCGTAATGCATGCCAGCGCCATAGAGGGTCAGGCCTCGTTTGCGGCAGAGGGTGTCGTCAACGGCCCAGAGGAGGGTCGCGCCTGGAGCAAGAATCGTAACGACCAGCATTGCCAGGAACATGGAGAAGCAGTCGAGATCCCAGGCGGCATGGCTAAAGAAACGGTGAAACCGCGACCAGTGTCCGTCGCCGACATGGCCACTGGAGAAGATGAGTTCGGTGACGTAGCGGTGACGCTGGGAGAGAATCCAGCCTGTGACGATCACCACGAATGTCTGGTAGGTCGGGGCCGTGAAAACCGGAGTGAAGTTCTGTAGCACGGTGAGGAAGGAGTCGGTAAGTTCCATGGGTCGGCTTCCTTGCCTTGGTGTCTTGTTGCGACCTGTGAACCAAGACAGGATGCCAGGAATCAGCGGGGAAGCCGACGTGTTTTTCTGATCAGTCGCCCCCCGTCAAAAGTGCGAAACTCGAACTTAGTGTTCTTTCACTATTGCGTGAGGGGCAGTCCCCCGAACAGTCAACGGCCAACAAGTCCTGTGTATGGCACAAGTGTTTAAGTTTTTTCCTCGACGAGCCTCTGTTAGACTCCGCGCACGGCCTGTCGTTGGCAAAGTTGCGCGGACACGCCGATACCGGGCCGGGAACCGTGGACGGCAGCCCGCTGTCGCTATCAAACTGGTTTGGACCACAACCTTCGCACCGATCAACGCCGCTCTGTACAGCGGGCCCTACAGCTATTTCTTCTCCGGCGACCATTATGCCCGCGTGCCCCTTGGTCCGAACGGGCCGCCGGGCGCAATTGATGCCGGTTATCCCAGGCCCATTTCCGACTGGAACTGGCCCAACAACTTCGGGTCCAAGGGCATCACCGGCGCTGGCAGCGCCGGCGGAGCGCTCGGTTTCCTTGGCCTTCCCTACCTCGCCATGGCCACCGACAATGGCAACGGCGTGACCTTGATTGACACCGCGAATCCGGCCACG
This sequence comes from uncultured Planctomycetaceae bacterium, assembly GCA_963797295.1. Lineage (GTDB taxonomy): Bacteria > Planctomycetota > Planctomycetia > Isosphaerales > Isosphaeraceae > Aquisphaera. The sequence continues at coordinate 19,550 of CAWCPP010000050.1, forward strand.
CCCACCACGTTACTTGCTGCCCCAACGCCGTTTTGAATTTAGGTCTACGCCCCACTCTCAGCTATACCAGCTTGCCTTTCCCGCCTTGATTGCCTCTCCACGTACAGACCGCTACCACTGACCCATCGGCCCACCGTTGTCGGGATTGATCGTCTGACTCCAGACTGTTTGATTGATACTTGCAGTGATCTTGCGGACACTTCCGTCCATCATGGTGATGTTCATGACACTATGGAAGCTCTGACAGAGGTTGGGGTTTGCCTGCATGGCAGTGACGCCGATCTGCGGTAGGGGGTAACTTCCCGTGTAGTTCGGTTGACCCACGAGCTCATCCGGATTGGGCCAGTAGGGCCCGTAAGTGTTCGGGTGCGCCGGATAAGCCCACGCCATGATGTTTTCGTAGGTTCCCGACTGCGGATCCAGGGCGGGATATCCCGGAAAAGACCCGGCCGTCTCGAATAATCCGATGGTGTTGGATGTCCCATCGGGGAGGGTCCCGAGCTGATAGGGCGATGCCTTCCCCGTGTCCGTCCGGCTAACCGCATTCTTGACAGCCCGAGCGGCCGTCGTTATTTGGCGGCTGGGCGAGGCCGCTCGGTAAGCCCCCCCTCAGTACCAATGGTCGGCGTCGACCGGTGCACGTCATCGGTCGGCTCAGTCAGCCTGGTCAGCCTCGACCAGCTCGGCTGCTTCGCGCAGCGCCTGCCAACGGTCCGGCAGCAATTCCTCAATCAGGCGGGCGGGATGCGTGCTGACACGACGCAGCACGTCAGTCAGATAGGCCAACGGGTCGATCTTCAAGTTCTTGCACGTGGTGCACAGGCTCATCAGGATCGCCGCCGTCTTGCCCCCCGCCTTGCTGCCGGCAAACAGCCAGTTCTTGCGACCGATGGCCACTGGCTTCATCGCCCGCTCGCTGGCACCATTGTCGATCTCCAGGAAGCCTGCTTCCAAGTAACGCTCCAGCGCTACCCAATGGTTCAGCGCATAGCCGATCGCTTCGCCGATCGGACTCTTGGGCAAGAACGTCTGCTGGTCGAGCCACTCCTTCAGCTTTTTCAGAATGGGCCGCGACTTCTCCTGGCGCAGGGCGTGACGCTGCGCGTCGTCGAGCTTCTCCTCCTTGGCCTCGTCTTCGATATCGTAAAGCAGGCTGATCCACGCCAGAGCTTGGTGCGCACGTGGAGGATCGCTGGTCCTGGCCTCGTAGAACTTCCGTCGCGCGTGCATCCAGCAGCCCACTTCAAGGATCTTGCCGCTGGTGTAGAGGGCGTCATATCCCGAATACGCGTCGGCCTGCAGGTAACCCTGATATCCCGCGAACATCTCCTGAGGCCCGTCGCCACTGCGATTCTCGGTGAAGTGATACACCACGTAGCGATGATCGCGATCTCCCAGGGACACCCACAGTCGACCCACGAATCGACCCAGCACCGGGTCCAGCACGGTCACCGTGGTGTCGTCGGACTGAACGACCCGCGACTGGAGAACCAGCCGATCCATGACCTTCCAGATTGGCTCGAGCAGGCTGGCAATGACGGCCATCCAGTCGCAGGTCGTCTGCCGGGACAGTTCCACGCCGTGACGGCGGAAGATCCCTTCTTGGCGGTAAAGCGGCAGGTGGTCGGCGTACTTGCTGACGGCCACCTGGGCCAGCAGCCCCGGCCCGGGAAGTCCCTTCTCGATCGGCTCAGCGAGCCGCTCGCCGATGACGATGTTCCCCTCACAGGCCTTGCAGGCATACTTGGGTCGCACGTGCTGAATGACGAAGAGACAAACAGACTGCACGCGAAGTTCTGCCCTGTTCGACCCCCGCGCCGCCTCCCATAATCGAGGTGCCGGCGCTCCTGAAGTTGGCGGACTGGAGCCGCGCTCGCCGGGAGAAATCGCACCACGGAGGATCGAGATGCGAAACCACGAAGCCCGTTCAGTCCCCCCCGCGCTCGCCGAGATCGACGCGGCGCCTCCCGCTGACGCACCTCTGGCAAGCCCTTCCTCAGGTCGATCGCCGTCAGACGCTCCTGTCCCTCAGTCGCATCATCGCGCTGAAGCTGCCAAGGCTTCACGTCGACAAGGAGGCCGACCATGAGTCGCCTTGACTCGACCGGTCAAGCGGAGTCGGTCTCCGGGCCACATCTCGACGAGTTCTCCGACCGGCGGTCTGTCCAGCGGTCCTCGAAGATTCTGGACCTGCACCTCGATCGCCTCGCCATCGTTTATATACGTCAGTCTGACCCGCAGCAGGTCCTCAATCACCGGGAGTCGCGGGAACGGCAATACGAACTCGTCGAGCTCTCGGTCGCCCTGGGGTGGCCACGGGATCGTGTCGTGATAATCGATGACGATCAGGGAAAAAGCGGTCGGTCGACAGTCAAGCGGAGCGGATTTCACCGCCTCCTGGCCGAAGTTACCATGGAGCACGTCGGGCTGATCCTGGGGATCGAGATGAGCAGGATCGCCCGCAACAACAGGGATTGGCACAATCTGTTGGAGATGTGTGCTGTCTTCGGAACGATCCTGGCCGACGAAGACGGCGTTTACGACCCAAAGGATACCAACGACAGGCTCTTGCTCGGCCTGAAGGGAACGATCAGCGAATTCGAGCTCGTAACCATGAGAAACCGACTGGAACGAGGTCGGCTGCACAAGGCCCAGCGCGGCGAACTCTTTTACAACGTGCCCACGGGCTACGTGAAGATCTCCACGGAACGGGTCGAGATGGACCCCGACGAGCAGGTCCGTGACGTCATCCGTCTCATCTTCGACAAGTATGACGAACTCGGGACCGTGTTGGGCGTCTTCCGCTACTTGATAAGCAACAAGATCCGCCTGGGGATCCGCCCGTATCATGGGCCCAACCGTGGGAACCTGGAGTGGCGCCGGCCGAACCTGGCTATTCTCCTACAGGTCATTCGCAACCCGATCTACGCGGGCGCCTACGCCTACGGCCGTCGGCCGTGCAAGCGCGTGCGGACCGCGGATGGGGAATACTCGGGCCGAGCGAACTGGGTCCCAATGGAGCAGTGGAAGGTCCTGAAGCGCGACTGCCTCTCGGCTTACATTAGCTGGGACCGCTACCTGGCGAATCAGGAGTGCCTGCGGCAGCATCGCTCCCTCCCCGGCTCGAAGGGGACCTCGCGCCGAGGGGCCGCTTTACTGACTGGCCTGGTGGTCTGCGGCACCTGCGGCCGCTACCTCCAGGCGTCCTACCGGACGCGACAGGTCGCCCATTACAGCTGCGTCCGGCATCGTGTGGAAGGGAGGGAACAGACTTGTTACGGGCTCAAAGCCGCTGTCATCGACGAGTTGGTGACCCAGCAGGTTCTGCGGGCCTTGGAACCGGCCGCCCTGGAGTTGAGCTGCCAGGCTACAGAGATGATCCAGAGGGACCGAGCCCGTCTGGACAAGCATTGGAAGCAGCGGCTTGAGCAGGCCCGGCACGAGGCCCGGGATGCCGAACGCCGATACCGGGCAGTCGACCCGGAGAACCGCCTAGTGGCACGGACTCTGGAGCAGCGGTGGGAGGAGGCGCTGCGAGCTGAGCGGGGCGTGCAGGATGATTACGACCGGTTTCTGCGGGAACAGCATCCGCGGCTCCGCCCGGAGGAACGGGCACGCATCGTCGCGCTGTCCGCCGACATCCCCGCGTTGTGGAACGACCCGGAAACGTGTCCCCAGGACCGCAAGGAGATCGTCCGTCACCTGGTGGACAAGGTCGTGGTTCACGTCAAGAAGGACAGTGAATATGTGGATGTAAAGATTCACTGGCACGGCGGTTTTACCAGCGTGCACGAGGTCGTCCGTCCGGTTCAGCACTACGAGCAGCTCCGCGATTTCGACAAGCTCATGGAGCGGATCGTGGCGTTGAGGCATGAAGGCCACACCGCGGCGCAGATCGCCGACTGCCTGAATCGAGAAGGATTCTGTCCACCGAAGCGCTGCAACGCATTCTCGACTGAGTTGGTGCACATGATACTGCTTCGTCGTGGCATCACCAAAGGAGTGCCCCGTGACGACCGACTGGGGCCGGATGAGTGGTGGTTGCCGAAGCTCGCCGAACGAATCCCGGTGTTGGCGGGAAAGCTCGCGGACTGGGTCCGTCGGGGCTGGCTTCATTCACGGAAGACGGCCACTCGTCGTCGGTGGGTCATCTGGGCCGACAAACAGGAACTGAAGCGGCTCCGGAAGCTCGCGGCCGTGTCACGACGTGGCATAGTCGAGTATCCGGCGGCACTTACCACGCCGGCTGAATACCACCGCTGAGAGCTCTACATCCGTTATATTCATGCAACACCAATGGAGACTGGGAGAGGGTCAACGTCGCCTAACAACGGAGGCACCATGGTTGCTTCTTCACGATCAGGCTGGCCGGCACGTACTCGAGTTGCTCGCGGATCTCCTCGCCGATCCTGATCCGCTGGGTGCCGCAGTCGGGACACGGAAGTTGCTCGGCGGGGACGTCGTGGATCTCTTGCTTGCGCGGCAGGTTGGCGGGCAGTGGCTTGCGGCCGTGCCCCTTCTTCTTGGGCGGGCTCAACGGATCCGGAGTTGGCGGCGTGTCAGTTGGCGGCGTGTCGCTGGGCGGTGTGGATTCGGGGGTCGTGGGTTCGCCGGCCGCCAGGATCTCGCGGGCGAAGAGCAACAGTTGAGCGGGGTCGAGCGTCTCGGTCTTGCGGCCATAACGCTGACGCAAGAGCTGTTCGAGCTGGTGCTGGAGCTTCTCACTGAGGTGAGTCTGCTGGTCAAGCGACTTCAGCAGCTCGCGAATGAGCTGATGGCAAGTCTCGACGTCGGCAGGCAGTTCGTCCAGCGTGGTCGTCATGTCATCATTACGGGTCGACCTCATCAGTGTGACAAGAGATTCTCAAAGAATTATAGAATGTAATCTCCGTTTCAGGAAGGTATGAGAGCTGGCAGCACGAACCGACGCTGCCGCCGAGCCAGCTTCAAATCGATGCCCTCGAGGATGGCGGCCATCTCAGCCGGCGTGACCTCGACACGATCGCCCTTCGGCTCAGGGAAGCGAAAGACGCCGCGTTCCAATCTCTTGGCCCAGATCGCCAGCCCATCTCTGTCCCAGTACAAAATCTTCAGCCGATCACCGCGACGATTCCGGAACACGAAGAGATGACCGGAGAGCGGATCCTGCCCGATGACTGAAGTGGTCAAGGCAGCTAAACCGTCGAAGCCCCGGCGCATGTCGGCCGGAGAGCTGGCGAGGAAAATGCGAACGGTAGGAGGGAGATTGATCACGACCGCTCCTCCAGTACGTCGAGGAGTTGATGGAGGGTGGCCGGATCGAAGCCGGCGGGGACACGAAGCTGACAGCGGTCGCTGAGGACCAATTCCAGAGGTGCCGGGGGTGGGACGACCTGATGATCCGTGCCGGTCGCCAGAGCACGGGGACGGACATGGACTGGCAGGAAGGCAGGTAGAGCGGCCTGGGTCGGAGAAGGAGTTGGGGACGTGTGACCCGGCAGTGAGGCGGGCAGATCGGCCTGGGTCGATGAAAGGGTTGGGGACCTGTGGTCAGCGCGAGAGCGACGGGGAGGGAGGCCGGGGCGGAGCCGATAGAGCCATTCGCGGAAGGAATGGATGGAGATGCGGCGGAGTTGGCAGAACTCGACGTGGGTCAGTCCCGAGCGGCGGAAATCCGCGAGGATTGCCGACCAGTAGATCTCGCGGGACGACTGAGCCATGGTGGGGCCTCCGGGAAATCAGGAACTGGCCCCATCCTGACGAGTCTCCGTTTGGCTTTAAAGATGCGGTTCACCGGACGGACACCCTTCCCCTTGATATTGAACGTACCGCCAGCGCCGAATACTTCCAGGTTCATGCAGTAGTTAGAAGTGGCGATCTGCCCGCCCAGGATAGCAATCCCGTTCCGAATGGTCGTATCGTCCGGACAAATGTGGATCGACATCGGGATGAACTGGCTCCCCAGGTAACCGGGAGCCGTCGTGTTTTGCGTATACGTCGTAAAGATCGTGGATTGCTCGTAGAAGGGAAGCAACCCATAAAAGGCGCTTTCCCTCGGCAGCCAGGCCTGTCTGCTGGTTCATGACCTGAAGAAAGTTCGCGGCGGGGAACTGGCCGTTGTAAACGGTGGAAAAATTATGTGTGGAAAGCATGAGCTGTCTGGCGTTGTTGGCGCATTGCGCCACCCGGGCGGCTTCCCGCGCGGCCTGAACTGCGGGGAGCAGCAAGGCGATGAGCACGCCGATGATCGCGATGACAACGAGCAATTCAATGAGTGTGAATCCCCTGCGAATCTGACGGTTTGACACTTCATGTTCCTTGATCGAGGAGCCAGAACTGAGCTCTTGCCAATTCGGATGCGCTCCAAAAACTCAGACTACTTTGTCTGGATAGGTAACTCGGTGAATTCTCGGTGGAGGATTCAGGCGAACCATCGGTCTCCCGGCTCAGTCCTGGATGCCGGGCCGAACGGTGACTCGGCGAGTTCCCGTCGTGCCGAGAGCTGGCTGGCAATCAAGTGGCGGGCATCCCGGCTGCGTCGCCCAGCACGGACTCTTGAGGCCGTTCAGTAAGCGTCGGAGGAAACAACTTCCCCACCTCCGATGGTTCCGAGCGACCGCCAGACTTGCCAGTTGATCGCGTTCTTGACCGAGTGCACGCTGCCGTCGGCAAAGAGGGCATTGACAGAGCCGGGATGGTGGCTGCGCGAGGTAACCGCCGAGTAGGTTGGTCCGCCGTCGTCCTCGTCCTCGGAGCTCATGTCGCTATCCACCGCGGGAGTGCCGGCCAGCGAGACGGTGTTCGGCGGCAAGGCCGTGGTGAATCCGTCGTAGAACGAATTCCCGTTGCTCCAGTGCGTATGTCCGCCGCCGGGCATTCCCCCCGGAGCCGTGGCGAGCTTGTATCCCGAAGTCGACGCCGCGGCCACGCTCGCCAGCACGGTCGCGATGTCCGGGTAGGCATTCGTCCCGGTCGGACCCGGAGGCGGAACGCTCCCGCAGTCGTGGTAGGACGGCAGGTATGTTTTCACCTCCGAGCTCAGGAGCGTGTTGCTCAGCCCATCGGTGATCGAGGCGATCCGGCGGCTCATGTTGGAACCGACAATCCCGGAACTCGGCGCCGGGACCGCAAACCCCCCGAACGTGTACCAGGTACCCAGACACCAGCCGTAATTCGACACGCCATACGTCGAGGTCACTCCCGCGCTGCTGGTAACGACAGCCGCTTGCTGGTTCGGCTCGCTCGGGCAGAGAAAGACGTTCAATTGCGTGCTGACAGCCGTCACGTTGGATAGGTCGGTTGTCTTGTTTGTGTAGTTGATCGTGTTATAAAGATTCTCCTTTTCCAGATATGGGACAATACGCGACGAGGCGCTCCAGCTTGACTTCCACTTCACCGAGCCGGTTGAGGTGAAAGTCAGAACCATCTGGGGAGGGAGAACCGAGTTCGAACTTTCATAGTTAAGCATCGCAAGGCCGAGCTGCTTGACGTTATTCACGCATTGAATGCGCATTGCCGCCTCGCGCGCCGACTGGACCGCGGGTAAAAATAGCCCGATCAGCACGGCGATGATCGCAATCACAACCAGCAGCTCGATCAACGTGAATCCAACTCGGCGACGAGGTGATATCATGAAGCCGGGTCTTCTGACGAACATGACTCTCGACCCTCCTTGAAATTGGATTGAGTCTAGATCGCAAATGTGATTGAGACTCTGTCTCAAATGCGAGCGTTACTGTAATCCCTTTCTCGCTGATGACACAAGGGATCTTCGGAGATTCTTTTTCCAGGACCCCGGCGACTCTTTGATCCCGGCTCCCTTTAGTGGAGTTACCGCGATGCTTGAATCCGATGAGCCGGCGAGGCTACTCGCTGGGGCTGCAAACGGTGACGAGGCTGCCTTGACCGAGCTTTTTTCCCGCTATCGCAAGCGGCTCAAGCAGATGGTCCGGCTGCGCCTCAATCGTCTGCTCCAGGGCCGCGTCGACGACTCCGATATCCTTCAAGAGACATATCTGGAGGCCGCCAGGCGACTGCCCGATTATCTCGAGGATGAGCCGTTGCCGTTTTTTCTCTGGCTGAGACACATCGCCGGGGAGAAGATCATCGATGTGCACCGTCGCCATCTCGGAGCCAAGATGAGGAATGCCGGTCAGGAGATCTCCCTGCACCGCGGGCCGATGCCGGCCGCCAGCTCAGCGTCGCTGGCCGCCCAGTTGACCGGCCGGCTGACCTCGCCGTCGTTGGCGGCCATCAAGGCCGAGACTCGACTACGCGTCCAGGAAGTGCTCAACGGCATGGATCCGCTCGACCGGGAGATCCTCACACTTCGTCATTTTGAACAGTTGAGTAACGTGGAAGTGGCCAGAACGCTGGAGATGAATGAATCGACAACCAGTAGCCGATACCTGCGGGCTTTGAAACGACTCAAGGATGAGTTGAGCCAGTTCCCCGGGTTGTTAGGCGATTGAAGCCGTTTGAACAAGTTCTGCAACACTCACAGGCTAGAGCTTTCATGGAACCGCAATTGCCCAGGCGTGAGACGGTCGAGCAACTCGCGGAAGAATTTGCCGAGCGTTACCGGCACGGGGAACGTCCGCCTCTCTCCGAGTATACTCAGCGCTTTCCCGAGCACGCCGAAGAGATCCTCGACCTGTTTCCCGCCCTGGTGATCATGGAGCAGATCGCTCCGGAGAGCGATAGCTCGGCGCCGGAGTTTCCCGTCTCATCGCTCCGGAATCAACTCGTCGAGCACCCGATGCAACTCGGCGATTACCGCATCCTCCGGGAGATCGGCCGGGGGGCTATGGGGGTCGTGTATGAGGCGGAGCAAGTGTCTCTGGGCCGGCATGTGGCGATCAAGGTTCTGCCCCAGCAGTTGCGGCCCAACTTGAAGCAGAGGCAGCGTTTCGAACGAGAAGCTCGATCGGCGGCACGACTCCACCACACCAACATCGTGCCGGTCTTCGGGGTCGGCGAGGAGAGTGGGCTCCAGTACTACGTGATGCAGTATATCCAGGGTCTGGGGCTGGATGCGGTGCTGGACGAGCTGAAGTGCCTGCGCCGGAAGAAGCCACCATCGGGCTCGATGTCGGTGGTTGAGCCGACGCTGTTCTCGCGTCGGGACGTCTCGGCTGAGGCGGTGGCGCGGTCGCTCTTGACAGTGGAGTTGCAGCATCCGGGTGGTGGTGTCGAGCCGGGGTCGGATCAGGCGGCGGCGAGACAGGTGATCCCCGCCGCGAACGAGGCTCCAGAGGATGGTGGGTCGACGACGACCGCCATCCAGTCCGCGAGCTCGATCGTGCTTCCGGGTCAGAGCGACGATAGGCGGAAATCCGGGGTGTGGACATACTGGCACAGCGTGGCGCAAATCGGATCGCAGGTGGCCGAAGCTCTGGCGTACGCCCACCAGCAAGGAGTTTTGCACCGGGATATCAAGCCGGCAAATCTGCTTCTGGACACGCGGGGCAACGTCTGGGTGACGGACTTCGGCCTGGCCAAGTTGAACGACCAGCAGACCCTGACGAACACCGGCGACGTGGTGGGGACCGTGCGGTATCTGGCACCAGAGATGTTTGACGGCAAGGCGGATGCGCGAAGCGAGGTCTACGCACTCGGGCTAACGCTGTACGAACTGCTTGCCTTCCGGCCGGCGTTCACAGAGACGGACCATAGCCGGCTCGTCCGGCAAATCCTGACCGGGGCACCAGGCCGACTGGAGAAGGTCAACCCGGAGATCCCGCGCGATCTGGCGACGATCGTTCACAAGGCGATCGACTGTGATCCTGATTGCCGTTATCAGACGGCCAGGCAATTTGCCGAGGACTTGCACTCGTTTATCGAGGACCGGCCGATCAAGGCTCGTCGCCCACGGCTGCCTGAACGCATCGTCCGCTGGTCGCGCCGCAACAAGAGGCTTGCGGCTGCCCTGGCGGCCATCGCCGCGCTGCTCATTACCGGCACCATCGCTTCCGGGCTCGCGGCTGAGCACTTTCGCAGGCTGGCCAAGGAGGCCGCCGACGGGCGTCGCAGGGCCGAACAGGCGATCGTCGGCGAGCGCTGGCAGCGGTACCGATCCAACATCGCCGCGGCCGAGAGCGCCCTGCAGCTTCAGAACATTGGCCCTGCCCGCATCGCGCTGGAAGAGGCGCCGAAGGAATACCGCAACTGGGAGTGGCGGCATCTGCACAGCGGGCTAGAAGGCGCGCGGCTGATCATACCATCTCCGCGTCCGCGGTCGGAAAGTCGGCTGTTCGTCGCCAGCCCGATTGGCAGCGAAGTCGCGGTGTGGGGCGGCAGCGATCGTCGGGTCCGCGTATGGGATACGACCACCGGCATGGAACGCGTGCGGTGGAGCGGACCGGAGGCCCCGCGGGACATGTATATGTATAGTCCGGACGGGAAACGTCTTGCCACCGGGTCCGAGCGTCATGCCATACTTCTCTGGGACGTCGCGACCGGTAAGCTGATGGCGACTCTCGTGGGCCATCAGGCAGCGGTCCGGAGCGTTGCGTTCAATCCGGATGGCCGGCGGATCGCTTCCAGCAGCGAGGACAGGTCATTCCGCCTTTGGGACGTGGCAACGGGACAGTCCCTTGCCATCCTCGGCTCGAACGAAGGGGAGCCAACCGCGCCCGCTCTTTTCAGCCCTGACGGAAAGTGGATCGCGACCGGCTCAGGGAGGGAAATCCGCCTCTGGGACGGAAGGACGGGCCAGCCGCTCGGCGTGCTCGGCAGCCATGAGCATACGATCGTTCGGTTGGTGATCGTCCGGGATGGTCAAGCGATCGCCTCGCTGCGCGCGATGAGAATGTCATCGGATTGTGGGACCCGGCCACTCGAAAAAGAGTCGCGACTCTGGCCGGTCATACCGGTATCAATCTGTCAGTGGCCGTTGACCCGACGGGATCCCGACTGGTCTCGGCCGCATATGATCTTCCGGATCCCTCGCCACGACTCTGGGACGCGTGGACGGGCCAGCCTACCAAGATCATGGCGGGACATACAAACCTCGTCAGGTCGGTCGAATTCAGCGCCGATGGTACCCGCGTCGTGTCCGCTTCCCTGGACCAGACGGCGTTCTTGTGGGATGGCCTGACTGGAGAGCGGATCGCGGCCTTGCGCGGACACTCCGGGATGCTCTCGGGAGCACGTTTCAGCCCGGACGGCCGGTTCGTCGTGACCATGTCGGACGATCAAACGTTACGACTCTGGAATGGCAAGACGGGAGATCTTATTTCCGTGTTGCGCGGCCACACCGGCAGGGTATGGGGCGCAGTGTTCACAGCGACCGGGGATCTGGTCTCCGCGTCCGACGACGACACGCTCCGCGTGTGGGACATTGACTCGGCGCGGAATGGAGTCTTGCGCGGGCATGGGCTCTACGTCTACGACGTCGCCTTCAACTCCGAGGGCACGGTTGTGGCTTCAGCGGCCTGGGATCATACGGTTCGCCTCTGGGACGCTCGCACCGGCCAACAACTTGGAGGTCCGCTGGTGCATGAGTCTCAAATCGTCACTTCGGTAACGTTCAGCCCCGATGGCCGGCTGCTCGCGGCGGTCAGTCGCGACGACAAGATCCACCTCTGGGATGTGGCAAGCCGCAAACGCTTGCATGTGCTGGCTTGCCCCACGGGCCACTGGATCGGCGATTGCCGGCTGGCTTTCAATCCCGCCGGCACCTTGCTGGCTGGGGGGGCATGGGATGGCCGGGTGCGGCTTTGGGATGTGGCGGCCGGAGAGCCTGCCGGCGACCTCCAGGGGCGGGAGGCTCATGTCTACGACCTGGCTTTTAGCCCCGATGGTCGGCAACTCGCCGTGGCGGGAGCGTCTGGACCGGTGCGACTCTGGAATACGGCGACGCGCCAGAGTGCAGGCGAGCTGCCCGGAATTACGGGCATCATACCCCGAGTCGCCTATAGCCACGACGGCAGGCTCATCGCATGGGTCACGATGGCTGACAACTTGAAAGTGTCGGAGGCCAGAACACTTCGCGAACTCGCCTCGCTTTATAACGGAAGCACGGTTTACTCGATCGCCTTCAGCCCCGATGGGACGCGTCTGGCGGTCGGCTGCAAGGACAATACGATCCGCTTGTGGGACATGACATCATTTCAGCAAGTCACCGAACTACGCGGCCACACCGACTATGTGCACGCCGTCGCATTCAGCCCCGACGGCACCCAGCTTGTCTCCGGCTCGGGTGATTCCACTGTGCGCGTCTGGGACACGCTGCCCAGGAACGAACGGGTCCGCCTGGTCAGGTCACCATCCGGCACCGGAGATCCTCCGACGAATCTGAAAAATTATTGAGAAAGATTTTCACGAGTCTGCGCTGAAGCGGCATCTCTCTGCGCATGAGAGATAAGGGGGCTGTTCCGCTGGTGTATTGGCGAGGCCCCGTCCTAGCCAGGTTGGCGTTTGGCGCGCCACGAGGCTCGCCCTGCCTGAGTTGTGCAAGGCAACGCAGCACGAAATTTCGACGGAATTGTGGCGACTTCGATTTCCGCAGCCCCTTCACCCAGGATGAGCAGACATCATGGCTGTAGTTCTCACGTCGGATTCGATCTCGGGCGCTCGTCCAGACCCGTCAGCGCCGCCGGTCGCGGCCGGGCCCGCGGAATCGTTCTTCGTGACCGACGTTGATCACCTTGCGGTCGTTTTCCCCTCCTGGGACATGCAATTCGTACAGATCGATTCCGGACGGTTTTGTGCCAGCGCTCGATGCATCCGGAACCCCGGCGTGCTGAACCGCCAGGTGCAAACAGACCGAAAGATTCAGGTACGGGGGATTCCGTACGGTTCCCGATACGTCTTCACGCTGATCACGGAGGCGAACGAGTTCTGGCGGTTCGAGGGAGGCCAGCGGCTCAGGCCGGGAGACATCAAGATCGATCGTCCTGGAGCGGCTCGGTACGAGATCTACGAGGCGGGATCGGAAGGCCAGTCTCTGGAGATCGATGAGATAATGCTCCGCGAGGCGATGGCGATCAGATTCGGGACGGAACTCGAGGCGGTTTTGCCGCGTGGCATCGCAATCCGCCCGACAGCTTGGGCCTTCAGCGTTTTTCAGTCACGGCTTGGCCAGCCGGTGAAGCTCCATGCGGCAGGCCATCCGCCACATGCCGATCACGGCGTCGCGGCTCAGGTCGCGAAACTCCAGCTGGATGCGGTCTGCAGCTTGCTCCTTGACGATGTCCGCGAGGTCAAACCAATTGGCCCAAGCGGCGGACGCCAGGACCTGGTCCGTGAGGCCGAACAGCTCATGGACAAATTTCCCCCTCTTCCCCTGACGACCTCACACCTCTGCCACCAGCTTTGTGTGAGCCGGCGATCGCTCTTCTACGCGTTTCATGAGGCATTCGGCGTGAGCCCGATGGCCTATTACAAGGCCAAGCGGCTCGCTCTCGTTCGGACGCAACTGAGTGGCCTGCATCCGGCCTCGACGACCGTGCGTGCGGTGGCCCTGCGCATGGGGTTCCCCCACGCCGGGCAGTTCGCCCGCGACTACTTCCGGCATTATGGCGAACGGCCTTCAGAGACTCTCAATAGAGGCCGCATCCCAGCGCGCGGTCGTTCACGCCATTCCGACCAGGCGCATGATGCCCTGCTCGTCGCGTATCCGATTTGACACACGACTAACGGTGACTGTAATCCCAATGGCATCGCCCCATAGTCTCGCTTCTGCTCTCACTCAATTGCCCGGTCTCCCGGGGTCGCCATCCTGTACCGGAGATCCTCATGTGGTTCTTAAAGAATGATGAGAGAAATTCATCGATCTTGCGCTGAAGCGGGACCTCTCTGCGCATGAGAGATCAGGGGCTTCTCCGCCCAGCGAGAAATGGTTCTGAAGGGACTGCACGAGACTCGTCAAGGGACCGAATATCTCGAGAATCTCGTCGCCACGGATCGGCTACTCAGTGAAGAGAAGGACCCGCAACTCGCCGACACTGGGTCACGGGGGCGCTCGCGGCACCGAACCCAGAGCCGACCGGGTGGGCGAGTCAGGGCGAAGGCTGGACGTCCCTCTTTTTGATCGTTCTACGACGGCTATCAGACACAAGGCGTCACACCCGGAGTTTGAAAAATCATGCCGCGTGCTCACCGCGAACTCCACACGCAGTGCCCGTCACAGGAGCCCGTTCATGGACACTTGTTCGAGGGCAACGAAGGCGACCGGCAGTTCTGTCGTGTCGCAGGCTTCGATTCCCACCTACCAGATCGCTCGATCCCGACACCATTCGGCAGGCGACTGAACCGCTCCGGCGATCCGGACACGGCACCGGTGAGCGCAAGTAGTGAGGAAGCAAAGCAGACCGCCCTCGTGGTCGGCTATCACGGCGGACTTGGTTCGTGCCTGGGACGTTGGGAATGAGTAATATACGCCTCGTGCTGAAACCACATATCCCATTGCAGCTCAGCGGCTCAAGCCCTAGACGCAATCGCTATCCATTACTCTCCGCGAAAGTCTGGATTGGGGGGTCCTGATGAGCAACCCCGTCGAGCAAATGTTAGCGCCGGAGTACAATATCACAGGCCTGGATTTTGCTAGCCGGGACCATCTCCGCTACGGTGGTCCGCCGCTGATCGACGTTCATGCCCACGTCTGGGTTACCCGCGACGGGCCCGATTCGGATCTCGCTGACGCCGAGCAATTGCTCGCGGTCGCTCAGGAATTCGTAGTCGATCGCGTGTGGACGATGTGTCCCCCCGAAGACATTCCGCCGTTGCGCGAACGATTCGGCCAGCGCCTCGGCTTGAACGGATACATTGTCAAGAAGCCCGCTGAGCCCGACGACGCGGCTTATCGCTTGCTCGACCGTTACCTCGCGCAGGATGTCGGGCTCATCAAGTTCTGGGCATCGCCGCGAGCGGAGAAAGATTCACTCTTCCGCGACGCGCCGTGGCGGGCGGAGGTCATCCGGCGGGCGTGGGCAGCGGGAGTGCGCGTGGTCATGGTCCACGTCGCGGATCCGGACCTCTGGTTCGAGCACCGATATACCGATCGCGAACGCTATGGGACCAAGGCCGACCATCATGCCGGTCTCGAGCGGATGATCCAGGAGTTCCCCGACGTGCGTTGGATCGCCGCTCACATGGGGGGTGACCCCGAGAACCCCGCCCACCTGGAAGAACTGCTGGAACTCTATCCGAACCTGTCCTTCGATACCAGTGCGACCCGGTGGCAGATCCGGGAGATGTCGTTGCATTCCCAGCAAATGAAGCGACTGATCTGCCGATATTCCGATCGGTTCTTGTTCGGGTCGGACCTCGTGACCCGGCCCGGCCTGGCGCGGGACCACTATGTCAGCCGGTACTGGTGTCAGCGGACCCTGCTGGAGAGCGAATGGCAGGGTCAAAGCCCCATCGAAGATTCGGATTGGAAGCTGGGGAATGCGTCGGCCTCTCCGCCCCTGGTCGGGCTCGATTTGCCGGCAGAAGTGCTGGAAGCGGTTTACCGCGGAAACGCGCGACGGCTCTTGCCGTCATGAGCCAGGGGATTGGCCCGTGCCGATGCCGGCTGAATTCATCAGGATCTTGACCTGTGGGAGCCCGCGCCATGAACACGGATCAGCGCCCCGTACAGGACTGGGATGAATACGCCCGTTGGTGGAATGCCGAGGAGAAACGATCGAGTCATAAGATTCCCCCCAGTCACCGGCTCGAGTTCCTGGGCGGCGAGTGGTCGGGCGAGGGGTCCCGCGAGAATGCCACGAATTACGGCCTGCCACCCGCCATCACCGCCGACTTCTCCGGGCACGTCGATGTGGCGTTCCTGTCACCGCACCTGCCGAACGAATCGGCTTGCATCGGTATGGAGATCGGCCCCGGGGGAGGGCGGTTCACCCGGTTGCTGCTGGACCGTTGTGCGTTGCTCCACGCCGTCGAGCCGTCGGCCGCGATGGGCGAGCACATGCAGCGCCGCTTTCCCGGCGAGAGGCGTCTCGTGCTCCACCACAACGACGGGTTGACGCTTCCAGACCTGGAGCCCGGCTCCCTGGACTTCTGTGTGTCGATCGACGTGTTCGTTCACTTCGAACCGCGCCGCGTCTACCATCATCTGAGGCAGCTCGCTCGGCTCCTGAGGGAGGGGGGAATCGGGATCATCCACCACGCCAATACGTTGTCCGAAATCGGCTTCCGACAGTTCGAGCTCGACCTCGACCAGAACCTGGTCGAGCGGACAAGATTTGGCGCATTCGGCGTCATGTGTCCCGAGTTGATGGCTGCGTACGTTAACTCGGTGGGCCTGAAGGTCGTCCGGATCGACACGACAACCATCCCGCGGGACGCAGTCACGGTCTTCGAGAAACCGGTGTTCCCCGGGGGACAGGACCAGTCGAGGACCTGTGGGCCCAGGGCCAGCGCACACTAACATACTAATGCGTTAATGACTTCCATCAGGAACTTTTCGCTCCAGCCACAGCCTCTGCGCTTCATGATCAGGCTCATCCGCCGGTCGGGGTGCTGCTTGAGGATCGAGAGGGTGAAGCGATACAGCCAGGTGATGTTCGCTCCCAGCACCCGCTCCCGGACTCGCGAATCGTCCTCGCGGAATGTCACATCGAGGCTCCAGTGACACGCGTTTTCCACCGACCAGTGGCCGCGCACCGCGCGGGCGAACAGTTCCACGTTTACCGGCAGGCTGCTGAGGTAGTAGCGGATCTCGAGACTCTCTTGATCTCGCTTCACTCGCCGTGACGTCACCACGCCGACCGACTTCAGTCCCTTCCACTGCGACTTCCCCGGCAGGCTCTCGGGGGCCGGCAACTGCATGTAGGTCCGATCCTCTTCGCGGCCATGGCCGCGATCGGTCGTGGTCAACTCCTGGGCCCCCTCGTGGCCTCCCTCCAACTGCTCGTCGATGTGCTTGATGACCGCCTCATGCAGCGACTCCTGGTTGCCCTTCAGAGCCAGCACGTAGTCGGCCTTGCCGCGGATGACCTCCTCGGCAATCGCCTTCTGGGCACCCATCGCGTCGATCGTCACGATGCCGCCCCGGACGTCAAGCTTCTTGAGCAGTTCGGGAATCGCGGTGATCTCGTTAGACTTCTCGGCACAGACCTGCTGGCCCAGGGCCAGGCCGTACTCGCCGGCCCAGGCGGTCACGACGTGCAAGGGGCCGAGGTCGTTGGCCGCATCGTGGCTGCGGCGGGCCGTCTTGCCGTCGATGGCGATGATCGGCCGATCGACGCCCGTCGTGGCGACGGCCTCGTCGCGGAGACGGGCGATCCAGGCGTTGAAGGCCGCCTCGAAGGCCTCGGGCTTGAGCATCATCAGGACACGGCGGAAGACGTCCTTGCCGGGGATGCCGTTGGGCAGGTCGAGGAACCCGGTGAGGAGGTCCTCCTTGAGCGTGGCCCAGCGGGCGATAGCGGTGGGACCCGCGGCGCCGGCGAGGACGGCCAAGACGGCGATGACCAGGATGCTGGGCAGTGGGTGCCGCCGGTTGATATGGGAGCGGGGGTCTTCCAGGATGGAGAAGGACTCTACGATCTCGTCCAACTTGGTGCGGTTGCTTGCCATCGCCGACCTCCGGCACAGGGTCTGGTTCACGACACGAAGGCCGGTATACCAGGTCGGTGGGGAGGGCGCAAGCCCGCAAAGTTTACCCAATCGACATAAAAGTGCGCGCTGGCACTGCCTGTGGGCCGACCTGCTGAAGGCTCAGACTTGCTCAGGAGTGGCGACGAAGCCGTGGAAGACTCCATTGGCATCGGAGTAGAACCCCGTGATCTCGCCAGAGTTGCTGATTCCGGTGATCTGGGTCACTTGCACGCCGTCGCTGAACCCCGCATTGGGGTCATCCAGGAATGTGTACTTCCCGGTATGCGCGTTGTAAATGAAGCCGTGCTGACTGCCGGTGGAGTCGCCGTAGTAGCCAACCGAGATGCCGAAATCGTTGATCCCGAGAATCTGGGAGAACACAAACGTGGCGCCTGGTTCCCCCGGGACGGCTGGGATGGTCGGGTCGGCAATCGGCGTGAGGGTGCCCTCCGCCACAGCGCTCTTCCTCGCAACGAAGCCGTGGACGTGTCCATCCGTGCCAACGTAAAACCCGACCACCGTGTCGGCGTTGTTCACGCCCTGGGCGTTCACGATATTCGGCCCTGACCGGGCATTGATCGTGAGAAAAGACGTGCCTCCGTGGACCAGGATAAACCCCGGCGACGCGGTCGGGGTGACGTACTTACCGACGATGTTGACCCGGTCGTTGATCCCCAGGGCGACCGCGGGCGAGCTGCCGTTGGGGGTCAAGGTCCTCAGCACGCCGTGAGCATTGAGGGAGAACGCATGGCCGTGTCCGTCAGTTCCCACGACGGTACCGGTGGAGTTGATGCCGAGGACCATTGCCGTTGTCGAACCGTCAATCTTGACGAGCCGGGCCTTCGAGGTCTCCGAGGGAGTGGCAGTGAAATTCGTCAGGGTCGTCCCATCGCTGGCAGTCGTGAACCCGGCGACGATGGTCGAATTCGCAATGCCGTTCACCATGGTCCCGGTGCCCGCGACGTTGCCTGCGTTCGGTCCGTCGAAATTAACAAACTGATAGCCGTGAGATTTGACGGTATTCCGGATCGTGACGCTCGGGCTGCTGGCCTGCGGCTGATTGCTGCTGTGTTTCACGGCGAGGACGTCTGCGGCGACGCGCACATCGTGAACGTGATGCGGCAGCCCGGCGCTGAAGCAGGGCTCGTTCTTCTAAAGAATCCAGGGCAGGACGGAGGTCACGGCGGCGCGACGAATGACGTCTCTCGAACATGGAACAGCTCCTGGCCTGGGCGAGAATTCGGGCGCACCACGATCGCGGTTCAAGAGCACGCCCCGCAAGCCGGGGGCTGTGGCAAAGTGAGAAGTTCGGAAAGGAATTATGCACGACGAATGACGAAATGGGAGATCGAGCGCAGCAACTTTCTTGTGCGAAAGTTTCGAAATCCCGATTGGGGTGATCTCCAATTTGGGGAACAAGACAGGCGATGGGTTCGATCACGATCCGCGCCTCAGACCCAAACGCGTCCCTTGAAATCGAACGTAACGACGTAGGGTCGGAATGTCCGGGTCATCGCTCGCAACGGCTGACCCGGGCGCTCAATTCCAGATTGTCCGGCCCCAGGTGACCATCCTCCAGTGCACGCAAAAGACTCCCGCGGCCATGGCACCGAAGACGAGCCAGGCTCGCAGTGAGCCTCCCAGCTCAAGGGCCGAGGGCAAGGTCAAGCACCAGGCGACCGGGAACGATGCGACGAAGGGAAGCCACTCGGGAAAGCTGTGGTGCCGTTCGGCCAGGATGATCGTCAGGCTGATGATCGTCAGCAGGATGGTTGCGATCAAAGCCTCGACCAGAACACTGCCGGAGAGTGTCGGCAAGGCCAGGGGCCCCAGGCCTGCTGCGTCCCCGAGGTAGTCTGAAAGGTAAGCAACAATCGGGCCGCTCGAGAGACTCAGAGCGATGAAGCTGACGAGCGCCGCGGCGAACAGGGCCATGTGCGGTGGACTTTCCGGGAAGGGCAGGGGTCGTTCCGGACGGATACCCAATCGAGCCAGGCCGGTCGCGGGTTGCTCGCGAGCGAAGTCATCATGAGATTGGTTCATGCGGTTGCCTCGGTCGCCTTGTCAACCTCGTCCCAGTGTAAAGGGATCAAGTTCCACTCCGCTACCCAAGATTTTCATCCTGGAAACAGAGTTGCCCGGCTGGCCCCGAGGAATGAGAATCAAGGGCCGCCGGAGAAACTTCACCTGTGCCGTCAAGGAGCACCTCATGAGCCCGAGCCTTCGTCACGTGTTACCGATTCTCTGCCTGTCGTTGACGCTCGGGGCCCAGGGGACAGGCCCCGCGCGAGGCGACGAGCCGCCGGTGGTCTCGGAGCGGGCCGCGAAGATCCATGCCGCGGGCATGCTCTGGGACGGCCACAATGATCTGCCCTGGCGGCTCCGCACCGAGGGAGACATGGCGATTCAGAAGTTTGACCTGTCGAAGCGGCTGAGCTCCGGCCAGACCGACATTCCCCGCCTCCGCGCGGGTGGCGTCAAGGCCCAGTTCTGGTCGGTCTATATTCCCAGCGAGCACGAACACCCGGCGCGAACGGTCACCGAGCAAATCGACCTGGTTCATCGCCTGATCGAGAAATACCCGGCCGACCTGGAGCTCGCCCTCTCGGCCGATGATGTCGAGCGCATCGTCAAGTCCGGCAAGATCGCCTCGCTGATCGGCATCGAGGGGGGCGTGGCCATCGAGAACAGCCTGGCCCAACTTCGCGCGTTCTACTTGCTCGGTGCACGTTACATGACCCTGACCCATAACACGACCCTCGACTGGGCCGACGCCGCCAATGATGCGCCCCGTCACGATGGCCTGACGCACTTCGGCGAGCGCGTGGTCAGGGAGATGAACCGCCTGGGAATGCTCGTCGATATCTCCCACGTCTCACCGGCCACGATGATCGACGCCCTGCGCGTTTCCCGTGCGCCGGTGATCGCCAGCCACTCGAGCGCCTACGCGCTTTGCCCCTCGCCGCGCAACGTCCCCGACGACGTGCTGGGCATGGTCAAGCAGAACGGCGGCGTGATCATGGTCAATTTCTACTCGGGCTTCATCGTTGCCGATTCCGCCCGCAAGGTGAAGGAGATTACGCACGAGCTGAGCGAAAAGTACCCCGACCCCGTGGCTCGCGAGCAGGCCCTGGAAGCCTGGTACAAGTCGGACGGCGCGAAGCTGGCCCGAGGGACCATCCAGGACGTGGCCAATCATATCGACCACCTGGTCAAGATTGCCGGAATCGACCACGTGGGGATTGGCTCTGACTTTGACGGCATCACGCGCTGGCCCGTGGGATTGGAAGATGTCTCCTGCTACCCCCGCCTGACCGAGGAACTGGTGCGCCGGGAGTATTCCGAAGCGGACATCCACAAGATCCTCGGCGGCAACATCCTCCGCGTCTTTCGCGAGGCCGGCAACGTGGCCCGTCGACTACGCGAGAGCACGCCGCCAGAGGTGGATGATTTCAAGCCGGAAAAGCACGACGATTAGCACGGTTATACCGCGAGAGTCCCCGTATCGGTTGGTAGTTCGCGGGCGACGTGTCAAGGGCTAGAGTCCGCGCCTGTTGGAAGCATGCCCCTCACGGGCAGGGTCGAGTCAAAGTGTCTTCAGATACTCGATCAGGTCCATTCGCTGGTCCTCGTTCAGCTTGTCGCCGAAGGTGTGGCCGCGGTTGCCCAGGCCATGGTGCGCGGTGTCGTAGAGGAAGTGGGCCTTGTGGGCGGAGGTTTTCATGGCGGCAGCTTCCTCATCGCTCAGTTCGTGGAATTTCCAGCCTACATGTTCCTGGTCATAATGCGCGAAGTCGGTTGACGGGGGGCGCGCGAAGCGGTTGGCGCGGGTTGAGGACTTGAGCAGGGCGTGCAGGGTGGGTATCGATCCGTTGTGCAGGTAAGGGGCGGTGGCCCAGATGCCGTCGAGCGGCGGGGCCTGGTAGCCCGTGCGCCTGGTGTTGACGGGGTACTTCGCGCCGAACCACGTGGCGTTGTAATGCTCCACGGACCGGTCCGAGACGCCCAGCGACCGGGCCGGATCGGTGCCGATCACGTCAAGCGGCACGATCTTGCTGGGATAGGACCGCTCCGAGCCGTAGGTACCGTGGCAGCGTGCACAGGTGTGTTCGAAGACCATCTTGCCGCGGTCGGCTCTGACCGTGTCGATCGCGAACGGATACTTCGGCGGCTCGAGGCTGAGGAGATACGCCTGGATGTCGCGAAACGTCGGCTCGAGTGCCTTGAATTGGTCGAGCGTTTTCTCGCCCAGCAAGAACTGCATGTTGGCGCGCACCGAGGCCGCCGGGGTCCGGCCGTCGTAATACATCGTTTTCTTGTGCTTGAGGTTCCACCAGGGAGGTGCGTCCAGTTCGGGGAGGTTGGCACCCAGAAGGAGCGGAAACTTGCGACGGGAGAGATCGGTATTGCGCAGGCTGAGCAGCATAACGGCCATCATGCCGGCGTTCGTCGTGCCCCGCGCGGTGCTGATTGTAAACGGCACCAGCGGCACGCGGCGGCCGTCAGCACGGAACAGGTCCGTGAAGAGAAGTTCGTAGTCCACCTGGGTGTTCCCCATCCCGACGTAGCTCATGCCGCCGATCGAGCCGCCGTGGCAGGCCATGCAATCTACCTGAAAGCCGGTCTTTGTGCCGTCGGGCTTTTTCGACCACCGCAGGCCCATGGGCAAGGCCTCGTTGGGGTAGGGCGCCGGGTGTAGACCGTAATGGATGGCGAACGCATGGGAGTAACCTTCCGGGTCTTTCTCTGGGTCCGGAGCTGGCGTTCCCCACAGTTTGGCGGCGTTGCGATAGGCTTCGACCTTCCACTCCGCCTTGAGGTAGCTGTGCTCTAGCAGCGCGGCCCGTCCGCGGTCCGCCGCGTCAGTCTCGGATGGGGTCGCATCAGCCCATGCGTGAAACGTTGGACTGGCGAGGGCTAACCCAAGCGTTCCGGCAAAGATCCGCCACCTCAATCTTAATCGTCCCGCAGTTTGCATGATTTTTGGACTTTCGCGAGAGAGCGTCTGGTTGCCCCCTGGATCAGGATTCGCGGCCTTCGTGCCCTTTATTCTATAGGCAGCGAGGCCGCCTTCGGAAATGGTTACCGTAAACTTGCCTGAACACACGAATATTATGGCCATGTGTGCCTGAAAAGTGGAGCCGACAGGGGAGTGGTGCATCGACATGGCACTTTCAGGTGGCTAGAATTGGCCAGTCCATGGACATCAGAGCAACTTCGGATCCAAGGAAAAAAGGGCAGGGCAAGGAGGCCCGCGCCGACCACGCGCCTGGATCGGCAAGACTTGCGAGGAGAGAGGCATGGGACCAGCAGAGATCGTGGCAAGCTTGAAAGAGCTTTGCGCCGAGAAGGGCCCCCGGCTGACCACCGAGGACATCGTGAGCTGGATCGATCAGCTCGAGGGTTTCGGGACGTCGTCGGAACTGATCCAGTACGCCATGAAGATGAAGGCGCGGCAGTATGCCCGCCTGCTCGAATTCGAGGACGAGAAATCTGGCTTGCGGATCAAACGCTTGTGGAGCTTTCATGATCCCAGGCGTGCCCGTCGCTTCTACATGGATATCCTCGAGATGCCCGACGAGCAGCGAGCTCGGCTGATCCGCCAGTACTCCAAGTTCCTCAAGCAGCTCCGCTCGGTGCGCAGGGCCATGGCCGACTACTTTGCCGGGCAGCGGTTCTTCGATTTCTATCCCGGCGATGTCGACGAAGAGGCCGAAGCGGTTCCTCCCGCGAAAGTGACGGCGAAAGCCTCCGCCAGCCGCCAGTAGTCGGACGGCTGCTAACTCTGCCGAGCAGGGACTTCCCGTCTCGTAAGTCCAGACAACCTGGCCCGCCGCGGTGAACGCGCGAGGGTAGGGCTGCGATGAACGGTCATGGAGACCAGGCGATGACGCCGTCCCGGTTACCGCTGCGCCTGGACGAGATCTGTCGGGCAGGCCAGGGCGGGAACCAGATTTGCAAGATAGAAACGTGATCGGTCTGCCTGAAAGGGCGTGAGTGGGTGCCTGTGCGGGGTTCGCGAGGTGGACCCTCTCACGATCGACATGACGCGCCAGGCGTTGGTCGGTAAAGCCGAAACAGTCGGATCGGTCATGGGACGTCGAGCGCCATGGCGGAAAAGCAATTGCTCCGATCACCCAGCCGCGGCCTCTGGGTGGAAACACTTGGCTGGGGCAGTACGTTAGCCTTGCTTCCCGCGCTTGGTTTTCGCGCTTGTCGGCAACTACGGACAGGCGCCGAGCTATCCAAGAGTTTGCCTCTCTGGCCTGAATTCTTGTTTCTGGGCGGGGCCATCGGTCAGGCCGTGTATGGATACAGCGTTCGCAGCCGTGTCCTGGCGGCCACAAGTGCCAGTCTGGCCCTGGGGGAGGGGATCAGCCTGGCAGGAAATCTGCTCGGCCACAGGCGGCATTGCCAGTCCGTCTGGAACCTGGACCGGGGTCAACTCGAGGCTACCATTGAGCGCGCAGTCGGGATCGCCACGACCACGCTGGCTCCGAGTCTGCGGCGCGATGGCCCACATCTTGATGACAACCGTGGCCGCGAATCCGCCTTCTTCCATGGCAACAAGGCAACCACGACCGCGAAAACGGGGAACCTTCTCATGGCAGCGAATGACCAGAGCGAACAAGGCAGCCAGTCCGGTGCCGCCTCACCCTGCCCCGGTGGGGCCAGCGAGGCCAAGCACTGGTCGGACGATCCGGCTGCGATGACCGGACCTCAGAGCATCGGCACAAGCGACCAGGCCATCAAGGGCGGCTCCGGATATCACCCTGAATGGAGAGACAACCCGGATGCCATCATGGTGATCGAGACCGATCGCATTCGCCAGGTGCAGCCGGGAAATAATCCGAGCCTCTACATCGTTCCCTTCGCCGAGAAGCCGCCGGAAGATCGCGGGGATAGCAGCAGGGAAGAGTCGGACCAGGACGAGAAAAAGAAGAGTAACAAGCCGAATAACGATCGAGGCGACAAGAAGTCTGAAGAACCCAAGGGCAAGAAGGATCGGGTATCGAAGGACGAAGAGAGCAAAAAGAATCAGGGTTACTCGAAACATGAGGGCGGGCAAACCAGGAAGCCGCCGTCGACGATGCGCACGATGATGTTTTCTGGCGTGGTGGCCCTCGTCGCCGGGATTGCAGGTGCCTGGGGCTATTCCTATTTCTTCGGTCCGGACAAGTCCAAGTCGGGCGATCAAAGCTCGTCCAGCAAGGACTCGGGATCCGGGAAGTCGTCCGGCTCGTCGGGCAAATCCGACTCGGGGTCCGGTTCAGGCTCAGGGTCGAGTTCGGGCGGTCCTGACTCCGGGTCGGGATCAGGTTCAGGTTCAAGCTCAGGGTCGAGTTCGGGATCAGGGTCAAGCTCGGGATCGGGAGGTTGAACCGAGTCTTGATTCTATCCTGATCGATGGGCCTCTTGCTTCGGCGGGAAAACTGTTCCAACATGAGGCCATTGCGACGCCGTTGGTCGCCCTCTCCACGCATTCGACAGGCAACCCAGAGTCTTGCCATGGCCAACCTTCTGACGGGTTTGCACCTACGCTGTTCCCACGTTCCTGGGCACTATTCGAAACGGTTGATTCACAGACTCTTCGGTTCATTCGCTTTGTTGTTTGGTTTGAATTCAGCGGCTATCGCGGACCAACCCGCTTACCGCCTGGAGAACGGCACACTCGTGGTGCGGGTCGCCGGCGATGGCCGGTTGAGCGCCAGCGACAAGCGTACCGGAGTGGAGTGTCACCAGGTCGAGCTGCCGCTCCGCTGGCTCAGCATGGAAGGGTCGAAAGGGCAGGCCTACGGGTTCGAGTTCGACCGCGCCGGGAGGAAGCTCCGCTGGGCGGCCAGCTTGCCGGGAGTTCGCAAGGGGAAGCCAGACTCCTGGCAGCCGGCGGATTTCGAGTTTGAGCTGACCCTCGATGCCGAGCAGCCGGACCTGCGGTTGACCTTGATCCCAAGAATCGAGGGTGATTGGCGAGAGGTCTTCTATCCCCGCTCGTTCGCGCTGAACGACGACGACGCGTGCCTGGTGTTCCCGCACTGCGAAGGTGCCTTGTTGCCGCTGCGGCGCGATCGTCCCGGTTTCATCCGTCTGCCGCAAGAGGACATCTATTCGGGATATGCTCCCTATTGCGCCTGCCTGGGGCTGGTCAAGCTAAACGCCGGGGACGGAATTCTCGTGACTTTCGAGACCCCGGAAACCGCGCGTTACGAGATGGCCGACGTCACGGTGGACGGCAAGCCGGTCAGCCTGCCCAGGCTTTCCTGGCGGTCGAATAAGCTTCGCTTCGATCATCCTCTGGCGGTGACCTTCACGTTCTCAAATCGGGGCGGCTACGTGGCCTTGGCCAGGCACTATCAGCGCCATTACCGGCGATGGGGTTACTCGAAGACGCTTCTGGAAAAACAAGCGGCAAACCCGGCCGTGGCACGGCTGCTCGGAGCGGGAGTCTACTGGGTGGCCGGCACGGCCGACGACGTGCTGGCGGTAGCTCGGATGATGCATGCCGACGGCATTGACCGTGCGGTCATCGAGATCGCGGCTCCGTACTGGCACTGTCCCGCGCGTTACGGATCCGAGCTCAAGCAGATGGAAGCCGTGGTTCCCGCGATCCGCAAGCTGGGATACATCGTCTCGCATTACGACCAGTACCGCGATTCCTTCGCCAGGGACGACAAGGCATCAAGCTACAACCAGATGAACTGCGAACTTTATCCCGACGCGATCGTGCACCAGGAAGACGGCCAGTTGCGGCGGGGCTGGCCTCCCGGATTCGTGATTAACCCCCGCGCGGGGCTCGAGCTGGCGGCGAAGCGGATCCCGGAAGATCTGAAGCGATACCCCTTCGATGCGCGGTTCCTGGACTGCATCGGCTCTTGCCCCTTCTGGGAGGGCGAAGACTGGGACGCGCGTCATCCGCTGGACATCCACGGCAGCCGCCGCGCCGGGGAAGACCTGCTCGAGTTCGCCGGTCACCACGGCCTGTTGGTGGGAACGGAGGCGGGAATCGACAGCTACCTGCCCTATCTGCACTGGCTGGAGACGCCGATGTCACTGGTGCGCTGGACCGTGGGCAGCATGCCGATACCGGGCTGGGAGCCAGTCGACCTCAAGCCCGACTATCAGCTCAACGTGGGCACGACGCACCGTATCCCCTGGTATGTGGTTTCCTTGAGAGATTTTCTTCTTCTCTCTGCACCATCCGGACTACTCTGCGGCAATTGGGACTTTTCCAGTCCCTTGTCCAGGAGGTGTTCGCATGGCTACCAAATTCAAGTCAAGAGCTCGTCGCTCGCGTGGCTATCTCACGATTGTCAAGCCTTCCGGCTCGCTCCACCCGCGGGTTCAGAAGGTCGGTCCCGAGCACTTCGGTATCGTGGCCGTGGATTGTGCCAAGGCTCGCTCCAAGTGGATGCTCGCCGATTTCTACGGAGGCATCCTCATTCCACCCACCGTGGTCGAACACAACAAGCAGGGCTTCGACTCAATGATCGCCGAGATCCGCGGCGCGATCGAAAGTCGCGGCCTTGGAGATCTGCTCGTCGCCATCGAGCGCACGGGCATCTATCATCTTCCAGTTAAACGTGTGTGCGTATCAAATGACTTTGACACGCGAATTGTCCACCCACTGACCACCAAGCAATACCGCCTGCCCGCCGATCCGGGAAACAAAACCGACGACACCGACCTCTTCGCCATTCATCGCGCCACCACCAACGGCTTCGGTCTCATCGAGTTGCCCCTCGATGAGGTTCACGGGCCACTCCAGTTGCTGGAGCGATACCGGCGGAATCTGGTACGCAAGAACGCCTCACTGCGCAATCAGATTATTGCGCTTCTTGATGTTCTTTTGCCGGGGTATACCGGTCTCTTCGACGACGTTTTCAACAACCAGGCAGCCATCACCATCGCCCGCAGTGTGCAGTCGGCCTCGAAGGTTCGCGAACTGGGCAGCGAAGGACTGGCCCAGATCCTCAAGGCGTTGAATGTGCGCTATCAACGCCGCACCCTGAACAAAATCCTGGACTGGGCCAATGGGATCGAGAATACCACAGAGTATTCTCAGATGTACCATACAATAATGGTACATCTTGACGATGAGCGGTGCGGCCGACTTCAGCATATCGCCAAGCTGGAGCAGGAAATGGCCGGATTCCTGGCGCGCACCGCATACGTGGTGCTCTTGAGCATTCCCGGAATCAGCATCGTGACGGCCGCCGAATTCGCTGGCGAGATGGGTCCGATCGCCAATTACGCAAATGATCAGGCGATTACCGGTCGCGCCGGGATCTATCCCTCCCGCTACCAGAGCGACAAGGTCGACCGGAGCGACGGTCCGCTGGTGCGCCGCGCCAACCGCAAGCTGCGCACCGTGATCATGATGATCGCCGATAATCTGCTGAGCTGTAACCGGTTCTTCAAAGCCCTCAAGGTGCCCTGGATGGCCGCGGGGATGAGACAACAGGCCATGTGCGTCCGCGTCGCCAAGCGGTTCTGTCGAATCGCCTATCAGATGGTTGCCGGCAGCCAGGTGTTCCGGCACCCCAGTTGCCAGAAGCGTGACGCGATCCTCCGCAAGCTGTCGCTCTTCCACGCCGAGCACGGCAGCTCGATGGCTCAGGTCATGGCCGATCTACAAGCGGCCGCGGACCACATTCCCAAGAGCGAGCACGCCTCGGAGGCCAAGAGCCTCTACGAGGAGTTGCAACCGAGTCCCCGCCGAGAGCAATGCGGGCCGCGCCGGCTGGGAGAGATTTTGCCCGTAGTCTTGGCGAAGCTGGGGGTGAATCCTGTAGACTTGAGTGTGAAGGGGGAGAACGACCTCACGTGACCGCACGGGCCGAGGAGCCGAATAACGCCTGGTGTCCCCGTGGCACTCGATGCCTTTGACTAAAGCGTGGCGCTCTGTCGGATCACCAACGCCTGATACGGCGGCGTGGGGTCACTCCCCTGATGTACCAGTATGGCGAGATGTGATCCATTGTTTATGACAGAAGTGGCACACTTGGCCCTGTCGTTGCCTGGTCAAATGTATCCCAAGAACTCGCAGTAGTGCGAGCATGGATGTGGTGTGCGCTCACGTTCCCGTCCCAAAACCCCCATGGCGGTCTTTTATTCACTGGTACACCATGCCGAGATCGTCAGCACCTGGCGCTGGGAGGATGGCTTCAGCCGCACGCCGCGGTACTGGCAGGACAAGAACCTCTGGTCGGTGCTGTATGGCAATGTGCCGATGTTCTTCCTCGATCGAGCCCATTACGAGAAGTTCCGTGCGAAGCTCGCCCAGACCCACCAGTACGTCTGCATCTGGACCCGCAAGGTCGCCACCGCCGAGCTGACGTCGCATCGATTCGTGACCCCGGACCGAGAGGTTCAGGAGTCGTTGTTCTCCAATGGACTGGGCATCATGGTGAACTTCGGGCGGGAGTCGTACCGGCTCGCGGATGGGCGAGTGGTTCCCGGCCGGAGCTATCGAAGCTTCGCCGACGGCAAGATTCGCACTTATTTCCAACCGCCCGTGCCGGAAGTCTCCTACGATGATCGGCAGGGCAGGTGATTACCTTGCCGCTTCCCGAACTGGCATGGAGCCGGGAGTGGGCGCGCGTCGGGAACTGCGCAACCTTCAAGAGGAGAAGCTCAAGCATGAAGAAGCTGGCAGCGGGGATCAACAACGGCAATCGCAACGACCAGATCAGGTAGCCGCCTCTCGCGATCCGATAATAGCGGGCTTCGAGTCCCGGAATTGCGAAGCCTCCGAAACGATCGCCCCTGCGGATATCGGCGGGGAGGACGTTGCGCGTGTCGATGACCAGTGGCCGGACGTTGCCGGCTGCGTCCACATCAAACTGGTCGCAGAGTGCGAGGTCACCGTTTGCCACCAGCACGTGCAGGTCGTCTTGCACGTTGCGCGAGGTCGCGATCCGGAGGTGGTACGTCGAGTGATCCAGAAACCGGGATCCGGCCCAGATGCCCACAATTGCAAGCGCCGTTCCGACCAGGAAAACCAGGCCCCATTCGAGGATGATTCGTTTCATCATGGCTCTGTAGTCTTAAGGACCGTGCGTTTGGAGCCGTCGACTTCTTGCCCGCGGCGGGACGTCGCGACGCACATTCAGATGATCGCGCCCAGCGAATCACTTCCTCCGGGCCCGTCGACTGCGACCTGCGGAACGCGCTCGAGGCGAGATGCGATCCAGCGCCCGACGAAAGCGATGAGCAGGGGAGGCAAGCAAAACAACGCGATCGGGAACAAGACTTCGAATGTGATGCCGAAGGCCAGTTGCATCGTCCAGTGTTGCATCACGGCATTCCCGAATAGCCGAGCCATCCCATTCATGCTCGCCAGGGCGATCAGCCGACCGATTATCCTGAGCAAACGTAGCACGGCCTCGGGTGCAAGGGCGCAGGTCAGAAAAAGGAAGAAGGTTGCGGCGGTTCCGGTAATGAGGAATGAGATCGATCTGGTAGTCCGGCGCTCTGGCTTCCGCAGCCGAAAGAGGACGATCAGCAGAGCGTCGAGCATTGGCAGCAGCAGAAAAGCGAAAAGGCTCAAGCTCACCGGGCGACCGTTAAATATCGCGTTCCGGACCACGGCGAGATCAATGGCGAGTATCAGAATCGCGAACACCATGCCACTCAGCGAGAAACGAGGGCACTTCATGCTTTTCCTCCATGACGACCTGGGCCGTCACTTCCGGTAACGGCTCGACGGCCTCGTTCTGAGATGACATCTAGAACTGCGTTTACTTCGATCAAGGACCAGATTCAGTGGACCGGGCCGCCGAAAGTCTGTCAAGTCGCGTTCGTGGATCAGCGGTCGAGTCTTTCGACGAGCGCGGGCAAGCGTGGAGGTGCCCAGTCGGTCTCGACCGAGTTCTTTCCACCTCGTGGGACAAGGTTCCAATCTTGTCGTTCGGCGAATTATCCATGACAAGCTTGACGTTACCGACAGAAGTCGTGCTTCCGTCCAAACGTTTTTTCGTTCAGGCTGCGGCATGAGCCGCAATTCGCGGTGACAGGAAACGAGGAGGCTGAAAAGCTCGATGCGGATGCTCCGGGGAACCCAGGAGGGTGCAGAAAAGGCGCCCAAAACGGCCAGGTTCGCTGGCTTTCAGCGATCTTGCCACTTGCTCGGCTACCCACGCGCGGAGCTTCGTCGAGGCCGCTGCCCGCAGCACGTTCCAACCGGCCAGCTTGTGCTGGACCACACGAAACACGCTACCCCGACCGCGAACGCGAAGTCGCCTTAGCTCGAGCCGGTTCTTCAGCCCGCTGTTGGTCGATTCAATCCCCGCTCGCAGAGAATACCGCTGCTTGAAAACGTCGGTCTCCTGTTCAACTCGCCGACCGGCCAAGCGGTAAGCGTGGTCCGTGAACTCGATGGCAAAGCCGCCCTTACGAGTCTTGCCGATCGGACATCGGTTCCGGAAAGGACATTCAGCACAAGCCTCCGCTGGCATCTCGACTCGGGTCTTTGCGGACTCCTCATCGCGCGTGCAGGACAGTGGCCGATGCCCCGCAGGACAGGCGTCGATCAGGCCCGTTCGCTCATCAAGAGCGAAGTCATCCAGGCTCAGCGCCTCGGGATCGAGTTCGGGCACGCGGCCGGGCATTGGCGCGATCAGTTCCACGCCTTGCTCTGCGGCAGCCTGCACATTCTCATCGTCGCCGTAGATGGCGTCGGCGAGAAGTTCCTGGGGCAGCATACCCGCGTCTTCCAGATGTCCCAGCATTGGCAAGACGGCTGCGTCGTCGCCCTCGCATGCTGTTTGCGGCAGACAGGCGGTGATCAACTGGACTTCATTGCTCGGACTGCAGGTCTCGGCGATCTGCACTTGGTAGCCGGGCCCCTTGTGACCATCGTAGGTCGCGTCGGGATCGGAGGGATTCTGGATTCGGTCTCCCCCGGTCTTGACCCGGATGATGACCTTGCCTGCGACCAACTCGCATTGCTGGTCGAAGATCGTCAGCAGAACCTTGTAAGTCGAGCGAGCGTTGAGTTGCTGTATGTCCGCGAAATGCTCGATGACCCAAAGCAGATCCTCGGCTGCCTGTTGACGGCACCGTTGCCGCGCGTCGGTGTCCGTGGCTTGGGCAAACAACTGCGACTGGGCCGGCTCGTAGCGGCGGCGCAGTTCCTCGGGCAGGGAGGCGTAGAGTTCGGGAGCATGTCTCTTGACCTGGGTGAGGAACCGTTTGATGGCCACCGCCATCAGTTTGGTGCGACCGAAGGTCGCCATGTTGCTGAGCAGGTGAGTGGAGTCGAGCCGCTGGCGAGAAACGTCGAGTTCGAGCCTCTCGGCCAGCCCCCGGTCACATCGTAGAAGACCTGGGCTGCGAGGTCGTCGTCGCGAAAGAGCTTCTGGTAGCGTTCGACAGTCCGCGTCGAGACTTCTACTCCGGGCTCCATATTCAAGGCGTACTGCACGTCGGTGTGAAACATGTAGGCTTCGCAAGCCTCGCCTACGGTCCAGCCCTTGAAGTCGGCAAGGAAGACCAGTCCGGCCATCGAGTACAGTTCTTTGGTGGGAGCTCCCCAGTTGGGGTCGAAATGCTGGGCCAGTTCGGCGACGGGAAGCTGTTCGAGGATGACATGTCGGAACACCCCCTGCCAGCCACTGTCCAGGACCTTCCTGGCGAGTGGAGGGAACAGCCCTTGGAAGGGGTCAAAGAGGCGGTTTTGTCGAGGATCGACGATATTCCGCATGGCGAGCGCAAGTCCTTCGATGGATTAGGCTTCAGTATAGAGATGTGCCCAAGTTATGTCAAGCGGAAAATGCTCATAAACTATTATTATAGAGTGACTAAGTGGTCCGTTTCACAAATAACGTCGCGGTTACTGCGGACTTTTTGTAGAAGGAGATGAACTCCCAAAAAAATCCCGGCACGGAAAGGACGCCGCTATGCCAGGACCAAGCCCCGCTCCTTGTACTTTCCCCGACGATTTTGTGCAAGTGGCCCTGGACACCGTCCGCCGCCGAACCGTGGCGGTCCAAGTCGTGCAACGCTTTCGGCTGGTATTGCTGCTTCATGAGCAGCCCGACATGAGAAACGACAGAGGCGGCCAAGGAGGTGGGTTTGTCCGCTCGGCAGGTGCAGCGATGGCGAAGTCGCTGGGCTGCCGGTGATTTCTCCATCGAAGACCAAGCCGGACGCGGGCGCAAGCCCGCTTTTTCCCCCTCTGGATCAAGCGTTGATCCAAGCGATGGCGTGCGAAATGATCGCAGAGACCGAAGAGCCCCTGAGCCGTCAATCGCTTGCCGACCTGGTGCGTCGAAGCCAAAACGATGCTGAGCAAAAAGATCAGCCGCAGCACCGTGTGGCGGATGTTGCACGAGTCGGCGATCAAACCTTGGCAGCATGAACATTGGCTTTTTCCAAAGGACCCGCGTTTGCCGAGAAGGCTGGGCCGATTCTCGACTTGTACGCAGGCATGTGGGAAGGCGAGTCGTTGGGGCGGAAGACTTATGTGCTGAGCATGGATGAAAAGACGAGCATCCAGGCTCGAGGGCGTAAGCATGAGGAAACGCCGCCCGAACCGAAACAGACTCGGCGGATCGAAGCGGAATATAAGCGGAACGGAGCGTTGCAGTATTTGGCGGCGTGGGACGTGCATCGTGGAATCGTCATGGGACGATGCGAGAAGAAGACGGGGATCAAGCCGTTTGGTCTGTTGGTGGATCAGGTGCTGGAGCAGGAGCCCTACACTGTGCTTTCGCGTAGCAAATGTTTAGTGTATTGCTAATTATGTGTTTATTCAGATTGCGCATTATTCCCATACTTACATTTCTCTGTGTGGATCTTCCCTTCGGTCCGTCCACTGCGGTACAACAACGCTTTCCCCGAAACCTTACCTGGAGTGCTGGCATGGAAGCCACCTTGGAGCTGACTCACGAACGCGTCGACGACGTCCCACTGCTTTTGGGCTTTTTGATCCAGCTCCACTTTCCCGAGGTCCTCGACCGTAATCTCCCGCCGCACTCCCTCCATCAAGGTCTCTCCAACGGCTGGCTGATCACGGTCTGGATCGCCTACATTCTCTCCCAGGCCGACCACCGCAAGTCCCACGTCCAGCAATGGGTCGAGGGCCTCCAGCACACCATCGAGACCATCATCGGCCAGCCCATTCGGCCCGTCGAGTTCGGCGACGACCGCTTGACCTTGGTCCTGAAACGCCTCAGCGATCTGGCGGTCTGGCGCGAGCTGGAAGCCGACCTCTGGCACGCCCAATGCGAGGTCTATGCGCTGCCGCCTGTGGAGCGGGTGCGCCTCGACGCTACCACCACCTATGGCTACCACGCCATCGACGACGACGGGCTGATGCAATTGGGGCATAGCAAGGACCACCGTCCTGACTTGCCCCAGATCAAGCTGATGGCCGCCGCGGCCGAGCCGAGCGGGTTGTTCCTGGCCGGCGATGTCCATCCCGGTAATGCCGCTGACGACCCCTTGTACCTCCCGTTGTATCGGCGAGTCCGCGGCACAGTTGGGCCAGACCGGTTTGCTCTACGCCGGCGACTGCAAGATGGCAGCCCTGGAGACTCGGGCCGAGATCGCCGCGAACCAGGATTTCTACTTGACCCGGCTGCCGCTGACCGGAGAGGTTTCGGCCCAGTTCGAGGTGTGGGTAGAGGCAGCGCTGACCGGTAAGCAGGTTGCAAAACTGGTCAAGATCCAGCGAGACGACGAACTCATCGGCGTGGGATACGAGTTTGACCGGTCGCAATCCGCAGTGCTCGAAAAGGGCGAGCACACCTGGACCGAGCGTGTGCAGATCATCCGCTCCGAGGCGTTGGCCCAGAGCCAAGCTGCCGCCCTGGAGCGGCGGCTGCAGAAAGCCGAGGCGGCTGTGCGCGGCTTGACGCCGCCGCCGGGGCCGCGACGGACTCAGTTCACAACCGGCTGGGAGTTGGAGCAGGCCGTCGCGGCAATCCTGACCGAGCATGACGTGGAGGGGCTGTTGGAGGTGAGCTGGGAGCGTGAAGAGACCAGCCGGACTCACTATGTGGGTCGGGGCCGAGGCGGCCCCAATCGCCCCAAGACGACCGAATGGGACATTCGCTACCAGATCACGACGGTGCGACGCAACGACAAGGCGATCCAACAACGCGTGGCGCGCCTGGGCTGGCAAGTGCAGGTGACCAATACCCCGGCTTCGCGGCTGTCGCTGCCGGACTCGCTGCTGACTTATCGTGGCGGCTGGTGTGTGGAGCGAGTGTTTCACCTGTTGAAGGACCAGCCGCTGGGGATTCGGCCGCTGTTCGTGCGGCGGGATGACCAAGTCCAGGGATTGACCCATCTGGTGACGCTGGCGTTGCGGGTGTTGATGCTGTTCGAGGTCTTGGTGCGACGCGGGCAAGATCAGAGCGGCGAGAAGCTGAAGGGGTTGTATCCCGGCCAGCCGAAACGGGACACCGATCGGCCGACGGCCAAGCGGGTGCTGGAAGCGATCTCGCGGGTCCAGATCACGCTGACCCAGGTGGAAAGCGGGGATGAGCGTCGCTGGCATCTCAAAGCCCTTCCGGCGTTGGTGAGGCAAGTGTTGGGTTACATCGGAATTTCACATGATGTATACACACGGTTAGTGATAAATTCCAGTTAAGCACTCTTTTAATATGCGAAAGGGCAGCTACAAGGATGCAACACGATTATTCTTCATCGTGGACAACGGCTCGTCGCATCGAGGCCAGGCGTCGGTAGAGCGTATGCGTCGGCGTGACAGGCGAATCGTATTGGTACATACGCCGATCCATGCGAGTTGGCTGAACCAAGTGGAGATCTACTTTTCGATCATCCAGAGGAAGGTGTTGACGCCGATCGATTTTGCAAAACTGGAGGCAATCCGCGTGCGCCTGGCGTTATACGAGGAGTTGAGCAACCGCACGCCGAAACCGTTCGCGTGGAAGTTTACTCGACAAGACATGCTCAACTGGCTAAAACGCGCATCGCCGCATTTTCTAGCAGCTTCTGCTGCGTAGGATGAAGGAACGAGCCAACCACGACATTATTTGTGAAACGGACCACTTAGGGCAAGAAATCAGGCCACGCGACTTCTGTCGCTAACGTCAAGATTGGAGTCTTGTCCCACAAAACAACGACCGCTACCAGGTGACCTTGCTCGACGGATCGGGTTCACCGGCTCGCCCATACTCCTCCATTCGACCCCCAGAGCCTTACCGGCGCGGTTTTTCGATCAGGATGTCGCCAAGATCAAGCGGCTCGCCGGGCTTGACGGTGAATTCCTTGCGAACCTGGGGGCCTTTCTCATCGCGGACAGTCGTGCGGTCGTTGATGCGATAAGTCGCGCCCGGAATCAGGCCGGGGAAGACGATTCGACCCTGAGAATCAGACACCGGGCTCTGCGGGTAATTGATCGGATCGACCCACGTGAGTGGATATTCACTGGATATCACGAGACCTTCATCGTACGACTTGCGGCTTCTGGGAGGGCCCGGCTGGACGACCATGGAGACGAGCCACAGATGGGAAATCCGTGCCATTGGGCCTACCATTGGACCAGCCATCGGCCTTCCATCGGGGTCAACGAGCCGAGCCTTGGCGGTGCCGCATGGCTCGAGCTGGACAGTGACTAGCCCGCTGGAAGCAGACTTACCCGACAGATGAATGGTCGCGCCTAGCTTGTGCTTGGGATCGAGGAAGTGGACGGGAACGTCGGAATCCGGATCAAAGCCGTGGAGTTCGAACCGGCCGTTGCGTGCGATAGCGTGCTGGCCACTCCACCAGTGCAAAACTCCAGACGAAGGACCGAAAATCCTCCGGCTGAACATCCAGATATCTTCGACCGGTTGTCCCTCCGGCACGATGACTCGGCCTTTCATGGTCACACCGCGGCGGAGCGAGACGTTCAATTTCAGCTCAGCGCCAACCTTCGGGTCGCAAGCGACGAACGCATGGGCATAGTAACGCTCGCCACCCGGCTTGCCCTCGAACAGCAAGCGATAGCCGATCTCCTCGAGCAGGTAGTCCTCGCTGGTTGCCCGAACCACCAGATGACCCGGCTGGGGAGGAACCGCGAACTTGAACGCTCCATCGTCCGTAGTCTCCGCGCCTCCAGGACTGGTCCAACTCTCGGGGATGGTATCGTGTTTTTCATGAACCCTATAACTCACGGCCGCGCCTGCGATGGGATGCCCGGAGCCCGCCTCGGTCAGCTTCCCGCGGATCATCACGCCTCGTGGCAAGGCCAGGTCTACCGAATGCTCGACGGCGGCTTTCGGCCAATCGATCTGCTTCGTGAATCCCAGGTAAGGTTGGCCTTCGGGAGGGGAAACGCCCGCTCGAAACTGATCACCCGGCGAAGGACGGACGCGGAACCGGCCGTTGGCATCAGTTTGGAAGAGGGAAAATGACATTCCACTGTACCCCGCGCTGGTGGCTCCGACAGAGATCCCGGCATGGGCCACAGGCCTTCCGGTATCGGCGTATGTGACGATGCCGGTGATGATCTTGGCCGGTTTCAGCGTGATCGTCACGGTCCTCGGGTTTGCGGTGCGGTCGGCATCGACCCGGACGTTCCGCGTGGCGAACCGCGGATCATCGATCACGAGACCAATCGCGACTTCCCGGCCGATTCCGTGCACGCTGAAACGGCCTTCCGCGTCCGTGGTCTCCGGACTGGGTAGGCCGGTCGGTCTTTCGCCCGGGCCCAGTCGACCGAGACCCCGTTGAAGGCATCCTGGACATTCGAGTTCGGGCGAAGGACGCGGTCCATTCCCCTGACGGTGACCGTCACACCGGGAGCCGGCCGACCCTGGAGGTCGACAAGGCGCCCCTCGATCACCTGCTCGGGACGAAGGGTGATGTCCGCGATCGGTTGCTCGGCGTCGGGGTCCAGTTCGGCCCATGCGGCACCGTAGCCGAGGGCAATCGCCACCGCACCGAGGGCACGATACGTCGCTGCCGATGTGCGCGGCACTTCGAGCCGGAACCGGCCCGATCCGTCCGTGGCAGCCTGGCCGATCGCGGTCGGTCCCAGGAACTTGTTCTCGACCATACGCCGCAGGTGAGGATCTGCGTAAACGATCACCGTGGCATTGGCTGCCAGCTTCCCTCCTGGATCGAGGACGCGGCCGGCGACGAGCATCCGGCCCGGGGCCGGGGCCGGAATCTGGACCGGGCTGTCGAGTTTCCGTTCGTGCCTCTGAGCGGCCTGCGGCCTCCTAGGCTCGCTCAGCATAGCCAGCGATCGGCCCAACAATCCCGCGCCGGTTGCAACGATGCTGAACAGCAGCACGGTCGACAAGGTGATTCTCAGCTTGTGAAGCAACATGGCTCGAAGCACCTCCTGGGCCAGCACCGAGGCAGCCTCGCCGGCTGACCGTCTGGCCGCGAAGCCGATCGCAGCTCTTGTCGTGGCATCACACAAGGAAGACGAAACGCTCGCCGAGGCCGACCTGGCGCCGAGGGCTGCGGCCAGCGAGGCGGCCGGCAGCACCACGCCCCGACGGGTGAGGCCGCGACGCAGCTTGTCGCGTGCCCGGGCCAGCCGGCTGCCGACCGTGCCCGCAGGCCAACGCAGGCGGCGTGCCGCCTCATCCAGGGTCAGACCCTCGAAGTAGCAGAGGATCACCGGCAGGCGGAACGACTGCGGCAGCCGGCCGATCTCCTCGTGCAGCGCCTCGGCCTGCTCGCGGGCCAGCAGCGGCGGTTCGGCCGGCTGGACCCTCGGTTCGACCGGGACGCTCGATCCCGCGCCGGGACGCCTCATGGAGTCGCCCTCCTCGTGCTGCCGCTGGCGGGCGAGCCGGACCTTGGCCTTGCGGGCCGTTCGCAGCGCCACGCCGTAGAGCCAGTTGCCCAGTAGGGCGGGATCGCGTATCGACCCGGCCTTGCGCCAGCACGAGGAAGACCGCCTGGAACGCGTCCTCGGCATGGTGCCGATCACCCACGACCTGCTGGCAGACTTCCAGCACCATCGGCCCGTGCCGCCTCACCAGCGCGGCGAACGCCGCTTCCCGTACGCCATTCTTCTCGACGGTGAAGCGTGCCAGAAGCTGCCAGTCGGACAGGCCGGCGGCAGACCCACCCTCCAGAAGGACCTCGATCTGCTGGACCAGCGACCCCGCCGCCGCACGCGCCATGAACCCGGGCTCCCTCGTCGATCTCGGTTGGCAATCATCCCCACGTGGATTACTGCCCCGATGTCGTTGAGTTTATCCCAGGTTGGGGGCGAAAAAATCTGACGAGGGATGGAACTTCAGGTGGACCCAAATGTTCCGCTGTGTATCCAGTCGCGCTGTCAAGGGACGTACCCGTCCGGCGTCCAGACCGAGATCGTGTCGTGTGCGAAGTCGATCTCGACCTTCAGTCCGGCCGCCCTCATGGCTCGCATGCCGATGAGCTGGCGTTGAAACTCGGGATCGGGCAGAGACGGCACATCGCGGAAAGGCAATCCTCGATGGAGGATCATCCGGTAGGGAGTCCGTCGCAACACCGGGACGTTACTCACCAGCCACAAATCTGCGTCCCGGACCGGAACTGTCAACCGTCCCGCTACAGTTCGGACGCTCAATGGTAAGGGTAACCGTCCCTGATCGGCATCGAGCCCCGCCTGGACAAGGTGGTGCCGCCAGGCAAAGGCTTCGCCCCGTATGCCAGTATCGAGAACCCAATCAGTCGCCTTGGCCACCGAAGGCGGATTGAGGAGCATCGGCTCGGTCAACACGACGGGCAAGGCAATGGTCCATTGGGAAAAGGGCGGAGTCCGCGTGGAATCGGTCCAGCGATGAAATGGCAAGCGGTCGATGAACAGCCGCACCGGATCGGTCCTCTCCCTCGTTCCTCGGGACCTCAATCGCGGATATCGGGACTGAGCCAGATCTCAGTCTCCAGAGGCTCGATACAGAAGACGACGAACTCCTCGCGCGTCAACCCCTGCGCAAAGCACTGATGGTAGAGTTCGTGTTTGTGCACGTGGAAACTGAGCAATTGCTCGCCCCGGTAGGCAACCCATTGCCCCGGACGCTCGACCCAGAGCCGGGGGAGGTCGCGTTCGAAGGCACGCAAAGCCTGCTGCCCCAGATCCACCTGTTGCTCAACGGTCATGGCTCCTGCTCCTGCCTTCGCGCCCGTTTCGATCAAGCTTCCGACGACATAATTGTAACAGACCTTCTACGCTCCATTGCTAGCAGCGGAAGTCCGGAGACAACATTCCCGTGGAAGTCCACATGGCTTGAGCCCCGCAGAATATCGACGCCATTGTCGAATTGGAGTACCTTGATTCTTCAGAGTCAGATCGATACCGGTCGGGTCCCAGCGATGCTGGGTTGTCTTTTGCAGCAAGCCACAGACACACCGAGGCCGCACGTGAAGCGCCATATCCAGGCGTGAACACTCATCATCAGCGGACAGGAGACCTCGAGCATGAGCAACAATCGACGCCGGTTTCTTCAGACAGCGCTCGGGACCACGCTCTTGACGGGCGCAAGACGACGGGGGACAGCCACGGAGGCACCCCAGGACCATCCTTCGACCACCGAGCTCGACCGAATTGCCGCGGCACCGATGCTTCAGGTCAGCGAGCTCACGTCGCCTGTCGTGCTGACGGAAATGGAGCTGCTGCGCAACGGCCGCGAGTTCCTGGTCCGGGTGCGCTCGAAGGACGGCGCGGAAGGGCTGGCCGTGCCCAACTCGATGCACATGGTCCACACTTACCCGATCTTTCTCAACCGGGTCGCCCCGTTTTTCCGGGGCAAGGATGCGCGCGAGCTCGAGGCGTTGCTCTGGGAGCTGTACCGGCACGATGACAATTACAAGTACCAGGGCCTGGCGCTCTGGGTGTGCGTGGCGGCCGCCGAGTTTGCCATTCTCGACCTGCTGGGCAAGCTCACGGGTAAATCCATCGGCAACCTGTTCGGCGGTGTCAAGCGGACCGAGATCGCGGTCTACCGCGCCAGCGGCATTCGCGGGAATACACCCGAAGCGGAAGTGGCGTATCTCCAGCAGATCGTCGCGGAGAGCGGGGCCAAGGCGCTCAAGTTCCGCGTCGGCGGCCGGATGAGCCGGAATGCCGACTCGCTCCCCGGCCGCACCGAGCGGCTCATTCCGCTGGTCCGCGAGACGTTCGGCCCCGGCATGACCATCTATGCCGACTCCAACAGCTCCTACGACGTGCCCGAGGCCATCCGGGTCGGGCGAATCATGGAGAAGTACGATTACGGCTTCTTCGAAGAGCCCTGCCGGTTCGACCACCTGGAAGAGACCAAGGCCGTTGCCGATGCGCTCCAGATTCCGGTTGCAGCCGGCGAGCAGGAGTTCAGCGAATACGGCTTCCGCTGGGTGATCGCTCACCATGGTGTCGATATCGTCCAGCCCGACCTGCACTATCATGGCGGGTTCATCCGTTCGCTTCGGGTTGCGCGGATGGCCCATGCCGCGGGGCTGCTCTGCACGCCGCACATGTCGGGCTCGGGGCTGGGCTACCTCGATGCGGTCCATTTCGTGTCCTGCATCGACAATCCCGTCCCGTTCACCGAGTTCAAAGGAAACGCCGACATCCCGGCCAGCAGTCCCACGTCATCCTTGAAATGCGAGCACGGCACCGTTCGCGTCCCTTCCGGACCCGGCTTCGGGGTCGTCGTGGATCAGGCTTTCGTCAAGGCTGCGCAGAGGGTGAAGACGTTCTGAGACGGCGTTCGTGACGATGGGCGTGGTAGACTTTGCCCGACGCAGGAGGTCTTCCTTCTTGACCGATCAACTTACATCTCGGGACAATGCACTCTATCTTCCGTCCTGCTGACCTGCTGAGCCGACCCAGGAATCCTGGCTCACCGGGCGCCGTACTCCGAGGCCGAACGCTCATGCCCACGACCAGCAATGTTGAGACCAAGAAGGATTCGCCCGGTGTAACCGACGAGACGCATACGCCCCAACAGGTCCCTGATCATCTGGGCAGGTTCGGTGCCTTCGGCGGCCGGTTCGTGCCCGAGACGTTGATGGATGCACTCAATCAGCTTCTCGAGGAGTATGAGAAGGCCAAGGTCGATCTCGCGTTTCAGAGCAAGCTCGACGACTATCTGAAGCACTATGTCGGGCGGCCATCGCCGCTCTACCTCGCCGAGCGATTGACCGAGTTCGCCCGCGGGGCCAGAGTTTTTCTCAAGCGAGAAGACCTCAACCACACCGGCGCGCACAAGATCAACAACGCGATCGGCCAGGTGATGCTGGCCCGGCGGATGGGCAAGAAACGCGTCATCGCCGAGACCGGCGCGGGGCAGCATGGCGTGGCCACCGCGACGGCTTGTGCTCTGTTCGGCCTCGAGTGCACCGTATACATGGGCGAGGAAGACATTCGCCGCCAGAAGCTGAACGTCTTCAACATGCGGACAATGGGCGCGACCGTCGTACCGGTGACGACCGGATCGCGAACCCTGCGCGACGCCACCAACGAGGCGATGCGCGACTGGATGGGCTCGTCGAAAGAGACCCACTACACGATCGGCAGCGTGGTCGGCCCGCATCCGTTTCCGATGATCGTCCGCGACTTTCAATCGGTGATCGGCCGCGAGGCCCGCCAGCAGTATCTTGAGCGTTTCGAGAAGCTGCCCGATGCCGTGGTCGCTTGCGTGGGCGGAGGTTCCAACGCGGCGGGCATCTTCTTTCCGTTCATCGACGACTCCGAGGTCGAATTGATCGGCGCCGAGGCGGGTGGACGGGGGATGAAGGCCGGCGACCATGCCTCGAGCCTCACCCAGGGCAAGCCGGGTGTTCTCCACGGCAGCTTCAGCTACGTGCTCCAAAATGATGACGGCCAAACCCAGGACGTGCACTCGATCTCGGCCGGGCTCGATTATCCGGGCGTCGGCCCCGAGCACAGCTACTGGAAGGACCAGGGGCGGGTTCGCTACGAGAATATCAGCGACGCCGAGGCCCTCGAAGCCTACAACACAACGGCCCGTCGCGAGGGCATCCTGCCGGCCCTGGAGTCGAGCCACGCCCTGGCCCAGGCCTTCAAGGAAGCCCGCCGGCTGGGACCGGGCAAGGCGCTGGTTGTTTGCCTCTCCGGCCGCGGCGACAAGGATGCCTACGAGGTCGCCCGGCTACGCGGAGAGCCGATTTGAAGTACGAAAGATCCATGAACCGAATCGACAGCCTCTTTGAACGGCTCAAGAAGGATCAGCGTCGTGCGCTGATGCCGTTCGTGACCGCGGGCGATCCCGATCTGGCGACGACGGCGCTGTTGATCAACGAGCTGATCCAGCGCGGGGCTGACTTGATCGAGGTCGGGATTCCGTATTCGGACCCGATCGCCGACGGGCCGGTGATCGCCGCGAGCTATCACCGGGCCTTGCAGGGTGGTGTGCGGGTGGCCCAGATTTTTCAGACCCTGCGAACGCTTCGCGCGGAGGGCTCTGATGTCCTGAATGCCGCGCCTCTGGTCTCGATGGTCTCGTACTCGATCATTCATCGCCTGGGCGTGGATCGCTATCTTAACGACGCGGCGACCGCCGGCCTGGACGGGCTGATCGTGCCCGACTTGCCGGTCGAGGAATCCGAGGCGCTGATGAACAAGGCCACGACTCGAGGGCTGAAGCTGATCCAGCTCATCACCCCGACCACTCCGCGTGACCGGGCCATCGAGATCGCCCGGCTGACTACCGGGTTCATCTACTACGTGTCGGTGGCCGGCATCACCGGCGAGCGCAAGAGCCTGCCCGCCGACCTCGTCGACAACGTGGCCTGGCTGCGAACCCAGACGAGTTTGCCGATCTGCATCGGCTTTGGCATCGGCTCGCCCGAGCAGGTCAAACAGCTTGCCCCTGTAGCCGACGGCCTGATCGTAGGCAGCGCCCTGATGCGACGGCTCGCCGAGGCGGCGAACCGGCCCCGCGCCGAGGTCGTCAAGGAGATTGGCCAGTTCGTCGGCGAGCTTGCCGGGGCGCTGAGAGATCACTGATGGCTCTCAAAGATTTCGATAAGTCT
The DNA here is from genome assembly GCA_963797295.1 of uncultured Planctomycetaceae bacterium. Lineage (GTDB taxonomy): Bacteria > Planctomycetota > Planctomycetia > Isosphaerales > Isosphaeraceae > Aquisphaera. The sequence goes on from CAWCPP010000050.1 coordinate 63,014, forward strand.
CCTCGAACATCGCGGTGCCGCAGCCGGAATGAAATCGCCAGATGCGCATCCAGCGCCGCGCTGGGGGCATCGCCAGGTGCTCGCCCAGGTTTTGCCGGGCCCAGTTGGTTGGATCGCTGACATCGAGGCTGGGCGGTCCGGGCAGGTCGTCGATCACCGCGGCCGCGGCACGCGGGTCAATGCAGCCGAGGGCCAGGATTGTCGAGGGCGTCAGGTCGCTTTCCTGTCGCAGGTGAGCGCTCCGGGCAAAGGCGGCGACGGGGGTGAGAAGCGTGGCGGCGACATTGCGGTCATAGCGTGCCAGGAGCAAGGCGGCGTCGACCAGAGGGTGATCGCGACTGAAATCGTCGCGCGGATCGTCGTCGGGAGGCTGCTCGGAAACGGCTCGCCAGAAGACCTCGGCCACGCGCTCGGGAGCAATCCGCTCGCAGAGCGGCAAGATCGAGGCCGAGGGGCTCACCTCCCAGAACTGGGAAGGGGCCTGGGTCAAAGCCTCGTCGAGCTCGCGGAGTGCTTTATCAAACGCGGTGTGCGCCCCGGCGGGATCACCGACTACGAGGCCGTCGGCCAGGAAGCTCCACGCGTAAGCCCGCTCCGCGGCAGTCGGGAATTCTACCGCGATCCGCCTGGCACGATCGGGGTCGCTGCGGGCCAGGCGGCGGCAAATCCGCCAACCGGCAAGCTGACGCCACGTGGGCTCGTGGAGCAGACGCCAGACCTGTTCCGCCTCGGCCGGATGTTCGAACGCCGCGCGGATCGCGATGTTGGCCAGGATTCGCTGATTCCAGCGATCAGGGCCGATTCCTTGAATGAGGTCGACCGGTGTCTTCGGGTCAATGCGTGACAGGTGGGAAAGGAATGAGCCGGTATCGGTCCGTTTTGCCGGCGGCAAGGCCTGCACCAGATTTCGCCCCTCGGTGAAGAGGGCAAGGGCCTTGTCTTTTTCGCCCAGTTCCAGCCAGCGCTCCGCGACTTCGCCCATCTGGAAGAGCTTATTTGATCCCAGCTCCGCGGCGCGTGCCTGCATGGCAGCTTGGTCCAGCAACGATTGCTTTCGGGGTAGTTCTGAGGGAGGCAGGGCATCGACCAGGTCTACCAGCGTCCCCGCCTTGAGACCCGGATCGGCGATCGTTTCGGTCACCGCCAGAGCCTCTTCCGGATCAGTGGCTACGAGGCCAAGCGCGGCCTCGCCCTTGAGGAGGTCAGAGGTCCTCGGGCGTGTAAACCGGGTCTTCTCGATATGCTCGAGGAGCGCGGGTGGGTCGAGCCAGCGCTCGATTTTCATGAGCCAAAACTTCGCGGCGTCGTCCCCCTTGGCCCCGGCTTCCTGTAATGCCGGTTTGAGAACCTGGCGTGCCAGTACCCGGCTCTCATCCGGCGATAACGGCTCGGGGAGGGTCGCCATCTTCGAATCCGCGGGCTCGCTCTCGCGGGTCAGGACAATCTCGATGGGTTTGGCGTGATCCCCGACCGCAAGTCCGTGAAATCGAAACCCTGGCTTCCTGGCGATCAGGAACGAGGGACCCGGCCGGGCCCGCTCGAGCACGAACCGGCCATCAGAACCGCAAACGGCTTCAGGCCCGCCCCCGGGTTGTCGGATCAAGGCGCCGGCAACCGGCCGGGCCTGCCGGTCGATCACGCGGCCCTCGATCTTCACGAGCGGACGGAGCGTGACCGCCACCGAGGTGACTCGCTGCTTATCAAGCTTGACCCAGTCGGAAAGCGCGGGGGCAAAGCCATCGTGGGTGACTGCCACGCGATAGATGGTTCCGGCCTCGAGCCCATCGGACGTCTCGAACGTTCCGTCCGGACGCACGTGGATCGGCCCGGACTGAAAGCGGACCGGTTCGGGCACTCCGCGCACGCTTTGCGTGCTGCTGAATGGCATCGCACACCGCGCCCAGATCGAGATCACCGCATCCTGGGGGATTGGTCCCGTGATCGCGCCGATCCGGCCCGCCAGCCGTGTCGAGGGTCTGAAAGTCAGAGTCACGTCGTCCTTGCCCTTGGAGTACGGCAGCGGCAAGACATGGCGTACGCCGCCGGGACGAGTGACCATCACCGTCCTGAGATCCTGTTGCGGCGAGATCCCGGGCAGGGACGCTCGACCTCGGGCATCACTCATGGCCGAGAACCAATCAAGCCAGGCATCCGGTAGGAAAACGCCATCATAGCGGCTGCTCTCATTCTGCACGAGCCGGGGAGCCACGCGAACTCCGGTCAACGGCTTGCCTTGGGCGTCCTCCAGAGTGATCATCCGCGGTACGGCAGTTTCGAGCACGACCCGGCGCACCGAGTCCCGTCGATCGTTCCGAAGCAGGTCCACCATTCCCAGACCTAAACCCGGCTTCAGCGCCCAGATCGTGCCGACCGTCTGAATCTCCAGCTTCGAAGCGATGGCTTGCCGGGAAAGCGAGAAGTTGCCGGCGGCATCGGTGCGAGTTGCCGCCACGATCGGCACCGTTCCGTCCCGGGTCAGGCCGGCCGAGAGAGCGACATCGGCTTCGGGGACCGGCTGCCCCTTCGCGTCGAGGACTTTGCCCGTAATCGGCGCCTGGGCCACGGCGAGACTGGTCAGTAGCCAGAGTAAGGGAGCCGCATTCATGGTCGACCAGCCTTTCTTCACCTGCAAGCATCCGCTGCCCGAACGCGGGTGTGGCTCTGGGTCCGCAACGCATCTTACACTCGTCAAACTTTGGAATCAATGAGCCGGGCAGCGGAATGATCAGACCATCAGATTCGGCACAGAGCAAGGCGGCTGCTCGCGCTAGACTTCGTAGCTCGCGTGCAATTCGGGAAGGACAACGGGGTTCTTGACGTGGGGCTGGAGCAAGGGGCAGAGCGATGCCATCGATTCCGGCTCGCCGTGGACTAGGAAACCATGTTCGATGTTGCCGCCAGTCTGCTCGAACCACCAGGCCAGGTCGTTGCGGTCACCGTGGCCGGAGAAGCCGTCGAGGACGTAAACGGCCGCGTTGAGGTCGTACGACTGGTCGAGAATCTGGACCCGCTCGACGCCTTCGGAAAGCTTCCGGCCCAGAGTCCCCTCGGCCTGGAAGCTGACGATGACGATGGCGCACGCCGGGTCGGAAACGACGTGCCGCAGGTGATGGCGGATCCGCCCCGCCTCGCACATGCCCGATGACGAAATGATGATCAGCGGACCGTTCAGGTGATTGAGCCGGCGCGAGTCGTCCCAGCTCTGGCAAAATTCCACATATCTCGATCCGAAGTAGAGAGGGTCGCGGTCCATGAGACCGTGCGCGTGGGGCGTGTACGCATCCGGATGGTCGCGGTGAATTTCGGTCAGGCGGTTGGCCAGCGGGCTGTCGACGTAGATCGGGATCGGCCGCACCTTGTGGACGGCGAACAGTTCCTGCAGGCAGTAGACCATGCGCTGGGTGCGACCCAGGCTGAACGCGGGAATGACAATCTTGCTTTGCAGCCGGGTGGCCCGGGCGACGATGGCATGAAGTTGCTTCATCAGGCGATCGTAAGAGTCGAGCTCACGATTGCCGTAAGTGCTTTCGGACACAAGGACGTCAATGTCGCGTATCGGTGTCGGGTCGGGAAGCAGGCTGGTGTTGCGCCTGCCCAGGTCGCCGGTGAAGACAAACCGCCGACTGCGTCCATTCTCGAAGTAATCGAGTTGAACGATCGCCGAACCAAGAATGTGCCCGGCGTCATGGTAGGTCAAGGTCACGCCCGGCACGATCTCGCGCGGTTCGTTGTAGCGAATGCGGTCGAGCCGCTCGACGACCCATTCAACGTCCAGCAAGTCAAAGAGCGGCTCGGGGGTTTCGATGTGCGGATGTCGCAGGTGGGCGTTGCGTACTTCTTCGCGCTGGATCCGCGCGCTGTCGCGGAGCATGACGCTGGTGATGTCGGCGGTGGCGGGCGTGGCATAGATCGGACCGTTGTAGCCTCCTTTGACCAGAAACGGAAGCCGGCCGATGTGGTCGTTGTGGGCATGCGACACGATCACCCCATCGAGGGCTCGAGGGTCGAACGCGAGCTGGCGATTGAGTCCATTGGGGTCGATGCGTTCAGAGTCGAATAAACCGCAGTCGAGCAGCAGACGATACGAACCAATTTCGAGAAGATGGGAGCTTCCGGTGATTTGCCGGGTCGCGCCGTGGAACGTGATACGCAACCAACACCCTCCCGAAGAGCAGGCGACCACGAGATCCGCTGGCACGCGGAATCGCCCGGGCTCTCGCCGCTGTCCTGCAATCCCTGAGCCGGGCCAATCCGAGTCTAGCCCCTTTGGCGACGGGGCATGGTCCGGTCAACGTTCATTACACTTTCGAGTTACTTCTCTTTATCATGCCAGGAGTCCCTTGTTTCTTCAAGCCGATCAGGCGATCGCAAACGGAGAAGCGGTCGTGAGTACTGGTGCGCGAGCCAGGCTCAGCGAGTCATCCGCCGCGTTCCGGGAGGAGCTGCCCGACATCCCTCCATCTCCAGACATCAGTTCACTGCATGCGGAGCCGATTCGGTTTCGAGACAATCCTTACGAGGGCAATGATTGACCGTTTTTATCTGTTGGCGTAGGATTTGCCGTGGAGATTCAAATTGCACGGATTGAAGATCGACTGTGCGTCAAAACCAAGACCTTTCTCGTGTCGGGTTTGTTGACCAGGATCGTCCTTTCGGGTGAGGATCACCCAGGATCGTAGGACACGCATGATACCCAAGTCACATCCGCTTCACCGGCTCTTTCGCGGCTTGACCGAATCAACGTTCATGACGGAACTGGGGATTGGCGACCCCACGCTGGTCGGCTATGTGGCCGATTTGCTGGTGAGTTTTGTTCCCAGCCAGATGATCTGGCGGGTGCATGACAAGCAAGGCAGGCCGATCATGCACGTCACCCGGATGGTGGCCGAGGCCGAATCGGCCAATGATGATGAGCGGAGGAGCGAGTGCCATCGCCACGTCGGCGATTACACCTTGTTCTGGACCGGTGTTTATCCCGAGGCCCTGGGGCGTCTTCAGGGTTCGGAGTCACCGGACTGTCTGATCAGTTATCAGCAGCAGGGCAAGCGCTCGTACTATCTTGCCAGTACTTTGAGCACGACGGGTGATCGAGGCAGCATCTTACGTCGCTTGAGCGATCAGTTCGAGCTCTGCGCATTCGGCCTATCTCGCGTGCGACGCGAGTGGGAAAAAATCGAGTCGGAAAACTCCGGCTCGTATCGACCGAGCGGACCCATGTGGGCCTGAATAAGCCTGGCTCGATTGGTCGCGACGGTGCACAAGCCCTAGGCCATGGCCCTTTCCGAAAAGCCGGAGTGCCGAGTGTCGTTTCCATGCCACTCTGCGTACAATAAGCACGCTGTCGGATGGGGGCGACCGTGCCAGGCGCGACCGACCCCGGATCGAGTGATATCACGGTCCTCGAGACGAGTGTACGGCCATGGTGCTTCCCCTTGGTGATCTCCAGCAGACGCGCATCACTCCGGTCGTCACTTACGTCTTGATCACCCTCAACGTTCTGGTGTACCTCGTGCAGGTACAGCGGGGCGACCAGTTCACGATGGCCTACGCATGCACTCCCTGGGAAGTCACGCACAACGAGGATATCGACGCACCTGTGATCAAAGCTCCCGCGGTCGTCCGGGTGATCGATCCGCGTGATCCCACCGGCCGACGGGTCATCGAGGTGCCCCTCGAACGCGCTGATCGCCCGCAGGTCGCGATTCCGCACGCGCCTGGCCCGCACCCGCTCTGGCTGACCTTGTTCACGGCCATGTTCTTGCACGGCAGCCCGATGCACTTGATCGGCAACATGCTCTACCTCTGGATTGTCGGCGACAACGTCGAGGAAGTGCTGGGAACGGTACGCTACATCATCGTCTATCTTGCCTGCGGTCTGGTTGGATCGCTGGCTCAGATTGCTGTTGCGCCTGATTCGATGATCCCCACGCTGGGTGCCTCGGGCGCCATCGCCGGAATCATGGGAGCGTATGTGATCTGGTTTCCGCACCATCAGATTCGCGTGCTCCTGTTCCGGTTCATCACGGTACTGCCCGCCGTCGTGGTGATCGGCGGCTGGATTCTCTTGCAGGTTTACCTGGGCGCCGGGGCGGTTCACAAGATCGGCGAATCCGGCGGAGTTGCCTACCTGGCGCACGTGGGAGGCGCGGCTACCGGCATCTTCGTGGCCTTCCTGTTTTATGACCGGGCTCAGTACATCAAGAACATGCAGGATCATTTGCAAGGCTGGTCACCGAAGCCGTATGGCGGGTATGAATAGTCCCCATCCGGCATGAGTCCATCCCGGGCAATTCTGAGCCCTCGGCCCGCATTGCCCGCAAATTCCTCCCATCTTCCGCCCTTCGACCTGAGTTGGTCTTGCATGTTATAGTTGAGCGGTTCTCTGGACCATTGCTGCGAGCGTCATGCGCTCGAGCCGAGGTGGCCAGGAGTGAGTCACGACGTCTGGGGGGAATGACGCCATGTGTGGCATTGCCGGTGCAATTGATCTCAAAGCTCAGCGCGAGTTTCCCGCATCGCGGCTCCTGGCGATGACCGGTGCGATCACTCACCGTGGACCCGACGACGAACACATTCACATCGAGCCCGGGCTCGTACTGGGTGCGCGGAGGCTGTCGATCGTCGATCTTTCCGGCGGCCGCCAGCCTCTCTGCAACGAAGATGGTTCGGTCTGGGTGACCCAGAACGGTGAGATCTTCGAATATCCCGAGCTTCAGCAAGAACTCGTGGTGCGCGGGCATACGCTCGCTACCCGGTGCGACACGGAGCTCTGGGTGCACCTTTACGAGGACCTCCGCGAGGAGATGTTCAGTCGCACCCGCGGCCAGTTCGCCGTGGCTTTGTGGGACCGCAAGTCGCGGACCTTGATCCTGGGCCGCGACCGGGTGGGTATCTGCCCACTGCACTATGCCGAGGTAGACGGCTGGCTGCTCTGGGGCTCGGAGATCAAGTCGATCCTGGCCTCTCGAATGATCGAGGCCCGCCCCGACCGCAAGGGGATCGACCTCTTCTTCAACACCTTCTGTGCGGGAACCAGCCGGACCTTCTTCGAGGGAATCAAGATGATTCCGCCCGGGCACTACTTGCTGGTGCGCAACGGGCGGGTCGAGCTCAAGCAATACTGGGATCTTGATTTTCCCGACGTCGGCGGCGAGCGCAGACTGGACGATCCGACGCCGCTGGTTGACGAGCTCGAGCACCTGATGCGCTTGGCCGTCGAGCGGCGGCTGCGCGGCGACGTGCCGGTGGTCAGCTACATCAGCGGCGGGCTGGACTCGACCGTCGTGCTGGGACTGAGCTCAAGCGAACGCGGCTATGCCGTGCCATCGTTCACCATCGGGCTCGACCGCGCCGGGCCCGACGAGCGTTCGCACGCGAGCGAGTCGGCCGCGGCGCTCGGCTCCAAGTTGACCACGGTCACGCTGAATCGGGCCGACATCGTTGCCGCCTATCCGGAGCTTATTCGCGCCGCCGAAGGTCCGGTCATGGACTCCGCCTGTGCGTGCCTGATGCGCCTGGCGAGCGCCGTGCATCAGCAAGGCTACAAGGTCGTCTTGACCGGCGAGGGGGCCGACGAGGCCCTGGCCGGCTATGCGTGGTTCAAGACCGAGAAGATCCGGCACATTCTCCTTCGCAAACTGGGACCGACGATCCCGTCGGCGATTCGCAGCACGGTTCTGGGCATGATGGGCGGAGACCGCGCACACCTGCCCGCGCGGTTCCCCATGCAGGGCGTGCGCACCGCCCAGCAGGATATTTATGATCTGCTGGCCCAGGGACGCTCGTTCCTTTATTCCAAGGATATGTGGAAGCAGCTTGGCGGTCATTCGATCTATGACGACCTGGGAATCCATCACGACCGGTTCCGCAAATGGTCCCCGCTCAACCAGTCGCTCTACGTCGGCTACAAGGTAATGCTGGCCGGTCTGCTGCTCAACGCCAAGGGCGACCGGGTGTCGATGAACTCGTCGGTCGAGGCGCGGTACCCGCTGCTGGACGACGATGTGATCGCCTTCGCCGCGTCGATCGCGCCGGAGTACAAGCTGCACCGGTTCACCGACAAGTGGCTGCTTCGCCAGGTGGCCGCGCGGACCTTACCGGCGCGGATCGCCAACCGGCCTAAGACGATGTTTCGTGCCAGTCGGTCTGACGCGTTTCTCGACAATAACCGCCCGCACTGGGTCGATCAGCTTCTCTCTCGCGAATCGCTCGAAGCGACCGGCTATTTCGATCCCGAAGGCGTGGCGCGCGAGCGAGCCTCGCTGGTTCGCTTGCCGCGGATCACGCCCAAGCGAATCATCATGGACCTGAGCCTGACCTGCGTGGTGACGACCCAACTCTGGCACCACACGTTTTTCGGCGGCGGCCTGTGCGATTTGCCCTCGTGGTCGCCAGTGCCCTTGCGCCTGCCGGCACCCGCGAGTCTTGACGTCGTCGCACCGCTCGAAGTGGCTTGCTCGCACGGGGCGTGATTCCCTGGCAAAATCGGCCTCGGGAACGGTCAAGAGGGACACTGATGACAAGGCACGGACGCACCTTCCCGGCCAGCCCGAGATCAACGATCCACACCTCGCCTCTATTGGCGGTTGGCATTCAGTGCTTCCTCTTCGTCGGCGTCGAGCAATAAGAATAGCTGATCGCCGGCTTCAAGAAGCGCCTGCTCGGGCAACTCGGCTCCCGCGGGTGTCACGCGGCGGAGAATTTCGACTGCGGCTGCCACACGGTCAGTCTCCGAAAGGGCGTCGAACAATTCCAGCAGCGCTCTTACCGGTTGCGTCATTGTTAGAGACTCCCGTGGAGAATGGGACTTCACACAGGCATTATGACAGGAACAAATTCGGCAACCGAAGGCCCCGTCCGACTTGTCACCTTGAGTGTGGTGAAGAGACTCTCTTCATGTGTGGGAATCGACGCATCTCCGCAACTGGACGTCCAGGGTGCAGATATGTGTGCGCCAGCCAGTCTCCGAGGATCTTCTCGAGCTGGACGACGTCCAGACTCTGAATGCCCTCGGCGGCGATTCGGGTCTTGATCTTGCCGATCTCGGCACGCAATCCGTCGTGTGCGGCCTTGTTGGCCTGGGCGGCAGGACAGCGGAGCCGGTTCATGCACGCTTCTTCATGAGTGAAATGGATAGCGGCGTAGGAAGTCAGGAATGTGAGAGTTTTTTCGAGTGCGTCCTTGCCATGGTGGTTCTTGACGGCCTCGTGAAAGTCGTTGAACCGGCGCAGCAATTCCTTGTGTTGGGTATCAATCTCAGAAACCCCGGTCGTCATCGACTCCTGGTGCCAGGAAATGGACATCTTGATCATCTCATGTGAAAGGCCCGCGGTTAGTTCCGGATCGGGCCAGGTGGGAATCTCGATGCTCTATGATTGATTCTTACTGGACGCTGGCAACAATGCAAGACTCAGACGCGCGATGGTTCTCGACTTCCTTTCTGTACGGCCGTTGAACAGAGAAGCAGTCGAATCCGCGAAGTTGATCGACAATTATTGATATCCGAATCCCTTTGATCTCAGATGGAGCACCCTGACTTTGAGCAAGCGCTTAAAAAGGTGTCTGCCGAGGAACTCCCATTCCGCAGTCGGTTGCTTCGTTGGCATCGAACAACGGATCTCTGTCTGCCAGCAGAGCGTCGCGCTCTGCCAGGAGCTTCAAGCTGTAGGCGTGTAGCAGTGAGATCAATCTCCTCAATCGCCGGATCTCGGTCTCCAGATCCTAGAGCTTCCCGTTGATCGGCCCGCCAATTCTGCTCAGCTCGGCCCCCTCGAGTTCGGAGAGAGATTCGACGAGGCCATGTGTAGCCCCAGATTTCTTGTATGCATCGTCGAGGGCACGTTTCGCCGCCAGGAAATGTTCAAAAGCCCGCCGCAATTCTTGATGGTCAACGTTCAATTTCCAAGCCTCCGGGCGGCCTCCGTTCATCGAATAATCCCCGCCTCCGCGATTCTCTCGATACGAAGGACCGGTGGCCTCGAATAGCCCGCGTCAGCCGCAGACTCTACGGCCGCGACGCGTTCGGATCGTTCGGTCGCGTCGGCGACTCCGACAGGGAGGATGCGAATCCCGCCGTCAGCCGCGGGGACCACCCGGATCGTGCCGTTGGCGATCTCGCGCCGGATGATGGCCTGTACCGTGTGGAGATGGCATTTTGATTCGAGTTCTGTCCACAGAGGTCTCCGAGATTCCGGCCTCATTGCCTTCACCATTCTTCCTTTAATCGTTGATACGGCGAGAAGCTTCGAGAGAGTTCGGCCACGTCGGCCTAATATTGAGGGGGCCAAGGGCATACCGGCTACCCTTCATCCCGCTGTCCGACAACCAGCGTCGGTTTTCCGTGGAGCCAAGTCTCAGTCCGTATCGGTTCCGCCTAGCCCCCATTCTTGTCACAAAAATCGGAAAAGCAAGTGAAATGCTCACTCTTTTCTGATGCCATGAATCTAAGCCGCCATGACAGCTCATGATCCGGCTTGAGTGATCTTTTTCCTAACCTCGGGCGAGCAATCTCTCCTCCGTGGGACGATGTATCCTTGGGATGGTCGAGGAGACGCGCAGGACGATCGTGGCGATGTGAAAAAGATGTTTTAGTTCAAAGCTTATATAGACATTGGCCCGGGCTCAAGAGATAGACGAGAATCAGAAGGCATGGCCGTCTGGATTGGATTCTGGTTAGCCTCGACCGGCATGTAAGAGCTTTACTTTCCGCCCAGTGCGGGCGGAGCTCGCGTTCTAGATTGATTGAGCAGAGTGCCCTATTTTCCCGAGACCTGTGCCGTGCTAGCATCCATGAAAGTGCATTTTTGGGTCTTACAGGTGCACAACGATGAAAACAGCAGTTTTGTGGACAGGCCTCATTCTTGGTGGCGTTGGTTTTGCCGTGGCTCAGGATGGAAAACTCGCGAATGTCCCGCCCGAGCAGGCCGGGGGCGAGGCGAAGACTTCTCCCGGGGAGAAGGCGATCCGCCAGGCCGATGAGGCGTTCGTCAGCGACTACAACAAAGCAGACACCAAGGCGCTGGTTGCCCGGTTCACCGAGGACGCTGAGGTTGTCGAGGAGAACGGCACGCGGTATCGCGGTCAGGGGCTGATCGAGCAGCGGCTGGCTGAGACATTCACAGCCAGCCCAGGAGTGAAGCTACAGGTACAAACTGAAGCGATTCAGTTCCTCAGTCCGGATGTGGTCAAGGCCGAGGGCCGCACCCTCGTTACCCCGGTCAAGGGAGCACCCGTATCGCGCCGACATACCGCTCTTTTGGTTCAAAGGGACGGCCATTGGCTGATCTCGAGCATTCGCGAGGAGTCTGACCCGCTGGTTGCCCCGCACGATCGGCTGAAGGAACTGGAATGGATGCTCGGCGAGTGGGTCGATGAGGGCCCCGACTCGCATGTCCGGGTCGCCTGCCGATGGTCGGAGGATGGCAACTTCCTGATCCGAACCTTCACCGTGAAAGTGCAGGGCAAGCCCGTGCTGACGATCCATCAGCGGGTCGGTTGGGACCCGCTGGCAAAGCAGTTCCACTCCTGGGAGTTTGATTCCGAGGGAGGCTATGGCGAGGGGAAGTGGATCCGCGACGGCGAGCGCTGGGTGATCAAGCACTCGGGCGTCCGGCCCGAGGGAGTGACCGCGTCGGCCACGCACATCGTCTGGCAAGAACGGACCGACCTGGTGCGCTGGGAGGCGGTCGACCGCGTGATCGGCGGTGAGGTTGTGCCCCAGGAACGAACTTATGCGATGGTTCGCGTGCCCCCGCCGCCGCAGGTCCCGTTGACTGGCCCGAGGCCGGCTTCCCCCACATCCAAAGAGACGCGGAGGCCCCAATGATTCGCAAGTCTTCACTCGTCGCACTCGTCGCGTTCCTGGTATTTCTGCTGCCCGACCGGCCGATCCTGGCGTACCACGGGTTCGGCGGCGGTGGTGGTTTCCGCGGTGGAGGCGGTGGCGGCTTCCGCGGCGGCGGTGGTTATGGCGGCGGGTTCCGGGGCGGCTACGGCGGAATGCAATCGTTCGGCCGGACGCCTTCATTCAGCGCGGGCCGCTCGTACGGCGGTTACGGCGGTTACGGTGGTGGCATGAATTATGGCACTCGCGGGGCCGCGGAGGGCATGCGCGGAGGCCAGCTTGACTACGGCGCGGCGCTCCGGCACCTACAACACTGCGCGGGGTGGAACAATCAACTACGGCGCGGCGGGAGAGGGAGTAAGAGGCCCGGCCAGCGGCGCGGCGGGGCGTGGAGTCTACGGCGTGTCCGGAACGACGGCCGGGGGGCGATCTTACTCGGACGTCGGGCGGGTCGGCGGGGCGGTTGGCCCAGGCGGCAACGCTGTGGCCGGGAGAGCTAATTACGGATCCACTGCCTTTCGACCCAACGGGTTCAACGCCTACGGGGGATATCACAACGGCTGGGTAAATGGATACTGGGGCGGCCACAACTCCGCGGCCTGGGGCTGGCGCAATCCGTACTGGGGTTACGGCGGCTGGGGCTACGGAGGTTGGGGTCTCGGCATGGGCCTCGGCATGGGCATGGGGCTGGGTTATGGGCTGTCCTCGTGGGGCTACGGGTCATCGCTGTACGGAATGGGGTACATGCCGTATTCCAATCCTTACTATGACGATTACTACGGTACGGGTGCCGGCACGGCGATGGCCTCTCCGTACAATTATTCCCAACCGATCGACACCACGAGTGCCGCGGCTGACGAATCGGTCTCGACGCCTGCGGAGGCGCTCTTCGACTCGGGACGCGCTTCGTTCAAGCAAGGAGTCTACACCGACGCCCTGCAACAGACTGACTCGGCGCTGACCAAGCTGCCCAATGACACGACCTTGCACGAGTTTCGGGCGCTCTGCCTGTTTGCCCTAGGCCGTTACGACGAGGCTGCCGCGGCCCTGTACGCCGTGCTCTCCGTCGGTCCTGGTTGGGACTGGACAACGCTCATCGGGCTCTATCCCGATATCAATACCTATACCGCGCAGCTCCGCGCTCTCGAGGGCTACTGTCAGTCGCACACCGATTCGGCCTCTGCCCGCTTCGTGCTCTCCTATCACTACCTGACCCAGGGCTACACCGACGCAGCGGTGGCGATCCTCAAGCAGGTTGTGGCGCTCAAGCCCGGTGATGCACTCTCGGCCAAGTTGCTCAAGCAACTGGATCAGCCCAAGGACGAGAATGGCACGGTTGCCGCGACGGCCGCTCCCGTCCTGCCGCCCGATGCAGCTCCACCGCAAGGCGCAACGATCGCCGGCACCTGGAACGCGCAGCCGGCCGCCGCTACCGGGATCACCCTGGCGATCCAGCCCGATGGAACCTTCAACTGGCAGGTGAAGCGGAAGGGAGAGGTTCAGCAATTCAGCGGCAAATCGACCTTCGGCCAAGGACTACTCACACTCGCCCAGGACAAGGGACCCGTGCTCGTGGGGCGGCTCGACTGGAAGGACGCCAATCACATGACCTTCCGGATCGTCGGCGACGGTCCGGATGATCCGGGTCTCTCGTTTTCCAAGTGAATCGGTCCGATCTCGAGTCGAACCCCGCCATGCTCGACCAGACGCCCAAGCCGGTTGACCCAAGCGTGCCCCTGGCTTCCGACCACTCCAGCATGGCGGGGCTTCAATCACAACTTGCCCTTGACCGATCGACGCTCGCCTGGATCAGGACCACCCTTACCATGGCGAGCTTCGGCTTCGGCACGGTCGCATTCTTTCGATCAATGCGACAAGAATCGCCGAGTGCGGAAACGTTGCGGTTGCAACGGGGGGCGACGGAATTCGGCGCGTTGCTCATCATCCTGGGCATCGTGGCGACGGTACTTGCCGCAGCCTCGCACTGGCTGACACTTCGAAAGCTCCGCCGCGGCGAGCCCCCGATGTTGAAGCAGTGGCCCCTGAGCATTTCTGTGGCCATGCTCTCCGCGATCATTGGACTCGCGGGTCTATGGTTACTCTTTGTGCGCTGAACTTCAACATCAAGGCGATTCGTGTTCAGACCATGAACTTGCCCAGCATCGAGAGGATCTCGGTCACGCTGGCGACGGTGCCCAGCAGGGGGATCATGGGAATCAATGCGGCGGCTACCAGGACAACAAACGCTTTCTTGTCGAACGGCAGGAGCTGCATTTGATCGATATGCTCGTAGACCATCGCAATCTCCGCCAGCGACGGCACATCCGGGCTGCCCAGTAGACTGCCCCGGTTCGGGCCGGGCGACTGGAGCCACTTCGCGTCGAATGCGCGATCGTGATGGCCGATCAAGGTACCATAGTCGAGAAGCCCCCGGAATCGGCACCGAGCCAGTCGGCCCGTGAACACGAACAAAGGTGCGTGCTCGACGATGATGGCCAGGACCACGAAGATCATGATGTGGTATTTCAAAGTATTCAGTGACGAGCCGCGGTGAAAGATCTCGTAAGCGAGGCTGCCCGAGAGCACCGCCGAGATGGCCATCAGGACCACGGAGAAGCTCGCGAGGCTCCAGCCCAGGAATCCCAGTCCACCGGCGCGGTCGGGGTGGGTGGGCGTGAGCTCGAGCTCCAGCCGCGAGACCCGAAACAGGAACCAGGACCAGATCAGGAAGACCCAGAACCAGCGGAGGAGAAAGAACCCGAGGATGGGCAGGCTCACCAGGATGTACCACCAGCCGGCAAGCGTGATTCCGTCCGCCGTGCGCTCCCAGGTGGAGTCGCCCGCGCCGAGCCGGACCACCACCCGCATGATGATCGACATCGTTACCGCCAGAACCAGGATGGCGCCTTCGGCGATCACCGACTCACGAAGGCGAACGGCCTCGGCCTTGGCCTCTTTGAACCTGTCCAGCTCTTCCGTGGGAACGACACCTGACGCGAGGAACTGCTTGCCCTGGACCTTCAGGCTCCGCGAGACGACGATCTCGGCGAGTGTCAGCAGGGGAAGCACGAACAGGAAGCGGCTGAGAATCACCGGATCGCGTAACACGTTCACCGCCACGCGGTCGCCGAAGGCGTGTCCGGCCAGGAGCGAGAGGAGCACCAGCGGTACCCAGGTGACCAAAATCAGCACCAGGATCTTACGAACTCGACGCGGTTGAGCCGGCCGGTTGAACCCGAATCGCTGGGCCAATCGGAACGAGGGGCCGTGGTCGACGAGGTCTAATCCTTCTGGGTCCACCATAGTCATCGACCTCGATGCTGGGAGCCAGCCATCCCGGAGAGTCCGGGCGTCAGATTTCTTTCCAGAACGAGCAAGAGTTTGAAAAGGAACCGCATTCCTGTCAACTCCGACCCCTTTACCGGGCTGCTCCGTTGAGTTAACGTCCTTTCGAGCACGTCGACTGCTGCCCCGCTCCAAGCACTGCGATTTACAGCACTCAGCCGAGATCCCGACGCGAGGCCTGTTACCGAACTCGATCCAACAGAGAAGCGCAGTTTACCGCCAAATGATTTTACAACCTGGCATGGGAGTTCTCCGCATGAATCGAAATCGCATCTCCGCTCTGCTATTCATCACGGCAGGCGCAGCTCTCGGCCACATCGTGGCGACGGGCCAGTTGCCGTTCCACCGGTCGGTCGCCGCACAAAGCTTGCCGGAAGGTCGCGCAGCCCAGGAGCCCGCTCAAGCCGATTGTATCGTGGCCTTGAAGAAATCGAGATTACTGGCCATGGCGAGCCCGGCCACATCCTTAATGGCTGCACAGACGCAAGAAGCCTCGACAGGCAAGAAGCCGAACATCGTGGTGATCATGTCCGACGACGTGGGCTGGTTCAACCTCGGCGCCTACCACCGCGGGATGATGGCCGGCAGGACGCCGAATCTCGACAGGTTAGCCTCGCAGGGTATGCTCTTCACCGACTACTACGCCGAGGCAAGCTGCACTGCCGGGCGTGCCAACTTCATCACCGGCCAGCTCCCCATCCGGACCGGCTTGACGACCGTCGGCCAGGCGGGAGCCACGGTCGGTATGCCAGCCCAGGCACCGACCATCGCCACCGTCCTGAAGACGCAAGGCTACGCCACCGGCCAGTTCGGTAAGAACCACCTGGGCGATCGCAACGAGTACCTGCCGACCGTGCACGGCTTTGACGAGTTCTTCGGCTACCTCTATCATCTGGACGCGATGGAGGACCCGGCCCATCCCAACTACCCGCCGGAGCTAAAGGACAAGATCGGGCCGCGTAACGTGCTGCACACGTGGGCGACCGACGTGGACGATCCCACCGAGCAGCCGCGCTGGGGAAAGGTCGGCAAGCAGAAGATCGAGGAAGCCGGCACGCTCTACCCGGAGCGCATGAAGACCGTGGACGACGAGATCCTCGAACACGCGCTCAAGTTCCTTGACAAGGCCAAGGGCGACGGTAAACCGTTCTTCCTCTGGCTGAACCCCACCCGAATGCACATCGTTACCCATCTCTCGGAGAAGTACGAGAAGCTGCGCACGCCGGAGAACGGCTGGTCAATGCACGAAGCCGGAATGGCCCAGCTTGACGACATTGTCGGCGCGGTCATTAAGAAGCTCAAGGATGACGGTCTCGAGCAGGAAACCATGGTAGTCTTCACGACCGACAACGGCACAGAGAACTTCACCTGGCCCGATGGCGGCCAGACACCCTTTGCCGGGGGCAAGGGAACTGTGATGGAAGGAGGCTTCCGCGTGCCTTGCCTCGTTCGCTGGCCGGGAAAGGTGCCTGCCGGCAAGGTCGAAAACGGGCTCATTTCCGGGCTCGACTGGTTCCCAACGTTCGTCGCCGCGGCAGGCAACCCGAACATTGTCGAGGAGCTGAAGCAGGGCAAGCAGCTTGGTGATCGGAATTACAAGGTCCACCTCGACGGCGTCGACCAGCTGGATCTGCTCACTGGCAAGGGTCCATCGCGACGTCATGAGCTGTTCTACTTCGCCGAAGGCACCCTCGGTGCGGTGCGCATCGATGACTTCAAGTACCGGTTCATCGATCAGCCGGGAGGCTGGCTGGGCGGCACGGTCAAGGTCGACGTTCCCATTCTCGTAAATCTACGCCTGGATCCGTTCGAGCGCACCGGGATGGCCACGTCGCTCCAGTATTTTGACTGGTTCAAGTACGAGTTCTGGCGGTTCGTGTACGTCCAGCAGGTGGTCGGCAAGCTCGCTCAGACCGCGATCGAGTTCCCGCCGATGCAGAAGGGCGCGTCATTCAATCTGGAAGCCGTCAAGGAACAGGTGCTCAAGGCGAGCCAGAGCCACGCGGGGCGTTGACCTCACTAATCTACTCCGGGTGGACACCCGTCAAGTTCTGGACCTACCCGGTAGTCATGTTCGTGAAAACTTGCTAATCTTCAATGGAATCACCCAGTCAGAGGCGGATCTCGGATGCCTCTCTATCTCTCTGTCTGGCAAGCTGACGGATGAATCTGTCCGGTGCGGGCGTAACGCTACGCCTGGCTCGAAGGCAATACGGGTTGCACGATCGATGCAAGCGATCGACAAGCATATTCTCTGATCAACCAATCCTACGGGGGCTTCACGATGGTTCGTTTTATCTGGCGGGTCTCGCTTCTTGTCCTGATTCTCAGCATCACGGCAGTTTCGGCCCAGGCGCAGTACGGCCGCTACGGCGGCTGGGGTGGCTGGGGCGGCGGAGCAAGCACGCTTCAGGGCAGCGAGATGCGCGGTGCCGGTGTCTACGCGGCCGGAGCGGGAGCTTACAACCAGCAGACCGCCGTGGCCCGCTCGATCAACGCCAACACGGCCATGCAGGTCAACCAGTACATGTACGAGGTCAACAAGACCAACGCCAAGACTTTCTACACGCGGTCGGCGAACAAGCAGAAAGAAGAGAGCTCAACCGGAGAGGCGATTTACAAGCGGCTGCACGACAATCCTTCCAGCCTCGACATTCACACGGGTGACGCACTCAATGTGGTCCTCGACGAGTTGACCAACCCCGCCGTCTACTCCCAGGTCATCGCAGGGGCAACGCGGCCGATCGACAGCGACCTTGTCAAGAATATCGAGTTCCAGTACGCGGCCAACATGATCGCGATCAGTCTGGGCGACCTCAGCGCGCGGGGCGTTCCCGACTACCTGTTGACGACTGAAAGCTTCGCTCCCGACCGTGCGGCGATCAAGGAACTGGCAGGCAAGGTCCGCTCGGAGATCGCGACCCAGGGTCAGGCATCTGCGGAGACTCTGGCGAACATTCGCGTGGCCGTCAATGCCCTGAAGGCCAAGGTCGACAGCCAACTATCCCAAGGTGACACAAGGAGGGTCGAGGCCGACAATTTCCTCAAGGCACTTTACGGCCTGTCAAAGATGCTCGAGACACCGTCGGTGGATCAGTACCTCTCGGAGCTGAAAAAGGGTGAGACGACAACCCTGGGGCATCTGATCGCCTTCATGCACAGCTTCAACCTGCGATTCGGCGCGGCCAAGACTCCGGTCCAGGAGCAGGCCTACGATCAGCTCTACCCGCTGCTTGTCGCGGTTCGCGACCAGGGCAAGGTTCCCAGCGCGAATCCTTACACCACTTCTAGCGGTCCACAAGACCCCAAGTCGATCTCCACATATTTTTCGGGAATGCAGTACGACGCGAAGCACGGCGTCGTGCCTCCTCCGCCTCCCCCCAGCCAGCCGTGATGAAAAAGGGAAGGAACACTTATGAAACCGGTTTATCTTACAATCGGCCCCGCGCTCTTGGCAGTCTGCTTGAGCGCGCCGGCCCAGGACACAAACGCGCCGGCCCAAGATCGCCCCGCTGACAAGCAGGCCATCGGGGCCCTGGTCGAGACATTCACAAAGGCCTTCGATGCGGGCGACGCAACGGCCGTCGCCGCGACGTTCACCGCGGGGGCCCTGGCCGTCGATGAAGAGGGACAGCGTACTGAAGGTCGTGCCGCCATTCGCGACCAGCTCGCCAGTTCGTTCAAGAACGCCCCGGGCAGCAAGATTGCGATTCAGGTCGACTCGCTGCGGTTCCTGGGCGCGGATACGGCGCTCGAGGAGGGACGGACTACCATCACTCCGGGGAATGGCGCCGGGGCCCCAGAGACCAGCCGCTTCACTGCCGTGTACGTCAAGGAAGGCGGCCGCTGGCTGCAGGCAGCCGTG
This sequence comes from uncultured Planctomycetaceae bacterium, assembly GCA_963797295.1. Taxonomy (GTDB): domain Bacteria; phylum Planctomycetota; class Planctomycetia; order Isosphaerales; family Isosphaeraceae; genus Aquisphaera. Next base: position 82,066 of record CAWCPP010000050.1, read on the forward strand.
CGCGACGAGCCGGCCGCCAGCCTGACCGTCCATGACCGCCTCAAGGAACTTGAGTGGCTGGTCGGGGAATGGGTCAACGAAAGCCAGGAGGCGGTCGTCTTCACCACTTGCAAGTGGGCGGATAACGGCAACTTCCTGCTTCGCGAGTTCACGGTCAAAGCACTGGGCAAGCCGGTGATGAGCGGCTCGCAACGGATCGGCTGGGACCCCGTCCGGCGCCAGTTCAAGTCGTGGGTCTTCGATACCGAGGGAGGCTATGTCGAGGCCTTCTGGACCCGTGACGGCAACCAGTGGGTGGCCAAGGCTGAGGGCGCGGCGGCGAGCGGTGAACCCGCGTCGTCGACGAATATCATCACACGCCTGGGCAAGGACCGGATCGGCTGGCAGTCGGTCAATCGCACGCTGGGTGGCGCGGCAGTGCCGGGAGTCGACGAGTTCACCCTGGTGCGTAAGCCGCCCGAAATCGGCAAATAATCCTAGATTGCATCATCTCCTCTAGATACATCTCCCTTCGACAAGGACGAATTCATGACAGGCACCTTGAGGAAACTGGCCCTTGCCTCGACTTTGGCGTTCCTCGCCATACCTCCCGTTGCCTTTGCTGGACGTGGCGGCGGCTATCGCGGCGGCGGCGGTTATGGCGGCGGTGGGTCTCGCGGCGGCGGCGGTTATGGCGGCGGTGGGTCTCGCGGCGGCGGCGGTTATGGCGGCGGTGGGTCTCGCGGCGGCGGCGGTTATGGCGGCGGTGGGTCTCGCGGCGGCGGCGGTTATGGCGGAGAATCTCATAGTGGCAGCGGTGCTTACGGCGGTGGACAGATGGGCCACTCGCCCTCGTTCAGCCAGCCGAGCACTGCCGGGAGGTATGGAGATACCGGCAGCACGGGGGGCTCTGCCAATCACAATCCGTATGCGACCAACTCCAACGCGGGGGGCGCTAACCATCCGGCGGCGGGCGGCGCGGCTGCTGGGGCTGACTACGCCAATCACAACAATCAGGGTGTCAACCATCCCGCGGCGGGCGGTGCAGCCGCTGGGGCTGACTACGCCAATCACAACAACCAGGGTGTCAACCATCCCGGGGCCGCTGGAGCCGCCGCCGGGGCCGGCTACGCCAATCACAACCAGTACGACCAGTACCACCCCGGCATGGGGTACGCGAACTATGGACACTATGGCTATGCCGGAGGCATGGGCGGCTACGGCGGTTATGGCGCCTACGGTGGCTATGGCGGTTATGGCGGCTACGGAAGTGGCGTGGGAGCGTGGGGCATGGGCTCACCGATGTACGGCTGGGGTTACTCGAACTATAACAACGCTTATTACGGTCTTCCCCAGATGAATTCGGGGCAGATCGCCGCTCCGACCCAAGCGCGCATTGCGGACAGAAATGACCTCTCCCAAGCGACGACAGGTGCTGTTGCTTACGACTACTCGCAGCCGATCAGCACCACCGCCGCGGCACCGGCTGCAACCGTGACCTCAAAGGCCACCGCGACCTTCGACCAGGCCCGCGACGCATTCAAGCAGGGCAACTACGTCCTGGCCGTCCAGCTCGGCCAGCAGGCACTCGGCCAGATGCCCAACGATCCGAGCATCCACCAGCTCCTGGCGCTGGGGCAGTTCGCCCAGGGCCAGTACGACCAGGCGGCGGCTCCGCTCTACGCGGTCCTGACGATCGGACCCGGCTGGAACTGGACAAGCTTGATCAGTTCGTATGCCGAGGCCGACACCTACACGCAGCAGATCCGGGCTTTAGAGGCGTATGTCAGAGCAAATCCCCAGTCGGCTCCGGCGCACTTCGTCCTGGCTTATCACTATCTGACCCAAGGTCACAATGACGCCGCAGCCAAGCAGTTTGAGACCGCGGCCGGGCTCCAGCCTTCGGACAAACTCTCTGCGCAGCTTGCCGCCGAGTTGCAGCCACCTGCGAGTCAGCAACCGTCCTCCGACGCGGCCGCATCAGCCACGTCGACTGCCTCTGCCGCTGCCGGATCGGCCGTACAAGGCAAGCTGGCCGGCAGGTGGACCGCCACGCCGGCCAAGGACGCCCGGGTCGCACTCGCGATCGATGACAACGGCGGATTCACCTGGGCCGTCACCGCTCCTGGTCAGCCGGCCAAGAACATCGCCGGCAAGTCCACGTTTGCCAACGGCGTGCTCACCCTTGCCGGCCAGGATCAGCAGCTCGGCGCCCTCGCGGGCCAGGTAGCCTGGCAGGATGATAACCACATGACATTCCGCGTCCTGGGCGCCCCGTCGGATGACCCGGGATTGAAGTTCGAGCGTTGATCGCTGTTTCTGGAGATCGCTCGCGCCGCGGGAGGTCTAGTTTGAGGCGTGTCTTCCAACCCATCGGGGCGATGATCTTCCTGGCTGGAGTGGGACTCTGCGGCTCTTCGCCGGTTCTCGCCAGACAGGAAGCGTCGCCCGCCAACAAGTCCGTAACAAGCAACAGCGCCGGGCAGTCAGGGGCATCGGTCGATCCCCGCTACCGCTCTCCCAGAGCGACCGCGCGAACCTTCCTGATCGCCATGAACCGGATCGAGGACGACCCGAGCAAGATCGAGGATGCTCTAGCCTGTCTCGAACTCGCGCAGATCCCAGGCGGTTCACGAGTCGGGGGGCGACTGGCTTATGAGCTTGAGTTTATTCTTCGATCAACCAACGTGCCGACGGTAGTGATCCCGGACGACGAGAGCGGTCCCGATTGCGAGATCGGCGAGAGCAAGGAGACCCGGCTCACGCTCCATCGGCTGGCCGACGGGCGCTGGCTGTTCGCCGGCAAGTCGTTGCGTGAGTTGCCCAGAATGCGGCTCTTTCTCTGGCAAAAGGCACTGACAGCCAGCCGGTCGAAGGAGGCCGGCGACGTACCGGCGGATTTCCGATCACCGTACGCGATGTTTCGCACCTTCATCGCCGCGTTCAAGAAGAACGACCTGGATGCGGCCGCAAAATGCCTTGACCTGAGCGAGATCCCTGACCCGGCGCGCAGGATCGTCGGGCGGCAACTCGCTTTCAAGCTCAAGGAAGTGCTCGATCGGACGATCTTCATCATCTTCCAGGATGTTCCAGATTCCTCGGTCGGCCTTCCCCTCGAGGCTCTGGTGCACAAGGACGGCCAGATCACCGCCGAGCGGCAAGTTGACGGACCGCGCAAGGGGCAATGGCTCTTTAACCGGGCCACGGTCCACTCGGTGGACCGGCTCTACAATACTTTCGAGACGGAGCCGATCGTGCCCGAACTCGCCATGGCTGGCAGATCGGCCGACGGACCCAGTTTCGGGCTCGAGCCCGGGCTATGGCTGCGGCAACGCCTTCCCGGCTGGCTGAGATACCGGATTGAGCTCACCGATCAGCTTTCCGTCGCCGTGTATCAGTTGCTCGGGGCCATCATGTTTCTCCTCCTGACTCTGCCCGTTTCCCGGCTTGTTGCTGGGCTGTTCGCGAAGATCGTCCACGCCCTGTTGCGCTCGAGGGGTGTTGATGTTGACGATGAGCAAGTCGCCGCATGGGTCCGTCCCTTCGGCTGGCTGGCCGCGGTCTGGCTGCTCATCGATGGCGTCACCTTAATCAGCCTGCGGATGGAGCCCGCGGGGGCTTGCCTTGCATTCCTGGTTCCAGCCTTCTGGCTTTTTCTGGCCCTCTGTGCCTACCAGAGCATCAACCCGATTCTGAAGCTCATCGCCGGTCGGGCCGTGACGCAACAGGGTGCGACGTCGATTGCAGCGATGGGGTTCCCTGTGATGTCACTGGTGCTCAAAATCATGGTGGCCGTCTGCGGTCTGGCCGCGGTGCTCAGGCTCTTCGGCTTCGACGTCGGGACGGTCCTCGCTGGCTTGGGCATCGGTGGGCTGGCGGTCGCCCTGGCGGCACAGGACACTCTCAAGAATTTCTTTGGCTCGCTGATGCTGATCGCCGACCGGACATTTCGGGTTGGCGATCTGGTCAAGATCGGTGCCAACGACGGGGTCGTCGAGTCGGTCGGCCTGCGCAGCACCCGCATTCGCGCCCGACGATTCGCTGCTGACGATCCCCAACTCGGACCTGACGACGTTGCATGTCACGAACTTCGGAGCCCGGCGGTACCGTCGCTTCCGTACCCAGCTCAACATTGCTTACGGCACTTCTCCCGAAGGGCTGATCCAGTTCCGTGAAGGGATCCTGGAGCTGATCCGCAACCATCCCCAGGCGCGGCAGGAGAAATACGAAGTCGCCGTGAATGACCTGGGAAGCTCCGGGATCCAGCTCTTGATCCAGGTCTTCTTTGAGGTTTCCGACGGTCACGCGGAGCTGCTGGCGCGCGACCGCCTCATCCTCGACATCCTCCGACTGGCCGATCGGCTGGGCATCGCCTTCGACTCCCCGACCGTGCTGCTGGAGCGAGGCCAGTCCGAAGCGATTCAGCCCCACCGGGGGAACTCGGATCCGCGGGCCTCGGTAGCGACGGGCTAATTGTCGGCTCATCACTACATCATGGACTCATCTCCTGGAATCGTGTAGTTTAAGCGAACGAACCCTGAAACGATCCGGCGCGGTGCGTGCGCACGGATTCTGCCAATTGCGACCGGCAAGCAGCCGAACGATGATCGAACGTAGTGCCCAGGTGCCGCCCTTCGCTATCCCATGCTACGAAAGCTCTCAAGCATGCTAATTCTTAATGGTTATTACCTTGCTATCAAAGCGATCTTCTTCTTCGGCCTGGTGCACTCGTTCGTGAAGTTTGAGACACTCCAAAAAAACTGGTTCTTTATTGGGTTGATTTATGCCGCTGGTGTTGCTCTTTTGAGTTATATTTGGCTCGTTTTGCCGGGGCAGTATCAGACTCAGCCCTGGATGATCTGGGTGGCCAAGAACGCCGTGATTGCCGTGATCTACTTCAAGTTGCTTGAGCGGTTCGACGAAGGCTGGATTTTCTGGACGCTGATTCTCGCGGGGCTGGGCGTGGTTTGGTTTTGAGATCAGTCGGACGTGCGATCGCCTGTGGCGAGGGATGAACGGGATGATTCATTTCCAGTGTCCAGCGTGTGCCGCTCCTTTCGACGTGGACGAGCGGCTGGCAGGCCGGACAGGGCGCTGCAAGCGGTGTGGCGGACGCATGAAGATTCCTTCCGAGGGGGCATCACAAAAGATTACTGCGCGTGCCGCTCCTCAGCGGGTTGCTGCGGCCGTGGCCGCGAACGGGCCGCGGCTGAGCCCCATTGTGCCCGTGGCGCCGGCACGGCCACAGTCCTCCCTGGCCGCCGGGCGGCCGATCAACTGGCTCGAGGCGGTGAACAGCCAGGTGGCCCTGGCGCCCATCAGCATGGACGGCTTGCGCGGGCTAGGGAACCGGACCTCACCGATGGACGAGCCCTCCATCCCCGGTCCTTACAAACTTGCCACCGCACCGTCGCTTCCCGCGATGAGATATGCAGCCGGAAAACCCGCGGGGGCCGTCACCCGCGGCTATCGCCAGGGGATGGGCCAGGTCCAGAAGCTCTTTCGCTGGATCAACCAGAGTGCGTACCTGGTCTCCGTGCCGTTTCTGATGTGCTTGCTGCTGGGGCTGGCGGTCGGCAACCACTCGCTGATGGTCCTGGGGGCGACGGCCGTGATCGCGCTCAATATCGGGCGGATCGTCGCGGGCGTTGCGAACCTGGTGGTGATCCCGTTCCGGGATAGCCCCATTCAGGGCATCCTGTTCTTGATCCCGCCCCTCACCTTTATCTACATCGCACAGAACTGGCACAAGACGAAGCGGCCCGTCGAGCGGATCGTCGGCCCGATCTTGACCATCGGGCTGGTGGCCCTCGGTTTCATCGCCGAGCCCTGGGTCAAGGGCGAGAGCAAGTCCAACGGGTCGATCGAGGACCAGGCCAGGGCAGGGGTTCAGCGCTTGAAGAAGGGCGTGAAAGGTAAGGTGGAGGCGATCCCCGACCTGGGCACCGATGGGTTCCACGCGCTTGAGAAAAAGGCGTCGAAAGCCCTGGAATCGCTGAATGCCGGAGATGCCCTCAAATCCATCCAGCAGCAAGTTAAGGACGCCGGGAAGATCGAATGAGCTGCGAGCAGCTCCTGGAATGATGTTGAAATCGCAAACCCAAGCGCCGGATGAGAGCCGCAAGATGTCGCATGTTGATGACCGCAGTCCCGCCAATCACGCGGCGATCGATCCCGCGGGGGACGATGAGATCGAGCTCGAGCCGACCATCCAGCAGGTGCGCGGCTTTCCCAACTCGCCCTCGGAATCTTTCCACATGGGCATGGCCAGGACCTCTTTGCCCAGCCTGGCCACCGAGACGGGAAAATTGCTGCGCAGCCGCCTGAAATCGGCAACGCTCTTCCTTGCAGTCGTCTACGGCCTCTTTTTCCTCCTTGGCGTGGTCGAGCCGTCCTCGACTGCCGGCCAGCTCCGCGTTTTCGTGGGGCTACGAATGGCATTTTGCATCACTATTGCTGCCCTGCTGGCTTCGCCGATGGAGCTGGGCTACCGGCAGCTTCGCGCCCTCGAATACGGCTTTTTCGGCATCATGGTCCTGGCCATGGTACTCTCCCAGTACATGGTTGGCTCGGCCTTGATCGCGCAGGGCGATGCGGTCCGCCTGGTCGGTCTCGAAAAGAACGGCGAACTCCATTTCCTGGTCCTGATGATCCTTTACGGCGTTTTTATTCCTAACGAGCCCAAGACCACGGCCAGCATGGTGCTAACGATGGCTATGGGCCCCCTGGTCGTCCTCGCACTTTTGAGCGCCAAGGCGTCCGGGTCGTCGCTCATGGTTGATGAGCTGGATGTCAATCAACTTGCTCTGAGCAACACACTCATCGTCATGGTCAGCGCGGCACTGGCGATCTTTTCCTCCTATGTCTTGCACCATCTCCGTCACGACCTGCACGCGGCGAGGAAGCTAGGCCAGTACCATCTCGGGAAGAAGTTGGCCGAGGGAGGGATGGGCGAAGTCTACCTCGCAGAACATCAGCTCCTGAAGCGTCCCTGCGCTCTCAAGCTGATTAAGCCCGATGTGAATACCAATCCGATCGCCCTGGCGCAATTCGAACGCGAGGTTCAATCGGCGGCAATGCTTTCGCATCCCAACACGATCGAGATTTACGACTACGGGCACAGTGACGACGGAACTTTTTATTATGTGATGGAGTATCTGCCAGGTCTGAGCGTCTCTGACCTGGTTCACCAGGCTGGCCCGCTTTTGCCAGGTCGGGTCATTTACCTGATGCGCCAGGTTTGCGGAGCTCTTGCGGAAGCACACCGGTTCGGCCTGGTCCATCGCGACCTGAAACCCGCGAATCTTCTGGTGGCCATTCTGGGAGGAAAATGCGATTTTGCCAAGGTCCTCGATTTCGGGCTGGTGAAGCTGACGGCCACGCCCCATGCGCCCCAGTTGACCGCCGATTACACGGTCAGCGGTACGCCGCAGTACATGTCGCCCGAGCAGGCGACCGCGACCAAAGATGTCGACGGCCGGGCTGATATCTACTCCCTCGGCGCCATCCTCTATTTCATGCTGACCGGTAGGCCGCCGTTCGAGGCAACCAATCCGACCGAACTGATGATCGCCCATGCGCGCGATCCCGTGGTTCCCCCCTCACACCACCGTCCCGAGATACCCGCAGACCTTGAGGCCGTCGTTCTGAAATGCCTGGCCAAAAAACCCGAGGACCGCTATCCCGACGCCCGGGCCCTATCCACGGCCTTGGCCGCATGTGCCTCCGCGGCCGACTGGAACGATGAAAAGGCCGACCAGTGGTGGATTGATCATGCGACGTCGCAGCTCCAGGGAAATGCCGCTCCAGAGTCCGCACTCGCCCCGGCATGAGTCCACCGCGATTCGTTACCGGGTAACCAGTCGGTTGCGCCGCAACTGGATCGAAATGCCCACGAGCGCGAACCACCACGAGACGCCGTAGATCAGAAAACACCAGTCCGGCAAATGGACCATCAAGAGTCCGGTTGCCCACATTTGCACGGCGGCGACAAAGAACCAGGGTGAGAAGGCCCAGGCTAGCGAGGCGAACAGAAAGGTGCTCAGGGTTGCCCATGCCGGCTTGTACCATGCGAGCCCGAACCCGGTCACGGAGTTGAGCGTGACCAGGTTGAAGGAAAGGATGAGAAACGTCGTCCAGAACTTCACCACCAGGTTCATGGCGGAGGACGAGGAAACCCACCCGGGCCCCAGCGCGGCCCTCAGATAACCCAGCACGGCCAGCAACTCCAGGAACCAAAAGAGGGGATGCCGAAGGTCAGCGCGACCATCGGGAACATAGATCCACTGGCAAAGAGCAAAAGTGGCAAGGTTGATGCACGCAACTCCTGCCAGGGCGACGGAAAGCCGCTTCCGCACCTCCGTGCGATTCAATTCCGCGATCAGGTCAGATTTCCAGCTTCGAGTGCTCTTCGCTTCCAGCGCGACGAATTCTTCTTGATCCTGGCTCAGGCTGCCCAGGACCCGGAACGCAACTTGCCTGGCACTTTTCTCGCCAACACTCATCGCTGACATTTCTCCATCACCGTGTGCTCAACACAGAGCCAACAAGCCTTCCCCGATCGGAGTAGACCACCTAAACTCTACATGGCGATGTGGTAAAATGGGTTAACAAGGAGGAAATTCTGGAAGCCATGTCGTCACAATCGGAGGAAACCATCAGTGATGCTTGGGAGGCTGGAGCGCTTGTTCATGAATAAAGTACCAATCGACCCGTGCTCGACCGACTTGACCTGGGATGAAACTCATCATCGGCTGATACCGTTCCTGCGTGCTGATGATTTCACGAATGCCTTCTACATTTTGGCAGAATACCTGGGATTGATCGGCTCGCTGGCCGGGTGTGTCTGGATTTATTACGCCTGGTCAGCAAGGGGGCTTGCGACGCCCGTCTTCCTGCCGTTGAGCGTGCTCGGCATGGTGCTGATCGCCGCGTTTCAGCATCGGCTGTCTGGACTGGGTCATGAGGCTGCCCATTATTCCTTGTTCAAGAATCGGCTGGCCAACGAGCTGGTGTCGGACCTCCTCTGCATGTTTCCCCTCATGGCCATGACTCAGCGGTTCCGGATCACTCACCTGGGTCACCATCAGTTCCTCAACGACGCGTCGCGCGATCCCGACGTCCCGCGCCTGCATTTTGACGAAGATCGCTATCCATTCCCCATGAGCAAGGCCACCTTCTGGTACCGCTATGTTGTTCTTTCCATCTGGCCGCCCTTGCTTCTGAAGTACTTGTTCGGCCAAGCCAAGAATGCCAACGTGACCGCCGGTTTCCGCGAGCCGCGGTGTGTCTACCGGTTTCGCGTCGGCCGCTGCATGCGTGGCGCATACTGGCTGCCGATGCTGACCATCGTTCACGTGACCGGGTCGTGGTCGATCTTCATCTTGTTCTGGGTCATTCCACTCTTGACCTTCTACGCGTTTTTCATGCAACTTCGCGAAATTGCCCACCACAGCAATGCACCATCGGAAGGTGAATTCAGCCACTCGAGAAACTTTCACTGTAACCCGATCTTCAACTGGGCCGTTTTTCCTTACGGGCAAGACTATCACCTCACGCACCACGTCTTTGGCCTGATGCCGCACTACAATCTGGCGAAAGCGCACGCGATTTTGATGCGTTACCCGACCTACCGTGAGCAAGCCGTCGCCTGCTACGGGTATTTCTTCCCGAGGCTGGGGCGCAAGGGACCGACGGTGCTCGACGAGATCTCAAGACGAGGACCAAGCAGCCGTCCCCGCGGCGGGTTGGCTCTCGAGGGATCGCAGGCCTGATCGCCGATGTATCGTACTCCGGCTCTGTTCAGACGCAAGCCACCGGGCATTGGGCGCTGTTAACGAACGCTGTAGGATAGACCTGCAACAAAAGCGTACTTCACAGCGATTCGCGTTTCCGGAAAGAGGCTAGACGATGCAGCAGCGGCGGATGGGCCGGACGGGGCTCAAGGTGTCGAGTATCTGCCTCGGAACGATGACCTTCGCCGGGCAGGCCGACGAAGCCACGTCGAAAAAAATTCTCGACGCGGCGTACGAGCAGGGCGTGACGTTCATCGACACGGCCGACGCCTATCCGATTCCGCCCGAGCCCGAAACGGCGGGGTTCACCGAGGAGGTTATCGGCGGCTGGCTCGCGGCTGCGCGCGGCCGGCGCGATAGCTTGGTGCTGGCGACGAAGTGCCGGATACGGGTCGGCCACGGGCCCAACGACCTAGGGCTTTCCCGGCGTCACATTCTGAAGGCATGCGATGCGAGCCTGCGGCGATTGCGGACCGACTATATCGATCTCTACCAGGCGCACTCACCGGATCCCGAATCGCCCATCGAAGAGACTCTGCGTGCCTTTGATGACCTCGTCCGGTGCGGGAAGGTGCGCTATGTCGGCTGTTCGAACTATGCGGGCTGGCAGCTAGCCCTGGCGCTGGGCACCAGCGCTCTGCACGGGCTTGCCCGTTATGACTGCCTTCAGCCTCGGTACAACGCGCTCCACCGCGACATCGAGACTGAGCTGCTGCCCTTGTGTCGCGATCAAGGTATCGGCGTGATTGCGTACAACCCGCTGGCCGGAGGCTTCTTGACTGGCAAGCACCAGGCCGATGCGTCGCCCGCGGCGGGCACGAGATTCACTCTGGGAGCGGCCGGAGAGCTCTACCGCGAGCGCTACTGGCACGCGGCCCAGTTCGAGGCGGTTGCAAGCCTGAAGGCCTTTTGCGCGGAAGCGTGCGCTCAATATGGCAACGGCTAGCATCGCCTGGGTTCTCGCCCAGCCTGGCATCACCTCGGCGATCGTTGGCGCCAGCCGGGCGGAGCAGCTCGAAGCCACACTCGCCGCCGCCGACATGACCCTCGACGACGACACCAAAGCCGCCTTTGACGCCGTCTGGTGGTCGCTGCCCCGGCGGCCGCCGACTCGGTGATCCGCCGCCATTCTGAAAGCAGGAACGGCAATAAGCCCCTCCCTGGTGACTTTTTTTCCGGTGATCGGGATGCATGGGACCTGATGCTCCCAGTATAGGAAGGAGAAGGCAGACTCATTCGCCGGGAGAGGAGCCGATCGATGGGGCATGGAACATCCGGGACCGCGGTGCGTGATCTCGAGACGCTGCTCCGAAGCGGAGCCGTCGGGACGCTGGACGACGCCGAGCTCCTGGAACGTTTCCTCAGCTCCCAGGGTGAGGATGCCGAGGACGCCTTCGCCGCGGTCGTCGAGCGGCACGGGCCAATGGTGCTGGCCGTCTGCCGGCGGATTCTGCGCGATGCCGAGGACGCCGACGACGCGTTTCAGGCCGCCTTCCTGGTCCTGGCCCGCAAGGCTCGATCAATCGGTCGCAGGGAGTTGCTTGCCAACTGGCTCTATGGAGTCGCCGTGCGGACGGCTCGGGAGCTCAAGGCCAGCAAGGCCCGCCGAGTAGCACGCGAAAGGCAGGTGAATACCGTGACGCGACCGGACTCCGGGCTCGACGACAGCCTCGATGAATTGCGTGCCGCGCTCGATTTGGAGCTGAGCCGGTTGCCCGACTCGTTCCGCGGACCCATCGTGCTTTGTAACCTCCAGGGGAAGACCCACCACGAGGCCGCCCGGATTCTCGGCCTGCCGGTCGGCACCGTCTCGAGCCGGCTGGTCCGGGCCCGTGATAAGCTGCGGAGAAGGCTGGTCCGCCGGGGACTGACCTTCTCGGCCGGTGCGGTCGCGACGGTCTGTGCTCACGACGCTGCCCGGGCTGCCCTCCCGCCCGCTCTGGCCGCCGCGACGGCGCGGGCAGCCGTCCAGTTCGTGGCCGGCGGTGCCACCGCCGCGGCAATTCCCAGCACACTGGCGTCGCTCGCCAAGACGGTCTCGAAATCGTTACTGATCGGCAAGCTGACCGCAACCGGCACGATGTTGACCATGTCGATCGTGCTGGCGGGGACGATCGGCGCGGCCGCGGTGGCGGTTCGACTCGCGCAGCAGGAACCGCCTGGACCATTCAAACGCGCCGTGGCCGATGACTGGTCTTGGGTCGATCAGTTGCCCAATGCCGACCCGACCACCAGAGACCGGGTCAAGCGATGCGCCCGTTCTGCCCTCGAGAACTACGCTGCGCTCCATCGCCTGGTGTACGATTTCGACCTTACCAACGAGAATGTCCGTAGCGATGGGAAAAACAACTTCACATTCTTCACCGCAACGTGGCACGGCAGGCTGTACTGGAACGAGGGTGCGGTCCGGTACGATTATGAGGGTCTTGACCCGGCTCCCAAGCCCGACGAGAAGGGCCAGCTCGTGCCAGGAGAGAAAGGAACCTTTAGCGTCCTGCGGACCCGAGAGCTGGCTGCCTCTATCAAGGAACATTCGCTCTATGGGGTGGTGCTCGAAGTTGGTCCACCCCCCAAGGCACTCGGGGATCTACATCACTCGCCCCAGCCCCTCAAGCAGCTTGATCCCTGGGTTCACTACGCATCATGCTTCCGGCCCGAACCAATGACACTGAAAGATTTCTGGAGCGGGTGCAAGGTGATCGAATCCAGAGAGGAAGGCCACACGATAGTCCTGAATTTCCAATACGCCAAGAACCCCGGCTGGATGGAGGTCACCTGTGATAAGGCCTGCGACAACCTGCCAGTGCGCTGGAGATATGGCGATGTGCAAAACGGCAAAAAAATGACCTGGGGCGAGGAGTCCAACGAGTGGACGAGGACGGATGGTGTCTGGTACCCAGTACTCTACGTGAAGATGGCTTTTATCGGACGGGAGATGCGGCCTACCAAGGAGTATGATCTGCGAGTCTCGAACCTGCGAGCCAACACTTCCGCCAAGATTCCCGCTGCCGTCTTCACGCTCAGTGACCTACCCTTTCCGGACGGATACGGCGGCTGGGACAACCGGTCACGACCCCCGGTCGGCCTGATCCGGGCCAACGGCGTGGTGCGCGAGAGGCGCATGGGAGAACCTTTCAAGTTTCTGCCCGCCCATCCTTTACCCTTTCCCAAGCTCACTGACTCCACGGTCCGAATTGAGAAGGAAGATTACCTTGTGCTCGTCTCGGAGTACGCGGCGAAGCGACGGGACGCGGACGCGGCCGTGATGAAGGCGAGGACAGGAAGCGAGCAGAGCACCGCGGTTGAAAACCTGGCGCAACTGGAATCAGCCTACGCGGACCGGTTCTTGTCGATGGCCGAGAAGCACAAGTCAGATTCTGTTGCGGTCGATGCACTGACCGGCGTGGTAACCAACGAGTTTACCCCGAAACAATCGAATCAGGCCGCCGAGATACTGATCCGCGACCACATCCGTAGTGAGGCATTGATTCCGCTCTATTCCGAACTCGGATCGCTGCACATGATCTTTTCTCAAGCGGGGGAGAAATTGCTGCGGGCCGGTTTGGTGAATGCTCCCACTCGCGAAGATCGGGCCCGCGCCTGCTGGAAGCTCGCCGAGCATCTCAGGTACAAAGCCAGAACCATACGCCAGCTCAGGGGACCGTACCCGGATCGATTCTGGCTGCTCCTGGCCAAGGCGAGTGGGGCAGAGGTTCTCAATGACGGCCGGCCTGAAGTACCGGAATCGCTGGAGAAGGAGGCGGTGCAACTCTATACGCGGCTGTCTAAACAGTACGGCGACATCACGATGGGCAGCGAAACGGCAGGTGAGACTGCCCGTAGAGAGATCTTCAAGCTCCGCGACCTGGCAATCGGCAAACCCGCACCCGAGGCTGAAGGCCCGGACGTGGACGGCAAACCTATGAAGCTCAGCGACTATCGTGGTAAGGTCGTGGTTCTGACTTTCTCTGGTAGCTGGTATCGAGACATAAGATGGCCACTTGAGCGTGCCCTCGTCGAGCGGATGAAGGGTCGTCCTTTCGCGCTATTGAGCGTTAACGTCGATACCGACAAGGAAACCATTCTGAAAGCCATCAAGGACGGAGACGTCACCTGGCGGTGCTGGTGGGAACCCCAGGAAAACGGGCTGAACCGCCAGCATTGGAGAGTCAACGAGATTCCCTCCGTCTTTGTCCTCGATGCCAAGGGAATCATCCGCGCCAAGGACATCGAAGGCAAAGCGCTCGACCAGGTGATTGATGGCCTCGTGAAGGAACGCGAGACTGTCGAAAGCTCCCCGAGATGATCAGCCCTCAGGGTCATTCGCTGGCCCTCTTTCTGGGCTCAAGTCCCGGTTCAAAGAACGTCGTCGTGAGGTGGTAAGGCAGTCCATCGATCAGGTATTCCAGCTCCGCCAGGGCGGCCATGTGTCCGGTGTCTGGTGGCGTTATCGCGGCAGTGATCGTGTTGCCGGGTTGCAGCGGCGAGGACGTCCACTTCGACTCGCGGAAATCGCGGCTGCCGGCAGTCGCCGTCCAGAGCCGGGCTGAAACTGGTGCGGGGTCAGCCTGGACCGCGAGTGTCCACTCTTTCGCAGGCTGATTCTTCATCGACCATGAGAGCGCGGGCATTGGCCGGCCCGTGACCGAGTGGCGGAAGAACGCTCCCAGGCCATTGAGAGCCCAGTCGCGATTCACTTCCAGTCCGTGGCCCGCGTTCGGCAGCTCGACCAGGTACTTCGGTCCTTTCAGCTCGTTCCAGTACAGGTCCAGGGCGTTCAGGGTCCAGTAGCGGTCGTTGGTTCCATTGATCAGGAACTTGGGGATGGCAAGCCGGTCGCGATAGGTGAACGGGTCGACCATGCGCCAGAGCCCAGTGCCTTCGGAAGTCTTTGCCCGTTCCATCAACCCGCGCTTGACGTAGTCATCGATCTGCTCGCTGTACTGACCCCAGACATCGATCTGGTTTGGCCCTTGCGCTCCCATGTTGAGCATCACGATGACCATGGGGGCGATGGCGATCACGCGGTGGTCGACTGCACCCGTTAACCACGTGGTCCAGCCGCGTTTGGAGGCGCCGGTCACGACAAACCGTGTGACCTCGCCTTTCCCTTGGGCGGTCGCCCAGGCTTGCACAGCGTCCATCGCCCGCACCGCGCTCTTGACCATGGGAAAGAGCAGAGGCCAGTTCTTGTCTTTGGTCTCGAGGTAGCGAACAAAAGTTTCGGCGATCAGGGTGTCTTCCGTCTTGTCGCCCAGAAGCGGCTGATTGGGAACCTGGTGGAGCACGGCGACCCGGGCACCGGTGGCTTTCGTCAATGTGAAAGCCAGCTTGTGATCGTCCTCACCGGGCTTCCCCCCGGTTCCGCCGCCGGTGATGAAGAGAAGGACCGAATCGGTGTAAGTAAGCTCGGCGGGTTCATAGATGGTCAGCTCGTGGTTCCAGGTAATTCCTTGCCAGACTTGCGAGCTGAGGGCGAGGCTGTGCAGAGTTCCGACCGGAGTTGAGTGGTTGCTCGTCTCTTTCCAGGAGAAGGCAGCGTCGGACTTCTTGACGTAGTCGTCCAGGTCGGCTGCCGTAGCCAGTCCGGGTGAACTGGCTACGAGCAGAAGAAAGGTTCCAGTAAGGAGCACGCGGAGTTTCCAGGCTGGCAACGCGATCACGGACAAGCTCCAGATTCCCAAAGGCTCATAAAGGGGGGGATCCAAACTGCGCGGAGTCACACGATATCATCGTCCGTTTACTGCTTTCAAGAAAGCAGCGGGGCAAGCAGTCAGGGACCCTGAGGATTTCAGGGGTCCTTTGACTGGGTCGTGACCGAGTTTTTCCCAGGATCAACGGCTCGCGCGATCAACTTGTGTGTCTCGAGAAAAGCACGCTCGCGATTCTGGAAATCACGAGCGGCCCGCATGGAGGCGGCCTGGCTGGCAAGCACCCCATCAGGTCGAGTCAAGCAATCCGACTTCCGGGTCTTGAGGTATTCCAGCTCGGCGGTGAGCGTGACGGTCTGAGCGGTCTGGCCGGCGAGCAAAGCCCGCCAGATCTCCCTGAGGCTGGGATCAGGCGTGAGGATTCGATCGAGCCGCGCCTGGTTCGCCCTGGCGCACGACAACAGTTCTTGAAGCGTTCCAGACACCACCCTCCGCGATTCCTCGTTGGTTGCTTGGTCGACTAGCTTCTGGACATCGGGCATCGCCTGAGATACGGCATTGATCTCGTCAATGGCGGTGGCTGCCTGGTCGTTGAAGTCAGCAAACCGGGTCGTCGCGGGCAAGGTTTGCTCCCTCCAGTGCAAGGCGGCAAAGCCAGCAGCCACCACCATGCTGACCAGCATGACACCCATGGCGAGCCGTCTCAAGGTCACCCAGCGCGACCGCGTCACGGGCCATGGGCGGATCAGCATCAAACCGCCGACGAACCCGGTTACAAGCCCGCCGATGTGTGCCGACTGGTCAATGATCGGCACCGCCGCCGCGAACATGATGTTGAACACCACGAAGCTGAGCGCGCTCGATCGCAAAGGACGGAGCACCGTCCCCGGAACCGAGTGGCGGTTGACGAGCAGAAATGCCAGCAGCGACCCGAGCAGGCCGAAGATCGCTCCCGAGGCACCCACGCTGGCCCCCACCGGGGGCGTTGCCACGCTGGCGATTGCGCCCCCAACCCCGGCTGCCAGGAAAAGCACGGCGGTCGCGACGTTGCCGAAGAGTTTCTCGACCAGAGGGCCAATATTGAACAGACACCACATGTTAAGTGCCAGATGGAGAATTCCGCCATGGATGAACACGCTGGCCAGTAGTCGCCATGATTCGTGTCTGAGCACGACCCTGGCGTCGTCGTTGGCTCCCCACGGAAGAAGTTGAAGGGCCGACGGCAAGAACGGATCAACGCCTCGCAGAACCATCACCACGAAGACCAGGATACAGGCAGCTATCAGGCTCGGCGTGACGACTACGTGCGGCGTTGCCGCCATCAAATCGTGTCGAAAGACGCTCAAGTCGTGGTTCAACACGCGCGTCCGGCGCGTGACATCTGCGACCTTGGGAAGAACGTGGGAGATGCGATCGATCAACTCGGATTCAAACCGCTCGAGCGAGGGGTTACTACCCTTGCGAGACTCATCGCCCACCGTCCGCAAATAATCCGCGAGTGCCTCGGCAAGCTCCCTGCCACCCCCCTGAATTGGCACGGCCCGACCGGCCCCGAGGCAGATCTGGACCGAGTGATTCGCTATCGGCTCAATCGGGACCTCCACCGGAACCAAGGCGTAGTCGGCTCCATAAGCCCGGATCGGCGGCCGACTCCGCTTCCTGGTGCGGCCATCGGAGTCCCCAATTTCCCGCTGGAACCAGTAGAGTCGCGTTGTGGTCAGGATGATTTCGCTTTGAAAGCCCCCGGCATCGCTATCGATGAGTGCCACCAGGAGCTCGTTTTCCTGAAGCGGCAACTGCGTGCGCATCGCCAGGTTGAACCGATCGGGCGGGAATCTGGGCACCAGGTGGACCTGTGGAAAACGCGCCAGGCGGGCACACGACGCCAGGACAAAGGTGTCCCAGCCGGTCGTGGTCCGCGGGCTCAATTCAGGTCCATTCATTCGATGCCTCGTGCCAGCAAGCGATCCAATGTTGTCCCGGAGGGGTAAAACTTTCCCCGGGACCATCGAGATTAGCGGAATGCCAGGTGAACGACACCCTGTGCGGATGTAGACCGGAACAGGCGACAGTACGGATCTCCGGATATTTGCCACCGGGTATACTGTAATTCTTGGCGTGAGTGGCTGGATGCGGCTTGGCTCTGCGACACATACCGTCGCGGTCCGCCAGATTCGCCGGGGTCTCGGCAGGCCGGGCAGTCTGACCTGGATTTCCACCAAGCGACGGTGCTGGCCAGCGAATGCCTCTTCCGTGGACACGCATATTGAGCAACCCGGTCTGCCTGCTTTCCCGAGAAGCGAACCAGGAGTTCCAGGATGATTGCGAGTGGAGTGTGGCAACTCGAGCAGTTCGGACTGTTCGTGGAATTCGTCGCACGGAGTCTCACGGTATTGCCAAAGGCTACGGTGGAGCGTTTTGGCGAGGTGATCTGGCAATTCGAGCAGGTCGCCGTCAAGAGTTTGCCGATCGTGTTGGGGGCCGGAGTCAGCGTCGGCCTTGTAACCTGGTTCCAAACGCATCGCCTGCTGGTGGCCAACGGTGCGGAATCGGCGCTGCCGAGTTTTCTTGCAGTCGCCGTCGTCGTGGAGCTCGGGCCTGTTCTTGCGGGCGTGCTGGTCGCCAGCCGCATGGGTGCCGGCCTGGCCGCCGAGCTGGGATCGATGCGCCTCAACGAGGAGATCGAGGCACGGATCGCGCTGGGTACTGATCCTCTGGCCGGCCTGGTGGCGCCACGAGCGATCGCCTGCGCGGTGGCCGTCCCATTATTGACGGTTCTTATCGATGCGTCGGCCTTGGTCGGAGCACTCGTGGGCGAACTGACCGCGGGCAAGCTCTCTCCGCTGCTTTTCTCGCGCGATTCCCTGGTCTTCCTGCGGGTCTCCGACGTGATTCCGGCCACGCTCAAAACGGCTGTTTTCGGACTGCTTGTGGGCCTGATCGGCTGCTGGACGGGGCTCAATGCCGGACGGTCAACCGAGGATGTGGGCCGGGCCGCGACCCAGGGGGTGGTTCGCGCCACGCTCGCCGTTTTTTCCGCGAACGTCGTTCTCGTTCCCTGCATCCAGATGGCCACCGAGGCGCTTGGATTCGGCTCGCTCTAGGGGACGGAGAAATCTGATCTGCCAGACCAAAGTCTTGAAACGGTCGCCAGGGCAACGGACGGGACGATCTTGAAGAACAACGCTTCTCATAAACTGAATTGACTGCTACTTTGACATTGAGACTTCGGCTCATGTGGAAACTTGAGGGCGGCACGGGATGAGGCGGGAAATCGGTCGGTGGCGGGCACTGGCTAATGCGGGATTTGCCCTGGCTGTCCTGGCACTTGGTGGTTTCGGGCTTTATCAGGTAGCCACGCGTCGCTGGCACGTTCAGCCGACGTTTCACGTCCGCGTCAAGTTTGCCAGCATCAGCGGCCTGGAGGCCGGGCACCGGGTGCGGCTCCAGGGCATCGATGCCGGCGTGGTCGAGCGGGTTGTGCCGCCGGCAAAACCTGGAGAGCCCGTTGAGCTGGTCATGCGGCTGGACGATCGCCTCCGTCATCTGGTCCGTTCGGATGCCATTGCCCGAATTCTTGCCGAAGGAATGGTCGGCGCCCGGGTCGTCGAGATCACTCCCGGCCGTCCCGATACACCCGAGGTGGCCGAGGGCGGCGCAATCGAATCGGAGCCTCCGGTCGAGCTCGGTGATTTGATGAAGCGAACCGGGGCATCGCTCACGAAGCTCGACGAACTTGCCAGGTCGGCGAAGACGGGGCTCGAAGAGATCAACTCCATCGCCGTCATGATCCGCGAAGGCAAGGGATCTGTCGGCAAGCTCGTTCGCGATGAGGAAGCGTACCAGAGCCTGATGTCGCTGACCCGCCGCGGTGAGCGCACCCTGTCGGCCATGGAAGACAACCTCGCGGCGCTCAAGCGAACCTGGCCGCTGTCACGCTACTTCGACTCCCGCTCGTTCTTCGAGCGTGAAAAAGTCCTCTTCCAGCCGGGTTCGCGGCGCGACAGCCGGTATTTCCAGGCCGACGAGCTCTTCGAACCCGGGCGTGCCGTCTTGACGCCCGTCGGCCGCACCCGCCTTGACGACATCGGCCGCTGGTGCAAGCGAACCAGCCAGCCACAGTCGGAGGTCGTCATTGCCGCATTCACCAATGATGACCACGACGCCGAACTGGCCGAAGTCCTGACCCAAGAGCAGGCCGACTCGGTGCGCAAGTACCTGATCGAGAAGCATGGAATCGACTCGGCCGGATGGTTCCGTTCGCGCAAGGTTGCCGCGGTCGGTTTTGGCAGTCAGGTACCGCGTTTACAAGAACCACCTCTGGCGAAGCTTCCTCCCCGGCGTGTCGAGATCATCCTCTTCACGCCCCAGACCTGAATCGAATGGCCCGATTCTGCCGTGCAGGCTGGGCCTTTCCCGACGGAGTTGCCCAACATGCAGCCGATGCCTTCGCGTGTAGGGGTGGTGGGAGCCGGTCAGATGGGCGCCGGAATCGCGGCAACTCTGCTCAGGGCGGGCATTGCGACGACGTTGGTCGAAGTCAACCAAGCCGTCCTCGAAAACGGGTCCGCGCGTGCCATTCAGCTTGCCGCCGGACGAAGCAAGAGCCATTCGCAGCCTGTCAATGAGGTCCAGAGATCACACATCGCCTCGCTGCTGAGCGCGTCGATCAGCGTGGAGCGACTGGCCGATTGCGAAGTGGTGATCGAGGCTGTTACCGAGAACGAAGCGATCAAGACCGGTATCCTCCAGGATCTTGCCGACGTCCTGCGCCCTGATGCGATCGTGACCAGCAATACGTCGACGATACCAATCTCACGAATGGCACGATCCTGGGCTCACCCGAAGCGGTTTGCCGGAATGCACTTTTTTCATCCCGCGCAGAGGATGGAACTTGTCGAGGTGATTCGAGGCGATCAGACCGACGAGGCGACGATCTCGGTGCTGGTGGATTTGGCGAGTAGACTGGGCAAATCGCCCATCGTGGTGCGTGACTGTCCCGGCTTCCTGGTCACGCGTGTACTTTTCCCCTACCTGGGCCAGGCGGTCGAGATGATTCTGGAAGGCGTTGACATGGACGCAATTGATGCCGCGGCTGAGCACTTCGGCATGCCGACAGGCCCGATCGCGCTGCACGATTTCATTGGACTGGATACCGTCCTGGCGATCTCGCAGGTCATGGCTGAAGGCTATCCCGACCGGGTGCAAACGAGCCCGCTGATTGGCGAAATGGTGCGTCTTGGCCGTCTTGGCCAGAAATCGGGGGCCGGCTTCCGTAAGCACGCTCGCCGCGAGCCTCGGCCGACCGCTGACCCTGACTTTAAGCCGGTATTTGGTCAGTACCAGTACCAGTTCCCTTCTGACGCTCCCCTTCGTTTCCCGGACCGACAGCAAATCACCGACCGACTTTTCCTGCCCATGCTGCTGGAAGCGATTCGCGTCGTGGAAGATGGTATCGTGAATGATCCCGTGGACGTCGATACGGGCGTCACGCTGGGCCTCGGCTTTCCCGCCTCTCGTGGTGGTCTTTTCGGCTGGTGTGCCACCGAAGGGCCAGGAGCCATTCTTGATCGCCTCTCAGCCTATCAACGTCTCGGGCCCGCGTTTCACCCGCCCGCTTCTTTGGCTTCTCCCGGCCGCTGACCTGACCTTTCAGTCGCGGGGAAAGCAAGCCTGGAATCTTGAAAAGTTCCTGGTACACTTTGCTATTCGACATGGACGTTCCGGGAATCCATCGAGTGTAATCACCAGACATGTCCGACAAACGCCAAGCGATTCGCAATACTGTGGTCAAGAGTTCTACGGCCGACGCTGCTCGTGAGCTGGAGCGTCTGATTGCCAAGGAAAAGTACAAGGATGCGGTCAAGCAGGCCAAGTTGATTCACAAGGCCGAACCGACTCCGGAAAACCACCGCCAGCTCGAGCGCGCCTATTTTTTCAGAGCTCAGCAACTTCTCCGTACGGGGATGCCCGACTCCGCGATTGAAGTCTCGCGGCACCTGCTTGAGTTTGGAGTGACCGACACGAAGCTGGTGGAAGAATTTGCACCGCTTCTCGTCAAGCTGGGGCTGGTGTCGGACGCCTACCGGATTCAAGGCCGATGCGACTCTCCCGAGATTCAGAGTCGGCTCCAGGTGATCGCCGCCGATCAAGCCGTCTTGCATCCGGAGCGATCCCAGCGTTCCTCTCCGCAGTTCCAGGACGCTGCTCATGTCCGGCAGGCGATCGAAGCTTTACACGCCGGAGATGAATCCAAGGCCCTTGAACTGGTGCGCGACATTGCCCGGATCTCTCCACTCAGTGACTGGAAGCTTCTGGTACGCGGTCTGGCGGCTTACTACAGGGGAGATCGGGCTGAAACCGAGGCCAACTGGAGCCGATTGGACCCCGAGCGAGCAGCGAAGCGAATTGCCAGTCGCCTGCAAAGCCTCAACGAAACGCGATCGGCAAAGGACGTCAGTGAACCAGACTTCGAAAAGCTGGAACGCCTGGTCTATGGCGAGCCAATCCTGCCCCGGCTTCGCGAACTGAAAGATCTGGTCGCCAAAAGCCAGTGGGACGACGTACTCCGGAGAATCACAGGGCTGCGCCTCAAGATTCGCGAGGTGGACCCGCAGCTTGATGAGAAGCTCACATCCTGCTTGATGGTACCCTTGATTCAGTACGTGGTTTCCGCCGATTACGCGACGGGCATTCGCGTGCTTCGCGAGTTCACCCGGCTGGCTGCTCCGACGACCATCGATCCCTCCTGGAACCGTCTCTGGGCCATGTGTTGGGACCGTCAGGGCACCCCCGAAGCGATCAGCTTCTGGACCAAGTACGCCACCGACCTGATCAGTTGCACAGCCTTGAAGCCCGAGGAAAGACCACTGGCCCAGGCACTGGTCTGGAGCCATATCGCGAAACTGTACCTCGGCGAAATTCAATATCGCTGCGAGTATGGCGAGGACGACGATTTCGACGAGGCCTTCGACGATATCGACTACGAGGAGGTCGAGGGAGATCCCTCGGATCGGGACGAGGATCGACTGGAACAGCAAGCCCGGACCTGCATCGAACGCAGTCTCGAACTCGCCCCGCGCCACCGTCCAACCTACGAGCTGCTGGTCGATCTCTACGACATGACCGACGAACCGGAGAAGCTCTCCGCGACGCAGCAACGAATACTCGAGATCTTCCCCGATGATGTCGAGACTTTGGTTGACGTCGCGATTGAGTCTCACGATCGCGGCGAGCCCGCGGCGGCCCTGGAGGCTTTGAGCCGAGCACGCAAACACAAGCCACTCGATGAAGTTTTGGTCGAGCAAGAATTGATGGTCCGAACGGCTCTGGCGCTCAGCCTCGCGTTGCAGAAGCGCTGGGATGAGGGGCGAGCCCAGTTCACGGCGATCGAACAACTACGCCCGGACAAGCTGCGTTCGTTCTCTCATCTGGCGCGGAGAGCGATCTTTGAGACCAAGGCGAGCCAGGGAGAACTGGCCGATCGCTACGAGCGCGAAGCGGCCGCTCTACTGCCGGAACCGGCGTCTTTGTTTCTGGTATTACGCGCCGAGTCGGTCCGCTACAAGCTGTCCAAGGCCACGCAGAAGCAATATGGCGAGCTCTGGAATAAAGAACTTCGCAAGAAGTGCCGGAGCGAGACAGCCGGCGCCATGGCCTCGTACTGGGCCGAAAACGTCAACGAAGGTTCCGAGTACGAGGGCAGCGATCGCGATGCCATCGAACTGCTCAAATACCTCCGTCGCACGTCGCGTCTGAACTACCGCCTCGAGGACGTTGAGAGCGTTTGCGAATTTCTCGGCGGCTTTCCCCAGGAAGACAAGTTGACGCGGAGCCTGGTCAGTCGCGGGTTGAAAGCCTATCCCGAATCCGTCTTGCTCCATGTGGTCGCGGCCGCCATCGACCTCAAGAAACCCAGCTTGTTCTGGGGAGCTGGCCCCATCATCAAACATCTGCAAGAAGCGTTGCGAATCGCTGAAACCTCGACGCGGCCCAAGGAGACTCGCATGCTTCCCAGGATCAAAGAGATGCTCTCTGTTACGAATGAGTTATCCGAGCGCATGTCCCGCTTCGCCTTTTCCGCCCGAGGAAGCTCTCCTGGCCCCAGCGGAAAACCAGGAAAATTGGATGAGTCGTTCATGAACTTCCTGGGGTCGTTCATGAGTGAGGAAGCGGGCGAGGAGGAACCGGAGGATCATGGCGGTTCGCGTGCGTTTGGCGGTCGGGGGATTCCCGGTTTCGCCCGAACTGGCCGGAAAGACAAACCCTGAAAGACCTCGGGCTGAACAACGGAAGGTTGATGGAAAATCATGAACGATCCCCACGAACAACTCGGTCTGCCGCACTCGGCCGGCGAGACCGAGATCCGCCAACGTTACCTGGAGCTGGTCCGGCAGTTCCCTCCTGACCGTGCGCCCGAGCGGTTCGCGGAAATCCGGGCGGCTTACGACGCATTGCGCGACCCCACGCGGCGGCTCGAGGTCAGGCTCTTTGATCCCAGTTCCGAAGCGGCGTCTCTGGACCTGATCGGCGAGACACTACGCGGACGCCTGAAAACCGCCCGGTTCCCGCTCTCCTTGCTTGCTTCCTGGGCAGACTCCGAATGAGCGGCACTGGCGACATCGAATCGGTTCTGGCTCGCTTCCACCAGTGGCTCGCCACGGCGCGATCCGACGCTGAGAGCTCGACCGAGTCGGACTTCGAGCCAGCGGCCAAGCTCAATGAGAGTCGACCATTCGGACTGATCGATCTGGTCGAGGAATTCACGGCTTTGCGGCAGGAACTGAAGCTGCAAACCAAGAGCGCGCGCGGCTTGCAAGAGCAGGGTGAAACCCTGTTGCCCGCGTTGCGCCAGGCGATCGAAAACTTTCGATCCGTCGCACCCAAGGAAGAACAGGCGGCCTGGTCCACCGGCAAGCCGATTGCCGAAGCATTGGCGACCCTCGACGAGGCGCTCGATCGTTGCCGCGGTGAGATCGAAAAGGCGCAGATCGTCGCGACCGAGCAGACTCCCCGCAAGCTCGTGGATGCGCTCGACCGCAAGCACGCGAACCTTCCATGGCTACGGCGCTTTTTCTTGCGGTCGTATCACCGGCAAGTCCGGCAGATTATCGACCACGAGGTACGGCAGGTCAACCAGGAATGGCTGCAATCGCTGCTTGAGGGCTTCGACCTGATCCAGAACCGCGTGCGCAGGGTGCTCAAGTCGGAGGCCATCGAACCAATTGCCTGTCTGGGCCTACCTGTCGATCCCGAGCGAATGATCGTCATCGACACAACCGATTCAACCGGTCGGCCCTCCGGGACCGTCGTTGATGAGCTCCGGAGAGGCTATACGTGGAAAGGCCGCATACTGCGATTGGCCGAGGTCCGCGCCGTGCGCGGTATGAGCCAGGGCCGCGGCGAACACGAAGAGCCTGCTCACGAGGATGATCCCCCGCTCTTGCACCTCGAGGTCGATGAACCGTCGGGAGACAACGGATCTCGAGTTTCCTGGCTTGAAACGGATTGAAGGAGAACCACTCATGGATACCATCCTCGGCATCGACCTGGGGACCACGAACAGCGAGGTCGCCGTCATTCGCGACGGACAGCCCGTCGTTCTCGAGGAGGATGGCGATCCGATTCTGCCGTCCGTCGTCGGCCTCGACACCGAAGGCCGCCTGCTTGTCGGCAAGCCGGCCCGAAACCAGTATGCCCTTGCGCCTGAGCGGACCATACGGTCGATCAAGCGAAAGATGGGGCAAGAAATCACCGTCACGCTCGGCGACCAGAAATTCAGCCCCCAGGAAGTCTCGGCGATCATCCTGCGAACGCTCAAGAATCGGGCCGAAAAGTCGTTGGGCTACCCGGTCTCCAAGGCCGTGATCACCGTGCCCGCCTTCTTCAACGACGGCCAGCGCCAGGCCACGCGCCAGGCCGGCGAACTTGCCGGTCTCGAAGTCATTCGCATCATCAACGAACCGACCGCGGCCGTCTTGACTTATGACCCCAATCCACGCGACCGCGAGCGGCTGCTTGTCTACGATCTGGGCGGTGGAACTTTTGACGTCTCGGTGGCGCAGGTCGAACAGGGCGTCGTGGAAATCCTTTCCAGCCACGGCGACACCCAGCTCGGCGGCGACGACTTCGATCAACTTTTGTTTGATCACGTCTGCGAGTCTTTCCGCAGGAAACACTCGGTCGACCTTCGCCAGTCTCCGCACGCCCGTTCGCGGTTGCTCCACGCCGTGGAGGAGGCGAAAAAGCGACTCTCGTTCGAGGCGGTCACGTCGATCGAGGAAGAATTCATTGCCAGCAAGGACAGCATGCCTCTGCACCTGAACATGGAGATCAGCCGCCTCGAATACGAAGCGATGATCCGCCCGCTGCTCATGAAGACGCTGGGCTGTCTCGACGAAGCGCTGTCCGACGCAAGACTTCAAGCGACCGAGGTGGACAAGGTGGTTCTGGTCGGAGGCGCGACACGCACTCCGCTCATCCACGAGTTGCTGGAAGAACGCCTGGGCCGGCCCGTGCATTCGGAGATCGAGCCCGACCTCGCCGTGGCGATGGGGGCTGCCGTGCAGGGAGGTCTGATCGCCGGTGTCGAGGTTGGACCGATCCTGGTCGATATCACGCCGCACACCTTGGGTATCAAAGCAATCGGTGATCTGCACGGGTTCATGTCGCCCTATAGCTTCTCTCCCATCATCCCCCGCAACACACCGATTCCCGCGAGCCGCAACCAGATCTACTTGACCTCTTACGATGGCCAGACGGAAGCGGATATTCGCATATTCCAGGGCGAAAACGAGGACATCCGCTTCAATACCGAGGTTGGCAACTTTCTCATCGAGGGCTTGGCCGACGTACCCTCGGGCAATGAGCTACTCGTTCGTCTCGACCTCGATCTGAGTGGCATTCTCAATGTCACCGCGACCGAGCGAGCCACCGGACTGGCCAAGCGGGTGACCATCGACAATGCCACCGAGCGTTTCCGCGCACGCCAGCGCAGCGACGCCATCGATCGTCTGGAAGCAACCTTCCGGTCGCTGGAAGAGGACGAAGCAGACGAGGAGATTGGTGAAGGAACACCGGTCCTTGCCTTGCAGGGCCCGACCGCGAGGCACAGCCATGAGACTCACGATCAAACAGCCGTCCTCGCCCCCTCTCTACGAGCTGTTGTCGAATCGGCCAATCAGCTTGCCGCCAAGGCGGAGAAGATCATTTCCCGAGCCAATGAACAGGATGCAAACGACTTACACACCCTGCTCAATAGCCTTCGCGCAGCGATCGAGCGGCATGCGGAAGACGAGATCAGTAACATCAGTCGCGAGCTTGAGGACATTGTTTTCTACCTGGAAGACAAGTAGCGGGCGGAAGAAGCCGATGGACGTGGTGTCACCGAATGAAGTCCGTTGTCCAACTTGTCGTGCTGTCCAGGCGTGGTCGGACACCTGCCGCCGCTGCCGGAGTGACATGACCTTGCTTCGCGCCGCGTGCTCGACCCACTTGGATCACCGCTGCCAGAGCATCCGTCACCTCGATGCCGGCCATACCGAACTCGCCTTGGGGCACGCCCTACGCTGCCATCAACTCCATCCCGACCCTGATTCCCTCCGCCTCCTCGCTCTCTGCGCCATGGCGCGGAACGAATGGGAGACCGCGCTAAAGCTTGTCAGGGCGGCCGATCGGTAGCCGTTTGACAAAAGAGGTAATCCAGGTAATATTTTACCGCTTCTCAGGTGCAATCTGTATCACCTTGGCCGATCCTCGGGGCGGGGCGAATCCCAATGCGCGAGCGAGACTGCAACGGAGCCGTGGTGCCGGCTTGCTTATTGGCCGTGGCTGCCTTCGTTCTCGTCGCTCCGGCTCTGAAGGCACAGCAAGAAATCGGCCATGTGCCCGAGGCCAAGGCGCTACCGATTTCGGATCCGCCAACCAACAAGACTGCAACGAAGTCGGCCTACACCCTGACGACCCAGGAACTCAAGATTCAGTACCGCTGGCAGCGCGACAAGCAAACGGGCGTTGTGAGCCTCTCCAGCGCAGTGCCTTCACCGACTTCGATCGTGATTACCTGGGATCCCGCGGCCGGCCCTGTGCCTGAGAACCCGCTTCTCGCTCAGCTCACGTTCAACCTGAACATCATCAACAACGAAAAGGTTCCGGCGATCTATACCAGCACGCCAGCCGTGGCACAGGGAGGGCGATGGTCGGTTGACCTGACCGACGTGGTCAGGAGGCTGGTGGACGATATCAATACGACGTTATCGCCCAACTTTGATCCCATCTCCACTAGCTTTCCGCTCGATACGTCGGCCACCGTGAAGGTGATTCAGGTCTTGAAGAGCCCCCCACAATTCGGTCCTGTACCGATCAACAAGGGGCCGTCTGCCGATGTGAACAACGACTCCCTGAAAGTGAAACCATCGCTGTTACTCGGGGAGCCGCAATGAGTCGGGGTCGTGGAAAAACTGCGGACGGCATCGATCGAGATTGTCTCACTCAGAGCGTGAGGAACATCAATACGACGGAGTGAATGCGTCGCTGATCCGGTTCCCCAGGCTCCTGAAGAACCCGGCGCCACGCTGGTGGGAATTACCGCGTTTCTTTACTTCGGGCTTGGGCGGCAGAATTATAACTGGCGCAGGCGCGACAACAATCGGCTGCGCAGCGGTGGAGCCGGCGGAGGTGATCTGGCTGGTCGTCGTGCTTCCGGCGGGCGGTCCATGGACAGGTCCCGTACCTGCGGCTTCCTGAAAAGCCGCTGGCGAAAAGACGGAAAGCGGTGGCCCCAACTGAGCGTTCAGAGGCTCACCGGTCAAGATCCGGCCAACCTGCTCGGCCTCCGACGACATATCGGGCGCCAGCAATCCCGACACGCTCAATGGCGGCCGAGCCTGAGGCTCTTTGAACGAGCGGCGTAAGGCAGTTGAGTCCTGCGCCGTTCGCACCATGGCGACGTCGTCCTTCGGCACGGCGTGAGCGATCGTGGCCGTCGGGGCTGGGGACGACCGAGGGCCCAGCGACGCCCCCGTCATCGGATCAGGGGCGGCAACTCCCTGGAGCGCGTTGTAGCCGGTCGCGCTGTATTGTATGTTGACCTTCAGGTCTGTCTTCAAGCGCTTCGGCTCGATGCGAACTCTGAGGTTTTCGGTCGCGCTGGGGATGAAGGGTTGAACGTCCACACTGAAAGTCAGGGGCGTGGGAATCGCCGCAGGCGAAGTCACCAAGTTGGATGCCTGAATATTCGAGAGCAGCCCCACGATGAACTTCCGCAAGCTGATCTCGTAATCTCCTTTGCTGCCACCGTCGGCCTGCACGAAGAATGAGAGGTTCTGACTGTTGATTGTCGTCGAGAACCTGACGCGCAGCCGCTTCGGGGCCAATCCGGTCGGATCATCCCAGGCGATGGCAATCGCTTCCTTTTCGCCCGGATCGAAGGTAGGTATCAGGCTCGTCGCGCCGCCGCTGGCGGTGAACCACTGGTAATAGACGTCAAGCGACCGGCTCTTGTCGGCAAGCTTGTACGCATCTTCCGTGGATGTGTGCCGCTTGGACTCGTCTTTATAGGGAATCAGAAGGCTATTGCTGATACCGTTGGGTGTTGCCACGTGGACCTCGATGTAGGTCTTGCCTTCCTCGGTGGTCGTCGGAGTGACATTGGCCGGGATCTGCACATGGATCACCTCTCGGCTGAGAATCTCGAACGCGGCCGAGCGTCCTCCGGCAATGACGCGGGTATCCAGCAAGCTGAAGTACTTGCCAAAGACGAAGATGTCGGCGATGCTCCCCGGTCCCCCGACGACGGTCGTCCTGGTGACAGTTGCCGGACCCGTGGTCGATGTCGTCAGTGATACCCCTGTGCCTGCCGTCAAAGGTGTGCTCAGTGCAGCCGCCGCAGTCACGGCACCTCTGGGCCGGGCCTTGATCTCGTCGACCCCCGAGTACCCCGTCAATTCGGGAGCCAGCGCCGTGGAGCCTTCGGAGAAGAGATCGAAGCCACTGGCGATGTTGTCAAAGGGAAGTTGAACGATCTTCGACTGCATCGGCAGCATGGTCTCGAGCTGTGCGAGCTTGCCTTGGAGCACCCGGAGATCGGCCCCGCGGTATTGCTGGGTGCTGCAGATGTCGAGGGCGGCTCTGCGAATCTCCTGGACCTTGCGGCCTTGCTCCATCAGGCGCTTGGTATGGAACACGAGGTGCTCGGGGTCGTTGAGCTTGAACCAGTTGCCCGCAACGTTCATGCGCATTGTGGGCAGGAAGGTCGGGATGAGGAGCACGGCGGTCAGCTCGCGCATGCCCGGCTCTAGCTTTGATTTCTTGAGTTGATAGTCAGGCCCCGGCCCGCCCCCGATGAGCTGGCTGGCGATCACCCCGATGTTCGTCCGCTGGTTGGGCGGGTTTTGAAACCGGGGCGTGAACCGGAACGCGAACGACTCAAAGCCTTGCCCGTCGTTGCCGTGTGCGAACGCCGTGATGGTGCGGTTGAGCGCGATGGTGTCGGACGACTGCTCAATTTGCCTGCGGAACGTGTTGAGCTGGTTGAAGCCGATCTGGCCGGTGGCAAACGCGAACGAAAGAGCCAGTTGCAGGTCGCGTTTCAGATTGAACGAGTCGGCGATGTTTTGCTGGTCGGTCACAGGGTCGAGCGAGAAGGTGATGATCGGCCAGCGGTGGCGGACATAGCTGTTGAAGACGGCTTTGCCGTGCTCATTGGGAACACTTTTCGGATAGTAGAAATGCACATCCTCGAGGGGTTCGCACGCAGCACCATCCGCCGTGAGGACCCGGCGCGCATCGTTTCTCAGAGCTTCGTCGAGCAGGACCGCGTCCACGGCGATTGCCCAGCAGAGCGCCGCGATCGGCTGCCGCTGGATATTGTCGCGGCTCGTCTCCAGCCGAGTGACCAGGGCATCGTCGAGCTCCTGAAGCGGCGAGTTGGGCTGATTACTGAACTCTCTCTGGTGGATCGCCTCGAGCACGGGCCTGAGGAATTCATCGTCCGCGAGAGGCGGCACCGCGTCGGGCTGCCGGAAGGTCGATCTGGCCATGGCCGAGTATGCCGACTCAAGAGTGTGCCGCAGATAGGCGCGGACGTCGGTGCTGCGGATCTCCTTGACGCGGGAAGCCTCCAGTGCATCCTTGGCCAGGAGGTACAGGTTTTCTTCCAGGAAGAAGTCGAGCAGTTCCTTCGGGGCAATCGGGTAAAGTTGCTTGGCAGAGCGGACCGAGGGCAGGTTGAGGTTGTTCAAACTCTTGAACCGGTCCGCTTCCAGCTTGTTGATCTCCGCGTTGTTTTGAGCCATGAGGCTTGTGACCGCGGTACGTTCCTCTTCGGGCACCCTGAGCAGGTCGTCGAGCGTCTTGACATCTTCAGGAAGGGCTGTCTGATAAAGACCCTCCATGAAGGGCCGGAAGAGTTCCATGTCCACGGAACCTGGATCAACGATCGTTACCTGATTCGCGTTCGCCGCCTCCTCGCCTGGCCTTCGTTGTCGCGTCACGAAGCTGCGAACCACGAGCCGCAAAGCCTCGCGGACCTCGGGCTGAAGCTGGGCGTCGACCGTGTCTCCCTGGCGGATCGCATCGATC
Organism: uncultured Planctomycetaceae bacterium; assembly: GCA_963797295.1. Lineage (GTDB taxonomy): Bacteria > Planctomycetota > Planctomycetia > Isosphaerales > Isosphaeraceae > Aquisphaera. The sequence continues at coordinate 113,069 of CAWCPP010000050.1, forward strand.
TTGAGCCGGAGCTGGTTCACCAGGCCCGGAACTATTGCATCGATGGCCGGGATGCCGGTCCTTACTTTTTCGAGTGTGTCGGCCAGCACCGTCAGCCGCCTGGCCAGGGCGTGCTGGACTTGCAAGTCATTGGCCGGGTCGCCGGTCAGAGGCTTGGTCTGCCTGAGAATGAAGTCCTCGATCGGTCGAGCGATCGGGTCTAAAGGGTTGGTGGAACGTATCGAGGATTTTGGACTGCCGGGCGGCCGGAAGATCGGGCGTACCGGCCGGCCGAGCGCCGCGTCGATGACCTGCTGGGCCAACCCGTTCATGAGCAGGGCGAGTTCTCTTCCAGTCTGGATCGTGAGTGCCTTCTTCTTGGCTCTGGCCTCGTGCATCGGCTTGAGAAACTTTTCATAGAATCCCGAGCGGATCGTCTCATAGAGGAACGGACCAAGCTCATCGACCAGATCATTGATCACCAGATTCTGGAAAGTGGTGGACAGGAAATCGGGCGCGAATTCGTGTTCGACGGTTACTGAGAGATCTGCGCCATAGCCCTGGTACGTGCAATCCCCGGGCATGATGGAGACGGGCAAGCGGACAAGGTATAGCCCATACCCGGAGGAGTCGTTCTGATCGGGTCCGAGGCTGATCCGGCGGATCTCGTTCAGGTGCTCGAGGAACCGCTTTTTTTCGTCGAGGTAGACGGTCGGATCAACGCCGAGGCCGAGGGCGGCCGAAGTCGCGGTGCTCGTGCCCTGACCCTGGTTGGCCAGCGCAATTGCGCTGAGTGGACCTTTGGTCGGGTCGACGACCGTGGCACTGGGTGTTGGGAACAACTTCGAGGTGTCCATGAATGTCGGGGTGGTCGGCTGCGTGATCTGAGTTGACCCCGGTGCGGCGAGCGCGGCCGATAAGGCCGTCGTCGAGGTAGTGGTCGCCGCGTCGAGCCGATTGATACGCGCGGCCAGAACCAGGTGAAAGTTATTCAGGTCGCTGCTCATCTGGGTGTCGAAGTCGTTACGAAACCGCGTGAGCCGAGCCTGGCTGAAGACGTCGGGTTGCTTGACCATGACCAGCCCGTCGTCGCGAAGCTGCCCCGCGATGCAGTCGAGCCGTTTGCAAAGTTCGGAAACTGTTACCGGCTGAGAGGAATCGGAGGGATGGAACAGATTGAGATTGCCGATGACGCTGTCGCCGCCGGTGACCAGTTGCGCAGACGCTGGCCGATAGAGGCCAGCCCAAACCGCGAGCACAATCATCACGGCCCTGACGCGGCGGAAATCCATTCCTCAGCTCCTCGGCCGTCCCTGGCCTGGGATAATTGACGAAAGATCCCAGGAAAGACCTTCTGAGATTTCCTGCCTGCGGCAAGAGTGACTGCTCCCCAATCGACAGGCCACTGCCGCGATTCTCAGGATTGCCGCGTTCTATCTATCGGACGGCACCAGGCCAGTAATGATGAAAACCGCTAGAACCATTCCAGTCGCGCGTTTTCCTGGCATTCGCATCGAGGCTGACTCAAGTTTCGGCGACGTTCGTCCGATGGCCCGCAGGAGAGTTCATGAGCAGTTGCCGCGATAGGCGTCGTCGCCTACCACGATGACCCGTTTGTCCGACTGCAGTGCAAGCACGACATAGGAACGATCCGGAGTATAGCCCAAGTACCTGGGGCACCCGGCCCGCACCTCGTCCGCCGACATCGTCGTGCCGGGCTGCTCGCAAAGCACGGCGACCACCGCATCCTCGAGGTCGACCGTGGCGCCGAAGGATTGAACCAGGGTCGTTGTTGCGGCTTCGCCTGGCGACCCGATCATGTCATGGATAAACACGTCGCGCAGCCGGAGCGGGGGCACCCACCTCTTTCGTACGCGCGCCCACGGATCGTTCCCGAGGGGCCCCACCGGGCTTGCGCTTTTTTCGGAATCGGTTCGAGGATTCGCGCCACCTCCCCGAGACCGATTAACTTGCGCATTGCAAGCAACCGCACCTGAGCGGGGCTGAGCTGCTGGCTGATGTTCTCGGCCTCAACCTCGGCTACGGCCTTCTCGAGCGTGGAGCGATCCTGGCGGTTTTTCGCACCTTTCCTCTTCGTCGCCTTCACGGGCTGATCTGCCCCCGTGGGCACCCTAGCGGCAGAATTCGCGGGGGCTCTGTCTTCGCGTTTTCTCGGAGTGTTTTTTCCCTGTTTTTTCCTAGACTCGTGCACGGGCCCGATTTTGGACTGAGCTTCCTTTTGGGTCGTTTTCCTGGCCATGGTCGCGTGAGTACCTCATAGCCGGTCCCTCTCCCGCTCAATGGCCCGGCTGGGGTGTGATCGATTTGATCAAGCGAAGCTATAAGAACCGAATCCTGGCTGTGTTTCAATCAACTGCATTCGTCTCGGGCTTGCAGCGACCGCCAATGGGTACTTCAGTTGTTTTCGGCGGCCCAATTCTCTGGCATCTTAACTTCCGCATGTTCGGGGAGAGGCGGAAACGGTTTTCCTAGCCTCCGCTTGCGCAAGATCTCTCAGGCCGTCACGCCGGTGTCACTGCCGGTTGACGCTCACTCAGTGCATCCGTTAACCTAGTGCGGGTAGGTTACGCATCTTCGGGGGTAGCGCCGTTGCGCCAAGGAGAGAGAACCTCGTGGCCTCCTTGTTCGTCATCCAAGGGGCCGACCAGGGCAAGCGGTTCGAGTTCATGTCGAGTGCCGTGGCCTTGGGGCGGGATAAATCGAACGCGATCCGGCTTCATGATACCGAAGTCTCGCGCCGACATGCCGAGCTCCGGCAGGAGGAAGACGCGTACCGGATCGTCGATCTCGGCTCCGCCAACGGAACTTTCGTCAACGGTCAACTCACCGACCAGGGGCTCTTGCACACCGGGGATCGGCTCCAGCTTGGCCAGACGGTCATGCTTTATAACAGCGGCGGCTCGAGCCCGAAACGCGACCTCACGGCACGGGTCGATCTGTTAAGCCGGAGCAATACCGATGACCGCTCCGCCATCCTCAAGAGCATCCCCTCCGGCGAGGGATCGCGAATCCTGCGGCAGCCCGATATGGCCGCCGGATGGCTGCGCGAACGACTGGCAAGTCTGGCGGTCATGTACCGGACGACCCAGGCGATCAGCCATATTCTCGACATCGACTCGCTCTTGCCACAGATCCTCGAGCTGGTCTTCGAATCGATCGGGGCCAATCGCGGCGCGATCCTGCTCAAGGACGAAAGCGGATCGCTTGTTCCCAAGGCCGTCCGCTGGAGCGAAGCCGTCGAGTCCGACGAGCGGATGTCGATCTCGCGGACCATCGTCGATTATGTGCTCGAGCAAGGGCAGGGTGTGATCACCACCGACGCGCCGGCCGATAAGCGGTTCAGCCCCGCCCAGTCGATCGTCGATTACCATATCCGCGAGGCGATCTGCGTGCCGATCCAGGGGCGGCACACGACCCTGGGCGTACTCTACGCCGATATCCGATCTGAGGCCGGCCTCGGCATGGTCATCGGCGGGAAGGACCCCCAGCGCGGTAAGTTCTCTCAAGACCATCTCACGCTCATGGTCGCCATCGGCCACCAGGCTGGACTGGCGATTGAAAACACGACGTTCTACAACGACAAGATCCAGGCCGAGCGGCTCGCCGCCGTCGGCCAGACGATCGCCACGCTCTCCCATCACATCAAGAACATCCTTCAGGGCATCCGCGGAGGAAGCTACCTCATCGACCTGGGGCTCAACGAGAAGGACGAGACAATCGTCCGCAGGGGCTGGACGATCGTCGAGAAGAACCAGACCAAGATCTACAACATGGTCATGGATATGCTCTCGTTCTCCAAGGACCGCGAGCCGGCGATCGAGCCCACCGACCTGAACGAGGTCGTTGGCGACGTGGTCGAGCTCATGCAGTCGCGTGCCGAGGAGCTCGGTGTTCAGCTTGTTTGCAAGCCCAGCACCACCATGCCGCGGGTGATGGTCGACTCCGAGGGAATCCACCGCGCCGTGCTCAACATCGTCACCAATGCGATCGACGCCTGCGAGGGCGCCCTGAACGCGCGAGTAACCGTCATCATCGAATGGGATTCCGAGCGAGCGATCGCCCGGATTCGCATCTCCGACAACGGTGTCGGAATCGACGAATCCGACCTGGGTTCGATCTTCCAAATCTTCGCCTCGTCCAAAGGTTCGCGTGGTACCGGCCTGGGGCTCCCTGTTTCTCGCAAGATTATCGCCGAGCACGGCGGAACAGTCGCTGTCACTTCAGAGCCGGGCGAGGGAGCGACCTTCCTCATCGAGCTTCCCATGACCCGCAGGTCCGATCCCAAAGAGCTGGCCGACGGACAGACCATGATGGGTTAGCCTCTTCGCCAGCTTTGCCTCGGCTTACCAAACCGCGACCTTCCTACGAAATGAAGTGCCACTCTTCGCAGGGATGGATGCGCGTTCCACTAGTTATTTTGCAACTGGAGACTCCGTTCTCGGGATTATTTCTTTTGAGAGCTGCGTGAAGCGAACGGGTCGCTTCCCACGCGGGTACCCTTGGACTTTCAAGAAAAAGAAACCACGATGAGCGAAAATGAACGACTCAAAGCACGCTGGAACCGGTTACGAGCTGCGCACAAAGCGGATATGCCGGCCTACACGGTGGCCCGGGCGCGTGAATTCCTGACCGACTATCCCGACTGCGGACCCGCATGGAAGCTGCTGGGTGAAGCGCTGATCGACCTTGCGCGACACTCCGAGGCCGAGGAGGCAATGAAACAGGCGATCACGATGTGCCCGCCAGACAAGCTCTGGATTCCGCTGGCGGACATGGGCCATCTGCACAGGGCCCGGGGCGAGTACAAGGCTGCTGCGGCCTGGTATCGAAGAGCCATCGACAAGGTGCCCGACGAAGCAAGCGGACATATCTTCCTGGGTGGCGTTCTGGCAAGGTCCGGCCGTTTCAAGGAGGCAGAAACAGCCCACCGGGCAGCGATCCGCTGCACCCAGGGACGTCGCGACGAGGCATATCTCAATCTGGGACTGGTCTTGCGCGCCCAGGAGCGCTATGACGAGGCCGTATTGTGCTTCGAACAAGCTCTCAAGTTAGACCCGAAGTACGCAGCGGCCAGAAAAGCGCTCCGTGATGTCAAGAAAACGATCTGGTTTTCGACACGGGCGCGGCGGGAAAGGACGGCCAGGCGAACTGCCAGGTCCGCGACTTCGCCGACTGCGAAACAACCGGTCTGCCCACAGGCTGAGCCGGTCGCTTCGTGATCGGGGCGGCTACATCATTCCGCCCATGCCGCCCATGCCACCCATGCCGCCGCCCATGCCACCCATGCCGCCGCCCATGCCACCCATGCCGCCGCCCATACCACCCATCATGTTCCGGAATTTTTCCGGATTGAGGCCCATTTGCTCCGCCTGGGCCTCCATGAGTTCCTGGTGAATACCTTCGACGGTGCCGATCATCACGACTCCGTCGCGTACGCAGTAAGCCAGTCCGAGTTGCTTGAGCAGAAGGCGGAGGCTGAACCTGAGCGGAACATCCTCAAGATCAATGATCACCGGCGAGTTCAGACTTTTCTCAGCTTCCTGGAGCGCCACGGGATCCACGTAGATTGAGAGCCTCTTTCCATCGGCCCCCTTGGTCACGTCCTTGATATGTTTGAGGACCTGTTCCAGGGGGGTTTCCGTCGGGAAATGCAAAGTTACGGGCTCGTCGAGTTTCTTGATGACCGCGATGTTCTTGGGGTTCTTGTCGAGAGTGCCAATCAAGCCAGACAGACGGGCAATCTGGATTCGTGTCACCTGCTCGTCGGGGCCGTCTAGGCCGGCACCGCCGAATCCCCCTCCACCCGCACTTCCGCCGGCAATTCCCCCGCCACTTGCAGCCGCGTTACCGGCATTAGCTTGTACATTTGACTGGGGTTGCGACCCGGCGGGTGTACCTCTGATTCCTACCGCAAGAGCACCGGATGGAGGTCTTGACTGCGGCTGAGAACCTTGCGTGGGTGCGTCCTGGGGCTGGCCAGGCTTTTCGCCTGCGGATGCGTCGGTCTTGCTGCCTGCCATTTTCATCATGCCCATCGTACTACTCGCACCTAAGCCACTTCCCATGCGACCCATCATTGTGGTCATCATGGCGTTCCGCGATTTTGCTTCCTCGAGCATCCGCTCGGATTCCTTGACGAAGTATTTCCAACGTGCGAGATCGTACGATGATTGTTGACCTGCTTTCACAAGGTTTTCCGCGATCTGAAGCATATGGGTCATCCGCTGAGCGTGACCTTCATGGGCCGCGGTCCACGGAGCGTTTGCGGGCGCCGCGCGTTTCTCAGCCTCCACAAGTCGAATCGACCATGTGTTGTATGACTCCGGGTCGATTGACCCCATACCCTCTGCGGAACGCTTCTCAAAGCCACCGACAATCTGACGAGCAAGCTGAACCTCGTCCTGAACCAAGGCGATTGGCTCGGCAGCGGAACTTGCACCCTGCTTGGCCGCGTCAACAGGCGGCTGATGCGGTCGAGCCACCTGTCGGTCCGCTGAACCGCCTCCAAATTGAAACGCGACCACGCTGGCGCAGGTGGTCAAAGCTCCGGCGGCGACCACGACAGGGACTACGATGGCTTTGATTTGTGAGAGGACCATGGTGCGTACAACTCCTTCGGTAAGCGTTGCGACAGGAACCGAGACGGCCGATGAGGCGGATACCGCGGCACCGCCCTGAGCAACGACCGCCTGCGCGGCATTGAGTGTCACGTGCGTCAGCGATGCGGAGATCGACGCCTTCAGCTCGGGGCCGGCCAGATGCGCAGCCAGGGATGCCGAGGACACCGCCACGCCCCGGCGGATAAGCCGGCTACGAAGCATGTCTCGCGCCCGTGAGAGGCGGCCCTTGACCGTGCCGACCGGCCAGCCGAGCCTGACCGCGGCTTGATCGTGAGTCAGACCCTCGAAATAGCAAAGCACGATCGGGGCCCGGTATTTCCAGGGGAGGCGGCAAACCTCTTCATGGACCAGAGGTCGCTCTTCGTCCTTGAGTACGCCCTCAGCTACAGACTCGAAGCGACTTGATCCACCGATGCCCGGTAAACCTCCCGCGCGGACGGCTTGCACGACCCTCTCATGCGTCTTGTTTCCCTGGGCTCGAGATCGTAGGGCAACCCGGCAAGCTACCCCGTAAAGCCAGTTGCCCAGCAAATCTCTCTGGGAGAGACTTGCGGCTTTGCGAACCAGGATCAGGAAAGTCGCCTGAAACGCGTCATCGACATCGTTGGGGTCACGCAAAAACTGGCGGCAAACGCCCAGAACCATCGGTCCATGACGCTCCACCAAGGCCTCAAACGCCAATTCATCCCCGGTGGTTGCGAATCGGTCCAGCAGATCCTCTTCGCTCAGACCCGTGACCGTACCGTGAACAATCAGCCGCTCAAGCTGATGAGGGTATTCGCGGTGTGCACTGTTTCCAGGAGTATCCATGCGTGATCCGCTCCGGCATCGCCGGCCACCAAAAGGCTATCGATCAGTGCATCGCTGCCAGTCGGTTCTGCACGCACACGACGCAAGGGATACAAAATTCAAAAAAACTGCACCCGGTGTCCCACAAAATGAGGTGCGCCGTAAACATATCAAGGGTGAATGCTTGACCGTCAGAAGCAATGCCTGCAATACGAAGTGCATCACTGACGAATGCGAAGCAGCTTGCGACTTCGCTCCTGAAGCACAGACCAGGGAGGGTCAATGATGATCGGCTGGTCGTCGGGCTCCTCTTCGAGAGCTTCCGGGCGACCCGAATCATCCACCTGGACAAATTGCATAGCGCCATCCATCCATGGTACCAAGCGATCAAGCAGAGGCGTTCCCCAGAGGGCCACAACAATCTGGGCACTTCCACGGTGGACCTGCCGGCCTCGAATTTGCACAACGTGGCCGACCGGGACGGGTTCGTAACAACGGAGGTCGAGGACTCGTTTCAGGACGAGGTTAGCGTTCAGTCCGGCGGCGCGGAATGCCGTTGCATATCCGGCCTCAAGGGCAAGTGCAAGCAGGGTACCCGCATAGAGCGTCCCATGGTGATTGGCATCACGCGGAAGGACGAGGCGATGGGTCAGGGTTTCAAACTCTTGGGACTGCGTCTTGGGCATGCGCGTCGAGTCCCGGTGATTATGAACTGGTCGGGACAGGGTGCGATTGCAATCAAAGGAACGTATCACGCAATTCGCTGGACCGCAACTGATGGAAACTCAATGGCCGCAGAATCCTGATTTCACGAGCGCATTCATGGGCATTTCTCGTACTTCAACATGGGCGGCAACAAGAAAAGCATGAACGAAAGAGTCTTGCTGGGATGAAATGGAAAAACAACACGATAAATTCATCGAGCGCATCAAAAAAACCCCGTCTTGCGGGGCTTTAATTGCGCCGGTAGGAATCGAACCTACGACCTCCAGGTTATGAGCCTGGCGAGCTAGCCGCTGCTCCACGGCGCAAATCAATAATACCTCAATGGCAGCTTCAAGGAAAGGCCTGCCCGGTTTTTGGGTGATTTGTGAATGCCAGCAGATGTGATCAGGCTGAGTTTGCCGTTTGGCAGGCTCATTCTGTTACTCATCCCTTACTCGATGCGAAAGGCCGAAAAGCACTGGAACAGTGATTAATCAGGTAGTTCTCGAGAAAAATACTGCGATCGCGTTAACAAATTCGGTGAGATCCTTCGCTGAATGCAATATTAGTAGCCAGAGGATCAGGAATGGTAAAAGTATCAAGGCCCCAAAAGCTGAGAAGTCTGTAAGGGATTGGTAATTTCTCTGATGCAAGGAAGTGGCCGATGCACGAATCGATCCAGTCGTATCTTGCCGATCTCGAATCGCAGAGCCAAGCAACGTCTCACACTCTACGCTCGTACAGCGATGATATGGCGCTATTCTCCCGCTATCTGGACGAGAACCAGGCAGAAGCCGAAGCCGGCGATCCGACTTTGGCCGATGCGATGCGTTTGCGACGTTATTCGGCCTGGCTGAGCAGTCAGGGTTATGCCCCCTCGACGATTGCTCGACGGCTTGCCAGTTTGCGGTCGTTTTACCGTTACTTGAGACGTCGCGGCCGGGTCGCCGTCGACCCTGCGTCGGGATTACGTAACCCGAAACAGGCTCAGCGGCTACCACGCCTACTAGGAGTGGATGATGTCATTCAGCTACTGGACACGGTTCCGGTACACACCGCTCTTGGTCTGCGTGATCGGGCAATGCTTGAGACCCTTTATGGAGGAGGACTTCGGGTCAGTGAACTGGTGGGTATGAATCTTGACGATCTCGATTGCGACGGGGACCTTGTTCGTGTTCGCGGCAAGGGCCGGCGGGAACGACTCACTCCGGTGGGCCAGATCGCCATGCATTGGATCAAGCAATATCTTTCCATCCGTGAGGCGAAGTCGCCCTTTGAGCATGCTGTATTCCTGAACCGCTACGGAAAACGTCTGACGACGCGAAGTGTTGGCCGACTCCTGGAGGAACACTTGGCGAGAGCCGGACTTATGAACGCCGCCAGTCCGCATACATTAAGACACAGCTTTGCCACGCACCTGCTGGACAGAGGTGCGGATCTTCGAAGCGTCCAGGAGTTACTTGGACACCGAAATCTGACGACCACGCAGATCTACACCCACGTCACGCGGGACCGCTTGCTGCATATATATCAGGAGGCGCATCCTCGTGCTCGGTAAGGTTGTTCGATGTCCTTGTCTGACCGCGTCGAAGATCGTGGAGAACGAAGCCGCGATCTACTTAGGCTCATGAGGGAAGCTGCTTGGACAGGCCACTCGGTTGTCATGACTGGAGCACGGATTTGTCCTCGACTTGCTGACTTGCTACTGAAGACCATCCGTTCGCGGACTGTCCGATCACCGAATTCCCCACCACAGACACTACGGCCCGGTTCACTCGTTTGACGATGTTGCATCCATGACATACACGTTTATTCAGAACGACGTGATGCGGTGAGTCGGGTCACCCCGACGCAACGCCAGGCTGTCTTTATCAAACCCCCAGGGAAGCGACCTTGCGATTCAACTGTGTCAGTTGGACTCCGTCTGGTTAGTGGGATTGGGACTCGAGCACGTGATGGAGCTGACAATGCCCCAACCCAACTCTCACGGACGACGAAACGGCCTCGTGCTCTCTCACGCCAGCGCGTGAGAGGAGAGAATGAATTCCATGCGCAAGTTCCGTATCCTTATTGTTTGTCCCGAGCCCCAAGGGCTGTCGCTTTTGACTTCGATGTTGAAGTCACTGGGGCACCTGATCGAAGAAGCTCCCACCGACCGGGTTGCCGTTCGGTTCATGGAGCGAAACCCGATTCATCTGGTTCTGGCGAGTGTTGATCCTGGCGACCCCGAAGCGCTGGAGTTGCTGACCTATGTTCGCCGCAAGCACAGCGAAGTTCCGGTCGTCCTGATGTTTTCCCGGGTGCACCCTGAGCGCGCCAAGGAAGCGTTGCGGCTGGGTGCGATGGCGGTTCTCAAGTATCCGGTGCCCGCAGCCGAGTTGCGAGCAGCCGTGCTGCAAGCACTGGAACAATGCGAGGCCGCGCCTCTTGACATGCACGGCCCGCAGGGCGCACAGGTCGGGCTGGTTGGGTCTGCCACGGCGTCCCGTCCCGAGACTGTTCCCGTCCTGTCGGTCCAGCCGGCCGGCATCGAGCTGTTTCCTAGCAATGGCGGGACGATCCCACTACCGAACAATCCACAGATTCCCCTGGCGAATTTCCTCGGAAACTCAACGCTGGCGTCCCTGCCTCAAAAGCCGGTTAGCCGGCCCGAGCCTTCGACGAACCACGTCGACTTCACACAGGAGATTGGCCTGGTCACGGCCGACCCGAGTCTCAAGCAAATCGTCGATCTTGCTGGCACTCTTGCGGCCGCCCGGTCGACGGTGCTCATCATGGGTGAGCCCGGAACCGGCAAATCGCTGCTCGCCAATCTTCTCCATCTAGGAGGCAGCCAGGCCGGCGGCCCCTTCATCAGTCTGAGCGCCGGTGAACTCGGAGAGCATGAGCGGGACGACGACGAACTGGAAATGCCGGCATTCCACTCCACGTCGGCACTCGCCGTCTGGTCCGAAAAGCTGGGACAGGCGCGGGGTGGCACCCTCCATGTCCGCGACGTGGCCGCACTGCCTCAGGAGATCCAGCTTCAGCTCCTTCGCGAACTGCAATATCAGGACATGGATGGCGCCCCCGGCCACCGGCCGACCGGGCTTCCCTCTGTCCGATTCGTCTTGTCGACCAATGAAAACCTGCTGCAAGCCGTGGAACAGGGCAGATTTCGCCCCGAGCTCTACCACCGGATCAGCGCCTTCTGCTTGATGGTTCCCCCGTTGCGGCACCGTGGCGCCGATGTCGAGCTGCTCGCGGAGCATTTCCGAGTCGGCTACGCCGAAGACTTCCGCAAGGACGTGGTCGGCTTTACCCGCGACGCGCTCGACGCCCTGCAACGACATGAATGGCCCGGCAATGTGCGTGAGCTCAAAGGCGTGATCCAGCGGGCGGTTGCCCGATGCACGGGGCCGCGGATCACATCCAGCCACCTCGCTCCGATCCTGAACTACCAGCGGCAGTCGCGAGGGGGAACAGCGGGCAGCTCTCGGCCCCACTTGCCGATGGGAATCCGGCCGCTCAAAGAGGCGCTGGAGGAACCTGAGAAGCGAATCATCATCCAGGCGCTTCAGGCATTCAACTGGAACCGCCAAGAGACGGCTCGCGTCCTCGATATCAACCGCACTACTCTCTACAAGAAAATGAAGAAGTACGGCCTTTTAATGGATGAGCCGATCTGGGTCAACTGAGTGCGGGCTGCGGCTCGCGGAATCGCTCGCGGCCTTCAGACATCCTGGCCTGAAAGCCGCTCATCACGGCGACGTTTGCCGATTCCCATCACCGCCAGCCCAACCCCAGGTCGGCTTGATAAAGTCGCAGGTGACTCCCTGCTGAGCCGATGTCGCCGAACCTTCCACAGCTCAGGTGGTCGCGGCCTCGAGCGGCTCGAACTGGCTGAGGTCCAAATCCGGCAGCATGGCCCCGTGCTCGAGAAGGTTGTTGTAGAGCTCAAAGCACCGTCGAAGATCGTGCCTGATGTGTCCCATCGGCGCTGACTCCACATAATGGTGCAGATAATCCCGATAGGCCGGATGGGCGCACTGGTCGATGATCCGCCCGGAACGGGCGATTGGAGAGAGCCCTCGCAGGTCGGCCAGTCCGTACTCTGTGGCAATGGCCTGAACCGAGTGCTCACTATGATCAACGTGTGAGCACATGGGAACAACGGTTGAGATCCTTCCTCCCTTGGCCGTCGAGGGGCACATGAGGATCGATAGGTATGAGTTCCGCTCGAAGTCACCGCTGCCGCCCAGCCCGTTCATGAGTTGGGTGCCGTAGAAGTGGGTCGAATTGGCGTGACCGTAAATATCAACCTCGATCGCCGTGTTGGTAGCGATGACGCCAAGGCGGCGGGCGATCCCGGGGTTATTCGAGATCTCTTGCGGGCGCAAGACGATCCGATCGGCAAATTCGTCGAAGTAGTCGTAAAGGAACTTCAGCTTCTCGTTGGTCAAAGTCAGCGAGCAAGTGCTTGCGGCAGTCACTGAGCCCGCGGCAATCAGGTCGATTGTCGAGTCTTGCAGGACCTCGGTATAGACCTTGAATTGCGGGAAGCCATCATTCGCGGCGAGACCGCCCAGGACAGCGTTGCAAACATTGCCGACGCCGCTCTGCAACGGCAGGAACTGGGGAGGAATTCGCCCGGCGGCCATCTCGTCCAGCAAGAATTGCGCGACGTGGCCGGCAATTCGGCGACTGACCTCGTCGGGCGTGCTGAAGCTGCGACCGCCATCGGGTTCGTTCGTGTGTACGATGCCCACCACCTTGGTTGGATCGACCTCGGCGTATCTCCTGCCGATCCGGTCGAGCGGGTCGTGGATCTGGATCGGATGACGGTTGGGCGGGGGCGGAAGTACGATGATATCGGCCAGTTCGCGAAGCCGCGGCGAGTGATAGGCGTTAAGCTCGATGATGACCTTGTCGGCCTTGTGCAGAAAGGTGGGCGAGTTGCCAATTCCGGTCGTCAGGTAGACTCGGCCATCCGGGGTGATGTCGGTGGCCTCGATAATCGCGAAATCGACCCGGCCCAGGAATCCTTCCATGATCATCTGGGATACGTGGGAAAGATGCATGTCCACGAAGTCAAGCCGGCCGGTGTTGGCGAGTTTTCGGAGCGGACCCGAGGTCATGTACGGCGCCCGCCAGCTAATCGCCTCGGCCAAGCCGAGCGCATCGTCACACGCGGTGCCCGTTGAAGCCCCGCTGAGCACACGGATCTGAAATGGAGTCCCCGCCGCATGCAAGGCACGCGCACGCTTGGCGAGCGCGGTGGGCACCGCCTTGGGCGCTCCGGCCGGCGTGAATCCGCTCACGCCCACCATCGCGCCATTGGGGATCAGCTCGGCAGCCTCCTCGGCTGTCAGTGTCGGAAAGAAGTTTCCCATTGCCATGGCTTGAAAACACCTCGACGAACGTTAGACCGCTTCGGCCCCGAGCACGATCGCGATTGAGGATCTTCGGGCGCGGAAAGCCTATAAGATTGCCGGCACGAACGCAGCCGGTGAAGCCAGTTCCGCTCGATCACCGGCATGGGCATGATCGCGGGGCAGATTCAGGAAGGAGAGGAGAGGTTATCGTGCGGCCGGATACCGCAAGCAAGCCATCCTGTTTACCAATGGACCGCCAGCGACAGACCCAGGCTCAGTCAGCGAGTTTGAGTCAGGGCGGGCCAGATCCACAATTCAGACCAAAACTCCTTATCGCTCCATGATTATACTCCGAACCGCCGTGACCTCCTAGAGGTTTAGTCCAACGCCCGCGCCAGAGAACTCAGCGCGTTGTCCGCCGGCGACAGAGGCCTCACGTCCAAAGCTGTCTGTCAGCTCTTGATGATATCACGCACGGTTCCACCAGAAGGAATCATCGGTAAGACGTGCTCCTGGTAGGGAATCAGCACATCGAGCACATAGGGACCGGGATGGGCGATCATTTCTTCGATCGCTGATTGAACTTCCGATTTCTTGCGGATCTGCCGGCCAGCGATGCCGAAGCCGCGGGAGATCTCGACGAAATCTGGATAGATGAAATCGGGAACCTCTCCCTCGCCCTGACCGACGGCTTCGGGTAGGTGAACCGGTCCCAGGTACGTGTGCGCCCGATTGCCCTCGTGGAACCGGTCTTCCCATTGCACGACCATGCCCAGATGCTGGTTGTTCAAGATGATCACCTTCACCGGCAGTTTCTCGCAGAAGAGCGTGGCCAGTTCCTGGATGTTCATGAGAAAGCTGCCATCGCCATCGATATCGACAACGAGCGCCTCGGGGAATGCCGCCTGGGCCCCCATGGCCGCCGGCAAGCCGTAGCCCATCGAACCCAGCCCGCCCGAGGTCATCCACGAGCGAGGACGCTTGAACTGCGTCCACTGCGCGGCCCACATCTGGTGCTGGCCCACTCCCGTGGCCATGAGGAATTCTCCCCGGGTCAGCCTGGAGAACTGCTCGAGCACATACTGGGGAAGAATCATGTCGTCGCGCTGGTCATAGGTCATCGGCTCGGCTGCTCGCCATTCGTCGATCTGCTGGTGCCAGTCGCGCCAGTCGCCAGGCCCGACCAGCGGAGTGACCGCTCGCAGGAACGCTTTGACGTCACTGTGGATCGGGATATGCGCGTACTTGTTCTTGTTGATCTCCGACGCATCGATATCGACGTGGACGATCCGCCCGTGCTTGGCGAACTCGGAGAGCTTGCCGGTGACGCGATCGTCGAAACGGACGCCGAGTGCAAGCAAGAGATCTGCCTCATTCACGGCATAGTTGGCGTAGATCGTGCCGTGCATGCCCAGCATGTTGAGCGAGAGATAATGATCGCTGGGTATCGAGCCCAAACCGTGCACGGTCATTGCAACCGGAATGCCCGTCCTGGTGGCAAACTCACGGAGTTCTTCATGGGCATTCGAGGCCAGCACCCCGCCTCCGCAATAGATGATGGGTCGCTGACAGTTGGCGATGGCCGCAACAACCTCGCGAATCTTCTCCGGCTCAGGCGGAGGCGGCAGCCGGTATCCGGGGAGGTCCATTGCCACGTCGTAATCCGGGTTGGCCACGACCGTGTTCTGAATGTCCTTGGGAATATCGACCAGAACCGGCCCGGGCCTGCCGGTATTGGCGATATGAAACGCTTCCTTCATCACCCGCGCAATGTCCCGGGCGCTCTGCACCAGGTAGTGATGCTTGGTGATTGCGCGACAGACCTCGATCATCGGCGTTTCTTGAAAGGCATCGGTGCCAATGACCTTGCTTGGGACCTGCCCGGTGATTGCCACGAGAGGAATCGAGTCGAGCTTGGCGTCCGCCAGTCCGGTGACCAGATTGAGCGCTCCGGGGCCGGATGTGGCCATCACCACGCCAGGCTTGCCAGTTACCCGAGCGTAACCCTCGGCCGCGAAGATTCCACCTTGTTCGTGTCGCGGCAGAATCGTCCGGATTCGATGCCGGTATCGTGTCAATGCCTGATGCATTGGCATGCTGGCGCCGCCGGGATAGGCAAAAATGACCTCGACCCCATGCCGTGCCAGCGATTCGACCAGAATGTCGGCTCCGGTTGTCGGTCTTGCAGTGATCTGAGTCTGGCGATCGTCGATGGCGGCCACGGCGCTCCTCGTTTTCCGCTCCAGGCGAATTTTCTTATCAAAACCGTCAGCTTGAGAATTTGATTCTAGATCCTGAGTGCAGGCAAAACAACCCGCTGCAACGTGTTTCGAGGGGCCGCACCAATGCTGGACCCGGATTCGTGGAGCTTCCGGCACTCTTTGGCCGAGAGCCTGTGAACGAAATCGAATTTCGTGATCCCGTGTGGACGGTGGATTGGACTCCATGAGATCTAGCGATTGGACCCAACCTCGGCAGATTTCTGTCCCAATCTCGGGTAACCGGCCCGGCAAGTCGTCCCCGAGCCCTGTGGTCCGCCTCGAAGACCTCTTTTTAACCTACTTTCCCTCGTTTACGCCGTCCCGGCTGCCTCAGCGCGCAGGCTCACCGCACGCATCAAGTTATGAGCCAAAGCATACCACAACGCCACCGCCTTGACCTTCAGCAGGCCGCGTACTTGCAGTTGGTACAAGCCGCGATTTCGCGCCTGGGCGGTGACGCACTCGGCGGTTGCGGCTCGCTCCTTGTAGATCGTCTTGGCCTCCTCGGTCGCCATCCGCGCCCGCCATGCCGCCACCGCTGGACTGTCCGAAGGCTTGGCAGCATACCGGTCCACTTTCGGATCCTTTGGCGCAGGCACAAGCGCACACCATGCAGCCTTTTTCAGGAGCCTCCAACGCCTCAATCTGATCGTGTTGAGCAAAGCCTCCGTCGATCAACACTTCGCCCGGAGTGGTCTTGTATCGCCCCTCCACCTGCTCGACCATCGGGAGAGCCTGGCGTGCGTCGCTGCCGGTGGTCCCCAAGTCCACTCCCACAATCACCTGGCTGTTCGTGGCCGTGGAGAACTGGAAGTTGTACGCCGGGCGGAAGCCGCCATCAGCCATCTTCATCACGGTCGCCGTCGGGTCTGTTGTCGAGCACCGCGCCTTGCCCAGGCCCTCGGGCTTCTTCCTGGCCTCCAACTCCGGCAACCGCTCCAGAGCCTCCTTGATCCGCTGGGCGCGCTCGCGCACAGCTCGCTCACGGGCTTTCTTTTGCCGGCGGTTCTCGGCCCCTGGGTCCTCGTCCAACTCGTCCCGCAACGCCTCAGCCTGCGCCTGAGCCTCTGCGTAAGCTTCCTCCAGGGTCGGACGACGGCGAAACGACGCAGCCCCGGCGCTGGCACGGCCGAGCATCCCGTCTTGGGCCACTCGGTTCAAGTCGACCAATCCTTCGGCGATCAGCACTGCGACGTTGTCAGTCAGCAACTTGTCGAGCAACTCAACATGCCTGGTACGGAAGTCGGAGAGCGTGTGGTAATGGGTGCTCACATCGCCGGCGATCCCGCGGAAACCATCGTGTGTGCGGCACGGTTGGTCGAGTTGACGGGCGCTACCGATCCCTTCGAGGGTGGCGAAAAGCCAGAGCGCCACGAGGATCTTGGGGTCGATGGAAGCACGTCCCGGGGCCCTCTCGACGGCCTTGATGCGGTCGTACAAAGGGCTGAGGTCGAGCCCTTCGACATAGTCCCAGCATGGTTCTTGTGCCCGAATCCACTATGAATTCTGGCTGGCGCGCGGACGGCTCGTTCCCGGTCGACGGATCGACGCGAGGCAGGTGGCTCAGGTTCGTTGCACCGACACGATCGACGACCAGCCAAGGTTCCCCGACGTATCGGTTGCGCGGACGCGGATCCGGTGCTTGCCCCTGGACAGGCCCGCCACATCTTGCGTCCAGGTGAAGATCCCATTGGTTGAGACAGTGATGAGCCGGTTGTCGATAAACAGGGCGACGGTGGCGACAGCCACGTTGTCGGTCGCCTTGCCTGCGACGATGATGAACCCCGACTTATACTTGGCGTTGTTCTTGGGTTTGGTGATCGACACGAAGGGCGCCTTGCGGTCGACGAAGTTCTTGACGAGCACCGTGGCATCGGCTCGTGCCTCGGCTCCGGCCGCTGTAGAGGCCACTGCGGTCAGCATGTGCACGCCGTCCTTGAGCTTCTTGGTGTTCCAGTTCACGCTGAACGGCGCCCTGGTACTTGTGCCGATCAGAGCCCCATCAGCGTAGTAGCGGACGACCTTGGGCTGACCCGACGTGGCGTTCACGGCCAGTCCAACAACCCCCTTCAAGGTTGCGCCTGATTGCGGCGAGCGGAATGTGATCCCGAAGGTATTGGAAGAGGACATCAGGGTGATCGAGGTCCGGTACCGCTCCAGGTAGTGGCCCGAGTCGGGGTTCGACACCGAGGCCACCGCCGTGAGCGTATGCGCCCCCGAGCTCAGCGGGGCGGCAAGGAAAACAGTGGTTTCGCTTCCCATGTAGCTCGGGTTGTACGAGCTGACTTGAGACCCGTCAATCTGGACGTTGATGTAGTCGACGCCCTCAGGCCAGAGTGCGAGCTTCAACGGTATGACGGTTCCGGTAATCTGGGCGTTGTTGGCTGGACTGACGATCTGGATATCAGCGGCGCTTGTGAGGTTCACCTGGACTGGGGCCGAGACTCCGACATTGCCAGAGGCGTCGAAAGCCTTGACGAGCAGGGTGTGTGTACCGAGGGTTGTGTGACCGGTCGTCCAGTCGAGTGTGAAAGGCGCTTGCCAGGAAGTCCTGGCGAGCTGGCCGTCGACCCATAGCTGGGCGATGATCACGGACCGGTTGTCGGTGAGGTTCGTGATGACGGGAACCATTCCCGCTACCGGATCGCCGTTGTGGAGACCGACGATCGCCGCGGTGGGGGCCTGGTGGTCGGTCGAGGGCCCGGCCCAGTAGTCGATCTTCAAGGCGATCTGGAGTTGTGAGACCGCATTGAAGACGGCTCCACCCACGCCGCTCATGATGCTGTGCAGCGAGGTGCGATACCAGTTGTCCATCCCCGCTCCGAGAAAGTACTCATCGGGTGCGACCAGGTTGTTCAACGCCGCGGCCGGTGGCGTCCCGGCGTAGACGTTGCCCTCGTTTTTCCAGCTATCGAGGTCATGGAGCTTGTTGTCCAGAGGCGCCGTCGTTCCGTAGAGATACTCGTCGTAAAGCCTCCCGAACGTATGACCAAACTCGTGCATGAAGACGTCGCCCATCTGAGGGCCGTTGTAGCTTACGGCCACACTGCCGCCCGATCCGCCATACAGAGGATCGTTGACGAGCACGCCGATCACGTCGGTCGGCACGCCCGATGCCTGCACGATGGTCGTCGTGGTGTAGTCGTCGACGAACAAGAGTCGATTCATACCCGGGTCGCGCTCGGATCCAAGCGACACAGTGTTGTCAACGTCGTGGATGTGGATCTCGTCGGCCCTGCTCTTGAACGGTTCGTAACTGAGCAGCGCGTTGGAAACACGCTGGACGTCGCTGTGGAACTGCCCCATGTCGGCGTACTTGTCGCCGATGAACGTGATGTCCAGGACCCCATCGCCGGGGAGCCCGATGGACAGCAGGGTACGGGCCTCGAGAGGGTCGAACCGGGGTGAGCAACGAACCATACGGTGGGAAAACATGAGGGTGGTCATGGGTGTGGCTCCTCATAACTCCAGTTTTGCCGGTGGTGCCGATTGCTTTCGGCCTCCACCCGCCAAACTCATTCATGTCACAACATGTTCATATGTACATTAATAGAGACAAAAAAAGCCTCGACAGTGCGTTGCTGCACAGTCGAGGCTTCGCGGCCCGATCGACTCGCCGGACTTGAGCGAGTCGAAGACAACTTGATTTAAGAGCAGCCTTGTGGTCTTGTCAAGCCTCACCCGGAATTTTTGATCGGGGGGGGCTTGCCCTTCCCGTTGCCATATATAAGAACGATCGGCGTTCGTTATGAGAACCGACGAATGGGGGATCGACGAAGATGACCCGTACCACGCTCGCCCGCCATGCGACCGCTGTCGCGGTCGTCCTTATGACCTTCACCGCAAAGGGGCCGATTGAGCGGCTGGTCGGGCCGGGACCGCCACTGATCTTCTTCGTCCCCGCGGTGACGATCAGCGCCTGGCAGGGAGGGCTAGCACCGGGTCTCCTGGCCACCGCGCTGGCATCGGCCCTCTCCGCCTATCACTACTTCCCGCCGATCGGGTCGGTTGCGATCGCCAACCCCAACGACGTCGCTCGCCTGGTGGCGTTCGTCTTCGAGGGTATCCTGACCAGTATTCTGATGGAGTGGCTCCACCTGGCTCGCCGGCAAGCCGAGGAGAGCCGCCTCGCCGCGAATGAGTTCAGGGAGGCGTCGCGCCGCACCGACGAGCGGTTCCGGGCGATCATCGATAATACTGACGCCTTGATCTTCATGAAGAATATGAGCCTGGAATATGATGTAATGAACAGAAAACTGAAAGAGACCTTCGGCGTTGTCGAAGGGAAGGTAACCGGCATGACCGACCATGACCTGTATCCAGCGGAAGTTGCCGACCAAATTCAGGTCAACGACCGAAGCGTCCTCGAGCAAGGCAAGGCCATGCAGTTCGAGCAGGTTGTCCCCCTTGGCGACGGTTGCCACACCTTCCTGGCGCTCAAGGTTCCTCTGCTCGATTCGGACGGGGTGCCTTATGCGATCGCTGGGATTTCCACCGACATCACCCCACTGAAAGCGGCACAGCAGCGCGCAGTCCAGGCGGAGCGGCTCGCGGCCATCGGCCAGATGGCCACGGGACTGGCCCACGAGGGACGCAATGCGCTTCAGAACAGTCAGATTTGCCTGGAGTTGCTCACCCGCCAACTTGGGGACCGGCCCCAGGCGCTCGAGCTGGTGGCCGGGATCCAACAGGCTCAGGACGACCTGCATCGCCTCTACGAGGAGGTGCGCGGCTATGCCGCGCCGATCGTCCTGGACCGCCAATCCTGCCGGATCGGCGACCTCCTGCGCGAGGCGTGGGACCGTCTGGCGCCGAGCCGGACCGGGCGAGACGCCGAGCTCAGAGAGCGAGGAGACCCGGACCTGGCTTGTTCCGGCGACGCGTTCCGGCTCATCCAGGTCTTTCGCAACATCCTGGACAACGCGCTTGCTGCCGCTCATGATCCTGTACTGATCGACGTCGAATGGACCGAGACGAGCGGGACCGTGCAGTCCTCCGTCGCGATCGCCATTAGGGACAACGGGCCAGGCCTCGCACCCGAGCAGCGGCACAATTTGTTCGAGCCTTTCTTCACCACCAAGACTCACGGGACCGGACTCGGTATGGCCATCGTCAAGCGCATCATCGATGCCCACGAGGGCGTGATCGCCGCAGGCACTGGTGACGGCGGCGGGGCCACGATCTTGATCACTCTACCGCGAGGCAACAAATGACAGCCAGTCTAAGCATAGCCGTCGCCGACGACGAGCCCCGCATGCGGGATTACTACTGCAGTACCTTGCCACTGCTGGGGCACAGGGTCGTGGTCGTGGCGCGCGACGGCCGCGAGATGGTCGAGGCTTGCCGCAACACCCTCCCCGACCTGATCATCACCGACATCAAGATGCCCGACATGGACGGCATCGACGCCGTTCGGGAGGTCGTCCGGGGCGAGCCGATCCCGATCATCCTGGTGTCCGCATACCACGACGCCGAACTGCTCGATCGTGCCCACCGTGAGCACATCCTGGCCTATCTCGTCAAGCCCATCAAGCAGGCCGATCTCGAGGTGGCGATCTCCGTCGCCATGCGACGTTTTGAAGAGTTCCGGGAGCTGCACCGGGAGGCGGGAGAGTTGCGTGGGGCCCTCGAAGATCGCAAGATCATCGAGCGGGCCAAGGGCATCTTGATGAAGAAGGCCGGCCTGGACGAGCCTGAAGCGTTTTGCCGCTTGCAGAAGCTTTCGCGCGACCATAATCAGAAGATGGTGGAGGTTGCCCGGATGATCCTCGGGGCCGACGAGGCATTCCGGCCGGCGTAAGACAGCTCAGGTCCAAGGTCGTGTGCCGCAGGAAGTAGTCCGAAAAAAAATGTTAAGGTCACCAGAATTGGGAACCGAATCTGCCGATGAGGCAGATGCACCGCTGACGCGCCAAGCCGCTTACCGTAGCTGAATATTCCCAGCTCACGGGAGGATGATTCCGCGATGCCAGTGATTGCTCTCGCGCTCGTCACCGGAGCATCGTCGGGCCTGGGACGGGAGATGGTCCGCCAGCTCGTCCAGGATCGAGCAGTCACAGTGCTGGCAACGGCCAGGCGCCTGGATCGGCTCGAGCAACTGGCCGACGAGTTGCCCCCCGGATCGGTTCACATCCTTGCAGGAGACCTCGGCGATGCCGGCTTCCGCGACCGCCTGTGGGAGTGGGCCACCGAATTCCCGGGCGGCCTCGACCTGCTGATCAATAACGCCGGTATGGGCCATTACGCTGAGTTTGCCGACCAAGATGCTCACGCCATTCGCCAGATCATGGAACTGAACGTGATGGCTCTGATGGATTTGAGTCAGAAGGCCGCGCGTTACATGCGGGCTCGGGGCAGGGGCCAGATCCTTCAGATCTCGTCGGTTCTGGGCTTTGAGGGCATACCCTATTCGGCGGTGTACGTCGCGAGCAAACATGCCGTAAATGGCCTGGTCAAAAGCATGAAGTACGAGCTGCGTGGCACCGGCGTTCGCGTCTGGGCCGCCTGCCCGGGGCGTACGGCGAGCGAGTTTACCAGCAGAGCACTTGCGGCAAGTGGCGGCCCGGCAGGAATCCCGACTGGCGAGCCGACCCCGCGCGTGGTGCGGGCCATACTCCGGGGCATCGACGGCAAGAAGACTTTCCTTGTACCGAGCTGGCTCGCCTGGGCCGGCTTGACGGCCGCTCAATGGTGTCCTCCGCTCTACGACTGGTTCGTCGTCCGCTGGGCGACGCGCCATGTGGGCCTGGCACTTGCTCGGACTCGGGCCGATCGAAATCAAGCTGGAACTTAGGGCTCGTCCCTCGGCGTAAGTGCATGACTGGCGCGGTCATGTCCGCCATAACTCGCTATCGCCGCTCCTCATTCCCCGAGGCCATCGGTTCCTTGACCTGCGCAAGAAGTGGGGACCTTTGCCCCGCGCCTTGAGTGCGGCGATGTGGGCTTCGGCCTCGACCTTTTGCGCGTATTCGAATGTGGCGATGGTTCGCCCACCCATATCACAGACGGCCCAGACCATTCGCATCCGGGGCCCGGCCACCGGCTTGGACCGCAACGGAGGCGGCTCGGAGCCATCGCGGGCCGGACGCCGCGAACGAGAGTCGGCTGGAGTATTCAAGCCAAGCGCCTCGGCGGCTTCCGCCGCTGCGCGGAGCTCGTGTCGGTTAAGTGTGCGACGTGCCATGAATCGTCTCGTCCTTTTGCGACCGGCGGTTTGCCTCACGGCAATGCAGCGGTCAATCCCAAAGGATGTGCGCCTGGCTGGAATTGGCCGGATGGAATCGCTCCGACCGGCCGTCCAGGAAAAGCCTTCAAAAAGTGGATACCAGAACGGCTCTGATGTGCAAGAGCAAGCTGGGGAATAATCGACAGCCTGATTCGATCACAACCTCACATGGGCTTCGAGCGGTCGAGCAAGTGAGCCGGGAGACGATAGGCGATGGACGCATCGACAGGCGTGAACCCCACAGTCTCGTACAGGGCAATGGCGGGCTCGTTGGTGGTCGAGGTCTGCACTTCGACGAGGATGAAGCCGTGCTCCCGAGCCCACCGGATCACTTCGGATACCAGGTGGCGGCCGTAGCCCTTGCGGCGCTGCGACGAGGACACCTCAACGGCAATCAGTCCGGTGCGGGTTCGACCGTCACCGCGGCCGAACCAGCTCATGTCCCAGGTCGTGGCCCGGGCCAGCTCGGTTCCGCCCGATCGGGCCAGCAGGCGGAAACGAGTCAGATGAAAATTGCTCAGCGACTGGTTCTCCAACCACTGCGCCGGTCGACAATCTTCCTCGATCACGAGCTGGGTCTGGCGGCGAATCAACACGGCACGAGCGTCGCGTGTTTCCGGGTTTGCGAGATTGAATTCAAGAAAAACGGTCGTGGTCGACGGTTCGTAGCCCATCGCTCTCAAGGTCTCGTGGAAAGAATCATGGCTTGACAGAATGCCCGAACCCTCGGCCCCGCCGTAAAGTCCCCAGTAAAAGGGATTGAGCGGAAACTGTCCACCGGCGTAAAGCACCAGCGCTCCGTGAGATCGCAAATAGCGTTCGGCCGCGAGAATCAAACCTCGCGCAAGGTCCGGATCATGGACTTCCGGATCGACGGCGAGCATGGCAATGGTTCCCAGAGCCGGATCGAGCGAGAAGGGAGCGGACGACTCGACCGGTAAGTCCGGCCCGAACCCCGCGTGGACATAGCCAAGAATGTGGCCCTCGCTCTCAGCAACAATCAGCCCATGCCGATCAAAATGGACTGTGCCGAAAGCCTGGCTGTCCAGCTCGTGCACGCGGAGCGGGCGTACGGCCCCCGCGCCGGGATCGAACGGTTCCAGAGCCCGACCAGGGCCGGCGGATCGGAATTGCGAAAGGGGCGATAATGAACCACGGAATTCGATCACGTTGATTCAGGTCGGGAGAGGCTGGAACAAAAGAGGTACGCTGAGACGGAACAGAGAAGGGCTTGCTGGCCACACACACGGCAGATGCGCGGGCAGCAAGGTTCAAGGAACTGCGACCAGCACGTCGTCACCTTCAATCGTGACCTCGAAAACGGCTTGCTTGATCTTGGGGCCGAGCGGAGTCCCCCCGGTCTTGATGTTGAATTGCCAGCCGTGCCAAGGGCAGGTCACCATGAGTCCTTCGACGGGTCCATCGACGAGCGGACCTCCCTGGTGGGGGCAGATGGCGTCCATCGCCATGATCTCTCCGTCCACGTTGAACAGGCCGTAAACTCGGCCCTCGAATTCGACTTCCTTGGCCGCGCCGAGTGGGAGCTCACCACGAGTCGCCATCTTCACGAGTCTCGACATTCCACGCTCTCCCTTAGCTTCCACCCCAGGGTTGATCCCACGACAAGAACCCTGAGCCTCGCCCGCCAAACAGACCGGCCCTGTGAATCTTTACTTTATCAAATCGGCAACTGCCGGGAAATCGGCAGTTACGGACGGTTTGCCGGGCGACGAATGGAATCAGGCTGCTTACATTACTATAGGATTCCACAGGGCGAGTGATTCCGGACTTGATTTTCCAGGCTCATTGGGCTCGATTCGGCACGTTACGGAGGATCTGTTGGTCTACGATCTGGTGGTGGTGGGCGCTGGGATGGGAGGACTCGCGACGGCATCGCTGGCACAGCGACTGGGTTTACGTACGGCGCTCGTTGAAGCGCACACGAAGCTGGGCGGCTGCGCGGGTCATTTTCAGCGCGGACCATTCACCTTCGACGCCGGGGCCACGGCGTTGATGGGGTTGCAAGCCGGACAGCCGATCGCCGACTTTCTCGACGTGCTGGGGCTCGGGTTTCAATCCGTTCTCACGTCATCGTATCGCGTCCATCTCCCGGACAGGACGCTCGACATCGTTGCCGATCGCGATCAGTTCCAGTCGCTGGCAACGGCGGTCTTTGGCAACGGACGTCGAAGCGAGAGGGCCCAGCGACTGTTCTGGAGGCTCCAGGCGGCGGTGGGCAGCCGACTCTTCCGCGCCGCGGGTGATATTCCCCGGCTGCCGCTCAGAGGATGGAACGATCTGGTTCACGATCTTCAAATCCTCGGAATAACCGGGATTCTGGCGGCGGCAACCTCGGCCCTGACTGTCAGTCATGTCCTTTGCCTGCTGGGTCTTCATAACGACATCCCATTCCGGCGCTGATTGCCATGCTCTTGCAAGACACCGCCCAGGCCGGCCCGGAAACCGTGCCATTCGCCAATGCCGCAGCGTGCCTGCAAGCGTACCGGTTCGGGATGAGCCGTCCCAGGGGGAGCATGCGGGCTCTGGCCGAGGGCATCGGACATCAATTTGCCCACATGGGCGGCGATCTCCGAACCGCAACTCTCGTGGACCGGGTCGAGATCGACAAGTCGGAACGAAATGGAAAGGTCGGACAGCCGCCTTTCGAGGTCGTGACCAGGCGCAGAGAGCGGTTATCTGCCCGTCAGGTCGCCCTCAATATGCCGCTTGATCTGGCGGCCAGGCTGCTGGGAAAAAGCCTGGGGGGGCGGCTCGCCCGCCGCGAGCGACGATCGCGCGCGGCCTGGAGCGCCTTCACCGGCTACGTCGCTTTCGACCGCACGGCCTTGGCCGACGACGGCCCACTCTTCCACCAGGTTTTGCAAGCCTATGAGCAGCCGATCCACGACGGTAACAACGTACTGATCTCGCTCTCGCCGCCCGAGGACGAGGGTTATGGTCCCAGGCATTGCCGCGTGGCCACAATGTCAACTCATACGCGACCGGCTCACTGGCAAGGCATGGACCGCGCGACTTATAGCGAAAAGAAAGCTCACTACCAGCAGCGAATGCTCACCGCCCTGGAGCAAGCGTTGCCTGGAGCGAAGCAGGCGCTCGTCCACGCCGAGTTTGCTTCGCCGCGCAGTTTTCAGCGTTACACCCGGCGCACGCAGGGCGCCGTGGGGGGTGCGCCGGTCGCACGCTCCAACAGCAATTTTCTTGCCGTGGGGTCGGACGTTTTCGGGCCTGGACTTTGGGTCGTGGGCGATTCCGTGTTTCCGGGCCAGGGAACCATGGCCACGGTGATTTCGGCCATCCGCGTGGTGGAGCAAATCACCGGCCAATCGTGGCCGGGAATCAAGGCAAAATTTCTACGCCGAGCATCGCACGATCAGGCTTTCGACCCGACAACGGGGTCTGCCTGCTTGCAGCCGCAGCCGTAGATCGAGCATGCCCCGACATATTCCCAGCAATCCGCGTGATGGGGAGTGCGACAGCTCGTGCAGACCATGACGGGTCCACTATCGATGATCTCGCCACAGACCTTGCACACGGGCGGACCCTGATCCTCGGCGGCCGTTCCGGGGCTGTCGACGATCGCAATTCCTTGCCTCATACGGCGACTGACTCCAAGTTGCAGGCCGTCGTGGACCGCTAGCGACTCTTGCACGGCGAGGCACAGGGCTTCTGTGCTCTGACCGAGATTCCGGTCGATCTGGACCAGGAGCCGTTCCGGATTGATCGACACCAGCATTCCGCCAGTGTGCACCAGCCGCTGAAGGTTGACGACGGCCATCCGAACCTGGGGGCTCAAGAAATCACGCGCCATTTCGGCGTCGTTGGCCTGGACGAGGAACACCTGGTCGAACTCCCTATCGCCGGTCTTCACCACGCGTGTTCCCTTGGGCGGCTGAGTTGGGGCGGGACGGGAGACCGGAGCAAGCTCGAGGCGGAACGGGATACCCGACCGGAACCGCGCCACGACGCGGGTGCGGGATATCGTCGTTTGACCGGGGATGGTCGGTGCCAGTCCGACGCGAACGGCGGTACCGCGATAGTGAAAGCTGACCGTGGGGGGATCGCTCATCCCCCGGCTCTCATAGCGGCCCCCAAATCGATGGGCAAGCTGGCGGTAAGCGCGGTAGCGTGCGCCGGTCACCCAGGTATTGAACGAGGCCAGCACCCGGATGAAGGCGTAAATGAAGATGACGATGAGACCAAGGACGACCAGTTCCATAGTCGGCCGCAGCTTTCCTGATGCCTGGAGTCAGTGACCGCCCGGCCGCAACTTGCCTGGCACGAGCACCCTCCCTCCCGTTGGACATGCCAGTATCGAGTTTACGTCCATCATTGCTCGTCACGCAACGCGGGATCGCCAGGCGGAGAGTCGATGGTCGGAGCGTCGGCGACCGGGCGAGGAGCGTCATCCACGGCCAGGGCCGCGAAGTACCCGTCCCGGGGCAGCGCCTCCCAGAGGCGCCACTCTCCGATGCGATGAAAGGGGGTGGTGGGTGAGAATCTGTCAGTCAGCTTGGTGATTCCGAACATGGTTTCGTAGCTGCTCGCCAGTCCCGCGAGCCCCACGCCCTTGGCTTTGAGGATCGCTTCCTTACGCGTCCAGCCCCTGAGGAAGGCGGGCATGCATTCGCTCGGGTCGATCCCGTCGAACTGGGCCTGCTCGGCCGGAGTGAAGTACGACTCCACGATCCGCCTGGCTTCTGCGATTGTTCGTGTTCGCTCGAGGTCAACCCCGAGTTCTCTGTCGAGGCTGACCGCGATCAAGGCGAGTTCGTCCGAGTGAGTCACGTTGAATCGGGGCCACGGAGGATCGTCGGGGGCGCGGGAACCGGAAAGCTCCGGTTTGCCCCCTGGCCCGAACCCGAACGTGACTGCGGGTGGGGGCGTATTCGTCATCTGCCCGAGAATCAGCCGCAAGGACCCACGGCAAACGGCGAAGCGTCGGCCGTCGCGAAACCGTACGAAGCGGCGTGCTCGTGCTCGCTCTTCTTCAGAGAGCAATTCCCACTGAAGCAACTGCTCAAACCTGGAACAATCGGATCTCGGGTCGAGATTGACCAGCAAGACAACCACTTCGGTGGCTTCCGGACGCGCCAGCGAGATTCCCGGCTCCCAGGCGTGAAGCCGTGGCGGAACATGGAAACTTTGATCATCCATCGCCGTTCTTTTCGATTCTGTGACCGAGACAGAGCCGCGTCGTGGAACGGGAGTTGAGTCCGTGCTTTTCAGGCGTTGCCTCCTGATCAAAGTCACCCGACTCGCTGTGGCGAACATAACCAACGGTCTGATTTCCGTTCTAGGAGTTCGGCCCATGCCAGGCTTTGTTCGACATGAACATTTTGCTCCAGGCACTCTTGCCGCGTCTACATCGCCGCGGATCTAATCACCTGTTTAGAGACTACCCTGCCGAAATCGTTCGGGTGAGGCGACGGCCTCTTGGTCAAGCGGCCGGAGAATGGTTAACTAGGACCTTCTTATCATCGTGACGGATGCTCTCGGGTCATCATCGTCACGGATGGTCACGGGGCGATGCTCAAAGGAAAGCGGAGGGCGAAAATGGTGCCTCGATGCGTGCAGCAAGTTGCGATTGCCTTTGTCTCGGGCGGGTTTTTGTTCGCGGCGGGTCTCGGGGCACAAACCCCAAGCGCACCAGATGCCACCCCGTCCAAAGGGCATTCCAAGCAGGTTGACCCTCAGATCAATGCCCAGTTTCAGAAAGGGAACGTCAAGGATTTCATCAAGCGTTTCGAGAACAATGACCGCGAGGTTTATCTCAAACGCCGGGAAATCGCCGAAATCCTGGATCTGAAGCCGGGCATGGCCGTGGCCGACGTCGGCGCGGGGACCGGTCTATTCACCCGGCTGTTCGCCGACGCCGTGGGTGCCGGAGGAAAAGTTTACGCGGTCGATGTTTCGAAAGACTTCCTTGACCATATCGCCGACGACGCCAAGTCTCATGGGCAACCCCAGATAGCCACGGTTCGCGGCACACAGAACAGCACCAACTTGCCAGCCGGCTCCGTGGACGTGGTCTTCCTTTGTGACGTGTACCATCACCTTGAAAATCACGAAAAGATTCTGGCCTCGATCCATCAGGCGCTGCGGCCGGGAGGAATGATCTTCCTGGTCGAGTTTGATCGCGTCGAGGGAAGGAGCACGGGGTTTGTGCTCAAACACATCCGCGCCACCCAGGCAGAATTCCGTCAGGAAATCAAGCAGGCAGGGTTCCGCCCCCTGGAAATTCCCCGCGCACCTCGGCTCAAGGAGAATTTCATCGCCAAGTTTCAGAAGACCGAGAAGGCCGAGGCCAAACAGAGTATCAGCGGGGAGAGGTCCCGCCGGGATGACTGAACGCAAAACATTGCGGTATCAGCGTTGGCCATTCGTCGGCCCGAATCTTGGGGCGAGGAAAACAGTGCCTCGCATTATTGAGCAGGACTGTCCTTCGTGGACGGCGGCGCCTCTGCCGAGTTCCGAAACTTGTGCCAGACCTCGACAAAGGCCTGCGTTTCCGCGTCTCGCCACGACAGGCCGGTTTCTTCCAGATCGTTGGCGCGTTGGCCCCAGAGCTCACGCCACTCGACGGGCCAGCTCGCCACCACGCTACGATACGCCAGCGGATGGAAAACGGGAGCACTGGCCCTCGCGCCGGGTGAACGCTCCTGGTTCACCGCAGACGTCTTGGTTGGACGGCGAAATCCGGAACTCCTGGCCGGCTGATCAACCTTGAGCTGATCATGCTCAGCCTCATCCTCGTCCCCGAACTCGATGGAGAGCCTTCCTTGGACACTCCGAACGCGCGACCCCACGCGGGTCGGCCTCAGGGTCCGAAGCTCACGCACGGGAGACACCTCCAGACATCAGTGCTTGCAAGGGGTTCCTGAAGTACGTCGTTAAGCCACATTCATTATTCTAAGACACGGTCCTCGGTTTCCAGATGTTCACCGAATTTTCTTCGTTTTCTCTAGAAACTTACCCAATCGACCCCAACTTGCCAATCTTTTTTGATTACTTCGATGCCTGAAAACGACATAAACTCACAGTTGGCAGGATCGCTCCAGGTTCGGGACACCGCGATGCCAGCCGAATTCGGGTTGCCGATGGCGATCTTTGTCGTCGTCGCAAGCATGGTTGGTGTCGGGGTCTTGACAACATCCGGCTACACCATGGCCCTTGTCGGCAGCAACCAGTACATGCTCATCCTCTGGGTCGTCGGAGGGGTGATTGCCGCCTGCGGTGCCCTGACGCTCGCCGAGCTCTCCGCCGCGCTGCCTCACACCGGTGGCGACTACGTTTATCTTTACCACGCATACGGGCCGCTGGCGGCATTTCTTTCGGGTTGGACATCCTTTCTGGCCGGATTCTCCGGACCGAGCGCGGCATCGGCATTCGCCTCGTCGAAATACCTTCTGGCGCCACTGAATCTGGAAGGGACCAAGGCCGTTGTGATTCAGCGCGTGGTCGCCACGATGGCGATCCTGATCTTTGCGGTCATTCACGTATCCAGTCGCGAGCGGACCGCCAAAATTCAAAGCTGGATCACGGGGCTGAAGCTCGCGGCACTCGGGCTTCTGATTGCGGCCGGGCTGGCTGTGGGATGGCCGCACGCTAGCAACCTGCATGATGCCAAGCCGGTCCACGGCGAGCTCGTTGCGACAATGCTGTTCTCGCTTGTCTACATTTACTACGCTTACACGGGATGGAACGGTGCGTCGTACCTCGCCGGGGAGATCCGGGACGCCCAGAAAGTTCTGCCGCGAGCCATCTTGATTGGCACGGCCGGGGTGATGGCGATTTACCTGGGCGTCAACGTGGTCTACGCCCTGGCACTCCCGGTCGCGGACGTACAGGCTCTGGTGAACGACCCCGCCAACAAGCAAGGTCTCGATGTCGTCGCCCCCATTGCGGAGATTGCCTCCCGGAGACTTTTCGGCCCGCAGTGGTCAGGCCCGATCAGCGTGGTGATCGGCCTGATGCTCCTTTCCACCTTGAGCGTTTACTTGCTGCTCGGTCCGCGCGTGATCTATGCGATGGCCCGGGCTGGCCAGTTTCCTTCCATGGCCGCCCGGCTCACCCGGCAAGCCGGTACTCCAGGCACGGCGACCGGCTTCCAGGTGGTGATGACCTTGATCCTGCTCTGGACCGGATCGTTCGAGAGTATCGTGATTTACGCCAGCGTGGGGTTGTCGATTTTCTCGATGCTTGCCATGAGTTCGATCTTCGTGCTTCGCTGGAAAATGCCAGACCTGCACCGCCCGTTCCGCACGCCCGGCTATCCGCTGACGCCCGCGATCTACCTGATCCTCACCACCCTCTTGACCGGCGCGGCTTTCTACCAGCGCACACTGGTCTCGGCCACATCGCTCTTGAGCATCCTGGCCGGAATCCCCCTCTATTACCTTTGGAAGAGGCAAAAGGTCGAAGTCCCCGGCCCAGCCCGCGCCGGTTGACCAGAGTGTAGTTTGATACCCAAGTGCTCAGCGGGCTTCTCTCGGGAGCAGATCCGGCCCGACTGCGTGCCCTCGCCTGGTTATGACCGCGAAGGCTGTCCTTTTTTCCTGGCGCTTTTCTCCGGCGTGCCGTTCTTGTCGGGGAAGCTGCTGGCCAGCTTGTTGGCCACGCGGCCCAAAAGTATGGACAGCTCGCCACGGCCGGCCAGCGTGTGCGAATCGGATTGCGCGAGGGTCCACGAGATGAGCCCGGTTTCCACGTTGATCAGCCGCGCACCCAGCGACACTCGGCCCATCAAGACCTGATTGGGCACACGGGCTACTCGCTGACTCTCGGCCGTGCACTCGGTGATTCGCACGACGAGCACGGCTGGCACGTTGAGCAGCTTACCGAGCTTGGTAGCGTTGTCCTCGGTCAGTCCGGATCTTTGGAACTGTTGTTCCTTGACGACCGAGGCGATATCCGACCGCGAGACCAGGCTGTAGCCCTTGTCGAGGAGCACCTGGAGGAACTCATCCTCGACTTGCCGCTGGTTGTCGTTCTGGATCTCCTGTCCCGGCCGGTGAATCGTATTGCCGACTGTGATCACCGCGAGCTTGGTCAGGCTTTTCGGGTCGAACGAACCGGCCGACGAACTGCCGCCGCGCCGGGATTGGCCGGGAAGGCCAGGGCAAGGTCTCTGGCGACTTCAGAGAGCACCAGGGTATTTTCTCCCCGACCACGAACGACCACCTGCTCGGAGTGCTTCCCGGTCCATAAGATCCCGCTCGTCTCAACGCTCACCAGGCGCGCTCCCAGCGCGCCTCTTCCCACGATGACCGACGCGCCGTTCCTGGGATCACGCTGGTTCTCCGTACCGCTTTCCGTGATCCGCAGCACGAACACGGCCGGAACGTTGAGCAGCTTGCCCAGCGCGGCGGCATTGTCTTCCGTCAATCCTGCGCGCTGGAATTGTTGTTCCTTGACGACCGAGGCGATATCCGATCGCGAGACCAGGCTGTAACCCTTCTGCACGAGGACCTGGACGAACTCGTCCTCGATCAGCCGCTGCTGATCGCTCTGCCCTGGGCGAAAGCGCATGGATTCCACCCCCGTTACTGGTTCCGACCGTGATCACGGCGAGCTTCGTGAGCTTGCCCGGATCGAACGAAGCATCGGCCGACGTCTGGGGTTTCGTCTTCCTGGCGGCCTTCTGCCGCTGAAATCCCAGACTCGCGCTCTGGCTGAAGCAGACCAACATGAGCAGCACGGCCATGGCCTTGACTCGGGCCGGGGAAAGCATCTGGTTCACGGAAAGGGCTCCACGGGGTGATCGAGGGGGAAGTGCCAATCGAAGTCCGCTGGTGTTCCAGGCCGGAAAAGCGGCATGGCCCGTGTCTCGGGTACGGAGATCGGCCGGCGTATTCCGGCCTGGTCCTTGAACGAAGGGAATCAATGGCTCGGGCCGAGCTCGCGGGTGATCCGCAGCCCTTTCTCGGGAACGATCACGCCTTCCCAATCCTTGTAGCCGCCCTTGCCGATCCGGATCTTGAACTCCTTACCGACGGGCATCCGCCGCTTGAGTGGCGAACCACCGACATATTTGCCGTTGACCTCGATATCGCAGTTCTCTGGCTTGGGAGCGAACTCGACTTCCACCATCCCATCAGCGTCGCCCGCGTCGGTCTTGCCGGGCTTGCACCGAACGGCGCCGATTCGAACTCGGTGTCGCCCTCGAGCTTTTCAAACGCCGCCTCGATGGCCCCGTAATACGGGTCGCTGTTGTTCTTGAGGTCCTGGCCGCCAAAGTTCGTCGCCAGAAACTGCCGTGATCCGGCGTAGATTTTGTTGAACCGGATCTTGCCGGTCTCGATGTCCACGAGCCGCAGGCGAATCTGGCAGAACACCTTGGAATTCCTGGTTTTGATCCCATAGCCCTGGAACGGGACGACTTCGCTGTGAAGGTCCATGACCGTGCCCATCACGACGAGGTTGGCACCCAGCATCTTCCCCAGTTTGATGGCCTTTTCGGGATCAACCAGGCCGCTCAAGCCGAACTGGGTCTCGACCAGCAGGGCGTCGATTCGCTGTCGCTCGAGCACCGTGAGTCCTTCCAGATTCACCAGCCGGTTTTCGAGGATTGACCGGGGCGCCTCGGTCAGCCGGTCGACGACGAAGCGGCGTTTCGGCCTATCGGGGTTGGTACCGTTCGCGACCTCGTAATTGATGTTCTGGTGCACCTTGGACACGTTTTCAAAGGGCGGCACCAGCACCACGGGCTTACGGTCACCATCCGCACTGGGCTGCCCGACGGCACTTGAGCCGGGAATCAGGCAGGCGAACAGAAGACATGTCAGGGCGACTTCGGGGCGTGCCGTCCCGAACTTGAATCGGATGATGCTTTTCACGATTTGACTCACTCACGTGCGGGTGACTGGATTCAGTCCTCCAATGGGCAAGAGGTTATCGGTCTTACCTGGCATAATCAACCAAATTCTGTTCGGGTTCGGATTTGCCGGTCTGCTATGCTGCAGGAATAGACTGCGGGGACCGCTCGGGGCGAGTTTGCCTGACGGACCCTCGCGGTGAGTGCGAGCCAGGATCGATTTATGAAACAATCTTGCTGGGTAAGGTTGGCGGTCAGCGCGACTTTGCTTGCCGCATCGGGGTGGGTCCATGCCGCCACGGTCGTCAACGTCATGGAGCAGGGGGCCAAGGGTGACGGCAAGACACTCGACACGGCGGCGCTCAACCGTGCTGTCGGGGCGTGCACAGCGGCCGGCGGCGGCCAGGTTCGCGTGCCGCCCGGCCGATATCTGACCGGCACCGTTCGGCTGCGAAGTGGGATCACTCTAGTGCTCGAGGCTGGCGCCGTGCTTGTCGGCACGCCCGATCTCGATCAATACGAAAGCTATCCGCCCCCCGAAAGCCGGCCGGGCGAGCGCGACCCGTGGTATCGTGCCTTGGTGCTGGCTGTGGGTGTCGAGAACGTGGCGATCACCGGATCGGGCGTCATCGACGGCAACAAGGTCTTCGATGCCCACGGCGAGGAGCACATGCGCGGGCCGCACGCGGTGCTCTTTGGCGACTCTCAAAACATCGTCATTCGCGATGTCCACGTTCGCGATGCGGCCAATTACGCGATCTTGCTGCAACGGTCCAGCCATGTCGAGATCCGCGGAGTCGTGTGCACCGGCGGGTGGGATGGCGTCCACTTCCGGGGACGCAAGGGTCAGCCTTGCCGCGACGTGCGAATTATCGATTGTTCATTCTTCACGGGAGACGACTGCATCGCGGGCGGCTACTGGGAAGATACGCTGATCGATGGCTGCGTGATCAACTCGTCCTGCAACGGCATTCGCCTGATCGCCCCGGCGCAGGACCTGATCATCCACGACTGCCTGTTCTACGGGCCTGGCCGGTTCGAGCACCGCACTTCCCGCGAGAAGCATCGCACCAACATGCTGGCCGGCCTTTGCCTTCAGCCCGGCGCCTGGATGGAGACCGAAGGCGTTCTCGACGACGTGAAGATTTCCGACATTGTCATGCACGACGTGACCACGCCACTGCACCTATCGATCAAGCCAGGTAACACGGCCGGCCGGGTGTCGATCGATCACATGACGGCCACCGGCGTGAACCTGGCGGCCGCCTCGATCGAGAGTTGGGCCAAAGCCCCGATCGAGCGCGTGAGCCTGCGCGAGGTGAGCCTGGAATTCACCGGCGGGGGGGCGATCGACCCGGCGCACACCGAGGTCCGGGCCCCCGGTGTCGACGCCCGTCCCCTGCCGGCGTGGGGCCTCTACGCCCGGAATGTCCATGCCTTGCAGCTCGAGAACGTGCGGCTCGGCGTCGTGAAAGACGATTCCCGCCCCGCGTTGATCGCCGAACAGGTTGGCGCCATTGACCTGGACGGCCTGAAGCTGCCACCTCGTGCACCTGCCCCTGTGGTTCTCAAGAACGTCGCCGAAGTGCGATCACCCGCCCTGAACGTGGCCCGCGTTCCCGCCCGATGCATCGACCTGGCCGCGACGTCGACCCCGCCGACCGCTGTGGTCACGGTGGAAGGCGGCGACCAGGAGGGAATTGCCCAGGTCCAACTCCGCCTCGACGGGGAGACCTTGACTCAATGGGTATGGATCAAGCCCCACGAGGTGAAGTCCGTCACTTTTGCCAGGCTGAACCTGTCCGGCACGGGTCCACACCGCCTGATCTGCGGCGACTTCTCGTGTGAGTTGACGCCCCGAAGGGATTGATCGCCGTGGAGAGTTGGTTAAAGAGCCGCGACAGTCTGGTAGAGGGGGCAGTATACTAAGGAACGTGCGAGAAGCACGTTCCCGACTGTCTTGCAAGCCGGAACCATGCTGTGGCAAGGTCTCCAGACCTTGCCACTGGCGTGACCGTAGGTCTCCAATCTCGGACCAGGCGTGAGACTTTGCGGTCGAGCAGACGGCGGGCTCAGGAGACCCGCGCCGAACAGCGGAGAGGTCCGCACCGGCGTGGTCGTGTTCGAGTGCTCGGGGGAGTTAGAGTATGCCTTACCCATTTCCACCAGACCTGCAAGAACTCGTGCTCAAGCAGATGGCCTCGGGCCGATACACCTCCGAGGATGAGCTCCTGCGCAGTGCTTTGCGGGCACTTGAAGAGGACGAGCAAGACCTCGAGGCCGTCCGTGAATCCCTCGCCGACTGGCACGCGGGCGATCCAGGGGTTCCCCTCGCGGACGCGTTTGCGTCCGTTCGCGCCAAGCATCGAGGCGGCGAATCTCGATGAAATTCCGCGTGGTCCTCCAGCGGCTCGCGGTTGAGGATCTCGAGCTGGCCTATACCTGGGCCGCCCGAAAGGCTCCAGCTACCGCCGCCCGCTGGTTCGATCGCTTTCAGGCGAGCTTACAGAGTCTGGACACGAATCCTCAGCGTTGTCCGCATGCCAGGGAGCACGGCAAGCTCGATGTTGAGCTGCGCGAGACCCTATTCGGAAGACGGCCCAATGTCTATCGCGCGATATTCACGATCGACAGCGATACCGTTCGCGTGCTTCGCATCCGCCGTGCGCAGCGCCGCCCGCTGACGCGGAATCAACTGGATGAGGCCTCGGAACGAGACGAGCCGTGACCAGCGAGGAGAGGGGCCATCCAGCGTCTCGTAACCCCGGATTGTTTAGCCCCGCCAGTTCCCGGGCGGGATGGGATGCACAGGTCATCGAGCGAGCCGGGGCGGGGCGGTCAGGCACGGTCCACGGTCCACGGTCGCGGCCGTGCGACGGTTGCGACGGTTGCGACGGTCATTTCCTATATAATATATCGTACACAGTAATACGGTACTTGTAGGTACTTACTCTTTGTAAGTAAAATAAAGTAAAGTACCGTCGCAACCGTCGCACGTGCCCCAAGTCTTTGTGGCGCAATGGGATAAGGTGCGACGGTCGAGGCATTATCGACCGTCGCCGACCGTCGCAAAACCCCGGCATGGACCTCCTGATCTTCCCATCTGTACTGTTCGTCGCGTATCACCTGACTACTGCATCCGTTTTATCCGTCACGCTCGGATGTGAGAGGCCTGCCGGGATCATGGCTGGCGGACTGTCCAGGCCGCGCTCCGGGGCATGTAAAGGTGACTGCTGTGCCTGTCGGGGAGGGGCCTCGCTTGCTTGACGCGGCCGTTCCAATCCCTACACTGGACTGGTGAACCCCGCTCGCACGAGAGCCATGTCATGGCCAGGGCGAGGCGCCTTGGACTCGTTGAGTGCGCCGACATTGCAAGACCCTCATAGCTTGAGCCGTCCGAATTTTGAGACCGACCCGGGACAGCCGCCACCGCTGCCGGATCTGCCCCCCGTCGAGGCCCCCTCGGCGACTTTTGTCGTCCAGCTCTTCGTGATCCCGGCCGTGGTCGTGGCGGTCGTGATCCTGGTCTGGCTGCTTTTTGGCAAGCTGGCCGGCGGTGAACGCGACCCGGCGGACTATGTGCGGCGCTTGCGGCAGGCCTCGGGAGACTGGCGGTCGGCCTTCGAGCTCGCCAGCCTGATCCAGAATGACGCGAAGCTCGCCAACGATCCGCGCCTTCTGGGCGAGCTTACCGATCTGCTCTCCGCCGAGCTCAAGACCAGTGAGAATGCCGAGCTCAAGGTTTACCTGATCAAGACGATTGGCGCATTCCAGACGCTGGACGCCTCTCTGGGAGACAACCGCAAGCTGGACCCGATCGAGCCGCTGACCTTGGCGCTCCAGCCCGCCCAGGATCTGTCGGTGCGGATCGAGGCAGCGGCCAGCCTGGCGAAACATGCCGCCCGGCTCGAAGGGAAGTTCGACGATTCGCGAGCCGTCGCCGCGCTGGGGGAGGCCACCGGAGACTCCGAGCCCGAGTTGCGCCAGGTGGCCACATACGCGCTGGGATTTTTCCATGGCGACGCCGCGCGACAGGCGTTGCAAGAACGGCTGAGGAGCGATGATAACCGCTATGTCCGCTATAACGCCGCTGTGGCACTGGGTCGGCAAGGCGATGCGGCGGCCAGAGAAACACTCCGCGAGATGCTGACGACCGAGAGTCTCGATCGCGTTATCGAATTGACCAGCACGACGGAAAAGCAGAACAAGATCGAAGCCATCGAACTGGAAGCCCTACAGGCGTTGCAGACTTCCCTTTCTGCCGGGAGTCCCGATCTGGCCCGATCGCTGCGATCGGAAATTGATAATCTGACACGATCGGGACTCGTCAGCATTCGCAGCCAGGCCCAGTCGGTTTTGAAACAATTACAATCCGGGTCCTGAGCGAAACTTCCCCCTTCCTTTGTCCGCACAAGTCATACAATTCCTCGGATTGTGCTGCCCGATGTAGCCTTACGGCTTTGCCTGTAGTGGGCGATGGATCACGGCTGGATCGGATTGGCGCATGGTGTGCACTGGAAGTGACTGGTCGCCGGGCTGGCGAATTTGTCAAGTTGCTACTGATCGGCATAAGGCGACCTGCGACTTCAGGAAATCCACCGATTTCGTGAGACGGGCCGGCAGCCAGTGTTATACTGGTCTGGAAGGCTTATTGCGAGTCTCGATCGTAGTGTATTCGACCGCCCTGCGTGCGATTCTTGAAAGAACTTGGGGTGACCTCCGTGGATTGTGGAGGTACGGCTCATGGACTTTACAATTACGCCGTGTGTCCGGAGCAGGGCGAGATGGTACACGCGATCTTAGCTTGAACTCGATCTGTCCAGGACATTTCCTTGGAGTGAACCGGAGAGCTTTCTCAGGGACGAGACAGCGCATTCTTTCGGGCCGTGAAAGTAGACCAAAGACAGGCGTATCGCGACAGGGATGCCCGAAGATCCGCCGAGGAGTACCGCATGTTCGAGTCCCTGAAAGTCGTGCGCCTCGCTGCCGGCGCGGCCGCGGCGCTTTTGGGAGCATTCGCCGCGCCGGCGTGGGCGACTTATGGCGGAGGGGCGTGCAACCGCTGCGCGCCCGCTCCGGTCGTGGCCACGCAATTGAATGTGGTGAGCCTGGCTCCCCAGGTCGAGACCGTCTACCAGACGGTTTATGAAACCGTCTACGAAACGGAAGCCGTCACTGCGATGGAGACGCGCTACCGTACGGCCTACCAGACGGAAAATTACACCGTCTCGCGGCCGATCTGGGAAACGTCGTACACCGAGCGAAAATACTCGGTGATGAAACCCGTGTACCAGACCGAAAACCGCGAACGCCGCTACACCGTACAGCGTCCGGTCTACCAGACCGAACGCCGCGAGCGGCGCTACACTGTACAACGTCCCGTGTATCAGACCGTGAACACGGAACGGCGCTACACCGTGCAGCGTCCCGTAGTCAAAACCCAGCAAATGGAGCGTCGCTATACCGTGCAGCGTCCGGTCTACCAGACCGAGCGTCGCGAGCGGCGCTACACTGTGCAACGTCCCGTGTACCAGACCGAGCGTCGCGAGCGTCGCTACACCGTGCAGCGTCCGGTCTACCAGACCGTGAACCAGGAACGCCGGTATACGGTGATGAGACCTGTCACCGAGACCGTGATGGTCGAGCAACCGTACTCGGTTTGCCGCCCCGTGACAACGGTTCGTCAGGAAACCGTCGAATGCGGCTACTATGAGAGGCAGTACACCACGGTTCCCGGTCCGGTCGTCGAACGCAGGGTTCGTGTTCCGGTGCATGAATGCGACGCCTGTGGTGAAGCCGAGCCGCGTGGTTTTCTGAGCTGCCTGCATCGCAAAAAAGTGACTGCAACAGTCGCAGTACAGTGTCCGCCGCGGACGGTCAGCCAGCGCGTCTGGGTGTCCCGGCCGGTGACCCGCGAGGTCAGCGAAACCCGATACGTACGCGAGACCATGGTTCGTCAAGTTCCCGTGACACAGTGTCGCTATGTCAGTGAGGAGCGGGTCGAGGCCGTTCCCGTCACAACGTGCCGGTACGTGACCGAGGAGCGGGTGGAACCGTTCGAGGTCCAGACCTGCCGCTACGTCGCCGAGGAGCGCGTCGAGCCGTATGAAGTCCAGACCTGCAATTACGTCGCCGAGGAGCGCGTCGAGCCCTACCAGGTTCAAACGTGCGAGATGGTGTCAGAACAGCGGGTGGAAACGATTCCGGTCACGACCTGCAACTACGTCTCGGAAGAACGGGTCGAGCCCTACGAGGTCCAGACTTGCAAGCTGGTCGCCGAAGAGCGGGTTGAGCCTTACCAGGTTACGACCTGCAATTATGTCGCCGAGGAGCGCGTGGAACGCATACCCGTTCAAACTTGCCGGATGGTTCAGGAAACGGCGTCGCGGCAGGTTCCCGTGTGCGTCGCGGAGCAGGTTCCTGTGACCGTCAACCGCGTTGTCGCCCGCCAGGTACCCCGGACCGTGGCCGTGCAGCAGTGCACCATGGTTCCCGTCGTCACTCCGACCTGTCTGACGTGCCCATGAGACGTTTTTCTTGAAGTCATCGTGAACGGCGTCCCCATCGGGACGCCGTTTTTTGTCGATCTCGGGGCGGGCGGGTCCTATTTTTCTTTCAGGTCGATGTCAACCCGCGTCGGCTCGTTCTCGAGCTCGACCTTCAATCCCGAGGTTTCGGATTTGAAGTACTGCTTGGCAACCGGGAAGAGCACAGCGATCGCGATCTGCTTTTCGTCAGACTCGTTGTCTTCTTCCTCCGATCGTCTGTGCTTCCTTTCCTTCTTGGGCGAAGGGGGCTTGATGAAAACGCGATAGCTCCCGGGCTGAAGTGGAAGGTCGGGTACGGAGGAAGCGAGCTTGTAGTTGCCGTCCTCGGAAATCGCACCGATGCCCCAGGTTTTACCGACCGGCCCTTCTGGCTCGAACATCACCAGGCCGCCTTGCAACGGATTGCCGTTGTGCGTCATTCGTCCCCAGACTTGCAACGGATAAGGGCTCGCCGGGGAAGCTCCGCAGCCGGGCAGGGCCATTGCCACAGCGAACATGCCCGCAAGGCAAGACAACCTGAAACCGGTTTTTTGCATTGATGCAATCATGAAATCATCCCCCTCACCGGTGAACGAGGGTAATCAGTGAACCTGTTAGAATTGAACAACGAGCGCAGCAGAAATGGGACAGTAGCCAGTGATGGTCCAGGAGGACGTACATGGCATTCTGCCTTGTTTGCTAAATCCGCATGCGCAGAAACTACGATGCGCAAACGCCCGCGTCAAGAAGTAAATGCCGAGGCGGCCAGCTTCGCGACGGGCACAGGCTTCTTCTCAGCGCGTTCAGCCGATCCGCGTGTGGAGTGTCCGCAAGAGCCCGAAGTCGAGCAAGTCACCTCCCGTGCTCGCCAGACAGCGCATCGAGCTTTGCAACCAGCTCTCCGGGAGCCGGGCCGAGGCGATGTCCAGCCCCGCGGCGTTGCCCGAAAACGCGGGAAGGATGATGCGGCCTTCGCTCACCAGGAAACAGGGCGCCGCGTGCCCGGAAAACCGCAGCACCGGATGATGATGGCCCGAGATCAGCCGGTCCGCCCGGACAGGGCGGTGTCCATGAGCAATTGTCCAGCCGGCTACATCGAACTGGCTTTGAAT
Source organism: uncultured Planctomycetaceae bacterium (assembly GCA_963797295.1). Taxonomy (GTDB): domain Bacteria; phylum Planctomycetota; class Planctomycetia; order Isosphaerales; family Isosphaeraceae; genus Aquisphaera. The sequence continues at coordinate 154,496 of CAWCPP010000050.1, forward strand.
CAGAGGCGCCTCGATCACGCTCGTGAAGCTCTTGTCGTTCGTCATCCAGGCCAGGCTGCGATCGTGATTGCCCTCGATCAGTACCAGCCGAACCCCTCGATCGCCCAGCCAGCGGGTCAGCCGGGCTAGATCGGCCGCGGTGCGCGTACACGGTCTGGGAGATTCCACCAGGTCGCCGGCAACCACCAGACGATCGACCGGCGACCGTGCCAGCAGTCGCTCGAGCTTCTTGAAGGTCTCGGCCAGCGAATGTGCCGGTACACAGTCGCCCCCTGCGCCTCGGGCCCACTCGTAGCCGAGATGGACGTCGGCGATGACCGCAATCCGCTCGTCAGGGTGAATCGTCCCTCCTTCGGGAGTGAGCAGCCAGCCCCCGAGGTTGGAAGATTGACCCCGACCCGGATTCGCGTGTTGCCGCCTCATGCGACTCCTCCCGCAGCGGCCGTGGTCAACCGCGCATGCAGGCGGCGGAGTGCCTCGGCGGGCGTTTCAAACTGGACCGCTTCATCGGCCGACGGGCTGATCCACGCCATGGCAAACGGCGACAGGCTTGTCAGTTTGCGCGCTCGAAAGACCGGCCCGGACTCGAGCCAGCGCGCGGCGGCCGGCACGTCGAGCAGGTCGTGCAGCACCTCGCGGCGCGTTTCCTTGAGAAGCGGGTGCTGCGGGCAGGTCGCCTTGACCAGGGGGTAGAGCCGGCTGCTGACCCAGTTCATCCCGCCAACACGCACGCGCCGGCCCGGCTCGGGGTTCCGCAAGACCATCAGGCCAGTCGCCGCGATAAACCGGAACCGCTGTGCAAGAAGATCGCCTCGATCCAGACCCTCGAGCACGTCGTCTTCGAGCCGGTCGGTGCTGAGAAGTGAGGCGAAATCGTCGTGGCTCAGACTGGCGCCTTCGGGTAAGCGGATCGACCATCCCAGGTCTGCCGCCTGAAGCGCCAAGTCACGGCCGAAGCGGCGGCCCAGGCGGGCCGCGGTCGCCCGGCCAAGCGCCTCGCACGCGGATCGGTTGAGCGGCACATGAAACATGTAGGTCAGTCCCGGCTCGTCGCCGGAGGGGCACTCCTCGACCAGCAGGTCGGTCGCGCAGGGTACCTCGCTCACGCGCTCTTGAGCCTCGACCAGTTCGGCCAGCACCCCCGCGGACCTGGGCTCCAGATCGAGCGCCTCGATCAACCACGACCGCAACGCCAGAGGGCCTCCGCGTGTCAGCCGCTTAGCTCCCTCGGCGCGAAACTCGGCAACCTCATTGGCCAGTTCGGATGACAGCGACTGGCGATCGCTGTGCCAGATTGGCAGCCCCGGTTCGGGCCCTCCAGCTCGGGCCTGAATCACGGAACCCTCGCGGCGGCGGAATTCCAGCGAGCGGCCGTCGAGCACGAACCGGTCGCCGGGAACCAGCCGCTCGGCATAAGCGCCTTCGAGGGTCCCTATGGCGACACGATCGACGAGAACCTGCACGCTCTCTTCCGAGTTGATCGTACCGACATTGGTCCAGAACCACCGGGTCACGCGGCGGCTGCGAACCCCGAACCAGCCGTTGCGCTTCCAGATTCGAGCAGACGACCAGCGCGGGGCTGAACCCGGTTCGGGTTCATAGGCGCCCGCCGGCGCGGCGAGCTCGCCGGCCAGAAAATCGAGGCAGTCGTCGAAATCTTGCCTTGCCAGTTCGGCCATGGGACCGGCTTTGCGCAGGAGCGTGAAAGCTTGCTCCACGGAACATTCGCCCGCGCAGGCCATCGCCAGAACCTGCTGACAGACGACGTCGAGCGGGGCCTCCACCATCCGCAACGGCTCCAGCCGTCCGGCCCGCGCGGCTTCCGCGGTCACGACCGCCCCGGCAATCTCGGCCGCGGTGGCCGCCAGGATCAAACCCCGCGAGACCGTCCCCGGCCGATGGCCTGACCGTCCCACTCGCTGCACGCAACGGGCCACTCCTCCTGGTAAACCAACCTGGATCGACAGGTCGGCCGCGCCGATGTCGACGCCCAGCTCCAAACTCGTACTGGTCACCACGGCCTTGAGCCGTCCCTGCTTGAGCAGCGACTCGACTGTCCGCCGCCGGCCGGCATCGAGCGCCGAATGATGAGCCGCGACGGCCGGCTCTGTCCCGTCGCTGTCGGAATTGCCGCTATCACGCCCATCCCGTGGTCTCGGGGCGAACTTCAAGTCGTGAGTGATTTTTTCGGTGAACGGCCGGGTGTTGGCGAAGATGACCGTTGTCCGGTTCCGTTTCATTTCCTGCCGCAGCCGCCGGATCAGCCTGCGATACGTCAGCCCGCGATGGGGTGCCTCGCCGGGTTCAACCAGTGTCTCGACCTCGATCTCCATGGCCGTGCCGCGAGGCAGGGGAGCTTCGATCACGCAGCAGGTACGCGTTGGCCCCACCAGGAAGCGTGCAACAGGCTCTGCGGGCCGGCAGGTGGCCGACAGACCTACCCGGCACGGATCGCGATCCGCCTGGGAAGCCAGCCGCTCCAGCGAGACGGCGAGGTCGGCTCCCCGCTTGGTGGGCACCAGCGCGTGGACTTCATCCACGATGATGTGCTCGACTCCGCGCCAATGCCGGCTCCATGTCGTCTGGCTGAGAAGCAGCGAAAGGCTCTCCGGGGTCGTGATCAGAATATGCGGAGGCTGATCCCGCAGCTTGCGGCGAAAATGGGCCGACGTGTCCCCCGTCCGTACCCCGACGCGGACCGGGCTACCGCCGCCGCCCGGCAGCCGTGCGATACTTTCAAGTGGAGTCGCCAGATTCCGCTCGATGTCGTAGCCCAGGCTCCGAAGCGGCGAGATGTAAACGCATCGCAGGCCGTCAGACGGATTACCCTCGGCCTGACTTCGAAACAGCCGGTCGAGGATCGCCAGAAACCCGGCCAGCGTCTTGCCCGTGCCCGTCGGCGAGACCAGAAGCGTATGCTCACCCGCCGTGATCGACGGCCAGGCCAGCCGTTGCGCGGCCGTCGGTCCGTCCGGAAAGGCACCGGTGAACCAGTCTCGCACCGGACTGGAAAGCAATCCGAGCGAGTCACTTGCTTCTGTCTCGATCGTGTGCATCCCAGCAGTTGTAGGACATCCCGGCCCTACGGTCTCCTCAATGGATCGCAATCATTGATGTCGGGCCTGAGCTAGCCCGCGAGTGGAGTAGGGAAATCGTACCCGATCCCGCCAGGCGGGGAAACAGTGTTCAGCAGAATCAAGCCGTGGCCAGGCGAGGTGCAGGGGGTCGCGTTTAATGCCGCACCGGGTGGTCGGTCCGCCGTTGGTTCGCTCGACCTTGACGAAATCGGGCTCTCCTGGCACCATTCGCCGCAGCCTGTCAGTTCTCCTTGAGCGCGGACGTGCGTTGGGTGCGACATCAATTCTCAGTCCCGGCTTCGACCGGGGAAACTCCGATCGGGCCACAGGGCCAGTTCGTGTCATGGAATCCAGGAGCAGCCCCATGCCATTGCAGGAAGGCTGTTTTGTCATCGAAGTCCCCGCGCATGGCGTGACCAGAGAGACGGTCCGGCAGTCGCTGCGATCCGGCGTTGGGTTGCTTCGAGCCGGCGAGGCGACACGCGCCGAGCAAATCTTCCTTCAAATCGTCCGGGATGAACCGCACTCGGGTGAACCCCACTTCTTCCTCGGTCTGATCTATCAGCAGCGCAACGACCTGGAAACGGCCATCCATCACTATGAGAAGGCACTCTGGTTCATCCCCGATCTTGCCGAGGCCAGGAATAATCTGGGTGTGATCTTCCAGTCGCGGGGAGCGATCGACGACGCCGAGAACTGCTTTCGCGAAGCTCTGAAGCTCCAGCCCGATTACGCCGAGGCGCACAATAACCTGGGCAATGCTCTGCAAGATCAGGGTCGGTTCGAGGAAGCCGCCACAGCTTACCGGCAGGCACTTCGTTTCCGGCCACGTTATGTCGAGGCACTCAAGCATCTGGGCAACGCACTGAGGGCACTGGGACAAATTCCTGAGGCAATCGTCTGCTACGACGAGGGCCTACGTCACGCTCCCGACCATGCCCTGCTTCACATGTCTCGGGCGATGGTTCGGCTTCAGACGGGCGACTTCGCGAGGGGCTGGCCCGAGTGCGATTGGCGGCTCTGCGCACCAGACCTATTCATTCATCGCCTGCACGGACCGGTCTGGGATGGCGGCGGGCTCGGCGGCCGAACGATCGTGATCGCGGCCGAGCAGGGCCTGGGCGACACCATCCAGTTCATCCGCTACGCACCGCAGGTTGCCAGCCGCGGCGGCCGGGTCGTTGTCACATGCACACGCTTTCTCAAGCAGATCCTCGCTGGCTGTCCGGGTGTGGTTGAGGTGATCCTCGAGGGAGACCCTTTGCCGGAATACGCCTGCCATGCGCCGGTGATGAGCTTGCCGGCGATCCTGGGCACCACCCTTGACACCATCCCGGCCGAGGTCCCTTACCTCGCGGCTGATCCATCGCGAGTCGCAGCCTGGCGCGAGATCCTGGGTCTGATTAAAGGTTTCAAGATCGGCGTGGTCTGGCAAGGCAACCCGGTCCATACCAAGGATCGTGAGCGATCCTTCCGCCTTGCGCATCTGGAGCCCGTCGCCAATCTTCCTGGGGTGCGTCTCTTCAGCCTGCAGAAGAACTTCGGAATCGAGCAGCTCGAGGCGGTGTCGGACCGATTCCTCGTGACCGACCTGAGTCATCGGCTGGAGGATTTCGTCGACACGGCAGCGGTCATGCAGAATCTCGACCTGGTCATCTCGGCCGACAGCTCGCCCGCCCATCTCGCCGGTGCCTTGGGTGTGCCTGTCTGGATGCCCCTCCCTTACATCAGCGACTGGCGCTGGATGACTGACCGCGAGGACACCCCCTGGTATCCCACGATGCGGCTCTTCCGCCAGCGGCGTTTCGGCGATTGGGACGAACTCTTTACCCGACTGGCCCGCGAACTGGCTTCCAACGAGCTTTCCCATTCCCGGAGTTGTCTGCCATGACGATGAGGATGGGCCATTCACTGGCTTTCGCCAGTTCCTGCATTCACACCGGCGACTATCCGGGGGCCGAGCTGGCCTGCAGGCAGATTTTGGAATGGGACCCGGCAGTCGGCGAGGCCTGGTTCGTGCTCGCCGTGGCCAGCCAGCTCATGGGTAGAATTGCCGATTCGGTGAAGTACTATCGCAACTCGGTCCGGTTCACGCCCGGTAACCCGGAGGCGTGGAATAACCTTGGCGCTTCGCTCTCGAGTCTGAAACGGCCCGAGGAAGCCGAGCGGGCCTTGCGCCGGGCTCTGGAAATGGAGCCCGGTTATGCACAGGCCCACAACAACCTGGGAAATGCCCTCCAGGCCCAGGGTCGGTTCGACGAGGCGTTGGATTGCTACCACTGCGCGCTTGATTTCAAGCCCGATTACTTCGAGGTCTATGATCATGTCGGTCTGGTCTTGCAGTGCCAGGGACGGCTGGAGGAGGCCGCCGACTGGTTCACTCGGGCGCTGGAGCGCGCTCCGGAGAATGGGGCCATCCACATGAATTACGCCCTGACCTGCCTTCAGCGGGGTGAATTCGCGAGGGGCTGGCAGGAATATGAGTGGCGGTTTCGCTGCCGGGAACATCCCATACTCGCTCAGGGGATGCCCCTCTGGGACGGATCGCCGCTCGACGGCCGGCGCATCCTGCTCTGGGCCGAGCAAGGTCTGGGCGATACGATCCAGTTCATTCGCTACGCCCCCGCCGTCGCACAGAGGGGCGGGTTCGTCGTGGTGAGCTGTCCCAGACCCCTGGTCGGAATCCTGGCCACCTGCCCGGGCGTTACGGAAGTGGTTCCGGAGGGAACTACACAAACGGAATTCGCCTGCCATGCCCCCCTGATGAGCCTGCCGCGCATCTTCGGAACCACGCTCGAGTCAATCCCGTCTGGCGTGCCTTACCTGTCCGCCGACGGGCGGCTGGCAAGGCTGTGCGGCGAAGAGCCAGGCACGTTCGTGGGCTTCAAGATCGGCATTGCCTGGCAAGGCAATCCAGACCACAAGAAAGACCGCCTCCGGTCCTTCCACTCTGCTCGCTTCGAGCCTCTGGCCGGCGTGCCGGGCGTGCGACTCTTCAGTCTTCAGAAAGGTCCAGGGAGCGAGCAGCTCAAAGAGGCTTCATGCCGCTTTCCCGTGACGGATCTGGGCAGCAATGTTGAAGACTTCATGGACACCGCCGCGGTCCTCAAGAACCTTGACCTGGTGATCACGCCCGACACCTCGCTGGCGCATCTGGCCGGCGCGCTTGGCGTTCCCGTCTGGGTGACCATTCCGTTCGCGTCGGACTGGCGCTGGCTCATGGACCGCGAGGATACGCCCTGGTATCCCACGATGCGACTCTTCCGCCAGCGCCGGTGGGGCGATTGGGACGAGGTCTTCGGCCGGATAGTGCGGGAAATCCGTGAGGTTGTTGAGGCCAAACCTCATGAAAATGGGAATCTTTGTTCAGCATAAGCCCTCGCGTCCGCCTGTCCGGCACGCTGTCGTGGTGTCGAGGCACGCAACAGCGGTCATTCTCCGTGTTCGTCCCGGGCAGATCTCGCTTCCTCCGCGTACTCTATGATCCCCCGGCACCACTTCGTACAATGACGCGGCTGTCCCCCCGATCACGGAAGGAACCGGGAGGCAAGTGCTCAAGAAGAGAACCACTCGAATTCGTCGCCCTCTCCCGGCCACGACGAGCTCAAACCCAGTGATCGTGTTCCTGGAGATCCCATGTCCACGCTGATCACCATTCCCACCAGCATGCCATCTTCTACCTCGTTTCCGCGTCATCCGCTCGAGCCGCTGAGTGCCGAGGAGGTCCGCCACGCGGTGGGCTTACTCAAACGAAGCGGCAAGGTCACGCCGAGTACCCGCTTCGTCTCGGTGGCACTTCTCGAGCCGCATAAGAGCCTGGTCCACGGATCGACCGGCGAGCAGCTTCCTTCGCGTCAAGCGTTTGCCGTGCTGTTCGACAATGCCGCGAATGCCTGTTACGAGGCCACGGTCTCCTTGACGGACGGGGTCCTGCTGGACTGGAAGCATGTGCCCGGCGTCCAGCCAACGATGACAATCGACGAGCAGGTCGAGTGCGAACGGGCCGTGCTGGCCAGCCCGGAATTCCGCGCGGCTTTGAAGCGGCACACCGGATTGGACGACGCCAGCCTCGTCATGGTCGACATTTGGAGCGCGGGTAATTACGGGTCGGAAGAAGACCGCACCCGGCGGCTTGCCCGTCCGCTCTGTTTCGTGCGATCCGACCCCACCGACAACGGCTATGTCCGGCCCATCGAAGGACTGCGTCCGATCGTCGATCTGAACACGATGGAGGTCATCCGTATCGAGGAGTACGGCCACTGGCCCCTGCCTCCGGGCGAGGCCAATTACGCCGCCGATCGGGTCGGCCGCTTGCGCGACGACATCAAGCCGCTCGAGATCAACCAACCGGACGGGCCGAGCTTCGAGGTCAACGGCTACCAGGTTCGCTGGCAGAAGTGGAACTTCGTCATCGGCTTCAATGCCCGCGAAGGCCTGACCCTGCATCACCTGCGCTACCATGACCAGGGCCGTGATCGGTCGATCCTGTACCGTGCCTCGCTGACCGAGATGGTGGTGCCGTACGGAGATCCCGGCCCGACCCAGCGGCGAAAGAATGCCTTTGATGTTGGCGAGTACGGAATGGGTATGTGCGCCAACAGCCTGGAACTCGGCTGCGACTGCCTGGGCCTGATTCGCTACTTCGATGCTCACCTGTGCGACAGTCGGGGCGAGCCGTTCACGATCAAGAACGCCGTCTGCATGCACGAGGAGGACTACGGCATCCTCTGGAAGCATACCGATCGCCGGCTGCCCGACAGTCCCCAGGTCAGGCGCTCGCGACGGCTTGTCGTCTCGTCAATCTCGACGGTCGAGAATTACGAGTATGGTTTCTTCTGGTACCTGTACCAGGACGGCACGATCCAGTTCGAGATCAAGCTCACGGGCATTCTCTCTCTGGGTGCCTACCCACCCGGCGAGACGCCGGCTTATGGCGTGCTGGTCGCCCCTCAGCTCTATGCACCGAATCATCAGCATTTTTTCAATATGCGCCTCGACTTCGACCTCGACGGCATCGCAAATTCCGTTTCCCGGATCGACGTGGTAGCCGATCCACCCGGCGAATCGAATCCGTTCGAAAATGCGTTTCAGGCCGTCGCGACCCCGCTTGTGACCGAGAAGCAGGCACGCGGACAGCTCAGGCTCGAGACGATGCGGACATGGAAGATTACCAATCCCAACGTGACCAACTCCGTGGGTGAGCCGGTGGGCTACAAGCTGCTGCCCGGCGACAACTCATTTCCACTCGCTTCCCCCGCCGCTTGGTGGCGGAGACGGGCGGGGTTCGTCGATCAGCACGTCTGGGTGACACCTTTCCATCCGGACGAGCGTTATGGGGCAGGCGATTATCCCAACCAGAGCCGGCGGCGGCGACGGCCTTCCCCGCTGGACCGAGCAGGATCGTCCGCTCGAGAATACCGATGTGGTCCTCTGGTACACCTTCGGCCATACCCATATCCCGCGGGCCGAGGACTACCCCGTCATGCCCACGGCGTACATCGGCTTCACCCTCAAGCCAAACGGCTGCTTCACGGCCAACCCGGCCAATGACGTGCCCCCGTCGCCGAAGAAAACGGCGAGTTGCTGCCATTGACCCCTGGGCCAGGGATACGCGGTTCTTTCCTGACCACCTTCAACCCGCGCTTCGCGGCCTCGACCGGACGAGATCCGCCTGACACGTCCGGTGTCGGGACAAACCAGCGAACTGGCCGCATATCGGGCAGCGTGTTCGCGCGCGACCATTTCGATCATACGATGACGGTGTGTGGGATGCTCGGCCAGTTCGGGCTTGCGGGGTTCTGAAAATGAATCGCGACGCTGAGGTTCATTAGGTCTCCGCGCTTGCCGGCTGTACATTCCTGGGCTCGATTGGTCATGGCCGGGGAATCTCTTGAGGCGCTGCCAGGCGCGCATTCCCAACGGTTTCCGCGTACACTCCAGAAGGACTGCCATCGTGCTACAGACGCAGATCGGTTCTGGCTTTCAAGCCACCCAGTCGCGCCGGACGGGACTGGCGAGAAAACCTGGTCGACGGTGGGTATTCGTTCTTGCCCTGGCGCTTTTGGGCGAGTCGGGCATGGCAACAACCGGCAGCGGTCAGACGCCATCGGCCGGATCATCCGGCGTGACAGCCTCGACGGTCCAGCCCGCGGCCGCGAATGTCACCTCAATGCACCGTTTCGTTCCCCGCGACAACCTGATTCTTTGCGTGGATTTTGACGGGCTGGACGCCCACGCCGAGGCCTGGCAAAAGACGGCGGCCTACAAGATGCTCAACCAGACGCCCTTGGGTATCATGCTCGAGGAAGTCGCCGCCCAGCTCCTCGATAAGTTTCTTGAGAGTGTTCCTGGCCGCAAGGTTTCGGGAGTCGAACTTGTCACGCTGGTGAAGCACATGGCCCGCAAGGGCTGGGTTGTGGCATTGAACGCCAACCAGAAGGGAACCAATCCCTTTGTGGGAACGTTGGTGCTTCGCGGAGCGACGGCGACAAAGGAGATCAAGGCGATCAGTAGCCGCGTGCTCGGCACGGTGATGGGGGCGGACGCCAAGCCGAAAGTCGATCGCAAGGAAGGCCGCGTCATGGTGGTGATTCCGCCCGGAACCGGAACCGACAGCGGCTGGGTCTGGTGGCCTGAGAAGGACGATCTGATCGTGGGCTTCATGCAACCGTCCAATGCCGACACGATCATCGCCGTGCTCGACGGCAAAATACCCTCCGCGGCAGAGCACGCCAACCTCAAAGATCTGGGCAAGCCGGAAGGCAGCTTCATTCCGCTCATGACGGCGTTCGCCGATCCGTCCGTTGCACCCGCCGAGCCCAAGCTCAAGGCGACGGAGGTGCTCGGCCAGTTGAAGGCGAGCACCGGAATGAGCCGGCTGGAATACCGTTGGGGATTTGACGACGACGCTTTGATGAGCGTGACCCGGCTGCTGGCGCCGGCCCCGCGCAAGGCGGCTCTGGCCGTCCTCGATCAATCACCGCTGGATACTCAAAGTTTGATTCCCATGCCCGAGGGCGTGGACTCGTTTGTGATGGCTTCCCTGTCGCCGGCCAAGGCACTCGAGTTTCTAAGCCAGGTGGAACAGGCCAAGGAGTTGAAACAAAAGGTCGAGGAGCTCATGGAGAAGGTCCGTTCCCAGAGCCGCGTCGACTTTGATAAGGATTTCTTCTCGAATCTCGGACCCAGGATGGCCGTGTACCTGGCACCCGGGCGATCGGCCGCCACCACCGACGAGGCTACGCAACCTCCTGAAGGCCCGACCGGGTTCGACCTGACGGCCATTCTCTCGTCGCTCAAGACCGCGCTGCCCAAACCGACCCTCGTGGCCGAAGTTCGTGATCCGGTTGCTTTCGGCAAAGCACTTGACTCGATCATGATCACGGTCAACAAGGAGCTCAAGGCGGAGGCCATGGAGGCGGCCGCCGATGAAGCCAAAGCGGACGATGCGAGCAAATCACCCGGCCAGGGACAGGCACCGGGGCGGGCGTTCGGCCGCGGTCCGGGCGGCGAGGGTCCGGGAGCCCGGCCGGCTCGAAAACGAAGTCTCAAGGATACCCCGTCGCCCGAGTTTCGCCTCATGCCTGGCGATGTCAAGATTTACATGCTCCGCGTTCCGACCGATTCACCGCTCAAGATCGTGCCCCCTGGGGTGCACCCGACCATCAGGTTGGAGGGGAGTCACATCGCGTTCTCGACGTCTTCCGAAGGGGCGCGTGCGGCGCTGGATACGGTCAAGAAAAAGGGATGGAAACCCGGCCCTGATGTCGAGCAGGCCCTTTCCCACCTTCCTTCTGGACCCGTTCTACTTGCGGTCGCCGACCCGCGAGAGGCCGTACCTAGCTTGCTGGCCAGCCTGCCAGGGACGCTTCAGGCCAGGATCAATTCCGCAATCGCACTATCGACTGCGAAATCGAGCGGAACTCCTCCGGCCGGCTCGGGGTCTGGCCAGCGTCCCGGCATGGCCTCCCCCGGTCAGGGTGTGGCGCCCGGCCCCGGAGGACTACAAGGCCCCATGGGCATGTCACGTCCGGGTTCGTTCAGCGCGCCTGGTCCGCCCGGTGGCTCAGGAGGGCCGCCCATGAGCATGTCCCGATCGGGCTATCCCGGTGGGTCTGGTCCGCCCGGCGGCTCGGGTTTCCCCGGGCCTGGGGGGCCGAACAATTCGTCATCCGCGAGTGGTTCGCAGAATTCCATGATCGTGCTGAAGGTCGACTCCGAAAAACTGCCCAAGGCCGAAGATCTCAAGGCCTTGATGTTTCTCACCACGTTTGCTGTTGTGAACGATGACGCATCTGTTCGACTGATCACGCGCGAGTCGTTTCCCAGCGCCGTGAGCGGGCTGGGTACGGGTGTTGCCGGCAGCGCGGTTCTGGCCCCGGCAATCCAGTCCCTTCGAGCCTGGCTGACGGCGCTAGGTGCAACATCCAGCCAGGCCGCATCGTCAGGATCGACGGAGAATACACCCGCCGCGGGACAGCCGCCCACGCCGGGGCAACCGGCAGCGAGGCCCGGCGGGTCACCGCAACCCGGCGGCCGCCGAGGACCGGGACGGGGTGGCCGGCCCGGTGGCGGAAATGAACCCAATTGAAGCTCAGATCGCCTTGATTCCCTCTCCCTTGTGAACGCAATTACCTTGTGTCGGAGGCTGTTCGATGGAAATCGTGAACGAAGTCACCGCTCACCTGGAGAATAAGCCCGGACGGCTGGCGAAGATCTGCTCCGCGCTGGCCCAGGAAAAAGTGGACATCCGCGCCATCACGGTGATGGAGTCCGATGGGCCCAGTGTCCTTCGATTCATCACCTCCGACCTCGAGACGACCAAGAGGGTGCTCACCTCACTGGGCACCGAATATCGGATCTCCGAGGTCCTTGCCGTCGGGCTCGAAAACCGCACCGGCGCCCTCGCCAAAGTGCTGGAAAGGCTTGCGGAGGATCACATCAACATCGAGTACGCTTATGCATCGGCGGCGGTGAACCCGGGCAAGGCCCTGGGCATCTTCCATACCACCAACACCAAGAGAGCATTGCAGATCCTGGGAGAGACCGCGGTCAATAGCGCCGAAAAGGCGGGTGGTCGCCGGCCTTTGCACTCACGCTGACAGCGCGGTCCGCAACCGGATGGACAGATCGCTGCCGTGCTGTGGGGGCGAGATTCCAGGTTCCAGGATAGTAGCATACGAGGTATCGTTCACCAGAATCTGGAATCCGCGTCTCTGAGCCTGACCCGTTCACGGTCCTCACGACTTCGAGCCTCCATTCGTGGCGAAGAACAAGAAAGTGCGTGTTGCGTTCAAGAAGAACCGCCAGAAGCGGACGCGAGCCAACGACCTCACGCGCAATTACGAAAGCCAGGGAAACGCCGCGGAGGAGACGTCTGCCAGCGAACGTGTCCGCCCCAAGGGGGATCTCTCACGACATCGTACGATTGTTGCCGATGGCGGCGATGCGGCCGCTCATGTGGTCCATGACAACGCGCCGACGTCCGAGACCGCTGCCGCACAGCGCGCGGTCGACGTATCCACCTGCCTTCCCGGCCGGGTCATGCGAATTCACGGGCTCGTCTGCATGGTCCAGACCGATGACGGCCGGGTCTTGCCCTGCCACGTCCGGCGTTTGCTCAAAAGCCTGGCCATCGAGGGGCGGAACGTGGTGACCGTGGGCGACCGCGTCTGGTTCCGGCCTGCCTCAGCGGCAGGTGAGGAGGGACTGATCGAGAAGGTCGAGTCACGGAGTGGGGTGATTCTCCGAGGATATCGGCACCGCCAGCACGTCATCGCCGCCAACGTGGATGCCGTGATCATCGTCTCGGCTTTCGTCGAGCCCGGTCTCAAGCTCAGTCTCATCGATCGTTACCTGGTTGCGGCCGAGACCGGTGGAGTGCGCCCGGTCATCGTCTTCAACAAGGCCGACCTGGTCGATGTGTCCCTCTACCAGTGGGTCATCGGTCTTTATGCTCAGCTCGGTTACGAAACCATGATCAGCTCGGCCTCCGACGGCAGGGGGATCGACCGCCTGCGAACTCTTTTGAAAGACGGAGTCACCGCTCTGTCAGGTCAGAGCGGAGTCGGCAAGAGCTCACTCCTGAACGCGATTCAGCCCGGATTGAACCTGAAAGTCCGCGAGGTTTCGGACTGGACTTATAAGGGAAAGCATACCACTTCGAGCGCGAGCTCATCCGGCTTGAACTTGGCGGTCACGTCGTCGACACGCCCGGACTCCGCCAGTTCGAGCTCTGGGGCGTGGTCCCCGGGGAACTGCAGGGACACTTCCTGGAGTTCCGGCCCTACATTCCCCATTGCCAGTTCCCCGACTGCTCGCATACGCACGAGACCCGATGCGCCGTGAAAGAGGCGGTGCACTGGGGACATATCCATGTTGGCAGATACGAAAGCTATGTCAAGCTGTATCACCAGAAGCCCATGGAAGGTGACTGAGTTCGTTCAATTCTCTTTCAGGCCTGTGGAGACAGACCCAAGGCACCCTTCCGCGGGGTATTACCCTGCAACAGTGAAGGTCATACACTAACCCGACGAGCTAGCGGGGGAACCGGGGTAAATTCCCTCGCTGGCGCGATAGGCTGGTATGGGGGATGACGGTGAACGGCTTTTCCGGTTAATGGCATGAAAAAAACTAATGAGTTGTGACTGGGGATTGCCAAACTGGATTTTTTCGCTACCATATCGCGAGTGAACGAGCACCTCAGTCACGCTTTCGCTGACCATCGTGGTATCAAGATCACCTGATTGCGGTCAACCGGGAGCCGGTCGATAGTGGTAGGTACCAAAGTTCTGACCCGGCTGCCAATTCTTGCTTGAAATCGATTTCAAGAGACCTCTCCCCTGCCGTGCCTGTTTGCAGATGACATCGCGCCTTGACCCGTTGAGACCAGATCGCCCTCGCAGGAGAACGGCTAAAGATGCAGCGTCGCCGTTGGAGCAGAGCGAGCGTGCGCGCCGAGGGTTGCATGTCAAATCCTGTGGAACCCGGTCGAGGCTGCCCGGTCCGCCTTTCCATTCTGAGCCGCGAATCGTTGGTCGCGATCTTGCTGGCCGGGGCGGTGAGTTATGTGTTCTGCATCGCTCCCGATGGCATGTCCGGGACGGACCCGAACAGGAACACGCTGCACGGACATGACACTCCAGTGCGCCAGTTGATCTATGCGGACAATGGACGCACCCTCATAACATGTGGATGGGATACTCAGGTCCTGTTTCGTGATGTTTCCGCGGACCATGGAGATCGGGGCCGAGTTGTTGATTGCCTGCCTCAGAGGTGGCCCGTTTTAGGTCTTGCGGCTTCAGCCGACGAGAACTGCCTGGTCACCGGCGGACTGGGCGGCTTCGCCATCTGGACCAGGGAGGACAACGGTAAGAAGTGGCAACGGACCTACGAGCATGAAGGAGTCGCATGCACCTGCCTGGCCGTCTCGCCGGATCACCGCCTGGTTGCTGTCGGCGGGAGCGATGGATGCATCAGACTTCTGAACGTCGAGACACGGGCAACTTTCCTCCTGGATCAGCCAGGCGACCAGTTGCGGACGATCAGTTTTTCGCCGTCCGGACGTTTTCTTGCGGCCTCCACTTTTCGCGGAAAGTTCTGCCTATGGGACGTGAAGACTCCCACTCTCCCCATTCCCGAGGAGGGCGTGCCCCAGTCGGTGCAATCGTTTGTCTTTGGACCCGACGACCAAACGCTAGGGGTGAGCCAAACGGTGCAGGAAGGTCTCGTGCTGGGGCTCTGGGACCTGCGAAAGGGCGACTGGCGGATAGTACTCTCGCGAAACTCCGTGGAAACCAATGCGCTGGCGTTTTCGCCAGATGGCCGCGTCATGGCAAGCGCCGGCCGAGACGTAATCATTCGCCTTTGGCACACCGATACCGGCAAGTCTGCGGGAATGATCCACGGCGTAGGCTGGGTTCATACGCTGGCTTTCTCACCCGATGGTGAGCAGATCGCATTCGCGGGAACGAATGGACTGATCCAGTTCCGCCCCTTTTCCAGCGAAGCTGTTCAGCTAGCCCAGAGGCCCGACTGATGCCGGACCAACAAGCGTTCGCATGAGCACTCCAGGCACCTATGAAGATTCTGGCTGTCAGCGACTTGCATGGGGATTTGCGGCTCGCCATGAAGGCCGCGGACACCTTGAAGCCCGACCTGCTTCTCTGTTGCGGTGATTGGGGCGACCCTGAACAGCTAGACGACGGCGACCTGGAAGCGTTTCTCGACTGCTGCCCGGTTGTTTCCACGTTTGGCAACCATGATCCGCTGGAACTTCTGCAGCGACTGAAGAATCGAGATGGCTCCGCCGTGCTGCTCGGGCAAGGCGAGGTTCGCGAATATCAAGGAGTGAGGCTGGCGGGTATCGGTGGAATCTGGGCAAAATCGCACCGGCTGGCCTGCTATGTGACCGATGCCGAGGTTGCTGCATGGGCTTCCGCTATCGCCAGCCGGGGTCCAATCGATATTCTACTGACGCACGGCTGCCCGATCGGTCTGGCCGATCTCACGCCGTCGGGCCGCCATGGCGGTCAGCGCTGCTTCCTTGACGCTTTCAAGACGATCTCCCCGCGAATTCATCTCTGCGGACATCTTCATATGCCTCAGGAACGCGCGCTCAAGAACGGCAGCACGGTGATCAATGTCGGAGCGACTCCCGAAGGAAACATCACTCTGATCGACCACGACCCCAGGACCGGAATCCTGAAGGTGATATGCAGGGTTTTTTCGTGAGCGTTTCCGGCATGTCGGCTAGCCATGTCCGTAACCACGATCGAACGCCTCGAGATCGCGCATATAGGACGCGAACGTGGTGCGAAAGGTATCGGGATCGACGGTCCAGCGGGGCTGGTCCTCGGTATGACGGTGGCAGTGCTCCTCGATCAGGCGGTGGAGGAACTTGAACAGGTGCCGGGGTGTGCGCAGGTTGCCCAGCGCGTCTTTGAGCGAGTCATCGCTGATTGACTCGTCGACAAAACTGCGCAGCCGCGGCCCGTCAAGATCGTCTTCCGCGTGGGCGGAGGAACCATGGCTGGTAACTTCGCCGTTGGCCGAGGGAGTGATCCGACAAGCCCGCAGGCGGTCGCTGGCCAGGTCGTAGAGCGAGGGCCCGGTCCACCGCAGGGGCTTGATCATGTTGAGCTTGTCGGGACGGGCCCGGTCGTAAAAATCCTTGTCCTCTTTCTCCAGGTAGTAAGCCAGCTCAATGGGAAGCAGCAGCTTGACACCGATTCCGGGATGGCGAAGGAATTTGTGATCCAGCAGCGGCCAGATCAGGGCACGCATCTTGCGGGGGTCGCCCTCGATCTGCTGCGGCTCGTCGACCCGATCGATGAGCACGATGATGCCGCCGTAGCCCAGTGTGCTGAGCACCCCCTGGAACTTGCGCAGCAACTCATAACGTTCCTCGGCTCTGCGTGCCGGAGTGGGCAATGGCTGTCCGCCCAGCTCGCTCGGCTTGAACCAGAGCAACTCCCAGCGCAGGGCCGATGGATCGCGGCTGAGCACTTTCAGCCCCTTGCGAATGTCGCGGGCATACAACTCCGCGCACAGCAGTCTCCAGCCCCAGTAGATCCAGCCGGCCAGAACGGGCACTAGCAACCAGGGCAGGACACTCCAGCCCCGGAGCCAGGGGAATGCCGCGATCAGCAGGGCCACCACCAGAGTTGTGCCGAAGCCAATTTGCAGATCGCGACGGCTCCAGAGCGGGCGGAAACCGGAGCGACGGCGGAGGCGGCTCCAGCGGCGCTCAATTGGCTCGCCGGTCGAGGCGTCATAAAGCGCGGCAAGCAACAGGAGATCCCGACGCTGGTCCAGACTGAGCACCGACAAGTCGATTTTTTCGCTGGTCAACAGGTCCACCAGTTGCGTCACCCCGAGCGAAAGGATGGCGTCCATGTGGTCCTGCAACTGCCAACGCCTGAGCACCTCGGCCGGGTCAGAAGTCCGGATCGCTGCGCGGTAGTGGTCGAGGTAGGGGTTGAAATCGTCATAAGAGATGACGAACACTCGCTCGGTCGGATTGGCCTGGTTGAAGTCTTCGATCTCGGCCGTGGCTTGCAGCCGCAAAGCAGTCTTGCCGCTCCCCTTCTCGCCAAACACCAGCGCGGTGGATGGGTCGGCGGGGCTGCCGAAAAACTTGTTCCAGGCCGGATGGTGGATTGTGAACAGACACTGGCGTTTGAAAACCGTGTCGGTCTGAGCATCCTCCTCGCTGAATGGGTTGCCCTTGATGCCATGATGCTGCAAGAACTGTTCCGTCTTCATCCCTGGGGCGGCCTTTCAGTTGGATCTCGAAATCGGGTACACTCCGTTTTCGTGTTCGCTTCTCATCCATTTTGTCTTACCCGATTAGGCCTTCCGCCGCAATCTCAGGCCGTTGACGCCCCTTGCACCAGGTCGTACGATGCACGTCTTGCTGCACAACCACCGGGAGATCAAGGCGTAGAAAGGGAACTGGCCGGATGTTCCGATCTGTTGTTGCCGGGCGACTCTTGGTCCAGGTTCTGGGGCTGGCGCTATTCACTGCCGCGGGCTGTGCTCGCGGGCCAGCCACCGCTAGCCAGACATTGCGGATCGCGGCGGCCGCCGACCTGCAACGGGTCTTGCCACGACTGGTCGATCGGTTTACAAAGCAGACCGCAACCTCCGCGACCCAGACCATTGACGCGTCGGGCCGGCTGGCCGAGCAGATCAAGGCCGGTGCGCCCTTCGACGTGTTCCTCGCCGCCAACCTGAGGTTTGTCAGCGATCTTGCCGCCGCGGGGCTCATCGAGCCGGCATCGGTCGCGCCCTATGCCCGGGGTTCGCTCGTCCTCTGTCTGCACCGCGCGGTGGGCGACCAGGTCAAAGGTCTGGCCGACCTGTCACGGCCGGAGATCAAGCGGATCGCGATTGCGAATCCCGAGTACGCACCTTACGGTGTGGCGGCCCGCCAGGCCCTCGAGCGCGCGGGTCTCTGGTCGAACCTGGAATCGAAAGTCGTCCGTGCCTCTTCGGTGGGTCAGGCGATGACTTACGTCCAAAATGGAGACGCGGAGGCCGCGCTTGTCAGCCATGCGTTAATCGTTCCGGATGTTCGTGTCATCGAGGTGGATGCCGCACTCTACGATCCCTTGATCCAGGGGCTCGGGATTGTCGCCTCAACCAAGCAGCACGACCGCGCCTCGGCGTTCGCGCGGTTTATTCTGAGCTCGGATGGGCAGGCGATTCTCCATGAGAGCGGCTTCCTGAGCCCCGGCGCGACATCCGGTTCCGCGGGCGACGCCGCCCCGAAATCCCCAGAGAAGTCAAACCGCTGACCGAGCGAGCGTGCGTCCCATGGCCGACCTTGGCCCTCTTTGGCTCTCCGTGCGAGTGGCAACGGCCGCAACCGCACTCATCGTGCTGGCGGGAGTGCCCGTGGCGTTCTGCCTGGCGCGGCTGAACTTTCCAGGCAAGGGCCTGGTCTCGGGATTCATGGTCTTGCCCCTGGTCCTGCCGCCAACGGTGCTGGGTTATCTCTTGCTCCTGGTCCTGGGTCGCCACACCTGGTTCGGCGGATGGCTTGATCAAAGCCTGGGAGTAGTGCTGGTCTTTCACTGGACGGGCGCCGTGGTCGCGTCGGCCGTCGCCGCCTTTCCGCTATTCCTGTTGCCGACCCGAGGCGCCTTTGAGGCCGTTGATCCCGCAATCGAGGACGTGGCCCGGCTGCTGGGACGGCACGAGCTCTCGGTCTTCTGCGCGGTGACACTTCCCCTGGCCTGGCGCGGCGTGGCCGCCGGCGCGGTCTTGGCTTTTGCTCGCGCCCTGGGTGATTTCGGTGCCACGATGATGGTCGCGGGCAACATCCCCGGACTGACCCAGACGGCATCGCTGGCCATTTACGATGCCGTCCAGGCGGGCGACCCCGCGCGGGCCGGATGGCTGACTCTCTGGATCTCCATCGTTTCGATCAGTGCACTCTACCTGGTCCAGCGCACGCTCCCCGTTCGAGGAGCGGGACATTGAGTACAGAGAGCTCGACTCTCGACGTCCGCCTGGTTCGGCGAATTCACGCAAGTTTGACCGTTGACGTGTCTATGCGTCTTGGCAAAGAAATTGGTGTACTCTTCGGTCCGTCCGGCTCGGGGAAGACGTCGATCTTGCGTTTGATCACAGGGCTCTCCCGGCCCGACGAGGGATATGTCCGGCTCGGAGAAACGATGCTGTTCAATTCGGCCCGCAGTATCCACGAGCCACTCCGGCGGCGGCGAATCGGCATGATTTTTCAGGACGATCTTCTCTTCCCTCATCTCGACGTCGCCGACAATCTCCGGTTCGGCTTGAAAGGAAAGTCTCGCGCGGAGCGGCAGTCGCGCCTCGCCGAGATCGCCGCGCTTTGCGGGGTGGAACACCTGCTCGACCGGCGCCCAAGCACGCTCTCAGGAGGTGAACGCCAGCGCGTTGGGCTGGCCCGCACGCTGGCGCCTCGGCCGCGGATCTTACTTTGCGACGAGCCGGTCTCGGCCCTCGATCTGCCCAATCGCCAGACCCTGATCGAACGCCTCCGCGCCGTTCAAGTCGTGGAAGGAATCCCTGTCCTCTACGTCACCCATAGCCCGGCCGAGGCGGTCACGGTGGGCACGCATCTGTTCCTGCTCGAGCGCGGCCGGGTGGTCGCCGAAGGTCCGCCGCTTGACGTTCTGGCCAGCATTCGCGGCCCCGCGTTCAATCACCTGGAAGACCTGCGAAACACCTTGCCGGCCCGCGTCGAGAGCCAGATGCCGGCACGAACGGCGACCGTCCTGAGGCTCGACGACGGGCCGATTCTGGTTGCCCCCTATCACGATGCCGAAACCGGCGCAGCGGTCACCGTCCTGGTACGTGCCGAGGATATCATCCTGGCCCGGGCGCCGATTTCCGGACTGAGCGCGCAGAATGTCATCCCCGGCACCGTCGAGCGTCTGGTCGTCCACGGCCCCGAGTCCGAGGCGGTGATCCGGACCGGCGGCGTCACCTGGATCGTCAGCCTGGTTACCCCGGCCGTCGAGCAACTCACCCTCTCAAGCGGCGATGCAATTCACATGATCATCAAGGCACGAAGCTGCCACCTTGTCCCGGGAAACCCCTCTCACTCGAGTCTATGAACCCGCCGGCGCAGTTCTCGATTTTCTGCTTGACATGCCGGACGCGCTCGCTACTATAAAACCAGAACTAAAAAACCAAATATCAAGAAACGGGTCGAGAGGAGGCGTGTTGATGGGGCGTCCGGCAGCGAAGGAGTTGACGGAGCGCGAGCTCGAAGTGATGCACGCGTTCTGGACTCGGGGTGAATCGAATGTGGCGGAGATCCGCGATTCACTTGCGGCCTCGGGACTGGTTCGGGCCTACACGACCGTGGCGACACTGGTCCGGATTCTGGCCGACAAGGGCTTTCTCGTTCAGACCAATAAGGAACGGCCATTCGCGTATCGACCTGCCCAGTCGTATGAAGAAGTGTCCAAAAAATTACTCGGCGATGTGATTGACCGCGTTTTTCGCGGCTCGCGCGAGCTGTTGCTCTTAAGGCTCATGGAACAGAGATCGCTCTCGGCCAAGGAACGTATCCTGCTTGAAGGCTTGCTGGGGAAAGGGGGGAAGAAATCGTGAACATGCTGGCGGCAAGTTTCTGGGAAGGCCTGCTCCAGGCGACCTGCTTCGCCTTGCTGGCAATTCTGGTCTATCTGGCCTTGCGACGATGGAGCCCGGCGGCCGGCGCTGGCGGCGGCCTCGAGCCTGGTTGTCATGGCGGTGGTCTCGGCACTCGCCTTCTGTCCCTGGCCCCGGTGGGTTCCGGTCGACTCACTCGAGATCCTGCGTTTAGTGATCGTGAACTCAAGTCCCCAGCACGATACAGGGAGCACGAAGGAGCTCTCGGCCGCACGGCCCGATGCGCTAGCCTCGAAGCCATCCCAGGTCGGCAAGAGTATCACCTCGCAATCTTCGCCGTCGGAAAAGCCAACCATGGCTTTCGCGTTACTTCAGGCCCTGGCTCAGGAATGGGGAAGACTCGCAACTGTCGAGCACCGAACATCGTGGAGCTGGAGAAACTGGCTGGCCCTGGCGATGCTGGGCAGCATGGTCTTTGGGCTGGTCCGGCTGGGATCGGGCTTGTGGGCGGTTCGCCGGCTGCGATCGGGTAGCGAGCCCGTTGCCGATCCTGCCTTGATTGACACCGTCGTCCTGCTCCGTGCCGAGATGGGATGCTCTCGCCCCGTCGAGGTCCGCAGCTCGGCCGAGCTGGCGACCCCCGCCACGATCGGCTGGAATCGCACACTCATCTTGCTCCCTGATGACTGGCAAACCTGGAACGACGAGGAGCGCCGGGCCGTGCTTGCTCACGAGCTGGCCCACGTCTGTCGCGGTGATTTCGTCACCGGCATGCTCGCCCAGCTCAGCGTCGCCCTGCAGTTCTATCACCCTCTGGCGCACTGGCTGTCGGCCCGGTTGCGGCTTGAGCAGGAGCTGGCCGCGGACGCCTGGTCGGCAAAGATCTCAGGCGGTTCTCAACCCTATCTCACCACGCTGGCCCAGATGGCTCTCCGCCGTGATGACCGGGTGCTCTCATGGCCTGCGCGTGCCTTTCTTCCATCCCGTGGCACTTTTGTTCGGAGAATCGAAATGCTGCGCGACTCCCAGAGTGTCCGTCATGTCGGGCTTTCGACCCGAGTGCGATTTCTCACGATCGGTATTCTCGCGACCCTCGGTGTTCTGATCGCCGGCCTGCGCGGGCCGATGGCTGCCCCGGCGGTTCAGGCGCAAACCACGCGCGAAACGACCAAGACTGGCGGCGGTGCCGACTCAAACACCGTAAACCAAGCATTTGACCTGACCTACCTCCCGGCCGAGACGCGAATGTTCGTAGCCTTGAGGCCGGCCGCATTGCTGGGACGTCCCGAGATGCAGCCGGTCGTGAAACTGCTCACGGGCAATGAACAGCTCGTCAGGGAGTTCCTCTTACCCATCGACCAGATCGACCAGCTACTGATCTTCTGGGAGGGTTCTCCCACGAACTCGGCGAATCCAGCCACAACCACATTGATTCCCCCGCCTTCGGGCGTCATCGTGCAATCGGCCAGACCCCAGGAATGGAAGCAAGTTTTGAACCGTCTGTCGCTTCCGATGGACGAGGTTCAACACGCGGGCCAGACGTATCTGCGGCCGAACGGAGGGCAGGCGGGCCGTCTCTCGATGTCGCTTTACAACCCCGACGACCGAACCGCGGTTCTGGCGGCTGATGACTTGGTCCGAGTGCTGATCGAAGACCGCAAGGAGCCCAAAGATCGGCCTTCCTGGAACGATGCCTGGAGCCAGGTGACCAGGGGGCAGATCACTGCCGTACTGGAGACGCGCTGGCTGCGCCGCCGGCTCAACCAGGGAGAGATCAGGCAAGGCATAATCGCACCTCTGCTGGAGAAGGTCAGGGCTTACGCGGCGAGCATCAACGTGGATCGGGAACTCAAGGCGGACATTCTGGCCACGGTCGGCCAGCCGGAAGATGTCAAGCCCGTCGTGGAGACCATCCAGGCCCTCCTGACCCTGGGTCGCAATTCCGTGCCCTCGCTCAGGGAGCAGAACGCTCATGAGGCGGGCATTGACCTGTTCCGCGATTCCAACGAGTGGGCGATTGGCACGCTCGCCGGACTGCTCGGCAAGGCGCAAATCGAGGCAACCGGGCAGACGGTACGGCTGCAAACCAGTTCTCCCATCGATGAGGCCAGGGCGGCTGCGGTGGTCGTCTCGTACGCGACTACCGCCCGGATAACGTCGGCCCGAGCTCAAAGTGCCAACAACCTCAAGCAGATCGGCCTGGCCTTTTACAATTACGCCGAGACCAACAAGCATCTTCCACCCCCCGTTCTGTATGGTGGCAAGAGCGGCAAGGTTCCGTATAGCTGGCGGGTCGCTATCCTGCCCTTCCTGGCGCAAGAAGAGCTCTACAACGCCTACAACTTCGATGAGCCCTGGGATGGGCCCAATAACAGCAAGCTGCTCGAGAGAATGCCGTCAGTTTATGGTTACCCCGCACTTGGCGGGGGAAGCAAGACGCATACCGCCTACTTCGTATTTACCGGCAAGGACACCATGCTGGGCAAGGGAGAAAAGCCGTCCTGGAGCGACGTGTCGGATGGATGTTCGTACACAATCCTGGCAGTTGAGGCCAGGCGCGAGGTTCCCTGGACGAAGCCCGAGGACATTACCTTCGATCTTGCGCTGCCTGTGTCGCAGATCGGTGGGTTCACCCCAGACGGCGCCAACGTTCTCTTTGGCGACGGCTCGGTCCGGTACATCAAGACAGATATCAGCCGAGCCGTGATGAAAGCTTTGATCACCCGGAGCGGCGGCGAAGTCATCAGTTCGGACTCCTTCTGAGACCGAGAGTTGCTGATTGTCCGGTGCACAGAACAGAGCCGGCTCCCTCAGGATCGTTGTGGGAGCCGGCTTTGTCTACAGATGCGCCGCCTTGTTCAGCGGCTTCGACTTCCTGCTTCAGTCCAGCGATCAAGCTGCTATAGTAGATTTCCTGGATACTCGACCCATGGAATTTGTCGATCGAGCTGTCAATGCCCCAGCCCGACGCCAAGTCTGACGACCCGACCCGGACCTGGACGCCGCCGCAGAGCCCACTGCCCGAAAACTTCGCACCCCAGAAGCAAAACATCGAGGGAAGCGGCTCGGAGCTGGCCGAAGAAACCCGCGAGCTGCTCCATCGCCGTCTGCGTGCGGCATCTCTCATGCTGGCGATGGGCTTCGGAGTTTTCCTGCTGCGCGATTTCTGGCTACCCAAGGTACTGCTCGAGCTGTACTACCTGCACTGCGTGGTCTTCTCGCTGCTGGTGCTCAACGTTCTGGCTCTCTCGGGACGCTGGAAACCGTCGATGAACCAGCTTCGCGCTCTGGAACTCGTCACCTTTGCCGTTGTCGCAAGTTTTTTCATTGGCAGCCAGTGCATCGGGATGCAGGCGCAGCGTCCAGCGCGACATGCTCACCAGCTCGGATGTTCGCGTGCTATTCAAGATCAGCATCATCGGCATGCTGATCGTGATCTTCACATACGGGATCTTCATCCCCAACACCTGGCGCAGAGCGGCGCTGGTCATCGCCCCCATGTCGCTGGCGACATTGGTTGCGCACCCTTCTACTGGGGCTGGTTTCTCCCTTGTTTCGCGCTGTCTCCGAGGAGGCGCGCACGCTCGATAAGCTGACCGAGAATGCGCTCTACCTGGCGATCGGGGCCGTGACGGCCGTCTTCGGGACGCACACGATCAACAGGTTTCGCACCGAGGCTTTCGAGGCCAAGAAGCTCAACCAGTATCACATCACGAAGAAGCTCGGGGCAGGGGGGATGGGCGAGGTGTACCTCGCCGAGCACCAGCTCTTGAAGCGGCCCTGCGCTGTCAAGCTGATTCGCCCCAGCCTGTCTCAGAAACCCAGAGTGCTGGCCCGGTTTGAGCTGGAAGTGCGGGCGACCGCACGGCTCTCGCACTGGAACACGGTCGAGGTTTTTGATTACGGCCGCACCGAGGATGGAACGTTTTATTATGTGATGGAGTATTTGCCGGGCTTGAGCTTGCAAGAGCTGGTCGATCGCCACGGACCGCTGCCGCCGGAACGGGTAATTTACCTGCTTTGCCAGGCTTGCGATGCGCTGCGCAAGGCGCACCAGGCCGGGTTGATTCATCGCGATCTCAAGCCGCCCAACATCTTCGCGGCCTATCGCGGAGCGCGTTACGACGTGGCCAAGCTGCTCGACTTCGGACTGGTCAAGCCCGTGAACGAGGACGAGTCGCCCGTGTTAACCCGCGAGGGAACGGTGACCGGCTCTCCGCTTTACATGGCTCCCGAGCAGATCATGCGAACGCATGCGGCCGACCGCCGAACCGATATTTACGCGATGGGCGCCATTGCCTATTTCCTGCTCACCGGCCGTCCCCCGTTCCTCGGCTCCGACTCGATGGCCGTGATGGTTGCGCACGCCCGCGACCCTGTGGAACCACCCTCGCGGTTTCGTGCCGACGTACCCGCCGACCTGGAACAGGTGGTGCTCCGCTGCCTGCAAAAGAAACCTGAAGATCGTTACCAGGACGCCGAGAGCTTGGCCCGCGCCTTTGCCGCGTGCGCCGATGCCGGTGGCTGGTCGCCGGTGCAGGCCGAGGCCTGGTGGCAGCAACATGAACCCAGGGTTCTCCTGCGCGAAACCGAAGCGGCCTCCTATGGACAGGCGCCTGCCCCGGCTGTTTCAACAACCGACCTGACGCGTGCCGATTCCAACGTGGCCACCTTCGGCGCCAGCGAACTCGAGGCAGTGAGCCAGCCAGGTAGCTCGGACCCGGAAAGAGTCGAACTTTCGCTCTCGCTTGGCGATGACGAACCGCGGCCGGAACGAGCATGATGATGAATTCTCCCTCCCCTTGTCCAGGCAGTTTGGCCGGAAGCCCTCGAGAACCAATAGAAGCGCCCGGACCGGACGAAGCTCCGGACAGCGCATCCTGGCTCGGCGAGCCGCTCTCGGTCGTTGTCCATCTCGCCTTCGCGTTCGATATCGGCGACGAGATCGATCTGGAAAGTGCCCGGCAGTTGCTCCAGGGTGAGTTGGGCCAGATACCCCGACGGAGACGTACCCCGGAATCGATTGGCTACCGTCCCGCGCCCATCCGCGTGCCCCTGGATCCGATTGGTTTTCGCCTGCCGGGAGAGATTGTCACGGTCCAGAGCCCGAAGGCCGATTTGACCCTGTTCGATTTCGGAGCGATCTCGCTGGCTGTCCGGGTTCCTCTCCAGGCCACACCCTCGGCGCTCCTGCAACTGGCCGGCGCGCTCTCTGAGCCGGCCTCCATCAACGAGGCCGCGCGCCAGCTCATTGCCCCCTGGATCGAGCGTCTACGGCCCGCCGTCTACGACTTTTCGCTGAGCAGCATGAGCGAGGAGTACATCGTCTTCCAACTCGGCGACCCGCGCTCGCTGTGGCTCGAGAAACACCCCGACTGGATCGCCGGCCTGATTCGCCTGGAATCCGAGCCGCTGAGCCGGAACGAGATCCGCGAGGCCACCAAGCTGTCGCTCTCGTACACGCCAGCGGATCTCGTGGTGCTGGACTGGGCCGCCGGCTTCGTCGTCGATGCTCATTGCGCCGATACTCTGCAAGTGATCGAATTTGCCAATGTCCAGTTGCTGGAGTTCCGGCACATCGACGACCGCCTCGACGACCGCCTCGAGGCGGCGTACCGGCTGATCCGCCCCGACCGTCACAGACGCTGGGGAGCCGGACTCTGGAAGACCCACGGCGACGCGGTGCGCCAGGTCCGCGAACTCGAGATCGAAGCCGCCAGCCTTTTCGAGCGGGTCGACAACGCACTCAAGCTGATCGGCGACCATTACCTTTCACGGGTGTTCGACCTGGCATCAACGCGATTCCACCTCGACGGCTGGCAGCAATCGATTCGCCGCAAGCTCGAGACCGTGGGCAACGTCTACGACCTGCTGGTCCAGCAGGCCGGCGGCCATCGCATGGAGGCGCTCGAGATCACCGTCGTGTTTCTCATCGCCGTCGAGATCGCGCTGGCGATCTGGCGCCATTGACCGTCGCCTGCAGCCGGTCAGTGCAAGACGCCGGGGTCGTCCGCATGGTGATCCTTGCTGGCCGCGACCCGATCCATATCGTCGGGCAGATGTCTTGACCCGATCAGAAAGAGGATACCGCCGAGCAAGAGCACCGGCCCGACCGAGAGCATGGCCACGGTCAGGTTGGTCATCACACCATTCTCATCGGCCGTGGGCCCGGCGCCGATCGAGCTAAGCAGATGGCCCAGGGCCGAATTCGTCACCGCCGATGAGCCAAAGATGCCCGAGACCCAGCCCAGCAAGATCGGCGAGCTGATGTCTCCGAAGAGGTGGATCAGGAAGATGAACAGGGCATAGCCCGCGGCGCGGCGGTTTGCCGGCACCACATTGGCCGTAACCGTATTTGACGGTCCGAGCACCATGGCCATCAGCACGGAGGCCACGAACAGCATTCCCAGCGAGGACGTTCGCGCCGGGTCGAGAATGCCCGCGATGCCCAGGGGAACCGATGCCAGCACGACCATGCTGGCGAGGAGCAAATAGGCCCGTCGCGTGTACTTGCGGAGCAGGTCGGCGACGAAAGTGGACAACGCGATGCCGATGAGCCCGGCGAGGGCCAGCAGGATGCCGATGGAGTCGTTGGCCTCCTTCAGCGACATCCCGCGCACCCGCTGATAGAACGTCGAGCCCCAGGCGGCATAAGCTCCCGTGGCGAAGGTGGCCGCGGCCATCCCCGCCGTATTGTAGACGAAGGTCCGCGTCTTGAAGAGTTCGGCATAGTCGCGGAATTTCGGACGGTCGGCCTTGCCGGTGAATTGCTTGCCTTCCGAGGCGCCCCGGCCAGGGTCCAGAATCGTCAGCCCGGCCACGGCCGCTAACAACCCCGGGATGCCTACCACCAGGAAAACCGGATGCCATCCCCAGTGCGAGGCCACTCGCCCGGCGATGATGAACCCGAGCGCTGTGCCGATGGGGAGCGCCAGGTAATAGATCCCCATCGCCCGCCCGCGCTTTTCCACCGCGAACAGGTCGGCCAGCAACGCCGGGGCGATCACCCCGTAGCTCGCCTCGCCAACTCCCAGCAGGGCTCGCCAGAAGAACATTTCGTAGAAGTTATGAGAGTAGGCGGTGCCGACCGTGGCCAGGCTCCACAGCCCGACCCCTGCCGCCAGGATCATCCGACGGTTGTACCGATCGCCCAGCCACCCCATCAGGGGCGAGATGATCGTGTAGACGATCATGAACGAGCCGCCGAGCACTCCGAACCACTTGTCGTCGATCGTCAGGTCGCGCTTGATTGCCGTACCGACCGCGAAGAACGAGTACCGGTCGATGTAGTTCAGCAAGTTCATGCCGAACAGCACCGCCAGCGCGAAGTAAGGGCCGCCGATGGTGGGAATGATGCTTGTTCTGGGGGCGGGGACCACCGAGGAGTCAGGACGGGACGACGGCATCGTGGAGCGGCCTCTTGAAAAATCTTCTAAGGAACAGACAAACCGTTATACACGGTTTCCGCTCGACTGGCGAGATTGTGCACAAGCAATGACGAGGCCGTTTTCTGATCGGGTTGCCAACTCGCCCGACCAAGCATCGATTACACGAACCCTCTCGACCGTTGATTTCCGCCATCTACCCCGGAAAACACGGAGCTCGGTCTTCCGTTGAGATTCAAAGCAAATGGCGATCATCTTGGTGGAACTTCTCAATCGCGGCCTGTTCCGGAGGATCAAAGGCCGGCCGGGCGGACCGCCGCACGACCGCCGCGGGCATCAGAGTTGCTGAGAAAGGGGTAGGACGTGGGCCCTAACTGGAAGCTGTCAGGCGAGAGGCGCGTCCTGTCGCGGAGCATTCAACCATGGCAGTGGGCGAGAGCGAAGCGGTCTGGAAGACCATGATCGAAGGACCGGGATGGGAGTGGATCGAACGCCAGGCGTTGCCGGAGTTTTTGCGGCGGCAGCATGGTTCGCCGGCAAGGCGCGGGAGCTGCGGGCCGTGCGGCTCGCGGATACGGCGCGACCCGAAGGCTTTCCGTCGTCGAGCTTCCTGGCCCTGATGGCAGCCGAGTTCGAGACCCCGGCGAGGGCAACGCGACGCGCACCACGTGGCGAGCGAGGTCGAAGCGTCGATCCCGCGCGAGGATGGGCCACGTCAGGTCGAAGGGTGAGCGCACGACCCGCTTGGTCAGCACCGGTATCTCGTGGACCCGCTCGGCGATCGTGCCCCGGATGTTCTCGTAGCGCTCCGCGGGGTCGGGCGCCGTCGTTCTCGAGCTCGATGACCGCCCCGATGTTCATCGCCGTGCCCGGGGTCTGGAGCAACAAGAACGCGCTGTCGAGCGGGTTGAGGAAGTTCGTCATCGGCCGCTGCTGCCAAAGCCACCCGCGCCGCGTTCGGCGGGCGGAGCTCCTCGACGAGGCGAAACGTCGACGAGGTCACCGGGAGCACGACCGCTGGGCGATGCGGTCGCCCTTGTGCACGACGGGGTAGTCGTGCTCGGGATCGAGGTTCACGAGGGGCGACCTTCACCTCGCCGCGGTAGCCCGCGTCGATCAAGCCCCGGCGCGTTGGCGCACGTCACCCCGTGGCGCGCCGCAAGTCCGCTGCGCGGCAGGACGAAGCCGCCGTGACCCTCGGGAATGGCGACCGCGAGACCCGTCGCCACCAAGAGCGCGCCCGCCGCGCGCGCGCAGCGCGCACGACTCGACGGCCACCAGGGCGCACCCCGCGTCGGCCGACGTGGGCGTAGTGGGGCACGACCGCGTCGGGGTGGAGGCGCCTTCGCGAGAATTTCCATGGGGGAAGGCTACACACGGCTCGACGCGCGATTCGGGGAGTAGTGTCGCACTGTGCTGGTGTGGATGGATCTCGAGATGACGGGCCTCGAACCCCAGCGGCACGTCATCGTCGAGATCGCGACGCTGGTGACCGACGATCAGCTGCACGTCATCGCCGAGGGACCCGACCTTGTGCTCCCCGCGACTCCAGCGAGCAGTTGGCGGAGATGGGGGCGTTCGTCACCGAGATGCACACCAAGTCGGGTCTCCTGCAGGCGGTCATCGCGTCGACGGTGAGCGTCGCGCGAAGCCGGGCAGCGCACGCTGGAGTTCTTGAAGTCGCACATCACAGAGCCCCGGACCATCCCGCTCTGTGGCAACTCGATCGGGACGGACCGCCGATTCCTCCAGGAGTACATGCCCGAGCTCGAAGCCTTCCTCCACTATCGCAACGTCGACGTCTCCACCCTCAAGGAGCTGGCGAAGCGCTGGCAACCCGAGGGTCGTGGCGGCGCTCCCCGAGAAGGAGTCGACCCACCGCGCCCTCGACGACATTCGCGAGTCGATCGACGAGCTCGTCCACTACCGGGCGACTCTCTTTCGTGCGCCGGACGACGCCAAGTAACCTCACCGTCGATGACCGCCACGCCTCCGTCGTTGAAAGGACGTCACGAGCGAACTCACCGCGCCGGGCCAGATCTTCGAGATCGAGCGTCAGGTCGTCCTCGGCGTGGAGATGTCCGTGTGGAAGCACGCCCCGCGCGACCTCCGCCAGGTGTTCGACGCGTCGCTGAACCACGCCGACCGCGACTTCCTCGTTTACGAGGACCGGCGCGTCAGCTCCGCGACCACTATCGCGCCGCCGCCGCGCTCGCGCACCGGCTCCAAGCATCGGGCCTCGCCAAAGGCGACCGCGTCGCCATCGCCGCCCGGAACTCGCCCGACTGGGTGATCGCCTTCTGGGGCGCCGTCGTCGCGGGCGCCGTCGTCGTTCCGCTCAACGCGTGGTGGACGACGGACGAGCTGGTCTACGGCCTCAACGACTCGAGCGCGACGATCCTGTTCGTCGACGAGGAGCGTCTCGAGCGCGTGCGGACGCGACTGGACGAACTCGACTTCCTCGGCACCGTCGTGGTCATCAGCGAGGACCCGTCGCGACCGGCCCGCCTCGGCGCCCCCCATCCCCACGCGCGCATCGTCGACTTCGCGTCCTACCTCGGAACCGTGCCCCCCGACGTCACGCCGCCCGAGGTCGACCTTCGACCCCGACGACGTCGTGACGATGTTCTATACCTCGGGCACGACCGGACACCCCAAGGGCGCGCTCGGGACACACCGCAACGCCGCGACGAACCTGATGAACCTCTTCTTCCGCAGCCAGGTGTCTGCACGTCGCTCCGACGCGGCGCGCCCGGCGTCGCCCGCGGCCGAGACCCAAGCCGCGAACCTGCTGAGCGTCCCGCTCTTTCACGCACGGGCTGCCTCGTGACGATGATGTCGAGCACCCTCGCGGGCTCCAAGATCGTGATGATGCACCACTTCGACGCGCGTCGGGCACTCAAGATGATCGAAGCCGAACGCGTCACCTCCTTCGGCGGCGTGCCGACCATCGCCATGCAGATCCTCGACCACCCCGACTTCGCCCAGTTCGACACGTCGAGCGTGACGAGCGTCACCTACGGCGGTGCGCCGGCGCCGCCGGAGCTAGTGCGACGGATCCACGCGGCCTTCCCGGGCGGCCAGCCCGGCAACGGGTACGGGCTCACCGAGACGTCGGCGGGCGTGTGC
>CAWCPP010000051.1:0-193956 GCA_963797295.1 uncultured Planctomycetaceae bacterium
GACTCCATACCTTTTACCCCGGTTCAGGACGTGGTAGCAGATGCCCCCGGCGGCAACACGAGAGGCACGTGGCATGGTAAGGTTCCCAATCGCAGAGTTCCACGTTCGCAGGCCCCCATTTTGTGCAGATCACCAGGGAAATTACCAGTATCCCGAATGGCATTGACACTTACCAGGCGGTTGCCATCCAGGACTGCACCGAAGAAATTCACGTCCGGACCACTGGCCGGATTGAACCCTGTGACTGCGGCCAGCGAGAACAACCGGCTCAGTCAGTTCCTCAAACTGATGATAGGCGGGCGCAGGATTATCGACCACCGAGAGCGCCTCCAGATAGCGTTCGTTGGCGGCCAGAGATACCTCGCCGTAGCGGTACAGATTGATTATCCCTTTTTTCATCGGGCACCACACCATCTGGCTCTGGCCGTTGTGGGTCCGCAACCGCCGAACTCGGAACTCCCGAGGATTGTTGATGACCGTCTCGATTCGCAGGACCAGCCCGAATTTGTCGTACACCTTCAGCCAGTTGTTCTTCATCCAATGTTTGATCCTGGCTCCCGGCCAGCGAGCTTTCTGGCAAAAGGTGAGCACCTCACCGTCAAAGCGAGGATGAAAAGTCGGCCCAGGAACGTCAGGATGTGCTTGGCCGAGAAGTTCACTGCGGCGTGGTCCAACAACCGTGGATAGAGGCCGGCGAGCGCCTCACGACTGGTGAAGATCAGATCGGTGGAGAATTCCGCTTGGTCGATGACCCAGTAATAGCTCAGGCCGCGAAACCACGGCTGCCTCGTCAAAGGATTGACCTGCCGCGCCAGGCTCTCGAGGATCTTCTGCCAGTTCTGGTTGACGAACGAATCAGCCAGTTTCTGAGCGGGTTTGGGATCATCGAGGGTCGTGAAGGCGTTATCCTGGAGGTTGAACCCCAGTCTTCGCTTGAGCATCTGCCTTTCCAGCCACGAGTGGCCGTTGAGGTAGACCTGGACGGTGAACGGAAACCAGCTCGTCAATCGGACATGGATAAGGCCTAACTCGGGGATCGAGGAAGTAGAAGTAAAGCACGCGCTGCTGTCGGCGTGCATTGATCAGACGAGGCCGGTCCTTAGCATGAATCAACCTGAAGCTTGGGCAGCATTCCATGCAGCAGAGGACGCAAATCAGCCCGTCGCTGATCGGGCGTTGGCGCAGAAGTTTGTCGATGAGCTTGTCTTTGCGGTGAGTTCCTTGGAGGTAGTGGTACTCAGAACCGGCCTGCTGGGACCTGAGCTTGGCGAAATCAACGAGAATCTCAGATTTTCCTCGGCAAAGGCCATGAAGTCACATCGCCGGATCTTGAGGACGTGATCGACGAAGCCTTCGAGGGCCGGCCCGTTGGTGAAAGGCAGGTAGCCCTTGAAGATGACGCGGTCAAAACACGAGAGCACAGCGATGATCAGGCTGGTGAACTTGACGACGAAGCGCGACAGCGTCTTCATGGCGTTCTGCTCCAAGGTGGGTGTCTCGACAACACCACTTTGGAGACAGAACGCCTTATTGCTCATCTTATTCTGGTTGCGGCTCTGCCGCATTAGGTGGAAGAATCTTGAAGCGGATGGTCTCGGATCGGAGAATCAAGCGTAATCCGCTATTCGCGCGCTGCCCCGCCGCATAGCCTGTCAGACACCGCGTCGGCCGTCAGGAGACCCCCCATGTTCACGCAACCGCTCAAATTGTCGGAAATTGGCGATCGGCTCAATCTCTTGGAGCTTCAGAATGCGAGGCTCGAAAGACAGAATCGATGGATGAAAGTTGGTGGAGTTGGGCTTTTTCTTGCCTTCGGTCTCATCATGTGCGTGGGCGCGGTGCAGCCACCGACCTCCGTAAAGGCGTCAAAATTCGTAGTTGTTGATAGTACCGGAAGAACTCGCGCTGAACTCGATTCACTTGGGCTGAGATTGATGGATGTGACGGGAAAGAGTTGGGCTAGATTAGGACTAACTGAAATGGGGGCGGGGTTGTTCTTCATAGCCCGCAACAGACAGCGGATTGCGCTTTCGTTTCTGGATGATTCACTTTTGAACCAAGAGAATTTCGGATCACCTGTGAGATCTCAAGATAACGAATTTACACAATTGAGCATGGGAGACAGTTTTGGGCACACGATCACGATGCAAGTCTCTCAGCAAACACCGCGATTGTCTGTCACCGCAAGGCGAGGGACTGCCTTCCTGGAGGCGCATGATCAGAAAGATCCCGTCATTGGCAGGGTGAGATTTCCGGGTCCGGGTCAGTTTAGTGAAGCACTCCCCATCCAATAGAACACTTGCTCTTCACTCGTGTGCTTGAAGTTTAATACGCTCCATCTCGTCGAGCGTTAGTGGCTTCGCGGGGTCAGGCCCGGTTTTCGGTTTTCGCGAGGGCCGTAAGGATCAGTGTGATTTCATCGCGGAGGCTCGGCGAGTTCACAAGTGCTCTCTCGGCGCGACGAATCGGGTTTCGGACGCTGTCGCGGTGGGTCAAACTAAACGCCTCGGAGAGCTCGCGTAGAGTTGCCGGAGTCAGCTCGCGCGCCAGCCAGGCGGCCGGGTCTCGGCTTGCAATGGCCTGGCCATCCACTTATCCTACCATCGAACGAGCCCAAAACCGAAAACCGGGCCTGACCCCGCGAACTTAGGCGTCGGCTTGTCTCCTTTTGGGGCCGAAGAGAGGTGAACCTGCCCTACCGCTACCTGGGGGCGGATGACCAGGCAGGGCCGAACTACACCGGGCAGCCCGCCGTGGAATCCTACTACGAGGTCGTCGGGGAAGCGGGACGATGAACCGTTGTGGGTGGGCGAGAAATGATCTGGCGATCCGCTACCACGACGAGGAGTGGGGCGTGCCGGTCCACGACGACCGCCGCTGGTTCGAGTTCCTCATCCTGGAGGGTGCCCAGGCGGGGCTGAGTTGGGACACGATCCTCCGCAAGCGGGAGGACTACCGACGTGTCTTCGCAGGATTCGACCCGGACGCCGTTGCCCGCTTCGACCAAGCCCAGATCGAGTCGCTCCTGGCCGACCCCGGCATCGTGCGGAACCGGCTCAAGGTCACCTCTGCGGTCAAGAACGCTCGGGCCTTCCTGGTGGTGCAGGAGACGTTTGGCAGCTTCGACGCCTACATCTGGAAGTTCGTTGACGGTCGCCCGGTCAGGAACGCATGGCGAAGCCTGGAAGAGATCCCTGGCCGCACCCCGCTCTCCGATGCGATGGGCAAGGATCTCAAGAAACGGGGATTCACGTTCGTTGGCACGACGATCTGCTACGCCCTGATGCAAGCGACGGGGCTCGTCAACGACCACCTCGTCGGCTGCTTCCGACATCTGGAGGTCAGCGAGTGAGTCTGCCGTGGGAGCCGGTCAAGACGCCCGCCCCCTGGTACTGCCCGAAGTGCCTCCAAGAACGAGAACCACAGACGCCATGACGATCCTGTTCCTCCACGGCTGGACCTCGGTGCCGGGCGGCGTGAAGCCGACGTACCTCGCCTCGCACGGGCACACCGTCATCAACCCTAAGCTCCCCGACGAGGACTTCACTGAGGCTGTCCGCATTGCCCAGGAGGCATTCGACAGGGATCGCCCACAGGTCGTCGTGGGATCGAGCCGAGGCGGTGCCGTGGCGATGAACATCGACAGGGGCGATGCGAGGCTCGTGCTGCTCTGCCCGGCATGGAAGCGATGGGGCACAGCCAGGAATCGGGCAGAAATAACTTGACAGATTTCACGTTGTGCGTTTTGTTGCCGGTATGCCAGACCCTACTGTAGTCGATCGCCTCCGACGCAAGTTCGACCTGCTTCTTCCACTCATGAACGAGAGGATGCGGCGGAACTGGGCTGCCGCCGAAGCCTTGGAGATCGGATGGTGGCCAGTGCCAGGCAGGGCATACCTCAGTTGGCACGCCCTCTCGACTGGCTGGCCTCGTCCGGTGGCAAGTTCGCCGATCCGATACTGGGCGTCGATTCGCACGAGGTTCACCGGACATGGGGTTGATCAACGTCTATAAGGCGGATGTTCAAGTCGGCCTCAATATCCAGGGTGAGGTCTGGTCGTTCCGGCCCATCCCCGATTGCGTTTACCCCGCCATGGACGGCGGCATCGAAGGACACGGAGTCCAGGTCTCCTGGTGCACTCGCTTCGTGATCGAAGTCCCCGATGCCTACGTGCTGGTTGCCAATCCAGAGACCGGCGTGGATGGCGTTCCCGATCCCGAGCGACCGGATGGGTTCATCTTACTAGGTCCGAGAGTCATCTTCGATCGAGCGGGGCGTGATCCGGGCTTCAAGCTGATTCAGATCTACTGGCGTTACTGGGACAATCAAGCAGTCATCGACCGAATCGAGAAGAATAGCCAGCGTTCGCCAGAGGGAGATTGCCCCGACCCTGCCGGGTAGGGCCTACCCGATTTGGCACATGCTACGGGCCGCCGACACGGCGGTTTTCGTGTCATCCGACGGGCTTGCCCGCCGGGAGATCTTATTTGGCATGGGAGTGGAGCGGCCCACGCCGGTTTCCTGTTCCATTGATACTCACAGTCCAAGAGGAATCGAAATCTGTCAGGTTATTCTTGCCCGACTCCCAGCACCGTGAAGCCCGGTACGGTCATCCTGCACAGCCGTGCCGATGACGTGGTGCCGTTCACGAACTCGGAGGAACTGGTCAGGAACAGCGGGCTGCCTGCGTCGGCGTTGATCGAGGTCGGCACGGATCATCGGCTCGCCGACCCGGAGCCGCTGGAACGGATGTTGAAGACGTGCCATTCTGGAGAGTTCGTGGCTCAATGATCGTCAGTTTAGTCCGTCTGGTGATACCTGGGAGTTGGCGAACTCAGACGTTTCCTTGGAGCACGTTCGATGTACGATGCTGATTGGCTCATTTGCGATAACGTTGCGTTGATGCTGATCCACCTCGGTATTCTCAGCCCGACGAGTCTCCCGGCTCCCGAAGATCGTCGATTGCGGCTGCTCGCCTGTGCTGCGAGCCGCCGCATCTGGCACCTCCTCGATGACCATTGCCGGGAGGCAATCGACCTCGCAGAGCGATTTGCGGATGGGCTCGCCGGGACGGACGAGTTGCGTGCGATGAGTAGCCGTCTTGAGGCTCGGATCGAGGAGGGCGGTTTTGCCTGCAACGAGGAAGAGGGTCAGGACGTTCTCGCCGCCCTCTTCGCATGCAAAATCCCCACCGATGCACACTGGCGCTCAGATGTGCATCGAATGTGATCAGCAATGCCCAGGGGGAGTTGCCCTGGCCGTGCTTGTCGAGCGAGCCCACCCTCTATCAAGTCGAGTGTCTCGCCCAGGGGAATTTGATCCGTGATGTGTACGGGAACAGGCCCAAACAGGGAGCGGGTATCGCCATATCGTGTCACCTCCGGGAAAGAGACGAGATCCAGAAGATCGCTCAGGGCATTTACGAAGAGCGGGCATTTGACCGCATGCCGATTCTCGGTGATGCCCTCGAAGAAGCTGGCTGTGACGACTCCGAGATCCTCATCCATTGCCGATCGGACAGTGAGCATGTCCGGGGCTGTTGGGTGGTCGATCTGCTACTCGGGAAGATTTATAATACAGAACACAAGTAGTATTGCATGTCAATTCAGGGGCTAATCCCACCCAAAGGGGCCGGTATCGATGAACGTGTGTCCCCGGTCGGTCGGGACTGGACGGGAGCGAACACGGCACTGGCCGAGGGGGTGCTCCTGTATGCGAAGCGGTGGGATGTCCTGTCGTGAGTACCTCGTGGACCGATTGAAATACTCGCACCCGGCTGAGAGTGCCCGACCTTGATGCCCGACGGCCTGACTCTCGTCCTCTGCGTCTGCCTGGCGGTCGTCCTGGTCGTCCTTGCGATGGTCCGTCGCCGTGCGACCGCAGCAGTGAGGCTGGTCATCCTCGGCAAGCAGCGTCACTCTCAAGGGCAGCATGCTGAGGCCGAGCGGCTGTTTGGCAAGGCGCTGGAGATGGGGGAGCGGGCACTCGGCCCCGATCACCCCCTTGTCGCCGTGGTGCTCAACAGCCTGGGGATGACCTACCGAGCCCAGGCCAGGTACGACGAGGCAGAAGCTTGCTACGAGCGTTCACTGAAAATCTTCGAGCGGGACCCGGACCAGAACCTCCCCGACCTCGCCCGAACCCTCAGCAACCTCGGGACTCTCCAGAAGGACGAGGGAAGGTATCGTGAAGCCGAGGTCAGCCAGCGGCGGGCGGCCAAGATCCTGGAATCGGTCCTGGGTCCAGGCCACCCGCACCTTGCCTCGGCGCTGAACAACCTGGCCGAGACGTATTGCATCATGGGTCGCCCTGATGAAGCGGAACCGCTCCTTCGCCGGGCGATCGCCATCCGTGAGAAGGTCAACGGGCCGGATGATCCGGGATTGGCCCCGCACCTCAACAACCTCGCAGAGTTGTGTCGTGGATCGGCCCGGTATGAGGAAGCCGAACCGCTCTACCAGCGGGCACTCTCGATTCTGGAGCGTAACCATGGCGTCGGACACCCGACGACGGTCTCGGTCGTGAACAACCTGGCCGCTTTGCGCCAACACCAGGGGCGCTACGCCGAAGCAGAGACCCTGCTGCGACGGTCCTTGGCCCACAGGGAGGAGGGTTCCGGGCCGGGGCACCCGAACACGGCAAACGCCCTGAACAACCTGGCTGTACTGCTTGTGAAGCAAGCCCGGTACGCCGAGGCCGAACACCTCCACCGTCGAGCCCTGGCCGTCTGGGAGTCATCTCTGGGACCGAGCAGCGCCGAGGCCGCACGAGGCGTGGTCAACCTGGCGGCGCTGTTGAGCACGTGCGGGCGTTACGGGGAAGCCGAGTCGTTGTTCCAACGGGCCGTGGCGGGCTTTGAAGCGGCGCTCGGGTCGGGTCACGCCGAGACCGGCATGGCAATCGGCGGGCTGGCGGAACTCTGCCGGAAAACGGGGAGATTCGACGAGGCGGAACAGCTTTCTCGGCGCTCGCTGGCCGTGCTGGAAGAGGCGCTCGGGCCGGAGCACCCGACCGTGGGCCTGGCCCTGAATAACCGGGGCAAGATCCTTGTGAAGCAGGGTCGGTTCGACGAGGCCGGATCTCTCTTCGACAGATCCCTGGAAATCAGCGGGCGGGCTCACGGTGCCGACCACCCGGAGGTGGCGGTCACGCTCCACAACCTGTCCGAACTTCGGCGGCTCCAGGGTCGGCTGCCCGAAGCGGAGGCCCTCGGCTGGCGGTCCCTCGACATCTGGGAGAGGCGGGGCACGGGCGACCACCCGCTGATCGCCGCCTGCCTGTGCAACCTGGCCGAACTCCGCCTGGCACAAGGCCGCACGGCGGAGGCGGAGCCCCTCGCCGATCGCTCGCTCCGAATGCGTGAGCGTTGCCTGGGTACCGACCATCCCGACGTGGCTGAGTCACTACGAGTCCTGGCGAGAATTTTACGTGCGAGAGGGCGGGACTCGGAGGCGGCATCTTTGGAGGTCACAGCCGAGACGATCAATGCGAGGTCGGCACGACGTGTTGCCATGCCCTGATGCAAGCGACGGGGCTCGTCAACGACCATCTCGTCGGTTGCTTCCGCTATCGTGAGATTGTCAAGTGAGGGCGGCTCTCGGTCACTGGGAGGAATATCGAGATGGCGGAACAAATCGATGCGATCTTTGCCTTCCACGTCACCGGGTCGTTCGGGTCGTCGGCTAACCTGGAGGAGCAGCAGCACCGGGTTGCCGAACTGTATCGTTCCCTGCTAAGCGAAGAGGCAGAGGAACTCGCCCGCCTCGCCATCGAAGGGACTGATCCGGCGACAGCAGAGGAGTCGGACATGATCCTCCTCTGCCTTGCCTGCCTGTGTCCCGGCTCGCTCAACGGCTTTCACGACATGCTCGTCGAGCAAGGGTTCTTCTACCCTGCCGTCCTCTATCACGGGGCGGCTCAGGAGATCGGCAGGCGGCTGCTCGAACTGCTTCCCGGCGAGAACACCGACCACCTCCTGTGCGCCCTGGCCTGGGTCGGCGGCGAGGTCGTCGAGACGGCGTTCCGAGGCTGGCGGGAGCACCCCCCTGAGTGGGTCGATCGCCTTCATATCCCACCGCACCGGTACAGCCTTCAGGCGTCCTGGGAGTTGTCCGCTGAGGGTGCCCGCCGAGACCTTTTCACGCCGACTTGCCGCCCGCTGGTGCTCCCCGGCGAACAGCCCGACCCAGAGAACAGCGTTCGTGTCGTGTGCGACCACGACGGGACGTGCGGCTGGTGCGGCCGCACCCTGACCACGCTCCTTGACCTCGACCTGACGAGCTACGAACTGCCGCTCGTCTCGCCGTTCACGGGTCGTCTGCGTATCGCTACTTGCGAGGTGTGCTCCTGCTACGGAACGGTGTTCACAAAGGTCGGGGTGGATGGTTCATCGGTCTGGCACGACTCGAACCGCAAACCCGACCATCTGCCCGACCCGAACGAGGAGTGGGTGAAGCTCCCCAGGGGTTGCCTCGTACTCGGGGCTCTTACCCGCAGCCCGATGGAATCCGCCAACTGGCTGACCCCCGGAGTCCGGTTCTCGCAAATCGGCGGTCACCCGACGTGGGTCCAGGATGCCGGGCATCCCGACTGTCCGACGTGCCGTCGCCCCATGCCCTTCATCTGCCAGCTATCGAACGAGGACTACGAGGAGTACGCCCAGGGCATCTACTACCTATTCGCTTGTGGACGATGCGGCGTGGCGGCGACGAACTACCAGCAGTCGTGAGGACTGCGATGGTGCGGGACAAGGATTGGCAACCTTCTGGTATGGGGCGGGCATGGGATCGCCAGAAGATGAAGTGATCGGGCTCTATCAACGGCATGCGAGGGATTGGGACCGAGGGCGAGGGCGGGATCTGTTCGAGAAGCCCTGGCTCGATCGGTTCCTGGCCCTACTGCCGAAGAGCGCTTCCGTCCTCGACATCGGATGTGGCGGCGGTGAGCCGATCGCCCGGCACTTCATCGAGGCGGGCCACGGCGTGACCGGCATCGACTCATCTCCCGCCCTAATCGAAATCTGCGGGGAGCGATTCCCCGCCCATGCCTGGTTCGTGTCGGACATGCGGACGCTGGCCCTGAACCGTCGATTCGACGGGCTGCTGGCCTGGGACAGCTTCTTCCACCTTTCCCCGGACGATCAGCGTGGGATGTTCGAGGTCTTCAGCAGCCATGCCGCCCCGAGGGCAGCCCTGATGTTCACCAGCGGGCCGTCCCACGGAGAGTCGATCAGTTCCTTCATGGACGAGCCGCTCTACCACGGGAGCCTGGGCGAAGCCGAGTATCGTCTTCTGCTGGACCGGAGCGGATTCGATGTCGTAAGCCACGTGGTAGAAGACCCGACGTGCGGGCATCGCACCGTGTGGCTCGCTCGTGCGAGGTGATCCGAACCGGTCAGTCCCTATCGGCGATGAGAGGCACTGAACCATGCAAGATCCTTCAATCATCCGTGCGAGGGACATTACGCAAATCGTCCAGGTTCTTCAGGAGACTACGGTACTCCTCAGACCCAAACTCTCCTTCGATGAACTGACGGAGCATCGCCGTCTGCTGAGAAGAGAGCATCCCGACGCCCCATCGAGGCTGGTGATGCCACCCGCCGCTCTCCAGGAATCTGAGCCAGGTCAACCTGTCGGAGAGGACGAACTCGGGAAGGCCGCACTTGATGAGTGTGTCTCGGTTCTGATCGAGCCAGTTCCGCCACTCACGTTGCCCCTCGCTGTTGCGTCGGTAGCTCATCTCTTGAGTCCATGACCGACAGAACTTATTCTCCCAGGCCCGAACCAGTTCCCACTCTTCATGGCTTGCCACGTGACCTTTCCAGGATGTAGCCCGTGGTCGGCGATTCCGGCTTGTAGAAGCAGAGGCGACCCGGCAAGCAACTCAAGACCACGCCAAACCCGTGGACGCTAGCCCGCCAGAGTGCTTCTGTCAGTTCCATCGTCTGACCGTCCATCTCGCTCGCATCGGCGATCACGTGGCATGTCTCGGAAGCGCCCATCTGCTTGAGCAACGCAGCCAGTGACTCACCGACACATCCTGGGGGCACCGGCCTTGCAAGCGAGAAGTCGATGTCCTGACTGTGGTTCAGGCGGTCGAGCACCTTGCCACGCCGCTTGGGATTGCCAAGGAGGCTCAGGTATCTCTCCCTTCGCTCCGGGATGATGAAAGACGAGACGAAGCCGATCTCATGTTCGTTCACGAGCGGAGGCGTCATCAATGCCCTCCCAATGAGGCAAGTTCACAGCCGACACTCTCACCTGGAACCGTTGTCACGTTTCGACGAGCCCCAGGATACGCCGCAGATCAGTCAGAGCGTCCTGCAAATGGCAATGCTCGTGCATCGCCTCTCCCAGCGATTCCCAGCTCCCGTTCCGAGCCAGTTCAACCCTGATCGCCGACGCAGCCGATTCGGCATCGCACAGGGCTTCCTCGGCACTCTTCTTCCACCACTCAACGAAGCGAGCGGTGACCCATGCCGATGCATCGGTCCCTTGCGGAAGCTGTCCGAGGGGATCGAGCGCCTGCTTGATCCAGTTTGCCAGCACTGTCTCGATTTCACTTGTCGCCATGACCCTGCTCTTCCTCCGGGAGCTTCTGGACTCGCAGAACGACCTTGGTTCCGTCCGGGAGATCCTTCAACTGCTCGTGGTACGAGCCATAGAGCCCGAAATTCTCGATGACCGACAGGATCATCGTGTTCTCGACCGTGTAATCACCGCCCAGGATCGGCGGCGTCACGAAGCTGTAGCACTGGCCGGGTTCCAGGTTCCTGCCCGCCGCCACAAGTTGATCGACGAGCGGGATCATCAGCCAGTCCTCGGCGTTGTCTTCCTCGTCGAGCTTCCTGGCAAACTCGTCCCGACTCTCGGCAAGCTGGGTGAGCGAATCACCGCCCAGGTCGAGCATCTGGATGCTGCCATCCGGCAGGACGAGGAACATGTCGCCGAACCGGTTCATCATCCAGAGCGTGAACTCGGGAGGGAGCAGCGACGACCAGGGATGCAGCAGGTGGCCCCAATCGTAGCCGCTATGATCGAGCAGGTAGTCAGTCAGCTTCATGTTCCTGCTCTGATACGGTACATGTTCCGGAAGAATCTGACATTTGTCCCCGAATGCTACCTGGAGAGGACTTCTGGATGTTGATCCCCAGCTTGTCGTCCAACTTCATCCAGGTGCGGATCACGAAGTCGATCGCCTCGTCTTCGGTGGCATTTGGTCCCTCTTTCGTATGAATCCAAAAGTGCTGTGCCAAGGACGTATTGCAGGTATGGTCAGTCCCGTGGATCGACCGATATGCTTCACGGAAGCCCTGCCAGTCCTGTTCCATGATGTCGATCCAAAGACCGTGGTACTCCCCGAGAATGGCGTCGATCTCGAATGCGAGCACTCCGAACATGTGAGGTCTCTCATAAATCGAACCAATCCTCTCCAAGATCATCTCAAGGATCTGGCTGGCACTCTTCATGCGTCTGCCCCTCGAAGACCGTCGTCTAGTCCCGTTTGTCGGAGCCGATGGAGAATCACGTGGGTCGGATCGTCAGGCTGGTAGTCGCCGGTACTGACGAGATATGTTCCGGTGGACACAGGCAGCCGACTCCAGGACCAAATCCCCTCCGAGAGCGGGGGAGGCAGATCATCACCTGGGTTAGCTGAGTCGAAGAGCAGCAAACCGCTTCTGCCGACCCGGAACGGGTGAGGAAAGTGCTCCCAGTGGCTCTTCGGGACAGATCGAGCCGCTCTCACCACGTCCTTCTCGTTCTCGGCATGAATCCACCGAATGAGGAGGCAGCCGTCCCCGGTCGGCAGGAACGCAGTCGACATCGGCTCATCCCCGAGCACGAGGCATTCGCCGGGGCCGACCTGGAGAACGCCCAGGGAGTTACTGACGCCGCAGGCTCGCCCGTAATCCGTCTGATCCCGAACCGTATCCCAGACCGACGAAAGGTCGCCATTCGGGAGGCCAAGCCCTCCGTCTCCCCGCCTGTGATGGGCGATCTCGACCGGGATCACGATCAGCGGGCCACCACCGGACTCGATCCACCGAAGTTTCGTCATCGAGATGCCTCGCAATGGCCTCCCGCCAGGCAAGCACAGCGGGATTCTCATCGGTCGAGAGGGAGCGAGCGGGCTAGCAGTTCCCCGGAGGCGTGCAGGCTTCTGAGCATCTTGTCGATGATGGGCCTCATCCAACTGGCTGACCACGACCATGTACTGCTCAC
This sequence comes from uncultured Planctomycetaceae bacterium, assembly GCA_963797295.1. Classification (GTDB taxonomy): domain Bacteria; phylum Planctomycetota; class Planctomycetia; order Isosphaerales; family Isosphaeraceae; genus Aquisphaera. The sequence continues at coordinate 12,223 of CAWCPP010000051.1, forward strand.
CCAGATGGCAGCGAACCTGAATGTCCTCGACCAGATCCCCCACGGAAACGAAAAGTTCCGGCGTGGCGAAGAACAACCATCGCTTCTGCCCCTCGAAGTCGATGGTGACCTCGACGCAGCACGTGAGTGGTTCGGTGATCGGATCGTCGATCGTGTATGGAACCAAGTTTCATCATCTCCCAGCGATCGACCGCCTCCCCGGTTGGGCCGTGGAGGTCACGCCCCGGCGACGGTCGCCTCAAGCCCAGCTTATCACCGACAAGCGTAACGGCGAACCCACACTCAGGGAGTACGATCCCCGACCGCCCCTACGATCCTGCACGGCGTATTCGCAGGGACTCCGGTCTTTTTCAGACAGTTCGTCAGCCCCCTGGGACGAATCTTCAGATTGCGAAGAAACAAGAAATGCAACGACGGTGGTCTTAACCCCGCCCCCCAGGGGGTACAAGACAACCACAAAAACTTCTGGAATTGTTGCATTTCCAGTTTTGCAACGCACACGCTCTTGCCGTCATCGCCCGACCATCGAGGCTCCCCCGTTGATGATGGGCAGCCCCGTCGCCGTCCCAATTTTGTACTCGTCTCCCGCCGATGCCGGTGGTGTCAGCCCTTCGTCTGACTCAGCACCCGGTAGATCGTGGGCCGGGACAGTCCGGTGATCCTGGCGATCTTGGCGATCGGCGTACTCGCCCCCTTCATCTCCCGGATGGCCGTGACCTGCTCGTCGGTGACCTTCCACCGCCAGCCCTTCTCGGAGCCACTCCAGGTCTTGCCTTTGCGGCGGGCGACCTCCTGACCGGCCAGCGTCCTCTCCTTCCTGATCTCGGTCTCGTACTCGGCGACGGACGCCAGGATTCGAGCGTGGAGCCGACCGGCAGGTGAGTCGAGGCTGAACCCGTCCTTGAGCGAAACCAGATCGACGTTCCGCTCCCGGAGGTCGTCGAATAGCTGGCAGAGCCCTCGGGTGGTCCTGCCCAGCCGGTCGAGACGCCACACCACGATGCGGCTGAGCCGACCGGCACGAAGCTCCTCAAGAAGCTGGTCATGCCGGGCCGGTCGAGCGTGCGCCCGGTGAACGTGTCCTTGAACCACTCCACGGAAACGTCGTGGGCTTCCACCCAATGTTCGAGGTCGGGTAGCTGGCTGGCGTGGGACTGGTCCCGGTGACTGACCCTGACGTAGATGGCTGTCGTCTTGCCCATCGTCTCTCCTCAGTTGATCCAACCCTTCGATCAGCACACGATGGTCGGTGGTGTCAGTCGCCGGTGCGAAAGGGGGTGCTATGGGCGAGTTCGTGGCGATGTCGGGTGTGAGCAAGGCGTCTCGGCGTGATGTCCTTGAGTGCCTGGAGAAGTTCGCCGTGTCTCACGGCGGGAGGCTGGCCCCTGAGCCGGGGGGCAAGCCGTATGACCATCTGGTCTTGGCCGGTGAGGATTTCGGCCCCGTCACGGTGATGTACCCGGACGGCTTCATCGGCTGGGATGAGGCGTCCAAGTTCCTGTCCGAGACGCTGGGCGCTACGGTCATCTCGCTGCACATCCACGACGGCGACCTGTGGATGTACGTCCTCTACCAGAACGGCGAGGAGATCGACCAATTCAACCCCATCCCTGACTACTGGTCTGAGGATGTCTCGGACGAGGAGCGATCCTCATGGGCGGGAGATGCCGCCGTCGTGGCCGACAACTGGGATGGCGTCGATGCGGGGGCGATCGAGAAGTATCTGGTGACCTGGGATCTCGACGACGATGAGCCAGGCAAGGCGTACAAGACCGATCAGTATCCCGTCGGCGACTGCTGGCAGGTATTGGACTTCATGGGGAAGCTCGGTCTGTCCTATCCGGTGAACGACCAAGGCCAGGCCACGGGAGAAACGTACACGTTCGTAGTGACGTCGGAAGCATAGCTGAACTGTAACGTGTCGATTTAAAGCGACCCGTAGTACGATCCCGGCGTCGGAGACCCCGTGTTTTCCGCCGTCCCGGGCACTTTGGTGCCACTCATTTATGTCCTTATAAGCGGTTCCGGACTGTCCAGTCGGCCGCAACACGCAAAACTGGGCGGCCCTTTTCTGTTTCATTGTTTTTGGCCCAGGTCAGGCTGGAAAGCCCGACCTACGTCAGTCTATCGATGCACCGGCACACGGATAGATCGATGGCAGGGCAGGGCCGCTCCTGCACGATCTGAAGCGGAGAGCTCCGGCTCACGATTGACGTGCGAGCCCCGTGTAGGGCCGTTGACGTTTTTTCGATGGTTGTCGAAACGGGTCTCGAGGTCTTGAGGTTCACTGTCTTTACCTCGAAATGCAAGGAGAGAAGCCCAACGTTTCACGGTTATCTGAAACCGAGTGCGATCATCAGGGCGACGGCGAGCAGGTTGACAGCGATCTTGAAGCCCATGTCCGCCGGGGTGGATCCGATGAACCCGCCGAACCCGGCCACCATCGACCCCAGCAACGTGCCGAAGATGAGGCCAAACTCATGGCCGCGTCTCCAGCGAGGATCGGCCGCCCAGCGCGGTAGCACCCCAAGGATCACGGCAGCCAGCGTTAGCCCCACGCCCATGGCCGCTGCCGGGGGAAACGTGGGGGCGATACCAAACCCCAACAGCACGAGCCCGTACCAGAGCACGGCCCACAAGGCCCCGGCGATTCCGAGCAGCCAGGGCGAGGGTGGAGCAAGCGGCGAGGATTCACGCGACAGGATGCGCCGGGGAGGCCCGAGCGCAAAAAGCTCAGAGCGCCAATCGCGGCCGCAGCGATCAGAATCGCACTCGGCGGCGGAGTGTAGACCGGCACATGGAAGACGCTGGGCCGGGCGATCCGGGTCCACGAAAACCACGCCAGGAAACTGCCTAGGAAGAACAGGCCGGCCGTTGCCACGAGCCCGGACCTGGAAATCCATAATTCGTCGCGCCGGGACGGGAAGATCAACTCCACCAGGTGGACCGGCAGGATCACCACGAAGACCGATTCATAGACCAGCGCCCAGAGCAAGTAAACGTAGTTCACGCCCAGGGCACGGGCATAGGTCTCGCCCTTGAGGTGCAGGACCATGGGCGCCAGCGAGGTCTGCTGGATCAGACATTCCTCGGCGATCGCCAGCGCAAGCCCCAATGCCAGCATATTGGCCCAGCCGAGACGCCGACGGCGGACAGCGTGACGGATCATGAGTGCTCCGCCGCCCCACACGCACATCTCGACCGGCAGGACAAATAGCGAGCTGAATCGGGTCGCGCCTGGCAAAACCTCGGCCGTGAGCGGCGCCATCAACACGAGCGTGAGGGCTGGTAGCACCTGTTTCCAGCCTCGACCTTCGCCGTCTTTGCCAGCGGCCATGATTCCCCCCACGACCACAGATTTCGGCCGAGAGGCTTTCGTGCAAAGCCTGTCGATATTGGCCGACGGCCCGCAGCGTTGCTGTTTTGCATTTCGCCTCGCTTGGGTCCAAGGACGTTGGGGCACTTTGGGGCACTTTGGGGCACTTTGGGGTGTGAGTGGTCACGATAATCGATCCGGATTCGGCGAGTTTTGAGCAACTTTGCTGATACTCGATGGCGGAATCACCTCGCAAATCGTGATCAGAATGGGGGTACGACAATGACGTGTCGTCTCTGTTGCTCGGACACCGGCGGAGTTGCCCTTGGGATCGCGAAAGGAGAAAAACGAAGGGTCGATCCTGACCGTCTGTCTAGGATCCGTTGCGCGACTCGTGCGCCTCTGATCTCGAAAAACGCAATCGTTGCGCCTTCCAGCGGGTGTTGATGCGTTGAAGGCCGGTTAACGGCGGACTGTCTGCCAAGGAATCCGTTGAGTCGATTCCGCGCCCAGTGGGGGGATTCTGTCGGTCCGGCTGTTCCTCTGCACGCGAAGGACTCCCTTGTGCGTGAACTTCGAGGGAGGGCCGGACCGACGGGATGGAGGTCGTCTCACGTCGACGAGTCGATGTCGCAAGGCGGGACGTCTGTCGCCTCGCATCCGAGATGGCTAACCTGGAGATAGATGACACCATCCTTGAGGTTCGGAGTGGAAAGGGTCCGAGCGATGGACGCTCGGTTCCATCCGGGCCGAGTCAGTGTCCCCGGCGGACCGCGGCGATGAACGACGTGACGCGCATCCTCTCGGCGATCGAGCAGGGCGACCGCCAAGCGGCCGATCAATTGCTGCCGCTGGTCTACGACGAACTGCGGAAACTCGCGGCCGCGCGGATGGCCGCGGAGAACCCCGGGCAGACCCTCGACGCCACCGCCCTGGTCCACGAGGCGTACCTGCGTTTGGTCGGCGACCAACGCTTCGACGGCCGCGGCCACTTCTTCGCCGCCGCGGCGGAAGCCATGCGGCGCATTCTGGCCAACCATGCTCGGGATCGGAAACGGCTGAAGCGAGCCGGCGGGCGGGTCCGGCTCGAGTTGCTCGATCAGATCGAGTCCCTCACCGAGGATCCTGACCTCGTCCTGTCGCTGGACGAACTGCTCACCCGCCTCGAGAAGGAAGACGCGGTCGCGGCTCGAGTCGCTCACCTCCACCTCTTCGGCGGTCTTTCCGTCGAGGAGGCGGGCGAGGCGTCAGGGCTCTCCCGGGCAGTGGCCTACCGGAACTGGAAGTACGCCCGGGCCTGGCTCCGCGAGGCCTTGGGAGAAGAATTCGAAATCCGTGAGACACTTTTCCCCTGGATGGGGCATTGAGAGTAGAGCCCATCCTGGAGATGAACCATGGCCGTCGATGCTGGACGAGCGAAGTCCCTGTTCCTGAACGCGTCGGACCTTGCCGATCCGGCGGAGCGTGCCGCCTATCTGGAGCGCGAGTGCGGTGGTGACGCCGAGCTCCGCCAACGGGTCGAGGCGTTGCTGGCCGCCCACTACGGGGGCGGACCATCTGTCGAGGGTGATGCCGGCGGAATGTCCGGACCGGCTCCGCCGGCAATCGTGGAAGCGACGGTGGACGTCGACGCGGAAACACTTCCGTCGCCGGAACTCGTGACCCGGGAGATGAGCTCGGACGGCGCGGACTCCACGGTCGCGGACGCCGGGCGGGCCGACCGTTCCGGCGGATTCCTGGCGGGGCCGATGATTGCCGGCCGCTTCAAGCTGCTCGAAGTTCTCGGCGAGGGGGGAATGGGCACGGTTTACCTCGCCGAGCAGTCGGCCCCGGTGCGCCGTATGGTGGCGCTGAAGCTGATCAAGATCGGTATGGATTCGCGCGTGGTGCTGGCCCGGTTCGACGCCGAGCGGCAGGCGCTGGCCTTGATGGACCACCCCAACATCGCCCGGGTCTATGATGGTGGCACCACCGAGGCCGGCCAGCCGTTCTTCGTGATGGAACTGGTGCGCGGCGAGCCGATCACCGACTACTGTGACCGCCGCCGGCTCTCGGTCCGTGCCCGCCTGGAGTTGTTCGTCTTCGTCTGCCAGGCGGTGCAACACGCCCACCAGAAGGGGATCATCCACCGGGACCTGAAACCCAGCAATGTCATGGTCACCGAGGTCGACGGCCGCGCGACGCCGAAGGTCATCGACTTCGGGGTCGCCAAGGCGACGGAATTGAGGCTCACCGATCAGAGCCTGGGCGAAACGGGGGCGGTCGTCGGCACGCCGACGTACATGTCGCCCGAGCAGGCCGACCCCTCGTCGATGGACATCGACACCCGGACCGACGTCTATGCGCTGGGCGTGATCCTCTACGAGCTGCTGGCAGGCTCGCCGCCGATCGATGCCAAGCAGTTCAAGCGGGGCGCGATCCTGGAGATGCTGCGGATGGTCCGGGAGGTCGACCCACCAAAGCCGAGCACCAAGGTAAGCACGGCGGATGCCTTGCCCAGCATCTCAGCTAACCGCGACATCGAGCCGGCGCACTTGAAGCGCGTATTGCAGGGGGATCTCGACTGGATCGTGATGATGGCGCTGGAGAAGGACCGCGGCCGGCGTTACGCGACGGCCAACGGGTTTGCGGCCGACATCCTGCGGCACCTGGCGCATGAGCCGGTGGTCGCCGCACCGCCCAGCCGCGCCTACCGGCTGCGGAAGTTCGTCCGCAAGCACCGCGGGGCGGTGATTGCGGCGAGCCTGGTCCTCTTCGCCCTGCTGGCGGGAATGGCCGGCACGACCTGGGGCCTCTTCGAGGCGAAACGGCAGGAGGCGGCCGCCAATCACTACGCGGATGAAGCCAAGGCCCAGGCAAGAGTGGCCAGCGACAACGCCAGGAGGGCGGATGCTGAGGCGCGGTCGGCACGCAAAGCCGAGCAGGAAGCCAAGGATCGGGCGGCCGCCGAGGCCGCGGCGAAGGCGCTTGCCCAGCGAGAAACCGCGCGCGCTGACACCGAGAGGAGGAGAACGCAGGAGCAGTTGACGCGGACCGAGTGGCTGCTCTATGCCGGCAAGCTCATGATGGCCCAGAATGACTTTGAATCGGGCGACGGCGGGCTGGCGTTGCATTATCTGGGCGAGTGCCAGTGGAACCTGCGCGGCTGGGAGCATCGCTACCTCTGGTCGCGAATCAACGCCAGACAAACCCTGGTGGGACACGCCGACCCGGTCTGGAGCGCGGCGTTCAGCGCCGACGGCAAGCGCATCCTCACCGGAAGCTGGGACAAAACGGCGAAGGTCTGGGACGCCGCCACGGGCCAGGAACTCCTGACTCTCAAGGGACACAACGGCTGGGTGTTGAGTGCCGCGTTCAGCCCCGACGGCAAACGCATCGTCACCGGCGGTGGTGAGTTTGGCTATGAAGGCATACACCCAACGAGCGAAGCCACGGTCTGGGATGCCGCGACCGGCCGGCGGCTCTTTGCCATCAGCGGGCACCAGAGCCCGGTGTGGAGCGTCGCGTTCAGCGCCGACGGCAAACGCATCCTCTCCGGCAGCCGGGACGGAAGGGTGAGCGTGTCGGACGCCGCGACGGGCCAGGAACTCCTCGTCCTCAAATTTGAGAACGAATTGGCGAGCGTGGCGTTCAGTCCCGACGGCAAACGCATCGCCGCCGGTGGCGCGACGGTGAAGGTGTGGGATGCCACGACGGGCCGGGAGCTTCTCACCTTCGAGCGGCATGGGGGCGCCGCATTCGGCGTTGCGTATAGCCCCGACGGCAAACGGATCGCCACCGCCGGCGAAAACGGTACGTTGAACGTGTGGGATGCCGGCACGGGCCACGAGCTCCTGGCTCTCAAGGGACACACCGCCCTGGTGTTTGGCGTCGCCTTCAGCCCCGACGGCCGTCGGATCGTCTCCGGGAGTTATGACCGGACCGTGAGGGTGTGGGAGGCCGCCACGGGCCAGGTGCTCCACGTTTTCAAGGGGCATGCTGGCCTCGTGCACCGCGTGGCCTTCAGCCCCGACGGCAAGCGCATTGTCTCCGGCAGTGATGACAAGACGGCGAAGGTGTGGGATGCCGATCAGGGCCAGGAGCTCCCCACGTTCAAGGGACACCATGACTTTGTGAGAAGTATCGCATACCGCCCCGACGGCAAACGGATCGTCACCGGCAGCGGGGACAAGACGGCAAAGGTGTGGGACGCCGCCACGCGCCAGGAGCTCCTCACCTTGAACGGACACACCGGCGTGCTCAGTAGCGTTGCGTACAGCCCCGACGGCAAACGGATCGCCACCGCCAGCAGGGACAGGACGGCGCGGGTGTGGGACGCCGACACGGGCCAGGAAGTCCTCGTCCTGAAGGGACACACCGACGAAGTGGTGAGCGTGGCGTTCAGCCCCGACGGCAAACGCATCGTCACCGGCAGCCATGACATGACGGTGAGGGTGTGGGACGCCGCCACGGGCCGGGAGGATCGCGTCCTCAAGGGGCACACACACGTCGTGGAGGGCGTGGGGTACAGCCCCGACGGCAAACGCATCGTCTCGGCGAGCGTCGACGGGACGGCAAGGGTGTGGGACGTTGAGGCCGGCCGGGAACTCGTCATTCTCAAGGGGCATACCGGCTGGGTGCTCTGCGTGGCGTTCAGCCCCGACGGAAAGCGCATCGCGACCGGCAGCATGGACCAGACGGCGAGGGTGTGGGACGCCGAAACAGGCCAGGAGGTCCTCACCTTGAGGGGACACACCGGCTTGCTGTGGACCGTGGCGTTCAGCCCCGACGGCCAACGTATCGCCACCGGCAGCGGGGACAAGACGGTGAGGGTGTGGGATGCCGCGACGGGCCAGGAGGTCCTCGCCCTGAGGGGACACGCGGAGGACGTATTGAGCGTGGCGTTCAGCCCCGACGGCAAGCGCATCCTCTCCGGCATCGGCGGTATCCACTCCACGGTCACGATCTGGTACGCCGAGAGGGAGCAGCACGTTCTGGTCCTCGAAGGCCACACCGACGTTGTGACGAGCGTGGCGTTCAGTCCCGACGGCAAACGGATCTTCGCCTGGGACGCTCAGAAGAAGGTGCTGGCGTGGACGGCTGCCGACGGGAAGCCAATCACCCCGATCGACCCGCCGCCCGCACCGCCGCCCGGCCCCGCGAGCTCGCCCGACGGCTTCCGGCACGCCGTAACTCAGGGCATGACCATCGCCGTGACCGACAACCGCCCGCCACCGAAAGACAACGCCTGGCCGCTGCCCGATGCCGCCGAGCAGAAACGCACTGCCACGGAACAGACCGCCCCGGCTGTGCAGGAGAAATGAGCAGAGTTCCACCAACCAACACTCACAGCCGAGCGCTCGTGGCTGTCCGTTTGCCATCCCGAGGCCGAGTTGCGCGGAGCGTGACGCGAGGTTTTGGGCAGGGTCGTTGAGGGTCGACACAAAGTGATGGTCCGTGATCAACGAGGGTCTGAGCGAGATCAAGGGTGCGTTCCCCGTTCCGCCGCCAAGAGAGAGCAGGGAACGGAACGACAATCCGGAGTCGATAGAAGAGGCCACCGGTGCTTCGGCCGTCTGCAAACCACGGCTTCCATCGATTATCGTGATCGGAAGTCGGTCAGTTATCGTGGCCACTCTCAGGGGCCACCCATTTATCACTTTGGGGCCACCCATTTATGTCCATTTGAGCGGTTCCGGACTGTCAAGTCGGCCGCAACAGGCAAGACTGGGCGGCCTTTTTCTTTCTCATTGTTCTTGGCCCAGGTCAGGCTAGAAAGCCCGACCTACGTCAGTCTATCGATGCACTGGCACACGGATAGATCGGTGGCAGGGCGGAGCCGGCTCCTGCACGATCTGAAGCGGGGAGCTCCGGCTCACGATTGACGTGCGAGCCCTGTATCGGGCCGTCGTAGAATCGGGATGGCCTTGATCGCTTCGGTTCACGGACAGGACGTAAATCTCCATCACTGCTTTCCTGGCCTGGCTGAACCCGTGCCAGGGGGACATGAAATCGTTGATAGTCTCCCTTGCCTGAGCGATGAAGGGCACCTTCATCCCCCACTTCCGCTCGGTGGCGTCGAACAGGCCACCGTCATCTTGGGGGGCACGACGATTGCGATGTGGCCGGTGTCCGCGGCGGTGGGATGGGGCTCTTCCAGACCACGACAACCAGCTACCGTTTGTTCGATAGCTCCTGGGCGTTTTGAAAGGCCGCCGCCGGGTCGTGCAAGAACGACAGCGAGCCAGCTTCAGGTCCGTGATGTCGCTCGCCGAGAGCGCGGGGCGGTCGGTATACGCACTCGGCACAAATCGCAATTCAGGGAAAGGCACGAACGGGACGGGCTGGGCGAAGTTCTGTAGATGGCCGGAAGATGTTCAGGAGGAGTCAGTGGGTGGTCACAAGTGTACGTTGATTCGTTAGTCGCCGAGTGGCTCCGCAATGACTGTCGGGCGAGCAGGACCCGGGCGAAAGCCGGGTCGGGCGCAGCCGGGTCAGGCCGACCACCGGCGCCTCTGGGTTCGACATCTCAATGGAGCCAGCTCGACCGACCAACTCGGTCGCAGCCGGTGGCCGCCGCAACCTGCTGGGACCGGTCAGACGCCGAGAAATCCCAGGCGATCCACTGAATCAATCCTCGTAAAGCGTTACGAGAAAACAGTTTAGTACAATCTCAAAAATTGCATGGATGCATTTTTGTCTCATCAAACTGTCGCCAACCTCAACTTTTCTGAACCAGGTGCACTTCAAGCCGACCGAGCCGTTGGGCCGCAAGTGTATGATCGTTAGCGGTTTGGGCGCAGCCTATGAGACGACGAGACCGCGTTCTTGCGATCGGAGAACCGGTTGGTGGTTGGGTATTGGCCTGACTTGGGGCAGGACCGATGCAGGTTGGTTCGATGTCGCCCGCGGCTAGTGGACGGTCTCGGCGAGCGGGTGGAGGAGGTCGGCTTCGCTCTGGGGATCGAGGTTATCGATCTCGCGCCAGGCAGCCACGCGGCGGCCCTTGTCGTCGGTGCCGACGAGCTTGACGATAAGCGGGCCAGTGCCGGGATGAACGCCTTTCAGGTGGATCTCCCGAGAGCGTAGTGAGGAGCCGCCGGCAAGGGCGGAGGTTCCGAAGGTGGAGGCGATACCGAGCATATCGAGCTGGCCGTGACGGAACTCCTGGACGTGCGAATCGGCGGGTGGTATGAGGGGTTCCCAGGCCAGCGCGGTCAGTCGGACGGACTCATGATTCTGTTCGCGGATGGTGGCCCTGAGACGGAGGTCGCCGTCGGCCGCGGTGGTTGCCTTTGCCGCGAGCTCGAGCCGCGCCATGCCCGAGGGCAGGGGGACAGCCGTGACCTGGAGCTGGGCGCTGGGCGGGCCGGAAACCGTCACCTCGACCGCGGCCGAGGAGCCTCCGCGCACGACGACGAAGTGGCTGCTGGTGCCCGCCGCCGACCAGCAGTCCGCGGGACCGTCCGCCGCCACGCTGCTCGCGCGGGGGCCGGCGAGCTCCCAGTCTTCCAGCGGGTTTCGCATATCGACCGATCGATAGGTGCCTCGCGGCTGCGGTCTGGAGTCTGGATCCAGCCCGCTCATGAACAGAGCAACCGACCAGCAGCGAAAGAGCTCGGCGAAAGAGCAGCCGGTGGCCGCCTCCAGGTTTGCGGTTCCACGGAGCCGCGAATGGATCAGTGCAGGCATCAGCTCGGGTCCGAACTGGTCGACGCACCACCTCAAGAAGAGATAGGTGCTGCCACGATTGCCGTGGCTCCGGAAGAGGTTGGCGGCATAGTAGTCTTCCACCACGAGCTGATAGCGTTCGGGCTGAGACAGGAACGCGCTGATGCGGTAGTCGATGTTCGACCGCGAGAATCCTTGCTGGTCTTCGGCCAGGTGAGCCAGGGCTTCATCCAGCCAGCCTTCTTCCTCGAGGACGATCGGCTTCGGTCCCGAAGTCTGGCCGTACTTTCCGCTGAAAACCACGGCGTGCATGTATTCGTGAGTCAGGACCGTACGCAGGTGTGGGCCAGGCTTGAGACTGGTGCTCAGGTACATCATGTCGCAGCGGTTGCCGAAGGGTGCCGAGTACGCTAGGTCGAGGTCGGAGACCCTCACAAAACCGTCCACGGCATTCCTGCCGTTACCCAGCCGGCTCAGCCAGCCCGAGAGCAAGACGGTGAAGCGCCCATCGCCGTCGACATCACGAGCCAGCCCGACCGTACTCGCGGCGACCGGGAAGATTCTATCATCAAAGGTCGCGACCAGATCTTTGAGCAGCTCCGGCTCGACCCCGAGGACGTCTTCGGATCCCACGTAAACCTGGACCCGCTTGCCCACGGCGCGAAGGACGCCTTGGACGGTCATGTAATTGCTTGCGCTGGTGACATCGCCATCGCGAACCATCAGCGAGAAGCTCCGCCTCGCGGGCGGGAGACTGCTGGCAGGTTCCCTGATCGGTTCAGGAGTGAACGTGCGCAGCCTGGGTGGTCGCGATGGTGAAGATGGAGCCTGGTCCGGAACTCCCGCGGCGGACGTTGTCGTCGCTTCCAGACGGATGGGGTAGGGTCCGGGCGAGCTTGCAAGTGCCGACACCACAACCAGCACATCCGATCCGCCAGCGCCCACGGGAACCTGGAACCGGGCGAGACCATCTTGAACGGCAACCGGAACCGGCACGCCGGGACGCCAGAACGCATGGGCCAGCGCCACGGTCTGGCGATCGTTGGTTCCTGCCTGGACGCCGACCAGCACTACAACGAGAAGTGCAAGCAGGAACCCCAAGCTCAGGCGGCCGAATCGCGCGTGATCCCGATGAATCATCCCAAAGCACCATCAACCTGGACGATACGACCAGCAGGTAAAGCCGCCACAGGCCAGCCCAGACAGGCCGAGACAGCTTTTCGATCGGCCGTGCTCATTCTCGGGCTTGAATCGATTAAGTCGGGAATTCCGGCATTCGCAGATCCCGGAAAACTTGAGGATTTTCTCCTCCAGTTTTGAATGAGCGATGGCATCCCAGGCGCGACCAGCATGCGAGCAGGCAAAGATTCACAATCCACTGCACCGTGCTGACCCACAAGTAGAGGCGATGCAAAGGGTAGAAGCCGCGCATCTGGCCCGTGCCGAGCCTCTGATCGAGAGCCGGATGCAGAGCGATCAACACCACCAAAGCGAGCGTGGTGATTGCAAGGGCCGCCACAGGCAAACGCGGACGGCCCGGAGCGGATCGGCTGCTCGGCTTCTGGGAGACGGTCATCAACCATCCCAGCACAATCGTTGTAACTCCAAGAAGATTCAGGGCATTGGTCACGCGCTGAGTCACCAGTCCGGTCTCGAAGGTGCTTCCAAGCTGGTCGTGCAGCACGGGGATGACAACAGCACTGTAGAACGTGAACCCGCCGAGCCAAAATGCCATGGACCAGACGGCAAGCAGACGCAAAAGGAACGTGCAAAGCGACATGAAAGACTCGCGTGTCGAACAGGGCGGAATGCCTCGCTGGCAGCAGTTATCTTAGCCTGGCCGGAATTGTGGATCCAACATCTGGAATGGTCCGATACTTACGATATGTGGAGTAGTCCGCCCGGTTCGTTCGAGGTAACACGACCATGTCCCGAATGGCATCGAATACTTGCCGCGTTTGCCTCGTCGACCTCGCCCTTGTCCTCGCAACGTTCTTCTCGGGCTGCTCCTCAGACCGGTCGTATCGATCTCAAGCCGAATCCAGGAACGTGGTACAGCGGCCGGTGTACGATGACGACGGCACCAAGAAGGTCTATCTCGGAGGATACGCCGGCGCGAATTACGACTTCGGTCCAAGAGCAGCTCAGTAGAAGTCGAAAGGTATCTCGATAACAGGCCATGCACAACCGCCAAGCAATCTTGCAAAATTGGAGCAGGCCCATCCCGGCAATGTGAAAGAGCTCGTTGCCTCTTGGATCGACTCACCGGCCGTTCTACAATCCTTTGAAAGCGGTGGGTTCGGATCCCGCGCGAAAAGACGCAGCAAACCGTTTGCCGTTGGATTCGAGTTACCATGCATTCTGGCGCATTCGCAAACCCCGCGCGGGCGGAACGATGAGTCAGGGCGAACTGCGGATCGGCATTGTGGGCGCCGGCCAGGTCACCCGAGCCAGGCACTTGCCAGCATTCCGGCGGCTTCCCGGAGTGAAGGTCGTCGCGGTCTGCAACCGCCACCGAGAGTCCGCGGCCCGGGTCGCTCGCGATTTCGAGATTCCTCGGATCTATGCCTACTGGGAAGAGTTGATCGAAGACCGCGAGATTGACGCGGTGGTGATCGGGGCATGGCCGTACCTGCACTGTCCTGTCACCCTTGCGGCTCTAGACGCCGGCAAGCACGTGCTGACCCAGGCCCGGATGGCCATGAACGCACGCGAAGCTCAGCGAATGCTGGATAGATCCAAGGAATGTCCGAGCCTGACAACCATGATTGTCCCCAGCCCGTACGGCCTGACGGGCGAAACTTACGTGCGTTCGCTGATTGAGGATGGCTTCATCGGCGAGCTCCGCGAGCTTCACGTTCAGGCCTTGAACGGCGATCTGGCCGACCCTGAGACTCCTATGGGATGGCGGCAGATGACCCGTTACTCCGGCTTCAACATGCTGACCCTGGGAATTCTCTACGAGACCGTGCTCCGCTGGAGTGCCCCGGCCGACCGCGTGATCTCGTACGCATCAAAGCTCATCCCCCACCGTCGCGACCCGGAGATAGGCAAGGTGACGCGCGTAGGCACGCCCGACAGCTTGAACGTCTTGACCACTCAGGAAGATGGCTCGAGCGGTGTTTATCGCCTGAGTTCCGTGGTCTGGCATGATAAGGTGATGTCGGTGGCCCTCTACGGCAGCGAAGGCACTTTGATTTACGACTTGCTTCACGACAAGATCCGTGGCGCCCGGCGATCCGAGAAGGCGTTAAAAGTCTTGCCAATACCCGACGATCTTCGAGGCGGCTGGCGTGTCGAGGACGATTTTGTGGCCGCGATCCTGGGCGAGCGTCCCGTGACCCACACCACCTTCGCCACCGGCGTCCGCTACATGCAATTCACCGAAGCCGTTGCCCGCAGCTCCCGCCACCAGGTCCCCGTAACCCTACCTCTCGTCGAGTTTTCGAACCCCAGCCTCTGACCGCTCTCCGTAACCGAACCCGAAGGCCCGACAACCCTTCCGTCCCGGCTTGCATCAAACCCGGGAAATTCGTACCATCAAACTGTCATGGCCGAACATGACACGACTCTTTGGGGATTGGTGTAACGGTAGCACGACTGACTCTGGATCAGTTAGTCTAGGTTCGAATCCTAGATCCCCAGCTCCCGCCGAAAGGCGGGTTTTTTGTTGTCCAGGACGGACTTACGACGCGATGGAAATGATCGACGTGTTGTCATCGGATGACTGCGTTGCACTGCTTTTGACGGTGCCGTGTGCAACGCAAGGTGCAACGGAAGGAACGGAAGGAATCGCCTCGACGGCCCCTTGCAGGTCGAGCAAGGCGGGATCGACGTACACGTTTGCAGTCAGGCGGATGTCGGAATGCCGCATCAACTGTTGAGCGGTTCGCATCGACACGCCGGACCGTGCCAGCACGGTCCCGAATGTGGTTCGGAGTGCATGCAGGTCGATTTGCCGACCGCGTCCGTCGCGTCGAGCGATCCCGGCCCGGCGGCAGTCGGCGTGAAACCGGCGGATCAGGTCGGCGGGGATGTCGAACACCCGATCGGTAGCGCGGCGTCCCTCGATGCGCCGACGAAGCATCACGACAAGATCGGCTCGAAGGGGGACCGTGTCGTCTCGTCCGTTCTTTGTGGTTGCCGCGCTCAGCCGGACGACCGGGATTGGACCGTCGAGATCCAGGTAGGCAACGTCCAGTTGCCGGACCTCGTTGATCCGCAGTCCGGTTCCCGCCAGGAACGCGTACAGGTCGGCTCTGTCGTCGCCTGAGAACCGTTCAGGCGGTCGGACGCCTTTCCGGTCGTCCCCTTCGTTTCGTTTCAATGCAGGCCGTCCAGCGCGTTCCTGGCGGCGTTCATCAGTTTGGCCAATTCGTCCGGCGTCATGGCCCGGCGTTTCCGTCGAGGGTCGGCGTCGAGGTTCGCTTTCGGCAGCTTGGCGAAGGGGTTGTCCGTCATCCGACCGTCCCGGACACACCAGTTGCAGAACGACACAGGCGCCGTTTGGTAGGCGTTGCGGGACCGTGCCGACCGTTTCAGCCGGACTTGCTCGGACAGCCAGCATTCCAGGTCGGAACGCCGCATGTCGGCAAGGCGGGTCCATCGGCAGTCGGCAACCAGTTTCTTGAGGTAGCATCGGGTGTTCTCCCGGTGCATTGCCGATCCCGTCAGCGTCGAGACGTAGGCGTCGAGATGATGACCGACGTTCCGTTTCTGTTGTTCACTGGCGGCGTCTTCCGCTGGCGTCAAGACGCCGGACTTGATCCGCTCGACGCGCTTCTCGAGATCCGCCAGGACTTGCTTCGCTGCCGACTCATCCCGACACCCGGTCGAGACCGTGATCAGCACCTTGTCCTGATCCCGGTATCGAGCGAAGTAAGTCGAGCTTTCCTGACGGATGACCTGGCGTCCTTCGTCGAGTGTAACGACCGGCGCAGTCATCCACTTCGCCTTGCTTGCCTCTCCCCCTCCACCGTGCGGTCAGCTTAGCCGCCAACCTCGACGATCTTCACGCCGATGGTACCGGACGCGTCGTCGTTTTCTTGAAGACCTGTCCCATCGTGGGGACTCCCTACCTGATGCCTACCGGCCAGTTTTTTTCTGGCGGGGAACCGGCCCGCCGGTAGGCGGAAAGGCCGGTACGCCGCTTATGGTCCACTCACGTACGTGAGTGTTATGGGTAGGGGGACATCCACGACACCCCCCTACGGACATCCGTGTCCCCTTATCGGGACACCCATGTCGCGTTATTCATTGTCCGGCGGTTCCGTCGTCCCGTCAATCCAGGACTTCAGACCAGGATTGATTTCCGCCAGGACATCGGGGGGATAGAGCTGAATAAGAGCGCTACCTTGCCCTTGAACCCTCGACGGATGACATGGACAGCGCCCCGATTGATCAGCTCGGTCAAGGCCGGGATGCCTGCCGTTCCGTCATCCCGCCTCGACGTGCCAACTCGGTCCGCACGTCCGCGCCAGGCCCGTCGGCTGGGTGTCCCGGAACACAATCAGGTAGACAGCGATCTCGGACCGCGACAGTTGAGCCATGCCAACATCAACGAAGTCGTTCAAGACCTTGAACCGTTCCAGCGAATTGCGTCGTCGTCTTGTCATGGTTTCAGTATGGACCTCGCGGCTTCAACAGACAGATCGTCGAATTGAGATGAATTCAGTTTGAGTTCTTTCATCAATTGGCGATCGAATCGTTTCATGACGATTTTCTTGCGGTGATAGGAGAGACTTCGCCAAGTCGGCTCGACCTCATCGAGAAGTTCTCGATATCGCGTTTCCAGGTAAGCAATCTGCCCTCGTTCGTCGAGGGACCGAGTTCTCGCCTGAGATGATGCGTCGGTCTCGGCGGCAGCTTGCTTGTCTACGTTCGGCATCAACGCCGCTATCAGCACTCCAAACGGACCGAAGAGAATGCCAAGCATGAAACCCTCGATCGGACTCCGGTTCTTCGCCACTGCCACGAAAATGCCGAACGCGCCCATGACGATCCAGATCGGTATCAGAATCACAAGGAAATCCATGTATTTACGTCCTCTCAATCAATAGGGTTTAGCTCCGTCTGCGCCGTTGCCGCCGGACTTCGCCCACGATTGCTTCACACGGTCGAGAGGCGAAGGGGACGACCCTGCTCGCCGTCGTGTTCCAGACGTCCAGCATCCTCGAATTTCTGAAACCGTCGATGGAATTTCAGGACGAACGTCTTTCGTTTCGCCGTCCCTCGATTTGGCATGGTTCAACGTCATCAGCCGGACCGGTTCTTCGGGGTCGGCGTCCGCTTCCGTCGGGTATAACAGGAACGCATCGTCGCAACCATATTCCAGCTCGGACGACTCTCTGAACGACGCCAGGCTAAGGTGTTTCCCGTCATAGCTCGACCGTCCCTTGCTGTCTCGGGACCGCGTCAACGCCGCTGCCGCCAGGATGCCGATCCCGGCGTCCGCCAGTTGCCGCATGATCGACATCAAGGCGTTGATCTTCTCGCGCATCCCATTGAAACGGCACGGTGGTTCGATTCGCTGCGCATAGTCCAGGACGATCAGGTCGGCACCATGATCGTCGGCGGCATCAGCGATCCGGTCGAGGGTGTAGGGTGCCTTGACGAACGCCAGGCGGGGGACAACCTGGCTGATTCGCGTCAACGCCTTGCGGATCTTCTCGACGTCGTCAGGGACGACCTGGCGGCGGCGGATCGTCGTTAAGGGGACGCCGGACAGCCGCGCCAGTTGCCGGTCGAGCAACCTCGACGGCGACATCTCGACGTTGGCGACGACGACCCGCAACTCGGGATTCAGGGACAGGCCGTCGAAGATCATTTGCGTGATCAACGCCGTTTTACCGGCACCCGGTGCGCCTCCGATCAGGACGACTCGACCGGGTGCAATCTCGACGTGATCGAACACCGCGCCGATCTTCCAGGTCGGCGGCGGCGTGGGGTCGAAAATGGACTTGTTCCAGGTGGCGAACAGGTCGGCACCCGAGACGAAAGGGGAATCAGCCAAGACCGGTACCCCTTCCGCTGTGTTGACCTAGCACACTTGATTCGTAGTCAAGTGACCGGTCATCAGACGGCTTGACCGTGAAACGGGTTGCGTCGTCGTCTTTGCTTCGTTGCATCTGCGTTGCACAGGCGGTCATCCGGCACCCCCTTCGTCTCTCTGGCGTCGAGCGTGTTCGATGCCGGTCCGTATCTGGCGTTCGACCTCTCGAGGCGGCAGGCCGGTGTCCAATCCCGGTTCGGTCAGGATAGCGAGAATCAGGTCGTCGATCGTCTCGAATTCCGCCAGGTTCGCCGCCTGCGCTGAATAACCGCCGGTGTCGTTCGCCAGGCTCGACGGCGATCGGCTCAACGATCAGTTGCCGCGTCAAGGCGTTCAGACTGGCGTTCGTTGATCCGGTCCGCTGCGCCTGCCGTTCTGACTGAAGACGCCGGACGTCGCGTTGTGCGTCGTTCCAGGCGGCAAGCAGCGAAGGGGATAGCGGGGGGATCGGCGGGTCGAACGGGATTGGCTCGACGGCCCGGCGCGTGATCGACGCCGCGCTCGACACCAGCAAGTCGTCCAGCTCGATCCTGATCTTGTGCAAGCCGTTTTCGAGGGTGCCTGCTGTTCCAGGCCCGGAACGGACGGACCTTGTCATAGACGCCGCTATCGATGACGACGCCAATATCGTTCGCAGCGCGATCGGCGAACAGGCGGCAAATCAGGTTGGCATCGGGGACGCCTCGACCATCCAGCCGATCGGCAACTCGACATGGAAACCCTTAGAGCCGCTGAACCCAATCATCAGGTCGTCGGCGTCGAGGCGATACCTATCCGCCAGGAACGCCGCAAGCCGTCGGGTGTCGTGCAAGGCCGCGTCAAGGTTGCCGTCCCGGTCGATGTCACACTTGACCGATGGAACACCAACCGGCCCGTGATAGTCTCGAGTCGATCCGGTCGTCTCGAGATGTCGGCGAAACTCGACGGGATAGAAGAACGCACGACAGGAAGGCGGGGATTCACGAGATGCGCGGCGGGGTCGGCCAGGCTCGAAACCTTAGCGTAGTCAACCAGTTGCCGCGCGTTGTCGGTTCCCCCCATGACTCGAAACGCATAGGGGGTCGAGATCATGCTTTCCCCCTTCCGTTTGTGGCCGCGTCGAGCAAAGGCGCCGATGGAACATGCTGGATGCCGGTCCGCCAACCGAACCCGTCGTCGTCCCGGTCGTCATCCTCTCCCGGTTCGCGAGGACGGGTGGACGCGTCGAGGCATGACCGGCGGCGGGATGTTCGTCGGCCCCTTCGCTTCGTTTGCCGTCCCGGTCGTCGTCGGGTCGGAAGTCATCGGCGGGGACATCAGACTCGACGACCTTGAACGTCTTCGCGCGATTGAAGACCGCGCCGTCATCGTCGGTCCGCTGGACGACCGTAACATCGGCGATCAGGCCCGGCGGCAGGGGTTGTTCGAGTTGATCGGGACTCTTGATCCCGAGTTTCGCCAGCTCTCCCTTCGCCATGCTCAACGCCTTGCTGGACAGCCAGACGTCATGCCAGACCTTGCGTCCGGCGTGGGGTGGGTCGATGACCTGGAATTCGATCTTGAATCCCGGCGTTGCGTTCGTCTTGCTGGTGAATAACCGACCGTCCGAGATCAGGCATCGATAGACGCCAGGCGGCAGGGGATCGAACCCGGATGATGCTTCCGTCGTGTCCCAAGTCCGCTGGAAGTCGGCGGCGTTGCCGCGTACAATGTCGCGCAGTCTCGGACGCCTGTCTGATGATGGCATAGACATTCTGAAATTCCTCTCTTCAATCAGTGCTGTGAATCAAAATCGATGCCTGCCGGTTCAGGGGTGTTCCGGCAGGCATCGCGCGTTATGGGGTTGTTTCGTGATCCGGTTCAGGGGGGACCGGGTGCGACGTCTTCCAGGACTCGACGACGGCCCGGTCGGCGACAAGGCGCCAGACCTCGACGTATTGGCCATGACGTCCGTTCTGGGTCGTGTAGCGGGGGGAACCGGTCTTGCGGATCAGCCGACGTCGTGCCAGCTCGGAAATTGCCGTGCCGGTGAAGACAAGACGGATACCGGCGGGGACGTCAAAGTCGTCGGTAACATCCGGCGCAATAGACTCGCCGTGTTCCGCCAGGTGATCGAGAAAGGTATGCTGATAGCGGCGGATCAGGTGATTCCGCCAGATGTCGAGGTTCAGGAACGCTTGTTCCTTTGCCTGTCGCCCGTCCGGTCGATGCCGCGTCCCCTTCGCTTTGCTCTCTGACTGGCCGTCGGCAGCAAGCGAAGGGGATTCCGGTGTCGTCGATGTCATGTCCGCACCCCCTGCCGACGGTGCGGCGGACAGCCTCGACGAATCCAGTCGTCGAGCGATTCCGAGTTCCAGCGAACCAGCGCCCCGAGTTCAACGGCAGGCGGCAGGACGCCTTTGTCCCTCATCCGCCAGACATGGCGGGGGAACAGCCGAGACGGGATGCAACGGACTTGACGTCGAGCAAGGCAGGCGGCAGTGCCGAGAGAGAACTATTCATGGGCGTATAGACCCCTTTCGTGAGTTAGTAGGCATGAACTACCCATGCCTGTCACTGGAAGTCTAAACGCGTCAATACATGTCAAAAAGAGCCATTAACCGGTACAGGTTATTACAGGTTTTCGTCTTCGGGTGCCGACAGGCCTTTTGGAGTTAGCCAGGTGCCGACTCGCCGTCCCGAGTCAATCAGGCCCATGCGTTTTAGACGGCGAAAAGATTCCTGATTGTGATGGCTCTCTACGTACCCGGTTCGAGCTTTTGCGGTGATCTTGACTCGCGCCACCGGGTGTTCCTCATCTACAGCCCCGATGTTCCTCATGGCCCGGATCAGCTTCCGGTCGTTTCGTGTAAGTGTCTCGGTCGTCCCCTTCGCCTCTCTCGGCGTCCCTGCTGTCGTTACTGACGGCGTCGATGCGTCGGTCGATGGATCAGGCGGTTCTGCGGCGGGATCGCTCTCTGTGGCGTCCAGGCTTTCCACAAAAGGCCGGTGCCAGGTTGCATTCCGGGCATTCTCCATTTGTAGATTTTGCAGACGTTGCCAATCCCCCTGACACTGTAGACAGCGGCCCATGAAGGAAAGACTAAGAACCATCCTTCCGCAGTCTCGGCAGCGCTTAAAATCCGTGCGAACGACTGCCTGTCCGTCGGCTAGCGGGTCGCTTTCTGTTGCATTAGGTTTATTGGCTTCGGCGCCATCGCGGATCTTGCTCGACTGGACCTCCCTCGCTTCCTTCGAACCCGGAAAACCCGCCCCTTGTCGCGATAGCCATTCGGTGTAAGTAGGACCATCCGCCCGCTCTCGATACTGCTCCAATTCCACAGGCAGGGGCTGAACTCAATAACCCGGTGGTGTGCAATGCGCGCAGGCGGGCGTCTGCAAGCGGCCGCAGTCCGTCGTTGGGAAGGGGGACCTCGTTGGTCTGTTGAGGTTATGGGTTGGCGAGATCAGCGGCCTTTCGTCGGATCAGGTCGGCCAGCGGAGGGATGTCGTGGAGGCCCTGTATACGATCCTGAAGATAACGCCAGAAGGTAATGCCAAGCTTCCGGCAGGTCGTCTTCAGGCTGAGGAAGGTGTCCCGGCAGCGGCGGCCCGCATCACTCCGCGTCCCCGCGCTGATCTTCCGCTTCTTCACGTACTGCCGGATATCGTTCTCCGACAGATTGTTGTGCAGCGGGATTTCCGGGTGGTCGAGAACCAAGAGCAATTCCGACTTCTTGCCGTGAATCTTTCGCAACAGCTCGTTCAGTTCCGGCCAGCGCGTTTCCTTCAGGAACAGCCGGTCGAAGCCAGCTTCCAGGCGTGCCCGTTCGCGGGTGTCGGCGATTCACGATAGGCCTTCAGTCGCTGGTAGTAGTCCCAGATCGCATCCCGCGCCGCTTCGTGTGCGGCACGCTGGTCGTCGGTGAGCGGGATCAGTTGCGCGACATGCCGCTCCATATGCACCCAGCACAACGCGTGCAGGAACGCGAGCAGCTTGAACTGAGCGGCATCGTCGCTGACGAACACCAGATCGCTGTAGAGGTCGTGCGCGAGCAAGTTGGCCCACAAGGCGCCCTCGGTCAGCAGTCGCCGGTGTTCCGCCGAGGTGATCTGCCAGGCATCGAGCCGCGCCTCCCAGGATTCGTCGTCTTCGTAGAGCCAGCCCGTCTCAGCTCTCAATCGCGCGAGGAGTTTTTGGGGTAGCTCGAAACATTCGAGGTAGAACAAGGCGTCGTCGTTGAACAGGTAGCCCTGATGAGGCGTGAGTAGAATCTTCAGGAAATTCACGCGGCTCTTGGTGTTGGTCGTGAAGAACGAGGCGAACAAATCGTTGCCGATGTGCAGTGTGTGCCCGGCTTTGCCCTGGTGCCTGGCGGAGGTATCGTCGGTTTGTAGGTACGCCGAGACCTCGCGGGCGGCCGGCAGCAGATCGTCTTTCTCCTGGTAGAACGCCTCGTGTCCTTCGGTCAGCAAGCGATTGATCTGGCCGGCTGAGATGTCCACCCCCACTTCCAGCAACTCCTCGTGCAGCAGCGGCTGGGTGACGTGGTTGTGAAAATGCTGGTAGAGCGCATATTGCCTGAGCGTCGGACCGAAATGCGACTTGACGTCCGGTGGCAAGGGAGCGGTGATGACCGTTCCGTCCGGCAGTTGGTAGCGGGCCCGGCGGTAGCGCGTGTTGTACGGCTCGAACCGCAAGTCTTGGACAATGAAATCCAGATAGCCGAGGAACCTGGTGCCGTCGGGCAGGCTGTTGAGCCGCAACGGCTCGGTCTTATGGATCGTCAGTTCTCGTGTCTTGCAGCGTTTGGCGGAGCCGGGCCGTTTGCCGTCGGGCGTATTCGGTTTCTTCTTCTCAGCGGAAGCCGATGGCGGGCCGCTGGGGTCGTTCAGCGGGCTTGGCCCCGGCTTGCGTTTCGGCTGATCGGGCAATCCCTTCAGCCGCCGGACTTCGTCTTCAAGTCGGTCGATTCGCAATTGCTGTTGTTCGACCGTCGCCCGCAGTTGCGCGTTTGCTGCCTCCAGTTGATCAATCACGCGCAGCAGCGCTTCAACCAGCGGAGTCCGCTCCTCCGGCCGAATCTCGACGCCGCAAACAGTCTGAGTACCAGGCTTCCGTTCCATGCACAAAAGGAAGCATCATGCCGGCTTTTCGTAAAGAGCAAGTTCCACCGGGTTATTGAGAACTGACCAGGCAGGCGTGTTCCATCGATGAGAAAGTAGTGAGTCACTACGACCGGTGTAGTTCGAAGAAATTCCATATCGCATCCGGCTTCATGTCAGCCGGGACGTACTGTACGTCCTTCGTCCAATAGCCAGACCGGGACTGGGGCAGGTGATTGCCGAACGCCTGTATCCAGCGCTCTCCATTCGGCAACAGGTAGAAAAACTTCAGTGTGTCCGAACGCGGGATCGGCGGGTTGCCGACTACCACGCAACTTAAATACTGGCGGCAAGCATCGAGATCAACAGAATCATTTCCGCCAGCAAGGCGTGCATACCGGATGATGAGCGACATTGCCCCTACCTCGAGATATGCCGGACCGGGCGCCGTGCGGTAGGGATACACGACACACCGGCCCGGCTAAAATCCGGATGATCAGTCCGGATGATCGACAATTATTCTAGCATGTCTCACCCATTGGAAACGACCTGATTCGTCGCCAAATTAACCTGGATCGGCGGCAGGTCCAGCCGTTGCACCATTGCCAGCATCTTGCAGGCGGCAAGGTAGCGCCGCATCGACCCGTTCAAGGCGGCTTGAACCTTCCGGTCAAGGGATAGATTCGCGTTTGAACCATAGACCTGCCGGTCTCGGACATCGTTCTCGCACAGCGCGACAGTCAAGGCGAGAGACCTGATCAACGGCGTGGGAGAGGGTCCAGCCAGTTCGTCGGCAGCTCGCCACAAGTCAAGTTCAAGGCGAGTCTCGACCTTTGGCTTTCCCCTGTCGTGCTTGATGTTGAGCACCATCTCGACCGTGATCTCATCCCGGCAACGCCGCGCTTGGTCGGCGCGATGTCTCGGGTCGTCGGGTCCGCCTTGACGACGGCGGGGACCGCGTCCGGCGTCCACTTCGCTTGCTCTTCGAGTGCCTGTTTCATCGGTTTGAAACAACCTGTTGTTCGGCAACATTGACCTGGATCGGCGGCAGGTTCAATCGGTGGATGACCGCCAGCGTCTTGATGGCGTGAAGGTATCGACGCATGGCCCGGTCGAGGTGCCTCTGGCCGTCGTTATTGCTTTTCAGGGGAGGATCGGAAATCTGTCGCATCCGCAAGTCCGCCTCGCACAGCGCGACGGTAAGAGCCAGCGAGGCAGCAAGAGGCGAAGGGGACGGCCCGGCCAGTCTGTCGGCGTTTTCTTTCAGACTCGTCAGCCATGCGAAATTCAAGCGTTTTGTGTTTCTCCCTCTTGTCGCCGTCGAGAGAACACGCCGTGAATTGGTGAATCGCCGTGATGTCGAGCTTAGACCGTGCTCTCTCAGGTGAAACATACCGACGGACGACTTTCTGAATCGATTGGTCAAGCATTGTCTCCCCCTTCGTCTCTCTCACGCCCCCCCGTCGTCTTGACGGCTCGGCACTTGCGCCATCCGCGTCCGTTCGGGTTGTGATAGCCTGCCGCTCGCATGGTCGTCTCGAATTCCTGGCGGGCAGTCGTCCAGCGTTCAGCTAACTCCCGGTCGTGTTCGAGTTCTTGGTCCCGGCATTCCCGCTGTTCCTGGCGGCTTGCGTCCCGTAGCGTGGCCATTGACTCGATCAGCGAAACGCCGTCCAGCGAGGCGGGTCCAAGATGCCGCTGAACGGCCCGTCCACCGACTCGGACCGATTCCGCCAGGTAGGCTCGACCGTTGACGTACCGAATGAACATGGCGTCCCCCCCCAGTCCCCTCTCGCGCACGGCCCCCGCACCCCCCAGCGTTTGCACTACGCTGCGCGGAACCCCCTTTCTCTTAAGTGTACGACAAATCAGGCTGTTCGAACAGCCATCATGCCGTGAATTCTCTCCCGGCGTCCGGCTGATCGTCGAGGCGACCGACGGCGAAGTGGATGCGAAAACGCCGAAATCCGGCCCGCGTGTGCAACGCAGAGTGCAACGAAAGAACAGGGTCGATGCAAAGTGTTGGCATTTCCAACCTTTCGCATCGACCCCACTTGACTCTGGATCAGTTAGTCTAGGTTCGAATCCTAGATCCCCAGCTTGAGCTTTAGCGATTGTATGCTGAGTGTCGATAAAATCGTATCGATCAGCTTTGGTAGACCTGCTCCACACCGACCCTTTCCTCGCGCCCTGACGAGGAACGGGCCGTCGGATACCCGCGACTTAGCTCGAGCCCATGAAGTCGGCTCCTCGGATCCCGATGGAGCCTCGTTCGATTGGTTCCGGTTTGGCGCCGACACGGGACCGATTTGGTCGATGAACTCCACGCACGGACTTCGGAACCTGACTGATCAGGGGTTTTTCCACGGCCGCGTCGGCTCTGGCGATCACAGCCAGATCAATAAGCATCGGCGCTGAAGACTTCGCCCCTGTTCCGGCTGGAAAGCGCCTGGTAAACGCCGAACGCGGTGGTATCGCTGTACAGTCTTGGGTTGCCCCCCAGGGTCATGCCGACGGGAAGACCCGACGCGGGGTCGATCGGCCATGAGCTGATCGTGTCCTTCAGAAAGTGAACCGAGCCGTCGACCATGGCGAAATTCGCACCGCCAGGATGAAGGCTCGAGGCCGCCTGTATGAAGGCTGTCGAAACGGTGGCTCCTCCGGCATTGTCGTTGACGATTTTTCGCTGCGGATTCATGGGGTAGAGAGTGCTGAACATCACGTCGCCAAATGCCCCGGACGTCCACCAGTGCCAATCGAGGCACGTCGGGACGCCGCCTCCGGACGGTACGTCGCAACTCAGCAGGGCGTGAGCTCGCTCGCCAAAGATGACTGTCTGGCTGGTGCCTTCAGTAATCGACTGCAATCCCACCGAACTCTGAATCCAGTAGAGGCCGTTAATCTGTGCTTGCCTGATCGAGTTGAAAGAGGGGTGGTACCAGGTACCAGTACAACCGGCGTAGCTGGTGTAGTACATTGCGCCCGGACCGTCGCCCATATCTGTAACCTTGTGCGGTTGGCTGACCGTCGAGTCGCTGGGGCACCAGAGCGTCCCGACCCCAACGCCCGATACCGTGTAGTTGGCCTGCAAGTATGTGGGAAGGTTGAAATTAAAAGCGCTGAAGAGGGGTTGCTGTTCCAAGTAGGGCAAGATCGCAATGAACAGGTTGTTGGACGGCTGAACGCTCCCGTCCAAGGGGTTGATCGCGACGCCGGTTCCCTGTGGCAAGATATTCAGGGCGTTTAGATAGTTTTGAGAGGCGAGCGCAAGTTGCTTTAGGTTGTTGACACACCCCACACGCCGCGCAGCCTCTCGCGCCGCCTGCACGGCGGGCAGGAGTAAGGCGATCAGAACCGCAATGATCGCGATTACCACCAGCAACTCGATCAACGTGAAGCCCCATACGGGCGAGTGATCTGTCTTGGTCTTCATCGGGAATCTCGTCGGTCAAGAGTGTCTACTTCCAAACCCAACTGCTGACGTCAGCGAGTAGCGTCCACAGGGGCGACGACGTTCTCATCATTGAAAATCAGAGCTTGCCCGGCTCCTTGGCCTGCCCGACTCACGGGCATCCTTGGCCGACCTTGGTTGTTTTGCGTCCTCGGATTGCTTGAAGCCGCGAACGGCCTGGTCCTGCCGATTCACGGTGATCGTGCCGGCCCCATCCGGTTGGCAGCCGGCGAGCAGACACCCCCCAAGCATCAGTGCGAGGGATTTGCTAAGGGATTGGTCCCGAATGATCCATACTCCTGCTTCCGAGTTCTCGAGATGTGTTTCTACTTCACTTCCAAGGTTTCTGGCTGCCACCGGGATTGCCGGGCGAGATCGAATTCTTCCTCGCGAGACGAATGACATCCTGGAAGTCGTCGCGGGAGCGGATCAGTTCGAGGTGTTCGTCGTGATTCAGCTTGTAGACGTTGTCGAAACCATACGCCACAGCCTTGCGGAGTGCGGCGACGGCGACCGATGGCGGGCCGGGCGCGGTCCGGTCGAGCCGGGTTTGGAGAGCGAGGGCGCAAGCCAGGTCGTAGGAGTACGACGGGTCTTCGTCGGCGAGTTTCTTGAGGATCCCGACGGCGCGTTCCGCCGCGGCGGCGGCCTCTCCCGCCTTGCCGGCTCCAGCGAATGCCGAACCTCGCGTCATCTCAATTGTTGCCTTCAGATTCCTCAGCCGAGGTTGTTCCGGCGTCGCGCGGAGCAGAACGTCGAGGTTGCTCTCCGCACTGAAAAGCACCTGAAGCATCTCCTGGTTCGAGCCGCACCTGGCTGCAACCTCCGCGAGCGACAGGTATCCCGCTACGGCCAGACGCCGGTCTGCGCGGGACAACGGTGCCCCTGGTGTCTTCGCCTCCAATTCTTCAAGGAGAGAACGCAGCACGCTGGCTCGGCTGGAGAGTGATTCACCCGTCCGGACTGCTAGCCGGACCGACTCGACGACGGTGTGGAAATGAATCTTATGCACGCCCGAGTTTGGGACTGGAGCTTGTCGCTCCTGATTCGTGATGGCGAGGGCTTCCTCGCAAGCACTCCTGGCGAGCTCGAAATGTTCTGTCTCCCTCTCGAGCCCTACAAGGGAGGAGTCGGACACGGCGAGGCACATCGCGAACTCGGATGAGGCGGGATTCAGCCGCAGTTGCTCCCGCTCCAAGGCGATATCCTGCTGGAGGACGGCCCTGGCCCGGGTTGTCCGCCCTTGCTCGGCCAAGACTGCGCCGAGATAAGAACAGATCTCCCCCTGTATGTAACGGTATTCGGTGACCGTGGGGTTATCTCGGACCACACCCTCGATGAGCAAGCGGGCTTGTTCGAGGTCGGATTCCGCTGAGGTGAGTGCGCCCAGCAGCAGATGAACTTGCCCACGGAGTCGCAAGCTGGCGGCCATGGCCTTCCGCAAGTTTGTACTGCTGGGACGGGCTTCGAGGAGTGGCGAGAGCAATTCGCGAGCCCTTTGATTAGCCCGCTCGGCAGCAGCGAGGTTATCCTCGTTTCGAAGAACAACGCTGAGGTTATCGAGCGCTCGGGATAGGAGTCGCCGAGTCTCCGGGTCCGTGGGTGAGCGATCCGCGGCATCGCTCAGGATTTCGACGGCCTTCTCGAACTCACGCTTGGCGCCCACATTGTCTCCGGTCTCTGCTCGCCCCCACCCGGCGATGTCATGACTTCGCCCGAGACAACGGCGCGGTTCGGGATCGCCAGGTCTGGCCAGCACGACGTCTGCCCAGAGTTCCGCAGCGAGACGAGCCGTCTGGGCGCCCTCTGCCGGCTGGTTGGAGCGAACCGCCTCAAGAGCGAAGGCCTGGTAGCATCGGGCCAGGCCGATGCGGACCTCGAGGTTGGTGGTATCCGCGCGGAGGAGGGCCTTGAAATGACTGATGGCGGTCCACAGGATCGTCTTGGCTTGTTCCCTCGAGCCGATCTCACCGGTAATCATCCCCCAGCGGAAGAAGGCGTATGCGAGTTGAACCTTGAGCGCAGGATCGTTCGCTTTCTGTTCAGCAAAGGTCCTGTAGTAGGGGAGGGAGAGTTTGAGCAGCTTTTCCCGCAGTGGATGCATTCCGGGCTCATTGAGGAGATAATCCTCGCTGACCTCTTTGTAGGAGGTATTGACCGCCTCGTTGGCCATCTTCAGAGTCTGCCTGACCTCGTCGCGGGCTGCCACCGCGGCGCGCCACAGCCAGGTCACCGCCGTCAACCCCGTGAGCACGGTGAGAGCCAGGCCGAAGAGGAGCGCCGGCGATTGTCGGCCTCCGCTTCGCCCACTTCCAGGACCGTTCCACCACGCCGGTGTCCCGGGCGCGGACCGGTTTGCCATCCAGGAACAGCGTCAAATCCGAAGCCAACGCCCCGGCCGTTGCGTATCGACTCGCAGGCTCCCGCGCCATTGCCTTCTGGATGACCGTCTCCAGGTCGCGGGGCACATTGGGGGTGATCTTCCGCAGCCGCGGCGGCTCCTCCTCCATCACCTGCCGGATCAACGCCTGGCGCGCCGCCTGGTCGAATGCGGGTCGCAGGGCCACCATCTCGTACAAAGTCAATCCCAGGGCGTACACGTCCGACCGCGAGTCGCACCGCCCATGGAAGCGCTCCGGAGCCATGTAGCGAATGGTCCCCACGATGTCGCCGGTGTTCGTCAGGTTGTCCCCCTCAACTGCCTTGGCCAGCCCGAAGTCGGCGACCCAGGCGGTCCCCTGCGCATCGAGCAGAAGGTTGGCGGGTTTGATGTCGCGGTGGAAGATGCCCTGCGCGTGGGCGTACGCCAAGGCGCTCGGCGACTTGCTCGCCGACCCGCGCCACGCTGCGCCAGTAACGGGTGTCCGATCCCGAAGCTGGCGATAGCCTGGTTGAACCGAGCACGTCATTGGAGAAATGATCGATGGATCTGACGATCGGGCGGGGCGGATGAGTCCTTATTCCTGAATTGTCTGCTCCCGAGGCCTCGATCGACGAGGACCCGTCCGCAATCGGTTGGGTTGAACCAAACCGGTCGTTTACGAGAGACCAGGCGATTCCGGCCGCGGTCGAGACAATTACCTCTCGGTTTGCATGGGACTCGGGCGGTGATGCTACAGCGGGAGCAGAGCTCGGATTCGCGGACCTGAGCCGCTTGACCTCTTCGATAACGTTGTCCAAGCCCATTCCCGGGATGAACTGCATCGCGTAGTAGTGCAGCCCATCCTGCTCACCGACCCCGAAGATCGGCACGATGTTGGTATGGTGCAACTGGGCCGCCGCGCGGGCCTCGCGCTCGAACCTCCTCACTTGCGCCGGATCGGGGATCGTGTGGGCGGCAAGTACCTTGAGCGCGACCCTTCGTCCGAGCGACTCCTGTTCGGCCTCGTAGACCACCCCCATGCCGCCGCGGCCGGCCTCGCGAAGCACGCGGAAGTCGCCCAGCTGCTCCAGCCGGGCACCACGGACTACCACCGCCGCGGCCTCGAAGTCACCTGTAACTTCCCCCGAACCGGGTTTGAACTCCTCCATCACCACGAACGCAGGGAAAGTTCGATGGATGTCGGCGGCCAGGTCGGGGTTGGCCGCGGCGTAGCCCTCAACGGAGGGCTTCTGGCCCAGCCGATGCCGCTCCACGAAGTCGGCGGCGAGTGCACTCAACCGTGCTTCCGAACTCGCTGGGTTGGTCACCGAGCATCTCCAGAAATTCGCGGGTTCCGAGGACACCACACCTCGTTAGAGAGGTTGAGATCGGTAGGATGTCCCCGAACCGATTGACACGTACGCAATGTTGTCGGATCAATTCCGATGCACAACTGTGACTTGATAAGTGAACTCGGCCTTTTCGAAGCTGAGGCCGTTCGCCACGACCCAGGCGTCTCCTGAGATCGTTCCCTTGATTTTCACCGTGTGTGTACCCACGCTGAGCGGCGTGAGGAACGCGCCGACCGATATGAAGTGCGTACCACCCCCGTCCAGGAGAGGTGCAGTGAGCACTGGCCCGGCCACGTAGTCGCGACCGAGGCAAGTGCTCTCGCCATCCACGATAATCTCGAGGTCCTTCGCGCCGACTTGCACTGATCGAAGATGTAGGCTGCGGCCGAGCACTCATCGGTGGGAAAAGTTCCGATGACGACCGGGGAGTCGTCAGCATAGTAGAGGGCCACGAAGAATTGTGTCCCGGATGTGACGGTGAAGCTGTTGGTTGCAGTCACTACGATCCCGCCACTTTCGGGAGTTACCACCACCGTACTGGTGTCTTCGGAGAGGATCTGAAACGGTGTATTCGGGTAATACGCCGAACTGTTCCCGCTCGTACTGAACAGGGTAATCGCGCTGGCCATGTCCGTGAGCGAATAGCCATGAGGCTTCGCCTCCGGCTTTAGAACGCGGCCTCCCCCTTCGCCGAACGCGAACTGTGGCACCAGCGCGAGCCCGGGGGCGACCATGATCGCTGCGAGTAGAATCCGATGCGAGCACTTGATAAAGGTCATCGTTCTGTTCTCCTCAGGTTTGTTCTCAGCACCAAGCCATTTTTCGATGTGATCTGCGAAATCACGACCTTGCATACGTCTCGGCGCAGGCCGGGCGCCAGCCCGATGAGAAGTGTGCCTGGCCGGCGGGACTTGCCATCCGCTTGCTTTTCAGTCGCCAGCCAACTGGTTAGAAAGCTCGCAGCACGCTGCGTCTTCCAAAAAGGGAGTGCGCAGGGTGTGACATGATTACTTGGAATGGAGGGGCGGGGCGGCGCAGAGGTGTTGGCGGTTCACGGGATCAACTCGCCCAGCTCTTGCTTGAGGCGGCGGAGGACGCGCGATTTGGCCTGGCGGATTGCGGCGGGCGTCATGCCCAGGACGTCGACCAAGGTGCCTGGTAGTCGGCCCTCGATCGTGGTGAGCCAGAACGCCTGCCAGGTGCGTTCCTCGAACTCGCCCCGCACTTGCTCGACGGCGCGGTGGTAGAGCTGGCCGATTTCGGCATGTTCGTCGACCTCATCAACAACGAGCGGGTCGGCCAGGGCCTGGAGGCTCTGCCAGGCGGCCGATCCTCCTTCGGCCTGCGGCCGGCCGTGATTGCGCCGTATGTGCAACAGTACCTGGGTGCGCATGATGGCGCAGCCAGCCGCGGAACGTGTCACCGGGGCGGTCGTGGTGGAACCGTTCCAGGCCGGCGGCGGCCGCGACGAACACCCCTTGGGCGACGTCTTCGGCGTCGGTGGGATCGACCCGGGCGCGGGCGCACCAGAACAGGACCAGCGGCCGATAGAGCTCCACCAGCCGTCGCCAGGCGGCTGCGTCATTGGTCCTGGCGCGCTCCAGCAGGCTCAGCGGCGTCTCCTCGCCCGAACGATTCATTGGGCCACCTGCCTGGCCTGCCGGCCGTCGTGGTCTGGTCCCGCTACCGTCCTGCATGCCGCCGTCCTCCGCATTGATGTCACACCCGGCGCATTAGGTTATCCTAGGCCCCAGTGCGCGCCGGGTCATCAGAATTCCCGTGCTGTCCTTACGAAATATCTATCGTGTCTCGCCCGGGGGGAGCGGCCAGATGCCTGGGTTGGATTGTAGCAGCGATCCGAACCTCCGAGCGTTCCTGCTGGGCGAGTTGCCCGAGCGAGTCGCCCGGTCCATCGCGTCCCACCTGGACCTGTGTCCGGAGTGCGAGGCAGCCGCCCGCCGGCTGGACGGACTGACCGATCCGGTCATCGATCGGCTGCGCGAGCTGTTCGTCCCGGCTGACAAGACGGGCACGATGACCACGCTTGACGGGCGAGATACTATTGCGCCAGAGCGCCGGCCGCCAGTCGCCACACCGATCAGGGTGGAGGCGTATGAGATCCTTGAGGAGTTGGGGCGGGGTGGTACCAGCGTCGTCTACCGAGCCAAACAGTCGCACCCGTCCCGCGTCGTGGCCCTCAAGGTGCTTTTGGCCGGCCCTCACGCCGACGCCGAGCAACGCGCCCGCTTCCTGGCCGAAGCCGACACCATTGCACGACTTCGTCATCCGAACATCGTCCAGATTTACCAGGTCGGGGAATACGACGGGCTGCCATTCCTGGCTCTCGAGTACATCGAGGGCGGGAACCTCGCCCAGCGGCTCGGCGGTACGCCGTGGCTACCGGATCTGGCCGCCGGGCTGATCGAACAGCTTGCCCGGGGCATCGAGTCTGCTCATCTGGCGGGCGTCGTCCACCGGGACCTCAAGCCGGCGAACGTCCTGCTCGCCGCTGGCGACACGCCCAAGATCACCGACTTCGGCCTGGCCAAGCTTGAGGAGAGCAACCTCACCGCCACCGGCGCGGTTCTGGGCACCCCGTCGTACATGGCGCCCGAGCAAGCCGAGGGGAAGGCGCACGACGTGGGGCCAGCGGCGGACGTCTACGCGCTGGGTGCGATCCTTTACGAGCTGCTCACCGGACGCCCGCCGTTCCAGGGTGCGACCCCCATCGACACGCTCGAGCAGGTGCGGTCCCAGGACCCGGTCCCGCCCGGCCGGTTGCAAGGCCGGCTGGCGCTCGACCTGGACACGGTTTGCCTGAAATGCCTCCGGAAGGAGCCGTCGGCGCGCTATGGTTCGGCCGAGGCGCTGGCCGACGACCTGCACCGTGTCCTCCGCGGCGAGCCCATCCGGGCCCGCCGCACCAGCCTCGCGGGCGTGGCCCGGCGGTGGTGCCGGCGCAATCCCGGAATCGCGGGCCTGCTGCTGACGGTCGGGCTATTGCTGGCCGTCGGCGCCCTCGGCACGACGTTGGCGGCCCTGCGTTTCCGGCATCTGGCCCAGTCGGAATCGCTGGCGCACCAGCAGGCGGACCGGATGGTCGAGGCCGAGCAGATGGCGCGCGGTCGGGCGGACCACCACGCCGCCGAGGCCCAGGCCGTCGTCGATTTCCTGATCAAAGAGATGCTGATCGCCGCGTACCCGGGCAACACGCAGGGCCGGACAATTACCGCAGACGAAATCCTCGACCGGGCCGCTCGCGCGATCGAGGGGCGATTTGCCGATCAGCCACTGGTCGAGGCCTCGATCCGTCACCAGATCGCCCTGGCTTTCTTCATTCTAGGCCTCGGCAATCCGGCTGTGCGGCACGCGGAACGTGCCCGCGAACTGCGGGCCCAGCATCTCGGCCCCGAGCACCCCTTGACAGTCGATTCGACGCTCATGGTCGCCATGGGTTTCGAACTGCGCGGCGCCTTCGGATCGGCCGTTGGTCTCGCCGACAAGGTGTACAAGACCCGGCTCCGCACCCTGGGGCCCGACGACGTCCAGACGGCCGATGCACTCTTTTGGGTTGCCACTTCCATCAATAAAAACCCGGCCCGTCTGGAGGAAGCCCGATCCATGCTCGTTCGAGTCGTCGATGTCTATCGCCGCAAGCTCGCTCCAGATGACCCGAAGATCACAGTCGCGATGGGAGGGCTGGCCTGGACGCTTGGCTTTCAGAAACGATATGTAGAGAGCCTGGCCTCGTTCCAGGAAGTGCTGCGGATCATTCGCCGCTATCGAGGTCCCAAAAACATCGCCCTTGCGGGGGAGCTCAATGGAATGGCCGAGGTCCTCGCCTGGAGTGGCCGGCGAGACGAGGCTGCCGAGACCTTCGAGCAGGCCCTGCGAATCGTCGACCGGGAGCAGGACCCGCGCTACTCCATGGTTTACGTTATCATGGATAACCTGCTCGACCTGAGGAGGACCCAGGCCGCCAGCGATCACGCCGAGGGTCGCCCGAGTGATGCCGCACGTTTGATACAGGCCAAGGCCTTACCGATTTGTGACCGGCGAGTCACGCGGGCCGAGGCATGGCTTGCCCGCTACCCCCGCGATCCGGACGCTCGAGTGAACCTCGTCGTCTTCCTCGCGGAGCGCAGCGCATTCCTGGCGGAACTGGGTCGCCGGGCCGAGGCTCTCAAGGATGTGGATCGCGCCCTCGCGGTGGGCGAGACGATTCTCTTCCCGCCGGAGGTGACGATGAGCCTCGCAGGCGACGAGCGGTCTGAGAGAACCGCCCGGGCGATGGAGCCTCTTGGGACGACCGACCGCTGGGCGGTTGCGCACTTCAATATAGCCGGGGTGTACGCCCTCCTGTCGAAGTCGTACCGCGACGATGGGCCGCAGACAACCCGCGACGCGGATCGTGCCATCGAGTTCTTGCGGCGTGCCGTAGCTCGAGGATTCCGGCGCAGGGACCTCATCGCCAAACACTCGGGCTTCACCTTCGTTCAGTCGCGTGCCGACTTCCGGGCGATCGTCGCTAGCCTGCCCTGTAAGGTCGAGGGCGCGATCGAAGGTGAAGACCTGAAGGTGGTGAAGACGAGCAGGCAATTCGAGGTCGCTCCGCAAGCCCTTCCCGAAAAGCGCATGGTCGGACGGTGGGGCGGGGACGCGATCTTGATCGGCAGCCCGTGGCAGCCAGGCGATTGGGTCGAACTGGCTCTGCCCGTGCCGGCCGACGGGACCTATAGCGTCGTGGCGTACCTCGTGACGGCCCCGGGACACGGTGTTGTGCGGTTCTCGCTGGACGGCAAACCGCTGGGCCTGCTTTTCGATGGATTCGGCACCGGGCCGGACCCGAGATCCTACGGGATCCTGGATGTCACCGCTCCTTCCATCCCTACCGAAATAGGCACGACTCACCTCCGGAAGGGGACTGCGACGCTGCGGCTCGAGGCCGTCGGCAAGAACGAGAAATCGTCGGGGTTCGCCTGGGGGCTGGACTGTATCGTGCTTCGGCCCAGATCTGGCACATCGGCCCCCGACGAGGGGCCTGACGCTCGGCCCGAGAAAGTTGCGAAGGTACTCTCCCGGCGCTGAAGCGAGCCGACATCTCGAATCAACCCGGAAGAATGCATGGCGGGGTCGAAGACACCCTTCAACAGGAGCCGTGCTGCAGACCGTAGCTCTTTTTCGCGTTTGGCTTCAGTGCAAAACGGGCCACGATCTTCGAATAACTGTGGAAAGAGCCTCACGGTTGATTGAGTGTAAGTCGTTCTGAAGGCGTTCGCTTGCCACGAGTCGATCCGCTAGAAGGATGTTTACATGCAAGCCACGATCGAGCAGAATTAGCTGGTCACGTTTCACAGTTTATCAGGGTAGAGTCGATCATCGCTTACAAGGTTGAAGTCGGTTTCAGGCAAGGGCATTGCGAAACCCTCCGGTCTCTACTCGAAGGTACCTCGCTTCGCGGTTCGCATGCTTTGTCTGAGTAGATGCATCCTGGAGACTCGTCAGAACTGGCATCATGCTTTGCTGCGAATCCTGCCCGGGCCGGCGAGCCCACCTGCGTCACGCCCCGCCGCAACAAAAAAGCCTTGACCGGAGCCCGCCCAAATCAGAACCAACCAAAGTCAAATAGCGCCAGAAATCACGACCGATTCCAAGGAGAACCGACGGACCATGCGGGCAGGTATAACGCTGGCGAACGCGGGCGGGCTGGCACTCGCGGCAATCGTCTTCCAGACCGCGGCTGACGACCGTCCCGAGCTGAGTTCGGCTCCGGCCGAGGCCCGCTTCCGCGCGGAGGTCCGGCCGTTCCTCGAGACGAACTGCATCGGCTGTCATGGCAGAACCAAGCCGAAGGGCGAGCTCGACCTGAGCGGCTACACGACCACCGAGTCGGTCGCCAAAGACCTCCCACACTGGGAACTCGTCCTGGAACAGCTCGAAGCCAGAACAATGCCTCCCGCCAAGGCGAAGCAGAAGCCGACCCCTGTGGCTCGCGACAGAGTGATCGCCTGGATCGGGGCGGTCCGGAAGCTCGAGGCAACGCGGAACGCGGGGGACCCCGGCCTGGTACCGGCGCGGCGGCTGAGCAACGCCGAGTATGATAACACCATCCGCGACCTCACCGGCGTGGATTTGCGGCCCACCAAGGAGTTTCCCGTCGATCCGGCCAACGAGGCGGGGTTCGACAACTCGGCTGAGTCGCTCGCCATGTCGCCAGCTCTGGTCAAGAAGTATCTGGACGCTGCCCGGAACGTCGCCGATTGCCTCGTCCTGAAACCGGACGGGCTCGCATTCGCGCCTCACCCGATGCTTGCCGACACCGATCGGGACAAGTTCTGCGTCAAGGCCGTCATTGACTTTTACAAGCGACAGAAGACCGACTACGCCGATTTCTTTCTCGCCGCCTGGCGATTCCGGCACCGTTCCGTACTGGGGCAGCCTGAAGCCTCCCTCGCCACCTTCGCCGACGAGCTGGGTCTGAGCCGCAAGTACCTGGCGACGGTATGGTCCACACTCATCGACGGTGTCGAGGACGTCGGCCCGATCGCCGCCCTCCGCATGATGTGGAACGCGCTGCCGGAGCCGAAGCCAGGTCAACGAGAGGCTGCACGAGAGGGCTGCGAGCGGATGCGCGCGTTTGTTGTGGGCCTCCGCCGCCAGCTCGTACCGGAAGTCAAGAACCTGAGGGCCAAAGGCATCAGCGAAGGCACGCAGCCGTTCGTGCTCTGGAAGAACCGCCAGTTCGTGGCTAACCGGATGCGCTACGCTGGCGGGTCCTCAAAGATTCAGACCGAGGGATTGCAACTGTCACTCGAGGCGGCCAAAGCGCTTGCCGCACCTGCCGGAGGAGAGGCCGCACGGCGTTACGAGAAATCGTTCGAGCGGTTCTGCGGGGTCTTCCCCGACGCTTTCTTCGTATCCGAACGGGCGCGAGTTTACCTCGATCCGAAGGGAGAGAAGGAGAACGCCGGACGGCTCCTGAGCGCTGGTTTTCACAGCATGACCGGCTACTTCCGCGACGACGTCCCCCTCTCCGCATTGATACTTGACGAGACCGGGCAAAAGGAGCTCGACCGCCTCTGGAGGGGGTTCGACTTCATTACCGGCGCCCCGATGAGGCAGTATTCGAGCTACCTCTGGTACGAGCGCGCCGAGACCGGCTTCCTGCGCGGTGACGAGGCGTTCAACTTCGTTCGGGCCGAGGACAAGGACGCGGCCTCGGAGGCCAAGATGGGGCGGTTCGCCAACGTGTACCTGGCGAAGGCAAGGCGGCTCGGGGCCAGCGAGCAGGCAATTCACGCCATCGAGGACCAGTTCCGGATCTTCGCGGCCGACATTCACCGCGTCGAGGAAGATCGCCGTGCAGCCGAGCCTCGCCATATTGAGGCCTTACAGCGTTTTGCCGAGCGAGCCTACCGCCGGCCCCTCGCGGAGTCAGAGCGCCTGGGCGTGGCCGACTTTTATCGGACGCTCCGCCAGGAAGACGGTCTGGCCCATGAGGATGCCGTCCGCGACTCGGTCGTCAGCGTGCTGATGTCTCCCCGCTTCCTTTATCGCGTCGACTTGCCAGCTAAGGACGGCCGCGGACCGACGCTGCGGTTGTCGGACTTCGACCTGGCCAGCCGGCTGAGCTTTTTCCTCTGGGCCAGCATGCCGGATGAGCAACTCCTGGCCCATGCCGCTGCCGGTGATCTGCATCGCCCGGACGTGCTCAAGACACAGGCCATGAGGATGCTCCGCGACGGACGCGTGCGGGGGCTGGCGACAGAGTTTGCCGGCAACTGGCTCGATTTCCGCCGTTTCGAGGAGCATAACAGCGTTGATCGTGGCCGCTTTGCGAGCTTCAACGACGAATTGCGGCGGTCGATGTTCGAGGAGCCAATCCGCTTCTTTCTGGACGTGGTGCAGAACGACCTGCCGGTCGGCCAGTTCCTCGACGGCAAGCAGACTTTTGTCAATCCGGCCCTGGCCCGGCACTACGGCATGCCGGCGCCTCAGGGAGAGGGCGACACGTGGGTACGAATCGATGACTCAACACCTTACGGTCGCGGCGGTCTGTTGCCGATGGCTGTCTTCCTTACCAAGAACGCACCGGGCTTGCGCACCAGCCCGGTGAAGCGTGGCTACTGGGTCGTCAAGCGGCTGCTGGGTGAGAACATTCCCGCGCCGCCGCCCAACGTCCCCGAATTGCCGGCGGATGAGTCCAAGCTCGGGGATCGGAGTCTGCGTGAAGCCCTGTCCCGCCACCGCGCTGACAAGAGCTGTGCCGGATGCCACGAACGCTTTGACCCCATCGGGCTGGCCTTCGAGGGTTATGGACCGGTGGGCGAGGCACGGACGCGGGACCTGGGAGGCCACCCGATCGACACCCATGCGAGGTTCCCTCGCGGCGGCGAGGGCACTGGCGTCGAGGGCCTGCGCGCCTACCTTGGGACATGGCGTCGCGAGGAGTTTATCGACAACCTTTGCCGCAAGCTGCTGGCCTATGGCCTGGGTCGGACCTTGAGACCCTCGGACGACGCCACAGTCGAGGCCCTGCGGACGCAACTCGATGCCGAAGGCGGCCGCTTCGGCGCCCTGGTTGAAACGATCGTTGTGAGTCCCCAGTTCCTGAACAAGCGGATCGAAGGCACCACGGTGGAGTGATCGCGATGTCAGACGCACAAGGGTCGGTACACGAACGGAGCCGTAATCGTCGCGCGGCGACTCGCCGAGCCTTCCTGCGTGGCGCTGGGGTGACGGTCGCCTTGCCGTGGCTCGAGTCGCTGGCGCCACGCCTCGCCCTGGCCGGCGGGAAAGCCGTGGCGTCATCGCCGAAGCGGTTCGCGGCCCTGTTCATGGGCTGCGGGGTCAACCCGGACAAGTGGTGGGCCAAGGGTTCCGGAACATCGATGGAGCTGGGGCCATGCCTGGCCCCGCTGGCTCCTTTACGAACCAAGCTGAACGTGGTCAATGGTCTGTTCAACGAGCACGCCACCGGTGTTGGCATCCATCCCGGACAGACCGGCAACATCCTCTCTGGCGCTGCGCTGCAGAAGGGCGCGGAGCTCAAAGGCGGGATCAGCATCGATCAGATGCTGGCCAAGCATCTGGGGGAAGAGACGGTCCAGCCGAGCATGGTGCTGGGCTGCGAGCAGCCGATCACAGGGTACCATGAGACGAACTTCTCGATGGCCTACAGCTCGCACATCTCCTGGCAGAGCGCGACCTCGCCGGTGCCGATGGAGGTTTACCCGTCGCTCGCATTCGACGCCCTTTTCGACAACCGCGGCAGCAAGCGCAATCAGAGCATTCTCGACCGCGTGAGCGACGAGGCCGCGGCATTGCGCAAGAAGGTCAGCGCCGTCGATCGCGCAAAACTTGATGAATACCTGACAAGCGTCCGCGATGTCGAACGCCGGGTCGTGCCGATGCGTAAAGACCAGCAGGCCGGCGATGCCCGGGCCCAAGACCGCAGCCGCCCGGCGCTGACAATGCCGCGCCCCGAGAACGGCCTACCCGAGGACGTCCGCGAGCACATGCGGCTGATGTGCGACCTTGTGGCCATGGGATTCCAGACCGACAAGACGCGAATCGCCACGCTGCTGCTCTGCCGCGATATCTCAGGATTGTTTTATCCCTTCCTGAATGTACGCTCGGCCCACCACGGAGCCTCGCACGAGGACAGGTCGGCAGGTTACGAACGAGTGACGCGCTATTACGTGGAGCAGTTCGCCTATCTCGCCTCAAGACTCGACGCCATGCCCGAGGGCGAGGCCGGCGGTACTGTGCTTGACAACACGTGCCTGCTCTTCATCAACAGCATGTTCTCCGGCTCGAGGCACGACGCCAGCAAGGTGCCGTTAATCCTGGCCGGGGGACTTGGGGGCACGTTGCGCACCGGCCGCGTGCTCGATTACGCCGGTCGGCCGGACAACGACCGCAAACTCTGCAGCCTGTACCTGGCACTCATGGACCGTATGGGTGTAAAACTTGCCCACTTCGGTGATGCCGACGAACGACTCGACCGGTTCTGATCGGATCGTTCCAATCTATATTGAAATTGCTCGGCAAAGACATACATACAGCTTTCATAATCTCGGCGCATTCCAGTTCACGCAAAGCTGGATTCTCCATCGGTTGCGTGGTGCACTGCCGCTTGATCGAGGTGCGTATACTACCAGCAACAGGTGCGGCTGCGGTCTTGCTTATGATTCTCGCAGAGCCCAGTGTATCTTTACAGACAGCCAAACATCAACGCAGGCTATCAGGGCAAGCCATGATTCCTTGGATTTATTAGCCTGGGCAAGGAGAAAGCATGTCTGAATTCTCGCGTCGTGGATTTCTCAGTTCGACCGCCGTGGCGGCTACCTTGGCCGGGATGAATGTGGCGGCTGATGAAGAGTTTAGCTTCAAGAATAATGTCCCCGACCCGCTGCTTGCTGGGGATGAGCTGCCCACGTTCAAGTACGAGCTTGAAAGGTCGGAAGGCAAAGTAATCGGCGGCAGTTTCGGCAAGGAGGCGACCGTCAAGCAGTTGCCAATTTCCAAGGGGATAGCTGGTGTGTCGATGAAGCTAGAGCCGGGCGCAATGCGTGAGTTGCACTGGCACGCGACGGCTGCCGAGTGGGCATTTGTCATCGAGGGTCGCGTGCGCACGACCGTCATCGACGCGCAAGGACGGTCGGAAACGAACGACTTTGAACCGGGGGACATCTGGTATTTCCCGCGGGGGCACGGTCACATGCTCGAGTGTCTCGGCGACAGGCCCACCCAATTTATTCTCATCTTTGACAACGGTTACTTTTCAGAATTCGGCACGTTCAGCATTACCGACTGGATCGGCCACACTTCCAAGCATCTGCTGGCGAAGAACTTCGGGTTGCCGGAATCGGCCTTCGAGGACTTCCCCAAGGACGAAGTCTACTTCGCCCGCGGGCCAGTTCCCTCCGAAGCCATCCCGGCCAATCATCAGGGCCCGCTGAGCTCGCCGCCCGATACCCATCGTTATCGCATGCTTGCACAGGAGCCTCATTCGATCCACAAGGGAGGCCGCGAATGGCGCATCGGCGCCGATCGTTTTCCGATATCGAAGACGATCACGGGCGTCATCCTCGATCTCGAGCCGGGCGGCTTACGCGAACTTCACTGGCATCCCACATCCGACGAATGGCAATATGTGATTGATGGCCAGGTCAGCGTCACTCTGTTCGGATCGCACGGCCGTTATCGTCTGGAAACGTTGAACCAAGGGGATGTGGGTTATATACCGCAAGGGTATGGCCACTCCATCGAGAATATCGGAGAGAAGGGCTGTCGCGTCCTCATCGCCTTCAATACGGGCCACTACGAAGCGATCGATCTCTCGATGTGGATTGCAGGCAATCCAGTCGACGTGCTGGCAAAGAACTTCGGCAAGCCTCTTTCCGTGCTAGAGAAATTCCCACGTGAGCGAGTCTTCATTGCTCCGATCGGAACTCAACGCCATGAAGATCGCGAGATCCATTAGAACTCTGGCCAGGTCATGAGTCACGAACAGGAGAGTACGATGGATGTTGCATCAGTCTTGTCCTACCCGACGGCCGCCAGCGCCCTT
Organism: uncultured Planctomycetaceae bacterium; assembly: GCA_963797295.1. Lineage (GTDB taxonomy): Bacteria > Planctomycetota > Planctomycetia > Isosphaerales > Isosphaeraceae > Aquisphaera. Next base: position 54,044 of record CAWCPP010000051.1, read on the forward strand.
GAGATCCCTTTTGGCGGTCAGCTTCTCCTCGAACGTCCGCTCCTGAACAAGGGAACCGCGTTTACGAGGGAGGAGCGCAGGGTATTTGGATTGCTCGGCTTGTTGCCGCCCGCCCAAGAGACGCTGGAAGAGCAAGCGGCCCGGGCGTATGAAGCCTACGGGGCCAAGGAAAGCGATCTGGAGCGGCACATCTACCTGAGGCAACTTCAGGACACCAACGAAACCTTGTATTATCGTGTGCTGATCGACCATCTTGCCGAGATGATGCCGATCGTGTACACGCCGACCGTGGGCCAAGCCTGCGAGCAGTTCAGCCACATCTTCCGAAAGCCCCGGGGGCTTTTCATGGCCTATCCGGAGCGCAACGATCTGGATCAGATTTTGGATAATGCCGCCTCACCGCGGGTCGATGTCATCGTCGTTACTGACGGCGAGCGGATTCTTGGCCTGGGCGACCAAGGCGCGGGTGGAATGGGCATCCCCATCGGCAAACTGTCGCTCTACACGGCCTGCGGAGGCATTCACCCCGCCACGACATTGCCCATCATTCTCGATGTCGGAACGAACAACCGCCAGCGGCTCGACGACCCGCTCTACATCGGCTGGCGGCACGAACGGATCACCGGCACCGAGTATGACGCGTTCATCGACTCCTTTGTCTCCGCGGTGATGAGAAAGTTCCCCGACGCGCTGCTCCAGTGGGAGGACTTTGCTCAGCCGCATGCCGCGCCCATTCTCGAGCGCTATCGCGACAAGCTGTGCACATTCAATGACGACATCCAGGGCACCGCGGCGGTAACGACGGGCACCTTGCTGGCGGCAGTGGCCGTGGCCGGTGGACGGCTCAAGGACCAGCGCGTAGCAATCCTGGGTGCGGGCTCCGCCGGTTGCGGCATTGCTGAACAGCTCGTCACGGCCATGGTGGAAGAGGGCCTGTCCGAACCGGAGGCACGCTGCCGATTCTTCCTTGTCGACCGGCCGGGGCTGCTCCATGACGGACTCGATGGCCTTAATGCTTCTCAGCAAAGGTTCGTTCAGCCTAAAGATCGCGTTGATAGCTGGCGAACTGGCCCGGGCGCGGCCATCACCTTGGTCGACGTCGTGCGCAACGCCCATCCCACAGTTTTGATCGGTGTCTCGGGACAACCTGGCAGCTTCACGGAAGAGACGGTCCGGTCAATGGCCGAGCATGTCGAGCGCCCGATCATTTTCCCGCTCTCCAACCCGACCTCACGCTCCGAGGCGCAGCCGGCCGACCTGATTGCCTGGACCGACGGACGGGCCCTGATTGCCACGGGAAGCCCGTTCGACGACGTATCCCACGGCGGCCGCCGTTATCCGATTGCGCAGTGCAACAACAGCTACATCTTTCCAGGACTCGGACTGGGTGTCGTCGCCGTGAAGGCTCGGCGGGTGAGCGATGCGATGATCATGGCGGCCGCCCGCGCGCTTGCAACTTGTTGCCCGGCTCTTGAGAACCGCTCAGGGGCACTCCTTCCTCCGCTCGCGGAATCGCGGGGAGTCTCGCGGACGATAGCCATCGCCGTGGCCGTGGTAGCCCAGCGTGATGGAGTGACAGCGCACAATGAGCCGGCAGAGATCGATCGCCTCGTGGATGCAACGATGTGGCAGCCGCACTATGTGCCAATGCGTCCGAAGCTCAGTTGACGCATGGTTTCCCTGGAAGCGACTCCAGAATGATTCACGCACCGCCTGTGCGAGCGACCGATAGTTATCGTGGTTCCGGGACAGCGAGGTAAACGTATCGGCCCTAGACTTTACCGGACCAGACAGGTTTAACGGGTATTGATCCACAGGATGTGGAGTCGTTCATGCTGCGAAAACGCGGCTGGCCCTGGCTGATGCTGATCGCACTCGGGGCGACTTTGATCTGCCGCAATCTGCCGGCGCAAACAACACCGCTTCCCCCGGCCATCGAAGATCGGCCGCTGGCGTCAGTCGTCGCCGCTCGGTGCACCGTCTGATCTTTTTGCCCGAATCTTGCCTGCGGCTCCTGAGCCGATACCGGGCTCGGCCGGGATTAGCATACCCGTGGGCGGTGGGGATGCCGTGTTGCCCGAAGGCTGCCCGATCAATCTGGCGACCGCATTGCACCTTTCCGGGGTCCGCCCGCTCGATATCGCGACAGCCGCGGCGCAGGTGGAGCAGGCACTCGCCCTGCAACTCCAGGCGAGGGTGCTCTGGATTCCCAATCTCAATGGCGGGATCGACTATTTCCGTCATGACGGAGTTCAGCAAAACCTATTTACTGGTGAGAATTTTCGGCTCGGGCGGCAGACATTCTTCGTCGGCGGCGGCCCGGGTATGTCGGTCGGGCTCACGGACGCGATCTTCGCCCCGCTTGCGGCCCGTCGCGTGGTCGCCTCGCGGCGAGCCGATCTTCAAAGCGCGCGGAACGACGTTCTGCTCGGAGTCGCCCAGTCCTATTTCAACGTGCAGGCAGCGCGGGGACGACTGCTGGGCGTCGGTGCGGCGATCGTGCGGGCCGAATTACTCGTGAACTTCACCAAGGGCCTGGCACCGAGCTTGATCGCTCCACTGGAAATCAATCGGGCACAGGCCGAGTTGCAGAGCCTGCGCCAGAGCCAGCAAATCGCAATCCGCGACTGGCGGGTCGCCAGCGCACAGCTCGCCGAAGTTCTGCTCCTCGACCCTGCGACGCTGCTCGAGCCGATCGAGCCGGCGTTCCTCCAGGTGACCTTCATTCCCTCGGAGAGCTCGGCCGAAGAACTGATGCCGGTCGCGCTCAACACCCGCCCGGAGATCGCCTCGCGTAAGGAACTGGTAGCAGCGGCAGTGTTGTTGCTGCAGCGAGAGAAGAAACGTCCGTTGCTGCCGAACCTGCTCATTCTGAGTCCGAGCACGACCACGGGGCTGCTGCCGGCAGGAAATTTAAGTTCGGGGCCGAACGGAGTGCTCAACTCGAACGGTTCTCGCCTTGACATCGAGGTCGCCGCGGTCTGGGAACTCCAAAACGCAGGGGTTGGCAACCTTGGGCTGATTCGCCAGAGACGCGCCGAGAAAGAGATTGCCGCGATCGACCTGACGCGGACCGTCTATCGGGTCAGGTCCGAGGTCACCCAGGCCGTCGCCCGGTTGCAGACCGCCCGGCTGCGCGTCGTGGAGACGGACGCGGGTGTGCGGCAAGCCATCGAGTCGGCCGACAAGAATTTCATCGGTCTGCGCCAGACAACCCGTCCGGCAGGCGCCCTGCTGCGCCTGATTGTCCGCCCTCAGGAAGTCGTCGCCGCGATCATCGCGCTGAATACCGCTTATGAGCAGTACGCCTTTGCCGTGAGCGAATACAATGTCGCCCAGTTTGATGTCTACCACGCGCTCGGCCAACCGGCCCAGTGGGTCACTTCGCGGGATGGGCATGCACCAGCACCTCAACCGCCCACTCCACCGACAAGTCCTTCACGCGCCGCGGCGGAACCAGTCAGGGCGTCTGTAAGGTACTGACGATCTGCCTGCGATCCAAGATCTTCATCCGGGACGGACGCCACACCCGCTTCCCCAGAGGTATATCATGCTGATAAAGTTCCTCGGAAGGCTATCGCGATTGGGCTCCCCAGGATACGAGGGCCGCGACCCGTTGCGGGGTACGGCGATTGCGTGTTGAGGTTGCGATGAACCCGATTGTCTTCGCGCTCCGCCGGCCTGTGACTGTGATGATGCTGGTGCTCGCCCTGGCTCTGGGCGGGACCTTCAGCATTTTCCAGATGCAAAAAGACATTTTCCCATCGCTAAATCAGCCAATCCTTTATGTGATTCACAATTACGGCGGGATGGACCCGAAGCAGGTCGAGGGCCTGATCACCAATCAATACGAGCTCTTTTTTCAGTACATCAACAACCTGGAGCATGTCGAGTCGCGGTCGATCCAGAGCATGGTCATGCTCAAGCTCTACTTCCAGCCCGGTACCGACATGCCCGAGGCGACGGCCCAGACAGTCGCCTACAGCAACCGAGCGCTGGCCATCATGCCCGTCGGTTCGCTTCCTCCCTATGTCCTCCGGCTCGACGCGGGCAGTCTGCCGGTCGGTTACCTGGTTTTCGACAGCCCGACGCGCTCCGTCGGCGAGCTCCAGGACCTGGCACTCTATCGCGTCAGAACGATGTTCTCCGGGCTGGCGGGCATCTCGTCGCCGCCTCCCTTTGGCGGTAATATCCGCACCATCGTCGTGAACGTGGACCCCGACCGGCTCCGCTCGTACAACTTGTCGCCGCAAGACGTTGTGGATGCAATCGACCGTGGCAATTTCATCAGTCCGTCGGGCAACGTGACCATCAAGGACCAGATGACGGTTGTTCCGGCCAATACCATGGTGGTGGACCCCAGCGAGTTGCGCAACGTTCCGCTCAAGCTGGGCCAGAATGTCTACATTCGCGACGTAGGGACCGTCTCGGACGCGACCGACATCACGGTCGGCTATGCGCTGGTCAACGGTCGCAAGTCGGTTTACCTTCCTGTCGTCAAGCAGGCATCCGCGTCAACCCTCACGGTTGTGAACGCGGTCAAAGAGAACCTGCCGAGGTTCCGTGCCGCACTTCCCGACGACGTCAAGCTCACTTATGAGTTTGACGAATCGCCGATCGTCTATCGCGCCATCGAGAGTGTAGGCGTCGAGGGAGCGCTCGGGGCCGGTTTGACGGGGCTGATGGTGCTGCTCTTCCTGCGCGATCTGCGTGCCGTGATCATCGTCGTTCTGAACATCCCGCTGGCGCTTCTCGGGTCAATCATCTTGCTGAATTTCACGGGGAACACGATCAACATCATGACTCTGGGAGGATTGGCGCTGGCGATCGGAATTCTGGTCGACGAGGCCACGGTCGAGATCGAGAATATTCACACTCAGATGGAGCACACCCCGTCGATGTCTCGCGCCGTGAGGCAAGGGAACATGGAGACGGCGGTGCCCAGGCTGCTCGCGCTTCTGTGCATTCTGTCGGTCTTCATCCCCTCGTTCATCATGCAAGGATCGGTGCGCGCGCTGTTCGTTCCCTTGTCACTCGCCGTCGGTGGGGCGATGATCACGTCGTATCTGCTCTCGAGCACGTTCGTACCCGTGCTCAGTGTCTGGCTGCTCGAGAACCGGCACGGTTCGCACGGCCAGGGCAAAGATTCGGAAAATCGGCCCGGGTTTTTCATGAAGCTTCAGAACCGGTACGAGAAGGTTGTGTCGTGGACTGTTGCTCATCGGCGTGTGGTCGTACTCGCCTACCTGATCGCCACCAGCGCGGTGGTTGTCGCGGTCGGCAGCCAGCTCGGTCGCGAGCTTTTCCCCAGGGTCGATACCGGTCAGTTCCAGCTCCGCGTACGTCCGCCCGAAGGTACCCACTATGAGCTGACGAGACAGGTGGCGCAAAAGACGCTCGAGGTCGTCGCCGAGGAGGCCGGACGCGCCAACGTCGACATCACGATGGGCTATGCCGGGGGCAACCCGCCGCAATTCACGATCAACATGGCCTATCTTTGGAGCCGTGGTTCTGATGACAGCCTGCTGCGAATCGGGCTTCGCGAGGGCAGCGGAGTCGGCATATTCGCCTTGCAGGAACGGCTCCGGAAAGTACTCCCAGAGAAGGTCGGCGCCTGGTTTCGCGCCGAGCTACAGCGGCTCGGCCTCACCAGCGAAGAAATCGAGGACCGCCTTGCGGACCTGATCTTCGCCTTCGAGCCCGGCGATCTGATCTCGGAGACGATGAGCCTGGGGGCGCCCGCTCCGGTCGAGGTGGTTGTCAGCGGACGTAACATGGCCGATTCCAGTAGTTACATGGACAAGCTACGTGAGCAGTTTGACGGCATCCCGTCACTTCGAGACATGCAGATCCAGCAGTCACTGCACTACCCGGCGATCCAGGTGAATCTCGACCGCGAGCGGGCCGGACTGAGCGGCGTGACCGCGCGCGATATCGGCCAGTCGCTCATTGCGGCGACGTATTCCAGCCGTTACACCACGCGAATCTACTGGCGCGACGAGGCCAGCGGCAATTCCTATCAAGTCCAGGTTCAGGTGCCTCAGCCAAGAATGTCGTCGGCAACCGACGTGGGGCTTGTGCCATTGACCACGCAGATGAACCGCCAGCAGGCAACGCGAGTTGCCGATTCACCCTCAAACCCAACGCCTCCTCTCCTGGTCCGCGACGTGGCCCGCGTGATGCGTAGTGAGATGCAGGGCGAGGTCGATCGCTACAACATGAGGCGCTATCTCAGTCTGACCGCGAACATCGAGGGCGAGGACCTGGGCCGGGTAATTGAGCATCTCGACGCGGCCATCACACGCGCCGGTCAGCCACCCAAGGGAGTCGAGGTTGACCTGCGTGGACAGGTCCGCCCGATGCGCGAGATGTTTCAGAGCCTGGAGATCGGGCTGGGCGTGGCGGTACTGGTGATCCTCATCATGCTGACCGCCTATTTCCAGGCACCCCGCCTGGCGTTCACGGCCATTGCGTCGGTGCCGGCTGTGCTTTGCGGCGTCGTGCTGGCCCTCTGGATCACCGGAACAACGCTCAATATTGAGTCGTTCATGGGAGCGATCATGGCCGTCGGCGTGGCGGTCTCCAACGCGATCCTCCTGGTCAGCTTCGCCGACCGCCACCGCCGCGAAGAAGGCATGACAGGCGAAGGTGCAGCGATCACCGCGGCCAAGGGCCGGCTCCGCCCGATCATCATGACCGGCTGCGCCATGATCGCCGGCATGATCCCGATGTCGCTTGGTCTGGAGCAAGGCAGCGAACAGAACGCCCCGCTGGGCAGAGCCGTCATCGGCGGTATGGCACTGGCAACGTTCGCGACCTTGCTCGTCTTGCCGGCCGTCTTCACACTGCTCTTGAACCGGGCTTCGAGCCAATCGCCCTCCCTGGATCCCGACGATCCCTCGAGCGCCCATTATGATCCGGTTCATCCTGCCCAGGACAATGCCGGCGACCATGAAGCCAGGGGCGACCATGATCGACATCCTCCAGTCGCGGAATCCGGACAGCAGCTACCAACCCGAAAGGACATTGCAGATCATGTCGACCCGGCCCGTTGACTCGGGGAGAAGCCAGCTTCCTCGGTTCCGATTCCGCCAAGCAGTTCTGGCTCTCTGTCTCGCGCTTGTATGGGGGTGCCAGCACTCCGGCCAGCCGGCCAAACAGAACAAGGCGAAGAGTGAAGGTGGATCGACCGCGGGCATCTCGATGATCCATCCCGAACGGCGCGACATTCGAAATGATGGTCGTTCAACCAGGGACTATCGAGTCGTTCGAGACGACGCCGATCTATTCGAGGATCGCCGGGTATGTCCAGGAGTACCGGTTCAACATTGGCGACCGTGTCAAGGAAGGCGATATTCTCATCGACATGTGGATCCCTGACCTGGTTCAGGTCCACGCCCAGAAAATTGCCGCCGTACACCGGGCCGAAGTCCAGATTGTTGTGACCCAGAGTGTGCTTCGGGCTGCCGAAGCCAAGGTTCTGACGGCCGAGGCGCGGATCGTCTCTGCCCGGGCCGGCGTGAAGCGGGCACAGGCCGCCTACACTCGCTGGGAGTCGGAATACAAGCGACTCGAGGCCCTCGTCACGCAGCGCGTCCTCGACGTTCAAGTGCGCGACGAGACCTATCGCCAGTTCGAAGAAGCCGCCGCCGCACGCGATCAGGCCGATGCTCTCGTCTCGGAGACGACCTCGGACCGCGACATGGCAGTCGCGAACCGCGATAAGGCCCGCGTCGACGTCGAGGCCGCACGCGCCGACCTCGGAGTGGCCTGGGCCGACGAGCGAGAGTCCCGTGTCGAGGTCGAGTACGGCCAGATCAAGGCGCCCTATCCCGGCGTGATCACCCAGCGCAACGTCAGCCCGGGAGACTACCTTCAGCCCGGCGGCGGTACGAATAACCGCCCCCTGTTCGTGCTCGAGCAAATCGACCCCGTGCGCGTATTCGTGGGGGTGCCCGAACTCGCCTCGTTCTTCATTCACGAGAACGACACCGCGATCATTCGCTTTCAGGCGCTGGCCGGCGCCACCCGGGAAGGCAAGGTGGTTCGTTCCGGCTTCTCGCTCAACCCGGCCACTCGCACTCTCCAGACCGAGATCGACATTCCCAACACCGACGGCCACCTCCGGCCAGGCTGGTATGTCACCGTCACCATCGCCGTCGACCGCAAGCAGGTATGGACTCTTCCTTCCAGCGCGATCGGCTTCCACGGGCAACAAAACTTCGTCTACATGCGATTCGACGGCAAGCCGGTACGCACTCCGGTCATCATCGGACCTTCGGACGACACACACACCCAGGTGCTGAGAAAGTACTCTCCGCTGGCTGATACCAACGCCTGGCCGCTGTTCGACGGCAAGGAAGAAGTGCTGACGGGAAACCTCGACATTCTGGCCGCGGGACAGCAGGAAACGACCGATGCGGGAACGAAGTAAGCGATCACTTCCAAGGTTCCGATTGGTCTCGAATCCGATCAGATGGATCGATCCGTGGTGCCCACGCTGTCAATTGCGACCTCGAGATGCTGTTTCATGCGGGCAATAATCTGATCAGAAATGCTGATCGCAACAAAATGGCCTCCCGGCACAAAGTGGGCCTCGCAACGCGGGAGAGTCTGTGCCATCCTCCACGCCATGGCAGGGGGGACGATGATGTCGTCGAGACCCTGCCACAGCGTCACGTGGCGATCTCGAGGAAGTTCCGCAAGCGAGAATCCATAGTGTCGATAAAGCCGCAGATCCTGTGAGAATGTCTCCGGGCCATTGCCCTCGATAAAGACTTGCCGCAGATCGAGCAGAAAGAGCTCGAAGATGTCCTCCCGTTCGAATAGTTTCTGGTCGGCCGCGGGCCACGTCGCCACCAGCCGATCGAGAAACGCACGCGGGTGAGCCCGGAATCGCTCGCCCCAGCGCCTGGATTCTTGTTTGGCGAGGTTCGGATAGCGCGAACCGAGCTCCAGGGCGAGCCGTCGCTGGCGATCCATGCCTCGCAGGGCACCGGACAGCCGCATGGGGCCCATGCCGCTGATCACTGTCGTCGTCCGGATACGCGAACCAAGCCGAAGCAGGCAAGCCAACGCGTACGGAGTACCTCCTGAGATCCCGATCACGCTGAACCGATCGATCTGCAGGGCAGCCGTGAGATCTTCGATGTCGGGCACCGCCTCGAGCGCGCTTAGTCGGTTGACAAACCCGGACTTGCCAACCCCCGGTCGATTGGGGGCAATGATCCGCAGCCCGTGGTGCACCGCTTGCTCGGCGATGTACGACGCTTGATAATAAGACCCGATCAGCCCATGGAAGAAAATCGCGGGATGGCCCGCGAGGTCACCATACTCCCGGACCTCCAGAATCCTACCGGTTCGCGTCTTGATGAGATGAGGAGGCCCTATCTCAGGCACGCTTGCCCTCCAGAAAGATTGCAACAGCCAGTCCACGGCCGACGAGCTTGCCGAGGTCCGCGATAGCCTGTCGCGGCACCCATTGCAATCACGCGGGAGGCTGAACGGCACGGGATCTGCACATACTATTGATTTGAGAACACGCTAATCCAGAATCGTGCGCCGATCACGCGCGGACGAGCCACTACCATGTCGTTGATCAGTCTCTCGCTCGAGCACGGACAGACAGAAGTCGAGGCACGAACGCGGCTCGAAGCCGCGGTCACTGAGCTTCGGAAGCTTTTCGGGTCGCTGATACAGCAGGTGAACTGGAGCGCCGACCGGAGCCAGGTCCGCATTGACGGCGCCGGATTCTGGGTGGAGATGCTCATTGATGCCCGGAACGTCCACGCCACGGGCGATATCGCCATGCTCGGACGTCTTCTGGGCGGACCGCTGACGTCCGGCCTGAAGCAGATCATGCAGAGGACATTTCAAAAACAGTTGCCCTGAGCCGCGGCGTGGATCAGCCCTTTTTCTTGGGAACCTTCGCACCTTTCTTACGAGCCTTGGACAGACCGATGGCGATGGCCTGCTTGGGGTCTTTCACGGTATTCTTCGATTTTCCGCCGCTCTTGAGCTTTCCTTCCTTGAACTCGTGCATCGCTTCCTTGACTTCTTCCTGCGCTTTGGGTCCGTACTTCGCCATGACGAATTCTCCCGCGTCCTGGACAATAGTTTCGTCGCGATGCCCAGTGGGACAACTGCAAACGGGGTGCCGGACGAGAGTGCGTATCCCGTCCGGGGTTCAGGGCAAGAGCCGCAGACCGACCGCGGTGTTCAGATCAAGCATGCTTTTGCGATGGCGGAGCAGCGCTTCCCGGAAGCTTGTGGCTGCCTCGGCTTCGTCGTCGAGGTGGCTCATGTAATCATCGGCGGTGATCTTGCCGTCAGCGAATTCCTTGGAATTCCGCTCGAACGCCTTACGTGCCCTGGGAAGCGTGGTTGACTCGATCCGCTCGAGCGACTGGCGCGAACTGCGGTACTCGCGTTCGGCCATTCGGACTTCTGAAACCACCCTTCGCTCGAGCGCTGCGAGCTCCGTGGTGGTCTGATGAATATTGGTCTGGGCCTTCGCGATGTTGCCCTGGTTACGGTTATAGATGGGTAAGGGGAATGTCACGGCGATCACCCACGAGCGGGCACTCTCCAGCTTGGATGGACTGTTGTCCTGATAGGTGATCGGGTCATAAAAAAGGAAGATGTCATCCAGCCGGTTGGTGCGCTGAAGCGAAAGTTCGGCCTGTGCCCGGCTGATTCCACGACGTGCCCCAACCACATCAGGCCGTCGTTCCATCGCCAGGCGGGCCAGCTCTTGAAGAGCTGGTGGGGTGGGACCAAGGTCACGCAGCGTGCCGCCAGGCTGAAGCTGTGATGTCCGATCGGCGGGCAGGTTGAGCAGAACAGCCAGCGCTTCCTGCGCATCGCCGAAGTTGTCGAGCGCCTCATCCAGGGTGGCCCGTGCCTTGTTCAGGGCAATCGATAAGCGCTCCAGAGCAGCTTCGCCATTTTTTTCATCTTTACCAGCCCGGCGTTGCGCCGCAACCAGGACGCGCTCTTGCTCACGTACCGATGCTTGGGCAGTGAGCAGGTTGATCCGCGCCGACTGGAGATCGAGAAACGCGTGGTAGACGTTGCCGATCTGACGACGAATCACATCTTGAAACTGGGCCTCGAGCACTGTCCGGGCCGCCCGTGCCACTCGTACGCGCGCCTGTCGTTTGTGCGAGACGTCCAGCGGGTAGGTAATATTCAGGTCGTACTGTGTCGGTCCACCCGGGCGCGCGTTAGTGAATGCTCCGTAAGGAAGGAACTGAGCGTCCATGTAGATGAGTGGATTGGTTCGTAATCCAGCCGTGATGATCTCAGCGTCGGCCTGGGGTATCTCGTACTTCAAAGCCAGGATGTCGAGGTTTGCCGCCAGCATCTGTTCGATCGCCGCATCCAATGTCAGGCCGTCGGGCGGTCCTGCATCCTCGACCACCAATGAGAGGGATGGTGACGCCGGCTGAAGAGTTGCATGCTCGGGTAGTGCAGACGGTAATCGCATCGCCGGCGCCTGTGCCATCTGCTCAACCGAGGAAGTCTGCTTATTCTTGGCTCGGGGAATTCGGCCTGCGCGTTTGCGCCCGCCGATTAAACCCGTTTCGGGCGCAAGCATGCTCGGCTCAAGCGCTCCAGGACCAGGCCCCAGGCTGGGTTCTTGCGATCCGGGAATGGGACCGAAAGTGGGGAACTCGAGCAGAACTCCTCCGGACTGACGGCCTGATTCCTGCGCGAAGGAAACCGAGCTACTGCCCAGAAGGGCCAGTAGTACAATCGCCCGGGACACAGTCGAGGTGGCTTTCACGGTCGTCATGGACATCGGCATTCCGTGCCATCCGTGCATTCCCTATGATCATCGTACAGCTTGGACGTGTTGATCGGACTGCTGGCGGCTGGAATTCACTTTATACCGGGAATTCCGGTCGGCCGGTTGACGCCCGCTCAAGGATGGAGAGGTGAAAGAAGCTTCGCCCTAGCGCGTGGGATTCGCCTTGGCCCGAATCACAACCGTCTCGCCGGTCGCGCGGACGGACGGACGCGAAACCGGTCGCGTGCTGACACCTGTGTCTTTCGTGTCAAGTCGATGAAAAACAACGACATCGGCAAGAACGCCCTCGCCGGGTTTAAATGCCTTGGGCCGCGCCCCGAGAAAGCCACCGTTGCAGACGGTGAAGGTGTCGCCATCGATTTTGTAAACAGCGGCGATTTCAGGGAGTGGCTGCTGATCCGGACCGGTCAATTTTTTCCAATCCAGGCTGCGTGGACTCGTTGATTCGTCGAGCTTAACCTCTCCGCGAACCTGGATGTCCAGACCCTGGGGCGTTTTGATCGCGGCGGAGACCCCTCGGCCCTTGATCTCGATCAGGACCTTGATGTCGTGCCGGGCGCCGGCGTTTGCCTCCCAACGTCCCTGAAGACGGCCAAGATCCCCGTCTTTACTTGCACCCTGGTCGGCCGCGTGGACACTCACGCCCAGGAGAAGTAGCAGGATCGGCATCGATACTTTCATAGCTTGACCCTTTCACCGTGTCGGGATGCCTTCCCCTTCACGGTTCGACAGTCTTACTCGCCGGCTTCCGAATTCGGCGATCAGCGTAGAGAATATGAATGGAATTCAAGTCAGAAGAGCGGGTGAGAACCGGAATCCGCAGGCTCTAGGACTCTTACGGCCTGAAAGCCGATCTGCGTGATCTTCAGCGGGTTCTCGATTTCGATCGATCGATCACTCCTTTCCGCGTGAATCCTCGGTCGCCATCCAGGCATCGATTCCGGAACGAAGCTGCTGGACCGTTTGGGGATGGGTCGCGGACAGATCGCGACGTTCCGCAGGATCCGAGGAAATGTCATAAAGCTCGGGCTTGCCTCCCCGCATGATCACCATCTTGAAATCACCCCGCAGCGCGGCAAGTTGATCGGCTCCTTCACTCTGCCATTCCCAGAACAAGGTACGTTGCGGGATGTGTCCCCGGCCAGTCCATAGCGGCAGGACGTTGACGCCATCGACGCGCCAGGCCGCCTCAACCGTCCCGCCCGCGGCTGCAACCAGCGTGGGAAGCAAATCCGTGTGATGGACATTCTCCTGACAGATCTGTCCCGCTCGAATTTTGCCCGGCCAGTAAGCCAGCCCGGGAACCCGAATTCCACCCTCCCAAAGCGTACGTTTCTGTCCGCGCAGGGGTCGATTACTATCCAGCGCTGCGCTCGTCCCCTGATTACCAAACTCGAAAGTTGCGCCATTATCGCTGGTGAAGATCAACAGGGTGTCTTCCATGAAATGAAGACTCTTCAGTTTAGCACACAAGCGCCGACATTCGAATCCATCCGTGTAATCATCGCAGCGTAGGTGGCGTTCTGGGGACGTAGGGGATCGATCTCGGGGACCTTCCCCTTGATACGCTCAACTTCCTCGGCAGGAGCCGCGATGCTGAAGTGAGGTGCCAAGTAAGAGACGTCGAGAAAGAAGGGTGCCTCTTTTGTCTGTTGCTCGAGGAAGTTGATGGCGTGGTCGGTGATCACGTCATCCACGTAGCCGGAGACCTGCACGCGCTCGCGTCCTCGCCAGAGCTGAGTCGGGAATTTTTCCAGGGCATCGTAGGGATCTGTGAAACCGAAAAAGACATCGAAGCCTTGGTCCATCGGATGAACGTAATGCTCATGACCAGACCGGGGCTTGCCATGCTGCCACTTGCCGAAGAGACCGCTCGTGTACCCGCGTTGCTTGAGCGCCTCAGCGATCGTGACCTCTTCGTCAGGCAGATCCTGGTCGTTGCGCCGGACGCCGGTATGAATGGTGTACTTGCCTGTCATGAGGGAACTGCGGCTCGGACCGCAGATCGGCGCGGCCACGTAGCAGCGATTCAGGATGACTCCGTCCGCCGCCAGGCGATCGAGGCAAGGTGTTTTCCATTCCACTCGGCCGTTGAAACCGACATCTCCCCAGCCGAGATCGTCGGCCAATATCAACACGATGTTGGGCGGGCGAGTCCCCCCCAGCAGGCGATTTGCAGGAATCGTCAGGAGTAATCCGAGAAGCAGCCACTCAGCGAACTGCCCCACCCTCCAATGGCGCTTCATCCATTGACCCCTTTGCACTGCAACGAGCCGAAGCCCGCGCCATCCTCGTACACGTCGTCCCGTTGCTCCTCGAAAGGTTTGCGTGCGGGATTTACCTTACCATAGAACGGGTGGCCGTTCGCAACACTCTTCCTGAGTCAAGACCCCAGCTAGCGATCTCGTCGGCGCTGGAGACGCGGTTGATTTACCAAATCCCTATATTTTATACCAGAGTAGTAGGAATTTGATCGGAGCGGGGCCTTCTCTTTGCTTGGGGCTGGATTTACCTGACTTGCGATGTGCTCAAGGTCGCGGTGTGCTAATGACCGGCTGGGATTGGCTAATCGGCATTATTGTCGCCTCCAATCTACGCATGATTGAGATCAGGCAATTATGGATTGGACTTCGTTGTCCAGACCGTAATCTTTAATTCTTTAATAGAAAGTGTTTTGGGAGCATTACTTTGCGCGTTGGCCCCGAAGAGACCGGCGAAAAGGTCTTGCCGCTGATCGAGGAAGTATGGGTGAGTGATTGTGAGCGTGTTCGACGAGCCACGGGTCTGGTTCTCGACCGTCAGGGAATAAAGTCCACCTGCCCGTCGCAGCGCTAGCCGGAGGTCGTCCCCGGTTGTCATCATGCCAATCTCATTGGGATCAGAATCGACACCGTGATCATTGTTGACCAGGAAGACATGATAGCGGTCCGGTTGATCCACACTGATCATACCCCCGCGAATACTCGAGGTGCAGTCCGTGCCGACATAGAGACCAAACTGGCCCACCACATCAAGACCCGGAATCTTGGGAATCGTGGTGCTGATCTCGAAATCTTCGCGGCCGCTGAAACCCAGGTCCGAGAGCCGAAACCCCAGATACTCTCCGGTCGGCATGCTATCCTGGGTATTCAGATCACTGCGCGTGGTGGTCAGCAGGAGAACCCGCTGGGATGGCTCGATGCGCAGATTCGGATCTTGCAAAGTCAGGGCTGATCCGGTTCCGGGCAAGCGGTGGGTCAGACCGGTTCCCCGTGCCCGGGCGTCGAGCAACGAGCCCGGCACCTCGTGTCCAAAATCGAGCCGTAGCGTGTGCGGAGTAACGACATGGGGCGGTTCAATGGAACGAATGAATCGCGGCGAGCCGTGCTCGGCCTGTGCCGATCTGAGCGCGACGGTTCGGCCATCGATCCGGGCTGTCTGATTCTGAGTGATGGTCACGGGGGCCGTGCTCTCTGGCTCGAGGGTGATCGGAAACGCGGCCACCACGCCGTCGAAGACGCGCACAGTCGTTTCGCCCGCGTCGTCGACCGAGAGTCCGAACTCGGTACCCAGGTCGACGACCTTGCCCCTCGGTGACAGGATTGTGAATCCACGAGCCGGTTCAGGCACGCGTGCCGTCAGCGTTCCGTGGACGAGCCTTGCCTCACTTCCGCTGACCAGCACCAGCTCGGCCGGACCCTGTAAAATCACTCGCGCACCCTGATCAAATTCAATTTGCGCCAGGCCCGCTTCAAGAAGCAGCCGCTTGCCAGCACGCATATCACGACCGGGCGTTTCGCTCTCGGCCTGGGCCCACTGGCAATCTTGCGCATTGACCAGCCAGGCAACGTTCCGATCGCCGCGATCGGCGGTCGATTTCGCCATGGAAGGACTAGCAATTTGAGATCGCCGTCGAACGGTGAGCCAGGTGACCAGGACGGCTGTGAGAACCAGACCGAATACCAAGGCCCCCATGATCCATCGCGGCCCCCGATCTCTCGCGCGGCTGCCGAATCGAGACGCGGGCGCCCCGCCTGATCCATCGGGGCAGCCGCGCGGACTCGTTGCAAGGCAGCATCCGCGGCACGGCGGGCACGCATGGCGAACTGGAGTTCGGTGTGCAGGTGAAATGCCGCGACGAAGTCACGGCGGACATCGGCGTTGTGAAGGAGATAGGCTTCAAGCCGCTGGATGTCTTCCTCACTGATCACGCCATCGCAATAAGCCTCGATCAGTTCCGAGCAGGAGTCGGCAAGCGGATCGCCGGGATTCATGCGAGTCCCTCCCGGACAAGCCCTCGCCGGACGCACTCGGACAGCGCCTGGCGGATCCGCCGTAATGAGTTATGAATGCTTTGCGTGGAACGCCCCCAGGTTCTGGCAAGCTCCGGGATCGGAACCGACCGTCCGTAGCAGGCTTCAAGAAGTTCCTTGTCACGCTGGCGCAATTTATTGATGCAGCTAGCCATGGCGTCGAGTCGTTCGTCGGCGGGCTCGAGCTGAAGCTCTTCGTGTGCTTGGATTAGCAGCACGTTGAGCTCGTCACTGAAATAGAGTCGGTCCCGGCCTCGCGCTCTCAAGAAATTAGATACCTCGAAGCGGGCCACGCCGAACGCCCAATGCAAAAGGCTCCGCTCGGGATCGTACTGGTCAATCTTCTTCCAGAGCGCCAGGCTGGTCTGCTGGAACAGGTCGTCAGCGTCGTCGAGGTTACGAACCAGCGAGTAGATGTAACCGAAGAGCTGCGTCTGATGTTTGATCAACCAGTCGGAAAACTCGGTCTCTTGGTTGCTCATGCTTGTATCTTGGGCTAAACGGCGCGGAGGATACCCCACCGGTATGGCTTGCAGGATTCCTCGCAGTTTCGCGACGAGAGATCCTGAATCGACTGACCTATCAGAGATTCAGCCCCAGGCCTCGTTTTGTCATCCTGAATTCGTTCATTTTTAGATCCTAACTCAAAACCCGGAATCAGGTGATGTCCTCACACGGCTGTCGATGGATGATTCCGTGAATCGATAGAATTCGAGAGTGTGAGATTTTTTGGATGACTCCGTTCGCTCTCTGGCTGATACCCTTACAGTCCCTTGATCGACCTTGACTTCGGCCTCTCCACCCTTTTTGCGCCTCCTCATCCTTCATCGAAGTCGTGATAAAAAAGGGTGTTACGTCTTTCTAACCGACTTTGTCTCGGGAGGAACTCTCATGAGAACCCGCCGTCGTGGGTTTACTCTCATCGAACTGCTCGTTGTCATTGCGATCATCGCCGTCTTGATATCGCTGCTCTTGCCTGCCGTCCAATCCGCGCGGGAGGCGGCACGCCGGGCACAGTGCGTGAATAATCTCAAACAGTTCGGCCTGGCGCTTCATAACTACCACAGTGCCATGAACTGCCTGCCCTGGGGAGATGGCCCTTGGTGGATCGAGTGGTCTGCCCATACGCTTTTGCTGCCTTACCTGGAACAAGGTCCGATCTATAACCAGATCAACTTTGCCGATATGCTACCTTTCGGCGGGGCTGCTCTGAACGTTGATAGCCCTGTCAATTCGACGTTTACCTACGCAAAAATCAGTATCTTCAACTGTCCCTCCGACTCCGATCGTCTGACGGAGGTCAGTGGCCATAACAACTACATGGCCAATTCCGGATCAGCTCCCAACTGTGCTTACGGCGGCAATGCGGGAACTGCGGCATGGAGCAGCCCTCCCGCCGGTCCCTTCATTTATTCAGACAGCGGCACTTACAGCTACACCGGCTTGAATTTTGGCGGCAGCTATGTCGATCTGGCTGGAATTATTGACGGAACGAGCAACACGGCGGCCTTCAGCGAGCGCGTCAAGGCGATAGGGTCCAACATCTCCGCCACCTCGGCGCCGTTTGACTATGGCAAACCCACAGCGTCGCTTGCAGTGCCTCCCAATCCGGTTCCCAATAATCTCGAAGGTCAGTCACAACCTTTTTACCAGCTCTGCATGAGCAGCCCTCCTGTACCGGTCAATGGCAACCAGGATGCGGCCAACTTTTCTGACGACAATATCTCGGGGGCCATCTGGGCTTCGGGACAGCCGGCTTGTACGCGGTACATGCACATCATGCCGCCGAATTCCTATAGTTGCCGACAAAACCTCCAGATCGGGCACGTCGCCAATAGCCGGCATCCGGGAGTTGTCAACGTGCTGTTCTGCGATGGTTCGGTCAAGGCGATCAAGTCTTCGGTGAGTGTCAGCGTCTGGTGGGCACTGGGTAGCCGCGCTGGTGGCGAGGTGGTTTCCAGCGATCAGTATTGAGACAGTGCCGACGACGAACTGTGAGCCTCAACGCTCGGCTTTCATCGGCAGCTTACGAACCGTGGAGGCCGCCCGTTTGGTATTTTGAGCACCACCAATTCTCTTGTGCGGATCGCGGTCATGCAAAAAGACTCTTGCTCTCGAAGCAATCAGACTTCATTCCTGGCACTCCTCATCGCCGCGTTATTCTCAGGCTGCGGAGATGGAAAACCGTCTGTTGACACCTCGCTGACTGAGGCAACAGTGTCGGGTACCGTCACGATCAAGGGGACGCCTGCCAGCGGAGGCAAGATCTTGTTCAATCCGAGCAACTCCGAGCGCATCGTACCGACCAGGATCGCGGAGATAGGACCCGACGGCAGTTACACCATCAAAACACTCACCGGAGATAATCGCGTGTCGTTCGAGGGCGAGATCGCTGCCAAGAACTCCGGAGTCGGTCTCGTCAAGGAATATGCCAAGGTAGAGCGAGGAGAGAACCAGGTCAATTTTGACCTCATGGGTGAAGGGTCGAAGAAGCTTCTTTATGATGTCTCCAAGAAGTCCAAAGGGAAGGGACAGAGGTAAGGCCCGCCCACGACTCATGCGACAGGCGTCGTGAAGGAGGCTCGGAAGCGATCATGGATATCGCGGAAAAGCCATTTCTGAATCGCTCTGATACCACGACGACGGAAAAGGATCTCGGAGTCGGGCAGGGTAATCCGGCATCGCCTCAGTCACGTCGCTGGCTTCCGATCTGGATCCTATGCGGTCTGGCAACCGTCATGAGTGCGGGCACCCTTTGGTTCGCGATTCCCCGGCGTACCGATCCTGACCGGCTCTGGGTGGAAGCGGAGAAGGCCTTTCTCGCCGGCCGCTGGGACCTCGCCAAGGAGTCATTGAAAAAACTGCGGCGTGTCCGCCCGAGGACCGGCCTGGATCTGATGCTGGAAGCCCAGCTCGCCATTGCCGAGCAGCAGCCCAGGCAAGCCTTTGCCGCGCTATCACAGATCTCTGACGCTCACGCGATCGCGGCCCAAGCTCACCTGCTGGCCGCCCGGCTCTGGCGAGAGCAGCGCTGTGTGCGAAAAGCGGAGGCTGAGCTCCGCCGCGCCTTAGTGCTCAATCCGAAACTGGTCGAGGCTCACAAGGAACTGGTCTACATCCTCGGAATTCAAGCCCGCCGCAGGGAGGTCGACGTCGAGTTTCATGCTCTTGCCCGGCTCACTTCTCTATCGCACCACGATCTCTTCACATGGGCACTTACTCACTTCACGCGCTGGAGCCCCGATATTGTCAACGATCTCGATGGCTTTATTGAAGCCGATCCCGAGGACCGCTACAGCCGCCTGGCTCTCGTGGAATTGCTGCTACAACGAACCGGTGAAGAGGTCGACGCTCACATTGACCGAGTTCTCGAATCCCTGCCTGAAAGCGACCCCGACGCGATTGGCTTGCGGATCGAGCTCGCCTTCAATCGCGGCCGTATCGACGAGGCGGAACGGCTACTCGCCGGGGCGCCTGAGAATCAGCCCCGGATCGCCAGGATCCGGGGCGAGATCGCACTTCGCCGTCATGATGTCGATGCCGCGGTCAATAGCTTCATACAGGCGCTGACCGGCGAACCGTACGACCGAGTCTCGCCCATGCACCTTGCCCAGGCGCTGCAGCTCAAGGGGAACAAGGCCGCCGCGGATGTCTATTTCGACCGCGTCCAGCGGCTCAACAAGATCTACAACCTGATCATCCGCGTCCGGACGCCTGGCCAGCAAAACCAGGTGTCTGACCTGACCGAACTCGGAAAAGCTTGTGAGCAAGCCGGGCTGATCGAGGAAGCCCGCGGCTGGCACACACTGGCAATCAGCATGAACCCCGTCGATTCGGACGCTCAGCACGCGCTGGCTCGCCTGGGCAAGCCGGCCGGCCAGTGATCATCACCATCAGAATCCCACACGTCTCTCGGATCTTCCTCGTTCCCTTGGCGTAGTGTCTCGATGTTGAAATTGTGCCAACACGAGAGCGCCGGCCGCCTCCCCCTGAGAACCTTTCGATCCGAATCCTACTTGAGCTCAACGATGAGCTCGCGACCAGCCTCGAGAGTCAGCTCCTCTGGGAACGTGATATCGACGGTTGACTCCTGGGGGCTCATCAGCATCCTCGCGTTGTTCATGGGCTTACCTCCAAGCTGCGCCGCAATGTGCTCTGGATGAAAATCAGTTCTGGTTATAAGACGAAGCTGTTTCAACTTGAGTCGCCCCCAGCGCACCGCAATCAACGCGTTGTGAGCCTGATCCGTCCTGTGCTGGGAAAATGTTCCCCAGCCTCCGGCCGTCGTGAATGGGGCTCGGAACTGGTCGGGGCCAATCCGCGGTGCGAATGCCAGGTATCCCTTCGGACCGTGGTACTCATAGCCGCAGGCGGCGAGAAAAACGGCATAGCTGGCCATTGACCGGGCGTAGTGATCGCCGCACTCCACCTCGTTCCAAGGATTTCGGCGAGAGGCTTGGTAGCGGTCGTGAATGGCCCGGGTGATCGCCAGGCCTTCCTGAAGCATGCCCTCCCAGATCATGTGGCCGGCGACCTGGTATTCGAAGCCGTTCATACACTCGTTGAAGTACATGGCCGACCAGCCGCCCGACGGATCGTCGATTTTTGGACCGTTACCCTTGGGAAACGTAACCATCAATAGTCCTGCCTCGCCCGGCATCGCATACCACCGCCCCGGCTTGTTGACCTTGCGATACGGTCCCACGTCGGGCGTGAAGTTGTAAGTCCAGAGTGATTGCAGCGCACGCTTGACATGTGGGCGCTCAAGATCCGGCCCAGTCCGACCTGGAACGCCCAGTGCTGGCCGAAGACCTGGTCGATCTCGCAGCCGTCGTAGGAGCCAACGGCCTTCGTATGCGCGGGGTCAGCGCGCTGAATGAAATAGCCGTAGGAATCGTTCCAAAGCTGACCGACGAGGTTCTTCGAGCCAAGGTCGGCCAGCAAGCGACACTGCCTGGCGAATGCCTCGTCGCCCAGCTCACGAGCCATCGCCTCTCCCGCGACCAAGGCCGCGATGTAAAGCGAACTCAGCCAGGGGACTTTTCCGAACCACTCGGCATCGAGCGTGTTGTGTTGTGCCCCTTCGAGCAAGCCCTCGCTGTGTGGATCAGAGTGGATCAGATACTCGAGCGACCGCTTCACCCGAGGCCAGAGTCGTCGCAAAAACGCCGAGTCGGCCGACATCTGGTGCTCGCGATAGGTTCTTAGAATATTACCCGCCTGGCCGTCGACTGCCGGCCCGACCGGCTCCTCGGCGCGGTGGCTGATGATGCCGGTGTTCGGGTCGTAGCCGATCCCGGCGCATAATCGACCTGCTCGCGCAGAATCCGCTCCAGTTCGGGGAAAAGCCGGGCCACTGCGTGGGCATAATGCCAGACGTGCGTACACGTCCCCGCGCAACAGCCAACGCCTTCCCAGCCGTAGAATCGACCGTTCTTGAACCGGTGGCAGGTGGAGGTGGCCAGAATCGACGTGTTGGCGAACGTCCGGTCCAGAAACCAGTGGGGCAACGTCGAATCGTACCAGGTTTGATGCCAGAGCCGGGTCTCTCCCGCCAGCCGCGCCAGGTTCTTGCTGATGTAACGGGCGACATCGACGGCCGAGCTGAAGCGTGTGGCATAATGTCTGCCCAGGTCGGCGGGCAAGTGGGTTCCGGGCAGTGCAAGGTTGGGGAAGTGCCATGTGATGGCAAACTCAACGCTGGCTTCCTGACCTGGTTCGAGCTTCATCGTCCGCACCAAGGCGCCTTCGAGCTTGGTGCCGAAAGGTCTCGTCGCGGGCAATTCACCGCCAAAGATCGCGTCGGCCGTACTTCCGGCGGCAACGGAGGCGATGCCACGGTCACCCTCGAGCGTATTCAATAATGACAAGGTCATTGTGCCATGATCGTGGCGAGACCCTAGTAGCACCCGGGGTGTCCGCGAGGAATCGGCCAGCTCAATCTGGTCGATGTCAATGTGCCCCCAGTCACCGGAATGCTGATCAACGATCTCGATGTGCGCGGACGTGCCAGCCAGCTCGCGGACGTCCCAGCCGGCCCACTCCATGGCGTCGGTGCTCTTGCCGGTAGCGGTGCGGACGATCTGTCCATTGACCTTCAAGTTGATGCACGTTTCGCTGGGATGATTGCCGCCGCCGATGAGAAAGTTCAGATAGTCGCGGTCGATCGTGAACGCGGGCGAGGTCAGTTTGCCCCGCGGCGCGTCGCTGCCGGTCCAGGTGTTGATGAGCCCCTTTCCCAGAAACCCTTTCAAACGCTGCTCGGGCCCGGGCCCCCGCTGCTGGGGCGTGCGCCGAAGGCCTCACCTTCGACGGTCCATCTGCCGTAGGTCTCGCCATCGAAGTCGGCCAGAATGATCGTCGGCCGCGGAACGCGCGCGGGCCGCTCCGGTGCAGGTTCCGCAGAGCACTCGAGAAGCAGTAATCCGGGATCTCGTCGGATCCGGTTGCGCCGGTAACCGTCAGTGGGTTGCCCGGTATGCAGGCAGATCGCGTTCTCCAGCCAGCCGCCGAGTTCAACCTCGATCGGCTCTCGGGCAACGTTCTTGATCCGGTAGACGAGAATCGTCGCTGGTAGGCTCGAATCGTCGGTATTTAATGGAATAAACGGCGAGAAAGCCTCCAGCTCAACGGCAACGGGTACGGCGGAGTCGCTGTAACTGACAAAGCCAATCGGATACTCGCCCCGGAAGCGAACGCTTGAGAACCCCGCGTGGTCGAGCGTGCGAATCTCGTTGGTCGTCCCGCTCTTGATCCGCAGGGCAAAACCCTGGTCGAGCGGCGACTGGGGTCGCATCGGATGTGCGTAATGTGCATCGTTTGTGTTGTCGACACGGTTAAAGATGTCCCAGTGCCAGAGCTTTCCGTCGCCTCCCAGATAGAGCTGTCCCGCACAGATGCCGCCGACGGGCATGCCGATCAATGCCAGGTCAGAGCCCGTGTAGGTCGTGCTTTGCCCACGGTCATACAGCGACTTGACCCAGCCTGGGTCAAGCTTTTTGTCTGGAGGCACCAGCCGGGCGAAGTCGGTCTCATCGAATGGACCGGCCATGGCTTTGGCCGCATCAGCACCCGCCAGCGACGCCATGGTGCCTAGCCCGATCACTTGTAAAAAGTCCCGGCGGCTCGGTCCATCGCAGCAGCCGGGTTCCTTGCCGCAAGCGTTCTTCTCCTTGGCCATCAGCAATCACTCCATGACACGGTCGGAAGTTCGGCGAGCATCAGACAAATTTGTACTGCCCCGGGATTGCGATGGGCGGGATCGGGCAAGAGCCGAACTTGTACTCACCTGGGCCGAGCTTGGTCCTGGACTTCATGGCCTCGTCCCAGGTGATGGCATGGCCACTGTAAACAGCTTCTCGTCCCATGATTCCCGTCAGCGTCGACTCGGCGATGGTCCGTGCTTCGTTGATCGGGTTGCCGGCAAGGATGCTGGCGATCAGATCCTGGTGCTCCTGGTGATAAGGGCTAGGAGAGGCGCCCCGGTATCGCCAGCGGCCCGCTGTTCCTTTGGTCTCGATCCGGTCGGAGCAGTTGCTGGTTCCCTTGGAGCCGGCAACGAATTCGCCGACGATGTTGTCACAACCGTTCATCTGCCGGCACTGACTGAAAACAGTGACTCCGCCAGGATACTCGAATTCCACGGCAAAGTGATCGTAGATGTGTCCCTGACGATCACCAGTACGTGCTTGACGCCCACCCAGGCCGGATACCGCACGAATCGGGTGAGTGCCGATGACCCAGTTCATCACGTCCAGGTTATGCACGTGCTGTTCGACAATATGATCACCACCCAGCCAGGTGAAGTAATTCCAGTTGCGAATTTGCCACTCCATGTCGCTCCACGATGATTCCTTGTCGACCACCCAGATCTGACCGCCGTTCCAGTAGGCTTTCGCGTAAACGATGTCGCCGATCGCCCCTTCCTTGATCCGCTTGATGGTCTCGATGTAGCTCTTCTGATGCCTTCGCTGGGTTCCGGCCGCGATGCCCAGGTTTTTCTGCTTCGCGAGTTCGCCGGCTTCGAGCACGAGATGAATGCCCGGCACGTCGACGGCGGCGGGTTTTTCCATGAAGGCGTTCTTGCCCGCTTCGATTGCCGCTTTGAGATGAGTGGGCCGGAAATGGGGTGGAGTGGCCAGGATCACATAGTTGATTTCGGGAATTTCGAGCAACTGCTTGTAAGCTTCAAAGCCCGTGAAGCAGCGATTCCGCCCGATATCGATTCCTAGCTTGCCGAGTTCGCCGCGTGTCCGCTCAAGACGGTCGTCGAAAAGATCGGCCAGGGCGACGACCTGGATGTTCGAGTGTTCAACTTTCGCCCCCTGGGCCACGTCTTCGGTGTGGTACCCCTCCGACGGGTAGATCACTTTCGTGGCGGCTCCGAGTGCGTCGAGTATGGCCCCGGTCCCGCGCCCGCCGCAGCCGATCAGTCCAATCTTGATCGCTGAGACCTTCGCCGAGGCCCCGGTCCCGGCATGAACAAGCGGCACCTGCGCCGCGGCCGCCACACCGGCGATGCCAAGGGATGATTGCTTGAGAAAATTTCGACGCGAGGAGTCAACCTGGGAAGCATCTCTTGGTGCGGTCATCGTCGTCAAACCTCCCACGAGCACGCGAGTTTTCTATTTGGATTCGAGGCAGGAAGAGGCTCAAACCGGCTCGCCCGGCGGCCATGTATCCAAGATAACTCCCGCGGCATGCGAATGATAGGAGATAGAAATGGCGAGCCTCGCCGGAGTATGGCCGAGCACACCGGCAGCGCCCCGATAGCTGGAATCTGGAAGGAGAGGCGTCTCAGTGCTTGTCGTGGATGGACGCAGAAGATCGCAATGCTGGCCGCGATTCCTCAGTCAATCATCTCGACCCTGGCGCGGTAGCCCGACGGCAGTGGCATGGTTTCAAGGCTGCGCCGCACGGAGCGGCGTTGCCAGAAGCGGGCTGCCTGGGCGCGGATGACGACAGACCGGCCGGCGACTTGAATCTCGACGGAGCGGACCCGGTCGCCCACGGCCAGTTGCACCTGCTTCTCGATCCGCTTTTTGGCCGCCGCCTCGGCCTTCGGATCGGAGCGGGGCTCGACAGTAATCGAACTGCGCGGGCTGGCAGTCGCTTCCCTTGATCCCGGGAGGCCCAGCATTCGCCCGAACATGTTGGAGGAACCACGGGGAGTGGCAGGACGAATCGGAACCGGAGCGTCAGAATCGGTCAACGGTCGTGACGGACTGGAGCGGGTCGTTCGGGATGCCGGAGGTTGACTGGACGGCAAGCCCACTGATCCTGAATCGGTGTGAGAGTCGTCGGGTATGGACTCCAACGTCAACGGGATCGCGCTCCGTCCGGTCGAAGGTGAATCGTGGTCCTCGTCAGCCGGCACGATGGGAGGCAACAAAGACGAGTTTGCCGTCGACGGGTGCGTTGCCGATGGGCTAGAGGGCGCGGTCGAGTCGGCGGATTCCGTTGCCGCGACGGACCTCGGACGTTCTGACCGAGGTCCTGGGCGGGGGGGCAAGGGCACAGTCACTCCCGGTATCACAAGCAAAGGGCGACTATCAATAGGGGCAGCAACAGCGGGCTTCGCTGCGGCTTTGGTGGCAGGGCTCGCCCCGGAGCCTGGAACGGCGCGGGGCTTTGGCGTTGCGGGAGCCACCGTTGTCACTGGAGGTTCGAGGGCTGGCGCCGAAAGCAACGGTCCCTGATCCTGGGCAGACACCAAGCCGGCGAAACAAAGCAGTCCAGACAGTCCCCCAGTCAAGACGCTCCTCGCCATCGCCACCCTCGCCTTCCGGTCCATCTGCCTTGAAAACAAGCTCGGACTCAACTGGATTCATCGGCTTGACAATCATGCTGGGGCGCCTTTTTTTCCGTTCGCTGAACCCAGCCACTGATGCCTTAACCGTTCCAGTCGACATGACCGTGTTCTTCCGTCTTTCAGAGCGTGCCTGCTCAGCAATTGCCAGGCCGGCTCAGAGGCTGATAAGCTCGCGGCCTGATCGCTAAAGCCGTCGATTCACCCGATCGTGAAGCAGATATTTCAAAACCGAGGACAACAACCCACCATGCCAACCGCACAGCAAATCATCGCCGCACTCCGGCTCGAGCCCCATCCTATCGAAGGCGGATACTTTCGCGAGACTTATCGCGCCGCTGGGTCTATTCGATCACCGAGCCTGCCATCCGGTTACCCGCAAGAAGGTACGCGGAGTCTGGGGACTTCGATCTATTACCTGCTCACGGCCGAAACCTTTTCGGAGCTGCACCGATTGCCCACGGAGGAGATTTTTCATCTCTACCTCGGCGGGCCGGTGCGCATGCTTCAGCTAAATGCAGGGGGCAAGGGACGGGAGATGTTGATAGGCGCAGACATCCTGGCCGGGCAAGAGCCTCAGCTCGTCGTACCGGCCGGTGTCTGGCAAGGATCGATGCTCGAGCCGGGAGTCGACTTCGCCCTGCTGGGGGCGACAATGGCTCCCGGTTTCGACTACGCGGACTACGAGCAAGCCCGCCGCGCGGAACTGATTGCGGAGTATCCTTCCCACGAGGCCATGATCACACGTTTGACTCGGAAGTGAAGAGCCTGGCTCGAAGTCCGCTTCACGGGCAGTCGTCAATGGCCCTGTCCGACTTGCTTTGCGGGGTCCGCCGCTACTGTCTCGAAGGAGAGTTCAAGCTGACGCCAGCCACTGAACGCTCCAGCGGGGTCAAGCCGGGCGGTCAGTGCCTGCAACGCTCTGCTCCGACGTTTGAACCAGGATCGCGGGTCGAAAAACGCGAGCAGCGCAGCGAGCTCATCGGGGGCCAGGAACAGAAGGTAAAGGGAGGTCATCTGCTCGCCGAAAAGCGGGACATTGACCAGGGGTACGATTCCCGCATGGAGCATCACCCCCAGCAGCGCGATCCACTTGCGCGTTGGTCGAAACCAGAGCAAGAAGGCCAGCGCGAATTCCAGGAACAAAGCAGCATAAGTTAGCACGCTGATGACCACCGGATAGCCAGCCAACCACTCCAAGTTTGCCTGTCCCACCTCATGATTGAATATGACGAAATGAACCGCGGTACCCGCTATCCAGGAATTGCCGTGACATTTCATCGCTGCGGTTGCAAAGTAAATCAAGCAAAGCTGGAGCTGGAGCAGCCGTTGAGCCCAGGGAACGATCAGTGGCTCGGCCAGGGTTCCCCTCCGCCGACTGGCCCGTCGCGCGTCCAGCGAGTACGCGGCACCGCAGGGGGCGAGCATCATGTAAAAGGTGGTGATCATCATGAGCTGATCGGGACCGCAGTTCGACGAGATGTTGCGGTGGTAGAGCGAAAGCATACCGAAGTAGAGCAAAACACTCACGATGCGGGTGCGCCAGCCCAGCACGAAGGCAACGGCGATTGTGGCGACCAGCGCAACCGCGCAGCGAACGGAAACCGGGTCCTGGATCCACTGTAAAGGAGAATAGCGCATCGGCGCAGCGGCCAGCCGCGCCTGCTCGCCCTGGAGCACCCCCGCGTTCGTGTACCAGTAGTCGAGATCAACGGTGATGAATGCCAGATGAGCCAGAACTGCAAGACCAAAAATGATCCGAAAAAAACCCAGAGGACGTGCTGAGATGGGACCAAACCAAAATCGATTCCAGGCTTTTAGGGGATTCATGGGCGGACCTCATCAAGCTTTGCGATATCGTAAACTCCCAGAGTGTGTAAACGCTTGGGCGCATGGGGATCGGCGAACGATTGACCGGGTGGCGGCGGAGCCGTGATCCGGCAGTACAAACTCAAACGAACGGGATACAATTCCGGCGCGAGTTCGAGTTTTCTGAGTGCGAATCGGCCCGCAAATTCGCGCTGAACCGCGTATTCATCCAGCATCAGATTGCAGGTGAACTTGGGATGGCGAAACCTTGGTAACTTTTGCCACCAAGGGAGATCGGCCACTTTTGGAAATTCATAGATGTGGCGCAGTCCTTTGGCGTCGATGACTTCCGTCTCGAGAACGGCCGTCTCGCCCATCGGATCGGGCGCAAACATCCACCAGCATTGCCAGAGCCCGAGCGGCAGCATGTAAGATCGGAATGCCGGGATCAGGCTGCGTTTAAGTGGCGAGTCGGGGATGATCCAGGAGAAGGTCGCCGTGAGGTGGAATACCACATAAGCCGAGATGGCCAGTCGCTTTGCGGTCCATCGCCAGACCAAGGGATCCTCCCTTCGTTCCGGGGTGTGATTCAGTTGGGAAAGTCAAGAAACGTGCAGGGGCCGTCAAGCTAGTTCAAGTCGCCTAGAACGTCAATTCCAGAATAGGGAAGAGCGCGATTTTTTTTGCGAATGTGAGGGCGATCGACGGGTACCCGTTGTCTGCGAGCATGACGTCTCCGAGTACTGCGGCTCCCAGGTTATTGCTTGGGAAAGTCTGGTAGTGACCTTGAAAGCCCGTGCTCAATAATCGGCCGACCTGAACTCGTGAGTTGCCAGGCCCAGGAGTGCGACGGTCACCAGGAGTGAAGAGAGAATTGACCCTGGCGGCGAAAAGTCGGGGCTGGATTCTACGAATTTGAAGAGTGACGGTTTCTCGAAATGCTCTTTCGCGTTCAAAGCGTTGAAAAGTATCAGGCTCGCGTCAATCGGCTTGGGTGTAATCCAGTAAGACGCCTGGGCCAGAGCGACCGTCGAGGCA
Organism: uncultured Planctomycetaceae bacterium; assembly: GCA_963797295.1. Lineage (GTDB taxonomy): Bacteria > Planctomycetota > Planctomycetia > Isosphaerales > Isosphaeraceae > Aquisphaera. The sequence continues at coordinate 82,803 of CAWCPP010000051.1, forward strand.
GGTAGATACCGCGACTGGGGCATCTGCCGGGCCATCACTCCACCGTAATTGACGGCCCATGCCAGAAGCCAGAACAGGATGCAGCCGAATACACATGCCACCGTGCTGCGGGTGACAACGGCAAGCAAGACCGAAAAGCTGTAGAAGATGGCGAACTGGATCAATAGTAGCGGGACGGTCCACCAGTATGCCAGGTCCCAGACGTTGGTTCTGACACCGAGCGCAAGCCATGTGAGTGTCACAAAAATGATGAGATGAAAACCGACGAAGACGAGGACGCCAAAGTACTTGCCAAGCAGCAAGTGCGATCGCGGAATGGGCTTGGAAAGCAGCACCGACGCGGCATTCGGCTCGAGAAACGAGGGTAGAAATCCCGCGGTCCAGACCAGGGTGAGCAGGAGACCGAAGGTGCCCGCAATACCGCTGGCAAGAATCAGCTCCAGAAAATGGACGGCGTCGCTCCGCTGTCGGCTGACGGGTATGGAAACCGCGCCAAACGCCAGGGTCATTCGTCCGCTGATCGTCTCGACACCTTCGCGTCGCGCCAGGGCGGGATCGTTCTGGGGAAGAAGTCGACCTGCTTGCTCACCGCCGCTTGAAGGCGCGCCGTCCGTGGCCAGGGGCTGAGGCAGGAAGAACACTGGCTCGCCCTCGCCCTTTAGCGACACATCTCCCGACACGCTCACGCTCAGACAGAACGCCACGCAGATCGCCGTGACCAAGAGCATCATCCAGCAGATTCCCGAAGCGACCGCTTGCCGGAAGGTATCCAGAATCAATTGCTTCAGGTGTCCGAGATTGCAGCGAACGCCCACGGTACGCTCCCGTCAGGATCGATAGATCGTGCCCAGGGCCGCTTCCAGGGTACGCACGCCGCCCGTCTTCGGATCATGAAGTAGGGAAGCGAGCGAACCAAGATATGCGAGCCGTCCCTCAACGAGGACCGCCAAGCGGTCGCACACCTGCGCGATTTCCCCCAAGGCGTGCGAAACGACAAGGACCGCCTTTCCGGCGCACCGCTGCTCTTCGAGCAAATTTTGGAGAATCCGCCGCGCATCCAGGTCCAGCCCTTCCATCGGCTCATCAAGAACAAGCAAGTCCGGGTCCGCGATCAACGCTTGTGCCAGAGCCAGGCGCTGAACCATCCCCTTACTGAATCGGGCGATCGGTTCCTGGGCACGGTCAGTCAGTCCCACCTTTTCCAGCAGCAATGGTACGCGAGACTTCAAGACCGAGACCGGAACCAGCGACATCTGGCCGCAGAACTCCAGAAGGTTGGAGGCAGTAAGATAACGGGGAAATGCCTCATTCTCATGCATGTAACCGACACGAGCGAGAGTCGGCCTATGAGCGATCGGGCGACCGAGGCGAAACACCTTACCTCCACTCGGGTGGCACAATCCCAGGAGGACCTTCAGCAAGGTGGTCTTGCCGGCCCGGTTCGGACCCAGAAGTGCGAGGACTTCACCAGGTTCCACTCGTAGGCTAACGCCTCGCAAGGCCTGGACCGTCCGCCCCCTGAGCATCGGCGTCCGGTAGGTTTTCACGACATCCACGAATTCAGCGGCAGGTGAATGCATAACTATTTGATCAGTGCGATTTGCACACCGCTTTGCAGGATCGTGGTAAACGCGCTGACCATATTCGCTGACATCTGTGTGTCCGTGCCGGTCACGATCTGACTCGGGGCAAGCGGCGTGGAAGCACTGGTCTGCGTTCCCGCCCAGTACTGCATCGATTGCAGGGTAGAAAGTGCTGCGCTGGCGTTCGGGCCCTGGAACACGGGACCGAAACCAAGCGAGTAAAGTCGGAAGGGGTTCCGCGTTGTGCTGTACGTGCTAACAAGCTGGCTAATAAGTGACTGGATCTGGCTCAGGACCGACGGGTCATTGAGATTCAGACCCTGCACCGAGGGATACTGGCTACCGGACGGCTGGTTCATGTTATAGCGGATCTGGTAATAGCTGTAAGAACCAGCATTAGCCAGCGAGGCAGTTGCCAGGCAGTTCGGCAAACCATCGGTCTCGAAAATGATGACCTTTTGGGACCCTTTCCGGCCCAACCCTCCGGCCATGCCCGTGGGGAAGGTGATAGGTGACGATGTCACGTAGGTCCGCAGAGTACTATCCGAAGACGGAGTGACTGCGAACTGGTTGTAGCAGAGCATCAGGGCCATGGCAAAGCAGGTATCGCCATCCGCGCGGGGCGTATCCATGAAGTTTGCCGAGGGAATCATTCCCGTACTCGGGTCCGGATCGTAGGGAGTGACCTCGGTGTTATTTGCAGTTCCGTTGGCATTGAGGGTTGAGAACGGATACACGAGGGCGGCGGACGCGTAAGCGTAGTTCGTTCCGAGCGGACACCGCGCCATGTTGAACCGGCCACTCGTGTCACTGGACGAGGCACGTGGCCAGCTATAAGGAACCACCGTCAGCCAATCATTGGGATGGTTCGACTGCACGGTATTGACAGTCGCGATGAACGCTTCCTTGGCGGTGTAGATCGGCGCTTCATAGCTGTCACCAGGTTGCATGTAGAAGTAATTCGCGACGTTCGTGTCCATGTTGTAGTTTTGCAGGTTATCGACCATCATGATCGGGCTGAACCAGTAGCGCAGATTGGGCCGTTGCGGATTGTCTGTGTAGCTCATGTATTGAGTCGCGGATGGGGGAGCCGTCCGAGCGATGGTCCCCCAGGTAAAGTCACTTCCGTAGCCGACCATGTCGCTCACGTCCTGGTAAACGCCCGCGGATGTCTGTCTGAACCCTAGAACATGGTCGATGAATTCGACCCAAAATCGCTGGTCGGTGCTGCCGTAGCTGGGCCAGCTTCCGGTGATCACAGTGGGAATCGCTCCATAATACTTGACCCGGCCCGCTCGCATCTGGGAGGGAAAGGGATTGGGCGATTGGGCGATCCAGCGAAGAATTTCGTTATAGTTGATGGTGAAAGTCGAGCCTCCCGGCAGGTTCAGGTCGCCGGAACTGTTGAAGAGCTTCGTGTTGTCGACAGTGCCGAAGAACCGCAATCGCCAATCGCAGGGGGTCGTGCCCAGGTTGTCGATCACGTAGTTCCAGGAGTAGAGCCGCATGATCTTCTGGTATTGCGAATCCGAAGTCGTCAGCTTGCGGCTGCCGCCGGGGATATAAACTTTCGAGGTCAGGTAATTTGTCAGCGAGCTCCCGCCGTCATTGGCCCAGGGCCAGTTCTGACTGCCGGAGGTGGTTGTCACAGAGTAAATGCCATAAAGGGGCGGACCGGTCGTTCCGCTGCTGAAATCGCTGGTCGAATAGCCAAAATCCGTGAGAAACTGCTTGATCTGGGTGGCGTCGCTGGCCGATGTCGCGGGAGTCAGCGGCTCGCGAGGGTCGGGCGGCCAGATAAAGAAGGTCACGCCGTAGTAACCAGGTCCCTGGGTGTAACCGTAGAAGCGTGCATTGGTATAGTTGGATTGCCCGGAAGCCGCGTTCGAAAGCGAGCCGTTCGTGTAGTTCGAGTAGCCGTCGAGCTCCCAGGAAGGGCTCCTCGTAGTGCTACCCGTCACGTCCTTGACCGTCTTGGCGTAGTTCGTGGTGCTGCCGCTGACGTAGAGTGGAACATCGCCGCCCGGGACCGTTGTATACGACGAGGGCGGAAGCACCGGCGTGCCCGATGACGGCGGGCTCCAGGTGTTCCCGCCGTCCGTACTCGTGTAGGAATCAAAGGCTCGAATCAACGGCGATGCGTAGGCCGCGTTCTGATAGAAGTTGTTGATGTATGTCCTTGAATATGAAGGGTTTGCCGCTGTTGTATTGCTCGGAGAGATCGTGTAGCTGCTGGAGCCCGATGTCTGATTCGTGGTGGGCCCCTGAAGGTTGGCGCTACTCGAGGAGTAGTGGCCGAAGGTTGGTATCGTACCGTCGGGGTTGTTGCTGGTACGCGTGGTCGGGTAGAAGTCGAAGCCCAAGCAGGTGCCCATGCGCATGGAGCCTGAAAGGTCCATCACAAGCGCGATGTCTCGGGGCCGATGAACCGCCTGTGCGGTTGCCGAAAGTGTCGGGAAAAGCGTGGTTCCAAGGAGCTTACCGAAGGCGGTCGGCGATGCGGTCGTCGTGACGGTGGCCGCGATGGCCGTCGTCGGCGAGCCGGAGAGACCCGGGAAATTGGCTGAGAACGACTGCGCGGTCTGGCTATAGTCGTAAGAACCGTAGGTTAGCTGAAGCTGAGACGCCTGGAGTGGGTTATTAAGAACGCGATTATAGCTCAAGATACTATGCGCGTTCATTGTCGCCGCACTCTGGTTGTAATTGCTTGCCGCCACACCGTTCAGGCTTCGCGCCGCGGTCAGCGCGACAAGATCAGCGGCCTGTTGTGCTTGCGTCTTCGAGATGGCCACCATGCCCAGGTCGATCGCCAGTGCCAGAAAGGCGAGCTGGGCGACGAGAGTAAGTGCAACCAGAGGCAATACGGTACCGCGGCGGTTCCGGGACCGGCCAGTGAATGAGGGTGACAGGATGACCATGATGATATTCTCCTGACAGGGCCGGGCTGTTGAGACCCGTCGCAACCTTCGGCTTACGCACGATCACAGTGGACAATTGACCCGATTCACAACGCTGACCACGTTGTCACGTCCCACCCTCGCACAACATGGTGACGCCGCTCGTGATCACCAACGACGTCGGCATGTGGACGAAAGGGATGATGTTCAGGAATTTGTAAGTGCCCGACACCGAGACCGTGATCGGGTCACCAGGCTCCAGGCTGTTAACCGCGGTCGAAACGCCCAGGTGCGTTCCCGAAACTGCCACAGTGAAATTGCTGAAATGGCTGGTTTCTCCAGCCATGTAGCCCGTGACGACGCTTTGAACGGTCGAGCCGATCGTCGTGCTGGTGTTGTTAGCCAGAGCGTACCGGCACCCTTCGTGCGCGGCGTTGTTGAGCAGATTCCAGTCCATGAGCAGCCGCCCGTATTCGAAAACGCCAAATAAGAGCATCAGCACAAGGCCGATGATCACGCTGGTTTCAACCAGCACGGCACCCCGCCTTTTCCGCGAGGCTCGCGGATCAGCATGGCTCGCACTCCTCAGTTCGCGTAGAGGGTCTACTCGGCAGGCAGGTAGGGCGTGATCTGGAAGGGTGAGTCGACCATGGATGCCCAGACCACGTTGACGGAGATTCTGCTCATATTCGTGACCTGAGCCACTGGGCTGAGGCGAATACTGCTGTAGGGGACGGAAACGCCAATCCTATAGACGTCAAGCTGCGTCATTGCTGTAGGATCGGTAACCGTTGGTTGTGTAAGATCGGTGAAGGTCATCGTAAACAGTTCTTTATTTGTCGTATTATCCCAGCAGGTGTAACCGTAGGTGTTGGCTGGTAAGGAGATGACCGGGGCGATCAACGAGCAGGAATGTCCTTGACCGAAAACCGATGGCTCGGCGTTCTGAAGGTAGCCGAGCAAGCCTCCGGGAACTCCCGAGCCCCAGGCGTTGGGATTCATCGCCACCAGGTTCAAAGTATCCTGACCGAGCGAGGCATCACGTGCGGCTTCTCGCGCGGAATTCCACATAACCTCATCCACCTGCGTGATCCGGCCGACTTCCCATAATCCCGTCAAGACCAGCAACATGAGCGGCAGGCAAACGGCGAATTCGACCGAGGCCACACCGTGCCGGCGATCGATGACGGCTGCCCTCGTTCTCATGCCTCTCAGACCGGACATAGCTTGGCCCCCGCTCGTTTTAGCGTCTTCTACTTCTTACCTAAGCCGTGAATGCATCGACGTCAAGTTACGACGAACTCGCTGGCAACCGCGGCCGCAAAGTGTTGTGTCCGGTCAACAAATTGATGAAAACGAGAACGCCCGAACGGTTGTTTGCCGTAGGCACTGCGGTCCGGCTCGCCTGACCAAGACTGCCTGGACAACCCTGCCTGCCGATCAAACAGTCGAATATGAGGGGCACCACAAAAGCCAACCGGCGTACCGGGCTTTCAGGTTTTCCATCTGTCCCGATACAGGGTGATCGATCATGATAAATCGCACTGTCTTGCCCGATTCTCTTAAGATGTCCATCCAGGGCGCGATTCTATGAAGTTCTTCTGTAACGTCATGTCTGCTCTTGTGATTGGTGCACCCTTGATGGGATTTCAGACGCAAGCAAGCGCTGCCGATGGAACGGATCAAACGACGGCGGCAGTCTGGCCGGCGGGACCACTCGAACTGGTCATGGCATTTTCGGCCGGCGTCGATTCGCGGTGGGCAAACTCGCTCACTGGCAAGCCGATCGCTTACTTCGACCCAGCTCGAGGCACTGCGGCAGATTCCTCCGTGGCCGCACCACTGGGCACTCTGCGCATCGCCGGCGTGAAACTCGACGATGAGGGACGGACCCTGTTGCTTGCGACCGACCCTCATCCCCGCATAGCCCGCTACGAGCTAGTGCTCGGGCCACCGCCCGGCAAGGTCGTTTCCTATGACCTCTCCGGGGTCGAGGCAACCTGGACGGCCGGGAATGATGACGCGGGTGCCGAACCCGCCTGGAAGGGATGGTGGCCGGACCTGGATGTTGACGCGACGCAGCGACTCACGCGTGGGTCGGCTCCGCACGAGAAGGCATTTGCGTTGCTGAAGCAGCCCGGCCGCCTGACCCTGAGCACGCTGCTGTCCCTCCCTCCCGATGAGTGCTCGGTTCGGATCGATTCCAGCGGCGCCATCTCGGACGTGACACTGGGAGATGAGCAACCCGTTGCCGACCCGAAACCGGTTCAAGACGGACTACATAGCGTCCTTGTCTTTGCCCGCCCGCGTAATTCCGCCGTTTTCCTGAGCTTCGTCGTGGAGACCGGGAAGAACGATCGCCCGCTGAAGATTCACGCGTTATTCGCACCCGGCAAGAGCGACAAATTCCGGGAAATCGAGCGACAGCGGTTCACCGTGTCCTGGGCTCCGATTCCACCAGCATCCGCTGCCCCAGTGGGTTTGCCTGAGCCGGATCTTGCCGGAGGCGACGCGAAGCGTGGTGAGACGCTTTTTTTCAGCGAGCAGGCGAGGTGCTCGCAATGCCATGCGTTTCGCGGTAGAGGGGGAAGCATTGGCCCGGACCTCACCGAGGTCAGCCGTAAAGGTAAGGATCATGTCTACCGGAGCATCGCCGCTCCCAGCACCGAGATCATCCCGGAATACGTTCCCTACACCGTCGCGACCCGGGATGGCCGGGTTTATGCAGGGGTCGTCCGCGCCGAGGGTACGGACGCCATCCGGGTTACTGACACAAACGCGAAGACCGCAACCCTGAGGCGCGACGAGATAGACCAGATTCGCCCGAGCGGAACGTCGATCATGCCGGTAGGACTGGCCGGCGGACTGGGTGAGACCGGTCTACGCGACCTGATCGCTTACTTGATGTCCACGCGATAATAGCCCCGGTCTCCAGCCATTTCACAAGTTGGGTACTCGCATACGCAACTATTCCGCGGGCTTCAGTTGTTTGAACGGGACCTCGCGGTAGGTAAGAGCCCATTCCTTCATGAAGCGAATACGCGTTGGAACAACGCAGTAGAGGATAAAATCTGGGTTATCAGAGCTGACCATGTACTGGCGAAGGTGCGGATTCTCGTCCCAGATTTCCTCCTTCAGAGCCGCATCGGTGACAACCTCGGCCAGGCCGGTGATCCGAACCTGATCATTATGGCCGTCAAGATAGCAGAGTTCGACGCGGGGGTTGGCCTCGATCTCCGATGTCTTGCCGTACGACCGCAGGTTGGCGATGTAGACGGTAAACCCATCTGTCTTCACGGGCGCAATGGGTCGAAGTCGCGGCTGGTCGCCTTCCACGGTTGCCAGGTAAGGCAGTCTATCGGCCCGGATGACGGCCATTGCCTGTTTCACCAGGTCGGAAGGTTCGACATGTTCTGACGAGGACATTGGCATAATCTGCCTTTGAACTTGTTCCTGGAGCGTGCCGACAGTGCAGTGCCTCTCGGCGACACATTGTCCCGCGAGCGGCCACACCGATCGGTTTTACACAACCGTATCGTGCCCCCGCATAGTCCTCCTGGATATCTCAGCAGTCGCAGACGGGTGACACAAGAGGGCTGCGGCCGATGGACCAGGCCCAGGCCGGTTCCATCTGATTCCACTTTCTCGCGGATTCGCCTGCGTCCTGTACCAAGCGCCTCGCTTCGACTTGATGGGCCTCGAATGTTCAAGATAAAGTGAATCCATGTTAAGCAACCGTCTTCACGACGGTGATTCGATTCGAGGAAAGCCAATGATCAGTTGCATCGACGACCCTGCTGATATGCATCGCCGCCAGTTTCTCCAGGTTGGGTTTTGCGGATACCTGGGATTCGGCCTGGCCGAGCTTCTGGCGGGTCGCGCGGTGGCGGAGGGGAGCGACACGGCAAGAACCGGGAAAATCAGAAATGGCATGAAGCCCCGCGCGAAATCGATGATCCTGGTTTTCTTGACCGGCGGTCTGAGTCATCTCGACTCCCTGGACATGAAACCCGACGCTCCCGAAGGTATTCGCGGCGAGTTCCATCCGATCGCGAGCCGGATACCAGGCATCCAGGTTTGCGAGCATCTGCCGGAACTGGCGGCTCGAGCCGACAAGCTGGCCATCGTCCGCTCGCTCTCGCACAAGTTCACCAATCATCTCAATGCCACGCACGAGCTTCTGACCGGGCATTCTCAACCTGGAGCCTTCTTCGACAAGATTGCCTCGCGAGACGATTATCCGTGCTACGCCTCCGGGCTGGACGCAATCCGGCCTCGCGGCGACGGGATTCCTAGCGGCGTCACGCTTCCCACCTTCCTGATGGAAGGCCCTCTGGTCTGGCCGGGCCAGCACGCGGGGTTTCTGGGACCGCGGCACGATCCCTGGCAGATCCGCCAGGACCCGAATCGCGATGGCTTCCGCGTCGATAGCCTGTCGCTTCCGACCGGGTTCAGCACTCAGAGAATCGAAAGTCGCCAGGCGCTGCTGGCCCAGTTTGAAGCCCAGCGAAATAATCTTGGCGGGCAGACCGGGCACGACAGCGATCCCATGAGTGAGCAGCGCGAGCGGGCCATGTCGCTATTGCTTTCGGGAAAGGTCTCGGGAGCCTTTGACCTGAGCCGGGAAGATCCGAAGCTGCGCGATCGCTACGGCCGCCACATGTACGGGCAGTCGCTCTTGCTGGCCCGACGGCTCGTCGAGGCCGGCGTGCCGATCGTTCAGGTGAATATGGGGCGCGCGCAAACCTGGGACACTCACTCGGCCAATTTCAAAGCCCTCAAGGAGCGGCTTCTGCCGCCCACCGACCGCGGCATCGCGGCGCTGCTCGACGACCTGCAGAGTCGGGGATTACTCGACGAGACGCTCGTCGTCGTGACGGGCGAGTTCGGCCGGACTCCGCGGATCGGAGCGAGCACCGGCAATAATAACTCTCGCGATGGCCGAGACCACTGGGCAGCCGTCTTCTCGGCCGCACTGGCTGGCGGTGGAGTTCACGGAGGACAAACCGTTGGCCGCTCCGACAAGTTCGGCGCTTATCCCGCGAGCCGGCCTTATACGCCGGCTGACCTTGCGGCGACCATTTACCAGAGCCTGGGAATTGATCCTGCCACCGAGGTCCGCGACCGCCTGAACCGACCTGTCCGGCTCTGCACTGGCGAACCGATCGCCCAGGTCTTTTCCGCAGCAAGCACCGCCGGGTGACCAGCGCTGTCCATTCCTCGACTGCAAACCGTCGCAGTCGCCACGAACAGGCTTCAAGCCGCGGCGCTCTCGCCCGCTTCGGTCTCTTCGGGATGATAGATCAGCAGGTTCACACGGTGAAACTCCTCATGGGTGATCTCAAACGGCTCGCCGTTGATCGCCCACAATTCCTCGATCAGTTCGTCGATGCCACCTTCGGGCTCATCCCAGGTCACCACCAAGGCATCATCGCCGCGGGCCTGGATCTCCAGCCCAAGGTCAAGCAAGTGGGTCTCAATTTCCACCCTGTGCTCCTGGCTGACCACGAACGTCCAGCGAATCATCTCGATCGAGAGCGAGTTGTCAGGGGCATTCACCGTACCATCCTCCTTGAACCGCGAGATCCTGCATTCCTTCAATCCCATCGGCCGGGCAAGCATTAAGCTTGAAAAAAGAAGGCAGGGTGGCGGAAGACTCGTGGGGCATTCCTCCGACACTTCGAAGGTAAGGCGGTTTGTTTTCCTATATAACGGAGCCGAAGGCCCGTTTCGTCGGGTACGAACGGTTTTCCCCAAATTGCTTGCTGATAGTTATTAGGGGCCGATTGGCTGGAACGGGAGCAGGCACCGGAACTGGTTCAGAAAATAGACAGGGCTTTTTCGCTCCGGCGTTGCGATGCGAAAAGCCTTGTCTGTGTGGCGAGTTCCCGCCTCGACTCGTTCCCGAGCCATGCCGACACGAACTTCGTGGCGCAAGACACGTTGCCGCGTTACAATCGAACAATTCCAGGGCAGATGGTGTCCATTCCACGGCCACGGGTAATAGATTTTCTCACTTTCTTCGACATCCGGGGAGACTGCGTGTCATGTCGATTGTGCAGCAAATGCGAGCGCAGCTAAAGGACGCCATGAAGGCCCGCAACACCGTGAAGACCGGCTTTCTGCGCTACTGGATCGCTCAGCTCACACTGGCAACCGGGGCCGAGGCGAGCGATGCCGACGCCGTCAAGAAGATGCGGGGAATCCTCAAGGAGGCCAAGGCCGGACCGACCACGTTTTCCGAGGCCGAGATCGCTCTCCTGAAGGAATGGGTACCGCCAACTCTCAGCCCCGAACAGATCGCCGAGGCCCTGGTCCCCGTGCGTGACCAGATCAAGGCCGCTCCCAAGGACGGCATGGCCATGGGTGTTGCGATGAAAGCTCTTGCCGGCCAGCCGGTCGACAGCGATGAGGTCAAGTTGTCCGTCGCCGCTCTCCGGCAGTGAACATTAACCACCTATTGCGGGACTTGCGGCACTTGACCGATGGTTGGATTTTTGTTGAACTCAATGAGCGATTTTGACGTCTCTTGATTGGCATCGGGGGCAGTTCCATGAACCGCCAGCAGCAGAGGCGAATCGCCAGACTCGCGTTTGCGCTGCTGGCCGCGGTTGGGTTTGCTTGGCCTGGACCCGAGAGCTGTTTGCGGCGAAAACGATGCGACACGCCTGGACCCGGTCAAGGCGGCATTTTTCGAGACGAGGGTCCGCCCGATCCTCACCTCCCGTTGTCTCAAATGCCACGGCGGCGAGGCGAAGATCAAAGGCCATTTCCGCGTCGATAGCCGCGCCGCGCTTTTGCGAGGTGGAGACCTCGGAGCGGCCGTCACCCTTGAACGGCCCGAAGAGAGCCTGCTGCTCCAGGCGATTCATTACGACGGTCTAGAGATGCCCCCCTCCGGCAGGCTGCCCGCCGCGGAGATCGACGTCCTCACGCGGTGGGTCCAGGGTGGACTGGTCTGGCCGGCTGGCGATCGCCCAGCGCCAGCGACTGCCACAATTGCCAGTCCCGCCGGCAAGCCGTTGTCTCGGTGGGGAGATGGCGCAGTGGTTCGTCCACCATTGCCCGCGGTCAAGAACGCGGCGTGGATCCGCAACCCGATCGACGCCTTTCTGCTGAGCAAGATCGAGTCCGAGAGATTGGCACCAGCTCCCCCCGCCGAGCGAGTCGTCCTGATCCGTCGTCTGACCTATGACCTGACTGGCTTGCCGCCCACTCCCGAGGACGTGGACGCGTTCGTCGCCGACCCAGCCGCCGACGCTTACGAGCGGCTCGTCGATCGTCTGCTCGCCTCTCCCCATCATGGAGAGGCCTGGGGCCGGCACTGGCTCGACCTTGTCCGCTACGCCGAGACCAATGGCTACGAGCGCGACTCGGCCAAGCCCCAGGCCTGGCGCTATCGCGATTACGTGATCCGGGCCTTCAATCAAGACAAGCCTTATGACCATTTTCTCCGTGAGCAGCTTGCCGGCGACGAGATCGATCCGAGCTCGGCCGAGGCGCTGATCGCCACCGGCTTCTATCGCCTGGGTCTCTGGGATGATGAGCCAGCCGATCGGGAGCTGGCCCATTTCGACGGTCTCGATGGCATCGTCTCCACGGCCGGACAGGTCTTTCTGGGCATGTCCATCAACTGTGCCCGCTGCCACGACCACAAGAAAGATCCGCTCCCCCAGGCCGATTACTACCGCTTCCTGGCCTTCTTCAGCGATGTCACCAACCAGGACGGGCACAACACCCGGCGCGTGGGCAACGGCCCCGGCACCGAAGTGATGTGCGTCCGTGAGCGCGGCCATGTCGAGACCCATGTCCTGCTCCGCGGCAATCCCCGCTTGCTCGGACCCAAAGTCGAGCCGGGCGTTCCGGAGATGCTGGGCGAGCCGTACATGACCTTTACCAGTGCGCAGGGGAAACGCCGAGCCCTGGCCGATTGGCTGACCGACCGGCGTAATCCGATGACAGCGCGGGTACTGGTCAACCGGCTCTGGCAGTTTCACTTCGGCCGCGGCCTGGTACCCTCGCCCAACGACTTCGGCCAGCTTGGCGAAGGCTGCTCTCACCCCGAGTTACTCGACTGGCTAGCCGCGGAGTTCATGGACGGTGGCTGGCAGATCAAGCGGATGCACCGGCTGATCGTATTGTCGAACGCTTACCGCATGTCGTCGCGTGGAACGCCTGCGGGACTGGCCAGAGACCCCGACGACCGCTGGTTCTGGAGGTTCCCGATGCGCAGGCTGTCGGCCGAGGAGGTGCGCGACTCCATGCTGGCAGTCAGCGGCACGCTCAATCCCAAGGCCGGAGGAGCGAGCGTCTGCCCGCCGATGCCCCGCGAGGTGCTCGCGGGCCAATCGGTGCCCGGATCGGGTTGGGAGACATCGCCACCCGACGAAGCCGCTCGGCGGAGCGTCTACGTCCACGTCAAGCGATCTCTGCCGTTGCCGATCCTGGCGACGCATGACGCCCCCGACACCGACGCGAGCTGCCCGGTGCGCTACACGACGACCATCCCCGCCCAGGCCCTCGGCCTGCTCAATGGCGACTTCGCCAACGAACAGGCCGCCCGGTTCGCCGAGCGGCTGCGCAGGGAATCACCGGGTGACCTGGCCGGCCAGATCCGACGAGCCATTCGCCTGACGACAGCATCTGACCCGGTGCCTGAAGATGTGGTACGCGACGTGGCCTGGATTGACGAATTACACAAAACTTCGCGCCTCGATCATGAAACGGCCCTCGTGCAATACTGCCTGATGACGCTTTCCGCGAATGCGTTTCTTTATCTCGATTGACGGACGATCAAACCATGGACAACGCCAAACCGCCAGGGACGACGCGCAGAGCCGGAGGCTCGTTCTGCGGCCGGACCCGTCGCGAGCTGCTCTGGGAGGCCGGTGGCGGTTTTGCCTCGGTGGCGCTCACCGCACTGCTGGGCGGCGATGGGTTCCTGTCGCGTCAGGCCGTCGCCGCCGACGGAACCTCGCGGTTCAAGACCCCCATGGCGCCCAAGCAGCCGCCTCATCCGGCGAAGGCCAAGAGTGTGATCTTCCTGTTCATGTACGGCGGGCCCAGCCATGTCGACACGTTTGACTACAAGCCAAAGCTTTACGGGCTGGATGGCAAGACGATCGACGTGAAGACGTTCGGCCGTAGCGGCAAGAAGAACCAGGGGCGGGTCGTCGGCCCGAAGTGGGCGTTTCGCCCGTACGGCGAGTCTGGCAAGTACGTCTCCGACGTCTTCCCGCACCTGGCCACCTGCGTCGACGACATGGCGTTCCTCCACGCGATGTATGCCGACTCGCCGATTCACGGCTCGGCCATGCTGATGATGAACTCGGGAAGGATCATCAGCGGGCATCCCTGTCTGGGCTCATGGGTGACCTACGGTCTCGGTAGCGAGAACGAGAACCTGCCCGGCTTCGTGGTGATGCTCGACCGCACCGGCGGCCCGATCAGCGGCGCCAAGAACTGGTCGAGCGGCTATATGCCGGCCGCTTACCAGGGCACCGTGCTCCGCGCGGCCGAGGTACCGATGCACGACCTGGCCGTACCTGAAGGCACCGATCGCGCAACACGCCGGCTGCTGCTCGACCGACTGCGCGAGAAGAACGAGGCCCATCACGCTCTACGAGTGGACAATTCGGAGCTCGCCGCTCGGATCGCCGCTTACGAGCTCGCCTACAAGATGCAAGAGTCTGCGCCCGAGGCGGTGGACTTTTCCCAGGAGACCGCCGAGACGCAAAGTCTGTACGGGATCGACCGTCCCGAGACGGCCGACTTCGGGCGAAAATGCCTGCTGGCCCGCCGGCTGGTCGAGCGCGGAGTGCGGTTCATCCAGGTCTACTCGGGCGGGGCGCACAACGACGACAACTGGGACGCTCACAACGACCTCGTCGCCAATCATACCAAGCACGCCGGCCACACCGACAAGCCGATCGCCGGGCTGATCAAGGACCTGAAGCGGCGCGGGATGCTTGACGAGACGCTGATCGTCTGGGGCGGCGAATTCGGCCGCCAGCCCACCGCCGAGTACGCCCAGGGCACCGGCCGCGACCACAATGCGTATGGTTTCACCATGTGGCTGGCCGGCGGCGGCATCAAGGGCGGCACCAGCGTCGGCCAGACCGACGAGCTCGGCAGCGCCGCCGTCGAGAACCGGTTCCACGTCAAGAACCTGCACGCCACGATGCTCACCCAGCTCGGCTTCGACCCCAACAGCCTGTCCTATTTCTACGGCGGCCTGCACCAGAAGCTTGTCGGCGTCGAAGGGGCGGAGCCGATCCGGCAGATTCTCTCGTGAATCATGATCGATCGTGGAAGACTGGCAAGTAGTGACTGTCCTTGGATCAAGACAAGTTCCTGGTTCTACATCCACGGCACGGTCACAGCGTCCGTAGGTTGACTCCAGTCCCCGTAAACTTCTCGCGGCCGGCCGACTTCGGGGCGTCCCCTCACAACGATGCGTGCACGATAACGATAGGTCTGGCCCGTTGAGACGCTGAAGTCGAACGATCGCAGCATGAGTTCGGGTGGGAGCGGCTGACGCGGAGTGGATGCCCCTCCGATCTTCCCAGATATATCGGGGAGCGTCTGGACCTTGGGCTGCCCCTGAGGCCGCACTTTTCGCTTGGGCGCAAATCGCTCGACATTGACCCCCTCCCACTTTCCCTGTTTGAGGTGGGGCAAGGGGTCGACGAGCGTGGACAGTGGGACTTCGATCAGCTCCACGTCCTGCTCAGGGATGTTATCGAGAACACGGAGCGTGGGCACCGGATCGACGGGGATCCAGTTTGCCCAGGATCCAGCAGGTTTCCGAAGCTGCCGCTCGAGTTCGACCCTGAAGTAGAAACCTGGGGAATCTGCGTCTCCAGAGCCCGATCGTTTGGCTCTCACGGATCGCTTGATGGTCGACGACTCCGGTGACAACTGCCCAGATCGCCTCGCGTTCGACTTCCTTCCAGGTCTGGTTTCCCAGCCGGGTTCGTTCGCCCTCGGGGTCCAGCTCGTAGATCAGCAGTCTGCCTCGGCCGCCCGTAGCCCGCACCTCGGAAGGAGCCTTGATGGTCAGCGCGTGCTCTGGTAATGGAGGCTTCTGTGGACTCGCGGTGACTGGTCCTCGCGGCCGGGGCGGTTCGATCCGTTCCTGTCCGGTCGTTTGCGAGTAGACTGCCAGTCCGCCTCCGAACAAGAACAGGGCAACAGCAATCCCTCCACGTTTCAGCCTCGAAATAAAGAACATGCGGATTCCTCCATCCGCCAGGGCAGTGATCGATCCCGAAACGGAGCCGCCGGCTGACGTGGAATCGGCAGCAAACGCAAGGCAGATCCGCGTCGTACGCTCCAGAAGGTGCGATCGGATCCCGAGCCCGATGCCAGGGAGCCGAATTCCTTCAAGAGCGCCCTGGCCACCGTATTGCTCGGGACCAAGGCCACGCCGGGACAGTCGCTCACGCAGACGACTCCGGGCGCGAGCGAGCCGGCTCTGAACCGTGCCCAGCGGGAGATTCAAATGGCGTGCGGCTTGCGCGTAAGTCATGCCTTCGAGGTCACAAAGCACGACACAAGACCGGAGGCGTTTCGGCAGCCTGGCGATCTCGCTCTGGACCACGCCGATGGATTCAGCTCTCTCGAGTGGGTCATGGGCAACGGGTTCGACGCACGACCATACCGCAGCCTGGGACGCCCAGATTCGCTCCTGGCCGTGGCGGCGTGCCCTGGCGCGGTGCGCATAGAGCGAAATCCGGACAGCCACCGAATGCAACCAGGGAGCGAGCGAGTCGCGAATCGTCAACCGTCGGGCCTCACGTGCAAGTACCAGAAATGTTGCCTGAAATGCGTCCTCCGCCTCCTGAAAGTTGCCGATCACGACCTCGCAGACCCGCAGCACCATGCGTCCGTGGCGTTCCACCAGCGCGGTGAAGGCGGCTTCACGGATGGCAGGGTCAACGTCAAGGCCCCTCGATCGCTCAAGCAAGACCGCGTCGCTGAGGTCGCCCAGCCGACCTGCCTGGAAAAGGGCCTTCGTGTGATGTTCTCCGCCGCTTGATCGCCTGTGTCCCATGGGACTTACCCCGCGAGGTCATTTCTGACTGAATCAGAAAGTAATGGCCTCTGGCCGACGATTTGTTCCCTCTTTTCTGGGAGACTCTTCGCGGATGCCGGCAGCGTTTCATCATAAGGAGCAATGGCAAATGGCAAGATCGGCAAATGCCAGATGACACGGGCCGGTTCTCAGATGCCGTCTTCCATGTGCCATCTGCCGCGTGTCATGTGCCATCTATCAGTTGGCATCCGCCATTTGAGATTTGCCATGTGCCATCAGCCTCTTATGAGCCGGCAATCCCCGTCGGAATCCGCGATAAGTCAGCCTTGTTGGAAGTCGGCTCGAAAGGGGCATGGAGCTCGCTTCACTTCTGCGGCCGCTCGTGCCGGACTGTCACTTTACGGCCCTTGATCTTGCTGGCACGCAGGGCGGTGATGACCGTCTCGGCGAGGTCTTCTGGGACCTCGACGAGGGAGAATCGGTCGGAAATGTCGATATCGCCAACCTGGCGGCCTGTGAGGCCGGCCTCGCCGGTGATGGCGCCGACAAGATCCTGGGCGCGGACGCCCGCAGCGCGGCCGGCACCGACGTAAATCCGGGTCATCTGGCCGCCTCGACTGGCTCCCCGCGGACCATCGTCGCGCGGCCTCCTCTCGTCCCGAGCCGGCCTGCCGCCTTCTTTTCGAGGGGATCGGGGCGGCTTGTCGCGGTAGAGCTCGACTTCGGGGATCTCGTCTTCATCCTGGGCTTCGGAACCATTGGCCTGATGGAGCAGCTTGATGGCGGCCATGGCCACTTCCATGAGGTCGAACTCGGCGGCCAGAGATTCGACCACGACCCGGAAGCGGTCGAGCTCGCCATCGACGATGGCCTCGCGTACCGAAGCGCGCGACAACTCGAGCCGACGGGCACGCAGATCGGCCACCGTGGGCACCTTGGCGATCTCAATTCTCTGCCCCGTCATCTGCTCGATAGTGCGAATCTGGCGGTGCTCGCGCGGTTCGGCCAGGGTGATGGCCACGCCCTCGCGGCCCGCCCGGCCCACGCGGCCGATCCGGTGGACGTACGACTCGGCCTCGGCGGGCACGTCATAGTTGATCACGTGCGAGAGCTGCTGGATGTCTAGCCCCCGAGCGGCCACATCAGTAGCGATCAGCAGGTCGGACGCCTCGGCACGAAACTTTTTCATGACCCGGTTCCGCTGCTCCTGGGTCATCCCTCCGTGCAGAGCCTCCGCGCGGTAGCCGCGTGCGTTGAGGTTCTCGGCCAGCTCGTCAACCTCGTTGCGGCGGCGGCAGAAGACGATGGCCGAGGCCGGGTTTTCAACGTCGAGCACGCGACCGAGTGTTGCCAGCTTGTGGCCGCGGGGAACGATATAGGCCGTCTGGCGAACCCGCGCCGCGGTGCCCGCCACCGCGGGCTCGGCGGCGATCTTGATTTCGAACTGGATTGTTCAGATGGTGCTTGGTGATGGCCGCGATGCGGGGCGGCAGCGTTGCCGAGAAAAGGACGGTCTGCCGCTCCTTGGGCGTCTCGGAGAGGATCGCCTCGATGTCCTCGGCGAAGCCCATGTCGAGCATCTCGTCGGCTTCATCCAGAACCACGACCGCAACGCCACCAAGCTTCAACTTCTTACCGCGAATCAGGTCGAGCGCCCGGCCTGGCGTGGCCACAACGACATGGGCCCCGCGTTCGAGGGCCCGCAACTGCGGCCCGTACGCTTGCCCCCCATAGATGGGCAGCACACTGGCCTCCAGCGGCCGGCCGTAGCGATGCACGGCCTCGGCCACTTGCATCGCCAGTTCGCGTGTCGGCACCAGCACAAGCGCCATGGGCCGGGCGCCATGCTGCCGGTCGGCGGCCAGCTTATGAAGTATGGGCAAGGCAAAGGCCGCGGTCTTGCCCGTGCCGGTCGCCGCCTGGCCCACAAAGTCCTTGCCCTCGAGCAGCGGCGGAATCGCCTCGCGCTGGATCGGCGTCGGCTCCTCATACCCGAGCTCGGCGAGCGTCTTGACCAGGCGGTCGTCGAGCCCGAGCGATGAAAAACCAGGCAGCGACGCGATCGAGGCCTTCTGAGCCATTCCTTCAATCCTCTTACTTGGGTACTCCGGCGCGCACGATTGCCGTGCGCCGTCGGGGCCACCCGGTATTTCCTTGGGCCAGGCTTACACGTCACACAAACTGACCGCCTGACGCAGGCCTTCCATCGGGTCGCGGGTCGGGATGAACTCCTGGCCGACGTGGCCCTGGTAGCCGATCTCGAGGAGGGTCTTCATGATCGGCGGATAGTAGATTTCCTGAGTTTCATCAAGCTCGCCCCGGCCGGGGTTGCCGGCCGTGTGGACGTGGCCGATGTACTCCTTGTTCTGACGCAGGCGGGTCATGATGTCCCCGTCCTGGATCTGGACATGGTAGATGTCGAAAAGCATTTTCAGGCTGGGCGAGCCGACGCGCTTGATGATGTCGATGCAGTAATCGGTGTGGTCGCCCTGGTAGCCGGGATGGCCTTTCATCGGGTGAGTGCTGACTCGCGAGTTGAGCATCTCCAGGCAGAGCGTGATTCCTTTTTTCTCGGCGTGGCCCACAACCTGCTTGAAACCTTTGACGCAGTTGTCGGCGCCCACGTCGCTGGGGATGTCTTCCTTGTAGCCGGTGAAGCAGATCACTTTCTTGTAGCCATACTCGGCGCAGGCGTCGATCGCCTCGCGCGTGGCCTTCATCACCCGCTCCCAGTACTTGGGGTTGTTGTAGCCTTTGACGAACGGTGGGTCGTCGCCCATGTCGATCTGGCCAATTGCGTTGGTCATTCCCGCTTCTTTGAGTTGCGGGAAATACTTGACCGGCAGCAGTTCAATGCTGTTGATTCCCAGGCTCTTCGCCGATTTGATGAACTCGTCGATGGGCCAGTACTTCTCGAAGCACCAGTGAACGATCGATTGCTGGATTCTGCCGTTTTCCACCGCGACTCCTCCCTCGGCGGGCTCCGCAGCCCGTAAGCCTTTTGCCAGGCCCGACATGCCCAGGATCGCCGCGCCCGCCGTACCTTTCAGCAAGCTTCTGCGATCGGTTCCCCCGTTGCGGTTCGCGGCTTCGTTGTCCCGGCTCATGACAAACTCCCTGGACGTTCGTGAAGACCCTTTGATCCCCCACCCTCACGATCACGATACGGCAAGAAAAACCAGAATGCGAGCGGTCAGTGCCTGTCAACGCCCAGGCAGACCCGGAGGACGCGGAGATCGGCAAGTTCTAGACGGATCGGTTCCGGCAGGGCACAGTTGCCCGTTCCGAGCATCGTCCCGTATAGTACGTCGAGCCGGAGGGCGTGCCGTCGCTCGCGGCGAGTTCAAGGTCTTGCGAGGGTTATCATGCGCTGGATTCCTAGGGCGGTCGTCGCCCTTTTGATGGGTATCGTACTCATGAACGCCATGCCCGCGAGTGCCGCCGAACCCCCGGGAATCATCTTTGACACCGATATCTGCGGTGACTGCGATGATGTTCTCGCCCTGGGGATGATCCATGCGTTGCAGTCGCGCAGGGCTTGCAAGCTGCTGGCCGTCACCGTGAGTGTCCACAACGATCTGGCCGCTCCGTTTGTCGATGCGGTCAATACCTTTTACGGCCGCGGCGATATCCCGATCGGCGTGGTGGCCAAGGGGGGCGTGGTCGAGCAGAGCAAGTACCTGGGGCTGGTTAACCAGAAAGAGGCCGATGGCCGCTTCCGCTATCCTCACAAGCTGCTCACGGGTAAAGACGCGCCCCCCGCGACCCTCGTCCTGCGTAAGGCCCTTGCCGCCCAGGAGGATCAGTCGGTCGTGATTGCCCAGGTCGGCTTCTCGACGAATCTCGCCCGGCTGCTCGATTCGGGGCCTGACGAATGTTCGCCGCTCTCCGGAATCGACCTGGTCAAGCACAAGGTCAAGTTGCTATCGCTGATGGCGGGTGCCTTCCAGCCGATCGACGGCAACAAGGAGTATCTCGAATACAATGTGATTCGCGACATCCCAAGCTGCCAGAAGCTGGCAGAGAGCTGGCCGACGCCGATGGTGTTCAGCGGCTTTGAGATCGGCATTGCGGTACCCTATCCGGCCCAGAGCATCGAGCGCGATTACGGCTATGTGCCGCACCACCCACTTGCAGACGCCTACATTCATTACATCCCACCACCGCACAACCGGCCGTCCTGGGATTTGACTGCCGTTCTTTTCGCCGTGGTTGCCGATCGAGGCTACTTCGACGTGTCCCAACACGGCCGTGTCACGATCAACAAGGACGCCACGTGTCACTTTGAAGCAGAATCGCACGGCTCGCACGCGTATCTCATACTTCGGCCCGAGCAGCAATCGCGCGTGGTCGAGGCCCTGGTCCAGCTTTCCAGCCAACCTCCTCAACAGGTTGAGAAACCAAGACCATGATCAGGCACGAACCGGGGAAACATCAACGCTGTTCTTGGCGGGCCGCCCGGGCGGTGGTTGCCGTTTTGCTGGCTCTGATGCACGGCTGCGGGGGCGGCTTACCGGAAAATGGTGCTCCTGCGGAGTCCTCGGACGCGAAGCCGAAACCGCCGCCGCCGCGAATTGCACTGATCATGAAGTCGCTGGCCGGCGAGTTCTCCATGACCATCGCCGACGGCGCGCGCAAGCATCAGGCCGAGCATTCCTCGGAATACGAGCTGATCCTGAACGGCATCAACGATGAGCGCGACGTCAAGCGCCAGCTTGAACTGGTCGAGGAGATGATCACCCAGCGGGTGAAGGCCATCGTGATCGATCCGGCGGATTCCAAGGCCCTGGTCTCGGCCTGCAAACACGCCCGGGATGCGGGAATCGTCGTGGTCAACATCGTGAACAAGCTCGACGCGCAAACCCTCACCGAGCAAGCGACCCAGGTGCCGTTCGTGGGACCCGACAACCGCGCGGGAGCCAGGATGGTGGGTGACTTCATGGCCGCCAAGCTCAAGAAGGGCGACCAGGTGGTCGTGATCGAAGGCGTCAAGACGGCCTTCAACAGTCAGCAGCGCAAACTCGGGTTCGAGGAAGCCGTGAAGGAAGCCGGCCTGAAAATCGTTGATTCACAGAGCGCGCGGTGGGAGATCGATACGGCACAAAAGATCGCCTCGACCATGCTCAGCAAGCACCCCGACATCATGGGATTCTTGTGCTGCAGCGACAGCATGGCGCTGGGTGCGCTGGCGGCCGTCAAGGCTGCGGGCCTCGAGCGAGAGGTACAGATTGTCGGCTACGACGGGATCGGGCCGGTGAACGATGCGATCAAGAAGGGCGCGATCCTGGCGTCGGCCGATCAGCACGCCGATCAGCTCGCTGTCTTTGGCATTGAGTTTGCGCGGCTGCTCCTCAGCGGCGATGTGCCCCCGGCCGACAAGCGGACGCCCGTCGACTTGGTCAACGCGGAAAGCCTCGGGAAACCTGAATCGTTGGAAAGTGCCTTCCCGCTGGATGCGAATTCGCCGTGACGATCTGGGTTCGCCGCGATCGAACCTCTGCTCTGGTTAACGATCCCGGCAAAAGCTATTTCGAGCAGGCCAGCGTATCGATCTCGCCGCGCCCTGGTGCCGAAGGCTGCGCCCCCATTCGTGTCACGGAAATCGCACCCGCCGCGTTGGCGAAGCGAACGGCCTGCTCCAGCTCTTGCCCCTCGGCGAGGGCCACGGCCAGCGCTCCGTTGAACACGTCGCCGGCCGCCGTCGTATCGACCGCGTCCTTCCGGAACCCGGGGAGCAGCTTTCGCAAGCCATCCGCCGCCACGAAAGCCCCGCTCGCTCCCAGCGTGATGATGACCGTTTGCACTCCGCGCGTCAGCAGAACATCGGCAGCCTGACCGGCCGAGGCTGGATCATGGACCTTGATACCGGTCAGCAGCTCGGCTTCCGTTTCGTTGGGGGTCAGGATCGCAATCAATCGCAACAGATCATCAGGCAAGGGCTGGGCGGGGGCGGGGTTGAGGATCACGCGCACGCCCGCCTGAGCCGCGATCCGGGCGGCGGCTTGAACCGTGGCGAGCGGTGTCTCGAGCTGCATCACGACGACGCCCGCCGAGGCGATCAGGGTCCGCGCCCGTTCCACGTCGGCCGGGGCAAGGTTCGCGTTGGCCCCCGAGGCGACCGCGATGCTGTTCTCACCGTCTTTCGCCACGAAAACAAGGGCAACACCCGAGGGCGCCGAGCTGTCGCGCGCGACGTGATCCACGTCGATCTGGTCCTTGACGAAGCCGGCCACGGCCTGGTCGCCGAACACATCCTGGCCGACCCGGGCAATGAAGCTGACTCGTCCTCCGGCCCGAGCCGCCGCAACGGCCTGATTGGCTCCCTTGCCGCCCGCCGCCGTCACGAACTTGCCGCCCAGGATGGTCTCGCCGGGCCGCGGGATCCGGTCAAGCTTGATGATCATGTCGGTGTTGGAACTGCCGATGACGACGATCGGCTTGCTTGCCATGGTCACGTCCTTATAGCAAGAAATTTTTCAACTAAAGCGTTTGTGGCCTGTGGTGTGATGTCGCTTGTAAGTTGTTTTCGAAGTGGGTCAGACTGGAAGGCCTGACCTACGTAAATTCAGAGGCTCTCAGAGCTTGGACGCGATCAGGATGCCCAGGCCGAGCAGGTAGAAGCCGAACATGGCCGCGAGGAGCTTGTTGGTGCCCGGTGGGGCATTCTCGAATTCCTTCCAGATGAACACGCCCCAGAAGGCGCCAATCATCGTGGCGCCCTGGCCGAGACCATACGAGAGTGCCGCGCCGGCCGCGTTGGCGGCAACGATGCTGAAGCTCATGCCGATGTTCCAGATCACCCCGCCGAGGATGCCAATGGCATGCAGCCGGGCGTTGCCCTTGGTGAAGTAATCGCCAAGCGGCACCGGATCACCCGACAGCGGCCGGATCATCATGATCGTATTCCAGAGGAAGTTCGAGACCAGCAGACCGAATGAGAAAGCCACAATGGCGGTGTAAGGGCTGAGTTTGCCCGCCTCCAGTGCCTGGGTCGAGGGGTCGATCTTGCCCATCGACTGGGCGACGAAGCTGTAGAACCAGCCCATAAGCAATCCGGCCGCCACCGAGATCACGATGCCCTTGACGGGCGCCTTGCGCTCCGTGCCGGCCAGCCTCCTGTACGCCAGCGCATCCAGCAAGATGGCGATCATGATGCTGCCGACGCCCAGGGCAAGCATGGGCACGTTGCCTGTTGGGGTCGCCAGGTAGGTAGTGATGACTCCCAGCACCAGGGCCAGCCCGACACCGACGGGAAAGGCGACGGCCAGGCCCGCGATGTCGATCGCCGCGACCAGAAGGATGTTCGACAGGTTGAAAATGACGCCGCCCAGAAACGCCGAGCCCAGCCATTTGCCCTCCGCCTGCCGCAGATCGGCAAGGAACGGTCGGCCGCCACCGCCGGTGCTGCCCAGGGTGAACGCCAGCGCCAGTGCGAGCAAGACCACGCCGATGGCATAGTCCCAGTAGAAGAGCTGAAACCGCCACTCCTTACTCGCGAGCTTCTGCGTGTTGGCCCAGGACCCCCAACAAAGCATCGTGATGAAGCACATGGTCACGGCCAGGGCATACGACTGAACGATCAGCATGTTGTCTTCCTTTCGTGCCGTGCGCCGACTGGCCCTCGCCTGCAACTTTGCATGCAAGCCGTCTGCCTTTTCCTGGCCCCCAGGACAACAGCTTGCTGCGGTCCCCCTGCGCACATCGCAATGATGGAGCACGAGTTGGCGCACCGCAAGGGCCGGGTGAGCCGAGAACAGATTGTCGACCTTCTCAGATCGACCAGGCCGTGGCATCGAGAACCGCGCTCTGAGAGGATAGAACCCATTGACCGGCCCGATCGGGGCTCTATGATCGGGCTCAATAGAGCCGACCTACCCCTGGATAAACTCGCCATGTACACAACCTGTCTGATCGTTTCTCTTGCTGGATTTCTGGGCGGAATGGCACCCGCCGAGGAGACCAAGCCCTGGCGGCCTGCCCGTGGGCCGCTCGCCACACGGTGGGCATCGCAAGTGGATCCCGCGAAAACCCATCCGGAGTATCCGCGGCCTCAGATGGTTCGGCCCGAATGGGTGAATCTGAACGGGCTCTGGGACTTTGCCATTCGCCCCAAGGATGGCGATCGTCCCGCGGATTTTGACGGGCGAATCCTCGTTCCTTTCCCGGTCGAATCAGCTCTCTCCGGGGTGATGAAGCCCGTCAAGCCCGACCAGCGGCTCTGGTACCGCCGAACGTTCGCGCTGGCGCCCCCGCAACCGGGCAAGCGGTGGCTGCTCCACTTCGGGGCCGTCGACTGGGACACAACGGTCATCTTGAACGGGAAGACCCTGGGAGCGCATCGCGGCGGGTACGATCCGTTCTCGTTCGACGTCACCGATGCGTTCGCCCCGAGCGGAACGCAAGAGCTGGTCGTCTCGGTCTGGGATCCGACCGATGCGGGCAGCCAGCCGCGTGGCAAGCAGGTGCTCAAGCCAGGCGGAATCATGTACACGGCCAACACCGGCATCTGGCAAACCGTCTGGCTGGAACCCGTTCCGGACGTCCGGATCGACTCGCTGAACCTCGTGCCCGACGTCGACGCCAGCGAGCTGCGCCTCACCGTGACGCTGAGTGGCGCCAGGGTCGACTCGAGGATCATGGCGCGGGTCTTTGACGGCGACCGCGAGATTGCCGCCGCGGAGGGCCAACCCGGCAGTCCGTTCGCCTTGAAAATCCGCGAACCGAAGCTCTGGAGCCCCAATCAGCCCTTCCTCTACGGTCTGCGCGTGGCGATCCACGGGGGCGACGAGGTCCAAAGTTACTTCGGCATGCGCAAGATCGTGCTGGCGAAGGATGAGTCGGGGATCAACCGACTCTTCCTCAACGGCAAGCCGCTCTTCCAGCTTGGCCCGCTGGACCAGGGGTGGTGGCCCGACGGTCTTTACACAGCCCCCACCGACCAGGCGCTGAAGTACGACCTCGATATCACCCGGCAACTCGGTTTCAACATGATTCGCAAACACGTCAAGGTCGAGCCGGATCGCTGGTACTACTGGTGTGACACGATGGGCATCCTGGTGTGGCAGGACATGCCCGCCGGCGACAATCGCGACGCATCCTCGAAGACGCAGTTTGCCGTCGAGCTCGAACGAATGATCGATGCCCGCCGCAATCACCCGTCAATCGTGATGTGGGTGCCGTTCAACGAAGGCTGGGGTCAGCACGATACCCCGCAATACGTGGAATGGATCAAGCACCACGATCCCACCCGCCTGGTCAACAACGCCAGCGGCTGGACCGACACGAAAACGGGCGACGTGGTCGACATGCATAACTATCCCGGCCCCGGCATGCCCCCGACCGAGCCGACTCGGGCCGCGGTGCTCGGCGAATTTGGCGGACTCGGTCTCCCGCTCGAAAACCACGTCTGGGTGGACAAGAACAACTGGGGTTATCGTTCGTTCAAGAACCGCGAGGCGCTGTCAAGTGCCTACCAGGAGCTGATCAGCCGGCTGCGGGGCCTGGTCGCCAAAGGATTGAGCGCGGCGGTGTACACACAGACGACCGACTGCGAGGTCGAGGTCAACGGACTGATGACCTATGACCGCGAGGTGATCAAGCTACCCGTCGAAGCAGTCGCCCAGGCGCACAAGGTGCTCTACCAGCCACTGCCGACCATCAAGCTGTTGGTCCCCACTGCCGAGACCGCTCCGCAGGCCTGGAGCTACACGACCAAGGCGCCGGATTCCGCCTGGACGGGTTCGGAATTCAATGATTCGGCCTGGTCCCGAGGAGATAGCGGATTTGGCACCAGCTCAACACCGGGCGCTTTGGTCCACACCGAGTGGAAAACCGGCGACATCTGGCTCCGCCGCGCATTCGAGCTCGACTCAAAAGCTCCACAATCTCCACAACTGACGATCCATCACGACGAGGACGCCGAGATTTACATCAATGGCAAGCTTGTCTCCAAGCTCGACGGTTATACCACCGGATACGGGCTCATTCCCCTCGGGCCGGATGCCGCGCGTGCCTTGAAGCCGGGCCGCAACGTGCTCGCCGTCCACTGCCATCAAACCGCGGGCGGCCAGTACATCGACGTGGGGCTGGTCGATTTCGTCGAAAAGGACAGGACGCCTGCTTCCGCGAGGTAACTCAAACGATCAGCGATCGGTGGCACGAGGATCACTCACTCCGCGGTTGCGTCAACCTCATTCGTATCGCAAAATCCTCGTGTCGCCCCGTTTCAGGACCATTCGCAGCGTGCCTCCGCGCCGAGTTGCTCGCCCGTCAGAGCGTCGTTGACGTTCCACGACGCGTCATGTTGGGCCGGTCCGTTATGCACGGGCAACGACACCCTGACCGGGCCGTCTTGCGCGGCATGAAGAACGAGGAAGGAATCGCGGGCGTAGACATTGCAGTCGATGTCGGTGAAGAGGTGAACCCCGGCCATTCGAGCCGCGGCACGGAGCAATTCGGTGGTCAAACCGGGCGCTCCGACGAAGATCGTCGCTCCATTGCCGTCATGCCGGATGACAACAGCCGCGGAGCCGTCCGGATAAGCAGCCAGGATCTGATCGGAAGTCACTCCACGAGCCGAAAGAAGAGGATGCACCGGCTGATCGGTCCCCAATGGTTGCCGCAAGCCAAGCCGCTTGCCGGCCTCGGTCGGCGTCGCCAGCGCCTTGACCGCTCCGCAGTCGGTAACTTCGAATCCGGTCAGTTGCCGCATGGCTGGAAGCGAGAAGCGGTCGCCGTCGCAATAGCCGGGCGCGTAACACCAGATGACCGTGGATCCGCGCAGCCGGTCCGCCAGCATGGCTCGCTCATGTGCCGACAAACGCCATGCGTTGAGCATGACGAAAAGCCTGGCGTGAACACGTCCGGCAAGCACGTCGTCGAGCAGATACTGGCCGTATGGTGCCCCCATGCGGGCAAGGCGCGACCGGACCTCGTAGATGCCGGGTCGGGTCACAGCCGTGCTGCCCGCCGCAAGCCGGAGCATGACCCGCTCGTCAATGACGGCCGCGACCTCAGGACAATACGCCGAAGGGTGTTCCAGCAAGGGCTCGTCGATCGCCTCGAGACGGGCCATCTGTTCCCACATCCGGGAGTCGTTGAACCAGCCGGTAGCGCCAAGATCCATCCACCAAGTGGCAAAGTTGCGGACCGCCTCCTGGCCGACATTGCGTATGAGCTCGCGGTTCGTGTCTTCAAGCGTGCTCACCGCGTCGACGGCGCCGGGGAAATCACCGGTTCCCAGGTAGGTTCGGGTATCGTCTTCGTTGAGCCACATCTTGCCGGCGAGAGCCACACTTTCGGCCGCGGTCATGGACGGAGCGCCTTGCCCCAGACCGCGGTCGAAGTAGGAGATCGGCGAGCAGAGGACGTCGATATCGGGAGAGTCGAGCACGCGGCGGAGTGCATAGTGGCCGGCAACCGATGGCCCATTGGGAACCGCGGCGAACTCGAAGACGTAACCGTAGAAGAAGACCACGAGCTTCCGACCGCCCGATGCCTGGCGCACCGCGTGCGCCAGCTCGCAGACGCACCGGCTCATCACCTGCTGCTGGAACTCGGCCCAATCAATCAGGCCTTGCTCGCGTTCTGGGTCGCGGAAGATGCCCGCCGGCGCAGCATGCCTGAGGGCAGGGGAGGGTGCCGCCGCACTGTCGAGCGTCGCGCTGGCGTCGTGCCATGCGGCTTGAAGCACCAGGTCGGACCGATAACGATCCTGCAGCCACTGTCGCCAGGCGACCTGGTCGGCAAGGGCGTATCCCGAGAGCGGCTTTTCCCAGGTACCCTCGTAAAACCATTCCCCGGTGTTCTGGCCACAGGGATGATAGCCCGCGACGTGATCGCCGAACTTCGTTTCGAGATGAGCAACCAGGGCGCTCAACCGCTCGACAGCGTCATGCCGGTACGCCGGCGATGCGACCACGGCAAGGCCGCGGCGACCGTTCTCCCACTGCATCACGTCGTCGCGGTGCTGCGATTGCCACCAGTCCGGCGGGGTCATCCCCATGCGCGGCAGGAGCAAAGCTTGGTGATTGGCCGCCAGGACCTGTTCGCAGGCGAGGTCCACGCTGGACCAGTCCGCGGGCTTGCCGGGTTTCGGCCAGGGGAGCTCGATCGGGAAGCTCACAAAGTTCACGCCGGCCTTCGCCGCCATTGCGATCTGGGACTCGAACGGACCTGACGGACCACCAAGATGCACATAAGTCGCTCCCGGACGGTAGAACGCCACGGCCAATTCGCGATCAGCTTGGCAGTTCACCCAGAACGTGACCCGGTAGCGATGGCCGCGTGTCAGCTTGATATTCGCATGATGGTACATGTGAAAATCGGGCCAGTGCCCGTTGGCCGGCGCCCTTACCGCGACGTGCAGCCCGGACGAGTTCCCCCGGCCGGCGCCTGGTTTCACGTCCACCCGCCCCACCGTGTTCTGCTCGCCCGGCGGCCAGGTCGTCCACGCGCTGGTGAACGACTCCGGTCCGCTCTCAAAGGTGCAACGAGGGATGACATCCAGGTCATCATTCAGATCAACAACGCGGATGTCATCCAGATCAACACTGCCCGCCTTGGTGCCAAACCGAAAGTGCATCGTCGCGGTATCTGCCGTGGCGCTGGCGGAAAAATCAAACTTCACTTCTCGGGGCCCCGCGGGCACGC
The DNA here is from genome assembly GCA_963797295.1 of uncultured Planctomycetaceae bacterium. GTDB lineage: Bacteria > Planctomycetota > Planctomycetia > Isosphaerales > Isosphaeraceae > Aquisphaera. The sequence goes on from CAWCPP010000051.1 coordinate 111,971, forward strand.
TGATAGGCGCGGAACCCGGGATGCCAAAGAACATCCTCGCTCGAACGGGCTTGCCATCCACGATTAGCCGCGGAGCACCGTTCGTGACCTCCACGCGCACGGTCAGTGCGGCAGCAGAACCGACATAGGACAGAAAAAGGAGGAGTCCTGCACAGAGGCGCCATCCGGGGCTCACGATCCCTTTTTCATCTCTGGTGAACTGCGTGTCCATTTCAGCCACTCCCCCGCACTGTGAAATCAATCCAGCCGCCTTCGAGCTCGAACCAGAGCCGCTCTCCGTCCTTGGATTTCGCCGGGATGACGAGCGGGTGCGATTCCTTGCCATGGACCGTCACTCTCTCTCCGGGACGGACCTCTGTGCGGTCGCACCGTAGCGCGACCGGACCCTTCCCGCTCGTATCGCCAATGGACTTTGGGCCCCTGGTCAGCATATAGCTGAATGCACCCGCGACCGGCACCACGTACGCGAGCCCACGCGCCTTGCGCAGCCGGGCCGGGCCAAGCGCACGGCCGTCGGCCGCCAGTGCCTTGGCCGAACCCGCCGAGACCGCGAAGCCGCACTCGGCACCGTCGTGAAGCAGAATCTCGTATGCGTCAGGCAAGACCCGACAGATGCCGATACCGTTGCCCGCGGCCTTCGCGGCCCGCACGAAATGATGGCGGCCGTCGATGTAAAGGTAGGCCGGCGTGTCGGCATAGTCGGCGCGTCGGCCGTCGAGATCACGGCTCCAGACATCGATCGAGCCGTCGTCAGTCCACCCGCAATAGCCATTGGGCGGGAGGTCAAGATCCCGGCCGTTGGCTTTCACCTTCATCCGTTCGGAGCGATGGCCGTTGGCCGCGGTGACGGTCCCGTCGCTGTAGCGGGTCACGATTTGAGATCGCGTGAAGGCGCCCGATGCCACTGCCGTCGAGGTGTCAAGCAGCAAGCCGCTGGCGTCGGCATAGCGGATTTCCTTCGCGCTGGCCAGGCAATAGCGGCTGTGAAGTTGCTGGAGCATGTAGTAACTTCGCAGCGCGTTTTTTGTCCCTCCCTCGAACACCAGGAATCCGGGATGCCCGAAGGCCACCGTCGCCGCCAGGAACCGGTCGAGCCAGGCGTCTTTTTCATCCGGAGTGGTCTGGCTTGGCCGCTTGCCCGCGTAGAACATGTCGGGCGAGCCCATGCCGAAATTGCAGCAGAGGTCATGCAACTTCCGCAGGTCGAAATCGACGAGCCAGGGATTGTCGGCCGGTCGGTAGGCCTGGTCCTGTCCGTAATTGCCATCGGTCAGGCCGCAGTAAAACGCGTGGTTGTTTCCTTCCGAATAGACCGGACCATTCCACGCCTGTTTCTGCAGCAGCATGATCTCGCCGAACGCGTAGAAGACCGCCGACAACGTCCCCGCGCCGGGACGCGGGCGTCGTAATCCACGCGATCCCAGGGCGCGACGGCCGTGTGCACGTCGCAATATGCCGTGCTGAAATGGAACTTCGCCTGGATTTGCGGGGCGAGCCGCGCAGTACTCCACGGCCCTGGCGGGCTTCGGGGCATAGCAACGCATCCAGGCGTGCTGAAGCTGATTCTCGGGCGTGCGGCTGATCAGATCCGTCGACCAGTACTCGTTCACGGGTGCGAAGTCGGTGTAGTTGTTGTATGGACCATAGACAAAGCCCAGCTTGTCCTGGAGCAGCCGGGCATACTCGTACTGCCCGGCGTCTCCCCCTTTGCCGGGTGCAGGGCGGGTGCGGAATGTAAAGCTCTCGCCCTCGTCGCGCCAGCCGGTCTCGTGGTCGGTGATCACAACCTGGGTCATGCCCCAGCGGTGGCAGTCGGTCCAGAACTGGCTATCCTGCCGCGGTTCGTGGCCCCATGGGCGCGCCAGAGATGTGTACCTGTCACCTGCTTCCAGGGGGAAGGCGGGTTCGGAATCGTCGGCAAGACCTCCTCGTAGCGCGGCGAGAGCGTGACGAAGAAGCGCTCGAAGCAGTCGTTCCGCTTCCCGTCGGTTTTGGGCACGTACCGGGTGCCGCCGTTGAAAGTGACGCCGTTGTGCTGAACTGAGTTGGCAGCCCAGAGTATCGAGGCGTTCGTCAGCGTCCAGTCGGCATTCCCAGTGAGGAAGAGTGGTGCGCTGGCCGTCCCCGAGACAGCCACGGCCGGCCGACCTCCGTGCACTGGATAGAATGGATTGGTGACCAGCCTTGGCGAGGATAGTCCAAGTGCACGACCGAACTGGACCTCCGCCACCTGGCCACCCGTGGAGCGCGTGTCGATCACCAGCGACTTGTTCCAGAGCCGGTAAATGTACGCGACCTCGGCGGCCGTTTGTCCGGCGGCCAGCCGCCACTGCGATTCCACGGTCTCGCCGACGATGCGGCTGCCCAGGTGCTCCGCTTTCGAGGGCGCTTGCGGGCCCTGGCTCGTCGCCAGCCGCACTCCGCCCTCGGCGCACGGGTGAACCTCGACCGGTGTGGGTGTTGTACTTGCCGGGTGCTCGGCACCGGACCAGCGGACCGTCAGGTCGCTCCAGGTTCCCGTCTTCGGCTCCAGCCGATAAACGAGCTTGCCGTCGCTTCCCGTGTAGGTGAAGAGGAACCCGCTTCCCTCCGATCGCACCGAGGTGCGGAAATCCCGCGTCCTATTGTCGGGCAGGATCGTCTGGTCGCGTGTGGGAAAGGGAAGCTGGCCGGGCCCCGAGTTCGTGCCGGCGATGTGCCCGGCGGGCATGACGATTCCCCGCACTGGTCGAGGCTCAAAGCTCAGAGGCTTGAACTCCTCGGTGAAGATGGCGAGGTTATCGAAATAGAGCACGCGATCGTCGGTGTTCCGTCCGCCCGTGACGCCGATGCCCAGGAAGCTCGCTCCTTCGCGAACCGATGCGATTTGATCAGGATCGAGGCGGCGGTGCAGCAGTGACCATTCCTTCCAGTCGACCTGTCCCAGGGTGACCCGAAACTCCTTGCCTCGGGAATCGGCAAAGCGGACGTGAACCGTGACCTGAGGCGTTTTCGGGTCAGGCGCCCAGCCCCAGTTGTTGCCATAAATCCAGAGCGAAACGGCGTCGAAGGGATCTTTGATCGCGATCGGCCGCGGGGGCTTGAGCTGCACAACCGGGAAGCGGCCAGTGCTCCGGTAAGTCACCTTGGCCACATAGCGGTCCCAGATCTGTTGTTCCCTGGTCGGCATGATGCTTGCCCGGGCATCTTCAGAGCTCACCTGCCAGCCTGCGAGTTCCTCGAAATCTACCAGGGGAGGGTGATCGTCGGCCGTGCGATGCGCCGAATCCAGCTCGTACGGCCGACGGCCGGCCACGCCTGGCTCTTCTCCCAGCACCGGAACCGAAAGAGCTATCACCATGATCAACCAGGATGTCTTCATTCTTGTGCCTCCTCACTCCTTGGTGCTTTCACAAACTCCGGTCTACACCATCGACAAGCCTCTGTCACTGAGGTTGTGGCGCAGGTATTCTGAACTTTGATCGATCACACCTGAAATCTCGGGCCTGAAGACAGTCCACAAGGCTCGAGTTCCTGACCTGGCCCACCGGTTCTCTGCTTGTAAAAGCTGCACGATTTCCTCGATTGTTGCTCCTGGAGCACTACCATGACCGCAAGGTCGTTCCGTCCCGCGTTTGGAGCCATCGCGTTTCTTATCCTGGCCCGCTGGAGTGCCATCGCCGATGATGGCGCGCTGGCGAAGCGGTTCGCCGAGCCCCCGTCCCAGGCGCGGATAATCAAGATTATTCATTCGTGGCCCGATGCCCCGACGGAACAGGACGACCTGATTGCCAAGTTCAGCAGACAAGGGTTTGGCGGAGTCGTCTGCAACGTCTCGTTCGAGCACTACCTCGAGAGCGAAGCCAGGTGGCAGTCTTTTCAGCGGGCCGTCACCCAGGCCAAGAAGGCCGGCTGGACGCTCTGGTTGTACGACGAGCGTGGGTATCCGTCGGGCAACGCGGGCGGCATCGTGCTCCGCGGCCACCCGGAATGGGAAGCCAGCGGTTTGCTGGCCGTCGACGCCGTGACCGACGGCTCCGAGATCACGCTTGCCGCTCCTCCCGGCCGGCTGTTTCTTGCGGCGGGCTTTCCCACTCGAAACGGCCGGCTCGACCCGAGGGGGAGGATCGACCTGACCGCGGCATGTCGCGCGACGGGCACCTGACCTGGCAGCCGCCACCGGGGCAATGGCACATCTTGATCATCACCCAGTACCGCCTTTACGAGGGTACTCACGCCGTCTCAAATTACTCGGACAAGATCCCTTACGTGAACCTGCTCATGCCCGAACCGACCAGGCGGTTTCTCACGGTTACCCATCAGGCTTATGCGGACCATCTGGGCTCGGATCTCGGCAAGATCTTCATGTCGACCTTCACCGACGAACCGTCGCTGATGAGCGTCTTCATGAAGCCGATGCCCTATCGCGTGCTCCCCTGGGCACCCGAGCTGCCCGCCGAATTCCGCAAGCGGCGCGGCTACGACATTGAGCCGGCCGTCGCGGACCTTGTCCTTGACCTGGGACCCGCGGCCCCCAAACACCGTTATGACTTCTGGCTCACGATCGCGGAACTGGTCTCCGAAAACTACTTCGGTCAGATTCAGGAATGGTGTCACGCCCACAACCTCAACTCTGGCGGTCATCTGCTGATGGAGGAAAATCTCGCCGCGCACGTGCCGTTTTATGGGGATTTCCTGCGCTGTGCGCGCCGGCTCGACGCCCCCAGTATCGATTGCTTGAGCAGTCTGCCCCCGGAAGTGCCCTGGTTCATCGCCCGGCTGCTAGCCAGCGCGGCGGAACTCGAGGGAAAGACTATCGTGATGTCGGAAACATCAGACCATGTCCAGCGGTACCGGCCGCCAGGAGATAATCGTCCAGTTCGTGATGTCACCGAGGCCGAGATCCGCGGCACCTGCAATCGTCTGATTCTGGGCGGCGTGAATTGCATCACCAGCTACTACAGCTTTGCTGGGCTTTCCGACGAAACACTGCGGCGCCTGAACACCTGGATCGGCCGCTGCTGTACGATGCTGACCGGCGGTCACAGGGCGGCCGATATCGCGCTCGTCTACCCGATCCAGAGCATCTGGCCGCGATTCACGCTGTCGCACGAATGGACAGGTGAAGCCCACGACGCCATGAGAATTGATCGGATTTACCGTGCCGCGATGGACAACCTGAACTCGGCCCGGCGCGAGTTCACGATCGTCGACGCCCGCAGCCTTGCCGACGCGAAGGTCGAGAACGGCACAATGCTGCTTGGTGCCCTGCGCTGGCATGTGATCGTCCTGCCCGGTGTGGATACGTTACCGATCGCCGCCTGGGAAAACCTGGCTCTGTTCGTCCGCGAAGGCGGCGTGCTGGTCGCGCTGGGTGCCCTACCGGCGAACAGCGAATCTCAGTTTCCCAGCCCGCGAGTTCAAGCACTTTGCCGGGAGATCTTTGGCTTCAGCCCGAACCGACCGACCGCGGTGTCCAACGTGGCAGGTGGCGGTGGCATCTTTCTGCCGGCGGCGTCAGAAACTCTGCTGACGATGGCCCTGAAAGGCGTTCTCCAGCCTGAAGTCGCGGTTGCGGATACCCGGGCACCTCTCCGGATGACGCATCGATATATCGACGATCATGAGGTTTACTTTGTCATCAACGACTCCCCGAAAGCCTGGAAGGGTCAGGTGGATTTCGCGGCATCCGGACAGGCTGAGGAGTGGAACCCCGCTACCGGCAAGGCAACTCCAATCCCTCCGAGAGAGCCCATCACGCTCACCCTGGATCCCTATGGAGCGACCTTTGTTCGATTCTCGGAGCCGCCGCCGTTTCCCCGGCTTCCAGTTTTTCCTGGTGCGCTACCGAGCTTGCATCTCAAACCTATGCCCCCCGCACAAACGACGATGAATCATGGCGAATACGTCTCCGCGGAACTGACCAATAGCGCTTCGCCAGACCGTCCCAACGAGATCCGGATCGAAGCCAGAGCCACGTTGAAGAAAGCCAGGGTGGATACGCACCTGTTCGTGAGATTCCATTACGACAAGCCGATCAACCTGGCCTCCGCGGATTGCCTCGTCATCGACACCTGGATCCCGAACGGTCAAGAAACGCGCAATGACTTATTGGTGATTGTCCACGAGGACGGTGGTGGAGATTTCATGGCAGGAACCGGCCGGTCGCTGGGTTCGCCGGGCGTTGAACAATCAATCGTGCCGCTCGATCAGTTTCAACATGCCGGCTGGTCCCACGACGGCGACGGCATTCTCGACCGGACCCGAATCTCTGACGTGAGCATCGGCTGGGGCGGCTATCTTGGCATGGATGGCGAGCAAGTGCGGTTCGATGTCTCACCTCCTCGGATCGGTCTGATCGACTCCCAACAGGGCGACAGATGATCAGCCAAGCGGATGCACGCGTCGGCACCCTCTTGCTCCGGCACCCCGGCGCGGGTTCACTTCAGGGATCGAGAGCGCCGAGGCACGATCGACCTGGCGCGGTGCTTTCAGACTTTCAGAACACGCCGAGCTACTCAGAGGATATGTCATGCGACCCAGAATTCTTTTCTCGATGATCATCGCGAGCTCCATCGTCTTGCCCGGGAAAGGGCAAGCCGCCGAGGAACTTCCCGCGAGCCTGACGCCACTCCCGCGGCCCGAGCCGCGGATTCATGGTCCCAGCGTACTCGGTGCCCGGCCCGGCGCGCCGTTTCTCTACACGATCCCGGCCACGGGCGATCGGCCGATCGAGTTCAGTGTCGACCGGTTGCCGCCGGGCTTGCAACTCGATGCCGCGACCGGGCGGATCACGGGACAGGCACCCGTGATCGAGACGCCGAATCCGGCTGTCGCCAACCCGGAAGGCGGCCTCGCCTACGATGTCGTACTCCAGGCCCGGAATGCCCGGGGTACAAGCACCAAGAGGCTGCGCATGATCATCGGCGAAAAGATCGCCCGCACGCCGCCCATGGGCTGGAATAGCTGGAACTGCTGGGCCGGCGCGGTCGATCAGGACAAGGTTCTCCGCTCGGCGCGCACCATGGCTTCCAAGGGTTTGGTCAACCACGGCTGGACTTACGTGAACATCGACGACACCTGGCAAGGTCAGCGGGGCGGCCCTTTCAACGGCTTGCAGCCGAACGAGAAGTTTCCCGACATGAAGAAGCTCTGTGATGAAATCCACGGTATGGGGTTGAAAGCGGGCATTTATTCAACTCCCTGGATCACCTCGTACGCCAAGTTTGCCGGAGGCTCGAGCGACGACCCCAACGGCGCGTGGACCAAGGCGCTGGGCGATCAGAAGTTCTGGCGCTGCGGCAAGTATTCGTTCGCCGAGAACGACGCGAAGCAATGGGCAGCCTGGGGCTTTGACTACCTGAAGTACGACTGGAACCCCAACGACCTGCCGCACGTCGAGGAGATGAGCAAGGCGCTGCGGGCAAGCGGACGGGACATGATTTACAGCCTGTCCAACACGGCGCCCTTCGAGCATGCGGCCGATTGGGCCCGGCTCGCCAACTGCTGGCGAACCACGGGCGATATCTATGACAACTGGGCACAAGCTCCCAGAACTGGCAGTATGGCGTCTCGGAAATCGGTTTCAATCAGGATCGCTGGGCTCCTTTCGGCGGACCGGGACACTGGAACGATCCCGACATGCTCGTCGTGGGCCACGTCGGCTGGGGTCCGGCACTGCACATGACGAGGCTGTCGGCCGATGAACAGTATTCGCACATCAGCCTCTGGTGTCTTTTCTCGGCCCCGCTGCTGATCGGTTGCGATATGGAACGGCTTGACCCGTTCACAATCGGCCTGCTGAGCAACGACGAGGTGCTCGCTCTCGACCAGGACGCGCTCGGACAGCCTGCTGTGCGCGTGGGGACCGTTGATGCGATCGACGTGTTCAAGAAGAGCCTCGAGGACGGCTCAACCGCCCTGGGCTTCTTCAATCGAGCCCGCCAGACCGAGACCGCCACTTTCAACAAGCTGGAGCGGATCGGCCTTCCCGGCACGTACCACGTCCGCGACCTCTGGCGGCAGAAAGACCTGGATGACAGCCGGGGCAGCCTGAAGATGACAATTCCCGGTCACGGTGTGTTACTGCTTAAGCTCATCCGGACGGGCTGAAAACCGACAAATGTGATCTCGGACCGCGGAAACCCTCCATCGATGAGAACAATACCGTTTCGTTGCCGGTGGCTGATTCTGTCTCTGGCTGGGCTGAGCGTGATTGGCGCCGGGCCGACCGAAGTTTTAAAGCATGCCGGCGCCGCGACTCTGTATGTCTCGAGCGCGGGAGACAACTCGGACGGATCGAGCTGGGCGAGAGCCTTTCGCACAATTCAAGGAGCACTCTCCAGTGTGCCCGACCCGAGTGGCGGGCACCGCATCATCGTGCGGCCGGGAACTTATCTTGAGGCGAACCTTGAGCCTCGATTCCGGGGAGCCGCCGGCTCCTATGACCTGCTGATCGGGGATATCGACGGCCGCCTCGGTTCCGGAGCCACCGGCCGGGTGATCATCGACTCGGGCGACCCCAGCAAAGGCTTCAAGAGTTACGACTGGTGGGGACCGATCCGGGCTTACAGCAAGGGCTGGTCCAAGGAGCATACAGGAGAGACCGCGTCGAGTCTTTCGTGGGATCGGTGGATTTTCCGCAACCTGTACGTGACGGGGGGCGACGCCGGCCTCTTCTTTGACCTGACCGACAAGACAGGCTCGCCCTTCAGCGTGATCGTCGAGGACTGCGTGAGCATCGGCCGAGCCTTTGGCGGCGGGGTCGCGGGATCGGCGTGCCGTCCTGGCGAACCAGTCGTTTACCGGCGGTCGTACCTGCTCTGCCTGGACTGGTGGGGCGATGCCGCGGGCGCCTACGTGCGTGCTCATAACCCCGCCATGCCCGGAGAGCCCGACGCCGTATTCGAGGATTGTACGCTCGCCGGACCGGATAACGCCGTGCAAGTTGGCTATCCCACCTACACCGACATCTATTCGCACCTGCGATTCAAGAACTGCCGGCTGATCAGCATGAACTTCTCGCAACCGGGGGGAACTCCTTCCTCGGGTATCCTCTGCTGCGATATCCCCGGCGCGCACTGCCAGCTCGATCTCGAGGACAGCACGCTGATGGGCTACAAGGTCTTTGGAATCAGCCAAGGGATCGGCAAGCGGACCGACCCGGTCCTGTACTCGATCCGGGGCAAGGTTCGGGCGTACGTCCAGTTCCAGCAGGAGGTGCCGAAGGGCTTCGAGCGGCTTGTCCAATGGCCCGTTGAAACCTTCGACGCGCTGCTTCCTATGCGGCCGGGTGCGGAAAACCGAGTCGCCGGCCGCGCCTCGCAAGCTGATCAAGTCGCCCGAAAAGCTTGGCCGAAATGTGATGGAGTCGACCCCCGTTCTCTTCCGGGGAAAGTCACTTCTGTTTCACAGCCGACGGGTGGACGCACCCGAACCCGATCTCGATCAGATGTACCTGCTTCATCGCCGATGCATCGACCGGGCAAGAGCTATCCCGGTTCGGCGGCCGTCATTCCCTGGGCTCGGCCTTCGTCGACGGCGGCCGGGTTCACGCCTTCGCCGCGCGCCACTCGGGGACAGACTGGTTTCACGACATCGACCATTTCTGGTCCGACGACTTGAAACTCTGGAACCAGGAAACCGCTATCAAACGAGCCGGAAACGAGCACCTGCTGAATTCCTCGGTCTGCCACGATGAGAAAGGATTTCTCATGGCCTATGAGTCAGATCAGCCGGTTTCCTTTTGCTTCAAGTTCGCCAGATCCTCCGATATGAGCCACTGGGAGAAGCTTCCGGGGGTGGTTTTTCAGGGTCAGAATCACGAATACAGCGCCTGCCCGGTCATTCGCTATATCAAGCCCTATTACTACGTCATCTACCTCCACGCGGCGATTCCCGGCCACAACGGCTGGGTCTCGTTCCTGGCGCGGTCCCGCGACCTTGCAGCTTGGGAACTGAGCCCTGCGAACCCGATCCTGGAAGCTGGCCCCGGCGAGGGCATCAATAATTCCGACGTCGACCTGATCGAGCTGGGCGGCAAAACCTACGTCTATTACGCCACGGGCGACCAGCAGACCTGGTCTGACCTGAAACGGGCTGTCTACCCGGGTGCGATGTCCGAGTTCTTCGAGAGCTACTTTCCGCCAGGTCAGCCGGCGATCCAGGTCGATGCTCGGGTCAAGTGACAGAAAGCAAAACCGGCTGTTGTCGCTTGCGGCAGGGCATGTTGAGGAATGATCGTCCGCTGGTCGCCATGAGATACGCGATTCCGACAAACGCCATTGAGATCCGGTCAGGGACGCGGGCCAACGCGGCTCAGATCAATCGGCCGGAAGCCGATCCCCAGCGCCGGGGAGCCGGGTCGAAGACGAAAGTCGCGGCCAGGGGCGTCACGAAACTGCGGATCGGCAACCGTCGAATGGATATCGAGCCCCTTCGCCTTCCACTGATTGAAGGTGTACCGCAGGAATGACACCGGCTTTCCCTCGTCTTGCCAGTAGAGGTTCTGGTCCCAGAGGGTCGTGAACGACGGCCAGTCGGATTCCTTGATGAGCGGGCCGTGTCTCCAGATGACGATGTTCCGGGCGAATACTTCACCTTTGGGCTGGGGCGGGCCAGTGGGTTGATCACCGTAGACGGTCAACTGGTACTGCTGGCCGTATGCGAAGATGTTGTTGAGGACGATGTTGCCGAAGCAGTTGAAATTGGTGCCGAAACCGCCCGCCACCGCGTCGTGTACGACGTTGTTCTCGACCAGAATCCCCGAACAGCCGTTATCGAGGATGATCCCCTCGCCGGCGCCCTGCCAGAACGAGCTGCTGTGAACGTGGTGGACGTAGTTGTTCCGGATCACCGTCCCTGGCGAGGTACCGAGGGCATAAATCGCGCAGTGGGCACCGAGCGGCCCCGTGCCAATGTCATGGCAGTGGTTGAACTCGACGATGTTGTCGCGGGCCCGCTGGAGTGGGAAGTACGACCAGGTCCAGCCGACCGAAATCGCCCACATGACCGGGCCGGAGATCTCATTGTGCGCCACGATGTTCCTGCCCGACTGTCCGATCCAGACGGCCGGCGAGCCGAGGTAAACCTGGCCTGCTTCCAGGAAGCGGTTATCGGACACGTTCGTGGACCGGGTCTCGTCCACGTCGTCGCGGGCGTTCTTTGGCTCGCCGATCTTTACGCACCCTGCGCCAAGGTCGCGCATCGTCGTGCGAGTCACCGCGCAATCGCGGCATCCCTTGCGAAACTCGACACCCCAGCCACCTAGATGCATAAACTGACATTGCTCGATCCGGCAATTGACCGCGCCGTCGACGAGCACGGCCGATGGTGCAGACAACTCGCCCTGCTCATAAGCGAAACCTTCCACGGGAAGGGACCATTCGGTGTGCTCGAAGGTCAAGCCCCGAAATGTGAGTTCGCGGACGAATCGGCCCGACGCGGAGTCTCCCACGAGACGCACGAGATGCGCGATCGATGGCGCGACCACCTCGGCACGTGCCATGTCTTCCCCGGGGAGCGGGTGGTAAAAGATGACGCGTTGAGAGCGGTCGAGGTACCACGAGCCGGGCCTGCGGAGCCCTTCGTAGACGTTGTCCACGTAATAGCCGCCCGACCAGGTAAGCGGCCGCCAACTCCCGCCTGTGAACAGGACGGCGTGATTTCGCGCATCGACGGCCTTGATCCGCAGCCTGGCTTCGGTCCAGAACTGGAGGACGACGACCTCGACGTCACCGAGGTTCTTCCAACCGCCGTCGATGTCGCCCGGCTTGAACTGGAACGACCATCGGTCACGCTCCGAGGCCGGGGGCTCGGCGCCGGCCCACCCGCTCGTATCGATCTGTGCGGGCGCCTGGAGCGAGAATTTGCTTGTTTCGGGCAGCCGGGCACGGGGCCGCCGCTGGCCGTTCACGAAAAGCTGACGGAACGACCAGGCGCCACTGCGGGCGTCGGGCACCGCGGCCTTCCAGAGTGGGCCTTCGCCACGCGTCCAGCCCGTGATCGGCCGACCTCCGGTGAACACCACGCGGCCGTGATCGCGATCGGCAGCCTCGTAGGTGACGGATGCCCCGGGTGTTCCTGAATCCTCGGGGAGAAACTCGACCGTCTCTTCCAGCCGGTACACACCGGGCTTGACCACCACGTTGATCGGCTCGCCACGCGCCAGCCGCTCGCAATCGGCGCACGGCGTCGCGAGCGCCCTTCAGGGTGGCGACCGGACCATCGTTCTGATCTGCTGTCGGCTCGGCACGCAGTCCGGACCAGGCGTCGTTCCCGTCCGGCGCGAGGTAAAGAATCTCCGCCGTCGCGGCCGGCCTCGCACCCAGCAGGATCACCGCCATCAGCCAGGGCGCGGCAATGTTTGCCTTCATTCCTCGGCTTCCGATCGATCCAAGCCTGTTGATCCATCCCGCAACGGCCGGAATGTCGTTCTGGAGCTGGCGCATCATCGTGCCCTCTCAAAAGTCAGTCTGCATCTTGCCTCGGGCTTCGCCGTCAACGGCTGCCAGCCTACTTCGGCCCCTGCAGCAAGGGAACCCCGAAAAACATACTGCCCGATTTTGAGGCCGAAAGCCGCTCAAAAGCACGACTGGCATTGCGATCGAGGGGAAGTTGATCAGATGTCGAATAAGCTGCCCAATACCGAAGGTGGGACTTGAACCCACACCCTCTTGCGAGGACCGGATTTTGAGTCCGGCACGTCTGCCATCAGCGTGGCGTTGGAAACAGGTTGGGCTGAGAGTTAGATTACTCGTGTGACAAGGGGTTACGTCACCACTTTTCTGCCAGGACCATTGTGGCCACGTTGAGCTGACATTGCCAATGTTGTTGCCAAATTGTTGCCAACTGGCGTCCGAATAGAGTCCCGTACAGAGTTGATCATGGCTGATGAGTGACGGGCGGTCGCCGATGTCGGATCAACGCCTGCAAACCTCTTCCAAAGTGATCCGTCGCGCGATGCCGGGACGGTCTGCCGGGTGATAGACACAAAACCCCGTGCTCGCTCGCCGCTGAGCCCCTCGATACAATCATGAGCCGTCAGATCGCGCGTCGGGAAAAATCCTTTGCGAGTTTTTACCCCTCGACTGCGCCTTTCGCTCGCCGATTCCGCTGAGTGAGTCGGAGGACCAATTCCGATGAACGAGCTCGACCTGTTTGCCGCCGTCATTGCCATCGCCGAACCGGGGGAACGGGCTGCCCTGCTGGAGCGTGAATGCGCGGGCCGGCCCGACCTGCGAAACCGCATCGATCAGCTCGTGAGCGCGCACTTCAAGTCCAACGCCCTGCTGGACGTGCCCGGAACCGGATCAGACCACCCCCCACGCCAGCGCCGGTTCCGAGACCGAGTCTTTGCCCATTGCCGCCGAGGTTGCGGGGACGGTCATCGCCGGTCGGTACAAGCTGCTCCAGCAGATCGGCGAGGGGGGTATGGGCTCGGTCTGGATGGCCGACCAGACCGAACCGGTCAAGCGCCGGGTCGCGGTCAAGCTGATCCGGGTCGAACGCGGTCAGTCGCGGACGATCCTGTCGCGGTTCGAGGCCGAGCGGCAGGCGATCGCGGTCATGGACCACCCGCATATCGCCAAGCTTCTCGACGCCGGCACGACGGCCGAGGGCTCGCCCTTCTTTGTCATGGAGCTGGTCAAAGGGATCCCGCTCAACGACTATTGCGACGAACACAAGCTGAGCATTCGCGACCGGCTCCAGCTCTTCATGCAGATCTGCTCGGCGGTGCAGCATGCCCACCAGAAGGGGATCATCCACCGCGACCTGAAGCCGACCAACATCCTGGTCGAGAATCACGACGATAAGCCGGTGCCCAAGGTGATCGACTTTGGACTGGCGAAGGCCACCTCGGGGTTGCAGCTCAGCGAGCACACGCTGTTCACGGCCTTCGGCAGCGTGATGGGCACGCCGCTCTACATGGCGCCCGAGCAGGCGAATTTCAGCGCGGTCGATATCGACACGCGGGCCGACGTGTACGCGCTGGGCGTGATTCTGTACGAGCTGTTGACGGGCACGACGCCGATCACGCGTGAGTCGATGAAGAAGGCCGCGCTCGATGAGATGCTCAAGCTGATCCGCGAACAGGACGCCCCGACGCCGTCAAGCCGGCTGAGCACGTCGGAGAGTAAGCCGAGCATCGCGGCCAACCGGCAGATGGAGCCGCAGAAGCTGGGGCGATTCGTGAAGGGGGAGCTCGACTGGATCGTGATGAAGGCGCTCTCCAAGGAGCGGGACCGGCGGTACGAGACGGCCACCGGGTTCGCGCGGGACGTCGAACGGTTCCTGAACAACGAGGCGGTCGCCGCGGGACCGCCGAGCACGAGTTACCGGTTGCGGAAGTTTGTGAAGCGGAACCGCGGGCAGGTGATCGCGGCCAGCCTGATTCTGCTCGCGCTTTTGGCCGGCCTCGCGGGAACCGGGTTCGGGTTGATGCGGGCCGAGCGACAGCGGCTCGTTGCCGAGCGGGCTGCCGTGGCGGAGCGACTTGCCAAGCAAGAGGCCGAGGCCAGACGCGAGGAAGCCGAAACGCAACAGCGGCGTGCCGTGGCGGGTGAAAAGCTGGCCAGTGAGCGGCTGCGTGCAGGTCGAAGCCGAAAAGAAGAAGACCGAAGAGGAGAAGAAGATCGCCGTCGCGGTGAAAGACTTCCTGCAAAACAAGCTGCTGGGCCAGGCCGATGTGAGGACGCAGGCCGATGCGCTGCTCAAGGCCGGCGCGCTGGCGGCGGAGGCGAAGACCAACCCGACGATCGGTGAGTTACTCGACCGGGCCGCCGTGGAACTGTCGGAGGCGAAGATCGAGGCCAACTTCCCTGGCCAGCCGCTGCTCCAGGCGGAGCTTTTGTTTACCGTGGGGAACACCTATCGCGGTGTCGGCGCGTACGAGCGAGCGATCGGATTCTTGCAACGCTCGCTCGCGCTGCGCAAACAGCATCTCGGCACGGATCATCCCGACACGCTCACGAGCATGAACAACCTCGCCCTGGCGTATCAGGATGCCGGGAAGCTGGACCTGGCCCTGCCGCTCTTCGAGGAGACGCTCAAGCTCAGGAAAGCCAAGCTCGGCCCCGATCATCCCGACACGCTCATCGAGCATGAACAACCTCGCCGTGGCATATCAGGATGCCGGGAAGCTGGACCTGGCCCTGCCGCTCTTCGAGGAGACGCTCAAGCTCCAGAAAGCCAAGCTCGGCCCCGATCATCCCGACACGCTCACGAGCATGAACAACCTTGCCGTGGCGTATCAGGATGCCGGGAAGCTGGACCTGGCCCTGCCGCTCTTCGAGGAGACGCTCAAGCTCACGAAAGCCAAGCTCGGCCCCGATCATCCCGACACGCTCATCGAGCATGAACAACCTTGCCGTGGCGTATCTGGACTGCCGGGAAGCTGGACCTGGCCCTGCCGCTCTACGAGGAGACGCTCAAGCTCCGGAAAGCCAAGCTCGGCCCCGATCATCCCGACACGCTCGCGAGCATGAACAACCTTGCCGTGTCGTATCAGGCTGCCGGGAAGCTGGACCTGGCCCTGCCGCTCTTCGAGGAGACGCTCAAGCTCAGGAAAGCCAAGCTCGGCCCCGATCATCCCATGCACGCTCATGAGCATGTCGTCTTGGGGATCAGTTCTTATCGAGAAGAAAACCTTCACCGAGGCCGAACCGCTGCTCCGCGAGTGCCTGGCCATCCGCGAAAAGATGTAGCCCGACGTCTGGACCACGTTCAACACGCAGTCGCTGCTCGGCGGGGCGCTCCTGGGCCAGAAGAAGTACGCCGAGGCCGAACCGCTGCTGCTGAAGGGCTACGAGGGGATGAAGCAACGCGAGAAGTCGATCCCGGCTTCGAGCCGCGAGCCGCCTTCCCCAAGCCCTCGACCGGCTGATCGAACTGTACACGGCCACGAACAAGCCGGACGAAGTCAAGAAATGGCGGGCCGAGCGGGCGAAGTATCCACAAACCAAGCCGCCGGAAAAGAAATGAACCCCGCCGAACTGCTGCCGCAGGTCTACGACGAACTCCGCAAGCTCGCGGCGGCGAAACTGGCATCGGAAAAGCCCGGCCAGACGCTCGATGCCACGGCGCTGGTGCACGAAGCGTATTTGAAGCTTGGCGGCGAGCGTTCCTTTGCGACGCGCACCGACTACTTGCAAGCCGCCGCGCAGGCGATGCGGCGGATCCTTGTCGATCGCGCCCGGGCCCGCAATGCCGCGAAACGCGGAGGTGGACGACGTGTCGATCTTGAAACGGACCACCTGGCATCGACGCCGCGAGATGACGCCATCGAAGCACTCGACGAAGCGCTCACGCGGCTAGCGATCGAGCAGCCCAAACTCGCCGAACTCGTCCAGTTGCGCCACTTCGGCGGTTTGACCCTTGCCGAATGCGCCCTAGTACTCGGCGTCTCGGCACGCACTGCCGACACATGGTGGGCCTACGCCCGCGCCTGGTTGGCTGTCGAGATCAAGGAAGAATAACGATCGTCCGGTGACAGCATGAGTTGCATACGTTTAGTGGACGCCAAATTTCGGACCACTCGGTAAGTGCTTCGCCACGAATGCGGCAAACGGCTCCGCACCACGAGCCAACACATTCACGGATTTATGGCGGTCCACCCAGGCGTGACGCACGTAAAGACGCCGAAAACCAGGAAGTCCGACTGGTTGATGGTGCGGAGCGATCGGATGCCTGCCTGCCGGTATGTTGCCGCAAGAAGCGTATCCAGCAGTCGCTTGCGGCCCAGCGGGAATTGCTGGAGCCATGTTAGGGCACTTGAATGGCAAAACTCATAGCGTTTGAGTCAAGTTTTGGGTTTCAGCCCGTAATTGCCAACAAATTACCCTCCCCAGGTCGCCAGCGCGTTCTGGGTGGAGTTGAACGCGAGAAGCCTCGGATGATGAATCGTGCATGTGACGGCGGTTGCCCTGACAAGGGCGGTGTCCCGAAAACTCGAGAGCACTAATCGCGTCAAGCGCGTAAGTTCTTGCCGTCGCCCTTAACGGGATGCAATCTTCAACATCCGGTTACCCGCTATGGTCGTCGTCTATTGTAGCAAGGCTCGTCGGTCTGAGGCGGAGCCTCGTTAGATCTGCCGCACGGCAGCAGCGTCGGGGAACGTTTGCACGACGTCGTTTGACGTCTACCATTGCTCGGCAACACGACGTGCAGCGTTTATGTCGAGCGGCTGGGTAAAACGACGGGGGTCGGTGACGACGTGGATAACTTCCGCCAGTACCTGCGGGGCGATCGCGATGAACTCGCCGGCCGAGAGCACACGCACCAGAGTGGCACGCGCGTCAGCATGTGCGGCGTGTTCTCTTACCTCTGCCGCCACAAGGAACCCGGTGTCGAGGCCACGAATCACGGGCGACCTTCGAGCATTTCGCCGAACAGGTCGTCGTGGGAAGTCAGCGGCCGAAGTACCGCGCCCAAGCCCACCGTTCCAATGTCGAGGACGCTGTGCGTCCGCGCGCCCTCCATCCGCGGGGAGGGTGACAGAGTGCCATGCACCAGCACGGTCACTTCTTGTCCCTCAGGCAAACGCGCGCCGTTATCTAGCACAACGACGCCATTTTGCACCCGACCGTGTACAACCATGGGAAACTTCGTCCCGTCGCGAGTCATTGAACTGCGGTCAACCCATTTTATCACGGGCGGCATTCGAGAGAAAAGGCGCGCTATTCGATGTCGGACGGGCCGCGCGCTCTAGGCCGAATGCACCGCAGATGCAGTCAATACCGAAGGTGGGACTTGAACCCACACGGGTGTTACCCCACCGGATTTTGAGTCCGGCGCGTCTGCCATTCCGCCACTTCGGCAGCAATACTCTTCCAGGATGTCCCGCGATGGGACGGATGTCAACCCCCGCAGGGCTCAATGCTTGCAGGCGGGACAGGGCGAGCGGCAAAGCTGGCGTTTTCGGTCAATTCCGCCGCAGCATCAACATGGCCAGGACCATGACCACGGCTGCGGCGGGAAGCACCATTTTTGGATCCCAAGGCATCGAGCTGAACCAGTGTCTCATCTGCCTCATGACCTCGCCGTTCAGGTCGTTCAGGTTGTCCTGAACACTGTCCAGGAGCGGTGTCTTGACGTCGCACGAGACACCCAGAAACTCCTTCCACACGCCCACCAGTAGGGTGGTCCCCTCGAGAGCCAGAGGGCCCAGACCAGCCAGCAAGAGCACCGCCATCAGCACAAATGGCCACTTCGCGCGATGATGCTCCACCCCGAATTCACTACCAAGCTGGCCGGCGAGCTTGCGCATCGCCTGATCCTTTCTACTTCGCCATGATCGTATTGGCGATTTGAATACCGGCGGGACCGACCAGGACCACGAAGACGCCCGGGAAGATGAACAAGATCAGCGGGATCATGATCTTCACGGCGGTCTTCGCCGCACGCTCCTCGGCGTATTGACGACGACGCAGCCGCATGGCGTCGGACTGAACACGCAGGGCCGCCCCAATGCTTGACCCGAACTTCTCGGCCTGAATGATCACTGCCGAAAGCGACCGCATGTCGTCAACGCCGGTCCGCAAACCGAGGTCGCGCAGCACATCCTTGCGGGCACGGCCCATCTGGAGCTGGAAGTTGGAAATCGCAAATTCTTCGCAGAGCACGGGGCACGATGTCGACAGCTCGGTAGTCACCCTGCGCATCGCGGCATCGAGGCCAAGACCAGCCTCGACACACACCACCATCAGGTCGAGCGCATCGGGAAGGCCCAGAAAGATCGACTCGGACCGCTTCTTCTTCCGGCTGTCCACTACCATGCCCGGGAAGTAAAAGCCAATTCCACCAGCGACCGCGGTGATCGTGATCGCATTCCGCGTCATGCCCATCCTGATGGCCACGATCGGAAACGCGACCAGCAGGCCGAGCAACATGAGAATCAACTTGACGCCGAAGAAGACAGCGACCGAGTTCTCGTTGCGGAAGCCGGCATTGAGGAGCTTGAGCCGGACCTTGCCAAGCTCTTCCTCGTCGGAAGGACGCAAGGATTGACCAAGCTTGTTCGCGGCCTTGGTCACCTGGGCCTGGAACTTCTCCTGACGGCCCGCCACTCGCGCTTCGGCCTCTTTCCGACCGAGGGCCGGGTTCAAGATCCGGTGCAGCCGATCTTCGGCAGAGCCCTTGCGGTCGCCCATGGCCGACAGCACCGCCCAGACCGCCATCGTGATCGACAGGAAAACCAGGTAGGGAAGCAAAGCTTCAAGACTTACAGGCACGGTCAATCACACCTTGATCGCTACGATCTTGTTGATCATCCAGGCACCCAGAAGTTGCAAGACACCCGTCACCACCAGCATCTTGGTGCCGACCGATGTCGTGAACAGCGGACTGATGTAGCCGTAATTCGAAAACGACAGAAACGCCAGAAGTCCCGGCGGCAGAGCCAGAAGCACGATACCCGACAGCCGGCCCTCGGCGGTGAGCGCCTTGACGTGCCCGAGCAATTCATAGCGCTGGCGGATCAACCGCCCGATCTTGTCGAGTACCTCGGCAAGATCGCCGCCGGTCGCCCTCTGTATGATGATCGCGATCACGAAGAATCGCACGTCCATGACAGGAATCCGATCGGCCATGTTGCGCAGCGAGAGCTCGATCGGAATGCCGAGGTTCTGCTCCTCGAACACACGATTGAATTCGTCGGCGATGGGTCCACGCATCTCTTCGGCCACGAGATGGAAGCCCGAGGCAAGCCCGTGCCCGGCGCGGAGTGCCCGGCCGATCAGCTCGACGGCCTCGGGCATCATGTCTACGAACTTCTTGATTCGCTTCTGTTTTCGCTTGAGCAGCCAGAGAAAAGGAAGAGCCGCGAGAAATCCCGCGCCAAGAGGGATGGCGTAGTACGGCAACTGGAACAGCAGGCCGACCACGAGTCCCACCACCGCAAGCCCGATCACCAAGGCCATGAACGAGTTGAAGGTCAGGTTCACGTCTGCCTGCTCGTAGAGCAGGTTCAGGTTTTCGGGGTTGGGGACAAGCTTGGCCCAGAGCGAGCCGCCCCCGAGGTTGATGGCTGAAGGGCGAAGCAAGATGCCGCTGGCAAGTTGTTCCTTGGTTCGTATTCCGCGGCCTCCCGTGAGACCTTCCAGCCGCTGCTCGGCAAGCTTGCCGAACGAACCGGACATGACGAAGCCCACCGCGCCGACCAGTACGATCACGCCGATGCCGATCATCATCGAAACGAACATCGAGTCGTCCATACGGGTCTTTACTCCGGAACTTCGGGCTGGTCGCGGCCAAAAACCGCGGACCCTCAATCTTTCAGTAGCACACGCTGGCGGAAAATGTCGGAGGAAACGTGGTAGCCGGCATATTCCAGCCGGTCCATGAACGTGGGGCGGATGCCCGTCGAGATAAATTCGCCAAAAGCCCGGCCGTTGGGGTCGACGCCGACCTGGCGAAAAGCAAAGATCTCTTGCATGATGATCGTGTCTCCCTCCATGCCGACCACTTCGGAGATGCTCGTCACCTTGCGCGGGCCGCCTTGCAAACGACTCGCCTGCAAGATCAGGTCGATCGCCGCGGCGAACTGGGCGCGCAACGCGCGAATGGGAAGCTCGAGTCCGGCCATGCTGATCATCGTTTCAAGCCGGCTCATCGCATCACGCGGAGTGTTGGCGTGGACTGTGGTCATCGAGCCCTCGTGGCCGGTGTTCATGGCCTGGATCATGTCGAGCGTCTCGGCCCCGCGGCACTCGCCGATGATGATCCGGTCAGGCCGCATTCGCAGGGCGTTCTTGACCAGGTCGGTGGCGGTGATAGCACCTCGGCCCTCGATATTGGCCGGCCGCGTTTCCAGCCGCACCACGTGATCCTGCTGAAGCTGCAATTCGGCGGCGTCCTCGATCGTGATCACGCGGTGATCGGCCTGGATGAAGCTTGAAAGCGTATTGAGCAGCGTGGTCTTGCCGGAGCCGGTTCCTCCCGAAATCACGACATTGAGCCGCGCTTTCATGGCCCCTTCCATGAGCGCCAGCATCTCGGGCGTGAACGCCTTGAATCGCAGCAGGTCGTCTTTCGAGAGAGGATGCGAACCGAACATACGGATGGTAACCACCGGGCCGTCGAGAGCCAGCGGCGGGATGATGGCGTTGAAACGCGAGCCGTTGGGCAGCCGGGCGTCGACCATAGGCGAAGTCTCATCGACCCGGCGGCCCACCCTTGAAACGATGCGATCGATGATTTGCAGGAGATGCTCGTTGTCGCGAAAGACGACTTCCGACTTCTGGATTCGCCCCTCTTTTTCGATGAAGATTTTCTTGGCTCCGTTGATCATGATATCGCCGATCTTGTCATCCTTGAGCAAGAGCTCGAGCGGGCCGAAGCCAAAGGTCTCGTCGAGGATCTCGTTGACCAGGCGCTGGCGTTCGTTGCGGTTAAGCAGCGGATTTTCGGTATCGCAGAGATGCTCGACGATGGTCCGGATCTCGTTGCGCAGGGTTTTCGGGTCCATCTCGCTGACCCGGTTCATGTCGAGCCGATCGACGAGCTGGATATGAATGTGCCGCTTGAGCGTCTCGTACTGTTCGACGGCCGGATCGGCTTCCTTGACTGGCTCAATCTTTCGGGCCGGCTGAGGTGGGGGCGAGGGGGCCAAGGTTCCGCCGGGCAGGGAGTTCGCGCCAGCCGCCGGCGATTCAGCGGTATTCGGTGCGGGGCCGCCGCCAAAAGGCGCTCTTGGACCAAACGGGCTTCGTCCCAGACCTCGCAACATGGCAATCCGCTCCTTGAATGTTGATCACGACCTAAAAAAAGGCCGCGAACAGACCTTTCCTCGGCTTCTCCACCTCGTTCGACGACGCCGGGCTGAGTGCGCGGGCGATTTCCAGGATTGCCTGGTGCGCCCGGCTGCCTGAAGCGACTTCACTGATTGGAACACCCCGGATGCGGGCGTTCTGAAAGGGTTTGACGGCGACCGGCACCTGCCAGGAGATCGGCATCTTGAGGGTTTCTTCGGCCTTCTTCAGACTGATCTCGGTTTCCGCCGAACCGGCCCGGTTGACGACCAGTTTCACGCGGTCGATCATGCCGTCAAACTGCTTGAACAGGTTGAGCAACCGGGAGGTGTTGCGCAGACAGGTCAGGTCGAGCACGATGATCATGAGTATGACGTCGGCCATCTCGAAAGCCACGAAGTCCGACGTCTGCAATGCCTTGCTGGTATCGATGATCAGGCACGGGAAAGCGGCTTTCAGCAAACCCAGCACGCGTTTGAGCGTCTCGGGCTCGATCTTGCCGGCGTCTTCGAGGGCAACGGGATGAGGCAGAACGTAGAGCCCTGAAGAATGCCGTGTCATCGAACGTTTGAGCAAGGTCAGGTCAAGACGGTCAAAACTTTGGACCACGTTAAGCAAAGTATTGTCGGGTATGATGTCCAGGCAGGCATCGACCGAACCGAACAATAGGTCGAAGTCGAGCAGGATGGTTTCAAACTCATGACTGCCTGCCATGCTGGTGGCGAGATTCACCGCCAGCGAGGTGCAGCCAACTCCGCCGGCCGCGCCGGTTACTGTGATGATTTGCGGGCCCTTGATGGCCGAGGTCGACGAATCGCCCCGGCCACGGAAAAGCCGCGTGATGATCTCGAGAAGCTCGGTGGCCTCGGTCGGCAGCGTGAGAAACTCGCGGGCTCCTGCGCGGATGGACTTGAGAATCAGGGTGCTGTCGCTGCTGGCGCTGGCCGGAAGCACCACGGCGCTCGGCACCGACAGCGCCATGCTGGCAATCAGATCGATTGCCTGGCTCGGCTCGGAGTCAAGAGCGACAAGGCATAGGTCCGGAGCGATCTCGACGATTCGGCTCGCCGCGATCGCGTAGCTGGGGAGGACCTCGGCGATCCAGACTGAACCCATCGAGCCCAGGAGACGCTGTAGCGCCTGCCTCGACTCATCGTTTGGATCAACCAGGACGACTCGTATCACATCCCTCATGTGTCATCTACCCGTACGCTAGGGATCTCGCGTGTCCGACATCCTCGACGGATAGCGGTTCATCGTCGACTGTGCATTTATTGCTATGATTGTGGGGCGGGGCTTGGCGACGATTGCGAGGAAGGTCATGCATCAGCAAGATCTGTCTACTAATTCTTGCCACCAGGATCGGCCTCGGTGACCCTGGTGGTGCCGAAGCCGACAGCACTGGGCTCATCGTCGTCGAGTTCCACCTTCTTGTGGGCGATCTTCCTGGCCGCTTCGTTGATGGCGATTCGTTCGGGATAGTCTCCCGCTCGTTTTTCCTGGAGCGGCCGGTAGATATACAGGTAGCGTGTTTGTACGAGCTTGGTCTCCGGCGGTTTGGGTACTGGCGGAGGGGGTGGCGGCTCGGCCATCTTCTTGGCGAGCGCCGCTTTGACCTCCTCGAGGTCTTTTTCCAGCTTGGCTCGTCGAACTTTTTCCTCCTCTTCGAGCTTGGCTCTTCGGGCTTTTTCTTCTTCGCTGATCTCGGGCTTCGGTTTCGGGCGATTGACAACTTCATGATCATTGACGCCGCGGAGCGAGAGGGACAGCGGTCCCTTGGCCTTGGCGGCGACGAGGACATCGACCTGGTCGGGACTGACGGCCAGCGTCACGGTTCGGTTCAGAAGCGCCTTCTCCTCTGGTCGGGTGAACACCTGCCCGGCCGCGAGAACCTGGATGTCCTGGAGAATTGTCTCTCCGCGCTGCATCTGGGCTTTGTCGTTGGTCTCAAACCGCACCACGTCCACGTGATGGCCGGGAAGAATGAATCCGGACACTCCGGACTGCTCGTTAACTTCCACGGCATAGGCGCGCATGCCCGTAGGGATGTTCGACACCAGTCCGGGGGGCGACCCCTTCGGTCCAAGTTTCTTGTCCACGATCGGGTCGCCTTCGAGCATGGTTGTCTTGACCCATCGCTCTTCCACGTCCTTGAATGACGAAAACGCACCGACCGGAACGGCGGACTTGCTCATGCGTACGGTCTTGACCATGTCTAGCTTGAGAATCTCCTCCTCCTTGAAGTCGCGAGTGGCGACGAGAATCTCTTGTGTATCGTCCTGGACGGTCGCCGGCTTGCTCATCAGACGCCTGGTCATCAGCATGGCGCCCAGGCCGAGAAAGACGGCAAGTACCAGCACCGTCAGCGATCTGCCGTTCATCTCCGGGTTTCACTTTCCGCCCCCAAAAGGGCTTTCGGGGTTCACCGAGCTATTTCTGCCCACCTGGCTCTCGAAGACTCAGGAATCGTTGTCGGTCGCGGTCCTGGGTGTGGTAACCAGCGGTCTTAGAAGAACAGCCCCATCCAGCCGAAATAGGCAATGGATCCGATCGCGATCGGGATGCCGTAAGGAAGCAGCATCATGGTTTTCTTGCGCTCGCCGGCTCTCTCGGCCAGCACGGCGGGATTGCGAATCGAAAGAATCTCGTGGCCGATCGTCTGAAACATCACCCAGTGGCGGATCAGGTTGCCCGAGGTGAGGATCATGGCCGCGCCGAGCAACCCTCCCACAAGCGCCGAGGAGATGAATGTGAAGAGCGTCAGCCATGGCCCCAGCCAGGCTCCAAGTCCGGCCATCAACTTGACATCACCGGCTCCCATTCCGCCGATGGCATAGAGGGGCAGAAGCGAGATCAGGCCCACGCCCATTCCCGCCAGCGACCAGAGTAACTGATCGCGGCCTCCGCTCCAGGCGGCATACACCAACCCTCCAACCACGAAATGAAATGTCAGCCAGTTAGGAACGCGAAGCTGTTTGCCGTCAATGACGGCCGCCTCGACCAGTACCGCCGAGACCAACCAGATTACCCACGGAGGCACCTGTGTCATCACATACTCCTCGAACAACTTCGATTCCCCGTGAGCGCCGAAACGCCGGAGGAGTCGGCTCGCTTTTTGCACTGAATGTCCAACAGTAACTTGGGTCGCGTACCCTGGTCTGTCAAATCGGCCTGGATTCGCCCGCCGTCCCCAATTCCGGCCCACGGCGGATCTTCACTCCAACTCGATCGACAAGAGAAAGGGTGAAGCGACGGGCTCCACCCGCTGCTTCACCCATTTTTCCTCATCATCAGACCAGTCCGTTTCCTGGAGACCGTGGAATCCGATTCCACGGTCCGCGTGGACATCAAGAGGAGAGTGAGTTGTTCACCGAGGAGAACGTGCTGCTGATACTCTTGCCGAGCGTGGTCACGATCGAGATGCACGCGACCAAAATCAGTGCCAGCATGACCGCGTACTCGACGGCCGTCGGGCCGTCCTCGCTGACCAAAAACCGCTGGACCTTCGTGATGACGCCTTGCATGGAGATCTCCTTCTAGAGGCAACGAAACATACGGTAGGACAAGCGCGATGCTGCTTTGTCGAGAGCGATGCAGTGCACGGAACACACTTTGAAATCGTTCGGCAATGCAGTTGCAGGAAACGCTCTGCTTGACCCGTTGTCACCAGCATCATTTCAACCCTAGGTCATGTACGGAAACGGAGTCAATATTACGGACTGATCACTCGGTTACGCGTTGACGACCCACGACGAATCTCTCCAAATTGGCAACATATGTGATGCACCTACACCGCATGAAGCCCTCCTCGCCTTGTCTGGAGAATGTCTGGCCACCTGCCGTTCTTTGAAAAGTGATCGCGCCGCCCCGCGAGTCTCATGACGTGTTCTATGTTAGGAAAGGAGAATCCGGGGATCGTTTTTCGCGCAGGCATGAAATCCATCTGTACTGGCCTACGCGGGTTGGCCATCGAGACCTGCGAGGGACGCCAGGCCATGAACGACTGGGGTGGCAGGGCAGGCGAAGAGCTGCTGCGACTCCGCGGCAATGCCGGGGTTTGGGGATATCGCACGGATCGCGGGCCGAGCGCCGAAACCACCGCGCTGGCTTGCCTCGGGCTCTGGACCAGCCGCTCAGATCCATCGTCACCGGCCCGCGGCGAGTCGATCGAGCGAGGTGCTGACTGGCTCGAGTCGCTGCAGAATACCGATGGATCACTCGGAATCTCGCCCACCTTACCGACACCGTGCTGGTCCACACCGTATGCCATCCTTGTCTGGAACATCCTGAAGGTTCACGACCGGGCGCGGAAGCGAGCCGTCGCCTGGCTGCTTGCGCATCGAGGCAGCCCCGTCGCGGTCGAGGCCGCTTACCTGGGCAGTGTGGTCGGACATGACCCCAACCTGATCGGCTGGCCCTGGATCGAGGGGACGCATTCCTGGTTGGAACCGACGGCAATGGCGATCCTGGCGCTGGAGCGAGAAAGCTTGGGGGATCATCCTCGCGTCATCGAGGGGATTGGCGTGATCCTCAACCGGGCTCTCGCTCAGGGGGGATGGAACTACGGCAACACTTCCGTCTTCGGCCGGCAACTTCGTCCACAACCTGGACCGACCGGGCTGGCCTTGCTTGCGCTGGCGGCTCACGCGAGCAAGAACCGCCCGCGATCGGTCGATCCGGCCATCGCCTACCTGGTGCGGACACTTCCCGAAGTTCGCGCTCCCATCTCGCTGGCCTGGGGAGTGCTCGGCCTGCGGGCCTGGAACGCCAGCCCGCCCGCGGCGGAAGAATGGCTGAGCGAATCGTACGCGCTCTACTCCGGCCGCCGCGATGTGACGACGGGACTGAGCCTGCTGCTCCTGGCGAGCGGTTATCATTCTCTTGTTCCCGGGGAATTGCGCTCATGAGACGACGCTCCTTTCTCACAGCGGCGGGTGCCGCGACGGCTGCCGGTCTGGCGCTCAAGTCGGCGCGTGAATACGATGAGGCCGCCCTTCGTGCCGACGTTTTTATCGCCCGTGCCGCTTCTTACACGGACGATCTTGAACAGGTCATCCGCAACGGTTTGCGGGAACTGGGGCTTGGCCCGGCCTTCTGTAAAGGCAAGTCCGTCTTGCTCAAGCCCAATCTCGTCGAGCCGACCCGCAGCGATCCGCAGATCAATACGCATCCCGCGGTCGTACGCGCAGCCGGAGAGGTCTTCCGCCGCTGGCAGGCGCGCGAGGTCATCGTGGCCGAAGGGCAGGGGCACTGCCGCGATTCCCAATACGTTCTCGACCAGTCGGGCCTGGCGCCCGTGCTGGCCGAGTCCCATCTGGAATTCATCGACCTGAATCATGATGATGTCTTTTCTGTGCCCAATTTCCTGGGCTATACCCGGCTCCACGAGCTGATGTTGCCGGTCACGTTGCGCCGGGCCGACCTGGTGGTTTCCATGCCCAAGATGAAAACGCATCACTGGGCAGGCGTCACCCTTTCGCTCAAGAACCTCTTTGGAGTGATGCCGGGCGTCTGCTACGGCTGGCCCAAAAACGTGCTTCACCACGCGGGGATTCCCGAGTCGATCCTCGACATCGCGGCCGCTGTTCGACCCCACCTGGCCATCGTCGACGGCATCATCGGCATGGAAGGCGACGGTCCGATCATGGGCACTCCGAAGGCCTCCGGAGTGCTCGTGATGGGCACCAGCTTGCCAGCGGTCGACGCCACCTGCGCCCGGTTGATGGGAATTGACCCGTGGCGCGTGGCCTACCTCGTCAATGCGTCGGGCCAGCTCGGTCCCATCGCCCGCACCCACATCACGCAACGCGGCGAGACACTTGCTCCCTTGATCCGGCCCTACCAGCTTTTGAACAACCCAAGCCTCGCCGGACTTCGGGTTTGAGCGCGCCCGGCTAGCCTCCACACTGTCACCTCGCATGCCCCTGGGTTATTATCAGGTCTCCCGCCGCGCTACGCATGTGCGACGGCCGGTCCGGATCGAGCGAGCCGAATTCCCTGTCGGAGCAATTGCCGAAGAAGCCCGACGGAGACTTGATCAGAAGGATCCAGCAATGACGCATCGTTATTCCGCCCTGGCGTATTCCGATCCCCAGCAACTCGTCTTCGGCCAGGCTACCAGACCTGTCTCGTGCGGCTTCGGCCTGACCATCGGCGCCGGTCAGGTCTTTCCCGAGGTCAATTTCACTCTGCCCGTCATCGACGTCATCCCGGCCAACTGGGGCAAGATTTGCGGGCACTATGATGAAATGGCCCGCAACATTCTGAAGCGTGCGGTGGCTCTGCGAGTGCCGGGAATCGTCCTCGAATTCGAGCTTCTGCCGGCGATGACCGAGCGACCGGAGTGGGGTGCCGAGATCACTGCGCTATTGCACCGGCACCTGTGCGGCGCGAGCGAACGCTCGGATCTCAAGTGCGCTCTGCGAGTCACTCCCACGGACATACGCGACCAGGGCAAGCCGCCTCAGTTGCGCGGCGGACCAGTCTGGGAGAAAGTCAAGAGGACCTTTGAGCTCTGCCGCGACGCGGGCGCGGATATTCTCTCGATCGAATCGGTGGGCGGCAAAGAGGTTCACGACCAGGCTTTGATGTACGGCAACATTCCGGGAATTGTCTTTGCCCTCGGCGTGCTGGCCCCGCTCGACATGGCCTGGCTCTGGGACAACATCACCGCGATTTGTGCCCGCGGCGATCGCGCTGTCGTACCCGGCGGCGACACGGCCTGCGGGTTTGCCAACACGGCGATGCAGCTTGCCCACCAGAAGATGCTTCCCGAGGTGCTTGCCGCGGTCGTCCGGGCGATGAGCGCGGCACGCAGCCTGGTCGCATTCGAGCATGGCGCGGTTGGACCGTCGAAAGACTGTGCCTATGAGGGACCGGTGATCAAGGCCATCACCGGCTGTCCGATCGCAATGGAAGGCAAGTCGGCCACCTGTGCCCATTTCAGTCCCCTTGGCAACATCGCCTCCGCCATGTGCGACCTCTGGAGCAACGAGTCGGTGCAGAACATCCGGCTACTTTCGGGCAACGCGCCGGAAGCTTACGCGGAAACCCTGGCCTACGATTGCCGGCTCATGAATATCGCGACCGCCAAGAACCAGGCCTTGACCCTGCGCGACTGGTTGACCGAATCCGATGAGTGGCTCAGCCCGCAGGCCGCCATCCTGTCCCCGCGTGCCGTCTACCGCATCGCCGAGGCGATCGTCGCGGCCCCAAACACCTATCGACGCACCGTGGCCGCTGGGCAGACCGCCGTCGCGATCCTCCGGGAAGGCCAGACCGCCAACACACTCAAGCTGGCACCCAAAGAATGCACCTGGCTGAACCGGATCGAAAAAGAACTCGATGCTGCCCCCGCCAGCAAGGAAGAACTTCTCGACCAGATGTCGGAGCCCTACGGTGCGCTCTATCTGCGCTCAAGCTACGGGCTGTAATCGCTCTGTCGAATTCTTTTCTGGGAGGTCATCGCGGACCATGGATTTACAGGAAGCAAGCCTTCCGCTCGTGGCCCGCGCCGTCGTTCACCTTGACCGCATTGCCGTGATCGCTCCCGAAGGGACGTTTCGTTACCGCGACTTGCTTGATGCCTCGGCCGTTGTCGCGCTCCGGTTGCTGGCCGGCACGGACGAGCTGAGCGATGCTCGGGTCGCCTTCCTGGTCGCTCCAGGGTTCCCTCACGTGGCGACGCAATGGGGCATCTGGCGGGCCGGCGGAGTGGCCGTGCCCCTCGCCATCTCTCATCCGGCCGCGGAGCTGGTTTACACCGTCGAAGACTCCGGTGCCGAGGTGGTTGTCGCCTCACCCGAGATGGCGGACCGGCTACGGCCCATTGCCGAGGCGCGCGGCTTGCGATTCTTGCTCACCAGCGAGCTGCTTGGTGGCAAAGACGGAAGTGCCGTTCCACCGATCCTGCCAGTACCCGCACCGAATCGCCGCGCGATGATCATTTACACGAGCGGTACCACCAGCCGTCCTAAAGGCGTGGTCACGACACACGCGAACATCGAGGCGCAGGTCACCAGCCTCGTGGACGCCTGGGAATGGCGGCAAGACGATCATATCCTTCTGGTGCTGCCACTGCACCATGTTCATGGCATTATCAACGTACTGACCTGTGCCCTCTGGTCGGGCGCGACGGTGACGATCCATCCCAGGTTTGACGCGGGGCTCGTCTGGGAGGCCATTGCGGGCGGCAAGCTAACGCTCTTCATGGCGGTGCCTACCATCTACAGCCGGCTCATTGCCGCGTGGGAGGCAGCGCCGCCTGATCGGCGGGCAAGACTGGCCGACGGCTGCCGCAAGCTCCGGCTCATGGTCAGTGGATCAGCCGCCTTGCCGGTCAATGTGCTCGATCAATGGCAGAAGATCAGCGGCCACGTGCTGCTCGAGCGTTATGGAATGACCGAGATCGGCATGGCCCTGTCCAACCCGTTGCACGGCCAGCGCCGGCCCGGGTTCGTGGGGACTCCTTTGCCGGGTGTCATGGTCCGGTTGGTTGATGAAGCGGGGCGGGATGTTGCCCCCGGCACACCGGGCGAGATCGAGGTTCGCGGGCCATCGGTCTTCCAGGAATACTGGCGCCGGCCCGAGGCGACCGGAACGGCTTTCCGCGACGGTTGGTTCCGCACCGGCGACATCGCCGTTCTAGAGCAGGGGTCCTATCGAATTCTCGGCCGCAGCAGTGTCGATATCATCAAGACCGGTGGATACAAGGTATCCGCACTCGAAATCGAGGAGGTGCTGCGGGAACACCCGTCGATCCGTGAGGTCGCGGTGGTCGGCCTGCCCGACCCGGAATGGGGCGAACGTATCGCCGCCGCACTGGTCCTGGGTACCGGGCCGGAACTCGCGCTGGAGGGACTACGTCGCTGGGCAGGCGACCGACTGGCACCCTACAAGCTGCCCACCCGGCTGCTCGTTCTCAAGGAGCTGCCGCGCAACGCCATGGGCAAGGTGACCAAGCCCGAGGTGGTGCGGCTCTTCTCTGGGTCTGATTAGCGGGGGTGGCAGGCAACGCCCCATCAAAGACCATCCGTGTGGCGCTTGATAACGGAGAGACAATCACGGCCGGCACCTACCATCGGTTCTGGCGCGTTGGAAAAGGATGGGCCATGGCCAAGCAGTTACGCACTGGTGACACCCTTCGCACGCTCTCCGGCATCGTGCACGTCGTCTCGCTCGCATCTGAACTCACCGTGCCGGTATTCAACCTCGACGTCGCCGCAACGCGCACCTACTTCGTCGGCACCAAAGACGCTCTGGTTCACGACAACACCTTGCCCGAGCCTCGCCTGGAGCCGTTCGATATGGCGGATCGGGTGAGCCTGGCGGTGAAACCCTTGGATCATCCGGGCGGGAAATGAGCCGGTAAGTTCCTTCCCAATCCTGGCGACCCGATCTTGTCGCCAGGTCGTCACGGACGTAGGCTAAACGCGCAAACTGTAACGGCAAGCGGCGGATCGCCGGCCTCACTGTTCCACGGGATCAGCAGAATGGCTCGAATGATGACACGTCATGGCATGCAATGGCTTCAGGTGGTCCTCATGGTGGTAGGGCCCGTTCTTCTTCTGACTCGAACCGTGCAGGCCCAGGCTCCGGCCGACGCCCCCAAGCTCGCCGATTACTTCGGTTTCCAGCCACTCGAGATTTACAAGCTCGAACGGCGGATCGGCAACCTGATGATTCGCGACCTGGACGGCGACAAGACGGGCGACATCATAGTCGGCAACAATGCGCGATCTCGTATCGACTTGCTCTTGAGCTCCAAGCGGCCGAAGGACGAATCCGAGTCGCGGCCGTTCCGCAAAGAGGTCAATGACCTGGAGTTTGATCACAGGATGCGACTGGCGAGCATCCCGGTGAACAAAGAGATTGTCAGCATGGGAATCGGCGATTTCAACGGCGACGGCAAGCCCGACCTGGTCTATTACGGAACCCCCGCCGAGGTGGAGATCCTTTTCAATGAGGGCTCCGGCCGATTCGGCGGCAGCAAGAAAATCAATAGCGGCGACGCCCTCGAATTACCCGGTGCGCTGGCCGTGGGAGATCTGGACCAGGATGGCCGCGACGATATCGCGCTGCTCGCCGAGAACGATCTGATTTTCATGTTCCAGACAGCCCCCGGAGTCCTTTCCGAGCCCGAGCGCGTGCCTCACACCGCGAGCAATCCCCGGGTGCTGAAACTGGTCGACCTGGACGGCAACGGAGCCCTCGACCTGATCATGCTCGACGGTGGGACGGATCATCCTATTCACGTCCGGTTCGCCACGCGTGAGAAGAAGCTGGGTCCCGAGCAGCGGTTTCAGATTGAACCACCCCGGGCGATCGCCTTCGGCCAGATCGACGGCCGCGGCGGTGACGAGATCCTCACGATCGAAAACCAGTCCGGCCGGGGAAGGGTCTTGACGCTCGAGGAATCGGCGAACGATGAACAGAACAAGTGGGGTCGGCTGATCTTCTTCGGACTTTCTCAGGGAACTGATCGCGGCCGGTCGCTGGCGATTGGCGACCTGGACGGCGACAAGCGGAAGGATATCGTCGTCTCCGACCCGGCCAATGCACAGGTCTGGCTCTATCGCCAGGGTGAACGATCGGGCCTGACCGCGGGGCAGTCGTTTCCCAGTCTGCTGGGCGGTCGGATCGTTCGCCTGGCCGACCTGGACCGTGACGGCAAGGATGAGGTTTACGTTCTATCCGAGCAGGAAAAACAGATAGGCCGGAGCACTCTGGTCGATGGACGTATCACCTTTCCATCGCCCTTGCAGATCACGGGCGAGCCGGTGGCCCTGGACCTTGCCGACCTCGATGGCGACAAGCAGCCGGAACTGGTCTACATCGTCAAGGGAAAAGCGGCAAACGGCAACGATTCATTCGATTTGCGGGCGTTGAAGCGGGAAGGGTCAGACACCTTCAAGGCCTACTCCTGGGGCCCGGCCGAACTGGTGAGCATTGCCGGACTCAACGGTCCGCCGGTTGGCCTGAAGACGATTGACATCAATCGCGATGGTTTGTCCGATTTGCTCGTCTTCACCGGTTATGGGTCGCCGGTCTTGCTGATCGGCAGAAAGGGACAGACACCCTCGGCCTTTACCGGCAGTCTGGGCCCGATGGCGGCCGCGACGCCTGCCGGCCTGAGCGTCATGGATTTGAACGGACCGGCCGTGATCGTGGCTCAGAACACGTTTGCGCGGCAGATCCAGCTTGATTCCCGGGGCCAGTGGGAAATCAAGACCCAGTTCAATTCGGGACGGAGCTCGGCCGTGATCCAGGGTGCCGCGGCGCTCGATGCCGACGGAGATGGCACAAAGGAGATTGTCTTGTTCGACCGCACGAGCCGCTCACTGCTATTTCTCAAGCAGAAGGATGGCGTCTTCCGGCCCGGCGGCAGCTTGGCGGTGGGCTCCATCAGCTTCGAAGGCCTGCATGTCGCCGATTTTGATGGGGATGGCCGCGACGATCTGCTGATTGCCGGCTCGGACCGCTTCGGCGTCCTCCAGACCGGGGCCAGGGGCCAACGCCTCAAGACGATCGCCAGCTACGAGACGAAACGCAACGAAGCACGCCTTTCCGACCTCGCCACGGGCGATGTGAACGCAGACGGCGTCCCCGACGTCGTCTTCACGGACGTCGCCGAACAAATGCTGGAAATCGCGAGTTACGCCGGCGAAAAAGACCTCCTCCACGCGATCACCTTCAAGGTCTTCGAGCGCAAGATCTTTCGCGGGGTCGGTGACCTGAGCGAGCCGCGCGACCAGGTGATCGGTGATGTCGATGGCGACGGCCGCGACGATATTGTGCTCATCGCTCACGACCGGATACTGGTCCTTCGCCAGGATCCAGGAACGCCCGACCGGAAGCCGGCACAGGCTGCAATCAAGGCGCCAACAACGCGCTGAGCCGGCCCGCCTATCAACCTCGAATCGGCCGTTCGAGGTCCTGGACACCTGATCCGAGCCGGGATCAAAAAGAAATCCAGAAAAAGCTCAAGGTTCCGGCCTGATCGTGCCGATGAGGGGGTTGATACGGATTTTCGTGGTTATGCCGAGCGTCGGGTATTTGCGGGAATGATGGCTGCAATTGACGGCAAACCCGGCCGGGGCAGGTTCCAGGAAGGATTCCACGGATGGCACGCAGTCCTCACGATTTGCCAAAGATGGGCTATCTCGCCGCTTCGAGCATGCTGGTACTGGCGCTTTTGTTTCCGATCGGGCTGATGATTTTCAACCCGACCTTGATGTTTCAGCGCGGATGGGAACAGTACGTTGGCACGGCGATCTATCTCTGGGCAGTCGTGACGCTGGGGCGTGAGCTTTGGTGGCTCTGGAGGAACGAAAAGGCTTTCGATGAAGCGAGCCGGTTGCTCCAGTACATCGGTGGGGCGCTCGAAGCGTGGGGCCGGGACCTCCGGGTCGGTGCAGGGCTCGGGCGAGGTGGCGGCAATCGCCGCGGGGCTTACCAGCGACGGCCGAATTTTGCATGTACGGGTGCGTCAGCTTGTGGGCAACATCCGTGAGATGAGCACCCCTTCGGCATCCCAGCTCATGGAGATCAATCGCGAGGCTTCCGGGCTGGACCAGGAACACATGGCGGGCCGGTTCACGCTCACGCGGTATATCCTTTACCTGCTGCCCGTGATCGGTTTCATCGGCACGGTCGAAGGAATCTCGAAAGCCCTGATGAACATCAGCAAGGTCTTGCCGCTGGTGAAAGATCTGGATGCGTTTCTGAATAACCTGACCGGCGTGACCTCGGCACTCCAGATTGCCTTTGACAGCACGTTGCTTGCCTTGTTCTTGAGCGCCGCGCTGATGCTGGTGCAAACCCTGGTCTACCGCAGGTCGGAGGCTCTGCTGGCCCGTGTCGACGGCTGGGTCGTGGAGCATGTGCTGCCGGGCGTCGGAACCAAGGATCCGTTCGCCGATCGGCTCGACGAGCTGATCAGTCCGCACCTGGCTCAATTGCGCAGCGAGCTGGCGACCATCCTGGCACCGGCGGCCGAGGCGCTCCAGGTCGAGGCCGTCAAGATTGGCCAGAATCTCAAGGCGCCAATCGCTCAACTTGCTGCGTCGATGGAACAGTTGCCGCGGTCGATGGCGTCCTTCCAGCAAGGGGCCGACGCCATAGGACGGGTGGGCAACGAGCTCGAGGTGCTGGAAACGGCCGGGGAAGCGATGCGGCAGGGGGCCTCGACGCTGTCGCGCATCGAGCGCGCCCTGGCTCAATCGGCCGTTCCCGATCCGCAGCTCGAGGACATCAAGCGCGGGCTCGACCGCGCGACGAAGGCGATCGAAAGCCTGTCTGATTCCTGGTCATCGGCATACGAGAAGTCGAGCCGTACCACCCAGGAGCAGCTCGCGAGCACCATGAGCAACCTCAAGGACGCTCTCGAGTTGATCAACGTGAGCATCGAGCAAGGAAACTCGCTCTATCGCAACATCGTCAAGAAGATGTTCGACGAGCGTGCCGCGGGATCATCACGGTCCGAGTCGGTCCGCGCCGCGTGAAGTGATGGTCCG
This sequence comes from uncultured Planctomycetaceae bacterium, assembly GCA_963797295.1. GTDB lineage: Bacteria > Planctomycetota > Planctomycetia > Isosphaerales > Isosphaeraceae > Aquisphaera. The sequence goes on from CAWCPP010000051.1 coordinate 147,210, forward strand.
GATGGCCGAAGGTCGTGAAATTCATCGGACGCTGACGGGGACTGTTCCATGCGCCGGAATCGTAGAGGTGGGAGTTCGGGCCTCGAGTTCGGTGGCTCGGGCGAAGATTCGTTCGTCGCCGTGGTCGTGACCAAGCTCACGGGTGCCTTGCTGTTCATCCTGCTCCTGACGATGGTGATCATGGCCCTTCTTCCCAAGGCCATCGACATGGCGCCGCCGGGGGAAGGCAACTCTCGAGAGAGCGCGGAATCGCCTATTCCGCTGTCGATCACCACCCCCCAGGCGCTACCCGAAGCCATCGCCGGACGACCTTATGCCGTGGCCCTGGCGGCCATCGGTGGCCGGGGGGGGCTGCACTGGAACCTCGACGGACCGCTGCCGGACGGGTTGAATTTCGATCCCGCTTCAGGAGTCTTGCAAGGGACGCCGACGAAAGGAACTCCCCAGCCGCTGAACCTGGCGTTGCGGGTCAGCGATGGCGCTGCAGTCGCAACCGGAGCGGCCCAGCTTGTGGTCTACCAGAGCGACAAACCGCTGATCACCCCCGCCTGGTGGAAGCCTGGCATTCCGCCTGTTCCCTGGAAGGCCTGGCTCGATCACGGCGTGGGCTTCCTGCTGCTCTGGCTGATACACCTGGTGGGTATGAGCACGCTGGCTAACCTGGAGCGAATTACCGCGCACGCAGCAGTGGCCCTTGACGGTGGAACTGCCGGATCATTAGGACTGGGCCGCCGCTATACGATTTACCGCAATGTGATGCGGCTGGGCACCTTAGCAGCGACGCTCGTGCTCGCCGCATGGCTCTGGAGCGCGCGGTGAATGCAGGGCCGGAAGACCGGGCTCTTCTAAAGGTTTCGACCCAGGGCAAGATTCCGTCGCTTTTGCAAGTTCTTGTGGCCGGACAGTGCGAGAATGCCGCTAAGATGATAAACTAACGGCTCAGACGCTGGGCGTGCGCGCCTTTTCCACCGAAGGCGGATGTGCCCGGCGGAGACAACGAGGAGCAACGCGATGTCTCGCATTCGAATCACACTGATGTTGGCCTTGGTCTTTTCATTGGCGGCCGCGGCGATCAACTCGCAGGCGCAAGCCCCTGCCGGCGGACGCGGCGCTGGGGGTGGGGGTGGTCGCGGGCAGCGCGGAGGCGGCCCTGGCGGTCCCGGGGGCTTTGGCGGCCCTGGAGGAGGACCCGGAGGCAGTCTCATCGCACTGGCCGGCAATGAGGCCGTTGCCAAAGAGCTCAAGCTGACCGATCGTCAGAAGGCGAAAGTCAAGCAACTCGCCGACGATCAAAACACAAAACGCGGCGAGGTGATGAACCAGATGCGCCAGCAGATGCAAGCGCTTAGCAACCAGGCGGCCCAGCAGGCTCAAGCCGGCGCATTGCAGCAACCGCAAATTGACCCCAACGTCGACGCACGCGGATCGGGAGCCGGCAATGCACTTGCCGGTGCCCTCAACAGCCGGGGCTACCAGCCCCAGGTCTATGGGGGGCGGGTTCAGGGCGGTCAGGTCGACCCTGCCGTACAACAGCAAATCGCCGGGTTCCAGGGACGGCAAGCGGCCAACGCCGTGCAAGCCCAGGGCTGGCAAATGATGCGCGAGACGATGCAGCAGCTTCAAAATCAATTTGAAAACGAGCTCGCCAGAACTCTGGACAAAACCCAGATCAAGCGGCTCAAGGAGATTCAACTCCAGGTTCAAGGCCCGGGAGCCGTACTTCGCGAAGATGTGGTCGAACGGCTCGAGATCACCGACGAACAGCACGCCGAGATCCAGGAAGTTTTGAACCAGGCCAATCAAACCCAGCGCGAGCTCATGCGAACGAACTTTCAGTTCATGCGTTCGCTGATGCCGAATCAGCCCGCTGGCGGAAATCCCCCAGCTCCCGGCGCACAGACTGATCCCAATGCACCAGCCACTCCCGCTGCCGGCCAAAATGGACAGGCACAGAATGGACAAGGTGGTGGCCGTGGTGGACGCGGAAATCGCGGTGGCGGAGCCAATGGTCAGCAAAACAACGGACCCCGCTTCGATCCAGCGGCCATGCAGAAAGTCATGGAGCAGCCCGAAGTCAAAGCCAAGATGGAAGAAACGCGAAAGCGCAGTCCCAGCTACGCGACCGCGAGTACGCCATGGTCTTCAAGGCCATGGACCGACGTCAGGTCTCTCTGTTCAAGAAAATGCTCGGCAAAGCGTTTGACCTTGATTCCATCACGCAGGGCTTCTTCCGTGGAGGACCAGGCGGACCGGGCGGCCGGCGGAACGGAGCGAACGGGAACGCCAACGGTAACGGCAACACTGCCGGCACCACCAACCAGGCGGCCAACGGCAGCACCGCCCCGGCCACACCTGCCGCCACCACCAATTCCGGAGCCGACGCCACCACGACCACCAAGCCAGCGGCCACCCCCCGCCGGCAAAGCCTGCGCGAGCGTCGTGGTCTCAGCGGCCAGCAGTCATCGCCGGATGGTCAATAGCCACAATGTGTTCAGTCAAATATCACTGCGACACCAGGCATTTGCTCGATCGCCAGGTCCAGCCTGAACACTGATCTTTCCCGATTGCCTGATTCGCCGTATAAGACGATCTCTCTGCCACGCTTCCGGACCTTGTAACCGGAAGCGTGGCAGCGTGCCTGTTCATCCGAGAGCAGAGAACGGGCGAACGTCTGCCGAACTCGTTCCACGACCCGGGCACTGGAGGGAACCAGGCCATGCGTCAGAGCAAGGGATGGATTCTCCTCGTTGGAATTCTCTGGCTGAACCTCGGCGCAGCGTGTTTGTCGCGCGCTCAGAATCCCAGCCATCCCGATCCGTGGTGCTTGCCGGACGATCGTTTCGGCATCCGGACGGCCCCTTTGCTCCTGCTTTCACGCCCGGACGTTCAGGTAGATCTGCACCTCGAACGATCACAGATCCTGGGTACTCAAAACACCATCAATGAGCTCACTCGTAGAGCCCTCACCCTGCGCGGGAAGACCGGAACCGCCGTGGTGGCCGAGCGGCGGGCCATTGATGAAGCCCAGCTTGAATGGCTCGGCAATAACCTGACCGGCAACCAGCTCACGAGGCTCCGGCAGATCGAGCTGCAATGGGAAGGCATTCCGGCGATGCTCAGCCGGCCCACCGTCGCCGAATATCTCAGGCTCACACCCGAGCAGCAGCAGGCACTGGCGCAAATCATCGCCGAGAGGAATCGGACCCGGGGACAAGGCCGGTCGGCACCATCCGTTGAGCAGAACCTTAACCAAAAAGCGATTTCGGTTCTCTCGAGCAATCAGCAACAGCTCTGGTCAAACCTTTTGGGAGTTCCGTTCCGGTTTGCGTCGGCGAGCGTCCCGCCCGGAAAACGGGACGAGGGAACCCAGCGCGCCGGTTATTCGCAGAAGCCGTGATCAGTGCGGTAAGTTGCTCCGTTTATTCCGGGTCATTGACTTGTCCGGCATCGATCTCCGGATTGTCTGATTTGCGCTTGTGAAACCGGAAATCGCAAAACGGCGAACCTTCCATGATCGTCTGGGTGCGATCCAGCCGGATCTCGGGGCTGAAGCCCTCCGCTAGCTTGAAGTCGCGGTGGCAAGAGAGGCTAGCACCGAGTTCGGACAGTCCGAGAGCGTGGTACATTTCCGCATAGCGGCACCGCACGACGTTGAACGAGAGACGTTCGGCTGACTGCTCCAGCATCTCTATCTCGAGCGCGCCGTTCTCGCCCCAGCGTTCGAGTGTTCGAGAGAAAGCTTCCAGGCTGTGTTCTCCCAGACCTTTCGCCAGGTCGGCCCCGCCTTGCCGGGCCAGCTCGGCGATGACCTGGCGAAGAATCACGATCGTCCGCTCCTGCCCTAGCTCCGCGGCAAACGCCCGGATCAGGGGGCCCACAATCCGAGCCTCGATTTCGCGTCGCTCCAGCAGCGTTAATCGGGGGGCCTCTGCATCCATCGATTTTGACCTCTCGGGGCGGCGTCTGGCAGAAGAAAAAGCAACATCACCATTCTAGCGACGGAGGGAGCGCGGCAAATCTCTCATGGATGCCTACCTAAACCGGAATCTGGCGGGTTGCTTCATTCTCAAACTTTGGTTCTCCGTGAACCCGGGTTCCTTATGTGAAAACCCTTGCCTTGGCACATTCCATGTGGCAAGTTCACTACGCGGAGTTTGCCAATTTTGCACAGACCATTCAATCGGTGCAAATTAAACATAGCCGGCATTAACGCAGACAAAGATCGGCCCGGTTCACTCATTGCTTATCACCCTGAGCCATCAACTTTTTCCATGCGTACACCAAAATTCTTGCGCCGCATTGAACGGCCTGGACGTCATAACAGGCGACGAGGATCTTTGAGGCTGTTCTTGCCGCTTGGAACAGCTTGTCTCGAAGAACGATTACTGCTTTCCGGCACCGTCATTTCGCAACCGCGAACAGCTCCCCGGGACCAGGCTCATCTGCTTTCAAGCTCGGCTCTATCACCTTCAAAAATCAAAGGTGAGATGGCCCAGGTCGTCTATCGAAACATCACCTACACCGATGCGAACGGACAGCCCGAACAACTGGATGTGTATCTCCCGGGTGGCGTTGCGCCCGCGGGTGGATGGCCGGTGATATTGGCGATCCATGGCGGAGGTTGGCGAACTCATGACAAGAGAGAGTACGGCGACCGGATCGCGTCGGCGTTCGTACCCCATAGCTATGCCGTGGTCGCGCCCAACTACCCTCTGTCCTCACCCGGTAGGCCGACCTGGCCGATCAATCTCGAGGATCTCCAGACCGCTGTGAGCTGGGTGCGGGTCAATGCCGGAGCTTTCGGGTTCAACCGCGGAGAGATTGTTGCCATGGGGGAATCCGCCGGTGCGAACCTTGCCAACTTGCTCGGTACCGGCTCCGGTGCCGTCGGAATTCCTGGACCGACAGGAGCCGACGCGGTTGAGGCCGTTGTCAGCTTTTCCAGCCCGACGGACCTCACCGCGCTTTACAACGAGAGTCCCGAGGCAGGGAAGGCCGTCGCACAATTTCTGGGCGGGCCTCCGTCCTTACTGCCCGCAAGCTATGCCGCGGCCTCGCCGGTGGATCAGGTCAGCCCTGCGCCACCCCGACCTTTCTGGTTCATGGGAGCGATGATCCCTTGGTACCGTTCAGCCAATCCCAAGAATTGGCCTCGGCCTTGACCGCCGCAGGGGTACCGAACCAACTCCTTGTGATTCCCGGCGCGGGGCACGCTCTCGACTTCCCCATCAAGACACCTAAAATTTTAACCTTCCAGATTCTTGAATTCTTGCAGACAACCTGGAACGATAGGGGCAGCCAATCCTTAAACCATTAATACTCGGTTTGTTTGCGTGAGAGTCCGTACGCCCGGCGGGGGCGTGCTGGATGGTCGTGGTTTTTCGGAGGCGACGCGGTGTCGACCGAGCTTCATGTTTCGGGCTTGATCACAGCGATTCCCGGAGAGATCGATCTGTCCGGCGAATTTGACCCGGTCCTGGTTACAGCCAACGATCGACCGTCCATCGACACATTGCCGGTCATGCCCGACCCCACGGCTGACCACGAATCCAGCGAGCTGAAGCGGCGCCGAGAAGATATCGAGATCAAACATCAACGAATCCGGGATTTTCTGGACGCCACCGAACAGGATGGCGTGGTTCTTGGACGTGCTGACTCGGTCGCCTGGTTCACCTCCGGCGGCGACCTCGCTCAAGATTTGACCTCCGAATACAGCTCCGTGCTGCTTTTTATCAACCGCACATCGCGGGCGGTGATTTCCGACAACGTCCAGAGCAGTCGCGTTTTCGAAGAAGAACTGGCGGGACTTGGGTTCCAGCTCAAGGAGCGTCCCTGGTTCGATGAGCCGTTCCGGGCCATCGCGGAGCTCTGCCACAACAAACGGATCGTCAGCGACCTGGGATCCACCGGATGCGTGCAATGGAGACGTGAAGGTGACCCGCTTCGCAGTTTACGCCAACGCTTGACCAGCCTGGAACGCCAGCGGCTGCGCGAATTGGGTCGGACCCTGACCCTTGCGGTCGAGGCGACCTGCCGCAACTTTGATCGGGGCGAGCGCGAAGCCGACGTGGCCGGCCACCTGGCTCATCGCCTGATTCGCGAGGGTGTCCTTCCCGTGGACCTGAGAGTGGCCAGCGATGACCGCCTGGCCCGCTATCGACAGCCCACGTTCAAGGCTGCCCCCATTCTCAAGCGCGCCACAATCGCGATCACGGGTCGCCGCCACGGCCTCTGCGCCTCGCTCACTCGTACGGTCTCCTTCGGTCCGGTTGAGCCTGAATTCCTGTCCCACCACACGCTGGCGGCGATGGTCGATGCCACCTGCATCTTCTTCTCGAGGCCCGGAGAACCTGTTTCCGAAGTATTTCGTCGCGCAGGAGAATTTACGAGAAATTCAACGCCCCCCACGAATGGACACTCGACTACCAAGGATCACTGATTGGCTACACGCACCGGGAAACCCTGCTGACCCCCGACAGCAACCTCGTGATTCAGCCCGATATCGCCATTTGCTGGAACCCCAGCGTGGGCTCCTCCCGCTCGGAAGACACCGTTGTCATTGATTCGCGCGGCTACGAAGTAGTGACCGGCGCCCAGGACTGGCCCCAGCTCGACGTGAGCGTGAAGGGATACATGATGGCGCGGCCCGGCATCCTGGTGAGGTGAAACGGAACCGCGGGCCAGGAATTCTCGAGCAAGCCGGCATGGACATGCCAGCGCGGGAATCGCTTGCCCACAAATCGAAGAAGCCGAACTTTCCCGCATTTGCCAACGAAGTACAATGAAAGGGTCAGGATCGCATAACCTCGTCCTGATCCTGGAAAGGAATAAACTCTTCGATGCGCATTTCGTGGAAACTTGGCCGGATCGCCGGAATTGACTTGTTCTTGCATCCGACCTTCTTGCTGATTCTATTGCCCGGCCTCTCTGGCGGGATTCACCCGCTCTTCATCGTTGCGCTGTTCGGCTGCGTGGTCCTGCACGAACTTGGACACGCCTTGATGGCGCGTCGGTTCGGGATCGAAACTCTGGATATCACGCTCTACCCGATTGGCGGAGTCGCCCGGTTGGAGCGGATGCCTCGTGCACCCGGCGCGGAATTGCTGATCGCGCTGGCAGGTCCTGCCGTGAATTTCGCGATCGTCGCGGCTCTCATGGGCCTTGAGGCGCTGGGGCTCGGTGGAATTAAATCCGGCTCGTCGGTGGGATCATTCCTCGCGAGCATGATGCTGGTAAACCTGGTCCTCGGGCTCTTTAACCTGATTCCGGCATTTCCGATGGACGGCGGCCGCGTCCTTCGCGCTCTTCTCTCCGGCTGGATCGGCCGGTCACGCGCCACCTCGGTTGCGGCCACGATCGGCCGGGCCTTGGCTCTGGCGTTCGGCGTCTATAGCATCTACCAGGGCAACCTGCCTCAAATCGCACTCGCCGCCTTCATTTACTTCGTGGCGGGGGCCGAGGAGTCGAGCGTGCTGGCCGAGGAGCGCAGACGGGCCTACTATCAGCCGCCGCCCAACGAGGGTATCTGGACGGCCCCGCCGGGTTATCACTGGGTGCACCAAGGCAATGGCGTCTGGCAACTGGCCCCAGTCGTCGTGACCAGCGCTGGCACGAGGCGGAATTCGTCGTCATGGGCCGGGTGACGCCGATCGTCAAGCCGGGCGCGACTGCATTGATTTCAAAGCTCTAGAATCTAGGTTCGCGCCCTTTCAACGCTGTTCGCCCGATCACACATTTCAGGCCAGCAAGAGCATTACCTGGCCCATCGCCAGAAAGCCTGTGGACAGCGGCAGGCGGTTCCCGGATATCTATTCAGGGAGCCGAACGATGTCCGATTCTCCAGACGATTCCCACAACGACCTGCTCCAGCGTGCCTTGGCCGGCGACGAGTCGGCTCTGGCTGCGCTCTTCGATGGCTATCGCGATCGGCTCCGCCGGATGATCCGGCTGCGGCTCGACCGCCGGCTCTCAGGCCGGGTCGATTCCTCGGACGTGCTCCAGGAGGCATACCTCGATGTCCGCAAGCGGATCGCCGAATATGCCCGTGAACCAGCGAGCATGCCGTTTCACCTCTGGCTGCGGCTGATCGCCGGCCAGAGGCTGACCGACGTGCACCGATATCACCTCGGTTCCCAGCTGCGCGATGCCGGCCAGGAGGTTTCGCTCCATCGTGGGCCCTTCCCCCAGGCCGATTCGATTTCGCTGGCGGCCCAGCTCCTCGGCAAGATGACCAGCGCCAGCAAGGCCGCCATCCGAGCCGAGCACAAGCTGATCGTGCAGGAGGCGCTCAACGGCATGGACCCGATCGACCGCGAAGTCCTGGCCTTGCGGCATTTCGAACATCTGTCCAACGACGAGACCGCGCAAGTTCTCGGCCTGACCAAGTCCGCGGCGAGCAACCGCTATATCCGAGCACTGAAGCGTCTCAAGGAGATCCTGTCGTCCATACCGGGGCTTAGGGAGCAACTCTAGCAGGAGTCAGCCGATGTCCACCTCCAGCGACGGTCGGAACCCGGTCGAGGCACTGGCCGAGGAGTTCCTCGACCGCAAGCGGCGAGGCGAGCAGCCGACGCTCCGCGAGTACACCGAACGCTACCCCGAGCTCGCCGACGACATCCGCGACCTCTTCCCGGCACTGCTCATGATGGAAGACCTGGGCGAGAGCTCCGGCGGCACCACCGGCTCGCTGGCCGCGGGCAATGACGCGGCGGTGGGCGTGCGCATCCAGCGACTGGGCGACTACCGCATCCTCCGCGAGATCGGCCGCGGCGGCATGGGTGTGGTCTACGAGGCCGAGCAGGAATCGCTCGGCCGCCGGGTGGCGCTCAAGGTGCTCTCGGCCAGCTCGCTGCTCGACCCCAAACAGGTGCGGCGGTTCGAGCGCGAGGCCAGGGCCGCCGCCAAGCTGCACCACACCAACATCGTGCCGGTCTTCGGCGTGGGCCGGCAAGACGGGCACCACTACTTCGTGATGCAGTTCATCGCCGGCCTGGGACTCGACGTCGTGCTGGACGACCTGCGCCGGCTCCGCGGTGGGAAACCCGAGGCGAAGCTTGTAGCGGAGGCGAGCCGGGTCGCCGGCCTGACGGCGGCCGATGCGGCCCGCTCGCTGATGACCGGTCGGTTCGCAGCCAATCAGCCGCCGGGCGACGCTTCGGTGACCGAGCCCGTGAGCGACGTGAATTCGGCGGCCGCAAACGGCTCTCCGACCGATTCCGGCTCCTCCCAGGTGATCCTGCCCGGCTCGTCCGAATTGTCGGCATCGTCCGACCCCGACCGCCAGTTCTATCGCAGCGTCGCACGCATGGGCGTCCAGGTGGCCGAAGCCCTGGAGTACGCCAACCGCCAAGGCGTCCTCCATCGCGACATCAAGCCGTCGAACCTGTTGCTGGACAACCACGGCAACGTCTGGGTGGCCGACTTCGGGCTGGCCAAGACGGCCGAGGCCGACGACCTGACCCACACCGGCGACATCCTGGGCACCATCCGCTACATGGCGCCGGAACGGTTCCAGGGGAAGTGCGACGCCCGCTCCGACGTGTACAGCCTGGGCCTGACCCTCTACGAGTTGGTGGCGTTGCGTCCGGCTTACGAGGCGTCCGATCGCCATAAGCTCCTCGACCACGTGCTCCACGACGAGCCGGAGCGACTGAAGAAACGAGCTCCCAGCGAGCCGCGCGACCTGGAGACGATCATCGCCAAGGCGACCGCGCGGGATCCGGCGGGTCGCTATCCCACAGCGGCGGCGGTGGCGGAAGACTTGCGCCGGTTCGTGGAAGACCGGCCGATCCGTGCGCGGCGGGTGTCATCCGCTGAGCGATTCGCGCGGTGGTGCCGGCGGAATCCCGTGGTTGCCGGCTCGCTGGGCTTCGCGGCCCTGGCTCTGGTGTTCGTGGCCGCGATGGCTCTGTTCCATGCCAATCGTCAGGCCATTGCGAACAAGCATATCACCCGGCTGGCGAACGACCTGGAAGAACGAGGCAAGGCACTTGAGTCATCACTGGCCGAATCGAACAGTCGGCTCGCAAGGCTCGATCTCGAGCGCGGCCAGCTCGCCTTCGAGAAGGGTCAGATCGGTGTCGGGATGCTCTGGACCGTTGAGTCGCTACGCATGGCCACTGAGGCGAAAGACACGGACGGACGGCACGTCGCCCTGGCTAACCTATCGGCCTGGCGCAGGCACCTTGTTGGACTGAAGGAAGTCTTCTCCCACGATGCGATGGTGGTGGCCGTCGCATTCAGCCCCGACGGCAAGACGATCCTCACCGGAAGCTGGGACAAGACCGCGCGGCTGTGGGATGCCTCCACCGGCCGGCCCCTCGGCCAACCCATGGCACATCTAGGCTTGGTGACCTCCGTGGCGTTCAGCATCGACAACAGGAAGGTTCTTACCGGGTGCTTGGACAAGACGGCGCGGCTGTGGGACGCCGCTACCGGCCAGCCAGTCGGCTCGCCCCTGGTGCATTCGGCCTATGTGTCTTCCGTGGCGTTCAGCCCCGACGGCAAGACGATCCTCACAGGCTGTTCGGACGAGACGACTCGGTTGTGGGATGAGGCCACCGGCCAGGCGATCGGCCCGCCCATGTCGCATCCTTCCTCAGCCGAAGATGGGGCGGTGATCGTCGCATTCAGCGCGGATGGTCGATTCCTGGTCGCGAGTGATCGCAAGACGGCGCGGCAGTGGGACGCCCCAGCGATGCTGCCCGACGACGTGCCTCGGCTGGCCGACTGGGTTGAGGTCGCTACCGGGTTGGAGCTGGATAAGCGGGGCGCGATCCACGTGCTCGACCGCTTTGCATGGCCGGAGCGCCGGCGGCGTCTGGAGCAGCTCGGCGGCATGCCCCCCGCGGACCCTAGCGTACGGCTGGACCCAATCCTCTACGGCCCTAACCCGTCGGTCCGCGGCAACGCCTGGAAAGAGCGGGGCCTATGGGACCGGGCCGAGGATGCCTACGCCGAGGCGTCTCGCGCACGACCGCTCAACCGCTCGGTCCGGGAAGCCCTGGCCAAATTGTATCTCGAGCGTGGCCGTCCCCAGCAGGCCGCCACGAGGCTCGCCGAAGCGGTCCAGATGATGCCCGACGATCCGCAGCTCCGCCGACTTGTCGGCCTCGCCCTCCTGTGGTCCGGCGATTGGTCCGGATGGCGGAGGTCGAACGCCGTTCTGCTCGATCGCTTCGGCGGGACGAGCAATGCCCGGACAGCCAAGGAAGTCACCGAGACCTGCGTGCTAGGCTCTGAGGGCACTCCCGACCCCGACGTCCCCGTCCGGCTGGCCGAACTGTGCCTCAAAGCCGCGCCCGAAACCGACAAGGCGGACTACCTGAACACGCTCGGTTCTGCTCTGTACCGCGCCGGCCGATTCGACGACGCGATCCGCCGGCTCGAGGATGGCATCCGGCTACGGAACGGCGAGAGTATGCCCACGGACTGGGCATTTTTGGCAATGGCCCACCAACGCCTGAGGAATCACGACGAGGCCCGCCTCTGGCTCGACCGGCCGCGAAACCGTCAGCCCAGCGCGGACCCGTCGGAATTCTGGATTGGACTGGAAATCCGCCTGCTCCGCAGCGAGGTCGAGGCAGTAGTACTTTACGACCCGATCTTCCCGGCCGATCCGTTCGGGCGTTGAGAGTCTATTCCGTTGAGGTCAGCGAGCCTACCCTGGCATCCCCGCGGTCGATCCCTGAAGCCGTGCTGCCAGGAAATGAACCATGTCTCCCTGCTGACGGGAGATCTGGGCCAACCGGTCCATACGCCCCCGCTGCTGGCACAACTGGGGAAGGCCCGGACACGTCAATGCCTGCTCGGGCAGGTGAGCCAGCCGCGCGGCAGCCTCGTCGATCGCCTCGTCGAGTCTTCCCACGCGAGCCAGCAGATTCACGAGCACCTGCGCCGGCATCGACGATTCGAGATCAGTCACCTTGACGGCATTGGCCCTCTCGCGGAAATGGCTGATGGCCTCATCCACATCCAGGCCCAAAAGACCTCGAAAGTAGACGTGGTGATCGGCGAAAACCTGCTCGAAGGGCGGAGCACCCTCGAATTGAAGTCGCGGAGAAAGGCGGCGGCCGTAATCGGCCAGATCGGCGGCGAGTTCCAGGATGCCCGGGTCGGAAACCAAAGTCGAGTAGCGGACGGTCGCCGTCAGGTGAGATATGTCGGTGTGGTAAGCCTCGTCGGCGAAGAGCCAATCACGGCCCGCGATCAGCTCGGCAATCGTCGTGGCCTCACCCGGCACCGCTTCCCCCCGATGGGCAAGGTCCGCGCGAATGCTGGCTGCGAGCTGAGCGTGAAGATGACGGATCAACCGTTCGATGCAAGCCTTCTGAACCGTCGCATCGGCGGAGGGAAGCTGCTCGAGGGCCGTGATCGCGGTGCAAGTGCCGTAATGGTCCAGGATCAGCTCGAAACCTCTTCTGGGGTTCGCGCCCTGGTTGAAAGCGACGTCGATAACTTGCCCGAGCTTCTCGGCGTTCTGGTCCGGCTGGTAGGCATCGATCGCGGCCTTCACGGGTTCGGGCTCGGCAATGACCCGGAAGTACGCCCAGGCGGTGGGGATCTCTCCCAAGACAAGGTACTTCGAGCCGACCAGCCGGATCGCCTCGACATAGCGGTCCTCGAACTGGGTTCGGACCGGTTCGGCCAGAGTTGAGTGTCCGCCGGCTTGAGGCTGGATAAGCGGAAGCTGCAGCTCGTGACGAGCCTTGAGCAGAAGCGCGTCCAGAAGCGAGCGGTAGTCTCGGGACTGATCGAGGTGCGCGATGAGCCGATCGATCGCCTCCGCCGGGCCCGACTCGACGAGAGCCTGTTCGAGAGCATCGAAGGCGGGATCGGAAGCGAGTTCCGGCGAGTGTCCGGACGGTTTTTCGCTCATAGTGGATGGCTCCTCGCGACCGAAGGGCTGCCGATCGATCGGCTCAAAGTTTCCTCAATTATTCCGCGTCGGACTTGGCAGGATCAGGAGCGGTTGCGGGTGCCCCAGGGGGATCCGCGTCCATCCGTGCTCCGTAGGATCGCTTCCAGGTATCCCAGCAACGGGTCTTGTAGCATTCGACCAGAGCATCGCGGATCTCTTCGACGGAATCGGTCAGGATCAGCAAGTTCAGATCTTCCGGCGAGATCGCTCCCTCCTTGAGCTGTGTGCTCACGATCCAGTCGAGCAACCCTTTCCAGTAGCTGGAATCGTAAAGGATGATCGGGAACCGGTTGATCTTCCGGGTTTGAACCAGCGTCAAGGCCTCGAAGAGCTCATCGAGGGTGCCGAATCCTCCGGGGAAGATGACGAAGCCTTCGGAGTACTTGACGAACATGGTCTTCCGCACAAAAAAGTAACGGAAGTTGATCGAGCGATCGAGGTAGGGGTTGCTTTGCTGCTCGAACGGCAGCTCGATGTTGCATCCAATCGAGTAACCACCGGCCTCATAGGCTCCGCGATTCGCCGCCTCCATCAAGCCCGGGCCGCCTCCCGTGATGACGGCAAAGCCGGCGTCGGCTAGCAGCTTGCCGAGCCGTCTTGCGGTCTCGTACAAAGGATGCGATTCCCGGAATCTGGCCGAGCCGAAAACGGCCACCGCGGCACCAACCTCGGCCAAGGCATTCATCCCGTGGACAAGTTCGGCCTGAATCCGGAGGACACGCCAGGGATCGGTGTGCGTGAACGCCCCCAATTCCACGGCCTGAGGTATTGGCTCGGCAGGCAGTGAGCGGTTGATCCAGGTGCAGCTCATGCATTGTCGGACGGCCCCAGTACCAATAGCCGTTGTAGATGCTGAAGATCCGAAGGGCCGGCCCCAATACGAACGTGTGAGGGATCATCGGGTTATGAGGATCCGTGTACTCCTCAATGTCGAGGTCCTGTTGCACCGTTCTCTCGGGGTCGCCGAGAAAAGGCCACAGGGCGCCCAAGGAGTCACGGAACTCGTTGAGATTGAGCGGGTTGTCCGTGCAGATGACGACCAGCCGTGTGTAGGCAACCCGGAACTCAGGATAACTGTCAACCAGGTTCGTCAGAAATCGATGCTCTTTCGGGTCGTAGGACCCTCGCGACAGGTGGAGGACCAAGGGGTTGCCGCCCTGGAGTTCGGAGAGCTTCCGAAGCGACCCCAGCCTGGTCCTGGAGCTGGTAGTCAGGAAACGTCGCTCCGACGACGATGTCTTGGCGCACGCCCAATCCTCCCTTGATCCGCCGTTCGCCCGGATCCGCCCATCCCCGCAGACTCTGTTAGAGAGCTGCTCCGGACCGGTCCTCGACCTCAAATTAGACCCGCGCCGAAACCGCGTCGAGGGAATTCGCCACCGCTACAAGCTGGAGACGAGCTCAGCCACGATGTCTGCCGCGGGTTGCCGCTGCTTGGCGAGCGCAACGCTCTGTCCGGCCCACAAGGAAAGTGCTTCGATATCACCCGTGGTACCCACCATCGGCGGCGCCGGCTCGTACCGGACGATTGCTTCGCCGGAGGCGAAGTGCGCGATCACGTCGCCCTCCCCCGGTCGGCTCCCCGGCGGAGGCCGGCCCGCGGCCTCCCACGCTTCGGACGTCGAGTTGCGCAGGGCGCGGTGGGGCGCATCGGGCCATCCGACCTCGTACAGGTCGGCGTACCACTGCGCATCGGTCTCGGCAGCATCGATCAGACGATGGCGATAGTGCTCGTGGATGGGCATCTCCTGGGCGAGCAGAAACCGGGTGCCCAGCCAGGCCGCCTGAGCCCCAGCGCAAGCACGGCCGCCACTCCCCGAGCGTCCCCGATGCCGCCGGCCGCAATCACGGGCACCGGCGCCACCGCATCCACCACGGCGGGGACCAGCGGAAGGGTTGCGATCTGGCCCGGCACATGTCCCCCGGCCTCCCACCCCTGCGCCACGACGACATCAACTCCGCTGTCCACTGCCCGCCGCGCCTCCTCGGCGCTGCTCACCGTCTGCAGAACAACTCCATTGGCCTCGTGGACCTGCTCGACGTAACCGGTGGGATCGCCCTCGAAGAACGACACGACTCGCAGGCCGGCCTCCAAGGCCTCATTGAGCCGACGGTGCTGGTCGGAGGTGAGAACCAGGTTCCCGCCAAAGGGACGATCGGTCAGCGCCGCCGTCTCGCGAACGACGTCGCCGGCGGGGTCCGACCACGTCAGCGTCAACATGCCGAGCGCGCCGGCATTCGAGACCGCCGCCGTCAATGCGGGCACGGCCACCATGGGTGCCTGGACAATCGGCTGCTCGATCCCGAGGAGCTCGCAGACCGCTGTTCGCACCGGCATCACCTACTCCTTCCGCGTCCACCCGCGCACCGCGACGACTGGTCCGGCGTGCGTCTCGCTGGCCGGGCAGCTCGATGCCTCTGCAGCTATGACTGATACGACGTCGGAAGTCGACTCGGGGGCCCGCTTGTTCCAGCCATGAAAGCTCGAGTAATCCTTGGCTTCCCACTCCTCGCGGAGTCCGGGCTTGCTCAGATCCCAGTCGGGACGGATCTCGCTCGACGCAGCGCACAGGTCGCGCCACAGGTCGGCGAACGAGGGGCGGCCCCAGAACCAGTAGCCGTTGTAGACGCTGTGAACCACGAATCCCGGCTTCAGCACCAGCGTATGGGGGATCATCGGGTCGTGCTCGGGGTCGGTGTATTCCTGAATGTCGAGGTCCTTCTGTACCGTCCGGGCGGGATCGGACAAGAAGGTCCATTGGGCGCCCACGGAAGCACGGAACTCTTGGGTGGTGTGATGGTCGTCGGTCGAGATGGTGACGATCTGGGTGTAGGCGACGGCGACCTTCGCATAGTTCGCAGCCAGCTCCAGGTGCTGCTGGTGCTCCTTCGGGCAGTAGTTGCCCCGCGCCAGTGTGAGGACCAACGGGTCGTCACCCTGGAGCTCGCTGAGCTTGCGCACCGTGTCGGTGTGATCCGGCAGGGCGTAATCCGGGAAGGTGCCTCCAGGTCTGATGTCGGATCGCATGGATCACCGCTTCTTTCTGCGCTTCAAGACCCCGCAACCTCGGTGCGGAGAGCGCCGTCGGACGGCCGGCGTGGCATGGTCAGAGTAGTCCTCGCCGCGGGCCGGCGCGGGTGAGGCTCACGACGACGGGCTCGAGGAGTGCCTCCACGAGGAGGCGCTCCCTCTGCGGGAGACATGCCGAGGTCCGAGCCGGCCAGTGGTGGGGCTCTACTCCCCGATTCCATAGAGAAAATCATCGAGCACTTTCCAACCGTCCTCGGTGGTCCCGCCCGGGTGCCAGGTCACGACGACAGCGATGCCCTCCGGATCGCGACCGACCACCGCCGTCCACTCGCTGTGCTCGACGCCGGGTGATGAGGAGCTTCCGAGACTCCAGTTCATTGGCGAACCGATCCAACTGGGCTGCCGACTCGGCTTCCAATATGAAGCTCCGAAGACCGATATGGCCAGCTCCGACGAGGGGACTGCTCCCGAACGCCCGAAGGACAATGGCCTGAGATCTGTCGCTGCCCGAGGCACCAACCACGGCCAACTGCTCTTCTCGGGACAGGAGGTTGAAGCCCAGCACATGACGATAGAAGTCGATCGATCGGTCCAGATCGGCGACATTCATCACGACACCGTGAAAGTTCATCTGTCCTCCAAGTCTCGGGATAGAGCCAGGCAAGCATACGAAGACCGGCGAGCCCGAGATGCTGTTTCACACAGAGCTGCCCGGTGCTCCGGTCTCTGCGAACGGAGATCCTCGCAACACCGTGTGGGATCCCGCTCCGGGTGCAAGGGCGTCGCAGTCAGGCTCCACCGATCAACGACCGCGCCTCTGCCAGGCCGACGACGACATCATGGAGATCGCCACCCACCTCGAGCCGAGTCGACTGCTCGCTTCCCCCAATTCTCAGCGGCTCGAAACCGGCCGTTCGGATCAACCGCTCCACCCCGTCGCGGCACGATCATCATCGGTCGCGTAGAAGAGGACGGCCGGCTCTGGCGACCGATTGCTCGAGGCCTTCAGCAGATCGCGCCGACATGCTTCCGAACGCCATGGCGAAAGGGACCCCGGCCGGCAGCCATTCGGTCACCGCCTTGCCTGAGGATTGCCATTCCGGCAGGACGCGCAGGACATTTCCCTGACTCATCGGTGCGCAAGGGGTTGCTCGGGACGATCACCAGCTTGTCGGCGAGTGAGGCGGCGATTTCGTCGATGACGCCCTTCAGCACGGTAAACCGCAACGCGAGGACGACGGCATCGACGTCCTGCAGCGCATCACGATTGTCCGCCGCGACGCTCGCGCCCCGACCGACTCCTCGGCGAGCATTCGTGCCGAATCCGGGTCGGCGCTGGCGAGCCGCAGTGTCTCGCCGCCCGAGGCGAGCAGACGGGAGACAGCGGATCCGAGTCCCCCCGTGCCGATGATCGCGGTGGTCATGAACGAAACCTCCTGGTCGTCACAGTACTCAGGAGCGGCGGCCCGGAGCATGGCCAATTCGTCCGGGGCTGGCTACGCTGCTAGTCGCCGGCTGTCATTCCCGACTCTGATCTGAAGGGGCGGAACTCCCTGGTTCAGAGGCTGCCATTGTCGATCCCGAGGATCTACCGAGCGAAGGAGCTCGAGATGAGCACGACTCCCATTGCTGACTATGCGCTCCTGTCGGATCGGCACAGCGCGGCGCTCGTGAGCGGGACGGGTCCGTCGACTGGTTGTGCTTCCCCCGCTTCGACAGCCCATCCATCTTCGGTCGGCTCCTCGGCGACGATGCCGGCCACTGGTCGATCGGGGCCAAGGAGGCCACGCAGGTCACCCGCCGCTATCTGGACCGAACAATGGTGTTGGAAACCACCTTCCGTACGCCCACGGGTACGGTCGCGCTCACCGACGCCCTGGCCATGGGCGAGGGCAACCGGGGACACCAGCTCGGCAAGGATGCGCCGCATCTTCTGCCTGCGGGGCGCGACGTGCATTGACGGAGACGTTGACCTGGTCATGGAGTACGTCTTGCGCCCCGAGTACGGGCGGATCCATCCACGCCTCCTGCCGTCGAAGGTGGGGTCAGCGGCATCTTGGGGCACCGACGAACTGGTCCTGTCCTCTCCAATACCGCTCACCCTCGACAAGTCGGCAGCCTCGGGCAGAGTTCCACCTCCGCCGCGGCGAGACAGCAAGCTTCGCCCTGCATCATGCGAAGCTGGATGAGCACGGCCTCGGCCAAGGTCTGGGGTCAATCCGATATCGCCACACGGCTCGAAGACACCGTCTCGGCATGGGAGTCATGGTCAGAACTCCACCAGGCCTACGTCGGCCCATGGAAGGATCTGGTGCAACACAGCGGGCGGGTGCTGCAGTCGCTCTCCTTTGCACCGACCGGGGCGATCTGTGCGGCGGCGACCACGTCGCTGCCAGAGGTGGTGGGAGGCAGCCGCAACTGGGACTACCGCTACGCCTGGGTTCGGGATGCCTCCTTCACGATTCAGGCTCTTTGGGTGGCGGCCTGCCCTGACGAAGCCAATGAGTTCTTCAACTATGTGACGTCGTCAGCGGCCGGCTCCCTCGACCGGGGCGGCGACCTGCAGATCATGTTCGGCGTCGGCGGCGAACGGAAGCTGACCGAACGCGAACTGCCGCATTTGGAGGGCTGGCGACATTCGGCCCCCGTTCGGGTCGGCAACGGCGCCTGGAACCAACGCCAGCTTGACGTCTATGGCGAATTGCTCGGCGCCGTCTATCGGCTCTCGGACCATCTCTTCGACAGCGCCACACGACAGGTCGGCCCACTGGCCGACCCTGGCAAGTGGGGTGCACCCCCGGATCTGCCACCCGCCACCCGACGGTTCTTCGTCCAACTGGCCGATACGGCAGCCAGGCGCTGGCAGCAAAAGGACCAAGGAATCTGGGAGGTTCGGGGCGAACCCCGGGATTTCCTGTACTCCAAGCTGATGTGTTGGGTGGCACTGGACAGGGCGGTGGCGTTGGCCGACCCCCTCGACGCCTCAGACCGGGTCGAGGCATGGAAGGAGACCCAGTCGCAGATCCGCCAGGCGATCTTGACCAAAGGATGGAGCGACCGAGCCAACGCATTCACGCAATCCTTCGGCTCCGACGAGCTCGACGCCTCGAATCTCATGCTCTCGCTGGTCGGATTCCTTCCCGCCGACGAGCCCAGAGTGCTGTCCACAATCAACGCGACCGAAGAACGTCTGACCGACGAACGCGGGCTGGTGTACCGCTACCAGTCGCAAGACGGGCTCGACGGCAAGGAAGGCACGTTCCTCCTGTGCACCTTTTGGCTGGCCCAGGCTCTGGCTGAGGCTGGAGAGACGGCATCGGGCCCGCTCCGTCTTCGAACGGGCCGCAGCCTTCGTCAACGACGTCGGCTTGCTCTCGGAAGAAGTCGATCCCGCCAGCGGCGAGCTCTTGGGCAACTTTCCCCAAGCCCTCAGCCACATCGGGTTCGTGAACGCAGCCTGGGCCATTGCTCAAGCCGAGACAGAAACCCGGAATACTCCAGTCAGGAGATGTCCGCGAGATCCGGTCGAACTCCAACGTGATGGAGCCGACGATGGAAAAGGATCGACGACTGCGGCACGACATTCCAGAAAGCGCCAGACCCCAGGTCGACATGTCGATGGCCGCCGTCGTCGGGGATTGGTATCTGCACTCTCGAAGCGATCATCGCAACCCAAAGGTGATTGAGGCGTATCGGCAACTCCAAGTCGAAACCGATCGCCTGTACACGCTCTTGACGCGCGACGCCTGCCCGCGGGCAGCCCGGGTGGTGTTCACCCGTTGCCGCCAGCCCTACGAAGGCGACAAGGAGCTCATTTGCGCCGTGCGCGCCAACGGGACTCTCGAGATGACCTCAGCCGCCGCCGTCGGTGAGCGCCTTCATCCCCTGCTCGGCTGTGAGCTCGGTGGTGCGTTCGACCGGTTCCGCGCCGTTCACGACCTCATCGGGCATGCCTGGTACGGATACGGCTTCGACCTCGCTGACGAGTGCGCGGCCTGGAGCGTTCAAGACCGGCTCCACAGCGGTCTGGCACGATGGGCCCTTGCGACCGAGATCTACGGAGTGAACGCAGCCCGGAGCATTGTCGGCGATGCACCAGACCTCAGAGCGTTACTCCTTCCGCCCAGGACATTGCGCCTTCGGGCCGGGGGAAGGCGAGAACCGACCTCCACCTCGTGACTCGAGAACGGAACCGGGATACGGAGCGTCGGCCCGCCTCGGCAGCGTGCCGGATCTGTCCAATCAGTTCTCACAGGTTCCTCGAGTGTGCCTCGAGTGTGCTCGGTCCGCCCAGTTCCCGAGCCCGTCCGCTTGCTTCGGCCCCGTCTTCGAGCGCCCTACTATGAGGCGGGCTAACCACGAGAGGACAGACGGTTATGGATGACGCGACACTGCTCGCCGAACTCTTGCCCACCGCCGAGCAATTGGTCGACCGCCATCTGGGCATGGCCAAGGAGTGGTTTCCCCATGACCTGGTGGAGTGGCGTGCACCGCCAGCTGTGGGGTCGGCGGAACCCCTAGCCGATGGCGTGGCCAGTGCCGTGTTCGTCAACGTACTGACCGAGGACAACCTGCCGTACTACTTCGCCTCAATCGACAACCTCTTTGGTCGCGACGGCGCCTGGGGCTTCTGGACCCGGCGGTGGACCGCCGAGGAGGGACGGCACTCAATCGTCCTGCGGGACTACTTGATCATGAGCGGGCACGTCGATCCGGTCACTCTGGAGCGAGCCCGGATGGCCCAGGTCACCGGGGGCGTTTCCCCTGAGGCGGTCACGATCGCCGACGCCTTCGCCTACCTCGCCCTCCAGGAGTTGGCGACTCGAATTGCCCACCACAACACCGGCAAGGCGTTGCCCGACGCTGAGGGCTACGCGGTCATGAAACGGGTGGCGGCGGACGAGAACCTCCACTACCTCTTCTACCGAGATCTGGTGTCTGCTGCGCTGGAGATCGATCCTTCGGGGATGATGGAGGCCATCAAGCGTCAGGTGTTGACGTTCGAGATGCCCGGCACGGGGATACCGGACTTTGCACAACATGCAAAGGCAATCGCCCGAGCCGGGATCTACGACCTGAGCGTGCACCATGACTCCATCCTCAGGCCGGTTGTTCTCGGGCATTGGGACGTGGCGGGCAGGCAGGGTCTCACGCCGTCGGCCGAAGCCGCTCGGGAGCGACTCTTGCAATTCATCACCAGATTGGGGCGGGCGTCCGCTCGACTCAAAGATGGGCAGCAGGTCGCGC
Organism: uncultured Planctomycetaceae bacterium; assembly: GCA_963797295.1. Classification (GTDB taxonomy): domain Bacteria; phylum Planctomycetota; class Planctomycetia; order Isosphaerales; family Isosphaeraceae; genus Aquisphaera. Next base: position 168,407 of record CAWCPP010000051.1, read on the forward strand.
TCGGGAGCAGATAACCGTACGGATGGCAACCGACCTCACGCTGGCCCTCCTGGCTGGGTTTGGCGCGACCGGCGAATGCAAGGCAGCCGTCCTCCGAAAGGACCGGATGCAGACGTTGATCCTCGTTCCGCACCGAGCCAGAGGGACGATGCGGAACGTTCCGCGGTATGCTGAGACCTCACCCCCTTGGGAGAGTCGCTAACGCTTGGGCAGGACGGCCGTTAGGCCCGCGTCGCCACGTGCAGGTTCGACGCCTCAACCGAGCCTCTTTGAGGAGTCGTTTTGCGCGTCGCGAATTTGCCCTTTGAGCGTCGAGAGCCGCGGCGCGCGGTCGTTTGGAATTCTTAGCTCTTACCCTCCGACCCCTTGCGGCCTTGCGACATTCAGCGCCGCGCTGGCATCCGGACTGGCTGCACACGACTCCGAAGTAAGCGTGGTGCAGGTTGTTGATGCCATAGGACAGCTCTCAGACACCGATCGCGTCGTTGGCACACTGGTCAATGGGTCACCACCTTCTGTCGTCGCCAGCGCAGCGGCACTGAACCAGTCCGATGTGGCCGTGATTCAGCATGAGTACGGACTCTACGGAGGTGCCGACGGAGACGAGGTACTCGAGATCCTGGGTGCCCTCCAGGTCCCGTCTATCCTGATCGCCCACACCGTTCTGACGCACCCAACGCCACATCAGCGGACAGTGCTCAACGATGCCGCAGCGCTGGCGGACCGCGTCGTGGTCATGACAGAGGCCGCCCGTCTCCGCCTGTGCGAGAGGTTCGACGTAGACCCGGACAAAGTGACCACCATCGCTCATGGCGCTGCCGTGCCGCGTACGCGCGTCGTGCCCGATCGGGCGGTCCATCCACTCCTGCTGACATGGGGACTGATCGGACCAGGCAAGGGGATCGAAAGAGTCATTGAGGCCATGCGGACGTTGCACGATCTCCCGATGCAGCCGCGCTATCTCGTGGCTGGGCAAACCCACCCGAAGGTATTGGCCACAGAAGGAGAGGCGTACCGCCGAGAGCGTATGGAGCAGGCGGAGCGCTACGGAGTATCCGAGTCTGTCGTCTTCGACGCGGACTATCGCGACGTGGCGTCGCTGACCGCGCTGATCCAGTCCAGCAAGGTGGTTGTGCTGCCTTACGACTCCCGGGATCAGGTCACTTCCGGCGTCCTCGTCGACGCCATTGCCGCCGGACGACCCGTGGTCGCGACAGCATTTCCGCACGCCATTGAGCTGCTCTCGAGTGGCGCCGGAATTGTGGTCGATCACGATGACCCCGATGCGATGGCACTCGCGCTGAGAAGGATTCTCACAAGGCCTGAGTTGGCAGCCAACATGGCCGCAGAAGCCTCCCGAATTGCGCCGAGCCTCGGATGGTCGACAATCGCCGCCGAATATCTGTGCCTTGCGGATCACATCATGACGGATCGATTGTCGCTGGTGTGACCCCATTGCTGGAAGCACCCGAGCCGAACTTCGAGCACCTCGTCTCCATGACCGACGAGCGCGGCACTTTCGAGCACGCCCTCTTCAGCGAGCCGAGAGCCGAGCACGGCTATTGCACGGACGACATGGCCCGCGTGCTTGTCGTGACGACCCGGGAGCCGGACCCCGGACAGGATGTTCGTGATTTGGCGCAGCTCAGCATCCGATTTCTCCTGAATGCGTTGGACGCCCAAGGGAAATGCCGAAACCGATTGGACCGGAACGGACGCTGGGAGGACCTGCCGGCAGTGGACGACTGTTGGGGACGGAGCATCTGGGGGCTCGGCACGGCAGCATCTCGCAGCGATGAGCAACTCATTCGTGAGCTCTCGGCGGATGGGCTCCGACGAGCGATGAGGCAACGCTCACCCTGGCTGAGGGCAATGGCATTTGCCGCCCTCGGTGCGGCGGATGTGCTCAGCACAGAGCCGGACAACATGTGCTGCCCACGACCTCTTATCCGATGCTGCCGACGCGATGATCGCTCCCGGCGGCCAGACAGGCTGGCCCTGGCCCGAACCGCGCCTCACCTACGCAAACGCGATCCTTCCCGAAGCGATGATCGCGGCCGGTTCTGGCCTCGATCGCCCACTTCTCCTGCGGCGCGGGTTGGAGCTTTTGGACTGGCTACTTGCTCGTGAAACTCGCAACGGACATCTCTCGGTGACTCCTGTGGGAGGAAGCGGTCCGAAGGATCGAGGACCCGGATTCGACCAACAACCCATTGAGGTGGCGGCCCTGGCCGACGCGTGTGCCCGCGCGTTCGATGTTGACGGCCACCGACAGTGGATGGAAGGGATCGCCGCCGCCCGCGACTGGTTTCTCGGCGACAACGATGGCGCGGTCGTCATGTGGGATCCACGCAACGGGGGAGGCTTCGACGGCCTGCACAGAGCTGGTGCCAATCGCAACCAGGGAACAGAATCGACACTCGCCTTCCTCTCGACGATGCAGCACGCGCGGCGCTGCGTCCAGGTCGGCCAATGACACTGCTTGAATCGAGTCTCGTTCGACGCGCACCGATCCATATCTCGGCCGACACCTCGCGGGTCATTACGCGCCTCTTCGTCCCGGGCCATGAGGGCTTCGATCAGCAGGAGTCCCGGTCGAATTCCGTCTTACAACGGGTGCTGGAATTATCGGAGGAGGAAGTGGAGCAAAGTCTTGATGATGTGATGACTCGGTTCAGCGGCAGACATCACGGCTTGACCGACACCTTCCTTCAGCACGCCGAGCAGCTCGCGGATCGCCTTCACCCCGGACACCAGTTGTCCGCGACCCGCCGGCTCCTCCTGGGCGCCACTTTTACGAGTGAATACGCCATCGAAGGGGCGGCACTCTGCAACCCCAGCATGGTTCTTCACCCCGACCAAGCCGGAGTGAAGGCCGGCAATGTGCGTTTCGTGATGAGCGTCCGCGCCATCGGTGAGGGTCATAACTCTTCGATCGGATTTCGGACGGGCACAGTCAGCGCCTCTGCCGAAATCGAATTTGATCCTGCCCCCGCCTTTGCCACTAAAGGATTCCGGGACGAGGCGCTTCTCGAAGCCGAGGTTTTCAAGGGAGAACTACGCCGGCTGCGGGCAAGCGTCGATGACGGCGACTACGTACTGGGCCCGCTTGGAACCCAGTTCACCTCTGCGGACTTGGAGGTGCGGCTGAGGCTTCTGGAGGAACACGTCGCCACTCGAAAGCAGGCCAGGAGGACCATCGGTCAGATACGCAAGGTCGCTGAGCGGAGCTATGGGGTCCGGTTCGACATCGACACGCCGCTCAGCGAAAGAGTGCTCTTTCCGGCCATGAGTGCTGAATCACGAGGCATGGAAGATGCCCGTTTCGTTCGGTTCTCTGACGAGGACGCAAGCGTCACGTACTACGCGTCCTACACGGCGTACAACGGAACGGACATCTGCCAACAACTGCTGACAACAAGAGATTTTGTCCACTTCACCTCTTCACCCATGACCGGTGGCGCAGCAGCAAACAAGGGACTTGCCCTCTTCCCTCGCTTCATAAACGGAAAGTTCGCGGCCCTTTCTCGGTCCGATCGGGAATCAAATACGATCACCTATTCGGAAAACGCCCACCGCTGGGAAGAGGCGCTGGAGTGCCAGAAGCCGAGGGCACCCTGGGAGGTCGTGCAACTCGGCAACTGCGGGTCGCCCATTGAAACTGAAATGGGTTGGCTCGTGCTCACCCACGGTGTCGGTCCTCTTCGTACCTACAACATCGGAGCGATTCTGCTCGACCTCGAAGATCCCACTCGAATCATCGGCCGACTGCGCGAACCGCTGCTCATCCCTCACAGCGATGAGCGAGACGGCTACGTGCCGAATGTCGTCTATTCCTGCGGTGCACTCCTCCACGCGGACACCCTCATCATTCCCTATGGAATGGCTGATTCCGCAATCGGCGTGGCAACCGTACCTCTGCACGAGCTTCTTGATGCTCTCGGTGCCGTCCCCGAATGACCCGAGTAACAACTACCGCTGATTGGAGAACGCCATGCCTGACAGATCGCCCCAGAAGCCCGCGGGAAAGAAACCCGGAAAGTCCCTGAAGGAGAAGAGGGGGGCAAAGAAGGTGAAGCGAGACGAGCGAGAGAAGAAGGCTGCTCGTCCAGGACTGGGGCGCTGACAGACCGTGCGCGTTGCGGTCCTCGCACCTCTTTCGTGGCGTGTTCCCCCTCGGCACTACGGACCGTGGGAGCTCTTTGCTTCGCTCTTGACGGAGGGACTCGTCGCACGAGGCCACGATGTGACGTTGTTCGCGACCGGTGATTCGGAGACATCTGCCCGTCTCTGCAGCGTGATCCCTCGAGGCTGGTCAGAAGACCCAGGCGTCAATCCCAAGGTCGCCGAGTGCCTACATATTTCGGAGGTGTTCGAGCAGGCAACGGAATTTGACGTGATCCACAACAGCTTCGACTTCTTGCCCCTCACCTACTCCAGACTGATCTCGACCCCCATGATCACCACAATTCATGGATTCTCTTCGCCGGACATCGTGCCGGTCTACATCAAGTACAACAACGGCACCTCCTATGTCGCCATCAGCGACGCTGATCGGCATCCTGCCCTCGACTACGTCGCCACGATCCATCACGGGATCGATATCGACTCCTTCACCTTCAATCCCGCTCCGGGCTCCTACCTGGCGTTCTTCGGACGCATTCACCCGGACAAGGGCGTTGTTGCCGCGATCGAAGTCGCAAGGGCGGCGGAGATTCCGCTTCGGATCGCCGGGATAATTCAGGACCAGTCCTACTTCGAGAATGAGGTTGCACCGCGCCTTGACCAGCACGTGCAATTCATCGGATCAGTCCACGCCGAGGATCGCTCATCGTTTCTTGGCGGAGCGGTTGCCCTCCTCCACCTGATCAACTTTGACGAGCCGTTCGGTCTCTCGGTCGTGGAGGCGATGGCCTGTGGCACCCCGGTGATTGCCTTCGACCGAGGCTCTATGTCGGAACTCATCGTCGACAACACCATGGGTTCTGTCGTGACTGACGTTCAAGCGGCAGTCCAGGCGGTCGGAAGGGTTGCTCGACTCGACAGGGCAACCATTCGAACGGCGACGGTGCAGCGCTTCAGCCGCGATCGGATGGTCGACGAGTACGTCGCCGCCTATAGCCGTGCAATAGCCGAATCGGAGGCGGCGGCCTGAAGAAGACTTCGGGTCGTCTGCGGAAGGCAAACAAATCGGTCAACGAAGGGAGACGTGAAATGGTGGGAGTTGCAGTACCCCCAACATGCTCACGATGTGGAGCACGCCGAATTGATGAGTACACGTACTATGGCTGTCCGGATGGCTCGTCCAGCCATGAGCATCGCCATTGGGTGTGCGTCATGTGTGAATTTGAATTTGTCACGACTTCGGACGCATAGGCATCCACGTATCTTTAGCGGCAGTTGGGGCTCAGTGACATTCACTTGAGACAATCGCCCTTTCTCCCGACGGTGGTCGGCCAGCCCAGGTCGAAAGCTCGCCGCAACACCGCCCGCTGAGTCTCAAATGGTCTGTCATCACCGAAGTTCTGCCATAGCCCGAGCGACACCGCGGGCAACAACAGGCCGCTGTGCCCACAACGGCGATATGTCATGGACTGGTAGCGATTGTCAGCGGGAAGGTAGCGAGTCACTCGCGACCCCCCAGTTGCTCGAGTGCCTGGGCCACGACGGTCAGGTCGCTGTCGCCGAACCCGAGACCGACCACTTCTTCCCATTCCCCCGCCAAGGCGGCAAGTGCCTCGAAGCGCTCCCTGCCGGCATCCTCAAGAGCGAGGTGCACATCCTTCAGTGCGAGTGAAAGCGCGAACTGGACCGAGAAATCGCCACGGGCGATTCGTGCCAGCTTGGCTGCTTGCCAGGGAGACACGAGCGGACCATCACCCAGAGCATCAATTACGATTTCGGTCTCGAGGCCCAGCTGATGGGCCAGGGCTACCGATACATTGACTGCTTCCGCCGCCAAGGCCAGCCAGGTATTGGCGACCAGTTTGAGCTTCGACCCGGTCCCGACGGGTCCCACCCAGATGGTTCGCCGGCCAAGCGCATCAAAAAGCGGGCCGAGTCGCGAACGAGCAGAGTCGGGGCCTGAAGCAAATATTGTCAACTGACCCTGCTCTGCCGGCTCTTTGCTTCCCGAGACCGGAGCATCGATCAGAACAACATCTGGGCGCTCGGCCTCGACCAGAGATTTGACGCGCCTCATCCCACCGTCGCCGATAGTGCTCATCTGCACCCATATCGAACCTGGAGCGAGGGAAGACAACATCCCCTGGTCCTTGGCGATCGCGAGAACGACATCCGCGTCCGTCACCATCGTGACCACGATGGCGGCCCGACGCGCTGCTTCAGCGCAGCTCTCGGCAACCTCTGCACCAAGGCTCGCAAGATCCCGCGTCGCCTCGGGATCACGGTTCCAGACGATTGTCGGTAGAGCTGCACCCAGGGCCCTGGTTGCCATGGCATGCCCCATGGTGCCGATCCCCAGAAACGCAACAGTTTCTTTTTCCCGAGCCATCGCTCCTCCACTCCAGGACGGCAGTTGGGCTATCCGGCACCAGGGCAACCAGGGCACCAGTTGAGCACGTGGCTCTTGGCCCTCTCAAGGGATAAGCACGATTTTCCCTCGGGTGTGACGCTGTTCCAACTCTGCAAAGGCGTCAGCCACTCGATCCAACGGGTACGTCGCCGCTATCGGAATGTCGATCGCTCCCGAAGCCACAAGGTCCGCCATCTCAGTAAGGACCTCGGGGGTCGAAGCGGTCGTGCTGCCCTCGGCCTTGACCCCGAGCTCTTGGGCTTTCTCGAACGATGCGATCGTGTCGATACGGTCGCGCGGAATATCCAGATCGACTGCGAGTTCGACGTATTGGGGTCCGAAGAGGTCGATGAACGCATCGATTTTCTCGTCGGCCGCGGCACGCAGACGCTCAGCAAGCCCGTCGCCGTAGGCCACGGGGACGGCACCGTGGGAACGGAGCCAGTCAGCATTCGCCGGGGAGGCAATCCCGAGGACGCGCGAACCACGCAATGCCAAGAGCTGGACCACGACGGTACCGACCCCGCCCGCCGCGGCAGAGACGGCGACCGTCTCCCCCGCCTTGGCATCAACGGCACGCACGGCCGCATAGGCGGTACAGCCGACGACGTAGAGAGACCCGGCGACCTCCCAGCTGAGCTCCGGAGGCTTGTGGATCAGTTGCGATGTCGGGACCGAAACGTAGCTGGCGTGACTGGAGCGGCGAAAAGAGAACCCAAGGACGGGATCGCCTACAGCGAACTCGTCAACGCCCTGGCCGACGGCGGACACAATCCCGGCGAGGTCGCTGCCCTCGCCTGAAGGAAAGGTCGCTGGAAAACGGTCAGCGAGCGCTCCTGATCGGATAGCCGCTTCACCGGGATTGATGGCGGTCGCCTTCACCTCCACCACGACCTCACCGTCTTCCGGAACTGGGACCGGCACGTCGGTGACGTAGAGGACGCTCCGATCCCCATAGCGGTCGAATCGCACAGCGCGTGACCCGGTTCCTGTCATTTCAGCCCTCCGTTCAGAGCAAACGCAACGGCGCTTTGAACGTTACCGGGACGTCATCTAACATTCGCGGGAAAGTGCATCGGTCCAGCTAGAGCCCGATTCCTTGGAGCGGAGACAGGAATCCGACCCGCGACTCACTTTGGCACGATGGCGGTTCCCGGCTCATTGCGTACGGCGGGTTCCCGCCCCATTGGGATCTGCAGAGGCTCCCACCGGGACAAGCTCAGTCCGCCCAGTTTCCGACCGATCCACTACTTCCGGGGCGATAACAGAGCGGTTTCTTCACGCGCGAGCCACCGGCTCCAAGAAGCACGCCCAGGTCTCCGGCAGTACCCGGCCGAGCCAAATGGAACCCCTGGCCGTATGTGATACCCAGGTCGATGAGCACCGCGAGTTCAGACGCCGTCTCTATTCCCTCGGCAATCACTTCGGCTCCGACTTCTTCCCCAAAGGAGACAAGCGCCCGGGCGAGAGCGCGCCGGACTGGGTCTGAATCGATGTCTCTTGTCATCACCCGGTCGAGTTTGATGAGTTCTGGTGCGACCTCAAGCAAGAGTGAGAGACTCGCAAACCCCGTACCGGCGTCATCGAGTGCCACCTTGCTACCGATCCGACGAAGGGCCCGGCGCGCCCGGCGCAACCTTGGGTAGTCCTCAATCCCGACGTGCTCAGTCAATTCGAGGACAATCCGACTCGGTGTGCTGGCGGACAACAGAGCGAGGAGTTCGGGTGAGCCAAAGGTGTCCGGTCCCGCGTTTATCCCCATAAAGAGCGGCTCGGGGATGTCGGACAAGAGAGACAAGGCACTTCCGATTGAGAAGAGTTCGAGGGCACGACCAAGACCGACCGAGGCTGCCTCGGCGAACCAGGCGTCCGGCCCGCGCTGCGGCGGGACGGCGAATCGCGACAGTGCTTCGACTCCAACAACACGTCCAGTCGACAGTGAGATGACGGGTTGGAAAGCGATTGAGAACCCATCTCCCGTCAATGCCTGCTTGATGCGATCTCGAGTTGCCGAATTGATCGCGGCCTCCGGGCAGACGACGTTCGCGACAAACGTTGAGCAGTTATCAGCGCTGCGTGTCGACCCCGTCAGGTGACCCTGTCCAAGAACCTCGGTCATCGCTCGATGAGGTCCCACCAGCTCCGCTATGCACAGGTCGAGTTCCATCGCCGCATCGATCACGCTCGAAACGAAATGTGCGAGACCGGCCAAGGTCGATTCGTCTGCAGCATCGAAAGCAGATGCCTTGCTTGAGGCGAGTATCAGCACCCCGACCCGATCGGCACCCCGGCGCAGCGGTACACAGATTAATGAGAGGATGCCGAGTTCCGCTGCGAGTGCCACATCGACGCGCTCGTCACTTGGGGCGTAGTGACAGCGCTGAGTGACGCCGATCTTGATCGCAACGCCCGAGAGGCTGTCGTCGAGGGACAGCACCGAGCCGACTGAATCCAGCAGGTTCCCGCTCGCTGCGGCAAAGACCAAGGAGTCCGCAGCCGTGCACAGCCCGATGACAGCACCGTCAGCCGAAGGCACGAGGACCAACGCCCCTGCGAGCACCCGCTGCATCATTGTTGCAGGATCACTCTCGCTGATAATTGTCTCACGCAGTCCTGTCAGTCGCACCTCAATCCCCTCACTGGAGAATTCCGTGCTCCGAACGGAACGCGCAGACCGAGCGGCGCAGCCAGACTCGTCCTTGATCTTCCTATCGGCAAGGTGGCTGAAGCCCTTGAATATGTCTCTTCTCGGCGCAGTGCGAAAATCATGGGTTCGTTGCGTCATGGCCGGGAGCCGGTCTCGCTCTGTTCTCTCCTTCGGCCAACGAACTGGTAGACCGCGCATGCAGCGACTGCAACCTCTCGCCCGTGACGAGACGATTCGGTCGGAGGTTTGTCAGGGATTCAACTGACATGCACGATGCACAGTCCGATGCGCCTACCCGCTGCTACCGGGAAGAGCCGGCACGTCATCGACGTCATCGATTCGAGCGAGCCGCCGACGCACCCCGGGCGGGGCTTTCGCAGCCGCGAAGAGCCGAGGCGCAGCCCGTTCAGCCAACTCTCTTGCTCAACAAACATGCGTGCATCCCGTATTTCCTGCACCTGATCCCCGCACGAAGCGCCGATTTGATCAATAATTCTCGATACCTGCCGACATAGCTGTATAGCCATCATTTTGTTGGCGTAGGGCGAGCAGTGAGACTTGAGGTGCACCTCATGGTGCAGATGCGCAACAAACGTATGGTGTCCATTCTTGTGGCAGGCGGTATTGCATTGGCGATCGGCGGTGGTGCCTATGCATTTACGGCTTCGAACACCGTTCCGGCCACGACCGTTGGTGCGGGAGCTGGTGCCGTTTCGGGATACACGGTGACCAATCTCCACTACGCCCTGAACGCGACAACGCCGGCCAATATCGATTCGTCTGACGTTCACGATCAGCCCAGCCGTTCCGAGTACGGGCTCGGGGAAGGTCATCATCTCAGCGGCTCTGAGCACCGGTGGCCCCACGAATTACACGTGCACGACTGACAGCCCGGGTACGACGGTCACGTGCGCGACGATTACTCCCGACACAACTCACGGCATCACTGTTGACAGGCGTGACGGTCGTCGCAGCTCAGTAGCAGCGGCAAGGTGACACGCCCCAACGAGACGAGGAAGCGGGTGTGGCTCGAGCGGACGGTGTCCGCGTCGCCGCACCCGCGTCCTCGGGATGCAGCCGAGGAGGCCCGCGAGGGCTCATGAGATCGTACCGAGCGAAGATTGCAGGCGTCATCGTTGCAGCTGCGGTCCTCTTCGGCAGTGTGGACCTTCTTCGCTCCAACGAAGCTCGGCGGGACGACGACCTATTCGATCACCGACGGCATCAGCATGAACCCGTTGCTGTACAAAGGCGACTTTGCCGTCATCCGTTCCCAATCGAGCTATCACGTGGGCGACGTCGTCCTTTACCAGAGCCAGGTCCTGCACAAGCCAGTGCTGCACCGCATCATCCTGATTCAGAACGGCAACTACTTCTTTAAGGGGGACAACAATGATTTCGTTGATCCTGGGTACGCGACGCGTAGCGAGCTCATCGGAAAGCTCTGGTTCCACATCCCCCACGCCGGAGCGGTTCTCGGTTGGTTCGGCGTGCCGGCCCACGCTGCCCTGCTGGCCGGGATCGCCGCCATGGCCGTCGTCCTCACCGGTGCCAAGACATCCAAGGGTGGACGGCGTCGGCGCGGCCGGTCGCCACCTCGTCTGGGTCAGCTGTCGCACGCCATGACCCGCCCATCGACGCCGAGTCACGGGAACGAGCCGCAGGGAACCGGCGAGCGGCGCTCCGCGACCGGATCCGGATCGGACACGACGAGACCCGAGCAGGAGCGGAGATCCGGGATCGGCATGACCCCTCAGCAGGTCGCGACGCGTCACGCCCCCTCCTACTTCGAGGGCCCGAAATCAACCCTGATAGCCCTTTGCATCCTGGGGTTGCTCGCCGTGGTCTTTCTCGGCGTTGGGTACAGCCGACCGCTCCTCCGGACCGCTCCGCTGAGCAACGCGTACCGGCAGACCGGCACCTTCTCCTACTCGGCCGCCGTGAACGCACCGACGGCGGTCTATCCGTCGGGTGCCGTCAAGACAGGCGATCCCATCTATCCGAGCCTGGTCAGTTCGCTCGGGCTGAACTTCAAGTACCACTTTGCGTCGCCGCTTCCGCATCACGTCACAGGGCACCATCCAGCTCCGTACGCTGGTCTTGTCGAGTACCAATACCTGGAAGAGCCTTTCCACCGGGACGGCTGCCGCCCCCTTCACTGGTGACACAGCATCTGTTTCCACCACATTGGCCTTGAGCGGTCTGTATGCCCTGATCAACACCGTTTCGGCGCAATCGGGTGTGGCCGGAGCCAACTATGCGGTCGACGTGCAGCCGGTCGTCCGCATCACGGGCACCGTGGGCGGCAATCCGATCAAGGCAACGTTCTTGCCCGTGCTTCCGTTCCAAGTGGCCCCGACGGCGCTCACCCTCAATGTCCCCGTCGCACCGGCTCCCCCGGGGGCAACCTATGTCGCCCCGACCGCCGCCTCTGCCCTGGCGGCGGGCCTCAACCCGACGCAGTCCGGAAGCGTTCCCCACATCTACCCCAATATGGTTTCGGTGCTGAAGTACCAGGTCCGGGTCTCGCTGCTCCGTACGAGCGGCGCGGCATTCGCCGTTCTGGCGATCCTCGTTGCGGTGCTGCACGACATCCTGCGCCGCCGCAAGACGGTACGAAGCGACGAAGAGCTGATCGCCAAACAGGTCGGCTCACTGATCGTGCCGGTCGACAGGCTGGCCGACGCTGACGGGTCAGCGCGACTGGTCGTCCTCGACTTCGCTCATCTCGCCGGTCTTGCCCGCTATCTGGAGCGGCCCATCCTCTACGAAATGAGGGACGGACAACGACGCTACGAGGTCGACGACGAGACTCGTCGGTACGTCTATCAGCCAGCGTCTGAGATGGGCATTCCCTCCGACGTCAAGGTGGTGCGACCGGGCGCGCCGGGGACGATTCGGGCCTTTGGTCCGAGAGCGACCGTCAGGAGCATCGCGCCAGGGAGGTCGAAGCAGGTGCCACGACGCGCTAGGCGTCTCCGTCGACCACGGCACGTGATCGCGGCCCGGGTTGGTGCCGGCATCGTCGTCCTCCTGGTCACGGTCACCCTGGTGACGAGCTTCACCGCCAGCACCAACGTCCCGACCAGCCAGGGCGGGCACCAGTACCCAGGCCCGCCTGATCATGCAGCTGGCGCCGGCAGGTTGCAGTTCGCTCAGCCTCACTGTGCTGGTGCAAGGATCGGGAACGTTCTCGAACAGTCAATCGCATGCGCTCGTGCTGGGCACCGCGGGCTCGAACACGATTACCGACACCGGTACCGGAAATTGCATCGTGGCAGGGGGTGGGACGGACAGCACGACCGGCACGGCCACTGACATCTGCATCACCGGACCGACCCTCAACATCGCCAATCCGTGCCCCGTCGCCGCGCCGACGCTGACCTTTGCGATATCTGGAACGCAGCCGACCACGGCGATCGCCGGCACCGCCTTCAACGTCACCGTCCACGCCCTGAGCAACGGCGCCCTCGATACGACCTACACCGGCGCCCACGCCGCTCACGTGGGGCGGCGCCAACGCCAGCCCATCCGGAGCGGTGGCGACTCTTCCAAGTCCCACCTGGGCCAGTGGCAGCGTGACCATCCCGATCACCCTCGTTGCCGCCGACACCGAGACCCTCACCATGACCGACGGGACGGCCCGCAATCTCACGTTTGCGCCGATCGCGATCACAGCCGGCACCGCCACCCGACTGGCCTTTACCAGTATCAACCCGGCCCCAGTTACCCTTCCCTGCTTCTTCACCTGCCCGCTCACGGGTTTCGGCCGCGGGACGACGGCCTCGTTCACCGTCACCGTCACCGACGCCGAGGGCAACACCGAGTCGGCAATCGGCTCCGGCCACACGGTGACGTTCACGTTCGCCAATGCGGGTCCCGGAGCGTCCGGCACGCCGACCGGCGCTCAGGCATTCCCGGCCACAGGACCTGCGGTCTCCCCGCGGTTCACTTTTACGTCCTCCATCGAGCGGCTCGTGGACCACCGCCACGTTGACCCTCGCCGCCAACGGCACCTACACCTCAGCCACTGCCGCAATCAGCCAATGACCGGGGCAAAGGCCGCGATTCTCGTCATATTGGGTCCGGTGGACCTTCTCAGGTGAAGCTCAGTCAACCCTGTGTTCAGGGAGCCCATCCGGATTCGCTCCTCAATGGAGCAAGACGGTGCCCCCCGAGCCTTCATTGCTCCCTGGGCTCCTACACATCTGATTGCTTCAGCCGCGCCATCCCACGGGTCGCGGCGCCAAGGATGAGCCGAACGACAACGGCCAGAACGACGAGATCCGACAGCATCTGCACCATGGCGACGACGCGGGCCGGATCCGTCTTCGGCGTGATATCACCGAAGCCGACAGTCGAGAAGACGGTGATTGTGAAATACAGGGCGCTCGTCCGGGTGAGGTGCGCTCCGAATGCTGCGGGGTTCGAGGTGGACATCGTCAAGTAGATCCATGCGAACACAATGAGGAAGAGGGGGATGATTGTGGACATGGCCACACCGGCTCGGAGCATCGGCTGATCATGCGTGGCGATCTGGCGGACCTCTACCGCGAGGACAATGGTGAATATGATCAAGGCCGCACTCAAGCGCAGGGCTACTGATTGATGCGCTCGATGCTCAATCGGGAACACGTAATAGAGAACAACGAGCAGCACCGCACTGCCCACGGCTCTCACGAGTGTCTTCACCAGATGGGAAGGCTCAAACTCCCCCAGAGACGAAGCGGTAGAAACGGTCACGCCTCTCCCCTGACTGGATCCGGAACAGTCCTTCCCGCAGTCTGGAGTTCGCGTGCATCTGAACCCTCTTTCGGGTCCTTGCCAACGGCCAGCTTTGCGCTCATCTTGATGGCCTTCACGGAGCTCGTGGCTCCGGTCTGCAGCACAACGGCGATGATCAACAGCAGGATGGCGAGGTAACGGAATGTGTGCGACCCCAGCATGAGTATGGCAACGCGTCCGAGCGCGAATGGTGGGGCACACACCGCCGCGCCGATCGCACCTCCCACCGCAGAAGCAGTGAGCTTGTCTCTTCTGGAGCGGACTGACTTCACCCCTATCAGGCGGGCAGGAACCGCGACATAGGCCACCATCATGACCGCCACCACAACGCTCAACGTGACCGAGAACCACAACTTTCCCCAACGATCGACAACCATGGTGGCGAAGCCAAGTGCAAATCCGACGAGGAGGCCCCAGGCGAGGATGGTGCGGAGGTGTTGCTTCGCCTCCGTGAAAGCGGGTCGAATCTGGGCTGTGCCTGGCTTCGAGATAGCGAATGCGAAGACGCCGTTGAGAAAGAAGCTGCCGGCCGTGAGGCCGGCAATGACCAGCAGCACCAGCCAGAGGAGCGGTCCGCGCAGAAGGTGAAACTCTTTTCCGTGAAGCGCGTGGGCCTTGAGATCGAGCATCGCCGCCCAGATCCACATCGCGGGCAGGATCTGCACGAGCGTCAGTCTCCAGTTCGTGAAGAGCAGCTTGACACCCTGGAAGAGCATTGCGAATGCCCCTACCAGCAATGCCAGCGGTGCCAGCCAGCGGCTGCGTCGGCTGAGTTCGAGCACTGCTCTCTCGACCATCGCTTCGTCCCCGGTACGAATGGCCGTCACCAGACGCTCACACTGCTTTCCGATCGCCACCCGCCGTGTTTGCGGCAGTGACTCACTCGCGGCGCGCTCGCTCACTTCCGGAAGGCTTTGCGGCATCGCGATGACGGAATCCTTCGGTCTATGCCGCGCTGGAGCTCGGCAAGCCACTGCACTACCTCGCGGGCCCACGCTGCACGCAACCCCAGGAGACCGAAGCGCACGGCGTGCACGACCACTATCACCAGCAGGCTCCACCCGTGATGTTCCCGCCGAAGCCCAAGATGAGGCCCGCCATGACCACCTAACCCAGAATCTTCGCCTTCTCAGCTTCGAACTCCGCCTCGGTCAGCGCTCCGGAGTCTTTGAGTGCGGCAAGCTGGGTGAGTTGCGCAATCGGATCAGGAGCCGCAGCGGCTGGCTCCTGGGCTGGAGCGGCTGCGGGGGCCTCGGGAGCAGCCTGTTGGGCTTGCGCAGCCTGTTTGTTGGCCATGTGACCGCCCACCACCGCAGCAGTTCCAACGACAGCTGTTGTGCGGACTGCCGCCCTTGCAACGGGTCGCCTTCTCATCATCATGTCAGATCTCCTCTTTCAGTCGACTCAGACCGCTGCCGGAAGTTCCGCCAGAGCAGGTGCAATCAATTCGTGCGGGATGCGGGCACCCTCGAGCAGGACTCCGTTGGAATTGCGCACGGCCTCAGCGAACCGCGTCGCCCAGACGTCCTCCCAGATCAACAATGCTGCTGACGAGTCCGGTTCAAGCGCTGCAGCGGCATACTCAATGTCTGCCGGGCTAATCAACCCTCCGACTTCGCCGTCCAATCGATCGAATCCTGCCGCCGCGTCGAGCTCATCGATCTCAAAGGCAATGACCGAACCGTCCGCAGCCTTCCCAATGAAGATCAGGTCAAGAATCCGAATCGTGCCCGACTCGACGAGTGCCACCAACTCTGGCGCTATTTCGCCGTTGAACTCATTACCGGGAAAGCCAACGATGATGTATTCGACTGGTCCTATTGCCATCAGATCCGTCCTCGCCTTTCGTTTTCTTTCAGGTTACGACTCGACTTCAGCGCAGTCCTCACCCTCATTGGGTGATTCGCCAAACAGCCAGGTCGGATCACACTCCAGACTCGACGGTGATGCGCCCATCCGTAGAGGCCTTTTGGAGTGCCTCATAGTCTCTCTGGTTCTGGTCGGCATACGACTCGGAAAACAAGGCGATCGCGTTGTCAAAGGACTTGCCGGACCCGAGGTACGAAGCGATCGCGACCCGGTCTCCCGATCGGGCATGGGCCCGCGCCAGGGTCCAGCCGCACAGCCGGCCATAGACCGCCATGGATTGAGGGGTCATCTGCTCGGTATCGACCGAGCCCTTCCAATCTCGCAGCTGGCGAACATAGAAGTCCCGCGCCACCCCATCGATACCTTCGACCTGATCCCACCCCAAGAAGATGTCGCTCGATGCCTGCATGAGGTGCTGCCCGGCAACGACCCGCTCGCCCTCGTTGGTGTAGTGGCTCTCGCCGACGAATTCGGCCAGCACTGACCGCTGCGCCTCCTTGGCTTGGAGGAGCAACGGAGACTGGCCGTCGCTCCCCACCATCAGCACAACCCAGGCCCTGGTCCCGACGCTCCCGACGCCAACCACCTTGCGGGCGATGCCGACGAACCGGAACTGATTCAGCAGGTGCCGACGATCACTCTGCAGAGTGCCCTGGTAACTGGTGAGGAACTCATGCATCCGCTCGGTCAAGACGGCGCTTTGCTCTTCGGAGAGCAGTTCCTCAATCGGGACCAGCAGTGGCGGATCGCTGACGAACTGTGTCTTCCCGTCGACCACCTGGGTGAACTTGTCCAACGCCTGCATGCTGTCGCGGGTACGAGCCTTGGCCAGCGTCTTGTCAGCCCGGACTCTCGCCTTCGACAAGGAGGTGTTGTCGCGCTTGTTCCCAGTCAGGCCCAGCTCGTCTCCGAGATCTTTCAGCACTTTCTCTATGTCCATGCGGGCATACCAGACGTCGAGATCCTTCATGGCCGCCAGCTTTGCCATTTCCAGGCGATAGCCAGAGACGGCGTCAAGCACGACAGCAGCGCGCTCCTTATCGGAGAAACCACGATCGCGCCCAGCAATGGCCAGACTCGCCGCGAGCCGCTTCACATCCCATTCCCACGGACCGGGGAGTGTCTCGTCGAAGTCGTTCAGGTCGAAGACGAGGTTTCGTTCTGCCGAGGCGAAGACACCGAAGTTGCTCAGGTGGGCATCGCCGCAGGCCTGGACCCGAAGGCCAGAGCGCGGCGTTGTGGCCAGGTCGGACGCCATGATCAGGGCCGCCCCCCGGTAGAACGTGAAGGGAGAGACGAGCATTCTGCCGTAGCGAATGGGCACCAACTCTTGGACCCGTGACTCCGCCTGACTTTCAAGCAGGGACACCGGATCGGGTCGAGTCGAATCCGCCTGCCACACCTCATGGGACGCGCGCGGGAAGTCCGATCGGGCTGCCCTACCCAAGGCCACGCGCTCTTCAGTTGACAGCTGGGCCGCGGATCCCCTGTCACTCGGCGGAATCGTTGCCTTGAGGGTGCTCACTTCGGCCATCCATCTACCGTCGCACCGATCGGATTGGTCACCATCACCCTAAGAGGGCGATTTTGCCGGGTGAGGGCCTCGAGCCCTGGCCCTCACGGGCTCGTCGCCACCAGCTCTCGGAATTCCATGAGGCGACCTAGGAATCGCCGGCGACCCGGAATCCCACGTTGCCACTTGAGCTGTCGGGCTCATTGCCAAAGCGGGCCGACACCCGGTAGCGACGGCAATATGACGCGTGGCACAGGTAGGACCCACCCCGTTGGACCCGCAACGAACCAGACTTCGGTCCTTCGGGGGCACGGAGGGGAGCGGTCCGGTAGTACTCCAGGTCCAGCCAGTCAGCGCACCACTCCCAGACATTGCCGCAGACGTTGTGTAGGCCGAACCCATTCGGCTCGAACGCGTCGACCGGGGCCGTTCCCAAGTACCCGTCGGCGCCGGTATTCCCACCAGGAAACTCACCTTGAAAGACGTTCATCTGGTGACGTCCATCCGGCTCGAGTTCGTCGCCCCAGGGGAACGGCGCCCCCACCCGTCCACCCCGAGCGCCCACCTCCCATTCGGCTTCAGTCGGGAGCCGCGTCCCGGTCCAGGCGCAGTAGGCCTGAGCGTCGTTCCACGAGACGTGCACGACCGGATGATCCTCACGCTCCGACACGTCAGAGTGGGGTCCTTCAGGATGGCGCCAGTCTGCGCCCATGACCTGGCGCCACCAAGGTGCACCCTCCACTCCACGTGTCGGAGGAAAATCGTCTGGAAGCAGGCCGCCGAAGACGAACGACCACTCAAATCTCTCGGCGTCTGTGCGCCACCCGGTGGCCCCGACGAACTCGGCGAACTGACGATTGCTCACCGCATAGCGCTCAATACCGAAGGTCGCGAGTTCCACCTCGTGCACCGGTCCCTCGCCATCGCCCGGATAGGACCACTCAGATTCATCTCCAACGCGGTAGCGACCACCCGATACCGTGACCAACGTGTTCGGCGCTGGCCCTTTGGCCGCCGGCAAGTCTCCGGCACTCCCCCCCTCTCGAGCATCGTCCCCGCGACGTGGGGCGCAGCAGGCACCTGACATGAGGGCAGCGTATCGACCGGCGATGCGATCAGTCTCGAGACCTACTCGCCGGTGACCGTGATCTGGTGATGGGGCGCGGTGGGCGCTACATCAGGCCCCGGGGGCTGAGAAGCAGCTGTCGTCGTCCCGCCCTTCAGGCGTTTGCGGAAAACATAGAGGCTCCAGCCCTGGTACAGAAGGACAACCGGGAAGAAAATGACCGCCACGACGGTCATCACTTTGAGCGTGTAGGAAGGACTCGCCGAGTTGGCCACGGTGAGGTTGTAAGCCGCGTTCGTGGTCGACACCATCACCCGCGGGAACAGCTCGAAGAAGATCGAACCCACCACGCTCCCGATTGCTGTGGCCGCTGCGGCGAAAGCCCAACCTTGTGAACCCGATTCGGCGAGCCATGCTGCGCCGACGATCGCGATGAGTGCGAGTGCGTCAATGGGGTTGGGGACGAACCCAGTGCCGAGGCCGACATGGCTCCACGTGAGCCAGCCGAAGGTGATTGCCGCTGCCACCCAACCGAGGCGGCCCGAGAGTCGAGCCACCCGTGCGTGCAGGGCGCCCTCCGTCTTGAGGGTGAGGTACGCAGCCCCGAGAAACAGCGAGAGCACGGTCACGGTAAGCCCCGTGTAGAGGCCGTAGGGCACCAACAGCCCGAAGAAGCTGCCCGTGTAGTTGTGCGACGAATTGATAGGCAGTCCATGCAAGAGGTCGCCCAGAGCAGTGCCCAGCAGGAAGGGGATAAAGGCGCTCCCCAGCGTGAGCGACCATCTCCAGGTCGTCCGCCACCGCGGGTTGTCGATCTTGCGGTGGAACTCGAATGAAACCCCGCGCACGATCAAGGCGAGGAGAACGACCACAAGAACCAGGTAGAAGGTGGAGAACATCGTGGCGTACCAGGAAGGGAACGCGGCGAAGATCGCCGCCCCTCCCACAATCAGCCAGACCTCGTTCCCATCCCAGATGGGCCCGATGGAGTTGACGACGATACGACGCTCAACGTCGTTCTTTCCGACGAAGGAGTGCAGCATCCCCACCCCAAAGTCGAATCCCTCCAGGACGAAAAACCCAACCCAGAAGATGGCGATGATCACGAACCAGATGTTGTTGAGATGGACCATGTCGTCTCCTAGTAGATGAGGGCCGGAGCCCGCTCGTCGGACTCGTCGAATGAGGAGACTTCCCCGAGGTCGTCGTCAGTCCCGCCATCGCCATCGCCACCGCCACCGCCACCGCCACCGCTACTGCTCTGCCCACCCGTGGGCTCGAGCTCTTTGCGGCCGTAGTGGATCATCAGATAGACGTCTGCCACCCCCAATGAGAGGTACATGAGTACGAAGACGGTCAGGCTGATCCAGATGTCGGTCGACGTCACCGAAGGTGACGCGGCCTGAGAAGTCTTCATCAGGCCCTGGACGATCCACGGCTGTCGGCCACTCTCTGTGAGCAACCAACCGGCAGTGTTCATGAGGAACGGCGTGATGGCGAACCACGGAGCGATCAAAAGAAACCATTTGGCCTTGCCCAAGGTCTTCCTGCGTATGAGCCAGAGCCCCCAGAGCGCGAACAGCGCGATCAGTGCCGCAAGATAGGCCATGACCCGCATACCCCAGTACTGAATAAAGACATTCGGTATGTAATTGCCCGGCCCGTATTCCTTCACATATTGGGCCTGCAGATTGTTGAGGCCCTGGACCTCACCGTCGGGGTGATTGGTGGCGAGAATCGAGAGCAGGTCGGGTACCTCCCAGATCTGCGTGGGGGTCTCGTCGTTGTTTCCGCCCCCGATCTGAAAGATCGAAAACGGACAGTGTGACGGACAAGTGGTCCAGAGTGCCTCGGCCGCGGCGATCTTCATGGGCTGGTACTTCCCCTCGACAACGCCCAACTCGCTCCCGATGAACATGTTGAGGAAAATGGCCGGGGCAAGGACAGCCAAGGCGATGACAGCCGTCCTGCGGAACGCAGTGACGGAACTGTTGCGCCTCATGTGCCATGCGGAGAAGGCGAGCATGATGATGGCGCCCGTCACCAGCGAGGCCAGGATGACGTGCGGGTAGGCCCAAAGGAAGACGGGATTCGTGAAGAGGGCCCAGATGTCGGTGAGCTGGGGTTGGTGCTGGGAGTTCATCACATATCCGACCGGGTGCTGCATCCACGAGTTGGCCGCCATGATGAACAAGGCGGACAACATCGTGGCGCCGGCCACGAGCCAAATGCAGGTGAGGTGCAGCTTCTTCGAGAGGCGGTCCCACCCGAAAATCCAGACCCCCAAGAAGGTGGACTCGAGGAAGAAGGCAACCAGGCCCTCCATGGCGAGGGGCCCGCCGAAAATGTTGCCGACGAACCGCGAGTAGTTCGACCAGTTCATGCCGAACTCGAACTCCTGGACCAGTCCAGTGACGACGCCCACGGCCACGTTGATCAGCAGCAGTGTCCCGAAGAACTTGGTGAGCCGCTTGAAGGCCGGATTGTCGTTCCTGTACCAACTGGTCTGCAGCAGGGCCACGAGGAAGGCCAACCCGATGGTCACCGGCACGAACAAGAAGTGGTAAATGCTGGTGGTCGCGAATTGCCATCGGGCCAAGTCGGTGGTCATGACACAAAACTCCCGTCGTTGAGGGCGACCGCGTCCAAGGCGGTGGCCGGGGCTGGCTGACAATGCTGCGGCGCCTCTTGCGGGCCATCGGACAGATCGTTCGGTCCTCATTTCGTCCCACCAGAGGGCCGAGTAACGCCCGGCCTGGCCGAGCAGCGCGTCGTGCGTACCCCGCTCCACCACCCGACCGGCGTCCATGACGAGGATCTCGTCGACCGATTCGAGTCCCGCTAGGCGATGCGTGATCAGGACGAGCGAGCGACCTGCGCTGACGTCCAACAGATCGGCCGTGAGCGCGTCCGCCTCGCCAGGATCGAGGTGCTCGGCCGGCTCGTCGAGCACCAGCACGGGGAAGTCGGCGAGCAGGGCTCTGGCCAGGGCCAGCCGTTGGCGTTGGCCACCCGACAGGCGGCATCCGCGGATGCCCACCGCCGTCGCCAGGCCCTGAGGCAACCCGGTGAGCCAAGTGGCCAGCCCGACCCGTTCGAGCACGTCACGTAGCTGCTCGTCAGTGGCGTCACGCATTCCGACACGTAGATTCTCGGCGAGGGTGCCGTCGAAGAGATGGACGTCCTGGCCGACCAGGCCGATCACAGTACGGAGGTCGTCGCCGGAAATCAGCTCAATCGGTGATCCGGACACGGTGATGGAGCCGGACCTGCACTGCACGAAGCCGACGAGAAGCGTGGCGAGGGTCGACTTGCCCGCCCCGCTCGGCCCGACCACAGCCACACGCCGCCCGTGGGGAAGCGTGAGATCCACTTCACTGAGCGCCAGAGCCGGGGTACCGGGATAGGCGGCGGACGCCGAACGCACCTCAATGTCGAAGGGGGGCGCGGGGAAAGGGACGACGACGTCCGGATCGGGGACCGGCGCCGGAGTGTCGAGAACGTCGAACACCCGCGCCGCGGTCTGCCGCACCCTTTGGAGTGCCTGGGTGGCAACCGGAAGTCCGACCACGAACTCGAAGGCGGCCAGGGGGATGAGAGTGATGACGGCCAGTTCCGTCCCGGCGAGCCGGCCGGACAGCACTGCGGGAATGCCGACCATGAGGCAGCCCCAGCACGCCAGACCTGCCAGGAGGGTCGTCAGCGCCAACCCGATGCCTGCTGTTCCGGCGGATGTCGAAGCGATGGCGGTCAGCGCGGCGTCCTGGCCGCGGATGGACCGGAGCATGATCCTCGGCAGCGCCGAAGGCAAGAACTCGGCCGACCCCTCCGTGAGGTCGACCATGGCCGCTCCGAGGTCGCCCCGGAGGGCGGCGAACCGCAATTCGCGGCGCCGCGCCAGCAGACCCGGTGACCCACGGCACCACCGTCGCCGCCATAAGCAGGCACCCGCCCAGGATCACCGCGGCGGCCGGGAACATCCACCACAAGAGGACAACGTGTGGAGACTCCGACGACGACGGCAATGCCGAACGGCGGGAATCACCCGCAGAACCAAGTCCTGCAAGCGAGTCGACGTCTTGAACCATCCGGGCCAAGAGGTCGCCGCGCCGGAACCAGGGCAGGCCAGAAGGGGCCAACCGCTCGAGTCGCTGGTACACCTTCACCCGCAGGTCGGCGAGCAGACGGAAGGCGGCGTCGTGGCCGACCAGGCGCTCTTTGTAGCGCAGGAAGCCGCGTGAGAACCCGAAGAACTGGACGGCCACGATGGCGAGGGCCAGCGTGGCCTCGTTGGGATGCTGGGCGGCCTTGGAGATCAGCCAGGCTGCCGTCCCGATGAGCCCGATGTCGGCGGCGATGGCGGCCGCGCCCAGGAGCGTCGCGAACACCATCCGGCCCGAGGCCGGGCGGGCCATGGAGAGGGTCCGGCCCATCGGGGCGAGCCCGTCGGACGTCGGTCCCTTCGGTGGGGTGCACGGTTCATGACGCCACCGCACCTTCGATGGGTGGTGCCATTCGGACCACACGGTCGCACAGGGCCAGGAGGGACGGGCGGTGGGCGGCCATGAGCACGGTGCGACCGACCATGAGGCGCCGCACCGCGGACAGGACGCCTGCTTCGGTACGGCCGTCAAGACTTGCCGTGGGCTCGTCAAGGAGAAGGAGCGGTGCGTCCCGGAGAAAGGCCCGTGCCAACGCCACCCGCTGCCGCTCCCCGGCCGACAGCCCAGCCCCGTCCGCGCCGAGCCTGGTCCCGAGTCCCTCCGGCAGGCGGGCCACGACGTCTTCGAGCCCGGCGTCACCTATGGCGGAGCGGACCTCCTTGTCTGTGGCGTCGGGTCGGCCAAGACGCACATTGTCGCCGATGATCGGGCGAAGAGGTGAGGGCGCTGCGGCACCCAGGCCACCTGGGACCTCCACGCGTCGGGGTCGAGATCGGCCAGGTCGATACCGTCGATCGTCACCGAGCCTGCGCGAAGTAGGCACCAGTCCGAGCAGAACGCCGAGCAAGCTGGACTTGCCGCACCCGCTGGGACCCGCGATCGCCAGCACCTCACCCGGCTCGATGACGAGTGAGACGTCACAGAGGGCCGGGAGCGTCCGACCCGGGTAGGTGACCTCGAGCCGCTCGACGTACAGCGAGGAGGCGGACGGGTCGGGCACGTCGGCCTGGTGCCCTCGCTGCGGCACGGGACGCTCCAGGACCTCGAAGACGTCCTCGGCCGCCTTCATCCCTTCGGCGCTGGCGTGGTAGTTCGTTCCGAGGAGGCGCAGGGGAAGATAGGCCTCCGGCGCCAAGATGAGGACGAAGAAGGCGGTGGCGAAACTCAAGTGACCGCCGAGCAGGCGAAGGCCGATGGAGACAGCGACGAGTGCCACCGAGAAGGTGGCCAGCAGCTCGAGAATGAGGGACGAGAGGAACGCCACCTTCAGGGTGGCCATCGTCGCGGTCCGGTAGCGGTTCGTGATGTCCCGGACAGCCGCCGCCTGGGCCTTGGCACGGCCGAACACCTTCAGGGTCGGGAGGCCCGCCACGACGTCGAGAAAGTGCCCGGCCAGCCGTTGCAGCAGGCGGGCCTGCCGTTGCATCCGGACGCTCGTCGAGGCACCTACGAGCGCCATGAACAGCGGGATCAGCGGCACCGTGACCGCAATGATCACCGCCGAGATCCAGTCGGCATCCAACACGACGATGACGACGGTGACCGGGATGATGACGGCAAGGAACAGCTGCGGGAGGTAGCGGGCGAAGTAGCTGTCGAGGGCGTCGATGCCGCTGGTGGCCAGCGCCACGAGGCTGCCGGAGCGCTCCCGGTCAATCCCGGCAGGGCCGAGCTCCGAATTATCTTCTCCACAAGAGCACTCCGGAGGTCCGACTTGGCGGAGGCCGAGGCGCGCTGCGCTGCTCGCTCTCCGAGCCACGCCACGAGGAGCGAGCCACGATGACCACGAGCAGGAGAATCACCAGCATGCGCACTTGGGCCACACCCCAACGGTCCTCGACGACATCGGAGATCGTGTTGGCAATCAGCCACGCCTGGGCCAATACGAGGCCGGCGGTGACCCCACCGAGCACAACCGTCAAAACCAGGAAGCCGCGCGTCCCCCGGGTGGAACGCAACAGTCGGGGATCGACGATCCCGGATCGGCGTCCAGGTCGGGCGACCGGATTCGCTGCCGTGTCCGACCCCCGAAGGCGACTTTTGACGAGCGTCATGAGCCGACCGAATCGTCGACGACCAGGCCGAGATCCCTCAACTCGCGCTCTGACTTTCCTTGGATTTTTCGCCCAAGGAGAGGGCGCCCATCGGAATGCCGGTAGACACCGGTCGGCTCCTTGGCGAGCGGCTCCTCCCATCCCCGGTAAAGAGCAACCATCCGCACAGTAAAGCCGATCACGAAGGCGATGCCGGTGGAGGCCCAGACGTTCAGGCCGGCCCAATCGAGCAGTATCCAGATACCGGCGGTCATCAGCGCTATGGGGACGAACCACTCACCACGCACGAACTGCTTGGGCGGGACGCCGCTAGTGATGTCAACGTAGTAACGGCCGGCCGTCGCTCCGACAACGGCGAGCAGCAACGCCGGGAGGAGGGGCAGATGGACCTGCTCGGCTTTCTGGGCCCCTGCGATGGCCATCCACGGGAGCGAGAAGGCCGTCATGAATTTGGAAGAGACCCTCACGGACAATTGACCCTTCGCGAACCGAGTCTGTAGCCAATGACGCCGGCACCCAGACACACGAGGATGTAGGCCGGATTGGTCAGCGCCGCCGGTGTCTGATTCACGAGGACATCCCGCGTCACTCCGCCACCAATACCGCAGAGCAACGCCATGATCAAGACCCCCACGACCGTGAAGTTCCGATAGTGGTCCGGGCGACGGGACAGCAGGGCACCGTTCAGAGCATTTGTTCCTGCCGCAATTAGGTCGATCGCGGCAAATTCCGCCCTTCCACTTGAAGCCGCCAATGGTGATGTCCGTTGTCGCCAGCATGTGGCACAGCACAGTTGCCTCCGGGACCGTACGTGGATTGGTAAGTGCGTCCTCTTGGACGATTGACGAACCATTGCGACCCGAAGGCGATCCTCGGGTGAGATCAGGTGAGAACTGTCGTCTGCCCCTGATCCAGTTG
>CAWCPP010000052.1:0-126982 GCA_963797295.1 uncultured Planctomycetaceae bacterium
CAACAGTTCAGCGCCAATCTTGAGCATCAAGGCGGCGCCATTTAGACGGACTGTGAATCCCCATTGAGGTTGGCGCGTGGTCCAGCACCGCTCGGCACGCTGCGAACAACGCGGAGCCAGATCGGGCCAGGAGTAGGTCGTGGCAAAGCTGGGCACGGACGGGCCGGCCAGGCGTTCGCGCTTGTTGAGTCCGGCGTGGTGGACAGGGCCACCGCCAATTTCTCGCCGCGGACCGCCACGGGCCACAAACAGGTTGACCAGACCGCCAAGACGAAGCCCCCGCAGGAAGCTGCTCGCGGTGTCTGGATCAGAGCCTGGGGTCAACGCGAGCCCGCTCTTCAAGGAACCGGCCGCTCGAATGACCCGGCACGATTGCCGGGCCCACTCGAGGGTGGGCTGGACGATCCCCGCCACTCACGCCAAAACCAACTCACTTCGCATCGAACACCCGATCCGGACGTTGATGTACTGCGCTCTGGTCACTCATCGGTCGAATCGGAACCTTTGTCTTTCATGCGAAAACTGTCTCCTTGAATAACGATCCCTTCCCCGTGATGCATCAGCCGGTCGATCAAGGCCGTGGCCAGGGTGTTGTCCACGTCAAAGAGTTTGCCCCATTCCCGGAAGGGTCGATTCGTGGTGATCACGATCGATCCCACTTCATAGCGGGCGGCGACAACCTGGAACAACAAATCGGCACCACGCTTGTCGATGGGCAGATAGCCCAGCTCATCGAGGAGGAGAAGACTGGGACGGACATAACTTCTGAGCGTCTTGCCTAACGACCCATTGAGCTGGGCCGCGGTGAGATGATTGATCATGTCCACGACACGCGTATGGCGAACCGAATGGCCACGCTCAACGGCCGTGTAACCGAGTGCCGTGAGAAGATGCGACTTGCCCGTTCCGGTGGGCCCAATCAGAACGGCACAGCCGTGCTGCTCGATGAAGTCACAGTCGAACAAGCGTACGATCGCGGCCTTGGGGACCCGCTTGGGGAACTTGAAGTCGTATTCAGCCAGGGTCTTTTGCTTGGGAAGCCGTGCTTCACGCAGCCGCCGCTCGAGAGCGCGTTGTTCACGGGCGGCCTGTTCGAGCCCGATCAGGATCGCCAGAACCTCCAAGAAGGAGCTCCCTTTGCGAGCGGCTTCATCGAGAACCTCGCGGTAGCTCTTGGCGATCTCCAGAAGCTTCAAGTCGGCCAGGTCACGGTCGAGCCGTGCCTGCAGGTTGTCATCACGCCGTGCCATCTTGGTCCTCGTCGGTGGTGTTACAGAAACGGTCGTAAACGGCGGGATCGGCGGCCTCCAGTTCGATCTCGTCAATCAATTCACGCCGCTTGGGAGTGGGTAGAGTTGGCGTGGGAAGTGCTCGCCGCCGGCGTTCCGCCAATAAGAGGTTCTCGACATACGCGGCGTCGTGGGTCGCCAGCTCCAGAGCCCGGGAGATGGCGCCGAGCAGCTCGGCCGGGCCATAAAGTTGCGCCAGGTTGAGGAGTCGACGGAGGTGGACGCCGGTCTTGACCGGCTGCTTTCTGAGCTGGAGGTGGAATTGCCGTGCCTCGGGGCCCAGAGCGTCAAAGGCCTGTTCCAACGCGGAGCTGCGAGATCGCCGGGAAAGCGTTAGCGCCGCCAAGCGGTGGTCCGGCAGCACGATCCGTTGGCCTCGCTGGTAGCAGCGAATGTGCTGGGCTGCGAGACGGCCCTCGTGCAGGATGCGAACTTCATCACGGTCGGCGCGAATGGTGACGGGCCGGCGTGCCAAGGTTGGTGGTACCGAGTAACGATTGCCGTCGAACTTGATCCGCGCGTGGGGAGTGACAACCACCGGCACGATCTCATCGGTATCGAAGGGGATTGTCGGCAGCGCACGCAGCAGCGATCGCTCTTTCTGGAAGCGATCCACAGGTCGTTCTCGGGTTGTTTCGTGGATCCGCACATTGGCGACCTGGTCACGCCACAGGGGTGCGAATGCCAGGTAGTCCTCAAAGCGGATGAGCTCATCGGCGCGTCCGGCCAGGGCATTGCGCTTGATGTAGCGCACGCTCGCCTCGACGATTCCTTTTGACTCTGGGTCGCGCCGTTCGCAGGCGATCGGCTGCAAGCAAAAGTAGCCACACAGCGCCAAGAACTCGGGATGGAAACAGGCTGACCGACCCGAGCCGTTGATCACGCCTGCCTTCAAGTTGTCGAAGATGATGGCACGGGGCCGGCCACCAAAGAATGTGAGAGCATTCACAATCCCGCGGTAGAACTCCGCTTTGCGCTGCGAGAGCGTGAATTCGATGAACATCAATCGGCTATAGCAGAGCACGGCCACGAACACCGAGACCTTGCGTGTCGTGTCGCCGACTTGCACGCGGCCGCACTCGCCCCAATCGACCTGCATCGCCTGGGCCGGTTCGTAGTGGACTTCCTGGTAGACCCGTCCGCGTGCCGGCCGAACCGTGCGCAGATAGCGGCGAACCGTGTACGCGCTGCCGGTATAGCCATCGGGGCCGCGAGCGATCTCTTCGCGGACACGCACCGCCGAGAGTTCGGGATACTTGGCCAGGAGTGCATCGATCTTGGACCGGTGCGGGTCCAAGAGGCTGGCGCGGCGTGCAGCCTGCCGCGCCGGGGGTTGGTCCAACGTCAGCGCCGCGGCCACGGTGTGCCGCGAGCAGTGGAGTCGTCGCGAAATGGCCCAGCCAGAGAGCTTTTCGATCTCGGCCAGGCGGCGAATCTCAGCCCACAAGGCGACGTTCATGGCGAGCTCCTTTCCTCTTGAGCACGTGCCGCCATGATGGCCTGGCGCAAGACTTCGCCCAGTGGTGTCGGACCTTGGGCAGGCTCGCAGCGACGGGTCTGGGTCTGGCCGGGCGGCGGCAGCGAGAGCACCTGGGTAAAGCGAACCTCATGGGCGATCAGATCGCGGGCCAACAATTCGTGCCGGGCCTCGATCAAGGCCGGCAGGGGCATCCGCAGCAGGGCAGCCAGCGTGCCGTCGCCGTAAAACGACAATCCGTGTCTGTCGGCCACGGCCGAAAGGAAGAAGTACAACAGCACGGCGTCGCGAGAGAGATACGCGGCATGCTCGCGCACGAAGCGGCGGTCCACCCAGGACCAGCCGGTGGCGGGAGGACGCCGCAGACGAGCAGGGACCAAAATGGGCTTGGGGGTCATGCCTGGGCTCCTGTGGGTAAACAGGCTGCCCAAGCTAACCGGCCTCCAGGAGCATCACGATAATTGACGACCGGCGCTCCCGGAGGAATCATCATTCCGGAGGTGCCCGCAACGGCGCCGGGGCGGAGGTGTTGGCGTGCCGCGGGGAGCGGCGTCGGCGCGCGGCTTGGTATTCTATGGCCCGCTTCTTGCGGCCATCCAAGGTGCCGCGCGAGAGCCACTTACGTTCACGGTCTTGGACATTGCGAACCGCCTGACGGCAGGCGGCGCAGCGATAGCGCGCCGGGTTGCGCGGTGAGGTTACGGGCGGTTCGTAGCAGCCTGGCCGATCACATAAGGGAGAAGAAAAAAAGCTTCTGCTGCGTGACCACGCGGCGGCGCAACCTCTGGACGTTCAACGGCCTGGGATGCAGTCTTGGCCCGCTCACGGCGCTCGCGTTCTACTTGGGCATGCCGGACTTTGGCCTCGGCATCCTGGCGGTGTTTGGCCTGTCGCCTCGCCGCCTGCCAGCGGCGAACCTCTCGCCGGCATTCCGGCTCCTGGCAATATCGCTGGTTCCAGCACCGCGGCTGGTACTCGTGGCCACACCCTTTGCGCATGCAGCGCCGTGGACGCGGTCGACGTCTTCTGGCCGGGCATTGAGACTTTCGCTTATTGTGGAGAGTGCCCACGGGAGGCTCGATCTCCCAAGGGAAACGCTCGAGGAGAATGTGACAGCATTCTCCTCGGGCAATTCCAAGACGCGAACAAGATGATTACCCGTCAGACTAAAGTCTTCGGGGCGAAGAAGACAAAGAAGAAAACAAATTTATGGGCAAGCCTTGGAAGAAAACATGAGGATTGATGCCGCGTCTCGTAGCGCTCACTGAATGCTCAAAAACGGCGCTGCTTTCCCGCGCGGTCCCAATTCGACGACTCTTTCCTTGTTGAGTCGGAACTGACCCTCTCCGCAGAGGGCGGGGTCGTACGCTACGAGATCGTTCCTGTCCCTGCTTACGAGAAGACCTACGCAAGAGATGACCTCTCGGGCCACATGGATCACCCGGAAAAGGCAGTCTTCCTCGCCTATCTCGACGGCACCGTAGCTGGGCGGGTCGTTTTATCGGTGGGCTGGAACCGCTACACGTGGATCGATGACATCGCTGTGGACGCACGCAGCCGTAGGACGGGAGTTGGGCGTGCCTTGATGGACCAAACAGTAGCCTGGACCATCAGGCTGGGACTGCCTGGGCTCAGGGCCGAGACCCAGAGCAATAACGTCCCAGCCTGCAAGTTCTACGAGACATGCGGGTTCCACCTCGGGGGATTCGACAGGGATTTGTACTGGGGGCTGGATCTGGAGGCCACGGAGGTCGCCCTTTTCTGGTATCGGCACATCCTGTGAGCACCGACTCCCCAGGCACGATCGTCGCATGCCGCAACCGGCCAGGTGGCTTACCTCTGCCCGCCAAATTGGCTCATTCCTGTTTGCGACCGATACTGATCTACCGGGGAGGCGGTTGAAGGCCGGTATGAGAGCCCTGAGCATTCGACAGCCGTGGCACAGTCGACCGGTCGATACTGACTGCACCTAGGTCGCATCGGCTAATATGAAGTGACGGCTGCTGACCGTCACTGGAAGCTCAAAGGCTCTGGTCCTGAGCGACCTGCGTAATAAACCGGAGAGGAACGATGCCAGCAGAAATCTGGAAAGACCGGGAAGTGGCGAAGGCATTTCTGGATGAGCGTTCCTTGCTGATCCCTGACCGTCCAAGGCAACTCGAGGTCATTCTGCGGGTCGTTGGTTTCCATTGTCCCCAACCTCATCGCATCCTTGATCTTGGATCGGGTGATGCGATCCTACTGACGACGCTCATGGAGACCTTTCCTGATGCCACCGGAGTTGCTGTCGATTATTCACCCTTGATGTTGGAGCACGCCCACCAGCGGCTAGACAAGTTCGGGCAGCGAGCCAAGACCCTGGAAGGCGATTTGCAGAGTCCAGCATGGAAGGAATCGCTGGCTGGACCGTTCAACGTCATCGTGTCTGGGCTTGCGATCCACCACTTGAAGGACGAACGAAAACGAGCCTTGTACCAGGAGATCTTCGATTTGCTGACGGCAGGCGGCGTATTCCTGAATGCCGAGCACGTCGCCAGCAGCACGCCAAGGGGCCAGGAGATGTTTGATGAGGCGATGACAACGCATCTCTACCAGCGGCGGAAGGAGAAGGGCGAAGAAGTGACCCTGGAGCAAGTGCGCCATGACTTTCTCGAACGACCTGACCGTGCAGCCAACATTCTTGCCCTGGTTGAAGACCAGTGCCGTTGGCTCCGGGAGATTGGCTTTCGAGACGTGGACTGCTTCTGGAAATACTTCGAGTTGGCGATCTTCGGCGGCATTAAATGACGGCTTGGTAATGCACGGCCCCTCCTCATCGATCCCGCTGGACCGGACGATATGGACGATCCCAGAGTGCTCAACCTCTGCAAAAAGTGAGCAGGACTGATCGATTCTCATTGGTCAGATTCGTAGCTTCTGGGTGTTCTGGCTTCTTCTGGGATAGCTCGATCTTCATTAGGTTGGCACAGACAGGCGTCTCGTCGTCCTCCTCTTCGCTGCGATGAAAGCCAGTTCTCCTGGTCCGTCAACCTTCACTGAGGCTTCCTCGACGAAGCCATCGCCCTCTGGTTGCAGCACGACGATCGCTGCCCGGTCCAGCCGTGGACCCCCGCTTCCACGAATCCCACCTGGGACCGCATTTCACGGATCGGTCGCTTCTCTGGGGCACCGGCGAATCAGTCAAACTACCTTCCGTTGACGGCCCCTGCGTCGGGCGTGTCTTGGCACTCCAGCAGGCTGCCTCGCTGTGTTGCTCCTTGGAAGCAGGGGTCTGAGGTGAGATGAGGTTGGCAAGAGCGGCAACGGCGTCCTCGGCGTCGCATCCCTGGGCTTCGAGAGCAAGCATCGTCCCGCACTCGGCGGCGAGGCTCAGCAGGCTCAGGATGCTCCTGCCATTCGCCATGATTCCCTTGCAGTGGACCCAGATTTCAGACTGGAACGAATTAGCCAGTTTCACGAACTTGTCGGCGACTCTCAGGTGGAGTCCACATTCGTTGCTGACCCCGACTTGGCGACGGGCGGCATGGGTGTTCTGAGCCATAGGAATCGACTCCGATCAGTCGCATCCCTGCTCATTTGCCTGCCAAGGATTCGACAGGCGCTCCTCTGGATTTGGGTGACAGAATCTCCATTCTGCCAAAGAAAACTGGATTTGCAACAACTTTAAGCCGGGCTAAGTTTCATCGTGTTGCTCATCAGATATCGTCACATGGTAGATTGTAAGAACGACTTTCGATGACTGGACGGTGCGGACGGATTCAACGATGCTGCCAATAGGCGAAATTGTGTCTGGAATGTTCTTGGGACGCCGGTCCCTGGACACCCCGAGGGTTCATCTCCTCGGTGCTCCCTGGCTGCTTACCGAGCAAGGACCAGGAGAATGGCGAAGTTCATCGAATACAAAACCAGTCCCTCGTGGACTGCCTTAATCAGTTGGTGCTGGGGCGCAGTGATCCCGCTCCTGGCTGTCATCCTGTTCTTAGAAGGAGTGATCTCGACGACCGGTTTCGTTGTGATCGTTGCCTGTGGGATAGGCGTGCTCTTCTTTCTCAATGAGCAGGTCGAGAGACGCTCCGGTATCGTGACCGAGGTCGCCAGTGGCAAGCTGCCAAAGCGCCCATCGAAGTCTGTGGACCACTCCGTTCTGGAGTTCCGGGAAGACCCCTTTGGTCGAAGAGCGCTGGTCATTGTCGCCTGCACTACGGTGCTGATCTTCACCATTGCCGACAAGACGAAGAGGGCTGGGGCTGCGGGTGGACCCGTTCTTGTTGCGTCTGCACTCCTCCTCCTTTGTCCAGCCGTGCTCTGGGTGAATCTCGTGCGCCTCCGCATCGAGGGTGATGAGGTCCAGGTCATCTATCCGTTACTGGGACGCTGGAGAAGCAGGGCTTTTCGCTTCAGCGAGATCGCCTCGGTCAAGGTGAGGGAGGGTCGGAAGGTGGGCAAAGAGGTTCGTATCGTGCTACAGGACGGCAGTTCCATCCGCTACATGAAGAGGGACGGGACGGTGATCGATGAACTCCTGGAGGTGCTGAAGCGGGGAGTTTCCAAGGCGAAGCCTGAACCAGAGGATTGGAGTGAGTTGCCGTGAGGCACCTCGTGGAACTCTGAACCCCAGAGTGGGCATGGCTCGTTCTCAGGGTTGGGGTCGTTCGACTTGAGGCATGAGGAATCCTGCGTCAAGTGCGTTCTTCCTGACAAGGACACCCTCCTTTGACGGACAAGACCGGAACGACGAGAATTGGGGACAGGCGGTGAAGCCCGGCTCTTCTCTGGGCTCGTCAACAGTATGGACCTCGTGGACCAAAACGACATGATCCATCTCACACACCTCCTCCCGGCAATCCTGGCTGTGCTGTCGATGAGCATCGCGATGCCCGCCGTTGCCGAAGAGCAACCTCGAACCCTCTTCGACTTCTCCAAATCCGATGCCGCCCAGGCGTGGCAGCCGGTCAACGACGGCGTGATGGGCGGCGTCTCTGACGGGCGATTCAAGATCACCGACCAGGGCACGATGGAGTTCTTCGGCACTCTTTCGTTGGAGAACAACGGCGGCTTCGCCTCGGTGCGGTCCCGCCGCAGCACCCTCGGACTCAAGCCCGACGAGACTCTTCTGATCCGGCTCAGAGGTGACGGGCGTGACTACCTGCTCAATCTGTACGTGCCGTCGCTCCAGATCGCCTACTCCTACCGGGCAGCCATTCCCACCAAGGCGGGCGAATGGATCGAAGTGAAGATCCCGATCAAGGACTGCTACGCCACGTCGTTCAGGCAGAAGGTGCCCAAAGCCGGTCCTCTCGATGCGTCGAAGGTGAACTCGATCGGGTTTATGCTTAGTGACAAGAAGGCGGGACCGTTCAAGCTGGAGATCGCCTGGGTGAAGGTAGTTGAAGCTGCTGGCTCGAAGTGACCGGTATGGGAAGGTCGCACTGACGCCCAGACACAGCCTCGATAACAAGGTGATAAGGAAACGATCATGAAAAGCCAGTTACTCTTGCTTCTGCCACTGTTGGTCCCCGCCTTGTGCCGGGGTGACGACCCTCCGTCGTCGAAGGTGGACCGCCCCAAGAAGATCTGGACTCGGGTTGGTCCCCTTGGTGAGACTCCAACACACGTGACCGACGCATACCCCCTGTCCGACCAGCAGAACAAGGGCGGCTGGACGAAGTTCGCGCCGAGGAGTGACGAGTTCGAGGGGAAGGAGCTTGACCGTTCCAAATGGACGGTCGGGATGAGTTGGTGGAAAGGTCGCCAACCAGCCCTCTTCTCCGACAAGAACGTCACCGTTTCAGAGGGCAAGCTGCATTTGACGATGCGGAAAGAGCCGGTGCCCTCAGAGTTTGAGAAGCTCGGCTACCACGATTACACCAGCGCCGCTCTTCATACGAAAGCACGGTCGAGTTACGGGTATTACGAGGTGAAAGCCAAGCCGATGAATTCGGGCGGATCAAGCTCCTTCTGGTTCCAGCAGGACGCCACGCCGGGCTGGGAAACCGAGATCGACGTGTTCGAGATCGGCGGCAAAGCCAAGGGGTTTGATAAGAAGTACAACATGAGCGTCATCATTTTCCGAACCCCAACGGAGAAGAACTACTGGAACGACCAAGGGATCTGGGAGGCACCCTGGCGTCTGGCAGACGATTATCACGTTTATGGGCTGGGATGGAGCAAGGAGGAGATCACCTATTACGTGGACGGAGTGCTCGTGCGGCGGGTTGAAAACACCCACTGGCACCAACCCCTCTACCTGATCTTTGACAGCGAGACGATGCCCGAGTGGTTCGGGATGCCCGATGACGCCGACCTCCCGTCCACATTCAGCATCGAGTACGTGCGGGCGTGGAAGAGAGAGGGGGCAGCATCGCCCAGCAGACCTCGACGATGACAGACTACTGACTATCGGCGTTGAATTGGTTCGGATGACAGGTTCGTTGATGGAATCAAACCCGAGAAGGCGATCGACGTGAAGAAAGCACTACTGGTCATCGACCTCCAGAACGCCTACTTCCCCGAAGGCAAGTTCCCAATGTGGAACACCGCCACCGTGCTCCAGAACATTGAAGAAGCCATCGAGAGAGCGAACGCTCAAGGCATCCCCGTGATCCACATCCAGCACATCGCCGACAGCGAGATGGGCATAGCTCCGTTCTTCAATGAGGGAACGACCGGGGCTGAGATTCACCCCCGCATCCTCCGTGCCACGCCGAACGCACCAGTGATCGTGAAGCACTATGCCGACAGCTTCGAGAGGACAAGTCTGGACGAGACAATGAACAAGCTGGGCGTAACAGCATTGCTGATCTACGGAATGATGACACAGAACTGCGTGACGCACACGGCGATCTCCAAGGCAGCCGAAAAGTACGCCGTCACGGTCTTACCCGACTGCTGCACGACGGTGAGTGAGATTCTCCATCTCATCGCACTGCATGCTCTCTCGACGCGGGTAAAGCTGGTGCCTTCGATCGAGGCGGTGTGAGCATGGCAACCAACCCTACAAGACAACAACAGCAGGCGTGCGATCACTTTGCCGAGGCACTCTTCCTCATCACCCAGGGGGCGAGGTTGGACAGTCGAGGGACGCTGGATGCGACCCATCTGACCGCGATCGCTGAACGTATCGCCCAGGCGTCCTCAGCGTTTAACCTCGACGAGATCGTGGCTCGTGCTCTGGGGCGGCGAGTCACCGCTCTGGGATTGCCGAGGAACACGGCGGATCTATTGACCCTGCTGGACTCCGACATGAAACCTCTGGAAATGCTGCTCCTCGACGATGGTGAGCTGCGGGCACTGGTAGAGCGCTTGCAGGAGGAGCTGGGCGAGGTCTAAGAAAGTGACAACCATAGGTCGGCACAATCGACTATCTGTCAAGAACGACGATTCGTGTTCTGCGGTTGAATCTCTTCCCAGCATTCTACGTTCGTAGAGACATCGAGAGGTATCACACGGGAACACCCAAGGCGGAGAGAGTTCTATGAGCGAGGAATCAAAGATCGACCCAGGTCGTTCGAGTTCCAGGCAGTTCTTACGGATGCTTGGTCCGACCATCGCCGGGTTGGGCTTGCTGCTAACCATCATAGGGTTCGGTAACTTCTTGTGGGCTTTTGGTTCGCACGAGATGCCCAGGTACTTCTGGTGTGCCTTCGTCGGTATGCCGCTTCTTTTCGTCGGCGTAGCCATGAGCATGTTCGGCTTCCTGGGATCGTTCACCCGCTACGTCTCGGGTCAGCAATCGCCCGTCATCAAAGACTCGTTCAACTACTTGGCAGAGGGCATGCAGGAGGGAGTGAAGACCGTTGCCACAGCCATCGGAGAAGGACTGGCGGCGGGGATGCACAAGGACGGCTACGTAGGCAAGCGTTGTCTCACCTGTAATCACGAGAACGACATGGTTGCCAAGTTCTGCATGAACTGCGGCTCTTCCCTGGTTCAACAAGAGTAGCCTCGTAGCACCGAGGAGCGAGAAGGAGGAGTAATGGCACCAACCAAAGGAAAACCCAGCAAGGAGCCCTCGATCCCTGCTACGGTTCGACCCGCGTATGACGCAATCGTTGCTCTTACCGACTCCTTCTGCCGGGAACACCTCAACGATGAGTACGAGGCATTATGCCGGAAACTGGCAGGCGTCTTGGCTCGCAAGCGACCATCACCGCTGTTGAGCGGCAAACCAGAATCATGGGCATCTGGAATAGTGAGGGGCATCGCCTGGGCGAACTTTCTCGGCGACCCGTCACAACCCCACCACATGAAGATGATCAACATCGATAAAGCATTCGGGGTCGCCGAGTCCACTGGGGCGGCAAAGTCAAAGGTGATTCGTGATCTCCTCAAGATACTTCCCATCGATGCTGAGTGGACACTGCCTAGCCGGATCGATCAAATGCCAATATTTCGGATGTTCTAGGTCAACGAAAGGATCGTAGACGCCAGGCACGCTCCCAAAGAGACCCAGAAAGAGCCGGTTCGTAAGGGACCGATCTCTTACATCCAAGCCGGGCAGACAAATGAATCAGACGACGGGTGAACCATGAAACCAAGCAAGAACAAGTCAGGCTCCCCTCACTTCAAGGTCGCTGACAAGGTTCGAGTCAAGCCGGGAATTACCGACCCGATCTTCCCCGAATTACCTCTGACGGGCTGGGCTGGGACCGTCACCGAAATCATCACGAGCCACGGTCACATCACCTGCTTGTTCAGGCTGGATGATCGAACACTGGTGAGTATGCACCCGATCTACCGCAAGCGATGTGAGCGGGACGGACTGGATTTTGAGATCATGGCTCTGTATGAGGAGGAACTCGAACTGGACGACGGTGCCTTGGTCCCGATCGAGCAGCCGACCGAGATCGAGACGCCACCGTTGTCGGAGCAGGACCAGGGTGATCGGGTCCGTATGGTCTTCGGCTTGACCCACGACGACCCGATCCCCGTTGTGTCACCTGAGACTCTGATGACCTACTACCGCTATCTGGCAGAGAACCTCAAGTTCCCGTTTTTCAGTTTTCTCTGGACAAAATCCGGCTCGTTCTCCAGGAAGAAGGTGATGGTCCCGATCTCCCGGCTGGAGCCTCCCGTAGAAGAGCGAGTTCGACGGGGAGGCTGGACTATACGGTATTGGGGTTCATCAGGACGAAGAGATCGAGTTCCCGCTCGAAGTGATCGACCTCAAGAAGCAAGACCCAAACTTCCGGCTAATCGATGACTACACCTACTGGTCACATACCTGGCGGGCAGATTGACTCAAGAGCCCAGCGAGGGCATGGACAGTTCCTCTTCCAAAACGTGGGTGGAGAGGGAAAAGGAGGTCGTGCAGTCCAACGACTTCGACAATGATGATGGTGGCTGATGATGAAGCAGGAATCGAGGAGGTGCCAATGTCGAAAGCGAATCGGAACCGAAGCCCCAACGACGATCTGGTCGAAGCCGCCGAGAAGCGCTTGCCGGACATCCTCATGTTTTACAAGCAATTCGAGAAGAAGCGACCTGTCATACTGCTCGACCTCCAGAGCAAGAAGGTTTATGCCTGTCCCTACGAGGACTTCAAATCCGACCTGAGCGAGAGGTCCCAGGTTATGTTGACAGCCGACTATGAGACCGCCATCGCCAAGAACAAGATCGTCGTCTTTGTGCGGGACAATGAGACCCAGAGGCTTGCGTCCATGTTGTTCAATTACGAGTGAGGCAATCTCTCTTGTGGCCCACCCGACACCAACCTATCCGATTCGCCGCCCATTCACATAACTGAAAGGAACCGACGCTATGCCCAAACCCCTGATCGAGCAATGCTGGGAGCAGCATGATGTCCGAACATAAGGAGCACGACCTGCGATTCCCAGTGCGACTCACCCTGGCTCAGCGCATCGTCGTCGCCGAACTCTTTCCGAAGTATTCTGAGCGACTGAGGCTCGATGAACCTTACCAGAGAATGGTCTCACTGACGCTGGATGAACTGAAGGTAATCTACAAAAAGGTTGCCCCAGCCATCCGTCAGGCTGCCTCAGGAATGAAACGAACCTCCCTGAGACACGTCCTCGACATCACCGAGACAGCCATAGAGACCTTCCAGGGGATAGGCGTGATCCCAGCCAAGGAAAGAATCTATCAGTTCAAGATCACGCTCAGGGATATCAAGCCCCCAATCTGGCGTCGAATCCAAGTGAGAGACTGCACCATCGACAAACTTCACGAGCGTATTCAGACAGCAATGGGATGGACCAACTCCCATCTACACCACTTCCAGATCAATGGAAGCCTTTACGGAGACCCCTGGCTCCTGGATGAGAACTTCGTGGAGATGAACTATAGGAATTCCAGGGAAGCGACTGTAAGCAAAATCCTGCCGAACAGTGGCGAACGGTTTTCATTCGAGTACGAATACGACTTCGGAGATTCCTGGTGGCACGAGGTTCTCTTCGAGGGCTGCTTGCGGGTTGAGCCCGGTCAGCCGTATCCGTTATGCGTCGAGGGAGAACGAGCCTGCCCGCCTGAAGACGTGGGTGGAACCTCGGGTTATGAGGAGTTCCTGCACGTCCTCACCGATCCCAGCGACGATCAGCATGAACAATTTGTGACGTGGATTGGGGGATCGTTTGATCCCGATGCCTTCGATTCGGAGAAAGCAACCAAGAGGATGAGGCGGGGGCTGCCTGATTGGCGGAGGTTGGCGTGAATACCGTGACATCACAAAGATGGCAAGTGACTTTGGTTTGATCCAATCCCCGCTTGTGGAGACTCATCTATGGACCCCAAGAAACTGCTCGGCAAGGTGCCGTGGATAACGAAAGACGGCAACTTCGATCTGACTCGATTCCCTATCGACAACGTTTTGAAGCAAGCACTTTCCCAGGATGACCAGGAGTTCAAGACAGGGTTGAACGTGCTGAGTTCCATGTGCAGTTATGGAAGAACGGAAGCCGGGGTCTTTCTGATGGGCGTTCTCCTGAACTGTGACGACAACTGGGAGAGACGCATCACGATCGTGGAGGCAATGAAGTTCATCAAGACCAAGCCTTGTGCCAACCTCCTCTTCAGTGAGTTGAAGCGAGTCAAGAGTTCCAACACGACTCGGACCTACTTGGCGACCGTGATCAAGGTCTTGTCCTCCATGCCCTCGGAATTGATCGAGGCGGGTTTTCGGGCACTTGCAGAGGATAACTCGTTCAGCCCCAAGATGCGTGAGAAGTTTCGGTCGGCTCTGGAAAAAAGGCTCTTCGGTGACCGTGGTTGGTGACGAGTTAGAGCAGAGCCTCGATTGACCGTGGTAGCTCTTGTGCTGATACACTGGCTTGAATCAAACCTGTTAGCCTACGGTTCCAATGAAAGGAATCGGGCATGATGCAGTCAGATGTCATCAAGCCAAGCCCCAAGGTGCTCACGGGCTCACTCCGATGGCCTCGATTGAGTTGCGTGGTCACCTTGGTCAGTGGGGCGCTCACGTTTGCCCTCGTCTGGGGTCAGCATCACTGGCAGGTGCTTCACCCGCATTATCTGCCGTTCGTGACTCTGATCACGATCATGACGGTCGCTGCGGCTGTAAATTTAGGATCTGGACTTTGGCGACTAATCCGAGACCCTTACCGACTCGGTGCTCTCACCTAGATGGTCCTGGCACTGATCCCACCGGTCTTCTTCGGTTTCGTCGGTTTGTACGCCATGGCTCAATGGCGAGAACGCAGGGTGGCGAACAATTTGCCGATGAACATGGCCAAGGTGATGGGAGTTACCATCATGCGCCTGGAGGCGTTAATAGAGTATCCGAACCAGTTGGAGACTGAGCGGCAGGTCATGTTCTATGATCGCCTGGAGCATCCAAGGGAAGATGCTGACGCCATGGATCGGCACCTCGCTGCAATGGAAACGATGATGGGGGGATCGCTGAGGGGGAAGGTCTTCTGGATACGAGGTTCACTGCCGAAACTCGGATTAGGTGGACTGAGCACTCATGGGCTTGCCCTGGGAAGCGACATTAGCCTACCTGATTGGCAGAATTACGTAGGTTTAGATCGGCACGAGCTGGCTCATGCCGCCCTCGATCAGTTCCGGTCCCCCGGAGCCGATCCTCCCTATGTCCTGCATGAAGGTTGGGCGCAAGCACGGTGCGGAGAAACGCCTGCCGCTCTTTCCAGAGAGGCTCTGACACTTCGTTCAGCAAACCCGGAGATCGGTTTGCGTGAACTTCTGGGGCCATCCTGGTATCACCGTGATCGTGGGCCAGTTTATGATTATGGAGGAGCGTTCGTCGATTTCTTGATCCGAAAGCATGGCATGACGAAGTTCCTGCGGCTCTACAACGAATGCAGACCTGAGTCTTTCGAGGCCGTCATTCGTGACGTATTCGGGGTGGACATCGACGCCTTGGAGGCAGAGTTCTGGAAGGATGCCAAGCAGCAGGTCAACGGGACCAACCAAGGTTAAAGGGACTGAGCAGGGAAGACGACTAGGATCAAGAAGGTATCCATAGAATAGCACCTGGTCAAGTTTACGAAGTATGAAGCCGCTGCTCCTGCCGTATATCTTCAACATCCTGGTCCTGATCCCG
Organism: uncultured Planctomycetaceae bacterium; assembly: GCA_963797295.1. GTDB lineage: Bacteria > Planctomycetota > Planctomycetia > Isosphaerales > Isosphaeraceae > Aquisphaera. The sequence goes on from CAWCPP010000052.1 coordinate 15,305, forward strand.
GTCGGCTTGCTGCCGTTCGGGGGAACGACGAGCAGGCGGTTGGTATTCCAGGGCAAGCTGCCAGGGGGTCCCGAGCTTCGCACGATCTCGGGCTCTGCCTGGACGGTGATCCTGATTGGCTCCGTGATCGGGCTGTTCCACCCGGTCTCGATGTCGCCGGTCCTGTTGATCCAGGTTATTTACAACTTACTCTGGCTCAGCGTTTTCGTTGTGCCCCTCCTGGTTCGAGGTCGTTTCGGCGAGGTCAACTGGGGAATCGCTGGGGCGTTCCTTCTCATCATCCTGACTTATCCCTGGGTGATCCCTTGGGGCAAGGTACTAGGCGGGTGACCTGCCGAGAAGCTTGATGTTTAACGAGATGACCCACGGGGAGACAGCGTATTTATGGGCATTTACTCCCGCCTGATCTTCCCCCGGATTTGCGATTGGGCGATGCGGAATCCCCGCATGGCTGACCTTCGCAGGGAAGCTCTCTCCGAGGTGAACGGGGTGATTTTGGAGATCGGGTTCGGGAAAGGGCTCAACCTGGAGCATTACCCGGAACACGTGGCTTACCTCACGGCTGTCGATCCCGGCGTCGGTATGTCACGCCTGGCACAGAAACGGATTGAGCAGAGCCCAGTCGAGGTGGTTCTCTGGATGAAGCCCGCCGAGGAACTGCCTTTCGAGGATGAGCGGTTCGATTGCGTCGTGAGCACCTGGATGTTGTGCAGCATCCAGGAGGGAGAACGAGCGATCAGCGAGATTCGACGGGTGCTCAAGCCCGATGGGCAATTCTTGTTCTTGGAGCACGGGCTGGGGACGACGCCGGAGTCCAGCGATGGCAGCGCCGCCTGACGCCCCTCCAGCGGAGGATTGCCGAGGGGTGCCGCCTGGATGTCGATATCGAAGGCTTGGTCAGATCAGGGGCATTCCGTGAAGTCCGGGTCGAGCGGTTCTTGTTGGAAGGGACGCCGAGGATCGTTGGCTCCATGTACCGGGGTGGCTGTCAAGTGAATGCCCGGTGTGCCCTCAACGGTCTCAAAGAGGTCGAGAGCCTTCCGTTTCGGCAATCGCCCTCTGAATAGCCTCTCGAATCCCCATTGGGCGGATCGGGAACACGTCCAAGGCGGATCGATCTCGGACCACCGTGGGGTTCTTCAACCCTTCGATGAGGTGTCGTCCAACCTCGAAGCTGGCGGGGGTCACGATGGTGAGCCAGAGGCTCGACAGGTACGGCGTCAGCACCGGCACCGAGATCAGCGACCGCCGCAGTCCACGTTGCCGGGCGTACTCCCGGATCAGGTCGCCATAGGTCGATACATCTGTGCCGCCGATCTCGAAGATGCGACTCTCCCCCAGAGTTAAGTCCTTTGCCGCCAAGAGGTATGCCAGCACGTCGTCCACGGCGATGGGTTGGGTTGGCGTCATGAGCCAGCGGGGGCAGAGCATCACCGGCAACCTCTCGGTCAGCACTTCATCAGATCGAAAGACAGGCTGCCTGCCCCGATCACCATCGACGCACGGAATTCGATGGTCTCGACACCGGAATCCCGGAGGATCTTACCGACCTCGTGGCGGCTTCGGAGATGCGGGGAGAGTTTCGGGTCGGCGTCGTCACCCAGACCACCGAGGTAGATGATGCGTCGTACACTGGCCCGCTTGGCAGCACCGGCGAAGTTTGACGCCGCCTGTCGGTCCTCCCGCTCAAAGTCCTTCGACCCGGACCCGGACATCAAGTGGACGAGGTAGTAGGCGGTGTGAACGTCCTGCAATGCCAGGTCCAGCGAAGGCGGATCAAGAACATCCCCCTGCACGACCTCGGTAGCCCCCTGCACCTTGGCTCGCAGCTTGTCGGGATTTCGGGCAAGACAGCGGAGGTTAACGCCCTGCTGCTCCAGCAACGGAATCAGCCGCCCGCCGACGTAACCGCTTCCCCCCGTGAGCAGAATCATCGACTGGTCAGCGCTCCCGGAAGGCGGCATCGCTATGAAACCCCCACCTGTTTCGATTCGGAAAACGACCGTCAGTTGACTATTATGACCCGGTGGAGCGAGCCGAGAACAGAACATGACCGACCGAGGGGCGAATGATGGTGTCGTTTCGACGACCTTCGACCGATACGATCCGTGAGTTCTTGACATCGCAATCGAAGCTCGGCTTCACCTACACAGCGGTCGGGGCGACAGCGAGCCTGCCTCCTTCGGGTTATGTGGTGGATCACACCCGGATCAAGCTGGGACAGGGCGAGGGCGAAGAGATCTTCACGAAAGCCAAGGCTGCCCTGGGGCGATGGGAGCAATTCCGATTGGGCTGGGTGGAGGTATCGTCACCGGAAACTCCAATCAAGACTGGCGAGGTCGTGGCGGTCATTGCCCGAAACCTCGGACTCTGGTGGCTGAACGCCTGCCGCATTGTTTACGTCGTGGATGAAGAGCAGCCGATCCAGCGTTACGGCTTTGCCTACGGCACGCTCCCAGATCACGCCGAGACGGGTGAGGAGAGATTCCTCGTCGAATTGGATCGTGCGAGCGGAGAGGTCTGGTACGACATCCTGGCGTTCTCTCGCCCACGAATGCTCTTGACCTGGCTGGGATATCCGTACGTTCGGCGGGTGCAGAAGCGATTTGCAAAGGCGTCGGCAGCGGCAATGTCGAAGGCGGTCGGGCACGGGCCGAAAGAGAAGGCTTGAGGCTATGTCACGGCATCAAACGATCAACGATGGACGACCTGCGACCCAAAGAAGGTGGCGACAGCAATGAGGAAGCTGAAATAATCCATGATCCAGAGATTATCCCGAGAGCTTGCCCAAAGATTCGTAACCGCCGCCGAAGCTGGTGAGTGGCTGCCCATCGGCTCCGAACGTGATCGTGTTAAGTACTGGCTCCCCGAACGCATCAATGCTTGGGAATGGCTCTGCCTGATCGGCTTCGATGAAATGGACGACACGAGGGGCGACTCTGTGTTGTAATTGACCGTGATTTTGTCGCAAGGTGCGATGCGGGGGCAGTCATGGTTGAATCTACCGGTCAACGCCGATTCCGCCTCTCGATCAGGACACTCATGATCGCTGTGGCGTTGTGTGCCGTCTTGCTCGCTCTCGTCGTATGGACAGTTCGTTACTTTGAGGCACAAGTAATGCGGGAGAGAATGCTGGCTGCACGAGCCAGGGATCTAGCTGTATATGCGAGGGATCTCGCCCAAGTCCGTTCCGCCGAGGCTTCCATCGTTACAGCAAACCTGGGTACCGCTGAACAGCCCAAAGCGGCAAGCCTCTGGGCAGGATTGAGCGTCAACCATCCCATCTTCAAAGCGGGACAAACAAGAGACCTCATAATCGAGTTCACTCTTGTCAACGACGGCGACAAGGTGATCGACCCTAAGATTGCGGACTCTCGAATCGTCATCAACGGCAAGGAACGCACTGACTCTAGGATGATCTTCAGCGGTCTCGGGAAAGGCGCTCGTTTCAAAGCGTTGTCGCCGGGTGACAGTCTCCAATTCAGTCTCTCTCTGGTGGAGCAGTTCAGGGAGCCAGGAACCTATCGAATCTCTTGGAAGGGCGCTGATTTCCACTCGCCAGAAATCGTGCTCCGAATCTTGCCCGAAGGAGCCCGCTGATCTTACTGGATGAAGTGAGCAGAGAGCTTGCCGAGCATCGGCGAGGCATCGACTTGCACCGAGCGACGGGTCATCGATCCTCTTTATATCGGTATGACCCCAGATCGATCCCCCACGCCGTCTTGACGAACTCCGGGACTACGCCGAGGGTCGCCCTGTCATCAGCCCACTTGAGTATGTCGGGGCGCTTCGCAGCATCCGAACAGAGGTAGGTCGGGTGAGGGGTGATGCCCACCCGACCAAGATCGAGCCGATCGGAGTCCCAGCAGGTCTGGATAGTGATGTTGGAATGAGTCCGCTCATGGGTATGCCCGGCACAAGCCCGGTGCAAGAGGCGGAACTCGTGGTCAGGCAGGTTATACAACAGCCCTCGCACTTCCAGGGCGAAAGCGGCGGCACGTGGACCGTGTTTGGGGTCTCCACCTTCGTTGACCCGCTGGCAGTCATGGAGGATGGCGAAAAGCTGCACGACTTCGATGTTGGCACCGGTCTCTTTGGCTAACCGACGCCCGTTTTCGAGAACCCTTGCCCAGTGGGCAATGCCGTGTACGCCATCCCACGGGAGCACATACTCTGCCAGTATTGCTTGGAGAATCAGAGGGATGTTCATCGTCATAATAGATTAGCTGACAGTGGTGCAGTCGCCTGGAATACTCGTTTCAAGGCGGGTAGCACGAAGATCCCATAGACCTCCCATTCCACGAACAGGGCAACGGCAGCTATCAGGAACCTCACAAGAAGGTTCAGTCGCCTGGTGCTCGTGAGCTTCTCCTCGCTGAGCATGTACGCCAGCATCGGGAAGATGCCGTAGACGAACGACACGATCAGGGCATAAAGCAGCCCGATCACCGGGACCGTGAAGATACGAAGAAAGACCTGCCCGACCTCTTCGGTCAAGATGCCGTAGATGCCGGTGATCACGAAGACCTCGCTCTTGGAATACCTGAGAGCCTTGATCAGTGCGAACCACGTGACGATCAGCATGAGGTAGTAGAAGATTCCATAGACAAGATCGAGAACAGGGACCGGGCTCAAGAGGATTCGTTGCTCAGGAGGCAGGTGGAGGTTGTTCACGATGGCGAAGATTTCGGTCAGCATGCCGAAAAGCAGTCCGAACCCGATGATCGAGACGCTGAGCGGCATTCCTCGGACCAACCGCCTCAATGGTTCTCGGTTGAGGTAGGTGAAGATCCACATCGGGAAGATCAGAAGCATGGGATTCTTCGAGATACCTACAATGGTCAGGAAGATGCCAAGAGCCCAGAGCAAGACTCGCTTCATCGTTGTGATATTCGCCGGGCGGATCCCTCGCGGTTTCCGAATCGTCTGATAAGCGCGTCAGGCCAGCCTCTGCGGCCGCCTATTTGTTGCCAAAGGGTTTCAGCCGACACGCCAACAGCGTCGCAGATCAGATCACTTTACAAAAACCCGAAGTAGAGGATCAGCCCGCCCCACGTGGTGAACCAAGTCGTGTCAATCCCCGCGCAGAGGACAACTAGGACAGTCTCTCGGTTCAAAGACCCCGTCTTTGTTTCATGCAGTTTGAATCGATCGACCGAGCCTCCATATTCAGTGCAGCGGGAGCGACATCAAATGAATTGACGACACCCTCCCATCCGGCGTCACGTTCTCAAGTTAGTTCTCCGCTGGATCCTAAATGACCGGGCGGGCACGGCGATGCTTTTGTTTTGAAGATCCCAGTTGGTGCCAACCAACGATGCGAGCCCCGAAACTCCGGGAGAGTCAGCCGACCTTCCCGGCATAGCAATCCAGGATGATGCGGAGCACGAGCTGGCATGACCGGGTCTGGCGAGACAGCACGTCCCGCTCCCAGTTAAATCGGTCCTTTCCGTTAAGTCGGATCGGTTCCATGGGCAAGATGTTAACCAATCGGAACCCGTGAGGCAAGAGACTGTTGCGTTTACGGGATAGGAGAAAGAGTGATACTTAGTGAACTTAGGGGTTTGCATATACGGGATAACGTAGCTCTTTTTTGGCGAGATTGAGTCGCCGGAGACGATAATGATTGAATGGTTTGATCGATTCACTCGAGGTTACGACCTGATGAAGATGTACCCATGGCTGGTAATCCTGGCCGGAATCATGTGGTATCGACGCGATCGTAAGAATGGGCACGTCTGAGACGGGGCCCCTGCGGGGCCTGGAGCAGGGGGGAATACCCCATGGTTGGCCCCGACGAAATCCAACTAACTAACAACCTGATCGTTCCCGTTCCTATCTTGTTGTTAATGGCCAACTCAAAGTAAGAGGTGTTTATGCAGTACTATCCGATCGGCGGTTACACGGTGATTGGCGGCGTGGAAGTTCCGGTGATGGCTGGTGGGGGGAAGCATCTGGACTGGCGGAAGAAGAAGGGGGACAAGGCGCCGCTCCTGCAGTCACCTTATGGCTGGGGCCACTTCAAGATCGGCGGGTCTCGCGAAGGCGATTACGTAGTCCTGGATTACGCGGAGTTACCAGACAAGCAGTTCATGATCAATATGGCCGCTCCCGAGTCAATGGGTTTCCATTGCGAAGACAACTACAGTTTTTTCCTCCGCGACGATCTCCTATCCGACGTCTATTACAAGCTAACGAAGATCATTGATCGACTCCAGGAGTTTGGTATCGAGCACGACGCCGAGGCACACGGCGGCCGACTGGTTGTACTACCTGCGGGCGATCGGTAAAGAACTGAACGCGCCGGTCTACCTATCCGATGAACGATAAGGCTCTTCGGTTTGGTTCCAAGAAGTAACCCTGCTGGGAATGGTCGCCATGACAAAACTCAGCTCAATCATGACGATCGATTCAGCAAAAAGCACACCTGGCGACTTCGTGGGGCCCGCCTACGCAGTGAAGGTCAGGATGGTGAGTAACAGGAAGAGCGGGGCGTCACGCGCCCCGATGGTTGCGGCGTCCCAGAGGTTGTGCGCCGCGTCGCACTGACAAAGCAAGTGGCGACGGAAAACTCGACTCAGCAATCAACGAGTCGATGACAAGTGAGTGCGACAAATCTCCGATCCCGATCGGTATTACCGATGCCGATTCCGCCAAGACCGAGGGCTCCGGCCGCCTCTCAGAGGGTCCGAATGGTCCCAATCGATAAAATCAAGCCAGTGCCCACTAATCAGTAGTTTCCACGAAAAACCGCACAATCGTGTCTCTGCGCAGACCAGCCCCGTGGCTCTCGTGGCCCCGCTTCGCCACCGAGCGTTTTTCGCTCCTCCACCAGCTGCGGGAGCACCTCTCGATGCCCGCTGAGCACCCTCTTACACCCCGTTCATGCCGCGTCTCCCTTGCGAATTCCCTCACTTCTTGCCCACTTCGAGAGAAATCGCTGAATTTGCACCCGATGTCGCCGCATCAGCCGCAGCCCGTCCAACACACTGGGATGATCCTTCTTCTTGTTCCACGGTGGCCGGAACCACCAGCCCTCCTTCCCAGACGCCGTCAGCCGGAATTGCAACAACCGTAGCAGGCTCATCGTCACCCACTGCGCCTGGCTGGTCCGCTCGATCGGGTTCTTGGTCCACGCCCGGCACTCCTCCCAGCCCAGCCGCTGCTTCAGATCGCGGAAGCCGTCCTCTTGCCGAAACCGAGCCGCGAACAGTTCCACCATCTGCAGCCCTGTCAGCTCGATCGCCGAGGTCACCAGGGTGAACCGTTCTTTGTACCCCTCGACGAAGGCAACGATCGCTTTGACCGGCACCTCCCAGCCCAAGACCCGCCACAGGCAGTCGATCTCCTTCCATCGGATTGTCCGCTGCCGTCCGTAGACGAAGGCGGTCCCGAGTTGCCACTTCGCTTTCCACCCACTGGCCCGGCGAGGCGGCTCCAGGTGCGGACCCCAGTGAGGCTTTGGTCCCCGCTTCCCCTTGGGCCGCTGCTCGGCGGGCAGGGGCAAGGCAAACAGCCGAGCGTCGCACCGCAACCGGGTGAGGAACTCGATCCGGGGAGCTCCAACTTCAGGCAGTACCAGTGGCCGGACCACGCTCCTCAAGGCGTAGCCGCCATCGAAAACGGCCAGCTGCTTGCCCTTGGTTATGCGCGCCTGCTCGCGGAGCAGTTCGACGGCCAACTCGCACTTGGTCCGGAACTTCACGATGCCGTCGGGCCCGACCGGCAACTGCGACTTGCGGAAGTAAAGCCGACCGGAGATCGGCAGGAACCAAGCGGGCTTCTCGGGTTCGTGAAGCAACGAGCCGAGGACGACCCAGTTGTGGGCGCGAACCGTGGTGGCCCGATTGGGACAGCGCGGTGTACTCGTGGAAGGTGCAGGTACCCCAGACGTGGGAACTGGAGCGATGGACCTTGGTGTCATCGACGGCCGAGATATGGTAGCCATGCCAGTCCCAGCCCGGGGCGGTCGCGATCAGATGAGTGAGGCCCTGAGTGACGCGGTTGTCGTGCCAGGCGCCGTATTCGGCGAAGGATTCCAAAGCCTTCCAGTCGGCGGCCCGCTCCAGGGCCAGGACCGACTGGGTGATGGTGTGTTCCTCGACGTTGATTGCCATGGCGGTGATCCACTCGGCGAAGCGATGGAAGCCGCGGCGAGTAAAGGCCCACCCAAAGGCGTTGAGCAGGGCTTGCCAGATGGACCAAGTGAGCTTAGCTTCGGTCATCATGCGTCTCCTGTGCCGGGGCCAGTTGCGGTTTTCTCACCACCTGGCAGGTTCCGACCAGGAGACGCTGCATTTCAATACGGTACACCCGTTCAGAATTAATACAGTTTTTCGTGGAAACTACTGCTTATTGCCGCGATGGTGAAATGGATGATCACGCCTCGCTCCTAACGAGGAATTCCGGGTTCGAGTCCTGGTCGGGGCACTGGATCATGCGTCCAGTTAGGTCAGCCAGCCAGATCGCCAGCATGACACGCTGGAGGCCGCAGGTCCGACGCCTGCATCACCCACTGAACCCGAGGATACGGAAGGGCCACCCGACCGGAGACGGGACCCGCCTGGAGAGCGGGCGAGCGTTCAGCCTTGCGGGTTCGACTCCCGCCCCTTCCGCTCCGGCGCGAGCCGGGAGATTCGACGATCCTTACGATGGTGTCCGTGGTGTAACGGCAGCACGCGAGTCTGTGGAGCTCGAGGCGACGGGTTCAACTCCCGCCGGACACCCTCACTGCAACCTTGGCGGAGGCGACGATGACCCGGAACGTGCTGGAGCTCCCTACATTGGTCCTGAACCGGAACTGGCAACCGGTCCATGTCTCGACCGAGGTGCGGGCTCTCGTCATGCTCTGGACCGGGACGGCGAGGCCGTCGAGTCGGACGAGTACCGGCTCCACGACTGGGCCGTCTGGTCCGAGCTCACGCCTTCCAACGGCAGCCCGTGCGTACGGTCGGCCCACCGGAGCTACCGGGTTCCCGAGGTCATCTGCCTCGTGCACTACGACCGCCTGCCCGGCGCAGCGGTGACTTTCAGCCGGCGGAACGTGGCCAAGCGGGACCACCACACTTGCCAGTACTGCGGAGCGCAGCCCGGCGCCGAAGCGATCACGATCGACCATGTCGTGCCCCGCTCGCAGGGAGGTGTGTCGATCTGGACCAACTGCGTCGCCTCTTGTGTCGGTTGCAATGCCCGCAAGGCGGACCGGACACCGGAGCAGGCCGGCATGAAGCTCCGGCGCCATCCGGTCCGCCCCGAGTGGAAGCCGCTCTACGCGGCTCAGGGCGTCCGGGTCGAGAATTGGACAAGGTTCCTGACGAATGAGCCGGCCCTTCTCCACGCGTGATGAACAACAAGGCCACCGGCATCGACAACATGCCGGGGCCAACTACAGGGGTGTGCTCCTGGGAGAGCAGCGAGCCTCCAAAACTCGCGGACAGGGTTCAAATCCTTGCGCCCCTGCATTTGCCGACGTGGCCGAAGGGCCATGCGCCTGCCTTGTAAGCAGGATCATGCCGGTTCGAGTCCGGCCGTCGGCTTCCATTGCGCCCCTGGAGTGTGACGGACGCGCACACGTCCTTGCGAAGGTCTAGGACCAGGTTCGACTCCTGGCGAGGACACGGCCCTCCAGGAGAGGGTCGAAGCAATCATGGCGCCGGAGCCTGACGGCCGGGCGGCGGTCTGCAAAACCGCAGAAGCGGGTTCAACTCCCGCCGCGCCTCTCATCGTGTGCCCCGTCGTTCCCTCTCTTCGGGCCGGGCTCGTTCTCAAGGCCGATCGTGGGGAAACGGAAAACCTTCCGTGATGCTGTGATAGGTGGACTATTGATAGTAGACGGCCCCTCGCTGCCAGGTGCGCAGGAGGAGAATCCCGCTTCGCTCAAGAGTCGCAAGTGCGTCGTTCGTGCTTGGGGCGGGCATCCGCTGGCTGACCATGACGGTTTGGGGCCTGGCCCAGGAATAGAGCCAGGGGGGATTGGCGGTCTTGCCGCCGTGGTGGGGCGCGCCGACCGCACCAATACCTGCGAGTAGCAATATAGGCCAGACGCAACAATTTCGATCCATCGTTCTTCAGGTCTGCTGGAGCGGATCTTCTCTCCGCAAGGTTGCGAGTGTTCACTGTCGGCGTTGCAAACGCTCCTAGTGAGAACGTACAACGCTTGATCCATGTCCAGCAAAGACTCCGGCTGGAATTGAGTATAGTGTCCCCGGAACTTCAGGTCAGAGCTTGGGGGGATGCCGGGGTCGGTTTCGTCCAACGGCCCGCTATTCCGCCGCGACGACGGCCTGTGTCGCGGCTCAGTCTCTGCACATCGCGGCGGAATACCGGGCTATCGTTAGACGGCGGGACGCCCAAAAATAAAAGGCTTGCAAGAACGAGTCGACGTTCGCCACGGTGCGGCTGCGGAACCAAGGCGAAGGGGAGCCGCGGCCGGTCGGCGTGCCTCGCCATGGTCTTCAAGCTGATGGGGAGTGCGTCGGGGAAGTAGCTGGCCATCAACGGATCGCCCTGCCTACAGGACGTCATCCCGGGGGGCCAGGTTCGTCGACGGGATCGAAGTCAGGGATGCCGCTTGAATCATCCTCATCAACGAGCTTGGACAATTGCCCACTCGGAATCTCGTGCGGCGTATCTACGTCCAGCCCATCCGCTTGAATCGCCTGAATCTCCTTCACCAATTGTTGACGCATTCGGAGCATTTCAGGTGTATCTGGCTTAGCTGGTGGCTTCGCCGTCACAATCTCTACGATCATTCGCTCAACGTCTTCTGAATCCATAATTCTAGTTCCCTGCCTGACCCCTTGCCAGGAATTCCTTCCAAAGCACCGGGTCCAACACCGTAATATGTTTGCCCACCACTGTGGCGATCAACTTGGGGCTCTTACCTCGTGAGTCGTACACACGAGCGCGATCAAACAAACCCGCGGAAACAGCCTTTGGGAATACCTGCGCCACGGCTCGATGCGTGTATTCAATGGCTGTGGGGGGCGCCATTCGGCCAAAACGATCACTCTTAGGATCTCGAGCACCGGCATCTGAACGACGCACGGCTTCATCTATGGGCAATGTCACATAGTCAGCCAGAACTCGATGACCAGTCTGCCGCATCAGATCTATTTTGCGTGCCAGCTTCTCAATGGTACTGTCCCCAAGTCCATCGAGCACAAGATTCCGTTTGGTCTTTGCAGCTTGCTCTAACAACTCCCGAGAAATGTCGCTGGCTTCTTCGTGCGAGAACATCGCATTGTGCGGGCGATTCCCATTCTGATCCCTCGCAAACTCAGGCAGCATATCACGAATGTCGTCCACAGCGATTCGAACAGTGTTCTCTTCCCCAATGTTCTCTATCTTAATCAATGTCGACTTGCCAGCTGCCATGCCGCCGCCTAAAACTGTAGCCGTGGGATGTGCAACCGGCTTAGTACCGCGCAAAAAGTGCTCGACGATCTCCCGATGCAATGTAGCTCGCTCAGGCGTATAATGGCCTTTACCGTCCGAAAAACGGGCTTGAGTGTCCTTACCATTAGGATTTAACGGCCGGTAGGCACCTTCGGATTTGCCTAGCATAGAATCGGGTTCTTTGATAGAACATGTACCTGGAGATGCAGATCACCCGACTTAACGCGGGCGCCCCGCGTAGCCAAAGTAAGCCGACCCAGGTCCACCTAATACACGTCGGGTCATGGCCTCCAACTACGCAGATTAGCCGTCGTCGAGATTGATTGCAATGGCCGGGATTGACCTTGCCATATGATTTCCCGTTGATAGCTGGAAGTGGCGGCTCGCCCGAGCATCCCGACCCTATCCGGCAGCCGCAAGTTACGAACTACCGGCCAAGGTCTCTGAAGAAGCCCGCGTGGAGCTTCGCCAGCGTCTCCGCGGCAAATTGCTGGGCGTTCGGATCGGCCAGTTTCCCGTTGGGCAGGTCGCCGGTCGCTATCCCTTCGAGAGCGGCCTTCAGTGCTTCACGCTCGTTGACGGCGTACCTCGGTTCCTGCTGGGTAAGCACCATTTCGGTGATCTTCTCGTCCCAACAGCGTTGCTTGGAATCGGGGGATCGCCGCTTCAGCTTGACCGGCAGGCCGCCAGCCCCGTGGATGATGGGCTCGGCGTTATCGGGCCGGAAGTCGAGGGGGCTCAGCGTTCAATGGAAGCCTCTGCCTGCTCCCGGCGGCGGTCAGCGAACTTCTTGGCGAGATCCCGCGTCTCATCGAACGCGCCATCGCGGTCCGGCTTGAGCCACGCCTGGGCCTCGTTGAAGAACCTCATGCCGGCAGCTTCCATCTCCCGCTTCTCCTCGTCGGTGCGTGGGCGGTCTTTCGGGAAAGCGATACCGACCATATCTGGGCTCGTCGTGGTGAAGCGCCGGACGCCGGTCTCGCCATGGTTCGTCCATCCCCGAACCGTCTCGCTCCATGACTTCTGCTGCCTGACGGGCCTCTCTGGGCTGGGAACGACCTCGGTCTGAGGCGGCGGCAGGTCGGCCTTTGGGTCGACGACGGCGTTCTCACGCTCCCGCTGCCGCTTGAATGCAAGGGCGGCTTCGGACACGTAGGTGTCGGGCTGCGGCGACCTGGCTTCGTGCTCGGCGATAGTCTTGGCGATGGGTGAGTTTTCGAGGGCTGCCGCTACGGTCGTTGGCTCGGCGCCGGGAGTGATGGCTTGGGGGTTATTCTTTGCTTTCTAGCGGGGCATGACGGCTACTCGACCGTCTGCCAGTCTTCGGTGAGCATATCGGTCTGCGACGCGAGCCAGCCCATCAGGATCTCACCGGTGGCGGTTTTCATCGTGATGCAGGGGAGAACATGGGCGGTTCCACCGATGGCCTGCGCATATTCCCGATTTGGGCCAGCCCAGAATCGTTCCGCCGGGAGGGCTTTGCTGCCCGGGGAGTATGTCAGCCACATCCCCTTTCCGTTCCACCCGGTTCGGGCAACCTTCTTGCCCTCTTTCAATGCCTCGATTGCTTGACCGAAATTCATAGTGCCTCCATGCTGGTTCGGCAGGAGGCTAGCGCAGCTGTTTGCTATTGTCAATTAGGCGTTTTTCGGCCTCATACAGCGCATACGCCCGCTGCGAGGGGAACGGCGGGAAAGCTGCGCTGCACTCCGCTCCGTCAGGAAGTGGTCGCAGTCTTGGTGGAGTGGTTCCGAGAGTGTCCAGCTGAGCCGGAGACGCCGGTGTTCCCGAGTAGTCGCGGCGGGCCTCTGAGCCGGGATGCCGTCGAGCAACTGGTCGCCCGCCATCAGCGAAGCGCCGAACATCGCTGCCCATCGCTGTACCGAAAGCGCGTGACGCCGCACGTGCTCCGCCATACCGCGACCATGCGACTGCTTCGCCACAGCATCGATCGCTCAGTCATCGCACTGTGGCTGGGGCACGAGTCGGTGGAGACGACCCAGATCTATCTCCATGCCGACCTGCGGCAGAAGGAGGAGGCCCTCGCGAAGATGCCGCCGTCGGACATGCCGCCGGGTCGGTTCCGGCCCGACGACGAGCTGTTGGCCTTCACCGGCCATCGGTGATGACTCTCCACCTTTCCTGCCCCTCTGCCGATAGGCACACGACGTCCGTACCGTACGCCACCCAGCCTCCCGTCCAGGTACCATCTCTTGCCATTTGGGCTTTGCGACCCAGATCCCTCGTGCTCTTCTTGACCATTTCCTCGCGAGCGGAGTGGGCACCGATGCCGGTTGTGATAAACGAGCCGGGGTCGGCGTTGCTTAGGACCTTCCCGTCTATAGCTTGGACGAGAGTGCAGCCGTGTCGCTGGAATATAAATAGATAATGATACCATTCGAAGACCGTCTGGAATCCCAAGCGATCTTGTTGATCAATGACGACCTGACGCACGATCCCGGACTGGACGTCTCGGATGAGTTTCTGGAATTCCACGCGCTTGTCAGCCTCGTGGCGTCTCCCCCTGTCCTCATAGAATTTGTCGATCGCGGTCGGCGCTTGGAGGTAGGGGTAAGGGTATTTTTCCAGCGGATCGGGGCCTTGGTGCGCTTGGTCCCTGGCGGCAGCAAGTCTGGCCACAAGATCATGGAGGAACTGACGCCCGACAGCCTGAACGGCGTGCTTATCGAGGCCGCAGACTACGGGACTGTGGTCCACCTCAAAAAGAGCGAAGAGACGCGATGGGGCTATGCTAATGAACGGCTCGTGAAGGACATCCTGTACCTGAAGCGCTGGCCCACCAAAGCCATTCCAGAAATCCATCGCGTTGTACCAGCACCGCGATTCACTTGCACTGGGCAATTGTTGCTCAAGCCCGGTTTCGACCGGGAATCGGGGATCTACCTCTGCCCGCCCAAAGGACTCGCGATCCCAGACGTGCCGGAGTCGCCTACCGACGTCGACGTCCAATGGGCCAAGTCCCTCGTTTTCAGAGATTTGTACTGGGATTTTCCTTTCGTGAAGTTCCCGAAGTACAAGGACGTGGACGAGCGCAGCGATGACGCGGTGTTCTATGACAACGCGAACCGGTGTCACATCCTCGCCTATATGCTGCAACCGTTCCTGATGGAGTTCATCAACGATGCGACGCCGCTATACAACGCGGAAGCCCCCACCCAAGGTACCGGTAAGACCCGAGTCCTACGTTACGCCACTGTCCCTTCCCAAGGCTGCGAAGTCTCCACTCTGTCCCCGCCCGACACCGAGGAAGAGTGGAACAAGACGATCCTGACCCAACTGCGGGTCGGAGCCGAGTACGTTCTGTTCGACAACCTGGACAATCGACTCAGCAGCCGGTCCTTCGCCAACGTGCTTACCTCGACCGAGTTCCAGGGGCGGCTGCTGGGGACCAACACGCTGGGGGTCTATCCCAACAAGGTGACCTGGGCCATCTCGGTGAACAACGGGAGCTTCAACGACGATATTACTCGCCGCACCGTGCTGATTCGTCTCGATGCCGGGTTGGCTGCCCCCGATCAGCGCGACCCCAACCAGTTCAAGCACAGTAACCTCTCCCAGTGGGCGATCCAGCACCGTTCCGAGTTGTTGCGAGCGTGCCTAATTCTCTGCCGGCGCTGGATTGCGGTCGGGATGCCTCGGAACACGATGCGGTTCGACTATCCGCAATGGGCTGGGGTGATGAGCGGGCTGTTGCAGTCGATTGGGATGTCGGGTTTCCTGGGCAACCGGGACCAGATTCTGTCTGACGAAAGCGGGAAGTGGGTCCGGCTGATTCAGTTTTGGCTTCGTCACCTGGAGAGGGAGGAGAAGGAACCGACCGATCCTCTGAATGCCAACGAGCTATATGGCCTGATCATGGAGCATGAGAGTTTGACAGTTGAGTTCGCTGGACTCGGTCGGCGTTCTGAGGGCCGTCTCGACGACAAGGGGAAATGGGTCCATCCGACGGATGAGCACCGCCGAAAGCGGCTCAAGGAGTGGATGGTGGGGATCAGGGATAAGGTTTATGCGGTCCGGGTGGAGTCTGGCGTTGGGTCTGTATCCAGACCCAACCCTGCATCGCAGACTGGCCAGTCTGCAACTGCTGCTACCTGTGAGTATAAGGTCCGGGTCGACACTGGTGGTCATCATAAGTACTGGCTTGAAGAAATGAAACATCCATGATTTCTCAATAGCTTGGATCGGCGCGGCGGGCTAGGCAAGCCAGGCAGCCCGGGTTCATAAACAACTCTTGAAGCCGGACAAGCCAGACAAACCGCTTCCTCCCTCCGCGTGGAGAAGAGAAGAAGAGAGACGTTTTCCGCGTTACACGCGGAGGTAAACAGCTTGTCCGGCTTGTCCGGCTTTCCAAAGGACCATTCCTCTGCTGGCAGGCGCTCCCTCTGCCCGCAGGGACCGGCCAAGACGGCCGCACCGGAGGCCCAGTCGTCCGAAAGCCCAAGGGAGGCCGTCCGCTTGCCACGAGAGCCGCTCTCGTCGGGCTGGCGGGCTCAGGGCCGTTCTGAGGCCGGGACGCTCGTGGAAAGGCTTTCGGCCACGGGAGCCTACTGGCAGAGAACCCTCGGCTCCCCACCGCCCTCCCATCACCAGCCTGGGAGATCCATCAGGAGGGGGCCCCTGCTCATGGTGCGGTGGCGTGGCTTGGTCACGGCTTGTTCCGACACAACTCGCTTGCACAGACACATGGCCGCTCTTTTTGGGATCGAAGTGATGGCCGGATTCCGAGGCGGGTTCTAGGAGCTGCCGCTCGATCGTGGGGCTGATCTGGCGGACCCAGACATGGAGTTGGTAGACCTCGAACTCGGTTTCATTGACCGTGGTTCAGCTCAGCATACCCGAAGCCAAAACCGAAAGTCAGCCTCGGATTTGTCCTGGTCACCCTGTGCACCTGCTACTGCGATCGTGTTGCTTCTCACGCCTTGAGTGTCCAATGGCTCAATGAATCAACAGACCTAATTAGCAGAGCGCCGAGCATTCCGAGACCGCTACAAAAGAGGGAAAAACCATCAATTGCAACTTGGAGAGGTTTGAACACCTCGGCGCTGCTAAATTGACTCACCCAGGTTCTACCCTCTGGACACGAGCATTCGGCACCAGTTCAATATGTATAGCACTAACTTGTGCGAGATTGCTGCTGACGCCGATGTCTGCACTCGCCCGCAGATCCCTGGTTCGGCACACTGACGAGGTCGGCAGCTTAGGCAGTTACCTCAAATGGATGAGGGGTCGCCGTTCGTATGAGTGCGCTCGACCGCGATCAGGAGGCCGAACGATGTCGAACGGGGAGGATGAGGGGCTCCGCCAGGAGTTAGACCGTCTTACCGCGGAGTGCTGCTTGACCGGCAGTGACTGGGAGGGCGCCGCGTCACGGTTGATCAAAGGGGAGGCTTTCCCGTCCGTCGAGCTAATGGAGCGGATAGAGCGGCTCCGCTCCGAGTGGAGCATTCTCCTCACGAACGCCTTGAAGATCTCCGGCACGGCAAGAGAAGACATCCTGGCTCTCCCTGATCCAGCTACGTCTCTGGCGGATGCGGTCGCCTTTGTCCAACAGGCAATCGATACTTGTCGGCGGGAAAAGGAGCGGGGCTCAGTTCAGGCAATCGTGCTCGACCGACTCGATAAGGTAATGAGGTTAGAAGCCCGAGACGGCCGAACTGTCCCAGGGCTCTCCGAACTCCTCGACGAGGCTTTAGATCTAGCTCGGCGCGTCCGCGAAGCAACCGCCACGGGCATGCCTCCGGATGTCGCACCGATCGCCGAGGGCGCGCACCGATATTGCCATCTTCTTGCCCTTGTCGAACCTGCCGAGGTCCCAGACGACGAACGAGAGGTCCACTTAATCGAGTGCGCGGCGTCGTTCGGAAGAGAGGTCACAAAGGCGGCAGCCCACGGCCAGTTGGCACTAGCTACGGGAACCAACCGGGATGGCCCAGCTAGCGAGGGATCGACAGCCGCCCTTCCCGCAGTCGACGGGTCCACCCCCGAGGGTGTACCGACCGCCTCCGTGGAGGTGCTCGAGGGCGCTCCCGCGCCGACTCGTCACAACTTCCCCTCGGGTAAAGTCACCCGTAGGCACCGCTGAGAATCTGAAGATCCCAGTCCACCCCCAACGAATCCGTCCGAATTTACTCTCACGGCCGAAGCAAGTCGCCCCTCTGTTGAACACCCCCTCGGTTATAATTCGCCACTCGGACCCACGAGTCGCGTCGATCGAGGAGCACCTTGACCGCCCCAATTCCGCTTCCTTCCTGAATGTCATGGCCATTCCGCCCTCAATAGTAAATCCTACCGAGGGAACTGGATTGACCACTCCCTGCACCCAGGCAGATGGGCCGCTGACCGGCACGCGGCTAACTGGAACGGGACCGCTTAGAGACCCTGTGGCGCAGTCGCCGACATCCTCGGATACCGGACCCGAGCCCTGTGGCTCGACCCCGGACGGCTCTCCCTTCGGTCAGAACCAGGCCATAGCCGTCGGTTCAACTTCTCATCAAGACCGGTCATCAGCCGCAAGTCTGCCTGCTCCAGATGCATCAGTTCTTTCGGGCAAGCCGGTGATTAGGACGACCCCGGAACACATCTCTGAAGCGGTGGTCGCTGATGCAGAGGAGATCCTTGCGCATTGCCGCGATGGAGACTACCTGGGGGCAGGTCTCCTCGTCGCTGGTAGGGTGTTCATGGGAATGCCGGAGGTGGACCCCAATGTCGAGGTACTGCTAGTTGCGCACCACATCTCGCGGGATCGCAAACGCCCCCTTGGCCGGACTGGTGCTATGATCCGGAGGCCTCGGCAGTCGTCTGCGAGATCGCGCAGAATCAGCGCGGCTTGCATTCCTGTCCGCACTGTGCCACTTATCCCAAGCCGGTGGGGGGAGCGATCCTCTCCCCCAAGCCGTCAAGGAAGAGTTGCTGGGGGCCTTCAACGACGTTCCCGAAGTCCGGAGCTGGTTGGCTGAGGTCCTAGAGGCCATCGACTTACCCGGCCTCTGGGAGCATATCTGTCGGACCGAGGCGCCGATTGCATTTCAAGCATATCGTGAAGCTGCGCGGGGCTTTCCTCAAGCGCTACGAGGGAGGATTGCTGCACCGCAACCCAAGCGCTGCCTACATCCACCGTCAAGACTACTACCTAAGCCGGCTAGCTGCGACACGGCAACTCCACGATGACCTCACGCCAAACGGGCCAGGCCCACTGACAGGCGACGCGAGACGCGAAATCCGTACCCTTCTGGAGATGAAGCCCGAAGCTGTCACGGATGACTGGCTGAGGAGCAACGAGCGCTCAACGGGTGGGATTCGGCTCTGTGGAAACCAACGGGCAGAATTGATTCGTGGCGCCGCAGAGTACCTAGAGCTGCGCTAACCGGGCCTGGCGAGCGTCGGAGGCATTGCGGCACTCTGGCCGCCCACCCGGGGATGTCGAGCGGCGGCGAGAGAGACTCCAGGGCGTGCTACCCGGCGTACGGGCCCAGGCCCGTGGGACGCCGTGGGGCCCCTTGTTCGAGAGATTGACGGAGGGGCTAATCCCATGAACGCTCCAGGTGACTCTATCGCCAGCGACCGGCTGCTGCATCTTGTCCAGACCCTGAACGATACGCCGGGCATGGCCGGTTATACCGAGATCTTTCCCCGGCTAAGTTCAAACCATCTACTGTCACTCACCAATGATCAGCGGACGTCGCGCCAAGACGCCGCCGAGCTGATAACTGCTGCTGTCCGGCAAGGCCCGTCCGACCTGGCGATCGTTGCACAGGTCTATCGGGAACGCGGCGAGTTGCCCGCCCTACGAGTGGTCGCCGATATAGAGACTGTGGCTGCAGCAACGATGGAATGGCACCGGGAGATCGACCAACTGCTCGGACTAGCTGAGCATCGCGCGGTCCTCTGGGACGAAGAGGGGATTCGCTGCGCGGACGGCCTGACATGGACGAAGCGGGTTCGGGATCTGCGCGACCGAGTTGCAACCGATTACGCTGCCAGCCCCGCATCACAGAAGGTCTTCATTGAAACCTGCTTGCGAGAGATGGATCTAGGTCTCGCGGCAGAGAAAGAGCACCTCAGGTGCCGACTGGAACGAACATCGGGCGACGTTCAGCGGAACCGGTATGCTTTGATGGAAGATGTCTACCGTCAAGCCGAGAGACAGGCAGCCGATGTCCTTCGGGAGATCGACGGCGACAACCTGATGATCGCCTTACGAAAGCTGGCGGTGCTGGAAGCTCTCATACGGGGCCGCGCCATTAGCACAGGGGAAGGCGGAGGCCGGCGATTGCCTCTGGCACAGCGGCGACAACCCGCTACGTCGTGGTAACTTTCACTTCGAAGACTTGGTATCAGCCGCCAGGAGAGGAAGCGAGGAGATCGGCCGCCGCCACCTAACGACGTACCTGCCAGACCAAGCCGCGATCGAGGAGGCTACACAGCCCAACGGTTTCCTGCAAAAGCAATCGCTTCGGCGCGTACCCGAATGGGGGTCGTACTTCGCCGCCCTCCGCGAGTGGCTAGGACTTAGCGAGAGCCGTTCCTCGAAACAGGGACGGCGGCTACAGCGGTTCGAATTGCCAAACTTGGAACCAAAGGGAGCGAACTTACCGGGGCGGTGGACCTTTTTGACGGCCGAACCCTGGGATGGACGCCCTTCTACGAGGATGGAGACGGTCGCCCTCGCGTGATGGCGGTCGTCCGACTGGCTATCGCCAACGACGATCTCAGCCGCCTTCAGATCATCCTCAAGCACGCCGGACAGACTCTCGACGAGTTGTTCGGTTCCCTGCCTGCCATCAACCCGGACGAGAAGCGGTTCCGCGACGACGGGTTGGTCCTTGTACTCCTGCCCGGCGATATCCTGTCAGGCAAGAAGTACGACCAGTTCCGGCTTCAGGTGCCGGTGGAGAAGGTGGCACGCTCAATGGGGCGGATCGCGTATCTGGATGATCTGGACCTGCTTCGACTGCTACCGGCGCGGCTGACGAGCGATTCCGCGCCTTACTAGAGGTCGCACTGCCGCGATTCCCCGACTCGCTGAGCCGGACCTACCAGAATTCCGACGCGGTCCGTTCTCGAATGTTCTTCGGCCGAAGCGAAGAACTGGCCCGACTGAAAAACGGGACCACGGTTGTCTTCAGTGGCCGCAAGATGGGCAAGTCCTCGTTGCTGCACCGACTCCGGAGCCAATGCGTGTCGGACACCGATCAGCGTGCCGTCATGGTTGGCTGCTCGGCCATCGCCTGCGGCCGATCGTGGCTCGTGCTGCGCGAGATTGAGAGAGAACTGACCGAACTGCTGCGCCGCGAGGGGCTGGGAGCGACCGGTGCGGCTGGTCGAACCAGGCCGGGACCGTTCGACGACCCGATTGAGGCGATGCGGATGGCGAAGGATCGCTTTCGCTCTGTGGTCGACGACGTTATGCATCGCCTCGAGGAACACGGTGTCAGGCAGTTGTATGTTCTCCTTGACGAAGCGGACAACTTCGTTCGAGCCGAACTAGAGGAGACCAGTGGACGCAAGGACCCCCGGTCGGCCGTCTCTTGGTTCCTGCGCGACCTGCAGACCATCACTTATCCTGGGCGGCTGCGGTTTATTTTTGCCGGGTACGACCAGATTGGCCGCATCTTCCGCGACCCCGGGCTGGGTCATTCAGCCTTCGGCAACTGGGGCGAGCAGCCGTTGCGGCTGGGGCCTCTGGAGGTAGGGGATGCCCGCGACCTCATCGTGCAGCCACTGACAGCACTGGGGATGACCGTGGGTAACGACTTGGCCGAGCGGATCCTGGATTATACCAGTGGTCATGCCAGCCTTATCCAGGCTTTTTGTCGAAAGCTAGCCGAGCGGATCAAAGAAACCCAAGCTGCTTGGCCGCTCGAGGATGTGGCGGTCACATTCGAGGATATCCAGGCGGTCGCCAATGACCAACGCGGTTCGGGCGACCAGAATTACCGGCAACTGCTCGAGCAGACCTTGGGGCTGAACCTCGACATAGCTCCGCGTATCCGCTGAACTTAGTCTTCCTGGCCCTGGTATCTCCGACTGGGCTTGGCTTCGGCAGGGTCCTGGGCTCAGAGCGATTCCTGCTGGATGATGCCATCGACCAAGTGCGCCCCTTTGAGGGTGGCCCGATCCTGACCCCTACACTTGTCCTGGACTCACTGGACCTGCTCGCTCAACTCGGGTTGCTGGAGGATGCCTCGGATAACCACACTCGTGCCTATGCCTTCAAGGCGAGGCACTACGTAAACGTCCTAAGCGGAATGCTCCGACACGATCCAGCGATCATGTGCCAATTCCTGGGACTTTGCTCCCAACCGCCGGTGGGTCTCCGACCGGCTTGACGTCCTTACAGTCGCCCGGCTCAGTGCCATTTCCGTGCACGGAGGCTTCCCTAGGAGAATCAAAGGCCTGGGGACAGTAACGGAACCCTTAGCCCAGACTCCCCGAGATGCACCTGGAAACTCTCCGTGCTCCATATCATCTGCTGGATGATCGCGCTGGCGACGTACGAACAGGGTGCTGCGGAAGCAACTGACTGGATAAAACCGCCCACCTGGTCTGGCAATTATTGGGGCCCGGCCGCGACCCGCGCCGGATGGCCGGAAATCTCCCGCCGCTCCCCTCCAACCCGGGCATGGCACGCTGGCATGAATGGGGACGCGATGTGCTCCGCCAGGGGGACATCGTCTTCCGGCGCGGCGATGCGCGTGTCGTGCGCGGCATGGTTCCCCTCAGCCGGTTCATCGCTCGTGCGACCGGCAGTCCCTTCTCGCACACCGGCATCGTCGCGATCGAGGACGGATCGCCGGTCGTTTATGACTGCTCGTCCCCGGGAGTCCAGCGCCAGCCGTTCGAGATCTGGATGCTCGACAGCTTGGGAGCCCTGGGGGTGAAGCGTCTGAAGCCCGAGTACCGCGCACGCATCGCAGGAGTGATCGGATATTGCCGTATCGCGTACGAGCGGCAGGTCCCCTTCGACTCTGGCTTCCGCATGGAGGATGACTCGTTGTACTGCCTGGAGCTCACCGAGAAGGCGTTCCGGTCGCAGGGCCTGGCACTCTCCGAGCCAGTCCGGATTGGCGACTGGGAGTACCTGGCGAGCTTTCCCCTGACCGCCTTCCTGATCCCGCCCGTAAGCGGGTTGGTGCTGGATCGCCCGATCACCCTCGAGCAGCCGGTTTACCTCCCCGGCAACGAGCGGCAGGGGATTTGGGCGTCTCCGTTGCTCGAAACCGTGTTTGGCCCGGCCCCGAAGGTGTTCCAGGAAGGAGCCGCTCTCGAAGCTGGCCGTCTGAATATGAGGGGAGATCTGGACCTACTCGTCTTCACCTTCTGTGAGGTGCGCCGTTCTTACACGGAGCTTCCCGCTCGATTGCTCCGCGACCTGGTCCTTCAGATGAAAGCCCGCGGGCCACTTCAGGCCAGCGGTCGGGCGCTACAACGGGCGAGCCTGGAAAATGAAGTCGCTTACCGCAGGTCGACTCCGGTAAGTCCGTTAAAACCCATCGAAGGTGGTCCAGACTAATTCCGAAACTCTCCTCGGCAAAGACCTCGAGCGATCGAATCGTTCCCATTGTCGGCTCGACATTGGGATGTGCTGGTATCGCTCGAGTCGGAGAACAACTTCATTGTGAGCCTGGTACCGTACCAGACTCGAAATCCACCGGGAACTCGAGAGACAGGAGGAACGACGATGACCAAGCTACACATTCTGGGGGTGCCCGCTCTCGTCCTCGTGATGCTGGCTCCCGATGCCATGGCTCAAAGGCGTGGGGGCGGGGCGGTCAGTGGCGGCGTGCGCGGAGCGATGGTCGGCGGACTCGTTGGGGGGAGCGAAGGAGCGGAGACCGGTGCCAAAGTTGGCGCGGTTGCCGGCGCCACGCGAGCCGCCGTTGATCGGGAAGCTGAAAGGCGTGCCGAATATCAGACGAGCGCTGAATACCAGAATGCTCCTCACTCGGATTTCAATACAACACCGCCACAGGTGCTGGCCACCGCCCCGCTGGCTGCCGCGACGGCCCCACCGGCTGCGACTGCGCCCTCGGCTGCAGCGACAGCGTCCGGCGGAGAGGCCCTCATTCGCAAGGATGGTAAGCCCGTGATCGGGATCACCTATCCCTCGGGTTGGAAGCAGACCACCGGAGACCGCTATGTCTCCGCCGTCAGTGCGGATGGCCAAGCTTACTCGATGATCGCCACCCTGGAGGGGGCAGCGGACAACCAAGCAGGAATCGCGAAGGTCAAGCAAGGGCTCGAAAAGTATCTGCAGGACATCAAGTACGACAACCTGACAAAGACGAAACGGGGTGCGCTTGTGCTCACCGGCACGGGAAAGGGGAAGAAGTCCGGCGTCGCCGTGGTGTTCGCGGCTGGGGTCTTCGATACCGGTGCAGGGCAGCTCGCCGGGGCGGCATTTGTCGTCGATGCCCGCATCGAAGAGCACTACAAAGAAACGGTCCGCCAGATCTGCCAGACGATTCGCGTCGCTGACCAGTTCGTGGAAAAGAAGTAGGATCTGCTGAAGATGCACCGGGGTGCGGGAACCGTCCCCCGGCGCGGCGGCACGCGCTTGAGAAACGACCCAGCCCTTGCTGCCCTCGGAACGTGGCCGGATAATACATGGGGCGTGGCGGCATCGCATCGACAAGTGTCGTCAATTCAAGGGATCCTGGGGAGCGTCCGTGATGAAGGGCAAAACGTTCTGGGTCCTCGTGCTCGCACTCCTCGCCGGTGGCGGGGTTCTCGGTTGGCAGTCCTACCAGGCCCGGCTCAAAGCCCTGCCGCCCGGGTTTGCCGCGGGCAACGGGCGGGTCGAGTCGGTCCAGGTGGACGTGACCACAAAGGAGCCGGGCCGGGTCGAGACGATCCTCGTCCACGAGGGAGACATGGTCATGGCCGGTCAAGTCGTCGCCAAGATGGATACCGTCACACTCAGGGCGGAACTGGCGCGAGCGCAGGCGAACGTCGCCGCGGAGGAGGCCAAGGGCCTGGAAGTCGCAGCCGACATTGCTCAGGCTGAAAGCCAGCTCAAGCTGGCCGAAGTCGAGCTGGCGCGAGAGCGAAATCTCCTTGCCCGCAAAGCCACCTCGCGCGAGGATTACGATATCAAGGATACCTTGGCCAAGACCCGCCGTGCTGCGCTCGACGGCGAGAAGGCCCGGCTTAACACGGCTCGGAAGTCGGTCGAAGCGGCCAAGGCCGAGGCGGCAACGATCCAGTCGCGTATCGACGACATGACTCTCAAGTCTACCGTCGAGGGTCGCGTCCTCTACCGGCTGGCCGAGGAGGGGGAGGTGCTGGGCAGCGGCGGCAAGGTCCTCACCCTCGTGAACCTCGGCGACGTGTACATGGAGATCTACCTGCCGGCTCACGACGCCGTGAAGGCAAAACTGGGCGCCGACGCCCGGATCGTCCTGGACGTCGCTCCCGACTACGCCGCGCACGCCAAGGTGACTTTTGTCGCCCCGGAAGCACAGTTCACGCCCAAGGAAGTCGAGACCCGCAGCGAGCGCGACAAGCTGATGTTCCGCGTGAAGCTGAGCGTCCCCCCGAGCGCATCCTGCCCGTCATCGAGCGGATCAAGACCGGCATCCGGGGCGTCGGCTACATCCGGCTTGACGACTCGGCGGCATGGCCCGAACGGCTTGATCGACCCTTCCCGGGGGCCGCCGCGCCCGCGGCGGCCGGAAAACCCGAGAGCGGTAACGTCGCCGAAGGCCGAGGGGCCCCGATCAGACGACCCGAAACGCCGGCCCCCCGACCCTGACGGAGGTCGACGCGATGTCCTCTCTCGGCACGAGCCTCTCCACCCCTCAGAACCGTGACACGGCGCCGGTGGTATCGGTCCGAGGCGTCGCGCACACTTACGGGACCACCCGCGCTCGACGCGCTGGACCTGGACATCCCCGCCGGATGTATGGTCGGCCTGATCGGCCCCGACGGCGTCGGCAAATCCACGCTCATGGGCCTGATTGCCGGCTCGAAGCGGATCCAGGCGGGCTCGGTCCGCGTCCTCGGCGGCGACATGGCCGAGCCCATCCACCGCGATGCCGCCTGCCCGCGAATTGCCTTCATGCCCCAGGGTCTGGGCAAGAACCTCTACCTCGAGCTCAGCGTCTTCGAGAACATCGATTTCTTCGCCAGGCTCTTCGGTGTGCCCAATGCCGAGCGCGCCGGCCGCATCCATGCCCTGCTCGACGCCACGGGACTGGGGCCGTTCCCCGACCGCCCCGCCGGCAAGCTCTCCGGCGGCATGAAGCAGAAGGTGGGCCTCTGCGGCGCCCTGATCCACGACCCGGACCTGCTCATCCTCGACGAGCCGACCACCGGCGTCGATCCTCTCTCCCGCCAGCAGTTCTGGTCCCTCATCGATCGCATCCGCGCCGAACGGCCCGGCATGAGCGTCCTCGTCTCCACCGCCTACATGGACGAAGCCCAGCGCTTCGACTGGACTATCGCCATGGACGCCGGCCGCGTCATCGCCACCGGCACTCCCGCCCAGCTCATGGAACGCACCGGCGCCGCGAACCTGGAGGACGCGTTCGTCGCGCTGCTGCCGGGCGCCCTTGCGGGCGGTCGCCGCGCCCTGCAGATCCCTGCTCGCGTGGACCCCGGGGGGGGCCCGCCATCCAGGCCACCGACCTCACCAAGCGGTTCGGCTCCTTCACCGCCGTGAACCGCGTCAGCTTCGCCATCGGCCGCGGCGAGATCTTCGGCTTCCTCGGCTCCAACGGTTGCGGCAAGTCCACCACGATGAAGATGCTGACCGGCCTCCTCCCTGCAACCGAGGGAGAGGCAAGTCTCTTCGGCGATCCCGTGGACGCCGACGACCTGGCCACGCGCAAGCGCGTCGGCTACATGTCGCAGGCCTTCTCCCTCTACGGCGAGCTCACGGTCCGTCAGAATCTCGAACTCCACGCCCGCATCTTCGACCTCCCTCGCGACCGCAACCGCGCCCGGATCGACGAGCTGGTCGATCGGTTCGGCCTCCGGGCCCATCTCGACGCCGCCTCGGAGGAGCTCCCGCTAGGGCTCAAGCAACGGCTGTCGCTGGCCGTCGCCGTCCTGCACGAGCCCGACATGCTCCTGCTCGATGAGCCCACCTCGGGCGTTGACCCCGTCGCCCGCGACGAGTTCTGGGAGCTCCTCATCGACCTCTCCCGCCGCCAGGGCGTCACGATCTTCGTCTCCACCCATTTCATGAACGAGGCCTTGCGCTGCGACCGTATCTCTCTGATGCACGCAGGCACTGTCCTCGCCTGCGATACCCCGGCCCAGCTCATGGCCAGCCGCGGTACCGACGACCTGGAGGCCGCCTTTATCGGTTATATCACCGACGCGACGCGCCACGCGCCGGAATCGAAGAACAAGGACGGAGCCGACACCGCCGCCGCGGCACTGGCGACGCCCTCCGCCCCGGCGGCCACCGCGCACGACCACGATGCCAGGCCCGGGTTCCGCCTGGGTCGGATGCTCGCCTACAGCCGGCGCGAGGCCCAGGAGATCGAGCGCGACCCGGTCCGCCTCCTGTTCGCCTTCGTCGGGTCCGCCCTCATGATGCTCGCCTTCGGCTTCGGCATCACCACCGACGTCGAGAACATCCGCTTCGCCGACCTCGACCTCGACCGCTCGCCCGAGAGCCGCGCCTACCTTTCGGCCTTCGCTGGCTCCCGGTACTTTGTCCCCCACCCGCCGGGCCAGACGCCCGATGAGATGGAGCTCCGGCTCAAATCACATGAGATCGAGGTCGCCCTGGAGGTCGCGGCCAACTTCGGCCGAAACCTCCAGCAGGGCAATCCGGGCGAGGTCACCGCCTGGGTCGACAGCGCACCCACCAACCGCGCCGAGAGCCTTCGCCAGTACGTCGTGGGCGTGCACAACAACTTCCTGCGCGAGCAGGGACGGAGCAGTCCCCGGGTGTTGCCCGGCAAGGCCGCGTTCGATGTGGAGACACGCTTCGTCTACAACCCCACATTCGAGAGCCTCTATGCGATCGTCCCCAGCGTGCCGGCCATCTTGCTGATCCTGATCCCGGCGATCTTGATGGCCGTCAGCATCGTCCGAGAGAAGGAGCTGGGCTCGATCATCAACTTCTATGTCACACCGACCCGGCGCATCGAGTTCCTGGTCGGCAAGCAGGTCCCCTACATCGTCATCGGCA
This sequence comes from uncultured Planctomycetaceae bacterium, assembly GCA_963797295.1. Taxonomy (GTDB): domain Bacteria; phylum Planctomycetota; class Planctomycetia; order Isosphaerales; family Isosphaeraceae; genus Aquisphaera. The sequence continues at coordinate 42,870 of CAWCPP010000052.1, forward strand.
TGATCAACCACGTCCTCCTGTTGCTGATGGCGGTCGCCGTCTTCGGCGTGCCGCTGAAGGGCAGCGGCTGGATGCTGACGGTCTGCGCCCTGCTCTACGTCACTGCCACTACGTCCCTGGGCATGCTCGTTGCCACCTTCACCTCCAGCCAGGTGGCGGCGGTGTTCATCACGGCGATCCTCACCATCCTGCCGACCACCCAGTTCTCGGGGATGCTCCAGCCCGTCTCCACCCTGGACGGCGGCGCCCGGGTCCTCGGCACGATCTGGCCCACCACCTACTACATGCACGCCAGCGTCGGCGCCTTCACGAAGGGCCTGGGGGCCGAGGGCCTCTGGATCGACGCCCTCGCCCTGGCCGCCTTCATCCCCGTCCTGATTGGCTTCAGCGTCGCGGGCCTGCCCCGCCAGGAGACCTAGCCATGGGTCGCGCCGCCAATATCCTCTGGCTTGGTCTCAAGGAGTTGCGCAGCCTGGCGAGCGACCCCGTGCTCGTCGCCTTCATCCTGTACGCGTTCACTCTGGCGATCATCTCGCAGGCCCGCGGCGTCAAGTCCGAGGTCAACAACGCCAGCCTCGCCTTCATCGACGAGGACCAGTCCCAGCTCTCCAAGGAGCTGATCGCCGCGTTCTACCCACCCCGCTTCCAGCATCCCCGGATCATCGCGTCAGGCGAGGCCACCGCCTCAATGGACCGCGGTCGTTACATGTTCATTGTCGCGATCCCGCCCCGATTCGAAATCGACCTTCGTCGCGGCCGACCATCAGAGATCCAGGTCGATGTGGACGCAACGGCGATGCAGCAGGCCAGCATCGGGGCCGGCTACATCAAGAACATCCTGATCGACCGCGTTAACTCGTTCATCCACCGCACGGACGCAAAGCCGGAACTCCCCCTCCGCGTTGTCATCCGCAAAGCCTTCAACCCCAACGGCGACGCCTCCTGGTTCGGCGCCATCGTCGCCCTCGTCAATCAGATCACCACGCTCACCGTGGTCCTGACCGGAGCCGCCCTGATCCGGGAGCGGGAGCATGGCACTATTGAGCACCTTCTCACGTTGCCACTGACCCCGTTCGAGATCGCCATGTCCAAGGTCTGGGCCAACGGCCTGGTCATCCTCACGGCCGTCGCCGCCTCGATGTACGTGGTCGTTCGCACCCTGCTGGATGTGCCCATCGCCGGTTCGCTCCCGCTGTTCTTCCTCGGCGTCGTGCTCTATCTGTTTTTCGCCACGGCGCTGGGGCTCTACCTCGGCACAATCTCCCGCTCGATGGCCCAGTTCGCGCTTCTGATCATCCTGGTCATCATCGTCCTGCAACTGCTCTCAGGCGGCAGCACGCCCGTGGAGAGCCAGCCGCTGTGGATGCAGCGGCTCACGCTGTTGCTCCCCTCGCGCCACTTCGTCGGCTTCTCCCAGGCCATCATCTTCCGGGCGCAGGGATCGAGACCGTCTGGCCACAGTTCCTCGCGGTCGCCGCCATCGGCCTTGCCTTTTTCGCCTTCAGCATTGGCCAGTTCCGCAAGTCCATCGCTGTGACCAAGTAGGCCTTTTACCTTGACAAGTTTCCGAGACGCGAAGAGTTCACGTGGGAGCGTGACTGGAACAAGGGGCTGCGGATCATGAGCGAGCGGATCGGCATCGTGACCGGCGGGGGCGACTGCCCGGGGCTCAACGCGGTGATCAGGGCCGTGGCCAAGGCCGCCGCGAAGCGCGGCTGGGAGACAATCGGCTTTCTCGGCGGCTACGAGGGCATCTTGGAACCGCAGAGGTTCGTTCACCTCGACTACCAGCAACTGGGGCCGCTCCTGACGCGCGGGGGGACCGTCCTGGGAACGGCCAACCGGGGCCGATTCTCGGCGAAAGTCGGCCACGGCGAGACACGAGGATTACCCCAGGAGTTGATCGACGGCGTGCACGCGGGCCTGCGAGAGCTGGGCGTCCGCGGCCTGGTCACCATCGGCGGTGACGGCTCGCTGAGCATCGGCCAGCAGTTGTTCGAAGGCGGCGTGCCATTGGTCGGCGTGCCCAAGACCATCGACAACGACCTGGAGGGGACCTTGATGACCTTCGGATTCGACTCTGCGGTGGCCTGCGCCACCGACGCACTCGACCGGCTGCACACGACGGCCGAGAGCCACGCCCGCGTGATGGTGCTGGAGGTCATGGGCCGCTACGCCGGCTGGATCGCGCTCTACGCCGGGGTCGCCGGCGGCGCCGACGTGATCCTGATCCCGGAGATCCCGTTCAGCTACGAGAGCATCTGTGCCAAGGTCCGCGAGCGCGAGGCCGCGGGCAAGCACTTCAGCCTGATCATCGCGGCGGAGGGCGCCCGGGAGGAAGGGGGCGAGTTCGTCACCTCGGCGGCTCAGGTCGCCAATCGCGAGGCCCGGCTGGGAGGCATCGCCGGGGTGGTGGCCGCGGAGGTCGAGGAGCGGACAGGCAAGGAGGCCCGAGTCTGTGTGCTGGGCCACTTGCAGCGGGGAGGCGGCCCCACGAACTTCGACCGCGCGCTGTGTACGGTCTTCGGTGTCGAGGCCGTGGAATTGATCGCGGCCGGCCAGTACGGGTATATGGTAGCCTATCAGGGCGACAGGGTGGGTGCCGTGAGGATCACGGAAGCGGTCGGGCGATTGAAGACGGTCCCGCCCACGGGAGGCTTTGTCCGCGCCGCAAGGGCGTTGGGGGTCTGCCTCGGAGATTAGTATGAGAACAACCGTCGCCGTGTACGACACCAAGCCCTACGACCGTGAATCGTTCGCGCGAGTCGCGGACGCGGACGCAATCGATTGGCGATTCCTCGAATTTCGCCTCGGCCCGGGCACCGCCCACGCGGCGCTCGGCGCAGAGGCCGTCTGCGTGTTCGTGAACGACGAAGCCGGTCGCGAGGTGCTGAAGGAGATCGCGGGGCTGGGGGTTCGCTTGCTGGCCCTGCGATGTACCGGTTTCAACAAGGTGAACCTGCCCGCGGCGAGAGAACTGGGGCTGCACGTGACGCGGGTGCCGAACTACTCACCGCACTCGGTAGCCGAGCACACGGTCGCGCTGATTCTCGCCTTGAACCGCAAACTTCACCGCGCCTACGGTCGGGTCCGGGAGCACAACTTCTCGCTCGCGGGGCTTGAGGGCTTCGACCTCCACGGCAAGACCGCCGGGGTCATCGGCACAGGCAGGATCGGGCGCCTCGTGGCCGAACTCCTGAAGGGCTTTGGGATGCGGGTGTTCGGCTACGATGCCTTTCCGGACCCGGAGTGGGCAGCCCGGCACGGGATCTCCTACACGGACCCGCGGACGCTCGCGCGAGAGAGTGACGTCGTGACGCTGCACTTGCCGCTCACGCCCGAGACGAGGCACCTGGTGCGCCGGGACACCCTCGACCTGATGAAGCCGGGGGCGATGCTTGTCAACGTCAGCCGGGGGCAGCTCATCGACACCAAGGCCTTGATCCGGGCCCTAAAGAGTCGCCACCTGGGCGGGGTGGCTCTCGACGTCTATGAGGAAGAGGAGGGTATCTTCTTCGAGGACCTCTCAGGACAGGTCGTTGAGGACGACGTCCTGACGCGACTGTTGACGTTCCCCAACGTGCTCATCACGGCACACCAGGCGTTCTTGACCCGCGAGGCCCTGCACGATATCGCCAGCACCACCGTGGAGAACATCAAACGGCTCACCGCCGGCGAACCGTTCCTGGAGGGGACGACGTTGTAGGAGGTCCGCCGCTTCTTCAGAGCTATTCGGTACGATCCCGGGCCTCGGGATCGCCACCTCGTGACAGCATCTCGGTCGTAGTGCCCTTGATACCGGCCACTGCCCTCCGGTCGCCCAGAACCAGGTCGGCGAGTGCACCAGCCCCGGTACCGGACCGGGTCAGGCATGCCAGCAGATTCAGCATCGAGACGTCGAGGGACCTTACCCGCGTGGCCTCGACAATGCGAACGGATCCGGTCGTGGGCGTGGGTGAGTCGGGCAGGAAGACGGTACAAAACCCTGGGGGCTCCCGCTCGACCAGCAGGGCGAACGCCCAGCCGTCATTGGTCTCCACCAGCGAAGGTTCCGGCCGCATTTCCGTGCTCAGACCCGGAAAGCTACCCACCGCCCCCCGCACCAGGAGATACCCCGGCACCCTGTAGAGAACAGAGCGATCCAGGCGGTCGCTGAGCAGACGACCAGGTCGCGTGCCGACGAAGAGGCCCGCGATCAGGAAGAGCAGAATGATCGCCATGATCGAGACCAGGTCCTCGGCCAGGATGCCGAAGAAACGGTCCTCGGGGAGCAGCCTGGAGATCGGCTGGGAAAGTCGGCGGAGCATCTGGTAGCCCTCTCGTGCCAGCACGGCGACGAGCACGAGAGGGACCAGAAAAAGGATGCCTTGCACGAGCGTGACCAGTAGAAGCCGGCCGACGTGTCGCATGAATGATTGGCCCTTCATAACTGGCCGCCGCTGACACCGCCCTGAGTGAGCCCGTCGGTCCATGCCGGCACGCCCCCGCAGGGTGATCGGAGAACCTAAGGCTTGGCATTTTGTTGATTGAGAAATGGCAGCGCGTCGTCCAAGAGCAACGGTCCGCTCACCCGCAAACCGTCCGGGACCACGGATGAAGCCGCGCGTTGAGCTTGGTATCCATGGACTGGACAGATGACCGGTAAATGTCTAGAAAAGTCCGAGAAACGCGGAGTTTATGCAGCCAACAAAAGCACGAAGCGTCGCGCCATGACTTGTTGTAACCATCTGTTCTGATTGGACTTACAATCAGCAGTCCGAGAAATTCGCAACGATCCGCCAACAAAAGTGCACCCAGCGTCCGGTTGCGTTGATGACGCTCATTTTCCGGCAATTCAACGATGTCTCACTCATGGCCGCGCAAGGTATATACTCCCGGAGACCGCGTGCGATCGCGCAGAATTCACACTCTCCCTGTGTAACGCGACTGTGCGTATATCCCGCAGACATCCTAATCATCACCATCCTCGAAATCTAGCTAGTCGCATCAATTGTGAGCCAATATGCTTGGTATCAAGCATTCTCCTGCTTGTCATGTTTCTGAGGACTCGCCGACAGCACAAGGACCCCCGTAAGACAGGACCAGTCCCCAGCGCTAGACTCGGCGGCTTGCGGATGGGGGATAGCAGGGGGAACAGGACGACGTGGCCCGTAGAATGACACCGCCCTGCCACAGATGGCACGCTCTTTGCACAGAGGATCCTACTACGGCGCGTTATCGACAGCTGGTAGAACAGGAGACTGGACCCATGTCGGTCAAATCAACCGCGCAGGCTCACATCAGCTACGAATTGATCGGCGAACCGCGGCCGGAAGTCGTGCTGATCGAATTCATGAACGCAGACATCATTGATCCCCGAGGGACGCAAGTGATATATCAAACGGAGCCTTCCTGCACGTTTCCAGAAATGGCACACCCTCCCGGTTCGTGGAGTTCAAGCTCAACGCGTGATCACCAGGCTGGGAATGTCGCGGCCGATCTCGTCGGTGATCTGGCCGTTGCTCACGATGATCTGGCTGACGGAGTAGACGCGGCCGCTGGGCATGGTCACGCTCACGGTCCAGTCTCCATCGGGAACCCTCATCGCAAACCGGCCGAAGGCGTCGGTGAGGGCTTCGCGCCTCTCCGAGGTATTCTGTCGATTCGAGACGGACACGCGCACGCCTTCTTCGGGTTCGCTCGTGTCTCGGGCCTGGACCCTGCCGAAGAGGACGTTCCGGAATTCGGGCCGGATGGATCGAGGAGCGGTCAGCACGGGCCTTTGCAAGTCTCTCCGCTGGCCACTCGTGCGAGGAGCCGTTTGATCGGGGGCCGGCAGAAGTTCCTCACCAGGTGCGAGGGCCGCGGAGGCGGGCGGGCCAGGTCGGGTCGTCGACTTGAGCTCCGCGGCGGGATCCGTCACGGTGTCCAAGTCGGCGACACCCTGCCCCTGTGCGGCCGGCTTGGCCGCGGTCAGTGCGGGAGTTGACCGGACAGTCGACTGCGCGCGTCTGGGAAGTTGCAGGGCGGGAGGCAATTCGACGCGATTTGATGGAGGTTTCGGAGTCTCGGAGCCGGCCTGGGCGCCGGTCGTCTCTCCAGCCTGGCTCGCGTCCGCCTCTCGGGTGGGGAGCTCAGGTACATTCGACGGGATCGAGTCATCCTCCGCCGGCTCGCTCTCGCCGCAGCAGCGAGTCGAAGTCGTTCTCGCGTACAAGGTCGGCATCACGGCCGCGTCCACAATCGCCGACGACCTGAACGCGGTCGGATAGTAATAGGTCGTCGCATAATATGCGGTAGTCGGAATATAGTAAGCTCGAGTCGTCTCCACGAGCCTGCGACCGAAGAGTCCCCGCCGGCGAAAACGGGTCTCGTAATAGCTCGGTGCCAGGTAAGTCATGGGAGTGACCAGCGCCGACTCGGTCAGATAGGCCGTGGCGTAGACGGTCGGAACGGCATAGGACGTCGGGAACACGGCAGGGCCAGCGGCCACGTAAGACGTGGGCATCGAAAGGACGCTCGCGGTCGGAATCCAGTCCGCTGCTTCCAGGTAGTGGACCTCTTGCGCCCGGGCCTGGGCACGGTTCAGTGACAGGATAGACATCGCCAGGATCGGCAATCGCCAGCCAATCGAGCGCATGAGTTCGTCTCCTTCGGTAACGTCCTGGACCCCGGTGAAAAGCCCGGCGTCATGCGTGGGGTCCGCTCTCTGTTCTCCATACCAGAACCGTCTTTGAGGAATGACCCGCGCCGTGGTCTCAAGCTGGTTTTCGACAGTATACGGCCACAACCCATTGTAGTGTAGGTATTTGCAAATCTACAAAGGCGGCGTGGCACCAGGGTCCGGCTCCATAGACGCAGGGGCCGGTAGAGCCTGCCGTACCGTGGGCGGCACGGCCACCCCGGCCGCGCGGATGACCGCCCCACAGGTGCCCTGCAACTCGCTCCGCAGCAAGAACCGTTTGCCATCCTGCTCGACTTCCACCACCCGCAACCGGTCCAGATCCTGGATCACGTCGGCCCACTCAAACTCGTGACCGTCGGCGGCCAGCCGCGATTCCAACTCTTGCCGCAGCACCAAGGCCAGGAACGAGCAGAACACGTGGCCCCGGATCGTCTCGTCGCAACGGTGGAAGATCGGCCGCGTCTGCAGCAACGACTTACATGAGCGGAACCAAGCCTCCACCATCCAGAGCCGCTTGTACTGCAACGCCACTTCGGCTGCGTCCAAGTCCGTGTTGGTCCGCAGCACCCACTTGCCGTCGTAGCGGGCCTCTTCCTTGATCTTCGCCTCGTCGATCCGGAAGTGATCGGGCCCTGTCGCGGCGAGGTAGCGGCGATAGCCCTTGTTGCCCACCAGCGACTTCTCTCCGGCTTCGAGCTTCTCTCGTAGCGACGCCACGATCGCCTCCCGGTCGGCCGCATCCTTGCGGGCCTCGTCCTCGTTGAGGCAAACCACGTAGCGGCGGTCATCGACGCGCACTTCCTTGACCTTCAGCGGCGACGGATCGTCGCTCGTCTGCCGCTCGGGGTGCACAACCCGGTAGCGGCCGGCCCGGGCCAGGACATCGTCCTTGACCTCGTTCTGAGCGCGCATCCGAGCCCCCAGGATGTACTTCCAGCCCCGCTCCTCCTTCTCCAGGTCCTCGATCGTCTCCTTGCTGATCATGCCCCGGTCGGCCACGATGCACACCTTGGTGACACCGAACCGGGCGCGAAGCCGGTCCACGACCGGGGTAAGCGTCGTGACGTCGGCCGTGTTGCCGGGCCAGAGCTCACAGCAGATGGGCCGTCCCTGACCGTCGAGCACCGCCCCGACGATCATCTGCTTGAGGTCCGGCCGGTGGTCCTTGCTGTGGCCGCGCTGGCCGAGTGTATCTCCGCCTTCGCCTTCGAAGTAGATGGAGGTCGTGTCGAAGAAGACCAGTTGGAGCTCGGTGAACAGGTCACGCCGCCGAGCGAAGAGCCCCTCTTCGATGAGGTCCTTGGTGCAGCGGGGTGCGAACCGTGTCCTGTCGGCCTGCTCCTTCCTGGGCAGCTCGTCGCCGAGCCAGGCCATGGCCCGATACAGATGATGGAGTTGGAGATTGTCGCATCCGTCGATCTCATAGTCTCCCCGCCACTTCTCGGCGGCGCGGTCACTGCCGGGGTCGAAGAGCCGGTGCAGGACGGTGAAGAAGACGGCCCGCTCGACGGCGAACTCGAAACGCCGACCTTTCAGCAACTGCCCGATGACGTGCCGGCAGCCGGTGAGCTCCCAAAGCCGCTGGAACACCAAGGCCGGGCCGATGTGCCGGACCGAGATGGTAGGGAGCTTGCCCTGGGCATGCTCGGAGAGCACGAGCACCGAGCGAGCCAGACGAGCTCCGGAGACAAGCAAGGCGTCAAGCTGGCCGGACTGCTGGAGCTGGTCGAGCCGCCCAAGTGTAGCGACGACACGTTGGCTTGAGCGCCCGCTCTCCCAGTGGTTCTCGACGACCTGGAGGTAGGTGCGCGGTCCGGAAGTCTTGGTGCGGAAGAACATGGTGCCCTCCGATGCGGGACACCATGAATATACCGAGATGACCTAAGATTTCAAGGGCAAATCTGGAGTCGACGTGGCACCAGGAATTCACGTCGGCGACGAATCTCGCCCCATCGCGAAAGGACTTGCGGCGAAAATCGACGAACTACTGTTTAAAACCAGTCAGGCTGATCCGAACGACGTCGGGGTCATCGGTCAAGTCGACTTGGTCGTCTTCCGGGAAGAGCCGGAGCTGACGATCTTCTCCCTGTCGATTGTGAAACACGACGGTGCGTTGCCAGCGGCGCTCCTGGTCGTGGTTGAGTTCTCCCAGGTGGGCGATGACCCGTTGTCGTGGCCCGCTTTCGGTGCGAATGCTTTCGACCAAGGCGTAGTAGGTGTGAGTCTTTCCCTGTTTGGTGCGGTGGTAGCGTCGAAGGAACATGAGCGCCTCCCCGTCTGCACATCATGACGGGAAGCGGCATTGAAATCAAGATAAGCTCGTTGCAATATATTTTCACTACACGGGTTTTGGCGACGTTCCACTACGATTTTTCAGGGAATTTCCCGGTCGACGTGCGGTTTCAGTGGCCAAAACGAATTCCTTCCTACGCAAGATAGGTTAATCCGGAGAAAGCTGGTCCCTCCGGCAACGCGTCCCGATGGCTTATCGACGGTGGCGAAAGGGATAGCCGTCCCTTCGTCCCGCCTCCGCAGTGACGAGGCGATCGCCTCCCGCACGAACTCGGGCGTGAAGTCCCATTCGGCCCCGGCCTCCAGGAACGCCTCGCCGTGAGCTTGGGTGAGCGGTTCGAGGCGGACGAAACGACCTTCGAGAGTCAGCTCCTTTGGCCATCCCGTACTGGTCATCAACATGGGTCAAATCACTTCGTGGGAGCGGCGTGGGGTGTCCGTATATGGTAGACCTCCAGGATATGTCGCGTTACGCGGCCGCTTCACCGGCCATCCCTACGCCGCAATTGCTACTCGAACTCGAGCCCGTGGGCCCGCAGCCGCTTGACTTCCAGAAGCAAGTCGTCCGGGCGATGCCGCAAGGACCAGCGTACCAGCGCGACCGCCCCGAGAGGCACAAGAACCCGGCGGTGGCAGGGAACCCGGCCGGCACGGGGCTCGAACCTCCCGACAGAGGTCGTCGAACATCAGTACGAAGAAGGCAGCGAGAGTGCTGTTCTCTCCTCGCTCTGTTCCAGGATGTCCGCGCGGATCGTCCACGTTCAGCCCTTCAATATTGGCGGCGGAACGGCCACGAACCCGGATCATCGGCATCCCCGACCCAACCGATGTTGCTTCACTGAATCCACGTGCGTTGTTTTTTCGATCCGAAGGCTTGCGAGCGACCGGGCAAGGTTTACAAAATGGAGGCATTCCCGTTGTAGGGTTGACTTCTCGCGGTCAGGGTTCATATTTTCCAAAACTTGACTCAAGTTTTTGTGGGGACGGGTCGGGCGACGATTCGTTCCGCAAATACGCGAGAGTGGTATCCGACTTGCTTATCGTGTTGGTTGACTGGAAATTGAAGGCACGATGGGATACTAATCAGAAAGGTTGTGCTGCTTTACCTGCGGACAACGATCGTATCCTTGAATTCACTTCAGTAAGATCGGCAACATAGGCGAGATGTGGGTGTCACGCATGGTATATTCTAGTGACCGGCAGTGAAGCGTTGCCAACGGAGAGGCGACCGTCCCCGGGGTGGGTTTCGGCTCCCTTTGGGCGCGGTGTCAAGCGGACGCCTGGGATGGTAAAGCTCGGGGGATGAACCCCGAGACCGCTTGGCGCGGTGGCCGAGGACATTCATCGAACCATTCCCTTAGTACGATGCGGTTTAGGAGGGGGGCCTTTCTATGAGTTTCATTCAACGCTTCCTCGAGCGTGTTCTTCGAAACAATCCAACCCGTATGCCTCGCACGACTTTCGACGATTTGAGCCAGGAACAACTTGATGCCCACCTCCGCGTCGGACGCTACGGGGATTTCTTGTTAACGGATGCCGTTCGCCCGTCGATCGGGCTCGATGTGATACCGCGGGAAGGATACCGGCGCGATATCTATTGCGACCCCGAGTCTGGCCACAAGATGCCTGTGCTGGCGGCGTCGGTCTCCTCCGAGCGATTGTTCGACGTCTTCATGGACCTGCTGGATCCCCTGGGAGAAGATGTTGACGTCGTGATGGAGTCGAGCCACGAGTCAGAGCCCGGCTCGCACGCCGATATGTATCGCGAGCACATCGACACGGTCATCCTCAAGAGCACGCTTTTCGACTACGAATCGCTTCTGCTCAACGACGGCTGCACCGGTCTGGCGGCCTTGAACCCCAACGGCCCGATGGAGGTTCAGTTCGACGAGCACAAGCTGCTCTTCGTCTATGCTCACGACCTCGAGCCATTCGAGGAGATCCTCCTGCAATACGGTCTGCGCCGCGACGACACCCTCAAGTTCATCTCCGAGGCCGAGCATCTCCACTCGACCGACGACGAGCATCGCGATCAGTTCGAGGAACTGCTCTACCGCCTGGGGATCGATCGGTAATCGCCAGCGGGCTGACCGATTGGAATGCTTGATCTTCCGTTCACCTTTCAGGGCAAGGCCGCGACACGCGGAACCTCGCCCTGTTTCGTTGCAGGTGCGTCGATTCCGGCAACTGTTCGCCCTGTCTGTCAGCATCGCTTCAGATTTGACCGACCTCGCCGACTTCCATTACGATAATCCTGTCCCGAGTGCTCGGGGGCAATGGCGAGTGATCTTGATCCTCCCGGGGTAAGCTCCACCAGGATCGGCAGGTCGGGAGACGGGAATGAGCCGATGGGTCGGACAGGTGCCACGCTGGTTGGGCTATCTGGCACGGAACTGCTGGATTCTTGGTCTTTGTGCGATCTCTGGTTGTTCGGGAGAGGATCGACCTGCCCGTCCCGGACCCGTCAGACCCTCGTTTCCCGGCGTCAAACTTACGGTCGGGATACTCGGTGATCCCGCGATCCTCCCTGGGCTGTCGGCTCAGCGCGGAGAGTGGTGCGCCTTGCGCGGTGGGGAAATAACGATCGAGCCAGCACCGTCGCTCGAGGACCGTTCCCATCTCGATCTCCTGATCTTTGCCGGCCAGGAGCTTGGCAACCTCGTCGATGCGAAGTCGCTTGAGGTCATTCCGAATTCCCTCGTCTCACCTCAACGGTCAGAGGGGGAAGGGGCCGCGAAGAGCACCCGGACCGAGAATCCGGAGGACTCGCCGGTCCACGCCTTTCAGTACGAGGAAATCGCACCGGTATTTCGCGACCAGGTGACCAAGTACGGAGCCGACCGCCTGGCCCTGCCGCTAGGAACTTCCGCGCTGGTCCTGGTGTACCGCAAAGACGCATTTTCCCTGCAAGCGAACATCGATGCGGCGCGCAAGGCCGGGATCACGCTCCAACCCCCCTCGACATGGCCTCAGCTTGATGCACTTGCTGGGTTTCTCGAGGGGCGCGATTGGAATGGCGACGGCACGCCTGATCACGGCATCGCCGTGGTGCTGGGTCACGACTCCGAGGGGCTCGGCGATACGACCTACCTCGCCCGTGCGACGAGCCTGGCACAGCACCGCGACCAGTATTCCTTTCTTTTTGACTCCGACGCGATGACGCCTCGGATCGATTCCCCCCCGTTCGTCGAGGCTCTACGTGGTGTCATCGCCTGGAAGCGTCTCGGTCCTGCTGGAATGGAGACCTTTGACGGTGCAGCCGCGCGTGAAGCTTTTCGCGCAGGCAAGGCCGCCCTGCTGATCGACCGGGCCGAACAGGCGCGAGCCTGGTCGAGCGGGCATGCCGTTGGCGTGGCAGCTTTGCCGGGCTCAGATCGCGTTTTTGAGCCATTGCGTAAGCAATGGGAGACGGCCTCACCACCCAATACGCCCAGCTACTTGCCCCAAGGCGGCGGTTGGCTTGTCGGAGTCAAGCATGGACTTTCCGGTTCACAGCTCGAGGCCGCCCTCGACCTTGCCCGCTTCCTGGCCAGTCCCGAGAATGCCAACCGCCTTCGTGCCGAAGCGGCCTTTCCCATGCTGCCCGTACGAAGCTCCCAGATGGGCCAGGGACTGCCGGACCCAACGTCCGCACCGGACGTGGAGTCGCGGCAATGGACCGACGCCGTCAGCCGGACCCTGATGGCTGCCCGCGTGGTGCCCGGCCTGCGCATCCCCGAGGCCAGCGGCTACCTTGAAGATCTGTCCCGATCGCGGGTGGCCGCACTGGGCGGCAAGGACCCTGAAGCGGCCTTGGGCGAGCTCTCCCAGGCCTGGGCTGCTCGAACCAAGGCTCGAGGCACCCAGCACCAGCTCTGGCACTACCGGCGCAGCCTCAACACCCTGGCGACTCTCCCCGAACCCCCCGAGCGTGGAAAGTAACCGAATCTTCGATTCTTGGATCCTGGAATGCGGAAGTCGCTTTGCCCTCTGCTATCTGTCATTCGCATTCCGGAGTCTGACCGTCTGACAGCCGGAATTCCCCCGAACTCTTGATCAAACAAGGACCCGTTGAGCGTGGAAGAGACGGAAGATTCGGCGCAAACCGTGAGCGTGGACTCCGAGATCAAGGAGCTGCTGGGGCTGTTTGATGCACCCGCTTTTGCACGCCGAGGTCAGGACGTGGAGTACGCTCTCAAACGAGTCCATGCCCGGTGCACGCAGGAGAGCGAGGACACGCTTGAGATGGTCCGCATGCGGCTCCGCCAGTGGACGCGCGTAGCGGCCGGACCGGAAGACTGGAGCAACGTCTTCGTGGCATCGCTCGACGCACTTTGTCGGCAGGCCGGCTTCGAGCCGAGTGTCTGGGCAGGGCGAACCATCCCCGCGCGGCAAAAACGCGCCGTGGCACGCGACCTGGTCGCCAGCGTTCAGCGGTTCAACACAAAATGGCGGCAGTTTCTCGAAACGCTCAACCTCGAACCGTCCAACCAGGTGATTGAGCAGTATAATAAGTATTATGTCTTTGAGAAAGAATGCGTGATGGGCTCGGCGCGGCTGGCGTCGCGTCATTTCACCCCGGTTCCACGGTTTTCGCCCGAGCTCTTGCTCAGAGACTATCCGTTGTTGCCTGTTCCCGAGCTTCTTGCCTTGTGAAGCTCGGGCTGGATCTGAGAAAACCCGCTACAAGGTGGGTCTTTTGCCGCCGTCTTTATCACTGGATCGAGAAGCCTTCATGTCGCATGCATTATCTGCCATTGCCGGCTCTGGACCGTTTCGTGCGTTTGGTTTGCCAGCGGGATGGAGTGCTCTGGTGCTCTGGCTTGCCTGTTACGGTTCATGGCCCCAGCGCGTGGCTGCTCAGGTAGCTGCCCAGCCAGCGCCCGCTGCCAGGGAGAGTGTCGCGGCGGACAAGGCGTCGACGTCGCGAGGGCTGAGCTTCGAGGTTGGATATCCGTCGATTCTGGGGTCCGGGCCGATCACGGCTCGGGTTTACGTGTTGCTCGGGCGGGGCAACTCGCGGCTCGAGCCCCGGTTCGGGCCCGACTGGTTCCGTCCCCAGCCATTCTTTTCCCGGGAGGTCAAGAATTGGAAACCGTCTCAGAAGCTGCGGATCGACTCCACTGCGACCGGTTTTCCCGGCCCGCTCGATACGCTGGAGCCCGGTGAGTACACGGCCCAGGCCGTGGTCCGTGTGAACCCGGATACCCACGACATTGGCACCGGCGAGGGCAACGCCTTTGGTCCGGTCGTCCACGCCAAGATCGATCCCAAGAGCAAAGAGGCAACCACGATTCGCCTGGAAGTGGACAAGATTGTCCCGCCCCGGAAGTTCCACGAGACCGAGCGGATCAAGCTGGCCGAGCTGGAGAGCCCGCTGCTCTCGGCCTTTTATCACCGGCCGATCAAGCATCACGCGGCGGTTATCCTGCCGGAAACGAAACCGGCCGGGAAACTCCCTGCCGTTTACATCATCCCCGGCTTCGGGGGCGATCATCACATGGCGGGGAGGATGGTGGCGAGCTCTCGGATGAACTACGCCACGGACATGATTCGAGTGATCCTGGACCCAGATTGCGGCACGGGCCACCACGTCTTTGCCGACAGCGCGACCAATGGGCCGCGGGGCCGGGCCCTGGTCGAGGAGTTCATTCCCTACCTCGAGAAAACCTTTCCCCTGGTGGCCGACCCACGCGCCCGTCTGCTCAATGGCCATTCTTCGGGCGGGTGGAGCAGCCTCTGGTTACAGGTGGCCTACCCGGACGAGTTCGGCGGCACCTGGTCGACCAGCCCCGATCCGGTCGATTTCCGTGATTTTCAGAGGATCAACATTTATGCGGCTGGCGAGAATATGTTTCAAGATCGCGAAGGCAAGCGCCGGCCGATCGCCCGGATGGGCATTCTTCCCGTGATCTACTACGACCGCTTCTCGAAGATGGAAGAAGCCATGGGTCCGGGAGGCCAGCTCGGGTCGTTCGAGGCGGTCTTCAGCCCGCTCGGTCAGGATGGCAAACCCCTGAAGCTCTGGGACCGGGCCACGGGCGCCCTCCATCCCGAGGTCGCCAAAGCGTGGGAAGCCTACGACATTCGCCTGGTCCTGGAGCGGAACTGGCCCACTTTAGGACCGAAGCTGGCCGGCAAGATTCACGTCATCACTGGCGGCATGGACACGTTCTATCTCGAAGGCGCTGTGAAGCTTCTCAAGGAGTCGCTGGCTCGATTGAAGAGTGATGCCGTGGTCGAGATCATCCCGGACCGCGACCACAGCACGCTTCTCGACCCTGGGCTGGCACGCCGTCTCAACCGCGAAATGAAAGCCGCAGTGGCCGCGTTCGTCGAGTCGAAGTGACCAACGCGGATCACTTCCGCTCGGCCAGCCATTTCTTCGCCATGGGGTACGAGGGCGACGCATAGTATTTGTCGACGACCTCTCTGGCCTTGGCGAAACCCTCGTCACGTCGGCCCTGCTGGAACAGCCCGCGGGCCTCGCCCATCAGCTTGGCCGCCGGCTGCTCGTGGCGGGCTCGAAGCCGCCTTGAAAGCGGCCGTCGCCTCGGCGGCGGCATCGGCAAACTCGAAGTCATCCCGAAAAGTCAGGAACCCATCGACCCACGAGCTGTCCTTCCCGGCGCGGATGGCCTCGACGTACGTCTTGGCCTTCGGCGCGGCGGCCTCGTCGATGGTCTTGAGCAAACTGTCGAGGTGGGCCTTGGCCTTGGCATCGAGCGAAAGCCCCCGCGCGCGGCGGGTCGCGGCGATGGCGTCGCGGTAGCCATGGTCCTTGAGCCGATTGTCGGCAAAATCGAGCAAGGTCTTGGGGTCGTCCGAATTCATGATCTCGAGCCAGCGAATCGCCGGACCGACCGGTAAGCGTCCGAACATGTGGCCGGCGGTGTCATCCTCGAACAGGCGGACGGCGGGCCAGCCGGCGTCGAGAACGAGACCATAGGCGTACGAAGCCCCGTCGAAGGGGACCATCGGGTCGTTCTTGCCGTGCACGATCGCCAGCGGAACCGCCCGCTGCGCGGACTTCAAACCCTCGTCGGCATAGGCGGAAGGTTCGCACTGGAAGATCAACCCCGCGGAAATCGGAAAAGCGCCGGCGATGACTTCGGGGCCGTTCATCAGCAGGCTGTACGTCAGGAAGCCGCCCTGCGAGTGGCCGCCCACGAAGTAGTGCTTGATGGGGTACACGTGCTTCAGGTCGTCCATGGCCTCGCGCACCAGCGCAGGGCTTTCGCGATCGGTTCCGGGAAAGCCGCGGAAGGTACTCCGGCCAACGTAATTGACGTAGGTGTAATTGAAGGTCGGCCGATCGGCGGCCAGGTTCGAGGAAGTCTCGCCGTTGATCCCCAGGAGAATGTATTCATGGGCGATCTCGGGCCAGGCGGCCGCAAGTGTGGCCACGTAATCGTTTGCATTCATGTTCGATCCGTGCAGGATCAGTACGACAGGCCACTTCCTGCCGTCGCCCGGCTTGTAGTCTTCCGGAGCGCGCACCGCATAGGCCAGCAGGTTACTGGTCGATCCTTGCACGATCTTGCCCGCGACAAGCGGTGCGTGGCGGACGAACTCCGGGGCCTTGCGGCCGTTCCAGCCGTACCAGCCGGGCATGCCGTCGGTGCCCCCGGCGCCGGCCAGCTTGGTGCCCTTTTCATCGAGGTCGAACCAGCCCGGCCCGGTGCGAAACGCCTTGATGTGGAACTCCAGGTGCCGGCCTTTGACCTCGCCTTCGAGGCTCGAGGTTCCGCGGAAGGCGTACCGGCCTTTCACCTTCGAGCCCGCGCCGGTCAGTTCCATCAAGCCCAGGTCGGTCAGCCAGAGACCCGAGAAATCGGCCGGCTGCGCCTCCACCGCGCCGGGATCGGGCCGCCAGCCGTTCCAGATGCCGCGATTTCCGTTGCTCGCCTGGAATGTTCCCTTGAAGGCATTGCTGGATGGGTCGAGCTCGAGCTTGGCGTCGACATGGATCTGCCCCTCGTCGTAGCCAACGGTCAGTGTCTTGCCCTGGCTCTTCCCTTTCAGCGGCAGCTTGAAGAAGACGATCTTGCCGGTCACGTCATCACCCGATTGCTCGAACGTGACGGGACCCATGGTCGTCTTCCACTCGCCCGCGAACCCGCCCTGCCGTTCAGCGCCCCAAGCCGCCGCGGCAACCAGAAGCGGTGCCAGAACCGCGATCAACAGCCTCATGAGGTTTCTCCTTGAAATCACGGTGATGAAGCGGAAACATCCCAGACGGTTGCCACGCCGTCCATGCCCACAGTGACGACTGACCGGCCGTCAGGAAGGTATTCTAGAGCGTCTACTCCATCAGGGTTGTCGAACCGTTGCAGCTCACGCCCCGTGGCCACGTCCCAGATCCGGATGGTCCGGTCCTTCCTGTGCCAGTGGTTGCCCGCCGCCGTGGCGATCGTCCGGCTGTTGGGTGAGAATGCCATGCCGGTGACCTGGTCGGAGTGGCCGCCGAGGGACGCTACTTGCTTGCCCGAGGCCAGCTCGCAGACCCGGACTGTCAGGTCGGCCTTGGGCTGGTTAACCCCGGCCGACAGCGGAACGAAATTGCCGGTCGCCACCAGCCTGCCGTCGGGCGAGACCACCGAGAGCCACTCGTTTTTCAGCTCCGCATTGAGAGGCCGGCCGACCTCCTTCCCTTCAGCGATGTCCAGGACTCCGATTCCATGTTTCTCGAAAGCGATCAAGCGCCGGCTGTCGGGTGTGTACCGGGCGGTCATGTAGTAGGGCTTGGTTTTACCGTCCTCTTGCCGGTGAGCGAACGAGGCCAGCTCGCGGCCGGAGGATGTCTCCCAGACCCGAAGTCCCATGGTAACGGTCCGCCCATCCGGTGAGAACTCCGCCCGGTAGAACCCTGTGTGTGCCGGCCTCTTGGCGCTGTACCGGCGGATCTCACGGCGGGAGGCAATGTCCCAGAGCAAGAGTCCATCCCATGTATCGATGAGCAAGCTCTTGCCATCGGGGGCGACGTCCATGGCGAGGATCCCGCTCAAACCGTCCGCAACGGTTCCCAGGCAGTTGCCCGTGGCCGGGTCCCATCGGAGGATCACGCGATCAAAGCTTCCTCCGGTGAATACCGTCCCATCAGCCGGTGAGACAGCCAGCTCGCAACCCTGGCCCTTGTGGCCGGGTCTTGGTTCGGTCTCGCGGCCGGTAGCCAGATCCCAGGTCCGCACGACGGTCTCGCCGCCGGCCGACGCGAATGTCTTTCTGTCGGGTGCGAAGGCCAGCGAGCTGATCCCTCCGTAATGGCCGAAGAAGCGCTGGACCTGACGCCCGGAGGCGATGTCCCAGACGCTGATCGCGGCCTCGTCGATGCGGCCGTTCAAGTAACCGATCGCCTCTTGACCTGCAACCAGTTTCGAGCCATCGGCAGAGAAGGCCAGGGCCGAGTCCGCCCGGGCGGCATCCTCGTACCACTTGCGGACCCGCTCTCCGGTCTTGGGCAGCGGCTCGGCCTGATCGCGGCCCAGGCGGGGAAGCCGCTCAATGCCGGTCGCCGGGTCATAGCGCCGGATGGTCCGATCGCCGATCCCCGCCGCAAGCGCCTGGCCATCCGGTGCAAAGGCAAGCGATCCGATGTCGAAGTGCTTGATAAAGATTCGCCTCAGCCGTGACCCGCTCGCCGCATCGAACAGGCGGATCGACGAGATCTCGGGCTCCTGCAGGTCGAAGTCAAAAAGGGCCGGCTTCTTGTCGGGGCTGGCCACGGCGATCATCCGGCCGTTGGGAGAGAAGGCCAGGGCCCGTGTATACATGAGATCCCCCGGGCCGGGCAGGCGGAACCGCTCCGCGAGGGTCGCGGCGTCCCAGGCGACCAGCTCGACTTCCGGGGGATTATTTGCATCCTTGTTGATAACTCCGATCGCCACGAGAGACCTGCCATCCGGCGAAAATGTCAGATGCTGGTCATACTCCGTGGCTTTCGAACGGGCCCGACGCCGTTCCCGGCCGTCGGCGAGACCCCAGAGCTGGACGAGCCCTGGTTGCTTGACCGTCGCAAGGGTCTGGCCGTCCGGGGAGATCGAGGCATCATTGGCATCGATCCGACGGACCAGCCGCCCCGAGCCGGCGTCCCAGAGGTTCACTCCGCCCTGGATGCCGACTGTTACCAGCGTCTTCCCGTCCGGCGAGTAGAGGACGCGGCTGATGGCGTGGCCGTCGTCGAACGCGTTCTGCCGGAACCGAGCCGTTCCGAGCCGTGCGATCGCACCCAGCGGCAAGGGGTCGCCGTAGCGGTCGGTCCGAGGCTCTCCGGTTTTCTGCGGCTGCGCCGGTGCGCCGTTGGCGGCTGCCGCGGGTGGTGGCCGGTCGTCACCGCGGTTGACCCACGCGGTCAATCCCGCTCCGGCAGAGAACAGCAAGATGGCCAGCCCGGCTGCCATGGTCGCTTTCCCGATGACGAGGCCGCGAATTATCTGATTCGCCAGAGTCGCGACGGCGGCAGCGATCGGAGCTCCGCTGGTTGCCGCTAGGGTCGCCTCGCGGAGTAATAAGGGGACTTCGGCCCGGGTCTCAGTCCACCCCACCGCCGCGAGCCATCCGGCCGATGCGATCCCCCGGCGCGCCAGCCGGCCGCGGAGAATTTCGCGCGCCCGGGCCAGCCGGCCGCGGACCGTGCCGACCGGCCAGTCGAGAGCGGCCGCGGCTTCGTCGTGCGTGCGGCCTTCGAAGTAACAGAGATGGATTGGCATGCGGTACTTCGCGGGCAGCCGGTCCACCTCGGCACGGACTTGGGGAGCGAGATCGTCGGGCAGAAAGGCGGGCGACCCGGCAGACTCGGACACCGCGACCCGTCCCTCGCGGATTCGCCGCCGCCGTTCGGCTGTCCCGGCCTTGAGTGCCGTCCGCCGGGCGACCTCGACAAGCCAGGGGGCCAGCGAGCCGCTGATGCGCAACGTTCCCGCGCGGCGGAAGAGAATGAGAAAGGTTGCCTGGAAAGCATCCTCGGCCCAGGCCGCCGGACCATGGAGATGGCAGGCGCACCAGACGGCCGGACCATGCCGTGTCAGGATCGCCTCGAACGCCGCCGAGGAACCGCTGTCGCGCCGCAGGAAGCGGTCGAGCAACTCCCTGTCGGTCAGACCCGCGAGACTGCCGGCATCGAATAAGCCGCCGCAAGTCGCCTTCGATCGCCGTGCTCATACTTGCCATGCATGCTTTCCTGCCGTGGTAAAGAAACGATCTCGGCCCCCTTAGCTTATGCCCGCGGTCGCTCGGGCTGATACAGTTTTTTGCCACGATTGGTTTTCATAAAAAGTTTGATCAAACATCTGCGGTGGTAGGCTCGATCGCAGCGATGCTAGATTGAGTGGCCAGCCATTTTTCTGTGTCGCCCTGGTCATTGGAGATTATCGTGGAGAATCTGAATCACACGGCCTCGGACCGCAAGAATCGGCAGCTTGCCGGCGTCATCTTCGATATGGACGGCGTGCTCGTGGACTCCGAGCCGTTCATTGCCGAGGCAGCCGTCCGGATGTTCGCGGAGAAGGGGTTTACCCTCCAGCCGGAGGACTTCCGCCCGTTCATCGGCATGGGCGAGGATCGTTTCCTGGGCGGAGTTGCCGAGGCGCGGGGCGTGACGCTGGAGATGCCTCGCGACAAGAACCGAACCTACGAGATTTACCTCGAGCTAATTCCTGGCCGGCTGAAGCCGCTTCCCGGCGTCTCGGAGTTCATCGGGCGCTGTCGTTCCCTGGGTTTGAAGCTGGCCGTGGCCTCAAGCGCCGATCGTATGAAGGTCGAGGGCAACCTCCGTCAGCTCTGGCTTCCCTCCGGAACCTTCGACGCAATCGTGGTCGGCGAGGACATCGTTCATAAGAAGCCGGCCCCGGATATCTTCGAGGAGGCTGCACGACGCTTGGGCTTGGAGCCCGAGTACCTGTCTCGTGATCGAGGATGCTGCCTCGGGAGTACAGGCGGCCAAGGGCGCCGGGAGCCGCTGCCTGGGGATGACCACATCGTTTTCGCAGAGAAGCTCGCCGCGGCCGGTGCCGACTGGACGGCGGCAACCCTGACCGACGCCGCGTCCGACGTCCTCATTTGGTGAAGATTACGCTGCACACGAATTCCTCGTCCACCAACCCCGATGGAAGAGGCCGCATCCGGATGCCCAAGACAAATATGGTGTCCGCGGAACTCGATCGAATCCTCGGCCGGTTCATACACTTAAGCATCCTGTCCGCCGAGCCTCGCCAGATTTTACTTGCGGAGAGCCCACGGGGGGACCCGATACATGACTCGGCGTCATGGCGTTTCCTTCCATGGCAGCGATGACAGGCTCTACCCTTGCTCATCTTTCACGACAAAATCAACGGCATTTCCATGAATTTCGCCTCGATCCCCTTGCTATTAGTCATCCACGCCTTCTGGCCGTTATCTCCCGCGATCTCCTATGCACAAGCACCGGCCCCATCGCTTGTTCTGCCCCCCGTACCGGGGAAGGCTCTCCCACCTTGCGACTGGACGATACTGGCAAAGCCGATCCTCTGGAAAAACCAGCGATCCTGCGATGATCTCAAGAAAGAGCTGGCGAACGCTAAAGAGCTCCACGTCATACGCATCAGTATCGTGAATCCGAGCTCGATTGCAGGCATAAGTGAAAACGGGCAGCGTCTTCAAATGGGTAGTTTCCGAACACGGCGGGTTGTTCGGTCTGCCGGTGATCATGCCCGGCGACAAGATCAAGCACACGGTGGCAACAGGGGGCAGGCCAGTGCTCGCGGCTGGCGAGGCCCGAGCGTGGGGGAATGTAATTTTCATAGATAACCATTCCGGCCACTACAAGCCAGACCCGTCTAGCCTTTGCATCGCAGAGCTGAAGTTCGAGGCTGCCGGATTCGGGTGCAGAGGATCACGGGTCAGATCTGGAGCGAGTAGGAAAAGTAATAGACGGAATATTAGGGATACTCTGCACAATCGGCTTAGTACCGCCGATGATTAGAGCTATAGCACGTCTCGGGCCAAGCGCATAATCAACTGTCCAGGGAAACCGGGTGTAGCATGAGGACCCACCAATTTCGCGGTCTGGCCGTTTGTGCAATTCTGGCTATGGTGTGGCTGCGATCGCTGATGGGGGAAGATTGGCTGTTCCGGATGCGTGCCAAGCTGAACCTACCGAATTCCATGGAGCAGGTTGCACGGTAGATCGACGCAATTGAGGACAAGGTCCTCGACGACGGCACTGTGGTCATCAAGCAGACCGACGTCTACGGCCAGTCGAGAATGACGCTGTACCGCAAGAATTTCGAGACCCAGCTTTATAACGCTATCGGTCAGTTCAATTTCGTTCTCTCCGCCCGAGTCGTCCGAACCGACCAGGCTGCCCTCCAAAGCCAGACTTTTCTCTCGA
Source organism: uncultured Planctomycetaceae bacterium (assembly GCA_963797295.1). Taxonomy (GTDB): domain Bacteria; phylum Planctomycetota; class Planctomycetia; order Isosphaerales; family Isosphaeraceae; genus Aquisphaera. The sequence goes on from CAWCPP010000052.1 coordinate 65,171, forward strand.
ATGCACTTTCGAGCGGGGGCGGCACTTCCTCGTCCGGGCTCGGCGGTCGGTCGGGCAAGTCGTCGGCCGCGAGCATGAACGCCACGACGGTCGTCGCCCCGGCGTCGGCCGCCGCGTCTCCATCCCAGTCGGAAGCGACTGGTGGCGGAGACGACCTGTCACTCCCGCATCTCGAGACTGGATAGATCGACCGGACCACGAAGCCTTTCGGATACGGAACCTCGACCTTCCAGGGGATCAACACGAATTACGGGGGCTTCGGGCTGGAGCTGACTGTCTACCTCGATCAATTGAAGAACTACCAGGACCACCTGAACCAGATCCGCCGGGTGAACATGGGAGATGACATCGCTGATTCTCCCGGATACGCGCTCTATCAGATCCGCATGCCCGTCTCGATCCAGCCCGGCGAGTGCACGCGCAAGGGGCACGGTGCCGTCTTGACCGCCACCCTCCATCACGAATTCGGTTCCGACTTTCTCGAAACCACGTTCCGCAACCTCGCCATCAACGATCTCGTCGACCAGATGGGGCCGCTGATCTATGAGCTGATACGGAGCGAAGACGTTAATAAATGTGTAACGCTAGAACAGAACTATCAGAGGACTACAAAAACTTTACAATCAATATACCGATATCTTCATTAGACAATCGGAAGAACTTACAGGCAAATTGTTACTAGAGTTATTCCGAAAAAAGTAGGAAATGACGCATTTAAACGAGATCAGAAGATCGCGGAGTCGGCGACGCGCCGGTATCGGACTACTATGGTCAACAGCCAGGAGTAGCCGTTGCTACATCTGACTATAATGATGTGTTCTTTACGCAAAACGTTTACTTGATCGCGGCCAACGTCAGGGATAGGCTCACGACGAAGACTCCAGGGCGAACGAGGTGAATGCCTACCTCCGGAGCGAGTTCGAGGCGGCTTATCGATTATTGCCGCACTTCGAGGCGGTCGTCGGACATCGCACAGCACATCCAGGATCGCGAGTTTGACGAGCTCAAAGAGGATTACATCAAGCTCGCCACGATGCTGCTCGGCGACCTCCAGTTTAAGGGTTTGAGGGGGAGGTCGAGTTTGGCTCGCTGTTCGCACGCTCACGATGATTAGTACGGGTGCGTGAGTGCGTTGCTCAACGAACAGCTCGCCACGACATACGCGCGTTCGCGGGGGTGGATTGTTGTGCGATTGGAGATGATGCAATTCTACGCTATGACTGCAGCGGAGGTGAGCAGGTGTTCACGACTACGTCAAGGCGCGGTGGCGATTATCGCCTTCGCGTGGACCGGTCACCTCAGAGCAGAACATCGCGACGCCTCGAGCGTTGTGCGATCTCTAACTGGTTATGGTTTTCGCTTTCTCCTCCGGTTAGATTGCTTTCGCCAGTTTCTAGTACCAGAGGCGGATCGAACAGGACTCGAGGCGATCGCGCTGTATCGGACAGTTATGACTTTCACCACGGCAACGAGATTTTCGGGTTTCGGTTCTATCCGGTTATCAGAACTGCGCTTGAGCGTTTCAACCTCTCGCTCTCTACAATCAGCTTGTCAAGGGAAGTTTAGGTTGGAATTACTAGATCGAAAACAGTAAGTTGGAGCGGGTCAGTGGTGAGCTGAGTGCTGTGTTATCATGCTGTTTTTCTCGGGTTGTGCGGATGGATCTGACTGGTAACTGGTTACCGCTCGTCGACCCCGATGAGATGAAGATCCGATGCGAGGATGCTCGAACAGGGACGTCAGGTGGTGAAGCTCCGCCACGCACTCGGCACGGCTATAGATTGCGGCGAGTATCGGAAGAACGATGAGAGACTGGTTACTAGTGTCGGTTAGATAGAAGATATGCTGCGATGCAGATGAGGATTATTGTGTTTTGTAAGAGAACTTACTAGGCGGTTTCTCGCTCTTCCAGCAGGGAGTTACGTCTCTCGTGCCGTAGATGCTGGGATTAGACGGCGTGACGTTCTAGACGGTGAGGAGGATGTCGACATATTCTGTACGGCAAGCACTTCAGCGTTAGGAGATTAAGGTCGTGTGGGCGGAAAGTACCTTCGCCTGTGAATCTTGATGTCGAGCGGCTCGCCGCCGCTGTGAAGGAGGTCGCTGACGCGAACGCGAAGGCCGCGCAGCTACCTCAGATCCGGCTCAGCTCGCGAAGACGGAGGAACAGAACGCCGCTGACTAGAAGGCAAATCAGAAGACGGCGAGTGAAGTGAAAGGCGTTGCGAAAGCGGCTGGCGAGGTCGCCAAGGGCGCGGAGAAGTCGCAGAAGCCAGTGGCGCCAGGTAGGATTCCATGACCGGCAACACCAGCGCCGATAACATCAACGTCGAGGTCATCAGCCGCGAGACGATGCGGATCAAGATTCCCGCCGACGCCAAGTGTAGCAAAATCAAGGACGCCAACGGCTCTGACACCTACGTCGAGGTCTACGTCGCCACACCCAACGGCATCTCCAACAGCCTGCTCATCCCTTACCACAAATCCGAGAAGAAAAAGCAAGGCGGCGTGACCGGCCAGGCAGCGACCACGACGTTCAAGGCGTCGGGAGCGATCGAGGCGACGATTACTCGACCGGTGCCGCGTCCCAGCGCAGGAGAACGAGAAAACCTCAGAGCAGAATCCGCCGCTAGCTGCCCCTCAAGGTCGGTCTCCGAGTCATCAGCAAGGTGATCGCCAGACGCCAAGCGAGAATTCCCATACTTAGAATGCCACGCAGTCGCAGATGGAATCGAGGGGTGCGACTCCAGAGAACCGCGGGGAGCAGCCGGCTCTCCCGCCCCTTCCGGCGGAGTCGTCGCGCCGGCCCACGGTGTCGGCTCGCCGCCGCTCCCGAAGATCAATCCCAGCACAGAGAGACCGTTCGGCGAAACCCCTGGGATTCCTCAATAGGTTAGAGAGAACCCGGCCGGTCCTCGCTGATCGTTCGCCAAGACAGTAGACCAGTAGAGTTCGGGGACGCCATACCCGTCTCCACGGGATGGGCCTGAGCCACGACCCTTATCGTGCGGTCTCGCATCGAGTTGAACAGGTCAGTGGGTGACCGCTCGAATTGCTGCGCCGGAAAAACACGACCGATCGGACTTCAGGTCGGGGACAGCGGGTTGGACCTGCCGATGAGGTGAAAAGGTAAGGTGAATGAGCTATGTTGCAGATTCAGCTTAGCAGTTTGCGTATAGTGAGTGAAGCGGCAGGAATCTTTTGAAGCCATGCCGGCTCGGCTGGATCCAGCGTGCCTGGTGATCGAGGATGCCGTCTCCGGGGTCACTGCGGCCAAGGCCGCCGGTCGCGGTGTTTGGGGCTGACCACATCATTTTCTGCCGATCAGCTCATGGCTGCGGGTGCAGGTTTCACGGCTACAGATCTGAAACGGACCCCGGATCAGATACTCGAATGGTAACTTGGCGCCACAGTCCCTGGCATGAAAATCGGCCTCGACTCCGTTTTCCTGCCCGAAGTATGTCTGAGAAATTGGACCGATAGCAATTTCCCAAGGTATTCAATAGCAGGTCTCGGGCTTCTGCGTTCGTGTCACGGGGAGCAGCAAGCGTGTGTGTCATCCAGGGCTGTTCGAATCAGGGAAAGGCGACCGGCTGGAATCCCGGCGGCGTGGGGGACATCTGCCAGGCCCATTACAATGAATTCTCCGACGATGTGGTGGCCCCCAAGAAAGGGCCGAAGCAAGGCCGTACATTCGAGATTTTTGACTCGTTCAAGAACGATTAATTTTTTATTTTTTTTGTTTAGGATGTTAAAGGAAGCGAGGCGTGATGGATAGATGATACAAAGCACGGTTGGCTGACATGCTGGCACAATCGCAGGTGTCGCCTGACTTGTTAGATGGTCTGCTGGAACGGTTGGACGTCTTCATCGAGCCGTTCGCTGCGACGCTGAGCGAACCTGAACAACGACGACATGCAACCGAGTACCTGACCGGTCTGGTCTCGAATCTCGAGCACAAGACTGGCGAAGGGAATTGCCTACCTCCATGACCAGGAACGGCAAGGCCTCCAGAAGTTCCTCGGCCTTGTGCCCTGGAGCTACCGGTCCTTGCTCCTGACGCTCGCCCGGCAGGTCGGTGCGCGACCTGGGAGAGGCCGACGGCGTGATCGTGTTTGACCCGTCGGGCTTTCGCCAAGAAGGGGACCGCCTCGGTGGGCGTGCAACGGCAGTGGTGCGGCCGGCTCGGCAAGAAGGAGAACTGCCAGGTCGGGGTGTACATGGCGTATGTATCGAGGAAAGAACATGCGCTCATCAATACGCGTCTTTATCTTCCCGGGGGGTGGACAAAAGACCGCAGGCGGTGCAAGAGGGCCGGGGTCCCCAAGGCGGTCAAGTTCCGCACGCGCCACGAACTGGCGATGGAGATGCTGGAGGAACAGGTGAGTTGTTGCCGCACACCTGGGTGGCGGGCGACGATGAGATGGGCCGTCCCACAGATTTTCGCTTGAAATTGCGTGGCGCGGGCGGAACGGTACCTGTTGGCGGTCCCCTCGAACACACTTGATCCGCGATATCGACGCGGCACCGCCAGGGTACGCGGGACGTGGCCCCCATCCTCGAGAACCCATTCGTACGAGTGGATCGTTGGTGTGCGCGCGTTGCCCGAGTCCGCCTGGACGACGATCGACGTCCGTGACGGCGAGAAGGGGCCTCTGACGACGGCCGCGGTGAAGTGCCGCGTGCGGGCGCGGACGCCGACGGGCGGGACGGGCCCGGACGAGGTCCTGTTCATCACGCGGGAGCGTCAGGTCGGATGGCACGTTCAAGCACGACTATTATTTGTCGAATGCTGATCCGGAGGCTGCCATTGGGGGAACTGGCCCGCGTGGCCAAAGCCGCGCATCGGATTGAAGAATGTCTGGAACGAGCCAAGGGGGAGGCTGGGTTGGGGGACTACCAGGTACGGAACTGGATGCCTGGCATCATCACCAAACCCTGGCACTATTGGCCGCGTGGTTCCTGAATCAGGAGACGCGGCGGGGAAAAAATCAGACCACCTGTGTGACCACACCGCGCCTCGGGAGCTGATCGCGGGCGTGATCGAAGAACACCTGAAGGTCAACAAAAAAAAAAAAAAAAAAAAAAAAATATCAAGCTACTCGTCTTGATGCGTAATCGGCCGCTCGTGCTCAAACAGTTAACCCTTCTGAGCAAGGAATTGGACCTGCTCTGGACCAAGAACCCCAAGGGCAGCAGCAACTACACGAAGTTCTCCTATGCGCTCCAGAAGTACGAGAAAAAATGCTGGTTCCCATCGACGCATCTAATCGCTCTGGGGGTTCTACCCGGTCCGGATTTCCTCCGCCTGCTGCGAGGCGGCTACATGCTCAAGGATGTCGGCGCAGGACCCGTTCACGGCGAATTCACGCATCGCCTCCAGTGGCACGCTGTCTTGCGCGTGGCCACGGACAATTTCACCCGGCCCAAGGCCGCGGGCTGGTCCTACAGCGCGTTCAACCTCTACACCAGCTTCGGCGACGGGCCGGCGTTCGATCGTAATCTCTGGGGCCTGATCTTCGATAATGCCACGGGCTCGGATTATACCGACCCCGCCACTCTTGACTACGATGTCCGACGGGTGTACGACCTGGGCGCCTTGTCCAAGAAACTCGACCGGCTGTACGTGAAACGAGAGTCAGAGGGTTTCTTCGAGATGCAAAAACGGGCAGGGGTCCGACTCAGCAGCCTGAAGGCCCAGGCCCAGAATGGGAACGCCACCGCGCAGGCCCGGTTCGTGGGAAAAGACGACGGCGACGTGTTTCAGGAAGAACTGGATGATCTCTGGAGCCCGGCCTACCGCGCCCGACGCGGAGACAATTCGGTGACGACACAGCAGCTCCAGGTGCTGAAGGACCTGAACGTCTACAAAGACTCGGACATGAAGGCCATCAAGATCCGGCCCTCCAGCGAGGTCAAGAAAGGTTTCGGAGACTACACCCCGATCATGAACGGCAACATGCTCCGGCTGGCCGACGACCTGCTCTTGAGTGAACAAGACATCGAGATCAGGAAGTCAAAAAGTCAAAATGAATTTTGCTATTTGTGAGTCCACGTCCGCCGCGACCAGTGCCGACACTCTGCCTGGTAATCGATAACGCCGTGTCGGGTATCGCCGCCGCCAAGGCTGCTGGCTCGCGGTGCTTGGAATCACGAGCTCGTTCGTGGCTGATCACTCATGGCTGCCGACGCGGTGTGGACGGCTACGGACCTGGCGTCGGCACCCAAATCGGTGTTTGAGTGGTGAGCAATGCTCGCGAATCCTGTTCACAGGCTGGTAAAATAAATGCTAAACCAGGAGGCACATCCATATCGACCTCGGACCCTGACACTCTCTGGAGGGTCATCTCATAAACCTGAGGCAAGAATTGGAGCTGGTCACTTTCTCGGGGCGGTTGATGGTGAGTATCCCAGTATGGGTGCGGCTTTTGAGAAAGAGATGGCCACATCTCGATTGGCGTTTCCGCCTGATATGCGCCCGAACCATCCAACAATATCTGAGCGCATTTTGACCCTGCTGGCGGGACTCTTGATTATCAAAGTAACTCTGAGCATCATATCGAATTATCACAACTACTTCCCGCCCGATTTTGCTTCCGAGTTCTTGCATGGTCGAGAAAGCCACTTCCTGGGCGTTTATCGATGGGCATTCTACACGCACATCGTGTCCGGCCCGGTTTCGCTGATCTTGGGCTTGCTTCTGATTGCTGAGCGGTCGCGGCCCCGTTTTCCGCAATGCCATCGTTATCTGGGCCGGCTTCAGGTTGCCTGTGTCCTGCTCTTGGTGACGCCCAGCGGACTATGGATGGCTTACCATGCCGCGGCAGGTCCACTTGCGTCGGTCGGGCTGGCGGCACTGGCAATCGCCACCGCGGTCTGCGTCACACTCGGTGCACGGTCGGCGCTATTGCGACGGTTTGCGGATCATCGCCGGTGGATGTGGCGATGTTATCTCTTGTTATGCTCGGCTGTCGTGTTAAGGCTCATTGGCGGGGCCGCGATAGTCACGGGAATGACCGCCCCATGGGTCGATCCCGTGGCGACCTGGATGAGCTGGCTGGTGCCACTCACGGCGTTCGAGGTATGCGAGCGGATAAGGCGAAAAGCCGAGCGGATCGGCGCAACGGCCAGGTTTTTCACCAGTCATTGAGTAATTCCTTGAGTAATTCGTTGTCCTTACCGGAGATCGTCATCAAGGCTCGGCGTACCGGTGCTGGAGTCTTGGCTCTCAAGAACCTCACGCTACCGTCGACCAAGCCCGCGTTCGTGCCTCCCGCGTGATGAAGTTTCGTAGTCGGCCCAAGACTCATCAGCAGAAACTCGTCCGCATCCACCGGAGCCATCCACGGAACGGCATGCTCTTCACCGGCTTCGATCACCATGAGGGTCGATCCGTGAGCGTCCGTGATCTCCTCCAGGCGTCGGGGCTCCCTGGGGTTAAAGCAGCCGTCCGCCGCGGCGATCGCAAGGTAGGTCGTCGTGTTCCGGGGTCCGACCGCCTCCGGGCATCGGAAAACGGGAACAAGAGTTTCAAACGCCTGGGCGTTCGACGGGTCGGTCCAGGGTTTCGACAGGTCAATCGTCCGGTACAACGGCTCTTGTTCGAGATAGGGCAGGATCAGGGTACGCCAACTGTGCAATGGTTTGCCCTCTGCGTCCACGGTGTACGCGGGGGGCAAGGCCTTGTGCTCTTGAACATAATTGTGCAGAGCCAGCGCGATTTGCTTCAGGTTGTTGGTGCACTGAGCGCGGCGCGCGGCCGTCCTTGCGCTACGACTGGCCGGTAACAGGAGTGCGGTCAATAGCGCAAGGATTCCCAGGATTGTCAGAACCTCAATGAGCCTGACTCCTCGCCGGGATTTCCGCTTCGGGACGGCGTCATTGAACTCTGGATCGTTCTCGAAGCTGGCGGACATGCGGGTGATTCCTGTTTCTCGCAGTCGGGCGAAACCCGACCCCGGACCTCTTGCAGTTCTTGGTCCTGGACATACCTGCCCATTCGCTGCATGTGATCTTACTGCCAATCAACCTACGCCTGCCAGGGCAGCGATCGAGCTTGGCCCACGGGTCGGCATTGAGGCACTGTGCAACGACGCTGAATAGCAGATGGTATAAGAAACAGGCAAATATTCGAACATAAGATGTTATATAAAATATGCAACGTGAATTTAATCTCACTTGACCGGGTCAGTGTGAATGTATCCAATGAGGGCACGGGTTGGCCAGACTGGAGACGGAAGCGTCTTTTCCACGGGTATCCGGGAAAACCGGCCTGATCGATCGTGGTCGCATCGGGGACGGCAGACATGCAACAAGTCGCTACGGCCGCGGCGACGAATGATTCGCGAAAGTTCTCCGCGGTTGCCTCGGTAATGCTGCTTGGCCTGTCGGCTCTGTACTTCGCCTTGTGGCTTCCACAATATCTCACATGGCCGTGGTGGAGCGATCATGATGTGTTTGCCACGATGGCCCTTGGCTGGAGCAAGGGTCTGCTGCCGTATCGTGAGCTCCTGGGCAACAACTTTCCGGGCACGATCTACTTCTTCTGGATTGTTGGCAAGCTGACCGGTTGGGGAAACGTGGTCGCGTACAACGCCTTTGATGCGATGCTCTTGACTGTGCTGGGGTTGGCCACACTGGTCTGGAGTCGACGACGGTTTGGCAGTTGGCTACCGGGCGCCGCCGCCCTGTATGCGCTCAGCACGTATTATTTCAATCTGGATTTCGCCATGGTCGCTCAGCGCGATTGGCACGCAACATTATTCGTGGCTCTGGCAATGATCGTGCTGGAGCTGATACCCAGCACGTCCGGACTCTTGCTATCGGCAATGCTCGCGGCGATCGGTTTCTCGGTCCGTCCGCAGATCTTGATGTTCGTTCCGGGGCTGCTTTGCGGGGCGTGGGACTCTCAGCAATCTGATCCGGAAACAGGCGGTTTCCGGCGGTGTACGATCTGGCTGCTGGCATTCGGGGGATCCGTGGCACTGCTGTTTTTCCCAATCCTTCGCGATGGCTTGGTCGGCGACCTGCTTCAGGGGCTTGCGTCGGTCATGCCCGGCACAGCTTACAACGCACCGAAAGGATCTCAGTTTTTCGGGATCATCTGGCGTCTGGGAACGCAAGGTCGAGTTTGGGCCATGCTGCCGGCGTTGGCCATACTCTGGACCCTGGTCGGTTGGCGAGCGCGACAGTCGGCATTCCATTGGTCGCTTTTGCTGGCCGGCTCGGTGGCTTACCTGGCGATCACACCCAACTTGCGGCCCTACGTATATCACGCGTTCTGGATGATCTGGCTGTTCGTGCTCGGCGTCCTGGTGGCAATGGTCAGCGAGGAGGCCACCTCGCGCTCATGGTCCTGGCAAGCCTGTGCGGTGGCGCTGCTTGGTCTGGCGATGTTTCTGGATGTTGGTAACTTCCCAAACACATGCCGAAAACCGTTGGTAATGCCCGCGCTTAGGGCCTTGGCGGCGCATCAACCCGCGGTTGAGCCACCCGTGGGATACACGCACCCCTATGGCAAGCTCATCACGCTCCCGCCGTGGAGCGATTATCAGGCGACCCTGGCATATCTCAGGTCGGAGCTGCCCCCGTCGACATGCGTGGGCAACGCCATTGGCGGGCTCGCGGTCAACGGACCGAGCGGCAGGTTGCCGGCATTCCCGGCCGAATCGATGACCTGGCTTTTTGTCGTCCGACCCGCAGACGAGGACAGGTTCATCACCACACTTCGGGCCACGCCGGATTCCGTCGTGGTCTGGAACCCCGATGAGACCGGGAAGGGCTCTCTGGTTGCGGTGTTCCCACGAATGGACGAAACGATCCGGACGCTGTACGAACCAGCCGTCCGTTTTGGCACCATCGCGATCTGGCGGAGGAAAGGGGAGATGTTTCCGGCCAGGACAGACCCGGATCGGCATGGTATGTGACGGTCATCCCCCAAACGGCGACGTGACGTTCAGGCTTCGCTGATGCCATCTAGTACATTCCGGCGACTGAAATAGGTGCACGAACACGCTTTAAGATTACGGCATGTTTGTTGCATTAAACCGAAGGTCAGCCGATCAGCGTAGCGGCGCCGGTGAGATGTGCGCACCTCGGTCTGCACATCTTCCGTAAAGGAATACGTCGCAGGGGATTGCGCGTGCCGCCATGGCGAGTGCGCCTGGCCCTGCCTGGCAGCACAGGACGGGCACTGATGGGTGCGGAAAGACCAATTCATTCTGCCGGACCTCTCTCGGCTGCGCACGAGTGCGCACGTCGCGATGCAGCGCAGCGCTCCATGAACCGGAACCAACGACAATCGCGCCTGGATCGAACGGCTGACCGGTCCTCCGTGGTGGGCGACTCCTGGGATTGTACTTTCGCTCACGTCGCCGACCGCTCCGGGGTTCTTCGCTATGCTTTCGCCGTGCTCGCCACCGTTCTGGCGGTCACCTTACAGCTTGCCCTCATGCCGCTTACAGGTAACCAGTTTCCCTTCCTTACCTTCTCCTTCGAGCTGGTGTTTGTTGCCTGGTTCTGCGGGCCTGGTCCTTCACTGCTGGCGCTTGGGCTGAGCCTGGTTTCGATTCCTCTGGTTCTCGATCCCATCGGGTACTGGACGATCCGGGGCTTCCCGGCCCAACTGGCATTTTTGCTCTATGTACCTGTTGGCGTGGGTGTGGCATTGCTGGGCGGGTCAATGAGAACGGCCCAGTTACACGCCCAGGCAAGCGAGGCTCTGGTTCGAAGAGAGCAGGAGGCCTTACGAGCCAGCGAGCAACGGTTCAGGACGATGGTCGACGCAGCACCGGTGCTTTTCTGGGTTTCAGACGCTGATCATAAATATACTTACTTCAATCGCGCCTGGCTCGAGTTCACGGGCCCAACGACGCACCACGAGGCCGGTGAAGGGTGGGTGGGAGCTATTCACCCCGAAGATCTGGACCGCTGTTTGGAGACCCGGGCGACGGCTCACAGAAACCGGCAACCTTTGATTCTGATCTATCGGCTGCGACGTCAAGACGGCGAATACCGTTGGGTGCTCGAACACGGCGTGCCCTGGGCCACTGGCGACGGCGTGTTCCTGGGTTACATCGGCTCGGGCACGGATGTGACCGAACAGCGGCGACTCGAGGAGCAGCGCAACCAACTACTCGAGGAACTTGAAGCAAGGCAAGCGTTCACCGAGGCGATCCTGCGGCAGGTTCCGGCCGGCATTCTGGTCGCCGACGCCCGCACCGAAAGACTGTTCCTGAGCAACCACGAAGCTCACCGCATTGTCCAGGGGGTCTTCGAGCCGGGCCAGCGGATGGAGGATTACGACCAGTCACTGGCCCTTGTCGGCCTCCACGAAGACGGTTCACGTTTTCAACCTGACGATTGGCCGCTGGCGCGTGCCATGCGGCGTGGCGAAGTGGTCAAGGATGAGGAGATCGAGGTCCAGCGCAGCGACGGCTCGCGCCTGACGATCAGCGTCAACGCCGGACCGGTCAAGGATCAGGCGGGCGGGATCGTGGCGGCCGTGGCGGCGTTTCACGATATCACCGATCGCAAGCAGGCGGATCGCGCGATCCGGGAGAAAGAGGAGCGATTCCGCATCCTGGCGGAAGCCATTCCCCAGATCGTCTGGATCAGTGGTCCCAATCAGAGCATCGTCTACCTTAATCGCCGCTGGTTCGAGTACACCGGGCTCTCGGAAGAGGAGACCTACCGCGCACAAAGCTGGGAATCGGTCGTACACCCGGACGATCTGGAGCGGGTCAAGGCAGGCGTGACCCGATGTATCGACGAGGGCAGGCCTTTCGAGGACGAGTATCGACTCAAGGATCGTGATGGCAGTTACCGCTGGTTCCTGGGCCGGGCCGTTCGCGTGACGGATCAGGCGGGCCGGGTGGTTGCCGTGATGGGCACGGCAACCGACATCGACGATCGCAAGCGTGCCGAGCAGTCCGCTTGCTTTCTGGCCGACGCCAGCGCCACGCTCGCCGCGCTGGTGGACGAGGCCAGCACGCTCCAGCAAGTGGCCCGCCTCGCCGTGCCCCACTTCGCCGACTGGTGTGTTGTGGACATGGCTGGGGCCGACGGTGCGCCGAGCCGCCTTGCGGTGGCACATGCCGACCCGGGCAAGGTTGCCCTGGCGGAGGAGATGCAAAAGCGCTATCCCCCCCATAGCCACTCGAGCAACCACGTCTCCGGGATCCTCAAATCGGGCACCCCCAAGCTCGTGTCCGAGGTGACCGATGAGATGCTCGCAACAGGCACGCGCGACGAGGAACATTTTAGGCTCCTCCGCGAGCTCGGTCTGCGTTCGTACATGGGCGTCCCGTTGCCGGGGCGGGACGGCTCGATCGGCGTGATCAGTTTTATCGCGTCGGAGTCAGGCCGGCGGTACGGTCCCGATGATCTTCGGCTGGCCCAGGATCTGGCATGTCGGGCGGCCGTGGCTGTCGAGAATGCCCGGCTTTACGAGCAGTCGAAGGAAGCCGACCGCCGCAAGGACGAGTTTCTCGACACCCTCGCGCACGAGCTCCGCAACCCCCTGGCGTCCATACTCAATGTGCTGCACTTGATGACCAGATCGCGCGGAGCGGATCATGAGGCCGATCGCGCGATGGCCGAGCGGCTGGTCAAACATCTGGCCCGGCTGGTCGATGATCTCCTGGATGTATCCCGCATCAACAAGGGAAAGATCGAGCTTCGAAAGGAAGTGGTCGAGCTGACCCCCATCGTTGACCGGGTTGTGCAAGTTGTCAGTCACGCGGCCGACGAGCGAAGGCATGACCTGATGGTTTCGCTGCCCGAAGCACCCGTACTGGTGAACGTCGACCCCACCCGGCTGGAACAGATTCTCTGGAACCTGCTGAGCAATGCCGTCAAGTACACCGAACCGGGCGGGCAGATCGCGGTGACGGCCCGGCGCCACGAGGGCGACCTTGTCCTTCATGTCCGCGACACGGGCATCGGGATTCCTGCCGAGGTGCTGCCGCACGTCTTCGAGATGTTCTCACGGATCAGACCGGCGACCTATCCCGGGCAGGGTGGAGTCGGTATCGGCCTGGGATTGATCAAGAGCCTGGTGGAACTGCACGGCGGCACCATCGAGGCGCACAGCGACGGCCTGGGCAAAGGTAGCGAGTTCCTCGTCCGGATGCCGGTGGTCTGGAATACTCCGGCACCCTTGAAACCCGATCCGCCGTGCGCGTTTCGAGAGCCGTCCGGAGCAGCCCCCGGGCGTCAGCGGATCCTGATCGTCGACGACAACAAGGACGCTGCCACCAGCCTGGCAAGTTTGCTGTCGATGCTCGACGGACACACGGTGGAAGTCGCCCACGACGGCCCATCGGCCATTGCGATGGCTTTGGTTTTTGACCCGGAGATCGTGATTCTTGACATCGGGATGCCGCGCATGGATGGATACGAACTTGCCCGGCGGCTCAGAAGAATCCCCCAGTTTCAGGAAACAAGATTGCTCGCGCTGTCGGGATGGGGACGGGCCAAGGACCGGGAGAAGTCACGCGACGCGGGCATTGATCACCACCTGGTCAAACCGCTCGACTACGAGGTTCTCCGCGATCTGCTGTCGCAGCGTTCTGCGCAACAACCGTCGGAGGCCAACCTCGCGGTTACGGGGAACCAGCGTGTTCCTTGAAGCAGGGATGATGCTACGATCATGACGGGCGCGGTGAGCGCTCGCCGCGGCCCGCGGGGCTGGCGTACGCGGCCCGCGCCCGATCCGCAGCCTGTTCAGAGACACAAAGGAGCTGCCGATGCCCGTGCTCGAGCGTGAAGAGTACATCGAGCAGGCATATTTCTTTCATAGCTTTCGCGACCGCCTCGTCGACGGGCTACCGGCGCAGGAAATCCTGGCCCAGGTCGGCGAGGAGCTGCTCTCGACCACCAAGCTCCCCCTGGCCGTCTCGTTCCTTTGTGCCGAGATCAAGGGCTCTGGCCTGATGGCTCCCGCCATGGTGCGTATCGGCCACTACTTCACGGCCTTCCAGGCCCATGTCATCGACCAGGCCGAGACCGCCATGAGCCGCTTCTCCATGGAGCAAGCCCTGCTGATCCTGGAGCGCGAGGCCAAGTACAAGTCCGAGAATCCCTCGCTGGCGGGTCTGTTCATCTTCCAGTTCGAGTCGCTCTCACGCAACCGGCTGGGCTACACGCGCGGCCTGGGCGCGATGTCCGCGGACCCGTTCTATACCGAAGAGTGGGTCGATTACATCCTCACGCTCCAGACCCGGCTGGGCGACGTCGATTTCGCCGATCTGATCTTCGTGCGATCCTCCTACTTCGTCGACGAGCGAAGGAAGATCAACCCCGAGTTCGAGCCCAAGTATCCGACCCTCTTCGGCGCCCGCGAAGGCAAGATCGCCCGGGCCAACCGCGGCCGCGACCCGATGTACCTGTTCTCGGCACTCCAGCGCCAGCTTGGCTATCCCGAAGTCCCGCGCCCCCGCCGCCCTGAAGAGCTGGAAGCCCGTGTCCTCTTGCTCGAGCAAAAGATCGCCCAGCTCGAGAACCGCATCAAGGTCGCCGAGAACGAGATCAACCAGGACGTCGACCTGTCTCAGGTCATCGTCAAGCCTGAAGACACGGCCGGCGTGCCAGCGGGATGGGGCAAGAAGGGCGGGGGGTAGTCGCCAGTGGCCGGAGAATAGTGGCAAGTGGCCAGGGACCAGGGACTCGCAGACATTGTGACCGCATCGCTTGCTGGAAACTTCCGGGGGAACCATCGTGCAACGGATAACGGACTGCTGGCCTTCGCTGTCAGGAGTGGCTTGTGCTGCTCTTTTCACTATCTTTACTGGCCACTGGCCACTGACCACTGGCCACTGCCAATCGACGACTGATCACAGCAAGGAAACCCGCTTCGAGCGCATCGTCGTGGACCCGGATTTTCCCGGCGGCTATCAGGTCGAGGTGGCCGATGTGAACGGTGACAAGAAGCCCGATATTGTCGCTCTTGGCGGCAGCACCTGTGCCTGGTACGAGAACCCGACGTGGAAAAAGCGGATCGTCAGTTCGGGGAAACAGACACCCGGGATCATCAGCAGCGCCACGGCCGACCTCAATCGCGACGGCAAGGCCGAGATCGCCATCGGGTACGACTTCGAGATGAACGAGCCGGATCGAGGAAAGCTCGTTCTGGCAGTGCAGGGGAGTGACAGCAACGCGCCCTGGAAGCTCATCCCGGTCGCCGATGTCGATGGTATCCATCGCCTGCGGTGGGGCGATATCGATGGCGACACCAAGCTCGATCTTGTCGTGGCCCCGATCTTTGCCCGCGAGGCGAAGCCGCCGCTTTACGGGGGCAAGGCCCGGATCGTGGCCTTCCAGCCCCAGGATGATCCGGCGAGCGGAACATGGCGGCGAATTCCGCTCCTCGAGCATCCGGTGATCCACGCCATCGAGGTCCGGCCCTTGCCGGCCACGCAGGGGCGCTCGGCCGTCTTGACCGCCGACAATGAAGGCGTGACGATCCTGGGAGAGGGCCTCATCAACGATGGAGCCTCATTCACACTCAGCGCGCGAAGCCTCGTGCCGGGAGCGCCTGGCGCGGCTCCCAAACGCGGCTGTAGCGAGATCCATCTCGGGCGGCTGAACGACGGTCATCACTTTCTGGCCACGATCGAACCCTGGCACGGCAGTGATGTCGTCGTCTGGCCGGAAAGCGAAAAGGAATCGCTCAAGTTCGGCTCGCGAACGGTCATCGACTCGACCCTGGCCGATGGCCACGCCCTCTGGGTGGCCGACATCGATGGCGACGGCGACGATGAGCTCTTCGCCGGCCACCGCGGTACCGATCATCGTATCTCGATGTATGACTTCGACCGTTCGACCGGAAAATGGAACCGCACCGTCCTTGACAAGGAAATCGCCGCCCAGGATCTTCGCGGCGGCGACATCGACGGCGACGGTACCCCCGACGTCGTCGCCATTGGCGGCTCCACCCACAACGTCGTCTGGTACCGGCCGCGGCGGCCGTGACCCCAGCCGTGTCGAAGTCTAAGACGAGCCGATCACTCGTGACAGGTCTCGTTTAGCCGAGAGACAAGTGCTATCGCGGTTCTGAAACAGATCCGGAATGCGTGTGCGTAGTCCCAGCCGTCAAGGCTATAATCTCTCCCTTGGATGCCTGGACCGGACATGGAATCGAACACTACAGGTTCCCGGGAGTGCTGCAAATGACCGCCAAGGAGATTCTTGAAGAACTCAAGTCACTCGGGTCGGAGAGTATCAAGAAGGTGCTTCGCAACCACGGTGTGCAGGAACCGTTCTTCGGCGTGAAGATTGGTGATATGAAGCCGATCCAGAAGCGAATCAAGAAAGACTACAAGCTCGCGCTCGATCTCTATGACACCGGGAACTACGACGCGATGTACCTGGCCGGGCTGGTCGCCGACGATGCCAGGATGACCAGGAAGGATCTCGATCGGTGGGCGAAAATGGCAAGAGGAGGGGCACTCGCCTCAGCCACTGTCCCTTGGGTTGCCGCGGGAGGTCCGCACGGTTACGAGGTCGCTCTCGAATGGGTGGAATCCAAAAAAGAAAACGTGGCCGTGGCCGGGTGGTCGACTCTTGGCTGCCTCGCTGCCCTGAAAAACGACGAAGACCTGGACCTCGCGGGGCTGAAACGGCTCCTCGAACGCGTGCGGACGACGATTCATCGGGAGCCGGATTCCGTTCGCAACGCGATGAACGGCTTCCTGATCGCCATTGGCACATACGTCCGTGGACTGAGCGACCTTGCCGTACAGGCAGCGAAGGACATCGGGGAAGTGACCGTCGATATGGGCAACACGGCCTGTAAAGTTCCCAACGCGCTAGAATACATCGAGAAGGCGCGGGAGAGGGGAGCGATCGGTAAGAAGCGAAAGACTGTGAAATGTTGAATGAGGGAATGGAGAGTGAGGAATGATACGAATCGGCGTGAGACTCCTCGCCCATCCTCTGCTGGAAAGCCACGCCGGCCACCCTCGACCATGACAGGGGAGAATTGCTAACACGGACAACACCAAAGCGCGGATGCCCGCCCGACCTGCGCGAAGCCCTCGTCGAGTAAGCTTCCAGCCGAAAACTGGCGGGATGTGTCGGTCCGATTAGAGCCTGAACGCCAATCACGCAAGGGGTGAATTCTCGGGACGATCCGATCTTGATACGATTCAAGACATGAATCTCGCCGAGGAAATCCAAGTGAAGGTCGCAGCCGGGGCATTCGAGTTCTCTCAGCACGCGCTCGATCAGAGCGTCCAGCGGAGAATTTCGGTCGCCGAGTTGCGGAAGGCGATTTCGGGCTGCGAGGTCATCGAGGACTATCCCGACGATAAGTACGGTCCGAGTTGTCTGCTGCTTGGTGTAACCGTTCTGGGCGCCCACTGCATGTTCAGTGCAGCCATCCTTCCCGGACTTTGATCAAGATCATCACGCTCTACGAACCTGACCCAGCCCAGTGGGAGCGTTATCGGCAAAGGAGGACCTGAATGTCAGCCGCCACTCCACACGAAGAGCTCACAGAGCAGGAAGTCACTTATATGACGGAGGTTGACGGGCGATTGGTCATTATTGAACATGTTCCGGCCCGCGTCTCGATGAGTACAGGCGAAAGACTTTATTCTCCGGAGACTGTCGAACGAATTCAGGCCATCCTCTGGGGCCAAATTCCCCCGGCACGAACGGTAACCACCCCGGGTTACGAGTTCGCCGTTTCCGCCGCGACTTGATGCCGGATAATTGGAGTTCTTTGAGTCCGTCAGGTTTGAAAGTCCCTTCTTGAATGTCGCGAAAAATCATTGAAACTGATCCAACAATTCTCCACACCTAGCACGCATGGACCAAGCCTCCAACGACGTTGGTCTCAGCTATGACCGGGTCGCCGCGGAGTATGCCCGGCGCATCGGTGGAGAACTGGAATTCAAGCCGCTTGACCGGCAACTCCTCGACCGCTTTGCTGCCCAGGTTCAAGAGCTTGGACCTGTCTGCGACCTCGGTTGCGGTCCGGGACATGTCGCCCGTTACCTTCATGAACAAGGCGTGCCTGTCGTTGGCGTGGACCTATCTTCCGTGATGGTGGCGCAGGCTCGTCAAGGGAATCCGGGTATCGAATTCCAGCAAGGCAACATGCTTGCGGTGGACAGCCCGGATGGAGCATGGGGCGGCATCGTGGCCTTTTACTCGATCATCCATGTGCCTGCACGAAACATCGACGTCGCCCTGAGAGAGATGAAGCGGCTGCTGAGGCCGGGCGGGCTGCTGCTTCTTGCCTTTCACATCGGCGAAGAGACGGTACATCTTCACGAATGGTGGGGCCAGTCGGTGAACCTGGATTTCCACTTCCTCCGGCCCGAAACGCTGACGGACCTCTTGCGAGCCGCAGGGTTCGAGGTCGAAGAGATCATCGAGCGAGAGCCCTACCCGGATGTCGAGCATCAGAGCCGACGCTGTTACATCCTCGCCAGAAGGCGGGTCTGAGCTGCCTCCGCGTGATGATTCCCGCGTGATGATCGAGCAGGCTAGCTATTGGATTCCACACGAGTTCTTCATAATGGACTCGCTTGAATCTTCATCGAAGATCCTTCTATAGTCATGACCTTCGGGTGTCGTCGCCAGCGAATCCTACCCTGCTTGATCTCTCCACGCGAAAGAATCGTAGCCATGTCAATCGTTCCAAGGATGTTCGCGGCCGGTTTCGTGATCGCACTCGCGGGCGCTTGCGGTGTCCGGCTTGGGGCGATGGTCGACGAGCCTCCGAGTGGTACGACCGAGCCGTGTGTTCAGCCGGTGGCAATCGTCCACACCGAGCCGGTTCCCAGCCAGGGCGACGCGGCCGACGATCCGGCGATCTGGATCCACCCCGATGATCCCGCTTCAAGCTTGGTTCTGGGCACGGACAAGAAAGGCGGGCTGAACGTTTACGATCTCGACGGGAAGCGTTTGCAGATTGTCTCTGACGGAGCGCGGCCCAACAATGTGGACGTGCTCTATGGCGTTCCGTTCGGGGGATCGACCTTTGATCTTGCCATCGCAGGGACGCGAAGCAAGGCCAAGGCGGGGATCACGGTCTGGCGAATTGACCCGCGAACCAGGCGCCTCTCCGAGCTGGGACCCGTGCCCGCGTTCACAGTCTTTGGCGGCGGCGAGCCCTACGGTTCGTGTGTCTATCGCAGCCCGCGCGACAAGGTGTGCTACGTCTTCATCACGAGCAAGGAAGGCGATGTCGAGCAATACCGGCTCGAGACTTCGACTCCGGAGGCGATTCGCGGAACACTCGTTCGCACGCTCCATGTGGGCTCGATCACCGAAGGCTGCGTCGCCGACTTCGACCTTGGCTGCCTCTACGTTTCTGAAGAGAACGTGGGCATCTGGAAGTACGGAGCAGAGCCGGACGCCGGCTCGAAACGCACACTGGCGGCCCGCGTGGGCGAACATGGGTTGAAAGCGGATGTTGAGGGTTTGACCATTTACTACGCTTCGGGCACGAGCGGCTACCTCATCGCATCGAGCCAGGGAGCGAGCACCTTCAAGGTGTACGAGCGCAATGGGACGAATGCGTTTGTGCAAACCATCGATCCCGCCGGAGATTCCAGCCTCGACGTGAGTGAAACAGACGGTATCGACGTGACGAACGTTCCCACGTCGAGCCGATTCCCCCGCGGCCTCTTTGTTTGCCAGGATGGACGACAGCGCAACGGCCGGCAGAACTTCAAGTTTTTCGCCTGGGAAGACATCGCCGGTAATCGCTTGCTCATTGACACAACGCGTCCAGTTCGGCCGCGGTGAACGAGCTTGTGGTTTGCCGCCGATCGGCGAGCCGCTCGTGCTCGGTACCAGCCGCCGAACTCCGCGCCGATGCATTTCCAACGAGAGCTCGTCTCAAGCGGGGAGGGATTGTCGAGCGGCTTCACAGAAAAAACATCCAGGGACCCTCAAACTCTGGTAGGAAAGAAAAGTTTGAGGGTGTCGCCTGGGTCGCGCGACGGGCAATCACTCGATCTTCGCAGTTCTACAAACCCAACGCAGCTCCACAGTTTGAAAAGGGGCAATCATGATGGTTCGACGTCACCTTGTGCTCATGTCCGCGCTCGTATTTTCGCTGGTCACGACGGCGAGTGCCCAGGACCCCCTGTCAGGCTACGAAAAAGTACGCAAGCTTGCGATTGGCGGGGAAGGGGGGTGGGATTTCCTCGAGGTTGATCCTTCTACCCAACGGCTTTTCGTTACGCGGGGCACGCACGTTGTTGTGCTGGATCTTGAAAGCGAGAAGGTGATCGGCGAGATCGCCGACACGCCTGGCGTTCATGGTGTCGCATTTGTTGCCGACCTGAACCGTGGGTTCACCAGCAATGGCGGTGACTCGAGCGTGACAGCCTTTGACACCAAGACACTCAAGACGCTGGGCAAGATCAAGGCCGAAGGACGGCCCGACATCATTTACTTCGAGCCGGTCAGCCGCCGCGTTTTCACGTTCAACCACGGCAGCAACAACACCACGGCGATCGACCCCGATGAGCTGAAGGCCGTCGGCACCCTGGCGCTGGGAGGCGTTCCGGAATTGGCTGTCTCCGATGAGAAGGGACACATATTCGTTAACCTCGAGAACGCCAGCGAGATCGTCGAGTTTGATGCCCGGACCTTGAAAATCCTCAATCGCTATCCGTTAGCCCCTGGTGAGGAGCCGACCGGGCTGGCATTCGACCGCGAGCACCGCCGACTCTTCAGCACCTGCGCCAACCGGAAACTGGTCGTCATGGATGCCGATAGCGGCAAGGTCATCCAGACCCTCGAGATCGGGCCTGGTCCCGACGGATGCGTCTTCGACGCCAAGAAGAAGCTGATCTTCAGCTCCAACGGAGGCGATGGCACGATTTCCGTGATTCGCGAAGCGACTCCGGGCACCTTCGAGGTCGCCAGGACGATCAAGACTCAAGTGAGTGCCAAGACGATAGCCCTTGATCCCAGAACACATCGCCTCTACCTGTCGGCCGCCACGCCAGAGAGCGCACCGGCCGCCAAGCAGACGACCAAGACCGCCCGCCGCCGGTACACGCCCGGCTCTTTCGTCGTGGTCGTGGTTGGAGAGTGAGCTATTCCCGACCTCACGCCGGGTGGGATTCCTTTCAATGAGTGAGCGCTTATTGAGATAATCCTCGGCTCCCGATTCGTGAGGGTCACCAGTTCGACTCAGCTCCGAGTCGATTACTGGAAAACTGATTTTTGTTCGGCCGGACTGTTGCTCGGCCCGAGAAGGGTGTCCGGCTCGTAGGGCCATTCTCGCTACCTGAACCTGCTCTTCGATCTTGCGATCCACAGAATGGCCCTCGTTCCCACCCCACCCAGGAGGCCGAGCGGCACCGCCACCAGCGGAGCGAGCAGCGAGTGGAAAAACCATCCCCCCCAGAAAATCATTATATATGAAGGCTCTCAGATCCTGGGTTCCGCCCCTCTGGGGAAGGCGCTGATGATCGGCGAGCACCTGGTCGAATTCCAGGAATCGGGCCTCCTGGGGCGTATTCAGAAATGCGAAGTAGTACGCCAGCAAGAGAATGAACCAGCATAAAGAGGCGATGCAGGCGACCCGGAGGCTCGTGAGTACGCCGAACCCGAACCCTTCCGTGACCGGAGTGCCGACGGCCCCGGCTGCCAGGAGAGCGAAAAGGAACAGGCCGAACGTCGTGTACGCGAGTCGCGCGTTCTGCTCCTGATCGTGCGGGACGAGATTCTCGCAGAGCATCGAGATCGCGAACATACCACCGACCGCCGCTCCGATGCGCAGGGCAAACCGGAGGATCGCCGGATCGAGTCGCCCGGTCGCCGTCACGCCGAACCATCCGATCAGGCCATAGACCGTCATGACGCCGATCCCGGCACAGACGCCATCGGGTCCAGCGCCAGGCTGACGGGAAGCGGATCGCACCATACACGATCAGTCCAATGTTGAGAACGACGCCGATCACTATTCCCCGGCGCACGAGGCGAGCAGAACCACTGCCGCCTGAATTCGGAGCCCCGAGACCGTTCTTGCGCGAGGAGTGGTCGATCTTTGCGAGATCTCCAGTCCCCCTATTCAACGGTGCGGCTTCGGGTCCGGCAGCAGCCGAGCCGGCCGTAGGGGACAAGTGCCTCGTTCGAGACCATACACCCGCACCAGACCAGGCAGGCTTCGACAGGTTTACCTTTTCTTGCCCGCGAATTGTTGATGCTTGGCTGCCCTGGGGTTTTCCCGCGCCATCGATCGAGCCGCGGCGTAAGCCATTCGTGAAGAATCTTCATAATTTGTTTGCTGATTCTAAATGATACATTAACACAAATAACACTTGTGTTTTGCAAGTACAGCATGGACAATGAGCGAAATTTAAGATCTCAATATGCGAATTGGATAATGTTTATGGCACCTTATTAGGAGAAACTCATGCCCGGGAAACGACGAGGATTCACATTGATCGAGCTCCTGGTGGTCATCGCGATCATCTCGGTCTTGATCTCGTTGCTCTTGCCGGCGGTTCAGTCGGCCCGCGAAGCCGCGCGTCGAGCGCAGTGTGTCAACAACCTGAAACAGCTTGGTCTGGCGGCCGCGAATTTCGTCTCTGTCAACAACAAGCTGCCGATGGGCGTCTACGAGCCATGGGCCCTGGGTTTGACGAACCAGACGGCCGGCGATTACACGGTCAGCGATTTCTGCCATCCGTTCGGCCCGAATTGGGCGGTTCAGCTTTTGCCGTTTCTTGAGCAGCAGACCTTGTACAACGCGTCGAACGTCATCGGTTACCCGGGCTGTTCGGCTCCCCATGTCGCCGGACGGTGTGCAAGTGCCCAACAACAGTCTGTACAACATGGACTGGGCCAACACGACCCTTCGGACGACCCGGCTGAATGTCTTTGTCTGCCCGTCCGACCCGTACAACGATACCTCGAACAACTTTCTGAGCAGTTCCGCCGACACATCGGATTCGAACCTCTCGAGCACGTTGCCGAACGATCCACGCAGCGGTGTTCTGTTGTTGAACTGGGCACGGGGGAACTACGGAGCGGTCCAGGGCGGCACCGACAGCGACCACACAGTCAATGGCGGTGAGGGAACCACCAACGCGCCATTCCAGGGCACGTCGAAGCGAGGCGTGATGGGCGTGAACTTTGGAGTCTCCTACGCGGCCATCACCGATGGAACGTCAAACACGGGGTTCTTCGCCGAGATGCGCACCGGTGTCGCCACCATCGACATCCGGGGCACCTGGGCGATGGGCTTTGCCGGAGCGAGTCTGTGCTGTGAGACCAGGCCGTATAATCCGACTCCCAACTGCATCAACTGGGCCGGCGCCCCTCCTGGAGACGACGGCGGCGACGAGCTGCAAACCTGCTTGTCTACGTACATGCGCGTGCCCAACCTGGCCGCCCTGGGCATGCCCTGCAATACCAGTTCACCTGACCACCAGGGCCAGGGAGACGGGTTGAACAACAGCGGCGGACAAGCGCGCAGCCTGCACCCCGGCGGAGTCAACATTGGCCTGGGCGACGGCAGCGTCCGCTTCATCAAGACCTCGATCTCGAACATGACCTGGTTCTCGCTGATGGTCAGCAACGACACCTGGATCATTAGCGCAGACCAGTATTGATAGACGCTGTCATTGCGAGATTGTCTGCCCCTTTCTATTCCGGTCCGACCATCGGGCGCTGGCTCAGCGTGCCTGTGAGTCGCACCCGCTCTCAACTATCACGGAGCTTTGTCGTGCGTGCCGCATATCGTCTTGCATTCGGACTGGTCTGCTCGCTTTTCCCGGGCTGCGGTCCATCCGACGCCGTCTGGGTCACCCTGGAATTGCAGAAGGGCGGCAAGCCCTACGTGGCGCCGGAGAATCAGAGCGTTCAGGTCACGTTTTACGGTATGGAACGCAAAGATCGCCGGTTTCCGGCCAGAGCTTCGAAAGTGAACCGTTCACGGCGCGCAGCAAGGGCGAAGCAACGTACGAGGTGCCCGGTCCTGAAGGTTACGGAATTCCCGCGGGCAAGTATCGGATCTCGGTCATCCAGAAACCCCGGGCAGGAACCTTGAAGCCCGGCGCGGCCAAGGGACGAAGGCCTCCCAAGGCGCCCGACCGCGATGAGGATTTCCTGAAAAACCAATTCGGACCAAACAGCTCTCCGATCATCCGATCGGTAGAGAGCTCGTGCCACCTCACAATCAACATGGACCAGCCGTCGGAATCGGCCAAATAGGTACCCGACCTCCCCGCAACTCGCCCGAAGACGACGATCCGAATACGTGGTTCTCAAGCAAGCGCATGAGCATACAGCTCCGGAGTTGGCGATGTCATTGAAACTGGCGAGGCCTCGGCTGGGGCCGTATGCAGTTTATTTGATCCTTGCCCTTGCGGCACTGCTCGCCTATGCCTACATGCCGACCCGCCGCCGCCAGGCAGTCGACCCGATGAGCCAGAGCCTTGACTTGTTTGCGCTCCGGGTCGACGATGCACAGCGCAGTTCGGCCGTGACCGAGCTCGCGCAATTTGTCGGCACCGACACCGCGCGGGTCGTGCCCGCCCTGATCCAGACGCTTCAAGATCGCGATCCCGGAGTTCGCCTGGCCGCGGTGAACGCCCTCCACGTCGTGACGTCCAACACTCCGCAGGCCACCGAGGCGGCGACCGCGCTGGTCGCCAGTCTGCGTGACGAGGATCCGCGCGTTTCCGCGCAGGCCGCCGGGATTCTCTCGACCCTCAAGCCCGACCCGAAGCTCGCTCTGCCTCCGTTGATCAGTGCCGCGTTGCCCGAGCCGGATTCACTGGCAGCCGGCGTGCCGGCCGCCGGTACCGCGACCGGGCCCGTTTCCGGCGAGGAACTGATCAGGCGGAGCCAGCGCGATCATGCCCGCGCCAGTGCTGCTGCGGCTCTGGGTGTTCTTGGCCCGCACGATCTCGAGGTTCACAAGACCCTGGTCTCGCTGGCCAACGACCGGGTGCCCGAGGTTCGCATGGTCGCGGCCCGGCTGCTGGGACAGATCGGCCCCGAGGCCGCCGGCGCGTTCGCGGCCTTGCGCAAACTGACCTCGGACCCTGATTTGTATATTCAAG
Organism: uncultured Planctomycetaceae bacterium; assembly: GCA_963797295.1. GTDB lineage: Bacteria > Planctomycetota > Planctomycetia > Isosphaerales > Isosphaeraceae > Aquisphaera. The sequence goes on from CAWCPP010000052.1 coordinate 90,217, forward strand.
CACGCGCCATGACGGCGCATCGGCAGCTTTCCCCGGTGACTACCTTGCCGCCTGCCCACTGCTCTACCGTGCCTACCTTTCCAAGGAACGACCGATCCAGGAAGGGGCGGAGATCTCCCTGGGAAAGATTGTCAAGTCAAAACAATTTGATGCACATGCGGCAAGGCAAAGCAAAGACCCGGCCTTGCGGTTCACGTCGGTGTTCGCGCTCAAACCGAATACCAGCGCCGGGTTCAAGTTGCTCGAGGAATCGCTCGGGGATGCGGACCCCGGCGTCCGGATCATGGTCGGCGTAAAGCTGAGTGAAGTTTCTTCCAGCCGTTCCGCCGAGGCCTCCAAGGCGCTCGAGTCGCTGGCATACGACAAGGATGAGGATGTCCGAAACCAGATGCATCGCTCGCTCCAAATCCTGACACCGAGGCCGCCCAGAGGCCGGCAGTGAGCGTCTTACAATCGCGTCATCCCAGAATGCTGGAACAGGGGGGAGGGCAGCGAATCATCGAATCCTGCTGCGTCCCTTCGTCGTTTCCTCTGTCGAAGCTGACAATGTACAATCACGCAAGCAGATCCGCAGCGGAGAAGCTTGATCCTGGCAGAGTCAAAAGCAGAACGCAATTCGCGCGGGTATGTTTTTGAAGCTACAATAGAGCAGAGCAAGCGGGCTCTTGCATGCGCGGCGACCGATTGACGCCGCCGCCCCCGATGTCGTGGACTTGAGCCAGGGTATGAACCATGTGTACAGTGCCACTCACTTACTTCGCCGCTCCCGAAAAGGAGGACGAAGACGTTCTAGCCCGCCAGCAAGAGGCCCTGGCCGCTGACCCGCTCGCCGACCGGCTCCTGGATAGTTTCCCGGAGCCGATAATGGTTCTCAATTCGAAGCGGCAGATCGTCCGCGCCAACGAGCAAACCCGGAAGCTTCTGGGAAAATCCGAGGATCAATTGCTCGGAATGAGGCCCGGCGAGGCGATCGACTGTTCGCACGCCCTGGATGGGCCCGGGGGCTGTGGGACCAGCCGGTTCTGCGAGCATTGCGGCGCGGTTCGGGCGATCACGAACTGCCTGGGAACCCAGGTCGCCGACGTTCAAGAATGCCGCATCGAAAGCCGGTTGACCGGAGAGCCGGTGTCGATGGACCTGCGCGTCTCTGCCGCGCCCCTGGAGTGCGGTGATGAGAACTTTACCGTGTTCGCGCTGCGCGACATCACCGACGAAAAACGCCGTGAAGTTCTGGAACGCGTCTTTTTCCACGACATCCTCAACACCGCAGGCAGCCTGCATGCGATTATCCAGATTCTCGACCAGCTCCATGGCGCCGAGAAACAAGAGCTCAAGCAAACCATCCGCAACCTCTCCGGACAGCTCGTCGAGGAAATCCAGTCGCACCGCGATCTGCTCGCCGCCGAGAAGGGCCAGCTTGCCGTTGCTGTCCACGATGTCAATGTCGCCGAGCTGTTCGATCGTGTGTGCACACTGTACCGGCGGCACTCGTCCGGCTACCAGAAGCAGATCGTTGTGAGTCCCATCGAGGGGCAACCGGTGATCTGGACCGACGGTGTCTTGCTCGGCAGAGTCCTGGGCAACCTGATCAAGAACGCACTCGAGGGGTCGCGACGTGGCCAGACCGTCACTGTGGCGTTCGAGAACAAGAAGCAGCCGCTGTTCACAGTTCACAATTCCGACGTGATGCCCCCGGCCGTGCAACTCCAGATGTTTCAGCGGTCGTTCAGCACCAAGGAAGGGAAAGGGCGAGGCATCGGCAGCTACAGCGTCAAGTTGCTGACCGAGAAATATCTTCACGGCAAGGTCTGGTTTGTTTCCCGCCCGCCCGAAGGCACAACCTTCTCCGTCGAACTGCCCGCGCCTTGCGAAGGCGACCTCTCCCACGCCTTTGTCTATCACGTCTAGCCCCGACGATCGGGGCCGCGTACCGAGCCACCCTCGCCGGCCAGGGAGTCGCCCGTCCCGCAACGCGCGGGGCATTTCGGCGGCGACGGGGAGCGCCATGCTGGCGTGAGATCTTGGTGAAGATTCCGGGGAGTCGGTTCGAGATGAGTGGTTATGCTATTCCTCGCAAGTTATCCTGGGCAAGGCCAGCGCCATGGCTGGCTCGCCTGACCGGGGGAGTGTCGCGGCGGTTTTCATGAAGCCCAGGAGCTCGAGGTTCGTCCAATGATACGTGATTGGCTCGGCTGGCTCGTTTTCGCAGTCGCGGTCCCGATTTCACAGGGAATCGGCGTTCTCCCCGGAATCCCAGCCAGGGCGCAAGTTGCTCCCGAGACCAGGAGCAAGCCGCAGATCACCTGGCCCGGTTTGACGCATGCGGGGACTGTGTTGCTGCCTAACGGCTGGTCGCTCAAACCGGCCGGCCGGCAGTCGCGGCTGGGAGACTTCCCGGTACAGATGGCCGTGCATCCGACCGAGCCAGTGCTGGCGATCTTGCACGCCGGTTACGGCGAGCACGAGGTGGTGACGGCGAGCGCCGAGACCGGCAAGATGATAGGCCGCGTATCGCTGCCGGAAACCTTTGCCGGCCTGGCCTGGTCGGCCGACGGCAAGCAACTTTACGTCGGCGGCGGGTTCGACGATCGCATTTATCGCTTTGACCACGCCGGCGGCCTGCTCTGGAACAAGACGGTATTTCCGCATCCGGATTCCGAGCGGAAACTCAAGGTCCCCGGCGGGTTGGCCCTGTCTGCCGATGGCAAGACGCTCTGGGTCGCCAACGTCAACGGGCATTCGCTGGCCCGGCTCGACACGACCACCGGGACGATCCGCGACGTGATTCCCCTGGAGGCCGATTCCTATCCCTATGGCCTGGCCTGGGACGAGCCGCGTAAGCGGCTTTACGTGAGTCTCTGGAATCACGCCTCGGTTGCCGTGATCGACACCGAAACGCTCAAGAGTGTCGGATCGCTGTCCACCCAGGAGCACCCCAACGAGTTGCTCCTCGCCCGCGGTGGCAAGATCCTTTATGTGGCCAATGCCAACCGCAATTCGGTGAGCGTGATCGACACCGAGGCCAGTAAAGCCATCGAGACGATCGGCACGGCCATCGACCCGGGCGCTCCCGCAGGAAGCACTCCGAGCGCACTGGCACTTTCTGCCGACGAATCGATCTTGCTGGTGGCCAATGCAAACACCAACAACCTGGCCGTGGTGAACGTCAAAGAGCCCGGCGCCAGCACGCCGCTCGGTTTCATTCCCACCGGCTGGTATCCCACCTCGGTGCGGTTTGCCCGTAACGGCAAGGCCATCTATGTGGCCAATGGCAAAGGCCAGGGCTCACGGGCCAACCGCGACGGGCCCAACCCGGTAGACCCGGCGGGCGACGGCCGGTCGATCCGCGAGTATATCGCGGGGATCCTGCAAGGGACGCTGTCCATTATTCCCATGCCCGACGCAGCGCGGATGGCGGCCTATTCCCGCACGGTCTATGACTGCAGCCCGTTGCGACGAGGTGAGCCGACAGCCGTCCGCGGCGAGCCGATGCCGGCCGGACACCCCATCCCCGGTCGAGTCGGCGACCCTTCGCCAATCAAGTATGTCGTTTACATCATCAAGGAAAATCGGACTTACGACCAGGTCTTTGGCGATCTGCCCGAAGGCAAGGGCGATCCCCATCTTTGCCTCTTTCCCGAGGCCGTCACGCCCAATCACCATGCCCTGGCGCACGAGTTCGTGCTGCTCGACAATTTCTACGTCGATGGAGAAGTCAGCGCCGATGGACATGAATGGTCGATGGGCGCCTATGCCACCGACTTCGTCGAGCGCACGTGGCCGCTATCGTACCGTGGCAATCGGCGCGTGCCTTACCCTTCCGAAGGCGAATTCGCCCTGGCCAAACCGGCGGCGGGCTACCTGTGGGATCGCGCGGCCGAGAAGGGGGTCAGCTATCGCAGCTATGGCGAGTTTATCAAGAACGGCAAAACCCCGGATGAACCGGGAACCACGTCGGTCCAGGCCTTGCAGGGGCACTTCGATCCGTTCTTCCGCACATTTGACATGGATTATCCCGATGTAAAGCGAGGCGAGCGATTTCTCCACGAACTTGCCGGGTTCGAGAAGTCCGGCGAAATGCCCCGGCTGGTCATCCTCCGGCTGCCCAACGATCACACCGCCGGTACCCGGCCCGGCTCACCGACCGTCCTGGCCTGCCTGGGTGATAACGACCTGGCGCTGGGGCAGGTTGTTGAAGGCTTGAGCAAGAGCCGGTTCTGGAAGGAGATGGCGATTTTCGTGGTCGAGGACGATGCACAGAACGGTTCAGATCATGTGGACGCTCACCGCACCGTGGCGCTTGCCATCAGCCCGTACGTCAAGCGGCACGCAGTCGATTCGTCGATGTACAGCACGTCGTCGATGCTCAGGACGATGGAACTCATTCTTGGCCTCGAGCCAATGAGCCAGTTCGATGCCTCGGCCCGGCCGATGTACGGCGCGTTCACGTCCCAGGCCGATTTCCAGCCCTTTCTTCACCGACCGGCCCGGGTGGACATCCATGCCAAGAACTCGGTTCGCGCGCCCCTGGCCGATCTCTCACGGAAGCTGAACCTCGAGATCGAAGACCGTGCCGACGATCTACTTTTCAACGAGATCATCTGGAAAGCCGTCCGCGGCGTCGAGTCGCCCATGCCCCCGCCTGTCCGGGCGGCGTTTGTAATACCGAGGTGAAGATAACTCGGCTCAACAAAGCCCGGGCGAGTTTGTCTACGGAGGGCCGCAGGTCCACCCTCTTCCTTCTTGCATATAATGGAAATGCGAGAATAACCGTGGAAGAGAAATCCCAGTAATCCCAAGATCAGGTTCTGCAATAAGCCTCATCGACAATGGCCAAGTCCTCCAACCAATCAGCCGTCCTCCTCATCGCCCACGGCAGCCGACACCAGCCCGCCAATGACGACCTGTTCGACATGGCTGCGCGAATCGCCGCACAAGGCGAGTATCGCATTGTTGAAGCGTGTTTCCTTGAACTTGCCGAGCCCGACATCGCGACGGGAGGCAGCCGGTGCGTGGCCCGAGGCGCAACCCTGGTCATGATGGTTCCTTACTTCCTCTCCGCCGGTGTCCACCTGCTCAGAGATCTGACCAGAGCGAGGGAAGAACTGAGCCGGCGATACCCTGCAATCGAGTTCCGGCTTGGTCCACCGCTCGGGCCGCATCGCTTGCTCGATGCTCTGGTGGCCTCCCGGATCGTTGAGCTCGAGCGCGGTGAGGCGGCTCCTGTTATTGTCTCAAGTGACGAGATCAAAGAACGTTACGCTCCGATGGGCGATCAGTCTTGAAGGACCTTTCGGATCGATCATTCCTGAAGTCGCGGCACGCCAGTCGCCATTGACACAAAGACAGCGAAGAACTAGCGTGCGGCATCCGATGTTCTCCGAAGAGGGAGATGCCTCGGATCAAGCCCTCAAGTGCATTTCGCACACGTACGCGTACATGCGTACCAGCCCGAGGCATCAAAGGAGTGATCGCCGATGAGCCTTTTCCATGAACCTGTCAATGTCCCCGCCCTCAATCTCAAGGCCCAGTACCGGACGATCCGCGCTGAGATCGAGCCGGTCATCCACGAGATTCTCGAGAGCCAGATGTTCGTTCTGGGACCGGAGGTTAGCAAGCTCGAAGCCGAGGTGGCCGACTATTGCGGCGCCGCAAGTGGTATCGGTTGTGCCTCGGGTTCCGACGCGCTCTTGCTGCCGCTCATGGCCATCGACCTCGGTCCGGGAGACGAGGTCATCACCACACCCTACACCTTCTTTGCGACCGCAGGTTCAATCTGGCGGACCGGGGCCAGACCGGTTTTCGTCGATATCGAGCCCGACACCTACAATATCGATCCCGAGCGGATCGAAGCGGCGATCACCTCGCGAACCAAGGCGATCATTCCTGTGCATCTTTATGGCCAGGTCGCCGAGATGGGACCGATCATGGAGATCGCCAGTCGTCACGGGTTGACGGTTCTCGAGGATGCCGCCCAGGCAATCGGCGCGGCGTATCACGGCACGCGGGCCGGGACGCTCGGCGACGTGGCCGCGTTCAGTTTTTATCCTTCCAAGAATCTGGGAGGCTTTGGCGACGGCGGAATGATCACGACCAATCAGCCTCAGATTGCGCGGCGGATTGCCCGGCTGCGCGTGCACGGCATGGAGCCGAAGTACCATCACCACGAGGTCGGTTTCAATTCGCGACTGGACGCACTTCAGGCGGTCGTGCTCCGGGTCAAGCTCCGCCACCTCGATAACTGGACCAGCCTTCGCAGAGATGTTGCCGACCGCTATCGCAACCTGTTTGGTTCGCATGGGCTGGACGACACGATTGGTCTGCCGATCGAGCGGCAAGGCAATTTTCACGTCTATAACCAGTTCGTCATCCGGGTGCCTGCGACACTCCGAGACTCGCTGAGAGACTACCTCACGACGCGGAAGATCGGTACCGAGATCTACTACCCGATCCCGCTTCATTTGCAGACGTGTTTCGCCTCGCTGGGCCACAAAACAGGCGACTTCCCTCATTCCGAATCAGCCGCCCGAGAGACCCTCGCCCTGCCCATCTACCCGGAGCTGAACGACGCGGAGCAACGTTACGTCGTCGGCTCGATTCGCCAGTTCATCGACGAATTCGCTTATCCTTCGCGAAAATCCGATCGGGCGGCATGAGCTACCGGGACCGCTCGACGGAAGTTCCGTGCCGTTGAGCGGTCTCCATCTCTGGCATTGCAGCGCGGCTCAAGGGGACAAATCGCAGGGCCGAATTCGCCTGCCGATTATTGGGATTCTTTGTGCGTGACGCTCAGTTTTCTTCTGGACGTGGAGCGTTCGCACAATCCTTCTGACAGATCCTTTGGAGCGCGTTGAGCCCCTGGCTGTGCATCCGGCACATCGTCCATTTCGACCAGCCAACCAGCTCCGCTGCTTCCGCCTGGGACTTGCCGTCGAGGTAGATGTGGCGGAATGCCTGCGCTTGCAAACCAGGAAGTTGCCCGATCCAGTTCTCGATTGTGTCAAGGGCGTCCAGCTCGCGTCCGAGTGGAGGTTCCGGTGTCGAGCCCAGCACTCGGACAACGAAGTCGGTATTATTACCCAGTCGCACGATCACCGGGCCGGATCCGATTCCAACGGGATTGCTTTTTTTGAGCATCTCGTTGCGCATATCACACAGTGCACCCCAGATTCGATAGCGTGCGAATACTGAGAAGTTCACGCCCCGCGACGGATCGAAATGCTGGGCGGCTTCCACCAAGGCCAGGAAAGCCACGGAATGGAATTCGTCGCCAGAGTCCGGGAAAATATCCTGCATGCGCTGAGCCATTGAGCGGGCAAGCGGCAGGTAACGAACCGCTAGGGTCTTCTGGTCCTCGTCAAGCGGCGGCTTTGCATTATTGGGATTGCACTTCTCGGGGTACCGATGGTCACCACGCTCGGATCGCAAGTCATCCGACTGCTCGCTCTGAGGATCGCGGTTGGGATTGGTGCGGTCGGGGAAAGACTGCCGGCCTGAATCCTTGGGTCGCTGGCGGCGCGCGGTTTTCTTGTCCACGGTTCACCTCGTGAGGCGGCATGGGAAGCAGCGAGATCAAAAGACACAAGATTTCTGGCAGCGACGCCATTGTGAAAATCAACCAGGGCGATTGATCACTGGCGGCAGTGAAGCAGTGATATGGGTGCCGATTGCGGATTCGGGATTGCGGGGCGGATCGTCACGCCTTGCTGGACGGCTTGCACTGCCGCGGTGAACTGCAAACGCACGCGTTCGCGTATTGAACTGCACTCCAGGGCCCCTGGCGTTCTGCCCGTGGATGGCACTGGCTATCGAGCTTGGACAGCAGGGCCCAAGCGGCCAGGCGATTGGCACGCAACTCGGCAAGACGCTGCCTGCGAAGCGTCTCGAGACGCTCGAGATAGGTACGGCCGAGCAAGAGATTGCAGCCCGGAGAGGCGAGATAGGCACGAGCCCGGGTCGTCTTCACCCGCAAAGTTTGCAACTCCGCGAGGGCTCGTTCGTTGCTCAACCAGATCTGGGCTAGGCGTTCGGTGATGAGAAAGATCTCACGAGGCGAACCGGGCCGCGCTTGCCTACTCGTCCAGGAAAGCTTGGAGACCTTGCAGGACACGTTGCCATTACTTTCGGAAGCTTGTCGGGTCGCCTGGCTGACCATCGCGGCATCGCGACTGGCATCTCGATTGATCATGATGATGTTCCTTTGCTGGAGTCCGAATTTGTGAGGTTACCGGAATCAATCACGTATAAGGGAGAGCCGTTCTGGTCTTTATTGACTCGAGTTGACCGGCTCACGGGCGATTCAGAATTCCAAGAAAGTTGAAAAACTTGGTTGTCAGGTCAGTTTCAGTGTCGTACGTTGTTTGCTTCCTTATTTCTTAAATGCGACAGAGCCCGGGAGAAAAATTCCCTTTTTAGGGATTTTTTTGATGTCAGGTGATCTATGGGGCAAAACCACAGCGCGAGATCTCGCAAGAAGTCACAAGTAATTCCGACGGATTGCGAATCAGGGATATTATCTGTGGGGCAAGACCCCGATCTGGCTCGGTCGTGGTTGGAATCGGTTCGCGGGCGCCTGCTGACGTGGTATCAAGACTCGCAACGTGCGCTTCCCTGGCGGCAGGGAAACGATCCGTATCGAGTCCTGGTCTCGGAGATGATGCTGGTACAGACCACCGTGGCGGCCGTTATTCCCTATTTTGAACGTTTCCTTCGCCGCTTTCCGGATATGCAAGCTCTTGCCAGTGCCGATGAAGCCGATGTGCTGCGAATCTGGGAAGGATTGGGATATTATCGTCGTGCTCGGCAGCTACAGGCTGCGGCTCGGGCGATTGTCGAAAAGCATGCGGGACGGATGCCTCGAGAACTGGACGCCGTGCGGGCGTTGCCCGGGGTGGGTCGCTATATCGCGGGAGCAATCCTGTCATTTGCCTTCGATTTGCCAGAACCCATCGTGGAAGCAAACTCGCAACGAGTGCTGGCGCGGCTGCTGGCCTGGAAAGGAGATCTGAAGACGTCCGCATCGCAGCGGCGTCTCTGGGCAGCCGCGGAACGCCTGGTACCGCGGGAGGGGGCCGGCAACTTCAACCAGGGGCTCATGGACCTGGGTGCCCAGATCTGCACCCCGCGCACGCCTTCCTGCTTGCTTTGCCCCCTGGCCTCACTGTGTCTTGCCAGGAAACTTGGCATCCAGGATGCTCTTCCACTCGTGAGCCCGAGACCGCGTCCCCTGGCGGTGACCGAGGCATGTGCTCTGGTGGTTCGTGATGGTTCTGTCTTGCTCGTGCAGCGGAATGACGGAGGTTTGTGGTCGAAATTCTGGGAGTTTCCCACGATCAACCTTGAGGGCGCAGATCCTGCCGGACGTTCCTTCGACGCTCCTGTGAGTCTCGCGGAGGGAGTCGCTCGATTGACCGGAATTCGCGTCCGGATCGGGTCCGAGATCAAGACCCTGATCTATTCGGTGACCCGGCACCGTGTCGTTCTACGGGCTTACCGGGCGCAGTCGTGTTCAGGCCGTTTGCGGCCGGGTCCTGGAATGGCCGACGCGCGATGGGTCACACCGGAGCTGTTGGCTGAACTCCCCTTGGGCTCGGCAGCTCGTAAACTGGCGGCCTGGGTGCACCAGCACTTTCAGGAATTAACTGAGAATTGAGACTCGTCCGACATGCCATCGCTCGCACGCAATACAAAGCAAAAACCCGATGACCGAGCTTTCGAGAAGCCCGCGCTGCCCGCGGCGTCAGAGACCCTGGAAATGACACATCAAGCATGTCCGGTCTGCATGGCGGCGCGATTGCCCGAGCGGCCTTGCTTGGAGATGAAGCGTGCTCTAGAATGATCTCTAGATAAACTTGGGGCAGTGCCAGAATCTCAAAGTTGGGGAAATCGGCGTCTCCGAGCCGTTTTTGATGCACGTCGCGAAACGGATGGCATCGTTCGGAGCTTGCGGTTGCCGCGTGGATGGCATCAACCCGTTAACCCTGGCAGACCTCATTCTCTTGGCCCGTCGCTCGTTCTCCTTGAGAGGTTTTGAGTTATACATTGTAATGGTGGCGGCGCGGGTTCGTGGCATCGTTCTGGATGGTTTCAGGACGATCTGCTTCCACGTTTGCAGTGAAAGGGTGTTGCATGCCATCAGGTAAGGATGTCACCGGGGGCGGTTCAGGGGGCGGTGGCAAGCGGAACGGCGGGGCGAGCATGGCCTCGGGATCATCGGGCGGCACCAAGAAAAACGCCTATTGCTCCTTTTGCCGCAAGAGCTTTCGCGACGTTGGCCCCTTGGTGGAAGGTCCCGGCGACGTCTACATCTGCGGCGAATGCATCGAGCTTTGCCAGTCGATTCTCGACCAGGAGAGGCGCAGGCGGGGGGTGCCCAAGACCCTCTTCACGGATATTCCGACCCCGCGTGAGATCAAAGATCAACTTGACGCTTACGTCATCGGCCAGGACAGAGCCAAGAAGGTACTGGCTGTCGCCCTGCACAACCACTACAAGCGACTTGTGCACGGCGAGGAACCCGACCAGGAAATCGAACTCGACAAGTCAAACATTCTCCTCATTGGCCCGACCGGTTGCGGAAAGACCCTCTTGGCCCGGACCCTGGCTCGGATTCTCAACGTCCCGTTCGCCATCGGTGATGCCACAACCTTGACCGAAGCTGGCTATGTCGGCGAAGACGTCGAAAATATCCTGCTCAAGCTCCTCCACGCCGCGGATTTCGACCTGGAAGCCGCCCAGCGCGGTATCGTCTACATCGATGAGATCGACAAGATCGGCAAGACCACCCATAACGTCTCGATCACTCGCGACGTTTCTGGTGAGGGCGTGCAACAGGCCCTGCTGAAGATGCTTGAGGGAACCGTCGCCAACGTCCCTCCTCAGGGCGGACGCAAGCATCCCGAGCAGCAGTATATCCAGATGGACACGAGCAACGTGCTGTTCATATGCGGCGGAACTTTCGTCGGCCTCGAGCACATCATCGCCCGTCGCGTCGGCCGCAAGACCATCGGCTTTGGAAGTCAGTCGCAAGCCGAGCAGCACACCGAACTGGGCGAGCTCTTGAGCAAGGTCACCTCTGACGACTTGCTCGAGTTCGGCTTGATCCCCGAGTTTATCGGCCGGCTGCCCGTGATCTGCCCCCTCATGCCTCTGGACGTGGACGCGCTCGTTCAGATCATGACCGAACCCAGAAACGCTCTGGTCAAGCAGTACAGCCGCTTCTTCGATATGGAAGGCTCGGACGTCGAGTTCACCAATGACGCGCTCCTCGAGATTGCCAAGATGGCCAAGGCCAAAGACACTGGAGCACGTGGCCTGAGGTCGATTATCGAGGAGATCATGCTCGACATCATGTTCGAGCTGCCGGATCGCGCCGCCAAAGACAAAGGCAAGTTCGTCGTTACAGCCGAGGTTGTCCGCAAGGAGAAGAGCCTTTTCGACACTCCTCCCATTCCACTCACTCCGGCCAAATCCGCCTCGGAGCGGAAAAAAGAGAGCGCCTGAAAATCAGGGCAACCTCCGGGGAATACAACCCGGCAGAGCGAAACGGTCTTGTCATTGATCGTCTCGGAACCTGGAAACAGCAACTTTTCGTAGTTTCCCGGCGCAGGCAAGTGGGACTTCCCCGATGAGCACGATTGACGAGCCCATGACGCAAACACTGCCGCCGCTGACGGCCGGCCAGCGGCTCGACCAGCCCACTTTCCATGAGCGCTACGAGGCGATGCCGCCGGAGACGCGTGCGGAGCTGGTGGGAGGAGTTGTTTATATGCCTTCGCCGGTGCGGTTTGATCATGGCCGAATTGATATCACTGTCTCGTACTGGCTCGTCCATTATCAGCGCTTTACGAAGGGAGTCCAAAGCTCGAGCAACGCGACGGTCAAGCTCGACAGGACCGGAGAAGTTCAACCGGATACACAGCTCTGGATCCCGGTGGAACTGGGCGGACAATCGGCCATTGATGAGAAGGGGTATCTCAGGGGGCGCCCGAGTTGGTTGTCGAAATCGCTCGCTCCAGCCGCGATTTCGACCTGGGAGCAAAGATGGCCAATTACGAGAGCGCTGGCGTGCGAGAGTATGTCGTTGTGGAAATCGACCCCAACCGGGTCCACTGGTTCATCCGCCACGAGGATCGTTTCGTGAACCTGTATCCAGGGGCCGATGGCATTTATCGGTCGAAGTTCTTCCCAGGTCTCTGGCTTGAACCCTCGGCTTTGTACAGCGGGGATCTCAATCGGCTGATCGAAGTCCTCGAGCAAGGACTGGCGATGCCCGACCACGGTGCATTCATCGCAGGCCTGGAAAAGTCGCTCCATCGCATTGGCGGGGCGACATAAGAGTTATTCTCACGATCGCCAGGCCCGAGCCCGTACCCTCAAACTGAGCAGGCTGCATTTCTGGTATCGAAATCGAACCGCTCCAGTGGCGACTCGTGCTCAAACGGCGAGTGCCTCGATCAGGGTGTTGATTTCTTGTTCAATGTCGCCAGGGTCGTCCACGGTGCGGGCAATTTCTTGCCGCAGTAGCTCGCGATAGCGGCTGCGATAGCGATGAACCGTCACCTTGACCGTGGTTTCGGTCAGCCCGAGTTTGGCGGAAATCTGGGCATAGGATGGAGCTGTCTCCCTGCCTAGAACCACGGGCCTCACTTGCTCGAAGATCGGAGTCTTTCCCTTGCTCGCCGCTTCCGCCTCGAGCTTGCCCATGACCCGATCGAGCAGGGTCAAAGCCCATTGACGAACAAATATCTTCTCCGGAGTCAGCTCATGGAATGGCTCATGACTCAGCCGGTCTTCGGCCTTGAGCTGGTCGATCGACACGACAAACCGTCCGCCCCCGCGCTTCAAGGCCCGCTCGTGAACTTTCTGGTTGCACAGAAAGTGCGTACAGGCGGCCATCAGAAACGATCGGAATCTTCCTTTTTCGGGTGTGACGGCCGACAGGGCTCCTGTCTCGAGCAAGGCGGTGAAGAATCCCTGTGTCAGGTCGGCAGCTCGATCCGGATCGTTCCCTTTCCGTCTGATGAACGCATAGACCGGGTGCCAGTACGCCTCGCAAAGTTCCGCAAGCGCCTCGCGCGATTGAGGGGTGGTTGGCTCCTTGGCTTGCTCGATGCGCATCCAGATCGTTGAGGGAAACTCCTCGGACGACGAGCGGCGCGGATTCCATGAGGAAGAATCCCCGGAATTCGACTTGCCCACGAGTCGCCTCCGTTGACGCTGAAATCGAGGCTCGATCCGGGCGCTGGTCCAAAGCACCAGGGGCACGGCTGATTACTATGCTACCGTGTAAGTGCAGCCGCCACAGCGCGGTTGTCTGAGAGCTCGCTGTCCTGCGCCAGCAGAGTCGATGGGGGTGTTCCAAAACGAGAAATACTGATCTGAGCGAAGTGGGTGCGGTGAAGCCTAGCCAGGAGAGCCGGTCGTGGCGGGACGACGGGCAATCTGGCGGAGGACGTCGAGCCCGCGCTTCAAGGTGGTGTCATCAACCGCGTAAGAGATCCGGAAGTGGGTGTCGCGCCGGCTGAAGACATTCCCGGGGATGATCAACAGGTTGTGCCGGATCGCCTCGGCCACGAACTCGGTTGCTGTACCCCACGGAGCGCGGGGGAACGCGTAAAAGGCGCCTTCGGGGAAGGGAAGCTCATAGTCGTCGCTGAGCGCCGCCACGACCATGTCGCGCTTGCGGCGGTAGACTTCAATGTGCGGCGTCAAGTCTTCGCTCAAGGCCACCGCGCCGGCGTACTGGACGATGCTGGGTGCGCAGACGAAGCTGAATTGCTGGAGCTTGGCCATTTCCTGGATGATCCGCGTCGGTCCGTGCGCGAAACCCAGACGCCAGCCAGTCATGCCGTGGGCCTTGCTGAAGCCGTCAACCACCAGGACGTCCTCATTCCAGTTGGCCGGCGAGGCGAACGAAGAGTCGTAACAGAACGCTCGATAAACCTCGTCGCTGATCAGGAGGATGTCGCGTTTCTTGCAAAGCTCGGCCAGGGCCCGCATTTCCTCGTCGCTGGCGACGACTCCCGTGGGGTTGACCGGCGAGTTGACCACGACGCACTTGGTCCGCGGGGTGATGGCGGCCTCGACCACATCTGGCTTGATCCGGAAGCTGGGATAGGTGTCGATCAGGACGGATCTCCCACCAGCCAGCGTTGCCTGGTGCCGGTACATCACGAAATAGGGATCGAAGATGATCACCTCTTCGCCGGGATTGACCACCGCGCAAATCGCCAGCAGCAGTGCGCCTGCGGTGCCCGAGGTGACAATCACCTGCCTGTCGGCATGATGAAATTCCTCGTCCACGGCGGCCTGTAAGGCACCACGCAGTTCGGGAATGCCCTGGGTCAAGGTGTACTGGTTCTTGCCGGAGCGGATTGCCTCGATGGCCGCTTCCTTCACCGGGTCGGCAACGTCAAAATCGGGTAGGCCGATCGACAGGTTGATCGGGTCCTTCAGTGCCCGAGCCATCTCGAAAGCCTTGCGGATGCCCGAGGCGTCGATATGCTGCATTCGCTCGGCGATCCAGGCGTCGTTCATGGGTTCTTCTCTCAGTACGTGATCAGGCTGAAGACCTCGGCTGGCTCCAGCTTGGCGCGACCGCCGAGGAACGAGAGCTCGATCACGAAGGCGCAGGCGGCAAGCTCTGCGCCGGTGGATTGCACCAGGTCTCGACAGGCGCGCATCGTGCCGCCGGTGGCGAGCACGTCATCGAGCAACAGCACGCGCCGGCCGGGCGATAAGGCGTCGGTGTGGACCTCCAGCCGATCGCTGCCGTATTCGAGCTGATACTCCTGCGCAATCGTCGCGTAGGGCAGCTTTCCCGGCTTGCGTATGGGCACGAACCCCGCCCCCATGCTCATGGCCAGGGGGGCTCCGAAGATAAAACCTCGCGCTTCGGCCGCTGCGATCACGTCGATGCCTCGACCCTTGTAATGTTGCTCGAGCTGCTCGATGGCCGCGCGAAACGCCCGGGGATCTCCCAGCAGCGGCGTAATATCCTTGAACATGACACCCGGCTTGGGAAAGTCGGGAATGTTTCGAATGTAGTCACGCAGGTCAATCGAGGCAGACACAGCCATGAAACAACTCTCCCGTTCGACCGCGACGAGTCCGGCAAAACGACCTGACACGCCCGGTCCTGCCGCGTCCTCCGCTTCCTTATTATCGAATATTCACTATCGATGATGAATTGCCTGCTGTCCAGTATGCCGCCGCCGGGAAGGTAGGCCGCCGATTCTTGCAGCCTCAGGGCGCGAACGACTCGTAATCACTGCGGGCAGCCGACGAGGGAGCCGGGGCGGTCGCGAAGGGGACGGCCGTCTGGTCTTTATTCTTCTCGCTGGCAGCGGTTCCCGCGCTGCTGGCATCCGAGGGCATCGGTATCTTGGTGCCGATGAACTTGGTGCCGCCGCGAATCGTGCCGCCCTGGATCGGGCCAACGCCGCCAACGTAGAGATCCTTGGCGCTCGAGGTGGCCATGGTCGTGCCCGAAGTCCAGACAATCTGGCCGCTGGCGCGGTCATAGGCGAAGAGAGCCAGCTTGGCGATGCCTTCCTGGTGGCTCTTCTTGAGCAACGACATCTCGGGGATCACCCCCGCAGGTATTCCCGGCAGCGTTTGCGGAACGGAAGTCTGGGGCAGGCCAACCAGGAAGTTGTAGGCGTCCGTTCCATAAGCACCCACGCGAGCCTCGACGATCCACTGAGCCTGCTCAGGCTTGGTGCGGAGCAAGACGCCCTGAGTGAGCATGGCCTGGTGCAGACTCGATACGACCCAGCCCTGGTCGACGGCCGTGACGTTGGCCGCGTCGAGATACACAGGCACTCCGGCCAACGGCCGGAAGTCGACCTTGGCCAGCGCGGAATCCCAGGCGTTGGTCAAAAGCAGTTGCTCGGTTCCGGTCCGCGCCGTGCCCGTCGTTTTCACGGTTCCGCAGCCGGTGAGGTCCGCGAGCGTTAACAGGCTTGCACCAAGCAAAATCGCCCGGAAGGCGAGCCGGCCATTGCACGGATCGGTCGTTGCCATGGGCTTCAAGCGCCTAGAGAGAGAGGAAGGGGCACCGGGGCCCGCTTGCGATTGCACACCGAACGAGAAGACGTGATGGCGATCCTTGGAGATCAGGGCTCATCTGGCCGAAAGCTCCGGCGCGATGAGCCCTGCTGAAGTTGAAGTTGCACGGACACGGACAAGCTCACTGGGGGGGGGGCGTCGTCGACGAGGCCCCCGTACCGTTCGCTTCCTGACTGCCCCGCAGCGGGCGTCTCTGCATGTTCTCGAATTGCTGAACGGCTTCGGGCGAGGCGGCCACCGGCGGCGGTAGCTTGGTCCTCGAGCCACTCGTGGATCCAGATGCCGCGGCCCGGACCGCCCGTTCGTCGACCGTTCCGTCCCCACCAGCGGCGTTGTTCATGAGCTTGACCTTGCTCTTGTCAACGCTGTTGTAATCGTCGGTCTGTTCCTCGTTGGCAAGCTTCACGCTGCCAACCAGCTTGTTTTCGATCGCGGACATTTTCATCAGCTCCTGGAAGACGATGCCCATCATCTCCTTGAGCTTGACCTCGTAAATCATCTCGTAAGTTTGCTTCTTGATCCGCTCATCCTTGAGGGACGCGCCCTCGGTGGCCGGTATGACCGCATCCCGGCGAAGGATGACCCAGACTGCTTCGGCCGCCTGGATCGGCCCGCTGAAATCGCCGTTCTTGGGCTTGTGGGTCGGATCCCTGTCGTCAGGATCACCATCCACAAGCTGCCGAAACGCGGCGTCCGCGACGGTCTTGGGGTAGGCGTGCCGGGTGATGGGCTCGGCAAGCTGGCCACCTAGCGAGCGGCTGCCGGCGTCCATCGATTCGTCCTGGGCGATCTTCTCAAATCCGCCCGGGTTCTTCTTGAGCCGCTCCCAGACGTCCTGGGCCTTGGACAGCTTGTCAACCATGATCATCCGGCACCGCAGCTTGTCGCCATACTGCGATTCGAAGGCGTCCTGCAAATCTTTGGGAGTGACCGAGACCCGCCCGGAACAGAGCTTACGCAGGGCCAGCGCCGGGTAGATGATGTCGCGAGCGTACTGCACAGGGCTGATCCCGCGCTCCTTGTCAAGGGTTCGCAGCCAGCCTTCACGGCTGATCCCGAACCGGCGAGCCACGTTCTCGATCTCCTGATCAATCTCGGCGGCTGTGACTTCCTGCTTGGTTTTCTTGAGCGCCTGTTCGATCAACACCCGGTTGATCAGGGTGTCGAGAATCTCCTTGCCGCGGCGAGCCACGCATTCGTCGGAAAGCTGCTGGCGCGTGATGACCTGGTCGTTGACGATCGCGATCGGATCGGTGGGGTTGACCGGAATCGCCGTCGGCTTGACACCCGGGACGTTGATCTGATCGAGCCGGATCGACTGCGGAACGCCTGCGGCTGGATTATCATCGGCATTGGCCTTGGATGCCGGAGCTGGGGACTGTGCCCCGCCGAATAGCGAACGTCTTTGCTGCTGAGCCTGGGCTGCTCCGGTGGTGACTATGCCGGCGATCGTAATTCCCAGCAACCACCCGAGGGTCCTTCGACCGCACTCCTGAGCGATCATCACGTGGCGTCTCCCAATCCATGGTTCCGTGTTGTGGTTTGCCTCAAGTTTTGAGACGGCTTGGACGAGACAATAGAGTTTTGATACAAATCGGTCAACCTCAAAAGCGACACAGTTTCAAAGCGGTGTCAGCCAGCTCTGCAGGCGTGAAACGAGACCACTCTCTGACTCCGACACCGCAGGCTCTCCCACCCGGTCTTTCCCACCTCGCAGGGGTCAAGATGCTACGAAATGCTACGATTTCCGGCCCCGGACGAGTTTCGGCGGACTCGGGAATAGACGCAAATATCTATGATTCATCAATTTATGGCTAGTCTGATTTGGCACGAAATTGCGATCAATTTTGAGATAACTCTAATTAATTGAAGGACTTGCGTCATTCGGGCGACCGAGGCCGATTGATGCTTGCCCCGGCCCTCTTGCCCTCGCGTCCAAGAGCAGATCGGCAGCGGCTCGTTCCGTGGGCAGCACGGCTCGCCAAGGCCCCGGCTGCGGTCGACGACGCGCTCAAGGCCCTCTCTGCCTACCTGCTCGACCGCCCGTCGCCCGCGCGAAGATTCTGCACGGCCGTATCATAAATCTGAGCAGTCGTGAGCATGAGTCTCACCCACAATCGGGAACGGGCAGCCACTTGGCGCACGTCTTGACCTTGTGGTGCGCACCATGAGCGATGAGCGCCGCCGGGCCCGACGTTGTGGAAGCCGGGAAGAATTGTCAGGCCCGGTCGGGGAAATTGCCAGATCAGCCGGCTGCACTTGCGATGCGTGTGCGTACACTCGCTGCCAGGCGCTCGAAGACCCCCGCCCAATCGCCCCAGGATTGCTGGCGGAAGAGGCGCAGGGTGGGATACCACGGGCTATCTTCGCGCTCCAGCAGCCAGCGCCACTCGGGCAGGAAGGGGAGTGCCACCCACACCGGCATACCCATTGCCCCGGCCAGGTGAACCACCGAAGTGTCCACCGCGATCACCAGGTCCAGGTGGCTCACGATCGCCGCGGTGTCCGCGTAGTCCTCCACCTGGTCGCTCAGGTCGAGCACGCCCAGGCGATCGGCGTGCTCGGCCAGTTGCTCGCGGCCCTTACCCTTTTGCAAGCTTACCAGGCGCACGCCCGGAACCCTGGCCAGCGGCTCGAACGCCGCCAGCTTGGCGGACCGCTGCCGGTCGCGATTGTGGTCGGGGTTGCCCTGCCAGGCAATGCCGATCTTGAAACCCTCGACAGCTCGCAATGCCCGTCCCCAGCGGGCGCGCAACTCGGGGTCCGCCGACAGATAAGGGATCGGCGCGGGGATGTTCGCCAGGGTTGTCTGGAAAACCCGCGGCAGGCTCATGAACGGTATCAGGACGTCCGTGGGAGGAGGCTCGTCGCCATCGGCAATGATCCGATCGATGCCGGGACAGCGTCTCAGCAGGCGGACCAATGCAGGCTGGCACTGGACGATCACGGTGGCCCCGCGCTCCTTGACCAGCGGCGCGTAGCGGATGAACTGCATGCTGTCGCCCAGGCCTTGCTCGGCGAACAGCAAGATGGTCTTGCCCTCCAGGCTCGAACCGTCCCAGTACGGCGGCGAGTACGAGGGCGGCTTGTTACCCGGGCACTTCCATCGCCACTCGTACTCGGACCACGCCGGAGCGAAGTCGCCATGCAGATAATGGGCGTAGGACAGGTTCGTATGAACTTCCACGAAGTCCGGATTGAGGCGCAGGGCTTCCCGGAAAAACGCCAACGACTCTGTAAGCCTGCCCTGGTCCGCAAGCAGAACGCCAAGATTGTTGCAGGCCCCCGGGTAGTCCGGCTTGAGTTTCAGGGCCTGACGGTAGCTCGCTTCCGCCTCAGCGAGCCTTCCCTGCTCAAACCGGCCCATACCCAGGTTGTTGTGCGACTCCGCGATGTCGGGCCTGAGCCGCAGGGCGGTTTCGAGCGAGGCCACGGCCATGTCCAGCCTTCCCTGCTGAAGCTGCGCGACCCCGAGGCTGCTGTGCGCCTCGGCGTAGTCGGGTTTGAGCCTCAGGGCCTGCTCGAAGCAGTCAAACGCCTCGGTGAATTTTTCTTGCTCATACAGCGCCACGCCCAGGTTGTAGTTTGCCTCCGCGTAGCCTGGTCTGAGGCTTCGAGCCCGCTGGTAACCGGCGACGGCCTCGTCCAGCTTCCCCTGCTGGCGGAACACATTCGCCAGGTTATTGTGCGCTTCGGCAAGCTCTGGCTTGAGCCACAGGGCCTGCTGGTAGGCGGTTGCGGCTTGCTCCAGCTTGCCTTGCCTGGCCAGCGCCATGCCCAGGCTGTTATGGGCTTCGGCATAGTGGGGATTGAGCTGCAATGCGCGGTGGATGTGCTTGACGGCCTGGCCGCCGCGGCCCGTCTGGTGGGCGAGCAGGCCCAGCAGATGCAACGCCCCGGCGTGCCGCGGCTGCTTTTGCAGGACTCGCCGGCAAAGCTGTTCCGCCTGCGGCAGCCGCCCCGCGCGGTACTGTTCCACGGCCGTGTTCAGCGTTTCAACGATCGTGAGCATGAGTCTGTTCAAGAATCCCGAGAAGGTTCGCAGGCGAACCACCCGTCCGCCATTGCCCCGCATCGTCCCCCCGGTCACGCACCCTCATCGCCGCTATTCACCGACGTATATGTGAGTTTGAAAAACCTGTCAAGCCGGGCTGAGGCGATGTGCGTGGCGCATTTGGCACGCGCATTGCATGGCGCATTTGGCATGGCGCATTTGGAGGCGCATTTCGGGCGCATTTGGGGCCACCCACAAATCTCGCTCGCTACTGGACACGCGGACCCCTGTTTCGTACATTTGACCATCACGAAGGAGATCGGTCGCCGGAGGACCGAGTTGCAGTTTTGCACCGAAGACGGGGAGCACCGCAATGGCACGGCGGAATCGGGCGGAGGTCGTGGTCGAGGATGAGATCGGGGTCTATCACTGCATCCAGCGGGTCGTGCGCCGGGCTTTCCTCTGCGGCGTCGATCCCGTCACGAAGCAGTCGTTCGATCATCGCAAGGACTGGATCCGCGATCGCCTGGAGGCCCTCGCCGGGCTCTTTGGCGTGGAGATCGCCGCGTTTGCCGTGATGTCCAATCATGTCCATGTGATTTTGAGAAACCGACCCGATGTGGTCGCCCTCTGGTCCGATCACGAGGCCGCCCGGCGGTGGTTGGCCCTCTTCCCGGGCCGCGTGAGGCCGATTCCGGACCTCACAACCACCCTGACTGACGGCGGCGGGCTAACGTCCGACTCGGCCAGGTCGCCATGGAACGGCACATCAAGCTCTGCCGCAGCCGCACAAGCCAATCGATCCTCTCGAGCAGGCCATCGCGATGCTGACCGCCGATCGGGCGCTGATGACGACGATCCGCGGGCGGCTTTCCAGCCTGTCATGGTTCATGCGTGCCCTGGCCGAGCCGATCGCGCGGCGGGCCAATCGCGAGGACCATTGCACGGGGCGGTTCTGGGAGGGCCGGTTCAAGTCGCAACGGCTGCTCGACGAGGCGGCGCTCTTGGCGTGCAGCATTTATGTCGATCTCAACCCGATCCGCGCTGGGCTCGCTGACCGGCCGGAAACCAGCGAGCGGACCTCCGCTCACGAGCGGATCATGGCTCTGTTCCAGGAAATCCCCACCCGGCATGAGGCGGCTCTGGCGGAGGCCGGTCCCGCGGCCGAGGCACCGGTGGCTCCTGAACCCGCCGCACTGGAACAGGTGAGTGTGCCGGTCCTTGCTCCAGAATCTTCCGCGGCGGTGATGCCGACGGATTCAGCGGCCGTGGCAGTCGAGAGCCAGAAGGTGATTGCCGCTGACCCCGTGCGCCGCGACGGCTGGCTCAGCCCGATCGAGCTCGATGAGCGTGCCCAGCCGCTGACGACTGCAATCACCGCGCGGCAAGCCGCGGCAGCCGCGAAGCCAGCCGGTTCGGGTCACTCGCGACGAGCCAGCGACCTCGGGCTCTTGCCGATGACGCTGGAGAATTACCTGGAGTTGCTCGACTGGACGGGTCGGCAACTGCGAGCCGGAGCAAGTGGCGTGATCCCCGCATCGCTGGAGTCGATTCTGGTTCGGCTCCAGGTCTCCGCCGAGTCATGGCTGGAGACGGTGACGCGGTTCGGCCGCCAGTTCCACCGCGCGGTCGGCCTGACCGACAATTTGAAGCTCGAAGCTCAGCGTCTGGGCGTGAGTTGGCTGCACGGGGTTCGATCAAGTCAGGCGGCCTTCGCGCACTCGAGCTGACCCTGACCGACTCGGGTCCTTTCCTTCGGCTTGTTGCAATTCGCCCTGCGCGTGGATTGCCGTGGGGCGCCTCAGCAATCTTATGCGCGCATGCTCATGTACACAATCCGAACATCTCCCAGCCTGCCGGCAGGAGCCCCGCAGCAACGCGTTTCCATGTCCGGGTCAACGCTTCGTGTCTATTTCGACGAGTGAAATGAGTCCATCAGTTGCCCAAGATCACCGCTTATGCTTCAATCGATGGGTGGCCCCAATTGCAGGTGGTTGCCACCAATAAGTGTCTTGTTATTCGTTCCGCGGAGGAACGACGAGTTCCGAACCTTATTCCTCATTTCGATGGAGCAAAGAACCTCACGTCGGTTTTCCACAGCCGTCCTCGGCTGTCTGGGGTGTGCCAGCTTGGATGTGCCGCCTATCTGTTTAGGCTCAAGATGGATTGCAGGGTGGTGTCAGGAGGAGGTCAAGCAAGGAGCCCAACAGTCTCTTGCCGCGCGCTAGGGCGTTGTGGACGAACTCGAAGAAACCAAGGTACAGCGGAAGGGTCTCCTGGGGGATTCCACGGTGGGGGCGGAGCCACGACCGCAACAGCGACCAGAACCCCTCCAGGGTGTTGACGTGAACTTCGCAGAACCCGTCGCCGTCGTCGTCACGCGCGTATTCCCCCTCCGCGTGGCAAACCGTCTCGTGCCCGTAGCCCCACTCATCGAGACGGCTGTAGATGTCATATTCGTCAGTGTAGATCAACGTTTCCTTCACGATGAACTGATCAATCAGGGGGCTGATGGTCACCTGCTTGACGTTCTCCAACATCCGGATCACCACCTCGCCGCCGCGCTGGAGCATCCCGAAGATTGGAGGCTTCTCCTTCTCGAGCGTCCCACGGCCGCGATCCCCTTTGAGACGTCGTCGGCGACCGATCCGCCCTTTTTTTTGACCGCCTCTGGATGCCCCTTATGTCCCGCTACGACATAGACTTCGTCGCATTCGACCTCGCCGGAAAGGGTGACCGGAGGCCGACGGTCGACAACCCCCTGGCGCAACTGCTGGATCATCGCCCGGGCGTCATCCTTGTTGATATCAAGCTCCTTGGCAATTTGCAGCCCGGAGAGGTTCAAGCCCATCAGGTAGAGGCACGCGACCCAGGTCTTCAGCGGCTGGTGGTGGCCGGCGAAGATCGTCCCGGTGAGGTCGTCGAACCGCTTGCCACAGCCACGGCACTCGTAACGCTGTCGGTCCGGTTGGGTGTCGTCCCGCCCGTTCTTGATCACCGAGGCCGAGGAGCAATGGGGGCAAACGATCCCGTCGGGCCACCGTAGCGATCGGACCGTCTCGTAACACCTGGCGTCGTCGAGGAGATCCTGAATGTTCACCATCAGCCCATGCCCCCGAATCCTTGGCGGCGGTGCGGAACAGGTCCGCGTTATGCTCCCTAACGGAGGGCGATTATACCAGCTCAGCGGTGCCGGAGGGACACCACCCTGCAATCCATCTTGAGCCTCTGTTTATTGCGTGTCCTGGCTGTAGCGCGTCGGTGTCGTTGGACGACCGAAGTAATTTCGAATCAACCTGCTTCGGCACAGTCGGACCGAAGTGCGCAAAATAACGTACATTCTCAGAGAATCACGGAGGCAGTCGAACAGACCGTCCGGGTCAGGTCCCTTCGCCTCGAATCTTCTTGTTTGGGAGCTTTTGGCAGTCCTCGTAGGGGCTTCTGCTTCAATTGCCAGTGCTCTGCACGGGTGCGCTTGCGGTCAATTCGAAACCGGTTGGCGTGAAGGTAGTATCACACCGCCTCTGCGATCTCATCGTGCCGAGAGACCGTCGCCGGTACAAAAGGCGAGCGCCTGAGTCTCCGACGCGGCCCAGGACTTGACAATTTCAAGGATAGCCGTAAGAACCGACACCGACCAAGAACGGCTTTTCCCATTTCCAGGAGAACACAGATGCCTTTCGTGAATGTCAAACTCATCGAGGGTGTTTTCACGCCCGCGCAGAAGCAAGAGATGATCCGGAGGCTCACGGACACGATGGTATCAATCGAAGGCGAGTCCATGCGCTCAGTAACTTGGGTTGTGGTCGAGGAGGTCAAGAGCGGCGACTGGGGGATTGGCGGGAATCCGCTTACCACGAGCGATGTGAAGGCGCTTGCCGCTGGCAAGCCACAAGCGTGACGCCTTACCAGCAAACCGCCACCGAAACTCGGCATCGCTGGTCGGACCACGGCCATAAGGACTTCCTGACGGTGTCCCGTCTCCACGGGTTCTGCTACAACGTCGATCCGGTCCTTGATTGCGGAAGTGACTGGCGACGTGATTTGAACTTCACGGGTTCGATGCGGCTTTTGTCGAAGTCAATGCTGGCATTGCGTTCGGTTGAGTCGGACTGACGCGCGCAAGCGATGAATCGACTGCCACCAATCCGCCCTCGGTGATCTGCTTTAGCTCCCTTACTCGCGATCTGCTCCACATGCGCGTTTCACATGTGTGATCGTTATGCCAGATCACGGAGCAAACCTACTTGTCGGATGGATCAATCGCCTGCGGACCCGGGCTCGCGGGGACGTCCCTGCCCTCGTTGGGACCTTCAGCCGCGTCCCGCCACGCCCCCAGCACTCCGCCGGTCAGGGCTCCCGCCACGACGGTCATCCATCCGTAGAAAAGAAGGCTCCACACGGATAAGGCCAACACCGCGACCACCTCGTGCGGCACTGTGAACGGTTGTTCCCCGAGTGGTTGTCTTGGCAACTTCCCGAGCAAGATCATCAGGGAGTTGCTCGCGTCTGCGAGGGACCAGCAGACCGGATGGACCAGCACTCCGCAGGCAATTCCGCTGATCAGACCCCTCCCGACCCCCGACTTGCGGGCGCGACCGACAATGGCCCACCAGATCACGAGGGACGTGAGGAACCCGCTCAGGACGGCGACCGCGAGGACTTCCCTCAACAGGCGAATTTCCTCTGAATCCAGAAGAAGCACAGCCCAAAAACGACCGTGAACACGAGTGCCGCCTTGAACGACTTTCTCCATCTCTCGGTGGTCGGACACTTCGCTCAAGGTCATCAGCCAGGGCGCCGCTGCAGAGACGGGCGCGGCCTTCGGTTTCCGGCCGATCCGTCTCCTGCAGCCGCGGAGCGAAGCATCGAGTACGAAACCGAGTCTGAAAGATTGCCGACAGTACACTGGCCTACGGGTCTTCAATGTGTCAAGCGCTGGCGAGGCGACAAGTTTCCGCCTGCCCTCTCCGGGTGCGGCTTCCGCCCCCAAAAGAGCAGACTCAACGGCTGGCCCGCGACTGAGCCGAGGCCTAGAGGTCGACTTCCAGCCATGGGGCTGGCCTTCGCTTCGAGACTCAGTCGCATAAGTATCGACTGGCAGACGCAGTCGTTACGCCTTTCATAACCGAGAGCGCAGGCGCAAGGTGGTAGCCCAAACATCAAAATAGAGACAGACGTTCGTTGCAACCGCCTGGTGTCCAAGGCCTTCAACTGGCAGGGTGTCAAGACGTGGCGGGATGAAGGGTCCGAGAGCCTCGAAGAGAACGTGCCAGAGAGCGGCAAAATCAACTATGCGAGGTTTGCCCCGCCTCGACAGCTGTAGGGAGCAGCCTTGCGCGGGTCGGTTGGATCGGCCGAAGCCAGATCGGCCCAATCGGCTTCGGTCCAGTCGGACCGAGGCCGCGCAAGTTCCGGTTGCGAGGGCCAAGCGGTCGCGGAGAGACCGGCTCAATCCCCCTCAACCGGAATCTCCGCGGGCTCATCGCTGAGGTTTGTGGGCTTCGGATGGCTTCGCCAACCTGGCCCGCCACTCGGCTGCCTTGTCCGGTTTGCCCCAGGCCTCGTAGAGCTTGACCACACGCTCGGCGGCTTCGGTGAGGCGCGGCTTGCTGGGCGGGGGGATCTTGGCTTCGCGCGCCTTCATTCCCTCGTAACCCGAGACGATCAGCGGCTCAGACTCGGCGTACTTCTTCTGGCCCGTAAGTGCCCGGCCGAGCAGGCTGCGGGTGGTGAAGGTGGTCCACTCGTCGGGCTGGAGCTTCTCGCGAACGACCAGGCACTCGCGCAGAAGGGGCTCGGCTTCGGTCCATTTGCCTTGCTGGATGAGGCTCGCGCCGAGGGGGGCCAAGATACCGGCCATGCGGAAGTCGTCGGGCCCGGACTGCTTGCGAAACTGCTCCAGTGCGTCGCGTAACAGTGGCTCGGCGTCGGCACCGCGGCCGTGCTGATTGAGGAGGTTGGCCAGGTCAAGTGTCAAGTCGAGGGTCAAGAAACCGTCTGGCCCCTGTATCTTGCGATAGCCCTCGAGCGCCTGGCGGAAGAGGGGCTCGGCTTCGCTCGGCTTCAAGGGTGCCAGCTCGTGGGCCCGCATGTGGAGGCCTTCGAGCCTTTGGGGGTTGTCCGGATCGAGCTTCGTCTCGTCCGTCTCGGGCGTTGGCAGGCGCTTCAGGAATGAATCGAGGTCGGCCCAGAGCTTATGCCACACCCTCTGCTCGTCCGCGGGTAGCCTGGCCAGTGACTCGGTCTCGCGGATACCTGCCAAGTCGGAGTCCTTCTCCCAGAACCGGAGGGTCTGGGCGATGGCCGAAAGGTCCTGAGACGGGCCGGATTCGAGGCGCCTGGTCGAGGCAGCCAGCTCGGCCTGTAGCCAGTCGAGGGCCTGTCGGCGCAGTTTCGCCTTCGTCGCATCATCGAGCGGCGGCCCATGCTTGCCTTGTCCGGCGGTGGCCAGGGCCAGGAGTTTTCGGACATGATCGAAGCCGGACTCCACCGTGATCGGCATGCTGAAGATCGCGATGGCGCACTCCCAGTTCCGGTCGGCAGCGTATTGCTCGCCGATGATGACCCTCAGTTCCGGATGACGATCGACCAGATCGTCGATGGCTTTCTGGTCGCCCAGCAAACCCGGGACCGCGGCGGCCATTCTGGCCCAGAACTCGTGCAGGCCATATCGAACGAGACGATCGTCAGGTCCTTTTCGCGACTGCTCGCACCAGAACTCGATTTGAGGCAGCAGCAACTCCCTGGCATCCTGCCCGCTTCGAGCGAGCTGAGAATCCACGAGCCGGAGCTGGAAGTCGAGGACGTATCGCCAGGCGAGCGGATGAGGACGGCCGTTGGAAACCAGCCTCTTCCAGAACTCGACGGCCTGTTGAAGTACGGTAGCGCCCGTGGCAGGATCGTCCGCGGCGGCGGCCGCGAGGCGCTTTTCATAAACCGTTGCCAACCGATAGTGTTGCTGGGCCTTCGTGGGATCGGCGAGGATGACACTCTGCCGGATCTCAATTGCCTTGTTGTAATGCGCGATGGCCGCGACGGGTTGCCCCCGGCGGCGCTGAATGTCGCCGACGATTTCCGCTTCGTCCGCGAGTACCGAGGCGAGGTTTCCCGTCGATACCATCATCATCTTGATCGATCGGGGAAGCCCTGCGGTATACATCCAAAGATCATCAACCGCACGGTACAGGTCGCCGTCACCCCGAGTCAGATTGGTCCATGGCAGGGCCTTGGCAATGCTCAGACTTGGATTCCAGCCCGCGGTGGCGATCGTCACGCCATCAGGGCTTGCGGCCAGACCCCGGCCAGCGGGCAGAGCGAAGACTTCCTTGCCGATCCGCCAGTCCCAGATCCACAACCTATTGCCGCACATAAAAATGCGATTGCCGTCGGGACTGAAAATGGGTTGACCAAATCCGACTTCCGGTCCTTCCTGGACCGACGAACGTACCTTCCCGAGAGCGGTGTCCCACAGAACTAGACTGGAAAGAGAGTTCTTCGGTGCCGCCACGAACGCCAGCAGATCTCCGTCTCGGTGGAATACGGGAATACTCTGTGGGTAATTCCAGTTCTCCGTTTGCAGTGAGCCAAGCGACCCGTCGAGGCGATTGAGTAGTCGTCCAGTAGCCACGTCCCACACTTGCAGACTGGTGCTGGTCAACAGGGCTGCCCGCGTGCCAGCGGGATTGACCGACACCACACCGACGCCGCGCACTTCGGGCACGGGCAACCGTTTCTTCGAGCCGACATCGAACACGGCCACTTCCTGGTCGTAATTGGAAAGCACCAGGACACGGCCCGAGGCATCGAAGGCGGCATGATAGGGTCGCGCAAAGTCAATCGACCGTGTCTTGACCAGATCCGTCCCGTTGCGAAAGAGATCGTAGAACGAGAGCCCAGTTTCGGTGGCAACGACCAGTTCGTTCGTTTTCGGCTCGATCAGAAGGGCTCGACCAGCGTTTTCCCCTACGGCCTTGAGCGGGAACGTACGGTAAGTCAGGTCTCTCATACGAAACACATGAAAGTTATCTCTGTGGGGGAACAGGAGGCTGGAGCCGTCGTTGGCGAATGCCACAAGGTCAGCCTGAGCTGAAGAGGGCTCCGCGCTCGTATGGGTCGCAAGTTTGGCAGCCAGGCCTGGCGTCCAGCACTTGAGTAGCCCGTCGGTCCCTCCGGTAACCAGGCGACCGTCAGGGAACAGCGTCAACCCGCGGATCGATGCCCCGTGCGTCAGGGTTTGGCTTTCCCCATCGCCGTCGCGGATCGTGACGGTCCCCTCGCCGCTCCCGGCGAGCACCATCTGCGATCGCGGATCATAAGCAAGGTAGTCGACGATCCCGGAATGGGGAATGTAATGGAAGGACCCAGTTCGCGCGTTACGATGCAGGTCCAGACCATCCGAATAGACGATCTCGCCGAATCCAGAATGGAGGAAAGGTGTTGAAGGTCTAATTGTGGAAGTGTACCTGGGCAGGATCGGGTCCAGGTCGGCCGAAGGGCGCAGTCGCTGGGCATCGTAGAGTAGAACCTCGGGGTCAGCGGTGGACCGACCGGCAAGGCCCTGGAAGACGTCGTGTACTCCGACATAAACACCCGCTGAATCGACGAACAGCTTCAGATCCCCAGGGAGCCGTATCGGCGACAGCGCCACCGAGGCCAGCCGCTCCCATGTGTCCGTGCCAAAACGCTCGAGATTTCCCTCGGTATGCTTTGTGCTTTCCGGTGGCGGCGCCCCGAAATCGAGGACGTAGAGGTCTTTCCCGCCGGGGCTGAACGCGATATCGGCACTCCCAGTCCCGGCGGCTTCGTGCACGATTCGTCCCGTCCCGACATCGAGAACCCTGAAGGAAGGCCGGGACACGTCGGCAGAGCCGACGCCGACACGGCGGCTCCGCGGATCGATCTCGAGTTTCCTCACTCGACCGGTTTTCTGACGCCAGAGTTCCTTGCGGGTCCAACTGTCCCAGAGTGCGACGGTTCCATCATCTCCAGCGGTCGCCAGGAACCGTCCATCGGCCGATGCGGCCAGGGTGTCGAGCTCGCCCTGGTTCGTCTGCAGGCTCCACTGTTCCAGCGGACAGCGGGCCATGAGATGGCCCCACTCCCAGCCGCGTAACTCGGGCTGAGCCCCCCAGAGGATGTCCGCCACGCGGTACCTCGCCTGTGCGTCGCCCTGCAGCATCGACTCGGCCAGCTTGATCGTCGAACGGTAATTCTCCCGCTGGGCGGTCTCCTTGGCTGCATCGGCTTGAGCCGCGACCCGCTTCATTTCGTTGTTGGCCAGTTTCTCCCGCCCCGCCAGATCCAACTCTCGCAGGGCAGAGTCCCTGAAGTAGGACGCCGCTGTCAGCGAGGCCACCGACACCGTGACCAGCAAGGCCGTGAGCACTCCGCCCAGCACCGCGATCACCGGATTGCGCCGGGCCCACCTCCAGTAGCGTTCTGAGGCGCTGACCTGACGGGCCCGGATCGGCTCGTCGGCCAGAAACCGCCCGAGGTCCTCGGCCATCGCCTGGGCCGACTGGTACCGCGCCCTGGGATCCTTCTCGATCGCCTTCAGGACGATCGTCTCCAGGTCGCGCGGGATGCGACTGTCCAGCGATCGCGGCCGTGGCGGCTCCTCACTCTTGATCTGCTCGATCAGCTTCAGCCGATCGGAAGTCTCGAATGCTGGCCGGAGAGTCATGAGCTCGTAAAGCATCAGCCCCAGCGCGTAGATGTCGGCGCGGGCGTCCCCCTCGCCACGGAACCGGCAGGGCGCCATGTAGCGGAGAGTGCCCACGATATCCCCGGTGTTGGTCAGTCCCTCGTCTTCACCCTTGGCCAGGCCGAAATCCGCGATCCAGACGACCCCCGCGTGGTCGAGCAGGAGGTTACTCGGCTTGATGTCGCGGTGGACGATGCCGTGGGCATGGGCGTAGGCCAGCCCCTGGGCAGCCTGACGGCCAATCTGGGCAACGCTCCGGAAGAAGAGAGCCCGGCGGCCCGAGAGCTGGATGGTCGAGAGCTGACCGACCCCAGGCAGAACGGCCGAGGGCTCCGGGACCGTGGTCTGCCTGGTCCCGGCCCGCTCAGGATCCGAGACAACGAAGTCCGTAGCATGGGTCACGTCCCGGGTCAGCCGCTCGGTTGCGGCCGGGCCGGTCGGGGCGTCCGGTACCATCTCATCAGTCGGCACCGCCCCTTCCCTGGCGAACCGGCCGGTCAGGAGCGACTGGGCGACCGGCCCGAGAACGGGCTCCCGCATACCAGCCGCTGCTGTGGCCGCCGTCTGTCCGGGGCCTTCCGCCCCGCCAGGCTTCCGCTCGGGATCGCGCAGCCGCGCCAGCTCGTCGATGACCTTGTCGAGCCCCTGGCCCTCGACGAACTGCATCGCGTAATAGGCCACCTCACCGTCGCGTCCCACCTCGAAGACCGGCACGATGTTCGTGTGGTGCAGCCGCGCCGCCGCTTTCGCCTCGCGCTGGAACCGCGCCAGGGCCAATCCGTCGCCCGCAACCTGTCTGGGCAGGACCTTGAGCGCCACCCGGCGGCCCAGGCTGACCTGCTCGGCCTCGTACACCACCCCCATCCCGCCGCGGCCGATTTCCCGGAGGATGCGATAGTCGCCCAGCCGCCTCGAGTCGACCGAGGCCTCGGCCGGCCGGCGTGGTGGGGCGGCCCTGGCAGGGTCAAGTGACAGATCTTGTTCCATCCTCACGAGCGCCGGCATCAGCCTGCGGATTTGATCGGCCAGCTCGGGGTGGCGGGTGGCGTACTCCTCGATGCTCGGCCGCTCGCCGGCCCGGTAGCGGGCCAGGAACGACTCGGCGACGAGTTCCCAGGGATCGCGGTCGGAGGTCGGTTCGCTCATGCTCAGGGCTCGGACACCTCACCCGGTAATGCGGCCAGGATCTCCCGGAGCCGCTCCACCGCTCGGGCGTAGCGCTTGCTCGCGGCCGACTGACTCAGGCCCAGGGCTGCGGCGGCGTCGCCATTGGTCATTTGCTCATAGTGACGAAGGACAAGGACTTCGCGGTCGAGTGGGTCCATCCGGTTGAGTGCCTCTTGAAGCTGAATCTTCCGCTCGGCCCGCACCGCCGCGTTACTGGGGCTGGACTGCTTGCCGAGGAGCCGGGCCGCCAGAGCCCCGGTGCTGGCGCCGGGCATGCCGCCCCGGTAGATCGAGACCTCGCGACCGACGTCACGGCTGGGCGTGCCCAGGTGACGCCTGTGGTGGTCATGCACCTGCTGGCCGACCAGGAACCGGAGCCAGATGTAAAACGGAACCGAGGGATCCCGGATAAACTCGTCGAGCCGCCGCATCGCCGCCAGGTAACCTTCCTGGATCACATCCGAGGCGTCGACGCGTCCCTGGAGCCGGGGATCGAGGCGAAGGGCCACCATGCGACGCAGCCGGCGCCGGTATCGCTCGAGCAGCTCAGCAATAGCCGTGCGGTCACCGGCAGCAGCTCGGACAACGAGGCCGGGGATCGCTCCTGGGGGTGGTGACATTTCATTCATAGTACTCTGAATACCGCGGGTTTCCAACGGATGGGGACAGAACCTATTGAATTTTTTCATCGGGCCTAGTCAATGATCGCGGTCCCCCCGCGGTATTAGAGATGGGGCAGAGTTCCAGCCCGGAGGCGAGGCCGAGTCGGGGTCGTGACGCTCGACGCTGAGAGGGAAGTCATTCGGGTGGGTTCAGCCCACTGATTCCCCTGGCCGGTCGAACTCGCCCTGCCCGACCCGGACACGGGAGCGATCGTTCCTCGCGCGGCGGACTTCACGCTTGGATCTCTTGACGAAAGCAGACAAGACACCATGACGACGGCTATCTCCCCCGCCGAGTCGACGCTCGACTCCGAACCCCCCAAGACCGAAGCCCCGGCGCCGTTGCGTGCCGTGCACACCCCAAACTTCCCGTCGCTCCTGCGGCAGATCGGCGCATCGTTGCTGGTCACCACCTACCAGGCAGGCAAGCTGGTCATGGTCCGCGACGAGGGGGATCACCTCAACACCCACTTCCGCGGCTTCCAGGCGCCGATGGGCATGGCCCTGAATGGCGACCGGCTGGCCGTCGGCACCAAGATCCAGGTCTGGGAGTTCGTCGACGTCCCGGCCGTGACGGCGAAGCTGGAGCCGGCCGGCCGGCACGACGCCTGCTTCCTGCCCCGCTCCAGCCACGTCACGGGCAACATCCAGATCCACGAGATGGCCTGGGGGGCCGGCAACGAGCTCTGGGTGGTCAACACCCGCTTCTCCTGCCTCTGCACGCTCGACGGCTCGGCCAGCTTCGCGCCGCGGTGGCGGCCGCCGTTCGTCTCGGCGCTGGAGCCGACCGACCGCTGCCACCTCAACGGCCTGGGGATGGTCGACGGCCGCCCGCGCTACGTCACGGCGCTGGGCGAGACCGACGAGCCGGCCGGCTGGCGGGCGAACAAGGCCACGGGCGGCATCGTGATGGACGTGGACTCGGGCGAGGTGATCGCCCGCGGGCTGTCGATGCCGCACTCGCCGCGATGGTACGGCGGCCGGCTCTGGGTCTGCGAGTCGGGCGCGGGGACGTTCGGATACATCGCCCCGAACACTCGCAAGTACGTGCCCATCGCCGAGGTCCCCGGCTTCACCCGCGGTGCTCGACTTCGCCGGCAACCTGGCGTTCGTCGGCCTGTCGCAGGTGCGCGAGAGCGCCGTGTTCAGCGGCATCCCGATCACCGAGCGGCTGACGGCGGAAGAGCGGACCTGCGGCGTCTGCGTGATCGACCTGAGGAGTGGCCAGGTCGTCGCCCTCTTGCGGTTCGAGACCGCCGTGCAGGAGGTCTTCGCCGTGACGGTGCTGCCGGGCCGGCGGTTCCCCGATCTGATCAATGACGACGAGACATTGCTCGAGAACTCGTTCACGGTGCCCGACGCGGCGCTGGCCGATGTATCGCCGGCGCTGCGGACACCTGCCGGACCGAACCCTGACGCGGCGGGGTCGGGCGGGAACGGGAGTGCGCCGCGCAGGCGTTCGTGATGACCTGAAACCGAGGATTTCTCACCAGGGAGCGAGACAACGATGAGTCGAGTCAGTGCAAGCGATCGGCGACGGAGCCGGCAGCGGCTGCGGCCGAACTTGATGGCGCTGGAGGACCGCAGGTTGCTGTCAACGTTCACCGTCAACAGCGTCGGCGACGTCGGTACCGGAAGCGGTCTGGTCGGCGATTTGCGCTATTGCATCACCCAGGCGAACTCCGCCGGGGGGGACGAGACGATCACCTTTGACAACACGGTGTTCAAGACGCCGCAGACGATCAAACTGAGCGGTACGCAGCTCGAACTGAGCGACACGACCGGTGCGGTGACGATCACGGGTCCGGCGGCGGGCGTGACCGTCAGTGGCAACAACGCGAGCCGGGTGTTCCAGATCGACGGGGGTGTTGCTGCGTCGATTTCGGGGATGACGATCACCGGGGGCAGCACCGACGGCAGCGGCGGCGGTCTTGACAACGAGGGTGGCACCCTCACCCTGACCGACTGCACCGTTAGCGGCAACTCCGCCATCATCAACGGCGGCGGCGTTTATACCACAGCGGGCGGGATGACCAGTTTGACCGACTGCACCGTCAGCGGAAATTCCGCCCTTCAGGCCGGCGTGTTTGTAAACAGCGGTACGACCCTGCTGACAGGCTGCACGGTCAGTGGCAACGTTGCCTCCTACGGCGCGGGTGTGTACAACTCGCAAGGCACGCTCACTCTGACCAACTGCACCGTCAGCGGCAACACCGCCTCAATCAGCGGCGGCGGCGTGTACAGCCGAGGCACGACCACGCTGACAAACTGCACCGTCAGCAGCAACTCGTCCAACTACAACGGCGGCATCACGATCGCCGGGGGAACGGTCGATTTGACGAACACGATCGTCGCCGGTCAGGCTTCCGGTGGGGACATCGGTGGTGGCAGCTACTCCGGTAGCAACAACCTGATCGGCGGCAACCCGCTGCTTGCACCCCTGGGCAACTACGGCGGGCCGATGCAGACCATGGCCCTGCTCCCCGGCAGCCCGGCTATCGACGCAGGGACCAGCGGCGCAGGTATACCCACCACCGACGAGCGCGGAGCACCCCGGGTTGGGTCCGTCGACATCGGCGCCTTCGAGAGCCAGGGCTTTACCCTCAATACGGTCGCCGGCAGCACCCCGCAGACCGCGGCGATCGGTTCGCCCTTCGCCAAACCGCTGACCGTGACAGTAACGCCCAACAATCCGGCCGAGCCGGTTGACGGCGGCGTCGTCAGCTTCGTCGCCAATCGCTCGGCCACGGGTGCAACGGCGTTCTTCTTGCCCCCCCCGGCCGTCATCGCGGGCGGCCGGGCCGCCGCCACCGCCGCGCCCAACAACGCACTTGGCAGCTACACCGTGGTCGCGTCCGTTACGGGTTCATCACCCGTCTCCTTCGCTCTCACCAACTCCGGCAAGGTCTTCACCAACCTGGTGGTGAATACGACGAAAGACTCCCTCCTGCCTGGCACGGGTCTCCTGAGCCTGCGTGAGGCCATCACCTTCGCCAACCTCGATTCCCTGGGGAATTCGAGCATCAGCTTTGACAGCAAGGTGTTCAAGACGCCGCAGGTGATCACCCTGACCGGAGGGCAGCTCGAGCTGAGCAACACGAGCGAGGTGGAGACGATCACGGGTCCCACGGCGTACGTGACGATCCTCGGCAACCTTGCGAGCCGGGTGTTCCAGATCGACCCGAACGTCGCGAGCGAGCCTCTCGCGGCTGACGATCGCCGGAGGCACGACCGACGGCAACGGCGGCGGCCTGAACAACCTGGGCACGGTCACGCTCACCAATTGCACCATCAGCGGCAACACCGCTGATGGCAATGGCGGCGGCCTCTACAGCAACGGCGCCACGATCACTCTGACCAACTGCACCGTCAGCGGCAACACCGCCGGCGGCAACGGCGGCGGCCTGGCTAGCAACGGCGCCGCGACGACGCTGACCAACTGCACCGTCAGCGACAACTCCGCCGGCGGCAGCGGCGGCGGCCTGTACAGCAACGGCGCCACGACGACGCTGACCAACTGCACCGTCAGCGGTAACACCGTCGGCGGCAACGGCGCGGGTGTGATGAACCAGAGTGGCACAGCCACACTGACCGGCTGCACCATCAGCAACAACTCCGCCCCTGGCACGTACGGCTTCCCTCCCTCCGGCGGCTACGGCGGCGGCCTGAACAACGCCGGCACGGTCACGCTGACCAACTGCACCGTCAGCGGGAACTCCGCCAGCGGCAACCCCTGGAGCGGCAACGGCGGCGGCGGCGGCCTGTTCAACTCCGGCACCGCGCAACTGATCGGCTCCACCATCAGCGGAAACACCTCCTTGGCTTCGGGAGGAGGCGTGCTCAACTACCTGGGCGCGGTCACGCTGACCAACTGCAAGATCTCCGGAAATTCCGCCTCTGGTAACGGCGGCGGTGTGGCCCTCGGGTTCCTTTTCAGCAACAACAACGCATACGCCACAAATACGTTGATCGACTGCACCGTCACCGGCAACACCGCCGGCAACGGCGGCGGCGTGTCCAGCTATGGCACGACCTCGCTGACCAGCTGCACCGTCAGCGGCAACACCGCGACTGGCAGCGGCGGCGGCGTGTGGACGGCCGGTGCATTCTTCGGCGTCGGCCCTGGGACCGTCAGCACGACGACGCTGACCGACTGCACCATCCGCAATAACAACGCGAGCTCCGGCGGTGGCCTGGCCAGCTCTGGCACGTTCGGTGGGTTCCCCCCCTTCTTCATCTTGAAGACCGTCGGTGCAAACGTCGTCATTAACAGCACCGTCAGCGGCAACACCGCGACCCAGAACGGCGGCGGCCTGGTCACTTTCGGCGGCGGCACGACCACAATGACCAACTCCAAGGTCAGCGGGAACTCCGCCGTCAACGGCGGCGGATTGTACAGCAGTGGCTTCGCCTTCTACGGCAACAACTACGGCACGACCAACCTGACCAACTGCACCGTCAGCGGCAACACCGCGACTGGCAGCGGCGGCGGCCTGGACAACGCCAAACTCGGTTCCACCACCGTGACAGGTACCAACGTCAAAAATAACTCCGCCGTCGTCGGCGGCGGCATCGCCAACGTAAGCACGCTGGTCGTGGCCTCCTCCAATGTCAACAATAACACGGCGACGTCCAAGGGGGGGGCATCAGTACGACCGGCGGCAGCGCGATGATCACCAATTCCAGGATCAACAGCAACCAGGTCAACTCCGCCGGGACCGCCCTGGGTGGTGGGATTGACAGTGAGAACAGCACGCTGTCGCTGTCCAACGACACCATCAACTCCAACCAGGCGAACGGGGCGACCGCCCTGGGCGGCGGGATCTACCTCCTGGGCGGTACGGCAGACATTGAGGGAGGCACGATTCAGAGCAACCAGGCGAACGGTACTGTACTGGGCGAGGGGGGTGGCATTTTCGACGACAGTTGCCCCTTGACGCTCGGGTCGACGACCGTGAAGAAGAACAAGGCTTCGACTAAGGGAGACGATATCTACTTCAAATGATCGGTCTGCTGCCCGATTGACGGCCGCGTGAATCCGGTCGCAAGGTACGTGGCGGCCCGTCCGCTCACGACGGATGGCACTGAGACGACCCGGGGGCCGACTCTGTTCCTGGTTTTTCGGTCTCTCCGATGAGCCAGGAACAGGGTCTGACCTTGCGCAGA
>CAWCPP010000053.1:0-53781 GCA_963797295.1 uncultured Planctomycetaceae bacterium
GCCGCTGGTATGAGCCGAGGTTCCACCGCCCTTCGGTCAGCCCCAACGGGGCGGCAGTCATGCGGTCACTGCCGCCCCGTTGGGGCTTGTGAGGTTCGCTGTCCCCGGGCTTTCCAGGGTCTCACGACCCTGGCTATTCACGACCGCCCCTCCGGGGCTCGAAGATAACCCGGTAAGCTTGCTATAGACTCATTTCTTTTCGTGTATTTCGTGGTTCCCAGTCTTTCTTTCCCGTCTGGTCCATTCCCATGAGCCCGAGCAGCCCGTCCGGATTGGCGTCGGTGATCGTGGCTTGCCGCAATCGGCGGCAGTTCACGCAGATCTGCCTCAAGGCGCTCTTCCGTCATACGCGGGGGCCGTGGGAGCTGGTCGCCATGGACAATGGATCGACTGACGACACGTCAGGGTACCTGGCGGGCGTTCAGGATGTGGCCCGCGTGCCGGTCACGGTCATCACCAATTCTTCGAACAAGGGCTTGCCGGCCGCGATCAACCAGGGGCTGAAGGCGGCGCGGGGGGATTACCTGGTTTTGCTCAGCGATCGTGCCGTGGTGACTGACGGCTGGCTCAATCAGCTCATTGCACTGGCGGACATGGATGGGAAGGCAACCACGGAAGGCACGGACGACACGGAAGAAGCGGGGAGGAACAGAGAGAGGATTCGCGTGGGCTTGGTCGGGCCGATGTCCAACGATGGCCCGCCGCCGCAACGGGTGGAGAATGCGCCGTATCAGAATCTGGAAGAGATGGAGGCCTTCGCGCGGCGGTGGCGCGACGACCATCGCGGGAAGTGGTTCCGGGTCTCCAGGCTTGCGGGCTTCTGCCTGCTGCTGAAGCGAGCGGTATACGAGCAAGTTGGCGGCCTGGACGAGCGCACCGGCGCGGAGTCGTTCGATGCCGGCGACCTTGCCGCGCGGGTACGCCAGGCCGGGTTCACGATGGCCGTGGCGAACGATCTGTTCGTCCACCACTGAGATGGCCCGCCCTGGCTGGGGTCCTCATCGGCCAGCCCGGACTTTTTCGACGAAGCCCAGCGGGAATTCGCCCGACGGGTCGATGCGGGATAGAGTGGGCAGGGCTGCGGCAGAGACGTTCCAGTGGGCCTCGCGAGGATGCTTGACTCAAGCTCGGCTCGGGTGAATCAGGCGGCTGCCTTGAGCTCGCGGCCCAGGATTGCGGTCAGGTCGCAGACGCGCTTCATCTTGGGAATCTCGTCGAGGTCAATCGCGATG
Organism: uncultured Planctomycetaceae bacterium; assembly: GCA_963797295.1. Lineage (GTDB taxonomy): Bacteria > Planctomycetota > Planctomycetia > Isosphaerales > Isosphaeraceae > Aquisphaera. The sequence goes on from CAWCPP010000053.1 coordinate 1,233, forward strand.
TGGTAACGGTCCTCGATCAACATGACCACGCGGACGAGGTCCAGCGAGTCGAGCGCGAGTTCCTCCAGGAGCAGCGATTGGGGTGTGATCTCCAGACTCTTTGACTTGGCGGAGACGGTATGGATCAGGTCGACGACAACCGGGAAGAGTTCGCGGGACGATTCCACGGTTTTCAAGGAATTCATCATGCACCGCCTCGATTGGGAACGGGAACTGGCCGGCTTGTCGTGCCAGGATCCGCAAAAAATGTTGCATCGGCCGAGAAGTTGGAACCGGCCGGGCCGCCGTGCGGTGAGTCAGACTCTGAGGTGAAGGAGGCGGCCGAGTGAACACGACTGACGATTCAATTGAGATCTTCGGTCGATCGATTTGCAGAACTTCAGGTTTTCTTGCATTTCTGTCAAGCACGACCGGCGAAGAACGTGTGTCCTTTGCGAACTTTCGATGGTGGGGCAAGCAGCGTAAGGACCTCGAATCGAGCAGGGCGGATTTGTGGATCTGCCGTGCCCGCCGGCGTCGACAAGGGCGACAATCACGCGGCCGTCGGAATCACGTTTTTTTTTGAGAAAGCACACTGGTGCGTTGCTGATGCTCCGAAAGGCAACTAGAATAGGCGGCCGTACAGGTGTGGCCGATCATCGCTCGCGTGGTTGTTTTCGCGAGTTGACCGGGGGCATGAGCCTCCGGCCTAATTCTTACCCTGGATGATCTCGCCCGTCTGAGACCCTTCGAAGGAGAAACACCGTGACTAAGACGTTTAGATTCCAGTCGCTGGCGCTGGTTGCAAGCATGGGCCTCTGTGCGCTGATCAGTGGCTGCAACCCAGACGAAGCTGCCAAGCCGACCACTCCTCCCCCGACCAGTCCTCCTGCATCGGTTGGCAAGCCGGCACCGGGCCCCAAGGCTGACATGAAGACTCCGCCCGCCGCCACGGCCCCGACCAAGCCCGAAGAGAAGAAGGCACCGTAACCGGCCGAGGTCAACTCGACGCGAGTTCACTTCCCGTTCGGATGCGCAAGAATCAGGCCGCGTTCCCTGAGGATCGCGGCCTGTTCGATTCATTGACAAGCTGGCTTTCAGAATACGGCAAGCTCAATTTTCACGCCCCTGGACGACCGGGTTCTCCAGGGTGCCTATGCCGCCGATCCTGATCCGGACGAGGTCGCCCGACTGAAGACTGAAGTCGTCGGGCGGCACGATTCCGGTTCCGGTCAGGAGAATCAGGCCGTTCGGGAAATGGTTGTCCCGACCCAGCCATTCGACGAGTTCCTCAAACGAGCGGACCATCCTGCCTACGGACGTTTCGCCTGTATAAAGCGTCTTTCCCCCGCGGTCGATTTCCAGACGAATGTCGATATCAGCCGCTGCTGGCATGAACGAGGCCAGTGTGATGCACGGGCCCAGTGCGCAACAGCCGTCATAGACCTTGGCCTGGGGCAGGTACAACGGGTTTTCCCCTTCGATGTCACGCGCGCTGACGTCGTTGCCGATCGTGAAGCCCACGACCTTCAGACTCGGTGTAACCACCAGGGCAAGTTCGGGTTCGGGGACGCACCAACGACTATCGGCTCGAACGCGAATCGGCTGTTTCGGAGCCGCCACCCTGCTGGCAGTGGCCTTGAAGAAGAGCTCGGGACGAGCCGCACGGTAAACCTGGTCGTAAAACGATCCACCTTGTGCCGATTCTTCCTGACGTGCCCGCTTGCTGCGCTCGTACGTGACCCCTGCCCCCCAGACTTCCTGCTCGTCGATGGGCGCCTTGATCTGGATGGACGCGAGGTCGAGCCTCGATCGCAAGTCCGCGCCGATCCTCGATCTTGTGCAAAGGGTCTTCTGCGTGCAGAATCGCGGAGAGGGCCTTGGTCCCTGACGCCAGTGGTATGACCTGTTCTCCTTCGATCACACCAACTTGCGGAGTCGGGTCCGGATCGGCCGTGAACTTGATCAGACGCATGCTCGCAACTTCCAGTTCGTTGACACCGGGCACCCCTGTCCCGCCACGCGGGTGTGGGGCTCGACTGGAAAAGGCAACCAGTCAAGGTGGCAAGATAACCCGAGCGACGCGGTCTTGTCATCGGACCACTTCCACCCGCACAACAAAAGCCCGGCGGTGGCTGGATCAGCGTTTTTGAGTTTTCGAGGAGATCATCATGCCAGAGCGAATCTTCATCGTCGGGCACGGCGCGGTGACCTGTCTGGGTCAAGACCTGGATTCGACCTGGCAAGGGCTCGTCTCGGGCCGGTCCGGGATTCGCCGTCACGCGGAGCTCGATGCCGGGTCGTTTCTCCAGGACATCGCCGGAATTGTTGAGGGCCTGGAGCCCGACGCCGGTACCGGTGATCGCACGCTGCACAAGTTATCCGCGAGGTTCCTGTCGCTTGCCATGAAAGCCGCGCGCGAGGCCTGGGCCGACGCCGGAATGGATCGTCGCGGTGGCCCGGCTGACCCGAATCGGGTCGCGGTCGTGGTCGGCTCGGCATTCGGAGGCGTCGATTTCCTGGAAGCGCAGCAAGCCCGGATGAGAAAGCGCCAGGATTTATCGATCAGCCCATTCCTGGTGCCGGGTTTGTTGATCAACCAGGCCGCCGGGCAGATCTCGCAGCACTTGCGGCTTTTTGGACCCAGCGTGGCACCGACGAATGCGTGCGCCACCGGCGGCCACGCAATCATTCTGGGAGCGATGTTGCTCTGGTCGGGCGATGCGGATCTCGCACTTTGCGGCGCCAGCGAGAGTGCCTTCATGCCCGCCATCGTCAACGGTTTTTCAAGCATGAAGGCCTTGCTACAGAGCAAGCCCGGCGATCGCTGTCTGACCGACCCCGGACAGGCAAGTCGTCCCTTCAGTGTCGACCGCGCCGGGTTCGTGATGTCCGAAGGCGCCGCGATGCTCGTTCTGGCGACCGAGGCCGCCGTCCGCCGGATGGGTCTGGAGCCTCAGGCCGAATTGCTTGGCTATGCCATGAACTCTGACGGCTATCACATGGCCATGCCGAGTCAGGAGCGAATTACCCAGTGCGTGACCGCCGCCTTGACCCGCGCGGCTCGCGCCGGATGCGATTGACTACTACAATGCCCACGGAACAAGCACAGCGCTGAACGACCAGGTTGAGACCCGAGTGATCAAGGCAGTTTTTGGCGACTACGCGGGGCGGCTGCCCGTCAGCTCGATCAAAGGAGCCCTGGGGCACGGTCTGGGCGCGGCTGCGGCCATCGAGGCCGCCGTCTGTGTGAGAGCCATTCGCGACCAGATGATTCCGCCGACGATCAATTACCAGCGCGATCCCGAGCTCGACCTCGATTATGTGCCCGATCATGCCAGGCCCGCACAGCTTGCGCGGGTCATGAGCGCATCATTTGGCTTTGGCGGTACGAACAACGTGCTGATTTTCGGCAAACCGCTGCTTTGATCTCTAGACAAGCCCAACGGCGTGGATCGTCGGTTTGTCAAATCAGCCGGGTTTACCCGTTGTTGAGGTCACTTTTATAATCAACGAGATGGACCAAAACGGAGGCTCTCCAATGTGCCGGTACGCGTTCGGGATTCTGTCCACAAAAAGGACCTGCTCATGGGAGTGAGTTCCGGTCGAGCCCGAGTTGCCGACCTGGCTTTTCAGGTTTTCAACCGGGCAGTCCACCCGGACTGGTTCGCAACTCGAGCCTATCGGAGGATTCCTCAGCAACGCTGGGAGGCCGACGTCCGGATCATCGAAGGCGGCCACGCAATCATTTTTGGAGCCGGCCGTGTACGCCTGACCGAAGTGCTCTCCGGTCCGGAGACCCCGTTACCGGAGCCAGGGCTGCTCTTCCACTCGGCCATCAAAACAGAACGCTCGACAACTCTTCAGCCGGGTGGGATCGTCGAGTATCAGACCTGCTTTGAGGTTGAGTGCGTGGATCGAGAGGTCTTTCGGCATCTCTGCGATGAAATGATCGCCGATAGCTCGCGTCATGCCCTGATCCACCGCTTTGGGTCAACCAACCGATTGGCTCCTCCCCCGCTGACTCATGTTCACATCGAGGCGCGCACGCGCGGTCTGTCAATCCAGTCTTTTCATACCTTTCCCGACGAATGCGCGATCGTCCGTTCACAGTCACTTTACGAGCTGATTCCTGCATCGCCAAAGCACTGATTGGCGAACGGCTTCAACCCTGGCGTGGCACAACTATCCAGCCCGCATCGCATTCGTGACATTGCAAACCTGGTATTTCGTGCCCCCAGTCGACCGACACGATCAAGCCGAATCGGGATCGATCCCGGTTGGAGGGGCTCTATGTTGCGTCAAACGTTAAAGGAAGTTAAGATCGCCGCAACGTCATGATAGAGGCGAAATAACGATCGCCTTTATCGACGGGCGTGGCTCTTTCTTTTGTCGGCAATGACATCGGAATGAACCGGCGCGGCTGCGAACTGGCCGTGCGTGGGGCAATCGGTCGGCGCAGCTTCTCTCCATCTCAAGCGAATGGGGGATGGCGAGTGTCATCCCCGGAGGCTCACGATGGAACGGATGGAACACATCCGCGGCAAGATCCTCGAAGGCGACCGTACTGTCCTGGATCCGGTCGATGGCTATCTGGCTTGCCACGACCACAAGGGACACAAGACCTTTTATGGCTACTTCGAGATGTCAAGCGAAGACCTCAAGGTCCTCAGTCACGAAACCTGCTACCGGCTGGTCCTCAGCGATGGCCGGAAGGCGAATATTTACACCGAGATCGTTCCGAGCAACGTCGCGGGCAAGTCGGTCGCCGAGTTTCACATCAGCGGAATGCTGAAAAAGTGAGCTTTGAGACCGAGTAATGTAGCCTATCAACGTTCGAAGGCCTCCATGTGATGAGCGACCCCTGTCGATACTCGAACTCCTCGTTCGAGCTTAGTCGTTTTTTGCGCTGGTTTGGCGACAGTGGCCATGCGGATTAAGAATTGTCCTTAAATGAACCCAATAGAGACAACTTGTGCATTTTAAGAATGCAGTATCTTGAAGAATGAGGATTGCATTCGAGACAATGCGATTTCGCCAGTCGCGCAGGTTGATCCGAATGGGCATGGCCGGCTAGCATGGCCCGAGATTTCCGGCGGCTGTGATTGTGTCATGCCGCCTCGAGAGCCGATAACTTGTCTGTGATGCGGCACCCAGGGGGAACGGCGTAGATGTTTCTGAACTGCGATAGCACGGACGGGAACGTTTCCATGAAGTCTGAAAAGCTTGAGGCTTGGCGATCGGATCCTGAGGTGATTTCCCCTACTGTTCACATGAACGTCATGGCGCTCACATTGAATTCGCAGGGGTCATTCCACGGGTGGGGTATCAACCAAAAAACGACCCGCGAGGAAAAAAAAATTCTTGGTGCCGTTCGCTGACCCTAAGTGATCTGCATACCACGCTCCGGTGATGCCATAGCGACGTCGCAACTGGCACGCTCGGGGGCAGTCTCGAGGACAAGCCAGTTGGCTAGTCTCGTCCAAGCGTGTATTCTGCGAACGTCCGGACGATGGGTGCTGCCGGAATTACCGGTCAGCGATTCGGCATCCGAGGAGCGTTGCCACGATGCCTCATCTCTCCCGAATCGACCGTGTCCGAGGGTGCCTGCTGGGTCTGGCCATCGGCGATGCGCTCGGCGCTCCGCTCGAAGGCCTGACGGCACAGCAGATCCAGACCCACTACGGTCGGGTAAAGAACTACGTAGACGGTGTTCAGGCATGGAAACGAAAGCCCTACCGATGGCGATTACGAGGGCTCTATTCCGATGACACGCAGCAGGCCCTGGCCCTCTGCGATGTCTTGATTGATCAACGGCGGATCGAGCCGGAGCGGCTTGCCGAGCTTTACCTGGCTTTGGCCAACCCCAAGGGCTCGTTCCTGGGTGCCCATCGAGGCATCGGCCGGACCTTCCGGCAGGTCCTGATCGACCTCGAGGGTGGAGTCTCTCCCCGTTGCAGCGGCCAGCATACCGCGGGCATCGGCGCGGCGATGCGGATTGCGCCGGTCCCGCTCTACTTCGGTGACGATCGCGACGCGATGTTCGAGTCGGCAATGGCCGCAAGCATCATGACCCACCGCGACGTACGCAGTCTCAGCGGGGCACTTCTGGTCGCTCATGCCGTGCGCCGATTGACGGCCGGCGAAGATCGCGATCCAAGCTTGCTCTTCCGGGTTGCCGGCGATGTTGCCCGCGACGAAGACCGCCTTGTTGACCACTACGGCGACGTCGTGATCTCCCACGACCGTCATGCCAAGGCCCTCTCGCGGGCCGCGGCCCACGTCGAGTCCTTGCTTGACCTGTCACGCGAACGCGCCGTGGCGGCTCTCGTCGAGGAGGCCAACCGGCACGGCGCGGAACCCGTCTGCAAACGGCCGACGATGGGTTTTCCCCCGGCTTGCATCCCGACCTGCCTCTATCTCTTGCTCACCACCGACAGCTTCGAAGAGGCGCTCACGGAAGTGATCAACATGGGCGGCGACACGGACACTGCAGGAGCCATCCTGGGAGCTCTCGCCGGGGCCTACTACGGCATCGGCCAGATTCCCAGACGCTGGCTGGACGGGCTCCAGAATCGCGCTGGGATCGATGCCAGGGCCTACGCCCTGGCCGAGCGTTCGGCTGATGGATTGCAAATTCCCGACTGGATTGCAACCGAACAGGATCTCAGCCGCAAGGAAGAAGCCTACCTGGAGCAGCACGCTTCGTTCTCCCGCAACGGAGGCGACCGGGGTGCCAACCAGGTCATCTGAAAGCGGCCCGTCCGCTTTCCTGATCATTGCCAGAGACGAGCCTGCCTGAGACGATCTCCTCGATCGACCACGAAACTGGTGCTCTTTCCCCCGCGGGCGTTTTGAGGTAGGCTTTTCTGGAAGCGTATCTCGCGGTGAATCGAGACCTGCCCGACTGCCGTCGGGTCGATCGACGTCTGGTATTCCAGAGCTTTTGCCGCGAGCTAGCCTCTCGACCTCACCACCGCGATCTCGGCCCTTGGGGAGGCCGTCAAGCGATGACTCGGAGCATTGGCGATCGGATCCGCAAGAAACTGCACGAGGCCGAAGGTTACCTGGATCTTGACCTCCCCTCGCATTCCCTGCGAATTCTCGAAAGCAGAACAGAATGGACGGGTATGCAATTCGAAGCATGCCTGCTCAAGGGCGAGGCCTTGCGCCGGCTGAATCGGTTTCGCGAAGCGATCGTACCGCTCGAGACCGCCGCCATTCTTCGACCAAGCGACACCGGCGTCGCCCTGGCTCTGGGCTGGTGTTACAAACGCACCAACCGCCTTGCACAGGCCATTGATTCACTCGAAGCGGCTCGCAGGAACCATCCCGACAACCCGCTACTGCACTATAACCTCGCCTGCTACTGGAGCTTGGCGGGAAACCTGAGCCGGGCCATGAAAGAGCTGCACTCCGCGCTCGAGCTCGAGCCCGACCTGCGCAATCGCCTGGCCGATGAACCAGACTTTCTGCACCTTCGGGGCAACCCAGATTTTGACCGACTGTTGATGGATCCGGCACCCCGCAAGTGATGCCGCGCAGTCAGTGCCATGAGCCAGGCAAGCTACTGCCAGCTCAGAACCTGCGCTATGACGTCCTACAGATGCCCAGACCAGAGTGAGATGATCGCTTTAGCCTGGGCGACAGAAGCCCACACAAAATCGGCGCAACGTGGGCTGGGCTTGACTTCAGGACTCGTCGAGAACACGCTGGGTGATCCCGCGTTCACACAGTTTGCACCACTTCCAACGCTTGGAGCCGAGAACTTCGTCGAGATGCTTGTGCGCAATCCGGACGCTTCGAAACCAGATCTTGGTCTCGTTTTCGCCGATTTTGTCGAGCTTCGGGCAGCGAGCAAAATGCAGCAGATTGGAAGCCGCGGAAGGTTGCCCCTTGCTCTTGGCGACGTTCAGGGTACCGTGAAAGATGAATCCGATGGCCTCCAGACGCGTTTCCCAGAAGTCCTCGGCTGACTCGAGGGGACGAATCGCAGTCTGTTCCTGAATCGGCATTAAATTGTTCCCATCGCAACAGGAAAGCAGCGTCTTCTTATAAGAGAAGTCTAACCGAATTGGCAGGGTAACGCAAGACGGGGCGTTTCGACCGCCCGGCCCCTCCACGTCATTCAGTTCGAAGGTCGTGACGCCTTGCTTCGTGAAACGGTTGGCCATCTTCGGGACCTTCCCCGCTATCGACAGATCCTGACCACGCTGGTCAGGTACGGTTACCATGACGTGGTCGCGGCACTCCACCTGGAAGGGATTGTGCGGCCGATCGAGCGGGTCACGATGGGGGTCGACGCGGCTCCCCAGGATCGACCTCACAGGCTAAAGATGATCTGCGAGGATCTGGGGCCCACGTTCGTCAAGCTGGGGCAAGTGCTCAGCGCCCGGCCCGACATCATTCCCGAATCCTACACGGTCGAGCTCGCCGCGCTGCGCGATGATGTGCGGCCGTTTCCGTTCGCGCAGGTCGAGAAGATCTTGACCGAGGACTATCGTGCTCCCCTTTCCGAGATCTTCCTCTCGCTCGATCCTCAGCCGGTCGCCTCGGCCTCGATCTCCCAGGTTCATCGCGCGGTTCTCCGCGACGGCAGGACCGTGGCGCTGAAGATTCGCCGCCCCGAGATCACCAAGCTGGTGCAGGCCGACCTCGATATCCTCAAGAACCTGGCCCAGCTCGCCGAGCGCCGGCTTCCTTTCCTGGCGCCATACCAGCCCCTGGCCCTGGCTCGGGAGTTCGAGCGCAGCCTCAAGCGCGAGCTCGACTTCACGATCGAGCGCCGGACAATGCAGCGCTGCCAGATCCAGTTCACCGGCGATCCCACTGCGCACATTCCGTACACGATCGACGAATTTTCCACCGCCCGCGTGATTGCCATGGAGTTCATCGAGGGCGTGGCCGTGAATGACCTCGACGGAATTCGAGCGCTGGGCATCCATCCTCCGGACGTGGCCGTGACCGGAGCCCGAATCCTGCTCCGTCAGATCTTCCAGTTCGGTTTCTTCCACGCCGATCCCCATCCAGGAAACCTCCGCGTGCTCCCCGGCGGTGTGATCGCGCCGCTGGACTATGGCATGTTCGGTCAGCTAGATAGCAGGACAGGCGAACGGATCGCCGACCTTCTGGCCGGCCTCATCGCCCAGGATCCCGATCGGGTGCTCCGCGCACTCGATGCGCTCGATATTCGCGGCGATCAGGTCGACCCCAAAGCCCTCCGTCGCGACGTCAGCGAGCTGGTGCACACATACTCACAACTCACGCTCGACCACATCAACCTCAGCCTCCTGCTCCGTGAGCTGATTGCGTTCATCCGCACGCACCAGCTTCATATTCCTCCAGACCTCGTGCTTCTGATCCGCTCGCTGGTCACCATCGAGAGCGTAGGCCGCCATCTCGACCCCCACTTCGACATCGCGCGCCAGCTCGAGCCGTTTCTTCACGAGCTGGCCCTTCGCCGGTTCCACCCTTACCGTCTGTTCAGCCAGACCACGCAGACCGTCGAGAACTTGCAACGGATTGGCACACTCTTGCCCGATCTGCTCAGTCAATCACTCGACTCCATCAAGCGTGGAGAGCTGAATGTTCGATTTGACCTCCAGGGTTTCGAGCGGCTGGTGCGTCAATTGACCCGGGCCAGCAACACGCTGGCGATCGGCATCGTGATCGCGGGCCTACTCGTCGCGTCTTCACTGGCGCTACGCGTCGGGGCGACGTCGCTGGCCTACTCGGGCTTTGCCTGTGGTATGATTCTCAGCATCTGGCTCGTCTGGAACATGTCGCGAAGCTGACAGATCCTCGAAAGGATCGCTCGGCTCGGGGACGCGGCATCGTCTCGGGGAGGGGCTCATGGCAACCATCGATGGGCTCACGGCACGGGTGACCGTGTCGATCCAGGATGCCCGGGTGACAATCGCGGGCGGCCAGGTGAGCCTGGACGTGCCCCGGATCCAGGTGGCAATCCCCAGGGAAGACTGCACCGAGCTGACCCGCCGGATGATGCCCGAGCGGTTTTCATTTCCAGCCATGGAATTCGGCCTGGGCCAGCGGATCAAGGGCCAGGTTTCCAACCTGCGCGGGGTGGAGCTGCGCTACGAGGGCAACGAGATCCACTTCAGATCGCAGCCGAAATACCGAGTTGAGGTGCACCAGAACCTGCCGGTTCTGGGCTGGAAGAAGATCGCCGCCATCAGCGGCAAGGTCGACGTTCCGGGGCTGATCCGGTTCCGACTCGAGAACCCCGGCGCGTCGCTGCCGGACGTCGGGATCTGCTACGAGATCATCCCTGGAGTTCCCAACATCTTGAATATTCCCGACTGGGCCGAGAAATCGTTCAAACCCGACGGTCAGAACATCCGCGACAAGATCCGCGAGCTCTTGACCCGCCAGGAACTGATCCATCCCTTCAGCCGGTTCGCCGGCGCCGCCGCTCTCCAGCAAGTGCATATCCAGGAGCTCACCATGTCCACCGACGAGACCTGCGTGCGGCTTGACCTCTCGATCGTTGCGCAAGTGGATCACTGACCTGTTCGCTCACGTCCGGATCCGGTCCCACCGCCAGGTGGCCAGCAGGGCGAATGCGAAGAGGGGAAGCCAGGCGGCCAGCGATGGGGGGTTGAGCACTTCATTGCTGCCCAGGTACTCGCACAGCAAGTTCACCCCGTAAAACATCGCCGAATTGCCCAGGGCGAAGCCAAGGTTGATGAACATGTTGCGCCCGTAACCGCCGAGCACCAGGGGCAGGCTCATGAACAGGAGATTCAAGGCCAGAAACGGCCGGAGCAGTCGGAGGTGAATGTACATGGGAATTTCCGCCCGGTCCGTTTTCTCGCTGCCCGGGTCGGAAAGACCGTCGACCAGCTCGAGCATCGACGCGTATTTGTGCCAGCCCATTTTCCGCGTCATGACCTTGAACGACAGCGGCGACTTGAGGAAGTAGGTCTGGCCCTTGGTGATCGGCTGCTCGCCCCACTGACGCGGAAAACCGGCCGGGTCCTTGATCCGCGTGAGTATGGAGGCACCCGGTTCGAGCAATTCCGCATCAACCGGCGGATCGATCGAGGCGCCACGGATCAGCCACCCCCCCTTGATCGGTGCCGTGGGATGGTCTTCGGCAATGTAGGTCGCCTGCTCGGCCTCGATCTTGCGAATCGAGCCGAAGATCGTGACAGGCAGGGTTGCGTTGAAGCGATTGATCAGCGTCTTGCTGGCTCGATCGGCCTCGCTGCCGTCGATCATGATCCCGCGCGCGTCGTAATGGCTGGGAACCTGGACCTTTCTGACACCGTCGTCGTCGTGTGATTTCTGAATCTCTTCCGCGTAGCGCGGAATCACGAGTTCCTGGTTGGCCACCGAGAACGCGCTGACGATGACGGAAGCGAAAAGCACCGGCCGGATGGCCCGATGGGTGCTGATGCCGGCCGCCAGCATCGCCAGGTGCTCATTATTGCGCTGCATCCAGGTGACGGTGAAGATCGCGGCCATCATGCCGATCACGCTGCCGAGCTGGTCGAAATAAAGTGCCTGGTGCACCAGGTAATAACGGCCCATGACGTTGACCAGCTCCGAGAACCCATCCGCCCGCTTCATGAACTCGTCGAGATTACTGAACGCGTCGATCACAATGTAGAGGCCGACGAGAGAGGTGTAGCAGGTGAAGTAGGCTTTCGTGAATGCCCATAACCGCTGGCGATCGAGGATTCTCACCATGTCTCGACTCCCACCCTGTAAGGTCGTCGCCGACTCCGGCCTTGACCGCAATACATCAGTATTTGATAATCCTGGGATAAACGAACACCGACAGTGCGATGAGCACGGCGTTGCCGATCCATAGTGCATACAGCGGAGAGAGTGTTCCTTCTTTACCGAGGTTGATCCCGAAGAGGATGAGCGGATAGTAAAGTGTAATGATCGGCACGAAACAGGACATGAAGGCGCTGAGAAAGTCACGTTTGGCGAAGAGAATTCCCACCGGGGCGCCGAGGATCACGAAGAGCAGGCTGCCGAAGGCCATCGACGTGCGCTGCTGCTTTTCGGTCTCGAACTGGTTGACGCGTGATTGCCAGTACGTGTGCTCGACGAACGCCCGCTGGACATCGCCCCACTTGACTTCATCGAGCCGTCCGGCCGCGAACTGGAAGCCCGCCGCGATCGCCTGCCGCTTGCGGTCCGTCGCGAGCTTTTCCGCGCCTTGGCGATCTCGAGCTCCATCTCGTCGTTGGGGTACTCCTGGATCGACTTCTCCATGGAAAACTGGCTGTCCTGAGGAATGGGCATTTCGAGGATATTCTGGTTGATGAGTGCCACGTCGTCCGCGAGGCCCTTGCCGTAATTCTGGATTTCGGCCTTGTCGAGGTGGACGCGAACCATCTTGGCCTTCTCGTCGAAATGAAGCTGTGCTGCGCTTGGCCTGGATGGTCATGCTATACGTATCGGAATTGTCCGGGTTCTTGGCCCGCTTGTTGAATGTGGCGTTGATCATGTCCTTGCCCTGGACGTCGCTGACCTTGATCAGGAACGGCCAGCGTGAATTGTTGAACTCGCGATCGCGCCTCAGAAACTTGTAAAACGTGTCTTCCAGATCCTTGAACAGGACCATCTTGGCATTGTGTGCGCTGCGGGGAATCCAGCCGCGGCTGACTTGCCACAGGAATCCGCTGATGACGATGGCGAGAAAGATCGTGGGCCAGATCATGGTCATGACGCTCAATCCGGCCGACTTGATCGCGATGATTTCATTGTCGCCGGCGATCCGCCCGTAGACCACGGTGACCGCGAAGAGCAGCGAGACGGGCATGGTGTAAGGTAGGGTGCTGGGAATGACGTAGGGAATGAGATGGGCAATGTCGCCGGGAGTGAGCAGACGGCTTCTCATGGCCTCGGCGGCGATCATGAAGAGCACGAAGATCGCCGTCATGGTCATGAGTGAGAGCAAGAAGGCGCGGAGCACCTCACCCGACACATACCGCTGCAAGATGTTCAAGACCACGGCCTCCCTAGATTTGCATCCTTGCCCAGGTCAACCGCCTTGATTTGACCGACTGCCGCGGCGGCCGGCCCGACCGAGCTCCGCCGCCTCTGTTCCTGGCGTCAACCCAGCGAACCGAGAGCTCCCCTCAATGCCGCGCCCAGACGCCGGGCTCCTTCCTCGAGCTCCGTTTCCGAGGGAACCCCGAAAGTCAACCGGAGGTGATTGCGGGGCACGGGTGCGGGCTCGGGAGCGAACGCATACTCACCTGGCACATATAATACGCCCTCTTGCAAGCACCGCGGAAACAGCGGCCCTTCGAACCCGGTATCGACTGCTTCGGGAACACTCATCCAGACGAACAGGCCCCCTTGAGGATGGGTCCAGCTTACGTTTGCCGCAACGGGCGCGAGATGGCGCTCGAGAGCCGCCACGAACACGTCCCGTTTCTTCCCGTACAATGCGCGCAATCGCGCGACATGACGATCGTAGTCGCCGCTGGCCAGCGCCCGCTCGAGCAATTGCTGGTTGAAGTTGGCCGACCCGAAGTCATGATTTCCTTTCAGTCTGAGAATCGGATCGATCAGTCCGCGGGGTAAGACGCCGTAGCCGATCTTGACACCGGGGCTGAAGGTCTTGCTGAACGTGCGGGCGAGGATCACCGACTCGCCGTCGGGATCCAGGCTCCACAGGCTATGAGGCTCTTGGACACCATAAGACAAACCATGATAAGCGGCATCCTCGAGCAGGAAGATGCGGCGGTTCGCCGCGTCGGACCAGCGCTTCACCAGGTCAACCAGGGGCTTGCGTCGCTCCGCAGCCAGGCTGATTCCGGTGGGGTTGGCATGCTCGGGAATCGTGTAGATCAGTTTGACACGGTCGAGCTGTCCGTCGTCGCGGATCTTGACAAGCGTTCGTTCCAGGGCGTCGATCCGCAATCCCTGGTCGTCGATCGGCACCCGAACCGCCCGGGCGCCTCGGGTCTCGACCGGCCCGAGAAAAACAAAATAGGTTGGCGACTCCACCAGGACGATATCGCCGGGATCAAGCAGGGCCTCGCAGACCAGGTAGATCAACTGGGCCGAGCCCGTGGTCACCACGGTCCGGGAAACCGCCTCCTTGTACGTCCCCTCGGCCACTCCCTCGGTCCGCTCGAGCCGCTCGATCAGTCGAGCCCGCAACTCGGCATGGCCGATGGTCGTGCCATACTGGAGCGACCTTCGACCTTCCGTTTCGCTCGCGAACATCGCCGAAACCGACCGGGCCGAGACTTCCACCGGGAGTGACTGCTGGTCCACGAATCCGGCCGCGAGGGAGACGATTGCGGGATTCTCCAGGGCCGTTTGCATCAGGTTGGTAATCGATGGCGGGCTGGTTCGGATGGCGGCCTTGCTCAGTGGAATCCGTAACGTCTGCGGTCGCGGTGGCTGATTCAAGGAGGGCAATTCCCTGGAGACTCGGGGTACTCTAGCGATCCCGGAGGCCGTGTCAAGCTCGGTTTGCATGCAATCCTCAAGCCGCGCATCGCGGCAGGTTTCGCTCCGTTGCGAGCATCACGAAGATCGTCAATCAACAGGATTCAACATTTTGATGCTCAAGACTGAGAGGCTTTGCGCCTGGAGCGGTAGACAATCCATTGGCGATCAGGGTTCGGTCCGGCCACGAACCTCAAGGACCTCGGCGCGATCCATCCGCTACCACACGACCGCCGCCTTCCACGAACTTGCGCGGCTTGCTCGGTGCCGCAACGTTGCCGGCGAACACCAGGACAATGAATTATAGCCGAGTTCGACCCCGCAAAGCACGCCATGGCCCGGAGAATCATTCGCCCGGCTTGCGGGTACGCAACCATCACCTGAAAAGTTCAGGCCACTTGTTCCTCGTTTTCACGCCAGAACAGGTAGTCGTTGCTGTTGGTAGGATGGAGACGGATTTGTTCCTCGAGAACACTCATGAAGTGTTGCACCCAGTAGCCCGTTTGACCTTGCTGCTGGACATCCTTGGGTACGCTGAACGGCGGGTGAAAGTCGATGTAGTAACGTCGGTCCCGGCCGACCCGGCAGTAGACGATCACTACGGGAGCCTGGCTCAGCGCTGCCAGTACGATCCAGGTGGTGGAGAACCGTAAAGTCCGCCCCAGGAACTTTGCCTGCTCGGTCATCTGACCCGACCACCGCACATCGCCGGCGAGGAACAGGAGCATTCCGGACCTGAGAACACGCGAGGCTCGAAGGATCGAGCTTGCCGCATCCTTGGAATCCCCCTTGCGCGAGATGAATAGCTTGTCCTGGCTGAGCGGCCCGTCCGAGACGAATCGCCGGGACATGAACCGGGAGACATTGCGCGGCCGCTCCATGTACAGGCGTAAAGGGTAATCATGGCGGTAGAGCCAGTGCGCCGGCAGCATGTGGGCGCCGAAGTGGCTGGTCAGGACGATGCAGCCCTTTCCCTGGGCGACAGCCGCATCGAGGTGCTCCCTGCCACTGATGCTGAACATCTCTTCAGCGCCGGTCCGAGACGCCGTCGAGCAGCATGTCGCGAGTGCGCCAAAGGATCTGGTTGCCGCACAGGTCGCGGCTGGTGGTGGCGACATCCCAATCGCAGTCAAGGGTTTCTGCGCACTCTTCCACGGCATGGTCGAATGCCGTACGGAGGTGCTTGTGCATCCGGTACTCGACCTTGCCGAACCCCGAAAGCAGCCCCGACGCCGTGGTCAGCGGCAACCACCGAATGAACGGTAAGATCCCTTTGAGGAACCCTTTACGGATATTGCGACCGCGTCGCTCCATCGACTTTCCCCCACCCCTGGAGTCGATTGGCCGGATGACCGGACGCGGCCCCTGGCCACCCCTCCGGTCGTTGGCAGCGTCTCTCTTATCGGCACCAGGGACCAACGACCTGGAACCGGGAGTGCTTGCGGGCGAGAGTTTGGCATGCCTTCCCTTGCGAGGCAACGTCAAAATCTCGGGGTGCCGCGACACGACGAAGGCAACGACGAAAAACGGGCAATGGGACGGAGAGGGGCCGCTTGGTGACTGGCTTGACCGTCTTATCGTTCAGGTTTTACGTGAGCCTAAGTCAACTTGGCGGCGAACTCCGCGTGCTCCGGCGAGTTCAGTCCTTGCTGGACCAGGGCGAGGACTGCGGCCAGATCCCCGCGCAAGAGCGCGCCGCAATCTAGCCAGAGCCCCGGGAAGACGGTGCTCCGCAGGCTGCCGTCGGCGGCGGGGACGATCGGCTCATACCTGTTATCTCGGAGCGCGAACCAGTCGGTTTGTTGATCGAAGACCCGGACGACCAAGTATTCGCGGACACCGCTACGGCGGTAGGTTTCTAGCTTGTCGTGCAGATCGTAGCTAGCCGTGCTGGCGGCGACTTCGGCCACCAGATCGGGAACGCCGACGATATACCCCTCCTCATCGAGCTTAACCTGCCCTCCGTGATCGGGCTTGATGAATAAAAGGCCGTCGGGCTGGGGCGAATTGTTCAAGTCAAGTAAGACTGTGGTATTGCTACTGCCACCCACTCCCGAAGTTCCCGCCTCGTAAAAACCGAGCCAGGTAGTCAGATGGTGGTTTTGTCGGCCATGATACAGGTATCGAACTGGTGAAGGCACGTAAACAACTCCTTCGATCAGCTCGGCCTTCTTGAGGTCGGGCATGGCTTCGTACCGCCGCAGATACTCGTCTCGGGTGAGCCGATCGCCGTTCTCCAGCGGCGGGAGCGCTGCATCGCGGTCGCCTGACTTTGCGGATCTGAAGGGGTCAACACGAGGAACCAGGATCGACATGGCATCGGCCTTCCGTACGCAGTTTGTCGTCGGTCCACGTGATTCGATTTTACCCGCTTTCTCCAGGCTGTGACAGTACTCGTTCGTAATACCCTCGGAGACGAAGGGGCACGACCAAGAACTGCCGATAGAACCGGGACAGACGGAACTGAGAGGGGCCGCTTGGTGGCTGGCTTGACCGTCTCATCCTTCAGGTTGTACGCGAGCCTGAGTCAACTTGGCGGCGAACTCCGCGTGCTCCGGCGAGTTCAGTCCTTGCTGGACCAGGGCGAGGACTGCGGCCAGATCCCCGCGCAAGAGCGCGCCGCAATCTAGCCAGAGCCCCGGGAAGACGGTGCTCCGCAGGCTGCCGTCGGCGGCGGGGACGATCGGCTCATACCTGTTATCTCGGAGCGCGAACCAGTCGGTTTGTTGATCGAAGACCCGGACGACCAGGTATTCGCGGACACCGCTACGGTGGTAGGTTTCTAGCTTGTCGTGCAGATCGTAGCTAGCCGTGCTGGCGGCGACTTCGGCCACCAGATCGGGAACGCCGACGATATACCCCTCCTCATCGAGCTTAACCTGCCCTCCGTGATCGGGCTTGATGAATAAAAGGCCGTCGGGCTGGGGCGAATTGTTCAAGTCAAGTAAGACTGTGGTATTGCTACTGCCACCCACTCCCGAAGTTCCCGCCTCGTAAAAACCGAGCCAGGTAGTCAGATGGTGGTTTTGTCGGCCATGATACAGGTATCGAACTGGTGAAGGCACGTAAACAACTCCTTCGATCAGCTCGGCCTTCTTGAGGTCGGGCATGGCTTCGTACCGCCGCAGATACTCGTCTCGGGTGAGCCGATCGCCGTTCTCCAGCGGCGGGAGCGCTGCATCGCGGTCGCCTGACTTTGCGGATCTGAAGGGGTCAACACGGGGAGCCAGGATCGACATGGCATCGGCCTTCCGTACTCAGTTTGTCGTCGGTCCACGTGATCCGATCTTAGCCGCTTTGTACGGCATGTGACAGGCCTCGCACGTAATCCCGCCCCGCCAACCGACCTCGCTCTGCTGGGACCCTGATCGGGAGCAACAAAATGCGAGTTTTGTCCTCATACCGTTAGCTCGACCTGCGATGCAGAAGCTCTGCCAGCAGCCTGCCGGCCAGAGCCCTCAAATGGCCGGCTTGCGGCGACGGTAGCCGGCATAGGTCAGACCCGTGAGCGTAGCCAGAAGACCCAGAGCGAGCCCGGAGGGTTCGGGGACCGCACTGACAGTGAAAGCCAGGGAGCCGTTGTTGGGAAGCGGCGCGTAATTGAAACCTGTGTCATCGGCTGCGTACTGGTTGGCACCGGCGGTAGGGTCAAAAGAGATGCTGCCAGTCCCCGCTGCGATGGCCTTCAGCGTGAACGAATAGTAAATCCCATTTTCACTGATTGCGGGAGCCGACCCGCTGTTATTGAAGATTCCGATGGCGTTATCCGCGTTCAATGAAGATGTCGAGTTAAAGGCCTGTGGTTGCGAAGAATACAGAAAGACTGATCCGGAACCGCTCCCGTACGACGTTGTCAGGCCGGAAGTGCTCGTGGTATCGGGAACAGGCTGAAATTCGGCTGATGGAAAGAGGATTTTCGTGTCCAGGTTGAAGATGAAATCGGTTCCCACCGGCAGTCCCGAGATGCTCACGTCGATCGTCACCTGTTCGCCGACGGTGATGTTGCTCAGGTTCTCGGGCGACGAGAGTATTGCCATGGGCCCGGAGAATGCCTGCGGCGCCATGCACAGAACGGCGGCCAGCATCGATACGCGAATAACCAATCGATTCATCGTGGTGATCCTTGGTTCGAACAAATAGCTTGGTTGCTTGTCATACTCTGGACGATGTAAATCGCTGCTTAGCGAAGTTTCGCATCAATCGCAGTCACGATCGACCTTGGCTTTTTTGCTGCATGACAGCCCCACTGCATAGCAGGGTACCATGAGATTCCATCCGTATCCCGGCCCCGTTGAATCTCTACGAACTCCTTTTCGGGCTACACGGACGATCGCCGATTCGAGAAAGAACAGGTTCAGCATCAAGGGATTGGGCTCCAGCTTCAAGACTGTTGCTCGAAATCGACAGCTAGATAGGGAAAGTGTCAGAGAAGGATTCTATCCGGCTCGTCGACTCTTGTCGCATGCTCTCGAATTAGAAACCCATCACGGGTGGCGTGATGCGTGGCCAAATCCGGGGGTGCGAGCAATGCTGGTGGGATTGCTGGCTTGCGTGGCCCGCCTTGACCGCCAGGCGGTGGGGTCGTACACTCCGCCGTCTGGACGCTCGGGCCTCTTGTGGACGGCTGGGGTTGCGAGAGAGCCTGTATGGGTCCTTGAGGGTTCGCAGGAAGCGGCCCGGCGGGCACTGCGAATGTGTTGTGCCGAAGACCAGGGACGGTGTACATGGAACTGGCAGTTCCTTCTTCTGCGGCACTCCCGGTCCGGGCCTGGAATGCCGTGCGCAGTCGTGGTCCCCGGTATGCCTGGCACAAGGCACTACGGCGGGTTCTGGGCCGCTGGCCGTCCTGGAAGCGGCGCTGGATCTATTCCGATCCCCGGCTTTACTGGACCTTGCGCGGCGGGGACGACTACTTCCGAGAGCAGGAGGGCCAGACCGCACGCACGCTGCGGGCCGAGTGGATGGCCCAGCGTCTGGCCGCCTATCGGCCGACCTCGATCCTGGAAGTCGGCTGCGGATACGGAAAACTACTCCGGTCGCTACGCAGGCGGCTCGTGGTTCCGCTGGTCGGCGTGGACTTCAGCGCGACCCAGCTCGAGCACGCCGGGACGTTTCTCGATGAACTCAATGGTATCAGCCTGTTCCTGAGTTCCGGCGAGCGCCTGCCGTTTCGCGACGGGGCTTTTGACATGGTCGTGACATCGGCCGTGATCTTACACAATCCGCCCAGGGCCGCCGAGCAGATGCGCCGCGAAATCCTCCGCGTGGCCCGCCGTTTCGCCGCCCACAACGAGGAAACCAGTCGCAGCTACAATCGCTACGGCTACGACACCGCCGCCTGGTACCGCGACCAGGGCATCTTGCTCCTCGAGTCGGGACCGATTCCCGTGGACCCCGATCCCGCCACTTCCCAGTTTTGTGTGGCCAGGCTGTCCTCGTAACCAGGTGACACAACGATGCTCGATCTTGGACTGGCACTGTTCCTCGCATTTGTTGCGGCAGGCATCGGTAAACGGCTGCTGAGCGCGCTGGGAGAGTTGCCCGACCACCCGCTCGATGTACTGGCTCTGGCCACCCCGCTCGGCCTGGGGATTCTCGCGCTCGGCTGCCTCGTCCTCGGAGAGTACGGCTGGCTCAACCTGGCAGGCCTGGTGGTCTTCCTGGGAGTGGCCACGGAGATCGGTCTGCTGGCCGGGTTCCGGCTTTTGCGAGAACTGACGCGGCATTCCTCGCAAGACTCCACAAAAAGTTCGAACACGACTGTTGACCGGTTGATGCTCGTTTTTCTGATGCTCACGTTGGGTGCGACGGCTCTGGCCGCGATGGCGCCGGTCACCGATGGCGACGCGCTCTGCTACCATCTGCAGGTGCCCAAGGTATTTCTGGTCCGGCAGGCGGTCTATTTCGATCCCGACCTGCATGAGACGATTTACCCGCTGGTGACCGAACTTCTCTATGGGATCTGCCTGGAATTCCGCGGGCCGGTCGCCTGCCGTTGTCTCCAGTGGGTGCTCGGCCTCGTCTTCGCCGCGGGAGTGGCGGCGCTGGCGCGTCCCAGCCTGGGCCGAAGGGCGTGGTGGGCCGCCGCTCTGGCGATCCTGGTTCCGGCGATCAGCAATGGCATGGCGGCGCCGCTCAACGATGTGTCGCTGGCCGCATTCGGAGTGGCTGCGTTCGTCGCCTGGACGCGATGTTGCGACCGTCCCTCGGGATCCTCGATTCTAGTCGCGGGCGTCCTGACAGGCATGGCCCTCGGGGTCAAGTACCCTGCCCTGGTGCTTGCGGGACTCTTGACGGTTGTGATGCTCTTGCGGCCGGTCTTTGATCACCGGTGGCGGTCGCGGCAAGCGGCCATCCGGTCGCTGATGATGGCCGGGGCATTTCTGGGTACGGCCGTGCTCGTGGGCGGTGTCTGGTACCTTCGCGCCTATGTCTACACGGGTAATCCGGTCTTTCCGTTCTTCAAGAACTGGTTTGGCGGAGCCGGTCTCGACGAGGTCCTGGCGCCGATCAAGCGACCGCTCGCGGTGGACGTCTGGAACTTGCTGGGCGCGATCGTGCCGTTGACTCTCGAACCCGATCGGTTCGATAGCTTCGCGCACCAGTTCGGACCGATCTTTCTGCTCTTCCTGCCCGCCCTTCTGATCGAGCGTGCGCCGCGCCGGGTGCTGGGGCTGGCGGTCGTCGCGTATGCCTTCCTGGTCCTGTGCATGACCCAGCGGCAGAGCATGCGGTTCCTGCTGTTTGCCGTCGGTCCGATGTCGGTCGGAATCGCTTATTTGGCTATTCGCTGGCTCGAGCGCGGAACCAGGCCGGCGCGGGTCTTGTTGATGGCGCTCTTGCTCGTGCTCGGCCTGGAGACCGGACTGTCGCTCACCCGGGGTGCGCGCGCGGCGGGAATTGTGCTCGGCCGAGAGTCGTTCGCCGAGTTTCTCGGCCGGTGCGAGCCCACGTACCGCGTGGGCCGGTGGGTCTCACGCAACCTTCCCATATCGGCACGCCTGATCGGGCAAGACCATCGCGGCTTTTATATCCCGCGCGGATACACGATGGAACTTGCCCATCGCCGCCGGACGGGTCTGGGTCAGAATCACGAGTCGTCACGAGAGATCGTGGAAGTTCTCAAGCGCGAAGGGTACACCCACCTGATGATGTGCCCGCCAGTCGAGAAGGACGAGGTCGAGTTTGATCCCACTCTGGGAGAGCTTCTCTCCCCTTGGCTGGCGGGCCACACGCCTCTGTTCCACGAGAATCTGGCCGACCGCGACGGTGTGGTCCGGAGCTACTCGATTTACGGCCTCGCGGACGAAAAGGTCACCGCCCGCGCGAAAGCGAGCCTGCCCCGATGAGTCATGGCCGTCCAACCCTTGCCGAGCTCCGCGCCACCGTTCACAAGCTGCGGCATCGCGAGATCGGCAACTTGTTCGGCGCGTCGCGTTGCCCGCCCGAGCGCCTTGTATGGAACCTGGGTGGCCATCCGGCTTGGCCTCTCCGCCCACCAGGTCACGCTGGCTGCCTTGGTTGCTAGCCTTGCCGGCGCGATGGCGATCGGCACGGGAGCCCGGGCTGGGTTCGTGCTGGGAGTCCTGCTCTCGCACCTGGCTTTCTGGCTCGATCATGTGGACGGCCAGGTCGCTCGCTGGCGCGGCTCGGCTTGCCTGGACGGCGTCTATTTCGATTATGTGATGCATCACCTGAGCAACCTGGCGCTCGGCTTCAGTCTCGGTTTCGGCCTGGCCTGCCGGACGGGACAACCGGCCTGGTCTATTGCCGGCTTTGGCATCGCAACGGGATGGACTCTGCTTGGCCTGCATAACGACTGCCGCTACAAGGCGTTCTTTCAACGACTGAAAAGTGTAAGCGAATCTTACGTCGTCGCCGGCGGCAGCGGAGGACGGCCCGCGCCTCCGGCCTCCTGGCCGAAGAGCGGGATTGGCCGATTGAGCTGGCCCCTGTACAAGCTCTGCGAGCCGCATGTCGTCCTGGTGATGATCACGGGGCTGGCCATCCTTGCTCTTCTTGCGCCGGTATTGTGGCTTGAGGGCTGGCGAGCCGGCACCCTTCTCATGGCGGTGTTAGCCCCCTTGCTCGGCGCGGCGCGGGTTGCGCGCTCGATCAAGCGCGGATCGGCGGAAATCGAATTCTCGCGGTGGTTTCGATCCGCCGATAAGTCGGCTCTCTGTCCCAACGCGATTGCGACGTTTTCCGCCCACCGACCCCTGGACAGCCGGGTTGTCGACGTAGTATCACCAAGCGAGTAACAGGGTCGAAAAACGCTGGCCGCAAGTCGATTCCGCCCGGAACTGGCTGACAGGGAGCCGACGATGCAGGGGTTTATACTGGACGAACGGGCTCACCTGCCCTCGTGGCCCGCGCATCGCGACGTGGGAATTGGCGTGGTCGGTGCGGGGTTTATCGTCCGCGACTGTCATCTGGTGGCCTATGCCCAGGCCGGTTTCCGGGTGTTGGGAATCACCTCCCGCACGGCGGATCGGGCCCGCGAGGTCGCCGAGGCACGTGGCGTTCCTCGGGTCTTTCCGTCTCTCGAGGCAATGCTCGAGGACCCGGCCATCGAGGTCGTCGATATCGCGGTTCCTCCCGCCGAGCAGCCGGCCGTGTTCCGGCGCGTGCTTGCCGGAGGCAAGAACGTCCGGGGAATCCTGGCGCAGAAACCGCTTGCACTGACCCTGGCAGAGGCGCCGCGCTGGTCGATGAATGTGCCCACGCCGGCATCGTGTTGCAGGTGAACCAGAACATGCGCTACGACCACTCGGTGCGGGCCCTGCGGCATCTCATCGAGCGTGGGGTCTTGGGTGATCCGGTGCTGGCAACCATCGAAATGCGAGCGATCCCGCACTGGATGCCGTGGGCGCACGACGGCCGTTCGCTCTCGACCTTCGTCATGAGCATCCACCACCTGGACACCTTTCGCTACTGGCTGGGCGATCCCGAGCGCATGCTGGCCAGCACGCGGCCCGACCCCAGGACGGCGTTCCCTCATGCCGACGGGATTAATTTATATATCCTCGAGTACGCCAGCGGGGCCAGAGCGTCGAGCTGGGACGACGTCTGGGCGGGGCCGGCGCGAGAAGGCGCGGGGGCCGACATCGGCATCCGGTGGAGATTCGAGGGAACCGAGGGGCTTGCCCGGGGAACGATCGGCTGGCCGGGCTGGCCGCAACACGTGCCCAGCACGCTCGATTATACGTGCCGTGGCGATGACGGGGCCTGGCACCAGCCGCGATGGCCCGAGGCCTGGTTTCCCGATGCCTTCGCCGGGACGATGTCCGGTCTGCTTCGCGCTCTCGAAACGGGTACGGAGCCGGACATCTCGGGCCGCGACAATCTTGGTACGATTGCACTTTGCGAGGCAGTCTTGACTGCCGGGACGGAGCACCGCATGGTACGATTCGATGAATTTCGCAAATAATAAGATCCAGGGCCGCGTCCGTTCGTGCCCCCGAGGTGGACCGTCGCCGCGTGTGCGCCGGCGTATCCTGCCTCGATCGTGCGACGAGGCTACGGGCCCAAAGCCCAGGATCGGCGATCATGCCGGGTGAGCGAATGGGCTTGCCGGGCGCACCTTCGAGATGATTCGTGTTGTCACTGCTTGGCCTTTCCCACTCTGTCGCATTCCTGCCGTTCGCCGCTTCCGGGGCGGCCGAGCTGAACTGGCGGTATGTCGCGGCGACCGGTCTGATCATCATCACCACCACCGCCGGGATCGCACTCTGGCGATTGAGGAAGCGCCATAGCGACCTCTCCATCGACCTGCAGGCCGTCGCCGCCGAGCGGCGCCGGGCCGTCAAGGCCTTGCGCGAGACCGAGGTCTTCTACCACTCGCTCGTCGAGACCCTGCCGCAAAACATCCTGCGCAAGGATCTCGATGGCCGGTTCACCTTCGCGAACCAGCGGTTTTGCAACGAGCTGGGCCGTAGCCTCGATGAGATTCTGGGCAAGACCGATTTTGATTTCTGGCCCCGCGACCTCGCCGAGAAATACCGCCGCGACGATCGCCGGGTCATCGAGAGTGGACAGGTGCTTGACGTCGTCGAAGAGCACATCACGCCCCAGGGGGAGATTCTCTATGTCCAGGTGATGAAGACGCCGCTCCTCTCGCACGACGGCAAGCCGATCGGCATCCAGGGTATTTTCTGGGACGTGACCGCGCGGATCCGCGCCGAGGAGCAACTCCGGGAGCAGAACGTGATGCTCCAGGAGCTGGCAACGTCGCTCCAGGAGCTGGCAACGTCGGAGCACCAGGCCCACGAGGCACTCAAGAACACCCAGAGCCGGCTGGTCCAAACTGAAAAGATGGCCAGCCTGGGACATCTCGTCGCGGGCGTCGCCCACGAGATCAACAACCCGCTGTCGTTTGTGAGCAACAACGTGGCGGTGCTGGAACGCGATCTGAACGATCTTCTCGGCCTGATCGAGGTCTATCGCGAGGGCGAGGCCGAGCTCGGAAAGGTCAGGCCCGAGCTCATCAAGAAGGTCAACGAGCTGGATCGAGCGCATCGATCTGAATTACAGCCTGTCCAACTTGCCCCGCCTCACCGAGCGGACGCGCGAAGGTCTGAGGAGAATCGAGCGGATCGTCAAGGAGTTGCGGTTGTTTGCCAGGGTGGACGAGGGCGACTGGAACGAGGTCGATCTCAATCCCGGCATCGAATCGACGATCAACATCATCAAGGGCTATGCCCGCAAGCGCGGCGTGCGAATCGTCATGGACCTGGGGGCCCTGCCGACGATTCGCTGCCGCGCCGCCAAGATCCATCAAGTCATCGTCAACCTGCTCACCAACGCCATTGACGCCTGCGCCGAGGAGACCGGAGTGGTCACGGTGCATACCGAGACAGAGCCCGAAGCCCTGGGCGTGCGCATTGACATCAAGGACAACGGCTGTGGCATCGATACCGGGATCCGCGAGCGCATCTTCGACCCGTTTTTCACGACCAAGCCGCTCGGCCAGGGAACTGGTCTGGGGCTGAGCATCAGCTATGGCATCATCGAAGAGCACGACGGCCGGATCGAGGTCCGTTCCACCCCCGGCGAGGGCTCTTGCTTCACGGTCCATCTGCCCATCGAGCCCCCGCGCACGCGACGCGGAGACTCCACCCCGGCCATCGCCAGCGAGCGTAGCAACCATGACTCGATCCCGAATTCCGCGCCGGCAACGACCCCCAAGGTCGAGATCGAACCGCAGCCCGTGCCCGCGACTCCGCCGACCTCCTCGGGAGAGCACTCACCATGAAACTGGGACTGATCAATTCGGCGTGGGTTCAGGCCGGACGGGGTACAACTTACGGCATCTGGAAGACCCGCGAGATCGGCTTTGACTCGATCGACATCTTCGCCGACCCGCTCGACATCGATGACCAGGAGCGGGCGCTGATCCGCCGCGAATGCGCGGCTGCCGGCCTGCCGATCATCAGCGTTGCCTGCGTGGCCGTCGGCCTGATCGATTTCAATCCCAGCGTGCAACGGTTCCATCTCGACCGCGTGAACGCCTACCTGGACATGGCCCGTGAGTTCGCGGCCAGCAACCTGCTGCTCGTACTGGGCGAATATATCTGGCAGAAAGAAGTGATCCCCCCGCAAGAGCAGTGGGCCACCGCGGTCAGGCACGTTCGCACCCTGGGCGAGCGCGGCTTCGCTGGGCCTGGAGATCGCGCTTGAGCTCGAGCCGTTCCAGCTCTCGCTGCTCAACGACGTGCCCAGCATGTCGCGATTCTTATCCGATGTCGATCGGCCCGCCGTGAAGGCCAATCTTGATATCTCGCACCTGGCGCTTGCCCACCAGCCCGCGTCGTCGGTCGAGGCCCTCCGCGGCCGCGTGGCCCATGTTCATATCTCGGATTGCGACGGTAAAGTCCACGGAGATCTTCCGCCGGGCCGGGGCGTGGTGGACTTTCCCCCGTATCTCGAGGCCATCAAGCGACTGGGCATCGATGACGTGACGGTGTCGGTCGAGCTGGAGTACTCTCCCGACCCCGAGCACATCGTGGAGTGGGTTGCCGAGGCCCATGAAAAGACCGCCGAGTTGATGCGCGCGGCTGGATTGCGGCCATGAGCACGATGTCGCGCCGGCTCACCGCGCTGGCGCTACTCGGCTCGCTGTTCATCCTGATTGGCTGGCCGCTCATCGCCACGGTTCTCGAGGCCACCCGGGCGCCGCGGCAACTTGACCGGGCATTGACCGCGCTGGGCTTCGATGACTGGGCGCTACGAATCCGTCGTGTCTGGAACATCGAGCCCGAGCCGGCCTCGGGCAGCGTGCTTGACCCGGTGGCGACCGCGCAGCTACTTCGCGACACCGGCGGTCTGGCACGCCCGGCGCGGCTGGCGGTCGAGACGCTCACGCTGGTGCTGATGACCGAACTGCTCGTTCTGCCTCCGGGCATTCTCCTGGCTATTCTGCTCTTCCGGACCGACTGCCTCGGTCGGAGTGTGCTTCTGGTCATCCTGGGCATTGCGGTCTTTGTGCCTTTACCGTTGCACGCGACGGCCTGGCTGGGAGCCTTTGGCAACGCGGGGCGAATGCAGGCGTTCGGGTTCAGCCCCATACTGGTCGGACGCACGGGCGCAGCGGTCGTCCATGCGCTGGCCAGCTTGCCCTGGGTCGTCTTTCTGGTCGGCGTCGGTCTCCGCACGGTCGAGCCGGAGCTCGAAGAATCGGCCGAGCTCGATATGCCCGTAGGCTGGGTCTGGCTCAAGGTCACCCTGCGCCGCAGCGTCGGGGCGATTGCCGCGGCGGCCCTGGCCGTGGCCGTGCTGACGGCGGGCGATATGACCGTGACCGATCTGCTCCAGGTGCGAACGTATGCCGAGGAGGCTTATGTCCAGTTCACGCTGGGCCGAGGGCCCGCCGATGCCGCCGTCGTCTCGGTTCCCCCCCTGCTCTTCCTGGGGGGCGCCATTGTCCTGATCGGCCGCTCAATCCTGCGCACGACCCCGCGCGTCTGGCGTCGGCCTTCTCGCAGGCGCGGCTGTGGCAACTTGGGCGATGGCGTGTTCCGGCAGGCGCAGCGCTCCTCATCCTGGTCGGCAACCTGGTGGCATTGCCACTTTACAGTCTGGTCTGGCGCGCGCCGGCCGTGTAGGCGGTCGAGCCCGGCTCGGCTTACCACCGACCTGGTCGTTCGCCGGCCTGCGGGGCACTCTGGGCTTCGCGGCCTCCGAGAGCTGGGAGCCGATCTGGAACAGTCTGATTCTGGCCGCGTGCGCGGCGACGATCACAGCCGCCCTGGCCTGGAGCCTGGCCTGGGTCAGCCGCAATTCTTTCAGGTGGCAGCTTCTCTTGCTGATGACCCTGGCCTTGACCCTGGCTACCCCCGGCCCGGTCACCGGCATGGCCTACGAGCTGGCCTATCGCTGGTTCCCGCCGATCTACGATTCGCCCCTGATCGTGATCCTGGCGCAGACGGTTCGAACGCTGCCCTATGCACTCTTGATTCTCTGGCCCGCGCTTCGGATTCTGCCGGTCGAGCTTCTGGAATCGGCCCTGCTCGACGGCCTCGGTCCCTTTGGCCGGCTCTGGTACGTGATCGTTCCTCTCTCCCTCCGGGTTTTTCTCGCAGCCTGGTGCGTCTGCTTCGTGCTTGCCTTTGGCGAACTGCCCGCCACCAACCTGCTGCAACCACCGGGCATAACAACGATCACCTTCCGCATCTGGACGCTCTTGCACACGGGCGTCGAGAGCCATCTCGCCGGCGTCGCGCTGATCACCCTGGCCGTCCTGACCATCGCCGCTCTGCTGGCGGTGCTGGGGTTGAAAGTGCTGCTCCTGTCGGATCGTAGTCCGAGCAACCTCGGCGATGAGCCTCGTTAACGAGAGTTGTAGGCGTTCACGAGCGGATCTTGTGCACTCAGCAGGAGTTCGGTAGAACGGTGGCATGACTTATGGACCACCGCTCCCACAGGATGTCCGGGATACGATTCCAGCCGAAGCACAGGCGGCTGTCCTGGTGTTGGTGGGCTCGCTGGAACAGCGGATCGCCAGCTTGGAAGAGCGGGTCAACAAGAACTCGACCAACTCCTCCAAACCCAATACCGTTGAATGAGCCACAAGTCACTATTCTGGTGGAATTTCTGGCTCCCTCTCCCCTTGCGGGAGAGGGTGAATTAAGTCTCGACCTCCCAGGGCTTTAAGGTTCATTCATCGGTATTGCCTCCAAACAGTAGTTTCCACGAAAAACCGCACAATCGTGTCTCTGCGCAGACCAGCCCCGTGGCTCTCGTGGCCCCGCTTCGCCACTGAGCGTTTCTGACTGCTGCACCTGTCGCGGGAGCATCTCTCGATGCCCGCTGAGCACTCTCTTACACCCCGCTCATGCCGCGTCTCCCGCGGTAATTCTCTCATTTCCCTCCCGTTTCGAGAGAAATCGCTGAATTTGCTCCCGATGCCGCCGCATCAGCCGCAGGCCGTCGAGTATGCTGGGACGATCCTTCTTCTTGTTCCACGGCGGCCGGAACCACCAGCCCTCCTTCCCAGACGCCGTCAGCCGGAATTGCAACAACCGTAGCAGGCTCATCGTCACCCACTGCGCCTGGCTGGTCCGCTCGATCGGGTTCTTGGTCCACGCCCGGCACTCCTCCCAGCCCAGCCGCTGCTTCAGATCGCGGAAGCCGTCCTCTTGCCGAAACCGAGCCGCGAACAGTTCCACCATCTGCAGCCCTGTCAGCTCGATCGCCGAGGTCACCAGGGTGAACCGTTCTTTGTACCCCTCGACGAAGGCAACGATCGCTTTGACCGGCACCTCCCAGCCCAAGACCCGCCACAGGCAGTCGATCTCCTTCCATCGGATTGTCCGCTGCCGTCCGTAGACGAAGGCGGTCCCGAGTTGCCACTTCGCTTTCCACCCACTGGCCCGGCGAGGCGGCTCCAGGTGCGGACCCCAGTGAGGCTTTGGTCCCCGCTTCCCCTTGGGCCGCTGCTCGGCGGGCAGGGGCAAGGCAAACAGCCGAGCGTCGCACCGCAACCGGGTGAGGAACTCGATCCGGGGAGCTCCAACTTCAGGCAGTACCAGTGGCCGGACCACGCTCCTCAAGGCGTAGCCGCCATCGAAAACGGCCAGGTGCTTGCCCTTGGTTATGCGCCTGCTCGCGGAGCAGTTCGACGGCCAACTCGCACTTGGTCCGGAACTTCACGATGCCGTCGGGCCCGACCGGCAACTGCGACTTGCGGAAGTAAAGCCGACCGGAGATCGGCAGGAACCAAGCGGGCTTCTCGGGTTCGTGAAGCAACGAACCGAGGACGACCCAGTTGTGGGCGCGAACCGTGGTGGCCCGATTGGGACAGCGCGGTGTACTCGTGGAAGGTGCAGGTACCCCAGACGTGGGAACTGGAGCGATGGACCTTGGTGTCATCGACGGCCGAGATATGGTAGCCATGCCAGTCCCAGCCCGGGGCGGTCGCGATCAGATGAGTGAGGCCCTGAGTGACGCGGTTGTCGTGCCAGGCGCCGTATTCGGCGAAGGATTCCAAAGCCTTCCAGTCGGCGGCCCGCTCCAGGGCCAGGACCGACTGGGTGATGGTGTGTTCCTCGACGTTGATTGCCATGGCGGTGATCCACTCGGCGAAGCGATGGAAGCCGCGGCGAGTAAAGGCCCACCCAAAGGCGTTGAGCAGGGCTTGCCAGATGGACCAAGTGAGCTTAGCTTCGGTCATCATGCGTCTCCTGTGCCGGGGCCAGTTGCGGTTTTCTGACCACCTGGCAGGTTCCGACCAGGAGACGCTACATTTCAATACGGTACACCCGTTCAGAATTAATACAGTTTTTCGTGGAAACTACTGTCTAATGGAAGTAGCAGACATAGGGCCTCCATCGTCACAGGAATCGATCGTCCGGGCGTCACGATGCAACCGGACAAATCAGGGGTCGTTGTGGCGGCGCGCGTATGGGTCGTCGCGCGACTCCTACGCTTATTATCACGGAAATCGCAGAGAATGCGCCACCCAGCCGATGCTCAGGGGTCGAGAGCTGAGGAGCGGTGCCCTGCTCGCCGAGGGATCTGTTGAGTTGACCCCAGGATCGGATCGGGCTCTTGTCGTTGCGGATGCGCGATTCCAGGGGGAAGGCACGTTCGAGGTACGATGCGCGAATCAGTCCGGCAGAGTTCGAGAAGGCTTCGGTGTCGTCGGACCGAAGCGCGCAAGATACGCAGGGACGGCTGGTGTCAAGGTAACCGAAAACAGATCTGACACCAGCGGTTCCCCTTGCCGCGAGCCAGGGATCACAGCGCCGACTTCCAGGCGTTCCTCGGCGAGATCCGCCGTCGGCACCGCGGTCGGCATCTCGCGCTGCTCCTGGACGGGGGGTCGTGCCATACGGCGAAGGCTTCGTTGCGAGCGGCCGAGGGCATGACCCTTTTGTGGCTGCCGGCCCGCTCGCCGGAATTGAACCCGATGGACACCCTGTGGGGCCAGGGCAAGGACGTGGTCGCTGCCAACAGGCAGTACCAGACGATCGACGACCAGGTCGACCGCTTTATCGGTTTCCTCACCGGGCTGTCGGACCTTGAGGCATTGCATACGTCCGGCGTCCTCTCCGACGATTTCTGGCTGCGGTCGGCCCTGTCAAAAGACTTTTGTGGACCTGCTTAGTCGGGACGAGGAGCCTGCCAGATCTTCACGAATCCGGCACGATCACAAGAGACGAGCTGCTTGCCATCGCGGCTGAACGCCACGCCGTTGACGTAGTCGGAATGACCCTTGAGAATCAGGGTTTCCTGTCCCGTCACCGCGTCCCAGATTCTCAGGGTCTTATCGGTGCCGACGGATGCGACTCGAGACCCGTCCGGGCTGAATGAGACGCCGTTGACCCACCCGATATGTCCACGGAGCGTTAGCGTTTGCCGCCCCGTCTCGGCATCGTATATGTGGACTGGGGCACTCGATATGGCAGGCCCCTCAGGACGGTCGGCAGTGGCGATTCGAGTTGCGTCGGAGTTGTAAGTCATCCTGTCGGACTGAATCTTCAGGAGTTGCCTGCCTGTCACTGCATCGCGGATTCCACCCGCGCAGGCGATCCGGAACCCGTCGCGGCTGAAGGCAACGCTCTGAGCATCATGGTTCGTCCCCTTCATATTCAGGATCTCATGGCCCGAGACCGCGTCCCAAACCTTTACTCGGCCCTGCCAGCTCGCGGAGGCGAGGCGAGACCCGTCGGGGCTATAGGCGACACCGACGACCTCCTTCTCCCCATCCATGGTCAGGCCGCTCGTTGCCGCTATCTGGTTCCCAAACCTTGAGCGTCCCATCTCGGCTACCGGAAACGATTCTCGAACCGTCGGGGCTGAAGGCAACGCTCCTGATCTCGCCTTTGTGTCCCTTGAACGTCAGCGCGAGGCGCCCGGTAGCCGAATCCCAAATACGTACCATGCCGTCCACCCCGCCCGCAGCCACTCGGGAGCCGTCGGGGCTGATCGCCACGCATTGTAGTTCGCTATTCGCCTTGAGGGCCATCGACTCGTCCTGGTTCGCCGCTTCCCAGATCTTGACCGACCCGTCATCTCCCGTGGAGGCGACCCGGGACCCATCGAAATAGAACCTCGCTGAAAACCACCCACGATCGACGAGATCCGTAGAAGATACTGCGTGTTTTCCTAGTCGATACCGCCTTCGATCCCGTAACATCCAAGGCAGCCACGAGCCCGTTCTTATCGGTATAGAGGATCCGCGACCCATCCGGACTGAAAGAAAATGACAGCCCAACTGTTATCGCTCCCCGGAAATCGAAAAGTTGCGTGCCGGTCATGGTGTCCCAGACTTGCAGAGGGCCTTCATTCCACGTCGCGAGCCGCGTGCCGTCGTGATTGAGGGCCATCGAAATCCCACCAGGTACGAGGAACTGGCCCGTCCAAATGGGGTCAGCGACCAAGCCCCTGTGCTTGAGCGAGAGGACTTCCCGCCCGCTGACTGCGTCCCAGATCTGAACGAGGGATTCCTGATTGTAAGTGGCGATCCGCCTGCCGTCGCGGCTTGCCACGACGCCGGTCCAGTTTGTGAATTGTCCATCGAGACGCACGATCTCTCGCCCTTTGGTCGCATCCCATATTCTCACGCTTTTTGGCCCCTCCGACCGGTCGGGGACCGTGCAAAGGCGAAAGCCATCGGTCCCTAACGAAAGGAAGGATCGAGCGTCTTGGTCCTCGAACTCCAAAAGTTCTCGAGCGCCCCTTGCGTCCCACACCTTCACCTTGTGGTCATTCACATAGGCAAGTCGAAGACTGTCCGGACTGAAGATAACCCCATCGACCCTGGCGTTACTTGGCGGCAGGTCGAAAAGCGGCTTGCAGGTCGCCGCGTCCCACATCTTTTCCGTGTCGCCCGTCCCGACCGTGGCGAAGCGAGTGCCATCAGGACTGAACACCAGCCCCATGACCTCCTGACCGAACGGTTTGTAGGAGAGGAGCTCCTTTTCTGTCCTCGTGTCCCAGATCTTCAATGTCCCATAGCTGGTCGTGGCAATTCGGGAACCGTCAGGGCTGATTTCGAACGATCCGTTGACCGCTCGTTTCTGCCTGGGGAGCGACACTTGTTCCCTCAAAAGCCTCTGCTGCCAGTAATACCACTCGAATCCTCGGCGATCCGTGCCCTCTTGGTTCTCGGGAAGCTGTTCTTCAAGGGCCTCGAGGAACAGATGGGGGTTCCAATCTTCCCAGTACCGCTGAACCTGAATCATTCGGACGTCATAAAGCCGCCTCAAGGCAAGTTCGGTCTGGGCCTTCGCGATTCCGGTCTGCTTCGCTGCAACTTTTGTCTCGTTTCGGGCGACGATCGCGAGAGTCGTCGACACGGCGCTTCCGATCACAATCGCCGCCGCCAAGAGGGCAGCTACTACGGCGAGGCTGGGGTTTCGCCGGCACCATCGCCAAGCACGCTCGGTCTGGCTGACGGGCCTGACCAGAATCGGCTCGTCACGCAGCCATCGGTGCAGATCGTCAGCCAGCTCTTGGGCCGATCGATAAGAGCGCTCTCCGGGAACCTTTTCGAGGCACTTGAGGCAAATCACTTCCAGGTTGCGCGGGGTATTGGGATTGAGCTTCGAGGGGGGGATGGGCGCGTTTTCCCGCACGAACTGAAGAACCTCTGCCACCGAGTCGCCACGAAACGGCGCTCGGCCGGTCAGAAGAGCGTACAGGATCGCCCCCAGACCATAGACGTCCGTTGCCGTGGTCACGGCTCCGCGCCGGCCCGA
Organism: uncultured Planctomycetaceae bacterium; assembly: GCA_963797295.1. Classification (GTDB taxonomy): domain Bacteria; phylum Planctomycetota; class Planctomycetia; order Isosphaerales; family Isosphaeraceae; genus Aquisphaera. The sequence continues at coordinate 34,859 of CAWCPP010000053.1, forward strand.
CGCCTGCTCCGGGGCCATGTAGGGCGGAGTACCCAGGATCGCGCCGGAGACCGTCATCTCGCTATCGCCCTCAACGCGCTTCGCCAGACCGAAATCGGTCACATACGGCTCGCCTCGCTCGTCCAACAGGATGTTGGAGGGCTTCAGATCGCGGTGCAGGATGCCGCGCTGATGGGCATGGTGGAGGGCTTCCGCGGCCGTCTTCACCAGGCGCGGCGGCCTTCGGGTCGGCAGCGTAGTCGGACAACCTTTTTTCCAGGCTCGGGCCGCCAACGAGCTTCATGCTGAAATATTGACGTCCCTCGTACTCGCCCACCTCGAATATCGGCACGATGTGCGGGTGGTCCAGGAGCGCGAACGGCCTCGGCCTCGTTCTGGAACCGCCTCCGCTCGTCATCGCTGGCCAGGATGTCGGACTTGAGCAACTTGACGCCACAGGACGGTTCAGGCTGAGCTGGCGCGCCTTGTAAACAACCCCCATGCCGCCACGGCCCAGTTCCCTGATCAGCTCGTAATCGCCGAGGTAGCGCAGCTTGGTTCCGGGCTCGACGGCGATCTCGACACCATCTGGAGTCTCGCCGGGCTCAAACGTCTTTGTCGCATCAGGGTCGGGAGGGCTTGGCGGCGTGGATGATGGAGAATCCGTGGCCTCGCTCTCCAATCCCTGCCTGAGCAGACAGGCTGGGCAAAGGCCCTGGGGAGCGTTTGCAGGCAGCTCGCCACCGCAGCTCGGGCATCGTTCGCGTTCGGCCATCAGCGGCCTCCTTCACGGCTCGAAGTCGGTTCCCTTCGCTACCTCATACGCGAGCCGGCCGGAAACCTTACGAGCAAGGAACGCAGAAACGGGGACGCAGTTAGTTTCACCAGTCGGATCGGCCCAGTGGACGTATGCCAAAGCGAACGCAGAAACGGGGACGCAGTTAGTTTCACCAGTCGGATCGGCCCAGTGGACGTATGCCAAAGAGTAACTAGCTGCGTCCCCGTTCGCCTCCCGGTTCGTCCCCGTTCGCCTCGGAATTTTGTCCCCGGAATTTCGTGGGGGAGCCTCTCGTCGGGCAAGTGAGTCTCGTACTCGGCAACCAGGGGTGTGGACATAACCTGGCTTATGGCATATCCGACGACCTCCTTGTTCTTGGAGGCACAGAGAAGCACGCTGATCGACGGCTGCTCGTTCGGCTTCTTCACTCCGCGGCCGAGAGTCCCCTCGATCAGCCTCTTGTGGTCGCATGCGATCATTTCTTGCGGCCTTTCTTCGACGGTTTTCTCGCCAGGAGCCCGATCGCCCGCGCCTCGTTGTTCTCGGAGTCTGGTGCTCCCTTCGTCGGCTCTCCCAGCTCGGACTCGATCTCTTCGACCGTCGGCAAGGCCGAACGGAGGTTCACCGGCAACGCGCGGGTGAGCTCGTATTCCGAGATTCCGATCGGACTGGTTGCCCCGCGCAAGGCATACTCGGCCACGATCTGGTTTCGATCCTGGCAGAGGATCAGGCCAATGGAGGGCGCGTCCGTCTCGTGACGGAGCTTGTCGTCCACGACCGCCAGGTAGAAGTTCATCTTCCCCGTAAACTCCGGCTTGAACTCGCCTTTCTTGAGGTCGATGATGACAAAGCAGCGGAGTTTCAAATGGTAGAACAGGAGATCAACGTAGAAGTCGTCGTCACCGACCTTCAGGTTGAACTGGCGGCCGACGAACGCGAATCCTTGGCCGAGTTCGAGGAGGAAGCGCTCGAGCTGATGGAGGAGATTCGTCTCCAGTTCCCGCTCGTGAAACGGCTCCTCCAGCGTCAGGAAGTCGAAGATGTAGGGGTCCTTCAGTGCTTGACGGACCAGGTCGGATTGGGGAGCCGGCAGCAGCCGGTCGAAGTTTGAGAGGGCCTTCCCCTGGCGGCCGTGGGCCTCGGACTTGACCATCAGCAGCAGAACGTTGCGACTCCATCCGTTGGCGAGCGTCTGGTGCATGTACCAGAGGCGGGTGGCCTCGTCCTTGACCTTCTCCATCAGGACGACGTGGTGCGCCCAGGGCACAGACCAGAGGACCGAGTCGGGGATTAGTGCCACAGCCTGTGGCACTTTTTGACGGGCCGACAATTTCGCCACCGCTTGTGGCGATTTTGGGGGCTGAGGCAATTTCGCCACCGGCGGTGGCGAAAAGCCGTCAGGTCTCGGATAGGCCCGGAAGAATGCGATCATGCGGTCGATGTTCCGCTCGGAGAACCCCTTCAGTTCCGGTAGTTCATTCCTGAGCTCCCTGGCCAGCCGGGGGATGACGGCGGCGCCCCAGCCCTCCTGCCGCTGGCGGCTGTCGATCAACCGGCCAATGTCCCAGTAGAGCCGGACCAGTTCGGCGTTGACCGAGAGCACGGCCCGCGTCTGGGCCTGAGCGATGCGGTCCTTGATCTCCTTGAAAAGGACGGTGTAGTCGGGGTGTAGGGAAGGTTTGCTCATGCCGGCTCCCCGGCCACGGCCAGTAAGGCGGCCAGTTCATAATTCACGCTCGTGGCCCCGAAATCCGGCTCACATGTGAACGGTTTGCGAACATAGCGAAGATCGACCGATTCGCCGTCGATCAGGGCAATCGCCAGGATGAAGTCATCCGGCTTGTTCATCCCGGTCATCATCTCGTTCTTGCTAATGGTGACCGTCATCGCCCCGTTGATGCGCCCTTTGACTTCGATGAATCGTAGTCGTCACCCTGATACCAACGTTCGGCCTGGGTGGGCGAGAGGTGCTCGGCGATCCAGGCGTACGCCTCATCGGCGTCGCCCACGGCCCGAGCGGTAACGCGAAGGCGATAGGTCACGCCTTGATTCCGTGCTTGGTGCGGGCGTGCTCCTTGAATTCGTCGAGGCTGACGGTGCGGCCCGCGTTCATGTCCTCAATTTCCTGACGGATGCCGTCGAGCACCCTGGCTTCTTCGGCCACCTGGCGAAGCTTCTGGTAGGCGGCGGCGTCCTGTACGATCAACTCGGCCTTGCCGTTGATGGTGAGGACGACCGGCTCGCCGGTCTGCTTCAACTGCTCAACGAATTCGGATGTATTCTTCTTGAAATCGGTCAACGAATGGATGTCGCGGCTGATGTCAAGCATGAGGCTTCCCGGCGAGAATTGTTAAAGCACTGAATTTCATTCTATCGCCGGCCAAGGACGCTGCCCACCCGGAATACGCATCCATGGTGGCGTGCCGCCTGGCTGTGAGAGACTTTAACCGGCCGAGAAGGGGACGTGAGTCTTTTCTTAACCTTCGTCGGTCCTTGGGGTCAGGCCGCATTTTTCTTGGGGTCTGACCCCGAAGGCCAAGAGTTACGTATGGTGTCCCCGGAATTCAGCGACCGATGGCGCGGTGGAAGACCCTGCCGCGTTCGTCATGGAGAAGCACCTCGAAGACTTTCTGGTGCAGAATTGGGCCCAGACCGAACTTGGCAAGGAATACGATATTTACCAGGAGGAGGGCGAGGATGTCGGGCAGCAATACCCGACCGATACCGGTCCCCTTGATATCCTCGCAATCAGCAAGGATAAGAAGGTGCTATTGGTCGTGGAACTCAAGAAAGGCAAAGCCAGCGATGCGGTTGTTGGGCAGGCACTCCGCTACATGGGCTATGTACAGGAGGAGTTGGTTGAGGAGGGCCAGACCGTCAGGGGAGTGATCATCGCACTCGAGGACGACGCGAGGATTCGCAGGGCACTGAAGATGGCGCCGAGCATCGTCTTCTACCGCTATCAAATCAGCTTCAAATTGATTCCAGGTGTCCCGTGAGTACGGTCGCACCGAGCGATAGGACGACCCAGCCGATGTGGTCAGACCCCGTAGTTCTCAGTCAGAGCCCGTGACCTGCTGTACCTGCTTGATTGTCTGCCCTGTTCATCGAACGATGTGCTACCCCTCGTCTTCGTCAAAGAAGTCGTTGGAGACTTCCTTAAGTTCGTACAGCTTTGTCGGAGTGACACCGACGTTGTGCTCGATCATGAGATTGGCAAGTCGCGGGCCATCTATCAGTACGACCTTCTTCGCCCTCAATCCGGTCCACGTAGTCGAGGGCATCCTTCGTGAATTGAGACGTGGTGAGGATCACGCCCTTCTTTGCCCGGACGTAGTTCATGCTCCCGACGAAGCCTTGGATCACTGGCCGACCCACGGAGCCGTCCCATCGTTTAGCCTGGATACACACCACGTCGAGGCCGAGCTTGTCTTCCTTGATGATTCCGTCGATGCCTCCGTCACCACTTTTCCCTGTTACTGAGGCCTCGCCGGTGACGCCGCCGTAACCCATCGCCCGAAGCAGGCGGACGACGACCTGCTCGAAGAAGGCCGGGGAGCAGGTTTGCAGACGGGCTAGCAACTCTTCCGCGGTCGCTTTTCGGAGCGTGTTGAACGAGGCGTCCATCAACTCCAGAGGGGTCTGTGTGCTTTCGATGACCGTCTCTTGCTTCCCCTCGCCTGCTTGATCCGCTGCATGGCTTATGAACTTCAAGTACGAGGGAAACTGTTTGAGAAATTTGCAATTGATGGACGATGGCTTCCGGAGCAGAACTTTCTGACCCTCTTCGGAGATTCTGACTTTCCCGCGCACCGGGTTGTCGATCAACATTGCGTTCTTCAGGTGAGTCTTCGCCCAGGCGACCCGGTTGTAAAACAGCGATTGCGGGCCGCTTGGTAAGTGTTCCTGACGTTCTTCCTCGGTTAATTTGAACCTCAGCGCAATTGTTCCGTCAGTTCCCGCATGGTGCGTTCTGTGCCATCCCTCAAGGTTTCCAGGAAGGGTAACATCACGGATTGAAAATCGGGTATGGCCATGAGTGTTATCACCGGTCAGCTTTGCTGTATTGGGAACTGCCCAACGAGAGCACCAAAAGAAGCCCCTGTGCGACTGCAAGTAGTATTCACCCCATACAATGCCTGCCACGCGGTCAGGCCGGCGACCCGCACGAACGACGTGTGCTTGAGAAGGTTGCGGTCGGGAAGCAGGCCCCGATCCTCGGCAAAGGCGATGAACAGGATCCGGTCCAGCAGGCGCTGGGCGGCCTCGATCGCGCGGTCGAGCTCGGTCACGCCCTTGGCTTGAAGCTCCTGGATCAGCTCGACCCGGCGCTCGGCGTATTCGCGGTACAGATCGACGCTCACCTTCTCTTGCCGCTCGCCCGTCTCCCGGAGCAGCCAGCCCGTGTTCTGGGCGAACAGGCCGGTGCCCAGCAGGCTGGCGGCGTGGAAGATCGCGTAGAACTCGGCGAATTTGTCCGGGTCGTCGAGCTCGGTCAGGAACACGCGGTGCACGTGGTTCGACGACTTCTGGCGGCTGTAGAGCCGGATCTCGGCGTAGTTGCAGACGATGGCCCACTGCGCCGATTCGGAGGCGTTGAGGTAGTTCCAGACCTGCTGCACGGGGGTGATGTTCCGCGTTGGCATCTTGCGGTCGAGGTCGACTTTCGCCCCTTTCAGCTCGACCATGACCAGCGGCTGGCCGGCGAGGTGGCCGGCCTCGTCGAGTCGGAACGTCCCGAGCGCGGCGTCGACCTCGCCCGAGCCGGGGACGGGCCACTTCGGGGTCAGCGTCCAGGGTTGGTTCTGGTCCGCCGCCGCATCCGACTGGGTCGTGTAGCCCAGCGCGGAGCAACACGTGGTTGAAGTCCTGTTCGACCTGGGTCTCGTGCAGTTGCTGCAAGACGCCAAGTTTCAGGTCCTGTGCCCATTTCTTGAAGGCGGGATGTGCCTGCTCGCGGCGCTGCGCGTCGATTTGCTTGTTGTGCGCGATCTGCTGAACCAGGTCGGGCAGGAACAGCGGTCGGATGTGCGCCGCGAGTGGAGCGGCCGCGGCGCTCGGGATCAGGTGCTGGAAGCCGGGAAGCAAGCTCGACGGCACGGGCGGTTCGGGCGACGGTTTCTTCATCTTGGCCATGCCGAGCAACTACCTACGCGGGGGAGAGCGGGAGGAGCCAAAAGGCCCAGGTGCTCGCAGGTTCTTGCTTGTGGGCGTGCCTCGCAACGCCATCACAATGACACCAGCATGCATGGGCCGATCAGGTATACATTTTACCAGAGAGCACCTCGCGAGCAAGAACCTCCCTTTGATACACCGGCCGAACGTGACGTGAGAAGAAGGAGAAGAACATGCATTGTAATCCCTCCCCGTCACCGATAAGCCGAGGCGACTTCTGGCCGACTGGCTGCCCGAATACTTCATCAAGACAACCGAGGGTACCTGGTGTCCTGCCGGCAACGAGCAAGAGCGAGAGCAGAAGGCGGCTTTGCGTCAGACCGGCACTCCGTGGCGGAACAAGCGTTTCGCCAACGCCCTGATCGACGGCGAGCCAGTTCGGGACAACGATCGTCCCGGTAGCGACTCTGACTTGCTCGACTGGCTGCGGCAGTGCCGTCGTGCCGGTCTCTACGAACAGGGCAAGGCGATCTCCGAAACGGGCGGTCTGAACCTCGCTCACCTCACCAACGAGCAGCAGATCGAGGCTGAGGACGACTACCGGACTTGCGTCCGGCGTGGTAGCACTGAAGAAGCAAAGCCGAAGAGGAAGCCGCGTAGAATAGAAGCTGCAAAAAGGACATGCAGAAAGGTGTAGGCCATGCCTGGAACAACGGTGAATCCGACCAGCGAGATGGCGATTCTGCGTCGGGTGGTTGATTCGGATCAGCCAGTCCTGTCATCTGATGCGGCTCGTGCAATCCTAAGGCTGCGTTTCAGCGTGTCAGACAAAAGGCGGATGAATCGGCTGGCGGCCAAGAACCGCCAAGGGAAATTGAAGTCTGAGGAGGTAGTCGAACTCGACAACTCTATTCGAGTCGGGCAGACGCTAGGGATTCTTCAGTCGAAGGTGCGCCGATCTTTGAAAGCGATCCGCGCGTCGGAATCCGGTGACGAATGAATCGAGCCCTGCTGGATCAGGTCCGCCAGCTCGCTGAAGATCGATGCGATTCTTGCCGCATTCCAAGGCGATTCGATCCGCTACCATTTCAACTGGACCACATCATCGCCGAGCAACACGGGGGCGAGACAATCCTGGAGAACCTGGCGTGGAGCTGTCTCCATGACAACAAACACAAAGGGCCGAATATCGCGGGCATCCTGCCGCGTGCGGCCGACCGGATTGAGTGAGGTTGCCCTCTCTCCATGCGGTAGGCGCACATCTCAATCCTATGTCCGCCTCGCTGCGCCTGCCTTTTCGTGCTTTGGGTCAGGAAGTGGAAAGGAGGCTCGGTACTTCTCGATTGTTATTCCGGCGAGCTGGATCAGTTTCTCGACGAGCTCGTGAACGGTCGTGCCTGGATTACAATGGGATCGTCCCAAGCCCTCGTTTCTTGCGTCGACGAAGTGACAGGCAGGTGCGCCTATATTAAGGGGTTTTCCCTTTCCCCGCATGGATTTGTGTCGACCTTCGCTCACGCTTCGGGTTACTATGAACGGCCCGCCAAGTGTCAAACGAGACAATTCCACGTCGGCCCCACTTTGGGACGATGCCATTACAATCGATCGCGTCGGGCGTGTGCTGCCACTGAGACTTGTGAATATGCTTTCAATGCACGATAGCCGTCGGGATACGCGCGGGGGCCCCAGACGACACAATTCGCAATGTCCCCCTCGGTCTCCCCAGTGCCAGCCTGTCATCGTAGTTGTTGAACATTGCGCCACTGCCATCGCGCTGCGCTACTGGAAATCCCGTATAGTTCCGCCAGAGAGTAAACGACTTGTTCTGAGAATGCCGCTTCGATCGCGGCTGCAGGAAGCAGGAATTCCGCGGCAAATGCATTGGCTCTGCGGCTTTGGCTGAGCATCGCGTGGTCGCCTTGGTGCGCCACAAAGCAAGTCTTGTCCGGGTACTCGAGCTTGCCAGAGCAGGCGCCCGAATGCGGATGCGATGGCAAAACGTGAAGCCGTATAGCTTTGCATTCTGCCCTCGCTCGCCGAGGGCACCAGATGAGCCCGTCTTCCGGGGGCTGCGCAACCCGCGGCGCGGAACAGGGAACTATTAATGCTTTTGTCGCATTGAATGTCCAGCTCGCGAAGTAAGTGCGGTAGGCTGTCGATTGGGTCGTCCCCGAGTCCAACCTTCTCCCGGACAAGACGAGCCAGTTGGTAGCCTTGCAAGAAGTCCGGCTGATTCGTTGACACTCGTGAAGTGTTCAGCCTCTGCCAACCTGGTACTCCTCCGCCGGGAGTTGGTTGCAGTCCACTGTTTACCAGGTCTATTAGCATACCCTCGACAGGAGCAAGTTCCTCCACCGCGGTGACCAAAGGGCAATCCAGCAAGAGTTGGCACAGGCCCGTTGCAATTCGTGGTTGGTCGGTCCTGAGCTCCTCAACCCTTCTCGCACTCACTTCGCCGACCATCCAGCGAAGGCGAGCTGCTGGATCGGTTTCATCGGTTTGGGCGCGCTGCCACCGATCTCTCAGCCAGTTTCCCCAGTATTCAAACTGTACCGCGGACTGTGCGCCTCAATCGTTCGTTCTACGAATTGCCTTGCCTCTGCCTCAAAGTCTGCTTTGCGAACAACAAAGAGCCCCCAAGACTTCTCCTGACCGCGAGCAGGGACGAATTGCACAGAGGGAGCAAGGCTCAGGGGCAGCCGATCCACGGCCAGAATGACATGTCGATCCTCAGGGACAATTACGATCGAGGGAATCGCAAGATCCGAGCAGGCGTGCCCCAGGAGATGCCGATGTTGCCAGTCTGCAAAGCCTGGGATCTCTGAGCTATCCTGTGTGTACCCGTCCCAGTTCTGGAGGGCCTCCGTAACGCCCGGAATAGGCGGCTTTTCGGAAGTCTCATCGCCTATCCGACTCTTGCAAAAGGGTGTAGCCGATTCCCAGAGCAAAGCGCCTCGAGTTCTCGATCAGCCAATCAGCGAGCCCACTGACGGGCCCATAGACGCTCTCCGATGTTGGTGCGGGGAGAAGACGACTTCCTGCGCGGCCGGTTCAGAGTCAAGCAGTCGTCATCGACGCTAATGCTGAAATCGGCAACAGTGAGATCCTCAGGAGTGCCAGCTCTTCAACGGTGTCATCGAAATCAACATTCAGTCGAAAAACGCCCATCACCGACCCGCCACTCTTCTGGGGACTTGGTCCCGAGTGGCGGCTCGGCACGACGCTGCAGCTCCTCGAATAGCCCGCCATCAGCCGGCACCTCGGGGTAACAATTATAAACTGGCTGTGCAAGATTACATGAGACGCCTACGAAGATTCGCCCCTCGACCGCGTTCCAAAGCTTCTTGGGCCGGCCCAACGAATCGCTTGCGCCGGCTGTGTCCTCCAGTGCTTCTTGAATAAGCCTCCACTGCAAGTCCTGGTCCATTGCCCATGACGGACAGGTCGACTTCCTCTGGTACTGATTCCGAAGCGAGCCGGGATTTCCGCCGGTCTTCGGCCTATGGTAGTCTTTACAGTGAACTGTACGCACTGGAGGCACACTGTTCGACTCGTCAACCCCGACGGCCATGGTTAACTATTCCTTAATCATACGCGACGTGTGCCATGAAATTGACAGCTAACGACTCCATGCGAGTGCCCTAACCAGCTTCGTAGATGCAATCACTTATTATCCAAAGTCTCGGGAAGCCGTCAATAAATCGTCATTGCTAATCGGAGTAACGAGTTCGGGCTCGGATGTCGTCCTCAAAGATTGAGAGAATTCGAATCTCTTCAATACCGGGATCGCTCCATACCGACCGACGAGATATCCCTTCTGGATCGCTTCCCCTTTCCTGACGCTGAAGTCCTGCAGGGAATAAAGTTCTGTCGCGCCGGAAATGTCTTTCTCCGTGAACCAAACTTGATCTCGGAGAAAAAGTGCCGGATCAAGCAGGCTGGTATCGTGCGTTGTGAAGATGGGTAGCGAAAGACCGCCATGCGGGTTTTGGGACGGGAACGTGAGCGCACACCACATCCATGCTCGCACTACTGCGAGTTCGTGGGATACATTTGACCAGGCAACGACAGGGCCAAGTGTGCCACTTCTGTCATAAACAATGGATCACATCTCGCCATACTGGTACATCAGGGGAGTGACCCCACGCCGCCGTATCAGGCGTTGGTGATCCGACAGAGCGCCACGCTTTAGTCAAAGGCATCGAGTGCCACGGGGACACCAGGCGTTATTCGGCTCCTCGGCCCGTGCGGTCACGTGAGGTCGTTCTCCCCCTTCACACTCAAGTCTACAGGATTCACCCCCAGCTTCGCCAAGACTACGGGCAAAATCTCCCCCAGCCGGCGCGGCCCGCATTGCTCTCGGCGGGGACTCGGTTGCAACTCCTCGTAGAGGCTCTTGGCCTCCGAGGCGTGCTCGCTCTTGGGAATGTGGTCCGCGGCCGCTTGTAGATCGGCCATGACCTGAGCCATCGAGCTGCCGTGCTCGGCGTGGAAGAGCGACAGCTTGCGGAGGATCGCGTCACGCTTCTGGCAACTGGGGTGCCGGAACACCTGGCTGCCGGCAACCATCTGATAGGCGATTCGACAGAACCGCTTGGCGACGCGGACGCACATGGCCTGTTGTCTCATCCCCGCGGCCATCCAGGGCACCTTGAGGGCTTTGAAGAACCGGTTACAGCTCAGCAGATTATCGGCGATCATCATGATCACGGCGCGCAGCTTGCGGTTGGCGCGGCGCACCAGCGGACCGTCGCTGCGGTCGACCTTGTCGCTCTGGTAGCGGGAGGGATAGATCCCGGCGCGACCGGTAATCGCCTGATCATTTGCGTAATTGGCGATCGGACCCATCTCGCCAGCGAATTCGGCGGCCGTCACGATGCTGATTCCGGGAATGCTCAAGAGCACCACGTATGCGGTGCGCGCCAGGAATCCGGCCATTTCCTGCTCCAGCTTGGCGATATGCTGAAGTCGGCCGCACCGCTCATCGTCAAGATGTACCATTATTGTATGGTACATCTGAGAATACTCTGTGGTATTCTCGATCCCATTGGCCCAGTCCAGGATTTTGTTCAGGGTGCGGCGTTGATAGCGCACATTCAACGCCTTGAGGATCTGGGCCAGTCCTTCGCTGCCCAGTTCGCGAACCTTCGAGGCCGACTGCACACTGCGGGCGATGGTGATGGCTGCCTGGTTGTTGAAAACGTCGTCGAAGAGACCGGTATACCCCGGCAAAAGAACATCAAGAAGCGCAATAATCTGATTGCGCAGTGAGGCGTTCTTGCGTACCAGATTCCGCCGGTATCGCTCCAGCAACTGGAGTGGCCCGTGAACCTCATCGAGGGGCAACTCGATGAGACCGAAGCCGTTGGTGGTGGCGCGATGAATGGCGAAGAGGTCGGTGTCGTCGGTTTTGTTTCCCGGATCGGCGGGCAGGCGGTATTGCTTGGTGGTCAGTGGGTGGACAATTCGCGTGTCAAAGTCATTTGATACGCACACACGTTTAACTGGAAGATGATAGATGCCCGTGCGCTCGATGGCGACGAGCAGATCTCCAAGGCCGCGACTTTCGATCGCGCCGCGGATCTCGGCGATCATTGAGTCGAAGCCCTGCTTGTTGTGTTCGACCACGGTGGGTGGAATGAGGATGCCTCCGTAGAAATCGGCGAGCATCCACTTGGAGCGAGCCTTGGCACAATCCACGGCCACGATACCGAAGTGCTCGGGACCGACCTTCTGAACCCGCGGGTGGAGCGAGCCGGAAGGCTTGACAATCGTGAGATAGCCACGCGAGCGACGAGCTCTTGACTTGAATTTGGTAGCCATGCGAACACCTCCTGGACAAGGGACTGGAAAAGTCCCAATTGCCGCAGAGTAGTCCGGATGGTGCAGAGAGAAGAAGAAATTCTCTCAAGGAAACCACATACCAGGGGACACTGGTAATTTAGGTTAAATAGTGCTTTCCTAAAAGAATGGCATTGAGAAGTCATGAGCCGTTGCGGACAAAGGACTTCAGGCGAGCGACTTGTTACATCGGATCAACATATACTTAATATATGATATCTTCGATGGGCCATCGCGCCTGCCGTGACTGGATCACGGCCCGAAATCAGGCGACGACGATACCCCCCTCATGTCGTCGAGTCGACCTGCATTCCTCATCATGCGCTCGGTCCGCCTACACCTCCTTCACGCCGCGACTTCCCCCGCCAGTAGCCGCCTCCGCAGCTCGGCCCGCGGCAGGGTCATGCGGTCATATTCCTTCGGTCGTCGCTTCACGACCCGCGGTTCCATCCGGTCGGGCCGGTCCGGGTTGACCACTAACTTGGCCAATCGTTCCCCGGCCTTGGCCGACCTCAGCCACCGCACGGCGTCGACAAAACTCAGCCGCCCAATCGGCTGCCCCTGTCGCCGCGACGCGGCGCCCAGTACCACCGCGCCAGGTTGTATACCAAGGCAACAACATGTAACTCTTTGAGCACTCCTTCGACTGTCTTGCAACGCAACACATCCATGTGTAATGTTGTCTTCAATTCCTTCAGATGTTCCTCCACCTGCCACCGCTGCCGGTAGAGCGACGCCAGCGCCAGCATCGGATACAGCTCCGCGTCCAGCAGGGTCGTGACCAGGGTCACCCAACGGGTCCGGAATCCGGGCTGCCCGACGGGATATCGCAGCTCGCGCACGACCTGACGCTCGGGCAAGGCGGCGTACTCCTCGGCCGTCATCCAGTCCGGGGCCTTGCGCGGCTTGATCCACTCCACCAACTGGTCCATCGCCCCCAGCCGGTGCAGCCAGCGAGCCATCCGCCGCCGGCCGCTACCCGCTGCGGCGGCGCGCTCATCGGCGAAGAATTCGACTTTCATCTTCTGATGGATTCGGAAGACGCCGAAGACATCCCTGAGCCTCAGCAGGGCAAGGTGCGCGTAGGAACAAAAGGCACGGTCCCCCAGGCCGATGTCGCCGGCCTCCAGCGCCGGGTGGAGTTGCACGGCCTGCGACATGTCGTGGGTGCGCAGTGGGGAGGTCAAGACCTCCCGGAGCAGCCCGGTGCCGGCGTGGAACAGGACCAGCAGGTGAGCCACCGGGAACCCGCAGCCGGGACGCTGGTTGCCCGGCTGGCCGAACTCCCTCTGCAACTCGGGGGTGTCGGACATCGAGCAGCTCGAGCCGTCCATGATGAAGACGCGATGGCCCCGCCAGCGGCCATCGTCGTCGCCGAGCGTCCGGTCGCCGCGAGGCAGCAGAGTTTCGGCCAGGCGGCAGAGCAGCCGCTTGAAGACTCCCAGAGGGAGCCGCTTGGCGCCTTGCAGAAGGCCGATCCGGTGAACGACTCGCCGCTGCGGTGGGGCACGTCGTTCAGCGCGGCGTTCTCGTTGAGGACCTGGAGCATGAACAGATGGACCGTATTGGCGGGGTTGAGGAGCCGATCCTTCCAGGTGTAGTTCTCCTCGCGACAGGCGTCGTCGATGGCCTCCTTGCCGAGGAGCGTGGCGACATCTTGCCGGATTCGCCACAGGATGCTAGTGAGTCGGTGATACGCTTGCATCGGAGGATCCTCCAACAAAACAGGTGGCTTGTCCTATCCACCTGTACGAGGGGGGACCCTCATGCGTTCGCAGGATTCGCCGTAACAGACGTGCGCACTGACCTTTACGTCGATAATTCAATGCCATTCAACAGTGTCCCCTTAACGCTTTCGCGTAACATTGAGGTTCCACTTCCGCTGGCATCCTCATGTATCAGGAAGCTTAACATATGTGCATAAGATCACATCTACATCGCTTTTTGAGACAAATGATTTAGGCCTTTGGCTCTCAGGATCGAGCGGCAGCGCAAGTATAAGCTTACGTTTGTCAACCTTGAAAAGCCCTCGAAGAACTTTGCCTTTTCTCGGACCGACATTTGCCGTCAAGTCTATTTCGCCCCCAGGACCTACCCTGTATTTGCCCCTTTGCTCGGGGCCTATCGCATAGCCATCTTTCGAGAATACGAGGTCGACTTTTGCGCTATTGCTAAATGTGTCCGGTTCTTGTCCTCTCAGCTTGACCATCACCAACTTCCAGCTACCCAGAAGCTCGCTGGGGCGAACAACGTTTTCCTCCGTTCCCGCGACCCTAGGAACCCCCAGAAAACCAGACAAGTTATTCGCGTGTTCATTAGAAAGTTCCTCAGGGAATACAAAAACACCTGTTCTCGGGTGGAACCATTTTCACGGCACTTTTGTGACACATGCGGCATGGATTTTCGGACTCCAATACTTGAAGTCTCCCCGGCACTCTCCTTCGGAATCTCGGACACCAAGCCACCCGTCCTGGATTCTTGCCGGTTGCATGTCATACCGATTAAGCGGTGCTGGCAACCTGAAGATGCGTTTCAATGCCAGCAACTCCTCCACGCCTCCTTTCTCTATCCCATCAAGGTCAGACCTCCTGATCTGCGACCGGCGTAAAACGGCGGAGGTGGGACTTATCGACCGGCAGGGATTGAGTTTGGGAGATCCTCGTCTGAGACGACAGGGGTGCAGGGTGGGAAATAGAAATGGTACCTTCCGTGATTATCGAGATCACCTGGCACGTACCAGGAGGAAGGTACCATTCCCCAAGCATTATTACCGCTCATCGCCGATGGTGCCACGCGCATCAGCGACCTGATCAGTGTCGTACGCGAAAACGGCCAGTGGACATACTTCTGCGGCGTGCACCCGATCTTTCAACACGCCGAGAAGGACCACCGTGCGTTCCGGATGTTTACCGCCCAACTGATCTGCCAGGGCGTCTGCCGCCAGGTGGATATCGTGCGGACCTTCGGCGTGTCGAAGAGCTGCGTCATTCGGAGCGTCAATGCCTATCGCACCGGCGGCGTGGACGCATTCTACGCACGTCGTGCGGCCCGCGGCGCCTCGGTGCTGACGCCAGAGGTCACGGCCCAAGCACAACCGTTGCTGGCAGCGGATTGGAGCCCGAGAGAAGTCGCCGAGCACCTGGGCCTGAAGCTGGACACACTCCGCAAGGCCATCCACCAGGGGCGACTGATCAAACCCGCGCGACTTCAAGCGACGGAGTCAGCACCGGAAAACGGCTCCGTGGGACAACCTCCCATTGGCACCGACAAATCCACGCGAGCCGCCCAAGACGCCGCGGCCGAGATGGGCACAGCGTGCACACGGCCGGACGAACGTGTCTGGGCGGCAGTGGGTCTTCTCGATGGGGCGTCGACTCGTTTTGAAGTCTGCCGCGACGTTTCCTTCGGTGGCGTGCTGTGTGCCTTGCCGGCTCTGGCGGAGAATGGCCTGTTTCGACACATCCACGATTGCCTGAGTAAACTACGCGGCTACTACAGCACCCTGCATGTGATCATCCTCTTGGCTTACATGGCGCTGTGCCGCTTCAAGGCCGTCGAGCAGTTGCAATATCAACCGCCAGGCGAGTTGGGCAAACTGTTGGGGCTGGACCGCGTTCCCGAGGTCCGCTGTCTGCGGCGCAAGCTCGCCGCCCTGAGTATCGACGATGGCCCCGAAAAATGGGCCGGGCTGTTGTCCCGAGACTGGCTGGAGGCCGCGCCCGAACTGGCTGGTGCCCTCTACGTCGACGGACACGTTCGCCTCTACCACGGCAATCAGACCGCGCTGCCCAGACGCTATGTCTCGCGACAGCGTTTGTGCCTTCGGGGAACGACCGACTACTGGGTCAACGACATTTTGGGCCAGCCGTACTTCGCGGTCGAACGGCCGATTGACCACGGGCTGCTCGAGGCGTTGCGCACCGACATCGTGCCGCGCCTGCTCCAGGAGGTCCCCGGCCAACCGACCGCGGAGGAGCTTAAGGCCGACGGCTATCGCGCACGCTTCGTGATCCTATTCGACCGCGAAGGGTACAGCCCGGAGTTCCTCAAGGACATGTGGCAGACACACCGCATTGCCTGCATCACCTACCACAAGTTTCCCAAGGGCGAGTGGCCGACCCTCGAGTTCGCGGAGATCGAAACGATGCTGCCCAATGGCGAGTCAGTCCGGCTGAAACTGGCCGAGCGAGGCACGTGGATCGGCAACCGGAAGAACGGACTGTGGGTACGGGAGATCCGCAAACTGACCACCAGCGGGCACCAGGTGAGCCTGATCAGCACGGCATTCGCTGGGTCGGCGTTGCAGGATTCTGTGCAGTTGTTCAGTCGATGGTCTCAGGAAAACTTCTTCCGCTACATGATGGAACACTTTGCCATTGATGCACTTAATGAGTATCGCACGGAGGAGATTCCTGAGACCAAGCGGCCGGTGGTGAACCCTCGGTGGCGGGAACTGGACCGCCAGAAACGGTCGGTCAAGTCGAAGCTGACCCATCGGCAAGCTCGCTTTGCCGAGCTGACGTTGCACCCGGAATCGGACGCGCCCGGGTTAGCCAAGTGGGAAAAGCGCAAAGCCGAGTTGGTGGAAGAGATCGAGCAGTTTGGAAAGGAGTTGATGGAGATCAACGATAAGCTGAAGACGACGCCCAGCCACCTGAAGTGGGGCGAGTTGCCCGAGGCGGAAAAGTTCGAGCGTCTGGCACCCAGTCGTAAGCAACTGGCAGACACGGTGAAGATGATCGCCTATCGCGCCGAGACGGCGATGGCATCAATCGTGCGGGAGGTGCTGGCCCGGACCGACGACGCTCGCAGCCTGTTGCGAGATTTGTTTCTCTCGGCGGCCGATCTGCTGCCTGATCAGGAGCAGCGGCGGCTGCGTGTCAGTGTCCATCCGATGTCGAATCCGCGTTCCAACCGGGCGATTGCGCATTTGCTGGACCACCTCAACGCAGCGGAGTTCACCTATCCTGGCACCAACCTGCAACTCGTCTACTCGATCGCAGGCCAGGCCCGAGACCCCAGAAATAGCTCCAGATCAAAATCCCGCAGGTCAGGAGGTCTGAGTCTGTGAATCAACCGTTTCCAACAGTGCCCAGTGACGTGGAACAGCGCAGGTGGAAACACGTCAGAAGGTCGGCCATGGCAAGACTCTTGGTTGCCTGTCGAATGCGTGGAGAAGGCGACCAACGTCGTCGCCATGGCCTCATGTTGGAACAGTTTTCCCGCCGAAGCAAGAGGCCCATCGATCAGGATCGAATCAACACTCGGTTCAACCTCCAGAACCCGAGCTTGACCCTGATCCGAACTCGACCCTGAGCTTGAACCTGAACCTGATCCCGACCTGGAGTCGGAACCGCCCGAACTCGACCCTGAGCCTGAACCGGACCCCGAGTCGGATTTGCCGACGAGCCGACGACTTCCCGGATCCCGAGTCCTTGCTGGACGAGCTTTGATCGCCCGACTTGGACTTGTCCGGACCGAAGAAATAGGAATAGCCCCAGGCCCTCCAATCCCGGCGACGACGGCCACCACGCCAGAAAACATCATCGTGCATATCGTCGACGGCGGCTTCCTGGTTTGCCCGCCCTCATGTTTCGAGTGATCCTGATTCTTTTTGCTCTCTTCGTCCTTCGATACCCGATCCTTCTTGCCCTTGGGTTCTTCAGACTTCTTGTCGCCTCGATCGTTATTCGGCTTATTACGACACTGTAGCAACGATACCGGGTCATTGGATCACGCCGCCCTCGCCTCGTGAAGGGTCTTGGTCGTCTCGGCCCGGCTCCGGCTTGTCGCTCCCGGAGCAGGTCCAGCGCCAGCCGGGCCTCGATCGACCGTTGCGTCCGCACCCGGTACACCGTCTTCTGCATCTTCCGGTACCGACGGTTCCCGCGCTCCACCGCGTTCGACGTCGCTCCCAAGAGCTTCTCGTCCAGGAACACCAACGCCTTCTCCAGACCCGGCAAGAACAACTTCTTCAGCACCTCCGCAGCTGGACAAAGCGCCGCAATCGCGTCCGCAGTCTCGCCAGCTTGGCCAATGCCGTCGCCGTCCGGCACCGCCGGTCGAACAGCCGATAGACCTCCTCCATCAGCCGCGCAGGCTGCGGAGTTGCGGCTGACCGCGGGTGATCCGCGCCAAGGTCTTCCGTTCGGAGGCAGTCAGATGGTGCCGGACGAAGAGGTAGCGGTGCTCGAACAGATCGCTGACCTTCTGCTCGATCCGCTTCTTGCGGCGGGCGGCACGCTTCGCCGCCTTCGGGCCGGGACGACCCCGCGGCAACTTGGGGGCGCCGGCCGCCAGGTCCTTGCGCAGCTTGGCCACGGCGGAGAGGACCGCCTTGGTCATGTCGCGGAGGACGTGGAACGTGCAGAGTTGATGCGGCACATCGCCGAAGACCGTGGCGATCGGCTCAGGGTACAGCGCCGAGCCGTCGGTCGTGATCCCCTTGAGGGTCAACCCGCGTGCTTCAGGGCGGCGTGGAAGCGGCGGAAGAACGCCTCGATGTCGGGCTTGGTCGGGTCGTGGTCGAGGACCTGGTAGGAGAGCCGCTTGAAGGTGCGGTTGTCGACGATCGAGAGGATGCAGAACGGGCCGTCATAGAGTTCGTCGGCCGCGATGAAGCCCGAGAAGTCCGACAGTGCCCAGTCGAGGTAGTCGGTGTCGATTCGTCGCGCCGCCTTTTCCCCCGGCCTCGACCCAGTTCTGGATCGTGGCGTAAGGGACGAACACGCGATGTCGCGCCAGAGGGTCCAACTGGCGGTGCGATAGGGTAACCGTCCTCGATGACCAGGCGGACGGCGGCGTCGACGACGCGTCGCGTGTAGTGGCTGCCGGGTGCGGCCAGGTCGGTCATGTCGGCGTTGAAGTACTTGCGGCAGCGGGTGCAGATAATGCTGGGAGTAGATCACGACGATGTCGCGGGGCCGTCCGGTGAGGGGATTGCCGAGGTCGTGGAGAGTGCGACGGAACTGGCGGTCGCGGTAGGAACTGTGACCGCAGCGTGGGCAGGGTCGCCGTCGGAAATTGCGGCTCTGGCAGCCGATCTTGGTCTTGGGCAAATCCTCGATGCGGGTGATGCCCTCGGTGGGATCGGGTCGGTATTCGCCGGGTCCTGGCATGGGAGATCTCCTGGTAGAACTCTACCAGGTGATACGCACGCCACTACCAATTTGTTCACTGATCCGGCCCGGTAACCTCGCTAAAGACTCCT